>CAWIID010000001.1:0-232030 GCA_963836055.1 uncultured Alphaproteobacteria bacterium
CATGCTGTCGTAGATTTGAGCGTCGCCCATCCGGTAGCCCCATCGGCCGTTGGCGACGAGGTACGGGGCCATGTCCATGTTTTCCATGCCGCCGGCGACCGCGCTGTGGAGCATCCCGAGCATGACTTCTTGTCCGGCGGAGGCGATGGCTTGCGCGCCGGAGCCGCAGACCCGGTTGACGGTCATTGCTGGGACATCGACGGGAATTCCGCCGTCAACGGCTGATTGCCGGGCGGGATTCATCTTGTTGCCGGCCTGGACGACGTTTCCCATCACCACCGTATCCACATCCGACCCCTTGAGCTTGGAACGCGTCAACACGGCCCGCACGACTGTTGCGCCCAGCTCCGTCGCAGGCACAGCTTTGAGGCTGCCGTCGTAGGTTCCGATTGCAGTTCGTACGGAATTGCACAGGACGATCTCACGCTTATTCATGGTGCGTACTCCAAGAAAAGTTGTCGTTATGGCCGCATCTTGGTCATAGCCGCAATCCGCCATCGATCTCCAGAATCCGACCGTCGTAGTAGTCGTTCTGCAGGATGAAGAGTGCGGCGCGCACGATCTCCTCGGGTCGTGCGAAGCGTCGCAACGGAATGGTCGAGATGATCTTCTCTTTAACTTTTGGCGGAATGGTCGCCACCATGCGCGTGTCGCTAAATCCCGGCGCGATGCCGGCGACGCGAATGTGGTAGCGCGCGAGTTCCTTGGCCCAGGTCACCGTCATGGCGGCGACGCCGGCCTTGGCCGCAGCGTAGTTGGTTTGTCCGACATTGCCGGCGCGAGAAATGCTGGAAATGTTGATGATCACGCCGCCCCGGCCGCCCTCGACCATGTGCACGGCGGCCTCGCGCGCGCACAGGAACACGCCTCTGAGGTCCACGGCGATGACCTTGTCGAATTCCGCCATGGACATTTTCCGCTGAACCTTGCCGTTCGTCGCCTTCACCAGGAGCGCATCGCTGGTAACGCCGGCATTGTTGATGAGGCCATCGACGCTGCCGAAGTCGCTGTGGATGCGTCGAAACAATGTCTCGACAGCCGGCTCGTCGGTGACGTCAGCTGGGAACCCTTTGACTTTGCCCCGCGAACACAGCCGCACAGTCTCCTGGAGTTTGGCGTGATCAAGGTCGACTAGCGCGAGGTCCGCGCCTTGGCCGGCCATAATCTCCGCCATCTTCTGACCGAGCCCTTGTGCGGCACCGGTAATTACGATCACCTTGCCTTGCACATCCATTTCACACTCCGCTGTTGCGTCAATTCTCGGGAGCCGCAACAGATTGGCGCCGTCACCAGTTGCTCACTTCACGTAGACATAGCGCCCTGGCGCATCTTCGAGCGCCGTAAACCCGGCTGCCGCATTTCCGAGCGGGGGCGGTTTGACGGGCTCTCCGGATCGCGCGGCGAGCCACGCGCTCCATGCCGGCCACCATGAACCTTCATGCGGCTCGTGTCGGGCACGCCATTTGTCGGGAT
Source organism: uncultured Alphaproteobacteria bacterium (assembly GCA_963836055.1). Classification (GTDB taxonomy): domain Bacteria; phylum Pseudomonadota; class Alphaproteobacteria; order Rhizobiales; family Xanthobacteraceae; genus BOG-931. The sequence goes on from CAWIID010000001.1 coordinate 1,474, forward strand.
CGCTATAAGTTTCGCCGTGCTCGCGCACAGCCATGCGGAAATGCCGATGCGGGTGTCCCGGTTCGGACAATATCCCTGCGTTGTGTCCGCCATTTGTCAGGACGAAAGTGATCGGAGCCTCGGTCAAAAGATGCAGTTTGAAGACCGAGTGCCAAGGGGCGACGTGGTCGCGCTCCGTGGAGACGGCGAAGAGGGGCAGGCGGATGTCGGGCAGCGCCACCGGCCGGCCGGCCACTTCGAACCGGCCCTCGGCGAGATCGTTGTTGAGAAAAAGCGACCGCAGATATTGCGAATGCATGCGGAAGGGCATGCGTGTCGCATCGGCGTTCCAGGCCATGATATCGATTGGAAAGGATGGCTCGCCCATCAGGTAGTCGTGAATGTTGCGCGACCAGATCAGATCGTTCGATCGCGACATCTGGAAAGCCCCAGCCATCTGCCTGGAGTCGAGATAGCCGCGCTCCCACATCATGTCTTCGAGAAACGCGACCTGGCTCTCGTTGATGAAGAGCATCAGCTCGCCGGCCTCGGTGAAGTCGACTTGGGCCGCGAACAGGCTCAGGCTCGCCAGCCGCTCGTCGCCGTCGCGCGCCATGGCCGCGGCTGTAATTGCGAGCAGCGTTCCGCCGAGGCAATAGCCGACCGCATGTACCTTGCGCGCGCCGGTGATGGCGGTCGCCGCCTTGATCGCCGGGAGCACGCCCTCGGTGCGATAATCGTCGAAACCGACGTCGCGGTCCTCCGCTCCGGGGTTCTTCCAGGAAACCATGAAAACGGTGAAGCCCTGCTGGGTGAGAAACTTGACCAGGGAATTCGCCGGCGACAGGTCGAGGATGTAGTATTTCATGATCCAGGCCGGCACGATCACGACCGGCTCCGGGCGCACGCGGTCGGTTGCAGGCGCGTATTGGATGATTTCTGCAAGACGCGTGCGCAGGACGACCTTGCCCGGCGTCACCGCCACTGTTTCGCCGACCTTGAATGCCTCCGTGCCGCGCGGCGGCGCGCCGCTTCGCGCTCGCGTCAAGTCCGCAATCAAGTTCGCGTAACCGCGCACCAGGTTGGCGCCCGACTCGGCGCGCGTGCGCGCCAGGACCTCCGGGTTGGTTCCGATGAAATTCGAGGGAGCGACGGTATCGAGGAGCTGCCGCGCCGTGAAATTTGCCATGTCGTCATGGCCCTGGCTCACACCACGCACATGCGTCGTCGCCGCTTCCCACCAGCGTTCGATCGACAAAAAGTTGTGAGCGTAGACGTTGAATGGAAAAGTCCGCCAGTCCGGCGCGCGGAAGCGATCATCGTGGGGCAATGCGCGCTCGGATGGGTCGCCCGGCGAGCCGGACGCGGATTGAGCGGCGAAGGCCAAATTGTCAGCAGCGCCGGCGATCGCTCGCTGTGCCAGATCGACCTGCTTGCCGGGCGAGAATGCAAGATGTCCCCACCAATCGAAAAACGCCGCTCCCAGCGCGGCCGGCGATAGGCCCAACGTGGCGTGGGAAATAGCCGCATGCGCCGCACGATCGAGAACCTGGAATGCAGTATCGGAAGACGAGTCCCGAACTGCAGTCCCTTCGGCTGCAGTTTTGCTCGCCGGCGGCGCTACAGTGTCACGCGAGTGGACGCGGACGACAGACGGCATGATCACCTCCACTGCAGCTCACTCGGCCGACTAGGTGCCGGAGCCGCCACCGCCTTTGAACAGCGAACCGTTGGGCAGCAGGTGGGTGGCCGCCTCCATGAACTTCTGGGTATGGCGAGGAGATGCTTGCCGTCTTCCGCCATCATTTCAAACCGCCAGTTGGCTCACTTGGTAAGCCGCCATCGCGTACGGGATGGAACGCGCTGCCGTCAATTTGGCTGCAAGCTCGGACGCAAGATTTGCTTCCGCTTGGGCGCGATCGAACCATTGACGGTTCATCTCTTGGAGCTTTTCGACAAGCTCCTTCTGGGTGTTGACGAACTTCTCAATGCGCTTTTTTCCATCTCGGCAAACTTCCCACTTACCATTGACCAACTGGTGCATTGGAGCATTGATGTAGATCAAGCAAACTATCCGTCCGCTCAGAAGAAATCAGCAAGGTCGCAGAAATTTGCGCTCCAATTCCCGTAATGCACTCGTCACTAAACCGCTGCCCTTTTAACTTCCTCATGTGGCTGCAGCGCGCCGTTTTCGCGCCAGGCGTCCGGCTTGGACTGACGGAGATTTCACATGATTAAGACAGACATTATCTCTGGAAACGTATTGAGGATCATGGCACCGGAGAAATTGAAGGCTGACGACTTTCGCCAAATTGCGCCGCAAGTCGATTCTATTATCAGTCGGTACGGGAAAATCAGGCTGCTGATTGATGCTTCCGGGTTCAACGGCCGGGAGAATATCGCGGCCTTTGAAAATCATGCTGGATTCGTAAAAAAATCACCAGCAGAAGGTAGAGCGCATCGCAGTCATCGCCGGACACGACTGGCAGCATTGGCTGATTGGTGCGGTCAGAATTTTCCTGCGCCCGGGGGTAAGAGGCTACCATAAGAGCCACGAGAGCGAGGCGCTGAAAGGGATCGTCCGATAGCTCCGAGGCGCGTGCATTCAAGGTGATGACCTAATTTCGAGCTGCATCTCGCGTCACGATTCCACGCAACAGTCGTCCCAAAAGATCGGCTCCAGTTATTATGCGTTTTTCGTGTCCCCAGACCAAGATTAAATCGTTGTCGATGACATCATCTTCAGGATGTTCCGGCTTCACCCTCATGCGGCCGATCACGCTGCCCAAAGGGGTGCGCATATCCGTCACGATGATCGGCCGATGCCAGTAGATTTCCGGATCAGCCGACACTGCATTGAAGAGTGAATCGCGCAGGAAATGGTGTGCGTCCAACACGAATGATGGCCGCCCCGAACGTATCGACGATGATGACCCACTTTTTCCCTGAGGCATTCAAATGCTGTAAGAACGGATCATCGGGCGAACGTTCAAACTTCGGCAGCAAAGGCCGTTCGTTTTCGAATGGAAGTGCGATGACGCTGCGAGGATCGACCAGCTCCCCCTCATCCGCCACAAGGATATCGTCGAGGTCGAGAAAATTCAGCGCGCCGAGAGCCTCAAAATGTCCGACGTCCGCGCCGGCAATGCCCGCGTGCCTTGTGATGAGCGCTCGAAAATCTCGCTCCCGTAGAAATGTGATTCCTTCCGGTCCGAGCCACCAGTTGAGAACGATCGCCGTCGGCTTCGCCATCGGAAAAAGCCCCACCCGATACACATTCAGCAGCGGCGCAAGCCGCGCCACCATGCGCAGCGCATTTCGCGAGAAATAAGCTTGCGGAATAATTTCGCCGAACAGCGTGATGACGATTGTCGAGAAGGCAAACGCTCCTATGCCGGCAAGGACGGAATCCGACAAAAGTGTGAGGAGCACGTTGATCGTGACATTGCCCCAGAGAACCGTGGCCAAGGTGAGGTTGGAATCTTTGCGCAAGCGCAAGCAGCGCCGATCGCATCGCGATTGCCACCTGCCGCCTCGACCTCCAGTCGTAATTTGCTGATGCTGAAAATTGCCAGGTTGAGGCCGGAAAAAATCGCGGATTGGGTAATGCAGAGCGCGATGCCAATCCAAACGAAGACATTCGCTAGCAATGGCGAGTGCCATGGTGCAGCGAGCCATTCAGCTCAACCCGAACCGTCGAATGAACCATGTCTTCACGAAATGTGTCAGGATGACATAGCTCAAGAGGATGAGGCAGAGTGCGATCCAATAAGCGGAGGTAGCGGGACGAAGCCCAGAAAGCCGCCAAGCCAAGTGAACGGTAGGGCTATCCCGATTGCGGCGATGACGATAGTCGTCGTGATGAGCGCCGTACTGGCCCGGCTTTCCAGAAACGGTATCTTCGCCGTGCGGATGATATGGATGATCAGCGTCTGGGTGAGCAGGATCTCGACGAACCAGCCGGTCTGGAACAGCGCCGGATTGTTCCAGGCGTTGAAGCCATAGAGCATCACGAAGATACGTGACGTAGTCGAAGATCGAGCTGATCGGGCCGATGAACAGCACGAATTTCGCGATGTTGCTGATGTCCCATCGCCGCGGCACCGCAAGGTATTCGGCGTCGACGTTGTCGGTCGGGATGGTGGTTTGCGAGAAGTCGTACAGCAGGTTGTTGGTGAGTACCTGGATCGCCGTCATCGGCAGGAACGGCAGGAAGACGCTGGCGCCGAGCACGCTGAACATGTTGCCGAAATTCGAACTCGCGCCCATCTTGATATATTTGGTGATGTTGCCGAAGACTTTGCGGCCTTCGATCACGCCGTCGCCGAGCACCGCCAGGCTCTTCTCGAGCAAGATGATGTCGGCCGAGTCCTTGGCGATGTCGACAGCGCTGTCCACCGATATGCCGACGTCCGCGGCCTTCAGCGCCGGTCCATCATTGATGCCGTCGCCGAGAAAGCCGACGACGTGCCCCTTCCGGTGCAGGGCATCGATGATCGCTGCCTTCTGCGCCGGCGAGACCTTGGCAAACACCGCCGCCGTCTCGGCCAGGTCCGCCAACTCGTCCGGCGACAACGTCTGCAATCTCGCTGCCGAGAACGATGCGGTCCACGGCCAGGCCGACTTCGTGGCAGATCTTGCGCGTGACGATGTCGTTGTCCCCGGTCAGGATCTTCACCTGCACGCCGCTGGCTTTCAGCGTCGCGATGCGCGGCGGCGCAGGTCTCCTTCGGCGGGATCGAGAAACGCGATGTAGCCGAGCAACGTGAGGTCGGCCTCGTCTGCGACGGAATACGTCGTCTGCGTCGGCGGCATCTCCTTGAAGGCGACCGCGACGACCCGAAACCCGTCCGCGTTGAGCTTCGCCGTCGTCTCCATTGGCCGAAGCGAAGTGGCTCTGGTCGAGGGGCCCGGTCTCGCCGTCGATCGCGTAGTGCTTGCAAGCCGCGAACACCTCTTCGACGGCGCCCTTGCAGATGAGGATATGAGCCCCGTCATCGCGCGCGAGAACGACGGACATCCGCCGCCGCTCGAAGTCGAATGGCATCTCGTCGATCTTCTGGAACCGTGCCTCGCACCTTCAGGCCGGCCTGCGAGCTCGACATGCTTGCAGGACGGCGACGTCGAGCAAGTTCTTGAGGCCAGACTGGTGGAAGCTGTTCAGATAGGCGTATTCGAGGACGCGGTCCGAATCGTCGCCCCTGATATCGAGGTAGCGCTTGAGGATGATGCGATCCTGCGTGAGCGTGCCGGTCTTGTCCGTGCACAACACGTCCATCGCCCCGAAGTTCTGGATTGAATTGAGGCGCTTGACGATGACCTTTCGCCGCGACATCGCCATGCGCGCCCTTGGCCAGATTGACCGTCACGATCATCGGCAGCATCTCTGGCGTGAGCCCTACCGCAACGGCGACCGCAAACAGCAGCGCCTCGAGCCAATTGCCCTTGGTCAGGCCGTTGATCACGAAGACCAGAGGCGCCATCACCACGATGAAACCGATCATCATCCAGGTGAACCGGGTGATGCCCTTGTCGAAGCTCGTGAGCACCCGCTGCTTGGCGATTGTCGCTCGCCACAAGGCCGAAAGCGGTGCGCGGACCGGTGAGCACGACGACACCGCAGCCGATGCCGCTGACGACAGCGCTGCCCATGAAGCAGATGTTGGGTAGATCGAACGGCGTTTCCGCGGTTCCGGCATGGGCGGCAGCAACCTTCTCAAGCGGCATCGCCTCGCCGGTGAGCGTCGACTGGTTGAGGAAGAGATCCTTCGCCGAGATCAGTCTGAGGTCGGCGGGGATCATGTCGCCCGCCGACAGCAGGACGATATCGCCGGGCACCAGCTGCTCGATCGGGACTTCGATCATGGTCATGCGCCTCGGCACCAGTCTGCCGGCGCACGGTCGCGGTTATCGACACCATCCGTTGCAGCTTGTCGGCGGCATTGTTGGAACGATGTTCCTGAATGAAGCCCAGCGAGATGCTCAGAACCACCATGACGGCGATCACGATCGCGGCCCGCTGGTCGCCCAGGAAGTAGGACGCGGCCGCAAGCGAGAGCAGAAGCAGGTTCAACGGGTTGATCGAGCGGCCGACGAGCTCGCCGAGAATCGTATGGCGCGCCTGGTGAGCGACTTGATTCAGTCCGGCCGAACGGAGCCGCGCCTCGACCTGGTCGGGTGTGAGGCCCGCCGCGGTGCTGGAAAGTCGCTGCAATGCATCTTCGGGCGAAAGGCAAGCGATTTCGCCCAAGGCTTTTCCGCTCGCGGCCGATCCTTCGGGTGCCTTGGCCGCCTGTCGCCCCCCACGAGCAAGGATGGGCGTTATTGCTATCGGCTTATTCACGAAGCCATTGCCTCGGTGTCACTCTTTGCCAGAGAGGATCTAGCGGGCTTTCCGGACGCCCTGTGTAGCTTCTTTGAGTGCGCGTATCACGTCCTCGCGAGAGATCATCCCTGCCAATTGGCGATCCGGCCCGATAACTGGAAAGCTGCGGCTCTTAAGACTCACCATCAACTGGAGAACTCGTGTCAATGGCGCTGTCGGTTCGATATGCACGACGTCTTCGGTCATCATTTCGCCGACCAGCCGCCGCATCAACTCGTCGTAATGGGGCACCATCTGACCGGTGGTGAAGGCAAAGGTCTGAAGAAAATCGAATTTTGTAACGATCCCCAACATCTTTCCTTCTTCCATTACGGGGAAAGAATTGAAATCGTGCTTCTCGAATAGTGCCTCCAGCTCACGCATCGTTGTCTGGCGCGTCACGGTCGTTACTGCACGCGTCATATATTGATCTGCTGTGCCTTCGAGAAAACGGTACATGATTAGGATTGCCGCCGGCCGCAGAAGTAACCCTCGTTCATGCTGTTCTGCTTGATATTGGCAGTACCGCCTTCTTCCGAGGAGTTGGAATGATGCTCATGCTTTACCAACTTGTCGTCTTTCAACGCTTCCGTATTCCTCTTCGGGCTGTGCTTACTGCGACTGGCAGGCGGTACGGGTGGCATACGGCTCGACATAATTCAAAATCCTGAAGTGGCGTGACCCTCGAACGGATGGCAGGGCAAGCCGATTTGCATTGACGTAGATCAATTATGTCCGACTCCGGACATTTAGTGTCTTGCCGAAATCTACGTCGAGCGCCGCCCAGCCGGCGGGAGCCGCTCGGCCTCGCGCACGCATGAGAGCACCTAAAGTGGTAAATGCCGCCCCGCCCCATGGCAGTGCTGTTGCGATCGGGGGTGTTGCGCACGTCGACCCCCTAGCTTGCTGCGAATCGCGGGGCGAGGATCTGAGTGAGCAGACCGACTCGCATCAGCCGCCGGTGGCGCCGCGGCGACCGCTTGATGCTGGCGCACTCGCAGCACCCTATTGGGGCTGTGGCGCTTATCCGGCGTGCCACAAATATGGGTATCCCCGCCGATGTCGTATCATTCGCCATTGGAGACCGGATTTAGGTTGGCACCCAGTGATGGTTTGTCGGTGGTAAGGTCATCCCTGGGTTCGGCGGACCGCCGCGCTGGCGTCGACTGCCTTCCGATCTGGGTGAGCAGCAGGTTGCCGCCGTCGCTGCAAACGTGCTCGACCGCAGCTTCGAGGCGGCGGCTCCCAACCGCAAATGGATCGCCGACGTTACCTATGTCTGGGCAGCGGAAGGTTGGCTCTATGTGGCCACTGTCATCGATCTGTTCTCGCGGCGCGTGGTCGGCTGGTCGATGAGCCCAGCGATGACAGCGCAGCTTGTCACTGACGCCCTGGTGATGGCGATCTGGCGACGCGGCAAGCCCGATGCGCTGCTGCATCATTCGGACCGTGGCAGCCCAGTACACCAGCGAGCAGTTCCAGAGATTGATGGCCAATCAAGGCGTCATCTGCTCGATGAGCCGTTCGGGCAACGTGTGGGACAATGCAGCAATGGAAAGCTTCTTCTCGTCGCTCAAGACCGAGCGAACGGCGCGCAAAACCTATCGGACGCGCCACGTAGCCAAGGCTGATGTGTTCGACTACATTGAATGCTTCCAAAATCCGAAACGTCGACATTCGACGATCGGATATCTGAGCCCCGTGGAGTTCGAAATGCGGGCGGGATTAGACCGTATGTCCGCTGCGGGACGGGGCGGCTCGCCCTACGCTGTGCCTTCGAGGATTGCTCGGGGTGCCCGAGCCGATCCCATCACCATCGAAGATAGGATGCCGACGGCGAAATCGACGGGCGGGTCGGTCGCCACGCGGGCGTCCCGCGAAATGCGAGCCTCGGGATTCTGGTGGTCGCCGCGCACCAGGTTAAGCTGATAATAATGGCCGTGCGCCAGCAGGCGCGTGACCAGGTGTTCGGTCAGCCATTCGCGCCATTTGCGCTGAGTCATCATGCGTCCGTACACGGCGACAATCCCCAGACCCACGATCGCAACGGCGAGCGGCACGAACAGCAGCGCCTGATGCAGCACCGCGGCGCCGTCCCTCTGCGCCAGGGCATTGAAGATGTCTCGGTTCCAGATATTCAAACGGAATTGGGCCGCAAGCTGAAGAAAAACAAGCAAAACGAGACCAATGGTCAATAGCCAGGCAAGACGCCGCGAGCCATCTGCCCAGAATTGCTTTGCGGTGGACCAGAAGCGCCGCGCGAGCGCGCGCCGCGATGGTATTTCGTGTAGCTCCTGAACCATGTTTCCAAGTGCCCGGATTAGCACGTTTTTGTGCTCGGTCCGCCGCCCGCGATCGGACGCTGTCGATCGAAGCTATTCAAATTCACATCGTCTGGAAACCCGTTTATCACGTTGATTCAGATCAACTGATTTCCGGACGGCGAGCTCCACAAATGCCGACGTTCGCGCGAGATAATCGACTGGCCGCTGTACACAAGCGTAACGACGTTCGTTGTACTTGATGGAGACATACTTGCCTTCAGCTGCGACGCCGCCGATGGCAATCCATCGACAAAGCCCCCCGCAAATTGCCTCACGATCGAGGAATTTCTGGCACGCCCGTTCGGGAATTAAGCGAAAATGCTCAGTTGATCCAGATCAACGACTACCTCAAATGCAAGCCATAGGTTTACAAAACTGTTCTGCAATGAGCGGGGCTAGCCATCGAGAATAATCATGAAAAAAATAACGTTACTCGCCAGTGTTGCGGTGATTAGCGCGGGTTTCCTCGTCGCACCCGCAAAAACACAGGGCGTTCCACAGACGGTCGAGATAACCAAGGTGGACGTACAGAAGGTGGCGGCCGGCTATCGGGCGTCACAGGTCCTGGGTAGCACCGTCGTCAACGATGCGAACGAGACAATCGGCAAAATTGACGACCTCCTCGTGACACGTGACGGCAAGGAGCCATACGCTGTTTTGTCGGTCGGTGGCTTTTTGGGCATGGGTACGCCCGTCCTACCCTGCACTTTTGGGCGAAAAAGCTGCCTGCGTTCCAATATTCTAAGGAGTGATTGGGCGCGGTGTGAAAATCAGTATGGAGAAAAGCCAATGTCGAAGGAAGCTGCGAAACACCACCGGAAAGCATCAGAACATCATACTCGTGCCGCCATCCACCATGGAGAAGCAGCCAAACATTATGAGGCCGGCCATCACGAGAAGGCGGCGCACCATGCTCACACAGCGAGCGCCCACGTGATCCATGCCAAGGAGCACGCTGACAATGCCGCGAAGGCGCACGCTGACGAGTTCCGGAAAGAGGTCAAGGAATTTTGGTCCAAAATGGACCAGAGAGAAGGAGGCGCTGGCGAACTCGACGCCGGTGGGTCCTAGCAATAAGAGGACAAAGCGACGCGCCGAGGCCGCCAATCCCAAAAGAAGAGACTGAGGCGCGACCCGAGAGGAAGCCGCAGAAAAATATGAGCCCCTTAGTGCTATCGGGTGTTAGCTCCCGCCAAACAGCGGCACCAGAGCAACGATAATCAGGATCAATTCCGTGGCAAACCTCCATTGATGGTGCCGGTCCTATTTACCGGGCACCGCATCCTTCAATCCGCCGAGCGCTTGAATATCGCCCCGCATCTTGCCTAATTCGGTGCAGATTTTCAGCAGTAAGTCGCAATTGGTTGCGTGGGCCATGGCACGCTACTTCACCGGCCCGCTCGGCCCCGCGCGCGGAACCAATCCCGTTGCATTTTGCACCTTGCCAACAGCCTTCTCGGTCTTGCCTTCAGTTTCCAGATCCTGATGGCCCAGAATCTTTCCGGCTGCTTCCTCCACGGCTCCCTTAGCCTGCTCCGCTGAACCTTTGATTCGATCTTTATCCATATCTATTCTCCTTGTGCATCAGGTACTGAAGATGACGGCGCGACCCGGGCTTAATGATTGCGATTGTGATCGCCGTCAGGGTGGTGATCGTGGTGAAGTGTGCCACAATCGTCGTTGACATAGATCAACGGGCTGCCGCAATGACGATAGGATGACCAAAATCGCCTCGCGCGTGCTCGCCGCGAGGGGTATTTGGTGTAGCTCCCGACCAATGTATCCAAGCATCTGAATTGGAGAGCTTTCAGGTTCGGTACGCCGTCCCCGATCGGAGACTGTCGATCGAAGATGACCGAATTGCTCAAGAGGTCCAAGCTGAAGCCGACACCCGACCCGAGATCGGTTATCCCCACCTCCGTTGTGCTGCAGCGGCTCCACGACGAGGCACCAACTGATCACTTCACCCTGGGTTGGCTCATGGGCAGCCTGCACAAGCGCTCCTTCGGCATCATCATGCTCCTGCTCGCCCTGGTCGCGATCGCACCGGGTGTCTCAATCGTAGCAAGCCTATTACTCTTGATCCCAGCGTTCGAAATGATCGCGGGCCGCTCTGCTCCGGACTTCCCACGCTTTATTGCCACCCGTCCGTTGCCGACCCGGCACCTCGCTGCCTTGGTGCAGCGAGCCGTGCCAGTGATGAGATATCTTGAGAGGGTGATCCATCCGCGTTGGCCCACTCCGTTCGATGCGACCAAGCGCCTCGTCGGCGTCGTCGTGGCAATTCTAAGCATAAACTTGGTGTTCATTCCGATCCCCCTGAGCAACGTCATCCCTGCCCTGGTAATCGCCCTGATCGCACTGGCTTATCTCGAAGAAGACGGGCTTCTGCTATCGATCGCCCTACTGAACGCGGTCATCGTGATGGCAGTCGAGGTCATAGCGGTCTGGGAGACGGTCGTTGGCGCAAAATGGATTATCGGCCTGTGGTAGACGACCTATTTGAAGGCCAGGCCAAGATCTCAGACGGCGGGAGCGGCGCACGTGTCGCATTTGCCAATGCCGAGACCTAACTCGCGTCTTTTCCGTAGCTTCAATCGTCAGACAACCGTGCCGAACAATTTTCCGATACCGGCGGTGAAGGCCATCGCCAACGCGCCCCAGAATGTCACTCGGACGGTGGCACGCAGAATGTTCGCACCGCCTGCTCTCGCCCCGATCGCACCCAGAAGAGCGAGAAAGCCCAAAGACGCGGCGGACACGATGGGGACGAGCGCACCCGCGGGCGATACGACGACCATGAGCAAAGGCATCGCCGCGCCGACGGAAAACGATGCGGCCGATGTCAGTGCGGCTTGCACCGGACGCGCGGTGGTGATTTCCGAAATCCCGAGCTCGTCGCGTGCGTGGGCGCTCAAGGCATCTTTCGCCATCAGCTGCTGAGCGACTTGCCGCGCAAGGTCCCGATCGACGCCACGCTTGACGTAGATTTCGGCAAGCTCATCGAGCTCGAACTCGGGGTTCTCGCTCAACTCCTTGCGCTCGCGCGCGAGATCCGCTTGTTCGGTATCGGATTGCGAGCTGACGGACACATATTCGCCGGCGGCCATCGACATGGCGCCAGCCACCAGTCCCGCAACACCCGCGATCAAGACATCGTTCTGCGTCGCTGCAGCCGCGGCAACGCCGACGATCAAGCTCGCGGTCGAGATGATGCCGTCGTTGGCCCCGAGCACCGCGGCTCTCAACCAGCCGATGCGGTTGACGAAGTGGCTCTCCGGATGCTGCCGAAGACGGCTCATCTGACATCCCGCCTGTCAGATCAAAGCCGCCCCATGAGAAGCAGCACGACGAGGATGATCAGGATGATGCCGATGACACCGATGCCGCCGTGACCGTAGCCGTAGCCGTAGCCGCCGAAGCGGCCGCTGAAGCCGCCGAGCAAGAAAATGACGAGAATGATGACGAGAATCAGTCCCAGTGACATGCCTTATCTCCTTTGGCAGGACCGAACCAAACACATTGGCGATTTTCGTGTTTCGGACCTTGGAGGTCCTCGATCGCTAGAAAAGCCCCATCAGGGCGGGGCTTCCAATGACCTTAAACTGGATCAAAGCTTGCCAAGCAAAACCAAGATCAACAGAACAATAATTACGAGGCCAAGGCCGCCGCCGCCATAGTAGCCAGTACCGTAAAAAGGACCGCCGCCAATGCCACTAAAGCCGCCTAACAATGCGATCACTAAGATGATGAGAATAATGGTCCAAAGCGACATTTCAAAATCCCCCCTTTTTGATTGCTGCAAATCGCCGAGATTGGTTCGCGGCTTCACACGCTACGCCGCAACCCGTACGCCATCAACCTTGCATCACCCGCGACCTTGTTTTAGCTCAATGCCATTCTTGATCAAGCCGCCAAAATACTTGGAGTTGTTTGTGCCCGTCAATTAGGAGTTATACGATGACGAAAATCGCAGTTGCTCTCCTGCTTGCTGTCGTCGCCGGTTCGCTCGGCCTTTCTGCGATGAGTCCGGCAGGTGCCTTTGTGCCGGGCCAGCATGAGATCGCCAAGGCGACCGGCGCCCATAACGGCGTAATCGAGGTGAAGCGCTCGTCGACAAAGCCAGGGCCGCAAAGTCGGCTGGCACGGACGTAGAAAGCCTCCCGGCCAAGCGCGTTGAACGAGGCCTCACTGTGGGGACCGCCGCGAAGCGAAGCTGGGGGCAGTTGTGGTGAGAACCCTTTCCTTCGGCCATGACACAACCGTGCCGCCGCGCGAGACCATCGTCAGAACGATCCCGCAACGAGTGTTTCCCGCTTATCGCCATCACCTTCATTCCTGATCATACAGTCGACCAGTCGGCAGATATGGCGAGCCAACGGTCTTTGATCTTGATCAATGCTCAAGCACGGCGGCTGTGGCGATATCTTTTTGCAATCGGGAGATAATACCATGGGCACAAACCATCGAGTAACGTTGATCGCCTACGCCGCGTTCGCACTCTCTGCTCTAGTCACGTTGGCCGAAGCGCAGCCGTACGGGCCGGGCACGATGATGGGGCCTGGAATGATGGGCAGCGGCGCTTTCGGCCGGATGTGCGGCCCAGCCGCTGCCGGGTTCGCCGATTGGCGGATCGATCAGATCGAACAGGCCATTAAACTGACCGACGCACAACGGGCCAAATTTGACGAGCTCAAAACGGCGTCAAGCAAGGCCGCGGACGTCATGCGCAGCGCCTGCCCGACCGACTTTCCCAGAACGGTTGTCGATCGAATGGCCGTCATGGAGAAACGCGCTGATGGCATGTTGCAGGCAATCAAGGCGGTACGGCCGGCGATGGAAGCGTTCTACGCTACACTGAACGATGAGCAAAAGGCGCGGCTCGATTCGGATACCGCTCGCGGACGGTTCTGGCACTGGCGCTACCATTGGTAAAACAGGTTTGTCGGCATCATCACTATTACTACTGGTAGCAGAGCTCTACGATGGGTTGCTGAGGAAAGTTTAAATATATCACATTACAGGCCGACAATTGCGCCGAGCGTTACAACCGTCAGCCCACTCTATGGCGCTCGCCGCTTCCTGCCTTTTGTCGACAGCGCACCCAAGCCTTCAACGCTCAGTGGCGTCGCTTGACCTTCAGGCAGACGACGATCGGGCCGACGTCCGGAACAAGCGTGCTGCGCAGTCACATTACCTCCGGGGTGTAAAAAGCAATACCTCGTAACCGTATGCCGTCCCAAGTCGGAATGATCTGAAGAACGATGAACAAGAAGCAACAAATTCCAACGTCTGCCCATCCGCACAAGCGGCGCGAAGCACTGCCTTGGCAACAGCCGAAGGCGACTGAGGAAGATCCCGGGGCCTTGCAACGTGTGCGGGCAATCCTGAATAGCCCCAGCTACCGTCGTGCTGACAATGACAGTGACTTTCTCGCGCGAGATGACATGCGCGGTGTGCGCCTACAGATCGACTATCTCAAGCCCGAGCTACTGCTCGAAGAACACGAAGTTCATCAAACGATCGTGGTTTTTGGAAGCACGCGGATTTGCGAGCCGGCTGCCGCGGTTCGCAAGGTGGAGTCGCTCCGCACATCATTGGCGACCGACCCAAATAACGTGGAACTGCGGCGTCGGCTAGCAATTGCTGAGCGAATCCAGGCCAAGAGTTATTACTACGAGGTGGCTCACGAATTCGGGCGTATCGTGGGCGGTACGAATCGTGGCGTTCGCAAACACCATACTGTCATCGTGACCGGCGGAGGGCCGGGGATGATGGAGGCCGCCAACCGAGGGGCATTCGATGTCGGAGCCACGTCCGTCGGACTGAACATCAGCCTACCTCACGAGCAATATCCGAATCCCTACGTCACTCCCGAACTCTGCTTCAGCTTTCATTATTTCGCACTGCGCAAGCTGCATTTTCTTCTGCGAGCCAAGGCGCTGGTCGCGTTCCCGGGAGGCTATGGCACGCTCGACGAACTGTTCGAGGTTCTAACTCTGGTACAGACCCGCAAAATCAAGCCAATCCCCGTCGTGTTGGTGGGCGAGGCCTATTGGCGTCGGGCGGTCGACATCGATTTCCTTGTCGATGAAGGTACCATCGATCCGGAGGATCGGGATCTGTTCTGGTTTGCCGAGACGGCGCAGGACATCTGGAACGGTATCTTGCATTGGCACGACGCGAGCGGTTAGCCGTTGCGGGCTGCAACGTGAAATGCCTGGATTGCAACACTGCTGCAACGCCCCGTGCAGTTTTCTTCAGGATTGGAAAATACACAGGAGAGCGCCGTGAAATTATCCTTCCATGGTGCCGATCGCAGCGTCACCGGCTCCTGTCATTTGGTCGAATGTGCTGGGAAGCGGATCTTGATCGACTGCGGGCTGCATCAAGGCAGCCGCGAGTTGGACGAGGAAAATGCCGCGCCATTCGGTTTTGATGCCGCCGCCATCGACTACGTATTGTTGACCCATGCGCACCTCGATCATTGCGGGCGGCTGCCGTTGCTGGCCAAGAGAGGGTTTCGAGGCGAGGTCATTATGACGTCTGCCTCGCGTGAGTTGGCGCGACTGGTCATGTTGGATGCGGCCCACCTGCAGGAAGAAGACGTTCGCTTCCGTGCACGAAGCGGCGGGCACGACAGTGGAAGCAACGACAATAACAAACCTCTCTATTCGACCCTGGACGCACTGAACTGCCTCGATTATTTCGGACGAACCGCGGTCTACGACCAGGTCTTTGAGGTCAGCGCTGGCGTGCACGCTACCTTCATCGACGCTGGCCACATCCTGGGCTCGGCCAGCATTTTTCTGGAGCTTGAGGAACCAAGCCACCGGACGAGTGTGCTGTTTTCGGGCGACCTGGGCAACGCCGGCCGCCTGTTGCTGCGCAACCCTTCCAAGCCACCACACGCCGAAAACGTCGTGATGGAAACCACATACGGAGACCGATTGCACAAGCCATTGGGCCCGTCCATCGATGAGTTCTATGAGGCCATAACCGAAACTTTCAAACGCGGAGGAAACGTCATCATTCCCACGTTCGCACTGGAGCGCGCACAGGAACTGCTCTACTTCTTGAGTCAGGGTATCGCTCAGGGCCGGCTCATGAAATCAATGCAAGTGTACTTGGACTCACCCATGGCGATTTCAGCCACGGAGATCTTCCGACACCATCTGGAGTGCTTTGAGCCGGCGACCGCTAAGATGTTTCAAGAGGGACATGACCCTTTTGCTTTACCAGGATTGCATTTCACGCGGCAGACCGCCGAATCCGTTGCGATCAACAGTATCCATGGCGGTGCCATCATCATGGCCGGTTCAGGCATGTGCACCGGCGGCCGAGTACGGCACCACCTCCAGCACAATATCGGTCGCGAGGATTCGAGCATCGTGTTCGTCGGTTACGCAGCCAGCGGCACTCTCGCGCGCCGCATTATCGACGGCGCCAAGCAGGTGAACATTTTCGGCGAGGACATTCCGGTTCGGGCTCGCATCTACACCATCAACGGATTCTCCGCCCATGCCGACCAAGCAGAGTTGCTGGCCTGGCAAGAGCAGACGGGCGCGAAGCGTACCTTCCTTGTTCACGGCGAAGACGACACCATGCGGCAGTTCGCGGCGCATCTTGCCAACACTCACATCGAAATGCCGGAGCCTAATCAAGTTTTCGAGTTGTGAGCTGGCGCTTTGATGATGCCCATGCCGAGCGCACTTCTTTCTTTGGTGTGACTATGCGCAATCCGCAGTCGTGAGCTGTCGAAACTCATGCGGCTGGCCTGCCCAGTTTGCGCAGAAAGCATGGTCGCGCTGCCACCGCCGGATTATCGTCGACTAATAAAGGCTTAGCATTACAGTTGTGATTTTTGTTTGAGATGAGATTTCTGTGATGCGCGCCGCCAGAGGCACCATGCGATTACCCTGGCGGGTGGATGCGCTTTCGCGCGAGACGTTGGGCTGTGCGGCGGATTTCCTGGATCGACCAACGGATGAGATCGGAGTTTTGGCGTTGCGCTCGACTTGGTTTTTTTGGGCGCCGGCTTGTTGGCCTGATGTTGGATGGCAGCCATCATGGCGAAGGCGAGCATGACGAGCGAGCCGCGACGATGCCAGCCGTGCCAAGATCTGGATTCGTTGTGGTCGAGCCCGAACTCGTTTTTGGCTGTCTCGAAGCTATCCTCGATCGCCCAGCGATGGCCCTCGACGCTGACCAGGGTTTTGATCGAAGTCCCTGCCGGACACCAGGTGGTGAAGTAGGCGAGATCGCCGGTGGCGATATTACGCCGGATCAGCAGGCCTCGTGTCCAAAGGACTTGGTAGTGGAGCGAAGGCGGTTGCCGCTTCGAGCTGCCGCAACACCATTTTGTCGACTAGGCAATGGCGATGAAGATTCGGCCCACCGTGGACCACGCGATGCCCGATCGCCACAGGTTGGGACTTGTTGCTGTCTGCGAGAAACGCTACTAGACATGCTACCGCGTGCTGCTGGCTTGCGAAGCGCCTTCGGGATGGGCGCCTCGACCCGGTAATGTCCGAACTTGAGCGTCGCGGAACCGCAGTTCAGGGCAAGTACGGTTGAACGTGATGCAGCGCTTATCATAGGGCTTATGAAGTCCAGCGCCAGTTCTGCACGTCTGGCATATCCTCCCCGTGTTCGCTCACGTAAGGCTTGTGACGCTCCATTGTGCTCCAGTAACGATCCGTCGCCGTTTTCTTTTCACCTCGGAGTCCGGGATCCGGCTGATGGCGTCGAGCGCAAGCTGGTAGCGGTCGAGGTTATTCAAGACGACCATGTCGAAGGGGGTCGTCGTGGTGCCTTCCTCCTTGTAGCCACGCACATGAAAACTGTCATGGTTGTGCCGGCGATAGGTCAGCGAGTGAATCATTCGTGGGTAGCCGTGGAATGCGAAGATTAACGGCTTATCGCGCGTAAACAGCGCGTCGAAATCCGTGTCCTCCAGCCCATGCGGGTGCTCCGTCTGAGGCTGCAAGGCCATTAGGTCCACGACGTTCACAACGCGGATACGAATGTCTGGGATGTATTCTCGCAAGAGCGTCACCGCTGCGAGAGTTTCGAGCGTGGGGACGTCTCCTGCGCAGGCCATCACCACGTCGGGGTCGTCCGCATCGTTACTCGCCCATTGCCAAATGCCGGCCCCGACCGTGCAGTGGCGAACGGCGGATTTCGATATCGAGCCATTGCCACTCGGGTTGTTTACCGGCAATGATCAGGTTGACGTAGTTCCGGCTGCGAAGACAGTGAGCGGCGACCGAGAGCAGGCAGTTTGCGTCGGGCGGCAGATAGATGCGCACGACGTCGGACTTTTTACTCGCAACGTGATCGATGAAGCCCGGATCCTGGTGGGAGAAGCCGTTGTGATCCTGCCGCCAGACATGCGACGTGAGCAGATAATTCAGCGAGGCAATCGGCTTGCGCCACGGGATTGTTCTGCTCGTCTATGGGGGCTCGGCGGCTATCTCGCGGCCCGCACGGATCAAGAACACTATGCGTCGGAGGAACGGCGCGAGCATCAGGAGACGCGACAGCTACGCCAGGTCGAATTGGACGAAGTTGCAAGCATATTCCGCGGCTATGGTCTGGAAGGCGCGGTGCTCGATCAAGTGACCGCCGCCGTCGCGTCAGATGAGAAGCGTTGGTTTCATGATGCGGTTTGAATTGGGCCTCGAACGTCCCGACCCACGTCGCGCTCCGATCAGCGCGCTTACGATCGCCGTCTCCTATATCGCCGGAGGATTGATACCTCTCGCGCCCTATATTCTTGGTCTGGAACTGCATCGCGCTCTCATATTTTCGGTGGTTTTTACCGGCATCGCGCTGGCGATCTTCGGCGCTGTGAAGGGAAGGCTCACCGGAATAAACATGGCGAAGTCGGCCTTTCAGACGATGCTGGTCGGCGGCTTGGCTGCGGGCGCACCTTTTCTATTTGGCATCGCTCCTTGGCCAACAATAAGCGGCCGACTTGCTTGCCAAGAGAGAGATAGCCGGTTTGTCAGCTACTCAACCGTCCGCGACAAAGCGTTAGTCATCGAGATATGGAGGCCACGATGCTCAAAGCTTTCATTGCTGGAATTGTCGTCACTATTGCTGGCGCGGTCGCGATCGGCTACCTGCTTTTACAAAGCGGCCATATTCCGGCCAATGCCGATGCAACGCCTGGCCCGATCGAAAGTTGGATCGCAAACACGTCACTGGATGCAACGTTGACGCGGGAAGCCCCGAAAGGCCACAACCCGGTCGCGACCACGGATGAAAATCTCATCGATGGTATTAATCTTTATGGGCAACACTGCGCGATTTGCCATGGCACGGCAAAGGGTAGCGAGTTTGCGTCACCCGTCGCGAAGGGCCTCTATCCAAGTCCGCCGCAATTGGCAACCGACGGCGTTGAGGATGACCCCGAGGGAGTTACGTTTTGGAAGAATGAACACGGCATTCGTTGGACCGGCATGCCGTCGTGGAAGGCCAACCTCACCGAACAGCACATGGATAAGCTTCCGCCGGCCGCACAAGCTGCATGGCAGAAAGTCACCAACTAGGGGTCGGGGTCGGTTACTCTCCAAAGTAACTCGTGAGACCCTGTTCCTGTTTAATGGTGGCGCGGGGTTTGATGATTTGCGATCGCCGCGGCCGAGATTGCAGCCCAAAAAGTATACGCCGGGAGCAAACAAGTGGGGTCTTGCCTCACTGATGCGACCCGCGGGGTTCGCTCCCTGCGCACCGTTCGTATGCTGCCGCTAAGGTGCCGCCCGAACGCTCACTGCACCAATCATCGCGGCCCCGTGACCCGGTGGCTTTCTTTACAGCTTTGGATTTCTTGGTTTTCTGAACCATTTGGTGTGGTCCTCCAATTGTGGTTGCGGCATCGTGAACCCCCGAGTCCTGGAGGCCTCCGTTCAGATAACAGAAATGACTCGTCCGGCGAGCCACGCCGCAATCGCCCAGCTTAGGCCGAGCGAAAAAGCCCACGCAGGCGCCAATCTGGTATAGGTTCATGGTGGGAGGGCATGTTAGATTCTGCCTTGCAAAAAATGCTCGCTTTCCGCGGTGCTCTCTCAATCTCTTTTAATATACTCCACAGGCTCTCCAGCTGCCACGCGCATTACCCCAATGCAGACAACCGCGCCGCAATATCGCGTCGCGTGACCAAACAGCTTGATTACTATTTCCGACGACCAGCAATTCCGATTAAGATTCCTATGCCTATGGCGACCGCGAATGTGACGAGGGGGCGGTGTTTGGTTTCATTGGCAATCCGCTGCAGAGCGTCGTTGCCAAGCGTGGCGCCGCTCTTGACTGCCCGGTTGCTGAAACTCGCTGCCTCTTCCAGCGCCAAACTCTGACCTCGACGGAAGCGATCTACGATTTCACTCAAAATCGGACCTATCGCGTCGGCAATTTGATTTCCAGCTGCAGACGCGCTGGCGGAAGCGCGTCGGCCAGCGCTTTTTCCCATTCCGCCAAGTTCCTTTTCGATGGCGCGTAAGTGACCAACAATGGCAGAAATGCGAGGGTTAAATTCCGCTGAACGGTGGTGAAACATCAAACGTCCTCATGATGGTAAGGTAGGGCTGAACCGTACCGAATTGCACGACGGGGTCGGAACTTCTTGTATTGTCACCCTATAGCGGGCGATGCATCCTGCCGAACAGCCAGCCGATCCCAAGCGCGATAGCGACGGCGGTATACGGCTTGTTCTCGATAGTATGGCGGACCGTGTCTTCAAACGAAGATGTCGTCTTTCGCACTCCGTCGCCAGCGTCACTCTCAGCGTCCTTGGCCTCGCCGTAAAATTTCTCAGCGGTACCTTGCGCCTGATCGTCCATAGAATGCTCCTTTGGTGAAGCGACGGGGATGATTCATCAACGAGGAACCAGGGACTTTGGTTCAATGGGTCTCCCACCTCCGCCGACGTAGATCGGGCGCTAAACGGGAGCGATAATTGATAAAGACTGCCGCAACGCACCAACCTGGTCGTTGACCTAAATCAAATCGCAGGCCACTCCAGCAGCGCAGAACGCCTGACGTGGCAACCGATATTTACCGCGCCGTTGGACGGCGATCCTCTTCTGTCTCGAGAGAGCGAAAGGCCCTTCCCGTTTTGGCTGGGATCCAACCCGCAACGCCTATTTTCCCTTGAGTGCGTCTTTGACTGTATCTTTGAGGCCGCCGATGGCATTCTGAACCCTGCCCTCTACCTTGTCGGCCTTGCCCTCGGACTCCAGCTTAGTGTCACCGAGCGCCTTACCGACCGCCTGCTTGACTGCGCCTTTGACTTGTTTCGCCGATCCGACGACGCGATCCTTGTCCATGTTTCGTTTCTTTCTCCAATATCCACTAAATAAATAAGACTGCGACTCACACCAGCGATTGTCATTGATCTGGATCAACCGACATCCCCTCGATGGACCAAGCTTTCGTTGCCCCCCCCGACATCATGGCTTGATTGCCCATCTTTTCCCGCCGCACCCACCCCCTACAAGTTCAGCAGGACAGCATAGCAGTTGGATGTGTAGAGAAGTTTCTGTTGCGAGCTGAATTGTGCAACCTGTTCTCGCAGGAAATATTGATAGCGCGAGGTCGAAGACGCTCTTCCGCCCGAGCAATCATCCCCAAGCTGTCCGGGGCCTTGCGTACGAGCCGGTAAGGAGACCCTGATGCCTGCTACGTTGTCAAAGTAGCTCCGGAGATCAATGTCGAGCACCCAATCGTAGCGCCAGCACCGCTGACGCGCCGTGCGCACGGCATCAATCGCAGACTTGCCGGGCCTGTAGCCATAGGAGTCGACATGAAACACCGGCTCCAGATAACGACGGGCGACCTCCTGGGCGATGCGATCCGCTACCGTCGGAATGCCCAACGGGCGCGTGCCGCCGTTCGCTTTCGGAATTTCCACTCGTCGCACCGGCGGAGGAAAGTAGCTCCCTGAGGCCAACCGATTCCAAAGCTTGTAGAGGTTGCTCGAAAGATCAGCCTCAAACTTCGCAACCGATTGCCCATCTACTCCGGCCGCTCCTCGGTTGGCCTTCACATGTCATCGCAGCAGTGGCCCTGGCCGCTGTGCTTCTCCTGTCCTTGCTGATGCCTGAAACCAATCCGTCGAACAAGAATGGGACCCGATAGCCAGTCAGGCACAGTCCAAAAGGCTTCCATTTGCCGGCTGTGTGCGGACGGGCCACGTCATGATCGTTACCAGACAAAAGGCGCAGATCGGAGAAGGTTGCTGTGAGCGATTTTATACAGACGCCACTCCCCCTCGGACCTAGCGTGACCTGTTGTCGCGCTCTGAGTGCATCAACTTATGACCATTCTCGAATTAGCTAGAGCCCGGTCGGACCATCCCAAAGCGCTGGCCGCAGGCATTTTTGATGTTGATGGTGTTTTGCTCGCGTCCCCCCACGAGCGAGCTTGGCGCGAAGCTCTCAAAGGTTTCGCTGACCCGGGTCGCTTCACGACTGCCATGTATGAGGCCCATGTTGCTGGCAAACCGCGTCTCAGCGGCGCGCGTGCTGCACTAGAGGCATTGGGTGTGCCAGACGCCGAACGGCAGGCTGTTATCTATGCCGAGCACAAGCAGAAACGGCTCATGGAACTTATACATGCCGGGAGCGTCGCTGCGTTCCCCGATGCTCTCCGTTTTGTTCGGGCGGTCGGCGCGCTGGGATGGCCTATGGCTGTCGCATCTTCCTCGAAAAACGCTAACAAAATGATGCGGCAGATCCATCTCGACTCCGGCCGGAATTTGCTTGAAGCTTTCACCGCCAATGTCTGCGGTCGCAATTTGCCGCAGGGCAAGCCAAACCCGGAAATTTTTCTGCTCGCCGCCACGGAATTGCGCGTAGCGCCCGCACGCTGCTTCGTGGTCGAGGACGCACCTGCCGGCATCGAGGCGGCTCGCGCCGGCGGCATGGCGGCACTCGGTGTTGCCCGACTTAAGGATGCTTCCGAATTGCAGGCCGCAGGCGCGGATCTGGTGGTGACGAGCCTGGACGAGGTCGCCATCGAGGCACTGGTTGACGGGCGGCTCAGCCGCCGGCCGACATGAGAAAGCCGGAAGCGATGGATGACGTCCTCAAGCCAACCGCAAATGCGGCTTGGGTCCTCGAAACGGCGGGCTACGACCCGCTTCGCGAAGGCAGCCTTGAGTCACGCTTTGCAATCAGCAATGGCTTCTTGGGGATAAGGGGCGCGCGAGCCATTACGCGCGGAGAACGTTGGGTCGTTCCGCCGCACACTTATATCGCTGGACTGTTCGACACGCTCGGCACCAAACCCGCCATCCCGGAGCTCGTCCCAGCTGCCGACTGGCTAAAGGTCCGCATCTCGCTGTCTGGCAGACCTCTCGTACATCATCCTGGGGATGCATCGTCCCATCACATGACGCTCGATTTGAGGCGGGGCGCGCTGCTCGCCGAATCCGGCCTCCTGAAGGCCCCTGGCGTATGCATCCGCCTACGCACGTTGCGCCTTGTGTCCATAAGCGCACGCGCGCTTGGGTTACAGCTGATCCATTTGGAGATCGAGGAAGGAGAGGTCGAAGTGACTCTCGAAGCCTCGTTCGAGGGTATTAGTCTCGGGCTCGTCCCTGAAAGGCTCGATCATGATCTCGGCGTGTGGCGCACCCAACGTTCCGGCAAAAGCGTCGCCATGGCTACCGCATCGTCGCTGCAGGTCGATGGCCACGATCTTCCGGCAACCGCCGTCGACCAATTGAAGTCGATTTGGAGCTGGAAATCACGCTCCGGACAGATTGTGTATTTCGATCGCACAGTCGCCGTGGCGCGGAGCGACACTCAAGATTGGGATCCAGGCAGAGGGGCGCGAGATAAGCTTGATGTTGCGCGCCACCTTGGTTGGCGCGGCGTGTTGGCGGAACATGAGACGGCCTGGGCAAGTCGCTGGCAGTGCAGCGACGTCGAAGTCGACAGCGACGACGCCGCACAGCAGTCATTACGGTTCGCTATCTACCATCTGAACAGCGCCGCCAATCCGGCAGACGAGCGCGTGTCGATCGGTGCGCGTGCGTTGACCGGCGACGATTATCATGGACACGTGTTCTGGGACACCGAGATCTACCTTCTGCCCTTTTATATCCTGACCTGGCCGGAAGCCGCCCGCGCATTGCTCATGTATCGCTTCCGCAGCCTTGATGCGGCGCGGGCGAAATCGGCAAGGATGGGCTGGCGCGGTGCCCTCTACGCTTGGGAGTCCGCCGATAGCGGCGCTGAGACCACTCCCGAGCAGGTTATCGGGGCGGATCGTCAGGTTATCGATATTCTCTCCGGCAAGGAGGAGCAGCACATTAGCGCGGACGTCGCCTATGCGGTCTGGCAATACTGGCAGGCGACTAGAGATGAGAAGTTTCTGCGCGACGCCGGTGCCGAGATACTTCTCGAGACGGGTCGATTTTGGGCCAGCCGCGCTCTGCCGGAAGCGGACGGTTACCGCCATATCCGCAACGTCATCGGACCGGACGAGTATCACGAACATGTCGACGACAACGCGTTCACCAACGTTATGGCGCGCTGGAACATCCGGCGCGCGATCGATGTAGCGGCGCTCTTACGCGAGCGCTGGCCCGAGTGCTGGAAAAGCCTTTCAAGTCGCCTCGGCCTGGATGACGCTGAACTAAGCCAGTGGCGGAGCGCCGCAGATACGATAGCGATCGGCCTCGATCCGAAAACGGGGCTGTTCGAGCAGTTTGCGGGTTATTTCGCTCTCGAAGAGATCGATCTGGCGGACTACGCGGGCCGCTCCGTACCAATGGACGTGGTGCTTGGGCGGGAGCGGACCCAAGGATCCCAGGTGATAAAACAGGCCGATGTCGTTGCGCTTCTCGGGCTGCTGCCGGACGAGTTTGTTGGTGACACGGGAAGAACGAACTTCCAATACTACGAACCTCGCTGCGGCCACGGTAGTTCGCTGAGTCGCGCCATGCACGGTTTCGTCGCTGCTCGACTGGGCTACTCCGAAATAGCACTGCGCTACTTGCAGCAAACCGCAGCGATTGATCTCGCGGATACTCATGTGGCCATTGACGGTGGCATCCACATTGCGGCTCTCGGCGGGGTCTGGCTGACGGCGGTGTTCGGTTTCGCTGGACTGTCATTGCGGAACGACGGGGTGGCCATCGACCCGCAACTACCGGCAGGTTGGAGCAGCCTTGGCTTCGGCCTTCAGTGGCGTGGCCGACGCCTCAAGATAAGGATTGACCAGACCAAGCAATGCCTCGAAGCAACTCTGGAAGAAGGAGAACCGATGACGCTTGTCGTAAGCGGCACGTCGCACCAGCTCCGCCGCGACCAAGCGCTCCGGGTCCCCGTCGCAAGGTCGGATAGATCGAAGGCCCCTCAACTACCAGACAAGTCTCCGGCGGTTGTTCACACCGCGCACTAGTACTTCCCCGACATGACTCAGCTACCAACGTCGACGTTAGGCGCCGCCTCGCTTTCTGGCAAAAATTGTACCAGGAGCGATCGACAGCTGTTTCAACGGCCCTCACGCTTACTCAGAAAGACTAAGTGGGAACACCGCCCAGGTATGACGAGCGATCTGCTCGTCTTCCTGAGAGGGCAGAACGTGCACCGCACACCCCGATGCCGATTTGCTGATGGGATTTTCCACCGGTTCCGCGCCGGGTCGAGGCGGACGCCGAGCCAGGACAAGCCGCCACAGATCGCCGCTCGCACCTCGACATCATTCTCTCCAATGCCGCCGGTGAATACGAGCAAATCGACTCCGTCAAGTGCAGCGATCATCGCGGCCACCTGCTTGCGCACGGAATAGCAGAACATCTCAATGGCAAGTCGCGCATCGGCATTTGACGACGCGGCTTCATGCAGCCGCCGCATGTCGCTGCCGACGCCCGAAATTCCCAGGAGACCGGAACGGTGATCGACCAGTTCTTCGAGCATGGCGGCATCGAATTTCTTCTCACGCATCAGATAGACCAGGATCGCCGGGATCGAGATCGCCGCTCCGCGTGCCCATGATCACCCCGCCGGTTGGCGTCAATCCCATGCTGGTGTCGATCGATTTGCCGCTTTTGACCGCGGTCACGCTCGCGCCATTGCCGAGATGGGCGATCACGAGGCGTTCCGGCAGATCGTCCGCAAGCTGGTGCACAATCGATTCGCATGAAAGGCCGTGAAACCCGTAGCGCTGAATTCCTTCCGATTGCAATTCCTTGGCAATTGGAAGCACCCGCGCGACTGCCGGCAATTCGGCGTGAAAGGTAGTGTCGAAACACGCCGCCTGCGGCAACCCCGGAAAATGCTCTTGCGAAAAGCGGATGACCGACAGCGCCGATGGAATATGCAGCGGCGCGAAGGCGGTCGCCGCTTCGAGTTGCGTCAGGACCGAATCGTCGATGAGGCAATGCTGCCGGAGTTTCGGCCCGCCATGGACAATGCGATGCCCGATCGCGTCCGGCGCCGGCATTTTGGCGTCGATGAGCAGCTTTCCGATGCGGATGATTGCTTCCCGTTGGCTCGGAATGGGACCCGTCTCGGCGAGCAATGCGTTTCCGTGCGAGTCTTCGGCGTGGCATTTGCCGCTTTTGTCGCCAATCGACTCGGCCTCGCCAGAGAGCAGCATTTCGATCCGTGAAGACCCCGCGCGGTACAATCCGAATTTGAGCGAAGAAGAGCCGCTGTTCAGCGCAAGTACATTTAACTCCGGCTCGGCATCCGTCATGCACTGTCCGTTGGAAACATCGCGCTCACGAAGTCCAGCGCCAGTCGCGGACTTCCGGCATGTCGTCGCCGTGCTCGCAGATATAGAGCTTGTGGCGCTCCATGGCCGCCCAGTAGCGCGCGGTCGCCTTGTCTCGCTGATCGCTGAACCGTGGAATTCGATTGATGGCGTCCAGCGCGAGTTGATAGCGGTCGAGATTGTTCAGCACGACCATGTCGAAGGGCGTTGTGGTGGTGCCCTCCTCCTTGTAGCCGCGCACATGAATATTGTCGTGATTGTGCCGCCGGTAGGTCAGCTTGTGGACCATCGCGGGATAGCCGTGGAAGGCGAAGATCACCGGCTTGTCGGTCGTGAACAGCTCATCGAAATCCTGATCCTCCAGACCGTGGGGATGCTCGGATTGAGGCTGCAACACCATCAAATCCACCACGTTGACGACGCGGATGCGGATATCAGGGACATACGCGCGCAGGAGGGTCACGGCGGCGAGCGTCTCAAGCGTCGGCACGTCACCGGCACACGCCATGACCACGTCGGGATCGCCGGCATCGTTGCTGGCCCACTGCCAGATACCCGCGCCGGCGGTGCAGTGGCGAACGGCCGAATCAATGTCGAGCCACTGCCACTCCGGCTGTTTGCCGGCGATGATCAAATTGACGTAGTTGCGGCTGCGCAAACAATGATCCGCTACCGATAGCAGGCAATTCGCGTCGGGCGGCAGATAGATGCGCACGATATCGGATTTCTTGTTCGCGACATGATCGATGAAGCCCGGATCCTGGTGGGAGAAGCCGTTGTGATCCTGCCGCCAGACATGCGACGTGAGCAGATAATTCAGCGACGCGATCGGCTTGCGCCAGGGGATTTTCCGGCTGACCTTCAGCCATTTTGCATGCTGATTGAACATCGAATCGATGACGTGGATGAAGGCTTCGTAGCAGGAGAAAAAGCCATGACGTCCGGTGAGCAGATATCCTTCGAGCCAGCCCTCGCACAGATGCTCGCTCAGCACCTCCATGACGCGCCCTGTGACGCTGAGATTGATGTCGACATCTTCGACCTCGGCCATCCATTCCTTGCCGGAGACTTCGTAGACGGCCTCCAGCCTGTTCGACGCCGTCTCGTCGGGGCCAAAGAGCCGAAAATTCTCCTTGTCGAGATTGAGCTTCATCACGTCGCGCAGAAAATTTCCGAGAACCCGCGTCGCTTCCGCCTCGACGCCGCCTGGCTTTGACACTGCCACGGCGTAATCATGGAAGTGAGGCATCGATAACGGGACCAGCAATTCGCCGCCGTTGGCGTGCGGATTGGAGCCCATGCGACGATGGCCCGTCGGCGCAAGCGCAGCGAACTCCTCGCGGAACTTGCCCCGTTCGTCGAACAATTCGTGCGCCCGGTAGCTCTTCATCCAGTCTTCGAGCTGCTTGAGATGTTCGGGGTTCTTGAGATCCGCGATCGGGACCTGATGCGCGCGCCAGGTGCCCTCGACCGGCTCGCCGTCGACGAATTTCGGTCCGGTCCAACCCTTGGGCGTGCGGAACACGATCATGGGCCAGCGCGGCCGCTTCACCCTGTCTGGAGAGGAACGCGCCGCCTCCTGGATCTCATGAATCTCCGCCAGGATCGTATCGAGCGTGCCGGCGAGGCTTTGATGCACCACCGCGGGATCGTCGCCTTCGACAAAATGCGGATCGTAGCCGTAACCGCGGAACAGCTCGGTCAATTCCTCGCGGCTGATGCGCGCCAGCACCGTCGGATTGGCGATCTTGAAACCGTTGAGATGCAGGATCGGAAGAACCGCGCCATCGCGCGCCGGGTTCAGAAACTTGTTGGAGTGCCAACTTGTGGCCAGCGCGCCGGTTTCTGCTTCGCCGTCGCCGATGACGCAGGCGACGATCAGATCGGGATTGTCGAAAGCGGCGCCATAGGCGTGGACCAGCGAATAGCCCAGTTCTCCGCCTTCGTGAATTGAACCGGGCGTTTCCGGCGATACGTGACTGGGAATCCCATAAGGCCAGGAGAACTGGCGAAAGAGCCGATGCAGCCCATTCCGGTCGCGCTCGATCGCCGGATAGCGTTCGGTGTACGACCCCTCGAGATACGTCATCGCCACGATGCCGGGGCCACCATGACCCGGACCGATGACGTACATCATGTTCAGATCGTTCTCCTTGATCAGCCGGTTGAGGTGGACATAGAGAAAATTCAATCCCGGCGTCGTGCCCCAATGCCCCAGCAGGCGCGGCTTGATATGTTCGAGCTCGAGGGGGGATTCGAGCAGCGGATTGTCTTTTAGATAGATCTGCCCGACCGAAAGGTAATTCGCCGCGCGCCAATAGGCGTCCATTTTCCCCAGCAGATCGGGTGGAAGCGTGCCCGGCAACTCCTCCAGCGGATCGGGAGACAGCGTCGCGGGCACGTCCTCCAGCAAGTCGGGCGACAGCGTGGCACGCATCAGCGGCTCCTTACGGGTTCGTCAGCTCGCGACAGACGGAGATCTCACAAACGTTTGCTTGGGCGGCTCAGCATCTTCGATCATGTTCAGCGCTGACAAGATTAGCGCCACGATCTCGCGCGGTTGCGGTACGATCGAGACGACGACAGGGTTTTCATCCGGGCCCGGTTCCTCCAGCGCTTCGAATTGGCTGTGCAGCAAGCTTCGCGGCATGAAATGCTCGTGACGGGTGGCGATACGGCGCGCGATCAGCGCCTCTTCGCCCTTGAGATAGACCAGACGAACGTCGGCCCGACGGCCGATCAGAACGTCGCGGTAACGGCGCTTCAGAGCGGAGCATGCGATGACATCGTGTCTACCCGAACGACGCGTCTTGTCGATCCAGGCGCCGACCGCGTCCAGCCAGGGCCAACGATCCTCGTCGGTGAGCGGAATACCGCTGTGCATCTTTTCGACGTTGGCTTTAGGGTGGAACCAATCGGCGTCCTCGAATTCCCATCGCAGACGCAATGCGAGAAGCGCCCCGACGGTCGACTTCCCGCATCCAGAAACACCCATCACGATCACCACCTTGGGAGCAGGTGGTGAAGTGCTTTGGGTTGGCAGGGCTTGCAACGACATCAATCCGCTCCTGCTAACGCCGCGGTGCGATCGGTGAACCAGTGTAGACGCCCGACCGGGCGAACCACTGCCGCGGGAAGCATCCGATCTCCGGCCTGGGCGCGGGCGATGACCTGCCGCTTCTCTTGTCCCGTGACCACGAACGCGACATCGCGGCTGCTATCGAGCACCGGATAGGTCAGCGTGATGCGCGCCTCGGCCTTTGCGCCAATGACAGCGACAGCCCATCTTCGCGTCTCCTGCAGTGACGGTTGCCCGGGGAACAACGACGCGGTGTGTCCATCCTCCCCGATCCCAAGTAGCGTGACGTCGAAGAGCGGCCGATCGGGAGTAAGCGTATCTGCACCGTAGAAGCGTTTAAGCGTCCTCTCGTAGGCGGGGGCGGCTAGCTCCGGCGACAAGGCCTCCGTGGGCACCGCGTGGATATTATCGTCAGGCACGGGAACTCGCGAAAGGAAGGCGTCGCGCGCCATCCGATAATTGCTGTCGGGATGGTCGTGCGGCACGAACCTTTCGTCACCCCAGAACCAGTGCGTACGGTTCCAAGGAAAGCGCGACACGAATGGCGGATCGGCAAGACATTCATACAGACGCCGGGGCGTCGATCCGCCCGAGAGACACACCACGAAGACGCGGTCGCTCGCCTGCGCGAGACCGCAGAGCCATTCGGCGACATCGCGCGCGAGCGTTTCAGCGTTCGCGAAAGTCCGACTCTCGGTCGATGCAGCGCCAGTCATCATGCCACAGCCTTCGTGTGTAATGTGCTGTTTCGAATTCGAGCGATGGCGGCCGCGTAATCGCTGGAATCGAATATGGCCGATCCGGCGACGATCGCGTCTGCACCGGCGGCAATGGACAATGCGGCGTTTTTCCCGTCCTCGCCGCCGTCCACCTCGATCCATGGGTCCAGTCTCTTTGACTCGCAGAGCCGCCGCAGCTCGCGGATTTTCGGCAACATCTCCGGCAGGAATTTCTGTCCGCCGAATCCGGGATTGACGGTCATGACCAGGACGATATCGCAGAGTTGCAGCACCTGCTCGACGAAGGCGATGGGACTGGCCGGGTCGAGCACCACGCCGACCTTCTTGCCAAGCTCGCTGATCCGCGACAGCACGCGATGGAGATGGATCGTCGATGATAGCTCAGCGTGAATAAGCAGATGATCGGCGCCGGCTTTCGCAAAATCGTCAAGATACCGCTCAGGTTCAACGACCATCAGATGCACATTGAGCGGCTTTGCGGTCGAGCGGCGCACCGCATCAACGATCGCTGGACCGAAGGAGATGTTCGGCACAAACCTGCCGTCCATGATGTCGATATGAATCCAATCGGCGCCGGCTTGATCGACTGGCGCGGACTTCTTCGCCGAGCCGCCGCAGATCGGCGGCCAGAATAGAAGGCGCGACAACGATCGGCTTCATGATGCCCTCGGAAGGGCCGCACCGGTGCGTGGCAAGACGAACCGCTCGATCGCCTTGGCAAAACCTTCATTGTCATACGAGTTGGTCACCAGATCGGCCTGCGCCTGCACCTCTGGACTGGCGTTGCCCATCGCGATGCTAAGGCCACTCTTGCGAAACATTAGCACATCGTTTGGCATGTCACCGAGCGTGGCGATCTCGTTGGTCGGGATCGAGAGGAGTTTTGACAGCGTTGTGACGACGGTTCCTTTGTTGGCATCCGGATGGGTGATATCGAGATAATAGGGTTGCGAACGAGCCGCTGACGCCTTTGCGCCGAGCGCGACCTGGGCAGCCTTTTCACAACGCGCGACCAGGTCGTGATCGTCGCTCACGCCGACGATCTTGACCGTGCGGCCAAGCACGTCTTTGAAATTATCGACGACGGTCGGGGCGAATTTGACGGTCCATTGTTCCCGCGCGACATGGCGCGCGTCGAGATCGCGAACAAGCCATTCCTTGCCGCTGTAGAACCACACATCCATCTTGTTCTGGAGGATGACCTCCAGCGCGCGCTTTGCCGCGTCGGCGGCAAGTACGTGCTCTTCCATGATGGTCATGTCGGGCTTGACGAAAATCCCACCGTTGAATCCGGCAACCGGGGTTCGCAGAGCCAACGGATCGATCAGCATCGCCATACCGCGTGGCGGACGGCCGCTGGTAATCGCAAAGGCGATGGCTGCGGTCTGGAGGCCCCTCACGGCAGCTTTTGCGCGCGGCGTCAGCACTTTCTCGGCAGTGACGAGCGTGCCGTCGACGTCGGCCAAAACGAGCGAGATTTTCGATGCGGCACGAACGGGCTCTACCATGCGCGCTCTCCAGCTTTCGCCCCATCGACACGCGCCTGCGAACGACCGCCACCGAGAATGAATCGCTCGATCGCGTTGGCGAAGCCATCGTCGCGATTGCTGTCGGTTACGAAATCCGCTGCCTGCTGCACCTGTGGGCTGGCATTTCCCATGGCGATGCTGAGACCAGCTCGCTCGAACATCGCGACATCGTTGCTACCGTCGCCGATCACGGCGACCTGCCCCAGCGGAACACCCAACAGCTTTGCGATCTCCGCTAATGCGACACCCTTATTGGCGAGGGGGTGGGTGATGTCGAGGTAGTAGCGCTGCGAACGCGCGACGAAAGCACTATTGGCGAGCGCGGCCCGTACATCGCTCTCGCACTGTTCGATAACATCGAAATTCTTGCTGACGCCGACGATCTTGGCAGCGACCTCGAGGGCAGAGCCGAAATCCTCGACGATCGTCGGCCGGAACCCTATCGTGTGTTCCTCTAACGGGACATAAGGCCCGTCGGGGTCGCGCACCAACCAGTCCTGCCTGCTGAAAACCCAGACCTGTATTCCGCGTGCACTAAGTCTATCGACCGCGTGTCGAGCGACCCGAGGCAACAGCAGATGTTGGCTAACCACGGTAAGATCTGGCGTCGCTATAACCCCGCCATTGAATCCGCCCACTGGCGTCGTGATTCCAAGGGGCTCGATCAGCATGCGCAACCCGCGAGGCGGCCGGCTGCTGATAATCGAAAAAATGATCCCGCATTCGCGCAGTTGTGCAACGACTGCCTCAGCGCCGGCGGTCAACGCCTTGTCATCAGTCACCAACGTGCCATCGACATCCGAAATCACGGCCGAACATTTGAATGGCAACGGGCGCGCACGACTCATGACGAGTTTTCCTCATAATCGCTGCCGACGCTCCGCCAGCGCCGGCTAGTTCGCGCCAAAAGCGCATCCGCTTCGGTCGGTCCTGAGCTTCCCGCTGGATAAATCGGGATAGCCGCTGCGCCATCCTCCGCCCAGGCGTCGAGCACCGGTTGCACGATGCGCCAAGTCTGCTCCACCATGTCGGCGCGCATGAATAATGTCGGGTCGCCGATCATGACGTCATAGAGCAACGTCTCGTATCCGACATTTGGTTCTTTGGGGAACCAGTCGTCATAATGGAAGTCCATTTTCACGGCGGCGAGGTCCACCACTGGCCCAGGGCGTTTGACCTCGAACTGTAGGGAGATTCCCTCGTCCGGCGCGATGCTCAACACCAGCCAGTTGGGCCGCAGCGTGTTAACGGGCGTGTCCTGGAACGCCGTGTAGGGCGCCTGCTTGAAGCGGATCGCGATCTCGGTATTCCGTTCCGACATGTGTTTGCCGGTGCGCAGGTAAAACGGCACGCCCGCCCAGCGCCAGTTGTCGATCTCGAGTTGCATGGCGACATAGGTCTCGATGTTCGAATTTGGCGCCACACCGGGCTCTTGCCGATAGGCCTTCGCCTTTTTGCCCAGCACTTTGCCGGCGCCGTACTGGCCACGCACTGCCGCTGCCGGCTTGACGGCGGCCATCGCGGCTAACAGTTCGACTTTCTTCGAACGGATTGCCGCGGCATCGAAGCCGGTGGGCGGCTCCATGGCCACCATCGAAAGCAGTGTGAACAGATGATTGGGGACCATGTCGCGCAGCGCGCCGGTCGCCTCGTAGAAACCGCCGCGCTCCTCGACGCCGACCGTCTCCGCTGCGGTGATCTGCACATGATCGATCCGGTCGCGGTTCCAGATCGGTTCGAACAATCCATTGGCGAAGCGAAACGCCATGATGCTCTGAACCGTGTCCTTGCCGAGAAAGTGGTCGATCCGGAAGATCTGGTTCTCTTCCACCATACGCTGGATGAAGGCGTTCAGTTTCCGCGCCGAATCCAGGCTGTGGCCGAACGGCTTCTCGATCACCACGCGGCGCCAGAATCGATGCTTGCCGTTCTCGTCCTTCTCCTGATTAGTGAGCTTGGCTTTGCCGAGCTGCTCCACGGCGGAGCCAAAGAGCTGATCGGCGACTGCGAGATAGAAGATGGCGTTGCCCTGGGTGCCGTGGACCTTGTCAGCCTCCGCAAGTGCGCTGCGAAGCTTGTCGTATAGGTCCGGCTTGGCCAGGTCGCCCCGGACATACACCATTTTTTCCGCGAGCCGCTTCCACGCAGCCTCGTCGATGTGGTCGACATTGAACTCCGTAGTAGGGTTGCCGACAAAGCTCTTCAGCGTGTCGTAAAGGTGGTCGCGCCAGCTTTCCGCGGTTGCTTCCGCGCGGGCGACGCCGATCAAGGCAAATTGCTCCGGCAGCACATTGGTGCGGGCAAGGTTGTAGAGTGCCGGTATCACCAGACGCTTTGTCAGGTCGCCGGTGGCGCCGAATATCACCATAGCGCAGGGATCGGCTGGCTTGGCCCGACGGCGTGGTGGGGACTGAACCACCTGCGCCGTCTGCGACATCCTATCCGGACGGTCGTCCATGGCACTACTCGGCGGCTTGCGGTACTGTCGAGTGAAGCTCCGAACCTTTCGGCTTTGGTTCGGGGTCGATTGGTTCTTGACCCTCGACGTGTCCACCGAAGCCGAAGCGCATGGCCGAGAGCACCCTTTCACCGAAAGTATGTTCCTGCCGTGAGCGGAAACGGGCATAGAGCGCTGAGGTGATCACATCCGCTGGGACAGATTCCTCGACCGCGGCCTCGACTGTCCAGCGACCCTCGCCCAAATCTTGGACGTAGCCGGAGAAATGCTCCAACTGCGGATCCTTTGCCAGCGCGGCGGCGCCGAGATCGAGAAGCCAGGATGAGATGACGCTGCCGCGCCGCCAAACCTCCGCGATATCCGGCAAGTTGAGTGTGAAGCGTTTGTCCTCGGCTAGATCCTTCGAGTCCTTGTTGCGCAGGATGTCGAAGCCCTCGGCATAGGCCTGCATCATTCCGTACTCGATGCCGTTATGCACCATCTTGACGAAGTGCCCGGCGCCCGATGGACCGGCGTGAATGTAGCCGCGCTCGGGACGGGGATCGCCTTTCGGGCGGCCCGATGTCCTTGGGATATCGCCGAGTCCCGGAGCTAGCGCCGAGAAGATCGGATCGAGGTGATCAACAGCTCCCTTCGAGCCGCCGATCATCATGCAATAGCCGCGCTCGATACCCCAGACGCCGCCGGATGTGCCGCAATCGACGTAGCGAATACCCTTCTCGGCCAGTTTTTTGGCGTTGCGGATATCGTCCTTGTAAAAGGAATTGCCACCGTCGATGATAATGTCGTCCCGGTCCAACAGGCCGCTGAGTTGCTCGACCATCTCTTCGGTGACCTTGCCCGCCGGCAACATCAGCCAAACGGCGCGCGGCTTTTCTCTGAGCTTCTTCACCAAATCGACAATCGACACCGCTGCTGTGGCGCCATCCTTTGCCAGCGCTTCGCGCGTCTTGGCGGTTCGCGCGTATACCACGCAGTGGTGCCCCGCCTTCATCAGGCGACGAGACATGTTGCCGCCCATCTTCCCGAGTCCGATCATGCCGATTTGCATTTGTCTTCTCCTGTTATTGGCTTAGTTGGCTCATACGAGCGCTTGCCGGATGGCTTCTTTGAGAGTCGTCAATCCCGCCGCGACATGTGCGCCAAGATGGACGCGCAGAACTCGCCGATCGCGCGCGGCCAGCACCTCGAAATCGCCGCGCGCTTCGGCCGCCTTGACGACACCAAAGGTGTATCTCTGACCCGGTACTTGGAGATCGGCGGGGTCGTCGCACGTGATCTGCAGGAACACGCCGGTGTTAGGGCCTCCCTTGTAGGCCTGCCCTGTTGAATGAAGGAACCTTGGCCCAAACCCGAGACAGGTGGCGACGCGCTTGCGATCGCGGATCAGGACGCGGATATCCTGAAGCGCATCTCGATGGCGTTGGTTGCGTTCAACGTAGGCGAGCAGTGCGCAATAGTCGCCTTCTCGAATTCGCTCGAAATGCGCTGCGAGATATTCCACGAGCTTCCCGGCCTTGCCGAATGCCTTGCTGTTCTTCTCGTCGGCAAAAAGCGTAAGGGCGGCTTCCTCCAACAGCGCCGTTTCCGGCGGCAGTTCCCCAGTCCGCTCGTATCCGGCGGTGAGTTCGCGTGTTTTGATCTTGCTGGCCTCGACGTCAGGCTGGTCGAAGGGATTGATGCCGAGGATTGAACCGGCAACGGCCGTGGCAAACTCCCAGCGGAAGAATTCCTGACCGATATGATAGCGATCGGTGACGGCGATGCGCACGACCGGGTGACCTGCTTTTTCAACGGCGGCGACCGCGTCATCCTGCTTCGCATCCGCTTCGCTCGACAGCCGCATATAGACGAACAGGCGGTCCACTCCGTAGACGTCGGGCGGACCTAGCGGCTCAGCGTCGACCGGAATGAGCCCCTTGCCCTGCTTGCCGGTCGATTCAGCCAATAGTTGCTCGAGCCATGCCCCGAAATCGGCAATACCTGGGGAGGCAACGATGGTGACCTTGTCGCAGCCTGACTTTCCCAGCACACCCAATGCGGTCCCAAGCGCGACGCCCGGATTATCAGCGGCTGGCACATTGGCGCCACACGAGCGCACCATCAACTCCGTTGCTCCGAGCAGCCTGCCGATGTCGAGCCCCATCGCTGCTGCGGGTAGCAGCCCAAAATCCGACAGCACGGAGTAACGCCCTCCGATGCTTGGAATGCCAAACGCTATATGACGGAACCGATCGCGTTCGGCGATCTCCTGCAGTGACGACCCGGGATCGGTGATGGCGATGAACCGTGATCCAGCGGTGTCGGCAGCGACGGCCCGCTTCACACACTCGAAGAAGTACTGTTTCAAGATATTCGGTTCGAGCGTGCTGCCAGATTTGCTCGACACGATAAAAAGAGTTCGGGCAGGATCAATCTTGCTTTCAATGGTTCGGATTTGCGCCGGGTCGGTCGAATTGAGCACGAGAAGCGCGGGCCAGTCCCTTTGACACTCGAACGTTTCGGCAAACACCTCCGGACCGAGACTTCGACC
This sequence comes from uncultured Alphaproteobacteria bacterium, assembly GCA_963836055.1. Classification (GTDB taxonomy): domain Bacteria; phylum Pseudomonadota; class Alphaproteobacteria; order Rhizobiales; family Xanthobacteraceae; genus BOG-931. Next base: position 38,210 of record CAWIID010000001.1, read on the forward strand.
CCCCCATGCCGAGAAGAACGATATGGGAAAAGGCCTGCTGTCGAATTTCATCAGCTAAACTCGCGAGGATGCCAATCCGCTCGCGCTGCGCCTCGGCGATGTTGAGCCAGCCAAGCCATTTCTCCTCGTCAGAACCGGTCCATAGCCGCGCGTCGTTCGCCCAGAGTTGGCGGACATTGCCATCATTTTGCCACGACCTAAGCGAGGCGACGATTCTCTTTTCGAGCTCAGTCGAGAACCTAGATCTTTGGCCGTGATCGAACGCGCCGTCTTGTTGGGTTTCCAAACCTGGCCCTTCGATACGTTGGATCGTCGTCGACTTGGCTGGCATAAGCGGCTTCTCGCGGTCTTTGGACGGATGGATATGCAATCCACCGGTGCAGGGAGAAGCGCCCCTGACCGCCAACCCTTGGATGAAGGGACGGTTCCGGTCTAAGGGTCAATGATCGCCGTCTATTCTGCTCAAAACCTGGTGACTTGCTGCGGGTGAGCAATATTGCTCAGTAAATCACCGAGGGAAGCAGATTATCGCAGCGGTCGGATCAGATGAAAGAACCGATCAGACGACCATGCGAAAAAGCAATTCTTATGATCAGACTTGGCCCTTCGGTCGGGCAAATTGATGCGCTACTGATTTGTACGTTCTTACGGGTCGAGAGAACTTGACGCCAGCTTGTTACTTTTGCCGACGGTCGGATTTTTGCCGCCGACAGATCCGCGTGTGCAAGGCACAGTAGAGGCGATCGAGCGTAAGCTTGTCGTGGACGGGCTGGTCACGCGCTATGACACAACGGAATCCGACGACGGCTTGTCATCCGATGAAGGTGTATTTCTTGCGTGCAGTTTCTGGCTTGTGGACGCCTACGTGCTGTTGGGCCGCACAGCCGATGCTCGCCGATTGTTCGAGCGCCTCTTGACCCTATGCAACGATGTAGGATTGCTGAGCGAGGAGTACGATCCCAGAACCGATCGCCTTCTAGGCAATTTTCCTCAAGCGCTATCTCATATCGCGCTGATCAATTCTTCCTTGAATCTGAACGAGGCGACAAAACCGGCGCTACAACGCTCGGGTAGCCGATGAATAATGGGAAAGACGAAACGGCCGCCCACGCAGCGCAAGCGGCACGGGATCGGCCATAACAGGCTCCGACATTGATTGGCACTCACGGAACGAGAACCGCGGCGCCGTCGAACCGGCAGGCGCGGAGATCGGCGAGGGCCTTGTTGGCTTGGTTGAGCGGATAGCTCGTGGTCTTGGCGACGATGCCAATCTTCGGCGCCACGCGCAGGAAGTCGATTCCTTCCTGCCGTGTGAGATTGGCGACCGACAGAAGCGCGCGCTCTTCGGAAAGCTCGGTATGTCGCTCATATGGATACCGGCGCACACGACACGATTCCCGAGCCACAGAGGCGTCGAAACACGCCCGGCAGCAGATCCGGCAGATCCTCGGCTAAGAGGCCCGGCCCGAACGCCGCGGCTGCTGCACCGTGCAGCCACACCGCGGCGGCTGCGGCAAGGAACGGCTCCATGCCTTGCGCAAGGAGTCCGAGCACGATTCCGCTCAGAACATCGCCCGATCCTGCGGTAGCCAATGTCGGCGGAGCGTTGGCGTTAATGATCGCCCGACCGTCCGGAGCCGCGATCACCGTATCGCTGCCCTTCAGAACAATAAAAGCTCCGCTGCGGTGGGCGGCAGCGCGCGTGCGAGTGAGCTTGTCGCCAGTCGGGTCGAAAAGACGCCGGAACTCACCTTCATGGGGAGTCAGACACAGGGGCCGAAGATTGACCGATCGAGCGCAGGAGGAGCATCTTTAAAGGAAGTGACCGCATCCGCGTCGAGTAGCGTGGGGCGACCGGTCGCCAACATTGCAAGCGCCCGCGCTCGGGTCGCCTCGCCCACGCCGGCGCCGGCAATCGTCAGACGATCGGCTTCGGCCATCTGGCGAACACGGAGCAACGCCGTCTGGCCATTCATCATGTTTTTGCTGCGTCTCCAATTCAAAGGGGCCCGGCCATTTCAAGCAAGGCCGCCCCAACCTAGCCCACGGTTGCTGCTTCCATTTTCTTCGCCACAGGGGCTTTCGATTTATGGTCGTCGGCTTTGGTCCCGATGAAGTCGAGGACGACGCGGCCCGCGACCTTGCCGTGCTCGAGCCGATCGAAGATGTCGTTGATCGCCGACAGCGGCTGCAGCTCGATATCGGCCTTGACCTTGCCCTCTGCGGCGAACGCCAGCGCCTCGGCCATGTCCTCGCGCGTGCCGACGAAGGAGCCGCGGATGGTGATGCAGTTCGCCACGACGTCAAACAGCGGAACCGGAAAATCGCCCGGCGGCAGTCCGACCAGGACACAGGTGCCGCGCTTGCGCGTCATGCCGATGCCCTGCTTGAAGGCGCCGAGCGAGGGTGCGGTGATCAGGACGCCGTGCGCGCCGCCGTTGGTGGCCTTCTTGACGGCCTCGGCCGGGTCGCCGTGTCTTGGCATTGACCACGAAATCGGCGCCGACCTTCTTGGCCAGCGCAAGCTTGCCGTCATCGATGTCGACGGCGCAGACTTGAAGGCCCATGACCTTGGCATATTGAATGGCAAGATGTCCGAGGCCGCCCGCGCCGGAGATGACGATCCACTCGCCGGCCTTCGCCTTGGTCTCCTTGATGCCCTTGTAGGTGGTGATGCCGGCGCAGATGAGCGGCGCGGCCTGCTTGGGGTCGAGGCCGGCCGGAATATGGGCGACGTAGTCCGGATCGGCGATGAGATACTCCGCAAAGCCGCCGTTCTTCGTATAGCCGCCGAACTCCGCCTCGGCGCAGACCGTCTCCCAAGCCGACAGGCAATGCTCGCAGTGACCGCAAGCCGAGTAGAGCCAGGGCACGCCGACCCGGTCGCCTTCTTTGACGATCGTGACGCCAGCGCCGACCGCGGCGACGCGGCCGATGGCCTCATGACCCGGAATGAACGGGAGCTTGGGCTTCAGCGGCCAGTCGCCGTGTCGCGGCATGAAGGTCGGTGTGGCACACGCCGCAGGCCTCGGTCTTGACCAGGATCTGGCCTGGGCCAGGCGTCGGGACATCCCACTCCTGCATCACCAGCGGCTTGCCGAAATGCTCGACGAACGCGGCCTGCATCTTCTTTGCCATGGTTTGCTCCTCTGTTTGCTGGTTTGGATCAGTCGATTCATCGCGTAGCGCCGGTCAGGCGGCGGCTTTCGCCCCAACCCGCGCACGGCCTCGATCATCTTCGTCAGCACGGCTGCGGCGTCGCCGTAGACCATGTCGCAGTTGTCGGCGTAGAACAGCGCATTGACGATGCCGGCATAGCCCTTGCCCTGCCGCGCTTGACGACATAGACCTTCTTGGCCTTGTCGGCGTTGAGGATCGGCATGCCAAAGATCGGCGAGGATTTGTCGGTGCGCGCCGCCGGGTTCACCACGTCATTGGCGCCGATGACGAGCGCCACGTCGGTGTTGGCGAAATCGTCGTTGATGTCTTCGAGCTGGAAGATGAGGTCATAGGGCACGCCGGCCTCGGCCAGCAGCACGTCCATCTGACCGGGCATGCGTCCGGCGACCGGATGGATCGCGAACTTGACCGCGACGCCCGCCGCCTGCAGCAGCTTCACGAATTCATAGAGCTTCTGCTGAGCCTGCGCGACGGCGAGGCCGTAGCCCGGCACGATGATGACCTCTTGGCGTAGCGCATGAAGATGCCGGCATCGGCCGGCCTCGACCGGCTTCAGGCTGCCCTTGATGTGCGCCTTGCTTGTGCTTGGCGGCGCCGCCGAAATTCGTGAACAGGACATTTGCGACCGAGCGGTTCATGGCCTTCGCCATGAGCAGCGTCAGCAGCGTGCCGGCGGCGCCGACCACCATGCCGGCGATCATCAATGCCGGGTTCTGCAGCACGAACCCTTCGAGGCCGACCGCAAGGCCGGTGAAGGCGTTGTAGATCGAGATCACGACCGGCATATCCGCGCCGCCGATCGGCAGCGTCATCAGAATGCCGAAGAACAGCGCGCAGCCGAAGAACAGATAGATCAGCTGCGGCATCGGCGATCAGCGGATCGGCGCACGCTCTGCGCCACGAAGACGATGTAGCCGCCGACGGCGAGCGTGCGCCAGCATGACCAGGCCGTTGAAAGCCTGCTGCCCCGTGACCCGCAGCGGCTTCTTGATGACGCCGTCAAGCTTGGCCCAGGCGATCAGCGAGCCGGACAGCGACACGGCGCCGATCAGCGCGCCCGATCAGCGTCACGACAAGCTGGGTTGCTCCCGTGCGCCTTATTGCCGAACAACTCGACCGCGGCGATCGCGCCGGCGGCACCGCCGCCCATGCCGTTATAGATCGCCACCATCTGCGGCATGGCCGTCATCGCGACTTTCCTGCCGCTCCACCAGGCGACGCCGCCGCCGACGACGAGCGCGACGACGGCAAGGCCGACATTGACCATCAGATGCGGCTTGGCCGCCGCGCTGACGTCGAAGACGTAGAGGAAGCTGGCCAGGACGGCGACCAGCATGCCGAGGCCGGCCACGAAGATCCCCGACGGCGCCGTCACCGGCGACGACATGCGCTTGAGGCCGTACATGAAGAGAAAGGCCGCCGCGAGATCGGTCGCGCCGATGATCAGTTGCGGGATGCATCGTCAAGCATGTCGGCTCCTCAACCCTTCTTCGGGTGGCTGGCTTTCGCGTGGCTGTGATTTGCGTGCTTGGTCTTGTGTCCGCTGGTCTGGAACATCGCCAGCATGCGATCGGTGACCGCATAGCCGCCGGCGGCATTGCCGGCGCCGAGCAGCACGGCGAAGAATCCGATCGCCTGCTCCGGCACCGTGCTCGCGTTGAGCAGAGCGAACATCCCGCCGACCACGACGATGCCGTGCACGAAATTGGAGCCCGACATCAGCGGCGTATGCAGGATCGCCGGCACGTGGCCGATGATGACCCAGCCGGCAAAGGCGGCGAGCATGAAGATGTACAGGGCGACGAAGCCGGTCATTGCGATCTGAGAAGTCCATCGCGATCTCCTCGTTCGGGCTCAAGCCACTTTCGCGGCTGTCTTGGCTTGGTCTTGTCGGCTTCGTTCTGGGATAAGCTTCATGCTCGCTCGTATCGCTTGCATCTTGCCGTCATGGGTCAGGACCGTCTTGGCGAGGATCTCGTCGTCCCAGTCGAGCGTGATGATGTTGTCCTTCATCATCAGGGCGAGCAGGTTGTATTGGTTCTTCGCGTAGAGCTCGCTGGCGTCCTCGCCGAGCAGCGACGGCACGTTCAGCGGCGCGACGATCGTCACCTGGCCGATCTGCGTCCGTCTCGCCGGGTTGCGTGTCCTCGCAATTGCCGCCGCCCTCGGCGGAGAGATCGACGATCACGGCGCCGGCCTTCATGCCGGCGACCTGCGCCTTGCTGATGAGCTTCGGCGACGGCCGGCCGGGAATGGCGGCCGTGGTGATGATCAGGTCGGCCTGCTGGATATGCTTGGTCAGCGACGGCGGCGACCTTGGCTTTTTCTTCGGCGCTCAGTTCGCGGGCATAGCCGCCCTTGCCGCGCGCATCGACGCCGGTTTCGACGAATGTCGCGCCCAGCGACAGCGCCTGTTCCTGCGGTCTCCGGACGCACGTCATAGCCTTCGACGACGGCGCCGAGGCGATGCGCGGTGGCGAGCGCCTCCAGGCCCGCGACACCGAGGCCCATCACCAGCACCTTGGCCGGCCCGATCGCGCCCGCGGCCGTGGTGATCTTCGGCAGGACGCGGGCAAGATGGGTCGCGCCGAGTTGCACGGCGTAATAGCCCGCCAAGGCGGATTGGCTGGACAGCGCGTCCATCGCCTGCGCCCGCGTGATGCGCGGAACGCGTTCCATGGCGAAGCAGGTGATCTTTCTTGTCCAGAAGGCGCTGCACCAGCGCCGGCTCCTTGTTCGCATAGATGAAGGAGATCAGGATCGCGCCTTCCTTCATCGCGTCGATCACATCCAGCGCGGGCGGCTGCACGGCGAGGACCACATCGGCGTCGCTGACCAGACGCCTTGCGATCGTCGATGAAGGCGACATCCTTGAATGCGGCGTCGGCCAGCTTGATGGCGTCGCCCGCGCCCGATTGCATGTGCAGCTTGGCGCCCAGCTTGATCAGCTTGGCGACGACGGAAGGCACCAGCGCCACGCGCCGTTCGTGCGGCTGTGTTTCCTTCAGAACGGCGACGTTGACGTACATGAGGCGCTCCAGTTGTTGTGCCGGATCTGGCTGCTTAGCCGATTGGATGGACTGTGTGAGCGTCGCAGCGATGAGGAATTCCGCTGAGCAGAACTCCTCACCGCATTCTCGCGGCCCGACTTGCCTTACTGCGGCGCTTCGGCCGCCACGTAGCGAACCAGCTTCTTGTTCACGAACTCCTGGATGCCCATGTCGCCGAGCTCGCGCCCGTAACCGGAGTTCTTGATGCCGCCGAACGGCAGTTCGGCGTCGGACCAGGAGATGTTGTTGATGAACATCATTCCGGTTTCGACGCGGCTGGCCACGCGCTTGCCGCGCGCAACATCCTTGGTGAAGACCGAGCCGCCCAATCCGAAGTCGGAGTCGTTGGCGAGCGCGATCGCCTGCGTCTTCGTCCTTGACCCGGAAGAACAGCGCGACCGGGCCAAAGAATTCCTCGCGGAAGGCGGGATTGTCCGGCTTGATGTCGGTCAGGATCGTCGGCTGCCATGATACGATCCCGGACGATCGATACGCTTGCCGCCCATGAGCACCTTTGCGCCGTGCGAGACCGCGCCATCGACCTGCTTCAAAAGGTCGACCAGGGCCGATTCCGATGGACAAAGGACCCAGCGTCGTCTTCTCGTCCAGCGGATCGCCCGGCTTGAGCGCCGCAAGCGCCGCCTGGAACTTCTCCAGGAATTTGTCGGCGAGTTTCTCGACGACGATGAATCGCTTCGCGGCGCAGCAGGTCTGCCCGGTATTGTACATCCGTCCCCAGACCGCCCATTTGATGGTGTGTTCGAGATCGGCGTCTTCGAGGACGATGAACGCGTCGCTGCCGCCGAGCTCCATCGAGGATGGCTTGAGGTTCTTGCCGGCGCGTGCCGCGATGCTTCTGCCGGCCGCGACGCTGCCGGTCAGCGCCACGCCCTTGATGCGCGGGTCATCGACGACGTGGTCCGACTGATCGTGCGAGATCAGCAGATTGGTATACAGACCGGCGGGCGCGCCCGCCTCGATCAAAAGCTTCTCGAAGGCGATCGCGCATTGCGGCACGATGCCCGCGTGCTTCACCAGCAGCGACGTTGCCCGCCATCAGATGCGGACCGGCGACCCGGGCAAGCTGGTAGTAGGGAAAATTCCAGGGCTCGACGCAGAAGATCACGCCGATCGGGCTGCTCTCCATGTGGCCTTCGCCGAGACGTCGGATGGAGCTTCACCGGCGCCAGGAAGCGCTCGGCGTTCTTGGCGTAATAGGCGAGGATGTTCGAGCTGAACTCCACCTCGCCGCGCGCTTCACTGATCCGCTTGCCCATCTCGAGCGTCATGGTGTGCGCGAACTCGTCGGCCTTCGCGTGCAAAATCGCTGCCGCCTTGGCCACGATGACCGCCCGCTCGGCATAGGTCTTGTGTCCGCCAGGTCTCGAAACAAGTCGCGGCGGTCGCGATCTTGGTCTCGAGTTCCTTGTCGGTCAGCTCTCGAACTTCTTCAGGAGCTTGCCGGTGGCGGGGTTGAGGCTTTGGTAGGTCATGGCTACGTTCTCTTTCAATGTTGTCGTGTAGGCGCGGATGATATCCGCCGCTGTGATCGCTAAGCCTCGATGATCACCTTGAGCGCCTTCGTCTTGGCGGCGTTCCCGAAGGTCTCGTAGGCATCGAGGATGTTGTCGAGCTTGAAGCGATGGGTAATCAGGAGCTTGGGATCGATCTTGTGAGATGCGACGGTCTTGAACAGCATCGGTATCGTGGCGGTGTCGACCAGCCGCGTGGTGATGGAAATGTTGCGGTCCCAGAGGCTCTCCAGATGGAGGGCCACTTTTTGTCCGTGCACGCCGATGTTGGCGATGGTGCCGCCCGGCGCGACGATCTTTTCGCACAGCTCGAAAGTGGCCGGAATGCCGACCGCCTCGATGGCGGTGTCGACGCCGCGATTGCCGGTCATCTTCATGACCGTCTCCACGGCTTTGCCGTCGGCTGCTGTTGATGGCTTGAGGTGGCGCCGAAGCGCTTCGCCATCTCAAGGCGATTGTCGTCGAGATCGATCATGATGATCTCGGCCGGCGAGATAGAATTGCGCGGTGAGCAAGCGCCGCAAGCCCGACCGGCCCCGAGCCGACGATCGCCACGGTGCTTCCCGGCTGGACTTTGCCGTTGAGCACGCCGCATTCGAACCCGGTCGGCAGAATGTCGCTGAGCATCACCAGCGCTTCTTCGTCGGCGCCTTCGGGAATGGGATAGAGGCTCGTGTCGGCATAGGGAGTGCGGACGAACTCGGCCTGCGTGCCGTCGATGGTGTTGCCGAGGATCCAGCCGCCGGTCGTGCAGTGCGAATACATCTGCTTGCGGCAATAGACGCATTTGCCGCAGGCGCTGACGCAGGAGATCAGAACATGGTCGCCCGGCTTGAACGCCGTGACGGCCGGCCCGACCTTGTCGACGATGCCGACGCCCTCATGGCCCAGAATGCGGCCGGGCTGGCAAGTCGGCACGTCGCCCTTGAGGATGTGCAGGTCGGTCCCGCAAATCGTCGTCTTCATGATTTTGACGATCGCGTCCGTGGGCGCCGTGATTTCCGGCTTCGGACGATCTTCCAGAGCTTTCTTTCCCGGCCCCCGATAAACGAAGGCCTTCATCGTCGCTGCTGTCGTATCTCGGGACCGAGTTTCGGGTTTTGGTATCGTCGTAAGAGTCATGGTCTGTCATCTTTCAAGTCAGCCGGTTGGCCAATGACTTAGAAAATGGTTGTCGCTGGAGAGCTTCGGTAGACTTCGGAAACTACTCAGACCCGCAACCTCTTGGCGCAGAAGATCATCCCCGACCTGGTCCGCAGCCGGGCGCCAGAGCTGGTCCGCAACCCGGCGCCTGATATTTTCCGGGCGGGGCCGCGCTCCACACTTGAAGTTTTTGTCCGAAACGCTCGATAGCTTTTTCAGGAAGGCGACAATGGCCCAGATGCTCTTGTCGCGCACCGGCGGATTATTAGTCTAGCGCCGAAGCTCGGCATTGCGGTCATCTTGATGCCGTTCTTGATAACCCAGAATAGCTCCTCGGGCCGGATATCAGTGACACTGCTCTAAGGTCGGGCGGGGATTCAGTCCCTCGGAGAATGTGGCCGGTTCCACGCCGGGCTCGCCGTGGCAATAGGTGCAGCCGTTCTTGGAGTAGGCGAGTCCGCCTGCCTCCACCATTGCCGGATCATCAAGCAATCCCGCGGGCGGTCGATCGACTGCGTGCCGCGAGATCGAGGCTTTGCGCACCTGGATGAGCGCCGACAATAGCGGGATCCGGGTCGCTGGCCGCGACGTTAAAGAATCCGCCAAAGAAAAAGGTCGCTGTGCCAAGGCCCGCCAAGATCGCTAATAGGCCGATCAGCGCCGAGAAACTGAGGGTTTTCATGGGAAAAGTCAGGACACTCGACCTCATCCCGCTATGGCTGATTGCTAGACCGGACTTCGCCGTAGTGGCTTCGGAAATTTTTCTCATAGGCCCGATCGACCGTCGTGGATGCGTCGTATGCGGGGCTGTCCTTGACCCTCTGACGATCGACATTGAGGTTGACCAGGTTATCCGTCCAATCGATCTCTCGTGCCGACCGTGGCGAGATCAGGACCTTCTTCCCGGGCCACCAGTTCTTCGTATCGACGACGAGGTAATGGATGCTCCAATCGGCATCCTCCACGAGGAAGTCCTCGACGTGACCGATCTCGCCGTCGCTGGCATGGATATGGTACCCGGTGACCGCTTCGATGCTGCGCAGATGCGGATCGTCGTCGCTCTCGCTGAGCGGCGGCAATATCCTCCGCGCGCCGCCTGGATTCCGGGAAGGTGACGCCGCCCTGGCGCCGCCGCCCGTAGGCCGTAGCCGCCCATGAAGAAGCCCAGTGCCCCAATACGGACTGCCAGCCATAGTAATCGTAAATGTTGGCCTCCATCTGCCGCGACACCGGCCGCTCGGTGTCGATATCCGGGCTGTCCTTGACCTGCTGCATGGTCAATCTGACCGGGAATTCGCGTCCCGTTTGGATCGAGGGTGCCCCAAGACGGAGGGAGGCAGAAGGACTTTGCGGCCGGAGAGCCATTTGCCGGTATCGACGACCAGCCAGCGAACCAGCCAACTGGCGTCGTCAAACAGAAAGTCGCTCACGGTGCCAATCCGGCCATCACTTGCCGCAATGGCGTAGCCATTGATCGCTGATGCATTTCGCAACATTGCGCGCTCCTCTACGCTTTACATGCCCCTAATCGGCGCACTTGAAAATGGGATCAAGCCGTTGGATCAGTGTGTCGCCTTTGTCCGAGAGGTGCGCCTTCCAGTAGGCATCCACTTTCTGACTTTCCTGATCGAACTGGCCGGGGGTCGCGAATTGGTCTTTGCTCACCTGCGGGGCGGCGTCCAAGGACGGCCTTGGTGGTGTCGAGCACGAGCAGGTTCACGTTCGGGGCTATCTTGAAGTCGTCCCAGGGGACCGGGACATATTTTTCGTCGATCCCGAAAATCCCGCCCCGGGCGATCACCAGATAGGCGATCTTGCCTGTCTGCGGACTCATCACGAGGTCATCGACGCTGCCGAGAGCCTCGTTCTGCGGGTTGCGCACATCGGTGCCGAGCAATTCGTCGGACCGGAACGAGGTATTCTTGCTCGTGACCGGCTGCGCGGCGGCGATCTGCTGCTGCCGCCAGCCCGGCACGTCCGCCGTCGGCATGTCCCGCTGTGCATATCGGCCACGTAGAGTTTGTAGATATTGCGGGTCGTGGCGAGCACGTTCTCGCACGGCTGCTGTTGGCCGTGTCGGGCGAGAATGTTGGCGGCGGCAACGAGCATCCGAACCTCGTAGCCCGGCCGCGCGTCCTGGTAACCCAGTTCGCGGTCGCTCTCTGGGCGATCGCCGTCCATCATCGGAGGGCCGTAGCCAGTATCCCGTCCATCGGATAGCCGTAGCCATAGCCGGATCCGCCCAGCCAGTAGCCATCCTTCTCCATCTGATTGTCGAAGGCGCGCAGATCGCTCAGACACTTCTCCGCCGGCTTGATGGCGGCGACTTTCTTCTCAGCGGAAGGGGATTGGTTCACCGTGCCGGTTACAGCAGGCTCGGCCGCGAGCAGAGGGGTAGTAAAACCAAGACAAAAACAGTGCTGCTGCGGAGCCGGCTAAAGTCGAGCGTTTCATGTGACCTGTCTCCTTGTTGCTATTTGATGCTGCGACAACCTGGATTGTCGCAGCATGGTCAATGAGTTTAATAGGAATTTTTGCGGGACCTCGGTAGACTCGGAATTTACTCAGAGTCCTTGCGCTGGAAATCAGGTTTCGCCGATGAACGGGATTTAGTTCCAGCGGCGCGCCGCTTCACTTGCGGAAGAGTTCGCTCAGCTTCTGTGCCGTACGCCGAGCAGCGCCGGGGGCGGTTTGACTCTTCCAGGTGCTACCGCGGCGCCAATCGCGCGTTGAATGGCCCGAAGGAGGTCGGATTCACCAAAAGGCTTCTGCATCGCTACTTCGCCCGGCTCAAGCGCCCGGACCGTTGAAATATCACCACCGACGAAAACGTGCGGAACGAACCCAGTGCGGAGTATCTCCTCGACGGCAGAGACGCCACTTTCATCGCCCAGTCGCACATCAACGATCATCAGGTCTGGCCTGCAACGGACAGCGGCGGCCACCGCACCAGCCTCGGTCGCCTCGATCGCGCAAACGTCATGGCCCATCGCTGCCAACATGTCCGCCAACAGCATGGCGATCATGGCGTCATCCTCCACGACGAGGATGCGAAGTGCTTTCATCGGGCTCCCCTCCGGCACCACCTTCGTTCATCCAAACCTCATACGGACGTCCAATTCTGAAGCGGCGCGGCTTGCACCGGCCAATGTGGAACGCCGATCGTAAACGCGCGTTGTCGCACGAGTTATTTCGGAATCGTCATTGGAGCTGTAAGACCGGGTCATCGCTGCTGCCCGGTGCTTCTTCGGAAGCTTGACGGACTGGGCCCCGATGTTGTCGGAGAGTGTGCGCGTCGGCGGCATGGTCGAAATCTCCAGGTTGTGGCGTTTGTACACGTAAAATCCGACACAACAGCACGGAAGTTGCGCCGGTCGCATACGCTGACTCGGCGGTCCGATCGACGACTGTCAGTGCCCACCATAGCCCGCAAGAGATCATCGAAAGCAGACTCTGGAAAGTACTCACGGGCTGCGGCTGACCGGCGTCCACCACACCTAGGGCCTTGGGCCTTAGATTGTTGCGTGGCTAACATCGTGTGCCAGGTGCCCAGATCGTTGCTCTGCCGGCTTGTGCTGCCGGCCCAGGTTGTAAGCGGTGTTGACAAGGCTGATGTGGGAAAAGGCCTGCGGAAAATTACCAACGAGCCGCTTGGCGCGTGGATCGTATTCCTCTGACAGCAACCCGACATCGTTCCTCAGCGCCAGCAAACGCTGGAACAGTCGACGCGCATCGTCACAACGGCCCAGGAGCACGAGATTGTCTGCAAGCCAGAAGCTGCAAGCGAGGAACGCACCTTCACTCCCTGGAAGACCGTCGCTACTGGCGCCGGGGTCGTAACGACGTACAAAGCCGTCGGCCATAAGATGACGTTCAATGGCCTCAACCGTGCTGCGCACCCGAGGGTCATTTGGCGGCAGAAGCTTCCCGGAAGCGACCAGCTTGAGTACCTCCTCATGACGCCCTTTACGCCACAAAACCGGGACAACATGATCTCCTGGATGGCTGCAAGGTCCGATTTTCCCGAGTACGGTAAAATGCTCTTTTACGAACTTCCAAAGGAAAAGCTCGTTTACGGACCAAACCAGATCGAGGCGATGATCGATCAAAACACCACAATTTCTCAACAACTCACGCTCCGGAACCAACAAGGGTCGCGCGTCATTCGCGGGAAACAGATCGTGACTCCGATTGAGAACTCGTTCCTGTACGTAGTTCCCGTGTACCTCAAAGCCGAAGGCACGAACTTTCCGCAACTAAAGCGCGTCATTGCAGTTGCGGCCGACAAGGTTGTCATGGAACCGACGCTCGACGATGCGCTCAATGACCTTTTCGGTAAGCAACAACCTCAAGCGGTAGCTACGCCAGCCCGCGCAGCGCAAATAGCCGGCTCGGCCGCGGCGGTGCCCTCCCGCGAGTTAAACTCTGCCGAGGCGAGAATGCGGTTCGAGGACGCCCAGCAGGCGATGGAGCATGGGGATTGGGACAAAAGCAATGGCGGCGCTCAAACACCTGTTGGCCAATCCGGCCATGTAGTTACCGAGCCTCGCGCGGGACGCCGCTGTCCAGGTTTTGTGCTGTTCAATAGAAGCGACCTAATTCGATGGTTGAGATGTCCCGTTCCGCTTCATTTTCGGTCCTTGGATCCGAGTTCGATAGCTTTTTATTCGCGCCGATCGGCCAGGACAGAAATGACTTGCCGCTCAGCGTGCTTTCAGTGCTGGCGCGATTGGATATCGACCCTTGGTTGGAGGCTGCCGAATTAGCGCGGTTGCCGCGGGAAATTGCGACTCGGAGATTGGCCTCGTCGATTGCGGCACTAGGTGACGGAGCATCGGCGCATCTAGAACACGGAACAGTGGCTTCGCGCTTGATTGCGCTTCTGCCGCGCCAAGCTAGTTCCAAGAACCTGTCGAGCGACGTCGGTGGACGCTGGTGACATGACCAAATTCCGGGCTGGCATATGTATGTACGCGATTCTCATAATCATCATGCTGGCTGCCCAATGCCTCGCAGCAAACCGTCAAACGCCAGCGCAGGTTGACGGCCCTCATCATGTGCCGGCCACCAGCACAATCTTGCCGCTGTTGCCGCCGCCGAACTCCGGCCAGTGACGATCATGCAGGCTTGCGCTACAGACGGTAGGAGCGTTCGTTGTCCTAGTCGTCGACGAAGAGCACGCTAATGAAGTCTTGGCCGACAGAGACCTTGTCGGAAATCGCTCTTCTTCGGCTGCGGCACCCCCGGATGCCTGCATTTCCAAACAGTCTCTGAGCGTGAGTTAGGTGCTGCGGAATTCATACGCTTGGGGCACAGCCAAGGATCGTGTTCCGGTTTGAAGGTGAGCAATATTATACAGAACTGCTGCGTCTTTCCGCTTACTTATTATTTTGGTTTGGTGGGACACCTGCCAAGTAGGGTTACGTCATCAACCAAGGTTCTTTGGGCGGCGACACCTTGAGGACCAGTACAGTGCCAGTCACCCGTCCGCGTCAGGCTAAAGCGGTCAGGCCGCGATCGAGCCCACGCATCGTGGCAGCCCGCGCCCCTCCTCGCGCCACTAGGGACTTCCCGGTTGTCGGAATAGGCGCCTCGGCGGGCGGCCTTGATGCCTGCCGGAAGCTCGTGGGCGCGCTGCCGGCCGACAACGGCATGGCCTTCATCCTGGTCCAGCATCTCGATCCGACCCACGAAAGCATGATGGTGGATCTGCTGGCCGGCCACACGTCGATGACCGTGCGGCAGGCGACGGATGGAATGCCGATCGAGCGCGACCACCTCTATGTCATTCCGCCCGGAACCTATCTGTCCGTCGGCAACGGCGCCCTGCACCTCTCGCAGCCCCAGGCGCGTCACGGCGCGCGCCTGCCGTTCGATTTCCTGCTGCACTCGCTGGCGGAGGAATGTGCGGTCCGCGCGCCATCTGCGTGATCCTTTCGGGAACCGGGGCCGACGGCAGCCTCGGGCTGAAAGCCGTGAAGGAAAAGCGCGGGCTCGTCATCGCGCAGGACCCCGACGAGGCCGGCTATGACGGCATGCCGCGCAGCGCGATCATGACCGGCGCGGTGGACCTCGTGCTTCCGGTGGCCAAGATTCCCGAGGCGCTCGTCAAATACAGCCAGCGCATGGCGCTGTCACGCAACGCAGAGCAGATCGCGCTCGCAGGACGTGCCAGCAGGATTGGCTGCCCGAGATCATCGATCTTCTGCGCACGAAGACCGCCCACGATTTCACGCTTTACAAGCCGGGCACGCTGCAGCGCCGGATCGAGCGGCGCATGGCGATGGCGGCGATCAAGACCGATGACATGGATCGGTATCTCGAAATGCTGCGCAGCGACGCCGGCGAACTCGACCTTCTTGCCAAGGACCTGCTCATCAACGTCACCAGCTTCTTCCGCGATCCGAAGGTGTTCGATTTCCTGGCGGAGAAGATCATTCCCGACCTGGTCCGCAGCCACACGTCCGATCAGCCGCTCCGCATCTGGATTGCCGGGTGCAGCACGGGCGAGGAGACCTATTCCCTCGCCATGCTGTTCCGCGAGCAGATCGCGGCGGCGAAGCGCAACATCAAGCTGCAGGTCTTCGCCTCCGATGTCGACCCGGATGCGGTCGCGAGCGCCCGAGAGGGCCTCTACCCGGAAACGATCGAGGCGGACGTGTCGCCGGCGCGGCTTGCCCGCTTCTTTTCGAAGGAGGATCACAGTTACAGGGTATTGCCCGAACTGCGCGCGGCGGTGGTCTTCACGGTGCAGGATGTGCTGGCCGATCCGCCGTTCTCGCGCCTCGACCTGGTTTCGTGCCGCAATCTTCTGATCTATCTGCGCCCCGAGGCGCAGGCGAAGGTCGTCTCGCTTTTCCATTTCGCGCTGCGCGAGGGCGGCATTCTGCTTCTTGGCAGCTCGGAGACGGTCGGCAACGCCGACGGCCGCTTCGAGGTGATCTCCAAGCCGGAGCGGCTCTATCGGCACATCGGTCGCAGCCGGCCGGGAGAATTCGGCTTTTCCATGAGCGGCGGTGACGGCGTGCGAGTCCCCGCGCGCCCGGGGCAAGGCCAGTCGCCCTCGCGCCAAGCCGCTCTCGCCGAGCTTTGCCGGCGGCTGGTGATGGAGACCTATGCGCCGGCGGCGGTGCTGATCAACCGCAAGCACGAGTGCCTCTATTCCTTGGGACCGACAGACCGCTATCTGCGCGTGGCGCCGGGACACCCCACGCACGATCTGCTCGCCATGGCGCGTCAGGACGACGCGCACCAAGCTGAGGTCGGCGATCCAGCAGGCCAGCCAAGAGAACGCGCGCATTGTCGTCGCCGGCGGGCGGACGAACCACGATGGCGATCCGGGTTCGTTCAGCATCGACGTACAGCCGGTTCCGAGCGAGGGCGAGGAGCTGCTGTTGATTTGCTTCGTCGACGAGCCGACGCAGGAGCGCAGGCGAGGCCGCCCGACCGCTCCGGGAGACGTTCCGCGGGTCGCCGAGCTCGAGCAGGAACTCGAAGCCACGAGAACGGAACTGCAAGGCGCCATCCGCAACCTCGAAATTTCGAGCGAAGAGCAGAAGGCGATCAACGAAGAAGCATTGTCCGTCAACGAGGAATACCAATCGACGAACGAGGAACTGCTGACGTCGAAGGAGGAATTGCAGTCGCTCAACGAGGAGCTTACCGCCCTCAACGGCCAGCTCCAGGAAACGCTGGAGCGGCAGCGCACGACCTCCAACGATCTGCAAAATGTCCTCTACAGCACCGATGTCGCGACGCTCTTCCTCGACACCGACCTTAACATCCGCTTCTTCACGCCGGCCACCAAGTCGCTCTTCAACGTCATTCCCGGCGACGTCGGCCGGCCGCTCGCGGACCTCAGCTCGCTGGCCGCCGATGGCGCTCTTCTGGCGGATGCCCGAACGGTGCTGCAAACCCTGACGCCGATCGAGCGGGAGATCGAAGCTCAGAGCGGCGCCTGGTACATCCGCCGCATATTGCCTTACCGCACCCAGGACAACGGCGGTCGAAGGCGTCGTCATCACCTTTGCCGACATCACCGAGCGGAGGCACACGGCGGACGCGCTGGAGGCGGCCAAGCGGCAAGCGGAGCTGGCCAATGTCGCGAAATCGCGCTTTCTCGCCGCCGCGAGCCATGACCTGCGCCAGCCGCTGCAGACGCTCAGCCCTGCTTCAAGGCCTCTTGGCACGAAGATCAAGGACGAAAAGAACGACGAGGCCAGAAGCTGGTCGCACGGCTCGACGAGACGCTGGGCGCCATGTCGGGCATGCTGAACACGCTGCTCGACATCAACCAGATCGAGGCCGGCACCGTCCACGCCGAAATGGTCGATTTCCCGATCAACGATCTGCTTGACCGGTTGAGGGACGAGTTCACCTATCACGCGCAAGCAAAGGGACTTGCCTTGCGCGTGGTCCCGTGCGGCCTTTCGATACACAGCGATCCGCGTCTGCTCGAGCAGATGATCCGCAACCTGCTTTCGAACGCACTGAAATACACCAAGCGCGGCAAGGTGCTGCTCGGTTGCCGCCGGCGCAAGGGAATGCTGAGCATCGAGATCTGGGACACCGGAATCGGCATCCCCGACGAGGAACTGCAAGCGATCTTCGAGGAATACCATCAGCTCGACAATGCCGCGCGCGAACGCAGCCGCGGCCTCGGCCTCGGTCTCTCCATCGTGCAGCGCCTGGGGAATTTGCTGGGCCATCGGATACGCGTCCGCTCGCGTCCGGGCAAGGGCTCGGTCTTCGCCATCGAGGTCAAGCTCCCACCAAGGCGAGAACGGCACCGCGGACTTGAACATCATCGGCAAAGCAAAGATCACGGGACAGTTGAAGGTGTTCGCCGCACTGGCGCGATCCTGGTCGTCGAGGACGATCCCGACGTGCGCGAACTGCTCGAGCTCTTCCTCAAAGACGAGGGCCATCGCGCGGTGACGGCGCCTGACGGCATCGCGGCGCTCGAATTGGTGGCGCGAGGAACGTTCGGCCCGACCTGATCCTTGCCGACTACAATCTGCCAAACGGCATGAACGGGCTCCAGCTCACCGCAAAGCTGCGAGAAAAGCTTCATCGCCAAATCCCGGTCATCATTCTGACCGGCGATATCTCGACCGACACTTTGCGCGATATCGCTCGGCAGGACTGTGTGCAGCTCAACAAGCCGGTGAAGTCGAAGGAGCTGACGCAGGTCATCCAACGTCTCCTCCAGATATCGCAATCCGCGGCGCATCCGCAGGCTCCGCACGCTGCCGAGGCAGCCAGCAGTCCAGAGCCGGCAGTCATCTTCGTCGTCGACGACGACAGCCACATGCGCGAGGGGATTCGCGCCGTGCTCGAGGACGATGGCCGGACCGTCGAGGATTATGCGACCTGCGAGGCATTCCTCGAAGCCTATCGTCCGGGCCGCGAAGCATGCCTCTTGATCGATGCCTACCTGCCCGGAATGAACGGGCTCGAATTGCTGCAGCGGCTTCATGATGCGGGCCATCGGCTGCCGGCCATCATGATCACCGGCAATAGCGACGTGCCGATGGCGGTTCAAGCCATGAAGGCGGGCGCATCGGACTTCATCGAGAAGCCGATCAGCCGCAGCGAACTGCTCGCCAGCGTCGAGCGCGCGCTCGAACAGTCGCGGGATTCGAGCAAGCTATCCGCCTGGCGAGAGAACGCGGCGAACCACATCGCGGGCCTCACTCCGCGACAGCGCCAGATCATGGAACTGGTTCTCGCCGGTCATCCCAGCAAGAATATCGCCGCGGATCTCGGCATCAGCCAACGCACCGTCGAGAACCATCGCGCCTCGATCATGAAGAAGACCGGCTCGAAGTCTCTTCCGGCGTTAGCCCGTTTGGCGCTTGCCGCCGGCGCCGGATAGTGCGGACGAGCGCTCGTTCACGGTGGCTCTCCAGTCACGCCCGCCCGACAATTAGCTCGTAGGTAGTTTCCGAATCTACCATCGACGCATCCATCATATGATCATTGAATTCGTTGTCTGAGGGGTGGCTGGCGTTTCATGGGAAGCCCGGGAAGAGAAGACCCAGGAAGAAAGGAGCCGCAAATGTGTGACTATAGCCTCGAAAGCGTGCGGTCGCGGCCCGCAAGGATCGGCGATAAGCTCGTGACGCGTGACTTCGGGACGGGAACACGCGGGTTCTCCGCCTCGGATGATCCAGCTTTAGCGGTGTGCGTGTTGCCGGGAACGGAACTGGCCTTCGTCAGCGACGTTGCGTGTCCGTCGGCCAGCCTATTCGGATGGAGGACCAAGACAATCAACCACCGGACAGCCATCTTTCGGCAGGTCAACAAGGACAAGTTGGCTGCACATCACGATGCGCTCGAATTTCCGGATGGGCGCACCGTGCTTTTGACGCGCCTATGCGAGGGTCAAGCGGCAACCGTGCTGCAATTGCCGGCTGAGCCGACGAATGCGGCAGAGGTACGCGAACAGGAACGTGTCGACTTTTTCGGATGATTGTCAATCGACATTGAATCCGACCGCTGATCGGCATCCAGTGCGACCTATTTTATACAGTTTCAGAAAAGCGCCCGGATCAAAGGTACAAACACCGGGCGCTTTTTTGCTCCTGCGAGTTCACTCTGTTCGGCGCCCACGGCAACCCAGCAGGAAGATCTTCTCCCTCGGGCTCTTGCGTCGAAGGGATGCAAAGGTTGAGGGTGTAGTATCCTCATCGGCAGGATGACGCGGTCGGCCAGAAGTGCCACCTTTTGGAACGGGTCGTTTCAGTACGTCTTCGCAAGGCACCGCCTTGCTCTCCATTCCTGCGTCGCTGTCATGCCGGCAGCACGAGCTAACGCCTTGGCCCGTTCCAAACCTATTTGACCCACGTAGAAACGGACCGTCTCGCAGTTGATGGACGAAGACTTACCCCAAGCTGCCTGACCCGTACTTTGATGGACGCTATTTGGATTAGCCAACACGGGGCTCCCAATGGCGACGAACATCAGTATCAGCAGTAAGCTTTTCATACAGGCCCGATCTCAAATCACCATTACGCAAAAGCCTTCCATCTTTGCCAAGACGAGTCTGTGCAAAATTAACCACATTCAACCGGAATGGGTCGGGAGTCGGGGGTATCTACCGAGGCAATCACGTCCGAGAACTCTCCCGCCGTCAGGATTAACTATGGATGCCCAGCGCCTAGTCGGTGCCTGGAATGAACGCCAAGCCAGGCGGATGCCAATGCTGTTCTCGCCGACCATCGGCGCGGCAATCACCGACAGGAACAGATCGACTGGCCGGTCGCCCCGCTTGGTGAATGCGATTTTCGAAAAATACGAGGCGCTTGGCTTCAGCTTCAGCGATCTGCGCTGGGGTTATTGGCACGCGCTATGCGCCACGCCTCATATCGCGGCCGTACACTTAGCGGCAATCGAGATGCTGATTTGCCAGTACGCCGCGTCAAAGCCAGATCAATTTCCGCAAAAGATCATCGATGACACTGGATATTGGCATTGAGCTCGGGGTCGATGATATTAAAGCTTGGCGGCGACGCACGAGGCGGCGCATAGAATAGCGATGGAGGCCGGCGAAGAGCTGGATGTGATCCGCGACATCAAGCTTCTCAAAGTCATGTTCCACCGCATGCTGCTGCGCATCATCAACGGCGCCGAGACATACCTGGACTATGCAACACCCGGATTCCCGATCCGCAAGCTCGCCGATCCGGTCCCATCGCAAAACGTCGGCTAATTATAAGTGATTGAAGAGATCTCCCACAAAGCGCTTCGTGCATAGTTTCCTCGGCTGAAACGAAATGGCCAATTCTGTTTCAGCGCGGGAGATATTCGCCGAATTGCAACGAATTTGCGCGCAGCCATGCAGATGCCATGCAGATTTTTTCATTCTGCATGGCACGTTAACCGATGCCCATAATCCTCCGGAAAACATTGGAGTGATGGCCGCCCGAAGAGATTCGAACTCCTGACCCCCATGTGTGGACGTATATGGACCCCGCCCGATTGCAACACGCTGACTGGATCCGGTGCAACAGTCACAACTGCTGACGTATATCCGGCTTCTTGATGCGGCCGCAGAATTCGCTGCCGCGAGCCCCGATGGATTTTCGCGTGCTTCCACCTCAACGGCGCCCAGACATTGGCCGATGCCATGCCGGTCCACACACCAGGTTCGGGAAGCAACGGAGTGACCGTTTCACCATCTCCTGTCATCTGGTTGCAATTGCCAGGTAAGAGCTTCTCACGTCCTTCGATCGAGCGCCTCGTATCAGGCCGCCTGAACGGATCGCTCGGGTTCATAAGAGAAATTCCCGGCGAGCATAGCCCAGACGATACGAGCATTCTTGTTGGCGAGCGCCACCGCCGCGACATTCGGATGTCGACGCTGGCGAAGGCTCGCAAGCCAACGGCTTCGCGGATCCTGCTTGCCCCCGGCTTTCCCAAGAGCAGCGCGAGCGCCGTGGATCATCAATGTGCGTAAATAGCGATCGCCGCGTTTGCTGATGCCGAATAGTCGGTGTTCGTCCGCCACTTGACCGTTGCTTCGGCACAAGCCCTAGCCATGCAGCGAACTGACGGCCATTCTTGAAGCAGCTTCGATCCCCAACCGCGGCAACAAGCGCGGTAGCGGTAACCGGTCCGATGCCTTCGATTTCCCCTAGCCTTTGGCACAGCTCGCTGGTGCGATACAGCTCTCGGATCCGCCGATCACAGGATGCGATCCGCCGATCGACCTCGATCAATTCGGCTTGGGCTTCCATAATCAGCATCCGGACAAGCGTGTTGAGGTCATCCGTCGCAGTTTCCTGTGATCTCGGCAAGAGCCCGTCGTAGCCTCCAGATGTCGCGAGCGATGACGATGCCATGCTCGGCGAGGATGCCACGTATCTGATTCACGAGCTTCGTCCGGCTTCGCACCAGGCGCTGGCGAATCCGATGGAGAGCTTGGACCGCCAGCTGTTCGGGCGACTTCGGCGGAACAAACCGCATCGTCGGTCGGCCGACTGCCTCGCAGATAGCCTCCGCATCATTCCGATCGTTTTTGTTCGATTTCACATACGGCGCTACAAACTGAGGGCTTATCAGGCGCACCTTGTGACCAAGCTCCGTAAGCACGCGTGCCCAGTAGTGCGCGCCGTTGGAAGCTTCCATCCCGACCAAGCAAGGCGGCAGATTGGCAAAGAACGTCGAGACCGATCCTCGACGCAAGGTTTTGCGAATGACAACATTCCCCTGTCCGTCAACGCCATGAACCTCAAACACGTACTTTGCCAAGTCCAAGCCAATTCGAACGACCTGCATGATGATCCTCCCTCGCTGCAGTTCACGTCCGACATTCGACCCAGCCGGGTGGGCGGGGTCCATACCATTGGCTCCGAGTTGGCAAGGACTTTCTTCACGTCTGCAGCATTGGTCGGTGCGGCCATGTGTTCGGCCTGTTAGCGCGGTTCACATGACCGCTGGCCATAATGCCCTCCGCGGATCAGGTCCCGATCAAATGCCCGCATTCGACAATGCGTTGGGGTCAGTGGGTTGTCCTGATCGCCGGATCGACCGGCTCTGCATTACGTGCTGTTCGCCCTCCCAACCTTCACATCACGCCGGATGCCCCAGTGCGATCTCTTTCAAGCCGCAAGCGCGGCGGGTTCTTTGTATCGTTCACCCTTGGCCATCATCGCCCAGGCCATCCTGGCGATTTTGTTGGCAAGCGCAATCGCTGCGACCTTCGTGGGTCGTCGCGCCAACAGTGCCGTGAGCCAAGGCCGATGTTTGGTGCCGTGGATTTTGGCATAGCGGATGACGGCGAGCGAACCAGCAGTGAACAGGCTGCGCAGATAACGATCGCCTCGTTTGCTGATATTGCCGAGCCTGTCCTTGCCTCCGCTCGAGTTCTGCTTGGGCACAAGTCCGATCCAGGCCGAGAAGTCCCTTCCTGATCGGAAAGCCTTCGGATCAGCGACGCTGGCAACCAGAGCAGTCGCCAACACCGGACCGACGCCTGGTATATCGTCGAGCCGCCTGCTCGCCTCACTGGATCGGTGCCAAGCCCTGATCATACGATCGAACTCTAGGATCTGCGCCTTCAGCATCCGCAGTTGGGCTCCGAGAGCGGCAACACATGCGCGTGCAACCTCGGGCAACCGCTTGTCATTTGAATCGGCGGCGACACCGAGCAGTTGCTCGACACCGTGGCGCCCGACCGGCGCGACGATCCCGAACTCCGCAAGATGAGCGCGGATGGCATTGATCACCGAGGTCTGCTGGCGAATGAACAAATGTCGGGTACGATGCAGCGTCAGGCAGCTCTGTTGCTCAGGCGTCTTGGTCGCGACGAACCGCATATTGGCCCTGGTGACCGCTTCGCAGATCGCCTCAGCATCAGTGGCATCGTTCTTATGCCGCTTGACGTAGGGCTTCACGTAGGCCGGCGGCATCAGGCGCACGGTGTGACCAAGCGCCTGGAGTTCGCGCGACCAATGGTGCGACGAGGCACAGGCTTCGATACCGACCAGGCACGGCGGCAGCTTCTGGAAGAATGCCAGCACATAGCGTCGCTTGATCTGGCGGCGGATGACGACATTGCCCTCCGCATCGACGCCGTGGACCTGGAAAACCGACTTCGCGATGTCGAGACCGATTGTCGTGACCGTTTGCATGGGTAGCTCCTCCAAATCGTGGGAGCCTTAACAGCGCCCACATCCATGGCACTCACGTGCCGGTGGAGGAGCCGTCCACAGCATCAGATTCGTAGTCTGGTGCCTCCATCGGCCCTATCGATCGAGCCCCCGATCCGTCAGGGAGCATGGCATTTGCGCCACGCTCCATTTGTCTAGCTGACGATCATACGGCCTCGGCTTAACGGCCCGTCGAATTGTTACCCCTCTGATTACCCCATTAGCCTACAAAGGTCATGGGCTCGGATCATTTTCCTATAAGCGATTGATTTAATTGGTGGGCGCACAAGGACTCGAACCTTGGACCCGCTGATTAAGAGTCAGCTGCTCCGCCAAACTACGGCGTGCGATCTCTTTTTGCCGCCATTAGCCCCAATTTCGAGCATACTGATCTAACAGCTGGATAGATCCATCGTCGGGTGCGCGACCGATCCAATGCAATCAAGCGCGGTAACCGGGTCCATCGACCCAACTCCAGGCGACATGCTGCCCGGCTTTTCAGCAATGGACTTCATCAATCGCAAGATCGGCTGCAATGCTCCAAGCTTTTCGTTATTCGCGACTGTCGCCAATTGCTGCCGCCAATGTCGCCAACGATCCATGTAAGCCATTGATTTTATTATATTGTGGGCCCGGGAGGACTTCGAACCTCCAACCAGGCGGTTATGAGTGCCATAGACGCGCCTGGAGCGATTCAAACCCCGGCGCATGTTCCTAGTCGCGGTAGAGAGGGTAAGATGATCGAAGCGGTAGCACCCAAGCAAAGCCGCCAGCATCGGGTATGTTACTTAGATTTTTATTGGCTAGACTTTGTAACGCGGAAAATTATTGAGCTCTTTCGTTTTATCGGCAAGTGTGGGTTCGCCGTAGCTCCGTCCGACTGAAGCCGGCGTATGTCCAACAATAGCGTCCAGCACCTTTTCTGACATACCGCTTCGGAAGCCTATAGCCTTGAACGTGTGCCTCCAGGCGTGATTGGGCGACAGCTCAGGATCCTTGACGCCAAGTCCTCGAACCCACGTTCCCACCTGTTCCCGTGCTTTCACATACCGAGGCTTGCGCGGGTTGGTGGGATCGATTGGTCCGCTAAGCCGCTTCAACTCATTGTAAAATAGCGGACCGCTCCCATTGGCCTTCACGAACGCAAGAAAGCCTTGAGCAATTAAATGATCATGAAGCGGCACGGTGCGCGATTTGCCGGTCTTGGTCGTACCGGCCTCTGGCGAAATCTTGATGGCATGAGTGCCAGCGCCTTCCACGACATCAACACCGCGTAATTGCGTAAGCTCGCCCATTCGTGCACCGCTGTACGCCGCTAGCCACGGACACCAACGCTTGGCCGCATCCGTCTTGCTACGCACTTCGATCGCTAGTGCGGCACTCAATATTGTCTCGATCTCGCCCTCGGTGAAGGACTTCGTTTCGCGGATTCTGATCTTTTTCGGGACCTTCACGCGCCAGCCGGTAAAAGAATTTCGCGAGATCAGTTTTTCATCGACGGCCCATGCAAACACGGTTCGCGCCGCGCGCACCCAGATATTTGCGACCGTGAAGGCAGTCCGGCCAGAGTCAATGAGCCGATTAGCCCATTCTTGCATTTGCTCGGGCAGCAATGCTCCGGCGCTGGTATTCGGAAAATCCGTTTGCAATCGCAGGAATACGCCACGCCACCGATCTATAGTCGAATTGGCGGGTTTGGCTTTGGTGATCCAGCGCTCAAACAAAGACCAGGGGGTCAGGCTTGAATCCGCAATTCCTCCATATCGGGGAAATTGCTCCACCCACTTATCTGGTCCGTGATCGCCACGAGCGCGCCGGGCGAGCAACGTCAGGGCAGCGAAAAAATCGCGGGTGACGTAGTCGAGGAACATATCACGCGACGCTGCAGCCAGAACGAGCTGTTTGGCCGCAAGAAATTGATTCGATTTCGCCTCGTCGGCGATAAGCGGTCTCACCCGCTCTCGCATGCCGATATCACGTTCCCAAAACTCCAGTGGATCGCCTGAGAACACCCCACCGGCCATCGCCGGTCCATAAAGCTCGGAGTGAACCTGGGCCTGATAATCCCCCCATACGTCTGCCGGCCAATTATGGGTCGCCATGCGCGCAATGAACCAGTGATACCACTCACCGGCCAATGCTCGTGCTTGGTGTGGCGTTAGCATACAGCCTTCGCCTTTCCGCGCCGATCGGATGTTGGCGATCCGCGCTTCAATTTCGCTGGACCATTCGCGGTGCTTCGCGCGCGCGATCGAGACAGGCAGAGGGCCGGTGTTTAAGCGTTCCTCCGTACGCTGGCCGTAGAGCCCGGCGTACACATCACGCACATCGAATGGGATCACCTTGCGGGCGATAAAGCCTCCCTTTTTGGTCGGCGCGAGCTTCGTGGCAACCCGGGGCATTTGGATGCATTACAAACTTGTTTTGTAAGGCAATTTGTAGCACCCCGAACGGAAAATGCCAATATTTCCAGTAAGCTATTGATAGATATCGTCCAAGGAAGTTAATGGAGCGGGTGAAGGGAATCGAACCCTCGTCATAAGCTTGGAAGGCTTCTGCTCTACCATTGAGCTACACCCGCAACAGCCCCAACTTATGGAAATCGCAGCGAATTACAACATCCGCCGCTGAAGGCTCCGCTGTGGTGCCGGCGTGTCGCGTTGATGCAAAAATAACACACAGGAGACCGCTTTTGGCGGTCAAAGGCCTTCCTCCTGGATATGCGACAGAAGTTTTTCTTATATCCGCCGCATGAATATTGTGGCGTCCGTTGGCGGAATTTTTGGCCTCGCGGTTCTGACCGGCTTAGCAGCGTATTTCGGCTTTGATTCGGTTGCTCAGGCCATCGTCAGCTCGGAATGGGGTACGCTGCTTGTCGTGTTCGCCAGAGCCTTCGCGCTCGCAGCCGCCGGCTTGGGTTGGTGGCTGCTGCTCAGGCCGGCGATCCGCTTGCCCAACGTTTTTATCGCCCTGCGCTTTGTTCGTGAGGCGATAAACTCGCTGTTTCCGCTCGCCGTGGTCGGCGGCGACATCATCGGGGCGAGGCTGCTTGCGCGGTTCGGCATCCCCGGCAATCTGGCGATCGCGAGCGTCTTGATCGACATTTTTGTCCAGGTCGTCTGCCTGCTGATCTTCGTCGTAGCGGGGCTCGCCGTTCTCTTGAACCGCGGTGGCACCGATCAACTCGCAGCGATGACGACCGTCATGCTCGCAATATCAGTGCCGGCCGTTATCGGATTTTTTCTCGCTTTGAACTTTGGCGCCTTCGACTCCATCGTTCGACGGCTGATCATCTACGGCGAAAAACGCCAATGGGCCGCGTTCGGCCACGTCGTCGATGTCGGCGACCGGCTGCAACAGATTTGGCGCAATCGCCACGGCCTGTCAGGCTCGTTTCTTATCCATCTCCTGGGCGTTTTCTTCGGCGCTATGGAAGTCTGGATCGCGCTCGCATTTATGGGTCATGGCGTGAGCCTGAGCGAGGCGGTGGCCATCGAAAGCCTTGGGCAAGGCAGCCGCGCCGCAGCATTTGCCGTGCCGGGCGGGCTGGGCGTGCAGGACGTCACGCTGATCGCCGTTTGTGCGGTGTTCGGCATTCCCGCTGAAGTCGCGCTCGCCATGGCGCTTATCAAGCGTGTTCCCGACCTGGTCCTCGGCGTGCCGACGCTGGTGGCTTG
This sequence comes from uncultured Alphaproteobacteria bacterium, assembly GCA_963836055.1. GTDB lineage: Bacteria > Pseudomonadota > Alphaproteobacteria > Rhizobiales > Xanthobacteraceae > BOG-931. Next base: position 65,446 of record CAWIID010000001.1, read on the forward strand.
GCAAGTTCTGGAAGGGCGGCGACTGCTATCCGAGACAAAATAGCGCTGCCGCCTGGAAGAGCGGTTTGGAGCAGTATAGGTTTTAGGCCGAAGGGCCTTCGCTGGGGGGACGTGCGTGGCCGATGTCTTGACCACAGCCGGCGATTGGGCATCGGTGGCCTGTTGTGCGGCCGCCGTGCTCGGCTGCGCCTACGCGCTCTTTGCGGCCTGGGCCGCCTGCGAATTTATTCCCTCAACGCCTGCGCGCCCCGCGAGTTACCCGGCCGCCACGATACTCAAACCGCTCTACGGGGCGGAACCCGACCTTTATGGCAACTTGGCCCGCTTCTGCGCTCAGGACTATCCAAGCCCGGTTCAGATCGTGTTCGGCGTCAGCGATCCCGCCGATCCGGCGATTGCGATCGTTCGCGAGCTCATCGCCAATTTTCCCGATTGCGATCTCAAATTGGTCATCAATTCGCGCCGTAACGGCACCAACCACAAGGTGTCGAATTTGATCAACATGCTGCCGGAAGCCCGGCACGACCTGCTGGTGATTTCCGACAGCGACATCATCGTTGACCGCGACTATCTGAGAAATGTCGTGGCGAATTTCGATTCACAAGACATCGGGCTGGTGACCTGTCTGTACCGCGGCATTGCGACGGTCGACAGTCTCTGGGCGCGTCTCGCCGCGGCGGCGATTGATTATCACTTCCTGCCAAGCGTGCTGGTTGGGCTTAAGCTCGGTCTGGCAAAGCCCTGTTTCGGGTCGACCATTGCAATCCGGGCAACCACGCTCGCTGCGATCGGCGGCTTCGAGGCCATCGTTGAACAACTCGCGGACGACTATGCGATCGGCGCGCTGGTGCGCCGTGCTGGGCTGACGGTCGCGATTCCTGCCTATACGGTCGCGCATGCGTGCACCCAGCGGTCAGCGCTCGACTTATTCCGCCACGAGTTGCGCTGGGCGCGCACCATTCGTTTTGTGGATCGACTCGGCTTTATCGGATTGGCGATCACTCACGCGTTGCCGCTTGCCTTGCTGGGCCTCTTGCTGGGGAACTTCACTCTGGCTGGCGTGATTGTGCTGGCGGCCCTCACCTGCCGCTTCGCGCTTCAGATGCAACTCGACCGTACCTTCCGTCTGCGCGATGATTTATTCTGGATGGGTCCGATACGCGATACGCTGTCATTCGCGGTTTTTGTTGCGAGCTTCTTCGGCCGAGGCGTCGAGTGGCGCGGACATCGCTATAACGTGCAGGCAGACAACACGCTTGCATACGCTGGAGAGGTCGAATCGTAATGCGGACGTTGTTCCTTCAGGCCCCCTCGTTCGACGGCTTCGATGGCGGAGCAGGATCACGCTATCAGGCTCGACGTGAAATCCGCTCATTCTGGTATCCGACCTGGCTTGCTCAGCCGGCGGCGCTCATCGAGGGCAGCAAACTCGTCGATGCTCCGCCCCATCGCATCAAGCTGGCGCAAGTCGCCGAGAGCGCGCGGAACTATGACCTCGCCGTGCTCCACACTTCGGCGCCGTCCTTTGCGTCGGACGTCGAGACCGCCAAGGCCTTGAAAGCGGCAAATCCGTCAATCAAGGTCGGGCTTGTCGGCGCCAAAGTCGCTGTCGATCCGGCGGGTAGCTTGCGCGCCGCACCCTCGATCGATTTCGTCGCTCGCAATGAGTTCGACTTCACGATCAAGGAGGTCGCCGACGGACGGGCCTGGAGCGAGATTGCCGGCCTGTCCTACCGGAATGCGGCGGATGTCATCGTGCATAACGACGAGCGCGCCATTCTGGAGAACATGGATGCTCTGCCGTTCGTCACGCCCGTCTACAAGCGCGACCTCGAGATCAACAACTATTTCATTGGCTACCTGAAACACCCCTATCTGTCGATTTACACCGGGCGCGGCTGCAAATCGCGCTGCACGTTCTGTCTTTGGCCGCAAACCGTCGGGGGCCACCGCTATCGCACACGCTCCGTCGGACATGTCGTCGAGGAGATCGCCTGGGCGCAGAAGGCGTTTCCTCAGGTCAAGGAATTCTTCTTTGACGACGATACATTCACCGACAATCTGCCGCGCGCAGAAGCGATCGCCAAGGAACTCTCCAAACTCGGCGTGACGTGGTCCTGCAACGCCAAGGCCAATGTGCCGCGGAAAACGCTCAAGGTTCTGCGCGACAACGGCTTGCGTCTTTTGCTGGTCGGCTATGAATCCGGCAATCAACAGATCCTCCACAACATCAAGAAGGGCATGAGGATCGACGTGGCGCGGCAATTCACCAAAGACTGCCGCGAACTCGGCATCACGATACACGGCACGTTCATCATGGGGTTGCCCGGCGAGACCAAGGAAACAGTCGAAGAGACGATCCGTTTCGCCACCGAGATCAATCCCCACACCATTCAGGTCTCGCTTGCGGCGCCCTACCCGGGAACCTTTCTGTTCGACCAGGCCATGAAGAACGGCTGGCTCGATACCGCGAACGCCGACCTCGTCAACGAGGATGGCGTGCAGATTGCACCCTTGCACTATCCGCACTTGAGCCACACGGAGATCTTCGACTCGGTCGAGGAGTTCTATCGGCGGTTCTACTTTCGCTCGGGAAAGATCGCATCCATCGTGGGCGAAATGATCGCGAGCCCGCAGATGATGAAGCGCCGGCTGCGCGAAGGCGTCGAATTCTTCCAATTCCTGCGCGAACGGCGAGGAGCGGCGCACTGAAAGCGTTGATCGTAACGGCCGACGACTTCGGTCTCGCGCGTGAGGTCAACGAAGCGGTCGAGACGGCGCATCGAAACGGCATCCTGACCGCCGCAAGCCTCATGGTCGGAGCTCCGGGGGCGGCCGATGCGGTCGGACGCGCGAAGCGAATGCCATCGCTGCGGATCGGCCTGCATATCGTCTTGATCGACGGACGTCCCGTCCTGCCGCCATCGGACTTGCCCGCTCTCGTCGACGCATCCGGTCGTTTTCGCACCGACATGGTCACGGCGAGCGTCAGGATCGCGTTCGATCCGGCGGCGCGCCGACAGGTTGCCAGGGAGATTGCGGCGCAATTCGATGCATTTGCGGCGACGGGTCTGCCGCTTGATCACGTCGATTGCCACAAACACTGGCACTTGCATCCTGTCATCGGGCGTCTGGTCACGAAAATCGGACAGCGCTACGGGATGAAGGCATTGCGCGTGCCGTGCGAGCCCGTTCGCATTTTGAGGCGCGTCGAGACACAATCGTCATCGCTGCAATCTCTGGTGACCGCGGCCCGCGCCAGGCGCCTCATGCATCGCGCGCGCTGGCGCCATTTGCGCACGTCCGATCGGGTCTTCGGACTGGCGTGGTCCGGCGCAATGACGGCACGGCGCATTGCCGGGCTTTTGGCGAATTTGCCCGAAGGACTCAGCGAGATTTACACCCACCCTGCAATATCCAATGGGTTTGATGGAGCCGTGCCCGGTTATCGCTACGTCGACGAACTCGACGCGCTTGTGGCTCCTGCGATCGTCGGCGCGGTGAAGGCCAACGGAATACGGCTGACAAGCTATTCGGATTTGGAGATCAACAGCATCAGCCCTTGAGATAGCCGTTCCGTCGAAACCAATGAATGGCGTCGGCAATGGCCTCGACATAGGGCCGTGCCGCGTAGCCAAGCTCGCGTTCCGCCTTTGCCGAACTGTAGAACATATGATCCTTCGCGAGTTTCAGTCCGGTCGTCGTAACGAACGGCTCCCGGCCGGTGAAATGCGCGATGGCTTCGGCGCCATAGGCGATCGGGAATATCGCCGCGCGAGGCAGACGCAGTTTTGGCGGCGATCGCCCGACAATGCGTGCAATTTCGGCAAGCATGTCTCCGAGCAGAACATCCTGCCCGCCAAGAACGTAGCGTTCGCCAATCCGGCCCTTCCGCCACGCCGCGAGGTGGCCCGCCGCCACGTCAGCGACATGGACGAGGTTGAGCCCGGTATCGACGTAACCGGGCATGCGGCCCGCCGCCGCCTCGACGATGATGCGGCCCGTGGGCGTGGGGCGAACATCACTCGGCCCGATCGGGGTCGAGGGATTGACGATGACCGCCGGCAAGTTCTGCTGCACGATCATGCGCTCGACCAGACGCTCGGCGACGACCTTGCTGTATTTGTAAGCGCCGATCGCTGCATCCTCGGCGAGTGGAAAAGTTTCGTCGCTCACTCGTCCTTTCGGCGGCGGCGACAAAGTGGCGACGCTCGAGGTGTATACGATCCGCTCGACGCCCGCCTGAAGTGCAGCGGTCATCACCAGCCGCGTTCCCTCGACGTTCGTCCTCACAATCTCGTCGGGATCCGCCGCCCACAGCCGATAATCCGCCGCGACATGAAAGAGAAAACGCACGTCTCTCATCGCCCGCTCGATCGATTTTGCATCGAGCAGATCGCCTTCGACGATCTCGACTTTCAAATCGGCAAGATTGAGCCGCGAGCTTGTCGAGCGAACCAGCACGCGCACGTCATCGCCTGCATCCACCAGACATCTGGCGACCGCGGAACCGACGAAGCCGCTCGCTCCGGTCACCAGTATCATTTTATGGCCGTCTCCTGCGCATGAGCCCTCGCACCTGGTCCGGGGCTGGCGCAGTTTCTATCGCGAACGAGCGAATTTCGCTAATCCTGCTCCCATAGTGGCGGAGCAGCAAAGAGCCATGCCGCAAAGAAGATTGCGTCGGTTCGAGCCCCTCACTCCAAACTTATTCGCCCGGCCCGGCCGCGTAGAAAGTGCCGGGATCAAGTTCGCGCACCGGGCCAACAAGATCGGTGCCTCCGATCTCCGCCAGGACGCGATAGAGTGCTCGCGCGTCCGATGCTTCCTCGGCAAGGGACCGATGGGGAATGCCTTCGAGGTAACGCCGACGATAAATGTCGAGCGCGCTCGCATCGCTCACGCCGATTTGGGGCGCGAGCCGCTGCCATTCTGCCGGAGAGTTCGCGAGAATATCCTTTGCCTTGCGGGTGGCGTCGAAAAAGCGATCGAGCACATCGCGGTTGCGCTGCGCCCATCCACCGTCGAACACGTAGCCCACGGCCGCCACGGGGCCTTTGGCGCCGAGATCCTTCATAACGTCGGACATGAGCACCGCGCGCTTCATCCCGGTGGCCTCGAGCTCGGCGCAAAAATTCCAGAACGTCAGCGTGGCGTCGGTTTCGCCCTGCAGGGCTTTCTGTGACAAGAGCGGCGGCGCTCCGTATACCACCGAGGCCTGCGTCTTGAGATCAATGCCTGACCGGCGCGCCCGCGCCTGCAGGAGCAGCCAACTCTTATCGAGTGGACCGCCGGCGACGCCAAGCTTTTTTCCCTTTAAGTCAGCGATCGCTTTGATCGGCGAATTCGCCGGCACCATGATTGCGCCCAGCGTGCTCGAATAAGGATAGAAGACGAGGTCATCACCCAGCGCACGTTCACGCGCGACCCACAGCCAGTCCGACAGGATCAAATCGGCCGAACCGCTTCGGAGCGCGATCTTGCCGGCCTCGGTGCTCGCAAGTTCGGTCGTCTCGATATCGAGGTTGGCTTCTCGATCGAACCCATGGGTGCGAAGAATGTCGAGCTCCCAGGCGAACGTACCGGTCTTCTGTGTGGCAATACGAATGCGATCGGCCGCGAAGGCCCTCGAGGCGGCAAGCGCCATCGCGAGGATGACCAGAAACTTTGCAACCGTCACCCGCCACTGCATTTCCGGCGACATCGCTCAACGCGTCCCATGTCCCGGCATGGCCATGGGTCCGTCGGCTTTGCGGCCGCTCGCCTCCACCACGACCGCCGGGGCGGACGCGACCTCCGGTCCGGTCACGATGACCTGACCGATCATGAAAGGATGCGGCGTGCATTGGTAGTAATAGCTGCCGGGCTTGTTGAACGTGACGCTTGCGGATTCGCCGTTCATCAGCAGGCCGATGTCCCAGCCGCCCGCATCGGCGCCTGCCGCATTGTGCGGTTGTTGCCCGGTGTTCGTAAAAGTCACCTTGGTACCGGTCGTCACCGTGATGCGCGGGGGATTGAAGGCGTAGTCGACTGTCTTGACCGCGTTGGTTTTGGCGATCGGTACTTCGCCCTTGAGAAGTCCGGTAAAATTGAAACTCACTTCCGTTGGCGGCGGGGGCGGCGGATCGAACTGCGCGATCGGATGATCCTTGTTGCCCTTGAGCGAAAACACCCAAATCATGTCGCCGTTTGCCGATGCCGTTTGAATCGAAACCCCGCCGGTAGCAATTGCGACGTACTGCTCGCCATCGATCTCGTAGGTGATCGCCGGGGCGTCGGCGCCTGCGCCGGTCTGCCACTTCCAAAGCAAGTCACCGGTTTTCGCATCGTAGGCCTGGAAATTGCCGTCCGGCTCGCCGTGAAACAGCAAACCGCCTGCGGTTGTCAGCGCGCCGCTGCCTTGTCCGATCGAATACGGTGTCTTCTTCTGCCAAACGATGCGGTTGGTGCGTGAAATCGACGGCAGTCAGCGTGCCGGAATATTTTGCGCCGATGGCGGGCGGCGTGATCTTGCCGCTGCCCTGCGCGATACGGCTGGCAGGACGGTCTGCGGCCGTCGCGTAGAAGTACCCGGTCTGCGGATCATAGGACATCGGCGCCCAGTTCACGCCGCCATTGCCGCCCGGCGACATGAGGATTGGCACGTCCCAGATCGCGCCAAAAATGCATTTGGTGATCCAGCTTCCGAGTGGCTGCGGGCATTGCGGCATTACGGCGTCGCCGACCGGATATGGCTGCGTCGCCGCGGTCGCAACGTGAGGCTCCTGCTCGACGGGCTTTTCGTTGATGCCGATCAGCGGTTCGCCGTTGGTGCGGTCGAGAATGTAGATCCAGCCGGTCTTGCAGGCCTCCGCGATGCCTTTACGCAACTTGCCGCCGTACATTTGATCAAAGAGGACCACGGGGCTCGGGCAATCGAAATCCCAAAGATCGTGGTGCACCTGCTGGAAATGCCACGCATAGGTACCATCCAGATGCACTGCGACGATCGACGAGCTGAATAAATTATCGCCCGGCCGATTGGCGCCGATGCCGCCGGCAGTGGGGCCTGGGTTGCCGGTGCTGAAATAAATGAGGCCGAGATCGGGGTCGATTGCCGGTGTCTGCCAGATGTTGGCGCCGCCGTGCAGATAGGCCTTGGCGCGGATCGGATCAGGATCGTTTGGCGATGGCCAGGTTTCGGAGCCCTTCGTGCCCGGATCAGGCACCGTCCAGAAGTGCCACAGTTCCTTGCCGCTCTTGGCGTCCAGTGCGGTGAGTTTGCCGCGTGCTTCACGATCGCCGCCGGAAACGCCCGTATAAACAACGCCGTTGTAGTAGAGCGGCGCGGAGGCGATGGTGTAGCCTTCTTGCCATCGGCCGATGACGGATTTCCAGATTTCCTTGCCGGTTTTGGCATCGAGGGCAACCAAAGTGCCATCGAGTTGACCGACGAAGACCTTGCCTTCGCCGACAGCGACGCCGCGATTATCCCACCCGCAGCATACGGTGTTGATATTCTGATCGATGCCGGAGAGATGCTGCCAGATGAGCGAGCCGGTTCTGGCATCGAGCGCGTAGGCGTCGTCATTGCCGCTGGCGAAATACATCACGCCGTCTCTGACAATCGGCGTTCCTTCCATTGAATATTTTTGGCCAAGACCCGAGCCGAGGTGGATGACCCACGAGGCCTTCAGATTCTTGACGTTAGTCCGGTCGATCTGCGTCAGCGTGGAATATCGCGTGTTGTGCCAGTCACCGCCGATTGTCAGCCATTCTGCGCCGGGCGGCTCACGCAAGTCGGTTTGCGCCGACGCAATCCCTGAAGTGAGCACAAGCAAGAGTGTTGCGGCCCGAAGGCATTTTGCAACCACGAGTCCTCCCCAGACCAATCAGCGTTCGATTATTTCGCGCCGTTACCGACAAACTGGCACAGCTCGTCGCGTTGGGGAAGCCCGATGAAGATGGGCAGCCATGTCTCTATTGGAGTGGGCAGAAAATCTGCCTAACATGTCTGAGCGTGGCTACGTCAAAATCAAAAATCAAAGCGACAGGGAGGAGTTCAATGACGCGATCGACGCTTTTCGCAGCATTGCTGAGCGCGGCCGTCTCGATCGTTCCGATTGCGGCGCTCGCTCAAAGTGCCGACGACCTCAAGAACGACGAGAAGACGCCGGATAACGTGCTTGTCTATGGGATGGGCTACTCCGGAAACAGATACAGTCCGCTCACGCAGATCAATAAGGAAAACGTCCGCAAACTGGTTCCGACGTGGTCCTACTCGCTTGCTGACCTGCAAGGTGGAGAGGGCTTTCCGCTCGTCGACAACGGCGTCATCTACGTGACGACGCACGATTCAACGGCGGCAGTCGATGCCATTACCGGAAAGCAGATCTGGCGTGTGAAACACGAATATCCGCCGGAAACCCTGCGTGTCGTGTGCTGCGGCATCGTCAACCGCGGGGCCGCAATCTACGACGGCATGATCATCCGCGCGCTGATGGATGATCGCATCGTCGCGCTCGACGCAAAAACGGGCAAGCAAGTCTGGGAGACCAAATCGCCAGATCCGGCGACGCCGGCAAACGGCTACGCCATGACCGGAGCGCCGCTGATCGTCAAAGGGATCGTTATTGTCGGCGTGGCCGGCGCCGAATTCAGCAATCGCGGGTTCATCGAAGGCTACGACGCCAAGACCGGAAAGCATCTTTGGCGAACCTACACAATTCCCGCTAAGGGCGAGCCCGGCTCCGAGACCTGGGAAGGCGATTCGTATCTGACGGGCGGCGGCAGTTCGTGGGTTACGGGGACATACGACGCGGACTTGGACTTGGTCTACTGGGGAGTCGGTAATCCTTCGCCGTGGAATCCTCGCGCGCGCAAAGGCGACAATCTTTACACCAACTCGGTCTTTGCAATCCGACCGGAAACCGGCGAGCGCGTCTGGTACTACCAAGCCACGCAGAACGATCCGTTTGACTACGATGCGGTGCAGACACCGATCAACGGGACGCTGAACATCGGCGGCAGTCCGCACAAGGTGGTGATGCAGGCCAACCGGAACGGCTTTCTCTATGTGCTCGATGCAAAGGACGGCAAGCTCATCGCCGCCAACCCCTACGTCAAAGTGACGTGGGCGAGCGGCGTCGACATGGAGACCGGGCGCCCGGTTGTGACGGACGTCTTCAAAGGTGCCGTTGAAGGCAAAAAAATCACCGTTTGGCCCTCGACCTCGGGTGGTACGAACTGGCAGCATTTTTCGTTCAGTCCACGCACTGGACTACTTTACATAAACACCCTCGATCTCGGCATGACCTACGAGGCGCCGGAGCCGCCGAAGCTGACGCCGGGCACCCCGTCCGGACCTCCGACCGTCAAGCGGACCACCGTCACCGACGACCCGAATATCCGCGGCTATCTGAAGGCTGTCGATCCGCTGACGGGCAAAGCCAAGTGGCAGACCCCGTATAAGAGCCCGAATTACTCATCGACCATGGTGACGGCGAGCAACCTCGTCTTCACCGGTGTCATGACCGGTGAATTCCAAGCGCTCGATGCCGACACCGGAAAAATCCTCTGGAGCTTCCAAACTCCGTCGGGCATCGTCGGTCAGCCGGTGACGTGGGAAAAAGACGGCAAGCAATACGTCACTGTTTTGAGCGGGCTTGGCGGCGTTTATGCGCAAAAGAGCGGCGATCCCAACCTTACCCACGTGCCGATCGGCGTGACGCTCTGGACCTTTGCGCTGTTCGACAAATAACGTCTGACGGGGCGACGTACCGCGTCCGAGGGGAGCGCTACCGGCGCCCCCTCGCCTTTTATCCATATGGCCTGAACGAGGAAGCTTATGCAGATGCAGACCGGGCGTATTTGCGCCGGCCTCACGATCGCGTGCCTAGCCAGCCTCTCATTGATAACGGCGGCCTTCGCACAGGCTGCCGCTTCTGACGAGGACAAAGCGAAAATTGCCGCCGGGGAAAAAGTCTACGATTTCCGTTGTGCGACGTGTCATGGTGACGATTTGGTCAACACCAGCCAGACGACTTTCGATCTTCGCCGTTTGACGGCAGACGAACGACCGCGCTTCGAAAATTCGGTTCGGAACGGCAAGAACCAGATGCCGCCTTGGAAAGGCGTGCTCACCGATGAAGAGATCGATCAGCTTTGGCACTACATTCGCGCCAACGCCTATGAGAAGTAGCGGGCACAGCGCCGGGTCGGAGCGATTTGCGCTAGTGCTGGGAAGCAAATGACAAGCGACGACCGCACGCCAGCACTGTTGCTCGACAACGTCGTCAAGACCTACGGGCAGATCCGAGCCGTCGATGGGGTAAGCCTGAAAGCCTATGCCGGCGAGTTTATTGCGCTGCTGGGTCCAAATGGGGCCGGCAAGTCGACGCTATTTCAGCTCCTGTCCGGATTGTTCGTTCCGGATTCCGGCCGCATCGAAGTCATGGGCCACGATATGCTGCGACATCCGGTGCCCGCGCTGGCGAAACTCGGCATCGTGTTTCAGCAACCGACGCTCGACCTCGAGCTCACGGTAACCGCCAATCTGCTGTTTCACGCCGGCCTGCACGGCATCCCGCGTGCCGTCGCCCAAGCACGCATTGCCGATGAACTGGCGCGCCTTGGCCTTAAGGATCGCGCGCATGACAAGACATCGCAATTGAGCGGCGGCAATCGAAGGCGCGTGGAATTGGCGCGCGCGCTTTTGCACGAACCGAGCGTGCTGCTCATGGACGAGGCGACCGTGGGTCTCGATCCCGCAAGCCGCGGCGATCTTCTCAGGCTGCTCTTGAGAATGCGGGCGGAACGGTCCGTCGCCGTATTGTGGGCGACCCATCTGTGTGACGAGGTGTCGGATGCGGATCGTGTCATTGTGCTGCATCGCGGCAAGGTGCTGACCGACACCACGCCCATAGCGTTCGTCGCTGCGCAATCAGCGGCCACGATCGAAGAAGCCTTTTTGAAGATGACGGGCCCGGCTCTGGGTTGAAAATCGTTATCATCCCCGAAACGGCGCTGCCCTACTCTTTTGGAGGCAACAACGGCATCGCCATTGGTCGGAATTCAACGTGTGGGGCATCGCGCAGGTTGTCATCGAAGACCATTCCCGGATTACCGGTTTCGGCACCATTGAGCGCCTGCGCACTGAGATCCATGTTTTTCGGCTGGGCCGAAGCATTGTTGGCCGCCAGGTCTTCGGCATCGCCCTCTTGCGGATTGCCCGACATGATCTCGTCGCGCGCTTTGATTGAGCGGTCGGCGAGCGGGCGCGAATAGGGCAACCTGTAGGCTCGAGGAAATCCGGACGGCACGTTGTTGTCGTCGACCTCCTCGACCCAGAGGTAGATCGAGCCGCGATCGCCGGTTTTCGCGTCCGGCTCGACCACGCGAGTCCAGAGCAGTTGAAAGCGCGCCGGGAGGCGCCCACTGCCGGGCCAGCCCAACAATCCTTTGGTAGCGAAGAAGACCTCGACGAAGAACGCCGACGTGACGACAATTGCCGCCGCCTTGATCCACCAGGCAAAGCGCGACGTCAGGCCCATCGCCAACAGCAGCACGGCGACAACGACATAAGCAGCGGCAATGGCGAGCACGGTCGCGGTCATCGCGCCCTCACTTCGTCGTCGTGCGACGCACGCTGCGCGTCAACTGGATCAGCGACTTGGCGCGGTGATTGACGTCGACGACGCTGCCATTGTCGGCAACGCGGAAGCGTACCGCAGTCACTTCCTCGCCGGTATGGTCGAGATTGATCGTGTCGTAATAGATGACCTCGACCGTCGGGTTGACTTTCTCCACCTTGACCGAGACCGGCACCGGTTTGCCGGTGGTCGCAAGATAATGATTGACGTTGACGGTGTATTCTCCGGCGACGATACCTCGAATGCTTACGGTTTCCTGCCGGATCGGGCTCATCACTTTCCGGCCATTCACCATAATTGTGTTATTGACGCCGCCGCGGTCGTCGCGGTCGAGCACCATGAAGCCGGCCTCGCGCTCGTGGTACCAGACGATGTTGCCGAGCGGATCTTCGGTATAGAGGTCGATGTCGTCCGGGTGGTTGTCGGGCCAGTTCATCGTGATGATGAATTCGGCCTTGGTGTCGATCTTGCCTTGTTTGGCTTCGGGATTCATCACCAAGAGGGCGATGAAGAACAGGAACGCGACGACTTGCAGGGCCTTAAACAGCATCACGCTGAAGGGATCGAACGGCCTTTCCCGCGGATAGTTGCCGAAACTATCCATCCTGCTCTCGTTCGAGGACGGAGACGACGAAGACCTCGGTCAAATCGGTGGCGAGCGCAAACACCCGCTGGGTCGCGCCGTCGAGCATGTAGTATTGAGTCTGGATCAGGATCGAGCCGATCAGTCCAGTCAGCGTCGTATACATCGCGATTGCCATACCGTCGCTCATCAAACCCATGGAGGTTTTCACCGACGCGCGGTCGGCGGCGTCCAGGCCAGCGATGGGCGCCAGCATCAGAATAAAGCCGATGATGGTGCCGAGCAGGCCGAGCTTGATCAGGCTGTCGCTGGCGAACGAGCCGAGCTGATTGGGACCGCGTAGCGCATCGGCAAGGCCGCGCAGCAGCAGGGTCTGATCGAGACGGTGATGACCCTGCAGCCGGGCTTTGACAATTAGATTGCGGATATGCGCGGTAACCTGCCCGCGCGGCAACATCGTGCCGTCCCCAGTGACGACATCGTCGCCGACAACCTTCAAGCCCGGCACGCCCCGGCTGACAAGCGAGGACACGCGGTGGACGCCGTCAAGCTCGCGCGAAATTGCAACCGTTCGCACCAGACAATGCAGCGAGCTGATGATGTAAAGCACTCCGATGATCGCCGAGATATAGGTTTTGTCGCTGGAGAGCATCAAATGAAATAGTCCGTAATACCAGGCGAGGACAAAGCCGAACGCCGAGACACCGGTGAACATCAACCAGCGCAATAGCGGCAAGTGGTCGGTTGGGTAATCGCTTCGGAGGCTCACGTGCATTTGCATTTTTATCGTTTCGCCGGCAAGGAGCCCTGAAGGTCAACATCAATAGTGGCCCACGCTCATGGCCCGATCAAGTAAGCTCATCTTCCGGTGGGGCCGAAACCTCACTGGAACGCAGCGAAAACAACAGTGATGGCGGGGTGGGACGTGCGCAAATTGGCCCTTATCATTCTTGCGATTGCTGCAATTTCCGACGACGCCATCGCCCAGAGCCGTCCGACGCGATTTTGGAACCTCACGCGCCACACCATCTCGGAATTCCGTTTGGCTCCGCAAGGCACGTCGAACTGGGGGCCCAATCAGTGCAAGAACGACAAGGACGGCGCGGTCGACACCGACGAACGGCTGCGCATCACCGGCGTGCCGTCCGGCATCTACGACGCCAAACTGGCCGACGATGCTGGTCGCGTGTGCATCGTCCACGACATCAAAATCGAGATTGGTGAGATTTTTTCGATTGAAGAGAAAGACCTCACATCCTGCGACCATTGAATTGCGACCATTGAACAGAGCGGCGGCGCCCCATTGGGCAAAATCCCACGACTTCGGATTTGCCTTGATGACGGGAACGAGCGCCGACCTCTTTGCATTGCAGCACAGCGCGGAGCGCGTGACGGCGTTCGATCAACTTGCCGGCAAAGTCGGCGAAGCGCATCATACTCATGGGCCAATCGGCCAAACGAGAATACGAAAATTGGGAGGATGCACGATGAGGATCACCTCAGCGACCGGCATTTTAATGGGCTCATTGCTCATGGCGAGCGCGCTCACGCCAGCGCGAGCGGCCGACATGTCGTTCGACCGCGCGCTCAATTCGGACAAGGAGCCGCAGAATTGGCTATTGTATTACGGCGACTACGAGGGCCATCGGTTTTCGTCGCTCAAGCAGATCAATAGCGACACCGTCAAGAACATGAAGCTGGTCTTCAGTGTGGCGCTCGGTGGCTTCCAAAACGGCGGTCGTTACGCCTTCGGCAATCTTGAGGGGACGCCGATCGTCGAAGACGGCATCATGTACGTCACCGACGGCTGGGGCTCGGTCTACGCGATCGATGTGTCAAGCGGCACGAGGGGATTGATCAAGTGGAAATTCGATCCGGGCGTGGATCGCGCCTGGGCCGGCGACGTTGCTTGCTGCGGCGTCAATAACCGCGGCGTCGCGCTTTGGAAGGACAAGGTGATTTCGATCGCTCTCGACGGGCGCATGTTCGCCGTCAACAAGGCGACGGGCGAAATGGTCTGGGAGCGCAAGATTGCCGACCCGGCGCTCGGCGAAACGATTACCATGGCGCCGCTCGTGGTGCGCGATCTCGCCATCGTGGGTCCCGCGGGCGGTGAATTCGGAATCCGCGGTTTTATCGATGCCACCGACCTGAACACCGGCAAGCAGGCCTGGCGCACCTACACAATTCCGGGCGCGGGCGAGCCCGGCAATGAGACCTGGAAGGACGGCAAGGAACATTGGAAGCATGGCGGCGGCCCCGTTTGGGAAACCGCGACGTACGACCCCGAAAGCGATACGATTTACCAGGGTGTCGGCAACGCCGGCCCGGATTGGGACCCTGAATACCGCGCCGGAGACAACAAATGGGCCGCGAGCGTGCTCGCGCTCAATCCCAACAACGGCAGCATCAAATGGGGCTTCCAATATACCCCGAACGATCCGTTCGATTTCGACGAGATCTCCGAGCACCCGATCATCAATGCCAAGGTGAACGGTCAGGACCGTAAACTTGTCGTCCATGCCGCGCGGAACGGCTTCTTCTACGCGCTCGATCGCACCAACGGCTCATTCGTCGCCGGCAAGCAATACGTCGACAAGCTGACCTGGACGACCGGCCTCGATCCGAAAACCGGGCTGCCGGCCAACTACGATCCGGCGGGCGGAGTCCAAATCTACACGGCGGGGACTCACGGCACGCACGCCGACCCGAATGCGACGGTCTGTCCTTCGCATTTCGGAGCCAAGAACTGGGAGCCGACCGCGTACAATCCGGAGCTCCGACTGTTATATATTCCCTCCGTCGAAGGCTGCGACAATCTTCAGACGGTCCCCCAGAAGGATTTCGCTGATCAGGGTGGGACGTTGAAGCCGCGTGATCGCTTCAGTGGCGGCGCGTTCAAGCTGAACGGACGACTTTACGGCAGCCTGAAAGCCGTCGATCCGACGACGGGCGAAACCAAGGCCGCGCTGAAGCTGAAGTTTCCGAATTACGCAGGAGCCCTCGCAACGGCCGGCGATCTCGTCTTTCTGGGCGCAGCGGACGGCACCTTCTCGGCCTATGACGCGAAAACTCTGCAGCCGGTCTGGAGCTTCAGTGTAGGCACCGGCATCAACGCGCCGGCCGTTTCGTACGCGGTCAATGGCAAGCAATATGTTGCTGTGCTCGCAGGGTCGCGCCAGTCGCCATTCGTCATGCAGAATGACCCGGAACTAAAGAACACATCGACAGCTTCGATGCTGTTCGTGTTCGGTCTGTAAACGACTGGCAAGGCGTGCCGGCGCGGCAGCGTTATCAATGCCGCGCCGGACTCGGTTATTTGACTCAGGTACCAGCGCAACATGGAAATTCGGTTCGCTCGCGTAAGATCGCACGACAAATGGCTGCTTGGAATAATTCTCCTCGGAACATTGCTGGCGCTTTCTTGCGGTTCGGCATGCAGTCAAGAGGCGCAGTCCGCCGAAACGGAACGGTTGTTGAACTACGGCAAGGAGATCTTCAAAAGCAAAGCAGTCTGTCAATTTTGCCACAAATGGGATGGCTCCGGTGACCAAGGCTATGGTGGCAATGCACCTTCATTGCGAAAGACCAAGCTCACCCGAGAACAGGTTACCGAAACGGTCAAATGCGGCCGGCCGGGGGCCGGAATGCCGTATCACGACGAGTTCGCCTACACGGACAAGCGTTGCTACGGGGTGACGCGGGACGACCTCGGCAACGATATGCCGCCGGAGCCCAACGCGTTTCTCAATCCGCACGAGATCGATGCGGTCGTGCAATATCTATTCGCAAAGGTCGTTGGCCGTGGCGACTCGACCTACGAGGAATGCGTCGAGTTCTGGGGCAAGGATACGCGCCAGTGCGAGCCGATGAAAAAATGAGCGGGCAAAAAGCATGGGCTACGCGAGGATCGCTTGCGGCATTTTAGTCGCCATCGCGACAGGCGACAGCGACCGCGGCCCAGACCCGGCATGATCCCGGCGAGATCCACGGCCTTGCGCTCGGACTCAACGCCAAAACGATGACCACAGATGACTGGGGTGAGCTTGACTGTGGTAGCAATGGCGGTCCGCCCCGGCAGGAGCTCGACACCTGGGCGAATTTCAAGAAGTGCCGGCCGGAAGCGAGCGGCCTACACGAGGTTGCCGGCCGTTTCGACGACGAAGACGAATATATCGCCAAGGCCACCGGCGATCCTCTGTACGCATCCCAGCACACCGGAACCAAAGTCGCGGGCCATCCGGTGATCCTGTCGGCTCTCTTCGACGATGGAGGCGTTCTGCGCGGCATTCGCTTTGTGAGCGACCCGCGGGCAACGCCCATGGAGCGTCGCATGGCCCACCTCCTGAGCGTTGCGATCATGAACCACTATGGGCTCGACGGCTGGAAATGCACGGACCTGCGTCCGGCCGACGGCGAGACGCCGGTCGGCGGCATCTTCATCAAACAAGACTGTGAAAAGCGGACATCCGATCGGGTGATGAAGCTGTCGACGCGATTCCTGCGCAAGCCTGGGCAGCACGCGATCGATCCCGAGACGAACGAATACACCGAAGGCCAGTTTGAAAGCTCATCGCGCTTTGAGCTCTACGATCCCGCATACGCGCAGCCATAGTGCTTCGATCAGCCGCCGGCTTGAAATTTTGCTGCCTCACGTTTGATCTCAGATTTTGGCACGCATCCCGACATAGATCGACAATGGCTGGCCCGGCGTGACAGCACGGTGGTCGGAAAGCACGGTCGAGATCGCATTCTCGACAGATGTCGGATCGAAAAAAGTGCCGTAAGTGGCGAATTTCTGATTGAATACGTTGTTCACCAATCCGAAAAGCTGCACCTCCTTGCTCACCTGATAGGACGAATGCAGGTTGATGTACGAATAGGCCGGCAGTTTCGGATTCTGGTTGGCGTCGTCGCCGACGTAATATTGACTGCCGACAGCGACCAGGTCGGCCCCGACTCTCCACGCCGAAGTGACGGCATAATCGACGCCGGCTTTGAATTGGTTCAGCGGAATGCCGGGAATTTTATCGCCCGGCATGACCAGGATGTCGCCGTTCGCATCCGCCATGGGGTTGTTCGGCGAAGACAGCAGCCCGCTGAATTGATACGTCGCGTCGGTGTAGCTGTAATTGGCATAAACGATCCATTTCGGAGCGCGATATTCGATGCCCGCCTCGAGACCCTGGCGCCGCGTGGCGGGGACGTTCTGGAAGATGCCACGCCCGGCGATGACGCTCGCGACGTTGATGATGTCGTTGCTGCTGTCGGTACGGAAAAGCCCGGCCTTCCATTCGAGACGACCGTCGCTGAGGGTAGCGTTGCCGCGCAACCCTCCCTCGTAGGTCCGGGCGACGACCTGCTGCAGCGGAGGATCGGAGACCAGGAAGCCCTCGATCAGGCACGGCTTGTTGGGATCGGAGCAGCCGAGCTCAAGCGGGGTCGGCGCGCGATTCGATTCCGAATAACCGGCATAAGCGCCCAGTCCGGGTACGATTTTGTAGGTGAGACCGGTGACTGGATTGAGCCGCTGAAACGTATAGCTGCCGTTGAGGCCGGGGCTGGTGCCCAGTTCGTCCAACATCTCGATCGTCGCAACGTTGAGGCGAGCGCCGAGCGTCGCCGAGAGGCGAGGTGTGACGTCGAACGTGTCGCTGCTGTAGAGCCCGTAGTAGGTCGAGTGGGCATCGAGCGCGACCGGGCCATAGCCGATATCGCCGAGAGTGTGGATGATCGACCCCATTCCGGCGAAATCGGAATTGGGCGACACGGAAAGGTCGGGATAGATGTAGCCGAGCGCGCTGTCAGCGCTGAAGTTGATGTGACTGCGGTCGATACTGCCGCCGGCAACGAAATGGTTGCCGTGATCCGCCACTTTGGCATCACTCGTCGCCTGCAGCGAAGCGCCATAGGTGAACGTCCCGGTCCAGGTGCGATCGACTGTGCCATAGGGAACGGTGTCGCCGCCAAACGGAATCGGATTGCCGTTCGCATCGAGAATCGCGAACTGATTGCGGAATGCCAGCGTCTTGCCGCCCGACGGCGCCGGAAAACCGTCATCCTGCAGGCAAAGATCGCCGGCGAACGACGACTTGGAACTGCAGCTTTCCAAATCGGCATCGTTGCCGTCGACATGTGCTTGATTGAACTTTCTGACGTAGAGATTGCTCTGCACCGACCACGCGTCCGACACCGCGAAATTGCCGTTCAAGGCGACGAGGCCCATTTGGTTGAGCGTCGTCTGCGGCCACGTGTAGATGGACTTATAGTCCTGATCGATCAGCTCGATCGGCGTCGGCCCGACGACGCCGAAGAAATTCGAGGCCCCCGCGGCGACCAGATGCAGTTCGGAGCGATCGCCGCGCCAGCCGAGGTCGGTGTAGAACCGCGTGATGTCCGAGGGCGATTGATAGCGCCAGCCATCGTCCTTGAGGCCCTGCACGGCCACGTACAAACTCGTGTTGTCTTGCTGCACACCGTATTGCAGCGCGCCGCTGAGCCGGCCGAACGATCCGCCCATCAGTTCGGCTTCGAGACCGTGATAGGTGAAGCCGTTCTTCATCTGCATATTGACCGCGCCGCCCAGGGCATTGAGGCCGAACAGCGGATTGCTGCTCCAGACGTCGGCGCGATCGATCGCATTGGTCGGAATGAAATCCCAGTTGACGGTATCGCCGAAGGCCTCGTTGACGCGGATGCCGCCCATGTAGACCGCAATACCTTCCGGAGTTCCTTGCAGCGGCGACGCCGCAAAGCCGCGATAACGAAAATCCTGCATGAAGCTGTTGCCCTGGACGTCGCTGGTCGCCGCCCCGGGCACGCGCTGCATCAACGTTTGGGTCACGTTCATCGAGCCGGAACGGGCAAAGTCGTCAGCGCCGACGGTCTGCACCATCGCGGGGACCTTATCGCGATCAAGGCCGCTGCTCTCCGCGACCGGCGGCTTCTCGGTGTTGCCCGGGCTCGGGTTGACAGTACTTCCGCCCTGGCGGGCGCCAGCATTCGCTGCGGGCCGTGCCGGAAGTGGTGTCGGCGACACGACGTCGATCTCGGGAAGCGGAACCGAATTCGATTGAGCGAGGGCGGCGGCCGGCAGCAACAGACCGATGTTGAACGCCGCCAATAAGCGAAACGCATTTCCACTCATATCGCCCACCCGCACGCGGCCGCCGAAGCGATCTCGCGCCGTGTCCACCAGCCATCTTCGTGCTTACAGCGTCCGCCTGTCCCGGTACATTTTGCCAAAACCAATCGGGAACTTTTGGCAATCAGACCTAAGTCCCCGCACGGTTCTTCCGGCGACCCAGCCCTTTTCAACGAAAGGACGCTGATCATTGGAATCCCGGCGCCGTAGGCAGAGCCGGTTCTAAGCCCCTGTCGAGAGCAACTGGACGGCCGAGCGGATCAGTTCGGGCAGGTTACGGACATCGAGCTTCTGCTTGAGCTGAGAACTGAGGTTAACGACGGTCTTGTAGCTGACGCTGAGTTCCTCGGCGATTTGGCCATAGGGTTTGCCTTCCGCCAAAAGCGACAGAGTTTGCAACTCCCGAGGCGTCAGATCGGCCAGCGGGTTCCGACGGGAGCTTGAATGGACAAGCGCCACCTGCATGGCCAGGTCATCGCTCAAATACGGCTTGCCCGCACGGACCTTGTCGAACGCCTTCAAGAGTTCCTCGGATGACGTGTCCTTGAGCACGTAACCGGTGGCGCCCGCCTCAAGCGCCCGCGCCACGATGATGGGATCGCGGTGCATGCTGAAGACGAGGATGCGCGCACGCGGATCATGCGACCGGATGCGACGGACCAACGGCAATCCGCCGAGACCGCTGCCCTGCATGGCAAGGTCGGCAATCACGACGTCGGGATGGCGGCGCCGGTAAAGTCGATAGCCCGATGCAACGTCGCGTGCCTCAAAGATCGTCTCGACCCCGGCATCCTCCAGCATGCGCCGGCAGCCCTGCAGCACGATCGGATGGTCATCGATAATAAGAACGCTGGTCATGGTTGCGCACTGATGGTGCCGTTCGCATCCACCGGCGCGCTGCGCGCCTCGACCACCGGAATGCTGACATGAACGCAGGTGCCGCGGCCGGGCGCGCTTTCGATATCGTGGTTGCCGCCCAAACCAGCGACACGTTCCTGCATCCCGCGAATGCCGAAGCCCGACCGCGTGCCGGGATTAAATCCACAACCGTCGTCGCTGACTGTCAGCACGAGCCGCGTTCCTTCCTCAGCGTCGTAAAGGTCGATCGTGACGTGCTTGGCTCGTGCGTGACGCACGATATTCGTCAGGCTTTCCTGAATGCAACGATAGATCGTGAGATCGATCGAATCGCCGTAGCCGCGCATCAGGCGCCCGGGCGTGAACAAGAACGAAATCTGCGGATGTTGGCGTGCGCGTTCACCGATGAGTTCGCGAAGGATTTCCTCGAGCGGCACATGACCGAGCGCCATCGGCCGCAGCCGATCGAGCATACTGCGGTTGATGGCCTGCAAATGCTCGATGATGGCGCGGACGTCACCCAGGCGTTGATCGACGCCTTGCCTTTTTTCGTCCGGCAAGTCTGCGGCGGCATTGGCGATCGAAGAGAGATTGGCCTTGAGTCCGAACAAGCAAGGACCGACCTCATCATGTAATTCCAATGCGGTGCGCCGCCGCTCATCGTCTTGTGCGGTGATCAGCCGGCGATTGAGCCGCTGGTTCTCTGCACGAGCCGTTTCCAGCGCGGAAGCAAGCGCGTTAAAGCGCTTGGCGAGGGCCGCAAGTTCGAGCGTCTGCGGTTCCGCCAGACGCACGCCGTAGGTCTGTCGCTCAAGGTCGGATAGCCCGCTCGCCAGCACATTGAGGGGATTGAGGAGCCGCCCGAACAAAACGTAAAGGACGGCGATCATCGCCGCGTTGAGGACGAATGCGACGGCGCCGACCACAACTGCATTTTGCCAAACCTCGGCGATCTCATCTTTCGGTTCACCGATGATCTTGACCGTGCCGACCTTCTCGCCCTTGGCTGTCACAGGCACTTCATGGATCTCGATCGGCGGGGCGACCAGGGCAGCAAACCATCGCGGTGCGGGTGCGCGTTCGTCTCGGTCCCGATTTTCCGAGGCACCCGATACCTCAATCGGCGCGCCGTTCGCGTCCTCCACGGCGAGGCGGACGTGGCGGACAGACCGCAATTGTGCCGGTAACGCCTTCAGGAATTGCTCCGCGCCGATCTGTTGCTGGGCAAGGCGCACCGCATCCCGAACCAGCAGCTCCGCGAGGCGCATCGACGCAGCAATCTCCACGCGAGTTTGCACGCGGGCGCGCAGGATTGTCACGCCGCCGGCGAGGAGGATGGCGAGAAGATCGATCAGGATGAA
Source organism: uncultured Alphaproteobacteria bacterium (assembly GCA_963836055.1). Taxonomy (GTDB): domain Bacteria; phylum Pseudomonadota; class Alphaproteobacteria; order Rhizobiales; family Xanthobacteraceae; genus BOG-931. The sequence goes on from CAWIID010000001.1 coordinate 87,022, forward strand.
GACAATGAGGAGTTGCACCCGAAGCGGGCGAGCAAACCACCATGCATGCAGTCGCCTTCGTGGTGAGGGCGGCCCAAGCGACATTGCAACGGAAGCAAATTGCGACTGAGCGCTAATGACTGTCTCCTCCCCCTCGCCTCTTCATGCGGCGATGTTTAGCGATCTCGCCTCAGCCGTCACGTTTCGGCAGGTTTGCCCAGCCGATTTGAAGGTTCTGACGGCGCGCTATTTCGATTAGCATAGATTGAGATGCGGAGTCCTGTCGGGGCTCGGCGCAAAATGGGGGAGGAATGCGATGCTCGCAAAGGGCACGGCGGCTGTTGCCGCATTGGTCGCGTCATGCGGCGGCTTCATCGGATTGGCCCAGGCCGAAAACCTGCTGGAGCATAGCGCCGAAGTCCGCATGCAGCTCGATCTTGTCGTTTCGCCCGCGGCGCTCAAAGCGCTGCTGCCGGACGGGTGGGAGCCGTTCGTTGCGACATCGGGCGCTGCCAAGGATTGCAATGTGCGCATGATCTTCGTCGACCGCGTCGACATCAATGCGCCGAATGGCTCTCCGGTTGGCACCAACCAGATGGTCTACCTGGCCAGTCCCATCAAAAAGACCGGCTCAACCGAAATGGCCGGCCAGATGATCATCGACGGGATTACCGCCGATGCGAAAGACGCGCCGGGACCATTCAGCGTCTATCAGGCTGCCACCTCTTATCGCGTCGAGCGGTCCACCCACGCCATCGCCGGCCAGCCAATCGAAAACGAGGACCGCTGGGAGTTCACCGCGGCAAACGGCGAACATATGGAACTTCACCTGACTTACGAGCGCGGCGTCGCCCGCAAAATCAGCTCCGAGATCAAGTTCTTCTCCGCCGCCGATCCGAGCGTCTATCAGACCTTCAAGATCGACCAGGGCCTCGACATCATGCGCAATGCGACCATTACGGTGAAGGACAAGGTCAAGACCTTCGAGGTCAAGGCGTCCGGCGGCAAGGTCGGCAAACTTTTTGATGGCACGGAGCGGGTCGTGAGTGTCGATGCGCTGCATTGGTACAATCGCAGCGTCTACGCGCCATGAGGCCGCTGCGCGCTCGAAGCAAAACCAACACAAGGAGGAAACCATGAGGAAAAGTCACCGCTCGATCCGTCGTCTGCTTCTGGCCGGCGTTGCCGCCGTTGCGGCGTGCCCGGCGCTCGCGGCCGACGTGACGCCTGACCGGCTCATCAACGCCGACAAGGAGCCGCAGAATTGGCTGATGAATCACCGCACCTACGACGGCCAGCGCTATTCGCCGCTCGACAAGATCAACAAGGCCAACATCAAGTCTTTGAAGCTCGCCTATGCGGTCGCTATCGGTGGCACGTCGGCCAATGAGAACCTGGAAGCGACGCCGCTCGCCGAAGACGGATTCCTCTACGTCGTCGACCAATGGGGCGTGCTTTACAAGATCGACGGCCGATCGGGTGACATGGGCCGCATTCTTTGGCGCATGGATCCGGGCCAGGAAAAACTTCCGCTGTCGAATCGCGGCGCCGCCTTGTGGGGCGACTACGTTATCACCACCGCGAATTATCCGGCTCGCGTAATCGCCACCAACAAGGAAACCGGCAAAGTCGCGTGGGAGACCAACGTCAACGACCAGCCGGACGTCCAGCTCACGGCGGCGCCTCTTGCCGTGAAGGACAAGATCATCGTCGGCGCCGCAGGCGGCGACCGCGGCGTGCGCGATTGGATCGCGGGGCTCGATGCTGCAACGGGAAAGCTCGAGTGGCGAAAATACGTGGTGCCGGCGCCGGGCGAACCCGGCAGCGAGACCTGGAAGGACAAGAACAACGCATGGCAGACCGGCGGCGGCGCCATGTGGATCACCGGCACCTATGACATTGCCGGCAACCAGGTGATCTGGGGGACCGGCAATCCAGTGCCGATGTTCGATGCAACCTACCGGCCCGGCGACAATCTCTACACTGACAGCGTGATTTCGTGGGATCCCGGCAGCGGCAAGATGAATTGGTACTTCCAGTTCACGCCGGGCGACCATTGGGACTACGATGAAGCTTCGACACACATCCTGATCAACGGTGAAATCAACGGTCAGCAGCGGACCTTGATCACGCATTCCGGCCGTAACGGCTTCCTCTACACCATGGAGCGCGCCAACGGTCAGATGCTGATGGCGAAGCCGTATCTGCAGAACATCAACTGGACCAAAGGCATCGACCAGAAGACCGGCAAGCCGGTCGAATACGTCCCGAACGCCGATGTTCAGATGTATGCCGGCGCCGCCACACCGACCTTACAAGATCCCACCAAGACGATGTGCCCGGGTCCGTCGGGCGGCAATAATTTCTGGCCTTCGAGCTACAGCGGAAAGACCAAGCTCATCTACATTCCGACCGCGACGCCGTGTGTGGCTCTGACCCAAAGGCCGGAGCTGAGCAACAAAAAGGGCGATTGGAAAGGCGGTGCATACAAGCAGACCGAGCGTTTCGAATCCGACCTGATCGCGGCGGACCCGCTGACCGGGGAGATCAAGAAGCGGGTGCATATCCCCTACCCGAATTACAGCGGCGCGCTGTCGACGGCTGGCGGGCTGGTCTTTACCGGCTTCACCGACGGCACATTTGCGGCTTATGACGACGCCACCCTTGATCAGCTTTGGAAAATCAACGTTGGCACCGGCTTCGATGCGCCGCCGATGACGTTCGAGGTGAACGGCAAACAATACGTGGCGATCCTTTCAGGGCTTAGCGCGATCGCGAGAGGAAAGCACGCGCTCATCCCCGAACTGAAAGAGCAGCGCAATCAGACCATGCTGTTTGTGTTCGGGCTCTGACCACAGCGTTGCAGGAAGGGAGTCCCTTCGGCTCCCTTCCTTTGGTTTGCCATCCGCGCAAGGAATAAGTCGTGCCTCGTCACAAGCCCGCGACCGCATCGCTTATCGTTGCGGTCATCGCAACATGCTCGTTTGCGCACTCTGTCTCTGCCCAGGAGCAATCTTTTGGCGATCGTCTGTTTCACGAAAAGGCCGATTGTCAGTTCTGCCACGGCCCGAAAGGCGACGGCCAAGGCGACCCGCGCTCGCCGGGCCAAGCGGCTAATCTGCACGAAACCATCCTCAATCGCGCACAACTCATCGAGGTGATTTCGTGCGGCAGGCCCGGCACCGAGATGCCGCACTTCAATAAATACGCCTACATCGACGATAAGTGCTACGGCATGTTGGCGGCCGATGTCGGCAACAATATTCCGCCGGAACCGCACTCCACACCTCTCACGCAGCACGAGATCGAGGCGGTAGCCGACTATGTCCTCGGCACGTTCAAAGGCAAGTAGCCGGCATCGGGGCTAGTGCTCTCCGGCGGAGTCAACGGCCGCGCACGAGTTCGAAACGCACGGAGCTCTCGAATTGACCGTTGGTCTGCTTGCCCGAATGAGGATCGAACCGGCTCTGCCCGGGTTTGCGCAGGTAATGGGCCGAGAGCGTGGCACTCGTGTCGCCGTCGACCTGTTTTCGGCAATCTTGCTTGACGAAAACGCCATCGACCGGGGTTTCACCCGGAGCGGCGGCAAGGTCTTCACAGTTCCAGCCGTCGCGGCCAAACCGCGCGGTGAGAAAGTTTTTGAGCAGATAAGCCTCATCGCGATTCTGGTTTTCGTCGCGCGGATCGCTGACGATACGGATACCCCTCACAATGCCATCAGCATCGATCAGGATCGAAGCGATGATCGGAAAGCCGTAGGCTCTCGTTCCCGCATATTGCTCCATCTGGCCCAACAGATCGTTTGCCTTGGCCCAATATTCCAGTTCGTCGTCATATCGAAAATAGACCTCGCGGAGGCCCGAAGCGTCGGGCCGGCACCGCATAAAGTCGCGCCAGCCGGCGAGCGGAACCGATGGCGGACCGCCGTTCGTGCCGCAGGCATAATCGACGAACGCGTCGGGGAGCCGAGCGACCGACGTTCCGAGCTTGATGTCCCAGATTTCGAGCCGCTTCGGCGGCTCCGCCGCACCGACTTCGCCGGCAAACGCGAGTACGAGCCATGCAACGCTTGCGGCCAGCAGCGCGCGCCCCCCAAAAATGCTGCAGCGATCGGGCATGCGAGAAATTTGTAGTCGGCGTATGATGCACAGGCAATGGCGGGCGCGACCGCCAGTCAATGCGCATTCTCCCTCGGCGTGGCCATTCATGCTCCACTCTACTCATGGCAGAGCTCTGGGCACTTTGATGCTCGCGGCGTGCGTGCTGCCCGTCGCGGCATGGCCTTTCCGGGCGCTGGCCGACGAGGCGGCCGATTTTCTCGCCGGGCAGACCAAATCGTGCGCGAATTGCGCGCTCGAGAACGCGCCGTTGAAGCGCAAGGATCTATCGGGCGCCGACTTATCAGGCGCCAACCTCACCGGCGCCGTGATGCACCGGGCAAAGCTCGGCCGCGTCAAATTCGACGGTGCGAACCTGACCGATGCGAACCTGAATAAGACCGAGCTGCAGAACGCCTCGTTCGTCGGCGCCAAGGCCAAAAATGCCATGTTCTATGAATCCGATCTGACCGCCGCCGATCTCAGCGGTGCCGATCTCACCGGCGCCAAGATGGGACATGCTCGCCTGGTGCGAGCGAAGCTCGACCATGCGCAGATCACGGAGGCCATGTTGAGCGGCGCCCGCCTCGATGACGCCTCGTTGCGCCAAGCCGACCTGAGCCGCACGAATCTGGTCGAGGCCTCGCTGCGCCGGAGCGCTCTCGAAGGCGCCAATCTGGACAATGCGGGCTTGGTGAATGCGGTGCTGCGCGAGGCCAATCTCAAGGGCGCAAACCTGACGGAAGCCGATCTCTACGGCGCCGATCTGTCCGACGCCGACTTGTCCGGAGCCGACCTGTCCGGAGCGCGCCTGACGAGCGCAATTCTGACCGGCGCGAAACTCGACGGAGTCAAGCTCACCGGGACGATCATGCCCGACGGCACGGTGCACGAGTAGCGGGGTGCGGGACACAGCCGCCGAAGCTGATATGATCGGCTAAACACAATGACGACGACGCCGGCAAGGCGAGCGTTCAAGGCAATGGGGAGGCATCGTGAATACGACACTCAAATATGGCATCGCGGCGTTTGCGTGCGTGTCACTCGCAGCGATCAATACCGGCGCCCGTGCGGCCGACGTGACTTACGAGCGCCTGCTCAATCCCGAGCCGCAGAACTGGCTCATGAACCATCACGATTTTGGCGCGCATCGATACTCGCCGCTTGCCATCATCAACAAGTCGAACGCAAAGAACCTCAAACTTGCCTTTGCTGTGGCGATCGGCGGCACGTCAGGAAATGAGAATCTCGAAGCAACGCCGCTTGTCGAAGACGGCTTCATGTACATGACCGATGCCTGGGGCGTGGTTTATAAAATCGACGTGCGCTCGGGAACCGTCGGCCGCATCATTTGGAAGATGGATCCCGGTCAGGAGAAGATCGAGCGCAACCGCGGCGTCGCGCTGTGGGGCAATCTCGTCATATCGGTTACCGGCCGCGACGCCCGCGTCATCGCGACCGACAAGGAGACAGGCAAGATAGTCTGGGACAAGAAGCTGGACGACCAGCGGGATCTGACTCTCAACGCGGCACCGCTTGCCCTCAAGGACGAAATCCTGGTCGGCGCCTCAGGCGGTGACCAGGGCGTGCGCGACTGGCTGGTGGCGCTCGATCCCAAAACCGGAAATGAAAAATGGCGCGTCTACCCCGTGCCCGCTCCGGGCGAACCCGGCAGCGAGACCTGGAAGGACAAGAACAACGCTTGGCAAACCGGCGGCGGCGCGTTCTATGTCACCGGCACTTACGATCCGGCGACGAACATTACCTATTGGGGCTCCGGCAATCCGTCGCCGAAATACGATTCGTCCTACCGCCCGGGCGACAATCTCCATACCGACAGTGCGCTCGCCATCGATGCCGCTACCGGGAAGATCGTCTGGTTTCACCAATACACGCCGAACGACACGATGGATTACGATGAGACTGGCACGCACATCATCATCGACGCCAAAGTGCGCGGCGAAGATCGAAAGATCCTCACCCACGCCGGCCGCAACGGTTTCTACTACGAGTTCGATCGTCTCAATGGCCAATTTCTCAAGGCTACTCAATACGTCCCGGAAGTGACCTGGACCAAGGGGATCGATCCGAAAACCGGCAAGCCGCTCGAATACGATCCGTCGAAGGATTTGCAGACCTATGCCAATCCAGTGACGAAGATCGTGGCGGGCGAAAAGAGCACCGGCGTGTGCCCCGCGGTGCCCGGCGGCAGCAACTTCTGGCCGGCGGCCTACAGCGAAAAAACCAAGCTCCTCTACATCCCCGAGGTCGAAGGTTGTTCGTGGATCAGCCGGGATCAAACCCGCCATGTGCGAGGCAAATTCGAAGGCGGCAATTTCGGCTACGACGGCCGTCTCTCAAGCGGCTTCGTCGTCGTCGATCCATCGACCGGCGAGGTAAAGCAGCGCAAGGAGATGCCTTATGCCAACACCAGCGGCGCGCTTGCGACGGCGGGTGGCATCATCGTGACGGCGCTGCTCGACGGCACCGTGATGGCGCTCGACGACCAGACGCTCGACGAGCTTTGGAGCGTCAATGTCGGCACCGGCATCAACGCCCCGCCGATGACCTACGAGGTCAACGGCAAACAATACATTGCGATCGCGACCGGCTTGACCGGCAATCAAAAGGGCCGTGCAGCGACCACGCCCGAACTGAAGAACTTCGGCAAATCCGCGACGATGCTCTTCGTTTTCGGGCTGTAATGTCGACGCCTCAGCCGGATGCTTCGGGCGCCGGCTTTGACGCTTCAAAAAAATTTTCGGGAGGATGGACTGATGATGATCAATGCGACATCTCGTATTGCGAGAATTTCCGCCTGCCTGCTCGCGTCGGCCGGCGGCGTGTTGCTGGCAACAAGTCTGGCCGGCGCGGCTGACGTGACATTCGATCGGCTCATGCATCCTGAGCCGCAAAATTGGCTCACGAACCATCATGATTTCAGCTCGCACCGCTTCTCGCCTCTCTCGATTATCAACAAATCAAACGCAAAAAATCTCAAGCTCGCCTTTGCGGTGCCGCTCGGCGGCACGTCGGGCAACGAATACAATGAGGCGACGCCAATCGTGGAAGACGGCTTCATGTACGTCACTGACGTCTGGAGCGTTGTGTACAAGATCGATGTGCACTCGGGTACGGCCGGACAAATCGTCTGGAAAATGGATCCCGGCGTGCAAAAGCCTGACCGCAACCGCGGCGTTGCGCTTTGGGGCAATCTGGTCATTTCGGTCGCCGGCCTCGATGGCCGGGTGATCGCGACCGACAAGGAAACCGGCAAGGTCGTCTGGGACAAGAACCTCAACGATCAACCCGATATGGAAATCACTGCGGCGCCGCTCGCGCTCAAGGATACGGTCATCATTGGCGGTTCCGGCGGCGATAACGGCGTGCGCTGCTGGCTCGCCGCGCTCGACGCCAAGACCGGCGAGCAGAAGTGGAAGACTTTTGCAGTGCCGGCTCCGGGGGAGTCCGGCAGCGAGACCTGGAAGGACAAGGCCAATGCCTGGCAGACCGGCGGTGGCGCCTTCTACGTCACCGGTTCCTACGATCCGGCGACCAACCTCACCTATTGGGGCTCCGGCAATCCCGCCCCGCGCTACGATTCGGCCTATCGCCCGGGCGACAATCTCTTCACCGACAGCACCATCGCCTTCAATGCCGACAGCGGCAAAATGCAGTGGTACTTCCAGTACACGCCAAACGACATTCACGACTACGACGCCAGCGGCTCCCAGATCATCGTCGACACCAAGGTCAATGGCGACGACCGCAAGATTATCTCGCTCGCCAACCGTAATGGCTTCCAATACTCGTTCGACCGTCTCAACGGCCAGTTTCTCAAGTCCGTGCAATACGCCGAGAAAGTCAACTGGACGAAGGGCATCGATCCGAAGACCGGCAAGCCGGTCGACTACGACCCGACCAAAGACGTTCAGATCTACAACAACGATTGGAAGGGCGGCACCGACAAGATGGTCAATTCGTGCCCCGATGTACACGGCGGCACGAATTTCTGGCCGCCGTCCTACAGTGAAAAAACCCATCTCCTCTACATTGCCGGGGACGAGGGCTGCGCCGACATCACGCCGGACCGTGCGGCGCATGTCCGCGGCAAGTTCGGCGGCGGAGGCTACGTCAACCAGTCCCGCATCACTGGCAGCCTCGCCGTGGTCGACCCGGCGACCGGCCAGCTCAAGAAGCGCAAGGACCTGCCTTACGGCGACCTCAGCGGCGTGCTCACCACCGCGGGCGGCATCGTGGTGACCGCGTTGCTCGACGGCACGGTCATCGCCTTTGACGACGAGACGCTCGATGAACTCTGGAAAGTCAATGTCGGAACCGGCATCGCGGCGCCGCCGATGACCTATTCGGTCGACGGCAAGCAATACATCGCCATCGCTACCGGTCTCGGGCCGGTCGGCCGGGCCAAGCTCGCACGCTCGCCCGAGCGGAAATTTCAGACCAACGCGTCGATGCTGTTCGTGTTCGGGCTGTGATCGGCACCGGTCGACCTGCAAACAACAAGCATACTCCGGGAGGACAACGAATGAACAGAACCCCAACGTCGCGCACCGCAATCGCATCCGCCGCGTTTCTCGGCTCAAGTTGCGCGCTTTTCGCAATGAGCAGCGCCCGTGCCGCCGATGTGACCTACGAGCGCCTGCTCAATCCCGAGCCGCAGAATTGGCTCATGAATCATCACGACTACAGTTCGCAGAGATATTCCGCGCTCGACATGATCAACAAGTCGAACGTCAAAAATCTCAAACTCGCCTACGCTATCGCGTTGTCCGGCACATCCGGCAACGAAGACCTTGAAGCCACGCCGCTGGTCGATGATGGCTTCATGTACGTCATCGATGGCTGGGGCGCGGTCTACAAGATCGACGTGCGCTCCGGCACGCATGGCAGCATCATCTGGAAGATGGATCCAGGCCAGGAAAAACTTGGACGCCATCGCGGCGTAACGCTGTGGAACAATCTGGTCATTTCGACCACGGGCAAGGACGGCCGCATCATCGCGACCGACAGGGAAACCGGCAAAATCGTCTGGGACAAAAATTTGCACGATCAGCCGGATGTGGAACTCAATTCACCGCCGATTCCTTTGAAGGATTCGCTGATTGTTGGGGCGTCCGGCGGCGATCAGGGCGTGCGCAATTGGCTGGCGGCACTCGATCCGAAGACGGGGGACGTGAAGTGGAAGACTTACTCCATCCCTGCACCGGGCGAGCCGGGCAGCGAGACCTGGAAAGGGCAGAACAATGCCTGGCAAACCGGCGGCGGCGCGTTTTACGTCACCGGGTCATACGATCCCGCGACCAACATCACCTATTGGGGCTCGGGGAATCCCGTTCCCGGCTACGACGCCAGGTATCGGCCCGGCGACAATCTCTACACCTCGAGCGCGCTCGCGATCGACGCCGCGACCGGCAAGATCCGCTGGTTCCATCAGTACACGCCGAATGACAATCACGACTACGACGAAACCGGCACGCACATCCTCATCGACACCAAGGTCAACGGCGAGGATCGCAAGATTGTTTCCCACGCCGGCCGGAACGGCTTCGAGTATGTTTTCGATCGCACCAACGGCCAATTCCTCAAGGCCACGCAATACGTCAAGGAAGTGACCTGGACCAAGGGCATCGATCCGAAGACCGGCAAGCCAATCGAATACGATCCGACCAAAGACTTGCAGGTCTATGCCGAAGGCCCCAACGTGGACGAAGACAAGGAGATGCGGCGCGTCTGTCCGGACACGGCTGGAGGGAACAATTACTGGCCGGCGACCTACAGCCGCAAGACCGGGCTCGTTTACATCCCCACGCTGGAAGGATGCGCCAATGTCACGACGGACTATACACGGCACGTCAAAGGCAAATTCGAAGGCGGCAGCACCGTCGATCCGTTGCGCATCACCAGCAGCGTCGTCGCCGTCGATCCGGCAACCGGCAGCGTGAAAGCACGCAAGGATCTCGATTACGCAAACTTTGCCGGCACGCTTTCGACCGCCGGAGGAATTGTCGTCACCGCGCTGATTGACGGCACGATCGTTGCGCTCGACGATCAGACGCTCGATGAGCTCTGGCGAATCAATGTCGGAACCGGCTTCAACGCCCCGCCCATGACATTTGCGGTCAACGGCAAACAATACATCGCTATTGCCTCGGGGCTGTGGCGGAATGCCAGGAACAAGCTCGGGCGCGCGCCCGAACTGAAAAATCTCAGCAATGCGACGATGATCTTCGTGTTCAGCCTCTAGTCTATCTCATCTCGGCAGCGTCAGTTCGAAACGCACCGCGCTTTCGAACTGATCTTCGGTCTGCTTGCCCGAATGCAGATCAAACTGGCTTTGACCCTTCTTGCGCAGATATCGGGTCCGCAGCACGGCGATTTCCTTGCCGGCGAGCGTCTTTTGGCAGTCTTGCTTGATAAAGGTGCGGCCGACAGGCTCTTCGCCGCCGGCCGGCGGGTGATCGATGCAGGCCCAGCCGTCGCGACCGAAACGCGCGGTCAGAAAATTGCGCAGCGTGTAGGCTTCGTCCCTGTCGCGCGACTTGTCGCGCGGATCGCTGACGATGCGCAAGCCGGCAAGAATTCCGTCCTCGTTGAACAGCGCCGATAACACCACGGGAAAGTCGTACACCTTGGTGCCGGAATAGCGGGCAATCTCGGTGGCGAAGTCGTTCGCCTTGGCCCAATACTCGAGCTCATCGTCGTAACGAAAATAGACTTCGCGCAGCCCGCTCGCTTCCACGCGGCAACGGTGGAAGTCGCGCCAGCCGGTCAGCGGAATTGACGGCGGACCACCATTGGTGCCGCACGCATAGTCGCCGAAGCCGTCGGGCAATGATTGAACCGCCGTGCCGAGCTTTAAGTCCCACACTTCGAGGCGGGACGGCCGGTTCTGGCGCGATGGTTGTTGGGCCATCGCGCCGGTAACGGCAAGAACGCCGACAGCACCAGCGGCCACCGCCAGCAACACAAATCGCATCGCGCGTCATCCCATGCGGACGATTAGGGCAGCGGATGATATAGGAGGCACCGGGCTCGCCAAAACAGGTATCCATCATGCAGGCCGGATTCGAACCAAAGAACGTCGCGAGGCACACAAGGGTCCGCCGCCGTCGGGCGGCTGTCGCGCTTGTGGCAATGCTTGCGACGGCGCTGCTTTGGCCGGGCGCGGCGGCGGCCGACGACGACTTCGCCTACGGCCGCCGGGTTTTCCAGGAGAAAGCGCAGTGCCCCTATTGCCACGGCTGGGCCGGCGACGGCGCCGGTGAACCGCAATCGAGCGGCGGGGCGGCAAACCTCCGCGAGACGAAGCTGACCCGCGACCAACTGATCGAGGTGATCAGTTGCGGCATTCCCGGCAAGGCGATGCCACGCTTCGACGATCAGGCCTATGCCGAGAAGCGGTGCTACAATGGCGTGAGCGAGGCGGATGTCGGCCAATACCTGCCGCCGCTGCCGCCCGGCTCAATCCTCAGTCGCCGCGAGATCGGCGCGCTTGTCGATTTCCTTGAGGCCAAAATCATCGGGCGCGGCCCGATCACGCGCCCGGAATGCCTTGAGGCCTTGGGCGAGCGCGCCAAGCGCACTTGCTCGCAATATCCCGAAAAGCCATAACGTAAGCCATGACAAAACCCATGACAGGCCCGCGCGCAGCGCTCTTGCACCTGCGATAGGGTGAGAATTATGATTGCCTGCATCGGCCTCGACGCATGATAATTGGCTGATGAATGGGAAGGAAATGACATGGCTTGGACCACTCCGACGCTCGTAGAGATCTGCCTAGGCCTGGAAATCAACGGCTACCTTCCGGCAGAATTCTGATCCTCCACGCCTACCGCCGAGACCCCCGTGAATGGGGCACCTGACCGCCATCGTCCTCGGTGCTGCGGCAGGTGGCGGCTTTCCACAGTGGAACTGTCGGTGCGCTGTGTGCCAACTTGCTTGGGGTGGCGACGCGCGCGTGAAGCCGCGCACGCAAGCGAGCGTGGCCGTTTCGAGCGACGGTGAAAGCTGGATATTACTCAACGCCTCGCCTGATCTGCGCGCCCAGCTTCAAGCCGCACCGGCCCTGCACCCGCGCGGTTCTCCGCGCGGCTCGCCGATTTCTGCCATTGTCCTGACCGGCGGTGAGATCGATCAGATCGCCGGCCTTCTCCATCTCCGCGAGCGCGGGGCGTACGCCGTTTTCGCCACGGCCGAGACGTTGGACGCCGTTGCCGCCAATCCAATGTTTGGCGCGCTTGGGCCCGATGTCGTGACGCGCCGCGCGATTACGCCGGGCCAACGCTTTGAACCGGCGGCCGGGATCGAAGCCGAACTGTTCACCGTTCCCGGCAAGGCGCCGCTTTATCTGGAAGGCGAAAATCCGGAACTCGACGCCGAAACTGCGGCCAATGTTGGCGTCGAGCTTCGCTCCGACGACAAGCGCCTGATCTATGTACCGGGCGCGGCCGCGGTGACGCCCAAGCTCACGGCGCGGTTCGCAGACGCTGATGTCTTGCTGTTCGACGGCACACTCTACGATGACGACGAAATGATTACGTCCGGAACCGGCACAAAGACCGGGCGACGGATGGGCCATATGCCGATCGAAGGCGGTTCGCTTGCAGCTCTGGCGCACGTCGCGAAGCGACGCATCTACGTTCACATCAACAATACGAACCCGATCCTCATCAGCGGATCGCCGGAACGGCGCCGGGTGGAGCAGTCAGGTTTCGAAATCGCTGAGGACGGCATGGAGATCGTGCTGTGAACCTCTTGACCGCCGACGAACTTGAGTCCCACCTGCGCGACATCGGTGCGCGGCGCTATCATCGGCTCCATCCATTTCATCACCTCCTGCACGGCGGCAAATGCAGCAAAGGCCAGGTCCAGGCCTGGGCGCTCAACCGATACTATTATCAAGCGATGATCCCCCTAAAGGACGCGAGTTTGCTCGCACGCTGCGAGGATCAAGCCACGCGCCGCGAATGGCGCAGCCGTCTCGTCGATCATGACGGCGAGCACGAAGGCGAAGGCGGCATCGCCCGATGGCTGAAACTCACAGACGGTCTGGGGCTCGACCGCGACTATATCGTTTCGCTGCGCGGCCTGTTGCCGGCGACCCGATTTGCCGTCGAGGCCTATGTGCATTTCGTGCGCGACAAGACGTTGCTTGAGGCCATCGCCTCCTCGCTCACCGAATTGTTCTCGCCGGCGATCATCAGCGAACGCATCGAAGGCATGCTAAAGAACTACAATTTCGTCAGTGCCGAGACGCTGGCCTATTTCTCGCAGCGCCCGCCGCAGGCCGAACGCGATTCCCGCTTCGCACTCGATTACGTCAAACGCAATGCACGCACGGCTGCGGAGCAAAGACAAGTGCTCGCTGCGCTCGAATTCAAATGTGACGTGCTATGGGCAATGCTGGACGCACTTTACCACGCCTATGTCGCGCCAAAGCACGTGCCGCCGGGCGCCTTTGTGCCCCAGGATTAGGAGACGGCGTTTGAATTCGGTCACCGCGATTCCTCCGGACGCTCGCCCGCGGCTGCCGCGCGGCGTTCGATTGGTGCACAACGAGGCCCAAGGCGGCTGGGTGCTGCTTGCGCCGGAGCGCGTGTTCAAGGCCGATGCGATCGCGGTCGAAATCGTCAAACGCTGCACCGGCGAGGCGACGTTCGCCGCCATAGTTGACGATCTGGCGCAGAACTTTAATGCGCCTCGCGGTCGCATCGAAACCGACGCCGCCGCGCTGCTGCGCGGCCTCGCTGACAAGAAACTTCTGGAGCTGTGACAATCGCGCGGCGCTCGTATGGTCTTGTGGTTTCGGGGCAACTGTCTGTAGCTTGGCTGAACGCGCGGATAGCCGGCAAAAGTCCAACCGCAGCGAAAGAGGAAACCACGTGGCGGGAGACGAATCCGCTATCCACGCTCCGCTCGGCTTGCTGGCCGAGCTGACGCATCGTTGTCCGCTCGGGTGTCCGTACTGTTCCAATCCCCTCGAACTCGATTCCCGCGACAGCGAACTTGATACGGCGACGTGGGCGCGAGTATTCCGCGAGGCGGCGACACTGGGCGTACTGCAGGTGCATCTCTCCGGCGGCGAGCCAGGCGCCCGGCGCGATCTGGTCGAGATCGCGAAAGCGGCCAGAGCGGCAGGCCTCTATAGCAATCTCATCACCTCCGCCGTTGGCATCACCACCAACACGCTCGAACAACTCGCCGATGCGGGGCTCGATCACGTCCAGATTTCGATCCAGGACAACAGCGCAACCTCAGCCGATCGCATCGCCGGCTACGAGGGTGCATTTGCGCGCAAACGCGCACTCGCCGCCGAAGTCGTCCGCCTGAAGCTGCCGCTCACGGTCAACGCCGTCATGCATCGCGGCAACATCGACCATATCGGGGAAATGGTCGCGCTCGCCCTTCAACTTGGCGCAAGCCGCGTCGAGATTGCCCACGTGCAGTATTATGGCTGGGCCTTGAAGAACCGCGCCAAGCTCATGCCAAGCGCCGAACAGGTCGAGCGCGCGGCCGCAGCTGTCGAAACGCTGCGCCAACGTCATCACGGCGAGATCGTCATCGATGCGGTCGTCCCGGATTATTACGCGCGGCTGCCCAAGCCGTGCGTTGGGGGCTGGGGCCGGCGGTCGCTCAATGTCACGCCATCCGGAAAAGTGCTGCCGTGTCACGCAGCCGAATCAATTCCGGGACTGGAATTCTGGTCGGTTCGCGAGCACGCGCTCGCCGAGATTTGGGCCAATTCACCGGCGTTCAAGGCTTTTCGCGGCACCGCCTGGATGCGGGAGCCTTGCGCAAGCTGTGCGCGGCGGGAGATCGACTTCGGTGGTTGCCGCTGTCAGGCCTTTGCCATTACGGGTGACGCAGCCGCAACCGATCCGGTCTGCCATCTGGCGCCTCGGCACGCGGATATGGCGGCGCTCGCCGCCATCCGGGACGATGCGCCTTACGCCTATCGCCGCTAACGTCGCGGATGATCCGCCGATGAATGTGACGCTGAGAATTGCTTCGCTGCTGCTCCTCCTCGCGCTCTGGTATGCAGGATCGCGAGTTGCAGGCGCGCGCCTCCTGCCCGATCCCGAGACTGTCGGGCTTGCCATCGTCGCCGAAGCGCGCTCCGGTGCATTGGCCTTTAATCTCGGTGTGACTTTGGCCCGCGTTGCGGTGTCGTTTGCGATCGCCATGGCGCTCGGCACCGTGATGGGTCTGGCGATGGGGCGCTTCCCAACCATCAATCGGCTGGGCGATCCTTGGCTTGTGGTGCTGCTCAACCTGCCGGCATTGGTCATCATCGTGCTCGCTTACGTGTGGGCCGGATTGACGGAAACCGCGGCAATCGCGGCTGTAGCGCTGAACAAACTGCCGATCGCGACCGTCACCGTGCGCGAAGGGGCACGTGCGCTGGACCGGCCGCTCGACGAGATGGCGCAAGTTTTCCGGATGAGCGCCTGGGTACGAATGCGGCACATTGTTCTGCCGCAGCTTGCGCCCTATCTCGCCGCGGCGTCCCGTTCCGGGCTGTCCTTGGTATGGAAGATCGTGCTGATCGTCGAACTCCTCGGACGACCCAATGGCGTCGGCTTCGAGATCGGCGTCGCGTTTCAATTGTTCGATGTCACGCGTATTCTCGCCTATGCCTTATCCTTCGTCGCCGTGATGCTCGCGATCGAAACATTCCTGGTGCAGCCGCTTGAACGACATGTCTCCCGTTGGCGCCCCAGGGCGGCTTGACGTGCACATCAAACGAAAGTGCTTTCGCGCCGCTTCCGGCGGCGAACTGCATGTCTTGAACGACATCGCCATCAGCTTGGCGAAAGGCGAGGTCGCCGCCCTCGTCGGTCCTTCGGGGTGCGGCAAGACCACGCTGTTACGGATCATCGTCGGACTTGATCGTGATTTCGAAGGCAGCGTTCGTCTGCCCGATCACGGTAGGCTCGGCGTCGTCTTCCAGGAGCCGCGGCTGTTGCCGTGGCGTACAGTCGAGCAGAATGTGCGGCTCGCCGCCCCTGAAGCGACGGAGATTGCGCTTGACGCGCTTTTTTCGACGCTCGAGCTCCTCGAACATCGCAGTCATTACCCGGGTGAGCTTTCGCTCGGTCTCGCGCGCCGCGCCGCGCTGGCGCGGGCATTCGCGGTCGAACCCGATCTCCTCGTGCTCGACGAGCCGTTCGTGTCGCTCGATGTCCCGCTCGCGGCGCGGCTTCGGACGGAACTCGCCGCACTCGTCACCCGCAAGTCGGTCACCACCCTACTGGTGACCCACGATGTCGATGAGGCAATCGGCCTCGCCGACAGACTGCTCCTGCTCTCAGCCAGCCCTGCCCGCGTGCTGGCCGATGTTCCGATCAAACGCCCTGCCACTGCGCGTTCGGCAGACGAAGTTACCGCCATCAAAAATGAGATTGCGCAAAAGATCGCGAAAGCACAGTCCCAAGTCTAAGCGGGCTGCACTTGCACTCGGCGGATCAGTCCGCGCTGCGGATCGTAGCCAACGACCGCCAACAGAAAGAATACGATCGTCGAGCCGGTAACAACGACGGCGGACAGCGGCTCGAACATGCCGTAGAGCGCAAACCGGATCAGTTCCACGGCGTAAGTGAACGGATTGATCATCGCGACGTAGTAGATGGCCTCCGAGCCGCCCTCGCGCAGCTTCCACAACGGATAGAGCGCAGAAGAAAAGAAAAACATCGGGAACATGACGAAGTTCATGGCGCCGGCGAAGTTCTCGACTTGACGGATATAAACCGACAGAAAAAGCCACAACGCACACAACATCAGCCCGGAGATGATCAATGCCGGCAGGACCGCCAGCCAGTCGATGGCGTCGAAGGTCACATCGAACAAAACGCACACGGCGAGAAACACATAACATGTCAGGACCGACAGCGCCGTTCCAGCCGCAAGCTTGCAGGCAAGCAGCACCCAGCGCGGCAGCGGCGCCGTCAGCAACAGCCGCATCACGCCCATCTCGCGGTCATAGACCATCGAGAGCGACGACTGCATGCCGTGAAAAAGCAAGATGATACCGAGCAGACCCGGTACGATGTAAACCTGATAGGTAACGTAGGTCTTGTAGGGCGGAATGATCGAGACGCCGAAGACATTGTAAAAACCCGCCGCAAAAACCGCGAGCCACATCAGCGGCCGCACCAATGCCGAGAGCAGCCTGCCGCGCTGCTGCACGAACTTGATGATCTCCCGCATCGTAACGGCGCGAAGCGCGCGAGCAATGTGAACGAGCTGCATGGCGCTCACTTATTCAGGTGACAAGCTGATTCCGGCTGATCGTCGCCGAGCGTATCGAGTTCGTTGGTCTGGTGGAAAAAGCCTTCAATTGGCGCATTGGCGATCACCGCGTAGGGTGCAGCAAGCAAGATCGCCTGCCGCAGCTGATGGTCCCAAGGCCGCACGCTCAACGCAAGACCCTTGTCGCCGTCGAAGCTGCCGTCGCCAAGAATGAACGCGCGCTGCTTCTGAAAATCGGCCGAACGGGTGCGCAGCGCCGATTGCACGATCATTTTGACGGCAACCCAGGCGGCCCAATCGGGACCCGCCATGTGCCGCCCGCCCGATTTCTTCTCGAAGCGCGTGTTCACCTGCGGCGCGCCGTTGTGATCCCACGTCCAGTGCCAAGCCACCGGTTCAAGATCGATGCTACCCACCACCGGCCGCGGCCGGACCAGGTGATAGGGCACCTCCCGCACAAAATCGAAGGCGCTGTCCGCCACAAACACCACGTCGTAGTCGCGGCTGATGGCGCTGAGCAGAGCAGGATCGTTCTGCTCGCGATCGCGCGGATCCGTACCAGGTTTGAAATGCTGATGAGCAACGACGCGCGCGCCGAACTTCTTCAGCGAATGTTCGAATGCCGTCGTCATCGCCGCGTCAGCTGCGAGCGGGCCTTCGAACTCGAGCACATCGCGCCATTTCCGCGACACGAGATACTGAACGAGGCCGTCCATCAGCTGCGCGGAGCTCGGGTAAACATGCACAAATTCGCGCGCGCAGAGATCGCGCCGCAGTCCGTCGTCCGGCGTTGAGACGTTGAAGATCAGAACGTCGCGGCCGCTCACGGCGGTAGCGAGTGGTTTGTAGACATCCGCCGGCGCATCGAGCAGGAAGAAGCGAATGCCACCATCGGCGGCCTTGAGAACAGCCGGTGTAACCTCGTCATTCGACTTCACAGTGATGCGTTGCAGCACAAAGTCCATCTTGAGCACGCGGCTAAGCGCCGCCGCTTCATCGATACCGACTTCTGCGCCAGCGAACGGATGTTCGCGGGTTTTGAGAATGATGCGATCGTAGGCCTGAATCGGCTCGTAGCGCGGATCACCCTCGACGTCGACGAACCCGATGGTCAAATGCTGCATCGGCGGCGCGACTGCGACTTCGGGCGGCGATTGTGCCCTGCCCGTCGCCATGGCGCCGAAGAGCGCGAGCAGGCCGGTGAATGCAAGAGCGGACATCACCCTTCGCCCGCAGCAATTAAACCCACGCCCGCTAATCATCGATCACGACTCCCCACGGCACGCGGCCGACTGGGATAGAGATCGTCGCTTTGCGACTCTTGACGTCGATCAGCGTGATATCGTCGCCGAGGCCGTTGGCGACGTAGAGCGTTTTCTGGTCGCGCGATAGCGTAATGCCCCATGAGCGCTTGCCGACCAGGATGTAGGCCTCCACCTTACGCGTCGGTACGTCGACGACGGCGACGTGGGCGGCGTGGCCGAGTGTGACGTAGGCGGTCTTGCCGTCTTTGGTCATGACCAGACCAACCGGGGTGACATCGGATTTGCGCATGCCCGGCGGAAGAAATTCGATCTTGCCGGTGACCACGAACTTCTGCCGGTCGATGATGTAGACCTCGCCGGAAAGTTCGGTCGAAACCCACAGCTCTTTGCCGTCGGGCGTTGCCGCGAAGCGGCGCGGACGGGTCCCGACGACAACGTCTTGCGTGACATAGCCGCCGTCCGCATCGACGGCGTGGACCAGATCGCCGACCTCCGACGTGACGTAAACCGTCTTGCCGTCTTCACTCACATAGACACCTTCAGGCTCGGCACCCGTGGGCACCTCCTTGACGATAATGTTCTGATCGATGTCGACGATGGAGAGCGAGGATGCTTCTTCATCCGAGACGTAAATACGCCGCCGCTTTTCATCGAGAGCGAACGTTTCCGGGCTTGGCCCGGTCACCAGTTTGCCGACGACTTCAAGCTTGGCGACATCCAGAATGTCGATCACGTCGTCGTCGCCGCAGGCGACATAAAGCTTGGTGTGATCGGCATTGAAATGCATGTCGCGCGGACGGCGCGACACCTTGATGTCCTTCACCATCTGATTGGTCTTGGGATCAATCACGATGATGTTGTTGGACTTTTCGTTGCTGACGAAAATGAGGCCGGTGCCCTTGGCGTGCGCGGGGCCAAGCGCAAGAAGAGAGAGCACAACGAAAGTCAACATGCGCATGGTGTGAATCCGTGGAGCGCCCCGCCGCAAGGGTAGCTTATGGCAGCGGCGAAGCAAGACAAAGGCGCCATCGCACGGCCATGCTGCGTTGCGCCAAGCGTGGCAATCCGACGGGTCGAAGGGGCAAATGGTTCGGCCGCTGCTCAACGCACTTGAAAGACGAGCTTGCCCCTGAAGTGACGCGAACTCGCTGAGCCGATGCGCTTCGGCGGCCTGCGACAAACGATAGAGTTTGATCTCGGGAGCACGCACGGCACCGCTCTGAAACAGTTCGGCGATTTGTTCGAGCGGCCGGCGGCCCCGGTCGACCGGAGGCCGGAGTGCGATCACGTCGCTGCGATTGGATTTCGGCGCCTGCATGCCGGAGGCGATGAAGGCGGCGCGGCCGCCCGGTTTGAGCACCACAAAGGACTTCACCGCCACATCGCCGCCGACGGTATCGAACACGGCGTCGCAATTGCTGACCACCTGCGTGAAATCCTGCGCGTTGTAATCGATGATTTCATCGGCTCCGAGCCCGCGCACATAGTCCCTGTTGGCCGCACTCGTCGTGGTGATCACACGCGCGCCAATGGACTTGGCGAACTGAATAGCGAAACCGGCGACACCGCCAGCGCCGCCCTGGATGAGGATCGTCTCGCCGCACTTGAGTTTCAATGTGTCCTGCAGGGAATTGATCGCGGTAAGACCGGTGAGCGCCAAGGCAGCGGCATTGACGTGCGACATTCCGTCGGGCTTCTTCGCAATAATCGCAGCCTTGATCGTGATCTTTTCGGCGTATGTCCCTTCCTTGCCCGCCTCAAGCACGCCGTAAACGGCGTCGCCGGTCTTGAGATCCTCAACCCCACTGCCGACGGCGGCAATGACGCCGGAAAAATCTCGTCCTGGGATCAGTGGAAATTTCGATTGGGTATGCCGTTCATACTGCCCGGCGCGAAATTTCCAGTCGGCGGCGTTAACGCTGGCAGCGGCGACGTCGATCAGCGCTTCGCCCGGCCCGGGCGCGGGATCTGGCAAAACGCCATATTGGAGGACGTCCGGACCGCCAAATCGTTCGAAGTAAGCCGCATGCATGGTTACTTGCCTCCCGTGTGACCGCTCCACGCCACGCCGGCAGAAATCCGCCGGCTCCCGACATCCACAGACTAACCCTCAGCGGGACCGTTCGCGCAATATAAGCTCTTTGACGGACCGCGGCTGAAGCTTTGCGTGTCCATTCTTGGCCTGAGGCGACGAAGCGCGCGGCAACTCAAGCCGCATGGCGAGCGCATGGCGGATATGCTCGCGGGCGATTCGCTCTGCCTCCAGCGATTTTCGATCGCGGATCGCCGTGATGATGCGCAGGTGTTCGCGATGCGCCAGTTCGATGCTGCCGGGAAGCACGAATGTCGAATGACGCAACAGACCAAGGGCGTCGACAATCGTACTGACGGACTGCAGAAGATAGCGATTGTGCGCCGCAGCGTAGATCGTTTGATGCAGTTCGCTGTTGATGATGACGAGCTTATCCGGTTTGCCCTTCGCACCGGCCTCCCTGGCGGCAATTGCGAACAGATGCTTGATTTCGGCCTCGGTGGCATATTTGGCCGCGAGCGCTGCCGCCGTGCCTTCGAGCGCTTCCCGCACGGCATAGAGTTGAGTGAGTTCAGCCGCATCCAGATCGGCCACCATGACACCGTTCCACGGACCATTGCTGAGCAGACCCTCAGCGATCAGCCGGTGAAACGCTTCCCGCACAGGCGTCCGGCTGATCCGCAGCCGTTCCGCCACATCGGCCTCGCGTAAATGCTCTCCCGGCCTGAAACCGCCGGCTCGCAAGGCCTCACGCATCACACGGTACGCGAATTCGCCGCGTGATTCGCCGCGCTGTGCGATGTTTTGCGATCGATCGAAGGCGCCGCGCCCTTCTTGGCGTACAGCGGCACGATCCCCGGATCTGAGCTTGCGACTTCGTGCGCTCTGCTCCGGCACGGCCACCCGCGGCGACGGCTTCATGTTGTCTGCCTGATCGGTTGTCCGCTCGAACGAGCTAATTTCGCGGCGCCCATGGCACAACGATGCGTTCGACGAGCGCGACGCCGTAATAGAGCACGATGCTCATGATCGTCAACAACACCAGGGCGCCGAACGCGAGCGGCGTACGCGACTGCGACGTCGAAACAAGAATAAGATAACCAAGACCATTCTCCGAGCCGACGAATTCGCCGATCACCGCCCCGATCACGGCGAAGGTAATGGCGATCTTCAAGCCGACAAAAATATGCGGCATCGCCGTCGGAAAGCGAATTTTGATGAAGGTCTGCATCGGGCTTGCCGACAGCGACCGGATCAGATCAATGAGCGAAGCCGGCACGGCAGTGAGCCCGCTCGCGGTCGCAACAATGATCGGAAAGAAGCAGACGAGAAAGACCACGATGATTTTCGGAGCGGCGCCGAAACCGATCCAGAGCGCCAAAAGCGGCGCGATGGCGACCTTAGGCGTCGACTGCAACGCCAGCAGCAGGGGATAGATCGTATTCTGCAAGAACTGCGAATAGACGATCGCGACCGCCAGCGGAATCGATATGGCGATCGCAAGCGCAAAGCCGACGAGGGTTTCGTAGAGCGTCACCAGCGTGTGGGTAACGAGATCACTCCGCCACTCCAGCATCGCTTGCGCGATGGCGCTCGGCGACGGCAACAGCCAGCCGGGGATCTGGAAGTGCCGAACGAGCACCTCCCACAGGACGACGAGACCGATCAGCGTTGCGGTCGATCCGAACAGCGATTGCCACAGGCGGCTCGCCGGCTCCAACGCTTCCTCGGTTTCGAGAGAGGCGGCAACTGCTGCGTCTACCGACATCGGCGGCTCCTTATCCGTGATAGATCACTTCGCGGACCTGCTCCGAATAGGTCTTGAAGCGCTCGGTAAATTCCATAGCGATGGTGCGCGGCCGCTCCAGATCGATGTCGATGACGCGTGCAATGCGCCCTGGGCGCGGCGTCATGGCAACGACCCGGTCGGCAAGCAGGATCGCTTCGGTAATGTTGTGTGTCACGAAGATCACAGTCTTCTTGTCGGCAGCCCAAATCCGCAGCAGTTCGAAGCCGAGTTCCTCGCGGGTCATGGCATCGAGCGCGGCGAACGGCTCATCCATCAAGAGAACCGAAGGATTATGGATCAGCGCGCGACAGATCGAAACGCGTTGCTGCATGCCACCCGACAATTCGCGCGGATAGCGGGCCTCGAAGCCGCCGAGACCCACGAGATTGATGAGCTCCATGGCGCGCGCGCGGGATTTTCGCCTATCGAGGCCAAGAATTTCTGCCGGCAACAGTACATTGTCGAGAACCGTGCGCCATTGCAGCAGAACGGCCTCCTGAAACACGATGCCGACATCACGCGTCGGGCCCGTCAAGTGTATGCCGTCATGAAGGAGCACGCCGCGCGAAGGCTTGATCAGCGCACCGATCAACTTCAACAGAGTCGATTTTCCACATCCGGACGGCCCTACCAGCGTGACGAATTCGTTTGGCCTGATGGAAAGATTGACGTCCTCAAGCGCGATCACACTGCCGTGGCGCGCGGTGTAGGTCTTCGAGAGATGATCGATCTGAAACTTGTTCATCCCAGGCTTGCCATTGCTGGTGACATCGCTGCCTTTGTCGCGTGGCGGCCTGAAGTCCCGTTGGATCCCCGGCGCCGGGACGTCAGTTCGGGAGAAAGCCTGGAGCGTAGACATCGGAAGGCGACACCTTTTTCTTCAGCGGGAACGTTGCCGCGACGATCTCGATCGTCTTCTCGACTCTCGCCGGCTCGATGGCGCCGAGTTTCGGCTGGGTAGCGAGGTCCTTGACCTTCTTCATCTCACCGGCTGCGGTTTCGGCGTCGATTTCGCGATGATACTTGTGCAGGATTTCGCCGGCTTCCTGCGGATCGGCCATCGCGGTCGTCAAACCGTGAAGCGTAGCCGCGACAAAGCGGCGGATGAGGTCGGGATTGCCCTGAATCAAGGCGTCGGACGCAACGATGCCGTTGCTGTAATAGTCGAGCCCGGCATCGGCGTAGGGAAAGCCGACAACGTCCTCGGGCGCCGCAGCAGCGGCAAGAAGCGGCTCGCCGACGGTAAACTGACCAATTCCGTCGACTTTCTTTGTCGTCAGCATGCCAGGCAGCGCGTCACTATTTGCCGCGACCCATTTCACCTTACCGGCGTCGAAGCCTGCGGCCTTAGCGTAGGTCGGAAAGAGCTTCGGCACCGAGCTGAACGCTGTGTCGGCAAGAGTTTTACCTTCGAAATCCTGAGGTTTCTTGATCCCCGAATCCTTTAGAACGTAAACCGCGTGTGGCGGCTTCGGATAGATCATCGCGACGAGCTTGACCGGTATGTCGTCGTTAGCGCGACCCAAGATCACGGCGAACGCATCGGCGAAGCCGATCTGGGCCGTGCCACTCGCCACCTGCTTGATCGTGTTGGCGGAGCCTTGCGAGCGAACGATTTCGACGTCGAGATTTGCGGCTGCGTAATAGCCCTTTTCCATCGCCACGAAGTAATAGGCGTGGCGGCCATACAGTCCATAATCGGTAACGAATACGACGCGGTCCGCCGCTCGCGCAACGTTGCCACCCAACAACGCGATCACAAACAAAATAAGAAAAGAAATCTTGGCCGCCGGCAGCAGCCGCAGGGCGCGCTTCATCCTGTCGCTCCAGAGTTGAACGAGCACGCCGCTTTTCGCGCCCGGCAGATCGTTTCGAGCGGCGTTATTGAGAGCCATATTTTAGTATACAGAACTCCGGTGCATCACAAGCCTTGCCGCCTGGACACGTCTGCACCGCCCGCGCGCAATCGCTGCTCGCGCGTTGGCATCATCGCCGTTCAGGAAAACAATCTCGACATGCAAATCCGAATGAGCGCCACCGTAGCGCGTCATCATCCGTGCAGCTACTTGCCGACGAACCCGGGTGCGTAGACGTCTTCGGCCTTGACCGGATATTTTAATGTGTAGGCGGCGCTCACGATCTGCAGCGATTTTTGCATGCGAGCTGGGTCGATGGTTCCCAGCGGCAGTTCCGGCTGGCTGGTCAGCGTGCCGACGATCTTCGTCTCGCCGGCTGCAATATCGGCGTCTACCTCGCGGTGATATTTGTGCATGATCTCACCGGCTTCGACCGGATTGGCGATCGCATCGCGCAAACCTTGCAGAGTTGCGGTGACAAAGCGCCGAACAAGGTCGGGATTCGATTGGATCGTGCCGTCGGAGGCGATGATCCCGTTGCTGTAGAGATCAAGTCCGGCGTCAGCGTAGGACAGCGCATAAACTTCCTTGGGCGCGGCGGCCTTGGCGAGAAGCGGCTCTCCAACCGTGAATTGACCGATGCCGTCAGCGCGGCCGGTTGTCAGCATCGCCGGCAGCGCATCGGAGGTGGCGACGAGCCAGGTGACCTTCGTCGCATCAATATGTGCGGCCTGCGCATAGGCCGAAAACAGCTTCGGCACGGCACTGAACGCCGTGTCGGCGATCTTTTTGCCTTCCAAGTCCTTCGGCTTGGTGATGCCGGAGTCCTTGAGAACATAGATCGCATGCGGCGGTTTGGCGTAGACCATCGCGACGAGTTTGGTCGGAATCTGGTCATTGCCGCGGCCCAGGATGACGGCCGCAGCGTCGGCGAAGCCGAGCTGCGCGGTGCCGGCAGCGACCTGCTTGACGGCATCCGCCGATCCCTGCCCACGCACGATATCGACATCGAGATTTTGCTTGGCGTAGTAGCCCTTTTCCAGAGCGACAAAGTAATAGGCGTGGCGTCCATTGTAGCCAAAGTCGGTCACGAACGTGACCTTATCGGCCGCCGCGGCTATGCGCGGCACAGATGCGAACGCGCCAATAACCGCCACGACCAGCGCGCAGGTTACTCTGCTGCGGACCATTTCCAACTCCCGTCGCTGTCCCGGCGCACTTCGATGTACAGTCTGAGGCAACAGCGGCGACTGCAGACCGCTTATTGTGTTGAGCGAAATTTCGTATACAAAATTTGACGTGCTGACAAGGCGCGCAAGGCAAAGCTGGCGAAGGCTATGCTCGCGTCCGTCTCGCGCAGTACGGCGATAGACAGAGACGATACGGCACGACACAGACGATAAGCACATGGCCTACGAAACGAACTCGGATTTCACACCGGACCGCGATCGTGTTGCCGACGCGGACGCGACTGTCCCGATTATCGACATCACCGCGTTCAGCGAGGGCGGTACGGCGGAACGCGCCACCATCGTTGCTGCCGTCCAGCACGCCTGCGAGCATGTCGGCTTTTTTGTCATCACGGGCCATGGCGTCCGCGACGACACGATCCGCTCCGCTTTCTCAGAAGGCCGCAGCTTCTTTGCCCGCCCGATCGCGGACAAAATGCGGATCAAACGGCCGGGCCCCGGTATCAGCCGCGGGTACAACAGTCTGGCAGGGCAAAGTCTTGGTCTTACGACCGGACAACAGGCTCCGCCCGATCTGATGGAGAGTCTCGGCTTCGGCCCGTTGGCGACGACTGACGATCCCTATTGGACCGACGGTTTCGGTCCTGTGCACGCTCACCCCAATCTCTGGCCCGCGGACATGCCTTCGTTCCGCATCGCCGTCAGCGATTACTGGCGCGCGATGGAGGAATTGTCCTCGCGCCTCATGCGCATTTTCGCGCTCGCACTGGACCTCGACGAGGATTTCTTTCACGCGCGCAGCGATCGCCATGTGACCAATATGCGCGTCAACTATTATCCAGCGCAGGATCGGCCGCCCGAACCCGGGCAACTGCGCGCCGGCGCCCATTCCGACTATGGCGCTTTCACCATCCTGAAAGGCGAGAATGCGCCGGGCGGGCTGGAAGTATTGCGCCGCGGCGGCGATTGGACGCCGGTCCCATTGGTGGATGACGGCTTTGTCATCAATATCGGCGATCTCCTGATGCGTTGGACCAACGACAAGTGGGTCTCGACGATCCATCGCGTGGTCAATCCACCGGAGGACGTTCGGCGCAACGTCGATCGGATGTCCGTTGCCTTCTTTTTCACGCCAAACCACGACATCGAAGTGCGCTGCCTCGAAAGCTGCACCGGCCCGCGGAACCCAGCACGCTACGCGCCGGTGACTGCTGGCGCGCATTGGCGCGGCAAAATCCTGGCTGCGCGACAGATCGCCAAAGCAAGCTAGTTGAAAGTGCGCGGAGGCCTGATCAGTTCGCGGTAGCGTTGAATTCGAGCCGCACACCACATACGCGCGCCGAGATTCTGGTATACGAAAAAATGCGCCAGTCTGTATACTGAGCCCGCTCCGGGGATGTCGGTATCCTGCGCCGGGTTGGGTCCGATCGCGCTAAATCACAAATCGCCTCAACTGAAGATCGGAGGACGCGAGTGTTCAGGTTCGAATGCAGATTGCGCACGGCTGCCATCGGAGCGCTCACGCTCCTTGGGGTCGCGCTTGCGGCCAATCGGGCCCAGGCGCTGGATAGCGTCTCGTTGATCACCGACTTCGGCTACAACGGCCGGCACGCCTATTTTTTCGTGGCGCTCGACAAAGGCTATTACGCGGCTGCCGGCCTCGACGTGAAAATCCTGCGCGGACAGGGATCCGTCGACGCCATCCGGCAAACCGGAGCCAATAACGCCACGTTTGGATTTGCTGACGCGGGTTCGCTGGTACTAGCGCGCGGCAACGATAAGATCCCCGTCAAGCTCGCCGCCATCGTCTATGCCAAGCCGCCGCAGGGCATTTTCTGCCGGGAAGATTCCGGCTTTAAAACACCGAAAGACCTTGAAGGCGCATCGGTAGCAAATCCGCCCGGCGGCGCGACCGTCGACATGTTTCCGCTTTATGCCAAGGCGGCCGGCATCGACGGCAGTAAAGTGAAATGGGTGGTCGCCAGCAGTGAATCGCTGCCCGGCCTGCTTGCCAGCAACAAAGTTCCCTGTGTCGGACAATTCGTCGTCGGCGAGCCGCTGTTGCAGAGGCAAGTTGCTCCCGAGAAGCTCGTACGCTTTGCTTTTCTTGATGTCGGCCTGAGTTTCTACGGCAATGGCATTGTGGCTACCGACGCAACATTTGCAACAAAGCCGGACTTGGTGAAACGATTCGTCGCAGCCACGATCCACGGCATGCACGATGCTTTCGAAAACCCGGGCGAGGCCGGCGCGATCCTGCACAAATATCATCCGGAAATCGACGCCGGCGTAGCCGAGGGCGAAACGAAGGCCGTTGCCGAACTCGCTCGGGTTCCAGGTCAACCGCTGGGGATGATCGATCCAGCCCGCATCGACGAGACCATCGCCGTCGTGAAAAGCGTATTCAAATTGAATTCGCCGGTGACTGCGAATGACGTGTACGTCCCTGGCTTCGTGTCCAAGTGAAGCCCGCGTGACCGCATTCACCGCCTCTGGAGGCTGAAGCGTGAAGGTCGCCAGAATCGCCGTGCCGGATCTGGTCTCGAATTCCTATTTTCCCGCGATTGCGGCGATCGAACTCGGCTGTTTCGGCAAGTACGGCCTCGACGTGGCCCATGAGTTGATCTTTCCGAACTACAGGGCCTTCGAAGCGTTGCGCGACGACAAGATCGATTTCGTCGCCGGCCCTGCGCACGCTGTCTTGCCGGCCTTTCCCGAATGGCGTGGAGCAAAACTGCTGGCGGCTTTGGCGCAGGGCATGTTTTGGCTGCTGGTGATGCGGGCCGACTTCAAAACCGTTCCCGGCGACATCAACTGCGTGAAGGGTCGTACCATCGGCGCGGCGCCCCTCGTCGACCAAGGCTTGAAGCGCATGCTGATCGAATTGGGCATCGACCTCGATCGCGACGCCGTGCGCGTCGTCGGCGTGCCAGGCGCTGATGCGCCCGGCGTGTCGTTCGGAATTGCCGCCGCGCAGGCGCTCGCTGACGGCAAACTCGACGGCTTTTGGGCGAACGCGATGGGCGCCGAGAATGCGGTGCGTCAGGGCATCGGCACGGTGGTCCTCGACGTGCGACGCGGCCTCGGACCGGCTTTCGCCTTCCACTACACCATGCCGGTGCTGGTCACGAGCGATCGCGCCATCGCCCGCGATCCCGAGATGGTGGCCGGCGGGGTCCGCGCGGTGGTCGATGCGCAGCGTGCTCTCAAACAGGATGTGAGCCTTGCAACGAAAGTCGGACGCGCGCTGTTTCCGCCGGCGGATGCCGAGTTGATCGCAACGACCGTCGAACGCGATTTGCCGTACTACGATCCGACGATTTCGGTAGAGGCAGTCACCGGCCTCAATCGCTTCGCCACGGCGATCGGCCTGCTCCACGAAACCGTGCCGTTCGAGCGCGTGGTCGCGACGCAGTTTCAAGACCTGTGGAAGTCTTAGGCACGATTGGCGAGAACATGAGCACGCGACACGCCGCAGCGTCAGCGCGGCTTGGCCGTCAGCTCAAACAAACGGTTCGGGCTGAGCGGAATTTCGTTGAGCTCGATTTTCCGATCGGCCAGCCCAAGCGCATCTTCGATCGCCTGCGCGAATAGCGGGCCGACGGGAATGGCGCCCGCCTCGCCAGCGCCCTTGATGCCGAGCGGATTGAGCGGTGACGCCGTCACCGTGTGGGCGATCTCCATGCGCGGCACTTCGAGGGCGCTCGGCAGCAGGTAGTCGGCAAGTGAGGCGTTGAGCAATTGCCCTTCTTCGTCGAACACGAGCTGCTCGTAGAAGGCATTGCCGATGCCCTGCGCGACGCCGCCATGAATTTGGCCGGCGAGAATGAGCGGATTAATGATCGTGCCGCAATCGTGCACCACAACGTATTTGAGCACATTGAGCATGAAAGTCTGCGGATCGACCTCGACGATCATGGCGTGCACGCCACTCGCCGTCGCTCCGCTCGGCGGGCCAAAATATTGGGTAGATTCGAGTCCCGGCTCGGTGCCGGGACGAACCGCGCCCCGCATCGGATTGGCTTCGACGGCAAGATATCCGAGCTTGACGGATTTGCCGCGGATGCCGGCGACAAATACCTCGCCGTCAGCGATCTCAAGGTCTTCCTCGGCACATTCGAAATGCTCGGCGGCAAGCTTGATGATTTTTTGCCGGACAGCTTTGGCGGCCTCGTTGACGGCGTTGCCCGCCACCACCGCACCGCGGCTGGCGAATGTGCCGGCGCCCCAATAGAACTGATCGGTGTCGCCGGTCACGACGTCGACATTGCGCACGTCGACGCCGATCTGATCGGCAGCGATCTGGGCGAAGCTCGTGAAATGCCCCTGCCCCTGCGTGCCGATGCCGGTCGCAACGCTGACCTTGCCGTTGGCTTGCACCTGGACCTTGGCGCCTTCGTAGGGGCCGATGCCGGTACCCTCGACATAACAAGCGATGGCGATGCCGACGTGCCGGCCTGCCGCACGCAATCGTACCTGCTCGTTCGCGATAAAATCACGGTAGCCGATCAGGTCGAGAGCCTTGTCGAGGATTGGCTCGTAGTTGCCGCTGTCGTATTCGAGCACCGTAAAATCCTGATAGATGATCTCATTGCTGTAGGGGAAGGCATCGGGCGCAATGAAATTGCGGCGCCTGATCTCGGCGCGATCAATTCCAAGTTCACGCGCCGCAATGTCGAGCAACCGTTCAATAACGAATACACCATGCTGGCGGCCGGCGCCGCGATAAGGCGTGACGATCGGCTTGTTGGTGAATACCGCAGTAAACACGCTGTCGTAGTTCGGCACCACATAGGGCCCGAGCAACGTGCACTGGCTGTTGATCGGCACGGTCAGCCCGTACGGATTGTACGCGCCGGTATCGTGCAGAAAAGTGTCTTTGATGCCGAGAATGCGGCCGTCGCCGGATAGCGCGATCTCGGCATCGTGGGTCTGACCGCGCTCCTGCGTCGTGGCGAAGAAATGTTCGAGCCGGTCTTCGATCCATTTGATGGGACGATCAAGTCGCATCGCGGCCCAAGGAATGACGACCTCCTCCGGGTAGAACAGCATGATCTTCGGCCCGAAGCCGCCGCCCACGAAGGGCGCGATGACCCGCACCTGCCGCTCGCCAAGGCCAAGCATCTCGGCAAGGCCGTTCCGCAAGAACACAGGCGCCTGGGTCGTATCCCAGATCGTGAGATGATTGGCGCGAATATCCCAATGAGCGACGATGCCGCGGGTCTCGATCGGCGACGAGGCGCCGTGGTCATAGAGGAACCGGCGCGCGATGATATGCTCGGCACGCGCTCGGGCGGCTGCATAGTCGCCGCGGCTCTGCCGAACGTGGGCCGCAACATTGCTGCGTACATCGTCGTGAACACACGCGGCGGTATCCATCAGCGCCGCTTCGAGATCGACCACGGCCGGCAGCGGGTCGAGCACAACGTCAATGTCCGCCAGGGCATCCTCGGCGAGGTAGCGGCTTTCCGCGAGTACAATGGCCAACGGCTCGCCGACATGACGAACTTTGTCTTTGGCGAGCGGCACCTGCGTGCGCTGATTGAACGTGATGCCGGGGATCGGCGGCGGCGGCACCAGCAGCGGTCCCGGCGCCCAATAGCTGCCAAGATCGGCGGCGGTATAGACCGCGACAACGCCGGGGCGCGCGCGCGCCGCCGCAACATCGATCGAGCGAATGCGAGCGTGGGCAACATTGCTGCGCAGAAATGCCGCGTGCAGCATGCCGGGGAGTTCGACGTCGTCGACGAACAGCGCCTGACCGCTTAGCAATCGGCCATCTTCATTGCGTGTGATCGGAGCTCCAAAGCTTCTGGTCGTCACGACAAACTCCGCATCCGCTTCGCCGCAAGCATCACGGCATCCACGATGTGCTGATAGCCCGTGCAGCGGCACAGATTGCCGGAAAGCGCCTCGCGGACTTCCGCCTCACTGGGCGCCGGCGTTTCGTCGAGAAAGACCTTCATGCTCATCAGAATGCCCGGCGTGCAGTAGCCGCATTGCAGCCCGTGACAGTCGCGCATGGATTCCTGCAGCGGATGCAGATGATCGCGGTCCGGCGCCAAACCTTCGACAGTCGTAAGCGCGTGGCCATCGGCCTGCGCCGCAAACATCAAACAAGACCGCGCCGAGACACCGTCGAAAATCACCGTACAGGCCCCGCACACGCCATGCTCGCAGCCGACATGCGTGCCGGCGAGCAGCAAATCGTGCCGCAGGAAGTCGCTGAGCAGCGTGCGCGAGTCGACGCGGCGCCGGTATTCCTTACCGTTCACCGTGACGGTGATGTCGTGAGTATCGGTGCTCACGCCGCCGCCCGTTCGTCTTGCTGTCGCCAACGCACGCTTGGTCAAGACGCCGGCAAGATGGCGCTGGAAGTCTTTGCTGGCGTGGACGTTGCCTCCAGGATCAATGGCGCGCCGCACGCGTTCGGCGGCTTCATCGATCTCGCGCGCGTCGATCATTCCGCCCGCCAGCGACGCGCCCGCATCGGAGGCGAGGACTGGAGTGGCGCCGGCGTTACAAAGGCCGATCCGGGCCTCGGTGCACTTTCCATTCGCGTCGAGCTGGATGGTGCAGGCCACGCCGATCAGCGCGAAATCGCCGCGGCGGCGGGCCACCTCCATGAAACATGCGCCGGAGCGCGGCGGTGCAATAGGCATTTCGATCTCGACCAGCAGTTCGTCCACTGCAAGCGCCGTGGTCAGCGCTCCAGCAAAGAAATCTGACGCGGTGATCCATCGTTCGCCGCTGGCCGACTGCGCACGAAGCTTGCCGCCGAGCGTCAGAACGATAGCGGGCATTTCGGAGGCCGGATCGGCATGAGCGAGGTTGCCGCCGATCGTTCCACGATTGCGGATTTGCGGGTGCGCGACATGGGGCAAAGCTTCGTGGACGAGCGGTAGACTTTGCGCCGTTGCCGGATTCCGCTCGATATCGCGGAACCGCGTCATGGCGCCGATGCGCAGACTGCTGGATTTCCCATCTCGCACGCCGGCCAACTGGGCCAGCGGATTGATGTCGATCAGCACCGCGGGCTGGGTGAGCCGGAAATTCAGTGTCGGCACCAGACTTTGCCCGCCGGCGAGAAAACGCGCCTCCTCGCCATATTCCGCTTTCAGCGCCAGGGCCTGCTCCAGGGTGCGCGCGGCGATGTACTTAAACGGCGCTGGTTTCATGATGCGGCAGCGATCGTGGAAAATGATTTGAGTGGGCCTGAACAAAGTATGGAAAGGATTACGGGGCCGAGTTCAAAATGTTCTCAGGGGAGAGGATACGACCAAAGCATAAGGCCGCGGGAGCGCTTCATGTTTTTTCCTGCCCAATATTCTCTCAGCGTGAGCAAACATTGGGCGCGGATTCCGCACGCGCCTCTGCCAATATTTTGCAATGACCCCTCGCGTGGCAACACAATCGAGCGCGGTGGAGCAAAGCGCGACATTCAAGTCAGCGCCGACGCCGCCGATCTGCGCGGCTGAACCGGTGCAACCATTCGACAATGCGAGCCGCGACGGCAGAGCCGTAACGAAGCCAGTCTCGCTCGCCGTATGCGTCCGCGGCGTATCGCTGACGTACCAAACGAGCGACGGGGAGGTCGAGGCGCTGTCCAACGTCGATCTGGACATCGCCGAAGGCGACTTCGTTTCCTTCATCGGGCCGTCGGGCTGCGGCAAGACTACGCTGCTTCGCGTCATTGCGGACCTTGAGCAGCCCACTGCCGGAACGGTTCTGGTCAACAATGTCACGCCCGAACAGGCGCGCTTGCAGCGGCACTACGGATATATCTTCCAGGCGCCCGCGCTCTATCCATGGCGGACCATCGAGCGCAACGTCGCGCTGCCGCTGGAGATCATGGGATTTGACGCCGCGCAGCGCCGCCAGCGCGTCGAACGTTATTTGAAGCTCGTCAATCTATCCGGCTTCGAACGAAAATTTCCCTGGCAGCTTTCCGGCGGCATGCAGCAGCGCGCCTCGATCGCGCGTGCTTTGTCGTTCGAACCGGCACTGCTTCTGATGGACGAACCGTTCGGGGCGCTCGACGAGATCGTGCGCGACCACCTCAACGAGCAACTCCTCCGGCTTTGGGACCAAACAAAGAAAACCGTGGTCTTCGTCACGCATTCGATCCCCGAAGCCGTATTCCTGTCGACAAAGATCGTGGTGATGTCGCCGCGACCAGGGCGGATCATCGACCTCATCGCTTGCGACTTTCCGCGCGACCGGACGCTTGAAATTCGCGAAACGCCTGAATTCATCAAAATCGCGCAGCGCGTGCGCTCGGGCCTGCGCTCGGGTCACTCCTATGACGAGTAGCACGTACACCTCGGCACGTCCGGCCGAGCTAAGATGGCATCCAGCTTTCGTCCGCTACGCTCCGGTGGTGGTCGTCGTACTGGGACTGGTTGCGATCTGGTACGTGGCGGCGGTGCTGATGAACATGGGGATCGTGCGCGGCGACTTCGAGCGCAACGATATCCACTACACGTTCGGGGATGTGATTGCGGGCACAATGTCCGCGGAGCGGCCGCTGCTACCGGCGCCGCATCAGATCCTGCAGACCTTTGCCGGCGACGTGTTCGGCTGGCCGGTCACGTCACCGCGCAGCCTCGTCTATCACAGTTGGGTCACGCTCTCGGCGACGTTCATCGGATTCCTGCTCGGCGCCACGATCGGAATCATACTCGCCGTGCTGATCGTGCATGTCCGCACTTTGGAAAAGAGCCTGCTGCCGTGGATCATCTGTTCGCAGATGGTGCCCATTCTGGCGGTCGCCCCCATCGTCATTGTCGTGTTGGGGGCGATCGGGCTACGCGGGTTGCTCCCGAAGGCGATCATTTCTGCTTATCTGTGCTTCTTCCCGGTCACGATCGGGATGGTCAAAGGTCTGACCTCTCCCGATCCGATCCAGCGCGATCTGATGCGCACCTGGTCGGCAACGCCGGCGCAGATGTTCTGGAAGCTGCGTTGGCCGTCCGCAGTGCCTTATCTGTTCACCAGCCTGAAGGTGGCGATCACCATATCGCTGATCGGCGCCATCGTTGGCGAGTTGCCGACCGGAGCCCAGGCCGGCATCGGCGCGCGGCTCCTCGCCGGCTCTTATTACGGACAGACCATCCAGATCTGGGCGGCGCTGCTCGCCGCCTCGCTGCTGGCGGTCGGCCTCATCGGTCTTGTCAGCCTCGCCGAACGTTGGGTGGCGCAGCACATGGGAGCGCGGACATGACGTCGACCTGGCGGCGCGCCACGTTCTTCGTCGCCGCCCTCGGAATGCTCGCTGCCGTGGTAGCGCCGCTTTCCTCCGAGCCGACCGCCGGACTTTTCGCCCGCCCGGCTCTGCTCGGGGCCACATTGGTCACTGCAGCACTCTATGCCGGAGCGGCGTTTGTTCCGCCGCGACTATCGATTGCAGTTACACTCGCCGGGGTCGTCCTGGGGTGTTGGATGACGCTCGCACTGCTGCGCGACGGCACAATCGCCGGCTTCGCGGCCTGGGGATTTTGGCTGCCGGTCCTGGCAAACTGGATCGCGGCGTGGCTCGGCGTCGCGGCGCTTGCCGCCATCAAGCCCCACGAGAAGGTCGTCGCCCGCATCATCGATCTTGCGACTCCGCTGCTGTTCGGCGGCTTTGTCTTCTATCTCTGGGAAGTCGCCGTGCGCGGCTTTGGCGTGCCGCCGGTGCTGTTTCCGGCACCGAGTTCAATCGCCGTGC
Organism: uncultured Alphaproteobacteria bacterium; assembly: GCA_963836055.1. GTDB lineage: Bacteria > Pseudomonadota > Alphaproteobacteria > Rhizobiales > Xanthobacteraceae > BOG-931. The sequence goes on from CAWIID010000001.1 coordinate 122,208, forward strand.
GATTCTTCGGTTCACTTTGGATGCTTTGGCAGGACTTCTTCCAGACCTTCATTCTTGGCGTGCTCTCCGGCTATGTCATTGGTTGCGGCGCCGGTTTCCTCGTCGCTGTTGTCGCTCACCGCTACACCTTTCTTGGACGCGGGCTGCTCCCGATCGGCAATTTCGTCTCGGCTTTGCCGATCGTCGGCATCGCTCCCATCATGGTCATGTGGTTCGGATTTGATTGGCCGTCGAAAGCCGCGGTCGTCGTCGTGATCACGTTTTTTCCGATGCTGGTGAACACGCTCGCCGGCCTTAACGCGGCCGGACATATCGAGCGTGACCTGATGCGCTCCTACGGCGCCGGGCATGGCCAAACACTGCAGAAGCTTTATTTGCCCGCGGCCATGCCGTTCATCTTCAACGCGCTGAAGATCAATTCCACGCTCGCATTCATCGGCGCGATCGTTGCGGAGTTCTTCGGCACGCCGACCCAGGGAATAGGCTTTCGCATCTCGATCGAGGCCGGCCGCATGTCGCTCGACGTGGTGTGGGCGGAGATTGTGCTGGCAGCGCTCGCCGGTATGGCGTTCTACGGAATTGTCGCGCTCGCCGAGCGCGCGACGACCTTCTGGCATCCATCCTATCGGACCTGACTCGGCGGTTCGCCTATCGTGTTGGAGCATGCAGATATGAGAACCATAACGATGATCGCGGCAGCCGGGGCCTTCGGGCTTTCGCTCGCTACCGCTCACGCCGCCGATAAGGTGACGATCCAGCTCAAGTGGGTCGCGCAGGCCCAGTTCGCCGGCTATTTCGTCGCCAAGGACAAGGGCTTCTACAAGGACGCCGGCCTCGACGTGACGATCAATCCTGGCGGTCCAGATGTCGCCCCGCCGCAGGTGATCGCCGGCGGCGGCGCCGATGTGGTCGTCGACTGGATGCCGTCAGCGCTGGCGTCACGCGAAAAGGGCGTGCCGCTGGTGAATATCTCGCAGACCTTCAAACACTCGGGCCTGGAGCTGGTCTGCCGCAAAGACACCGGCATCAAGAAACCTGAAGACCTGAAAGGCAAGACGGTCGGCATCTGGTATGGCGGCAACGAATATCCGTTCCTGAACTGGATGTCGAAGCTCGGCTACAAGACTGACGGTTCGCCCGGTGGCGTAAAGGTCCTCAAGCAGGGTTTCAATGTCGATCCGATCCTGCAGAAGCAGGCCGATTGTGTTTCGGCGATGACCTACAATGAATACTGGCAAGTGATCGACGGCGGCTACAAACCGAGCGATCTCGTCGTCTTCAACTATGAGAAGGAAGGCGTGGCGACACTGGAGGACGGTCTCTGGGTCATGGAGCCGAAACTCAAGGATCCGGCCTTCGTCGCCAAGATGTCGAAATTCGTCAAGGCATCGATGAAAGGCTGGGATTACGCCAAAGCCCACGAGGACGAGGCGGTGAAGATCATCCTCGCCGCCGACACCACCGGCGCAAAGACCGAAAAGGACCAGAAGCGCATGATGGGCGAGATCGGCAAACTGCTTGATTCCGGCAACGCCGAACTCGATCCGAAGGACTATGATCGCACGGTCGCCGTCCTCATGAGCGGAAAGTCCGATCCGGTGATCACCAAAAAGCCGACAGGCGCCTGGACGCACGCCATCTACGAAGCTATGAAATAACGTCAGGCTAAATCGAAGAACGCCGGCCGGCTCGTTGCGGCCGGCGTTTGTTTGTTGACGAGCGCCAGATATCATGCCGATGCTGCGCGTGAGACGTGAGACATGATGGAAAAGCGCGCCAATCTGCGGATCGGTATCGATACCGGCGGTACTTTCACCGACATCGTCTGCGTCGATGCCGCCTCCGGCACGATGCGGGTGACGAAAGTTGCGAGCACGCCGTCGAACCCTGCGATCGGCCTTGTTCGCGGCGTCAAATCGATACTCGGCGATGCATCATTGGACGATCTCGCGGGCCTCGCCCATGGCACCACAGTTGCCACCAACGCACTGCTTCAAGGTGAGATATCGGGCCTCGGGCTGATCGTCACCGAAGGCTTCCGTCATATCCTGGAGATTGCCCGCCAGGCGGTGCCGGAGGGCTACGGCAATTCGTATTTTTGGGTCAAGCCCGACCGCATCGTGCCGCTGCGATTTGTTCGCGAGATCGGTGGCCGTCTGAATTTTCTCGGTGAAGAGCTGCGCCCGCTCGATGAGGCAAGCATCCGCGCCGCCGCGCGATTTTTCCGCGCACAAGGCGTCACAGCGATCGGCGTCTGTCTGCTGCATTCCTATGCCAACGCCGCGCATGAACGCCGAGTCGCGCAAATCCTTGCCGAGGATTATCCCGACGCTGTCGTGTCCTTATCGTGCGACGTGCTGCCGGAATATCGCGAATACGAACGCGCTGTGACCACGCTTGGTCGATGCGTTCGTCAAACCGCATATGGGCCGCTACCTGAAACGTATCCGTGACGAGCTCGGTCCAGGTTTGCGCGACAAGCCGTTTCTCGTGATGCAATCGAGCGGCGGCGTTGCCAGTCCCGACCAGGTGATGCGCAAGCCGATCACCACGGCGCTCTCGGGACCGGCCGCAGGCGCAATCGGCTGCGCGGTCATCGCCGAGATTGCCGGATTTCCCGATCTGGTGACGCTCGACGCCGGCGGCACCTCGACGGACCTTTGTCTGATCGAAAGCGCCACGCCCGGTATCACAAACGGCGGCGCGGTCGGACGCTTTCCAGTGCGGGTGCCGATGATCGACATCAAGACCATCGGCACCGGCGGCGGCTCGATCGCCTGGATCACGCGCGAACGACATCTCAAAGTCGGGCCGCGCAGCGCCGGTGCTGAACCTGGACCGATGTGTTACCCGAACGGCGGCAATGAGCCGACGATCACGGACGCCAACCTTGTCCTCGGCCGCCTTCCCTCGGCACTCATCGGCGGCGGCATTCGTCTCAACGTGGACCGCGCCCGCGAAGGCATCGCAAAGCTGGCAGCGCGGCTCCCCGGCAACATGGAACCTGAGCAACTTGCCGAAGGCATCATTGAGATCGCCAACTGGGATCAGGCCAACGCCATCCGGCAGATGACCATTCAACGCGGCATCGATCCGCGCCAGTTTGCGCTGCTTTCATTCGGCGGTTCCGGTCCCGCACAGTCACCCGCCGTGATGGATCTCATCGGTATGAAGGCCTGCATCGTGCCGCCGAATCCCGGCAATCTATCCGCCTTTGGTCTATTGGCCGTCGATTGGCGCACCGACCAGATCGTAACAAAGGTAACGCACGAGGACGCCATCGACCTCAAGACCGTGGCCGACATCTACGCCAATCTTGAAAGCACTGCCGTTGTGACGCTCGAGCAGGATGGCATCGAACGCTCACGCATCAAGCTGTTGCGGGAGGCCGACGTCCGGTATGCGGGACAGTCGATGGAGGTGCGCGTTTCCGCCCCTTCGGGCAAGGTCGATGCTGCCTTTATCGCCGACACGATCGACGCATTCCACGCCGCGCATTTTAAGGCCTTCGGTTATAATTACGCCGGCCGGCAAAAGGTGGAGATCGTCAACTTCTGCGTTTCCGGCTTCGGCATGATCGAACGTCCGGATATTCCAAAGCTCGACATTGCGAGAGACTCAAAGCCTGCCTATGCGACGCGGCCGGTCTATTTCGGCGGCACTTTCCGTGATACGCCGATCTACAACCGTTCAACGTTGGCGGCGCGTTTCCGCATCGACGGACCAGCCGTTATCGAGGAGTTCGGCTCGACGACGGTCGTTTTTCCGGGCCAATGGCTCGAAGTCGACGAGCGCGGTATTTTGATCGTCCGGCGAACACCGAAATCCGACGAGGCCGCCCGATGAACGTGCAATCGCAAGCGTGGCCGTGGCCGACTGCGCCCCGCTCGCGTGCGCGCGACATCGATCCCATCGTCCTGCAGATCGTCGAAGGCACGCTCAACTCGATCGAGGCGGAGATCGAGTATGCAATCGAGCGGACGGCGCGCTCGCCGATGATCCGCGAAGCGCACGACTACCGCGTCGGCTTGTTCGATCGCTATTGCCGCAAGTTGACGGGGCGATCCTACTCGGCCATGCCGAATGCGGTGGTACGCGACTTTCCGCCCGAGACCATGCGGCCGGGCGACGTCTTCTTGATGAACGACACTTATCTCACCGAAGGGTCGATCGGCCACCTGCCTGACCTCTGCAGCACGGTTCCGGTCTTCCACGGCGGCGAAGTCGTCGCCTACATCCAGGCGTTTGGGCATCACGACGACATAGGCGGGCGCGTGCCTGGTTCGATGCCGGGTACCGCTGCGACCGTGTTCGAGGAAGGTCTCGCCATTCCGCCAATCAAGCTGTTCGACGCGGGACGTAAAAAACGAGGCCGTTTTTACCATCGTCAAGCGCAATACGCGTGTGCCGGAGACGCTCGCCGCTGATCTCGACAGCGAGGTGCAGGCTTGCCTCATGGGTGCGCGCCGGATGGCCGAATTGTTCGAGCGCTTCGGCCGAGAGACCGTGGAAGATTGCTTCCAGGCCATCCTCGATAAATGCAGCGATATTTTCCGCCGCGAGCTTCTGCCGAAAATCGCCGACGGCGAGTATCGCTGGGAAGATTACGTCGAGCACGACGGTCTGACCGATCCCAAGCTGCACAAGCTTGCGATCAAAATGACAAAGACGGCGGATCGTATCACCCTCGACTTCACCGGGACCGATCCGCAATCCATGGGTCCGATCAATTGGCCGGCTGATTATGCCGGCGGCGCGTTCCTGATCAAATGGATTGCCCCTATCCTGCGCAATCTTGCCGACACTCCTGAACGCGCGGCGGAGATTCACGTCAACGAGGGCGTCTGTGACGTCTTTGACGTGATTTTCCCGCCCAAAGGCACTTTGATCACGCCGGAGTGGCCGGCCGCGACGAACGCGCGCTCGTTCGTATTGTTGCGCTGTCTCGGCCTGCTTGCCGGAGTGGTCGCGCAGGCCGTCGATGGCCGGATGCCGGCCGACCAGGAAACGATCCGCTATACCGGCTTCTACGGTACGGACCGCAACGGCAAGAGCTTTTTGTCGCGCGAAGTTCTCGGCGGCGGTTCAGGCGGGCGCTACTACGCGGACGGCAATGACGCCATTCACATCGTGCCGGATTCCCGCAATCAGCCGGCCGAATTCACCGAGACGCGGTTTCCGCTGCTGGTCGAGAAACTCGCGCTGCGGACGGATTCCGGCGGCGCCGGCAAGCGCCGCGGCGGTCTCGGCTACGAGAAGCATTATCGAGCCCTGGTGGATTGCCGGACCATCGTGACGGCTGACCGCGTACGGCTAGGCTGTTACGGCGTCAACGGCGGCAAGGCTGGGCTGCCATTCTGCGTCACGATCGACATCGAGGGGACGCCGCGCGACCTCGGCGGGCTCGTCGACGGCGAGCCGGTCTTGGCCGGCCAGATCGTTCGCGTTCGCACCACCGGCGGCGGTGGCTGGGGCGATCCGCTCGATCGCGAGCCTGAATTGGTGCTGGGCGACGTGATCGACGGCAAGGTCTCAGCCGCTTCGGCGCACGACGAATATGGCGTTGTACTGAAACCGGGCACCACGGAGGATTCGTTGCTCGTCGATCTGGAAGCGACGAAGAAACACCGCGACACGCTTCGATCCAAACGCGTTGGCGATCGGCCCATCATCGATCGCGGTGAAGGTTTTGAAAGAATGCTGCGCGGCGAATTCAAGCCATGGATACGCTCAGCTTGAACAAGCAAGATCAAAAGAGGGTAACCGGGAATGGCCATTGAAGTCGCCAAGGTGGAACTGAAAAACGTGCAGGACGCTTCGGGTCTCGAAGACTGCATCAACAAGGGCCGGTTCACCGCCGATCAGATTATCGCCGTCATCGGCAAGACCGAAGGCAATGGCGGCGTCAACGACTTTACTCGCATCCTCGCCGATCAGGCGTTTCGCCGTACGCTGATGAAGTACGGCCTGCGCTCGGAGCAGGAGGTAGCGCGCATCCCGATGGTTTGGTCGGGCGGCTGCGACGGCGTCATTACTCCGCACGCGACGATATTTGCTCGCACCGACACAACGGGCCCCGCTTCGAAGTCACGCTTGGCGATCGGCACCGCCATGAGCGCCGAACTGCTGCCCGAGGACATCGGTCGTCCGGCGATGGTCGAAAAGGTTGCCGCGGGCGTGAAAGCGGCGATGCGCGACGCCGGAATCGACGATCCGGCCGACGTTCACTACGTGCAAACCAAGACGCCGCTGCTGACCATCGATTCGGTGCGCGACGCACAATCGCGCGGTCATCAGGTCGCGTGCGAGGTGCACAATTCAATGGGCGTGTCGAACGGCACGACCGCGCTCGGTATCGCGGTCGCGCTCGGCGAGGTCGCCATGCCGAAGGCGGAAGAGATTTGTCACAATCTCGATCTTTTTTCGTCTGTCGCGTCATGCTCCTCGGGCGTCGAATTGACCCAAGCGCAAATCGTTCTGCTGGGTAACAAGGCTGGAGCCGGCGGCCGCTATCGCATCGGTCACTCGGTGATGAAAGACGCGCTGGACATCGACGGCATCTATGCCGCCATCCGCAACGCGGGTCTTGAACTGCCGGAGCGGCCGCGCGCCGAGGATTTGCATGGGCGTCTGGTCAATTGCTTCATCAAGTGCGAAGCTGACCGCCGAGGAACGCTGCGTGGCCGACGCCAGATCATGCTCGATGATTCGGACGTTCCTTGGCACCGTCATGCGAAGGCAGCCGTCGGCGGCGTGGCGGCTGCCGCGATCGGCGATCCGGCGGTATTCGTCTCCGTCGATGCCATGCACCAGGGGCCGCAGGGCGGCGGTCCGGTGATCGCCATTGTCGATGTCGGGGAATAAGGCACAGTTTGACTACCTTTTCGGCACGAGCCTTGCTTGCCCAAGGGCAAATTCGGCGATGGCTGCAAATCCCTCGGCTGATAAAAAGCCGCTCAAGATCAAGGAGTTGATGAAGATGACCAAGCGCGAACATCCCGATCGGCGAAAGGTCCTTGGCGCGCTGGCAGGCTTGAGCCTCGTCAGTTTCCCAGCCGCGGCCCAAACCTTGGACAAGGTCAAGGTCGGGGTATTCCCGATCAGCTCGTCGCTGCCGTATTTCGTTGCGCTGGACCTCGGCTACTTCAAGGAACTCAATCTCGAGCCGGAAACCAGCGTGCTCATGGGCGGGCCGCCGAATGTTGCGGCGCTGATCACCAATCAGATCGAAGTCTCCGCGGTTTTGGTGACGCTTGAGGGCCTCAACGCCGACGTGAAGAAGCCCGGCGTCGCCATGTACGTCGCCATGCACAGCCAAAACGCCAAGTACAAGATGGAACAGTTCGTGGTGCGCGAAGGCCTTACCGACAAGGTCAAAACGCTCGCGGATTTCAAAGGCCTTAAGCTGATGTCGGCGCCGGGCCCCGCCAACCTCAATACCGCCAAAGGCATTCTCGCCAAGGTCGGCCTCAAGGAAGGCGACTACACCATCGACCAGCTCGACATGGGTCAGCACGTCAACGCTATGAAGGCCGGCACTTTCGATGGCGGCTATACGTTGGAGCCGAGCGCCACCATCATGCACAATCTCGGCGTCGCCAAGACTGTCGAGGCTGGAGTGATCGCGAAGTACATCCTGGGCAGCCCCGATGCCGATGCCTACGCGGCGGGCTGCGCCTTCTCGACGGATTTCATCAATAAGCGCCCCGACGTCGCCAAGCGCTTCGCGCAAGGCTGGTCCAAGGCCATCGACTATATCCGCGCAAACCCCGAGGCCGCTCGCAAGTATCTCGCCAAGAATACGATGACACCCGACAATGTCGTCGATACCGTGCCGATGCTCGGCTACATCATGACCAAGGACATGAGCCCCAAGCAACTTGGCTACCTGCAGGAGTTCACGGACTTCGGTCAGCAGATCGGCGTGGTGCCAGAAAAGATCGACGTGAAGAAGTATCTCAAGTCGTTCTGAGCCGTCCGCTGATGAGCCAAAGCTGATGAGCGCCGCGCCTCACGCCCTGCGAATGCAATCGACGGGCGTGTCGCCGCAGCAGCAGGCGGCCCCGAATGAGGCAACACGGCCGCACGTCACGATCCGCGGCCTTTCCAAGCGCTTCGACAAGGCCGTCATCTACGACAACTTCGATCTCGATATTCCGCGCGGCGAATTGATCTCGGTGTTCGGCCCGAACGGCTGCGGCAAAAGCACCTTGATCAATATGATTGCCGGTCTCATTCCGCTCGACGCCGGCCAAATCCTGTTCGACGGCATGCGGCTCGACGAAATCAAGTTCGGCTATGTCTTCCAGAATTACCGCGAGGCGCTGTTTCCGTGGATGCGCGCCTTCGACAACATCTCTTACCCGCTGAAAATGATGAAAGTGCCGCCGGCGGAACGGCGGGCGCGCACGGAGAAGCTGGTCACACATCTCGGCATCAAGCTCGACCTTAATCTTTACCCCTATCAGATGTCCGGCGGGCAGCAGCAACTTGTCTCGATCATGCGGGCGCTGGTGGTCGAACCGGAAATCCTGTTCCTCGACGAGCCGTTTTCCGCGCTCGATTACGAAATGACGCTGTTCATGCGCGAGCAGCTGCAGCGCATCTTCATGGAAACCGGCACGACGACGGTACTGGTCTCGCACGATCTTGAGGAGGCGGTTTTCCTCGCCGATCGCGTGCTGCTGCTATCGCGACACCCGGCCCGGGTCGCCGATTTCACGCCGGTCGCGGCGTCCCGGCCGCGAACCGATGCCACGTTGTCCGATCCCGAATTCGTGCACACCAAAGCGCATTGCCTCGAGGTGTTCCAACGCGAAGTGAGGCGCGCGTGAGATCGGAGAAGCTCAAGCCGTTTTTGCCGATCGTCGGCGTCGTCGGCCTCCTTGCCGTCTGGTCGCTGGCGACGTGGCGCGAATGGGTCGATCCGGTGCTGCTGCCCTCCCCGATCTCCACCTTTGAGGCCCTGTGGAAAGGCATGGACGGCGGGGCGCTTGGCTTTGACTTCGTGAAAACCGTCTACCGGACTGCGGCTTCGACGGCGATTGCCGCCGTGATCGCGATTCCGCTCGGCATCGTGCTCGGCTCGTCGGAAAGGCTCTATCGCTCGCTGGAATTCGTCATCGATTTCTTCCGCTCGACGCCGGCCTCCGCCATGTTTCCGCTTTTCCTGGTGCTGTTCGGCGTCGGCGATGAAACCAAAATCTCCGTCGCGGCGTTTGGCGCGATTCTGGTCATCCTGTTCAATGTCGCTTACGGCGTCATGAACGCGCGCAAGACGCGACTCTTGGCCGCCAAGGTGATGGGCGCCTCGCGGCTGCGTGTCCTGTTCGACGTGATGCTGCTGGAATCGCTGCCGCAGACATTCGTTGGCCTGCGCAACGGAGTTTCGCTCGCCTTGGTCATCATCGTGGTTGCCGAGATGTTCATCGGCTCCCAGGACGGTCTCGGCCATAGCGTTTTCGAGGCCCAGCAATTGTTCGACATGCCGCGAATGTATGCCGCTATATTCGCGGCGGGCGTCCTCGGCTATGGCCTGAATTTGCTGTTCCTCTTGGTCGAGCGGCGCTTCGTGCACTGGTCGGGAAAATAGTCGCAGTCCATGGCCGATCTCAGTCTCACTCGCCGATCGGCGCGCGATCTCGCGCGACTTATTCGCCAAAAGGCCGTGAGCCCTGTCGAAGTGCTCGACGCTCATCTCGCCGTCAATCGAGGCGGTCAATCCGAAGCTCAATGCGATCGTCACGCTTGCGGCCGAGCAGGCCCGCGACGCCGCGCGCCAGGCTGAAAATGCCATGACCAAGAACGAACCGGTCGGCGCACTGCACGGCCTGCCGGTGGCAATCAAGGACATCACGCCGACGGCCGATATCCGCACGACCTTCGCATCGCCGCTCTATAAGAACCATGTGCCTGCCGAAGACGCCGAAGTCGTTCGCCGCCTCAAGGCTGCAGGCGCCATCATTCTCGCCAAGACCAACACGCCGGAATTCGCCTGCGGCGCCAACACCAACAACGCGCTGTTCGGTCCGACGCGCAATCCATGGAATCCGGAATTGAGTCCCGCAGGATCGTCAGGCGGCTCGGCTGTTGCGGTGGCCACCGGCATGGTGCCGATCGCCCAAGGTACCGATTTCGGCTGTTCGATCCGAATTCCGGCAGCGTTCTGCGGCATTGTTGGAATCCGGCCGACGCCGGGACTGACCCCCAATTATCCGATGCCGCTCGCCTGGGATCCCGGACAGGTGAACGGCGCGCTGGCGCGCAATGCAGAAGACGCGGCCCTCATGCTGGATGCGATCGTCGGGTTCAGCCGCTTGTCGCCGATTTCGGTAGCGCCGCCCTGGCCGAGTGCACTTGCCGAAGTCGAGCGCCGCACCGACGCGAAGGGTTTGCGCATTGCTTACGTTTCAGACATTGCGGGGATCGGCGTGGAAGAGGAAGTCGACACCATCTGCCGCACCGCGGCGCTCCGCCTTCGCAACGCCGGCGCCCACGTCGAAGAGATCGCGTTCAGCGCCGCCGACGGCCGCGATCCCTATCAGACTTGGCGCGGCTTATGGATGGTCGGCCAGCAATACGAGCGACTGGACCAAATCGAGCATTTTGGACAGAACCTGAAGGGAAATGTTCAGGCCGGCCTCAAGATCACGGCGATCGACATTGCTGCCGCCGAGCAGAAGCGGCAGGAGGTGTTTCATCGCTTCAGGAAACTGTTTGAGGACTTCGATGTTCTGCTCACGCCCGCCGCGCCGGTGAAGCCGTATCCGTTGGAAATGAACTTTCCCGACCAGCTCAATGGACGCAAATTTGAAAACTATATCGACTGGATCGCGCCGGCGTTCCTCATCACGCTTGTCAGCTTGCCCGCCGCGAGTGCCCCCGCAGGTTTATCAAGGGACGGCTTGCCCGTGGGAATTCAAATCGTCGCGCCTCGCTTCGAAGAACCGCTGATTTTGGGCATTGGCCGCCTCGTGCACGAGCAAAGCGGCGTCGGCTGGCCGCCGTCCTGAGCGCGCCGCGACGCGCCCCTGCAAAAGCGGTCGAACCTTCCGCCGTTGCGGGCTTCCTCGCCTCCGGGCAAAATGCCATCGTTCGAGCAGAACGCGTCAGCTGTGTCGTCCAGGATCCCTTGAAGCCGCTCCATCGTTCAGGGGTCGAACCGCGGCACGAACAACGAGCGATAACACAGGGTGGAAATGGGAATGCGGAAAATTGCAATCTCGCTCTTGTTAACCGGAATCGTCGCGTGGGCGAGTTTGGCCCGCGCGCAGGATGCTTATCCAACGCAGCCGGTGAAGATCATCGTTCCTTTCCCGCCGGGCTCGACCACCGACACTCTCGCACGCATCGTCGCGGACCAGCTCGGCCGAAAATGGGACAAGGCCGTTGTCGTGGAGAATATCAGCGGCATGAATATCGGCGCGGAACGGGTCGCGCGCTCCGCTCCTGACGGCTACACGCTGATGGTCAGTCCGCCTTCGCCGCTGACCATCAACAAACTCTTGTATCACGACTTGCCTTATGATCCGGACAAGCTCGTGCCGATTACACTGCTCGCGACGGTGCCGAACGTGCTCGACGTCCGCAACGACTTTCCCGGCAAGTCGGTGCAAGAGCTGATCTCGTATGCGAAGGCGAATCCGGGCAAGGTCACCTTTGCCTCCCAAGGCGTCGGCTCGACCGCACAACTGAGCGCCGCCATGCTCGAGCAGATGGGCGGCATCAAAATGCTTCATGTCCCCTACCGAGGCGCATTGCCCGCACTCAATGATGTCATCGCCGGTCACGTCGATATGTTCTTCGATACGGCGACGACATCGGTTCCGCTGTTCCACGGCGGGCGACTTCGCATCCTCGCCGTCGGCAGCACCAAGCGGCTCGCGGCATTGCCCGACATACCGACCGTGCAGGAAACCGGCCTGCCCGGCTTCCGGTCGATCACCTGGTTCGCGCTGGCGGCGCCGCCCGGAACACCCGCGCCGCTCGTCACCAAGATCAACGGCGATACGGTCGACATCCTCAAGGACCCGGCCGTAAGCAGCAAGCTGCGCGCGCTTCAACTCGAGCCCAGCGCCACCAGCCCCGAGGAGACGGCACGGTTTTTCGCCGACGAGCTCAAGCTATGGGGCAAGGTGATCAAGGATGCGAACATCACCGTGCAGTGATGCCCGCTCCGCTTTTTGACCAAGGCGACCGGATAAAGTCCCGGCACGCGCGTTGTTTGTCTACCCCGTCTTGCCGGCGGACAGAGCGGCGCGCACACGCTCGGGCGTCAGCGGATATTGCCGTAGCCTGACCCCGGTTGCGTCGAAGAATGCGTTAGCGATAGCGGCGCCCGCGGCGCCCATCACCTCCTCGCCGGCGCCGCTCGATGGCTCGTTGATCCGCTGCACGACGATCGGCGTGCAGTGCGGATGCTCGGCGAAGCGTAACACCGGATAGCTGACCCAATCGACGCTGGTGACCCCGTTGCTGTCGAACGTGACCTCTTCCTTCAGCATCCGGCTCGTTGCCTGGATCATCATACCGACGATCTGATTCTCGACGAGCGCCGGGTTGACGGTCAAACCGCAATCGAGTGCACCATAGAGGTGCTTGGCAACAATCGCACCCGTGCGTTTGTTGACCTCGATCTCAGCGACGGCCGCGCCGTAAGAGACATGGTGCGTGCCGATTGCGATGCCGCGGCCAGTTACGATCTCGTCGTTGGATAGCCGGGACGCCGCGAGCCGCGGAGTCCACGCCGCCGCCTTGGCGGCCGCTTCCAGAACGCCAAGCCAGCGCGTGTCGCCCATGTTTTTGCGCCGGAATTCCAGCGGATCAAGCTTCGCCGCGTGAGCCAACTCGTCGATTGTCTGCTCCGATGCAAACGACAACGCCATGTCGAGCGGGGAGCGTAGCGGCGAGCCCTTGAGCAGCCCGACCATCGGGATGGCGTGACTGACCACGCGGCGATTGGGAATGCGATACATCGAGCCGGTGCTCATCCGGTTGACGACGATCGAAAACGAACCGCCCGTTCGCTCGGCGGGCGGAGTGCCCATCGCAAGCTCGGTCGACGTTTCATTGATGTGCCAACCGTGCTGCCAGCCATCATAAGTGTAGGCGACGATCTTTCCGAATGCATCGATGGCAGCCCGCACTTCGGCGAGTTGCGCCGGGCCGTAATTGTCCCAACCCAACTCGTCCCAGCGCATGAATTGCACGCGGACCGGGCGGCCTACCTCCTGCGACATGATCGCCGCCGCCTGCGGCGCATCTTCGTAGCAGCTATGGCCGAACGTACCGGAACCTTCATAATACTGCACCCGAACGCGTTGTTCGGGCATCCCCAGTAGCGTGGCAAGCATCTTGCGCGACGCATAAATGTCTTGGGTCGACGACAGAACGACCGCGCTGTCTGGGCCGACATCGGCGAGCGCGCAATTCGGCCCGAACGCGGCGTGTGCCTGGTACGGCGAGAAATAAGTCGCTGATGCAATGTAGGCGGCCTGCGCGAAGCCCGCTTCCAGGTCGCCGACATTGACGACGACGGTGTCGGTCGACTTCGCCGCGCGCAGCAATTCCGGCAACTTGGCCTGATCCGGCAGCGGCGTGCTTTCCTGCCACGTGATGTCGAGCTGCTGGGCGGCTTTCACCGCATCCCACTCGCGTTCGGCGACCACGCCGACGAAATCGCCACGGCGCACGACTCGCGCGCCGGAGATGTCGGCGATGGAGCTTTCGTCGACGCTGACCACTTTGACAGCGCTGCCGTAGGCGCGCTGTCCGCGCGGCCGTACCACGCGGCCGTGCAGCATATTCGCGACGCGAACATGTTGCATGTTCGTGTAAGTGCCGGACACCTTGGCGGGGATGTCGACCCGCGGCACGCGCGTACCGACAAGCTTGTATTGACTCGCCTGCTTCCGCGGTGCCGTGCCGGTGAATTTAAGGCTGAACGGCTTGTCACCGAGGAGTTCGCCATACGTCACCGAACGGCTCGGATCGCCGTCGATGGACACCACACCCCTGGTGACGATGAGACTGCCGATTTGCACGCCAAGCCGTTGCGAGGCGCGTCGCAGCAGCGCCAAGCGCGCTTCGGCGGCGGCGGCGCGCACTTGCGGTCCGCCGCGCTCGATCGATGAGCTTGAACTCGTCGCGCCCTGGTTCGGCGTCACATTGGTATCGAGCCGCACTGCGGAAAGCTGGCTCATGTCGAGATCAAGCTCTTCGCCGGCGATCTGCAACAGCCCGGTGGTATTGCCCTGACCCAGTTCGCACTTGCCGAAATAGAGCGTCGCAGTGTTGTCGGCGTGCAGTGCGATCCAGGAATCAATCGCATTTTGATCCGGCGGCCCGGCGATGTCGCCGCGCGCCGCCAAGGCGGACGTCGCCGATGCGGCCGCCCCGGCAAAGCAGAAGCCGACGATCATCGCGCCGCCAGCCTTGAACAAATCGCGGCGCGAAAATGGAATGACGGTTTCGTCGATGTCACGCTGAACGTTGCTCATGGCGTGTCTCCCGCCATGGCGCGGGACGCAAGCTGAATTGCCTTCATCACGCGCGGATACGTCCCGCAGCGACAGAGGTGGCCGTTCATCGTCTGACGAATCTCGGCTTCGCTGGGTTTTGGATTGTTCGCCAGCAGTTCCGCGCCCTTCACGGTCATGCCGTTGTAGCAATAGCCGCACTGCAACGCCTGCTCGTCGATGAAGGCCTGCTGTAGGGGATGCAACATCGGCGCTTGCGCAAGACCCTTCTTTTCCGCGTACCACACAGCAAGCCCTTCAAGCGTCGTGATCGATTTGCCAGCTACCGCCTCGACCGGCGTGACGCACGATCTGATCTCGACGCCGTCGGCGAGCACGGAGCACGAGCCGCATTGTGCGAGCCCGCAACCGAAGCGCGGGCCGTGCAACTCCAATTCGTTCGTCAGCACGTAGAGGAGCGGCGTGTCCGGACTTGCGCTCACCGGCCACTCTCGTCCGTTGACTTTGACCTTGAGATCATCCGCCATAGGCGACCTCCGTGGTTCAATGCTGGGCCTGACGGCCTATCGCGTTTCGCATGACAGCCTAATCACGTCAGCATGCTGGTACAACCGCCAGCGCCTGAGGGCCGCGACTTCAGCGCCCCTCGCCCGCCAACGCTGCTTTCTCCACGATCGCCTTCGGCATGGCGTAGGCTCTCTCGATCAGCGCCGTGACGTCTTCACCGCCAATGCCCTTGACCGCCAGCTTCATCGTATCCGCCTCGGCACGAAGCTCTGGGTCGGCGAATGTGGCCATAAACGCGCGTCGCAAAAGCGCGATACGGTCCGCGGGCACGCCGGGCGGCGCCACGAACGGCCGCCCCATTTTGTTTGGCAGTGTCCAGAACGTCAGAATTTGCCGCTGTTCCTCCGTGGACGCCATATCAAAGATCCACGGCACGTTGGGCAGTTTGGGATCCCGATCGAGCGCAATCTGCACCAGGATGCGAATGAGCTTCTGATCGAGCCATGTGGTCTTGAGCGCGACCAGTGTATCCCAACTTATCCCGCACCTGCCATCGAGTTCACCGCGCTCGACCGCCAGGTCAGACTGCGCCGCGCCCTTGTAACCGCCGATAACCTTGAAGTGCATCCCGAACAGCGCGTTCATCATGTTCGGATAGATCGCATCGGTGCTGCTCGGCCCACTGGTGCCGACGTTCATGGCATGGGTCTTCACGTCGTCGATGGTCTTGATCGCCGACGTATGCCAGACGATGCAGACATTGGTTTCGCTGTTGGCGCTGCCAAGCCACGCCATCTTGAGCGCATCGAACTGATTGTCCTCGCCGAGGAGCGGGGCAAGCGCTACGGCACGCTCCGCGGCCCCGATCACAGTGCCGTCCCGCGGCGCGAGATTGTAGAGATATCCGATCATGCGGCGGCCGCTCGCGCCGACCATATTCTGCACGATGACATTCGGGTGACCCGGGATGTGGGCGCCCAGGTGCCGCCCGATCAGTCGCGTGTAGGTGTCGTAAGGACCGCCAGGCGGCGAGCCGCTGTAAAGCGTGATGTCCTTGCCCTTGAAGAAGTCATCATCGGCACGGACAGCGGCGCCGGCGGCGAGGAAGAAACCGATGACCCAAAAGGCGAGGTGCGGCGCGGTGCGCATGACAGTCAAAGCTTCAAGAGCTTGCGCGCATTTTCGTAATAGACCTTGTTCTTATCTTCCGGCGTCAGGCCCATTTTGTTGATGAGATCGACGCCCTCTTTTTTAAGAACGAACAGCGGCGGCGAGTCGGTCCCGAAGACGAAGTGATCGGCGCCGACGGTTTCAAAGGCGCAACGGGCGCCGGGAACCGTATAGGACGTCGATTCCAGATACATCATCCTCAGGTAATGACTGGGTTCATGCTTGATCAGCATCGGCTCATAGCTGCCGAGAAAGAAGCACTCGTCCTGCAGGCGATAGGCGTAGTCCATGCGCCCGATCATTTCGCAAATGCCGCCGCCAAGATGCGTCGCCATGAGCTTCAACGTCGGAAATTTCTCGAACACGCCCCGCACGATAAGCCGTGCCACGGCGAGCGCGCCGTCCATCGGCCGGCCGACGCTGGAGGCAAGCCGATAGTCGCGCATCCGCTCCTCGCCGAAGCCGACAGAAGGCGGATGAATGACAACGGGGACGTCGAGCTCCGTCGCCAATTGGAAGAACGGCATGGCATCGTCATCGTCGGGGTAGCTGCCTTGCAGGCTCGACAGGATCCACGCGCCCTTGAGCCCGTCCTGCTTCACCGCGCGCTCGAATTCGCGCAAAAAGGGATCGCCGCCATACGGCACTGTCGATGCCATGCCGTAGATTTTTCCCGGATACTTGTTCTGCTGCTCCGCGTTGTAACGGTTCTGCCGCTGGCAGCGTTCAAGCTGCTGCGCCCGATCCATGTCGCGCAGATTGTGGATCGGATTGGAAATCACTGAAATGTCGACGCCGCCGATCCTGGCCGCCTCCAGCACGTTCTCGATCGTGCCCGGCGGCCGGCCTTTCTTCGCGCCAACGTTTTTGTGAAAGCCGGTGCCGGTAAAAGTATCCCAATCGTCCGGCGGAAAGACATGCGTATGGAAATCGATAATCATCGACGTGTTTCCTCCAAGGAGTGGCGCCAGCCATGCTATCGATCGGCTGACACCGATAAGTGTTTTTCTTGAACTTGAACGTTACCGCCTATGAGGCGGCGACTTTGCGTGGCGCCGCGTCACGATCCGCTTTGAATATCTCGTCGAGACACCAGTGCGCGACTTCGCTGCCGGTCGCAAACCATACGCCACCAGCGTGCTTCATGTGCTGAATGATCGCGCGCAGGGTTCTCGCCCGGCCCGGACGGCCGGAGATGTACGGGTGGAATTGGAACGGACAATAAGCCGGCGTGTTCTTCAATTCGTCGTGAAACTCGTCAAACATACCTTTCCAAATCCCCAGCGTGTCTTGCGGATTTCCGGCATCGTTGTTGCGATGCTGATAGGTCCGGCCGTCGCCAAAAGGCTGCCTCGGAAGCTCGACGAGCACGCGGCCGCCCGATGTCCAGAGGAACGGCAGATCGTGCGAGAACGAATTACTGTTCCAGAGGAAGCCGTACTCCATCAACAGTTCGAGGCTGTTGGGACTCTGCGTGCATGAGCGCCAGCCGAACGGCCTTTGGCCTGTGCGACCACGGATCATGTCGACGGTTTTGCGCATCACCTCGTGCTCCTGCTCTCGCGTGAGCTTGCGCGCGACTTCATGGTGATAGCCGTGGCCGGCAATTTCGTGTCCGTTCGCGACAATGGCCTTGACTGCGTCCGGGAAGCGTTCAGCGATCGCGCCGCACGTGAGAAACGTCGCCTTCACGCCCTCCTCGTCCAGGATTCTCAGTATCCGCCAGATCGCTGTGTTCGGACCGTACTCGCACTGAGTGTATTCCTCATGATCCCTGGTCCCGTCAGGGAGCGGGCGAACGTCCTCCCCGCCCTGAAAATCGAACGTCAGCGTCACCGCGACCCGTGAATCGTTCGGCCATAAGAAGCGGCCGTTGTGATGAAAATCCTTCAGCATGATTCTCTGTTCTCCTTGAGCCTCGTTGAAAATTTTAGTCGAGGCCGGAACGGCCGTCCACGACCAACGACTGGAATTAATGTGCCGGACGGCATGACAGCCCGTCGCCGCCCGCAGGCTTACTGCGTGAGTGCCGCCTGGATCCGCTCAACAACGGCCGGCGGTGTTGCAAACAGCCGATCCACCGTCCGCTTGGTTTCATCCGCATCCATCGGTTCGATGTCGATGTTGAGCTTCTTTGCGTCCTCCAGAAAATCCGGGTCCTTCATCGTTTTGCGCGTTGCCGTGCGCAGGATTTCGAGCCGATCCGCGGGCGTCTCCGGAGGGGCTGCGAGCGAGCGTCCAAGCGCAAGCGGCAGGAAGAGAAATTCGAGCGCCTGGCGGATATCCGGCGTCTTGGCTTGATCGAGAATGTTCGGAACGTCGGAGTATCGCGGGTCCTTGCTGAGGCTGCCTTGGGCGACCAGACGGATCTTGCCTTCCGCCACGAGCCGGCTGAACTGCGAGCGGAACAGCGAGGTGCTGATGCCGCAAGCGCCGGTCAATTCACCACGTTCCAGTGCCAGAAGACGCTCGGGCGTTCCCGGGTAGCCCGAAATCACCTTGAACTTCATCCCCAGAAGATCGCGATAGACGACCGGGAAGGAGTACGACTGCGCCCCCACTCCGGAGGCGCCTGCGATCACCTGGTGATTGTACAGATCGTTGATTGTCTTCACCCCGCTCGCGGCCGTAACGATGCAGGCATCGTGATCGCTGTTCATGTTGCCGATCCACGCAAATCGGCGGCCGTCGAATTGGACCTGAGGCGATTTGTAGACTTGTTCCTGGATTGCGGTGCCGCGAACCATGCCGAAATATGATCCGTCTTTCGGTACGGTGTTGTAGATCTGATTGGCGAGCGCCATGCCTCCGGCCGCCGGAATATTCTGGACAATCACGTTCGGGTTGCCAGGAATATATTTGGTGATGTGCCGCGCAAGGGCGCGAACGTAAATGTCGTACCCTCCGCCCGGACTATTGGGAGAACCCAGCGTCAACGTGTGCGTCTTGTAGAATGTCGCCGCATCCTCTGCGATCGCCGGTGCGGCAACGACGAAACAAGACAGCAGCGATCCGAGAAAGACCAACCCGGTTCGCCGCGTAGAAGACGCATGCACGGTGTGCATTCAGACCCTCCCTCGTCGTTCATTAGGTTTCTGCACATATCGCATATTTGAACGATCCGGCCACTTTAGCGCCAAAACTGGCGAATTTTGACGCTTATTTTTGGCTTGAGCACCGGTCCGTCGTTGGCCGCTCGCTGCATCCAGCAGCGCGCGGTTCACCTCGTATTAACCAGAAGAACGCCGCGATTCACCAACATTCCGGACGGCATTTCGCGAACATTAAAGACTGGTCGATAACTTTAAAGCCAATGCGGCGCAGGATCGCCGCGCGATCCATGTTATCGGATCTCCGAAAATTCGGACCAGCCGATCAATGACATCAAAACGTTTCAATGTCTGCCAAGTCGCCGTTATCGGCGCCGGACCATACGGACTATCGGTCGCAGCCCACCTGAAACATTCCGGGATATCGACGCGCGTTTTCGGCGAGCCAATGTCGTTCTGGCGAGAACACATGCCGAAAGGCATGCGAATACGCTCTCCGGAACGCGCCACAGACCTGTCGTCTCCCGACGGCGAACACTCGTTCAAGGCTTTTATGGCGATGCAGAAGATCAAGCCACAATGGCCTGTTCCTCTCGAATGCTTCGTAGCCTATGGCGAGTGGTTTCAGGAACGCCTCGTCCCGGGCGTTGATCGCCGTAAGGTGCGGCAGGTCGAACGGGCCGCGGACGGCTTTCAGCTCACGCTGGCCGATGGTGAGATTTTTGCTGCCGACCGCGTCATCGTCGCGACGGGTCTCGTCAACCAGGACTATCGTCCATCTGTCTTTCGCGATCTCCCGTCTTCTCTGGTCACGCATTCGTGTCAGCACGCGGACTTCTCACCATTCGGCGGCAAGTATGTCGCGGTGATCGGTCGGGGCCAAAGCGCCTGCGAGTCGGCCACATTGCTCAGCGAGGCCGGCGCCAAGGTCGAACTGATCGGACGTGGCGATATCCATTGGCTCGGCGATTCAAGCGGCGGAGGGAGCGTAGGGAGATCGCTTCGTTCGAAACTGCACAACGTGCTTGGCGCGCCATCCGCGGTCGGACCTTTTCCATTGAACTGGCTCGTTGAGATGCCGGGGATCGTTCGCCACCTAACGCCGGAGTTGCGAGCGAACATCTCGATGCGGTGCCTGAGGGCTGCTGCCACCGGATGGCTGAAGCCGCGTTTTGGCAAAGTGACGCTCAACCTCGGGCACAAAATCTTGGGAGCTCACACAGATTCCGATCGCATCGTCGTCGATCTCGACGACGGTCCCAGAGCTTTCGACCATGTCGTTCTGGGTACCGGCTATCGGATCGATCTCTCGCGCATCGGCATTCTTGCGCCACAGCTCCTGGATGATGTCGCGTGCGCGGAAGGCTCGCCGGTCCTCGGCGCAGGCTTCGAGTTCGAGCGTTCCGAAGCTGCATTTCGTTGGCTCTCCTGCCGTCAAAAGCTTTGGTCCCTTGCTGCGATTTGTTGCCGGCGCTTCCTATGCCGCGAGTTCAGTCACCGACGCAGCGCTTGCGTACGGTGGCCGACATGCCATTTCGGAATTTCCAAAAAGCGTCTCGCGATTGCTCGGCAGGACCGCCAACCTGTCGCCGCCACAATGACGCGCTGTTCCGGATACCCGCTCTGATGTCGCCTGAGCCAAGGAAGCAGAAAGGCGCTCTGGTTCTTGGTGGCGCTCATGGCAGCCTTGCAATTGCACGCAGCCTCGGACGCCGTGGCGTTCCAGTCTGGTTGCTCACCGATGACAATCCTCTGGCGACGTTCTCACGCTACGTGACGTGCGGCCTGCGTTGGCCTGGGGCACGTGACCCGCGCGCCGTCGACTTCCTTCGTGACCTCGCCGACCGCGAGCATCTGCGCGGCTGGGTCTTGTTTCCCGGCGCCGATGCGGACGTGCGCTTTATCGCGCAAAATCATGCCCAGCTCGGTGCGATCTTTGCTCTGACGACACCCAACTGGGAAGTCGTTCGCTGGACCTACGATAAACGGCGCATGAACGAACGTGCCGCAGAACTCGGCATCGCACTTCCGATCAGCCACTATCCGCGTCAGCGTGACGAGTTGGCGGGTATCGACTTTCGGTTTCCCGTCATCGTCAAGCCGACAGTTTGTGAGGGCCGCGACGCTTTCGTCGCCGCGAAGGCTTGGCGCGCCGACGATCGGCGCAGGCTCATGGGATACTACGACGACGCCGTGGCTCTGGTCGGCTCCGATCAGATCATGATCCAGGAGCTGATACCCGGCGATGGCCGCTCGCAGGTTTCGTATGCCGCGGTATGGGACCGCGGCAGACCTGTCGCATCGCTGGTGGCTCGCCGGCGCCGCCAATATCCGATCGACTTTGGCTTCACCAGCACATTTGTCGAAACAATCGAATCGAAGGATGTCGAGCGGATCGCGAGCCGCTACCTTCGGTCGCTCGATTACAGCGGCCTCGTCGAAATGGAATTCAAGTTCGATCCGCGCGACGGCGCGTATAAGATTCTTGACGTTAATTCGCGCACTTGGACCTGGATCGCACTCGGCGCCGCGTCAGGCGTAGACTTCGCCGCGATCCAGTGGCGGCTTGCGCAGGGCGAAGAGATAGAGCCTCACACCGCTCGCGCCGGTACCACTTGGCGTTATCTATCACGCGACCTGATCGCCGCCGCTCAAGAAATGCTTGCGGGCACGCTTTCTCCGGTCGACCATTTGCTTTCACTGAAGCAATCGTCAGCCTCCGCCGTCTTCGCCTGGGATGATCCGCTGCCGGCCATTCTCGATTTGCCGGTGGTCGCGGGGCGGGTCATCAAGCGGCGCCTTTGCCGGCACCGCAATCGACAAAGCGTCGGCACTCTGCAATCGGCGAAGCTTCGGCCGTGACGGCGCCAGCAAATTCAATCCGAAGCAGGCGCTCTCCGCCCCAGGCTCACGGCACAGTCATTGGCGCTTGCGGCGCTCCTTGCGCGAAACCCACCACAAACGGCGCGGGATAGGATTGGGCGATCGGTTCGCCACGGCTCCTTACCGTGACGAGATACATGCCGACGTCACGAATCGCATCGGGCGGCACGACGGCTTGCAATTCACGGCGGCTGACGAACTTCGTCTCCAGCTCTCTGCCGTTCAACAGAACATAATGGAACGGCCAAAACCCCTTGCCTTTGACTGTCAGCGTCGTCGGTCCAGCTCCCTGGGTCACGCCAAAGGGCGTGACGTCAATGTGTTCGGGCAGTTGCTGCCATGAATTGAATTCCGGAATCGGATTGACATACTTGTGAAATCTGTGATCGACGACCTTGCCGTTCATGACCACCATCTTGACGTTCTGTGTCATCCAGATGTCCCGGAGCGGATCGCCTTCAATGATCGACAGATCGGCAACCTTTCCCGGCTCGACGCTGCCGTAGTCTTTGTCCTTCTTGAAGACCTTTGCGACATTGAGAGTGGCCGCTTCGATCGCAACCATCGGCGGCACGCCGGCCTCGACGTCCATGGCCATCGCCTCGTGCATCAACAGGCCAGCCATACCGCGCGAAGAATCCGAGCCCTCCTTCAGAATCCCTCCGGCAGCGACGAAGCGCCTGATGAACTCCTGCGCCTTCTGCAAACCGATCTTGGCGTGTTCGAGCTGCTCCGGCCTGTAGCGCTTAAACAGTTTCTCGGTGGAAAACTCCGTGATGACACGGACTTCCGCAGGGAAATTGGCATTCGGATCGCCGAGGATTTCCTGCTCCTTTTGTGCAAACCGCTCGGCATTGGCCGAGAGCGGACGCAGCCATTTGGCGATGGTCGGCGTCCAGGCCACGTGATGCGCCACCATGGGGGCAATCACCTGGTCGAAATTTTCCGTTTGATAGAGCGCGCCCGCCTCCTCGGCGTCGATGCGGCCGGCAGTGCGATCGACTGCAAGTTTGCGGCGTTTCTCCGGGTCCATGATGGAGGTGTAGCCAACGGACCAAATGTGCTCGATGGCATCCATTCCGGCATTGGCCGAAGCGATCGCATCCCAAGAATGGCCCGTAA
The DNA here is from genome assembly GCA_963836055.1 of uncultured Alphaproteobacteria bacterium. Lineage (GTDB taxonomy): Bacteria > Pseudomonadota > Alphaproteobacteria > Rhizobiales > Xanthobacteraceae > BOG-931. The sequence continues at coordinate 145,417 of CAWIID010000001.1, forward strand.
CCCCCATGCCGAGTTTGTGCGCCTCGTCCGCCACCACGGCGATCAAATCCGGCGGAAGGAATTCGCTGAGCTTGAGCGCGTCGTAACCCTGCTGTTTCTTTGCCCGAACGATGGCGCGGGCGGCCTCGGCATCGGGCACTTTCATATAGTTACGCCAACCGCGCGAACCTTCCGTCTCAAATTCGCCACTGCGAAAGCCAAGAGCCTGCCCCGTCACCCAAAGCCGAGGACCGCGAATGTTGCCGGTCTCGGTGCCGGCCTTTTGCGCCAGCGCCCATGGACCGTTCTGCTGGGTCTCGATCTCGACGCAGGTCGTGATGCCGAGATGCAGATACAGTTCGCCCCAAAATGCCTCCCAATGGCAATGCCCGTCGATAAGTCCGGGCATTACGGTCTTGCCGCTGACATTGATCGTTTGCGCCCCAGCAGGGATTACGACTTCGCCAGCGCGGCCGATCGCCCTGAACCGATCACCTTCAATGACAATGACGGAATTCTCGATCGGCGGCCGCCCGGTGCCATCGATCAGCGTTCCGCCTTCGATGACGAGCACCTGCGCGTGCGCGGCCACGGCGCTCAGCACTCCCGCGACAGCGAAAAGCCCAATAGCGAAAGACCGAAAGCCCGGACTGATAGCGATCATGGTTCCTCCCCTCCGCACGACGCTCACATGCCGGCGTCGGTCGGCTACCCATTCTGCGTGGACTCGCCCCGAGGAGAGGATGGTAGAGAGGTTTTCGACGGCTCGAAAGCCCCGCTCTGCCGCAGGTCTGCTTGGATTTATGGTGATCGCATGATTCGACCGAGCAATAAGATAACGCGAAGGATCATAGCGTTCCTTGGCCTTTCACTCGGTGTCGGATTTACCGTGTGGCTTGTCGTCCACGTAAGTTTAACGTCCGTGCTTCAGAGCGTCAGCCAAGTCGGATGGGGCGTATTGGCTGTGGTTGCCGTGCGCTCCCTAATGATCGCGACAAATGGCGTGGCCTGGAGGCAATTGCTGAAACACGTTACGCGCGTTCCGACCCGGATATTCGTATTGGCGCGCTGGATACGGGAAGCGGTCGACGTGCTGCTGCCGACGGCAAGCATTGGCGGCGGGTTGGCGGGAGCGCGAATACTGACTTTTTGGCGCCTGTCTGGAGCTGTCGCCGTCGCCGGTGCGCTCGCGGACCTGCTTCTTCAGACCGCTGCCCAGGCTCTGTTTGCGCTTGTCGGCGCTTTATTGTTAGCGCGCGTCGTTGATCCCAACATTGTCGTGCCGGCATCTATCTGGGGACTCATCGCAGCCATCATCGCTCTCGGCGGCTTCTATATCGTCCAACGTTACGGCGGCGTTCGCCTGATCGATCGGATGTTTGTTGCGTTGGCCTCCCGCATGCAAACTGACGCTCAATCAGCGGAGCCCGGCCTGCAAATGGCTATGGACACTATCTGGCGCGGCAGCCAATGCAACGTCGGCGTTTCGCTCTTATTACACACCTGTGCCTGGGCAATAGGCACTCTCGAAGTTTGGTTCACTCTTCATTTCATGAACTGGCCCACAACCTTGGAACAAGCGATCATCCTCGAAAGCTTGGGCGCCAGCATCAGCAGTGCGGCCTTCTTCATCCCGGCGAGCTGGGGCGTGCAGGAAGGCGGCTATATTCTGATAGGCCACATGCTTGGGGTGCCCATTCAGTTTGCGCTCTCATTATCCCTGGTCAAGCGCATCCCCGATTTTATGCTCGGCGTGCCGGGCCTTCTTGCTTGGCATGGGCTTGAAGCCCGTCGCTTGCTACTTGAGCGGCCCTGACGCGATCACGAGCCGCTACTTGACGAGGCGCGCCGTCATCACTGCGTTCTGGAAAAGCGCTGTCATCGCCGAGGAAATCCCCTGCGTCGGGCTCACGGCGAAGAAAAGACCCGGCGAAGCACAACTCTGCATTTTCGGGCTGATGTCGACCGAAAACGGGTTGATGTATTGATTGTACCAGGCGTTTGTCGGCAGCGGCAGATAGGTTGTGTAGAGCACCGCAATCTGGATGCCGCGGTTCTTGATCGCCGTACACAAGGCGTCGTTGATCGGCTCCTGGCAGCGTCCGCCGCTTACGGTCTGTTCAGAACACGTACTTGGATTGTATTCATCGGCAACGCCGTCGGACACGAAGAACAGAACCTTCTGCGGCGAGGCTTGCGTGCCGGGGCCGGCACTCGGGATAGCCGTGTTGATGGCCGGAAGGATGTTCTCGTAATTCGTGTCCTGGTCGTTATTTTGGTTCTGTCCACTGACCGTCATCAGATCGATATTGCCGATGGACGTTTTCGCGCCGGATAGGTCGGATGTCAGCGCAACGACATTTGTCAAAGCTGCTTTGGTGGCAGACGTCCCGAAAGTATAGACGGCCATACGGTATTGATTCGGGAGCGTTTCCAGCGACGTCGCGGTGTTCATCAAATTCTGCGTCGCCGAACGCAGCACGTCGATGCGCATCGTCACGCCGAGTTTTTTCGCCAGACTGTAGTAGTTGTTCGGATTCGCGGTGTCATGACAGGCGAAGGCGCACTGGTCGGGCGTATTGTTCACCATGGTGCTGATGTCGGTCGAGGTCGCCCCGACGCCCATCGATGGCGTATTGTCAAGCAGCAGATAGAAATCGATGTATGTCGAAAGCCCCGCAGCTGCAGTCGACTGGCCGGTGATCGTTGTGGTCGGACTGCCCAAGAGACCCATGAACGCATTAGGCTTCGTCGCAGTATAGCTGACGACCGCGGTACGGCCCGATGTCGCGTCGGTCACCGTGACTGTCGGTTGGTTGACGGTCACGTTGGTGAGATTGGCCGCTTCGGAAGTAAAGACGTTGGTCGCAATCGTCTGCGCGTCCGCCGCACTGCCGGAAATCGCCTGATGGTCGACCGCAGCCAGTGCGGCCGCGTCAGCGACCGCATCGAGCTTGGCCTTAGCCGCGTTCGCGGTGCTGTAATCGACCCCTGCCCCGACGGAGAAAATGATGGGGATGGAGGCCAAGCCTATCGTCAACGCCATCGCGCCGCCTTCGTGACGGCCGAAACTGCGCAGCTGACGGACGGTCGCGTGAAGAAATTGGCTGATGGTGATCATCGATAGGACTCGCTGCAGTTGGCTCAATCATTATTCCGGCGCGACTGTTTTCTTGCTCGCCGAACCGCGCTCATCCCGACTGATGCGCGCTTTCTAAGCGGTTTGGATACACTTGATAAATTCAGTGTCTGAAAATGCTGTGAAACGATTCCACGAATAAGTGTTGCGCGAAGATAACGTTATTCGCGACATCGCAATTAAAATTGTCGATGATTCATAACGACGGAATCGACGGACGCACCGCCGCGCTGCGGCAGCTCAAAGTTCTCCGCGCGCCGCCATTGCCTTGATCCTGTCGGCGGTGCGGCAGGCAATCGCCTGAATGGTCAGCGAGGGATTGACGCCGCCGACGGTTGGAAAGACCGAACCGTCGCAGATCCACAGGTTCGGGATATCCCACGACCGGCAGTCTGCGTTGACGACACTCGTTTCAGGATCGCCCCCCATGCGTGCGGTCCCGTTGAGATGGCAGGTGTCGTCGGTTTCGTCCCAAACGTCCGTTGCACCCGCGGCATCCAGCGCCTGCCGCATGAAGCCGAGCGAATGCCGGATGAGACGCTTATCGTTTTCGCAGAATGAATAAGTCACTCGGGGTACCGGAAGACCATATTGGTCCTTCTCGTCAGTGAGCGTCACCCGATTGCGTTCCTGAGGCAGGCATTCACCGACAATCTTCAGCCCAACTTGATGGTTGTAGTTTTCCATTTCGTCGAGGAGCTGTTGGCCCCACAGGCCGCGCTTGCTCGACAGCGTACCCGACCAGACGACCGGAAGCGGCCCCTGGCTCATGTAGGCGTAGCCGCCGAAGAAGTCTTTGCCTTCATCCGTATAGTTCCAGTGTTCAGTAATCGCGAGCGACGGCGGACCCTTATAGCTGCGGATCTCCCGTTCCATGACGCCCCACACCGCCTGGTTTGACTGAACCATAAGGTTCTTTCCAACCAAGCCCGAAGAGTTGGCAAGGCCATCGGGGAAGCGATCAGTGGCGGAGTTAAGCAGAAGCCTCGGAGTTTCGATCGCATAGCCGGCTACGACAACATTGCGCGCGCGCTGAAAGCGCCAACGTCCCTCGCGGAAATAGTGGACGCCCGTCGCACGACCGGCCTGGTCGTGCTCGATGCGCCCCACCATGGCGAGGTCGCGGATTTCCGCACCGGCGGCGAGCGCGCGCGGCAGCCACGTCGTCAACACGCTCTGCTTGGCGTTCGTCGAACAACCGATCACGCACATGCCGCGATAGACGCATGGCGGAGAATGCCCGCGCGGCGCTGACACGGTGGCCAGCGGCGTCGGCGACCAGCCGATACCGAGTGCTTCGGCTCCTTCTGCAAGCACCAGTGCCGCAGCGTTAAGCTCGTGCGGCCGGTAAGGATAGCGCGGCCGTTCCGGACCCCACGGATAGTTGACGGGGCCGGAAATCTTCAACGCATTCTCGACTTCGGCGTAGTAGCTCCACATCTCCCGCCAATCGACCGGCCAATCGGCGCCATAGCCGAGTTTGGTGCGGGCTTTGAACCATTCCGGCCGAAAGCGCAGCGACACCATGGCGAAATGCACGGTCGAGCCGCCGACCGACTTGCCCGAATTGTTCGAACCGAGTTGGATCGGATTATCACCGTCGACAATCCGTTCGTCGGTCCAATAGAGCTTCGCTTGGTGATGTTCGTCGGACGCGAAATCCTCGAGCGGTCTCCAGTACGGCCCGGCATCGAGCGCCACAACTGAGAAGCCGTATTCGGCAAGCTTGCAGGCGAGCGTGCCGCCGCCCGCACCTGTTCCTATGATCGCAAAGTCGACCGCTTCGTCCTCGGCATATTGGCGCATGGGGACCCAGCCGCCGCGACGAAACACATCCGGTGCACGGCCATCAATGGCGCGCGGCGCGTCTTGCGGATCATCCAACACGCGCATTCTCCCGGCGAGCTTGCACCTCCCGGCCCGGTTTAGCTTCCGACGCTTCCCAGGGATCGCGCCGATCGAAGTTCATGCGAACGTAGCCACGCGGGCTCGCCGGACCGCCGAAGCCGATCTCGTTCCAAGACGTCGGATGCGCGTAATAGGAGCTGACGATGTCATGCAGGAGCCGCTCGGTAAAGAAAAGCTTCGGCGCCATGTCGCGCCAAGCCGGCTGATGCACCTCACCGTGCTGAATTCTCCGCAACATATTGTCCTGTTCGGCCGCTGCAAGTTCGTGAAAGCGCCGGCCGTGGCGCTCCTTTGCTTCGGCATCCAGCGCGGCAAGGCCGCGATGCCAAGCTTCCTGCATCGGCGGCAAGCGCGCGTCGCGGTAGCCATCGCCACCGTTCGTGTGCAGTTTTTCGTCGATCATGGCAGCGAGCGGCACCGGACGCAGGCGACCAGACGGCTGTGGGATGATGCGGTCGCACACGGCTCGCACCGTCGGCCATTCTGTGTCGGTGAAGAAATCGTGGCGATCCGGATCGATCTTTAACCGCCGCTCGATGACAGCACGAGTCTGATCGTTCCACGAAACCGAATTGCGCTTACTGAGAACGTCATAACCCGGATAACGGTCAGACATCGCTCTCCTCCTCGATGAGCGAGAGCGCTGCGAGCCCGGCGAGCGCCAATCCTGTGAAACTGGGCGGTGCCGGCAACGGTGGACCGTTCAGCACGTTCTGGCTCCAATTCCGCCAGCCGGCCATGTTGCGGGAAACGCCGTAGGCATGAAAGCCCACGCCGACAAATCCGAGTAGCGCAGTCAGCCGCAGCCAGCCACGCGTTATGCGGTTCATCCTTGGAGTGGGCCTGACCGCAGTCGCTCCGAGCAACGCCGCTGCGATCGGCGGCACAGTCACTGGGAGCACCATCGCGGGGTCATGATAGGCGCCGCGAAAATGCAGAAGCCCCGCCTCACCAACTGTGCCGGCAATTCCGGCGGCACTAACCGCCGCCATTGTTCGCCCGGCGGGAAGACCAAGCACCGTGGCCGATTGTCCAGCAGGCGTGCCGCGCACGCGCTCGGCACCGCGGCCGAGCAGCCCTGCGAGCGCCAGCGCCGCTGGCGCGCCAACCGGAGCGGCATAGAAAAGATTAAGCCAGGACATTCCGCCCGGACGCTTGAGAATATTGTAGGTATGGAACGCGAGTCCTGCGAAGCCGGTAGCTGCCGCCAAGGCGTAAATGGAATCGCGGACAACATGTCGCTGGGCGCGCGGATCCGCCGAGCCGAACAGACTCGCGCCCAGTGTCAGTGTCGACGCCACGAGCGGCGTATACATGGCGCGATTCTGAAATGAGCCGCGATAATGCTCAATGGCGCTGTCGGCAAGCACCGATAACGCGAGCATCGCCGCGCTGGCGTTGAGGCGGCGTCCTGCCTTTCGCGTCAGGTCTTGCGAACGCGCCGACGAAAGTTGCCGGGGCCCAAACCGCGCAAGCTCTTGCCAGCCTCGCAGGTGACGTGTCGAGGCGAGCCGCCCTGTAAGGCGGCGCTCGACGTTGTCTGGCAATTTTCGCGTTTGTCGCAAATGTTGCGATTGAGCAAGCTGTGATACAAACCTCGGTCGTACGACGAATGCGGCAGCGGCGCCGACAAGTGCCGCGTTCGAAATCAGATCGAGTGCCGAGACGACCTTGGTCATGAAACCGCACCATTAATGCGGAAGCGTTCGGCGTCTTTGCGTTTGAAGCTCAGTCCATGACCAGGCCGAGTAAGATCGCTCTCGATCGCGCCATCGTGGGCGATCGGGGCGCCGTCGAACAGCATCTGCTCGATCCTCACGTGATCATGGAACCATTCGATATGGCGCAGACGAGGGACGACGCAGCCGACGTGCCGGTGCATTGCCGGCGCGCAATGAGCCGATAGATCAATGTGGTAGGCCTCGCACAGAACGCCGATCTGCAAAAAGCCCGTAATGCCACCGCAGCGCGTTGCATCGGCCTGCAGGACATCGACCGCGCCAGCCTCCAGCATGCGGCGGGCATCATCGGGCGTGTAGATGTATTCTCCAGCCGCAATGTCCATAGGTGCCGGCACACGCTCACGCATCAGCCTCAGGCCCGGCAGATCGTCAGACGTGACTGGCTCCTCGAACCAGTGGATATCGGCTTCGGCGCAGGCGGCCGCGATCTCCAACGCTTGTTTCACCGAGAAAGCACCATTGGCATCGACGAAGAGTTTGTGCTCTCCAATCGCCGATTTGGCCTCCATGACGCGTTCGGGATCGCGATCTGGTTCGCTGCCGATCTTCATTTTGACGAAGTGGCAGCCGTCTCGTTCTACCCAGCCCGAGAGCTGCGTCCGCAACAAATCATCCGAATAGGTCGTGAAGCCGCCACTGCCGTAGATCGGCACGGAGTCGCGACATCGCCCCAGCAGCACCGAAAGCGGCAGATCGATGTTGCGCGCCTTCAGATCCCAAAGAGCGGCGTCGACAGCCGAAATCGCGCATGCTGCAAAACCCGAGCGGCCAAGATTGCGCACGCTGCGCTGCATCGCCATCCAGCAACCCGGGATGTCGAAACTGTCCCGGTTGCTGATCGCTTCGGCGAGTTGCCCTTGAATCAGGGAAGTAACAGACGCATCCGCGTAGGTGAACCCGACGCCGGAGCGCTCGCCCGCCTCGACATGCACGACCACGAGCGTCGTCGCGTTCCATGCAAAGGTGCCATCAGCCTCCGGATGATCGGTCGGGATTCTGTAGGCGCCTGCCCGCACCGCCGTAACCGGGGCTCCGCCGGTATTGGTTAGTGTCACGTTTATTTCCCGGGCAATAACGACGCGAAGACCTGCTTGGCGGCACCCCGGATGACGCTGTCTTCACGCGGATCGCCTTTGACGAGAGCTTCCGTCAGATGCTTGGCCTCTTCGAAAGTGATGTGCGGCGGCAGCGGTGGGACTTCAGGATCAGTCTTTACCTCGAGCACCACGGGACGATCGGCGGCAAGGGCTTCGTCCCATGCCGCGCCCATGACCTCGGGGCGATCGACGTAGATGCCTTTCAGGCCGATCAGCTCAGCAAATCTGTGATAGGGTACGTTTGGAATTTGCTGGGAGGCGTTGAATTTCGGATCGCCCTCCATGACGCGCTGCTCCCACGTCACTTGGTTCAAGTCTTCATTGTTGAAAACGCAGACAATCCAACGGTGATCGGACCACCGCCGCCAATATTTGGCGACAGTGATAAGTTCCGCCATGTTGTTCATTTGCATGGCGCCATCGCCGACGAGCGCGATGACCGGACGATCGGGATGGGCGAATTTTGCGGCAATGGCGTACGGCACGGCGGCGCCCATCGACGCCAAGCCCCCAGAAAGCGACGCCATCATATCACGCCGCATTTTGAGATCGCGCGCGTACCAATTGGCGCAGGAACCCGAATCGCTGGTGAGGATCACGCGCTCGGGAAGCCGCGGTGACAGCTCCCACGTAACGCGCTGCGGGTTGACCGGATTGGCGCTTTCCATCGCGCGTGCCTCAAGCGTCTTCCACCACTCGGCGACGTTCTTACCGATGCTCTTGCGCCAGGCACCATCGCTTTTGGGTTCAAGCAGCGGCAACAACGCGCGCAACGTTTCCGCGGCATCACCAACCAGATTGACCTCCATCGGGTAGCGAAGCGACAACATGTCAGGGGCAAGATCGATCTGCACCCCACGCGCCTGCCCTTCCTTCGGCAGGAATTCCGAATATGGAAAGCCCGAGCCGACCATGAGCAAGGTGTCGCAGAGCACCATCATCTCATAGCTCGGTTTGGTGCCGAGCATGCCGATCGAACCGGTGACCCACGGCAGATCGTCGGGTAGCGCAGCTTTGCCAAGCAGCGCCTTGGCGGCGCCGGCCTCGAGCCGATCCGCGACGGCGATCACTTCCTCGGTCGCATGGAGCGCGCCGGCGCCCACCAGGATGGCGACCTTCCTGCCACCGTTAAGGACATCCGCTGCCCGGCGCAGATCGGCTTCATAAGGAACCGTCTTCGGCTTGGAAAAGCCAATCCCGGAATGCACGGTGCCGTGCTTGCGCGGCGGTTCTTCGTAGGTCTGCTCCTGCAGATCGTTCGGCAGAACAATTGCGGTCACCCTGCGCTCGCCGATCGCGATTCGGATTGCGCGATCGACGAGATGACGAACCTGTGCCGGCGCCGAAGCCTGCTCGACAAAGGCGCCCGCAACGTCCTTGAGCAAGCTCGGAAGATCGACTTCCTGCTGGTAATGACCGCCGATCGCGGTGCGTGCCTGTTGCCCGGTAATGGCCAAGACCGGCATATGATCGAGCCGAGCGTCGTAGAGACCCGTAACAAGATGCGATGCGCCCGGTCCGGACGTCGCGATGCAGACACCAAGCTCGCCGGTGAACTTAGCGTAAGCCGAGGCCATGAAGGCCGCCATCTCCTCGTGCCGCGCCTGGATGAACTCAATCTTGCCGTCGGCGCGATTGAGCGCACCAAAAACGCCGTTAATGCCGTCCCCGGGGTAACCAAATATCTTCTTGACGCCCCAGGCATGAAGCCGCTCAACCAGAAAATCACCAACTGTCTGAAGTCATAATAAATACCTTGGCGGAACCCTGAGGGGCTCCGACCTTTGATGTGTCGGTATCATTGTTGAACCGCGCGCGGAGAAGGAAGTTCCGCTCAAAATCTCAGTGGAAAAGATGACGCATGTACAATTCGCGCAAGAGAGCCAGCGGCTACTTTGCGAATGCCTGCCTTCAAGGACTGCAGCGCAGAGTCCCACTCCAATCACAATAGCCGCGCCCCAGATGGCAACAGCCGAACGATGCCTGCGAGCAGAAATAGAACCCGTAGCCCCCGCCGCAATGATTGGCGCAATATGGGCGACCGCGGAAGGTGTCTACACTGCAGTGATTGCGAAATCGCGGCGGCAGGATAGCCGGATCCTGCCAGTCGACCTGGATGATTGAGCCGCCTGTCGGCGATACGGCAAACTCGCCTGCCGAACAGGACGACGTCCACACGGCATAGGCCAGAAGCGCGAGCGCAAACGCTTTCATCTCGATGCTCTCAAAATCGCGAAGACCGACGTCCATCCATAGCAGAAGCCGCGGAGCACAGACATCAAATCTCCCGATTGCCGTTTGACCGCGTTCATGCGTTTTGCCCTGACGCGGCCCTTGGATCAAAGCGGAGGCTCGGAGGATGTCGGCCGTTCGAGCGAGTTCAGGGCTAGCCTCTCTTCGGCTACTCGGCTGATTTTGACCCTGGCGTCCGGATTCACTTTCATGAAACGCTCGAAGTCCGAGCGCCGCAACACGAGAAACTGGCAGTAGGTCAGCGCGACGACATCCGCTTGCCGTGGCCGCCCGGATAGAAGTGCCATCTCGCCAAAAAACTCGCCACTTCCCAGTCTCACCCGGGCATGCGGCAGGACGACCTCGACAGCTCCGGATGCAATGAAGAAGACGGCATCGCCTCGTTCGCCTTTTCGGAGGATTCGCTCGTTCGGCACCGCAAATCTGGGCCGAAGCAAACGGCACACGCGATCAAGCTGATCGTCGTCAAGGCCACTCAAAATGTCGAGGCGTTCAACCAATTGATGACTGTCGAGCCCGATGTCGAACCGTGGGTGTTGCTGCCCAGCGCGAGCGCCCACCACATCGCGCCTCAAGTCATCGTAGATCTCCTTCGTGATCAACCCTTCCGCGAAGAGACTTTCGTATCTTGCCATTTCGTGCCGCAGCGTCGATTGACGCAGGAACAGCGCTTCGATTTCCGTCGCGTAATCCGGGTATTGTCGACGCAGCGCATCAAGTGCTCCGGTGACCGCCGCTTGGCGCTCGTCGAGGATTTTATCGCTTGCCTCCGCGATCGGTTCGCCGAAAATCGGGCGGATCTTCTGACTGTTGAACAGGCGAAGCCGCTCGATCACAAAACGCATGATCAATAGGACCTCGACGCGCTCGGCCAGCCGATCGGCGAGCGGCCGCACGATCTTCAGCCAGCGATAGAGGAAATAGGCAACACGGAAGCCCACCGAAAATGTCAAAGCTGCCTCGCTGGCCCGTAGGTAGCCTCGCCGTTCCTCGCTTCGTGCAGCTTCCGTGATCGCGTCCGCGTTGGTGAGCAGCACCTGCACGACTGCCGGTGACGCAATCCGATCTCTCAGCATTTCGAGGACGAGCACGCGTTCCTGATTGCCGAGGGCAACGAGCGTGATCGCGAGACCCTCTCGCTCCTCCAATTTGTGCGCACGAGCTTCGGCCGGGGTTGCCTCGCCTTGCCTCGCCGCATATGGAACGATCACTCGCTCGACCGCTTTTGGCGAGAGCGCATGGGTCTGCGCGATCTCGTGCGCCGCCTCGCGCGCCTCCGCAGTGGAAAGAGTCAAGATAAGATCGCGCAGCGCTTGCTCTTTCGGAGAAAGCCGGTCCAAGCCCAGCGCCCGAATGACGAGACGCAGCGTCGTGCCATTGACGAACAGCGTGAACAGCACGAAGCCGGTTGCAAGAACCGCAACAAAACGGTGGATATTGTCCGGCAGCGCCTCGTTCCTGGTCACTGCCAAAGCCAGCACCAAGGTCAACGCACCGCGCATTCCTCCCCAGATAATCGCAAACTTGTATGACGCGTCGATGCGCTGTGTCAGTCTGAGCCACTCAAGCAGCGGTAAGAGCACAAACAACAAGAAAAACCGCGCTCCGCTCGCCGCCGCTATCAATACGAGCAGCAAGACCAGGTCGTGAAGACCGAAATCGCCGAGCAATCGTGGCACGAGAATAGACGCCAAGATAAAGATCAAAGAGCGCGCCCAGAATGCGATCTGTTCCCAGATTTCGCGCAAGAAAATCCAATTTTCGGGGGCGATCCGGGCCGGCCCGATGGCAGTCAATGTCAGACCCGCCGCCAACACGGATACCACTCCCGACGCGTGAAACAGACGTTCCGCGGCGATAAATGCCAGATAGGCAAAAGCGAGCGTCAGCGTAGCCTCTGCCAAGCGGTCGTCGCCAATTCGCGAGATGATCCAAAGTAGGAGGCGGCCCGCAAAAAAACCAACCACTCCACCTCCGACGAAGGAGACGGTGAACTCCCGCAGCCCCGCGAGGGCATCCGGTTGTTGTCCGCTCAGGATCATCTCGAGCAGCACGACAAAGAGAGAAATTGCCGCGGCGTCGTTGAGGAGCGCCTCACCCTCGACCAGGCGCGTGAGCCGCGCCGGCGCTCCGACGTCGCGAAAGATCGCGATTACGGCCGCAGGGTCCGTGGTCGCGACAACAGCGCCGAGAAGGAGGCAAACCACCAGCGGGACTTCGGCAATCGGCCACAGCGCAAAGCCAACCACCGCCGTCGTGACCAGCGTCGCGATAACCGCCAGAAACAAAATCGCAACGGCGTCCTCGATCGTCCGCTTTACGTCCGTCGCAAGTCCAGCTTCGAACACCAGCAGCGGCAGAAATACGTATATGAACGTCTCAGGACTGACCGGCAAATTAGTAAACAGCCCAGCGGCGGTGTCGAGCGAACCCGGCAGACCCACGTGCCGCAGGATCGCCGGGGACGCGCCAATGGCGACGCCGATCGCTGCAAGCAAAACGGACGGGGGCAGTCTCAGCCGGATGGCAAGCGGCTGGCTTATCCCAACGACGACCAGCAAAGCTGCAATAACCAGGAGTACAAGCGCAGCATCAAACATGTGACTCCGAGCACAATTACACCAGCGTACCGCCCGATCCCCGGCTCCTGCGCAAATTCACCGGGAATTCGCGCAAACCGCCAGCGGATCGAACTCGCTACCGATGCATCCTAGTCAGCCGAAATTCATCAAGCCAGGAAAACCGGACGGCTAGGTCTCGCACGCGTGTTTGGGCCGTCATTGGAAGCGGCGCATTTTTCGGCGAAATGTCCCTGCTACCGAGCCGGCTGCGGCAGGCTGACGCGATCGCCCTCACTTGGGGGCAAGGGACAGGATTCTTCGCACGTCCAGAGTCGACAAACGGCAAATGCGTCCGACGATGCGCCGCCCTGGTAAATTAGCACGCCAGGCTAAAAGACCCTGCTGCAGCTATGCAATGGCGCAATCCGACAGATCAAGGGCAGAGAGCAGCGACTCAAAGGCCTGCGAGACTATGGGACGATCGGAAGATCGTCGTCGTTCTTGGAGGACAGCGTGTATTGACCGCGGAACAGTTCCTTCTCGATCGCCTCCCGATTCCTGCGTTCACCGGCGACGGCTCGCGACACCTGAGTGACGAGCTTCCGCCATTCGGCGACGACCATCCCGACGAAGGTCGTAAGACCCGGCGCGCGCCGGGCAATAATATCTAAGGCAGTGGCAAGTTGAGCGACGAGGCGGCTGCCTTGATTCTCGATGTCGAGTTCCAGGGGTTCGGCGAGAAACATTGTTGCGCATCCCGCCCGCTGGCTCTTGCTTTTGACAAAGCGCAGGGCCGAACGCTGGAACAAGAAGAGACCGCCGCTTCGCCCCTCCGACTCACGCGCCACCCAAAACCCCCTTTGGGTCCGGCCTACGTAGAACAATGGAATGGTTTCGCTAATAACACTGGCATCGGGCCGGTGCGGGAATTGAATGAGCTTTTCCGAAGCCAGGAACGTCGCACGGCCAAAATTGGACCTTTGCTCATGGCTTGCTAAAGCAAGGCATAAATCCCCCGCCAGGCGCGCGCGTAAGACATTGAGATGTTCGAGCTGCCTGATCATCGCGACACCTCTGTACTTTTTGACGTGGTGATTGACCAACCCGACGTGGATGCCGGTGCGCGAGAAGGCCGAAACACTCTCGCCCACCATCCCGGAGCCGGATCAAATCCGATCCGGCTCCTTACCGAGCGGATCATTTCGCTAAATTGATCGGCGCAAGCACTATGGCTCGGCCAAAATTCGACATACCGACAATCTGAGAGCGGAGACTTTGGCTTGATCTCAAATGTGAGCTTGTCGAAGACATCAAGGTCTTTGAGAACGAGTTCAAGGTCTACGGTGAAATTGCCGGTCAACCTATACGCACCGGTGATTTCAAGAGCCGCGTCATAGGCCCGCGATTCGGATAAATCGAGCGTTTCGCCGACGCCATGTTGCAACCGGCTCTGCGAGCTTTGAAGTCGTCTCTCTGGTTCGGATATTGCCGTCTCGCGGATGTTCTTGGCTGAAACGATACTCATCAGAGTCGCTCCCTCTTGTTGTTCTTCGCTGACTCAATTGCTCTCAATCGCATATAAATTCGAGGCGGAGCAAAGGCCGATCTCATAAAGGCGGCATAGTGACGTGAACGAAATATAGACGCGGTACTCATGAGAAGTTATCGCAGCAAACAAGCGTATCCAGAATCGGACGGACGCTTGGCACTGCCGATGGGGCGCCAGACGGGATTGCAGCCATGCGGCGCGCCTGTAGGAAGGCCAACAGAATGGCCAAAGGTAAAACGTCGTGGCTCGCGTCTGCCGTATCATCGAACGCCGCAGAGAGGTTCGGTTGCCGCGACAGCGAGCAAAACCACTCGCCGTTTTCGCAGATCAGGCGGCGAAGCTTCCAGGCAGGCATTTCGATCTCGATGAGAGCAAGCGCGGCATCGGTCCAGGCCGCTGACGTGATCAAGCGATCGAGCTGGCTTGCCTTTTCCGACCGGCTGAGGACTGAAACGCGGTTGCAAGCGCTGCCAATGATTTTGGCAAAGAGATTCCGTGTGGGCTCCGGTGCAATCCGAAGCTCCTCTTCCAAACGATCAAGCAAAACCGCATGGTCGGCGCCAAACACCATTGTGCGACCCTCACGTTGCGCCCAGCCTCACAGGCCACGTTTCGCAACATGGGATCAAAGGCCATAAAGAAGCTAGACAGAACGGCGCACAACGATATGTGGGCGGCATAAGTGCCGCGATTGGTTTTTATAAGGATCTCTGCTTTCGGTCGACCCACTGCTACCGGCGACAATCGTAATCGCTCGTAAGGATTCTAGGCCGGCCGCCACGACATTTATCTCGTCATTATGATGACAGTGGCCGATCCACTTGGAACGGCAAAACACATCCGCCGTCTGTCATATCTTCCAAGAGATGTTGGGCGCGATTGCTGTGCTTTGAAGTGTTCTCGGCCCCTGGTGCAAACAACCATCTTATGCCCGCGACAGCAGACGATATCGCTAGTCCATTCAGGTATTTGCGCACTTCGGCCTATCGTCTCGTGGCCGCCGATCTTTATGGGATTCCTATAACCTTTCTGTTCCCGCCCTCTCGAATTCATATGCGATCGGTGTCACGTAGTCGCGCGAGAACAGGCGGAACATTTGCGTGCCGTCTTGACGCAGATCAAGGCCGCGGCCGCCGTTAGGCATCTGCTGATGTACACTTCGTCACTTGGGAGCACTTCCATGATGGACGTCATCGTTCTGGCGATCGGCTTTGTCTTTTTCGCGGTGTCGATCGCCTACGTCTACGCCTGCGACAGGCTTTGAGGGGAACCGTCATGATCTTCGACTATTCGCTTGCCGGCCTCGTGACCGCGGGGCTGCTCGTCTACCTGATTTACGCTCTGCTTCGGCCCGAGCTGTTCTGAAGGAATAACCACCATGACTGTCATTGGCTGGGTCCAGATTCTGCTTTACTGCGCAATCATTGTCGCAATCACGCCGGCGCTCGGCGCCTACATGACCCGCGTCTTCAACGGCGAGAGAACGTTTCTCTCACCCATCCTGCGGCCGGTTGAGTTCGTCATCTACAAAATTGCCGGCGTCGACGAGCGGCAAGAGCAGCACGCGGTGACCTACACGGTCACGATGCTGCTGTTCCATGTCGGCGGCTTTCTCATTCTTTATGCCTTGATGCGCCTGCAGGCCGGATTGCCGTTCAACCCGGCGGAGCAATCCGCGGTCTCCGAGGATTTGTCGTTCAATACGGCAATGAGCTTCATCACCAATACCAACTGGCAGAACTACGGCGGCGAAAGCACGATGTCGTACCTCGTGCAGATGCTCGGCCTGACGCATCAGAATTTTCTCTCGGCCGCCACCGGCATCGTATTGGCCATCGCCCTGATCCGCGGCTTCGCCCGCCACTCCGTCCGCACCGTCGGTAATTTCTGGGTCGATGTGACTCGCTGCACGCTCTACGTTCTCATCCCGATCTGCGTGCCTTACGCTCTCTTCCTCGTCTGGCAGGGCATCCCGCAGACGCTCGGTCCGTATGTGGATGCGACAACGCTCGAGGGAGCCAAGCAGACCATCGCCGTGGGCCCGGTCGCCTCCCAAATCGCCATGAAAATGCTCGGCACCAATGGCGGCGGCTTCTTCAACGCCAATGCGTCACATCCGTTCGAGAACCCAACCGCTTTGTCGAACTACGTTCAGATCATCTCGATCTTCGCAATCGGCGCCGCACTGACCAACGTGTTCGGCCGCATGGTCGGCAATCAGCGGCAAGGCTGGGCCGTGCTTGCCGTGATGGGTGTCCTGTTCATCGCCGGCGTCTTCTTTTGCTACTGGGCAGAGGCGCACGGTAACGACGCTCTCAATGCGCTCGGTCTGACCGGCGGCAACATGGAGGGCAAGGAAGTCCGGTTTGGCATCGTCGCCTCGGCGCTGTTTGCGGTCATTACCACTGCCGCCTCGTGCGGGGCCGTGAATGCCATGCATGACTCATTCACCGCGCTCGGCGGCATGATCCCGCTGATCAACATCGAGCTTGGCGAGATCATCGTCGGCGGCGTCGGCTCCGGCATGTACGGGATGCTGCTGTTCGTCATCCTTTCGATCTTCGTCGCCGGCCTGATGGTCGGCCGTACGCCCGAATATGTCGGCAAGAAGATCGAGGCGAAGGAGGTCAAGATGGCGATGCTCGCCATCCTCATTCTGCCGCTGATGTATCTCGGCTGGACCGCGGTTGCGATGATGGTGCCGTCTGCCGTCGCCTCGATGAACAATCCCGGGCCGCACGGTTTCACCGAGGTCCTTTACGCCTACACTTCGCAGACCGGAAATAATGGCTCCGCATTCGCCGGGCTCAACGGCAATACCCTCTTCTACAATCTCACAGGCGCCATCGCGATGGGCGTCGGCCGCTTCTGGATGATCATTCCAACGATGATCATTGCCGGGTCGCTCGCCGCCAAGAAATCGGTGCCGGCTTCGGCAGGCACGTTCCCGACTACGGGCGGATTGTTCGTCGGCCTCACGGTCGGGGTGATCGTGATCGTGGGCGGCCTCACCTTCTTCCCGGCGCTCGCGCTCGGCCCGATCGTCGAGCAACTCGCGATCAATGCCGGGACTTTATTCTCATCAAATTGAGCATGACCCCAGACAGGCTCAGCCAGCTCTAAACTCGGAGTGACTTCGATGGAAACGTCAACCCTGCGCAAGCGCATGCCGGCATCGGCTCTGTTCGATCCCAAGATCGTCATGCCGGCCATTGGCTCCGCATTCGTCAAACTCGACCCGCGCACGCTGATCAAGAATCCGGTCATGTTCGTGCTCGAGATCGTCACAGTACTGACGACCGTGATCCTGATTCGCGATCTGATAACTGGCGGAGGGCAGATTGGATTTGAATTTCAGATCATTCTGTGGCTGTGGTTCACCGTGCTCTTCGCCAATTTCGCCGAAGCGATAGCGGAGGGGCGCGGCAAGGCACAGGCTGAAACGCTGCGGCGCCAGCGCACGGAGACCCAGGCTAAGCTGATCACAGGTTCAAACGATCAGCGGAACTTTAGGCTCGTGCCGAGCACCAGCCTCAAGGTTGGAGATGTCGTCCTGGTGGAAGCCGGCGACATGATCCCTTCCGACGGCGAGGTCATCGAAGGCATGGCCTCGGTCAATGAAGCCGCGATCACGGGCGAATCCGCGCCGGTGATCCGTGAATCGGGCGGCGACCGTTCGGCCGTCACCGGCGGCACCCAAGTTCTTTCCGACTGGATCCGCGTACGCATCACGGCGGCGCCGGGTTCGACGTTCCTTGACCGCATGATCAGGCTTGTCGAAGGCGCCGAGCGGCAAAAGACGCCAAACGAAATCGCGCTGAACATCCTATTGATTGGCCTGACCATCATCTTCGTGTTCGCTACCGCTACAATTCCGAGCTACGTCGCTTACGCCGGCAGCACGATTTCGGTCGTCATCCTCGTGGCGTTGTTCGTGACGCTCATTCCGACCACGATTGGCGCGCTCCTTTCGGCGATCGGCATTGCCGGCATGGATCGCCTCGTGCGCTTCAACGTCCTGGCGATGTCAGGCCGTGCCGTCGAGGCAGCCGGTGACGTCGATACGCTCCTTCTCGACAAAACCGGCACTATCACGCTCGGCAACCGCCAGGCGACCGAGTTCAAACCGGTCCATGGCGTTACCGAGCAGGAACTGGGCGACGCGGCGCAGCTCGCATCCCTTGCCGACGAAACACCGGAGGGCCGTTCCATCGTTGTGCTGGCAAAGGAGAAATACGGTATCCGCGGCCGCGAGCTTGCGGAAATGAAAGCAAACTTTATCCCGTTCAGCGCGCAGACGCGGATGAGCGGTGTTGAGGTCGGCAATTCATGGGTCCGCAAGGGCGCGGTGGATTCGATTTTGGATTATCTGAACACTTCTCAGGCCGCCGCGACTGCAGGCGGTGCCGTCCAGGCCCTGCGTCCAAGCGTCAACGCCGAGACTGTGCGCGAAGTGAACGCGATCTCCGATGGCATTGCCAAGTCCGGGGGCACGCCGCTCGCGGTGGCCAAGGACGGCCAGATTCTTGGCGTCGTGCACCTCAAGGACATCGTCAAGGGTGGCATCCGCGAGCGTTTTGCAGAACTGCGCCGCATGGGCATCCGTACGGTCATGATCACCGGCGACAATCCAATGACGGCTGCGGCGATTGCGGCGGAAGCCGGCGTTGACGACTTCCTTGCCCAGGCCACGCCCGAGGAGAAGCTGCGCCTCATCCGTGACGAACAGTCTAAGGGTAAGCTCGTCGCCATGTGTGGTGACGGCACTAACGATGCCCCTGCACTGGCGCAAGCCGACGTCGGCGTCGCCATGAACACCGGCACGCAGGCGGCGCGCGAGGCCGGCAACATGGTCGACCTCGATTCCAATCCGACCAAGCTGATCGAGATCGTCGAGATCGGCAAGCAGTTGCTGATGACGCGCGGCGCACTTACGACCTTCTCTATCGCCAACGACGTGGCAAAGTACTTCGCCATCATCCCGGCGATGTTCGTCGCGTTCTATCCGCAGCTTCAGACGCTCAACATCATGGGGCTCTCAACGCCGCAAAGCGCGATCCTCTCCGCGATCATCTTCAACGCGCTGATCATCATCGCGCTTATCCCGCTGTCGCTGAAGGGCGTACGCTATCGCCCGATCGGCGCCGCCCCCCTGCTCCGCCGCAATCTTTGGATCTACGGCTTCGGCGGCGTGATCATTCCATTCCTCGGTATCAAGGCCATCGACCTTTGCGTCACGGCGTTACACCTCGCCTAAGGAGAAACAGTCATGTTGCGCGAAATCCGTCCGGCAATCATTGTCCTCGTCGCTCTGACGCTCATCACCGGCTTGGCCTATCCGCTGGCAATGACCGGCATCGCCGAAGTGATCTTCCCTCACCAAGCGCAAGGCAGCCTGATTGAGCGCAACGGCAAGGTCGTCGGCTCCGTTCTCATCGGGCAGGAGTTCACGAGCGACAAGTATTTCCATGGCCGGCCGTCGGCGACGACCGCGCCCGACCCCAACGATTCGACCAAGACCATAGCGGCGCCCTATAACGCCGCAAACTCGGGCGGATCGAACCTCGCACCATCCAACAAAGCGCTGATCGATCGCGTGCAAGGCGAGATCGATAAGCTCAAACAGGAGAACCCGTCCCAGCCCGTCCCGATCGATCTGGTGACGACTTCGGCCAGCGGACTCGATCCCGACATCTCGCCTGAGGCCGCGCTATTTCAGGTGCCGCGTATTGCCAAGGCTCGCAATCTGCCCGAAAATCGCCTCCGTCAGCTCGTTTCGGACCAAACGGAAGGTCGCTTCCTCGACCTTTTGGGCGAGCCGCACGTGAATGTCCTGCTGCTTAATCTGGCGCTCGACAAGTTGGCCGCCGGATAGGGTGGCAGAACCCAGGCACCTTTAGATATCTGATCAGAGATGGCGGATCAGCGGCGCGATTCCGAACATCGGCCCTCTCCGGAAGCCCTCCTCGAAGCGGCGCGCCGTGAAGAGCGCCGTATCGGCAAGCTCAAAATCTTCGTCGGCGCCGCGCCCGGAGTCGGCAAGACCTACGAGATGCTGCAACAGGCGCGCGCGCGGAAGAAAGACGGCTACGATGTCGTTATCGGTGTCGTGGAAACGCACGGCCGAAGAGAGACAGAAGCCCTTCTCGGCGGCCTTGAGATCGTTCCGCGGCGGCGGATTGAATACAAGGGTCAGCTTCTTCAGGAGATGGACCTCGACGGCATCATCGCGCGCGGTCCACAAATCGTTCTCGTCGACGAACTCGCTCACACCAACGCCGAAGGCAGCCGCCATCCGAAGCGCTACCTCGACGTCGAAGAACTGATGAGCCGCGGCATCGACGTTTACACAACGGTCAATATCCAGCACATCGAAAGCCTCAACGACGTGGTCGCACAGATCACGCACGTACGTGTCCGCGAAACCGTGCCGGACGCCGTGTTCGACCGCGCCGACGCTGTCGAACTAGTCGATCTCACGCCCGACGATCTGATCCAGCGCCTCAAGGAAGGGAAAGTCTACGTTCCCAAGCAGGCCGAGCGGGCGCTGGAGCATTTCTTCTCGCCGGCCAACCTGACCGCGCTTCGTGAGCTTGCTTTGCGCCGCACCGCCGAACGGGTCGATGAGCAACTGCTCACGGAAATGCAGGCGCACGCCATCCAGGGGCCGTGGGCGGCGGGCGAACGAATTCTTGTGTGCGTCAGCGAAAACTCGCGTGCCGCCGGCCTCGTCCGCTATGCCAAACGGCTGGCGGATCGCCTCCATGGCCCCTGGGTCGCGCTCTACGTCGAGGGCCGCCGAGCCGTTCAGCTTTCCGAGGAGCAACGCGACCGGATCGCTGACACATTGCGGCTCGCCGAAACGCTGGGCGGTGAAGCCGTCACGCTTCCTGCCAGCGATCGGCGCATCGCCGACGACGTGATCGGCTACGCCCAATCGAACAACGCGACGCAGATCGTGATCGGTAAGTCGGCCCGTACGCGCTGGTTCGAGATGATACACGGCTCCGTCGTGCACGATCTGGTGCGGCGTTCCGGAAATATCAGCGTGCATGTTATCGCCGGCGATACGATCGCGGGCCAGCCGGTCCCGAAAAAGTCCATCCGTGCCGCCGAGCACGACGATCCTTTCAATCCTCGGCCACATATCGCGGCGCTGACGGCTGTGGCTGCGGCGCTCGGATTTGGCAAATTGATCAACGCGTGGATCGGGGCTGCCAACAGCGATCTGGTTTTTCTCACGGCAATCGTTGCCGTGGCGGTTCGATTCGGACTGTGGCCGTCGCTGCTGGCTAGCGTCGCGTCCTCACTCGCCTACAACTACTTCTTCCTGCCGCCGATCTACACGTTCACCATCACCGATCCGACCAATGTCGCGGCGTTTGCTTTTTTCACCCTCGTGGCCATCATCGTTTCCAGCGTCGCCGCGCGCGGCCGCACCCAAGCCATGGCGGCGATGGACCGCGCCCGCACCACTGAGTCGCTCTATGCGTTCAGCCGCAAGCTCGCCGGCGCGGGAACGCTCGACGACGTCTTGTGGGCGACGGCCTACCAAACCGCGCTGATGTTGAAAGTGCGGGTCGTTCTGCTGCTGCCGGAAGACGGCAAGATCGCGGTGAAGGCCGGTTACCCGCCCGAGGACATTCTCGACGATGCCGACCTCGCGGCGGCCAATTGGGCCTGGGAAAACGACCGCGCGGCGGGTCGCGGCTCCGATACGCTGCCTGGCGCGAAACGTCTGTTCCTGCCGATGCACACCGGGCGTGGCGCCATCGGCGTGATGGGCATAGACAGCGATAAGTCGGGCCCTCTGCTCACGCCCGATCGGCGGCGGTTGCTCGATGCGCTGGGAGACCAAGGCGCGCTCGCGATCGAACGGGTAAAATTGGTCGAGGACATGGACCGCGTCGAACGGGTCGCGGAGACCGAACGATTGCGCTCGGCCCTTCTCACTTCAATATCCCATGATCTCAAGACGCCGCTCGCCGCCGTGCTTGGTTCGGCAAGCACGCTCCGCGATCTCGCGGACAAGCTCACGGATAGCGAGAAGGCCGACCTGTTGGCGGCGATTATCGATGAATCCGACCGCCTCAACCGGTTCATCGCCAACCTGCTCGACATGACCAAGCTTGAATCCGGCGCCATTACCCCAAACGTTGCGCTTCACGATCTCGGTGAGATCGTCGGCAGTGCACTCCGTCGCGCTGGCCGGATCCTGTCGCACCATCGTGTTGAACTGAAGCTGGCGCCGGATCTGCCGATGCTCGAGCTCGATGCCGTGCTGTTCGAGCAGGTCCTGTTCAATCTTCTCGACAACGCCGCGAAATATGCTCCGAGCGAAACGACGATCCACATTCAAGCTTGGCGGAATGCAGACAACGTATGCCTGAGGGTTCTTGACGAAGGAAGCGGAATTCCGGCGGCCGATCTCGAGCAAATTTTCGATAAGTTCTATCGGGCGCAGAAAACAGACCAGGTCCGCGCCGGTACCGGGCTCGGACTCGCAATCTCACGCGGTTTCGTGGAAGCCATGCACGGCACCATTGTGGCGGCGAACCGCACCGATCGGACTGGCGCGATGTTCACGATCAGTCTGCCGATCCCGCGCCAAGGGCAACGCTTGGACGCCGCCGCATGAGCGCAGCACCCATCCGCGTGCTGGTCGTGGATGACGAGCCGCCCATTCGCAAGCTTCTGCGCCTGGGCCTTACGACGCAGGGCTATAATGTCATCGAAGCTCCCAACGGCAAGACCGCGCTCGATCTGCTGCGCGAGGCGCCCGACTTGATCATCCTCGATCTTGGCTTGCCCGACATCGAGGGGCACGAGCTGCTTCGAACGATCCGCGCCCGGAATGAAAGCGTTCCCATCGTCGTCCTGTCGAGCCGCGGTGACGAGGCCGGCAAAGTCCAAGCGCTCGATTTCGGCGCCGACGATTACGTCACCAAACCGTTTGGCATGGACGAACTGCTGGCGAGGATGCGCGCTGCGCTGCGTCACCAGTTGCAGACTCACGGCGAACGCCCAATTTTCCGGGTGGGCGAGCTCTCGGTCGATCTTGTCCGCCGTATCGTCAAGGTCGGCGAAACCGAAGTCAAGCTGTCGCCAAAGGAATACGATCTCTTGCGCGTGCTGGTCCAGCACGCAGGTAAGGTTCTGACCCACAAATTTCTGCTTGGCGAGTTGTGGGACGATTTGACTGACGCCCAATATTTGCGGGTCTATGTGCGCCAGCTTCGGCAAAAAATCGAAGCCGATCCCGAACGGCCGCAGTATATTCTGACCGAAACGGGAATTGGGTATCGGCTGCGCGCTCCTGATTGAGCGCAAACTCCCGCGCTTTCAGCTCTCCTCCCGAAAGTCACAATTTGGGCCGCTCCATCGGCGAACGATATGGAACGTCGCCGTTTGAATCGTTCAGGAAACAGCAGCGAAGGAAACCGAAAATGTCAGATGAACTCGTTCTTTACACCAATCCAATGTCTCGGGGCCGGATCGCGCGGTGGATGCTCGAGGAAGTTGGCCAGCCCTATCGGACCGAGGTGCTCGACTACGCCACCACCATGAAGGCGCAACCCTATCTCTCGATCAATCCGATGGGCAAAGTGCCGGCGCTTCGCCACGGCGACGCGGTGGTGACGGAGACGGCGGCTATCTGCGCTTATCTCGCCGACGCGTTTCCGCAAGCGCGTCTCGCGCCCCCGCCGGGCGATCGGCTCCGGGCTCCTTATTACCGGTGGATGTTCTTCTCGGCAGGCCCGGTCGAGGCGGCGGTGAGCAATAAGGCTCTCGGCTTCGTTGTGCCGCCGGAGCGCGAGCGAATGATCGGTTATGGGCGCATCGAGCAGGTGATGAAGGTTCTCGAGCAGGCCGTGTCACACGGCAATTACCTGGCGGGTGACAGCTTTACAGCCGCCGATCTCTATGTCGGCTCGCAGATCGGTTACGGCCTGATGTTCGGAACGATTGAGAAACGCCCCGCTTTCGAGCAATACTGGCAGCGGATCAGCACCCGCCCGGCTTGTATCCGCGCGAAGGAACTCGACGACGCGCTGATGCCGCCGCAGCCGGCTGCGCGCTAAGCATCGAGAAAGAGTAAACGGGATAAGGGATATTCGCCTTGGCGACCCCCGACGCCTCGAAAATTAAGCAAATATCGGAACACGTTTTACGCTAACGCTACCAATATGCTCCTCGAAAGAAGTGGATGGCAGCAACCTTAGGGAGTAAACTTGCTGCGCGTATATTACGCAAAGTTCATCTCGGGAGTGTGTGAGCGTTGAAGCGGGGCGAAATTCCTTCCATCGGCGGACTGACATCTTTTGTCTCGGCCGCTCAACATGGAAGTTTTACGCGCGCGGCCAAGGAACTTAATCTGACGCAGGGCGCGATCAGCCGACAGATTCATGAGCTCGAAAACCATCTCGGCGTGCGGTTGTTCGAGCGCATCAGGCAGCGCGTGATCTTGACCGATGGCGGCAGGATCTATCTTGCGCACGTTAAGCGGGCGCTGGACGATCTCGCCATCGCAACCCGGAAGGTCGTGGCGCTTTCGGACAGTTCAATCCTCAACCTCGTGACGCTTCCGACATTCGCTTCGCGCTGGCTGATCCCGCGGCTGCCTGATTTTCAAAAAAAGCATCCGCGCATATTGGTCCATCTGACGACGCGCCAACAGCCGCTCGACATCGCAATTGAGCCTTTCGACGCTGTGGTCTATTTCGGCGCGCCAAATTGGCCCGGCACCATTTCACATCATCTCATGGACGCAGAGATGGTCGCCGTCTGCAGCCCCTCGCTTAAGGCCAAAAGCGCGATCAAAAAGCCGGCCGATGTCGTCAAATTTCCGCTTCTGCATCAGATGGCGCGGCCGAATCGTTGGGCGGAATGGATGGCGGATGCCGGCGTGCCGCATGACAGACCGTTGCTCGGCCATACCTATCAGCTTGCCATGCTCTCCCAGGCGGCGGTGGCCGGGCTCGGCATCGCGCTGCTGCCACTTTATCTCGTCGAACAAGAAATCGAGGACGGAAAGTTGGAGATCGTCGGCGGCCATTTCCTCAAGGCGATGACCAGTTATTATCTGATCGTTCCCGAATCGCGCGCGAGCTCGACGCCGCTTCGGGCATTCACCAAGTGGGTGATTGACGAGGCGCAGGCGTGGACCAGCAGCAACGGCGCCTTTGCCCGTCCCGCCAAGGCGAACGGACACTTGTCAATCGCACCAGGCGCGGAGTGAAGTTGCACCACTGACGCGAGTCTTTCACGCGAGCCGCATCAACGGTTCGCCGACACGAATTCTCGTACCGTCGCGCACGCCGTCGCATAATGCGCAGCCATCCGGAGCAAACAGAATCGCCGTGGAACCGTGCTGAAACCAGCCTAATTCTTGACCTTTCGCAAAGCCGGCATCGCAGTCGAACACGTTCGGTCCGCGGTGTTTCAGATTCAAGAGAACGTCAAGAAAGTGCAGGCGAATGCTCGCGACGAGGACGGCGGCGACCAAAACCAGCGTCACTTTGTGGCCGGTCGCTGCGAGCGTCGTCGTCACCACCGCACGTTCATTCTTGCAGAACAGCCGCTCGACGCGCTTGAGCGCAATCGGATTGACGTTCCAGGTGTCGCCCGAGACGTAGATCACCTTGCCGATCCGGCAATCGTGTGGAGCATGGAAGCGATGATACATGCTCGATGTCAGGCGCAGCGTCGCATAGCGGCCGTTGCGGTAAGTTTCGACCAGATCGCGGTCATGCAGCAGGTCGGTGAGCGTGTAAGGAAAACCTTTGGCCTGGTAGAGTGTCGTCCCCGCGATCGCCCCACAGGCGCCGACAATGGCGTCGCATGGACTCACCAGAATTTCCGGCGTCCCGTCGATCGGACGCGCGCCATCCTTCAGTTCGCGAGTGAAGCAATCGTGCATGCTGCGAAAATGCGACTTCTTCGCTTCGCGCAGGTCGAGGTCCGAGAAAACCCGCCACGCGCCGATCGAGAGATCGCGCACCAGAGGCTGCTCGATCTGGCTGAACCACCCTATGAATTGCGTCGCCAGACGGCGCGGAATCCGATTCGTGAGCAGGAAATTGATGTCCTCCTGCTCGAACATACGGAGAATTTGGGCTCGCACCGTCATGGCAGTGTAACCTCTTGCAGGTAAACCGCGATTCGATGGAATGGGGCAAAACAACTCTTGCGTTCTATGGGCTTGGCGCAGCGGCGCTGACGACCTCGCTGGTGACGCTGCGACGCCGGCTTGAGCTCTCGCAGGCCAAACATCGCTCGCTTGCCGGCCACGCACGAATCGCCCGGAGGCTTGCCGCCTTTATTCCCTTCTACGAATACGACGACGGGCAATTCTTTTGCTCGGACGGCGCACCCGCGGAGATCGCGGCGCAACGCCGCGCCGGCTTTGCCCGGCTTTCGTCCCTCTACAAGACGCGCTTCGCCGAAACCATCAAACGTACTGCCGAGGCCAGCGAGACGATTTCCGATCTGCAATTCACCGATGCGTATCGAGTTCCGTTCCAATACAGCCGATACGTACGGACCAACCTGCCGAGCGCCGCGTTCGCACAATCGACCGATGGCGTGACAGTCACGGACCTTGACGGCAACCGCTTCTACGACCTCAGCGGATCGTATGGCGTCAATGTCTTCGGCTACGACTTCTACAAGGGCGCGATCGAGCGCGGGGCCGCGCGCGCGCACGAGCTTGGTCCGCTGCTCGGCTCCTACCACCCGGTGATCATCGAGAACGTCAAGCGCCTCCGGGAAATTTCGGGCCTCGATGAAGTGTCCTTTCATATGTCCGGCACCGAAGCCGTGATGCAAGCTGTACGGCTGGCGCGCTACCATACGGGCCGATCCCACCTCGTCTGCTTCTGCGGCGCGTATCACGGATGGTGGGGCGACGTGCAGCCGGGGATCGGAAATCCGCTGCCGGCCCATGAAACCTATACGCTGAAGGACTTTTCCGAAGATTCGCTGCGTGTGCTTCGGACGCGCCGCGATATCGCCTGCGTGCTTATCAATCCGCTGCAGGGTTTGCACCCGAACGCGTCGGCGCCGGCCAACTCCTCGCTGGTCGACAGCGCACGGAACGCCCACTTTGATAAGGCGGCGTATACCGATTGGCTCAAGCGGCTGAGAGCGGTCTGCAGCGAGCAAGACATCGTTCTCATCTTCGATGAGGTCTTCCTCGGCTTTCGCCTTGCCGCGGGTGGCGCACAGGAATATTTCGGCGTCCGCGCCGATCTGGTCACTTACGGCAAGACACTCGGCGGCGGGCTTCCGATCGGCGTCGTATGCGGGCGCCGGGATTTGATGAAGCGTTTCCGCGATGACCGCCCGGCCGACATCTGCTTTGCCCGCGGCACGTTCAATTCGCATCCCTACGTCATGGCCGCGATGAACGAATTCCTGCGCCATCTCGAGACACCGGACGTCAAAGCGCTTTACCGCGATCTCGATCAGACCTGGAATGAAAGAGCACGACAGCTCAACGAGCGACTGCGGAAGGAATCTCTTCCGGTCAAGGTCGAGAACATGTCCTCGATTTGGACGGTCTGTTACTCGCAGCCGTCCCGTTACAATTGGATGCTGCAGTATTATCTGCGCGCCGAGGGCTTGGCGCTGAGCTGGGTCGGCACTGGCCGGCTTATCTTCAGCCTCAACTACACTGACGGCGATTTCGCCGCGGTCGCCGATCGCTTCGTCACCGCCGCGAAAGCGATGCAACAAGACGGTTGGTGGTGGAACAATCCGGCTTTGACGAACAAATTGATCAAACGAACCATACTCAAGGAAATGATCGCGCACAGACTGCGTTCTCCGCGCGATCAATAAATTCATCAGTCTAATTCGATGTTATGACTGGCCCGATACGTTCAGCTTGGACGCGGAACTTCTTCGACGTCTTCTTCGTCCCAATCCACCACACCGATGCCCGGGTCGATCAGCTCGCCGCGCAGCAATGCCAGCGGCGCTTTGTGGTAAAGTTTGATGTCGTGAAACGGATCGGTCAGGATTTTCGTGGCCCACACCAGCCCGGTCTGCACGTCGCGGATGACGAACAATTGCACGGTGCGAAACAGCACGCCGCCAATTCCCAGGGCAAGCCAGACGATCGCGACGTGGCGCACAAAATCGGCCTTGCCGGCCGGCGGCGAAAAAACGCCGAAGAATGTCGGACTAAAATAGAGCGGTAGCGGCGACAGGGCCCAGATGGTCAGCAGCACGACTTTGCGCCGTAGATTATAGCCGACCTTGATCTGTTCCTTGTATTCGTGGCTGGCGCGGTTCACCACGTCGTAATCCTTCGGCTCAAAGAAGAAATGCCCGGTCTGCCGCGTGGTCATCGCCACAAGCCAGCCGGCGAGAGCCGAAACCGCGGGATCCTTGAAAATCATCACATAGGAAAACAAAAAGCTCATCGCGCTGACGAGGTGAAGAGATTGATTGATCCGGCTGTGATGATAGTACCGGTGATCGTCCCATCGCTGGGTTCGCAGAGCCTCACGAAAGCTGTCCATTGGTCTCCCCGTCCTGCGGTTATCAGTTTCGGATATGGCGATTCGGTGAATCTCTCGTGACAGAAGGTCCTTGGCCGGGCGCCGGCCAAGCAGGAAATCGGCGTGGCCCGATCGAAGATCAGCCGGCTCGCGCCATCGGACTGGCGTCGCGCGCGCGGTTTGTTCCGCCTTCTTTGGAAAACCGGATCAACGAGAAATGACTAAAGGGCGGCATGGCACGCCGCTCAACAAGACGCATGCCCGACGTGCGCTCCGCCCACCGCGCGTAGCGCTCGAAAGAAAATTCCGTGCGCCAGCCGAGCTTGCGTGCGGCCGGCTGGAACCAGTGTTCGAGCGAGCGACGCAATCCAGCCTCTGCGCCGACACGGCTGACCAGCACAATTTCGCCACCCGGCTTCAACACCCGGGCGAACTCGTCGAGCGTCGCTTCGGGATTCGGCACCGTGGTGATGACATATTGCGCGACGATCACATCGAACGAGGCGTCCGGAAAGGACAGATGCTCGGCATCCATCACCCACAGACCCTCCACATTGGTCAGGCCAAACTCCGCGACGCGTTCCTGCGCCTTGCGCAGCATCGGTTCGGACAGGTCAACACCGCAGAGCTGGCAGTCCCGGCTATAGTGCGGAAGCGATATGCCAGTCCCGACGCCGACCTCAAGGATCCGGCCGCCAACGCGTTCAGCAGCCGCGATTGCAGCGTGCCGTCCCCGCTCGAAAACCGCACCGAAGACAAGATCGTAGACCGGCGCCCATCGTGCATAGGCCTTGGTGATGGTCTGTGTATCCAAGTCCGCTTCCATTAGCGTGCTCATGCGTAGCCCTTATGTTGCGATACCCTGTTAGCCGTGCGCGGTTTCGGTCATCGTCACTGCCATCTCCGGTTCGGGATTGCCGCCTGTTGCGACTCTCCGGACATGGCCGACGAATTGGCGTGCGCTGTTTTCCCACGAGTAGCCCAGCGCGAATGCGCGACAGGCGTCGCGCGAAAGGTTCAGGGCCTCCAGGCAAGCAGCCCGAAGGTCCTTGTTCAAAACCCCAATCGGATTGTTACCGATAACATCCATGGGCCCGGTGACCGGATAAGCTGCCACGGGGACACCGCTGGCGAGCGCTTCCAGTTGGACGATGCCGAACGTATCGGTCAGGCTCGGGAACACAAAAACGTCGGCACTGGCCAGATGCGACGCGAGAATCCCGTTGTCTAACAGGCCGAGAAACCTGGTCGCGGGATATTTGCGTTTGAGTTCCGCCTCCTGCGGCCCTGCGCCGACGATGACCTTTGTTCCAGGCAGATCGAGCGAGAGGAACGCATCCAAGTTCTTCTCAACCGCGACTCGGCCCACGCTCATGAAGATCGGCCGCGGCAGGCCGAGATCGAACGCGCGATCGGGCCTGAACAGATCGACGTCCACGCCGCGGGTCCACATGCCGATATTATTGAACCCACGGTCACTCAGTTCGCTCATGAGCGACGGCGTCGCCACCATCGTCACGGTCGCGCCGGAATGAAACCATCGCAGAGCCGCATAGATCCATGCACTCGGGATCGGCGATCTCGCCGAGATGTATTCGGGAAATCGCGTCGTATAGCTCGTTGTAAAGGGGCGGCCGCGCCGTCTGCAGTATGCCCGCACTGCGAAGCCGATCGGACCTTCCGTTGCGATGTGAATCGCGTCGGGCCTTATCTCTTCAATACGCTCGGCTATGCGCTTACGGCTCGGCAGCGCGAGCCGCAGACCGGGATACGTCGGTACCGGAAAAGACGGGAACCTCTCAGGCGAGAGGAACTCGATCGTAACGCCAAGCGCGCTCGCGGCCCGCGCCAAGGAGCGCAGGGTCCGCACGACGCCGTTCACCTGCGGGGGCCAGGCGTCCGTCGCGACAAGAACCCTCATGGGATGGCTTCCGGCCGGCATTGGCCGACCATGTTGTTGTCGAATCGCATGCGACAACAATTGCCATTTCATGTCTCAATCGTGTGACGGTCACAGTATCGGCACGATGTCCGCCCATAAGCATTCCGTTACACTGTTGTTACAAACAAATGAAAAGTTGCGGCCGCGAATCGTCGAACGGAGCCGCTCCAGACGCTCATCACCGCAAACCGAAATCAAACGTGACGAGCACCAATACGCAGACGATTACTCCCCTATTCGGCCGAAAGTGGATCAGCGTCGTCATCAGCCTTTTGATTGTCAGCGTTGCCGCTGTCGTACTCTACTTCTTGTTAAGAGATATCGACCTAAGCAAATTGGCCGCGGCGCTTCGAGCACAATCCTTGCGCAAGATTCTGCTGGCCGGCGTATTTGTTGTCGCTGGCTATATTACGCTGACGTTCTACGACTATTTCGCGTTGTACACGATTGGCCGGCGCAAGGTTCCGTTCCGGGCCGCCGCATTTGCGAGCTTCACGAGCTACACGATAGGCCACACGCTTGGCGCCGCGGTCGTGACCGGCGGCATGGTTCGGCTGCGCGTCTATTCCGTCTGGGGATTGAACGTGGTCGATATTGCAAAGATCGCGTTCGTCACGGGAATGACTTTTTGGCTCGGCAATGCCTTCGTCCTGGGCGGCGCATTGTTATGCGCGCCGGAGGCCGCAAGCGTCGTCGATCGCCTGCCTTTATGGATCAATCGGGCCATCGGACTTTCAGGCCTGTGCGCGATCGTTTGCTATTTGATCTGGCTCGCGCCGCGACCGCAAGTCGTCGGCCGCTCGGCCTGGAAGATTGTTTTGCCAAATCTCAGATTTACTGCCGTGCAGATCGTCATAGGCGCACTTGACCTGACCTGCGTGACGTTCGCGATGTACGCGCTGTTGCCGATAAAGCCCGACGTCGATTTTGCGACAGTGGTTGTGGTCTTTCTGACCGCGACGCTGGTCGGAACCATCAGCCACGCTCCCGGCAGCCTCGGCGTCATTGAGGCAGGAATGCTCATTGGCCTTCCTCAATTTCACAAAGAGGAACTCCTCGCGTCGCTGCTGACGTTTCGCGTTCTCTATTTCCTGATACCGCTGCTCTTTGCCACGCTCATGCTGGGCCTGCGCGAACTCCGGCTGGTCGCTCGACCAAGAAGTGACCGTCGCGACGCCCACGATCCGAACGCGTGGCGCGACGCACCTCCCTAAATTGCGCTCATGCCCGCAGGATGCCACGGTTTTCTCTGTAAACTTTGTATCAGGGTATGTGCGTTAGTTTGGTGTTGGGGCTGAAGTGAGTGAGAGGTATGCTAGTTGATCGGGTAGGAAAGGTTTGGGGAGAAGGGTTGTATTGCTGTGGGATGCTATGGAGGAAAATGAAGCGGCGCTGGCTAGTAGAGAAAATCTCAACTCAATGCGCACGCGCGTGGTGGAAACGACGAAGGGGTCGCGCAGGCGTTCGGCTATCGCGTTTACGGAAACGCGAGCATTGGAAGGCAATACACCAACACTCAGGAGGTTTTCCCTCCATGGCACGGCTGTCGCAGAGCACGGCGGTCAACATCAAAGGTCCGACACGCGCGCTCGGTGGGAGTGACGGGGTCGCAGACGCTTTTTAATGGCGAAGAGACCGCCAACAAGGTGCGTGCAGCGAATTGAGGTGTTCGCCGCCCGCGAGACCCTGCGAGTATGGAACAATCGGTGCTGCTCGCAGCGCCACGATCTACATGGATGTGTCCCGCGATTAGCAAATCTTGACGTGCAGCAAAACAACATCCGCGTCTTGCAGCGCATGCTCAAGGACACGCGCGACCGGTTTGCGGCCGGCCAAATAACGGCACCGACGTCGCCAGGCTGAGGCTCAATTGGCCGCGGGCGAAGCCAGCCCAGCGGCGGAGTCACGCTGATGACCACGAGGGCCAATTATCGGCGCATATCGGCGACGATCGTCAACCTCGCCCGGCTTCGCCGGTCGAGCGGTTTTCGCCACCGACACTCGCCGCCGCGATTGCGGCCGGTATCGCGCAAAATCCTTCTGTGACTGCTGCACTCTACGGTGTCGATGTTTCCCTTCTCCAGGTGAAGATCGCGAAGGAGCATTGTGGCCAACCCTCGTCGCCCAGGGCAACATTCAGCGGGCTTGGGACTCCAACATCACGACTCCCAAACTGTTCACACAATCCGTGATGCTGAATCTTCCGTCCGATCTACCAGGGCGGCACGGAATACCGTCCATTCGCCAAGACAAGGAGGCGGTCGGGCAGCGGCGCCTCAACGTCGATCAGGTTCGCGATCAAACTCAGGCCGACGTGGTTGAGGCTGGGGACAGTTGCAAGCGGCGAAAGCACAGCTTGAAGCCGCCGTGCGTCAGGGCGACGCCTCGGAAAGAGCCCTCACCGGTGTTCGCAATGAGGCGCTTGCCGGTCAGCGCACGACGCTCGACGTGCTCAATGCCCAGCAGGCTCTCGTGAACGCGCGGGTCAACCTCATCATTGCTCAGCATGATCAGCTCGTGCGTCCTACAGTCTGCTATCGGCTGTCGGCCGGTTGTCAGCGCAGGTGCTCGGGCTGCCAGTCGCGATCACGACCGGCGGTGCACTACCATCAGTGCGCGAGGCCTGGTTCGGCCTGCGCACGCCGAGCGGCCAGTAATCGGGGCTTTGAGGCCTGCTTCACCTCTCATCACCACGAAACGACACAAACTGGACAGGCGTCTCGAACCGACCTGCATTCTTGCTCCACAAGCCCGCGAATTTTCGAACTATAGAATTCCGGGCTATACTGCAGCAGTCGTCTACCGCTCGCTGGCTCATCGACTCATTGCCAGTCCCACTCTAAAACCAGACGCCAACCTGACTAATTGACCCGCCGTGCGATCGACCCTCTCGCCAATTCCTCCCCGCATCCGTCTACGGATCGGCGTTACCGGCCATCGCGTGCCGCCAAAGCTACCGTCGGATTCAGAGACGGCGGTACGTGCTCTTCTCGATCGCATTGTCGCGGTGATCGTCAAGACGGCGGGCGAAGTGCAATCGGAATATGCCGCCTGCATCCCGCAACCCGCTGCTTCGGACCCGTGTGAATTTGCCGTTATCTCATCGCTCGCCGAAGGTTCGGACCGGCTCGTCGCGGAGGCGGGATTGGCTGCGGGGTTCCGGCTGGAAGTGGTTCTTCCGGTTGGCCGCACGGAATACGCACACGATTTCCCCACCGAGACATCGCAGGCTGCGTTCCAAAATCTTCTCGACCGCGCCTCAGCGGTATTCGAATTGGACGGTGTTCCGGAAGATCGTCCCCGCGCCTACGAGGCGGCCGGATTCGTCATGCTCGCGAACATCGATGTCCTCATTGCGATCTGGGATGGCAATGACGCCGCCGGGATCGGCGGCACCGCGCAAATCGTCAGTCGCGCGCTGGCCGACGGAATCCCCATCGTGTGGATCGAACCAGCAAACCCCGAATGCAATACGATTATCATGGTCGCCCGCCTGGGACGTTCCTCCGGCAAACTCCAGCGCGCGTCCAAAGGAAACATTCCGAGGCGCCGACGATGCCGCACTGGCGCGTGCGATCGAGGAAATCGTCTACCCACCTCGGCGCGGCGAAGCTCAAAAAGCGTTAAAGCTCTATCTGGAAGAAGCCGAGCGACGTTGGAATTTTTGTCCCTGGTATCCGCTACTTTTGCTCCTGGCCGGACGCGCCCCGCGTTGGACCGATTTTCATCTCCGACAATCGCTGATCGATTCCTGGGAGCAATGGAGAAAATTCTTGGCAGTTATGCCGTCGGACCGGGCGCAGCGGCCGGCAATCGAAAATATTTTACTTCCTGCTTTTAGCGCTGCGGACCACCTCGCGGTCTATTACTCGCTTGTTTATCGTAGTGCCTACGTGTTCAATTTTCTTTTCGCGGCCGTCGCTGTCGCGCTTGCGCTCGGCGGGGTGTTTACGCACGACCCGACCGCCAAGAGCCATTTGGTGCTCGCCGAGTTTGCGACCATTATCGCAATTCTGATCACGTGGCTGCGGGGCTACCGGATGCAATGGCATCGGCGCTGGCTCGACTATCGCCGTCTCGCCGAATGTCTTCGTCATACGCGTATTTTGGCGCCCGTCGCCTCCGAAGGGCCTCTCGATCGTCCCGGCCGCAGCCTCGAGGTCGACGAGCAGGATTGGGTCAATTGGTATGCCTGGACCGTGCGGCGTCTGCTTCCGCTGCCCGATCGCGCCGTCAATCCGGCATACCTGGGCGCGTTGCGCGAGGCCGTGCGTTCCGGGGAAATTGCCGGCCAGATAGAATACCACACGGCAAACGCCGCCCGCATTGCCAAGCTCGAACCTCGGCTCCATCACAGCGGGCAGGTTCTGTTCGGCATCACGGGAGCCCTCTGCATAGCGTATCTCGGCTTCGACTGGTTCGGCCGTCTTTCGAGCATGACGCCGCCACACCGAGATATGATTCTCGGCGCCTTTACCTTTTTCACTGCGCTGCTACCGACACTGGGAGCGGCACTCGGCGCGATCTATGTCCAGGGCGATTTCAAGACCGTGGCCGAGCAATCCAAGCGAACCGCGCAGCGGCTGGCCGCCATCGACAAGATCCTCGCCGACGAGCCGTTGGTTTTTGCCAGGCTTGCCGACCGCATCGAAAAGACTTCGGATGTCTTGATGTCAGACCTTATGGAATGGCAAACCGTTTTCCGCACGCGGCCCCTGTCCCTGCCCGCCTGATGCAAGAACAGATCAACAAGGCGCAATGCCCATGACCGGAGCAGCAGCATCAAGCCCCATCGAGAGCTCGCGCGACCATCATCTGTTCGGGCCGGGTCCCAAGCGCCTGCTCGCGCTCGACGGCGGCGGCGTCCGGGGCGCTCTCACCGTCGCCTTCCTGGAGCGCATCGAAACCCTGTTCAGCGAGCATTACGGTAAGGATGTTCGTCTCGGCGAGCACTTCGATCTCATCGGCGGAACCTCGACGGGCGCCGTCATTGCCGGTGCGCTCGCGCTGGGCTATCGAACGGAGCAGGTGAAGCACTTCTATCTCAAGCTTGCGCCCTACGCGTTCAAGCGCCAGCGCTGGGCGATCCCTCTCCTACAAGCAAAGTTCGACGCCCGCGGCCTGCGCAAGCAGATCGAGGATGTCGTCGGCAACCGCGTCCTGTCGAGCGAAGATCTGATCACCGGATTCGCCATCATCACCAAACGGATGGATACCGGCAGCCCCTGGATTATCTCGAACAATCCGCGCGCGCCTTATTGGGAAGGCGGCGAGGATTACATCGGCAACAAGAGTTATCCGCTCGTCAATCTGGTGCGCGCGAGCACTGCGGCGCCGCACTTCTTCGATCCGGAATTGCTTCCCATCAGCCAAAACCAAACGGTGCTGCCGGACTCCGTGGCGAAGCCGCTCAATGTGCCATGGCCGGCTCGGGCGTTTCACGCACTGATGCAACACATCGGCCTGCGCCGGAAAGTGAAGATCGATCCAAAGACCTACGGGCTGTTTGTCGATGGCGGCGTGACGCCGCACAACAATCCTTCCCTCGCGCTCCTAAACCTGGCGACGCTGAGCCCCTTCAACATCAAGTGGACGCCAGGGGTCGATCGGCTGACCGTGGTCTCTTTGGGCACCGGCACCTATCGGCCGCGACTGTCGTACGAGGCGCTTGGTTTCGCCCGCTTCACCAAGCTCGCGTTTCACGCCCTGCTCTCTCTGATGAGCGACGCCGAGGTTCTGGTGCTCGCAATGATGCAATGGATGGGAGACTGTCCAGCGCCCTGGCCGATCAATTCGGAAATAGGGACGCTTGCCGGCGACGCGCCGCCCGGCGGCAAGATGTTTCGCTTCCTGCGCTATGATGTCCGGCTTGAGAAAGACTGGCTTGCGCGCGAACTCGACTATGTCGTTGACGACGACCTCCTGGCGCGCCTGCGCGGCATGGATGATCCGGGAGTCGTCGAAGAACTCTACAAGCTCGGCGGATTGGCCGCCGCGAAGCAGGTGAAAGCGGAGCACTTCTTTCCCTGATTGCAGCAAACACTGCTGCGAATGATACTCCGAACAACTGCTCCGCTTGAGCGCCTCAACTCGCCGCGGCAACACAACAATTCAAGCCCGGAGTTGCCGTTTGGCAACACGCAGCGTTTTTCAGTTGCGTCGAAAAGGTCTGCGTTCCCAAAGCATTGATCAGGCAAGTCCCATCGCATCCGGGTCAGGCGCCAGGCCGCCCGTTCATTGACGAGCCAGATCAACCATGTGCAAAATATTGATAATCAAGCACGTGTTGCGTCGGGTTGGGGGTTTTTATGTGGTGGCGTGTGTGGGTCGCCGGCATCGGTATTGCCGGCCTTCTGAGCGCGTGCGCTGTCGTTGATCCGGTCGATAACCGATACGACACCATTAGCCGAAGTCTGGCCAAGTCCCGTAACGAATCGATCTTTTTGAATCTGGTTCGCGCCAGCCACGATTATCCGCTTAGTTTTGTCACCATAGCCAACGTGACGCCATCGCTTACGAATACGACGAACCTCGGCTTGCCGACGTTTCTGCTTGGTCCCAGCCCGCACAACATAGAGCCGACCTTCAGCCCCGGGCGGGACTTCATCTTCGGCAATACGACGGCGTCGAACACCACAGCCGTCAGCACGAACTTCAATGTCTCCACGCAGGAGACGAGCGCCTTCTATACGGGCTTTCTCAAGCCGATCGACCTGCAGACGCTGAATTATTTCATTCGGCAGGGTTATCCGCGCGAGATGCTGTTTTGGCTGTTCACCGATTCGTTTGAGCTGACGCTGGAGGGCCGAATGGCCGGTTATCATTACAGCCCGCCGGATGACTATGGCTGTAACTCTGACGATCGCAAGCACCGCTGCTTTATCGATTGGGTCCACATCGCCACGCTGACCGGCCTCACCGTCGAGGAAGTCACCCAGCAAAAATCGAGCGGCGGCGGTGCGGGAGGTGGAGGTGGCGGCGGTGGATCTAAAGGGGGCGGCGGCGCTGGCGGGCCTAAGGGCGGCGGCGGTGGCGACAGCGGTGGAGGCGGCGGCGGGGGTGGCGGCAAGCCGTCAACGACCGCTTACTCGCGATTTTGCTTCAACCCGGTTCTGGCTCAGCAGGCAAAGGCCGCCATGCCACCAGAACTTGTTGCAAAGCTCACCCAAGACTTGGACGTTCCCATCAGGGCTGCTTTCGGTCCCACGACACGATGTGGCGGTCCGTGGGATCCAGCGGCAGCCGCTGAGCGTCCGCAACCCGATATCCTTCCCATCAAGGTTGGCCCGTTCACCTTCCGGATCGTTCCCCGTTCCGCATATGGCGTCTTTGAATTTCTTGGAACCCTCATGAAGGTGCAGCGCGAGCACCTCTTGCCGCTACCCGACGCTTATATTCCGCCCGGTCGAGACGATGTGACCGAGCCGCCGGTCCTGGCGACGGTGCACGATGACCCCAATCTCATATCGGTGATGCGGAACATCGGCGGCGAGTGCTTCGTGCATACGTGGTTCAATGATGGAGATTATTGCGTGCCTGAGCAGGCGGCGACCACCAAGCGCATATTTGGTTTGCTGGCGCAGCTCATCGCCATTCAGACGGCGGCCACCGACCTTTCGATCACGCCCGTCGTCCGCGTTCTCCAATAGGGAAAAGTCAATTTGCGCTGCCAGGGGCAAAAGACCCGGACTGCGTCTGCAACGCAATCCGGGGGTAACGACACATAATCGCCTGAGTGGGAACAGGTCAAGCGGCTTTGACAGCGATCTTCTTTTCCGACTTCTGCGCCTCGGCGCTCTTCGGCAGCGTCACCGTGAGCACACCCTTTTTGAAGCTTGCTTCAATCTTATCGGTATCAACGCCATCGGGCACTTGGAACGTGCGCTCGAAGGAGCCGAAACTGCGTTCCCGGACATAATAGTCCTTCTTCTTCTCTTCCTTCTCGTCCTGCTTCTCACCCTTGATCGACAGGACGCCGTTGGCGAACTTCACGTCGACGTTCTTCTCGTCCATCCCGGGTAACTCGGCGGCGATTTCGTAGGCCTTGTCGGTCTCTGTCACATCGACAGCCGGTGCTGCGCCAAAAGTCGCCTCGGCCCGCCGGAATGGCTCGACGTCGAAGAGGGAGTGGCGGAACGGCGAGCGCCAGAAGCCGCCATCGAAATCTTCAAACACCCGGTCGATTTCCCGGCGAAGGCTTTCGAACGGCCGCCACGCTTGCGGCACGGGCGCGGTTGTCTTGTCAGATTTCACAGGAACTTTCGTGGACATTTCAGCCATGACACGTTCTCCAATGCGATCGGAACTCTATTTAATTAGCCCCCTTTTTGATTAGCTCCGGCCACACCATTCCACCTTGATATGCATCAAAGACGAATCAAGTCCGTTCGGCGATAAAATTTCAGGGAAATCCGGGCCTTCGTTCAGAGGCGTCAATCAAGCTGCTGAAATGATTGGCGATCTGAACGCACCGGATGTAAGCGCACGTAAATGTTGGAGGCTGACATGCAAACTCCCCCCGAAATCGAATTCCAAGGCATGGCCGGGACCCCGGAAATTCAGAGTGCCATCGAAAAGCACGTCGCCGCCCTCGAAGAGCGCTGGGGCCGTGTGACGGCGTGTCGGGTCGTGCTGAAAGGGCCCGGGGGTCATCACCGCAAGGGTGGACTTTATGAGGTCCACATTCGTCTTGCGCTACCGGACGGACGCCAAGTCAATGTGGAACGCACGCCGCCAGTGGACGAGCGGCATTCTGATCTGATGTTTGCCCTCAACGACGCCTTCAAGCGCGCGCGCCGGCAGCTCCAGGATCAGGTCCGCCGCACCCAGGGACAGGTCAAGCGCCGCGAGGGGCCACCAGTGGGAACAGTCGTTCGTCTCGATCCTCTTGGTGATTTCGGCTTCCTCGAAACCAGCAGTGGTCAGGAAATCTATTTCCATCGCAACAGTGTGCTCGACGATGGATTTTCCCGCTTGAGCGTGGGCTCCCGCGTGACCTTCGCCGAGGAGCAAGGGGATAAAGGCCCGCAAGCGTCGACCGTGCAGCTTCTCGGCAAGCACGGACTCCGCATCTGACGTCGTCCAGGCTTGCGACACCGGCGACACTCTTGCGGCTGTTGATCTGTCGCAATGCCCTCGTTTGCATGCGCCGACTATTCTTGGCTGGCTCAGATTGGAATGAACAAAGAAGGCAAGCGCTATGAGGAAATTCAAAAGCTCCGTCTGCTCAGCGGCAATTGTTGCGGTGACGATGTTGAATGCCATCGGCCCGGCAGCCGCGGGGCCGTTGCCCTTCGATTCGGCGATAAAAAGAGCCGCCGCCGGCGACGTTACAGACGTCCGCTATTATCATAACGGTGGCGCTGCGTTTGCCGCTGCGCTCGCATTGGGACTGATCGGAACTGCGATCGCCAGCCAGTACTACTACTATCCGCCGGCCTACTATTATTATCCGCCGCCTCCGCCGTATTATTACGCACCTTACGGCTATTGGGGTGGGCCTCGTGTATTTTATCACCCACGTCCTATCTACCGCTTTCACGGCGTGCGCCATTGGCACTATCGTCACCGTTAGAGCGCAATCGCTCGGCTTAGTGATCGGCGCTCCAGCTAGCCTGCGGCACGCCGACGTAAGCTTCTGTTATTTATGAGCTAGTATCGTTTATGCGGCAGGCATTTGGGATTGCGGCGACGTTCGCACGGGAAATCGTGCAAGAACGGCGATGACTTCCTGATCCGAAACCTGCCGAAAATCCCCATAATAGTATCCGATAGCGCCGAAGGCGTCGTGATGCTCAAGACACAGGATGTCGTCGGCCTCATCGCGCAATTCGGAAAGAGTTTCGGTCGGCGCGACTGGCACTGCGAGCACCAGCCGTTTCGGCTCACGCATGCGTGTGGCGCGCAACGCCGCACGTGTCGTTGCCCCAGTGGCGATACCGTCGTCGATCACGATGGCCGTGTGCCCACTGATCTCTGGGCGCTGGCGGCCGGCTAAATAGCGCTCGCGTCGGCGTTCAATCTCGGCGAACTCTGCATCGCGAACAGCTTCGAACTGCGCGTCGCTAATGCCCGCTTCGCGGATAACGTCCTCGTTGCGCACGGCGATGGGCGCTTCTCCATCCACGATCGCGCCCATCGCCAATTCCGGCTGGAACGGTACGCCGATTTTGCGGACAAGAATCAAATCCAGCGGCGCATCGAGCGCCAAAGCTACCTCTTCCGCTACTGGAACACCTCCACGTGGAAGCGCCAGGACGACCGGCTTTTGCGCTTTGTATTTGGCAAGCGCCATCGCGAGTTGCCTCCCCGCGTCGGAGCGATCTCTGAAAGGCATGCGCGCGACCTCCTTCCAAGACGCCGGCTCGCTGCATGACGACATTATGCCGAATTTACATGGAACCCGATTGATTTCGATCAATATGCATAACTTGCCCAGCGAACATCTTATGTGCTCCGAAATTGTGATGGGCACACGAATAGTGCCGCTTTTCGCGCCATCGAAATGTCCGCATCCGTAATTTCCCTTAGGGCCAAGACCTGAATTTTTTTGCTGCGTCGCATCACGCTAAATGTCGCTGTTAAAGACCGAAGTTGGTGGCTTGCCTGGGCGACGCAGGCCGCGTGGACGGCAAAATGAACCAGGACACCAAGGTAACTCAAGCGGCGTGGCCCGCCGCCACCGAGCAGGTCGAGCCGGCCGCATCAGAGAATCGAGATCTCGTCCCGATAAAAGCGGACGCGGGCTTGCCGACGCTTGCGGACAAAAAAACCCGCCGCCGCAAGTGGCGGTTCCGTGCCGCGTTGGCGCTTGCAATCATCGCCGCCGCCGCGGGCGTATCATATTATTGGTGGCAAAGCGTTCACTCTCAATTGCCCGCCGGCATCGCTTACGGCAATGGTCGGCTTGAAGCCGACGAAATCGATATCGATACCAAATACGCCGGCCGCATCGCCGAGATTCTGGCCGACGAAGGCGACATGGTCAAAGCTGGCCAGATCGTCGCCCGCATGGACACGCGGGATCTCGCGGCTTCTCTGAAGAAGTCGCAGGCACAAGTCCAACAGGCGCAGAAGGCCATCGAAGAGGCGCAAGCAAATGTCGCCCAACAGAATAGCCAAGTGTTGCTGGCGCGGCAGGAAATCGATCGCGCGACCATCCTGGTGCAAAAGGGCTTTCAGACCAAGGAGGTTTTGGACCAGCGCAAGCAGCAGCTCGATGGCGCGAATGCGGCGCTGGAAGCCGCCAAATCTCGCGTGATCCAACTTCAACATGCGCTCGACGCCGCGACGCACGACGAGGAGCTGTACAGCGTCCAGATCGCCGATAACACGCTCGTCGCGCCCCGCGATGGCCGAATTCAATATCGCATTGCCAATATCGGTGAGGTGCTGCCTGCCGGCGGCAAGGTCTTCACCATGCTCGATATCTCTTACGTCTACATGGACATCTACTTGCCGACGGAAGCCGCAGGAAAAGTAAGGTTCGGCGCCGATGCGCGCATTCTCCTCGACGCCTACCCGAATATCGCAATTCCGGCCAAGGTGTCGTTCGTCGCGACGCAAGCGCAGTTTACGCCCAAAACGGTGGAGACCCAGAGCGAGCGCGACAAGCTCATGTTTCGCATCAGGGTCCGGATCGATCCCGAACGGCTGCGCGCGCGAGCCGAAGCCGTCCGCAGCGGCCTGCCGGGAGTGGCTTACGTCCTGACAGATGCCAAAACGAAGTGGCCTGCCTTCCTGCAAGGGTCCGCGGCACAATGAACGCCATTGCCGGGCCGGTTGCGCGCCTGGAGAACGTCACGCAGCGTTACGCTCGAGCGATTGCACTCGATGCGGTCAACGTCGAGGTGCCGGCCGGCTGCATGGTGGGCTTGATCGGCCCTGATGGCGTCGGAAAGTCGACCCTGCTCAGCCTCATCGTCGGCGCGCGCCA
Source organism: uncultured Alphaproteobacteria bacterium (assembly GCA_963836055.1). Lineage (GTDB taxonomy): Bacteria > Pseudomonadota > Alphaproteobacteria > Rhizobiales > Xanthobacteraceae > BOG-931. The sequence goes on from CAWIID010000001.1 coordinate 188,029, forward strand.
GGTCCAATCTGGCCGCGTAATCGTGCTCAGCGACGACATTACGAACCCGACTCACCGCGCCGCCATCTGTCCGCGCATCGCCTATATGCCGCAGGGCTTGGGAAAAAACCTCTATCCGGACCTGAGCGTCGGTGAGAACATCGAGTTCTTCGGCCGGCTGTTTGGACAATCTCGAGCCGAACGCGAATGGCGCATGGCCGAATTGCTGGACAGCACGGGACTTGCGCCTTTCGTCGATCGTTCCGCCGGGAAACTATCCGGCGGCATGCGGCAGAAACTCGGATTGTGCTGCTCGCTCATTCACGATCCTGACCTGTTGGTTCTCGACGAACCCACCACCGGCGTAGATCCGCTGTCCCGGCGCCAATTCTGGGAACTGATCGATCGTATCCGTTCACGGCGGTCGGGCATCAGTGTGCTCGTCGCGACTGCGTACATGGAGGAAGCCGAACGGTTCGATTTTCTCATCGCGATGAATGCTGGACGAGTCCTGGCAGCCGGATCACCGACTATTCTCAAAGCCCAGACTCACACCGCCTCAGTCGAAGATGCATTCGTATCTCTTCTCCCCGAACAGACGCGCGCTGGCCGCAGCAAGCTTGAAATGCCGCCGCGGCGCATCATCGACGGTGAGCCGGTCATTACCGCGCGCAACCTCACGCGTCGCTTCGGCGACTTTACCGCCGTCGATCGGGTGAGTTTCACGATTGAGCGCGGCGAGATCTTCGGCTTCGTCGGCTCGAACGGGTGCGGCAAGACCACGACGATGAAGATGCTTACCGGCCTGCTGCCGCCGAGCGAAGGCGAGGCCCTGCAGTTCGGCAAACCGCTCGACGCTCGCGACATCGCCGCGCGCAGCCGTGTCGGATACATGTCGCAATCCTTTTCGCTCTACACCGAGCTCACGGTGCGGCAGAATCTCGACCTCCACGCACGGCTTTTCCACCTCCCGAGCGAGAGCGCCAAGCAGCGGCTGAGCGCCTTGATTGCGCAATTCGGCCTGGCCGAATTTATCGATCAACACGCCTCGGACCTGCCGCTTGGGATTCGTCAAAGGCTGTCGTTGGCGGTCGCCGTTGTACACAAGCCCGAGATACTCATCCTCGATGAGCCGACGTCTGGCGTGGACCCTCTGGCGCGGGACAAGTTCTGGGAGCTGCTGATCGACCTGTCACGCAATCAAGGCGTTACTATATTTGTTTCGACCCACTTCATGAACGAAGCCGCGCGCTGCGATCGCGTATCGCTCATGGATTCCGGACGCGTGCTCGCGACTGATACGCCGGCGAACCTCGTCAAGGCGCGCAGAGCCGCCAACCTCGACGACGCGTTCATCAGCTTTCTTGAACAGCAGGTCGACATCAAAACGGCGGCCACGCCAGGAAGCGGCGTGACCATCGATGCAACCCCTTCGGGCCGCGCTGACAATGTCAAACTCGCCGAAAGCACTACCGCTGCCTCATTCAAGATCGGCCGCTTGTTCGCCTATGCCAAAAGAGAAGCGCTTGAGCTGCTCCGCGATCCCATCCGACTGTCATTTGCTTTGCTTGGGACCGCCTTTCTCATGATCATATTCGGCTATGGCATCACCATGGACGTCAACACGACGACCTTTGCTGTGCTGGACGGTGATCACACTCCGGAAAGCCGCGCCTATATCTCGGAATTCGTCGGCTCGTCCTATTTCTTGGAAAAGCCAGCGATCCAGAGTCATTTGGAGCTCGATCGCAGGCTGCGCAGCGGCGATATCCAGGTCGCCATCGAAATCCCCCCGGGGTTCGGACGCGACATCAAACGCGGCCGCGATGTCAAAATCGGCGCTTGGGTCGACGGATCAAATCCGTTTCGCGCGCAGACGATGCGCGCCTATGTGGAGGGTGTACACCAACAATATCTGTCCGACGTCGCTGTGCGCGGCGATGACGTGCAGCAAGCCGACCCGCCCGCAACCATCGAAACACGCTTTCGCTACAACCAGGATTTCCAAAGCATCTATGCGATGGTGCCGTCCAGTCTAGCGCTTCTGCTGGTCATGATCCCGTCGATCCTCATGGCCGTGGCGATCGTACGCGAAAAGGAACTCGGCTCTATTACCAACCTCTACGTGACGCCGGTGACGCGCATCGAATTCTTGTTGGGAAAGCAGCTTCCGTACATCGCGGTCGCGATGGTCAGTTTTTTTGTTATGTTTGCGATGGCGGTGCTCCTGTTCGATGTTCCCCTCAAGGGCAGCTTTTTAACACTGGTTTTGGGTGCGCTGCTTTATGTCACCGCGACCACCGGCATCGGTATGCTGGTTTCTGCGTTCACATCAACGCAGATTGCCGCGCTTATCGGCACCGCCATTGTCACCACGATGCCGGCTGTACAGTTCTCGGGCATGGTACAGCCGGTTTCTTCGCTCAGTGGCGCAGCGGCCGTGATGGGCTACAGCTTTCCCATGACCTATTTCCTGCGGGTCGCAATCGGTACCTTCACCAAAGGCTTGGGATTCACCGATCTGGGCGCAAGCTTGCTCGCATTGGCGGGCTTTATCCCCGTGCTTACGCTTTTGAGCCTGGTCTTGCTCCGCAAACAGGAACGCTGAGAGGCGGCAATGCGCAAGGCAGCCAATATTCTATGGCTCGGCATCAAGGAGCTGCGAAGCTTCGGCCATGACTTCTTCCTGGTTGCCTTCGTCGTCTGGTCATTCTCCTTTGCCATTCTGTCGCAATCCAAGGGACATCTGCAGGAGGTCTACAACGCGTCGGTCGGCATCGTCGATGAAGACCATTCTGCGCTCTCACGGCAAATCGGCCATGCCTTCATGCCGCCGGAATTCAAGACCCCGATATCGATCGCAGAACACGATGTCGATCATTTGATGAACACCGGTCAATTGACTTTCGTGATCGACATACCGCCCTACTTTGAACGCGATCTGCTGGGCGGACGCCAACCGAAGATCCAACTGATCGTCGACGCCACGGCCATGACGCAGGCCGGCGTCGGGTCAGGCTATGCGGAACAGATCATCAACGACGAAATCACGCGCTTCCTTTCGCGCGCCGAGCCGGCCGCGTCGACAGGCGTGGCATTGGATGTGCGCGTGGCCTTCAATCCGAACTCCGATCCGTCGTGGTTCGTCAGCGTCATGGGTATCATCAACAATACCAATATTCTCGCCATCATGCTCGCAGGCGCCGCGCTCGTGCGCGAGCGCGAGCACGGCACCATGGATCATCTTCTGGTGATGCCGCTCACCCCGTTCGAAATTGCCGACATCCAAAATATGGGCCAACGCGCTCGTGATCACGGTCGCGGTTGCCTTGTCGTTATATTTCGTCGTCCAAGGGCTGATCCGCGTTCCCATCGCCGGGTCAATTCCGCTGTTCCTGGCGGGTGTCGTGCTCTATCTTTTTTCCACAACGTCGATTGGAATCTTTCTGGGCACAGTCGCACGCTCGATGCCGCAGCTCGGGCTGCTGCTTATTCTCATCGCCTTGCCGATGAACATGCTGTCGGGAGCGAACACGCCGATAGACAGCATGCCGACGGTGTTGCGCGACATCATGGAAGTGTCGCCCTCCACTCACTTTGTCTCGATTGCGCAGGCCATTCTGTATCGCGGCGCCGGCATCGACGTCGTATGGCCGCACTTCGTTGTTGTTGCCGCTTTCGGCGTTCTGTTCCTGTTTCTTGCGGTCCTGAGGTTTCGCTCGGTCGCCGCCCAATCGATTTGATTGGCAGCAACGCCGCGCGGCACGACGAACCATCGTGCGGCTTTGTGCCCGTCAAGACCTACCGGTAACAAACAAACGTATCGATCAGGGCCATCGCACTTTCATCGCAGAAGCAGTCGCGACGCCGGCTCACTGCTGCAGTACGTACACACCGGGAGCGTCGCCAAGCGGCGGATAACCGGCCTGCGGCGCGCCCATTGCCTGCAATATCGTCGCCGCGCCGGATCGTTCGCTGAGCCAAGCAACCCATTCCGGCCACCAGGACCCGTCCTTGCGCGACGCGTCGGCCAGAAACCGATCCGGATCGAGATAACGATGGTTTTTGACGTTTACCCGGTAGCTTCGGCCGGCATGACCGGGTTCTGAAACAATCCCCGCATTGTGGCCGCCGGTCGTCAGGACGTAGGTCACTTCAGAACTCGGTCTGCAGGTTGATTTTGTAGGTCGATCGCCACGGCGCGACATGGTCGCGCTCGGTGCCGACGGCAAAGATCGGCGTTTGAATGTCCGTGAGCGCGACAGTCCCGCCTCCCGCCATCAGGCGGCCTTCCGCCAGATCATTGTCAAGGAAGAGCTTCCGCAAATACTCCGAATGCATCCGGAACGGCATGCGCGTCGAATCGGCGTTCCACGCCATGAGATCCGTCATGGCTTCGCGTTCGCCGAGCATGTAATCGTGGACCACCCGCGACCATACCAAGTCGTTTGAGCGTAACATCTGAAATGCGCCGGCCATCTGCCGGCTATCGAGAAATCCCTGTTCCCACATCATATCTTCGAGAAAGGCCAGTTGGCTTTCATCGATGAACAGCATCAGCTCGCCGGCATCGGTGAAGTCGGTCTGGGCGGCAAACAGCGTCAGCGAAGCCAGCCGCTCGTCGCCGTCACGGGCCATTGCCGCTGCGGCGATCGAAAGCAGCGTTCCGCCGAGGCAATAGCCGGTCGCATGGATCTTCTGATTAGGCGCAATGGCACTCACGGCATCGAGCGCATCCATGACGCCGAGCGTGCGATAATCCTCCAACCCGAGATCGCGGTCCTCCGGTCCGGGGTTTCTCCATGACACCATGAACACCGTGAAGCCCTGCTCGGTCAGATACTTCACCAGCGAATTCTGCGGCGACAGGTCGAGAATGTAGTATTTCATGATCCAGGCCGGGATGATGAGGATCGGTTCCGGCCGAACCGCGGCAGTTGCCGGTGCGTATTGGATCAGCTCGATAAGGCGGTTGCGATAAACGACCTTTCCGGGAGTTGCTGCGACATCGCGACCGACGACGAAATGTTCCGTGCCGAACGGCTTCTTGCCGCTGATCGCGCGCTCCCAGTCTTCGGCAAAATTCTGAAAGCCTCTGACGAGGTTGAGGCCGCCGGTACTGATGGTGCGCCAGAGAATTTCCGGGTTGGTCAATGGAAAATTCGACGGCGCAACCATGTCGAGGATCTGGCGAGAGCCAAACTGGACCATATCCTCGTGCCGTTTCGACACACCGCGGACGCCGGTGGTCGCGTTATGCCACCATTGCTGCTGAAGCAGAAAGCCCTGATAAATAAAGCTGAATGGCCATTTCCGCCAATTTTGATCGGTGAAACGCCGATCCTGAGGCAGCGGCTCGATGCAGCTTTGTGCGTTCCCTCCCCCGATCGCACAGCGGCGCGCGTAGTTTGCAAACCGGATTGCCTTGCGGGCTGCTTTGTCCATGAGTTGCACGCGCTTGCCGGGCGCAGCAGCAAGATGGGTCGCCCAATCCAAATAGGCCGCAGCGAGCGCAGCCGGCGAAAGGCCGCCCGTAAACCGCGCGATCGCGGCATGCAATGAACGGTCCGTGATGTCCGCGAGTGCGGTCACCGAATAGGAATCGCGGTCTTCCGGCAGGATCGTCGCATCGGCGGACGCGGCCAACTCTCCTGCAGGATACCTTGCAACGCTCCTTGGCGCGCCGACCGGGACCGGCATCCGAGATGCAAGCTCCCTGGCAGGGGCACCTTCCGCAGGGACGGCGGCCTCCCTCACAGCCGGCAGTGTCTCGCTCATGAGGCCAACTCCAGGACCAGTCAATGCATTCAATTAGATGGAAATCGGAACACTGTCACGCAACAGACCATGATTCATGCCGATCCGTTGATTCTCAACGATCCTCAAACATTTTCATGGACAAGTCGCCGCAACGCAATCTTCCACCCAAGTGCGACACAAATATTGATCTGGCTCAAATGGCCGAAATGAGCTCCCCCCTATCTTAATAACGGGGAGCGGCGAGCAATCGGCACTGCAGGCGAGGCGCCTGTTACGAGGTGGTACATGGATCTGAAGGAAGCGATCTACACGCGGCGCGCAACACGGGAATTCACAGCCGCGGCCGTTGATGAAAAGACCATCCGCGAACTCATCGATGCCGCCGTTCAGGCGCCGAGCGCCGTCAATCAGCAACCGTGGTCTTTCTGCGTCATCCGCGACAAAACCATGCTCGCCCGAATTTCACGGGACTCGAAAGCGTATATGCTGAAGGCTTCGCCGCTGGGGCTGGTATCACATCATTTCGAGCAGATACTGAACGATCCGAATTTTGACATTTTCTACCATGCCCCCGTGTTGATCGTGATTTCGAGCGTGGCGCAGATTCCGTGGGCCGTAGAGGACTGTGCGCTCGCCGCGGAGAACCTCATGCTCGCAGCGCGGGCCGCCGGACTTGGCACATGCTGGATCGGGTTTGCCCAGACTTGGCTCGGCACGCCTGAGGGCAAGGCCGCCATTGAGCTTCCCGCGACCTCCGTTCCCATTGCCCCCATTATTGTCGGTCATCCCAAAGCGGCGCCTCCGCCCGTCCTGCGCAAGACAGCGGAAATCCGCTGGATTGGCCCATAGGCCGCTGAGAATCCGAATGGCTGCTGTTTCCAGGACCCGCAAGATGAAAGAGCTTGCCCTTTCCCAGGTCTACCAATTGCTGGAGCCCGGCCCCGTCGTTCTGCTGACCACCACCCGGAAAGGGCAGGCCAACGTCATGACCATGTCATGGCACATGATGATTGAATTCGAGCCGCCACAAGTCGCCTGTGTCGTCAGCAACGCCAATTACAGCTTTGCCGCTCTTAGATCCGGGGGCGAGTGCGTCATCGCCATTCCTGGACGAAAATTAGCGACAAAGGTGGTGAGGGTTGGAAACACGTCGGGTCGCGATGTCGACAAATTTACGGCGTTCGGCCTGACCAAAACGCCGGCCGCGGACGTCGCCCCGCCCCTCATCGGCGAATGTTTTGCAAATCTTGAATGCAGAGTGACCGACTCGAGATTGGTGAAAAAATACAATCTTTTCATTCTCCAAGTGGTCAAAGCCTGGATTGATCCGGCGCAAAAGAAACCCAAGACAATTCACCATCACGGCTACGGCACATTCGTCGTCGACGGTGAGACCATTAAGTTGAAGTCAAGGATGCGGTAAATCCCACAACCTCGCTCGAACAAAACAAGAATGACCAACCGAGGCTGGTCGCCGATTGCAAAAAGCGGCGGAAAGCAAACTTGGCGCGGTTTGCGCCAAATCAAGGTTCGCCTCGGCCGCCGCTGTCAAGATTCTGCATTCTCGAGAATAGGCAGCACTCATGGCTATGAAAATGGAACCGGACGCTCGCAAACGCCAGATCATGATCTGGTATGTGCTCGCCGCGGTCATGGGCGTTTTGCTGTTTCAGGCATTCTGGGCGAGCTATTCGGAAGTCGAGACGATTCCTTACAGTGAATTCGAGACCCTGCTGGATCAGGGCAAGGTCGCCAACGTCACCGTTGGCGCCGACTCAATCCGGGGCACGCTGAAGGAGCCGCTGCCAAGCGGAAAGCGCGAGTTCTTTGCCGTCCGCGTCGATCCGCAATTGGCCGAGAAGCTGGCAAGCCATCAGGTCGTGGTCAACGGCGCGGCTTCGGGCGGGATCGTTCAAACGATCCTATCGTGGGTCATTCCGGTCATCATCTTTTATGTGGTTTGGATGTTTCTGTTTCGCGGCATCGCGGAAAAGCATGGCTTCGGCGGGCTTATGACCGTCGGCAAGTCCCGTGCCAAGGTCTACGTTGAGACCGACACCAAGGTGACCTTCAAGGACGTCGCCGGCGTCGACGAAGCAAAGTTCGAGCTGCAGGAGCTGGTCGCCTTTCTGCGCGATCCGAAGTCTTACGGACGACTCGGAGCGCGGGTGCCGAAGGGCGTCCTGCTGGTTGGCCCTCCGGGGACCGGCAAGACGCTGCTGGCGAAGGCAGTCGCGGGCGAGGCCGCCGTCCCGTTCTTTTCGATTTCAGGCTCGGAATTTGTCGAGATGTTTGTCGGTGTCGGCGCCGCGCGCGTGCGGGACTTGTTCGAGCAGGCGCGCAAGGCCGCACCATGCATCATATTCATCGACGAACTCGACGCCCTTGGCCGCAGCCGCGCTCCCGGCGGCTTTGGCGGTACGGACGAAAAGGAGCAAACGCTCAATCAGCTGCTCGCCGAGCTCGACGGCTTTGATCCGAGCGCAGGGGTCATCCTGCTGGCAGCGACCAATCGACCCGAAATCCTCGACCCGGCTCTGTTGCGCGCGGGGCGCTTCGATCGTCAAGTCCTGGTGGATCGTCCTGATCGCAATGGCAGACTTGAAATTCTCAAGGTCCACGTGCGCAAGATACAGCTGGCGCCGGATGTCGATCTCGACGCGATTGCCGGTCTGACCACAGGGTTTACCGGCGCCGACATCGCCAACCTCGTGAACGAGGCCGCCATTGTTGCAACCCGGCGCAATGGGTCATCGGTCGGCTTGAGTGATTTTACAGAGGCGATCGAACGCATCGTGGCAGGGTTAGAGAAAAAAAGCCGCGTGCTGAACAAAGAAGAACGGCGCCGCGTCGCTTATCATGAAATGGGTCATGCGCTGGTGGCAGCAAGCCTTCCCGGTGTCGATCCGGTGCAGAAAGTCTCGATCATACCACGCGGCGTCGGCGCGCTCGGCTACACCATCCAGCGTCCGACGGAAGATCGTTTCCTGCTCGGTAGAGCGAATTTGGAAAATCGTATTGCGGTGCTGATGGGCGGCCGCGCGGCCGAACAATTGGTGTTCGACGGCGATATATCGACGGGCGCCGCCGACGATCTACAGCGGGCCACGGAAATCGCGCTGGAGATGGTGACCCGCTTCGGCATGGACGAGAAAGTCGGACAGCGAACGTACGCGCCTGCACCACAGCCTTTCCTGGCACTGCCCGGCAGCAGCCACGTTCAAGCGGCCGAAATCACTACGCGAGAAATCGATGTCGCGGTGCGTGACCTGCTCGGCAAGGCGTTTGAACGCGCGAAGGAAATCTTGCGGACGCGGCGCGCCGATCTCGATGCCGGTGCCGAGCTTTTGCTCAAGCACGAGACCCTGACGGCCGACGAATTCCCGGCCATTCGTTCTACACGACCTGAGACACAGCCGCGTTTGGCGCTGGTGCCGCCATGACGCGCATCAGCCGCTCCCTCGGTGGCAGGTAACGGTCGCACCAGCCCCTACGGGCCTATCGATCGCACCCAAATCGTGAATCCGGGCTCAAAAAAGACTTGATTCTTTGGGCGTTTGACACCATTTCTGCGCCAGGGTGCCGCCGGTGCAGCAATACGCCGGACGGCACTTTCAATTTTCCAGCACTTGCAAATCCGTGCCACCAGCGCCGGTGCATGTTCGGCCGGAATTATGACGACGGGCGCGCCAATCCCTGGCGTCCCGGGGCAGGCACCCTCAGGGCGCGAGAGTATGACGAAATGACACTGTTGACGATTAAGCCGCCATTCGAAGGCGATGGCGAGGGGTCCCTTCTTGAACGCGCAGGCCGCCCGAACGAACGGGCGGCTGACGGGGCTGATGGTCTCGACGAGGCGATAGAGCTGGAATTCTCTGCCCTTGAGGTGACGCCATCCGACCAGGCCATCATCGTCCCGGCTATCGACGCTGAGCCCATTGGCCCGGCGGGGGACGGCAATATTGCTCGTACGAACGCAGCCGGTCGGGCGAATGCTGCATCTTTCTCCCGCGACCTGGTCGACACGTATTTCCGTCAGATGGGCGATGCCCCTTGGCTCTCGCGCGAGGAGGAGATAGCGCTCGCCAAGCGCATCGAGGCGTCTCAGCAGGCAATGCTGAGGGCCCTGTGCAGCGTGCCAATGCTCGTTGAGCGAATTGGCAACTGGGAGAACGACCTCGCTGAAGGGCGCCTCCGGCTGGCCGAGCTTGTCAATCTGACCGCCGCAGGAGCCGAGCCGGATGCAGCCGACGAGACGCTCGATTGCGACGTCGCGGCGCCCGGCGCTGGGGATAAAAATCCCGAGACGCCCGCGAACGCAGCACCCGAACAGGTTTCCGTCACGACGACCCATCTGCAAGCGATGACGGCGCTGGCCCAACAGATCATCTCGCTAAGCCGAAAGCGGCTCGCATCCCTTGGCCGTGGTCGCGATTTGGCCAAGACCAGTCGCGCCCGCCTGCAGGACCTTACGTCGAGGCTGGCCGACGAAGCCGCAGCGTTTCGGCTGCATCCGGATCGCGTATCAGACTTGGTCGAGGTCCTGGAATGCGAGCATCGAATGCTGCGCGGGATGGCGCGACGGCCCTCAAAGAATGCGGATCGCGGCGGCTTGCCGGTTCTCGAATTCCAGAGCCTTGTCGCCCAGGTCGGCAAGGCGCGGCGTGAGATCAAGGCTGCGCGCGAACAAATGCTGAAGGCGCACCTGCGTTTGGTGGTTTCGATTGCGCGCAAGTATCGGCGCAAGAGCTCGCTCGATCTTCTCGATCTCATTCAAGAAGGCAACATGGGCCTCATGCATGCGATCGAGAAGTTTGACTATCGCCGCGGGGTGAAGATTTCGACCTATGCCGTGTGGTGGATTCGTCAATCGATTGCACGGGCCATTGCCGATCAGGCGCGCACGATACGCATTCCAGTGCATATGACCGAGAGTGCAGCGAAGGTGCTGCGCGAACGCCGCCGGCTTTACCAGAAGGAAGGACGAGACCCGAGGCCGGATGAAATCGCAGCGCGGATGGGCGTACCCATCGCTCGTGTCGAGCAGGTGCTTTCGATGGTGCAGGAGCCGACTTCGCTCGATGCGCCGGTCGGCGAGGACGGCGATGCGACCTTGGGCGACCTGATCAGGGCGCCCAATGCCGTCGATCCACAGGCGGCCGCCGAGGCGAGCGCTCTGCGGAAGGTCGTTGCCGAGGCGCTCGACGGCCTGACGCCGCGCGAGCAGCGCATCCTGCGCATGCGCTTCGGTATCGGCGGCACGACCGATCACACCCTCGAAGAAATCGGCAAAGAATTCGGCGTGACCCGCGAGCGCATTCGTCAGATCGAAGCCAAGGCGCTGGACAAGCTGCGCAATCCGGCGCGCGCACACAGGCTTGCGACGTTCGTCGACAACTAATCAGGCGAGCGACATCGCAGCGTTCTGACGCGCGGCACGAAGTTTGGAATAGCGGCCAACAATCTAAACGGCAGCCCCGTCAATCCAGCCGCGGATGAGGTCAACGGCACGACCTCACCCCGGCCTAGGCGTGGACAGCCCATGTCTTTTGGCCGCCGAGCATTGATCGGCGCTGCGCAATCAAGTGTTCCAGGCGGTGCGTTGCCAATCCCAAAGCGGCAGTTTCTGCAGCCTCGGCTTCACCTCGCGCATTTTTTTCCAATTCGGCTTTTAGAATTTCGTCTATTTGCTGTTCCGTCTCCGCCAACTCGGCCTCGTTGGCTGCCTTGTTGATCTGATCCGTCAAGGCATAAAGGCGCATCAATGGGCGACTTTCCGGCGCTTCTCCATCTCGCATCATGAATTTCCAGGCCGCCGCGAATATTGAGGTCAACGTCCCAATCAGCATTGAACCATAAAATATCTGATCGCCGTATTTGTCGAAGAATCCCTGCTCGTTTCCACTGAAGTACGCGTCGGCGCCCGGATGAATCGGAATATACGTATCGCTGTCCTCGTCGGTTTTATCGGTATCCGGCGGGCTGATCTGCGCGAGCAGCGGATACTCGCTGATGAGATCCCGGCGTGTGTCCATGATGGCCTTCGCCAGCGCTCCAACCACGTCGTCGGAGAGTTTCTTGTTGGCAACGAGATAGAACGGAACGCGCAAGGTTGTCATGTCGTCGTCTGGAATTGGCGGCGAACCTTGAATCGTGCCCTTCGGCAGATCGTAACTTTTGTAGTACCTGGCAACGGCGGCGATCGCTCCGGCGGACTCGATCGGGATCAATGTGGGCTTCGATTTGGCGTTTCTCGGGAAAAGATTGCGAAACATCGTAAGGTATTTCTCTGAGATCGGCATCACAATAAGCAGTGCATTCACTTGTTTGGCCTTGAGTGCTTGCGGAATATCCGTCACCGCCAAATCCTTGAAACGCATCTGTACCGTGTCGTACTCCCTTGTCAGCGCTTCGACGACTTTATGATTGACCTCACCGCCGACAACCCCGACGGTCTTACCTTTAAGATCATCCATGCTCGTGATGGAACTGCCGGGCGGCGCAACCATCAGCACGACACCGTGCGTGAAAACGACCACTGTATCGGCGGCGGATAAATTTCCGATATCGGCGCGTACGAGCGCCAAATCCGCCTCACCAGAGGAAAACGCCTTAATGGCCTCGATCGGTGTTCCCTTATCGAGAACCTTCAGCCGCACCGGCGCTTCGGTCGAGGCCATTCGCGTAGCGATGGTCGCCATCAATTGCGGTGCATCGCCGTCGAACGAGCCCGCGGCAACCGTTAGCGTCGTCGGGCGTGTGAAATGGCGATAGGCGAATAGACCGCCCCCGCATGCCAAGATGGCGAGGCCGGCCACAAGGACGATTCTCAGCCATCGCGGCAATCGACCCGTGGCAATTGCGACGACGATCGCTGTAAGACCTGCAACTATCGCGAAAGTTTGCCACTGTGCTCGTTGCATCGGTTTTGTCCCAGCTCTTCGGTTTTGTAATCAAGGGTTCAAGACTATGGGCGGCGCACAGACATTGAGTTCTTGAGATCTCAGATAAGCTTTGCGGTTCTCAACTCTTGTCGATCGTCTAGCGGCGGCGCCCCTCGAGTTCGAGGGTGACGAGGCGTGCCAGGAGAGTTGCCGGATAGAGTTGACCGATGATGGCCTCAATGTTGGCGAGGCTGCGGGCATAGGGATGCAATGGGACGATGTCGCCATAGCCGACCGACGTCAGGGTCACAAAGCTGAAGTAGATCAAGTTACTGACAACTGCGAGATTGTCCTGCAAAGGCGCGAAGCCGGCGAACGCATTGGGTTCCAGCAACGCCACAAAGCTGTAGAGAGCCACGAAAATGAGCCCGATATTGAGATAGAGCAGGATTGCACCGATGATGCGGTGAAACGTCACCTGTCCGGGGGCGAACACTGCCCGGGCGACCACAAAGATCAGCGTCAGGCCTGAGATCATCCAGGCGCTTGCTTCGAGGTAGATGTCGATGATCGAGGGCTGCCGCAGCCGCAAAACGGTAGCGACGACGACCAGCGCAATGGCAAGCAAGATGGCCGCGACTGCTACGCCACTGCCCGACACGATAAAAACGGCGGCGACCAGCACGAGCCCAAACGCAATGCCGAAGTTATGTGCCGCGACGATGCCTTCGGCCTGGAGCGGCGCAACTACGAACATAAGCACGGCGAGCATGATCGTCAGCGCCGTCAACAGCGGATCGCTCAATCGCTCCTGAATTCGGCGAAAGCGTTCTCCAGTCACGTTCAGCCTTTCGCCCATTGCCGTAGACCGCAGAGACGCAGAAGGTGCTCTAACCCTTGCGCGGTGTGGTTACTGGCGGAGTGAGTGGAACTGGAAACTAACATTCTCTCGCAGGATTTCGAAAGGCTACGTGCCGGTTCGCCCAAAGTCTCGTAACCTTGTTTGGTCGATGTCGTTTTGCCGTGAATTCCGCTGACGCCCTGAGCATCATACAAAATTCCCTTGATGGCTGCGTCCTCGCCAGGCTCGCATCGTCGCGCCGGACTCCCGCTCACGCCAACCCAGCGGGACGGACACTTCGCCCCGCTGAGCCGACGAAAGCTGTTAAATCGCTGCTTGACTATATTCCTAATCTGTCGCATAAAGTCACCGAAAATGATGCGTACGTCACCGTTTCGGTCATTGAGCCCTAGCGAGGAAACGCTTGATGGACCAACGACTACGTGAAGCGTGGCACGCGCGCGAACAGTCCCTCCCGATCAATCGGCTCCTGCATTTAGCCCCGGAAGGTTTGGTGCTGGGAGCTGGCACCATAGTGGTCCCGGCCCACGGAGCACGCCAGCTGACAAGCCTCGATGGCCGGGAGGCGCTGGTGCTGGCGCTGTTGGCGGCCGCGTATGGGAAAGCGGTGGCGCCGGCGGTGCTTGGTAATATTACGCGTGCCGCAAGCGCCTGGCGCCAGGGGGACGATTGCCTCGCCTACATTCATCTCGCGCATTCCCGTCTGCCCGAGTTGCAAGAACCCCACGAGGCGGCGCGCCGGCTTTTCCTTGCCGAAGGATTCTTGGACGCTGGCGGCAGTCCTCGTGCCCTCTTCAAAGCGTTCGATCTCGATGCGGCTTACATCGATGCGATCGAGAAGGTCTACAACCCGGCGGAGCCACGCGTGCCGGCCGGCAGTGGCAGGCCGAGCGGCGAATGGACGCGCGGGCTGTCGGTGCTCGGCGACCTTACGGCCGAAGCAGCTGACCAACTCGGTAGCTTTGCGCTGCGTCTTTTGGGCGCGAGCTTGAGCGAAGGGGCGGCAGCCGTGGCTGCGTTCGGCCTCTTGTTCATCCCATCTCCGAACAATCCCAGTGTCGAAGGCGAAGTGGGCGGTCTGTCGGGCGTAAGCTACGTATGGAATCGCGACGAGAGCACGCTTCATCTCACTTATGACAGTTCCGACGGAGGAAAAAGTACCTTCTCAGCCCAGTTGGAGGACGATGTCTTTCGGGATGAGCGCGGACGGATCGTGGGCCGCATCTTGCCGGATGGCAGTATCGCCATCGACACCGCTACGGTATCAGCCGATCTGGTGCAGGACGATGAGCCGAAGCTTTGTCCGGCGCCCGGACCCGACCACCCTGGTGGCAGCGAGATCGGCCGCGACTATGAAGACTACGTGAAGAGCATCGTCAATCCCGACAATCCGACACCGCGCGGCTGGGGCTATGAGCTGCCGAACCCTGAGAAAAACGGTAATCCGGTCTACTTTGATGATTGCCAGCAATCGACCGGCATGATGGTCGAAGCAAAGGGCAATTACGCCGGCGTCCTCTCGTTCGAACCAAGCCGAAGTAAAAATTCAGCGGAGTGGCTCGAACAGTCCGCAGCGCAGCTTGCCGCAGCCTGCGGGCGCCCGATCCGCTGGTACTTTGCCGAACCGGAGACAAAGACGTTCGCTGAAAAACTCTTTCGGAGTGCCGGAGGAGGTCGCCATCGGATCGAAACTCAGATTTTGCCCTGGCCGGGGAGCAGGCCATGATCACACTCTCACCTTACAAGCGCAATGTGGTCTTCCCCGCCGGTCGCTTTACGCCAGACGGCCGAACAAGCGTCATCCGCTCGTTTGGGGGAGCCGTCAATAAACACGCCAAGCATCCCAGTTCTGGTTAACGCAAACGCGCGCTCTTCGACGGATGGCTGAACTATGAGTTTCAGCATTTACGTATCAACAATGAACAACGACGACGAAAATATGTTCGACCGCGCGCTCGTTGAGCGAGCTTTCAGAGATATTGCCGTGGATCAAACTGGAGGTTACTGGAACCTCCGGAGTCCGGACGGGCGCATAGCATCTACGACAATCTTTATTGAAGACAAACCCAAGATCTCAGGGTTCTCTGCAAATCGCCCACCGTCATACTCCGGATTCCCGAAATTCTGGAATGCCATATTCGAGATATTGTCTCAGACACGTACCATTTTGTTTTGGCCAGAGGGAGGTCCGCGACCGCACTGTTGCATCGCAAATCGCGCATTATTGCCTGATCTCCCAAGCGAATGGGCTAACGCGCTGGGCGAACCAGCGATCGTCTCGTCTGGTGCTGAGATTGAGGCAGCCATCGCGCTTACGGGCCACTAACCTGCACCAGCGGAGAATGTTAGTTTCCGGTTCCTCTCGCCTGAGGGTGGCGGAGGGAGTGGGATTCGAACCCACGATACGGTTTCCCGTATACACGCTTTCCAAGCGTGCGCCTTCAGCCACTCGGCCACCCCTCCGGGCACGCGAAACGAGCGCAATATAGCGACGGTCCCTTACGTTACAACCCGCGCGGAATGGCGGCCGAGCGAGGGCACCCAGGCGCGGCGACTTGCTTCTTCGTGGCCCGCCATAGACCTTTCAGATTGCGACCGGAAGGCTGAGTTCGCGCTAAGCGTGTGCGGCATGCCGCCTCGGCGGAAAAGTGATTTGACGTCTTGCACTTACGAGGTGGCTCGCCAACACTGTTTTTTTAATGATTCTAGATAAACGTATAGCTATCCTCGACACCGAGCGCTCGTCCAAGTGACGTCGTGTTCGTTAAATCGATGAGTGACTTCGCGGAAGCGAGAGGTCTCGGGGGCGAGATCGCAACAATGTGCCTGGGGTGCGCTGTTCAAAACGGCACATCCGAAGCGGTTCTGCCTGCCGGCAAACCGAAGTGTTCACGTCTTCGTCGAGTTCTCGTTCCATGGCGCGCTGGTACGGAGGGTGACATGTGGGCGGCCCGCAGCAATTCCATCGTTTTCGCTGCGGTTGCACTTGTTCTTGCCTTGCCCGCGTTCGCGCAAAATCGCTCGATCACCGTTGCATCTGCGGCGTCCGTACAGGAGTCGGGGCTGTTGGATTACCTTTTGCCTTTGTTCAGGGCTCGAACCGGGATTGAAGTGAAGCTGATCATTCAAGGCACAAGCCAAGCCCTCGATACCGGACGGCGCGGCGGCGCCGACGTCGTGTTTGTGCACGCCAAGACCCAAGAGGAAAAATTCGTTGCCGAAGGCTACGGCGTGAAACGCTTTCCCGTGATGTACAACGACCTCGTCCTGGTCGGTCCGAAGACTGATCCTGCGGGCGTGAAGGGCATGGATATCCTCAGCGCACTCCGCGCTATCCGCAACAAGGGGGCAACGTTCGTGTCGCACAGCGACCGTTCTGGCACCAACAGCCCCGAGTTTGATCTCTGGCAGAGTGCCGGTATCGACATCCTTCACGAAAACGGGCCCTGGTATAAGGCTGTCGGCCAGGGCACGATGAGCGGACTCAACGCCGCATCCGCCATGAAAGGTTATGTGCTGGCTGATCGGCCCACATGGACACAATACAAAAGCAAGGGCGACCTTGCTATTCTGCTCGAAGGCGATAAGCGTTTGGTCAATCAATTCGGCATCATTCTGGTCAACCCCAAAAATCACCCGAACGTGAAGAATCTCCTGGGGCAGGCGTTTATTGACTGGATTATTTCGTTGGAAGGTCAGAGCACCATCGGCAGCTACAAAATAAATGGGCGACAGCTCTACTTCCCGGACGCGAATGTGCCGGGCGCTTGAGCGGCGACGACATCACGTCCCGGCGATTATCTCACAACGACGCGATCCCCCGGTGTCTGATTTGCAACTGACGGCCATCCCAATCGGCGGTCAAGACGGCTAAGATCGCCGGGACGCAGACTCCCAAACGCGACGATGACCCGTAAGCCCCTCCCCGGCTTTTTCCTTGCGCTCGCCGTTCTCATCGGGGGACTTGTTCTCGCATTCTCGCTCGGCCGCTATCCGATCAGCCCCTACGACATGTTCGACGTCCTGGCGTCGCGCCTGACCGGTCGGGCGAGCGGCGTGTCGCCGGCGGTGCAGGACGTCGTGCTCATGGTGCGAGGCCCGCGCGTGCTGGCGGCGGCGCTGGTCGGCGCAGCCCTCGCGGTTTCCGGCACCGCGTTTCAGGGGCTGTTCCGCAATCCTCTGGTCTCTCCGGACATCCTGGGTGCTTCTTCGGGCGCGGCCCTCGGCGCGGTCATCGGCATCTATTTCTCGCTGGGCGTCATTGGCATCGAGCTGTTGGCCTTCGCCGGCGGCGTCGGCGCTGTTGCCGCAGTTTATGCGATCGGCTCCGCGGTCGAGGCTCGCGATCCGATCCTGGTCCTGGTGCTGACCGGCGTCGTTATCGGCGCGCTGCTCGGCTCCGGAGTCGGCCTGATGAAATACCTGGCCGATCCCTACAATCAGCTTCCCGCGATGACCTTCTGGCTGCTCGGCAGCCTGGCGGCGACCAACGCCTCGGACATCGTGCCGTTGTTTGCACCGATTGCGATCGGCACGCTCGCGCTGATGGCGCTGCGCTGGCGCATGAACGTGATGTCGCTTCCCGAGGAAGAGGCGCGCGCCCTCGGCGTGCCGACCGGACTGCTGCGCGTTGCAATCATCGCCGCCGCGACGCTGGTCACGTCCGCGAGCGTCGCCGCGGCGGGCGTGATCGGCTGGGTCGGTCTCGTCGTACCGCACCTCGCACGTACGCTGGTGGGCCCCGATTTCGTGCGCCTCGTTCCGACCGCAGCGATCCTTGGCGGCGGCTTTCTTCTCCTCATCGACACGCTCGCGCGCACCGCCGCCCCGATTGAAATCCCACTCGGCATTCTCACCGCCTTCGTGGGTACGCCGTTCTTCATCTGGCTCCTCGCCAGCATGAATTGGACCTGGTCGTGATGCGCGCATGATCCTGGAAGGGCGACGCCTCACTATCGGTTATCGCGACCGCATCGTCGGGCGCGAATTGGACCTGACGCTCGCTCGCGGCGAAGTGCTGGCACTGCTCGGGCCGAACGGCAGCGGCAAAACGACCTTGCTCAAGACGCTGCTTGGTCTCATCGCGCCCCGCGAGGGCGAAGTGAGGATCAGCGAGCGTGCGCTGGCCCGCTATTCCCTGCGCGAGCGTGCGCGGCTCATCGCCTACGTACCCCAGGCTCATGTGGCGACTTTCGCTTTCACAGCCCAAGCGGTCGTGCTGATGGGGCGCAGCGCGCATAGTGGCCTGTTCAGTCGTCCGACCAGCGCCGACCGAGTGGCGGTCATGTCCGCGCTCGAGCGGCTCGGCATCGCATCGCTGGCGACCCGCGCCTATACGATGATTTCGGGCGGCGAGCGCCAACTCGTTCTGCTGGCGCGCGCGCTCGCCCAGGAGCCGCAATTCATCCTGCTCGATGAACCGACAGCGAGCCTCGATTTCGGCAACCAGGGTAAGGTGCTCCGCGAAATCCGCGCGCTCGCAGCAGCGGGCCACGGTGTCCTGTTCACCACCCACGATCCCAATCACGCGCTGCGCGTCGCCGATCGTGCCTATTTGATTCGCGACGGTGCTCGGATCGCCGAGGGCGTCACCGGCGACGTGCTCACACGCGCCGCACTCGAGCGCCTCTATGCGGCGCCGATCGAACAACTGAACGATCCGGCGAGCGGCGGCAGCGCCTTTCTTCCCGGTTGGGATTCCTCGCAAACGCAGCACACCGGATAGCCCGCGGGCCCGCGAACTAAAATAAAGATGCGGAACCTTGCCCCTTCGAAGTCGTTGTTTGGATAGCTTCTAACGCGACCAAGAGGAGGACGTCATGGGACGAGGGCTGTTACTTTGGCTCCTCGGCATTCCGCTGCCGATTATTCTCGTGATTTGGCTGTTTGGCGGCCTGCACGGCTAGTCATAGTTGAGCGATACGTCGTGGTGCGGAGGCCCGGCTCACGCCGGGCCTCTCGCATGCCGGCTTCCGCCGAGGCCCGCGAGCCCCTACATTGGGAGCATGACTTCGCAAGACGACGACTATCTGATTCGTCCCGACCCGCTCGATCCTCGCTTGACTGAGCGCGTCAAAGGCATCGATCAGACCGGCGCGCCAATCGAGACATCGGTGACGGTCGAGCGAGCGCTCACGATCTTCCTTAACTCCCAGGAGATTGTGACGGCGATGACCATCAATGATCATCCCGAATATCTCGCTCTTGGTTATCTGCTGAATCAGAATATGCTGAAGGCAGACGATGTCGTCACCGGCATCGATTACGACGAGGAATTATCCGTCGTCGTGGTTCGCACCAAGCGCAAGACCAACTACGAAAAGAAGCTCAAGAAGAAGGTGCAGACCTCGGGCTGTGCCCAGGGCACGGTGTTCGGCGACCTGATGGAGGCGCTGGAGACCGTCACGCTGCCGCCTGCGGAACTGCGGACGTCCTGGCTCTACACGCTGACGCACAAGATCAACACCACGCCCTCGCTCTATCTTGAGGCCGGCGCCATCCATGGCTGCGTTCTGGCCGTGCAGGATCGTCCGCTGGTCTATATGGAAGACGTCGGACGTCACAATGCCGTCGACAAGATCGCCGGCTGGATGTTCAAGCATCACGTCGGCGCGGCCGATAAGATCTTCTACACCACGGGCCGGCTGACCTCCGAGATGGTGATCAAGACCGTGCGCATGGGGATTCCAATCCTGATTTCGCGCTCGGGCTTTACGGCCTGGGGCGTCGAGCTTGCGCGCAAGTCCAATTTGACGCTCATCGGCCGCGCGCGCGGCAAGCGATTTATCGCGCTCGCCGGGGAGGATCGTATCGTTTTCGATCAGGATCTTGCCTATGTCGAGGAGGAGAGCGCAAAGCACCGCCGCAAGGCTGCGGTGCATGATGAATGACGCAATGCCGTGACTGGAACTCCCCCTACTCTCGGTCTCGTGCTCGCCGGAGGCCTCGCGCGCCGCATGGGCGGCGGCGACAAGGCGCGAATCAGGATCGGGGGCGCGACCATTCTCGAACGCGTGCTGTCTTGCCTTGCGCCGCAATGCAACCGCGTCATCATCAACGCCAATGGCGATCCCGCGCGCTTTGCCGACACCGGACTTGACGTGGTCGCTGACGACGTTCCGGACTTTGCCGGTCCTCTGGCCGGAATTCTCGCCGGGCTTGATTGGGCGGCAAGGCACGCACCGGACAGCAAGTGGCTGGCGAGCGTTCCCGGCGATTGTCCCTTTTTGCCGAAAAATCTTGTGGCGCGATTGCATGAAGCGCGGATCAAGGCCGGCACGCCACTCGCCTGCGCACGTTCGGGCGAATGGCGGCATCCGGTCGTCGGCCTGTGGCCGGTTGCGTTGCGCGACGACTTGCGCAAGGCGCTCGTCGACGAGCACCTGCATAAGATCGAACTTTGGACCACACGGCATGGCATCGCCATCGCCGACTGGCCTGCCGAGCCGATCGATCCGTTCTTCAACGTCAACACGCCTCAGGATGCTGCGCGAGCGGAAACGATCGCGGCCCAATATGCAGTCATGTGATCCTGCAAATAAGAAACCGCTTCGGCGAATATCGCAGCGTCAACCGACAAGCGACGCGTAGGAGAGAAAGCCCACCGTTGAGCCCGGTTCAACCTTGGTCACGTCCTCTCGGAGTTCGGCGAGACCGTCAGTTTCGGTGAGCGAAGTCAGGACGCCCGCGCCGTCCTGCTCGAATTTCACGGCTTCCATGACGCCGTCGGACGCCGCACGCAGTGCCACCCGCACGTATTCGCGCCGGCCCGAACGTTTCTTATAGGAAAATGCCGCGCGGGTGGGCATCGCGATCAGGGGCTCAGGAAGCGCGCCGGCGAGCCCCAGCAGCAACGGCCGCACCACCCGCACGAAGGTGATGAAGACGGCCACCGGGTTTCCCGGCAGGCCGACGAACGCCGCGCCGTCGCCGTTGGAGGCGCCGGGAATGACGCCCATCGCCACCGGACGTCCGGGCTTGATGGCGACACGCCAGAACACGATCCGGCCGATGGCTTCGACCGCCGTGCGCACGTAGTCGGCCTCCCCTGTCGACACGCCGCCCGACGTCAGCACAAGATCATGATCGGCAGCCGCCGCGCCGATGGCGCGCGCAAGATTTTTCGGATCGTCAGTCAAGATGCCGAGGTCGGTGACGTCGGCACCGAAACGAGCAAGAAGGCCTGCGAGAAAATAGCGGTTGGAATCGTAAAGCGCGGCGCCCGGAAGGTGCGATCCCGGCTCGACAATCTCGTCGCCGGTCGAGAACAGCGCGACTCGAACGCGCCGCCGCACCGGCAACTCGGTGAGACCGAGCGCCGCCGCGAGTGCGACATGCTGCACGGAAAGCCTGCGGCCTGCCGGCAACGCCACGGCGCCGAGCCGCATGTCTTCACCGGCAAGGCGCCGGTTTGCGCCCAAGCTTCAATCCGGGCGGCACGATGACAACGCCGCCTTCAACACGGCAATCTTCCTGCATGAATACCGTATCGGCGCCGGAGGGCATCGGTGCGCCGGTAAAGATACGGGCGGCCTCGCCTGACTTGAGGGGTTGGGACGCCGCATGACCCGCCGTGACGCGGTCGACGATCGACAGTCGGCTCTCGACCGCGAGATCGAGATCGTGCGCACGAACCGCATAGCCGTCGACCGCCGAATTATCGAACGGCGGCACGTTGACCGGTGCGATGATATCTTCGGCGAGCACGCGGCCCGCAGCCTCACGCAGCCGCACTGGCTCGCGCCCGACAACCGGCGTGACACGTTCGGCGATCAGCCGCTCGGCATCGGCGACCGGAAGAAGCGGACCGGAGAAGGCGAAGCAATCGTCGCTGAGCTGCGCCATCACGCATGCTCCAGCGGAGGGCCGATTTGCTCGCGCGGCAGCGCTTCGGCCTGCAGCATATCGGCGATACGTTCGATGTCATCGAGCATCAACACCGGCACCTGCGCGCGCGGCAATGGCGCGTCGGTCGCGATCGCAACGATGCAATCATCGTCCGGATGCAGGAGTGGTTTGCCGACGGCGGCGCGATAGACCTCGAGCTTCGGATGGGCATGGCGTTTGAAGCCCTCGACGATGACCAAATCCACGGGGCTCAGCTTCGCCAGCATGTCCGCAAGCGGCGGTTCGGGGTCATCGCCCAACTCGTGAACGATCGCCCAGCGCCGGCTCGACACGATTGCGACTTCGCTCGCACCCGCCGCGCGATGACGCCATGAGTCCTTGCCGGGTTGATCAATATCGAACTCGTGATGCGCGTGCTTGACGGTCGCGACTTTCAGGCCGCGGCCAACCAGCACCGGAATCACGCTCGTGACCAGCGTCGTTTTGCCGGAACCGCTCCAGCCCGCGAGACCGATAATGCGCATGAACTATCGCCTATCCCAACATCGGGACCGACACATCTTATATTCACTAACGATTATATGGGGATCATTCCCCGGCCGGTTCCATGCCCAGAGCCCGGATGCGTTGCCGCGTTTTCTCCTCCCGCAGTACCTCTAAAAATGCCCGAACAGCGAGACGCCCTCGTCGCGCTTCAAGGAGCAGAAAATCGTACTCCTCGGGCGCGATCGGCAAAAATGCCAGCCCGTACATCCGCGCGACCGGCTCGATGGCAACTCCCCAATCGGCGCGGTTCTGCGCGACAGCGGCAGCGACGGCGTTATGCGAACGCGGTTGGTTGGCGTAGCCGGCCGGCCGCGCGCCAGCAAGGAGACTGTCGGTCAGGACCCGCGTTCCGGATCCGGCGTTGCGATTGACCATCAAAACGGCCGGATCGCCGACAGCTGCCTTCAACGCTGCGTCGGCGGAACGGCCTTCGAACCTGGCATCGCCGGCACGAAACACAAAACCCTGCATACGCCGCCATCCGGGAACAAGGGCGACGCCTTGGGCAAGCAGGTGTTTGTTGTAGATGCCGGTCGCCGGATCGACCAAATGGACCGGCGCGAGATCGCATTCGCCCCGGCCCAATGCAGCCACGCCGCCGAGGCTGCCGACCGCGATCGTGCGCGCGCTGAAGCCGCGCGCGGCGAGCGCGCCGATCACAATGTCGAGTGCGACATCATGGCTGCCCATAATCACGAGATCGGGCGCACGCGCGGTCTCTCCGATCAGCGTAACGTCCGCCTCGGGTTCGGCATCGAGCGCGGCGGCGAGCGCATCGATCGCCAAGAAGCCGTCGGCCTGGGAAAACGCGGTGACTGCTCCCGAACCCTTGCCGGTCGGAAACGCCACCAGTCCGTTGTTGCTGGCGACGAGTGAAACGAGGACGAATTCCTCGCGGCCGAGTTCCGAAGGAATTCGCACCGGCACGCGCGCTGTGACGGTGCGGGCGGCCTCTGGCGGCAAGCCTGCGCGCGCGCGAATGAGCGGAGCCACGAAGGCGTGAAAGGTAAAGATCGCCGACGTCGGGAATCCGGGCAGCACTACGAGCGGTTTGTCGCCGATGACCGCAAGGCAAAGCGGCTTGCCTGGCTTGAGCGCCACGCCGTGGACGAGGATGCCCGGTTTACCCAGTCGCGAAACGATCCGATGCGACAAGTCACCCGCACCCTTCGATGTGCCGCCGCTGAGCACGACCATGTCGCACGATGCGAGCGCGGTG
Source organism: uncultured Alphaproteobacteria bacterium (assembly GCA_963836055.1). GTDB lineage: Bacteria > Pseudomonadota > Alphaproteobacteria > Rhizobiales > Xanthobacteraceae > BOG-931. The sequence goes on from CAWIID010000001.1 coordinate 212,126, forward strand.
CGCAGGGCCGTTTCAAGCGCAACCTCCTCATCGGGGAAAGCTCCGCATGGCACCGGCTCGCCGCCCGCTTCCGTGATCGCCGCAGCGAGGATCGCGCCGTTACTGTCATAGACGCCGGCCGGAGCCAGCGGCCGGCCGGGCTCGACGAGCTCGTCCCCGGTCGAGAGCACTGCAACACGCGGCCGGCGCACCACCTCGACGCTGCCGAGGCCGCACGCCGCAAGCATGCCGATTTCGCGCGAGCTGATGCGCGTGCCCTTATGCAGAAGGGTCTCGCCACGCGCGATATCCGAGCCGGCAAAAGAAATGAATTGCCCGCTGGCCACGCCGCGGCGCAGATCGACGGCCGGTGCATCGCCGTCGTCGATCAGTTCCGTCTGCTCGATCATCACTACGGCATCTGCACCGCGCGGGATGACGCCGCCGGTGGCAATCGCAGTCGCGGTCCCCGGCATCACCTCGATTGACGGTTCCACGCCGCAGACAATCACTTCGCCATTAAGCTGAAAGCGGCGCGGCGCGCTGTCGCTTGCACCGACGGTGTCGGCAGCGCGTACCGCAAAGCCGTCAACGTTGGCGCGATCGAACGGCGGAGCATCGACCGGCGCGATCACGTCGGCTTCGAGCACGCGGCCAAGCGTCGCGGCGAGCGGCAGCGGCTCCGCGCCAAGCGGCGAGCGATCTGTACTGGACTCGAAGCGCTTGCGCGCCTCTTCGGGTGAGACCACCTCAAGAAACTGCTCCTGACGCGCCGCCCGCCGCACCGCGTCGAGGATCGACGCGCGTTGCTCCTTGGATGCTTCGGGCAAGCCGGAATTCGCGCTCATGGCCATGGCCTTACTGCAACCTCGGTGCCGGCCGGAAATCCTTCGCGATCCGCAGGGACGAACAATCCAGCCATCGCTGCGCGACAGCACCTCGAAAGACAAATAGCCCGATGCGAGCGGCTCTGCCATGTCGTCGGCGCACGCCACCGGTATCAGGTCCACGAGACCGATCGTCGAGGTGACCTTACGTTTGAGCGGAAGCATCGCCGGTGCGTCCGCGACTTTGCCACCGGCAAGCTTGGCGACGAGATGGCGGCCGATCAGAAGCCAAACCGCCAGCGTGGCATCAAGGCGTCCCGGAATCAGCAGCACAGGCCGCTCGCCGACGAACCCGAACGCCGCGGTTTCGCCCGGCGAGATGGCGACGCCATGCGCCTCGACACGGCCGTGCCTTGCCAATGTGCGCACGGCGGCATCTCGGGTTCCGCTGCCGGTGCCGCCGACCGCGATCACCGCATGAACCTGATCATCGGCGAGCGCCGGCTCGAGCGTGATCGATTGCCCGGTGACCACGCCGCCGGCTTCCTCACAAATTCGGATGACGGTGGCGAGCGCCGCATCATTCACCGGCGAGTTCGCGACGTCGCCGCGAACCACATTGATGCGCGGCGCGCGAATCGTAACATCCTTCACGTCAGCCGCTCTCATGACAGCGATGTCGACGGCGCGTATGATTTCGCCGGCCCGGCGCAAGGGCACACGCGGCGTGGCATCGCCGCCCACGGGCAATACGCCCTCGCCTGCCGCAACCGCGGCAACGGCTTCGGCGCGATGGCCGTGCAGTGCGACAGCGTCGATCGGCAGCACCGCGTCGGTCCCGTTCGGCAGCGGCTCGCCGACATCAATGCGGCGTACCGTCGGCGGCAACGGCACCGGCGCATAAGAACCGGCGTCGGCCACCGCCGCGGCATCCACGGCGAAACCGTCGCGCAATGCGATGGGACGCGACGGCAACTCCGACACCACCACATCCTCTGCCAGCGTGAAGCCACGCGCCGCAGCGACCGCTGATTTTTGCAGCGGCGTCGCGCCAACACGCGACTCGATGAGCGCGAGAAGGACGCCGAGCGGCGTCAGGCGCCCGATACGCTGGATGCTGGAATCGATGACCATTGCCGATATGATAAGAACAATTGGTAGTTTCGACGACCCTCAGGCGATGACGGAAAAGACTATCAACCTGCGCGGGCTCAAATGCCCGCTCCCGGCGTTGCGCACCCGCAAGGCGCTCACCGGCATGCACTCGGGCGATATCCTGGTCGTGGAATGTACCGATCCGCTCGCCGGCATCGACATTCCCAATCTTCTCAATCAAACCGGAGACACGCTGGAGGAGACACGGAAGGACAAGAAGCTCATGACCTTCCGAATCCGCAAGCGATAAAGCTCCGGGCAGTCCGGATGGATCACTCCATCTTGATTCCGGCCTTGAGGATGACCGGCTTCCAGCGCACCGCCTCGTGCTCGACGAATGCCTTGTAGGCTGCGGCATCCATCGGCGAAATGATCATACCTTCCTTTTGGATGCGAGACTGGTTCTCCGGTGACGACATGCCGGCATTGATCGCGCGGTTGACCTTTTGGACGATGTCATCAGGCAGACCCGCCGGACCGGCAAGTCCGAACCAGTTCGTCGCGACCAGATCGTAGCCGAGTTCCTTGAAGGTCGGCACGTTCGGATAATCTTTCAGACGTTCGCCGCCGGTGTGTGCCAGCGCCGTGACCGTGCCGCCCTGCAGCTGCGAGGCGGCGGACGTTACGGTCGGCGTCGCGAAATCGATATTGCCGGCCACCACGTCGAGCTGACTCTGCGACGCTCCCTTGTACGGCACAACCTGGAACTTCAGGTCGGCGAGCTGGGCAAACAATTCACCGACCATCTGGCCGGCGCTCGCCAGTCCGGAGACGCCATAGGTCAACGGTTTTGAACTGGCCTTTGACTTGGCGACAAAGTCCTTGAGCGTCTTCACCGGGCTCTTCGCGCTCACGATGAAAACGATCGGCGATCCCGCCAGATAGGCGACGTGAGTCAGATCCTTGAACGGATCGTAACCGATCTTGGAATTGATCAGCGGATTGATCGCGGTGAGCGACAACGTCGTGATGACAAAATTATAGCCATCAGGGTCGGAATGAGCCACGGCATCGACGCCGATCACGCCGCCAGCGCCGGCGCGCGTCTCGACATAGAATTGCTGACCGAGCGCTTTGGTCAATTGGTCGGCCGCCATGCGGGCGAGAATGTCGGCGGCGCCGCCCGGCGCAAACGTATTGATGATACGGACCGGGCGGGTCGGCCAGTCCTCGGCTGCGGCTGGCGCCGCGTTCATCATGAAAACGGCAAGCGCGGCGGCACACGCCGCCGCGCATTTTGTCAGAGCAGTACTTTTCATTCGGCTGCGACCTTATGGGCGGCAACGCCCTTTGCTTTCACCACCACCTTGATGGCGTCATCGATACGTTCCTTGGCGTAGCGGATTGCCGTCGGCAAGTCATCCAACGGGAACGTGTGCGTGTGGATTTTGGTGGCATCGAATCGCTTCTGCGACATGAAGGCTTCGGCGCGGTGCGTCGCGCTCTTGCCCTCGCCGCGGATGCCATAGAGGTAGATGTTGTTGCGCACGATGTGAGCGACATCGACCGGCGTTTCCTCGTGCGGAAACGCCGCGAGGCAAACCTTGCCGCCGCGATTGACCATGCGAACCGCCTCGGTCACCGCGTTCGGCGCTCCGGAGCACTCAACCACGTAGTCCACGCCCTTGCCGCCGTTGAGCCGCCGCACCGCTTCGACGGCATTCTCATTGCGGACATTGACGACGTGATCGGCGCCGAGTTCGCGGCCGATCTTGAGCCGGTTATCGCGCGTGCCGGTGAGGATCACGGGCGACGCGCCCATGGCCTTCGCCACCGCGACACCCAGGAGCCCGATCGGGCCGGGGCCGGTGACGACGACGCTTTCGCCCGCCACGAGGCCGCCGAGCTCGGTGAGGCCATACATCGCGGTGCCCGCTGTCACCACCAGCGTCGCCTCCTCATCCGACATCGCGTCGGGGATAGCGACGAGCGTGTTGATGTTGTTGACCTGATATTCGCAAAACCCGCCGTCGGTGGTGAAACCGTTGGCGCGATGACCCTTGTCGACGTCGCCGTAATTAAGCCCGTAGTTATGGCACGATGTGTACATGCCCTCGCGGCAGCGCTTGCATTGGCCGCAGCCGGCATGAATCTCAACCGTGATGCGCTGGCCGATCCGATACTCGTCGACACCGGGCCCGAGCGCGACGACGGTGCCCATATACTCGTGGCCTGGCGTGAAATTCTTGTTGAACGGCATGCCGCCCTGGATCAGCGCCGGCGAGCCATGGTCGATGATCTCAAGGTCGGTGGCGCAAATCGCGACCGCATCGATGCGGACCAGCACCTCCGCCCGCTTGGGCACTGGAACCGGCTTCTTCGTGAGCTTGAGTTCGCCCGGATCGCCGAGCACCCAAGCCTTCATCATGTCCGGGACGGGAAAATCCGGGCTCGTCTTGACGCCGGGTCCTGCATACATGGCGGCTTCCTCTCGGCGAAATGCCTGCGCTTTCTCGGCACTTATAGTGAACTTGCGCAATAAGCGAAACCGGGGCGGCTTTGCTCCGGCCTTAGATCGCCGCCGACGTGGCGTCGTAGGTAAACAGCCAGTCGTAGCGTTCCTTGATGCGATCCTCCTGCCACTCGTGCGTGACATGGGCTTGCGCAGCCTCGGCATCGACCATGGCGCGGTTGTGAAAGCGCGGGATCATATCGGAGGAGCCGGTGACCACCTTGTTGGCGCGCGCCAGTCGCGCCTTCTCATACCGCGCCAGCGCCGTCTCGTGATCACCAGGATATTTTTCCAAGGCGCGGGCCAGCACCAGGCCGTCTTCCAGCGCCATCACCGCGCCTTGCGCCAGAAACGGCACCATCGGATGACAGGCATCGCCGAGAAGCGTGCAGCGCCCCCGACTCCACGCATCCATCGTCGGCCGCAGCGCCAACGCCCATTTGTAAGGGACGTCGATGTTGCGGATCAGCGCATGCACGTCGGGATGCCAGCCGCGAAAATCGTTCAGCACTTCTTCCGTGGTGCCGCGCACGTTCCAGCCCTCGACCGCCCAATCGGTGCGCTCGCCCATGCCGACGAAGTTGAGGAGATTTCCGGCCCGCAAAGGATAATGCACGACATGGCCGCCCGGCCCAACCCAGTTGGTGCCGATGGTCCGCGAGACCGACGCTGGCACGCGCTCCATCGGTATGACGCCGCGCCACGCGATGATGCCGCAGAATTGCGGTTTTGGCGCGCCGAACAGGCTCGCCCGCACCACGGAATGCACGCCATCGGCGCCGACAACGAGTTGCGCGTTGACCGGCTCGCCGGTTTCGAATCGCAACTCGACCTGGTCCGGTGTTTGCGAAAGCCCGACACATTTACGGCCAAAGTGGATAGCGCCGGGCTTCGCCTCGAGCAGCGCTTCGGCGATCACGCCATGCAGGTCGCCGCGATGGATCGTGATGTAGGGATAACCGTAGCGCTCGACCAACTCCATGCCGAGGTCGAACAGTTTCCAGCTCTGTCCGGTATTCCACAGCCGGATCGCCTTGCCGGCGGGCAGCACCTGCACCTTTTCCAGCGCCTGCTTGAGCCCGAGCGCATGGAGGACATGCGTGCCGTTGGCGCTGATCTGGACGCCGGCGCCGAGTTCACGAAGTTCCGGCGCCTGCTCGTAGACGTCGACATCGATGCCGCGCCTGACAAGTCCAAGCGCCGCCGCAAGACCGCCAATGCCGCCACCAACGATTGCGACGTTACTCATTCAACTCCCTCGCACCTTCCTCTCTTTGCCGGAGAGAGAAAAATTTACAAATCAAAAAACGAGATGATCTCGCCGATCAGTTCGCGCTTCTTGGCGAGCTTCTCGGCCGGCTGAAAACGTCCGAGCGAACGACCGGCGATGTCGATCTCGCCCTGCTCGCCGACGACAATATAGAGCGGTTCCCCATAATGGCCCGATTGCGGCTTGTGCAGAATAAGCTTGTTGTCGACAAAGTGCGATTCGATGCCGCGGTTGCGCAGCGTCTCCGAAGGCTTGATGTCCTGCTCGAAGAATTCTGTCAGGAAAGCCGCAGCGCACTCGACACGCTCGCGCCGTTCCTGATCCTGTTGCGCGCGCCTGGTTGCGAGCTCGCCAAAGACTTTGTCCAGCTCGGACATCACAAGATAAAGCTTACCGAGCCGAGCAGGCCCAATTCCTCCGCATCGAGGATGGCACGCCGCTCGGCGATCTTGAGCCGGCCGCCCTGCCGTTTGAGCTTATAGCGGTAATGGCCAACGAAGACGCGCAGCAAATCGTTGTGCCGGTAGCGGTGAACGATGAAGTTCGCCGCTGCCGAAATCGTATCGCCCTCGACGCCGGTGATGCGGACATTGCCGATCATGCGCCGCGTGCGCGACAACGGATATTCGGCATGGCAATTCGGGTCCTTCAGCCGGATGACCCGCTCGCGCAGCCGCACGATATCGTCGGCGATGGTGAACAAGGTATAGCGGGCGTCGGCATCGGGCCGGTCATTCGGCGGCACGTAATAGACCGCGTCATCGGTCAACAGTTCGAGCCACTCGTCGAGGCGCCAGGAATCGAGCAGATCGGCCTCCTGGTAGAACAAGTCCTCGACTTCGGCGCGCGAGACCGTCGAGGCCAAAATCTCGTTCATGTGCGGGCCTCCATGAGCTCGTTCCATTTGCGCCAAAAGACGCGCAGGTGACCCTCGTCAGTGGCAAGCTGCTGATCGCCCGCCTTTGCCCATGCCGCGCGACAAGTCGGACCATGGCACTTCCCGCCACGCGGCAAAGCCGAGCTGTGCGGCTTCAAGGGCCGCAACGTCATCGGGCGTCGCGAAACCGCCGGGACCATAGAAGGTGAGGAACGCATGCAGACGGCGCGCGCGCTGCGCTTCCGTCTCTTCGACCGGCCCCAGCGCCCACGCGGTGACGTGCATGCGGTCCGGAGCGACCGGGTAGAAGTGACGCACGGTAACCGAGGAGCCGTCGTTGATCACGAGATTGGGGAAGATGCAGAGATTTCTGTTGGTGTCGGCGACCCTTGCCGCACGCGCCGAGCCGAGCCGCTGCACCAGCTCGTTGCGCAGCGCGTCGATATCGGCCTTGGCGTCCTCGCCGTAAACGGAGATCCAGCGCGCCACCGGCCGGCCGCGGTAGTTCGGATTGTCGGTCGTCAGATGGCCGTTGCCCAGATCGCGTCCGAAGCCGCGCGTCGGCAACAGCTCGCCCTTCGGCGGCGTGACGTTGACGCCTGAATTGCGCATGTAGTTGAGCCAGGTCGAGTGTGTAGAAATAAGGTGATAGTCGTCGACGCTGTTCTCGACGAGAAGTTTCCAGTTCGCCCGGATGTCGTATTCCTGCGTGCCGGAAATGATCTGCATCTTCCCGGATGGCGATTGATCGATGACGAGGTCGATGTACTCCTTGGCCCGCCCCAGATAGTTTTCGAGATCGACGGCATCGCGATCGAAATTGGCAAAGTAGAAGTCGCGGTACTGTTCGAGCCGTGGCACGGCCACCAATCCCATTTCGTCCTTGTCGAATGACGCCCCGTATGCGTCATCGCCAGGCACCGATTTGAGGCGACCATCGGGATGGTAGGTCCAGCCGTGATACATGCAGTAGAATTGCCGCGCGTTACCCTCGCGTTCGCGGCAGACCAGCGCGCCGCGATGCCGGCAGCAATTGATCAGCGCGTGCACTGTTCCTTCGCGGTCGCGGCAGAAGATGATGGGACGGCCGGCCACCGGACGGGTTTTGAAGTCGCCCGGGTTTTTGATCTCGGACGCGTGTCCGACGTAAATCCAGCAGCGATCGAAGATGGCGCGCTTTTCGCGCTCGAAGACATCGTCAGAGACGAAAACTTCGCGATTGACGAAAAACGTCTGCCGCTCTGGATTTTCAACGACAAAATCCGCGCCTGAAGGCTGGTAATTCATGGGAAGCCGCTCCATCGGACGGAGATTTATATAGAGAATCCGGCCCCGCCGTCCAATACACCGTCATCGTGCAGCGACTTGGTGCTCCAGCATGATCTCACGGCATTCGCGTGCGGATTGCAGAAGCGCCAACGTCGCCTCCACATTGGCCTTAGCCCAGCGGCCGTCTTGCTGCGGCCGGTGGCCGGTGCGGACCGCGCTGATCATGTCATCAAGCACCTCGCTGCGGCCGGGCATCGAATGGCTCTGGGGCAAGTCGACCTCACGCTTGCCTTCGGTACCGTAAATAAAAAGACCATCAGCGGACGCGCGCATTTCGCCGCGCGTGCAGCTCACGATCATCAACCCAAAATGCGGCTGATGGGTCGGTGGGGGACCTGCTTCCGCGCCGTAGGCGAAACGCTCGACGCGCAGCCGGGTCTCTTCCGCCTGGCGGCCCGCCAGCGCCTGGCGGGCGGCGCCGTGCTGGCCGGGGGGCTTTTCGGCGCCCCGTTCGTTGATCCAGAAATGCAGCTCGTCACTGTCGAAGAAGTCGTAACCGCCATAGACCAGCGAGGCCGCCGCACCGTCTTCAAATTGCAGAAAGGCAACGGAACTGCCTTCCGTCGGCCGTGCGGGATCGAGCGCTGAGACCTGGGCGCGAACGCTGCGCAGCAGGCCGCCGCCGATCAGCCGCACCATGTCGATCTGGTGCGGGACCTGGTTGAACATGATTCCGCCGCCCTGGGCCGTATCGAGTTCCTCCGGCCGCCGCGGGCGATAGAGAAAATTCGTGTAGTTCCACGCCGCGATCATGGCGAGTGGACCAAGCTCGCCGCTTGCCACGATCCGCGCCATGGCGCGCACCGCCGGATCGAAAGCGTGGGTGTGGCCGACGATGAGGTGGACATTCGCCCGTTCGACCGCAGCGATGATCGCATCGCAGTCGGCGAGTGTCAGCGCCATCGGTTTTTCGAGAATGATGTGCTTGCCGGCTGCAGCCGCAATGGCGGCATGCTCGGCGTGAAATTGATGCGGCGTGGCGATATAGACGACATCGACGGCCGGATCGGCGCACAGCGCGCGAATGTCATCGTAAGTCGAGGCATTGAAATCGAGTGCAAAGGCAAGGCGCGGTCTGAGATTTCGATCGGCCGCGGCGCAAAGCTTGATTCCGGGATGGGCGGCGGCCGCGCGCACCATCACGGCACCGGCCATGCCGAGACCTGCGATGCCCAAACCCAAAGGCGTCGTCTTCGTTACACCTCTCCCCTGGGGAAAGAGGTCAACGTCAGGCAGGCTCACCGGCGGCGTTGCGGTCGAGATCGACATGAATATCATCGCCCTGAAGCACGACCTTATAGGTTCGCAGTGCAATCGAACATGGCGGCGCCTTCACGGCGCCGGTCCGCACGTCGAAAGCGCCGAAATGCAGGCTGCATTCAATGATGTCGCCATCGAGAATGCCGTCGGCAAGGCTCGCCGAAGCATGCGTGCACTCGTCGTCCGTGACGTAGAACGTGCCGCCGATGTTGAAAACAGCGAGCCTGAGGTCGCCGACCTCGAAGGCTTTTGCGCTTTCCGGCGCGACCTCGGCTTGTGAACAGACACGGACGACATTTTCCGCCATGGGTACCCTCCTTGAAGACTTAGGGCCGAGCGAGGGCCCACTTCCCCTGCACTGCGACACAAAACCGCGCGGTGCCGCACGTCAAGCGCGGTCCTTATACTGAAAGTTGCGAATTCCATTCAACAGGGAGCCGCGCGGCGAGTTGTGATTGCGGCAAATGCCCGGCACAATACAGCTCCATCAGGATGACGAATGCCGAATGAGCCAGAGCGCCACCAACCTGCGTGCCCTCAGCGAGCCGCAACTGACGCGGCCGGCCATCCGTATCAGCAATCTGCAAAAGACATTCGCGAGCCTCGTCGCCATCGACCGTGTCTCGGTCGATATCGAACCCGGTGAATTCTTCATGATCGTCGGCCCGTCGGGCTGCGGCAAGACGACATTGTTGCGTATCCTCGCCGGCCTTGACACGGCGACGTCCGGCACATTCGAGATCGACACGCCGCCCAATTCCGAGCAGCCGGAAAATTCGATGGTGTTCCAGGGTGAATCGATCTTCCCCTGGATGACAGTGTGGAACAACGCCGCCTATGGGCTGCGCATGCGCAAGGCATCGGAGGCCGTGATCAAGGAAAGGGTCAGCCATTATCTCGACCGCACCGGGCTGACGCGCTTTGCCGACTATTATCCACATCAGTTGTCGGGCGGCATGAAGCAACGCGTATCGATTGCGCGCGCCTTCGCCAACGACCCGGAAATCCTGCTGATGGACGAGCCGTTCTCGGCGCTCGACGCGCAGAACAAGCTTTTGCTGCAGGAAGAGCTGCTGCGCATCTGGGACGAACAGAAAAAGACCGTCGTCTTCATTACCCACAGCGTCGACGAAGCGGTCTACCTTGGCGACCGCATCATGGTGATGACGGCGCAGCCGGGACGCGTGAAAAGCTTCGTGCGCGTGCCGCTGCCGCGTCCACGCAACATCATCGAAATGCAGACGACGCCCGAATTCGGCGAACTCGTCCATCGCATCTGGTCCGGTTTGCGCGAAGAGGTGCAGCGGGCCCGGGAGCAAGAGAACAAGGAAGCCGCGCACGAGAGCAAGGGATAAGCGTCATGACGACCGAGACCATTGCCAGCAGTCCGGAACGAAGCTTTTCCCTGTCAATGCGCGCGCGCGAGCGCATCCTCGGCATTGTCTCGCCGATCGCGCTGCTGGTGGTCTGGGAAGTTGCGGCGCGGCTTCACTTCATCGACACCCGGTTCTTTCCGGCGCCGACCAGCGTGATTGCCGTCTTGATCGACATGCTGCGGTCCGGCGAACTCGTCACCAACACGCTGGTCAGCCTGCGACGCCTCGCCCTCGGCACACTGATCGGCGGCGCGCCGGCGCTCGTTCTCGGCATCGCCATGGGTCTTAATCGCTGGGTGCGCGCGGTGTTCGATCCGCTCGTGGCGGCGACCTATCCGATCCCGAAAAGCGCAATCCTGCCGCTTGCGCTGCTCATCTTCGGTTTGGGCGAGGGTTCGAAAATCTTCATGGTCGCGATCGGTGTGTTTTTCCCTGTCGTGATCAACGCCACGACCGGCGTTCTCGAGATCAATCGCATCTATCTGGATGTCGGGCGCAACTTTAAAGCCAGCCGGTGGAATACGTTCTGGACCATCGCGCTTCCGGGCGCGCTGCCGGTGATCATGACCGGCTTCAAGCTCGGCATCGGCATCGGCCTCGTCCTGATTGCAATCGCCGAAATGATCGGCGCCAAGAGCGGGCTCGGCTACATGATCTGGACGGCCTGGGAAACGTTCTCGGTCGAACAGATGTATGTCGGGCTGTTCATGATCGCGATCATCGGCTTCGTCCTGACCGTCGCGCTCAACGAGCTCGAACGCTTCATTATCCCGTGGAAGACGGTCTGATATAGTCAATCCGGGGCCGAACCGCGCGGCGCCGCGAAACAACAACCGAGCAAGAGTGCAATGCAGGTCCTGGTCGTCGGCGCAGGCGTGATCGGGCTTGCCGTCGCGCGGGCGGCAGCGCTGCGCGGCCACGATGTGACTATCGCCGAGGCGACGGGCGGCATTGGCAACGGCGTCTCCTCGCGCAACAGCGAAGTGATCCACGGTGGCCTCTATTATCCGACCGGCTCGCTGCGCGCGCGTCATTCCACGCGCGGACGGCGGATGCTCTACGAATTCTGCGCCTCACATGGTGTCGCGCATCGCAAATGCGGCAAGCTGGTCGTCGCGACCAACGAAGCAGAACTTGCGAAAGTCGAAACAATTCTGGCGCAGGGGCAGACGAACGGCGTCGAAGGATTGGAGATGATCGGCGGCAATGCCGCGCGTGCGCTCGAAACAGAACTCTCCTGCATCGGCGCGCTGCTGTCGCCGGAGACTGGCATTATCGACAGCCACGGTTTCATGCTGGCGCTGTGGGGAGAGATCGAAGATCGCGGCGGCATGATCGCATTCGCGACCCCGGTCGAGCGGATGAGCTTCAAGGCGCCGCATTGGCAGGTCCAATTCGGCGGCCGCGACGCCGGAATGATCGACTTCGACGCGGTCGTGAACGCGGCCGGTCTCGGCGCACAGCCGCTGGCGCGCCGAATCGATGGCTATCCCGTGGAAAAGGTGCCGCGTCTCGTGTTGGCCAAGGGTAACTATTTCGGGTTCGCCGGACGCCCGGTATTTTCGCGGCTGGTTTATCCGACGCCGATCGATGGCGGCCTCGGCGTTCACGTCACCCTCGATCTTGCCGGGCGCATGCGCTTCGGCCCCGACGTGGAATGGATTTCGGAGGAAAGCTATACGGTCGATCCGCAGCGCGCGGACAGCTTCTACGATCGCATTCGCACCTATTGGCCGGGACTGCCCGACGGCTCGCTGGTGCCGGATTATTGCGGCATCAGACCGAAACTGACCGGGCCCGGCGAGCCGGCAGCCGATTTCATGATCGCCGATCCGGCCGTTCACGGCCTGCCGAGACTGGTCAATCTGTTCGGTATCGAATCACCGGGACTGACGTCATCGTTGTCGCTTGCCGAAGAGGTCGCCGGCTATCTGACGAGCTGACCCCGAAGTTCGCTCATAAGAGACGGGTTGGCTGCGTCCGGAGACGACACGATCGTCCCCGTCAGGTCATCGCCGGACGATGCCGCTTGCGTGCGCCGGGACAGGCGGACGCGCAACGAACCGGGAGACAGTTGAGCAGTCACGGTCGACGGATCGACCGGCGTAAATGTCGTCTGGTCGCGCTTGGCCGAGTAGGTCACAAAGCCATCCCGGGTCGAGATAATGTCTCCGGGCCGCAACGTCGGATCGTCTTTCACATCGAGCGGCACCAGGCCGAACGCGTCTTTGTTGTCGCAGGTACAATGGGCCACAAACTCTTTGCGGTAGCATAAAGGCGGTATCGAGGTTCGTGTAACGCTGGCCATCGGCCGCGACGGCGCGGCCGATTTCGCTGCCGAAGAAAACTTTGGTCTCGCTTGAAGGACACATGGCGTGGCACGTCTCGACCGGCGTGGCGTTGGCCATCCGCTCGAGGGGAAATTGTCGGCCGTCGCAAAGGCGCACACAGAACGCGACCGCGCGGCCCGATCCGATCGCGCCTTGGCGCGCCCTTTCGGCTCCGCGCACGACCGAAGGACGCCGCTCGGCATGCTGCGGTGAAGGCTGCTGTTGATAGCCGCCAAACAGAAAGTCGAAAATCCCCTGCGCCTGGGCGCGATCGAGAGCGGTCGAAAGCGCCGCTGCGGACAGCACGCCGGCGAAAACGATCCCGCGATACCTCATAGCCTTGCTGCGATGCCACTCGACCATGGCAACCATGGCAACACCCTCACAGCCAAGTTCGGAATTGGTCATTGAAGGAAGGGGAAACGCGACTTGGCTTCTTAACTTCGCTTTCAACTGCCGAAAGGCCGGATCGTCCCCGCGCCTCTCCGGCCGCGACCATCGCCGAAAAGCTTCAACATTCAGGTGACGAAACGCCCCCGACACACGGTAAACGGCGAATTTTGACTTATGGCAAAGATTTCGTGAACAAGACTCGAGCGTCGGCGTAGCGCAGCGACGCCGACGAACGCACGACGCGTGTTGCCGCTCCTAAAACACCATCTCGGGCTCGATATGATCCGGCTCGGTTTGCCTGTCGACCGAATCGAGCACCAACGTCGACAGAGCATCGAGCAACCGGCGCTGCATTTTGGAAAGCGAAATCTCCGAAACGATCGTTTGGACTCCGTGCGCGGCATCCGCGACTGTAATCAGATCGGCGCAACGACGAAGCGCGCCGCCGACCGCACTCAGCTCCTGGCGCATCCGATCGAAGTCCTGCAGCTTGACCACAACGTCCTTATTCCAGCCGCCGAGTTTCATGAGATCCTGTGCGATCCCGCTGCTGGTCTTTTCGAGCTGCTCCGCAACGTCGCAATTGATCGTGGCGAGTGCACAAAGCAGAGAATGGAGGCTGTTTTCATTGTCCTCGATTTTTTCTTCAATTTTTTCGTTTGTCGCCAAATTGCCGTTCATCATGTACCCCTGATCACCCGGAAGACATCAAACGGCGACCTTTAGGACGCTGTCATTAGCTTGAAGTAAAAGCAGCGGCCAACTGACGCGCGTCTTGCAATATTCTGTCGTGTTCCGGAATTGTTGGTTAGCGAACCATGTTGGCGATCGATCGATATCGAGTGAATGATCGGCGCCGCCTTTCATTTCATGGCCGGTCTTCATGCGATGAGCGACAGCGCCGATCATCACGCTGTGCCATCCGCGAAAATCATCAAAGTCCTAACGCGCGACGAACAGGAACGTGACGGCAACGAAGATCGGCACCAGCACGACGATCGACCACAGCAAATAGCCGAAGAAGCTCGGCATCCTGATGCCGCGTTCGCTGGCGATTGCGTAAATCATGAAGTTCGGCGCGTTGCCGATATAGGTCAACGCGCCCATGTAGACCGAGCCCATGGAGATCGCCGCAAGCGTCGGCGCCAGCCTGCCCATCAGGTCGTCGGCATTGCCGCCGGCAAGCTTGAAAAAGACCAGATAGGTCGGCGCGTTGTCGAGGATCGCCGAGAGCAGCCCGGTGAGCCAGAAATAGGCGACGTCGTGCGGTGCGCCGTCGTCCGTCGTCACGGCGTCGAGCAGCCAGGCGAAGGCGCCGGCGTGGCCGGCATCGAGCATCGCGAGCACCGGCGCAGCGCAAACGAAAATTCCGGCAAAAAGGATTCCGACTTCCAGGATCGGCTCCCAGGAAAAGCCGTTCGCCGCGCGATGCTCGTCCGGCGTCTGCCACAGCGAGACGAACGCGGCCAGAAATAACACGGCGTTGCGGACCAGGTCCTGCGGCGCAACCGGCGTCCCTGCGACCGAGAAGCTGGCGCCTGGCGGCCATAGCGCGCAAATGATCACGTCCAGGACGACGACGGCGAGCAGCAGAAGATTGACGACACCGCGCACGCGAAAAGGCGCGTTCTCACCGGGCTCGATCGGAGCGTTCCGTCGCTCCTTGCGATAGAACCAGAGATCGACAATGACGAACAGCACGAGCACGCAGCCGGCGACGAACGCGGTGGGCAGCCAAAGATTCTTCGCCGGCCAGAAAAAATCAATGCCGTTGAGGAAGCCGATGAACAGCGGCGGATCGCCAAGCGGCGACAGAGCGCCGCCGATATTGCCGACCAGAAAAATGAAAAACACCACGACGTGAACGTTGTGGGGCCTCGCCCCATTGGCGCGAAGCAGCGGCCGGATCAGGATCATCGCTGCGCCGGTCGTACTGACGATGCTCGCGATCAGGGTTCCGAACGCAAGCATCACGGCATTGACGAAAGGCGTGCCGCGCAACGAGCCCTCGATCAAAATGCCGCCGGCGATTACATAAAGCGCGAACAGGACGGCAATGAAACTCAGATACTCGGCGAAAAACGCATGCGCCAATTCGGCGAGCGCCGTGTCCGTGCCGCGCAGCGCCGCCATGGGCGCAAGCGTCAGTGTCGCCCAGACGAAAGCAAATTTGCCGTAGTGGTGATGCCAGAGCCTCCGAAAGGCGAGCGGCCCGAGCGCAATCGACAGAAGAATTCCGACGAACGGCAACGCCCATGGCCAGGACAGCGTCGCTCCATCCAGCGAAGCGCCGTCGAGACCGGCGGCATGGGCCGCATCGGGCAACAGAACCGCAACGGCCGACACGGCAATAAGACGCGCATACATCCAACGCACCTTGCCATGGCGTCTTGGCGTTTGCATCTGCGCGATTAAAATCGGCTGCGGCAAAATCTCAACCTCCGACGCAGAGGAGTCCAACGTGGCAGCGAATCGCTTCAGCAATCCTTCGACGATGCCGCCGACGCGCGGCTATACGCACGTGGTGGAGACGGTGAGCCCGAGCCGAACCGTCTATCTGTCCGGTCAGTTGGGTATGACGCCGGATGGAAAATTCGCCGGCGCTCCCGACGACTTTCGCGCCCAAGCGACACAGTGCTTTGAAAACCTAAAGGCCGGTCTGGCCACCGCGGGAGCAACGTTCGAGCACGTGGTGAAGATCACCAACTACTTCATCGACATCTCGCATCTGCCGATTTTTCTGGAAGTGCGCGACCGCTACGTCAACACCAAGGCGCCGCCGGCGAGCACGGCGGTCCAGATCGGCAAACTCGCGGTCCCCGGCGCTCTGTTCGAGATCGAAGCCATCGCCGTGGTGCCGGAGAAATGACCGACGCCATAAGCTAACGCGGCAGCCGAATCGAAGCCCATAGGCCACCAACCTGCTGCCGCGCCGAACTGTCTATCGACAATGAGAGCCGCCGAATCGATCGCGACCCTCGCCGAACTCCCAGCCTCGGCGTGGGCCGCAAAATCGCAGCGGATGCTTAAATCGTCTGCCGGTTACTTCGGCATCGGCGCGACGAGCGCCGCGCAATAAGTCGACACACCGCCGCCGACAAGGTCATAGCACGAAATGCACTTGCAGCCGTTAGCCCCGCCGGCGCACGTCCCCAGCACCTTGTGCTTCAACGTGATCTTGGCTCCACTGTGCACGGATAAATTAACGGCGCACCAGCTTTGTGCCGACGCGTTCGACGCCGAATAGACGAGACCCGCCAACGCGACGGCGACACCCAACGTAAGATAACGGCGCATGAATCCCTCCGCTGCCCTGAATCACCCGAGGAAAGAAGCCCCTGGGGATGGAACTCAGTCTCACACACCAGAAATCGCTGCGCAAGATTGCACCATCATCAAAGCACTTATTTGTTGCAGGATTGCCACGGCATCTGAACAAATATTCAAGAATCGATTGCCAAGCATGAAGCGAGATGGCCTCCGGTTTCGAGCTTACCGCAACGCGGAATACGAAACCGTCCCCGCGGCGCGATTCGCGCCCGAGTTCTGCGGACCATTGCGAGGGGTAGCGAAACAATCCAGCGTAGCGCGCAGAACCCGGTATCGCTTAGTCGCCGGGCCGCCGAACTGGATGGCTTCGTTTCACTCGCCATGACGAAAGAAAAGGGAAGCGGAACGCCGACAAGCGCATGTCTCATGAAGCCGTGCCTGCGGGCACGGCGGCGCATCCGGCGGGATGCGCTCGCCTGTCGGCGTTCCACCGCGGCTCTCACCAGGGGGCTTTCGCCCCTTTCGCTCAGCTCCAGGCCAGGCTTCCTGGGACGCGGTCGCAAGACGCATTGGCTGGACGGGCGTTACCCGTCCCTCCCTGTCCCAGTCCAGAGAATGCACCTCCCGCACCGGCCGTAGTACCGGCGAGCGTGATGCCCGAAGCTGCCCGGGAGCGGATTGCAAATCCGCGCGCAGGCACCGCACTCGCTCCGTCTTCAGGTTTGCCTCCGGAAGCCGTCCCTTACGTGAGCAGATTCGTCAATGTTTGTAACTGAAACAGTGACAAATGTCAAGATGCGTCGCTTTGTTGGAGACCGCGGATGCCAATTGCTCTCACTGAGCGGCCGCTTCTGGCGCATCGCAACGTCGCGGGTCACGTCTGCAACGGAAGCACAATGGACCCCATCGCAGATGTCGCCAATGGGTCGAGTCTGACCCGAATGTGCCATTGGCTTCGCCGGAGTCGCGCAGCGGGAAATGTGGACATCAAGCAGCCGACAGCAGAACAGTCTCTTTCTTGATGCAGCGGCTGGATCAGGCGACCCATTTCTCGGTTTCGGCGGCGATTATTTTGCCGAGTTCCACTGCTGATATTCAAAGTGAGACATTACGCCGTAGGGCGGCGATTGCTGTCGGTGAGTATCACGCTTATGCTTAAGTCGCCTCCACGGAACAACAGTGTCCTCACATTCCTATCGCGATCGGCGTAATGGACGACTTGGCGCGCGCCTATCGCGGATCTGCTCGCGTGTGTCGTCGGGTCCGTTTAATTGTCGCTACCCATCCGCATGCGCATTTTTTGTCCTACTGGCCGCACTTGCTGTTGTCGCCCCCGCCAATTCGGCGTTTGCCCAACTCGGAGGCACCAGCAACTTTCACATCGTCTGGGAGGTTAAGAACCGCTTCCGGCTGTTCCGTGACGAGTCCGATTTCCTGCGGATGGCAGCGGCGAGCCGCGGTGATGGCATTCTCGCCGCCGAGCGGCGACTGGAAAAGGCTACGGCAGGCTACGGTTGGGCCAAGGATATCGTCGGCCATTTGTGCCTCGATCCTGCTGGTAACCTGACGGAGTGGTGCGAGCGCGATGGGGAACGCGAAAACTACCTCGCCCCGCGCGATCACCGCATCGGGGTAAAGCTTTCCGGCCCAACACCCGCTGGTGCAACCTGCGTTTGGACCTTCGAAGACGGCCAGGAACCTCCTAAGCGCAGCAATGCACCCTGCGGGGAAGAGATTCAGCTGCGCGTGCGGTACGGCCATCCGACAGTCGGCGCGGTTGATGTCATGCTTGGCGGCGGAATCGCGCAGCGTGCTGTCGCCGAAATTGCAGTGCGCGATGTGCTCATCGCCGGCCTTGGCGATTCCATTGCGAGCGGTGAAGGCAATCCGGACGGGCCGGTGAAGCTCGAAGGCGGCTTTTGCTTCAAGCGCTTCTTGACCGGCGGCCAGTACTTCCGGCCTGGCCGCGCCGGTTATACCCACGACCGCTCCTGCGGAGATGGACCGTCGAGCGAGGCCGCGTTGGACTGGGCGCACCACGGTGCGCGCTGGATGAACCCTCCCTGCCATCGTTCGCTTTACGGCTATCAGGTGCGAACAGCACTCACACTCGCCATCGAACAGCCGCACATCGCCGTGACCTTTCTCCCCCTCGCGTGCACCGGCGCGACTATCGAGGCCGGCATGTTTAACAGCGAAATGACTGACGACTGCCCCTGGGTCGTCGGAATCGACAACTGCTCGGGCACTGCACCCGCACAACTGACCCAGCTCAAGGAGTTGATGACCGCCGCGCGCCGCCAGGATCCAAAGCGGTCGCTGGACATGGTGATGCTCACAATCGGGGCCAATGACGTCGACTTTGGTGCGCTCGTCGCAAACGTCATTGTCGATGCCGCGACGGAGCGGCTCATATTCAAAAAAGGTGGCGGCATCGTCAGCGTCGAGGATTCTCAAAAGAAACTCGACGGCTATCTCCCGGGCGAGTTTGCTCGTCTGCGCGCCGCGCTCAAACCCTTCGTGGGCGGCAATCTCGCCCGCGTCCTTTTCGTCTCCTACGTCAATCCCGGCATGCGAGCTGAGAATAAGCCGTGCTCTGGTGGGCGTGACGGCTTCGACGTCCATCCAGCCTTCGGCGTTGATGGCAACAGGCTTCGCGCTGCGGCCGAATTCGTCGACGCCAAGTTTTTGCCGAAAATCAAGGCGCTGGCGACCTGTAATGGCAACAGGGTGTGTCACGATCCGTTGTCCGACCGCATGACTTTTGTCGACGCGCATCAGGCGGCGTTCGAGCGGCACGGGATGTGTGTCCGCGCGCCGAGCGATCCCCAATTCGATCGCACCTGTTTTTCAGAAACAGGACACAGTTTTAAGACCGACCTCGCATTAGCGGCCGATGATCCAATGGCCTGCGAACTGCCGGCCAGCGATTATCGCCCTTACGCTTCGCGCGCACGCTGGATCAGGACCGCCAACGACAGCTACTTCACTGCGATGACCTATCCGGTCGGGATGCCAGTCATGTTGAGACCGAGCGACATCCACGATGCGCTTTGGGGAGTTTCCAGCGCCGTTTATGGCGGCGCTGTGCATCCCACGGCCGAGGGCTATGCGGCGATGGCCGACGCCGCTTTGCCTGCCGCGCGCGAGATTCTCGGCTTGTCAGTGCCGCCCGCCAGTCGCACCGAAGGGTCGCCATTCGCGCGAAAGCCAAAAAGATGAGCTAGTGGTCCAATTCTAACATTCGCATCCCGGTTGGGCAGGCTGTCTTGCGAATGTTAGAATTAAAGGACCACTAGCAAATATAAGTGCTAGTGGAGCTTTGGATTTGACATTCGCTTCGCCGATTCGCGGCTAGGTGGGATAACAATATGAGAAATGCCAGTT
>CAWIID010000002.1:0-545000 GCA_963836055.1 uncultured Alphaproteobacteria bacterium
TATTGCATCGGATAGAGCAGCAAATGATCGTGCCGCTCGACTACGGCTTTGACCCGCTTTCGGCTGGCCGACGTCAGGCATCCGAATAACGCAGCCACTTCTTGTTTTGCGATCAGTTCCTCCGACCTTTCCGAAAAGCAGGTTTCATGGGACTCGCAATCCACGACGAGCGGCTCGATCAACCGTCCCGATATTCCGCCAGCTTGATTGATCTCATGGATCGCCAGCAGAGCAGCCTCGCTGATCGGGCCCTCGCTTTGCGCCATTGGGCCCGTCAACGAGTGAACAATTCCAATTCTACAGGTCGGAGCTTTTTGCACCCTCCTTCCGGATTTCCGGGGAGGGTCCCCAGGCTGGTCGCGCGGCAGCGGCCCTGCTGGGCGCTCGAGCTCAACGGCCGCCGCGCGAACCGGATGGTTCTGCACCAACGCGCCGACAAAGCTGTAACCGCGGCCGGGAATGTTGATCACAAGCCCGCGGCCATCTTTCCCCAAAGCGCGGCGCAGCGCCGACACATGAACTTTCAGATTGTGCTCTTCGACGTGAATATTTGGCCAAGCCCGCGCCAGTAGATCCTCTTTGGATACGACCTCGCCCCGGCGCTGGACGAGGGCTACCAGAATTTCAAAAGAGCGGCTGCCAAGCGCAACGGGCTCGCCGTCGATAGACAAACTCCTCGCCGAAACATTGAGAGCAAATGAGCCGAACGCGTAAATGGTATCGTAGTCGGCATTGTTGCCTTGCAACCCGATTTACCGAGTTTAACAACATTTTACCGCGGTTTACTTACTCCAGTCGAAGTGGTTCGGCAACGACGAGACGGTCTTTCGCTTTTTCGTTCGATTGGGGAGGCTATGCGGCTGATATGGCCAGCGAATTTTGCAAATGAATTTTTGTCAGCACTAGAGGAGGACCCGAGCGCAGTTCGCGCTGAAGTTGACGGCTGAGGCCAAAACCGCAATAATTTTTCCGGGGCGGCTGTTCAGGCCGCAAGTCATGGCTGCTCAGCACGTAGTCGGCACCGTTGGAACTCTTTGGCGCTACCCAGTCAAATCGATGTTGGGTGAGAGTCGGGAGGAAATGCTTTTAACGCCCAATGGCTCGGTCGGTGACCGCGCGTGGGCCTTGCGCGATGTCTCATCCGGCAGAATTGCCAGCGCAAAAAAATATCCAGTGCTCCTCAACTTTCGTGCAAAGTACGTTGAGGAGCCAACGCCCAGCGACCCGGCCGCGTGCTGATTGAAGCGCCCGATGGCCGGACGCTATCGCCCGAAGCTTCAGAAACGTCGAGGCGATTCTCGGACATCCTTGGTGTGGAGGTTCGCCTTGAAAACCGACCCCAACCGCTTGAGAGGACGAGTATTGTTCGGGAAACCGTTTTTGGCGACGTTCCAGTCGAGAAATTCAAACCCGATTGGACACGCGAAACGATGCCAGATTATTTCGAATTGAAAAGCGGCAGTTTTTTTGAAATTGGCTCTGTCTACGTTCTTAGCAGCGGATCGGTTGAGCATCTTCGGGCGTGCCAGGGCAGCACCGCGATGATCGATCAGCGCCGTTTTCGTCCAAATATTTACGTGCAGTCCGAAACCGACGCAGAAGGATTCGTCGAGGATGGCTGGATCGGCGGCACGTTGAAAGTTGGCGACAGCCTTGTTATGGGCGAGTTCGCCGAAACGATATGGTGCGTGACCTCAACGTTAGCCCAGGAGGATCTGCCTCGTGATCTCAGTGTGCTGCGAACGCTTGCGCAACACCACAAAGGATGTTTGGGAGTCTATGCGACCGTCAGGTCGGGAGGCCGAATTCGGATTGGTGATCCAGTCGTTCTATCGAACTGATCGCACTGCGGTAAAGTAAAATCACAAGCGACATCGAAGCGCCGTCATTTATCACCCTGCGGCGCACTCGCCTGGCCGATCATTGCAGGGGCTCAAGCTTATCCATCATGGTCGGAATGAACTCCGACACCGTGGGGTGAATGTGCATCGCGCGTTGAATCACCGTGTACGGTGCCTTTGCGTACATAGTATCGAGGACGCAATGGATGACTTCGTCGCATTCGAATCCCCCAAAAGAGGCACCCAGGATTTGTTTGCTATGTCGGTCCACAAGGATTTTCATGAAGCCCTTGGTCTCGCCTCGTCTCAAGCGCGCGCATGACATCCTTCATGGCTAGGGTCGAGATCAGCGCAGGCTTGCCTGTCTTGCGAACTTCCGCTTCCGTGATCCCGGCGCGGCCGAGCGGCGGATCGGTGTAAAGCGCGTAGGCCATGATGCGGTCGCTCACGCGTCTCTGATCGTTGTCGAAATAATTCGCCGCCACGATCTCAAAATCATTCCACGACGTGTGCGTGAACGCGCCTCGACCATTGCAGTCGCCCATCGCCCAGACACCCACGATATTGGTGTGCAATTGGTCATCAACTTCTATATAGCCGCGCGCATTCATGGCGACACCGGCCTTGTCGAGGCCAAGGTCGTCAGTGTTCGGTCGCCGGCCGGTCGCGACCAGCAGATGACTTCCGGTAATCTGCGAAAGTCTCCCGGCCAATTCGATGTTCGCTACGATGGAGTCCCCCTGCTTTTCCACGCCGATGACCTCGCTGCCGACGCGCACGTCAATGCCTTCCTCCTCGAGGAAAGCGGCAATGGCTTGTGAGACGTCGTCGTCTTCCCGCGAGATTAAGCGCGGTCCGAATTCAATCACGGTCACTTCGCTACCGAAACGGCGATAGGTCTGGGCGAATTCAAGGCCGATGTAATTGCCGCCCAGGATCAACAAATGCGACGGGAGGAAATCGATATCCATCATCGAACTGTTGGTCAGGTACGTACTTGGTCGAGACCGGGGATCGGCGGAATCGCGGCCCGCGCGCCGACATTGATGAAGATCTGATCGGCGGCGAGCTCAGAACCGTTCACCGCGACCGTCTTCTCCGCAACAAACCGGCCATGGCCTTGGTACACCGTGCACCCTGGCAAGGTCTTCAGCGATTGCTCGACGCCATCGCGGAACACCGCCACGGCAGCGTCCTTGCGCGCTTTGACCGCCTTCATGTCGACATCGACCGACCCCTCGATCCTGACACCGTAGTCATCAGCGCGGCGCGCCATATGTGCGACATAGGCGCTCGCGGCCAGCGTCTTGGTCGGAGTGCAGCCCGTGTTCACGCATGTGCCGCCGAACAACTTGCGTTCGATGATCGCGACCTTGCGGCCCGCCGCCACCAATCGCCGCGCCAGGGCCGGGCCGGATTGTCCAGCGCCAATGATAATCGCGTCGTAGTTCGGCATGACGGAACTCCGATTTCGTTCGTCACATGAAATCGCGACGGATAGAGCGATCCCAATCGCGACGACACACTTCGTTTGCGCCCTCGAAGGCGCGCAAACTTCCCTGTAACAGGAAGGCTTTGCCTGTGGATGACGGCCCATTTGCGTCTCGACGCGGATTTTCCAGTCGTTTCGCGCGACGGTCTGAGTATTACTCAGCTCGGCAACGGCATTGAGCGGATCATTGTCCTCGATGTGATACTGCGTGTTCCACTGCGTACCCAATTCAAGACCGATGCGATCGATGCGTTCGATCCGCACGCCATCGCGATGAAGGATGGTCGGCTTTTCAGGCGACGCCGTCTCCGGCTCGAGGAAAGGCGGGAGGTTTGCGTCTGTGGCATTGGGCAGGCGCTGCGGCAAATCGAGCGTGCCGGCGAAGATCCGAACCGTCGTCGTCTCGGGACTGGGCCAGACCATCAGCCAGTAAGCCGTCGATATCGCAAGCCTCACCTTGTGCCCGGCCGGAAATACCGAACCGGCATCGTTGAGCTGGATGCGCACGCGATAACGCTCACCACTCGCCAGCAGCGCGGGCTGTTCGTGGTTCTCGCGATGCGTGAGATTGAGCACGCCGTAGCTGACGCGCAGCGATTGACCGGTCGGGTGCACATCGCATAATCGAACGATTAGATTTGCGATCGGCCGGTCGGATGCAACGTCGAGCGTGACGACCGGAGCGCCGAGGACTTCGAACGGCGTATCGAGCGGCGGCGTCTCAAAGACCAGCGAGCGATTGTCGTCTTCCTGTTGATCACCGGCCTGATCGCGCCCACGCCCGAATGGCACCCATTCGCCGGAACACTTACCGACCGTCTCCGGCGAGCATACGGCCCGAACCGACAAAGGCGCCGCGGCTTCTCGCAGTCCGCCATCGGTCAAGAACAAGCGCCGAGGTTTTATTCCCGGTGGTGGCCACGACGGCTCAGCAACCCAACGGCCGGGCAACGTGTCGTGGTGGGACGCTGGTCTCACACTTTCCGTCATCCACGCACGCAACATCGGCTCATCCATCACGCCGTTATCGATGCCCTTCAGCCAATGGTCCCACCACCGCAAAATGTCCTGCAAAAATCCGATTTGGGGGCCGGGAAAGGCAAAGTGCGGGTAGGAGTGCGCCCAAGGCCCGATGAGACCCTTGCGCGGCACCTTTAGGCCGTTCAAGCAGGCGCGGAATGGCGTTCTTGTAACCATCGGTCCAGCCACCGACGGCATACACCGGGCATTGGATCGCTGCGTAATCCTCGCATACCGATCCGTGCTTCCAGTACGCATCGCGTCGCTGGTGCTGCAGCCAATTGTCCTGGAATAGCGGTATGTTCGCCAAACGCTCCAGCCACATCGTCCGCCAGCTGTCTCCGACCAGCGCGGGATCGGGCGGAAGGCACGTCGACTGAAAAAGAAAAAGGCCCATTCAAGCCCTGCCTTGGTCAGAAACGTGCCACCCATGTAGTGCGCGTCGTCGGCGTAGCGGTCGTCGGTCGAACAGAGTGTGACGATTGCCTTGAGCGCCGGCGGGCGGCGCGCCGCGATTTGAAGCCCATTGAACCCGCCCCAAGAAATTCCCATCATTCCGACGGCGCCATTGCACCAGGGTTGAGCCGCCAGCCAAGCGATCACCTCGACACCATCGTCTTGTTCCTGCTGGGCGTATTCGTCGAACAGCAGGCCCGTCAACTCGCCGCTGCCGCGAAGGTCGACGCGAACGCCGGCATAGCCGTGACCGGCCAGATAGGGATGAGTCAGCGCGTCCCGTTCGTAAGTGCCGTCTCGTTTGCGATAGGGGAGATATTCCAGGATGGCGGGAACCGGGTTCTCTTCGGCATCATCCGGTAACCAGACGCGGGCTGCCAGCGTCGTTCCGTCTTTCAACGGGATCAAGGTGTGCTCGATGACTCGCACCGCCTTTGGAAAATTCGTGACAATCACGGTAGGCCACTCATGCGGCAGTTACGCGACGTGCTTATTTATCCAACCCAAAATCAAGGCATCGACGCTATAAGGCCCGGCGCCGGCCGATATGACTACGATCAACATAAAGGCATAAAGCGTCTCGGGTAAATAGAGCCAATCGTCGATGCGATCCGCTGCGTCAATCACCTTGTAGAGTTTGATGCGCTGCCGCCCGGACGTGGCAATGGCAACGATGGTGATTACAAGCAGGCCAAGCGCGGCGAGTGGCGCCAGGAGCCCGATGACAACGGCTGTGCCGGCGCTGAACTCGATCAGCGGCACCCACCATTGATTGAAGCCCAGCGCGGGAACGCTGAGCGCCTTGAGTTCATCGGTGAATGTGCGATGGCGCTGTGCATTGAACAGCTTATGGTAGCCCGACAGCATAAAAAATGCCCCGACCGCGATCCGGGTCAGGGTGAGTGCGATATCGGTCCATCCGAGCCCGAGGAAGAATACACCCATCATCGTTGGCGTTCTTTCGCACGCAGCTAGGAAGCGGCGTGATAGGGGTCGAATTCGATTTCCGGGCTGCGCCCACTTTTTTCAGAGAAGCATGGTATTTCAAATCGTAGCCGTTAGGGCGGCAGACTGGAAGTCGCTAAGTGAAAGCAGACCAATTTAAAGACGCAGTGTTGGATGTGCGGGCGCCTACGCGCACTTCCGCAATGGGTCAACTGCATCGGTTTCCCGATATCCGCGGCACGTCTGCTTTCTTGATGGCGACTGAACTAATGCGTCACGACAAGTCAAAAGAGCGAGCGACGCTCCCAACTCGAGCGTCGAATAGATTGGTCTGCGTGATTTGGATTGAGCAGCAGCAATAACGCAAAAAGCCCTGGCCGAAACGGGAAGGCAACGGCCAGGGCCTGTATCTGCGGTATGGTGTCGGGCTTCGTGGACTGGTTCTCAAGACTTCTACACTAACCAAAGGAAAGCCCCGGGTGCTGCCGGGGGCCCCGGACAAGGAGATGGGGATTGGAGGGGTAGCCATCCCGTCCACGCGATTTAATCCAAAACAGCGAGCATTGTTCCTGCATTGACAGTTTTGACGCAGAGTGAAATCAGCGATTGTAGCGAGCAGCGAAACGCTGGATGCGTCGCACACCCAGCGCGATTGGGTAATCCCGATAACTGGCCGCGCCCACAGTTGGTTAAATTTAGAAATTACCCAGGAACGCCGCCCTTGGCTCCGGGTTGGCCGTAGAAGCAAGCTCCCTCTTGCAAGCGGAGGGGGAACATTTAGACGGAGGGAAGCATGGCCACGAGATCCTCGACAGGCGGAAAAAGAATCGCACGAGGCAACTCATGACATCGCTCGGAAAGCGGTAGAGCAGATTGCACAGACCAGTCGATCAATGGCCGACGCAGGTGAGCGCTTTACAAGCGCTGGCCGGCGAAATGCGCAGGACCTACAGTCCACTTGGCGTAGCGGCAGCGAAGCGGTCAGCCGAATTGCAGAGCGATCAATGGAGCAGCTCTCTACAATGTTTGGGATGACCGGTGATAGTGCGCGACAAGCTCTGAATCACTCATCGGGCGATCTGCAAGCGCTTATGGAAAGCACGACGATCATCGCCGATGGATGTCAGGGCGTTTCCGGAGAGTGGATTCAATTCGTACAGAGCAGCATCGAGCAGAATCTAAATCATCTACAGCGCTACCAAGGTTGCCGGAGTCTTCAAGAGTTGATGGCGCTCCAGACCCAAATCGCTCGGGATAATCTGGAGTCGCTTCTTCAAACCCTCAGTCGCGCATCCGAACATTCGATGAAGGTTGCCGGGGAGGCGGCGCGCACGGTGAGCGCTTCAACGCTGGCGCCTCGTTGAGATACCGAGCACGGCTTTGCGCTCGACGGGCATGACAACCATGCGGTCTCATACCCGAATGCGCCATTCGCTGAGATCGTGAGGTTGTATGCCTTGCGAGCCGTGACGCTCTAAAGAATGACGACTTACGGGGGCGAGATTTTCACGGCAACAAAAGCCCCATATCGCCTAAACTCGGATGCGATGGCGACCGTCGCCTTTTTCACACCGACCCGCTTAGCAAGTTAGACGCTGATCACGAGCGGGGCCGTTCGCTGCCAATGAACCGGGGGTGTTTCTGGCAAGCAAAAATGGAAACAGCGAGATTTCCAACAAAAACAGAGAGCTCGATTGAGGCAAGAACGGCATAATCGTTGAGGGATTAGGAACTTGGTTGAACTTCCAAAAAAACAATAAACAGGAGGGAAACAGGGACACGGGCGCGGGAAAAGTCACCACGCTGTGTTCAAAAACGCTCGCCTGTCCGTACGGAAGGGTTAACGAACGTACTCACGTTAGTCAGCCCTTGTCCCTGTTTCGTGCCTGTTATTTTTCTCGGAGAATTCAACCCAAGTTCCTAATCCCTCATGGTTTTTGGCTATTCGTGGTCAATGGGCTTTCCCTGTTTTCATTGAAAATCTCCCTGTTTTGGCGAGGAAACGGCCCGCGACGACAGTCGGCCCTTCCAGCACCAAGGGGTCGCGCCGCTTGGCCGGCGCCGTGATCACCATCGGCCAGGGTGCCTATTCGCGCCGTCAAACGGCACCAGAGTTCTGCGCAATTTTGACAGCCGGACATCCATTTCTCATCGAGTCATGCTGGATCTCATCGAGTGAACTTCGTCGCGTCCGGAAGATGTCGTTGCGTCCGCCGCGGAGCACTTGCCGCACCAGCTTCCTGCCGTGGCCGGTCTGGCGCACGATCTGCTTAATCGCCAGTCAATTCTTTAATAGTGCCAATAATGTTGTCGCGCCGATCACGCTGCGAATCTGACACATCGATGTGCGAACAGGATCGAGGAAGCCCGGCTAAATCTAGCGTTCTCCATCGGCTGCCAGCGATCAGTCGCCTGCACGGCGTGCGGTAGAGCCTCGGCCGCGTGTTCAAAATTGGCGATCAGCCGGTCAATGCGCCGATAGCGGCTTTCGAGTTCATCTTGATGCTACGGATGTGCCGGCCGAAGGAGGCGTCGCCATCGCTCCTCCACGCGCCGCCCAGGCGGCTCAAGCCAGCGTCAGCGCCAAGGCCGCGTCGCTCTCGCCATCCGGCGGCAGCGGCCAGCTCAGCCCCCCTCACGCGCCCGCAACAGATACGTCGCAACCGAGGTCTTGCTCAGCCCCAGCCGTTCCGAGATTGCCCGCACCGACAACCCGTGTTCGTGCGTCAAGCGCAGGATCGTTCGCAGGTCCTTCACGGTCGTTCGTTTCGTTCGCTGCTGCGCGTGAGCGACGAGCGGCCATGCGGCTGCGTCGCCGAGCCCGGATATGAGTTGCCGCCCTTCCAATGACCTAGCGGGTTGATGCCGCGGATCGACTATTGTCCTAAAGGGGCGCGGCCTTCTGCCGTCACCTCGAAGGCGTAGTGAAATCCCGGCAAGTCCTCGCCCGGATGATCTTGCTCATAGGTGAGTTGCGGGATGCGAAAGTTGTTCGGGCGCGCCTCGTTGCCCTTGTAGATGCCGGGATAGAGATCGATGAAATGCCAGCCCGGCGCGCCCGTGGCTTTGAGGAAAATCTCTACATCGCCCTGGCTGTTGAAAGCGCACGCATAGCCGATGTAGCTGTTGTCATAGACTACGTGATAAATGTTGGACGTCTCTGTCCAGCCGACGCCCTTGAGGTGGATCGCGAACGTGGTGCCGACTGGTCCGCGGGCGACATTAAGCGGCAGAGCGGTCGCTTTGATCCAATGCGAGCCAATCTTTTTCCCGACGCCGACGTCGACCCATAGGCCGTGGGCGCCGCCGAGGTCATCAGGCGTCTTGAAGCGGAAGTCCACGCGTCCGGAACTATCTGCTTGGCCTTCAGCGACAGCCTTGGAGGACTCCTCCCAGCCCGCTTCGGTCATTCGGTTTCCGGTCACGCGACTCCAGTTAAGAACGTAGCTCTTGCCGGGCTCGAATGCCTCACCATGCACCGTAATCGGCTGCCCCACGCCTGAGAACACTGGCGTCGACACGAGTTCGCCCTGAGGCGGCAGCGCACGCACCGCGGTCTGTGCCTGCTGTTCGGGCGCCGGCGGCAGCACCGGCGGTCCTGGCGTCACCGTGAACGAAAACGTCCAGCGAGGCCGGTCTGGCTCAGGGTTTTGCTGTGGGTTACGATAAGGAAACGTAAACTCCCCGTGCACCACTTCGATGATGTGGGTGCCCGGCGTGCCGGTTGCCGGAATGGTGAAATCGGCAGAGCCGCCCGTAGTTACCGCCGACATCCAGCCGGTGAACTGGTTGTCGTAGAGCAGGTCCCACGAATTGAAGAGCTGGCGCCAGCCGATGCCCTTGGCCTCGACGTGGATCTGCGTACCGACCGGCCCGCTCTCCGGCGTGATCTTGACGCTCATGTCGTTAGAGAAGCCCGCTTGCGTGAAGAGCCGTCCACCCTGCTGGAGCACGATGTCGTGCGAGAAGCCGAAATCCTCCGGCGTTGTGAATGTCGCTCTCAGCCGTCCGCTCGCGTCGGACTTCACCCGGGCGATCTCGTAGCCGACCGGCTGGTATTCGCGGCCGTGATACTCGGCATCTTTGACTTTCCAAATTCCTTTGACGGTGCGCCATACGACCTGAAATTCCTGCCCGGCGGGTAAGCCCTGCGCCGTCACGGTCACCGATGTCCCCGCTGGTCCATGATCGGGCGTGACGTCTAGACGTCCCACGTAGCCGCCCGATGGCTCGCCTTGCTCCACTTGCGGCCCCAACGCCCCGGCGGGATGAGCAGCCGTTGCAGCCTGCGGCAGCGCCACGACACAAACCGCGCAGGCGAAAATAAGCAGCGGCCGGCGCACGCTTCCGAGCATCATCGCCATTGCCTTGCTTACTTTTTGATTTCGACGTCGCCCGCGAGGATGGTGAGCTGGGAGGCCGCAATCTTGAACGGCTCCCAAGTCTGCGTCTGGCCTTGGATATCGGTCGCAACGACCTTGTAGGCGAAGGTACCGGTGGGATAGTCGTCCGGGATGATCCATGAGGTCGCCCAAAAGTAATCGGTCTGTGGCGGCTTTGGCGGATGACCGCGGAAATGGGCCTCGATCTTCTTGCCGTCGGGCAGTTCGACCACGAGGCTCCTGAGCCCCTTGTCATCGACTGGCTTGCCGTCCTGATCGAGTACGCGGATGCGCCAGGCGACTTCTTCTTTGTGCTTGAACTGGCTCGTCAGCACGCAAAACGGCCCGGGTGCGCCTTGCTGTGCACCACGAACCATGTCGCCTTCGAAAAAGAAATGTTTCGCCTCTTGCGCTTTCACGGACTGCGCCACGCCGATAGCCGCAAGCGCAGCGGCGAACGCCCACGTTGGATGAAGGATTCGCATTGCGAGTATCGCCCTTAAGTGGGTTGCGCAGATCGCATCCCTGTTTCCACTTATCGTAGAATATTACGGTCCACGACCGGGATCAATTGAGCGCGCTACCGCTCCCATCACGGCATCGCCGCCGGTCCAAGGCGGCGGGAAGGCTTCGCTCAGCCATCCTGGTGCTCTCGGTCGCCAACGCGGTGGGTAGCTACGCAATATCGGTCGTGATGGGTCCGCAAGCGGACATCTAACGCAGACCTATTCATAAGCCAGTCTGATAGGTCCATGCGTATCAAACCGTCTAATCATTGAGCGACGCGGCGCGTATTTCGAGGGGGATTTAAAAATACGGCCCGCCGCTCATGCTTCAAGAAATTCCTGCACCATTCGGCGAAGTCCGCCCTGGCCTTTCGATGGTGCTGCTTCTTCCAATTATGGCTTCGGTGTTCGTCGCGTTCCTCGTCGGCGGCCTAGCACTGCCGGTTCTTCCGCTCCACGTGCACAGAGGCCTTGGACTCGGCACGTTTGTCGTCGGTTTAGTCGCCGGCAGCCAATTCTTTGCTGCCCTTATCTTCCGCCCCATGGCGGGACACTTTGCCGACAGGCGTGGGGCTAAGCTTGCGGTGGTAGCGGGCCTACTGGCGGCAATGACAGCGGGTCTTCTGTACTTACTGTCCCTGCAATTCGTCAGTCTGCCCGTCATTTCGGTGACCATCCTGCTAGGGGGGCGGGCCCTGCTCGGCGTTGGCGAAAGCTTCGTCATCACCGGCGCGCAGACCTGGGGCTTGCTGCTCGGCGGCCCCAAAGACACCGGTCGGGTTATCGCGTGGGCGGGCTCTGCCATGTGGGCATCGTTTGCCCTCGGCGCACCCGCAGGCGCATTCCTGTATGCGGCTCTTGGATTTTCCGCGATTGCGATGACGACGACGTTCGTGCCTGTCGTTGCTCTGTTGATGGTCGCACGGCTTCCCCACAGCAAGCCGAGCACACGCCCCCGATCGAGCTTCACCCAAGTCGTTGCTTCGGTCTGGCTTCCGGGACTTGGGCTTGCTTTCAGCGGCGCGGCCTTTGGTGCCATGACGGCGTTCGTTGCCCTTCTCTTTGCGTCGCGCGGCTGGACCGTATGGCCCGCGTTCACGACGTTTGCGGGCGTCTTCATCCTTGCCCGCGTGTTCTTCGGCCACGTCGCTGACCATGTCGGCGGCGCAAAGGTAGCCCTGATCTGCGTCACGATCGAAGCGCTGGGACAAGCGCTGATCTGGATCGCACCATGGTCGTGGCTGGCGCTTTTGGGCGCTGGGCTTACCGGGCTTGGGTGGTCGCTCGTCTATCCCGCATTCGGCATCGAGGCCGTTCGCCGCGCGCCTCCCGGACAGAAAGGAATGGCGATGGGCGCATTCACCGCGTTCCTCGACCTTGCCCTCGGGCTTGCCACCCCTGCGCTCGGCGTTATCGCCGCTTATGCAGGACTCAACGCTGTGTTCCTTGCCAGCGCGATTGCCGTCCTGTTCAGCGCCGTGATCGCGGTGCGGCTATTGGCTGCGCCCGTGGGCCGCGCGCCGATCAGTCACAATGCCGACGTCCCGCCACCTTCGCACGCCGATCAAATTCTGAAGGAGATCGCCCATGCGGCTATCGCTGACAATCGCCTTTCTCACGCTGATGGGCGTTCCATCGGCTCACGCTCAGGAGAACAAGACCATGAACCTCGCAAAGCCACAGCTCACGTATGACGACGTCCGGGCCGTCGCGCCGGCGCTCGAAGCCTACACAAGGGACCGTCTGCTCGGCGACGTATGGAAGCGCCCGGGTCTTACGCCCCGCGACCGCAGCATCATTACCGTAGCGGCGCTCATTACGCGCAATCAAACAATCGAGATGCCGTATCACGTCAATCTTGCGCTCGACAATGGCGTGACGCCTGCCCAATTTTCCGAAATCATCACACATCTCGCCTTCTACGCTGGATGGGCCAACGCCATATCGGCGGTGGCAGTCGCCAAGGACGTGTTCACCGACCGCAGGATTGGTGGCGGTCAGCTTCCGGCGGCCGCTCCCAAGCTGTTGCCGCTCAACGAAACCGCCGAAGCCGCGCGCAAGCAGCGCGTCGCCGAAATGTTCGACGCCACCTTCCCGGGAGTGACGCAGTACACCACCGAAGTTCTGTTCCGTGATCTATGGCTGCGCCCGGATCTCGCACCGCGCGACAGAAGCCTTGTCACCATCAGTGCATTGCTGGCGTCGGGGCAGGTTGCGCAGCTTACTGGGCACATCAACATCGGAATGAACAACGGGCTCAAGCAGGCCGAGATTGCCGAGGCCCTTACCCACCTCGCATTCTATGTCGGTTGGCCCAACGTGTTCACGGCGATGCCGATTGCAAAGGAAGCCTTCGAGAAGCGTCCGCGTTGATCAAGACGTGCTTCCTGACCGGAGAAACCACATGCGTCCCATCTTCGCATCAGATTAATACTCGAGACATTGCTCGTCATCCCCGCCCGCGCCGAAAATGCGACCCTATCGCCGAATAGCTCCCGGCCAACCGCGAACGGACCCGCGGCCAATTTCACGGGCAATGTTCTTGTCGAGCCGGTGTTCGGCGAGAAGCCCGGGATCACCGCGATGGCGGATAGGTCACCTTCGCGCTAGGCGCGGGGTCTGCCTGGCATACTCATCCCGGTCAGAATTCTTATCATCACGGACGGCACCGGCTGGCTGCAGGAAGAAGGCGGCGTCAAACGCGAGGTGAAACCCGGCGACGTGATCTGGACGCCGCCCGGTGTCAAGACCGGCATGGTGCGCCCGCAACAAATGCCATGTGCCATATCGCCATCTCCAGCATGATCAACGGCAAGAATGTCGACCGATGGAAAAGTTACCGACGAGCATTATAGCGCGCCGTAGGGCGTCACCGTTCTACTTCGCCCGCGAGGAATGCCGGTAGCGCAACGCTTCGACCAGCAATGCAAACGCCGCCGACGGCTGACGGCGGCTCGGATAATAGAGGTGATAGCCCGTCCATGGCGGGCTCCACTCTTTCAGGACGTGGAGGAGGTGGCCCTTGGCGATGTCTCGCGCCACCACGTCCGCCGGGACATAGGCAATTCCCAATCCATCGCGAGCGGCGGCGACCATCTGCGGGACGCCGCTGAAGGTTAGCTGGCCATCCACCCTGACCTTCACTTCGCGGCCTTTTTTCTCGAATTCCCACACATAAAGCCCGCCATAGGTCGGAAGCCGCAGATTGATGCAGCTATGGGATACGAGGTCCTGCGGCTTTTGCGGCAGCGGCCGCTTGGCGAAGTACTCCTTCGAGCCGACCGCTGCAAAGCAGGCGTCCGGTCCGATGCGCAAACTGATCATGTCTTTGGCGACCTGTTCGCCCCAGCGCACGCCAGCGTCATAACGCTCCGCGACAATGTCCGTGAGTCCATAGTCGGTCACGAACTCGACCTTGATGTCCGGATATTGTTTAAGCAGCGACGAGAGCTTTGGCCAAAGGATGGTGTCAATGGCGTGCTCACCCGCCGTGATCCGGATCGAGCCCGCAGGCTTCTCGCGCAACTCGCGCACCGCCGCCAGCGCAGCTTCGATTTCTTCAAAGCGCGGCTCGACCGTGCGCATAATACGCTCGCCCGACTCGGTCAGCGCAACACTGCGGGTCGTGCGCGTCAGCAATCGAACGCCGAGGCGCGCTTCGAGTTGACGCACCGTCTGGCTTAGGGCCGACTGTGAAACACCGAGCTTGGCGGCAGCCTTCGTGAAGCTGCGCGCCCGTCCGACCGCCACGAGCGCCTGAAGATCATCGAAACTGCCGCGCTGCATTCAGTGGCTCCGCTAATAAGTTCATGCCGATTATAGCGCCTAGTGGCTTGGGCCGCGCACCCTAAATTGAGCAGCAACAATGGGCCTCAAGCCCGTTTTCGCGAAGGAGTGCGACCATGATGAAAATCACACGAAGCGGAACCCAGCCCTCCGCCAAGGGCCCGGCCGACTATTTCACGGGCGCGGTGCGCATCGATCCAGTGTTCCCAGCCAACGATCCCTCGCGCGTGAGCGCTGGCCACGTGACCTTCGAGCCCGGCGCACGTTCGGCGTGGCACACGCATCCTCTCGGCCAAACCCTGATCATCACGTCTGGCCTCGGCTGGGTTCAGCAAGAAGGTGGACCGATCGAAGAAGTTCGAACCGGCGATGTGATCTGGTTTCCGCCCGGCTTGAAGCATTGGCACGGCGCAAGCCCGACCAACGGCATGAGCCATTACGCCATCCAGGAAACGCTGAACGGCAAAAATGTCGAGTGGCTGGAGAAGGTCACCGACGAGCAATACCGCCAGCAATAAACCCGAGGAGCTTCCCAATGAACATTTCATTCGAGAATCAAGTCGCCTTGGTCACGGGTGCGGCTTCGGGCCTAGGCCTTGCGACCGCGCAGGCATTCGCCAAGGCGGGAGCTTCGGTTGTCGTCGCCGACTGGCATGAGGAGGCCGCGCGTGCAGCCGTCTCCGGTATCACGGCGAAGGGCGGCAAAGCGCTCGCGATTTGCTGCGATGTTTCCAAGGACGACGAAGTCGAGGCCATGGTTGCCAAGACCGTCGATGCCTTCGGGCATCTCGACGTCGCCTACAATAATGCAGGCGTACAAAACACGCTCGCCGAGACCGCCGACGCGACGGCCGCGGACTATGACCGTGTGATGGGCGTCAATCTTCGCGGCATCTGGAACAGTATGAGATTCGAGCTCCGGCAGATGCGCAAGCAGGGCGGCGGCGCGATCGTCAACTGTTCGTCGCTTGGCGGCCTACTGGGCGGTGCCGAGCGAGGCACGTATCACGCGGCCAAGCATGGCGTAATCGGCTTCACCAAAAGCGCGGCGCTGGAATACGGCAAGCGAAGCATTCGGATTAATGCGATTTGCCCGGGTCTGATTCAGACGCCGATGTCGGATCGGATGGTCGCCGAAGGCCAGGGCGATGCCCTCAAGGCCATGGAAAAGATGATTCCCATGGGCCGGGTCGGCCGCCCGGAGGAAATTGCAAACGCCGTGCTGTGGCTGTGCAGCAGCGCAGCGAGCTACGTGACAGGCCAATCCATCTCGGTCGATGGCGGCTTTGTGATGCGCTGAAGGAGAAAATCGAAATGCTAGGAACTGTACTTTACGGCCCGGGCGATGTGCGCTGCGAGGAAGTCGCCGAACCGAAAATCCTGAAGCCAACGGACGCGGTCATTCGCCTGTCGGCGAGTTGTATCTGCGGATCGGACCTCTGGCCATTTCGCGGAGCCAATGCGATCACCGAGCCTCTTCACATGGGCCACGAATATTGCGGCATCGTCGAGGAAGTCGGAAGCGCGGTCGCGACGGTCCGGCCCGGCCAGTTCGTCGCGGGCTCGTTCTGCCTTTCCGACAATACATGCCCGCACTGCCGGTTCGTCGTCCTGCGTCCAGCGTGAATTCATGACCGGCGCTCAGGCTCCACTCGCCCGCGTGCGCGCAGCGCTAGTCGTCACGCCCGCCGGGTCAATTCTCGGAAGAGGATTGCCTGATGCAAAGCATTTTGGGCGCACCTCGTGCAGGTGCAGGCGGATGCCGCTGATCGCTCAAACATCGACGACATCTACCGCATCAATGTGCGCAGCAACGAGGGCAAGATGATTCCGCTGCGTAGTCTTGCCGAGGCGCGGGTTGTAGTTGGGCCGCCGGCGCTTATCCGCTATAACAATCTGCGCGCCGTCACGGTGCAGGGCAGTCCGGTGCCCGGCGTTTCGTCTAAGCAAGCGTTGAACGCGATGGAAGCTATCGCCGCCAAGACGCTGCCGCAGGGCTATGCTGGCGAATGGACCGACACCGCGTTCCAGGAGAGGCGCGCCGGAGGCAAGACGCCGATTATTCTCGGTTTTGCCGTGCTCTTTGCGTATCTATTTCTGGTCGGACTATATGAGAGCTGGACAATCCCCGTGCCGGTGCTGCTCTCGGTCTCGGTCGCGATTTTAGGCTCCTTCATAGCCATCCTGCTTGGCGGCCTGACGCTCGATCTCTACGCGCAGATCGGCATGGTCGTTCTGATCGGCCTTGCCGCGAAGAACGGCATCCTGATTGTCGAGTTTGCCAAAGAGCAGCGTGAGAAAGGCGTGCCTTTGCTCCAAGCGGCGACCGAAGGCTCGCGTCTACGTTTCCGTCCGCTGATGATGACGTCGTTTGCCTTTATCCTCGGGCTATATCCACCGGTAATCGCGTCGGGCGCCTCGCAGTTCGCGAGGCGTGACGTCGGCACGCCGGTGTTCGGCGGCATGATCCTCGCGTCTTTCGTCGGCATTTTCGCGATCCCGCCACTCTATGTGATGTTCCAGGCAATCCGGGAACGACTTAGACCGTCTGCGCGACCTCAAAAGTCCCAGCCGTATTCGGCAAAGCAGCGCTTCCTCCCCTAGGGCGATGCGCTGACGCGACGTTTCCCGCCCAGAAGCCAACATCCCCTAATTCATCTTTACATCCAAATAACTATCGGAATTTGAATAGCCCTGCGGAGTGAACCATTATCATGATTGTGATCGCTTATGTGAGAATTTCTATGTAGAAGCAGGGGATGCGCAACCAGCAGATCATCAAACTCAAAACCGTCGAGCACTCGACCTAGCCGTGCCGGCTGCACTGCTCGCGCGAGCCAAAGAGATGATTGAATAGCGAGGGTTTGTGCTGCACGCTGTCGGTCTCTTGTTGGCCCCATCACGATATGTGGTCCTGAGAAAGCTGTCCGTCGCTTTTCGGCACGAAGCGGACATGATCAGAACTGCTGTAGCGTGACCCGGTCCGTTTGACCTCCTAAGCGCTAATCCTTTCCGAGCCGC
Source organism: uncultured Alphaproteobacteria bacterium (assembly GCA_963836055.1). Taxonomy (GTDB): domain Bacteria; phylum Pseudomonadota; class Alphaproteobacteria; order Rhizobiales; family Xanthobacteraceae; genus BOG-931. Next base: position 17,450 of record CAWIID010000002.1, read on the forward strand.
GTCAGAGCAAATTCGCGGGGCATCGCAGGCTAGTTCTTGTCCCGGTTCTTGGCGATCCACAACGTGAGATGCCAAGCGCCGTAGATTCCGGCGAGCAGCAGAAGCGTGATTGTGCCCGCGATGGCGTAGGGAGCGAAAGGCTTGTCAGCAATCAGTCCAGCGGCCCCGGCGATCAGGCTCGCGCTACCGAGCAGCGGCGTGACCGAAAACAGAGTCCGGTCGAGCCAATCAAGTGAAACAAAATTGACCTGACGCTGATTGAATATAACCCGCGCTTGGTAGGCGAAGCCGGTTAGCCCGATCAGCCCCAGAATGATCCCGGCCGGCAATGGGGACGACCACGGCGGCAGCAGGGCCATGCAAACGAATAGGACTGCGCTGAAACGAGTGAACGTCGGCGTCAAGAAGTAGCGGGTGACATCTAATCCCTGCGGCGTAGACAATCCGGAGCCGAGCGTGATCGCGACGAACAGCAAGCCGATCAGCGTTGCCCCCGCCGTTGCGCACACAATGAAAAAGTTTTCCCAGCCATGCAGCATTAGGAGTCCTGAAACCGAATATTTTCAGCGACGCGGCTAACTACGGGTCAATCTGTTTGAGACCTACCCCATATTCAGACATGCCCTCATTTCGGCGACCCGTCCAAAATCAGGATTGCGGGAGACCCGTGCTTCGCACCAGTTGATCTGTATCAAAGAGCTAGAGGTGAGACTGGTTTAGACGCCAACAGTGGCGGCGGCAAACAAATTCCCTTTAACCGAGGAATCCCCTATCAAATGCGCAAGCTTAAAAACCTCTTGCTTGGTTCTTTCGCGGCGATTGCTGCCGCTACAGTGACACCGGCAGCAGCGCAGCAGCAGCAAAAGCCCAACATCCTGATCATCTGGGGCGACGATATCGGCCAGTTCAACATCAGCGCCTACAACATGGGCATGATGGGCTACAAGACGCCGAACATCGACAGCATCGCGCAAGCAAGGCGCGCTATTCACCGACTGGTACGGCCAGCAGAGCTGCACCGCCGGCCGCGCGGCGTTCATCACCGGGCAGTCGCCGATCCGCACCGGCCTCACCAAGGTTGGCCTGCCGGGCGCGCCGGAGGGCCTGAAGAAGGAGGACCCGACACTCGCCGAGTTGCTCAAGCCGCTCGGCTATGCGACCGGCCAGTTCGGCAAGAACCACCTCGGCGACCGCAACGACATGCTGCCGACGGTTCACGGCTTCGACGAGTGTCTTCGGCAATCTCTACCACCTCAACGCCGAGGAGGAGCCGGAGAACGTCGACTATCCGAAGAACCCGGCGTTCAAGGCGAGGTTCGGCCCGCGCGGCGTGCTGCACTGCTTCGCGACGGACAAGGACGATCCGACCGTCGATCCGCGCTTCGGCAAGGTCGGCAAACAGAAGTGCGAAGACACCGGCCCGCTGACCAACAAAGCGCATGGAGACGATGGACGAGGAAGTTACCGCCGGGGCGATCGATTTCATGGACAAGGCGGCGAAGGACGACAAGCCGTTCTTCGTCTGGTGGAACTCCACCCGCATGCACGTCTTCACGCACCTCAAGAAGGAAAGCGAGGGCAAGACCGGCTTGGGCATCTATGCCGACGGCATGGTCGAGCACGACGGCCAAGTCGGCCAATTGCTCGCTGAGCTCAAGAAGCTGGGCGTCGATGACAACACCATCGTCATGTATTCCAGCGACAACGGCGCGGAATTCTTCACTTGGCCCGACGGCGGCACGACGCCGTTCCGCAGCGAGAAGGACACGCAGTGGGAAGGCGGCTTCCGCGTTCCCACGCCTCATCCGCTGGCCCGGCGTCATCAAGCCCGGCACCATCATCAACGACATCGGCGCGCACGAAGACATGATGCCGACCTTGCTCGCCGCGGCGGGAGACACCACCGTCAAGGAGGACTTGCTGAAGGGCCAGAAGGTCGGCGACATGACCTACAAGGTCCATCTCGACGGCTACAACCTGATGCCCGTCTTCAAAGGCGAAGTGAAGGAATGGCCGCGCCACGAGTTCCTTTACTGGACCGACGACGGCAGCGTCGCGGCGCTGCGCTACGACAACTGGAAGCTCACCTTCCTGCAGCAGAACGCCGTCGGTTTCAAAGTCTGGGAGCAACCCTTCGAGGAACTGCGCTGCGCCGATGCTCACAAATTTGCGCATGGACCCGTTCGAGCGCGCCGCGGATGAAGCGCATGGGCTACACACAATGGTACATGGAGCACATGTTCGTGTTCGCGCCCGCAGGCGCCTACGTCGGCGCAGTGGCTGCAGAGCTTCCGCGAATTCCCGCCTCGCCAGAAACCCGGCAGCTTCAGCCTCGACCGCGTGATGGAGGCGGTGACATCCAGCGGCCAAGGCAACAACTGACCGCAAGTTTGTTCTGATTATGCGGGGCCGCAGCCGATCCATGCGGTTGCGGCTCCTGTTGCCAGAAAATGATAGAAAATGAAACCGACCACCATCGGAAAGCATCTCCGTCACGTCGCGCCACGCGCTTGCAACTCTGACCCCGTAACTATGGCTGCTCGGAGTTGATTTTGCGACGCCTAACATCTCTCAATTCCGTAATTGTCTGGCTCAACGCAAACGCTTTCGCTTTGTGTCTCCTGCTGTTGGTGGGGTGTACCACCTTCAATGTGCCTGCGAATACACCAGTCGGAGACGGTTCACATCCGATGGCGCAATTGACGACGCCGGACGTCGGCGGCGATACGGCGGTCGCGCTGGCATTCTCCGGCGGCGGAACGCGGGCAGCATCGTTCGCCTTCGGCGTATTGAAAGGTCTCGATCGGTTGCTGGCGAAAGACGGCAAAGGCTATCTGGAGCGAGTCATATTCGTATCGGGCGTATCGGGCGGATCCGTCACTGCGGCGTATTTTGGTCTCAAAGGTCGTGCGGCGCTCGCTGATTTCCGCGAGCGCTTTTTGACGCGCAATGCGGAAGAGAATTTAGATACCAGCGTCAGTTTGAGAAATGTCGCGCAAGGCCTGAATGGTGGCGTCAACGTCGCGAGCCGATTCACTGGGTGGCTCGACCGTAATCTTTTCGACAACGCGACCCTCGGTGAGCTGTTTCAGCAAGGCAAACCGATCATCTGGATCAATGCCTCGGACCTTTACAACAGAACACCGTTTCTCTTTTCCCCAGTGACGTTTGCCGCCTTATGCAGCGATATTGGGAAATATCCCTTGTCCCAGGCGGTCGCAGCCTCTGCTGCGGTGCCAGTTGCATTCGTTCCCATCGTTCTTGAGAGCTTTCCGGCGGCCTGCGTTACGCCGCTGCCGCCATGGGTCGATCGCGTCTTGGCAGACCGCAATGCGGGGGCGCAAGTGCGAGCCTTCGCGGTAGCACTCACGCGCTACCGAAACGGCGAGCAGGTTAAATATCTAAAGCTTGCCGATGGCGGCATCACCGACAATTTTGGGCTTTCGGGGCTGGTCATTGCTCGCGCGGCGGCGGACAAGCCCTATATGCCACTGACACCGGAAAAGGCCGTGCGGTTGCGTCGCTTGATCTTCGTGGTGGTCAACTCAGGCCAAGCACCGTCAGGAAATTGGGGGCGTACCGTCGAGGGACCAGCTGGTGCCGAGTTACTCAACGCAGTGACGGACACCGCGATGAATTCCGCCGTCCGCAGCGGCTTCGATGCATTTCGCTTGAGCCTTCGCGATTGGGAAGAAGCAATCCGCAAATGGCGATGCAGTCTGTCGGCTACTGAAGCACGGCGGCTTGGAGCGACCGCCGATTGGCGTTGCAGCAACTTCAGGTTTGACATTGCCGAGGTGGGGTTCGATCTGTTCGACGCCCGGCGCGCCGCCAAATTGTCATCCATCGAGACCCGCTTCAAGCTTCCGACCGAAGACGTCGATCTTTTGATCCAATCCGGCGCCGATGCAATTCTTAATCACCCTGCCTTTAAGGGGTTGTGACCGCGCCGACGCCTCGACGAGACGATTGCATTAAGCGGCATTTAGTTGCGCTATGGGAGTCCGATTCTGGCCTTCGCTGCGCTTCGATGGGCGAAGAGTAAGGTCGGTTTCGGGGGCGCAGCGGAAATCCTAGCTACGAAGTTCACGTCACGGATTTTGGCGGATGGTGGCCCCGAGCGGCTTGGCTAAGCCGCGGCGGGGGCTTGGGTCGTTTGGGCTGGCGGATTGTGAAAACGCTCTGATACCCGCTGACTGAGGCTGTCCACTCGCGATAAATTGTGGGAAGCTTTCGACTTGCCGCCTGAGCTACTATTTCTTCGCGCTTCGCGCATGCAACTACTGAGATAAATCCAGCGTCCCCTGCTGTGCCGCATGCCTGTACAGAAACCCCTCCGATTTTGCCACTCACTGGCAATTGAAAGTTCAACGTTTTTCTGACCGGAAATCGGTGTACGAAGGTCAGCGCTTTGCTCAAAGTGCGCTGGGTCGTCGAAAAAAATAAAATTCAACTGGGCGCAACGCTTCAGGGACCGCTTTGTCTTCAACCCGCCGACAGACAATTGGTGCAAAGCGCTTGTTGAGTGAGGCCGCGTGCGCGACCTTCTTCACTGCCACCTCGGAAGCGACCGCGTCGGGCGAAAGAACAAAGACGACGGTATCGGCGCGGCCGATCAGCGCCTCAATGCGTTTCCACCAATCCTCAAAGGCATAAATCTCGGTGTGGTCGATCAGCGGCTCGAAGCCGCGCGCCTTGAGTGCATCTTCCGGCCGGTCGGCGAAGGCTATGTCCTTGCGCGCATAGGATATGAAGACTCTGGCCTTCGGCCTGACATCCTGCGCCTTCATTGCTCGCAGACGGATTTCATACTGTCCGCTGTCTTGTCATCGTGAGCGCGGCCGACACACGACCCACAGGCGACATCGAGCACCCCCTGCTAGGACCGTTTCCGCTCTGCTATATCCGTCTCAAGGCTCAAAGAGCCGCCTTCTGGCTAACCTTCCGGCAAATTCAGTTGATTTGGATCAATGCCGGAACTCGCCCACTCCGGCTTTGTATATTCGCAAGGTGGCCCCTAATGCGCTCGCGCTTCATCAAAGGGCTATTCACTCGATTTAACCCCAGAGGCCGAGCCTTCCATGGTCCATTTGTCATCGTTCACTCGCCGTGCTGCGCTCACGGGTGGTAGTCTAGCCGTTGCGTCGGCGATGTTCCCAATGACGACACAAAGTCAAACGAACCGTCCGCTGTCGCCAGAGGACGCGGCTGCCAAAGAGGAATATGCTTATTCCATCGCCATTCAGGCATACCTTTTTGCCCATCCGCTTTTCATGACAGAGCGGGAGCGCAAGCTTCGCTTGACTATGACTAGCCCACGTCCTGATGAGCCAGCCGCTCCAATCAATCAACTCGGACACTTGCGCAAGCTGGCGACTGCGTCGGGATCGTTGCCATATAGCCCCAACAACGACACGCTCTATACTGGTGCCCTTCTGGAATTGAAGGATCAACCGATGATCCTTCATGTACCGGACATTCCCGACCGTTTTTTCGTAGTTGAAGTTGCGGATGCATACACAACGAACCTTCCTTACTTCGCTGGCACGCGCGCCAGTGGCGGCAAGGGCGGCGATTTCGCCTTGGTTGGTCCGGATTGGAAGGGATCGCTCCCCAGCGGCGTGACAGAAATCCGTGGGCCAACAAATACAATCCTCATAGCAATTCGGAATCGCGTCAACGACGATACGGACGTACCGGAAGTCAACCGTCTGCAAGATTTGTATTCTATCACCGCGCTCAGTGACTGGAGTAAAGGCCGCGGCAAGACAATTCCGCCTGTTCCGAAGCTGCTACAGCGACCGGATTATACGGGCGATTTATCGTATTTCCGCACCGCGGCTGACCTCATGTCAGAGAACCCGCCACTTCCGCACGACGAGGCGATGGTTAAGTCATTCGAGTATATCGGGCTGGTTCCAGGCAAGCCCTTTGATGCGCGTAAACTCGACGCCCCGACGCTCAAGGGAATGCTGCGGGCGGAAAAGGAGGGGCCGGAAATCGTGCAGTGGAAGATTCTCAATCGCGGCGTCTCAAGCCCGACGTATTGGGCAGTCGATCTGCAGGGCGGGAGCTACGGATTCGACTATCTCTCGCGTGCGGAGGTTGCCCATTCCGGACTCGTCGCTAACGATCCTGAGGAGGCGGTCTACTTCCTCACGTATTTCGACGGAAATGGCGAGCGGCTCGACGGAAGCAAAAAATACCTCGTCCACTTTGCTGCTGGTCAATTACCGACCTTCGACGAACTGGGGTTCTGGTCCCTTACGCTCTACGATGGCAAAACGTACCAGTTTGTGAAAAACCCAATCAATCGTTATTCGATTGGTTCCCGTACTAACGGCTTGAAATTCAACCGGGACGGGTCTCTCGACATTTACGTTCAAAGCTCGGCCCCCACGGGCCACGAAACCAATTGGCTACCTTCAGAGGCCGGCCGGCCAGTGCGCCTGAACATTCGATGTTATCTGCCGACGCCAGAGATGCTGAAGATGGAATCTGCCATTAAGCACCTGCCACCGGTCAAACCGCAAGCTTAGGCGTTCCACAGTACTTGTCGACTTATGGCGAATACCTGGCATGGTAAATTTCCCCACGAGAATCTTTGTGAGAATGGCTTCGCGCGCACGTCCCCGGTCGGTGCATTCCCGCCGAGCGGCTACGACTTCCACGGCATGATTGGCAACGTCTGGGAATGGACAACGGATTGGCATTCAGCGAGGCACCAAGCCGACACGCCAAAGGCCTGCTGTATTCCGCAAAATCCGCGCGGCGGGGACAGGAAGCTGCGAGCTACGACCCAACTCGCTTAAAGGGGGCTCGCACCTGTGCGCCCCGAACTGTTGCCGGCGCTATCCGGCCGCTCGTCATGCGGAGGCGGTCGAAACCTCCAGAAGCCATGTCGGCTTCAGATGCATCAAAAGAGGAAGGGCGACGCTATGACTGACAACCAATCCGAGGATTATTGCATCGACGGTGCACCGAAAAATACTGGCGGCTTAAGGCGTCGTGATGTCCTCCTCACCAGCACAACGTTGCTGGCCGCGTCGGCTCTCATGATGAGCGGCCACCCAAATCTCGTTCACGCCCAGCAGATCACCAAGCCCAACATCGTGATCATCCTCGCCGATGATCTCGGTAACGCCGATCTGGGATATCGCGGGAGCGACATCAAAACTCCGAATATCGACCAGCTTGCAGCCAACGGCGTGCGGCTGGAATCGTTTTACGGAATGCCAGTTTGCACACCGTCACGGGCGCAGTTGATGACCGGACGCTATGCCATGCGGTACGGCTTGCAGACGCTGGTGATATTTCCAAGTCATACCTTTGGGCTGGCGACAGACGAGCGCACGCTGCCGCAGGCATTGAAGGACGTCGGTTACCAGACGGCGATGGTCGGCAAGTGGCACCTTGGCCATGCCGACAGGAAATACTGGCCACAGAACCGCGGCTTCGACCATTTCTACGGCAACCTCGTTGGCGAGGTGGACTACTTCACCAAAGCGCGAGGCGGAATTATTGATTGGCAGCGGGACGGCAAGTTCCTCAAAGAAGACGGTTACTTCACGACACTGATCGGCAACGAGGCCGTGAACATCATCAAAACTCACGAAACATCGAGTCCGTTGTTTCTCTACGTTGCATCGCTTGCCCCGCACGCACCCTATCAGGCTCCGGGACAGGACATCGACGCCTACAAAAATGCGCCAGGAGACGAGCATCGGCACACCTATGCCGCGATGATCACTGATCTCGACACTCAAGTCGGACGGATTGTTGCTGCGTTGAAGCAAAAGAACATGCTCGACAATACGCTGATCATGTTCAGCAGCGACAATGGCGGCGCCACGAGCGCGCTATTTGCGACCGGTGCGCGGTCACCGGAAGAACGAGAAGAAAGCGGCGGCGTCGAACTCGGCGCAAACACGCCGGCCTCGAATGGCCATCTTCGCGGCGGCAAAGGCTCGCTGCACGAAGGCGGCGTTCGGGTCCCGACTATCTTCTATTGGCCCGGCAAACTTAAACCGCGGATAGTCGACGAGCCGTTGGACATGGTGGATGTGATGCCAACCGTGCTGGCGCTCGGCGGAGCAAAGGGCAGCCCCGACCATCCCTTTGACGGCAAAGACATGTGGCCGACCTTGGCGGAGGGCCAAGCCTCACCTCATGAGGACCTCCTTATCAATGTCGAGGCTTTCCGCGGGGCGATTCGCAAAGGCAACTGGAAACTCGTCAAGATCGCGCTGCTTCCCGGCAAGACAGAGTTGTTCGATCTCTCGAAGGACCCAGGCGAGGAGCACAATGTCGCGGATCAATTTCCCGAGGTCGTGAGCGATTTGTCGGCGCGTCTCGACGCCTATGCAAAAGAAATGAAGCCGAGCCTGTGGATCAAGGCCCAACCGGCCTTTCTCGGCGCCCAAGGCAAAACGATCTTCGATCCAGACTTCGACATCGACGACAGCGGGTTGCCCCACGAGAAGCCGCAGCTTGCGAAATGATCGAAGCAAGAACGCCCAACTTCCGCGGTTTGTGCCGCGACCATATACGGAACGGGAATGACAGTATGCAAGCACTCGGCGCTATCTACTCCCTGTTGGTCGTTGTGGCGTGCTGTGGCTCCCCAGCGTTTGCGCAGGACACCAAACCCCATAATCCCGTGAACGTGCAACAAGCGGAAGAGGACCTGGCGTTTGTTCGAGGCGTAGAAGCCTATATCTGGGCATATCCGCTTGCGATCTCCGCGGCGACGGCGATGATCGCCACGAACACCGACAAGCCGCTACCGAACGGACATGCCCCATTCAACAACTTCGGCCATGTCGGAAGGTTAATTACTGCTACCGATAGGGATGTGGTCTCCCCGAATGGGGACACGGTTTATTCGAGCGCCTTTCTCGACCTGAAGCGGGGCGCCGCTCTCATTTCGGTTCCGGATACGATGGGCCGCTATTACTCGCTGATGCTTGAGGACGCCTATACCAACGTGTTCGGCTACATCGGCCTGCGTGCGACCGGAAGCGGGGCCGGTAAATACCTGATCGTTGGTCCTGGTTGGAAGGGCGAAACGCCGGCGGGGGCAAAACGCATCGATGCCCCGACGCCGCTGGTTTGGGTGATCGGCCGCACGCTCATCGACGGCGAGAAGGATACGCCGAATGTGGCTGCCATCCAGCAGCAATATCAGGTCACGATCATTCCGCCGGCTCTCGATCCAATGCCGGCCAAGCAACGATGGAACATCATGCTGCAACCAAAGCTCGTTCCTGTCGAGCAGGTCGAGGCGCTGGACTGGAGGACCTACTTCCGGTGGGCCGGTCAGTTGATGAAGGACAACCCACCGCCTGCCGCGGATAGCGCACTCTATAACCAATTCGAGGCGATTGGGCTCACGGTGAAGAATGGTTTCGACATCGAGCAACTATCACCCGCCGCGCAGAAGGGTCTGGAGCGAGCCTACGCCGCCGGAAATCAGATCGTGAAAATGGAGGCGCGGAAGACCGGAGGCATTGAAGCCAACGGTTGGGCTTACAACCTCAATGCCGGCAAATGGGGGCAAGACTTCAATCTGCGCGCGGCGATTGCCTATCGATCCCTCGGGCAGAACACGCCCGAAGAAGCGCTCTACATGAACACCCGAGAGGATGGTGACAAGCAACCTCTCAGCGGCGACAAGAAGTACACGATCACTTTCAAGAAGGGTGCGTTACCGCCAGTGGACGGCTTCTGGTCCGTGACCATGTACAATTCAAGCGACTTCTTCGTCGACAATCCCGTCAACCGCTACGCTATCGGCAACCGAACTGATGGCCTGAAGACTAATCCGGATGGCTCGCTAACGATTTTTTTGCAGCAAGACCCTCCGGAGGTCGAGAAGAAGTCCAACTGGCTTCCTGCTCCGGAAGGAAACTTCCGTTTGTCCATGCGGCTCTATGTCCCTAAGGCCGAAATCTTGGACGGCAAATGGACGCCGCCGGCCGTGACACCGCAGCTATAGAAACCGACCAAACGCGCCATACAGGCAAATACGCCGAGAGAAATTTCATGGATCGCCGCGCACCACTTCTTTCGCCAGCCACCGCTATCGCCTGACCACGGGTCATGCCGCGCGGCGGTTGACACTTCGATAAGCATGTCGGCTTTCGGTGCATCACCAAAACCTCAACAGAAAGAGAGCCCTTTATGAGTAAAGATCAAAGGCATGGGAAGTCCGAGGACGGCATCGCGCCAAACAGTAACGGCCTGAAACGGCGCGATCTGCTGTTGAGCGGCAGTTCGCTGGTGGCCGCATCGGCGCTACTGGGAGCCGGTGTTACGACCGCTGCGCAAGGCCAGCAACCGGCGGCAACGCCGCCAAACGGCAAACAGCCAAACATCGTTATCATCTGGGGCGACGACATCGGCATTGACCGATGTCAGCGCCTACTCGCAAGGGCTGATGGGCTTCCGCACGCCCAACATCGACCGCGTCGCCCAGCGAAGGCATGATGTTCACCGACTATTACGCCGAGCAAAGCTGCACGGCCGGCCGTGCCTCGTTCATCACGGGCCAGTCCGGGTTGCGCACCGGCTATGACGAAGGTCGGTTTGCCAGGCGCCACCCTCGGGCTGCAAAAGGAAGACCCGACGATTGCCGAGCTGCTCAAGCCGCTCGGTTATGCCACCGGGCAGTTCGGCAAGAACCACCTCGGCGACCGCAACGAATTTCTGCCTACCGTGCATGGCTTCGACGAGTTCTACGGCAATCTCTACCACCTGAACGCCGAAGAGGAGCCGGAACATGCCGGACTATCCGAAAGATCCGGCATTCCGTGCGAAATACGGTCCTCGCGGCGTGCTGGACTGCAAGGCTTCAGACATGGACGACGCGACGGTGGATCCGCGCTTCGGCAAGGTCGGCAAGCAGGTGATCAAGGACACCGGCCCGCTGACCAAGAAGCGGATGGAAACGATCGACGACGACATCGCCGATCGTGCCGTGGACTTCATCCAGCGGCAGCAGAAGGCCGGCAAGCCGTTTTTTGTCTGGGTGAACTTCACCCACATGCACTTTCGCACCCACACCAAGCCGGAGAGCATCGGCCAGTCGGGGCGTTGGCAGAGCCCGTATCACGACACCATGATCGACCACGACAAGAACGTCGGCACGGTTCTCAAGGCGCTGGATGACCTGGGCATCGCCGACAACACCTTCGTCATGTACTCGACCGACAACGGCCCGCACATGAACTCCTGGCCGGACGGAGCGATGACGCCGTTCCGCAGCGAGAAGAACTACAAACTGGGAAGGCGCCTACCGGGTGCCGGCGATGGTCCGCTGGCCGGGCAAGATCAAGCCGGGCAGCGTGTCCAACGAGATCGTCGCCCACCTCGACATGGCTGCCGACCATTCTGGCCATCGCCGGGCGACACGCAAGTCAAAGACAAACTGCTTAAGGGCTACAAGGTCGGCGACATGACCTACAAGGTCCATCTCGATGGCGACAATCTCGTCCCCTATCTGACCGGGCAGGCTGCGAAGAGCCCGCGGGAATCGTTCTTTTACATCAACGACGACCAGCAACTAACCGGTCTGCGCTATGACAACTGGAAGACTCGTGTTCATGGAACAGCGTGCGCCAGGAACGATGCTCATCTGGGCCGAACCCGTTCACGAACTTGCGGGTCCCGAAGATATTCAATCTCCGCACGGACCCGTACGAGCGAGCGGACGTCACCTCGAACACCTATTACGACTGGCTGATCGACCACGCCTTCCTGTTGGTTCCCGCGCAGGCCTACGTCGGCCAGTTCCTGATGACGTTCAAGGACTATCCGCAGCGGCAGAAGGCGGCGAGCTTCAACATGGATGAAGTGCTGGCAGAAGCTGAAGGAAGCGGGACGGGGATTAAGTTCGGTTAGCGCCGTACTCAGCAAAAATTGCGGGCGGCCGTGTCCAGCGCTCGGCCGCAGCAAGTACCGGCGTGGGGATCGGTCTTTAAAAGAGTTTCAGAAAGTCATCAATCATGCTTATGCTGCACATTGAGAGAGCTGTGCTCAAACCTGTCATGATGGCGGTCGCGCTCGTTGGCGTTTTGGCTTTTGCCACAGTCGCTTCGCAAGCCGCGGATCCTCTGCCATCGTGGAACGATGGCCCGGCGAAACAATCCATCATCAGCGTTCATCGAGAAGGTTACCACGCCTGGCTCGCCGGACTTCGTCCCGGTTGCCGAGCGCATCGCAACTTTCGACAACGACGGCACGCTCTGGTGCGAGCAGCCGAGTGCCCGTGCAATTGTATTTTGCGCTTGACCGCGTAAAGGCACTCGCGCCGCAGCATCCGGAGTGGAAGACCAAGGAACCATTCGCCTCGTTGCTCAAGGGCGATTTGAAAACCGCGCTCGCCGGCGGCGACCACGCGCTCCTCGAACTCATCATGGCCACGCACGCGGGCATGACCACGGCGGAGTTTGAGCAGATCGTCAAGGACTGGATCGCGACGGCGAGGCATCCGAAGACCGGTCAAGCTCTTCACCGACATGACCTATCAGCCGATGCTCGAAGTGCTCGCCTACCTGCGCGCCAACGGCTTCAAGAACTTCATCGTCTCCGGCGGCGGCATCGAGTTCATGCGCCCGTGGGCGGAGCAGCGTGTACGGCATTCCGCCGGAACAGGTCGTCGGCAGCAGCATCAAGACGAAGTTTGAAATGCGCGACGGCCAAGCCCGTCCTCGTGCGTCTGCCGGAATTGAACTTCAATGACGATAAAGCCGACAAGCCCGTCGGCATCAACCAGCACATCGGCCGCCGTCCCATCGCCGCGTTCGGCAACTCCAGTGGCGACCAGGAAATGCTGGAATACACACAGGGCGGCAGCGGCGCACGCTTCAGCTGTTGGTGCTGCACGACGATGCGGCGCGCGAATACGCTTACGGTCCGGCCTTGGGATTGCCAGACGCCAAGCTCGGGGCATTCCCACAGGCGCTTTACGACCAAGCAAAGCAGCAAGGCTGGACCGTCGTCAGCATGAAGAACGACTGGAAACAGGTCTTCCCCAGTCGTGAACACGGTGACCGCCATCGACATCTTGCTGGAACCCGGACGCCACGATGCTCGGGCATGCCGCCGCCGACAACGCCCGCCTGCTCGAGGCCTACCCGAAAGGCTTCGCCCTGGATGCGAGCCACCGTCCGCACATCACGATGCTCCAGTGCTTCGTCCGCACCGCGGACCTCGGCAAGGTCTATGCCGCGGCCGGCGGGGTGCTGGCGAGCGCCAACGTCAACGCCATGAAGCTGGACGCCATTAAGCGCTACTACCTCCCGGCCGGGCGAGCTCGGCGTCGCGGGCATTGTCGCGAAGCCGACCGCCGGAGATTGCTCAAGCTGCAGGCGGACATCATTGCCGCCGTGTCGCCATTCACGGTGACAACCGGCTCCATCGGCGCATTCACCGCCGGACACGAGATCCCGCCATTGACGCGGTGATGATCGACTATGTGTCAACGTTCGTGCGAAGAGGCCGCAGGCGAGAAATTCAATCCACACGTCAGCACCGGCACAGCCCCGCGCGCCGTATCTCGACAAGATGGTCGCCGAGCCGTTTACGCCGTTCACGTTCTCGCCCGCGGGCGCGGCCATCTACCAACTGGGCCCGTTCGGCACGGCGGCGAAGAAACTGAAGGAATTTGATTTGAAACCTTGAGGCCGGTTTCCGAGCGAGGTCCGTTCTGGGTCAACAGCGCCGGATTGCCCATGTCGAATTCATGTCCGCTTCGCCCTTGATACCGGTCGAATTGATGACACTCGGTGACGGCAGAAACCTGCACATGATCGGACTCATGCATTGCAACATGATCCCTGAGGCATAATTGGAAAGACCGCCTCAAAAGCCTACGAGCGAGACCGCTACCGACCCTCCCTCTACTCGGCGATCGACTGGCGCGGCACGGCCTGATAGGGGGCGCCCTTGTCCGGCACGCCGGACTCGACGAATGTGTCCGTGTCGGCAGTCCGCGCCTTCGTTCCTGGCATGATCTCGAAGCGCGGATCGAAATCGACCATGATCGCCGCGAGCCGCTTTAGTATGCCGACGTTGCCCACCGCCTTCGCTGTGCCGTCCGTGATCTGCGCATCCAGCGTCTTCGCGCCCATCATCGTCTGCTCCAGATCGGCGCGGTTGATGGTCAGTGTCAGGTCGGGATTGGCGGCCTGGAAGCCCTTGATGTTGGTGAGCGTGGCGTTCTCGAGCTCGACGATGAACTTTTCGCCGTTGTCGGGCGTCACGAGGTTCATGGTGAAGCGCATGCCCTCGGCCTTGCGGCTGTTCATGCGGATGCCGAGGAAGTTGAGGAAGAGTTCCGTCGACATCGCCCGGATGATATCGGGGCTGCTCGAGCTCGCCGCCTCGCCCTGCGGGATACCGGTCCGCAGCTCGTAGGCGGCGGCGAGGAAGCTATTGCGAAGCCCCGGGTTCTCCTGCTGGTAGCCGAGCTGCTCAAAGCTGTCGGCGAGGAGGTCCGCCGCCTCAGTATTTTGCGGTTCTGCCTGCACGAGCTTATTCACGATCTCGGTGGCGAGCAGGTATTTGCCCGCGTCGTGCAGCTCGCGGCCGCGCGCCAGAATTTTCGCGGCGCCGCCCATCATCTCGACGTAGAGCGGCGCGGAGTCGGCCGGAGACAGTGGGATCAGCGTCGCTGGGTTGCAGTCCCAGAAACCCAGGTAGCGTTGGATCACGCCACGGGCGTTGTGCTGCGGCGAGCCATGGTAGCCCCGGCAGTACCACTTTTCCTGGAGCCCCTTCGGCACCTCGTAGACATTATGTATCTGGTTGATCGTCACGCCCTGGTTGGCGAGATGCAGCACCTGGTTGTTCATGTTGGCGTAGAGGTCGCGCTGGCCGCGCAGCACGTCCTGAACGCGGTCGTTGCCCCAACGTGGCCAGTGGTGTGAGGCGAACATCACCTCCGCCTCAAGCCCGAAGCGGTAGAGCGCATCCGCGATGTATTTCGACCAAGCGAGCGGATCGCGGACCTGGGCGCCGCGCAGGGTGTAGATGTTGTGCAGGGATGCGATGACGTTCTCCGCCATCCACAGCGCCTTCATATCGGGGAAGTAGGTGTTCATCTCCCGCGGTGCCTCGGTGTTCGGCGTGTTCTGGAAGATCATCCGCACGCCGTCGACCTCGAACTCCTCTATCGGCTGCGTCACCAGGCGGTTCGGCGCGATAAGCCCCGAGGCGCCCGCCGAGACGGCCTGGCCAAGTCCCTGTCCGACATAGCCGTGCGGCGCGGCCGGCAGGAGCAGGCCGTACTGGTAGAAGAGCCGCCGATTCATCGCATTGCCGGCATAGACGTTCTCGGAGACCGTGAAGTCCATGAAGTCGAACGGCGCGATCGAGGAATCTTGCCCGACCGCACGTCGGCTTCTTCGACAATCGCGCGCACGCCGCCCCAGTGGTCGGCATGGGTGTGCGAATAGATCACCGCCGAGACCGGCAGGCCCTGACCGACGTGCTTCTGGAATAGCGCCCAGGCAGCCCGAACCGGTTCGGCGCTGACCAGTGGGTCGAAGACGATCCACCCGGTCTTGCCGCGAACGAAGGTGATGTCCGAGAGGTCGAACCCGCGCACCTGATAGATGCCGGGGATCACCTCGTAGAGGCCGTAGTTGTTGTTGAGCCGTGAGATGCGGTGCAGCGAGGGATGGATGCTGTCAAATTCATCCTGTTCGTCGAGGAACCGGAACCGCTCCATGTCCCAGGCGACGTGCCCAGCGTCGGCTAGGATCGTCATCTCAGTCATGGAGGCGATCAAGCCCTTGGCCTGCTCTTCGAAGTCCCTTGTGTCGGCGAAGGGTAGTCCCGCCTTCGCCTGCCTGAGCACTTCGAGGGTGTGGGTCGAGGGTGCCTTGCCCTTTGGGTGGAAATGACCCCGCAGTGGATCGATCTGCTGGGCGCGGGCCGCACCGCTCTCAAAGAGCAGGTCGCCGGCCACCGCGAAAGCGGCGGCCACCGCTGGTGCGGATTGGATGATCTCACGACGGTTCATTCCGAAAGGAGAATTGGGTTTCATATTCTTTATGCCTTTACGGCACCGCTCCGAAGCTCTGCTCTTGAACATCCTGCCCCAAAAAATCGTCGATCGCATGCGCGGCGGTGAAATGATCATCGCCGACCGGATTTTGGAAGCGACCATTCTGTTCTGCGATCTAGTCGGCTTCACGGCAATCAGTCAGGAACTGCCGGCGGATTGTGAAATCGCCTTCAAGTGTGACCCCACCCAAGAGACGTTGCATATCATTGATCATACGAACGAATTCAGAATTTTGGTGGGGTTAGGTTTCACGCCTAGTAGGACCCCACCGTCCTGTGCTTTTTCCCAACAATTTCAATTCATAGCGGGCGGCAGGGGCGGGGTCATTGTTCGGCGCGTTTTCACACCTGAGCCAATCCGCTCAACTCCGGGCCACCACATATTCCAAGCAACCAAACCCGCCCGTTCATGCGCTAAGGCGCCGAGCTGACGGCCATAAAACCATTGGCTGTGGGTGTGGACCATCATCCCCGATCCGGCCCGTTGCGGCTGCGTTCCATGGCCGTTCACGCAAGGCCAGCTCATCCACAACGCCGCCGTAGTCGCCATTCTGGTCAAGCTAAATTGTCCGTGCAGCCCAAGTGAGGTGAAAGACGTATTGCCGAGTGCAATTCTCGGTGTAAGGTTGAGGTTGTGGGGCCGCTGGCTCGAACTAACGTACAGCGCGAATAACGTGCCTCAAAAGATTTTCATAAGCTATCGGCGTCAAGACAGCGGTGCCAATGCACTTGGCATCGGCCAGTATTTTAAAGTCCCCGATAGGGGATCAGGAAACCCCACGCCTTTAGGCGGCTGGGATGGCGACGCTTCCGGTGTAAAGTGGTTTGATGGAAGCGTACAAGCGGGGCAGCCATACCGTTTGGGACTGCAAGTATCACCTGGTCTGGGTGACGAAGTACCGCTACCCGGTTCTGGGTGGAGATGTGGGTATCCGATGCCGAGAATTGCTGCGCGAGACGGCGCGGGCCCATGAGCTGGTAGTTCATGCTGGGTCGGTCAATCGCGATCACGTTCATATGCTGGTGTCAATTCCGCCGAGCCTATCGGTGTCGCGTGCCGTGCAATATCTGAAAGGACGCAGTTCACACAAATTGCTGAGCGAATTCGGCATACTGCGCAAACGGTATTGGGGCCAACACCTCTGGGCCAGGGGATACTGGGTCGCAAGCAGCGGAAACGTCACTGACGAGGTATGGGTCGAGTACATCAAGAGCCAGACGGCACCTGAACCTGATGACAACTTCACTGTAACCTGAGTCCGCCGAATGGCGGACTGATCCGGCTTTAAGCCGTTATTCGAAGCCACCGCCTTTAGGCGGTGGAGTGTTCACAACACGAGTTTGGCCGCAAGAACGTCTTTATCGACGTAGATATGCGCGCCGGAACGAAATTTCCGGTGCTGCTGCGATGCTGGGCGCCGCCATGATGTTCCGTGGCGAAGGCGAGCGCGAGCTCGCGAGCCTCGCCTGGACGGTTGCAATTCTTCATTTGTCAGGTCACGCGCTCGCCAAGGGCGGCATGTTCTTGACGGCCGACGGCGTCTATCGCGCGACCGGCGGCTACAACATTTTTCATTCCGATCTCTTGCGCCGCAGCACTTGGGTCTTCGGCCTTGGCGCGCTGTTCGCAGCGATAGACTCGCTGCCATGCCGCCGCAGGTCGGATTTGTCAGCGAATGGTTTGTCTTTCAAACGGTCTTTCAGGGGTTTCATCTCGCCACGCTTGGCGGCCGAATGGCGATGGCGCTCGCGGGCGCAGGTCTCGCGCTCACGGCGGCTGTTTCGTTCGCGACTTTCGTGAAGGTTTTCGGCATTGGGCTCCTGGGGCGATCGGTGCGTAGCGTCGCACCGGTCTCGGCAGCGTCAGCAACCGTCGTCGGTTTGCTCGGTCTCGGTGTTCTCGCGTTCGCCGTTGGCACGCCGGTATGGCTCACGGGTCTCCGCATCGCTGTCGCCGATCAATTCGCTACCCTGGCGACAAGCGAGATGCACGATGGGCTGCTGCTCGTCCCCTTGACCGCGAAATTCGCCTTCATCTCGCCGACGTTGCTCGTTGTCGTGATGCCCTGCTCGCGATCCTGCCTGTGGTCTTGATCTTGGCGAGCCGCAGGTACGCCGTGCGGCGGGCGCCAGTCTGGTATGGCGGCTTTGATCAGGATCCCGAACGTGCTTCAACGACGGCCCTCACGTTCTCGAACGCGATGCGGACCTTCTACAGCTTCGTGTACCGCCCGACCGAAGAAAGCGAGTTGCAGGGGCCGAAATATTTTGTCCGCCGCCTGACCTTCACGCACGACGTGGCTCCGATCTTTGGCCCCTATCTTTTCGGTCCGATCCTCCGAGCCGTATATGCCGTCGCGACCGCGTTACATCACTCCAGTCCGGCCACCTCAATTTCTATCTCGCCTTAATCGGCGGATTGCTTGTCATCATCCTCGCCTTGACCCTGATCTAGAGTGAAGGAATGTGGACATACGCGTTGATTGCTGGGTTCGGAATGCTTGGATGCTGGGCCCGTTACGGCATGACAAATCTGGTACAGACGATTTACGGGAGAGACTTTCCTTACGCGACATTGAGCATCAATGTCGGCGGCAGCTTTTTGATGGGCTTCCTGTTTGTAGAAACCCTGGAACGTCTTACTGTGTCGCCGGCATTGCGCACCGGAATCCTCACCGGCTTTATCGGTGGCTATACGACGTTTTCCACTTTCGAAATGGAAATCTTATTGCTCGTCGAACAAGGGGCTCCCTTCAAAGCCCTCTTGTACTCCTTGCTGTCGGTCATGCTTGGATTTGCCGCCGCGTTCGGCGGAGCCTATATCGCGCGCAACCTCTAAGAGGCGGCCATGGATGATGATGTCACGATCGTGAGAATCTACATCAAGGAATCCGATCACGGTCGCAAGAAGCAGCTAATGGAGGAAATTTTAAATATTCTTCACGATCAGCATCGCGTGCAAGGCGTCGTCGTGTTTCGCGGCATCGCGGGTTTTGGCAGCAAGGGCGAAGTACATTCGGCGGATATACTGAGGCTCATGGTTGATCTGCCTCTCGTCATCGAATTCTTCGACAAGCCTGCGGTCGCCCAAGCGGCAATTGGATTGTTAAATGAACTCGTGCCTGCCGGGCATATCGTTCACTGGCGGGCAACATGCCCGAACTTTGCCGTGTGATGAGGTTCTGAAGCGGCGGACGTGTTGCACGCGACAAAGGTCGAAGGTCGGTCAGCCCGGTTCGGCGTAAGGGGGTTCGTGTGGTGCGGGCTTACGATCCGCGACGCGACGCGCTGCGGTTCGTCCTCATGATTGGGGTGGTTAGCTTCTTCGCTCGGCGGAGGGCCTGCGCTCGCCCCCGGCGGAGCAGGCAGGGGGACCGTCCAACGCGGGCCTGTGGTGGGGCGAAGTGTTACCCCACCGATTACCCTGTTAGCTTGCACAGGCAGCCTGCCGGTCGGATTTTCCCTATAATCCTTGATTTATGTGGTGGGCGCACAAGGACTCGAACCTTGGACCCGCTGATTAAGAGTCAGCTGCTCGACTGGTTGGTTTATGCAGGCCACCCTACGGTAGAAGCCCATTTGCGCTCACGAGACTTGCAATGAAAGAGCACTTTCCTAGCAAATTCACTTGCGCTTACCGGTCACGTCCCGCGAGACTTTGCTGTACAGGCCAGCGCATGCATTAATTCCGCCTCTTGCTTTCATAAAGCTTTTCAATAACCTGGGAGGCCTATTCCGGTAGGCAGCGTATCGAAGCGCTCGTGCCCATTTGCTGATCGTCTTATTGTCCAATTTGTTTTCACACGTGCACCGAATTACTGCGGCGAATGCCTCTGTGTTCTTATCAATATCCAGGCCGGCCAATTTGGCCGCCTTGCGCAAAAGCCTTCGCTTCTCCTTCTTCCCCTTATAGGTCGACACGATTACAAAAACCGCCTTCAAGTACCGGTACACGGCATCACGAGCACGGCTTGATTGAAACCCTTCCCAGGCAGCGCAGACGTCCAGCAATCCCTCCGCGACCCTCGCATCAGACAGTTTCGCCTGAGCCGACTTGGTCTGACCGTTTTTGCTTGGCTTAGGGGCGCCAAGTCTCGCTGGCAACATCGGAGCCGTATTCTTGGTGGCTGAAACAAATGCTTGTGGCACTACGGACCTTTCACACATGACATTCTGCGTGGCCTTCTCGGGTGTTGACGGCAGCGCTGACCCATTTTCGTAGGCCTCTTCTGCTCGGACCCGCTGTAGCCATGCGTCGTAATTGAAAGCTACGCCCTCTCTGACCATCGCTTCGACATATTTTCGAGTTCTCGCTGAATGGAGTTGCACTTCTTTCCTCTGCAATAGTCTAGTTGACAAAAATTAGCGGATTCGAGGCGCTCCGCTGACTTGGCGCGCTTACCGGTAATTCACTGCCAAAAGCGGTGGCGCGCCTTAGGCGACCGAATATTTTCTTTCAAATGCAAACACGAGCATAGATGGCCTTCGCGAGATCCTCAGAAATGTTCGTCGCGGACTGAATATCTTTGATTCGCCTGGTGTCTTCGTCCACCGGATGCGACGGCGACATCTCACTCAATGACTTTGGCAAAAAAATCCCGCAATCATATTCAGCCCGTCCGCATTTGATCGTTTTCATCGCGTAGTCCGAAAGCTTCTGCGCTTCAAAAATGTCCTTCAAATAGAACCGTTCGATCTTCTTGCCCGCGTAATCGAAATGATGCCGCGTCATGTGAGCGTGAAAATCTTCGTTCAAACGGGATCGCCCAGAAATCGATATCGTCCCGTTGTAGTGAAGGCCCCCATTAAACGCGACGCCCTCTCGCAGCCGCTTTTTCGTCTTGTAGACCGGAAAATCCGGGAAGAGAATTAGTTTCGGTAAAAAGCGTCGCCGACCCTTCCGCCCGGGATGCCGTTCAAGCCTTTTGCACAATTTCGGGTAAAACCAATTCTCTATCGCATCTTGCATCTGACTCTGTATCGCCTCAGGCGATCCCGGCAGCGGCTTGAACATGATGTTGATGTAGTACGATTGCCAATCCTCAAGATTATTTTGCTGAGCTATCCAGCGCCCGTAGGCGCCGATCAATTCCTTTCCAAGTCCGCTATCTAATTTCACTTTGTATCAAGCTCCATTGCTTTCATCTGCACTCATGTTTTACATTTTCCGATATTTCTAATTGCTACATACAAATTAGTAATACCTAATAATTTCAGTTTATCAGAATGAATTACACATTTTACATTATGCAATTCAGACAACATTTATTCATGTCATTAATTCATGTCATTAATTCATGTCATTAATTCATGTCATTAATTCATGTCATTAATTCATGTCATTAATTCATGTCATTAATTCATGTCATTAATTCATGTCATTAATTCATGTCATTAATTCATGTCATTAATTCATGTCATTAATTCATGTCATTATGGTAATAATGGCTCATATGGATAGGCTCTCGAAAGATCATCCATTTTACAACTCAAACGGAAATGTGGTGCGAAGCGGAGGGAAGATACCAATCAAAGCACGCGCAATCCCTATGCGTATTCATTTACACAATTCAAAAAATCGCGTTGGGACGGGAACGCATCAATGGCCGAGGCAAAGAGCGTCTGCAAAGACCTACTTGGTTCAATTTCGCTTCAGGCGACCATTTTACGCTGAGGCGACATAAGCGGATTGAGATGCCTGAGGGGATTGATTGTGTTAGCCTGTCGTCCCCGCGATGTGCGCCGAACCACCCATAGCGGAAGCGCGCGTTTTTAGAGGGTTACAAAGCATGGACTGCTGGAGGGACTAGAGACGCGCCTTGCGGCGCGCGCTCCGATTCGGATCCGAGGAAGTTGGATCGTCGCCGCTCAAGACAAGGATGAGCAAGTTGCCCATCCTCCAGTCACGCGAAATTCTAACCCTCAGCTAATGGCTAATGCCAATTGTTTTCACCGTTTCCTCCAACTAGCAGCCTTTTCTCAAGGGCTCGGGATTATCCGTAAGCAATCTAAGGAAGGGACGGGCACCTTGCCCGCCCCCCCACAAACACTACTCCGATACCGGTTTCCGCGAACTCGATGACCGGCCAAGGTTGATTATTGCAGCCGCAAATTTGCTCCGCACGAACGGCGACGCGTTCGAAATCGCTCGCCGCAATTTTTTGGCGTGATCGAGCCGCTGCAAAAGATCATGGAGTTGCCCTCGCTCAATCGACGACAAAATCTTCGGCTTCGGCTTGGTCGCGAGATCATGCACTTTCTTGACCTGCGCCTCCGGCGTCTTTTCCCCGGAAATCTTCAGTAGTGAACGTTGATTTTGATCAAGCCCATACTTTTTCGCCGCCTCCTTGGCTTCGGGCGAGATACTGTCGATATCGACCGAGCGCTGAACGACCCTCCGGCTCAAGCCAAACTTCCGCGCACTTTTGCTCACGCCCCTTTCCTTCGGCTGCTTGCCACCCTTTACCGCCACTTCCGATTCGGTCTTGGCGAGCTTTTTAGCGCTGCGAGTCCAACGTGCGATGGCTTCCGCCTTTTCCAGGGCAGTCAGGCCAGCACGCCACAGATTTTCACCGTCTTGCCACAGCAAGCAGTTTTCGCTGCTGCCGGGGACAACGATGCAATCGATTTTCTTCATGCCAAGCATTTTCATCGCTTCGAGGCGATGAAGCCCGGCGACTAAAAGAACTGTGCCCTCCTTGCTGATCCGCACGGTGATAGGAGTGTTCAAGCCGATCGCCCGGATGGAATCTGCAATCAGCTCGCACTTGCGCGAATTTAAACGCCGGCGCTTGCCGAGCACGTTTATGTTGCTGATGCGAATACGCGTTATTTTATTTGGCATTTCGAGGCTCCACGAAAGTGAAAGTGAAGCCGAAGTGCCTATGCGCTTAGTCCGGCACCGTAAAAAGGAAAAATGCGTAAAATAGCTACAGGAGGGCGCGTCATCATGATGACTATAAGATACCTTTCATTTCTTCAGCTGAAAAGAAGAATTGTTTTTAAGCAACTTTATCGCCTGAGAAACTTGTTCGTTAATCGTCGTTCCATCAGGCAAGTCCGCAACGCCGTCCGCTTTAGCGATGGCATGAATTGCCGGCCCAGCTTCTTTTATCTTAAGTGCTATTGATGGCTGATCGCGAAAATGAGCTGCCATGTAAGCGGCCATGTAGCTGCAAATTTCTCGCCAACCCTCCTTTCGATGTCGTCCGGCCTTACCGGTAGAGAACTGCTCATTGAGACCGAGAGTTTGTAGATAGCTTTTTATGTCACGCGTCTTTATTGTCACTTCGGTCATTTTCTCAGCCGCGGCGATCACGGCGGATATGGTGGCCAAGGTAGTCTTAGGATCGTGACGGTCGACTTGAATCTGATCGCTGATGATCTTTGCGATCTGATCTGAAAATTGATTGCCTCGTATTCTGTAGCTGCCGGACTTCGGATCATTCGGCTTGTGGCCTATTCTGGCAAATTTTTCGCGTGCCAAGCTTTCCCAATAGCTGATTGGGATATCGATCCAGGCAGCTCCCTCTAAGATGAAAAAACCTGCTCGAAGCTTGCCGGCCCGGAGAAGGCTAAAGAGCTCGGCAGACTGTATGCCTTTAGCCTTTGGGTTTTTAGCACGGGCCAACCGACGAGCTGCATCTCGCAGGGTGGTAGTCTCCTCAGCCATAGTGCAACCCGTCCGCTAGAGTGGTCCCTGAGAATCAATTTTCTGCATTTTTCAATTTTACGCGCGTCGCAAGCTGATCCAAAGCTTTCTGCCAACCCAGTGGGGCCGAAGGACGAATTGGGGACAGCAGTGCGACCGAAGCTGCCACCGTACGAACAAATTAAGGCCGACACCCCGCTGCGCCTCGAAATCGCAGCCCGCCTGGCATTTCCTGACGGCACGGTCACTGCTTCAGGCCTGCGGCGCGAAGCCGCGCGTGGTAGGCTCGTGGTCGAGCGCATCGCGGGCAAAGATTTCGTGACGCTTGCGGAAATCGAGCGAATGAGGGAGCTATGCCGCGTGCAAAGAAGAGCGCCAGACTCTGGCTCCGTCCGGCCCGCCGGAGGGGTGGCCGTCTCATCGCCAATGCCGTCTGGATCATCATCGACGGCGATTGCCACGTCGCCACAGGATGCGCTAAGGGCGAAGCTCGCGAAGCGGAAAAGCGCTTAGCCGCGTACATCGCCGACAAATACCGACCGTCTCGCCAAGCCCGCGACATCGACTACATCGACGTCGCCGACGTCCTGTCGATCTACCTTGAGGATTGTGGCCCGCGGGTCGTTGATCTGTCGAAGCTCGAGCGGTGCATTGGTCGGCTGAACGACTTCTTAGGCGGCAAGGTTCTGTCAGACATTAGCGC
This sequence comes from uncultured Alphaproteobacteria bacterium, assembly GCA_963836055.1. Classification (GTDB taxonomy): domain Bacteria; phylum Pseudomonadota; class Alphaproteobacteria; order Rhizobiales; family Xanthobacteraceae; genus BOG-931. The sequence continues at coordinate 41,875 of CAWIID010000002.1, forward strand.
TGCCACGTGCCGGGCGTACGCACAGTCGCGCGGCAAGCCCGGCGGCGCTCGGACCGACCTCGAGACGCTTCGCGCCGCGATCAACCATCATGCCAAGGAGGGGCTGCATTACGGGGTCGTGCGCGTAACGCTGCCACGGAAAGGGCCGCCACGAGACCGATGGCTCAGCCGAGATGAAGCCGCCGCCCTGATCTGGGCATGCTGGCGGTACCGTGAAACCCAGACTGTTCATCGCGGTAAGGATAAGGGGCAGGTAATCAAAACCGAGAAGCGACCGCTCCGGCATCTGGCTAGGTTCATCTTGATCGGACTGTACACTGGGACACGTGCGGGCGCGATCGCGTCGGCGTCGCCGTACAGAGACCTGGGTCGTTCGTTCATTGACCTCGACCAGGGCATCTTCTACCGGCTAGCGATCGGCCGGCGTGCGACCAACAAACGTCAGACTCCAGCACCGATCCCGCCGCGGTTGTTGGCCCACATGCGGCGATGGGTTCGCCGTGGGGTCGTCACGTCCCATTTCGTGGAATGGCAGGGCGTGCCGATCAAGTCCGTCAAGACAGGGTTCAAGCACGCCGTCGCGCTCGCGAGCCTGTGGGGCAAGGTTACGCCCCACACCCTTCGGCATACGGCGGCGACATGGCTGATGCAACGTGGTGTGCCGATCTGGCAGGCCGCGGGGTACCTCGGCATGTCAGCCGAAACGCTGGAGCGGACGTACGGCCACCACCATCCGGACTACATGCAGACCGCTGCGCACGCGATCACGTCGAAACAACAGCAGAACGTTTCATTGGTTGTTTCATTGGTTGAGCCGGAAAACGCCCGACCCAAGACCCAGAAAACCTAACGATTTCATGGTGGGCCCGGGAGGACTCGAACCTCCAACCAAGCGGTTATGAGCCGCTAGCTCTGACCATTGAGCTACGGGCCCGCGCCTTGCGCGGTCGTGCGGAAGAACCGTGCTTATACTGCATCCGCGGTGTCGCCGCTAATTCTGCCGGCTCAACAAAAACACCGCCTGCTCGCCGAACAGGTTCCAGAACCACCAGGGCATCTTCAGCCGTATCTGCCGGCCCCAGGCATTGAGCGCGACCGCCTCATCGATCTTGGCGCCGACGACGTGGCAAAGCTGACGGAAATCCTTGATGCTGCAGAAGTGAATGTTCGGCGTTTCGTACCAGGCATAGGGCAAATTATCGGTCTGCGGCATGTGCCCGCCGAACAGAATTTGCCGCCGTATGTTCCAGTGACCGAAGTTCGGGAACGATATGATGCCGTGACGCCCGATGCGCAGCATGTGCTCGAGCACCACGCGCGGCTGCCGCGTCGCCTGCAGGGTCTGCGATAGGATGACGAAGTCGAAGCCGTCGTCCGGATAGTCGGCGAGGTCGGTATCGGCGTCGCCCTGCACCACGGCGAGACCCTTGGCGACGCATTCGTTCACGCCCTCGCGCGACAGCTCGATGCCGCGGCCGTCGACGCCGCGCGTTTCCAGGAGCCGCAACAACTCGCCGTCGCCGCACCCCACGTCGAGCACCCGCGCGCCGCGCTCCACCATATTGGCGACCACGAGCAAGTCGACACGCGAGCCGCCCGGCCCGCGCGCGGCTTCCGCCATGGTCAGATCGTGCTTGAGGCGGGAGAGCACGCTCATCTCCGTCCAGGCAGACCGCGCGCACGCGCGGCGCCTTCCAAAAAACCGTTGGCGATCGCCAGGAATTCCGGCTCATCGAGCAGGAACGCGTCGTGGCCCTTGTCGGTGGTAATTTCCGCGAACGAGACCCGCGCGCCCGCGGCGTTGAGCGCGTGGACGATGGCGCGCGATTCCGGCGTCGGGAACAACCAATCGCTGGTGAACGAGATGACGCAAAACCGCGTCGGCGTGCCGCGGAATGCGTTCGCCACCGCTCCGTCGTAATCGGCGGCGAGATCGAAATAATCCATGGCGCGGGTCAGATAGAGATAGGAATTGGCGTCGAAGCGCTCCACGAACGTGATGCCCTGATGCCGCAGGTAGGACTCGACCTGAAAGTCGGCATCGAACGAAAACGTCGGGTTGTCGCGATCCTGAAAACGGCGGCCGAACTTGCGATGCAGTGCGGCGTCCGACAGATAGGTAATGTGCGCGCCCATGCGCGCGACCGCGAGCCCGCGCCGCGGATTGGTGCCCTCGGCGAAATACCGCCCGCCGCGCCATTCCGGATCCGCCATCACCGACTGCCGGCCGACCTCGTGGAAGGCGATGTTCTGGGCCGAATGGCGCGTCGCCGCCGCGATCGGCAGCGCCGCAAAAACGCGCTCGGGATAGCTCGCCGCCCATTGCAGCACCTGCATGCCGCCCATGGAGCCGCCGGCCACCGCGAACAAGGTGTCGATGCCGAGATAATCGAGCAGCATCGCCTGCGCGCGAACCATGTCGCGAACGGTGATGACCGGAAAATCGAGACCCCACGGCATGCCGGTCGCCGGATTCGTCGAGGCCGGTCCGGAGCTTCCCATGCAGCCGCCGACCACATTGGCGCAGATGATGTAGTAGCGCTCGGTGTCGATCGGCCGGCCCGGGCCAACCATGGTTTCCCACCAGCCCGGCTTGCCGGTCACCGGGTGCGTGTTGACGACGTGCTGATCGCCGGTCAGCGCATGACAGACGAGAACGGCATTGCTGCGCTCGGCATTGAGCGAGCCATAGGTCTGATAGGCGATCTGCAACGGGCTGAGATCGACGCCGGCATCGAGCCGGAGCGGATTGCTCGACGAAAAGCGCACCAGCAGCGAATGCGGCTGGTCCGCCTCGCGCGTGCGGTCGGCGAGATCAAGCGTGGCGCTGCCCTCGGCCATGTTCCGTCCCGAATGTGAGCTTCCCGGCGTCGTTCGTCCGCCGCCTCGGCGGTCAAAAGGGCGTAAATAGGCACCTTCGGCTCGGAGTTAACGTTTTCTTTGATTTTGGACGTTACCGCACCTATCAATCTGGCCGTCCGCCGGGATACGCCATGCCGAAAGCACCACGTCAAAAAGAACCTTCGCTCGCCGATCTGCGGCACGAGATCGATCGCATCGACGCGTCGATGCATGAGCTTCTCATCGAGCGTGGGCAGATCATCGATCGCCTGATCGCGGTGAAAAAGACTCAGGAATCCGGCTCCGCTTTCCGTCCCGCCCGCGAAGCGGACATGATGCGCCGGCTCGTCGAACGCCACCACGGCAATCTTCCGTTTGACACCGTCGAGAGCATCTGGCGCGTCATCATTTCGACCTTCACCTACGTGCAGGCGCCGTTCTCCGTTCATGCCGACCTGTCGGCGGGCGACGCGCTGATGCGCGACTCCGCGCGCTTTCATTTCGGCTTTACGGTGCCGTTCGAGCCGCATATGGGGGCCGCGAGCGTCGTCGAAGCGGTTTCGGAATCGAAGGGCGACCTGGGCCTGGTCCCCGCCTTTGCCATCGCGGGTGCGGGCCCTTGGTGGGCGGCGCTCGAATTCGATGCCGCCCCCAAGATCATCGCGCGCCTGCCGTTCGTCGAGCGCGCCAACCATCCGGCCGGCCTGCCGGTGTTCGTGATTTCGCGCGTCGCAGCAGACGCGATGGTGACCGAGACCGAAGTGTGGAGCATGCGGGTCTCCGGCTGGAAGGCGACGTCGATCAACGCGGTCGCGCCGCTCGCCGATGTCGTGGCCGTGCCCGACAGCGCGTTCGATGGCGCCGCTTTGCTCGTCTCGGTCGCGCGGGGCGGCATCGGCGCCGTCTCGGACGCCTTGGTCGGAATCGGCGCCTCGATCCGCTCCACGGCCCTCGTCGGCAGTCACGCAACCCGCTATACGGTCGCCTGACTTTCGTAAGGCGAGCCCAATGACGATCCGTCCCCAACCCCGCCCCGGCGTGCTCGATATCGAGGCCTACGTGCCGGGCAAGAGCCACGCTCCGGGCGTGGCCAAAATTTTCAAGTTGTCGTCGAACGAGACGCCGCTCGGACCGAGTCCAAAGGCGATTGCGGCCTATAAGTCTGTCGCCGCGCATCTGGAGGATTATCCCGACGGCGCGGCGAGCGACCTGCGCGCGGCGATCGGGCGCGCTTTCGGGCTCGATCCCCACCGCATCGTTTGCGGCGCCGGCTCCGACGACCTTTTGAACCTGCTGGCGCGCGCCTACCTCGCCGACGGCGACGAGGCGATCCACACAACGCACGGCTTTCTGGTCTATCCGATCGCCACGCTCGCGACCGGCGCCAAGCCCGTGGTGTCGCCGGAAACGAACTTCACCGCGGATGTCGATGCGATTCTCAAAGCGGTGACGAAGAAGACAAAAATCGTCTTTCTCGCCAATCCGAACAATCCGACCGGCACCTGCATTTCCTTCGATGAGGTCAAGCGCCTGCACCGCGGGCTGCCGCCGCAGGTGCTGCTGGTGCTCGACGCGGCCTACGCCGAATACGTCAGGCGCAACGACTACGAATCCGGCATCGAACTCGTCGCCACGTCGGAGAACGTCGTCATGTGCCGCACGTTCTCAAAAATCCACGGGCTCGCAGCTTTGCGGCTCGGCTGGATGTTCGGGCCCGCTCACGTCGTCGACGCCGTCAACCGCATCCGCGGACCGTTCAACGTCAACGCGCCGGCGATCGCCGCCGGTATAGCGGCAATCGAGGATGTCGAGCATCAGGAACGTTCACGCGAGCACAACTCGCGATGGCTCGCCTGGCTGACGGAGGAAATCCAAAAGCTCGGCCTGAAAGTGACGCCCAGCGTCGCGAACTTTCTGCTGATCCACTTTCCCGAAACGAAAGGGCGATCGGCGAAAGAGGCGGACGCTTTTCTCACTGCGCGCGGCCTGATCCTGCGGCAGGTCGGGGCCTACAAGCTGCCGAACGCACTGCGCATGAGCGTCGGTACCGAGGAAGCGAACCGGCTCGCCGTCGCGGCGCTCGGTGACTTCCTGGCAAAAACGGCGTGACGGCGTGAGCAAATCCGCACCGCTGTTCAACCGACTGGCGCTGATCGGCGTCGGACTGATCGGCTCTTCGATCGCGCGGGCCGCGCGCGCGCAAGGCGCAGTCCGTGAGATCGTGGCGAGCGCCCGCTCCGCGCAGACGCGGCGCCGCGTCGCCGAGCTTGGCTTGGCCGATCAGGTGGTCGAGACCAACGCCGCTGCGGTCGCCGGCGCCGATCTCGTGATCGTGTGCGTTCCGGTCGGTGCCTGCGGCGAGGTCGCCAAGGAGATCGCGCCGCAACTTGCGCCGGGCGCGATCGTTTCCGATGTGGGTTCAGTCAAGGGCGCCATTGTTCGCGATATGGGTCCGCATCTGCCGCCCGGCATCCATTTTGTCCCCGCCCATCCGGTTGCCGGAACCGAGCATTCCGGTCCGGACGCCGGCTTTGCCGAACTCTTCGTCGGCCGCTGGTGCATTCTCACGCCACCGGACAATACCGACAGCAACGCCGTCGAACGGCTTGCCGCCTTCTGGCGGGCGCTCGGCGCCAATGTCGAGACGATGCCGCCGGATCACCATGACCTTGTGCTGGCGATCACCAGCCACCTGCCCCACCTCATCGCCTACACGATCGTCGGCACCGCCGACGAACTTGCCGAGGTGACGCGCTCGGAGGTCCTCAAATTCTCCGCCGGCGGCTTTCGCGATTTCACCCGCATCGCGGCGTCCGACCCGACAATGTGGCGCGACGTTTTCCTTGCCAACAAGGACGCTGTGCTGGAAATGCTCGGCACGTTCAACGAAGATCTCGCGCAACTGACCCGCGCGATCCGCCGCGGCGACGGCGAGGCGTTGTTTGCTCATTTCGCCCGAACCCGCGCGATCCGCCGCGGCATCGTCGATATCGGCCAGGATTCGCCGGCGCCGGATTTCGGCCGCTCCCATCCCGACCTGCCGGTCGAGCCGCTGCCGCGGCCCTACGCCGTCTCGGACGACAATTGAATGGCGTTTCAGGTCCGCGCTTTTACGACAAGCGCTTCGCCGACCACTGCGCGCAACGTTGCGAGCGTGAACGGCTTGGCGAGCACGTCGTGGATGATCGCGTCGAGACCATGGGCGCGTTCGCGCTGATCGGCATATCCGGTCATCAGCAAAATCGTGACCTGAGGAAAGTCGCGAGCCACTGCGAGCGCAAGCGCGATGCCGTCCATGATCGGCATGCGGATGTCGGTCAGCAGGAGGTCGAAACGGCCTTGTTCGCGGGTCATCACATCCAGCGCCTCGCCGCCGTCACATGCCGTCTTGACGTCGTGTCCGTCGGTCTGGAGCCCTCGCGCACACAAAGCACGCAAGGCTTCTTCATCTTCGGCTATGAGGATGCGTGCCATGAAAGTCCCGCCGGAAGTCAATGAGTTCCAAGGATGATATCGCGGCGATTAAGGAAGCGTACCAGCACATCGTGGACGTCCGGCGGCGGCGAAGCCAGGCGCGCGCGGAACGAGACGGCCTCGCCCGGCGGCAGCGTCGAACGTGGCGGAACTGCCGTCCAGGAGTAGATTTCCTCTCTGGCGGCGTTGCGCACCGCGAACTTGAGCCGCGGCACGTCGACGACCTTATTGGATGTATTGACGATGTTTCCCGCCACCATAAGGATCGGTACGCCCTCGTGCTGTTCGGTGGCGGTCTTGACGTCCTCGAAGTTGAGACCGCGCAGGTTCACAGAGAGACCCATCAACCCATAGAACGAGGCGGTTTGCGGCATGGCCCGCACGAAGTCGGTGCGCCAGCCGATGATGATCGAATCCAGGATGACCAGGACCAGGATGCCGGACTGCAGGCGCGACAATGGCCAGCGCGGCACCCAGCGATTTGATTTCGATCCCAGACGCCGTGCCGCGTAGGTTTCGATGTCCTCGGCCGGCGCCGTTGCGGGCGCGTCGCCTATGTCGATATCAATCGGCGGCCGGCCCTCATCGAGATCGACGGGCGCGATCGGCGGTGCCTCGACCTCGAAGGTTTCTTCGGGACCAGGTGGCGGCCCGTTCCCTGGATCGCCGTGCTCTGCGTCGCTGCTTGCGGCTTCGGCAAAGCCGCCGTTGGGCAGATGGGAGAGGTCTTCGAGCGCCGGAGCATCCACTCCGGTTCCGGCCATCTCCCGGTCCGGCGCAAGGGCCTGTGCGGCGGCCAATAACTTGTCCGCATGGCTCGGTTCGGCATGCCACACCGTCCGGCAACGCGCACAGCGGACCTTGCGCCCGCTTGGTTGCAGGGATGTGGACTCGATATCATAAGACGTGGCGCAGGATGGGCAGACGATCAGCATCGGCGAATCAGTTGCGCGGTTCCTTTCCCGGGGACGCTAGCGCCGATCCGTTAACGGATTGGAAACCACGCCGGCTGGTGAAGCCCGAGCGGCCTTGCGGTGCTAGTTTGGCGGGGGCGAATCAGGCAGCCCCGCCGGTTGGCGCAGGCCATAGGGGGTGCCGGGCCATTCGGAGGACGGCGTGATCCGATTTGAGAATGTCGGCTTGCGCTATGGGCTCGGCCCAGAGGTGCTGCGCGACCTTTCCTTTCGGATCGAGGGGCACTCGTTCCAATTCCTGACCGGACCGTCTGGCGCCGGCAAGACTTCGCTCCTCCGCATGCTCTTTCTGTCGCTGCGGCCGACACGTGGCCTGATCACGATGTTCGATCATGATCTCGCCACGTTGAGTAAGGATGGCCGGTCGACGCTGCGCCGGCGCATCGGGATTGTGTTCCAGGACTTCCGGCTGCTCGATCACATGACAACCTACGAGAACGTGGCGCTGCCGCTGCGGGTGCTCGGCAAGGATGAATCCGAATACCGGGCGGAGGTCGTCGAATTGCTGCAATGGGTCGGTCTGGGCGAGCGGATGGGGGCACTGCCGCCTATTCTTTCTGGCGGAGAAAAGCAGCGTGCCGCCATCGCGCGCGCTGTCATCGCGCGTCCGCAGTTGCTGCTTGCCGACGAGCCAACCGGTAATGTCGACCCCAATCTCGGCCAGAGATTGCTGCGGCTGTTCATCGAATTGAACAAGTCCGGGACCTCCGTCGTGATCGCCACGCACGATATCGCCCTGATGGACGAGTACGACGCACGCCGCCTCGTCCTCCACGAAGGACGCTTGCATGTCTACGATTGAACCGCTCGAGACCATGGCGGAACCGTGGGACGATCTCGACGCGGCGTCGTCACTGGATCGCGCGCCGCCGGCCGCCGCACCGATCGTACCGAAGGGCTCGATCGCAGGCCGATCGCTCGTCGCCGTCGTCGCCATCATGACGTTCCTCGCGGCGCTGACAACCGGAGCCGTGATGATCGTGGTCAGCGCGGCGACCAACTGGCAATCGGACGTCGGCCGCGAGGTGACCGTCCAGGTGCGTCCCGTTCCCGGGCACGACATCGAAGCGGATGTCAGCAAGACCATCGAACTCGTGCGGGCCGTCCCCGGCGTGGCCGACGTCCGCGCCTATACGAAGCAGGAATTTGCCAAGCTCGTCGAGCCATGGCTCGGCGCGGGCCTTGTCCTCGACGATCTGCCGATCCCGCGCATGATCGTTGTCAGGCTTCTTCCCGGCGCGGCGCCCGACTTCGCGCCGTTGCGCAAGACGCTTGCCGCACAGGTCGCCAGCGCCAGTCTGGACGATCATCGCCACTGGATTGAACGCATGCGCAACATGGCGGGAACCGCCGTCGTGGGCGGCGTCACGGTTTTTGGCCTCGTCCTGGCGGTGACCATCCTCTCAGTGACCTTCGCCACGCGAGGAGCCATGGCCACCAACCGGCCCATCGTCGAAGTCCTGCATTACGTGGGCGCGACCGACAGCTTCGTTTCCAGCCAATTTCAGCGACACTTTCTGATCCTCGGCTTTCAGGGGGGCGCGATCGGCGGCGGCGCCGCCATCCTGTTGTTCGGCTGCGCCGAGGCGGCCAACAAGTGGCTTGCGGGTACCGCTGGAGGCGACGAGATCGCGTCGCTCTTCGGCACGTTCTCGATCAGCGCGTCCGGTTATCTGGCGATTCTGTTGCAGATCATCTTGATGGCTGTCGTTACGGCGGTGGTCTCACGGCAGACGGTTAACCGAACGCTGCAGTCCATGGATTGAGTGCCGGAACGATAGCTGCCGCCGAAATTTCGGCTATGATTTCGAGCACGTGGACGGCGATGACGATCGTCGAAGTCAAACTTGGCGCGAGGGACCGCGCAGCGATGCTCAGCCTTAGGACTGCTGTCAGAACGCGGCGCATCAAGTCGGCAGCCTTCAGGCTTGCCGCCCTTGGAGCCGTCGTGCTGGTCCTTGGCTTCGGAGTTTTCGTGTGGCTGCTGCCGAGCCAGGAGGTCGCGCTCGACCGCAATGCCGACGGCATCGTCGTGCTGACCGGCGGCACCTCGCGCGTAACCGATGCGCTCGAGTTGCTCGCCTCCGGCCGCGGCAGGCGTCTGCTCATTACCGGTGTCAATCCCGGCACCACGACCGGCGACATCGCCCGCGAGGTCGTCAACTATGATCACCTCCTCGCCTGCTGCGTCGATCTGGACTATGCGGCGCTCAATACGCTCGGCAACGCCGTGCAGGCCCGGCGCTGGGCCCTCAATCACGGCTTCCAATCGCTCATCGTCGTAACCTCGGCCTATCACATGCCGCGCGCGCTGGCCGAACTCGCGCACCAACTCCCGGACGCCTCGCTCATCCCGTTCCCGGTCGTCTCGGACCGATTGCGCATCGAGCCGTGGTGGTCGAACGGCGACACCACCAGACTGGTGCTGTCCGAGTATCTCAAATATCTTTTCGCCAAGGTGCGTATGCGCTTTGACTCTGTGACGGCGGACAGCGGGATAGACCGCGATACCGTTGCGCGCGCGCGATAGCGGCCATTAAGCGCGGCGACCAGTTCGACGAAACAGATTTCACGAGTCCTCCGTGTCCGGATCCTTTGCTCTCCTCGCCCGCTCGTTGCTTTTCAATGCGCTGTTCTATGTGAATCTCATTGTTCACATGATCGTGGCTCTTCCGACTCTTGCGCTGCCTTATCCGATCCTGCGCGCATTCATCCGTTCCTACGCCCGGACCAGTCTGTGGCTGTTGCGCGTGATCTGCGGCACCAAGGTCGAATGGCGGGGAATGGAGAAGGTTCCGCGCGGTGCCTGCATCGTCGCCTGCAAGCACCAATCCCTGTGGGAGACTTTTGCGTTGTACGTGGCGCTTGATGATCCGACGTACATTCTCAAACGCGAATTGATGTGGATTCCGTTCTACGGTTGGTACGCGTGGAAGGCGCGGCTTATTCCGGTCAATCGAAGCGCGGGATTGGCGGCGCTGGCGCGGATGACCACGCTTGCCCAAAAGGAACTCGGCCGCGGGCGCCAGCTCATTATCTTTCCCGAAGGCACACGACGCCCGCCCGGCGCTGAGCCGAGCTACAAACCCGGCGTGATCCATCTCTACGGCAAGTCAGGCGTCGTTTGCGTGCCGTTGGCGCTCAATTCCGGACTGTTCTGGCCGCGGCGCTCGCTGCGCCGCTATCCGGGGACCATCATCGTTGAAGCCCTCGATCCGATCGCACCGGGCCTTGATAGGCAGACATTTTCCACGCGGCTGCAGAACGCCATCGAGGAGGCGACCGCGCGTCTGGTCGCCGCAGGCAGACAGGAACTGGCGGCACGCCGGTTGGTCACCCAAAGCACACCACCGCATCACGACGACGGCGCCACCCGCTCAGCCTCGTGAAGACCTTTGAGGCGATCAGCAAGGAGATGCAGTTCCGTCTCGCGATAGCCGAGCGCTTCGAGTGCGCGGACCGTTTCAAGCACGTAGTCGCGATTAGGACCGGATTGTCCGTGACCTTGCCGCACGTAATGCAAACTCTCGGCCAGCGTGAGCCGCCCGGCGTATTGAACGTGACCGCGGTCGACGACATAACAAAGCGCCCGCACCTGCCGCCGCGTTTCGTCCTCAAGCTCGATGCGGCGCACCGTCTCACGGTACACGGCCGTCACCTGCTCGCGCGCCCGCAAGTAGCCGATGGTCTCGTGACGCTCCGAGGCGGCCACCCGAAAAGCGATTCCGCGGCACATGCCGCCGCGATCGAGACCCAGAACGAGGCCCGGCCGCTCCGGAGTGCCGCGATGCACGAACGAATAGACGCAAAGGGCACGGTGCAGTCCCACCAGCCGCGCCGGCACGCGCTCCAGAAACTCGAAACCCGGCCGCCACATCAGCGATCCGTAGCCGAACACCCAGAGGTCCCCGGTTTCGTGCTTGCCGATTGCGTCCATCGCCCGCGTTGACTCTCGGTGTCCCGATCTAAAAGCTCGCAGGTATCCGCGGCGCGCCCGCGCGCGAGCTTCGGAATCAGTGGGACACTAGCAAATCTATGGTTCCAGTGCGGTTTGGATATGAGGTTCCTAAACTAGGCGGGTTCTTCACCAGATGGTAGAAGCCTCAAATCCAGCGCACCCGTGTCAATGCCGCTTGGCAAACCGGGCGACCTGGACCGTACAGTGGCGTCACTCGCGTTTTGTCTTTGAATCGCCTTACTCCGGGGGCGAAGAGGGACCATGCCTGGGCAATCGCCGCTCGACATAATGCGGTCAGACCGACAATGGGCGGACCAGCGTCCGTCCGCGCCGGTTCCGGCGGGCCGGCGAGTGTGGCCGATCTTCGCGTCTTTGGCCGTTATTGTGGTCCTGGCAGCCGGTTGGACCGCGTTGTGGTATTACGCGGCCACGGTCGCCGACCGCACCCTGTCCGGCTGGGTGGCTCGAGAGGCAACCGCCGGGCGCACCTACTCCTGCGGGTCGCAAGGCATCGCCGGATTTCCATTCCGCATCGAGGCGCGCTGCGTCGACGCCGCCGCCGTTCTCACCACGAGCCAACCGCCGTTCTCGTTCACCGCGAAGGACGTTGTCTTTGCCGCGGAGGTCTACCATCCGACCCTGCTCGTCGGCGAGGTGACCGGTCCGCTCACTCTGGCGCAGCCGGGCGAGCCACCGAGCTTTGTTGCCAACTGGTCGCGCGCGCAGATGAGTGTACGCGGGCTGCCGCCGGAACCTGAAAGCGTTTCCGTCACATTGAATCAACCACGCCTCGATCAGATCAACGGAGCGAGCAAAAGGCTGCTCTTTCAAGCCGACCAGGCGGAAACCAGCGGCCGGATTATCAGTGGCTCGGCCAGCAACAACCCGGTCATCGAAACCAATCTGCACGTCGAAACCGCGACGGCGCCGACGTTGCACCCCCTCCTCGCCGAGCCGCTCCGGGCCAACGTCGATGTCGTGCTGCGCGGCTTCAAGGATCTCCTGCCCAAACCGTGGTCCGCACGCTTCGAGGAAATGCAACGCTCGGGTGGCAATATCGAGATCAAATCGTTCCGCGCCGAACGACCCGATGCGAAGATCATCGGTACCGGAACATTGACTATCAATGAGCATGGCAAGCTTGACGGCCTCATCCGCGTCGGCGTTGTCGGAATCGAACACATCGTGCCGCTGCTGGGCGTCGATCAGTTGATCGGCCAAGGCATTGATCGGCTTTCCGGATCAAACGGACCGTCGGCGTCGGGCCTCGGTTCGCTCGACCGTCTGGTGCCGGGATTGAGCGACGTCGTGCGTCAGAGCGCGAACGCCGGCATCATCGAAAACCTCAAGAAAATGGGGCAGCCGACCGAGATCGATAATAAGCCGGCCATTGTCTTGCCGCTGCGCGTCTCCGACGGATTGGTGACGCTCGGCATGATCCCGCTTGGCCAGATACCGCCGCTCTTCTGATCCGCAAAATCAACGCGTCGACGGCGGGCCGCTCTCAGCGCTTGCGCTCGGCGTGCCAGCCGACCGACGCATTGGGCACCGAATCCGTTGACGCAAAATAGGGCTTGATGTCGAGGAGCGGCGTATTGTCGAGACAATCGAGGCCGATGACCTTGAGCTTATTGCCTTCGATCTCGATGAGCCGCACCACCGAGGCCGCGATCGGATTAGGCCGCACCGGCGAGCGAAGCGCAAACGTGCCGCGCCGCTCGGCGTAATGGCGAGGCGATTGCAGCACGAGGTCGCGCCGGGCCTTATCCATCCAATAGAGCACCAGCACGTGGCTGACGGTCTCCAGCCCTTTAAGGCCCGCGACCCAGCGTGGATCGAGTTCGATCGTGCACACGGCGTCTGATTCACGACCGTTCCTGGGGCAATCTTCGCGGCGCTGCCATGGGGTGTGGATGCGCCCAATAAAATAGAGCGACGCATCAAACCGCTCCGGCAGTTCAACGGCGGTTTCACCTTCGCGCAGGCCGTATGCGTCCTGCGTATTCTGTCCTGTCGGATCGTGTTGAGCGGCATCTTGTTTCATGGGCTTAAGGTTTGCACGCGCGCGCCTCGGACCGCCAGTACCCCGATTGGCGCGTCCCGTCACAACTTGGGATTCGTCCCACAGCCCACTTGCCCGAGGCCATTTAATGGTATAAAGATATCTTTATATCTGCCTCGATCGGCCTCGAAATACGAAGTTCATGGATACTGGCCCGCTCACCTTTCCGGCTCTCACCACGACGCTGAAAGCGGCGAGCGAAGCGACACGGCTGCGCATCCTGTCGCTGATCGCCGAGGCCGAACTGACCGTGTCGGATCTGACGGAAATCTTGCGGCAGTCGCAACCGCGCCTGTCGCGGCATCTGCGGCTGCTGGCCGAGGCGGGTTTGGTCGAGCGCTTTCGCGAAGGGTCGTGGGCGTTCTTTCGGCTGAGCGAACGGACCAGCGTCGCCGACATCGCGCGGACCCTCATCGCGCGGCTCGATCCCAACGATCCGGTGATCGCCCGCGACCGCGAGCGGCTCGCCGCCGTGCGGGCCGCGCGGGCCACGGTGGCGCAAAATTACTTCCGGCGTCATGCCGCCGAATGGGACCGCATTCGCAAACTTCATGTGGCCGACGCCGCCGTCGAAGAGGCGATCCGCGCCGCGCTCGCCGATAAACCGATCCGCTCGCTGCTCGATCTGGGCACCGGCACCGGCCGGATGCTGGAACTGTTCGCCGGCGACATCGAGCGCGGCCTCGGCCTCGATCTGTCGCTCGACATGCTGGCGCTCGCGCGCGCGCGCCTGGACCGCGCCGGTCTCAAGCACTGCAGCGTTCGGCAAGGCGACATCCACGATCTTGCCTTGCCGAGGGACTCGTTCGACGTCGTCGTCATTCACCAAGTCCTGCACTTCCTCGATGACGGTGCCCGCGCGGTGCGCGAGGCCGCGCGCGTGCTGCGGCCGGGCGGACGCCTGCTCGTCGTCGATTTCGCGCCCCACGACCTGGAATTCTTGCGCGAGGAGCACGCCCACCGCCGGCTCGGCTTTGCGGCCGAAACCGTCGCGCAATGGCTGGAAGCCGCCGGACTCGATGTCATGCGGCAGCAGACGTTTCCGCCGGGTCCGGACGGCAAGATCGCGATCTCGCTGTGGCTCGCGCGCGACCCGCGGATCCTACTGGCTGCACCGGCGACACGCGAGGTGGCGTAATGAACACTGCTCCTGCAAGCCGCTTCGTCGAAGCCGGCGCGCCGCGCCGCATCCGCGTGTCGTTCGAGTTCTTTCCGCCCAAGACGGCCGAGATGGAGCAGTCGCTCTGGGAAGCGATCAACCGGCTGGCGCCGCTTGAGCCGAATTTTGTGTCCGTCACCTACGGCGCCGGCGGCTCGACGCGCGAGCGGACTCACGCGACGGTCAAACGCATCCTCGCCGACACGATGCTGACGCCCGCGGCCCATCTCACCTGCGTCGCGGCGACGTGTGTGGACGTGGATGCGGTGATCGAAGCCTATGCGCAGGCGGGCGTGCGCCACATCGTGGCGCTGCGCGGCGATCCGCCGGGCGGCGTCGGCGAGCGTTACGCGCCGCATGGCGGCGGCTACCGCAACGCCGCCGATCTGGTTGCCGGCATCAAGCGCATCGCCGACATCGAGGTTTCGGTCTCCGCCTACCCGGAAAAACATCCCGACAGCCCCTCGGTCGCAGCCGACATCGACATGCTCAAGGCCAAGGTCGACGCCGGCGCGACGCGCGCGATTACTCAGTTCTTCTTCGAGAACGATCTCTACTTTCGCTATCTCGAGCGCGTGCGCGCGAGCGGCATCGATATTCCGATCGTGCCCGGAATCCTGCCGGTGCAGAATTTCAAGCAGACCCGCAATTTCGCGGCGCGCTGCGGGACTTCGGTGCCGGACTGGCTCGCCGAGCGCTTCGACGGATTGGATGACGACGCCGCAACGCGCAAGCTGATCGCCGCCGCCGTCGCCGCCGAGCAAGTGCTGGACCTGGCGAAGCACGGCGTGACGGACTTTCATTTCTACACCATGAACCGCGCCGATCTGGTCTACGCGATCTGCCATCTGCTCGGCGTGCGGCCGGGCACAGAAAGCGGCGCCCTTCCGCTCGTCAATGCGCAAAAGGAGCGCGCTTAATCGCATGGTAGCGTCCGCGTCCAAGTCAAAAACCGAAACGGCGCTGCGCCGTCTCGCCGCCGAGCGCATTCTGGTGCTCGACGGCGCCATGGGAACGATGATTCAGGCGCTGAGCCTCGACGAACAGGCTTTTCGCGGCGCGCGCTTCGATGCCTGGAATCGCGAGGTGCGCGGCAACAACGATCTGCTCAATCTCAGCCGGCCGGATGCGATCCGCGCCATCCATCTCGCCTATTTTCGCGCCGGCGCCGACATCGTCTCCACCAACACGTTCTCCTCGACCCGCATCGCGCAGGCCGATTACGGCATGGCGGAGATCGCCTACGAATTGAACCTGGAAGGCGCGCGGCTCGCCCGCGAAGCAGGCCGCATCGCCGAGGACGAGGATGGCCGCGAGCGCTTCGTCACCGGCGCGATCGGCCCGACCAATCGCACCGCGTCGATCTCGCCTGACGTCTCCAATCCCGGCTTTCGCGCCATCTCGTTCGACGAGCTGCGCGTCGCCTATGCGGAGCAGGTGCGCGGGCTGATCGACGGCGGCGTCGACGCGCTCCTGATCGAGACCATTTTCGACACGCTCAACGCCAAGGCGGCGATCTACGCCATCGCCGAGGAGTTGGAAACGCGCGGCATCAGCCTGCCGGTGATGATATCCGGCACGATCACGGATCGCTCGGGCCGCCTGCTCTCCGGGCAGACGCCGGAAGCCTTCTGGAATTCGGTGGCGCATGCTGCGCCGCTGTCGGTCGGGCTCAATTGCGCGCTCGGCGCCAAAGAAATGCGCGCCCATATCGCCGAACTCGCCCGCATCTCCGACACGCTCATCTGCGCCTATCCCAATGCCGGCCTGCCCAACGAATTCGGCCATTATGACGAAGGCCCGGACGCCATGGCCGCACTGGTCGGCGAATTTGCCTCGGCCGGCCTCATCAATATCGTCGGCGGCTGCTGCGGCACGACGCCCGATCACATCCGCGCCATTGCCAAAGCCGTGGCCGACAAGACGCCGCGCGCACTTCCGGAAATCGAGCCGCGTCTGCGGCTGTCCGGCCTGGAAGCCTTCACGCTGACCGCCGAAATTCCGTTCGTGAACATCGGCGAACGCACCAACGTCACCGGATCGGCGCGTTTCCGCAAACTTGTGACGAGCGGCGATTATACCGCGGCGCTCGCCGTCGCCCGCGATCAGGTCGAGAACGGCGCGCAAATCATCGACGTCAACATGGACGAAGGCCTGCTCGATTCCGAGAAGGCCATGATCACGTTCCTCAATCTGATCGCGGCCGAGCCCGACATCGCCCGCGTGCCGGTGATGATCGATTCCTCGAAATTCTCCGTGATCGAGGCCGGCCTCAAATGCGTTCAGGGCAAGTCGGTGGTGAATTCCATCTCGCTCAAGGAAGGCGAGGAAAGCTTCATCCATCATGCCCGGATCGTGCGCCGCTATGGCGCGGCCGTCGTCGTCATGGCGTTCGACGAGACGGGCCAGGCGGACACGTTCGAGCGCAAAACCTCGATTTGCGCGCGCGCCTACGACATCCTGGTGAACCGCGTCGGCTTTCCGCCGCAAGACATCATCTTTGATCCGAACATCTTTGCCGTCGCGACCGGCATGGAGGAGCACAACGGTTACGGCGTCGCTTTCATCGAGGCGGCGCGCTGGATCAGAAAAAATCTCCCGCATGCCCACATCTCGGGCGGCGTCTCGAATTTCTCGTTTTCGTTCCGCGGCAACGAGCCGGTGCGCGAAGCGATGCACGCGGTGTTTCTCACTCACGCCATCGCCGCCGGCATGGATATGGGCATCGTCAATGCCGGTCAGATCGCGGTCTATGACGATCTCGACCCCGAGCTGCGCGAAGCCTGCGAGGATGTCGTGCTCAACCGCCGCGCCGACGCGGCCGAGCGGCTGCTGGCGCTCGCCGAACGCCATCGCGGCCACGGCCGCGAAAAGAAGGAAGCCGACCTGTCGTGGCGCGAATGGCCGGTCGAGAAGCGGCTGTCGCACGCGCTGGTCCACGGCATCACCGACTTCATCGAAACCGACGTCGAGGAAGCGCGCCGCAACGCGCCGCGTCCGCTCGCCGTGATCGAAGGCCCGCTGATGGACGGCATGAATGTCGTCGGCGATCTGTTCGGCTCGGGCCGGATGTTCCTCCCGCAGGTGGTGAAGTCGGCGCGCGTGATGAAACAGGCCGTCGCCTATCTCATGCCCTACATGGATCAGGAGAAGGACGGCCGCGGCCACGCCTCGTCGAACGGCAAGATCGTGATCGCCACCGTCAAGGGCGACGTGCACGACATCGGCAAGAACATCGTCGGCGTCGTGCTTCAGTGCAACAATTACGACGTCGTCGACCTCGGCGTGATGACGCCGGCGGACAAGATCCTCGATGCCGCCATCGCCGAGCGAGCCGACATCATCGGCCTTTCCGGCCTGATCACGCCCTCGCTCGACGAGATGTGCCACGTCGCCGCCGAAATGGAGCGCAAGGGATTCGAAGTTCCGCTGCTCATCGGCGGCGCGACGACGAGCCGCGTGCACACCGCGGTCAAAATCCATCCGAACTACCGGCGCGGGCAGACGGTCTACGTCAACGACGCAAGCCGCGCCGTCGGCGTCGTCTCGTCGCTGCTGTCGCGCGACGCCCGCGAGCGCATGTCAACGACATCCGCGCCGAATATGCTCGCATCGCCGCAGCGCATGCGCGCGGCGAAGAGACCAAACAAAGGCTCTCGCTCGTCGACGCTCGCAACAACGCGCTGACGCTGAATTGGTCCGGCAACTACGTTCCGCCCGCACCGCGCATCACCGGCACCCAGAAACTCGACGATATTCCGATCGCGGAACTGATCGACTACATCGACTGGACGCCGTTCTTCTCGACCTGGGAGCTGACCGGAAAATATCCGGCGATCCTCGACGACGCCACGGTCGGCGAAGCGGCGCGCAGCTTGTTTGCCGACGCCCAGGAGATGCTGCGGCGGATCGACACCGAGCGGTGGTTCCGCGCCAGCGCCGTGTTCGGGCTTTGGCCGGCAAACAGCGAAGGCGACGATATCCTGGTCTTTGCCGACGAGGGCCGCCACAAACCGACCGCCGTCCTCCATACGCTGCGCCAGCAATTGGCGCGCCGCGAGGGCCGCGCCAATGTCGCGCTGGCCGATTTCGTCGCGCCGCGCGCCAGCGGGCTTTCCGACTACATCGGCGCCTTCGCGGTGACGGCCGGTATCGGCGAAGACGCGGTGGCCGAACGCTTCAAGCACGCCAACGACGACTATTCCTCCATCATGGCCAAGGCGCTCGCCGACCGTCTTGCGGAAGCGCTCGCCGAACGCCTGCATCAGCGGGTGCGCAAGGAGTTTTGGGCCTACGCGTCCGATGAGAACTCTCGGCGCGGGCGAACTGATTGCCGAAAAATATCGCGGCATTCGCCCGGCGCCCGGCTATCCGGCGCAACCCGACCACACCGAGAAGGCGACGCTGTTTCAGTTGCTCGACGGCGAACGCATCGGCGTGCGTTTGACCGAGAGCTTTGCCATGTGGCCGGGCGCCTCCGTGTGCGGGCTCTATTTCAGCCATCCCGAAAGTTATTATTTCGGCGTCGGCAAGATCGAACGCGACCAGGTCGAAGACTACGCGCAGCGCAAGGGACAAACCCTCGAACAAACCGAAAAATGGCTGGCGCCGATTCTCAACTACGATCCGCTGGCCCGCGTGCGCCGCGCCGCGGAGTAGTCATGCTGCCCCGCTAAGCGAGCGGATAAGCACCGTGCTTTCCCCTCCCCCCGCGCGCAGAGCGCGTGGTGGGGAGGGATAAAGGGTGGGGGGCGCTTTCACAGACAAAACAAATCGTTCTCGCGGCGCATCAACACCCACACCTCGTCACCACCGGGCATAGCCGTTCGAAGAACGGCGTCGCTTCGCTCGCCTATGACCCGGTGGTCCATGCTGAAGTCCGGCGAATCTCAACAAGCCACACTCCCGCATGGATTGCCGGATCAAGTCCGGCAATGACGAATAAAAAATCGTTCTCGCGATGCGGTCGCATCCGAGTTTTGCAAACGGCATCAGCAAAAAAACTTCGCCGCGCATGATCTTCGTCAGACTTTTCCGGCGGTGGGGCCGGTTTGGTCACGATCAGCGCGGCGCATCGGACGAAACAAAAAGGAAGCGGAACGCCGAAAAGCGCGTGTCCTACCGTCCGCGCCAAATAACGGGCGCGGTCGCGCATCCAGCGGGATGCGCTCGCCTCTCGGCGTTCCACCGCGGTTCTTGCCCAAGGGACTATTCATCCCGAAGGCTCAGCTCAGGCCAGGCTTCGTGGGCGGCGGCGCCACAAGCGGCGGGTTGCCCCCGCCAGCACCGCGCCCAGTTCCAGCGATGCACCTCGCGCGCCGGTCATAGTGCCGGCAGGCATGATGCCTGAGCCGCCCGAGTGCGCAGGTGACGAGCCCAACGCCCGCGGGCACCGCACTCGCTCCGCCAGACCGGCGTCACCGGCCGGCGTCCTTCACCAGAGCGAGATTCGGTGGAGCTTGTAACCGAAATGGGGACTATTGTCAATGAAAATGTGACGACACGTTCCGCGTCGGGGCCTTGGCTATTCCCGTTGTCATCGGCGATTCTCGGTAGGGTCGGGTTGCGACACTCCAACGCTAACCGAGGAACCCACCGATGACCGACGAGATGATGAACCTGCGCGCGCTTGTGGAGAAGAGCCCCGACGCCGATCTGTTGCGCGAGATGATCGGCTTTGCCGCCCAGCGGCTGATGGAGCTGGAGGTCGAAGGCCTGACCGGCGCCGGCCTATGGCGAGAAGAGCCCCGAGCGGCTCGCCCAGCGCAACGGCTACCGCGACCGGACTGGGAGACCCGCGCCGGCACGGTCGAGCTGCGCATCCCGAAGCTGCGCAAGGGCAGCTACTTCCCCGGCTTCCTGGAGCCGCGGCGGATGGCCGAGAAGGCGCTCACCGCCGTGATCCAGGAGGCCTACGTCCAGGGCATCTCGACCCGCTCGGTCGACGATCTGGTCAAGGCCATGGGCATGAGCGGCATCTCCAAGAGCCAGGTCAGCCGGCTGTGCGCGGAGATCGACGAGCAAGGTGAAGGCCTTCCTCGACCGGCCGATCGAGGGCGACTGGCCGTATCTGTGGATCGACGCCACCTACGTGAAGGTGCGCCAGAACGGCCGCATCGTCTCGGTCGCCGTCATCATCGCGGTCGGCGTCAACAGCGACGGCCGGCGCGAGGTGCTGGGCATGGAGATCGGCCCCTCCGAGGCCGAGACCTTCTGGACCGCGTTCCTGCGCAAGCTCGCCCGCCGCGGCCTGCGCGGCGTCAAGCTGGTGATCTCCGATGCCCACGAAGGCATCAAGGCCGCCGTCGCCAAGGTGCTGAACGCCACCTGGCAGCGCTGCCGCGTCCACTTCATGCGCAACGTCCTGGCCCATGCCGGCAAGCAGCGGCCGGCGCGTCGTCTCCGCCTTCATCGCCACCGCCTTCGCCCAGGACGACGCCGAGGCCGCGCGAACGCCAATGGCGCCAGGTCGCCGACCAGCTGCGCCCCAAGCTGCCCAAGCTCGCCGCCTTCATGGACGAGGCCGAGACCGACGTGCTCGCCTACATGACGCTTCCCAGCCGCGCATCGGGCCAAGCTGCACTCCACCAATCCGATCGAGCGCCTCAACGGCGAGATCAAGCGGCGCACCGAGGTCGTCGGCATCTTCCCCAACGAGGCTGCCATCATCCGCCTCGTCGGCGCCATCCTGCTCGAACAGAACGACGAATGGGCCGTGCAGCGCGCCCGCTACATGACGCTGGAAACCATCGCGCCTTGAGCGATGATCCAGTAATCGCAGGCATCTGTGATTACGCCAACCGGCGCAGATTACTGGATGCTCCGCATTCGCGGAGCATGACAGTTAGCGAGTAGCCCGGATTGAGCGCAGCGAAATCCGGGGCACGCCCACCGGTCTCAAACGCCGCTCCCGGGTTTCGCTTCGCTCAACCCAGGCTGCCATGTACCGGAAACGCTCGAATGCGCCCGACATCTTGCGCGGCTGCCAGACCTTCAGCGGATGAGCGGATGCCAGGCGCATGACACCGACCCGGACTTCTTTCGGCAGAATTGACTTAGGTCAATTCGGCCGCGCGGGAAATTGGTGACACTTGCAACAATTAGCGCCGTGCCAAGCTGCGCGGCCGTGAAAAAAGAACCAGCGCCGGCACGGCGCAGCATCGAGCAAGGGTGTGAACCATGGCAAACTCGCGACCCAACATCGTCATCGTCGGAGGTGGAATTGGAGGTTTGTTCGTGGCGAACGCCCTCGTCACCTACGGCCTTCCAGTGTCGGTCTACGAGCAGGCCCCCGTGCTCGGCGAGGTCGGAGCGGGCGTTTACATCACGCCGAACAGCGTGCGCCATCTGCAGCGGGTGGGATTGGGACCGGCGGTCGAAAAGTGGGGCGCCAAGGTCGGCAAGAACTCGCGCTATTTCCACCACGACGGAACGCTGATCGCACCGGTCCAGGTCACGGATTCGATGGGCTGGAACGCGACCTACGGCATGCATCGCGCCGACCTGGTCGACATGCTGGCCAAAGCGCTGCCGGACGGCGTCGTCCACACCGGCTACCAGTGCACCGGCTTTGACCGCAATGGCGCCAAAGCCCGCGTGTCGTTCGCCAACGGAGCCGTCGCCGAAGGTGACGTCGTGATCGGCGCCGACGGCATTCACTCGGTGCTGCGGCCGCATGTGTTCCCGCCGCCGCGCCCGGTCTTCTCCGGAACGGTCGCCTACCGCGGCTACGTGCGAACCGAACTTGTGCCGGAATGGCCGGCCGAGTGCTGGGAGATGTGGCTCGGCAAGGGCAAGCATTTCCTCACCTATCCGATGCGTGCCGGATCGCTCATCAATTTCGTCGGCTTCGTGCCGGTCGACGACGACATGAAAGAGGAGATGAAGGAATCGTGGTCAGCCCCCGGCGATCCCGAGGCGCTGCGCCGCGAATTCGCCGGCTGGGATCCGCGGATCGGCGCTTTGTTGCGGCAGGTGCAAAAGACGTTCCGATCGGCCTTGCACGATCGCGATCCGAGCCCGTCGTGGACCAGGGGACGGCTGACGCTGCTGGGCGATGCAGCGCACGCGATGCTGCCTCACCTCGGACAGGGCGCCAACCAGTCGATCGAGGATGGCATGGCTTTGGCGACGATCCTGTCGAATACGAATCGCGAGACTGTGCCGGGCGCCCTCCTCGCCTACGAGCGGCTGCGCCGCGAACGGGCCGCGAGTGTGCAATCCGGAGCGCGCCAGAATGGCCTGCGCTACAACTCGTTTCACAGCGACCTCAACGTGCGCGACGCCGAGATCAGCGCCCACGCCGAATTCCGCAAGCGGCTTTACGATCACGACGTCGTCTCGGAGGCGCGCGCCGCCGCCATGGAGCTGGTTTAGAGGCGAGGCCGGCGATCGCAATCGCAGTAGCCCGGATTGAGCGCAGCGAAATCCGGGACAAACTCGTCGGACTCAAGACGTTGCTCCCGGGTTTTGCTTCGCTCAACCCGGGCTACGCTGTTTCCTCGAATCTTGTGCGCGACGGCGCGCTCCAGAAATAACGCCGTCGGTTCATCGCATTTATTGCTTTTGACGCAGATCGAGGAACGAAACCGCATCAGGTGCGTTTGGTCTAATGCGTCAATCCAAACTCAGCCAACACGGCGGAGGATACCAATGGGTAAGACAATCACGGCCGTCGCCGCTGCAGCTCTTGTCGCCGCGACTGTTATTGCTGCGCCGAAACCCGCGGAAGCCAAATGCTGGGGCTGCTGGGCAGGCGCCGGCCTCGCCTTGGGGATCGGCGGCGCATTGATCGCATCGCGCGCCTACTCTTACGGCTATCGACCTTACTATTACGGATACCGGACGTACTCCGCATACCCAGCCTACTATGGATATCCGGCCTACTACGGATACGCTCCTTACGCGTACGGCTCCGCCTATTACGGCACACCAACCGACATCAACGGCAACTACATCCCGTCTTACGGAAGCAACTACGGCTATTACCGCTAGCGCGTAGCTCGGGTTTCGCTTCGCTCAGCCCGGGCTACAATTTGCTCAGATCTTGCGGGCGATTGTGCGTTCGAGAAACAGCGCCGCCTCGAGCGCCGAGCGGTCGCGGCCAAATCGCCCGACGATCTGCACGCCGAGCGGCAGGCCGCCGTCGCTCAGGCCCGGCACGTTGACGCACGGCGTTCCCATCAGCGTCCACAGCCGGTTGAACATCGGATTGCCGGTCGTGGTCAGACCATGCGGCGCCGCGCCCGGCGCCGACGGCGTCAGGATGACGTCGTGCTCGCTCATCATGTCCGCGAGCGCCTGCCGCGCGCGCCGGGTGGTGCGGCGCGCCGCATCGTAAGCGTCCGCGGATATCGCCGCGGCGCCGTCGAGTTGCTCGCGCAGATTTTTTCCGATCAGATCGCGATGGCGATCGTATTCGTACGCAAGCGAACGGAACACTTCGTAGTCCTAAATCGTAAATTGCGCGGCGTACGCCTCCTCCAGGATCGGCGGCAGGGTAACTTCGACGACCGTGGCGCCGGCCGCTTCGGCGATCCGCGCCGCAGTTTCGACCGCCTTCTGCATGGCGGCGCTGGCCTGCGGCCAAAGGTGCGTGCGCACCAGCGCGATGCGCGGCGCCGACGGCGCGGCGCGATCGACGCGCAGGTCGCGATCGAGCACGACCGCAGCCGCAAACGCGACGTCGGTGACGCCGGCGCCGAACAGGCCGGCAGTGTCGAGATGCCAGGAGACGTCCTTCACGCCAACCATCGGGATCAACCGGTAAGACGGCTTGAAGCCCGCGACACCGCAGAACGCAGCGGGCCGGATGACCGAGCCGGCGGTCTGAGTGCCGAACGCGAGCGGCACCATGGCGGCGGCGACGGCAGCGGCGGAGCCCGAAGACGAGCCGCCCGGCGTATGCGCGAGATTGTGCGGATTGCGCGTTGCAGAGGGCACAAGCGAGGCAAGCTCGGTCGTCACCGTCTTGCCGATGACGATTCCCCCGGCGCGCCGCGTCATCGCCACCGCCGTGGCGTCGGCGCGCGGCCGATAGCCGGCATAGATCGGCGAGCCATACTGGGTCGGCAGATCGGCGGTATCGAAGATGTCCTTGAAGGCGACCGGAAGGCCGCGCAACGGCGTCGCCGCAAGCCCGGCGGTCTCGGCCGCGCGCCGCGCGGCGTCGAGGTCGAGCGCGGCGAATGCGCCGATGTCTTTCTCGCGCGCCGCGATCGCCTCGGCGCAAAGTTCGACGACCGCACGCGGTTTGAGTTCGCCGGCTTCGATCCGGCGGGCGAGATCGAGTGCGGACAGCATCAGCGTCTCTCGATCAGAGCGACGATGCCCGATGTGGCGCGGCGCACGATCGGGAAGGCCAGATAGGCCGTCACGGCGGCGACCGGCCAGCCGACGCTGAAAGCGGACAGCCATCGCCGCACGAAGTCGATCCGCAAGCCGATGTTCATGAAGGTCACGGCGGCGCTCGCGACGAAGACCACGATCGCCGTCGCGAGTATCGGAAAAATCAGTCTCGCTTTGCCTTCCATGACGGCTTACCCCTTCCCCGCGTCCTGGCGATGTGGCCCGAAAGGCTCCGCGGGATCAAGGGCCAGAATGGCGGACGCGATGGCAGCCACATGGTTAATGATTCCCTGGCGCCCGCGGCGGCAGATCATTGAAGAGTCCTTAACGGAATTCCTCGCATTGTCCGGGCATGACGCGTGGAGTTTGCTGGTATCTCGTCGGCTCCGTCGTCCTCGTCTCGCTGATCGCTCTTGCCGGCTGCAGTCATTATCTGTTCGCCGAGCGCGAGCCGTGGCGGCGCGACGCGGAAGTCGCATGCCTGAATTCCGGCGCGGTGAAAGAATCCCCGGGACGGGTGCGCATCTCCTCGATCAGCGGGCCGGGCGTGTGCGGCATGGACTATCCGCTGCGCGTTTCCGAGCTCGGCGACAGCACGCCGCTCGGCTACGAGGATGAGCCAATCCGTCCGCCGGCTTCGATTCCCAACGCGTCGATGCCGCAGCACTGGCCCGTCGTTCAGTCGAACGCGTTGCCGCCGCCGCAGCGCAGTCAGCCGCCATACGGCGCGCAGCAATACGGATCGCAGCAATACGGGCCGCCGCCCCAATACCCGCCGCAAACTCGTCCGCAGCAAGCCGCCGCACCGGGCGCGCCGATGTCGCTTTATCCGCCGGGCGTGGCGGAGCCCGCCGACGATGAAATGGTCATTCCGGGCGGTCCGCCCAATCCGTATTACGGTCAGCCCAATTATGGACAACGCAGTTACGAACCGACGAGCCAGGCCCCGGTTGCGCGCGTAAGCCCGCAGGCCTATCCGCCGCACGCCGCACCGCCGCCGCAACCGCCGCCAAGCGCCAACGAGGAGGCGCCGTTCGGCAGTTCACCCCCGCCGCTCGGTCCGCCGAGCGCACCGATGGTGACAGGGTCGGCCGGACCGGTCGAAGTGAAACCGCCGGCGACGCTGGCGTGTCCCCTGGTGTCGGTGCTCGACAAATGGATCAGCAGCGCGGTGCAACCCGCGGCGCTGCACTGGTTTCGCCAGCCGGTCGTCGAGATCAAACAAATCTCCGCCTATTCATGCCGCGGCATGAATGGCAATCCCAATGCGCACATCTCCGAGCACGCGTTCGGCAACGCGCTCGACATTGCGGAATTCGACCTCGCCGACGGGCACCGGGTCATCGTGCAATATGCCTGGCACGGTTCGCCGGAGGAGCAGGGATTTCTGCACGACGTGCAAGCGGCGGCATGCCAGGATTTCACCACCGTGCTCGCGCCGGGCGCCAACGTCTATCACTACAATCACATTCACGTCGACCTGATGCGCCGGCGCGGCCGGCCCTATATCTGCGAGCCGGCGGCGATCCCCGGCGAAGTCGTGGCCGAGCGCGCCCGCGCGCGCTACGCCGCCGAACACGGCGGCGGCACCCTCGGCATCACCGGCTCGATCAAACATAGTTCTTTGCGGCGAACGTTCCGGCGCGCGCTCGGCTATTCGGGCGAGGACGACGACCGGCTGCCGCTCGCCGTGCCCGGCGACGATTAATCTCCGCGGCCCTGGATTTAGCGGCCGCCCGCCTGCATGTGCGTCAGGACCGCGGCGGTCGGCCAGCAATCGAGCGTCAGCCCGTTCTTCTTCTGATAGGCGCCGAGCGCGGCGCGCGTCAGCATGCCGGCCTTGCCGTCGATCTTGTCGTGATAATAGCCGCGCTCGGTCAGAATCTGCTGCATGCGATCGAGATCGCGCGTCGGCAGTTGCGCGACCTTGCCCCACGGCGTTTCAAACGGCCGCGGATCGCTCATGCGATCGCTGAGATGGCCGACGAATAAAACGTAGAGATCGGAGAAATTGTATTCCTTGATGACGAAATAGTTCTTCGTCACCAGGAACGAAGGACCGTAAAGGCCGGCCACCTGCAGCAGCGATGCCGACTCGGCGCGCTCGGCAGACGTCAGCTTGCGGCCGTAAGCCGGCACGAAGCCGCGCTTGAGCCATTCGCCGATCGGCAGCGTGTTTTCCGGAACGCCGACCGTGCAATCGACATTGGCGGGCGGGTGCACCTCATAGGCCCAGCGCAGGCCGCGCTGCCAGCCCTTGTCGACCAATTGCTTGGCCGCAGACGCGAGCGCATCCGGCACCGATTTCCAGATGTCGGGCCGGCCGTCGCCGTCGAAATCGACGGCGTATTTCAGATAATCCGACGGCAGGAACTGCGTCAGCCCCATGGCGCCGGCCCATGAACTCTTCATGTCGGCGAGTTTGACTTGGCCCTGCTGGAAAATCTTGAGTGCGAGCAGAAACTCCTCGCGAAACTTGTCCTTGCGCTTGCCGAGATAGCCCTGCGTCGCCAGCACGCGGATCGCGTTGTGGGTATCGGGTGCGCGGCCGAAATCGGTTTCGCGCCCGTAGATGGCAAGCACGACGGTCGGATCGACGCCGAATTGCTGCTCGATCTTGGTGAGCGGCCCGCGGTATTGCTCAAGCAGCTTGCGGCCCTGCCCCGCAAGCTGCGCGATCGAAGACTCTTTGATGTACTGTGCCGGCGTCTGCACGAATTCCGCCTGTCCGGGCGGCGGCCTTTCCGGCCGGCCGGGCAGAACGAGATCGGGCAGCGACAGGTCGGGCTCGAGGCCGCGCGTCGCCAGATCGAACGTCGCGCGCGACACGCCGAGCGTCTGGGCCTGCGGCCACAACGATTGCAGCCATGCCTGGAAGGCCGCATCGGCGAACGCGGCCTTCACGCCGATCGTGTTGCTCAGCAACACGGCACAAACCAGGGCCCAAACAATTTTCATCGCACGGCGAGGATGAACAGACGGGGGAATTTCAACAATACCCGGCCGTCGAACCGCGGCTTGTAGGCGCCGACGATCTTCTTCGTGTAGGCGGCGAGGAATTGCTCGCGTGCTGCGGCGTCAAGCGGCGACAGGAACGGCTGCAGCGAGGAGCCCTTGAACCATTCGGTGATCGCTTCGGGCGACGTCATGACGTGATTGTAGACGCTGTGCCAGATATCGATGTGGGTGCAGACCGGTTTGAGCTGATCGTAATAGGCTTCGACCGTGGGCAGATCATCGCGCGGCGCGGCCTTGATTTCCGGATGGTCCGCCCACGGGCCGCTCTCGCCCACCTCGCGCTGAAACACGAGCGCGGGCTCGCGCGTGTTGTCGGGCATCTGCACCGCGAGCACGCCGCCTTCCGGCAATGCTTCAAGCAGCCGGCGCAACACCGCGACGTGATTTGGCAGCCATTGGATGACGGCGTTGGCGAACAGCAGATCGGTGCGCGCATCGGGGATCCAGGTGGCGATGTCGGCCTCGACGAATTCGCAGCCGGGCAACCGCTCGCGCGCCTTGCGCAGCATGTCGGGCGAGGAGTCGAGCCCGACGACTTCGGAGTGCGGGAAACGCTCGACCAGCAGCTCGGTCGAGTTGCCCGGCCCGCAGCCGAGATCGACGACCTTATGCGGACGCTGCAGCGGCACCTGCGCGAGCAGATCGCGCGGCGGGCGCGTGCGTTCGTCCTCGAATTTGAGATATTGCCGTGCGCTCCAGTCTTCCATCGGCGCGTCACTTTCGCAATTGATTCGGGGCGGTCCGGCGATGCTTAGCACCGCCTGAAATCAAGGTAAAATACGTTGGCGGCAAGCGGCGCGACCATGGCCGCGAGACTCTTCATCACGTTCCGGCGGCATGCGGCTCCGTCGTCGTCACTTCGCCGCCGGCGCTGGCCGCCAGGTGGTGATCGGCTGCGAACAACAAGTACACCGCCGGAACCACGAACAGCGTGAACAGCGTTCCGATCGAAAGTCCCGAGGCGATGACGACGCCCATCTGAAAGCGCGATACCGCGCCGGCGCCGGTCGCCGTGACCAGCGGAACGACGCCCAGCACCATCGCGGCCGTCGTCATCAGGATCGGCCGCAGCCGGATTCCGGCGGCCTGCTCGATCGCCTCGCGCTTCGAGCGGCCCTGCTGCTGCAGATGATTGGCGAACTGCACGATCAGGATGCCGTGCTTGCTGATCAGTCCCATCAGCGTGACAAGCCCGACTTCGGTGTAGATGTTGAGCGACATGCCGCCGAAGCCGAGGCTGATGAAAATCAGCGCGCCGGCAATCGACATCGGCACCGACACCAGGATGATGACGGGATCGCGGAAACTTTCGAACAGCGCGGCGAGCGCCAGGAAAATGATGATCAGCGCGAAGCCGAACGTCGCCAGGAAGCCGCTGGTCTCCTGCACGTATTGCCGGCTCAAACCGCCGTAATCGATCGAATAGCCGGCCGGAAGCGTACGCGCTGCGAGATTCTGGAGGAAGGCGAGCGCGTCGCCCTGCGCGACACCCGGCATGGCGACGCCCTGAATCGTGGCGCTGTTGAGCTGCTGAAAGTGATTGAGCGATTCCGGCACGGTCTTGGTCGATACGCTGGCGATGGTCGACAGCGGCACCAGCGAACCGTCCGACGCCCTGATGTAGTAATTCAGCAGCTGACGCGGATTCAGCCGGAAGCGCTGCTGAACCTGCGGGATGACCTTGTACGACCGCCCGCTGATGCTGAAGTAGTTGACGTAGCCGCCGCCGAGCATCGAGGCGAGCGCGCCGCCGACGTCGCTCATCTTCAGCCCGAGTTGCGCGGTCTTGTCGCGATCGATCGTCACGTCGGACTGCGGATTGTCGATCTTCAGATCGCAATCGAGGAAGATAAACATGCCGCTCTGCAATGACTGCTGCAGGAATTGCTGCGCGATCTCGTTCAATCGCTCGAACGGTTCGGTCGTCACGATGACGAATTGAATCGGCAAACCGATACTGCCCGGCAGCGGCGGCGGCTGAAACGCCGCAACCCGTACGCCGGCGACCTTGCTGAGTTCCTGCTGCAAAACGGGTTGCAGCTCATTCGTGGTCTGTTTGCGCTGGTCCCACGGCTTGAGCACCATGCCGGCGATCGATTGGCCCGGTATGTCGAGCTGAAACACGTGCTCGGTCTCCGGATGCTTGGCAAAAATCCGATACACTTCGCGCGAATAGAGCTGGCGCTGCTGCAAGGTCGAATTCGGCGCCGCGATCGATTGCGTGATGATGACGCCCTGATCCTCCTGCGGCGCGAGCTCGGTCTTCGAACTCGTAAACAGAAAATAGATGCTGCCCAGCACCAGGAACGCGAACACCAGCGTCACCGGCATGGTGTTCAAACTGCCGTGCAAACGCCGTTCGTAGGCGCCATGCAGCCAATGGAAGCTGCGATCGATGACGCGGGTCAGCCGCGCCTCCCAGCCGCCCTGCTGGGGATCGGGAGCCTTGAGCAGACGCGAGCACAGCATCGGCGACAGCGTCAGCGCGACGATGCCCGACACCGTCACCGCGCCAACCAGCGCAAAAGCAAATTCGGCAAACAGCGCGCCGGTCAGCCCGCTCTGAAATCCGATCGGTACATAGACCGCCGCCAGCACGACCGTCATGGCAATGATCGGTCCGCCGAGTTCGCGCGCCGCGGCGATGGCGGCGGGAATCGGCGCCATGCCTTCCTCGAGATGGCGGCTGACATTCTCGACCACGATAATCGCGTCATCGACCACAAGGCCGATGGCCAGAACGAGCGCCAGCAAGGTGAGCAGATTGATCGAATAACCGAGCGCCAGCAGAACGATGAAGGTGCCGACCAGCGACAGTGGTATGGCGACCGTCGGGATCAGGGACGAGCGGATCGAACCGAGGAACAGAAACACCACCACGGTAACGATCGCCAACGCCTCGGCCAGACTGCGGATCACCTCGTCGATCGCGGTGTGCACGAACTCGGTGGAATCGTAAATGATCTGGCCGTTAAGTCCGTGCGGCAACAACGCCTGAATCTCCGGAAAGACATTGTGCACGCCCTGGATCACGTCGAGCAGATTGGCCGCAGGCGCGACCTGAATACCGATGTAGACCGCCTTTTTGCCGTCGAAGCCGACTTCCGTTTCGTAATCCTCCGACCCCAATGTAACGTTGGCGACGTCTTTGAGCCGCACCACGGCGCCGTTCGTCTGCTTGACCACGAGGTTGCGGAATTCTTCGGCCGAATGCAGGCTGGTCGAGGCGCTGAGATTGACCTGGACCATCTGGCCCTTGGTACTGCCGATTCCGGAAATGTAATCGTTGGCGGTGAGGGCAAGGCTGACGTCGGCCGCCGTCAGCCCGAAAGCCGCGAGCTTTTGCGGATCGAGCCAGGCGCGCAGCGCGAACACTTTCTGCCCGAGCAGTTCGGCGGTCTGCACGCCGGGCACCGCCTGAAGCTTCGGCTGCACGACGCGGACCAGATAATCGGTGATCTGGTTCGGCGCCAACGTATCGCTGTTGAAGCCGATATACATGGCGTCGATGGTCTGCCCGACCTTGACGGTCAGCGTCGGCTGCAGGGTGCCGGTCGGCAATTGATTGAGGACCGAATTGATCTTGGTGTTGATCTCGGTCAGCGCCTTGTCGGCATCGTAGTTGAGCCGGAGATAAATCGAGATCGTGCTCACGCCGCTTTGGCTGACGGAGCTCATGTAATCGATGCCGTTGGCCTGGGCGATGGCATTTTCCAGCGGCGTGGTGATGAAGCCCGCCACCACATCGGGATCGGCGCCGTAATAGATGGTCGTCACGGTGACGATCGCGTTCTCGGTGCGCGGGTATTGCAGGATCGGCAATACCGTATACGCCCGCAGCCCGAGCACGAGGATCAACAGGCTGACGACCGAGGCGAGCACCGGCCGGCGAATGAAGATGTCGGTAAAGTTCATGGCGCCGCGGCCTATCGATCGATCGGAACCGGCGACGCGTCCGCCGTCGGCGTGATCGAATTGTCGATCAGCACGGTCGTTCCGTTGTGCAGCTTGAGCTGGCCGGCGGTGACGATCATGTCGCCTTCATTGATGCCCTTGAGCACCGCCACCTGATCGCCGCGCGTCGCGCCGGTCGTCACGAAACTTTGCCGCGCGACATATTGCGGCTTGCCTTCAGCGTCGTTGCCCTTGTTGTCGACGATATAGACGGTGTCGCCGTACGGATTGTAGGTGATCGCCGTCTGCGGCAGCGTAATGTAGTTCTGCGGCTTTCCGGTCACGATATCGATTGTCGCATACATCCCCGGTATCAACCTGTGATCCGCGTTCTTCAGGGTCGCGCGGATTTGCACATTGCGGTTGCTGGCATCGACCTTCGGATTGATGGCCGCTATCTCGCCATCGAAGGTCTGACCTTTAAACGCGTCGACTTTCACGGCCACCGACTGACCCAATCGAACTTGATCGACCGATTGCTGCGGCACGTAGAAATCAACAAAAATCGGGTCGAGCGCCTGCAACGTGACGATGACCGTACCGGCGCTCAGATATTGGCCGAGATCCACGGCGCGAATGCCAAGATGACCGGCAAACGGCGCACGCAGGGTCTTCTTGTCGAGAACGGCCTGTTGCTGCGCCACCTGGGCTTTGGCGTTTTTCAGATTGGCCGCATCCGTATCCAGCGTGGCCTGGCTGACCGCCTGAATCTTGAACTGCTTCTGGTCACGATCGTACGTGATCTGATTGAGCTCGGCGGTTGCCTGCAGCGATTCGAGCTTGGCGACGTCGTCGTCCGCCCGCAATTTCAAAAGCAGCGCGCCCTGCGCGACATCGTCGCCGGAATTGAACGAGATCGAATCGACGACGCCCGACACTTCGAGCGACAGATCGGCGCCCTTGACGGCGCGAAGGCTGCCGACTGCTTCGATGCTCGGCTGCCATTCGCTGGATTCGGCCTTGGCGGCGGAGACGGTTTGCGGCGGCGACATCATCGTGCTCATGAACTTTTTGATCATGGCCGCCTTGAACATTTGGAATCCGTAAAGTCCGCCGAACACGACGGCGACCGCAACGAGCATGATCACCATGCGTTTGGTCATCGATTGAGCTCCGTCGTTACCGGCCTGCCGGTCACCACCGCCGTCGCCCTGTCCACGGCGTGCGCTTCCGGGCTGTAGGGATTCGGTGCGACGTCGGCGCGGTTCCACCAGCCGCCGCCAAGCGACTGAAAGAGCGCGGCCGTGTCGGCATACCGTGCCGCCTGCGCCTGCACCACCGCGAGCCGCGCCTGCTGGTAGGAGCGCTGCGCATTGAGCAGAGTCACGTAGGTGATGGCGCCCAGCCGGTACTGCCCGCGCGCGAGATCGAGGGTATCGGACGCCGCGCGTAACGCGGCCTCCTGCGCCTTGAGCGTTGCAGCGTCGAGCTGCAGTGCACGTAACGAGTCGGCGACGTTTTGGAATGCGGTCAGCACGGTGTTGCGATATTGCGCTTCGGCGATGTCGTAGCCGGCTCTGGCGGCGCGCTCCTGATGCAGAAGCGTGAAGCCATGGAAGATAGGTTGCGTCGCGCCCGCCGCAATGGTCCAGACGATCGTGGATGGCGAAAACAAAGTCTCGGGCGTCAGCGCGGCGGTGCCGTACGAACCCGTGAGATTGAATTGCGGCAGCCTGGCGGCGACTGCGACTCCGATCTGGGCGCTGGCCTGTTGCAGTTGCGCTTCGGCAGCCCGTATGTCCGGGCGTTGCTCGACGAGTTGCGAAGGCACGCTCACCGGCAAGCCTGTCGGCAGGCGGAGCAACGCGAGCGTCACGCGATCGCGCCGCGCCTCGCTCGGGAAATGGCCAATCAAAGCCAGCAGCAAATGGTGCTGTTGCTCCAGCTGCTTTTGCAACGGCGGCAGCGTCGCTTGCGTCGTTGCCACCTCGGACTGCTGGGTCAGCACGTCGGTTCGGGCGGCGGCTCCGACGTTGAACTGATTGCGCACGACCTCAAGCTGATCGGTTTCCGCTTTGATGATGTCCCGCGTCGCCTCGATCTGGCCGCGCAGCGAGGCTTCCTGCACGACCGCCGTCACGACGTTCGACGTCAGCGTCAGATAGGTCGCTTCCAGCTCGAAGCGCTGATAATCCGTAAGCGCCGCGTTCGCCTCGATCTGGCGCCTCTGGCCGCCAAAGACATCGGGCGAATAGGCGACATTCACCGACGCCTGATACAGATTGAAAATCGACGGCGCGCCGGACCCGCCGAATTCAGCCGGCGAGAATTGCTGGCGCTCGGCCGAAGCGTTGGCATCGATCGTCGGCAACAGCTTGCCAGCCTGTGCGTAGAGGTTTTCCTTGGCCTGCCAGAGCGTCGCCTGCGCCGCCTGGAGGTTTGGATTGGCCGTTATGGCCTCCGCAATCAAGCCGTCCAATTCCTTCGAGTGGAACACTTTCCACCACTCACCGGGGATGTCGCGGCCCATCTGAAACTTTTGTGCCGCTCCACCCGAGACATCAGCCGAAACCGTCGTGGCGAGCTTGCCCTCAGGCGTATAGCCGCTAACCGCCGGAGCCGGCGGCGGCGCAAAATCCGGACCGACCGCGCAGGCCGACAGCGCCAATAGCGATACGCCGGCCGCGCCAAACAGCCGCGGCAGGCCGCCAGCCCGGCCGCTTCCTGCCGTTTTCGCGCGATCCAACCCGAGGCCGCACCCAATGAACTGACGAGACCCAATCACCTTTGAAGCACCCTCAAACGGGGCAGGCTAGTTATTTACTATCCGGTTAGTCAATAATTGACTTTTTAACCATATTGCGCCTAGGTTTCGGCCATGACCGACGTGTTTGAAACGCGGCCCGAAGCGAGGCGTCGCCGCAAGGCGGAGCGGCCTCAGGAAATTCTTGAAGCGGCCTTCACCGAGTTTTCGCGTAACGGTTACGCCACAACGACGCTCGAACAGATCGCCGAACGCGCCGGCGTCACCAAGGGCACGATCTACGTCTATTTCGAGAACAAGGAGCACCTGTTCATTTCGATGGTTCGCGAATTCACCAAAGCGGCCAAAGAAACTGTGCAGGGCATGTTCGAGACCCACGAAGGCTCGACCGCCGATCTTTTGCGCGCGCAGTTCAGTTTCATCTACCAGCACATCGTTGAGGACAAGCGGCGCCGCGAAGTCGTTCGCATGCTGATCGCCGAGGCGCCGCGCTTTCCGGCGCTGGCAGATCGCTACCACAATGAGATCTTACGGCCGTGTCTTGAAATGCTGAGGCAAGCAATCCAGCGCGGCATCGACCGCGGCGAGATCAGAAACTCGGCGATTATCGATTCGCCGCAGGTCGTCATCGCGCCGATCGCGCTGGTCGATCTTTGGATGATGCTGTTCGATGATCGCAAGCCGCTCGATCTGAAAGCATACTTCAACGCCCATCTCGACCTGGTGTTGAACGGCTTGCTGGCGAAATAAGGTCACCGGCGACCGCCCTCGGCGGGAATTTGCGCCGTCAATTAAGCGGCGTCGGAACGAGGTCGCTCTCCGAAACCACTCGCTCATGGAGTTCGCTCTTGCTCTTGATCCGATACTGCGGATCGCCGCCCTCGGACGGCCGAAGGCTGACAATCTCATAATGACCCGATGCCGCCGAGCGGAACGTCGACTGGATAAGGTCGACCGTCTGGCCAATCTTGAATTTATGGATCCGAACCGTCATCGCCCTGCCTCCCGGCAGGAAGGCATCAACATCACCGACGACGGAACTGATTACGCACCGGCGGCCGCGGCGCGCCGCTGGCGCGCTCGTCCTTGTGACGAAACACCAAGCGGCCCTTTTCCAGATCGTAGGGCGAAATCTCAACGGTGACCCGATCGCCGGCCAGGGTTTTGATCCGGTTCTTTTTCATCCTGCCGGCGGTGTAGGCGACGAGTGCATGGCCGTTGTCGAGTTGAACGCGGTAACGCGCGTCCGGCAATATCTCGGTGACGAGGCCTTCGAATTGCAGAAGTTCTTCCTTGGACACTTTAGGATCCCTTTGCCTGATTTGTTTGATGCGACGGACGCGACCTGCCGTCACGCCGTGGCGACGCCTGACGCAAGAAAGCAACGGAGGCAATGCCTTCCGTCCCTTCGCGCGGCTGATCGTGACGCCGGTGCTCGCGCGGCTGATCCGGGCGGTATTGTCCGCGCGCTTTGTTGCGGCGGTGACGTTGCTGCCGCTTGCCTGCATTGCCGGACGGAGACGGGGCATGCCCACTCGGCGGTGTCCGGAATTCGGCCCGCTGTTGCCCAGGCGATCGGCTGTCGCTCAAGGGAATCGCCAGGCGGATGAGCTTTTCGATGTCGCGCAGGTAGGCCATTTCCTCGCCGTCGCACAGCGAGATCGCTATGCCCGGCGCACCCGCCCTCGCGGTGCGACCGATGCGATGCACATAGGTTTCCGGCACGTTCGGCAGATCGAAGTTCAGCACGTGGCTGATACCGTCCACGTCGATGCCACGGGCGGCAATATCGGTGGCGACCAGAATTCTGACGTCGCCTTTGCGGAAGGCGGCGAGCACGCGCTCGCGCTGATTCTGCGATTTGTTGCCGTGGATCGCTTCGGACGCAATGCCGGCCTTCACCAAGCCGCGCACAACCTTGTCGGCGCCGTGCTTCGTTCGGGTGAAGATCAGGGCTCGATCGATCGTCTCGCGCCGCAATACGTCGACAAGAACCGAAGGCTTGCCGGCGCGATCGACGCGGATGACGCGCTGCTCGACCCGTTCGGCTGTTGACGCGGCCGGCGTCACTGCGACCTTGGCGGGGTCGCGCAGCATTTGCGCGGCGAGATCGGCAATGGCGCGCGGCATCGTCGCCGAGAAAAACAATGTCTGCCGCTGGGCCGGCAGCTTGGCGATGATCTTACGGATGTCGTTGATGAAGCCCATGTCGAGCATCCGGTCCGCTTCATCGAGGACCAGACATTCGACGTCGTCCAGGCGCAGCGCATTCCCCCTGACCAGATCGAGCAGACGGCCGGGCGTTGCGACAAGCACATCGACGCCGTTGAGCAGCGCACGCACTTGGCCGCCCATGGACACGCCGCCGATCGCCAGCGCGGTCCTGAAGCGCAGATGCCGGCCGTAGGTGCGAAAGCTGTCAAGGATCTGGCCGGACAGTTCACGGGTCGGGCTCAGCACAAGAACGCGGCAGCTCTTGCGCGCCACATTGCGCGGCTCGGCTGCGAGACGATGCAGGATCGGCAGCGCGAACGCCGCAGTCTTTCCGGTACCGGTTTGAGCGATTCCGATCACGTCACGTCCCGACATGACGATGGGGACGGTCTGGGCCTGGATCGGAGTTGGGGTGAGGTATTTCTCTTCTGCGAGAGCTCGCGTGATGGCGTCGTTAAGCTTGAAATCTTGGAAGTTGGTCAAAAGAAAGCGTTCCTTGATGCGCATGAGCGCGGGCGCTGCGCAAGGCGCAGGCCACGTTGCGGGTGAAAAAGACACCCCGCGCGATCTGGGCTGTCGATGGATGGTTCGAAGAGCGAGCCAGAAACCGTCTGACGGGTGTCCGTACCACGCGGCTCGCTAGGGCCCTTTAAACTATACGAATCATAGGGGCCAGCCCGCTATATGGGCCATAGCTGTGTTCGTTTCAAGGCGCGGCCTGGCGAGGCGCCGCGGTTCAAGCCGACTTCCGCACGACCTTCTTTTTGGCCGCGGCGGGCTTGGCGGGTTCACCTTGAATTTCCGCGGCTTCTTTCGCCAAACGGAGCGCTTTAAGCCGCGCCATCTGCTCCCGCACCATGCGGCTATTGGCCTGATATTCCAGCATGGCCTTGGCGCCGTCCTTGGCGCGCTCTTCCTTTTTAAAGCTTGCGTCGGCGGCGCGAGCACGATCCTGGCTCGACCTGGCCTCGCTCGATCTTGTCGCCAATGTCATCTCCCTGCGTAGAACGGAAAAGCAGTCACTTTTCGAACCGTTATCGCTTCAAAAACGAATAAGCGGCCATTTACAACGACCAATATATGCACTGAACGCGGGAATTGAAGCCCGTGCAGCCCTTTAGCCGAAACAGGCGAAAATCGGCGAGATCGTTTACCGCGAGAATTTCTTGTATTTGATCCGGTGCGGGATGACCGTGTCGGTGCCCAGCCGTCGCATTTTGTCCTTTTCGTAGTCCTGAAAATTGCCTTCGAACCATTCGACGTGGCTGTCGCCTTCGAAGGACAGAATGTGGGTGGCGATGCGATCCAGGAACCAGCGATCGTGGCTGATGATGACGGCGCAACCGGCGAAATCCTCCAGTGCTTCTTCGAGGGCGCGCAACGTGTCGACGTCGAGATCGTTGGTCGGCTCGTCGAGCAGGAGCACATTGGCGCCGGATTTGAGCATCTTGGCGAGATGCACGCGGTTTCTTTCGCCGCCCGAGAGCGAGCCCACTTTCTTCTGCTGGTCGGCGCCCTTGAAGTTGAAGGCCGAGCAATAGGCGCGCGAATTCACTTCGCGCTTGCCGAGCATGAGCTGATCGAGCCCGCCGGAAACTTCCTCCCACACCGACTTCTTGCCGTCGAGCGCGTCGCGCGACTGATCGACGTAGCCGAGATGCACCGACTCGCCGACTTTGATCGTGCCGCTGTCCGGCTTCTCCTGCCCGGTAATCATCCGGAACAGCGTGGTCTTGCCCGCGCCGTTCGGGCCGATGACGCCGACGATCCCGCCGGGCGGCAGCTTGAACGTCAGATCGTCGATCAGAAGATTGTCGCCGAAGCCCTTCTTCAAATGATCGAAATCGACGACGTTCTGCCCGAGCCGCTCGGCCACGGGGATGACGATCTGCGCGGTCTGCGTCTGCTTCTCGCCGGCCTTTTTCAGCAACTCCTCGTAGCGCTCGTAGCGCGCCTTGGATTTCGCCTGCCGGGCGCGCGGCGAAGCCGAGATCCATTCCTGCTCGCGCGCGAGCGTGCGCCGGTGAGCCTCGTCCTCGCGGCCTTCCTGTTCGAGGCGCTTCTGCTTTTGCCCCAGCCACGACGAGTAATTGCCCTCGTAGGGAATGCCGCGGCCGCGGTCGAGCTCGAGAATCCAGCCGGTCACGTTGTCGAGGAAATAGCGGTCGTGGGTGACGATCAGGATGGCGCCGGGATAGTTGCGCAGATGGCCCTCGAGCCACGCCACCGACTCGGCGTCGAGATGGTTGGTCGGCTCGTCGAGCAGGAGGAGCTCGGGCTGCTCGAGAAGCAGCCGGCACAGCGCGACCCGGCGCCGCTCGCCGCCTGACAGCTTTGCCACGTCGGCATCGTCGGGCGGGCAGCGCAATGCGTCCATCGCCTGATCGACCTTGGAATCGAGGTCCCAAAGCCCCTTGGCCTCGATCTCGTCCTGCAGTTTGGTCATCTCGTCGGCGGTCTCGTCAGAATAATTCATGGCGAGTTCGTTGTAGCGGTCGACGATCGCCTTCTGCGGCGCCACCCCCTCCATGACGTTGTCGCGGACGGATTTCGCGGCGTCGAGTTGCGGCTCCTGCTGCAAATAGCCGACGCGGGCGCCCTGCGCGGCCCAGGCCTCGCCGGTGAATTCCTTGTCGATGCCCGCCATGATGCGCAACAGCGTCGACTTGCCGGCGCCATTGACGCCGAGTACGCCAATCTTGGCATCGGGATAGAACGATAAATTGACATTCTCCAAGACCTTGCGGTTTCCCGGATAAGTCTTGGAAACATCTTGCATATGATAGACGAATTGACGGGCCATGCTGTGGTTCGGGCTGTCGCCCTGCCCTCGATCGTTATGCGCAACGCGCCGATGTCTGGAAGTTGCCGCTGATGTAGCGACTGCTTAGGTAAACGACAAGTCGCAGCAACGGTCAACCGCGTGTACGCCGACCCCGACTTCCTTCCCTTTGATCCGCCGCCGCGGCCGCTCGGTCTCCGGGGGCTGCCGACGTTATGGCGCAACTATGTGGAGTCCATTCCGCGCGCCGGCTACGAGGAGGGCCTGACCCGGATAAAAGGAGCCGTGTCCGACCTCCTGCTGGTCTGCGAGCCCGACGTCATCGGGGAAATTCTGGTCGAAAAGGCTGGCGCGTTCAGCCGCGACCCTGTCACCCGCCGGTCGTTCGCGCCGATGATCGGCGACAACTCGCTTTTTCTTGCCGAAGGCGCCGACTGGCGCTGGCAGCGCCGCGCCGTGGCGCCGATCTTTCGGCACGAGACGCTCCTCTCGTTTGTCCCGGTCTTTGCGGCGATGGCGCAGCGCCAGGTCGAGCGCTGGCGCGCCGCCCAGTGCGGCGTCCCGGTCGACGCTGCGGCGGCAATGACGCGGACGACGT
Organism: uncultured Alphaproteobacteria bacterium; assembly: GCA_963836055.1. Classification (GTDB taxonomy): domain Bacteria; phylum Pseudomonadota; class Alphaproteobacteria; order Rhizobiales; family Xanthobacteraceae; genus BOG-931. Next base: position 81,960 of record CAWIID010000002.1, read on the forward strand.
TCGACATCGTCGTTGAGACCATCCTGGGCGGCTCGGCCGGCCTCGATGCCGAACGCTACGGACAAGAGTTGACGGTGACGTTCGAGACCATCCCATGGCACCTGATCTACGCCATGTTCTCGCTGCCGGATTGGGTGCCCTTTCCGCACCGCCGGCGCGCCAACCAGGCGCGCGACTTCCTGCATCGCGAAGTTCGGCGGATTGTCGAGAATCGGCGCGCCAAGCCATCCCCGCACCCCGACCTCCTGGATTTGCTGCTGGCGGCTCGCGACCCGGAGACCGGACGGATGATGAGCGACACCGAGGTGGTGCAAAATCTGCTGACATTCATCACCGCCGGCCACGAAACGACCGCCGTCGCCCTGACCTGGACGCTGTGGTTATTGGCGAAGGATCAAGCCACCCAAGCGCGGGTGGCCGACGAGATCGCCGCGGTCGCCGGGACCGGGCCAATCACGGCCTCCGAGGTCGAGGGCCTGTCGTTCTGCCGGCAGGTCATCGAGGAAGCGATGCGCCTTTATCCTCCGGCCGCCGCAATCACGCGCATGCCGAAAGCCGCGATGACGCTGGGCGGAGAGCACATCGGCCCGCGGACGCGCGTCCACATTCCGGTCTTTGCGCTCCATCGCAACGAGCGGCTTTGGGATTACCCGAACGCCTTCGATCCCGACCGCTTCGCGGCGGCCGAAGTCAAAAAGCGTTCGCGCTATGCCTTTCTGCCGTTCGGCGGCGGGCCACGCATCTGCATCGGAACCGGTTTCGCCATGCTCGAGGCAGCGACCATACTGGCGACAATGGTTCGCGCTTTTCGCTTTCAGCCGCTTGCCCGGCATAAGCCGATGCCGGTGGCGCGATTGACGCTGCGGCCCGCCGGCGGCATGCCGTTGCTGATCGAGAATCGCTAACCGGAACCGGACTTTCGCGTGATCCGGTAACAATCCGTCAATCCTGATCACATTTCGATCTCGGCCTCGCCGAAATCGCAACAAATTTTAATGGTTTCTGGCCGACAATTTATGTCAAACAGGCGTTTGAAAAACGCTTGGCGCGGCACGGTCCCACTCAAACGGCGTGCGGCGTGAAGAACCCGGTGGAAGCGGCGTCCTTGGACGGAGCAGATCGGCAAGGAGCCTGCGGGAGCGTGTCATGTGGCGTAATTTTGCGGAAGCAATTCGCGAGTTGCAACGGGCGTTCGGCGAAGGCTGCGGCTCATACCGGCCTGACCTGCACTACATGCGCGGCCCGGGCCCGAAATGGCACGCCAAGTACGGGCACCTCGCCGTAAAGCCAGTGGCGAAAACGGCTTCGGCTGCGCCGGCGCTGCGCGAGGCCGCCGAGCATCACGCCTAACTCTCTTTAGAGTTTGCCTTCTCTGCCGCGGTCAAGCGGCCGAAATACCATCCTGATTTCCGCCAGCGCGTCTACTTGTCTTCCGCCCGCCGTTATGAGACGGCTAACGGCCGTTGCGGGGGAAACGCATGACGCGGGGTGGATGAATTATGACGGTTCGCTGCGCAATTCTCGACGATTATCAGAATGTCGTCCTCAAGGTCGCCGACTGGTCGACAGTCAAAGGCGACGTGGACATTAAAGTCTTTAACGAACATCTCGGCGGACCCGACAAAGTGGTCGCGGCGCTCAAGGGCTTCGACATCGTCGTCGCCATGCGCGAGCGGACCGGCTTCCCCAAGCAGGTGATCGAGGCACTGCCCGACCTCAAGCTCCTGATCACCACCGGCATGCGCAATGCCTCGATCGATACCGAGGCCGCGAAGGCGCGCGGCGTCGTGGTCTGCGGCACGGGCTCGTTCGGCAGCCCGACCTCCGGCATCGCCATCGGCCTGATGCTCGAACTGACGCGGCACATCGGCTACGAGAATGCGCGGCTGCACGCCGGCGCTACCTGGCAATCCACCATCGGCCCCGACCTCGACGGCATGACGCTCGGCGTCCTCGGCCTCGGCAAGCTCGGCACGCGCACCGCCAACATCGCCAAGGCGTTCGGCATGAAGGTCATTGCCTGGAGCCAGAACCTGACGCCGGAGAAATGCGAGGCCGCCGGCGTCGGCTATGTCGGCAAGGACGATCTGTTCCGCCAATCGGACTTCATCACCATCCACGTTATCCTGTCGCAGAGAACGCGCGGCATCGTCGGGGCCAAGGAATTCGGCCTGATGAAACCCACCGCCTACCTGATCAACACGTCGCGCGGTCCGATCGTCGATGAGGCGGCGATGCTCGCGGCCTTGCGCGACAAGAAGATCGCCGGCGCCGGGCTCGACGTGTTCGACGTCGAGCCGCTGCCGCTCGATCATCCGCTGCGCAAGATGGACAACGTCGTCATCACCCCGCACCTCGGCTATGTCGCCGAGCAGAATTACCGGCACTATTTCGCCGGCGTCGTCGAAGACATCCGCGCCTTCCTCGATGGCAAGCCCGTGCGCGTGATGACGTAGCAACATCACCCTCTCCCCCTGCGGGAGAGGGTGGCTCGCGGCGAAGCTGCGAGCCGGGTGAGGGCCAAGTTTCCGCTCCCCCTCACCCGCCACGCTCCGCGTGGCGACCTCTCCCGCCAAGGGAGAGGTAAAGAAGGAGGATCACAATGGCCGACGACACGCTCATCGACCTTTATTGCCACATCTCTCCGGAGCGGTTTTTCCAGGAGATGGAAAAGACCGCGCCGAAGCTCGGCAACATCGCCGCGCGGCTGCGCAACGTCCGCAAAATCCACGATCTCGACGCGCGCTTTCGCGAGATGGACGAATTCGGCGATTACCGGCAGGTGGTTTCGTTGCCGAATCCGCCGATCGAGGACATCGCCACGCCCGGCCAGGGCCTCGCGCTCGCCCGCGTCGCCAACGACGCCATGGCAGAGCTCTGCACGAAATATCCGGACCGCTTCGCCGGCTTTGTCGCCGCGCTCTGCCTGACCGACGTCATGGGCTCGGTCGAGGAAGCCAAGCGCGCGATCAATCAACTCGGCGCCGCCGGCATCCAGATTTTCACGCCGCTTGCCGGCCGGCCGCTCGACGAGCCGGCATTCGAACCGGTCTTTGCCTTGATGGCGCAACTCGACCGGCCGATCTGGCTGCACCCGGCGCGCACCGCCACCATGACCGACTATTCCGCCGAACAGAAATCCCGCTTCGAAATGTGGTGGTGTTTCGGGTGGCCCTACGACACCTCGGTGGCCATGGTGCGGCTTGTCTTCTGCGGCCTGTTCGACCGCTATCCCAACCTCAAGATCGTCACCCACCACCTCGGCGGCATGATCCCGTTTTATGACGGCCGCATCGGCCCGGGCCTCGACGTCCTCGGCAGCCGCACGTCCGACGAGGACTACTCGAAGATTCTACCGTCGCTGAAGCGGCCGCACCTCGATTATCTGCACGACTTCTATGCCGACACCGCGATGTTCGGCGGCGGCGTGCACGCGCTGCGCTGCGGCTTTGAGTTCTTTGGTGCCGACAAGGTGGTGTTCGCGACCGACACGCCGCTCGGTCCGATCAAGCCGGCCATCGAGGCGATGAACGCGCTCGACATTTCGGCTGCAGATCGCCGCAAGATTTTCAACGGCAATGCCGCAACATTGCTGAAGAAGACGTTGAGCTAGCCGCGTCTACAGAGTGGCTTATTCGGCCAAGGACAGGCCCAAGCAAGCGGCACCGTTCGACCGGTAAGGCGCCGCCGGGACCGGTGTCCCGGATTCGGGACGTCTGCGGATTTTATTCGCCAAAATTCCCGATCTGGCGCGGGACGCCCGCCTCATGACGGCCCTGCCCCGGCCTGCGTAGCTTGCGCACACTGAAAGGCTGCACACGGCCTTCAGAAACTTCGGAGGTCACCGTCATGATCGATTCAGGATCTGTTTGCCGGTTTGTCGTGAGCGCACTGATCGCTGTCGCACCGGTCACAGTTTCGGCGCGCAGCAGCTATCCCGATCAGACCGTGAAAATTATCGTTCCTCTGCCGCCAGGGCCAACTGCCGATACGTTGCCCAGGATCATCGCCGAAAAACTCGCAGAACGCTGGGGCCAGCCCGTCATCATCGAGAACAAACCGGGCGCTGCACAAAACTTGGGGGCCGAGCTCGTCGCCAAGGCCGCACCCGACGGCTACACGCTCCTTGCAACCCCGCAGGGACCCCTCGTCATCAGCCAAAGCTTCTTTCCGAACCTTGGTTTTGATCCCATGGCGTTTGTGCCGATCTCAATTTTCGCGGAGCAGCCGCTATTGCTTGTTGCCAATCCTCGTGTGCCAGCCGGAAACCTGAGCGAGTTGATCGACGTTTGCGAAGACGAACCCGGGCAAGCTCAATTTCGCGTCGCCAGGCATTGGCAGCTCGCCGCACCTGACAGGCGAAATGCTGCAAACTGATGCCGGCATCCGATTCACACACGTGCCCTATAAGGGCATGGGACCGGCCGTTGTGGACCTGCTAGCCGGACGTGTCGATATCGCGTTCAACAATCTCGGGAACAGTCTGTCGCTGATCCGGAGTGGAAAACTGAAAGCCTTGGCAGTCGCCAGTCCGAAACGCATCCCTGAATTTCCAGATGTGCCGGCGGTTGCAGAGCTCTATCCGGGCTTTTATTCAAACAGCTGGTTTGCCTTTGTGGCGCCGCCCCGGACGCCGCCCGCTATTGCCACCGAAATCTCGCGATCCATCGCCGATGTCGTGCAGATGCCCGACGTCGTTGCCCAATACCAGAAAGTATCCATGAGGCCAGTCGCGATGTCGTCAGCCGAAACCGGCGCCTTCCTGAAGAAAGAAGCTGAACGATGGCGCAAGGTGATTATCGACAGCCAACTTGGGCCGAAGTGAACCGGCGTCTCGGGTGCCAGATGATTTCGATCCTCGACAACCCCCCGGTCTGCGACCCGCAAGCGGTTGCGGAACTGGTGAGCCTCATCAATGGCGGCGCGATGGCGCAAGCGTTGAGCGTCGCTGCAGAGCTTGGGGTTCCTGACTTGCTCGCCCCCGGCCCTAAGCATGTCGAAGAACTGGCGCGGGTAACGAACACACATGCGCCTTCGCTGCGGCGTTTACTCAAGGCGTTGTCGAGCGTCGGCGGGTGCAGTGAACGTGACGACGGCTCCTTCGCGCTTGGTCCGATTGGCGCGCTCATGCGCTCCGACGGCCCCGACTCGCTGCGCTCGTGGGTGGTCTGGTTTGGACGCTACCAATGGCCGATGTGGGGAAATTTGCTGGGCAGCGTCAAAACCGGCCAAAGTGCGCGCAAGGCGGCTTATGGAACGGATGGTTTCGGCCATCTGGAGCAGGATACCGAAGCCGCCGCCATCTTCGACAGCGCGATGGTCCAGCTCAGCCGTGTCGTCGCTGCCGAGATCGTGCGGGCGTATGACTTCACCGGCGTCAGCAGCATTGTCGATGTCGGCGGTGGCCGCGGTGCATTGCTGCACGCCATTCTCGAAGCCTATCCGGACATGAAGGGAACGGTGCTGGACCGACCGCGTGCATTCGCCGACGGCGCTTCCGGTCAGGACCTCGCTGATCGCTGCACATTTGTCGCGGGCGACTTTTTCCTTAGCGTCCCACATGCCGCCGACGCGTACCTGCTCAAGAACGTTATCCACGATTGGGACGATGACCGTGCAGCGCTGATCTTGCGCAATTGTCGCGCCGCGGTCTCGCCACGAGGGAAGCTACTGCTCGTCGAGCGCGTTATGCCGGAACGTATTGAGGCGGCACCGCGAGACCGCATTCTCGCATGGTCGGACTTGGCGATGTTGATTGGGCCGGGTGGCCGGGAACGGACCGAAGCGGAGTTTCGGGCGCTGCTTACGGGGTCGGATTTCGACCTACGCAAAGTAATCTCCACGGCGGTGGAGTTCAGCATCCTCGAAGCCGTGCCGCGATAAGGCTGAACCGCCGTCAGGCCTTCGTTCCCGAGATCCTCGCCGTCGCTACGTCTGCCGGCTCTGGCTCCACTCACGTTGGCTCGCTATGATTAAGGCAGCCAGCGTTTGTCGGATTCAATGCCTCAGCCAATCGAACAAATTCGATTTTGCACAAGCCGCGATGGTACACGAATTGCCTATACGGTGTCGGGAACAGGACCACCGCTGGTTTGGGCCGGCCATTGGATCCGCCATCTGAAACTGGACTGGGAAACACCGATCTGGCGCCCTTGGCTTTCGTTACTGACCCGCCATCACACCGTTATTCGTTACGACTGGCGCGGTTTCGGTCTGTCGGACCAAAACGGCGTCGAGTTCTCGCTCGAAAAGCATGTCGAGGATTGCGAAGCGATTGTTGCTGCAACGGGCTTGAAATCATTCGTGTTGTTTGGGCTGTCGAGCGGCACGTCGATGGGCGTCGCCTACGCGGTGCGGCATCCCGAATGTGTAGACAAGCTTGTCTTGGTCGGATGCCAGACCTGCGGCCGCTTGATACGGGGAATGAGCGCAAGGGAGACCGAGGAATCGGAGACCCGGTTGAAATTGGTCGAGCTCGGGTGGTCGAATGACATGCCGGCCTACGGACAGTTCTTCACCGTAATGCATATACCGGATGCGAGTCCCGACCAGGTCCGGTCCTACAACGAGCTACTGCGCCGGATCAGCTCTCCAGGCAATGTCATCAATATGGTGCAGGCCCTGTGGGCAATAGATGCCCGCGAGCTTGTGCCACGGGTCAGTTGTCCGAACTCTTGTCTTGCATTCGCGCCAAGACGCCATCATCCCATTCGAAGAGGGCCGCCAGGTTGCCAGCCTGATCTCCGGGGCACGGTTCGTGCCGCTGGAGAGCCGCAACCATATTCTGCTCGATACCGAACCGGCTTGGCAGCAGTTTGTCCAGGCAGTGGATGATTTCTTGCCGGTCGTGCCAGGGTCGCCCGCAGAATCCGGCAGGGCAACGGCAGCGTTTCTCGACGCCCTCACCAGCCGTGAACGCGACGTGCTCGAACTGGTCGCTCAGGGTTTGGACAACGATACAATCGGTTCTCGGCTTGGCATCAGCGCCAAAACCGTGCGCAATCAGGTATCAATCATCTTTTCCAAGCTTGGTGTCGGCAGCCGGGCGCAGGCAATCGTTCAATCTCGCGAGGCAGGCTTCGGTTATAAGACTCCCGCGTCAACCCGATGAATGGAAAAGTCATTGCGAATGAATTCGAGGAAGCCGGGAGGCACAGTATCAAAAGATATCAAGGTCGTGGGCGGCTACGACTGATCCGGTATACTGCGACCGAATTTCTTGGATCAGAATATCCTCGTCGTCGCGTGTCGTAACGCCGGCGCCGACGTTTGATCGGTGATATATCACGAGGAGCGCGGGTCTGACCTCATTCGCAATTTGTGCCAGCTCCTCCGACGATGTGTGAGCTTCCCTCGCGCCAACGGTCATCGCTTTCACGCACGATGTTCGCAACAGCTTACTGGCGACCGGTAACTTCCTGACGATCTTGCCCCAATCGCTTTTACGATATCCGGTACCACGAGCCGAGTTTTTCGAGTTGCCAGTTCGCCTGTCGATCCCGAGTGGGCCAATCGGGATTTTTACTCTCAAGGGTCGAACACTGAGTGGAGCCGCCGCGCTCTTTACCGAAGCCGCACGTGCAATCGCAAAATCGCGACAGCGTCCTTGAGTTTCATGTTGTCGCCCGTCTGCGAATTGCGAACAAGCAACTGAAATGCCGTCGGTAGCACATCAGGGTGTCGCCCTAATGCAGATGCTTCAGCTTGTCGGGGTTGCGCACCACATAGATCGCTGCGATCTTTCCGTCCTCGATGTCGAGCGCGGTCGTCTGCAGTTCGCCATCGGCCTCCAGCGTGACGAAACCGGGCAATCCGTTGACGAATGCCGCCCGGACAAGTTTCGAGCCGTTCGTCCTGAACTGAGCCGCCAAAAATTCGTGCACTTTCATCACGGCATCGAATCCGACGATCGGCTGCATGGCTGCCGGACGTTTTCCCCCGCCATCGGCATGAACGCTGACATCGGCCGCCAACATCGCGGCAAGCGCTTTCATGTCGCCGCTGCGCGAGGCGGCAAAGAATGCCTCGGCAAGCTCGAGGCCACGGCGTTTGTCCACCTGGAAGCGCGGCCTCGCCTCGCGCACATGGGCGCGCGCGCGGGTCGCGAGCTGGCGGCAGCCAGCCGGGTCGCGCTGGATTGTCGCTGCGACCTCCTCGAATTCGAGCCCGAACACATCGTGCAGCAAGAACGCCGCCCGCTCGAGCGGAGAGAGGCGTTCCAGCGCCAGCATCAGCGGCAGTGTGACGTCGTCCTCTTCCTCCTCTTCGACGACGGGATCGGGAAGCCACGGGCCCACATAGGTCTCGCGCTGGCGCCGTGCCGACTTGAGCTGATCGAGGCAGAGCCGCGTGACCGTGCGGCGCAGGAACGCCTCGGGCTCGCGCACCTCATCGCGGTCGGCCTTCATCCAGCGGATGAAGGCCTCCTGCACAACATCCTCGGCATCAGCCACGGAGCCGAGCATGCGGTAAGCAACCCGCATGAGTTTTGGACGCAGCGGGTCGAAGCTCGCCGCTGCGTCCTCGTGCCCGGCGCCTGCCATCAGGCGGCCGCCGCCTTCGCCGCCGCGTTGGCCGTCGCCTTGATGGCCGCCGGATCGGCAAATGCGCCGAAGCCGACCGCGATGCGGTTCCACCCGTTGATGATATTGATCATCAAGGTGAGCTTGACCTGCTCCGCCTCGGTGAACTGCGCCTTCAGCGCCTCGTAGGCGCTCTCGTGGGTATGTCCTTCGGAGAGCCGCGTCAGCGCCTCGGTCCAGCCGAGCGCGGCGCGTTCGCGCTCGGTGTAGCAGGGGGCCTCGCGCCAGGCCGACAGCAGGTAGATGCGCTGCTCGGTCTCGCCCTTTTCGCGCGCCTGCACCGTATGCAGATTGATGCAGTTGGCGCAGCCGTTGATCTGGGAGGCGCGGATCTCCACGAGCCCGACGAGGGCCGGTTCCAGGCTCGAAGCGACGGCAATCGATGTGCGGAGCCAGGTCTTCATCAGGTCCGGGGCTGCGGCCATGGGATCGAGTTTGGCAGTCATGGTTCGTCTCCTTTCTGTTGGTTCAACGTCATGACGAGCCAGAAGATGCCGGTGTGACATTCGGGCCGGATTTTTTATGCCTGTCGGAACTTCGGAAGGCGGAACTCCGGTGCGGCGCTAGGCCGTGGGGGGGTAGTGCGAAGCACCGTAGCCCATACGGGCTCGCGGAAAACTCCGCCGGTAGCTTACGCGCCTTCAGCGCCGATCGACCCTACGGGCTCTTATACCAACGGCAGCAAATCCCGACCTTTCCCGTCATCCTGAGGTGGCCGGCGCAGCCGGCCCTCGAAGGATAAACGGCCCTGGCCGTCGCCCTTCGAGGCTCGCCACAGCGCGTCATAGACGCGGAAACCGCGACTTATGGCTCGCACCTCAGGGTGACGGATATAAGTTCCGCGATTGTCGGTATTATTCGCCGTTTCACGCCCATGTCAGGCGCGGTCTGCTGCCCGCCGACTGGGCCGGCGATGTCGACAAAGCGATAATGGATTTCGGCGGGCGGAGTGTTTCGGTCGGATTTCGCGGAGTTCACCCTCGGGCCAAGGTGCGACCTCGGGGCTCCATCCGGGCTTGCTGAATAAGCGGAGGAGTGAGCCTTAGAGCGTCTCCTCCGCAATGGCTGCTCGCGCTAGCAAGACCATTTGGACGATGGACGATCTTGCCGCTATCATCGGTGAATTTTGCCAAAGCTGTAACCACGGAATAGCAGTATGTCTAAGGACATTGTCGTTAAGAAAGCCAATGAGCTGATAGACCCTCAAGCGCGGATGCTGGTGGGCTTTCTTAAAGAGATGGGTCTCCCGTCTGAAAACATTATTGCCGATCAATCCGAAAGAAAGATCATCGGCGATAATTTGGAAGCAGTCATCCGCGATCTGCCGGGCGGAGTGAAGAGGGACGCGAGGTATCTGTCGAAATTTGTCGTCGGGGCAGGTTTCGGCCTTTTCGATTACTCCTTAAACGCAGTCTGGAACGAGGTCGTAGTGAACCTCCGCAGAAAGGCCGCCGTCTACGGTTTAGATATTTTCTTCGATTCCGCTGTTGGGGGTAGCAAGGCGAGGGAATTTTATAAAACAGAAGAGGATTTGGCATCCCTGAAAAACTTGGTCCTACTGGATACATGTCGAAAGTTGGAGTTGATTTCAGACACGACGTATAAAAAGCTAAAACATATCCTCGACATGCGGAATGACATCGGTATTTCGCATCCCACTACGTACGCAATAAATGCGTTTGAGTTGCTTGGTTGGTTGCAAACTTGCATCTCCGAGGTGCTAAACGACAACCCTACGGAGGCGGCTCTCCAAGTACAAGCGTTTATCAAGAATTTGCGAACTAACACCGACCTTCTCGACAAGACGACTCGACAGAGGATTGCACAGAACTTCTCAGAGCTTCCGAGCCACCTGTGCGGCAGTCTCCTCCGGACAATCTTTGGGATCTACGTTTCAGTCGATACTGATCCGGCCGTCAGAAAGAACATTTCTCTCATTGCTCCTGCACTTTGGGACACGTGCCAGGATGAACCCAAATATAAGCTCGGTATTGTTCTCGAAGGTTACAACGTCAATTTGTATAGAGACAAGTACGAGTTGGGGGAGCAGTTCTTTGAGGTGGTGGGTGGCAATGCGTTCCGCTCACCCTCGGAGCGCGCAATAATTGTTGACGAGCTGGTAACAGAGCTGCGTGACAAGCATAATGGGTGGGACAATTTCCACCACGAGGCACCGGTTGCGGCGCAGCTGTATTCTTACGTTCCGGACCAAGCCTCAATTTTGGAGAATTTAGCCCAAAATCTTTTCAAGACAGTCCTAATGTGTCGAATTGGAAACGGGGTGAGCTATTGCGAAGGTGTGTCACCCGGCGGGAAGAAATATTACGATGCGACCCTGGCTTTGGCAGGTGATAAGTACGCACTTCATGTAATGGCCGCCCTATCCGATTTCGAAATCCGAAATAGACTCTGGAAAACCGATTTGTCGCAAGCACGCGAAGGAGGCTTTGAGCATTGTGAGGGGCAATGTCGTCAACAGGCGTTTGCTGGAATGCCTGGATTTCTTGATTGACGGAATTGACGCTGATCCAAAGTGCGTTTCCAGTAGGGAGTTCAAAAGACTTTCAGCAGATTACATCGATTGGGGGCGCGGCGACTAATTCTCGTTCGATGCGAAACAGCAGGTGGCGGCAGCTCCGCGGGGATGATGACCGCAACGCTGAACACGCGGTGACGTATCGGTGACAATGGCCATGGAGAAGGCAAATCGTCCAGGTGAAGCAGCGAAACCCAGGGCTGCCGATCAATCGTTCCCGGGTTACACTTCGCTAACGTGGGCTACTGCTAGCTACGCATTCATGGCGTCGGCGACGATCGGGGTTCATTTCGAATTTGGCTTATTGTCTGTGGCGCGAACGCCAGCACTATCGGGGCGGCCTCCCCTGATCCATTCCATAGTCAGTCCAACGGGGCGGCTGCCAACTTGCAAATATACCCCATCTAGAGGCGGATTAGAATCTTCCATACTGTTCCTTTGCCGCCTCAGAATCGTGCGGAAAATCTTCGATTATTATAGACCCATGCACTCCCGAGACGGGATATTCGCCAACTCCCAAACCCGCGCTAGTAAGCGCCCTAGCAAGCGCAACCGCAGCATTCCCAAGTTTTGCAAACGCTTGTTGTGATTTATCTTGAGGATCCCATGCTTTGTACGATCCAGGCGAAAAAACGCTGACCCCTTCTTGCAGATTAAAGGATATACCCGATCGCTTTTCATCTATCATCTCTGGATGCCAACCAAATTTCGATAAAACTATTGCGATCTCGTTCGCAAAATTTTGGGCTTCAGGATCGCCTGGAATTACCTGGATCAATATTTTTATTCCGGCCCATTGGTCGAATCCGGCAAACCATTTTTTTGCAGGTGGCTCTTGGTCGAATCCAATTAAGCCAACATGGCGCGGAAGCATCACCGTTTGTAGCGCAAGGTTATCGCCCTTAAGTTTTTCCGTTTCATTATTCAGTTCAGCAATTCGTTCGGCGCTCGATTTTGATTCCTTTGCCAGCTCCATCTCCGCTTTGTCGGCAACGCGGTATAAAATGTACGCGGAGGCAGCAGTAATCAGCAGCGCCGCCACCCCGAGTATTGCTCCTACAACCAATGCCCAGATTCCGACCCGATCCCAAAATTCGACGCCGTATCCCCAAAGCAAAGACTGGGCGCTCGCGCTGTGTGTCTCAGTCATAATAGAAATGATTATGCTTGTTCGATTCACATTTTTCCAACCGTCAGGCCGCTTGTGGCGTTTGCGCCATAGTACCAAACTTCCCGCTTAGCGCGCCAATTCCACCATTCGCGGCGGCACGAAGGCGCGCACCGGCGGCGCTGCTTCGGTCCACCGTTCGATCTCGACCATGTTGGTGCCGCTCGACGGACCTTGGCTGAGCTTCGAGGTGCCGCGATCGTGCGTGAGCACATTGGCATTGCCGTGAGCGCAGTCGGCGCCGTCCTCGGCGCTGACCGGATCGTACCAGGCGCCGCACGACAGCTTGGCGACGCCCGGCGAGAGCGTGCCGCTGACGATCGCGCCGGCGAGACACGCGCCGCGCGCATTGCGGATGCGGACGATGTCGCCGTCCTTGATGCCGCGCCGGCGCGCGTCGTCCGGATGGATTTCGACGGCCTCGCGGCCGGCGATCTTGCCGCGCGCGCTCACCGCTTCCGAGTCCATCTGGCTGTGCAGCCGATAGCGCGGCTGGCTGGAGATCAGATGCAGCGGATAGCCGGACGGCGCACCAAGCCATTCGGACGGCTCGATCCAGGTCGCGTGCGGCGGGCAATTGTCGTAGCCGAAGCCGGCAATTTTTTCGGAAAACAGCTCGATCCGGCCGGAGGGCGTGCCGAGCTTCTTGTTGTCCGGATCGGCGCGGAAGTCGGCGAACAGAGTGTACTCTTCGGCGCGCTGCGGAATTTCCAGATAGCCGTCGCTCCAAAAGCGATCGAAGTCGGGAATGGCCGCCTGGTTGGTGCGCACGCCGTCGCGCCAGCGGTCGTAGATGTGACGCAGCCAGCCCATCTCGTCGCGGCCCTGGGTGTATTCGTCCGCGCAGCCGACGCGCCGCGCCAGTTCCGAGAAAATCGCGTAATCGCTTCTCGCCTCGCCCACCGGATCGACGGCCTGTTGCATCGCCATCAGAAAGCGGTCGCGCGCGGCGCCGCCGAAATCGTTGCGTTCGAGCGACGTCGTCGCCGGCAGCACAATGTCGGCATGACGCGCGGTCGCCGTCCACCACGGCTCGTGCACGACGATCGTTTGCGGCCGGCGAAATGCGGCGCGCAGCTTGTTGGTGTCCTGGTGATGGTGGAACGGATTGCCGCCGGCCCAATAGACCAGCTTGATATCCGGATAGACGCTCTTGCGGCCGTTGAAATCGTAACTTTCGCCGGGCCGCAGCAGGCATTCGGAAATGCGCGCCGCCGGAATGGCGCGGCCGAGCGGATTGGCCAGAACCTCCATGCTGGGCGCATGAAACGCCAGCGGCGCCTCGGCGATGCCGGTGGCCGAACCGTAGCCGAAGCCGAAGCCGCCGCCCGGCAGGCCGATCTGACCGAGGCACGAGGCCAGAAGAATGACGCCCCAGAACGGCTGCTCGCCGTGATCGGCGCGCTGCAGCGACCACGATGCGGAGATCATGGTGCGGTTCGCCGCCATGCGCCGCGCCAGCGCGCGGATCGTGTCGGCAGGAACGCCGGTGATCGCGGCCGCCCAGTCGGCATCCTTCGGCTGCCCGTCGGTCTCGCCCATGACATAGGGGCGGACACGCTCGAAGCCGGTGCAGTAACGCGCCAGAAAGTCCGGATCGTGCAGGCCGCCCGCCACCAGGGTGTGGACCAGCGCCAGCAGCATCGCCGTGTCGGTGCCCGGCCGGATCGAAATCCATTCGGAGTTCACGGCCACCGGACCGTCCTCGCGGTTCGGACTGACGACGACGACCTCGACGCCGGCGCGCGCGAGTTCGGTAAGCCGGTCGGCGTTGAAGTGACCGGCGCAGCCGCCTTTGGTCACCTGCATGTTCTTCGGATTGCAGCCGCCGAACAGCACCATCATCTTGGCGTGGCGCGCGATCGACGACCATGATGTGAGCGGTCCGGTGACCGGCTGCGCGCTGCCGAGCACATGCGGCAGAAACACCAGCGCCGTGCCGAAACTGTAGTTGGAGGTCTGGTCGACGAAGCCGCCGAAGACCGACATGAAACGGCGCAGTTGCCCGCGCGCCTCGTGGAAAATCCCGGCCGAGCCCCAGCCCTGCGACCCAGCCATGATCGCGTCATGGCCGTGATCGCGCGTGACGCGCTTAAGCTCGCCGGCGACGAGATCGAGCGCTCGGTCCCACGAAACCGGCACGAACGGCTCGCGGCCGCGCCCTTCGCCGCCGCCGGGTCCGTTTGCCAGCCATCCCTCGCGCACCATCGGCCGTGCGATGCGCACCTGCGAGTGGACGGCCGCCGGCACGGCGTCGATCAAAGGCGACGGATCGGGGTCGTGTTCGAACGGTCGCACGCCGACCACGCGGTTTCCCTCGACTTCGGCGAGGAAGGCACCCCAATGCGAATGATTGCGAACGAGCTTCGTCATGATACGACCCTGGCACGATCCTGGCGCGATCTTGGCGCGATCCTGAAGTGCAAATTCGCCGCACAATATCACAAGGCCCGGCAATGCGCCCTGCGCGTTGTGGCAGTGCCGACGCTGCAAATTGACAGCCCCCGGTGAAAGCGCAACGTTAGCGCCAACGAACAAGGATTTGGGATGACGACGCAGGAGCAGAACGACTTCCTCACCCTGACCGGACCCGGCACGCCGATGGGCAACCTGATGCGGCGCTATTGGATCCCCGCGCTGCTGTCGTCGGAGATTGCCGAGCCCGATTGCCCGCCGGTGCGGGTCAAGCTTCTCGGCGAGCGGCTGCTTGCGTTCCGCGACACCAAGGGACGCGTCGGCGTCATGGACGAGTTCTGCGCCCACCGCGGCGTCTCGCTGTGGTTCGGCCGCAACGAGGACGGCGGGCTGCGCTGCCCCTATCACGGCTGGAAGTACGACGTGAACGGCCAGTGTGTGGAGGTTCCGTCCGAGCCGGCGGAAAGCGGCTTCTGCGACAAGATCAAGCTCACGTCCTACGCCTGCGTTGAGCTCGGCGATGTCATCTGGATCTATATGGGTCCCGCGGCGCTCAAGCCGCCGCTGCCGAACTTCGAATGGGCCGCCGTTCCCGGGACGCATCGCTTCGTGTCCAAGCGCACGCAGGAATGCAATTGGCTGCAGGCGTTGGAGGGCGGCATCGATTCCGTGCACGTCTCCTTTCTGCACCGGCATGACCTGCGCAGCGATCCGTTGCACGTCGGCCAGGGCGCCGAATTCACCCGCGAGACCGACGCGCGGTTCGAGGTGATGGAAAACAAGGGCGGCATGGTGATCGGCGTGCGGCGGCCGGCGACGCCGGGCAATCTTTATTGGCGCATCACCCAATGGGTCATGCCGTTTCACACCATGATCCCGCCATATGGCGACAACGCGCTCAACGGCCACGCCTTCGTGCCGATCGACGACGAAAACTGCATGTCATGGTGCTTCACGCATCATCCGGCGCGACCGCTCTCGGAGCATGAGCTCGAGACCATGCGCAACGGCGGCGGCATTCACGTCAAGCTCATTCCCGGCACGTTCCGCCCGGTCGTCAACAAAGACAACGACTACATGATCGATCGCCTGGCGCAGAAGCATCACAAGTCCTATTGCGGCGTCAAAGGCATCGCCATGCAGGATGCCGCGATCCAGGAAAGCACCGGGCCGATCCAGGACCGCACCAAAGAGAACCTCGTCTCAACCGACAACGGCGTGATCATGGCGCGGCAGCGCCTGCGCAAAGCGGCGCTCGCCGTCGCACAGGATCACGAACCGGACGGCATCGATCCCGCAACGCACGCGGTGCGCTCGGCTTCGATCGTGCTGCCGGAGGCGGTGAACTTCTACGAAGGCGCCGGCGAAGCGCTGACGGCCAAGGCTGGCGTCGCGCACGCGTCGGTGTGACGGCGGAAAACTGTTCGGTTCTCGTCGCGCCGCTATCTCCAGAGCGGCTCGAACTGCGTCGCCACCAGCCGGGCATACGGGACCGGCTCGGTGATCAGGCCATTGGCCGTGGCGAATTTATTGAGCCCATCGACCGCTTGCGCCGAAATGCTGGCGTCGTAGAACGGCGCATCGCGCGCGATCAAACCCGCGATCAGCGGCACCTCTTCGGACGGGAACAGCCGCTCGGCGATCGGCGTGGCGAGCGAGGCGTCCGCTTTGAGCGCGGCTTGGGTTTGCACGATCGCGCGCACCGCCGCGGCAGCGACGTCCGGCTGTTCGTTGATCAGTCGCTCCGTCGCCGTGAGCGCCGGAAAGTTGTACCAGCGCGCGCCCGGCGGACCGTCGCCGCGGCGAAGATCGAGATGCAGTTTGGCGACGCCGAGCATCTCGCCGATCGCGACGCGCATGCCGTTGCCCCAATAGGCATCGGCAATGTCTTGCTTGATCGCATCGACGCCGGCGCGGCCCTTGAAGCGCTCGTCCTTGTTTGCCGCCGGACTTGGTACGATTCGGACGTTATCGCGCGCGAGGTCAATGCCCGCTTCGGCCAGCATGTAACGCAGACCCATGTCCGGCCAGGGTTTTGACGCGGCGATCCGCAGCCCCTTAAGCGCGTCGATATCGCCGCGCTTGACATCGAGATCGGCGCGGACCGCCAGAAACCAGTAGGAATACTGCGACAGCGCGCACAGGAGCTTGGCGCCCTTCCAGCCTGGGAAAGCCACGCTCGCGATGTAGGCCGGACCGCCGAGGAAATGCACCGTTCCATCGCGCAACCATCCCGGCCCATTCTCGGCTCCGTAATCGGGAACCAGTTCGACATCGATCCCCTCTTTCTTGAAGAAGCCGAGTTCTGCAGCAGCCGTCGCGACGAAGTACGACGGCAAATCCAAGTCAGCGACCAAGAGCCGATACATTTAAAATGCACTCCCGCAAAATACACTCCCGCGAAATCGCAACGCCAGACGACGTTGCGCGCAGCCGATTTCAAAATCAATCTTGCCGTCTTCGAGGCCAAATCCGATCGCGACCGGAGCAAAGCCGATACAAGCGTCGCGACCTAGGGTGCAGCTAAGAACCGCTCAGAACTTCACCGATCTTGGCGCGGATCGAATCGGACAGTGCAAAGGTCTCGTGGACGATGGCGTCCATCTCCTCGCCGGTGCCCGGATCGATCATGAAGTGGCGCTGTTCGCTGGCTGCGAGGAAGTCAGGATCCTTGAGCATCGCCGCAAACGCCGTGCGCAATGCTGCGAGCCGCTCAGGCGGGACGTTCGGCCCGGTAATGATGGAACGGCCGATCTCGGCGGTCGAGGCGATGGCGCGCAGCACCTGCCTGCCCTCGTCGGAAACCGCGAGCTCCGGCAACGTCGGCACGTTCGGCAACAACCGGTGCCGCTTCAACGCCGCCTGATAGATGATCGTCGCTTCGCCTTTGTTGATCCAGCCGGGATGACTGATCAGCATGCCGGGAAGGCCATAGGCGCCGACGATATCAACCTCGCCCCGTTCCATGGCCAACAAGATTTCGTTGGTGCCTTTGTAGCCGCGCACGATCTTGAACTTGGTGCCGCCAAAGGTGTTGAGCGCTGCCGGATAAATGACCGTGGTCGAGCCGCCGCCGGAGGCGCCGACCGTGTACTGCTTGTTGCGCACGTCCTCGATCGATTTGATCCCGACCTTGGTCAGCGCCGCCCCGGTATCGATATTGGTCGTGACGCGGCCGATGTAATGGAAATTCGCGGCGTTGACTTTGCCCGAGCCGCCGACGGCGCTGTCGAGCGCCAGCGTCTGCGCCAGACTGCCGAGCACGGTGCCATCCTTCGGCGCCACCTCAGCCATGTACTTTGCGGCGACGAAACTCCCGGCGCCCGGCATGTTTTCCGGCACGATCGTGGGATTGCCCGGCAGATGCCGCGGCAGAAATTCCGCGACCAGCCGCGCATAGAGGTCATAGCCGCCGCCCGGACCGTAGCCGATCAACATGCGCAGCGTCTTGCCATGATAGAAATCGGCGATGGGATCGGCCTCGACGCGGGCCGAAGCCGAAGCGGCGAGCACCAGCGCGATCATGACGATCCTGAACATCGATCTCCTCCCAAACATTTTTTCGGCGCCTCGTTCTAGTGGTCCAATTCTAACATTCGCATCCCAATTCGGCATGCTGTTTTGCGAATGTTAGAATCAAAAGGACCACTAGCAAATATAAGTGCTAGTGGAGCTTTTGGATTTGACATTCGCTTCGACAACTCGCGGCTTGGTAGGCAGCGAATGTCAAATCCGCTCCACTAGCGCGGGCGCATGGCGCGTCCGTTGATCGCGAACGCCATTCGCGAGAGACCGGCGCATCGACGCGCCGGTCGTTATTGAACTCATCCAACGACTAAAGCGCAGGATGTCGTGGCCATCGCCGCATCAACTGGCGGCCGCCCGAAGCTTCTGGCATTCCGCCTGGAAGACATTGTTCAGGCACCACTCGGCGAGTTCAACGCCGGTGGGGAACCACAAATTCCCGGCTTTCCTCATGTGCTGGATGATTCCGCGCAGGGCCAGCGTGCGGCCGGGACGACCGATGATGTAGGGATGCATCGTGAACGGAATATATCCCGGCTTGTTCGCCGTCTCGGCGTAGAGTTCGTCGAAATAGGCCTTCCATGTCTCGAGCCCGTGAAATGGATTGCCGTACTCGCCATGACGATGGCCGAACAGCGTCCCATCGCCAAACGGCTGGCGCGGCAGCTCAACCAGCACCTTGCCGTCCTTCTCCCACAGGAAGGGCAATTCCTCGTGGAAGCAGTTGGTGTTGAACACGAACCCATGCTCTATCAGAAGTTCGATCGTGTTCGTGCTTTGCGTGCACGAGCGCCAGCCATAGGGGCGCCGCCCAGTACGCTTTTCGATCATTGCGATCGTCTTCTTCATGACCTCGGTTTCTTGATCCCGCGGCAGATACCTCGCGATCTCATGATTGTATCCGTGGCCTTCCACGATGTGGCCATGGTCGAGAATCGCCTGGACCGCTTCCGGAAAGCGCTCGGCGATTGCTCCGCAGGTCAGGAACGTCGCCTTGACGTTCTCTTCCTTCAAAACCCGCAGCAGGCGATAGATTGCGTGATGGGGACCGTATTCCCCCTGACTCCACATTTCGTAGTTCAGAATACCGTTCTTATCCGGCTTGACGTCCTCGCCGCCTTGGAAGTCGAAGGTGAAAAAGACCGCCGCCCGCTCGCCGTGCGGCCAACGGATCAGATGGTCGTAGTGGTATTCCTTGAGCATGATCGATCCTCTCTATGGCTGGAACGGGCGTCATCGTCGATTGACCGTATCCATGACCGGATGGGGCCATTCTAAAGGCTCGCCAGTCCAATCGGTAGCTCAGATCTCGGAACAACTGTTATTCTCGAAGACCCCCTTCGGGGGCGTTAACGGCTGGCCTTGCGCCGCGATCAGGCTGATCGGCCCCGCCCGGTGCCTGGCCCTCAGCATCGCCGAAATCAGGATCACGGCCCGTCGCTTGACGACAGGATGCCATTGAACCTCAATCCTGACTTCCCCAGACGGGCCCGAAGAGAGACAAATGTCGTTCACCGCAGCGCTCAGGGACTTGAATAAGCTCAACACGTTCGTCCGCGTTGCGCAGCGCCTGAGCTTCACCAAAGCCGCCGCCGAATTACGTACAAGGCCGTCGGTCATCAGTAAGCGGATGAAGGAGCTGGAGGAGTCGTTGGGTTTCAGCCTGATCAATCGCTCGACCCATGGCGTTGTGTTGACAGATGCCGGCGAGGAACTGTTCCAGCAATGCATTGAGATGCTCGCCAAGCTGGACGATTACGTCACGGAGAGGAGAAACATCGAAACCGGGCCATTCGGCACTTTGCGCGTTCAGGCCGCAGGCGATTACGCTCGCTTTGTTCTTGCGCCTCTGACCATCAAGTTTGCGAAGAAACGCCCCGGCGTCCGCGTTCACCTTTCCGTCGTTTCCGACAACTCCGTTCCGGCGGAGGATGGATATGACGTCATCGTCAGCAGTCAAAAGCCTTCGCTCCCCGGCATCGTCGGTCTCGATCTCGGCATCGTCCGGCACGTGATCTGCGCATCGCCCGCCTATTTTCGGAAATTCGGCCGGCCGAAAGCGCCGCAGGATCTTCGTGAACACAATTGTCTCGCCGACCTTTATTCGGGCCCGAAGAGTTGGCCGTTTCAAAATTCGCCCCGTCCCCTGCTCATCGAGGTGAAAGGATCACTGTCGTCAAACAGCACTGCCGCTCTTATTCAAATGGCGCTGCACAGTTGCGGTATCATCAGAGTCCCGCTCGATGCCGTGAGGACGGAAATCGCCGACGGGAGACTCGTTGTGATATTCAAGAATGCTTCGCTATCGCCTGAACGAATGCATGCATACCACGCGAAGGTGAAACGTCTGCCGGCGAAGACCGCAGAGTTCATCAATTTTCTGGAGACGTCACTCCAGTCTTCGTAGACGGCCGGCAATTGAACCCGCCGGCCCACGAGGATTTAAGCCTCATCCGGTTTCCGCGAGCGCACACGATCTGCGGCCGGCGCGGACTGCAACAACTTTATGGCGGCCGCGGAAGTGTGCCATAAGGCCACTTCACAGCGAAGGACCCCCAATCTCCATGAACAATGCCGATCTGATCGTCGCTACACTCAAAGCCGCCGGCGTTACGCGCGGCTTCGGCATCCCGAGCGGCAACGTGCTGCCGCTGATGGAGGCGATGCGCAAAGGCGGCGTCGATTTCGTGCTCACCGCGCATGAGGGCTCCGCGGGCTTCGCGGCCGACGTGACCGGACGCCTGACCGGCGCGCCGGGACTTTGCATCGCGACGCTTGGCCCGGGCGCGACGAACCTCGCCACCGGTATCGGCGACGCGTGGCTCGATCGCTCGCCGATGATCGCCATCACCTGCAATCTGAATACCGATCAGCTCGGCCGCCGCATTCAGATGTGGATCGATCATCACGCGCTGTTCAAGCCGATCACCAAGGCGACGATGCAGCTTCGCAAGGGCGAGATCGGCGCAACCCTGTCCGAAGCCATCCGGCTCGCGCTCAGCGAACCGATGGGCCCGGTTCATCTCGATTTGCCGGAGGATGTCGCACTGGCGCCGACCAACGAGACCATCCCGACGTTCACGCCGGCGGCGAAGCTCGCATCCGCCGCGGACGGCGCAATCGAACGCGCCGCCGAATTGCTCGCCGCGGCCCGGCGACCGATCGCCGTAATCGGCGCCTCGGCGATGCGCATGAAAGATCCGACATGGCTGCGGACGGTCGTTGAGAGATACAACTTGCCGTTCGCCACCACGACGATGGCGAAGGGATTGATCGACGAGGATCATCCGCTGTCGCTCGGCTGCATCGAGCGCGCCTGCCGGCAGGTGCAACGCAAGCTCCTGCGCTCGGCCGATCTCATCGTCGGGCTGGGCTACGACACCATCGAGGTCGAATACGAAGCCTGGATCGATGATGTTCCGCTGCTTCAGATCGATATCGAGCCGGTCGACATTGCGCCGTCAGTGAAGCTCGCACATCAGGTCGTGGGCGATCTCGATTCCTCGCTCGCGCGTCTCGCCGCCCGGCCGTCAGGGCATCCGCAATGGACCGCCGATCAAATCGCCGCGCATCGTCGCAGCTTCCAGACCGCGCTACGGCCGGGAAACGGAGCATTTACGGCGCACGCGGCAATCGACGCGGTGCGCCGTGCGCTGCCGCGGGATGGCGTGCTGTCGTTCGACGTCGGCGCTCACACCCACCAGATCGCGAGCCAATGGACGGCGCATGCGCCGAAGACGTTCCTGATCACCAACGGCTGGTCGTCGATGGGCTTTGGTTTGCCCGGCGCGATTGCCGCAAAATTGGCGCGACCCGATCTGCCGGTGGTTTGTCTGATCGGCGACGGCTGCTTTCAGATGACGTGCGGGGAAGTCGCTACGGCGAAGCGGCTCGGCATCACACTTCCGGTCGTCGTGCTCGACGACCGATGGCTCGGCCTCATCAAGGTCAAGCAAATACGCCGTCAGTTCCCGCTTTACGGCACGGAGCTCCAGGAAGAAGAGTATCGCGAGCCGCCCGCGCATTATTTCGGCGTGCCGGCAGTCGGCGTGCGCAGCCCGGACGCGCTCGAAGCCGCGGTGAAGACTGCGCTCGCCGCCAAGGGACCGACGGTCATCGAGGCCGTCGTCGACTCAGAGCATTATCTGGACACGGTCTACGATTGATCGGGCGCGGCCCGCTACTTCTTCAGAGATTGGATGTAAGCCGCGATGTCGTCCGCCGCTTGGCGGCTCAATCCTATCTCAGGCATTTTGGGATGCGGCTCGAGCAAGAAGTACGCAAGCCGCTTTGGGTCGAAATTCGGCGATTGGGCTATTGTCGCGAACGGCGGCACGTCAGCACTCGCCCGTTGCTGGTCGGGCGAGACGAGATGACAGGAAGCACACCATCTTTTCGCCAGGTCCCCACCATGAATCGCATCCGCCGCATATCCCGGCGCTGCATCGAGGGCCAAAAGTGTGGTTGCGATGAGAGCTAGTTGGTGGATGCGCATGAAGAGCCTTTTGCTAAATGTCCGCAGCTCCGGTTTCACAGAGCGATGCATGATCGGGCGTGATTCGGATGGGAAAGCTTACTCGAGGATGTGAAGGAGTTCGACCTCTTCCTCTGCGCTCATCGTATCATCGTTTTTGTCTTTCGCGTTTTTGTCTCGCGCCTTTTTGTCTCGCGCCTTTTTGTCTTGCGCCTCGGAAGACTCATGCTTCGGCCGCAACGCAGCCGCGAGGGCCCGCGCCGCCTGTGCCAGCATATCACGGTGCGACACGTCGTCCGCAGGCATGACCGGAGCACTCTTGGCCAGATCCGCCAGGATTTCCGCGAACAGTGCGTAGTGGATGTGCATCCGCACCGATTTGCGGACGCTTTCGTCACCGCCGTGATAAAGCGTGAGCGAAATCCCGGTTTCATCGAAATGCGCGTCGAAACGCGACGATCGCTCGAACGTCCCAATGTAGAGCTTATCGGGATATTCCAGCGCAATCTCGGCTTTATCGGGAATCGGTTTCATCGCCCTCATCCAAATCTTGCATTGAAAGTCCGGCAATCCTTCATAGGCCCTGTCGGCGATCCCATTCTGATCTAGATCAATTCGGCCCTATAAATCGTAACCGCTGGGGGCCGGCATCCGGGTTCCAGTTACGCCGAGCGCGCCCTGAAGGCCCGGAACCGGCCATGATCCAGCCCTGCGACTGTCACCCATGACGGATTTTAAGGACCAGAATGATCGCCGTCATCGCAAACGTGACAAGGCTCGAGCCGATCAGAGGCGCGTCAACGATGGCGAAGCCGTAAACCAGCCACAGCAAAACGCCGAGAACACATAACGTCGTTCCGGGCAGCGAAATCGCTCGCGTGTCCCGCTCGCGAATGATCTTAACAGTTTGCGGCACCCAGCACAGGGTCGTCAGCGCGGCTCCGGTCGCTCCGATCGCTTCCACGAGTGCTGACGCCATGAGTTCCTGGCCCGTTCCGAGTTCCGGTTCTGAAAGAGGCCGCATCCAACGCGGCTCGCACACTTACGACCGGCGAATCGGACGGATTTTATTGGTGCGTCGGTGAGAATGTGATGACAATCCGTCACCGGCATGAAGATGTGCGGCGCGTTGCATTTTTAGATTGCTGATCCGGCGGCAACCGCTGTCCATGTCATCGGTTCGTCACGCACGAATCGTAGAATCATCAATACGTTGGACCCCGCTTCGCTGACCGATCAGACGATCTTGCGGCAGCGTTGAGCGCTCAAAATGAAAGCGCCAACAAACAAAAACGGCCACAGCCATGAATGTTTCCGACCACACCACCAGAGTCTTCGACAGCGACTTGATCAAGCTTACGCAGATGGTCGCTCGGATGGGTGGACTTGCGCAAAAGCAGATCACTGACGCAATCGACGCGCTGGCAAGGCGCGACACCGGCCTTGCGCGTCAGGTCATCGCGACCGACGAAACAGTCGATGAGTTGCAGCGGCAAATCGAAGAAAAGGCCGTCGCCACGATCGCGCTGCGCCAGCCTATGGCGATCGATTTGCGCGCGCTGGTGGCGATGTTGCGCATCGCCAACGATCTGGAACGAATCGGAGACCTCGCCAAGAATGTCGGCAAACGAGCCCTCGCAGTCAGCGGCGAGCACTCGCAGCGCACCCTGATGCGCGGTCTCAAACACATGGCATCGCTGGTCGCCTCTCAATTGGCCGCGGTCCTCGACAGTTTCGTCGACCGCAATCCGGTGAATGCCCTCAAGGTCTGGCAGGGCGACAAGGAAGTCGACGCGCTCTACGTCTCGCTGTTCCGGGAGTTGTTGACCTACACGATGGAGGATCCCGGAACCATCTCGATGTGCATTCACCATTTGTTTTGCGCTAAAAACATCGAGCGCATCGGCGATCACGCGACAAACATTGCCGAGGCCGTTCACTACATGGTCGAAGGCCACGCCATTGCCGGCGAGCGTCCAAAAGGCGACACGTCGAGTTATGCCAGCGAGTTGCGCGGAACCGCGGCTAAGGTTCTCGCTTAGGTCGCGCCGTTCTCCCCCGACAGTCCACATTCACAGAGTGCTTGGAAAAAGCCATCTCTTGGCCGCGTTAACCGCTCGTTAGGGTTAACGTTCTATTGCTGACCAACCCTGCGGCATGGCGCGACTTGCACCATTGCGGCTGTTCTTGCGGCTACCATCGCAGCGATCGAGATGCGTTCGACCCGATCCCGCTCCATACGGCTGTTAGCCTCAGCGACCCTCGTTGCTGCCATCGCCGCGGCGACAGCAGGATGCCAGACGACGCAATCCGGCCAGCCGGGCACGCTGGCGCTCGCACCGGCCGATCGTCCGGATGCCGATTGGCAACGCGACGTCGCGGTCTACGGCCCGCAATATCGCGCCAATCCAAAGAACGTCGAGGTGGCGCTTCGCTACGCGCAGGCGCTGCGCGCCACCGGGCAGCGTGCGCAGGCGGCTGCCGTGCTCGAGCGGCTTTCAATTGAAAACCCCCATAATAAGGTGGTGCTCGGCGAATACGGACGGGCGCTCGCCGAGGTCGGCAATTATCAGCAGGCGCTCGACGTGCTCGGCCGCGCTCATACTCCCGACGAACCCGACTGGCACATCTTGTCCGCGGAAGGCGCCGTGCTCGATCAGATGGGCCGACACGCCGAAGCCCAACGCTATTACCTGACGGCGCTCAAGATCGTTCCCGAAGAACCGTCGGTCCTGTCCAACCTCGGCCTGTCCTATGCGCTTTCAAAAGATCTGCCGAACGCCGAAGCGACCTTGCGGCGCGCTGCGGCGCATCGCCCGGTCGATCAACGCGTGCGCCAAAATCTCGCGCTCGTCGTTGGTCTGCAGGGCCGCTTTCAAGAAGCCGAGCAGATCGCGCAGACCGACCTGCCGCCCGAACAGGCCGCCGCCAACGTCGCCTACCTGCGGCAGATGCTCGCGCGGCGCACCGGCATACAGAAAACAAGCCAGACCGAGCACGTCTCGCACGGTCCGAGCTGAGACCGATGTCCGGATGGAAACGCGATCTCAGTGCTGCAGCGCCAGGACCCGGATCGCCGCCGGACCGAGAATGACGACAAACAGCACCGGCAGAAAAAATACGATCATCGGCACGGTGAGCTTCGGCGGCAGACCAGCGGCCTTTTTCTCGGCTTCGGACATCCGCATATCGCGATTTTCCTGTGCCAGCACGCGCATGGTGGCACCGAGCGGCGTGCCATAGCGTTCGGACTGTTGCAAGGCGAGACAGACCGCCTTCACGCCTTCAAGACCGGTGCGCTGCGCCAGGTTTTCGTACGCTTGGCGGCGATCTGGCAGATATGACAATTCCGCCGTCGTCAAGGTGAACTCTTCTGCAAGCGGGACCGATTGCGATCCAATCTCGTCGCTGACCTTGCGAAAGGCGGCCTCGACCGACATTCCCGATTCAATGCATATCAGCAGGAGATCGAGGGCGTCGGGAAACGCCCGTTTGATCGAAAGCTGCCGCCGTTGAATTTTATTCTTCAGGAACAGATTCGGACTGTACATGCCGAAATACGCGGCGCCGATCGCTATCCCAACCTTGACCATCGGCGGATAGTTGGTTTTCATCATCACGAAAACGTAGAACAGCGAACCGAGCAGCATGACGATCGGCATCGTCATGCGGAAGAAAAGATAGGTAACGTAGGGCGCCTGGCCACGATAGCCGGCCTGAACGAGCATGGCGCGCGCCTCTTCCTGGCCGACCCACTTCCTGAGGTTGAAGTTGTCGACCACCGTCTTCATGTACATTTTCGGCGATTGCCGCAGCGAAGCTCGGCTGCCCTGGGCCATCCGCTCACGCTCGCGCTGGCGGATTTTTTCGCGCTCCAACGCCACCGCCTTCATGCGCTTGGGCAGCGTGTCCGAGAAGACATAAGGCATTGCCAGCGTCAGCACGGTTGCGCCGGCCGCAATGGCCGCAAAAATCATCGAAAGAATTTTCGGCTCGAAAAGCTGCTTGATGATATTTCCCAGCACGGCCTGACCTCAGAAATCGAAATTGATCATTTTGCGCATCACGAGGATGCCCATCAGCATCCAGACCGCGCAGCACCCGAGCATGATGCGCCCAAGGTTTTCCGTAAAAAGCAGTTCGATGTATTTCGGGCTTGTGGCGTAGACGAGGCCCATCACGACGATCGGAAGCGAACCGATGATCGCCGCCGAGGCTTTGGCTTCCATCGACATCGCCTGGATCTTGGCTTTCATTTTCTTTCTGTCGCGCAGCACTCGAGAAAGGTTGCCAAGCGCCTCCGAGAGGTTGCCGCCGGAACGCTGCTGAATAGAGACGACGATGCCGAAGAAATTCGCTTCGGCCACCGGCATGCGTTCGTAAAGCTTGAGCACGGCCTCCCCGATAGGCATGCCGATCGTCTGTGTCTCGATAATGCTGCGGAATTCGCTGCGCACCGGCTCGACCGCGTCGACGGAGATCAGCTTGAGGCTGTCAAGCAGCGGCAGACCAGCCTTGATGCCGCGAACGATAACGTCGACGGCATCCGGAAACAGATTCAAAAATTGCGCCTCACGCCGCTTCTTCAGAAACGCAAGCAGCCACTGCGGAATGCCAAAGCCAGCCGCAAAAGCGAAGGCGAAAGCGACCACCAGGCCCCCTTTGGCGATCAGTGCGGCCAGGAACGCGGCGAGGCCCAAGCCAACCGACGTTATAATGAATCGGCGTTTCGACCAGTTGAGCCCGGCTTGCGTCAAGCGCACAGTCAGCGGCGGACGTTTCGCCTTTCTTTGCCGTTCTTCGAGCTGCTTGAGAGTCCCTTCGATCTGTTCGCGCCGCGGCTTCTGCGATGCACGCGTCGTCGACCGCGCGACCGGTTCGGTGCGAGCGACATTCGCCATGCGCTGCTCGGTCTTTCGCTCGCCGGAAAGAAGGGGATACAGGAATACCCAAGCGACGCCGCCGATCGCGAGCGCCACCAGGAAAAACAGACCGTAAGTCTCCATCGGTGCTACCGCGCTCTAGTTTCGTGTACCCACGTTCGCGACTTCCGCGGCGTCGAGCGCTGCCGCGAGGCGTTGCTCCTCGCCGTAATAGCGCGCACGCTCCCAGAATTTCGGACGGCCAATGCCGGTCGACCGATGCTGGCCGAGCAGATGGCCGTTCGCGTCCTCGCCGAGGATGTCGTAGAGAAAAACGTCCTGGGTAATGATCACTTCGCCTTCCAGGCCCATCACTTCGGTGATGTGCGTGATGCGGCGCGAACCGTCACGCAAGCGCGCCGCCTGGATGATGACGTCGATGGAGGCGCAGATCATTTCCCGGATCGTACGCGACGGCAGCGAATAACCGCCCATGGTGATCATCGATTCCAGACGGGAGAGCGCCTCTCGAGGCGTGTTGGCGTGCAACGTGCCCATCGAGCCGTCGTGACCGGTGTTCATCGCCTGCAAAAGATCGAACGCTTCCTGGCCGCGGACCTCGCCGACGATGATGCGTTCCGGTCGCATGCGCAGACAGTTGCGAACCAGGTCGCGCATCGTGATCTGGCCCTCGCCCTCGAGATTGGGCGGACGGGTTTCCAGTCGCACCACGTGCGGCTGCTGCAACTGAAGTTCGGCAGCGTCCTCGCAGGTGACGATGCGCTCGTCGTCGTCGATGTAACGTGTCAGGCAATTGAGCAGCGTGGTCTTGCCCGAGCCCGTTCCGCCGGAGATCAGGGTATTCGCCCGACAGCGGCCGATAATCTTCAGGATTTCCGCACCCTCGGGCGAGATCGAACCGAACCGCACGAGCTGTTCGAGCGTGAGTTTGTCCCTCTTGAACTTGCGGATGGTCAGTGCCGGCCCGTCGATCGCAAGCGGCGGCACGATGGCGTTGACGCGAGAGCCGTCCGGCAGGCGCGCGTCGCAGATCGGCGATGATTCGTCGACCCGGCGGCCGACCTGACTGACGATGCGCTGGCAGATGTTCAGAAGCTGCTGATTGTCGCGAAAGCGGATACCGGTCTTCTGAATTTTGCCCGCGACTTCGATGTAGACCGTGCCCGAACCGTTGACCATGATGTCGGCGATGTCGTCACGGGCAAGCAGCGGCTCAAGCGGACCGTAGCCGAGCACGTCGTTGCAAATGTCGTCGAGCAGATCTTCCTGCTCGGAGATCGACATCACAATGTTCTTGATTGCGATGATTTCGTTGACGATGTCGCGAATCTCTTCGCGCGCAGAATCAGCGTCGAGCTTGGCGAGCTGGGCAAGATCGATGGCCTCGATCAACGCGCCAAATATCGTACCCTTGGTCTCGTAGTAGGTATCCGAGCGCCGCGAGTTCTACCGCAGAGGGAATTTGCTGCGGCTGATTCTTGGCGCTCGCCGCGCCGGGCTTGGACGACGGCGCTCCGACGATCGGCGCACCGAGGCCTGCGGAGGGAAACGGCGTGCGTCCGCCCTCGGGCGGAGCAAGCGGAGGCGAGACCGCATGGGGCGGGGCCGGCGCGACAGCCGGCGCAGGCGATGCCGGATGCGCCGGCGCTTGCCGGTGCTCGACTTCGGCGGTGGACCCAGTAGGACGCTTACCAAACACGAACGCAACTCCAACAAACGTTAAGCTTGCCTTTGCAGTAACTTACCAAGTAACGGTGAAAACAGACCCGATCGCTGCTTCTTCGGCTCCGCGCGCCCGGTCAGTTTTTGCGCAAGCCGCAGGAACATTTCGGCGGCGCGGTGATTATTGGAAATCTCAGCGATCATTTGTCCGTTGTTGGCCGCCGCACCAAACACCTGCGGCTCGAACGGAATGATCGCAACGGGCTGATCCTCGAGGGCCTTGGCGAAATCGGCGGCCTTGATCTCCGGCTTTTTCGGAACACCGACGAGATTGAGGCAATAGAGCGGACGATGATCGTTCGGCCGGGCCACCTTGAGAAGATCGTAGAGATTCTTCGTATTGCGGAGATTCGCGAGATCGGGTGCGGCAACGATAAGGATGTCGTCGGCGCCGATGAGCGTCTGTTTGCTCCAGCCGGTCCATTGGTGCGGCACATCGAGCACCACACAGGGAACGGTCGAGCGCAGTGAATCGAAGATGGAGTCGAAAGCGTCAGCGCCGAAATCGTAAACGCGGTCCAGCGTCGCCGGTGCCGCAAGCAGGCTCAAATGTTCGGTGCATTTGGCCAACAGCCGATCGACAAAAGCGGTATCGACGCGATCGGGCGAGAACACCGCTTCGGCGATGCCCTGCGGCGGATCCTGGTTGAAATCCAGACCGGCGGTGCCGAACGCGAGATCGAGGTCGGTCACCACGGAATCCAGCTTCAAGTCGCGCGCGATCGCGAACGCGATATTGTGTGCAATGGTCGAGGCACCGACGCCGCCCTTGGCGCCGACGACCGCTATGACGCGGCCTACCGGCTTGGCGTCCGGAGCCGAAAACAATCCGCACACGGAACGTACGACGTGCAGCGTGCCGACCGGCGCGATCAGATAGTCGCTGACACCCCGCCGAACCAATTCACGATACAGCGAGACATCGTTCTTGCGGCCGATGACGACGACGCGGGTACCTGCATCGCAAAAATGGGCAAGCTGATCGAGGCCGGCGAGAATGTCGTCGTTGCGGCTTTCGGTTTCGAGAATGATGACGTTCGGCGTGGGAGAGCTCTGATAGGCCTCGATGGCTGCCGCCAGCCCTCCCATCTGGATGCGCAGATGCGCCTTCGCCATGCGCCGATCTTCGCCCGCCGCTTGGATCGCGGCTGCGGTCTCGACAGTTTCGCAGAATGCCTGCACCGACACGCGCGGCGCCGGCGCGATGTGCTCATCGCGGCCGACGACGTCTTCGGCGACGCTTGCTTCCAGAGTGGCTTGGTTAACCTGATTTGTCATGTGCGGATATCATTGGCCAACGTCACTGATCTTGCCTGAGTTGGTGTTTTGGTGCTGGGTCGCGGTGTCTTGGCCGACCCGGTATTTCTCGACGACCGTCGTGCGCCGCATCGTGTAAATGGGTGTTTCGCCGCGCGGCTGAACCAGATCGGTTGGATTGTCGACCATGGCGGCCAAGTTGCGCTGACTTGCACAGCCGAGATTCCAATAGGGCTGATTTTCGAAGAAGTCGCGGTCGGCACCCGGCCCGATATTCTCCGGCCACATCCCGCAAGGTCCGGCTTGAGCGGTGATCTTAGGATAAGTGACGTGAATGGTTGCCAACGTCCCCGGATCGACGCTGTAGTTCCGCACGGCGATGCTCCTCGGCGGCACACCGCTCGCGACCACGATGGACCGGATCTCACGCAACGCATCCGCCGCCGCCCGCTCGTTGGTCGATCCCCTCGGCAAGGCGATAACGACGCCGCCGGTCGCTTGTTGCCGCCACGTCTCAGCGAAGGCGAGCAGCTCCGCACGCTGCGTTGGCGTCAGCGTGCCGCGATTGGTCCCGACAAAGATCTGAAAGGTACGGTCAGCTTCGGTGAGCGTGATCGGGTGACGCATGCGATAATCAGGCGAGACGCTGGGAACGCCCGCGATCTGCTGATCGGTATTGCAGGCGGCCAGCAACGCGGCACAGCCGGCTACGACGACGGCACGCCGCGCCATCCCCGCGAACCCTCGGCGGCCGGCGATCATTGCGCGAACGGTGTGCATCGGTCGTCTCTCCTGCTTCCGCAGCTCAATCGAGGATAAATCCATATTTGCCGTGGTACGTGTCCGGCAGATCGACATTGCCGCCGACGCCATAGATACGGTTCAGACGGCCCAGCAGGACTGCAGCAGGATCGCTGGGATCGGCAAAGCCGTCGTCGGGACGCGAGAGATTCTTCTGCGCGACGGAATGCACGACGTACGGCGTGACCATCACCATCAGCTCGGTTTGCTGATTGATGTAGTCGCGGCTCTTGAAAAGCGCCCCGAGAATGGGGACTTCCATCAATCCGGGCAGGCCGTTGATCTGTTGTTTCGTTTGCTCCTGAATCATGCCGGCCAGCACCAGTGCGCCGCCCGAGGGAATCTCCACCGTGGTGTCGGCACGCCGCACCTTGATCGACGGTATGGTCGCCGACGAGCCAATCGTGCCCGGCGTCGTGCCCGGAACCGCGATCGTCAACGCATTGTCGGTCGAAAGGTCGGACACCTCGGTGGTCACCTTGAGACTGATGCGTCCCTGGCTGAGCACGACCGGCGTAAAGGCGAGGCTGACGCCGAATTTCTTGAAATCGATCGACGGCTGACAGACGGACGTATTGCTGCCCGGGGTCGAGCTCGCACAGCTGAAACCGTTAAGGACCGGGAATTCACCGCCGGCAACAAAGTTGGCGCTTTCACCGGAGATTGCAGTGAGGCTCGGCTCGGCGAGCGTGCGCAGAACGCCGGCGCGTTCCATGGCCTGCAGTTCGGCGCTGATCGAACTCCAGCCGCCCGTAATGCTCGAACCGTTGAGCGACTGGCCGTAGGCCGAGAACGGATTGGTGTTGTTGAAGTTCAGCACGGCCGTCCCGTAGTTGAGCTGACCGGAAAGATTGATGCCGAGCTGCTTGATCACGTCACGCTGAACTTCGGCGACGGTCACCTTCAGCATGACCTGGTCGCGCGCTTGAACCACGATGGCGTTGACGACCTTGGTGCCCTGCGGGACCGTGTTCGCCGTGCCGTCGTTAAGAAGCCGCACCGCCATGTCATAAGCCTGTTGCGCCTCGGCTTGGCTCGGTGCGGTGCCGGACAGAACAACACCGTCCCCAATCCCTTGGACATTGATGTCGCAATCGGGAAGAACCTGGCGGATCATTGAGCGAAGACCGTTGAGACTGCGCGTGACGGCGATGTCGAAGCCGCCCATCTGCTTGCCTTCGGCGTCGAAGAAAAAGACATTGGTTTGGCCGACGGCGATGCCGATGATGTAGGCACGGCGCGCGGAGCGGACCACGGCGTTGGCGATCTTGGGATCCGCAACCAGCACGTCCTTGATGTCGCGCGGAAAATCGATGACGACGGATTTGCTGATGCCAAGCGAAACCGCGCGTGAGCCGAGGTCGCTTGCGGCAAGCTTGATCGTCTGCGTCGGCGGTGCCGGCGGCCCATCGCCGGCGACCGAGGCAAGGTCAGGAAGAAGCCATGACGCGACGATCAGGCCCGCCACACAAGCGATGCGGATCGATGTCCTGACTGGCATGGTCCGTTCCTCCGTGCGGTTCAGCGGGGCGTGCTAAGCGTGCTCACGCCGTAGCGCACTGTGTTGATAGAGCCGCCTGATTTATCGCCATCATCGATGCCGTCCTCGGGGATTGTGGATCGCGAATCCACCAGACTTCGCAGCGCCAACGAAAGCGTCCCAAGCTGTCGCGAGAGCGCCAGCGTTTCAGCCTGCGTCGACGTCAATTCGAGCGTCGCGGTCTTGCCGACCACGACCTTTTGGCCATCTTTTTCGTCAACCGCCTGGTCTATTCCCAGGACGCGCACGTTTCTGAGGATCGTCTCCGAGACGTATTTCTCGATTCCACTCGCCTTTTCGGCCGCCTTGTCACGGCGCGTCAGGACGACGTCGACATGATCTTCCGGCAGGATGAAGCCGCCGGCGGCGCTTTCGGGCGAGATGTCCATCGCCACTGCGCGCATGCCGCGAGGCAGAACCGCCGCCAGGAATCCGCTGCCTTTGGCAAAGACCACCGCGGGCTCGCGGATCGGCTCGCCCGACGCAATGGGAACGCGCACGATGGCGCCAACGAATTCATTGATCGCGTCCGGCCGATCCGACTTTTTGATAAAGTTTGCGTTCATCGCAGCTGTCGGCCAAGCCTGCCAGCCGATGTCCGATGCTGCGATCACCTGCCCTCTGGGGAGATCGCCTTTGGCGATCAGCACATCAGCCGTCTCAATCTGCGCCACCGGCTCTTTGGCCGGTTCCGGCTCATGGCTCCTGCTCGCGAGAAAAGCGGCAACGCCGCCCGCGGCAAGTGCAACACCAAGAACGACAAGACGGGCCGCTTTCATTACGCTTCACTTTCCAGATGACGCCACGGCTGAAGAGACCGTTATCGCTGCAGTTCATCAGCTAAACGTCAAAGCATGGTTAATGAGGCGTATCCAAATCGCGTTAATCTTTCGTTAGGGATGTCCGGAAGGCCATCCCGGCGCTGACAAAACTGCAATTTGCCGCGATCAGACCAAAAAGCCACAAGCTCAAAAAAATTGGCCGAGATGCGTTTTGCTCCCGGCCATGCAATTCCCGGTTCGCAGGAGGCAACGCCGCAGGGACTTGCTAATTCGGACATCAGCCGCCGAGTGCGGTCATCCACTCGGTGTGCGGATAGACAAGGAGCGCCGCCGCAGCGAGCGCAATGCCGTAGGGAACGCCGCCGTCCCGGCGGTGAAGCCGTTCAGCCCAGTCCCGTCCCAGCAGCACTTGCGGCATCGGCATGGAGCGGAACTGGATCAAGAGCAGTGTCAGCCCGCCGCCGAGCAGCGAAGCATAGATCACGTAATCGCCGAGATGGCTAAAACCCAGCCACAGGGCTGTTGCGGCGGCAAGCTTGGCGTCGCCCCCGCCGATCCAACCGCGAGCGAAGAATGCGAACGTGACGACAAGCACGGTTCCGGCTGCAGCCGCATGCCACAACGCGTCGGCACCGCTCATACCGCTTAGCAGAGCGAGCAGGACAAAGCCGCCGACCAGAATGAGGGAAACGCGATTGGCGATCGTCATCGTGAACAGGTCGCTCGACGCCGCAAACGCCATCATGGCCGGGAACAGCGTCAATTTGATCACTTCGATCAGCATGGCATCCCTAATTGTCGTTTCAGGGCCGTTTTATCCGGCGCACGTTGAAAGTGCGTTAGCGGAATGGGCGCAAAACAATCGCAGAAAGCGAAAAGGCTCCGGTACTCGACCGGAGCCCTCTCGTAGCACGGTTGAAACGGCGCTTACTTGAGGGCGCTGGAGACGCTGCTGAAGGTCGAGTTCAGCTTGCTGCCGAGGCCCTGCACCACGGCGATGATCGCGACCGAGATGCCGGCGGCGATGAGGCCGTATTCAATGGCAGTGGCGCCAGATTCGTCTTTCACGAAACGCGAAACAAGGGTCTTCATTGGTTGGCTCCTTAAGGTCCACACTTAGCTGTCTGAGCGTGATCCGGCGGCCGCTTGCGGACCGTTTGGGATCGGGCACAAAGCTAACAATGAGAAATTTCAATGCAGTTAAATCGAACGAATAAACCCGGGCCCTATTGGCAGTTCCGCAATGTAGTTAATGACGCGTTTCGGTGAGCAAAGAATTCAACAAGTTCCCGACCCGCCGATGGCTAAAGTGGCTTTTATCAGATGATAGTTGCCAGCGTGTAAGGCTGCGGAGTGCAAGTTTCTTCAAACAAGATTCCAAACTACCCGGTAGTTTCAATCATTCATGCCTTTCCGGCGCGGTTCGACGGCGGATCGTTCACGGCGTTTTAATGGGGATAGCCGATACGATGCATGACCGTGAACGTGCGGGCTGAGCCGCTCCAGAGGACCGGCCTCCAAACAGAACAAGGCTTCGCCAATGCCGCAAGACGCCATCCAAGCCAGCATGAGCCAGGAACTCATTTCTTTCGTCGTCAATTTCGGCCAGACGCTGACCAAGAATCTGCCGATTTCGATTGCGCTCGCGGTGGGCTTCACGGCCCTCACGTCGTTCTGGGCCTGTAATCCCGGCCGGCCGTGGTGGCATAAGCGCGATCTCGTGACCGATCTCTGCTACTGGTTCTTCATCCCGGTGATTGCGCGCTACCTTCGCATCGGCCTTCTCATTGCCGGCGCGGCGCTCCTGTTCGGCATCACCACCGCCGACGGGCTGATCGCATTCTACGACAACGGCCACGGCCCCCTCGCCGCGTTTCCGCTCGGCGTGCAGATGATCCTGTTCCTGATCGGCGAAGACATCATCTTGTATTGGACGCATCGCATGTTTCATGGCGCACGGATGTGGAAATATCACGCCGTGCATCATTCGTCCGAGGAACTGGAATGGATCTCGGCCGCGCGCTTTCATCCGATCAATCTTTTTCTCGGCAGCGTATTGGCCGACGTCGTAATGCTGATCGCCGGCATTTCGCCCAATGTGTTCGTCGTGCTCGGTCCTCTCACGATTGCTCATTCGGCCTTCGTGCACGCCAACCTCGATTGGACGCTCGGCCCGTTCAAGTACGTGATTGCCGGTCCGGTGTTTCACCGCTGGCATCACACCGCGCCGGATCGCGGCGGGGAAAAGAACTTTGCCGCGACGTTCCCGATCCTCGATGTCATCTTCGGCACGTTCTATATGCCCGCCGGCGAGTTGCCCGATCAGTACGGCATTGCGGAGCGCGAGTACCCGGCAAGCTTCGGAGGCCAGTTCATGCGGCCGTTCACGCAGTGAAAGCCGCGCCCCTTGATCGCCGCTCACGGGCGGAGCGCCTCATTACCCGGCGAAGCGGCGGGGGCGATTTGCACTTCATTCACTAATCCGCGGTTAAAAATAGGTTGGTCTGCGTACGGCCTCTTCGGTTGTAGTGTGGCGTGGGGTTTCGGAGAGTCTCGATGACAGCGTTGTGCGTGCGAGGCCGGGCGGCCCTGAAGCCGTTCTATCGGCTCGGAGCGGCCCTTTTCCTCCTGGTTGCGGTACCGGCTGCGGTATCGGCCGAACCGATCGTCGTCGCGATGGACCAGGCTCGGATCATCAAAATTCCGGAGCGTGCCGCAACCGTCGTGATTGGCGACCCACTGATCGCCGATCTCTCGATCGAGCCCGGCGGAATCGCAATCGTCACCGGCAAGGCCTACGGCGCCACCAATGTCGTCGTGATGGATCGCGCCGGTGCGGTGCTGATGGAGAATTCCGTCGAGGTGAAGGGACCACGCGATCCGATCGTGGTCGTCTACCGCGGCATCACGCGAGAAACCTATAGCTGCACGCCGGAATGCTCGACGCGGATCACGCTCGGCGACGACACGGACTACTTTACCAAGGCGCTGGCCGCATCGGTCGCCCGCAACAACCAGGCTTTGGCCGCCGGAGCAGGCTCGCAACGCTAGAACGCGACCGCAGCAGGTCCGCGCGAGCTGCACCGCGCGTCGTTTGACGCGCCGCAAGGTTGCCAAGCACTTAATATCGCACCCGCCGTTCCTGGTGATCACTACAATAAATCGCCAACGGGCGATGAGTAATGCTCAATCACGATGTCTTGCGCTCCTGCGCGTTCGGCGATTGAGGGTTACAATGCTAGATCAGCTAACATTCGATCGGCTGCGTTCGATGCTGACGGCGCGCGCGGCTCAGCTCTTCCCGACGGCGCTGCGCCGCTTCGTTTGTCAGAGCACAGCCTCGACCACCCTTGAATTCGGCATGCTGGCGGCGCCGTTCGTCGCCTTGACGTTCGCAATCCTGCAGACGGCGATCATCTTCCTCGCCGGCCAAACGCTCGAGACGGCGGCCGCCGCCGGCGGGCGTTTGATCTTGACCGGCCAGGCGCAGACCCAGGGCTGGACCGCCGCACAGTTCAAGACACAGGTTTGCAAATCGATCACCTCGATCTTCGATTGCCAGGACGGCGTCTACATCGACGTCGAAACCTACTCGTCGTTCTCGGCGGTCCAGCTCGGGATGCCGGTGACCAACGGCAGCTTCAATTCATCAAGCCTCAACTACAACCCCGGCGGTCCGGGCGACATCGTGGTGTTGCGGCTCTACTACCAATATCCGGTCTACGTAAATCTGCTCGGCTTCAATCTGAGCAACATGAACGGCAGCCTCAATCTGCTCGCCGCAACCGCCGTCTTCAAGAACGAACCCTACGCATCATCCTGACGGGACTAGCCATGAACGCTTTCGCGACTGTTACAGATTTCGCCGCCGCCTTCGCGCAGCGCTTGCGCCGGCCGCTTGCGCGCTACGCCGACGATCGTCGCGGTCTTGCCGCCGTCGAATTCGCCATGTTGCTGCCGATGATGCTGACGCTCTATCTCGGCAGCGTCGAAGTCTCGACCGGAGTTTCCGTCAACCGCAAAGCCACGTTGACGGCGCGGACACTGGCCGATCTTTCGAGCCAGTACACCAACATCACCGACGCCGAGATGTCGAACATTCTCAACGCGTCGTCGGACGTCCTTGCGCCCTATCCGGTGTCCGGCCTTCAGGCCGTGGTGTCGGAGCTCTCGATCGACGCGCAAGGCCAGGCGACGGTCGTCTGGAGCGACACGCTCAATGGCACGGCACGCTCGGCCGGACAGATTGTGAATATTCCGCCGGGACTGGCGGCGCCGAACACCTATCTGATCCTCGCCGAGGTGTCGTACAGCTACAATCCGTCGTTCGGCTACGTTTTGACTCATACGATGACGCTGAACGATCAGATCTACATGCGGCCGCGGCAATCGACTATGATTACGCGCAGCCCGTCGTGAGCCTCGGCTATTAGGCCGGCGGAATCGGCAGCGCGGTCGTCGACTTGATCTTTTCCATCGCGAAACGCGATGTGACGTTCTTCAGCGGCACGGCAGCGATCAATCGCTTGTAGAAGGTGTCGTAGCCGGCAATGTCCGGAACCACGACGCGCAGCATGTAATCGACATCGCCGGCCATCCGATAGAACTCCATCACTTCCGGCATGGCGCCGACGGTTTTGGCAAAGCGGTCGAGCCAGTCCTGCGAATGGTCGCCGGTTTCGATGGAGACGAACACGCTGATGCCGAGCCCGATGCGATCCTGATCGACGATCGCGACGCGCTTCTGGATGACGCCGTCGGCCTCGAGCCGCTGAATACGCTTCCAGCATGGCGTCGAAGACAGACCGACGCGGTTGCCAATCTCGGCAACCGAGAGCGAGGCGTCATCTTGCAGAACGGTGAGGATCTTGCGATCGATGGCGTCCATGGGAAGCAGCCCTCCGGCAATACGGTTAGCGCCAGAATAACAATAATATTCCAAGCCTGCGCCGGTAAATCGTCATATAGAGAAAAATATTCTCACGCAACGCCAAAAACTATTCATTTGGGCAAAGCGGCCCCGGCATCACCCATCGGACGAGCCGGCTTTCGCCAACAGGGCTTCGACTTCGGCGCGGGTTGGCGCGCCGGCGGAGCCGCCCAGCCGCGTGCATTTGATCCCGGCGACGGCGGCGCCGAATTGCATGGCCTCGATCTCGCCGCGCCCCTCGGCGAGCGCCAGGATGAAGCCGCCATGGAAAGCATCGCCGGCACCGAGCGTATCCACGGCGCGGATCTTGAACACCGGCAGCCGGCACAGCTTGCGGCCCTCGAAAAACAGAATGTCGTCCGGCCCGTTGCTGACGGCGAGAAAGGCATCGGTCTTGCGCGCGATACGCGCGAGCCCTTCAGCGAGATCGGCCAGGCCGGTGGTGGCGCGCAAGCACTCCGAGGAGAAGATGACGTGCGTCGCGAGGCGAAACAGCGGATCGTCCTCGACGGTCGGCCGGTCGCCGTCGAGGACCACCGGGACATTGCGCCGCCGCGCCGCCGCGCAGATCGGACGCACGAAGTCCGGATAGCGGTTATCGGCCAGAACGGCGTCGGCCGCTGCGACGACGCCCTCCGGATCAGCCGGAGTGATGGTGGCGACCCGCTCGTCGCGATACGTCACGATCATGCGGTCGCCGCGTTCATCGATAAAAATAGCCGAGAGCGCCGTCGCCAAACCCGGCACGCGCTGGCACGGCGTGCAATCGACATTGTCGCGGGCGAGCGCCGCGAGCACGCGGTCGCCGTTGGTATCCTCGCCGGCCGGGCCGCCGAGCGGGCCGGCCAAAACGGCGCGGCCGCCGAGACGCGCGATGGCGGCGGCGGCATTTGCCGCGCAACCGCCGTTGACGACGAAATGTCCCGTCGCCTGCACTTTGCCGTCCGGCGCCGGAAACGCGTCGACGGTGAACACCTCGTCGAGCACGATGATGCCCGTGCACAGAATGCGCGGCGCCGCCGCATGCCGCGCGCCGCGCGATGGCTCAGCGAAGGACATCGGCGCCGTTCTCGACGAAATTGCGAATGATGTGATGCGCGATCGCGACCGGCGGCGGCGTGGTCAGCCCGTCCGGATGTTGCCGCGCCAGCATCTGCACGAGTTCCGCGCGATCGAACCAGCGCGCGTCCTCCAGTTCGCTGCGATCGACGACAATCGTGTCCGACAGCGCCTGGGCGTGGCAACCGATCATCAACGACGTCGGAAACGGCCACGGCTGCGAGGCGAAATAGGCGACACGTCCGCAGATGATGCCGGCTTCTTCGAGCACCTCGCGCCGCACCGCCTCTTCGAGCGTCTCGCCGGGTTCGACAAAACCGGCCAGGCACGACCACATGGTCGGCGCAAAGCGGGGCGAACGGCCGAGCAGGCAGCGCTCGCCCGAGATCACCAGCATGATGACAACCGGATCGGTCCGTGGAAAATGCTCGGCCTTGCAGGATGGACAGTCGCGCCGCCAGCCGGCCTGCACGACGCGCGTCGGCGTGCCGCAATTGGGACAGAAGCGATGCCGGGCGTGCCAGCCCAGCACCGCCTTGGCCTCAGCAATCGGCGGCAGATGATCGGCGTCGACCAGCCCCTGCACCGCGATCGTGCGCAGATCGGTGATTTTGAGATCGTCGCGCGCCTTGTGCGGCTCGACTGATGCCGGATCGAAACCGATGCCGAAGCGCGGAGCGTCATCGAGAAGGCCGAGAAACACGGTTTCGCGCGCGCTGCCGAGGGCGCGGGCTTCGCCGAACGAAAACAGCGGATCGAGACGTTCGCCGCACCGCTTCATCAGCACGTTTTCGCCCCCGA
Source organism: uncultured Alphaproteobacteria bacterium (assembly GCA_963836055.1). Taxonomy (GTDB): domain Bacteria; phylum Pseudomonadota; class Alphaproteobacteria; order Rhizobiales; family Xanthobacteraceae; genus BOG-931. The sequence continues at coordinate 122,435 of CAWIID010000002.1, forward strand.
TCAGATAGACGCCGGCGCGCTCGTCCGCGGCAAGCTTTGCCAACGCCGCTTCATCGCTGCGGTGCGCGGCGGCACGATCGATGCGGCTCGCCGTATAGCCGAGGCGCGGTTGCGGGCCGAGATCGGTGCGGGCAGACACGACGATCAATTACGGATCAATGAAGCCGGATCATTCGGCCGCGCAACGCGCCGGCCACCTTGCATTCGTCCCCGGCGGTACGATGCGAGATCGGCAGCGCAGTGGCGATGCGAACGGTCATGAAGCAACTCCCCTGAACGGACCGATTATGCGGAAAGCATCCCGCGAATCAAAACGCCGGCGTGGCTTTGTGTCCTGTTCTTTGTGTCGGATTGAAGCCGTGGCGTCCACTGCGGTCAAGGCGCGTATGTGCGGGCTGGCACGGAAGGCTGGCGGAGCATGACGAAGCCAGAGGGCCGCCCGTTATTGAGACGGCTATGGAGGTCCCCACAGACGCGCCAGACCCGCGCGCATACTTTCGGCGCGAAATGCCGCCTTGAGCGTCAGCCAAAGTTCCTCATAAGCGACGATAAATGGATTGTTCGGCGCCGAACGCGGGTGCGCGAGGCCGTAGCGAATCTTAACGTCCGGCAGTTCGGCCTGGTACGATGAGAACAAATGATCCCAGATCAACAACACGCCGCCATAGTTCTTATCGAGGTATTCTGGATTGCTCGCGTGATGCACCCGATGTGCCGACGGCGTGTTAATAAGCCACTCCAGCCAGCCGACGCGCGGTACCAGTTCTGTATGAACGAAGAATTGATAACTCAGGCTGATCGACACCATCCCGTAAACCCAAACCGGATCGTAGCCAATCCACACGATCGGCAGATAGAACAGAAACACACCGGATAGGATCGGGGTCCAGGACAGCCGGAACGCAGTGGTCGCCTGCATCTTCTCGCTGCTGTGATGCACGCAATGCGAAGCCCATAGAAGGCGTATCCGATGCGAGCAGCGATGTTCGACATAAAAGCCGAGATCGACCAGCAGAAACAGAACGATGAGACTGACCCAGTTGTGGAATGATACCGGAATGGTCGTGAGCCTGATCTTGTAAACGAATGCCGCGATGATCCCGAAGATCAATCCGTGGGTTGCCGCCTGGCTGATGAAGTGGCCGATGGTCATGAGGAACGATACGCCGGCATTTTGCCACGGATAGGTTCCCTGCCGGTGCAGGATGATAACCGCCTCGAGCGCCGTCATGATCAGGAACAGCGGCAAGAAAATCAGGATGACCGAGTTGGCCCCCCGGCCCAGGAGTTGATCGAAGCTGAGGTAAAATTCCACCCGCCCCTCCCGCTCGTGTCCAGGCGAATCCGGCTCCTATAGTGCCCGGTATCGCCACGTCCGCAAGGGTATGGAGCGCAGTTGGGGATCGTCACGATCAGGCGTCGGCACGGGCATTTATGTCGCCAGAACAAAATGATCCGCGACCATCTACAAAAGGCCACCGACGGGCATTCGTGTCGCTGGATTTGGAATTGGAGCCGTTCGGAAATCAACACGAGCCGAAATCATTGCACGACCAAGGTGCCCCGAGTCTCTTGGTGGAAATCGTCGAAAAACTCGTACCGGCCGGGCGCGAGCGGCCGAATATTCAAGACGCCTTCGCCGCCGGCGACCACCACCTTCTCCACTCTCAGCGACACGCTTTCAAATTCCATGGGGGCAGCATCAAGGTTCTTCACCCGAAGCGTCAGCGGATGATTAGCGGGCGCGTGGACTTCCGCCGGCTGAAAATGATGGCCCTTGACTGTGATCGCGACCGCGCCGGCTTGCTGCGCGTGCGAACTGGTTCCGACGGTCAAAAGAACTGTGCCAAGAACCAGCGTTCTCACAATCAAACCAGCGCGGCCGAAATTTTCCCTCATTAGCTCCTCTTTCAAGTTGCCGATACACGCCCGAATGCGTTGCCGGGTTGATCTAGAATTCAAATTCGAGGAGCAGCCTTGCACGCTCCCGGGAAAAATCCGTCAGATCGAGGGCGGGGCTCACGCCAACCTCGTGGCCGGCAATTTGCGCTTCCCAAGCCGCGCTCATGAGCACCTTCGGGGCGATCTGCCAGTAGAATGTCGGGCCCAAATAGACGGCGTCGCCGGTGAAGGAATTGAAAGCCACCCCGTCGTAATGGCGCAGATACCAGAGGTCGGCTCCGACGACGACCTTGGGAATGATCTGGAAGGCAAGCGCCGAGGATACTCCGAAGGTTGATTCATTGCTCCACGCGCCGAGATCGGCACGCGTGGTTTCCGGTTCGTAGAGGAGATTGAAGCCAAGATATAAACGGTTCTTCACGAGTTCGGCGTCGGCTTCGAGCTTGGTCTCCAGACCGTAATTCACAACCTTATCGCCGCTCGTTTCATCGCGGCTGTGAAATTCCGGCTCGACGGATAGCGTCACGGCAAAGGGTGAAGGGCCGCGGTCAAGGATGACAGATCTGAAATCGGCCTCGAACCCGTTGATGCTTGCCATGTTGCGGTCGTCGAGACCGGGCACGTTGTGGATGTTGTAATAGGAGACTGTCGGTCCGAGTTCGATCTGCACGTATTGGTTCGGCGTGTACTCGAACTCCAACGCGGTCGCACCGGCGGCGTAGCTTCCGTCGCGTTTGCCGAAGTCGGCCTGCGTCTCCGGCTCGAACGCCTTTTCGCCCTCGATGCCGGTCGATGAGCCGACCGTAAAATTTCCAAAAATGTATTTGGTCTCGAGTTCGTGGAATGAACTATCATCTTGTGCTTGAGCGCGGCTTGCACTCGAAACGATCGCGGCTGACGTCCCAAGGACGATCAGCAGGCAACACACCGGACGGCGCTTACGTCGGACGATGGACATTGCACTCTACCAGGAGACATCTCTCGGGCGGCGCACGTCGTGTGACGGCTGCGAGCACGCAACAAATGCACTTTGAAAATCTTCGCTGTCAAGAAATTGCGCAGCTATTCGCAAATATTAGAAGGGTTCTATGCAATACATCTTGGGAGCATTCTAAAGTGATATCTACTTACATTAGTCTAATTCCAATTCAGCGGCTCGGAATATTGGAGCATTTTATGGGCTTGCCAAAGTACTGCAGCAGGTGCAGCAGCCGCCCAGATAATTCCGGCCTTCCTATAGATTGTGACATGATGACGCCCTTACCTATTGCCGCATGCATCTCAAATCAACGCGGGCCAACGAATGGCGGTCAACGTTTGCCTTTCGCCTAGAAGCCCGCGTTGGGTCTTTCTCTACCGAAATGCGATGTCCGCGACATGTCCGTTATTCCATCAATTCCTGACGTAGCGGTACGGGCAGCGAACGATCGATACCTGCCATAACCGGGTGCCAGTACCATTGTTGCGAGGATGATCAGCAGCTGCCTCAGGTCAAAAAGGCGACCTTGCCTCCTCTTGGCGAAGAGGTCCGTTCATCGGCCAAGCTTGACCGTATTCTCGTCCAAGGCCAACGTCGGCGTGGATTGCCGGCTCGCGGATGCCCCGCGCCCGGCCATCACGGAAAATGCCGCGGGCATTTGAGGTCCGCAAATAAAGTCCGCAGAAGCGGGAGGGACGACAAATGCCGCAGGCGCCGCGCGTTGCCATCATCGGTGGCGGTATTGGCGGGCTCACCGCCGCGTTGGCGCTGCTCCGGCGCGGCATCGATGTCGACGTCTACGAGCAATCGGAAGCCCTCAAGGAAGCCGGCGCCGGCGTTCAGATCGGCTCGAACGGCACCCGGGTCCTTTATGCTCTCGGCCTGCAGGACGCATTGTCCAGCGTTCAGGTCGTGCCTGCGGCGCGCGAGATCCGCCATTGGCGAAGCGGCGAAACCTGGAATTGGTTCGATCTCGGCGAGGTCACGGCCAAGCGCTACGGCACGCCGCACGTCATGCTGCATCGCGGCGACCTCCTTGGCATTCTCGCCGAGGCCGTCCAGCGGCTGAAACCGAACGCGGTCTTTCTTCGCAAGAAATGCGTTGCGGTCAGCCAGACGGCGGATCACGCAGAGGCAAGGTTCGCCGACGGCCACGTGGCGGCGGCGGATTTCGTCATCGGCGCCGACGGCATTCACTCGCAAGTGCGCGCCGGGCTGTTCGGCGCCGGAAAAGCCGAGTTCACGGGGTGCGTGGCATGGCGCGGCCTGGTGCCGATGGACCGGCTGCCGCCGCACCTCGCCCGCATGGTCGGAACGAACTGGCTCGGACCGCGCGGCCACGTGCTGCATTATCCGGTGCGGCGCGGCGAACTCATGAACTTCATCAGCATCGTCGAGCGCGACGATTGGCAGGTGGAATCCTGGACCATCGAAGGCACCAAAGGCGAGCTCGCCAACGACTTCCGCTCCTGGCATCGCGACGTTCACATCCTCATCGATGGCCTCGATACGCCGTACAAGTGGGCACTGATGGTGCGCGGCCCGATGGAACGCTGGACGGAAGGCCGCATCACTTTGCTGGGCGATGCCTGCCATCCGACGCTGCCTTTCCTCGGACAGGGCGCGGTCATGGCGATCGAAGATGCCTATGTGGTGGCGGCGTGCGTGGCGAAATATGCCAAAGAGCCGATGGCTGCCTTCGTGCGTTACGAGGACATCCGGCGCGATCGCACTGCGGCCGTGGTGCGCAAGGCCCACGAGAACCGCAGACAGGCTTTCAGTCCCGCGCTCGCGGGCGAGGACGCAGTGGCGATTTCGGTGGCGCGCGAGTGGCAGCAGGAGCGCGTCCGGGAGCGCATGGATTGGCTGTACGCCTACGACGCCACCGCGGTAGAAATCTAAAGTCCGACCAGCCGAGGAGGAAACAAATGCCGCGCGCGCCACGCATCGCCGTCATCGGCGGCGGCATCGGCGGGCTTGCCGCGGCGCTGGCGCTGGAACGGCGGAATGCCGAAGTCGTCGTCTACGAGCAATCCGCAGCGCTGAGCGAGATCGGCGCCGGTCTCAACCTCACGCCCAACGCCGTCAAGGCGCTGCGCGCGCTCGGCATCGAGGACGAGGCCGGCGCGATCGCGTCGCGATCGGATTTCTTGAACATTCGCGACTGGCGGAGCGGCCGCTACATCTCGCGCACGCGCCGCGCGGATTTTCACCAGAAATTCGGTGCGGCGAACCTCACGGTGCATCGCGCCGACCTGCTCGATGTCTTGGCGAGCGCGCTCAAGACCACGGACCTGCACTACGGCACCCGCTGCATCGCGGTCGAAAGCAGTGACCGCGCCGCGACCGCACGCTTTGCCGACGGCAGCTCGATCGAGGCCGACATCGTCGTCGGCGCCGACGGTATTCATTCGGTGGTGCGGGAAAGCCTGTTCGGCGCCGCCGCGCCGCGCTTCACCGGCTGCATCTGCTGGCGCGGCATGGCGCCGGCAGAGGCCGTGCCGCGCGATATCGACACGACGGACGGCGCCATGTGGATGGGCCCGCACGGCCACGTCGTGCACTACCCCGTGCGCCGTGGTGAACTTCTCAACATCGTCGCGCATGTCGACAGCAACGCCTGGACCGAAGAATCGTGGACGCGGGAATGCGACGTATCCGAGCCGATCACGACCTACGCGGGCTGGCATCCGGAGCTGACCCGGCTCTTCCCGTGCAGCGAGCGCTGGTACAAATGGGCGCTCTACGATCGCGATCCGCCCGAGCGCTGGAGCCGCGGCCGGGCGACGCTCCTCGGCGACTCCGCGCACGCCATGTTGCCCTATCTCGGGACCGGCGCCGGCATGGCGCTCGAGGACGCCTGCGTGCTCGCCGCGGCAATCGCGCGCCAGAGCAACGATCTCGGCGCCGCGCTTCTTACCTATGAGCGCGTGCGGATGCCGCGGGCGCGGGCTGCCGTGCTGGGTGCACGCGAGCGAGCGCGCGAGAACCACCTCGCTTCGCCATGGGCGCGGCTCAAGCGCAACGTAACCTATGCATTGCGCGAGCGCTTCGGCGGCGAAGACAACACCGCATTCCAGGTGGCTTGGCTCTACAACTACGATGTCGGGCGCGAGCTGCAGTAAGTTTGTTTGCTCGGAGCACTCTCCGATCCATCAAACATCCGGGAGACGCCCATGAAACTACCCAGCCGAATGATCGATCTCTCGTCACCGCTCGACAATGAGACGGTCTATGACCCGCCGTTCATGCGGCCGAAGATCGACTATCACAGTAACACCGACACCGCACCGCTGCTGCTCAGCCTGTTTCCAGGCCTGCAGCGCGAGGATTTGCCGGACGGCGAAGGCTGGGCGATCGAAAACGTGCAGCTTACGACCCACAACGGGACGCACATGGACGCTCCGGTGCATTTCCAGTCGAAGTCCATCGACGGCAAGCCGATGATGACGATCGATCAGGTGCCGCTCGACTGGTTCTTTCGTCCGGGCGTCAAGCTCGACTTCCGCAAGGTCCCCGACGGTCATGTCGTCATAGCGGCCGAAGTCGAAGCGGAGCTGAAACGTATTGGCCACGAGCTCAAGCCGCTCGACATCGTGCTGGTCAACACGCGGGCCTCAAGCTGTATCGGTACCGATGAATATCTCACCGCCGGATGCGGCATGGGCCGTGAGGCGACGCTCTATCTCACGTCGCGCGGCGTGCGCGTCACCGGCATCGATGCATGGGGCTGGGATGCGCCGTTTGTGCATACGCGCCAACGCTGGCTCGCGACGCACGACCCTTCCATCATCTGGGAGGGCCACAAGGCGGGGCGCGAGATTCCCTACTGCCACATGGAGAAGCTGTGCAATCTGGAGCAACTGCCGCCGAGCGGATTTACCGTTGCGTGCTTTCCATACAAGATCAAAGCCGGCTCGGCGGGCTGGACCCGCGCGGTGGCGCTGTTCGACTGATTGTCCGGCGTCCGCTGAGAGATCGGGACGCGCGCCAATAAGGCCGTGCGTAGGCTCGAGCCGTGCGCGCTATGCCGAGACCTTGCGGTCCATCAAATCCGCCTTGGTATCCGTCATCGATACCGCGCAGGTCTTGCATTCAAAGACCCACAGCTCCGGTAGCGCGCCGATCCCCGGAACGGCTCTCACGAACCGCATCGGCTTGCCGCAGTTCGGACAGAGTATTTTCGGCTTCAGGTTATGATCTTCGCTGTTCATGATTTTCGATTACGATACGGCGGTCGACGACGCATTGACTTGAATCAAACAAAGCCTGGATCAAGCAAAACCTGGATCACGTAAGACCTGGGTCAACGAAAGAGAGGCACGTAAAAAAGGACGGCCGTTTCAAGAAATAATCTTTGAGCAAAAATAAAATACCACTCGGCCGGCGTGCGCCAGCGGCGACCTCACGAGACCTTTTCGGCGACCCATTCGACGCGGCCGCAGCCTGTACAACGGAAGATGTCGTACGCCGGCGTATCAAATCGCTTCGGCAGCCGGGTCAGTTCCGCCAAAACGCCTCCGCACCTCTCGCATGATGGCGGCCTTGGCGACGCATCAGAACCTGGACGAACCGGCATCGGATTCGCCTTCCGAATCATGGGACCAACAAACTGTCGAAGGAGACATCCACTCCTTCTGTCGGCGATCAGGCGCAAAATGTTCACGATCGCGGACGTGTCACGCGGATGTGTTTGACTCGGAAAAAGACCGTGGTTCCACGATGGCTCGTGGAACCGGGAACCGAAAGGACGGCGATGCTGATCCGCTTTAATGCCGCGTCATCCAGTTGCGCGCGGCGCGCTGGGCCGCGGCAATCTCGGCCTCGGACATTTCACCGGCGATTTCACGGCGCAGCCGAGCCGCTTCGCTATTGCCTTGGAGCGCTGCGATATTGAACCATTTGTGCGCAGACACCATGTCGTGCGGCACGGAGCTGCCGATCGAATACATCATGCCGAGCTGAAGAAATTTCTCCGCATCAGGCATCTCGCGCTGGACCAAGCTTTCAGCGTTAACAGTTTGTTTGCTCGACATCGGGATCTCCCTGTCATCAACTCGCCTTCGGCGATGTCGACGCGGAGACTACCGGCAGCGCGCTCCGTAGCGATATTCAGGAATTGACCCTAAGGGGGATTCCGTAAGGGATTTGCGGGAGGCGACCGGCCGCGCCGCAAGCCCTCGGCTTTGATCAAGATCAAGTCCCGGCGCGAGCAGATATGGCTTCCTTGCGCCGGCAATGATCCGCAGGCCGCCGCAATGATCGTATGCTCCTGTCACGTCATCAGCGATAACGAGGTGGAAGCGGCGTTTTCAGCGCCCGAGGCGCCGCAGACGATGTCGCAGGTCTATCGGCATCTCGGCCATGAACCGCAGTGCGGGCGCTGTGTACGCACGATCCGCGACCTGATGCGGCAGGACGGCCGCCGCCGCTCGCGGCGCGGTACGGCCGCGCTCGCGCTTGCGGATTGATCCCTCGCCAAATTCGGGCTTCGCGTGGCCGGTCTTTGCGATGAGGCCGGGCTGCGGCAATCGGTTTACGCATGATCCCTTCCGGGCCGTGATTTTTCGGGGCATGCTCTCTGAAAACCAATAGTCCGAACAATTTCGGTACAGGGAGGCAACGATGCAGTGGCTGATGCGATGGGCCGCTTTGGCGTTCGGAGCACTGTTCGCAACAGGTGCGCTGGCACAGGGCTATCCCGACAGGCCCATTCGGCTCCTGGTCGCGTTCCCTCCGGGAGGCGCAAGCGATCTGGTGGCGCGCACGGTCGGACAGGCGCTCTCGGTTCGGCTCGGCCAGCCCATCGTGGTGGAGAACCGGCCGGGCTCCAACGGCAACCTTGTCGGCGATATCGCTGCCCACGCGGCGCCCGACGGCTATACGCTGCTGCTGGGGCCGAGCGCGCTGTTCGGGATCAACCCGCATCTCTACGCCAAAATGCCGATCGATCCGCTCAAGGACCTCTTGCCGGTGGCATCGCTGGTCGCGAATGCGCTGTTCCTGACGGAGAACCCGGCGCTCAAGCCGACAAACTTCAAGGACTTCATTGCGTATGCGCGCGAGGCCAAGCCGCCGTTGTTGTACGGCTCGATCGGCAACGGCAGCGAACATCATCTGGCGATGGAACTGCTGAAGTCGCAGGCCGGGATACAGATGACCCACGTGCCCTATCGCGGCGGCGGTCCCGCCGCGATCGGCGTGATGAGCGGCGAAGTGGCGGCGATGTTCGGCGGCGGCTCGGTTGCGACGCTGGTGAAAGCCGGCAAGTTGCGTGGCCTCGCCATCAGCGGCAAGAAGCGGTCGCCGGAATTCCCGGATCTGCCGTCCATTTCGGAGTTCTATCCGGCCTATGATGTCACGCTCTGGCAGGGGCTGTTCGCGCCCGTCGGGACGCCGCCGGCGATCGTCGAGCGATTGCGGACCGAAACCAATGCGGTGCTCGGCGAGCAGGATCTGGTGAAAAAGCTCGCCACCGCGGGAGCGGGCGAACCCTACATCACCACGCCCAACGAATTTGCCGCACGTATCCGGGCCGATTACCAAAGCTACGGCAAGATCATCAAAGACGCCGGCCTGAAGGTCGACTGAGGCTTGCTGACGCGCGCCCGCCGGGCAGCGGCGCATTGAATCAAGCCGTGTGGCCGTCGAAGTCGCCGGACTTCGGCATCTTCTTCTCGCGCTGCGGCGTCATTGTCGCAGTGTCCGGGCCGCCCGGAACGCCGCGCGGTCCGAGTTTTTGCCGCGCGAGATCGTCCTCGGTCGGGCGGTTTTCGTCGCGCGCTTCCTTTGGCATGGCTTTGCTCCGCCGTGAGGGTTTCATCCTCGGCCAACGCTTTGGGCGGGCGCCATGTTCCCGGATCGTCAACCAACCGGAAGATGCAGCCTGCTCCGAATCGCGGCGACAAAACGCGCCAAGGCGGCGGGTTCGCAGACGCGCTGGACAGTCGCACCCCAAACGGTTTGGGCCAGAGCCGGTCGTCCTTGCGCCGCGCGACGATGTGAACATGAAGCTGTCGCACGACATTGCCGATCGCAGCGATCTCGCTTTGGCAGCCGAATGTTAGGTTTTTGTTGAAAAGCACAACGCAGTTTTGATTTGGCGAAGGCGGCCAATTCTACAGGTTAATTTCTGTAGAATACTTGGGTCGATAGAAAATCCAGATCGAGGGATCGTTTTCACGCGGTTGAACCCACGTTGATCTTGGCCTCATTCTCCGAGCTGGAGTCAACGTGGAATAGCAATCGTGCCCGCCTACAAACCGTGGAATCCCGAGCGTGCGACCGCGCTGATCATTGCGTTTATAGGCTCTGAAGGGCCGCTGCTGCCGATCCTTCATGCGCTTCAAGATGAGTTCGGCTACATCAACCAGGCGGCCGAAGCCCTGATCGCAGACGCACTGAATATCTCTCGCGCCGAAGTGCATGGAGTCGTTAGTTTCTATCACGACTTCCGCCGTGCTCCGGCTGGTCGGCACGTTCTTAAACTTTGCTGCGCCGAGGCCTGTCAGGCGGCGGGCGGACAGGCCTTCGCGGTGCGCGCGCAGCAGCGGCTGGGTATTGCACTTGGTTCGACCGCCGCCGACGGCAGCCTCACACTCGAACCGGTCTATTGTCTTGGCCTGTGTGCAACTGCGCCATCCGCCATGTTGGATGGCCGCGTGGTTGGCCGTCTTGATGATAGCCGGTTCGATGCCCTGCTCGATGAGGTGCAGCGATGAAGCTTCGCCTTTTCGTTTCCCGTGATGCAGGCGCCATCGCGGTCGGCGCTGATGATGTTGCCGCCGCGATCACGAGCGCTGCGCGAAAGCGTAACATCGATGTAGAGATCGTTCGTACCGGCTCGCGGGGCCTTTACTGGCTCGAGCCTATGGTGGAGGTGCAAACGACCGCCGGTCGTGTTGCCTATGGGCCGGTCGCGACGAGCGATGTCACGGTCCTGTTTGACGCGATGCTCTGCGATGCATCGCACCCGCTGCGGCAAGGCTTAGCTGAAGAGATTCCCTGGCTGAAGCGCCAAACCCGGTTGACCTTCGCGCGCTGCGGCATCATCGATCCGCGCTCGCTTGACGATTATCGGGCGCATGGTGGCGGCAAGGGACTGGCACAGGCCGTCTCGCTCGGCGCGGATGCGACGATCGAATGGGTCCTTCAATCCGGTCTGCGCGGACGCGGCGGGGCCGGCTTCCCGACCGGTATCAAGTGGCGGACGGTGGCGCAGACGGCGGCGCGGCAAAAGTACATCGTTTGCAACGCCGATGAAGGTGATAGCGGGACCTTCGCCGACCGCATGATTATGGAAGGCGATCCCTTTGTGCTGATCGAGGGGATGGCGATTGCCGGTTTAGCCGTCGGCGCGACCAAGGGCTACGTCTACATCCGCTCCGAGTATCCGCATGCAATCGAGACCTGGGCGCGGCTTGCGCCGCTGCGCGCCGCGGCGGTCTGCTCGGCTGCAGGATCGGCGGCTCGTCGCACGACTTCGACATCGAAGTGCTGGCGGGCGCTGGTGCCTATGTTTGCGGCGAGGAAACCTCGCTCCTTGAAAGCATCGAAGGCAAGCGCGGCATCGTCCGCGCCAAGCCGCCACTGCCGGCGCATCACGGCCTTTTCGGCAAGCCGACGGTGATTAACAACGTTTTGTCCTTCGCTTCAGTGCCGGTCATTTTGGAAAAGGGTGCGGCCTTCTACAAAGAATTCGGCACCGGCAGGTCACGCGGCACCATGCCGATCCAACTCGCCGGCAACATCAAGCACGGTGGCTTGTTTGAAACAGCGTTCGGCATGACGCTCGGAGAGTTGGTCGATGATATTGGCGGCGGCACGTTCACCGGGCGGCCGGTGCGGGCCGTGCAAGTCGGCGGACCACTCGGCGCCTATTTCCCACGCGCGTTGTTCGATACGCCCTTCGACTACGAGGCTTTTGCCGGGCGCGAGGGTTTAATCGGTCACGGCGGCATCGTGGTGTTCGATGACTCCGTGAACATGGCGAAGCAAGCACGCTTTGCGATGGAGTTCTGTGCCATCGAATCGTGCGGCAAATGCACGCCGTGCCGGATCGGCTCGACGCGTGGTGTCGAAACGCTCGATCGCATCATCCGCGGCGAGAACCGTGGCGCCAACCTCGACGTGCTGAAAGACCTTTGCAACACCATGAAGTTCGGCTCGCTCTGCGCGCTCGGCGGCTTCACGCCGTACCCGGTAATGAGCGCGCTGACCCATTTTCCAGAAGATTTCGGCGCGACTCCGCAACGCTTCGAAGCCGCCGAATAACGGTACTCTAAGGAGAACCCCGATGTCGCTCGTGCAAGAAGTGGATTACGGCACGCCACGGTCGAAGGCGACGAAGGAAGTTACGCTGACCATCGACGGCCAGCCGGTGACGGTGCCCGAAGGCACTTCGATCATGCGCGCCGCCATGGAACTCGGCACCAAAATTCCGAAACTCTGTGCGACCGACATGCTCGATGCCTTCGGCTCATGCCGGCTTTGCCTCGTCGAGATCGATGGCCGTCCCGGGACGCCCGCCTCCTGCACCACGCCCGTCGCGCCCGGAATGATGGTGCGGACGCAAACGGACCGGCTTAAGCGTCTTCGAAGAGGCGTGATGGAGCTTTACATCTCCGATCATCCGCTTGATTGCCTGACATGCTCCGCGAACGGCGATTGCGAATTGCAGGAGATGGCCGGTGCCGTCGGTTTGCGCGATGTCCGCTATGGCTACTCGGGCCAGAAGCATCCCGACCCAGGCAAGGACGAGACCAATCCGTACTTCACCTACGATCCGTCGAAATGCATCGTGTGCTCGCGGTGCGTTCGCGCTTGCGAGGAAGTCCAGGGTACTTTTGCGTTGACGATCGCCGGACGCGGCTTCGAGTCAACAGTCTCGCCCGGCATGGAGGAATCGTTTCTTGATTCCGAATGCGTGTCTTGTGGCGCCTGCGTGCAGGCGTGCCCGACCGCGACACTGAACGAGAAGTCTGTCATCGCGATCGGCACGCCGGAGCATTCCGTTGTGACGACCTGCGCCTATTGCGGCGTCGGCTGTTCGTTCAAGGCCGAGATGCGCGGCGACGAAGTCGTCCGCATGGTCCCGTACAAGGACGGCAAGGCGAACCGCGGCCATTCGTGCGTGAAAGGCCGGTTCGCCTGGGGCTACACCACCCACAAGGAACGCATCCTGAAGCCGATGATCCGCGCCCAGGTCAGCGATCCATGGCGCGAAGTCTCATGGCAGGAAGCGATTTCGCATGCGGCTTCCGAGCTCAAGCGCATCCAGGCGAAATACGGCAAGAGCTCGATCGGCGGCATTACATCATCGCGCTGCACCAATGAGGAGACCTTTCTGGTGCAGAAGCTGATCCGCGCCGGCTTCGGCACCAACAACGTCGACACCTGCGCGCGTGTCTGCCATTCGCCGACCGGCTATGGACTGTCGCAGACCTTTGGGACATCGGCCGGCACGCAGGATTTCGATTCCGTCGAACAGGCGGACGTGGTCATCCTGGTCGGCGCCAACCCGACCGACGCGCATCCGGTATTTGCGTCGCGCTTGAAAAAGCGCTTGCGACAGGGTGCCAGAATTATCGTGATCGATCCGCGCGCCATCGATTTGGTGCGATCGCCCCATGTCGAGGCTGCTTGTCATCTGCCGCTGCTGCCTGGCACGAACGTGGCGGTTTTGACGGCGCTCGCCCACGTCATCGTGACGGAAGGCCTGGTCAACGAACAATTCGTGCGCGAGCGGTGCGATTGGGACGAATTTCAGCATTGGGCGGAATTTGTCGCCGAAAAGCGCAACAGCCCGGAAGAGGTCGCCAAGGCTTCGGGTGTTCCGGCCGAGATTATCCGCAAGGCGGCTCGGCTTTACGCCACCGGCGGCAACGGCGCGATCTATTACGGCCTTGGCGTGACCGAGCACAGCCAAGGCTCCACCACGGTCATGGCAATCGCCAACCTCGCGATGGCGACAGGTAACATCGGACGGCCGGGAGTCGGCGTGAACCCTCTGCGCGGTCAGAACAACGTGCAGGGCTCGTGCGACATGGGATCGTTTCCTCACGAGCTCTCCGGCTATCGGCATATTTCCGGCGATAGTACACGCGAGCTGTTCGAGGCGCTGTGGGACGTGAAGCTGGAGAAAGAGCCCGGGCTCCGCATCCCCAATATGCTCGATGCCGCAATCGATGGCTCGTTCAAAGGCATCTACATCCAGGGCGAGGATATCCTGCAATCCGATCCGGACACCAAACACGTGGCGGCGGGGCTTGCGGCAATGGAGTGCGTGATCGTCCAGGATTTGTTTCTCAACGAGACTGCGAACTACGCCCATATCTTCCTGCCCGGCTCGACCTTCCTGGAGAAAGACGGCACCTTCACCAACGCCGAACGTCGCATCCAGCGCGTTCGCAAGGTGATAGCGCCACGCAACGGCTACGCCGACTGGGAAATCACTGTCTTGCTTGCCGGGGCAATGGGCCTCGACATGCACTACGATCATCCCTCGCAGATCATGGACGAGATCGCGCGTCTGACACCGACGTTCGCCGGCGTGTCGTTCCAGAAAATCGACGAGCTTGGCTCGGTACAGTGGCCGTGCAACGACAAGGCTCCTGCCGGCACGCCGGTGATGCATGTCGGCGGCTTCGTGCGCGGCAAGGGCAAGTTCATCATCACCGAGTATATCCCGACCGACGAGAAGACGGGCCCACGCTTTCCGCTGCTGCTCACCACCGGGCGTATTCTCAGCCAGTACAATGTCGGCGCGCAGACCCGGCGTACCGACAACGTGGTCTGGCACCAAGAGGATCGCCTTGAGATTCATCCGCACGACGCCGAGCAGCGCGGCGTGCGCGACGGCGATTGGGTCAAGCTCGCGAGCCGGTCGGGCGAGACGACTTTGCGCGCGCTGATTACCGACCGTGTCGCGCCCGGCGTCGTCTATACGACGTTCCATCACCCGGACACCCAGGCCAACGTCATCACCACCGACTTCTCCGACTGGGCGACCAACTGCCCGGAATACAAGGTCACAGCGGTGCAGATCATGCCGTCGAACGGCCCGACCGAGTGGCAGCGGGAATATGAAGAGCAGGCACGGCGCAGCCGCCGCATCGTGCCGCTGGAAGCCGCGGAGTAGCACGGTGGCGCCTCCCTTCGAACGAGTGCAGCGTGCGGTGTGGCACCGGCAGGGACTAGTCGGTGGCGAGCGCGCCATCCCAGAGGAGACAGCGATCTCCTTCACATACAACGGCGGCTCCTACGCCGTGATGATGGCCACACCGCAGGACCTCGAAGACTTCGCCTTCGGCTTCAGTTTGACTGAAGGCATCGTATCGTCGATCGAGGAGATTGAGGGGCTGGAGATCATCGAGCAGAAACTCGGGATTGAGCTTCGCATGCAGCTCGCCGAGCCATGTGGCGCGGCTTATAGCGAACGGCGCCGGCATCTCGCCGGTCCCACTGGATGCGGATTGTGCGGAATCGAGTCGCTCGCCGAGGCGGTTCGCGCGCCACGCGCGGTCGAGAGTGGCGCGACGTTCCGCCCCGACGAGATCATGACCGCGCTCGATGCGCTCGCGCCTGCTCAAGCGCTCAATCATCAGACCCGCGCCGTCCATGCCGCCGCATTCTGGTCGCCGGTCCGGGGACTAGTCGCGCTCCGAGAGGACGTTGGCCGCCACAATGCTCTCGATAAACTTGCCGGAGCCTTGGCACGGCGTAGCATTCTCCCCACAGACGGCTTCGTCGTATTCACCAGCCGCGTTTCGGTCGAGATGATCCAGAAGGCGGCGGCCATCGGCGCTCCGCTGGTCGTCGCGGTCTCGGCGCCGACCGCCTTGGCGGTACGAACCGCCGAGGCGGCAGGCATCACGCTCGTGGCGGTGGCGCGCCACGACGGCTTCGAGATGTTCACGCATGCATATCGCGTCCAGGAAAGGGCGCCGGCTCATGTCGCATGAGAAATCGCTCGACAAGCTCGTCTACATGGCGAACCAGATCGGCAAGTTCTTTACGAGCCAGGGTGAAGCCGCGGCCGTAACCGGCACCGCCGAACACATCAAGAAATTCTGGGATCCCCGCATGCGCGAAGCGATTTTCGCTCATTTAGAGCACGGAGGAGCCGGACTCGATCCCGCCCCGCGGCGAGCCATCGAAGCGCTCAGAAACGCCGAGCTATTAAGTAGACCGCAGCCGCGAGCTTTATAGTCTCACACGACTCCGAATAGCGGCGACAAAACGCGCCAAGGCGGCGGGCTCGCAGGCGCGCTGGACAGTCGCACCCCAAACCGGTTTGGGCCAGAGCGGGTCGTCCTTGTGCCGCGCGACGATGTGAACATGAAGCTGCGGCACGACATTGCCGATCGCAGCGATGTTGAGCTTGAAGCACCCCGTTTCGTCCTTGAGGGCGCGCGACACCAGCGCGATCTCGTCCATCAACAGCGTCCGCTCCGGACCGAGATCGATGATGTCGCTCACGTCCGCGCGCCGCGGCACCAGGAGCAGCCATGGAAAGTCGGCGTCGTTCATGGCCAGAAGGCGCGACAAGGAAAGGTCGCCGATCAGAACCGTGTCGGCGCGGAGCTGAGGGTGAAGGGACCAGCCGGCTTCGGCCATTGCCGCCTCTCCTGTCGATTGTCGTAGAGCTATCACATCACGGAACAGCGCGGCTTGCTTTCTGCCCCTCCCCGGCCGATATAGGGCGCGGGAGGTTGGCGGTGGACGAGCCACTCGCCAACCGGGTCAGGTCCGGAAGGAAGCAGCCCTAACGAGCGCGGCCCGGGTCGCTCGTCAGCCTCCCACCCTCGGCCTCGAGCGACACTTGCGCCAGCAGATTGCGCTGCGGCAGAGTCGCGCCGACACCAGACTTAAACCTTCGCATGCCGGCGGCGGAGCCGCGGATTCGATGAGCGACGCTCAAGCGAAAAACAATGCCGCAGAGTTGAAGGACGCCGCGGCGCCGGGAGCCGCCGCCTATCGCGTGCTGGCGCGCAAGTACCGGCCATCGACCTTCGACGATCTGATCGGCCAGGACGCTATGGTCCGTACGGTCTCGAACGCCTTCGAGACCGGCCGCATTCCGCAGGCCTGGGTGCTCACCGGCGTCCGCGGCGTCGGCAAGACCACGACGGCGCGCATCCTCGCCCGACGCTCAATTACGAACTGCCGGACGGCTCGATCACCGGCCCGACGATCAAGATGCCGGTGCTCGGCCTGCACTGCCAGGCGATCATGGAGAGCCGCCATCTCGACGTCATCGAGATGGACGCCGCCTCGCACAACAGCGTCGACGACGTGCGCCAGATCAACGACGCGGTGCGCTATGCTCCGGTCTCGGCACGCTACAAGGTCTACATCCTCGACGAAGTCCACATGCTGTCCGGCGCCGCCTTCAATGCGCTGTTGAAGACGCTCGAGGAACCGCCGCCGCACGCCAAGTTCATCTTCGCGACCACGGAAATCCGCAAGGTGCCGATCACGGTGCTGTCGCGCTGCCAGCGCTTCGATCTGCGCCGCGTCGACGCCGCGCTGCTGGTCAAGCACCTGCAGAACATCGCCGCCAAGGAAGGTCTTACGGCGGAGCCAGAGGCGCTCGGCCTGATCGCCCGCGCCGCCGAAGGTTCGGTGCGCGATTCGCTGTCGCTGTTCGATCAGGCGATTGCGCATGCCGGCGCCCAATCAGGCGCCGGCGATACAAAAATGTTGGCGGGACCGGTGCGCGCCGAGGACGTGCGGCAGATGCTCGGCCTCGCCGATCGCACCCGGGTCATCGATCTGTTCGAAGCGCTGATGCGCGCCGATATTGCACGCGCGCTGCAAGAGCTCCGCGATCAGTACGACACCGGCGCGGACCCCGCGATGGTGCTCGGCGATCTCGCCGAGTTCACCCATTTCGTCACGCGAGTTAAAGTCGTTCCGGCGGTCGCCGATGATGTTTCGCTGACCGAGGCCGAACGCACGCGCGGCCGCGCCTTCGCCACCAAGCTCTCGATGCGCGTTCTGGCGCGAACCTGGCAGATGCTGCTCAAGGGCATCGGCGAGGTCGAGGCGGCCGGCCGCCCGATCGCGGCGGCCGAGATGGTACTGGTTCGCATCGCCTACGCCGCCGACCTGCCGACACCCGACGAGGTGATCCGTTCGCTCGGCGACACCTCGCGCGGCAATGGCGCGAGCGCAGCCGCAACCGGTACCGGACCATCCGGCGCAGCAGCGTCGCGCGCAGAGATGCCGGGACGCTCGGACATGCCGCCGCGTTTCGATGCGCCGCGCGGTGCTCCGCGTGGAGCCGCTGCGACGGCCCCCGCGGCGCCGGCGAACGAGCCGGTCGCGCGAAGCGCCGAGGCCGAATCGCCGGTCCGCGCGCTGAAAAACTTCGAGGACGTCATCGCGCTCGCCGCCGAAAAGCGCGATCTCGCGCATCAAGAGCGCGCTCGAACGCGACGTGCGGCTTGTTCGTTTCGAGGACGGCAAACTCGAGATCGCGCTCGAAACGAGCGCGCGTCCGACGCTGGTCGGCGAACTGTCGAAGAAACTCAACGACTGGACTGGCCGGCGCTGGATGGTGGCGGTCTCCGCCGAACCGGGCGCGCCGTCGCTGCGCGCCCAGGCCGAGATCCGCAAAGCGGAACTCAAGGACGGCGTCCGTGCCGATCCGCTGGTGCAGGCGGTGCTGGCGCGATTCCCCGGCGCCGAAATCGTCGACGTCCGCCCGCCGCCCGGCGCGCCGGCGAACGGCGCCGACGAGTTGACGGCGCCGGTTGAATCCGAAAGCGATTTCGACGACGACGCGTAGCCCTCAGAATTGATACGGGACCAGGCGATGCCAGATTTTCTTGGCCTGATGAAACAGGCAGCCGAACTCAAATCCAAGATGGAGGCGATGCAGGCCGAGCTCGACCGCATGGAGGTCGAGGGCACGGCCGGCGGCGGGCTTTTGACCGTCACGCTGTCCGGCAAGGGCGATCTCAAGAACGCCCGCATCGACGACTCGCTGCTCAAGCCGGACCAGAAAGAGATCATCGAAGATCTTATGGTTGCCGCGCACGCCGATGCGCGCCGCAAACTCGAAACCATGCTGCAGGACAAGATGCAGGCGCTCACCGGCGGCCTGCCGCTGCCGCCCGGCATG
The DNA here is from genome assembly GCA_963836055.1 of uncultured Alphaproteobacteria bacterium. Taxonomy (GTDB): domain Bacteria; phylum Pseudomonadota; class Alphaproteobacteria; order Rhizobiales; family Xanthobacteraceae; genus BOG-931. Next base: position 141,445 of record CAWIID010000002.1, read on the forward strand.
AAACTGTTTTGATGCCCAGCATCAGCGCCGGCCCCGAGATCGAACGTCTGATCCAACTCCTCGCCCGCCTGCCGGGTCTCGGACCGCGCTCGGCAAGACGAGCGGCGCTGTTTCTGATCAAGAAGCGGGAACTGTTGATGGCGCCGCTCGCCGCAGCGCTGCAGACCGCGATCGAGAAGATCGAGATCTGCCGGGTCTGCGGCAATATCGACAGCCAAAATCCTTGCACTTTGTGCACCGATCCGCGGCGCGACCCTTCGGCAATCGTCGTGGTCGCCGACGTCGCCGACCTGTGGGCGCTCGAACGCGCGCACGCCATCAACGCGCGCTATCACGTGCTCGGCGGCACGCTGTCGCCGCTCGACGGCATCGGACCGGATGATCTTTCCATCGACGCGCTGATCAAACGCGCCAACGATCCGGCAGTCGCCGAAGTCATCCTCGCGCTCAGCGCCACCGTGGACGGCCAGAGCACGGCTCACTACATCACCGACCTTTTGCACGATGCCAACGTCAAGGTGACGCGGCTGGCGCACGGCGTGCCGGTCGGCGGTGAGTTGGATTATCTCGACGAGGGAACACTGGCCGCGGCCATCCGCAGCCGGACGCCGTTCTAACGGTGTGGACTCATCAGCGCAGAGCCAGCTCGACCAGTTAAACGCACCGCAGGCGACGACAGAGGAATTATGGATTTCGGACCGAACCGCCTTTTGAGTCCGCTATCTCAGCGGACTCCGCCTTTGTTCACCACGGGACCGGTGTAGCCTTCGAAACGCTTGCGGAGTTCGGAAAGCTGCTTCTCGTCCGTCACGAAATCGCGGTATCCGTTCGCAACCTTATAGGATGATAGTGGTTTGAGCCCGTGCGGCGGCGGCACGTCCATACGTGCTGAGAATACGCCTATGCGGGCTTGCTGCTCTTTCGCCATATACCAGTCCAAGAACAGCTTCGCGGCATTCGGGTGAGGCGCATCCTTGAAAATGCCAGCCGTCACCGTAAAGAGCGGCGTCGCATCCTCTTGCGAAAAGACCGCCGTGACCGGTCGTCCTTCCCGCGCGACCTCGTCCACGGAAGATGTAGCGTCAAAGGTCGCCACGTTTGTGCCCGCGCCGACGCTGCGCGCCACATTGAGATGGCCCTGCACGAAGTTCGGCTTATTGGCCATGTACTTGTCGACGTAGTCCCAGCCGTATTTCTGCACGATGGTGTAGAACAGATAGAGCGTCGCATCGTCATCAGAAGGGTAGCAGGTGATCAGCTTTCCCATGAATTGCGGTTTGAGGAAATCGGTCGCTGATTTTGGAACGTCCGCAGGCGCCACCAGCTTGCTATTGTACCCATAGGTGATCGCGTTCACCTTGGTGGTCGTGAAGGCGCCATCGGGATCGAGGAAAGACGGCGCGATCTGCTCGTAGCCCTCGGGCTTGAAATTCAAGAGAACGCCTTCCTGCTTCCAAGCGACAAAGTCCTGCACGGTCTGGAAGAATGCCATATCGACTTCGAGTTTCTTATCGCGCAACTGAGTGTTGATCTTATTGTTCAGCACGTTGCTGAAACCGCCTGTGATCGAAACAGTCAGTCCGGGAAAGCGCTGCTCGAATTCTCTTGCGAAGCTCTCATAGGGTGCGACCGGACCGCCGGAATACAAGACGAGCACTTTTTCCGCCTTGGCCTTGGCGTACAGCGCGTCCATTGTCTCTTCCGCCACGGCGGGCGAGGTTATGGTGCTTGCCGTCGCAAGGAAAAGACCAAAAGCAATTTGTAGCGACCATCCACATCGAGAAATCATGACGCTCCGCTCCCAAGCCCGCTAAATGTCGGACCCCATGAACAATAGCACAGTAAGTCATTCAGGGTCAGGCGAACACCTGAAATAAGCCCGTCAAGAAGCCGGAGCTGAAGCGTAGGCTAATCCCATTTCCGACTGGGCCAATCGCTCGAAGCGGCTTCACTGCCGGGTTGCCAGAGCAGCCTCCGGAAAATGATTTTTGCATCCCGATGCCAGCGCCGAGGGCAAAAGGCGCTTAGGCTTTGATTGTCATTCGACTTTCACGCGTGATCCAGTCGCCGGGGCGAATTTCCTTTCTCCCGCGCCGATATGGGATATCCCCAACTGTGCCTTATTCCCTTCATAATTGACATATTTCTTATTTGATGGGGACTGATTATCGGGCGAAGAATTGGCTGTTCTTTGCTCAAGGGGGCAACTCCTAAATAGGACAAAGTGTTCGGAGTGCGGCCGGTCGTCGGCCGCCCGTGTGTGTAACGTTGTCTAAAAACGGAGTATCGTAATGGCGTCGTTGTCGTTTGAGGAAGGTAGAGACGAAATCGTCTCTTTGCTGAAAGCGTGCAAAGAGGAGTTTGATAGCGGAAATCCAGCAACTGGAGCTTCAATGTTAATTGAAGCGCAATTTGTTCTCAACGAGCTGGTCCGGAACGGAGTGGAGGGAGCAGTGCAGGTGCTATCATTCCCGCCCCGTGCCGACATGTGCTGCGCCAGCGTCTGTTCGGGGATCGCGAATTCCGCATCGTAATCGCGCGGTCATTCTCCCTGCCCGGCCACATCCATCGTCCATGTAAGACCGCCGTCTTGCGAAAACCGTCCGGTATTCTGGCAGCCAGCAAGCCCGAGGCCGATCAAAATAGCGATCCACCACATCCCTGCTTTTCGAAGCATGGCTCTCTCCTTAACGGACTTGTCGCGGACGTCGCATTTCAGCTGCGATTGACGCCAAACCGGCATCGAGTTGCGGCCATGGACTTTTTGGAACTCGCGCGAATGCACAGTTCGCAGAGGCCTCGCAGTTCATTCCATTTTGATGTTGGCCGTGCGGATCACCTTGGCCCATTTTTCCGTATCGTCGGCGATGAGTTTGCCAAATTCGGTGGGCGACATGAGCATCGGCTCAGCGCCTAAGTCTGCAAATCGCGCCTTCATCGAAGGATCGGCAAGAGCTTCGGCCACCTGCTTGCTCAACGTGTCAATGATCGGCTGCGGCGTGTTCTTGGGCGCGCCGAGGCCGAACCACCCAGCCGCCGCGTAACCCGGCACGAACTCGGCTATCGCAGGAACATCCGGCAGCGCCGCTGAGCGTTTCGCCGACGTGACCCCGAGCGGGCGCAACTTGCCGCCCTTAACGTAGCCGATCGATGAGGTTATGCCCTCAAACATGACCTGCACTTGCCCGCTGAGCAGATCGACCAATGCGGGCCCGCCGCCGCGATAGCCGACCACGGCCAAGTCGACGCCGGCCATCGACATGAACAATTCACCGAACATATGCGGTGGGCTGCCGTTCCCGGCCGTCCCCATGTTGATCTTGCCAGGATTGGCCTTGGCGTAGGCAATGAATTCCGGAACGGTTTTGGCGGGCACCGACGGATTGACCTCCAGCACGGAGGGCGCCTGCATGATGCCGGCAATCGGCACGATGTCGCGCATGAAATTGAAATTGAGATGATGATAGAGCGTGGCATTGATCGTGTTCGATGAGGTGACCAGAAGCAGCGTGTAGCCGTCCGGGTCGGCCTGCACCGCGGCCTCGGTTGCGATATTGCTGCCGGCGCCTGACCGGTTGTCGACCACGAACTGCTGGTTGAGCCGCTTTGACAGCCATTGGCTGATGAGACGCGCGCAGATGTCCGTCGGACCGCCGGGCGCATAACCGACGAGCAGGACCACTGATCGCGACGGATAGGCTTGCGCCCGTGCGATCCGCGGCGAGGCCGGGAGCGTTGCGGCGCCAGCTGTCACAGTCAGGAATTTTCTGCGAGAAAGCTTCGCCATGCGCATTTCCTCCGGGTGCCGTTTTCGGGTACGCGTTTTGCGGGCAGCTTACCTCGATTCAAGCTTGCGGCGTAAGTGGGCGATGTCGCCGATTTGAAAAACCCGAATCTTCAGATTATCGAGCGACCCGATAGATCTTTACTGCTCCCGCCATTCGTTTGACGGCACCAATGTTCGTTGCCCGGCGATCAAGACCGCCAGCGAGGCGGCAGCGGGCAATTCGTCGTCTTTTCATTGCCGCATCCAAATGAGGTTCGCGTGCTCAAGCTCGCTTTGCAGAAGCACACAGCTGATCATCTCGGCAATTCTGCAAGGCCCCGATGTCGCCATTGCAACGATAGCGGACATAGCGTCGCCGGATGCGTACAGAAAAGTCTCGCCGGATTGTGATCCCGCAGCTGCGGTGACATAATTAAAGAGCAGCGTTTCTCAAACACATACTGGAGACGATAATGCGCATCATGCTGAGATTTACTCTTCCGGTGGAAAAGGGAAACACAGCCTTCAATGACGGCTCGCTCGGAAAAACGATGGAATCGGTCATGAACAAGCTCAAGCCGGAAGCCGCTTATTTTGGGACATTAGACGGTAAGCGCGGCGGAATGCTGTTTCTCGATCTGGCGGAGCCGTCGCAGATTGTCGAGGCCGTCGAGCCGTTCTTTTTAAATCTGAATGCCGCGGTCGAGATGATACCTGTCATGAATGGCGACGATCTGCGCAAAGGCCTCGCCAAGGCGAGCCAAAAATAATATTCCTGCGAGTGGTCATCATGTTCGCGAATGCAGCGGTCGCAATCTTCTTGGCGGCCGCGCACGCCTCACCTGAGCGTCAGTGATCCGCCGGAAAGTTTCCGCTTGCCCGCTCAGTGTCCGGCCGGCGCGCCGCTCGCCGCGGGGCCCGGCGCGCCTTTGGGAACGAGAAAGCGCGGGACGACGACGCGCTCGCCTTCGGTCAGCGCCGCATGCTCCGATTTCCCATTGACCTGCGCCACCGCCCAGACCGGCACATGGTACGTCGCCGCGAGAGTTTGCAGCGTATCGCCGGCGTGCGCCGATACCGGCAGGCCGCTGTCCCATAGTTCGATCGAAGCGGCGGCCGGAATGACAATGCGCAGCGGCACGGCTTCACCCTCGGCTCGCGCCGGCGTCGCGGCCAGCGCCCTGATCTTGGCGGTCAACTGCTCTTGGATGCGATCAAACTTGTCCAGATTGATGTGGATGACTTCGGGGCGGTCTTTGAGGTTGAAGCTGGCGTAGTGGCCGTGAAAGCCGCGGCCCTGCACGAGGTCGCCGCCGCCCAGCATGTTCGAGGACTGGTAGAGGTTGATATAGCGCTCGACATTCGGCGGCACTTTACCGGCCATCCGCGTGGGATCGTAGGTGACAAGCAGGCTCACCGGGACATGGGCGCCTTCGAGCTTTTCGGCAAATTCCACGGCGGAATCGCCGCCTATGGAATGGCCGATAACGGTGATCGGCTTGGGATCGCGGCGGTAATCGCTGATGGCCTGATTGGCGACATCACGCCACATCAGATGGGAGTTGATGTCTGCCTTGACGCCGGTGCGGTTGATACGCTGCGCCAGTTCGTCCATGCCCCAATCGATCAGGCCGATGAGGCCGCGGAACAGATAGGCGCGTCCGCGCGGTTCAGCCGCCTTTTCGGCGCTCGGCGGTTCGAGTGGCGTCGCCGCTCGGCCGACACCGGCGAGGCACGCTGCAATCAAGGGCGCTGCAAGCAGGAGCGCTGCGATGTGCTTGGCTCGAATCATGCGCTTTAGGGTCCCGCGTCCGAAGCTGGAAACAGCCGATCACCCGGCATAGCGCCGGCTGGTATCAAGCGACCTCTAGGACGAGCTATTGCGGAGACAAGCCCCCGCGTCCCCGCGCAACTCGCCCCCAATCCGAGGAGACCGCAAAATTCTTAACTTTGCCCGAATACAGCGTGAGCCATGCCAGTAACAGTGGGCGAAATTGTGGAATTGGCTGGGGATTCGGGTGGTTTGCCAAATTGGGCACATGAGACAGCTTAGCGAAGGAGCTTGCGCAGGGTCTCGCGGTTTTTTTGGTTGTCGGCACAGTCGCCGCCGTACCGGTCGCGAAGGTGACGGCAAGGATCGCTACGGCTAATCTGAATCCATGAAATTTCTCACGAGATTAGCGACCGGCGATATCGCTCTTTGGCGCACCTTTTGGCTGATAGGGATTCCGCTTGCTCTGGTCTGGGACGCCACCGGGGCATGCATGGTGCTGGGATTTGGCGTTCAGGAGCCAATCGTTGCGGGATTCATAATAGCCTTATTCACGTTATCGAGTGTGGCTACGCCTTTTGTCTCCATGGCCATTTGGCGTAGCGCATCGAAGTACCCCCGAGAGACGTGGTGGCAAACGTTTCTCGCATTGAGCGCCAAGTTGTGTGCGGCGTTTTCGGGGCTTACGGGTGCGCTTAGCGTGTTAGGGCTGTTGTATCTGGCCTTTATGTTCGTTGAAGCGGCCATCGCACCTGTTTGATCTGCCGTGCCTGCCAGCTCGGAACGCGCCGTGATGCCGTCTCTTAGAACGGGACGCAGGTGAGCTTGGGAGAAGCTAATCAATATTCCCGTCAGTACCAGCGATTATGCCCATGCCAGGCGACGCATGTGACGATCACGATCGTGATCAGCATTATGGTGACGGTCGCCGTCATGATGCCTCGATATGCGACACGCCGCACGTTCGGCATTCAAAGGTATAAAGCTCGGGCAACCCGCCAAATCGTGGCGTTCTTCGAGCGAGCCGCATGGGCTGAGCGCAGCTTGGGCAACGCTGTGGCACGGGCGCAGATTTGTCGGCGGATTCCTTACACATGACCTGAGCTCGACTCTTAAACCGATGCTCCGATGTGGCGCCGATTGGCGAGCGGCGGCGCAAGCGTCGAAAAGTTTTTGCCAATCGAACGAGGCGTCCTCGGTAAAAAACAAGCGGCGCCGCGTTGGACGGATGTTTAGAGGCGATAGCCTTACTGCGACGTGGCCGAAGGATTAATGTTCGGCAATCGAAGAGCGGACTGGCCAAAGTCTTTCGTCGCATTTCGGCAGCTATTGACCCCGAAAGCGACATTGGCAATCGGCGTCAAGCTCGGGACCCGCTCGCCTTCGACAGTGCCAAACGTCCCGACAAGCACGCGAAGATGTGCTAGCATGCGCCACCTTTTATAGTCAGTCATTGGCCGGGGGCGCGGCGGATGAGGCGACGTGATTTTCTGGGCTTGTTGGGACTGTGGTCTTTGCGCGCGCAAGCCGAACCGCTTGCGACGCCGACAATCGGCTTCCTCAACGCCGGGTCAGCCAATGCTTTTTCCGACAGGGTTGCTGGCTTCAAACTCGGCCTGACCGAGGCCGGGTTTACCGAGGGCAGCAACGTCACGATCGAATATCGCTGGGCCGATGGCAAATTCGATCTCTTGCCGAAATTGGCAGCCGATCTCGTCAGCCGCAAGGTTTTGGTGATCGTCGCCACGGGAAATACCCCGGCGGCTGTTGCCGCAAAAGCCGCAACGTCGACAATTCCAATCCTCTTTGTCATTGCGGATGATCCAGTCAAAATTGGTTTGGTCGCGAGCTTTAATCGTCCCGGCGGTAACGCCACTGGGGTGAGCATGAGAAATAAGGAGCTAGTGGCGAAAAGGCTTCAGCTGCTCCACGATCTAGTCCCAACGGTTCATGCGGCGGCCTTAATCGTCAATCCAAACAACGCGACAGCCGATAGCGACGCCGATGACTTTCAGAAGGCAGCGTCTGCTCTTGGACTGCAGTTTAAAGTCTTTCCGGCCGGCGCCGCTCAGGACTTCGACAGGGTCTTCGCGACGCTTGCCGAACAGAAAGTTGGCGCATTGATCATTCCGGCCGACCCGTTCTTCAACAATGTGCGTGCCGAAATTATCCGCCTTGCGGCTCGCAATTCCATTCCAGTCATATATTTCGACAAAGCGTTCGTCTCGGATGGCGGCCTGATGAGTTACGGCGGCAGTCTGCCGAACGCCTATCGTCAGGTGGGCCAGTATACTGGACGTATCCTGAAAGGAGAGAAGCCCTCGGAATTGCCGGTCATGCAGCCGACTGAGTTCGAGCTCGCGATCAACCTCAAAACTGCCAAGACGCTCGGTCTCGGCGTCCCGCCTCAGATGCTTGCCATTGCTGACCACGTGATCGAATGACGCCTTTGTCGGCAGCACCCAAAACGATGAGATTGCAGATCGCATCATTCGCGGCCTTGCAGCGTCATGTCTGCAATGGAGCGCATAACGAGCTCATCGCAGGCGTCGCATTTCGGTAAAGATTGATGCCACACGCGACACGACCGGTGCATACCGAGGAGGGGCTGAACCTGCACCGCCACTTCCGGTGTGCTAGTTTGGCCCTGCACGATGCGGCGTCCGTGAGCCTTCGAGGTAGGCAATGAGACGGCGTTCCAGAGCGGCCGGCGAACCAGTCCCCAAGCGACGCCGCAAGGCGGCAACGCCAAGGCGCGGCAATGCGCCCAAGGCCGTGCACCGTCGCGACTCCTCCGCTGCCGGCCGGGGAACAAAGGTCGTGCGGCTTGCTCGCGAACTGCAAGAGTCGCTGGATCGGGAGGCCGCCACTTCTGAGGTGCTGCGTATCATCAGTTCGTCGCCCGGAGATCCGAGGCCGGCTTTTGAGGCGATCCTTGGGAGCGCGACTCACCTCTGCGAAGCCGAATTTGGCATTTTGCTAAGCTACGACGGCAAGTTGTTCCATACTGCCGCAACGCGCAATGCGCCGCCGTCGTTTCTGAAGTTCCTCGAGGAGCGCGGAGCTTTTCTGCCCCCGCCTGGAACCACGCTCGACCAGCTTCTGAAGACGCAGGCTTTGGTTCACCGCGCCGACGAGTCGATTGAGCGGGCGCCCGGTTCGCCCGGTCGGCTTGCCGGCGCAAAGTCGCTTCTCGCAGTGCCGATGTTCAAAGACAACACATTGGTTGGTGCGATCATCATCTACCGCTTGGAAGTTCGCCCGTTTACCGGGAAGCAGATAGAGCTCGTCAAAAACTTCGCCGCCCAGGCCGTCATCGCCATTGAGAACACGCGGCTGCTCAACGAACTGCGCCTGCGTATGGACGAGCTCTCCGAGTCTCTGGACCAACAGACCGCGACATCCGAAGTGCTGCGAGTGATTTCAAGTTCCCCCGGCGAGCTCCAACCAGTGTTTGACGCGATACTGGAAAACGCCGTGCAGATTTGCGAGGCCCGATTCGGAATTCTGACGCTATTTGACGGAATTCATCAAATGAGGCATGCGGCCTCTTACAACGTCCCACCCGCATTTCAAGAGCTGCGACGACACGAACCGGTCGTTCCGCTGAAACAAACGGTTGCTGGCCGCGTGGTCGAAACCAGAGGTGTGGTCAATTTCGCAGATGTCGCGGCTGAAGAAGGTCATGCGGACTCTGCCCTCGTCAAGCTTGCCGGTGCGCGGAGCGCAGTCGGCGTCCCGATGCTGAAGGACGGCGAGCTAATCGGGGCCATAGTCATATATCGCACCGAGGTTCGCCCGTTTTCCGATAAGCAGGTTAAATTACTGAAGGACTTCGCCGCCCAGGCCGTCATCGCCATTGAGAACACGCGGCTACTTAATGAGCTACGCCAGCGCACCGATGATCTTTCCGAGGCCCTAGAGCAGCAGACGGCGACATCTGAAGTGCTGCAAGTCATCTCTAGCTCGCCGGGCCACCTAGAGCCGGTATTCAATGCCATGCTGGCCAACGCAACACAGCTGTGTGGGGCCAGCTATGGTGTCATGTTCCTGTGCGAGGGGGACGATTTTCGCACAGTGGCAATCCATGGGCCTCTTTCTGAGGCGTTCCTGAAGCAATGGGAGCGAGGGACACTGTTCCGGCCCGATCCTGAACTTCCGGCATTCCGCGCGGTGAAAACCAGGCAGGTCATGCAAGTCGCTGATCTTCGAACTACGCCGGCATATCGGCGCGGCGATCCGCTGCCTGTTTCTGCGGCGGACGTCGCGGGCATCCGTTCGATGCTCACCGTGCCGATGCTGAAAAATGACGTACCGATCGGCGTCATTGCGATATATCGCAAGGAGGTTCGATCATTCACCGAGAAGCAAGTCGCATTGGTCACGAATTTCGCCGCGCAGGCCGTGATCGCTATCGAGAACACGCGCTTGCTAAACGAATTGCGCCAGCGCACCAATGATCTTTCCGAGGCCCTAGAGCAGCAGACGGCCACCGCGGAAGTGTTACGCGTCATCTCCAGCTCATCCGGTGCTCTCGAGCCCGTATTCGAAGCGATGCTGAAGAACGCGACCACTATCTGCGGTGCAAGATTCGGTAACTTGTTCCTCTGCGAAGGAGATGAATTCCGTCTCGCCGCTGTGCACGATCCGCCGGCTGAATGGGCCGATTGGTGGCAGCGTCACAAGGTGATCCGTCCGGGCCCTGGAACCGGCCTTGGTCGCGTGGCCAAAACCAAAAAGCTAGTTCATATCGCCGATCTGACAATGGAGCGAGCTTACATCGATCGCGATCCCTTGTTCATCGCGCAGGTTGAACTTGCCGGCGGCCGAACGCTACTGGTCGTGCCGATGCTCAAAGATGACGAACTGATTGGCGTGATCGGAATATTCCGTCAGGAGGTCCTACCTTTTACCGATAAACAGATCGAGCTGGTGCAGAATTTCGCCGCCCAGGCCGTGATCGCCATTGAGAACACGCGGCTGCTCAACGAGCTGCGGCAGCGCACTGACGATTTGACCGATGCATTGCAGCAGCAGACCGCTACCGCGGACGTGCTGAAAGTCATCAGCCGCTCCGCCTTTGATCTGCAAACGGTGCTCGATACCCTGGTGGTGTCCGCCGCGCGATTGTGCGAAGCAGACCGAGCGGCCATACACCGCCGCTCCGGCGATTATTATCCGTTTGTTGCCAGCTACGGCTTTCCGCGCGAGTTTGATGACTACATGCGGAATCACCATTTCGCACCGGAGCCGGAAACGGCGCTCGGACGAACCGTGACGGGCGGCGCGACCACCCACATCCCCGACATTCTGTCCGAGCCGGCCACCTCCAGGGCGGCTCAGGAGTGGAGGAAAATAGGAGGCTATCGTACAGTGCTGAGCGTTCCGCTGATGCGCGAAGGCAGCATCATCGGCGCTGTGGTGCTGACCCGCGCCGCGGTACGCCCTTTCACCGACAAAGAGATCGATCTCGTTCAGAGTTTCGCCGACCAAGCGGTGATCGCCATTGAGAACGTTAGGCTGTTCGAAGCGGAGCAGCAGCGTACGCGCGAGCTCACCGAATCGCTGGCGCAGCAGACCGCAACCTCGGAGGTCCTCAAGATCATCAGTTCGTCGCCCGGCGAGCTGGAGCCTGTATTCGAGGCAATGCTGGACAACGCCACCCGCATCTGTGCGGCCAATTTCGGAAATTTGGTCCTCTATGACGGCGAAGTGTTCCGTCGCGTCGCGCTGCACAACGCACCGGCGGCGTGGGCGGCCGATCAACAGAAGGACCCGCGCCGCACGCGCGGCCAGGCGCCGCTGCTCTATCGGCTCCTTGACACTAAAGAGCCGGTGCACCTTTCCGACGTTGCCGCGGTGCCTGGCGAAACCATACACAAATTTACCGGTGCGAGATCGCTCCTCCTTGTCCCCATGCTCAGGGACAACGAATTAATTGGCGGTATCGGCATTTATCGCCAAGAGGTGCGTCCCTTCTCTGACAAACAAGTCGAACTGCTGAAGAATTTTGCCGCCCAGGCCGTGATCGCCATTGAGAACACGCGGCTGCTCAACGAATTGCGGCAACGGACGACTGATCTCACCGAGGCTCTGCAGCAGCAGACCGCCACCGCCGATGTGCTCAAAGTCATCAGCCGCTCGACATTCGACCTGCAAACCGTGCTGCAAACGCTTGTCGAGTCGGCGGCCAGACTTTGCGAGGCCGACAAGGCCACCATTACCCGACAAAAAGATGAGGTTTTCTATCGCGCAGAATCGTACGGATTCTCATCCGAGTTCATGGAGTACGTGAGAGGTGTTCCGGTCTTGCCGGAACGAGGCTCGGCCCTCGGACGTGCTCTCCTTGAAGGCAAAGTAGTCCATATTCCCGACGCGCAAACTGACCCGGAATACACCTTCGCGGAGGCTCAGAGACTGGGCGATTTTCGCACCATCCTCGGCGTTCCGATGTTGCGGGAGGGGGTTCCGATCGGCGTTCTGGCGCTGACACGGTCCGAAGTCAGACCATTCACCGACAAGCAGATCGAACTGGTTTCGACCTTTGCCGACCAAGCAGCTATAGCAATCGAGAACGTTCGTCTGTTCGAAAGCGTGGAAGCGCGAACGCGCGAATTGGCGATGTCTCTGGAGGAACTGCACACCGCGCAGGACCGCCTTGTCGAGACACAGAAGCTCGCCTCGCTCGGCCAACTCACCGCCGGCATTGCGCACGAGATCAAGAACCCGCTCAATTTCGTCAACAACTTCTCCGGGCTTTCCGTCGAGCTGATCGACGAGTTGCAGGAGGTACTCGGTACCGTGAAGGTCGACGGCAAGACGCGTGCGGAAATCATCGAACTGACGGATACGTTGCGCGGCAATCTGGAGAAGGTCGTGCAGCACGGCATGCGCGCCAACTCGATCGTCAAGAACATGCTGCTGCATTCGCGCGAAGGTTCGGGCGAACATCGTCCCGTCGACATCAATGCCATCGTCGAAGAAAGCCTCAATCTCGCCTATCACGGCGCGCGGGCCGAGAAGGAGGGCTTCAATATCACCCTGGAGCGGTCCTTTGATCCGGCCGCCGGCGAGGCCGACGGTTTCCCGCAGGAGATCACCCGGGTGCTTCTCAACCTGATCTCGAACGGCTTCTATGCAGCGACGAAGCGCAAGGCATTATCGAACAATGATGCCTATGAGCCGACGCTGAGTGCCGCGACGAAAGACCTTGGTGACCGCGTCGAGATCAGGATTCGCGACAACGGCACCGGCATCCCGCCTGACGTGAAGGACAAGATGTTCAATCCGTTTTTCACGACCAAGCCGGCCGGAGAAGGCACCGGCCTCGGCCTCTCGATCAGCCATGACATCATCGTCAAGCAACATCGGGGGTCTATAGAGGTCGATACCCGGCCCGGCGAGTTCACGGAATTCAAGATCGTTCTGCCGCGGACGGCGGCGGTTCTTGCCAAGTCGGGAGGACGAGCGTGAGCCTTCTCATTCTCGTGGTCGACGATGAGCCCGATGTCGAGACGCTGTTTCGGCAGCAATTCCGCCGTGATCTCCGCGCCGGCCGGTTCACCATGGAATTTGCTCAATCTGCCGCGGCGGCCTTGCAATGCATTATCGACGCCGGACATGCGTCACTCATCCTGATCCTGTCGGATATCAATATGCCGGGGATGAGCGGTCTTGAATTCCTGCCCAAAGCCAAGACGCTGCGGCCGGATGTTCCGGTCATCATGATCACGGCTTATGGCGACGTGGACACGAAGCGGAAAGCGCTGGAGGGCGGCGCCGAAGCGCTTTTTACCAAGCCAATCGACTTCGTAGCGCTCCGCAACGAAATCGACATGCGAGTTGAAGGCGCGCGCGTGACGACGAAGGACGGATTTTTCGGTTCGAATTCGCCGACTTGCCGCAGCGCAGACGATCAGCTCGCCATGTCCTTAATGATGCCGGCCAGCATCCGACGTGCGTCGTCGCTAAGCGGGCCGCGCGTGTGCTCTTCAAAACTTCGCACACGCTCTTTCTGCTCGAGATAATGCACGGTCGGCGCTACCGCGCTCGCTGCCTCATGACACAGCACACGCAGCTGCATCAGAGCTTCAGGCCCCAACTTGCTGGATTGCAGCAGCCGAATTTGATCGAGGATTCTGGCCAGTTCAGTTTTCGATCGCTCGAAGTCATCGTCATATTTGAGATAATCGTCCGCATCACCGATGATCAGTGATCGAAGTGTCTTCAAGTCGTCGGTCGTCAACGGACTGTCTTGTTGCAGCTTGGTCACGAGAAACTGGTACGCGGTATGGGATCGGAGCGATTGGCCCGCAGCGGACTCGAGGTCGCCGAGTTGCTCACGTAAGCGACTGTAGCTTTCGGCGGTTCCGGCCGCGGAGCATTCGGCAGCGGTATCTAATGCTTGTGAAATTTTCTCGGCTATTTCCGGAGAGTTCGACCACAGGTCACCTCGCTTGAACAGGTTCGGGTTCGCTCAAGGTCATAGGCGACCGCGGTAAAAAATCCATCAAATAAACCGGGTCTTCAGCATCATCTGATACCTGCCGGCACCGTCCCGGTGACGTTGATATTGCTGACGATCCATGAACGACGGGGGCGACCCATATGAGCGGTACACAATACATTCGGATCGCGGCGACACCGGCCGGCGAGGCGCCATTATAGGTGCGGGAGAAGTGGGTTGGGCTTGAATTGCCTCTCGCCGACGGCGATCTCGGTCCTGCGAATACATACACATCCGGAGTGTTATCCGGGCCGCGCAACCGATTTATTGCCTTGTTTTGGGGATTGTTCGGACGGCTTGAGCGGCAAACGGGGTACGCGGTCAACGTGAACGAAGCGTTAGGCATTCTGGAAAAAACAAACTCCAATGCCGCAGCTTGGTGGCGCGTGAATGTGCCGCGGCTCCAAGGTCGAAAACGAAAGTTTCTGTTTCATAAATCCGCCTGTGAGGCGATCGATGCGCCTGCGGCGGGCAAGATTATGACAAAATAATCAGGCGGCGGCGTCAACATCGCGCGCGGCGGTGCGGCGCAGACCGCTTTGACCCGTCAGCGACATGGCGGTGTTTCTCAGCCTGAATCAGCCGTGCAGGCGTGCCGTTCGCCCCTGCTCTTCCGAGCGAATAAGTGTCCCGCTTTGCGGTGTTGGCGGCGGTGCCGTTCCGGAGTATCAATGACCTCCAACAGCGCACTGGCCGAAAGGCGGCCGGGTGAAAGCTGGCCGCAGAGAAAATGACGGTACCACGGTCGAGCGGGCGGGAGGCCATCTTGAGCGATCGCAGCAGCAAACCTGCGGCGCCGCCGCTCATGACCAGGCCGTTGTCTGACCCACTTGGGCTGGAAATTCTGGACGTCGACCTGCGTGAACCGCTGTCACCGGCGCTGATCGGGCAATTGCAGGAGGCCTGGTACGAGGGGCTCATTCTGCTGCTGCGCGACCAGACCTTGGCTGAGGAGGACCAGGTCCGCTTCGCCGAGTGCTTCGGTCCGCCGGCCAAAACCATCAACGTGAACAACACCGGCAAGCATCCCGCGGTGATGCTGATTTCCAACATCCGCAAGGACGGCAAGCCGATTGGCGCCCTTCCAGACGGCGAAATGCAGTTCCACACCGATCAATGCTACATCGAGAGGCCTGCAGCGGCATCGATGCTCTACGCCATTGAAGTGCCGAGCGCCGGCGGCAATACGCTGTTCGCCAACGCCTATCTGGCTTACGAGACGCTTCCCGCCGAGATCAAGCGCCGGATAGACGGCCGCAAAGCGATCAACGCCTATGACTACGAAACTGCATCGACCAGCCGAGGCACGCGGCTTCGCGAGGGCGTGCCGCAATACTCGCATCCCGTGGTCCGCACCCATCCGGCGACCGGACGCAAGGCGCTCTACGTCAACCGGCTGATGACGATTGCCATCGAAGACCTGCCGGAAGCGGAAAGTGCTGAGCTACTTAACCTGCTGTTCGATCACCAGGAGCAGCGGCGGTTCGTCTATGAACACGTCTGGCACGTCGGCGACATCCTGATGTGGGACAATCGCTGCACGCTGCATGCACGTACCGACTTCCCCTCGACCGAACGCCGCCTCATGCGCCGCATTGCCATCCTCGGCGAGAAGCCGGAGTGATCCACCAAGCGCCGAACCGTCGGAGGCCTAAGCGGACCGAGGAAATTCTCTGAGGTCTTTTTGAACCAATTCCCGAACCGACCATCGCTGGCGCCTCAGTCAATTCCTGCAACCGTCGCAATATCAACTCCTGGAAAGATCGCCGGCCCGCCGCTGAGCATCTTCAATGAAATCCTTCGCGTCCTTCAAGCCAACTCCGCTGGCCTCGCGGTATAGTTTGATCGCTTGAATCTTCTGGCCGTTCTGCAAGGCATTAATCACCTCCGGGGGCAGGGTCTTATATGGGTCGTATTCAACGCCGGCGTGCTTCAAAAGGAGATCGAGCTTCACATCAAGCCGCGCGACCCGGCTAACCTGCCTTTCAATTTCGGTGAGGCGCCATTGCAGCGACAGCATCAAGACCAGCACGAGCAAGATTGAGACAACAGGCAAGGCGCTCATAACAGACACCCTCCGGGCTGTGGAGCCTTGTCACCGGCAACGCCAACCCTCATCCGGGTGGAGGCCCATATTTCGATGTTTAAACGGTAGCACGCCGGGGACCCCGTAGAGAGACAAGCACGCCGACGAAGTTCGTCGGCACATTATCGCGTCTGGCCGCCGAAGCTGCCCGCAAAATAGCCAGGAAACGCCCGCGGCGCAGACAAGCCGGCAGCACCGCTGCAATGCGCGGCGGCTAAGCGTCGCGCGAGATCAGCCGAAATGGCCCTGGTATGCCATCGATGCGAGTTGGCCCGCCCTTTGCATAGCATCCTGCGGCGATCTCGGTCTCACATCCGTGTTGAAGGAGATTGCTGGAGCCCCGGCGATCCCGGCACCGGGGCTCCATCATTTTCTTACCCCCTCACAATTCATCCTCGGCCGTCGACGCACGCCATGCCGCCCGGATCAGGGTGGAACTGGCGCCGGCGGTCGCAAAAGTACGGCGATAGAAAACTTCATCGCAACCTGGCGCATCGCATCAAACGGCCCGGCACGGCGATGAATTCAAACGCACGGCGCGCCACTCATTTGAGCACCGACCTTAAGCGACGCGGCCGTCACCAAGCTCATCTTCCACATGATGCTGAAGAAGCTCTACATGATGCTGAAGAAGCGGCCCTATGCGAAGGACAGTCTTGCACAATTGGTCTCGGCGCCGAAATTCAGGCAAGGTAACGCCAGCAGGGCCAGGTCGGGTTTGAACTCTGGCTGCACGAATTAAGGCTGCCTATGTTCCGATGACCGATACCCGTATGGCCGACGATATTCCATTTGATAAGGCTTTCGATCTCGTGCCCGATCAGGCCACAGAGGTTGCACCGGGCGTGCGCGCGGTCGTCGCCAACAATCCCAGCCCTTTCACCTTCAAGGGCACCGTCAGCTACATTATCGGCCGCGGCAAAGTCGCGATCCTCGACCCGGGGCCGGATGACGACGCCCACATCGCGGCGCTCTTGAACGCCGTGCGCGGCGAAACCGTTACGGATATTTTCGTTACCCATACCCATCGCGATCACTCGCCGGGAGTGCCGAAGGTCAAAGCCGCGACTGGCGCCACGGTCTATGCGCAGGGCCCGCATCGCCTGGCCCGGCCGCTGCATATTGGCGAAACGCGGCGGCTCGACGCCAGCGCCGACATGCAGTTCCGTCCGGACATCGCACTCGACGACGGCGCAGTGGTGAGCGGCGACGGCTGGACCATGGAAGCAGTGGCAACGCCGGGGCACACCGCCAATCACATGGCGTTTGCCTTCAAGGAGAGCGATCTCCTCTTCTCAGGCGACCATGTGATGGCCTGGTCGACATCGATCGTTGCGCCTCCCGATGGCGCGATGAGCGATTACATGGCATCGCTGGAAAAGCTCGCGCGACGGACCGAGCCGATCTATCTGCCCGGCCACGGCGGCCCGGTGCGCGAAGCGCCACGCTTCGTGCAGTTCTGCATCCGTCACCGCCAAGGCCGCGAGGCGTCGATCATGCACCGGCTCGCCAAGGGCGAGGCCGACATTCCGACGTTGGTCAAGGCGATCTATATCGGCCTCGATCCGCGCCTTGTTGGCGCTGCCTCACTGTCGGTGCTGGCGCATCTGGAAGATCTGGTCGCGCGCGGCATTGTCGCGACCGAAGGCCCGCCGTCGATCGGCGGCCGCTACCGTTTGGCCGGACCGGCCTTGCCTGCCGCCTGAGTGGGTTTTGGCTTTGGCTTCGGCGCCAGCTGCTTCTTTTCCGGCGCGGGTGTCGCGAGGATATCGTCGATATCGCTGAGCAGCGCGCGGACGCGCGCCGCATTGGTGCCGAGATCGTGGCGGCCGTAGCGCGACGCTGAGCGCACATCGATGCGAGCGCCATCGGGCGTCGTGCGGATGCGCACCACGACGTCATCGCGGAAGCCGAGGATCGGGGTTCGCGCCACGGCCTCGATCAGGCCGTCACGCGGTGCGGCTCCAGGCGATGCCCGCGCGTCGACGACCCGCGCGCCCGGCAGCGGCGCGACGCCCTGCGGCGGTCGCGAGTCGACGACGCGCCACCTGCGTTTGGCGATGACTTTCATTGCGGCGTCGTAGGCCTGCTGCGGCGTGGAATCGGTGACATCGGGCTCGATATCCGAGTACGCGGCATGCTGCAGCTCGGCCGTGTAGAGGCCTGCATAAACGATCGGATTGGCGTCGCGCGGCCGCAACCTGGCAATGGCGTCGAATTGCGGCGGATCGATCGGATCGGTCGAGATGTCGTAGATGGCCGGCAGCCGGTACGCCTTGACGCCGAGATAGGCCGGGTAGGCAATGAGCGCCATGCCAATCAGCAGCGCCGAGATGGCTTGGCGAAGCCCGGCGCAACCCTCGATCCAGATCACCACGCCGGCGCCCAACGCCAGCAGGATGGCGACCACCGCGAGCACCAGAGCGCCCGCGAGCGTCGACAGCGCCGGCACGATCTCCAGCGCGCCGGAGCGCACGATGATGATAGCCACCAGCGTTGCGGCGAGCGAAAAGAACGCAACGCGCCGCGCCCAGACGGCGAGACGCGATACTTCCTGGTCAGCGATGCGCCGCCGCGCCATCGTCATCCGCCTTGTTTGCTGTGCCGGACTTCGTCGTGTCGCCCCCGGAAGGGAACGGCGCGCAGATTTGTTTGAGTGCGCTCCACTCCGCCTGGTCAAGAAGTTGCACCGTCGCCGGCGCCGTCGCCGTCGCATTGATGGCGCTGATGCGGTCCCTGGTTTCCGGATGGTCGAGCAGGATTTTCAATCCCTCTTTTGTGTCGGAGACGAGCCGGGCTAGCATCGCCGCCAACGCATGGGCATCCCCGCCCAGCTTACTCATCAACGCAACGCTGTAGTCATCCGCCTGCGCCTCAACCTTGCGCGAGTAGGACGACTTCAGCACGGTCCTGGCGGCGATCACGACGGCGCCGCCGCCGACGAAATCGCCCAGCATCATGCCGAACAGAAACGACAGCCCCGCGGTCTGCAGTACTGTGCGTGTGCCGTCGCGATGCGCGACGTGCCCCATCTCGTGCGCCAGCACGCCGGCAAGCTCGTCCGGCGTTTCGGCTTTGTCGATCAATCCCTGGTACACATAAATGTGGCCCCCCGGCAGCGCAAAGGCATTGACGTCGGGACGCCGCACCACGTCGACACGGAGCGGGACCGGGAGCGCCGCCGCCGCCGCAAGCTCACCGACGAGCTTGTTGAGCGCCTGCCGGCCGGAAATTTCGCTTGCGCCGGTGCCGCATTGGAATGCCGCTCCGAGTTTGTGAGTATCGAGCGTGGCGCGGACTTCCTTGTCGACCGCGGCACCGAGCTTTCGCTCGACGGAAACGGGAACGTACGGCATGAGCCGGCTGGTCAGCGCCGGCACGCCGAAGACGGCAGTTACAATCAACGAGACCGTGGCGGCGAGGCTCAGACCGACGACCTTGCGCCGCAGCCTGCGTTCCGCCGCGCCGGTGCGATCGAGGGTGACGGCGCGATCCTCGATTGCCGAGGCGAGATCCGGATCGCGGACCTCAAGGCGTGCCAATAGCGTTTCGCCGCTGCGGCTGAGGCGCAAGACGCCGTCGGGCGCCGCGACCCGCCGCAACTCGGCATAAGACCAGTCGTCGAGCACGCGGCGACCGGCCCCGAGAATCCGCAGCCCCCGCTCCGCGGCTTGCACGAGCACCTTGTGGCGCGCGCTGCAGGTGCCGTCGAAATAGACCGCGGCGCCGCTCGGCATGGTGGCTTGGTCTGTGGTGGTTCCCAGCGTCATCAATGGCCTACATGTCGCCGACCTTCAAGGCATCGGCAAGGCCCTCGCCCAATGCCGAACTCGGCGTGCCAGTCGCGCGCACCGTTTCGAGCGCTTCGACGCCGGAAAGCTCGGCCGATTGCGCCACAAGACGCCACATCCCGAGCGTCACCACAACCTGAAAAATAACCGAAACACCGAGCGCGAAGACCACGTAAACTCCGACCATGATCACCGTTGAGGCGAGTTCGGCAAGATTTGAATCGTGACCGCGCCCCAGCAACAAGCCGATCAAGATCAAGCCAACGAGGCCAGCGACGAGCGCCCCCAGCGTGAAAAGAAACGCCAGCAGGATGAAACGAAGATAGACGCGATACACCGGCCCGATGCGCAGCCGCGAAGTGACGGTAACATCGCCAAAGCGAAGACCTGAGATCCACCAGCGCAGCGAGATCGCCTGAAATACCGGATAGAGCGCCGCAATGGCGACCAGGCTTGCGCCGACCGCCGTGACGGCAATGCCGATCGCCAGATCGAATTGCGCACTGTTTTCGAATTTGCTCAACGCCTCGTCGTCGCCGCGCGCAATCGCATTATTGAGGGTGTCCCAATCGATCATCGCGCTCAGCGCCATGAAGGCGATGATGAGGGGCATAACCACAATGAGCCAAAGCGGCAGGCCGCGCAGAAACAACGACAATCCGGTTGCCTCAAAGCGGCCGTGCAGATCGCCATAGCTGGTGTGGTGCATCTTGTAACGCTGCAACGTCGCCTGCGCCCACGGATATGCAAGACCGAGAGTGAGGACAGCGATCCCCCAGCAGATGAGCGCCAGGAGCGCATAGCGCCATGCCGATCCGTGCTGATCGAAGCGCACACCGCGAAGCACGGTGTGCGTCAATCGGTAGCGCCTGGCGCGATACAGCGCCAACTCGGCAAGCCCCGCGAGAAAGACAAAACCAAGCGACGCCGACGTCGCTCCCACCGCGCCCAATTCGAGCGCCGCAATCGCAAACGCCGTATAGAGCGGAACCAGGAGGGCGACCGCGAACAGAAATCCGATCAGCAGCTCGGTCGCGAGGCCGTTGTATTCGAGCGGATCACCGGCGACCTCGGTGTTCGACCATAAAAAGCGGCGCACGTCGGTGGCGAGCCAGAATCGATAAATCCCGAGCGTCAGCATCAGAAGGGCCGCACCCTTGATGCGCAGCCCCCAATAGGCGCGCTCCCGGCCAAGGAACCGGACCGCACCCTCGGACGGCAATGGGGGCGGATTCAAGATTTCGGCGGTCGCCATAACGCCCCTAAATCCTCGTCCCAACAACGCGGGCCTTGTTCGTGCTGCCCGGCGAAAAGCCGCTGAAATCCGCCGCCGGCCGACCACTCACATGGTGAAATGACCAATTTGCGGCGCTTTTCGCGAGGATCGGACCGTTTACTGGCTTCGCCCTGGGCAGGCAAGAGGGTCACAGCAGCAGCCGTGAGAGCGCGATCATACGCCGCAATATTTGGTCGACCTTGAACTGCCGATACGCTGTGCTCGTCCTAGAGCCGGGCGAAAGCGGAACTTTTTTCGCGCAGTTCTACGATCGCAGCAGGAAGCTTGGTATCGTCGAAAAATACGCGCTGCAGGCCGCCCGAAATTCCGCCGCAGTGCGGCGCGCCCACGCTTCTCGCTCGCAAATCAGAGTTCGTGCCGTGGGCTCAAAAAAATGGACGCAGGAGACATACGCGTCGACAACTGCTTCGACTTGGAGATCATGTTTGTTCGAGCGCCAAGTAAGCGACCGATGCTCGAATTGCGTCCGCGTTTGGAATGTTGCTGGACGAGATTCGCCGTTATTCGGTCATCAGCGCCAGATGCCGACGCGTCGATTCAAATGCTAAATCTTTTGCTGCGTCCGAGTGTGGCGGACGGCAATTCGCCAAAGGTCTGCCGATAATCCCGCGCGAAATGACCAAGATTTTGAAATCCGCAGGCGAACGCAACGCCAGTCACTGATGTGTTCGCATCGGGATTGAGCAACATATCCTGTGCGTGCCTCAACCGGACTTGTTTGACAAACGCCATTGGCGAATATCTCCGGCTCTTCTTGAAAGAGTCAAATATGCTTCTGGTGCTGGTTTCGGTGATCGCCGCCAAATTCTCGATCGTGATCGGACCGTTCCAATTTGCTTCGATGTAATCTTCAACACGCCTCACCTGCCAGGGTGCTAAGTCCCGCGTATCTGCATTGAGCAATTGGCTGAAGTTGTGCCGATTGCAGCACAGAAACGCCACGGTGATCGTCTGCTGAATCTCCTCCAATACAAAGCCGGGCAAGTTGGCTTGAGCGGTGCTGAATTGATTTGCAAAAAGCAGAATTAATTGGCGTAAATTCTGCGCGTCTCCGTTATTCAGATCCACCGTACTTTCAAATTCCAGACGGCTGGCCGGCTTCGATCCAATAAGTCCCGTCAGCTTTTGCAGAAGCACCGATGCGTCGATCGTAAGCACAAGCTGTTCGTAAGACTCTCCGAAATTTAAGATAGCATCGCAGTTTCCGCATATGATGCACGATTGGTCCGGTCGCACCTCGATGCTCTCTTTGCCGATCATCGTCGTGCTATTGCCCTGCAGGCAGAATTGCTGCCGAAAGACCCCCTCTCCCGAAAACTCCAGTTGAACCGGCGCGCCGTATGAGCAGTACGACAAGCCGATCTTATGCAACTGCAAATGATTGCAGTGGGCGTAAAAGCCTTCGACCCCACCGTGACAAAGTAAAGCGCGCGCACCGAACCGCTCTGTCAGAATATAGTGGGCTTCTTCGGGATTGGCGGTGCGGCAACTGGGAAACTGGTCAAGGTAAGAAGAAACTCCACCCTGCATTAGCATTCCCCATCAAGTCATTTTTTGTACTGTTCTTGTTGTTGTCAAAAACCGCAGTTAACATTCAAAATATGCATCTACTACTCATTTTGCGCAGACGTCATGTGCAATTAATGAGCAGTGATTTCGCTGAAGGCGTAAGCTCAACTCATCCGACGATTGATAATTTGTTATCTGCAATTAAATAGCGAATGATTGGATCACATAGTTCGCGCCATTCGCTTCGTGCCGCAATCGCCGCTTTTGAATGGCGGACATCGATGTAATCATTGGCGTTTGTCGGCAGCGGTTAGGAGACGCACTTTCTGCGGGAGCGGCTCATTCCTTCGCCTTGCGCAACGAATCCAACTCATCGACGTGACGTTCCCAATTCACAAAAGCTTCACGTAAAACTGCGACCTGCCGATCGAGCGCATCCACATTTTCCAAAATTGTCGACAGATAAAGCTGCAGGGCGGCTGCCCCTTCCAGCGCCACGTCGTCTTGCTCATTCTCATCCGGGTTGTTCAACGTCATGCCGTTGGCCTTTCACCGGTCACGAGGACGTTGAGCCTGGGCCGTAAAACCTTGACTCTCCCGCCAGCTTGACTTCGGGCGAATTGCCCGAAGTCGCTCTTCATCGATGATACTTGCTGGCGTCTCGCGACGAACGTTGGGCGTTGGAACGGAATTGGACGTCAGAATTCTTTCCAATCCGGGTCTTCTTTGATGGCGACGGCAAGCGCACGTTGCATCTTCCGCGCAGAGCCAGAGCCGTTGGCGGCTTTGCGTGCCGCAATGCTGGACTGCCTCGCCGCTGGCGAAACTGCTTGCGGCCGGGTCGTCTCGGCCTGGCGCTTTGGCGCAGCGTCTCGCTGCGACATGGTACGATCTATCGCGCCTTCGTCGATATGAAAGACGTTGACCCGATCCATCATGGCCTTCGACTGCTCCTCGAGCGTCTTTGCGGTCGCCGCGTTCTCCTCGACCAGGGCCGAGTTCTGCTGAGTGACCTCATCCATCTGGGCAAGTGCCTTGTTGACCTGCTCGATTCCGCCGGCCTGTTCGATGCTGGCTGAAGCGATGCCGGACACAACACCGGCCACTTTTTTGATTGATTCGAGGATTTCGGTGAGTGCCGAACCGGCCTTGTTGACGAGATCGACGCCGGCTTGCACCTGGCTGTTGCTGTTGGTGATCAGATCCTTGATGTCCTTGGCGGCCTGCGAGGAGCGCTGCGCCAGGCTGCGTACTTCCGAGGCCACCACCGCAAAGCCGCGGCCGGCCTCGCCGGCGCGCGCCGCCTCAACCGCCGCATTGAGAGCCAGCAGGTTGGTCTGCCGGGCGATTTCATCGATCACCCCGATGATGTCGGAGATCTTGCGCGAGGACGCTTCGATCTGCGACATGGCGTCGACCGCCTTGGCTACGACTTGGCCGCCACGATCGGCGACCTCGCGGGTAGCATTTGTCGATTGATTGGCCTCTTCGGCGTTCTCGGCGTTTTTCTTCACCGTGACTGATATTTGTTCCATCGACGCCGAGGTCTCCTCCAGGCTGGCGGCCTGTTCCTCAGTGCGCTGGGACAGATCGGTCGTGCTGGTCGAAATCTCGACCGCTGCGTTGGCGACCTCGCGTGCGGACGATTTGATCTCGGAGATCACCTGCATCATGGTATCCAGGAGGCCGTTCACTCCGGCGCAAAGGCTTGCGACTTCGCCGGACTTGCCCTCAAGCGGAATTCGCTGCGTCAAATCGTTCTCTTTGGCCGCTGATACGGCTTCCTGAGTCTGTTGGACGGCGAGTTGGAGCGCCTGGCTGGCAAGAACTTGTGCGGTCACGTCGGTGGCAAATTTGACGACCTTGAACGCTTTGCCCTTGGCATCCAAGATCGGATTGTAACTGGCCTGGATCCAGATTTCCTTGCCGCCCTTGCCGACGCGCTTGTACTGGTTGGCGTCGAATTCACCGCGCGCCAATTTATCCCAGAACATGCGATATTCGGCGCTCTGGCGATAGGCCGGATCGACGAACATGCTGTGATGCTGCCCGCGTATCTCGTCCAGCGAGTAGCCCAGGGTCCGCAGAAAATTCTCGTTCGCGTGCAAGATTTTGCCGTCGACCGTGAACTCGATCACCGCCTGCGCCTTGTTGATGGCTGCCAGCATGCCTTCGTTCACGCGGATCGTGGTTACGTCCATCCATTCCAGAACGTTGCCGACATAGTTGCCTGCCTTGTCGTAACTTGCGCTGACCAGCAACGCGAACTTCAAGTCGCCGACGCTGATTTCCGTCCGCAGCGGCAACTTGGAAGCATCGGACAACATCCCGCGCTGATGGGCCGGATTCTTGTGAAAGGTATCGATGCAGGTGCCGACGATCTTATCGGGATCGAAGTTCGGCCACAGCGCACGAAATGCAGCGAAATTCGCCTTGAGCAACTGGCGGGTCGGCTCATTGACAAACGTGACAATGAAGTCCCGGTTCACCATCATGACGGCGACCGAGATCTTGTCGACGACATCGGCCCGGAGTTCATCCAAATTGTACGAACTTTGGCGTTTGTTGTTGCCGCCATCACGGGCATTGTCGCCTTTGAACCAAGACATACTGTTCTCCATCGAATCGACTAAGGAACGGCAATGAGTTATTTGCGAACGGCCATAAGGAACCGTAAAACCAAATTGCGCAAAGGTCGCTCAATGAGCGCAGCCGCATCTTTCGGTAATTCGAGGCTGACTGATCGGAGTAGCCAAAAAATCAGAGCAAACTGCGGCGCGGACAGACCCTATATATGGGCCTTCAAATGCCCGTCTTCCGAATTGCCTCAAGCTCGTCTTGCAACCGCTTCATATTTTCAAGGGCCTGTTCCAAAAATTCAGCTTGCTGGCTCAATTCATCAACGTTGCTCATGATCCGGGCAATGTAGAGCTGCAAGGCGTCTTTGCCTTCCAAGGGCCTGTCCGCGTCGTCGCGACTAGGATTGTCGGATGGCATTCCGTCTGCCCCTTCGCGCAATCAGCTCTCCGAGAGTCGATCCGGAGCTCTGATGAATTCGTTAGCGCGTCGGTAGCAACACAACGCAATTTGTCTATAACACCTTATTCGACGTTCGGTGCGGTCAAGGACCTGCGACCGCAGCACTTGCGCGATTTCAACTCATCGTCACGCCGGCAATTGGACCGTTCAATGGTGCTTATTGCGGCCAAGCGTAACGGAAGGCAGCTCGCCAAACGCCTCCCGATAATCATGCGCAAAATGGCCCAGATTCTGAAAGCCGCAGGCAAATGCAACGCCCGTAACCGACGTCTTGGCATTTGGAAACATCAGCATGGTTCGCGCGTGCTTCAATCGAACTTGCTTCACGAATGCCATCGGCGAGTAGCCGCGAGCTTTCTGAAAACTCTTGAATATGCTGCGGGCGCTCGCATGAACGACTGCCGTCAGGCGCTCGATCGTGATCGCCTCGTTCCAATGCGCCTCGATGTAGTCCTCGACACGCTTCACCTGCCACGGCGCCGATTCCTTGGGCGGCTCTGCCAGAACACGGCTGAAACTGTGCGGATTGCAGCAAAGGAAAGCCACGATGACCGTGTCTTGGATCTCTTCGAGGACCAAGTCGGGCAAACGCGCTCGCGTAGCGTCGAACTGTTCGGCGAGCAGCTTGATCAAACAACTGAAATTCAGCGCTTGCGGATTGCTGAGGTCGACGACTTCTTCAAAGTCGATTGAACGCGGCAGCGGCGATCCAACGAGTGAGGATAGCTTGCGCGACAGCGCGTCCGACTTGATTTTCAGCACGAGTTGCTGCAGCGAGGATCCGCAATCGACGATGGACTCGCGCCCCGTGGGAGTGATGGACGATTGATCTTGCCGAATATCTTTTGCTTCGCCGTCTACGCTGACGGAGCCGGTACCATGCAAACAAAAGCGCTGCTGTATCCAATTTGTTTCCGGGAACTGCATTTTCACGTGCGCGCCGTATGAGCAATACGCCAGTTTGATATGCGTGAGGTGCAAATGATTTCCATGAGCGTAGAAATTTGCGACGCCCGACGGCCATTCAAATGTTCGCGCCCCTAGTTGTGATGTTATGACGTCGCGTACGTCTTCGGGATTCCTATTTCGTAAGATCGGGAAACTATCCAAATAAACCGGTGAAGCGCAGCCCATATCGCCATCCTCGCCTTCCTCAAGAAATTATTTTACGAATCATGACTGCGGAAACTATGCGATAGAATCATGTGACATTCAAAATATCGAACAAGTACGCTCAACAGACGCATCTCGAAAAAAGCGTCCGCATGGCTCAATAAACGCGCTTGTCGCTGCAATAAGCGAGCGCACGCTGTCGCCGACTAACGGCAGTCCTTGGCGTTCTTCAGGTTGCATATTACATAATATACAATCCAACCTGCCCGTGTGCTGTGGCTGGCCGGCAGTCGTCATGACTTGCGTCGCCGATCCGGCAACGGAGTTGCTGCGAGAGAGCGGTCAGGCTTTGCGTGTGATCTAATCCACCGCGCTGCTGGCACTGGTCAGGTGAAGCACCGTGTCGATCGTCAATCGTGGCGACACCGGCCTCGGCAAAATCGTGGCGTCAGTCAAGAACAACGTGGCCAAGACCGGGGAAGCGCATGCGATGTGAGCAGGCCTATAATACTGGAATGGTCGTTGATTCATTGGACCGCGAACCTACTTTGCCTATACATAATCGTGGCGCCAACGGCGATCTCGGAAATCACGCCATATCCAAGTAAGCCGTTTGGTGCGCCCGTCGAGAAAACTGTTCAACATGACAATTCTATTTCTGTTCGCGCCGCCTCGCGCCGGAAGAAAGCATTCGATCGCCGTCAACCTCACGGGCCGACGTAAGGCGCGAACAGGTTTAACACCATAATGACGATCGCTCACGCCGAGGTGAAGGAACAGGACGCGATCGAACAAAAGCAGCAGGATGCCGACGTCATGTCTCGTCGGCGACCGCTGGTATTTGCTGCAGCGCTCTCGACGATGTTCATGGCTGCGATCGAGGGCACCATCGTCGCCACCGCGATGCCGACCATTGTCGGCGCTCTCGGTGGATTCGATCTCTTCAGCTGGGTCTTCAGCGCATATCTTCTGACGCAAGCCGTCATGATCCCGATCTATGGTCGGTTGGCCGACGTCTATGGCCGCAAGCCGATACTGCTCATCGGTATTGCTGTTTTTCTGGCCGGCTCGGTGCTCTGCGGGTTCTCCTGGAATATGACCTCGCTGATCGTATTTCGTGTCGTCCAAGGGATCGGTGCCGGGTCTTTGATACCGGTTGGCCAGACCGTCGTTGGGGACATTTATAGTGGAGAACAGCGCGCCAGAATGCAGGGCTATGTTTCCAGCACCTTTGGCAGCGCCGCGATCTTGGGGCCGCTGATCGGCGGATTTCTGGCCAACCATTTCGGTTGGAAAACGGTGTTCTGGGTGAACATTCCGCTCGGCATCGTCGCAACGGTCATGCTGGTGATCGCCCTCAAGGAGAACGTTCGAAAACGACAGCATCGCATCGATTACATCGGCGCCGCGCTCATGGCGGCTGCAACGAGCCTTTTGATGTTCGGGCTCGTGCATGCCGAAACGCTCAGCGGATTGGAAATGGTCGGCATGTTCATCGCTTGCGCGTTGCTGTTCGGCGCGCTGTTCGTTTACGAGCGTCTAACGCCGGAGCCGATGCTCCCTTTCAAACTTTATCGCAATCGTTTCATCGCCGGCGGCAATTCGATCGGTCTCACCACAGGCGCCATCATGATGAGCATCGTGGCCTTTCTGCCGGCCTATATGCAGGGCGTTATGGGATTGAGTTCGTTGGTCGCAGGCGTTGCGCTTGGCGCAATGTCGGCGGCATGGCCGTTCGGCGGATTTGTCGGAAGCCGGCTCCTGCTGTTGATCCCCTATCGCATCGCCGCGACGATCGGCGCCGTCCTTCTGGTAACCGGAAGTCTGCTGATGATCGCGCTGCACATCGGCGCCACCGCCGCACAGCCTATCGCCGCTGCATTGCTCATGGGGTTCGGCATGGGCATCACGAATATCTGTTTCGTTGTCGCCATACAGGCGAACGTTGCCTGGAGCGAGCGCGGCGCCGCGACATCGAGCATCGTGTTTTCCCGCATTATCGGCCAATCCTTCGGCAGCGCCGTATTTGGCGGCATCTTGAATTTCGGCATGGCCGGCCACGGCGGCAGCAGCGATACGATTGTCGGCATCCTGCGAACTGCGGGCCACCAAGGTGCGGACGCCGCCAGCATACAATCTCTTCTGCAGGCTCTGACGAACTCCCTGCACAACATCTATCTGGTGAGCGGATTGCTCGCGATTGCCGTTCTGGCGACGGTTTTGACGCTGCCGTCTCACTTGAAGTTAATTGACCGGCGCTGATGCTTTGAGCGCGTAGCCCTGCCGCGCTGACAGCGCATGAACTGATCGTTCACTGCTTTGCAGCTTCGCCCTCCATCTTGTCGAGACCGATGGCGTCGACGTGTTGCGTCCAGCGCGCGATATCCTTCGCGATGAAGCTGCGCACCCCTCGCTAGGTCGGGCGATGGCGGCGGCTCCATGCCGGCGGCGATCAGGCGATGCTGGACGTCCGGCCGCTCGATCGCGCGTTGCAAAGGCTGATTACACAGCCTTGCCAGCGTATACACTGCCGTGTTGATCATCGGGGCCATCGGCTTCACACTCGATGACATTTGCGAAGGGGCGATCCGGGAGCCGGTTTCGCGAGGAATGGACTGATCCAGTGATGCGCACACCACAGGAGAGATAGCAATGACCCGCGCCGACCTCACGGAAAAGCTTCTCGATATCAAACGCGAAAAGGAATGGACTTGGAAATTCATCTGCGAGCAGATCGGCGGCATGTCTCCGATCCTGGTAACCGGCGCCATCCTCGGCCAGATGAAGCTGACCAAACCGCAGGCAGCCAATGCCGCAAAACTGTTCGGGCTGTCCAAAAGTGAGCAAGCGCTGCTCAACGAGGTGCCGATGCGCGGCACCGGCACGGCCATGCCACCGACCGATCCTCTGATCTATCGCTTCTACGAACTGATTATGGTCAACGGTCCGGCGCTGAAGGCGTTGATCGAGGAAGAGTTCGGCGATGGCATCATGTCGGCGATCGACTTCGACATGGACGTGACACGTCAGAACGATCCCAAGGGCGACCGCGTCAAGATCGGCATGACCGGCAAGTTCCTGCCCTACAAATATTACGGCGCGACCGGCAATGACCTGGCCTTGGGATT
This sequence comes from uncultured Alphaproteobacteria bacterium, assembly GCA_963836055.1. GTDB lineage: Bacteria > Pseudomonadota > Alphaproteobacteria > Rhizobiales > Xanthobacteraceae > BOG-931. Next base: position 171,451 of record CAWIID010000002.1, read on the forward strand.
GAAGGAGGCGTGACGGTAGCGGACGAGGCGCGGCCTGGCTGCTGGGAGCGTCCGTATTACAGCCCCAGCAGCCGCTTGGCGTTGCCGCCGGCGAGCGCCGCGATCATTGAAGCATCGAAGCCCTCGACGCCGGCGACGTGGCCGAGCGGGTCGAACTCCGCCATGTCGTACGGATAATCGGTGCCCAATAGGACGTGATCGGCGCCGAACACGCGCACCAACTCGGCGAGCTGGTACGGCGTGAACACCACGGTGTCGAAATAGATGCGCTTGAGATACGTCGTCGGTGGATGCGGCAAGTCGCCGTGGCTGTCCGAACGCGCACCCCAGGCGTGATCGATCCGGCCCGGATAGGCGCCGAGATAGCCTCCGCCGTGCACGGCGAGGATTTTCAGTTTCGGATGGCGTTCGAGCACACCGTCGAAAATCAGATAATGCAACGCGATCGTGGTCTCGAGCGGATTGCCGATGACGTTGTTGAAGTAAAAGCGCGACAGCCGTGACGCCTCGGTGAATCCGTTGGGATGAATCAGGACGACCGCGCCGAGGTCTTCGGCTTTTTTCCAGAACGGCGCGAAAGCAGGCTCGGACAATTCCTTGCCGGCGACGTTGGTCAGCACCTCGACGCCTTTGAAGCCCAGATGCTTGACGCAGCGCTCGAGTTCTTTCGCCGCTTCCTGGGCGTCGGGCATCGGTACCGAGCCGAAGCCCTTGAGGCGATCCGCCTTTTTGGCGCAGAACTCGGCGATGCCGTCGTTGACGAGCTGCGTGGCCTTGACCGCGATATCAACCGGCACCGTGTAGTAGCACTGCGGCGGCGGCGGCGAGATGATCTGGACATCGATTCCCATGGCGTCGAGGTCGGCGAGGCGATCGTCGATACCGGCACGCGCGCGAATGTCGGCTTCCTGCTTCTGGCTGAGCGCTTTGGTCTCAGCATCGGCGAAGTGCGCAAGCGGCACGGTCGCCCAATCGAGATGCGGCTCGACGAATTTCGCCGCCTGCGGCACGCCGACGTGCGAATGAATGTCGATCGTCACACTCTTTGGCCGAACCTCGCGCCCCGGCTTGCCATGGCGCCGCGCCGCGGTCTTTTCGTATTTGTTCCATTGCTGCGTCATGAGGTTTCCTCGCAATCACATCTTTTGCCGGTACGCACTTCCCCTACCCGGCCCTGTGTGGGCTGTCGCAGAACCCCTCGGCCGGGCAGCGGGCCGCATATACGCGATGGGACGACAGGCGCGTCAATAGCGAACGTGGACACGGCCGGGCCTCACCGTCGCAGCATGGATGAGCACGGAACACCCATCATTTTGGCGCGTTATGGCACTGGCGGGGGTGAGGAGGGCTTCATGGCGTTCTTTGCTTCGTTGCTCGCCTATCTGGCGACTGTGAGCAGCATCGCATTCGCCCTCGCGGTCTCTCTCTGCGCCTTTTTCAGCAATCCCGCGCCGCCAGCAATTGCACACCGTGCTGCCATTCTGGCCGCGAAGGCGAATCCGGCCCACGGGTCAATCAAGACGGCATCCGCATCTTCATCGTCCAGGAAGGACCTGCCGGTCGTCCACGGCAGCAGGGCTCAACACCAGAGGGCCATTGTTGAGGCCCGACGCAAAGCGCAAATGGCAAAACTGCGGGAGCGTAAGCTAGTTCAAGAGGCCCGGCAGTGGCCGAGCCAATGGGCGTCACGGCAACAGCCGGACGTCGCAGCCCGCGGCCTGAGCTATGCGCAGGTCCCTGGGGCTCCGTACGACGGTATCTGGTGAGGGTTGATCCGGCGGCCGACCTGCGGCCAGTCGCCACAAGTGCGGAGCCGATTTTATCGGCTTTGAGGAGCAACTTCTGTCCAGCGCTTTTGTTGAACCCATAGGTCCTTTTATTTCAGGAGAGTTTCGTGCGCACCGGCGTCATTCACCTGATCAATCCGAAAACAAACTCGATCACGACCCGCCCGATGTACTTTAACCGGGCGCTTTACTCACCGCTGGCCGGGCTGCTCGCGGTCGCCGCTTCGATCCCACGTGACCGCTACGAGGTGGTCCTCACCGACGAGAACATCGAGACCGTCGATTTCGATCTGCAGGCCGACCTCGTCGGGATTTCCGCAATGACGAGCTACGTCAATCGGGGCTACGAAATCGCCGACGAATTCCGCGCCAAGGGCGTTCCCGTCGTCATGGGCGGGGTCCATCCGAGCTTCATGCCGCAGGAAGCGCTTGCGCATTGCGACGCCGTCGTGATCGGCGAGGTGGAACTGGTAATCGACAAACTGCTCAACGATCTCGAACAAGGCCTCATGCGCGGGACTTACAAATCGGACAAGCTGCACCCGATGGTCGACATGCCAATGCCGCGTTACGACCTGCTGAAGAAGAACCGTTACGTCAACCGCACCTTCGTCCAGACGTCGCGCGGCTGCCATCAGGGCTGCACCTTCTGCGCCGAGCCGCTGATGAACGGCCTGAAATTCCGCTATCGGCCGGTCGACGAGGTGATCAACGAGATGGAGCATTGCGGCTCGCATTTCGTCTCCATCAATGACGCCGATTTCTTCGGCACGCCGGACCGGCCGAAGGAGGTCATGCGTGCGCTCAAGGGCCGCGGCTTCCAGTGGCAGGCCGGCGTGACTTCGAAACTCGCGCAGGACGATCGCATGCTCGAACTCGCAGCAGAGAGCGGCTGCACCATGCTGAGCATCGGCTTCGAGTCGATCTCGCGCTCCACCCTCAAGAGCGTGCACAAGCACGTCAACAGACCGGAAACCTTCGCCGCGCTGGTGGAAAAGATCCACTCCTACGGCATCATCGTGTTCGGCCTGTTCATGTTCGGCTTCGATGGAGACGATCCGTCAGTGTTTGACGAAACGACGCGGTTCAATCGCGACAGCAAATACGACGCTTGCGCCTATTCGGTGCTGACGCCGTATCCAGGCACGCTCACGTGGTATGAGCTGAAAAAGGCGAACCGCATCGTTTCCTTCGATTGGGAAAAGTACGACCAGGGCCACGTGGTCTATCGTCCGGCCCAGATGTCCGGTAACGACCTTCGCCTCGGCCAGTCTCAGGCCTACGACAATTTCTATTCACTGTCTTCGATCGCGAGCCGTGTCCCGATTCGGGGCCGGCGCCATCGCGGCCAATGGCTGATCTACAACATGTTCATGCGCCGAGGCGCGAAGACAGAGCGCATCGATTCGATTGCCGCACCGACGTTGGCGCCCGACACGGCGCCAATGCCCCCTATCCTCCCGATCAAGCGCGAATGGCGCGAGGCGGTGCTCGAGGCAGCCGGCGGGCCAGGACCGCATCTGAGCTGAAGCGGCGTTGCGACGGCGAAAGCAGACAGTCAAGGCGTCGCCGGCCGCTTCTGTCGCGCCGCGACGAGGGGCAAAATGCCGGCGATCAGCCCAAGCAGCGCGCTGAACACGGTCGCCTCGATCAGCGGTTCCGTCGTACCGTCAGCGAACATGCCATACAACTGCGCCAGCGCTGCCCCGCAGAAATTTTGCACGAAGACGCCGACACCGGCTGCGGTACCGGCGAGTTTCGGATTGGTCGCCATGGCGCCGGCTTGTGCATAGGACAGCGAAATGCCCTGCGCCATGGTGATGAAGAATCCCGGGACGAAGAGCGTCAGCGGCGTCAGATATCCGCAGAGCAGCAATGCCGATTGCGTGCCGACTGCGCCAGCGGCGAGCAACGATCCAGCGAGCACCATGATTTCGTTGGCAACGCGGCTGCCGATGCGGGTCGTGATGAAGCTGCCGGTGAGGAAGCCGAACGGAAACAGCAGAAAGTAGATGCCGAATTCGGTCGAAGGCCGATGCAGCGTTTCCTTCATCAGGCTCGATGCCGCCGAAGCCATAACCAGGAACGACCCGGTCGTGAACCCGCTTTGCAGCACGAACGCGGTAAAACGGACGTGGCGGAACAGCTCGACATAATCTCGCAGGACGTTGCCGCCGGTGCGTTTCCGCGCTGCGGGTGGCCGCGATTCGGACACGGCGAGATACGCATTGAATGTGATGATGCTGCCGAGAACGAGCGCAAAGCCGAACACGCTGCGCCAGCCGAACGCATCGATGAGAATGCCGCCCACCATCGGCGAGACCATTGGACCGATCGTGTAGAACATCGTGAGATAGGCGATGGCCTTGACCAAGCGGGCGGGGCCATAGACGTCCTGAGCAATGGCACGAACGAGCGTAATGCCGCAGCCGGCGCCGAGCGCCTGGACCATCCTGCCCAGCACCAGCGTCAGGATCGAGTTAGCCATCGCCGAGACCGCGCTGCCGACGAGAAACAGGCACAGACCCGAGAGCAGCACCGGCCGCCGCCCGTAGCGGTCCGACAGCGAACCGTAAATCAGCGTGGCAAACGCCATGCTGAACAGCGCAATGCTGAAGGTGAGTTGCGCCATCGGCTCGGAAAGCCCGAGCGCGACCTTTACTGCCGGAATAACCGGCATGAACAGATGAACCGCCAGCGGCCCAATCAGCGAGATCGAGGCGAGCGCCAACGTAAAGAACGGCCCCGGCATTGCGGTCATGATGTGCTGTGCTGCTTTACGCCTGGAAGAGTTCCTGCACGGCCCGGTAAGCCTGATCGATGGCCGAGTCCGTGTAGGCAGCGGCGCCAGAATCCGAATTGGCGATCGTGATTCGGCCGAAACGCTTGCGGCCGATGATGTGCGGCTGTTCCCCATCCGGCCAATCCGGATCGAACAGCGGGTTATACTCATAAGCATAGCCGTGCGGCCAGCGGTTAACGGTGATTGCCGTGATATCTCTCGCGGCATCGAACCCGCCGGGACTTAAGGTCCGCGCCAGCTGGTCGCGAATCTTGCGCTCGAAAGTCTCGAAGCTGGTATTGAGGATGTCGAACTGGCCCGCTCTGTTCTGATCGCGTTGCGGCAGCCCGGGTTGAACCGGTACTCGCGTCATGCGGATCAGCATCGGCTCATCGGGAGAACGGGAGCTTCGATAGTCGCCGATATCGATCACCGGATTGAGAGAGAGCGACGAATGATACGAACCCGGTGCATAGATCGACGAGACGCCGAGAGCCTTGAACGAGGTCCAATTCCTCAACGCCACGGTCGAATAGATCAGCGGAGTCTTGACCAGATATTTGAGCGCCTCTTTTTGCCTTTCCGGCAAGTCCGGGCAAAGGTACGGGATCATCATGTTGTAGCAGGCGAGTACACACGCGCTGGCGCGGACCGAATAGGTCTCGCCCAAACGAAAGTACACGATCTCGACCTCGCTGGACGAAGAGGGATCGCCGATATTGCGCGCACGGACCGCCGTGCTGCTGAGCCGGATCCGCACGGGCGATACCGCCTGATCGAGACGGGCGTAATCGATCCGGGCTGTCACGATGTCTTCCGCATTACCGCCGGGCACACTGCCAGCAACGAGATCGCGCACCAGCAACCGGGCGATCGACGCGTTGCCGTCGGGGAAATGAAACGTATACGAACCACCATCGGCGTAACCCGCAGCCGTGTAGCCCATGTGCGGCGCCGAACCGGGCGTAAGCTTTAGACCCTGAAATCCGGGAAAATCGAAGGCCCACACATCGAGCGCCGAAACGGCGTCGATACCGACGCCCCATTCGCCGTGCGTTCGCGCCTGGTAGAACGGAATGACGCCGGGGTCCGCCTTGACGACGTTCAACAGAAAGTCCCGGTAGCTCATCTTCGACAGCCGCGACTTCTTTTCGTCGGAAGACAGGCCGGGAAGATAGTCGATTTCAGCGTCTTGGATTCTTGCGATGTCGCTGCGAACCTGCGGCGACAATGGCGATTGAGCGAGCAGTTGCGCCCAGGACACTCCGCCGGCGATCACCATCAACTTGTCGGCGCCGAAAGTCTCCTTGTCGAGGAATACGCCTCGCGCCAGGCCGAGCGATGGATAGAAATCGCGATGCGCGCACTTTCTGGTCAGCGCAACAGGGTCGACACCCAGCGTTTTTAGGAGACCGTCCGCCACCTGACTGTACGGCCGCGGACTGTCGATCATCAACGTGCCGCCATTCATGAGTTCCAGATGGCCGCCCGGCTGGAACTCATTGCGCTTGGCGTGGCCGCCGAAATCATCATGGTTATCGAGAATGAGAACGCGTGCGCCGCGGCGCCGGGCGCGGTAGAAATGCGCCGCCGCGAGACCGCTGATCCCGCCACCGACGACCACGAGATCATAGACCTCGCCGGTCTCGGTGACCTTGTTCGCGCGAGCCCAGAAATCGCCATCCCGCAGGCGGTGTGCCGCTTCGTATGCCCCCGGATGACTGCCGCGCAGTCCGGTGAGGCGCGGCGGGTAGTATCCGGGATCATCCTGCGGGGCCTGACTCGCGGCTGAAGCCGGCGTGGCTGGTTCGGGGAGCAGAGCGCTGGCAGCGGCGCCACCGGCGGCAATAGAAACGCCGTTGAGAAAGTCGCGCCGCGTGATGCGAGCGTCCATGCCCAATACGCGGTCGCGAGCCTTTGACCGGTCGTTACGCTTCACGATTCACTCCGGTACGCTGTTTCGCGCATCCTACGGCTTTATCGCCACGGCGGGAGTATCAAAACACGCCGAGATGCTGGCGCAGGTCAACGCCGTCCCGCTTGAGCGCAGCCGTGGTGGAGAGCACGGCGACCCGTCCGGTGTTGAGGATCACGATATCGTCGGCGATATCGAACACGAGCTTCGGGCTTTGCTCGACCAGCACGATCGAGAGCCCGCTCTCCTTGAGCTTGCGGATCGTCGCCATGACCTCGGCGACGATTTGCGGCGCGAGCCCTTCGGAGGGCTCGTCCATCAGGAGGACGCGCGGATTGGACATCAGCGCGCGGCCGATCGCGAGCATCTGCTGCTCGCCGCCGGACAGATATCCGGCCAGTTGCATATGCCGTTCGGCCAAGCGTGGAAACATGGTAAAAACCGTCTCGGTGGTCCACGGCGCATGCCGGCCGCCGGCCGTATCGCGGCGCGCGGCAACGATGAGATTCTCGCGAACGGTAAGGCTTCGGAATACGCGGCGGCCCTGCGGCACGAGGGCCACGCCGCACGCGGCAATCTGCTCCGGCGGCAGGCGCGTCACCGGCTTGCCGAGCACGTCGACCGCACCGGCCCGCGGCGGCAGCAGACCGACGCTGACATTCATGCAGGTCGACTTGCCGGCGCCGTTACGGCCGAGAAGGCCCAACAGGCGGCCTTCGCCGAGTTCGAACGACACCTTCTGCAGCACATGACTGTCGCCGTAGAAGGCGTCGACGTCGCGGAGGGTGAGCGCGCTATTCGCCAAGGTAGACCTCCCGCGTTCGCGGATTAGCCACCACTTCGGCGCGGCTGCCTTCGACGATGATCTCGCCGAAATGCAGCAGCGAGATGCGGTCGGCGAACTCGAGCGCGACGTCCATGTCGTGTTCGATCATCACGATGGTCACATCGCGCGGAATGGTGTCGAGCAATGCGCGCACGTCACGGCGTTCGTCGATCGACAATCCGGCAAACGGCTCGTCGAGCAGCAGCAGCTTCGGCTGCTGCGCCAGCGCCATGGCGATCTCGACGCGGCGCTTTTCGCCATACGAGGTTTCGGCGAGCGGCCGTTCGGCGATGTGAGCGAGACCGACGCGCTCGAGCGCGGCGCGCGCCTGCGCCGTCAGGTGCTTTTGGCGGTCGAGCGCGACGACCGGATTCCAGCGCAGCGGCGACAGGCCGAGCAAAGCCAGCGTGACGTTGCGCAAAATGGTGTCGCGGGTAAACAAGGTGATGATCTGATAGGTGCGCGCCATGCCGAGATGCGCGCGCTTTCTGCTCGGCAGCCGGGTGATGTCGCGGCCGAACAGCGCAATCGCACCGCTATCGGGCGCAAGCTCGCCGGTGATGAGATTGAACAGGGTGGTCTTGCCGGCGCCGTTCGGGCCGATGATCAGCCGACGCTCGCCCGCTTCCACCGCGAGATCGACGTCGGTCGTGACGCGCAAACCGCCGAACGATTTGTTGAGCGAAGTGACGGCGAGCGCAGTCATCGCTTGGGCTCCGCGGCCGGAGCGACCCGTCCCGTTTTTGTCCGGCCGAGCGCCCGCCAGGCCGCCCGCGACAGGCGAACTGCGCCGGGTACGAGACCCTCCGGCATGAACACGACGATCGCGACAAAGATGGCGCCGAGCATAAAGTTCCAGCGCTCGACATAGGCGCTGACGACATTTTTCACGATGACGACGAGGCCCGCGCCGACCAGCGGCCCGAGCAGCGTTCCGGCGCCGCCCGAGATCACCATCAGCAGCGCTTCCGCCGAGGCGGTGAGCGCCAACGCCTGGGGGCTGATGAACTGGTTGTAGTAGACGAACAGGATACCGGCGATTGACGTCAGAAGTCCGGAGAACATGAAAGCAAGAAAACGGATCATCCAGACGTGATAGCCGAGTGCGTTCATGCGGCGAGGCTGATCGCGCGTGCCGCACAAAGCCGCGCCCAACGGCGAATGCACGAAGATGGCCGCCGCCGCGACGGCGATAAGAAAGACGACGAGCGTGGCGTCGTAAAATCCGCGCGGCGAGGCGAGCGACAATCCGAACGGCGCCGGACGCGTCGTGATGTTGATGCCGTTGTCGCCATTGGTCACGCTGATCCAGCGATAGGCGAGCCCCCAGATGATTTCACCGAGAGCCAGCGTGATCATGATGAAGCTGATGCCGGTTGCGCGCAACGACAGCGCAGCAAAACCCGCGGTGAAGACAAGCCCGATGGCAATTGCCGCGATGATCGCGACAGCATGCCCGTGTCCGGCGGCCAGCAAATAAGCGGTGACATAGCTCGCAACGCCGAACAATCCGGCATGGCCAAGCGAAACGAGGCCCGCATAGCCGACGAGCACGCCGAGGCCGAGCGCGAAGATCGCATACAGCAGGATCTGACTCGCGATGTTGACGTAATAGACCTCGGTGATCGCGTAGGGTACGGCGATCAGCGCAAGGACGGCGATGACGATGGCGATCACACGCGCCGTCACAGGACTTGACCTCCGAACAGACCCTGAGGCCGCAGCACCAGCACGAGCACCATCGGCAGAAACAGAATGAAATAAGCGAGCTCGGGAACGAGCGCCTGGCCGAAATTATAAATGAAGCCGACGATGATGCTGCCGACGAACGAGCCAAGCAGGCTTCCTGTGCCGCCGAGAATGACGACCACCAGCGCGAGCGGCAGCATGTCCTGATCGAGTCCGGGATAAACCGACAAAATCGGTGCGCCGATCATGCCCGCGAAGGCGGCGAGCCCGGCACCGAGCCCAAACACGATGGTGAAAAGCTGCGAAACGCGAATGCCGACGACGCGCGCCATCTGCGGGTCATCGACCCCGGCGCGGATCATGGCGCCGAGCCGTGTGCGCTCGAGCATGAGCCAGAGCGCGATCGCGAACACCACGGCAATGGCGATGACCGCCAGCCGGTAAAGCGGAAACACCGCGGCGCCCAGACGCACGAAGCCGCCCAATCCGGCCGGCGTCGCCACCGAGATGGGATCGCCGCCCCACCCCATCAGGCAAAAATCGGCGACCATGAACGAAACGCCGAGCGTCACCAGCACCTGCGCCAATTGCTGGCCGGCAAGCCGGCGCAACAGCAGCCGTTCCATCAGCGCGCCGAGGATCGCCACCTCGAGCGCGGCGATGACGGCGGCCAGCCAGAAGTTCAAGGTGAACCCGAGAGCGCCGGAGAGAAACGTCGTGCCGAGATAGGCGCCAATCATGAACATTGAGCCGTGCGTCAGATTGGGGATTCGCATCAGCCCGAAGATCAAAGAAAATCCGGCGGACAACAGGAACAAAAGGCCGCCGAACGTCACGCTGTTGACGGTCAGCAGCAGCCAGAACGTCATGTTCGCCGCCCCTCAGATTCCCGGCTATAAACGCTGACTTCTAACGATCGTCTTCGGCCGCTCGTCCCAGCGCAAGCGCGGACCCACCCGCGTCTCGCCGCTGCGCCGGGTTCTCAGCCGGATTCCCGGCTGCGCGGGAATGAGCGGAGAATGGCCCACGCGCTTCGCAGCCTTCAGCACTTCGTCAGCGGCGGATAGTCGCGCGAATAGACTGGGTGTGCGAGAAACTCCTTTTCGGGCCAGGTCCAGAACTGGCTGACGTTCTCGTAGGTCTTGATCGTCTTGTTCCAGAGCTTGAGGCCGTATTTGGCGCCGTCTTTCCCGATGCGGCGAATATAGAAGTTTCCGACCACGTTGCCGAGATGATCGAACTTGAAGGGTCCGCGCGGCGAGTCGGCCAGACTCACCGCTTTCAGCGCCGCCATGAACTTTTCTTTGTCACTGGCGTCGCCGCCGAGCGCCTTAAGAGCCGCGTCGACGATTTGGCAGTTGACATAGAGCAGTGCGGCATATTGGCCGGGAATGGTGTTGTAGTCCTTCAGCATGCCGGCGACGAAACGCTGGTTGCCGTCGGTCCCGAGATCGAGCGTGTAGGGGCAGCAACTCACCAGACCGAGCGCCTCATCGCCGTAACTGTGCAGCAACGCGTCGTCGCCGCCGGTCTCGCCCGTGACCACCTGATATTTGAGCCCGGCGTTCGCATAGGCCTTCATGAAGCGCAGCGGGTTCGAGCCGGCGAAGCCCTGACAGACACCGTCGCAATCGCTGATCTGGGCGATGTAGGGCGTGTAATCGGGCGTCACCAACGGCGGCCACAGCTTGTTGACGACGCAACCACCGTCCTTCTGGAACGCGGCCTGGAACCCGCCGATCTGCTCGTAGCCGAAGGCGAAATCCTCGACGATGGTGACGACGCGCTTGAGCTTTAGTTCGGTCGCCGCGTAGTGCCCCATCGGCTGCATCGCTTGAGAAGACGTCGCCGAGGCGCGCAACAGAAACGGGTTCGGCGTGCGCTGCGTGAGATTGTCAGCGCCGGCCAGACAGAGCGTCGGCATTTTGTGCTGGATGACGTAATCGTTGATGGCATAGAGCTCGAAGGCGGCGAGCGGCCCGAGGATGACATCGACCTTGTCACGCTCGACCAGTTCCTGAGCCTTGGTCTTGGTGCCGGCCGGGTTGCCGCCAGTGTCGGCGGAGACAAAGTCAACCTTGCGGCCGCCGATCGTATAGTTATTCTCCTTCAGATAGGTGAGGACGCCCTGCTCCATCTGGATACCGCCTTGGGCCAGCGGTCCCGTTTTCACGGTGAGAAGCCCGAGCTTAAACGGTGCGGCTTGCGCGACGGCGGGTGCCGGGAAACGAGCGAGCGTGGCGACGGCTCCTGCCGCGCTCCCTGCCAAAAGCGTGCGGCGGCTAAGCCTGCGAGATGTCATCTTGCGAGACATCGTATCCTCCCTTTTATGCCTCGCGTTCGCCGAGGCTTTGCCTTGCCGCCGCATCCCCTGTGCGGCGGCACGTGGGCGCATCATTGTTCGAGGCGTTTGGCGATGTAAAGTCCGCTGTTGTCGCGGCTTAGCCTATTTTTTTCTCATCTTTTCTTCGGTGGAATGATCGGCAGCAGCAAATAGGGCCGCGCGGCGCCGCCGAAATGCAGGCCGGTAACACCGCCGAACAGGTCCGGCGGCCGGTCGCGCGGATCGTCGTGAAGGAATGGTCCGCAGCCGGTCAGTTCGTTCTTGAAGTTCGACAGCCGGCCGCCGCTCGGGCCGGCATAGACGTAATCCTTGCCGCGAACAGTGAGCGCGACACGGAAACCCGCCGGAACCACGATGGACGTCGGCCAGATCTCGATGTCGAGTTCGACGACCTCGCCGGGCTTGAGCGGCTCCCTCCTGGTGTGGGTGTGATAGGGTCGGTAAGGCGTCGACAGCTTCTTGTCGAGCCGGCGGTGCGACGCGCGCAACCAGCCTTGCCCGACCGGAGTATGCGGATCGATCGCGCCCTGGAACACCACCTCCCTGAGATCGCCCGAGAACGTCCGCAACACCACGAAAATGTCGGCATCGGCGGTCGTTGAGGAAACGAACAGTTTGAGCGCCGAAGGACCTGTGATCTCAGTCTCTTCCGCGAGCGGCGCGGTCAGAAACGTGACGCCGTCACCCATGGCGTCGAAACGGATGACTGCCTTCTCTTTGCCGCGCTCACCGGTGAGGGCGCCGCTCGTCGGATCGAGGTAGAGCCGCGTCCATTTGGTGCGTGCCAGCGGCCATTCCTGCTCCGCCCGCTCGACGAAGCCGTCGACGCGACGGACTTGCAGCTGCACCGGCGGCTGCTTGTCCCAGCCGTTGTCCTTGCCGTGCAGGAAATAATCGAAGAAGCGCAGTTGCAGCTTGCGGCCGTAATCGGTGTAAAAATGCGTCCAGTGCTCGATGCCGTGCACTTCGAGCCATTTCTTTTTCGATGCGGCGCGAACGAATCCTTCGAAATTGCCGCGCGGATGCAATGGCTGGCCGCCCCAATTGGCGGCGGACAAAAATGGCACCTTCACCTTCGACCAGATCGGCGAACGCGCGCGATGATAGTCGTCGTCGAGCGGATGGGCCACAATGTCGCCGCCGAAATCGCTGCGGTTCTTGGCCAACTCGGCGTCTGACAGGATTTCCGGACCGCACACCAGCTCGCCATGCACGCGGCTTCTCTTGCCGCGTTCGCCCGCGCCGTACTGCACGGTCTTGACCTGCATGTCGTACCAGTTCTCCCAGAACGTGCAGAGAATGCCGCCGTGATGCGTCATGTCACGATACCAGTCGGCGGCGCCTTCCCAGATGCACATGGCGGCCAGATGCGGCGGCTGCAGCGTCGCCACGTGCCATTGGTTGATGCCGTAATAGGAGATGCCGTTGAGCCCTACCTTGCCGTTCGACCAGGGCTGCACGCCGGCCCATTCGATGCAGTCGTAAAAATCCTTGGTCTCGCGCGGCGAAAAATGATCGATGAGGCCGGGTGACACGCCGCAGCCGCGGGAATCGACGCGCACGCAGGCGTAATCGTGCGGCACCCACTTTTCCGGATCGACGACTTCCCAGCTCTGATAAAGATTGCTGGAGCCGGCGGTGACATCCGGATGTTTTTCCGCCATGCGCTGCCAGGCGCTGGGGTAGCCGTCCTGAAATGCGAGACCCTTGGCGTACGGACCGTAGCTCAGGATCGCCGGATAGCGGCCTTCAGCAATCGGGCGGAACACGTCGGCCCGGAGCACGAGGCCGTCATCCATCGTGATCGGCACATCCCAATCGATGCGCATGCCGTCGCGCACCTCACTGCGGGGCTGGTGCGTTTTATGGCCGCCGATGGCCGCCACGCCTGCCATGCGCGCTTCGCCTTCCAGTGATGACATGCGCTTCCTCCGAGCATCTTGGTGACAGCATAGCCGCTCAAAGCCATAGTGCGCCACTACAAGGGGGCATCGATGACGTCAGCGCTCATCTACGAGGGCACGGCGATGCGCATCGACACGCGCGTTCCGTGGTACGCGCGGCTGTTTGGGGTGCCGCTGATCGCCGGCTCGCTCTATGTTTTCTCGATTTTGTTTCTGTCGCTGAGGGACGTGTATCTGGGAACTCGCGAGAGCGATGTCCTTGCCGGTCAACTTGTGCTGCTGGTGTTTGGGTTGCTGATCGGCTTACCGGGCGTCATCTTGCTGCTGATGCGCAGCTACCTGGAGATCGATCAACAACTCGGCCAAGTCACCACCTTCCGCGAATTCGGTTTCTTGAAAATCCGCGCGGTCCGCCAGCTTGCCGATTTCACCCGCGTGACCGCCACGTCGGAGCAGATCAGCGGCAGTTCAGAATTCTACAACGTGAACCTTGCGGGTCAGCGAGGCACGAAGCCGCTCCAGGTGGCCTTCTATAGAACGCGCGAGAAAGCCGATGAGCTTGGGAAGGAGTTGGCCGGCAACCTCAAGCTTCCGTACGAAGACTTGGTCGATACGGAGCCCGATGAGGACGAAGACGAGCAGCAGGACCAAAACAACGACAAAGCCTGACGTGCCCGCGATCAGCCTCGTCGCTTCTTTCCAGGCTTGCCACGTTTGACGCCGCCCATGTCTTCAAGCACGGCGCAGACCGCCGCGGTGTCGTGCGCGGCATGGCCGGTCGACATCGCGGCGGCATAGATCGGCAGGGTCGCGGAAAACAACGGTGTCGGCGAACCGATGTGCTGCGCGAAGCTGCCGATGACATCCATGTCCTTCTGCCAGACCGAAATCTTCATCGACGGCTGGTCGTAGCGGTCCTTCACCATCATGGGTCCGCGCAGTGCGAACACACGGGAGGTGCCGACGCCTGCATTGACCAGATCGTAGATGAGTTGCGGCGCGAGACCGGCCTTCATGCCCAACACCATCGCCTCGGCGCTGGCGACGTTGTGAATGGCGACAAGCAAATTGGCGACATACTTCATGCGGCTGCCGTTGCCGAATGCGCCGACATCGTGGACAGCGCGGGTGAATGCGGCAAACAGCGGGCGCAGCCGCTTGATGGCGGCCGCATCGCCCGACGCATAAACCACAAGATCCTTCACCTTGGCCTGGGCGCCGGTACCGCTGACCGGACAATCGAGCAGCGTGTGACCGGCCTTGCGCAACGCCGCCTCGGCGCGCGCCTTGTCCTCGATCGTGAAAGTGGACGCCTCGATCACCACCCGCTGTGCCGCGCCGGACTTGACGATCGCGTCTACGGTTGCGGCCAATGCGCCGGGTGACGGCAAACTCAAGATGATGGTCTTTGCCCGGCGGGCGACGTCGCCCGCGTCGGATGCGAGCTCGACGCCGAGGCGTGTCATGGCGCGCCGCCGTTTCGGATCGGTGTCATAGCCGACGACGCGCCACCCCGCGGCGGCGAGATGCTGGGCGAAAGCCCCACCCATAATGCCCAGCCCGACGACACCGACGGTCCCTTTTTGCCTCGAAGCCATCTGTCCCCATCCCTTGTTTCGTCGGGCTGCCCTATCGCACCCGGTTTCCACAGGCGCAAGCGGCTTTCTCGCCGCGCGCCGATCGCCTATCGTCCGCGCCGGGACGGAAGCGTGAGGAGACCACCGCATGCGCATTGGCGTTGCCGGGATCGGGAAAATGGGCGCGGCGATCGCCGCGCGCCTCATCGAGGTCGGGCACGATGTCGCGGCGTGGAATCGCACCCCGGAGAAGGCCAAGGCGGTCACCGGCGCTACCTTCGCCGCAACACCGGCTGACCTTGCGCAACGCTCCGAAGCGATCATTTCGATCCTCACGGACGCACCGGCCCTTGATGCGGTCTATCGTGGACCGTCAGGTCTGCTCAGCGGTGACGTGCGCGGCAAACTCTTCATCGAAATG
The DNA here is from genome assembly GCA_963836055.1 of uncultured Alphaproteobacteria bacterium. GTDB lineage: Bacteria > Pseudomonadota > Alphaproteobacteria > Rhizobiales > Xanthobacteraceae > BOG-931. Next base: position 186,696 of record CAWIID010000002.1, read on the forward strand.
AGCACGGTGTTGCCCGCGACCGAGATCGCGCTTGCCGAAGCCGTCCGGGCCAAGGGTGCGACGTTTGTCGAATGCCCGGTTGGCGGTTCGACCGGTCCGGCGCGGCAAGGCAAGCTGATCGGGCTGATGGGCGCGGTCGATGCCGACGCCGCCCGCGCCCGGCCGATCCTCGAGCAGCTTTGCCGCCGCATCGAACACGCTGGGCCGGTCGGGTCAGGCGCGATCCTGAAGTTCACGGTCAACATGCCGCTGATGATCTACTGGCAGGCCTTGGGCGAGGCACTTGCACTTTCGCGTTCCTTGCCGCTCGATCCGGAGCGGCTCATGGACCTTCTCAGCGACACCTCCGGCGGTCCCAACGTGCTCAAGGTGCGGGGCCCGGGAGTCGCCGCGATGCTCAAGGGCGGCGACGCCGGCCCCGTGACATTCAACGTCGACGGCGGCATCAAGGATATGCAATCGATGCTCGCCGAAGCGCGCAGCCGCGGCGTCGAACTGCCGCTCGTCGAGCGCACCTTGGCCTGTTACGAAGAGACCAAGCGCCATCGCTCGGGCGCCGACGAAGTCTCTACCGTCTCGGTCTATTGGGCGAACCGCGGCAAGCGATAAATTTCTTCCAGCAGCATCGGAGCCACCATGTCGATCACTCTCGCGCAAGCTTCCACCATCGTCGATGTCGCACTGAAGAAAGCGCGTGACAGCAATCTCGCGCCCCTCACCGTCGCGGTGCTCGATGCCGGCGGCCATCTGGTCGCGTTCAAGCGCGAGGACAAATCCGGCATCCTGCGTTTCGACATCGCCTTCGGCAAAGCCTGGGGCGCGCTCGGCATGGGCTTCGGTTCGCGAACGCTTGCGAGCCGCGCGGCAAAGACCCCGCAGTTTTTCACCATGCTGGCGGCGGCGAGCGGCGGCCGCATGGTCACCAATCCGGGGGGCGTGCTGATCAAGGACGGCGCCGGAAGCATCATCGGCGCGTGCGGTATTTCCGGCGACACCTCCGACAAGGACGAAATGTGCGCGCTGGCCGGCATCGAAGCGGCGGGTCTCAAAGCCGATCCCGGCGCTGACTAGACCCGTGGGGCCGCTATGAAACTCTTTTCATTCTGGCGATCGCTTGCAACCTATCGCGTGCGCATCGCGCTCAACCTCAAGGGCCTGGTGCCCGACGAGGTGATTGACGTCAATTTGATGAAAGGCCAGCAGCGCGAGGCGGCCTATCGCGCCGTCAATCCGATGATGGCGCTGCCGGCGCTGGTCGACGGCGATGGACCGGCGCTGTTCGAGTCGCTCGCCATCATCGAATATCTCGACGAGACTCATCCGGTCCCGCCACTGCTGCCGCGCGACCCCAAGGGCCGCGCGCGGGTGCGCGGGATCGCACAGATCATCGCCTGCGACTCGCACCCGCTGATCGTGCCGCGCGTGCGCGAATATCTGGAGCACGAGTTCAAGCTCGACGAACCGACACGCGTGAAATGGTGCCAGCACTGGCACAAGGCGGCACTGACGGCGCTCGAAGAGCATCTGAAAGACAAGGCCACCGGCCGCTATTGTCACGGCGACGCGATCACGCTGGCGGATATTTGTTTGGCAAGCCAGGCAGCCGGCGCGAAGTTTTTCTCCGTCGACACCGCGCCGTTCCCGAACTTCGCCCGCATCGCCAGCGCACTCGCGCAGATCGACGCCTTTGCGCGTGCCCATCCGCTGAAGCAACCCGGCGCGCCGGCGGCAGCGTAAGCTCTACCACCACTGATGAAAGTGGTGCACCGGGCCGCGGCCTGTGCCGATTTTCAGCCGGTCAGCCCCGGCGATGGCGGCGGTCACATACGTCTTGGCCTGCTGCACCGCTTCGTTGAGCGGAAGCCCTTTGGCAAGGCCGGCGGCGAGCGCCGACGACAGCGTGCAGCCGGTGCCGTGGGTGTTGCTGGTCGCCACGCGCGGCGCGGCAAATCGCCGGCAGCCCTCGGCATCGACGAGCAGGTCGACGCTGTCCGGCCCACTGCCGTGGCCACCTTTAATCAATACTGCGCCGACGCCGAGCGCGAGCAGCTTTTGTGCCTGCGCGCGCATCTCGTCCTCGCTGCTTGCGGGCGGCACGTCGAGCAGCGCAGCGGCTTCCGGCAGATTGGGCGTGACCACGCGAGCCAGGCCGATCAGTTTTCGCAGACCGGCGATTGCGTTGGCCTGCAACAATTTTTCGCCTGAGCTTGCAGCCAGAACCGGATCGAGCACGATATTGCGTGCGCGATGGCGAGCGAGCCCCGCAACCACCGCATCGATCGCCGCCGCATTTGACAGCATGCCGATCTTCACCGCGCCGACATCGAGATCGGAAAATGCGGCGTCGATTTGCGCCGTGATGAAATCCGCCGGCACGTCGTGGATGGCAAAAACGCCTTTGGTGTTCTGCGCCGTCAGCGCCGTGATCACCGAGGCGCCATAGACACCGAGCGCCGAAAATGTCTTGAGATCGGCCTGGATACCGGCGCCGCCGCTCGAATCCGAGCCGGCGATGCTGACGGCAATCGCCGTCACTGGCCGCTCCGCTGCGCCAGCGCTTTGTCGACCACAGCGCGCAGCGTGCGTGACGCGGCCGCCGGATCGGGCGCGAGCGACAGTGCCGAAATCACGGCTATGCCGTCGGCGCCGGCCCCAATGACCGCGCCGGCATTGCCCGCGTCGATGCCCGCAATGCCGCACACCGGAAGTTTTGGCGCACGCCGTCGGAATACTTCGATAATGCGGGCGAGACCGGCCGGACCAATCGGTGCGTTCTTCTGCTGCTTCGATAGCGTGACATAGACGCCGCCGCTGCCGACATAATCGACAAGGTCGATCGGCGCCGTTTCGGCCTCTGCCACGCTCTTGATCGATATGCCGATGATGGCGTCCGGCCCGAGCAATCGGCGCGCATCCTCGATCGCCATGTCGTCTGGACCGATGTGGACGCCGTCGGCGCCGGCGGCAAGCGCCACGTCGATGCGATCGTTGACGACGAAGGGCACGTGGTACGCCGCGAGCGCCTTCTTGATCGCCCGCGCCTCATCGACCAGGACTCTCGTGTCACTCTGCTTGTCGCGCAGTTGAACAAGCGTCGCCCCGCCCTCGGCGCACAAGCGAGCCAAATCGTGAAGCGGCCGCCCCCCGGCGCGCTCGGGATCGACGATGGCGTTGAGGCGAAGATCGACTGCCGTTCCGGACTTTCTCATGACGACACCTTGGCATGCGCGCGCAGCGTGGCGCGATCGAGCCTGTATAGCGCATCGATGATCGCACCGGCGAAGCTGCCGGGTCCCCTCGCCTCTCCGGCGGCGATCTCGCCGGCGACGCCGAGCGCGGTCAGCGCGGCGACGGTGGCGACGTAGGCATCGGTCTCGACCGCAAGCGCGGCGCTGACGAGCGCCGAACCGGCGCAGCCCATGGCCGTAACGAGACGCATCAGCGGATCGCCGTTGGCGATGGCGGCGCGGCGCACGCCGTCGGTGACGCGATCGACGTCGCCGGTGAGCGCGACGACTGTTGCATTGGCCCCGGCAAAACGCGCAGTCGCGTCCGCTGTGGCGGCCCCGACCGACAGCGCCGCAAACTCCGCAACGTTGAGCCGCACCACCGCCGGCCCCCGGGCGAGAAGCTCGCGCGCGTACCGCGCCCTGGCCGGCGACCGCTCGATGAAGACCGGATCGAGCGTCCAGGGCATGCGCCCCTCGCCCATGGCGTCGAGCGCCACCTCGATGGCGGCGCGGCGCTCGGGGTCGAACGTACCGAGATTGACCAGGAGCGCATCGGCCCCGGAGACGAAAGCGGCGATTTCCTGCCGGGCGATCGTCATCGACGGCACGGCGCCGGCCGCGAGCAACATATTGGCGGTATATTGCTGCGCCACGCTGTTCGTTACGCAGTGCACCCGTGGCGCGCGAGCACGAACGCGCGCCAGAATGTCGGCGGCGATATCGGCAAACTCGACGGGTGCATGCATGTTCATGGTCTTTTGGGCAGCCTCATTACGATACTGCAGTTAGCCTGACGCGTCATTCCGATCCGAGCACCGAGGAGAGACTCAAATGACGCGTGTTGCTATATAATCATTCCACCGATCCCGGAGACGCGCATGGTTCCGTTTTTCGTGCAGATCAAATGCCAGCTCGGCAAGTCGTACGAGGTTGCCAATAAGCTTGCCGACGCCGAGATCGCCTCGGAAATCTATTCGACTGCGGGCGACTTCGACTTGCTGGTGAAGTTCTACGTCGAGCCGGGCACGGACATCGGCCATTTCATCGCCGAAAAGGTCCAAGTCATCCCCGGCATCGCCGACACCCGCACCATCATCACCTTCAAGGCGTTCGGCGGCTCTTAGCTCCGGCCGGAGCGTGATCCTATCGGAAAACCGCAATCTGCGTTCGGGGTCATGCTCCGGGGTCAGGCCGGCGCGCCTTCGGTTTTCAGCTTGCGCGCCAAGGCGAGCTGATGCTCGCGCCAAATGACGAACAGGCCGGCACCGGCGATGATCGCCGACCCCAGCACGATCATCGTCGTCGGTATTTCGCCGAACATCGCATAACCGAGAACCAGCGCCCAGATCATCGACGTGTAGTCGAACGGCGCGACCACCGAGGCGGACGCGTGGCGATAGCTCTCGGTCAGAAAGATATGCGCGGTGCCGCCGAGAAGCCCGGTGCCGACCAGCGCGGCGAATTCGGCGCCGGTCGGCTTTATCCATCCGAACGGCCAGGTCGCCAATCCGGCAAGCGCGCAGATCAGCGAAAAATAGAATACGATTGATGACGTCGTTTCGCTCTGCGTGAGCCGGCGGGTTTGGATCATGGTTCCCGCATTGCAGACCGAGCCCGCCAGCGCATAGGCGACGCCGGCAAGGCTGGTCGCGCTCGCCAGCACGACGGTCAATTCGTCGCCGCTCAAATGCGGCGAGAGCACGACCAGCACGCCGAGAAACCCGATCGTGACCGCAGACCAGCGGTAGATGCGCACCCGCTCCTTGAGCACCAGCGCGGCCAGCGCCACGCTGATCAGCGGCGACGTGAACGAAATGGCGTTGGCTTCGACCAGAGGCAGGCGCGCCAGGGCGCCGAAATTGCAGAACATGCCGACGATGCTGATCGCACCGCGGCCTGCCTGACCGAGCGGTCTCTCGGTGCGCACGGTCGCCGCCAATTCGCCGCGCCAGGCGTAGACGATGACAACCGGCACGATGGCGAAGGCCGAGCGGAAAAAGACCACTTCGCCGATCGGATAGCTGGCGCCGAGATAGCGCACGAGCGCCGACATCACGGCGAAGAAAATCGCCGAGATCAGCTTGAGCACAATGCCTTTGCCGGTGTTCATGAAAGGCGCCCCGAGATGACGGGGTAAGAGGATTGCATTAAGGGCGGCTTATCGCTTCGGCGGCGGGGTCGGTCCCTGCACCGGCGGCAGCGAGGCGATGTAGTTTGCCATGGCGGCGCGGTCTTCGGGACTGAGCTGCGATGTGTTGCGAATGACTTCGGCCATCGGTCCACCGGCATAATCGCCGGCCGGATTGATGCCCTCGGCCAGGAAGTTCACAATATCCTTTTCCGACCACGCGATATTATCCTGCGACCAGTGCTGCAATCCTGCTTGCGTGATATTCGGTACCCAGCCCTCACCATCCACCGCCGGGCCGCCGGCAAAGCGCTGGCTCGCGACGATTCCGCCAAGCAAGTCACGCGGGCTATGGCACTCGGCGCAGTGCCCCGGGCCGTTCACCAGATAGGAGCCGCGGTTCCATTGCGGCGATTCTGACGGATCGGGCACGAACGGCCCGCCGCGCAAATATAAGAACTTCCACACGCCGACGAGACGGCGCTGGTTGAAGGGAAAGCGCAGATCGTGCTCGCGCGACTTTCCGGAAACCGGCGGCAGCGTCTTGAGGTACGCGAAGAGGTCGCGCACGTCGTCCAGTTTCATGTGCCGATAGGACGTATAGGGAAACGCCGGATAGAGGTTATCGCCGTCCTCCGAGGTTCCATTCCATAAGGCTGTGACGAAATCCGCCTCGCTCCAGCCGCCGATGCCGTCCTTCGGATCGGGGGAAATGTTCGGCGCGTAGAACGTGCCGAAGGGCGACTTCAGCGCCAGGCCGCCGCCCAGCCGGGTACGATCGACTTTGTCAGGATCCTTGTCGGGGATGGCGTGACAGGCCGCGCAGCCGCCGATGTTGAACATCGTCCTGCCGTTGACGAGGTTCGGCGTATACGGCGGTAGCGCGGAGGCCGAGACAGTCGCGGGGATCGACACGGCCCAAAGCGCGGCGCCGCCAGCGACCAACGCGGCGGCCGCGATCAACAACGGATTGAGCGACCCCCGCCGCGTCATCACTTCAAATGCCATCGCAGTTCTTCGCGAGTCTTCACGGCGCCCTCGGATTACGATGATAAGCGTCGGGCGCGCACGCGAAAAGACGGACGTCCTCGCGGACGCCCGCCGTCATCCGTTTGGCATCGCCGGCTCAGCTTCTCTTGACGCGGAACGCCTCGTGGCAGCCGCTGCAATTCTTGCCAATGGCTTGGAAATTCACCTTGAAGGTATCGAGGTCCTTGGTGTTGTCTTCCGCCGCTTTGATGTCCGCGGTAAACTTCGCGATGGCGGCCTTGAAGTCGTCGGGCTTGTCCCAAATCGCCGATGCCGCTGTCGTGTGGTCGCCGGTCTTCGAGCAATCGGGAAACAGCATCGGCATCTGGCCTGCATCATTGGCGAAAGCAGCAAAAATTTCCTTCGTTTTGGCCAGGTCAAAGGGCGTTTCGCCTCTGATCATGGATGAACCGATCTTCGCCATCGCGCCGCTCTTCTTCATCAGCGCCTGGCGAGCGTCGATCTTGTCCTGACAGCTCTGGGCCGCGGCAGCGGTCACGCCGAACAATAGGATGCCGAATATGACGAGCAGTTTTGAAAGCATGTAACGGTCTCCCTCCACGTTAACGGACGCCGCCCCTGAAAATGCAGCGGACGCTGCCGGCGCTCGTGACCAACACCAACACCGACCATAAGCCGTTATTCCAGCGCCGCAATAAAGGCAATTGAGGCAAGCGCATGGGCCGATGTCACGCTTTCGTGAAGCCGGCCGGATCGGCGCAAAGTAAGCGCGATCACTCCGCGGGTTGCGCAGCCGGCTGCCGCGGTTTGCCGCGCCGCCGCGAACCGAGTTGGGCGATCCAGCGCGCGATGACGTAAAACACCGGCGTGAAGATGAGGCCGAAGGCCGTGACGCCGATCATGCCGGAAAATACCGCGGTGCCCAAAGTCTGGCGCAGTTCGGCGCCGGCGCCGATTGCCCAGACCAGCGGTGTGACGCCGAGGATGAACGCAAACGATGTCATCAGGATCGGGCGCAGCCGCAGTCGCGTCGCCTCGACCGCAGCGTCCCATCGGTTGCGGCCCTGGTCTTCGAGCTGACGGGCGAATTCGACAATCAGAATGGCGTTCTTTGCCGCCAGCCCGATCAGGACTACAAAACCCACCTGCGTGAGAATGTTGTTGTCCTGGCCGCGCAGGATGACACCAGTAATGGCCGCGACGAGACACATCGGCACGATCATGATGACTGCGAGCGGCAGCGTCAGGCTTTCGTATTGCGCGGCGAGCACGAGGAACACGAAGACGACCGCGAGCACGAACGCGAACATCGCCGTGTTGCCGGCCCTGATTTGTTGGAAGGCGAGCGTCGTCCATTCGGTGGCAAAGCCGTCCGGCAGCGTCTCCGCCGCGAGCTGATCCATGATCTTGATCGCCTGTCCCTGCGAATAGCCGGGAGCGGCCATGCCGTCGATCTCGGCAGCGGGATAGAGGTTATAACGCGGCACGCGGTACGGACCCGAAATGTCGTGCACCGTGGTGAAAGAGCCGAGCGGCACGGTGTCGCCGTTCGAATTGCGCACCCGGATCTTGAGGACATCGCTGATGTGCTGGCGATCCTCCTCGAGCGCCTGTGCGGTGACGCGGTAGGTGCGACCGAACAGGTTGAAGTCATTGACGTAGGCCGAGCCGATGAAGATCTGCAGCGCGTTGAATACATCCTGCACGTTGACGCCGAGGAGCTGCGCCTTGGTTCGGTCGATGTCGAGATAGACCTGCGGCGTCGAGGTCTCGAACACCGTGAAGACCTGCGACACGCCGGGCGTCTGGCTGGCACGCGTGGCCAGCGCTCCCGCCGCGTCGCGCAATGCCGACGAACCGCGCCCGGCGCGATCCTCGATCATCATGCGAAAGCCGCCGGCCGTCCCGATGCCCATCACCGGCGGCGGCAGCACGGCGATGATGAAGGCGTCCTGAATGGCGGATAGCCGGCGATTCAATTCGGCCTGAATGGCGGCCGCCGCCTGGCGCGGATCCTCGCTTCGTTTCTCGAAAGAATCGAGCACCAAAAACAACGCGCCGGAATTAGGCGCATTGGTGAAGGTCGCGCCCGAGAACCCGACGACGTTCACGGCATGGACGACGCCGGGGACCCCCAACGCGATATCGAGTGCGCGCTGCTGCACGGCATCGGTCCGCGACAGCGACGCGCCAGGCGGCAACTGGATTACGACGATGATGTAGCCGCGATCAACCTGCGGAATAAAGCCGAGCGGCGTCTTGCGGAATGCGCTGAAGCCGAGACCGAGTACGACGAGATAGATCACGATCATAATCGCGGCACGGCGCACGGTGCGGACCGCGAGCCAGGAAATCGCCGAGCCGAGCCTGTCGAACATGCGATTGAAGACGCCGAAAAAGCCGTGAATCGGCCGCTCCCACCAGCTGTCGCGGTGCGACGCATCGTGCGGCTTGAGGAACAGCGCACACATCGCCGGTGAAAGCGTCAGCGACACGATCAGCGAAATCACGGTAGCGCCGGTGATGGTCAGCGCGAATTGCCGGTAGAACTGCCCGGATATGCCGGTGATGAAGAACGACGGCACGAACACCGCACACAAGACGAGCGCGATCGCGACGAGCGCCGAGCCGACTTCGTCCATGCTCTTGCGCGCCGCCTCGCGGGGCGCCAGTCCCGAGGCGATGTTGCGCTCAACGTTTTCGACAACGACGATGGCGTCGTCGACGACGATGCCGATCGCCAGCACGAGCCCGAACAAAGATAGATTGTTCAGCGTAAAGCCGAACGTCGCCATGAAGAAGAACGTGCCGATCAGGGACACCGGGATGGCGACCAGCGGAATGATCGCGGCCCGCCAGGTCTGCAGGAACAGGATCACCACCAGCACGACGAGAACGACGGCTTCAAAAATGGTGTCGATCACCGCATCGACGGACTGCTGGATGAACTGCGTGGGATTGTAGACGATGGCGTATTTGATGCCGGGTGGAAATCGCTTGGACAATTCCGCCATCAAGCTCGAAACGCCCTTTGCGGTCGCAAGTGCGTTCGAGCCCGGGCGCTGGAAGACGGCGAGCGCCACCGCGGGATCGTGATCGAGATAAGAGTTCGATGAATAATCGAGCGCGGCGAGCTCGACCTTGGCGACGTCCTTGAGGCGCACCACCGCGTTCGGCGTCTCCTTCACCACGATCGAGGCGAACTCGTCGGGGCTGGCAAGACGGCCGAGCGTCTGCACCGCAATCTGGAAGGCGCCCTGGTGCGCCGACGGCGGCTGATCGAGGACACCCGAAGCGACCTGAATGTTTTGCCCTTGCAGAGCGCTGGTCACGTCGCTTGCGGTAAGACCCAGCGACTGCAGGCGATCCGGATCGAGCCAGATGCGCATCGAATAATCGCGGCTGCCGAACACCGAGATCGAACCGACGCCATCGACGCGGGTGAGCGCGTCGGTCACCTCGAGCGTGGCGTAATTGGAGATGAACAGGGAATCGCGCGACTTGTCGGGCGAATAAAGATGCACGACCATCATCAGGTCAGGCGAAGCTTTCGTCACCGTGACGCCGATGTTGCGCACGTCGGCCGGCAGCCGCGGCTGCGCGATCGCGACGCGGTTTTGCACCTGCACCTGCGCGATATCGAGATTGGTGCCGAGCTCGAAGCTGACCGAGATCGAGAAGCGCCCGTCGGCCGTCGAGTTCGACGACATGTAGAGCATGTTTTCGACGCCATTGATCTGCTGCTCGATCGGTGTGACCACGGTCGAGGCCACAACGTTGGCGCTGGCGCCGGGATATTGCCCAGTGACGTTGATGATCGGCGGCGCGATCTCGGGATACTGCGCGATCGGCAGGCGTGAGAACGATACGCCGCCGAGGATCACGAAAACGATCGAGACCACCGCGGCGAAGATCGGCCGGTCGATAAAGAAGTGCGAAATCCGCATTCTCGTACTTTTCTTTGCTTCAGCCGGCCTTGGCTTCGTCCGGCCCCTTGGGCGGCGGCGGTGCCGGCGCGCCCTGCTGCTGTACGGTCACTTTCTGGCCGGGATGCGCCCGCATCAGGCCGTTGACGACGACGCGATCGGTGGCCGTCAGCCCGTCCTTGATCACCCGCATGCCGTCGTCGAGCTTTCCGAGCGTAACGTATCTCTGGCGCACGACGCTGCCGTCGTCGACGACCAGCACGTACTTGCGCGCCTGTTCCGTCCCGATTGCGTCGTCGGGCACCAGCAGCGCGGCGTAAGGCAACGAGCCGGGAACGCGTATGCGACCGAACATGCCGGGCGTGAACATGCCGTCGGCATTCTGGAATACCGCACGACCGCGGATCGTGCCGGAGGAGCGGTCGATCGCGTTGTCGACGAAATCCATTTTGCCATGGTGCACGAAGTCGTTCTCGTCGATCAGCTTCAGCGAGACGGGAACGTCGCCATCGAGACCACCTTTGTTGTTCTTGGCGAAATGCTGGTAGCGCAGGTAGGACGCCTCGTCGAAGGTGAATTCGAAACGGATCGGATCGACCGAAACGATAGTGGCGAGCAGCGTCGTGTTGCCGCCGGTACCGCCAGTGACGAGATTGCCGACGGCGACGCGGCGATCGCCGATTCTGCCGTCGATTGGCGAACGCAACTGGCTGTACTGGTCGAGGTCGAGCTCGGCCGAATGCACCATCGCCTCTTGCGCGGCGACCGAGGCTTCGGCGACGCTCTTGGCTTGCGTGCGCTGATCGTAAGACTGCTCGGTGATGGTCTTGTTGTGAAGCAGCTCCTGACCGCGCGCGAGATCAGCCACCGTAAAGGCGAGATTGGCGCGCGCTTGTGCAAGATTGGCACGCATCTGTTCCAGCGCGATCTCGAACGGCCGGCGATCGATGGTGAACAGCAGATCGCCCTTCTTGACCATCTGGCCGTCGGTGAAATGGATGGCCTGGAGATAACCCGAAAGCCGCGAGCGTATTTCGACGGAATCGACCGCGACGAAGCGGCCGACATACTCATCCTGATCGACCACCGTGCGCTGCACCGGATTGGACACGGTAACGGTTGGCGGCGCTGCGGCGCGGTGTTGCTGCTCACTCTGACCGCAGCCGGCGAGGGCCGCAGCAAGGGCACAAGCGGTCGTCAATGCTGCAAGGCGTGCCGCGTTGAAAATAGCCATCGATTCTCCTTTAAGCGCGTCCGGGGCACCACATGCGGCCGCGGCTGTCAACCAAGGAACCCCAGCGGAAGCCCTGCCCTTTCACGGCCGGCATCGGACCCCCATATTTGCAAGCGCCGTGCAAGTCCGCCGGCTGCCGGCGATGTGCCGGCCCAAAAACCAGAAAATCCATGAAAATCATACCCCTAGCCGATACCGACTGGGGCGGCCGCGGGGCCGCCGCCAGGGAGAACTCCACCGTCCCTGTCGAGGACCAGGCGCTCCTCGATGCCTATTCGCGCGCCGTCATCGACGTGGTCGACCGCGTCGGCCCCGCCGTGGTCGGCCTCACCGTCCACGCCAAGCCAGCCGCCGGACAGCCCGCGGGCCCGTCCCGCGGCGGCACCGGATCGGGCGTCGTCGTGGCGCCCGACGGGCTCATCCTGACCAACAGCCATGTCGCCGGTTCAGCGTCCCGCATCGAGGTGACAACTGCGGACGGCCAGCACCTGACCGCGCACCTCGTCGGCGATGACCCCGACACCGACCTCGCTTTGGTGCGGATCGTCGAGCCGGTGACGCTGCCGGCCGCGCCGTTGGGCGATTCCAAGCGCCTCAAACGTGGCCAACTCGTGATCGCCATCGGCAATCCGCTCGGGTTCGAATCGACAGTGACGACCGGCGTGGTCTCGGCGCTCGGCCGCTCGTTGCGCTCGCGCAACGGCCGGCTCATCGACGACGTGATCCAGACCGACGCCGCGCTCAATCCCGGCAATTCCGGCGGTCCGCTGGTGTCGTCTCACGGCGAAGTCGTCGGCGTGAATACCGCGGTGATCATGGGGGCGCAGGGCATCTGTTTTGCGGTCGCCGCCAACACCGCGAATTTCGTGCTCGGCGAATTGGTGCGCCACGGCCGCGTGCGCCGTGCCTTCATCGGCATCGCCGCGCAGCAGACCGCGATTCCGCGGCGGCTGCGGCACGCGGCAGGCCTCATCCAGGAACGCGCCGTGATGGTCGGCAGCGTCGAGCCGGATTCGGCCGCGGCGCGCGCCGGGATCAAGACGGGCGACATTCTGCTCGGCATTGACGGTCAGACCATCGCGGGCGCCGACGATCTGGTCCGCGCATTGACCGGCGAGGCGATCGACAAGCGTGTCGCACTCGACGTGCTGCGCGGCACCGAGCGCCTCACCGTCTCGCTGGTGCCGCAAGAACGGAAAAAAGCGGCGTGAAGATTTGTCTACGCCGCCGCCAATGCGGGAATCCGAACCGGGCTGCGCAACGCCGCTGCGGCGCCGAGCACGATGCCGGTGGCGGCCACGGCGGATGGGATCGCCAACGTCGAAAGCCCGGTCAGGCCCTGCCCAATGGTACAGCCGTAGGCCATGGCGCCGCCGGATCCCATCAGCGCCGCACCGCCGATCGAGCGCAGCATGTGGCCCGGCGAACTGTAGCCCTCCCATTGAAAGCGCCCGGTGGCGAGCGCCGTGACGAAGCTGCCGACGAGCACACCACAGACCACCGCGATGCCAAAGTTCAAGGTCGAGCCCGTCGACAGCATCGCGTATTGCAGCGTGTCGGCGATCGGCGCGATGAAGGTGAGCGAAGCGACCGGCGCCGGCTCGAACGGATCGGCGCCGAGAGAGCCGGTGGCGAACCAGCCGGCCGGGATCAGCAAACCGATCACGATACCGGCAGCGATCTGTCCGTAGGATCGCCGGAACGGCGCATAGGCGAACGCGAAAATCAGCAGGATGCCGCTGACTGCCGCCACCGCGACAGCCCGCGCTGCGGTTTCATGTAAACCGGACGCGGCGAGCAACGCCGGTACAGATATCGACTGCAGCGTCGTCTGCGACCAATGCAGCACGGCAAGCCGCATCGGGGCGATCAGGCCCTTCAACGTCATCTCGGCGGTGACCGCGATCGTGGTGATCACGACCAGCGAGCGCAGGTTGCCGCGGCCGAGCAGCACCAGCGCTCGCGACGCACAGGCATTCGCCGCCACCATGCCGTAGCCGAACAAGATGCCGCCAAACAGAATGAGCGGCGCGGAGAATGACGGCTGCAGATAAATCGACTGGCCCAGATCGACCGCACCGAAGATCGCCAGCGCCTGCGTGCCGGCAATCGCCACGGCCAATGCAAGTGCAAAGGTGCGGACCATGCGGCCGTCGCCCTTTATCCACCAGTTGCGCAGACCGCTTGTGAGGCAAAAACCGCTTAGCAGACCGGCAACGCCGAAGACGAGGCCGATCGCCAGTCCGGCAATCAGAACGATGTTCGGAGTGGGGATCACGGATGCACCTGTTGACCTGCGCGCAGCGCGCTCGGATGCATCAATTGGGGCATTTGCGCCTCGTATTCAATAATTTAGCCCGGGCGCCGCGATACTAAAAATCTCATGCTGCAAACAAACGAAAGGGCGCGGCGAACATGCCAAGACGACAGCAAAAGAGAAAAGACCGTTCTTCGCCGCGAGATCTAATTCGCACGACCAAAGCGCCGCCGCGCCTAGTGGAGCGGATTTGACATTCGCTACCCACCCAGCCGCGCATCGGCGAAGCGAATGTCAAATCCAAAGCTCCACTGCACTTATATTGGCTAGTGGTCCTTTGATTCTAACATTCGCAAGACAGCCTGCCGAACCGGGATGCGAATGTTAGAATCGGACCACTAGTCCGACGCGGATCGAATGGCCTCCCGAACGCGCTGCGGCGTGATCGGTGTTCGATTGAACTCAACGTTGAACGGCCGGAGCGCGTCGGAGACAGCATTCGCGATCGCGGGTGGCGGCGCAATTGCGCCGCCTTCGCCGACGCCTTTGACGCCAAGGGGATTGAGCGGCGACGGCGAATGCTGATGGATGAGATGCATGGTCGGGACGTCGCACGCCGTCGGCAACATATAGTCCGCCAGAGTTGCCGTGAGCGGCTGACCTTGGGAATCGTAGCTGATGGCTTCGAGCAACGCGCCACCCATGCCCTGTACGGCGCCGCCGACGATCTGGCCTTCGACCAGCATCGGATTGACCACGACGCCGCAATCGTGGGCGATGGCATAGTTTTCGATCTTCACCTGTCCGATGTCGATATCGACTTCGACTACGGCGGCATGCACCGCATAGGACCACGTGACGGTCGGCGGCTCGAAATAGTAGGTCTCCTCGAGTCCCGCATCGACGCCCGCCGGACGGCCGTGGTCCCATCCGGGGCGTGCGGCCTGCGCGATCTTGCCAAGCGAGAGTTCGGCGCCCGGCACGCCGACGATGCCGACACCACCATGGCGCACTTCAAGATCGGTGGTCGAGCATTCCAGCAGGTTCGCCGCGATCGCAAAGACCTTTTCGCGCAACCGTTCGCTGGCGCCGTGAATGGCCGCCGACAACGTGACCGTCGTGCGGCTTGCGACGGTGCCGAAGGCGATGGCGATGCCGGCCGTATCGGCGAGCGAGATCATCACGTCGTCGGGTTGAACGCGCCAGGCATCGGCCACCACCTGGGCGAAGATGGTCTCCATGCCCTGACCTTGCGGACAGGCGCCGGACACCACGTAAATCTTGCCGGATGGATCGACCCGGACCGTCGCGCTCTCGAACGGCCCGACGCCGGTGCCCTCGACGTAACAGCCAATTCCGAGGCCCAGATAACGGCCCTTTTGCCGCGCAGCGTGCTGACGCTCGCGAAACGCCGCAAGACCGCCGATCGCCGCCAGCGCTTTCTCCAAGGCCGCCGGATAGTCGCCGCCGTCGTAAACGACGGGTTGACCATCGCGATACGGCAAGCCGATCGAAAACGGCATCTCGTCCGGGCGGACCATGTTGCGCTGGCGCACCGCGGCGGGTTCGAGACCAAGCTCGCCGGCAACAAGGTCCATGGTCCGCTCCATCGCGAACGAGGCTTCCGGGCGCCCGGCCCCGCGATATGGCGCATTGGGGACCTTGTTGGTGGCGGCGATACGCGCGCCGATCTCGATCGCGCCGATCTTGTAAGGGCCGGGCAGATGGACGGCGGTGTTGTAGACCACGGCGGCGCCGATCGGATTCCATGCGCCGCAATCGACGATGAAATGATCGCGCAGAGCGAGGATGCGGCCTTCGTCGTCGAAGCCGACGTCGACATCGTGGATCTGGTCGCGCGAGTGACAGGAACACATCAGATGCTCGCGGCGGTCCTCGATCCATTGCACCGGCCGTCCGAGCTTGCGTGCCAGAAACGGAATCAGCAGATCTTCCGGATAGACATGACCTTTGACGCCGAAGCCGCCGCCGACGTCGAGCGCAAGGCAACGCACGCGGGCCTCGGGGAGCTTGAGCACCGCGGCTGCCTCGCGCCGCACCCAATGCACCACCTGGGTGGCCGACCAGATCGTGATCGTATCCGTCCGGGCCTCGTGCAGGCCGACGACGCCGCGGCACTCCATGGGCATGGCGGCGTAGCGGTGATGCTGGAAGCGCCGTTGCAGGCGGCGCGGCGAACGCGCCAGCGCGGCATCCACATCGCCCTTGCCGACCGTGAAGGCGCCAATCAGGTTGGTGCCGAATCGATCATGGACGATTGTCGCACCGGTACGCAGCGACTCCTCGGGATCGAGGACCGCCGGCAGCGGATCGAGATCGAGCGTGACCAGCTGGGCCGCGTCTTCAGCCGCGTAACGGCTATCCGCCAAGATGACAGCGACGGCCTCGCCGACATGACGGACCTTGTCGTGGGCAAGGAGCGGCTGCTGCGGATTGATGAACTTGTGCTGCACCAACGTGGTCCACTTGCTCGGCAGCGCGAGCTGGGAGTCGGATACCGGCGGCAGTTGTCGGACAAGCTCGGCGCCGCTTAGCACATAGGCCACGCCGGGCGCTGCGGCGGCGCGCGACAGATCGACCGCCTTGATCCGGGCGTGTGCAACCGGGCTCCTGACGAACACCGCATGCAGCATGTGTGGAAGCTCGAAATCGGCAATGAATTGTCCACGGCCGGTCAGGAGACGCTGATCTTCGCGCCGCGGCACGGAGCGGCCGACGAAGGGAGCATTCGATAGATCGTTCATTTCTCTGGATGCCATGTGGGCATGAGTTCTTTTTACCGTTTAGCACAGCCCAATCTCTCACGTTACTGTTGAACTGCTCCTACTGGGCGGCAATCGCAGCGGCGCGGCGAGAAATGACGCTCGGTTCGCTCGAACTGCGGGATTGACGACGTGCCGTCGTTCGATCAGGGACCGCCCCATCGGGTTCGGCTATCCGCAGTCGCGGTCTTACACGCCCAGATACCGCTGGAGGATTTCGGGCTGCGCCTTGATCTCTGCGGTCGAAGCTTCGTGCACGATATGGCCGTTGTTGATGATGTAGGCGCGCTGCGCAAGCTTCAGAGTCGCCGGCAGGTTCTGTTCCACCAGCACGATCGTCTGTCCTGCGGCGGCGAGATTGCGGCAGGCCTCCATGAGGTCGCGCACGATCACCGGCGCAAGTCCTTCGAAGGGTTCGTCGAGCAGGATGATTTTGGGATCGCGCACCAGCGCGCGGGCAATCGCGAGCATCTGCTGTTCGCCGCCGGAAAGATCGGTGCCACGGCTGGTGCGCCGCTCTTTGAGGCGTGGGAACATCCCGTAGATCCGCTCGAGCGGCCATTTGGCTTTCGCCGTCAGCCCCGCGAGGATGATGTTCTCCTCGACATTGAGGCTGCCGAAGATGCGCCGATCCTCTGGAACGAGTTGCATGCCGGCCCGCGCGATCGCGTGGCTCTTCTTGCCTGCGATATCGCCGCCGTCCAGCAAAATCTTACCGCTGCGCGGCTGCAACACGCCCATCAGGCTCTTCAGCGTCGTCGATTTGCCGGCGCCGTTGCGCCCGAGCAGCGCCACAACCTCATGCGCTTCCACGCGCAAGGCGACGTCGAACAGGATATGCGAGTCGCCGTAATAGCTGTTCAGTCCTGTGACCTCGAGCAGGCTCATGCCTCATGCACTCCGCCGAGATAGGCTTCCTGGACCGCAGTATTGGCCTTGATCTCGTCCGGCGTCCCCTCGACCAGCACTGAGCCTTCCCGCAGCACGGTGATCTTTTCCGCCAATTCGAAGATCGCGTCCATATCGTGATCGATGACGATCATGGTGCGGCCACGCCCGATCGACTTGAGCAGCTTGACCGTCTCGACCCGTTCGCGCGGGCTCATACCGGCGAGCGGCTCGTCGAGCAGGAGCAGGCTCGGACTGGTCGCGAGCGCAAGACCGATCTCGAGCCTCCGTTTCTCGCCATAGGCGAGATCGGACACCAGCCGGTCGGCGCGCGCGGTGAGATGGACGAGCGCAATAGTTTCCTGGACCCGCTTTTCCAGCCCCTCGATATGCGAAAGTCCGCGCAGCAGATCGAGCCGGAACGCGCCACGCTTCTGCGCCAGCGCCGCGATGGTGATGTTCTCGCGCACGGTCAGCCGGTTGAACAGCTGGTTGACCTGATAGCTCTTGGTCAGGCCGAGCTGGCAAACCTGCGTGACATTGAGGCCGGTGATGTCCTGGCCTTCAAAAATGATGCGTCCGTTGGTCGGATGCACCTCGCACGTCAGCATCTTGAAGAAGGTGGATTTGCCGGCGCCGTTCGGGCCGATCACGCCCCGCAATTCGCCGCGCTCGACCGTGAAGTTGATGTCATCGTTGGCGACCACGCCGCCGTAGCGCTTACTCAGGCCTTCCGCCTGCAGGATCGGTTCGGAGCCGCCCGCCAGCGCGGCGCTGAGCGTCGCCGGGGCCGGCGAACTGCCGATGTCGGACTCGCCTGTATCTCTTGCACCGGCGTCGGGATCTGTTTCGACGTACGGACGCCCGCCCCGCCCGATCCAGCCGGCCAGATCGACCAGAGCGCCGACGAGGCCGCGGCGCAGGAAGCAGACCAGCAGAACGAAGACGACGCCCAGCACCAGTTTCCAGGTGGCGCCGAGATGCAGCGTGTTCTGGAAGAAGTCGCTGAGATAGAGCCAGACGGTGGCCCCGACCAGCGGCCCGAACAGCGTGCCGGTGCCGCCGATCGCAGTCTGCATGACCAGCTGGCCCGAGGTGTCGAATGTGAACGCATCCGGCGGCATGAAGCCCTGCATGATACCGAGCAGGCCACCGGCAAAGCCGGCATACGCTGCGGCAATGACGAATGCCGTGAGCTTGTAACTGTGGATGTTGTGACCGACGGCCGCAGCGCGCAGCGGATTGTCACGAATCGCGCTCAGGATGGCGCCGACCGGTGAGCGCACGATGCGCAGCGCGATGACGATGCCGACGAAGTACCAGAACGCCAGGAATGTATAGAGCCTCCAGTCGGAATCGAATTTGATTGTGGTGAAGCCGAGATAAAAGCTCGGCGTCGGCACGCCGGGCAGCCCGTTCTCGCCTCCAGTAAATGCCGACAGCGGATTAAACTCGACGAAGTAGAAGACCTCCGCAATCGCCACCGTGATCATGGCGAAGTAGATGCCGGTGCGGCGCAACGCGATCAGCCCGACCAGAAAGCCGATCGCGGCCGCCGCGATCGTGCCGATGAACACCGCCGTCATGACGTGCGGAAAGTCCAAGACGGTGAGCAGATAGGCCGCGACCATGCCGCCAGTGCCGAAAAAGGCGGACTGGCCGAACGACAACAGACCCGTATAGCCGAACAGGATGTCGAATCCGATGCCGAACAGGCCCCACACCAGAATGCGATTGACCGTGGTCGGCGAGAAGCCGAGATGCGGCAGCACGAAAGGCGCGGCGACCAGGCCAATCGCCGTCAGCGTCTCAATCAGGAGGGGCCGTTTTCCGAGCATCAAATGACCGTGCTCATTCGCGGCCGGCTGTGCCGAGCAGGCCGTAGGGGCGAAGCACCAGCACAAGCGTCATCGCCACAAACAGCATGACGTAAGAATAGCCGGGATTGAACATCGAAGTGATGCTGATGATCTCGCCGGCGATCAGGCCGCCGAGCACGGCGCCCGGGAACGAGCCGACGCCGCCGATGACGACGACGACGAAGGTCTGCACCAGGATCAACTCGCCAACGTCGGGCGTGATCGACACCACCGGCGCATTGACGATGCCGGCAAAGCCGGCCGCCATGGCGCCGATGCCGAACACCAGCATGAAAACCTTGTAGACGTCGATGCCGAGCGCATCGACCATCACCGAGTCCTCGATGCCGGCGCGCACGATCATGCCGATGCGGGTGCGATAGAGCACGATGTAAAGCGCAAACAGCGCCACCACCACGATGCCGAGCAGCGCCAGACGATAGGTCGGATAGAACATGAAGCCGAGCGGGATGATGCCGACAAGGCCGGGTGGCGGCGGCACAACCTTCGACAGGCTGCCGAAGAAGAACCGCGCGGTCTCGACGAAGACGATGGCGAGGCCGAAAGTGACCAGCAACTGGTCCTCGCCCGGCCTCGCGTAGAAATAGCGGATGACCACGCGCTCGGTCACCACGCCCAGCACCATGCCGAACAGCGCGCCGGCAAAGACCGCGACGACGAACGAGCCCGTATAGGTGTAGGCGAGCCAGCCGGCGTAGCCGCCGAGCATGAACATCGCGCCGTGCGCAAGGTTGAGGACACCGAGCGTGCCGTAGATGATCGTCAGACCAGAGGAGATCAGCGCCAGAAGAGCGCCAAGCACCAGTCCGTTGAACATCTGCGATACGAAGTTCGCCCAGTTAACCACCCACAACCTCGCGCACGGAATGTTATCTCAGCGACGCGAGATCAGGTGTAGTCGCCGAGGCTGCAGCCGAAGGCGTCAGGCTTCTGCATCAACGGCTCGCCCGGCACGACCTCCATGACCTCCCAGTAGTCCTCCTTGTTCTTCATGTCCTTTGGCGCTTTGCCTTTGACGATGATCACGGGGCGGACCAGCTGGTGGTCGGCGGCACGGAAGTGCACGTCGCCAACCATCGACGGGAAGGTCTCGCCCTTCTCGTACTGCTTGATGACGTCCGGCGGATAGAAGGAGCCTGCCTCCGAAACCATGCGTGCCCAGATGGCGAACTGCATGTAGGCGTTCTCGGCGCCCCACTCGGGCTTATAGCCGTACTTCTTGTCGAAGGCATCGACGAACATCTTGGCCAGCGGATACTTGTCCTCCAGCGTCCACCAGAAGTCGGTAGCGGCGTAGACGCCTTCGGTGAGTTCCGGACCTACCTCCTTGGCGAGGAAGGGGATCTGATACGGGATCACCATTTTCATCTTGGGGGTCAGGCCGAACTGCTTGGCCTGTTGCACCGACAGGACGGCGTCGCGGCCCCAGTTCACGTTGACGATAACGTCGGCGCCCGAGTTGGCGATGTTGGTCAGGTACTGGCTGAAGTCCGACGTACCGAGCGGCGAGATCTGGTTGGTCACCATGGTCCAGCCGCCGTTCTTGCTCAGGTAGTCGTTCATCGACTTCGTGACGGTGTGACCGTACGTGTAGTCCGGCGTCATGAACGCCGCCTTCTTGTTCTTGCCGAAGGCTTTTAGCAGCACCGGGCCGATCGCGTTGGCCGCGGTCTCACCGTAGAAGCACTGGCGGAACGAGTAGCGAGTGCAGTCTTTGCCGGTGGTGTCGTTGGAGCCCGAGATCGCCACCAGATAGAGGATCTTCTCGCGCTCGGCGAACTTGTTGAGCGCGACCGCCACCGCCGACGAGGTCGATCCGGTCATGGCGACGATCTTGTTGTCGTTGATAAAGGTCTGTTGCGCCTGCACCGCATTGTTCGGCTTCGCGCCGCTATCGGCGGAGACCAGCTTCACCTGCTTGCCAAGCACGCCCTTCGACACCTTGGGCGCGATTGTCTTAATCAGCGGATGGCCTTCGTTGATGTGCTCGACGGCAAGCTCCATGCCCTTGAGTTCGTCTTCGCCCTGCGCCGCATAGGCGCCGGTGCGCGGCACAGCGGCGCCGATGGTCACCGTCGGCCCTTCCGAGCCGGCCGGCCAGGTCCCGATCGGCGGCTTGTCGGCAGCAAAAACCGGCATGGTGAACGCCGCCGGCACGAGGCTGCTGCCGGCCAAGCCGGCGCTGACCTGCAACAAAGCACGGCGGGACACGCCGTTGCGGCCTCGAGTAATCCGAGAATTTGGCATTTTCATTCCTCCTGACGTTTCCTCTGTTTCAACTTGTGCTGTGAATTTTTTCCGCTTGGGACGCGTTTCAAATCTCGCTGTCAGGCTGTTGCTCACGGGTGGTGTTTGTTGTTCGCCTTTGGCTTTGGCATCCCCCATAATCCTGACGGAGCTGCGGGCCGGGACGGGGCCCATCGGATGCGATAAGCCGCCCGCGATAGCGGCGAACGTCAATGCCACTTTGGTCGATAGCTGCGACAAATGAGAGGGACCGAGGCGTATCGCAGCGATCATTTTCGCGGCGAATGCCGAATTTTGCGGCGACCCGCATTCACTGCGTCATTAGGCCACAGAACTCGTGAGTGCTTGGACACTGGGGAACGAGGCCACCGCTGGGGAATAGGGAGTAACGACTCTCAATGCGGGGACAAGCGGCGGCGTCACCAACGTGATCAATCAACACCCGCTCGGCCGACGGCGAGGTAGCGAAAGCCGGCCCGCTTCATCTCGTCGGCGCGATAAATGTTGCGCAGATCGACGATCACCGGGCGGGCCATCACACTCTTGAGCCAGCCGAGATCGAGTGCGCGAAACTGCTCCCACTCGGTCGCGATGACGACGGCATCGGCGCGCTCCGCCGCCTCGTAGGCGCTATCGCAATAGACCACCGTTTTTTCGAGCTTGGCCTTGGCCTGCTCCATGCCGGCCGGATCGTAAGCGCGCACGATGGCGCCAAGGTCCTGCAGCGCCGTGATCAGCGGGATCGACGGCGAGTTGCGGGTATCGTCGGTGTTCGGCTTGAACGCGAGGCCAAGCACGGCGATGGTCTTGCCGCGCACCGATCCGTCAAGCGCCGCGACAACCTTGCGCGCCATGGCGCGCTTGCGCTGCTCGTTCACCGCCGACACCGTTTCGACGATACGCAACGGCGTGCCGTGATCTTGGGCGGTCTTGATCAGGGCCAGTGTATCTTTCGGAAAACAGGAGCCGCCGAAGCCCGGACCGGGGTGGAGGAATTTACCGCCGATACGGTTGTCGAGACCCATGCCGCGCGCAACGTCCTGCACGTCGGCGCCGACGTGCTCGCAAAGGTCGGCGATTTCATTGATGAACGTGATCTTGGTAGCGAGAAACGCGTTGGAGGCGTATTTGATCAATTCGGCCGTGCGCCGATCGACGTAAAAGATCGGCGCCGCGTTCAGATAAAGCGGCCGGTACACCTCGGCGAGCACCGTGCGTGCCCGGTCGTCATCGGTCCCGACCACGATGCGGTCGGGATGCTTGAAGTCCTGGATGGCGGCGCCTTCGCGCAGGAATTCCGGATTCGACACGACCGGAACATCAGCGTCGGGACGTGTCTCGCGCAGAATGCGCTCGATCTCGTCGCCAGTGCCGACCGGCACGGTCGATTTGGTGACGACCACTGCGGTGGCCGATAGGAGCGGCGCGATTTCGCGCACGGCGTCGTAGACAAAGCTCAGGTCAGCATGGCCATCGCCACGCCGCGACGGTGTGCCGACGGCGATGAAGACGGCGTCCGCGTCGCCGATGCCGCTGGTCGCCTCGGCGAATTCGAGCCGGCCTTGGCGCATATTGGCCTCGACCAGATCCGCCAGCCCCGGCTCGAAGATCGGTATCTCGCCGCGCTTGAGCGCAGCCACCCGGCCGGCGTCCTTATCGATACAGGTTACGCGATGACCAAAATCGGCAAAACACGCGCCGGACACCAGCCCGACATATCCGGCGCCTATCATCGCAACGCGCATCACAAACTCCGTTCCAGCTCACACCTCGTCCGGCTCGGCCGCCGGCGCGGACGTGCCCTCGAAAGCATCGAGTGGCGCCGCCGGCGCTTGTTGCGCACGTTTGCGCATCGATGAAAACCAACGGCGCCCGAACAGCGCGAGAATCAACGCGCCGTAGAACGCGCCCCCGAGCAACGCCAGCACGAGCAACTCCAATTCGTAGCGGAACCTGGGCCAGGACGATAACAGAGACGTGACAGCCAAGGCCGCGAGATAGAGGAAGAGCGCGAATGCGAGGCCCGCCACCGTTAGCTTGATGAGCGACGATTTAAGCTGCGTGTCAGCGGCGATGAGGCCGGCCCGCGCCGCGAGCCAGAGCACGAGAATGAAGTTGATCCAGGCGCCGATCGAGGTCGCAAGCGCCAGTCCGACCTGCTCCAGCGGCCCCATCAGGGCCACCTTGAATACGATGTTGACGGCAGTGCCGGTGAGCGCCGCCTTGACCGGCGTCGCGGTGTCGCCGCGCGCCAGAAATGGCGCGACGACGCTACGGATCAGGACGAAAGGGACGAGGCCGATCGTATAGGCGACCAGCGTCATGGCCGCCGCATGCGCATCCTCGGCGTTGAAGGCGCCACGCATGAACAAGCCGCGCATGATGAGTTCCGGGATGATCACAAAGGCCACCACGCAGGGGATCGCCAAAAGCAGCGCAAACTCGATGGCGCGATTCTGTGCCGAACGGGAGCCGGCCTCATCGCCCGACGCAACCCGGCTTGTCATTTCCGGCACCAGCACGGTGCCGACCGCGATCCCGATCACGCCGATCGGCAGTTGATCGATGCGGTCAGCATAATAGAGCGCCGAGAGCGCACCAGCCGACAAGAAGCTCGCGATGATGGTGTCGGCGAACAACGCAAGCTGCGTTCCGGCTGAGCCTATCGTTGCGGGGATCAGCGCCTTGAAGAAACGCCGCACGTCTTCGTCCCAGCGCAGCGCGCGAAACCAGGTCATGACACCGGCATAAAGCGTGTCGCCGCCGACCAGCGCTGCCTGCAGCACGCCGGATATGAGCACGCCCCATGCCGCCGCATGGCCGGCGCTCGGAAAATATGCGGCGAGCGCAAGCGTCCCCATCATCGACAGATTGAGCAGGATCGGTGCGGCGGATGCTGCAGCGAAGCGATGCAGTGCATTGAGGATGCCGCCCCACAACGTCACCAGCGTGATCAGAAGAAGATACGGAAAGGTAATCCGGGTCAGATCGACCGCGAGCGCAAACTGCTGCGGCTCGCTCGAAAAGCCCGGCGCCAGAAGCTCGATCGCCTGAGGCGTGAAGACCAGCGCCAGCGCGAGCAGCACCACCTGCGACGCCAACAACAGCGTGAAGATGCGGTCTCCGAACAGGTTTGCCGCTGCCGCGCCCTCCTGCGTCTTGACTCGTGCATAGGCCGGGATGAAGGCGGCGTTGAAGGCCCCCTCGGCGAAGATGGCGCGGAAGTGGTTCGGCAGGCGGAACGCCACAAAGAAGGCGTCGGCGACCGGACCGGCGCCAATGATCGCCGCCAGCATGATGTCACGCATGAAGCCGGTGACCCGCGAGAGCAGCGTGAAGCCGCCGACCGTAAGGATCTTCTCGATCATTGGCGCCTAATTACCATTATTCGCTCGTCGCCACGAAAGCGGGGCCGGCGGCAAACATGCAACGTACAATTTTGCCTGGATTCCCGCATGCGCGGGAATGAGATTTAGCTGAGCGCGCGCCGAACCGCGTCGATAATGCGATCCTGGGTCGGGCGATCGAGATAGGCATGCATAGGCAGGCTGATGACCTCGTCGGCCAGACGCTCGCTCACCGGCAAGCCGCCATCGGCCACCGGAAAGTCGCGATAGGCCGCTTGGCGGTGCAACGGCTTGACGTAATAGATGGCGGTCGGAATGCCTTCGGCTTTCAATGCGGCCGCGAGCCCGTCGCGCCGGCCCGGCGCGAGCCGGATGGTGTATTGCGCCCAGACCGACGTCGATTCGTTGCCGACACACGGCACCGTCGCGACATCGGCGAGGCCCTCGGCATAGCGCGCCGCGACCTCGCCGCGCGCCTTGATCTCATCGGGGAAAATCTTGAGCTTCTCGATGAGAATCGCCGCCTGGATCGTATCGAGCCGGCCCGTCATACCGATGCGCGCGGCATCGTACTTGTCGGTGCTCTCGCCGTGCACGCGTACGCTCTTCAAGCGCGCCGCAAGATCGTCGTCATCGGTGAAGACGGCACCGCCATCCCCATAGCAGCCGAGCGGCTTCGCCGGAAAAAAGCTGGTCGCCGTTGCGGTCGCGAGCGCGCCAAGCTTGCGGCCCCGATAGGTGGCTCCGAAGGCCTGCGCGGCGTCGTCGAGAATGAGAAGCCCGTGTGCGCGCGCAAGCGCCGCTAGCGTGTCGTGATCGGCCGGCAAGCCGAACAGATCGACCGGGATCATGGCTTTCGGCTTGAGCCCGAGGCGCTTCGCCGTTGCTACCGCGCGCTCACAGCTTGCAGGATCGATGTTGAACGTGTCCGCTTCGACATCAGCCATTACCGGCGTTGCGCCGACGCGCGCCACGACTTCGGCGGTCGCACAGAAGGTGAAGGCCGGGCAAATTACGGCGTCGCCCGGTCCGATCCCCCAAGCCATAAGGACGAGGAGCAGCGCGTCGGTGCCGCTCGAGCAGCCGATCGCATGGCGCGCGCCGCAGAACGCCGCGAGGTCGGCTTCGAGTGCGCGCACTTCCGGCCCCTGGATGAACTGACAATGCGCCAGCACACGCGCGACCGCATCGTCAACCGCGCGGCCGAGGCGGCGGCGCTGTGCGGCGACATCGATGAACGAGATGGTCTTCGTTTCCACGCGGGCGTGTTGATTCATTATTTGATCTACGTTTCTCAGATTTTTACGCTTAGCCGGCGACGCGCCGCGGCCCTTTGCGCTGTCGGGCGGTCACCTCCGCGGTTCGCGCCGCAAGGCATTGGATTGCAATTTCGAGGCTGGCCACGCCCTCCTCGCCGGTCACGGCCGGCGTCTCGCCGGAGCGCACGGCTCTGAGGAATGCGATCATTTCGGCGCGCAGCGGCTCGGCATAGCCAACCGACAGATGACGCATCGAGTAACTACCGTCCGGCTGGAAGCCGAAGCACTCGGTGACTTGCAGCGTCAAAAGATCGGCGATGAGATACTTGTCGCGCGTCGCGACGTGAATAGTCCGCGCCTTGAACGGCGTCAGCCAATTGGTGTTGATGTGGGCAAGCACGCCGGAAGCGGTACGGAATTGCAGAAGCGCGATGTCTTCCCGCTCGGCGACCGCACTCGACGTCTGCGGCTGAATTTCGACGATCTCGGAATCCGTGAACCAGCGGATGAGATCGATGTCGTGCACCGCAAGATCGATGACGACGCCGACATTGGACATGCGCGGTGGAAACGGCCCGACTCGCGTGATGGCGATCGAGAGAATGTTCTGGTCCTTGATCGCCCGTTTGATGGTTTCGACCGCCGGATTGAAGCGCTCGACATGGCCGATCATCAGCGTGACGCCGGCGCGGCGGGCGGCCGCGACAATGGCGTGACCCTCCTCGATCGTGGGCGCGATCGGCTTTTCGACCAAGATGTGGATGCCGTGCGAGGCGCAGTTGAGCGCGATGTCGCGATGAAGGTGGGTCGGCGCGGCGATGGTGACGGCGTCGATACCTTGCCGAATCAAAGCGTCGACATCGTCGAAGGTCGCGCAGCCGAGCGCCTCACTCACAAGATCCCGCCGCTTGCCATCGGGATCGGCGACCCCGACCAGTTGCACCCCCGGCAATTCGGACAAGACCCGCGCATGGTTGCTGCCCATGACGCCGATGCCCACAACTCCGACACGCAATGTGCCGTCTGCGCCCACTTTGACCGCCTCACGCATGGTTCGAAGACCCCCTCAACTCACGCGGCCCCCAGCCTCCGAACTCCTCGTTAGCATGGCTGGCGCTAACTTGGCGACCGGCTCTGTGGAGGAACCGTGAACACGTTTTGATTCCAATGGTTTCAAAAGAAAACAGGGAGTTTTCCAAGAAAAAACAGCGGACGATCTTTCAGAGTCAACGGGAAATAACTGAGAAGAATCAGTCTGTTAGATAACTTTCTCCGGACCCCAATAACAGAGAAAAAACAGGGAGATGAGTTCCTTGGGAACAGGGAGCCCGTTGGTTTTTGCCGCTAACGGATCTAACCCTAACACACCGTTTCGTTTTAGAAGGCGACAAGATCTTCCTTCGCCGTCCGGGTGTGGGGATTTTTCGGTTGAAGCGCATCGCCGCAGTTTGCCGCCAACGGGGAACAGGCTGGCCCGCAGACCGGGCCGGGCTCGACATACGCAACAGGTGGTTTTAACCGAGAGCGCCCGTTCGGGTTTTTTGCAAAACCGAGACCGAGCGCTGCGGCCATCGCGTTGTCCGGCCGGCGAATGGCCTAGCGATTCGGACGTTCCGCTGTGAACAGCTGGAGCGTCCGAGCTCATTTCAGCGCCGCCCGCGCAAACACAGGAGTCCTTGTCGCCGATGCCGATGCTGGACGACGCGCACCCCGACTATTCCGATCCAGCGCAGGGCAGTTCGACCATTGAATCCTTTGTAATGCCCGCCAAGCCTGCTGCACTCGAACCCTCCGAGCCGATCGCAGGGCCAATCCCGCTGCCTAGGCCGAAGCCCCGTGTCACCGTCGCTCACGTCAGCCGCGCGGTGTCATTGGCGCGATCGCCCCGGTGCAAGTAGCCCGCGCCCGCCCTCTCGGTATTAGAGCATCGCGCAGTCGAGAGGAGAATATGTGCCAAACACCGCGTCGTCACTGTTGCCGATGTGAGAGGTCCGGAGGCTGCATGTCACCTTGGTTAGCGCCAATCAGGCGTCTGGAGTTGGACGGACTTGCACTGCCGCCGTCTGCTCCTCCACCTTGACGCTGATGCCCGTGATTTTCACCGGCTGAGGAGCTTCGGTTGGAATAGCGGACTTTGGCATCCTTTGGAGTAGTTGCGCGCTTATCTCACGCATCAGCGACTGTCGCTCCGCGTCAGGAAGGCGTTCACACGCAGCAAAGGCCGAGTCAAATAGACGGACAGCCACTCGATAAGACAAACTTTGTTGATTGGCCTGCTCCATTTAAAACTCCATGGCATTCAAGCATGGAAAATGTGCGCTAAATCGACAACGGTCGCAAGCCGTCAATGGTCGCGTCCCAGCTGGTGGTGTAACTGGGCGGAGCAAGCCGCGAGCGAGAGCGCTCTCATAGCGCGGTAGCGAGCGAGTGGCTTGCGGTGGTCATCGCAAATCATCGGTAGGGTTTGGTTGCTGAAGCCACAACCGAACCGAGGATCCAGCGATGACCGATGAGATGATGAACCTTCGCACACTTTTGGAAAAGAGTTCTGACGCTGATTTGCTGCGCGAGATGATTGGCTTTACTGCCCAGCGTTTGATGGCGCTGGAAGTTGAGGGCCTGACCGGCGCCGCCCATGGTGAGCATAGTCCGGAGCGGATCAATCAGCGCAATGGATACCGCGACCGGCTGTGGGAGACGCGCGCCGGTACAGTGGAGCTACGGATACCAAAGCTGCGGAAAGGCAGCTACTTCCCAACCTTCCTGGAGCCGCGCCGGTTGGCCGAGAAGGCGCTCGCCGCGGTGGTTCAGGAGGCTTACGTGCACGGCGTCTCGACCCGCTCGGTCGATGATCTCGTCAAGGCGATGGGCATGACCGGCATCTCCAAGAGCCAGGTCAGCCGGTTGTGCGAGGAGATCGACGACGAAGGTGAAAGCCTTCCTGAGCCGTCCGATCGAGGGCGATTGGCCCTATCTGTGGATCGACGCCACTTACGTGAAAGTGCGCGAGAGCGGCCGCATCGTCTCGGTTGCGGTCATCGTTGCGGTCGGCGTCAACAGTGACGGCCGCCGCGAAGTGCTCGGCATGGATATTGGACCTTCGGAGGCCGAGACCTTCTGGACAGAGTTCTTGCGCAAGCTGGCCCGGCGCGGTCTACGCGGCGTCAAGCTGGTGATCTCCGATGCCCATGAGGGCATCAAGGCAGCCGTCGCCAAAGTGCTACACGCCTCATGGCAACGCTGCCGCGTGGGGTCGTTGAGGAAGTTCGTTGCGGCTGCGGTTTATGCCGCTGCCAGGCGCTGGCGGATGCAGGTGCCAGTTTCCGAGTTCTGAGTGGATCTGACGGCCGCGGTTCGGCTTCTCGTCGTAATCGAACTCAGGATGAGCGCAAAAAGTGCGGCCGCCAGCCGCTTAAGGTTGATGGCAGCGGCCGTCAAATAGGCTTGAATCTTCATGTTGCTGAGACCGCGCCGAACGGCGCGGGCCAATCCGTGCCAGGTCTTGGCTTCTCCGTGGAAGCCTTCGGAACGCCACCGGTGCCGCCTGTATAGCCGCCGATCCTCTGCGCTCCAGCGTTCGCGGCGGCGCCTGGCGCGAAGCAAGGCCGGATAGTCATCGCCGACAACTACGGCTTTGTTGGCACGTCCCTTCGAAAGGCAATCGGACTTGAGCAGGCAACGAGCGCATTCCTTGGCTTTCGAGTAGAAGAAGCGGCCGTATTTTAGCGGTCGCTTCGGGCGCAAGATGCGTCCTCGCGGACACTTCAGAATGTCATGCTTGGCGTCGTAGCGGAATCGGCGCATCGGAACGCGCGATCGGATGGGTTCAGCCTTCGCCGGAATGACAGCCTCGATACCCCGACGCTCGAACGCGGCATAGACCTTGGCGTAAGCATAACCGGCATCAGCGGTAACGGCCTTGAGGGGAACTCCAGTGGTTCGGCTTACCTCATCCACCTGCGGCTCGATAATTTCGCCTTCGTTTGTCTGCCCTGTCGTCACCACGACATCGAGGATGACGCCCACTTTGTCGTCGACGGCCGTGTGTTGTTTGTAGGCCGGCTCTAGCCGGCGGTTGCGAGCGTTGGTCGCCATCGTCGCGTCGGGATCGGTCACGCAAACCTTCTTATACTTGCCGCTTTGCCGTTCCTTTTTTTCGATGTCGATCTCTGCGTCAGAATAGTTCTCATCCAGAACACCTTCGACGTGGCGCTCGACGAGACTGTCCCAGCTCACGTTGGCCCGAATGAGCGAGGCATCGATGTGGACCACCTCGGCGGTAACGATCTTCGCCTTGAGGCAAGCCTCAACCGTTCGCTTGAAAATTTTGCGGAAGCGCTCGGCACCCCAGCGCTGACGTATGCGCGTCAAACTCGAGTGATCGGGCAATGTCTCGTGAAGGCCGTATCCGATGAACCAGCGCATGGCAATGTTGACGTGCGCCTCGCGCATCAGCTTCCGATCGTGCACGAGGCCGGTGAGAAGCCCCGCCAACATCAGCCGCACTGCCACCTCGGGATCGATCCCGGGCCGGCCGTCGCCGAGGCAATAGCAATCAGCAACCTCCTCCCTCAGCCAAGACAGGTCGAGAACGCGATCGACCCGCACCAGTACATGCTCATCTGGAATGAGCTGCCTAGCGAACCCGTAATGAACAGATCCAGTTGATCCCGCTCCTTCCGCCCGAGCATGTTGCGCCCCCACCAATCGCGAATCACCGACAACGACGGAATCAGGTGCCGGCGACTTTTTCAACGACCCCCGCGTGCACTTCATGCGCAACGTGCTTGCTCATGCCGGTCGCCAGGGCCGTCGCGTGGTCGCAGCGTTTATCGGTACGGCCTTCGTCCAGGATGACGCCGAGGCAGCGAGCAAACAGTGGCGCCAGGTCGCCGATCAGTTGCGTCCCAAAGTGCCGAAGCTCGCCGCCTACATGGACGAGGCCGAAGCGGATGTCCTCGCCTTCATGAGCTTCCCGAAAGATCATCGGCCGAAAATCCATTCCACCAATCCGCTCGAGCGTCTCAATGGCGAGATCAAGCGGCGCACCGATGTCGTCGGCATCTTCCCCAACGAAGACGCCATCATCCGCCTCGTCGGCGCGCTGCTGCTCGAACAAAACGATGAATGGGCCGTTCAGCGTGGCAGGTACATGAGCCTGGAAACGATCGCGCCTTTGAGCGATGATCCAATCATCAAACTGCCAGCTGTGGCGGCAGCTTGATCGACCCGGCCCCGCCGGTGATTACGACGGCCACGCAGCCGTTACACCACTCACCGGGACACGATCGCCGTCAATTGACTGGTAACCTATTGGTGTCTGTCTAGTGTCCAATCAGCAAACTTGTCTGGCGTTGCTTTCATTTGGCGCCAATCGCGCCAAAAATGGATGCCTCCACTGGTCTAATTAGCGTTAGCCAGGACCTGTACTGGCACAAATGATCTGGGTGAAACTAAAGCCCCGCAACCCAGGGCCGATTAGGACGAGCGGTCCGCCACAAGCCGGTGACGCATATCAATTTCGGTGTGGCGTCGAAGG
The DNA here is from genome assembly GCA_963836055.1 of uncultured Alphaproteobacteria bacterium. Taxonomy (GTDB): domain Bacteria; phylum Pseudomonadota; class Alphaproteobacteria; order Rhizobiales; family Xanthobacteraceae; genus BOG-931. The sequence continues at coordinate 218,404 of CAWIID010000002.1, forward strand.
CACTCTCCCAATATTTCAATTGCTGGAACTGGCGTGCTGGTGCGGTTCCCTAAAAAATATGTGTTACCCTGAAACCAAACACGGACGGGCTGAATGCCCGGAAAAAGGGGGGACCATGTTGCGTTTAACGGGCCTGACCGTTCTTATGCTTGCCGCCGCATCAACTGCAATGGCGCAATTTCCACCACAACCGCCGCCTGCGTCTCTGGGAAAAGGCAATGATCAGGAACGTGCGGCCTGCCATCCTGATGTCATCAGGTATTGCAAGACTGAAGTAGATGCCAATGCGGACGATGTGCTGGGAATTCTCGGCTGCTTGCAACGAAATCGCGGGAAAATTAGCCGCTCCTGCCAACAGGTCTTGGCGAGCCACGGCCAGTGATCCCTCGCGGCGCCGACCGGCTATAAAGGCCGTTCGCAGTCCCAACAATATTCTCGCAGCCGACTTTACCGAAATTGGCGGGCTGATGAGTTACGCGAGCAATGTTACGGATGCGTGGCTTCAGTCAGGCGCCTCATGTCGGTCGCATCCTCTAAGACGCGAAGCCCACGGACCTGCCGCTGGTGCGGTCGAGCAACCACGCCTATTGCAGTGAGGTGGGCACCGCAATCGTCCGCAATGAGATCTCTCGCATCAAGCCGATCTCATTCATATCCCGTCCGTCAGCGAGCGCCTTTGCAACGATCGCGAGCTCGCGCCAACATAGATCGGCCTCCGCAGGTGCCTCGCGCATCCATAACGCGGTCCGCAGAATGATCTCGGTCCACCTGTCGCGACGTCGTGGAATGATGCTCTGTAGAAGATAGGTGGCCAGCTTTGCGTAGTTGTCCCCGCGTGCGTGCTGCACTAACTGCGCAACCTCGGGGTCGTCCTCGAACCAGGATTCGGCGATGGCCTCCAGGTCTGCCAGTTCATGGCTCTTCTGAAGAATGGACGCCACCGCCGCAGGACGGCACATCGCCTTCGGAACTTGGTCAATCAGCTCGGCGAGCACTTCGCTGAAGGAGATGCGGGCAGGTTGCCAATCGGCACCGCCGATCGTCTCGGCGACTTGAAGCAGACCGAACGGTGGCGCCTCCCCCTTTTCAGTGCTGAGCGCGAGGTGATGCGCCACCACGCGGTCGAGATACGTGCGGGATACGACAAGCACGGGGGCGCCCATGCCGGCGGCGTCCGCCAAGCTTGTCTCGATGCGACGACGTGACTCCGGCTCGCCGCTCCACGCATCCGCAATCCCGACTTTGGTCAGCAGCGACGATAGCCGCTTCTTGCGCCCGGCCGGGGATACCAGAAGGAAACCTTGCGTCGCGGCTCCGTCAATGGCCGTGGCGACAATGCCCTCGATGCTGCCCGGGTCCCACTGTGCGCAATCAATCCCAGCGGCTCGCGCCTTGCGGATGATGGCGTCGACCTCCGCTCGCTCGTTCTCGGGTCGCCAATTTCGTATCGTGATTAAGCGCCGAACCTCCGTCGGCGTCAGCGAAGCAGCGATCTGCTCAAGCGCCCCGGCGACGGCCCGGCGCACGGCAGAGCTGGGATCAAGCAGGAACAGAACCGCGACCGCCCGCCCCCCGCGAATACCGGCGAGCCCGAGACCACTCGCCAAGGTGCCGCGCGCTCCCGCCGGCATGGCGTGGCTGGCTTCAAGCAGAGCCCCGACGGCCATGAACGGATCACCGCCGCAGGTTTCAAGCACGGCCACAAGAGCTGAACAGGCATCGTCCGGAACCGGCTGGCTTTCGTACTGATCGACAGAATGCGTAGCCGACGCCGCGGAAAACTCTGGCGATGCGGGGATTTTCGACTGATGCAACGCGCCCCCGACGAAAATGAGCATGTTTTGGTTGACCTGCCCCGCCTTGATCTGTGCAACGACACCAGCCTGAAAATCCGCGATCAGCTTGGCGGCATCAGCATAGCCGCGATCCGTCTGGTAACGCAGATGCTCAAGCAGTCGCTGCAGTACAAACAAATAGCCCAAGGCAAGCGCCTCGTCGCTGCCGGCCGGTGGCATATGGCGAGCCGCGCCTGTGAAAGCGGCAAAGATTTCGTGCGGGTAGCTTTCACAGTACTCGTCGAAGTGGGCGTTGAATGGAGGCGGCTTACCCTCGGCGATCGCGCGCGCAATCAGTCTCGCGTGATCATCCGTCAGTGAGGACTTTAGCTGGACTCGGCTCATCGCGCGACCTCCGCGAATCGTGCAATGATAGGCGCAGGCGGCGGCTCGGTCGCGGAAAAATCGCAGCAATCCACTGCTGAAGGATCAGGTTGGCGCCGCCGACCTTGCTCGCTCCAGCGTTCGAGATGGACGGCTCGCTCGCGAGCTGGCCGCTTGCAGGAATTGGATGCGAAAAATCCCCCTCAGGGGTCACTTGTCCGCGATTGTGCAAACAAGACCCGGACTAGCGCCGATGCTCGCTGATCCTGCCACTAACGTACTGCACACCTTTTTGCCTTGCCTGCCAATTCAATATGGGTACGCTTGCGAATGGGGCTCGCAAATCCGCTCTGAACAGCGCCGATGCGCCGAGCACCGCTGACCGCAGCCATTGATTGCGGACAATCGCTTCCGAAAATAGCTTGCAGGCTCGGCGAAATTTCCAATTTCGGCGTTCGACTCGTCGTACGAACGAGCGACGAGGTCCCGGATGAGTTCACACTTGTCCTCAAGACGAGCACCGAGATCCGCTGGCGGTGCACGGTCATCGAACGGCAGGAAGGAGCCGTTGTGGTGCGATGGACGTTTCCAGATGATGCGCCAACGCGCTAATTAGGGCTCGCCGCCCTGGTCCCAAGTGACCAAATCGTAATCCTGTCGCCATGCAACCTGCGTCGATTTCTGGCAACCTGGGCAAACGGCGGCTCGTGCCCTCAATGACCGCGCTATGGCGACTGCGAAGGAATATCGAGAGTATGCGGACGAGTGCATGAGCTGGGCGAAAAGCGCTCGGTCGGATCGGGAGCGCGCTATCTTCGTTCAGATGGCAAATACTTGGCTCCAAGCGGCCGTGGTTTGGGAGACCCGCCATGAGAACCCCTCCGCCGAAGCGATCTGCGACGAGCAAGCGATCTGAGATCGCCTCTGAGGGCGCGTCCATGGCATGTCATGAACCTCCCTTCAATTGGCCGACACGATCACCTCGTCGGCGTCGCTATCCGTTATCTTTCTAAAGCATCCCTCTCTATTTGCTCGCCGCGCGGTCCCACTATTCGAACGGCTGTAAAATGCGGCGGCAAATCGTACGCCCGCTCCAGTGCCTCTCGTTTGGAGTTATGTTCGGAGGCGAATTCCACAGGCGGCGAAATCGTCGAATTGCGAATGAAGAGTTTCCACTTTTTCGGAGGCCGCCCTTTTGCCACTTTGCCCATCGCACAAATTCGAGCCAAAGCTAGTAAATGATATCACGCCTCGACACCGAACCCAGAGCTCTGACGGAATCTCGATCTCATCGGTCACGTTCTCAACTCGTTCATCGAGCTGTCGCCAGTCACTGCCAAGATCAACGGCGATGCGTACCATGCGCGGTGAAAGAACGTCCGTCCGCTTGGCGAGGATGTCGGGCAGTACCTGACGAAGAAAACGCAGTTCTTGCCGGACGATGATGCCGGTGAACCAGGCACGTGCGAGGCGTAGCGGCGCTCCTTCTCCTGAACAGCCCGCGGCTTACTCTCAGAGCCGTTGGAGGCGGGAGCGCGGCCGGTCAATCCCATTCAAATCATTTCAGCCGGATTGCTTGCTTTAGTGCACAATACTTACGCCGCCGCCAGTATTGCCGCGGCCGAAATGACCAAGACCACGGCTATCAGCACTACTGCCCATATGTAATAGTTATCCAGGTCTTTCGCTGCCGAGGGAGCCCCATTTGTCACGGGCTGCCGGGCCATCGGAGTGCTAACGGAGACGTTGGGCTCGGTGACCTTGCTCGGCGAGTTTTCTGTTTCTATCCCCGACGGCGTCTCAGATTTTGACTGCTCTACGCCTAGCGCCTGCGTCGCTTCCGGTGCTTCTTGCGATTGAGCTACGTCTGTTGGTTTTGATCGTCTGAACTCCAAATTACTGGTATAAGATCCGTAAGTGCGACAGTGTCGCCCGACTCGCGGCACCTGCCCCGTAAGCATTATCCGTTCATCGTTGTCGAGAACCGGTCCCCTAACTTGGAACGGGATTGCGCCGCAATGCGGGTCAAAAATATATGCCGTTCCGGAGTATTGTCCGTTGTCGACTTGACCGCGGAACAGAAGCGAGCCGGGACGTGCTCCGGCCTCCAACATCCCTGGACGGGGCTTTTGATAATGGAACTCGCGAGATGAGCCGTTTTCTACCAAATACATTACGGACCCATTGTGATCCCAAATCGTAGGCTCAGGCGATGGAGTTTGCGTCTGGGCATTCGCGCTTGTGCAGCAAGGTTTAATCCCGTCCAGCAGCGTTACCGTGACAGCTGCAATGGCCACAACGGCGAGCACGGCACGAAGCATGTGGCAATCTCCTGCGGAGAGTGCAGAAGCCTGTAGAGGGCGCAGTGACGTGAGCTCGGCAACGTTGGCGGCAGTACGTCAAAGCTATCAGGAAACCAAACGTTGTCGGACCCCTAGTTTACTACCGATCATCATGGCAGCTTGGTGGCGAATGACATTGCGTCGGGTCGTAACGGTAGATGATTCCTGCGCCGCGCATTAGAGCGTGATCGGATCAAGCAGCCATGGATCGTCGTTCGGCGCTCGGGAACTTTATCCTCGAGGACTGGTGGCTTGCCTCCTTGCGGCTGGCCAGTCATTGACCAGAGTTGCGAGCCGCAATTCTTTAAGCGGCTTCGACCACCACGACGGGACGAGACCCCATCGCAATTGGAACGAGGTGGCGATTGCCATCGGTGCCCACAACCGTATCGATGGTCGTCGTCGGAAAGACCTTGCACCGCGCACGCGCGTCACCGGCGGCTGGTCCAACGTCAGTCGGTACAGCCTGACGATTTCCTCCCAGGTCAGCTCGTTAGGTGGCCTGCCCGCACATGACCGACCAAAGATAGCGTTGCTTGACGAGCGTACCCACCCTGCGGCCGAATCCCCGCGACCGCGATGGCCGATGCGTTCCAGTGCAAGTAACGAAAAGAGCCGTTGAGTTGGCGACTATGGGGATGGGTGCCGCGACTTTCTTCGTTCTTTTAAGGGAGGCGACTTTGTTCTGGTTGGTCCTCTGCAGAGGTTGAGGAATGCGACAACGCACTTTTATCAGGCGGTCTTTATTTTGATTTCGATGATCCTCTTGCTGAGCACTTTTCTGCCCGCATGCCCAGTAGACGGAAAATTGACACGCACCATGACGATCCGACACTGCCCGTCCCGAATAGAAAGGGGCATATACATGACTGGTCGGACCAAATCACCTGAGCCAAAATCGATTTTCGCGGCTGCCCGGTCCTCCTCGGACGTATCGAGGCACTAGTTCTGACAAACGCTTCTCGGCCAATGTTCGAGGCATAATTGTGCTGATCGAGATTGTCCTGATTATCGACAATAGCCCTGACGGTTGCGGGAGCCTCGAGGCGAGTTGAGGCAAGGGCGGCCCCGGGTGAACTTTTCCATTTTTGCTAGATCGATGAAGATCGCAGCGTCGTTTTAACCAATCTTTAAGGTTTATGACGCGGCCGACGATAATCGTGGTATGATGTTTTTGTAATCGGTCGGGGGATGTAGCGACCGTTTGTCAGCTCACCAGCTTTCTGACTTCTGCTACGAGCGCTCGCAGGGTGAGGCGAGCGCTCGACCAAACAAAAGCAGCGTTCGACGAGTGCCTGCCAATGTCTAGCAGTAAGTTCGACTGTCAAAACTGCGGAATGCGGTATCGGGTTCTACGTATAGAAGAGGAGACGGCGCAGGTCACGCACACTATGTGCCCTAACTGCGGTGGCGCTCTCCACGGGCGCAAAAGCATTCTCAAATACTTGCTCGACACTCTTCCCGGCATCGCACAAGCCGTTGACTGACGAGCGCACTGATCGTCCCCTCGTCGGCATTGTCCCCGCTGCGCCGGGTTGCTGGACGCGGCTCCCTTTTGGCGCCGAGAACCTATCGTTCCGGCTTCCGCGTCAACTCACGCGCCAATTGTCTCGATCTTAGCCTCGGTTGCCAAACGGTAGCATTCTTCCGCCCTTTTTCGGCATTCGTTGGATGTGGGCATCGGATGCACCCTGTTTTTAAGGTACGCTTTTAAGAGGTAAAAGGTGACGGCGGAAGCTTCAAACGGGCCGCTGCAAACTCATGCACGCTCTTCGAGTATCCCTGACAACTGCCTTATTTGTTGGAGCGCTCAGCGCCGACCAAGCCAAACCACATCTGAGCCGTGGAGGCGGCGCCCTCACTTTTGTTTGCTGGGGAAGGAGCCGGCTCACCTTTCTGTGACAAGCCGTGTGATCTCGTCGACCTCCTCTTGGAAGCATCCCTGCGACCCGTCTTTGAACTGTGTGAATTGCTCGGCTGTCGGCAGTCGCGCGCCCTTGCGCACCATTTCCTTGACAAGATGATGCCGCTGTCGGGCATTAAGACCATGCCCGATCATGCGGCGAATTGCATGTACCCAAAACCACACCAGGCGACTGTCGTCCTGCCCGCTCTTCAACGAACCAAGACCAAGGAGAAACTTGTGTCGCGACTTGCCGCCAACGCGCACGGTGCGCACCAAGTCAAAGGTCATCGAAGCCGTACTCAAGGTGCCGGTTGCAACGCGGTAGGCTCTCCAAGACGGATGACCGCCTTTGAGACTGCGTTTACGGACGCGGACGTAGCCGACGCTGTCGTTACCAAATGTCATGCCTGAGCGGCGATTTTTGATGTTGGGGGTGCGCGATGCCGTCAGAACATCGGCGGTCGGGACCAGGCTCGCCGCGCAAGCGAGCGGCTTTCCATTCGGCCGGATCGGCCTGCGCGACCGGCAAGTCTGAACGCGCTCTCTGGAGGCGCGCTCAAGCACTGGGGGCGCGGGCTGCGGGTTTGCTCTTGGGGATTTTGCTCTACTGCTGGCGGTGCGGCCCGCCAGTGTTTCTGGTGACGCAAACCGCCAACATCGATCACAAGTCCCTCGCGCGCGAGCGTCGCCAGCGCACGGCGCACCGATACCTCATGCATCGGCTTGAGCGGCAGACGATAGATGCGTTTGGCGATAGCGATGGTGTCGAGACCTTCGGCCGCTTCTTGCATCGATGCCGCGCGCGCATCATGCCGCCGCAGGACGGCCAGCACCGCCCATTCTATAGTCGCCTGTCCTCGCCTCATGGATAGGTCAGCGCTCAAAACCCTCGAATCAGAGGGACGCACAAATCATAACACTTGCGCCAGCTCGGTACTAAATTTTATGCCCGGGGGGTTTACCACGCTTTTTTCGTCGTACTGTTGAAATTGCTGAGATACGTGCGCCACTGCTTTGTTTGATCGCTGCTCACGTCGTCGTCACGTCGTGTTTAGTGTCGTGACGATGCCGCTATCGTCTCGGCAAGCTGCCCGGCCTGCGGGTGCGGCGACTCGCCAAGCGTGAGCGGCGATGTCAGCTATGGTAGGCATCTCGGATGCGAGTCGGGGCACGACGCCACACAGAAGTGCCGTCGGTGGACATCGGGTGTTGTTCGACCACCTCATCGGCTGCGAAATTTTTGCGGCGATCCTTGCCGGCGGCAGCTTGCGAGAGAAGCCCGAACTCATGCGAGCAGGCAGACACTTTCGCGTCCCGCAGGTCACCAAACCGGACTTGGCGGCCTCGCGGCTCGATCGCCTCATGCCCAATCGGTTGATCGAGCCGCTTCACTCTCGATCAGCTGGACCGTTATCAGTTTATGCGATTTAATGGCTCATTAGGCTTTCGCGTTTGGGTAGAATTTACATTTTCGTTATACGACCAATTTGCAGTTTTTGTACTATGACAAATTCGAGTACACCGTGGTGTCACACAATCTCATTTCCGATATTGAAAAGGCAATCGCAACTCGGTCAGGCGAAACTGCAACGATGTTGCGTCGGGTAACTGACCTCTTCTTCTTAAATGCCGGGCATTATTCCGCTGATCAGCTGGAGCTGTACGACGGCATTTTGAAAGTGCTTATTTCCGCTGTCGAAGTTAGTGCTCGCGCGGAACTCGCTCAGCGACTTGCGCCGGTTGATAATGCACCCGTCAATACAATCCGATCTCTCGCGCTTGACGATGCGATTGAGGTGGCGGAGCCAGTTCTCGCTCTGTCCAACGCTCTGGACGATGACGTTCTTACCCATTGCATAACAATTCGGGGCCAAGAACATTTGCTTGCTATTGCTACTCGCAAAAGGATCAGCGGATTGGTCAGTGATCAGCTGGTTACAAAAGGCAACATTGAAGTTCTGCGTACTCTAGCCAGTAATCCGGGCGCCGCAATCACTGATCTGGGTTTTGGGATACTTGTCAAAAAAAGCACCGACGATGATTGGCTATCAGAACGCGTCGCTAGGAGGATAGATATTCCGGAGCATCACCTTCGCGAACTCATATCGAAGGCGTCAGAAGTCGTTCGGCAAAGGCTGATGGCGGATATCCCAGAACTTAGCGAAATAATCGGAGAAATTCTGCCAAAAACTCCACCGACGACTGGAACTGAGACAACTGGCTTATGCAAGGATTACAGGACGGCCGAGCTCGTCGTTAAATCGCAACCGCTTACCGAGGCGGTTGTGATTGAATTTGCGAAAGCAAAAAAACTCGAAGAAATCATTGTTTCAATTTCGCAGCTGTCAGGCCTTGCGGCTATGGAAATTGACCGGCTGATTATGGGTAAGTGGTCAAGTCCAGTTGCCGTTATTCTGAAGGCAATTGGTTTCCACTTGACAACAGTAGATGCTATTTATCGTTCGCGCCTGCCCAGCGAGGGGGTAATTCACAACGATTTATCGCAGATAAAGGCGGAATTTATCGCTCTCCGTCGCCCTACCGCGGAGCGCATCATGCGCTTTTATTGCGCGAGGAGAACAGTTCTAGGGCAGAGTTAAATTAACGTGACACGATTGAGGACTCTTATTGGATAGGCATGCGCCATCAATACGGATGTTTTTGATAGCTGGGCCATCAAACGGCTCGCTCGTGATCGTGAGGCACTGCCAAGAAGTTCAGCGAGGCCGTTCGCTGTCAGCGATTGATAACGATAACGTACAGAATCTTTGGCAGTGTCAGGATCTCTCGCAGTGCGCCGGGAGACCGGCAACGAGTAGTCGGTGTGCGTTATCCGATGCAAAGGGCCAGTGATTCCGACGCAATCTGGCGATTGATTCCGACGGAAGTCGGCCACTCATTCCGATTGAAGCCGGCCACCTTGGTGAACCTGGCCTAGAGCTCTCGCTATCGGCGATCGAATCGCGAGGCGCCCTTTACGACCATGCAAGGGGAGGTCCGATGCCCGCCGATACTGACTTGGACAGCTTCACAAATTCAGCGAACGGCGCGTGTGGCCGACGTGAACGACATGTCAGCACTGGGATAAGACTGCTCACCGCCGCGTCCAATGGCGATGAGGCGGCCTACACGGCCTCGTCTGCCGTCTCTTCGGCGTCGAGGTTTACGTTGACTCGCGTTTCGTCCGGTTTGCCTCAATAATTTTGTCGGCCATCGCCACCATCAATTTCGTTCTCTCGTCGATCTTGGCGCCGGTAATGAGGTCGAAACTGAGCTGCTCTTGGGTTATCTCGCGTATTATCGCCATCCACTTCTCGACCTGGGTGATGGCATGCTTGTCGGTAAAGTCGCATCGCCCTGAAGTGGGCCTCGACCGCAGATCGTCTATCACAGACCTAACAATACGCAGATCGTCTTCTACGGACATAACGATACTGTGACTGCGCTTACAAGAAAATTGCGCTTGCAAGAGAAGGTAATAGCTTCGAAGACAGCGGGAACGATCCCCAGCTTGCCCGCCTTGTTTAAAGCTTGCCCGATGGTTTGCCGGCTGCGCGAAGTTGTTCGGTGCTGCGTCAACGGCCACCAAGCAACCCTGCACGATCCGGCGCTGCGGTTAGCTTCCTCGGTAGTAGTACACAAACGAAGCAGGCCCCAGCCAGAGACCAGGCCCTCAATCGCGGTCCAATAACCTTGGTCATAAAATGGTCCGTCGAGTTAGGGAACTGGCGGATCAAGCGTCGGCGCCAGTGTCGGGGGACGGGGTGACGCCGACAATCTTCCGAATAGACGGACCAAACAAACTGCACAATGCGGAACTGATATTTAGGTTACCGCAAGGGCCACGATGAGCGACTTTTTGCAGTTTTGCTTTAATCAGGTTTGCGCGCAGCAGCTCCGCCAGTTTCGCGATATTCGCCGCACGGCCAACCACCCATCGAGCTGGGCCTGCAGCTCGTCGATTGAATCATGCACCTCTTTGCGAAAGGCGATAGGGCAGAACTCGTTCAGCACGATTTTGTGGAAGTGCTCGGAAACGCCCTTGTCTGTCCACGCAACCAACCAGCACTCGTCACCAACTCTTTTGAAAATTTCCGGAGATGGATTTGACGGTTTTGAAAAGGACGTTAAATTTTAGTTTTTATGTACGGGGGAGTGTTTATGGCAGGTGATGAGCAGGCGAAAGCCCTTCATGACGTTGTTACGGGGCTGCCTCGGGTGGCTGACGTAATCGCGAAATTATCTACTGAAGAGCACCGTGCGTGGGCCTTGGAAGTGGCGGAACGGAATTATGAGCGAATAATGAAGGGGGCGGGCTGCAACGAGCAGGACGCCCGCCGTTGGGCAGCCACGTTGACGAGCCGATTGCGAAAGCAAATTCCAGCCAAAGAAGTGGTAAGAGAAAGTCGATTTTTGAAAGCCTTGTATGACGAATTGACCGAGCCGGGCGGATAATCCGGGGAAGGCCGCCGACAGCTATTGGGGGGCAATCGGTGCCCACGCTGCTTACGTTCACCGTTTTGGTCACCCCCTGGGCTTAGTGGGGCTTGCCTTCGTTGCCTCCCGGAAAGGATACCAGGTTATTGCTGCCGTATCGGCATCGGTTTGGCTGTTTATCGCCTTCAATTATATGATTTGGCCCCGACATTAGAACGATGGAGGGAGCTGCCGCTGAAAAGCACTCTTCCATGCCCTACGTGGGCCGTTTTTCCACCGCCATCGACGCTCAACGACGCGACGATCAGACCGAGTCCTTCATCGTCCGGGACGCTACCGGGCAGGCGCTCGCCTACGTCCATTTCGAGGATGAGCCGGGTCGGGCGGCTAGATTGCTGACGTGTGTTGAGGCACAGCCCTTCAGCCTGCTTCGTATCCCTCTGAACGCATGCAGTTACTGAAAACGAGATAGAACTTCATTTCGGGCGATCCCGCGCCGGGGGCGCTGTTGCCCATCCTTGTGCATTTTGCCTTGTCTTGATTGAATTGTTGAATACTCACCGGTTCCGGAAGGTGTCGCCAAATTGCGACGTCCTGAGGTGCAGTGGACTGCAGAGCTGCTGAGGATTTCGGAGCTGGCCGCGGCAGCGGGACGGAGTCGGCCGGCAGGGGTACGGCGTCTCCTAGCGATGCTCCGTAATAAGTGCATGCAGACGCCGCCAAGCTGCCGATCAGCGCCACCACCACTCCAGGCATGTGTGCGGACACGTCACTCACCCTTTTACTCAGCCGGGCGAGAATGGAATTTAGCAGACAAGCGACCGCCCGGCTGTTGCCTAGAAGCCACGCCGAGCAAAATGTTTGATCGCAAAAGGGAGGTGCAACGGATGGCAGCCAACGTGGCGAACCTGCAGGAGTTGCTTCGACAAACGTACGCAGGACAGTTTCTGATGTCCCTTTTGGGGTAAAGCCGACATCGCAAATTAGACCCGCCATGTCCGGCTTTTGGCGCCATCTGTATGGACCGGCAGCGCGTTGCGATGAAGTTGGTCTTGCCCATCTGTATCCGGCCTCACTCCGAGACGAATAGATGAACAGCGAAGTACGTAAGCTTGACCGTCAGCCCCGCAGCCATCAACCACGTTCTTTAAGTAACGCGAGGAGATGGGCTGGCAAAGAACCGGGCCTATGGCGTAATTCGGCGTCAAGTGATCGCCGCGAATTAGATTGTTAGGATTATGCGTTGCAACAGTGACTAAGATTCTGAGTTTCGAGGAAAGAGCTCAGTTTTACCGACAGCAGGCATCGATGCTCCGCGAGCTTGCAAGTCATGCGAAAGATCAGCAATCCCGTCTTTGGTATACTCGGTTAGCCGAAGCGTTCGAAACCGAGGAACAAATAGCTCGCAGTCTCGCACGTGGTGGAGGAGCGCTCGGCGACAGCTAGTCTGGAGAGCTGTGTCGGCGGACGCACTTGGTGAACCCGCAACCGAACAGCTCGCGGGGGAAGGATAAATGGTGCACGACCGACTAACGCAGTTTTCGCCGCCATGGTCAGCCGAGAAGCTGAAAGAAAACTTCGTGAAGAACGCGACGGGACAGGGAGATCTACCGCCAAACATCCATGCGCTGATCCCTTCGAACATTGCAATCCGACGCGTCGAAATTGATAGCGCACTCTAGCGCCAAATCTGAAGCGCCGCGATCAGGCGGCCTGAGGATTTGAAAACTCTACCCCTAATTGGGTGGCGGTTCGCCAAGTCACATGGCATGATCGCAAAGTCCTGCCGGAATCGAATGTGAGTTCGAAAACGTTGGGAATAATGGTCGCATTTGGAAATTCGATACGGGCCCCGAGCGAAGAGATGTCCCGAATCAAACAAGGATAAGAACGCGGGGGCTGCCCCGCGATTACCTTGGCCACCGCACGGACTTGCGTTCGTGGAACTCGCCTGTGGTCCGGCATTCCCAAATCGGGCCCATAAGCACTTTCCGAACAGTCAAACTCATTGCCTCGATGCGTCCGAGGAGGACCCGGCAGCCGTGAAATTGGTTTTGACTCAGGTGATTTGGTCCGACCAGTCATGTATATGCCCCCTTCTATTCGGGACGGATTGTGTCGGATCGTCATGGTCCGTCTTAATTTTCCGTCTGCTGGGCATGCACGGCAGAAAAGTGCTCAGCAGGAGGATCATCGAAATCAAAATAAAGACTGCCTGATAAAAGCGCATTGTTGCATTCCTCAACCTCTGCAGAGCCAGGATCACCCGGCAGGGTTGAAGCATGGGTTAGGTAAATCGGTCTGATTCACGACCAAATTTCTTAGAATATGATGATGCCTTTTGCCTCACCCGCGGAGCAAAATGTCTATTTGGCAAGATTTCTACCGGGCTACCTTCCGCACCGTCGCGCGTGATACCGACAGCGTCCGCACCATCTCCTTGATGGAGCGATGTTGCTCAAAATAGGCCCGTCGAATCTCGCCGATCTTCTCGACGCCAATCGTTCCGCGAAGCCCTTCCCGGCCCAGCAGGGCCAAAGGGAAGGACGCCGACACCGCACGCCGAAACACAATGCTGATACCCACGCCGAACTGCGCCGCCGTCCCGTGGCACGACATGCCGCCAGTCTCACCGCCGCAACTACCCGCTGCGAAGATCGAGAGAATAAGGCTTGCCCATCCATGCTAGCCTCCCTTCCCAGCCATCAGGCTGAATCAGAACAAGCCTGATTCGGGAATGCCAAACCGATTCAGCCTATACTCATCCCGCTCTAGAAGCGGACATTCGTTTGCATCGCGATATCTTGCGCGACTGGCCAAGAAGGGCATTTTGCACCGCAGAAAACAGTGAGCTTTTTTGCAGTCGGCCGCAACGTGAACTAGGCTACAGACCAGCCGATTGAGGCGTCGTGATTGTCGGCGAACGATGTACGCAGAGTCCAAACAAAAAGAAGCTCGACCTGCCTTTCGTAGGCGTCAGCATCCGGTATTGGTCCCTGTCGAGCCGTAGGTAGAGTTCTTTCGGCTGTGCGCAAGTCATTTCTTTGCCATCTGCGCCAGTATATTTTTAGCTTCAGTAGACCCAAGTTCCGCCGCACGTTGATACCAACCGCGCGCCTTTGCCTCATCGCCGACGACACCGATGACATTTTGTTTGGCGAGGTAGCCGGCATCGTATGTGGTAGCGAGCGCCAGCGCCGCGTTTGCGTTGCCGGCGTCCGCCACGCGGCCGAACGCGAGCCGAGCCGTCACAATATCGCCGGTTCTCAGCGCATCCTGCCCACGCTTCATCAAGACGGCGGCTTGTTCAGGATCGATCGGCTGGACCAATGGCGCCTTCGGAGCGCCCAAATCGGCCCGATCGACGACCGGGGGCAAAGCAGGCTTTTTGGCAATCCACTCAAGTTGCATCTCGCGTCTGTCCAGAAGCCTTTCATTGGGCGAGAGCAGATCGACCGCGGTGTCCATAACGCCGACAAAATCCTTGGGCGCGTAAAGGTACAATCCGGCGAGCTCGTTCGACGCTACTCGCCAACTCGAACCGCTGACGGGCGTACCTGCCGAAATCCGTGTGCCCGCGGCTAGTCCTGCGAGCACAAGAAACTCGTGACCCGTCGATGGATTGACGGACAGATCGAGCGGAAGGGGATCGTTGACTAAAGCCCGCTGGTTTTCGACCAGCAAATGCGACGTCACTTGCGGCACAGTCGCCGCCTGATGGGGCATTGGTACGATGGCAGCGATCGTCTCGTCAGCGCGCTTGGCCCAGCTATTGTTCGGATCTATTGAAGAGATCATCGTGAAGCCGTACGCCACACTCGCAGCGACCCCCACCACAAACGCGAATCTGCCCATCAAGGGAAAAACGCTTGAGCGTTCCGTACTCATCGGCGGCGGCGGCACGACTTCCGGATCGAGCCGACCAGACCATGGATCGCCTTGAGCCACGCTAGGACGGTGCGGCGGCCGATGGACTGAAGAGCGCTGCCGATCGACGGGTTCGCCTTGCGCCGAAGTCAAAAGGTGGCGCTCCTGATGCTTAGCAGCATAGGCACGTGGTGACGCGTTATGCCATGCGGGCTCCCCAATAGCCTCCGTTTGGATATCAACCACCTCTCGGATGGTGTCTTGGATGGTCTGTTGGATATCTTCTTCGATGGCCTGTTGGATCGCGTCATCGGTCTCGCAGGCTTCGTCCTCCGCTTCACCGCAGACTAAAGGATCGCTTTCTGCCAGATGGGCTTGTTCGACTTCTTGTGCCGGTGGCGCCGACGGCAAAATCCGATCGCCCGGCATAGTCCGCACACGAGCGTGGCGCGGCGCATAAAGCTCAAGCCCCTCTAATTTGTTGTCACGCGAAATTGGAGTACTCATACTTTCTCCTCGGCATCGCGGTCCCACGCTTACAAAGTGTTATTTGGTCTTATTCTCCGGCTTTTGCGTTTCGTGTTAAGCCGTTGTTGGCGTTTCCAAATCCACTTCGGCAACTCGTGAAAGAAGCCACACTTGCCGGCCTGCAACGAACAAAGCACGCCACCTGTCGCATCAGGGTACCGACCCCATAAACTATGTTAACAATCGACAATCGATCGGGCAACATGTCGAGGGCATCGAGAACGATCTGCGTCTTGGAGCGCCGGAGGAAGTCCATCCGATTACCGGCAACCTGCCCCCGCTCCTGTCACCGCTCTTAACTCTTGCAGGGGAATGCCTGCAAGGTCGCTCTCCTCGGCATGTCGTTGCAAGTCGCACGCCTCAGCCAACCTTTGAACGGCAGGCAGCACCACAACATTTGACGTCATTCATTTAGCCGTCTCCCACCACTCGCATAATTTTTGATTCCAGATCGAACTCCCGGCAAAATTCGACACCGTCATCGTCCAAACAACGGCCGGCCTACACAATTGAGGCGGCCGTGACAGTACGCGCGAGCGACGCTGCGTCCAAACACCTTACGCTCCGAGCACCCGCCGCGTAAGGTCCACTCACCAGTTTCGTCGGCGATGCTTGGTTGCGATTCAAGACGCCGGCTGAGATTGGGGGCCGGCGGCACAACCGGGCGGAAGCCGCTATTTTCCTTGATCCGGATGAGCCTGCCGCCACTGAAGAAAACTGCGAAACAAAGCCTCCCGCTCCGCATCACTGCTGGGCATGTGCGTCTGACGGGTTAGGTAGGTATTAAAGTCGACCTGCTGCTGTGCCGTGGTGCCCTGCTTCTGCATCTTATCTAACATGTCCTGGGCTACGCTAAATCTAGTCCAGCCGGGAACAGTAGCTGCCAAATTCACGTCACGCCATTTGGGGTGATACGGAGGATGCTGCAACTTGTCAAAATTGGTGAACAGGTATTGGACAAAACGCTGGACCTTGCGGTAGCGTTCTGTATCTGTTGGCCAATTGTAGACAGCGAGCACCGCTGGAACCGCAATGGTGTCGATGCGATCCTTGCCCTGTAGCAAGTTGGGATATTCCTGCTTGGTGAACTCACCGAGCGTATAATGGTCCTCAAACATCTTCGTGAACGGTATGTTCACCAGGTGTAAGCCCGAGTTCGGTGGGATCTTAGAGAAGAACTCGATCGGCTTCGGGATGACCCGCGCAATGGCATCGATCTCGCCCGACTGCAATTTCTGCAGCGCGCTCGGCTGCGGGATCAAGACTTGGTTAACATTGATGCCGAGCCGCTGAAATACGATGTTACCGGTCAGGCTCGCACCCGTTCCGGCTGGGCCGAAATTGACCTTTTTGCCGCGCAGGTCTTCTAAACTTTGAACGTTATCGCGCGCCAGGATGTGCAATTCCGAAATGGGCAATCGGATGATGTAGTCCACGCGCCGCTCAAGATTTGAGGTCTTGCGCACTGTCTGGAAATAGTCGAACACATCAGATTGAGTGATTGCTGCGTCCACTCCGTGAAGGTAGAGCAAATCGTCAAGATTGGATGCCGCACCGTAAGATACGATGGGAAGAATACGCAGATTGTCTCCGTCGTTCAGCGCCGATGCCATCTCATCGACAAGGCGCATATACGTTCCGGAGAAGAGGCCGCCGACAATGCCAACTGTCCAAGCATTTTTTTGTTCGCGCAGCGCGGCCTCGCTGCCGCCTGTTGAAATAGACTTTGGCACAACCTGGGCCGAAAGGTTGACACTGAGCATGCCAACGGCCGCGGCTACTAAACAGAAAACTACGAAACGGGCGCGCATCACTCCCTGCTTCTCACTCTAGATGAGACAAACTTATTGACCCCAGAATTGTGGCGGCGCTGGGACCCAGTATTACTTTAAATTGGAGCAATTGCTACTACGCCTGGTTTATGGGCGCTTGATCTTGCTACAAAGCGTCGTAATGGGATGCCTGAGTGTCCGGCGCGGGCCGCCAAGTTGGGGAAAAGGGCTCAATTGGTCTCGTTTTGTGTATTTGGTCTCGGCCCTTGTATTATGGGTGCTTTCGCCTCGGGACCCTTAGGAGGGAGCATGCTGAAAAGATCGACCATATGGGTGTTGGCAAGCCTGCTCGCCGCCGCAGCGGGGTTTGCAGACGCAGAGAGCTGGCCAAGCAGGCCGGTTACCATGATCGTGCCGTTCGCCGCCGGCGGCCCGACGGATGTGGTCGGGCGAATTATAGCGCAACGGCTCGGTGAAATCCTCAAACAGCAGGTTGTTGTCGAGAATATCGGCGGCGCTGGCGGTATGACGGGCGCGCAACGGGTGGCACAAGCGAAGCCCGATGGATATGAGGTACTGCTGGGCACGGTCGGCACCCAGGCATATAGTCAAACTCTTTACAAAAAGCCACTCTACAATTCGCTGACCGACTTTACCCCAGTCGTCCTCGTCGCTGAGCAGCCGCTGGTTCTGGTCGTACGCAAGGACTTCCCAGCGAGCTCCCTCAAAGAATTCGCCGCCTACGTGAAGGCCGATGCGGCGAAACTGTCGTTTGGCTCGGGAGGTAGCGGTTCCGCGACCCACCTCGGTTGCCTGCTGCTCAATACTGCGATCGGTGTCGACGTACAGCACGTGCCCTATCGTGGTTCGGCGCCGGCGCTGCAGGACCTTATGGCTGGGCGCATTGACTACCTATGCGATGCTGTCTCGACGGAGCTGGCGCCAATCAAAGCCGGTAACGTCAAGCCGATCGCCGTACTGGCGCGTCAGCGCTCGGCGGCACTGGCTAATGTGCCGACCGCACAGCAGGAGGGCCTTGCAGGCTTTGAGGCCAACAACTGGATTGCACTGTTTCTCCCGCGAAACACGCCGGAATTCATCGTCCATCGTCTCCGTGAAGCAACGGTGGAAGCGATGAAGACACCGGCGCTACGTGCTCGAATGGAGGCGATCGGCACCGACTTGGTATCGCCCGACCGAACCACGACTGCCTACCTCAAGAACTTCTTGGCCAGCGAAATCAAAAAATGGGCCGGGCCGATCAAGGCGAGTGGCGTCTCAGTCGACTAGGTCACGGGTGAGATCAGCCCTCTTCGCTGACGTGTGATTGAGGACATGACGGTCCGGAAATCTATCCCCGGCGACACAACAATCGTACCTTGAACGCCGTATCGAAGTTCAGCCGGTATTTTGGTCGCGCCCCCGATCGTTTGGGCCTAGAAGACGTCCACGCCTTCCAAGTTCATTTAGTTGCCACGGGGATCTCGTGGCCGGCTCCAAACCAGATCGTCTGTGCGCAACGGTTTTTCTACGGAGTGACACTCGGCCAAGCGACGGTGCCGGAGCGTATCGCCTGTGCGCGTGAGCCGAGGAAGCTGCTGGCCGTGTTGAGCGCCGACGAGGTCGTGTGCTTTTCTGAAGGTGGTTCCGAGCCTCAAAAGTCGCACCGCGCTGACCACCGTCTATGCCGCCGGACTGCGCGTGTCGGAAGTTGTTCTCCTGAAGCTCGCCGCTGACATCGACAGCCAGCGGATGGTGATCCGGGTCGAGCAGGGCAAGGGCGGCAAGGACCGTTACGCGCTGCAGGTGGAGGTCCTTCGACGATTGGGTCAGGGCGGCCACCACTACGTCCGCGTTGAGTACGCTCGACGTGACCGACCGTGGGCAAGCCGTCATCAGCAATGTGAAAAAGGCGGATTGCCCCGGATGTGCGGGCCCACGGAATGGCGGTGGTGGGACGGGGCCGTTTATCACCCCTATCATGGCTGCTACTGGCGTGCGGGTGTGCGGATTTTCCGGTGACGTAAGGCAATCCGCTGACTGCGGCTGACCAAGCGCGAATGTGGGCCCAATTTATACATCCAAATTATACATCCAGATCATGGCTTTCCGGAACATCCGCGGAACGCAGCCGAAACAAGGCAGCAACTGCCATGCGCCAGCCATAACATGCGCTCTATCATCAAGTTGACGAACCCCAAACTTGGCCCCAGGCGTGCCCCCACGTCTGGGGCGTTTTTTATGCCCAGCAAACGCGCGCAAGGCAAAACTGTCGCAACGTGCGGCGGACGGTGCGGCTCTAGATTACCGCGCGGACGTTGCCAGAATTGCGAGGTCGACCTCTTCGATCAGGCCAACGCCGCACGGTTTGCATTCGTGGCAGTGCATCTCGGGAACGCTGCCGAGTTTTGGGATCGATCGAGTGAACTGCATCGGCTGGCCGCAGCTCGGGCAATCGGGCGCTATGGGTGCAGGCCCGACGACTTCTTTTTTCCAATGGAACATCGCGCGACTACTCGGGCTGGGGATTTGAAATAGAGCCCCGGCCGTTGGGCGGCCGGGACCCCCTGCAACATTGCCGGGTACTGACGCAACATTCCCGGCGGACGGATGATCTCACGCAGCGGTTAGCGAGAGCTTAGCAAGCGGTGCGTTGCGACTTCCGGGCGGCTACCGCCCTTGCCGGTATGAGACACGGCACACGCTTCGACATTCACATTACCGGCGAAAACCGGCGTCGTGGCAAAATCGATCTCTTCTTCAAGCCAGCCTGATTGTCGCCGAATGATCGAGGACACCCTATCCGCTGCCCCGAAAGTCGAATAACACATTGGGCGTGGGATGGACGCGGTGGGCAAACAGGACTGGCGGATGCCGGCGCGTGGCGGCCGTCTGACCTAACCGATTCAAGCCGAATCGGGATTACCGGCCGTCAGGACTGCGCACGCCAATCCACGCATCCCGCACTTGCTGGTAATGAACTTGCGGGTCATAAATCGTGACATTGAGGCCCAGCCTCTGCATCGAAAGCCCGCCGACCGCCGCCAGCAAAGTGTAGGATGCGACGACTCGATCGTGCTGGGCGGTCACCAGCGCAACCCGCGCGTTGACCAGTTCCTGCTGCGCATTGAGGACATCGAGCGTCGTGCGCTGGCCGACCCGCGCCTCTTCGCGCACGCCATTGAGCGCGATCTCGGCGGCATTGACTTGCGCCGTTGTCGCCTCGATCTGCGCCTTGGCGGCGTCGAGTTGGCCCCAACTCTGCACCACGGTCGCACGCGCCTGATCCCGGGTCACGTCGAGGTTGAGCCGTTGCTGGCCCAGCGATTCTTCGACTGGCGAATCGCAGAGTACTCGCCGCCGCCCTGGTAGATGGGGACTGTCAATTGGCCGACCACCGAGGCGAGCAACTGCCTGTTGGTCTGCAACGTCGAAATCATAATTTTTCGAAACACCGGCGGTGAGGCCAAAGTTCGGATAAAGCGAGCCTTCGCTGACCTTTACCGCCAGTTCGGCAACGTCGACGCCGTACATGGAAGCCAAGACCGACGGACTCTGCTGCTGACCCTGCCCGATCGCGGAGGCCAGGAACTCTTGGCGAGAGGCGATCAACCGGCGTACCCGGTGCGAGCTTGCCTGGGTCGACTCCAATCACGCGGCGATAATTGGCCTGCGACGTCACATAGTTCGACTGCGCACCCAGCAGCGCGGATCGCCCTGCGGCAAGACGCGATTCGGCTTGCGCCACGTCTGTTCGCGTCACCTCGCCGACATTGAAGCGGTCCCGCGTTTGCTTGAGCTGTTCCGTCAGCACTTCGACGTTGCGCCGGTTGAGCTCGAGGATCGCCTCGTCGCGCAACAAGTTCATATAGGCCGTTGCGGCATCAAGCAGCACCTGCTGCTCAGTCACGCGCAAGGTTTCGCGCGCGCCCATGACTTGGCTTTCGGCCTGACGAACGCGGTTAGCCGTCTGAAAGCCGTTGAAAAGTGTCTGAGTTGCGGTCGCGCCGAAGCCGCGCGAGACAAACTTGCCGGCGACGCTGGAGTAGGCCACGGTATTGGGAAACGTCGACTGGTTCACGACATGCGCAAGCGTATCTGAATAGTTATAGCCGCCGTTCGCCGTGACACTCAGCTTCGGGCGATAGCCCGACAAGGCCTGTGGCACGTTCTCGTCGGTCGCGCGCAACGAGGCGCGCTGCGCGTTGAGGGACGGATTGTTTTGATAGGCCTGCACCAGGGCCCATTCGAGCGTATCCGCCGCGGCGCTTGTGCATGCCGCACCCAGCGCGGCAACACTCGCCAACGAGAGGCCTGCAATGGCCCGGAAATGCGCCCGCACTCCCCGTCCCGTCATAGCGAACCCACTCTCCCGCCTCACCCCACCGCACGCTGCGCAAATCGCCGTCCGAACGAACAACGCCACGCCGCGGCCCCCCGAGGGGTCGAGGTACTGAACATGGCACAATAAGGGGCGGATGTGAGCTTCAACTGCCCTCCAGTCAGAGCTTCTTTCTTTCGCGGAAATAAAAAAGCAGCTCCGACCACCCATTAATCGGGCTGGCTTCCCCCGTTGAAATCCTCGCCGGGCACGCCAGTAGAGGGGGGGCGGATCATCCAGCGATCAAAATATTAGCTGCTTCTCTTGCAATCCCCAACTGCAAGGCATCGCGCCGGCACGTACTATCGTTCGTTCGCACTTAATTCACCCAATTGGGCAATCCCGAGGCGGCGACAACCACATAACCAACTGAGCCAGTAGAAATCCGCCTGCGCCTGACTGCTCGGCGAGCTAAGTTATCCAATGTAGTATGTCCGCTTCAATGATTTCGTCATCGTGCCGTCGGCCTCGGCGGTCCAAGGCGGTGGAAAACGGCGTGGCTCACAATAACCGGATTTTGTAAAGTTGTCTTAGACGCCTTTACGTATTCACAAGAGGGGTGAGACATTGTCCATAACTGCGACAACGAGGTTAACCAAGGGGCTAACAATGGTGCAACTTCTTAAGCAATTCTCTGAAAATCAATCTGGAGCGACGGCAATTGAGTATGGGTTGATTGCGGCGGGTATCTCTGTGGCAATCATCGCAGCCGTGCAGACACTTGGAAAACCTCAACGCGACGTTCAGCTCGGTTTCGAGCGCGTTGAAATAGGGCTTGTGGCGTTTCCTTCCTAGACCTCGCCGCTGCCTGAAACTCGGCCGTGGCGGGAGCTCCGGGTTGCGAGCTCATAGGGAATCCTGCCCCGGCTTGTCCGGGGCTTCTTTTTTGCAATCTGACCGAGGGACGACCGCTGACAATCAGACAGCTGCGCACATACAACGCCTTTTTCCGCCACGATATGCAACAAAGCCGACAGCAACAGCGTTCAGACAAACAAAAGTCCCGGCAATGTCTCGGGGCTTTTTTTTGCTGATCGGTGCTAGAATGGCGTGGCGACTGTCACAGCCAAACCGCTTGCGACATCGCGCCAGCATTGGCTGATGGCGAAGCCATCGATGCGGTGTCGCAATCGACGTTTTGAGGTTCGAGTGGCGACTGGCGATTAGGAGGCCCAAACCGAAGCGGAGAACGAACGTCATGTGGACCTTGATAATAATCACACTGTTAGCTGCGCCAGTGGGTTCCGCAGGCACCATAGGCGGCGTCAGCGCCGCTATGAGTTACATTGATTTTCCGAATTCGCAGAAATGCGCCGCCGCGGCCACTGTCGTTGCGCAGGATGGTTCGTTTCCGACTTCGTCTGGTGCCTATTACCGGATTATCACGAAGTGTGTGGCGCGCGGACCCGCCTGACTATTGCTTGTCGTCGGCAGAAGCAGAACGCTGCTATTTCAAACGCCTGATCGCGGTAGCTTTGTCTCGTCGGAATTTGTTCGCGGCGTCTGCCGAGCGCCTTGATTAGCGTACATCAACAGCGAATTAATTAGGCCGTCAACTAAGGCGGGCTACACGGCTTCGTCTGCTGTCTCTTTGGCTTCGAGGTTACATTGACTTGCGCCTGATCTGGTTTTGTCTCAATCTTTCGCGCTGGGTCCGGTTTGCCTTAACAATTCTGTCGGCCATTGAGACCATCAATGTCGTTCTCTCGTCTGTTTTCTCGTCAATTTCGGTGCTTGTGAAGTGGTTGGACCTGAGCCGCTCTTCTCCGGCTCATCTCGCGGATAATTGCCATCCACTTCTGTACCTGGTTGACAGCGCGCCTGTCGGCACCGCGCCCTGAAATGGGTGTCGGGCTCCAGATCGTCCATAACCGACGTACCGATACGCAGATCGCCTTTTACAGACATAACGATACTCTGACTACGCTTAGAGGGAAGTCAGGACTTTCGTAGACGAAATTGGCGGTTTTTTGTTTGAATCTTGCGTTCGTTTTAGGTTGGCCCGGCGCATGGCCAAAGCGACGCGAAATATTTTCTTGGCTCGCGATGTCGCTCCCTCCCCATGGAGGAAGAGCACGCCGAAAGCTTCATCGTCCACCACGCTACCGGGAGCTGCTTAACGCATGTTGCTTTTGGAAAGGGCCTTAGGGAAATTTCAACAAGCGCCAGAGTGTCGAGCTCCGTCCACCATTGGGTATTTGAGGAAAGCGCTTTCGTCTTCGGCGAATGAATGGCTGGCCGCGGTGTACACAAAAGACGGGATCCGATGTAGGACCTCGGCTGCTGCGTCGGAACACGCAGACGCTGGTAAAACGGCAGAGGATTCGGGGCAGCGGAACTCGGCGAGTATGAACTTCGCTAAGTCATGCCCCGACAACGGGAAGCCCTGATTGCTGCGAATAAGCCCAACAGCAAAAGGGAAAACCGCACGACGGCGTCGACCGGTTCACACACTCGCCGTCCTCCGAATATCCCGCGCGGTAGTGACAGTCTTAACGAAACACATCGGCCGCGCGGCTCCTTTAGGGGGCGTCTATTCCTCGCGTTTGGAATTGTCGGGTTGTGGCTGCTGTGTTGTTGGACCACGCGGCTGCTTGCGGATTGTCTCCTCGCTGTTCTTATCCGCTTGTTCAGCCAAGATCAGCCACGCGGTCGCCATGTCGAGGAAGGCTTGCTTGTCCTCGAGGTCATGGGCTGTCTGCGCAGCTTTGATGCACTCAGCAGCATGTACGCGATACAAATTCGCTCGGCCGCTCATGCCCCCGGCCCCAGGTATGTCTTTTAACGCTGACTGTCGGGGGCAACTGCGACGCGACGGTTCGGTTCCCACGCACGACATTCTTCGGGCGCTCCGACATCGCCTTCGATTACGCCGCTTCTTTAGCGGCGCAGCCTTGCGCGCCCTCAGCTATTGTGTTGGCCATGATGTGGCGGGGACTTCAAGGGCGAAGGAATAGATCGAATCCGGTTGACTGCCGCGCGTTTTGCCTTGCTCGCTGATCCGCGCGGCATAACCTTCAAGTGGGGGCTTACAAATCCGGCCTGAATTAGCCGCCGATGCACCGAGCACCGCTGCCGCAGCCATCGAATGCGAAAAATCGTTTCGAGGATCACTTCTGGGCTCGGCGAAATCTCTGTTTCCGGCGTTCAACCCGTCGTACCGTCTACTGAGCAGCCTCCCAGATGAGTTCACACTTGGGATCCGCTGGCGGTGCACAGTCATCGAACAAGCCGTTGTGGTGCGATGGATTTCCTGACGAGCGAAAGCGCTAAAGGTCGAGTCTGCCGATGCCGCAAAAAAGACCCCAATGGCCGAACCGGGGCCTCCCCGGACAGGGGATCCCTTTGGGGGCGTCATCTCCCGTCCGCCCGATTCAATCTAAAGCAGGCGCACGTGGTTCCGCACGGCAGCTTTGACGCAGGGTGATCCGGCGATTGTGGCGAGCGGCGAGACAATAAATGGGTCGCCCGCGCGGCGCGATTAGATGGTCCCATAAGTGGCAGCGCCCACAGTTGGTTAAATTTTAGGAATGACCCAGGAACGCTGTCCCCTTGTTCTGGGTTGGCCGTAGAAGGCGACCTCCCATCCCGCAAGGGAGGGGGAACATAAAGCGGAGGGAAGCATGGCCACGAAACCTCGACAAACGGAAAAAGAATTGCATGAGGCAGCTCATGATGTCACTCGAAAAGCGGGAGAGCAGGCCGCACAGGCTAGTCGATCAATGGCAGACACAGGCGAGCGCTTTGCAAGCGCGGGCGTTGAGGCCGGCCGGCGAAATACCCAGAGCCTAACGTCTACTTGGCGTAGCGGCAGCGAAGCGGCCAGCCGAATTGCAGAGCGATCAATGGAGCAGCTCTCGACGATGTTTGGGATGACGGGTGATAGTGCGCGGCAAGCTCTGACTTACTCATCGGGCAATCTGCAAGCGGTTATGGAGAGTATGACGATTATCGCCGATGGACTCCAGCGTGCTTCCGGAGAGTGGATACAATTCGTACACGGCAGCATCGAGCAGAATTCAAATCATCTTGAGCACTACCAACGGTGCCGAAGTCTTCAGGAGTTGATGGCGCTTCAAACCCAAATCGCTCGGGACAATCTGGAGTTGCTTCTTCGAACCCTCAGTCGCGCATCTGAACACTCGATGACGGTTGCCGAGGAGGCGGCGCGGACGGTGAGCGCTTCAACGCTGGCACCTCGTTGAGATACCCAGCCCTTGCGCTCGACCGGTATCACGACGCTGCGGTGAGCAGCCTCATACGTCGGTAGTCCTGCCGCCCGTGCGGCCGCTGCGCGAACACCGATCCAAGTGGAACTGCAGAAGGGTCGCCCATTCGGCCCTGGAGTACCCTAAAAATCAGTTCTCCATCGTGCAGGTCGGATGGCCCGTCTACTCGGAGGATTGTCGGCGTTACCCCGTCCCCCGACACTGGCGCGGACGCTTGGTCCGCCAAGTCCGCAACTCGAGGGACCATTTATAACGAGAGTTGACACTGGCTGGAGTATCCGCGTCACGACCCGTCCGGTTGATGGAGAAGCCCCTGCCCTCACGCGTGCTGAGGATTGGTCAGCAAGATTGACCTACTGCTTTGCGACATTTCGGCGACCACCATTGTACCGCCGTTGCTATCGCCCGCAATGGCAAAGCTCGATGCAATATAGTTGCCAAGGAGCGCGATGCTGGCGGCATGGCTGCCGTCACCAATTGTCAGTGTACCCCCGGTCTGATTGCTATTCGGTGAATAGCCGAGCGTGGTTTGGGCACCGAAGGCGAGGTCCGTTGAGGTCGATGGTGGTCCTGCGCGCCAAAACCGGACACCGTCACCGCAGGATCGACGGGCTGGCCGTTGGAGGCGGAGCTCAGCACCAATGTTCCGGCCGGGCCCATCGAAGGTGACCGATCCGGAAAAGTCTGCGCCCAATGCGAGTGTGTCGCCATTGCCGATCGTCGGCCGATCCTGCCGTGCCGGATGTCGGCGCGGTGGGTGTCGGCACCGGAGGGTCGTAGACAATCGTGCCGCCGCTGCCGTCGCTGGCCAAATCAAAATTCGCCTGCGTGTAGGAGCCATTGAAATTCAGTTTGGCGGTGTCCGTTCCATCCGTGATCGTGAGGACGCCATTGGCATAGCTGTCTTGAACAGAATTGTAATTGATGTCCTTCAGATCGATCTGATCTGAGCCGGACAACGTCCCGTCGCCGGCGAAATTGGAGATTTGACCACTGAATGTCGTGGAGTGGTCAAGGATCAGCTCCCCTGTCGCGCTCTTGAAGGTGACGGATCCTGAATTAGCGCCAGCCAATTCGAGCGTTGCGCCGGCGTCGATGGTGGCCCCTTGGGTGAATGGACTGACAGTCAGCGAGGTTTTACCGGTGACTTCGATCGCCGTCGTCGGCAGGCCGATGACACCATCGCCGTTGAGGTCTTGTTGGAAACTGGGCTCGAGCGATTTCAACGCAGTGCTCGTTCCCGACACAACGCCGATCGTATCTGGAGACGAAGTTGCCGTTGCTGTCGGTGTTCCAGACCGTGTACTGATCGGCGCCCGTGAACTTCCAGGCAACCTCATAGCCGGTTGCGGTCTGCTCCGCGCCGATCGGCATCCAACCGCCAGACTGACCCACGACCCAGGCTGTATTCGCATACTTCAGCGCAGGGCCGGATCCGCTGCTGTTATCAAGATAAATCTGGTCTGCCAACCTCGGTCAGGCTGGTCGACCCAGCCGACTCGATCACGGTCGGTGGTCAGACCGATCGTTCCGTCGCCGTTGAGGTCTTGATGGAAACTGGCCTCGAGCGATTCCAACGCATAGCTCGTTCCCGACACAACGCCGATCGTATCTGAGACGAAGTTGCCGTTGCTGTCGGTGTTCCAGACCGTGTACTGATCGGCGCCCGTGACTTTCCAGGCAACCTCATAGCCGGTTGCGGTCTGCTCCGCGCCGATCGGCATCCAACCGCCAGACTGACCCACGACCCAGGGTGCGTCCGCATACTTCAGCGCAGGGCCAGATCCGCCGCTGTTATCAAGATAAATCTGGTCTGCCACCTGCGTCAGGCTGGTCGACCCAGCCGACTCGATCACGGTCGGTGGTCAGACCGATCGTTCCGTCGCCGTTGAGGTCTTGATGGAAACTGGCCTCGAGCGATTCCAACGCATAGCTCGTTCCCGACACAATGCCGATCGTATCTGAGACCAAGTTGCCGTTGCTGTCGGTATTCCAGACCGTGTACTGATCGGCGCCCGTGACTTTCCAGGCAACCTCATAGCCGGTTGCGGTCTGCTCCGCGCCGATCGGCATCCAACCGCCAGACTGACCGACGACCCAGGGTGCATTCGCATACTGCAGCGCAGGACCAGATCCACCGCTGTTATCAAGATAAATTTGGTCTGCCACCTGCGTCAGGCTGGTCGATCCAGCCGACTCGATCACTGTCGTGGTCAGACCGATCGTTCCGTCGCCGTTGAGGTCTTGTTGGAAACTGGTCTCGAGCGATTCCAGGGCATAGCTCGTTCCCGACACAGCGCCGATTGTATCTGAGACGAAGTTGCCGTTGCTGTCGGTATTCCAGACCGTGTACTGATCGGCGCCCGTGACTTGCCAGGCAACCTCATAGCCGGTTGCCGTCTGCACCGCGCCGATCGGCATCCAACCGCCAGACTGACCCACGATCCAGGGTGCATTCGCATACTTCAATGCAGGGCCAGATCCGCCGCTGTTATAAAGATAAATTCGGTCTGCCACCTCGGTTAGACTGGTCGACAAATCTGTCGCGATCACAAGAGGCGGAGCTGTCACAGTGAAGCTTGTCCAGGCGCTCCACACTGTTCCGTCATTGACACGAACCTGCAAGCGTGTCCGCCGTCCCGGCCGCGCTCTGGTATGTCAACTGCGGCAACTGTGCCGCAGTCACATCGATCTCTTGATTGTTTGCTTGCAGAACCCCATTGAGAGCAAAGTGACCGTTGCCGCCCGAATCCATGAACCCATAAGCGGTGATTACATCTCCGTCGGGATCAGAAGCCGTAAACAGCGACGAGGCCGCAACCGAGGCCTGACTTGCCGTCAACTCGATATTCGAGGCCGTTACAACAGCTGGACGGTCAAGGGTGATCGCAAGCGTAGCGGAAGCCGCACCGCCATTCCCATCAGCTACGGTGTAGGTGAAAGTATCCTGCAGATGACTGCCGGTTGGCGCGCTGTTGATCGCGGCGGCGATGTCAGGCGCGTATGTATAAGATCCGTCTGCATTGAGGGTCAGGTGGCCGTATAGACCCGCAAGGGGCTGGCCCACCGTGCCGGCGCCGTGCGCCGTATCGCTCACTCCGGTTACGACGAGCACGTCGTTGTCTGGATCGGTGTCGTTGTGCAGAACGCCCGCGGCAGCGGCTGCTGTGAGTGTGGTGCCGACGATCGCTGTCCCGGTGTCGTTGCTCGGCAATGGCGTACGGTCGATTGTGACCTGCGACGTCGTACTGAGGTTCGTCGTCCCGTCATTGACGCTCCAGCTGACGGTCCGTTGCGGGTGGCTGCCGCTCGTGGAATCAGTTCCGGTGTCCTGGTAACTGATTTCGCTGAGTAATGTCTCGTATGTTGCGATCGAGACGTTGCCGGTCAGGGTGAGAACCTTGGTGCTGTCATTCCAGTTTATCGAGATGAGGCCGCCATCCAGCGTGCCGCTTTGCTGGCCGTTGATGGTAGAGTTCATCGCCAATGACCGGATTGCCGCTGCCATTCGTGATTTTTATAGTGGCGCTGGTGAGGCTGGTCTTCGCCGTATCGGTAATAACAGGTGCGGTCGTGAGAAGCGTGACGGCTGGCCCACCTTGAAGGGCTTCGGCAGTAGCTGCGGCGACGACGATTCCGTTGACCTGGGTGCTCCAGCCGAGGGCCTCCATCAGAGTGATGTCGTTCGCCGACATCGCGTTGATGACGCCAGGGCTGCTATAGTCATTGAAAGCGTCATGGCCGCCCGATGCCGGGCCTTGCGGATACCAATCGCCAAGATCGCCATTATTGGGATTATTGTTCCACGTCCCCAGATTGGTCGTGCCGTTGTTCGTCGAGAAATACGCGGTGCTGCCCGAGCCGCCGGAACCGAGACTGCGAACGCCCGGCGACGAATACCGAAACAGATCCATGGGCGAATAGTCATACGGCTGATCGCCGATCAACGAGACTCGGCCCATAACCTCCGTGAACTCATGCTCGATCACGCCGACGAGATAGTACTGGTTCGAGGCGGGCGTCGCGTTCGGGGTGTAGCTGAGCGGCAGAGCGCTGCTGAAGCCGACGTAGCTCGTCGAGACAGCCGACGTCAGACCCATGGCCTGAGCTTCGGCTTGGGGCATGTACAAGCTGCCCGACAGCGGAGAGCTGGACGGCAAGGTCGCGGCGCCGGGGGCGCCCTGGCCTTGTAGAGCGGTCCTTACCGAACTGTAGCTCTCCTGCAGGTATTGCGGCGCGTAGCTCTCGCCGAGAGCGTTTGCAGCCAACGTTTGGCCGGCGATTTCGCCGTAGCCGACATGGATGTTGATGGTGACGTTATTGGTGAACAGCGTATCGAAATAGCTGACCACATAATTGACAGCCGTGACGAAGCCCGACGGCAGACTGCTCTGGCTTTGGTCAAAGCTGACATTGATTTGCATCGTCTATTTTCCAGCCACCGTTTCCCCCGGAATCGAGGCGATCGATTTCATGCGAATGATCCATAACGATATGATTCTGGTGATTTCACGCATACGCTCACAAACTCGGCTTAAGCAAAGGTCAAATTCAGGACTTGTTCTCTAATGATTCGGATACCAGATCGCCCGAATCTACCTCAAATACGCGCAAAATTAAGTCACGACATTCCTCGATCGCCCTGCCCGGGGAGCGGCGGTACGATGGGACGCCGAACGGCTTCTGGAAACGCGAAGAACGGTGTCACCAGGTCCCAGTTGCGACGCCAGTTCTGCGCGATCCTTCCGGGGCAACACCTCGACCCAAGGCTTGCCTATCTGAGAAGTCAAATTTATTGACGTCCCATAAGCGTGTTCGGCTATGAGCGTGGCGTCTAAGGGATTTTTCGATGCTCGACCACATCGTCTTTGGCGTCTCAAACTTTGCCCGTTCCAAGACCTTCTATGAAGCGGCACTGGCGCCTCTCGGCTACGGCGTGACGATGCAAATTTCGTCGGAAGGGCCGCACGGCCGAACCTATACCGGATTTGGGTCGCAAGGCTTGGCGTATTTCTGGATCGGCTCGGGAGATGTGCTGAAGGGGCAGATTCACGTTGCCTTCATGGCCAAAGACCGCACCGGAGTTGATGCGTTCTACCGGGCCGCAATCGCGGCAGGCGGGACCGATAACGGCCCTCCTGGTCTGCGGGCACATTACCACCCACACTACTATGCGGCCTTCGTCCTTGATCCCGACGGACACAATATTGAGGCTGTATGTCACCAGCCGCCGTGATTTATTCTTCCGGCTTACTGACCGCTGATCTCTGCCTGGAGCGCAGATTCGATGTCTGCCGCAAGCTTC
The DNA here is from genome assembly GCA_963836055.1 of uncultured Alphaproteobacteria bacterium. Taxonomy (GTDB): domain Bacteria; phylum Pseudomonadota; class Alphaproteobacteria; order Rhizobiales; family Xanthobacteraceae; genus BOG-931. The sequence continues at coordinate 249,330 of CAWIID010000002.1, forward strand.
AGTGTAACCGGAAGCTACGTGCCGGAGAACAAGTGGTGACATGCATCGGCTGGTCAATAGCTCGAAAGCAGACGTCGTTGGTCAACTTGGCAGTCGATCCTTGGAATGTGTTCTCCTGATCGAGAGAGCCGCCGCGGTCTACATCGTCGTAAATTGATTTGGGACGGAAGTGGTTCCATCGACGTAGAATGTATTCAGTTTCAATGAGCCACCCAGTAGCCTTGACATCAGCTAATCACGATCGGTGATAATCATCTTCGATCCGTACAATGTCGTCCTCGCCCAGATAGCTGCCGGTCTGCACCTCAATCAACTCGAGATCGATCTTGCCGGGGTTTTCCAGACGGTGCTGGGCCCCAATGGGCACGTAGATCAACTCGTTCTCGTGCAAAGTCTTTATGTCATCGCCGATCGTAACTCGTGCAGTACCGCGCACCACGATCCAGTGCTCCGCGCGGTGGTGATGCATCTGCAATGATAGGCGACCACCGGGCTTTACGACAATGCGCTTGACTTGGAATCGATCTCCTTGATCGACGGACTGGTATGAACCCCACGGGCGATGCACCTTCAGGTGTTCTTCCGTGACGCTCGGCAGTTCCTGCTTGAGCGCCTGCACGACGCGCCGTAGGCCGTCGCCGTTTTCTTTGCGGGTCACGAGAATGGCGTCATCGTTCGCCACCACGATCAGATTTTCAACTCCGAACAGAGCCACCATCTGCTTTTCGCTGGAAACGTAGGAGTTGCGAGTGTCCACGAAAACGGCCGTTCCCTTGGCTGCGTTATTCTCAGCATCCCGCGCCGAAAGCTCCCACACCGACTGCCACGAACCCACATCGGACCAAGTGTACGATACCGGTAATACAGCCGCGCGCGTCGTCCGCTCCATCACCGCGTAGTCGATTGATTTCGGCGTGGCGCGCGCAAAGGCTTCCGGTTCGAGCGTGACGAAGCCGAGATCATGACCCGCCTTCTCGACCGCTTCGGTGACAGCGGCGCTGCTCTCCGGCTCAAACCGGCGGTATTCTTCCAACAAAAATCGGGCACGGAAAACGAAATTTCCGGAATTCCAGAAATACCCATCAGAAACATATTGCTTTGCCGTCTCAACATCGGGCTTCTCGACAAACCTCTCGATCATAAAAACATCCGAATCGACGGCGGCGCCGGCGGAAATGTAACCGTATTCCGTGGCAGGTCGGGTCGGACGAACGCCGAATGTGACAATGCGGTCGCCGGCGGCCGCAGAGCGTGCGACGGCACAGAGTTTGCCGAAAGCAGCAACATCGTTCACGACATGATCGGCGGCGAGAGCAAGCACGATGACGTCGCCGTCGCGAGCGCACGCATATGCCGTGCCAGCGACGATCGCGGGACCGGAATCGCGTCGTACCGGCTCGAGCAGGACATCGGCTTCGGCTCCGATCGCGGCGAGTTGCTCGGCAACGAGAAATCGGTACCGCGTGTTGGTAACGATGATGGGGCGGCCAAATAAAGCCGGATTGGACACTCTGCGAACGGTTTCCTGGAACGTTGACAACTGACCGAACAGGGAGAGGAATTGCTTGGGCCAACTTTCGCGGGATGCAGGCCAAAGCCGTGTACCGGAACCCCCACACATAATCAGCGGAGCAATCAGCGAAGCCATAGAATCCCCACAGAAGCGGTCCTTTGCGTTAACCGGCGTGTCGTTCGAATCGCTGACCCTTTGAGCGCTACGCTCGTTCAGGGAATGGCAGTCGCATGCAGCCGGGCGCCTGTCAAATGCAGACGACGCACAAGCAAAACGTCAAAGGCTGAACACAAAAGAGTAATATTTGCTCAGCCGGTCATTTCTTCCTTGTCATTAACTTTACCGCTGCCCTCGGGGGCGCTTCCGCGCCGGACGTGAAGGACTGCCTAGAACGCGGCCGGCGATCGCGTCGAGCTTATTGAGAAGCTTGCGGTCGCGGGCCTCGGGCGCGGTAATCAATGCGTTATCGAGTGCACGATCGGAGCCGATCGGGCACGGCTCGTGCTCACGCGGAAAGACGCGCGCCAGTCCGGCGACCAGACGCCCGGCCTTCTCCGCATTGGCCGTCAGAACCTTGATAATATCCTGGACCGTCACCGCATCATGGTCGGGATGCCAGCAATCGAAATCTGTCACCATGGCGACGGTGGCGTAACAAATCTCCGCCTCGCGCGCGAGCTTTGCCTCGGGCATGTTGGTCATACCGATCACCGAATAACCGAGATTCTTGTACGTGATACTCTCTGCATAGGTCGAGAATTGAGGCCCTTCGATACAGACATATGTGCCATCGCGCACGACGGTGATGTTTTCCGCCATGGCGGCTTCGGCAAGGTGAATGCGCAGGCGCGGAGAAACCGGATGGGCCATCGACACATGAGCGACACAGCCCTTGCCGAAGAACGAACTCTCGCGCTTGTGCGTTCGATCGACGAATTGATCGATCAGGACAAATGTTCCGGGTGGCAATTCCTCCTTGAATGAACCGCAAGCTGAGAGCGAGACGAGATCGGTGACGCCGGCGCGCTTGAGCACGTCGATGTTGGCGCGATAATTGATATCGGACGGCGACAGCCGATGACCCTTCGAATGGCGAGACAGGAATACGATCGGAAGCCCGTCGATTTCACCCACCCGGAGATCGGCCGACGGCTCGCCCCACGGACTCTTCAGTTTTTTCGATCGCACTTTTTCGAGTCCTGGCAGATCGTAGACACCGGAACCGCCAATGATGCCAAGAACTGCCCTCGTCATAAAAACCACTCCCCTATCGTGACCGACGAAACAAATTGACGACCCTAGGGCCGGCCGACGGCGAGGTAGCGAAAGCCGGCCCGCTTCATCTCGTCGGCGCGATAGATGTTGCGCAGATCGACGATCACCGGGCGGGCCATCACACTCTTGAGCCAGCCGAGATCGAGTGCGCGAAACTGCTCCCACTCGGTCGCGATGACGACGGCATCGGCGCGCTCCGCCGCCTCGTAGGCGCTGTCGCAATAGACCACCGTTTTTTCGAGCTTGGCCTTGGCCTGCTCCATGCCGGCCGGATCGTAAGCGCGCACGATGGCGCCAAGGTCCTGCAGTGCCGTGATCAGCGGGATCGACGGCGAGTCGCGGGTATCGTCGGTGTTCGGCTTGAACGCGAGGCCAAGCACGGCGATGGTCTTGCCGCGCACCGATCCGTCAAGCGCCGCGACAACCTTGCGCGCCATGGCGCGCTTGCGCTGCTCGTTCACCGCCGACACCGTTTCGACGATGCGCAACGGCGTGCCGTGATCTTGGCGCGGTCTTGATCAGGGCCAGCGTATCTTTCGGGAAACAGGAGCCGCCGAAGCCCGGACCGGGGTGGAGGAATTTACCGCCGATACGGTTGTCGAGACCCATGCCGCGCGCCACGTCCTGCACGTCGGCGCCGACGTGCTCGCAAAGGTCGGCGATTTCGTTGATGAACGTGATCTTGGTGGCGAGAAACGCGTTGGAGGCGTATTTGATCAATTCGGCCGTGCGCCGGCCGACGTAAAAGATCGGCGCCGCGTTCAGATAAAGCGGCCGGTACACCTCGGCGAGCACCGAGCGTGCCCGCTCGTCATCGGTCCCGACCACGATGCGGTCGGGATGCTTGAAGTCCTGGATGGCGGCGCCTTCGCGCAGGAATTCCGGATTTGACACGACCGGAATATCAGCGTCGGGACGTGTCTCGCGCAGAATGCGCTCGATCTCGTCGCCAGTGCCGACCGGCACGGTCGATTTGGTGACGACCACTGCGGTGGCCGACAGGAGCGGCGCGATTTCGCGCACGGCGTCGTAGACGAAGCTCAGGTCAGCATGGCCATCGCCGCGCCGCGACGGTGTGCCGACGGCGATGAAGACGGCGTCCGCGTCGCCGATGCCGCTGGTCGCCTCGGCGAATTCGAGCCGGCCTTGGCGCATATTGGCCTCGACCAGATCCGCCAGCCCCGGCTCGAAGATCGGTATCTCGCCGCGCTTGAGCGCAGCCACCCGGCCGGCGTCCTTGTCGATACAGGTTACGCGATGACCGAAATCGGCAAAACACGCGCCAGACACCAGCCCGACATATCCGGCGCCTATCATCGCCACGCGCATCACAAACTCCGTTCCAGCTTTGAGGGGTCAGCGCCACATCCGACACCCAGGGTACGACTTCATCCCACCCACCCATAACCAGCGGAACGCTCATTCGAGCCTATTGGGCTAGGGAAAATTCAAGCACGATATTGCACCGGCAACAAGCCAAAGCAATCCGCGCCCTCGCGTAAATGGCCACCTCTTGGCGCGAGCAAGTTCCACACGAAAGAAGCGATGTCAAATACCAAGGCGACGGCCGTCCGATTGCTCTGAACCCTCACGATGCCACACGGAACCGGGCACGCAGCATAGCCAATGCTTGGCCAAGGTTTTGTAACACGCGATGTGGCGGGGCCGTGGGGTCGGGCTGAGCGTTCCTTGGATCGATCTTGATGCGCTCGATAATTCCCGCAGCAGCCGCGGCCTCTATATCGCTGTTCTTATCGCCGATCAAAACAGACTCCGGCAGGTTCAAATCAAAATCCACGGCTGCCTGTAAAATCATGCCAGGCTTCGGCTTGCGCCAGTCATGATCGACCCGATATCGCCCGATCCCGAGCGTCGGGTGGTAAGGGCAGTGATAGACCTTTGTGAGCGATGCGCCCTCGGCATAAAAGCGGTCGCACATCCATTCTGTCAAAGCCAAATAGGCAGGTTCATCGTACAGGCCGCGGGCGATACCGGATTGATTGGTAATGACGATGACAGGCCAGCTCAAATTGTGCACGGCAAAGCGCACCAAATCGAATATGCCGGGCACAAACTCAAAATCCTCAATGCAATGAACGTAACCGCGATCCACATTAATGATGCCGTCACGATCGAGGAACAGGGCACTGCGGAGCACCTTGGGTGCCGACGCCCTTAGATCACTTGAGCCTTGTGATGTCGTTTGGCTCGAACCTTGCCCCTTCGACATAGCGGTTGGAATATCCAATTAGGTTCGCAACGCACCTTCGATCAAACCACAGATCGCGTGGCCCGCGACGATATGAATTTGTTGGATGATCGGCGTGTCATCGGAGGGCGCAGCAAGCAGGAGATCGCAATACTCGCGCATCGCGCCGCCACTGGCACCGGAAAAACCGACCGTTTTCAATCCGTTGCCGCGCGCGGCTCGCAATGCCGCCAACACATTGGCGGAACGACCCGAGGTCGAAATGGCCAGAAACACGTCGCCGGCGCGGCCAAGTCCGAGCACCTGACGCTCGAAGATGGATTCGAAACCGTAGTCGTTGCCGATCGCAGTGAGCACCGACGTGTCCGTCGTCAACGCGATGGCCGGCAGCGGTCGACGATCGTGCTGGTAGCGCGACAGGAATTCACCCGCAAGATGCTGCGCATCGGCCGCACTGCCACCATTGCCTGCGATCAGGAGCTTGTTGCCGTTTTGCAAGGCCCGGCCAACCAAATCGGCGATTTGCAGAATGCAAGCATGCAGACTGTGATTTTCAGACGCATTTTGCAGCGCGGCCACCGATCGGCCGAAAAAATCGGCGACGTAATCCTGCGCTATCTTGGTCACCGTCAATTTCCTTTGCGTATTTGATTGTGAAGCCAACTCACGAGGTCTCCGGCTTATTGGCTCATCTGGCGGCCGAATTCTAGTCCGCAAGAATTACTACGATTTACCGCGATAGGCGCGATACCAATCGACAAACCGCCGGATGCCTTCCTCGATAGTTGTTGACGGACGAAACCCGACGTCACGCGTCAAGTCGGCAATATCTGCTCGAGTTTCGGTCACATCACCCGGCTGTATCGGCACAAGTTCCTTGATAGCCGAGCAGCCGAGTTCCTTCTCAAGCAACTCCACGACGCGCGATACCTCCACCGAACGGTCGTTACCGATATTGTAGATGCGCCAGGGCGCATTGCTGGTCGCAGGATCCGGCGCTTCGCCGGACCATGCCGGGTTCTTCTCGGGGATTCGGTCGATAAGACGCGCAACAGATTCGGTCACATCGTCCACGTAGGTGAAATCACGTCGCATGCGGCCGAAATTGAACAGCTGGATCGGGCGCCGCTCGACGATTGCCGAAGCGAAGATGAACATCGCCATGTCCGGACGACCCCACGGGCCATATACGGTGAAGAAGCGCAGTCCGGTCGTCGGCAGCCCGAACAAATGACTATAGGCATGAGCCATCAATTCGTTCGCTTTTTTTGTCGCGGCGTAGAGGCTGATCGGATGGTCGACGTTATGATGCACTGAAAACGGCAGCCGGGTATTGGCGCCATAAACCGACGACGAAGAGGCGAAAAGGAGGTGACCGCAGCCGTTGTGACGGCAGCCCTCGAGCACATTAAGGAAGCCCTGCAGGTTGGAATCCGCATAAGCGTGCGGATCGATCAATGAGTAACGAACGCCGGCCTGGGCTGCGAGATGCACGACGAATGGGAAACGTTCCTTTGCGAATAGCGCCGCCACGCCATCGCGATCGGCGAGATCTAAGCGCGAAAATCGAAAAGCCGGAAACTGGGTGAGTTGGGCAAGACGCGCTTCTTTCAAGTTCACGTCATAATAGGCATTCACGTTATCCAGTCCGACGACCGAACGTCCCTGCTCGAGCAGGCGTCGAGCGACGTGATAGCCGATGAAGCCGGCGGCTCCCGTGACCAATATCGGTTTCTCGCGACATCACGGCCGTTAGCCCCTTGTCTTCCTTGAATCGATCGATCGGACCCATACCTGAGTAAACCCCGCACAGGAAGGTTAGCAATCGTACGGTTTTCGTTCAGTAGCGACTTGCGACATCCTGCTACTAAAGTTCGCCAATCCGTTCACGGTAAAGGCTCTGCTTTGACGACATCTTGCAGGATCGACCATGGCCTTTGGCCTGGTGGCCAGCTGCGAGTCGTAAAGCGCCAAGCCCAGACATTCTTTCGCGATAGCACATCCGGTGGGACAATGTAGATGTTGGTATTGTTCGAGCCGTCCATGCGGCCGGCCCCACAAACGCAAATGGCACATCGCCTTAAGACCTCGTCAAGAAACGGGCCGAAGTCTTCTTGGACGTGCGTCCAGCGGATGAGGTTGACAAATTCCGAGACGTGCAGCGCCGGGATGGTAGAGAGGGTACGGTTCACGAATCCGGAATGACAACAAATCCGCTCATCCTGGGGCCTCCCGTGACAATTTCGACATTCGCAGGCGGAAGATTGAATTGGCGGATGCGTCCGAAGCTCGGCCAAAGCCAGAGAGCGCGCCAAAGACGGGAATAAAAGAAAGACACACAATGATGCAGCGAGCACGCCCGCGCCGATCTGCCAGCTCAGCCGAGGCACATATCTTCGGCCGGGTTCGACAAGGGGGCACTGCGAAACCGAGCGCGAGAAAGGCGGCGACGAACAAATGAGTGACATGGAGAAGGCGCCAACCATCCGCCATCATCACGATACCCGCGGAAAGCGGCAGACTCGCAAGCATCGCAATCCAAAAGGAACGCTCTGTCGCCGATACCTTTCGCCAAACAAACCATATGGCGACCGCTAGAGGTAACAAGACGAGATAAGAGTCGACCGATGCCGCAGAGTACAAAGGAATATAGCCAGCCAACATGAATCGGCCCAATGCCGCGCATAAAATTGCTAAAATTATCCCACACCGCACCCAGCAACAGCTGGTCGGATGCGCAGTAAAATTCAGCCATGTTTGGGTAAAAAGAAACATCGATTGCGCGCGTTCGGTAGGAAGACTTGCCAGCGTTGTCGGGTAAAGTTTATCGCAACCGTCCCAGCTCATACCCACCGAAAGTCCGCACGTTGTCCAGGCGAAATTGCCGCCCGTGTCGACCCCCTGGCGCCGTACAAGCCCTGCAGCGCGAAATTTGCCAACACCACAGCAATGACTACTGCACAGGACCATCCGACAAGACGCATTCTCGAAAGACAATCCTTTGCGAATGCATATCCGATCCAGAGCACCATGAACGGAACGGCGAAAAGTGCGCCCATTCTCATCAGCAGGGCAATCGTCAAGGCAGCCAGCCCTATCAATGCATGACGCGACGATTGCTGACGAAACGATTGCACAAAAAACATCAAGGCAAACAAACCAAAAATATAACCGAGAGGTTCGGTCAATGTCGTCGAAAGAAACGGTCGCGCAATGCTAAATGCAAAGCCTGCAAAACCGAGGCCTGACCAGATGCCGTACCAGCCCGACCAGCAGGTGCGAGGCCAGAAAGAGCATAACCACCATAAGTGCGAGTTGGATGAGAGAGCGTCCATTCATAAGAGTAGTTGGCTGCGACCAAGTGTGATTTCGCGCAATGCCTCCGCCATCGGCCGTCTGGTGCCCATCAATTCCCAGTCGCCGAAGTAGGCAAGATGGAAGGTATCCTTGAAGTACCCGCTGCTGTCCGAATGCGGCACGAGCCCAGCGAGGCTCATGTAATTATAATCTGTCGTATGAACGTAGCCGCTCCAGCCGCCAGCGCTGAGCGTAAATAAGAAAAGGCTGAGAAGTACTGGCAATCCGAAGATTTTCCAGATCCTCATCTGGGCATTTTCAAGCTTTCGGACTGGTTCGCTGGGAGCCAGATCGAGCCATGCAAGCCACGCGAACGCGGCACCGAACGCTGCGAAAGCGATCACTCCGAGCGGAATAAAAGGCGCAAGACCGGTGACAAAACTTGCGTCTGGAATCAAGTGAAACACGGTTGCGGTAGGCAAGAGCTGCGCCGATCGTAAACCCATATGCGATCGTCCCAATATATGCGGCGCAGGCGACGACCAATAGCCAACTTGAAATGTGCATCACCCGCATCGATGGCGCGGTCGCACGAGCACAAAAAGCGCTAATCCACTTGCACAGTCGCCCGCGCGGTAAGCAAGGCAGAGTGCCAGCACAATCATCGTCATCGCAGCTTATAGCGATGATCTCATAAGGTGTCCGTTGTGCCCTGATCTGATATTCAACTTTCAGGATCGTTGAGGCATCGTTGGCAACGCCTTCGAAGGCAAGGCAAATTGCAAAGTGCGATAAAGACCGCTGATCCCAAGGAACTTACCTTGATCGATCAAAGGTTCAAGTGCTTCGGGCGGATTCCAGCTTGTTCCATTGATCCAAAGCGGACTGGTGAATTTTCGCCAGGTGAACGTTCGCTGGGCGGCCGCGGACTTGGGATTGACAGAAATGGAATAGTCGGTCCCAATCGCGACGCGAATACTCGCAATATCTGACTGGTGCTCCGTTCAAACGGACCGCGAAACTCCTGTGTGCGGCTCCAGGCGCCGTGTTCCAACATGAAGACTTGCTGCAAAGACGACGGCCAAAATCCGCGCGAGGACATAAATAGGCCGTCGGAATGCGATCAATCTGTCGAAGCCGGAAAACGATTGAATCAGCATTTCTCACCGTGGCTATATCTGATCCATGACACGCGAAAGGGGATCAGAGCTCTTGCATGTGGCACTAAGCACTCGTTTGGACTGTTGCGTTTATGACGCCAGCGTTACGCCGATGCATGTCCTTAATCGCATTTTCGCTAGGCGAGCGAATGCTGGCCTTAGCCGATCTGACAAGCGTTCGTCTTAGCCGCGCGCTTCATTCGGCCGCCATGGGCACAGAAGTCCGCATAGGCGCGCTCAATGCCTGAATCCGCAGTGGCGTGCGCGCGCTCCATCCCAAGGCGCTGCAGTTTGGAAACATCGAGAAGCTTACGGGGAGTGCCGTCTGGCCGCGACGTATCAAAAATAAGTTTCCCCGGATAGCCGACAATTTCGGCAATGAGGTGAGCAAGCTCGGCAATCGTGATATCTTCCCCGGTGCCGATATTGAGATGCGATTCTCCGGAATATCGTTCGAGCACCAAGATACATGCTTCGGCCAGATCATCGACGAAGATGAATTCGCGCTTCGGCTTGCCTGTGCCCCAAACTGTCACCGTTGGCCGCGGCAGCAATTTTCGCCTCATGAAATCGCCGGATAAGGGCCGCGATCACATGACTGTTCTCCGGGTGATAATTATCTCCCGGCCCGATACACATTCGTCGGCATCACGGAAATAAAGTCGGCTCCGTACTGGCGCCGGTAGGCTTGGCAGAGCTTGATGCCTGCGATCTTTGCGATCGCGTACCATTCGTTCGTTGGTTCGAGGGGACCAGTGAGAAGTTCCTCCTCGGTTATGGGCTGCTGCGCAAGCCGCGGGTAGATGCAGGACGAGCCCAGAAACAAGAAGCTTTTCTGCACCGGCCCGGTAGGCGCCGTTGATCAAATTGGTCGCGATCGCCAGATTCTCGTAGATGAATTCGGCCGGAAACGTATTGTTCGCGTGAATGCCACCCACTTTCGCGGCCGCCACGACGATGACCTGCGGCCGGACATCGTTGAGGAAGCGTTCGGTGGCATGCTGGTTCAGCAAATCGACCTTTTCGCGACCGGCTGTTACGACCTCGCAATCGACGCTTGCCAATCGCCGCACAATGGCCGAGCCAACCATGCCGCGATGACCCGCTACGAATATCCGCTTGCCTTTCAGATCGTACAGCTTGGCCGCACCGGCAAAATCATTCATTGCGGCCATGCCGTTTTTGCTCAACACGGATGCCAATAAGATCGGCATTGACCATGTCGCGGACCAGATCGTCGAAGTTGGTGCGGTGTTGCCAGCCGAGTTTGGTGCGGGCCTTTCTTGGATCGCCGATTAGAAGATCAACTTCGGTGGGCCTGAAATAGTGTGCATCAATCTCAACAAGGACCTTGCCCTGACTTGCCGTCGATACCCTTTTCGTCGACGCCCGATCCGCGCCATTCGATGTTACGTCCGACATGGGCGAACGCCTTTTCGACGAACTCGCGCACCGAGTGTGTCTCACCCGTGGCCAGCACGTAGTCGTCCGGCTCGTCCTGCTGCACGATCAACCACATCCCTTCCACATAATCGCGGGCGTGACCCCAGTCGCGCTTGGCATTGAGGTTGCCGAGAAATAGCTTATCCTGCAGGCCGAGTTCGATCGCAGCGACCGCACGCGTTATTTTGCGCGTTACGAAGGTTTCGCCGCGGATCGGGCTTTCATGGTTGAACAGAATGCCGTTGGAGGCGTGAATTCCATAAGCCTCACGATAATTGACCGTGATCCAATACGCGTAGAGCTTTGCCGCGGCGTAGGGCGAGCGCGGATAAAACGGCGTCGTCTCCGATTGCGGAATTTCCTGAACTTTCCCGTAGAGCTCCGATGTCGAGGCCTGATAAAATCGCGTTTGCTTCTCGCGACCGAGGATGCGGATCGCCTCGAGCAGTCGCAGCGTCCCTACAGCATCCGCGTTTACTGTGTATTCCGGCGTCTCGAACGAGACATGCACATGCGATTGGGCGGCGAGATTATAGATCTCGTCAGGCCTGGTCTCCTGAACGATACGGATCAGATTGGTTGCGTCGGTAGCATCTCCGTAATGCAGGTAGAATGGGACGCCTTTTTCGTGTGGATCGTGATAGAGATGATCGACGCGGCCGGTGTTGAACGACGAGGAACGCCGTTTGATCCCATGCACAATATAGCCTTTGGCTAGCAGGAGTTCGGCAAGATAGGCGCCGTCTTGACCGGTCACACCGGTGATCAGCGCGGTTTTCTGAGGCGTCTGCGCCATGTTCCCTGGGCCACTGCTAAGAGACTTTTTCCACGATTAGCATCATTCGAAAAGCGCCGAAACGCCCTACCGCGCCTTCGATCGAGCGCTCGAGCCGCAAGGCATGGGCCGCCAACTGGCGTGGGATCAAACTCCAGGATTTGAAGCCGCCGCTGAGCGGATAAGTTACGAAAGAGAACCAAACGACACGAGCAATTCTCAAGATTCGGAAACAGCGCTTCAAAGCGCTCGCGATCGCGCGTGGCGATCAGCGTTGGGATCGCCTGGTTGGAATCATAAGGATCGCGCCGCGGATTGGGCACCCCCACCGTCAACGGATCGCTCGACATGCGCACCGGCTCCTGATGCAGAAGGCGGTAGAACAACGTGCTGCCCAAGGTGATGGCTGGCTCGACCATAATGATCCGCCCGCCCGGACGGAGAACCCGAGCGGCTTCGCGAAAAAAATGCACGGGAAATTCAACGTGGTGCAGAACGTCGACCATGACGATGTTCGCCGCCGTGCCGTCGGGAAACGGCAGGTGCTGTGCGTCCGCAACGCAATCGAGCCAGTCTGCGAAATTGAATGTCGGTCGCAAACACGTGGGGTAGCCGACGCTTCAGATTGCCGATACCGCCGCCAATCTCGATGGTAACTCCCGGAACACACTCCGCGACGATGCGGTCATAGAAGTCGTCATAGATCATGCGCAAGACCGGCTTGCGCTCCCAGACGTCAAGATAGCCGTGCAACGCCTCAGACATCAACTCACATGGCCTTGATACGCAAGAACGCGAATACAACCATCCGTAGCAGCAAAAGGCCGTGGCGAAACCGAGAAATCTGCGTCTCGCCGTAGGTCCGGCTCGCATAGCGGATCGGCACTTCGGCAATTTTCAGATCCGAGCTTTGAAGCGCCGAAGATCAAATCGAAGTCGCCGAAGGGATCGAAATCGCCGAAATAGGAGCGATTGGCTTTCAGCCGCTGATAGTCCGATCCGGCGCAGCACCTTTGTTCCGCAAAGCGTATCGGTCAATCGTTGCGAAAGCAGCCAAGTGAAGATCAGCGAAAACGTCTTGTTGGCGATCAAGTTAAGAAAGCGCATGGCTTCGTCTTCCATCGGATAGACCAGCCGTGAGCCATTGACAAATTCGCCCTTGCCGGAGCTGGATCAGCTTGCCAGAATTTCGGCAACTGTTCGGGCGGCATGGTCAGGTCGGCATCGAGAATCATCAACACGTCGCCGCGCGCGGCATCGAAGGCGGTAAAGACCGCGTCGGCCTTGCCTTTGCCGGGTTGCCGCATGGCCTTGATGTCGTATTGCGGATAGGCGGCGACGACGCGCTGGATTTCGTCCCAGGTGCCGTCCTGCGAATGTCCCTCGACGAAAATGATTTCCAGTTCTTCGGTAAAGCGCGGAATTCTTTGCACCGCCGCCTCGATATTGCCGCGTTCGTTGCGTGCCGGAACGACGACGGTTGCCGATTTCACGACCGTCATCGACACGACGCAGTGAGCGGCAGACCGAATAGTGCCTCAGGCATGCTTGGCGAATAAGCGGAAACGGGGCGACGAAGCGGTTGATCAGCCGACCAAGCCCGAGCAGCCGGAACGGAGCCAGCATCGAATTTCCGACTTTACGGTTTCGAAATCGGCAAGTGCGGCGAGCGAACGAATGTCTGCTGGAGAAAGGCATTTTGCGCCGGCTGCGGCATTCGCAGCCGGAGTGCCTCGGCGAGCTTCACTGCCGGGTACCAGAGGTGCGAAAAATACGCGATGATGAACCTTGTCTCGCGCGTGCAGAGGTCGTGCAGGTTCTCGAACAATTGCTGACAGTCGTCGAGTGCACCAAGCGTATCCGCGATCAGGATCACGTCGAACGGGCCGGGCAGCGATTTGATCAGTTTTTCATCCTCGACGTCGCCCTCGACAAACGACAGATGCGGATAGCTCTTTCGCGCCTCCGCAATCATTCCACCGCTGAAATCCACTCCGACGCCAAACGAGGGTTTGAGCGCCGCCAGCAAATGGCCATTTCCACAGCCCAGCTCGAGAACCCGCGCGCCCTCAGGGATCAGAAATTTCAGATAGCGCAGATCCTCTTGGTGGAAAAACGCACCGCGTTCGAGCCAGCGCGTACGCTCCGATGCCAGTTCGTCTTGTAGTGCGACGTATCGCTTGCTTGCGCGACGACATGGCGATCACTGGCGACACATTGTAGTTCATGTGTTCGATGCCGTCGTGCAGGACTGAAGACGGGCCAGCCAGTGGACGGCCCCTCCTTGGTCCGACGATAGCCGTCCGCACCATGGTGCGACGTCACTGCTAATTCACGCACGCCTCCGATCGATATCGGTATCGGCGCGACATCTACGGGACGCTCGGTTGTGCAATATCTAGTGCTCGCGCAAGCCTTCCAAACGATGTACGACACCTACGTTCCGGAAGCAGGCAGAAAACGGGCAAAAAAGCCACGAGACGGGCTCGCCTGTACCTGCACATAATAGCTAAAAGGATATAAGAGAATTTTGTCACCTGTAAAATTTTCCCGGGTCAATAGTTCTTCTTGAAGTGGAACGCAAACTCGTTGGTGGGGACGGTCGAACCCAATTGATAGGCATGGCTTGGGGCACTAACTGCCTTCGTCAGCACCCAACAGCTTTGGAGTTATTGCTTGCCGTCGGTGACGCGCACTTGACCCGGCTTTGACGAAATCCCACCCAAGATTAATGCCTTCATGTCTGTGGTAGTCCCAGACTACAATCTTCAAAAATGGGCCAATTGCGGGTAGAGAGGCCCAAATGATAGGGAGCGCACCGAGTTGCTTGCCGATAAGAGTACATGCCGTGAGGTCCGGTGGACGAGATCGTTGCAGCTCAGCCTGATCCAGATTTGTCAGTCTAGCGTAGATGCAGTGCGTCGACTATTGCCGAGATCAGTCAAGCGCCGGCTTCCAGGTTTGGCGCGAATTCTCGATTCGGTGCGCCCCTCAACAGAATTACAATTCGTTCCCGACCAATCGCACTTGCCGATTGGCACCCACTTTTCCCAGCGGCAGCATTTGTTGCTGGGCCGATCGTTTTGGCAAACAACGCCCTGGCACCTGGTGGCGTCGAACGCCAAGTGGTCAATACATTGCGCGGCCTCGACCAAAGAAATCTTCCCTCGGGCCTATTGTGTCTGCGTCTGCACGAAGATCCAGAGTTCGATTTCTTTCTGCCTGCACTGAAGGATTTCTCCGGCTTTTTCCGTAACATCATGTCGGCTGCTCAAGCCCGTGCAAGGTTGCGATCGCTACTTTCAGCCGAGGAGATCAGCCGGATGCACGCCGCAATAAAGTGGATGCCGCCAGCACGTTCAAGCCGAAGTGTTACGTTTTGCTGCTGAGTTCGCGAGTCTTAAACCTTCAGTAGTGCACGCTTGGCAGGATGCCACGAATATCGCCGCAGGGTACGGCGCCTGGCTCGTCGGAGTGCCGCGGATTCTTGTCTCCAGCCGCAATCTCGCTCCGACCAATTTTGCCTATTTCAGGCCATATATGCTTTACGCGCTACCGCGAGATCGCGTCATGTACTCCCATCACTATGATCAACAACAGCGAGGCTGGGGCACAAGACTATGCACGCTGGTTAGGCGTTCCGTTCGATCGATTCGTGGTCAAGCGCAACGGCATAGATACGGCCGCGATGAAACGTCCGCCATCTCACGCTATAACTGGTCTGCGCACTAAGCTCTGCATCCCAGCCGACGCGAAGATCGTCGGGTCTATTTTTCGCTTTTATGCTGAAAAGCAGCCTCTTCTCTGGGTCGAAACTGCAGCGCGCTTGAGCAAACATCGCGCGGACTGCCATTTCGTCATTTTCGGTGAGGGACCACTGCAGTCTGAAGCCCAAATCCTCGCCAGGCGATCTGGAATTGCGCGACCGTCTTCACTTCCCAGGCAATATCGAGGATTCTGAGTTGGGTCTATCGCTTTTCGATGTCTTCCTGCTAACCTCAAAATTTGAAGGCACACCTAACGTGGTTATTGAGGCTACTTTGCTCGGCATTCCAGTCGTGGCCACCGATGTGGGCGGCACACGAGAGGCAATCGCGGAGAACATAACCGGTCTGGTCGCCGGCGGCGCGGATCCGGACGAATTGGCGGCGCATGTGTTGGAAATTCTCGACGACCCTACTTGGAGCGCACGGGTCCGGAGTAAAGGTCATGACTTCGTGAAACAGCGGTTTGGACTTGCCCGGATGGTCAATGAGACTGTGGCGCTTTATCGGCGTTGATCGGATCTTCTGACTAGCATGTCTTATTTGCCTTGCCGAAGCGCAGCCTAATCGAAAGGACCGCATTGGTTCATCTCTTGCCACGGGTCCGCTCGCGTGTCGATGCGGTTTTGCTTGTGAGTGCCCAAGAAAGCATTATTGTTGCATTCTCCCAATAAAAACATTCTAACATTTATCGGGTACTGTGATGACGCATGGACGCCGAATTGGCGTTATTGGCCTTGGCTATGTTGGGCTTCCAGTAGCTACTGCACTTGGCAAGACCGGTGCCCCTGTAATTGGCTTCGATATCAATGGTGCGCGTATCGCTGAGCTCAAATCGGGTTACGATAAGACACTGGAGGTCGCTCGCGAAGACCTCTTGGCATCTTCCGTTTTGTATACCGACCATCCGTCCGACCTCCGAAGTGTTGATTTTTTCATCGTAACTGCTCCCACTCCGATCGATGCGGCTCGACGGCCCGATTTGGGCCCATTGCTTTCCGCCTCAAAAATCGTTGGGAGAAAATCTCAAACGTGGAGATATCGTTGTCTACGAATTCAACTGTTTATCCGGGAGCTACCGAGGAAGATTGTGCACCTGTGCTGGAGACTGCCTCGGGACTAAAATCCGGTATCGACTTTACACTGGGTTATTCGCCCGAACGTATTAACCCTGGAGACAAGAAGCATCGGTTTGACACCATAACCAAAGTTGTAGCTGGCCAAGATCAACGAACACTGGAAGTGATCGCAGACGTTTACGGCTCTGTCGTTAAAGCTGGAATTTTTAGAGCCGCGTGCATAAAAGTGGCGGAGGCTGCAAAAGTCATCGAGAATACGCAACGAGATCTCAATATTGCGCTGATGAATGAGATCTCGACTATTTTCCACACGCTCGGGATTGACACAATGGATGTATTGGCTGCCGCCGGTACGAAATGGAATTTTCTTCCTTTTGTTCCGGGCCTGGTGGGAGGCCATTGCGTTGGAGTTGATCCATACTACCTGACCCATAGGGCGGAAAAAGCAGGCTGTAATCCGCAGGTCATACTCGCCGGCCGTCGCGTAAACGACGATATGGGCAAGTTCGTTGCCCGCGAATGCGTGCGAAAGCTAATCCGTTGTGAACGGCCCAACCGTACCGTGACCGTGCTTGGATTCACTTTTAAGGAAAATGTGCCAGACATCCGCAATTCCAAGGTGATCGATATCGTACGCGAGCTCGAAGCATTTGGGCTTGTTGTACAGGTCGCCGACCCCCTTGCCGATCCCAGCGAAGTACTACATGAGTACGATTTAACTCTGACGTCCGAGTCCGATCTGAAGCCTGCAGGCGCTGTTGTGCTTGCTGTCCCACATGACGTCTATCTTCGACGCGGTTGGGCGCTTATTCAAGATCGTCTTTCTGAAGGATCCGGCCTCGTGTTTGACGTAAAGGCCTGCCTCGATCGCGCCGGGCGGCCTGCCGTTATCGAACTGTGGCGCCCTTAAGATTATCTAACAGCAGCCGATAGATTATCTAACAGTAGCCGATCCAAGCAAGCGCCAATAAAGCGCAACGATATCCCGTCCAATGCGCTCATTTGAAAATTCTCTTTCAACGATCTGACGACCGGCCGCACCGAACTTTCGCCGAAGTTGTGGATCTCCTGCAAGGCGATCAATCGCGTCCGCCAGAGCTTCAGCGTTCCCAGGCGGAACAACTAATGCATTTATGTTTGCTCGCGCAATTTCACGACTGCCAGGCACGTCAGTTGCGACTAGGGGTCGACCGCAGGCAGCAGCTTCAAGCAGGCTAAGAGGGAATCCTTCGCCCCCAAGTGAAGGCAAAACGGCGATGTTCGCATCGGCCCAGAGCGCCGCGATATCTTGGACAAAGCCGAGATAAATTAGATCGGACCGCATTCGCCAGCGCTCGATCTCTCGCGCCGTGATCGAGGTAGGGCTTGCCAAGTCAGGCAGCCCTGCAATGAGCAGACGAATATTGCTTCCCCGCTGATGCAAAATGTCATGGGCAGCGACAAGGACGCGAATTCCTTTGATCTCGAGGAGGCGTCCAACGAAAGCAGCAGTTATCGTGACCGATGGCTCAGCCGTCGGAATCATCGACCCAACGTCGACGCCAGAGCCTGGTATTAGGGCGATTCGGCCTTTGTCAATTCCGAGGCGATTGAGCGTCGTTCTATCGTCGGGATTCTGTACCAGCACAGCGGATCGGCCCCGGTTAAAAAGCTGTCGACACGCCAGACCAATCATCGCGCGCGGAATTAAAAGCTTCGAGGTACTGGCAACAAAATTGGAACCGAGCCCCGTCATCGCATTGAGACAAACCACCGGGAGGCGTTGCGCAGCGAGTGAACCAACGAGGCTGGCTTGCAACGAGACATGATGGGCGAGATCGGGCTTAATGACACGGTAAAGCTTGCGCACCTCGCGAACGACACCGATCACACGCCTGGGATCTAGACTGCCGCGCTCCCACGTCAGTGGATGGAGTTGGAAGCCCTCGGCTTCGATCGCAGTGCCATGATGGTTGACACGAGTGGCAACGTGGACCTCGAAACCCGCGTCCCGCGCAGCGCGCGCCATGGGCAGACGGTGCGATATGAAGTACCAGTCCTCGGTCACAAGGTATACGATTCGAGGCGACATCGGATTCCGGTTGCGGGCGGGTGTGATTAATGGCTGGGCGTGGCGCCGGTAAGAAGCATTGCATCGAGCCTTGGCAGGTCCATCTCTGGTTGGGCAGAATTATACATCCTCCCTGTGCCAGTAGGACCAGGCGCGGCAAGGCTCACCTTTCCGCCGAAGAACAGTAACCCATGTATCGGAGCCATTATTCTTGATTTTCTGACTTGGGAGGAGGGTGCCCTTAAGTGCGGACCGTACCCGCGAAGATTTTAGCTGAAAAGTTGGAGCAGCGGCCAGTCATGCCAAAGGCCGCGGGTCAAAATCCGGCACTCCTTGCTATACGCGTCGGTGGATCATCGAGGTCAATTGCTGACGCTGTGTTGCAGGTCAAACGCCTGCTCGTGCTCCTGCCGGGCTATGCCGCGCCGACAAATTCTGAGCCATTCACCGACGCGACGATGGTTGGTAACGTGTTGGCGCGAGTGCTGGCTAAGCTCCGACGGCCGGCCACACGCGATTACGTCCGTTTCTACAGGGATTTTTACGCAAATCCGCGCAGTCCCACCTACATGCTACAGTGTACACACGCACTTTTCGAGAGCGGCGGGCCACAACACAGGACACTGATACTCGGCCCGAACCTCGAACTCGAAGGCGACGCGGCCGGATGGGCGAGCGAAATCCGCCACAGCGAATATAAATTGCCCCAATCGTCACGAGATTTAGCGGCTCTTGCGCGTGACTACGATGCCGTACTGCTCTTGCATTCCGATGCACTTGGTCTTGGTCTTGGTACGCTTGAACAAGCACTGGATGCGGCACTCCCCGAGAAGGTTTTCGCGCTAAACGGCCGTCGCCGCTTGTACCGACTCGACAGGAAGATGCAGCGACGCTTGCGGCGTCGGCGCGTTCTCGCCGAAACGCGAATAGTCGAATCCGTGCTGGCTCAACTCGTGCCGGTGGCAGGTCGCGTCTTGGCCAGTTTTGACCGGCTCATGGGTAATACCAATTGATCCGGATTGCTTATGTCTGATGCTTCAGCCAAAGATCGAATTCGCGATTGGTGGGCTGCTGCGCCTATGACGTATGGCGATCGTCATGGGGGCACCCAATTCGTCCGACCCGACGGAACCGTCGAAGTCGTCGCGATTGGATCACGACGTTTCTTCGAGCTGGCCGACGAGCGGTTCTACTCATGGAACGTAGCCCTACATACCGAGGCCGGACCATTCGGCGCAATCTTTCCGTATGCGGCCTTGCGGGGGCGGCGCGTCCTAGAGGTTGGATGCGGCATGGGTTGCATGGCGATGAACTGGGCAAGGAACGGCGCTCAGATCACTGCAATCGACCTCAACCCGCTTTCCGTTGAACAGACTCGCCGCCGATTTAACCAGTTCGGTTTGAAAGGCGACATCATGCAAGCGGATGCGGAGGCTTTGCCATTTGAAGACAGCAGTTTCGACTATGTGTATTCATGGGGCGTCCTGCACCACACGCCTGGAACGTCGCGAGCAGTCGAGGAGATTAGGCGTGTGCTTAAACCAGGCGCTGAAGCCGGCGTGATGCTCTATCATCGCCGGTCGCTGCTTTTTATGGTGACGGTTGCGTTTCAGGAAGGTCTAGTCAACCTCGAGCGCCTGTTTCTCAACCCGCTCGGCTTAGCAAGCCGCTATGGCGATGGCGCGAGGGAAGAGGGTAACCCGCATACCTGGCCCGTAACGCAGCGTGAAGTGCGCAACGAGCTTTTCCGATCGTTTCGGAGCGTGCATATTCGCGTACTGGGCAGCGATGTGGCACCTATTCTTTCGGCGTGGAAGCAAGATTTCGGAACCACTTTGAATCGCTCGTCGTTGACGGCGTTGGCGAGACGGTTCGGCTGGAGCTTATGGATCACGGCGCAGAAGTGACCCTTTGCCGGATACTCGCACTCGCTCCGAAGAAAGCGCCGATCGACCAAGCGCCGGGTTCCACGGTATGAGGGAGAGGAATGCGTGCCGAACTCAAGCGATCAACTCGACATCCAGAAAATGCGCCTCCAGCTCGATTACCTGCTGCTGGAGGTCAGCCGGCTGCGCTCGATCATTCGATATCTGAGTGCCCGTCGCATCAACGATTTTCCTCTGCAATTAAAGACCAAGGCTAGCTTCGATTACCAATGGGCCAATACGCGGGATGGAAATTGGGTTGAAACACGTCCCGAACTCAAGGAGCGCGAGCCGGGCCTGGTGCTGTCATACACGCGATTGCCGCGGGAATGGTTCGCAGGCAAGCGCGTCCTTGACGCGGGTTGTGGCTCAGGTCGCTTTTCCTGGGCCTTGGCCTCGCTCGGCGCCAACGTCGTCGCGGTCGATCAGTCGACGTCCGGCGTCTTGCACACTGAGCGCGCATGCCGGGAATTTGGCGATCGCGTTCGCGTTTTCCAGCATGATCTCTCGAAACCTCTGCCACTGGAGGCCGATTTTGATCTCGTCTGGTCATTCGGTGTGCTGCACCATACCGGGGATACCTATGGCGCCTTCAGCAATATCGCTCAGCTGGTGCGGCCGGGCAGCTATCTGTTTATGATGATCTACGCCGAACCGACAGACGACCCCGGCGCATTCGAATACTATGCCAACGTCGAGAGGCTGCGTCGCGAAGTCGCGGCGATGAATTTCGATGAACGCTACGCATTCTTCGAAAAAACAAAAGGCGCCGAGGCCGGCGGATGGTTCGATGCAGTTTCGCCGGACATCAACGACACCTACCCGCTGCACGAGCTGAAAGTCTGGCTATCCAACGCGGGCTTCGTCGACGCCGAGCGCACGATGGACCATCCGAACCATCATCTGATCGCCCGAAAGCAGCCTCGCTGAGACGCCAGGAACAGCCTGTGAGTCGCGAATTTGTCCCACTCAACGCGGATATTGCTTCGGACTGGGATAAGCTCGTGGAAGGCTCGCCAGACGGGTGGGTATTTGCACTAGCGCCTTGGCAGCGCCTGATCCTCGCTGTCGAGCCATGGGGCTTGCGCGATTATAGCTTCGCACATTATGAGAACCGCCGCTTAGTCGCGGTGATGCCACTCCAATGGAGTCCGCACACCAACCGAATGGCCTCTTCCGGGTGGGGCGGCAGCGGGCCGGTGCTGGCGGGCAATCTCGACGCCCGGGCGCGAGATCGGGTTCTCGCGGTGATGATCAGACATGCCCGCACTCTCGCGATCGAAGCCGGGGCATCCGTCCTAGAGCTCGCGGTTTTGCCAGTCACACGGTCGTCCATTGGGGCACGATGGGGTGTCAATCCTTTTGCATTTTATGGCTTTACGGACTGCTCACAACTGTCGCAGGTCCTTGACCTTTCACGAAGCGAAGACGAGTTGTTCCAAGCGATATCGCCAACAACCAAACCGTTGCTGAAGCGGGCACTCGACCACGGCATCGAGGTACGTCGCGTGGACTGGGTCGAATACCTGGACGCCTATTATCCCTGTCACTGCGAGACTTATGCGCGGACCGGCGTCGATCCGCATCCTAAGGCCTACTTTTCCGGAATTGCACATGAAATAGCGCCGCTCGGCTATGCGGTGCTTTTGGCTGCGTTCACGCACAGGGGCGAGCCGATCGCGTTCCACAACGCGGCCCGCTTCGGCAATGGTGCACTCTACCATACCGGATGCTCGCACCCCCGTGCGTTGGAATTAGGCACGAATCATTTGCTTCTCTGGCAGTCAATACTTTCGGCAAAGCAGGACGGTTTAGGCTGGTTTGACGTCGGAACGATTCTACCTGGCACAACCGATCCGAAGCTCAAAGGGTTGAGCTTGTTTAAGACCCGGTTCGGAGGCGAAACGCATCGATTCTTTCGCTGCGAAATGGAATTGCCGGGGCGTGTTCCGGCCCCGGATTCTTCGGGCGCTGTGGTCGAAAAGCCGACAGCTTCAACTGAGGCAGTTGAGAAACTCGCCGACTTGTCTCAAGCCCGCGCATCGCCGTGGTACCGCAGTTGGCTCGGACGAGCGGCACGTTCCATGTGGTGGCGATAGCCGATATGGGCGTTGCTCAACTTGCAGACTTCTTGAAGACACCACGAGGGCTCAGGCCACCCTTGCCTTGACAGGACGCGCTGATTTGGGTTTTTCTGCCGGCCAACTGCCGCATTCCCGCTTGATCGCTGGCTTTGCGCGCCACGGGTTACATCCCGCAACGCGAAAGCACATGCGTGATTGAACGATCGAAAGGTTCGACGAAAACGGCATGACGGAAGTGCGACTTATCCGACCGCCCGGCAAGTGGCCGTCGCTGAACCTGCGCGAAATACTTTTTTATCGCGAACTGATATGGGTTTTTGTCAAGCGAGGAATTTCGTCACGCTATCGGCAGATGGCACTGGGTATTACCTGGTCCTTTCTTGAGCCACTTGGGCTACTTCTGCTCATGAGTATTGTCTTCGGCTACCTGATCCGCGTGCCCACGGAAGGATATCCCTTTACAGTTTTTGTCGCGACGGCGCTCATTCCGTGGATGTATTTCAGCAAGGCGACCAATGCCGCGGCGAACAGCCTGCACGAACAGCTTTCTATTATTTCCAAGATCTATTTTCCGCGTGTCATCATCCCTGTTTCAGCAGTAGTCCGCGAGTTCTTCGATTTACTCGTGCTTTTCGTC
This sequence comes from uncultured Alphaproteobacteria bacterium, assembly GCA_963836055.1. Taxonomy (GTDB): domain Bacteria; phylum Pseudomonadota; class Alphaproteobacteria; order Rhizobiales; family Xanthobacteraceae; genus BOG-931. Next base: position 272,541 of record CAWIID010000002.1, read on the forward strand.
ATCTTAATGTTGTTGAACCTCGGCTTCGGCTATTGGCCGACATGGCGCATGGTTTTGATGCCCCTTTTATTGGTATACATCACCCTGCCAGCGCTTGGCGTCGGTCTAGCAGTCTCCTCGATCTCAGTGAAATACCGCGACTTCCGGCCTTTGCTCACGATCGCCTTACAGGCCGGATTTACGCGACGCCGATCTTCTACCCGGCTGAATTGGTTCCACCGCGCATCCTGCCGTTCTATGAGCTTAACCCGATGTACTGGGGGTTGCCTTCTCGCGCTGGATCATGCTCGACCGACCCTTGGTGATTACGCCCTCGCTGTATTTCTCGATTGCGTTGAGTGCGGCGGCCGTCATTTTCGGCTACTATGCGTTCGCCATTTACGAGCGGGATGTGGTCGATGCGCAGTGACGACGTAGCTATTCGCGTTGAGGGGCTCGGGAAGCGCTATCTTGTGCCGCAAAAGCATGAGGAGGACTACCGTCGGGAACCGACGCTGAAGCGCCGGCTCAAGGAATTTTTCCCGTCTATGTTAGGTGCGGGCGAGACGGATTTCTTCTGGGCGTTGCGCGATGTTTCGTTCGACGTTAAGCGCGGCGAGATACTCGGCGTCGTCGGGGAAAACGGTTCAGGCAAAAGCACCCTACTGAAGATCCTTTCCGGGGTGACACCGCCAACTGAAGGCTACGCCGAGATCCGGGGCCGAGTGGGTTCGTTGCTGGAGGTCGGCACCGGTTTTCATCCAGACCTCACCGGCCGCGAAAACATTCTGTTCAACGGCTCGCTGCTAGGCATCCGAACCGCCGAAATCCGTTCCAAGCTCGACGCTATCATCGACTTCTCCGGCATCGGCGAGTTCATCGATGTACCGGTCAAGCGCTATTCGAGCGGCATGTATGTGCGGCTGGCCTACGCCGTGGCGTCCTTACTGCAATCAGAGATCATGATCCTCGATGAAGTGCTGGCGGTCGGCGACGCGGCATTCCGCGAAAAATCGGAGCAGAACATCAAGGAAAACGCGTTGAGCGGCCGCACCGTGCTGCTCGTCAGCCACAATCCGCGCGCGGTTGCCACCATCTGCGATCGCGCCATCATCCTTTATAAGGGCCGCGTCGTATTCGAGGGTGAAGCCAAGGATGTGATGTCGGAATATCTGAGCAGTGCGTACAAGGAGGATGCGGCCGAAGCTGAAGCAGAGCAAAGAGAGGTGGAGGCGGCAGGCGAAGCGGGTGGCAAACACGAAGCCAGTGCGGGACATTCGATGGCCAAGCCCCGCACGGCCAGAGGCTTCGTGAATATCGCCAAGACGCTGCGGCAAAAGCATCCCATGCTACCGACGCCGTGGCTTGTATTGAAATGGGTATCGTTGCACGCGCTCGACGGTGAACAGAAAGCGGAATTCAGCACCGGAGACGGCGTGCGTATTCGCATCGGCTATGAAAGTTTGCCGTTTCCAGACATCACCTATTTTTCCGTCCTCATCAACAATTCCGCCCAGGACCGAGTGACCACGGTTTATTCCACCGACAACGGGCGTATGCCAATCGAGCCGAGCGGGGTCATCGAGTGCGTCATCCCGGAGCTCATGCTGGGTATCGGGCTCTACAGCGTGTGGCTCGACTGCGGGAAGTTTGATTTCGAGTTACATGCCTATTTCAGCTACGATAGCGTGCCTTTCGCGACTTACATTCGTATAAAGGATAATGGGTTTATCCGGGGCGCGCCGCGTTCTGAATTCCAGGGTGTCGTGCACCGGACCGAATGGTCCACGATCGAGGCGCCCATGCAATTACTTCTCGAATCTGGAAGTCGAAGAGATGGAGGCAGACAAGACGATGGCCTAATGCTGCTGCGACGTTGACGCGGCCGCGGCAAGTCGAAAAGCTTGGTGTCTCACTAAGATTTCAAGCATGAGTGGTCTGCTTACGCTAACCGTAAGGGATTTACGCGGTGTCAGACCAAGATCGTAAGGTGCGCCAGTATTATGAGACAAGCAATGTTGGGGCGTACTCCGTAACCGGTGTTTGTCTCGTCGTTCAAGCGGACACGCAGGAATATGTTGAGCGCCTCCTGTTGGAAAAGCTGGGAATTGTCGCCCGTCACTACCGTGGTGGTCCGGTTCTTGACCTTTGTTGCGCGGTGGGCCAATGCCTTTTCACCCTGGCGCCGGCGATCGAAAGTGGCATTGGCTTGGACTTCTCGGGTCGCTACATAGAAGCCGCCACAACGCGCAAAACGGAAATGGGAATCCGAAATATTGCTTTCGTGGCAGGCGACGCGAAGGCGTTGCCGTTCCGAGCTGGAGAATTCGGAATGGCGTATTGCTTTTCCGGACTTTATGCCATTCCCCAGGCCGAAAATGCGATTGCTGAAATTTCCCGGGTTCTTCGACCCGGCGGTATGGCGGTCTTGGATTTTGGCAACAGGCGGTCCTTGAGCGCATATTGCTCGAAATTCTATACCGAATGGGCAGGAATATATCCGATGACCCGCCGCGCGATGTATCGATGTCTTGCAGACAATCGACTGAACGTAGTCGAACAGCATTCCTTCCAAATCCTTCCGCTTTGGGCGTCGCGGCCAAGTTTGCTCAAGCCGCTTTTGCATCCTGCTTGGAATCATTTGATGTCGCGACGAATTCGCGGAAAGATGATCGATGAATGGGTCAGCAGTCTCCCGGGAGTTAGGTCGATTGCCTTTCGCCATGTGCTTGTCTGTCGCAAGGAGTGAATTCCAAAAAGTCGAGAAGCTGATAACTCGCCAAATCGCAGGACGCATGCTGGACGAATGGATCAGCAGCTTGCCCGGAAGGCGATTGTTCGCGTTTCGACACCTCTTGCTCTGTCTTAAAATCTGAGTTCGGCCAGAGATGCGCAGAATTTTTTCCGACCAGGGTTTTGTCGGATTGCAAAATCACCCCACTATTGTTGCGATATCGTTGCGATCATCCAAACAGCCTAGCTCTTCTGTTCCAGGTCAAGTGTTAAGAGCATAGAAGCAATCCGTTGACCAAAGGGCTGTAAGCCCTTGAAGTGAAGCCAGCGCCTATGGAACATTACAGTTTGGTTATCAGTGCCGCCAAACCCACTCGCCTTCGCCATGCGCGTTAGGTAAACTTTGCCGCCTTCATGCGCCTAAAACTTCCTGCCGGAGTGCGATGATTTTAATTCGAAAACCACGTTCCAGTGGCTGCCGATGAACTCAGCGTGATTCCGCTCAAGTAAAGGAGTTGCGGGGCAGGTTTTGACTCCTGGCGGCTTGCTTGACGCGCCGGAGGACACCGTGACCCCGGCACAGATCAGCGTCGGGACCCCATGCCGTTTCACAAGGTAGAAACGCCCAAAAGACCTGTCCACATCTTACCAACCCGCCTCAAGAGGGCGAAAGTCGAAAACGTGGTAATAGGTGGCACGGCGTCACTTCGCGTTCGAGACGCTAAATTCAACAGCTAAGGCGAGCAAGACCAAAACTCACTCTCGTCAACATCGGTTTGCACGTTTCCCCCATGGAGAAGAGATTGGATCGTTCATGTTGGCAGGCTCGTTTGGTCTCCAGGGCCAATTTTCTAATCCGAAGACACTGCGTCATCGTGATTGTACTGCTTGCGGTGATTTGCCTGCAGACCCCAGCCGCATACCACGTTCAATCTTATATTCTTACCGCCCAGGATTATAACCCCATTCATTTCGGCCGATTGTTTTTGCACAATGATATGCCTACGGTTGATGATTCAGAAAGCGGGGAAAATGCTCGCACAATGAGTTTATCTTCACTCTACATGTGGCTGCCCTTGGCGCTTTCTAAATTTGGATTTCCGCTCGAAATCGATAATCTTAATACAAGCTCTTTTCGGATTACCATTCCTCTTATTCGGAATTTATTTTCTATCATACTCACTTTTCAAAAACAGCTATGCAGCGGCGCTGACGGCATTGTTGTTTCCAATTTCCAATTTTGTGCTGTTTATGACAAATATTGGATATCCCCTTTTGTATCTGCGTAGCTATTACTATGGCGACTTCAATCATGCGTTTGCCGCATTTGCGCTGGCATTTTTGGTGCGCGGTCAATTGGCGCGCGGCGCAGCTTTTGTCGCGATAATCGTGCTTATCAATCCGACATACGGAGTGAACGTTGTCGACATCTTCGGTGTGTTCGCCTTAATCCGTCGCGGTCCAAAACTCACGAGAGAGAACTTCGTAGCGGCAAGTATCATCGCCACGTCGCTCGTAGGCGCCTATATTCAGATTAAGCTGAGTACGCCAATAAGCAATCCCGTCCCCGTTGCAGAGCGAAGGTTTGCAATTGAATCATACGGTCACATCGACGGCCACATATATGACCTCTCACGTTTTTTGATAGCCCAGTCGGTCCTTGTGCTTATTCTGATATTCGCAGTACTTCGTGAATCGCGCGCGCGGTCATTCACGATCAACCACAATCTTTTCGTCGCTCTCGCCGTTTTAATTTCATATTTGGGCTTCGGTCTGTTTCTGTACTTTTTACTTTACGCGGCATATCCGGAGCTTTTCATCGCCCTTGCTTCGAGCAAGATGTCAATGATCGTTTCGCTGTGGGCCGTCTGTTACGTCGGTTTTGGCCTTTTCGAAATATTGCGGCGGCACAGCGTTAGCCGTTTAGTGGCGGCCATCATCATCTCGTATATATTTTATCACTTTGAAAAAATCGATCAATACTTTGGTTATTGGTTTGCGTCGGTTGCGAGCGCCGTCTGTGCTTTTTTCTTCATTGATGAAAGAGAAACAGATGATTTCAACACCTCTCACCGCGAGATACTGCTCGGAGCGGTCTTGGTCGGGCTGCTGGTTAGCTTAGCAGGCTCGACGGCGTGGATATCAAACCGAAACTATTTTGCAGCAAGTGAAGCCCTTCTCGACATCGAGAAGCGGTCAGTAAGCGTGCTTCCAGCCAACGCGATGGTGTTGCCATTTCGAGCGGCAAAATCGTCCGCGAATCCGTATGGCATGTTCACAAATTTTCCCTTCCGTACTTATTCCCGGCACGGCGCTGTAACCTGGGTCGTGGGGCGAAATGCATATTTCAATTCAATGCGCCGTCATGAATTGGAAGAGAAAATATATCAAGCCGCTACTGGCGAACCGCTGTGGGCACCCATGCTTAAACGGGCAGCAGAAATGATGGCGGCCGATCCCGCACACTATTACTTTGGACTGAATTTTGCTGAGTCACGCGTTACGCTTGGCACGGCTGGTGCTTGGCAGATTTACATGGATCAAGTCGGCAAAATGATAACGGCCGTCAATAGCATGAATCTGAGTGAATTTACAGCGTTCGCCAGGCGCGCGGGTGCAAACCATATATTGATTTGCAAAGACCCGCGAGAAGGCGAGATATCGCCGGCGGTTTTGCAAAATCGCTATTTTGCGCTGGTCAAAATAGCGTCCTGATCGAAGCGCAAACGAGGCGACCTGGGCGGTGCTCAGATTTCTATGTCCTGCGGCGACTTATCAGGCCGCGTCTACGGTTACGCCCGCCAGTGCTGCCGGCGCCAGAGTGAGGGCGACGTTGTCGCCGCTACTCGGTCTTTATCACGGACATGCCGATCATGAATGGCATCAGTGAATCGGCGATTTGGTGGATGGGTCCGGAGGGCTCAAGCCGCAAAGCGCGTGCCGGAAAAAAATGGAGATATTCGCGCTGCACGGCGAAAGGCGATAGCAGGGCGCGGATGCGCGCTCGCGTGTAGGCGCGGCCGATCGGATTGTCTTCTCCGTCGAATAGCCGCACCAACTCGTCGGCATCTGCCGTTTGGCTTATACCTTCCCGCCCGCGGCCGGGCAGGCCGATCGACAAAGGCCGCATAAGTTTGTGGAAGATGGTCCAATAGCGCAGGAGGGCATTACGATAGTAGACAGCAATCGAAGCCGTGCCGCCCGACTTGAGCACACGATGGATTTCGCGCACGGCATCTTGTGGATGAGGTGTGTGATGGATGACTTCCGAAGCAATTCACATGATCAAAGGTGGCATCCGGAAAATCCATTCGCTCGGCGTTGCCAACGGAGATGTTCGCTGTTGCACCATAGAGCATACAGCGCTTGCGGGCGAGATCGATGGACCGTGGGGAAATATCGATGCCGTAGATGTTACGACAACCGCGTTCCCAGAATTCGACGAGCCAAAATCCGATGCCGCAACCGACATCGAGTATTTTGACATCGTCTGTTCGTGACGGAAAGGCCCAATTGTCTAGCTTCCCGGCGAACACATCCTTATGGTAGAGATTTTTATGCTCGTCGAAAAAGGCCTTCGACCCGACTTCTTTCGTGCTTTCACCGACAAACAACGGATGGGTATCCCAGAAGGTCCGAACGTCAGCGAGCGTAGGCGTCTCAAAGCGTGCCATCCTGGAGGTTCTCCGTTGAGAATATCGCTAGCCCACATTCAAACGTCACCTGTTGGGCGGTCGCTTTATACAAGTCTGACGGTACTTGCTAAAAGAGCCCTGTATTTTTATGCCCTTGAGTAAGTTCGTCCCCATTCTGGCCACCGTGCGGCGGAGCGTGTGCTGATGTGCGGGATATTCGGCTGGATCAGGTTCAATACACCATTTACCGATAAAGATTTGGCGTCAGCGCGCCTGGCGCTAGGATCCTCTGGCGCATCGCGGACCCGATGCGGAAGGCCAAGTGATAGACGAACGGCTTTTTGTCGGCCATCGGCGCCTGAGCATCCTAGACTTGAGCGAGGCTGCGAACCAGCCGTTTAGGGCGGCTGGTTCACAGGCTTTGCTCTCTTTCAACGGTGAAATATACAACTTCTTGGAGCTGCGCCCGGAGCTTGCCAAGCGAGGGGTGCGCTTTAGTACACATTCCGACACCGAAGTTCTTTATTGGGCGCTTCGCCTATGGGGCGAAGATGCCCTCATACGCTTTGACGGCATGTTCGCTGGCGTCTGGCATGACCGCGACCGCGATAAGCACATCCTCTTTCGCGACGCGTTGGGTCAGAAGCCATTGTATTATTATTGTTATGATGATGGTCTCATCTATGCCTCGGAGTTGCGCGCGCTACTCGCGATCGATGGCTTTCGGTGGCGGATCGATCGTGATCATTTTCGGCGCTTTTTAGCCAACGGATATTACGCCTGGACGACCACCCCCATCACTGGCGTGCGCAAGCTCCTGCCGGGCTCCCTCTTGCGGGTCAGAGGTGCGCAGGTCGAGGAGAAACGCTGGTGGCATTCTGCGCCTGGTATCGACACACTCGACATTGGGCCGGAAGAGGTGGTGACTGAGACGCTGCGGCTGCTTGAACGAAGCTGCAGAATGACGTTGCGCTCGGACGTCCCGCTTGGCGTCTTCCTGTCCGGCGGCATCGACAGTTCGCTTATCTACCGGCTTTGCGTGGCGATGGACATCAGTCCCCGCTCGTTCACGGTCACCATGTCGGAGCGTGATTACGACGAAGGCGGCAAAGCGCGCGACGCGGTCGCCACCTCCGACGCCGGCGGCAGCAATCGTCATCACGAATTTCATTTCGATCCGCCGGCTTTGCAAGAAGCAATGTCGAAAGTGTTTGCCGTGATCGACGAGCCGCACGGAGATCCGGGCTTCATAAATGCCTATGCGATTTCACGTGCCGCGCGATCTGACATCACCGTAGCGCTGTCCGGCGATGGCGCCGACGAACTATTTTGCGGCTATTTGCCGTTCAAGGCCGTGGTGGCTGCGCGCGCACTCAGTGGCCTCTCCAAGCCCTTTATCGAGGGCATGCGCGCGCTCGCCCGCGCGCTTCCCGGCAGCGACCGCTATCTCGGCCTCCAATTCAAGGCGCTCTCTTTCTTGAACGGTTTGGGCGCGCCGCCGATGGAGCGCTTCAATCTTTGGCTCTCGACCCTCGAACATGAAGAATTCCTGGCACTCACTGGCGCCGCGGGGCAACGAGGCTTTGCGCCTGAGGATGCAGATGGGTTCTTCGCGTTTCCGAAGGAAGTGGCCGACTTTCTTCGAATGCTGAGTTCCGCTCGACCAGATGAGCTATTGTTACCAACGTATCTTCCTACCAGAATTCGTCTGCCATCATACCGACCGTGCCTCGATGTTGAGCAGCCTCGAAGTACGCGCACCGTTCCTTTCTACCGAACTCATCCGTTTCGCAAACCGTGTTCCCGCCTCCATCCGCATGCGCCATGGGGTGTTGAAATGGCCGCTCCGGGCCGCGCTTGACCGTCTCGGAATGCCGCGGGCGCTATCCAGGCAAAAGAAGCAGGGGTTCACGCTGCCGCTTGCCCGATGGCAAAGGCGCGAGATGCGTGCCAACACGTCCGCACTGAGCGCTATCCCCGAGGCGGCCGAGGGCCTTATCGACGGCGCCGTTCTGTCGCGCATTTTGGACGATCATCTGGCCGGAAGACGGAACCTGTATCGAATTGTATACTGCCTGGATGTTTTCCGCGCGTGGCGGGCGCGCTATGCCAACCTCACGGTCTAGCCAGCGCCTGCGCGAAGCATGGACCTTGCGCCGCAATAAATGCTAGTTTGGCTTACAATTCACCATCTATCGTACACAGGGCGATCTAATGCGATTTGCACTCGTCGATTTGCAGCCGAGCGGCCGAAAAGCGAACCGCGAGCACACCGGTGGATTCGGTTCCTTCATGCAGGCGGACGGCGTTTTGGGCGGTGTTGTCTCCAAACTTAAATCCCGGCTCATTAATCTGCCGGTCCTCAGCTTCGCCTACACGGCGGCGATGCTGCGCGAGCGTGGTCACGAGAGCCATTTCTACCGCAGCGGCCCGCTCGCCGAAGCTGATATCATCCTTATCGCCAGCTCGATGCACAGCTACTGCGACGAGCTTGCGTTCGCCCGCGAGCAAAAGCGAGCTCTCCCGCGCGCGCGCGTTGGCTTCTACGGTCCCTTTGCGCAAACTAAGCCGGAATTTTTCGATTCCACGGCGGACTTCATCATCGGCGGTGAACTCGAATCCGCGATCGAGGCCTTTATTGCCGGCGAGCATGATTTTACGGGGAAGCTTGATTTCGGCGTTGTGCGCGACCTTACGCGACTGCCGATGCCTGATTGGCGCGGTATGCCGGTGCACAAATTCTCCTATTTCCCGATGCTGCACAAGCGCCCGTTCCTGCCGCTGCAGTCGACGCGCGGCTGCTCCTTCAATTGCGACTTCTGCCCCTACATGGTGTCGCAGACTAAGCTTTTCCGTCGCCGCGATCCGATTGATGTCGTGGAGGAGATGGAGCGCAATATGCGCATCTATGGGATGCGCAGCTTTCTGTTTCGCGACATATGTTTCACGCTCAACAAGAAGCACAGCGCCGCGATCGCGGAGGAAATGCTACGCCGGGGGCTTGATCTGGAATGGGGCTGCGAAACGCGGCTCGATTGTCTTACCACAGAACTTGTTGATTTGATGGTCAAGGCGGGCCTGCGCGGTATCAATCTTGGAATTGAATCGGTATCGAACGACATCCTCAAGACTGTTGGCAAGAAGAATCCCGAGATCGAGCATCAAGAAGCGACCATCGAAACGCTTCAACGCCGCGGCGTCCGCATCAACGCGTTCTATATGCTTGGCCTGCCCGGTGATACGGTCGAAAGCATGCAGCGCACAATAGATTATGCCTGCCGACTTAATACACAGGGAGCGCAATTCTGCATCACCACGCCATTCCCCGGCACGCCGCTATATGAGACGCAGAAGAACCAGCTCATCACCGATGATTTCACGCAATTTACCGAATACAAGCCCGTCGTCAATATCGGCTCCGCTACGCCGACGGAGGTCAGCCACGCTCACGCGCGCGCCTATCGCAGCTTCTATCTACGTTGGGGTTGGATGATTTCGGCATGGACTAAGCACGGCGCGTCGCCTTGTCGTTAATATGCTGCCCGCGCAGCATCAGCCGCCTGGAGAACCGCCCTCCGACGATCCGCGAATTGTCGCGCACGCTGGCACGATGGCCGGCTGAGAATTTTCGCTCAGAGATAATCGGTGAGGCTCTCTGCAAAAAGCCGCGGGGCAAAGCCTAAATCGCGACCTGCCTCGTCAAAATGGTACATTGGATGGCCGTGCAAAGCGCGCACCTGTTGCACAGGTAGATTTAGCACGGGTAGGAGTTTGTCCGCCGCCGCAATGGCAAGGCGCACCGGTGCCAGCGGGATCGGCAGAAGCGGCGCATGCCGTTCGATCTTGTTCTGGATAGCGCGAATCATATCAACCAGTCGCTCCTGACGTGCCCCGCTGACTGTGTATACGGTGCCACTCGGCCCACGTCCCGCGACGAGCGCGTCGAACGCTTGCACGAGGTCGCCGACATAGAGCGGCTGAAGTTTGACGTGGCTACCGCCGACGACGGGAATTGCGATCCAGTGCTTGGCCGCACGCACGAGGACGGCTACATTCTTAGTGTCATGCGCTCCATGGAGAAGGCTCGCGCGCAGAACCGCCCAGCGGCCAGGCGCGCCTTCGGCGATCAAGCGCTCCGCCCGGTATTTGCTAGCGCCGTAGACGCCCGTCGGCGCGATAGCCGATACCGTGCTGAGATAATAGATGACGGGCTTGGCGGACGCTGATGCAATCGCCGTAAGAAGTGCTGTGGTAGAGCCCTCGTTCGCCGCAACAACCTCTTCCGCGGGGCCATTGATGCGTCCGGCGGCGTGAATGATAACGTCAATTCGATGGCTATCCAGCGCTGCGGCCAGACTTTGGGCCGGCTCCGATTGGAGGCCGAGCCACTCCACGCCCGGCAAATCCGGATGCCGCACGCGGTAACTCGCAAGGACAAAATCGCCCCGGCCGACGAAATGCTCCGCCACAGCGCGCCCAATGAAGCCTGTCGCTCCGGTAATCAATATTCGGTGAGTTATTCTCAATCCTGGACAATCATGCTAAAAGCCGATCGACCCAAGCGCAAGCAAGCTCGGCGCCAAAAAGAACCCTATGATGAACTCCATGCCAGAACGGGTCAGTGCCGTCCCAAGACGCGCCGAGATCAGTATCGTCATCCCGGCATTCAACGAAGTGCAAAGCATCCCCGAACTGGTGGATCGTACGGTGGCGACACTGTCGAAGACGCAATATGCCGGCGCGTTCGAGATCTTCGTCGATGACGGTTCGACGGATGGCACGCTCGCAGCCATCAAGCATGCAAGCACCATTCATCCGTGTGTCCGCGCTGCGGTATTGCGCACCAATATCGGCAAGGCCATGGCGCTTATGGTCGGCTTCAGCAGGGCGCACGGCAATATCATCGTTACAATGGATGCCGATCTTCAGGATAATCCAGAGGACATTCCGCAGCTCGTAGAGCAATTGCGAGATGGCAATTACGATCTCGTTTGCGGGTGGCGAAAGACACGCGAGGATTTGGCGACTAGGCGCGCGGGATCGTGGCTTTTCAATCAGGTAATCTATTGGCTCACTCGCCTCGACATCCGTGATCAGAATTGCGGCTTCAAGGTCTATCGTGCCGAGCTGACGCGCCGGCTGAATGTCTATGGCCATTTCCATCGTCTGATTCCGATGCAAGCATTTCTGCTCGGCTACGCGGTTGGTCAATCGCCGGTGCACAATAGCGAGCGCAAATACGGAACCTCGAAGTACCGGGTATTCCGCTACGAGGGGTTCTTCGATTTCTTATCGGTTTTCTTTGCCGTCCGCTTCGGCTTTGCGCCGTTGCATTTTTTCGGCAGTATCGGCGTATTGTTTGTAGTCCCTGGGGCGTTAATCCTACTTTATCTGCTCGGCGAACATGCTCTTTTTCTGTTCACCGGAACGAGCGGCCAAATGCTGGTCGACCGGCCCCTACTTAATCTCTCGCTGACGACGATACTGACGGGCTCCATCATCCTCTCCACCGGATTTGTCTGTGATTTCATCCTCTATCATCACGCTCGCGCGAACATGCAATCCATCGTCGAATTTGCGCTTAAGGACATCCATGATTTCGGCGCCCAAGTTGACGACGAGAGCGATGCCAAGCAGCGGCACATCAGCTGAGCGAACAGAGGCAGCGCCTGCAACGGCGCCCGCTACGTTCGCAAGCATCGACGGCACCACGAAGGTATCGGGTTTTCTCACCGAACCGGATCGCTACCGGCATCTTCTGGACAACCGCCACAACGGCCCGTTGATCGCACGGGGCAGTGGACTTTCCTATGTGGCGGCGAGCATGGGCGCAGGCGTCCTCTCCGTGGGCATGCGCTGTTTTGATCGCATTCTCGCGTTCGATGGCGAAAACGGCATTCTTGAGGTTGAAGCGGGCGCGCGACTTGATGGGGTGCTGCAGTGCCTGCTCGATCGCGGTTATATGTTGCCGGTCGTTCCTGGTCATCCGGCCATAACGATTGGTGGATGCATCGCTTGCGACGTGCATGGGAAGAATCCGGTCCGCGACCGGACGTTTGGCGCACATGTGATTGCACTGGACCTGTGGCACCCGCGTTTGGGGTTGCGGCGAATTAAATCCGGCACGGCTGCATTCGAGGCGACCTGCGGTGGCTACGGGCTGACCGGAATCATCGTCGCCGCAACCATGCGGGCACGAAAGTTGGGTGGCAGCGTCGCGCGTATTGCGTTGACACGCGTTCGTGATCTTGACGAGGCGCAAGCGATCCTCAGCGAGAAAGCCGAAAGTGCCGACCTTCTCTATAGTTGGCACGACTGGTCGCGGCCAGGCGGAAGCAGCGGTTACGTCGTGGAAGGCGCCATAATTCCCGCAACGGGCGGCGTGCGGCCAAGACCTCGGACATCGCCACAACTCAAACGGGGAAGACAGCTTGCACTGATGAACCGGCTGACGATCCCGCTGTTCAATGCGCTGTATGGCCTCAAGCTCGCGCGGGAAGACCGCACTGTTACGCCGCTCGACGAAGTGCTCTTTCCGCTTGCGCGTTTCGGATTTTATTACCGCCTCTTCGGCGCTGGGCTGATCGAACACCAGGTGCTTGTACCGAACGCAATGTGGTCACGCTATTGGACAGCGCTCGATCGGCTGTTCAGGGAATATGGCGTTCGGCCCGTCGTGAGCTCGCTAAAATTGTTTCGTGGTCCGCGCACGGGAATCGTTTTTTCCGGTGATGGAGTGGCCTTGACCTTCGACGTCGTCAATAATGCGCGGAGCCGAGCGCTGCTCGCGAAGCTGGACGGGTTGGATTGCGACGTAGGCGCGCTGACCAATCCGGCGAAGGATTTACGCTTGACTGCAGAGGTATTTCGACGGCAGACGCCGGGCATCGACGTGTTTCGCTCGCAGCGTGCGGCGCTCGACCCGGACGAGCTATTTCGTTCCGCGCTCTCTTTGCGGCTCTCGCTATGAAGGCTGTCGTCATCGGTGCCTCGGCGGGCGTCGGTCGCGCGCTATCGGAGATACTGGCCAAGCAGGGAAACGAGCTCCTCCTTGTGGCGCGCGACGCGCGCGATCTTGAGGCGCTCGCGGCGGACCTGCGACTCCGCTACAACACACGCGTGCACGTCCTCGCTGACGATGTTGCAAATCCAGAATGTGAAAGGCTGCGTGACTTTACCGCACACAGCCTTGGACAAATCGACGCGCTGCTGATGATTGCGGGTATGACGGATAGCTCGGACTGCGGAGCCATGGACGACGACAGGTTGGAAATTATCACGCACGCGAACTTTGTCGGCCCGGTTCGCGTCATCAATGCGTTGCTGCCGCTTTGCAGTGCCGCGACGCATATCGTCGCTGCAAGTTCAGTCGCGGCAATTCGCCCACGCGGGCATAACGCGGTCTATGGCGCCGCCAAGGTGGCTCTCGAGCATTATTGTATGGCCGCGCGCCACGCTCATGCATCCCGTCTGCGTTCGGTCTGTTGCTATCGCCTCGGCTATATTCGGACGTCAATGACATTCGGTCAAAAGCTTCACCTTCCCTCAGTCAGTGCAAGGGCCGTGGCCGACATGATGGTCCGACGTCTCGGGGAAAACGGGATCGTCTATTTCCCGGGATGGTGGGCTTGGGTCGCCGTGGCATTACGTATGCTTCCGTGGAGAGTTTTCAGGAAAATTCAAATTTGAGGAGGCCATCCTAAGGGCATTGCTCCAAATTTCCTTCATACTCACCGGTAGAAGGGAATTGAGATCGACTCTGGCGGGGGCGAAGCCGAGTAATTCGGCGGATTGCCGCTAAAAATGTGCTAAAGTAGTGCTAATCTAACACTTGAGGTCCTCTTCTGACGGCGGCGATGATTTGGCTCGTTTCCTGAGTTCCAGGTAAAGGACTTTGGTTTTGCATTGGTTTTGTCGAGGAAGCGGTAGATGGCATTTTTGAGTTCCTGCAGCGATCGGAAAACGCACACGTGCACGGCCAGCAAAACAAGTTGGCCATCGGTTCCGAGCGATCGTTTGAACCTGCTTCATGAGGACTGGCGGGCCGTGGAAGAAGTAAACGCAAAGGTCCGCCGGTGCTACGAAAAAAGCGATGACACGGCCTACGACGTCAGTAAGGCCGATTTCGAGCTCCCCAAGGATCCTCAGGAATACGCCGAGCGGCTGCTCTCGGATAAACTGGCGCTTGTGACGCGGCATTACCGCGGAGGCCCAGTGCTCGACCTGTGCTGCGCGACGGGTCGATGTCTGCGGGCGCTGGCGCCAAGAATTGAACGCGGGTTCGGGCTGGACTTTTCACTTCGATACCTGAAGGCCGCCGCGAACTATAGTAGCCATAAGGGCACCAAGAATTTGGCGTTCGTTCAAGGCCACGCAACGTCGATCCCATTTAAATCGGGCAAATTCGCAATGCTCTATTGCTTTTCTTCGCTTTACGCCATGCCGCGCGTTGAGCGGGCGATTGCCGAGATATCGCGTGTCTTGCGACTCATGTCGAAACGAATTCGCGACAAAATGCTGGATGAATGGGTAAGCAGCCTGCCAGGATTGAGATCAATCGCATTCCGGCACCTTCTGGTCTGTCGCAAAAACTAACTTTTCAAGTATCAGAAGAATACCAAACTGGGACGACCTTTGCGTCAAACGATCGATGCCCGTACAAGATCGCTACACTTCTTTTCTTGAGGATCAGCGTGAGTTTTTTGATGCGTTGATCAGTGAAGACTGGGAAACGTATTTCTCGGCAGCGTGGGACGAAACGCGGCGGTATGAAATTGCGTGTTTGTTCGATAAAATAAGACCATCAACGGTGCTTGACATAGGTTGTGGTTGCGGCTTCCACGACCGAGAAATGGCGCAATACCCATTCGTCGAAAGCGTACACGCGTTCGACTATTCAACCAAGAGCGTGACGAAGGCGAATGAAGCATACGACCATCCGAAGGTGCGACGCTGGATCGGCGATCTTGCAACCGACGCTCCGGTGCAGCGCTACGATTTGGTCGTGAGCTTTCAAGTGTTCGAGCATCTCAGTGATCCGGATATTTATTTTCGATTTTGCCGATCTGCATGCGCTCCGGGCTGCTGGATCGCCATTTTCACCCCCAACCGTGCCCGGTTGAGTAATCGGATTCGCGCCAGACGGGGGCTGCTGCCCGAACTGCTCGATCCACAGCATTTCAAGGAATATACGGCGGAGGAGATAATCGACCTCGGTCGCCGCGCGGGATTCGCCAACCCTACCTATTTCGGCTACGGGGCCGCCGGCGCTTCATCCGTCGACAAGCTACCCAACCGATGGCGGCTACGGCTCGGACGCGCTGTTCCGGCCATCGCAGCCGGTCTGTGCGTCATCATGACCGCACCGCAGCTTGCTTCTTCATGACCATGACCCCTTCGTTCTGCAGCGTCTGCTTCTGGGCGGCCAGACTGCATGACCATGCCTGACAGAGTGTGCGCGAGGGCCCGGAAGCGATGCTCAATGTTGCAGAGAATATGCGGAGGGAGGCATGAGCCGAACTCGTCGTGTGCGTGCCCGATAGACTTACCGATATTCTCGTGAAGGGCGAAATTCAGCCGAATTACTACAATCCAGGCGAAATGTTCGACGAAGTTCATATTCTGATGACCAACGACGATCGGCCTGATCACCGATTGTTGCAGCGGATGGTCGGCCGGGCGCGTCTGTTCGTGCACAACTGGCCGGAGGATTACTCCCTGCCCACGAAGCAGCCTTCATGGCTGGCACCGTTCCGGCTGCGAGCCTGGGCCCAAGGCGGGATTGAAATCGCGCGGCGCGTCGCGCCGCAGCTCGTTCGCTGCCATGGCGCGGACTGGAACACTTATCTCGCGAGCCGCATCAAGGCCAAGCTCGGCGTTCCTTACGTCACATCGCTGCACATCAACCCCGACGTCAATCCAGTCAGGCGCTTTCATGGGCAGAATCTGACGGCGGAACAGCGGCGAAGCAATTCCTTTTACGAGTATCTTGAGCGAACCGCGCTGCGAAATGCCGATCTTGTCATGCCGGTCTACAAGCCCATCCTGCCTTACCTGGAACGCTTGCGGATCAAAAGGGTCGAGGTCTGCTACAACGTTCTCAACGGACAAAAATTGCAGCCGAAGACCGACTATTCGCTGCGCGATCCGGTCCGGATCATCAGCGTTGGCCGGGTATTCGACAAAAAGGATCCGACGCCTATCATCGAGGCGGTCACCGCTCTCGGCAACGCGCATCTCACGATCGTCGGCGATGGTGCCAAACGGACCACATTGGAAACCATGGTGCAGACACGCGGTTGGTCCCGCAGTGTGAGCTTCCGGCCCGCCGTCGACAACGACGAGCTCTGCGCCATGCTGCCCGATTTCGACTTGTTTGCGATTTACAGCGAATATTGGGAGATTAGTAAGTCGCTGCTGGAGGCGCTGTTGACCGGTTTGCCGTGTGTTGTAAACCGCCGCATTGGAGAGCCAGTCCCGGAGCTGCACGGCGATTTCGTCCGCTTGGTCGACAATACGGCGGCAGCCTACCAGGCCGCGCTGGCCGAATTGATCGGCGATAACGCCTCCCGTGAGGCTCTGGGCCGACGGGCCCATGCACACGCGCAGGCGAATTGGAGTCCGGCTCGGACTGAGGCGAAGGTAGTCGCCATTTATCGCTCATTGCTCGATCGGCGCGCAGGTGTCTGAAGGGCTTGCACTCCTGCGCTGCCCTGTGTGTCGCGCGGCGGCCCTGACGTGGACCGTCGATGCCGTATCGTGTCGCCGGTGCGAGGCGAGCTTCACGGCTATGGACGGAATTCCGATGCTAGTGCGTGATCCGCGGGCGCATGAGGCTGATCTTGCTCTCGCGCGCGAGGTCAATCCGCTTTGGTACGAGTCGGTGCAGCCCGCCGAAGAGGCGAGCCCGTGGCGGCACCACATCCGGAAACGCCGGCTCTATCTGGAGCGAGTACTGCGTCGCGAATTTGCTCGCCGCGGCTGGACTAAGGCGCCGGTGGTCCTCGACCTCGGATGCGGCGATGGCAACCATTTGCCTTGGCTCGCAAACTACGCGGAGCGCCTCTACGGCAGCGACTACAATATGGTGCGGCTCACGCGCGCCCACGGCCTTGCACCATCTGCAACCTTGTTTCTGGCCGACATTTTGGATTACCCAGCTGGGGATGCCGCGTTTGATCTGGTGTTTTTCCATCACGTCATTGAGCACATCCTGGACGATACCGCCGCACTAGCGACGGTGCGACGTATTCTCAAGCCTGGGGGCTTGCTGGTCCTTGGCACCCCTAATGAAGGCTGCTGGTGGTGGCAACTCGCCTACAAAAGGGCTCCGGAAGTCCGCGCCACGACGGATCACGTGCACTTCTACACAGCCAAAACGCTGACCGCGAAGATGCGTTCAGTTGGCCTTGAGATCACGGAGGTGCATCACATGGGCTGGGGCCCGCCCGACTTCGCGCTGGATGGCCGGTGGAGGCAGTATAAATGGGTCGATGACTTGTTCGAACTCATTGGAAAGATTGCGTTACGTAGCCAAGCTTCCTCGCTTTATGTTCTTGCTACGGGATGAGATATGGGTCCCCTCCAATCCGAACTCGTGTTTATCGACGAGCTTTGGACGGCCACCACCGTGAAGCCCTAATTGCGCCGCTCGTGCAAGCTAAAATATTGCGACTGAGAGTTAGGGAATCATCGACGAAGCAAAATTCGCTTTCCACTGGGTCGCCAGGCGGCTATTTGTGACTTCTGTGCACTCCAATCGTTCCATGCTGATGTCCTTCACCCACCGCAGTTTCTCCGCATTGGCCGCGCGGCTTCGGAGCCGCAATGGCGACGTTGCAAAGGCAGTAGGATCGGCGCTTCCGCCAAATGAAGCTCAGTTCTTGGCCTATTCTGCACTGGCACGCGATCAGGGCTTTGATCGACTACTGCTCTATCTCACGTTCGATTGCGATACGGACGAAGATGCCGCGGCTGCGTTGGAATTGGAGCCTTGGCTGCGGAGCCTCAATATTCGTACGGCGTATGCGGTACCGGGCGCGCAGTTAGAGAGGGCAGCCGTTTCCTACAAGTTACTGGCTGACGCAGGTGTCGAATTCTTAAATCATGGCCATCGACCACATGCCGAGTGGCGTGACGACCGTTACATCCCAATCACTTTCTACGACCAGCTTGACATCGACGAGGTTGAAAGCGATATCCGTCGCGGGCATGATGCTGTCGCGACAATTATCGGCCGAGCACCGCGCGGTTTTCGAGCTCCACACTTCGGTTCCTTTCAGGCAGCGCATCAGCTTGATCGCATCTATCGGCTCGCGCGCGAACTTGGTTATCTTTACTGCTCGACGACGTTGCCGCA
The DNA here is from genome assembly GCA_963836055.1 of uncultured Alphaproteobacteria bacterium. GTDB lineage: Bacteria > Pseudomonadota > Alphaproteobacteria > Rhizobiales > Xanthobacteraceae > BOG-931. The sequence goes on from CAWIID010000002.1 coordinate 291,246, forward strand.
AGCAGCGCTCGATCATGGCCCGGTCATAGACCGTGGCGGTGTGTATGAAATCCCACTGTTCGGATCGTCTTAAGCGCCGACTGCAATTCTCAATTCTTGGACCTATCTTGAGGATCGCAAGTCGTTTCGTTTGGGTCAGCAATATTTCGACCTGTTCCGAGATACGATTGCATATATGCTTGATAACAAGCTGCCCGGCATTCTCGCTTATTACGTCGATCCAGCGCATGTGATTGGCCAGAAGCCTTTTTTGGATGCGATGGAAATGGTCACGCGGCTGGGGATTCCAAGCGTCACCGCGGAGGACCTGGTCCGGATGTTCCGTCGTGTTCACGATGGACGCGGCGCGTTCGTTTCGGAGCATTGACCAAGCTATCATGTGCGGAATTGTCGGGTTCATTGATCTGGCCCTGACGGGCGCGGATGAGGCGGCGTTGGTTCTGGCCCGTATGCGCGGCGCTATCCGTCATCGCGGTCCCGATGATGAAGGGCAGATTGCGGCAGGCGGTGTGGGCCTTGGCATTCAACGATTATCGATTGTTGATCTCGCCACCGGCCATCAGCCTATGCTCAGCGCCGACGGCAAGGTCTGGCTGGTGTTCAACGGCGAAATTTACAATCACGCCGAACTGCGAGCCCAGCTCGAGGCCGGCGGCCGCCGGTTTCGCACCCGCTCCGACACCGAGGTCATCCTCGCTCAATACGAGCACTTCGGGCTTGACGGCATCGGCAACCTCAACGGCATGTTCGCGTTCGCGATCTGGGACGCGCGAAGCAGCGAGCTGCACCTTGCGCGCGATCGCTTGGGGGTCAAACCGCTATATTATTTTAACGACGGCAAGCGTTTTTACTTTTCATCCGAGATCAAGGCGCTGCTGGCGGCCGGGCAATTCACATGCGAACCTGATCGCCAGTCGGTCTGGGATTTTCTCACCTTCCGGTATGTGCCGGCACCGCGCACGATCTGGCAGGGCATTCGCAAGCTGCCGCCGGCGCATACTCTGACGCTACGGGTGGGCGCGACGAACGCGGCACCGCGGCGCTACTGGGATATGCCCTATGTCGACAGCGGAAGCACGCCGTCGGACCCATCGGAACGCGCATTTTCCGACTTAATGCGTGACGCCGTTCGCATTCGCATGCTGGCAGACGTGCCGGTCGGCGTTTTCCTTAGCGGCGGCCTTGATTCAAGCATGGTCGCCGCCACCGTGGATCGCAATGCTTTTCCGGACCTGAAGACCTTCTCGGTCGCACTCGAGGACGCTGGACCAGACGATGAACGTGAATACGCCAAGCTGGTCGCGCGACATTTAAAGACTGATCATCATGAGGTGCTCGTCGGCGCGCAGCAATTCATTGACTTCCTTCCCGAATTGCCGCTGCACACCGACGAGCCCCTGGCCGACCCGACCTGCGTACCGGTCTATTTCCTCGCCAAGTGCGCCCGCGACCATGTCAAGGTGGTTCTGTCGGGCGAAGGCGCCGACGAGATCTTTGCAGGCTATAGTTTCGATCAGGTGCAGAAATCATGGGACGAAACCATTCGGGCTGCAGCACCGATGGTTCGCAGTCGCTCGCGGTTTGGCGCAGCACTGGCGTTGCTGAGGCGCAGGCAAGAGGATGACCTGCCAATTCCAGCGGAGATCGATCAGCGGCAGGCACTGGTCCCGTTGCACATCACGAACTACCTGTCTTCAATTGAAAAGGCCGGAAATGTTCACCGACCCTACCGGCCTGACCGACAGCCTCGACGTTCTCAGACGCGACGTCATGCGTGTGCGCGATCCACAACCGCTGCACCAGAGCCTTTATCTGTATTGCCAGAACTGGCTAGTCGAAGACCTGCTGATGAAAGCGGACAAAATGACGATGGCAGCTTCGCTCGAGCTGCGTACGCCGTTTCTTGATTATCGCATCGTCGAATGGGCCGCACGTACACCGGTCTCGACGAAGGTTCAGCGTTCGGGCGATCAATACCTCACCAAGGCCGTGCTCAGGGAATACGCGTACCGCATCCTGCCGCCGGCCATCGTGCAAAGACCTAAAAAGGGATTTCCGGTACCGATTTTTGACTGGCTGTCCAACCGGCTCCGGTCACTCATTCACGACGTCCTTGAAGACAATCCAAGATGCGCGAGATGGTTGGACCGGTCGGCAATAGACGCCACCGTGAAACGCGGGACCGTCGCCAGCGCCGAGTTATTCGACCGCCACCGTCTTTGGCATCTCCTCGTGCTTGAGCTTTGGGCCCGGGCGTGGCTGCGATGAGCGACAATGAGGTGCTTTTTGTCTCATGGTGTGGGCTCAAGCTTCTGCGTCCGCGAAGCCTGCAGGTCGGTCGGGCCGCCAAAGCTTTGCGAGCCCACAACTTGCTTCCATCGCTGATCTGCTCAAAGTTCGAGAACAAGTCATATCTCTTCGATGCCGAAATCGAGGGTTGGTATCGGCCCCAATTTGTACAGATCACTGCGTTGAATGACCCCGAGTTTGACAATCCGCCGGCCCAAGAAACGGAGCAGCCCGCGAGCCTGCTTGCGCGCCTGAAAAAAAGGCTCCGGCATTCAGGACCGCCGCAACCTTGGACCGCCGCAGCAACAGGCGCAGTCGCTCGGTGGGTACGAAGGCGCCGCCGGCCGATCGTTATGTCCTTCGCGCAACCCTGGACCAGTCATTTGGCGGTCCTTGCCGCAAAGCGTGATCACCCGGGCTTGAAATGGGCCGCTCATTTTAGCGATCCGTGGGTTGACAGCCCTTATTTCACCGAGACGGAAATCAAAAAAAGGGAGGCTGCACGGCAGCTTGAGCGCGAAATAATCGGACGAGCGGACGCCGTCGTATTTGTCACCGAGGACACTGCCGATCTCGTCATGCAAAAATATCCGTCGGACTGGCGGCGCAAGGTCCGGGTCATCCCGCACCTGTTGGATCTCAGCTTCCCTCTCGTACCCGAGCCGCAACACCCCGTAAGCGATCGGTTGCAATTCGTTCACGCGGGCAGTTTGTACGAAGGGACTCGGGCACCGACCGGCCTGTTTCAGGCCCTCATCGAATTGAAGCAAGGCCACTCGGCTGCCATTCTACCTTTGCATTTTCATTTTGTTGGATGGCCCGGATCGCGCGTGAATCAGTTCCTGTCTGAAATGGGCCTGGAGGATTGCGTTTCCTGGACGGAACCGCTGTACTATTCGCGGAGCCTGAAGGAGATGGCTTATGCCAACGTGCTGGTGGTGATCGACGCTGATTTCGAAGTCAGTCCATTTTTGCCCAGCAAGATCTTCGACTATCTTCTGTTCGATAAGCCGATTTTGGGTCTGACGCCACCCGGGAGCGCCACGGCCCGGTTCCTTAGGCAACTCGGCTATCCATGCGCAGCTCCAAACAATGTGCGGGAAATCAAAAATATCCTTCTGATGTTAATTGACGCCTGGAAAGCCGGTCGGCTGAAGCCCACGGCAGAACATATTGAGGCGCGAAACACATATGATGTTCATGCGGCAGGAATGCGATACATTGAATTGGTCGAAGGGCTAAAGCGGTGAACAGGGCACGCCGAGATTGATCGATCTCATCGCCGGCGCGCGGCCTATCACGGCTTGCGCCGCAACGATCGCGGCATGCCCAAGGAGATAAGCCGGATTGTGACCGATGCTATCTGATTATTTGTGGACCCACTGGCCGGATGCCGATGCCAGTCTTCCGAAGGAGGGGTAGCCCTAGGTGACGCACTCGATGCGTCGGTAACATCATGATCGACGCCTATGAACTGGGTTGCCTCGAAAATCGCTCGTGCGGACACCGCAAAAAGTAGGGAATAAGGGAGGGGTACGTTGTCGCTACCATCCGTCGCCGATCTAATGCGGACGCCTCGATGATCTTCGCTCGCTCGTAAAGGCATGGTGGCAACGTGCAAAGGAGCGACCGGTGGTATTCCCGGTGCATCCGCGAACACAGCGCCAGCTCGACGCGCAAGGGCTTCGCGGCAATTAAGGCTTGGCGGCATCGTCGCGGCCGAGCCACTTGGATACATCAATTCATGTCGCCTCGTCAGCTCCTGCAGCTTCGTGCGACGGAATAGTTGGGATGATGAGATTTGATGCGCGAAACTAGCCGTCTCAGGCCTTGGGCCAAATCGGCGTCACTATATTATGGGATTGAACACCTGGGTTCACACCCCTATCATAACGCAATCGGGAGACTAAACTCTCCCACGGCATATAACCGAACAAGGTTGGAGAGCTTCTTGGATGCGAAACTTTTTCCTGCCCTGGCGCTGGAAGCGCGCGGTAATGGCTGGAGTTGACGCGAGAGTTGGTTCCATTCTGGCCGCCCTAAATGATGTTAGAGACTCGGATGGCGGAACAGGCTGCCGAGCTCTCCCAATTACAGGAGGAATTATACACCGTACGTCATACCCTCTCCAGGCAATTGGATGATGCGTCTTGGCACAAGCTGAAATCTTCCGCCTGGGACATTCAGAAAGGACTGGCGGCTGTAAAAAACGAGATTGCCTCCCAAGTTGGATTTAGTCTGCATGATATAGCGAAGCAAACAGCTGACCAGCGTTTCTGGTTGGAGCGGATCAACGAGGAACTCGCAGGGTTGCGTGCCCAGCTTGACGAGCTTTACCAAATTGTCCACGGAAAAGCCTGACTAGCCCAATCCCGACGGACAGCATGAACCGCGAGCGTCAAATTCTGCAACGACACCTCAAAATTTGTATTCAGAACATCGATGTCGATCAACACGCCGTTGGCGACGATCGGGCCGGAAACGGCGAGTTTGATTTTAAATCGCGACAAGCCGGTACGCGCTAAGTCGGCATAAATGATCGAACTCGCAAAGCTCATCCATGCGGCTGTTCAACGTGTCGGAAGGTGAGAAGGTCGTCGTCGCAGCTCCCTATGATTTGGGGGATATTTATGTGTCGCGACATTGCCGCCAGCGGCGTTCTCTGCGGATATATTGCGAACTCGGCGCCGGATCCCGACGGACCTGCAATCCGTTGGTCGCTGGATGGTGGGTAGACCGCAGCGAAGGGCTTTGGTTTATTCGGCCCTCCGCGGCATCGTCTACAGTGGTTCTGTTGGGCGCGCGCACTCATCAGCGGATTGGCGCAGACTTATTGCTGGAAGCTCGTCGAAAGAGCGTGCGTCGACTGCTTCTCGTCGATGTCGACGGGCTGATATTGCGTGAAATAGACCTCTCCGGTTCCTATGCCAATCCAATCATGCGGGACCAAACTTCGCGGCGTTTCGGTGATCTCTGCTACGAGAACGTCTTTGACGAGATTTTCGGTCGCATCGGAAACAAACTCAAACTTCCTGTCGAGAGTTTCGAATCAAGCCGAGTTCTTTTGCTTATCGGGTCGCTCGGACCGGGAGGCTCAGAACGACAAGTGGCATATACGGCAGCCGGACTGGCACGAACACAGAGCTATGAGGTCTATATCGGATGCAATCACATCGAACGTTATCCGGATAATCTTTTCCAGGCCGATGGTTGAGGCTGCCGGAGTAAATGTCACATCAGTTGCAGATCGGCCACCCGAGTTTGATGCGCATGCTATGGTTTTAGCGCGTCAGCGGCTCACGCCCTACGATTCAATCAGCGTGCAGAATATTTTTCATGCCATTCTCCAATATGCATCGATGATCCGGGAAGTGCGGCCCGCTATCGTGCACACCTGGACCGACTACTGCAATGTGTTCGCGGGCATTGCTGCTGAACTCGTCGGCGTACCGCAACTGGTGTTGGGCGGACGTTCGCTCGCGCCCGACAATTACGTCCACCTTTTCCATCCTTATATGCGCCCGGGGTATCTATCTATATTAAGGCAACGAAATGCCCGTTTTGTAAACAATAGCCGAGCTGGCGCGGTGGACTATGCGCGCTGGTTAGATTTGCCGAGTGACCAATTTGAAGTCATCTACAACGGCTTCGAGTTTCCAGCTGAAATCTCAGGGTCTGCCCGCGATGCCGTGCGCTCCACATACGGAATCCGGCGCGACGCGCTCGTTGTCGGTAGCATCACACGTTTCTCGGAAGAGAAGCGACCGGAATTGTTTATCGACATGGCGAAGATCATCCACACGCGGAACCCGCAAGTACGCTTTCTTGTTTTCGGCGTGGGGCCGATGTTGGAAGGAATACGCAGCAACGTCGAAAAATGCGAACTCTCCAGGGTCGTACAGTTGCCTGGCGTCACAGCGGACGCTTGGGAGGCTCTCGCCGCGATGGACGTCTTTGTATTGAGCTCGCGCATAGAGGGATTACCGAACGTGCTAATTGAGGCACAGGCTTCCGGCCTCCCCGTCGTGTGCACCGGCGTGGGCGGCATGGACGAGACATTCATCGATGGCGAAACCGGGATATTCGGTTCGCGCCGCAACCGCGGACGCCCTGGCTGATGCCGTTATGCGTCTAATTGACGAGCCGCAATTGCGTACTCGGATGTCCGAGCGAGCAATACATCACGCGCGCGACACATTCGGCGTTGCCATGATGTTAGCCCAGACCGCAAAAGCTTATAGCAGTGGCTCAGCATGCGTCACATAGAACCAATACGGGCCAGACTTGGCCTACGTTGCCATTCCTCATACTGAAGCGCCAAGCACTTCACATCTTTCCTTGCGATCACCTCGGGCGGGACAATATAGCGGAAATCACTTCCGGTCGAATCGATGGTGGCGGCAAATATGAATCCGAACGGAGTCTTCGGAGTCTGAGGATTGAAGCAAGCCCTGATATAGTTCAATTCCACTCTGCCCGACGATTCTGGAAAACGTTGAGAGATCAACCGTTGGCACATCGTTTCGTGGGGCAGCGCCATCTGGCACAACAAGAAACCCGCTGATCCGGCGCCCACCAAATACCACGGTCTCATTGGCTCTGACCGATGGCTGGCTGAGCTCGGCGCGCTGGCCACACTAGGTATGCCAGCCTTGGAATGCCGAAAAAGAGAAGTGCCGTAATGGCAAAACAGGAAATTCCAAATGGACTTAGTCTTCCCCGATGAGCTTCGTTGACAGAGGACGCCCCTGCAGCCGGATTGGCAAATCCAAGAGCAAAGAAAAGAAAAATAATCACATAGGAAACAGCTAAAGCGCGATCGCCGTCGTCAAAATAAATTAGCGACGTCGACGCAACGATGCTTAGCCAAGAAAGTGACCAAAATGGTAAATCGCCTCTCTCTCGCCGCTTCGAAAACAAAAAAATCAGTCCGGCCACGCAAACCAGCGAGACGAAGTTTCTCATATTGATGCTGGGTTCGACGACCAAATGGCCATATCCGCGGAAAAGTTGGTCAGGCAAATTGTAAACGAAGCTGGAAGAGGCGCTCATTAGGCGCCTTATCAATACGCCCGGGTGATCCTTAAAATTCTGCCATGCCATTGAATACAAAAGGTTGCGCGCGAGCGGCCTCGCTAACCGGCAGCTGTTTCCCCTCTTCTTCAATTCGCTTTGGGCATCCATCCCACGTCGTACCGAACGCCAGACCGCAAACATGCAACGCGAGCTGATTCGTGAGGGGGGCGGTTTCCGAAAAATTGTCACCGCTAACGGCTGTGTGAGGCCCGTAACTCTTCGGCCAACAGGAAGTTTGCGAAAACGACGCAGAGAACGACCATCACTGCAGCGATACCGGCACGCGAACCTCTGTCTCGTGTTCGACCCGAATTGCCAGACGATCCAAATGATCAGAGCGGGAATCGTAATCATGGCGCCCATCCTGGTCATGAGCGCCATCGTTGTGGCTCCCAGTGCTACCAAAGCGCTCGCCAGCGACCGAGCGCGTAACGCTTCGATAAAAAACGGTATCGAAAAAAGCGCCCAGCACAGTCCCAGCGGTTCTGTGAGAGTAGTGGGCGCAAAAGACACGGACATATGTGTAGGTCAGCCCAAAAAACGCCACACCAGCCCACAAGCCGCGCCAACGCACTACGGCCCACGTCGCAAAGCAACTGACAGCAGATAAAAGGCAAGCTTGCAAGAGGAGCATGCTCGAATAAGAATAGCCAGAAAAAAACAAAAGCACAGTTCTGAACGCGGCCGCTAACGGACGACGTAGGCTAAACTCCGGCCAAAAACCATTCTTAGCCTCATCAGAGGCACCTGCCATGTATCCGCCCGCATCACTAAACGGCACAAGCCCGCCGATGCTGGAGCCATCAAGGTCTCCAGGGCGTACGATGCCGGCCCACATCGTGCTGATCGAGAAGACAAAGACGCATGTGACGATCACGAAGCCGAATAGTCGGAAGAAGCGCAGGAGCGCAGTTTCTTCGCGTTGCACCAACAAATTACCTTCAGGGACAAGTAGCGCAAACCATGTCGCCACAGTTCCAAATGCCGCACAAACGAGCAAAGAAAATCCGAACTGCGGTTCATGGCGAGCGAGCCACAGCGCAATGGGCGACCATTTGATCAACGCCGTCGTTGGCAGCGCCCATCCTTCAACAAACGCTACCAAGCTGCATGCAATGTATATTAAGGCGGCCGCCAAGCTGAGATAACCGAAGACGTGCAAAAGAACATAGGGCGCTCTGACAATCGCCTCGCCTCGTTGATTAATGAGGGCCGGAATTCTGCGCCAATAAAGCAATAGCCAAAGGCACGTACTCGCTAACAGCAGAGACGCGGTGATTCCTCGCCGTGGCAGTACGGAATAACGAACCATAACAGAGGTCTCAGCGGTATTCGCCACGCCCGGCGGAAGCGAAAATATGACGTGGCCGTCCCAATAGCTGAATCCGGTCGTCGCACCGCTTCGAATGTCGGCGTGGATCGCGTGAGGCGGCTCCAATTCGCGACCGTTCACCCATAATCGCAAGTCAGACTGAAACGGGGCGTCGGGCGTGTCGCTACGCGCCTCGAAGCAGCAGGAGAATGGCAGGTCGACTCCCGCGGAGACGTAAACCGCGTGCGTTCCAGCAACGTCTGCCGGAAATGGACCAGAATGCGTTTCTTCCCGGGTCCAAACTCCTAGCTCCAAAATAATCGCTGCAATTGCTAGAACTAACAAAGACCAAAGCAAAATCCTTGCGGGATATGGTGGCCCGGTCGTTCTACGCCAAAATACGAGAAGCCACAGGCAAGCGCTCGCAAACATCAGAAAGGCAGTGATGCTCGTGCGTGGGCGTAGGGAATAGCGGACCATCACTAAAGTCGTGGCGGCATTCGCTACCCCAGCCGGCAGTGAAAATATAACGGATCCGTGCCAATGGCTGAATCCCGTTGTGGCGCCGTTTCGAATATCCTCGTGTAGCGCATGAGGCGGCCGTATTTCACTGCCATTGATCCACAGGCGAAGATCAGAATTACCGGAATCGTCCCCGCTGATGGTCAGACGGGTGACGACGGAGTTGTTGCTCAGTCGTTAGGATATGGGCGTGCGTGCCGGGTGTTTCCACCGGAAACGGTCCCTAGATCGCTTTTTCCATGGACCAAACGCCCAGATTCAAAATCGCAGCCGCAATCGCTAGAAGCGTCACAGGCCAGAGCAGAATTCTTGCGAAGCTCAGCGTTTCTCTTCGCCACTTTCCAAGCGAAACTATCCTCTCTGCGACCAAAGAAGCTTCTCCGTACCAGCATGTGCGGGTCACAGGCGCTTAATTCGTAGGACTGCGAGACCGACGGACGCGCTTTATGAGGCGTAAATGGGTTGTGTGAGATGCTGGCCGGGAGCGGGTGTTGCTCGATGGCGTGCGAGCCAGTCCTGCACCATGATGATCGTCCACAGCGAATATTGCCAGTTTTCGCGTCCCTCTAAATGCGAATTCCACCGCGCTCGGATCAGCCCGGGATTGAACAGGTCGTCCCGCGTAAGCGCCGATTCCGACAAGAGGTCTTCCGCCCAGTCTCGTAGGGGGCCGCGCAGCCAATGATCGACTGGCACGCCAAACCCCATTTTCGGCCGATCGATCAAGCTATCAGGGACGAAGCGGCGCAGCACCTGGCGCAAAATCCACTTACTCTTGCCGTCGCGAAATCGCATCCGAGACGGGAACCGCCAGGCAAGCTCGACCACCCGATGATCGATGATTGGTACCCTCGCTTCCAGCGCTACCGCCATACTGGCGCGGTCCACTTTGGTCAAAATGTCGTCCGGCAGATAGGTCACGGTGTCGAGATACTGCATGCGCTCGACGTAATCGGGCATGAGCCGCCTGGCCTTGTCCGACGCAATGATAGTCGGGGGTTCGGTCCCGCCGTTCACAATGTCGCTCGGCTGGTGAAATTGCGAGAGGAGCTGGAGATAGGTTGCATCCTCGTCTTGCAGCATGATGTCGGCGAGCTTGTGCATCTTTTCGCCGAAATTGGGGTAGCGCCACCTGGCAGGAACAACACGATGTGCTCGATTCCACACCGAGGGCGGCAATTTGCGGATGACACTTGCCGCGGAGCGGCGGAGCGGCTCTGGCAGCGTCGATAGGTAGGGTCTTATCGACAATGCGTGAAAGTAGCGATTGTACCCGCAAAACAGCTCATCCCCGCCATCACCGGAGAGCGCCACCGTAACATGGCGGCGCGTGAGCGCGGAGATCAGGTACGTCGGGATTTGCGATGAGTCGGCAAAAGGCTCATCCCAAATTTCGGTGAGGCGCGGAATCACGTCTCGCGCCTCGTCGTGAGTGACATAAAGTTCGGTGTGATCGGTGCCGAGATGGTTGGCGACAGCTTTGGCGTAATGAGCCTCGTTATACTCCTCCTCTTCGAAGCCGATTGAGAAGGTTCGTACCGGCCGCGCGCTCTTCGACTGCATCAGTGCAACGACAGTCGAAGAGTCAATACCACCGCTGAGGAATGCACCGAGCGGCACGTCGGCGATCATGCGCCGTTCGACAGCATCACCCAGAAGACTCGCAAGCGCTTCTTCGGCATCCGCGTCGCTGCCGCAAAATGGGTTACGCCGCGCTCGCTCGATGACATCGTCCAAGGACCAGTAATAGTCGATGCGAGCGTCACCATGAGGGTCGATTTCCAGGATTGCTCCTGGCGGCAACTTATAGATATTCCGATAAATCGAGTGCGGCGCCGGAATGTAGTTAAAGCGTACGAACGCGGTGATGGCATCGCGGTCGATCTCAACTGGCCATCCCGGATGGGCGCGCAAAGCCTTGAGTTCGGACCCAAACAGGAAAAGCCTGCCGAACCGGCCCCAATAAAGTGGTTTAATCCCGAGCCGATCGCGTACCAGCCACAGCCTGTGGGTCTGCCGGTCCCATAGGGCAAAGGCAAACATGCCGATGAGGCGAGGAACTGTCGCCTGTACGCCCCATTCGGCGCACGCCTCGAGTATGACTTCGGTATCGGAATGGCCGCGGAACACGTAGCCTTTGGCTTCGAGATCCGGTCGGATCTCGGCGGCATTGTAAACTTCGCCATTATAGGAGATCACGAACCGGCCCGATTGCGACACCATTGGTTGGGCGCCGGCTTCAGACAGCTCCACGATCGAGAGACGCCGATGCCCAGTAGCAAAGCCTGCGTTCGGATCGGCCCAGCACGCGCCCGCGTCCGGCCCGCGGTGGAGGAGAGTATCCGCCATCGCCGCGGCCTGGGCTAGAAGCGCTCCCTTCGGCGCCTCCTGGAAATTTACAAAACCCGTGATCCCGCACATCGCGGCTCGGCCCTCACTTAAAAATTACGGCCACCATAACAGCATTTCCGATTGTATTGGTCTCTATGAGCGCTGCACTGAGAATTCCGGGACCCTCATGGGTCGGCGCGCTGCGGCAACGGTACTTCGCTCGCTGAGCTGGTGCTCCCCGCAGCAGACTGGGCTTGCCGCCGAAACACGAACTCTGTGCAGGCCTCGCCGGTCTTTATGCTTGGCAAGCTTGAATCCGTGTTTTTTCTCGAGAAAATCGATGACGTCGCGGTCGTGCACGAATTGCATAGGCCAGCCGCCCAGCCAATCCCGCACGTCTGCGAAAAAGCTCATGCCGCGGCTGACGCGATAATGGACAATCCGTTTGATCAGATCAGGGACACGCCAGAAACGGCGATACATGATGTGCGTCCACACGTACCACCATTCCATACCTCTGCGCTTCCAGGGCCCCGCGTTGTTATATTCCTGTTTGACCTTCAGCCAGTATTCGGGTTTGGCCTCAATGTCGGCGGAGTACAGGGCGATGTAGAACAATCCGCCGTCCGCAACTGTCCTCTGCGCATTGGCAAGTGCTCGCCAGACATCGCCGGTGTGGTGCAGCACGCCCCAGGAATACACGAAGTTCCACTGTCCGAGCGAGTCGATGAACGCGTCATCGAGGACGTCGCCGCGCTCGACTGTCCAATTCGCAGGTTCGCCGGCGTATTTTCGTAGCATTGTGGTCGCCGCGACTGAATCTGGATCGTAGTCGAAGCTACGGATCCGGCCGGCCCCGGCCCGAAAAGCCGCCAATGAATGGATGCCGCTGCCGCACCCAATATCGAGAAAGTCCAGCCCCTGCAGGTCACTGCGCTCGATGAGACTGAGGATGTAACGCTTGGCTATCTCCAAGCGCTCATCATTGAAACTCCGCTCGACGTAGCGCGTCCAGTTCTTGCCAAACTCGTAATGACGATCAGCGGCAGTCATGTGAGAGCGTCTCTCATCGATGCGGCGGTCGGCTCGGAGCAAGATATTGGCGGGGGATCACGATGCGATCTCGAGACACGCGGGAATTCGCCCAGTCCATCACTCTCGTCATGATCAGATCCGGATCGAAGCGGCTTCGCCGCAAGCCCATAGAGCTGCATGGTGTCCAGGATCATTCGATCCGTGCCGAACCGTGACGCGATGAAACGTGGGCCTTTTTCGGCTGCCGTTGATTTGCATTTTGGGTCAGCAAGCACACGCAGCACCACGTTGGCGATTGTGTCGGCGTCCGGCTGATCAATAAGCCATCCGCTCGCGCCTATGTCCAGCGATTCCTGAGTGCCGCCGCCCGCGGTCGCGACCACCGGAGTGCCGATCCACTGCGCTTCCAAGGCCACGTTCGATGTTCCCTCGGCGATTGATGTCAGCAGGCAAACGTCAAAAGCTGCAAGCGCTACGAGAGGCTCTTCGATGACGTCGCGGATCATCAACACTGCGCCTAGTCCGCGCGCCGCAGCCAGCGTCAGCATTTCTTCGCGCATGGGTCCCGCGCCAAAGATCACAAATCGGCAGTCCGGTCGAGCCGCCGCGATGAGGCAAGCCGCTTCGATCCAGAGATCCGGGCGCTTCTCAGGGCTCAGCCGAAACAGGCCGCCGACGAGCGGCCCACCGGCTGAAACTCCGAGTAATGCTCGGAACTTCTGGACCGCCTGAGGCGACGGCCGCGCAGCATCGGCAAAGTCAACGCCGTTGCGTACAACGCCGACGCGCTCGCGCGGCACGCCCATCCAATCGGCATAATCTGCAGCTCCCGCTTCACTATTGTTGATGAAAATAACATTGGAGTGCTGTGATAATGCCTGATACGCCGGACGCATATACGGCGCATCGAAAAAAAAGTTGCTGGGATTAAGATTGCGTCCGGAAAGAATGATGCGGGGAACGCCCGCCAGAACTGCCGCAATTCCCGCCCGAACATTGCTCCAATCCAGCCAAGCATGGACGACTGCAGGCTGGATTTCCACGAATTCGCGATAAAGGTCGACGACATCATTCTTCAGATCGAGCGGCAAATACTTGACCGCCGCCCGTATCGTCGGTGGCAAACGTCTTCGCTTTGAATCCCGTCCCGGCCGCATGGCGAATTTCCCGTGCCGCGATATTGGCTTCGAGCAGCATCGGCAGGTAGAAATCGAAACGCTGCGCCTGATTAGGAGTGAGATGATCGGCCAGCATGAGCAAACGATCACGCAATCCAAAATCCGCCAATCCACGCAGTGTGTTGATGACCTGCCGTTCCGCTCCTCCCGGATAAAGAGCTCCACAGCATGTCAACAGACATCCGCTCGTACTCGTTCGGACCGGCTCAGCGTTTTGCAAAACAAGCTGGAAGGCGGCCAGACTATTAGGGTCAAGGGCAGGTCCGATAAGATGAGCACGCCGCAAACCAAGAATTGCAATCGCCTTCGTCCAAATGAAAATCTGTTCCGACGTTCCTGTGAACCGCCTGTAAAGGGATCGACGGTTCCGGAAGAATTTGTAAAGTCCAGCTCTGATCGGAAATGGGATAATCGCCCTCGCGCATTTGCGTAATGCCGGCTTATCTGCCGCACCGCGAACGATCCGAAGGAAGCCCATTGAATACGCCCGCCGCGGAACAATGCTGCGGCCCCCAATTCAAACGGGTATTTACTTCAGGCTGTCGCCGCAATCAACTACCGTTGCTGGTACTGTGCTCGCATTGCGAAGAGCGGTATACCTCGGATATGCTCGATGCAGCGCGGAAGAATATGGCGCCTCCGAGCGCCGGGGTCGGGGTTGCGAGTTTTGCTTGTGCGGGGTATCGAGCCGCAAAATCTCCGCAGATGGGGTACCTGATGTCGAGCTCTGCCGGTTGTGAGCGCCCTCGCCGCAGTTCGCTATCGACTTCGAGTTCCCCTCATCGCGGCGAAACTGACGGTGACCGGCCTCTGCTTTTGGTATCTCGCCCGCAACATCGATTTCGCGCGAGTTTATTCGCGCAGCGCGAACTCTTGACGCCCGATGGACGGCACTTGCCACCTTGCTGCTCATGCTGGAAATTCCGCTCGTAGCCGTGCGCTGGTGCAAGATCGTCGACGTTCTTGGACATGACCGCGACCGGATCAAGCGGGTGCCCATGATTGCCATAACTGCAATCGCAAATTTTTTCGCCCAGGTGGTACCCAATATTGCGGCCGACACAATTCGGGCTTGGATGCTGGCGCAGCATGATTACAGCTGGCGTCGGGGGTTGGTGAGCGTGATGATCGACCGGGGCGTGGGTGTAGCGAGCTTAATAGCAGTTGGTTTTGTAGTTATGCTGTTTCCGTCCTCGCTGACCGCGTTAGGTGGGCAACGTACATTAGCATTGGAGTTTTTCGGTACGCTTCTGATCGCGACCGTGGGCTGTTTGGTTTTTGCACCAAAATTCGCCCCATTTCTCGAACGCTGGCGTTACACAGCATGGGCCGGAAAACTTGCGCACCTTACACATCACGTTCTGCTCGGAGACCCGCCGGTATCAGCATCTTGGGCATCGCTTTCGGCGTGCACCTGATGTCGATTACTGCAGTCTGGCTTCTCGCACAGGCGTCAGGCTTGTCGCTTCCACTGGTCGACGCCGCGGTTCTCTTTACCGTCATGGTCGCGGTTGCCCTTATACCGGTATCGATCGGAGGCTGGGGAGTCACGGGAACTCGCTGTGACGTCGCTGCTCGGAAGCCATGGTGTGCCTTTCGAGCAGGCACTATTTTTCTCACTCTGTTTCGGCGCCATCGTGCTGGTCGCGGCACTACCGGGAGCGGTTATCTGGGCCGTGTACTCGCCCGCTCGATTGTCCCACGCGATAGCATCGGATCGGATAAGTCTTCCCGCACAAGAACACGCTATACGTGCCGGATGGTCTCACACAGATCGCTCATTCCCGTCCACAGGCGCACCAGATAGCCGTGCGAGTCTTAGCAATCACGAAAGACATCTTCCGTCGAACAAAAAATCGCACACTGAGTCTCTGTCAAATCATCTTCGCTCACCTCTTTGTAGCGGGATTTAGAGGCGCGAAGTTTTGGAATGAAGGCCACCAGGTATTTCGGATTGACAGGTTCGCCAATCGCCATTTGGTCGATGACGAAACCGTTGCTTTCGAGCAATGCAGCCATCTCGCTGGGACGCCGGCGATTTCCTCTTTCGCCGGAGGTGGCCGCGAAGATTTTTCGTATTTTCGATCGCTCGATCGCAAGGAAATCAAGTGGACGATCGAAATCTTTGTGATCACGGAAGTCGACCTGATGTGATTGCACACCGTTTGGTCGTGCGATCCGCGCCAATTCGCGTATTGCGGCATCGAGATCGACGACATGTTCCATCACTGCATTCGATATCACGACATCGACACTCTGATCCGGAATGGAATTGAGCGCCTCGATCGGTTCCTCGATTAGCGTGATGACGTCGGCTGGATAACAGTGCCTCTCTATAACCTTGAGCAAGGCCGGACATGGCTCCTGCCAGGCTTCCAGAAACCGCCGATAGAATTCAGGATGGTAGATGGGGTTCCATGGGGCCAGGAATCGATCGGCAATTAGGACCTTGGCGCCTTTACCGGCAATCACGAGCTGGGGCGCAAAATTTGTTCCGGGCCCAATCTCGAGAACCACGCTCTTGGAAATGGACGTGCCGCAGCGCTCAGAAACGTACTCAAGATTGCTCCGGCTATTGGCAATCGCGTATTTCACGTCTTCGTCGATTAGGGCTGGATCGCGCCGCAGATAGTTGACCGGCGGCGGTCTTCCCACACGCCGCGCCGCATACGCGGCCGCCCTTCTCAACAAAGCCGAAAAATCCACCACACTTGCCCACTCGTTGACTAAATGTATTTCCTCAACAATTCCGCAGCAACCCTGCTCGACGGCGCGCCGATACCCAGAAGGCCGCTATTGGATGATGACCTTATTCGATCGGGCAGCCGGGGCTGCATCTGGTCATCGTCTAGGGACCATTTTTGACGCACGAAACTATCGCAAAGGGAACTGGCTGCAGAGAACGGCTAGGGTGGCTATGACCGCAACGGTAGAAGGTGGATGAATGGCGCGCGACGTCGGTGTTAAGACGATAGACGATTTCACGGATCAGTGGCTGAGCTTTCGGGACAATCCAGGCTATTACGGGTCCTCGAAGCTGCTTGCAGACATTTTCGGGCCACTGCTCTCCATCGATGACGTGGCTGGCATGCGCGTCGCCGACATTGGCAGCGGGACGGGACGCATCGTGAATATGCTTCTCGACGCGGGCGCGGCGCACGTCTATGCAGTCGAGCCCTCCGCAGGGATTGATATTCTGCGTGAAAACACAGCAGCCCGTCGCGGGCAAGTGACTTGTATTAAAGATGTCGGCGAGAATTTGCCTTCCGGACTTAATTTGGATTTGATCGTTTCCATTGGGGTTCTGGATCACATTCCGGAGCCGGGCCCCGCAGTGCGCGCCGCTTATGCTGGTTTGCGTCCGGGAGGTCGCCTTTTAGCTTGGATATATGGCAGGGAGGGCAATGAAACCTACCTCGGTTTGCCGTTACCGATGCGCCGCATTACCACTCACCTTCCTCACAGTGTGCTTACGGGCATCACTTACGTTGGAGGGCTGGCGCTTGACTGTTACATTGCGCTGTGTCGGTTCGTAAGGCTGCCCATGCACACCTATATGCGAGAAGTCCTTGCCAAATTTCCGCGGTCGGTACGCCGATTGACGATCTACGATCAACTCAATCCAGCGTACGCCAAGTACTATACGCGGCAGGAGGCTTACGACCTTCTTGCATCGGCGGGGTTTAAGGATGTTCAGCTTTACCACAGACACGGATATAGTTGGACAATCATCGGTCGAAGACCAGACGCGGAAGTCGCAGAACAAAAGCCATAGGGCCTCTCGGCGGATCAGCATGCGTGCGCATTATGATGAAGAACAGCAACAGAGAGGAAGCGGCGGCTCGGTTGTTTTCTGTTAGGTCGGCTCGGGTTCTTCCACTTGTGTGCTAAGCGCTCGACTGCGATTTGCTCAGATTGCGATCGGCTGCACCTCGATTTGATACTGGACGGCCAACAATGAACGTTCGTGAAGTCACACAAGTGGCAGATAGTCCAGTAATTGAATTAACGATTCTCATGCCCTGCCTGAACGAGGCAGAAACCGTCGGCACCTGCGTGCGGAAGGCGCGTGAGTATTTATCGAGATCCGGCATCTCTGGAGAAGTAGTTGTTGCCGACAATGGGTCGACGGATGGATCCCAGGAAATTGCGCGAAGCTCTGGGCGCGCGCGTCGTACCAATTTCCAGAGCGCGGCTACGGCGCGGCCCTGATTGGCGGCATCAATGCGGCGTATGGCAAATTTGTTATTATGGGAGATGCTGACGACTCTATACGACTTTTCCCAGCTCAATGCATTCGTTGACGAGGCTGCGAGAAGGCTATGATCTCGTAATGGGCAATCGGTTTAAGGGCGGAATTGAGAAGGGGGCAATGCCACCGCTCCATCGATGGTTAGGAAACCCAATTTTGAGTTTTCTGGGTCGGACGTTTTTCAAAATTGAGATCGGGGACTTCCACTGCGGACTACGAGGATTTAACGCTCAGGCGATCCGTGCGCTTAGCCTTCGATCGGTCGGCATGGAATTCGCCAGCGAAATGATCGTCCGAAGCAAGTCTGGCCGGAATGCGGATAGCGGAAGTGCCGACAACATTGAAGAAGGACGGGCGATCTCGACCGCCACATCTGCGCACATGGCAAGATGGGTGGCGTCATCTGCGTTTCTTGCTGATGTTTGCGCCACGATGGCTGTTTTTCTATCCGGGCGTGGCATTGCTGACCCTCGGTGTCGTGAGCTCATTACTGCTCCTTCCCGGGCCGTTCTACATCACACCAAAAGTTGGTCTTGATTTTCATACCTTCTTGGTTGGCGCTTTCAGCACGCTCATCGGAATGCAATGCATATCATTCTCGATCATTGTCCGTCGCTATGCCGCCACACGCTACCTTCCTCCGATGTCGCCAACCGCACAGCGCGTCCTGGCGCCGCTCACATTAGAGCGCGTGCTGTCTTTCGCCCTTTTCTCTGGCTTTAGCGGGAGGCGGTGGAATGATCTGGTGTTTCATGCAATGGGCTGATGAACACTTCGGACCGCTTCAATACGATATTATGATCAAGGTACTGACCATCTCGATCACCGGCGTGGCTCTTGCTCTGCAGTTCGGCTTTCACAGCATTTCTCTCCGCAATTATCGAAAAAGACATCTGATCGCTCGAGCAATCTAGAAGCTACAGAGCCTCGCACCAATTTTGCAACGTATCCGACATCTGTTCGCGCATAGAAATGCATCAGTCACCACAAGAATTGACCCATGAATTCAGGGCCTGAACGCACAACTCAATTATGCCGAGCCGAAATCCCTGGCAATTCGCGTCTCGACAAAAATGCGTAACACCATGTTTTGCATGTTCATGAATGAATTTCGGCCGAGCCCAAATGAAGACAATTCTCGATGTCGGAGTAACCTCCGATCGAAGTTACGAAAATTCCAATTATTTTGAAGCCCTGTACCCGCACAGGGCCCGAATTGTGGCTATTGGCCTGCAAGATGCTTCTTTCATCGAGCGACTTTACCCTGGCGTTCGTTATATTGAAGGCAATGCACTGAGCCTCCCGTTTTGTGATCGGGCTTTCGATCTGGTGCACTCCTCCGCGGTGCTGGAGCACGTTGGCAGCATCCACAATCAGGCAAAAATGATTTCCGAATGCGTGCGTGTTGCTCGGCGTGGGATTTGTCTCACAACGCCAAACCGCTGGTTTCCAGTCGAATTCCATACACAACTACCTCTAGTCCATTGGATGCCGAAACAAGTGGGTCGTTATGTTTTCAGAAAACTGGGGTTTGTTGATCTCGCAGACGAGGATCATTTGAATTTAATGACCGCCCAAGAGCTAAAAAATTGACGGCCTGTGTTCCGGGATGGCATTTCCATGTGGCCTCACCTCGCCTACTCGGCTGGAAAAGTAATTTGGTGCTGTTTGGTCATTCAGAGGCATCTACAAGACGCTCAAGTCGGACTTTGGTAACCTGACCTCTTCTTGGTACGTCGCGAATAGGGGGGGCGCACAGCCCTCTTGGCTCGGACATTCATCCGAATTGGATCGCAAAATCAAGCGACGATCATTTTCGTACGCTGACCGTTAAAAACAATCTCATACGTCTTGCCATTCGTGCGTGGATCGCTGCCGTCAGACGTGGAAAAGGCGAGATGATCCTCCGAATGGGCATACCCTGGGATTTGTCCGTCTTGGTTGAGCGGGTGGTGAGCTTGCCCGAGAAGATGACCATCTTCTAAAAGAAGAAGCGGTGATCGGCCGCTTGTCCTGTTGTCAGAATAGGGAAACAAAATCGTCGGGTAAGCGCACGACATAGGGCAAAGCAAATTTCAATTTGCGCAATATCGGGCTGCGCATATCTTTCTGATTCCGCTCTTCTGAGGAGCTTTGAGTCATCAGCGTTACAAATGTGTCCTCGAATGATATTTTTGATGTGAGCTTCGTGGCTGATCCGACCCAGGTCCATTTAATCACGCTCCAGCTTTTCCAAATAGCCGAGCTCACATAGGCGATCGACCGCCGGCCGGGTCAGGGATGCCTTTTCATTCGGACGACAAAGCATAATCGTCTATTATCACTATGGCGTTGTCCGTGAGATGCCGCGCGAACAAATTTAATGTCCAGTCGACATGGCCGTCTGCATCAATCATCAGCAAGCCGATTTTTCTGCCGGCCAACGCGCGCTCAACGTCTTTGACACTTAGCGTCTTCGCCATAGTTTCCTTCAATCATTACCGGGAGCAATCTGATCAATGCCCAGTCTTTGGACATTTCGTCTCCAATCCGCCAGGATGTCGTTGCTAGGACAGGGAGCTAACGGATGGGACCCGCCTTTCTCCATACAGATCAGGCGCGTTTTCTCTCGGGCAGAGGCCGGCCTCGTCTTAATACCTCGACCAAGGGCGACCGTTGAACCGCCAACATAGGTTCCAACTTCCAGAACGCGCCGTTCGTAAGTCCGGCCAGAACGGTCGCGGCGCTCAAGGGTTCCAACCCCAGCATGGAAACGCGTAAAAGCGCATCGTACCACTGCCGAGTTGCAGCCTCCGCAGCGTGCGAATATAGCTCCCGACTTCAAACCGCGAAGAATGCATCACGCATACTGTCGTGTTGCCCTGCGCCGTCGCGATGCTCTTTGTCAGACGTTTCAATTGTGCATTGTCGCAGTCAAGTTCTGTCGTCATTAACCCCACCCGGAAGCCTTGCTGCAGCATTTCGTGCTGGCTAATCCCGCTGCAATAGCCTATCCAAATTCGCCAATAGGCCGTTATTAACGCGACACTCCGATACGTCATGGTGCGAGCTTGCTATTACCGCGCGGGCTAGGCACGATCAAGTTTGCGGCGCGACAATGGGTGATCCACTCCGAGGCGCTCTGCGCACGAGTGTCAATGCACCGGTTTCATCCATCCGCAAGCACCGCATGCTGAGCTTTTTGCTGTCCTGGTGTGACGGGCTGGCGCCCCGCCGACGTTCAATCTACGTCCTCACGTGCGTTATTGTGACTTTTTTCATCGCGAGTTTCGTGCTGGAGCACGGCAATTGGACCCGCATGGAAGAGTTTCACGGACCCTACAAGCGCAACCCTGCCGACGCGGCGCAATATGCCGTACCGATCGGGACCGATATCCCTTTTCTGTCCATTCCGAAGCCCGCGAGCTGAGCGCGACCGCGCACCTGGCAAATCTTCGTCCGTTCGGATGTGGATCAATGGTCAGAGCTACAAGGCGCTAGAGCCGTCAATCGAGCAAGGCAAGCTATGGGGAATTCGCGGTCTCTCTCGGACTCTGCGATTTTCGTTGCCCGCAGGTGTTGCTAACGAGCCACGACCTCGCTCAAGGTCGAATACCAAATCAGAGTGCATCGGACGCTCTATCAGTTGATCATCTATTGCGCAGCCGCTCTGTTCCTACTGGCCATCATGCTCGCCTATCGCGCCGGCGATATCCCTTGGGCGCATTACGTTGCCGCAGCAATTCGGCGTGAGCTGTACAGGCACCAAGATTGTTCGGAATTGATAGTCGAAGCGAAATTGCAATTCGGTCAACCTGTCAGATCCGTTCTAGCTGGAACACCTGTGGTTGCATTGCTCGTATTTGTACTTTTAACGGCGCGATGGCTTTTTCTTCCTCCGGTCTATCTGGGACAGTGATTTCGCAGTTCTTCTCGCGTGGCCTCTATCGATGGTCCCCCATTGGCAGTCGCTTTCTCCCGCGCTTACAGCACTCATCACAGAATTCGGCTTTAGATCCCGGCGACTATCGCCGCCATCTGTCTCGTTCAGCTTGCTGTTTATGGGCTGTGCCTATTGATCCTTCTGAGAGGCGTTTCGAAGTCTTTGGGCGCACGAATTGTCTGTTATGTTCGGGGTGTTTTCGCAATTTTACATGCTCTTAATTGAGGGATCGATTTCAACTGAACCTCTCGGCGCGGCAGGCCTTCTCTTAAGCGTCGCGGCTGCGGTCATTTATGCGGAACAGATGATTTTCGAAGGCGAACTTGATATTCGCTGCCTCGTCAGCTCAGCGTTCGCATTTGCAGGCGGTATGATGCTGGTCGCCAATTCTCGCTTGCCATTGATCCCATTAGCGTATGCGCTCCCCACTACGGTCGCGCTGTACTGGGTGGGAGCATTGCTCACGTCGAAACGGGCGTCATACCATGCAACAGCTCTGGTATGTTGCGGGATCTTGACGGTCTTAATCATCAGTCAAACATGGGTCACGAACCAACTGGTCTGTATTTTCAATGGCTCAGCCAGTTGCGTCTCTCCCTATGGCCAGGCCGGCGCCGAGGCCATCGCTTACGATCTGAGGAGTGCCGACACCAGAAACCCGAAAGCTTGCGGTCGCACGCCTGCAAAGCGCAACAACCGATCCGTTGGTCAAACAAGTTTTTTCGATTGCAGCAAATGATGCGTCTCCCACCAACCTGGATCCTTCAGCAGAATGCAATCGCCGCAGATCCCAAGGTCAAAGATGATCCGGTTCTGTCGGCGAGAGTGGCAACACCAGGTGAGTTGGATCGCGTCATGGCAAAGGCGACCTGGATCTTCCAAACCAGGGGCGGAGAAATATTCTGGCGCAGCACTAGTCGAAACGAACCAAAGAGTACCTCGACGTGGGCGCCATCTGGCGTCTCGCGGCTGGTGAGTATCCAAGTCCCCCAATTTGCTAGAGATTGGCTAGACACATCCGCGTCTGCGGTCCTGACGTTCGAAAAGACTTACCCGGCGCTGTTGCCCATCTTCCATATCCCCGGGCGTATGAAAATAAATACGTTGAGCTGCGCGATAATACTTTCATTGGGATCGATTGATATCATTTTCGGACCAATTGCGTCAGAGCTTATCTTTGTGGTTGTTTGCGCTCTCATAGTGGTCCTCTCGTTAACGAACCGAGCCTTCAGACCTGCTGTCGCGCTCTGCGGAGCGACGGTGATCACGGTGGGCGGGTACTCATTCATCATGGCGGCGTCAGAGACAATTAGCGATCGATACCGTATGCCGAGCAGTTTCCTTCTATCGGTATTGACGGTCTGCTTGATCGGTATTTTGCTTGACTTCGCGAGAAGATACGCCTTCCGAAAACCTGACGCGATATCGCGGCACGCCAGTGCTCGAACGGCTGCGGCGGCACGCGCTTTGACGTACAGGCGAATCCCGGAACCATTTATTCATTGCAGATCCCCGCAGTGGGCTCCCCCGTTTCATTTGACCTTCTACGCTCCTTGCCTGCCGGGCCCAATTTTTCAGTCCCGACCCGAGCCGATTGATCCGGCGATCGTAGGCGTGTGCCATTACGACAACATCAAAGCTAGACGCGCAAAAGGGCGTACTCTTCGAGTTCCCGAGAGCGCCAACCATCACACCTACTGCTAGCGGGTCAGTCTAAACCATGCTAAATTTAAAAGAGCGACGGATGTTCTACTCTGGACGGTTGACCCGAAAACAATCGATTTGCACGCGACTATTTTCTGAAAAGATACCACCAGGACGGAAGTTCGCTCGCCTCAAAGCCGCAATCCCGCGGCATTTGCTGCGTCTTGGGGCAGCAGTAATGGATGAACTGAGAGAGTTGCGTCTTACTCGGATCCTCGCTCGACTGAATCGAATCCAGCCGCGAGTTGAAGACATCGAGAGAGCGCTCGAAGGTATCGAGATGCTTCCACCAGGCGAGCGGACCGTTTGCAGAATGCAGAAAGTCAGCGGCGAGGTACAGCAATCGATCGAAATATTTCCAAGCGGCAAATTTCTCGCCTTTTGGCGCTGTCGCAAACGTTGACTGAAGAGCGAGCCAATGCTTCTGCACGCTCGTCGTGCCTCGAGCGAAGACAAAGCTTCATGTTTGATGTCACAGCAGACTTTGGTGAGCCTTCCTAAAAACCGGGCGCATGATGCCGAGCTTTCAAGGGGTGCCGACCATCGATGAATGACGAACGGAAACTGATGACAAGCGACCAAAATTGCTACGAAATTCAGCTAACGAACAAAGATTGCGAGACTTTCCAACTCGATAACGCCTCCGTTTTGTTGGAGGTACGGAGCGACGCGGGCCTTTATGGCGTTTTCTACACTGCGAAGGGCATGCAATGGGACGTTTGGTCTGATGCAGCGGAAGAGGAGGAGCGCCAAGACGTCGCTTACGCCATTTGCGATCCGGTGCGCGCCGCCTGCGAGCTTTTGGGCCATCTGCGTAAGGCCAGATTTCAAATACGATCCTGAAGAAAATGCGGAATAGCGGCGGCAAAATCAGAGGATCGCAGGACGACCAAACGTTCGGAATGATCTGAAAGCAAAACCTGCCGGAGCACCGGCATTAGTCCAGTGAGCGAAAATGCTGACACTAAAGCTTACGAGAGCGGACTTCAAAAAGTCGGACTGGCATTGGTCTGACTACGTCGGAAAACATGACCTTTTCAATTGCGACAGCAACATCGAGATCGATGCGAATTTGGGCTGTGTTAGCTTTCGAGCCCTGAAAACCAAAGGGCAGATTACCGCCCTTGCAGGAACAGGCATCCAGGTGATCGAGGGAATCGAAACTGGCGGCGGCATCAAATCCGACTGGGGCATTCACGCCAAGGCTGACATCAAAGCCGCCAAGGGCATCGACGCTGGGGCGGATATCAAAACCACCGGCAGGATCATCGCCGGCTGGTCAATTCTTGCCGGCGAAAGCATTGAGGCCGATGGAGACATAAAGGCAGGCACCGCCATCAAGGCTGATGCAGCGATCCGTGCAGGCGGCAGCATCGAATCTGGGGCCGGCATCAAGGCCGGCTGGTCTATCTCCGCTGGAAAGGACATCAATGCCGCTGAAGGGGTTGAATCCGGCTTGGCCATCGAATGCAAAGGCATCCTGAATGTCAAATTGCGCGTGTTCGCCGGCCTTTGCCTCTGGCGGTTACCAACTGAGAAAGAAACAAGAATTATCTGCTCAAAGTTCCAAGGAGGAACAGTCGCGTATGGGACGCTTCTCGAGAAACAATGAGCAAATTCACCGCGAAAACTCCAAAATTTCCAGTGGCGAAAATCGATTTGGCCGCGTGCGGACTGCCTAGCCGTAGCTCGCCGCCGGCTTCACACGCAATTGGCATTGGCGACCTAACCTGAGGCGAGCCATTAACCCGCGTGGTTGTCGGTTTGACAAGGTAAGCTGACCGCCATGTGCCTCGGCAATTGACTTGGCGATCGTCAGCCCGAGACCAAACCCAGTCTGGCCATTCAGAGTCCGCGCGTCGTCGCCGCGCACAAACGGTCTGACCAGCTTGTCGGGATCACGATCGAGAATTCCCGGACCATCGTCCAGAACGTCAATTGTGATGTCGCCATCCGGCGTAATCTGCAGCTCGATTATCGCTTCGGTGCCAAACTTGAGCGCGTTTTCGACCAGGTTAGTAACGGCCCGCCGTATGCCATCCGAGCGAGCCGTAACGGGCAGACGATCGAGACCATGATAGCTGACGCTCTCGCCCATTTCCACAAACTGGTCAGAAATAGTTTGCAGCAGATCTGGCAGATTGAACCGCGTCATGCTTTCTTCCACTCGGCTATCGCGAATGAACGCAAGCGCGGAGCCGATCATTTCGTTCAGTTGCTCAAGATCTTTCAGCATGGCTGATCGAAGCGCCTCATCTTCGAGAAACTCAACTCGCAATCGCAAACGTGTAATCGGAGTGCGAAGATCGTGGCTTATGGCGGCAAGCATGTTCGTACGGTCTTCGATCAAACGCTTGACGCGGCCCCCCATTTGATTCAATGCCCGCGACGCTTTTCGGATCTCTTCCGGACCTTGTTCAGGCAACATCTGTTGCTCAAAGCCACGTCCAAATTGTTCGGCCGCGTTGGCAAATTCCGATAACGGGGCGGTCAGTGCTTTAGTCGCCCACAGAAGCAGCAACGACACAATCACTGCCACGAAAAGGAGCGTACCGCTGACAATGGGGGTCAGCGGTGGCACCGGAGGGGCAAACGCTCGCAAAGTTGCACGAACGCGCGTTCCCCTTTCAGACGTTACATCAATGTCGATCTTGTCTTTGTGACCTTCATCAGGACTTCGACTGACATTGAATCCGGAGCCTAGAAGCTGGCTCAGAAATAAAACGTACCGATCGTTGGCATCTCTCGTCTGAGGCTGTTCGCCGCCCGGAATCCTGATATTTAGATCTGGAAATGCAGCATTAGCCATTTTCAAGATAAGAGCGCGGCTGGCTTCATCTTGCGTACCATCGACTAAGCGCACCACACCAAGGAATGGCTCAACATCGGCGCGATAGGAGTTTTCGAGATCACCTCCTGGCCGCATCATGATGATGATGACGATCACAAGCGCCAGCGCAAGTATGATCGAGGTGAGCACGACGATTGTGATTTGCCCGCTGATGCGGCGGGGATATTGCAAGATGCGCTTAATCATTGAACTCGACCTTCGGCGTAAACAGATACCCTTCGGACCGGACGGTCTGAATAAGCTCCGGGGTTCGTGAGTTCCGCTCTATTTTTTGGCGCAATCGGCTGACTAGCACATCGATACTGCGATCGAACGGGCCTCCTACGCGGCCACGCGTGTAATCAATAAGCTGATCTCGAGTGAGTAGCCGACCGGCACGTTCACAGAAGGCTTGCAAGAGATCGAATTCAGCACCGGTAATACTGACCCGAGAACCACCAGGATCGCGAAGTTGACGTTGAGAACAATCGAGCTGCCAGCCGGCAAACGTCATTGTCGAGTGAGCTTGCGTCGAATTCGGTCGCGACCCACGGCGCAGCACTGCTTTTATTCGCGCCAGGAGTTCGCGCGGATTGAACGGCTTTGCCAGGTAATCATCAGCCCCCATTTCAAGGCCAATGATGCGGTCTATGTCTTCACCTCGTGCGGTCAGGATAATAATCGGCACTTGCGATGTGGTGCGGAGCCGACGGCACAAACTCAAGCCATCCTCACCCGGGAGCATCAGATCAAGGACGATCAGGTCGACGTGGCCGTCCGCCAGCACTCGATCCATGCCGCGGCCGTCGGTGACGGTCGAAACTCGAAAATCTTGGGAGCGCAAATATCGGCCGATTAGGGCGCCGATCTCAACGTCATCTTCGACCACTAACACATGCGGCAACGATGGGCTCATGGCCTTTGCATCTAATTGCAGACTTCCACATCTACGCGCTGGCGCGCGAGCCATTATGGATTAGCTGGTGCTCTTCTAAAAGACAGCGAAATCACGGCTGCTCCGGCCCGCAATGGCCAAATTGTGGCGCCAGAAACTTCTTTTTACAATTCGGAAATACATGAGCATCGTTTTGATGACTAGGTTTCGCTGGATCGAAGTCAATCATCGAGGAATATTCCGATGATCAAAATTGCTGCCGGTATAGGTTTAGCGCTGCTCTTGGTCGCGACCATCGCAATAGCGCAGCCTGCACCACCCGGGGGACCGCCCAACCCACCGGCTTATGGAGGGCCTGGAGGGCCTGGAGCTTTGGAGGTCCGCCCGGGCCAGGCGGCCCCGGCGGCCCTGGGAGAATGCGGATGGGTCCGCCACCCCCGCCGCCCTCCAAGGGCGCGCAGTTTCGGCTAGGCGATGGCAATCGACGAATCTTCATCAAATGTGCCGATGACGATTCCACGAAGGTTTGCATGGACGCAATCGGGCCGCTTCTCAATAAGTTGCTCGAGTCGAAATAGCCTTGGACTCTAGCGGCGCAGCTGCGAGACCGTTTGCTAAGTACGATCTCCAGCCAACAGCTGCCTGACTAGTCGGTCCATTGGGAGGAGAGAGCCGTCCTAATCGACGGCTCTCTCCTTCTTTTCGCAGCAGTTCAGCTATGCGGCCAGATCAAGGATCCTTCCGGGATCCGCCCATTGTCAGTGTAGAGCAGAACAGGAAAGGCGCAGGTCGAACTTCCGAAGCTTGGAACAAACAAATAGGTCTCACGTTCGCTTACCGCGAGCGCTACTGAGTTAATGCGGAACATTACAATGCGAACCCTGTCCCTGTCCCTTGCCGCACTTCTAATCACCGTCGCGTCCGCTCTCGCCCAGCCATTTCCGCCGGGACCTCCGCCTCCGCCGCCGCCTCATCCTCCGTTCTTTGGACCGCCACCTCCGCCGCTTCCTCCACTCGGCTATTATCATCACCGTAGGTGTTGGTGGGTGTACCGGCACTATCGCCGCTATCGCGTTTGCCACTGACGCTGATTTTGCGCAGCCGTGTAGCTCCGGGGCGGCACTTAGCCGATCGGGCAAGTCTCGATTTCGCCGCCGCCGTTGACATCCGTCGCGCTACCCTGCGCGGGCGGCCGCTCCAGCGCCGCGCCCTGCATCTCCAGGCGTTTCGACTGTTCGTTCGACGGCCATAGACAAACGGCGTCCCGAGCGGTTGCGTGATTGAGGCTTCGTCAGTCGTGGCGCAGTCCGCAAGCAGTCGGACGCAAGACAAATGGGCGGCCTTCAGCCCCGCTCGTTGGCGCACCGCGCGGGTGGAGCTCTTGCCGTCCGCAACCGCTGCAATAATCCGCTCGCCAAGATGAACTGAATGAGGTCGGGCCATCATGCTGGCCTCCTGTCCAGCCAGCATTTTTTAATTGGATCCAAACTGATTTTGAGAATCTCGAAACGATTCGGTTCCCTTGGAACTCTCTAGCTATGCCAGAGGTAACTAAATACGTGGGCTGCCCGAGGCGCTTGTGAGCGTGGAAAGACACGGGAAATCGCCTTGTCTTCACCAGAGTTTCGTGTTGTCATAACAATGGCTGGAGTATGGCAAGCGGAGGCGACCCATGACGGTATCGCGTGAAGCGTTGTTCGCGCGTGCGCGCGAGCGTCTGAACGATCTTAATCAACTCACGGAATTAGGTGTCGTCGCTAAACACGCGGATTTTGCACCCAGCGGCGTCCACTACCCACCGATTACAAAATACGCGCCGATCACCGAAGAAGAGATGTTCGCAGGCTACACTCTGCCGCCGGATGGCAAGCTGGACGTGTACGCCCATATCCCCTTCTGCCGGCAGCGCTGCACTTTTTGCCATTACCCGCTCAAGCTCGGTCCAAAGCTTCAGGAGGAGAAGGATCGGTACCTGGCTGCGATCGAGAAAGAGATGGATCTATATCTCCGTCGGCTCGGTGTCGATCGGATTAAGCCACGGTCGATCTTGGTCGGAGGCGGAACGCCAACGTTCCTGACGCCCGAGCAGCTCCGGCGGTTTTTGGCCTCGTTCGACAAGCGGGTTGATCTCAGGTCCGCATCGCAGTTCAGCTACGACGTTGATCCAAATACGTTGCTGGGCGATGACGGGGCCGAGCGGCTCAAGATCATGCGCGAGTTCGGGGTTCATCGCCTGACCATCGGCGTCCAGTCTCTGGTTCCCGAGGTTCTGCGCTATATGAACCGTCACCACGGACGCGAAGAGTCTGTGGCGGCGATCAAAGCGGCAAAAGAGGCTGGATTTA
Source organism: uncultured Alphaproteobacteria bacterium (assembly GCA_963836055.1). Lineage (GTDB taxonomy): Bacteria > Pseudomonadota > Alphaproteobacteria > Rhizobiales > Xanthobacteraceae > BOG-931. Next base: position 320,937 of record CAWIID010000002.1, read on the forward strand.
AGCTGAACATCGAATTCATCTTCGGCTATCCAGGTCAAACGCTCGACAACTGGGTCGACGTCATCGAAGAGGCGTGTCAGTTCGACGTCGAGGAAATTCAGCTCTATCGGCTCAAGGTAGAGGCCTACGGCGACTATCAGGGTCCGATCAAACAGGTGAAGGACAAGAAACCGCAAATCGTTCCCACGAATGAAGACGCGATCATGATGAAGCAGATCGCGATCGACGTTCTGCGGGAGTACGGCTACACGGAAAAGATTCTACGGCGTGTATTCACTCGGAGTGAGCAGGACTTTTCGCATTATGCGCACAATCAGTGCTGTCTGTTGCACGATGAGGTGGGCTTCGGGTTGGCGACATTCAGCAGTCTGCGCGACCGATTTGTGCTCACGACGTCGAACTTCGATGAGTATTACAGCAAGATCGAATCCGGCCACCTACCGGTGAACCGCGGCTTGGTGCGTAACCAGGAAGAACTGGTGCGCTGGGCCACAATTGTGCCGCTTAAGAACCGCACAATTCGCAAGCGGGACTTTACGCGAGTTACCGGAATGAGATTCGAGCAGGTGTACCGCGAAAAGATCGACAGACTGATCGAGGCCGGCCTCATTACCGAGACCGATCGCGCCGTCTCTCTGACCGAACTCGGCCGGTTCTTCGCCGACGAAGTCGTGCAGCAGTTCTTTGCGCCGCAACACCTCCCGTTCCCCGCGGAGGACTATGCATCGGGACCGCTGCACCCGCTGATCGACAATCATCCATTTGGCGAAGCGTATGCCATGGCGGCGGAGTGATTGCTTGGTGGCGATCCGATTGTGCGCATGCTTGAGTTTGTTTGTCGGCGCCTTTTGGTCAGTGGCTTCGCTAGCACAGGGTGGCCCCTTCCCGGGGCCTCCATCACGCCCGGAGTTGCCGAGGCCCGAGTGGGCGGCGCCTAATCCGGGCCCAAGTGTCGCGGGATTGCCGGGCGCCGGAATGCCCGGGGCCGATCCTTTCCAATTGCTTGAGAACAGCAAACAGGTCCAAGTCGAGCTGGGCTTGACGCCCCATCAGCTCGAGAACATCCACCTGGCAGCTATCCACAACCAGGGCAGATTAGAAGAACTATCACACCGGCTAGGGGGTGAGTCTGCCTGAGCAGATGCGGGCAGAAATTGACGATCAGCGTCGTACCACGCAGGCAATGATCGAGCGGGAATTAACGCCGAAACAGCGCAATCGCTTGCAACAGATCATGTTGCAGCTCGAGGGTCCCTGCATGGCGATTTTGGACCCGGAAATTGCCAGACACCTGAGCATCCGACCTGACCAAGGCCAAGCCCTCGCAAAGGCATGCGAAAAGAAGTCCGAACGAATGCGTCAGGCTTTCAGACCGCCGGCGCCCGGCCAAGACTTCTGCGCGGTCATGGCCGACAATCGTAACCGCATTGGGCCAATGCGAGCGCGTGCAGATCAGGACATCGCTGCAATGTTGCAGCCGCCACAGCGGGCAGAGCTGGTTCGAATGATGGGCGCAAAGATTGACTTGGAACCTCCCATCCCGCCAAATTGCCGAAGCTAGGGGCGAAACCTAAAGTCTGCGTCTCGGGGCGATTTCACTAGCAGGAGAACTTTGAGCGTGTGTCAGCGCAATTGGCGCAGGTTGAGCGGGAGCATCGCCCTCAACCTGGTGCTAGCCATCGCCTATCCCGCCGCGTACGTGTCCGCTCAACCTGGGCCCCCACCGGCACCGCCAAATCCTCCTCTCAGCGCTGCTCCAGCACCTGGAGGGCCTCCCCCGTCGACCGCGGCAGGACAGCCCGAGCTTGGCCCCGGCGCACCGCCAATTCTACCTGGACCAGAAGCTGGTAGTGTTGCTCCAGGTCCGGGAGGTGCGCCTGGTCCCGGCCCTGCTGCTGTGCCTGGCCCTAGCCCCACCGCCGCCGGACCGAAAGGAACGGGTCTAACTGCCGCTCCGCCTCCTCTCCCCGGACCAGGATCCGGCCTTGTAGGACCTGGGGGTCCTCCGGGGGTCCTGGTGGTCCTCCCGGAGGACCTGGTGGTCCTGGTGGTCCTCCCGGTGGACCTGGTGGTCCCGGTGGTCCTCCCGGAGGCCCTGGGGGACCTGGAGGTCCTGGGGGACCTGGGGGACCTGGTGGTCCCGGGGGCCCAGGTGGCCCACCCGGTGAGCAGGAGCCACCGGCCCCACGCGGCCCCGTCTACACTGGTCCGGCCGTTACAGTGCGGGTCCCTGTTCAGTCGTCGATGTCGCTTATTCACGTCGGCAGCAACGACTCCTTCGCAATCACCAAGGAGGGCCGACAGGCTGCCACTCTGCTGTTGAATGCGGTGGAAGAGAACGATCAGGATCACGACAAGGCCGTTGCCGACGCTCGAGAATCCAGCGCCATCTATAATAAGATCATTCCACGCGAGAACTATGGCGGCGAGTATTCGGCGCTACAGTGGTTCGATGACTATATTGCCAGCCGATCCCGATCAGCAGGCCAAGTTCTTGCAAGATCCGCAAGTCAAGTTTTTCTTTGAGAAGTTCAGCGCCAACAACTACGCGCTTCTCAGGGAGTTCCTGCTGCGGAAGTACCGCATACGCGACATCGGCGACGAAGAAACCAAGAATGGCCAGGATCGGAAGATTTGGATCGAGGACACGATGTTGTTCGAGAATCCGCGCCGCGAAACCTGGGAAAAGACCAGCAAATTTATGCAGCTGATCAAGATTCGGCCCGGCGAGAAGATCGCCGACCTCGGCAGCGGACCGGGTTATTACTCATTCCGGTTTGCGAAGAAAGTGGGCCCCGACGGTCAAGTCTATGCCATCGATACCGATGCCGATCATCTGAAATGGGTGGAAGAGGCAAAGGCTGAGATGGGCGTCAACAACGTGCAGACAATTGAAACCGACGGTCGCACGCTGGGCCTTCCCGCAACGGCTGGCAAAGTCGACATCGTGTTCTTGTGCTCATTGTATCATAACATCTACGGGATGATGACCCCGCCGGAGCGCGATGCGCTCGTGGCCAGCATAAGGGAATCGCTCAAGGATAACGGCAGGCTATATCTCGCCGATAACGGTGTGGTGAAGCAGGGCACGCTTCCGTATCACGGGCCCTATATTGCCAAGGAACTAATCATCGGCCAGATGGCAAACTACGGGTTCGATCTGGTCGAAGAGTACCAGCCAATCGCACAGCGCTACCTGCTGGTCTTCAAGAAAATGCCGGAGCCTCAGAAACAAAACTCAAAGCCGCGGCAGACCAAGAAGAAAGCGCGGGAGACGCATCGGCGTCGGCACTGATTGCCGCCCCGAGGAGCTTAAGCTCGATGGTGGATGACAGGATCATCGGGATGGCGGCGGCGCTTGGGTCGGCGGCGTCTTGGGCGGTCGGCTCGGTGCTGTTCAAAATACTCGGAGACAAGCTCGAACCGGTCGCCCTGACCTTTGCCAAGGGCGTCGCCGGCGTACTCATGCTTGGCGTGGCCTTGGCTTTCGTCGGGCTGCAGGGCCTTGAATTTAAGCCGCTTCTACTGCTGACCTTGAGCGGCATACTCGGCATCGCCATCGGCGACACTTTTTTTTTATGGCGTTGCGGAGCCTCGGCGCGCACACCGTCGTGGTGCTGCTGACGCTAGGCCAGGTTCTTACGGTACTGCTTGCGCTCGCCTGGCTCGGCGAACGGCCCGGTGCGGTTCAAACCGCCGGCATCGCGCTCGTGCTTGGCGGTGTGGCGATGGTGATGTGGGTGCGGTTGAGCGGCGACGAGCAAGCGTCGAAATTCGCCGGTTTGGGCTGGGGCCTCGCTGCGGTTGTCTGCATGGCCGTATCGGTCATTATCGCCAAGGAGGCGTTGGCGAGCGCCGATAGTATACAGGCCGCTTTCATTCGCTTGCTGGCCGGGACGATCGGGATATTCCTGTTCGGGCAGGCAACCAGCCGGATGGGTGACAGCCTGAAGTTCCTGCTCGACAAGCGGTTTGCCGCGCTGTTTTTGATTTCGGTCTTCGTGGTCACGTTCGGCGGTTTCTGGCTGTCGCTGTTTGCGATCGAGAAAACCGATGTCAGCGTCGCGAACACCTTGAACTCCACTGAGCCGCTGTTCGTTTTGCCGATCGCTACTTTCGTTCTTAAGGAGACCATCACGGTTTGGGTCGTGATCGGCTCCATACTCGCGGTACTTGGTATCGCGTTACTTGCCGCGCAATGGTAGCAACTCGAACGGGGAAGCGATTCAGGGATGACTATTGACTTGCATCTGACCTGAACTGGGAACCTGCAAGCCATTTTCGACTTGCTGATCGACAAATCCGCGGCTCGCCTGTGCAATGCGAACCGAGGACTTTTGTTTTATTTCGGCGTGAAGGCTCGACTTATGGAACCACGCCGGCGCGATGGCTAGTAGCGGCAAGTTTTAATTCACTGTGACTTGGAGGACACAACACTAGAGCAAATTTAATATTAACATCCATTGGCAAGAGGGAGCGACTGCAATGAAACGGATTTACGCGGCGGCACTGGGAGTCGTCGGTGCTTCGGGAAGTGCGTTCGCGGCAGATCTTCAGCCGGTCTACAAGGCACCGGTAGCCGCGGCGCCAGCGTACAGTTGGACCGGCCTGTATGTCGGTGGGCATGTCGGTGGTGCGTGGGCCAATAACGACTGGTTCTTTCCCTCCAATTCCATCAATTCCGTCGCCCAGGAACCGGTCGGCACCCCGTTCCAGGGCTCCTTCCCGAATTCACAGGCGGGCTTACTGGCAACCACCCTGACCGGCTACCAGGGTCCAACCGTCGGCCCGTTCAACGTTTCCTCTGGAACAAATTCGGCGTCGGGTTGGCTGGCCGGTGTGCAGATCGGCTACAATTATCAGATCAAGAACTGGGTGCTGGGCGTCGAGGGCGAGGCCAACTGGACCAGTCTCAAAGGATCGAACCTCGATCCGAGCCACCCCAACATCAATCAGACCGACACCGATTTCATCGGCGTGTTGGGCGGACGCCTCGGCTATGCCTGGGATCGTCTTATGCTCTACGGCAAAGCAGGCGGCGCCTGGGCCCACGATAAGTACTCGGTCATCTCCAACACGACGTTCGCAGTCGGCAATGGTTCGCCTGCGCCGGTGACGGTGACATCGGGTACGATGGTGGATGCGGCGACCGTGAACCGGTTCGGCTACATGCTTGGGGCCGGGGCGGAATATGCGCTGACGCCGCAATGGTCGGTCAAGGCCGAATACGAGTATCTGGACTTTGGCCGGCAGCGCACCACGCTCACTCCCACCACCGCCGTCGTATCGCCGTTCGACGAGGATATCAGGCAACGCATCCAGATCGCCGAGATCGGCTTGAACTATAAGCTCGACCCGGCCCTGGGGGCGGCTTCGGCGGCGGCCCATCCGTTGTTCGATCAGGTCGGGGCACTCCTTGACCATTCGCACCGATTGTATGGCGGCGCTGAATACCTGCTGTGGTGGGTCAAAGGCGCGCCGCTTTCGCTGCCGCTCGTGACCACCGGGCCGAGCACTAACCACTGGGGCATTGATAACAGCAGTCAAACGACGGTTCTGTACGGCGCGCCGCTCTCTCCCGCGGTCGGCGGCAACGACACGCAGAATTTCGATCCGTTGTCTGGTGGCAAATTCTGGCTCGGCTATTGGCTCGATGATACGCAGCATCTTGCGGTCGAAGCCGGCGGCTTCGGGCTGCAGAAGGCGGAAGCCGATTATAATGTGAGTTCGAACTCCGCCGGTTCGCCCGGATTGTCCATTCCGGAGTACAATGGCTTCCTCTACCTACCGGAAGGCCAGTGCGGATTCGGGCAGTCATTCTGCGGCACCGGAGTAGGCGAAGATCGCTCGCCGGTTGCGATCCCTAACGAGCTGGTGGGATCGGTCGCCATCAGGAATACCTTGGATTTGTGGGGCTTGCACGCCAACGCGGTGGCGAACTTCATCCGCACCCCGACCTGGGAGGTGAACGCGCTCGGCGGCTTCCGCTATCTGAACCTGAGTGAAGACTTCAATATGTATTCCACCATCACGGGCATCAGCGGATCACCCTTTTCCGGCCAGGCCGGATTCACCGACGACGACTTCGCCACGCGGAACCAGTTTTACGGCGCTCTGCTCGGTCTGCGCGCAAGCGGCACGTACGGACCGTTCTCACTCGAAACGACGTTGACGGCGTCTCTCGGCGTGAACCACGAGACGATCGATATAAACGGCTACTACCAAGTCTCCAATTTTCCCCTCTCGACGAGCGGGCCATATGGGATATTCGCGACGCCGGCGAACTCGGGCGTGACGTCATCGAACAAATTTGCGGTTGTGCCGGAAGCACAAATCAAGCTGGGCTACGACATCACGCCGACAGTAAGACTGACCGTCGGCTATGACTTTCTCTACTGGAGCAACGTGGTGCGGCCCACCGACCAGATCGATCGCAATCTGGTGAAGGGTCAATTTTTTCAGGAAGATCCGCTCAGCACGAGCCTCGCTTACCCGCAGCGGCTCGACAAGACCAGCGACTTCTACGTCCAGGGTATGAGTGTTGGTCTTCAAGCGCGTTTCTGAGCGCTAGGCATTCCTGGCCAGCCTTTATGGCATCGAATGGCCCGTGGTGTTTCGCTCAGACGCGGTCAGTGGAACGATAGCCGAAGCGAGCGGCCACTGCAGATGTCTCTTCTATGATGGCGCTGTATTCCGCATCGGTGAATTGGACGGTGTAGTAATCGGGCTGGTGCAGTCCGACAGCAAGACCCTCGGCCCGTGCGGCAGGCACGCCAATGTGTTCGCATACTGCTGTCATCACTGCCGGCGCCTGATCGCACAATTCCTCGTAACGGACCACCAGGGTGCGGCGGGCGACCTCGGGATCGGCTTCGAGCCGATCGGCGAGGTAACGGTACATGAGCGCCCAATACTTCGCCCAGCCCCGAACTTCCTCGCCGCGCGCCCAGCAGTCCTCAATCTCGACCACGGCGCCGCGGTCGCCCGGGTTGATCGGCCGGCGGTCGAGACCAAACTCAAAATGGCCCACAAGATGCAGATGTCGGCGTGCAGCCTCGTTCTCGTGCTGAATTTGGCAGAACAGCCGGTGCTGCTTCATGAGTGACCCCACATGCGCGTGGGGTGAGCGTATTGGCAGCAGAAAACGAGCGTCAGGAAACAGCCGGGCGAGATAGCTCAAGCGGGTCACATTATAATTGTTCTTGCTGACATATCGCTCCCCGCCGCGCGCCAGGATCAGCTTGCGAATGTGTTCAGTGAAGAAAGACTCGAATTCCGGACGCCGAACGCGATCGTCCAGGACGTTGCTGACCTCCGGGTCGTGCAAGCGCGGGAAGAATGCCATCCATAGCACCTCCTCCATCGCCTCCGGGCTCTCGGCCGTCACCATGATTCCATCTTGATGCATCCGCTCGCGAGGTATTTGGCGCGATGCCGGCATTAAGCGGCGCAGCAGCGCCCATGCATAAGGAGTGAACAGGAACGGGAAATCGGAATACCGATGCGTGGCGAACTCGGGCAGTTCGCAGAGCTTCCGCAGCAAAATCGTGGTTCCGGCGCGGGCGAGGCCTGAGATGAATACCGGCCGGTCGATCGTGGTGGCGGCTAGCCGACTAGCCAACAGGCGGCTTTCCCAGTTGCCGAGAACGCGCCATGCGGCCTGATGGTGCAGAACGTGGGCAGCCAGTGCGGTGCTACCGCTCGCCCTCCGCGTGCTCCTCTTTGCCATTGTGTTCATCCGTCTTTCTCTTATCGCGGCGGCGCCGGAGCCAGCCCTTCACGGCGCGCACTGGCCACGTCAGGACGACAACCGTCGATACCGAGAAAGCGGCCAGCATGGCGAGCGCCGTAGTTAAGAGGGACAGCCCTCCACCAGGACCCAAATAGGCCGCGGCCGGGCTGGCCGACAGCACCAGCGAACCGCCGGCGACAAACACCAGCAGGAGCGGCTCAGCGTATCGCCTCATGACCTTTTTCAATGTCGAGAAATGGTACCGAGGAAGGCGGATAGCGAGTCACGGTCAGGCCGAACGAGGCAATGAGTTTTTTGCCATGCTCTTCGGCTTGGACCGGATTCACAAACTCCCACACGATCGAACCGTCGGGAGCAACTTCGAGAAGGCGGCCGGCGTTGGCTTCGTTGATCAACGTATTGCCGTTTGACAGTCGCTGCGCTCCACCCCGATTGTCTCCGCTATCAAGCGGGTCATTTTCTTTCCCATCATAAGACCACACAATTCCGCCGCTGTTGGGATCGATCTCAAGAACGCGGGACGGGCCATGCTTCATGAGCCCGCCCTCATTGTCGAACAGAAGTATATGTCCATTTGGCAGCATCTTGGCGTCGTGCTGCTTACGCCAACTGCCGCGCAGCGCCCAGACGATCGTGTCACTCTCCAGATCCATCACAACCAGCATGTCCAGATTTCTCAACGATACGAGCACGTTGCCGGGTTTGGCCCCGGGAATGAAACGTGCTGTTTGCTCGGTGAGGACGTCCAGCGAATTGGAGTGCAGCAGATCAAAAGGGTCGCCCTCCGAAATCACGTCGGCCAGCCTCATGTTCTTTGTATTCTGCATGGCTTCGCGGATTGAGTGCGAACTCAATACCTTTCCATTCGCATCGAGAACGCTGACGTGTTCACCGCCGATGGCCGTAAAGGGGTCCTTGGGACGAGAGGGCGGCGGTGCTAGTCCCTTGACCGGTCCCGTAAGGGCATAAATCCTATCGCCGACAATCTGGACGGCGTGATGAGATTGGATCGTCGCTCGCCAAATAATGTGAGAATCCTTGTCGAGCTTGACCAGCGGCGTAGCCGGAAAACCAACCGCTTTGACCTCATAGACCAATATCAGGTCACCATTCGGATACAGGTGTCCTCCTTCAACCTGGGGTTCCAAAAGACCGAAAAAAGTGAGGGGACCATTGGCCTCGGGCATCGCCACATCTTTAGGGACGAACCATCGATGGACCTCGTGACCGTTCATATCGATGAGGTGCGCCGATAAGTCTGGCGCAACTGTATAGAGCGTGTAACCCGGTTCGGCCCGCGCCGGGTCGTACTGAAGCAATCCTGAGCGCTCAAATCGATCGGGAAACCAATTGTGGGTCGCAGTCTTGCTGAAGATCTGCTGAAACGACAGCGCGCCAGACGTGAGCACGACGCCGACCTGGGGACCGGCGAGGATAGCGGCAATGAACCCCAGACCCATTGCAAATACGAATAATGCGACCCATCGGAAAGCCGGTAGAGCGCGTCGCACTCGTCCTCGAATCTTCATCGGCTACTCCTGCGTGCAACGAAGATTCTGAACATGAGCACCGCGTAAGCTGCCAGGGATCTTCTGCGCAAAACACCGTCGCGCGGCCCGCCCGCCCAAACGGAGAAGGCAAGCCACGTTTTGCATCGCCCATAACTTTTTGGCACGTCCTTCCGGTCCGAGATGCCATCGCTACGCGGCATTCGCAGAACGCGCAACGATATGCACGGGCCATACGATCTCAATCAAACTGGCCCCGTATAGTATAGCTGACAGTTCTCGCCAAGCGACCGTTTGTCACCGCGCTCGCAAAGTTTCTGCAAGGGAGCGTGCTTATCGCTGGTTCCGTCCGGCGCGCATTGCACAGGGTCTTTAGGGAACCACCTGCGCGCGCTGTTCGCCGTCGAGGAACGAAACGTAGGTGGGATCATACCGGGTCACCGTCAATCCCAACGAGGCGATGAGCTTGTGCCCATTCTCGGCAGCAACGAGCGGACTTACGTACTCCCATACAGTCGATCCATCGGGGGTGACTTCGAGGATGCGACCCGCCGTGGATTCGCTGATCAACGTATTGCCACCGATCAGCCGCTGCGCGCCACCTCGAATCTCGCTGTCGAGCGGGTTGCTGTCCGTCCCGCAGAAAGACCACACAACACTGGCGGTGCGGGGATCAATCTCAAGAACGCGGGACCGGCCGTGCTTCATGAGCCCGCCCTGATTGTCGAACAGAAGTATGTGTCCATTCGGCAGCATCTTGGCATCGTGCTGCTTACGCCAGCTACCGCGCAGTGCCCAGACAATCGTCTCACTCTCCAGATCCATCACAACCAGCATATCCAGATTTCTCAGCGACAGGAGCACATTGCCGGGTTTGGCCCCGGGAATGAAATGTGCTGTCTGCTCGGTGAGGACGTCCAGCGAATTGGAGTGCAGCGGATCGAGACGGTTGCTCGCCGGAACCGCGTCAGCCAGCCTCGTATTCTTTGTATTCGCCATCGCCTCAAGGATGGAATGCGTGCTCAATTCAATGCCACGACGATCGAGGATGCTAACCCCTTCATCGATGTAGGGTGTACCGGCAAGATTAGGCACTCCGGGGTCGGACGAGGCCGGCTGCAAAGTCCCCGTCAACGCATAGATGCGATCTTTCACGACCTCGACGGCGTGGTGCGTGTGGACCTGCGTCTTCCAAAGCACCTGGGAATCTTTGTTAAGCTTGACCAATGTCGTGTCGGAGGCCCCTATCGTCTTCTGCTCGTAGACGAGCAGAAGGTCGCCGTTCGAAAACAGATGCCCGCCTTCCACCTGCGGCTCGAACATGCCGAACAGTGTGCTGGCTTCTCCGGTCGCCTCGGGCATGACCTCTTTCCGGGAGACCGACCATCGATGCAACTCTCGACCGTCCATGTCGATGAGATGAGCCGTTAGGTCGGGAGCCAGCGCATAAAGCGTGTATCCGGGCTGGGCTCGTGCAGCATCATACGCCAGGACGCCGGAGCGCTCGAAGCGGGCGGGATACCAGTTGCCGGATGCGCTCTTTTTCCTTAGCTGATTGAACGACAACTGCTCCGTTGCTATAGCGTCGTTCACGCTGGCGTAGTGGCTGGCTACATAAATGAACCCTACGCCGAAGGCGAATACGAACAGCGTGATCCATCGAACGGATGGCAGGACAAGGATGAGGCCAACTCGCACCCGCTGCCGTGCCTTCATCGGCGTTGTCTGCATGCTGCAGAATTTGTGAACGTGGGATCCCATGCGTGCGGGTCGTCTTCATTAGCATCGCCCAGCCCCGATTATTATGATGGTATCGCCAAAAGCGCGTCCGGCAAAGTTTGGCGCAGGACGCTTCCGTCCGGGTGTGCGGTCGTACGCGCGCGAGCGCTGGGTTCCGATCGATGTCCGATCGTGACGTTTTGTCTTGATTTCATATCGATGAGAAGGGCGCACCATAAAAATGACGGACCAGTGCGGCGGTTCAGAAGTCCGCATCATTGTCGCCGCGCCACGTCATGTGGACTTCTGAACCAAAGCCACACTAGACCAATAAGTTGCTGGTGTCCTTCGATTCCGAAGTTCGCTAACGAGGATGCCGCGCGATGATGCGAACCTCGGAATCGGGACACTAGATATGGAAGAGGTCATGTTCGTCCAAGACATGAGCGCCGATGGCGATTTAGATATTTCCTGTTCCGTGATAGCGTTTTGCGCAACTGTCCTGTTGCCTAAGGGCCTTGCCGCGAAAGTCGGCGATGGTGCCGACCATGCTTGACGGTCGTTTGGCGTAAAGACTGTCATGACGGACGGATGGGCACCGGGCCTACAGCAGCGGATCGGATGGTCAACGGCGCCGATGACTTCTTGACCGAAAGCGGAACAGTTAACAGATGAACCCGTCGCAGATATTCATCCTGCGTCCGGTCGGCACCTCGTTGCTGATGGCCGCGATCATGCTATCCGGGATGCTTGCGTTTCTGTTTCTGCCGATCTCGGCACTGCCGACCATCGATTATCCCACCATAGAGGTGCAGACCTTCTACCCCGGTGCAAGTCCCGACGTGATGACGTCGTCGGTGACGGCGCCGCTCGAGCGGCAGTTCGGCCAGATGGCGGGCCTCAACCAAATGACGTCGGCGAGTTCTGCCGGCGCCTCAGTCATCACCCTGCAATTCAGCCTCACGCTCAGTCTCGACGTCGCCGAGCAGGAGGTGCAGGCGGCCATCAATGCGGCGTCCAGCCTGTTGCCGAGCGATCTGCCGGTCCCGCCGGTCTATGCCAAGGTCAACCCGGCCGACGCGCCGATCCTGACACTTGCGGTGACATCGAAAAGCCTCGACCTGATTTCGCTGGAAGATCTCAGCGAAACGACCCTCGTCCAGAAGATATCGCAACAGCCGGGCGTCGGGCTGGTCAGCATCGGCGGCGGGCAACGGCCGGCGATGCGCGTGCAGATCGACCCGCAATCGCTCGCCGCCTACGGCCTCAACATCGACGATATACGGACGACGCTCTCCACCGCCAATGTGAATATTCCGAAGGGGAGTTTCGATGGGGCGGCCCTGGCGTCGACCATCGATACCAACGACCAGCTCACCACCCCCGAGGCATTCCGTAACCTTGTCGTGGCCTATCGCAACGGGCGGGCGGTGCTGCTTTCCGACATCGCGACGGTGGTTCGGGCGCCGGAGAACATCAAGCTCGGCGCGTGGGCCGGCACCAACCCGGCGGTCATTCTCAACGTTCAGCGCCAGCCGGGCGCCAACGTCATCAGCGTCGTGAACCGGATCAAACGGCTGCTGCGCGATATGCGGCCCAGCCTGCCCTCCGCTGTCGATATCGACATCCTCAGCGACCGTACGACAACGATCCGCGCGTCGGTCACCGACGTGGAATTCGAACTCGTTCTTGCCGTTGCGCTGGTGGTTCTGGTCATCTTTCTTTTCCTCCGCAACGTACCGGCAACGGTAATTCCCAGTCTATCCGTGCCGCTGTCGCTGGTTGGCACGTTCGGCGTCATGTACCTCTACGGCTTCAGCCTCGATAATCTGTCGCTGATGGCGCTCACCATTTCGACCGGCTTTGTCGTCGACGACGCCATCGTAATGATCGAGAACATCACCCGCTACGTCGAGTCCGGCCATGAGCCGGAACAGGCGGCGCTGATCGGCTCCAAGCAGATCGGGTTCACCATCATTTCGCTCACGGTGTCGCTGATCGCCGTGTTGATCCCGTTGTTGTTCATGGGAGAGGTGGTCGGGCGGCTGTTTCATGAATTCGCCATCACGCTCGCGGTTACCATCGTGATCTCGGCGATCGTGTCTCTGACTCTCGTCCCCATGCTGTGCGCGAAGCTGATCCACCATCGTCCCGTAGCGGAGCGCAGTGCCTTCGACCTGCGGTCGGAGGCAACCTTCAACTGGGTGCTGCGGCATTATGCGAACGCGCTGCGGATCGTGCTCGATCAGCAGCCGCTGACGCTCGGCATCGCCGTCGTCACTCTCGTGCTCACCGTCGTGCTTTATGTCGAAATTCCGAAAGGCTTCTTTCCGGTTCAGGACACCGGGATTATCCAGGGCATCACCGTTGCGCCCCAGGACATCTCGTACGCCGAAATGGCGCGCCGCCAGCAGCAGCTCGTCGAAGCAGTCCTGAAAGATCCCGCCGTCGAGAACCTAAGTTCGTTCATCGGCATCGACGGCACCAACAGCACGCTGAACTCCGGCAGACTGCTGATCAATCTCAAGCCGCTTTCCACCGGGCGGCCGAGTTCGACCGCGACGATACGGCGCCTGCAGCAGGAAACCGCAATCGTCACCGGAATCTCTCTGTTCATGCAGCCGGTGCAGGATCTCACGATCGATTCCAGCATCGGCCGTGCGCAATATCATTTCATGATTCAGCACATCAACGCGGCCCAGCTCGCCGATTGGGCGCCCCGCCTCACCCGGCATCTGCGCGAGCTGCCGGAGCTCACCGACGTGGCAAACGATCTGCAGCAGCAGGGCGCCGGAATTTCTCTCGTGATCGACCGTGCCACTGCAAGCCGCTTCGGCATCACGCCCGCTACCATCGACAACGCGCTCTACGATGCCTTCGGCCAGCGCATCGTCTCGACCGTTTACAGTCAGACCAATCAGTATCGAGTCATCCTGGAAGCCAATCCGTCGGTGCAGCAGGCCGTGGAGAGCCTGTCGCTGCTCTATCTGCCGTCCGCGGTTTCGGCAAACAACGGCCAAGTGCCGCTGTCGGCTCTGGTGCATGTCGAGCGGCGTTCCGCACCACTGTTGATTACCCACCTGGGCCAGTTTCCGGCCGCCACGATCTCCTTCAATGTCGCCCCGGGATCGTCGCTGCAGGCCGCGGTCAACGCCATCGAACGCGCAGAACAGGATATCAGACTGCCGCGGAGCTTCGTCACCGCGTTTCAGGGCGCCACCGCGGCGTTCCGCTCGTCACTGACCAATGAGCTGTTCCTGATCATCGCCGCGGTGATCACGATGTACATCGTCCTGGGCGTGCTCTACGAGAGCTTCATTCACCCGGTTACCATCCTCTCGACCCTGCCGTCGGCCGGTCTCGGTGCGCTGCTGGCGCTGATGATGGCCGGCGACGACCTCGACGTAATCGGCATCATCGGCATCATCCTCCTGATCGGCATCGTCAAGAAGAATGCCATCATGATGATCGACTTCGCTCTCGACGCCGAGCGCCGCGAGGGCCTGACGCCGCGCGAGGCGATCTATCAGGCTTGTCTGCTGCGGTTCCGTCCGATCATGATGACCACCATGGCGGCGATTCTGGCTGCGTTGCCGCTGATGCTCGGCACTGGCACCGGTGCGGAGCTGCGGCGCCCGCTCGGCCTCGCCATCGTCGGCGGGCTGCTCGTGAGCCAGGTACTGACGCTGTTCACGACGCCGGTCATCTATCTCTACTTCGATCGCTTGGCGTTGCGCCTGGCGGGGGGCCGGATTGGCAGGCTTACCCGCCGCGAGGCGTTCGAATGAACATTTCGACCCCGTTCATCAGCCGGCCGGTGGCCACCACGCTGCTGACTCTCGGGATTGCAATGGCGGGTACGCTCGCCTTTTTCAAGCTGCCGGTCGCACCGCTGCCTCAGGTCGAATTCCCTGTGATCTCGGTGCAGGCGGTACTGCCGGGCGCGAGCCCCAGCACGGTGGCGGCCAGCGTTGCCGGGCCCCTCGAGCGCCACATCGGACAGATCGCCAACGTCATGGAGATGACGTCGTCGAGCATCCTCAGCGAGGCGCGCATCGGCGTGGCGTTCGATCTTACCCGCGATCTCGACGGCGCCGCCCGCGATGTTCAGGCCGCCATTAATGCTTCACTGGCCGACCTGCCGACCGACCTGCGCAGCAATCCCACCTATCGCAAGGTGAACCCGTCCGATTTTCCTATCCTCATCCTGGCGCTGACGTCGACGACGCAGACTCAGGGCCAGCTCTTCGATGCCGCCAGCACGATCCTGCAGCAGCGTCTGTCGCAGCTTGAAGGAGTTGGTGAGGCGATCGTCGGCGGCTCGGCACTGCCGGGAGTGCGGGTCGAAATCAATCCCGAGGCGCTGTCCAAATACGGCATCGGCCTCGAAGATGTGCGGGCGGCGCTTGCTGCGGCCAATGCCAATACCCCGAAAGGCGCGATCGAGGAGCACGGCCGCCACTACCAGCTTTATACTAACGACCAGGCGAGCCGCGCGGCCGATTACCGGCAGCTCGTCATCGCCTACCGCAACGGCGCGCCGGTCTGGCTGACCGACGTGGCGGAGGTCGTGGATTCGGTCGAGGACCTGCGCAACGAGGGGCTCGCCAACGGCAAGCAGGCCGTGATGGTGATCGTATTCCGCCAGTCCGGCGCCAACATTATCGAGACGGTCGACAGAGTGAAGGCGGCGCTGCCGCAGCTCGAGGCGGCGATGCCGACCGACATCCAGATTACGATCGCGAGCGACCGCAGCATCACCATCCGGGCATCCCTCTACGATACCGAACTGACGCTCGTGCTCGCCGTCGCGCTCGTCACCGGCGTCGTGTTCCTGTTCCTCGGCGATTTCCGGGCGACCCTGATCCCGTCCATTGCCGTGCCAATCTCGATCATCGGCACCTTCGGGGCGATGTATCTGCTCGGGTACAGCCTCGACAATCTGTCGCTGATGGCACTCACGATCTCGACCGGGTTCGTCGTCGACGACGCCATCGTGGTGGTTGAGAACATCACCCGCTACATCGAAGCTGGCATGTCACGCACTGAGGCCGCGTTGCGCGGTGCCGCCGAGGTCGGCTTCACGGTGCTGTCGATCAGCATTTCGCTGATCGCGGTATTCATTCCGATCCTGTTGATGAGCGCGATCCTCGGCCGGATGTTCCGCGAGTTCGCCGTCACGCTGTCGATGGCAATTCTTGTCTCGCTGGTGATTTCGTTGACGACCACCCCCATGATGTGCGCGCTGCTGCTGCCGTCGCGGTCGCATGCCACCGCGCCGCGACCGCTGTTCGCCTGGCTGCTGCGCGGTTACGAGCACAGTCTCGCATGGGCGCTGCGGCACGGCCGGCTCGTCATGCTGGTGCTGTTGGCCACTGTGTGCCTCAACGGCGTGCTGTACTTCGAGGTCCCCAAGGGTTTCTTCCCGCAGCAGGATACCGGCAGCATGGTCGGCATCCTGAAGGCCGATCAGAGCATTTCGTTCCAGCTCATGCGCAAGAAGCTCGAGGAGGTGAGCGCCATCGTGCAGCGCGACCGGGCGGTAGAGAATGTCGTCGGCTTCACGGGTCTTGGCGGCGGCGGCATCGGCGGAGAGACCAATAACGGTACGGTGTTCATCGGTCTGAAGCCTCTGGCGGAGCGCGGCATTTCGGCCGACCAGGTTATCGGACGGTTGCGTGGGCAGCTCGCCCGTGTACCCGGGGCCACGCTCTACCTGCAGGCGGTGCAGGATCTCCGCATAGGCGGACGGCTGACGAACGCTCAGTATCAGTACACGCTGCAGTCCGACACCGGCGAAAACCTCTACAACTGGACGGCAAAGCTCGTCGATGTGCTGCAACGCAATTCCATACTGCTGGACGTGAACTCCGACGCGCAGCAGACCGGGCGCGAGACGAACATCGTCGTCGATCGTGCCACCGCCTCACGGCTCGGCCTGTCCATGAGCCAAATCGACAACACGCTCTACGACGCCTTCGGACAGCGCCAAGTCTCAACCATCTACAGCACCATCAATCAGTACCATGTCGTGATGGAGGTCGCGCCGCAGTACTGGCAGAATCCGGAGATGCTCAAGCACATCTACATTTCCACCGCCGGCGCATCGCCAAGCGGCACGGCCACTACCAATGCACCATCCGGCGCGGCCGCGAACATCAACACTTCATCAACGTCGCGCGCCGGCACATCGACCGCCAACAGCGTCAACAATTCCGCCCGCAATACCACGACCAATGCCATTACTCGGAACGGCAGGACCAGTGCTTCGTCCGGTGCCGCGGTAAGCACAAGCGTCGAGAGCATGATTCCGCTCGCGGCGCTCGCGCATTATGGCCCCGGTACCACGCCGCTGACCGTCAATCATCAAGGACTGTTCATCGCCTCGACGATCTCCTTCAACCTGCCGCCCGGCGCTTCCTTAAGCCAAGCAAGCGCCGAGATCGCCCAGGCGGTCGCCGACATCCAGATGCCAAGCACCATACGCGGCAGCCTGCAGGGCACGGCACGCGCGTTCCAGGCCTCGCTCGCGACCGAGCCGTTCCTGATCCTGGCCGCGCTTGTCGCTATCTACATCGTCCTCGGCGTGCTCTATGAGAGCTACATACATCCGATCACGATCCTGTCGACACTGCCATCAGCGGGAGTGGGCGCAGTGCTGGCGTTGATGGTTTTCCAAACCGAGTTCAGCGTCATCGCACTGATCGGCGTGATCCTGCTGATCGGCATCGTCAAGAAGAATGCGATTCTTATGATCGATTTCGCGATCGACGCCAAACGCTCGCGCGGATTGAGCGCGCGCGACGCGATCTTCGAAGCATGCCTGCTGCGCTTCAGGCCAATCATAATGACAACGATGGCGGCGATGTTCGGCGCCATGCCGCTGGCACTGAGCTTCGGCAACGGCAGCGAACTCCGCCGGCCGCTCGGCATCGCCATCGTCGGCGGCCTCATGCTGAGCCAGTTGCTGACCCTGTACACCACACCGGTGGTCTATCTGTACCTCGACCGCTACAGTGCGTCGCGGTCGAGGCGCCGCGCCGTTCGACAACTGACGAGGGGCGGGCGTGGCGGTCCGCAACGACCCCTGGCACAACCCTCGGGCTGACCCTCCCGCCTGCCAACGAGCCCCATTCGGTACCCCGTGCGGCCCCTTGGCAAGGTTAACGCATCATCTGCTCCCCGGCGGTCTGGCTTTGTGGGGTCCATACCGGGCCAAGCGCTGGCAATTCCGGCGCCGCCGTGGTCATATGGGTCAGCAGGAGACTTATTTCACGGCGCGAGAGCGGGTGGCGGTGGATCGTCGCAAGCCGCGCCCCTCCGGCTCTGAGCACGCATGGACGATACCACCCGCACCACGGTGCCCGGCCTCGCTCCGGAACGAAGCTTTCAGGAACATACCTTGCCGCCGCCCTCGACCCGCAGCCGGCCGCGGCGGCGGATGTTCAGGCGCGTCGCATTCTTCATAGCTCTGCTTGTTGCCGCACTATTGCTCAGCCATTTCTTGTGGCGCCCGCCGCCGCCGAACGACATCGGCGATGTGAGGCAGGCGGCCCCAGAGCCGGTCGGTGCAGCAACGGTCGACACCGGTGACATCCGTGTCGTCGTCAACGCGCTGGGGACGGTGACCTCGCTCGCGACCGTTACGGTGCAGACACAGATCAGCGGCCGCATTATGGAAGTCGGTTTCAAGGAAGGGCAGACAATCCGGAAGGGCGACTTCCTCGCCCAGATCGACGCCCGGCCTTACGAGCTTCTGAAGGCGCAGAATGAAGGTCAGCTCGCCCATGACCAAGGCTTGCTAGCCCAGGCGAAGAACAACCTGACCCGCTATCAGCGCCTCGCCGAACAGAACTCGATCGCGCGGCAGCAATATGAGGATCAAGGTTTCATCGTGCAGCAGTACGAGGGAACGGTGAAGCTCGATCAGGCTCAGGTCGATCAACAAGCGCTGAATATCTCTTACTGCCATATCGTCTCGCCGATCACCGGCTATATAGGCCTCCGTCTGGTTGACCCCGGCAATTACGTACAGACGACCAACAACACCGGGATCGCCGTCGTCACCCAGCTTCAACCCATTACCGTGGTCTTCCCGATCCCGGAGGACGATCTGCCGCAGGTGCATCGCCAATTGCGGGCTGGCGCTACCCTCGATGTGATGGCCTACGACCGCGCCAATCAGACGAAGCTTGCCACCGGCAAGGTCATCGCGCTCGACAGCCAGATCGATACCAGCACTGGCACGGTGAAACTGCGCGCGCAGTTCGACAATACCGACGAAGCGCTGTTCCCGAACCAGTTTGTCAATGCGAGGCTGCTGGTGGAAACTCGCCACGACGTCGTGAGGGTACCGGTCGCCGCGGTGCAGACGGGAGCGCCGGGAACTTACGTGTACCTCATCAACGCTGCCGGCACAGTCTCGGTCCGCCCTATCAAGCTTGGCCCGACCGATGGTGAAATGGCGCAGGTCATGTCCGGACTCGCAGCCGGCGACCGCGTAGTGATCGATGGTGCCGACCGGTTGCGTGAGGGAGCACACGTGATAATCCCCGCAGCCGCCGGTGAGGCCCCCGCTGCATCCAGCATTCAGTAGACGCGAGCGAGATGAGCAGTTTGGCTGGGCAAGGCGCTTTCAACCGCCAGCTATGAAATGTGACAGGCTGAGCGCAGCCCCTGAAGTTCGTTCCCCGTCGAGCAAGTGCGGGCGCGCACACCGAGCGATTTGCTTCGGCGCAACCGCCGCGCGATCTCATGGTATTGCACATATGGCATCGCTGTGCTCAGCCCGAAAATCACTGCTACGTAGAATTGTATCCTTTATTGCCGCGATTCGTGCAACCCAAGAACCCTGTCGAGCAATTGCTCGACTGCATCTACACAAGCTTTGGTCGAATCCTGGTCAGCGCACTGAATAAAAATTTGTTTGTCGTCTCGGACGAAACCAAACTGAGCGCCCCTACCCGCCGGCCACGATGAAGCGAATTCGGGAACCGATGAACCTGGCGGCCAAGTTCCACCACCGATTTCGCCGGGGCCATATGCCGCAGCGGAGCCGCGTTCCCAATTCCTACTGGTCAGTAATCCCGGCGGCGGTGGTGGTGGCGGCGGGAGCCGAATGCTCGCCGGCGTTCCGCGGAAACACGCGATCGAATACGGGTAATCGCGCGTGAGCACGTAATGGTACATCACGACCTCTTTGCCGTCCCACATGATCGGGCTGGTCGTGCCATGGCATTCGTCGAGGTCTTTGGTGCTCAATTCCTTTCCGTGTTCATCGTAGGGACTGAAAATGCCGAATCCATCAAGCGCATAACCGACGAGAGCGTTGTTTTCATGAATATGCGGAATGCAGTTCGACGGCATATAGCGATGGTACATGTTGTTGGGAGCCGACATCCCGCCGCAACTGTCTTGCATTTCGTACGCGGGCTCATCACGACCGTGCAAATCGAGTGCGCTGAAAAAGACCACACCGTCCAACCCGATCCCCACTGGCAGCGCTATACATGAAGGCTTATCCGCCACCGTGGGATTTAGCGGGGTAGAAAAGGAAATGGATTGTGGTTGGAGAGGATTTGGATTGGGGTCCCATTGAAACGCCGGGTCGGTTTGTTGAACTGGGAAGACACCAGTCGGCGCTGCCAACGGTAGATCGTTCCCGGCGAAAATGCGCCGATCGCCGTCGGCTGACACGGTGAAGTTGCCATTTGGCCAACGAACATCTCCGTGGACAAACGGCTTCTGCGTCAGATCCCAAGTCGAGCCGTGAATCCAGTTGCCGCCGCCACGCGCGCCGGTTTGGGTAATGGAATAAAATACCTTCGGCAGACAGGGATACAGATAACCGACCTTGGGTACGTCGGAATATCTGCCATCGCCAAGCGGTAGCGCCTTCGGGTCAACCGTTGCTGACGCCGCCAATCGAAGATCCCTTTCGGCCGTCTGAGCCGAAACAGCAGTTGGCAATATCGCTGCTCCAAGAACTATCACGCCTAGAAACATCAGCGCAGCACGGTTCATCATTTTGTGTCCTTCAAGGCCCCTGCGCTCGTTTTTCAGAAGCGGAGAGCATAACGGGAGTCGACGATTAGTAAATCCACAGCGCTTCTGCGGCATTAACAGCCGGAAAACATGGCGAGGGCGTGATCGCGGAGATGGATAACGGAGTGGTAGCCCACGTTCGGCCGTGAGAAGAAAACGATTGTTCAAAATGTGCTCGGGAGTCTGTGTCAAGAGCGCTTTGTCAAGAGCGCGTCTTCGACTGCCAGTCGGCTGAAACAGATTTCGCGGTGACTTCGCCCTAATCGTAAAAATAGGCGAGCGCTTTGGAAATGAACTCCGCCCGATCCGATCTCCGCGGCGGTCGGCATTCAACTATTGATTCAATTACTGTGCTCGCACGACTGATAATGATGTAACGCGTCATCGATGTCACCGTCGAAAGCAATTCGGCCGCATTTCATGACAATGCCGCGATTGCAAAGGTTTCTGACGGTCTCTTCTTTGTGAGTGGCCATCATTACGATGGGAGCGCGATCCACAAATTGCCGCAGCCGCTGGTCTGCCTTTCGCAAAAAAGGTTCATCTGCCGTCCCGATACCTTCATCAATCAGCAAAATCTCGGCATCGATCGCCGTCGAGATCGCGAACGCCAGGCGGGTGATCATGCCCGCAGAATATGTACGCAACGGCATATCGAGAAATTCTCCAAGCCCGGAAAATTCCGCGATATCTTGAATCTTATTCTTGATCTCGTTGCGGCCGATCCCCAGAAGCAGACCACGCAGATAGATATTCTCATAGCCAGTTGCTTCGAGGTCGAGTCCAAAAGATGTATCGAACAGTGCAGCAACTTTGCCTCGAACCTGCATCCTGCCGCGCGTCGGATGATAAATGCGGGCTATCGTACGCAATAGCGTGCTTTTGCCGCTTCCGTTCTCGCCGATCAGCGCCACGCGATCCCCGGATTCCAGCGTGAATGTGACGTGCTCGAGGGCCTCGACTTCGACATACCGGGATGATTTGGCGGCTATTTTTCCGCCCGTCAGCTGTGAAAGAATGTTGGTCTTTAGCGAGCGTGATGCGGCAGTGAAGACTGGGTAATTGACAAATACATTGGAAGCTTGAACGTAAGCCATTGCGCGATTTTCCGCTTTATTTAAACCCAAAGCGCAATCCGGTGCCGACACCGAGCGAAGACCAGGATTGTCAATGCCCACCCCGTGACCGTGATGACGCCGCAGGCGAGCCAAGTCGATCCGCTGGGGACGATACCCAACATCGGTCCCCTTAGAACTTCGATCAGGTTCGCGACAGGGTTCAAATCAACAAGCCACGACCGGCTCGCCGGCAACATTTCAGGATGCCAGAAGATTGGAGTGCTGAGAAAAAGAATCGGGGTCAGGCAATTGGCGATGACCGGCACGTCACGGAACCGTGCACCCAATATACCGAGCAGGAGCACGAGCCAACACATATTGATGAGAACAACGCACAAGCCTGGCAGCAGCAGCAGAATTTTCAAATTGATTGGTTCGCGCAGCAACAAAAAGATCAATAGAACTGCAAGCGCATTGTGGATCGCGATAAAGAATTTCTGGGACACCAGCCGCAGCACGTGGACAGGAAGAGGCAATGGGACTTGCCTGATCGCGCTCGCTTGATCGATGAAGACACGCGTACCCTCCAAAATGCAGGCAGAGATCATTTCCCAACTGATCAGCCCTGCAGCCGCGAACGGTAGAAAGCCATAAATCCCCTGCTTGAGGATGGACGCGTAAACAAAGCTCATGATTCCGATAACGATCAGGGTCGCGAGCGATATCCAGAACGGGCCAATAATTGAACGGCGATACCGAAGTTTAATGTCGTGCCAAGCGAGGGTGATCCAAAGTTCCGCTCGACCGAAGCTGTCCGCAAGATCTTTGAGGGTATTCAGATACTTAGGATCATCCGAGAAACGGAGCGTTGACAGAGCGGGTGATGGCCGACATCCGCGCTCAGCGTGGGCAATATCGGCCATTCGTCGTCCGCTCCGATTCTTAATTGCTCGTTACTTCTCGACCGGCTATGGTTAACAACCCCTTAATGAGCGGTTCCTCAACAGACGCGTTGACAACGCGCTTCCGCTGCGCATGGCGTAGGATGCACGCGTCTCCGGCGTGAAAGGATATTTTCGTAGAAATAGCTCCACTGTTGGATTTGCGGTTCACCAAGTGACTGGAGACGGACAATCACGGCCACTGTCCGACCCTATGACCGTCGCTGCTCTCACCGCAGTGTGTTCCTTGCCATCCGGCGTCAAAGTGCCCTCAATCTGCCGGTATGGTGGCGGGTTGGCCATACACGGCGCGTAGCGATAACGAGTCGATCGTGTTCTCATATGAGCAACTGCATACGCTTAGAATGGCGGAGCTAGACAAGATCGTATCGTATTTGCCAGCCGGCGCGCGCGTTCTAGAGATTGGGGCGGGCGTCGGCACACAGGCGATGGAGTTGCAGCGACGTGGCTTCACAGTCACGGCAATCGAAATGGAGAATTCGAATTACAGCAATCATCGCGTGTTTCCGATAATCGATTATGACGGTGTGACTATCCCCATGCCGAATGGAAGTGTCGACGTTGTTTTTTCATCGAATGTCTTGGAGCACGTGCCTAATCTCACTCGCATGCATTCTGAGATAAGGCGCGTATTGACGCCCGGAGGTATTTGCATTCACATTCTCCCGACGCACACGTGGCGGCTCTGGACGATACTTTCCGGTTATCCCGACGCAGTGCTGTATCTTTTGGCCGGCCTGCCGCAGCTCATCCCGCAGACCTTGCCGCGCGCCGCAGAAATGCAGCGTCTCCGCACGGCGTGGTACATAACCGCGCGCCGGGTCGGCGGCCGATGCTTTCCGCGGCGTCACGGAGAACGCGGCAACGCGATCTCGGAAATCCGGCTATTTCATCCGAATTGGTGGCGGCGAAATTTCCAGGAAAACGGCTTCTCTGTTGTTCACGACGAACCAACAGGTCTATTTTATACGGGTCATATGCTGCTCGGCCGGCATTTAAGTCTATCCCGCCGTCAACGGCTGGCGCGTATTTTGGGAAGTGCGTGCCAAGTATTTAGGTTAGTTCCGAAGACACAATGAGTTCGCGAGGATCTACCCCAGACTGATCAGGCGATCAGCGCACCGACCGTTAAAGAGCCGCGCGCTTATCTCGCTAATCCAGGATTTCCATGCGCACTAACAATCCCGCGATCGAAGGCGAACAGGCCGCGTGAGCGGGCGCCCTCAAAAGATTCTCTTTGTCATAACCGATCTGCGTATTGGCGGCGCAGAGGCGATGCTGACGCGTATGGTAACCGCAGAGCCTCGACTTGCCGACGAAATTACCGTGGCGAGCTTGCTACCGGCAGATGCCTATCTTGAGCAGTTGGGCGCCGCCGATATCCGCGTCGTCGAATTCGATTTCAGTCGACCTTTTGGGGCGGCCACGGGTCTCATTCGATTGGCAAAGCTTATCTCCAAGCAAGGGCCCGATATTGTTCAAGGCTGGATGTACCATGGGGACCTCGCAGCGTCGCTGGCGCTCAAGATATCCGGCCGGCGTAAGCGAACGGCCTTAATTTGGGGCGTACGCTGCTCGGAACTCGATTTCTCCCGCTACGGCTACGTTCTCCGGTTGGTCGTCAAAGCGTGCGCGCTGCTTTCTGGATACCCGGACGTGATTACGGCCAATTCGACTGCCGGCGTGAATGCCCACATAGCCCTTGGGTATCATCCGCGTTGTTTCGAGATCATCGCTAACGGCATTGATGTCAACGTTTTTAAGCCAAACGTGTCGGCTCGCGCTGCGGTGCGTGATCGCTTGGGTATCAGTAGCGACCGCATCGTGGTTGCGCATTCCGCGCGAGTCGATCCGATGAAGGACCACGAGACTTTTCTCGCGGCGATGGCTGAGCTTCCCGACTTACATGCGCTGGTGTTCGGCACGGGGACCGAACGCTTGCCGCACATGCCGAATATTTCACGCCTCGGCCGCCGGGAAGATGTGCCGGCACTTCTCGCCGCAGCGGATTTGGTAGTGTCAAGCTCTGCATTTGGCGAGGGATTCTCGAATGCGGTCGCCGAGGGTATGTCGTGCGCCTTGCCCGCGGTCGCAACCGATGTTGGCGACGCGCGGGAGATCGTCGGCGATACGGGTCTGATCGTCCCGCCCGGCGACCCCCGCGCGCTTGCCAACGCAATCGGCGCGCTCGCTGTCGAGGCGCCGACCGCGCGATCTCTGCGCGGCAGCCGCGCGCGAGAGCGTATTGTCGAGCGCTTTTCGCTAGACCGCGCAGTTAGACGATTTGCCGACCTTTATGAATCAGTCCGTGCTGGACGTGCATAGCCCGGACGCCGACTTGTGCTGACGATGGCAGATGATCTTTCCGCCAGTCGATTGTTTACGCCGCGCCGCGTTGCCATTTTCCCAGGTCGTAATCGGGCTATCGCCCAGCCAATACAACGACGCCGAGCACCGCCAACCGGCTACGCCGTCGCGACAGTCTGTGGCTGCGCTGTACTCATCAAATGAGCCTGCATTTTGATCAATTGCTCAATGAGATTGTTGCTCGCCACTTTCGTGTCGCCATTGGAGGATGAACTCGAACCGTCAGACGAGGGGGCCGTCGTCATGCTCACCGTGGAACCATCCGCATAGGTGATCGTCGTTGTCGAGGACCCATTGCTATTGTTGGTGGTGGTTTGCGTTGTGGCGGTGCTGCTAGAGTTCGAACTGTCGGAGGATGTGCCCGTTGTCGTGCTGACTGTCGAACCGTCCGCATAGGTGATCGTGGTTGTTGAGGACCCATCCGCGTTGCTCGAGGTTTGCGTCGTGGCGCCGACGCTGGACGACATTAGCATATCGAGCGGACCCCGACCGCCTCCGGGATCTCCGCCCGTGCTGCTACCGCCGCTCTGCGATGAACCGGACTGGAAACTCGATGCGTCAGCTTGTAGAGACAGCAGCGTCTGCAGTGTTTGCAGGTCAAATTGCGAAGATGAATTGCTGCCCGAGGTCGTTCCGCTATCTGTTGACGACGTCGAACCAGAGGTCGACGAGTTCGAGCCATTCGCGGAGGAAGTTGAACCAGTGCTGTCCTGTCCAAGAGCGGCTAACAGCGCGGACAGCGGATCGGACTGCGTTGTCTTGTTGTTTGACGTCGATGACTGCTGTAGCAAGCTTTGTAGGCTCGCGTAGCTGCTATTGGCACTCGACCCATTGATCGAAAAGGACATCGCGCACTCCTCGAATTACATGACCGCACGAATGCTCGCATCGGCGCGGATACGCATAAGCAAGACGGATGCCATCGCAAAGATCACATAAAAACAATGCCTTATGTAGTAAGTGTCACCCTAAGATCGGGCAAGAAGGTGCCGCTCAGGTGCGGCAAGTCGGCAAGTTCTGCCGGGTCGCTGATCGAGCTCTATTCGGTTCGATACCGCGCGCAACGCCACTTGCAAACTTGGAGGAGATCGATGGGAGGCCTGCAAGTGTATGTTTGGCGAAGGAGCGATCAACTGACAAGTCTAGTTTCCAGGGAGCCGCCGCCCGTTGTGCCTTCGCACCGGTTCCGAGCCCACCCGCTCATTACTCTGCGGTTCTTTCTGCGATCGTTCGTTGCATGCATTCTGTTAATCGTCGGTGAGGTGGGCGCCGGAGCACAAGAGCCAACTCCTTCTTGCCATGGCACACAGCAACTCAGTGAGGTTGCCGAACTCCTGTTCGGTCGCTTCGTCGATAACCATTTGGGTGTGAGCGAATCCGATTGGGCGGGATTCGTGGCGCGCGAAATAACACCGCGTTTCCCTCATGGCCTGACCATAATCGATGCAGTCGAACAGCGACGCGATCCCGACAGCGAAAAAATTATACGCGAACCGAGCAAGATGGTTGAGATTGTCATGCCGGGAGACAGCGACGACGAGGCACGCCTCGATGCTATTGTCCTGGCATACAAACAGGCATTTCATCAGAAGGCTGTTCACCTTATCGTCCGGCACAACTGCGTCGCGTTCTGACGATATCGCCGCATCGTCAGGATCGGGACGGAGGTGGGAGCAGATTGAATCTCTGGCCTTTGGCTAGATTGAACCTCCAAAGGCTCAGCGGGCCGACCAGCGAAGCTCTCAATTCAGAGTATCGTCAGATGATCCCCGTCATCGTGCTTAATCTCGTATCGAGTACCGGTCGGCGCGCCAAGATCGGGGCGGCGCTTGCAAACCTTGGGATTCCGCATCGGTTTCTGGATGGTCGACGGTTTGAGCCGGACGAGCTTGAGCGGCTCGCGCCGCGAGCCGCCCGGTTGTTCGATCGGCAATTGACTTCGGGCGAAATCGGCAGCGCAGCAAGCCATCTGGCGGCAATCCGAGAAATCGCCGCTGGACCCGACGAATTTGCCTGTGTCTTGGAGGATGACGCAGACTTTCTATCATCTGACATCGTCCAATTTCTCGATCCGGCAAATTTGCGTGCAGCGCCGTCCTTCGATGTGTTGCGGCTGGTCAGCGATCCGGAGCGATGGGCTCGGCCGGCCTGGAAGATCGGCGAAATTCACGGCCGGGGCGTTTACGCCATGTCACGGCCAGGTTGGGGAGCCCAAGGGCAGATTTTCAGCCGGCAAGGCGCGCGGAAGATAGCAGCGCAAACCAAGGTCGTCAGAGCACCGATCGACTTTTCGCTTTACCACGATTGCCACGTCGGCGGCCTTCGTGTCGTCGAAGTTCGCCCCGGGTTGATCCAACACGATCTGCAACACATCCATACCGAATTGCAATTGCTGAGCGATATTGGCTCTCGGCCGGAGCCCGACCGCTCCCTCCGACAAAAACTGACGCGAATGTACTGGCGGCGGCGGCGAAAACTTCTGGTCGCGCTACGCTTCATTCAGGCATGGGGCGTTGGCGGGATAGCCCACACCCTCATGCGGTGGCCGCCGCGGGCGCTTTTCAAATAGATCACTGCTTTGCAGGCTCGCCTAACGAGCAAATGCAGGGCCGCCGCAGCGTCAATGTAGCGGAACGTTCACCCACACTTGGCCGCCATAGCTGCGGAAGTCGCTGCTGCCGATGCCGTCGTACTGGCCGACCAATCGGATGGCATAACCATTCCGCAGGTGAACCATCAGACCGGCCTGCGCCATGGCCGAGAACGTGTCATTATTGACGGACAAGCCGTCGATAATCGTATCGCCCGGCTTCACAAAGTTCCACATGGCCTTGATCGAAGCTTGCGGTTCGTAGGTCGTGCCGTCGTGTCCGACGATGCGGTAGCCGAACTCCGGTCCGGCGCCAAAGCGCCCGAGCGACACCGTCTGCGACGGGATGAAAACACCCAGCAAATCCGTGTAGCTGCGCTGCTGCTCCGAGACGTACAGGACTTCTGCGCTCGGGGTTACGCGAAACCCACCAAACCACCAGTTGCCGGTCAGATTAGCGCGCGCCAGCCAGCGGTCCGTCGCGAACCCGTCCTGGTACTGGCCGAACGGGTTGACGCTGTTGCTGGAGGTGCCCCACGCGGCGCGGGCATCAAAAAACACATTGGGCGTCAATCGCGCCGTCATATAGGGCCCAGCCATCCAGCCGTTGCCGGAGGCGCTGCTGTTGTTCACGCTCGTCGAATTCGGCGGTCAAATCGTATTCGACCAGAGCGCCAACCAGAATAGAACTGGTGAGCAGGTAATCCGCGCCCGCATACACGATGTTGAAATGCCCGTGGTTGTCGAGCGTGCCGGTGTTGGCCCTGTATTCGTTGAAATGCGCCTCGGCCCAAATGTCGACGCCGTAGGTCGAAGCCAGCGGATCGACCGGTTTCGCCGGAGCCTTGCCGAGCAGCGGCGCTTGCTGAGGGCCGTTCGACTTCGCATAGGCCATTGCGATCTGCGACAGGCTCGTCGAGATCGACATCTGCGAGGACATCGCGCCGTCGTTTCCCGCAAAGCTGAGCGGACTGCCGGACGTTTCGCCCGGCAACGGATCAGCATTGCCCCAGAGCGAGCCCGGAATACGCCGCACGAAGCGGTTGCGATCCGGTTCGTCACCGGCCAGCAGTTCGAGCCTGTGAGTGAGGAAATTCTGAATGACCGCCTCGGTCTGCTGGATGTGACCACCGATGTCGAACACGTTGCTGAAGGTGCAGGTGATGGTCTCGCCGGCGTCCAGTCCAACCGTTGCCGTCAGGCTTGAAACGTTCACCGTGGTCGGCAAGCCTCCGGTTTCGCCGGTGCACGTCAGCGCCGACAATTTCCAGTGCAGCGGCAGGTTGACCTCAGTGAAGGTGTAGGTTCCGGCCGTTAAGCTCGAAAACGACTGCGACGCACTGCCGCCCGAGGCGGCTACCAAGGTGAAGCTGGGCGAACCCGGAACGGTGGATGTGAAATTGAACGTCGGATCGCCGCCGCTCGCTTGCGCGACGATGGTGATCGATCCTTTGGCGGGCGGCGGAGCGGCGTAAGTAACCGTGGCCTGTGCGGTCTTCTGGTCCGGAATGTGATCAGACGTCACCTGCACGTTGGCCGTCGCCGTGTTTGTCACGCTGCCGTTGGAGACGTCGGTTCCCGTGATCGTATAGCTGCCGGTGCAGGTCATGCTGGCGCCGTCCGCCAAGGTGGTCCCTGGGCAGCTCACCGTGGTCTTGTTGTCAGTCACCGCAATTGAAGAAAGGGCGTTGTCGCCAACCCCATTATTCGTCAGCACATAGGTGTAATTGATCACCTGGCCTGCAGCCGAATAGGTCGTGGGACTAGCTGCCTTGGTGAACGTCCAGTTTCCCACCACCTGCGCGGCTGCCTGATCGACGGGCGCTAATAGCCCGGCACACAATATCGCGGCGAAGACCATCGCCGCGGCGCGCCAATGGCGCAGCCGTCGCCCGGCAGCATGGACGCCGTGCAACCCCATGTCCCCCGCCCGTGAGGCACAGTTGCCCCGTCCCATTGGAACAGCCGGAGCTGGTCCTCGCAAGATTACGGCCGCCTAGAGGAGCAGATTCACCGATTTTCTGGGCTGGTGTGGCAAATTCGCCAATCTGCCGTCTGCAATTTGTGCATTGATTGGCCGAAAATACCTCGTCCTGGCTCCGGGTCTCGTGTCCGTGCTCGTCGGCCAAGCGAGAGCGCCCCGACCAGCGGGGCAAGTGCAATCGCTATAGTCCGACCTTGGGCATCCTCCTCGGTCGGACGCGGACCGATCACTCCGCCTTTCCGCCGAACTTCTTCACGATCGCCGACCATTTGGTCTCTTCGCGATCGATATCGGTGGCATATTCTTCGGGCGTGCTCGTCAGAGGCTCGACACCATCAGCGGCGATCTTCTCCTTGAACGCCGGCGAAGTGACCGCGGCGCGAAGCGCAGCATTGAGTTTCTCGACGATCGGGTGCGGCGTGCCGGCGGGCGCAACGATGCCGTAGTGCAGTCCGGCGTCATAACCCGGCAAGCCGGCTTCCGCGACCGTCGGGACGTCCGGAAACAACGGAGAGCGGGTCGCGCCGGTGACGGCAAGCGCGCGCAGACTTCCCTGCTTCACGAGACCGACGGCCGATGCCATCGGGCAGAACATGACGGACACATGTCCGCCCATCAGATCGGTCAGCGCTGGCGCCACGCCCTTGTACGGCACGGCGGTGAACTTGATGCCGGCCATGTCTTCGAAAAGTTCAGCCGACAAATGCGTGCTGGTGCCCGTGCCGGTCGAGGCAAAATCGAGCTTGCCCGGATCCTTTTTGGCAAGAGCGATCAACTCCGCGATCGACTTCGCCGGCACCGACGGATGCACCAACACGAAATTTGGGCTCGTCGCAATCAAACCGATCGGCGTAAAATCCTTGCGCGGGTCGTAGCCGGCGTCTGGATAAAGCGAAGGATTGATCGCAAGCGAACTCGTGGCGATCAAGATCGTGTAGCCGTCCGGAGCGCTTCTTGCGACGTCGCGCGTGCCGATCGTGCTGCCGGCGCCACCACGGTTCTCGATCACGATTTGCTGGCCGAGGCTTTGGCTCATCTGGCTGGCCACCAGCCGTGCGATCAGGTCATTGCCGCCCCCCGCCGGATAGGGAACGATCAGCATGATCGGATGCGTCGGGTAGTCGGCGGCCGCGGCTCGTCGCACGGTCCCGATTGCAGTCGCAGCGGAGGCCGCCGTCAACGCAAATACGGCAGCAGCCGTACTGACCTTTACCCCTCTCAACATGGCGTCTCCATCTTCCTCCAGGCCCGCTCGGCCACACTTTCGCTTGTTTTGCGAATCAATGGCACTGCGGTTCAGTTTTCGCTGCAATCGCTCATAGATCGCACGCGGCTGACAAAACCGACGTTAGGGTCTTCTTATGAGCGACATTATTTCGATCCTTGGTCAAGTCGATCGCCTGTGCGGGCAGATCGCAACTGCACTGCACAACGCGGAATTGCAGATCTACGCCACGTTGGCTCTGGTGATGCTGTTGAGCATTGTCCTGTTTCCGCCCAAAAACGATCCCGATCAAATTTGATACCGGTCCTGGGCTTGGAACCGCTCCCTTTGTCGAGAGTTTAATGCTCGGCAACTGAACATTCGGAGCGCACAGATGATAAGCCTCGTCGTTACGCTACTGATTATAGCTTTAATCGCCGGCATTCTCGGCTTTGGCGGCATCGCCGGAGCTGCGGTTGGGATTGCGAAGATCGTGTTTTTCGTCGCGCTTGTGCTGTTCCTCATTTCGCTTTTGACGACCGGCATGCGTGGCGGTTTCGGCCGCCGCTTGTAGCTCCGCAGGGTGACGATGGGAGAATGGAGGCATCATTTGTGCCTCCATTCTCAGTCGTGAGATTTTCGGGGTGTGGGGTTAGGATTGCCAATTTTGCGGCGATTCACGGCGATCTGACACTTTGAAGCACTAAAGCCTCATTGGGGTTTGAGGCCGGCCGATCGAATGACCGCCGCCCATTTGGTCTCCTCCTGATCAATCACCGCAGCCTGCTCCTCGGGTGTGGTCGACTTGGGTTCGCCACCCTCGAAGATGATGCGCTTACGCACCTCGTCCGTAGCGAGCGCGTCGCGCAAGGCCTTGTTTAGCCGTTCGATGATGGGCTTCGGCGTGCCGGCGGGCGCCAGCAGTCCATAGCTCAACGTCGCGTCGAAACCGGGCAAGCCCGACTCTGCCAGCGTCGGCAGGTCGGGCATCAGCGTGGATTTTTTCTTCGAGGTCACCGCGAGCGCGCGGATGTAGCCGGCGTCCAGCGCGGCGCGCGATACCGGAATGGGATTGAAGCCCACCTTGACGAAGCCGCCGATCATATCGGTGATCAACGGGTTCGAACCCTTGTAGGGAATCTGCTCGACCTTGACGCCCGCCTGTTGCGCAAACAGAACGGATGCCAGGTAGTTGACAGTGCCGAGGCCGGGCGTACCCACCTGCGTCGGCTGTTTGGCGTTCTTCATCATGGCGATGAGTTCGCCGACATTGTGAACCGGCAGATCCTTGTGCACGAGTACCAGCGCCGGTGCGGAAGCGATCAGCCCGATCGGCGCGAAATCCTTGCGCGGATCGTAACCGATGTCGCGATAAAGATTGGGTCCGGTTGCAAGCGTCGAGGTATAGCCGAGAATGAGCGTGTAACCGTCCGGTGCGGCGTGGGCGACCTGCCGCGTGCCGACCGTGCCGCTGCCGCCGGCATTGCGGTTTTCGATGACAACCCGCTGGCCGAGCGCGGCGCTCATCTTGTCGGAAACCGACCGCGCCATGATGTCGTTGGTACCGCCGGGCGGCAGTGGAATAACAAGCACGATCGGATGATCGGGGTATTCGGCGGCGGCCGGATACGATACGCCGCAAACGGCACCAAGAACCACAAGGCAAGCCGCCAGCCTCGCCACGGCATTCCAAAGGCGATTCTCCACTTCCAAGGCATCCTCCACTTTTTGTTGCAGGCGCGGTCGTTGCCGGCCGATAAATCAATCCAACCTACCCATTGGCGCGGTCCGTTGCCATGCGCCATGAGGCCTCGCCATCAATCCGCAATCGCTTCATGAAGGGGCTTGGCACCAGCCGCGGCGGCGCGCTGGACGCCTCGTTGGCGCGTGATACCGGCCGGCATCACCGCGATTAGCGTGGTTATGCGGTGACGCGCGTGTCGATTTCGCCGCGGAGCGTGCCGAGATCGTCCGCTTGATCCGAACCGCTTCGGCACCATTGGCCCGCGTTCACACGCGTTCTCCCGATTTGACAACGGTCGCCCCTGCACGCGGCAGAATGATCCGAAATTCGGTGAACGCGCCGGGCCGGGTATCGACCTCTATGGAGCCGCCGTGTTGCTTGACGATGATGTCGTGACTAATGGACAGGCCCAGCCCTGTTCCCTCGCCCGCGGGTTTCGTCGTGAAGAACGGATTGAACATCTTTTCCTTCACCTCGGATGGTATGCCGGCGCCATTGTCGCGAATGCTGATTTCGACGCTGTCACCGAGATTCCTGGTCGCGGCAGTCAGGGTGGGCTCGTGGTCGCCTGCATTGGCCTCGGATTTGCGCTTTGTGGCTGCATAGAAGCCGTTTGCGATCAGGTTGAGCAGCACCCGTGTGATTTCCTGCGGGAACAGATGGACCTCGCCGGCGGCCGGATCAAAAGACCTCTCGAGGGCGATGTTGAAATCCTGCTTCTCGGCGCGTGCCCCGTGATAGGCGAGATTAACGCTCTCCTCGACGAGAGCATTGATATCGACCGGCCGAAGCTCTCCGGACCCTTGCCGCGAATGCAACAGCATGTTCTTGACGATCGAGTCGGCGCGCTTGCCGTGCTGGACCACCTTATCGAGATTGCCCTGCAGCATATCCGCGATCTCAGTGATGGTTGCCCGTAGCTTGCTGTCGAGGCGAGCGCCGGCCAGTGCCTCCCGCAATTCGTCGATGAGTTCGACCGAGACGGCCGAGAAATTATTGACGAAATTCAACGGGTTCTTGATCTCGTGGGCGATCCCCGCGGTCAATTGGCCGAGCGAAGCAAGCTTCTCGGTCTGGACCAGGCGGTCCTGCGCGGTCCGCAAATCCTCCAGCGACTTGGCTAATTCGCGCGTGCGGGTCTCGACGCTTTCGAACAGCCGCACGTTCTCGATCGCGATCACGGCCTGGTCGGCGAAGGTTTTGACCAACTCGATTTGCTTGTCGGTGAAAGGGCGCACAGGCTTGCGCATCAGCACGATCACGCCAATGGGCAGCCCTTCACGCAGCAGCGGCACGCCGAGTGTCGTGCGCAAGCCGCCAATCTCGGCTGCCTTTTTGAATTGGAATTCGGGGTCGGTCATGACATCTGCAATATGAACGGGCGTTCCTTCCAGCACTGTGCGACCTACGGTCGTCCCTCGTCCCAGCTGGATCGGGTGAGATTCCATAAACTGCTCAAATTCCGGCGAGTAGCCGTAACTTGCCACTTGCCGATATACGTCACCGAACTGTCGGTTGATCGAGGCCATATCGGCCTCGCACAACCGAGCAGCTGAACTCGACCAGTGTGTTGAGCACCGTTCGAAGATCGAAGGTCGAGCGGCTGATCACCTTGAGGACGTCGGCGGTGGCGGTTTGCTGCTGCAGCGATTCGCGCAATTCATTGAGCAGCCGCGTGTTCTCGATGGCAATGACGGCTTGTGTGGCGAAATTTGTCAGTAGCTCGATCTGCTTTTCGGTGAAGGGCTTGACCTCCTGGTGATAGATGTTGATCGATCCGAGCAATTCGCCGTCTTTCAGCAGTGGCACCTCGGCCAGGGTCCGGCCGCCGCCAAGCTCCACGGTGGCCACACGCAGCGGATCGCGATCAAGGTACGCCTTGCCCTTGGTGATATCGTCGATCTGGACGAACCGTTTTGTCTTCAGCAACATTCCGAGGCCGGTGTCCGGGCCGGGACGGATGGCTGCACGGAACAGCATTTCACGATAAGCAGCCGGTGCGCCATGGGCCGCGACTACGTGGAAAAAATCGCCCTCTCGAAGCCACAAGTTGCCGAACTTGGCGCCGCAGATGTGGATGGCATTCTCCAGCAGCGACTGGAAGATCGGCTTCAGGTCGCCGGGCGAGCTGGAGATCACGCCGAGCACTGTGGACGTTGCAGTCTGCTGCTCCAGTGCCTCGCTCAGGTCAGCGGTGCGCTGTTGGACCTCTTCGAAAAGTCGCACGTTCTCGATCGCGATCACCGCCTGGTCGGCGAATGTCTCAGCGAGTGCGATCTCCTTGTCAGTGAATGGTTGCACGACGGCACGCTGCAGAAGCAGAACTCCGATGGGCGTCCCTTCACGCAGCAACGGTACCGCGAGGATCGTGCGTACATTTCCCGACCGCGCTCTCCTCGCCACGCCGGGGTCCGGATCGGATTGCGCGTCGATGAGGTGAACAGATTTGCCATCGAGGGCGATGCGGCCGGCGATTGAGTCTGGTCCCGGCTTGATCGGTTCCCGCTCCATTCGGGCCTTGTGTTCCGGCGAGAAGCCATGACTGGCGACGTTATGATAAAGGCCCTCCTTCAGCAGCCGGATCGCCGAGCGTTCCGCGCGGCAAAGGCGAACCGCCGATGCTGTCAAGGTGTCGAGGACCGCTTCAAGATCGAAGGTCGAACGACTGATGACTTTGAGAACGTCCGCAGTGGCCGTCTGCTGCTCAAGTGCCTCGGATAATTCGCGCGTTCGTTGCTGCTCCGCCTCGAACAGCCGGACATTCTCGATGGCGATCACAGCCTGGTCGGCGAAGACCGTAAGCAGTTCGATCTGCTTATCGGTGAACGGCCGCACGGTGGAACGTGTTACCGCCATTGCCCCGATGGGCTTTCCCTCGCGCAGCAAGGGCACCCCGAGCATGGTACGCCATCTGCCCAGCCTCTGCGCCTCAAGCCATTTGTATTCAGGATCGGCGAGAGCATCCGGAATGTGAACCGTCCTACTCTCGAGTGCTATCCGGCCTATCAAGGTATGCCGTCCGGGCGAGATCGTTTGCCGGTACATGTATTCCTCGTATTCAGAGGAATAGCCGCAGCAAGCCGCCAACCGATAAACATCGGTAGTGAAGCGAAAGATGTGCGCGCACTCCGCATCGCATAACCGGACCGCCGATTGAACAAGTGTGTCGAGGACAGCCTTTAGATCGAACGTCGAGCGGCTGATGACCTTGAGTACGTCGGCGGTGGCGGTTTGCTGTTGCAGCGAATCGGTCAACTCGTCAGTGCGCTGGCGCAGCTCGTTGAGTAGCCTGGCGTTCTCGATGGCGATGACCGCCTGAGCAGCAAAGTTCTGCACCAGTGCAATCTGTTTGTCGGTGAAAGGCCGCACCGCCCGGCGGTAAATAGTCATGGCGCCGACAATCTTTCCCTCCTTAAGCATCGGCACGGAAATCAATGACCGAATGCCGGCAACTTCCACCGAAGCTACGGCCAGCGGATCGCGATCGAGATAACAGCGATCCTCCTTGAGATCGACGACGTGAACGGGCTTGTGGGTGACGAGCACACGGGCCGACGGCACGGAAGGACTCGGCCGGAAAGTCTTACCGACGCCCCATTTCTCAAGAAATGCTTTGGGCAGAGAGCCATGCAGTGCGGCGTTGCGCAATTGGCCGTCGCGTTCGTGAAGCCACATCGTGCCGTAAGTGGCATCGCACAGCCGCGTTGCGTTTGCGAGCATCGCATCAAACACCGGCTGCAGTTCGCCGGCTGAACGGCTGATGACTTTCAACACGTCCGACGTCGCGGCCTGCTGCTCCAGCGCCTCGTCTCGCTCACGAATAAGCAGCGCCACCTGCTTGCTCAGGCCGGCAGCGGAGGAACTGCCGCGGCGCGCGGCCTTTGGTTTATCGCGGCGCTTGAGCGTTTCGGTCTTGCGGCGGCGCTTTTTAGCTGGTTCGCCGGCCGCTCTGGTGCGCCGCGTCATTGCCTCTCCCTCGGCTCAGGACATGGCATCATAGCCGGTAAATTTAACACAGACGACGGAGCCAATGTGGGTTCAGACAGCGGTCGCTGAGCGGATCGGCAATCCCATGGCTAGGCCGATCGTGTCGTTTCGAACGCGCGCCGGCCCGGTCTGTCCTCGTCGGATGATGAGCACTGCAGCCATGATCGGCTATTGCCGTTGCCATATCGTCGGACCGGTGCTGCCGGTGATTTCGACGTTGTGCGCGTCGACGACCCGATAGGTCCCCGCATTGGATTTTCCGGTAACCGCCGAGGTCGTCTGCCATCGGTTATCAGCAATCTCGCAGCTGCCGTTGTCTTCGGTTTGCGCCTGGTAATGGTAGGTGCCGTCAGGATTGTTCTGTATCGTCAACGTCCACGTCACGCCGCCTTGAACGATCGTGGCCCGCCAAATTCCGAGCATGACCGGATGGGCCTGATCGATCGGAGCGATGGATTGCGCCGGCCGGAATATGGCTGTTCCCGTGGCGCTTCTCAGCTCGATCGCCGCGCTGCCGACCGCGCGATAAGTCCCGGTGCGGACGCGACCGGTCTTGGCGCCGATGGTGCGGTACTGACCATTGGCAGCGTGGTAGGTACCGTTCTCTTCCTGCGTGGTCGCCAGGCGATAAGTCCCATCCGGTGCGATGGAATAGATGAAGCGCCAATCGTAGTCTTCGATAACGGCGTCATGCTCGAAAGTCCCGACAAGCACTGGGTCGACGCTCGCCTTGGCGGCTTGAGTCGGAGGCTGCACGTCGGGTTGAGCCGGGGGCTGCACGAGCGCCGGTGGAGGCGAAGCGGCCTGCTGTTGCGACGACTTCGCAACAACAAGCCACCAGATTCCAATCGCTATCGCACTCAATCCCAGACACGTCAGCGCGATGGTGACTGCCAACCATCGGCGGGATCCGAGCCGCGGAGCCGGAGAGGCTGAAGCGACGCCCGGCGACACGATGCGCGGGAGCGTGGGATCGATCTGCAAAAGCGTTTTTACGGTCTCGACGAGCCGACGCAGATGCGCCTCAAGCGGCGGCGTCAAGCGCGTCGAGCCAATGGACGGTTCCGATGAAATATTCGAGGGAGCGAGCGGGCGCGATGTCCTGGATGCGCACCGGGATGATGGCAATCCCTTTGCTGACGGCACGTTCGACCTCCCGTCGAATCTGCGGCGACTCGTTGGCGTTAGCCGAGAAGATCAGAATAAAAGCGCGGCACTGATTGATGGCGTCGATAATCGCTTCGCCCCATTCCGCACCCGGCATGATGTCACGCGGCGCGATCCAGCATCGAACTCCCGATGCTTCCAGGGCGGCACAGGCGGCGTCCGCCACCGCTTTGTCACGGCTTGAGTAGCTGATGAATGCGTCGTGAGACATTTGATAGAAGATTAAACAGGAGCTCATGCAGCCGCACAACCGCACAAGAGAAGTCGCGACGACTTCTTCGGGCGAAAACGCGCGCCAGCAGCGTCTAGCGAAAGTCCGTTTGCTAACGCCGCGATCGCGGGTTTAGTTTGCGTGGCCTAATCTCGGCGGGCGCGCGGACTTTGTCGCGACTATTCATCAGCCACTCGGGCAAGAATGACGATCGAGACAGCGGAACGCGAAGCGAAGGAAGCGGCGTTCGCACGCGAGCAGGCACACGTCGAGAAGGCGCGACAGTCTCTAAAAAGAATAGGCTGGGCGCTGGCAGCCGGTTTCGTTGCCGTCTTTTTTACTCTTGGCGTTACAGTGTGGGAGTCATACCGGACCTCGCAGCGCGAGGCGGGAGTGTTCGCCAGCATCAGCGCGACCGCGTTCGAACAAGGCTTTTGCGATCGCGCATTGCGATTGGCCGTTGCCGGCCTGCCGCCGGCCCGGGGCGCCTCTCCCCTGTCATTTCGTTCGCCGCAATTGCAGGGCGAGTTGTCCTTCTTCGGTGCCGCGCATGATTGTTATTTTGGTCTGGCGTTAGCCGGGCACAGCGGTTTGGTGAACTCCGCTGCGTTCAGCCCCGATGGCTCTCGTGTCGTCACCGCATCCTGGGACATGACGGCGCGCGTGTGGGACGCCAAGACGGGTGCCGCCTTGGCCACGCTCGCGGGACACAAGTTTTGGGTCAACGGCGCAGCGTTCAGCCCGGACGGCCGTCGCATCGTCACCGCCTCCTGGGACAGGACCGCCCGAGTGTGGGATGCCGAAACGGGCGCGGTGCTCGCCGTGCTTTCGGGACACTCGGGACCAGTGAACAGCGCGGCGTTCAGCCCGGATGGCTCGCGCGTCGTCACGGCATCGAACGACAACACCGCGCGCGTATGGGACGCCAAGACGGGCGCCGTGCTCGCGGTCCTGTCCGGGCACACGGACGCGGTGAGCAGCGCGGCGTTCAGCCCGGACGGGTCCCGTGTCGTTACCGCATCCTTCGACAACACAGCGCGCGTCTGGGACGCGGCGACCGGGACCGAGCTGTCCGAACTCTTGGGCCATACGCTTTTGGTATGGAGGGCGACGTTCAGTCCGGACGGTTCTCACATCGTCACCGCATCGGAAGACAAGACGGCGCGCGTGTGGGACGCCAGCACGGGCGCCGAGCTCGCCACGTTATCGGGCCATACGGGACCGGTCTTGAGCGCGGCGTTCAGCCCGGATGGTTCTCGCGTCATCACCGCGTCGTTGGACAACACCGCGCGCGTGTGGGACGCCAAGACGGGCGCCGTGCTGGCGACGCTTTCGGGCCACACAGGCTGGGTGTGGAGCGCGGCATTCAGCCCGGATGGGTCCCGCGTCGTCACCGCGTCGCAGGACAGGACCGCGCGCGTGTGGGACGCCAAGTCTGGCGCTGCCGTCATCACATTATCGGGGCATGCGGGCCCGGTATTCAGGGCGGCATTCGGCCCGGACGGTTCGCACGTCGTGACCGCGTCTGAGGACAGGACGGCGCGCGTCTGGGACGCCGACAAAGCCGCTCCGCTTAAGATATTCTCGGGGCACGCGGCCGCGGTGAATAGCGCCATGTTCAGCGCAGACGGTTCCCGCATCGTCACCGCATCGGAGGATAAGACCGCGCGAATATGGGATGCCCAGCGGGGCGTGGTCCTCGTCACGCTGGCCAGGCACACGGACGCGGTGAACAGCGCCGCATTCAGCCCCGATGGTTCTCGCGTCGTCACCGCGTCCGACGATGGGACCGCGCAATTATGGGATGCCAAAACCGGCACCGCTCTCGCCACGCTCTGGGGTCACGAGGGTCGGGTCGTCAGCGCAGTGTTCAGCCCCGACGGCTCTCGTGTCGTCACCGCGGCTTTCGACAACACCGCGCGATTGTGGGATGCCAAGTCGGGCGCCGCGCTCGCGACGCTCTCAGGCCACACCGGCTGGGTGAACAGTGCGGCATTCAGCCCGGACGGCTCTCGTGTCGTCACCGCGGCTTTCGACAACACCGCACGATTGTGGGATGCCAAGACCGGCGCCGCCTTGGCCACGCTGTCGGGGCACACCGATCGGGTGATCACTGCGGCGTTCAGCCCGGACGGGTCGCGGATCGTCACCGCATCGGCTGATAAAACCGCGCGTTTATGGGACGCGAAGTCGGGCGCGGCCCTCGCCACGCTCTCGGGGCATTCGGATTGGGTAAACTTTGCGGCGTTCAGCCCGGACGGCTCTCGCAT
Source organism: uncultured Alphaproteobacteria bacterium (assembly GCA_963836055.1). Lineage (GTDB taxonomy): Bacteria > Pseudomonadota > Alphaproteobacteria > Rhizobiales > Xanthobacteraceae > BOG-931. The sequence goes on from CAWIID010000002.1 coordinate 361,505, forward strand.
CGTCACCGCATCCTTCGATCACACTGCCCGCCTGTGGGACGCCAAGACCGGCGCCCCCTTGGCCACGCTTTCGGGGCACACGGATCGGGTGATGACTGCGGCGTTCAGCCCGGACGGGTCGCGGATCGTCACCGCGTCCGCGGACAAGACCGCGCGGGTGTGGGATGCCGCGACGGGTGTGGCGCTGGCCGCGCTCCAGGGCCATTCAAGTCAAGTGGTCACAGCGGCATTCAGCCCGGATGGCTCGCGTGTCGTGACCGCATCGCTCGACCATACCGCGCGCATCTGGCGACTCGATCCGATCGTCCTCATACCGGCGGACCAACGCCAGACCTATGTCTGCCGCGAGCGCCTCATCGGCGCACAATCGTTCAGCGACGAGGAAATGCAGGAGCCGATCCTGCGCGGGCGCGATGACCTGCGCAATCCCTGCGACCGCGTCGGGCCGCTCAGCCTCGACTATTATTGGCAGGCGGTGGTCAATGCCGTCGCAATGATCACCGCTCAGCGATGAGATCGGCAAAATTATAGCGGCGCCCAACGTCGTGCGGCGCATCGAAACACTCGGGTCCCGCCCTGGAAGAGCGCGGCGGCGCCAGATCAACACCGCCGCACTTAGATCACCGCAGGTTCCGGCGCTGCCGCTCGACCCAGCGATATGCTGAACCCATTCGGAATTTCGATGTCGACCTCAAGGGTCGACACCGATCTGTCGCGGTTCATCTTGATCTGAACCTTGTCGGGCTCGAACGAAACATGCCGGCTGATGACGTTGAGGATCTCCTCGCGCAAAATGCCGAGCAGATCGGGTTGGCTGCGCGCGTTTCGCTCGTGGGCGAGCAGAATTTGCAGGCGTTCGCGCGCCACCGGCGCGGAGCCGCGTCGAAATAGCTTGAATAGGCTCATGCTGCCATCCGTCCAAAAAGCCTGTTGAAAATACCTCTGCTTTCACTCGGAATGAGCATGGGAATCTCCTCACCTTTGAGCCGGCGGACGGCATCGAAATAGGCGCGAGCAGGCGCGCTCAGCGCGTTGTTGAGAGTCACCGGCGTACCAAGATTGGAAGCGCGCAAGACTTCCTGGCTTTCCGGAATGATGCCAAGCAGCGGCGTCACCAGGATTTCGAGCACGTCATCGATCGAGAGCATCTCGCCGCGAGCCGCACGCGACGGCTGGTAGCGCGTGATGAGCAGGTGTTTTTCGACACGCTCGCCGCGCTCCGCCTTGACCGTCTTGGAATCGAGCAAGCCGATAATCCGATCGGAATCGCGCACCGACGATACTTCGGGATTGGTCACGATGATCGCCGCATCGGCGTGCCGCATGGCGAGCGTTGCGCCGCGCTCGATGCCGGCCGGACTGTCGCAGATGATCCAATCGAACTTCGGACTCAGCTCGGCGATGACGCGGGCGACGCCTTCCTCGGTGAGCGCGTCCTTGTCGCGGGTTTGCGACGCCGGCAGCAGAAACAGGGTCTCCAGACGTTTGTCGCGAATGAGCGCCTGCGACAGCCTCGCCGTGCCGTTGATGACACTGATCAGATCGAACACCACGCGGCGTTCAGCGCCCAGCACCAGATCGAGGTTGCGCAACCCGACGTCGAAGTCGATGACGGCGACTTTTGCTCCGTCCTGAGCGAGAGCGGCACCGAGCGCCGCCGTGGAGGTCGTCTTGCCGACGCCGCCCTTGCCTGATGTCACGACCAAGACTTTGGCCATATTCATTGCCTTTCGTTGTCCTGTATGAGCGTGATCCATTCCGAAAATCGGATGCCGCTTTTTCGGGATCCTGCTCCTAGTGCATTGCAGATATTTTCAGCGTACTGCCCTCAAGCCAGGCCTGGGCCGGTCCGCGGCGCAGGCTGTCCTCAATCTCGTCCGCCGTCTTGTAGTAGGAGTCGATTGCCAGAAGTTCGGCTTCGACGCGGTGACAAAAGATACGCGCCCGGGAATTGCCGGTAGCGCCGGCCATCGCGCGGCCGCGCAGCGTTCCGTAGATGTGGATGGATCCGCCGGCGACGATCTCTGCACCCGAGCCGACCGAACCGAGCACCGTAATGTCGCCCTCGGTGAAGATGATCGATTGGCCTGATCGCACCGGATCCTCGATCAAGAGCGACGTCGAAGGTTGCTTCGGCGGAGCAGCGACCGCCGGAGCAGCAGGCGCCGGAGCCGCGGGTGCAGGCAGATCCAACGCTTGCGTACCGCGGCCGCCGCGCAGGATGGGAGGAAGCCGCTCGCCCCACTCGCTTGCGTCAACGCCTTCGATGCCGAGAACGCGGATATTGCGTTCCTCGAGATTGGTGATGAGGTGTCCGATGGCGGTTGGGCTCAATTGAACGGCCGACAAATCGAGCGCCACGGGATGACCGGAAAAGAAGGCCTTGGACTGTTCAAGACTGACGTCGAGGCTCGCCAGCCAGTCCATGATCGGCGGCTGCGGCGTGAGGACGAACGCCATGTAGGAGCGCGCCCGAAACATCAGCGACTGGCGTTGGCGAACGACGCTCGACACGATGCCTCTCCGAATTCTTGGCGATTCTGATTGGTTAACAAACTGCTCAGGGTATGGTTAACGACGGGTTAACGCCCCGCGGCGGAGCTTGCACAGAGCCAGTTCCGCCTCGAAGGGATCTGGGCGCGGCCGATATGGGCAATTCCGCGCCAAAGCGGGAACGCGAGGCCGGCTCGCCTACTGCGGGGATAAGTGGAACGTTGTTTATCGCGAAAAATGCCTTTCGAGGCCCTGCCAGCCTTCGAAATAGTCATGCTGAAGTTCGGACGACTCGACCGCATAACGCGTCAGCCGCATGGCGAAGCGACTTTCGAACATGAACGCCATGGTGTCCTCAATCTTGTGCGGCTTGAGCTCGGCGCGCGACGCGCGTTCCCAAGTCTCGGCGTCGGGGCCGTGAGCGGTCATGCAATTGTGCAGGCTGGCGCCGCCGGGGAGAAATCCTTCGGCCTTGGCGTCATAGACGCCGTGCAGCAAGCCCATGAACTCGGTCATGACGTTGCGGTGATACCAGGGCGGCCGGAACGTATCCTCGCCGACCAGCCACCGCGGCGGGAAGATCACGAAATCGATATTGGCGGTGCCGGGCACATCGGAAGGCGCCGTCAGGACGCTGTAGATCGAGGGGTCGGGGTGGTCGAAGCTCACTGTGCCGATCACCATGAAGCGCGCGAGATCGTACTTGTACGGCGCAAAATTGCCGTGCCAAGCGACGACATTGAGCGGCGAATGATCCATCTCGGCCGCCCACAGATTGCCCTGGAATTTCGCCACCATGAGGCAGGGTGATCTGGTGTTCTCATAGGCTGCGACCGGGCTGAGAAAGTCGCGGACATTGGCGAGACCGTTCGAACCGAGCGGCCCGAGCTCCGGCAGCCGCAGCATCATTCCGTAGTTCTCGCAGATGTAGCCGCGTGATGGCCCGTCCGGCAGTTCGGTGCGAAAGCGCAGCCCGCGCGGGATCACAACGATCTCGCCCGTCGCCGCCTCGATGACGCCGAGCTCGGTGACGAAGCGGGCGCGACCCTGCTGCGGCACGATGAGCATCTCGCCGTCCGCATTGTAGAAGCAACGATCGGTCATCGACCGGTTGGCGGCATAAAGATGGACGGCCATGCCGACCTGGGTCGCGACATCGCCATTGCCCCCTATCGTCACGATGCCTTCGACGAAATCAGTTGGCTTTTTGGGGATCGGTATCGGACTCCAGCGCAGTTGGGTCGGGGTGGCGTCGACGTCGTTGAACGGCGCGCTGCGAATGAGACCGTTATCGATGCGCGCGTAGGGCCGGTGCACCACCGAGGGCTGAATGCGGTAAGTCCACGTGCGCCGGTTTTCCGCACGCGGGGAGGTGAACGACGTCCCGGAGAGCAGCTCGGCGTAAAGGCCGTGCGGCGGCTGTTGTGGCGAATTGCGGCCGACCGGCAGTGCGCCGGGAACGGCCTCGGACACGAAATGATTGCCGAAGCCGCTCTGGTATTGCAGGGGTGCCACCGCCGGTTGGGGCTTGATTTCCGCCCTTCGGACCTTGGTGTCGTGCGGCATTGGGACCTCCCCGGACTTGCAATGAGTGTCCATGGCGGCGGATTGCGCCGGAATTGGTCTCGACCGCAACTAATATCCGCCTTAAGCCGTTCCAAAGCAAGGCGTTTACAACGGTTCTAATCCAGAAGCCGCAGCCTTTAACGGAATGGCTACCATTTCCGCATAAATTCAGGGGAGTAAGCCTAGTGCCTTAACGAAATCGCAATCTTTCCAAAAATCGGCCGTGTTGCCTGGGCATCAGCAGTTCCCAGTCGAGGGGACATCTCTCAGTCGATCCGGGTAGCGCGGTGCCGCAATGGCGTCGCGGTACGATGCTGCGGGGAGCAGGATGCGACCTATACTTGCGCTTGTGGCTCTCTTGCTTGGATTGAGCAGCGCCGCACCCGAGCCCGAATATTCTTCGCTCTATGCCGATTATCTGCAAACCGCCGACGGGAACACGGTTCGGTCCCTGGTTGAAATCGAGTCCTCGATCGGCAGGGCCGACCGCTTGCCGTTATTTGTGCCGCCGCAAACTCAGCCAACCGCCGAACTTCGCGGCGCGGAACCAGCCGAGCCGCCGGCCGTGATGGCGAGCTCAAGCTCCGATGACGGCGGTCTGCATCACGCCTCAGCCCCGCCGATCGTGTTGGCGAGCGCAGATCCCGGCGACGGTGGTCTGCATCACGCCCCGACATCGCCGGTCGTGCTGGCGAGCGCAGACCCCAACGACGGCGGTCTGCACCACGCCCCCGCAAGTGCCGACGTCGCAGACGACATCGAAGACGATGAACCCCTAGACGTATCGCTCGACGATCTCTGCTACGCGCTGCTCAATTCCGCTCAGGACAACGCGTTGCCTGTGCCTTTCTTTGCCAACCTGCTCTGGCAGGAGAGCCGCCTGCAGAACGATACGGTCAGTCGGGCGGGGGCGCTGGGCATCGCGCAGTTCATGCCGGAGACCGCCGCGGAATCCGGTTTGGAGGATCCGTTCGATCCACTCCAAGCCATCCCGGCATCGGCTCGGCTGATCAGAGAGCTTCGCCAGCAATTCGGCAACCTCGGCCTGGCCGCAGCCGCTTATAACGCGGGCGCCCGCCGGGTCGCCGAGTGGCTGAAACGCCGACGCAGGTTGCCGCGCGAAACGCGCGATTACGTCGTCCACGTCACCGGCCGGTCAGCCGAACAGTGGCGCAAAACACCGCCGGACGATCGCGCACTGACGTTCGTGCGGCGCCTGCCGTGTCGCAGCCTGCCGGCCTTTGCCGACCTTGAGCAGCAGCAAGTGGAAAAGTTGAAACCGGAGCAGGACGCGAAACTGGAGCAGGCGCAAGACGCGAAGGCCGACGAGGAGCCGGCAAAGTCCAAGCAGGCAGAGTCCGAACCGGCCGACACACCGAAGCCCACACCCGAACCAGCGCGCGTTGTTCATCATCTGGCATTCGGCCACAGGCACCCGCATACCCACGTTCGAGCCCAAGCCGCTCACTCCGCGGCTCATAACCGTTCAGGCAAACATCAAGCTAACCGGACCCCGCACCTGGCGCGCGACAAACACAAGAGTGCATGAAGCCGATGACTTCAGGCCGGCACTTTGCAGTCTAAGGCTGCCCAGCTCGTTATCTTCCTCAGCCAGCCGACGCGTTCATTGCCGACCGCCGCATGCCGAGCGCCATGATGCGATGCAGCAGTTCGGGATAGGCGATACCGTCGAGCCGCGCCGCAGCGGCAAATTCCTGGCTCTCCGCGATCTCCGGATTGGGATTAGCTTCGAGGAAATAAGGAATGCCGTCGGCCGTGAGACGGAAATCGATGCGGGCATACCCGTCGAGTTCCAGCGTCCGATAGATTCGTTTGGCTATGCGTTGGATGCGAGCACTTAATTCAGGCGCCAAGTTCTTCGCCGGCCCATGCAGGATGCCGCGGCGCTCCTGATAGTCGGGATCGTGCTTGACCTTCTCGGTTGCGATCGGCCAGTCGCCTTGCGCCATGTTGCCGAATTCCAGTTCCCACACCGGCAGCACCCTCAGGCGGTCGTTGCCAAGCACGCCGACATAGAGTTCTCGCCCCTCGATGTACTGCTCGGCGATGGCGGCCGTGCCGATCCGCTCATGGATGAAGCCGACCCGCTCGGCGAGCTTCTCGTCGGTGTCGACCACGGAGGCCTGCGAGATTCCGTAGGACGCGTCCTCATTCAGGCTCTTGACGATCAGCGGCAGCGCAAGGCGCTTCGGGCGTCGAACCTTGTGGCGCATCGGAAAGACGGCAAAGGCCGGCACCGGAATGCGATGGTAATGCACGAGCGTCTTGGACAAATCCTTGCCGCGCGCCAGCATCAAGCCGCGCGGGTTGCAGCCGGTGTACGGAATGTGCATCAGCTCGAGATAACTGGCGACGTTCTGGTCGTAGATGGCCTCGCCCTGAAACTGCTCGAGAAGCGTCAACACGACATCGGGCTTCCAACCATCGATCTCGTCGCGGATAGGCTTGAGCTCATCATGCACGCCGAGCGGACGGACATCGTGCCCGGCGCCGCGCAGCGTGGTCACGACGTCGTATTCTGTTTTCCATTCATTGATTTCCTGCTCGCTGTAGCCCTTGGATGATTTCGGAGGTATCAGGTCCGGGTGGACCAGCACCAGGACGCGAAGCCGTTTCATAGCGCGATCCACCTTCGCCGCGACGGACCGAACAGGGCGTGCATCGTTTTGGCGGTCAACAAAACCGTAAACTGCGCGACGAGTTTGCGCTCGGAGCCGACTGCGCGCAAATTGAGCTCACGGCACTGCCGCACCATGTCGTCGAGCACGGCATCGAGCGTGAGCTGATATTCGCCCGTCCACTTTGCGACCAATTCTCTCACCCTTGCGCGGTTGCGTCTGATGAACGAGGAAGCCGCCTCCGATCGGTGATGTCTCGGATCGGCGGAGAACAGCCGTTGCAGATCGCGATCGTAGGTTTTCGGCGTGTCGAAAGCGTAAAGCGCTTGCCTTCTCTTGTAGTGTTCGGCGAGCGTCTCCGTGAGCTTGCTTAGAGGATCGACCCGCTCCCGATGGGTGAGCAGCGGCCGTTGCGTGGCGATTTCCGCCATCAGCTCGTCGACATATTCGAGTTTCTTGAGCGCTGGCCATCCGGCATAACGCGTTCGCCAGTTCGAGCGCGGCCGCAGCCACACCGCAAATGTCTCGGCGAAATCCTCGTCAGGATGGCTCTGGGCGTACCAGAGCCGCAGATGCTGGACAAATTGGCGGCTGGCCGGATTTGGCCGGTAATAGCGCGGATAGCGTTTCGAGGTCGGACCAAAGAGCTGCTGCCAACGGCGGCGGCGATAGAGCTGATAGGCGTGCTGGACGACATGACCGGCCTCGTGCCGGAGAATGGCCATGCACTCGGACCACGTGCCCCCCTCGACATCGATGATCATTTTCTTTTCCAGCCGCATCAGCCGTGGATGCGCGAGATAGAACGGGATCGCGATGCCCGGCGTGCTGTCCGGGCTGAACCACTCGCTCGAAATCCAGGCATGAGGCCGAACGCGCAGCCCGCGCTCGTCGAGTTCGTCCTGGAGAGTGTGAAGGCAGTCTTCGAGCCAAGTGCCTTCGATCGTAACCTTGAGGTCCTTGAGGCGAACCTTCAGCAACTGCTCGTCGGGCAGCGAGGCCCACGGAAACTTCCGACGCGGCATGGCGCTCGAAACCTGGAACAAGACTGCTACGATGCTGTCACGAGAGGCCGTCGGCGACAACCGCCATTTGAGCTCCAACTCCCGAAGTAGCGGGCGGACGGGCGGCCCACTTTTAAAATGCCTGCAAGCCGTACCGATTGCTGCGCTGCGGCTGCACCGTCTCGGCTGTCCGTCCCCCTAGTGACCAGTCACAACGCGTGCGAGCCCGTCCGGGTCCTTTGGCGACGCGCCGCCTCGCCAGACCACGTGCAAATCCGGCCTCACAAGAAGATAGTCGAAGCCGTAGACGCGCCGCACCGCTTCGCTATCGATATCGAGCACGGAAAAAGGCGCGCCGATCGCGCTGAAGGCCTTCCGCACACCTGACGCATCGGCTTTATTCCGACCGAGCCGCAACAGCGTGAACCCGTCGCCAATCCGATCGTGCACCGAGGTCTTGCCCGGCTCGAGCCAAACATGCGGTAAACGCGCCCCCGGCCAGCTTGTCGGCACATAGTCCTCGATATTCGGCGCGGGTCCGCCGGGCTCGTCGCAAATCACCGGAGAATTCGCATAGCGATAGCCAAGCTCGGCACCGACGACGCGGAATGATTTTGGCGCCTCCTCCCGCGCAATCGTCAGCAGATTGGCCAGCGCAGCCTTGCCGTCCGGCGTATCGTCCTCGATGTTCGGACGATACGCAGCGCGCCATTTCGTCCGGCCGGCTGTGCCGCCGCCGGAGGCTTTGACGTTGATCGCGCCGATTGGACGCCGCTCGGCTTCATAGGATTGCAACAGGTTAGGTCCAGCCCAGCCGCGCAGTGTCGCGGCGAGTTTCCAGGAAATGTCGATGGCGTCGCCGACGCCGGTATTCATGCCGAGGCCGCCGGTCGGAATGACAAGATGCGCAGCATCGCCGGCGATGAAGACGCGGCCTTGCTGATAGTGCTCCGCCAAGAGCAGCCGCTGCACCCATTTGGCGCAATGCACCATCTCGTATTGCACCGGCGTGCCGACCATGGTGCCGAACAATGCTGCCATGTCCTCGTCACTTTCGACGATGGCATGGAGCGTAAAGTGCTGACGCGAATCTTGAACGATCATCAACGTCCAATGATCGTCGATGCGATGATAGTGCCGGGCCCGCGGCGCGCGCACGTTTTCGTATAGCTCCGGACAGTAGAACAGCGCCTGTCGCATTTCGCGCAAATGCGGCTCGCCTGCCATCCTGAAGCCAAGCTGCTTGCGGACCACGCTCGATCCGCCGTCGCAACCGACGACGTACCGGGCGCGAATGGTGACGGTCTCGCCGCTTGTTTTTCTGACCTGCGCAGCAACGCCGTCGGATTCCTCCGTGAACGATATGAATTCATGACCGAATTTCACCGCCACGCTTGGAATTCGCTCGGCGACCGATTTGAGCAGCGGCTCAAGAGTGTACTGAGAAATGATTTGGTACGGCTCGAGCGGCATCGATCCGTCCGTTGTCGCGTCCCGCTTGGCCCTGGCCTGCGCCACGGTGGGATGGGCCATCTTGAGCAGCGGTGGCCGCATGAGATCGAATACCAGATAGGTGTCCATCGGCCAGTCCGGCGGATATCCGGCCGCCCGCACCGTATCGGCGAGACCGAGGCGACGGAAAATCTCCATCGTCCGCGGATTGCAGCGCTCCATTTTCGGGTAGCCAAGCGGCGCGTCGTTCTTTTCGATCAATATGCAGCGAATGCCGCGCATGCCGAGATCGATGCTGAGGGTGAGGCCGACCGGGCCGGCCCCAACGATCAGAACTTCCGTATCCATCACTTGCCTCGCAGTCGCGACACTTTTTGTTTGAATTGATTAGCGCGACCAGGCGGCTTAATCGATCGTCGCGCCCGAACGTTTGACGACTTCGCCCCAGCGGACGATTTCCGAGCGCATGAACGCCTGCAATTCCTCGATCGAACTGGTGTCCGCTGGAACAAGACCAATGCGCGTGATGGCATTGCGTGTTTCCGGCAGCGCAATGATGGCTTCGAGTTCGGCGTGCAATTTGTCGACGATGGGTTTCGGCGTTGCCGCCGGCGCAACCACCATCTGCCATGCCGCGGCATTGAAGCCCGGAACGCCCAGATCCGCGATCGGCGCAAGCTCCGGCATGGCCGCCGCGCGCGTTTTGGTCGTCACCCCAAGCGCACGCATCTTGCCGTCCTTGATCAGCGGCACCGAGGACGTAAAGTCGGTGAACATGACTTGTATCCGGCCGCCCATCAGATCGACCTGAGCATCGACCACGGCCTTGTAGGGCACGTGCACCATGTGGATGCCGGTCATCGCGCTGAACAGCTCAGCATTCAGGTGGAATGGCGATCCCGGTCCCGTCGACCCGTAGGATAATTCGCCGGGATGCGCCTTCGCATAGGCAATGAGTTCGGGCACGGAATGTACCGGCAGATCGCTGTTAACCACCAGCACGAACGGGATCGTTGCGATCAACGCAAGCGGCACGAAATCTTTCGCCGGATCGTATGGAAGATGCTTGTATAATGTGGCGTTGATCGCGAGCGGCGTGCTCGTTCCCATCAGAATGGTGTAACCGTCGGGGGTAGCCTTCGCGACCGCATTCGATGCCGTCAGCGTGCCGGCGCCGGGCCGATCTTCCACCACAAAAGGTTTCCCCAATCGATCGCCAAGCTGAGGCGCAAGAATGCGCGCCAGGAGATCGGTGGCAGCGCCGGCGCCGGTCGGCACAACGAAGATCACGTTGCGCGTCGGATAATCCTGCGCCAGCGCACTTGCCGAAGCCGCCAGAACGAGAAGCAAAGCCCACGCTAATCTCATACGTCCTCCCCCGATCGCTTTCAGAGACTTTTTCCGATCGTTTGGGGGCGGAGAATTCCAAGTGTGACGTCATTTGTCTACAGGGACGATACGGCTGCGCCACCTGGACCAACGTCCGCAAGGCCTGTGCTTTACCAATTGCACAGCGCCTGTTCGTTAAACGCAGTTCCCTTTGCTGCGTCTGGCCGGGTATTATTGGGCGCATCGCGAAAATCCGGGGCGCTGAAAACGTGCAGAAAAGTATTGAGCCGGTTCTCATTGTCGGCGCCGGACCGGTTGGTCTCGCCCTTGCCGGCGATCTCGGCTGGCGCGGCATCGACTGCGTGCTGATCGAGCAATCGGACGGCTCGATCTACCAGCCGCGCATGGATTTCGTCGGTGTCCGCACCATGGAATTCTGCCGGCGCTGGGGTTTGGTGCCGGCAGTCGAGGGCTCGCCCTACCCGCGGGACTACGCGCAGGACAACATCTATCTCACAAGCCTGACCGGCTACGAACTGGGGCGTGAGCGATTTCCCGGCATGGGTCAATCGCCGCCGCCGAAGGAGAGTCCGCAACGGCGCGAACGCTGCCCGCAAAACATGTTCGACCCCATTTTGCACGATTTCGCAGCGTCGCAACCGACCGTCACGCTGCGCTACCGCACCCGGCTTCTCTCGTTCACACAAGATGCCGAACGGGTGACGGCCGTCGTCGAGAACGCCGACACCGGCGAGCGCGAAGAGATTTTAGCGCGCTACATCGTCGGCTGCGACGGCGCGCGGAGCCTGGTGCGCGAAACGCTCGGCATCCGCATGCAGGGCAATCCGGTCCTGACCTACACCACGAACGTGATCTTTCGCTGCCCGCACCTCTTGTCACTGCACGATAAGGGCAAGGGCTACCGCCACATCTTCATCGGGCCAGAGGGCACCTGGTCAACCATCGTCGCGATCAACGGCCGCGACCAATGGCGATTTTCCATTATCGGCGGATCGGATCAGCGCGAATACACCACCGAAGAGATCAAGGCGGCCATCCGACGCGCCGTCGGCCGCGATTTCGAGTTCGAGATTTTGAGCGTGTTGCCGTGGGTGCGGCGCGAGCTTGTCGCCGAAACCTACCGCAACGGCCGCGGCTTCATCGCCGGCGATGCGGCGCACGTCATGTCGCCCACCGGCGGCTTCGGTATGAATACCGGCATCCAGGATGTCGTCGATCTATCCTGGAAACTCACCGCGATGCTTGAAGGCTGGGGCGGCGACGGCTTGCTCGATTCCTACAGCATCGAGCGCCAGCCCATCGGCACCCGCAATGTTACCGAGGCAAGCGGCAATCTGCGCCGCATGCTTTCGGTCGGGCGGCACGCCGATCTGCTTGATGACACGCCGCAAGGCGCGGCCACGCGCGAAAAAGTCGGGCGCGAATTTTCCGAGGCGATGCGCCGCGAATGGCACACGCTCGGTGTCCATCTCGGCCATCGCTACGAGCAGTCACCGATCTGCTGGCCGGATGGCTCGCCGGCGCCCGCCGACGATCCGCGCATCTACGTTCAGACGGCGCGGCCCGGACATCGCGCGCCGCACGCCTGGCTCGCCGACGGGCGTTCCACGCTCGATTTGTTCGGCAAAGGCTTCACGCTCCTTGGCTTCGGCGCGGATACTCGCGAGGCCGCGCCGCTTGTCGAGGCGGCGAAGCGACGCAAAGTCCCGCTGACCTTCGTCGCCATCGCCGAGCCGGCCGTCGCCGTCCTTTACGAGCGCAAATTCGTGCTGGTGCGGCCGGACGGTCATGTCGCCTGGCGGGACGACCGCATGCCGGACGATCCGCTTCGCCTGATCGATGTCGTACGTGGCGCATCCGAGGCCGCCGGTACGCCGGCGCGGAAGGTCCCGGTGCACGCGGACACCAATTCGGCTAGACTGTAATCGTCGCTCAAGAGGAATTCCCGATGCAAGTCCCAACCCGAGACGAACTCGCACAATCCGGTACGCTCGAAGAGCTTTACGGCAAGCTTTCCCTCGTCGGCATCGCGCCGGGCTGGGCGAAGCCTACTCCGTCGCTGTGGGCCTCGCCGAAGAAGCATTTCGCTCCGGCGCATTGGAAGTACGAGCAGGCGCGCGGCGCCCTCGACGCCGCCGGCCGCCTGATCAACACGGAGCTCGCGGAGCGGCGCAATCTCATCCTGTTCAATCCGGCCGCCGAGAATGCCTATGGCACGGTCCGCACCATCGTCTCCGCCTACCAGATGATCATGCCGGGAGAATGGGCGCGGGCGCACCGCCACACACCGAACGCGCTGCGGCTCATTCTCGACTCCGAGCCCGGCACCTATACCGAGGTCGACGGCGTCAAGATTTCGATGGAGCCGGGCGACGTATTGCTGACGCCGAACTGGTCGAGCCACGGCCACGGCAACAATAGTCGCTCCTGCGCCTATTGGCTCGATTTCCTTGACGTACCCTTGGTGCAGCTGCTTGAGCCGATGTTCTTCGAACCGGCCGAAGAGGACAAAACGCACGAGGCTTTCGAAGCCGCGCCACCGACCAAAGATTCGCCGTTCGTGTTTCCGCTGAGCGAAACGGTCAAGCGGCTCGACGCGACCGCGCCCGATCCGGCAGGCCGGTTCGGCACGCAGATCGAACTCGGCCACCCGGCACTCGACACAATCGGGCTGTTCATGATGCGGCTCGCTCCACGCGTGCAAACCGCCGCTTACCGTACCACCGCTAACAACGTTTACGCAGTCGTCAAAGGCTCGGGCGCCACGATGATTGACGGTGAATGCTTCGAATGGAACCGCGGTGACGTCATCGCCGCTCCGGCGTGGCGGCCGCATTTCCATGAGGCAGCCGACGATGCGCTGCTTCTCCGCGTCACCGATGAGCCCGTCATGCAGCGGCTCGGCTTTTATCGCATCGAAGACCCCGCACCGGCCAAGCACTAGGATTGACGCCATCAAGCCGCCGCACGTGCAATCGCGCGAAATGCTTGGATGAATCGAGAGAAGCGCATCGCGGTTATCGGCGCCGGGCTCGGCGGCTTGACCGTTGCCGGCTTTTTGCAGCAAGCCGGCTTCGCGGTGAAGATTTATGAGCAGGCGCCGACATTCTCGCGCATCGGCGCAGGCATTATCCTCAGCGCGAATGCAACAAAAGTGCTGCGCCGTCTCGGTATCGAAAATGCGCTGATCGCAGCCGGCATCAAATCCTCATGTTACATCAGCCGCGCCTGGGACACCGGCGAGACGCTGTATGAAATTTTCTTCGACGCCGAGAGCGAACGGCGTTACGGCGGTCCCTATCTCAACATCCACCGCGGCGATCTCCACGCCGTACTGGAAGGCGGCGTCAGACCCGGAACGATTGCGTTCGATCATCGTCTGATCGACCTCAAAGAGACCAGCGGCTCAGTCCGTCTTGTCTTTGAAAACGGGGCCACCGACGAGGCAGATATCGTCATCGGCGCCGACGGCATTCGCTCCAAAGTCCGCGAAGTCCTGCTCGGCCCCGAGCCGCCGCAGTTTGTCGGCGCGGTCGCGCACCGCGCGATCTTTCCGGCGGAGCGGCTGCGCGGATTCAAGATCCCGGATTGCACCAAGTGGTGGGGTCCGGATCGTCATTGCCTGCCCTATTTTCTCACCGGCCGGCGCGACGAGGTTTATGCGATCGGCGTCGTGCCGGCGTCGCGATGGGACAGCGATGAAGTCTCGGTGCCGTCGACCCGCGAGGACTATTTGGATTCGTTTGCGGGCTTCCACCCTGACCTGCAGCGCGTGCTGGAGGCGGTGGAGAGCGTAAGCCTGTGGCCGATCTTCGATCGCGAACGCAACGACTGCTGGAGTGCCGGCCGCATCGTGCTGTTGGGCGATGCATGCCATCCGATGCGCCCATTCATGGCGGCCGGCGGCGCCATGGCGGTCGAGGACGGCGCGATCCTGAGCCGCTGTATCGCAACATTCGACGAGCCGGCCGCGGCCTTTCGCAGTTATGAGGCGACGCGTATACCCCGCGTCAGCGAGGTCCAGCGCATCTCAATCGCCAATACCTGGATGGGCGGCCCGACCGACACGGATTGGTTCTATTGTTACGACGCCTGCACGACGCCGATCACGCGGCCCGATTGAGCGCCGGCTTGCTCAGGGCGGCAGCACACTGCACTATCCGGCGCAGCCTCGATTGCCGCAGCCGTATTGTGAAAATCCAAGTCGCGCATGTTTGAGCCGAAGCCAGATCCGATGATCGTCCGCGATCTCGTCGGCTATGGCGCGACGCCGCCGCATCCGGCCTGGCCGAGCGATGCCCTGATCGCCGTGAATTTCAATCTCAATGTCGAAGGCGGCGGCGAGTCCTCGCTTGCCAATGGCGACGACGAGTTCGAAGGCATGCTCAACGACATCGGCGTCGCCACGCAGCGTGGCCGGCGCGTGCCGCTTGTCGAATCCGTTTTCGAATTTGGCAGCCGTCGCGGCGCCTGGCGCGTGCTCGACGTGTTCGATGATTTTTCGATCAAGATGAGCGTCCTCGGCGTTGCCCGCGCCTTGGAGCAGAACCCGGAACTGGCCAAGGCGTTCGTCGCGCGAGGCCACGAGATCGTCAGCCATGGCTACCGGTGGATCGACTACTGCGCGGTCGCCGAGCAGACCGAACGCGAGCACATCAAGCACGCAGTCGATCGCCTCACGCAGCTTACCGGCGCACGGCCGATCGGATGGATGACCGGCCGGCCCGGCCCGAATACCCGGCGGCTTTTGGTTGAAGAAGGCGGCTTTCTATACGACCGCGATTCGCTCGCCGATGAGCTGCCGTATTGGCTGAAAATCCAGGATCGGCCGCATCTCGTCATTCCGTATTCGTATGAGACAAACGACAATCGCTTCAATGAAAACAGCGGCTTCTCCACCGGCGACGATTTTTTCGTGTACTTGCGCGACGCGTTCGACGTGCTTTACCGCGAAGGCCAGCGCGGTTCGCCGAAGCTCCTCTCCATCGGCCTGCACGACCGACTGATCGGCCGGCCGGGCCGCTGCATGGGGCTGATCAAGCTCCTCGAATACATCCGCGGGTTCGACAGAGTCTGGTTCTGCACCGGCGCGGACATTGCCCATCATTGGCGCAATCATTTTCCGCCGCGCTGAACGCAAAAGATTCTGTAGACGGGGGCCACGAAATTAGCCCAGAAATGAGGGTAGCCGATCCTGCCGCGCTGTGAGAATATCAGGCGCCGCACACCCGCGGTCAGCCCATTCACCAAAACTTAAACCCGTCGCTATCACTCATGCACGCAGGCATCGGAGACACGGTACGCCGCAAGGAGGATTCACGCCTCCTCACCGGACGCGGCTGTTACAGCGATGATTTCAATCTTCCCGGGCAGGCCTATGGCGCCGCAGTGCGCGCGCCGCACGGCCACGCGCTGATCCGCTCGATCGATGTGACGGAAGCGCGCGCCATGCCGGGCGTGCTCGCGGTTCTCACCGGCGCGGACGCGCTCGCCGACGGCTTGAAGCCGATCCCGCATCACGCCAATCCGGGAACGCCGCCCGACATCGTCTTAAAGAATCGCGACGGCTCCCCGGTGCTGATGGCGCCCCATCACGTGCTGCCGACCGATCGCGTCCGCTTCGTCGGCACGGCTGTTGCCTTCGTCATTGCGGAAAGTGTTGCCCAGGCAAAGGACGCGGCCGAAAAAGTGGCTGTCAGCTATGAGCCGCTGCCGTCGGAGATCACGGCCACAGCCGCTGCCGAGCAAGATGCGCCTCGTTTCTATGACAATGTGCCGAACATTCTGATCGATGCCGATTATGGCGACGGAGCGAAGACCACCGAGGCGTTCAAGAACGCGGCGCATGTCACGCGGCTCGACACCTGGATCAATCGCGTCACCGGCGTGCCGATGGAGCCGCGCGCTTCGCTCGGCGTCTATGACCCGGCGACCGGACGCTACACACTCTACGCCGGGTCCGGCGGCGTCGTGCGCCAGAAGCGCGAGCTCGCGGCTATCCTCGGCGTGCCCGTCGACATGGTGCGCGTTATCGCCAAAGAGATCGGCGGTAATTTCGGCACGCGCAACGGCTTCTATCCCGAGTTTGCGCTTTGCGCCTGGGCCGCGCGGCGGATCGGACGGCCGGTCAAGTGGACCTGCGAGCGGCAGGAAGCATTTCTCAGCGACTATCAGGCCCGCGATCTCATGGTTTCCGCCGAACTCGCGCTCGATGCCGATGGCCGCTTTCTCGCGATCCGAACCACCAACGTCAGCAATATCGGCGCCCATAGCGTCGCTTACGTGCCGCTGGTCAAGGGCGTCGGGCTGGTGACGGGCAGCTATCGGATACCCGCGTCGCAAATCCACGCCCGCGCCGTACTGAGCAACACTTCGCCGACCAATCCGTATCGCAGCGCCGGCCGGCCCGAGGTCATCTACGTCATCGAGACGACTGATCGATAAAGCCGCGCAAGAGCACGGCTTCGATCGCCTCGCGCTGCGGCGGCGCAATCTTATTCCGCCTTCGGCTTTTCCCTTCACGAACGCGCAAGGCGTCACCTACGACAACGGAACCTACCGCACGGTGATGGATCGCGTGCTTGAGCTCGCCGACTGGAAGGGGTTCAAGCAGCGCCGCGCCGAGGCACGCAAACGCAAACGCGTGCGCGGCATCGGTCTTTGCAATTATGTGGAGACGACCGGCGGCTATCCGCGCGAGCGCGCCGATATCACCGTCCATCCGCAAGGCCGTGTCGATGTGGTGGTCGGCACGCTGTCAAGCGGACAGAGCCACGAAACCACGTTTGCGCAATGCGTCGCCGAATGGCTCGGCGTGCCGTTCGATGACGTGCATGTGTTTGAAGGCGATACCGACATCGTCGTGGAAGGCGGCGGCTCGCACTCCGCACGCTCGATGCGTCTCGCCGGCATTGTCATGGGCAAAGCCTCCGACGCGATCATCGAGAGGGGCAAAAAGATCGCCGCGCACCTGCTCGAGACCGCCGAGGAGGATATCGCATTCGCCACCGGCCGTTTCACCGTCAAAGGCACCGACCGCTCGGTCGGACTGTTCGACGTCGCGAAAGCGGCGGCGGAAGGCAACTCCGTACCGGATGAGCTGAAAGGCCCGCTGGCCGCCACTGGCGACGAAACCATCAAACAGCTCGGTTTTCCGTATGGCGCCCACGTTTGCGAGGTCGAAATCGATCCGCAGACCGGCGCGCTCGATCTCGTGCGTTTCACGGCGGTCGACGACGTCGGCCGCGCCATCAATCCGCTGGTGCTGCACGGCCAGACCCATGGCGGCGCGGCGCAGGGCATCGGCCAAGCGTTATGGGAACAGTGCGTCTACGACACCCAAGGACAATTCCTGACCGCGTCGTTCATGGATTACGCCATGCCGCGCGCCGACTATTTGCCGTCATTTACCAGCGAGATCAGCGAAACGCTGACGCCGACCAACCCGCTCGGCGTGCGCGGCGGCGGTGAAGGCGGCACGACCGGAGCGATCGGCGCCGTCATGAACGCCGTGGTCGATGCGCTGAGCGAGTTCGGCGTCACCCACATCGAGATGCCGGCGACGCCGGAACGCATCTGGCGCGCCATCCAATCAGCGAAGACGTGAGGACGCCACCAAGGGAGAGAACATGGCGGATATCCTGACCAAACAAGCCGGGCCGATTCTGCACATCACATTGAATCAGCCGGAGCGCGGCAACGCCGTCTCCGATGAGATGGTCGCAGAGCTCACCGGCATCATCGAGGGCGCGGAGAAGACATCGAGCATCGTCTTGCTGCGCGGCGCCGGCAGCGATTTTTGCGTCGGGCGCGCCGTGATGGGGTCGACGCCGAAGAAGGACCCCGACGCGCTCGAACGCCGCACCTTCAGCGACGTCGTATTCAATTGCTACGGCGCGATGCGCAACGCCAAGATTCCGATCATTGCCGTGGTGCAAGGCCGCGCGCTCGGCTTCGGCTGCGCGATCGCGGCAGCTTGCGACATCACGCTGGCGAGCGACAAGGCCGTGTTTCAGGTTCCCGAAATGGCGCACAACATTCTGCCGACGATGGTGATGTCGTCGTTCGTCGACCGCGTGCCGCGCAAGGCGATGAGTTATCTGGTCTATTCACAGGCCGAGATCACGCCCGAGCGGGCCCTGAGCTTCGGCATCGTCAGCGACGTCGTGCCCGCGGCGAAGCTCGAAGAAGCCGTGGAGACGCTCTGCGCCGCAATCCTGAAAGCGCCGCGTCCGGCGATCCTCGGCGTCAAGGAATACGTCAAGACCGCACCCGACATGGCGGTGTTCGGCGCCGTCGAATTCGCGCGCAATTTGCACGCCACGGTGAACTCGTCGAGCGAAATGCGCCGCAAGCATTAGGATCATCTTTTTTCACCGCTGGGCAAAGCCCGGCGGTGACGAAAGTATTTCCACGAAAACACACCGGCGACGAACGGGCGCGCGAGGGCACAAGTCTGCCCGCGCGTCGGTTCTTGCCATGCGGCGATGTGCTGAAACGTCGGCGCAGTGAGGGATGCCGGCGATACCGATCAATCTTCTAAAGCTCGTCATCGTCGTCGAGGACGACATCGACGTCGAAGATTGGCGACAGGTCGAATGGTCGTTGGCGGCGCGCTTTCGCGGGCACGATGATCTGATCGTCGTTCCCGGGGTCAAGGCGGACCGCTGCGATCCGGTGCATGAGAATCTGGTCGTCACCAAGATCGGCATGATCGCAGCGACGCGTCCGGGCGACGGATCGCCTGACAGCCGTTCCGAATTCGCCCGGCCACCGCGCGACATCTTTGAGCGCGTGCGCGGCGAATTGGATCAATATTAGACCTTGAGGCCGGAAGCTCTCCTGCCGCGCTATAATCGCCCCGCAAATGCGTCGGCGATGAATTGGTGCGTGATCGCGTAGGTTTGCCGGCAAGTCGGTTCGTGCCAAGCGGCGACGCCGGGGACGTCGGCGCCCTGATCGGTATAGGCGTGGAGCGCGCCGCTGAACACCAGCATCTGCCACTTCGCGCCGGCCGCTTCCATTTCGCTCTCGAAAGCGTCGCGGTCGGCCTTCGGCACGACCGGATCCGGCGCGCCATGGGTGACGAGAAGGTTCGCCTTGACCGCGCCCTTCTGCGCCGCTTGCGCCGTCTTGAGATCGCCGTGAATCGAGACCGCTGCCGCGATGTCGGCGCCGGCGCGTGCCAGTTCCAAAACATTGCCGCCGCCGAAGCAGAAGCCGATCGCCGCACGACGGCCGTCGATGAGATTGCGGCGCGTACCCTCCGCCACCATCGTGTCGTACGCAGCCCGGATGCGCCGGCGCTGCTCGGTTGCGTCCTCGCGAAGCGGATTGGCCAGCGCCGCCGCTGCCGGGAAATCGGCCGGACGTGTGCCCTGCCCGTACATATCGGCGACGAAGACGACATAGCGGTCGCCCGCCACCAGCTTTGCCCGCTCGATCGCCTTATCGGTCACGCCCAGCCAATTCGGCGCCATCAGCACCGCCGGCCGCTTGCCGGAGACTGTTTCATCGTAGACCAGCGCGCCCTCGGCGGTCAGCGGTCCCATGGAATATTTGATCGTTTCGACTTTCATTATGTTCCCCCTGAACATCCGCAGCGGTGGATGGCTCTCGCCGCGCTTGTCCTATCCTACCGGATGTCGTGTTCTACGGAAAAATTTACAGTGTGCCGCGCGTTATCGTCGTGCCTCGCCATCTCACTGCCTCGTGCGCAATGATTGAGGAACATTCGCGCGCAGGTGTGCCAGGAACCTGACCGTCATATCCGGCAGCGGTGGGCGATAGAGACAGCGCACTTCCAAGCTCTGTGCCGGAGCCGCGAGCCGGAGTGCTATCAGTGTGCCGGACGCGATTTCCTCAGTGACCGTACAGCGCGGCAGGCAGGCGATGACGTTGCCGTGCCGCACCACTCCTTTGACGGCGGTCGATTCCTGAAGCTCCATCGCAACCGCGTAGTGGGCAAGGCCGATCCGTCGTAGCGCCGCATCCACCATGTGGAAATAGCGAGACGCGCGCAGGCCCGTAACGAATGGATAGGCGGCCAGTGTATCGGTCGGCACTGACTCCCTGCCAGCCAATGGATGATCCGGCGAGACAACAAGCTCGATCTGTTCGCGCGCCAACACTTCCGACTGAAAGCCCGCAATGGCGCCGGACGACAAAACAAACCCGAGGTTGGCAGTCTGGCGGTCGAGCAAGTCTAGCACTTCTTCGACCGTACCGATCCGCGTTACGATACGCGCCTTGGGATATTTGCCTGCGAAGACGGCAAGGCGCTGCGCCAGAAAAGTCGGCGCCACGTCGCGATGCGCCGCGATCGTAATCTCGCTCGCATGGGTGGCCTTGAGATCGGCGAGCGCGTGCGTCGTCTCTTCCGCCTTGCGCAACATATCGAGCGCGAAGGCGTAGAGCGCCTCGCCAGCCTTGGTGAGCTCCGGGCGCGCGCCTCGGCGGCGATGGAACAGCGGCTGGCCGATTTGGCTCTCGAGCGCCTTAACGTGGGCGCCGACCGACGGCTGAGCGATCCCAAGTCTCGTCGCGGCGGCATTGAATCCGCCGAGATCGACCACGTTTTTGAACACCGAAAGGCGTCGCGGACTCGCGGAAATCATAGCTCTCCCTCAAACTTATAGTCTTCTGACTTTAACTATTAAGCCGCAAATCCCGTTGCTTGCCTAGCGACCTTCGCCGCACTCTGGCGCGGTTCGCGATTTGCCGAAGGGTTGCACGTGATCGTCGTTGCCATCGACATCGGCGGGACTTTTACCGACCTCGTCGGCTTTGACGACGAGGCAGGCCGCTTCGTCGAGGCCAAGAGCCTCACGACGCCGGCCCATCTGGTGCAAGGCATCCTCGACTGCATTCGCAAGAGCGGGATCAAAGCCGCCGCGATCGATGAGTTGATCCACGGCTCCACGATCGCGATCAACACGCTGATCGAGCGCAAGGGCGCCAAGACCGGCTTGATCGTCACCCGCGGCACGCGCGACGTCTACATCATCGGCCGCGGCAATCGGCCCGAAGCCTACAATCTGTTCTTCCACCGCCACAAGACCGCTGGTGCCGCGCCATCTCACTCGCGAGGTCGACGAACGGCTCCTGAGTTCAGGCGAGACGTTTCGGAGCGCTGAACAAGGCGAGCGTCGCGGACGCCTGCCGCACCCTCGCCGCCGAGGGCGTCGAAGCGGTCGCGGTGTGCTTCCTGCACTCCTATGCCAATCCCGAGCACGAGCGCGTAGTCGGCGACCATGGTGAGCGAGGCGCTGCCGGACGCTTATCTCTCGCTCTCGCACGAGATCCTGCGCGAATATCGCGAGTACGAGCGCATGTCGACAACGGTGGTCAACGCCTATATCGGCCCGAAGGTCGGCGGCTACGTCGCAAGTCTGAATGCGAGCCTTGCCGACGTCGGCTTTCGCGGCGACCTTTCGATCATGCACTCGAACGGCGGCGTGATGACGCCGGAAGTCGCGACGGCGCGACCGGTCGCGATGATGGAATCCGGGCCCGGTCGGCGGCATCATCGCCTCGGCGCGAGATCGGCGAGAAGCTCGGCTTCGCCAACGTCATCTCGTTCGACATGGGCGGCACGACCGCGAAGGCAAGCCTGGTGCGCGACGGCGAGCCGACGCATGGCGCCCGGCTATTACGTCGGCGGCTACGCCAGCGGCCATCCGGTGATGCTGCCGGTGGTCGACGTCGTCGAGGTCGGCGCCGGCGGCGGCAGCATCGCCTGGATCGACGACGTCGGCGCGCTCAAGGTCGGGCCGCAAAGCGCGGGCGCCGATCCCGGGCCGATCTGTTATCGCGGCGGCGGCACGGAGCCGACCATCACCGACGCCAACGTCGTGCTCGGCCGGCTCGATCCGCAACAATTTTCTCGGCGGCGAGATGGCGCTCGACGCCGACGGCGCACGCGACGGCATCGCGCAGAAGATCGCCAAGCCGCTGGGCATGGACATCGATCGAAGCCGCGCGCGCGATCGTCGAGATCGCCATCGCGAAGATGTCGCTCGCGGTGCGCGAGGTGTCGGTCGAGAAGGGCTACGATCCGCGCGATTTCGCGCTGGTCGCCTCCGGCGGCGCGGGACCGCTGCATGTCTGCGCGATCGCGCGCGAGCTGCATATCCCGAACGTGATCGTGCCGCTGCTTCCCGTCGCATTTCTCGGCGCTCGGCATGCTGCTGGCCGACGAGCGCCACGACTTCACCCGCACGTTCTATTCCGATCTCGCCAGCGTCGATTTCGCGGCGCTCGCCGCTGTGCACGACGAGATGACCCGCGAGGCGGCAAAAAGCCTGCGCCATGCAGCAAGCGCCGAGCGGCAGATCGAGCTCGATCTGCGCTATGTCGGCCAGGAATTCACGCTATCGGTGCCGGTGACGCTTGAGGCGATCAAACGCGGCGATCGCAAAGAGATCCGCGCCGCCTTCGACGCGCTCTACGAGCATCGTTACGCGCATCATTCGCCCGACGAGCCGGTGGAGATGGTCAATATCCGCCTCGCCGCGATCGGCAAGCGGACGCAGCTCACTTTTCCCAAGCTCGCGCGCAGCGGCTGCGGCAAAGCCCTCGCGGCGCCGCGACGTCTATCTCGGCGACGCGCGCAAGGCCGTCTCCTGCCCGATCTATCAGCGCGAGCGCTCTCGGCGCCGGCGCGCGCATCAGCGGACCGGCGCTGATCGAGGAACACGGCACGACGACCGTGCTGTTCAAGGGCGACACGTGCCGCGTTGCCGGTCCGGCGAACTGATCATCGACGTAGGAGCCGGATGATGGCCAAAGCCGGCAAGCAAGCTTTGCGCAAGACGCAAAAGCCCAAGACACGAAAGCCTGTGCGAAAGTCCGTATCGCGCGGCGCCCGCGTTCGCCTCGCCGCAAAGCCCTCGACCCCGTCACGCTCGAGGTCATCCGCAACGCGCTGCCGGCGATCGCCAACGAGATGGCCGCCGACCTGCAGCGCACCTCCTACAACATGATGATCTACGAGGTGCGCGACTTCTGCACCGCGCTGATCGACACCGAGGGCGAGCTGATCTCGCCAGAACGTCGGCGGCGTGTCGCATTTCGTCGCCGATCTCGGCGTCATCATCACCGACGGCATGAAGCGCTACGGCACGCGACGGCTTCGCGCCGGGCGACGTCATCATCACCAACCATCAGGCGGTCGCCGGCCAGCACCTCAACAACATCGTCATCTACATGCCGTATTTCTTCAAGGGCGAGCTTCTGCTGTTCGCCATCGTGCGCGCGCATTGGATCGACGTCGGCGGCATGAGCACCGGCTTCGGCGCCGGCACCGAGCGTCGCCGATCCGTGGCTGGAGGGGCTGCAGCTCGATCAGCTCAAGATCTACGAGGCCGGCAAGCTCAACGAGACGCTGCTACCGCGTGCATCAAGCGACAACATCCGCTTTCCGGAATCCTCGCTCGGCGACATGCGCTCGCAGATGGCGGCCTGCCGGCTCGCGGTGCGGCGCCTCGAACGAGCTGTTCGAGAAATACGGCAAGGACACGATTCTCGACGCCATCGCGCAGATCTTCGACGAGACCGAGCGCAAATGCCGCAACGTCGTGGCGAAACTCGCCGACGGCGTCTACGAGGCGAGTCCTTCATCGACGATGACGGCGTCAAACGCGACGAGCCGGTGCCGATCCACGCCAAGGTCACGGTCGATCGCGGCAGCATGACGATCGATCTGTCCGGCTGCGTCGGGCGAGCGCAAGGCGGCCATCAACTCGCGCACCTATGCGGGCGCGCGCGTCGCCTACAAGGCGCTGACCGGCGCCGCTCGATCCGGTCAACGAAGGCTCGTTCCGCGCGCTCAAGGTCATCATCCCCGAAGGCAACATCATGATGGCGCGCTTTCCGGCGCCGATGGCGGGCTGGAGCGCGATCGTCCCGACCGTGGTCGACACGATCGTCAAGGCGCTTGGCCGACGCCATGCCGGATCGCGTGCCGGCCGGCCATCACGGGCTGCTCGGCGGCGCCGTCGTGTTCTTCGGCGTGCATCCGAAGACCGGCAACGCCGCTTCGTCGTGCAAAGCATCGAGGGCGGCGGCTGGGGCGGCCGGCCGTCCGAGGACGGCGAATCCGGCACGGTCTCGGTCTGCCAGGGCGACGTGCGCAACGGCTCGATCGAAGGCATCGAGCTGAAATGCCCGGTCCTGGTCGAAAGCCGCGGGCTGCGCACCGATTCCGGCGGCGCCGGCAAGTATCGCGGCGGCTTGGGCATCGACATGCAGGTGCGCAATCTTGTCGAGGGCCGCTGGAACTTCGAACATACCCGGCGCGAGAAATGTCCGCCCTGGGGCATTGTGGGGCGGCGAGCCCGGCGGCTATGGCGATTTTCTGCTGCGGCTTCCCGGCGAAAACGATTTCCGCTCGATGGCCGCAAGTCATTACCCGGTGCCCGTGGAATCCGAGGTCATCGTGCGCACCGGTGGCGGCGGCGGCTGGGGCGATCCGCTCGATCGCGACGCCGGCGCTGGTGCGCAGCGACGTTATCGAGGAACTGGTGTCGCGCCGGGTCGCCGAGGAGCATTACGGCGTCGTGCTGAGGGACGATTTGACGCTTGACGAGGCCGAGACCGTGCGGCGGCGAAATGCGCTAAGATCGAAAAAGGCCATAAGGCCCAGAACCGTAAGAACCGGCCGCAAGCCGGCAGATCACATACACACCGTGGGAGGGGAAGAATGAGGACGGCGCTCACAATCGTCGCTTCGCTGGCGGCCAGTTGGCTGGTGGCGTCCGCTGCATCGGCCGCGGACCTCATTCGCGTCGGCAATGTCGGGCGCGAGGCGTTTTCCTTCGTGCCGGCCAATGTCGGCAAGGAGGTCGGTATCTTTGCCAAAAACGGCCTCGACATCGAGATCAGCGGTTTCGGCGGCGACGCCAAGCTGCAGCAGGCCATGGCCGCCGATGCCGTCGATGTCGGATTGGGCTCAGGCCCCGGGATGGCGTTCATCATCAAGGGTTCGCCAGTCAAAGCCATCGCCGCCATGGCGGGGCCGCCGCTCATTTTCGGGCTGGTGGTGCGCGGCGACGGTTCGGTGAAAACGATCGACGACCTCAAAGGCCGTAAGGTCGGCATTTCGACGGTCGGATCAGCGACCAGCTGGCTGATGAGCGAAGTCTCGCGTCAGCACGGCTGGGGCTACACCGGATTCAATCTGGTGCCGATCGGCGAGAACGCCGCGCGCCTCGCTGCGCTCAAGGCCGGCGCGATCGACGGTTGCGTGGTCGACATCGGGTCGGCCCTCAACTTCGTCGAGCGCAGCGACGGTCACATCCTGATGCGCTTCGGCGATGTGGTGAAGTATTTCATCATGCACGTCATCTTCGCGACCAACAAGGCGATCGCGGAAAAACCCGCCGATCTCTCCGCCTTCGTCAAAGGTTGGTTCGAGACGATCGCCTATATGCGGCAAAACAAGGCGAAAACAGTTGCAATCGCGCAGACCGTCATGGGCACCAACGAAAAGACCACGAGCAACATCTATGACGAATTGATGCCGATGTTTACCGATAACGGTCACTTCGACCCCAAAGCGCTCGCAGTGCTGCAGCGGTCCTTCGTCGAGATGAAAATACTTCCTTCTGAACCCGATATGAGCCAGCTTTACACCGAGGCGTTTCTGCCCAAAAACTGAACCCAACGCGCTTTTTGGGGGGATTTGACGGTGAACCGCACGATATCGCTCGTTGCCGCCACGCTCGCAGGTGTCGTCGTCGCGGCATCCGCACACGCTGCCGAAACGTTGCGCGTCGGCAAAGCCGTGGCGGAGGCATTTTCGTTCGTGCCGCTCGACATCGGCATCCGCAAGGGCTTCTTCAAGCAGAACGGTCTCGACATCCAGGAGATATCGTTTGCCGGCGACGCCAAGATGCAACAGGCCATGGCGTCCGACAGCCTCGACATCGCGCTCGGCTCGGGTCCGGCCATGGCGTTCATCGCCAAAGGCGCGCCGGTCAAGGCGGTTGCCGCCATGGCGGGACCGCCGCTGCTTTTGACCCTCGTTGTGCTGCCGGACGGCCCCAAAACGATCGCCGACCTCAAGGGCAAGAAAGTGAGCGTCTCCACAGTCGGCTCGCTGACCTATTGGCTGGTGAGCGAGACCTCGCGCCAGCAAGGCTGGGGTCCCAGCGGCATCGACATTGCCCCGATGGGCGCCACAGCACCACAGATCGCCGCGCTCCAGCGGCGGGATATCGACGGCATGGTCACCGACATCTCGACCGCGCTCGAACTCGAGAAGACCGGCAAGGGCCGTATCCTCATGCGCTTTGGGCAGATCGTGAAGGACTTTCATATCCACGTGATCTTCGCGACCAACAAGCTGATCGCGAGCAACCCCGACGCAATCCGCGGCTTCCTCAAGGGCTGGTTCCAGACGATCGCGTTCATGCGCGCCAACAAGGCCGAAACCGTCGATATCGCCAAGGAAGTGATGAACAAGGATGCCGACATCACCACCAGGACCTATGACGAACTCATGCCGATGTTCTCGGATGACGGCAAATTCAATCCAAAGGCGCTCGATACGCTTGCCCAATCGTACGTCGAGTTGAAAGTGCTGCCGCGGGCGCCGGACCCGAAGACGCTCTACACCGAAGCTTTCCTGCCGGCGAAATAACGCGAGATGGAGTTGATGGTGTCACATCGTTCGACGATGCGTGTAACTGTCGCGATGACTGTCGCGGTGATCGCAAGTTTGTGGCTCGGCGCCGCGGCACACGCGCAAACGACGATCCGCCTCGGCAAAGCCCAGGCCAACCAGTTCGCCTTCGTTCCGGCCGACGTCGGCGTCGATACCGGAATGTTCAAGAACAACGGCATCGCGCTGGAGATCAGCGCGTTCGGCGGCGACGCCAAGATGATCCAGGCGTTAACCGCCGGCAGCATCGACATCGCGCTCGGCGGCGGCCCCGCCATCGCGAATATCATCAAGGGTGCGCCGATGAAGGCGGTGGCGGCGCTCGCCGACGCGCCGAACACGATCATGCTGGTCGTGCTCAAGGACGGGCCGGTCAAGACCGTGGACGATCTCAAGGGCCGGCAAGTCAGCGTTTCAAGCTTAGGGTCGCTGACCTACTGGTTGATGCAGGAACTGTCGCGCTCGCAGGGCTGGGGCAAGGATGGCATCAAGATCACGCCGCTCGGCTCGTCCGAGGCGCAGATCGCAGCGCTCAAAACCCATCAGATCGACGGCGTCACCACTGACAGTGTCACGGTCTACAAATTCGTCGAAAGCGGTGCCGGGCGCATCCTCGTCAAGTTCGGCGAACGCATCAAGGATTTCCACGTCCACATCATCTACGCAAGCAACGAGCTCATTCAAAACAAGCCTGAGGCGCTCAGAGCGTTCCTTGCCGCCTGGTTCGAGACGATCGGCTTCATGCGCGACAACAGGCAAGCCACGATCGATATCGCCGTCAAACATACCGGCGTCTCTCCAGCCGTCGCCGCCGAAGGTTACGACGACACCATGCCGATCCTCAGCAAGACCGGCCGTTTCAACCCCAAAGCCTTGGATGTGCTGGCGACGTCGTTCGTCGACACCGGCACGTTGCCGGAAAAGCCTGATCTGTCCAAGCTGCTCACGGAAGCGTATCTGCCGAAATGACGGCGGGAGATGTCGCAGTCCGGATCAAGAACGTCTCCCACCAGTTCGGTGAGGCAGGCGATACGCAATACGTGCGCGCGCTGCTCGACACCTCGCTCGACATTGTCCGCGGCGAACTCTTATGCCTGATCGGCCCGAGCGGCTGCGGCAAGAGCACCTTGCTCAACGTCATGGGCGGCTTGCTCGCTCCGACCGGCGGCAGCGTGGACGTCGCCGGCAAGCCGGTCCGTGGGCCGATGCCGCATGAGATTGCCTTCGTGTTTCAGGAGAATGCCTTGTTTCCCTGGAACACGATCCTGGAAAACGTGCAGCTCGGTATGCTGTTCCAGGGCGTGCCGAAAGCGGAACATGGGCCGCGCGCCAAGCGCGCACTCGAAGCGGTTGGCCTCGCCGATTTCACCCACCACTATCCCAGTCAGCTCTCCGGCGGCATGCGGCAGCGCGCGGCCTTGGCGCGGGCGCTGAGCCTCGAAACCGGCATTCTCCTGATGGACGAACCGTTCGGCGCGCTTGATGAGCAGACGCGCATGATCCTCGGCGAAGACCTTTCGGTACTGCTCGCGCGCAGCGAGAAGACCATCGTGTTCGTCACGCACAGTCTCGGCGAGGCGGTGTTTCTGGCGGATCGCGTCGCCGTGTTCTCGGCGCGGCCGGGCACCATCAAAAAAGTCATCCGGGTCGACGAGCCACACCCGCGCAAGCCGGACTTCGTGACGTCGGAAAAATTCACCGAGCTGCGCAACGAGCTCTATGCCTTGCTGCACGACGAAATCCGCAAGACCGTCGCCGAAACGGCGCGCGTTCGCGAGGCGGCGAGCAACGGCAAGGCCTCGTAATGGCGCGCCGCGGGGAGCAGACCCAGCGGATCGCCAGCCGCCTCGTCCAGGTGGGCTTTCTCCTCGCCGTATTCGTTCTTTGGTACCTCGCGACCAACCGCTGGGGCGTCAACGGCCTGCTTTTGCCAAACCCAATCCTGGTGTGGCATCAGCTCGTCGACGTTCTGCGCACCGGCGAATACCTCCCCGATCTGCGCGTTACGCTGACCGAACTAGCCATCGCGTTTGTGCTCGCGATGACCAGCGGCACGCTGGTCGGCTATTTCGTCAGCCGAACGCGCTATGCCATTCGCGTGTTCGATCCGCTGTTCGCCGGCATTTATTCGATTCCGATCATTCTGTTTCTGCCACTCTATGTGCTGTTCTTCGGACTCGGGCCGGCGTCCAAGATCGCACTCGGCACCACCATCAGCTTTTTTCCGATCGTGCTCTCGACCATCGCCGGCTTCGGCAACGTCGATCGGATGCTGGTGACCGCGGCGCGCTCGATGGGCGCGTCGAACTATCAGCTGTTCCGCTACGTGCTGCTGCCCGCTGCCCTGCCCGTCATTCTTACCGGACTGCGCATGGGGTTTACGATAGCGCTTCTGGCGATCATCGGCAGCGAAACCATCGCCTCGCTCGCCGGGC
The DNA here is from genome assembly GCA_963836055.1 of uncultured Alphaproteobacteria bacterium. Taxonomy (GTDB): domain Bacteria; phylum Pseudomonadota; class Alphaproteobacteria; order Rhizobiales; family Xanthobacteraceae; genus BOG-931. Next base: position 391,107 of record CAWIID010000002.1, read on the forward strand.
TCGGGCATCACATTGTCGAACTTGCCGAGGGCATGGATATGCCGCGCATGTTCGCCTACATCGCCTTCGTCGTGGTGATCGCGGCGCTCCTCAACGGCACGGTGTCTCTACTCGAAGCCCGCTGGAGGCGCGAGCGATGAAATCGCCCGTCGGCCTCTTCTTCCTTCGGCATCCTGGCGTCGTCCGCCTCGGTGTCGTGATTCTCATTCTGATGGCCTGGGAGATCGCGGCGCGCTGGTTCATCGACCCGCTGTTCATCGCACCGCCGTCTCGCGTATTCACCTCGCTCGGGAAGGTTCTCGAGACCAACGGCGTGCCGGCGGCGTTGCGCTTGACGTTCTTCGAGCTTGCGGTGGCGTTCGCGATCGCGGTCTTGATCGGCCTTGTCGCCGGGCTTGCGATCGGACTGCAACCATTCGCCCGGCGCAGCGTAATGCCGATCATTCTTCTGCTCTACGGCCTGCCGCAGATCACCATCCTGCCACTGTTCATCCTCTATTTCGGCATCGGTGCCGCTTCTAAGATCGCGTTCGGCGTCACCCACGGCATTTTTCCGATTACCCTCACCATCGTAGCCGGCATTCAGAATCTCAAGCCGATTCTGCTGACCAGCGCACGTTCGATGGGCGCAAGCCGTTGGCATATCTTCCGCTATGTCATCTTCCCGCACATGATCCCGAGCTTTTTTGCCGGCATGCGGCTCGGCATGAGCGGTGTACTGCTTGGCGTGCTGCTCGCGGAGCTTTACGTATCCACCGCCGGGATCGGTCACTTCACCACGCTGTTCACCGAGAGCTTCGATCCGACGAAATTATTCGGGCTGATCGCGATACTCGCCGCGATGGCCATTGTGCTCAACGAAACCGTACGCCGCGCTGAGATCAGGTTCAGCCGCTGGCGATAGGAGGATCAAAACAAATGGCGAAACTCAAACTGACCGTCGCCTGCGGCGATTACGAGATCGTCCGCGCGCTGAGCGACGGCACCGTGCAGGCTGACGGCATCGAGCTTGTCATGCTCACCGGCATGGGCTCGCGCGAACGCCACTGGCGCATGGCGCGCAAGACCGAGTTCGACGTCTGCGAGATCAATATCGGCGCCTTCTACATGGGCCGCGATCACGGCGAGGCGCTGACCGCTATCCCGGTGTTTCTGCATCGGCGTTTCCGCCACGGCTTCGTCTTCGTCAACGTCAATTCCGGCATCCGCACCCCCAAGGACCTGATCGGCAAGAAGATCGGCGGCACCAACTTTCAGCCGGCCTCCAACATCTGGATGCGCGGCATTTTGGAAGAATATTACGGCGTGCCGCACAAGCAGTGCATCTGGGTCGTGGACCGCAGCGAAGACGTCGAATTCACGCGGCCGAAAGATCTCCGCATCGAGATGATTCCCGACACCAAGCGGCTCGACGTCATGCTGGCGGAAGGCGAAATCCCCGCCATGCTGTCGCCCGATATTCCCAAGCTGTTCCTGGCCGGCGACAAGCGCATCGTGCGGCTGTTTCCGAATTACAAGGACGTCGAGATCGAATTTTTCCGCAAAACCGGAATTTTTCCAATCATGCACGTCACCGTCGTCAAGCAGGAGATCGTCGACAAATATCCCTGGGTGGCGACCAATCTGGTGAAGGCATTCGACGAAGCCAAGGCGCTTGCCTATCGGTACGTTGCCAATCCGCGCACTACGCCGCTCGCCTGGGTGCGCACGGCGTGGGAAGAGCAGCAGGAGGTTCTGGGTGATGACCCGTGGGCCTACGGTCTCGGCGACATGAATCGCAAAAATCTGGAAACGATCCAGCGCTATTGCCATCAGCAAGGCCTCATCAGCCGCGCAGTGCCGCTCGATCAGCTTTTTGCCGACACCGACCTCGGCGATGCCGGCAGCGGGGCGGAGAATATTTAGGGATTGTTGTTGGGCGCATTCCCGGGGAATTGTGGGCGCCATAACGCTACGCGATAAAGCTGCCGAGTTCCCGTGACCGCGGGGAGGAGCGAACAGCGATGGCGCAGGCGGGGGAGACCATGGCAGACGTAAAAGACGATCCGGCCTTCTTGTATTTCCCGACCGATTACCGTTGGTCGATGGGGTTGCTGATCTGCCTGTCGGGTGCGCCATGGACCGGCGTCGAGATCGACGAGGTCAACCGCGTCGGCCGCGCACTCACGGACAAGATCGGCGACGACACCGCGTGGTTCGACGAATGGGCCCGGATGGGCGACAAAATCGAGACGCGCGGCCGCGAGGCCGAACGCGCCGGTCACAGGCTCTCGGCCGCCTCATGCTTCATGCGCGCGGCGCGCTACTACCAGACGGGCGAGCGATTTATTCATCCGCGCTCGAAGCGCAGCATGGACGTCTACGCGAAATCGGTGAGCATCTTCAAGGAAGCCGCCGCGATCATCCGTCACCCGCGCATCGAGCCGGTCGAAGTGCCCTACGAGAACACGAGCCTGCCAGGGCTGATCGTGCATCCGGACCCGGAAGTAACGCGCAAGCGGCCAGCGCCGGCTATGGTGTTCTTCGACGGCTTCGACGTCACCAAGGAATTGCAGTACGGCTATGGCATTCCCGATCTCGCCGCGCGCGGCGTTGGCTGCCTGATCGTCGATGGTCCGGGCAACGGCGAAAGCGTGCGCTTCCGCAACCTGCCGCTGATCGCCGAGACCGAGCGCTACGCCACGCCCGTCTACGAATATCTCGCCGGCCGCAGCGAATTCGACGAAAAGCGCATCGGCGTGATGGCGCTCAGCCTCGGCGGCTACTATGCGCCCCGCGCGGCTTCGCTCGAGCAGCGTTTCGCCTGCTGCGTCGCTTGGGGCGCACAATGGGACTATCATGAGATCTGGGCACGGCGGCTTGAAGCGCTCGATTCGGGTGAAGTGCTGTCGCTCTCAGTGCCGCCCGAGCATCTGCAATGGGTTCTCGGCGTGCCGGATCGCGCTTCGGCGCTCAAGAAGCTCGAAGGCTTTCGGCTCGACGGCATCGTGCAGCGGATGACCTGTCCATTCCTGCTTCTGCACGGCGAAGGCGACCAGCAGATTCCGCTTGCGCTCGCCGAAAAGCTTTTCGATGCCGTCGGCTCGCGGCAGAAAGCACTCAAAGTCTTCACGCGCGAGGAAGGCGGCTTCCACCACTGCCAGGTCGACAACGTCACCAACGGCGTCCATTACATGTGGGATTGGATTGCCGACGTGCTCAATGCCGGAGGAGGATGAAGACCGATGGCGGCCACATTCACCTATTTGACCGAAGAGGATGTCCGCAAGCTCGTCACCGTCAAGGACGCCATCGCGACGCTTGAAGCCTTGTTCGCGACCTGGTCGGATCCTGCGAGCATCAATCTGCCGCGCCAGCGCGCCCGCGCCGGCAAAGGCATGTTCAATCTGATGGGAGCGGCGTGGGGACCGAAACAGCTGTTCGGGCTCAAATCCTATTTCGGCGGCGGCAACGGCGCGCGTTATCATGTCCTGCTGTATTCCGCGGCCGACGGCTACCTCAAGGCGATGATCGAAGCCGACAATCTCGGCCAGATGCGCACCGGCGCAGCGAGCGGGCTCGCGACGAAACTGCTCGCAAACCCAGAAGCACGCATACTCGGCGTCATCGGCTCAGGCCGGCAGGCTTTCACGCAGGTCGCGGCGGTTTGCGCCGTACGTCCGATTACCGAAATTCGCGTATTCAGCCGCACGGCGGACCATCGCGACGCGTTCGCGCGCGACCTCGAGCGCGAGCTTGGCATCACCGCGAAGGCCGCGCCATCAGCGGAGGCCGCCACAGGCGAGGCCGATGTCGTCATCACGATCACCAAATCGGCGGAGCCGGTGCTCCGCGCCAACTGGCTCAAGCCCGGCGTGCACATCAACGCCGCGGGCGCGAACTCGGCCACACGGCGCGAAATCGATGCCGAGACCGTGTTGCGCGCCACCATTCGTGCGACCGATCAGGTGGCGCAGGCGAAGGAGGAAGCCGCCGAATACCGCGACCTCGTCGGCGCCGGGCGCCTGCAATGGTCGGACATCGCGGAGATTGGCGATATCGTGACCGGAAAAATCGCCGGACGCCGCGGTCCGGCCGATATCACGCTCTACAAGTCGCTGGGTATCGCGCTCGAAGACGTCGCGTTCGCCGATCTCATTCTCAGGCGCGCGAACGAACAGGGCTTGGGCAAGCCGCTGCCATGACTGCGCCCGGCCTCAGGCCGCGAGCAGTTTTTGCACTTCGTTGACGAGTTCGCGAAGGTGGATCGGCTTGGAGAGCACCTTGGCGTTCTTGGGCGCGGCCGAATCGGAATTGAGCGCGACCGCGGCGAAGCCGGTGATGAACATGATCTTGATGTCGGGATCGAGCTCGGCGGCGCGGCGGGCAAGCTCGATGCCGTCCATTTCCGGCATGACGATATCGGTCAGGAGCAGCTCGAACGGCTCCTCGCGCAGCCGCTGGTAGGCGGATAAGCCGTTGTCGTACGAGATCACGTCGAAGCCGGCATTCTGCAGCGCCTTGACCAGAAACCGGCGCATGTCGACGTCGTCTTCCGCAAGCAGGATTTTGGACATATCGACCCTGATCCGGCACTTCGCCGGTCCCCTAGATTCCATAAGCCGGATCGCCGGTAAACATCGGGTGAAGGCTGCCCTCGGCGGCACACGTAAATGTCGCTTTAGCAGCTTCCCTTTTGGCCCGCTCTCGGGCCTATAGACAATAGACATCGGCACACGCTAGGGATCGGTGCCGGGTAGCGTGACTTGGAAAGCCCCCGCCAGGCTCATGTTGGAAATTCAGGACGAATTCGATCCTCCCTTCGAGGCTATCGAGCCGGCTGAATGCCGCGGCCCGGTGCTGTTCAATTCGCCTCATAGCGGGCGTGTCTACCCGCGCGGCTTCCTCATGACCTCACGGCTCGACCTGCCGACATTGCGGCGGTCCGAGGATAGCTTCGTCGACGACCTGATCGCCGGGGTCGTGGCGCGCGGTCATCCGATCATGCGGGCGCATTTCCCGCGTTGCTATGTGGACGTCAACCGCGAACCCTACGAACTCGACCCGCGGATGTTCGACGGCCGCCTGCCCTCGTTCGCCAATACCCGCTCCATGCGGGTCGCCGGCGGTCTCGGCACGGTGGCCAGGGTGGTGGGCGATTCCCAGGAAATTTATGACCAGCGCATCGCGGTGTCCGAGGCGCTACGCCGAATCGATGTGCTCTATAAGCCGTACCATCGGGCACTGCGGCGCCTATTCATGCGGCTGCACCGCGATTTTGGTGCGGCGACGCTGGTCGATTGCCATTCCATGCCCTCGACCACCGGTACCAGGGACGAGCGGCCGCGCGCCGATCTGGTGATCGGCGACCGCTACGGCACGAGTTGCGTCCCCGTCGTGACCGAGACGATCGAGCAGACGATGCGCGGCTTCGGCTATGCGGTCAGCCGCAACAAACCCTATGCGGGCGGATTTATCACCGAGCATTACGGCAATCCGACCACCGGGCTGCATGCGATCCAGATCGAGATCAATCGCGCCCTCTACATGGACGAGCGGCGCTACGAACGTTCGGAGTCCTTTGCGCGCCTTGCGGCCGAATTCGAAATTCTGTCCGACCGCCTGAGCGAAATCCCGCTGGAAGAGCTGCGGCCCTATCGCGCCGCGGCCGAATAGGCGCCGCTGCACGAACGAGCGATCGGCTGACGAAAGGGCCGAAAGCGAATATCGCGTTGAAAAGAAAAAGGGCCGCTCACATTGCTGGAGCGGCCCAAGTCTAGGGAGGAAACGCCCAAGGAGGGCGACGGTAGCGCGAGAGAGCCTCTCGCTACCGCACTGCAACAACATACACTGCGCCGCACAAAGCGCAAGCCCTATTGACCTATTTTTCCGAAGTTTCCACGAAAACATCCTGCAAATTGTGCAGAACAGCTCTGCCGAAATCAGGGCAAACTTCTCAACGGTAAAACTCGTTAATTTTCAGCATGATAACTGAAGACCCCTTGTGCACAAAAAAGCGCCCCTCGGTGTTGAACCACCCCAACGAAGGCCGCTTCCTGTTTCGACCACTGCACTTCGTGTCGATGAGTCGCAGATCGGCAACACCGCGATTGCCGTTTTCCCGGCTGTCCGATAGTCGATGGCGGCCTGAGCAAATTCTCAGTCCGCATTGGCCGCGGTAACTTCAAGTCATCTCAACTGGCATTTTTCATGACGGCTATCGATTTCGCAGCCTTCGTCGATGAACTCGCCACCGTTTCGGGCGAAACGATCCGGCCGTTCTTTCGCAGCGCGCTTGGTGTCGAGAACAAGAGCCGGTCCGGCGGCTTTGATCCGGTCACGGCCGCCGACCGTGCTGCCGAAGCGAGCATGCGTGCGCTGATCAAGCGGACGTTTCCCGAACACGGCATTATCGGCGAGGAATTCGGTCCCGAACGCCCGGACGCCGAATATGTTTGGATACTCGACCCAATCGACGGCACCAAGTCTTTCATCTGCGGCATGCCGGCGTGGGGCACACTGATTGCGCTGACACGGCGCGGTGAGCCGATCTACGGCATGATGCACCAGCCGTTCACGCGCGAGCATTTTTCCGGTGACGGCCGGGGCGCGAGCTATCGCGGACCCGCCGGAAACCGAGCCTTGCGCGTTCGCTCCTGCGCGGACCTCAAGGACGCGATCATGCTTACGACCAGTCCGCTCCTGATGAACGAGGCGGATCGGCGATGCTTCAACCGTATCGAGCAGGCAGTGCAACTATCGCGATATGGCGGCGATTGTTATGCCTATTGCGTGCTTGCCGCCGGTCACGTCGATCTCATCATCGAAACCGAGCTCAAGCCGCATGACGTACTCGCACTAATCCCGATCATCGAGGGCGCGGGAGGCATCATGACCACCTGGGAAAACGGCCGACCGCATGACGGTGGCCGGATCGTCGCGGCAGGAGACCGTCGCGTGCACGACCAGGCGATGGCGATATTACGCGGCTGACGCCAGTCCGATTTGCCGTTGCCGCGCGCGACCGAGCGAACAAGCAAGCATTCAGTACATTGGCGTTCCAGGGACGAAAGCGTCGAATGCCGCCCAGAACTGCCTGCGATAGCGGTCCTGCTCCATCATCAACTCGTGCAGCGCTCCGACCACGACCAGATGGGAGCCGGCGCGCAAGAGCGTCGCAAAGTCCTCGATGGCCGCGTTCGATACCAGGACATCGTTGCCGGCTGCGATAATGAGCATCGGCTGGCGGATGTGCGCCGGGTAGCTCCGCTCGCGGAGCGATCGCATTGCGCGAAACGCCGCGTCACACCAGGTGACCGTCGGAGGGCCGAGACTGAGTGCCGGCTCCGCCTCAAGAATGGCGGCGTTCCGCGCATAGCGCACCGGATCCGACGTCAGGATGTTGCCGACGAACGGACGCTCCTCCATGGCGGCGACCTCGCCCCCAGGGACGTACATGGCTACCAAAGCCAGCCATCCGCATCGCCCGCACCATGATGCTTGCGGCCGGCGACGAACCTCTCCCGGCAAGCGCGATCAATGGCGCGGTCAGCACCATGCGGTCGAACCAGCGGCGGCCGCGATAGGCAGCGCGAATCAAGACGGACGCGCCGGTGGAATGGCCAAGCGCGAATAGCGGCGGCGGGCAATCCGGCAGCACGATTTCCCGCATGAAGGTCTCGAGGTCGGTGTCGTATTCGGAGAAGTCGCCGACATAACCCTTGTGGGAATCGCGCAGAGCGCGCTCCGACAGCCCCTGCCCGCGCCAATCGAGCGTCGCGACCGCAAACCCGCGCGCCCGCAGGTCGCGAACGGTCTCGAAATATTTTTCAATCCATTCGCCGCGCCCCTGAAGAATACAGACGGTCCCCTTGCGGCCAGCGGGCGGTTGCCATCGCGCATAGCGCAACGTGACGCCGTCCGGCGTCTTGAGTTCGCCCGTGACAACATTGTCCGGAACGGGATTCGCTGGGATCGAGACGAGTTTCATGAGAACGATTGAGCGCCTAGTGTCCCGATTCCGAAGTTCGCGTCATTGCGCGGCATCCTCGTTTGCGAACTTCGGAATCGAAGGACACTAGCAACTTATCGATCCAGTGTGGCTTTGGTTCAGAAGTCCGCATGACGGGGTCGCGGCGAGAATGATGCGGACTTCTGAACCGCCACACTAGTGTCCCGATTCCGAAGTTCGCATCATTGCGCGGCATTCATGCGGTCTTTCGCTTATAACAGTCTACGGACATCGCTCAACGGACGAGCGATGAGTTGGTGGCTCCCTCATCGAAGTGACGCCGGCTTCCTCTTTCGCTGGCGTGCTGAATTTGGTTGTATTTGTAAAGACTTGCCGCCCCTTGCGGCCACGAAGACCCGCTCCCATATGCTGTCTGCGCAGGCAAAATCTAGCTGCGTATTTCACAGGTCTGGCCCATACGGGCAGGCCATCCGCATGTCGCTTCAGAAGGAGGATATGCCATGCGAACTTTCGATCTTGCACCCCTTTATCGTTCCACCGTGGGCTTCGACCGTCTGTTCTCGCTGCTCGATCAGGGCGCCGAGGGCGGCGCTCCGGGTTATCCGCCCTACAATATCGAGCGGACCGGCGAGAATGAGTACCGCGTCACCGTAGCGGTCGCGGGCTTCAAGGAGCCCGAACTCTCCGTCGTAGCCAAAGAGAACACGCTGACCATCCGCGGCGAGAAGAACGCCAAGGACGAGGAGAAGCGCGGCAACGTGCTCTACCAGGGCATCGCCGCCCGCACCTTCGAGCGTGTGTTCCAGCTTGCCGACTTTGTCCAGGTGAAGGGCGCGACCCTCGAAAATGGTCTCCTGCACGTCGATCTGGCGCGCGAGATTCCCGAGGCGAAAAAGCCGCGCTCGATCCCGATCGGCAACGGCAAGGTGGTCGAGAATCAGCAGCAAGCTGCGTAAGTCAAACCAGCGGCGAGCTGCATAAGCCAGCACGTGACTCAGGCGAGTCGAGTTGGAAGAGAGCGCCCCGGATCTCCGGGGCGCTTTTGTTTGACGCGCTCAGCAATCAAGAACGAAGGTTCAATCGTTGATGGGGGGATCGGGCGCCTTGCCGGGTGCGGCAGGCGCAGCGGCCGGACTCATGCTCGACGCATCGGATTTGAGGGTAGGCGCGGGTGTAGACTTCGCTTTGCGAGAGGCAAGCTCGCCTAGCCGCGGGCGTGGTAGCGGCGGAGACACCGATCGTGCGGGATGGACGGCCAGCGGTGCTGGCGGCCGTGGCGGCGGCTCGCTCGAACTCGGCAGAAATTCCGGTTCTTCGTACATCGACTCATAAGGCGGCGGCGATCCGTGACGCTGTGGTCCGTAATAGGGCGGATAACCGTAGGGTTCCTGTTCCATTCCGAACTGACCGTAGCGGCCGGGGCCGGGGACGATCCGGTTGGCGTCGCGAATGGCGCCGGTGCGGGCGTCGACCACAACCCGCATGAGGATGCCGCGATAGTCCGTCGCGCGCAGCACATAGGTGGTCCCTTCGCGCAGCGGCGGCGCCAGCGGATCGAACCCGGCCGCGCGCACGGTGCGCACGATCTCGTAAGGTGAAACGAAACCGGTCACGGGTCGGGGCGATTGCGGTATGGGCAGCGGCGGCACCGGCGGTGCTTGCGCATGGACGGGCGCACCGAACAACAACAAAAGAAGTGCCAGAAAGCTGGCCCCAGATACCCTTACACTCACGCCCTGGCCCCTCCCCCGTGGTTGCGGACAGCACGTCCCCGAACTTCAACCACGATAACCGAAATTAGGGCGGAGCTTGGGCGCAATTCAGGAGTTTTTGCAAAGGTTCACGAACCGGTCGATGTCGTCGTCCTTGGTTGCGAACGACGTCACAAGTCGAATCAGGACATCGTCGGCCCCCAGATCAAGACTTTCGCTGCTCCGCACGTAATAGGTTGCGCCCGCAGCCCTGAGCTTCGCGTCGAGCGCGCGCGGCAGGACGACAAAGATGAGATTGGCTTCGACCGGCCACACCGCCGGCAAGCCGACGGCTGCGAGTTCGCGCGCCAGCCGATCGGCCATGGCGTTGGCGTGCCGGGCCAGCGCGAGCCATCGGCCTTCGGCGAGATATGCCGCGAACTGCGCGGCGATGAAACGGTGCTTGGAGAGGAGATGACCGCCCCGTTTGCGGCGCTCACCAAAAAAAGCGGCGCGCGCGGGATCGAAGATCACCACCGCTTCCGCCGCAAGCGCCCCGCCTTTGGTGGCGCCGAAGGACAAGACATCGATACCCGACCGCCAAGTCATTTGTGCCGGCGTGGCGTTGAGCCGAACCAGCGCATTGGCGAAACGCGCGCCATCCATGTGAACGGCAAGCGAGCGTCGATGTGCGACCTCGCAGAGCGCCGCGATCTCGTCGGTCCGATAGATCGTGCCGGCCTCGCTCGCCTGCGTGATCGAAACAGCCGATGCAATCATTTGATGCGGGCTGTGCCCGCCGTAGCCGGCGAGTGCCGCCTCGAGCGCGTCCAGCGTGATCTTACCGTCGCTGCCCGGCAAGCCGGCAAGCTTGAAGCCGCCGCCGAAAAATTCCGGCGCACCACATTCGTCGGTGACGATGTGAGCTTCCGCATGACAGAACACGACGCCCCAGGGCGGGGTGATTTGAGCGAGCGCGAGCGCGTTCGCCGCCGTGCCGGTCGGCACCAGGAACGCCGCCACGTCGCGCTCAAAAATTTCCGACAATTGCCGCTCGACCGATTGCGTCCAATCGTCGTTGCCATAGCCGTGCGCGAAGCCGTCGTTCGCCTGCACGATGGCGTCGAGAATGGCGGGCGCGACCGGCGCGGTGTTGTCGCTGGCGAAGTTCACTGAATTTGCTCGATCGACAAAGTGATCGATTCCGACAATGCCGATGTTGATGCTCTGCAGCTATGGAGCAGCTCAATGCCGAAGGCAATGCAACGCCAAGGGCCCTGCGCCGCCGCCGCGACAACAACCTCACCATCAACCATTGCGCTCACTCGGCCGCCGTGATCCACTTTGACGGCGGAGCTTGTTTAGGAACGTGCGGAACCGGGTCGGGGCTGCGTCTTTGTCATCGTCGGGGAAAGGCGATGCCCTTGTGTTAACGCCGGGAATTTGCCATGTTCTGCATAGGACAGTATTGCTGTCCCAATTGGTAGCCCACAACGCGCGCGGTCGGATCGCCCGATCAGAAGCGCGGGGGTCTGCCGTCGGTGGGCGAGGGCGCTTCGGACGGCGGTAAGAACAAGCAACCAACGGCCGGGAAGCGGCACGAAGGTTGCCTCCAAGATGAGTGGCTCGCCCTTGGGCGCAGGAAGACGCGATCCTGCGGGGGATAGATTGCGCCGGACCCTCCAAGCAAACCGTGCGGGGTCCGGACGCGCGCGTTGCGAGGACGACAATGACCGCGTCGAAATTCGGCCTCTTTGATCCAGCGCTGGAAAAGGATTCCTGCGGAGTTGGCTTCATTGCCGATATCAAAGGGCGCAAATCTCACAAGATTGTCGAGGACGCGCTGACGATTCTCGTCAACCTCGAGCATCGTGGTGCGGTCGGCGCCGACCCGCGCGCCGGTGATGGCGCCGGCATCCTGGTGCAGACGCCGCACAAATTCTTTGCAAAGAAGGCAGCCGAACTGGGCTTCTCGCTGCCGCCACCCGGCCATTATGCCGTCGGCGCCCTGTTCCTGCCGCACGACGACGCTTGGCGGCGCGAAATCACGGACACCTATACGTCGGTTGCCGCGCGGGAGGGCATGACGGTTCTCGGCTGGCGCGACGTGCCGACCGACAATTCGACGCTTGGCGAATCCGTCAAGCCGACGGAGCCGGTGAACAAGCAGGTGTTTCTTGCGCGCGGCCCCAGGATCACGTCGGAGGACGAGTTCGAGCGCAGGCTCTATGTCCTGCGCAAGACCATATCGGGCCTCCTCTACTCCAGGCGCGAACGGCAGACGTCGAGCTACTATCCGGTGTCGATCTCGTGCCGCACGCTGATCTACAAGGGCATGTTCCTCGCCGATCAGCTTGGCACCTATTACCCCGATCTGCACGATCCGGATTTCGAAAGCGCGCTGGCGCTCGTTCACCAGCGCTTTTCCACCAACACATTCCCGGCGTGGTCGCTGGCGCATCCCTACCGCATGGTCGCGCACAACGGCGAAATCAACACGCTACGCGGCAACAACAACTGGATGGCGGCGCGACAAGCGTCGGTGTCATCGCCGAAGTTCGGCGCGGATATCTCCAAGCTCTGGCCGATCTCCTACGAAGGCCAGTCGGACACCGCCTGCTTCGACAACGCGCTCGAATTCCTGGTGATGGGCGGCTATTCGCTTGCGCACGCGGTCATGATGTTGATCCCCGAGGCATGGGCGGGCAATCCGCTCATGAGCGAGGAGCGCCGCGCGTTCTACGAATACAACGCCGCGATGATGGAGCCCTGGGACGGTCCCGCAGCCATCGCCTTCACCAATGGCCGGCAGATCGGCGCCACGCTCGATCGCAACGGGCTGCGGCCGGCGCGCTACATCGTCACCCGTGATGACCGCATCATCATGGCATCCGAGACCGGCGTACTGCCGGTGCCGGAGGAAGACATCGTCGTGAAGTGGCGCCTGCAGCCGGGGAAGATGCTGCTGGTCGATCTCGAGCAAGGCCGGCTTATTCCCGACGAAGAGATCAAGTCGCGGCTGGCGAAGCGCCATCCCTACGGCCAATGGCTGGAACGCACGCAGATCGTGCTCGAGGACTTGCCGGCGGTGGCGGAAGCGGCCCCGATCTCCAACCTTTCGCTGCTCGATCGCCAGCAGGCTTTCGGCTACAGCCAGGAAGATATCAAAATCCTGATGACGCCGATGGCGACGACGGGTGAAGAAGCGGTCGGCTCCATGGGCAACGATACGCCGATCTCGGCGCTCTCCACCAAGCCGAAGCTGCTTTTCACCTACTTCAAGCAGAACTTCGCGCAGGTCACCAACCCGCCGATCGACCCGATCCGCGAAGAGCTCGTCATGAGCCTCGTTTCGATCATCGGACCGCGGCCGAACCTGTTCGACCTCGAGGGCATGTCGAACACCAAGCGGCTCGAAGTGCGCCAGCCGATCCTCACCAATGGCGATCTGGAAAAAATCCGGTCGATCTCCGAAGTCGCAGAGTCGCATTTCAAATCGTTGACGCTCGACACGACCTGGCCGGCCGAGGCCGGCGCGGCGGGCATGGAAGTCGCGATCGAAACGCTCTGTGGCCAAGCCGACGCTGCTGTGCGCGATGGCATCAATATCATCATACTGTCGGACCGCCGCGCCGGCGCCGATCGTATTGCGATCCCGTCGCTGCTCGCCTGCGCGGCGGTGCACCATCATCTGATCCGCGTCGGGCTTCGTACGTCGGTCGGCCTCGTCATCGAGTTGGGCGAACCGCGCGAAGTGCATCATTTCTGCTGTCTCGCCGGCTATGGCGCCGAGGCGATCAATCCCTATCTCGCGTTTGAAACGCTGACGGCGATGAAAGGCGAGCTGCCGCAAAAGCTCGACGAGAAAGAGATCGTCAAGCGCTACATCAAGTCGATCGACAAGGGACTGCTCAAGGTGATGTCAAAGATGGGCATCTCTACCTATCAGTCCTATTGCGGCGCGCAGATTTTCGATGCGATCGGGCTGAAGTCCGACTTCGTCGGCAAATACTTCACCGGGACTGCAACCCGGATCGAGGGCATCGGCCTGACTGAGATCGCCGAAGAAGCGGCGCGCCGCCATCGCGACGCGTTCAGCGACGCGCCGATCTACCGCACCATGCTCGACGTCGGCGGCGATTACGCCGTGCGCGTCCGCGGCGAAGACCACGTCTGGAATGCGGCGACGGTCGCCGCCTTGCAGCACGCGGTGCGCGGCAATTCGCTCGAGCGATACCGGCACTATGCGCGCATCATCAACGATCAGTCGGAGCGGTTACTGACCATCCGCGGACTATTCCGGATCAAGTCAGCCGAGGAAGACAGCCGCAAACCGGTGCCGATCGACGAAGTCGAACCGGCGAAAGACATCGTGAGGCGTTTCTCGACCGGTGCGATGTCGTACGGCTCGATCTCACGAGAAGCTCATACCACGCTCGCCATCGCGATGAACCGCATCGGCGGCAAGTCGAATACCGGCGAAGGCGGCGAGGAATCCGATCGCTTCAAGCCGCTGCCGAACGGCGACTCCATGCGCTCGGCGATCAAGCAGGTGGCGTCCGGCCGCTTCGGGGTCACCGCCGAATATCTCGTCAATTCGGACATGATGCAGATCAAGATCGCGCAAGGAGCGAAGCCCGGCGAAGGCGGCCAGCTGCCTGGGCACAAGGTCGACAAGACCATCGCCAAGGTGCGCCATTCGACACCCGGTGTCGGCTTGATCTCGCCGCCGCCGCACCACGACATTTATTCAATCGAGGATCTGGCGCAGCTCATCTTCGATCTGAAAAACGTCAATCCCGACGGCGACGTTTCGGTCAAGCTCGTCTCGGAGGTCGGCGTCGGCACGGTCGCTGCCGGCGTATCGAAGGCTCGCTCCGATCATGTCACCATCGCCGGCTACGAAGGCGGCACTGGCGCTGCCCCGCTCACCTCGGTCAAGCATGCCGGGTCGCCCTGGGAAATCGGGCTCGCCGAGACCCATCAGACACTGGTCGCCAATCGGCTGCGCGGGCGCATCGCCGTACAGGTCGACGGCGGCTTCCGCACCGGCCGCGATGTCATCGTCGGCGCGCTTCTCGGCGCCGACGAGTTCGGTTTTGCCACCGCGCCGTTGATCGCTGCCGGCTGCATCATGATGCGCAAGTGCCATCTCAACACCTGCCCGGTCGGCGTCGCGACCCAGGACCCGGTGCTGCGCAAGCGTTTCACCGGGCAGCCCGAGCACGTCATCAACTTCTTCTTCTTTGTCGCCGAGGAGGTCCGCGAGCTGATGGCGGCGATGGGCTATCGGAAGTTCGACGAGATGATCGGCCAGATGCACATGTTGGATCAGCAAAAGCTGCTCGCTCATGGCAAGGCGAGCGGCCTCGACCTCTCCAAGCTGTTCATGAAGCCCGAAGTGCCGGCGAACGTCGCGATCTTCAACAGCGAGGTACAGGATCACAAGATTCACGACATTCTCGACCGCAAGCTGATCGCCCGATCGCAAGCCGCGCTCGATAGCGGCACGCCGGTACGTGTCGCGCTCCCGATCCGGAATACGGATCGCACCGCCGGCGCCATGCTATCGGGCGAGATCGCCAAGCGCTACGGACATGAGGGCTTGCCCAGCGACACCATCGTGGCGCAATTCACTGGCACCGCCGGCCAGAGTTTCGGCGCCTTCCTCGCGCGCGGCATAACCTTCGAACTCGATGGCGACGCCAACGATTATGTCGGCAAGGGACTTTCCGGCGGACGTATTGTCGTTCGCCCGCTGGCCGAATCGGGAATTATTCCGGAAGAGTCGATCATCATCGGCAACACCGTGCTTTACGGCGCCATCGAAGGCGAATGCTATTTCCGCGGCGTCGCCGGCGAACGCTTCGCCGTTCGCAATTCAGGCGCGATCGCGGTGATCGAGGGCGCCGGCGATCACTGCTGCGAATACATGACCGGGGGCGTGGTGGTCGTGCTCGGACGGACCGGCCGCAACTTCGCGGCCGGGATGTCGGGCGGCATTGCCTACGTGCTCGACGAAGACGGCACGTTCCCTTCGCGCTGCAATCTCGCCATGGTCGAACTCGAACCCATGCCGGATGAAGAGGACTGCAACGCTCGCACCTTCCATCACGCGCACGATCTTGAGACGCACGGCTTGGTCGAAATCATGACGGACCTGAGCGGCTTCGACGCGCGGCGGCTGCATCATCTGATCTCCCGCCATGCGCGCTTCACCGGGTCTGCGATGGCGGCAAAGATCCTGGCTGATTGGGCGGCCTGGTATCCGAAGTTCCGCAAGGTCATGCCGGTCGAGTACAGACGCGCTCTCAACGAGCTCAAGGCGCAAACCGCGGCCATGCAGGCCGCGGAATAGAGAGAGCACATTTGGGCAAGATCACGGGCTTCCTCGAATTCGAACGCAGCGATCGCGACTACGAGCCGGTCGCGGAGCGCGTCCATCATTGGCGCGAGTTCATTCTGCCCTTGCCTGACGACGAATACGTCACGCAGGCGGCGCGCTGCATGAATTGCGGCGTGCCTTATTGCATGGGGACCGGTTCGGTCGCACCCGGGTCGCCCGGCTGTCCCGTCAACAATCAGATCCCTGATTGGAACGATCTCGTCTACACCGGCAACTGGGACGAGGCCGCGCGCAATCTGCACTCGACCAACAATTTTCCCGAGGTCACCGGGCGGGTCTGTCCGGCGCCGTGTGAAGCCTCGTGCACGCTCAACATCGACGAGAACCCGGTCACCATCAAATCGATCGAATGCGCGATCGCTGATCGCGCCATCGCGCAAGGACTGAAGCCGGAGCTGCCGACAACCAAGACCGGCAAAAAAGTTGCGATCGTCGGTTCGGGGCCGGCGGGCCTCGCTTGCGCTCAGCAGCTTGCGCGCGCCGGCCACGACGTTCACGTGTTCGAAAAGCTGGCGAAAGCCGGCGGCCTGCTGCGCTACGGTATTCCCGACTTCAAGATGGAGAAGCACCATATCGACCGCCGCGTCGCGCAGATGCAGGCGGAGGGCGTCGTCTTTCACTACGGCGCGCATATCGGCGCGAATGTGCCGGCCGATAAGCTCCTCAAGGATTACGACGCTGTTGTGCTGACCGGCGGCGCCGAGAAAGCGCGCGACCTTCCCGTTCCAGGCCGCGAGTTCAAAGGCATCCATTTCGCCATGGAGTTTTTGCCGCAGCAAAACCGCCGCATCAGCGGCGAGCCGGCCACGAACGACGAGCCGATACTCGCCACCGGCAAGCATGTCGTCGTCATCGGCGGCGGCGATACCGGGTCGGACTGTATCGGCACGTCGATCCGCCAGGGTGCACTGTCGGTCACCAACTTTGAAATTCTGCCGCAACCGCCTTTGCATGAAAACAAGGCGCTCACCTGGCCGAACTGGCCGCTCAAGCTGCGCACTTCATCGAGCCACGAGGAAGGCGCCGAGCGAGATTTCGCCGTGACGACGACGAGGTTCTCCGGCGAGAACGGCGCCGTCAAAACGCTGCATTGCATGCGCGTCGACGACAAGATCAAACCGATTCCCGGCAGCGAATTCGACATCCCCGCCGATCTCGTGCTGCTGGCGATGGGCTTCGTACATCCGGTGCAGGAAGGCATGATCAAGAGCCTCGGTCTGGTCCTCGATCAGCGCGGCAACGTCGCCGCTTCGACCGACAATTATCAGACCTCGGTCGAAAAAATCTTCACCGCCGGCGACATGCGCCGCGGTCAGTCGCTGGTGGTCTGGGCAATTCGCGAAGGCCGGCAAGCCGCACACGCCGTCGACAAATTCCTGATGGGTTCGACGCTGCTGCCGCGGTAGAGGCGCAAGCGATAGAGCTGGGCGTCAGCGTGCGTTGACCGCCGCAGGGCTGAATGGAGCCGGCGGACGCGGACGACCGGAGGCGGGATCGAGCGCGGCTTTGTTCTTGGTCTTGGGGTCGTCCACTTTTTTCGCAAAATTCTTTGAATCAGTCTTCAAATCGGTCTTGGAGTCGTTGTGAGTAGCTGGGCCTGTCGCCGGCGCGACCGGCGGCGGATTGACGGTTTCGGGCGCCACCTCCGGCGTGCTGGTTGCTTCAGTGCTCGACCGCGGCCACGCAAAATCGTCAGCGCGGCCGGACGGCGCGGCAAGCGCGTCACCGCGGCTCAACACACGCGTCGCTATCGGATCCGGCGGCGGCGGAGCGGGATGGCCGCCCGAACCCACGAGATCGTTGCCGTCGGTGTTGGTTGCGGCCGTCAGCGGCAAAACGGGACCGGCCACCGGACGCGGCCCAGGGCCAGCTTTTCCCGGCGTTTCTTCGGGCGCAGGCAATGCGACCGGCGTGACACGGTTCAGCAGCACGCGGCTCAGCTCGTGCTCGACGTAATGCGCAAGCTTGAGCGCGCCGTATTTGGTGAAATGAACGCCGTCATACGTGCGCAATCGGCGCGTCTGGCCTTCGAAATCCGGGCCTTGCACCGCGTAATTGCCCCGCTCGTCGACGAAGCCGTCCCAGATGTCGACGTAAATGATCCCCGCTTTTTCCGCGCGCGCCCGATAGAGATCATCCAGATAGCTCATGTCGCTCGTACTGCGCGCACCGCGGACCGAGGGTAGCCCGACCCAGAGCACCGGTACGCCTTTGCTTTTGAGCGCGGCGATCATGTCATCGATACGCTTCGAATAGAGCTCCTCCCATTTGTCGGTATGGAAATCGTACGAGGCGCCCTGCGCCGCCGCTGGAGCGCGTTCGACCTCATGGCGGGCGGCGGTCTCGGGAGATGAAGCGGCAGGCGCCGGGCCCTGCCCTTGCGGCGACGGCTGCGCACCGGTTTGTTGGCCTGTTTGTTGGCTGGGACGCGGCGGCGCCCGATCGCGCAGCGGCAAGCGATCGTTCAATCCAAGCATGACCACGATGGCGTTCGGCTTCTCCGATGCGAGAGCGTCTTTGACGGCTTGCGACCATTCCGTATCGTTGTGCGGATCATAACGAACCAGACCCGAGGCGGCGTGGATGTTGCGCACAACGCCGACATCCGGCGAGTCGGCCGCGTAGGTCTCCTCAAGACCGTAGGCGAGCCAGTCCGCAAGGGAGTCGCCGATCACAAGGACCGTACTGGTCGGCGGCGTCTCCTGTTTTCGCGGCGGCGGCGCCTTGGTCGATTCGACGGGCTGCGGCGGCCGGATGAACGGATTGGATTGCGGTCCGCGATCGCCCGGATTGAAGAACGGAAAAAAGAAGTCGCGCGACTGCGGCGGGCGACGATAGCGCTGATCGGAGCCCGGATAGCGGTCCTCAAAGAATTGCGCCCGCGCCGAGACAGTCAGCACCGAGGCCGCGGCCCAAAGCATGAGGGCGACCGCAAGCCATTTCATGCTGCGCTGGCGCAATGTCGGTGCTGTCATCATCCTACGCACAATTCCGTAAGCTCAATAAAGTTGACTCAATTTCAGCCGGCCAGGCCCGAACCCAATCCGCCAAGTGTCCCGATTCCGAGGTTCGCATCATTGCGCGGCATCCTCATCTGCGAACTAGCACGGGTAGGCTCCAGCGCAAAAATGTCAACTTGAGGATGGTCCCGTCCTTCTGATGCCGTTAAGGCTGGCGCAGCCGGTCCAGCACGCCCGATGAGGCGAACCCGTCCGGTACCTGACCGACCGAAGCCTGGAAATTGCGGATCGCAAGACGGGTGCGTGGTCCGAGAAGTCCATCGGGGACGCCGACTTCGTAGCCACGCCGCGCCAGGAGCTGCTGCAGTTCGTAGCGCTCCTCGATCGTGAGAACGCGTTCGTCACGTGGCCAATCTTGCACGAACGGGCCACCACCCCGGAGTCGATCAGCCAGATACCCGGTCGCAAGCGCATAAGCCTCGGCTGGATTGTATTTCATGATGACGCGGAAATTCTGCAGCATCAGGAACGCCGGGCCCCGCGCGCCCGCCGGCAGCAGCAGATAGGCGCGCTGCTCGGCGTGCGGGAACGGTTTTCCAGTCGCGCGCCGAACGCCCAGACTTTCCCATTGCCGAAGGGTCATCTGTCGGGAGCGATCGGCCAGGAGATAATCGAAGCTCTGCGGCAGCGCGACTTCGTAGCCCCATGTCTCACCGGTCGCCCATCCGTCCATTTTCAGATTGTTGGCCGTCGAGGCGATCACGTCCGGAATCGAGTTCGACAACGTCGCGCCTGCCGTCGCCGTCGAAATCGACGGCATAACGCTTGAACGCCGTCGGCATGAATTGAGTTGGGCCGAAGGCGCCCGCCCACGAACCGATCAGGCGGTCGGGCGCGATATCGCCGCGCTGCAGAATTTCGAGCGTGGACAGGAATTCCTCGCGGAAATAATCGCGCCGGCGGCCGACGCACGCCAGCGTCGCCGTTGAACGGATGACGGGACGGTCGCCGCCCAATGTGCCGTAGTTCGATTCGACGCCCCAGATCGCCGCAATGATGAAGCGGTCGACGCCGTACCTTCGCTCCACGGCATCGAACGCCGAGGCATAGCGCGCGAGAACATCACGCCCGTGCGCAATGCGATCGTCGCTGACCAGAAGGTCGAGATAGTCCCAGGTCGACTTGGTGAATTCGGGCTGCGCATCGAGCAGATCCATGATGTGCAAGTCGGGCGTCAGACCGGCCGTAAACCGCTCAAAATTTTCGCGGGTGATGCCGCGACGCGCTGCATCGGGCCAAAGCCCGGCGATGCAGTTGCCGAATTCGGCAGCAGCTGCACGGATCGCATCCGCCGTCATCAGCGGATTCCCCGACGCTCCGGATTGGCCGCTCCATTCTCGTGTCCCACCCGCCGGATTTGGAACTGGGGACGCCGTCGAGGGTTGAAAAAGCTTGGTCAACCAGTTGTCAGGCTTATCCTGGGCCAGCGCGACATCGGTAATGCCGATGGCAAACAGGGAAGCCGCCATAAGGCGGAGGATCGGCGCGGAAAATACCATGGCGAGCGGTCTCGATTTATCGTCGCACCAAAAGGCACTTGCTACCTTACCGAATTTCCAATTCAGGGCTTGCTCCCTTACCCGGCGCAACGCCCCGAACGCCGTTCCGCCGCATTCACGTGACAGCAACGAGATTAGGGTAAATACAGAAGTCGACCCGGAATCCCGCCTAAGACTTATGGACTGTTCTTCCTTAAACGAGCAATTTGGCAAGAAAGCGGACCGAACGCCGCTTTTTTCTTCCTTTTGATCCAACGGACTCACATGAAACGCGTACGTAAAGCCGTTTTCCCTGTCGCCGGGCTCGGCACCCGGTTTCTGCCAGCGACGAAGGCCATGCCGAAGGAGATGCTGCCGGTCGTCGACCGGCCGCTCATTCAGCACGTCGTCGACGAAGCCCGCGCCGCCGGCATCGAGCATTTCATTTTTGTCACCGGGCGTAACAAGGGCGTCATCGAAGACCACTTCGATCGTCAGTTCGAATTGGAAATGACGCTGCTGGAGCGCCAAAAGCACGAGACGCTTGAATTCCTGACGAAGGAATTGCCTATCCCAGGTTCGACGAGCTTCACGCGCCAGCAGGAGCCGCTCGGCTTGGGCCATGCGGTGTGGTGTGCGCGGGAGTTGGTCGGCCACGAGCCGTTTGCCCTGTTGCTGCCGGATGTGCTGGTCCAGCACAAGCAAGGGTGCCTCGCACAAATGATGGATGCGGCGCGCGGATTGGCGGAACAAGCCAATATCGTCGCCGTCGAGGAAGTGCCGCCCGAACGGGTCGATCAGTACGGCGTTGTCGGCGTCGGCGAACACAAGGGCAAGATGTTCTCGATCACCAGCATGGTGGAGAAACCGCCGCGCGATCGCGCGCCTTCGAATCTCATCCTCACCGGCCGCTACATTCTGCAGCCGGAGATCCTCGATATCCTCGGGACTCAAGAACGCGGCGCGGGCGGCGAAATCCAGTTGACCGACGCCATGATCCAGCTGTCGCAGACCCAGCCGTTCTACGGCCTGGAATTCGAAGGCCGCAGTTTCGACTGCGGCTCGAAGATCGGCTTTCTCGCCGCCAACCTGTCCTATGCGCTCGCGCGTCCGGACATTGCGCCGGGCTTTCGCGCCGAGATCAAAAAAATCCTCGGCGACCTCAACGGCGGCTAATTCCGCTCAACGCTGCAGACGAAGGCCGAGCAGAAAGGATGTCGCATCGTAGGCGACACCCGACACCGATGATGTCAGCCAATCCTGCCGGACTTGGCCTTTGAGCTGCATGTCGCGGTTCATCTTGTACGTGAGACCGGCTGAGACGAAATAGCGATTGTCGACGCGTGACGAGCCGACATAGTTGTCCAGGCCGTAGCCGACCTGCAGTGTGGCGATCAGCCAACGCCGCAGCGCGTGATCGACCTGAAGATTGAAATCGCGGCTGAAATCGCCGGAAACGCCCGTCAGTGTCGATTCGGTAACCGCTGAAGCGGCCGTCAACTTTGCCGTCGTCAGCGCCGTCGCCTGCCAGATCAGCGCGCCGTCGGCGATGATGCCGCTGATCTCCGGCAGCGTCGGATCTGTGTAGATGCGCTGTAGATATCCTACCGCCATCTCCCCGGTGAGCGAGCCGAAAAGATCGACGGCAGCTCCGACTTTGGCGCTGGTTCCCCGGGAGTTCCGCTGCTCGCCGCCGCTGTCGAACTGCTCGTCGTAGACGCGCGTATCTTCGCTCACTTCCATGAACGGCTTCAGACCGGGATTAAGCTCGTAGCCGAGGCGCAGGATGCCCGCATATTGGTTGAAGTTGCGATCCGCATTGCTCGCAGTTTCGCCGTCGGTCAGAGTTGAATCCGCGTAGACGGAACGGTCGGCGGTGCCTTTGAGTGAAACACTGAACCGGCTGAAGTCCTGGACCACGCCGAGGGTGCCGCCGACGGTGGTATTGATCGGTAGTTTGGCGAGACCGGCGGCAATGTTCGGACTGCCTGGATTGTCAGTAGCGACAATGAAGCGGTTCTCAAGAATGATCTGCGTCTCGCGCGTAACGTCGACGCGGCCATCGATTTTCGAGTTGAGATACGGGCGGTTGAGCGACGGCGTGAACTCGGTGCCGTACGCATAATAGGAACCGATAATGTCGGCGGTGAGCGCATTGCGCGACCAATCCGAGCGGACGTGCAGTTCCGGCGAGACGACATAAGTCGAGGAGCCGGGGCCGTTCGGCACGTTTTGGGGGTTGGTGTTGTAACCGGCCGATAGTTCGACCGCCGGGAGGATCAGGAATGAGCCGGCGCGAATGCCGAGTGCCTCGTAGGGATCGACACCGACGATCGGCAGCGGCCGGACGGGCGTGCCGAGGGGCAAAGTATTCAGCTGCGGCGTCCCGACCGGCGGCGTGCTCGCGGAATCTTGGGCCTCGAGCGAAGGCGGCACCGGGACGGTCGAGCCCGGACGGTTCGCCGCCGCCAAGGGATGTACCTCCGGCGGCGGATTGCTCACCGGCAAAGGTTGTGCCGGCGACGGGAGGATCGCGCCGGGTCGCGCCGCGGCCTTAGCCGGATAAACGGCCGGCGGCAGCGGGGATGGTGGCTGCACCGGCGGTTTTGGAGGCGGTGTAGCCGTCGTCGTTGGCAGCGGTGCGAATGTCGTCTCCGGCTGCGGCGCAACCACGGACGCGCCGGTATTGGCCGAACGTTGAGTTTGCGCTGCCCTCTTGCGTCGCGACCTGTTGCTGGAGTCAAAGCCGGTATCGCCGGCGCCAAATCCGGTCGGGCTGCCATAGACGGGCGTCGCACCGATACGGCTTGGCGTCGTGAATGTCCCGGTCGGCGGTGCTTGAGTCGTCGCAGCGGCCGTTTGCCCTGGACGGCGAAAGCGTGGCGGATTGTTTGGATTGCCGTCGAACGACGGTTGCAGGAGGGCGACGCCGGAATCGAGAACAGGCGTCTGCGCTGCACTCGATGCCGGCGCCAGCGCCGCGGCTACCGCGATCGCGCTTGCGGCGACCATCAGGGCTGACCGGCGGCTGCGACACCACCGGCCGCCACGCCTCAGAGGCGCAAACCGCTTCTCCTATTCGCGTCGCCTCGGGAGCTGCCAAACCGAACCACCATCAAGGAGCTGCGCTGGCGCCAGCGCCCCATGCGGCGGCAGCCGCGCGGTGACGAGCACGGGCCACCGAGCAGCGGGCCGATGGTTAACGGAGTTAAAACGCATATGGTTAACGGGAGGTTGATCAGGACCGCCGCTGCAGCGCCCGCCCCACAGGTGCAACAAGCACCGTTGCCGCTAAGCTTTGCGCTCGTAGCGGCGCCACGCTGGAATGACCAGCAAGGCAAATACGACAAAGGCCACGAGTTCGGCCTGCCAGGGCCACCGCGCCACTGAGGCGATGACTCCGACCAGAATCGCGGCAAAGCCGAGCCAGAGTGCGAACTTTCCAGGCCGCAGCGCTTCGATCGCGAAGAACGCAAGCGCCGCCACAAACCAGGTCCACGAAACCAACGAGCCGTCCCGCATCATCGCCGTTTCGCCCGCGCCATCACACCCAGCCTTTAAGCTCGCGCATGGCGAGCTGCCAGATCATCAGCATACCGGCTTCACTGTCGTTGAGGCACGGTATGGCCGCGAAATTCTCGCCGCCATAGCGTTTGAACACGTGCGCGTTCTCGACCGCGATCTCTTCCAAAGTCTCGAGGCAATCCGCGGCAAACCCGGGCGTCACCACCACAAGATTTTTCACACCCTTTTTGGCCAGCGCCTTCACCGTGTCGATGGTGTAGGGCTCGAGCCACTTGGCGCGGCCGAAACGCGATTGGAACGTCATCATCAGCTTGTTCGCGTCGAGGCCGAGCTGCGCGCGCAAAAGCTCCGTCGTCTTGACGCACTGCGCTTCGTACGGATCGCCGGCCTGAACGTACTCCCTCGGCATGCCATGATAGGACGCCATGATCACGTCGGGTTCGAACGAAAGAGCTTTGATCTCGGCGTTGAGAGAAGACGCGAGCACCTCGATGTAATAGGGATCGTCATAGTAGGCTGGCAGCACGCGTATCGCGGGCTGTCGGCGCAGTATCATCAAATAGCGAAACACCTCGTCGCAAACCGTCGCCGTCGTCGCTGCTGAATATTGCGGATAGAGCGGCATGATCAGGATGCGATCGCAGCCGCGCGCGATCAGTTGTTCGAGCCGAGCCGCGATCGGAGGTTCGGCATACCGCATGGCCCAATCGACCGTGACGCGCTTGCCGAGCGGTTCGAGAATGCTGGAAAGCTTCTCCGCCTGCGAACGCGTAATGGTCTTGAACGGCAATTCGTTCTTCTCGCGGTTCCAGATTTTTTTATAGTCCCGCGCTTTGATCCGTGACCGGATCGGCAGGATGATGCCGTTGAGCACGATCTTCCAGAACAACGTGTCCTTCTCGATCACGCGAGGATCGCTGAGGAACTCTTTCAGATAGCGGCGCACCGCCGCCGGCTCGGCGGCATCGGGCGTGCCCAGATTGACGATCAGGATGCCGATGCCGCGTTCAACGGGCGCAATGTCCTGTGCCGCGTCTGCCTTTGCGTCTGCCGAGGAGGCTTCGTTTGACGGCGCAGTGGTTGCAGCCGGCACCGCCTCGACCGGCGCCGCCGGTTCCAAAGCCGCATCCGCCTTTACCGGCGTTTCGACTGCTGCCGCCTCGCCGCCCGACGCCGGCGCGTCCGGCGGCCGCTGTTCGGTCGAACTCGCCTCTGTCGCAGTCGCGGAACTTGGCGTTGATTCACTCATCATCGGCAACATACTCCATCGCGGAGCGGCATGCATGTCGGCGGACAATCAAATCAATACACGATCTGCGTCGCGTGTCGGGCGATTGCAATTCCCTGCGAGAATTCGCCGCCGAGTCTCACTTTGGCCTGATTTCACTGGCGGTAACTGCTTTTCGTCCAGGGGCCAAATCTTCACAATAAGGAACAGATCATGTTGCGTCGCGTATCGCTCGTCTTTGCTTTGATTCTTATCTCAGGCGCCGCATCGGCGCAGCACCAGGTCGGGCCCCACAATGCGCAGGACGACGATGCATGCCGCGGCGATGCGCATCGATTTTGCCGGGATGCCATACCTGACCAGTTTCGCGTTTTGTCCTGCCTGCAAATAAATCGTGCCAAACTCAGTCGCGCATGCGGCGCCGTGCTGCAAAGCCACGGCATGTAGTGATCTCAACAAACGTCGCCCAGCGCGGACCGAATCACTCGGCCGCCTTGAGGAGCGTCGGCGATCCGGCGCGGAATTGCTCGAGCAAAGCGGCTTCGTCGGCCCTGGCAGTGGCGAGATGCCGTAGTTTGACATGCCCGAAGCCGCGGATCTTTTCCGGGATTGCGGCAAGCCCGACGGCGAGGTGGTGATTTTCGGGCGTCAGCCTGGCGAGCACCTCGTTGAGCATCGCCTCGTAATCGCCGATCAACTTGCGTTCGGTACGGCGCTCGACCGAACGGCCGAATGGGTCGAGCCCAGTACCGCGCAGGAATTTCAGCTTCGCAAGAATCCCGAAAAGCGGCAAAAGCCACGGGCCGAAACTCGTCTTGCGCGGCAGACCGGACGTCTTGTCCCGGCGCGCTAAAATCGGCGGCGCGAGATGAAACTCGAAACGCAGATTTTCGCCGTCGAATTCGGATTTCACCTGATTGAGGAATGACGGATCGCTGTAGAGGCGCGCGACCTCGTACTCGTCCTTGTAGGCCATCAGTTTGAACAGATAGCGCGCGACGGCATCAGCGAAACCGCACTTTCCAGGCGTGCGTTCCGCCTCGATCGTCTTGACCTTGTCGACCCATGAGCGGTAGCGCGCCGCGTACGCGGCATTCTGATAGGCGGTGAGATATTGGACGCGCCGTTCGACGGTTTCCTCGAACGAGCCTGAGAGCTTCCGCGCGTCGCTCGCCGTCGTAGCCGCGGGCTTGGCCAGACTTTCGACCTGAGCGCGATCGACTGCGGCACGGCGACCCCAGTGGAAGGCAGCACGATTCATGGCGACAGCTTCGCCGTTAAGCTCGATTGCCTTTTCGATCGCAGCCGCCGACAGCGGGATCGCGCCGATCTGATAAGCGTAGCCGACGAGAAACATGTTGGCGCCGATCGAATTGCCGAACAGCGCATTGGCAATTCGCGTCGCGTCGATGAAATGCGTCTTGTCGCGGCCGGCATCGGCCAGGATGGTGCGTTTGAGCCGCTCGCTCGGTAGCGAGAAGTCGGCGTTGCGGGTGAAATCGCCGGGCAAGAATTCAGCCGTGTTGACAACCATCTCGGTCGATCCGGTCTTCACCGCGGCAAGCACTTTGCGCGTGCCGGCAACCACGATGTCGCCGCCCAGCACGAGATCGGCGCGCCCTGCCGCGACGCGGATCGCATGAATGGCGTCCGGGTTTTCGGCGATCCGCATGTGGCTGAATACGGCGCCGCCCTTCTGTGCAAGGCCGGCCATGTCGAGCACGCCGACGCCGCGCCCTTCCAGATGCGCCGCCATGCCCAATATTCCGCCGATGGTGACGACACCGGTGCCGCCAACGCCGGTAACGATGATGTTGTAGGTCTGATCGATGGCGGGCAGTTTCGGATCCGGGAGCGCCGGCAGGTCGTGATCGGCGGCGAGCCCGACGCCCTTTTTCAGCTTGGCGCCGTGCACCGTCACAAACGACGGACAGAATCCTTTGACGCAGGAAAAATCCTTGTTGCAGCTCGACTGATCGATGGTGCGCTTGCGTCCCCACTCGGTCTCGAGCGGCTGCACGGACACGCAGTTCGACTGCACGCCACAATCGCCGCAACCTTCACAGACCAACTCATTGATGATGACCCGCTTGTCGGGATCGGGAAACGTATGGCGCTTGCGGCGGCGGCGCTTCTCGGCTGCACAGGTCTGGTCGTAAATCAGCACGGTGACGCCGGGAACCTCTGCCAACTCCTTTTGCACGGCGATCAGATCGTCGCGGTGATGGATGGTCAGGCCCGCCGGCCACACGGTATCGCGCGGATATTTCGCCGGCTCGTCGGTCACCACCACCACGCGCTTGGCGCCTTCGGCGGCGACCTGGCGCGCAACTTGCGGAACGGTGAGGCCGCCGTCGTTGGGCTGGCCGCCGGTCATCGCCACGGCGTCGTTGAAGAGGATCTTGTAGGTGATGTTGGTGTTCGACGCGATCGCGGCGCGGATCGCCATGTAGCCGGAATGGTTGTAGGTGCCGTCGCCAAGATTTCTGAAAAACGTGCGGCCGGTTGGAGAATGGCGCTTCGCCGATCCAGTTCGCGCCCTCGCCGCCCATGTGGGTGTAGCCCAGCGTCGAACGGTCCATCCACTGGGCCATGTAATGGCAACCGATACCCGCATAGGCGCGCATACCTTCCGGCACGACGGTGGAGGTATTGTGCGGACAGCCGGAGCAGAAATACGGGATGCGCTGCGCAACATCTTTGGTCTCAGCGGCGATGCGCTGAAATTCCTTGAGCCGCGCGACGCGTCCGGCAATATCGTCATTGCGATGGTATTTCAGAAGCCGGTCGCCGATGCAGATCGCGACCTCATTGGGATCAAGTGCCCCTTTGACCGGAAACAGCCAATTGCCCTGCTCGTCCCTCTTGCCGATGCAGAGCGGCTGGTTGGCGGTGCCGTAGAGTTCCTCGCGCACCTGCACTTCAAGGAGCGACCGCTTTTCCTCAACGACAATGATGAGATCGAGGCCTTCCGAAAACTCCTTCAGCTCGCGCTGGCTGAGCGGCCATGCGCACGCGACCTTATAAAGTCGGATGCCGAGCTCGTTACATTTGACCTCGTCGATGCCGAGTTCGTCGAACGCCTGCCGAACATCGAGATAGCTTTTGCCGGTGGTGATGATGCCGATCTTCGGGTTGCGGCCGCCCGAAGTGATGGTGCGGTTGAGCTTGTTGGCGCGCACGAAGGCAAGCATCGCGTCGCGCTTGTAATCGTGCAGCCGCGCCTCTTGGGTAAGGATCGGATCGTTGAGGCGGATATTAAGTCCGCCTTCGGGCATCGCAAAGTCGGTCGGGATGACGATGTTGATCCGCTCCAGGCTGGCGTCAATCGCCGCCGTCGATTCGATGGTCTCGTGCATCGACTTGAGCGCAACCCAGGCGCCGGTGAAGCGCGACATCGCCCAACCGTAGAGGCCGTAATCGAGAACCTCCTGGACCCCCGCGGGGTTCAGGATCGGGATCATAACGTCGATGAAATGATATTCGGACTGGTGCGCGGTGGTCGAGGATTCGGCGGTGTGGTCGTCGCCCATCAGCGCCAGCACGCCACCATGTTTCGATGAGCCGGCGAAATTGGCGTGACGAAAGACGTCACCGGTACGATCGACACCCGGCCCCTTGCCGTACCACATGGCGAAGACGCCATCGTACTTGCCCTCGCCGCGCAGTTCCGCCTGCTGCGAGCCCCACACCGCGGTTGCGGCAAGATCCTCGTTGATTCCGCCTTGAAAGCGGATGTTGCTTTTGTCGAGAAATGGCGCGGCGCGAAGAAACTGGTTGTCGAGACCGCCCAGTGGCGAACCGCGATAGCCGCTGACGAACCCCGCCGTATTGAGCCCGTTGCGGCGATCGAGTTCCTTCTGCATCAGGCATAACCGCACCAATGCCTGAAAACCGGTCACGAACACGCGGCGCTGACCGAGGTCGTATTTGTCGTCGAGCTTGACGTCGCGCAGCGCCATGAGGCGGCCTCCCCGTCAGGCCAGTGTGCCCTCACACATCCGATATTGCCAGAGGGCCGGGTCACGAGAAATATAAGGATGCGGCAATCCGGCGGCAATGCTAGTGACTTGAATTGTCAAGGCATTCCTGATCGCTGTGGATCGAAGCGGAAGCCAGCCGGAACCGCCGATCCCGATGGCGCTGTATTGCAACGTTCGTCCGGAACGAGTTCACGCCGCACTGTGCCCGGCAGACTCACGCGATCTGCCGCGCCGCCGAGGGATAGCTCGCATAGAGTAGCAAATCGCCCCGGCGGTCATCCCTGCCGGGGCGATTATTGCAGTGTAATGCTTGGCGGTTGAATTCAGATCGCCATCTTGAGGTCCTTGGCCGCGCGGAATGCGACTTTCTTGCTCGCCTTGATCTTGATGGCCTCCCCGGTCGCGGGATTGCGCCCCATGCGCGCGGCGCGCTTCCTGACCTGCAAGATGCCGAGACCCGCGATCCTGACCCGTTCACCCTTCTTAAGATGCTTCGTGATCAGTCCCACCAACTCGCCAAGCAGGGCTTCGCCGCCGCGTTTCGACATTTGATGGTCCGCAGCCAGAGTCGCCGCGAGATGTTTCAGTGTGACCGGCCGGCCGGCCTTTGGGGCAGCCGGCTTTTTCGAGGCCTTCGATGTGCGTGAAACCGCCATGGTGTAAAATGCCCTTTAAAGCGCGCCATGCGCTGACTTACGAAGGGCATGATTCGGGACCCGAAGGAAAGCCGTGCTTTGGGCCATTGCCGGCTGAAGAAACAACCTTTTTCGTCCCGATGAGCGTCGCTCAGACCTTGTTGCCGGCGCTCCAGGTCCAGAAATCGCGGCCTTCTTCCCGCATAAAACGCGCCAGTACCATGTTGTGGACTTCGGATGCGCCATCGACCAGACGCGCGGCGCGAGCGGCGCGATAGATCCATTCCAGGATGGTGTCCTTCGAATAGCCGCGGGCGCCGTTGAGCTGAATGGCGACGTCACAGGCATTGTGCAACGTATCGGCGACCTGCACTTTCGCCATCGAGACTTCCTTGCGCGCGCGATCACCCTGATCGAGCTTCCACGCCGCATGCATGGTGAGCAGACGCCCGATCTGAATCTGATGCGCGACCTGGCCGAGCTTGATCTGCACGCTTTCGCGATCGGCAAGCTTGATGCCGAAACCTTCGCGATTGCTTACGTAATCCTGCGCGATCTCCATGCAGCGCTTCGAGAGCCCGAGCCAGCGCATGCAATGGGTGAGCCGCGCCGGCCCAAGCCTGATCTGCGTCACCTTGAGACCGTCGCCGACACCGAGGAGCACGTTCTCGTCGGCGACTTCCAGTCCGTCGAATTCGAGTTCGCAATGACCGCCGTGCTCCTCCGGTCCCATGATGGCGATGCGGCGCACGATGCGCCAGCCCGGCTGATCGCGGTGATAGAGGAAGGCGGTGTGGCCTTTGCGTTTGTCGTCGGCGGTGCGCGCGATGACGATGAAATGCGCGGCGGCGCCAGCGCCTGTGATGAACCATTTGCGGCCGCGGATCACCCACTTGCCGTTCGTCTTCTCGGCGTAAGTACGGATCATGCTCGGATCCGAACCGCCGCCCGGCGCCGGTTCGGTCATGGCGAAGGCAGATTTGACCTTGCCCTCGACGATCGGCCGCAGCCACCAATCCTTTTGCGAGGGAGTACCGATCCGCGCCAGGAGGTTCATGTTGCCGTCGTCCGGCGCCATGCAGTTCATCGCCAGCGGGCCGAAAACAGACCGTGCCGCTTCCTCATACATCACCGCCCAGGCGACGATGGGAA
Organism: uncultured Alphaproteobacteria bacterium; assembly: GCA_963836055.1. Lineage (GTDB taxonomy): Bacteria > Pseudomonadota > Alphaproteobacteria > Rhizobiales > Xanthobacteraceae > BOG-931. The sequence continues at coordinate 422,176 of CAWIID010000002.1, forward strand.
GCTGCATGCCGCCGAACTCCTTCGGCGATTGCGGCGCCCACAGACCGGCTTTCTTGGCCTGCTCCTGGACCGGCGCCAGCCGCGCCAGCGGAATGTTCTCGTGCTCGGAGAAATTTTGCGGGTCCGCCTCGAGCGGCAACACGTGTTCCTCGACGAAGGCCCGCGTGCGCAGGCGCAGACTTTCGATCTCCGGCGACAGGGTGAAATCCATGCCAGCGCCCTCTCTCTGTTTCCTCGATGGCCGTTGAGAGTTTGACGGCTCATCCATACCTTATTGGACTGACGCGAAAAACATATCGCGCCAGTCGCACTTTCGCTGGGAGCTATTTCATGGCCAACTTCACCCCGATCTCCGCAGCCATCGGCGGCGCACTGATCGGACTCTCCGTCGTCCTCCTGATGCTATTCAACGGCCGTATCGCCGGCATCAGCGGAATTTTCGGCGGCCTCATCAGTCCGCAAACCAGTGACCGCGGCTGGCTCCTGGCTTTCGTGGTAGGGCTGATCGCCGCGCCTTTGGCTGCTGCGCTCGCCGGTTTCGCGGTGCCAACGCCGCAAATGCCGGGGAGCTTCGTGACGATCGCCGTCGGTGGCCTGCTGGTTGGCCTCGGCACGAGGCTCGGCAGCGGTTGCACCTCAGGCCACGGCATCTGCGGCTTGGCGCGGCTGTCGCCGCGTTCGATTACGGCAACCGGAATCTTCATGGTCACAGCCGTCGTTGTCGTCGCGCTGATGCGGCATGTGATCGGAGGCTGAGCCATGCCGGTGTTCGCAAGTCTTATCTGCGGCTTCATTTTCGGCTTAGGGCTTGTCATTTCAGGCATGACACAGCCGACCAAGGTTCTGGGCTTTCTCGATATCTTCGCAGCGCCGAGTGGCGGCTGGGATCCGAGCCTCGCCGTTGTGATGGCGGCCGGGCTTGCCGTCACGAGCATCGGCTATGCCCTGGTGCGGCCCCGCGCACCGCTGTTCGACACGCAAAGCCGCTGGCCGGCCGCGACCCCAATCGATCGGCCGCTCGTTACCGGCGCGGTCCTGTTCGGCATTGGCTGGGGCCTGGTGGGACTATGCCCTGGTCCGGCAATTGTGAACCTCGCGACACTGTCACCCGGCGTGATTGTTTTCGTTGTCGCCATGGCGATCGGCATGCTCGCACACGACCTTTGGCAGTCACGCAGGACGACGGAGCGCGGCCTTGCTGGCGCGTCCGTGGCGGACGGATGACCGCCCAGAATGGACATCGTGAGCCGCTTAGATCGTCAGTCGATCAGTGAGCCATGATGGCTTGGAGCGCGATGACCAATCGCGCCGCTCGGGGATCGGCAATGCGGTAGAAAACGTTGCGTCCCGCTCGGCGCGTAACGACAATTCCCTGTTTACGCAGAATCGTAAGATGCTGCGACAGTGCGGATCGGCTGACCTCGATCCCCGATGCCAATGCTGCAATCGGCAACTCTCCCCGATTCCCGGCGAGACGCCACAAAATGCGAACCCTTTGTTCGTTGGCCAAGACCCTCAAAATGCGAGCAACATCCGAGAGCTTCGCTTCAAGCGGCGCAAGTGTTCCTATTCTCATTAAGACATCGCGGCGCAACGTTGATCCAGTGTCCCGCTATGCGGCCGGATTTTTGATCTTGCCGATGTCGAGAAATTTCATCACCGCCTTTTCGTAGTACGGTTCGGTCGTACCGGCGCGCACCTTGTGCAAGAAGTATTTCTCGAATGCGACCTTGGCGACGTGGACCCAGCGTCCGCTCGAGGCCCAGTTGACGTTACGCGGCGGATTTTGCGGCATGGCGACGAACGCCACGCCGCTGTCGCCGAAATCGGCGAGACAGATTGCATTCCACGTCGCCTCGTGCGTCGCCGCTTTGCCACGAACGAGCTGGCCGATATTGAGCGCGCTGGCAGTCACCATCGATTCGATCATGAATCCGGTCTTCGGCACGCCAACCGGCACCGGTGATTGTTCGACCGGAGCAATCGCGATGCACACGCCAACGCCGAAGATATTGGGGAATTTCGGATTGCGCTGGTGCTTGTCGATAATGACGAAACCGCGCGGATTGACCAGACCATCGATGCCGCGCAACGCCGCGATGCCACGGAAAGCCGGGATCATCATGGCGAACTTGAACGGCAGTTCGTGAGTCTTCTTCGGCTTGCCGTCCTCGTCGACTTCGGTCACGTGCATCGCGCCGGGCTCGACCTTGTCGACCTTGCCGTTGGTGACCCACTTGATGTGCCGTTGGCGCATCGCGGATTCGAGGAGACCCTTGGTGTCGCCGACGCCGCCAACGCCGAGATGGCCGATGTAGGGTTCCGCCGTCACGAACGTCATCGGCACCTTGTCGCGGATACGACGCTGGCGCAGATCGGCATCCATGATCATGGCGAACTCGTAAGCAGGGCCGAAGCACGAAGCGCCCTGGACGGCGCCGACCACAACCGGGCCGGGGTTCTTGCAGAATTCTTCCCACCGGCCGTTGGCGTGCATCGCGTGGTCGACGTCGCAGACCGAATAGGTGTTGCGCTCCGGACCGAGGCCTTCGATTTCGTCGAACGCCAGTTCTGGTCCGGTCGCGACCACGAGATAGTCGTAGGTCAGAGAGGTTCCGTCGCCGAGTTCGACGCGGTTTTCCGCCGGATGAACGCGGGCCGCGCCGGCGGCACTGAATGCAATTCCGTGCCTCGGGAGTACCGTCGCCAGATCGATGATGATGTCGTCCTTGGAGCGCCAGCGCACTGCCACCCAGGGATTGGAAGGCGTGAATTGAAAGAACGACTTGTTGGAGACAAGGGTAACGCGGTCTTCCCTGCGGAGCACCTGCTTCACCTCGTAAGCGCACGACACTCCACCAATGCCGCCACCGAGCACGACGATATGAGCCATCTTTTCCTCCACCCTTGAGCCCTTTCACTGGGGCTCTATTCATTCTCTGGCCGAGGCGACCACGTTGAGGGACCGCCCACATTGATCCTGCTCAACTCGGCGGAACGAGCGACAGGCACGATTTCGCTGCGTGGCTAGGCCTTAGTGGGTGGCCACTCGAACGCCGGCCCCTGCTTCAGGCCGAGCTTGCGGAACACGATGGCCGCCGGGCAGAACCCGGTAAATGCGGCTTGGATCATGTTGATTCCGACGAAGGCGGCGAGAAGCAGCCAATAAGGGCTGACCAGCCAGTCCAGCGCCAAACTCACGAGCAATAAGCTCCCTGCCAGCGTGAACACTGCACGATCGACATTCACGGCGAACCTCCTTGAACGGCTGGACCCGAGGCGGCCAACTTCGGCGCTTTCGCACCGCGGGCCATGATCGGCCATCCAGACGTTGACTATATATTCTAATATTCGTATATACGCAAGTATGAAAATAACCGTCGAACGAATGCTCGCCGCCGCCGACCAGGCCAGCGATCTCCTGAAGGCGCTCGCCAACCGGCATCGTCTGATCATCATCTGCCAGTTGATCGAGAAAGAACGCTCGGTAGGGGAACTTGCCGCGCTGTTGCAGATCCGCAACTCCACCGTGTCCCAGCATCTGGCTTTGTTGCGCAAGGACGGGCTGGTGACTGCGCGGCGCGATGGACAGACCATCTGGTATTCGATCGGCAGCCCGCAGGCACGCGAACTGGTGCGTACGCTCTATCGGGTCTACTGCGCGCCAGCCCCGGATCGCGCCGCAAAGCCCACGCGCAAGCCTGCGCATTCGGTCGCACGCCGGAGTCTTGCGCCAAATCAATGACTGCACCGATGCGCCGCGCAACACATGCGGCGAAAGGCAATGGGTCAGATGAGAGCGAAGAAAGTACTCATGCGGGCCGGCATTCTTGCCGCGGCTACGCTGGCGCTGGTGGCGCAGCGGGCGCTGGCCGAGGAAACCTTCGTCGTCGCCCCGCAGACGGTCGCCGACGAGAAAGCGGTCTTCGCCACGGTCGAAAGCGCCAACGTCATTCCGGCACGGGCACGGATTGGCGGCACCGTGGTGCAGCTCGCAGTGCAAAGGGGTGACCACGTCGACCAGGACCAGTTAGTGGCAACCGTGGCTGATGAGAAACTCGCGTTGCAGATCAGGGCCCTCGATGCGCAGATTTCCGGTCTTGAGGCTGAGCTTGCCAAAGCGAAGATTGATCTCGATCGGGCGCAGGAATTGTTCGCGCACGGCTCGACCTCAAAGGCGCTTCTTGATGCAGCACAGACGGCCTTTGACGTCGCCAACAATTCATTGAAGTCGCGCACCGCCCAACGTTCGGTGGTCGAACAACAGATCACCGAAGGCAAGGTGCTGGCGCCGACGGCTGGCCGCGTACTGACGGTCCCGGTGACCACCGGCACGGTCATTCTGGCGGGCGAAGCCGTCGCCACCGTGGCGGAACAGAATTTTGTGCTGCGTCTGCGGGTGCCGGAACGCCATGCTCGCTTTCTCAAGGCCGGTGACCGCGTGCGCATCGACGGCGCAGACCTCGGCAAGAGCGGCGCCGAGTTCGGCACCATCAGCTTGGTCTATCCGCAAATCGAAGATGGCCGCGTCATTGCCGACGCCGCGGTCGCCAATCTCGGTGACTATTTCGTCGGCGAGCGTATCCGCGTGTGGATTTCGGCCGGGGACCGCAGCAGCATCATTGTACCGGGCTCCTTCATTCTCACCCGGTTCGGCATCGATTACGCCCGCGTTCGCAAGGATGCCCAAACCGTCATCGATGTGCCGGTACAGCGTGGCCGGCAGTTGCCGCGGCCTGACATGCCGGATGCGCTTGAAATCCTCTCCGGGCTCCACGCCGGCGACGTGCTGGTGCGGCCGTGAAACTTGGACTGTCGGGACGACTTACCCAGGCAACGATCCGTTCGCCGCTAACGCCGTTGTTCCTGTTGGCGGCGCTTGCGGTCGGTTTGATCGCACTCCTCACCATACCGCGCGAGGAGGAGCCGCAGATCAGCGTGCCGATGGTCGACATCTGGATCAACGCCGATGGCCTCAAGGCGCCCGACGCTGTTGAACTCGTGACCAAGCCGCTGGAGACCATCATCAAGGGCATCGATGGCGTGGAGCACGTTTACAGCCAGACGGTAGACGACCGCGTGCTGGTAACGGCGCGCTTCCTGGTCGGCACCAATGCCGACGACGCCATCCTGCGCGTGCACGAGAAGATCCGCGCCAATCTCGATCGCATCCCGGTCGGGATTCCCGAGCCGCTCATTGTCGGACGCGGCATCAATGATGTCGCCGTTGTGGTGCTGACGCTGTCGGCGAAGCCCGATGCGGCGGCGCGATGGACCGATAAGGATCTCTATCAGCTCGGGGAGAAATTGCAGGCCGAACTGGTCAAGGCCGATAATGTCGGGCTGACCTACATTTCCGGCGGCAATCCGCAGCAGATCCGCGTCGAGCCCGACCCGGAAAAGCTGGCGCTGTTCGGCGTCACGCTGCAGCAACTCGTCGACAAGGTCCGCGGCGCCAATCGCTCATTCCAATCCGGCAGCGTGCGCGACAACAACGTCATGCGCAATGTTGCCGCCGGCCAGACACTGACCGGCACGCCCGACATTGGACTTCTGCTCGTCACCACGCGCGACAATCGCCCCGTCTACGTGCGCGACTTGGCCTCCGTCGTCATCGGCCCGAGCCCCCAGGAACACCGCGTCTGGATGGAGATCCCTGGCCAGGCCGGCCATTGGAGCCGCGTGCCCGCGGTCAGCGTCGCCTTTGCCAAGCGCTCAGGCGCCAATGCCGTTGTGGTCGCTGAGGACCTGCTGGCGCGGCTGAAAAGCGTCGAGGGTCGGCTCGTCCCGGCTGACGTCAATGTGACAGTGACGCGCGATTACGGCCAGACCGCCAATGAAAAGGCCAACGAGCTTTTGTTCCATCTGGCGTTGGCCACGGTGTCGATCGTCGTACTGATTGCCATTGCAATCGGCTGGCGCGAAGCCGTGGTGACTCTGGTCGTCATTCCCACCACCATCCTGCTCACGCTGTTCGCCGCCAAAATGATGGGCTACACCATCAACCGCGTCAGCCTGTTCGCATTGATCTTCGCCATCGGCATCCTGGTCGATGACGCCATCGTGGTGGTGGAGAACATCGCTCGGCATTGGGCGATGAAGGACGGCCGCACGCGAATGCAGGCCGCCATCGAGGCGGTGGCGGAGGTCGGCAACCCGACCATCGTCGCTACGCTCACCGTGGTGGCAGCGCTGCTGCCGATGCTGTTCGTCTCCGGCCTGATGGGCCCCTACATGGCGCCCATTCCGGCCAATGCGTCAGCGGCGATGCTGTTCTCATTCTTTGTCGCGATGGTGATCGCGCCGTGGCTGATGCTGCGGCTGCAGCCGCAGGGCGGCCCTTCGCATGAGCATGAGGTGGCCCATGAGGCGGCCGATGGCGAAGGTTTTCTCGGCCGCCTCTATCGCCGCTTCGCCACGCCTGTGGTGCGTTCGCGCCGGTCGGCCTGGACGTTTCTCGTCGGCGTCGGCATCGCGACGGTGCTGGTGTGCCTGTTGTTCGTGACCAAGAGCGTGACGGTCAAGCTCTTACCGTTCGACAACAAGTCGGAAATGTCGGTGGTGGTCGATCTGCCGAAGGGCGCGACGCTCGAAGATACCGAGCGTACGCTGTTCTCCATTGCCGCCGTGGCGCGGCAACTGCCGGAAATCCGCTCGATCGAAACCTACGCCGGTACGCCGGCGCCGTTCAACTTCAACGGACTGGTCCGCCATTACTACATTCGCGAGGCGCCGGAGTTGGGCGAACTGCATCTCAATCTGGCGCCGCGCGACGAGCGCAAACGCACCAGCCACGCCATCGCGCTCGATCTACGGGCGAGGATGAAGTCGCTGGCCTTGCCCGCCGGCGCAGTTGCCCGGGTCGTCGAGGTGCCGCCCGGCCCGCCGGTGCTGTCCACGCTCCTGGCCGAAGTCTACGGGCCGGATTCCGCCAACCGCCGCGCCGTCGTCGACGAGTTGAAAAAAATCTTCGCGTCCGTTCCCTACATCGTCGACATCGATGATTCGATCGGCAAGCCGCAACCCCGCCTGCGCATATCGATCGACCAGGACCGGCTGGAATATTTCGGCGTCGAACAGCGCGACGTCTACGACACCATTCAGGCGCTGTTTGGCGGCACCAGGGTCGGCTATTCGTATCGTGGTGAAGACCGCGACCCGATCGGGATCGTCGTCCGACTGCCGAAGCGCGACTTGTCGTGGAGCGAGCTGCTGGCTTCGACGCCGGTCCCGGCCAACACTTTGCCCGGCAACAAGACCGTGGTCGAACTCGGCGATGTCGTACGCGTGAGCGACGAAATGGGCTCGCCCACCATCTTCCGCCGAGACGGGCGCTTTACCGATATGGTGATGGCGGAGCTGGCCGGCGCCTATGAGGCGCCGATCTACGGCATTCTCGACGTCGACAAGCTGGTTGCCACGCACGATTGGGGCGCGCTCGGCCGACCGACCATCCGCTTCCATGGTCAGCCGGAGGACGAGAGCAAGCCGACGATATTGTGGGATGGCGAATGGGAGATCACTTACGTGACATTCCGCGACATGGGCGCGGCCTTCGCGGTGGCGATGCTCGGCATCTATATCCTCGTCGTGGCGCAATTCGGCAGCTTCAAACTGCCGCTTGTGATCCTCACTCCAATACCCCTTACCCTGATCGGCATCATGCTGGGGCACTGGCTGTTCAGGGCGCCTTTTACCGCCACCTCGATGATCGGGTTCATCGCCCTCGCTGGTATTATCGTGCGCAACTCGATCCTGCTGGTCGATTTCATCCGTCACGGCGCGACCAAGGGAAGGACCTTGCGCGAGGTACTCCTCGAAGCGGGTGCGGTCCGTTTCAAGCCCATTCTTCTGACCGCGCTTGCCGCCATGATCGGAGCGGGCACGATTCTGCTCGACCCGATCTTTCAGGGTCTGGCCATCTCACTGTTGTTCGGCTTGGCGTCGTCAACTTTGCTGACTGTGTTGGTGATCCCGGCGATCTATGTTGCCTTGCGCGACGCTGACCGCATCATCGGTGAGCCTGAAGTCCCCTCGAAAGATGGCCATTAGTGTGAACCGGGCAATTTGTTGACAAAGATCAACGCCTCGCAATGCAGTTCGGGATCAACATTTCTTATTTTGAGGTTGCGCCGTGCTCATTGCGCTGTTTGCTGACATTCACGCCAATCGGCAAGCGTTGAGCGCATGTCTTGCGCAGGCGCGGTATTTAGGCGTCGAGCACAATGTGTTTCTCGGCGACTACGTCGGCTACGGCGCCGATCCCGAATGGACGGTTGCGACCGTTATGGACCTTGTCGCCAAAGGCGCGATGGCGGTCCGCGGCAACCACGACAGCGCCGTGGATGACCCGCGCGAACAGCTTAACGTCGAGGCCCAGGTCGTTATGGAGTGGACTCGCGGTGAACTGGGATTGCCGGAACGGCAATTCCTCGAACGACTGCCGCTCACGCTCGTCGACGACGACCGTCTCTACGTTCATGCCGACGCCAGCAATCCACAAGCGTGGCGCTACGTCACCGACGCCGATACGGCGGGCCAAAGCATCATGGCAACGTCGGCCCGGTTGACGTTTTGCGGCCACTGCCATCGGCCGGCGCTCTATACGATGTCGGCAGCCGGCAAGATGACGGCGTTCACGCCGATCACGGACAAGGCCATCCAACTGCTGCCGCAGCGCCGATGGCTCGCCGTGCTCGGCTCCGTGGGCCAGCCGCGCGACGGCAATCCGTCCGCCTCTTATGCGCTGCTGGATACGGATCGGCGTGAGCTTACGTACTGCCGCGCGCCCTACGACGTCGAGGAAGCAGCCTCCAGAATCCGAAGCAAGGGCTTGCCGGCCTGGCTCGCCGATCGGTTGTTGGTTGGGAAGTAAGGCATGGTCAAACCGGCGCTCGAAATTGGCACGACCATCGACGGCTTCCGGATCGAGGAATGCGTGCATCGCGGCGGCATGGCCACGCTCTGGCGCGTCTCACGTGCGGACACCGCCGCGCCGATGCTGATGAAGGTGCCGAAAATATCCGAAGGCGAGGATCCTGCGGCCATCGTCGGTTTCGAGATGGAACAACTGGTGATGCCGCGCTTGAGCGGCGTCCATGTTCCAAAATTCATCGCAGTCGGCGATTTTGAAGTGCAGCCCTACATCGTGATGGAGCAAATCCCAGGAAAGAGCTTGATACGAGTGCTGCCCGAATTGCCATTGCCTTATCCGGAGGTTGCCGAGATCGGCTTGAAAATCGCGGAGGCGCTGGACGATCTGCACCGGCAGCATGTGGTTCATCTCGACATCAAGCCGAGCAACATCATGTTTCGGCCGACAGGCGAGGCCGTGCTCATCGACTTCGGTCTTTCGCATCACGACCAGCTTCCCGATCTGATGCAGGAAGAATTTCGCGTGCCGTTCGGCACAGCGCCCTATATGTCTCCCGAACAATTGCTCGGCGTGCGCAACGATCCGAGAAGCGACCAGTTTGCCCTCGGGGTTCTGCTCTATTTCTTTTCGACCGGCATCCGCCCATTCGGGGAAAGCGAGAGGATGGCTGGGATGCGCCGTCGACTGTGGCGCGACCCCTCCCCTCCGCGCCAATTGAAGTCGGACTACCCGCCTTGGCTACAGGAAATCGTACTGCGCTGCCTCGAGATCGAGCCAGCCTGGCGCTATCCGACGGCGGCGCAACTGGCGTTCGACCTCAGCCACTCTGATCAGGTCAAGCTGACCAAGAGATCGGAGCGCCTCAAACGCGATCCGCTGACCACGGTTCTGCGCAGACGCTTCAACAAAGACCTCAAGAGATCGATCGCCAAGCCTGCGATCGCCGCCCACATTTCCTCGGCCCCGATCGTCGCGGTCGCGATCGATTTTGCGGCAGAATCGGGGCCGCTCAACGACGCGCTCCGTGTCACTGCGGAACGCATTCTCGCGACATTGCCCTCGGCACGGCTTGCGTGTCTTAACGTGCTCAGGATCGGCCGGATCACCATCGACTTTACGCTCGACGAACAAGGACACAACAAGCAGATCGACCGCCTGGTCGCGCTCAAACATTGGGCTGAGCCTCTGAAGCTCGAAAGTCACCGTCTTACCGCACACGTCCTCGAGGCAGTCGATCCGGCCAACGCAATTCTCGCGTTCGTCAAAACCAACCGTGTCGATCACATTCTCATCGGCGCGAGGCAAAACTCGCTGCTGCGGAATTTGCTCGGCAGCACTTCCGCCAAGGTCGCCGCCGAAGCACCGTGTACGGTCACCATCGTTCGGCCGGCTCGGATCGACGATACGGCGGATGACGAAAGCCGAGGCGAGGCCCCCTTGAAGCAATCTGCTGTCTGAGCCCGCGGAGCGCGCTCAGTTCTTCCAGAGCTTGCGGCTCGCAAGATCCGCGCCCTGGCGCATCGCCTTGAACTTCTCCCAAACCACCGTGGGGTGCACTTCGGTCTTATAGAGGGCTTGCGAGGAGAACCCGCAGTCAGCGGCCGCTATCACATTCTCGCGGCCGACAAGGTTGGCAAAGCGCAGAATGCGCTCGCAGATGAGTTCCGGATGCTCGACAATGTTGCTGGCGTGGGTGATCACGCCCGGGCAGAGCACTTTGCCATCGGGGACCTTCACGTTCTCGAAAAGATGATATTCGTGCTCATGGCGCGGATTGGCCGCCTCGAAGCTGTAGGAGCCGGCATTGATGCTCAGCACATGGCCGATGATCTCCGACAGATTAGCCTCGTAGAGGCGCGGGCCTTCGTTGATGCCGTAACAGGTATGGAAGCGCACGCGCTCGGCCGGAATCCCTTTCAGCGCAACGTTGATCGCTTCCACGTAGATTTCGGCACGTCTGCGCTTTTGCGCGTCGTCAAGATCGGGCTCGACAAAGATATCGGCCAAAAATGGATCGTCGATCTGCACCAAGAGGCCGGCGTCGACGATTGCCTTGTATTCCTTGCCCATCTCGACAGCGAGCGCGTGAAAATAGTCCTCGTCGCTCTTGTAGTACTCGTTGATGCCAACACCGGACGGCGCCGTGGCCGGCAGAAAGACGTGATGCAACGGCACGCCGGCAGTGGTCGCCGCCGCTTTCACGTTGTCGATGTCGCGGGCGATCGGTACCTCGCCGCGATATTTGACCGGCCCGGTGCAAACGACAGGCGCCAGCGCGACAATCGCCCCACCCATCATCGCTTGCTTGAAATAGTCGGCATAGTATTCCGGAAAAGCGGCGACTTCCTTCTGGAACAACAACATCTTCTGGTTCGGCCGCGCCTCGAACCCCGACAGCCGCTCCTGGATGTAGGTGAAAAAGCCGGGCTTCGAGAATTCGCCGTCGGTGACGATGTCAATCCCGCATTCGACCTGCTTGCGCACAACGTCGGCAACGGCTTGACGGAGCACGGCCTCGAACGCCTTCTGGTCGAAGGCGCCGCCGGAAAAGTGCGCCTTCAGCATGTCGAGAATTTGATGCGGACGCGGCAGACTGCCGATATGAGTGGTCTGGATACGGTCGGTGTTCTGCTGCAGCGTCATGGGCAATCCTCCCGCCGCCGGCATCGCGAAGACGCTTTCGCCGCGGCTATCGTTTTCTCCAGCCCCGTCGCATGTCGCGTGGGCTGCTTCTCAACCGGGCGATTTCGGCTAAACTCGCGCGGAATTGCAATAGAGCCCGGCGTTGATGAACCAGACCGTTCGCCCCCGCATTGCCGCCTCGGCCTGTCCGCACGACTGCCCGTCGACCTGTGCACTCGAAGTCGAGGTTTTTGACAAGCACACCATCGGCCGCGTCCGCGGCGCCGCCGACAATACCTATACGGCGGGCGTGATCTGCGCCAAGGTCGCGCGTTACGCCGAGCGCGTGCACCATCCCGATCGCCTGACCCAGCCACTGCGCCGCACCGGCGCCAAAGGCAGCGGTGAGTTCGCGACGATCTCCTGGGACGACGCACTCGACATCGTCGCCGAGCAATTTATCCGCGCCGAGCAGGCGCACGGCTCCGAGGCGGTGTGGCCGTACTACTACGCCGGAACCATGGGTCTCGTCATGCGCGGCGGCATCAACCGCCTGCGTCATGCCAAGAATTATTCCGGTTTCTTCTCCACCATTTGCGTCAATCCGGCGTGGAGCGGTTTCATTGCCGGCACGGGCCTGCTCGCCGGCCCCGATCCTCGCGAAATGGCAAAATCCGATCTGGTCGTGATCTGGGGCACCAACGCGGTGAACACCCAGGTCAACGTGATGACGCACGCAACGCGCGCCCGCAAGGACCGCGGCGCCAAGATCGTCGCCATCGACATCTACATGAACTCCACCATGAAGCAGGCGGATCTGCCGGTGCTGATCCGCCCCGGCACCGATGGTGCGCTCGCCTGTGCGGTGATGCATTGTCTGTTTCGCGACGGCAAAGCCGACTGGGATTATCTCGATCGCTACACCGATGCGCCGCACGAGCTCGCGGAGCATGTGCGCACGCGCGATCCGGCATGGGCGTCGAAGATCACCGGCACGCCTGCGGAGACGATCGAAGCCTTTGCCCGCCTGGTCGGCGAGCGCCAGCGCGCCTACTTTCGCCTCGGTTACGGCTTTTCGCGTTCGCGAAACGGCGCGGTCAACATGCACGCGGCAAGCTGCATCGCCGCGGTCACCGGCGCATGGCGGCACGAAGGCGGCGGCGCGTTTCACAACAACGGCGCGATCTTCCACTTCGACAACAGTCTGATTGACGGCAGCGATGTCCGCGATCCCGCCATCCGCATGCTCGACCAATCGCGGGTCGGCGCCATCCTGACCGGCGACGCCGATGCGCTGCTCGGCGGCCCTCCGGTCACCGCGATGCTCATCCAGAACACCAATCCGGTTTCGGTCGCGCCCGATCAGGAGATCGTCAAACGCGGCTTTGCCCGCGACGATCTGTTTGTTTGCGTCCACGAGCAGTTCATGACCGACACCGCAAAGGTTGCGGATATTGTGCTGCCCGCCACCATGTTCGTCGAGCACGACGACGTCTATCAGGCGGGCGGCAGCCAATACATCTTGCTCGGACCGAAACTGATTGAGCCGCCCGGCGAATGCCGGGACAACCACGAGGTGCTCTGCGCGCTGGCGAAACGGCTCGGCGCGGAGCATCCCGGCTTTGCCATGACGTCGCGCGAATTGATCGACAGCACGTTGCGCAAATCCGGCTGGGGCACGCTTGCGGAACTCGAAGCCAACCGCTGGATCGATTGCCAGCCGGACTTTGCCACCTCGCACTATCTCAACGGTTTTGCCTACCCGGACGGCAAATTCCGCTTCAAACCGGACTGGCCCCGCGTGCCGTTCAACCGTTGGCACCGAACCGTCCCCTCACCCGCGATGCCGCAATTGCCGGACCACTGGGAGGTGATCGAGGAGGTAGACGCCGAGCATCCATTCCGGCTTGCGACTTCGCCGGCGCGCGGCTTTCTCAATTCGAGCTTTACCGAGACGCGGACATCACTCGCCAACGAGCGACGGCCCGAGGTGATGATCCACCCGGATGATGCGGCGCCGTTTGCGATCGGCGATGGCGATCGGGTAACGCTCGGTAATCACCGCGGCACGGTCACGCTGCACGCCCGTTTGTTCGACGGCGTGCGCCGCGGCGTGCTGATTGCGGAATCGCTCTGGCCCAACAGCGCCTACGCGGACGGCCGCGGCATCAATACATTGACCGGCGCCGATTCGATCGCGCCGTTTGGCGGCGCCGCATTCCACGACAACAAGGTTTGGCTGAAGAAGCTGGCGACGTGATGGGCGAAGCCAACCGCCGATCGTCTTGTTCTAGCGGCGTGGCCATTCGGAGGATCACTTCGATGTAGAAAAGACTTGATGCGCCGCCGACCGCACGCGGCCGTGGCATAATAAAGCAAAAAAGGGAGGACGATTTGTTCAATCGATTTCATGCCTGCGCGGCCTTGGCCGTCACTCTTCTAAGCCTTGGCCCCATTGCGAACCCCCTCGCGGCGCAGGAATTTCCGACCCGGCCGGTCACCATCATCGTGGCATCTACTCCTGGCGGCGGGACCGACATCATTTCGCGCATCGTCGGCGAGCAGCTTTCCAAGCAACTCGGACAACCCTTCGTCGTCGAAAACATCCCCGGCGCCGGCTCGCTGACCGGTACTGTCGCCGCCGCCAAGGCGGCGCCCGACGGCTACACGCTGCAGACGGGCCTCAACGCCAGCATGGCGGTGAACCCGAGTCTGTTCGCCCATCTGCCCTACGATCCCATCCGCGACTTCGTACCCGTGGGAATGATGGCGCAATTTCCATTTGCCGTCGTCGTGAACAAGAATTTCCCGGCCCATTCGATCAAGGAGCTCATCGCACTTGCGAAGTCGCGTCCCGGTGAGATCAACTATGCATCGGCCGGCAACGGCACTGGGCAGCAATTGTCGATGGAGCTGTTCAAGTTGATGACTGGTACGAATCTCACGGTCGTACACTATCGCGGCGCTGCGCCGGCCTATGCCGATGTCATTTCAGGACAAGTGCCGGTGTTCTTCGACAACCTGGCGAGCGCTCTGGGCCAGATCAAAGGCGGCAATGTGCGCGCTCTCGCCGTTACCGGCAAAGAGCGATCGCCGCTGTTGCCGGATGTGCCGACGATGGAAGAAGCCGGCGTGCCCGGCTACCAGTACTATACGTGGTTCGGCCTTTGGGCTCCGAAAAACACACCGCAGCCGATCGTCGACAAGCTGCACACCAACGTGGAAAAAGCCCTCGCCAATCCAGCGGTAAAGGAACGCATTGCTGCGGATGCCGGCGTACCTTTGGATATGCCTCTCGCCGACATCCCGCCGTTCCTCAAAGCCGAGATCGCCAAATGGGCGGATGTGGTCAAGCGCGCGGGCATTGCCGTCCAGTAGGCGAGGCCCAGCGCGCTGGGCGGCGAGACATGGCAATCTAAAACATCGCCGTCCGCGCGCGCTCCCAATCGGCACGCGGGGCAGCACCGGGCAACGCCGCAACTTGCCGGTCGACGAAGGCCATGATCTCGTCGTTGGACTTCATCAGATCGACCGGCTCGGCGCAGGGTTGCGGCACATGCCACTTGGTGTCGATGAAAACTTCCAGGCGATTGCCTTCCGGATCGCGGAAGTAAGCCGAAATTGCGTTGCCGTGGGATATCGGCCCGAGTTCGACGATCGGTTCACGCTTGAGCGCCACATACGTTTCGCGCAGCGACGACAGGCTGTCGGCACGAAATGACAACTGCTGGATCATGTTGTAGGCGAGGTCCGCGGGCCGGCCGGTAGCGAAGACAACTTGATGGTGTTCGCGCGGATCGAGGGTCAAAAATGCAATTTCGCGGCCGTCCTTCGTCCGGTCGCGATCGCTGACAACGAGCCCGAGCACACGCGTATAGAAATCGACCATCTTTTCGAGATCGGTCACGAACACGCCGACGTGACTGAACGAAAGTTTGTGCCGCCCGCTCATGTTGCCTCCTCCGCTCGGCGCGAAGCCCGGGTCTTGGTTATTTTCACGAGCATCGCACGATGCCGGCGCGATGTCTGCCGGCAGCGCCGTAGATCTAGGCTGCCTTGATGTTAGCGAACTTGATCACCTTAGCCCACTTCTTGATCTCGTCGGCGATGAACTTGCGGAAATCCTCAGGCGAACTCGCCACGACCGTGGCCCCGAGGGCTGCGAGTTTGGCGTTGGTTGCGGGCTCGGTGATGACCGTGTTGATCTCCTTGTTGAGCTTGCTGACGATCTCGGCCGGCGTATGACCGGGTGCTCCAATGCCGGCCCAGGAGCTTGCCTCGTAGTTCGGCAAAAATTCCGCGACCGCCGGTACGTCGGGCAAGACCGCCATCCGCTTACTGCTGGTGACGCCGAGAGCCCGAAGCGTGCCGGCTTTGACATAGCTGATCGTCGAGCCCGCAGTGGCAAACACCACCTGGACTTGCCCGGCCAGCAAGTCCGTCAGCGCCGGCGCCTCGCCGCGATATGGCACGTGAGCGATCTTGATGCCCGCCATCATGTTGAACAATTCGCCGGCGACGTGGCCGGTAGATCCGATCCCGCCCGAGCCCATGTTGATCTTGCCGGGATTGGCCCTGGCGTAGCTGATGAATTGCGCACCCGTTTTGGCCGGCATGGAGGGATTGACTGCCATGACCAGCGGCATTTGTTCGATGCTGGCGACCGGCGCGATATCGCGCTCGAAGTCGAAATCGAGATTATCGTAAAGCGTTTCGTTGATGGCGCCCGGCGAACCGGCGAGGAGAAGCGTGTATCCATCAGCTGAAGCATGCGCGACCATGCCGGTGCCGAGATTCGTGCCTGCCCCCGGCCTGTTCTCGATGATGAACTGCTGACCGAGACGCTCCGACAGCCGCTGCGCGACGAGGCGTGCGACGATGTCGAAGGTGCCGCCCGGCGGGACGGAGACAATGATACGTACCGGCTTGGTCGGATAGGTTTGCGCATACGCAAACCGCATGGCCGTCGGCAGCGCGGCTGCACCGGCTCCAAGACGCAGGAAGTGTCTGCGGATCAGTTTCATGGCTCTCCCCCATGCGTTTGCTCTTGGCAACGCTGTTTTGTGCCGTCCTCTCTTGTCATGAGGTACGGCCGCCGCCTGTGGCTTTGCGGAACGGTGCATTCCGCCGGCGGTTCTACGATCAAGCTACCCCAGTTTCGCAGGCGCCGCACGCGGTCAACCTGTCGCGCCGAGCCGTCGGCGACGGTGCTCGGTTCGGCGGGCGCCGCCGACAGGCGGCTACCAACCACCGCGAGCGCGGTGTTCGCCAAACTGCGTTCTTTTGTACGATTGTGGGGATTTAGGGGATATAATCACTGACGCGCCAAGGACCCGGCAGGCAAATAGCTGCTTTCCAGCCATTAGCCTAAGGGCCGTGCCTCTTCTAGAAAGCTGGCCGCTTCGATAAAGTTCTTTTCTGGCCCGAGGCGGGACATGAGGCGAAAAGGCGGGCGAGCTTCCCGTCATGCTGCCAACCAAATTCGATCCGGTAATCAATCTTAAGACCGCGAGGACCCTAGGACTTGAAGTTCCACCTAACGTCCTGGCGCTCGCGGACGAAGTGATCGAATAGACAGTCGGCCGCCGCCTCAAGGCGACGTGCGGCCGCAAGGTCCCAAGGTGAGTGATATGAAACGGCGCGACTTCATCAAGCTCCTCGCTGGCTCTGCGGTTGCCGGACCCTACGCGGCATCGGCGCAGCCGTCATCGAAGGTCTTTCGTCTCGGCACGCTCACACCGGGAGCACCGCTGGGTGAAAAGTCGCCGCTCGGCGCCATCCTGCTGAAAGGTCTGGAACAGCGCGGCTATACGCTTGGGAAAAATCTAGCTTTCGACGCTCGTGGTGCGGGCGGCCAGGTAAGCAAGCTTGGCGAGATTATCCGCGCCATGAAGGCGGACGGTGTCGATGCGTTCGTGGTCAACGGCTTTCCAACTGCACTCGCCTGCAAGGTCGAGAAGGTGCCGACCGTTGTGGCGCTCGGTGCCGGAGATCCGGTCGCGACTCATCTGATTGACGGCTTGTCGCGGCCGGGCGGCAACATCACCGGCATCTCGGACAATGCCGCGACGCTCTCCACCAAGCGTCTCGCACTGATCCAGCTGGCAGTGCCGAAGCTGCGACGCGTGGCGATGCTGTGGAACAGGGACGACCTCGGCATGACCATGCGCTATGAGGCATCCGCGGGCGCGGCGCAGTCGATCGGTATCACGGTGCAAGCACTCGGCGTGCGCGAACCGGACGACTTCAACGGGGTGTTCGAAGCCATGGATAGCCAAAAGCCGGATGCCATCCTCATGGTCGCCGACGTGCTCACCATTCTCAACCGCAAGCGCGTGTTCGACTATGCGGGCGAGCACCATATTCCGGCGCTGTACGAGTACGATATCCCCTTTGTGCACGACGGCGGATTGATGTCGTATGGGCCAGACCTCAAGGAATGCATGGACCGCGCGGCCGACCTGGCCGGAAAGATATTCAACGGCGCGCGGCCCGCCGATCTGCCGTTCGAGGAACCGACACGCTACCCGCTTGTCGTCAACCTCAAGACCGCAAAGGCCACAGGAATTGAGCTGCCCCCGAATTTCCTGGCGCTCGCCGATGACGTGATAGAATGAAGCGTCGCGAGTTCATATCGCTGCTCGGCGGCGTTGCAGTTGCACAGATGGGGCTGCCGCTCAGCGCGGGCGCGCAGCAGCGCGACCAGAAACGGCATGTCGCTGTGCTGATGGGCGGACTTGTTCAAGGCGAGACTGCCGGCAAGGCGGAGGCCACCGCACTGGAGGAAGGGCTGAAAGAACTGGGCTGGCAGCCCGGCCGCAATATCAATCTCGACTATCACTGGCCCGGCGCGGACCTTGATACAGTCCAGGCTGCGGCGAAACAGATCGCTGCCACGCATCCTGATCTGGTGGTAAGTCGTTCGACACCGGCCACCGCCGCCCTGCAAAGCTCCGGCCTGCCAATAATCTTTGTGCTCGTGGCCGATCCGCTCGGTTCGGGTTTCGTGCAAAATTTGGCGCGGCCGGGCGGCAACCTCACCGGGTTCTCGAATTTTGAAGAATCGGTTGGAGGAAAATGGCTCGAGCTTCTGAAAGAGGCATCACCGCCGGTCTCGCAGGTCTCATTTCTGTTTAATCCGGGGACCGCGCCTTATGCCCCTGGCTACCTGCATTCGGCTCAGTCGGCGGCGCAAACTCTCGGTGCCGCCGTAATCGCCACCCCTTGCAGCAGCATCGAGGACATCGAAGAAGCGTTCGGCGAACGCGCACATGAAGGCGGCGGCATTATCGTCGTTATCGACACGTTTCTTTCAGAGCATCGCGATCTCATCGTTCAATTGGCGACGCGCCACCGGCTCCCCGCGATCTATGGTTCTCAGGTTTTTGTGCCGAGTGGCGGGCTGATGTCCTACGCGGTCGACTATCCGGACCTGTGTCGGCGCGCCGCCGCCTATGTCGATCGCGTCCTGCGAGGTGCGCACCCGGCTGAACTTCCAGTCCAGGCACCGGCTAAATTTGTGTTGTCGATCAATCTGAAGGCCGCGAGTGCAATTGGCCTCAGCTTGCCGCAGACCCTTATCGTTCGCGCTGACGAAGTGATCGAATGAACACAGCTGCAATTCATGGTAAATCGCATTGCCTCCGGCGCAGGAATGAGCGGAAAATACCAATCGGTCGGCGCAGGACCAGGATGATGATCGGATGAAGGCTGATACAGATCATCGCGGCGGGTCCATTCGCGGACTGACGGATCGGCTTGCTGGTGTGGCTTCGGTGACCGGCGCATCGGTCATGCGTAGCCGGCTGTTCATCAAATACGTCGCCTTGTTCGTCACGGTGGTCGTTCTTGCCCTGTTGGCTAACGGAGCTTTCGAGATTTGGTTCTCGTATCAGGAGCACAAGGCGTCGCTGATCAGCATTCAGCGGGAACAGGCGGAAGCGGCGGCCGCCAAGATCGAGCAGTTCATCACCGAGATCGAAAGCCAAGTCGGCTGGACCACGCAACTGCCGTGGTCGAGCAGCACCCTTGAGCAGCGGCGTTTCGACGCGCTGCGGCTGCTCCGGCAAGTGCCGGCAATCACGGAGCTCGCACAGATCGACGCCTCGGGACACGAGCAGCTTCGCGTGTCGCGGCTCACCATGGATGTGGTCGGCAGCGGCATCGACTTTTCCAAAAAGCCGGAGTTCACCGAAGCGGTGGCGCACAAGGTTTATTACGGTCCGGTCTATTTTCGGCGCGAATCCGAGCCGTATATGACCCTTTCGCTTGCGGGAGCGCGGCGCGAAACCGGCGTAAGCATCGCGCAAGTCAATCTCAAGCTCATTTGGGACGTGGTTTCCAAGATCAAGGTCGGAGAGCGCGGCCGCGCCTATGTGGTCGACGCCGATGGCCGCCTCATTGCGCATCCGGATATCAGCCTCGTGCTTCGCAATACCGATATGTCGCGCCTCGCACAGGTTCGCAGCGCTCGTGCTGCCGCGGGCAGCAATTCGGGCGAGCAAGTGCAGGAAGCCGACGATATTGCCGGCCACAGAGTCCTCACCGCATATGCGCCGGTCACGCCGCTCGGCTGGCTGGTTTTCGTCGAAACCCCGATCGAGGAAGCTTACGGTCCGCTCTATGCATCGATCCGGCGGACCGGATTCGTGCTGTTCGGTGCGCTTGCGCTTGCCTTCATAGCCGGCATGTTCCTCGCCGGACGGATGGTGGTGCCGATCCAGGCGCTGCGCGCGGGCGCGGCACGGATCGGCAGCGGCGATCTCGGCCAGCGCATCAGCATCAAGACGGGTGACGAAGTCGAGTCGCTCGCCAATCAGTTCAACGACATGGCGGGCCGGCTGCAGGAATCCTACGCGGACCTCGAGCAAAAGGTCGAAGATCGCACGCGCGCGCTCACTGAGTCGCTCGAAGACTTGCGCACGGCGCAGGATCGCCTTGTCCAGACCGAAAAACTCGCATCGCTCGGCCAATTGACTGCCGGCATCGCGCACGAGATTAAAAATCCGCTCAATTTCGTCAACAATTTCTCCGGAGTGTCGGTCGAGCTGGTTGACGAGTTGCAGCAGGTTCTCGCCGACGTGAAGGCCGACGACAAGACCCGCGCTGAAATCGACGACTTGTCGGACACTTTGCGCGGCAATCTCGAGAAGATCGTACAGCACGGCAAGCGCGCGGACTCGATCGTCAAGAACATGCTGCTCCATTCGCGTGAAGGCTCGGGCGAACACCGGCCCGTCGACATCAATGGTATTGTCGAGGAAAGCCTCAATCTCGCCTATCACGGCGCGCGCGCCGAGAATAAGGGATTCAATATCACGCTCGAGCGATCATTCGATCCGGCCGCGGGTGAAGTCGACCTTTACCCGCAGGAAGTCACGAGAGTTCTGCTGAATTTGATTTCAAATGGCTTCTATGCTGCAACCAAACGCAAGAATCAGACCGGTAATGGAGAGTACGAACCGACCCTCGCAGCGGCCACCAAGAACCTCGGCGATCGCGTCGAGATCAGAATCCGCGACAACGGCATTGGCATACCGCCCGAGGTGAAGGAAAAAATGTTCAATCCGTTCTTTACGACCAAGCCGGCGGGAGAAGGAACCGGACTTGGGCTCTCGATCAGTCATGACATTATCGTGAAGCAACATGGTGGTTCTATCGCGGTCGATACCAAGCCTGGCGAATTCACCGAGTTTATGATCGTTCTGCCACGAAAAGCTGCAACGCTTGGCAAAACAGGGGGGCGCGCGTGAGTTTTCTTATCCTCGTGGTCGACGATGAGCCTGATGTCGAGATGCTGTTTCGGCAGCAATTCCGTCGCGATCTGCGCGCCGGCCGCTTCACCATGGAATTTGCCCAGTCCGCGCCGACAGCTCTGCAATGCATCGCCGACGCCGGAGATGCGTCGCTTATCTTGATTCTGTCCGATATCAACATGCCGGGGATGAGCGGGCTTGAACTGCTGCCCCAGGCCAAGGCCTTGCGGCCGGACGTCCCCGTCATCATGATTACCGCGTATGGCGATGCCGATACCAAGCGCAAGGTGCTGGAAAAAGGCGCTGACGCCCTTTTCACCAAACCCATTGACTTCACTCTGCTCAGGAACGAGATCGACACGCGGGTCGAAAAGGCCGCATGACATCACGCATTCTGGTCGTTGACGACGAGCCTGACTTAGAGGCGCTCGTTTTGCAGAAATTCCGCCACCAGATACGGGAGGGCGCGGTCACATTTTTGTTCGCGCGCGATGGTATCGACGCGCTCGCGGCGCTGGAGGCGAATGGCGACATCGACTTGGTCGTTACCGATATCAACATGCCGAGGATGGATGGCCTATCGCTGCTGCAGAAGCTGCAAGAGGCCGAGCAGGGCGTT
This sequence comes from uncultured Alphaproteobacteria bacterium, assembly GCA_963836055.1. Lineage (GTDB taxonomy): Bacteria > Pseudomonadota > Alphaproteobacteria > Rhizobiales > Xanthobacteraceae > BOG-931. The sequence goes on from CAWIID010000002.1 coordinate 444,047, forward strand.
TCAACCATCATCGTATCGGCCTACGGCGATATGGCCAATATTCGCACCGCGATGAACCGTGGCGCGTTCGATTTCGTGACCAAGCCGATCGATTTTGGCGACCTTGAGACGACGATCAGCAAGACGATACGCCACATCGAGGCTCTGCGCGACGCGAGGCGCCGCCAGGCAGACGCCGAACGGGCCCATGCATCGTTGTCGCGTTACTTCTCGCCGAATCTGGCGCAGCGGCTTGTCAGCGACACGACAGCAATTGAACTCGACGGGCGCCGCCTCGAGGTCGCGACGCTTTTTACCGACATCACGGGTTTCACCGCGCTCGTCGAGACGCTGGAACCAAGCGTTCTCGGACCGTTGCTCAATGAGTACCTCACCGGCATGACCGATATCGTGTTTGCGCACGACGGCACGGTGACCAAGATCATTGGTGACGCCTTGCACGTGTTGTTCGGCGCCCCGGGAGAACAACCCGACCATGCCGCTCGTGCCGTTGTCTGTGCGCTGGCTTTGGACGAATACGCGGAGGCGTTCCGCGAACGCTACAGTGAGAAGAGCATCCCGCTCGGGTCGACACGGATCGGCGTTCACGCCGGACCGGCGATCGTCGGCAATTTCGGCGGCGGCCGCTTTTTCGACTACACCGCTTATGGCGATACCATCAACGTTGCGGCACGGCTCGAAGCCACCAATAAGCAACTCGGGACGCGCATCTGTGCAAGCGCCACTCTTGCATCCAAAGTGAATGACTTTCGGGGACGCCCGGTCGGCGACCTTGTGCTCCGGGGCAAGACCGAAGCGCTACGGGCGTTTGAGCCGCTGCGGCTTGAACAATACGAAAGTCACGCGACCAAAATGTATCTGGATGCGTTCGCCAAGCTGGAGGCAAACGATCCCGGCGCGCTGGCCGCTTTTGCATCCCACGTCGGCAGCCAGCCGCTGGATTTGCTGGCGAACTTTCATCTCAAGCGCCTGCTGAATGGCGCAACAGGCACGCTGATTGCGATGGACTAGCGGTGGACAGCGTCGGCTACGGGCGTTCTCGAAGTGCCCTGATCGTGCGTCCGCTTCGTCCTGGCGCACCGCAATCCGGCGATGACCGGCCGAATCCTGACCTCCAAAGCCTCACCCGCGCAACGCCACCGACTGGCCGCCGTCGGCGACGATGGTGGCGCCGGTCACAAAACGACCGGCGTCAGAAACGAGCAGCAGCAGCGGGCCGTCAAGATCGCGTTCTTCACCGAAGCGGCCGATCGGGATTTCGCGCTTGAGCGCCGCGCCTCTCTCACTCGTGAGATAATCGCGATTGAGTTCTGTCATGATCCAGCCGGGCGCGATGGCGTTGACGCGGATGCCCTTGAAGGCAAGCTCGAGCGCGAGCGCCTTGGTGAGCTGGATCACGCCGGCTTTGGCCGTGGCGTAGGCGACGACGCCCTTGTTCACGCCAAGGCCGAGGACTGACGCGACGTTGACGATGGCGCCGGCCTTGCCGGCCGCGAGCATACGGCGGGCGGCCTCCTGCGCGACGTAAAATACGGCGTCGAGGTCGGTCGACAGCACGCGCCGCCATTCCTGCTCTTCGAGCTCAACGGCGCGGCCAGAATGCGCAACGCCGGCATTGTTGACGAGGATCGTCACGGTACCGAAGTTTTTCTCGGCGGTATCGAACGCGGCACTCATGCCTGCGCGATCGCAAACGTCGGCTTCGATCGCCAATGCGCGGCCGCCGGATGCTTCGATGCGCGCTTTCACGGCGGCAAGGCGACCGGCGCGGCGCGCGACCAGGACGACGGACGCACCGTTCTCCGCCAACACCTCAGCGAACCGAACGCCAAGCCCGCTGGAGGCCCCTGTCACCAGCGCGACCTTGCCGTGAAGATCGAAAATCTCTGCTGCGGCCATCACGCCTCTCCTTGAAAATCGTCCTACGGGCGAGCGCTTTACGGCCACCGCGCTGCCTGCGCAATTATGACGCGACGTTGCAAGCGACCCGATGCGCTATTCTGTTCGGGCTTGCGACGCATAACGACAAGCCAAAAAAGCAACAAGACAGCGCCACCAGGGAGAAGTAGCCATGTTCAGGCATTGGGCGACAACGGCTTTGCTTCTGGGATTCATTGTTCCGGCAGCGCACGCCGAGCCGCAGACGGTCACGGTCCAACTCGTCAGAAGTATCGCGCAGGCACCGTACTATATCGCGGTCGACAAAGACTATTTCGGCAAGGAAGGCATCAAAGTCGAGTCCAGTGACATCCGGAGTGCGCTCGACACAATCGGCCCGTTGGCAACCGGACGGCTCGACGTCAGCATTGGCGCCGCCACTGCCGGCTTCTTCAATGCCGCCCATCAGGGTTTCGATTTGCGCGTCGTGGCCGCGATGGGTATCCAGGGCCCGTTGATGGCGACGCAGCCGGTCGTGCGCAAGGCGCTGTGGGACGACGAAACGATCCGCGGCGCGAAGGATTACCGCGGGCGCAAAGTGGCAATCAACGCGCCGGGCGACATTACCGAGTATTTCCTCCACGAAATGCTCAAGAAAAACGGCATGACACTGAAAGACGTGAACCTGACGCCGCTTGGCTTCGCTCAACAGCTCGTCGCGTTCAAGAATGGCGCCATCGACGCGGGTTTCCTGCCTGAGCCTCTGTCCACCAGCGCGCAAATGGCGGGAGCCGTGGCCCTGAATAAAACCGATGCCGGCGTTGGCGAAGGCACCATCACCACGTTCGTATTCTTCGGCACGAAGTTTATGCACGACCGGCCCAAGGTCGCGCTCGCCTTCTTGCGTGCCCTGCTGCGAGGCGCCCGCGACGCACAAGGCCCCTATCTGAAAGACCCGGGCATCGCAGCGTCGATTGCCCAGCAAACAAGCCTCAAGGTCGAGGCGGTGGAGCACAGCACGCCCTACACCATCGATCCCAATCTCGACATCGCAAAATTCGAGGCCGGGTTGCGCAATCAGGAGACGATTCACCGCGAGGACGGCCGTCTTAATTACGACGGACAGCTGTCATTCGATAACGTCATCGATGCAAGCCTCGTGCACCAGGCCGCGGCCAGCCTGAAATAATCGCGACCGTCCATCGGCCGGCACGTCGGAGGATCGATCAGGCCGGCGTGCCAGACTTGCCGGCCTCATCAAGCGCGCTGTCGAACTCCGGCCTAGGCCGAGGTGACCCCGGGTCACGCGGTGCTGTGGACCGATTGGGCCTGCTCCTTTGTGAGCCCGAAGCATTGCGGGAGTTACGACCGCATGCGAAGGATCGAACCGGTACGGTTCAGGCCTTTTCTACGAACATCCTGCATCTGCGAACTTGGAGTGAGCATACGATGGGCTTTAGGGATATGCGCCAATGGATGGCGCAGCTTGATCAGCATGGTGAGTTGCGGCGGATCGCGGCCGAAGTGGATTGGGACCGCGAGATCGGAGCCATCGCCCGCCGCACATTGGAAAAAAAGGGCCCAGCACTGCTGTTCGAGAACATCAAGGGTTACACCGGCGGCCGTTGCACCAAGCTGTTTCGCGAGCGGCCTCGGCTCCCGGTCGCGGCTCGCGCTCGCCCTCGATCTGCCCCACGACGCCGGCAATCGCGACCTCGTCCAGCACGTGATGAAGAAAAACCGCGAGACCATCCCGCCCGTGCGTGTCGACACCGGCCCGGTAAAGGAGGTCATCATCCGCGGCGATGCCATCGACCAGACGGAGTTTCCGGTGCCCAAATGGCACTACCTCGAAGGCGGACGCTACATTCACACGTTCTCCGCCATCGTCACCCGGGACCCGGACACCGGCGTGATGAACGTTGGAATGTACCGCGGCATGATCGGGCAGAAGGACACTGCACCGTTCCTGCTGATCAAAGGCGGTCAACATTGGGGACAGCACTTCGTGAAGTGGGCCGCCCGCAAAGAGCCGATGCCGGTCGCCTGCGTCATCGGCTGGGATCCGATCATGCCGTTCCTCGCAGGTTCGCCGGTACCGGCCGGCATCTGCGAGTGGGACGTGATGGGCGCGTATCGCGGCGAGCCGGCCGAGCTGGTCCGCTGCGAGACCGTCGATCTCGAAGTCCCGGCGGGCGCCGAAATCGTCATCGAGGGGACCATCAGCGACGATCCCGCGACTTACGAGAAAGAAGGTCCGTTCGGCGAATACACCGGCTACGTCTCCGACCTCCCTACCCTTCGTCCGGCCATGAAGGTCACCTGCATCACGCATCGCCGCGATCCCATCTTCGTCGGTTCGCTCGAGGGCACGCTGCCGGGCTCCTACAGCGAGAACAGCGTGATGTCCTCGGTGCAGCGGGCCGCCATTGCCTGGAATATTTTGAGCACCGCCGGCATTCCCGGTGTTCTCGACGTGTTCGCGCCGCCGATCACCAACGGCGTCAATCTCCGTGTCCAGATCAAAAAGCACTATCAGGGGCAGCCGAAGCAGATCGCCGCGGCGCTTTGGGGCAACAGCGCTGCGCAATATCGCTACAAGCACGTGACGGTGGTTGAGGAGGACATCGATCCCGCCGACGACGAGCAGGTCGAATGGGCATTCGCGCATCGCGTCAATGCCGGCGAAGGCGGCATCGTGATCTTTCCCGGCATCTTCGGCTCGCCGATCGATCCCTCGACGCCGATGGAAGACCGCGATGTCTCACAGCTCGGTACTGGCCTGTGGAATCGGATGCTGATCGACGCCACGCGCTCGTGGAAAAACCCGCGCCGGCCGCAATGGGGCAATGAGCGCTTTCCGCCGACCGTCAGACCGGCCGCCGAGGACGAGGAGCGCGTCAAAGCACGCTGGTCGGAATACGGGCTCGGCGATTTGTAGATTGCACGACGATGCTTCGCTCCACGCCCTCAGGCCACTGTGGGACGATCGAAATGCCGGGACCCGCCGCCCAGGCGGAGACGCTTGAAGTGCTGCCCAAAATTCCAGGCGCGGACGAACAAGCAGGACTTGGTCAAGGCAGTCCGCGACGGACGATCCGCGCTGTGTAGCCGCTTTTAAGCGCTCAGACGGACCACAGACTTTTCGTATATCCCGGAGCCGAGACCATCGGAAAACATGCCGTGGTCGGCGATCCACGCCCGCGCGTCGTTGAAATCCTGCTTGGTGTAGGGAAGGAACACGATGCGCTCGCCCGGCCCCCAGCGCCGCGTGTCCATCTTATCGTGATAGCGCACCGGAAATTCCTTCTTGTAGTAGTGGGTGTAAAGCTCCGGTCGCAGATCGATGTCCTGCTGCGCGCGCTTCAATGCGCGGAAGAACTTGCGCAGGTCTTCCGGATCGGGATCGCCATTGATCATCGACGTGATCATGAATGTCGTATCGATGATCTTTCTGAATCCGAGTTGCTCGGCAAAATAATAGGGTCCGCTAAACAGCGCGCAAGCGGGACTTCTGCCGTCGATCAAACGGTCCATGCGAGAGAACAGCATTCCGTCGGCGTAGTTCAAATTGATCTTGTCCGCAGGCAGGTACTGTTCGAGCGACTGCACGGTCGAATAGTGGCTGCCCGACTGATAGCCGACCGAGATCGGTACGCCGGCCAGATCCTCGGGGGATTTGACGGGTGAATCAGCCGGCACAAAGACGCCGGACGGGGAAACCGAATAAACGTCGCCGTAAAGTTTGGCGTGGCCCTTGGCAGCCGCAACGTTAACGGTCCAGTGGCAAGCACAACTGACATCGGACTTGCGGCCCTCCTCGATCGATTGAAAGGCGCCAACCTTGTCACCCTTATTGTGGTGCTGGCCGTCCGACGATTGGATCATCTCGCGAAATTCGTACTCCAAGCCCTCCTGGCGGAAGTAATCCTTCTCTTCGGCAACCCATTCGTGCAGGCGAAAATGCGGCTCGATGAGAAACTTGGCCATGACAATTGCTCCCGGGTTTCGAAGGCAGGATCATACTCTTCATCAGCGGAGAAGAATACACCCGCCGTAACTCCGCTTGAATATCACTCGTTGCCGAGCTTTCGGAACCTCATAAACCATAGAGCTTGTGCGGCAGCCACGTCGCCAAGCCAGGCAGAAACCACAGCGCGACGAGCATCACGATCTGAATCAGCACGAACGGAATGATGCCGAGATAGATGTGCCGGGTGGTCACCTCCGGCGGCGCAACACCGCGCAGATAGAATAGCGTCGGGCCGAGCGGCGGGTGCATGTAGGAGGTCTGCAGGTTCACCGCCATCATGATGCCAAGCCAGACCGGATCGACACCCGGCATTTGCAGCAGCACAGGCGCAACGATCGGCACCACGACGAAGATGATCTCGAAGGCGTCCATCACGAAACCGAGCACGAACAGCGCCGCCATCACCGCCAGCGTTGCGCCGGCAACGCCGCCCGGTAGATTGGTGAGCGCCCGTTCCACCATGGTGTCGCCGCCAAGGCCACGGAACACCAGGCTGAACAGTGTGGCGCCGATCAGGATCAAAAAAATCATGCTGGTGATCTGGGTGGTGCGCGTCATCACTGGCACCAGCAGGCCGGCTACGCCGGCCTTACGCGCCGCCAGCAGGATCGATCCGACGGCGCCGACCGACGCCGCCTCGGTGGGCGTCGCCACGCCGCCGAGAATGGAGCCGAGCACGGCGAGGATGAGCGCAATCGGCGCGACGAGGGCGGCGACAAGCCGCCGCCCCAGTGCAAAGCCGCGAAGCGCATCGGGCTCAGCCGCAATCGCCGGCGACTTTTTCGGATAGAAAATCGCCACGCCGATCAGAAACGCCATGTAGAGCAAAACCAGTACGAGGCCGGGCACGATCGCGCCGGCGAACAGATCGGCGACCGACACTGTCTGCGGCGCGAAATTGCCCTGCGCCAATTGTGCCGCCTGATAGGAATTGCTGAGCTGATCGCCGAGCAGGACAAGCACCGTCGCCGGCGGAAAGATCTGCGCCAGCGTCGCCGTCGCCGCGACCGTTCCTGCCGCAAGCGCCTTGTCGTAGCCGTGGCGCAGCATGGTCGGCAACACGATCAGGCCCATCGTCACCGTGGTGGCGCCGACCACGCCCTTGGCTGCCGCGAGCAGCACGCCGACGATGATCACTGACAGACCGAGACCGCCCGGCAACGATCCAAAGAGGCGCCCCATCGTCTCAAGCAAATCTTCGGCGATGCGCGAACGCTCCAGCATCACGCCCATGAAGATGAAAAGCGGAATGGCGAGCAGCACGTCGTTGGTCATGACGCCGAAAATGCGCTCCGGCAGCGCGCCAAGAAGCGCCAGGTTCATCACACCCGCAGCCGAGCCGATAAGGGCGAAAAGAAGCGACAACCCGGCGAGCGTGAGCGCCACCGGATAGCCGACGAGAAGCAGCGCGCAAACGGCCACTACCATTGCAACCGCGAGAGTGCTCGCCATGGCTCAGTGCGAACGCTGTCGACGCGGGGCGCTCAGGACAAGCGCTGCGCGGATCGCTTGCGCAAGGCCTTGCAGGCCGATCAGGCCAGCAAACACCGGAATGAGCGTCTTGAGCAGATAGACGAATGGCAGACCGCTCGCCTCGCGGGACCGTTCGAGGATGGCCCAGGAGCGTTCGACATACGGCATGGAAAGCCAGGCGACCGCCGCTGCGAAAGGCAGCAGAAATGCGAATGCGCCGATCAAATCGATCAACGCCCGTGTGCGCGGTCGCGCCTGCGCGTAAAAAATGTCGACCCGTACGTGGCCGTCGACCTGGAGCGTCCATGCCGCCGCGAGCATGAACAGCGTCGCATGAGCATAAAGCACCAATTCCTGGAGTCGGATCGAACCCACCCCGAGCGCGTAGCGCATGACGACGACGGCGAACTCGACGAGTACGACGAACAGGCTGCACCATATCGCACCTCGGCCGATCGCTGCGATGATGCGATCGATGCGGTCGGCGACGTGTTCGATAGTGCTTCTCATCGTTTTCCGGCGAAGCGGGTTATATGACAGGTCCCCCGATATACTATAATCTCTACGGGCGGCGCGGCGACCCGGCGCGCCTGCCGACGAACCAGCAAAATCGGACCGCCCACCATGACCCACGATCACCATGACGATCATCACGAGCATGGCTCCGAACTCTCCGAAATGCAGCTGCGGGTGCGCGCGCTCGAGACTGTGCTGGCCGAGAAGGGCTACATCGACCCCGCCGCCCTCGACCTCATCATCGAGGCGTACGAGACGAAGATCGGCCCGCATAATGGCGCTCGCGTCGTCGCCAAAGCCTGGAGCGATCCGGCGTTCAAGCAATCGCTGATCAAGGACGCGAGCGAGGCGGTGCGCTCGCTCGGCATGCTCAACCGCGTCGGCGATCATCTCATCGCGGTGGAGAACTCGCCCAAGCTCCACAACATGATCGTGTGCACGCTGTGCTCCTGCTATCCGTGGGAAGTGCTCGGTCTGCCGCCGGTCTGGTACAAATCCGCGCCGTATCGCTCGCGTGCGGTCAATGATCCGCGCGGCGTTCTCGCCGATTTCGGGGTCAAGCTTCCAGAAGGCACGGATATCCGCGTGTGGGATTCGACCGCCGAAACGCGCTTCATCGTTCTGCCGATGCGGCCGGCCGGCACCGAGAACTGGAGCGAGGAAGAACTCGCTTCGCTGGTCACGCGCGACTGCATGATCGGCACCGGCCTGCCGAAGAATCCGAACGAGGTTGCGTGATGGACGGCATCCACGACATGGGCGGTATGCACGGCTTTGGCAAAGTCGAGCCCGAGAAGAACGAGCCAGTATTTCACGACAAGTGGGAAGGACGCTGCTTCGCGCTCAACCGCGCCATGGGTTACACCGGCGTCTGGACCATCGACCAGACCCGCGCGGGAATCGAACAACTGCCGCCGGAGGTCTACCTGTCGAGCTCCTATTACAAAAAATGGGCGGTCAGAATGGAGAATATGATCGTCGCACTCGGCCTTGCCTGTGCCGACGAGGTCGCGGCGGGCCACGCGCTGCGGCCCGGCAAAGCACTCAAGCGCAAGCTTACCGCCGCCGACGTGCCGAATTCGCTGTCGCGCGGCTCATTCAGCCGTCCGGCGAATGCCCCTGCCCGCTTCCAGGCGGGCGACCGGGTGCGCACCAAGAACATTCATCCGGCGACGCACACACGTCTGCCGCGCTATGCACGCGGCAAGGTCGGCGTGATCGAAGCGCTGCGCGGCTGTCACGTGTTTCCCGATACGGTCGCAATCGGCAAGGGCGAAAATCCGCAATGGCTCTATACAGTGCTGTTCGAAGGCCGCGAACTCTGGGGCGAGACTACGGATCCTTCGCTCAAGGTCTCGATCGATGCGTTCGAGCCGTATCTTGAGCCGGCGTGATCCATGATCGCCGACCCCGCCACGTTTCGCGCGACGCAATCGGTACAAAGCATTCCGCGCAATGCCGAGGGGCCGGTGTTTCACGAGCCCTGGCAGGCGCAGGCGTTTGCGCTCGCACTGTCGCTCCACGAGCGCGGACTTTTCACCTGGAACGAATGGGCAGCGACGCTCGGCGAGGAGATCAAGAAGGCGCAAGCCGCCGGCGATCCGGATACCGGCGAGACCTACTACCACCATTGGCTCGCCACGCTCGAACGCATCGTCGCGGAAAAGGGCGTCACCAGCGCGCAGCAGCTCGCCCGGACGCGTGACGCCTGGGAACACGCGTGCGAGCGCACGCCGCACGGCACACCCATCGAGCTACGGCCGGGTGACTTCCGGGGCTAGCATTTCGCCCAGCAAAGTTTCGACGAGATCCGCTGCCGGCAGAGTACGGCAACGCGCAACGCCCTGCCCTGCCCAGAGCGAGATGAAGTCGGCCACCCCAAGCTGTCCGGCGGCAGTGCGCATCGGACGCGTTAAATCGTTTTGCTGACGAAACGGCAAGATCGTGTCCTCCTTGCCTTTCACCATGGCAATAAAGCCATTCGTGATGCCGCGCGCCGGCCGGCCGGAGAAAGCGCGCGTGATGACGGTCGCGTCATTCTTGGCGGTGAGCAGCACACGCTTATACGCCGGTGGCGCGCCCGATTCCGGGCATGGCAGGAAAGCCGTACCGAGTTGCACAGCGGCGGCGCCAAGCTCGATCGCTGCCGCGGCGTCGCGCCCGTCCATGATACCACCCGACGCGATCACCGGCAGCGAAACGCTCTGGCAAATCCCAGGTACGAGTTGAGCAAGCGGCACCATGGATTCCTCAAACGACGCGGCAAACGTGCCGCGATGTGCGCCCGCCTCTGCACCTTGCGCAACAATGGCGTCGACATCGGCTTGCGCCAGTTGGCACGCCTCATCCACTGTCGTCGCCGTGCCGATGACGGCGATGCCGCGCTGCTTGAGCGCGGAAACTTGCGTGGGCAATGGAACGCCGAAGGTGAAACTGAACACGGGCGGACGTTCTTGCAGTACGGCTTCCAACTGCTCGTCGAACGGATTGCTGGGCACCGGCGGCAGCGCGGGCGGCGGCAATCCGAGCTTGGCATGCGCCGCGCCGACGATCTCGATCATGGGTCCCGGGTCGACCTTGTGCTCGCTGTCGTAGCCGCCGGCAAACAGGTTGATGTTGAACGGCCGTTTGGTGAGCTGCCGCATCCGTCGGATCGTTGCGGCGATCTCGTCGGGCTTCGCGTAGGCGCCGCCCCACGCCCCCAATCCACCCGCATTCGATACAGCAGCGGCAAGTTCCGGCGTGCCACCGCTTCCCGCCATAGGCGCAAGCAGGATCGGATTCTCGACGCCGAGCCGTTGAAGGAAGGAATGAGACTGCATCGCCATGCCTCCTCTTGCTTCACGCTCAGATAAGAGCATTGTTCATTCAGTTAAAATGGAATGAAATGATCTTATCCATCATTATAAATGATGATATCGATGGAGCCTCTTCATGGATATTGGCGATCTTACGGTCTTTGCGGCAGTGGCGCGCGCGGGCGGCATCAGCAAGGCGGCGGACAGCCTTCATACGGTTCAATCGAACGTCACCCAGCGCATCAGGATCATCGAAGCCGAGCTTGGGGTGCCGTTGTTTCACCGCCATCGGCGCGGTGTTACCCTGACCAGTGCGGGCGAGCAGTTGCTGCCTTATGCTGACCGCCTCGCCAAACTCCTTAGCGAAGCCAAACAGGCTGCGGGTAACGGTCCGGTCCCGCATGGCCGCATTGTGGTCGGCGCGCTCGAAACCGCGACGGCAGTGCGGTTGCCCCCGCTGCTCGCGGTCTACGCACGGCAATGCCCAAACGTCGACATCGAGATCGTCACCGGAACCGCAGCCGAACTGATCGCCGCGGTGATCGAGCGGCGCATCGAAGCAGCCTGCGTCGCCGGGCCAATCGACCATCCCGAACTCGTGACGCGGCCCATTGTCGACGAGGAGCTTGTGCTTGTGACTTCGCCGACGATCGCAAGCCTCAGCCAGCTTGCCGTTTCGGCGACTTCCGCGGCCCTCAAGATCATCGTGTTCCGCACCGGATGCTCCTATCGACAGCGGCTGGAGAATTTCTTGACCGCGCAGGGCATCGCGCCAGTGCGGCACCTCGAATTCGGCACGCTCGAAGGCATCATCGGCTGCGTCAGCGCGGGACTCGGTGTGACGATGTTGCCGCGCGCGGTGGTCGCCGAAGCCGCACAGCGCGGGCGCGTGAACATTCACAAGCTGTCGGCCGCAGACGCGCGGGTCGTCACTGTTCTCATCTGCCGCCGCGACGCCTTCATCTCGACGGCGCTGTCACGGTTCATCGATCTCGCCGGCGCGCTGCTTCCTGAATGCGGAAACCCCGCGCACCACAAAAACCGCGGCCGGCGTCGCCGCTGACGCTTCCTCAAGATGCCAGCAGGTTTTCCTTGAGCGTCTTGCCCTCGTAAGCTTTGCGAAAACGGCCGCGGCGCTGCAGTTCGGGAACTAACAGATCGACCACGTTCAACAGCTCACGCGGCACGGCCTGCGGATGCACGACCATGAATCCGCCGCGGCTGCCGCCGGCCTCGAACTCTTCCTCGAGCATGTCGGCAAGCTGCGCGGCGGTGCCCGCATAGGTCCGGTCGTAATTGGTCGCGGTGCGCAAGTCCGAATTCGAAAAACTCCTTGCGCGAAATTTCGCCGTTTTCGCCGACCATGTTGGCGAGCTTGAAGACGAAGCCGACCGGCGAGGCGTTCTTGGCGGTGATCTTGGCGTTGAGCTCGGCGGGCGAAAATCTCTCCGGCAACGTCGAAAAATCGTAGCCGGCGTTGTGCGACAGATAGGGACCGACCGCTTCCGGCGGAATCATGGTCAGAAGCTGCTCGCGGCGATCTTTCGCCTCCTGCTCGGTCTCGCCGACGATCAGGCCGACGCCCCAGAGCACGCCGACTTTTTCCGGATCGCGGCCGTTCGCGACCAGCGCCTTGTCGAGCTCGGCGCGGTGTTTCGCCTTGCCCTCTTTGGTCGGCCAGCGCGCGAAGATGTGATCGGCGATATAGGCCGAGGCGCGAATGCCGCGCGGCGAAGCGCCGGCCTGGATCAGCACCGGATGACGCTGTGGCGACGGGATGCAGTTGAGCGGCCCGCGCACCTTGAAGAATTGTCCGGCGTGATTGATGGCGCGGACTTTGTTCGGGTCGCAGACAACGCCCAACTCGCGGTCCCACTTGAAGGCGTCCGGTTCGACGCTGTCCCATAGCGCGCGGCAGACGTCGATGAACTCCTCCATGCGGTTGTAGCGCGTGCCGTGCTCCATCAGCTCGTCGAAGCCGTAATTCGCCGCATCGGCATTGCGGCTCGACGCGATCACGTTGAAGGCGATACGGCCGTTGGTGACGTGATCGAGCGAGTTGAACAGGCGCGCAACGTAGAACGGGTGCATGAACGTCGAAGCGTAAGTCAGGCCAAACCCGACGTGCTTGGTGACGCGCGACATGCAGGTGATGACCGGGCTCATGTCGTGACGCGGCCAGCCGATGCCCCAACGCACTGCTTCGTCGCGCGCCCCGGCCCAGGTATCGGGGATCCCGGTGCCGTCGCCGAAGAACAGCATGTCGATGCAACCGCGCTCGGAAATGCGCGCCAGCTCTTCGTAGATGCCGACGTCGGGATAAGTACGGCCGGTCCAGGAACCCGGCATGCGCCAGCGGCCGTCGAGATGGGTGTAGGAAATATCGAACGCGAGGTGAATCTTCTTCTTCGGCATTGGCTTTCTTCTGCATTCCTCGGCTTTTGCGGATGACCTGATCACCCGCACGGCCGCAGGTACCGAATATCATGAAGCACAGCCTCTGCGTTTCCAAGCGACGGGACGGTCGCTCGGATTCGCAGGCCTGGAATATGACGCTTTATTCGATTTGCAGGCCCGCCGCCTTGACGACCACGGCCCATTTGGCGCGTTCGCTCGTGATGAATTTTGCGAACTCGTCCGGCTGCATTGTAAGCGCGTCACCGCCGACGTTTCGCAGCTTTTCCACGGTGTCTGAAGCAGTAAAGATCTCATGGACATCGCGGGCGAGAGTTTCAACGATCGGCTCCGGCGTGCCTGCCGGCGCCAGGACTGCCTGCCACCCTGCGGCGCCGAAACCCGGAATGGTCCCGGCGAGCGTCGGGATTTCGGGCGCGATCGCAGCCTGCTTTTCAGTACTGACTGCAAGCGGCCGCACCTGGCCCGATTTCGCAAACGGCAATTCCGCCGTGATGTTGTCAAATACGAAATCAAGCTGCCCGCCCATGAGTGCCGTCATCTCTTCGGGGAAGGCGTGGAACGGCACATGGATCATCTTCACCCCGACCGCCTGCATCAGCATGACCGCGCACAGGTGCGACGAGGTACCGTTGCCTGACGAGCCAAAATTAAGCTTGCCGTCGTTCTGCTTCATGTAGGCAATGAATTCCGCGACGTTCTTGACTGGAAGTTTGTTATTGACAATCAGGAGATTGGAAAACGACACGAGCGGCGAGATCGGAGCGAACGCCTTGTCTGGATCGTACGGCAAGTGCGCGTAAATCGAAGGATTGATGGCGAGCGTGCTTGCGGTGCCGAGCAGCAGTGTATAGCCGTCGTTCGGAGCCTTCGCGACGACGGCCGTACCAATAGTGCCGCCGGCCCCGCCTCGGTTCTCGACGAGGAAGGAGCCGCCGTATTTGTTCTGCAGACCCTGAGCAAAAATCCGCGCCACGAGGTCGGCCGAGCCGCCAGCGCCAAATGGTACAACGATCGTCACTGGGCGATCCGGCCACGAGCCCTCGGCCCTCGTAAGGATCGCCGGCATTGCGGCAGTGGCGGCGGTACCAAACAAAAAGGTGCGTCGCTTCATCACGCTTACCTCCTATAAACTGACGCTGACACGTCGGGCCTTAAGACATGGCCGATTGCCTGAATCTTCGCTGTACTCGAAGCAAATCCCGGCGTTTCGACACCTGAAAGCTGCGTCCACATGAAGTTCAACTCCGCTACCTTGGATAGAACATTTTCCACTTCGATCTCTTTGCAAGGTTGCAAAGAACGAACTCGCAAGAGTTAGGCCAAATGCCGCGTAGCGTGGCTGGTGGCTGCAATAAGCAAGAACCCAGTAGTGCCCCGATTCCGAAGTTCACAAACGAGGATGCCGCGCAATGATGCGAACTTCGGAATCGAAGGACACTAGCAACTTATTGATCTAGTGTGGTTTTGGTTCAGAAGTCCGCACGACGGGGTCGCGGCGAGAATGATGCGGGCTTCTGATCCGCCACACTAGCAATTGCGAACGACCGCACAATGGTCGCGGCCACCGCGTGTCCACAATACGCTTATTTGCTGGGCAGCGCCTTCGGCTCCGAGACGGCATTCTGCGCTATCAAGAGCGGCGCTAACGGCAGCCACGCGGCGCGAATCCGACCGTCCTCAACGCAAGGTCGCCGCCATACCGGTCCTTGCAGCCGCAAGTCGTCGCTTTTAGAATTGCGCCTGCACCGCCAGCGACCCCACCGGAGGTGGCATGGCCGAACGCTCCAAATTTGCCTTTGCAGATTTCAGCTTTGCGGCTTTCAAGGTCGCGATGGCGTTGAGCGCAAGCGGGGTCGCTGCGGCTATTTTGATCGCGCCCAGCTTTGCCGCCACCCACGAACAGATTTTGGCGAAGTGCAAGGAGGCGGCGCGACCACAAATTCGGGCCTGCAGGCACGGCAAGCGCGGCTCCGGCGATCGCGAGAGTAATCGGGAGGCGTGTCGCGAGACGATCGGCGCATCCCTGGTCCACGCTTGCGTGGCCCGCGAACAGCAAAAAGAAGCGGCCGGCAAAGCAGCGCCGCCGGCGCCTAGGGACGAAACAGCGGTGGCGCCGCAAGACGCGACACTGGTCCAGCCGGTTTTCGTTGCGCCGCCGCGCACCATCGCCGACATCACTGCAATCCTCGACAGCGAGAAGCCCGACGAGACGAAGGTCGCGGCGCGCAAGGCGACAGCCGACGCGATGCCGCCGAAAGGCAAATCCACGGCCAAGCTCGTCCAGTTCTATTATGATCGCGGCAACGCCCGCGCGTTCCTTGGCCGCAACAAGGAGGCACTCGCCGACGGCTTGCAGGCGCTCGCGGTCGGTAAGGGTGCGATCGAGTTCAGGCAGGTCTCGCGCATTCAACAATTCATCGCTCTGCAATACCGAGCCTTGGGCGATTTGAAGCAGTCGATCGCAACATTCGAGTCGATCGTGCACGACGCCGCGGCGGCCCGGGCGCGAGGGCCCATGATCAATGCTCTCGCCAATATGGCGCGAGCCGCGATCTCCATGGGTGACGTCAGCCAGGCCGACGCGTATGCGCGTCGCGTCGAAGCGCTCGTACAGGAGGCCCGGGGCAGTCCGAGCCCGAAATGGCGGCAGTCCTATGCCATCTATGGAAACGCCTGGGAGTCGGACTCCGACGGAGCGCGCGCTCTTGTTTTCGCAGCGCGCGGACAATATCCCGAAGCGGAGGCGGCCTACCGGCGCGCCGAAGCGTTCCGGCGCGCAGCACTGAAGAACCTGTCCAAATACGACTATCCGCCTCCTCCGGAGCAAACAATACTGGCCGCAGATGCGACGCTCCTGTCGATCGCCCGCAACGAGGCTAAACAGCAGCGGCTCGGCGAAGCCGAGGCTGACGCACGCCGGGCTCTCCTCGAAGCGCTTGACCAGGAGGGCAAGTACAGTCCGGCCGCCCCGGCGTTTATCCTCGGGCTTGCCGGCGTCTTGGTCGAGCAAGGGCGCTATCTGGAGGCCGAGAAGCTCACGCGCTCGGCGCTCGACGTACGGCGCACGCTTGGTGTCGGCGACGACACGCAGGAAAGCGTCCGCATCCTCTCGCAGCTCGGCAACATTCTCGTCCTGCAGCGGAAGGCGAGAGCCGCTGCGGCCGTTTATGCCGAGTTGGACAAGGCCACCGCCGAATGGACGCCGCAACACCGCGAGGCGTTCGCGCTCAACGGCTCGCGCATCATTGCGCTCTATGCGGCCGGTCAGGTCGAAGCCGGAATCGCCGCAGCCGAGCAGCTTGTCAAACGCGAGGTCACACGCACCGGGCCAAACAGCTTCGATACGGCGGCGGCGCGCGGCACCCTTGCCTTGGGCTTGGCCCGCGCCGGGCGTGACGCGGATGCGGTGCGCGAGTTCAAAGCCGCCATACCGGTGATGATGACGGCGGCGCGCGAAGATGCCGAGAACGATGACCCAACGATCGTCGCCACGCGCAGCGTCCGGCTGCAACGTCTCGTCGAGTCCTATATCGGACTGCTCTCGCGCGGCACGACCGTGTCGAGCGACGTCGCGGCCGAAACCTTCGCGCTTGCCGACGCCGTTCGTGGTCATGCCGTGCAGCAGGCGCTGGCGGATTCCAGCGCGCGCCTGGTCGCCAACGATCCGGCGCTCGCCAATCTCGTTCGCCGCGAGCAGGACCTCGCTAAGCAAATTAGCGCCCAGCTCGGAACGCTCAACAACATGCTGGCCTTGCCGTCAGATCAACGAAACGAGCAAAACGTGCAAGGCGTCAATGCGGTGATTGCAAAACTTCGCGCCGACAGCACGGCGGCCAAGCAAGAGATCAACCGGCAATTTCCCACTTATGCCGATCTGATCGACCCCAAGCCGCCGTCGGTCAACCAGATCAAGACGACGCTGCGGCCGGGTGAGGCGCTGCTCTCGTTCTACTTTGGCCAGGACGCAAGCTTCGTGTGGGCGGTGCCCAAGGACGGTGCCGTTGCGTTCGCGGCGGTGCCGGCGACCGCCACCAACCTTGAAGCGAAGATCCGCCGGCTGCGACAAGCGCTCGAGCCGCAGGCCACCATGGTTTCCGAAATTCCGCCGTTCGATCTGAAACTCGGCTATGAACTCTATGGCTTGCTGCTCAAGCCGGTCGAGGCCGGCTGGAAATCCGCCAAGAACCTGATTGTGGTGACAAACGGCGCGCTCGGCGAGCTGCCGTTGAGCCTGTTGCCGACCGCGCCCGTGCGGGTCGATCCGCAGGCCAAGCCGTTGTTCGCCGGCTATCGCGACGTACCATGGCTCGCCCGCACCCATGCGGTCACCGTGGTGCCTTCGGCTTCGGCGCTCGTCACCTTGCGCCGCCTGCCGCCAGGCTCGCCCCAGCGCGAGCCGCTGATCGGGTTCGGCGATCCCTATTTCAGCGCAGACGAAGCCGCGGAAGCAGAACGACCGGCAGCGCCGGCGCAGGTGGCTTCGGCTTCGGTCGGCGATACCGGAACAGACGTGGCGACGCGCGGCATTCCACTCAAGCTGCGCGCCACGCCGCATACTGAAGACGTCGACAAGGCAGAGCTTGGGATGCTGCCGCGGCTGCCCGACACCCGCCTGGAATTGACCGCCATGGCGCAGGCGCTCGATGTCGATCCGGCAAAATCGCTTTACCTCGGCAAGGCCGCCAATGAGGAAAACGTCGAGACCCTTGATCTTTCGCATTATCGCATCGTCGCCTTCGCAACCCACGGGCTCGTTCCCGGCGACCTCGACGGGCTGACTCAACCGGCCCTCGCGCTGACTGCACCCGAGGTCGCGGGCGTGAAGGGCGACGGCCTGCTGACGATGGAGAAGATTCTCGCACTCAAGCTCGATGCCGATTGGGTGGTGCTGTCGGCCTGCAACACGGCGGCAGGCGCCGGCGCAGGCGCCGAAGCGGCCTCGGGTCTTGGCAGCGCATTCTTCTACGCCGGCACTCGGGCACTTCTAGTCACCAATTGGTCGGTACAGTCGGCTTCAGCACGCGAACTGATGACCGACTTATTCCGTCGGCAAGCCGCCGATCCCAGACTTTCGCGCGGCGAGGCATTGCGGCAGGCTATGATGGCGCTGCTCGATGGACCAGGCTCGGTTGACGAGCAGGGTCATACGATCTTCACCTACGCTCATCCACTGTTTTGGGCACCTTATTCGGTCATCGGCGACAGTGGCGGAAACTGAACCGATCGTTACACTTATCGGCAAGCACACGATGACAGCAGTCAAGACCTCGTCGGTTTCTCGGCAGCCAACCACGATCATGGCGGCCTGCGCCATCGCAGCACTCACCGCCATGATCGCCACGGCGCGGCCGGCCGCGGCCTTTCAGCTCATCACCGCGCAGGAAGCGGCATTGCCGGCAAGCAAGACGGCTCCGCTCGAGCTGCGCGGCAGTCCGACGCGGCGGCCCAACGTCACGGTCGTGTCGCCGCGGCCCAATGCCGGCCTCATCCATTCGCCTCTGGAATTGAAGTTGAAGTTTCGCGCCTTCGGTGGCGCCAAGATCAATCCGGAGTCCGTCGTGATCACGTATCTCAAGCAGCCGACCATCGACATCACGCAGCGTATCGCTCCGTACATCACTGCAGGCGGCATCGACGTCTCGCAAGCTGACGTGCCGCCGGGGCTGCACCAGTTCTGGATCGAACTGAAAGACGATGACGGGCGAGTTGGCGGAACGGAATTCAGTTTTCAGGTCGCCAAATAGTCATCGGGGCCGATGCCGAAAATCGCGATTTCCTACCGCCGCGCTGATTCCGCCGCCATTGCCGGGCGCATTTTTGACCGCCTGGTGGCGCGCTACGGCGCGGCTTCGGTGTTCATGGACATCGACAACATTCCGATCGGCCGTGATTTTCGCCACCACATCCAGGAGACACTTCAGCATACCGACGTACTGATCGCCGTGATCGGTCTGCGATGGCTCGGCGCCGACGAAGTCGGCGCGGTGCGCATGCAACAGACGTCCGACCCGGTCAGAGTCGAGATCGAAACCGCGCTTGAACGCTCCCTGCCGATTATCCCGGTGTTGGTCGACGGCGCGAGGATGCCGCAAAGTAGCGACCTGCCGCCCGAATTCGGCAACTTTGCTTTTCTCAATGCCGCCGAGGTGGCGACTGGCCGCGATTTCCATACCCACATCGAACGCTTGATCGCTGCGATCGATCGAGCGGCAGCAGCCGGCACGGTGGTAACTGCGCCATTTTCTCCGTTCCACAAGGCGCAGTCTGACGTGAAGGACACGAAGCCGATGACGTCGGCTGCGTGGCTGACGGACACGCTGCGATATTTTGCTGTCCCGCTCGTTCTGCTCCTTGTCGCACACCACGTGATCGTCAACGCGTTCGATCTGAACACGGACTATCTTTGGGCCGCTGCGACGATCGTCCCGTGTGGGGTCGGCTTTGCGCTCTATTGGGTGGGCAGGCGCAACACGGGACCGGCGATTGCGTTTGCTGTGGCGCTCGGCATCCTCGGCGTCGCTGGAATGACGGTCTCGCAGAGCTTGAACTCCGGCGATCCAATCATGCCGCAGACTCGTTTCGAATGGTGGGACAACATCAACTTCGCCGCGATCATCGCGTTGAGCTTCGTCGCCGGACATGTACTGGCCCGCGCACTACGCGCTGCGCAGAGCCGAAAACCGGCGCGGCCATGAGCGTCGCTTGCTCAGAGCATCCCCAGATAATGCGGCAGCCATAGCGACAAAGCGGGGATGTAGGTCACCATCGCCAAAAAGATCAGCATGACGGCGAGCCACGGCAGCACCGCGACGGTGAGCTCGCCGATGCCCATTCGGGTGATCCCCGCGGCGACGTAGAGGTTGAGCCCGACCGGCGGATGGCAAAGGCCGACTTCCATGTTCACCGCCATCAAGACGCCGAGGTGAACCGGGTTGACGCCGAGCACCGCCGACATCGGAAACAGGATCGGCGCCATGATCAGCGTGATGGCCGCGGGATCCATGAAATTGCCGGCAGCCAACAGAACGATATTGGTGACGAAGAGAAACGCCACCATGCCGAAGCCCTGCGCGGTCATCCATTCAGCCATGGACTGCGGAATTTGCTCGGAGGTGAGCAGCCAGGAAAACACCGCCGCGTTGGTGATGATGTAGAGGATCATCGCGCTCATCGCGGCGGCTTTGAGCAGCACGGCTGGGATTTCGGAGAATTTCAGCCCCTTGTAGACGAAGACCGCGATGACGAAAGCATAAACCGCGGCAACCGCGGCGGCTTCGGTCGGTGTGAACAGGCCGGAATAGATACCGCCGAGCACGAGCAAAATCAGCAGCAGGCCCCACACGCTTTCGCGGAACGCACGCCAGCACTCGCGCCAACTCGCCCGCTGCATTCGCGGATAGTCGTTGCGCCAGGCCCGGTACCAGGTCATGGCGCCAAGCATCGTCGCCAGCATCAGGCCGGGAATGAGCGCGGCGATGAACAACTGACCGACCGACGCCGAATTGACCACGGCGCCCGTTGGTCCGCGCGGCTGCATGCCGCTGGTTGCGACCGCGAAGATGACGAGATTGATCGACGGCGGGAACAGGATGCCGAGCGCGCCCGATGTCGCGATGACGCCGGCGCTGAACCGCGGTGGATAGCCCTGCTCCACCAGCGCCGGCAAGATGATCGAGCCGATGCCGACCACGGTCGCGACCGATGAGCCAGAGATCGCAGCGAACAGCGCGCAGGCCACGACGCCGGCGAGACCGAGACCGCCGTACCAATGTCCGATCAGCGACGTCGCGAAGTCGATCATGCGCCTGGCAACGCCACCGGAGGTGAGAAGATTGCCGGCCAGAATGAAAAACGGGATCGCCATGATCTCGAAGCGATCGAGGCTGGTGAACAGCTTCAAGCCCACCATCTTCGGATCGACGTCGGAGAGAATGAACAGATAAGTCAGCACCGAGAGCCCGAGCGCAATCGAGATCGGCATGCCGCACGCCATCAGCGCCAGCAGCAGCGCGAACAGCAGTTCGGCCCGGATCGTATGCGACAATTCGATGATGTGCAGTCGCGCCGCGAAGCAGATGACGGCAAGCACGATCGGCACGGCGATGATGAGCACGGCCGTAATGCTGTCGCCGACGGGGCGCGGCGCGGCCGGCTTGGCAATACCCGACAGTGTGGTCATTGCGCCCCCTTGGCGACCGGCGCCGCGGCGTCAGGCGGCTCCTCGTACTCGATGCCGTGACCCTGGTGCGGCACCAGACCGGTGCGCAGGAAGCGCCACATCACCTGCAGGAAGCGGAAACACATCAGATAGGAGCCGAGCGGGATGCACAGATAGATCATCCAGCTCGGCCATTCGAGCTCCGGCGAAACTTGGTCCGGATCGAGCTCGTAGACGTAGATCGCGCCAAGCGTGCCGATGACTCCGGTGAACAGCGCGCCGCACAGCAGCGCAAACACGATCACCGGCTTACGCGCCGGCGGGGACAGTTTGTTGACGAACACGTCGACACCGACATGAATACCGGTGCGTACGCCGAGCGCGGCGCCGAATTTCGCCATCCACACGAACATGTAGGTGGCGAGTTCCTGGGCCCAGGACAGATTGATCGCGGCGAGCCGAAGGTAGACCCAGCTTGCCGCCGCTTTCAGCAGAAGAAGGTGATGCTCCCCCGCCCACCGGGCGAGGCCGGCCGAGTTACTCGCGCCGTAGCGGTGCACAACGGCGACGAAGGTGAGGATCGTCGCCGCACCGATCAGCGTGGCGATGATCCACTCTTCGAGCCGATTGAGGATGCGATCGAGCACCTGCGCCCCCGCGAGCCGAATCCCTCCCAGCGACGGGAGGACTAGGCGACCTAAGACTGCGGCGGTACGAAGCCCGACGCTTTATAGACCTTTTCGATGAAGTCTTTACCGAAGCGGCTTTGCATCTCCTGGTGGACCGGCATCAGCTTGGCGATCCATGCCTTCCTCTCCGCGTCGGTGAGGACATGAATTTGCACCTTGCCGGACGCCTTGATATCATCGAGGGCCTTGGCGTTGTCGCCCGCGGCCGTGTCTTCAAAGAACTTGGTAGTCTCCTTCACCGCGCGATCGAGGCCCGGCCGCACGTCAGCCGGCAGCCCGTCCCAGAATTTCTTGTTGGTGATGAGCGCATACGTCAGCCGCACGTGATGCGATACTGTGAGATATTTCTGCACATCGTAGAATTTCTGCGTCCAGATGTTCGACGGCACGTTATCCTCGCCGTCGACGACGCCGGTCTGCAGAGCCTGATAGAGCTCGCCGAAACCGATGATCTGCGGAATGGCTCCGAGCTGCCGCGTCACGGCATCCTGGACCTTGCCGCCCTGAATGCGCATTTTCATGCCCTGGAAATCATCGGGCATGATCAACGGCCTGTTTGATGTGTAGACATGGGCGCCGTTGTCCCAGTAGGCAAGCGGTTCGACACTTTTGCTCTCGAGCTTTTTGTTGAACTCGGCCATCATCGGGCTCGCCATCATCTGGCGCGCACGCGCTTCGTCGCTCATCATGAACGGCAGATCGAAAACATCGAACTCTCTGACACCGAGGGGACCGAATTTGGAGATCGCCGGGGCCAAGAGTTGCACGGAACCGAGTTGCAAGGCCTCAAGTTCCTCCTTGTCCTTATAGAGCGATGAATTCGGATAGACTTCGACTTTCACCTTGCCGTTTGTGTATTTCTCGGCAAGTTCCTTGAACAAGAGCGCGGCCTTGCCTTTGGGCGCGTCCGGCGACACCACGTGACTGAATTTGATGACGATTGGCTGTTGCGCCAGCGCCGGCCGCCCGAGCGCAAGGGCCAGCACAGCAGCGAACGCGACAACAAAACATTTGGTGGCGAGACGTTCCATTCAGTTCCTCCCGATACGGCCGTACCGGCCGTCGATCATGTTGACCCTCCATAGCGCGAATGCGGCGAGCGGCCAATTGCGCCCTTTGTCTAATCCGGGTCTCGGGGGAGGGTCGTGATATTAAGCTAAATCGCGCTGCATCGCACCCATGCGCGGCACCGGTCTTGCAAGCAGGTGAACCGCCCAGCACTATCTTGAGCCCCGCCACTGGAGAATTCCCGCACCGATGCCTGGCCGCAGCCGCCGCAAACCTTTCGACTTTTCGACGGCTCTCGTGCTGGCCATTAGCGTGATCTCGGGCATCACAGTCTATGTCCGCGAAGGATCAGAGCGGTTTTTCAGCATCTTCCGCAGCGACGTTCTGCTGTTCGGCAACATGCTGCCGAAAATGCTGGCCGGCTGCCTGATCGGTGGCTTCGTCACCTTGCTGTTGCCGCGCGAAATGGTCGCGCGTCTGGTCGGCGCCGAATTGGGACTGGTTGGTCTTTTGATAGCAACCGCGACCGCAGCCGTCCTGCCCGGCGGGCCGTTCACCATTTATCCGGTGGCCGGCGCGTTCCTGGGCATTGGCGCTGACGCCGGGACCGCGATCGCCTTCATTACCAGCTGGATGCTGCTTGGCTACAACCGCGCCCTGGTCTGGGAGCTGCCCTTTTTTGGACCGGACTTTGTCCTTTGGCGCATCGTTGTTTCGCTTCCGATACCCATTATCGCGGGAATTCTGGGACGGGCTGCGGTGCGCGCCTTCGCGCTTCGCATGGAAAGCGAGCGCGCCCCATGATGCTCGCGGTCAGCCTGTTTCTCTGGGTGGTCGTCGCCGCACTCGGTTTCATGGCGGCGATGCGGGGCACAAAGCTGTTTCAAGACAGCGTGCGCGACTCCGGCATCGAATTCCTGCGGCTCATTCCCCGCATCGCGCTCGGCGTGATCGGCTCCGGGTTCATTGCCGACGCCATGCCGCAGGATCTCATCGTGCCTTGGATCGGACCGCAATCCGGCATGATCGGCGTCGCCATTGCGACGCTCGGCGGCGCCGCTACGTCGGGCGGGCCGGTCGTCGGCTTCTCGATTGCGGCGGCGGCGCTCAAGGCCGGCGGCGGCGCGCCGCAGGTGATCGCCTACGTCACGGCGTGGTCGCTGTTTTCGGTCCAGCGCATCATCGGCTGGGAAATACCGAGCATGCCGCCGCGCGTGGTGTGGCTGCGCGCTGTCGTCTCGGTCCCTCTGCCGTTTTTGGTCGCCGCGACCGCAATGCTGATCAGCCGGCCCTAAGCTGGCTCGGCGGTTCAAGGGCGCCTTCAGCCAAAGACGAACAATCCGGCGACGGCGAGGATAAAGGCTGGCGGCATCACCAACACGCCGAGTTTGAGAAACGTCCACGCGCCGACACTCTGTCCCTCGCGCCTTAGCGCCACCAACCACAGAATTGTTGCAAGCGACCCCGTGACCGAAAGATTTGGCCCAAGATCAACGCCAATCAGAACGCTGGCACGTACATTCTCCGGCGCGTTCGCCAGTTCGACCACCCGTCCCGCGATCAGTCCCGCGGGCAAGTTATTCACGAGATTGGAGCCTACGGCGAGAATTGACCCCGATGTCCAAACGGCAAGAGCTTCCGAGTTTTGTGCGAGACTGCGGAGCTGGCTTGCCAGTACCTCGGTGGAGCCGGTGCGCTCGAGGGCCTCGACCAGCACAAACAAGCCGGCCACCAGCGGCAGGACACCCCAGCTGACGTTCCTGAAGATATCGACGGTGCGCGAGTGCGAGAGCCAGAGGACGAGGAGTGCTGTTACGGTCCCCGCCAAAAACGTCGGCAGCCCGAGCCGAACGTCCATCGCGGAAGCTGTCATCAGCACGATCGACGTTGCAGCGATACCCCACGCCGCGAGTTCGACCTCCGAAGGATAACGTCGGCGCTTCGAACTCGGTCGCCACCGGACGCCGCAGATGCTCGCGCTGCGTGAATCGCAGCACCGCATACGTTGCACCAATCGAGAATGCTGACGGCAATGCATAGAGCGGCAGCCACTGCAGGAGCGGCGGCATCTGCGCGCCATAGATGACGAGGTTCGCCGGATTGGAGATCGGCAGGACGAAGCTTGCTGCGTTAGCAATGAAGGCGCACGCAAACAGATAGGGCAGCGGTTCCTTGGCGTTCGCGGTCCGGGCAGCCGCAGCCACAGCCGGAGTCAGCACGACGGCGGTCGCGTCGTTGGATAAGAAGACTGTAACGACTGTGCCCACGGCGAAGACCAGCAGGAACAACCGGCTGGCCGATCCCTGCGCCAAGCGAGCGGCCTTTGCGGCGAGCCAGTCGAAAAGGCCCTCCTGTCGGGCGAGCTCGGCAAGAAGCATCATCCCGGTCAGAAAAAGATAGACGTCCGTTCCTTTGGCGACGCCCGCAAGTGCCTCTCGCCATGACAGGACGCCGAACGCGATCAGCAGCAGTGCGCCCGTCGCGGCCCACACCGCCTCCGGTAACCGCCACGGACGAATAATAACTCCCGCCGTCGCCAACGCCGCGATCGACAAGGTCACCGTCGTCGCATTCATCGGGCAGCAGTCCCGACGCCGCCGGATGCCGCAATCGCTTTGGGTTCGGTTTTGTTGTTCGTCTCGGGCATACCGGGCGAGCAGCGATCTGCGGATTTGGAGAAGAAGGATTAATGCATCGCCACCATGGCGCGGGGCATCAACGCACCGGGATGGCGGATCACGTCGCCGGCAAGACGATGCGCGGCGCTCGCTGCCTGCGTGGGCTCGCGGTCACTGAGCCGCGCCGCAAGGTAGCCGGCGTTAAAACCGTCGCCGGCTGCCGTCGCATCGACCGGCACGACGACTTCCGGCACCGGCACGAACTCCATCGCGCCGGCGGTGGCGACCAGCGCGCTGTTGGGGCCGTTCTTGACCACGATTTCGCTGATGCCGAATGCCTGGAGCCGCGCCACTGTGCTTTCCGGGCTGGGGTCGCCCCACAGCACAGCCTCGTCGTCGAAGGTCGGCAAGGCAATATCGACGCGCTTGAGCGTTTCGATGAACACCGTGCGTGTGCGCGCCAGATCGCCCTTCCAGCCCCCCGGCCGAAAGTTGCCGTCGAAAGCCACTTTGACGCCCTGCTGCCTGGCCCCCTCCAGCACGGCAAGAAAACGGCCAAGACCGTTGTTGGAATAGAGCGACAGCGTGATGCCGGTGAAATAGATGAGCTTCGCCGTCATCAGGCTTTCGGCCACCCGCATCCAATCGGAAAGCTCGAACAGCTCGCGCGACGGCGCGCCATCACGCCAATAGCGGATATTGCGTTGTCCGCTTGGACCGCTTTCAACCAGACACAGCGCAGGCAGCCGCCCTGGCACGCGGGCGATGAGGCTCGTGGCAACGCCTTCGGCGGCCGCAAGCGCCACAACGCTGTCTGAGTAAGGATCGTCACCCAGAGCGGTTGCAAAGGCGACATCGACGCCGGCCCGGGCCAGATAGATCGCGGTATTGAAGGTATCGCCGCCGCACGACAGCGCGAACCGGCCATCCGCACCGCGGGCCATCTCAAGCAGCGCTTCTCCGACACAGACGGCGCGCGCTTTTTGCTCGCTCATGTTGCTCGCCAAAAATCAACGCGCCCGCGAATGCCAGGGCGTCCAGGGGGATGCGACTCGCCGGCGAACATGGGCGCCGCTCATGGGCTTGGCAATACGGGGGCGGCAATAGAAGGCCGGGCGGAACCTTAACCCCGCTGAGGAGATGACGACCGATGGGATGGCTAACGAAAGCAACATTGTTATATTGTAACATATTGGCCTGGTGAACCGGACGTCACGATCCGGCCAGCGGGCACCGTCGGACCGGACCTTTAATGACGCACCACCATCACCCCGGCGAGGCACATCCGTCGCCGGCGATCGCGCCGTCCTTGTTACGGCTCTCGGCGGCCAAGAGGTTGGCGCTCGCCGGATCATTGATCGCGCTGATCTGGGCGGCCGCTCTGTGGGCCTCGCGGTGAACGCAGCATCATGACCCAGGCTTTCATGCGGCCTCCCGCAGAACTGCAATTTCACGATCTCACCCTCGGCTACGAGCGCCATCCGGCCGTCCATCATTTGACCGGCGTGGTGGAAACCGGCTCGCTCACCGCCGTGGTGGGACCGAACGGCGCCGGCAAATCGACTTTGTTCAAGGGCATCGTCGGCGCGCTCAAGCCCCTTGCCGGCGGCATCGAGCGCCGGGATCGCGATACCCGCGACATCGCCTATCTGCCGCAAGTGGCGGACATCGACCGGTCATTCCCCATTAGTGTCTACGACATGGTGGCGATGGGCCTGTGGCACACCAAAGGGCTGTTCGGCGGCTTCGGCAGGAAGGATCATGCCGCGATCGAGGCCGGGATAGCGACGGTCGGGCTGACCGGCTTTGAGCAGCGCGGCATCGGCACGCTGTCGGGCGGACAGATGCAGCGCATGCTGTTCGCTCGCCTTGTCATCCAGGATGCGCGCGTCATCGTGCTCGACGAACCCTTCAACGCGATCGACGCCAAGACCGTCGCCGACCTGATGCATTTGGTACGCCGCTGGCACGACGAGCGGCGCACCGTGCTTGTCGCCTTGCACGACCACGATCTGGTCAAGGTCCATTTTCCGCAAACCCTGCTGCTCGCCCGGGAGCCCGTTGCCTGGGGACCGACGCGCGACGTGCTGACGCCCGAGAACCTCAACGCGGCGCGCCAGATGTGCGAGGCATTCGACGAGCGCGCGGAAGCCTGCGCGCAGCATGAGGCGGCGTGACCGCATGTTCTATACCGCCCTCATCGCCCCATTCGCCGACTTCGAGTTCATGCGGCGCGCGTTGGTCGGCACGTTCGCGCTCGCGTTCGGCGCGCCGCCGATCGGCGTATTCTTGATGCTGCGGCGCATGAGCCTGATCGGTGACGCCATGGCACACGCCATTTTGCCCGGCGCGGCGATCGGCTTTTTGATCGCGGGCCTCAACTTGTTCGCGATGGCGACTGGCGGCCTGATCGCCGGTTTGATCATCGCGCTCGGCGCCGGCCTGATCGCGCGGGCGACGCCACTCAAAGAGGATGCGTCGCTTGCGGCGTTCTTTTTGATCTCTCTGGCGATCGGCGTCACGCTCGTCTCGGTCAAGGGCAGCAACATCGATCTGATGCATTTCCTGTTCGGCTCGGTGCTCGCGGTCGACAACCCGGCGCTGATCCTGATCGCGAGCATCACCTCGGTGTCGCTCGTGGTTCTCGCCCTGATCTGGCGCCCGCTGGTGCTCGAATGCGTCGATCCGGGATTTTTGCGATCGGTCAGCCGCGCCGGCTCCGGCGCCCATATCGCCTTCCTGACGCTGGTGGTGATGAACCTCGTGGGCGGCTTCCAGGCGCTCGGCACCCTCCTCGCGGTCGGCATCATGATGTTGCCGGCCTTCATCTCGCGCTTCTGGGCGCATGACATCAGCCGCATGATCGGAGTGGCCGTCGGCAGCGCCGCGATCTCCGGCTATGCGGGGCTTTTGCTGTCGTTTTATGCCGGACTGCCGTCGGGTCCCGCCATTATCCTGGTGGCGGGTGCGCTTTATGCGCTGTCGGTGGTGGCCGGTCCGATCGGCGGCCTGATCTGGCTCGCGTGGCCCCGTCGCCATCTCGAAGCCTGAGCGGCGGCGGTCCACGACACGCTTTGATGGTCGCAACATACTTTAATGACGGACCGGTGCACCATGAGAGGGTTTTGGGCCGCCGCCGGATCGCCTATATAGCCGCGCAGGAGGACCTTTCATGCCCGAACACATTACGTCCGAAAAAATTCCCGTCACGGTACTGACCGGTTACCTTGGCGCCGGCAAAACCACCTTGCTCAACCGCATTCTCTCGGAGCCGCACGGCAAGAAATACGCCGTCATCGTCAACGAATTCGGCGAGATCGGCATCGACAACGACCTGGTCGTCGGCGCCGACGAAGAAGTCTTCGAGATGAACAACGGCTGCATCTGCTGCACCGTGCGCGGCGACCTGGTGCGCATTCTCGACGGCTTGATGCGGCGGAAAGGCAAATTCGACGCCATCATCGTCGAGACCACCGGCCTCGCCGATCCCGCACCGGTGGCGCAAACCTTCTTCGTCGACGAGAATGTCGGCCGCAAGACCAAGCTCGACGCCGTGGTCACCGTCGCCGACGCCAAGTGGCTGAGCGAGCGGCTCAAAGATGCGCCCGAGGCCAAGAACCAGATTGCGTTCGCCGACGTCATTCTGATCAACAAGACCGACCTCGTATCACCCGACGAACTGAGCGAGGTCGAGGCGCGCATCCGCGGCATCAATCCCTACGCCAAAGTGCACAAGACCGAGCGTGCAAAGATCGCGCTCGACGAAGTCCTGGGCCGCAATGCTTTTGATCTCGACCGTATTCTCGAACTCGAGCCGGAATTCCTCGCAGGCGACGGCCACGATCACCATCACGATCATGATCACGGTCACGATCACGATCATCACCATGACCATGAGCACCATCATCACCACGGCGGCCTCAAGCACTATCACGACGAGGATATGCAATCGATTTCGCTGAAGAGCGACAAGCCGCTCGATGCGGACAAGTTCTTTCCATGGGTGCAGGACCTGGTGCAGAAGGAAGGCCCGAACATCCTGCGCTGCAAGGGCATCCTGTCGTTCAAGAACGACGATGAGCGCTTCGTCTTTCAGGGCGTGCACATGATCCTCGACGGCGACCACCAGCGTCCTTGGAAAGACGGCGAAAAGCGCGACAGCCGCATCGTCTTCATCGGCCGCAACCTGCCGGCGCAAAAGATCGTGCAGGGCTTCGAAGCCTGCATGGCGTGATACTTTTTCCCTCCCCTATTGGGGAGGATGTCGCAAAGTTGCCGCACGTCATGACCGATACCCGCAGCGAGACCGCTTCAGTCGTTGAACGCACGCACCCCGTCGCGGCAGGCGGGCCTGTGATCGCGGCGCACTTTCTCGGCCGGACGGCCGCGTTTGTTCTCGGCGAGGAAGCACTGCTGCTTGTCGAGCCAAAAAGCGAACCGCGGTGCATCGACGTTCATGGCGGCGCGATCCTGGCCACTGCTGCGGACGGCGAGCGCGTCGTCAGCGGCGGCGACGACGGCAAAGTTGTCGCGACCGACGCCAAGGGCGAGATCCGCACGATTGCGACCGACAAGAAGCGACGGTGGATTGATCACGTCGCGCTCGGGCCGGATGGCGCGGTCGCCTGGTCGGCCGGCAAGACTGCGTTCGCGCAAAGTAAGGAATTGCGCGAATTCGAAGCGCCATCGACGCCCGGCGGCCTCGCCTTTCTGCCGAAGGGCTTTCGCCTCGCCATCGCCCATTACAACGGCGCCACATTATGGTTTCCGAATGCACCGCAGACCGAGCCGGAAAAGCTCGAATGGAAGGGCTCGCATCTCGGCGCCACCGTCAGCCCGGACGGCCGTTTTCTCGTCACCAGTATGCAGGAGCCGATGTTGCACGGCTGGCGGCTGGTCGATCGACAGCACATGCGGATGTCGGGCTATGCCGCGCGCGTCACCTCGCTCGGCTGGACGCTCGGCGGGCGCTGGCTTGCCACATCCGGCTCGACGCAAATCATCCTCTGGCCGTTCCAAGCCAAAGAGGGCCCGATGGGGAAGCAGCCGCGGCTCCTGGCGCCATCCGAGCACCGCGTCCGCGTCGTCTCCTGCCATCCCAAGCAGGATATCGTCGCTGCTGGTTATGAAGACGGCATGGTGCTCTTGGTGCGTGTCGAGGATGGCGCCGAGATTTTGGCAAAAAGGCCAGGCGACGCGCCCGTGACGGCGCTGGGCTGGAGCGCCGACGGCCTCCTCCTCGCCTTCGGCACCGAAAGCGGCGAGGCGGGCGTGATCGATCTGTCCTGATCGCGGGCATTGCGAAAGGCAAACCACATGTTCCTGAAATTCTCCACGGCGGGCGGCCTCGCGTTCGAAGACCGCGACAATTTTCGCGCCTTCAAGTTGGTGGTCGAGGGCGACCGTGCCGAACTCGACGCCGTGCGCCGTGCTGTCGCCGGCAAGGCGGAATTGCCCGATGCCGAAACCGCCTGGATTTTCGAGGATGCGCTGCGCCACTGGCCCGGCGTCGAGCACAACGCAACCTGGCAGCAGAATTTCTCCGCCATGATCGAGAAGGCCCGGCCGCATGGCTGGATCGACGACAGCCGCAAGGCGATCAAGGCGCATATCGAGTGGGCCGCCGCCTGATCGAAGCGGCTTGTCGCACTCCAACCGGAACGAAGCCTTTGAGCCTTACGGCTTGCCGACCAACTCGAGGACGATGAATTCTGGAGGGACGCCCCAGCGCACCGGTACTCCGCTCGTTCCAAGGCCGCTCGTCACATAGAGATATTGTCCTCTTTCCTCGATGAGCCCGTGGCTCCAGCGCAACGGCGCCTTGCTGGCATTTCTGAGGATTCCGATGCCGGGAAGGCGAATCTGGCCGCCGTGCGTGTGCCCGGCCAGCATGAGATGCGGACCCGCCGGAAGGTGCGCAAACCACACCGGATCATGGGCAAGGACGATCGTGGGCTGATCGGCAGGAAGACCCGCCAACGTCGCATAAGCCTCTGCCCTTGTGGCACGGGCGTCGGGAATTCCAACAATCCGGATTGAGCGGTTCTGAAATGTCACAGCGTCATGGTCGTGGTCGAGCACCGTGATGTGATGGTCTCGCAGAGCCTCTGCCACGGCACGCTGGCCGTAAACGTAGTCATGATTTCCGAGCACGGCGACACGACCAAGCGGCGCTTTGAGACGCGACAGGATCGCCGCGATCGTTCGGGGCGGCACACGGCCGCCACCGAATAGCTGCATGTTCACGAAGTCCCCGCCAAACAAGACGAGATCGGGTATCGCGCTCGCGGCCTCATCAATAATCAAATTGAGGCGCTCGACATCGTGAGAATGCGACCCGGTATGAAAGTCGGAAAGAAATGCGATGCGCAGAGGCCGCGACCATCGAGGCCATCCCGCTAATTCCAGACGAACACGCCGCACCACATGAGGCTGGGCGCGGGCAATTCGTTTGAACCACCCTTTGTGGCCGAGTTCGTCCCGATACGGGGGGCGTGTAATCGCGCGAGTCAATCGGCCTCGTGAGCGGCCGCCGGCAGCCTTGAGTATCACGTGTGTCTCACCAAAAAGCCCTTCGCCGCTCCTGCGTACCCACGAATTGTGGCATGACCCGACGGATGACTCTGGGACGGCCGTGACGAGGCAGAGACCAACGGCTTTCCTCGTGCACGATCGCCAATCGCGCCCAAGCTGCGGCTCAGGCGAGATAGCCGTTCCCCTGGCAGGGTGTGAATCGTTCCGCTCCGAGCCCGCTTCCCGCAAGCGGGAAAGCGGGAAAAGCTCAGATGACGTATTGCCGCAGCGGCGGATAACCGTTGAAGCCGACCGACGAGTAGGTCGCCGTATAGGCGCCAGCCGCTTCGATCAGCACCTTGTCGCCGATCGCGAGCGATACCGGCAGCGGATACGGCGTCTTCTCGTACAGCACGTCGACGCTGTCGCAGGTCGGGCCAGCGATGATGCACGGCGCGGTCTCGTCGCGATCCTTCGATGTGCGGATGGGGTAGCGGATCGACTCGTCGATGGTCTCGGCAAGACCATGAAACTTGCCGATGTCGAGATAGACCCAGCGAACCTCGTCCTCGGGATTTCGCTTGGCGATCAGCACCACTTCGGCCTCGATCACGCCGGCATTGCCGACGAGGCCGCGGCCCGGCTCCACGATCGTCTCCGGAATGGCGTTGCCGAAATGCTTGCGCAATGAGCGGAAGATCGCCTTGCCGTAGGATTCCAGCTTCGGCGTCTTGCGCACGTAACGCGCCGGAAAGCCTCCGCCGAGGTTGACCATCGACAGCGTGAAACCGCGCTCGGCACAGGCTCGGAATACCGCCGCGGTCGAGGCCAGCGCGCGGTCCCAGGCTTCGATATTGTGCTGCTGCGAGCCGACGTGGAACGACACGCCATAGGGCGCGAGGCCGTTCTTGTAGGCGACCTCCAGAATATCGGCCGCATAGGCGGGTTCGCAGCCGAACTTGCGCGACAGCGGCCATTCGGAGCCCGAGCCGTCGCAATGAATGCGGCAGATCACCCGGCTGCCTGGCGCCGCGCGTGCGATCTTCTCGACCTCGGCCTCGCAGTCGACCGCGAACAGCGTAACGCCGAGCTTGAAGGCGGCCGCGATCTCGGCCTCCTTCTTGATCGTGTTGCCGTAGGAAATGCGATCGGGCGTCGCGCCGGCTGCGAGCACGTCCTGCGTCTCGCTCACCGAGGCGACGTCAAAGCAGCAGCCGAGCCCGACCAGGAGCTTGAGGATCTCCGGCGCCGGATTGGCCTTGACCGCATAGAAGACCTTGCTGTCAGGCAGCGCCTTGGCAAAGCTGGCGTAGTTCTCGCGCACGACATCGAGGTCGAGGACGAGGCAGGGTCCGTTTTCAGTTCGATGCTTGAGAAATTCGCGGATGCGCGTGGTCATCTCGAACCAGCTCCCTAATCCGGCCGGCGGCGTAGCCGCCGAGGTGAACCTCCTGCGACGCGCGCGGACCCGCACCATTGCGGAGCCACTGACGCCGCCGTGATTGCTGCCTTGGTCCGGATGAGGGAGAACCCGTTCCGCACTGCTGGCAAAGATGGACAAGCCCTTTCGGTGTCCCCGGCATTGGCGCCGGTAGCGAACCAAAAAAGCCCTTCCGTCGTTGCTTTAAGCCGCGTCGCCCGTGGAGAGCGGGCTATGCCGGTTTCGCCTCCGGCTGCCGGTCGCGGGAGCAAGGAAGTAGCAGTCTCTTCCTTAGGCGGCTGTCCGGCCTCTTGTCCGGATGCCCACCGACCGACACACGGCCACAGGCACGTGCGAAATTGGGCACCTTGCAAATAATCCAATTATCAAAGAGTCGCAAGCTTTTTGGTCTTAACAAAAGGTTTCACGCAGCATCGTGCGACAACGCGCGGAGAGCGCCGAAGTTTCACTCCGCCGTGAACGGCTCGACGTGACGCGCGGCGCGAACGAACTGCACCATGACGATGATGCCGCACGCGACGAAGAGTCCGTCGAGCACGCGCTGACCGAGCGTGCCGAGCGCAAACAGGCTTGCGATCGCCCAGCTGCCGGCGAAGGCCGCGCCGAACACTTCAGCGCTGATCAGGATGGCCGCGCTGACCACGGTGAGCACATTGTCCCAGCGGATGCGCCGGCGGCGTTGAATGACAGGTTCGTCCATCAGCGTCCCAATAAGACCTTCGATGCGGCGGCAATCTCTCCGAAAGCCGCGGCAGGATCAAGGCACTTATTCGTCTTTCGCCTCGCCGCTTGCGGGAGAGTCACGACGGCAATTGCGCCCTCCTTTCCCCGCCCCGCGTAGCGGGAAGCGTTTTCCCTCCCCCCACCGCGGAGCGCGTGGTGGGGAGGGCATAGGCGGCCTGCGGCCGCCGTTCTTCACGTAAAAGAACGCCGATGCAGAGCATCGGCTATGGGTGGGGGGCTCTTTGAGGTCCGTTCCCCCCACCCCGGCTTATCGCTCACGCGATTTCGCCGACCCTCCCCACCGCTTCGCGGGGGGAGGGAAAAGTCAGCGCCCGCAAAAGTTCATGTTCTCGCGGCGCATCAACACCCACACCTCGTCACCACCGGGCTTGACCCGGTGGTCTATGCTGAAGTTCAGCGAGCAGAATGGTTTGGCAGTTCTCAGCGAGCGATGCTCCCGCATGGATTGCCGGATCAAGTCCGGCAATGACGAAACAGAAAATCGTTCTCGCGATGCGGTCGCATCCGAGTTTTGCTGACGCCATCAGCAAGAACCATCGCCGCGCATGATCTTCGTCAGACTATTCCGGCGGTGGGGCCGGTTCGGTCACGATCAGCGCAGCGCACGAACGAGATGGGGCACATCGTCGTCATTGCGAGGAGTGAAACGACGAAGCAATCCAGAATGGCACGGTTGCACTGGCTTGCTTCGCTTCGCTCGCAATGACGAAAGAAAAAGGAAGCGGAACGCCGAAAGGCGCAGAGTCCAACCGCCGCACCTTGCGGTGCGGCGCTGCTCCTGCGGGAGCAGCACGCCTCTCGGCGTTCCACCGCGGTTCTCGCCCAAGGGACTGCTCATCCCAAAGGCTCAGCTCAGGCCAGGCTTCGTGGACGGCGGCGCCGAAAGCGGCGGGTTGCCCCCGCCAGCACCGCGCCCACTTCCAGCGATGCACCTCGCGCGCCGGTCATAGTGCCGGCAGGCATGATGCCTGAGCCGCCCGAGTGCGAGGGTGACGAGCCCAACGCCCGCGGGCACCGCACTCGCTCCGCCAAACTGCGTCAGCGGCCAGCGTCCTTCACGAGAGCGAGATTCGCTGAAGAATGTAACTGAAACGGTGACAAATGTCAATGAAAACGTGACGAATTGGACACAGGACTGATTTCAGCTGTTCCCAACTTACGCGTGTACCAATGAGACGTGATATGGATTGAGCCTCAAAGCAGAATCAAATGTCAGGAATTCGGAATATGAGTTCGTCGGAATCGCCGACAGCGAAAGACACAGCAGCCCAGAGCAAGGGCAAAGCATCAGTGAAGTCTGCGCTGCGCCGTCCGGCACGCGCTGAGCTGATCTGGGACGGCAAATACGATGCGCATGGGCAAGCGCGTCGCGCCGTTGCGCGTGGCGCTGCCGTTTCAGACCGTCGAGACCGTCAACGAATTGGCGCGGGACCGTCAACGCAGCCTAGTTTTCGTCTGGCTTTCGCGAGGAGGAGTGGCGCAACCGGCTCATTTGGGGCGACAAGAAGTACGTGCTGCCGTCGCTGCTGCCGGAGTTCGCCGGCAAGGTGAACCTGATCTACATCGATCCGCCGTTCGATACTGGTGCGGATTTTTCGTTCACAGCGACGGTGCCAGATGATCCTGACTCGGAAGAAGATGATTCATTTACATTCACGAAAGAGCCAAGCATCATCGAGCAGAAAGCGTATCGCGATACTTGGGGCCGTGGTTTGGAATCATATCTGCAATGGTTTTATGAAACGGCTACTTTACTTCATGAACTCTTGCATGAGAATGGCAGCCTGTACGTTCAATTCGACTCCGGAGTGAGCCATTACGCCAAGGCAATCCTTGATGAGGTGTTTGGGGCAAAACTGTTTCAAGAACGAGATCATCTGGAAGCGAAGCAGCGCGCACAGCGATACCAAGCAAAGCATGTCGCAGTATGGGCGAATCATGATACAATTTTTTTCTATACAAAAGTCCGAGACTTGGACATGGAATCAGCAATTCCAAAAATACGAGCGAAGATTACGTCGAAGCGAAATACAGTTATGTGGACGCGATCGGGACGGTCGTCGTTGAATCAACTGACCTGATGGCCGCGAAACCTGGCTTCCGGCGAACACCGACTATGAATGGGAGGGATCAAGCCGCACCCCAAAGGGACGTTACTGGGGTATTCAAAAGCAACATGGAAAAAATGGAAGCAGAAGGCCGATTACATTATCCTGACAAGTAAGCGGGCTGTCCTCGCGATAAAGCGAATTTCAGATGAAATGCCAAGGTATTCCGCTTGCAGAACTATTGGTGGACGATACCTCCGATCAATTCGCAGGCCGTGAAGCGACTTGGATACGCGACTCAAAAGCCGGAAGCTTTGATCGAGCGAATCTTGAAGGCTTCATCCAACGAGAATGATCTCGTCCTCGATTGTTTCTGCGGTAGCGGCACGACCGCAGCAGTAGCTGAGAAATTGGATAGTCGTTGGATCGCCTGCGACCTCGGACGCTTCGC
The DNA here is from genome assembly GCA_963836055.1 of uncultured Alphaproteobacteria bacterium. Taxonomy (GTDB): domain Bacteria; phylum Pseudomonadota; class Alphaproteobacteria; order Rhizobiales; family Xanthobacteraceae; genus BOG-931. The sequence goes on from CAWIID010000002.1 coordinate 480,833, forward strand.
CATTCACACCACGCGCAAGCGACTTGCTCTCCAATCCAGATGTTCGACCATTCATCGTTCAGAACCTTGGCAAGTACGAACGGCAAGCTGTGGGCTGGAGCGCTGAGTTCGGCGACAACACAGGCGGCGGAGCGCCAGCGCGCCTACATCGACTTCATCCTCAAGCTGGCCCAAGCCACGCCGTTGAACGGCTACACCTGGCTGCACGGCGTCAAGGGTGGGCGCATGATCCACGTCGGTGCCGTCGATGCGCCGGTCAGCGTCGGCGACGTGACGCAGATCGCCGCCGAGTTCAAGCGCGCCGTCGGCACCGGCAAGGATGCGCCCAAGACCAACGGCGTCGACGTGCTCGGCTGGGACTTCGCCTTCGAGCTGAACGAGGTCGCCAAGCAGCAGGCTGCCGCCGCAAACATCCAGATGCGCTTTCTGCGCATTCCGCGCGACGTGATGGACAAGCGCGCGGTCGAGCAGGGCGACATCAAATTCTTCGAGCTGGCGGCGCTTGTCGGTCGACGTGAAGACCAACAAGCGCGAACGTCTTTCTGAAGCTGAAGGATTTCGTCATTCCGCCCGACGACGTGCCGGACGACGTGCGCAAGGCGGTCAAACACTGGTCACAGTGGATCGACTACTGGGCGGTGGATTGGGACAACAGGAGCGACACGTTTCACAACGAATGGCAGACCTATCGCACCCGCAAGGACAAGTCGCTGCAGCTTGAAATCACGCACACCTACGCCGATCCAGGCGACTACACGGTCGTGGTGAAGGTCATCGACATTTTGGGCAACGACACGACCAAAACGGTGAAAGTGAAAGTAGCGTAGCGATGGCGCGCAAGTCCAAAACCAAACAGAGTTCAAATCAGCCTGATCTGTTGGACGCGCGGGTCGCCACCGCCCCGTGCGTCCCCGGCATCCGCGAAAAGGTCAAGGCGTGGCGGGACGACGGCTGCAAGGGAACGCAGCGAGACCACGCGGACCTTGCTGAATTACTGGTTCCACACCGATCACAAACTGCCGGACGGCCGCAAGTTCAGGTATCACCCCTTCCAGCGCGAAGCGATGGAGACGTTGATCTACCTGTACGAAGTCACCAAAGTGCGGCGGCACAAGGGGCTGGTCGAGACATTCGCGACGCGCAGCAATCTGCGACTCCTGCAGTACGACGATTTCGCCCGCTACTGCGTAAAGATGGCGACCGGCAGCGGCAAGACCAAGGTCATGTCGCTTGCGGTGGCATGGCAGTTCTTCAACGCCGTCGCCGAAGGCCGGGACGACTTCGCCAAGACATTTTTGGTGATTGCGCCAAACGTAATCGTGTTCGAACGCCTGCGGACCGACTTCGAGAGCGGGCGCATTTTTCGTACCGATCCGGTCATTCCTCCCGAACTGCAGATTTTCTGGAACGATTTCCAATTCTACATGCGCGGGGAAGGCGAGCGAGCCAATTCGCTTGGCGCGCTCTATTTGACCAACGTTCAGCAATTCTACGAGCGCCAGAGCAACTCAGGCGACGAGCCAGAAGAATTGACGGCGGTTCTGGGGCCGAAGCCGCCCGCGCAAACCTCGATGATCGAGGATTTCGACAAGCGCATCATCGATCGCGGTGGGCCGGTGGTCGTGCTCAATGACGAGGCCCATCACACCCATGATGAAGAGAGTGAATGGAACAAAATCACTCGTAATCTGCATGCATCTGTTTCCGATGGCTTGGCAGCACAGCTCGATTTCACGGCCACGCCACGCCACAGCAAGGGACAATTATTTACCTGGACGGTTTTCGATTACCCGCTCAAACAGGCGATTATCGACAACGTGGTGAAGCGGCCTCTGAAAGGGATCGCTCAAGGTATTACCGAAGCGCGCTCGCACATTGCCAGCACGCGCTACGAGGCCTATTTGGCAGCCGGGGTCGAACGCTGGAAGGAATACCGCGAGCAATTGGCGCCGCTTGGAAAGAAGCCGGTTCTGTTCGTGATGATGAATGACACGCGCAAGCCGACGACGTGGGCGATTGGCTGCGCAAGAAATATCCGTCGGAGTTTCGTTTGCGGCGTAAAGAAGCTCTTGATTATCCACACGGACAAATCGGGCGAGGTGTCCAAGAAGGAGTTAGATGAGGCGCGAAAGGTTTCCCGCGAAATCGACGATGAAAAAAGTCCGATCAACTGCATCGTCAGCGTCATGATGCTGCGCGAAGGCTGGGACGTGCAAAGTGTTACGGTCATTGTGGGCCTGCGGCCCTTTACGTCCAAGGCCAGCATCCTTCCGGAGCAGACCGTCGGGCGCGGATTGCGCCTGATGTTCCGCGGCCAGATCGGCTACATCGAGCGTGTCGATGTGATCGGCAACAAGACCTTCATCGAATTCGTCGAGCAGTTGGAGCGCGAAGAAGACATTCAGCTTGAGACCTTCAACATCAAAGAGAAGGTCAGCATTATTACGATTTCGCCCGATCCCAAAAAGGCCGACAAGGACATCGCTATTCCCGTCCTTAGTCCCATTTTGACGCGTAAAAAGTCTTTGGCAGAGGAGATCGCAGAATTGGATGTGAAAGCCTTCAATTGCCCAGTTCTGCCGCGAAAGCAGGACGATGCCGCGGCAAAGACGTTTCACTACGAGGGATTTGATATCATTACTCTGCAAAAAATGGTCGAGCGCGATTACAAGATTCCCGAACCGCAAACAGCGGAGGAAGTTATCGGTTACTATGCTCGGCGGATTGCGCAGGACGTAAAGCTGCCGTCGCAATTCGCGGCGCTCGCGCCGAAAGTCAGAGAGTTCCTGGAAAGCAAGGCTTTTGGTGAGCAGGTCGGGCTGAACGAGCCTGCGATGATCAAGGCCATCAGCAGCAATGTAGCTCAGTACGTTACGGTGAAAACTTTCGTCGAGGCGCTGCGAAAGCTCGTCATTTCCGAGTTGGAGCCTCAGCTTCTCCACGCTGGCCGCCCGCTGTCCGAGACGGCGCCGTTTCCCTGGTCTCGCGCCACCATGCGGGCGACAAAGTCGATTTTCAATCTCGTGCCATGTGATAACGAATTCGAAAAAGAGTTTGCGCGGTTCTTGGAGAAGTCGGATGACGTGGAGCGCTTCGCAAAACTGCCGGAACAGTTCGGGTTCACGATCGAGTACACCGATAGCGTGGGCAATTTACGTTACTACGAACCGGATTTCGTGGTGCTCACAAAGGATGGGACGCACTACGTCGCCGAGACGAAGGGCTTGGAGGATGTCAACGTCGCAAATAAGGATCGCGCTGCACACTTGTGGTGCGAGAACTCAACTCAACTGACAGAAAAGCCTTGGGCGTACGTCAAAGTCCTGCAGACCGCGTATAAACAGCTTCAACCCAACCGATTTGAAGATCTGTTGGTCTTTGAGCAAAAGAAGTTTCTCTAAAGAAGCTTCCACAAGGCCAAGTCGCGTAGTCGCTTCTCCCGGATTTCGCGGAGCTTGTCATCGGGCCGGCCACTTCGGGCCGGGCCCGTTGGCTCATCCGGGTTACGAGCTAAGCCGCGTCGATGCAGCGTTTCGCCACCTTTTCGCCGGCGTTCGTTGGGTTATGCCTCGACATATTCGGCGATGCTGGTGGGAGCCGGGACCGCCGCGCCGTCGGCCTTGAGACCGTCGATGTGAAAGCGGATCGCTTCGCGGATTTCCGATTCCACATCGGCGATTGTCGCCCCCGTGGCGACGCAGCCCGGCAAGTCCGGCACATAGGCAGAATAATTGCCGCCGGCCTTTTCGATCACGACTGCGTAGCGCATCACTTTTGTCCCTTCAGTTGGGCCTGCTTGAGCACGCTGTTCAACGTACCGGGCGCCATGTCGTCCGATGGTTTGCCGGCGACAGTAACACGGCCCGGCTTTGTCGGGTGTTTGTATTGCCGATGCGAAGCATCGGCTATAGTGGGGGACTATTTTAGTTCGCTCCCCCCACCCCGGCTCATCGCTAACGCGATATCGCCGACCCTCCCCACCGCTTCGCGGGGAGAGGGAAAGTTACGCTGCGTCTCGCGCGGCTTTTTGCGACAGCAGACCGGCCTCGACCAGGGCCGCGCGGATGCGGTCGATCTCGGCGCGAGTAAGCTTGACCAGCGGCGGCCGGACCACCGCGCGCGGCAGGCGGCCGAGCAGCACCAGCGCTTCCTTCATGCGGTTATGCATGTCGGCCCACGGCTCGGCGTAGAACACGCGCGCCAGCGGGTAGATGCGATCGTTGAGCTGCCGCGCCGCGGCGAGATCGTTGGCCTTGACCGCCTGGAACAGTGCCGACTGCAAGTCGGCGATCACACTGCCGCTGCCGGACAGAAGGCCGTTGCAGCCCAGCACCAGCGAGGAGAACAGCCACGCGCTGTGGGTGGTGAGCACGTTGACCGGCCGGGACAGGCTCTGCAGCGTGCGGATGTGCATCTCGTGCTGCGGCACATTGCCGGCCCAGTCCTTGATGGCGCGGATCGCCGGCACCTCGTCGACCATTTTGAGCAGCGTGTCGCGCGGATAGCCCTGCCCGGTCGCCAGCGGATATTGGAATGCGATGATCGGCAGGCTCGACGCATCGGCAATGCGCTTGAAGTGTTCGACCGCCATCGCCGGCGATTGGCCGAGCGTAAACGGCGCCGGCGGGAAGACGAGCAGCGCCGAAGCGCCGCCCTCCTCCGCCATCCGGGCGATGCGCGCTGCCTCGAGACTGCCGTCGGCCCACACGCCGTTGACGATCGGTAACTTGCCGCCGATCTCGTCCTGGGCGATGTCGAGCACCCGGCGCTGTTCGTCGAACGTGCACGAGGCGACTTCGGTCGAGTGGGCGTTGATGGTGATGGCGGAAATGCCGCTGGTGGCCGCCGACATCGCGCAAATGCGCCCGGAAGCTCTTCTCGTCGATCGCCAGATCCTCCGCGAATGGCAGGAGGACGGCCGGAATAACGCCATGCGGCACATAATGGGCGTGACGGGGCATTTTGGGGCTCTCCTTAAGCTTTTGGCGACGCGCGCCGAACGACATATATCATGCCCGCCACCCCCTTTGCTAAGGCCCGCCGATGACCAGCGACGCTCTGCCCGACAACCCGTTTTTTGCAGATTGGACGACCCCGGACGGGGTGCCGCCGTTTGATGCCATCAAGCCCGAGCATTTTCGCCCGGCCTACGCACGCGCCATCGCCGAGCACGACGCGGAAATTGCCGCTATCGCCGCCGATCCGGCGCCGCCGAGCTTCGCCAACACCATCGCGGCGCTGGAGACGAGCGGCCGGGCGCTCACCCGCATCAGCAACGTGTTCCACGTGCTGGCCGGCGCGCACAGCAACGACGCGCTCCTGGAAATCGAGCGCGAGATCGCACCGCAAATGGCGCGCCATTGGAATAGCATCCACTCGAACGGCGCGCTTTTTGGCCGCATCGACGCGCTGATGCGCGACGCCGCCACGCTCGACCTGACCGACGAACAAAAGCGCGTCATCGAGCGCTACCACACCACGTTCCGCCGCGCCGGCGCGGGCCTCGATGAAACGGCCAAAAAACGCCTCGCCGCGATCATCGAACGCCTCGCGGCGCTGGGCACCGCGTTCAGCCAGAACGTGCTGGCCGACGAGCAGGCGTTCAAGCTTGTGCTTCAGAGCGAGGCCGAGCTTGCCGGGCTGCCCGATTTCATTCGCGAGGCCATGAAGTCCGACGCCGAAGAACGCGGTCTCGACGGCTATGTGGTGACGCTGTCGCGTTCGAGCGTAGAGCCGTTCCTGCAGTTTTCCGGCCGCCGCGATCTGCGCCAGAAGGCCTTTCAGGCCTTCGTCCATCGCGGCGACAACGGCGGACCGACCGACAACAAGGAGATCATCGCCGAGATGGTGCGGCTGCGGGCCGAGCGCGCGCGGCTGCTCGGCTTTGCCGATTTCGCGCATTATCGGCTCGACGATGCCATGGCGAAAACGCCGGCAGCGGTGCGCAACCTGCTCGACACGGTATGGACACGGGCGCGCCGGCAAGCGCTGGCCGACCGCGATGCCCTGCAGGCGCTGGCGCAGGAAGAGGGCGGCGACTTCGCGCTCGCGCCGTGGGATTGGCGGTACTATGCCGAAAAGCTGCGCAAGCGCCGTTGCGACGTCGACGAGGCCGCGATCAAGCCGTACCTCAATCTCGATCGCATGATCGAGGCGGCATTCTACACGGCTGGGCGCTTGTTCGGCGTGACGTTCACGCCGCGTCACCGACGTGCCGGTGTGGCATCCGGACGTACGCGCCTGGGAGGCGCGAGACTCCGGCGGCCAGTCGCTCGGCCTGTTCTTCGGCGACTATTTCGCGCGGCCTTCAAAGCGCAGCGGCGCCTGGATGACCGGACTGCGCGAGCAGGAAAAGCTCGCCGGCGACATCCGCCCCCTGATCATCAATGTGTGCAACTTCTCCAAGGCCGCCGACGGCGAACCGACGCTGTTGAGCTTCGACGACGCGCGCACGCTGTTCCACGAGTTCGGCCATGCGCTGCACGGCCTTCTCTCCGCCGTCACCTATCCGAAGATTTCCGGCACCAACGTCGCCACGGATTTCGTCGAGTTGCCGTCGCAGCTTTACGAACATTGGCTCGAACAGCCCGATGTGCTGCGGCGCTTTGCGCTGCATTACCAAACCGGCGAGCCGATGCCCGAGGAGTTGCTGCGGCGGCTCATCGCGGCGCGCAACTTCAACCAGGGCTGCATGACGGTCGAATACCTCGCCTCCGCCATGGTCGATCTCGAATTCCATTCGCTGCCGTCGGCCGACAATATCGACGCCACGACATTCGAAACCGAAACGCTGACGCGCATCCATATGCCGAAAGAGATCGTCATGCGGCACCGGCCGCCGCACTTCGGTCACATCTTTTCCGGCGGCGGCTACGCGGCGGCCTATTACAGCTACATGTGGTCGGAAGTGCTCGACGCCGACGCCTTCGAGGCCTTCAAGGAAACCGGCGACGTGTTCGATCCGGCGACGGCCAAGCGGCTGCGCGACACGATCTACGCGGCCGGCGGCTCGCGCGATCCGGCGGAAGCCTACAAGGCCTTCCGCGGGCGGCTGCCGAACGCCGACGCGCTGCTGCGCAAGCGCGGTTTCGCCGACGCCGACGTTTCAGTCTGAGTACTGAGCATCATGGACCTGCATAGCGCCGGTCATCGCCGCGGCGTCGTCTGCGCACCGCATCACGGCGCCGTCGAAGCGGGACGCGCGATCCTCGCCGAGGGCGGCAATGCGCTCGAAGCGATGGTGGCGATGGCAGCGGCGATTGCTGCTGTTTACCCGCATATGAACCACATCGGCGGCGACGGATTTTGGCTCGTCCGCCAGCGATCCGGCCGCATCTTCGCAATCATGGCGGCAGGAGCGGCGGGCGCGCTGGCGACGCCGGAGCTTTATCGCGAATACGAGACCATCCCGACGCGGGGGCCTGCTTGCGGCGCTGACCGTGCCGGGCGCGGTCGGCGGCTGGGCGATGGCGCTCGAAGCCGCAAGCGCGCACGGCGGCGCGCTGCCGCTCGACATTCTCCTTGCCCCCGCCATTGCGCATGCCCGCAACGGCGCCGTCGTGACGCGCAGCCAGGCGCGGCTGACGACGGAGTTTCTGGACGAACTCAAGGCGGCGCCTGGATTTGCCGGGACTTTCCTGATCGAGGGTAAGCCGCCCGAAGTCGGCGCCACGGTGAAACAGGAGGCGCTCGCCGAGACGCTCGCCCATCTCGCCCATGCCGGCCTCGACGACTTCTATCGCGGCGATGTCGGCCGCGAGGTCGCCGCCGATCTGGAACGGATCGGCAGTCCGGTGACGCGCGAGGATCTGGCGGATTACCGCGCCAGCCTTGCCGAGCCGCTTCGCGCCGATCTGGACGCAGGCGCCGTGTTCAACACCGACGCGCCGACCCAGGGGGTCGCCTCGCTGATGATCCTCGCTCTGTTTGCCCGGCTCGGCGTCACGGAGGCCGAAGGGTTCGATCACATTCACGGCCTGGTCGAAGCGACCAAGCGCGCGTTGCGCGCGCGCGACCGCACCGTGACCGATCCGAAGAGGCTCGCTCATCCGCTGGAGCGTTATCTCGATCAGCGGTTTCTGGCCGGCGAAGCGATGAAGATCGACCGCCGCAAGGCTGCGCGCTGGCCGCTGACCTCAGGCCAAGGCGACACCGTGTGGATGGGCGCCGCCGACACCTCCGGTCTCGTCGTTTCCTACATCCAGTCGGTGTACTGGGAATTCGGCTCCGGCTGCGTGCTGCCGGCGACCGGCGTGCTGATGCAAAACCGCGGTGCGAGTTTTTCGCTGCAAAGCGGCGCGCTCAATAGCCTCGCGCCGGGCCGCCTTCCCTTCCACACGCTCAATCCAGCGCTTGCGATCCTGAAAGACGGACGCATCATGGCCTATGGCGCGATGGGCGGCGACGGCCAGCCGCAAACGCAAGGCGCCGTGTTCACCCGTCACGTATTGTTCCGCCAGCCACTGCCGGACGCGATCGATCGGCCGCGCTGGCTCCTCGGCCGGACCTGGGGCGCGGCGAAAACGGCGCTGCGCCTGGAGTCGCGCTTCGACGGCAATCTGATCGATCAGCTTGCATCCGCCGGCCACGACGTCGACGTGCTGGACGCACCCTATTCCGACACGATGGGCCACGCCGGCGCGGTCGTGCTGCATCCCGACGGCACCTGCGAAGGCGCTCACGACCCGCGGGCCGACGGCGGGGCGGCCGGGGTATAGACAAAACAAAATGCACCCGATCGAGGGTTGTTTGCTCAGTTTCCCACTATGCAGCCTTGGCGCGGAGCGTCGGGATCTTGCTCACGTCCTCGTTCCGCTCCGCGTGCCACGTGTCGTAAGCGGCCTGCATGCGCACCCAAACTCCGGCGCCGCCGTCACCAAACAACAAAGCTCCGCTTAAGACTTCCGCTTCTTTGCCGCCGCGCGGGCATCGGCCACTGCTTGTTTGAACATGTCCATTTCGACCATGCCGGGCACCCGGAAAGTGCCGACGATGAACCCCGGAGTACCCTGAAAGCCGAAAGCCTCGGCTTGGGCGCTGTTGCGGGCCAGGAGAGCATCGATCGACTTTTGATGCGTCTGCAGGTCTTTCGTCGCCACAGCGACGTCGATGCCGGCCTGCGCAAGCAGTTCGGGAATATTTGTCTCGGTCAGCTTTTTATTCGCTCCGATCAAGGCGTCGTGGGCTTCCGCGTACTTGTTTTGATATTTTGCCGCCAGCACCAGCTTGGCGGCGAGGGTCGAAACCGGGCCAAAGATCGGCCAGTCCTTAAAGACAATTCTGATATTGCCGTCTTCCCGCACGAGCTGCGCGAGCTCCGGCGCCATCTTTTTGCAATACGGGCATTGGTAGTCGAAATATTCGACAACCGTCAGGTCCCCTTTGGGGTTTCCCGAGGAAGGAATTTCGGGATCGCGCAGCACGCTGTCTCTGCTCAGGATGTCGCCCGGTTGCTCCGCGAGAGCGACAGCCGGCAGCGAAGCGAAGGAAACCGCAATGGCGCAAAGCCACGCAAACAAAGAGAGCCGTTTTCGGCGCGCAGCGGTTTGCTTTGTCTTCATGGAGTACCGCCCTCTCTATTCGCTCGTGTTTGAGCCAACCGGACCACTAGGTCGGCTCCATCGGGCTTAGCCCCAGCCGCTCCATCAGCTCGCGATCGCGATCGCGGCCGGGATTCGGCGTGGTGAGAAGTTTTGGTCCGTAAAAAATCGAGTTGGCGCCGGCGAGAAAACACAGGGCCTGCGTCTCCTCGCTCATGTCCTCGCGGCCGGCCGACAGCCGCACCACGGAGCGCGGCATGGTGATACGGGCGACCGCGATGGTGCGCACGAATTCGATCGGATCAAGTTCTTGCTCGCCGGCCAGCGGCGTACCGGCGACGCGAACGAGCAAATTGATCGGCACCGATTCCGGATGCTCGGGCAGGCTCGCCAGCGTCGCGATCATCCCGACGCGGTCCTCGCGCCCTTCGCCCATCCCGACGATGCCGCCGCAGCAGACGTGGATGCCCGCCTCGCGCACGTGTTCGAGCGTATCCAGGCGATCCTGATAAGTCCGCGTCGTGATGATGTGGTCGTAGAACTCGGGCGATGTATCGAGATTGTGGTTGTAGTAATCGAGCCCGGCATCTTTCAGGCGCCGCGCTTGCGGGGCGGTCAGCATGCCGAGCGTCGCGCAGGTCTGCATCCCAAGCGCCTTGACGCCCTCGACCATCTCGCAGACCTGCTCGACGTCGCGATCCTTGGGCGAGCGCCATGCCGCGCCCATGCAGAAGCGGCTCGCACCGGCGCTTTTGGCGGCACGCGCCTCGGCCAGCACGGTGTCGAGTTGCATCAGCTTCTCGGCGCGCACGCCGGTCTCATATTTCGCGCTCTGCGGGCAATAGGCGCAATCCTCCGGACAGCCGCCGGTCTTGATCGACAGCAACGTCGAAATCTGCACCTCGGTCGGATCAAAGTTCTCCCGGTGAACGCCCTGCGCGCGGAACATCAGGTCCGGGAACGGCAGGTCGAACAGTGCGCGCACCTCGTCGCGCGTCCAGTCGTGGCGGACTGACGCCTGGGGAGACGCCTCGGGGAAGACATTGGGGGAAAGCGACATGAGTGCAATGTACTGCGGATCAACCGGAAGCGAAATCCGGGGACCCAGCCGGACTGGTGGATCGAAGCCTTTCATATCACAATGGCAGCCAACGACGGGGGAGTAAGCCATGCTGCAGGAAGTCTTTTCATCAAGGTACCGGTTGACGCTGGCCGCAATGATGCTTGCCGCTTCCGGGGCAAGTCCGGCCGTTGCGCAGGATTGGCCGACCCATCCGGTGACGATGATCGTTCCGTTCGCCCCCGGCGGCGGTACCGACGTGCTCGGGCGGATCGTCGGGCGCCGTCTCTCCGAGACTTTGGGCCAGCAGGTGGTCATCGAAAACCTCGGCGGGGCCGGCGGGATGATCGGTTCCGCACACGTCGCCAAGGCGACGCCGGATGGCTACGAGTTCGTGCTCGGCAGCCGCGCCGACGCCATCAATCAGACCCTCTACAAACACCCGCTCTACAATTTCAAGGAAGACCTCGCACCGGTGGGGCTGGTTGCTGACCAGCCCGAGGTCCTCATCGCGCGCAAGGACTTCCCCGTCGACGGGCTGCAGAATTTCATTGCCTACGTGAAGAAAAATCAAAGCACGATGCGAATGGGCTCCGCCGGCATCGGCTCCACGGGCTATGTCGATTGCGCCTTGTTCAACCAGGCAATCGGCGTGAAGGTGCAAGACATCCCGTATCGGGGTGGCGGTCCCGCCCTGCAGGACCTGATCGGCCGGCAGTTCGATTATTTCTGCACACTGACCCCGACAGCTGTGCCGCCGATTCAAAGCGATCTGGTCAAGGGCATCGCGGTGTTAAGTGAAAAGCGCCTGCCGTCGCTGCCGAACCTCGCCACCGCGCACGAGCAGGGCATGGATTTCAATACGTCGACCTGGTTCGGTTTCTTCATGCCGAAGGGGACGCCGGCGCCGATCATCAAAAAGCTGCATGATGCCACTGTCGCGGCCATCAATACGCCTGCGGTGCAGGAGCAGCTTCTCGCAACCGGAACGTTCGTCGTGCCACCAGAGCACCAATCGACCGAGTATCTCCGGAGCATCATCGGCCCTGAAATCGAGAAAAACGGCGCACCGCTCAAGGCCGCAGGGATGTCGATCGATTAAGCATTTCAGCTTCGACCTCGACCCACGAAGTCGCACCGCCTTGCCAGGGCCCGCGCGTTAGGCCAAACCTGCCGGCAAAACCATTCCGGGAGGAAGACATGGGTTTTTTTCGCACACTGTGCGCCGTTTTCATCGGCACGGCCGCCGTCGCCGGCGCCACGGTGGCTTTGGCGCAGAACTGGCCCACCCGGCCAATTCTTGTGGTGAGCCCTTATTCGCCGGGCAATGCCACCGACATCGTCGGACGCCTGGTGCTCGATCAGGTTGCGCAGCAGATCGGCCAGCCGTTCGTCGTTGAAAATCGCGCCGGCGCCGGCGGCGTCGTCGGCGTTGCTTCGGTCGCGAAAGCCAATCCCGACGGCTACACGTTGTTGCTGAGTTCCTCGTCGATGAGTTCCGCGGTCGTTCTGCACAAGTCGCTGCCCTACGACGAGTTGCACGATCTCACTCCAGTCGTGATGTTCGGTGCGCAGCCGAGCGTGCTCGTGGCCGCACCGTCGAAAGGTTTCAAAACCGTAGCGGACATCGTGGCGGCAGCCAAAGCGAAGCCGGGCGAGCTCAACTTTGCCTCGGCCGGCATCGGTTCGGCGTCCCACATCGCCGGCGAACGCTTTCGCCTCGCCGCCGGTATAAACGTGCAGCACATTCCGTACCGGGGACCGAATGAAGCCTTCACGGATGTGCTTTCGGGACGCATCGACTTCTACTTCCTGCCGATCGCGCCGGCGCTGCCGATGATCGCGCAGGGCAAAGTCGTACCGCTCGCAATCAGCACGCCCAAGCGGGCCCCTTCGCTGCCGAACGTGCCGACCATCGTGGAAGCGGGCTATCCCGACGCCACCTACCTGTTCTGGGGCGGGATATCCGTGCCGGCGAAAACGCCGCGCGACATCGTCGACAGGCTGCATGACGAGGTGCAAAAGGCGCTCGACAAGCCGGCGGTCCAGGAAAAGCTGCAGCATCTCGGCGTTCAGCCGATGCCGATGAGCCCGGACGAGTTCGCAAAATTCTTCGCCAACGATGTCGCCGCCATGATCAAGCTCGCAAAGGCTGCGAACATCACGCCGACGGATTAGCGCAAGATGCGAAAGAGCGGATATCGCGTTCCGAAAAGATCGTGCTCCAGCGAACCGCCAGAACGGCAATCGTTTCAATCTGAAACGATTGCCGCCCAAGCCGCATCAGCACAACGCTATTGAAGGACAATGCCCGACACCCTGCCCGACCGGCTCTCGACCGACCCGCGTAGTCCTTACTATGACGAGGAGGTCCTCAAGCGCGACATCGGCGTGCGTTTCAAGGGCGTTGAGAAGACGAACGTCGCGGAGTACTGCGTCAGCGAGGGCTGGATTCGCGTCGAGGCCGGCAAGGGCAAGGATCGCTACGGCAATCCGCTGACGATCAAGCTCGCCGGCACGGTCGAGCCGTATTTTCGCGACGAGAAGAAGTGATGCCCGCGGCCATACGCACCGCCTTCTTTCGTTGTCGTCATCCGCGCAAGCGGATGATCCAGTAACCACGAAACTGCCGGCGTTTACCGGATGCTCCGCATTCGCGGAGCACGACAGGTTCAGTGCAGAGTCGGCCGCTCGGCGATCGTACGCAAGTCGAGCAGCCCGATCAGCGCCGCGCGGTTCGCCTCGGCCGCGGCCAGCTGTTTGGATGCTTCTTTGGCGGTGCTGGCGTTCGAGCCCCACACGACGATGCCGCCGATCAAGGCCGTCATGGCTGCCGCCATGACGGCGAGATCAGGCCAGACGAGACCGAACAGCATCGCGGCAAGGACGAGCCCGCCTGCGACGAGCGCAAACTGCGCAAGCAGAATGAATTTGCGGCAATTCTCGATCTTGGCGTAGAGGGCGTCGATCCGCTCTTCGAGGCGAGCGATCTCGTCACGCGGATCGCTGTCGTCCATTGCAGTTTCGCGCGACTCGCGCGCGACCCCGTCTACTCCGCGGCGACGCGTGTCGCCGGGTCGATCGCCTCGACTTTCGCCGCGCAGAATTTGAACTCTGGAATTTTGCCGAATGGATCGAGCGCGGGATTGGTGAGAAGATTCGCAGCTGCCTCAACATACGCAAACGGGATGAAGACGACACCATCCGGTATCGCGTCGTCCTGACGCGCGGCGAGTTCGACAACGCCGCGTCGCGTCGAGACCCGGATCGGATCGCCCGGGCGGATGCCAAGCTTGGCGATGGTGCCGCGCGACACCGAAGCGACTGCGCTGGGCTCGATGGCATCGAGCGTTGTCGACCGGCGCGTCATGGCGCCGGTGTGCCAATGTTCGAGCTGGCGGCCGGTGGTGAGAATGAACGGATATTCTTCGTTCGGCGTCTCGTCAGGCGGCTGGAGCTTCGCCGCCACAAGCTTGCCGAAACCGCCCGGACGCGGGAAACCTTTGTCGAACACGACGTCGCGGCCCGGCTTGTCCGGCGCGTCGGCCGGATAGGTGACGGCGCTTTCACGCTGCACACGCTCCCACGAGATGTTGTCGAGCGAAGGCATCAGCGCCGCCATCTCGGTATAGATGTCGCTCGGATGCTGATAATTCCACGGCAGACCGATGCGGCGGCCGATCTCCTGGATCAGCCACCAGTCGTGGCGTGCATCGCCCGGCAGCGGCAGCGCCTGGCGGCCCATCTGCACTTGCCGGTTCGTATTGGTGACCGTGCCATCCTTCTCCGGCCATGCGGACGCCGGCAGCACCACGTCGGCATAGACCGCGGTCTCGGTCAGAAAGAGATCCTGCACCACGAGATGCTCGAGATGCGCCAATGCCTCGCGCGCGTGATTGAGGTCGGGATCGGACATCGCGGGATTCTCACCCATGATGTACATGCCCTTGATCACGTCGGCATGAATCGCATCCATGATTTCGACGACGGTGAGGCCCTTCTTCGGGTCGAGCTTGGTGCCCCACGCATCCTCGAAGCGTGCGCGGATCTGCGCATCCTCGACCGACTTGTAGTCGGGGAAGAACATCGGAATGAGGCCGGCGTCGGAAGCGCCCTGCACATTGTTCTGGCCGCGCAACGGATGCAGCCCCGTGCCCGGCCGCCCGATCTGGCCGGTGATGAGCGACAGCGCGATCAGACAGCGCGCATTGTCGGTTCCGTGGGTGTGCTGGGAAATTCCCATGCCCCAGAAAATGATCGCCGACTTCGCACGCGCGAACTTGCGCGCCACCGTGCGCAGCACGTCCGCTTCGATACCGCAGATCGGCGCCATTTCTTCCGGCGTGTAATCCTTGATGCTCTCGGCGAACGCCTTGAAGCCTTCCACATAAGTCTGGATGTATTGCTCGTCGTAGAGTTTTTCCGACACGATCGTGTTGAGGATGCCGTTGAGCATCGCCACGTCGGTGCCGTTCTTGAATTGCAACATGTGCGTGGCGTGGCGCTTGAGCGCCTGGCCGCGCGGGTCCGCCACGATCAGCGTCGCGCCGTTCTTTTTCGCCTGCTTGAAGAATGTCGCGGCAACCGGATGATTTTCGGTCGGATTGGCGCCGATCACCAAAATCACCTCGGAGTTCTTGCACTCGTTGAACGTGGCCGAGACCGCGCCGGAGCCGACACCTTCCATCAGGGCCGCAACCGACGAGGCATGGCACAGCCGCGTGCAGTGGTCGACGTTGTTGGTGCCGAAGCCGGTGCGAACGAGTTTTTGGAACAGATAGGCTTCTTCGTTCGAGCCCTTGGCCGAACCGAACCCGGCCAGCGCTTGGGGTCCATCGCGGTCGCGGATTTTCTTTATGCCCGCCGCGGCGCGATCGAGCGCTTCCTCCCAGGTCGCCTCGCGAAAATGCGTCCACGGATTCGACGGGTCGATGTACTCGTGCGGCACCTTTGGCACGCCGTCCTTGCGGACCATCGGCTTCAACAGCCGTTGCGGATTGTGCACGTAATCGAAGCCGAAACGGCCCTTGACGCAAAGCCGGTTCTCGTTGGCCGGGCCATTCTTGCCGGTGACGTAGAGGAGCTTATCGTCCTTGATGTGATAGGTGAGCTGACAGCCGACGCCGCAATACGGACATACGCTGTCGACCGACCGGTCTGCCTTGCCGGTGAAGATGTTGCTTTGGTCCACCAGCGTCGCCGGCATCAGCGCGCCGGTCGGACAGGCCTGCACGCACTCGCCACATGCGACGCAGGTCGAAGCGCCCATCGGGTCGTCGAAATCGAACACGATTTTCTCGCCATGACCGCGGCCAGCCATGCCGATGACGTCGTTGACCTGCACTTCGCGGCAGGCGCGCACGCACAGATTACACTGAATGCAGGCGTCGAGATTGACCGCCATCGCGGGATGGCTGCGGTCGGGCGCTGGCGCTTCGCGGCGCGGAAAGCGGCCCTGCTCCAGATTCATGCGCGTGACGGTTTTCCAGAACTCGGAATCGGGATCGTGGGCAACGTCGCGTGCCGGCTGGTCCGTGAGCAAGAGCTCGGCAACCATCTTGCGCGCGGTCTTGGCGCGGTCGGTCTGGGTCTTGACCTTCATGCCGGGCGACGGCGTGCGGATGCAACTGGCCGCCAATACGCGCTCGCCTTCGATCTCGACCATGCAGACGCGGCAATTGCCGTCCGGCCGGTAGCCCGGCTTCGGCGAGTAGCACAGATGCGGCAGCTTGATGCCTAGCCGCCGAGCGGCGCGGAAAATCGTCTCGCCGTCGCGAATGTCGATCGCGCGGTCGTCGATCGTGAAAGTCTTTGGCTCTTGTTCGTTCGTATCGCTCATGAAGCAAACCTTCGGTCACCAACGTCCCAGCGGCTTTTTCAGTTCGTCCGGAAAGTACTTCAGCACGCTTAACAGCGGGTTCGGCGCTGCCTGGCCGAGGCCGCAGATCGAAGCATCGCGCATCAGAGCCGCGAGCTCATCGAGCAGGGCTGCATCCCACGGACCGTTGGCCATCAGCTGCGCCGCTTTCTCGGTACCGACGCGGCATGGCGTACACTGGCCGCAGCTCTCGTCCTCGAAGAATTTGATGAGGTTGAGCGCCACCGCTTTCATGTCGTCCTTGTCGGAGAGAATGACGACAGCGTGGGAGCCGATGAAGCAGCCGTATTTCTCCAGCGTGCCGAAATCGAGCGGGATGTCGGCCATGGACGCCGGCAGAATGCCGCCGGAGGCGCCGCCGGGCAGATAACCCTTGAACGTGTGGCCCTCGGCCATGCCGCCGCAGAACTCGTCGATCAGTTCGCGCGCGGTGACGCCGGCCGGCGCAAGCTTGACACCCGGATTCCTGACCCGGCCGGAGACTGAGAAACTGCGAAAGCCCTTGCGCTCGTGGCGGCCTTGCGACGTGAACCACTCCGCGCCCTTCTCGACGATGTCGCGCACCCAGTAAAGCGTTTCGACATTCTGTTCGAGCGTCGGACGGCCAAACAATCCGACCTGCGCGACGTATGGCGGACGATGCCGCGGCAGTCCGCGCTTTCCCTCGATCAATTCGATCATCGCGGATTCTTCGCCGCAGATGTAAGCGCCGGCACCGCGCCGCAGATGGATTCTTGTATGTTTTGACAGACCGGCCTTTTCGACCTTTGCGATCTCCTCGATCAGCAGGAGCCGCACTTCGGGATATTCATCGCGCAGATACAGATACGTGTCGGCGGCTTCGACAATCCACGCGGCGATCAGCATGCCTTCGATAAAGCGATGCGGATCGCGCTCGAGATAGTGGCGGTCCTTGAAGGTGCCCGGTTCGCCCTCGTCGGCATTCACGGCGAACAGCCGCGGCGCCGGCTCTGCGCGCACCAGCGACCACTTGCGCCCGGTCGGAAAACCGGCTCCGCCGAGACCGCGCAGACCGGCATCGCTCACGGACTTTATGATTTCGTCGCGCGTGTGGCCGCCGGCGGTGCAGGCCTTGAGCAGCTTATAGCCGCCCGCCTTCACATAGGCATCGAACGCCGTCGGCGTCGGATAGACATGAGCGTGCGCGGGCTTTGCCGCAGCAGCCGCGACGTTGGCCGCATCGGCCTGCATGATCTGAACATGGCCGACGGCACAGACCGGCGCACGGTCACATGCGCCCATACATGGCGCGCGAACAACACGCACATTGGGTCCGAGCTTTTGCGGCAATTCTTCAAGCAATCGCTCGGCGCCTTTGAGCGCGCACGCCAGAGAATCGCACACCCGCACGGTGACGGCAGGAGGCGGCGTGTCGCCCTCCTTCACCACGTCGAAGTGGGCGTAGAAGGTCGCGACCTCGTACACCTCAGTCAGCGCAAGCCGCATCTCCTGCGCCAGCGCGGCAAGATGCGCGGCCGACAGATAGCCGTAGCGGTCCTGAATGAGATGGAGATGCTCGATCAGGAGATCGCGGCGGCGTTCGCGCTCGCCGAGGAGCGCTCGCACCTCCTCGAGCGCGCGCGGATCAACCTGACGGCCCTTCGGCGTGCGCGGCGGCCGGCGCCGCCCAGGGCGCCCGCGACCGTCGGGCGGCAGAGTCGGCGGTAGCTCGGTCAGGCTCATCGTTTTCCTCTCAAAACACAAAAAACCGCGCGAAATGGCCCCGAGCAAGCGCTATATCCAAATCGGTCAATAGAAAATCTCTATCGAGACGTTGACTATTCTTCAAAATCTCGATCATGCTGCGGACATAGGACATGCACCGCAAATGTCCAGCTTTGGCTCGGTGCACATGCTGCCGCACGGGTGCGGATCGTGATCGACAAGCTTGAATTTCTGCTGGCGCTGGCGCGCGAAAAGCATTTCGGCAGGGCCGCCGAAGTCTGCGGCGTCACGCAGCCGACCTTATCGGCAGGCGTCAAACAGCTCGAGGACACGTTCGGTGTCCTTCTGGTCAATCGTGGCTCGCGTTTCCAGGACTTCACGCCCGAGGGCGAGCGGGTGTTGGACTGGGCACGCCGCATCGTCGGCGACGCCCGCGCCATGCGGGAGGAGGTGCATGCCCTCAAGCACGGCCTCGTCGGGCGGCTGCGCATCGCCGCGATCCCGACGACGCTGGCGATGATCGAGAAACTGACGACGCCCTATCGCGAGCGGCACCCCGACGTTCAATTCACTATCCTATCGTGCAACTCGGAGAAGGTTCTGGAACTGCTGGAAAATCTCGAGGTCGATGCGGGTTTGACCTATCTCGACAACGAGCCGCTTGGCCGCGTGACCAACGTGCCGCTCTATCGCGAGCGCTATCGTCTGCTCACATCCGCCGATGCGCCACTTGGCCACCGCGACACAGTCACGTGGGCGGAAGTCGCACAGGTCCCGCTATGTCTGCTGACTCCCGACATGCAGAACCGGCGCATCATCGAGGGTCTGTTGCGTGATGCGGGCGGCGATCCGCATCCCACGCTGGAATCGAATTCGATGATCCTGCTTTACTCGCACGTTCGCACCGGGCGATGGGCGAGCATCATGCCGGCACGGCTTGCCGCGACACTTGGCCTCACGGATGTCCTGCGGGCCATTCCCATCGTCCAGCCCGAAGCAAGCCACACGATCGGACTGGTGGTGCCGGCCCGGGAACCGATGACGCCCTTGACCGCAGCGCTGGTCGCCGAGGCGCGGCGCATTGCGCCGCTTCTGTCGGACTGACAAAACACGCTGAAAATCAGGCCGTTGTTGTTTGTTGAATTATTATGCGGCAGTGCGGCAAAGCTGCGCTGCGAACATCCGCGGCGCTCTTGCAAGAAAAAGGGATCAGGCCCACTCGCGGCAGCTTCGGCCTTAATAATAAACGGCAGCGGCTCGCACCTCTAACTTTGGTCGAACTTGATATTCCCAGGAGCCTATAGGACATTTTTACGGATTCCAGGGACATGCGGTCGCCAACATCGACGTCCGCAGCAAAGAGTCTGCGGAAAGAGACGACGGGGGAACGAAGGAGGAGCACGCAATGAGTTTACTGCCTTTTCTTGATCGTAGTCATACGGTCGCGAGGCCGGGCTTCAGCAGATGGATGGTGCCGCCGGCGGCGCTGTGCATCCATCTTTGTATCGGCCAGGCTTACGCCTTCAGCGTGTTCAATCTGCCGATGACCAAACTCATCGGCATCACGAAATCGGTGCCAGGCGACTGGAGTTTACCTGAACTGGGCTGGATTTTCTCGATCGGGATTTTCTTTCTTGGCGCATCTGCCGCGGTCTTCGGCCGCTGGGTCGAGGAAGGCGGTCCGCGCAAGGCCATGTTCGCAGCCGGTATCTGCTTCGGCGGCGGCTTCTTGGTTTCGGCGCTCGGCGTCTACCTTCACAATCTGTGGATTGTTTATCTCGGCTACGGCGTACTCGGCGGCTGCGGCCTCGGCCTCGGCTACATCTCGCCGGTGTCGACGCTGATCAAATGGTTTCCCGATCGTCCCGGCATGGCCACCGGCATGGCGATCATGGGCTTCGGCGGCGGCCGCCTTCATCGCCTCACCGCTCTCGGTCTGGCTGATGGCGCGGTTTTCGACGCCGACCCATGTCGGCGTCGCCGAGACCTTCATCGTTCTCGGTGTCATCTACTTCTGCTTCATGATGGTCGGCGCTGCGATCGTGCGGGTCCCGGCGCCGGGCTGGAAACCGGAAGGCTACACGCCGCCGGTCGTCGAGAAGAAGCTCGTCACCAGGAACGACGTCTACGTCTACGACGCGATCAAGACGCCGCAGTTCTGGCTGATCTGGTGGGTGCTCTGCCTCAACGTGACCGCCGGCATCGGCGTGCTCGGGCAGGCCTCCGCAATGAGCCAGGAAATGTTCCCGGGCAAGGTTTCGGTCGTTGCCGCTGCGGGCTTCGTCGGCCTGCTCAGCCTGTTCAACATGCTGGGCCGGTTCTTCTGGGCCTCCACGTCCGACTACATCGGTCGCAAGAACACCTATTTCTGCTTCTTCGCGATCGGGACGGTGCTCTATTGTCTTGTGCCGTGGACCGGCTCGATCGGCAGCGTGGCGCTGTTCGTGCTCTGCTTCGTGGTCATCATCAGCATGTACGGCGGCGGCTTTGCCACCGTGCCGGCCTACCTGAAAGACATGTTCGGCACACGTTACGTCGGCGCCATTCACGGCTGGCTGATTACCGCATGGTCGGCGGCGGGCGTGTTCGGGCCGGTGCTGGTGAATTACATCCGCGAGTATCAGATCGACCATGGCGTGCCGAAAGCGCAAGCTTACAATGTGACCATGTACGTCATGGCCGCGTTGTTGGTCATCGGCTTTATTTGCAATTTCGTGATCAAGGCGGTGCACCACCGCTTCCACATGAAGCCCGACCATGACGCCGAGATGGCTCAGATGGACGTCGGCGCCGCCGGCGAACCGGCTGGAGCGTAGGGAGGAAACCATGGCAAATCAAAATCAGAGCGGCACATCGACTCTCCACCTCGTCCTCGCCTGGGGCTTCGTCGGCATCCCCCTCGCCTGGGGCGTGCTACAGACGCTCACCAACGCAATGAAGCTGTTTCAATAGCTGATCGCCTGCCGGGAAACATGAACGGCGCGGCCCATGCGGCCGCGCCGTTTTCTTTTGCGCTCCGAGACGAACTAACAATCTCGTCGGCTGCGATGTCAGCGCGCATCAATCGTTCGTATTCCTGCGCCCCTGGACGGGTTCGCGGTCGACTTCATCATGCCTGTGGCGAATTTTTCTGCGCCCGCATTTTGATGCGTTGCCCGTAGAAGCTTGTGACCTTCCGGGCCGTTTCCTCACCGAGCTTTTTGTATCGTTCAAAGGCCCGCGCGAGATCGTCCGGCTGCATGTCGCGTTCGGCGATATACATCACCAGCAATTCCCTCGCCGTCGTCCACGAGCAGCCGGCCGCCTTCGCGAGAATGAGAATCATATCCTCGCCCTTATCGAGCAAGGCGCGCTCAACCAGATCGACGGGAAATTGGCCGAGTTGCGACAGCGCGACCACGGTCCGCGCGAACTCCTGCGTGTGGGCGGGGGCGTGAATATTGGCTTCGGTGAGCGGCCGGGCATTGGCGGCACGTCTGACATCCCGCTCAGCGACGGCATGGCGGCGCGATGTCTCGCGAACTTCCTGCTGGATGGCGGTGGCGACCTCGTCGACGGCGCCGCGGATTTCAGCCGCCGCCTGCGGATTGGCCCGTTCCAGCTTGGCGCGCACCTCAGCGGATGCCGTCTCGAGCAACTTCAGGAAATACTGGCGGGGAAGGTCGCTGCGCCTGGCCAGAGCCAGCGTCAACTTGCGGTCGCGGCGCGCGTGGGTCGTGAGCTTGTCATAACCGCTCAGGGAGAAACGCGCGCCCTTGTTTCTCACCACCTTATGAACCACGCGGCGGTCGCCTCGCTCGACCAGAACGTCGGTGACCGCCTCGCTCAGCTTCAGGCGCTGGGCGATGGCGAGAAGATGCTCCTGGCTCTTGGTGGTGGCGTTCTCGGCGAGATCGTCGTCGCTGAGTTGTTGCGAATGCATCAGCACCGGCTCGGCGACTGCGATCTCGTCGTCGAAGGCGAGCATCCGAATGACGTTAGGCGGGCTGTTGTTGATGTGCGCCAGCCGGTGAGCGAGCCTCGCCCTTGCCTTCACTTCGATGTCGGCCACGAGTTGCTGCAGGACGTTATCGAACAGCGCGATCTGATCGCCCGAATAGCCGCGCGCGCCGGCCGCGAACAGATCGGTGACGCGCTCGAGAATTCTCTGGCGCTGTTCGGAGCCGCCGGTGGCGAACACCTCGTTCAATTCGTCGATCAGCGACTGGCTTTCTGAGCCTGCGGGACTTTCTATGGACAAGGCGGCATTGCGCATGGTGGCAAGATGACCAATGTGACCGAGGGCAAAAACTTGGGCCCTGTTAACAGACCGGCGTGGCGGAACGTCTGCAAATCTCTAGCAGTAATGTGCAAAGAACCACGCCTATCGGCACAACTTAAAAAGAAGAAAATTTTAGGAGATACATTAATGGCGACGCGGGCCGGCCGTTCGAGGGGCGACGGCATCGCCACGATTCGATCGCGATGATTCAATCTCGATGATTCAATCGCGGCGGCTCAAGCTTCAGATAACGCGATGAAAGTTGCTTCGCTCCTCGCTTTTGCCTGCCCTGGAAATACGAACGGCGCGGCTCCAAGGGCCGCGCCGCTCTCATTGACGAGGACGATAACGAGGTTAAGCGACCTTCTCGGTCAGGTGCCGGAACATCGCCTTGCGCGCCTCGTCGTCCATATCCGTCTTGAACTTGTGTTTATCCTTCAGCGCCATTGCACGCTGCGCCGCCGGCCGCGCACTGATCTCGTCGACCAGCCGCTTAAGATTTGGAAATTTCGCCCACGCGGATTCGCCGAGGACATTCGGCATCAAGCGCGCCCAGCCCCACACATCCATGTCGACGATCGTGTAAGTATCGCCGAGCATATATTTCTGCTTGGCGAGCCGCGCATCGAGAATGCCGAAGTGCCGTTGCGCCTCGAAGGCATAACGGTTGATGGCGTATTCATTCTTCTCCGGCGCGTAACTGCGGAAATGCACCGCTTGGCCGGCATACGGCCCAACGCCGGACGCCACGAACATGAGCCACGACAACAACTCGCCCCGCGCCTTGTCGCCCTTCGGCGGCAGGAACTTGCCGGTCTTCTCGGCGAGGTAGAGCAGGATCGCGTTGCTGTCGAACACAGTGGCATCGCCGTCGACAATCGCCGGCACCTTCGCGTTCGGATTGATGGCCAGGTATTCCGCTTTATGCTGCTCGCCCTTGCGGGTATCGACCGGGATCGCCTCATAGGCAAGCCCAGCCTCCTCCAGAAAAAGCGCCACTTTTGTCGGGTTGGGTGCCCCGCTGTAATAAAACTTCAACATCTCCAAACCTCATTGTGTCGGCCAGCCGCAGACGGAGATTTCTCCGTCTCGGAAGCGATTCACATAGGCTCATTCGGGGCGCGGTCAACGGCAAGCCGTCGCGACGACGCGTAAGCCTAGAACAACCCGACGATCTTGCCGTCCGGACCGATGTCGATCGAATCGGCGGCCGGCACCTTGGGCAGGCCCGGCATGGTCATGATCTCTCCGCAGATCGCGACCACGAATTCGGCGCCGGCCGAAAGCCGCACTTCGCGCACCGGGATGACGTGATCGGTCGGCGCGCCCTTGGCGTCGGGGTTGGTCGAAAAGCTGTACTGCGTCTTCGCCATGCAAATCGGAAACTTGCCGTAGCCCATCGCCTCGAAATTCGCGAGCTGGTCACGCACCGGCTTGTCGATCGCGATATCCTTCGCCCGATAGATTTCCCGGGCGATGGTGCGAATTTTCTCGAGGAGCGGCATGTCGTCGGGATAAAGATATTTCAGCTTGCTCTTGCCGCTCTCGGCCACTTTCACGACGGCGCGCGCGACGTTGGCGGCACCCTCGCCGCCCATCGCCCAGTGATCGGCCATCAGGGCTTCGACGCCAAGCGACTGGCATTTCTCCTCGACCAGCTTGATCTCGGCTTCCGTGTCGGCCGAGAACCGATTGATCGAAATCACCGGCACGATGCCGAACTTCCGCACGTTCTCGACGTGACGCTGCAGGTTGCTCATGCCGGCCTCAAGCGCCTTCAAGTTCTCGGTCTTGAGGTCCTCTTTCTTCACCCCGCCGTGCATCTTGAGCGCGCGGATGGTGGCAACCAGGACCGCGCAGTCGGGCGCGATGCCGGCCTTGCGGCACTTGATGTCCATGAACTTCTCGCCGCCGAGATCGGCGCCGAAACCGGCTTCCGTCACGACGTAATCGGCGAGCTTGAGCGCGGTCGTCGTCGCCAGCACCGAATTGCACCCGTGTGCGATGTTGGCGAATGGGCCGCCATGGATGAAAGCGGGCGTGCCTTCCAGCGTCTGCACCAGGTTCGGCGCCAGCGCCTCCTTGAGCAGCACCGTCATGGCGCCGTTCGCCTTGAGGTCGCCGGCGCGCACCGGCTTGCGGTCACGCGTATAGGCAACGACGATGTTGCCGAGCCGCTTCTTCAGATCCTCGAGGTCGCGCGCGAGGCAGAAGATCGCCATGACTTCCGAAGCCACCGTGATGTCGAAGCCGTCCTCGCGCGGAAAGCCGTTGGCGACCCCGCCAAGCGAGGACACCACCGACCGCAGCGCCCGATCGTTCATGTCGAGCACCCGGCGCCATGCTACGCGACGCCCGTCGATGCCGAGCACATTGCCCCAATAGATGTGGTTGTCGAGCATGGCGGCGAGCAGATTGTTCGCCGAGGTGATGGCGTGGAAGTCGCCGGTGAAGTGAAGATTGATGTCCTCCATCGGTACGACCTGCGCGTAACCGCCGCCGGCGGCGCCGCCCTTGAGGCCGAACGACGGCCCGAGCGAGGGTTCGCGCAGGCACAGCATCGCCTTCTTGCCGATATGGTTGAGGGCGTCGGTGAGGCCGACGGTCGTCGTGGTCTTGCCCTCGCCGGCCGGAGTCGGCGTGATCGCCGAGACGAGAATAAGCTTGCCGTTCGGCTTGCTCTGCAGCGAATTGATGAAGTCCATCGACACCTTGGCCTTGTAGTGGCCGTAGGGCTCGAGATTTTCCGGCAAGATGCCAAGTTTTTCTTTGGCGATGTCGAGGATCGGCCGCTTTTTGGCGGCTTGCGAAATTTCGATGTCTGATTTCGGCGACTGGTGTTGGGAGGCGGGCATGAGATCTGTCCAATCAACTGTGTGAAGCAGTTCTTGATTCGAGAATTGTCATGCCCGCGAAGGCGGGCATCCAGCAAACACCGATCGGGCGATGACTGGGTCCCCGCTTCCGCGGGGACGACAGGTCGAGTAGATGGCGGAGTTGAAGTTCAAGCAAACCTCGCTTTGACGGCGAGATTGACGGACGCCGCCCACTCGCCGGCATCGATCTTTTTGCCGTCGGTGGGCTGTACGCGGGAAACCTTGAAGCGGCCATCGGCGCAGACCACGGTGAAGCCGTCCGCTTCGACCACGGCGATCTCACCGACCTTGCCGGCAATGCCCTTGGGGTCCTTGGCCGGCAGCGGCTTGGCGTCGAAGATTTTCAGCTGCTTGCCGTCGAGCGTGGTCCAGGCGCCGGGCGCCGGGTTGCAGCCGCGAATGAGCCGGTCAATCTGCTCCCAGGGCTTGCCCCAATCGATCCTGGCATTGTCCGGCCCGCAGCGGCCCTCGTAGGTCGCCTTCGACTCGTCTTGTTTGATGCGCGGCGCCTTGCCGGCTTTCACCAGGTCGACGGACTCCATCATGGCGTCGACGCCCATTGGGAACAGCCGATCGAAATAAACGGTGCCGAGCGTATCGGTCGGACCGATCGGCGTTTTCTTCTGCAAAAGCACGGCACCGGTATCGAGCCCGTTGTCGGGCCAGAAGATCGAAAGGCCAGTTTCGGTCTCGCCCTTGATGATCGGCCAGTTGATCGCGCTGGCGCCACGATAGGCCGGCAATAGTGACGGATGATACTGGATCGAGCCGTGGGTCGGGATGTTGAGAAATTCTTCCGGAACAAACAGCGTGACGAACGCCATGACCTGCAGGTCCGGCTTGAGCGCTTTGAACTCCTCCCACACTTCCGGCTTTTTGTAGGAGTCCGGCTGATAGACCGGAAGCTTCGCGGCAAGCGCGGCGTCCTTCAGCGGATCGGCCTTGGCGCCCGGCTTCTCGGGCGCAACGTAGACGGCGACGACGTTCTCGCCCCGCTTGAGCAGTGCTTCGAGCACCGCCTTGCCGAACGCCTGCTGGCCGTGAACGACAATTCGCATAGCAAAGTTCTCCTCATACCCCTCGTCATGCCCGCGCAGGCGGGCATCCAGTAAACACCGACTGCGCGACGTCTACTGGGTCCCCGCTTTCGCGGGGACGACAGCGACTTGTTACGCCGCCTCCGCTTTCGCCGGCTTCTGCGGCGGCGTGACGGCGCCGGAGACCTTGATCTCGGCGATGTCCTTGACCGAATAGCCGAGCACGTTGCGCAGGATTTCGTCGGTGTGTTCGCCAAGCAGCGGTGAGCGCCGCACGTCGGCAATCGAGTCCGACATCTTCACCGGATGTCCCACCGTCAGATACTTGCCACGCGTCGGATGATCGACCTCGACCACGGTGCCGGTGTCGCGCAGCGACTGCTCTTCGGCGATCTCCTTCATCGACAGGATCGGCCCGCACGGGATGTCATACTTGTTGAGGATCTCCATGGCCTCGAACTTGTCCTTGGTCATGGTCCACTGCTCGATGGTATCGAAAATATGCCGCAGCCGCGGCAGACGCGCCGGCGGCGTCGCATAGTCCGGATCGGTTTTCCATTCCGGCTTGCCGATGACGTCGCAGATCGCGCCCCACACCGGCGCCTGGGTGATGAAATAGATGTAGGCGTCGGGATCGTTCTCCCAGCCTTTGCACTTCAGAATCCAGCCTGGCTGGCCGCCGCCGGAATCGTTGCCGGCGCGCGGCACCGCTTTGCCGAAAGGCACGCCTTCCCCGTGCTGGCTGTATTCGGTGAGCGGGCCGTGCTGGAGGCGTTGCTGGTCGCGCAGCTTGACGCGGCACAGGTTGAGCACGCCGTCCTGCATGGCGGCGAGCACCTTCTGGCCGCGGCCGGTCCGGTTGCGCTGATAGAGCGCACTGACGATGCCGAGCGCAAGATGCAGGCCCGTCCCCGAGTCGCCGATCTGCGCGCCGGTGACGAGCGGCGGCCCCTCGCGGAAGCCGGTTGTCGAAGCCGCACCGCCGGCGCACTGCGCCACGTTCTCATAGACTTTGCAGTCCTCGTAAGGTCCCGGACCGAAACCCTTCACCGACGCGACGATCATGCGTGGATTGAGCTTGTGGATGTGCTCGAAGGTGAGACCCATGCGATCGAGCGCGCCGGGAGCGAAATTCTCGACGAGCACGTCGCATTCCTTGACCAGCCGATCGAGGATTTCCTTGCCCTTCGGATGTTTGCTGTCGATCGTGATCGAGCGCTTGCTGCCGTTGAGCATGGTGAAATAGAGACTGTCGGCACCCTTCACGTCGCGCAACTGACCGCGCGTGATATCGCCGACGCCCGGCCGCTCCACCTTGATCACGTCGGCGCCCATATAGGCGAGAAGCTGCGTGCAGGTCGGCCCCGATTGCACGTGTGTAAAATCGAGAATCTTGACGCCGTCGAGCGCCCTGCCCGCCTGACCCCACGGCTTCGTCGACGGCCGCGGCAAGCCGTTGCCGGCCGCTTTCTTTGCCGCAGGCTTCTTTGCCTTGATTTTGGTGACTGTCTTGACGGACTTCTTCACCGCTTTCGACTTCGCCTTGGCTGCTTTCTTTCGCTTGGCCATCATCGTTCCTTTCGCGTCATTACTGCGTTGTCATGCCCGCGAAGGCGGGCATCCAGTACACGCCGAATTGCCGGTGATTACTGGGTCCCCGCCTGCGCGGGGACGACAGCGAGGTTGCTCCCTATTTCTTCTTCGCCAGCTTGCTCTGCGGGTTGAGGTTGCCGATTCTGCCGCTCTCGCTGCCGGCGGCCGGATCGATCGCCGCGTTGATGAGAGTAGGCTTGCCGGAATCCATGGCGGCATCGACGGCGCGCTTCAACTCGTCGGGGGTCGTCACATGGACGCCGACGCCGCCGAACGCCTCCATCATCTTGTCGTAGCGCGAGTCCTTGACGAAGACCGTCGTCGCCACATCCGGCACCGCCCGTCGGATTGACGTCGGTTCCGCGATAGATGCCGTTGTTGTTAAAGACGACGACGCAGACCGGCAGCTTGTAGCGGCAGATCGTCTCCACTTCCATGCCGGAAAAACCAAAGGCGCTGTCGCCTTCGACTGCGAGCACGGGTTTGCCGGTCTCCACCGCGGCGCCAATGGCAAAGCCCATGCCGATGCCCATGACGCCCCAGGTGCCGACGTCCAGGCGCTTGCGCGGCTGGTACATGTCGATGACGCCGCGCGCGAGATCGAGCGTGTTGGCGCCTTCGTTGACGAGGATGGCATCCGGCCGCTCTTTGATGACGGTGCGCAACGCGCCGAGCGCGCCGTGGTAATCCATCGGCGAGTTGTTGTTCATCAACCGCGGCGCCATCTTGGCGATGTTGTCGTCCTTCTTCGTTTTGACCGCATCGGTCCAGTCTGCCGGCGGCGCCGGCCAATTGACTCCCATGCCGTCGAGAAGCGCCGACACGCAGGAGCCGATATCGCCGACCAGCGGAGCGGCAATCTCGACGTTCGAGTCCATCTCCTTGGGCTCGATGTCGATCTGGATGAATTTCTTCGGCGCGTCACCCCAGGTCTTGCCCTTGCCGTGCGACAGCAGCCAGTTGAGGCGGGCGCCGATCAGCATGACGACGTCGGAGTCTTTCAGCACCGTCGAGCGCGCGGCGCCCGCGCACTGCGGATGGGTGTCGGGCAGAAGACCCTTGGCCATGCTCATCGGCAGGAAAGGAATGCCGCTCTTTTCGACGAGCTTGCGAATTTCGTCATCGGCCTGCGCGTAGGCCGCGCCCTTGCCGAGGATAATCAAAGGACGCTTGGCGCTCTTGAGGACATCGAGCGCACGCTTGACGGCCGCCGGAGCGGCAAGTTGGGCCGGCGCCGGGTCGATGACCTTGACGAGTGACTTGGCTCCGGCATCCGCATCCATGACCTGAGAGAACAGCTTGGCCGGCAGATCGAGATAGACGCCGCCCGGACGGCCGGACACGGCTGCCCGAATGGCACGCGCTACGCCGATGCCGATATCGGCCGCGTGCAGCACGCGGAAGGCCGCCTTGCAGAGCGGCTTGGCGATCGCCAGCTGGTCCATCTCCTCGTAGTCGCCCTGCTGCAGGTCGACGATCTCGCGCTCGGACGAACCGCTGATCAGGATCATCGGAAAGCAATTGGTCGTGGCATTGGCGAGTGCCGTCAGACCGTTGAGAAATCCGGGAGCCGACACGGTGAGGCAAATGCCGGGCTTTTTCGTCAGGAAGCCGGCGATGGCCGCTGCATTGCCGGCGTGCTGCTCGTGCCGAAACGAGAGGACGCGGATGCCCGCGGCCTGCGCCATGCGGCCGAAGTCGGTGATCGGGATACCGGGCACCCCGTAGATCGTCTTGATGCCGTTGAGCTTGAGCGCATCGATGACGAGGTGAAAGCCGTCCGTCAGTTCCTGCTCTGCTTCGGCCGCGTTTGTGGTTTTCTGTTTTACCGCTGCATCAGCCATGGGACTCCTCCCTTACGGAGACGTTGTGATGTCGCGCGTGACCGCGCGCATCGGATAAACTTCACAGACAAAGCCGCGTTTCGCTTTGATCGCCGGATCCGCATCGGCGAAAGCCCGTGCCGCGGCTTCATCGGCCGCCGACACGACGCCCGCACCATACGGGCCTTTCGGATCGAGAACCGGCCCGAACACCACGACTTCGCCGCGATCGAGCTTCGCCTTCCAGTATTCGAGATGCTCCGCCATCATCGCCTTCTCTTCGGCATTCATGTCCATCGCGAATGTCGGCCGCGGCGCGATCAATTTGAGAAAGAAATGCGGCATCGCTTGTTCCAGTCCGCTAGTCCAGATAATCGGCGTATTTGGCGACGTGTTCGGCCAAGCCGAGCGCGTGATCGCGTACCAGCGTTTCGGCACGCACCGTATCGCGGGCCTCAAGCGCCTCGATGATGTACATGTGGTCGCGGATCGACCGGTCGGCGCGATCCTTCTCGCCGATCGTCTTTCTCCGGATCATCCGCATGTGGGTGAACAGATTCTCGGCGAGATTGATGAGCGCATTGTTGCCGCTCATGCGGATGATGGTTTGGTGAAAACCGATATTGATTTCGGAATATTCGTCGAGATGAGCGCGGACTTCGCCATTCTCGAAGGTCGCAAACATCCGCCGCAGCGAAGCGATGTCCTCGTCGCTCGCATTTTCGGTGATCAATCGCGCCGCCATGCTTTCAAGCGCCGCCCAGGCAGTAATCAGCTCGATGACTTCGCGCCTGGTCTTGCGCACCACGTAGACGCCGCGCCGCGGCTCCGAGCGGACGAACCCTTCGCGTTCGAGCTGAGCCATGGCCTCGCGCACCGGAGTCCGGCTGATGCCGAACTCCTGAGCCAGCCGCCGTTCGTCGAGCCTGATTTCGGCGCGGCTGCGATAGACGTCCATCGAGGCGATGGCGTTCTTGAGTGCAGAGTAAGCTTGCCGCTTGAGGCTCGCTGGGCTCGCAAGCGGATCGACGGCAAGCCGCATGGCCGGAAGCTCCGCGGATCCGGAGTCCATTTCAGCGGGCCGCAAAACGGGAAAACTCGCACTCATGACTGGTATACATTATTCCAGCTATTGGCAGGCGCAACGGCATTTGGTGCGTCAATTCGACGGGTACGTGGGGTCTCTTGCCGTCAGAACGGCTTGGCAGTGACGCCGGCCACCCCGTAAGGACCCAGGCGGCCGGCGTTGATCTTCTACTAAATCCGAGGCGTCAGCTGTTCGCCATCGTGCGATCCCGCAAGGGCTTAAGCACGAACAAAGCCAACCCGACGACCACGAAATTCATGATCGCCGTCACCACGAAAACCATATGCCAGCCGCCCGTCGCGTTTTTGATGAGGTTTGCGACCGGCACCAAGAAAGCTGACGCACCCTTCGCGGTATAGAGCAGGCTCAGATTCACAGTCGCAAACTTTGCCCCAAAGGTGTCAGTGCAGGTTGATGGGAACAGACTGAAAATCTCGCCCCAGGTCAGGAAGATCAGGGCCGCGAACAGCACAAATCCCCAAGGGGCATGGCCGAGCGTCCCCAGCAACCAGTACGCTATGCCGCCCAAACCGAACGCGATCGCCATCGTGTATTCGCGGCCGATGTGATCGGAAATCCAGCCGAACAGCGGACGTGCTCCGCCATTGGCCAGGTTGTCGATGATCAGCGCCGCACTAAGCGTCGTTGCGCCGAAGAAAATCACCGTATTGGCGATGTTGAAGTCCCGGGCAATGGGTGCGATCTGCGCCGTTGCCATCAGACCACTCGCCGACACCATGACGAACATGATGTAGAGCACCCAAAACACTGGCGTGCTCAGTACCTCGGCCGGCGAGTAACTGCGTGCACTTTGCGGAACCCTTGGCGCGGCGATCCCGGACATCTCGCCGGATTCAGGAGCTCGCATCAGCCAGGCGAGAATGAATATGACGCCGCCCTGGATCAGCCCAAACCAGAAGAAGGCGGCCTCATAGCCGCTGGACGCGATCACAGCGCGAATAGGAACAACGGACAGAGCTGTACCGGCACCATAACCTGCCGCGGTCAGACCGACCGCAAGTCCACGCCGGTCTGGGAACCATTTCACCGCCTGGCCGACGCAGGTCGCGTAAACCGCACCGCCGCCAATGCCGGACAATGCCGCGCCGAAATAGAGCATCGAAAGGGTTTCTGCTCTTGAATTGACGATCCAGCCGAGGGCCACCATGACGCCCCCGAAAGCGACCATCAGCTTGGGTCCCCGTCGCGCGCCAAGAATGTCGACGATCCAACCTTGCAGCGGCGTAAGCCACGTCTCAAGCGCGACGAAGATGCTGAACGCCAACTGGATCGACGCGATCGTCCAGCCATGCGTTTTGTTGATTGGATTGACGAAGAGCGTCCAGCCGTATTGCAGATTGGCGATCATCACCATGCAGATGATGCCGAAGATGAGCTGGCCCCAACGCGTCGCGGCCGAAGCCGTCGCGCGGGAGTCCATTGCTGTCGTCACTGCGCTCATAAGTTTCCGTCCCCTGAAAAACAGTTCTTGGTCGTTCGTGGAACCTTAAAACATACGATCGAGTTTTACGGAATTGTCACGTGCATTTGGAACTCGTGGCTAATCGTCGCAACCGCTGAACACTTGGAACTTTCCAACTAGGGCGCCCAAGGCGGGCCCGGCATGCGGAGATTGCGGTGCAGCACGATCTAAGAGAACCTATTTGTACCTTGGTGCGTTCCTTTCAGAAGTTTGTTGCAAGATTTGTCCGCTGTTACGAACAGGAAGGTCTCCGATGACCGGCAGATTTCGCATTGCAGCGTTAACGGCGTTGCTGTTGTTTCTTGGTTCGAGCGCGGCCGTTGCGCAAACGGTCGGACCGGATGAGGCCATCGAAGCAGGTGGAACCGTTACCCAGAAGCTGGTGCTGACCCCGGCGCAGAAGAGTGCGATCTACAACGCGGTCGCTCAACAACACCTCGTGGATGCTTCGTCTCCGCGAGTAACCGCAGCAGTTGGCGCAGTTGTGCCGCCGTCCGTTGAGCTGCATGAACTCCCGGATCAAGCGGCCGCCGACGATCCTTCGACGACGCTCAAGTATGCGACTGTCGAGAACGGCATCGTGGTGATCGATCCGATCGAGATGCGCGTTGTCGACGTCATCCACGACATCGGCAGGCCGTAATCGGCAGCCATCCTCGCGCATCGTCGGCGGGTGGGGCTGTCCATATCCCACGGAATAATAAGGCCAATAAGGCGAGCCAGTGCTGGGGGCGGGAGCGACGCCGGGGCGCAGGACATGAAGGGCTGCCAGGCTGTAAGGCACAGCGCTGCACAGCTCAGCGGAAGGAATGCCATGCCGTCCAGCACCGCCGCGCCATTGTTTCTTGTGGAAGCGCCGAGCGAAGGCCCGTTCTACATCGCCGCCACGGAAGCCTCGGCCCGACCGCGCCGCACGCTTAAACACGGCGACACGTTCGCGGTCCTCGATAACCACGGCGATATCGTGGCACCCTCCGGAGCCCCCGACGGCTTGTTCCACAAGGATACGCGCTACATCTCGAGACTCGAGCTCCTGGTCAACGAGATGCAGCCTCTGTTGCTCGGCGCCAATCTGCGCGACGACAACTCCGCGCTCTTTATCGATCTGACCAATCCCGATCTCATCGCCGATCAGCGCGTCATTCTGGAAAAAGACGCTGTTCACATTCTGCGCACGATCTTCTTGTGGCGCGACACCGCGTATCAAAGGCTCGGCGTGCGCAATTACAGCGACCGGACGATCGACCTGCGTCTGACAATCCTGTTTGAGAATGATTTCGCGGATTTGTTCGAGGTCCGTGGATCGCGCCGTGAGCATCGCGGCCGCACTACAGCTGTGCGACGCGGCGATGATCAGATGATGTTGATCTACCAGGGCCTCGACGACAGAGAACGGCGCACCACGGTGACGTTCGATCCGCCACCGGATCGGCTCGCAGTCAACGCGGCGGCGTACGACATCAAGCTCGCTCCTGGAGAGATGCGGCCGATATTTGTTGCCGTCGGATGCGACCAAACGTCGCCGCGTCCGCTGCCGTTTCTGCGCAGCCTCATCGCCGCACGCCGCGATACGCGCGAAGCGACCCGCGAGCGGACATCGGTCGAAACGTCGAATGATCGCTTCAATGAAGTGCTGTGCCGATCGGCCGCCGACCTCGCGATCCTGATGACCGAAACCCCGCAGGGCCGCTATCCCTATGCCGGCATTCCCTGGTTCTCGACGACGTTCGGGCGCGACGGTCTGATCACCGCGCTGCAGATGCTGTGGTGGAGCCCTGACGTCGCGCGCGGCGTGCTGCGCCGGCTCGCCGCCTACCAGGCAACGACGACCGATCCGCTCGCCGATTCCCAGCCAGGAAAAATCCTGCACGAGATGCGCGGCGGCGAGATGGCGGCGCTGCGTGAAGTGCCATTCGGACTGTACTATGGCAGCGTCGATTCGACGCCGCTGTTTGTCCTCCTTGCCGGACTTTACGCGGAACGCACCGGCGATCTCGCAACCGTCGCCGAGTTGTGGCCCGCCGTCCAAGCCGCACTGGCTTGGATCGATGGTCCGGGAGATCCGGATCAAGACGGGTTCATCGAATATCAGCGCGCCAGCGAGCAGGGCCTCGCCAATCAAGGCTGGAAAGATTCGCATGATGCGATTTTCCACGCCGACGGTCGGCTGGCGGAGGGCGCCATCGCGCTCGCCGAAGTTCAGGGTTATGTCTACGCCGCCAAACGCACCGCCGCGCTTTTGGCGCGGCGTCTGCAGCGTGACGCCGAAGCGCTTAAACTCGATGCGCAAGCAAGCCGCCTGGCCGAGCGCTTCGAGGCCGCGTTCTGGTGTCCGGACATCGAGACCTATGCGCTGGCGCTCGACGGCGCCAAATGCCCCTGCCGCGTGCAGACGTCAAATGCCGGACAAGTGCTGTTCACCGGGATCGCCGCACCCGATCGTGCGGCATGTGTCGCGGCCGGATTGTTGAAGCCTCGTTTCTTCTCCGGCTGGGGCATTCGCACGGTGGCCAAAGGCGAAGCCCGATACAATCCGATGTCGTATCACAACGGCTCGATCTGGCCGCACGACAACGCCCTGATCGCGCTCGGCCTGGCGCGTTATGACAACAAGCCCGCCATCGAAAAACTCTTCGAGGGTCTGTTCAGTGCCGCAACATACATGGACCTGCGACGGCTGCCGGAGCTGTTCTGCGGCTTCGAGAGACAGCACGGCTACGGGCCGACTCTTTACCCGGTTGCCTGTTCGCCGCAGGCTTGGGCCAGCGCCACACCCTTTACGCTGCTCGAGGCGTCGCTCGGCCTGGAATTCGACCCTTTTGGAGGGGAAATCCGGCTGCGCAATCCGCGCCTGCCGGCGTTTCTCGAGGAGGTCATCGTGCGCAACCTGCGGCTCGGCTCGTCGACCGTCGATCTCAGAGTAAGACGCCACAACGATACCGTGTCGCTCGATACGCCCTGGATCAACGGCAACATACGCGTGTCGATCGTTTTGTCGCGCTGACAACCCTCATTTGCCGGGCCATTGCGCGCTGATACCGGTTCCATTGGCGGAACCAGGCGGACGTCGTCGGCTTAGTGGTTGTGAGCTCCAACGCTTTTCATTTGGAGGGCAACTTTATGCGCGACGCTCATCCAACAACCTTGATGGCGGTCGCGGCGGCCGCGCTGCTGATTTTCGCCGGGGTGTTCAACGCGGTTCTGGCGGACGACGCGGCAGCGCCGGGCAAGACGGGACAACCCCCGCCCGTGCCCCCCGCCGTCACAATTCTCAACAAACATGAAGTCGAAGGCATTCTGGGCCGGGAGGTACGCGGCGCCGCCAACGAGGACATGGGCCGCATCGTCGACGTTCTCGTCGACAGGAGCGGCCAAGTGCGCGCCGCGATCATCGATTTCGGCGGCTTCCTTGGTGTCGGCAGCCGCAAGATCGCGGTCGATTGGAGCGCGCTGCACTTCCCGGCTCCGGGCAAGGGAGGAGTGATCACGCTTGAACTTACTCGCGATCAGGTCAAGGCCGCTCCCGAGTATCAGGACGGCAAACCGGTGGTCGTTCTCGGTGCGCAGGGCAAGCTCGAACCGCTGCCGTTCGAATAGAGCGGGACCCATCATCACGGGTTTTCGGAAGGAAACACGCTCCCCTCTGAGATCAACGGAGCTGCAACGTGCCTCCGAAATCGTCTCACAGCTTCGGCGACACGCCGGACACATTCCGCTCGATTACAGGCCAACACATGCCGGCTCCGGTTAACCCCCCGAAGAAAAGCGAGCCGTCGCTGTTGCCGTCCCAGCGCAGCCTGCGCGGGCTTGACTGGTTCATCTTTTTCGTCGCCGACGTGCAAACCGGTTTCGGCCCGTTCGTATCGGTCTATCTCACCACGCAGCGCTGGACGCAAATCGACATCGGTCTGGTGCTGTCCGCGGCAGGCATTGTCTCTTTGCTCGGTCAGATGCCGGGTGGAGCGCTGGTCGATGCGGCGCGATCGGAACGCTTCGTCGCCGGTCTTGCCGTCGCTGCAATCTGCGTCAGCGCCTTGTCGTATGCGGCGTTCCCCATATTCCCGATGGTACTGTCGGCGTCGGTCCTGCACGCCCTGGCGAGTTGCGTGCTCGGTCCGGCGATGGCGGCGATCAGCCTGGGACTCGTCGGGCACGCAGCGATCGGGGAGCGGCTCGGCCGCAACGCCCGCTTCGCATCCGTGGGCAATGGGCTCGCGGCGGCGGCAATGGGTGCGAGTGGTTATTTTCTATCCGCTCGATCCGTCTTCATCGTCACTGTCCTGTTGCTCGGCCCGGCACTGCTGGCGTTGCGCATGATAGCGCCGGCTGAGGTTGACCCCGAACGAGCCCACGGCGCGGCGCCGCGCCGGCCTGACACCAATCCGCCAACCAAAATCCGCGATCTTCTCCACAATAGGCCGCTCTTCATCTTCGCCGGCTGCCTGCTGCTCTTTCACCTCGCCAATTCGGCGATGCTTCCCCTGATGGGTAGTCTCGTCACCATGCGATCGAGCCAGTGGGCGACGCTCCTGATCGCGGCATGCATCGTCGTTCCGCAGCTCGTCGTTGCAGCCTTTTCGCCATGGGTCGGCAAGCGCGCTCAGGTTTGGGGCCGCCGCGGGCTGCTGTTGATCGGCTTTGCGGCGTTGCCGATCCGCGGCATCCTGTTCGCCTTGGTCACGAGTCCATCGCTGCTCGTCGTCGTACAACTCCTCGACGGCGTAACCGCTGCAGTGTTAGCGGTTATGGTGCCGCTGATCGTAGCCGATGTGACGCGCGGTACCGGCCACTTCAACCTCGGACAAGGTATCGTCGGCACCTCCACGGGAATCGGCGCTTCGCTGAGCGCCACACTCGCCGGTTACATGAGCGACCGCTTCGGTTATGGAACGGCCTTCGCCGGATTGGCTACGGTCGCGCTCATCGGACTGATCGCGGTGTGGCTGCTCATGCCGGAAACTCGCTCCGCCGAGGCCGGCGAGTAATCGGCGTCATGTTTTCCGAAGCCGGTTCATGCAAAGCGATTTCGCCTCAATGTATCAATCTGTCCGGACGTTTCATCGAGTGAGCGCGAATTTTGCGGCGCGCAATTCCCGACCCCCGGCCGTTGTCAGGACGATATCGTTGCATCGTCGTGCTAATGCTTTGAACTGCGACGTGACCGCTTCATCCG
The DNA here is from genome assembly GCA_963836055.1 of uncultured Alphaproteobacteria bacterium. GTDB lineage: Bacteria > Pseudomonadota > Alphaproteobacteria > Rhizobiales > Xanthobacteraceae > BOG-931. The sequence goes on from CAWIID010000002.1 coordinate 518,329, forward strand.
AACAGGCTGTGGCCAATTCCTCGCTGAAGCGACCGAGCGCCAACAACGCTTGTACGCCCAGGAGATTTCGTGACATTGGAGTTCAATATCCGAATTCGTCCGGACAGGTTTTGATCAAAATCAACACCCTCATTGATCTTTCACCTCGGGGGCCCGCGGCGGCCTGTTATTTCTTCAGGCTCAGAATGTAAGCGATGAGCGCGCTTTTCTGATCGGCCGTAAGGATGACGTTGGGCATGGCACGATGGGGGGTCTGGAAGAACACATTCAGCGCCATCGCCGTCATGCCGGGTGTATTCGCGATGTCTTCGAAGCGTGGTGCACTTGCGGCGGAGGACGCCTCCCCCTTCTCGACGGCGTGACATTGCGAGCAAAGCTGGTTTGCTAAAGCGAGGCCTTGCTTTGGCGGGTCGATTTGTTGCTGCGCTCGCGTCTGCCCAGCCGCCAAAAGCAGCACAAGGCTAATCGACAAGAGGAGAAGCTTACGTTTCATATCGGCTGCTCCATCGGCAACATCATGAATGAGGGCGTGATTCGAAAGGCGTTAGGGAGGGGGCAGTGTCGAGTAGTATACGACCAGCTCATCGATTTCCCGATCGGTCAATTCCCTGGCCACGTATCTCATTTCCGGATGCTTTCGCTGACCCTTCTTGAACGCCATAAGCTGATTGCGAAGATAGATGCTATGTTGGCCAGCGATGTTCGGTATCTCGACATCGTGTCCAACTCCATCGAGCCCATGGCACGGCTCGCACACGGCAGCGACAGTCGGCGCTCTCGATTGTGCACTGGCACAATTGGAGCAAAGCAGCGCTGCTATGCTGAAGACGCAACCTACGAAAATACCCTTGAAGAGCGAGGCCGTTTCTAATCCCATAACCTAATTATGAACGATCGAAGATTTCCCTCATTATCAGTAAGCGATCCAGGTCAAAGCGATCCAGGTCAAAGCCATCGAAGAGCCGTGACGGCTCAACGAGCTCGTTGCAAAAGGGCCGCAACGGGAGGTGCAGGAGTTCGACCGCTCGCCGAGCCGGTCTACAACGCCGGTGCGTCATCGACGACCAACCGCAGATGCGGCGCGTCGGCATCCGTCAGGCTCCGGTAAACGCTGAGATAGTCCTGCGCCATCCTGCGAGCGGTAAAACGCTCTTCGAAACGCCGCCTGATCTTCTCCCGCGATAAATGCCCGAGGCGATCGATGGCGCCTATTGCACCATTGATGTCCTCGACGACGAACCCGGTCAGACCGTCCTCGATGATTTCCGGAACGGAGCCCCGGTTGAAGGCGATGACCGGCGTACCGCAGGCCATGGCTTCGATCATGACAAGACCAAACGGCTCCGGCCAATCGATCGGAACGAGCAAAGCGATCGCGCCGCTCAAGAACTCGGATTTTTCCTTATCGCCAATCTCTCCGATGAATTCCACATTGCCCGACTTCATCATCGGTTCGATAAGCTCGTCGAAATAGTCCTGATCCGCCTTGTCGACCTTCGCTGCCACCTTCAGCGCGACGCCGCAATGCTGAGCGATCCGGATGGCGCGGTCGACGCCTTTTTCCGGAGCGATGCGGCCGAGAAACGCGAGATAGGACGGCTTGACCGGCTTGGGCTCGAGTAGCCGCTCAGGCAGTCCATGATGCACCGTGCGCACCCAGTTTGCTTGCGGCAGCGGTCGCCGCTGCGCATTGGAAATCGAGATGACCGGAATCGAGTTGAAGGTGTCGAATACCGGCTGGTGCTCCGGCAAATCCAGGCGGCCGTGCAACGTTGTCGCGAAGGGCGTCGGCTGGCGGGAAAACAACGAGAACGGATAGTAATCCAGGTGGCAATGAAGAAAGTCGAAATCGCCGGCACGCTGATAGACGCGTTCCAGCATCATCATATGCAGCGCATTCGGATCGCGCACCGAACCGTCGAGGCGCAAGGCGCGCGGCCACGCGGCGTCAAGCTGGGCCGAAGTCACCGAATCGCCGCTTGCGAATAATGTCACGTCGTGGCCGAGAGCGATCAACTCCTCGGTAATCCAAGATACCACCCTTTCGGTCCCCCCATAAAGCTTGGGTGGTATCGCCTCGGTCAACGGGGCGACTTGAGCAATGTGCATCGCATTTCGCCTTTCCTAATGCGGATGTCCCGCCATCCCAGATGTCCCGGCACAACGGAACAACAACAAAGCGACGGAATATTTCAAATTGAACAAAGAATTCTTTTTTCGCCGGCGCGGGAACATTCTTAGCGCTGCAGCGTCAACTTTATCACGCGAACTCATCCGCCAATGTCAAATCTCCGGCAGAGATCAGACACACAAAGGACACCGATGCGACATGCTTTCGGCAAGCAACAAGACCATCGCGGTGAGCCGCAACGGAACACGCAGCAAGGCATGCACCGGCCCGTGGAACGACGAGCGGCTCGCATCGTTCTCAGGGGGTGGGGTCTTGGTTCCTTGAGTGAACGCTTCGTCACCGTCTCGCAGCAGACCCTGAAAGGGCCGACAGCGTTCACGAGCGGAGATTAAGCGCATATGGATGACATTTGTGCTTATGCGAGCCGACCCCTCGCCTTCGTTTTCCGTTACGTGCGGCTACGGCCGATTTCTCATACGATCATTCTCGCGACGGTCCTGGGCGCGGTCACTTGTTCGGTCGGAACCCAATACGGCATCAAATATCTGGTCGACGTCCTGTCGAACCATAACGGCGACGGCGCCTGGATGGCGTTCTGCCTTCTCGGCTCGCTGATTGCCGCCGACAATTTGTTGTGGCGCATCGCGAGCTGGATCGCGAATTTTGCATTCGTCGGCGTCACCGGCGACCTGCGGCGGGACTTGTTTCAACACCTTACGGGGCATTCACCGGCCTATTTCGCCGACCGGCCGCCGGGAGCGCTCGCCAGCCGCGTGACGGCCACCTCGAATGCGGTATTTACCGCCGAGAATATGCTGGTCTGGAATGTCTTGCCGCCATGCGCGGCGACGGTCGCTGCCATTGTGCTGGTCTGCACGATCAGTGTGCCGATGGCTGCCGGCCTCGCCCTGGTGGCGGGCATCATGGTGTGCCTGATGTTCCGTCTGGCGGCGGCGGGGCGACCGCTCCATCATGATTTCGCCGACAAGGCCGCCGCTGTCGATGGCGAAATGGTCGACGTGATCGGCAACATGCCCCTGGTCCGCGCGTTCGGCGGGTTTTTGCGCGAACGCCGCCGCTTCGATACGACCGTCAATCGCGAGATGGACGCGCGGCGGCGCAGCCTCCTGTATCTCGAGAAGCTTCGCATTCTTCACGCCGTCGTGACGATCACACTAGCGCTTGGATTGCTCGCGTGGGCCATCATCCTGTGGCAGCAGGGTCAAGCGACAACCGGTGACGTTGTGCTGGCCTGCACGCTGGGCTTGTCCGTGCTGCACGCAACCCGCGACCTCGCGGTGGCGCTGGTCGACATCACCCAGCATATCGCGCGCCTCTCGGAGGCGGTCGCGACGCTGCTGGTGCCGCACGAGCTTCGCGATCACCCGGAAGCCGAACCGCTCATCGGACGCGGTGCAAGCGTGCGTTTCGAGCACGTGAAGTTCCGTTACGGCGCAGGCCAGCAGATCTTCGAGGACCTCAATCTCGGCTTCAAACCCGGCGAACGCATCGGGCTGGTCGGCCACTCGGGCGGAGGCAAGTCGACGCTGTTCACGCTGTTGCAGCGCTTTTACGATCCGCAAGCGGGGCGCATTCTGATCGACGGTCAGGATATCGCGCGTGTGACGCAGGAGAGCCTGCGCGAAGCGATCGCGGTCGTGCCGCAGGATATCTCGCTGTTTCACCGCACCGTCATGGACAACATTCGTTACGGCAGGCCGGACGCGACCGACGACGAGGTGCTGGAAGCAGCCGTCACGGCGCGATGCGACTTCATCGAAGGATTGCCCGATGGTATGCGAACCTTCGTCGGCGAGCGCGGCGTGAAACTGTCAGGCGGGCAGCGGCAACGCATCGCCATCGCACGTGCGTTTTTGAAGGATGCACCGCTGCTGTTACTCGACGAAGCGACATCTGCGCTCGACAGCGAGTCCGAGGAAGCGATCCGCGAGGCACTCAGCTATCTCATGCGCGGCCGCACGGTCGTCGCCATCGCGCATCGGCTCTCGACGGTACGAAATTTCGATCGCATCGTCGTGCTGCAGACCGGGACCGTGATGCAGGATGGCCCACCCGATCAGCTGATGCGCCGCGAAGGACTTTATCGCGAGCTGGTTCAGCGCGAGATGAACCGCCTTGCAAGGCAGGCCGCATAGTGGCGCGCAGGCTTGGCGATGCCTGCGCCTTGCTCCTGCGGCAAATTAAAATATCGCTCGCCCGACGAGATCGGCCCCGAGACAGAAGAGGCCGACAAAGAACACCAGACGAAAGGTTTCGGGGTCGATTTTGGTCCTGATCCATTGGCCTGCCAACACGCCGGCGAGCGCCGGCACGGCGCAAAGAAGCGACGCACCGGCGGCATTCAGATGAAACGAACCGCGGCTGGCAAGACCGGCTGCAAGCGCAAGCGTCGAGACGGTAAATGACAGTCCGAGCGCTTGAACCAAATCCTCCTTTTCCAAACCGATCGCCTGGAGATAAGGACCGGCGGGAATGACGAACACGCCGGTGGCTCCGGTGACAACGCCGGTCAACACGCCAATCAGCGGCGAGAGCCAAGGCTCGATCCGCCGCGGCACCGAAACGCGGGCCCGGGCCAGCCCGATGCTGGCATAGATCATCAACACCGAGCCCAACGCGATCACGGCATCCTCGGCGTGAGGTCCTGTCAACAAGCCGGCGGCCGGCCATGTCGCCGCCGCCATGGCGAGCAGCATTGGCCACATCCGACGCAGCAACCGGGCCCGATCGGGACCGGCCGCAAATTGCCAGACGTTTGTGATCAGCGATGGGACGACGACGAGCGCCGCCGCGTCGGCCGGCGCCATGAACAAGCCCAGCACGCCCATCACGACCGTCGGCAATCCCATGCCGGAGACGCCTTTGACGATACCGGCGAGAACGAATGTCAACGTCAATGCGAGCACGGGCTTACCTAATGGACGCAAGCCGGCGAAGTCACGTCCGAATGCTTCGGTGCAAACCGTAGCGTCGGCGCGGAATTGATCCCGCGCGGACGACGCGTCGCTTCATTGTTGCGCGACGCGGCGGATGCGTCACCACCAATCGCTGCCAACCGAGACCGTTGCGGTGCGGCCGGCGACCAGACGAACCTCTGGAGGCACCTTATCGAGCTTGATGCGGACCGGTACCCGCTGCGCCAGCCGGACCCAGCTGAAGGTCGGGTTTACCGAGGCCAGAAGGTCGCTGCTCGAGTTGCCGAGACTCTGGTCCTCAATTCCGGAGGCGATGCTCTCGACGTGTCCGGAAAGCTCATGAGGGTCGCCGATCAGCTTGACGGTTGCGTTGTCACCGACGTGAATGCGCCCAAGTTTGGTTTCTTCAAAATAGCCTTCGACACGAAACGTATCGCTGTCAATCAGAGCCAGGATGCTGGCCCCGGCGCTGACATAGCGACCAGGAAGCAGACTGAAATTGGTGACGATTCCGTTGACCGGCGCCAAGATCGTCGACCGTTCCAGATTAAGTTTGGCGATATCGAGAGTGGCGCTTGCGTCATCAAGCTCGGCCTGTGCGACGTCCACCGCTCGCTGGCTCTGTTCGACCTGTTGCGCCGTTATGGCAAGACTGGTGAGATTTTTGCTCCGCGTCAAATCGCGCTTGGCTTGATCGAGCGTGGCCTGGCGGCTTGCCACGGCAGCCCGCGCCTGCTCCAGCGCGTATTGAAAGCGTCGCTGATCGATGCGGAACAGCGGCTGCCCTTTGGTCACCGTCTGATTGTCGTGAACAAGAACATCGCTGACGAGGCCGGACACATCGGCCGCGACCGGCACTACGTCCGCGCGGACGCGGCCATCGCGCGTCCACGGCGCCAGCATGTAGTAGCTCCACAACTGCCAGCCGACAGCGACCGCTACCACCACCACGATCATGGTGACCAGCACGCGACCGCTCGATGCAAAAAAGTGCCTCATGGATCCATCACCGAGACGATATCATCAAAGCGCGACAATAGCCGATCCGCCCGCCGTGACGACGCCGAGCAGGACGACGAAGATCGCCAGATCGAAGAGCGGACGGTGCCATACGTAGCGATAAATGCCGCAGGCATCGAACATCCGCTTGACGGCGAGATGTAACAAGAAGGCAATTGTCGCAAAAACCAGGAACGACGGAAGATAGATGCCGTAAATGTCAAACTCGCCGATCATGGCTCGACCTCCGGCTCGGCCGTCGTCGCGGCATCGGGTGCAGCGTCGCCCGTCACGGGCACCGGGGCAGTCGCGACAGCGGCCGGGATTTGCTCTGTTCCGTAAGGTGGCGCATCAGGATAAAGCGTCCGGCGCAGGCCGACAATCGCGGCAATGCAGGAATGGGTGGCACAGCCCGACGTGAGGACTTCTCCGGTCAGGAAATCGATCTTCTGCAGCAGATCGTGCCCCATCGGCCGCACACGGCCACGCGCCAGATTACGGAAATGCGCGGCAAGTCCGTTCAGCATTGCGGTCATCGCGGCTCGGCCCTTCGGGCTCAGAGCGGACCGTATCTGCTGTGTATCGATGATGTTGACGCCGACCCTGAGATCGCCGAGCGCGTCGGCAAATTCGTATTGCGGCCGCGGTTCGAAGCGCGGACAGCGGTACAGCAGCAGCCCGACGCGATCGAGCATCCGGCTGGCCCACTCCTCGCGTGTCGAGGGCCGGCGCCCGTCGGCGATGTCGGCGAGATCCCGCAACCCGGCGCGCAATAGCCTGCGCGCACTCGTTTGAACGCCGACCACACGGATCAGACGGGTCACGACCAGGGCGGCCAGGCCGCCCGCCACAAAGGCACTGTTTGAATTAAGCACCACCGCCAAGTCCGCGCTGTAGCGCGCCTGTAGACCTAGTTCGATGCAGAAACCCACCGCCAGCGCCAGACCGATCGCGGAATAAGCCGGCATTGCGAGCAGGATGCCGGCTGGGATCAACACAATGGCCAGGACTACGGATAAAAGCGTGAAACCGTCGATGGCCGGCAAGATGAAGAATTGATAGATCGCCACGAGCGGAATGCACAGGCCGAGAAATATCGTGATATTCCGTATGGTCGGTGTCGGGTCATCCAGGGTCGCGAACAGTGTGCACGTCACGGCGGCAAATGCGACCGCGCCGGCACCCTCGGGCCATGCCGTGACGATCCAGAAGAAAGCACAGATTCCCATGGCAGCGGCAGCCGCCATCGCCGAAAGAAGCGCAATGCCCGAATCCCTGTGCAACGACTTCGCGCCGAGTTGCGCCGAGACCGCTTGAACGTTGCCGCTCGGTTTCCGCGTCGGGTCTGCAATGTAGGCTGCAAGATCGAGACAGCCCTGCCAGGACTCAATCAGTTCGATCAGGCGCGCCGTCAGGTTGACCGTCACGAGATCGGTCCAGCTTGAATGCGGACCGATCTCCGGCGTGGCGGTAACGCACGCCTGGCGAAGCTCGTCCGCCCGTTGCGGGTCGCCGGCGGCCTTGGTCTGAACCCAATCGCGAACACCGGCGAGTGCACGCGCCAGGTTTTCCGCAAGCGGACCGATACGCCGGAGAACAATCAGCCGGTCCTCCACTGCGCTCAACAAAGGCAAGAGCGCGACGATCCGCCGATCGAATGCGCGGATGGTGCCGATGTCCGGATGCGTGGGCGACGTATCGTACCGCAGGCTCGTGCCCAAGAGATAAAGCTCCGTGATATCGGCGGCGATCCGGCGCCGCTCCCGATCAACCTCCGGCGTTGGCTCCTTCGCGAGTCCGTCGGCAATCCAGCGCCGCGCATCGGCAAGAGCGGCGCTCAGCTTTGCGCCGAAGGCACTCAGCGCGCTTTTCGGAAATATCAGGCTGTGAACGACTGCCGCGCACACGGTGCCGATGGCGATTTCTTCCATACGCGAGACCGCGGTATCGAATACCGTTCCTGGCGCAAGTACGCTCGGAAAGCCGATCAACGCGGCGGTGTAACCCGATAGCGCGAACATATAAGCCCGCGGTGTGCGGTCGAGCAGGGAAACGTAGAGGCAGAACGCGACCCATAGAATGATCGCGAGCGTCGTCAGTTCCGGCGCGTCGACCAGATTGGGGACGATGGCGATCATTGCGATGCCGCCAACAATGGTGCCGATGACGCGATAGACGGCCTTTGCCCGCATCACGCCCGACAGCGGCTGGCTCGTCAGGTATACGGTCGTCATGGCCCAGGCCGGGCTTTTCAAGTCGAGACTGAACGCGATGAACAGGGTCAGTATGGTCGCGATGAAACAGTTGATGGAAAAGATGACCTGGCGAAAACCGACGCCCTCGATCATAAGCGATCCACTGCAGGTTCAGGGGTATATTGGTCAGTGCGACCGACCGCCTTGAGGTGCCTTACCGTCGCCCGAACGCCGCTTCGACGCAACAAGCAACTTTAGGCAGGTCGCCTGAGTAAAAGGTTCCGAGGAGCGCGAGTTCGACTGGGATGTGAACTCATGCCTCCGCCAGCCGTTCCTGCTGATACGGCGCCACCGCCTGACTGAACTTGGCTCGTAACGTCACCGCAGCAGGACCGCCTGCCCGCAGACCGGCATTGCGATCAAAGCCAGCCGGGCGCTTGAGGGCAAAACGCTGGCCGACCCGCTCCAAGATTTGGCCAGTGTGACCTGCGCGCTACAGCTTTCGCCTCTCGTTTTTGCTATGCAATCCGAATTAGGCAACCAGAAGAGCGAGCGCCAACGACCATGGCGTACTTGATCAGCGAAAACAGATTGTTTTGTCTGAAACTGTCAGAGTGGTCGACGCTGCTCGTCGGCGTGGCGCTTTGCGGGATCCTGACGCTGCTCTTCTGACCAGCATATAAGCCTGCCGACCCAAATGTTCTGCGTTCTTTAACGCATAGAACAGCTTTACGGGCTGGACGAACTGCGGCACGCCGCTGCCGCTCGGTCACAGCGCAATCGCAATGAAATCCGAACCGCGGACGCTCGGGCGTTCGATCGATTCGCGAACGCTTTGAGTCGTTGGTCCCTTTCTATTGCCTGATGACAATTATGACGAATTTGCTACCAACGAGACTGCGGACCGTCACGATGAGGCGTCTTGCCCGGTCACGCACATGCGGCCACACCGTTTGAGCGGTGAAAACCAACGTGCTCCGAACGAGGCCGGAAACTGACTTGATAAGACACTTCGTCTCCTCGCGGATATACGGCCACACTATCTGCGCGACGAAGATGGATTTTCTTCCGGCGAAGCTGCGCGCCCGCACAATCGGGCGCCTGAGCGCGTATCGAACATGCCTACTCAGTGTCCGGACGTCGCCTGTGCTGATCCATCTTGCGATGGGACAAAAAAGCATACCGAGAATTAGCAGCTCCAGCCCAAGCCAGAACGTCGCAACACGATCGATAGGCCAGCGCCAGATGTCCGAATGATAGTACGTTTTGGTGACGATCTCTTTGACCGGGGTGACATTGACGCATCTTGCTTTGATGGCCTGCAGCTGCTCGTCTGAAAAGCCGCCAAGCCCCAGTATTGAGAGTGCGTAGTGCTCGAGATCGTGACGATCGCTGCTCTGCTCAATATTATCGCTCGCGTAAGGCCGGAATAGCCCACGACGAGCCTCACTGAGGCTCACGGTTCGGTCTGCAACGTTGCCCAGCCGGCGCTCCCATTGCTTGACCTGCTCCTCAAACTTGGCAAGGGTGACATACCATTCCATATATTTGACGTGCAGCTTCGAATCGTAATCGGTCTCGGCAATAGTTCGCTCATGTTCCTCCTGTGCGCGCGCCAAGAGGCTTTGGAAGTCTGTTTTCTCCTCGGATAGCCGATAGGTCGCACGAGCCGGACGATTACGCCATTCGAGAATCTCGTCAGGGGCAGCATTGTAAATAGCGTTGAGCTTCGCTTTCGCGCGCAACGCCGCACCGACAAAATATGGCATTTGGCAGGAGGCCGAAGCCCGCCATATCTGGTCAGTTTCAATCGCAGGGGCGCTCGTAGAGTCCGCGTTCACCCACTTGTATGCATTTTCCGTGTAAAATAGCCGATGCGCCGGGCTCTCTCGGGCCCAACCATAAAGCGACAGGCCCAGCACCGCGAAGCCCAGTAAGGCGATTTGCGGGCCGATGGGTGGAAGCTTGCTTCGAAACATCGACTTCGAAAAATTTACTGAGGCCACATGAGAGAATTGCACTCCGTCGTCTGCGCTTGCAACACAATTGACACAATGGACTCGATGGTCAAACCCGAAAAAGGCAGCTGCCTGGGGACTCTCCGCCGCTCGACAACGACGATCAGGCCTTCGCCAATTGGGGCAGCAAAATGGCGAACGACATTCCTGCTTGATCCTCAGGGGCATCTAGCCCGAATGAATAATGAATGATGGGCGTCATATCGCCTCGCTGGACACCGATCGAAGCCCAACCGGGGCAATTCATAAACCCAGTGGAAAACTACTTTTTCGCGATCATGGCCGAGAGCCTCCCGTCATGCTCGAAAAAGCCTGCCATGAAGGCGTAACCACCTAGTCGGCCGGGCTCATCTTGGTGGGGTGGGCTCGCGACAGCGTCGGTCTTTCCGAACCGGTACCGGTGTTCCGCGCCTCACCTCAAAGTCGTGAGGACGAAACGCCGCTCTGTCCGCTCTGTGAGGAGATCCAGCTCGTCCACGTGCGCAACAACCGGACACGACCGGAAAGTCCTTCATGGACGTTAGGTCGCATATCGAACGCTGATCGATGCAATAGGCTCAATAATTTGACCCCAAGGAGGAAGAGATGATCAGCAGCAGCGTCACTTTGGCGATCGCGACTCTCTTTCCGATGTTGCCCGTCCATGCTGCTGCGCCCGTTGGCAGCGTTGAGGGCCTTTATCGTATGTGCGAAATGCCAATAACATCACCGCAGCATGCAGTTTGTTTAGGTTACATTTCTGCCGTCGGCGACCTGCTGAAATTTTTAGGCGCCAATGAACGACTGCATGGGGAACCTGGGTCCATTGGAATGTGTGGTTCGCCGAACTACGGCGCCCTGGTCGAGGCATTCATGAGTTGGAGCAGGAAAAATCCTCGGCGGTGGACAAGCCATCGAATGGAAGGAGTCATGCAAGCGCTCATGGAACGGTGGCCTTGCCACTGAGACGTTTCGCCGGCAGACGTCTCTGCCTGCGAATTTATCGAGCCGATGAGCCGGCGATCTGCGCCAGTTTCAATCCCGATGTTGCCGAGAACTCCCCGCAAGACGGTGCAGGACCTTGGGCTACCTTGGACGCAGCCGACGCCGATAACAGAGCAGATGGCTGCCGCACCACCCCGGGCCGGACAGGCGTGAAGGGCTGCGCCATCAGCTCTCTACCGAAAGTGCAGATCCTCTAAGATTATAGCTCAACCGAGAGACAATCTTGCCGCTCGCACCGCCATCATATAGATATGACCACTATAGTCATGCGCAGGGTTGTCATGCGAAAGATTCAATTGAAAGATGCCAAGGCAAACTTCTCGTCTGTGGTCGACCAAGCCACGCGAGGGAAGCCATCCGTCATCACTCGGCACGGCAAGCCCGAGGCGGTCGTACTTGGCTTCGCCGATTGGGAGCGGTTGTCCCACGTGCCTTCGTTCGGCCGCCTTCTCATGTCGGCTCCGCTTGAGCCAGGGAATTTGCCAAGCCGCAACCGTACGCCGATGCGCGATGCCGGACTGTGACGCGTTACCTGGTCGATACGAACGTTATCTCGGCGACGGCGCCCACGGCCGCTGTGAAGCGCGCCGAGCTTATCGAGTGGATGGATAAGCACTCGCCCGATCTTTTCCTTTCGGCGGTGACGATTGCGGAAGTCGCTGAAGGTATTGCAAAAGCAAAACGTGAGGGCGCGAAGCGAAAAGCGTCCAATCTGTCGGCCTGGCTACAAACTGTGCTCCACCTCTACGGCGATCGCGCGCTGCCGTTCGACAGTCCGACGGCAGAGGTTGCCGGCGCCCTGGCCGATCTGGCCCGCGGTCGTGGGCACTCGCCCGGTTTTGCCGATGTTGCGATTGCTGCGACGGCCCGTCGCCGCAACCTGACCATCCTCTCGCGCAATGAGCGCCATTTCATGCCGATGGATGTTGCCGTCGTCGATCCGTTCCAGACGCTTCCTTCCGGCAAATGAGCGACCGAGCAGAGTTGCAGAAGTTAGGAGGCCCAACGACCCGTTGAGAAAATCCGCTTCGCATTTCCGCGGTAACCGCATGATTGCGCAGAACTACCAAGTTCCAAACATAATCAAAAAAAGCATCAAAAAAAGCGAACGCCGCCAAGTCTTTGACTTAGCGGCGGAATTGGTTGCGGGGGTAGGATTTGAACCTACGACCTTCAGGTTATGAGCCTGACGAGCTACCGGGCTGCTCCACCCCGCGTCAACTGGCGCCTTTAAGCGCGAAGCTCATGTAGCAAGGGTGCCCCGATAAGGGAAGTGCGGGGAGCCCAATATTTCGTCATACTGTCATTCGCAGGATCATCGGGCTGTCATGCACGGCTTTCTAGAAGCGAATATGGGCGAAAAACCTGCCTTGAAACCCCGGGCGGCGATCGGACCGTCGATGCGGGCCTTCGCCGGCCACGTTCTCGCCCAGGCGCGCGCGGCCCTGATGGATCCTGAGACCTCGAACCAGGATGCGGTGCATTATTTCCGCCGGGCGATGAAGGAATGGCGGGCGCTGATGCGCCTTTTGGCGCCGTTCGTCCCGGACGCCCAGCGGTGGCGCCGGGAAGGCCGTGATCATGCCCGCGCGCTTGGGCTTGCGCGCGACGGCCAGTCGGCGCTCAACGCCTTCGATGACCTCATCAAGAAAAGCACGACGCTGGCCACACTGTCGGAGCGTTCGGCCGCCACCATTCGTGGCCGAATCGAAGCGATCCGCGCCAGCGAGGAGCAAGCCGTGCTCACGCCGGACTTGCGCGACCAGATCGTCGCGTGGCTCGATGCAGCGGCGGCGGCGGTCGAACTGTGGCCGCTCGATCCGCTCGAATTCAGCGCCATCGCCGGACGTTTGACGGGAGGTTATCGCAACGCGCGCCGGCTCATTCCCGCCGATTGGGCCACCGCGACCCCCGAGGAGCTGCATGAGCTGCGCCGCCGCGTCGTCGATCACCGCTACCAGATGGAGCTGATCGAGCCGCTATGGCCGCGCTTCGGACGGATGTGGACTGGCGAAGCCGAACGCTTGCGCGACCGCCTCGGCCGATGCCAGGACCTCGAGGTTCTGGTACGCCTCACCGGGCCGCATCAGCCGCTGGCGCACTGGCGCTCACGCCTCGCACCGGCGTGCGCCGAACGGACGGCCGAACTCGCGCACCGCGCGCACCGCATCGCCGCGCGGCTGTTCGCCGAGCGGCCCAAGGCCTTCCGCCGCCGGCTCGAAAGCCTGTGGGAACACGGCCACTGAATTCCGCACGCATGAACCCGCCGATCAAGTCCGGTGTCTTCCGGATCACGTTTCAAGCGGCGGAAATGAAACCGGCAAGTTCGGCGCCGACGCGCGCAATGACGCTGTCCCAGTCGCCGAGCGAGGCCTGCCGGAAAAGCCGCGCCGTCGGATACCACGGGCTCGTTTCCCCGGTGAGCGTCCAGCGCCAATCCGGCGCGAACGGCAGCAGCACCCAGACCGGACGGCCCATGGCGCCGGCAAGGTGCGCGACTGCGGTGTCGACACAGATCACGAGATCGGCCAACGCAATCACCGCGGCGGTATCGTTGAAACTCTCCAGTTCGCCGCCGACGTGAGTGAGGCGGCTCTCGCCCGCAAGCGCCGCAGCATCATCGTCGCGGACGTCACGCTGAACACTGACGAAGCGTGCCGCAATAGAAAACAGCGGCGCAAGACGGGCAAAAGCAATCGAGCGGTTGCGATCGTTGACGTGGCTCACATTGCCCGACCAGGCGATCGCGATGCGCGGCCGATCGAGCGCACCGAGTCGGCCGGACCACTTCGACAAGGCGACATCGTCGGCGGTCAGATACGGCACCTGCGCCGGCACTGTCCCCGGCTCGGTCTTGAACGCCAGAGGCAGACTGCCGAGTGGACAATGCACGTCGAACGGCGGCGGCGCTTCACCGCGCGCGATGACGGTCGGCGCGCCTTGCAGCCGGCGCATCAACGCCGTCAATTCGTTTTGCACTTCGAGCACCACATTGGCGCCGCTCTCGGCAACGAGCGGCACGTAGCGGGCAAACTGAATGGTATCGCCAAGCCCCTGCTCGGCGTGGATCAACACGGTTTTGCGGGTCAGCGGATATTCGCCGAGCCACAGCGGACGGCCGTGACTGCGCCGTTGCGCCGGCATGCCGCTCCGCCGCCAGCGCCATTCATATTTCTCAAAGCCGCGCCGATAGTCGCCGAGTGTGAGCAGCGCCAGTGCTTCGTTGAAATTGGCGTCCGCATCGTCCTTGCGCAGCGCCGACACCTTGCCGTAGCTGTTGACGGCCTCATCGAGCCGGTTGAGCGCCGCGAGCGCGCGCCCACGATTGAGCCACGCGCCGGCGTGCTCGGGTGTGGCCTTGAGCGCACTGTCATGCGCTTCGACCGCCTCGGCGTAGCGGCCGAGATCGAACAGAGCAATGCCGCGATTATATTGGGCGACCGGATGGCCGGGCACGATGGATAGCACCCGATCGAACTCCGCCACTGCATCTTCGGCCTGACCAAGACCAGCCTGCGCAATGCCGCTGCTGAGACGTGCTTCGACACGATGCGGCATCCGCGTCAAAACTTGCCGGAATTCGGAAAGCGCCTCCTCGGCGCGGCCCACACTCAAGAGCGCGTTGGCGTGCTGGTTGAGCACGTCGATGTCGTCCGGCGCGAGCGCGCGCGCCCTGTCGAAACACTCGAGCGCCTCCTGGTCGCGTTTGAGGGTATGCAACACGTGCCCGAGATTGGTCCAGCCGTCCGGTGCGCGCGGATTGATTTTGACGGCGGCGCTCAACAGCCGGTGGGCTTCGCCGATGCGTCCGAGTTGCGCTTTCACGGTGCCGAGCAGATTAAGCGCATCGAAATAATCGGGCGCGGCTTTGAGCACGCGCGCATAGATTTTCTCGGCCTCACGCAGCCGGCCCTGGCGATGCAGCGCCAACGGCTTCGTTGATCAATTGGCCAATGTCGAAGGGAGCAGGCTTCGTGCTCACGAACGATGGATCCCCGGCGGTCCGCCGGCTCATCCCCGGCGGCTCTTTCATTATCGCGGCTGCCGCATGCGCGACAATACGATCCCACCACATACCTGTGCGCCACCGAGCGTTGTCAAGCTTAGGCCGGGATCGTAACGTGGCGGTCTGAGATCGAGGATTGGAAATGGAATTCGGCATTTTTTCCAACGGCTTTCGCCCGCACACGACTGCATCCCAGACCTATGAAGAAGACCTCGCCGAGATCGTCCTCGCCGACCAGCTCGGCTTTCAATACGCCTACATCAGCGAGCACCACGGCGAACCGGTCTATATCGACAAGATCGACACACTGCCGGTCCCGGAACTTTTGATGTGCAAAGCAGCGGCCCTCACCAAGCAGATCCGCATGGGGGCCGCGGTCAAGCTCATTCACCTTGCGCACCCGGTCGACACGGCCATTCAGGCCGCAGTCGCCGATCACGTCATCGGCGGCGGCCGTTTCATCTTTGGCTTCGGCTCCGGATTTCCCAACCCGCTGTTCGCCGGCGAGCGCGGGTTGTCGCACGACGATCGCCACGCGCGCCTGCGCGAATCCCTCGACCTGATCTTGAAGTGCTGGTCCGCGCCGGAGCCGTTCGACTGGGACGGCAAATATTGGAAGGGCAAGAACATCGTCGCCACGCCGCGCCCGCTCGTTCTCCCGCACATGCCGATGGCGATCGCGACCGAAACCGAAGCGATGATCGAACTCGCCGCCGCGCGCGACTACATGCTGCTGGCGGCGCAGCTCGAGCCGGCCGGTTCGATCCGCAAGAAAGCGGACCGCTACGCACGCGCCGCACGGGCTGCAGGAAAAATCGGTCCGCTCGAAAAGCTTACCGTTGCGCGCTACGTCTATCTCGCCGATTCCCGCCGCGATGCCATGGACGATCTGCGCGCCGACATTAACAACGAGCTCGGCTATCAGATGAAGCGCGGGCTGATCCGGCTCATCAAGTCGAATTACGACATCGGGCTCAAGGGCGACGAGGTCACCTTCGATCAGCTCGCCGAGGCGGGCGTTTATTTTCTCGGCGATCCGGACACCGTCGCTCGTGAGCTTCGCGAATTCTACGAGGCTTCCGGCGGTTTCGGCACGCTGTTGATCGTCACCGGCAAGAAATGGGCGACTCGGGAAAAAGTCTTTCGGTCGATGCGATTGTTCATGGACCACGTCGCGCCGAAACTGCGCGACCTCGTGCCGGCGCGCGACCCCGATAGCGTCGCGGCGTAAGCGGCTCACAGACCGTCATCCTGAGGCGGCCGCGAAAGCGGCCCTCGAAGGATGGGGCCGAAGCATTCGGCCCGTCTGATCCTTCGAGGCTCGCTTCGCTCGCGCCTCAGGATGACGGAAGTTTAGGAACGGAGGAATGCCGATGCGCCTCGGGATATTCATGATGCCGGTGCACCCGCCGGCGCGCTCGTTTACCGATACGCTGGCCGAAGACGAGGAGAAGGCGCTCTACGCCGACGAGCTCGGCTTCGACGAATTGTGGCTGGGCGAACATTTCTCGGCGGCAAGCGAGCCCATTCCTTCGCCGCTGATGTTCATGGCGGGCCTGCTGCCGCGCACCAGAAATCTGAGCTTCGGCACGGCGGTGATCTGTCTGCCGAACCACCATCCGGTGAAAGTTGCGGCCGAAGTCGCGCAGTTCGATCACATGAGCCGCGGCCGCTTCATGCTCGGCATCGGGCCCGGCGGCCTGCTGTCCGATTTCGAGCTGTTCGGCAATGCCGATCGCAATGTGCGCGCGCGCAAGGCGATGGAATTGATCGGCATGATTCAGCAAATCTGGTCGCAGGATCCGCCTTACGATCTGAAAGGCGAATTCTGGACCGTCAGCCTCAAGGACGGCATCATCCCCGAACTCGGCATCGGCACCATGCCAAAACCGTTCCGGACATCGGGCCCGCCGATTTCGATCTCGATCTCGAGCCGCAACTCGCCGACCGCACGCGTCGCTGCGCAGCGCGGCTGGGGCATGATCACCGGCAACAACGTCCCCAACAGCGCGATCGGCTCGCATTGGCGAAGCTACAGCAAGGCCTGCGCGGAGGCGGGCAAGCCGGCAAGCGGCGAGCAATGGCGCGTGGCGCGCAACGTCATGGTCGCGCCGAGCGATGCGGAAGCTCACGATCGCGTGTTCAGCGCGGAAGGCGCGAACCGCTACTTCTATACTTACATGCGCGAGGTGCTGTCGCGCGTCGGTTTGCTCTCGGTGCTGAAGTCCGATCCGAACATGTCCGACGAAAAAGCCACGGTCGAAGCCATCACCGAAGGCTGCGTGATCTACGGCTCGGCCAAGACGTTTCTCGACAAGCTCGTCGCGCTGCGTGACTCGGCCGGCCCATTCGGCGCCTTGCTGATGACGGGCTTGGACTGGAGCGGCCCGAATGCCGAGTGGGAGCGCGAGTTCGATGCGGCTTCTGGCCCAGGACGTGATGCCGAAATTTCGCCAGCACGCGATGGCGCACGCGGCAGAGTGAATCCCCGGCGCCGTCAGGTCAGCGATCGAAATTCTGCAGCATTGCCTCACGGAAGACTTTCGGCAGTTCGGCGAGATCGCCGCCACCCTGATCGGCAGCGACGGCAGCTGACAGCGACGCGAGAAGACCCGCCGCCAACGGCATCGGCACGCCCGACAGCGCACTGGTTGCCACCGCCGACATGATGTCCTTGCGCAAGGTGCGGATGTCGAGCGTCATCTCGGCTTCGGCGCCCTTCAGAACGTCGAGTTTGCTCTTGAGCCAGCCGCACGCCACGGGTCCATCTGCTATCACATCGAGCATCTGGTCGATGGTGAGACCTTCGCGGACGCCGAGCGCGAGCGATTCCGCGAGCGCCTGGATGTAGGCGCCGAGGCCGAGATTGGCGGCGAGCTTCATCGCATAGCCGCTGCCGTTCGGACCCATATGGACGATGCGGCGCGTCAGTGTCCCGAGCACGGGACGCGCGCGCTCAAGGTCCTCGGCGCGTCCGCCCACCATCGCGAACAGCGTTCCGCTTACGGCCTGCGGGACGGTCCCGAGCACCGGCGCCTCGATCAGCCGCGCGCCGCGCGCTTCAACGAGCGGGACCAATTCGCGGCCGGTCATCGGCTGCAGGGTGCTCATCTCGATGAACAGTTTTCCCGTCGCGTCAGCTTCGAGGAAACCCGCAGGACCGGTGAAAATCCGCCGCACACCATGATCGTCGGTGATGCTGGAAATGATGATGTCGGACGTCGCCGCAACCTCGCGCGCGCTTGCGGCAATGTGCAATCCGCCGGCCGCGAGCGTCCGGTTCGTGCCGGCATTCTGATCCCAGCCGATCACGCCGAAGTTCAGCTCACGCAGGCGTTGCGACATCGCCGCGCCCATTCGCCCGAGGCCGACAATCCCGATTTTCATGATCTGCTCCCGGTCCGTATGGCAGCACGAAGGCGCCGCGTCACCGTAGCAAATCGGCAGTGCCACGCACAGAATGACTTCAGCCTCGCGGGCTGAAGTCGCTGCGATAAGGCCTGATCAAAATCGGACGTGCTGCAGCTTGTCAGGATTGCGCGTCAGATAGATGGCGACGATGCGCCCATCCCGGTGTTCGAAAGCCATCGTACCGATCGAGCCATCGTCCTCGCGTATCACGAACCCGGCCATACCGTTGATGGCGGCGGCACGCGCCTGCATGGTTGCAAGCGACGCGCTCTTGCGCGCAATGCCCGCCAGAAGACGCAGAATTTTATCCGCGCCGTAGATCGGGTTGAACGCCGCGGCGCGCTTGCCGCCGCCGTCAGAGTAAAGGATCGCGTCCTCGGCCAGAATTTGCGTCAAGGTCTGCGTGTCGCCGGATGCGGCAGCTTTGCGAAAGGCCGCCGCCAGGCGATACCCCTCTTCGCGCGATGCCGAGAAACGTGGCCGTCCGGCCTGGATGTGCGTACGGGCGCGCGCGGCAAGCTGGCGGCAGGCTGCTTCGTCACGGTCAAGCGCACGTCCGACTTCGGCAAAGTCGAGACCAAAAACATCGTGCAGAAGGAAGCTGGCGCGTTCCAGCGGCGACAGCCGTTCGAGCACCAGCATCAACGCGACCGAAATGTCGTGCGCGAGATCGCCGGCAGAGCCGTCCTCGAAGGCTTCATCGACCACCGGCTCGGGCAACCACTGACCGACATAAAGCTCGCGCCGCTTCTCGGCCGACTTCATCCGGTCGAGACAGAGCCGCGTCACCACGGTGCCGAGATAGCGGCGCGGCTGCGCGATCGCCGATCGCTCCACCGCGTGCCAGCGCAGATAAGCGTCCTGCACCACGTCCTCGGCCTCCGCGCGCGAGCCAAGCATGCGATAGGCGAGGCCCATCAGGGAACTCCGATGCGCCTCGAAATGGACGATCTCGTCCTGGTCGGCTGCGGTGTTCATGCTGCCCGGCTCAACTCGCGGAGCACCGGTCGGGTTTCACCGCCGACCGTGACCCGGGTGCAGGCCCGGCCATGACCCAACGCGTACTTCAACGTCGGGAACAGGCGGGCGGCGGTGATGGCGAAAGCGAGCGAGATCAGCCCGCGCTTGCCCCATTGGCGCAGCACTTCATCCCGCAAGTCATCCGCCTCCGGGGCGTGACGCAGGCTCTTCTCGGCAAAGCGCGCCGCCAGCGCCACATCGTAGGGCATGGCGGCGAAGTCCCGCGCCACGATGGCGCGCAGCACCGCCGGATCGACGCCTTCACGCTCGGCCATATCGACCACGAGCTGCGTACAGGGTCCGCAATCTTCCGCCATGGCGGCGACGATCTTGGCCGCATAATGCGGTGCTATCGGAACGTCTTTACGGTACCGGCTCACGCCGATCGCCTTGCTGAACGTAATCAGCGCGCGGGGGTCGGCGTCGATCACCTCATCCATGTAACTCGCGTCGTAGTTCCATGTGCGCTGAAAGGCGGCCATCCGCCGACGCAAATACCATCTCAACATCGCTATTCTCCCTTGTTCTGAGCGGACCGCGGCCGAGCGATCGAAATCGCCGGGAACCGCAGGTGCCGTCGCTTCCTGGGCCAAAGACGAGCCAAGCCAGCCGCGTGTGACATCGAACGGGAGAAAAAACTCGACGGCGGCAGGACCGCGGCACGATGCCCGGGGCGCTACGCCAGCGCCTCGGCCACCGCCTTGCCGCACGCCACCGTATCGGCGAGACCGCCGAGATCGCGGGTGCGCAGCTTGGGCTCCGCCAACACCCTCTCGATCGCCTTGACGATCGCGGCCGCGGCTTCGGTCTCGCCGAGATGCTCGAGCATCATCGCGCCCGACCAGATCTGGCCGATCGGATTGGCAATGCCAAGCCCTGCGATATCCGGCGCCGAGCCGTGCACCGGCTCGAACACCGACGGAAATTTGCGCTCGGGGTTGATATTGCCGGATGGCGCAATACCGATCGTGCCGGTGCAGGCAGGACCGAGATCGGAAAGAATGTCGCCGAACAGATTCGAGGCGACCACCACGTTGAAGCGATCCGGCTTGAGCACGAACAGCGCCGACAGAATATCGATGTGATATTTATCCCATTTGATATCGGGATAAGCTTTCGCCATTTCTTCGACGCGCTCATCCCAGTACGGCATGGTGATGGCGATGCCGTTCGACTTGGTGGCCGACGTCAGATGCTTCTTCGGCGTCTTGCGGGCAAGCTCGAAGGCGAATTTCAGCACGCGGTCGACGCCGATCCGCGACATCACCGTTTCCTGTACGACGACCTCGCGCTCGGTGCCGGCAAACATGCGGCCGCCGATCGCCGAATACTCGCCCTCGGTGTTCTCGCGCACGACCCAGAAGTCGATGTCGCCGGGCTTGCGATTGGCGAGCGGCGACGGCACGCCCGGCATCAGCCGCACCGGGCGAAGATTGACGTACTGGTCGAATTCGCGGCGGAACAAAATCAGCGAGCCCCACAGCGAGATGTGATCCGGCACTTTCGCCGGCCAGCCGACCGCGCCGAAGAAGATCGCGTCGTGCCGGCCGATTTTTTCTTTCCAGTCCTCCGGCATCATGCGCTGATGTTTCTCGTAGTAGTCGCATGAGGCGAAGTCGAAATCGTCCTGGCGCAGCTCGAAGCCGAATTTTTTCGCCGCGGCCTCCAACACGCGCACACCTTCCGGCACGACCTCCTTGCCGATACCGTCGCCGGGAATGACGGCGATGTTGTAGACGCGATTGGTCGGCATGAGGCGCTTCCTCCGGATGGCACTTGTATTCATCGATCGCTTTATCTGAATCACCTCTCCCCTTGCGGGAGAGGTCGGCGCACGCAGTGCGCCCGGTGAGGGGTAATCTCCTCGGACGGCCCCCTCACCCGGCTCGCAGCTTTGCTGCTCGCCACCCTCTCCGCGAGGGGGAGAGGGAGTCATTCGTCGCATGACGCATACGTGTCATACGCGCGGATGGCGCTGCGTTGTCAAGGCGTGGACGAAAATCGTAACGTGACGCGCCGGCGTCACATCTTTGGCCCGCGATGGGAGTATCGCCGTGAATGACGTTGTCCGCGACGACAAGTCGCCCGCAGCGGAAAAGCCGTTCCGCCTCGAAGAGGCGACGATCGATGAACTGCACCAGGCGATCCGCTCAGGCCAGATCACGCTGGTCGAGGTCGTGCAGCGCTACATCGATCGGGTGCGCGCCTATAACGGCGTGGCGACCCTCCTGGTGACGCCGGACGGCGCGCCGGTTGCAGAAGCCACCGGCCCGGTGCGCGGCGGGACGAAAGTATGCTTCCCGACCGAGACCGTGAAAGCCTCGGCGGTCTTGCCCGAGCTCGACGCCTATCGCGGTCCGCCGCTGGAATTCGGCCGGATGGAACAAACGGCTTCCGATCCGAGCGTGCAGCAGCAATTCGGCATGATCGTCGGCAAGCCGAATGCGGGCCAGGTCAATGCGCTGGCGACGCTGAACATCCGCGGCGAGCGCTCGGTGACATGCCGCGGCGATTTCGATCGTCACCCGTCGCTCGGGCCGCTGCCGCCGGCCGCGCCGCCGGTCTGCGAAATGTTTCGTCATTACCCCGATGCGCTCGAGCGCGCCGCCGAACTCGACGCGCAGTTCGGCCGAAATCCCGATCTGGAGAAGATGCCGATGTACGGCGTCGTCTTCTCGTTCAAGGACCCGTTCGACACCAAGGACATGCGCTCCACGGGCGGCGGCGACGCCGCCTACGACATCGACTTTCCGGCGCGCGATCACGTCCTCGTCGAACAACTGCGCAACAAAGGCGCGATCATTTTCGCCAAGGCCGTCAACACCGAATACAACGGCCGCGCCGGCGATCCGGGCGGCCGGCACAAGCCCGACAAGGTGCTGCCGTCGACGCTCGGCTATCAGCGCAGCACCTGGGGCGGCAATCCGGTCAATCCGTACGACACGACACGCTCGGCCTCGCTCGGTTCAAGCTCCGGCTCCGCCGTTTCGGTCAGCGTCAATTTCGTCATGGCGAGCCTCGGCGAAGAGACGCGCGCGTCGTGCCGCGGCCCGTCCAACCACAATGCGGTCGCTCTCATCCTGCCGCACAAGGCGATGCTGGGCTTCGACGGCGGCGCCATCGGCGCCGACATTTATTGCGATCGCGCCGGCATCCACTGCCGCACCATTGCCGACTGCGCCAAGGTGCTCGATGCGCTGAAGGATCCGATCAACGGCTACTACGATCCGCGCGACCCTTTCACAACCGTTCCCCGCGCGTCGATTCTGAAAACGCCCTATGCGGGCCATGCGAAGTCGTCCGGCGCTCCGGGTTCGCTCAAAGGCCGGCGCATCGGCGTCATTCGCGAGTCGATGGTCTATCCGAGAGGCTCGAAGACCGAGCAGCCGATCGTCGAGGCCGCCGCGCGCGAGATCAAACAGATTCTCGGCGAGAAACTTGGCGCGACGTTGGTGGAATCCTCCGATCCGTTGTGGCAACGCGATCCCGATCTCGAACAGATGGTGACGGATTTCCGCCGCGCGCTCGCTCGCCTCGTGCCGGTTTTCATGCCCGATCTGCTGTTTCGGCTGCGGCGTGACGGCCAGCCCGTGTTCAAGGACTTTGCCGACGCGATCGTGCCGACGGAGTTCATGCCCGGAAAAGTCTTCGGCTCCGGAACGATGACGCCGATCGACTACTGCGTCGAAATGGCGGAGGGCCGCATTGCGCCGCCCGCAAATCTCGACCTCGCCACCATCCAGAACCAGGAACTGGCGATGGCGTTCCGCTTCCATATCCCGCAATATCTGTCGCGGCGCGCCGCGGACTGGAAGGAGCGCGGCTTCACCGAGACGCTCGTCGATTTCCCGGCGCTCAATGCCCGCTCCAAATTCTGGGGCGACGATCAGCGCGCGGCGTTTCGCAACTGGGAAGACATCGCCGACCCGCGCAATCCGCTGGGCGGACGCCAGGGCGTCAACGAACGCATCATGCTGCGCGAACTTCTGCGCCGCGTCGACATGATGGTGATCCTGGAAAATCGGCTCGATGCGCTGGTGCGGCTGCATACGCCGTGGCCGCCCGGCCTGATCGGCGGCGCCTATCAGTACGACATCGTCAGCAATCTCGCACCGGAATCGCTCAGCGGCCCGAATGCCGGATTGTCCGAGGTTTTGATTCCGGCGGGCTATGTGACGACCGTCTACGATCCTGTGTTCAAGCTCACGGCCGACGGTACACGATATGTGTCGGCGCCGTCCGACCAGCCGACCACGATCCCCGCGCCCGGCCTGCCGTTCTCGCTGGTGTTTCGCGTCGAACCCGGCAAGGAAGACGTCCAACTGGAAATCGCGTCCGCCTACGAAGCGGCCTCGAAGCGCCGCATCCCGCCGCCGGCGTTCGGGCCGTTTCATTCATAGGGCGGGTTAGCCGCGGAGCGGCATAACCCGCCGCGCGCAATGAGGCATGGCGGATTACGCTTCGCCAATCCGCCCTACGGGCTCAATCCGAGTTACGCCAGCCCACTCCCCGCATTGTCATGCCCCGCGCAAGCGGGGCATCCAGTAGACACCGCTTCAAGGGCGATGACTGGATCGCCTGCATGCGCGGGCGATAATAGTGACGAGCTTCGTGGTCGCTCCCGGATTTCGCTGGCGCTCAATCCGGGCAGCTACTTGCCGCCCTACTCCAGATGAATATTCAAACTCTTGATGATGGGAGAAAACATCGCGTCCTGTTTCTGCATTTCGGCGGTCACCTGCGCCGACGATAGCGGCATCGGCTCGAAGCCGATCCGCCGCAGCGTATTTGCCATGTCGGGCTCGCCCAGCACCTTGCGCAATGCCGCATCGAGCCGATCGACAATCGGCTTGGGGGTTGCGGCAGGCGCAAACATGACGAATTGCACGCCGCCAAGGAGCCCCGGGAAACCCTGCTCGGCGGTGGTCGGGACATCCGGCAAGAGGCTCGAGCGCGTGTCCTGCACGAGCACCTGGGCGCGAAGCTGCTTGCTGTCGATCAGCGGTTTGGTGGTGCCGGCGAGCAGGCTGCCGAAATCGATGCGGCCGGCGACGATGTCCTGGACCATGGCGGGCGGCGACTTATAGGGCACCAGGACGAAGCTGACGCCGGCGCGTTGCGCGATCTGTTCGATCACGAGATGCTGCGACAGGCCGTAGCCGGACGTCGCATAGGTAACCGTGCTCGGATGCGACTTGGCGAGCGCGATCAGGTCCGTCAGGCTGTGCGCGGGGCTCGATGCCGCGCTGACCAGCACCGCCGGGGTCGAGCCGACTCCGCCGATCGGCACCAGATCCTTGAACGGATCGTAGGACAAATGCGGAAAGCTTTTGGGGAAGGTTGCGATCACCGTGCCGTTGATCAGCAGCGTGCAGCCGTCCGCCGCCGCATGAACGACGTCAAGCGTACCGATGTTCCCGGTTGCGCCTGGCCGGTTTTCGATCACCAGCGTCTGGTGCAGTTCGCCCTGGAGCGCGTTGGCAAGCGCGCGGGCGGCAATATCGGTCGCGCCGCCGACGCCGAAGGGCACGATCAGCCTGACGTTGCTGCAGGCATAGTCCGCCGCAGCGGCCGGTGCGGCGACACAGCACGCGCCCAGCAAGACGCACAATAATGCTCGGACTGTCCACACCTGTATTTCCTCCCTGTCTTGAATGTCGAAGATGCCGTCAGGCGTCCGGCCACGCGCCACGCGCGATTTCAACCACGTGGCGGAGTTTCTGATATTGCTCTTCGATCGTCATGGCGGTGTTGCCGATATTGCCCGAAAAACCGCATTGCGGACTTAGACCCAGCCGCTCCATCGGCACGTAACGCGCCGCCTCGCGGATGCGGTCAAGCACCGCCTCGCTCGAACTCGAGCTCCGGATATTTCGTGCTGATCAGACCGAGAATGACGGTCTTGTTGTCCGGCATGGCCTTGAGCGCGTCGAGCGGACCGGCGCGCGGACTGTCGAATTCCAGAAAGTAGAACGCCGCGTTGAGCCTGCGGAAAAGCTGGTCGGCCATGAACTCGTAGCCGGCATCAGCCTGCCAAAAGCCGCGGCGGTTGCCGCGGCACACGTGAATGCCGACGGTCATTGCCGCCGGCGCCGCCGCCAGCACCGCGTTGAGAACCTCGACGTATTTTGCAACCACGGTCTTCCAGTCGTCACCGCGGCCGGCAAGCGTGGCGCGGATTTCCGGATCGCCGATCTTGACGATCGAGGTCTCGTCGACCTGCACGTAGGTGCAGCCGGCTTTTGCCAGCGCGGCGAATTCGCGGCGATAAACCTCGATGAGGTCGGCCCAGAAATCGTCGGTCGAGGCGTAGGCGTCGCCGAGGATTGCAGCGTCGCCGCCGAGGAAATGCAGGATCGCCGGCGAGGGCAACGTGACCTTGGGCGTGCGGCTGGTGATCGATTTCACGAACGCAAAGTCGTTGGCGAAGATCGGCTCGCTCCAGCGCGCCTTGCCGCGCACAATGAGCGCTTCGAGAACGACGCGGTCGCCCTTGTCGTTCTTGTGGAAGAACAGGCTGTCCTCGAACGCGAGGCCGCCCGGGCCGAGCGCCTTCTGGAAGAAATCGATGATGTAGCTCCGCCGCCGGAATTCGCCATCGGTGACCGATTGGAGCCCGATCGATTCCTGCACCGCCACGATCTCGCGGATCGCCGCATCCTCGACGGCGCGCAATTCGGCGTCGGAGATCTGCTGCTCGGCGTGGCGCTTGCGCGCCTCGAAAATTTGCGGCGGACGAAGCATGCTGCCGACCTGATCGGCGCGAAACGGCGGATTGAGTGTGGCCATCGTCGGGCTTATTTCCTCCGGGCGGCGCTCAATGCACCGCGTGTTGATTGCATGCTCGCCAAGCCGAACCACAACAGGGATCGGCAGGGCCGGATTGATAGCAATTCCTGTCGGGCGCCGACCAGCCGCGAAAAATCAATCCTGCAATGCCGGACAATTTGCCGCTTCTAAAATTTGCTGAGA
>CAWIID010000002.1:552500-687112 GCA_963836055.1 uncultured Alphaproteobacteria bacterium
TGTCAACGCCTTATCGGAGTAAAATTAGTCCTGTGGACCACCGCTCGAGCAGGTATCGCGGTGGCCTCCCGGGGCCGCCAGCGCGGCGTTTTCACGCCGTACTGCGGCCACATTCCTCCGCCGTTCTTGCGTACTTGTGTCGGGGATGTCGCGACGCGGGGAAGGCGACAAAACCAGTGAGCTTTAGGCCCTTGTGGTGACGAGCCGCGTTGACGGCTCTGTGGCACACGGGCATCGTGTCGATGGTTGAACCTGATCCGGCTACTACGCCGGTCCGGTGGGGACGGAGCGTCGTACTTCGGCGCTGCAGGGTGCAACACCGCGTGCAAGCGCGAGTGCAGGGGACGTGGTCTTGGACCAAGGAAGGCTGCGCGGCGCAACCCGGAGGCTTGAGACCGAGACCATCGATCTCGGCAACGAGCCGCCGCTTCTGGTTGATGGCGGGACTGGCGGTCTGGTCGACCGGCGCCGGCTCTCGGTACAATGGTTTAGCGGCACAATACTGACCGGACTGTGCGGCGCCGCCCTTATGGGGGGCGCCGTTTTTGCTTCGCTCGACGGCGAAACCAATTTCGCCGAGGCGCCGGAGCGCCTCGAGACGGCGTTGCGCGGCGCGTTGACCGGCATCGGCGAACGTCTGGGCGCGATGCGCAAGACCGATCGCCTGCCGGCGGTGAGCGAACCGACCGGAGTCGCGCGCCAGATCGTGCGCATCCCAACCACCTCCAGAACCCACGACCGCGAAGTGGTGCGCGTTCGTCCGTACGTCCGCGTTTCCGGGAATCTTTCGCTGACGGTGTCCGATCTCTCCGCCAATATTCCGCCGTTCAATCCGCAAAAGCTTTTGGCCGAAACGATCTCCGGCGACGACAACTCGCCGGCCGCCGCCGCAGCGCCGGACGCCGAGGTCTCCTTTGTTACGTGCGACTTCGCCGCGCCCGCCGTCCGCAGCAAGGTGACGCCGGCAACCTGCGAACTCGGTTCTCTGCTGCCGAAGGTCAAGGCGTCGACGCTGTTGCCGCTCGACGATGTCATTACGCGCGTGCGCGACGCCGCCAAAGCCGCAGGATCATTGTCGCCGCTGCTCGCCAATTCCGATGCCACGGGAAGCCTCAAACTCAGTTACGCCGCCGAGGGCAACCCGGACACCGACTTCGGTTTCGCGGCACGCGTCGTGCCGGAGAACGTCACGCTGTTGCCGAAGACCACGACGCAGACGACCAACGGCACCGACTGGACCGAACGGACGGTCATCGCGAAAAAGGGCGAAACCGTCGGCTCGATCCTGCGCGACCTCGGCGCCGCGCCTGACGACATCAAACAAATCAATGCCGTGATCGGACCGCCGGCGCGCGAAGGCGGCCTCAAAGACGGCCAGAAAGTGCGCGCGCTCATGGGCACGGTCAGCCTCGGCCACCTGCAGCCGCTGCGCGTCATCGTCGCCGGCGACAGCGCGATCGTGGCGGCGGCAGCACTCTCCGACTCCGGCAGATATGTTCCGGTCGACATTGCCAATGTCGATACCGACGTCGAGTCGGCCGGCGAAGACGAAGCCGCCGAAGACGACGGCAGCGGCGTGCGGCTCTATCAGAGCCTCTACGAGACCGCGTTGCGCAACAACGTTCCGAACTTGGTGATCCAGGATCTCGTCCGCATCTACTCATACGACGTCGACTTCCAGCGCAAGGTGCAGCCGGGCGACTCGTTCGAGGTGCTCTATGCGGACGACGAGAACGGCGAAGGCCGGAACGAAGTGCGCTTTGCGTCGCTTTCGGTCGGCGGCGAAACCAAAAAATACTATCACTTCCAGACCACCGACGACGGCCTCTACGATTATTATGACGACGAAGGCAAGAGCGCCAAGAAGTTCCTGGTGCGCAAGCCGGTCGCCGCCGGCACCGAAACCTCGCCGTTCGGTTGGCGCACGCATCCGATGCTGCGCTACAAGGAATTGCACACCGGCGTCGATTGGGGCGCGCCGATGGGCACGCCGATCTTCGCCGCCGGCAACGGCACGATCGAGGAAATCGGACCGAAGGGCGGCTACGGCAAATACGTCCGCATCCGTCACGCCAACGGCTACGAGACCGCCTACGGCCATATGACCGCCTTCGCCCGCGGTCTCGACGTCGGCACTCATGTGCGGCAGGGCCAGGTCATCGGCTTCGTCGGATCGACGGGGCTGTCGACCGGCTCGCACGTGCACTTCGAAATTCTGGTCAACGATCGCTTCGTCGATCCGATGCGCATCAAGCTGCCGCGCGGCCGGGTGCTGGACGGCGTGGCGCTCGCCAATTTCGAGAAGGATCGCGCCCAGCTCGACGCATTGCTGGCGCGCGTGCCCCCGCCCCACGTCGCGCAGGCGCGCTAGTGGTCCAATTCTAACATTCGCGTCCCGGTTCGGCAGGCTGTCTTGCGAATGTTAGAATCAAAGGACCACTAGCAAAATGACCGCTCAGACTGCGAAGACCGACGACCCCATCGAGGTGCGTTCCAGCCGGCTGTGGGCGCTGCTCACATTCAAGCTCACGCCGTTCCTCATACCGCAGCGGATGTACGCCGATCACGTCGGCATCTCGTTCGTCAGCGTGCCGTTCTGGCTGACCCCGTGGCGGCGCACGGACGAGCACCTGCCGCTGTCGCACATCGCCGAAGTCGCGCACACGCGCGGCTTTGTCTGGGACCAGATCAGCGTCGAGAGTTCGGGCGGGCTTAATCCACTCGTCATCAACGGCCTGCCGAAGGCGCCCGCGCGCTACTTCGTCGAGCACGTCCGCGAACGGCTCAACGAAGCCGGCGCCACGCCGGCGCCGAAGCCGCAGGGCCGGCGGTAAGCATCGTCCTTCACGATAGCGTCCGCACCAGTCAGCTTTCACCTCTCCCCACCGGGGAGAGGTGAAGAGGACTTCTCGCCACTCCTGCTTACGCCGCCTCAGCCACAGCCGCGCCGTTGAACACCAAGCCCTGCTTGCCGGCCGAGATGACGACCTTCTCGCCGTCCTTGATGCGGCCGGAGAGAATGAGTTCAGCCAGCGGATCCTGCACCGACTTCTGGATCACGCGCTTGAGCGGACGCGCGCCGTAAGCCGGATCGTAGCCTTTGTCGGCGAGCCATTCGCGGCCCTTCGGCTCGAGCACGACGGTGATCTTGCGATCCTCGAGAAGCTTCTGCAGCCGCTGCATCTGGATATCGACGATGCGGCCCATGTGCTCGCGCTTGAGACGGTGGAACAGAATGATCTCGTCGATGCGGTTGATGAACTCCGGACGGAACCGGGCGCGGACTTCCGCCATCACCAGATCGCGCACCTTGTCGGTGTCCTCGCCCTCGGCCTGGTTCACCAGATACTCGGAGCCGAGATTCGACGTCATCACGATCAGCGTGTTGCGGAAGTCGACGGTGCGGCCCTGACCATCGGTCAAGCGGCCGTCGTCGAGCACTTGGAGCAGCACGTTGAACACGTCGGGATGCGCCTTCTCGATCTCGTCGAACAACACGACCTGATAGGGCCGCCGCCGCACCGCTTCGGTGAGCGCCCCGCCCTCCTCGTAACCGACATAGCCCGGAGGAGCGCCGATCAGCCGCGCCACCGAATGCTTCTCCATGAACTCCGACATGTCGATGCGCACCAGCGCGTGCTCGTCGTCGAACAAGAATTCCGCGAGCGCTTTGGTCAGCTCGGTCTTGCCGACGCCCGTGGGCCCGAGAAACATAAAAGAACCCATCGGCCGGTTCGGGTCCTGCAGGCCCGCGCGCGCGCGCCGCACCGCAGTCGAGACCGCCTTGACGGCTTCGGCCTGCCCGACCACGCGCTTGCCGATCTGCTCCTCCATCTTGAGAAGCTTTTCGCGCTCGCCTTCGAGCATGCGATCGACCGGAATGCCGGTCCAGCGCGACACCACCTGGGCGACGTTGTCGGCGGTCACCGCTTCGGACGCAACGACGCTGGCGCCGCTCGTCGCCGCTTCGGTCTCTTTGAGCTTGCGTTCGAGCTCCGGAACGGCGCCGTACTGCAATTGCCCGGCGCGCTGATAATCGCCGCGGCGGATGGCGTCGGCCAAATCGTTCTTCGCCTTGTCGAGCTGCTTTTGCAGTTCGGCTGCGGAATTGAGTTTGTCCTTCTCGGACTTCCACTTCGCGGTCAGCGCGTCGGCTTTTTCCTGGAGCTGAGCGAGGTCCTTTTCGAGCCGCTTCAGCCGCTCCTTGGAGCCCGCGTCGCGCTCTTTCTTCAGCGCCTCCTGCTCGATTTTCAGCCGCACGATCTCGCGGTCGAGATTGTCGAGCTCTTCGGGCTTGGAATCGATCTGCATGCGCAGCCGCGCCGCCGCCTCGTCGACAAGGTCGATAGCCTTGTCGGGCAGGAAGCGGTCGGTGATGTAACGGTTCGACAGCGTCGCCGCCGCCACGAGCGCGGCGTCGGTGACTTTCACCTTATGGTGCGCCTCGTACTTTTCCTTGAGGCCGCGCAGGATCGAGATGGTGTCCTCGACGGTCGGCTCGTCGACATAGACCGGCTGGAAGCGGCGCGCCAACGCGGCGTCCTTCTCGACGTGCTTGCGATACTCGTCGAGCGTGGTGGCGCCGATGCAATGCAATTCGCCGCGCGCCAAAGCGGGCTTGAGCAGGTTCGACGCATCCATGGCGCCGTCGGCTTTGCCGGCGCCGATGATGGTGTGCATCTCGTCGATGAAGAGAACATAGGCGCCGGCCGAAGCCGTCACCTCCTGCAGCACGGCCTTGAGCCGCTCCTCGAACTCGCCGCGATATTTCGCGCCGGCAATCAGCGCGCCCATGTCGAGCGCCAGCAGCTTCTTGTCTTGCAGGCTTTCCGGCACGTCGCCGTTGACGATGCGTAGCGCCAGGCCCTCGACGATCGCGGTCTTGCCGACGCCGGGCTCGCCGATCAGCACCGGATTGTTCTTGGTCCGGCGCGACAGCACCTGAATGGTGCGACGGATTTCCTCGTCGCGGCCGATCACCGGATCGAGCTTGCCGTCTCGCGCGGCTTGCGTGAGGTCGCGGGCGTATTTCTTCAACGCATCATAGGCATTCTCGGCGGATGCCGAATCCGCGGTCCGGCCCTTGCGCAAGGCCTCGATGGCGGCGTTCAGCGTTTGCGGCGTGACGCCGGCCTGGCTGAGAATCTTCCCCGCCTCGCTGCCCTTTTCGAGAGCGAGCGCGAGCAGAAGCCGCTCGACGGTGACGTAGCTGTCGCCGGCCTTCTCGCCGGCCTTCTCGGCGGTGTCGAACACCCGCGCCAAGGCCGGATCGAGATAGACTTGGCCGGCCCCGCCGCCGGAGATTTTCGGACGCTTATTGAGCGCTGCCTCGACGGCGGACAGTGCCTGGCGGGAATTGCCGCCGGCGCGGTCGATGAGGCCCGCGGCGAGCCCTTCGGGATCGTCGAGCAGCACCTTCAAGAGGTGCTCGGGCGCGAATTGCTGGTGACCCTCGCGCTGCGCAAGGGATTGGGCGGATTGCACGAAACCGCGGCTGCGGTCGGTGTACTTCTCGAAATTCATGGACAGAACTCCCTCGGCCTGTCCCGAACGCCCCAGAGCATGATCCCGAAAAGTGGTTACCGGTATTCGGAAAAGATCATGCCCCAAAAAGGCGCGGACGAGACATCGTCATTGGGTTTAATGGCGTTTGGTTGTCGCTGCCGTGATGCAGATCAAACCGATTCCGACCGGCGGCCCCGACACCCAGCGGACCCCCGAAGGCGATCCGCCGCTCATCAATATGGGGGCGGAGCCGGCCGGGAAAAGAGGTTCCGAGGGAGTTTTTGCCCGAAACCCCTCCTCCGCGCGTCATTGCCGGGCTTGACCAGGCTTGACCCGGCAATCGATACGGCGCTGGCGCCTGCGCACGCTTGCTGCAATGGTCAAGCGGCGCCGGGTCACATCATGGATGCGCGGGTCGAGCCGCGCATGACGCGTGAAAAAACGATTAGATTTGAGCGAAATATGTCCTGAGCCCATGGCCATCATCCAATCGATCTACCGCTACCCGATCAAAGGACTGAGCCCCGAAGCGCTGTCGCGCGTGCTGCTGGCGCCCGGCGAGGCGGTTCCCGGCGACCGCATCTACGCGATCGAGAACGGCCCGTCCGGCTTCGATCGGGTGACGCAGCCCTATCGCGCCAAGACGCACTTTCTCATGCTGATGAAGAACGAGCGGCTCGCGGCGCTGCGCACCGAATTCGATCACGCGACCCATAGGCTCACGATCACTCCCCCCACCCCTGCCCCCTCGCCGCCGCAAGCGGGGGGAGGGGAACGTCGCATCACAGCCGATCTGCAACGCGCCGAGGGCCGCGCGGCCATTGAGCGGTACTTCGCGCAATACTGCGCCGACGAACTGCGCGGGCCGCCGAAAATCCTGCACGCGCCCGGCCACAGTTTCTCCGACGTCGCCCGCAAGGTGGTGTCGATCATCAACCTCGCCTCGGTGAACGCGATCGAAAGTCTGGTGGGCGCCCCGGTCGACCCGCTGCGCTTTCGCGCCAACATCTATGCCGAGAGCTGGCCGGCCTGGAGCGAACTGGAGTTCGTCGGCCAGGTTTTGGCGATCGGCGCCGCGCGGCTGAAAGTCGTCAAGCGCATCGTCCGCTGTGCTGCGACCGACGTCGATCCGCAGACCGGCATCCGCGACCTCGCCATCCCGCAGGCGCTGATGCTGGCGCTCGGCCACGCCGACTGCGGCATCTACGCCGAGGTGATCCGCGCCGGCGAGATCGCCGAGGGTGATGAGATCGCGATAGTTTGACCTCCGCTCATTCCCGCGCACGCGGGAATCCAGGCTGGGTCCCCGTCGTCGCGGCGCGTATAGCTATATCCGGCGAATTGGGCCGCTCAGCCGCCAGCGACAATAGCCAAGCAGTGGCCGAGCCAGCGCTTTTCACTTAGTTGGAAACCAACAGATCATGTCCGTTAAGCAGTGTATTTCAGACTCAAATCAGAGAGGGCGCTAAGCCCGAGAAGCGCCACAAGCGGATGTCGCGCATCTTATTCAATCACCTTGTCGGCGGTCGAAATCACAGATGGCGGCACGGTGAGACCGATCGCCTTGGCGGTCTTCAGGTTAATGACCGTCTCGTACTTGGTGGGGCCTGCACCGACAGGTCGGCCGACTTCTCGCCCTTGAGGATGCGATCGACATAGCCCGCCGCGCGGCGGTAGCGGGTATTCGATCAGGCGTCCACAAAGCTGATAGGACCGAGGAAATCCCGCTTACCGACATCCACACCGTTGTGACGGAGAATGGCGTAGGCCATCGAAATATGGAAAAAGACATTTGGTATCGTCACCTGCAGCAAGTAATCCTCGCCGCCGATGACCTTGCCGGGTGCCCAAGACAGTTTGACCTTGCGTTTGTCCGCGCCCACGTATTGCGCTTCCTTCACGCTCTCGACGAAAGCAACAGTCTTGCGTAGACGAGCGCGCAGTTCGTCAATTGTCCGCTCATTGTCCTCGTGCTTGGGTGGTGTCTGTCCTGAAAGCCAGGCAGCTGCCGCTTTCACATAATCGCAAGCGCTTTGGACCTGATAGATGAAATGATGCATGTCCGGTGCGAGCCGGCTGGTCATGAGCACGGCAACATCGAACTTTTTGGCAGTCGCATACTGCTCAGCTTTGTCGAGACAGGTCTCAAGGTTCTTCAAGCTTTGCGTACACTGCGAAATCACTTGATAGTACATGGGATTCCCTTTTGCGCCCAAACGACGCCTCGGCCAGCCGATCCGTTGCTGCGAAATACGCAGATGGGTACGCCCGTTCAATTCGCTACAGGGCTGACGCGCGAATCAACTTTTCCCGTTTCCAGTCTGGTGAGTGCGTTCAGCGAGACGGTCGCCTTGTCGGCGAACTGCTATTGTCGAGGGGTGCAGTTGAGTATCCTCAATGCCTCGATCAAGGAGCTGGTCGCCTATTCCCAACGGCGGATGTACAACTGCCGAAATTCCCTCCGATCGAACAGCACCATCGGGCAATTACGGAATAAATGAACAGCACTCTCGCCCGGGAACGATCGGAATTCAGGGATGGTCAGGCAGCAGTGGCTCAGAGCGCGAGCGCGCCGTGCCTTACATCCGCAGCAGGCGCTTGGCGTTGCCGGAGAGAATCTTCGCCTTGTCGGCGTCGGAGAGCGGAATGCCCGCCATCCATTCGGTCCCCGGCGGGTTCATGACGAACGGCCAATCGACCGCGAACAGAATATGATCGACGCCCATCTCCATCACGCAGCAGAGCAGCGCCGGGTCGGAGAAGTTGCCGCTGGTCGTGATGTAGTAGTTGTTGCAGAAGATGTCGCGGAAGCTCATCGATTTGTTGCCGGGGCGCGACAGCGCCTGGTCGATGCGCCAGACCAGGAACGGCAGCGTCTCGCCGAGATGGCCGAGAATGATCTTGAGCTTGGGATGCTTCTCGAACACGCCGGAGAGCACGAGGCGGATGGCGGTGGTCGCGGTCTCCACCGTGTAGCCCCAGGCCGGCCGCGCCACCATCGGGAAGTCCTTGACGTAGTCCTGATAGTAGATCCGCATCACGTCGGCGTTCGGCAGCGACGGATGCAGATAGATCGGCACATCGAGCTTTTCGGCACGCGCGTAGATCGGCCAGAACTTCTTGTCGTCGAGGAACATGCCGTTGGCGAGGCCGTGCAGCATCGCGCCCTTGAAGCCGAGTTCGGCGGTGCGCTCGAGTTCGTCGGCGGCGGCTTCCGGCACCGCGGTCGGCAGCGCCGCGAACGCGGCAAAGCGCGACGGATTTGCTTTCACCACGGCATGGAGCCGATCGTTGACGCGCTGCGTGAGAGCCGCAGCGGTATCGGCGGGAAGCTTCTGGGTCGACGGCGCGCCGTGGGAGAGCACCTGCATGTCGATGCCGGCGTCGTCCATCTCCTTGATGCGGATGCCGGTGAAATCGTGCAGGCGCTTCGACTGCTCGCCGGGCCGGCCGGATTCGCCGCCCACATAGGTCTTCTCGAGTTCCTCGTCCCAGTAATGCTCCTCGATGGCGATGACCGGGCAGTGCGGCTTGGAAAACATTTCTCCTCCATGCGCGTTTCAGAGTGCGCGCGGCGCGTCGTTGGTCGCGGATTCAGGCGGTGACCGGATGCTGGCGATAATACGCGGCGTCGTCCGCGCTCTGCGTCCAGCCCGGGCGGCCGCGCCATTCGATGTGGCGCGAAACCATATCCGAACCGTAGCGCACGCGAAACAGCAGGGTGCGCTGCGGGCCGTTGGCATATTCATGGACTTCGCCGGGCGGGTGGACGACAAAGCCGCCGGGCACCACCGCGACGCTTTCGGTCGGCGTGCGCATGGTGCCGCCGCCCTCGAAGCAGAAATAGATTTCGGTCGCGTGCGGATGACAGTGGTAGGGGCTGATCTGACCCGGCTCCCAGCAGGCGACGGTGACGTCTCCCTCTTCGACGGTGCCGAGAATCTTCTCGACGTGCTTTTTAGGATCGAAGGCAGCTTCGCGCGTCACGTTAAAAACATGCATCCCGGCTCTCCTCCCTGGCCGCAGCGAATTGAAAATCACGCGGCGGAACAAACATCGTTTTTTATGTGTTGTTTATAGCGGTTTTGCCGGCGGCCCAAAACATCAACAGCCGCGAAGGGTTAGTGGGTTTGAGCAAACCTCGCAAGCCACGCGGCGTGTGCAACGCTGCATTGCCGGAGTACACAATGCCGCAGGGCCGCGCAGTCGTTAAATAGTCGAAGTGGCGGCGACGCGGCTGCCGCCGAGAATCACTTAGAATGGCGACCATAACAGGATGGCGATTATGGCCCACGCCGAAAAGGCTCACTTCGTCGACAAGCAAATGCTTGGCCGGGTGAACTCGGCCATCATCGTCGGCGTCATCGGGAGCGGACTCGCAGCGTGTGTGATCGGTGCGCTCCTCTATGACTTCGGCCGCCTGATTTCGGGTTGGTGATCCGGCCGGTTGAAACGGCTGGTTGAAGCGGCCGTCGTTCGCGGTTCCATTTTGCATTGTGCGGGTTGCGTTGTCGGGCGCGGTTGCCGCCGCCCGACCACGTGGCGCGGCAAAATCCCACGGCGAAACCTTTTGGTAAGCCCGCGTTAAGCGCGGCCGTTTTATTGTTGCAAAGGGGATCGGCGCTTTTAGGGACATGGTCGGGGATGCTGATGGGCGAACGCCGCCATTCGACACGGCAGAAAAGCTTCCTGCGCGGTTGCGTGCATTTCAACAAGCGCCGCAGCGCGGTGGACTGCCTCATTCGCGATATTTCCGACCAGGGCGCACGCATCGTCTTTTCGGACGCGGTGTCGGTGCCCGATGTCGTCGAGCTCTATATTCCGCAGAAGGAGCAGACGCTGGAGGCGCACGTGCAGTGGCGCCACGGCGATGAGATCGGACTCGCGTTCGGCGACGCCGGCCGGGCGCCTGCCGATCAGGTGCACAGCGATCTCGCGGAACGCGTCGCTTCTCTGGAAACCGAGCTTGCTGCGCTCAAGCGCATGGTCAAGCGCCTGAAGGCCGAGATCGACGGCGGCGACAGCGACGCGGCCTGATTTTCGTCATTCCCGTTCCTTATGATTCGATGACGTTGTAACCACGACGCATTGCGTGGCCGCACGCGGCATGCCAACACCGTGGCGAAAACCGCCCGTGCTTGGGCAGCGCCGCGACGCGGCGATGAACGATCGCTTGTCGAAGGGAGACAATCATGGCCAAGGCATATTGGGTGGCGACGTATCGTTCGGTTTCCAATCCGGATGCGCTGGCGGAATACGCCAAGCTCGCCGGTCCTGCGCTTTCGGCCGCCGGCGGCCGCTTTCTCGCCCGCGGCACCGCCGCCAAAGCCTACGAGAAAGGGCTCACCCAGCGCGTCGTCATCATCGAGTTCGACAGCGTCGAGAAGGCCGCCGCCGCCCATGACGGCCCCGCCTACCAGGCCGCGCTGAAGGTGCTCGGCAATGCCGTCGAACGCGACATGCGCATCGTCGAGGGTCTGGCGTAAATCCGCCATGATATCGAGCGCCGCCGATCGGGGAGCATGATGATGCGCTCAGCGTTGCCGGCGTTGCTGTTGCTGGCGCTCTCGGCACTCGCGAGCGGCGCCGCCGCACAAAGCATCAGCATCGACCCGAACACTCATCAGCCGATGTTCGGCTTTCCGACCAACAAGGACGACAAGCCCGACACCTACAAGCGGCTGCCGTATCGCGATATGCCGGACGAGATCCACATCGAGGTTGCGGCCGACTCGCTGTACGATTTCGACAGCGGAAAGATCCCGGCGACCGCCGCCGACTACATGCAGCAGGCCGCCAACCTGATCTTCGAACACGCCGGCGGGCCGGTCCACATCGAATGCCACTCCGACCGCACGCCGCCCGCGGTCGCGCAAAAGCTCGCCGAGAAATGTGCGAACGTCATCGCGCAATGGCTGATCGTGCAGGAACGGCTGACGCACACCAAATTCACCACCGTCGGCACCAGCGTGCCGCCGCCGGCGGCTGCCAATGCCAACGATCCGTTTGCACGAACTCGGCCGAGCCGCCGAACCGTGACGATCGTGTTTGCCAAGAAGTGAAAGCCGCGGCGGCTGCTAGTGGTCTTTTGATTCCAGCATTCGCAAGACAATCTGCCGAACCGGGATGCGAATGTTAGAATCGGACCACTAGCTGAAAATCCGGTCGCCCTGCAGATCGATGATCTGGCGCGCTTTGTTGATCGTGAACGTCACCGCGTCGTCGTACGAGGCATAGGAGTCGGCGCGGATGAAACGATGCTCCTTGCACGCGCCGTCGATCTCCCGCTCGATGGTGCCGGCGGTCTGATACTGACCGTTGTTCTTGTAGGGCGCGGCGCGAATGACGAAGCCCTTATATTCGACCGGATCGCTGACTTTCTCCGTCGGAGCGGACGACCGCCCGCCGAACAATGCGCTGAAAAAAGACATCGCCTGGCTCCCGATCGTATCGCCGCGAGCCGATGTACCTCCGGGGCAGACGAATGTCGAGGCGGCGCCGGGGCGCCGTCAGGCGCATTTGCCCCTCCCCGCGCCTCTTGCGCTAAAGTATCTATCGACGTTGCGCCCGCTGCACGCCAAGGAGCTTGCCGATGC
This sequence comes from uncultured Alphaproteobacteria bacterium, assembly GCA_963836055.1. GTDB lineage: Bacteria > Pseudomonadota > Alphaproteobacteria > Rhizobiales > Xanthobacteraceae > BOG-931. The sequence continues at coordinate 564,602 of CAWIID010000002.1, forward strand.
CGAAAGCCTATTGGGTGACCTGCTACCGTTCGATTTCCGATCCGCAAAAGCTCGCTGCTTACGCCAAACTCGCGCCCGACGCGGTGGCGCCATTCGGCGGCCGCTACCTTGCCCGCGGCACGGCGGCGGCAGCCTACGAGGCCGGGCTCAAGGAGCGCATCGTGATGTCGGAATTCCCGAGCGTCGAAAAGGCGATCGCGGCCTATGAGAGTCCCGGCTACCAGGCCGCACTGAAAGCGCTCGGCGACGGCGCGGTGCGCGACATCCGCATCGTCGAGGGACTTGAATAGAGCGAATGATCGGCGGGCCGAAGCCCGCCGAGCGCGCGATGTTACACCGGGTGCCGCCAGTGACGCTTCACGCGATGGCTCGCTCGCGTGCTGCCGACGTAAGACGGCTGCAAACTATTGGCAGCCGGGGTGAACCAGACGGCCGTCTGGTATGTCGGACGCTGCACGCTGCGCGCGGCGCCGTAACCGCTGGCGTAGAGCGCGACCGCGCGGCTCTCGTTGCCGCCGGCGGCGCGATAGGCGCCGGCGAGATAGCGCACCGCATAGGTCATGTTGGTTGCGGCATCGAGCAGGCCCTCCGCCGAACCGCCGTAGCCCATGGCGCGCGCGGTGCCGAGCCGGATCTGCATCAGCCCATAATTGCCGCGGCTCACAGCGCGCGGATTGCCGCCGCTCTCGCGCTTGATGACGCGTTCGACGAGCGAAGCTGGAATGCCGTTGGCGCTTGCTTGCTGCGCGACCAGGCTCTCAAAGGCTGAAGCCACACCGGAGCTTTGTGCGGAGTAGCGATTCGAAGCGTATCGGCTCTGGCCTTGATTCCTGCTCTCGCTCCGGCTCGGAGCGAACGCCGCGAAGCCCAAGAAGTTTTGCGTCTGCATTGCGTAGAGTGGCGCGCGCCATTGCACGCGCGCCGCATCAACATGACGATGACGACCTCGATACGCATAGTGATGCCGATCACCCGACGCCGCGTAGGCGTGATGGTGCCGGTCAGCGTGATGAGAACTCGTATAATGTTCACGCGCGAAAGCCGGCTGCGCGAGCGGTGCAACAACCAAAATGGCAAATGCGAAATAACGCGATATTGAATTCGGCATGCATTGAACTCCAGTTTGCCCTCTCACTTGCCACGCCTTGTTGCGAGCAAATCCGGCGAGTATCGGACCGCTTAGTGCGCGTTGAGGGGCGATGTCGTGGCGATGGAACTAAGTAACGATGGAACCAGAAAATGCGCGCACTCCCACCGTGGCGCGTATCGGTTTTATGACGCGTCTTTTGGGCGAGTTTATTTGTTTGAAGCTTCTTCGTTAATTTCAGCGGCCGGCGTTAACCGCAGATCGAGGCGCAGGCGCAAGCGCGTCTGTGTGCGCTGCAGTCGATCGATGATCGAGTCGCAGCGTCAGGCAGCACGCCGATCCGCCGCTGCGCAGGAACACATGCAGCGGCGTTTCGATGACGTTATAGCCGCGCGCCGTCAGCGTGCGGCGCAGCGCGTTGCTGCAGCTCGAAAGAATGATGGTGCGGCCAACGCAGACAGCGTTGGCGGCAAAGCGCGCGGCGTCTTCGGCATCGAGCGCGATGCGATCGTCCGGCGCGACCCGCGCGTGAATCTCGGCGAGCGCCGACGCCGTGAAGGCTGCGGGATAGTAGATGACGCCGCCGCACGGCAGCGCGCAGAACGCGGTGTCGAGATGATAGAAACTCGGACTGGCCAGCGCGAGCGGAACGCATGGCACGCCGAAACGCCGCTCGAGGATTGGGCCCGCGGCTGCATCGGAACGAAAGCCGCTGCCCATCCAGAACAGGCGGCGCCGCGCATCCCAGATGCAATCGCCGGCGCCCTCCAGCATGATGGCCTCGGGCATCTGAAAAATCTCATCGACAAGGCCCCGCGACTTGAGAGCCTCGAATGCCGCCGCGAATAACGGCTCTTCATCCTGACGTTCGCCGTGACGAAACCGCGCCAACGCCACCTTGCCGTCGAGCACCACTGCGGCGTTGGCGGTGAACACGAGGTCGGGGAGGCCGGGAGCAGGCTCCACCATGTCGATCGCGGCGCCCGTCTCTGCAAGCGCGCGCCGCAAGCTGGCCCACTGCTGCTGCGCGTCGGCGTGCAACGCCGCGCCGCCCTCAGCCCAGGCCGCTGGATCCATCCACGGATTGATGCTGTAGGTGACCGCGAAATGCCGCGGCGGGCACATCAGAAAGCGAGGCTGCGAGGATTTATCGAGCGTCGCGTGAACGTTCATCGCGGGTTGGAACCATCCTTAAGGGTGAGGAGGATGCCCGGAACAAATCAATGCCGAGCGGAATGATAACACGCCGGCGCTACATAAGAGACGGGGCCGCACGTTCAAGCAGCAAAGCGGACTTTTTCTATCCGCCTCGCCTCACGCAAATCCGGTGCGGGCGAAATGCTCGCGCAGCAGCATGACGTTCCTGCGGTTGGCGCGGAACAACACGTCGAACGCGTCGCCGGCCAGTGGCACGGCGCCAACCGCACCCTCGAGGAGCACATTGGCCAACATGCGCGCCAGGAGCGTGCGCGGTACACCAAGCCGGTAAGCCTCGTAGAGCAGATAACAGGAGAGTGCCGAGGCCGCAGCATCGCCTGCGACCGGCACGAGGCGCAACAAAAACTCGACGCCGAACCGGACGCCGGTGCCCGGCACCACGAACGCCGTGTCGAACACCGTCGCCAGCATGTCGAGCCGGTCGAGCGCCGCACGGCGTGACTGCTGATCGTAGCGGCCGGCATGAGAGCCGGCATGAGAGCCGGCTTGGGGCCCAGCGCCGAAATGGAACCCGGCCGAGCCGGTTGCGGATCCGCGCGCGGACCGGCCGCCGAATCCGCCGGCCAATCCGCTCGCAAAGACACCTGCAAAGGCACCCGCAAATAATCCTGAGCGTGAGAAAGCCATGGGTGTTCGCCGTTCCTGCGCCGCCAAACCGAGTTCCAAGCGCAGCAGATGGGAACGCGCGAGCCGAGCGCAAGGGACCGCGGCCGCAACGGCGCGGTCGAGCGACACAAAATCCGCAGCTGAAATGGATCAAGACGGGGAATTGCGGCGCTTCTGCCCAAACGATCGGCAGGGCGATTTCGGCTCTGTTAACCGCGCGATGGTACGCAGGCTGGTGCGAGCCGGCGTCCTTTCGGGGGCTTCTTGGACGCGCTCGCGGGGGAACTTTTGCGATGTTCCAGATCGCCTCCGCCTTCGTCAGCGAGTTTACCGCGCACGGCGAAAACGTGCTGCTGCTGGCCGGCGATGCGCTGCTTTATTTCTTCGTGCTCGCGGCGCTGTTCCGGGCGCGCTACCGCATAGGCATCGGCGCCTTCTTTTGTGCGCTGGGCGTGATGCACTTTCTGGAAACCTATCTCGCCAGCATTCTGTACGTGCCGCTGCCGTTCGGCATCGTCGCCTCGCCGGGCTCGGCGGTGCTTTTCACCGGCAAGCTGATGATGCTTTTGCTGGTCTATATCCGCGAGGACGCGGTGGTGGTGCGCCAGCCGATCTACGGTCTGCTGATCGGCAACCTTCTGCTGTTCGCGCTCGCCTTTCTGATGCGCCAGCACGGCGCCGCCGCTTTGGCGGCGGGGCGCGCCGCCGATTTCAACTTCCTCGACGAGATGGGCGCGCTGATGGTGTGGGGTACGCTGATCCTGTTCGCCGACTGCATCATGATGATCCTGATCTACGAGCGGTCGCGCGCTTTCCTCAGCGATCACGTGCTGGCGCGGCTCGCGTTCTGCGGCGTGCTGGTGCTGACGTTCGACCAGGCGGCGTTCTACGCCGGCTTGCGCTTTCTCACTGGCGCGCCGGTCTCGGTGCTGTTCGGCGGCTGGGCGGCCAAGATGGCGGCGGTCGCGATCTATAGCGGTCTCGGCACGCTCTATCTGGTTTTCCTCGAACGGCCGGGGAAGCGCCAGCGCAGCGCGCCCCGTCTGCTCGACGTGTTCGATCTTCTCACCTATCGCGAGCGCTACGAAGACCTCGTGGCGCGCTCCGGCCGCGATGCGCTGACCGGTGCGCTCGATCGCGGCCGGCTGGAATCCGTCGGCCGCCAGAAGGTCGAAGACGCAGCCCTCGCCGGCCGGCCGGTGAGCCTGCTCATCATCGACATCGATCACTTCAAGAGCTTCAACGATCGCTTCGGCCACGCCGCCGGCGACGTGGTGCTACTGCGGATCGCGCGCATCGTGATGAAAACCGTCGGCCCCGACGACGCCGTATTCCGGTACGGCGGCGAGGAATTCGTGGTGGTTGCCGACGATACGGCGCGCAGTGCAGCGCTGGCGCTCGGCGAACGCATCCGCCGCGACATCGCAAGCCATATGGATGCCGGTTCGCCGCTCGTCACCGTCAGCATCGGGCTCGCCACCTGCGCCGAAGACGCCTCCGATTATGACGGCCTGTTTCGCTGCGCCGACCGGCGGCTTTATCTGGCAAAATCCGCAGGCCGCAATTGCGTGATTGGCGACCATTCGGCGGACGCGGAGACGGCCGGCGACCCCGGCAAGCCGCGTCCAATCGCCCGGACGGGGTAAGCGCCAGCGCCGGCTTGGTGATTGCAAATCGGGCAAATCGCCTCTATATGAGCGCCGTTCGCGATTTAGCCTGACTTGCCGTCTCGCCCGCAAAGCATGATCCGGAACGTATTTATCGATTCCGAAAAGATCATGCGCCACTCAAGAGGAACTGGAGCGCCAATCGCTCCAGGGGGCCTTTCTCAAGAACACGCAAATCCGGATTGAAGACCGTGCGAATGGTTCGCACGGCCACAAAACGCATTATGCGTTTCATAGGAGGCCACTTTGGCTCAAGGTACCGTCAAGTTCTTCAACGCCCAAAAGGGTTACGGCTTCATCGTGCAGGATGCCGGCGGCCCGGACGTGTTCGTCCACATCTCCGCCGTCGAGCGCGCCGGCATGCGCAGCCTCAACGAAGGCCAGAAGCTCTCGTTCGACATCGAGGCCGACCGCCGCAGCGGCAAGTCCTCGGCGACGAATCTGCAATCGCTCTGAGCGAGCGGGCTTCAAAGCGGCACCGCCGCTACAAAGCGTGATCCGGAAAACGCCTGCCGTCGGACTTGATCCGACGGCAGAAGGCGGCTTTCCAAGAAGATCACGCTTCACTCAAAACGCTGGAGCGGCGTTCGCTTTAATCTGAAGCGATGGCGCTTCGGCGCGCCCGTCTTGCTGTTTTCAACACCCCACCGCGTCCGGCGAGGCCGCGTTGATGGCCCAATCCGGCGGCATCGTCCTGGCCGCATGATTGAGATAAAGCCACGCCTCGCAGCTCAAAACCGCGCTGCATAGGTAAAAGGTCACGCTGCGTACATATATGAGCGCTTGGCTCGCATTCATCACGGCCGATTCGGCTGCAAGGAGAACAACAATGCCAAGAAAGCCGGGATTGAATTCCGAATTCGTCATGTTCGACGTCGTCTATGAAGACGGCTCGCAGCGCTCGAACCGCAAGGTGCCCCGCGACCTCACCGGCGGCATCGACGGCGACAAGCCCGCCCACGGGTTTCTGATCGAGCAGGATCGCGAGATCGCCGAGAAATCCGGCAAGGCGCCGCTCGCAATCAAAAGCATTACCCGCTCAGGCGCGAAGAAGAAGGCGATGCGGGTCGGGTGATGGCCGCACGCTGGAACGAATAGCTGGCGGCCCCGGCTGCATGGTGATGGGCCCGTTTATCTTCGCTTAAGGTCTTTGACCGAAGGCGGCCGCCCGACCGCTCTTTTCCACGCCCATGCGGCGACTTTTTCAACGGCTTTGCGGGGACTATGGCTTTTGTGGCGCTCATATTGCAGTGCAACGCATGAAATATCTGCATAGAATTCATGCGTGGCAGGCGCTTGCGATATCGCCGCCAATGAGTATGTTGCGGTGCAACACGACAAGAATCAGCGGAAGCGTCTTGGACTGTTGGATTCATTAAAAGCCGGAGACGACCGCCATGACTTATGCCCGTACTGCTCACAGCCCGCGCGACTTTCTTGCGGACGTCGCGCCGCGTGGATCGACACGCTGGATGACCGCCAGGATGACCGCCATGTTCGGCGACATGCCTCCCGCCTTCGAGGCAGTTCTCGATGTTTTGGTCGAGGCATTGGAGCGAGCGACGGCCGCCCGCCGCCGTTTCCCGCTCGCCGATTGAGCACGACGACCGAGCGCGTTGCGTCCACCGCATTGCATTGCGGCGGGCGCATCGCCTCTCTTTCCACTTTGCTTTATTTCGCGAGTGCGGAGAGTCGCGCTATTCAGGAAATTTTCGCCGCGCCGTGGTCGTTGCCAGCACGGCGCCGGTCGCGGAGAGCGCCTTGACGGTGAACTCGTAAGTGTGGACCTCCCCCGGCGGCGGCGCCGGGCCGACGAACCCCGTCGCGAACGCGCCGCACGGCACTTCCGGCTGACCACGATAACCGACCGTGCCGCCGCCATGGCGAAAACTCGGCTTGTCGAGGTCGGTCATCGCGAATTGCAGCATCACCGTTCCCTTCGGCACGTCGCCGATCTGAAAATTCGGCGAGCCCGAACACCAGGCGAAGGAAGCGGAAAACGCGAACGCGCCGGACGCGCTCAGGTCGAGCGCGAGGGCCGCGACGGCGAGCGCCGCGGCGTTACGAAAGAAACGTTCGGGCATGACGATCTGAGCTAGTTGTCCAGGAAGCTCCGGAGCTTTCGGCTCCGCGACGGATGCTTGAGCTTGCGCAGCGCCTTGGCCTCGATCTGCCGGATGCGCTCGCGCGTCACCGAGAACTGCTGGCCGACTTCTTCCAGCGTGTGGTCGGTGTTCATGCCGATGCCGAAGCGCATGCGAAGAACACGCTCCTCGCGCGGGGTCAGCGACGCGAGCACCCGCGTCGTGGTTTCGCGGAGATTGCTCTGGATTGCGGCATCGATCGGCAGGATGGCGTTCTTGTCCTCGATGAAATCGCCGAGATGCGAATCCTCCTCGTCGCCGATCGGCGTCTCGAGCGAGAGCGGCTCCTTGGCGATCTTGAGAACCTTGCGCACCTTTTCGAGCGGCATGCCGAGCTTCTCGGCGAGCTCTTCCGGCGTCGGCTCGCGGCCGATCTCGTTGAGCATCTGCCGCGAGGTGCGCACGATCTTGTTGATGGTCTCGATCATGTGCACCGGAATGCGGATGGTGCGCGCTTGATCGGCAATGCTGCGCGTGATCGCCTGCCGAATCCACCACGTGGCGTAGGTCGAGAACTTGTAGCCGCGGCGGTATTCGAACTTGTCGACCGCCTTCATCAGGCCGATGTTGCCTTCCTGAATCAGATCGAGGAACTGCAGGCCGCGGTTGGTGTACTTCTTGGCGATCGAAATGACGAGGCGAAGGTTGGCTTCGACCATTTCCTTCTTCGCCTGGCGCGCCTCGCGCTCGCCCTTCTGCACCATGTGGACGATCTTGCGGAACTCGCCGATCTCCAGACCGGTCTCGGTGGCGAGCGTGTGAATGTTGGTGCGCAGATCCTTGATGCGGTCCTTGTCGCGGGCGACGAAATTCTTCCAGCCTTTGGCGGAGAGTTTCGAGACGCGGTTGAGCCAGCGCGGATCGAGCTCGGAGCCCTGATAGTTGCGCAGGAAATCCTCGCGGATGACGCCGTGGCTTTCGGCCAGCCGCATCAGCCGGCCCTCGTGGCCGACGAGACGCTTGTTGATGTCGTAGAGCTGCTCGACCAGCGCGTCGATGCGCGCCTGATTGAGGCGAAGCGACTTCACCTCCTGGATGATCTCATCCTTGAGCTTCTTCGACTTGCGCTCCTGCGCAGGCGAGAGCGTCTCGTTCTTCAGCTTGTTCTGGATGTCGAGCTCTTGCAGGCGGCGCAGCCGCTTGAACGAGTTGGCGACCTTGTCGAAGGTCTCCAGCACCTTGGGCTTGAGCTCGGCCTCGATGGCGGCAAGCGACATCGAATTCTCGAGGTCGTCCTCGTCCATGTCGGCGTCGGCGATCGCGGCTTCCTCGCCGCCCTCCTCGCCGTTGCCATTGGCGGCTCCCGGCGCCTTGAACGGGGTCGCGGCGGGCGGCGCCGAAGGCGGCGCCACGGCCTGCGGCGGCTGCGGCATGAAGCCTGCGCCGCCTGGCATGCCGGCAGCGGCCGATGGATCGCCCGGCGCGACCGCGGGAGCCCCCTTGGCGTCGGGGCCGGCGTAGGTCGCTTCGAGATCGATGATGTCGCGGAGGAAGACTTTTCCTTCGTTGAGTTCGTCGCGCCAGATGATGACGGCCTGGAACGACAGCGGGCTTTCACACAGCCCGGCGATCATCGCCTCGCGGCCGGCCTCGATGCGCTTGGCGATGGCGATTTCGCCTTCACGCGACAACAGCTCGACGGAACCCATCTCGCGCAGGTACATCCGCACCGGATCGTCGGTGCGCTCTGCCGGCTCCTTGGCTTCGGATTTGGCTGGCGGCTTCACCTGGACCTCGACAAGCTCGCCGCCTTCGCTCTCTTCCTCTTCGGCCTCCTCGCGGCTTTCCTCGTCGTCGGCTTCGGCTTCCTCGGTCTCGACGACGTTGATGCCCATCTCGTTCATCATGGCCAGGATGTCTTCGATCTTCTCGGAGGTCACTTCCTCCGAGGGCATCACGGCGTTGAGCTGTTCGTAGGTGACGTAGCCGCGCTTCTTGGCCTGCTTGATCATCTTCTTGACGGCGGCGTCGGAGAGGTCGAGCAGCGGCAGAGGGGCGTCCGGAGCCTCGGAGGTCTCTTTTTCCGGCGCCTCATTGTCCTTTGGCGTGACGGCCTTCGCCTTGGTCGCGACTGTTTTGATGCCCACCACGCTCTTGCTCGCCATGTGTGTCTCCACCTACGCCCGTCGCCGCACCGCTGCGTCCCCTACCCTATGGTGAGTCCGTCGCCCCGTGCGCGGACCCCAGCTTGGGCAGGGCTTCGAGCCCCGGCCGACGGCCAAAAAGGGCAGCGCCGCCAGAGGGAACCCTGGTGCACCGCCCCGAATCGAGGCCCTCACTCTTCGCGGAACTCCGTTAAGCTCCGACTAACCCTGTCAGCAGCGCGTGGGACCTCATATTCCTTCGCTGCCGACCCGTCCAGAGTTCGGCACCCACAACCGCCCGCAAATTGCCAGGCGATGGAGCCCGGAAAGCCACGCTGTAACAGCGATCTGGTCACCGTGACCCTTCACAATGACCTCGCTGGCCGCCCCGAGGAGGCGCCGAAACCTTCGATCAGGGCTTCGGTTCCGTCGAGTGTGGACAGCCTCGCTTTCACGTCGCGAAGCCGCGCGTAGTTCGCTTCGGTATTGTCCTGGCCGAGCGCCGACTCTGCGTCCTTAAGTTCCCTAGTTAGGGAATGCCATTGCCGATGCAAGGCAATAAGCTGCTTCCACGTCAACAAAACATCGGTCGCGGCGGCCTCCGGCCGCGCGCCCCATACCGAGCGTGTCGTGATGGTGCGCTCGATACGCCCCAACATGTCGGCAAAACCGCGGCGGCCGAGTTCGGCGGCAAGTTCGGCGCGGTCGGCGCGCTCAGCGGCAGCGTCCTGGCCGAGTTCATCGGCAAAATGATGGGCGAAGACGTCGATCAGGGCGCTTTTGAATTTTTGCGTGTCGGCGTGGCGGAACTCGGCTTCGGCGAACTCCTCCATGTGGTCGTGCAGAAGCCAGGGGTGGTTGAGCACGACCTGCAACATCAGCGCTTCGCGGCGTGGGATGGCGGCGCGATGGCCGCGATGGAGCGGTCCCGCCGCGAAATGCGGACTCACCGCGACGTAACTGTCGTCACGACCGAACGAGGCGCGCGGCGTGCTCGGCCGCGGCGGACCGCCGGCCCTGCCGGCACCACTGCCCCACCGTCTGTTCTCGTCGAAGCTGCGGCGCCGCGTCGTCACATCCGTTGGCGCGAAAAGTTGCCGCAACCGCGTGCCCATGTCCTGACGGTAGTAGCGGCGCACCGCATCGTCGCCGATCGCAGCGGTCACTTCGGCGAGGCGGGCTTCCAGGGCCGCCCGCCGCTCCGGCGTATCGAGCGAACCCGCCTCGCTCTCGCGCGTCCACAGCACCTGGGCGAGTGGGCGTGCGCCATTGAGCACATCGGCGATCGCATCACGGCCGCCGGAGCGGGCGAGATCGTCGGGGTCCTGGCCGTCCGGCAGGCCTGCGAATTTCAGGCTCTTGCCGGGCTTGAGCAGCGGCAGCGCGAGGTCCATCGCGCGGTAGGCGGCGCGCCGGCCGGCGTCGTCGCCGTCGAAACACAGGATCGGCTCGTCGGCCATCCGCCACATCAGCGCCAACTGGTCGGCGGTGAGCGCGGTGCCTAGCGGCGCAACGGTCGCTTCATAGCCCGCCGTCACCATGGCGATGACGTCGACGTAGCCTTCGACGGCGATCAGTTGCGCACCTTCGTGGGCCGCGGTTCGAGCCGCGGCGATGTTGTAGAGCGTTCCGCCCTTGTGAAAGAGCGGCGTCTCCGGTGAGTTGAGGTATTTCGCCGGCACATCCTTTTCGAGCGCACGACCGCCGAAGGCGATGACGCGGCCGCGCCAATCGCTGATCGGAAACATGACGCGGTCGCGGAAACGGTCGTAGGGGACCGGAATATCCTCGCCGGCAACGACGAGGCCGGCCTCCACCATCTCCTCAACCGGAATTTTCGCGGCCCCGAGGTGCTCCTTCAGCGCGTATTGATCGGCCGGCGCATAGCCGAGCCGGAACTTGAGCTGAGTGGCCGGCTGCAGCCCGCGGTCGGCGAGATAGCCGCGGCCGCGCGCACCATGACGCGACGCCAGCGTCGATTCGAAAAACTTCGCGGCGAGTTCGACAATGTCGTGCAGCGTCTTTCGCCGCTCTTCGCGTTCCTCGGCCTCGCGCGTCATCGCCGGGACCGGCACGCCCGCCTGACCGGCGAGCCGCTCGACCGCTTCGGGGAAGCTCACGCCCTCGGTCTGCATCACGAAGTCGAAGATGTTGCCGTTCTTGCCCGACGAGAAGTCGAACCACATCGCCTTTTGATCATTGACGAAAAACGACGGCGTCTTCTCCTTGTTGAAGGGCGAGAGGCCCTTCCACTCGCGCCCTGCCTTGCGCAGTTTGACGCGGCGGCCGACGACTTCCGAGACTGGAAGCCGCGCCCGTAGCTCGTCGAGAAATTGCGGCGAGAATCGCATGGTGATTCGGCAGGGTAGCCTGGATGAGGCTCGAAGATAGGGCGGCCTGGTGAGGCGGCAAGGCCCGCAGAGCTTGTCCCCGGTTATCCACAGCACCGTAGGTCGCGGTCGGGGCTCAACCCCAGCCATCCAGATCTTGGAGCGATCAGAAAGCCTCCTAGTCCGGCCCAAGCCCGGCTTGCTTGACCACCTGCTCCGCCACCTTGCGGTCTTCGACGATCAGCTTGGCAAACGCGTCCGGCGTATCGGTAGCGCCAACGAGGCTGCGATCCTTCAACTGTTTTTCGGCAAATGCCGGATCGGCGACGATGGCGGCGACTTCCTTGGCGATCCTATCGACGATCGGCCGCGGCGTGCCCGCCGACGTGAACAGGCCGAACCAGCCGCGCGATGGCGGCCCGTTGTAGCCAGTCTCTTTCAAGAGCGGAACCTGCGGAAAGTTGGGTGAACGGATGTTGTTCATCATGACCAGCGGCGTCATGGTGCCGGCCCTGATCTGGCCGATGACGTTGCCCTCGCCGAACAGCCCGATCGGCGTCGAACCGGACAGGATCGCATTGACCGCTTCGCCGCCGCCCTTGAACGGCACGCGCACCCAGTCGGCGCCACGCTCTTTCTTCAGCGTCTCCATATAGAGCACCATCGGCGCGCCCGGCGTGAGATAGCTCAACGTCCCGGGCTTTGCCTTCGACAACGCCACAAGCTCATCGACGTTCTTCACTTTCAGATTCGAATTGACCACCAGCATATGGATGAGGTCGAACAGGTTGGTGATCGGCTGCAAGCCGTGCTCGGGATCGAACGGCAGGCTCTTCATCAAGAACTGATTGTAGATGATCGGGTCGGAATTGATGATGCAAAGCGTGTAGCCGTCCGGCGGCGAGTCCTGGCAGACTCTCGCCCCCACCATTTGCGCGCCGCCCGGCCGGTTCTCGACGACGATCGGCTGCCCCAGCCGCGCCGCCAGTTTCTCGCCGAGCGCGCGCATGAACACGTCGCTCAGGCCGCCGGCGCTCGATGTCGCGATCGCGCGGATCGGATGGTTCGGCCAATCCTGCGCCGACGCCACGACGGCTGAAAATGCAAACGCCAGAATAGATGCAAGACAAATGAAACCTGAACGGCGCACGGACGATTCTCCCCGAACATTAAGGCTCTGTTGGCGGGGGTACCTAGCACTTTTCAGGTTCGCGCGCACCGTTGCCCGCCGTCGGCATCCCGGTGCTTGCTGGGGCGAGAAAATACCTCACAAGAATCAGGCGAACCTATCGCCATCGGCAGTGAAGCCGAACAACCGCTGAACGCGGTAATAGCGCGCCGAACGCGGTTGCGTGATGCCCCATTGGTCGGAGCGGCCGGGCTTAAATTTCCAGTGTTCCGACCCGCGCGGCTGGTAGCCGTCGTCGATCTGCAGCACCTCGGAGGTATATTCGATCGGCACCTCATCGGGACCGCAGAAATAGGCGAACACGTTGTTGCCCGGTCCATGCCGGCCCGGGCCCCACTCGATCGGATAACCGTTGTCCTTCATGCGGCCCATGCCCCGCATGACCGAATCGAACTCGGGCATTTCGAACGCGACGTGGTTGAGGGTCGGCAGATTGGTTTTCGCCAGCACGATCGACGAGTGGTCGGTATTGGCGCAATGCAGAAACCACAGCGGCGCGTTCTCGTCGATCACGCGCAAGCCAAGCGTCTCGGAGAAGAATTTGAGACTTGCATCGAAGTCGCGAGCGTTGAGATTGACGTGCGCGATCTTGCGCGGCCGGTCGGCCTTGTCTTCCACATCGGCGTGATCGGCGCAGTCGGTCACGAACGCAAGATTGCGGCCGTCGGGATCCTTGCAGGCAAAGCCATAACCGCCGCCGGCGACATGTAGCGGCCCGGGAGTCGCGGTTGCGCATCCGGCGGCGCCGATCGCGCGATGCAGCGCGTCGACGCTCTGACGGTCGGCAACATCGAACACGACGCGGATCACTGCGGGCCGCGCGCCGCGATGCAGGGCCAGCACATGATGGTAGCCGCAGGTGCCGCGAAAATAGCGTGCGTCACCGGCCGCCTCGACCGGCTGCAAGCCCCATACGGTTTCGTAGAAGCGCGCCGCCTCGTCGAGATTGGTGGCGACAAGATCGACGCTGCGCACGGCGCGCACCAGGCATTGCGGCATTTTTGATTTTTCCCGTTATCCGTTCGCGCAGCTTGGCACGATCACGGGCGACTCCAAAGTCGTTCGTGATGGGCGTCCAATTCCGCGCGAACTCAGGGGGATCAAAACCAACACAACAATAATCGCACCACCGTTGCGCGCCTTCGCCCTTCGGGCAATTGCGCATTGGCGCGGTCAGGTGCCGCCTACAAGTCTTTCGTGATCCGCCGCGAAACCGTGACGGCGGAAAAACGCGCGCGCGCCATCGTTAAACAACCACACGTCAAGCGCCAGGTGCCCGATATTCAGCTCGCGCCCCGCTGCGCGCAGGGTCTCGATCAGGGCCGTTCCGACACCGCGTCGGCGATGGGCGGGACGAACGCTGATATGATGGATGTAAATCATCTCATAAGCATAAACGAGCGACGTCTCGGGCCGGCGGATGATTTCCGCATAGGCGTAGCCCGCCGGTTCGCCGTCGACATCGGCGATGAAGACCAGATTCGCAGGATCGGCCAGCAACTCGATAGTGTCCGCGCGATCGAAGGCTTCGGCGCTTGCCGGCTTGAAACGCGAAGGCAAGGCGGCCGCGTGGACCGCCTGCACGTCGACATTGAGGGATGCGATCAGTTCGGCGTCGTCCACGGTCGCCCGACGCACGGCCACGACTTAGCCCGCAAGCAGCTTCTTCACCAACGCTCCGGCCTTGCCGAAATCCATCTGTCCGGAAAAGCGCTGCTTGAGCGCCGCCATGGTGCGGCCCATGTCCTTGATCGTCTCGGCCTCGATCTCCTTGATCAGCGAAGAGATGGCCTCGGCGGCTTGGAGGTCCGACATGCGCTGGGGCAGATAGGCGGAGATGATCTCGATCTCTTCGCGCTCCTGCGTTGCCAGATCGGTACGGCCCGCCTTCTCGTAGATGGCAAGCAATTCCTGGCGCTGCTTGATCATCTTCTGCATCACCTCGAGGATGTCGGCGTCGCCGAGCGTGAGGCGCTCGGCGCCGCTGGTCTCGCGTTGCAGGATCGCGGCATTGATAAGCCGCAGCGTCGAGACGCGCCGCGCCTGGCCGGCTTTCATCGCTTCTTTCAGCGCGCTGTTGATATCGTCGCGGAGCACGTTCACCTCACGGTTTTGCCGGCACGCCCGATATCCGGCTGCGCCAGCGGCGGATCGCGATCACCGCCCACACCGCCTCGACGAGACCGAACGGCCATGCGCCTTGCATGAATCCATATACCGATCCCAGCGCACAAGCACCAGCAAACGCCAGGACGAACGCGGGGCTACGATCCTCAAGGGCATAGCAAACCAGCATTGCCGTGACGGCGAACAAACCGAATGCGGTTAGCCAGTCCACGTTGCACAGAACTCTTTGACGCGGCGGACGCCCGCGCCTATCTAGTCGTTGCATGATCGCCAAACAAGACGATTCCGGCTGGTCGGAAGCTGCACCGACGGCGCTCCTGGTGCTTGCCGACGGCACCGTGCTCGAAGGCATCGGTTTTGGCGCGACCGGCCACGCCGTGGGCGAGGTCTGTTTCAACACGGCGATGACCGGCTACCAGGAGATCCTGACAGATCCGTCCTATGCCGGCCAGATCATCACCTTCACCTTCCCCCACATCGGCAATGTCGGCACCAACGAGGAGGACATCGAAACCGTCAACCTGGCGGCCACGCCCGGCGCGCGCGGCATCGTGCTGCACTCGGCGATCACCCAGCCGTCGAACTACCGCGCGACGCGGCATCTCGATCTTTGGCTCAAAAGCCGCGGCATCATTGGGCTCGCCGGTCTCGACACCCGCGCGCTCACCGCGCTGATCCGCGAAAAGGGCATGCCGAACGCAGTCATTGCCCACGAGCCGTCCGGCCGTTTCGGCCTTGAAGCGCTCAAGCGTGAGGCTCGGGCATGGCCGGGCATCGTCGGCATGGACCTCGTGCCGATGGTCACGACCGGTCAGCGCTTCACCTGGAACGAAACGCCGTGGCAATGGGGCGAGGGCTACAGCGAGCTGCGACAACCCGAATTTCATGTCGTCGCGATCGACTACGGCATCAAGCGCAACATCCTGCGCCAACTCGCCGGCAACGCCTGCAAGGTGACCGTGGTGCCGGCGCAGACGTCCGCCGCCGATGTTTTAGCGCTCAAGCCGGACGGCATTTTTCTGTCCAATGGACCGGGCGATCCGGCTGCCACCGGCGAATACGCCGTGCCGGTGATCCGCACGCTGATCGACACGCTGCCGACCTTCGGTATCTGCCTCGGCCATCAGATGCTGGCGCTCGCGGTTGGCGCAAAGACCATGAAGATGCACCAGGGTCATCACGGCGCGAACCACCCGGTGAAGGACCTCACCACGGGCAAGGTCGAGATTACCTCGATGAACCACGGCTTCGCGGTTGACCGGGCGACCCTGCCGGAGAACGCAGTCGAAACCCACGTCTCACTGTTCGACGGCTCGAATTGCGGGCTCGCGCTCAACGATCGGCCGGTCTTCTCGGTCCAATACCATCCCGAGGCGTCGCCTGGCCCCCGTGACAGTCATTATCTTTTCGGCCGATTTATCGGCCTGATGCGCGCTTCCAAGAGGGTATGAATTCGGTTGCCGTGCGCGGGTTAGACAATTTCAACTTAATTGCCGGTAAAACACGGGGTTGCTCTGGTGTCCCGTTTCCGAAGTTCGCAAACGCCTGGGGCACCGCACTCGGACGGGATCGAACCCCACGCTGACCGCGAACATGCCCAAGGACCCGATCGCCCACAGGTTTGCCGACGATGGCAGGATTCCCAACAATCCTGTCTTGCCGCTTGTCCTTTATCGGGGCGGCATCGACCTCACCGGCTCGCCGGACCCCGAAATCCTGATCGAGAAGACATTCGCGTCGAACGGCTGGGGCGACATGTGGCGCAACGGCATCTACCCTTACGCGCATTATCATTCGATGATTCACGAGGCGATGGGCATCGCGCGCGGGCGCGCCAAGGTCCGATTCGGCGGCGACAAGGGCTTGGATATCGAGGTCGTGACCGGCGATGTCGTCATCTTGCCGGCAGGCACCGGCCATCAACGCCTATCGCAAACACCGGACCTCGTGGTTATCGGCGCGTATCCACCGAACGGAAAATACGATCTGTGCCGGGGCAGCAAAGCTGACCACGCCAAGGCGCTCGCCTCGATCGTGAGCGTGCCGCTTCCTGCCACCGATCCGGCATTCGGAGCAAAGGGGCCGCTGGCCGCACTGTGGCGCGCATGATTTCCGAGTGGCTCGCCTTCTGGGACGGCTCACATTCCATTTACGTCAACGCGCGCCACAAGGACGTGCACTATCGCCTGATTGCGCAGGAGATCGCCGCGCTGGTGCCCGGACCTCAGGCACACGTGCTCGATTACGG
The DNA here is from genome assembly GCA_963836055.1 of uncultured Alphaproteobacteria bacterium. GTDB lineage: Bacteria > Pseudomonadota > Alphaproteobacteria > Rhizobiales > Xanthobacteraceae > BOG-931. The sequence goes on from CAWIID010000002.1 coordinate 581,302, forward strand.
CTCCGGCGAAGCGCTGCACGCCGATCTCGTTGCTGCCGTCGCGGGCGAGCTTTTGCTGTGCGATGGCGCACCGCACGTGCGCGCCGGCATTGCCGCGCGCTTTGCCGGCAACGCGAAGATTCGCGCGGTGGCGCCCGAGGACCTCGATCGGCTGCCGGAAAAATCACTCGACCTGATCGTGCTGCATTCGGTCGCGCAATATCTTTCACCGGACGAGGCCAAGGCACTTCTGGTGCGGTTTCACCGGCTGTTGAAATCCGCAGGCGTCCTGGTGGTCAGCGATATCATTCCACCGGATGTTGCCGCTCTGACGGACGCCACGGCGCTGTTGCGCTTTGGCGCAACGCATGGATTTTTAATTGCGGCCGCGGTCGGCCTCATCCGCACGCGGCTGTCCAGCTATTGGCAATTGCGCTCGCGCTTGGGGCTGACCCGGTACAGCGAAGCGGCCATGATCGACCTGTTGGCCCTGGCCGGATTTGCCGCCAAGCGCGCACCAAAAAACATCGGACACAATCAGGCGCGGATGGCGTTCTACGCGCGTCCAGCAGGCTGAAATTAGTCAGCGCCCCGCCGCTCTTGGGGGACAAGCGGACGTCGGCCGGATCAACCAAGACGATCTTTCAGTCCACGGCCGATCGAGCTCGGTCCTGCTGCGGCGCTCCGGATTCGTGAAACTGGCTGTGCCGAGCGCTTCCTTGCGGGGGGCGATTTGCAAGCATAAATCCGCTACGCGGTTGGACGCTCACCCGCATTCCAGGTGACGGGTCCAATGAGACGCGATTGATGGAGCGGATGATGCGCATTCTGTTTTCTGTCTTTTGTGTGATGATTGCAGCGCTATTCCTGAACACACCCGCCATGGCTACCGAGTACCCATGGTGTCGTAGCACCGTGGACGGCGGAACAAATTGCGGCTTTAGCTCGTTCCAGCAATGCGGGGGTGGCGCGTACTGCTATGAGAATCCACGCTACACTGCACCGACTTCGACACCGTCTCCGCAAAAGCGGCGACGGTGAGCAAACCGCGAGCGGCCGTCATGTGCCGCAATCCGTCGAAAGGCTATGCCGCGCTGGCACGCCACTGCTATCATGATCAATTGCCGAGACGCAGCGGCACCGACAAGAAAATGGATCATGATATGAATGACGACATTAATGACGTAACGCAGACGGACGACGACATTCTCGCGTTCGAAGTTTCTGATGAAACGCTGGAGGCCGCAGCGGACATGACTACATACCCGGCTGTTTCATTCCCTAACGCTCCTACCGTCAGTATCCTGGTGGCGTGCTGCAGCCAATAACGGCGCGATCTGCCCGCGGCTTTATTCCACCGACATTCCCGCGGCCTTGAGCGGCGCGCCGTTCTTCTCGATCTCAGGAACGATGATGCTTTTGAGATATTCGGTCGAACGGTGTTCGGGCGGCACCACGTATGTGCCATTGGTGGCAAGTTGGTTCTGCACCTCGGGCGTGTCCATGGCGGCGACGCTGGCGTCGTGAAGCTTTTTGATGATCACCGCCGGTGTGTCCTTGGGCACGAAGAAGGCGAACCAAGTGGAGGCTTCGAGATCCATGCCCTGCTCATAGTCGGTGGGGACGTTCGGGACCGATGGCAATCGCGTGCGCCTGAACACGGCAACGCCCTTGACCAGATCGTTCTGCAGCGGCGCGGCCGCCGTCCCGCTGATGGTGCAGAAATAATCGAACTGGTGCGCGATCAGATCCTGCATCGCCGGCCCGCTGCCCCGATAGGGGATGCCCTGGATGTCGACACCGATCTTGCCATTGAAGATCGCGCAATCGATGGAGCCCGTTGAGCCGACGCCGGCAGAGCCCATCTTGATGGTGCTCGCGTTTTTCTTCACGTAATCGATGAAGCTCTTTCAGCCCGTCAACCGGCAGATCCTTGCGCACAACCAAAACCGTGGGCTGGTCCGCAACCAGCACGACGGGATCGAGGTCGTTCTGCAAACTATAGGTCGGATGCTTGTAGAGCGTCATATCGATGGCGTCAGACCGGCTGCCGAAAACGAAGGTGTAGCCGTCCGGCGCTGCCCGCGCGACGTGCGAAGCCCCGACCATTCCGCCGGCGCCGCTGATATTTTCGACGATCACCTGCTGGCCCAGGATTTCGGACATGCGCCGGGCCATGATGCGCCCCATCACGTCGGTTCCGCCGCCGGCGGCCCACGGCACCACCATGGTGACAGGATGCGTCGGCCAATCCTCCGCGGACGCAGTGGCGATGCCGCAAGCGGCGGTCAATAAACCTGTGGCGATAGCGGCGATGTGGCGAAGCAACGGCATGAATTCCCTCACAGCGGACTGAACGGCATCCGCGGCGAGTGCGCCGCGATCAACTCACGCCGATCATAGGAACGCCAAAGCACGAACTGTGCCACTGGGAGGCAGAGTGAGGAGACTCGTCAGCTCGCCGATCGATCAGCTTGCGGCTGATTCAAGAGCCTTCGCCCTCGCCATGCGCTGCTGCGCTTTCTTCATGCTGTAGTAGTCGCTCACCGTGATCGGTTGGTAGGTGGGCGCAACTCCCGGAGCGACGCAAGTCGGCAGACACGACACATTCGCATCGTAATTCGGATGGTGAAAAAACACGACGGACAGGCGCCGCGAGCCGCCCTTCGCCTCTTCGGGCGGATTGGCAACGCGATGCAGCGTCGAAAGCCAGCGATCGTTGGTCCAGCGCGCCATCAGGTCGCCTTGGTTGATCACAAACGATCCGGGAATCATCGGAACGTCGTGCCAGTTTCCGTCCGCGTCGGCGATCTGAAGACCACCAACAGTGTCGCCAGGCTTCAGTATCGTAACGGTGCCGTAATCCGTATGGGCGGCGGCGCGCAGTTGCCCAGGCAGGGGAGCCGATTTTTGCTCCGGATAAAGGCGCACGTTAAGACGGCTGATGTGGCGGTCGATCTTGTCGTCGAAGTAAGTCTCGGGCAGATCGAGCGCGAGAGCCGACAACCGCATCAGATCCGCCGCAAGGGCGCCCATCCTCAGATAATATTTGGTGTAGATCGCTTTCAGCGCGGGTGGCTGCTCCGGCCAGCGATTGCTCGGAATGAGACCGCGCGCCGCTTCGTTCTGGAAATACGGATCATCGTTCACGTCGACTTTCGCGATTTGAAACGATTCGTTGAGATCCGGCGGCGCGACCTGGCCGCGGGTATAGGCGAGCGCGGTGTCGCCAACAGCGGCGTAACCGACCGCGCCGGGCGCGTTGCCGATATGCAACTTCATCTTTTCGTCGAGCGGCAGATCGAAGAACTGACGCGAGACGGTTTCAACCTGCTCGACCAGACCGGGGTCGACGCCGTGACCGACGATGACGTAGAAGCCGACCTCGCGACAGGCGCGATCGAGTTGTTTTGCCACCCGATGCTTGTCCTCAGGCGTGCCGGTGAAGTAAGGCGCCAAGTCGATCACCGGGACGAAGCTGTTCGCGTTGGCAGTCGTTCCATCAATCAGGGTCACGGATTTCTCCTGCATGGGTTGTCCAGGCATGCCGACGCCGGCCCATCGGGATGCTCGCCGACTGGAATCTCCGCGAGGGAGTCCATGCGGCGCTTGCCCGGTGCGCCGTCGGCCACAAACAGGATGTGGCCACGCTGGTGGGGGGTCAAGCGTTATCGGGCGCACTGATCTGATTGGAAGACTACGAAATGGTTGGGCGCATGGTTGCGGACCTGCCGGGGTTCCCGCACCTTCGGCGCCCCCTCGACAAGAGCCCCTTCCCTGCCCATTCTTTCTGGTCTAAACACGCCGCGCGCGGGGTCGAGCCCCTGACGCCGGCCCAAGGACGCGCGACACGCGCGCCCTTTTTTTGTGCCCGACAAGCGGAAACAATGCCCAAGAGGACCGACATCTCCTCGATCCTGATCATCGGCGCGGGTCCGATCGTCATCGGCCAGGCGTGCGAGTTCGATTATTCCGGCACCCAAGCCTGCAAGGCGCTGAAGGAGGAAGGCTACCGGGTCATCCTGGTTAATTCCAATCCGGCGACGATCATGACCGATCCGGATTTGGCCGACGCGACTTACATCGAGCCGATCACGCCCGAGATCGTCGCCAAGATTGTCGAGAAGGAACGGCCGGATGCGCTTCTCCCGACCATGGGCGGACAGACCGCGCTCAACACGGCGCTGTCCTTGCGGCGCATGGGGGTTCTCGACAAGTTCGGCGTGAAGATGATCGGCGCCACCGCCGACGCCATCGACAAGGCCGAAGACCGCAAGCTGTTTCGCGACGCGATGACCAAGATCGGTCTGTCGACGCCGCGCTCGCAACAAGTCAAGACGCTGATCCAGGCGCTCGAAGCGCTGGAAGATATCGGACTGCCCGCGATCATCCGGCCGTCATTCACCTTGGGCGGCACCGGCGGCGGCATCGCCTACAACAAGGCGGAGTTCATCGACATCGTCGAACGCGGCATCGACGCCTCGCCAACCAGCGAAGTGCTGATCGAGGAATCGGTGCTGGGCTGGAAAGAGTTCGAGATGGAGGTGGTGCGCGACAAGAACGACAATTGCATCATCATCTGCTCGATCGAGAACCTCGATCCGATGGGCGTGCATACCGGCGATTCCATTACGGTGGCGCCGGCACTGACGCTCACCGACAAGGAATATCAGATCATGCGCGACGCCTCGATCGCGGTGCTGCGCGAGATCGGCGTCGAGACCGGCGGCTCGAACGTGCAGTTCGCCGTCAATCCCGCAGACGGACGCCTCGTCGTCATCGAGATGAATCCGCGCGTGTCGCGGTCTTCGGCGCTCGCATCGAAAGCGACCGGTTTTCCCATCGCCAAGGTCGCAGCCAAACTCGCGGTCGGCTACACCCTCGACGAAATCGCCAACGACATCACCGGCGGCGCCACCCCCGCCTCGTTCGAGCCGACCATCGATTACATCGTCACCAAGATTCCGCGCTTCGCCTTCGAAAAATTTCCCGGCGCCGAACCGGTGCTGACGACGTCGATGAAATCGGTCGGCGAGGCGATGGCGATCGGCCGCACGTTTCAGGAGAGCCTGCAGAAGGCGCTGCGCTCGCTCGAGACCGGACTCACCGGCCTCGATGAAATTGTCATCCCCGGCCTCGGCCAGGGCGACGACAAGAACGCCATCCGCGCTGCGCTGGGCACGCCGACGCCCGATCGCCTCCTGGCAGTCGCGCAGGCGATGCGGCTCGGCATGAGCGATACGGATATCCATACCGCCTGCCGGATCGATCCGTGGTTTCTTGAGCAAATTCGCGGCGTCATCGACGCGGAAGCTGAAATCCGCGCGAAAGGCCTGCCAGCCACCGCGCCCGCATTACGCCGTCTGAAAGCGATGGGATTTTCCGACGCACGTCTTGGCCGATTGACCAAGCTCACGGCCGAGGACATCGCCGAACGCCGGCATGCGCTCGGCGTTCGGCCGATCTTCAAGCGTATCGATACCTGCGCGGCCGAGTTCGCCTCGCCCACCGCCTATATGTATTCGACTTACGACGTACCATTCGCCGGACGGGCGGTCGATGAAGCTGCGCCCACCGACAGGAAAAAGGTTGTCATCCTCGGTGGTGGTCCGAACCGCATCGGGCAGGGCATCGAATTCGATTATTGCTGTTGTCATGCCGCCTTCGCGCTCAAGGACGTCGGGTACGAAACCATCATGATCAACTGCAATCCGGAAACGGTGTCGACCGATTACGACACCTCGGATCGCCTCTATTTCGAGCCGCTCACCGCGGAGGATGTGCTCGAAATCATCGACACCGAACGCAGCAACGGTGTCCTGCACGGCGTCATCGTGCAGTTCGGCGGGCAGACCCCGCTCAAGCTCGCCGAGCCGTTGGCGAAGGCGCATGTGCCCATTCTCGGCACGTCGCCCGACGCCATCGATCTCGCCGAAGATCGCGACCGCTTCAAGCAGCTCCTGGGACAGCTCAAGCTGTTGCAGCCGAAGAGCGGCATCGCCACCAGCCCGGAAAAGGCCCGCGCCATCGCCAAATCGATCGGTTATCCGATCGTCATCCGGCCCTCCTACGTGCTCGGCGGCCGCGCCATGGAGATTGTGCACGACAGCCACCAGCTCGATCGCTACGTGGCGCGCTTGGCCGCCGATCTCGATCGGCCATCGGAGCTCGCCGTATCGGACAAGCGGCCGTTGCTGATCGACCGCTATCTCACCGATGCCGTCGAGGTGGATGTCGACTGTCTCGCCGACGGCAAGGACAGCTACATCGCCGGCATCATGGAGCACATCGAGGAAGCCGGAATCCATTCCGGCGATTCCGCCTGCTCGTTGCCGCCGCACAATTTGTCCGCCGAAATCATCGCCGAGCTCGATCGGCAGACCCGAGCGCTTGCGCTGGCGCTGAAAGTCGGCGGCCTGATGAACGTGCAGTACGCCATCAAGAACGGCGACATTTACGTGCTTGAAGTCAATCCCCGGGCGTCACGCACGGTGCCGTTCGTTGCCAAGGTGATCGGCATTCCGGTCGCCAAGATCGCGGCGCGCATCATGGCGGGCGAAACTCTGGCGAGCTTCGCGCTGAAGCCGCAGCGCTTCGAACCAGGTGCTGCGCGGCACGTCGGCGTCAAGGAGGCCGTCTTCCCGTTCGCACGGTTCGGCTCGGACGTCGATACCGTGCTCGGCCCGGAGATGAAGTCGACCGGCGAGGTCATGGGAATCGACCGCGACTACAACGTCGCGTTCGTCAAGAGCCAGCTCGGCGGCGGCTCCCGGTTGCCGAAAGGTGGAACCGTGTTCGTTTCGGTGCGCGATGCCGACAAGGTGCGCATTCTCGACGCGGTGCGTTTGCTCGCCGAACTGGGTTTCCGGGTCGTGGCGACGTCCGGAACGCAGCGTTACCTCGCCGCACAAGGCGTCCCGGCGGTCAAGATCAACAAGGTGGCGGAAGGGCGTCCGCACATCGTCGACTCCATCAAAAACGGCGAGGTTCAGCTCGTTTTCAACACCACCGAGGGCGCCACGGCTCTGGCCGATAGTCGTTCGCTTCGGCGCGCGGCCCTCTTGCATAAAGTGCCCTACTACACCACTCTTTCAGGGGCCGTCGCGGCAGCGCAGGGCATCAAGGCCTATCTTGGGGGTGACCTCGAGGTGTGTGCGCTGCAGAGCTATTTCGGGGACGGGTCTGGATCCTGAACCCGAGCGGCGGGGCGGCGGCACGTGTAGGACAGGATTTTCGGTCGCGTGGCCGGGGAATTAGCTCCGGCTCGCGACCTGAATTTGTCTCTGCTTGCATTGGAGGTTTGGGACCAATGGATAAGATTCCGATGACGGCCGCGGGATATTCCGCGCTTGAGGCCGAGCTCAAGCATTGTCAGCAGATTGAGCGCCCGCGCATCATTCAGCAGATCACCGACGCGCGCACCCATGGCGATCTTTCGGAGAATGCCGAATACCACGCGGCGAAGGAATCGCAGTCGCTCAACGAAGGCCGCATCGCCGAGCTCGAGGACAAACTCGCGCGCGCCGAAATCATTGACGTGTCTAAGCTTTCGGGGGACACGATCACGTTTGGCGCGACCGTCACCCTGATCGATGAGGATACCGAGAAGAAGATGGTCTGGCAGATCGTCGGCGAGCCCGAGGCCGACGCCAAGAAGGGCAGGATTTCCATCACCTCGCCGCTCGCCCGCGCTCTCGTCGGCAAAAAGAAGGGCGTGCAGGTCGAAGTCGTGACGCCTGGCGGCGCCAAGGCCTACGAGATCGTCAAGGTCGAGTGGAAGTGACGGCGTAGCGCATCATTCGGGGCCGAATCAGCATCGCGACGGAAAGCGGGCTGATTGGGCTGGGCTAATGGCTGTCCCCGCAGGGCGGAAACCATAATCCGAAGAGCTTGTCCCCACCTGATAGGCGTTCCGGGTTGCATATCTTGCATAGCTCGGGAAAATCCCTAGATTGCAGCACTGTAGGCTGCGTGCCTGCCAATTCCGGGTCCATCCGCGTTTCGCCCGGCCTCAGCAGCCCGAATTGGACTGCCGGGTCGTCCGATTCGTGCCTTAACCCCTGTCGCTCACCAACGAGATAGGCCGGTGACCAAAACCACCCATGCCAAGGTCGTCATTATCGGGGCGGGACCTGCCGGCTATACGGCCGGTATCTATGCCGCCCGCGCCATGCTCGAACCGATCCTGATCCAGGGCACGCAGCCCGGCGGCCAGTTGACCGTCACCACCGACGTCGAGAATTACCCAGGCTTCGCCGAAGTCATCCAGGGCCCATGGCTCATGGAGCAGATGGAGAAGCAGGCCGCCCATGTCGGCACCAGGATGATCGCCGATCATGTGAACAAGGTCGAGCTTGCGAACCGGCCGTTCCGGATCGAATGCGATTCCGGCCACGTCTATGTCGCGGATGCGCTCATTTTGGCGACGGGAGCGCAGGCGCGCTGGCTCAACATGCCGTCGGAACAGAAATTCCGCGGCTATGGCGTGTCCGCCTGTGCGACCTGCGACGGCTTTTTCTATCGCGGCAAGGACGTGCTGGTCATCGGCGGCGGCAATACCGCGGTCGAGGAGGCGCTGTTCCTGACCAATTTCGCCTCGAAGGTCACGCTCGTGCATCGCCGCGACAGTTTGCGCTCGGAAAAGATTTTACAGGATCGCCTGTTCAAACATCCGAAAATCGAAGTTGTTTGGGACTCCGTGCTTCACGACATCCGCGGCGGCAATGATCCGCTCAAGGTGACCCACGCCGAACTGCGCAACGTCAAGACCGGTACCGTCACCGAGCGAAAGGTCGATGGCATCTTCATCGCCATCGGCCATGCGCCGGCGACCGAGCTGGTCGCGGGCCAAGTGGACATGAAGCCGTCAGGCTACATCAAGACCGCACCGCATTCGACGGCAACGTCCGTGCCTGGCCTGTTCGCCGCCGGCGATGTCGCCGACGAGATTTATCGGCAGGCCGTCACCGCCGCCGGACTGGGCTGCATGGCGGCGCTCGAAGCCGAACGCTTCCTCGCCGCACACGCGGAACGCCGCGCCGCAGCCGAGTAAGCAACCCTCTCCGGGCACGCGGAGAGTGGAAGAAAGTAAGAGAATGGATTGGGATAAGCTGAAAGTCTTTCATGCCGCCGCCGAGGCGGGAAGTTTCACGCACGCCGGCGAGCAGCTCGGACTTTCGCAATCGGCCGTGTCGCGTCAGGTCAGCGCACTCGAGCAGGAGCTTTCAGTCTCGCTGTTTCACCGACACGCGCGCGGACTGATCCTGACCGAGCAAGGCGAACTGCTCTATCGCACGGCGCACGACGTGTTCATGAAACTCGAAGCGGCCCGCGCCAAGCTGACCGACAGCCGGGAACGCCCCAACGGCGATCTGCGCGTCACCACGACGCCGGGCATCGGCGTGCATTGGCTCACGCCGCGGCTGGGCGAGTTCGTCGATCTGTTTCCTGATATTCATATCACGCTGCTGACGACGGACGAGGAACTCGATCTCGCCATGCGTGAGGCCGACGTCGCGATCCGACTGCGCCAGCCGACGCAGCCCGATTTGATCCAACGAAAATTATTCTCCGTACATTTCCATGTTTATGCCTCGCCCGAGTATCTCAAGAAGTACGGCACGCCGCGAACGCTCGACGATCTCGACGCGCACCGCCTTCTGGTGCTTGGCGGCAGCGTGCCGCCCTATTTGCAGCGCTCGCGCTGGCTGATCGAGGTCGCACGCGACGGCAAGGGGCCGCGGACGCCGCACCTCGTCATCAACAACATTCTCGGCATCCTGCGCGCCTGTCAGAAGGGACTTGGGATCGCGATGCTGCCCGACTATTTGGTCGAGGAGAACGGCGGCCTTGTACAACTCTTCGGCGAGACCGACGCCATCGCACTGGACGCCTACTTCGTCTATCCCGAGGAACTGAAGACGGTCGCCCGCGTGCAGGCGTTCCGGGATTTCCTCGTCGCCAATGCGCAGCGCTGGAATTTCTGATACGCGATCCGTGCGCTGCGCGTCACGATGTCGCGCTTCCTGACAGACGCGCTGATGATTTGCGCATGATTCTCTGCGTCGCATATTCCAACGATGCGCGATCGCAAGTGAATTTTATGCGACGATAACATCGCCCATCTGGTTGCGATGGTCGCATGGCTGGCATGTGCCGCACCGCGTTGTGTGACATGAACGCGACTTGCATAGTGTTCTTGTGCTGCACGGCGAGCGGTTGCTCCATCCTCCCAGATTGGCAATCGTATTTCCGGCAGCAGTTCCCCTCTGGAAGGTGAATCGTCGGCGCCCCCACGCCGGCGAACTTAGACCGGGCCCGCAAGGGCCCGGTTTTTCTTTGGCGCGATGTGCTCAACAAATAACGGTCAAAGAGCCGATCGACGCATAGGGGACATCAAATGATTTCGGTACACATCTTCATTTTCCGTGTGTCCGAAGTAAGCTGGTATTGGTTTTCTGATCTGAGATTTGAATAAGAAAAAACAAGGGCGCATTGCGGTGAGGAAAAAGACCGTCACAGTGCACGATAAGATGCAGAAAGGTTATCGCTATCAGCTCACCGCTCCGGCGGGACGCAATTTCGATCCGGAATTCAAGCCGGAGCTCACGCCCGCAGACATGCTGCGGCTCGGCGTGTTCTGCGGCAAGTACATGACCGACTGCAAAAAGGAATTTCCACGGGCCTGGTTCGCTCGTGCCAAGCTTGCCGGCAAATGGCGCGACTGTTCGTTGAACTATTTTGGCGTCGACGCCAGCCAGCCGCTGTCGGTGTGGCGCAAAAAGGGGTGGATTTTCGAGGACGACCCGCGCGGCTGGTTTCAATGGTACTGCCGCTATTACATGGGCCGCCGCATTCCAGGCGAGGATGCGCGGCAGATCAAACGCTGGAAGGCGATCCGCCGTCACGTCCGGCAGGTCGAACGAAATTGCGAACCGGGCGACGTGACGTGCCGTCCGCGGCAGCGCCAGGCTTTGCTGCACTGGGCCTACGACAGCCGGACGATTTGAGACGTTACGCCGGATCGAGGCCCTTGGCCGAGATGACTTTCCTGGCCTCGGGCGTGGTGAGGAAAGCGATCAGCGACCGCGCCGCCTCCGGGTCGCTCGACGTCGTGGGGATGCCCGCGGTGAACAGCGTGACGCTCTGCAATTCCGGCGGCAGCGGTCCGACGATGTCGATGCCGGAAACGCCGGCCAATTCAGCCATCTGCTGCACGCCGATGTCGGCTTCGCCGCGCAGCACGATCAGACCGACCAAGCCGGCCGGACCGCCGGCGCCGTATATGGCCTTGGCGCGCATCTCGTCCGCAATGCCGAGCTGCGCGAAGACTTTTGCCATGTGCACACCACTCTGGCCGCCGCCGACCGGTTTGCTGGTGGCAACCGACTTTGCCGCCAGCATCGCCCGTTTGAAGGCGTCGGCCGTCGAAATGTCGGGCTTCGGGGCACCTCTTTGGACGGCGACGCCGAGAGGTGAGTTGGCGATGTCGACCAGGCTGCCGGGAACGATCTTGCCGCTCGCGATCAGATCCTTGGCGCCCGCTGCGGTGACGATCGCCAGATCGGCCGCCTCGCCTTCACCGAGACGCTTTTCAAGCTGCAGCGACGGCCCGAGGTTGACGGCCAGACGATGGCCGGTCGCGCGCTCGTAGAGCGGCGACAGCTCCTCGAACACCGTCTTCATCGCGGTCGTGCTCAGCACTTTGATGTCACCCCGCATCGCCGCGCCCTCCCCTGCCCATTGGCAACGCCCAGACGTGGCTTACGCGTCGCGGCCTTGCGTGATGACGTTGATGAGCGCCGGCGTGCCGGAGCGTACCGCCTCGAAGCCGCGCTTGATCGCCGCCATCAGCTCGCTCGGTTGTTCGACCTTCTCGCCTACGCCGCCGCAAGTGGTGATCACCTTCTCATAATCGGGCGATGGTTTGAGTTCGGTCAGCGGCATGATGTTCGCTTTGGCGGCGTGACCTTCCGGGAAAATATCGAGGGTCGATTGCCGCACGGCGTGCCAAGTTTGATTGTTGGAAATGATCGTGAGCGTCGGCAGGTTCTCGGCGCGGCCGACATAATGGAACGGCAGCGGGTTGCCGAACATGTAGGAGCCGTCGCCGACCACAGAGATCACCTCACGCGCGGGGGCGGCGAGCTTGGCGCCGAGCGCAGCGCCGAGGCCAAAGCCGAGCCCGCCGGCGAGTAGGCCGCCCATGTAGCTACAGGGCTTGGTCATGTTGAGCTGGCTCAGCGGCACGCCGAGCTCGTTGACGATGATTGCATCTTCCGACTTCAGCGCGTTGAGGCAGGCGGCGATGTGCGACGTGCTGATCGGCATACGTGCCTTCGCGGCTTCGAGCGCGCGACGCCGCGCGGCGACAAGGTCTTCGCGGATCGCGGCGACGACTTTGCGCCTGGTCTCGATGTCGTCGCGCCTGACTTTGGCGCGCAAGGTTTCCTGCAACAGCGGCAACGCGCCGCGCGTCGTGCCGGTGATCAGAAGATCGGCCTCGAAGTCGCGGAACGGATACTGCGTTTCGAGCGGGTCGGCCGAAATGTGAATGACCTTGGCGTCACGTCCGGGCGACACCGATTTCGGAATCCACGGTACTGGCGCGTCGAGCACAAGAACCAGATCGGCGCGCGGCAACAGCGCCTTCATGTCGAAGCCGAGGTTCATCGGGTGATTGGTCGGCAGATTAAGATCGCTCGGCTCGCTCTGCGCCACCGGCAACGCGAACTCCTCGGTCAGCGCCGACAGCGCGGCGAAGGCCTCGGGCGAACGGCCGAGCGCCGAGGTGACAATGAGCGGGAACTGCGCGCGCGCGATCAAGTCCGCCACCTGATCGATAGCGTCGCGTGATGGCACCGGCGCCATGGCGCCGAGCTGGCGGCCGCCGTCGCGGCGCGTCGGGGTCGCGGGGTCAGACAGCACCTCCCGCGGCAGCGTGAGATAGACCGGACCGCGCGGCTCGCTCATGGCGATGTCGAGCGCACGATCGACGATGGCGCCGACAGGCTGGCCGGAGCGCAGCTCGTAATCCCACTTGGTGAATTCGCGTACCATGCCGCCTTGATCGAAAAATTCCTGGCCCCAATGGATCGGGCGGTTGCGCGATGCGATGTGGCCGGTCGCAGTGACCGGCGTACGGCCCGCCGCAAGCAGGATCGGGACATTGTCGCGGGCGGCGTTCATCAGTCCGTTGATCGTGTTGCCGGTACCGACGGTAACGTGGACCATGACAGCCGCCGGCTTTCCGGCAACCTTGTAGTAGCCGTGCGCCATGGCCATCGCGACGTTCTCATGAGGCACGGTGACGACGCGCGGAAACTTGCGGCGGCCATTGGCGTTCATGGCAAGCAATTCGATGAGCGGCGCGAAATCCGTACCGGCATTGGCGAAAACGTACTCGATCCCGCGCTCGGCGAGCCGTGCGAGGTAAGCCTGCGCTGAGATTTCTCGGGTTTCTGGATCAAGCATCGATCACTGTCCGTTCTGTTGAGCGTTCAAGAAGGCTTCGTAAGAGTGAAGCCAAAGGCGGCGCAGAATAGAGGCCAAAGCGGCCTTCCGATAGTCTTTCCTCCTCGCCGCCGCGGACTGCGAGGTGATGCAACGGCCCGCGAGGATAGGCCACCAGTCTTTCGCGTATCCGGGCCGGTGGTGTACCTTGATCTGAGCTGAAATCACGTCTCGTGCCGGCATTGATCGTGCGAGAGTTCAGCTCAACCTTGAAAGGATCGTTCCAATGGCGAAAAAGCAATCGGACAGCGTGTACCGGATTGTCGACGTTGTGGGCGTCAGCGAGAAATCTTGGGAGGACGCAGGTCGGCGTGCGGTGGAAACGGCTGCTGGATCACTGCGTGATCTGCGCGTGGCCGAGGTTACAAAGATGGACATGAGGGTCGAGGACGGAAAGGTCATCGCATTTCGCACGCGCGTCGCGCTCTCTTTCAAATACGAGGCTTGATCGCAACATCAACGGCGCTGATCCTGCTTCAGCACCTCTGGCGAAGTCCTATCCGGTGAAGGCGCGGCGCTCGCGCCGCGCGTTTGTCACGCGACATCACGGCAATAAAACCACAGGCCCGGCATAGGATGCCGCTTCGGCGTCGCGGTGCGCGCTGACGGCGTCCGCAAGCGGATACGTTCGGATCGCCGTCGTTTTCAGGACGCCCGTTGCGACAAGATCAAATAATTCACCGGCGAGTTCTCGGAAACGTGCCGGATCGCCGAGGAATTGACTGACCCCTGGCCGGCATACGGATAACGACCCCTTCAGCGAAAGCTGTAGAATATCGATCGGCGGCACATGGCCGGACGCGTTGCCATAGTTCACCAGCATGCCGAAGGGCGCCGTGCAATCGAAGGACTTCACGAACGTGTCTTTGCCCACTCCGTCGAAGACCGCGCTGACACCGCCGGACACGATGTGTTTCGTCGCCTGCACGAAATCCACTTCGCGATAAAGAATTGCGTGATCGCAGCCATGGTCCTCGGCAACGCGCGCCTTCTGAGGGTTACCGACCGTGCCGATGACGGTGGCGCCCAAATGCTTCGACCATTGGACAAGGAGAAGCCCAACACCACTGGCCGCGGCGTGGATCAGAATCGTGTCGCCGGCTTTGGGCCGAAAAATCCGGTTGATAATGCTCGATGCCGTCAGGCCCTTGAGCAGCAACGCCGCCGCCTGAAGGTCCGAGATAGCGTCAGGTAATTTCACGAGACGTGCGGCCGGCACGTTGCGCTCTTCCGCATAGGCGCCGGTATTGCGAAAGAAGTTTGTCCCGACGCCGCAATAGCCGACGCGATCGCCGACCGCCACCTCATCCACTCCCTGACCGAGCGCCGACACCACGCCCGCGGCCTCGTTACCGAGGATGATCGGCATCGGCAGCGGCTCCTTCTGGTAGAAGCCTCCGCGTCTTACATTGATGTCCGAGAAGTTGAGCGCGATAGCGGCGTGGCGAATGCGGACTTCGCCGGGCCCCGGAGGCGGCAGTTCGATCTCGTCGAGGCGCATGACCTCGGGGGCGCCATGACTATGGATGCGAATGGCTCTCATCGCTGCGGGCTCGGCCTGATGGGGCGTGAGATCAACTCTATGTGAACGCGCTTCTCCCCGATATCAAATAGTGCTCGGGCCTGTCATCCGGCGATGAAAATAAGGTACAACATCGCCATACGATATATGCGCGGAATCACGAAAGCGCCGCATCGGCCAGGAGGGACGACATGCTGACACGCAGAAACGCCTTTTACGCGGCCGCCGCCGGACTGGCAGCGCTGGCGGTTGGACGCCTGGCGCGGCCGCACGCCGTGAAGGCCGCAACCCACAGTTACGAAGTCACCCACACCGATGCAGAGTGGCGCAAGCTCCTGACACCTGCGCAATACGATGTGCTTCGCGAGGAGGGCACCGAGCGACCGTTTACCAGTGCGCTCCTCAATGAACATCGCGCCGGCACTTTTAGTTGCGCCGGCTGCGACCTGCCGCTGTTCTCGTCGAAGACCAAATTCGAGAGCGGCACCGGCTGGCCAAGCTTTTGGGCGCCGCTCGACAACGCAGTCGACGAGACTCAGGACCGTTCGTTCGGCATGGTCCGCACCGCTGTCTCATGCCACCGCTGCGGCGGCCATCTCGGCCACGTGTTTCCCGACGGGCCGAAGCCCACCGGCCTGCGCTACTGCATGAACGGCGTAGCCCTGAAATTCGCGCCCGCGACGCCAAGCTCGACCTAAGTCGGGCATTCGCCAAGCGCACCGATCACGACCCGCAGCGTCTCTGCCGGCGGGTCGTAAGTCGGCATGTCGCCTCATCGGCCCACCATCGTCTATCCGCTGTTCGCCCGTCACTTTATCCAGCACTTTATCCCGCACTCGCCGGATAACGGGATCGTGGGCGGCTGCGGCGTATTGCGGCGACGCATGGGATCATGGGCGGCGGGCGGCCCGGACGTTTAGCCGCTGCCGCGACTTAAGAGCGAATCCGAAGCTTGGCCTCGATCTTGCAGCGCCGCGTCGTGAATTGTTCTTGAGGAAACTCGATGCGTTGCCTGTCCGCTGTCATTCTGGCGGCACCTCGTTTGTTCTCGTGTCAAACGGACGCGCGCGATCGGTCCTCGTCCCATGCAGGAGCGTGACCAAATGACCATCAGACGGAGAGAATTTCTCCAAGGAACATCAGCGGCACTCGTAAGCCTTGCGGCGCCACGTATTGCGAAAGCGCAATTGGCGAGCGAGACGCTGAGCCTCATTTCCGAATCCGGTGCAAACAGCGTCGACCCGCACACGCCGGGCGCCAATCGCGGCTCCTATGAGGTCGCCTGGAATTGCTACGATCGATTGTTGTCGCTGCAGATCGAAAAGGATGAGAACGGCGTCGACCATGCCAACGCCACCAAGCCGGCGCCCGAGCTCGCCGTTGAATGGAACGACAGCGGCCACTCCATTACGCTCAAGCTGCGCAAGGACGCCACTTTCCACAATGGCGCGCCAGTCACGGCGAAGGACGTCAAATGGTCGCTCGATCGCGCCATCGCGGTCGGCGGCAATCCCAAATTCCAGCTCAGCACCGGCTCACTCACCAGACCGGAGCAGTTTGTGGTTGTCGACGATTACACTTTCCGGATCGATTACGACCGCTTCGATCGCCAGATGCTGCCGAATCTCGCTTTCTGCGTTCCCAATATTCTCAATTCCGAGCTTATCAAGAAGAACGCAACGGCGAGCGATCCGTGGGGGCTGGAATGGTCGAGATCCAATCTGGCCGGAGGCGGCGCCTATCAAATCGTCAATCGAACGCCGGATTCGATAAGCTTCGTGCGCTTCGATAACTGGAAATCCGGCCCGCTGCCGAAAATGGAGCGTGTCGTCTGGCGAGTCGTGCCGTCCGCATCGACGCGACGCGCCCTTCTCGAACGCGGTGACGTCGATGTCTCGAACGAGTTTCCGCCCAAAGACATCGTCGAGATGGAGCAGGAAGGCAAGGTCAAGGTTATCGTCACGCCGATCGATAACGCCGTGCAGTTCATCGTCATGAACGAGAAGATGCCTCCTTTCGACAACGTGAAGGTCCGGCGCGCTATCGCTTACGCGATCCCCTATCAGAAGATCATGGACGTGGCGCTTTATAACAAGGCCCGCCCGCTCTTCGGCGGTTCGGAACAGATCACGGACGCCAAATGGCCCCAGCGTTCGCCGTTCAACACGGATCTTTCGAAAGCGAAATCGCTGCTCGCAGAGGCCGGTCTTGCCGGTGGCTTCGAAACTACTTTCTCGTTTGATGCCAGCGCCGCCGGCATTCTCGAACCGATGAGCGTGCTTATCCAGGAAAGCCTGGGTCAGATTGGCGTAAAAGTGACGCTGGACAAAATCGCCGGCGCCAATTGGCGCTCCAGCTTCGCCAGCAAGAAGCTGCCTTTCCTCACCAACCTTTTTGCCGGCTGGATCAACTATCCCAATTATTATTTCGAGATGGCGCTCGGAAAGACGTCGATCTTCAACTCCGGCGACTACGACAACACGTCGATGATGTCGATCGTGCACGAGGCGCGTTTCGAGCGCGATTCCGCGAAATACGACGCGATGGTCGAGAAATTCATCAAGATCGCATTCGACGATGTCGCGAGCATCCCGGTTTATCAACCGTCGTCCTATGTCGTGACGCAGAAGCGCATCAGCGGCTACCGCTACTGGTTCCACCGCCAGATGGACTACCGAAGCATGGTAAAAACCTGAGAGTAAATCGTCTGCGCTCTCTTGGTGATCTGGAACACCACAAGTTCTTTTTCGCGCGTCGGCGAGCTAAACTAGTGGAGCGGATTTGACATTCGCTACCCACCTCGCCGCGAATCGGCGAAGCGAATGTCAAATCCAAAGCTCCACTAGCACTCATATTTGCTAGTGGTCCTTTGATTCTAACATTCGCAAGATAGCCTTCCGAACCGGGATGCGAATGTTAGAATCGGACCACTAGAAACAAAGGTGGCTCCAGACTTCTCCTTTTTTGGTCTTGAGCACGAGCGGACATTTGATGCGCTCAAGGGCGGCCTTGGCATCTTCATTGCCGAGCGCCGCCGCTTTCTCGTAATAGGCTTTGGCGGCTGCTTTATCCTGCGGTCCGCCTCGCCCGTTCTCTGCGAACGAGCCAGCCCAGTCCAAGGCCTCGGGATGACCCTGCGCAGCCGCCTTTTCGAACAATGCGCGCGCGGCAACATCGTCCTTCGGGCCGCCGGTACCTTCCGCCATCATCAATCCGAGCTGAAATTGCGCTTCCGCCGAGTTGGCGTCAGCGGCTTTTGACAGCAACGCTCTGGCTTCAACGGGATCGGACGGTGCGCCGCCGCTGGTGGACAGGGTCGCGAGATTAGCAGCGCCGCGAGGATTGCCGGCCTGGGCGGCGCGCTCGAACAGTTTGCGCGCCTCGGCCTGCTCCTTGGGCCCGTTCGATCCGGCGGCGAGCAGCATGCCAAGTTCGACCATGGCTGCCGTGCTTCCTTTGTCGGCCGCCTTGCGATAGGCGCTCATGGCTTCCGGCATTTGGCGATGAGCCGCATAGGCGCGACCGAGCTCGTAAAGTGCTCGCCGTGAGCCGGCCGACGCGACCCTGCAAAATTTGATCGCCGTCGCGATATCGGACTGGGCGATTTCGGCCACGCCTTTGACGTCCGCAGGTTTGTCTGGATCGGTGGGATCGGCGGCGAGCCGGTCGCAGAGCACGAGATCCGCCGACTGAGCCTGGGCTTGCGAGTGAACACCGACGATGGACACCACGACGCTGCAAGCGATCGAAACTGCGAAAGATCGTTTTGTCATGATCCTAATTGTATCATGATCCCAGGCTGGCTTCGTATAGCGGTTGGGCAGGAGGATGACCCCGAACACCACCAAGCCGGGTCAAAAAGCGGAACGTCGCGGCGCACTATTTCGCTAGCAGTCGGATGCATAACGGCCGTGTCTGGAGCGCGCCCAAAGCGGCAGCGTTAACCCACAGCGAGCGAAGAGCGCCCAGCTTCCTTTTTTCGATATTCGTCCGCGGCGGCCTGCGGTGTCCTGGGCACCCCGGAATACGCGACATTTTCGTAAAAATTGAGCGAGAAAGCGGTTTTGGCAGGTCATGCCGGTGTATATCGGCCAGATTATCCCAGGGAATCCGATGGGTGACACAGAATATTAGGCATAGTTAGACGCCCCGAGCGCCCCATAACCTCGATACAATTATTTTAACATAGACGTGCTGCTATTTCCCGGGCGGTGACGTCGAATGTGGGCTTTTGTTCGACTAATCAAAATTCGCATTGGCGAACTTCTATCCGTCGGGCGAGGCCCCACTTTGCTCGGCGTAACCCTCGTCGTTTTACTTTGGACTGGGGTCAATCTTCATCTGGAAGGGGAACGCCGACAAGCAGAGCGAGGTGCTATTCAGAACTCCGCGAATCTAGCAAGCGCCTTCGAAGAGCATTTGTCCCGATCGCTCAATGAGATCGACCGCGCACTCAAGATCATCCGAGCAAACTACGAGCAAAATCCCAGAGATTTTGATTTCAAGGATTGGCTGAAAACCAGCCAGCTTTTCGATGATCAGACCGTTCAGGCCTCAATCATTGGTGCCGATGGCCGCATCAAGCAGAGCACCGTCGACTCCCCCTCGGCTATCGGCACCGACATCAGCGATCGCGAGCACTTTCGCGTTCATGTCCATGCTAAAAATGACGACCTCTTCATTAGCAAACCGGTCATCGGACGGACGACGGGAAAGCCGTCAATTCAACTTACGCGCCGCATTACGAACAGCGACGGTTCGTTCGCTGGCGTGATCGTCGCATCTCTGGATCCGTCATACCTCGCGCGATTTTATAGCTCGGTGGATCTGGGCAAATACGGCTATGTCAGGGTCATCGGCGCTGACGGGATCCTTCGCGCGGGCGGCGGCGGCACATCCATTCCGATCGGAGCGGATCTCTCCGGAGGCAAGGAGTTCAAGAATTATCCGGATAGACCAACGGGCTGGTATTATACTGAAAGTCGCTTAAGCGATCACGTTCCTCGTCTCGTCACGTATCGAATTGTCAAGAATTACCCCCTCGTCATTACCATTGGACTTTCCAAAGGGGAGGTCTTTTCGGGTATCGACGCGAATCGGAGGACTTATTACCTGTCGGCAAGTGTGGTCACCCTTTTGACCTTGGCGGCTACGGGATTCGGCATTCGAGGACGACTATTGCGGGAGCGCATGGCGAAGGAGCGCGAGATTCAAAACCTGCGCTTCGACACTGTGCTGCGGAATATGCCGCTGGGCGTATGTATGGTCGACAGCCTAGAGCGGCTCGCAGTTTGCAACGAACAATATTACCGAATGTATGCTGTTTCTGCTGAGGCCGTTAAACCCGGCACGCTTTTTCTGGATATTATCCGCCAGAGAAAAGCGGCAGGGACCTTTAGCGGTGATCCTGAGGTGTTTTGCCTCGACGTGGGTGAAAAGCTGAATGAGGGGTTGCCGGTCAAATTTTCAACGCAACTTGACGATGGCCGGATCATTTCGGTGCTCAATCAACCCATGAAAGGCGGCGGATGGATCTCAATTCACGAAGACACCACCGAGCAAACAATCGCAAAAAGAGAGTCCGAGCGAACTAAAACGTTTCTCGACACGATTATTGAGAATGTGCCGGTTGCAATCGTCGTCAAGGACATCGACAAGCGAAAATTTGTTCTTGTCAATCGCGCATACGAAGAGTTCATCGGCACGGCGCGAGAACGGCTCATTGGCAAGACCGTATTCGATATTTTCTCAGCCGAGGACGCGAAAAGAATCTGGGAGTCAGATAGCGCGGCAATCCGCTTGAATAAGCGACCTATCGCGGACGAATTGTCCGTAGAAACACCAGCGAGTGGGCATCGAATAATTTCTACGACCAGGCTTGTGATATGTGATCGCGACGGCAAGTCGCAATATCTCATTACCGTCATTGAGGATGTGACTGAGAAAAGGAAAGCTTATGAGAAAATCGCCTTTATGGCCCATCACGACCCACTTACCGGACTTCCCAACCGAGCCCAATTTGCCGAGCGACTTGACGAGGCCCTGACTCAGGCACCGCATGGAGCGCAACTGGCTGTACTTTTCCTGGATCTGGACCTCTTCAAAGACGTCAATGATACGCTAGGACACTTGGTCGGCGACGAATTGTTGAAGGTGGTGGCCGAGCGGCTGCAAGAGTGCGTCCGGGACAGCGATACCGTGGCGCGCCTGGGCGGTGACGAGTTTGCGATTATTCAAAATTCGGCGGATCAGCCGGACATATCGATGCTGGCGGATCGAATCCGATCGGCGCTCAAAGCGCCATACGATCTCGGCGGTCTGCGGGCAAATGTGGATGTAAGTATCGGGATAGCTCGATCGCCAATAGACGGCACCACGTCTGCTGAGCTGATTAAGCGTGCGGATTCGGCTCTCTATAGAGCCAAGGCTGACGGACGCGGCACCTACCGGTTCTTTGAGCCGGCCATGGATGTCATCATGAGGTTGCGCCGTAAATTGGAAGCAGATCTGCGTGACGCTCTCGTCAACGGCGAATTCGAATTGTTCTATCAGCCGATCGTCGATATTGAGACCAACGACATCGTCGGCCTGGAAGGACTCTTGCGCTGGCATCATCCCGCACGAGGGATGATATCGCCCGCGGAGTTCATTCCGGCGGCCGAGGAAACCGGGTTCATCATCCCTCTGGGCGAATGGGTGATACGTCGGGCCTGTTCGGATGCCTCAAAATGGCCGGACGACATCAAAATCGCCGTAAACTTGTCGCCAGCTCAGTTTGCCAGCCAAAATCTGCTGCAGGTCATCGTAAGTGCGTTGGCGGCTTCTGGTGTCCCGCCGAATCGGCTCGAACTCGAAATTACCGAGGAAATTCTTTTGACGCACAACAAGGAAAATCTTGCCGTTCTGAACCAACTGCGCCGGCTCGGCGTCCAGATTGTCATGGACGATTTTGGCACGGGATACTCGTCTCTGAACTATTTGCGCAGCCTTCCATTCGACAAAATCAAAATTGATCGTTCATTCGTGAAAGACCTCTCGGACGGAAACAATTTGTCGCTGGAAATCGTGCGATCGGTCGCCAGCCTTGCCCGCGTTCTAGACGTACCAACAACTGCAGAAGGCATCGACACCGAGGAGCAATTGCGAATCGTCAGGGCTGCCGGTTGCACGCAATTTCAGGGCTACCTTTTCAGTACGCCCAAGCCCGTCTCGGAGATCGTAAACCTCTTCCCGCGGCTCGCGAAAGTCCGATGCGCCTAAGGGCAATGGGATTCCCCGAACGGAAAATATGGAATGGCCGGTCGTAGTTCGCCGGATCAATCGGCCCTGATGCCGGCGGCCCGGATGACTTTGCCCCACTTCTCGGTTTCGTCGGCGACGAGCTTGCCAAACTCTACGGGCGAACTTGGAAATACCGCGACACCCAATTCCGCGAGCTTTGCTTTCATCTTGGATCGGCAAGCACCGTGCTGACTTCGTGGTTGAGCTTGTCGACGATCTCGTCGGGCGTATCCTTCGGCGCGCCAATGCCTTGCCAGCTTGCCTCGTAGCCTGGAACAAATCCGCTAATGCTCGGAGCGTCAGGCAGCGCCCCGACGCGCGCGGTGGTGGTCACTCCCAGCGCGCGCAGCTTCCCAACCTTGATCTGCTCGAGCGGCTCGGACAACGGACTGAAATAAACCCGCATCTGACCGCTGATCTGAGCGGTGATCGCAGGCGCTCCGCCATGGTATGGCATGGATCATTTCGATCCCGGCCATTATCTTGAACAGTTCACCGAAAATATGAGCGCCGACAACTCCACGACAAATCTAAGCGATTTCGTGGGGCGCGCATAGACGGGGCGAGATCGCTGTCGGCGCGTTTCGACCCTTGGCGGCGCTCATTATGCTCTCGTTCGCTGCGCGCGTTTATTTCTTGCATTCCAGCGTTTCTGACGCGTCCAGCTCCAACAGAACAGCCTCGAGTTGCCCCCGATGGTCGTAGCTTTGCGCGAGGAGATACCAAGCTTCCGCGATCCGAAGGTATTCGGCCTTCAACATCGGCTCTTTCATCACCTCGGCACGAACCTCGGCCGCCGCAGCGTACTGCAAACAATCAGTGATGAGTTTTTTGATATCTTCCATGACAATGGGAGGCATATGCCGAAACAACAAATAAAATGCTAGTTTTAGAAAACAACGCAGCAAGTGATAACAAAATAAAACACATTTTCGCACTGTTTTTTAGTTGCTCGGTTAATTTGATGGCGCTGAGCGTTAACTTCTCGGCCAACCGACGCGGCGCTGGTAAACCGGAAGGCGGCTTGGGAGACTTCGGCGCAACACTGCTCGACCGGAATTTCACTCGGCTTGGTCCCGCGCAAAATCTTGTCGCCGCACGCCGGAATATGTCCGGGTAGTCTGCTCCCTTATACTTCGGTACAATGCAACGGCCGCCCGCCCGCGTTATAGTGTTTGTTCATTCCGTTGATTTACATCAATATTCCTATGGCAAAAGCCGGTACGAATTCGCTCCGAGCGATTTGGATCGCCGATTGCCACCGGCGGGTTGAAGCCATGAAGGAGGAACTGCAAATGCGTGCCTGTCTCGCGGCGAGCATTGCGTTAACCGCGCTACTGACATCAACGCCTTTGGCTCTGGCCGATGACGTACCTGTCCTCAACGTTGATCCGGTTTGTCGCGGAATTGCCGCACAAGCTGCGAACCCAACAGAAAAAGGCGGGCCTGATTTGACCTTCAGGGAATGCGTCGCGAGCGAGCAAGAGGTTCGAGATCAGCTTGGCAAGGTTTGGTCGACCTTTGGAGCGCGGACAAAGGGCATTGCGTTCGATTGGCCAACACAGGCGGGGAGTCAAGCTATACAGAACTGATCACTTGCCTTGAGATGGCACGAGACGTGAGAAAATTGCATTCAGCGGGTTCAACCCAAGGGATTGATTAGAACCGAACGACTCCAGAGCGCAACCGACAGCGTAAGACGGCGGTTCAAATGCTGCCCGGCGCGCGGGATCAATCCGCCTTTGCGCCGGAGAATTTGACCACTTTGCCCCACTTCTCGGTTTCTTCGGCGATGAGGTCGCCGAAGCCGGCAGGCGAAAGGGCAAGCGGGGTATTGCCGATGTCGGCGAGGCGTTGCTGCATCTTCGGATCGGCGAGCGAGGCATTGATCGCCTTGTTGAGGGTGTCGATGATTTCGGCCGGCGTGTTTCTGGGAGCGCCGACACCCTGCCAGCCGCGAGCCTCATAGCCTGGGACTGTATCGGCCACGGTCGGTACGTCCGGCAGCGCCGCCGAGCGCGTTGCGGTGGTGACCGCCAATGCCCGCAGCTTGCCGGCTTTGATTTGCCCGATACATGCGACGATGGGATCAAATATGACCTGCACTTGACCGGCGATCAGGTCGGTGATGGCGGGCGCGTCGCCGCGATACGGCACGTGAATCATGTCGATGCCGGTCATCATCTTGAACAGCTCGCCGGCCACATGCAGGCCGGTGCCGGTCCCGGCCGACGCGAAGTTGATCTTGCCCGGATTGGCCTTGGCGTAGGCGATGAACGCGGCAACCGTTGTGGCCGGGAATGATGGATTGACCACCATGACCAGCGGGTTCTGACCGATGCTCGCAACCGGGGCGATGTCACGGATGAAATTGTAGCTGAGATTGGTATACAGCGTCGCATTGATCGCATTTGGCGGCGTGATCTGGAGAAGCGTGTAGCCATCCGGTGCAGCCCGCACGACATATTCAGTGGCGAGATTGCTTGCGGCGCCCGGCCGGTTTTCGATGACGAATGGCTGGCCAAGCCGCTCTGATAGCGCTTCGCCGATCAGCCGCGCGACGATGTCGGTGGCGCTGCCGGCGCCGAAGCCGCAGATCAGGCGCACCGGCCGTGTCGGATAAGCTTGTGCGCTCGCGATACGCGACGTGGCAGGAAATGCCGCAACTCCGGCTGCCAGCGACAGGAATCGGCGGCGTGGAAGCTTCATGATGGTCCCGTTCATGAATGGATACCCGCTGGCTGTGCGTTCATTGCGCCCCCTTTGCGATCAGGTTTTTCGTTTCAGCAACGATGTCCGCCGGCGTCGCGTAGAGATCGCCGATGAGCTTCTCGAGTGCGCCTCCGCTCACCGGATTGACATCAAGGCCGCGTTCGCCCGCCTCATTCAAGAAATCCTTGTCGGTCATCGTCGCATCGAAAGCGGCGCGCAACGCCGCGGCACGGTCCGGCGGTATCCCGCGCGGCGCCGCGAAAGGCCGGCCCATGATCTGTCGGCTGATCACCATATTGAGAATCTGCCGCTCCCGATCGGTCTTGGCGAAATCCGTGACCATCGGCACATTCGGCAGTTCCGGATTTTTCGTGAGATTCATCTGAACCGGTAGGTTCACTTCCTTGTTCGAGAGCCATTCGGGCTTGAGTTCCTTGAGGCTCGACCACGACCAGCTCGCCCGGCCGTCGACTTCGCCGCGATCGATCGCGAGCGCCATCTCGGCCGTGCCCGGATAGCCGGTAATGAGCTTGAGCTTGACGCCGAATCCGTTCTTGAGCACCGCCGCATAGATGTCGGGATCGGAGCCGGAGCCCTCGCCCGCAACGGTAAACGGCGTCGTCAACATGTCCGCCCAGGTCTTGACCGGCGCGTCGCGCCGCAGCAC
Source organism: uncultured Alphaproteobacteria bacterium (assembly GCA_963836055.1). GTDB lineage: Bacteria > Pseudomonadota > Alphaproteobacteria > Rhizobiales > Xanthobacteraceae > BOG-931. Next base: position 606,975 of record CAWIID010000002.1, read on the forward strand.
GAACACGCTGTATTCGTTGCTGCCGCTGCCGAGCCAGACGAAGGTCCTGGCATCGAAACGCGTCGCGCTGGTGCCGATCAGCGGCTCCATGGCGAGCCCGCGCCCGAAGGTGCCGAACACGCTGCCGTCCTTCGGCGCCACCGCATAAAGATAATTCGCGGCCTTCAACGATCCTGCTCCCGGCATGTTCTGCACCACGATCGTCGGATTGCCGGGAATGTGCCTGCTCATGTGACGGGCAAGCACGCGCGCATAGGTGTCGTAACCGCCGCCGACGCTGTAGCCGACGACCAGCTCGACGGGATGCGTGCGATAAAAATCTTCGATCGGGTCCGCCCGGGCGGAACTTCCAAGGATCGTGATGAAAAGCAGGACGCAGAGCAGCGCAGCACGCACGTTCAATAGCATTACGGTTTGCTCTGCATGGCTTCGGTCGCAATTTTGATCGCCTCAGGGGGCGACGTGTAGATCTCGTCAATGAGCTTCTCGACCGCGGCGCCGGTGACCGGCCGCACATCGAGGTTCAGCGAGTGCGCTTCGGCAAGAAAATCGGGATCTTTCATCGTGGCGTCGAATGCCTCGCGCAGCATGGCGAGCCGTTCCGGCGCCATGCCGGGCGGCGCGGCGAACGGCCGCGCAATGCTCTGCCGCGCCACGATCAGCTTGAGCGCGGCGCGCTCGGACGGATCGCTGGTCATGTCCATGATCAGCGGCACACCGGCGAGATAGGGATCGTCGGTATCCTTGGCGAGCGCGATCTGCAGCGTGACGTCAATCTCTTTCGACGTCAGCATCGCCTTGTTGCGGCTGAGCAGGCTCGTCCACGACCAGCCGCAATGACCATCCACCTCGTGACGCTGCATCGCGAGGTTGATTTCTGTCCCGCCCGGATAACCGGTCACGATCCGCATCGGCAGATGGAACATGTTGCGCAGCAGCGTCGGGAACACATCGCTTTCAGCACCGCCGCCGGACGCACCGATGACGGAGGGCTTGGTCTGCATGTCGTGCCACGACGCAATTCCCGCCGATGTCATGAAGGCGCAGACGCTCACTTCTTGCGACACGCTGCCGAGCCAACCGAATTTCGACGCCTCGAACTGCGCACCCTCGGCGTGGCCGAGTAGCGGCTCGGTCATCACTCCCGGGCGCGAAATGACCAATGACGGTGCCGTCTTTGGGCGCGACGTTGTAGAGGTAATTGACGAGCTTGAGCGAACCCGCGCCCGGCATGTTCTGCGGCACGATCTGCGGATGTCCGGGGATGTGGTCGCCGAGATGACGGGCAACCGTGCGGCCGTAGATGTCGTAGCCGCCGCCTGCGGAAAAACCGATCAGCATCTGAATGGTTTTTCCGGAATAGAAATCGCTTTGCGCGCGAGCCGGCCGCGGCACAGCCATTGCGAGCGCAATGGAACCGCCCGACACAAAGGCTAACGCCAAAGAACGATAACAACGCTGAATAGCCATGCCTCGCCTGTGATGCCGCACGCCCGCCTCCTGCCACGGGCAAACGGACCGGAACAGGAGATGCAATTTCTATTCCGCGGCGATATGCGCGTGCGTCTGGACTGCCGCGTTAATGAGCTGAAGCGGCGAACTCGTTTCCGTCAGCATGCCCCAGCTCTTCACCCACTCATAGGTGCGCTGCAGCTCTTCGGCGGGAATCGGCGCCGGATCGACTACAACCAGGCGGCTCTCGCGGAGGTCTCCGACCTTGAGTGCGCCGATCTCCGGATCGCGCTTCTTATGATAGTCGATGAAGTAATGCAGATACGCACGCTTGTTGGTGTTGATGCGGCGCACCGCCTCACGCACGGCGGCATTGAAGGCGCGATACGTTTCGGCATCGACTTTGTCGGAAGCGACTTCGGTGCCGTGATAGAAGGCCTCGCAGATCACCCGGCAGCCCTTCTTCTCGGCAAGCGACACGTAAGGCTCGGTCAAGGTCGTCGCCTCGATTTCGCCTTTCATCATCAGGTTGAAGCGGTTGCGCGAACCGGTCGGCGCACGGCAGACGTTGATCTGGTCGCGCTGCAGGAACCCTTCCAGCAGATGCAGTGCGAGATAATGCGTGCCGGCGTAGAACGGCACGCCCACCCGCCGGAAGGCGAGCTGTTGCGGCGTATAAACCGGCGAATCCGGACGCACCACGATGGCGCCGTAAGTGACAATCGCGCGCCGGCCGATTTGCCGGCTACCGACGGCAGTGCCGCCGACGCGGCAGTAGTTGCCCCATTCGCAGGCGTTGTACATGTCGGCCTTGCCGGCTTCGAGCAAGGTGCCATGGCTGACGAAGGGATCGGCGCCTTTCACGTCGGTCAGCGAGGTGTCGGCGACCTTGATGCCGGCCTCATCGCGATCGACCCATTCGACGGCGACGCCTTCTTTCTCGAACAGCCCTTCGTCGTACGCGACCAGTTCCGGGAGCCCTTGGAACGGTGAGCTGGATTCCAAAGCGAGTTTTTTCATGAGCGGGCTCCAAGATTGCGCGGCCAGACGATATGGATCGCGTCGCGATCGCTGAAGCGATCCTATTCCTCGATCATACCGAGATCAATAAATCGACGCGCCGCTTACGAGGCGAGAGCTTTGGCCGGCGCAACCGAGCGTGTCAGCTCTTTCTGCTCGCCGTAGAGCCATTCCATTCCGGCCATGGCCTCCTCGGGCGTGCGCGAGCCGAGCATCATGTTGCGCAATTCCTTGGCGACGCCTGCGGCGTGATAGAATTCGCCATAGACGCGCGCCATGATCTGAACGCGGCCGGTACGCAAGTATCGGGTCTGCTGATAAGCGCGAAACGCCGACGGATAGTCGCCATCCGCCGCAACGACCTCGTTGGCGAGACACACTGCGTCCTCGATCGACATACCGGCGCCCTGCGCCAGATATTGCAGCATCGGATGCGCGGCATCGCCGAGCAGCGTCATCCGCCCGCGGCTCCATTCTTTGATCGGCGGACGATCGCACAGCACCCACATGCGCCAGCTCTCGATCTTGTTGAGGAGCGTCCGCACCGGCTCGCAGGTCTTGGCGAAACGCTCGTGAAGCTCCGCCGGATCGCCGTAGCTGTCCCAGCCCTCTTCGTAGCGGTCGGAATGGAAGACCGCGACCAGATTGAACAATTCACCGGTGCGCAATGGATAATGCACGAGGTGCACCTTTTCGCCGGCCCACAGCACCATGTCGCGCCAGCGGAATTTCTCCGGCATTTCCGAGGTCGGCAGCACCGCGCGATAGGTGATATGGCCGGCGACCCGCGGCTTGCCGTCGCCGACCAGCATCTGCCGGATCGTCGACCACAGTCCGTCGGCGCCGATCAAGGCGGCGCCGCGATAGTCCTTGCCACTTTCAGTCTTTGCCACGATGCCGTCGCCGATCTCGTCAACGGTCACGACTTTCTGCGAAGCGTCGAGGCGGATGAGATTGGATTTCTGGCACGCCTCAAGCAGCACCTTGTGCAGATCGGCGCGATGGATGAGCGCATAGGGGTGATGGAATTTTTTGCGGAAGGCGTCGCCCAGCGGGATGCGCGTGACTTCTTCCCCGGTCACCGAATCCATCATGATGAGGTTATTGGGGAACACCGCGAGCGCGCTGACCGGCTCCATCAAGCCGAGGATTTCGAACATCCAGAAGACGTTCGGACCAAGCTGGATCCCGGCGCCGATTTCCTTGAACTCCGGCGCCTGCTCGATGACCTGCGAGGGAACGCCCTTGCGCGCCAGCGCTACGGCCGCTGCAAGCCCACCGATACCGCCGCCGACGATCAGGACCTTTTGGTCTTTCCAATTGCTCATTTTCACGTCTCCTCCGCGGGCATTCTAACTCCCCGTCTGTCGTTGGGGGAGACATCATTATGCGTCGACTGGACAGCAACGCCGGCAGCGTGCGCTACTGCGGCGCAAGACTTTCATCGGAGGAAACGGCATGGCAGGCGGAGCGGCAGCCGGCAAGATCGACGTACACTTTCATCTCATTCCGCAATTCTATCGCGAAGCGGTCTATGAGGCCGGCAGCGGGCCCGCGATCGGGCGCTACCCGGACTGGACGCCGGACCTTGCGCTCGACCTCATGGACAAACACGGCATTGCACTGGCAATCACGTCGATCGCACAGCCTGGCGTCGGTTTCCTCCCCGCCGACAAGGCCGCCGATTTTGCGCGCAAATGTAACGACTACACCGCCGAATTGATCGGACAGTATCCGAGGCGGTTCGGCTGTTTCGGCCTCCTGCCGATGCACGACATCGATGCCGCGATCGCCGAGGCGCGTCACTGTCTCGACACGCTGCATTTCGAAGGCATTTCACTATTCGCGAGTTACGGCGAGACGTTTCTGGGCGACGCGTCGTTCGATCCGCTGATGGACTATCTCGACGCCAAGAAGGCGGTGGTCCACGTTCATCCAAGCCTGCATCCATCGAGCAAGTCGCTCACGCTGCCGTGGCCCGGCTTCATGATCGAATACGTGTTCGACACCACGCGGGCGGCGGTCAATCTGCTGTTCTCGGGCGCGCTCGAACGCTTTCCTTCAATCAATTTCATCCTTTCCCATGCCGGCGGCACACTGCCGTTCATTGCCTGGCGGCTTTCGGTTTCGCCGATGATCGATGCGCGGCTCAAGCAGCGCTCGCGCGCGGAGATTTTCGCCGGCCTGAAATCGTTCTGGTACGACAATGCACTTGCTTCCGGCGCGCAACCGATGGGGGCGCTGTCGCGTGTCGCCGCGAAGGAACGCATCCTGTTCGGCAGCGACTGGCCGTTCTGCAACGACCGCGTGGTGGCCGAGGAAGTCAAGGACTTCACCGCGCGCGGTTTCCTCGCCCCGGATGCCATCGCGATGATTGCGCGCGGCAATGCGCTGAAGCTTTTTCCACAGCGCGCGGCGGAGTTTGCGTGAATGACAGGTCCGCCGCAGCGCGCCGAGGACATGCTCCGGCGTGATCGGCATCCGCGTGATGGGCCCGGCGCCAAGCGGGCGCAGCGCGTCGTTGACCGCATTCATGATGCAAGCGGGCGCACCGGCGGTGCCCGCCTCCCCTGCCCCCTTAGCGCCAAGCTCGGAATCCGCGGTCGGCGTCACCACGTGGCCGATATCGATATCGGGCATCTCGCCGGCCATCGGCACCAGATAATCCATCATGGTGCCGTTGAGGAGTTGGCCCTCGTCGTCATAGAGGCAATGCTCGAACAACACGGCGCCGATGCCTTGCACGATGCCGCCGCGGATTTGTTCGTCGACCAGTTGCGGATTGATCACGGTGCCGCAATCCTCGACGCACCAGTGTCTGAGAAGCCTTATTTCCCCGGTCCTGATGTCGACCTCGAGATAGGACGCCTGCACGCCGTTGGTGAAAGCAAACGGCCAATTCCGCGGCACGTAATGGCGCGTCACCAGAAATTCCGCCTGGAAGCCGGGCGGCAGCGTGTCGGGCCGGAAGTAGACGATGCGCGCCACCTCCTCGAGACCCATGCGCTCACGCCCCGTATCGGCGTCGACCACAACGCCGCCGCGAATATCGAGCGCGTTCGGATCGGCTTGCAGAATCGACGCTGCGGCGGCGAGCACATTGGCGCGCAACGCTCTGCCGGCCTGCCACGCCGCTTCGCCGCCGATGCCGGCGGCGCGAGACGCCCATGTGCCGCCGCCATAGGGCACATTGTCGGTATCGCCGGTGACGACGCGCACGCGCTCGATCGGAACGCCGAAAGACGTCGCAACGCATTGGGCGAGCACCGACTCCGTGCCCTGGCCTTGCTCGGTGACGCCGGAGTGACAGAAGACGGTGCCGGTCGCATCGAGCCGCAACGTTGCGCCATCTTGTGATGAAATACGCGCCCCACCGACGCCGTAGAAAGCCGCCGACGGATTCGTCACCTCGATGAACGAGGCAAATCCGATACCGCGATGGACGCCACGCTGGCGCAGGCCGGCCTGCTCGCTGCGGAGCTTGGCGTAATCCATCATCAGCAAAATCTTATCGAGCGAGGCGTGATGCGACAGGCCTTCGAATTTCAGGCCGGCCGCACTCGTCGCCGGATAGGCGTCATCGGCAAAAAGATTGCGCCGGCGCAGTTCAACCGGATCCATGCCGATCTTCGCCGCAGCAAGTTCGACGAGGCCTTCGGTCACCGCCGTCGCGATCGGGTGGCCGACCGCTCGGTACTGGCACATGACGTTTTTGTTCTGGAATACCACGCGGGCGCGGGCGCGGTAATTCGCACACGTATAAGGCCCGCCGACCAGATTGACGACCTGATTGGCCTCGATGCCGCTGGTTCGCGGATAGACCGAATAGGGCCCGATGCCGGTCAAGGCGTCGATCTCGAACGCGGTGATTGTGCCGTCGTTCTTAACGCCGATCCGGGCGTTGACGCGATGATCGCGCGCGTGAATGTCGGTAATGAAGCTCTCGAAGCGATCAGCGACGAATTTTACCGGCCGCCTCAAGAGCTTTGCCAGCGCCACGGTCGCCATCTCATCGGCATAGATGTGCACCTTGATGCCGAACGAGCCGCCGACATCCTTGGTGATGACGCGCACCTGCTGCTCCTCGAGCCCGAGGTGCTTGGCGAAGAGATTTTGCGTCATATGGGGCGCTTGCGTGCCCTGATAGACAGTCAGGCGCCCGTCGCCGGAATTCCAGTCGGCAACGATGGCGCGAGCCTCGTTGGTGACGCCGGTATGCCGGCCGAACCCGAACGTCGTCGCGACGACCGCATCGGCTTCGGCGAACCCTTTGTCGGGATCGCCGGCATTCAGAGCGCGTTCAAAGGTCAGATTGTCGCCAAGCTCGCGATGAATCACCGGCGTCGTTGCATCGAGCGCCGTCTCCGCATCGGTCACGGCGGGGAGGACCTCATAGTCGACGTCAACAAGCGCACAGGCGTCTTCCGCCTCGGCGCGCGTTCGCGCGACAACCGCACAGACTGCCTCGCCTTGCCAGCAGGCGCGATCGACAGCGATGGCATTCTGCGGCGCCGACTTGATACCCTTAAGATGCGTAAGAACACCAACCCATGGCGTGATTACCTTGGCGAGTTCGGCGCCGGTCACGACCGCAACGATGCCGGGCGCTTTCTTGGCGTTCTCGGTTGCGATTTTCTTGATGCGAGCATGGGCGTGGGGCGAGCGCACGAACGCGACATGCACCATGCGCGGCAGCACGACGTCGCTGACATATTGGCCGCGCCCTTGCGTCAGCCGGGCCAGATTGGGCCGCGGCACAGACCGGCCGATATACGAATTCGGCCGGTCGAGCGCGGTGAGGCCGGACGGCTGGTCGGCGGCGATTTTCATCGTAAGCGCCGCGTTCGCCGCCGCGCCGCTTACAAGAACCGCGTCGGCCACATCAACGTGCGCCACATGTGCGATGCCGGCGAATTGTCGAAGCCGAGGCCTTCCTTCGGCTGCTTGAAATTGCGGCCGACGATGTCGACGAAATCATCGAGATTGACCTTGGCGTTGGGATCGAACGAATAGATGTCGTTGATGCAGATCAGCCGCGAGGTCATGTACCATTTGTGATTTCGCGCCCGCTCATATTCGGCGACGATATACGGCTCGGGCTTATAGTCGGCGCCGAAATGTCTGATGTACATCTCGGGATATTCGTAGCCGACCGACAGATCGGGGAAAAAGCGGAGCGCCTGATGCATGCGCACCGCCCAGCTCACTTCCTCGTCGACATACGGTTCGATCATCTGCGCGCCCCAGTAGCCGTGGTCGCAACGAATGAAACTCGCGACGCCGATGTCGTGCAGGAGGCACGCAAGGATGACCTTCTCGTTGTGGCCGCCCTTGAGCGCGTGGGTCGCGCTCTGCAACAAATGATTGGTTGATGCGAAGCGAGTCTTGAAGAAATCGATCAGGGTCGGCTTTGCCGGCATCTTCGGCAGCCGCGGATCGGCGCCCAAGAGGAAGTATTTGCCCGGGTTGGCGGCCGCGAGTTCCTGGGCGTTCGCCATCTCTATCTTGCCGTCGGCCATGCTGAAGAGGGTCGATTTGGTGGCGATACGATCGCTCAGATCGTGCATCATCTGTTCTTCGAGTTCATCCGCTCGCTCCGACAGCGTCAGCGGTTTCATATGCTCGTTCATGCTGGATCTGCCTTTCCCGCCCGTATGAGGGCGACGGATTCGATTGCGTCTACGATAGCCTGATATCCGGTGCAGCGACAGTAATTGCCGGAAAGATGCTCACGGATTGTGTCGCGGCTGGGGATGCCGCCGCGCGCCAGCAAATCCTGGGCGCCGATGAGCATGCCGGGGGTACAGAAGCCGCATTGCAGCGCGTTGCGGCGTTGGAAGGCGCCCTGCAGATCGGCGATGACGCCCGAATCCGAAATTCCCTCGATCGTATCGACCTGTCCGCCGTCGCATTGCACCGCGAGGAGTAAGCAGCCGCGCACCACCGCACCGTCGAACAGGACCGTGCAGGCACCACACACGCCTTGCTCGCAGCCGATGTGACTGCCGGTCAGGCCGAGATCGTCGCGCAGGAAATCGACCAGCGTCTTGCGGGCCTCGACGCGCTCGCACACGTCCTCGCCGTTCACGCGGAGGTGAACCTCGCAAAACCGGTCCGCCATTGGCTTAACCTTGGGCGCTTCTTGTTAGCCGATTGTCGCAGGCACACAGCAGAGGTCAATGGAGCGATTCGTATCTCTCAGCCCGGATGGCAGGCAGGGGCTACCGCGCCACAATCGGCTGCGCCGCCAGCAGGGGCTCGCGCGGCACGACGCCGGAAAAGACCGAACCCTCCTGGAACCACGAAGCGGGGGCCGGCTGGCCCCACAACGTCTGGCGCTGCGGGTCGGTGAGCGACCAGCGGATCGGCGCATGATCCGGATCGACCGTCATATAGTCGGAGGTGAACAGCTCGACGCGGTGGCCGTCCGGATCGCGAATGTAGAGAAAAAACGCGTTGGAAATCCCGTGACGGCCGGGGCCTCGTTCCATATTGGCGAGGTAACCGGACGTCGCCATCACATCGCAGATATGAATGATGTCGAGCACGCCAGGCGTCCAAAATCCGACGTGGTGCAGCCTTGGTCCGACGCCGTTGGTAAAGGCGAGGTCGTGCACATTGCCCTTGCGGTGCAGCCAAACTGCCCACAGTTTCGGATCGTCGCCATCGGTCTCGGAATACTCGGTGAGGCGGAACCCGAGATCGGCGTAGAAATCGTAGCTCGCCTGGACGTCCGGCGTGAAACAATTGAGATGATCGATGCGCTGGATGCGTGCGCCCTGATGGGCCGCGTATTTCTGCAGCATGCTCTCGGCCTGATCCATGTGGGCGTAAAGATCGATCGGCGTGCCGAAAATGTCCGCGGTGCGCAACGTTCGGCCCTGATGCGGCAGCTCCGGAAATGCGGTCGGCAGATTGCGGCGCGCGAACCAGGACGCCGCGCGGTCGAGATCATCCTCGCTCGCGAGCTTGAATCCGAGTGCCCGCACGTCAGCTTCGCGTGATCGCCTCAGCACCAGCGAGTGATGATTGCGCTCCTCGACCCCACGCAAATACAGCGCGTCCGCGTTTTCATCGCTGACGAGAAGCCCCAGGCAATCAACATAAAATGCCCGCGCGCGCTGAAGATCACGCACGCCGAGTTCGACGTGGCTGGCGCGCACGACATTGAACGGCGGGTCGAAAACCGGCGTTCGGACGGGCATGATTTGGGCCGTTCTTGATCGATCCGCCTTATTGGGCGTTGACGGTTTCGGCGATGACTCTTAACACATCGCCCGGAAGGTGGAAGGCTGCGGGGCCCGGCCGCCCGAGCATGATCCCGAAAAGTGGATGCCGGCTATCGGGCAAGATCATGCTGAAACAGAAGCCCCTGGAGAAGCGACATGCGGCTTGCAAGCTACAATCTGCGCGGACGGCCAAGCTTCGGCGCGGTGGTTGGCGATGGCATCGTCGATCTACGGGCGCGGCTGAGCCGTTTTGCGACGCTTCTGGAGGTTTTTCGGGCACAGGCCCTCGACGAAGCGCAGGCCGCCGCAGACGGTGTACGTCCGGACGTGCCGCTTTCCGAAATCGAGCTTCTGCCGCCGCTGACGGCGCCGGAAAAAATCCTCTGCATCGGCATCAACTACGCCAATCGTGGCGCAGACTATAATGTCACGAATAATCCGAAATATCCGAGCATGTTCTATCGGGCGCCGAATTCGATGGTTGGTTCCGGACAGAAGCTCATACGACCGAGAATTTCCGAGCAACTCGACTACGAAGGCGAAATCGCCATCGTGATCGGCCGCGAATGCAAGCACGTCGCCGAAGGACCGCGCGCTCGATGTCATCGCCGGCATTACACTCGCGAACGAAGGCACCATCCGCGACTGGACCCGGCACGGCCAATTCAACGTCACTCAGGGCAAGAATTTCGACGCCACCGGCGCCATTGGGCCCTGGATCGTGACCGGAGTTCGACCTGAAGAAGCCGCTGCACCTCATCACCCGCAAAAACGGCGAAGTGATCCAGGACGACACGACGGCGAGCATGATTTTCACGTTCACCGATATCATTTCCTACACGACAACGTTCATGACACTCAAAGCCGGCGACATCATCTGCACCGGGACACCGACCAAGAACACGCCGAAAGTCGATCCGCCGGTGTGGCTCAAGCCAGGCGACACGATCGAGGTCGAGTGTCCGGACATCGGCGTGCTGCGCAACTCCGTGGCGGACGAGGCGTGACGGCGAGCGTGCGGGCGGCCTGCGTCATCGGCTGGCCGATCGAACATTCACGCTCGCCGCTCATTCATAATTATTGGCTCAAGCACTATGGGATCGCGGGCGAGTACCGCCGGGAGGCCGTACCGCCGGACCAATTCGGCGCATTCGTTGAGTCGCTCGCCGCGCGCGGCTATGTCGGCGCCAATGTCACCGTCCCGCATAAGGAGGCAGCCCTCGCCCTATCCCAACCGGATGATTGCGCGCGGGCGGTCGGCGCCGCCAACACGCTCTGGTTCGACGGCGGGCTCCGCTCGACCAATACCGACGTCGAGGGTTTCCTGAACAATCTTGACGCTTGTGCCCCGCATTGGGATCGGAACACGGCCAAAGCGGTTGTCATTGGCGCCGGCGGCGCGGCATGCGCGGTTGTTTATGGCCTGATCGAACGCGGTGTCGAACGCGTCGTTGTCATCAATCGCACGCTCAGCCGAGCCGAAGCGTTGCAAGACCGTTTTGGCGAGCGCATCCGCCCTGCGCCGTGGAGCGAGCGCAATAAGGCGCTCGCCGACGCGGCGCTCCTGGTGAATACCACAACGCTCGGAATGCACGGCCAGCCTGCACTCGATGTCGAAATCAAACACCTGCCTGGTCACGCCGTTGTCGCCGATCTCGTTTACGTGCCGCTGATGACGCCCCTCATGCGCGCCGCGAAAGCCCGCGAATTGCGGGTCGCCGACGGGCTCGGCATGCTGTTGCATCAAGCCGTGCGGGGCTTCGCGCTATGGTTCGGCAAAACTCCCGACGTGACGCCGGAACTGCGGGCATTGATCGAAGCCGACATCGCCCTTCCACCGAGAAGCCGCCCGGAATAACGTAGCGTTTGCGGTGTTTCAGAAAAGCGCGCCAAAGCACACGCCGCAGGCGCATGTTGGGAGGACGAGAATGACAACGATGACGCTGAGGCTGGCGTGCGCGAGCGCGTTTGCCTGTTTATTCGCCGTTTCGATGGCCGTGGCGCAGCAGCCGCAGACCGTGCGCATCCGCGGCCAAATCGAAGCGGTGGACGGACAGATACTCACCATAAAAGCTCGTGACGGCAACACCTTAAAAGTCAAGCTGGCCGACAACGCGCGCATCACCGCAATGGTCAAGGCTGCGCTCGCCGATGTAAAGGAAGGTTCATTCATTGGCGTCACCGCCATGCCGCAACCCGACGGCAGTCAGAAAGCAATCGGGATTCACATATTCATGGATTCCCAACGCGGTGTTGTGCCGGCGCGTTTCAGTCCTTGGGATCGCCAGCCTGGCAGCACAATGACCAATGCAAACGTTGAGTCCACCGTGTCGAGTGTCGACGGCCAAGTCGTCATGGTCAAATATGCGGACGGCGAAAAAAAGGTCATTGTTCCGCCTAACACGCCCGTCGTCGCGTTCGTCCCGGGCAACCCCAGTGACCTCAAGCCGGGCGCACAACTGATCATCATAGCCGCTCAGAAAATGCCGGACGGATCGATCGTGGCGCCGGCTATCAATGTCGGCCGCGACGGCGCGGCGCCGCCGATGTGAGTCCCTTTGGAATGATGAGTTGATCTATAGCAGACCCTCGACGCACCCACCCCCGGAGTATGACATGAGAAAGAGAAATTTGTTCGCCAGTGTCGCTTTTGTTGCCGCCTTCGCCGCGGCATCCGCCCTCGCGCAGCAGCCGCAAGTCGTGCGCGGCACGGTCGACAAACTTGACGGCTCGATTCTCACCATCAAACAAGGTGAAGGACCGGACACCACCGTGAAGCTGCTGGACAACGTCAAAGTGTTCGGAGTGAAAGCGGGAACAATTGCCGATGTAAAGGCCAACGACTTTATCGGCGTCGGCGCCATGCCGCAGCCGGACGGCAGCCAAAAGGCAATTCAAGTGACGATCTTCGCCGAATCGCAACGCGGTACCGGCGAGGGTTTTCGGCCGTGGGACAAGCCCGGCACGACCATGACGAACGGCACCGCCGGTAGCACCGTGGCGAGCGTCAATGGCCAAGTCGTGATGGTGAAATACAAGGGTGGCGAGCAAAAAGTCATGATCGGGCCGGACGCGAAGATTCGCATCTATGTCCCCGGCACCAAGGATCAGCTCACGCCCGGCGCCCATGTCTCCGTTTTTCGCCCCGAGAAGGCGCCTGACGGGACGCTGCAAACCTCGCGCATCAATGTTGGCCTGGGCGGTATGGAGCCCTGATCGCCGGATACGCAGGACGGGTTAGACGATCGCGGGAAAACAGACCGGGAAAACAAGCAACGGGACGGCCAGCAGGTGGCCGACCCGGCATGTCCGCGCATTCGCAATGGGTCTCGGAATTGCCTACCAATGCCGGCGGCAATGGCGGTGGAAGCGATTGTCGGTCCAGCACGCCCCGCGACCGATCGGCGGACCCCAGAACGGCCGGCCAAACACGGCGCCGATGACGCCGCCGACCACGGCGCCCGGAGGCCCGGCGACCACGAGGCCGGTGCCCGCACCTGCCGCCGCGCCCACCATGTCGGCGCGCGCGCTCAGCGGAGCCGCCGCGACGGCGGCAAGGACGGTCGTTGCCAGGACAAGCTTACGCATCACATTTTCCTCCTCTTGCTCCTCGCGACGCCGAGATACGGCACCTTGCCAACAAGCCATTCTGTGCTGATCGCCGTCGCGATTGAGAACCCCGGCTCGGTAACGCACAAGTTTTAGTTTGGTTCACTATCGCCGATGCACCTTTTCTAAAGGTTGACGCCGCGTCTTTTTGCATGGTTGACGAATTCTAAACGGCGGCAGCGCCCCAAGGGCCACCCGACTACATCGCCGCGACGATGCGGCGGTCGATCTCTCCGATGTTGTTGATTCCGGTCAGCGCCATCGTGACATCGAGTTCGTTGCGGATAATGTCGATGGCGCGTGCGACGCCGGCCTGTCCCCCGGCGCCAAGGCCGTAGATATAAGCCCGTCCGCTCATGCATGAGCGCGCGCCGAGCGCGATGGCGCGAGCGAGGTCCTGGCCCGAGCGGATGCCGCCGTCGAACATGATCTCAATATCAGAGCCGAGCGCGTCGGCGATCGGCGGCAGCATAGCGATCGAAGACGGGGCGCCGTCGAGCTGACGGCCGCCATGATTGGAAACGACGAGCGCCGCTGCTCCAGTCTTGGCCGCAATGCGCGCATCCTCGACGTCGAGAATACCCTTGAGGATAAGCTTGCCGGGCCAAAGGCTCGCGATCCACTCGACGTCCTTCCAGTTGAGCGCGGGGTCAAATTGACCGGAGATCCAGCGCGACAGAGAATTGACGTTCTCCATACCGCGGATGTGTCCCGCGATATTGCCGAAGGTCTTGCGCTTGCCCCGAAGCACGCTGAGCGCCCAGGCCGGCTTTGTGGCCATATCGATGACGTTCGTGATCCGTAGTTCAGGTGGCACAGTCATGCCGTTCTTGATGTCGCGGTGGCGCTGACCGAGAACCTGCAAATCGAGGGTAAGAACCAGCGCGCTGCATTTGGCGGCGGCGGCGCGCTCGATCAGCGCACGCACGAAACCGCGATCCTTCATGACATACAACTGAAACCAGAACGGCCGATCGACCGCGGCGGCGACATCCTCGATCGAGCATATCGACATGGTCGAAAGGGTGAACGGGATCCCCGCCTCGTGCGCGGCGCGGCAGGCGAGAATTTCCCCGTCGCCGTGCTGCATGCCGCACAGCCCGACGGGCGCGAGGACAAGCGGAAGCGCTGCCGGCTCGCCCAGGATCGTGGTCTCGGTGCTGCGATTGGACACGTCGACGAGAATGCGTTGACGCAGCTTGATGCGATCGAGATCGGAGCGGTTGGCCTTGAGGGTCTGCTCGGCATAGGAGCCACCCTCCGCATAGTCGAAAAATGCACGCGGCACCTTGCGGCGGGCGGTCTGCCGCAAATCCTCGATGCAGGTCATCGTCTTCATTGCTGCCCCGGCCCTCCCCCGCGCTTTGATACCACAAAGCACCCTGGTACCCGGCAAACCCTGCGGTTCGATGCGGGAACAGCCCCGCCCGCCGGGGGTTTACCCCCTGGCGCGCTTGGCGAACGCCCCCTACTTGGCGCGGCCAGAAGCACAGGGAGTCGGGGCTGACAGAGGAAGATGGCCGTGATGGACGAATGGAACAGGCATCGATTGGGGCTGCGGGACCGGGACGGTGGCGGTGAGCGCCAGTCCGAGGATCGCGACAGAAAGCGCCACGAACGGGAGGAAAATCGCCGGAAAGCGCTCGATGACGCTTTGGACCGGGGATTGGAGGACACTTTTCCAGGGTCCGACCCTGTTGCGGTCACCCAGCCGCCGCCCAGCGCGCGTGATAAAGACAGGCCGTAAGCGAAAATGGAACTCGATTCGCGCCGCACGCGCGAGTCATCATTATCTATGTCATTGATTTTCTTAGAGTGGGGCGGTTCTATCGTTTAGCAAGCGTTGGCAAAATCGGTAACATTGCCAGACATTTTTTGCAGCCGGCGACAGGCTGACCGGCTAATATCGTCATCCCGAAGAGTAAGGCGGCTGGGGGGCCCAGGATGGTCCGCAAATATTTTGGTACTGACGGCATTCGCGGACGCGCCAACGGCGTGATCACGCCCGAACTGGCGCTCAAGGTTGGCCAGGCGACTGGCCTTGCTTTTCGCCGCGGCGAAGATCGTCACCGGGTGGTGATCGGCAAGGATACCCGGCTGTCCGGCTACATGATCGAGACCGCCCTGGTCGCCGGGTTCACCTCGGTGGGCATGGACGTTCTCCTGCTCGGCCCCATGCCGACCCCCGCGGTCGCCATGCTGACGCGATCCATGCGCGCCGATCTCGGCGTCATGATTTCTGCCTCGCACAACCCCTACGACGACAACGGCATCAAGCTGTTCGGACCGGACGGGTACAAGCTGTCCGATGAGGTCGAGCATGGCATCGAGGCGATGATCGATAGCGACATGACCAAGCGGCTGGCGAAGAGCCCGGAACTTGGCCGCGCCAAGCGCATCGACGGTGTCAACGATCGCTACATCGAGTTCGCCAAGCGCACCCTGCCGCGCAATCTGTCGCTCGAAGGTCTTCGTGTCGTCATCGATTGCGCAAACGGCGCCGCATATCGAGTCGCTCCCGAAGCCTTGTGGGAACTCGGCGCCGAAGTGATTTCGATCGGCGTCGAGCCCGACGGCTTCAACATCAACCGTGACTGCGGCTCCACCGCGCCCGACGCGTTCTGCCGAAAGGTCCGCGAGATGCGCGCGGACATCGGGATCGCACTCGACGGCGATGCTGACCGCGTCGTGATCGCGGATGAAAATGGCCATCTCATCGATGGCGACCAGTTGCTGGCGGTGATTGCCGAGAGCTGGCGCGAAGATGGTCGCCTTGCAAAACCGGGCGTCGTCGCCACCGTGATGTCGAATCTCGGCCTCGAGCGGCACCTGCAATCGCTCGATCTTTCGCTGATACGCACGCCGGTTGGCGATCGCTATGTGCTCGAGCACATGCGCCAGCATGGCTACAACGTCGGCGGCGAACCGTCGGGCCACATCATTCTCTCCGACTACACGACGACCGGGGACGGCTTCGTCGCCGCACTGCAGGTTCTTGCCGTCGTGAAGAAGATGAACAAGCCGGTCTCCCAGGCCTGCCATCGGTTCGACGCCTTGCCTCAGGTGCTCAAGAACGTGCGTTACCGCAGCGGTAAGCCGCTCGAACATTCCGAGGTGCGCTCAGCGATCGCCGACGCCGAAAGCCGCCTTAATGGTCACGGCCGGCTGGTGATCCGGCCGTCCGGAACCGAGCCGGTCATCCGCGTCATGGGCGAGGGCGACGACAAGTTGTTGGTTGAGGAGATCGTCGACGGCATCGTCGACGCCCTCACCGACCATGCCGCGGCCTAATCTAGCGGCGGCAATCGCTTCAGATGAATCGATGGATGCTCCCGCATTCTGAGGGAGAATGATCTCTACGAAAGCCAGTATCCGGATTCCCGAAGCGTGCGCTGAGCGTCAGCCGCGCGACTTGAGGAATTGGGCGAAAGCCTTCAGCGTGGTTTCAGACACGTGATGCTCGATGCCTTCGGCATCGGCTTCAGCCGCTTCGGTCGGGACGTCCAGCGCGCGAAGTACATCAACGACAAGCCGGTGGCGGACGCGCACTCGATCCGCCAGTGCGTGGCCCTTTTCGGTCAGGAATACCCCGCGATAGGGCCGTGCGGTCGCCAATCCGGCTCGCTTCAGGCGGGCAATCGTCTTGATCGCGGTGGCGTGGGAAACACCGAAACGACGCGCAATATCGGTCGGACGGGCCTCACCCGCGCTCGCCAGGAGATCCGCGATCAATTCGACGTAATCCTCGAGGAGTGCCGTCGATTGCGCCGATCGCGTCTTGCCGAACCGGCGAGCCTGGGTTCCTTCGGCGGGCAGCTTTCCCATTGCGATCAAAGGAGCGGCGCGCCCTTCCCTGGCTGGATCGGCTCCCGCGCCGCCCTGGAATGCCGAGAACATATTTTACTTTTCGTGTCAAACTGTAGCCTTAGCTACACTGTTTAGCCATTGACCAGAAGGCCCGCGCCTCCTATCTTGTAACTCGTGCTACATTTTAGTGTTAGTGCTGCACGTGAAGGACGCTACCCCGATGCCGATACGCTGCACGATACGCTGCTAATGACCGATACGATCGTCCGGCCGTCATCGCTTTCCGAACAGACACTGGCCACGGCCCGGCAGGTGCTGGCGGGCGAGCGCCGCGGCTTGCGCGCCTCCCTGGCGTTTGTCGGTCCGGCGGTTATCGCCTCCATCGCCTACATGGACCCGGGCAATTTCGCGACCAACATCCAGGCGGGAGCGAAATACGGCTACGCTCTGCTTTGGGTCGTTCTGCTTGCCAATTTGATTGCGATGCTGTTCCAGGGACTTTCAGCCAAACTTGGCATCGTGACCGGGCGTAACCTTGCCGAACTTTGCCGCGATCATTTTCCGCGTCGCATCGTCTGGGCAATGTGGGGCGTCAGCGAGATTGCCGCGATGGCGACCGATCTTGCCGAGTTTCTCGGCGGCGCGATCGGACTGTCGCTGCTGTTTCAATTGCCGCTGTTGGCCGGGATGATCGTCACCGCAATCATCACCTACGGCCTGCTGATGTGCGAAGCCTTCGGTTTCAGACCGCTTGAGCTGATCATCGGCTCCCTCGTCGGCCTCATCGGCCTTTGCTACCTCGTCGAAATGTTCATCGCTCCGGTCGATTGGGCTTCGGCGGCCTATCACACCGTTGTGCCGCAGCTTGCCGATAGCGGGGCTTTGCTCCTTGCCGTCGGCATTATCGGCGCGACCGTCATGCCGCACGCCATCTATTTGCATTCCGGTCTGACGCAATCACGCGTACCGGTGCGTGACGCCAGCGAGCGGCGGAAGGTGCTGCGGTTTTCCAACCAGGAAGTCATCGTGGCGCTGGCCATCGCCGGCCTCATCAACATGGCCATGGTGATGATGGCGTCCAGCGCTTTTCACGCCGGTCATCCCGAAGTCGCCGAAATCGAAACTGCCTATCACACGCTGACGCCGCTGCTGGGCATCGGTGCGGCCGGGGTGTTTTTGCTGTCGCTGATCGCGTCGGGCGTATCGAGTTCGACGGTGGGAACGATGGCGGGTCAGATGATCATGCAGGGCTTCATCGGGGTGCGGATCCCGATCTGGGTGCGCCGGCTGGTGACAATGGTGCCGGCGTTCGTTGTCGTCGCCCTCGGAGTCAATGCCACCAGAGCGCTGGTCGTCAGCCAGGTCGTGCTGAGCCTCGCCTTGCCGCTGCCAATGATCTCACTTCTGATTTTCACGGGAAGGGCCGACATCATGGGCCGCTTCGTGAACAGCCGGCTCACGCGAATCGTGGCTGCGATCGGGACTACTATCGTACTCGCTCTCAACGTGGTCCTGATCACACAGACGTTGGGCGTGCCCATTCCAGGCTTGTCCGGCGCGCACTAACTGCGCGCCGGTGTCGGTATTCGCATATTCGCGTCGAGGCAGTCGAAAAAATCGACCGCCGCTTCGCCACTTACAACGTCTTCAGATTTTCAGCGGCCGACTTGCCGGTCTTGCGGTCCGTTACGACCTCGAAGGAGACGCGCTGCCCCTCCCTCAGTTCACGCAGGCCGGCGCGCTCGACGGCGCTGATATGGACGAACACGTCTTTGCCGCCACCCTCGGGCTGGATAAATCCATAGCCCTTCTGCGCGTTGAACCACTTCACAGTGCCGTTATTCACGGGTCTCTCCTCGTAGACATGTCGATGTGAGCCGCGCGATTGTGCCCGGCTCGGTTCGCTCGAGATTTTGGTGAAAGATCGTCAGTCAGGCGCGCTATGTTCGCTGCGTGGCCAAATCATTCGGCCGAAAAACTCGATGGGACCTATTTAGCCGCTAAGCGCAAAATTCGCAAGACCGCGCCTGTCCGATTGTGACAGTCGCCGATGAGCCTTAACAGAATCCGAATCAGGACAACATTTTGTTCGTGCATCATCTTTTCGGAATGACGGCGCCGTCAAAAACACTCGGCTGCGTGTATCCGCGGTGGCTTTCCTACGCGCCGCCGCAGCTGTGCTCCGAATCCGGAGCGGTCCAGGTTCCACCGCTGCGCAGGTTGATGGCGCGATAGACCCGTCCGCGCATGTCTCCTGGCGGACAATGTCGCGGGATCAAAACAAGACATAAACG
This sequence comes from uncultured Alphaproteobacteria bacterium, assembly GCA_963836055.1. GTDB lineage: Bacteria > Pseudomonadota > Alphaproteobacteria > Rhizobiales > Xanthobacteraceae > BOG-931. The sequence goes on from CAWIID010000002.1 coordinate 626,386, forward strand.
AACCGAGTCGCCGGGGCGCGAAGCTTGGATGGCCGGAATGATATCGTATGAGACCTGATAGCCACCGTTGACGTAACTGATCGCGCTCCCGCTGTCGGGCATGCCTTCGAGCCGGGATTCAATTTGCTTCACCGTCGTGACGCTGCATTGTCCGACGCTGGTCGGCAGCGCGGCGGTTTCCGCCTGGCTGGCAGGCGCCAAAACCGACACCGCGCACGCCATCACGCACAACATTGCGCGGCGTTTGTTTGTCATGAGCGGTCACCTCTTGCCGGCACTCCCAGCGCCTAGACACTCACGATGCCACCGCCCTTTGCCGATTGTACTACAGCATCGAATACCGCCATGCCATGCAGCACGTCATCGATCGGCACCGGATAAGGCGTGCCGTCACGGATCGCGCGCGCGAACGCTGTCAATTCAGCATGCAACATATCGAAGCCGGAATGTTCCACGATCTCGTCCGGCGGCGCCGGCACCAGTCCGGTCGGCGCGGCGGTCGCCGCAGGCGCGAAGCGAAAGCGCGACAGGTCAGGGCGCGAGATTTCGGCCAGACCACTCGTACCGTAGACGGTCAGCTCGAAGTTGGTGGCCGTCGCAACCGAGCAGAAGATCAATCCGGTCGCGCCGCTTTCGAAGCTCAGCATGATTGTCGTCGTATCGTCGGACGGACCTGGATAGTTTCGCGCCGTCGCGCAGCGGACATCGCGCACACGGCCGGCGAACTCGATCATGTGATCAAGCGCATGCACGCCAACAGCCGTGAAGGCACCGCCGGGGGCCTCTTCGGCCACCGCGCGCCAATTGTCGGGTGCAATGAATTGCGCGGTCGATGTCGTGTGCTGCGCCACCATGGCGATCACCCGGCCAAGCCGGCCGTCCCGCAATCGGGTGCGAAGCTCATCAATGCTGGGGTGAAAACGCCGGCTCAATCCGACGGCGAGAACGACGCCGGCTTTTTGCGCGGCTTCGGCAACGCGACGGGCACTCGCAAAATCGAGCGTCAGCGGCTTTTCGACGAAGACATGTTTGCGTGCGGTGATCGCCGCCAGTGCCTGCGCCTCGTGTTGGCTGTGGGGAGTTGCCAGCACGACGGCATCGATTTCAGGCTCACGCAGAATGTCCTCGTAGCGATCAACCAGAGTGATCTGCTTTTCCCTGCAAAACTCCTCGGCGACGGCGCGCGTGCGCGTTGTGGCAAGCACAAAACTCAAGGCGTCGTTCTTGCCGGCGACGGAGGCGACCAGCGATCGCCCCCAGCGGCCCAGTCCGACGATGGCGGCGCGAATCATCGGCCGATGCGCTCCTTTTTCGCCGGTCGGTAAGCGAGCGGCTCCAGCGAAAAATACTACAGCCGCTGCGCCGTCAATTCCTCACGACGCTTTTGAGATCGGCCTCCCAGCGCGCGGCCTCGTCCTTGAGCTCCTTGGCGAACTGATCAGGTGTGCTGACCGAGGGGGTTTGTCCCAAGTTCGCCATGGCCTTCCGCGCCGTCGGATCGTCCGGCAGCTTCAACATGATCGCCGACAGTTTGTCGATGATGGGCTTCGGCGTTCCCGGCGGGGCGAACAGGCCATTCCACAGCGAGATGTCATAGTCGGGGACGCCCTCTTCCATCGCGGTCGGCACATCGGGAAAAAGTGAACTGCGCTTTCCTGTGGTGACGACAATGGGGCGAACGGTCTTCGCAGTTATTTGTCCCATGGCGTCGGACATGATTGCGAATTCGAGATCGATCTGCCCGGCAATCAAGCGCGGCCGTGGATGCGGGGCCGCCACGGAAGGGCACGTGAGTCACGTTCGCGCCCGTCTTGTTGCGGAAGATTTCGGCCGCGTTGTACATGATGCCGCCCACGCCGCTCGATCCGTAGTTGAGGCTTGCCGGCTTCGATTTGCTCCAGGACACCAGATTGGCGACGGTCGTGGCCGGGGAACTTGGATTGACCAAGAGGACCAACGCGCTGGTGCTGATCCTGCTGATCGGGAGGAGATCCTTCAGGGGATCGTACATCTTGTCTTCCGCCGACGGAATCGTGATAGCGCCGCCAGAGCAGACGCAAAGGGTGTAGCCGTCGGCCGCCGCGTGCGTGAAGCTTCGCGTTCCGACGATGCCGCCGGCGCCGGGACGGTTCTCGACGATGATCGTTGAGCCTGGAAGAGCGCTCCCCAGATATTGCGCGATGACGCGGCCAGTTGCGTCGCCGTTACTGCCGGCGGGATAGGGAACCACGATTCGTATTGTCTCTCCGGTCGGCCAAGTGCCCTGGGCGACAACGGCCTTTGGCGTCACGGCCAATGCTGCCAAAAGCGCCCCGAAGAGAGCTACAGCAACCAACGGCGTTCGCCTGACGCGTTCAGGCTTCGACGGCTTCACGGATTTCATCAGCACTCCCCTGGAGAAATAGACAGGCCCAAAAGTGGAAGGTGAAGCAAATATCAGGCCCGCTCAAGCGCCGGGCCACAACAGGATGCAATCAATCAGAATCGCCACTTGTCATTGCAAGACGCAGCGCCGCCGATACCAGGCGGCAACGCTCGTTGTACAGCGGCGAAGTCCGCAAATCTTCCCGTTCGGGGAAAACCCAGCTCGATCGGTATATCGGCGGTGATCCGGCCCGGCCGCGAACTCAAGACCACGATCCGGCTCGACAGATAGACCGACTCGTAGACGCTGTGGGTGACGAAGATCACCGTGAGGCCTTGGCGTGTAAAAAGCTCCAAGAGTTCGTCGTTGAGCTTGCTGCGGGTAATTTCGTCAAGCGCAGCGAACGGCTCGTCCATCAACAGGATCTTTGGCCGCGTCACCAGCGCGCGGGCAATGGAGACGCGCATTTTCATGCCGCCCGACAGTTGACGCGGATACAAATCGGCAAACGCCGATAGCCCGACGAGCGCCAACGCGTCGTCTACGCGTTGCCGCGCTTCTTTCTTTTCCACCCCGGCCAACAGCAACGGCAGATGGACGTTGTCGGCCGCCGTTCGCCATGGCAACAGCGTCGGCTCCTGAAAAACAAAGCCGAGCGCCGGCTCGGGGCTGCCTTGTGCATCATAGGTCGATTGCGGCCAGTCGATCTCGCCCGATGACGGCGCGGCGAGCCCGGCGATCAGCTTGAGCAGCGTGGACTTCCCGCATCCGGAGGGGCCAAGCAGACTGACGAATTCGCCGGGAAGGATCGTCAGATCGACATCGGCAAGGGCCGTCGTGCCGGTGGCAAAGGTCTTGGACACGCCCGATAGACGCAGCAGCGGCCGTTTCAGCGCCCCCGAGGGCTCCGCCGTGACCACGGTTGGCTGCGCCACGGCTATGATTGGAACTGCTACGGTCATCCTTCGGCTCAATGCGCCCGCCGCACGATATGGTTGATGGTACTCGACCGCTCGCTGATCAGCCCTCTATTCCGCCGCCATTGCCGGGACATGATCCCCCGCGTTGCGCGGCGCGAACACCTCAGCCTCGCCGTGATCCTCGAGCAGCTTGGTCAATCTGCGGCGCATGATCATGCCCGGCCGGTCCGACACCATGTGCGCTTCGACACGCCGCGTCATGTCGACCGGCGTGTCCGGATCGGTCGAACTCGATGATGTCCTTGTCCTCGCGAGTGATCTTGAAATCCCAATCGATCAGTTCCTTGGCCGGACAATCGGCCTCGGTATCGTTGCGATAGAGCCACTGCACGACCTGGATGTGATCGTCATCGATCGGCGTCGCCGAATTGAAGATGATGTGGCGCAGCCCGGACGGGTATTCGATGTCGAGCTTGCGGCAGAACGGCATGTACCACCTGTTGCGCATGTGACGCTTGGTGGTCGGCCCGGTCGATCCGGCGATGCGGTATTGCACCGGCGGATTGGCGACAGTGATGAGAGTCTCCGCCTCGAAACCGTAATCGGTTTCCTTGATCTCGTATTTCTCCGGCAAGGGATGGTCGATCTGACCGAAAGTGCCTTTGTGGACAAAAGCGAAATGGGCGTTGTCGAATGAATTCTCCATCAAGCGCAACGCCGACGTGTTCCACACTTCATAGAATTGCGGGATTCGGCGGTAGCGCGAGTCGTTCTCTTCGATGGCATCGACAATGGGCGCGAGCGGTTCGTCGAGGGCCACCCATGCGTAACCATAGCGCGCTTCGCAGTGATAGGCCGGCGTGGAGAGATTCGGGACCTCCTGCTGCACTGGAAACTGCGGCACGTGCACCAGCTTTCCGGTGTGATCGTAGGTCCAGCCGTGATAGCCGCAGACCAAGCGGCCATCTTTGCACCAGCCCTTCGATAGTTTCGCAGTGCGATGACAACAGCGGTCTTTCAATGCTGCAGGCTTTCCGTCCGCGCCGAGAAACACCACGATGTCCTCACCGAGGAGGCGGAACGGCTTCGGGCCTTCGGCGAGATCGTCGAGCGGGATCACCGCGTACCAGAACCGGCGCAGGACCTTTTGTTTCGTTGTCAGCATGTCATCATCCTCCGAATTCGGCCGTCGTTCTCAGGCTTCTCTTTCCACGGCGCTGTCGTGCCAGGTGCCGAGCGCGAGCTTCGACAGAGCAACCATGACCAGGAACAGCGCGATGCCGGCGAGCGTGATCAGGAACAGCGCCGCGAACATGCGCGGAATTTCGAGCTGATAGCCGGCCTGCAGTATCTCGTAGGCGAGGCCGGTGTTACTCCCGCCGGTGCCGGCGACGAATTCGGCCACGACCGCGCCGATCAGAGCCAGACCGCTTGAAATGCGCAAGCCTGCGAAGAAGTAGGGCAACGCGCTCGGAATCCGCAGGTACACGAGTTTCTGCAAACGCGACGCCCGATTGATCGCAAAAAGATCCTGGTGCCCGGCGTCGATGCTGCGCAAGCCGACGGTCGTGTTGGAGATGATCGGGAAGATCGCGATGATGGTCGCGCAAATGATCAGGGCGCCCTGCGTATTCTTGACCAAAATGATGATCAGCGGCGCGATCGCAACGATCGGCGTGACCTGGAGGATGATCGCATAGGGAAAGAAGCTTCTTTCGATGATCGGGCTCTGCACAAACAGGAACGCGATCGCCGTGCCGATGACGATGGCGAGCGCCAGCGCGATCAGCGTCACGCGCAGCGTTATCATGAGCGCGTGAAGGAGTGACGGCGCATTACTCACGAAAGTCTCGGCGATCAGGCTCGGGGTCGGCACGAGATAAGACGGAATTCCGAACAGGCGGCAGGCGGCTTCCCATCCGGCGAGGACCACGACGCCAACGACGATCGGCGGGGCTATATCGGCGATCCTCTTGTTGCCAGCCGATCGGGTCATGGCGCTCGCCACCTCGTCGCGATCGCCTTATCTCAACGCGCTGTGATTTTGAGGTCTTTCACGAACTCCGTGGTGAACGCCTTCTTCCAATCGGTGTCCTTCGGCAACAGGTCCGACGCCACCATCAGATCGTAAGTGGCCTTGAAGCGCTGCTCGGTAATGACGCCGATCCCCATGGTTTTGGCATCGCCGCCATCGAGCATTTGGAGCTCATTGAGGCGCTTGATACCAAAGGCGATCTGCTCGTCACTCATTTTGGGGTTGTCCGCCTTTATGAGCTGATTGCCCGGCGACGGATCGCCCTTGAGGTAACTCTTCCAGCCCTCGAGCGATGCCTTGACGAAGCGCCGCGCAGCATCAGGATGCTCAGCCACGAATTTGGTCGTCGTGACCATGGTGGTGCCGTAGGGCGGATAGCCGTAATCGGCGAACAGGAAATATTTCACCGGCACGTGGTTCTGCATGGCCTGAAACGGCTCGGACGACGGATAGGCCTGCTGGGCGACATTATTGCTGGCGAAGAACGGTTGCAGGTTGAACGTATAGGGCTGCGTTTGCGCGTCGGTATAGCCGAAGCGATGCTTCAGCCACGGCCACCACGTCGTTCGTCCCGACGTGGCGATGAGAATAGTCTTGTCTTTCAGATCGCCGAGATCCTTGACGTTGTCGTGCGTCATCATCCCTTGCAGATCTTTCTGGAACGACGTGGCAATGGTGATGACAGGGAGGCCTTTCGCCAATCCGGAAAGAACCTGAAAATCGTAGCCCATCATGACGTCGGCTTCGCCGCCGAGCAGAAGCTGCATGCCGTTGACCTGCGGGCCGCCCATCTTGATGGTGACGTCGAGCCCCTCCTTCTCATAAAGGCCGGTGGCTTTTGCCTGATAGAAACCGCCATGTTCGGCCTGGGCGTACCAGCTCGTGAGGAACGTGACCTTGTCGGCGGCGTGCGCCGGGGCCTCGACAAGCGCGAGGGCTGCGGCGGCAGCGATGCATGCAATGCGGATTCGCAACATGGTTTGTCCTGCGGTGGTGTTGGCGACTGGACCCGGGCCGAGATGAACCCTGGGCCTCTCAAAGCGCTTGACAGCAATGTGCGCGAATTGAATGGTATTAAAAGCATCAAATTGCGCCTTCAGTGATGCCTTTGAGGCATCAGTGCCAAAGCTTTGCGCAGAGCCGATTAAGGCGCGTGCAGAAGGTACTTCTTCACCGGCGACCCACGGACAAGGGCCATGTTGCATTCACGGCTGTTGAAGTACCTCGATGAGGTGTCCCGGTTGGGCTCGATCCGCAAAGCGGCGGCTCGGCTCAACGTCGCCTCATCAGCCATCAATCGCCAGATTCTTGCCCTCGAAACCGAGCTCGGCGCGCCCATTTTCGAACGCATGCCGCGGCGCCTGCGGCTGACCGCGACGGGCGAAGTTCTGATCGCGCATGTGCGCGAGACGCTGAAGGGTCACCTGCGGGTCGAAGCGCAGATCGAAGCGCTCAAGGGTTTGGCTCGCGGCGAGGCCACGATCGCCACGATGAACGGCCTCGCCGCAGGTCCGTTGCCGCGCTTCCTGAGCAGCATCCTGGACGAGCATCCACGCGTCCACCTGCGCGTGCGCGTGCTGCCGTTCGATCAGATGACGAACGCCATCCTGACCGGAGAAGCCGATCTGGCGCTGACCTATAACCCGCCGAACAGCCCGGGCTTACGAATTGTAGCAAGCCACGATATCGCTCTGGGCGCGGTGGTCTCGCCGAAGCATCCGCTGGCCAAGCGCCGCTCGCTGCGGCTCGCCGACTGCGCCGAGTTCCCGCTCGCCATTGCCGATTCCTCGATGACGATCCGTCCCGCGGTCGATTTGGCTTTCACCCATGCCAATATCCCGCTGCATCCAACCATCGAGACCAACTCGATCGAATTCATGAAAAAGATCGCGCGCAGCGGACAAGCCATCACGTTCCTCAACGCGGTCGACGTCGCCGAAGACGTCGAAGCGGGAGAAATCCGGCACCTGCCGCTCGATGAACTTAGCGTGCACCCGCTCTCGCTCAAGCTGATGGTCCGCGCTCGCGGCGGCCTCGACACATTCCCGAGCCTCGTCGTCGAGGAATTGCGCAGGGCGATGCCGCGGCTCGAGCCGATCGGACTTGGATGATTGGCATGGCGCTTGCGTGGCCTCGCTAATTTAAAGTTCGCACGATCTCGCACCTATGTTCACGCGTAACGGTCATGTCTCAAATCAGGTCTGAAACGCGAATGCCGATAAAGTTCTCTGAAATTGTTTGGCCCACAACGCGCCGTTACTGGCTCGCCAATGCGCGCGTACCGGAATGTTTGTTGGGCGACGGCACGGCATTTTCCGCGTCCGCCGACGCCGAAGGTGTCGTGGCGGTGGACCTGCTGGTCGATGACGGCAAACTCGCGCGCACCGAACCGCCGAGCGATAAGCGCGATGACGGAATTGCACGCGTTGATCTTGGTGGCAGACAAGTTTGGCCGACGCTGATCGACATCCACACCCATCTCGACAAAGGCCACACGGTGCATCGCAGTCCGAACGTCGACGGCACGTTCCAGAATGCGCGTTTGGCGGCCGCCGCGGATCGTCCGAACTGGACCGCGACGGATTTACAGCGCCGCATGGATTTCGGCATACGTTGCGCCTACGCGCACGGTGTGTCGGCAATCCGAACCCACATCGACACCTATCAGGACACCGCCGAGCGAAGCTGGCAGGTCCTTCGTGACATGCGCGAGCAATGGCGCGGAAAGGTCGACTTACAGGCGGTGGCGCTGTGCCCGATCGGTTTGCTGGAAGACGCGTTCGGCGATCGCGTCGCCGCAATCGTCGCGCAATCGGGAGGTCTCCTTGGCGGCGTCACCCGTGCCGCGATCGGCGATCATGGCGCGCCGCTTGCCGACATCGATGCACTGCTCGACCGTGTGTTTTCGCTCGCGGCGCGGCATGATCTCGACGTCGATCTGCACGTCGACGAGACCCACGATCCGACCGCGGCGACATTGCCGTTTGTCGCTCGCGCCGCCATGCGGCATGGCTACGAGGGCCGCGTGGTCTGCGGTCACTGTTGCAGCTTGGCGATGCAAACGGACAGCGAGGTCGATCGGACACTGGATTTGTTGGCAGACGCAAAGATTGCGGTGGTCACGCTGCCGACGGTCAATATGTATCTGCAGGACCGGAAGGAGAGCCGCACCCCGCGCTGGCGCGGCGTCACCGTGGTTCAGGAAATGTTGGAGCGTGGCATCAAGGTCGCTGCCGCCGGTGACAATTGCCGTGACAGCTTCCACGCCTACGGCGACCACGACGTTCTCGACACGTTTCGCCAAGCCGTGCGGATTCTGCATCTCGACCATCCGCTGACCGGCGCGCCCGCTTTGGTCGGCGCGACGCCCGCGTCGATCGGCCAATTTGACGGCCGATCGAGTGGTCACGGCCGGCTTGTCGTCGGCGCACCGGCGCGCCTCATCGTGCTCAACGCGCGCACGATCAACGAGATCGTCAGCCGCCCGCAATCGGATCGCGTCGTGATCGATCGCGGCGAGCGCATACGCACGCCGCTGCCCGACTATTCCGAGCTGTGGGAGGAGCAAAGCACAGCGACGGCCCTCGCGGACAATTCCTGAGCATGACGCCGGCCGGCAAGATCGCCAAAGCCGAGTTGCGCGACCGCGCACTCACGAGCGTATGAGCCTCGAGGTCCAAGGCTATGCGCATTCTCTACATCTACTGTCATCCACTACCCGAAAGCTTCCACGCCGCCATTCGCGCCAAAGCGCTGGCTGCGTTGGCCGATGCCGGTCATCAGATCGATCTGCTCGATCTCTATGCCGAAAAGTTCGATCCGGTTTTGTCCGAAGAGGCGCGGCGGCATTATCACGATACGTCGCGCAATCAAGCCGGGCTCGAAAGCTACATCACGCGGCTCACCTCGGCCGAGACGCTCGTTCTGCAATTCCCGACCTGGTGCTTCGGCCCCCCGGCAATGCTGAAGGGCTTTTTCGACCGCATGATCATGCCCGGCGTCGCCTTCGATCTCAGCGATCCGGCCCACGTCAAGCCAATGCTACGCAACATCAAGCGCATCGTCGGTATCGTGACCTACGGCCGGCCGCGCTACATGGCGCTGTGGATGGGCGATCCACCACGCAAGATCGTCAAACGCTATGTGCGTTGGTTTACCGGCGGCGAAGCCCGCACTGATTTTCATGCGCTGTATCACCTCAACGTTGCGACCGATACTCAGCGCGCGGCTTTTTTGGACAAGATTGGCCGTGAGCTGAAAAGGCTTTAGATCAGGGATTGGCCGCTTTGCACCAGCGCCGGCAGTTCCTCGATAGCGGCGATCTCATGCTCGGGCGCAAGCTTCCGGCAACGGTCCACCACGCCATAACCGTAAGACACCCAGCAGGCGGCAATGCCGGATCTTTTTGCGAACAGAATATCGGTCTCGGTATCGCCGACCATGAGGAACCGGTCTTTTTGCAGTTGCGCAAATCTCGGCAGGATGTGATCGGTCAAAACCGCCGGGTCCGGCTTTTTAGGACGTCCGGCCTCGTCACCGTAGACGAGGTCAACAAAGGAGCCGAGCCCGCTTTCGTCCAACGATTGCCTTATGGCCGCAACGCCTTTGTTGCTGACGACGGCGCATTTTATGCCGGCGGCGTAAATCTGCGCGAGTGTTTCGCGGACGCCGGGAAACGGCCTCAGGAGTGGCGTGGCCTCTTCGAGATAAAGCGTCCGGTAGGTTTTCACCATGACGTCGAGCGCGGCCGGATTGCCGCGCAACGTCTCGTCCAGAACGATGAAGGTTTCCTGCAAGGGCAGGCCGCCCCTCACCGTGCCCAAAATGGGATCGCGCGCGGGAATCGGCCGGCCGTTCGCTTCAAACGCACGCTGAATGCAATGGATGATCGCCGGGCGCGTATCGTAGAGCGTGCCGTCGTAGTCGAAGACGATGACCTCAAACGCGCTCATCGGCAACGGCGCATGGCGGCCGCGATCAGTGGCCGGCCATGTGCTTGCCGATAGTCGAGCGATCGGTCTCGCCCACCGGCGCCTGATAGTTGATCGTGCCGCCGGACATCACGGCAACCTGGTCGGCAAGCTCCAATATTTCATCGAGGTCCTCGGAGACAAGCAGAACAGCCGCACCATGATTGCGCTGCTCCATGATCTGCGCGCGGATTTCAGCAACCGACGCGAAATCCAACCCGAAGCAGGGATTGGCTACAATCAAAACGTCGACGTTGCCGGAGAGTTCGCGCGCCAGCACCGCGCGCTGCACGTTGCCGCCCGAAAGATCGGCGATCGCCGTTTCGGGCGACGGCGTTTTGACCCGATAACGCGCGATCAGCTCCCTCGCCTTCTCGCGCATCGGACCCGGCGACAGCCACCAGCCGAGCTTGGCCGCCGGCGGCCGATCGAATGTGCGGAATGCCATATTCTCGGCGACCGTCATGCGCGGCACTGTCGCGTTCTTCAACGGCTCCTCGGGCAGCCCGAAAATCTTCAAGCGATAGAAGCTGTCGCGGTTCGGCTCGAACGGGTGTTGTTTGATGATGATGCGGCCATCGGTGAGCGGCCGCTGGCCGGCCAGCACTTCGACGAGTTCGGACTGGCCGTTGCCGGACACTCCGGCGATGCCGACGATCTCGCCGGAATGAACTTTCAGATTGACCTTGTCGAGGGCGCGCAGCCCTTCGTCATCGTCCGCCATGAGGGCTGCGAGCTCGAGAACCGTATCGCCGGGCGGCTTGTCGCCGCGCACTGCGCGTTCGCGGATTTGCGTATCGCCGATCATCATGCGCGCCATCGCCTCGGTCGTGAGGTCCTTGACCTCGCCGCCACCGACCTTGCGGCCGCGCCGCAGCACCGTCACGCTGTCGCAGAAGCTCAACACCTCGCGAAACTTGTGGGTGATCATGATGACGGTGATTTCCTTGCGCTTCGTCATGCCGCGCAAGAGACCCAGCATCTCGTCGGCTTCGTCCGGCGTGAGCACCGATGTCGGCTCGTCGAGGATGAGCAGCCGCTGATCGAGATAAAGCAGCTTCAGAATTTCCAGTTTCTGTTTCTCGCCCGCCGCCATGGCGGAAACCGGAACGTCGAGCGGCACGCGAAACGGCATCCGGTCGAGAAACGCCTCGAGCGACTTCATCTCCTTTTTCCAGTCGATGACGGCAGGGGCATCGGCGCGGCTGATGACGAGGTTCTCGGCGCCGGTCAGCGACGGCACCAGCGTGAAATGCTGATAGACCATGCCGATGCCGAGGGCCCGTGCATCGCGCGGATTGCGGATCGGCACTTCCGCCCCGTCGAGCAGCACCTGGCCCCGATCGGCCGAATAGAAACCCATGATGCATTTGACGAGCGTCGATTTGCCGGCGCCGTTCTCGCCCAGCAAGGCGTGAACCGTCCCGGCCTCGATCTTGATCGAGACGTCCTCGAGCGCCACCAGCGGGCCGAAGATCTTGGTCATCCCGATCGTCTCGAGCGATGGCGCGCGCATGGTCGGCGCGGGCGCCGGAGCCGTCGAACTCTCCGCCGCGACACTCATGACATGACGCTCATGGCAGATTCTCCACGAAGTTCTTTGAATCGGAGACCGAGCCGAAGACGCCGCCCTGCATCTTGACCATTTTCACCGCGGCAAGATGATTGCCGGGATCGGTCGCGGCACAGCAGTCTTCGAGCAACAGGCACTCGAAGCCGCGATCGTTGGCTTCACGCATGGTCGTGTGCACGCAGACGTCGGTCGTTATTCCGGTCAGCACGATGTTGCGAAATCCCTTGGTCCGCAGCATCAGTTCAAGGTCGGTCGCGCAGAACGAGCCCTTGCCCGGCTTGTCGATGATCGGCTCTCCGGGTGCCGGTGCGAGCTCCGGGATGATCTCCCAGCCGGGCTCGCCGCGCACCAGAATCCGGCCGCACGGGCCCGGATCGCCGATGCCGGCGCCGATGCGCCGCGAACGCCAGCGCTTGTTTTCGGGAAGATCGGCAAGATCCGGCCGATGCCCCTCGCGGGTATGGATGACCCCGTAGCCTTTGGCGCGCATGGCGTCGAGCACCGACCGAATGGGTTTGATCGGCGCCTGTGTGAGCGAAAGGTCGTAGCCCATGGCGTCGACATAACCGCCCTTGCCGCAAAAGTCGGTCTGCATGTCGATGATGATCAGCGTCGTGTTTTCCGGCGTGATATCGCCGTCGAACGGCCAGGAATAGGGGTCGCCCGGAATGGTCGGCATCGTTTACTCCGCTGCCCGATCGAAGCGTTCGCCATAGCGGCGCGTCGGCGCCGGAAAGCCGCAGGACGTACCGTCGACGTGCACGACGTCAGCCTCCCATGGCAGCCGATAACGGCCGGCAACCAAATCCTGCATGTAGGTGTAAGGACAATCCTGCGCTCCGCCGCGAACCGCGGTGAAGCCACGGTGACCGAGCTGGTAGATGTTGTTCTCCACCGACCAATGACGCCGCGCTTCGCGGACCAGATCGGGGCGCACTTCCGCGGTGATGATTTCATCCGGCCGGCCGCTGGCGCCATGCGCCAGAACGGCGCCATCGAAATTGACGATCATGCCCTCGCCCATCGAGTCGAAGCTGCCGTCGGAGCCGCACATGCAGACGTTTGCCGTCACCATGAGGTTGCAGAACGCGTTCGACTGGTTGGTGAAACGCCACGAGTCGCGGATCGGCGCGGTATATCCGGCGGTGCGGATCATGATCTCCGCGCCCTTGTAGGCACATTCGCGCGCCATCTCCGGAAACATGCCGTCATGGCAGATGATGAGCGCGATCTTGGCGCCCTTGGGACCGTCAATAACCGGAATGCCGATGTCGCCCGGCTCCCACGGCTCGACCGGCACCCAAGGGTGCATCTTTCGATAATAGAGCTTCAGCGCGCCGGTATCGTCGATGATGACGCCTGCGTTGAACGGACAGGCGCCCGGGTTCGCCTCCATGATGGAAAAGCAGCCCCAGATTCGATTGTCGGCGCACGCCTGTTTGAACGCCGTCACTTCCGGCCCGTCGAGCGAACACATGATGGCCGGATTGGTGTCCATCGACAGCCCATGCAGGGCGTATTCGGGGAACACCACGAGGTCCATCGTCGGCATGTTGCGCCGCGCCTTGCCGACCATCGCGACGATACGCTGCGTCTGGGCCGCCAGATCGTCCGGCGTCTTCACTGTGGGGAGTTGCAGCTGAACGAGCCCCAACACGACGCCATTCGGTGATTTGTTCAGTCCGCCGAGGCCGCTCATGGGAGGTCACTCATGACGATTTCACTTGGTGATGCTCAACTCTCCCGGCACGTCACGCGCCGCGCGCTTGGAACCAGCAGATGCGATCATGATGAACAGCGTGAGGATGTAGGGCGCGGCGTTGAAGAAGTAATAGCCTTGCGTAATGCCGACCGATTGCAGCGCCGGGCCAATCGCTCCAGCGGCGCCAAACAACAACGCGGCGATCACGCAGCGAATCGGGCTCCAGCGTGCGAAGATCACCAGCGCGACCGCCATCAGTCCCTGGCCGGACGACAACCCCTGATTCCAGGAGCCCGGATAGTAGAGCGACAAGAACGCACCGCCGATGCCGGCAAGGAATCCGCCGATCGTGGTGCAGATAAAGCGCACCAGATCGACCGATACGCCCATTGCCTTCGCCGACGGGGCGCTGTCTCCCGTCATGCGGACGATCAAGCCCCACTTGGTATTGGCAAAAGCCCACGCCATCACCAGCGCGACGATGATCCCGACGATCAGCAGCGGATTGATCTGCAGAGCGGTCGTGATTTCCTGATTGCCCGTCCACGCGCCGAGCGAAAACGAGCCGAGCCGCGGTGCCGACGGCTGGATGTACGGCTTGCCGAAAAAGAACGCGACGCCCGTGCCGAACAGCATCATGGCGATCCCGACCGCGATGTCGTTCACGCGCGGCAGCTTGCAGATATAGCCGTGCATCGCGCCAAGCACCGAACCGGCGCAACCGGCGCCGAGCACGCCAAGCCACGGCGAACCGGAATGATACGAGATCGCGTAGCCCGACATGGCGCCGAGAACCAGCGTGCCCTCAAGACCGAGATTGACCCGACCGGATTTTTCCGTGAGGCACTCGCCGAGCGCGACGAACATGAATGGCGTTGAAACGCGCAGTGCGCCGCCGATAAGCGCCACTAGGACGATGAAGTAAGCGCTCTGATTCATGTTCGATCGGCCACCTTGCGCACCTGGAAGATCTTGAAGCGGCCATAAAGCGTTTCCGACGTGAGCAGCACCACGAAGGTCAGACCCTGCAGCAGCAGAACGGTCGCGTCGGGAAGTCCCATGCGGCGCTCGATCAGACCGCCTGAGGCCACGATGCCGCCGAACAGGATCGCGACCGGAATAATGGCAAGCGGATTATGGCGGGCGAGAAACGACACCAGAATTCCGGTGTAGCCGTAGCCGGCGGCCAGCGACGCATTGGCGCGACCCTGGATCGCCGCGACCTCGAAGAAACCCGCGAGTCCGGCGCAAGCGCCGGCAATCACGCAGCAGATGACGATCAGCTTTCCGACTGGAAGACCCTGCGCCAACGCCGCACGGGCATTGCCGCCGGCGACCCGAACGGCAAATCCGAACGTGGTCCGCGACAGCAAGACGTACAGCACAACCGAAAGCACGATGCCGGCGACCAGCCCCCAGTGGACCTCGGTGCCCGGAATATTACCGACCATGTAGGCATCGCCGATCGGCATCGTCGAGGGCTTGTTGGGATTGGTGAGATCACGCAGCGAGCCTTCGACGAAGAAATTCATGATCGCAATGCCGATGTAGGTCATCAGCAGCGACGAGATCGTTTCGTTGACGCCGCGCGCATAGCGCAGATACCCGACGATCCCGATCCAGATGCCGCCGACCAGCATGCCGACCGACGCCATGATGCAAAGCGTCAAGAGCGGAGATGCTTTGCCGACGACCAGCGGGATGGCGACGACTGCTGCCGCGAAGCCTCCGAGCACGAGTGCACCCTCGCCGCCGATGATCACCAGACCGATGCGCGCCGGCAACGCCACGCACAATGCGGTCAGGATCAGCGGCGAAGACCGTTGCAACGTGTTCTGCAACGAAAACGCGGTGCCGAAGCCGCCGCGCTCCACCAGTTCGAAGAATTCGATCGGAGACTTACCGAGAGCGATCAAGAACAGCGAGAACAGGATCGCGGTGATGCCCAGCGCGAGCAGCGGAATGACGATGTATTCCGCGCCACGCCGCAGCCGGACCGAAAGGTCGCCCAGGTGGTCTTTGGTGACTGCTGCCGTGCGCAGCGGTTCTGCAATGTCAGCCATGCTCTGCTGCGAACTCCCGAGAATTCGATCGAGGCGGAGAAGGCGCAATCATGCCGTGCGGCAAGAATTCAAGCCCGCCGCACGGCTTCGCCGTCACAGGATCGCGATCACGTGATGGAGCCCTGAACGCCTTCGAGCAGGTAGTTCATCTTGTCCAGGAACGGATCGAGATTGTCGTAGGTCTTGCTGATGACGACATTGCCTTTGTTGTCCTTCAGCGGGCCGACGTAGATCGGCTTTTTGCTCTTGAGGTCGGCGATCGCGGACGTCGCGGCCTTGCGCGCGGCGTCATCCGCACCTGCACCGAACGGCGTGTTTTGCACCATGTCGGATTCATAGCCGCCGCTCACCATATTCGGCAACTGCTTGCCCGACTTAAGGTCGTCAGCGTAGCCCTTGTAAATGGTCTCCCATTTGTACTCGGCGCCGGTGATGAAGCCCTTCGGAGCCAGCGGCGCCTGCGAGGCGTTATGGCCGCAGGTTTTGACGCCGCGCTTCTCGGCCGTTTCGATGACGACTTTCGGACTGTCGACGTGACAGGTGATCACGTCATTGCCGGCATCGACCAAAGCATTCGTCGCCTCGGCTTCGCGTACCGGCAGCGACCAATCGCCCGTGAAGATGACCTGGACCGTCGCCTTTGGATTGGTCTTCTTGGCGCCGAGCATGAACGAATTGATGTTGCTGAGCACCGAAGCGATGGGTTTGGCGGCCACAAATCCGAGCTTGTTGGATTTGGTGGACAGGCCTGCGGCAACGCCGTCGACGTAATGGGCCTGATTGAGATAGCCGAAATAGCTGCCCAGATTCATGGGAAGCTTTGGCGTCCACAACGGCGCGGCATGGCGGAATTGGACCTTTGCATATTTTTTGGACAGGTCGATCATAAAGGGATCAAAGTAACCGAACGACGTGCCCAGGATGATATTGGCGCCGTCGAGGTTGACCATTGATTCCATGGCCTTGGAGCAGGCGTCCGTCTCGGGAACGTTCTCCTCTTCGCTCACTTTGACGCCCGGCAGGGATTTTAGAGCCTTCGCGGCGACCGCATGGGCCTGATTCCACCCGAAATCGTCGCGCGGACCGACATAAACAATGCCGATAACGATGTCGGCCGCATACGCCATCCGGCTCGCCGAGCCGGTAGCGACCAAAGACGCCGCGCCTGCCTTCAACAAGGTGCGCCGGTTGAGAGTCGAAAGCGCCATGGGTACATCCTCCATCTGTTATCGACGCACGGTGCAACGCTATTTAGCAAGCATCATGCCATTGCTTTTGCTGCGGCGATCTGGCTTTGCATCGTTCAAAGCGGGGAGCAAAATCCATGTTGGATGTTGTCGATCTCACCGGCCTAGGAGCGGGTCATCCGGCCGCAGTGCGCCGTGTCGCCGCAGAACTGGGGCGGGCCTGCCGTGACGTCGGCTTCTTTTACATTCGAAATCATGGCGTCCCGGATGCCCTCATCTCCGGCATATTTGACTGTTCGCAAGCCTTCTTTGCTGCGCCCGCGGCGCTCAAAGACGACCTCGCGATCTCGCGTTCGAGGCACAATCGCGGCTATGTCGGCGTCGCCACCGAAAGCCTCAATCTCGCGCAAGCGGATCTGAAGGAGGCATTCAACATCGGTCTCGATCTGCCGGCCTCCGATCCCGAAGTCATGGCCGGCAAGCCGTTTCGCGGCGTCAACTTATGGCCGGCAATGCCGCATTTTCGCGAGACGGCCCTTGGCTATTTCAATGCGCTGTGGCGCCTCGGGCTCGACCTGCATCTCGCCATCGCCACCGATCTTGGGCTGCCGCCAAGCTTCTTCGCGGACAAGTTCGATCGGCCGATGGCGACACTGCGGCTGTTGCACTATCCGCCGCGCGACGCCAGCGAGGGACAAATTCCCGGCGCCGGCGAACATACCGATTACGGCAGCCTGACAATTCTGCTCAACGATAACACGGGCGGCCTGGAGGTGCGGCGCCGCGACGGCACATGGATCACAGCCCCGCCGATCCCCGGCGCGTTCGTTTGTAACATCGGCGATTGCCTGATGCGGTGGAGCAACGACACCTACGTGTCGACACCGCACCGCGTGACCAGCCCGCCGGGACGGGACCGCTATTCGGTCGCATTCTTTTTCGATCCGAATCCGGATGCGTTGATTGAATGCCTGCCCGGCTGCTGCGGGCCCGGACAACAACCAAAGTACGCCGCCATCGCGGCCGCCGATTATCTGACGCAGCGACTGGTGGCGACCTACGGCGCAAGTTGATCGGCACGCTCTGCGGCATCGGCCCGTTTAAGAGATTGCACCAGCCCGGACATACAGCCCAAGGCGTCGCCATGGCTCTCGATTTCATTCTGCGCAATGCCCGTATCGCCGGACGTGAGCCGCAGATCGTCGATATCGCCATCGCCGGCGGACACATCGTCGAGGTGGCATCGGGAATTGCGGCGGACGCGCCGCAGGAAGACATCGGCGGACGGCTTGTCGTCCCGGGCTTCGTCGAGACGCATATTCATCTCGACAAATCCTGCATTCTCGATCGCTGCGAATTGCGGCAGGGCTCGCTCGGCGAGGCGATCGCCGAGGTGGCGGCGGCCAAGCGCAAGTTCAGCGAGAACGACATCTATCAGCGCGGCCGCCGTACGCTCGAAAAGGCCATTCTTCAGGGCACGATGCGCATGCGCACCCACGTCGAGGTCGACCCGCGCGTCGGGCTGAAGGGTTTCGCCGCCATGCGTCAGCTCAAGCGCGACTTCGCATGGGCGATCGACATCGAGATTTGTGTTTTCCCGCAAGAAGGCTTGCTCAACGATCCCGGCACCGAAGAGCTCCTGATCTCGGCTTGCGAACAGGGCGCAGACCTCATCGGCGGCTGTCCGTACACCGACAGCGATCCGGACGGGCACATTTCGCGCATCTTCGCCATGGCGCGAGAGTTCGATCGCGACATCGACTTTCACCTCGACTTCGATCTCGACCCGTCATGGATGGCTCTCGACGAAGTTTGCCGCCGAACGCAAGAAACCGGCTGGGGCGGGCGCGTCACGGTCGGTCACGTCACCAAGCTGTCGGCAATCCATTCCGCCAAGCTCGTGGATACGGCGAAACGCCTCGCCGATGTGGGCGTTGCAGTGACCGCGCTGCCGTCGACCGATCTTTATCTGATGGGCCGCGATCACGATCACAGCGTGCCGCGCGGCGTAACGCCCGTTCACCGGTTGCTCGAGTCCGGAGTGGTGTGCTCCGTCGCGACCAACAACGTGCTCAATCCGTTTACACCGTTCGGCGATTGTTCGTTGGTTCGAATGGCGAACCTCTACGCCAATGTCGCGCAGATCGGCAGGCCGTCCGAACTGGCATCGTGTCTCGACATGGTGACCGCGCTGCCGGCCAAGCTGATGAATCTGCGGAATTATGGCGTTGCCATCGGCAATCCGGCCGATCTCGTCGTGCTCGATTGCAACGATCGAGCTCAGGCTGTCGCCGAAATCGCGCGGCCGTTGTTCGGGATGAAGCATGGCCGCCGCACGTTTGTGTGCCCGCCGCCGCGGTTGCTGCGCGACGCATAATCCATGGAGCTCAATCGCTCGCCGCGAACGCGCAGCGTTCATGAATCTTCGTCGATGAATTTTCGTCGATGCAGATGAAAAGTCGCTAGTGTGGCGGTTCAGAAGTCCGCATCATTATCGCCGCGCCCCGTCATGCGGACTTCTGAACCAAAGCCACACTAGATCAATAAGTTGCTAGTGTCCTTCGATTCCGAAGTTCGCAAACGAGTATGCCGCACAATGATGCGAACTTCGGAATCGGGACACTAGCGTCTTTGGATCACGCACTGGCGCCCCAGATGCCGTCATGCAGCGCGGCCGCCTCCTCTTCGAGCAAGGGGCCAAGGACCTCGACGAAACGCTGGCCGGCCGCGAACACGGTGCGGCACGGTAGATCGAGCGTCGGGTTTTCGGCATGATCGCCGGTCATTTTCTTCAACCGGCGTTCGGCCAACCCGTACACAACGCGGCCGATGCCGGTCCAATAAATCGCCCCCGCACACATGGCGCACGGCTCGGCCGATGTGTAAAGCGTGCAATCGGCAAGAGTCTGCGCATCGAACTGCCTGGAGGCCTGCGTTGAGAGGAGCCGTTCGGCATGCGCCGTCATGTCGCCATCCGGCATGAATCCGTTCTCGGCTTCGATCAGAACCTCTCCCGATGCGTTCACGAGAACTGCGCCGAATGGATGGTTGCCATTGGCGCGAGCGCGCCGGGCGACTTCAAACGAGCGGCGCAGGAATTTCTCGTGATCCAGCGGCGGCACGGGCTGATCCATCTGTCGTTCAATCAACAAAGCCGAATTTTTCCACGATTGCACGAAAAATGCGATCCGGTTTGAACGGCGTTGCACAAAACCGGATTCCGGTCGCGTCCGCCAAGGCGTTTCCCATGGCGGCAGCGACGGGATTGTAGGGGCTCTCGCTCATCGATTTGGCGCCGAACGGACCGACTGAATCCGACGTATCGGCGAAATACACCTCGGTCCGCGGAACATCTCCGAACTGCGGCAGGTGGTAGTTACGGAAAGTCGGATTGATCACGCGACCGGAATCGTCGAGCACCATTTCCTCGTAGAGTGTGGCGCCAAGCGATTGGGCAACGCCGCCTTCGACTTGACCACGACACTGCATCGGATTGATGACGCGGCCGGCATCCGCCGCATGCACACTGCGCAGGATCTTGATCGCGCCCGTGCGCTTGTTGACGGCAATACGGAAGGCCTGGACGTTGAACGCCACCGAACGCGGCGTCCCGGTAGATTTGCCGATGCCGCGCAAACGCCGACCCTTCGCCTGCGCCGCTGCGAACAGTTCGGAAAGGGCGAGCCGCTGCCCGGCTTGGACCACCGCCCCGGACACGAGCGTCCATGACGAGAGCGTGCCGCCGGCATGCTCGGCCGCACAGGCGACAATCTGATCGCGCAATGCCTCGGCCGCGCGTTGCGTTGCGAGACCGGCAACCACAGTCCCTGTGCTGCCATACGCGCCGGTGTCATGACCGCCGTGATCGGTATCGGATTGCAAGACGCCGATGCTGTCGATGGTGGCGCCCAGCACGGTCGCGGCGATCTGCCGGTGCACAGTGCTGGTGCCGTTGCCGAATTCCGCCGTTCCGACGGTCAGTTCATAGCTGCCGTCCTCGCGCAGTGCGACGCTCGCCTCGGAGAAGTGTCCGCCGGGGGGAATCGTGTCGATCATGCCGAGCGCTGTGCCCTGCCCGACCAGCCACTCGTCGGATGCCGGCGGATCAGCGCCGCCGCCTCGTTCCAGCGCATCCTTGACGAGCGCAAGACATTGATCGAGCCCGTAGCTGCCGTAGCGGACGTCGTTGTTCTCATGGCCGGTTGCAATCATCGGATCGCCAGGACGCACAACATTGCGCGTGCGAAATTCGATCGGATCCATGCCGAGGCCACGCGCCAGCTCATCCATCGCGGACTCGACGGCAAGATTCGTCTGCGGCAGCCCGTAGCCGCGAAAGGCGCCGCTCGGAACCGTGTTGGTGTAGACAACAAAGGCGTCGATTTTCTTGTTGTCGCAACGATACACGGAAAAGCATTCGCCGCAGGCGTGGTACAGCACGAGCCGTCCGTGATTGCCGTAGGCGCCGGTATTGGACACCACGTGCATTTCCATGGCCGTCAGCCGGCCGTCTCGCCGCGCTCCGGCCTTGATGCGAACGCGCATCGGGTGGCGGGTCGTCGCGCCGATGAACTGCTCCTCGCGCGTGAACTCGAGCCTGACCGGCTTACCCGTCTTGAGCACGGCGAGCGCGACGATGTCTTCGACCAGCATCTCTTGCTTGGCGCCGAAGCCGCCGCCCATGCGCTCGCAGAACACACGAACCTTGCCGGGATCGAGATCGAAAATTCCGCACAGCGCTCGCCGCGTCAGATACGGCGTTTGCGTGCTTGAGCGGAGATTGAGGCGGCCGCGCTCGTCCACCCAGCCGATCGCACAATGCGTTTCCAGATGAGCGTGCTGAACGCGCTGCGTAACGTACGTTGCCTCATGCACCACATCAGCGTCCGCGAAACCGTCGTCGACATTGCCGATATGACTGTGCACTTGGGCCACGATATTGTGCTGCGCATCGTCGATACGCGCTTCCGGGCCCCTGTCGTGCAGAATCGGAGCGCCCGAGCGCATTGCCTCTTCGGGATCGAACACTGCCGGCAGCATGTCGTAATCGACGATCAGCTTGCGGCAGCCCGCTTCGGCAGCGGCCTCGCTGTCCGCAATCACCGCGGCAACGCGCTGGCCGACGAAGCGAACGACATTGATCGAGCACAGCGGTGTCATCGGGATCGCCGCTTTCATCTTCGTGCCGCGCGCTTGAATAAAGTTTAGCCGGTGCGTCTTCCCAGGTGAGGACACGTCGCACGCCGGGAACAGCCAGCGCATCGTCCTTTCGGATCGATTTGATGCGCGCATGCGCGTGCGGCGAGCGCAAGAGTTTCAGATGCAAAAGTCCGGCGGGCGCGACATCGAGCGTGTATCGCGCACTGCCGCTGACGACAGCCGGGCCGGCAGGCGCCGGTACGCTGCGGCCGCACGCGGCTCCCGCTTCGGCTTCTTCGATCTGATGCTCGCCGCGGATGGCTCCCTCGATCGCACCATAGCCGGTGCAACGACAGATATTGCCCTTGAGCGCCCAAGCCAGATCGTGACGCTGAGACTGATTGAGACTCGCCGCCGTCATGATCATGCCCGGCGTGCAGAAGCCACACTGAAACCCCTGCGCCTGCAGAAAGGCCTGCTGCATGGGGTGCAACTGGCCATTTTTCGTCAAGCCTTCGATTGTCGTAACGGCGCGATGTTCGGCCCGGTAGGCGGGAAAGATGCAGCTATGGACCGGCTCGCCATCGACCAGCACCGTGCAGGCGCCGCAATCGCCTGCGTCGCATCCCTTCTTCACGCCGAAAAATCCAAGCTCGCGCAAAAACGTGCGGAGGCATTGTCCGGAGCGCGGCCGCGCTGCGTAGACTTTTTCGTTCACCAAAAAGGTCATGCCGGCTCCTTCCCGGCAAGTTCGCGGCGGATCTCTTCGGCGAAATGCGTCGTCACATGCCGGCGCCAGGCCGGTGCGCCGTGAATGTCGTTGTAGTAAAGCGTCGCCGGAATCTCCGCCGCAAGCCGCTCGCGCAGAGCTTGAGACGACGGCACATCCGGAAACGACAATCGAATGGGACGGGGCGTGGCAGCGGTGATGGTCAAATCGAACTGCCCGCTGCTCGGCGACAGCGTTCCGATCACAAGCGCGGCGGAACGGCCCAGCGGGCTCAGCGATATCTGCCGAAAGGCCGTGCGCCGGCGTAGCGACGGCAGCGGCAACTCGATGAGCCGCAGCAACTCACCCGGCGCCAGCGCATTGCGTTGCGGCGCCAAGACGAAATCGAAAACCGAAACGCTCCGCTCGCCGCCTCGGGGAGTCCAGATCGTGCAGATACCATCCAGCGCCGCGGTGAGCGATATCATCGGGCCTGCGGGCAGCGCCATGCAAAGATTGCCGCCGACCGTCGCCATGTTCCAAATCTTGAATGACGCGAGAAACGCCCGGCAACATTGGCTGATCAGAGGCGCGGCAGCGAAGGAAGACGGCAGCGTCATCCCATCCAACTCGGCGATCTTGCAGGTTGCCGCGATCCGCAAACTTTGATCGCCGATCTCCAAAGCGGGCCAATTGAAATCGACGATGTCGATCAACCTGCTGACCGCCGGCTGGGGCTCGGAGAACAGCCACGTGCCGCCGGCAAGCCAAGCGTCGCCGGTTCGCCAAGCCGGCACGTCTGCGCGGCCGCGCGGTCTGGCGATCTCGGTGACGGTATTGAGGTCCATTGCAAAAAACTTTGGCCGATTCAATTCGTTATGGCCACAACGCGACGATGCAAAATCGACGCCATTCGACTGAAAGCCGTCTTCGATTGGCGCCGAGCCCGCGCGCGTACGGCAAAGTCAGGGTTGGCGCGCCCTCACGATCAAGTCAGCGCCTAGTGCCTCTAGCGCCTCAGCGACACCGCATGACAGCGCCCACGAATTTCATCGCCGGATCATTGACCAGGCGCGCCCGACGCGAGCCATGACGCGAGCGTAAGCCTCTCCTTGCTTGTCATCTCGGTGATGTTGCCCGGCGGCATGGCCTGCGAGCGCACGGCAGCGATTTCGATCAGCCTCGAATGCAGGCGAATCTGCTCGTCGGTATCGAGCATGATGCCCTTCGGCGCAGTTGGAATTCCATCCCAGACCGGTTCGGCGGCGTGGCACATGCTGCAGCGGGAAATAACGATATCGGCCACCTGCTTGAATTTAGGGGCCGGCGGCAATGCCCCGGTCGTTATCACGCGTGGCCCGGCGGCCGACAGCCAGGCCACAGCCGCCATGCCGGCGGCCGCCACGCCCCACGTCCACCATGGATTGCCTTTGCCTTCGTGACGCGAGTTGTAGAAATGACGGATGACCGGTCCAATGACGAGCACGATCGCCACAATCACCCAATTGTATCTGGTCGCGAACAGCAGCGGATAATGATTGCTGAGCATCAAGAAGACGACGGGAAGCGTCAGATAGTTGTTGTGGACGGAGCGCTGCTTGCCGATTTCGCCCCATATGGGATCGGGTTCCTTGCCGGCACGTAACGCGTCGACAGTCTTCTTCTGGTACGGAATGATGATGACGAAAACATTTGCCACCATGATCGTGCCGATCAGTGCGCCGATCTGAGTAAAGGCGCCAAGCCCGCTGAAGACGTGCGTAAAGCCGTAAGTCAGCACGACGAGGTAGACATAGCCGACCAGGGCCAGCGCAACCTCGTGCCGACCGAGCGGCGAACGGCACAAGCCCTCGTAAACCAGCCATGAAATCACGAGACTGACAAAAGCGATGCTCGCCGCCTGCAAGGCGGTCAGATCGAGCACCGACTTGTCGATCAAGAAAATGTCTGCGCCGAGGTAATAGACGACAACGAGCAGGGAAAATCCCGACAGCCAGGTCGCATAGGCTTCCCACTTGAACCACGTCAGGCTGTCCGGCATCTGCGCCGGCGCAACCAGATACTTCATCATGTGGTAAAAACCGCCGCCGTGAACCTGCCACTCGTCGCCTTTGACGCCGGCGGGCAGTCCGGGACGCGACTTCAAGCTGAGATCAAGATGAATGAAATAAAATGAGCTGCCGATCCACGCGATGCCGGCGATGACGTGCAGCCAGCGCAGGATAGCACTCGCCCATTCCGTGAGCACAAGCTCCAAGGTGTAGGGCTCCTTCGTCTTGCTCCGGCAAATTCAGCATGCCAGACGCGACGCAGCCTTATCAAGCGCTTCGTGAAAAGACAAAGCACCGACCGGGAGTCGTCGGCCGGTGCTTCGATCGGCAGCTATCGAGTCTTTAGAAGGCCAAGCTCACGCCGGCGACCCAACTGCTCTCCAACGTGGCGACGAAGTAGCCGGTCGGCTGGTTCGGATCGATGCCGAATTTGTTCTTCCACCAACGGTAGGCACCCCAGACCTGGAGCATCTCGGGCTTTCCGCCAAGCATTTGGCCGACGTCAAGCGAGAGCTTCTGCTGGGTCAAGTATTCGGTCGTGCGTATCAAGCCGGGGCCGGCCGGTCCGCAAACCTCTCCGCACCCTTTCGGACCGTGAACAACGAGCAACGACTGGAAAGTCAGCGGGATGCTGGGCGGCAGGAAGCCGAGCGGCTGGTTGTAGAGAACCTCGACAGCCCAGGTGGTGTCGAAGTCGACAGCACCGCTCGGATTTGAATTTGGATCGCCGGCGACCGCGAAAGTCGAGGCGAAACCGTCGTGCTGCCACTCATGATAGGCGTTGATGCTGGCGTTCAAGAAACCCTTATAGGGCGTCGCAAAGTCGAATTGGATACCACCTTGGATGGAGCGCTTGGCCGACCCGAGCGTGGTATTGTCTGTGTTGGCGTCAGCGCCGCCGACAAATTCGATATTGGTCAGCGGACCGAATGAGAACATCTTGCTGTTGGTGAGCTGATTCCAGCCCAACGTGCTGCGAAAGAAGCCATAAATTTCGGTGTAACCCACGCACGCCGACGAGCCGGTCAGGTCGCACGGCGCGGCCGGAGTGCCGTTCGGCGGAGCGGAGCCATTCGTTGCTTTCAGCCAATCCACGTTGAGAAAATTTGTGCCGTAAGCCCAGACGTCGAAGTGCGAAAAGCTTACGACATTTTTCGGCGTCTGGCCGGCGCCCGGATTGGTGGCGGTGAATTGATAGCTGTAGCTGAGCACGTTCTGATTGACGAGAAAGAACGGCGGCGCCGGTGCAGGCGCCGCTGCCGGCGGCGCCTTAACAGCCATATCGGCGGCGCGGGCGTACCCACCAGCGGCCGCTGCAATCATCACGGCGAGTCCGATCGCCGCTGCGCTTCTCTTAAAACCCTTGTCGCCCATTGCGGCCCCCTGCCTCTTCATTGCAGTCCCCTGCATCGCAGCCCCCTGCCAAACACCAACGACGTCGAAATAAAAGTCGCTGACGCGCACAACCAAACTTACGTAGCGCGGCATGCACGCAAAGCCCGTACTTTGAGCAAATGCTTGCCTCTTTGTTGGTACGACAGCGGTAGAGCAGCGTTGTTCGAGCGAACCAAACAACAAAGTGCAGCCGCCTCGCGCCTGCAGATTCATCAAGAAAAGGCCAAAAAATATGGAGATTTTAATTGGGGACAAAAAGCACGCCGGCCGATGTGAAATCGGCAAGGACGCCGCAAGGCATGTCCAATCCACGCCTATTTTTTAACTGTCGCTTATCAGCGGCTTTCTGGAATTTTTTTTAATGTGACAAAATGGAGACAGTTGCAGGCGTCGTGTGAGATCGAGTTGAGCCTTCGGCACTTTGGTCAAGGCGAGCAGGTCTCCAGCATCTGCGACTCAACGGTTACACTCAGGGCCGGAAAAGAAAGCAGGAAGACGAGGGCGGGAGCCGACGCCGTCGTCTTGAGCAGCACCCGGCATCATTTCCTTTCTTTTGCCGCCGCTGATTTTGTCGGATGATGCTACCAGTAGGTCCGGGCCTTGATCGCGATGGAACGATCTTTGCAGTTCGCAGGCTTGCACAGAAATCTCGATGCATGACGTTTCACCAAAGAGTGCGTCGACGCGGGCTGGACCGCTGCTGAAAGCCATCGGCATCACCAAGCTTTACGGCACTTTTCTCGCCAACGATGCCATCGACCTCGACCTGTTTCCGGCGGAGATCCACGCTTTGCTGGGCGAAAACGGCGCGGGCAAGTCGACGCTCGTCAAGGTCATGTACGGCCTTATTCAGCCGAGCGCCGGCGAGTTGCGCTGGATGGGGGAAAAGATCGTCCTCGCCGGTCCATCCGAGGCGCGCAAGCTCGGCATCGGCATGGTGTTTCAGCACTTCTCGCTATTCGAAAATCTGACGGTCGCCGAGAACGTGGCGCTGGGCCTGCCGCCGACCGAATCCTTCGCCGCCATCTCCGAGAGGCTCGGCGAGACCGCACGACTCTATGGCTTGCCGCTTGAACCGAAACGCGAGGTCTGGCGGCTGTCCGTCGGCGAGCGCCAGCGCATCGAGATCGTTCGCGTCCTCATGCAAAATCCCAAGCTGCTGATCCTTGACGAGCCGACTGCCGTCCTGACGCCGCAGGAAGCCGATCAGCTTTTTGTCGTGCTCGGGCGGCTCAAGGCCGAGGGCCGTGCGATCCTCTACATCAGCCACAAGCTCGACGAGGTGAAACGGCTCTGCGATACCGCGACCATCCTGCGCGGCGGCAAGAAGGTGGCGACCTGCAATCCTCGCCAGGAGACCGCCGCGTCGCTCGCCCGAATGATGGTCGGCGCCGACATCGGCGAGGTCAAGACTGCGGCCACGAACGAGGCGTCGATCCCGCGACTCGTCATTCATCAACTCTCCCTGGAGCCCGATGATCCTCATGGCACGCACCTCGACAACGTCTCGCTCGAGGTGCGAGGCGGAGAGATCGTCGGCATCGCCGGCGTGGCGGGCAATGGTCAGGACGAGTTGTTTTCCGCACTCTCCGGCGAACGGCTTTCACCCAACGAAGGAGCAGTCGTGATCGACGGCCAGGCCGCCGGCCTGCTCGGGGTGACCGAACGCCGCCGCATGGGAGCAGCCTTTGTACCCGAAGAACGGCTCGGCCATGGCACGGCGCCACGGATGAAATTGTCAGAGAACGCCCTGCTCACCGGGCACGCTGCGAGCGGCATGGTCAAGCACGGCTTTGTCGACAAGCCGGCGACGCTCGCGACCGTCGATCGCACGACGCAAGCGTTCGACGTGCGCAAAGCCAAACGCGATCCTGAAGCGGTCAGTCTCTCTGGTGGAAACCTGCAGAAATTCGTCGTGGGCCGTGAAATTCTCCGTGAACCGGGAGTCTTGATTGTGAGCCAGCCGACCTGGGGCGTCGATGCCGGGGCGGCGGCGACCATTCGTCAGGCCTTGATCGATCTCGCCGCCCGTGGCGCCGCCGTGCTGGTCGTCAGTCAGGATTTGGATGAACTTGCCGAGATTGCCGATCGCATCGCGGTGATGTTCCACGGCGGACTGTCGGCGCCGCTCAACGCCGCCGAGGCGACGCGTGAGAAGCTCGGGTTGCTGATGGGCGGCTCCAGCACCGGCGAATCCGCAAGCGAAGAAAAGGCGAGCCATGCAGTTGGCTCTTGAAAGGCGCGCCGAACGCTCCACGACGATCGCGATCGCCTCGCCGCTGATCGCGATCGCGCTCACGCTCATCACCATGGCGGCGCTGTTCGCGATCCTGGGCAAAAATCCCATCACGGCCCTCGACGTCTATTTTCTCCAGCCGTTGATTGATCCCTATTCGCTCGAGGAAATCGCCGTCAAAGCGACACCGCTGGTGATGATCGCGATCGGATTGTCGCTTTGCTACATCGCCAACATCTGGAACATCGGCGCCGAGGGACAATTCCTCGCTGGCGCCGTCGCCGGAAGCTGGCTCGCGGTGCGCACCAACGGCACCGATGTCGGACACTGGGTGTTGCCCGCAATGCTGCTGCTCGGCGCGCTCGGTGGTGCGCTCTACGCGCTGATTCCGGCGATCTGCAAAGTCCGCTTCGGCGCCAGCGAAATCCTGACCAGCTTGATGCTGGTCTATGTCGCCGATCTCGGCATGGATTATCTGGTGCGCGGACCGTGGCGCGATCCCCACGGGCTGAACTTCCCGACGACCGCCGACTTCGATCCGGTCGCCACTGTGCCGACCTTGATCGAGGGCAGCCGTCTGCACGCCGGCTCGATCGCTGCCTTGCTGGTCGTCATGCTGGCGGCGGTGCTGCTCGGCCGCACCATCATGGGATTTGAGATCCGCCTGATCGGCGCCGCGCCCAAGGCGGCGCGGTTTTCCGGATTCAGTGCGGATCGGCTGGTTCTCATCACCTTTGCGGTTTCCGGCGCGCTCGCCGGGCTCGCCGGCATCATCGAGGTGGCAGGACCGATCGGGCATTTGGACCCCGGCGTGTCGTCGGGCTACGGCTTCACCGCCATTATCGTCGCCTTCCTCGGGCGGCTTAATCCCATCGGCATTTTGGTCGCTGGCCTGTTCCTCGCGCTCACTTTCATCGGCGGCGAAGGCGCGCAAATCGCGCTGAAGGTTCCGCTGGATCTGACCAAGGTCTTCCAGGGCATCCTGCTGTTCTACGTGCTGGCCTGCGATTCACTCATCGTCTACCGCGTCCGCCTCGTGCGACCCCTCCGAAAAGCCGCAACTGCCCATGCTTGAATCGCTCACTGAAATCTTAAAACTGATTTTCTCGGTCAGTTTTGTTCTGACGGTGATCACAGCCTCGACGCCGCTGCTGCTGGCGTCGTCCGGCGAGCTCGTGGTCGAGCGATCGGGGGTGCTCAACCTCGGCATCGAGGGGATGATGATCATCGGTGCGGCCTGCGGCTTTGCCGGCGCCTACATGTCGGGGTCGACACTTGTCGGAGCGCTGTGCGGCATCCTCGCCGGCGCGGCGTTATCGGCGGTCTTCGGCGTCTTGACGCTGGGGCTTGCCGTCAACCAGGTGGCGGCCGGCTTGGCGCTCACCATCCTCGGCGTCGGTCTGTCGGGCCTGATCGGCGCCGGTTTTGTCGGCCAAAAAATCGTCCCGGCGCCGCATCTCTACCTGCCCTTCCTGACCGACCTTCCCGTCGTCGGCCGCATTCTGTTCGGCGAGGATTCGTTCGTTTATGTCTCTGCCGCGCTGATCATCGCCATTTGGCTGTTCCTGTACCGTACGCGGCCAGGCCTGGTGCTGCGGGCGATCGGCGACAATCACGCTTCCGCGCACGCACTCGGCTATCCGGTGCTACGGATTCGCATGCTGGCGGTGCTGTTCGGCGGCGCCTGCGCTGGGCTGGCCGGCGCCTATCTGCCGCTCGCTTATACGCCGTTCTTCATTCCGGGCATGACCGCGGGTCGCGGCTGGATCGCGCTGGCGCTGGTCGTGTTTGCCTCCTGGCGGCCGGCCCGGCTGGTCATCGGCGCTTATCTGTTCGGAGCGGTGAGCATCTTGGGGCTCGCCTTGCAACCGCTCCACCTCGGCATTCCCCAGCAAGTGCTGAACATGCTGCCCTATCTTGCAACCGTAATCGTCCTCGTATTGATATCGCGTACGCGCGGCACCGCCGGGTCTGCCGCGCCTGCTTCCCTCGGAATGGTCTTTGTGCCTGACCGTTGATCGTCATCATGCGCGGGCGCGACGGGCGCCTCGCACGTGAAGCCTGAGGAGATACCCCCGTCCTTCGAACCCGGAGCGGACTCATGAAGAAATGGAACATTGTCGCTATGGCGGGCGCGCTCGCGCTTGCCGCCACAGCATTCCACGCATACGCGGCCGACAAGCTGAAAGTCGGATTCATCTATGTCGGGCCGATCGGCGATCTCGGCTGGAGCTATCAACACGACGTCGGCCGCAAGGCCATGGAGAAGGCGCTCGGCGACAGGGTCGAGACGACCTATCTCGAAAACGTTCCCGAGAGCGCCGATGCCGAGCGCTCGATCGAACAGCTTGCGCGGACCGGCCATAAGCTCATCTTCACCACCTCGTTCGGCTTCATGGATCCGACGCTCAAGGTGGCGAACAGATTTCCAAACGTGTTCTTCGAACACGCCACCGGCTACAAGCGCGCCAAGAACATGAGCACCTATGCGGCCCGCTTCTATGAAGGGCGCTACATCCAGGGCCAGATCGCCGCCAAGATGTCGAAGACCGGCATCCTCGGCTACATCGTCTCGTTTCCGATCCCCGAGGTTATTTCGAATATCAACGCAACGATGCTCGGCGCCCAGTCGGTCAACCCGAACATGAAGGTCAAGATCATTTGGGTGAACAGCTGGTTTGATCCGGGCAAGGAAGCCGATGCCGCCAAGGCGCTGATCGACCAGGGCGCGGACGTGCTGACGCAGCACACCGACTCGCCGGCCGCCATGCAGATCGCGGAGCAGCGCGGCATCAAGGCCTTCGGAGAATCGTCCGACATGATCAAGTTCGGGCCGCATGCCCAGCTTACGGCGGACACCGACTACTGGGGCGGCTACTACACTCAGCGCGTCAAGGACGTGCTTGATGGCAAGTGGAAATCCGAAGACACCTGGGGCGGTCTGGATTCAGGCATGGTCGTGATGTCGCCCTATACCAACATGCCCGACGACGTGAAGAAGATGGCGATGGATACAGAGGCCTCCATCAGGTCGGGCAAATTCCATCCCTTCAAATGCCCGATCACCGATCAGGACGGCAAGACTGTCGAATGCAAGGGCGGTGACCGTCTCGACAACGGTCAGATCCTCAGCATGAACTGGTACGTCAAGGGCATAGACGACAAAATCCCAGGAAAGTAGTTCCAACCTTTGTGCCGCGATACCGTCATGGCCGGGCTCGTCCCGGCCATGTGCGTTTTTGCCCGCTGCGCAGATCGCCGATCGCAGGTGAAGTGCTGACAGCGCGGCACGCCGGTTACATTGTCTCCGGCTTCGGCGCTGCCTTGCCGTCGACGATGGCGAATTGCGGGATGTGCCCGAGACCACGGACGAGTTGGGCATCGGCGCCGAGGGTCTTCTCCCACTCGTGACCTTCGGTGAGGATCACCCCGGCTCCGACAATGTCGGCGCCGGCCGAACGCGCCAAGGCAAGCGTTGCCGCAAGACTGGAGCCGGTCGCCACGACATCGTCGACGACCGCTACGCGCCGGTGAGCGAGCAGAGGCACGGCGCGCCGATCGAGCATCAGGCGCTGGTTGCCGGAGGAAGTCACCGATCGCACGTCCTGGACCAAGGCGTCGGCCAAATGGATTTTCGGCGACTTCT
Source organism: uncultured Alphaproteobacteria bacterium (assembly GCA_963836055.1). Taxonomy (GTDB): domain Bacteria; phylum Pseudomonadota; class Alphaproteobacteria; order Rhizobiales; family Xanthobacteraceae; genus BOG-931. The sequence goes on from CAWIID010000002.1 coordinate 658,377, forward strand.
GGGCGATGACGTATTGGTCGAGACCGAGTGCGCGGGAGACCTCGATAACGACCGGAATTCCCAGCGTCGCAGCACCGAAGACGATGTCGGGCCTGAGCGGGCGGAGCTCGGCGGCCAACGCCTTGCCGATACGCTCACCGAAGCGCACGCCCATGTCGATCACCATCAACAATGAGATGGCGAGCTGAGGGTTGATCGGCACGATCGGGAGAGTCACCGGCTCGCCGGCAATATCGACGGTATAGGTCTGCATTTGGCCACGCCTTCCGAAAGATAGTCGGAAGATCATGCCGCAGCGCACAATGCCTGTTCAAGACGGCCGCCGTCTCGCAGCCTGCTCACTGGCGAACGGCCATCTGAGCGCGCGAACCACGAAATCGAGGCTGCGGTCAGCCGAAACAGACCGCAGCTCCCGTTTAAGCCACTGCGACGCACCGCGATCTGCGCGTGCGCCGCCAGTGCCCGCACATTCAGTTATGCTGACCAAGCCACGGGTTGACGACAACGCCTCTGCGCGGCGTGCCGTAATAGTCGTAATACTGCTGGGTCGTCCTCGCGCGTCCTTGCACGAATGGCGCGACCGGCTGCTGCGGTTGCGTCTGACCAAAATACTCAGACGCAATATTCGGCATGAAGCTCAATCCAAACGCCCCTTGAGCCAACGCCGCCGATTGCAAGCCGAACAGAGCGCCAGCCGCAACGATTGCTGCGATAAGATTTGTTCGCATAGTTCACCTTCCAAGATTCGTTGTTGAGGCACTCGCTTCTTCGCGAGCGCGCTCAAATGCCCCGTGCCATTCGGGACGTATGGGTGATCCGGCGATTATCCAGTCACGGTTGTTTGAAGACCCAAGCCTTCGGTTTCAGCCAGCCGGGAACTGCACAAAACTTGGCGCTGCCGTCTTCGCAGGCAGATCGCAAATTCATGAGTTTGTGCAACAAGCTTCGCTGAGCCGACGCGACGATGTTATTTTGTTTGGTCCAATTGAACCGCTTTATATTGGCCGAGCGAATAGACTGTTCACCTTAGTTCAGGTGAGATCGGTTATCGGGCGCTCTCATCCCGGCGACTGCAACTTGCGAGCGGCGGCAGAATGCCGATGCATCAAGTCGCGCCAATCGAAACCGGGGATTTCACCGTTCTCCACGACCCAGCGTCCGCCAACCATGACACGATCAGCGCGATGGGCGCCGCATAAGACGAGCGCGGCAAGCGGATCGCCGCTCCCGGAAAACCGCAACTCATCGAGCTTGAACAGCGCGAGGTCGGCGATCTTGCCCACCGCAATCTCGCCGATGTCGGATCGGCCCGTACAGGCGGCGGACCCTTTTGTCGCCCATCGCAGCGCGTCCTTGTGACTGACTTTGTTGACGCCATAGCGGCTGCGCTGGAGAAGGAACGCGGCACGAATTTCTTGCATCAGGTTCGAACCATCGTTCGAAGCCGAACCGTCGACGCCGATGCCGATCCGCACGCCCGCCTCTTCCATCGCACAAACCGGACAGGTGCCGGAAGCAAGCGTCTGATTACTGCACGGGCAATGCGCGATCGTCGTTCCCGCGCGCGCCAGCCGCTTCATCTCGTCGGCGTTGAAATGAATGCCGTGGGCGAGCCAGACGCGATCGTTGAGCCAGCCGCATTCTTCCAGATAATCGATCGGGCGACAGTTATAGACCTCTTGGCAATACCGATTCTCGTCCTCGGTTTCGGCAAGATGGGTGTGCATGCGCACGTTCAGCCGCTCGGCCAAATGCGCCGTCGATTGCATCAGCGACGTCGTCACCGAAAACGGCGAGCACGGCGCCAGCGCAATTTGAACCATCGCGCCCTCGCCGGCCTCGTGATAGCGCGTGACGACTCGCTCGCTATCGGCGAGGATCGTGTCTTCGTCCTGCACCACGCTGTCCGGAGGCAAGCCGCCATCACGTTGCGAGCGGTTCATTGACCCGCGCGTCAGCAGGACACGCATGCCAAGACGCTTCGCCGCCGCCACTTCGATATCGATGGACTCTTCGAGGCCGGACGGGAACACGTAGTGATGATCCGTCGTCGTAGTGCAGCCGGACAAAAGCAGCTCGGCCATCGCCAGAGTCATGCCGAGATCAAGCGTCTGCGGCGTCAGCCGTGCCCAGATCGGATAGAGCGCCTGCAACCAGGGAAACAATTCGCGATCAAGCGCGTCAGGAACGGCGCGAGTCAGCGTCTGGTAAAAGTGGTGGTGGGTGTTGATCAATCCCGGCAACACCACGTGTTCACCGGCATCGAGGATGGCGGCATCCGCCGCAGCGGGCGCGCGACCGGCCGGCACAAGTTCGACGATACGGCCGCCCTGGATCACGACGCCGCGCTCAGCGCCATCAGCCAGGATGGCCAATGGATCCTTGATCCAGAGAGCCGGAGCTTCAGCTTGCATCTTGTTGGCTCCCCTTTCAGCCGAATTCACTCTGGCAAGAATGCAAGATTCCGGCCAGCGGGACGGCGACGTGGCGCTCTCTCACCGTCGCTGTATCGAACGCAGTGGTATTGTCGGCCAGATCGCGATTAAAAAAAGACATACGTTGAATTGCAAAACCGGCTGATCAAAAGCGCCGGCACGACACTCTCCGGGAACAAGCTCTTGAGCCAGACGTTGACCAAAACAATGATCAGGAGGTCAGCAACAATGGCAGTTACCACAGGCGGCGCGAATACCATAGACAATCGTAGCGAAACTGTTTCGCTGATCGGCAGCGACAAGGTCGACGGCACGGCGGTCTATGGCGCCGATGATCAAAAGATTGGAGCCGTTCAGCGTGTCATGATCGACAAGATCAGCGGCAAGGTCGCATACGCTGTGATTTCGTTCGGCGGTTTTTTGGGCATGGGCGAGGACTACTATCCGATGCCGTGGCCGAACCTGAAATACGATACCCGGCTTGGCGGCTATCGGGTCGGCATCACCGAGGATCAGCTTAGGGGTGCACCGAAATTCAATCGCAATACCGATTGGGATTGGTCTGATCGTTCGAGAGATCGGGCGGTCTACGGATATTACGATACACCGCTCTGGTACTGACCTTCCCGGTGCCGGAGAGGCGAAGTGGGCCGCGGTGCGCACAAGCGTACCGCGGCTCGCACTTTTTCGTCCGTTGGTCAGAGCAAACTCAGCTGGCAATCTTGGGGTTCACGCGGCGCGGACATCCGTGTAGCAGGTGTGTGCAGCGCGGCCGCGCCACGAGCCGCTCCGGAGCAGGGCATGGCTTTTGCTTCGCGGCGATTTCGGCACCGTAGAACGCCAAGGAACGAGTGACATGCAATGACCGAAGAACCGATCCCCGCCGCAACCACCTTGCTGCTGAAAGGAGGTCAGCCGCTGACGCCTCACGCGGATTGGCATGACCCGGCACGGGCTGACATCGCCATCGCGGGCGACAGGATCGTCGGCGTATCGGCTGGTTACCGCGCCGGCGACGAGCGAAACATCGAGGTGATCGATGCGCGCGATCATCTGGTGCTGCCGGGCTTCGTAAACGCGCATTATCACTCCCATGACGTGCTGGCGAAAGGCACGCTTGAGGAAGTCCCGCTGGAGACGTGGCGCCTCTATGCGTTGCCGCCGCAATATCCGCCGCGGTCCGCCGAAGAGGTTTACGCGCGCACGCTGCTCGGCGCACTCGAATGCCTGCGCTCCGGGATGACGACGATCCAGGACATGCTGACGCTCTATCCCTACGAGGACCGTCACATGGACGCGGTGATGAAGGCCTACGACGAGGTCGGCATCCGGGTCGTGTTTGCTTTGCAATACGCCGACCGGAAAGGGATCGAAACCGTTCCGTTCTGGAAGGACACCTTTCCGGCAGAGCTTCATCCGCTGCTGTCGACGTCGACCGAGCCGGAACGCCAACTCGATCTGATCGGGCACTTTGAGACGACGCGCCTCAAGGCGGCGCCGCGGCCGCGTGTGTCGTGGGCGCTGGGGCCATCCTCTCCGGAGCGCTGTTCGACGGCCATCCTGCAACGGACGATGGAGCTCGCGCGCCGCTACGACATTCCGGTCTACACGCACATCTACGAATCGCGCGGCATGGCGCTGCAGGCGCGCCTGACCATCCCGGAATACAGCGGTCAATTGATCCGGCGACTGGCCGACGAAGGAGTTCTCGATCCGAGACTGAATTTTGCGCACAGCGTCTGGCTGCTGCAGGAAGAAATAGACCTGATGGCGGAGCATGGCGCCGGCGTCGTGCTCAATCCGCAGGGCAATCTGAAAATGAAATGCGGCATCGCCCCGATTCGCATGCTGCAGAACGCCGGCGTCCGCATCGGGCTCGGCTGCGACAACTGCAGTTGTTCCGACGCGCAGAACATGTTCATGGCGATGAAACTGTTTACGCTCCTGGCCGCGATCAGCGATCCGATTCCCGGTCCGCCGCAGGCGATCGCGGCGCTGCGCGCCGCTACCGAGGCTGGCGCGGACGGCGCGCGGCTCGGCGGCTCGCTCGGGCGTATTGCGCCCGGCTTCAAGGCCGACCTCACTCTCATCGATATGAAGGATCCGACATTCTCGCCGATGAACAGCGCGGCGCGCCAGCTCGTTCACATCGAAGCCGGACGCGGCGTGCGCCATGTTGTTGTCGATGGCAAGGTCGTCGTGCGCGACCGGCAACTCACGACCATCGACGAGACGACGATCTACGATGCGGTCAAAGCAGTGATGCCGGAATTCCGGCGCGATTTTACGGCGATCTCGCAGCGTGTCGCCAAGCTGCAGCCTTGGCTCGATCGCGCCCATCGCCAGATCATGGCCGCCGATCTCGATATCGAGCGCCTGCCGTTCGGAAGCAACTGAGATCGCGCGCGGCGCGTTTCAGGCTTGCTCTTGTCCGGTCGGATAGAGCCTGCGAACCTCGTCGCGCCGCCGCAGCCACCACGCGTAGGATGGCGGGAGCAGCGCCAGCGGGTCCGCGCTGTGCAGCGCTTGCGCGGCGTGAACCGGCCAGTTCGGGTCCCACATCATCTCGCGCGCGAGCGCAATCAGATCGCAGCGGCCTTCCACCAAATAGCTTTCGGCTTGGCGTGGATCGGTAATCAAACCGACAGCCATCGTCGGAACTTTGACTTCGCGACGGATGCGATCCGCGAACGGCACATGATAGCCCGGCACGCGTGGCACGACGGAGAGCGTCAGCGGACCTTCAATGCCTCCGGACGAACAATCGATCACATCGACGCCGCGCTCTTTAAGCTCGCCAGCGAGTACGAGCGTGTCTTCCAGTTCCCACGCCCCTCCCTTGCCGTCGATACAGGAGACCCGAAAGAACAACGGCCGGTCTGCGGGCCAGCTCTCGCGGACCGCTTCAATCAGCTCCAATGCAAACCGCATGCGGCCGTTCAAATCGCCGCCATAAGTATCGGTCCGCTTGTTGGTGATCGGCGACAGGAATTGCTGGATAATGTAACCGTGTGCGCCGTGCACTTCACAAATGTCGAAACCCGCGTCGAGCGAGCGGCGGCTGGCTTCGACGTGACTCGCAATGACGTGCTTGATGTCGTCGTGATCCATCTCGCGCGGCACCATGGCGCCCGGCTTGAATGGTATCGGACTCGGCGCAATGCCGCGCCACGGCGGCTCGCCCTTCTTGGCGTCATCCTCGGTCAGCGGCGAGAAGCCGTCCCATGGCGCGCGCGTCGAAACCTTGCGGCCGGCGTGCCCGAGTTGAATGGCGCTCAGCGCCCCTTGGCTGCGCAGGAAATCCGTAATGCGGCGCCACGCCTTTGCTTGTGCGTCCGTGTAGATGCCGGGACAATGGTAGGTCTTGCGCGCGCTTTCCTCGACGGTCGTCTCCTCGACGAACACGATGCCGGCGCCGCCCATCGCGAATTTGCCGAGGTGGACCAGATGCCAATCGGTCGGGGCGCCATCGATCGCGGCGTACTGTGACATCGGCGATACGACGATCCGATTCCGGGCTGTCAGTCCGCGCAAGGTGATCGGCGTCAGCAGTAGTGGCTCGGCCCGGCGATCTACGGCAGCGACAGCGGCTTCGAGGGCGACGTTCATCGATTTTAGTTCTCCAGTCCGGCGGATTTTTCATAATCGCATCGCCGGCTCTGAGCAAATGGCTGGCGCCTACTTGTCGATACCGAGCGCACTCTTCACCGCATCCATGACGGTCACGTCGAGATTCAGGCGGCAGTAATCCTCGACCTTATCCGCATTTTTCTCCATCGCTCCCATATCGATCACGGTGTTATTGCGCCGGCCGTTGTAGTAGCCGCTCAACCAGATCGCGACGGACTTCGTGCTGGCGACTTTGTCGAGCAGGAATTGCCTGCACGTGATCTTTGAAACGTCGACCGTCACCTGCGCGTGTGCCGGTGGAAACGCAAGAAGCGCGAATAACAGACCGATCGCAATGAGCAATGTCTTCATTTCGGTATTCTCCTAGCCCTTCTGTCTGAATTCGCGATACCAGCGTTCCGCTCCGGGATGAAGCGGCACATCCATCGGAGTGTGGTCGGTCTCGTGAACCGTTTGCAGAGCGTTGCCGTCGCTGCCCTTCTCCCAGGGAATTTCCGCCTCACGCGCGGCGAGCGCAGCGCAGATGTCGTAGGCGACGTCATCCGGAAGCGAGGCGTTCGCATAAAGCGGCCAGCCGCTGAAGTCGATGGTGTGGACATCTCGCGCCAGACCCGGAAAGCGCGCTTTCGGCAGACCGACGCGACGCCAGCCGAGCTTACCCAGTGCGTCGAACTCGGACGCTTCCAACTCGATCGGCGCGAGGCCGGCCGCCAGCGCCTCATTGAGCCATACCTTGATGCCCTCGTCGAATACGGCGTCGATCTCGCCGCGCGCAAGGGGCTCGAGGCGGCGCGAGTCGGAAGGGCCGCCGCAGAGGACGAGACGTCCGCCCCACGACTCCACATCCTTGAGCGTAAAGCCGTGCAGCGCGAAAGCCTGATCGATGAGCACCAATGTGGAATGCGTCGGGTCCTCGCGTACCGAGACGCGCAGCGGATATTGCTTGGCTTTGATGTCCGCGAGCGAACGGATTCCCGTTCGCGGGTGCACCATGAAGACGAAGCGATCCCAGCTCGGATACGAGGCAACGATGCGCACCGGGAGGGGCGCGCTGAACAAGCCTACGCCGCGATAGGCCTGAGTGAGCAGCGCCGATGGGTTGACGAAGGCCAGGTCGACGCCGCCGCCTTTGGCGACCTCTTCGGCCAGAATGGCCGAACCCGTCGCCATCTGCAGCCACGGCCGAAAGTGTGCGCCGGAGCCGCTGCCGATGGTGATGATCATGTCCCGGTTGCCGCCATATGGCGTCGCCGGATTGCCGGCAATATGCAGGCCGATCTCCCAGAGAGTTTTGGCGCGAACGAAGTTTGCGCCCTTCGGCAACGGTTCCATACGGCGTTCTCCCAAGCTTGATGTCAGCGGCCCATAGTATGCCATGACCGGCGGGCCTCAAGGCTTTCGCCGAAGCCCGGTGACTCAGGCGAGGACGCTCCAGAACATCGCCGCAACCGTGACGGCCATGAGGACGGTGCCACCCCAGCCGAATGCCATCATCAAGGGGAGCGCTTTGTAGCGGCCCATGGAAGCCGTGCGCGTCACCACCCTCATCATCACCGCCATGATCGGCACGGCTACGATCCCATTAAGCACCGCGCTCCAGACCAGCATGCGGATCGGATCGATCGAGGTGAAGCCAAACGCAAAGCCGAGCGCCGTCGCGATCGCGATGATCGCGTAGAAGCCCGGAGCCTTGGCAGCCTTCGCTTCCAGTGTCGCGTTCCAACCGAACATTTCGGCCACGCCGTAGGCGGCGGAGCCGGCCAGAACCGGAATGGCCAGCAGGCCCGTTCCGATAATGCCCAGAGCAAACAGCAGAAAAGTGAATTCACCGGCAAGCGGGCGCAATGCGTCGGCGGCGTCGGCGGCAGTCCTAATTTCAGTCACTCCGGCCGCATTCAGCACGGCCGCCGTCGTCACGATGATAAAGAAGGCAACGAGATTGGAAAAAATCATCCCGATGCAAGTATCCAAAGTGATGCGGCGGATTTCCGGGCTTTGACCGGCCCGCACCAGCTCCCGGAGCGGAAGCTTTCTGCGACCACGGTGCATCTCCTCGACTTCCTGAGAGGCCTGCCAGAAGAACAGGTACGGACTGATCGTCGTGCCTAGGACTGCAACGACGGTCAGAAGGTACGAGCCATCGAGGCGTATGTGCGGTGCGATCATCGTCAGCAACGCCTCGCGCCAAGGAACCCTCACGGTCAGTGCGGTCGCCACGTAGAGCAGCAGCACCAGCGTCATCCATTTCAAGATCGGGGCGTATCGCCGGTAGGGCAAAAAAACCTGCAGGGCGAGCGAAACAACCGCAAAAATAAGCGCGTAAACATGACCCCAGCCACCGATCACCAGGGCCAAGGCTTGGCCCATTGCGGCGAGATCGGCAGCGATGTTGAAGATGTTGGCCACCAGCAACAGCGCCACGATGCCGAAGACCAGCGGACTCGGCGCAGACTCGCGCACGTTGCCGATAATGCCCTTTCCCGTCACCCTGCCGATCTCGGCACTGACCAGTTGGATCGCGATCATGAACGGCGTCGTAAGAAACACCGTCCACAGCAGCTCATAGCCGAACTGTGCGCCGGCCTGCGAGTAGGTCGCTATTCCGGACGGGTCGTCGTCTGCGGCGCCGGTCACCAGCCCAGGACCCAGCAGCCGGAGAATGACGTTCGGCCGCCGCTTGGCCGAAGGCCTATTCCCCGGCGTCTTAGGCGCCAACGAGTTAGGCGCAAAAGTCTTGTCCGCTCCAGTCTTGGTCACCCGAGGCTTGTTCGCCTGAGTCTCTTTTGTTGTTTTGCGCACCGTTGAGAGTCTTTCAGCCCGTGATTGTCTCAGGCGAGGATGCGATGGGTCGTAACACGGAACGCACGATCGTTCGCTGACCTCAAGAGCAATTCCGCCTGACTGGCCCGATTTGCCGTTAACGCGACCTTCGTGCCGCCTTGCCAATTCCGGGCGCCGCGGCAACTATTCGCCGGCACAACGAGACATGGAAGCGTGCGAATATGCCGGGCAAACGCATTCAGTTCGACGATGAAAGCTGGGCCGCGCTCGATCTGCTGGCGCGTGATCGCATGATGACGTTTCAGGAGCTTGCCGACGAGGCTTTCGCGGATTTGTTGAAGAAGCATAACCGTCCCGTCGATCTTCGCTCCGCGCTGCGGAAAAGCGCCAACATAACCGCCGAGGTGATCCCGCTGCGCCGCAAACCGAAGCCGCGAAAAAAGTAGGCTCGGCGTTCCCGCGCCGGTAGTGATCGCCACAAGCGCGCCTCGGAGCCCCTGCTTCGAAGCCGGCGCGCGGAAAGCGCTAACATGCCGCCGCAAGCGCGATTCGGAGGATCACAATGGCGCGGCCGGCATCAAAGTTGAAGCGCAAGCTCTACACGACATGCACCCCCATCGAGGAGTGGTTCGAACGAAACCGAAGACGAAGCTCGCGCACTGCTTCGCGCCGGCGACGCCAGCCGCGCAGATCGGCGAATGCATACACTTTGAGGTCGACAAGTTGATCGATTGAGCCCCCGGAGTTTGATGTTCTGTTGATGCGCTTTAAGCGACGTCTAACCGCGATCGACGTTGAATGCCAAAAACCCCGGCCTTGCCGCCGGGGTTTTCAGTTCGCTCAGAGTGGCGGTTCGCCCTACTGCGATTGGGGCTGACCCGGGTTCGGAGTTCGAACCGCGAGTTATGGATTTGTTCATGTTGCCACGGTCCGTCGGCTTCTCGGCTTTGTTGCCCGGGATACCGGGATTGCCGGAATTGATGGTGCTCTGATTGTACAGCTTACGATGATGCTTGTAGGTCTTTGCTTGCGCCAAGCCGGGCGTTGCCAGCATGGCGCCGGCGATCGCAATCGCGCCCAGGACGCGCAGACTGTTTCCTCGTTGCGGCATTTCAATCTCCTTCTCGGTCTAATTGTGACTCCCCGATTCCGTCGCTCTCGATAAAAACGCTCGACAGCAGCGGTCGTTCCGGGAATTGATGCGGTCATCAGATCGAAGTTTGTTTGGAACCTTGTCGAGCAGCCCGAACGAACCGCCACTATCGGAACTTCGATAGAATCAAGACGGCGATTCGGAGCGGCAAAACACGAACCGTCGAAAAAGAAGCGCCGAAAAATCGATCTGGCGAACGGATCGCCCCGTAGCTAGATGTATGGCGCCGAGCTAAAGTTCCACGCTTCGAGCGGGCTTGGCGCTTTATCGTCTTGAATAACGAAAGACATTTCCATGTCCCCGCTATCTCTCCTGCTCAACATATTGTGGATCGTCTTCGGCGGCCTATGGATGGCCGTCGGCTGGATTGTCGCCGCCATCGTGATGGCTATCACCATCATTGGACTTCCCTGGGCGTGGGCGGCATTCAACATCGCGTCCTATACATTATTTCCGTTTGGCCGAAAGGCGGTCTCGCGCGCCGAATATCTCGGCAGCGGCGACATCGGCACCGGACTGCTGGGTTTTATCGGCAATATCATTTGGCTGGTGCTGGCCGGCTGGTGGCTGGCGCTCGGGCATCTTCTCACTGCCGTTGTGCTGGCCATCACCATTGTCGGCATTCCGTTCGCATGGGCGCATCTGAAGCTTGCCGGGATCGCGCTCTGGCCGATCGGCAAGATCATCGTTCCGGCCGACGCCGCACCGTTGCGATATCCGCCTGGTCCCGCGCGAAGCTGATCGGACGACGGCGAGCTAACTGCGCGTGACTGCGGCGATCGCAGCGGCTGCAAGCAACAACCAGGCAAGGATGAGAATCATTCCGCCGCTCGGCGCGGCAAACGGAAATAGCCGATGCCCGGCGAAGGCCCGCAGTGCGATGTCGCCCGAGAATAATGCGCAACCGGCAACCCAAGCTGCGAGAACGACGAGCATCAGCGGCCGCCAGACCAAGCCCTGTTGCGTGAGAGCTGCGCCGCCGAGCAAGGCCGCCGCGTGGAACAACAGCATATAGGCGGCGCTGTCGAGCCCGGCGCCGGGCGCCGCGTGCGCGGCCGCCGCGGCCAGTGCAATGCCGCTCGCGCCCATCAGGCCTGCCAATACGATCAAGATCGTCAGAGTCATCAAGCATCGTCCACTGCAACCGCTGATCCACTCCTAGAGCAGGCCTTGCGGCGGGGCAACGACGATGCAAGAACCGGCGACTTGATTTTTTGGAGGAAAGTCACCCATGCGCACCGTCACGCTTGAAGAGCATTTTTCGGTCCCGGCACTGGCTGGCCGCATCGATAAAGGCGCCATCGCCCGCCGCGGCTTTCGGCCGAGAAATTTGCGCAAGAGCGGCCCGAATCCTCTTGAGCTGTTGCCCGAGATCGGCGAGCGCCGCCTGAAGTCGATGGACGAAGCCGGCGTCACCATGCAGGTGCTGTCGGGCAGCGGACCCGGTCCCGATCTCGTGCCGGGTCCCGACGGCGTCGCCCTCGCGCGCGAGCTGAACGACCATCTCGCGCAAGCGGTCGCGCGCCATCCTGACCGTTTCGCGGGTTTTGCTTCGCTGCCGATGCAAAGTCCGGACGCCTGTCCGGCCGAGCTTGTACGCTCCGTCAAGGAGCTTGGCTTTCTCGGCGCACTCATCAATGGCACGACCGACGGGCGCTTTCTCGATCACGCGAGTTATGACGGCCTGCTCGCGGCGGCCGTCGAACTCGACGTGCCGATCTACATTCATCCGCACATCCCGCCGGAGTCCGTTCGCAACGCGTATTTCTCGGACTTGCCGGAAGGGGCCGGCCGCGTGCTGGAAACCGCCGGCTGGGGCTGGCATTCGGAGACGGCCGTTCACGTGCTTCGCCTGGTGGTGTCCGGAAAGCTTGATCGCTATCCGCGGCTGAAGCTGATCATCGGTCACATGGGCGAAATGCTGCCGATGATGATGGCCCGCGCCGACGACGTATTCGCCGCCGACATCGACCACCTGAAGCGGCCGGTCAGCCGCACCATCCTCGATCAAGTCTGGATCACGACCAGCGGCATTTTCGACGAACCGCCGTTTCTCGCTGCGCTGCTGACATTCGGCATCGATCGCATCATGTTCTCGATCGACTATCCCTATTCGGCAAACTCGCTCGGCCGCGGCTTTCTCGACCGTATCGCCCTGTCGCCGGCTGATATGGCCAAGCTCAGCCACGGCAATGCCGACGCGCTGCTGAAGCTGAAGGTCAAGTAAAAGGCGCAAGCACGCCAATTACGAGGTCTCGCGAAACTCGAATGCCGTGCCGTATGTCCGGTCCAGATAGCAGTTTTGGTGATCGGTCTCGTTTGTGTCGGCGAGCTCGAGATTGAAGAAACTGATCTCGTCGTCTTCGAAGAACGGGCCGGCGTGCCAGCTGCCGCGGTGCAGCTTGATCGCAACGTCGCCGGGAATCTTGAAGGCTTTAATGTCTTCAAGCGCCGGCTGCGCGTTCGGGTCGTCGAACTGGTGCGGCGGCGCAACGGCGATGAACCAAGGCTTGCCGCCGACCGAAGCCAGACACTGCGTGACTTGCCGGTGGCGCGTGATCTGCCGGAAGCGCAGTCCCTTGCGCGGCAGCCGCATGATATAAAAGCGCGGTGTTCCGCGCGACAGTTCGAGCTGGGCATCGTTCGGGCCAAACACGACGCCGTCTTCGGTCGGCGCGATAACCTGACCGAATGGCGCGAAACTTAAGGGCGTGAGCGGGTTCACCTTGATCGGGCGGACGGTCACATCGGTTTTGACGGCGTCCATGTTGTTCTCCTCTCCCTGTCATTCCGCAGCGGCGCGCGCCTGCGGCAAATCCAAGTCGCTTTGGTTATAGGCCAAGAGATCGGGCACAAGTGCGGCTTCCTGCTCCAGCATGATCGAGCGGGTGAGGCCGCGCAGGAGCCGCGGCACGGAATATTTGTGGCCGCTGACCGAGGTCGAATGAGGGCCCATCGATACGATGGCGGAAAAGTTGAAGGCAAAGATCCGGCTCAGGGTTTCTTCATCGCCGCCGGGTCGCGAACGGAAATCGTAATAGGGGCCGAGATAGGGGTTCAGGCCGAGCGTCGGATGGGCTTCCTCCGGTGCCGGCGTGAACACGTCGCGCCAAAGCAGAATCTCGTCGCGAAACAGCGCAATCTCCGGACGCAGGCCAAAGTCGAGCGAGGATCCGGTGGCGCAGATCAGATAGTCAAACGTCATTCGCCCCTTCGGCGTCTCGACTTCGATAGCGCCGCCTGCGTTCTGCGTGACGTTCAACCACGGGCAGCCGGGATGCATGGCAAAGCGGTCGTAGGAATGCGCTTCGACGAAACCCCATCGCGCCGGCGGCTGATCGATCTTCTTGAAATGGAGATTGACCTGCCAGCGGGTGCGATCGCTGAGGTCGGGAAAATGCTTGAGAAATCCGACGAACTCGATGAAGCGATGCGGATTGACCAGCGGCAGCTTGGCGCGACGGAAGCAAAGATCGACGCTGTCGGCGCCTTCGGCGAGCGCGCGCGCCGCATTGTCGAACGCCGACGCGCCGTGGCCGAGCACGCCGATCCGCTTGCCGCGCATGGGCGCGAAATCGATCGGACCATTGGAATGAAAGACGCGCCCCGGCGCGACCGCAGATGAAATCTCGGCGGGTATATGCCACTCGCCGCAGCCATCATAACCGGTCGCCAGCACGATGCGGCGGGCGTGGAAGCGCTCAGGCTTTCCTTTGACCTCGGCTTCAACATCGATCACGCCATCCTGCGCACGCCCAATGGAAAGAACAGCGGTGTCGTTCTGCACCGGCACGTCAAGCACATCACGGTACCAGCGCAGGTAGTCCATCCAGTGCGTGCGCGGCACGCGATCGATCGCGTCCCAGGCCTGCCGACCGAAACGCGCGGCGTAGTAGCTTTGGATCGACAGTGACGGATAGCCGAGCTCAGTGCCGACGAGGATCTTGGGCGTGCGTAGCGTGCCCATGCGAGCGAAAGTTTCCCATGGGCCCTCATAACCTCTGGGACTGCGGTCGACACACAGGACGTTGGTGATACCCTCGCGCATCAGACCGTTGGCGATGGTCAGGCCCGATTGCCCGCCGCCGACGATGAGAACGTCATAGACTCTCTTGCCACTCGGGTGAGTGCGCGGCTTGACCCACGGCACAGCGGGATAAGCGAGCATGTCGAGTTCCTGGCGCACGCGCGCGGACAAAGCCGAGAGGCCGCCGGTTTGCTCAGGCATCACGAAAACACTCCGATTGTCGCGACGTTCGTCATGAGCGAGCGCGTCCAGCCATTCGTGTCGTAGGAAACAACAGGTGTCGGTCTTCACGGCCGCAAGTTTTATGCCAATGGCCGTGAGGCGAAAGAGGTGGGGGTTGAGGAAGGCGCTAACCGCATCGCCGGCGTGGGGTCGCAATGTCGCGTCACCGCAGCGCGCGCTTTTTCAGTCAACATTTGGGCTGAAGCAGCTACGCAATGTGGACCGTGCATGGCTGCCACTCTCCTCCGCACCTTGACACGAATGAGCGCGCCGCCGGGCTGGGAAAACACCTCTATTTCTGCATTGCGGTACCGTCTCAAGCCTTTGTGTTTGAATAACAATTATCCGTGATCGCGGGCCGTATTGCGCACTGCACCAGAGCGCCTATTTCAGCTCCTCGAAAGAGGTGATTGAAATGATACCGGGCAAAATGAAGCTTCTCTGGATTACCGCTTGTGTTGCAGCCGTGATCGCTGCACCGGCACTTGGTTACATCGTCCACAACGGAGCGGCAGCGGCTCCCCAAGTCTATGGCTCCCACTATGTCGTCGGGCCGGACGGCAAACTCATCGGCTCAGCCCCCAACTCGAGCATTCGTTCGCAGTGGCAGCAGGAAGGCCTTCCTGATTGATCGCTTTCCTGATTGATCCCTTTTCTTGACGGGATCCCTGGGCATGCGCTCGCGCACCGCCACATGGCTTCGAGGGTGTTCCACCTTGAAGCCATCGTGACGGGACGCGGCGCAGATGGCATCGCCTGGAAAAGGATCGTAGCCGACATAGCCGCGAGGTGATGCCAATCATCATGAGGCCTGCGAAACGGTGCGGGAGTAGCTGAGTGATCGGTCGCACCGACGAAACTCGCTCAGGCGAATTGACTACATGGTTAGCTTGGAATTAAAGGGAACCGACCGTAGTCAGCATGATGTGGAATTTCGGAACTGATTGGTCGCGAACTGACGTGCGCAAATTATTCATAAATTCGCGCGGCTATCGCTCCCAGCGCTCATAGTAATACCGCTGTGTTGTGTCGGCACACTGCTCAAATCATGAGTTTGGCAGCAGGCGTCTGTTTCAAATCCGAAATTGAGACTTATCAGGAAGATTAGTTCTACACATGTAAGTCGTATAACCGCTGGCGAGTGGCCGCGAGGCGCTTGACGATGTCGTCACGGATCGCGATCCGGTCAGACAGGGCGGTTTCGTCTCATGGAGAGCCAAGCGGAACGCGATGTGCGACGTGACAACCCGGATACCGGGGAGTCGCCGCGATCCGACAGCCCCGGCAAGCCTGGGCGGTTGTTTACTGCCAAGATGCGGCACGATCATCTCAAGGCCGCTCTCCAAAATTGGGATACCGACAGCGAAGCGGACGAGACTAACGCCGAAACCGTTCCGATTGAGCAGATCCCCAGCAAACAACCGGTAGAGTTCCCCTCAACCGAGCAATCGCCGCAACCGGCGCGGCAATGGGGCGGATTCCTCGCAGGCAAGCGGTCAACAATCGTAAAATCGGCTGTAGCTTTGCTATGTGCTCTGGTGCTCGGCTGGCTGCCGGTCCAGCGGCTGTTGACGTCAAGCAGCGCGGAGGCGGTCATCAATGGGCGCGTCATCACTGTCCGCACGCCAATCTCGGGCGATGTCCATGCGCTGTCCCCTCGGCTGGAAGTCGGGGCGACTGTCAAGGCTGGCGACGAGTTGATGACCATCGAGAATCTCCGTTCCGATCGCAGCAATGTCGACAATTTGAAGCGGAGCGTCGATCAGCTGACGACAGACGTTGACGTCTTGAAGGCAAAAGAAGCGGTGCTGAATGAGCATCACATCGCGCTTATCGCTCAAAGTGAGCGATATCGCAGCGGCCGCATCGCAGTTCTTGAGAAACAGCTCGGCGAGATCGACACGCAGATGGCATCTGCTGAAGCCCAGCACAAAGAACTCGCACCAAGCCGCGAAGCACGTCCTCGCTCTGGCGCACGAGATCATGATCGAGCCTATGATCGACACAACCAAGTGTGACGAAAGCATGCGGCTGTCACAATCCTCCATGCTCCATGAACGCCGCAAAGTCGCGGAGATCGGCCTGAGCGGCCGTTACGCACAATTATACGACGGTTATAACGACACATCACAATCGGCCCAGGGCATACTTGAGGTCGAGCTCCAGCTCGCTGACGTGCGGGTGCGTCTCGCCGGCACGACCAAGCAGTTGGAGGCATCGAAGCAGGATTTGCTCAAGGAGCAAAAGCGCGATCAGGATCTGTCGACCGCACTGATCCGCGCCAGCATATCAGGGCGTGTGTGGGAAATCATGACCGCTCCCGGAGAACACGTCAACGCCGGCCAGACACTGATGCGACTGCTTGATTGCAGCAAGCCGATTGTCACTGCAAGCGTCAGCGAAGGCGTTTTCCAGAAACTGTCGATCGGACAAGCCGCGACGTTCAAGCCGGCGGACGGTGGCCAAGCCGTTAAAGGCTGGATCGTCGACCTCAGCGGCTTGGCCGCTGTGGCGTCGAACGATGCAATTCAATCCCGCCTCCTGTCAGGACAGCCGTATCACGTCGCATTGAAATTCCCGACCTGGCAAATCGAGCGGAATGCCAGATCAGCCGGGCGGGAGTTGTGACGTTCGATACATCGAGTTGGGCCAATGCCGCGGAAGTGCGGCTTGGCGATGCGCAATGAGTGCTGCGACGGGGTGGAGTTATTGGGACGCGCTTCTCCCAGAGCGCCGTGATCATCGCGCTGGCGGTCGCCATCCTCCCATGGTTCAGCCGTAATAATCCGTGGCTGCGCGCAGGCGCGCTTGGCATCTGCATCTTTTTGAGCTGGCGCTACATCATTTGGCGCCTTTTTTATACGGTCCCGCTGCTCGACGAGCCGCTCAACTTTTTCATTGGAGCGTTGTTCGTTGGCGTCGAGGTGCTGTCGATGGTGGGCACCACGCTTACCGAACTGTTCCTGACGCGAGTTCGGGAGCGACCTCGGAAGCCGACCGCAACATTCCTATGGCTCTCCAGCCTCCACGACCTCCCAGGGTCGACGTCCTCAATCGCGCCCACAACGAGGAGGAAGAGATCCTCGGCACAACCCTATTTCAATGCGCTCGAAACTGAGAACTGCCAATTTCGCGTTGGGTTGCGACGACGGAAAGCGCCAGTGGCTGAAGCAACTCTGCGAGCGCTACGGGGTCAATTACTTGACCCGCGCCGATAACGGACATGCGAAGGCCGGCAATATCAATGCCGCGCTCAATGTTCTCGCCAAGCTCGACGACAGGCCGGATTTCGTCGCGATTCTCGACGCCGATTTTGTGCCGATGAGTGACTTCCTGACGCGGACGTTTGCACTGACGCGCGAACCGGACATCGGCATCGTGCAGACTCCGCAACACTTCTTCAATCCGGATCCTGTTCAAAGCAATCTAGCCA
Organism: uncultured Alphaproteobacteria bacterium; assembly: GCA_963836055.1. Lineage (GTDB taxonomy): Bacteria > Pseudomonadota > Alphaproteobacteria > Rhizobiales > Xanthobacteraceae > BOG-931. Next base: position 676,058 of record CAWIID010000002.1, read on the forward strand.
TTTCACGGGTTTGGCCGGACGAGCAGCGATTTTTTTTCGATACCGTAATGGCTTCTAAGGATGCCTGGGGCGTCGCATTCTGCTGCGGCACTTCGTCGGTCATCCGATTCTCGGCGCTGGAACGCATTGGTGGGTTTCCAACGGATTCGGTGACCGAGGATGATCTTTTGACCCTGCGCCTGCGCGAGATCGGCGTCCGCCCATATTCGAACGAATAGCTGTCGCTCGGTCTCGCGCCGGAGGGATTGAATGAGTACTACGGCCAACGCAGCCGCTGGTGCCTCGGTGCCGTTCAGATCTGCTGCGGACGGAGCGGCCCCTTGAATTTTCGCAACAATCTGCCGCTCATCGACCGCATTAGCCTCTTGGATACATTTCTATTCTGGTCGGCCAGTTATACAATGCGGCTGCTCGCCTTCCTGGTGACTGCGCTTTTTCTGTTGTTCGGTGTGCAAGCGGTCAGCGCCAACGTTAAAGATGCCATCTCATATGTCGCGCCATTTATCTCGCACAAATTGGCATTCCGTTGTGACTGACGGAAGGCCGCATCATGCCAATTATGTCTGATCTTTACGGCACACTCTGCGCCACGGACGTCGTCAAGGCAGTGGCGTCTGGCTTGCTGCGGCCGAGAGGGCAAAAATTCAAGGTGACGGCGAAGGGCGGCGACCGCAGTCAGCGCGTCGTGCAATGGCCGGTGCTGCGAATTTTCTTGTTCGATCTGACGTTGAACGTTCTCGGCATCGCCAACGCCTTTATTTTTCAGCGCTCGGCGGCCATAACAGACACGAGCATGCTCGCGCTGTTTCGGTCGTGGTACAACATCGTTGTTCTGATCTTGGCTTGTTATGTCTGTATTGAACAGCCGCAGCGCCGCTACCGGCACAGATTCCCGATAAATGATTCCATGGTGATTCTAAGCTGGGACTGCGGTGCAGCGGTTCGCGATACGGGACATTTCGGTGAGCGGCGCCCGTCTGATTGGAAAGATGACGGTGCCGATCGATGGTACTGTCATAGCAACGATCGGTGATTTCGTTATGCGCGCGAGGGTCGTGCGGGTGACCGATGACGGATTTGCGCTCGCCTTCGATCCGACCTTGAAGAATCGGGCCAATATCGTCCGCTTTATCTTCTCCAAGCGTTACCTGATGGCGGGCCGTCGCGTCAGGCCCACCCAGGTTGCATGGGCGATCGGACAAAGGCTGTTTCGATAAACGGATGAGACCGTCGGCCGATAGGCATCGTCAGTCCGGTAGGGACGACTGTAGCGGCGGCGTCAGCTTCTGAGAAACCCGAAGCCGGCAGCGCGCCCACAAGCGCAGCCGGCGCGACCGCGCGGTGACGGAAGTCGTCAAATACAGCCGAGCCTGATCGGCAGGATGTCAGCTTCGGGAATTCAGGACCAGCTTGCGGCTTGGCGCTCCCTACGGGAATCGAACCCGTGTTTCAGCCTTGAGAGGGCCGCGTCCTAGACCGCTAGACGAAGGGAGCATCGCTGCAACGCTGGCATCGAAATAGACGCGAAGACGAGGCCTTGCAAGCGGGTTCGCGTCGTCGATCGCGGCAGGCTTACGGCTCGGTCGCAAAGCGCAGCCGCCCGGTCTGCTTGAGCGTCTTGAGATCGAACGTGCGGATTTCGGTCGCGCCGGCGACATCGAGCGTCACCACAATGCGTCCCTCCGAGGCGGCGGTGGAAACGATCCGCGCTCCCCTGGGCAGCATCACGATGCTGTCGCCGGCCGGGCCGGAGTTGCCGGCGGCGATCATGCGATAGCCGATGACGCCGATCACCGTGGCGATCGCAATCGCGGTGGTGAGGGCCGATATGATCATCATCCAGCGGATGCGCGCGACCATGCGGTCCGCCGTCGTGTCGGCCGCGCCGGGGCCAGCAGGGTTGCCGTCCGCCGAAGACTTGTCGTGCAGGCGCAAGGGTGTCGGCCGTGCACGCTGCGGGGCGCCGACCTCGCCTTGCGTTTCGCCGGGCAGATTGCCAGACACGTTGCTCATGACCGTCACCATGACGCAGAAATCGATCGTTGTCGCCGAGGAAGACGCCGGCGGACGGCTTGATCGCGTGCTCGCCGCCCACGTCGCCGAATTATCGCGCTCCCGGCTCAAGGCGCTGATCGAGGCCGGCGCCGTCACGGTCGGCGGGCGCACGATTCGCGATCCGAGCCATCGCGTCGCGTCCAACGCCGAGATTCAGGTCGACGTGCCGCCGCCCGAACCGGCGAAGCCCGCGCCCGAACCCATTCCGCTCAGGGTCATCTACGAGGACGACGACATTATCGTCATCGACAAGCCGCGAAACCTCGTCGTGCATCCCGCCGCCGGCAACTGGAGCGGAACACTGGTCAACGCGCTGATCGCCCATTGCGGCGACAGCCTTTCCGGCATTGGCGGCGAGCGGCGGCCCGGCATCGTGCACCGGCTCGACAAGGATACCACCGGCCTCATGGTGGTGGCGAAAAACGACCGCGCCCACAAGGCGTTGGCCGCGCAATTTGCCGACCACGGCAGGAGCGGCGAGCCGTTCGAGCGCGGCTATCTCGCGTTCGTCTGGGGAGCGCCCGACCGCCCGCATGGCACGATCGACCGGCCGATCGACCGCCATCCGAAGGCTCGCGAGCGCATGGCCGTGCGGGAAGGCGGCCGGGAGGCGGTGACCCATTGGCGGCTGCTGGAGCGCTTTGGCGCTGAGCAGGATCCCCAGCGCCCCGGCAAGTCCAAGCGGCCGGCCGAACCGGTCGCAAGCCTCCTCGACTGCCGGCTCGAAACCGGGCGCACGCACCAAATTCGGGTCCATTTGGCGTCGATTGGGCATCCCTTGATGGGAGACGAGGTCTACGGCACCGGGTTTCGCACCAAATCGGCGCTGCTGTCGCCGGACGCGCAGGCCGCCCTTGCGGCCCTTGGCAGGCAGGCGCTGCATGCCTATATGCTGACGGTGAAGCATCCATCGAGCGGCAAAATCCTCGAGTTCCGGTCGGAACTGCCGCCCGATCTTGTCCGTTTGCATCATGCCCTGGCCGATTGCCGGGTGGAGTTGAGCGATACCCATAAGTAAGGGTTTACCGATTCACGCGGTTTTCCCGTGATTTAAGGGGATCACGGGGCCGTCGCAACGTTGTGACGGCCTCTTTACTTCCACCTGACCGATTCGACCGTGTATGTTGCGGTTGCGAGATGTTGAGACTGGCGCCGTTGGCTCGGGGAGCGGCGGCACCGTTTTGCCCGCCGCTCCGCGGGGGCACTAAAGGATGGAGGGCGCTATCATGGCCCAAACTGCAGCATTGCCCATTTTGTCGGGCGAAACCGGCCTTACCCGGTATCTGGAAGAGATCAGGCGGTTCCCGATGCTGGAACCGCAGGAAGAATTCATGCTGGCGAAGCGCTGGCGCGAGCACGAAGATCGCGGCGCCGCGCACAAGCTGGTCACCAGCCATCTGCGGCTCGTGGCCAAGATCGCCATGGGCTATCGCGGCTATGGGCTGCCGATCTCGGAAGTCATCTCCGAAGGCAATGTCGGGCTGATGCAGGCGGTCAAGCGGTTCGAGCCCGACAAGGGCTTCCGGCTGGCGACCTACGCGATGTGGTGGATCAAGGCGGCGATCCAGGAATACATCCTGCGCTCGTGGTCGCTGGTGAAGATGGGCACCACGGCGAACCAGAAGAAGCTGTTCTTCAACCTGCGCAAGGCCAAGAGCCGGATTTCGGCGCTGGACGAGGGCGACATGCGGCCCGATCAGGTCAAGCTGATCGCCAAGCGGCTTGGCGTCACCGAGCAGGACGTGATCGACATGAACCGGCGGCTGGGCGGCGACGCCTCGCTGAATGCGCCGATCCGCGAGGACGGCGATTCCGGGGAGTGGCAGGACTGGCTGGTCGACGACAGCGCCAGCCAGGAGAGCCGTCTGGCGGAATCCGAGCAGTCGGAGAACCGGCACAAGGCGCTGGGCGAAGCCTTGACGGTGCTCAACGATCGCGAACGCCGCATCTTCGAGGCGCGGCGGCTGGCCGACGATCCGATCACGCTGGAGGAACTGGCCGACGAGTTCGGCGTGTCCCGCGAGCGCGTCCGCCAGATCGAAGTCCGCGCCTTCGAAAAGGTCCAGAAGGCAGTCAAAAGCAACATCGCCTCGATGGAACATCCGGCTGCTGCCGCTGCGATGCATTGACGGCCCGCTCGTCTCGCAGCACTTGCCTCTTGTCATGCCCCGCGAAAGCGGGGCATTTCATTTCCGGGGTGGGATTGAGAGAAGCCGGGAATGCCTCGTTACCGAGTTGCGGTCGATACGGGAGGGACGTTCTCGGATTTCGTCTATCTCAACGAGACCACCGGCGCGGTCTCCATCACCAAGGTGCCCTCGACTCCGGACGATCCGTCGCGCGCCATCCTGCAGGGCGTCGAGGCGCTGATCGCGCAAGGCGTGCCCGCCGCCGACGTCGGCTACTTCTGTCACGGCACAACCGTCGGCACCAACGCGCTCCTGGAAGGCAAGGGCGTCAAGACCGGCCTGCTGGTGACGCAAGGCTTTCGCGGCATCTACGAAGTGGCCGAGCAGGCCGGCCGTACGGCACGGCGATCTTCGACGTCATGTACGACAAGCCGGTGCCGCTGGTGCCGCAGAGCCTGACCGGCGAAGTGAAAGAGCGCGTCGACTTCCGCGGCAATGTCCTCGTCCCGCTCGATGAAGCCGCGCTGCGCGAGACGCTCCGCGGGCTCAAGGCGCGCGGTATCGAGGCGCTCGCGGTGTGCCTGCTGTTTTCTTTCCTGCATCCGGAGCACGAAGCGCGCGTGCGCGACATCGCGCTCGAAGAAATTCCCGGCTGCAATGTCTCGCTGTCTTCCGAAATCCTGCCGCAGATTCGCGAGTACTATCGGCTGACCACGACCGTCATCAACGCGTATCTGCAGCCGATCCTGGCGCGCTACATCGCCAACCTCGATCGCCGTCTCGCCGACGCCGGCGTGGCGACGCGGCAGAAATACATCATGCAGTCGAACGGCGGCATGTCGACTTTCGCCGAGGCCGCACGCACCGCCGTGACCACGGTGCTGTCCGGTCCCGCCGGCGGCGTCACCGCCGGCGCCTATGCGTGCCGCATGACCGGTTTCGACAACATCATCACGTTCGACATGGGCGGCACGTCCTGCGACGTGGCGCTGATCAAGGGCGGCGAACCGGTATTCGCCAATCGCGGCAAGATCGAAGGCCGCGACCTCGCCGTGCCGATGATGGACATCAACACGGTGAGCGCCGGCGGCGGCACCATCGCCAAGGTCGACCGGTTCGGCGTGCTCGAAGTCGGCCCGCAGAGCGCCGGCGCGGTGCCGGGACCGGCCTGCTACGGCCGCGGCGGCGAGATCGCAACCATCACCGACTGCAATCTCGTGCTCGGCTATCTGAGCCCGAACAATTTTCTCGGCGGCCGCATGACGCTCGACGCTGCCAAGGCCGAGCGCGCGGTCGAACGCGTCGCAAAGCCGCTGGCGCTCGGCGTCACCGAGGCGGCCGAAGGCATCGTGCGCATCATCGACGTGAAGATGGAGGAGGCCATCAAGGCGATCTCCACCATGCGCGGCCACGATCTGCGCGACTTCATGCTGCTCGCGTTCGGCGGCGCGGGGCCGCTGCACGCCGCGCGCATGGCGCGCGACCTCGGCATGGCCGGCGTCATCGTGCCGCTTTATCCCGGCGTGTTTTCGGCCATCGGCCTGCTGATGTCGGACGTCAAGCACGATTACATCCGCTCGCGCATGACGCCGATCACCGAATTGACTCCGGACGATGTCAACGCGGTGTTCGAGCAATTGGAGACCCAGGCGCGAGACGACCTGCGCCGCGACGGCTTCGGCGACAACGAGATCGCATCGATCGGGCGCTCGACATGCGCTATGCCGGCCAGGGCTACGAGATCACGATGGCCTGCACGGCGGAGCAGACCATGGCACTTGCGACGCTGCGCAAGAAATTCGACGTCGAGCACAAGAACCAATTCGGCCATATGGCGCCCGACGAGCCGGTCGAGGTCGTATCCTATCGCGTGCGCGGCGTCGGCCTGGTGCCGCCGGTGTCCATGCCGAAATTCTCGCCGGAGGGTAACAGGCTTTCGGATGCGCTGATCGAGACGCGTCCGGCGCGCTTCGACGGCGCGACGGTTTCCTGTCCGGTCTATCAGCGCGAGAAACTCGACGTCGGGCTGACGCTGCGCGGACCGGCGATCCTCGACCAGTTCGATTGCACGACCGTGATTTGCGCCGGCCAGATGGCCCGCGTCGACGAATGGAAGAATTTGATCGTGACGATGGAGAAGTAGGTTGTGATCCGTCAGCCTGAGGTGCGAGCCATAAGCGCGTTTGCGCGCGTCCACGACGCGCTATGGCGAGCCTCGAAGGGCGACGGCCCGAGCGCCCGGGAGCACCTCCTTCGAGGGCCGCTTCGCGGCCACCTCAGGATGACGATCCAAAATTGAGAGAAGCGCAAAATGCACATCGACGCCGTCGATCTCGAAATCATCAAGGCGAGCCTCTCCGGCATCGTGCAGGAGATGCAGAACTCGCTGTTCCGCACCGGCTTTTCCACGATCGTGCGCGAATCGCAGGATGCCTCCTGCGCGCTGATGAACGCGCAAGCCGAGGTCGTCGCGCAGCACGTCGTGCTGCCGTTGCATATCGGCGCTTTTCCGGCCTGCTGCGCCGCGGTGCTGGGGGAATTCGGCGAGTCGATCGCCGAGGGCGACGCGTTCCTGATCAATCATCCCTATGAGGGCGGCAGTCCGCATGCGCCCGACATGGCGGTGATCACGCCGGTGTTCGTCGACGGCGCGCTGTTCGGCTTCTGCGGCTCGATCGCGCACAAGAGCGATATCGGCGGTCCGGTGCCCGGAAGCTGCTCGGGCCAGGCGCGTGAAATTTTCAACGAAGGCCTGCATCTGCCGGCGGTGCGCTACCAACGGAATTTCGAGTCGAACAGCGACATCGAGCGCATCATCGCCGCCAACAGCCGCACGCCCGAACTGGTGCTCGGCGACATCCGCGGCCAGCTCGGCGCCGACCGCTTCGGCGAACGGCGATTGAAGGAGCTCGTCGCCAAATACGGCAGGGACAAGGTGCTCGCGAGCTTTGCGCGCCTGTTCGAGATCGGCGAAGCGCGCGTGCGCGCCGCGATCGCCGAATGGGCGGACGGCCGCTACGAGGCCGAGCGCTTCGTCGACGACGACGGCATCGAGCTGGAAAAGCCGGTGCGCATCCACGTCGTCGTCGAGAAAAAGGGCGATCGCCTGCATTTCGATTTTTCGGGCTCGGCCGATCAGACCCGCGGACCGGCGAATATCCGTCCGCCGCTGGTGCAGGCGGCCTGCGGTTATGCGCTGATCTCGATGGTCGATCCGCACATGTATGTCTCGAGCGGGCTGCTGCGCGCTTTCACCATCACGGCGCGCGAAGGCAGCGTGCTCAATCCGCGCTTTCCGGCGCCGGTCAACACCTACAATCCGACCGTTCATGCGCTGGTCGATGCGATCTTCGCCGCGCTCGGCCCGATCGTGCCGGGCAAGGTGCGCGCCGACGGCTGCGGCAGCCGCTCGATCATCATCGGCGGCCGCAGCACCTCTGCCGGCAAGGGCTACGTGCAGTACGAAATCCTCGCCGGCGGCGCCGGCGCGCGCGCCACCAAGGACGGCGCCTCCGCCATCACCGTCAACCAGAGCAATGCCAGGATCGCGCCGATCGAAATCATCGAGAGCGAGTTTCCGACCCGCGTCCTGCGCTTCGAGCTGATCCGAGATTTCGGCGGCGCCGGAACATTCCGCGGCGGCCTCGGCATCCGGCGCGAATATCTCAATCTCGCCGATGCGCGTTTCTCGATCCGCTCGATGAAGCACGTCATTCCGCCGAACGGCATGGCCGGCGGCAAGTCCGGCCGTCCCGGCGACATCTGGATCAATCCCGAGACCGACACGCCAAACGGCTGCCGACACGCTATGCCGATTATCCGCTCAAGGAGGGCGACGTTTTCCGGCTCGATTCGCCCGGCGGCGGCGGCTACGGCGATCCGTTGGCGCGACCGGCCGAGCGCGTGCTCGCCGACGTGCGCGAAGGCTATGTGTCGGCCGAGGCGGCCGCGCGCGATTACGGCGTCGTGCTCCAGCGCGAGCGCAGCAATTTCGTCGTGGATGCTGCGGCGACGCAGGCAAGGCGCGCCAAGGTGACGATCTAGCACTACTTTGGCACTTTTGGTTTGGCGGTTCCTGTGAGGAACGTTTTACAGTGAGGGCATTGCTGGGTTGGAAGCCGCACGAAGAGGTCGAGGATGGCTTGCCTGATGGCGGGCATGCTCGGCTGTGGTGGCGGTCCTGCGATTCTTTTTTTTCCGTCCCGCTGCTTTGAGGCGGCGGGATTGAAGGAAGGCGTAGGCGATCATCGTCATCAAGGCATGTCGGTGTAATCCCGTCCAGGATCTGCCTTCGAAGTGGTCGAGACCCAATTCCTCCTTCATCTGCTGGTGCGCCTGTTCACAGATCCATCTGGCCTTGATTGCAGCGGCGAGCATCATGATGGTGGCATCGGCCGGCAGGTTCGACACATAGTATTTTTGCTCTCCGGTTGAGCGCCGCTCGCCGACGAGCCAGACCTCATCGCCAGGCATGCATTGCATACGATTATCGAGCATGCGGTGCTTATGACCATCCGCAACCCGAACACGGTGGGCCGCGAAGCGACAGGTCAGCTGACCCTTGGTGCCCCGTCGCCAGTTGACCTTTCGCCATTTCTCACCGGCTAACGTCGCCTCGGCGGAACGCGGAGGCCGATCAGGAATGTGGTACTTGCGGCGCTTTCCAGTTTTTGCGACGGGGAAGACCAGGGCAACGTCCGCTGGGTAGACGTTCTGGCGTCGCGACAGACCCACTGCCCATAGCAGGCCGCGTTCGCTCAAAGCCTGGCGGAAAGGCCCACTTGATCCGTATCCTGAATCGGCAAGCACACAGCCAAAGCGCACGCCGGAGGCGATGACACGGTCAATCTCTTGGATCGCGATTTCCGGCTTTGTGAGAGCGATCTGCCGATCCTTCGGCACACGGGCCCGCGTCATGCGTTCGGGATTGTCCGTCCAGGTCTCGGGCAGAAAGAGCCGTAGCCCTACCATCACCGGCACTTCGCGCGATGCCAGTGTCGCCGAGACCAGAGACTGACAGTTGGCTGTCTTCCCAAGCGAAGAAGCGTATTGCGGCGCCACGCCGACCGAGCGCTCCCCCTTCTTCGGCAGCGCCGTGTCGTCGATGATCAGCCAGGCGTCATCACTGCCAACCATCTTGTCGGCCTCGGCGAGCAGGACTTTCTCCAGCGGGACCCCATTCCATGCGCCACTTGCTATGAAGTGATGCAACTGGTCGTAGCCGACTTGTCCATCGCGCGCCGCCATGGGTTGGATGCTCTTGCGATCGCCGGAGCCGATCAGTCCCGCCACATAGGCTGGGCACATACGCGATCGCGTCTTGTTTCCCAACGCGCCAAGAAACGGCACAAGCCACTCCTCCAGATCGCTCTTCCAATCAATATCCATGGCCGGCCCTCCAAGATGCCGACCACGCATGAGTTACAGAAAAACTGATTTGGGAATCCCGCGCCCTCAAAAATCTGCCAAAGTAGTGCTAGTGGTCCGATTCTAACATTCGCATCCCGGTTCGGGAGGCTATCTTGCGAATGTTAGAATCAAAAGGACCACTAGCAAATATAAGTGCTAGTGGAGCTTTTGGATTTGACATTCGCTTCACAGAGTTCGCGGCTAGGTGGGTAGCGAATGTCAAATCCGCTCCACTAGGCGGCGAGCGCGTGATCCGGATTCTTATGCGGCTGCGCAACAAAATAGCAAATGCTCCGTGCGCGAACTCGGACAGTCGTCGTTTGCGGCATGGTATCGGGCTTTGTCGGCAAGAATTGAGGTGTGAGGCATGAAGACCGTAGGTTTTATCGGCACCGGCGGCATGGGCAGCGGCATGGCGGCCAACCTGATCAAGGCCGGCTATCGTCTGGTCGTGAACGATCTGAGGCGCGAGCAGGCCAAGGGACTGGAGGGCGAAGGCGCACAGTTTAAGGACTCGCCCAAAGCAGTGGCCGAATCGTGCGAGCTCGTGCTCTCGATGTTACCGAACAACGATGCAGTCAGGGCCGTCGGCCTCGGCAAAGGTGGGCTCGCCGAGGCGACCACCGGCGCCAAGGTGTGGATCGATTTTAGCAGCATCGATAAAGAGACCATCGTCAGCGTTAGCGGTGAGCTCAACAAAAAGGGCTGGGCCGTGGTCGACGCTTCGGCCGGAGGCGTCGAGGAGGTCGCGGCGGCCGGTGAGCTGGCGCTTTGGCTTTCGGGCTCCAAGGCGTTGTTCGACGAGCATCAGCCGATATTCAAGGCGATGGGCAAATCAATTCTTCACGTCGGCGAACTCGGCAACGCCAAGCTGGTCAAGAACGCCATGGCGATGTTGGCCGCTGTCCAACACCTGAGCCTTGTTGAAATCTGCTGTTGGCTCAGGAAGGGCGGCCTCGACGAGACCACCTTCCAGACCATTATCAAGAACTCTCAGCAGGATTCGGTGGCGACCCGGCGCATCATGGAAATTTTGGTGAGCCGCAAGTTCAAGCCGCGCAAGTCCTGGATGCCAAAGGACGTGGGGTTCGGGCTCGATATGGCGCGCAACATGGAGGTCCCGATGCCGTTTGTCGGCCTCGCCTACCAAATGTTTGCTATCGCGCAGGCGACGGGTCAGGACGGCTATGAGGCGACGGGCATTGCCTGCAACCTTTACGACGTGATCAACGGCAATAAGACCAAGCCGAGCTGAGGTCGTGTTCGTCATGGTGGCGAACGACAAGCAGATTCACAATGTGATCGCGCGTGGCCACGACTTGAGCGCCAACTTGGGCGCCAACTGGTCGCTGTCGCGCAGGGGCCAGAGCACCGGCAAATGGGCCGAGAAGGACATGGACCATGCGCTCGAATTGGCGCTGGCCGCCAAGGTGCCGATGCCGCTCGGCGGCCTGGTCGATCA
>CAWIID010000003.1:0-82812 GCA_963836055.1 uncultured Alphaproteobacteria bacterium
TCCTTTGTTCTCGCGCTCGCACTCTTCATCCTGCCCCGTGAAGCGGGGAAGGGGGACCACCCGAGTTCGGTGCGGGAGAGGCGGGCTTGGGCCGCTGTTCTTTAAGCGAACGCCGACGCATAGCGTCGGCTATGGCGTAGCGAAGGGTGGGCGAGGGGCCACCGTGATCGCGCATTCCGTAGGGAACCCCTGACCCAGCTCGGTCTCGCTGCGCTCGGCTTTGCAAGCCCTCCAGGGGGGGTGAGGCGTATGGACTGCAAACACGGAATGCGCGTCGCGGCACGCGCCCCTCCAACCCCCTTCGGGCGGTCCCCCTCTCCCACGTTGTGCGTGGCGGGGACTGATGAGGAGAAACGCTTCGCGAGAAATGAGGACGGCACCGTGAGCAAAAAAACGCCTGAGGGACTGACGCCCGAGCAATACACGGCGCGGTTCAATGCCGAGAAGGCGGCGCTGCAGCGCGCCTATTGCACCATGTTCAAATTCTGGCGGACCTGCCGGTTCAAACCGTGCCGCAAGGCGCGTGCCTGCCGCGGCGATCAGGACGCCTGCCTCAAGCGCGGCGAAAAGCTCGTGCCGCGCGACATCCAATGGGAGGCGCGCCGGCAGATGCTCGCGGCCACACCGGCGAATGCGGGGCCGCCGGAGCGCATGGCGCGCGAGTTTCTTCCCGGCAGTTTTTATGTTTAGTGGCGCATCGTACGAGCGCGTTGATCTTGTCGCCGGCATCGCCCGCCCCGCGGTCCCCGGTGCAGTTTGGCAGCAACAGTCTTGTTGTTTCCTGGCGGAGCTTCCCATGAACCGAAGACGCCTGCTCGCCGGTGCGGGAATGCTGCCGTTGCTGCCCGTTCTGCCATCGCCGGCGTCGGCGGCAACAACAAGGGCGCGCACGCCGGTCCGCGCCGCATTCCGCCGCGTCCGCCCGTCGGACGCCGCATGGCCGAACGCGGCGAGCTGGGAGAAGCTCAATCAGGCGGTCGGCGGCCGTCTTATCAAGGTGCAGCCGCTCCTTGCCGCGTGCGCTGGCAACCTGAACGGCGCCGATTGCCAGGTCCTGCTCAAGGACCTGCACAATCCCTACTACGTCGGCGATCAACCCGCCGGGACGCAGACGGCCGGCTGGGTCGATGCCTGGATGTCGGCGCCGAGCGCCTATGCGGTGGCGGCAAGAACGACGGCCGACGTCGTCGCCGCCGTCAACTTCGCCCGCGACAACAAACTGCGGCTGGTCGTCAAGGGCGGCGGTCACAGCTATCAGGGCACGTCCGACTCAGCCGACTCGCTTTTGATCTGGACGCGGGCGATGAACGCCGTCGTGCTGCGCGACGCGTTCGTCGCGCAAGGCTGCGTCGGCAAGGTGGCGCCGCAGCACGCCGTCAGCGTCGAGGCAGGCGCCGTCTGGATGCACACCTACGATGCGGTGACCACGAAGGGCGGCCGCTACGTGCAGGGCGGCGGTTGCGCGACCGTCGGCGTTGCCGGACTTATCCAAAGCGGCGGGTTCGGCAGCTTCTCAAAAAATTTCGGCACCGCGGCGGCCGGTTTGCTGGAAGCGGAGGTCGTCACGGCCGACGGTCAAGTGCGCATCGCCAACGCGTGCACCAACCCGGATCTGTTTTGGGGACTCAAAGGCGGCGGCGGCGGCAGCTTGGGCGTCGTCACCCGCTTGACGCTGCGGACTCACGAGTTGCCGGCGTTGTTCGGCGGCGCCGACGTCAAGATCAAAGCCGCGTCCGACGCCGCGTTCCGGCGGCTGATCGCGAAGTTCATCGGCTTCTACCGCGACAGCTTGCTCAATCCGCTGTGGGGCGAAAGCGTCACCTTCGGGGCCGACAACACGTTTGCGGTCAGCATGGTGTATCAGGGCCTGGACCGGCAGCAGGCGGAGGACGTGTGGCGCCCCTTCATCGATTGGATCGCCGCGTCGCCGCATGACTTCACCGTCACGGCGCCGTTCGAGTTCTCCGTGATGCCGGCGCGCGACTGGTGGAATGCCGCAGTCCTCAAAACCAGCCGGCCGGGCCGCGGGTTCTCTGATCAGCGCCCGGGCGCGCCGGAGGACAACGTCTGGTTCGCCGAACAAAACACCGAGCTTGGAGTCTTCGTGCATGGCTACCAGTCGGCGTGGCTCCCGGTATCGCTGCTCGACAAGAATCGCCAGCGGCATTTCGCCGATGCCCTGTTCGGCGCCACGAGGCATTGGGCGGTCGCGCTGCATTTCAACAAGGGGCTCGCCGGCGCGAGCGTGGCCGACGTCGCGGCGGCGAAAGATACGGCGATGAATCCGGCGGTTCTGACCGCCTTTGCGCTGGCGATCATGGCCGGCGGCGATCCCGGCGCCTACACCGCGCTGCTCAACGGCGCTCCCGATCTGGCGGCCGCACGCAAGAATGCCGCCGCCATCGGCAAAGCCGGCGATGCGCTCAGGACGGTGCTGCCGAATGCCGGGTCCTACGTTTCGGAAGGCAATTTTTTCGAGCCGGACTGGCAGGACTCGTTCTGGGGCGCGAACTACCCGCGGCTGCTCGCCGTGAAAAGGAAATACGATCCGTCGGGCCTGTTCTTCGTTCATCACGGCGTCGGCAGCGAAGACTGGAGCGCCGACGGCTTTACACGGATGACGTGAGACATGCGGCCACCCGGCCGAGGTTTTCTTGACAAGACTTGCATCGAAAGCGCAGAACGACCGGCTCATCTCACCGGGATAATCCATGACCACAAAAAGAAAACCCGCTGCATTCGGCGACCTGCGCGGCTGGATGAAAGCGCTCGACGCCGCCGGCGAACTTCAGCACGTCGACGCCGAGGTTGATTGGAATATCGAACTCGGGACCATTGCGCGATTGGCGCAAGGCGCCGGCACCGGACCCGCGGTGCTGTTCAACAACATCCGCGATTACGGCGCCAACAGCCGCTGCCATCAGGTGTTCACCGGCGGCCTCTCGAGCGCACGCCGCGTCGCCATGATGCTCGGCCTGCCGCCCGACACGCATCCCACCGAGCTGGTCAAGCTCGGCCGCACCATCCTCAACGACAGCATCGCGCCGAAAATCGTCAAGACCGGTCCGGTCAAGGAGAACATCGTCAAGGGCGACGACATCGATCTCTACGAATTTCCGGTGCCGCAGTGGAATCGCGCCGACGGCGGCCGCTACATGCTCACCTACGGCGGCGTCGTCACCAAGGATCCGGACACCGGCGTCATGAATGTCGGCATCTATCGCGGCATGGTGGCGAGCAAGAATCAAATTCCGATCCTGATGTGGCGCGCCCAGCATATCGGGCATCACGCCACCGCCTGGCAGCAGGCCGGCCACAACGAAATGCCGATCGCTGTCGCCATCGGCTGGGAGCCGTCGCTGGGTTTTGTCGGCGGCTCGCCGGTGCCCAAGGGCATCTGCGAATACGACGTGATCGGCGCCATCCGCGGCGAGCCGGTCGAGCTCGTCAAATGCGAGACGGTCGATCTGCACGTGCCGGCGAGCGCCGAAATCGTGATCGAAGGCTATTTGGGTCTCGATCCCGAGACCTTCGTCATGGAAGGCCCCTACGCCGAATTCACCGGCTACATCGCCGGCGACCGCTCGCCGAAACATACCATCCGCGTCACCTGCATCACGCACCGCACCGATCCGATCCTGCGCGGCACCATCGAAGGCTCGATGCCCGGCAGCTATTCGGAGAACGGCATGTGCTCGTCGATCATGCGCGCGGCCACGGCCTGGAACGTGCTCGATCGCGCCGGCGTGCCGGGCGTCACCGACGTGTGGTGCCCGCCGGTGCAGGCCGGCGTCAACACGTTCGTGCAGATCAAGCAGAGCTATCGCGGCCAGGCCAAACAGGTCGCCAACGCGCTGTGGGGATCATCGGCAGCGCACGTGCGCTACAAGCACGTCACCGTGGTCGACGACGACATCGACATTCACGATTACGCCGCCGTCGACTGGGCGGTGGCTTACCGCGTCAACGCCGGCGAGAACGATATCGTCATCATGCCGGGGACGTTCGGCGCCGGCCTCGATCCGTCGACGCGGCGGCGCGACCGCAACGTGTCGCAGTTCGGCACCGGCAAATGGAATCGGGTGCTGATCGACGCAACGATCAACCTCGATTACGACCCCGATCCCGATCTCGGCGGCGCGCGCTTTCCGCCGACGGTGTGGCCGGATCAGAAGGACATCGAAGCCGTCAAAGCGCGCTGGAGCGAGTTCGGCTTCGACAAGCCGAAGCCCTGAACGTCGTCGCGCGCTCTACGGCATCGGCAAGAGCGGCTTCTGCCCTTCGGGCAGTTGCATGTCGAGCGCGGTGAGCAGCGCCGCCGTGGCGGAGTAATTGCCCATCAGCATGACCAGCTCGACGATCTTGCCGGGCGGGAACAGCTTCTTGATCCGCGCAAAACATTCGGGCGTCACCTTGTGATCGCCGAACGTCTGCCGGCCGAGTTCGATGATCGCCGCGTAGGTTTCATCCAAGCCTTCGGTGCTCTTGCGATGTTTGATCGTGTCGATGACAGCTTGCGGCACGCCGTCCTTCAAAGCCTGCGGCTCGTGCGCGGCCCATTCGAACTGGCTATCCATCTCGCGCGCCACGGCGAGGATCGCGACCTCGCGGACGTTCGGCGGGAAAACCTCGAAGCGAAGATATTCGTTGAACGCGTTGCGTGCCTGGATGGTCTTGGTGCTGTAAAGCGCGATGCCGCCCGGTCCGCGCAAGCCGACGATCGATCTTTTACCCGATGCGGCGCGATCGTAGGCGTGCTTGCCGGCGTCGTCCAAGTCCTCGCGCCTGGGCAGCGGCAAGCGAAAACCGGATTGCGGATCGATGTCGGACGGCATTGTGTTCTCCATGTTGGACGGTGAAGCAGGGGATTCTTCAGCAGTAGCGAGGTGAGGAATAACGAGGACAAAGCAGCGTGGCGATCATGCCGCCGAGAAGAGAAGCGACGCGGCTTCGGTGCATGACCTTCCGTCTCCTTGCGTTTCCGCGCGCAGATTACTCCGGACCGCAGCCCATCACCACAAAGGAGAGGATCGCGGCGAGACCAGCTAATATCCGAACCGGGCTCGCCGCTTCGCGGGCCCACGAATGACGGGAGGAAAATGGAATGTTCGAGGGGTTTACCCGCACCGACATCAAGACGAGCGGCGCGCGCATCGTCACCGTGCACGGCGGCAAAGGGCCGCCGCTTTTGCTCATGCACGGCAATCCGTTCAGTCACCTGTCCTGGCACAAGTTCGCGCCGCGGCTCGCCGAAGAGTTTACGGTGGTCGCGACCGACCTGCGCGGCTACGGCGACAGCGAAAAACCGCCCGGCGGCGACGATCATTCGAACTATTCGTTCCGCGCCATGGCGCAGGATCAGATCGAAGTCATGGCGTCGCTCGGCCATCAGCGCTTCTACGCCGCCGGCCACGATCGCGGCGCCCGGGTGCTGCACCGCATGTGCCTCGATCATCCCGAAAAGGTGGCGCGCGCCGCCATCCTCGACATCATCCCGCAGCATCACTTGCTCAACAACGTCACGCGCGCCTGGGGCACGTTCTCGTGGCACTGGTTCTTCATGATCCAGCCGTACGATTTTCCCGAGCATCTGATGGGTGCGGACCCCGACTATTTCATCGAGAAGAAGCTCGCCAAGACCAAACAGGGCCTGAGCTTCTTCGATCCGCGCGCGCTTGCCGAATACAAAAGACATTTTCGCGATCCCGCCACCATCCACTCCATGTGCGAGGATTATCGCGCCACGCACAGTGTCGATCTCGCCATGGACACCACGGATTTCGAGGCCGGACGCAAGATCGCCTGCCCGGTGCTGCTGCTGTGGGGCGCAACCGGCGGCGTCGGCCGCAATCACCAGGCGCGCGAAATCTGGGAGCGCTACGCCGCCGACATCCGCGGCGCCAAGGCGCTGCCGTGCGGGCATTACCTGTCGGATGAAGCCCCCGAGGAAACATATCGCGAGCTGCGGGCGTTCTTTGCCGCGGGCGAACTCAACGCGTGAACCTCATCGAAAGGATGCGGAATGGCCGTGAAAGTCTCAGCTCACCGGCTCCGGCTCGGCGAGAAAGTTCTTCATGGCGTAGTACAGAAGATGCCGGTTGTTGCTGAAGCCGGCGCTATGCGCGGTGTGCGGCAAAATCACGAACTGACGGTCGCCGTTCGGCAATTGCCGGAAGAAATCGAGCAGATCGTCGTTGGTCGAATTGCCGTCCCACTCGCCGCGCGTCATCAGCACGGGCGACGTCACCTTGGTGGGATCGACGAGCGGCAAGTTTGCCGCCATGTCCAGATAGGTGCCGCTCGGAATGGTGTCGCCGAACTTCATTTCCGCGGCGATGATCGCGTCCGCCACGGCGGGGTCATAGATGCCCGGATGACCATCGCGGGTGAAGATCGAGTGGATCATCGCGGCATCGCGTTTGCGGCGCGGATTGGCGCGCAGCTCGGCGATGTGTTTTTGCCGCCGCGCGATTTCGGCGGCGCCGTTACCCTTGTAGGTAAAGGCGGAGAGCACCAGGCGGTTGACACTTTCGGGCTGCGCTTGCGCAAAGGCTGCGGCACGGATGCCGCCGGACGACGTGCCGAAGAAATGGATTTTCTGCTGGCCGGTTTCTTTCGCGATCACCGGCATCGCCGCTTTGAGATCTTCGACACCGCTTGCAATGTCGGAATTGTTGCCGGAACTGCCCGAGTTGCCGTAGCCGTCGTGATCCATGGTCCAGACGTCGAAGCCGTAGCTGGCGAACACGTTCATCATCGAGTATTCGCCCTTGCCGGGCACGGCGAGGTCGTAGCTGCTGCGCGACGCATTCGAGGAGCCGTGCACCAGAAACAGTACCGGCCGGGATGGCTCGCCCGCCTTGGGCGCGCCGATCCGCTTGCGGAACACATAAAGTTTCACGTCGCCCTTGTGCGCCCAATATTCGCCGCTCCAGATATCGGCCGGAGCGGCCTCAGCGGTTGCGGCCGCGGCCGCACCCTGGGCGTGTGCCGGTGCGATGCCGACGGCAATCCCCGCGCCGAGGCCAAGGCCCGCGCTTTTGATGACCGTGCGGCGTGCAACCGGATGATCCGTCATGGTGCTCTCCCTTTGGGCTGCGCAGGTTCCGGGGCCACCCGCCCGCTGCTTGCCGAAGCGTTCCATCATAGCAGACCGCCACCGCGCGCGGCAGGTGGGGTGTGGCCAATCAACGCGTATCGCCAGCGTAAACGACGCACTCGCGCCGATACATTACATCTGCTAGGTGGGGGCCGGTCGGCGGGCAGGCGGATAACGGGACGAGACGGTCGATTGATGCGCATGCAGCCGGTTCGGAGTGCTGAATGCTGAAGACGCTGCGCGGCACCGCGCACTTCTTCGACCGCAAGATCGGCTTGAGCCGGATCGGCGTGGCATTAAGCCTGACGATCATCACGATCGCGGTGATCGTTCTCTACCGCATTCTGCGCGACATCGATGTCGACGAACTTGTCGACGCCATCGAAGCCACCGACTGGAGAACGCTGATCATCGCCGGTCTCTTCGTCGCCGGCGGCTATCTCACGCTGACCTTCTACGATCTGTTTGCGCTGCGCACGATCGAGCGTTCCGACGTGCCGTATCGGATCGCAGCGCTTGCAGGATTTACCAGCTACGCGGTCGGTCACAATGTCGGCGCGAGCGTCTTCTCCGGCGGCGCCGTGCGCTACCGCATCTATTCGGCTTGGGGGCTGAGCGTCATCGAGGTCACCAAGATCTGTTTCATCGCCGGTCTCACCTTCTGGCTCGGCAACGCCACGGTGCTCGGCCTCGGTATCCTGTATGCGCCGCAAGCAGCGCGCGCGATCGACCAATTGCCGCTCTGGCTCAACCGCACCTTCGCCGTCATGGTCCTCGCCTTGCTCGGCAGCTATATCGCGTGGGTCTCGGCCAAGCCGCGCGTCATCGGCCGCCAAGGATGGCAGGTGACGTTGCCGGGCGGCAGCTTCACGCTTTTGCAGATCGCCATCGGCATCATCGATCTCGGCTGCTGCGCGGCCGCCATGTATATGCTCGTGCCCGACGAGCCGAATCTTGGTTTCGTCACGGTGGCCGTGATTTTTGTCGCCGCCACGCTGTTGGGGTTTGCAAGCCACGCTCCCGGCGGTCTCGGCGTATTCGACGCCGCCATGATGGTCGCGCTCTGGCAGTTCGACAAGGAAGACCTGCTCGCCGGACTACTGCTGTTTCGTCTCCTTTATTATATAATTCCTTTCGCGCTCTCTCTGGCTGTTCTTGGAATTCGTGAAATCCTGCTCAGCCATGCGGCGCGCCGCATCACTCCGGCCAAACCACCGCCTGCGATCCCCGCGAAGAAATACGTTGGGGAAAAATCGGACGTGTCCTGATCCGGACAAGACTAGGCGGCTTAAGTTTGTCCGATGAGCGCGCCTACCGATGAGCGTGTCCGATGAGTTTGCATGACGATCGAGCCGCGGCCGGAGCGGGCCGCCTGCGTGGCGCCCGGCTTGTGACGGTGTCGGCAGCCATCGTGTTCGCGGGCTTGGCGGTGGTCGGCGATCTTGCCATAGGCCCTGCGATCGCCGGATTTGCGATTGTCGCGGCGGCCGCGTTCCTCGCCACGCGTTCTGGCGGCGACGTCGAACGTCTGGTGCGTCCGGTTACCGTCTCGGCGCGTACGGTTGACCCGCTCAGGGCTCTCGTCTCCGGTCTGCCGGATCCCGTGATCGCGCTCGACAGCGAGGGGCGCGTGCTGGCGCTCAACGAACGCGCGCGCTCACTCGCGTCGGCGCTCCGTCAGGGCGAGCCTGTCTCTCTCGCCTTGCGAACGCCGGAACTGATCGAGGCAATCGGCCGCGCTTACGCCACCGGCGAAGAACAACATGTGCAGTACTCCGAACGCGTGCCGCTCGACCGCTGGTTCGAGACGATCATGATTCCGGTCAAGCGCGAGCCGGGTCTCGGGAAGCCGGACCTTGTTCTTTTGACCTTTCACGACCTTACCCCGCTGCGGCGCGTCGAGGAGATGCGCGCCGATTTCGTCGCCAATGCCAGCCACGAACTGCGCACGCCGCTTGCTGCGCTTTCCGGGTTCATCGAGACTCTGCAGGGGCCGGCGCGCGACGACGCCAAGGCGCGCCAGCGCTTCCTCGCCATCATGCAGGAGCAGGCGAAGCGGATGGCGCGACTGATCGACGATCTCTTGTCGCTGTCTCGCATCGAGCTCAACGCGCACCGCCGTCCCGACACCTCGGTCGATCTCGTGCCGATCGTCCGGCAGGTGGTGGACAGCCTCCAGACATTGGCGCGCGATCGCGGAGTGATCGTCACTGTCGAGGCGGCGCCGACATTGATGGTGCCCGGCGACCATGACGAATTGGTGCGCGTGTTTGAGAATTTGGTCGAGAACGCCCTTAAATATGGAGCGCCCGGCAAACGTGTCGACATTGTGCTGACAGTTGGTTCCTCCGAGGGCGAGCCGGAAGCGCTGGTCAGCGTGCGCGATTACGGGCCAGGCATCGCGCCGGAGCATTTGCCGCGGCTGACAGAGCGCTTCTATCGCGTGGATGTGCGCGAGAGCCGGGCCCAAGGCGGAACCGGGCTCGGCCTGGCGCTCGTTAAGCACATTCTCAACCGGCATCGCGGACGACTATCGATCGAAAGCGCCCTGGAAGCGGGCGCGACCTTCACCGTCCACCTTCCCACCGGCGAAGTTGCGCAGACGCACTAAAACATTCGCGATTTCATGCATTTATACTGTCATCTGATTGTCATCTGGCGCTCATAGAACAGTGACGTCCCAAACCTAACCATTCTCGCGGCTGCGGATCGGGTCTGACTAGGACAATCCCGAGCGCAGTGCGTTGATCCAACAGAGAGAACACTCGAACTGGGACGATGAGCCGGCGTGGGTCGATGATTCACGTCGCCCAAATTCCAATTTCGCTGACAGGAGAGACAACCTTGAAACATCTCAGAACGATTGCCGTCGCCAGCTTGCTTGCTGCGGCGGTCGGTCCAGCCGCCGCCATGGACATCTCCGGCGCCGGCGCCACGTTCCCCTATCCGATCTACGCCAAATGGGCGGACGCCTATAAGAAGGACACCGGCGTCGGGCTGAACTACCAGTCGATCGGCTCTGGCGGCGGCATCAAGCAGATCGAAGCCAGGACCGTCACCTTCGGCGCGTCGGATGCGCCGCTCAAGGGCGAAGAACTCGACAAGAACGGCCTGGCGCAGTTCCCGATGGTCATGGGCGCCATCGTGCCCGTCGCGAATCTTCCCGGCATCAAAGCCGGTGAGCTTGTCATCGACGGCCCGACGCTCGCCAAAATCTACCTCGGCGAGATCACGAAGTGGGATGACCCGGCGCTCAAGAAGCTCAATCCCAACGCGAAACTTCCGTCGCAGGCGATCGCTGTCGTGCACCGCTCCGACGGTTCCGGCACCACCTTCAACTTCGCCTATTACCTCGCGCAAGTGAGCCCGGACTGGAAATCAAAGGTCGGGTTCAATACCTCGGTCGAATGGCCGGTCGGTATCGGCGCCAAGGGCAACGAAGGCGTTTCCAATAACGTCAGCCAGACCAATGGCTCGATCGGCTACGTCGAGTATGCCTACGCGCTGCAGAACAAGATGACCTACACGAAAATGATCAACAAGGACGGCAAGACCGTTTCGCCGACCAGCGAAGCGATCCAGGCCGCCGCCGCGAACGCAGACTGGAACTCTGTTCCGGGCTATGGCGTGATACTTGCCGACCAACCGGGCGCCGGCTCCTGGCCGATGACCGCTGCCACCTTCATCCTGATCCCCAAAAAGCCGCAGGATCCGGCCGCCGCTACCGAGGCGCTCAAGTTCTTCGCCTGGGCCTATGCCAAGGGCGCCAAGATGGCAGAAGACCTCGTTTATGTTCCGATGCCGCAGAAAGTCGCTACCGAGGTCGAGGCAATGTGGGCCAAAGAGATCAAGGACAGCAGCGGCAAGCCGCTCCACGTCACGTCGAAGTGAGTCCAGGCGTATCCCGGCAAGGCACCCTCGGTGCCTTGCCCTTTGTCCACCGGCCTGCTGCGCGGTCTTGTGTAACGGCCGGTACCTCGTTTGAGTGGTGCTCCCACAATCCCTTGGAGGAGTGCCTCGATGGACCCCGCGGGGAGGCGATCCGTGGTTGACGTTGCGTTGCAGGATGGAATGCTCGTGTCGGCCGAATCCGTTACCCGCGCCAAGGTCCTGGATCGGCTCCGCCTTGGCGATGCCGTTTTCCGCCATCTGACGCGTGCTGCAGCGATTGGCGTGCTGTTGTTGCTCAGCGGCGTCATCATCTCGCTGATTATCGGTTCGCTGCCGGCATTCAAAACGTACGGCTGGGACTTCCTGGTCAGCCAGAACTGGAATCCGGTCACGGAGAAATTCGGAGCTCTCCCGGCGATCTACGGCACGATCATCACCTCGTTCATCGCCATGTTGATCGCGGTTCCGGTGGGGTTGATGATCGCCTTTTTCCTCACCGAACTGTGCCCGCAATGGCTGCGGCGGCCGATTGGCATTGCGATCGAACTGCTCGCCGGCATCCCGAGCATCATCTACGGCATCTGGGGCCTGTTCATGTTCGCCCCATTCCTGCAGCAAACGCTGCAACCGTTTCTGATCGATACGCTGGGCAACGTGCCGTTCATCGCGCCGCTGTTTTCCGGCCCGCCCTACGGCATCGGCATGCTGACCGCGGGCCTGATCCTCGCCATCATGGTCCTGCCCTTCGTGACCTCGATCTCGCGCGACGTGTTCGACGCGGTGCCGCCCGTGCTCAAGGAGGCAGCCTACGGTCTCGGCTGCACCACATGGGAGGTGGTACGCAACGTGGTGCTGCCTTACGCCAGGGTTGGCGTCATCGGCGGCATCATGCTCGGCCTCGGGCGAGCGCTGGGTGAGACCATGGCCGTGACTTTCGTCATCGGCAATGCGCACCGCATCTCGGCTTCGGTGCTGGCTCCCGGCACCACCATCTCTGCCACCATCGCCAACGAATTCACCGAGGCGGTCGGCGATCTATATACCTCGTCGCTGATCGCCCTCGGGTTGATCCTGTTCGTCATCACATTCATCGTGCTCGCAGCGGCGCGCTATATGCTGATGCGCATCGAACGCAGGATCGGGTGACGTCATGGCAGATAACGTCACGGCTGCTCGCTACGCCTCCCGCCGCCGCGCCAACGGCGTCGCCGCGGTGCTTGCACTGGGCGCGACTGCCTTCGGGTTGGGCTGGCTGGTCCTGGTCCTGGGCGCCCTGCTCTGGCAGGGTTTCAGCGGGTTATCGATCGGGGTGTTCACGCAGATGACGCCGCCGCCGGGTTCGAGCGGTGGGTTGCTCAATCCCATCGTCGGCAGCCTGGTGCTCACCATTCTGGCGGTTGCGATCGGGACCCCGATCGGCATTCTCGCCGGGACCTATATGGCCGAGTACGGCCGCTACGACCGCCTGAGCAGCGTGGTCCGCTTCATCAACGATATCCTGTTGAGCGCACCATCCATTGTGGTCGGTCTGTTCATCTACGAGGTCATGGTCGCGCCCATGGGGCATTTCTCCGGCTGGGCCGGCGCCGTGGCGCTTGCCGTTCTCGTGATTCCGGTGGTCGTGCGCACCACCGAAGACATGCTGACGCTGGTGCCGAACGCACTGCGCGAGGCTGCCACCTCCATCGGACTGCCGCGGTCGCTGTCGATCACGCGCATCTGCTATCGCGCGGCACGCGCCGGCATGGTCACCGGGGTGCTGCTCGCCGTCGCGCGGATCAGCGGCGAAACCGCGCCGCTCCTCTTCACCTCGCTCAACAATCAGTTCTGGAGCACCAACCTCAACGCGCCGGTCTCCAGCCTGCCCGTCGTCATCTTCCAGTTCGCGCTCAGTCCCTACAAGGATTGGCAGTCGTTGGCCTGGACCGGCGCCCTGATCATCACGCTGGCGGTGCTGGCCTTGAGCATCACCGCGCGCGCCCTTGTCCCATCAGGAAAACAGTCATGAACGACGCATCCGTTGCCGTTCCCACCGCGACGCACGCTCCCATCGATCGGACCGGTCTTGCCGAGAAGGTCACGATTCGTGACCTCAATTTCTACTATGGCGATGCACGGGCGCTGAAGTCGATCAGCCTGCCCCTCTACGAGCACAAGGTCACCGCGTTCATTGGCCCGTCGGGTTGCGGCAAATCGACTTTGTTGCGCGTGCTTAATCGCATGTACGATCTCTATCCCGGCCAGCACGCGACCGGCGACGTCATGTTCGACGGCGCCAACATTCTCTCGCCGAAGCAGGATCTCAATCTCCTGCGGGCGCGCATCGGCATGGTGTTCCAGAAGCCGACGCCGTTCCCCATGTCGATCTACGAAAACATCGCCTTCGGCATCAGGCTTTATGAGCGTCTGCCGAAGGCGGAACTCGATCAGCGCGTCGAAACGTCGCTGCGTCGCGCCGCGCTATGGGACGAAGTAAAGGACAAGCTCAATGCCAACGGGCAAAGCCTGTCTGGCGGGCAGCAACAGCGCCTGTGCATCGCCCGCACGGTCGCGGTGCGGCCCGAGGTCATCCTGTTCGACGAACCCTGCTCGGCGCTCGATCCGATCTCGACCGCGAAGATCGAGGAACTGATCGACGAACTGACCGACGATTACACCATCGTTATCGTCACTCACAACATGCAGCAGGCGGCACGCGTCTCCGAGTTCACCGCGTTCATGTATCTCGGCGAACTGATCGAATTCGATTCGACGAGCAAAATGTTCACTGCACCGCGCGATCAGCGCACGCAGGATTACATCACCGGCCGGTTCGGATAATCGCCAGGGAAAAAGCGCCATGACCGATTACACAACCAGAATCGACCACACCGCCAAGGCCTTCGACACCGATCTGCAGGACATCACCCGCAAGGTCGCCGAGATGGGCGGGGTCGTCGAACGGCAAATCTCCGATGCCATCCAGGCCCTCGTCGACCGCAATCTGGAACTGGCGGAGCGCGTGATCGCCACGGATCCCACGATCGACACTCAGCAGCGCGAGATCGAGGAAAAGGCAATCCTCACGATCGCGCGCCGGCAGCCGATGGCGGTCGATCTGCGCGAGATCGTCGGCGCGATGCGGGTATGCAATGACCTCGAGCGGATCGGCGACCATGCCAAGCATATCGGCACGCGCGTCGTCGCACTCGATAGCGACTTCTATCCGCAAAAACTGATCCGCGGCGTCGAGAGCATGGCCGAAATGGTATCGGCACAACTCAAGCAAGTGCTTGATGCCTACGCCAGCCGCGATCTCCAGGCTGCGCTCGATGTCTGGAGAGGCGATGAAGAAATCGACGCGATGTGTACGTCGCTGTTCCGCGAGCTCCTGACCTACATGATGGAGGATCCGCGCAACATCACCTTCTGCATGCATCTGATGTTCTGCGCCAAAGACATCGAACGCATGGGCGACCACGCCACCAATATCGCCGAGACCGTCTACTACATCATTGAAGGTCGCCCCATTGTCGAACAGCGTCCGAAAGGCGACACCACAACCTTTGGGGCAGCGCTGCTGCAAAAATGAGACAGGAGACCGGGATGGGAGCCAACATCCTGATCGTCGAAGACGAAGAGCCGTTGACGACGCTGTTGCGCTACAACCTCGAGGCCGAAGGCTACGAAGTCGACGCCGTGACCCGCGGCGACGACGCCGACACGCGGCTGCGAGAGACCGCGCCCGATCTCATCGTCCTCGACTGGATGCTGCCCGGCCTCTCGGGCATCGAACTGTGCCGGAGGTTGCGGGCGAGGCCGCAGACCCAATCTCTGCCGATCATCATGCTCACGGCGCGCGGTGAGGAAAGCGAGCGCGTGCGGGGACTGGCGACCGGCGCCGACGATTACATCGTCAAGCCGTTTTCGGTACCCGAACTGCTGGCGCGCATTCGCGCTTTGCTGCGCCGGGCAAGCCCCGAACGGGTCGCCATGGTGCTGATGATCGGCGATCTGGAACTCGATCGCGAGAAAAAGCGCGTTTCCCGCGCCAGCCGTCCGGTCGATCTCGGACCGACGGAATTCCGCCTGCTGGAATTTCTGATGGAGCGGCCCGGACGCGTGTTTTCACGCGAACAATTGCTCGACGGTGTATGGGGCAGCGACGTTTATATCGACGAGCGAACCGTCGACGTGCATGTCGGCCGCCTGCGCAAGGCGCTCAATCGCGGCCATGGGATCGATCCGATCCGCACGGTGCGCGGCGCCGGCTATTCGCTGGATGACCGGTTCGGCAAGACCGCCTGAACACGACGCGCGAAGAGCCTCATCATCGGCACATGAACGTTCAGCGCTGCGGACGCCTGTCTCTGCGGCGATCAGCAGCCGGCTGATAGGCGACCCGCGAGTGGTAACCACAATACGGCAATCCGCCCACCGTATTGCCGCCGCAGAAAAAGAAGTCGCCGCTCCCTGGATCGCCGACCGGCCAGCGGCAGGTCTGTTCCGTCAATTCAAGGATGGTGCGGCGCTGTCCGATCGGAATGACGTTGTCGATCAATTCCGGTTCGGCTTCGGCCTCAATCTCGTACGCGTGCGCAAGCGCGGTATTGCCGCGGATCGCGGGGCGCCCGATACGCAGCATGTGCGCCGGCGACCGTGCCTTGCGTTGACGCGGCGCCGCGCTCGAGGTGCTCTTGGCGCGGCCTGACAGACCGAGCCGGTGTACCTTTCCAATCACCGCGTTACGCGTAATGCCACCGAGCTCAGCGGCGATCTGACTCGCCGAAAGACCGTCTGACCACAGCTTCTTCAGCTGCTCGACCCGCTCGTCCGTCCACGACATGCTCTATCCTCCTCCACGCACGGCGGGGAGCCCTCAAAGAATCCAACGCTCTGCCAGGCAGCGCATGGCCGCCCAACTCACACGCATCACTTAACGCTTGAGAAGACTGTCCGCCGCACGAGATGTCGTACTTGACGAGGAAAAAGCTACAATATGGCGGGAGTCGGGCGCAAGACTCGCAGGCCACGCGTCCACATATTCGTGCCTCATGTGGATGATGTAGGAACAAATCGTGGTACTGCGCTCAATTATCGTGTGTTGACAGACACACGCGCGGACATAGAATGTTGACAAGTGCCGCCCGGAGAGGCGGCACATTTCGTTTTTGCTGCGCGGATTTTGCTGCGCGGCGGCCGAGCCCCGATCGTGACATCGCATCTGTTGCCGACTTACGCACGCGTCGACCTCGCTTTTGAACGGGGCGAAGGCGCTTGGCTCGTGGCGACCAACGGCGAGCGTTATCTCGATTTCACCGCCGGCGTCGCCGTGAACGCGTTGGGACATGCCCATCCGCGGCTGGTGGCGGCGATCAACGAGCAGGCGCAGAAACTTTGGCACGTCTCCAATCTCTACCAGATCCCGGAAGCCGAGCGCGTGGCCGAGCGGCTGTGCGAAGCGAGCTTCGCCGACGTCGTCTTTTTCTGTAACTCCGGCGCCGAGGCGATGGAATGCACCATCAAGACGGTGCGCAAATACCAATCCGCGAACGGTGCACCGGAGCGCTACCGCATCATCACGTTCGAGGGCGCCTTCCACGGTCGCACCTTGGCGACGCTGGCTGCAGGCGGTCAGCAAAAATACCTCGAAGGCTTCGGCCCCGTCGTCGACGGTTTCGATCAGGTGCCGTTCGGCGACCTCGATGCAACCAAGCGGGCCATCTCCGGCGAAACGGCGGCGATTCTGATCGAGCCGATCATGGGCGAGGGCGGCGTTCGCGTCGTGGAGCCGTCGTTCCTGCGGGCGTTGCGCGAACTTGCCGACAAGCACGGACTGCTGCTCGCCTTCGACGAGGTGCAGACCGGCGTCGGACGAACCGGCGAATTGTTTGCCTATCAGCGCGTCGGCGTCGAACCCGATGTCATGGCGCTTGCCAAAGCGCTCGGCGGCGGCTTTCCGGTCGGTGCTTGCCTGGCGACGCACGAGGCGGCGAAAGGCATGACGGCCGGTACGCACGGCTCGACGTTCGGCGGCAATCCGCTGGCGATGAGCGCGGCCAACGCTGTGCTCGATGTCATGCTGGCGCCCGGTTTCCTCGATCACGTCCGGCGCACGGCGTTGCTCTTCAAGCAGCGGCTCGCTGAGATCAAGGATCGCTATCCCACGCTGATTGCGGAGGTGCGCGGCGAGGGGCTCCTGATCGGCTTGCGTGCCCTTGTCCCGGCCGCCGAGCTTGTCGACGCATTACGTGCCGAGAAAATGCTTACGGTATCTGCCGGCGACAACGTCGTAAGGTTGCTGCCACCGCTCATTGTCGGCGAACCGGAAATCGCAGAGGCGATCGTCAGGCTCGATCGCGCCTGCGACAAGGTGAACCGCGCGCACGCGCAAAAGCTCCAACAGGAGGCCGCCGGATGAGCGGCGTCCGCCACTTCCTTGATCTCATCGACGTACCGACGATCGAGTTGCGCAAGATGATCGAGGCGGCCCGCGCCTTGAAGGCCAAGGGGCCGCTGGGCGCGCGCCCGCTGACCGGCAAGTCGTTGGCGATGATCTTCGAGCGGCCGTCCACGCGCACGCGCGTCTCTTTCGAAGTTGCCATGCGCCAGCTCGGCGGCGACGCCATCGTGCTGACCGCCGAGGAGATGCAACTCGGTCGCGGCGAAACGCTCGCCGATACGGCGCGCGTGCTGTCTCGCTATGTCGACGCCATCATGATCAGAACCCTCAACGCCGAAGACGTCGCCGAGCTTGCCCGCTACGCCACCATCCCGGTGATCAATGGCCTGACGCGACGATCGCATCCCTGCCAGGTGATGGCGGATGTCATGACGTTCGAGGAGCATCGCGGGCCGATCCGCGGCCGCACGGTCGCGTGGACCGGCGACGCCAACAACGTGCTGGCATCCTGGGCGCATGCCGCCGAACGCTTCGAGTTCCGCCTGCGTGTTGCCGCTCCACCGGAACTTGCGCCGAAAAAGCCGCTGCTCGACTGGATCAAGTCGGCGGGCGCCGAAATCAGCATTGGCAGCGATCCGGAGGAAGCCGTCACGGGCGCCGACTGCATCGTTACCGACACTTGGGTGTCCATGGGAGACCGCAACGGCGCTCGACGCCACAATTTGCTCAAGCGCTATCAGGTCAACGCCCGCCTCATGGCGCGAGCGAAGCCGGACGCGATCTTCATGCACTGCCTGCCGGCGCATCGCGGCGAAGAGGTCACCGATGAGGTGATCGACGGACCACAATCCGTCGTGTTCGACGAGGCCGAGAACCGGCTCCACGCACAGAAGGGTATTCTGACCTGGTGTCTGGAAGCCGACAGTCGCTAGCGCCGTCGAGGGCTCACAATTTACAGATCCTCGCCTATATTCAGTCGCGATGACCAATCCCGACCTCGCCATTCCGGTCCGCGCGCCGGCCCAGACCAGCCTCGATGACACGATCCTGCCGTTCGCCGTGAAGGCGCTCGACCTGCGCGGGCGCATCGTGCGGCTCGGGCCGGCAGTCGACGCCATCCTGACCAGCCACGATTATCCGCCGCCGGTGGCGAAACTCCTCGGCGAATCGATCGTGCTGACCGTCATGCTGGGATCGGCGCTCAAATTCGAGGGCCGCTTTATCCTGCAGACCCAGACCGATGGTCCGGTACGGATGCTCGTTGTCGACTTTACGTCGCCCGACAAAGTGCGGGCCTGCGCGCGCTTCGACAGCGATCGGGTCGCGGCGGCGGTTGCTGCAGGTGAGGCCGAGCCCGGAAAGCTGCTCGGACACGGCCATCTCGCGATGACCATTGATCAGGGTCCCGAAATGAGCCGCTACCAGGGACTGGTGCCGCTGGAAGGCGGCGACCTCGAACAGGCGGCGCACGAATATTTTTCCCGATCGGAGCAAATCCCGACGCGTGTGCGGCTTGCCGTCGCCGAGGAATTCCGGGCCAGCGAAAACGGAACGCGCCGGTTCTGGCGCGCCGGCGGCATTCTGCTGCAATTTCTACCCAACTCGATCGAGCGATCACGCCAAGCCGATCTTGATCCCGGCGATGCGCCGCCCGGTACCGCGTTGCACACGCTGCCCGAGGACGAGGCTTGGGTCGAGGGGCGTTCGCTGGTCGCAACCGTCGACGACCTCGAACTGATCGATCCGGATTTATCGAGTGAACGTCTCGCCTATCGGCTTTTCCATGAACGCGGCGTGCGCGTGTTCCGCGCGGCGCCCGTGCGTGCACAATGTTCCTGTTCTCGCACGAACGTCGAGAACATGCTCGGCAGCTTCTCCCAGGAAGATCGCGACGACATGGTCGAGAACGGCAAGATCACCGTCACGTGCGAGTTCTGCAGTTCGACCTACGTGTTCGAGCCCGGTGAGGTCGCGGCGAAAACTGCGGCGCCGTCATAAAACGTGGCCGCAATGGCCAGCCGCTGACTTCGCGGCTCTCTTAGCCTTAATTGGCGTCGTTCAGAAGCGGGGCCCCGAGAACGGCGATATTCCCGGATCGACCGGGGCCGGCTGGGCGGGAAATTCCCGGCCGTAGCCGAGCGCCGTCGAATACCTTGTCGAATAGCCACTTGGTTCGCGCTGTTCCGCGAGCAATTTCCGTTTCTGATTAACTCGCGCCAATTTCGCACGCTCTTTTTTTCGCTCCAAGGCATCCGCTTTTTGTCGCGCGGACGAAACGACCACCGGCGCGGGGACAGTCGGCGTAACTTGCGCGGTCTTTTTGTCGGGCGCGGCTGTCTGGGCTATCGCGACGACGGGATGTGGCTGGCGCATCTCAGGAGACGAAACAAGCCCGCTCAATACCACCATCAGAAAGGCGAGGACCGACACCATGGTGCAGAAGTAGCCGATTAATACCAACACCATTGCGGCTCTCCGATCGGTCCAACAGGCCGCCACGCAACGGCACTCGCCAAGGTACGCATTAGTCGTTTGCCGAAGCGTTTTCGTTCATGCGGGCTTTGTTAAACGCCGGCCGGCCGGTACTGTTCCCGGCGTTCCAGTTCACAACACCCGAAACCTACAAAGAAGCGTGCACACCGGAAGCCAAAGTTTAATGAAACGAGGGCCTCGACGGGCATGATCATCATCCAGGCGCCCTTTCGGACCCGCAAATCGGCCGCATAAATGGCCACAGTTTATTGGCCGTGCCCAGACCGCAAGACCGCCTCAATCTCGAAAACTAAAACTATGAGTTTGATTGACACTTGATTGACGAAAGAGACTGCTGTGGCGCTCATCGCGAGCCGGTTTTGATCGCCGCCACCGCTGCAGCGTGTCTCGTCATAAGCGGCTTTAGTTGAGTGTCCGCTTCGTCTCCACGCTATCGAGTGAGAACGCCGGAACGTCGATATCGAAATGCTCGCCGCTTGCGCTCACCATGCCGTAGGAGCCGACCATAAAGCCCGACGGCGTCTGCAATGGCACGCCGCTGGTATACTCGAACGCTTCGCCGCCCTTGAGCACCGGTTCTTCGCCGACCACACCGGCGCCGCGCACCTCCTGGAGTCGTCCGTGGGCGTCGGTAATGCGCCAGTGCCGAGTCTTGAGTTGCACCGTTTCGGAGCCGTTATTGGTGATCGAGATCGTATAGGCCCAAAAGAAATAATTGTTCTCCGGCGACGAGCGGTCGGCAACAAAGCGAGGGGTCACTACGACCTCGATATTGCGGGTAACGGCACGATACATAGGGCGCTTTCCTATCTGCCTGTTCCCGACAGGGCTGGTTCCCGACGACCGACACGGGCGCCGGCCTGCCCGCCCGAGTCACGCAAACGGCGCGGTACCGCGACCGTCTTACGATTCCACGTATTAGTGAATAGCCTTGATCCGGCTGTTGCAATATCCGTGCGGAAGCGGTTTCTCAAGTCGCGGATGAAGCCCTGAAGCCCGCGCTTCAGAATCTAATGGGTCGGCGCTTTCGCCCGGTGGAGGAGCATGATGTTCCAGATCGGTGGTTTGCGCCGTTCCGGACCGTGCTCAGCATAGACGAGCAGCCCGTATGACGCATGGACCTGGCTCTGCCGCTGCATTGCGGCCAGCAACTTCGGCAAATGCCGATGTCGCAAGCCCGGCGGCGCATGCTGCTGGAGCCTCGACCGAACGCGACCTGCGCCTCGATTTGTTCCGCGGTTTAGCGCTGTGGCTGATCTTTCTCGATCATATTCCGGAAAACGTCGTCAACTGGTTCACCCTGCGCAACTACGGTTTCAGCGACGCCACCGAGATTTTCATTTTCATTTCCGGATACACCGGCGCTTTCGTCTATGGCCGGGCAATGCGCGACCGCGGCTTTGTGGTGTCGAGTGCGCGCATCCTGCGGCGGGCGTGGCAGCTCTACGTGGCGCACATCTTTCTGTTCACGATCTTCCTGGCCGAGATCGCTTATGTCGCGTCGACGTTCGACAATCCGCTCTATGCCGAGGAAATGAACATTCTCGATTTCCTCAAGCAGCCCGACGTGACGATCTTCCAGGCGCTGTTGCTGAAATTCAAACCGGTCAATCTGGATGTGCTGCCGCTCTATATCGTCCTGTTGCTGTTCTTTCCGCCGGTGCTTTATCTCCTGCTGCTGCAACCGACCTTCGCGCTGGCGGGATCGGCCATCGTCTATGCGCTCGCCTGGAGTTTCGATTGGAATTTGCCGGCCTACCCAAACGGTGTCTGGTTCTTCAACCCGTTCGCCTGGCAGTTGCTGTTCGTGTTCGGCGCGTGGTGTGCGCTCGGCGGCGCACAGCGGCTTGCCGGGATGCTGCGGTCGCCGATCGTCCTGGCGGTCGCGATCGGTTACCTTCTCTTCGCCTTCGCCATCACGCTGACGTGGTACATCGAGCCGCTTGCTCGGTATGTGCCGACATGGCTCAGCGAATGGATGTATCCGATCGACAAGACCAATCTTGACGTGTTGCGCTTTGCGCATTTTCTTGCACTTGCCGCGGTAACCGTGCGCTTCGTGCCAAAGACTTGGCCCGGTCTGAAGTCACCCTTCCTACGGCCCGCCATCATCTGCGGACAGCATTCCCTTGAGATATTCTGCCTCGGCGTGTTCCTGGCATTTGCCGGACAGTTCATCATCAGCGAGTGGTCGGGCGGGCCGCTGATTCAGGTGGTGATTAGCCTTCTTGGCATTATGATCATGATTGCGACCGCGAGTCTGATATCGTGGTACAAAGTAATCGAGGGGCGAAGCCCCTCTTCGCGCGTCAAACCGCCTGAATCCGACCTCGCAGGGGGCGGGGCATGACTTTCATCATTGCTGTTCTGACAACGATTGCACTCCTCGATGGCGCCGCTGCCGCAGCCGCGGCGGATGAGTGCGACGTGCCGCCATCGCTCCTATCAAGCGAAACCGACCTGACGCGCGTTGCCAAACAAATCAAGGAGCACCACCGGCTGGATATCAGCGTGGTCGGTTCTGGATCTTCGTCGCTGCCGGGCCCGGACGGCGCACACTTTGCTTATCCGGCACGGCTGGAGCAGGCACTCAAACAGCAGTTGCCAGGCAACGACATCAAAGTCACGGCGCACGTTCGGTCGCGGGAAACCACGGCGGACATGGCCGCGGATCTGGAAAAGATTCTCAGCGAGGACAAGCCGGCGCTGGTGATTTGGCAAGCCGGCACGGCCGACGCACTGAGCGGCGTCGAGCCGGAGGACTTCCGTTCAAGTCTCGACGACGGCATCGACATGATCCAACAGGCCGACGCCGACGTCATTCTGGTTAACATGCAATACAGTCCGCGCACTGAGTCCATGCTCGACGTATCGACCTACGCGGATATCATGAGATGGGAAGCCCAGCAGCGCGGAGCTCTGCTGTTCGACCGGCTGGGCATCATGCGTTACTGGAATGATATCGGTACCTTCGACCTCTATACCGCAACTAAGAATTATGATATGGCTCGCCGTGTTCACGATTGCATTGGCCGGGCGCTTGCGTCTCAAATCATCAATGCAGCACACCTTGACGCAGTGAAAATGCAAACGACGCGCTGATGTCTCGCCTCAGCCGAAATATCACCCGGTGCTTTGTGTGCACTGCAGCAGCGGTTTTGACCGCTGCAACGCAAGTTCCTGTCAACGCACAGATGCCGGCTGCCATCGTCACAGCGGCGACTGCGGTTAGTCCGACGATCGTCCCCGCAGCGACACCCTCGATTACGCCCGGCCTCCTGCCGGCAGTGGGTGCGGCGCCATCCAAGCGGACAAACACGGCCTCGGCGCCGCCCGCCAGTTCGCCGATGGCGATATCGCCATTCGCCTGCAAGACGTCGGCGGCATTGACGCGCTTCGATATTCCGCTGCGGCGCACCACGCGACGCCTCGCCAACGACATGCCGTTAACCATCGTCGCCATTGGATCGTCCTCGACCGCCGGCGCAGGCGCGAGTTCGCCTGCGGCCAATTATCCGAGCAGGCTAGCGGTCGAACTGAATGAACGTCTTCCCGGCCACGACATCAGAGTGCTCAACCGCGGCGTCAACGGCGAAGAAACCAGCGACATGATGGCCCGGTTTGAAAAAGGCGTGATCGCAGAAAACCCCGATCTGGTGCTATGGCAGGTCGGCACAAATTCGGTGCTGCGTGATCATCCGCTCAAGCCGCACTCGGTTCTGTTGCACGAGGGTATCGAAGAGCTCAAGTCGGCCGGCGCCGACGTGGCGCTGATCGATCCGCAATACACGCCAAAGGTCATCGCGAAGTCCGAGACGTCGGCGATGGTCGATCAGATCGCCGTCACGGCGAAGGAAGAAAACGTCGATCTGTTTCACCGCTACGCGATCATGCGCAATTGGTTCGATATCCAGCATATCCCGTTCGACACCTTCTCGGCCCCCGACGAACTGCACATGAATGACTGGGGTTACGCCTGCTTCGCCAAACTCCTCGGCACGGCCATCACCGAAGCGGCAACGCGCCTCATCGCGTCTGCCGCCACCCACGCCGTACACCCCGCGAACGCGCCGTAGAACGCAATCGTTCAGATTCAATCTGATTTGCGCTCCGCATGCCGCAGCTCAAGTCGCGTCGAGCGCAGCGAGCACGTCCTCCACGATGTCGTCGGGATGTTCGAGACCGACCGAGACGCGGACGAGACCGTCACTGATGCCGAGTTCGGCGCGTTGCGCCGGCGTCAGCCGCTGATGCGTGGTCGTCGCCGGGTGAGTGATGAGGCTCTTGGCGTCGCCAAGATTGTTGCTGATGCGAACGAGCTTGAGCGCATCCTGAAACCGAAACGCAGCTTTCTTGCCGCCTTTGATTTCAAACGCGACCAGCGTGGAGCCGCCGCGCATCTGCTTTTGCGCAACCGCAGCCTGCGGATGATCCGGCCGCCCGGGATAGATCAGTCGCGAAATCTTTGGATGCTCGGCAAGCACAACCGCAAGCGTTGCCGCACTGTCGGTTTGCCGCCGCACGCGCACGGGGAGCGTCTCCAAGCCTTTGAGCAGAACCCAGGCGTTGAAGGGCGACATTGACGGACCGGTCTGCCGCAACAGAACATGGATTTTTTCCATGATGAATTTCTGCGAAGCGAGCACGACGCCACCGAGGCAGCGGCCCTGGCCATCGATGTGTTTGGTCGCCGAATAGACAACGCAATCGGCGCCAAGCGCGAGCGGCGACTGAAACAGCGGCGTCGCGAACACGTTATCGACCACAAGTGTCGCGCCCGCCTCGTGCGCGATCTTTGCGACCTCGGCGATGTCGATCACGTCGAGCGCCGGGTTGGTCGGGCTCTCAAGGAAGAACGTCTTGGTGTTGGGCCGCACGGCATTGCGCCAAGCATCGAGATTGCAGCCATCGACAAGCGTCGATGCAACGCCGAAGCGCGGCAGATATTCTTCGACGATGTAAAGGCATGAGCCGAACATGGCCTTCGACGCGACCACATGGTCGCCGGCTTTGAGCTGCCCGACGAGCGCCAACGTCACGGCCGCCATGCCGGTCGCGGTAGCACGTGCCGCCTCGGCGCCCTCGAACGCTGCGATGCGCCGCTCGAACATGTCGACGGTCGGGTTGGCAAACCTCGAATACTGATAGCCGGGATCTTCGCCTTTGAAGCGTGCTTCGGCCTGAGCGGCGTTGTCGTAAACGTAGCCCTGTGTGAGATAGAGCGCTTCCGAGGTCTCACCGAACGGCGAGCGCAACGTGCCGGAGTGGACGAGGCGGGTTTCGGGGCGGTAGGACTGCTTTTTCGCGGACGCGGACATGTGGCCCTCCCTGGCCATTCGAGGGATTGGCCAAGCGCGACATTGGCCAAACAAAAACCCGGCCGGGAGGAAAAATCCTCAGGCCGGGCTCACGCGTCCCCGGCCTTTTAGCGATTTGTTTTACGTGGCTGCAAGCCGGCCGGCTCAAATGACCACGGGATAACGGCGCTCATACGCCGCGCTTGTCTTTGCGTCAAGCCGGGCATCGGGTTAGATCGCTCTCGACTTGGACGCCCGCAATTTGCGGCACATCCGGACGTGGTAGCCGCGTGACGCCCTCTTTCGCGCCTTCAGAGACGGGAATCTCTACCCGACCGCATGATCGCTGCGCTGGCGGAACACGGCGGCATTCGGGCGCCTTATGCGTTCGCTCCCGACCAGATCCAGCCGGCGAGCCTCGACCTTCGTCTCGGCTCGATCGCCTATCGGGTGCGCGCGAGTTTCTTGCCTGGACCCGGCGCCACCGTTGCCCGGCGCATCGCCGAACTGAAGCTGCACGAATTCTCACTCGCCAACGGCGCCGTGTTGGAGACCGGATGCGTCTATATCGTGCCGTTGCTCGAGCGGCTGGCACTGCCGGCGGATATCGCGGCGGCCACCAATCCGAAAAGCTCAACAGGCCGCCTCGACGTTTTTACCCGCGTCATCGCCGACGAGACGCGCGGCTTCGATCGCGTCGAGGCAGGCTACGACGGACCGCTCTACGCGGAGATCAGTCCGAAAACCTTTCCCGTTCTGGTGCGCGAAGGCTCGCGTCTGTCGCAATTGCGTTTACGCCATGGCGAAGCTGGCCTCGGCGCTGAAGCGCTGCGCGCCTTGCACGCCCGCGAACGCCTGGTCGATCGCGCCGAAGCGGTCATGGGAGATGGCGTCGCGGTGAGCATCGATCTTTCAGGCGCCAACGTTCAGTCGCAAACTTCGCCGCAGGCCGTGAGCCGCAATGGCGGCGTGGTCGGCTATCGCGCCAAGCGGCACACCGCGGTGATCGACGTCGAGCGTCGTGCCGCCTATGAGGTCGCCGATTTCTGGGAGCCGATCGCCGCGCGCGCCGATCGAAGCCTGAT
Organism: uncultured Alphaproteobacteria bacterium; assembly: GCA_963836055.1. Lineage (GTDB taxonomy): Bacteria > Pseudomonadota > Alphaproteobacteria > Rhizobiales > Xanthobacteraceae > BOG-931. The sequence goes on from CAWIID010000003.1 coordinate 26,248, forward strand.
CCTCGATCCCGACGAGTTTTATATCCTGGCGTCGACCGAGGCCGTGCAGGTGCCGCCTGACTATGCCGCCGAAATGGTGCCGTTCGATCCGCTCGTCGGGGAATTCCGCGTGCACTATGCCGGTTTCTTCGATCCCGGCTTTGGCTATGCCGGAGCGGGTGGCCTCGGCTCGCGGGCGGTCCTCGAAGTACGCTCACGCGAGGTGCCGTTCATCCTCGAACACGGCCAGATCGTCGGCCGGCTGGTCTACGAAAAGATGCTGGCGCGGCCCGATCAGCTTTACGGCACTGGCATCGGTTCGAATTATCAGGCGCAAGGGCTCAAACTGTCGAAGCACTTTCGCGCCTGACGACCAGCGCGCGCTCTCGGGCGATGACGAACGCACGCCAGGCCACGAGCGCAACGCCGAACACCGCGATCCAGGTAATCCGCGAGCCATAGCGATCGTGCGGGTTGGAGATCACGCCGCAGAAGGCCGCATTGGCGAGGAGCGCGAGAGCAACGGTCATAGCGAGGCGCCCAAGATCGGCAAAATCGGCGCTCCAGAATCCGAGTGCGATCATGAACGGCAGGAGCGCCAAAGCCGCCCAAGCGACCGGCTCATGCACCAGATTGATTGCGGCGAACCCGACCTCGTCGTGCTGCTGCCGGGCCGCGCGCATCGCCGGCACGACCGAAGGCATGTATCGTTCGATGATGCCGTAGGTGTGCCACACCGTCGAGACGAAGCCTTCGCCGGTGCCGACTGTGACGAGTTGCTTTGCCGTCGCAACCAAGGCTGCCTTGATCTGCATGACGGGATAATCGCGCAGGCTGCCGAGCACGATGGTCTGCATTTCGTCGCCAAGACCGGCGAAACGGCCAAGCTGGTCGAATACTCCGTCGCCCCACAAGAACGTATCGGCGTCGAGCGGCAGCTCTTTTCGGTACGGACAAAGTTTCAGCCGCGGATCAGGACAATGATCGTTGAGATAGCGGGTGACGATGCCGTCTTGCAGCATGCGGCCGAACGCAATGCCATAGCCGCCCGGCGTCCAGGCGAAGCGTCCGCCCACCACATAATTTGTTGTGAGCAACATCGCCGCGCCGAGCACAATCGAGGTGACCACGGGCGCGAGCCCCGCCCGCGGTACGAGCTTGGCGCTGAACCACGAGAAGAGTAACGCCGCGGCGCCGAGCGCGAGCAGCACGCCGAGAGTTGCACTGTGCGTCGAGCCGGCAAACGCAATGAAAACGACGAGCGCAATCCGCTCACGCGACGTTAGCCGATCGCCCTGCCAAACCAAGGCATGAAGCGCGAGCACCGCAAGGCCGGCGAAAATGTCGGTCAGAAGAACGCTGGCGAGCCACGGCAGCGATGTCGTCACCGACAGCACCGCGATGATGATGGGCATAGCCAGCGGGTAGACGGGGAATCGATGGGTCCTCAACAACAAGCCGATGATCCAGACCGCTGCCAGGGCCTGCACGATGACGACCGGCCAGAAGTCGAGCGGCCATCCGGCCGTAACGAAGAGACCGTATGTCGTCGAACGGCTGGGGACCAGATAGCCTTCGAACCAGCGCGCGAGATAGCCGCCGGTGTCGTATTCCAGCAGCGGAAAGCGGTTCCACAACGCGGGCAGCAGCAAAATGAGCGTTGCGGAAATTGTCGAACCAATCCGCGTCGAGATACTCGCAGGCCCCAGCATCCGCGCACCATAACCGATTTGCGCGGCGCCGATGAATCCACCGGCATGAGGCAATTCGGCGCGGAGGTTTTTCCCTCTGAAAAAAGTCGCCCGACGGTCGATTTCGCGAGATTCTTGTGGCATTTCGCCAGGAAGGGCGCTCTTCTCAGGTGGGGCATCACAAGGGCAACCCCAGACAATGCGAGGCTGGTTCTTCGGGCGGACACTGATCGTCGGCATCGGCGTTCTGCTGACAGCCGCGGCATGGGCTACGGCCGGCATTGCACCGGCTTTCGCACAATCCGGGTACGATCGGCCGGGCGGCGATTACGCGAGTGCACCGGTTACGAACGGCGATCCGGCGGTGTGCGCGATGCGGTGCGAACGCGACAAGAATTGCCGAGCCTGGAGCTTTTCCTATCCGCCGGCGTCCGGCGGACCTGCGATGTGCTGGCTCAAGCGCGAGGTTGAACCGCGGGTCGAATCGAGTTGCTGCGTATCCGGCGTGCGCGGCGCCGGCGTCATCGAGCCCAAGGTTGGCGAATATGAGTATTCAATCGAGCGCTACGGCGGCGACTACCGCTCATTCGAAATCACACCCGATAGCACGGGCAAGTCGTGCGCCGACGCCTGCAAGGCGGAAACGCGCTGCCGGGCTTGGACCTATCGGCGGCCGGGCTACGGCTCAACGGCGGCGCGCTGTTTCCTCAAGGATACGATCAAGCCGCCGCGTCGCCGGCCCTGCTGTATTTCGGGCGTGGTTCGCTGATTTCGGCGTGATGATTTCACGATCCGACTCAACCACGCTGATCACTGCACGCCGGTAAAGAACCGCGACAGCCGCAAGCCGGACGGCCAAGTCCAGATCGGCCGGCTCTTGACCCCCAAATCCCACGATCCGACCAGAGCGTCGACCCGTCCGACGAGGTCGGAAACCGGCAAGATGCCGACCCCGCCCATGTCGACCGGAATCCGGCTGTCGGCCGAGTTGTCGCGATTGTCGCCCATGACGAACAGATGGTCGGGCGGAACGACGACCTCGGGCGTATTGTCGAAGGGGCCGATCGTTGAGTGCTTGAAGATCGTGTGCGTGCGGCCGCCGGGCAATGTCTCGATGTACCGCGCCACCGGCCGTCGCGAGCCATCCTCGGCTTCGTCTTGTCCGGTGCCGTCAGGCTGAAGGCCGACGGGCTGGTCGTTGATCCACAATCGGCCGTTTCGCATGGCGATGCGATCGCCGGGGAGGCCGATCACGCGTTTGACCCAGATCTGCGAGCGGTCGCCGGGCCAGCGGAAGACGACAATATCGCCGCGGTGCGGCAGCGCGCCCAGGATGCGCGGCGTGTCCGGCAGCGTGACGAAAATCGGCAGCGACGCGGAGCTGTACCCATAAGGAAACTTCGTCGCCAGCAGTTCGTCGCCGATCTGCAAGGTTGGCTCCATCGAGCCGGACGGGACGTAGTACGGTTCGGCGATTGCGGTCTTTGCCGCAATAACCACCAGAACGATCAACGCCGTGTCGACGATGGCCTTGCCCCAGCGACGCACCAGCGACACCTGCTGCGAAGTGTTCCGCTCTGTCGCGGTCATGAGCCTGTCCCGCCGACGGTGATGCGGTCGATGCGCAGCGTCGGCTGGCCGACGCCGACAGGTACGCCCTGCCCGTTCTTACCGCAGGTGCCGATGCCGCTGTCGAGCTTGAGGTCGTTGCCGACCATGGAGACGCGATGCAGATCGGTTGGGCCATTGCCGATCAGCATGGCGCCTTTGATCGGCGCGCCGACCTGGCCGTTCTCAATGCGATACGCCTCGGTGCACTGGAACACGTATTTGCCGGAGGTGATGTCGACCTGCCCGCCGCCGAAGTGAACGGCGTAGATGCCGTTCTTGACCGAGGCCAGGATTTCGCCGGGCTCGCGATCGCCCGCCAGCATGTAGGTGTTGGTCATGCGCGGCATCGGGACGTGGGCGAAGCTTTCGCGGCGGCCATTCCCAGTCGGCTTCATGTTCATGAGCCGGGCGTTCTGCCGGTCCTGCATGTAGCCGACGAGGATGCCGTCCTCGATCAGCACGGTGCGATTGGTCGGCGTGCCTTCGTCGTCGATCGAAAGCGAGCCGCGGCGCAACGCCATGGTGCCGTCATCGACCACAGTCACGCCCTTGGCCGCAACACGCCGTCCCATCAGCCCGGCGAAGGCCGATGTCTTCTTGCGGTTGAAGTCGCCCTCGAGGCCGTGTCCGATCGCCTCATGCAGCATGACGCCCGGCCAGCCGGGCCCGAGCACGACGTCCATCTCGCCGGCCGGCGCCGGCACGGCTTCGAGATTGGTCAGCGCCTGGCGTACGGCATTGTCGACCGCGCCCTGCCAGGCGTCGGTCGCGATGAACCCCTCATAACCCTCGCGGCCGCCATAGCCGTCGCTGCCGGTCTCCTGGCGATCGCCGTCGCCGACCACAACGGTGACGTTGACACGCACCAGCGGCCTCGCGTCGCGATAAGCTTCGCCGTCGCCGCGCAGGATTTCCACCGCCTGCCAGGTCGCCGCCAAGCTGACTGAAACCTGCCGCACCCGCGGATCCTTGGCGCGCGCGTAAGCATCGATGGTTTCGAGAAGCCGCGCCTTGGTCTCAAAGGCGGGGCTGGCGAGGGGGCTCTCTTCGCCATAGAGCTTGATGTTGGTGCGCGGCGGCGGGCCCGCATAGCTGCCGGAGTAACCGCCCTTGACCGCGCGCACGGCGTCCGCGGCGCGCTCGATCGCCGCCTCCGATACGTCGGAGGCGTGCGCATAGCCAACGGCCTCGTCCTTGACGGCGCGCAGCCCGAAACCCTGGGAGGTGTCATAGGTCGCCTGCTTCAGCCGGCCGTTGTCGAACGCCAACACCTCAGACTGGCGGTACTCGAGAAAAAGTTCCCCGTCGTCGGCGCCATCGAGGCCGCGGGAGATGATTTTTGCCAAGCGTGGCCGGTCGAGCCCGGCGCGATCAACGAGCGAGATGGGGGCAGTCGTCATAAGCAGGTTTCCTGGCGGCATCCTGTTGGGTCCGCCCCCTACATAATCGCTTCGCTGGCAGCCTGCGAGTGGCGCGTTCAACTGCGTTTGGGAATGCCCGCCTTTTCGATGACCGCGCCCCATTTGGCGATGTCGGCCTTGAGACGCGCCGTCATGTCCTCCGGCGTGCTCCAACGCATTTCCATCCCCATTTCCTTCGACTTGCTTTGAATCTCGGGGCTGGGAATGACGGCCTTCATGGCCTGGTTCAGCGTCGCGATGACCGCTTTCGGGGTGGCGGCAGGAACCGAAAGCCCGTTCCAGCTTGCGACGTCGTAATCCTTGATCCCGCTTTCCATGACGGTCGGAACGTCCGGCAGGTAGGCCGTACGCTTCGCGCCGGTCGACGCCAGCGCCACGACTTTGTTGTCGGCGAGAAGACCGTGGATGGCGGCATAGAACTCGAACGCAACATCGACATCGCCGCGCATCACTGCGCCGGCCATGTCGGGCGAGGTGCGGAACGTGACGATCGTCGCCTTGATGTCGGCCGTGCTGGTGAACAGTTCAGCGGCGAGATTTTGCGTGCTGCCGGGCGTGATCGTGCCGATATTGATTTTGCCCGGATTTGCGCGCGCCGCCTTGATGACGTCTTGCAGCGACTTCAATGGGGATCCGGCCCGGGTCACGATCAAGAGGTCGAAGAAGGAGGCGGTCGAGATCGAGGCGAAGTCGGTCAGGACGTTAAACGGCAGAGATTTGAACAAGGCAGTGGCGATGGCAGTATTGTTGCCGGTCATCAAGAGCGTGTAGCCGTCGGGCGGCGCAGAGGCGCCCGCCTGCGCCGCGACGATACCGCCGGCGCCGGGACGATTTTCGATGACAAATTGTTGCTTCAGGCGGTTCGACAACCTGTCGCCCAGGATGCGCATGCCGACGTCGGCGACGCCGCCCGCACCGTAGGGCACGATCAGGACCACGGGGTGATTGGGATAATTACCCTGCGTCTCCGCCGCGGCCGACAACGCGATGACGCCGGCCGTCAGTATTGCGGCGGCGACAGCAATGACGTGACGATGTGCGCCCATGAGCTTCCCCCTCAACGATTTTGTCGCCGGGAGCGTACGCTTCCGGATCAACCCGTCAATCGATGCCGATGACCCATCGGGCGCGACGACTGCGCGCAGGGGTTCAACGAATGTCCGTACCGCTTCGCGTGAAACTGTTGTCGCGTCCCAACATTCATTGACGCGATTATCGGAAGGCCGCAACGCTCACGGCAACTGGTCGTAGCCCTCGCCAAAGCCCTTGAGGCTCATGGGGAAGCCGATGCCTTCCTCGGGCGTCTGGAAGATGATGAAGGTCGAGGTCTGGCCGGTGCGCATCTGCTTGATCAGGTTGTCGTCCATGGTGACCTCGGCGACGCAGCCATTCGGCAGGCAGCGCACGAAGCCGGCCCGCCCGACATCCTGATTGTCGATCTTGAGGCCGAGGCCCGACGGCAGCAGCACGCCGAGCGGTGCGACGACGCGCATCAGCCGGCTCTTCTGGTCCGTGGTCTTAAGCACGATGACGGTCAGTCCGACGTTCGGGCGGTCTTCCGCTGTCACACTCTGCATCAGCGCGCATTGCTCGCCCTGAGCCCCCGGCGGCGTATCGCAGCGAATTTGCCAATCGCCGTGGACCGCTTTGACGGCGCCCTGCGCTGCTGCTTGACCGCAGCAGGCCATAGCGGCCGCAATGATCAAGGTGGGGACAGCGAGCGCCGAGGCCAATGGCCGCATCCGCCGTCCGACATTCATCATCGCCATGATACCGTTCCCCTGATCCGCCGCCCCCAACAGGTTTGCCCGCCGCCACGAATCACCTGGCCTGGGCCGGTCACCGCGCGCCTGCGTACATCGTGAGCACTCCGTGTCAAGGTGATCCAAACCAAGGCATTGTGGCTACGCGAAGGACGAAACGGCGCCTGCGACCGTTCGTCAGGACCCGCGAATGCCGTCACTTTCGGCCCGTGGATCGGCGGCGACGAGTGCATTGCGGTAGGCCGGGATTTGTGGTTTGAGGAGTTGGGAATCCCCCGCCCGCCGATGCCTGCACAGGAACCAGACCCGTGGCGCAAGCCCCGCCTGAAGCAGGCGGCGTCAGACTGCTTTAGTCTGCGCTGAGCGAGCCTTACACGGTTCGCGAATGGTCATGACCGAGATGGAAGAACAGGGAGCCATGAGACAAATGCAGGTGTTCTCGCGCTTGACCGCCATTGCGGTATCCGCCGGGGCTTTGCTCGCGAGCGCAGGAGCGGCATTCGCCGGACTGGGACAGCCGTCACCCTGGCAAATGGATCTGCAGGATTCAGCTACGCCGGTCATGCAGGACATCGCCGGATTTCACAATTTCCTGCTCTGGGTCATCGGCGCGATCTCGCTCTTCGTGCTGGCCTTGCTCCTGATCATCATCGTCCGCTTCAATGCGCGCGCCAATCCGACGCCGTCGCGCACGACCCACAACACGCCGCTCGAAGTCGTCTGGACCATCGTGCCGGTCATTATTCTGGCGACCGATTGCGGTCCCGTCGTTCCGGCTCCTGTTCCTGCAACTCGACGTGCCAAAGCCCGACCTCACCGTGAAGGCCACCGGCAAGCAATGGTTCTGGAGCTACAGCTATCCGGATAACGGCAATTTCGAATTCGATTCGCTGATGGTCCCCGACAAGGACCTCAAGCCGGGTCAACCTCGCCTTCTGACGGCCGACAACGATATGGTCGTGCCGGTGAACAAGATCGTGCACGTCCTGGTGACCGGCGCCGACGTCATTCACTCCTTTACGGTGCCATCATTCGGCATCAGGATCGACGCCGTTCCCGGCCGCATCAACGAGACCTGGTTCAAGGCGACGAAGGAAGGAATGTTCTACGGCCAGTGCTCCGAACTGTGCGGCAAGGATCACTCGTTCATGCCGATTGCGGTGCGGGTGGTGAAGGAAAGCGACTTCACCGCATGGGTTGACGAGGCGAAAAAGAAATTCGCCGGCGTCGAGAGCGTGCCGCGGAACACCTTCGCGGCGGTCGGCGCAGCAGCGCAATGACGCGCCTCAAAACCGAGCCAAACACAAGCGGTTGCTAACAAAGGGACTGGCAATGGATACGATGGCACATGCGGCACACGGCGACGATGGCGGACACGCAATTCCGCATGGCTGGCGCCGCTATGTCTATTCGACGAACCACAAGGACATCGGCACGATGTACCTTGTCTTCGCGATCATCGCCGGCCTGATCGGCGGCGTGCTGTCGATCGCGATCCGGGCCGAGCTGATGTATCCCGGCCTGCAGATCTTCCACGAGACGCACATGTTCGACGTGGTCGTCACCGCGCACGGGCTGATCATGATCTTCTTCATGGTCATGCCGGCAATGATCGGCGGCTTTGGCAACTGGATGGTTCCGCTCATGATCGGCGCGCCCGACATGGCGTTCCCGCGCATGAACAACATCTCGTTCTGGCTGCTGCCGGCGTCCTTTGCCCTGCTGCTGACGTCGATGTTTGTCGAAGGTGAGCCGGGCACCAATGGCGCTGGCACCGGATGGACGATCTATGCGCCGCTGTCGACCTACGGCCATCCCGGCCCGGCGATGGATTTCGTCATCCTGTCGATCCATCTGGCGGGCGCCTCGTCGATCCTTGGCGCGATCAACTTCATCACCACGATCTTCAACATGCGCGCGCCAGGCATGACCATGCACAAGATGCCGCTGTTCGTGTGGTCGATCCTGGTGACGGTGTTCCTGTTGCTGCTGTCGCTGCCGGTGCTCGCCGGCGCGATCACCATGCTGCTCACCGACCGCAATTTCGGCACCACCTTCTTCGACCCGCAGGGCGGCGGCGATCCGCTGCTGTTCCAGCACCTGTTCTGGTTCTTCGGCCATCCTGAAGTTTACATCCTGATCCTGCCCGGCTTCGGCATGGTCAGTCAGATCGTGTCGACGTTCTCGCGCAAGCCGGTGTTCGGTTATCTCGGCATGGCCTACGCGATGGTCGCGATCGGCGGCATCGGCTTCATCGTGTGGGCGCACCACATGTACAACGTCGGCATGTCGGCGAGCGTGCAGGCCTACTTCATCGCCGCCACCATGGTGATCGCGGTACCGACCGGCGTGAAGATCTTCTCGTGGATCGCCACGATGTGGGGCGGCTCGATCGAGTTCAAGACGCCGATGCTGTGGGCGATGGGCTTCATCTTCCTGTTCACCATCGGCGGCGTCACCGGCGTCGTACTCGCCAACGCCGGCGTCGATCGCACGCTGCACGGCACCTACTACGTGGTGGCGCACTTCCACTACGTGCTCTCGCTCGGCGCCGTCTTCGCCATCTTCGGCGGCTGGTACTACTGGTTCCCGAAGATGACCGGCTACATGTACAACGAGACCATCGGCAAGCTGCACTTCTGGATCACCTTCATCGGCGTCAATATCGTATTCTTCCCGCAGCACTTCCTCGGGCTTGCCGGCATGCCGCGCCGCTATGTCGACTATCCCGACGCGTTTGCCGGCTGGAATTTCGTGTCGTCGATCGGCTCGTACATTTCGGGTATTGGCGTGCTCGTCTTCCTCTACGGCATGGCGCTCGCCTTCATCCGTAAAGAACGTGCGGCCGGCAATCCTTGGGGACCCGGCGCGACCACGCTCGAATGGACGCTGTCGTCGCCGCCGCCCTTCCATCAATTCGAGACGCTGCCGCTGATCCGATGAGCGTCACCCTCGCGCGCGTCGAGCCCAGCATCGCGGGCGTCGGCGATTACATAGCCCTGATGAAGCCACGCGTGATGTCGCTCGTGGTGTTCACAGCGCTCGTCGGACTTCTGGTTGCGCCCGGGCATATTCATCCGGTGATCGGCCTGACCGCCCTCATCTGCATTGCGGTCGGCGCCGGCGCTGCGGGCGCTCTCAACATGTGGTACGACGCCGACATCGATGCGCGGATGGCGCGCACCGCCGGGCGGCCCATTCCGGCGGGACGAGTCCTTGCCGGCGAAGCGCTCGCCTTCGGCCTCACGCTCGCGGTCGGCGCGGTGGTCGTGCTCGGTCTGCTGGTCAACGTAATTGCGGCCGTGCTGTTGGCCGCGACGATCAGCTTCTACGTTCTCGTCTACACGATGTGGCTCAAACGCACGACGCCGCAGAACATCGTCATCGGCGGCGCCGCAGGCGCGCTGCCGCCGATGATCGGCTGGTCCGCGGTGACGGGGGGCATCGCCGTCGAGCCCATTCTGCTCTTTCTCATCATCTTCTTCTGGACGCCGCCGCATTTCTGGGCGCTGTCGCTCTATCGCACCGAAGATTATGCGCGCGCCGGAATACCGATGCTGCCGGTGGTCGCGGGCGCGCGGGAAACCCGTCGTCAAATCCTGCTCTACACGCTTTTGCTGGCGCCGCTTGGCGCCGCACCGTGGTTCCTGGGCTATGCCGGGCCGGCCTACGGCATCGTCGCCCTGGCGACCGGTGCGGTGATGATCGCGCTGGCGCTGCGCGTGCGATCCGAGCAACAGGGCCACACGGCGAGCCGGCAACTGTTCGGCTTCTCGATTCTTTACCTCTTCTGCTTGTTTGCAATGCTGCTGGTCGACCGGGTGTCGGGAGGCCTGTTCGGCCATTTCGCAGCATGATGCTTATGAGTGAGGCCATGACCGATCAGAAGCCGGAGACCGGCATCAGGCTCACGGAACAGCAACTGCGGGCGCGCCGCGCCCGTTCCATCGCGATTGCCGTCGCGCTCGGCGTACTCGTGGTGCTGTTCTATATCGTGACGCTGGTGAAGGGGCCGGGCGTGCTGAGCAACTGAATGCTGATGTGAATCACCGTGAACCCGCAGAATCCGCAATCCTGGCGTAAGACCCGACGCGATCTTCTCGTCGCATTTGCCTGCGGCGGATTCGTTGCGGCGATGGTCGGCGTGTCTTACGCCGCGGTGCCGCTCTATTCCTGGTTCTGCCGCACGACCGGTTTCGGCGGCACGACGCAGGTGGCGAAAGCCGCCCCGACCGAGGTGTCAGGCCGCAAGATCACGGTGCGCTTCGATTCCAACGTCGCCGCGGGCCTGCCATGGCGCTTCGAGCCCGAGCGCCGCACCATCGATGTGCACCTCGGCGAGGTGGTGACCGTCTACTATGCGGTTACCAACAAATCGGCGCGTGTAACCACGGCGCAAGCAGGCTACAACGTGGCGCCGCCGACGGTCGGCGCCTACTTCGAAAAAATCAACTGCTTCTGCTTCACACAACAGACGCTCAAGGCGGGCGAGAAGCGCGACATGGCGGTCGTCTTCTATGTCGATCCGAAGCTCGCCGGGGATTCTGAGCAGGACACACTCAGCACCATCACGCTCTCCTACACGTTCTATCCGGTCAGGATGCCGGAACGGCCGGTGGCGGAGAGCACGGGCCAGGAAAAATCCGGACCGATCTGATAGAGGCAACAGGAAAGGCGCGTACGGCGACGTCGGCCGCGCCAAGTTGGAGACGATGACGATGGCCGATGCTGCCCATGCCAAACCGCACCACGATTACCACCTGGTCAATCCCAGCCCGTGGCCGGCGGTCGGCGCGACTTCCGCATTCCTCGCCGCCGTCGGGGCCATCCTGTGGATGCATCATTCGGTAGCCTACGCACCGCTTATCCTTGGCGTCGGCGTCATCGGCATCGCCTACACCATGATCGGCTGGTGGCGCGACGTCATTTTCGAGGCCGAAGTCGAAGGCGATCACACCCGCGTGGTGCAGATATCGCACCGTTACGGAATGATCCTGTTCATCGCCTCGGAGGTCATGTTCTTCGTGGCCTGGTTCTGGGCCTTCTTCAATACGGCCTTGTTTCCGGACGAGATGAGGGACGCAGCGCGGGTCGCGTTCACCGGCGGCGTGTGGCCGCCGAAGGGCATCGAGACGTTCGATCCCTGGCACTTGCCGCTGCTCAATACGCTGATCCTGCTGACGTCAGGCACGACGGTTACGTGGGCGCACCACGCGCTGCTCAACAACGATCGCAAGGGCCTGGTCTGGGGCCTCGTCTGCACCATCGCGCTCGGGCTGACTTTCACCTGCGTACAGGCCTACGAGTACATGCACGCCGCCTTCCATTATTCGGGCAACATCTATGGCGCCACCTTCTTCATGGCGACCGGATTCCACGGCGCGCATGTCATCATCGGCTCGATCTTCCTGATCGTCTGTCTGTTCCGCGCACTCGACGGACAATTCAAGCCGACCCAGCATCTGGGTTTCGAATTCGCCGCCTGGTACTGGCACTTCGTCGACGTGGTCTGGTTGTTCCTGTTCGCCTGCATCTATGTGTGGGGCCAAGGGCCAAGCGTCGGGTAGCCCTGGAGGCAATTTCCGCGCATTTTCGCGCACGCGAAAATTCCGAATTTGCGGACAATGAGTTGGGCCCCGCTTGTGCGGGGACCAACGGAACACGACATCGTGGCCATGACTCAAAAGGTGATCGAGTCGCTTTCGGGATCGATGCGCGCGGGACTGTCGTGCGCCTGCCCGCGTTGCGGTCAGGGCAAGTTGTTTCAGGGGTTCTTGACCTTGCGGCCGCGCTGCGACGTTTGCGGTCTCGACTACGACTTCGCCGATGCGGGCGACGGGCCGGCCGTCTTCATCATGTTTTTCGCCGGCTTCATCGTGGTCGGAGCCGCGCTGATTACCGAGGTCTTGTACCACCCGCCCTATTGGGTCCATGCGGTACTGTGGCTGCCGCTGATCTTCATCGTCACGCTTGGGCCGTTGCGGCCGATGAAGGGCCTGATGATCGCGCTGCAGTACCATCACAAGGCCGCGGAGGGGCGCTTCGGCGGCGGGAGCGAGCCTTGAGCGCGCCGCCAAAGCTGCAACGCTCGCAGCGGTCGTGGACAGGGCTGCTGGTGCCGGCCATCTTGGCGTTTGCCGTCCTCGTCGGGCTCGGGACCTGGCAAATTCAACGCAAAGCCTGGAAGGAAGGCTTGATCGCCTTGCTGACGGAGCGCCTTGCCGGGCCGCCCAGCACTTTGCCCGCTCCCGCCGATTGGCCGAACCTTGACCCCGCAACGGATGAATATCGCCGGGTCGAATTCAAGAGCCGTGTTCGACTACGCCCACGAGGCGCTGGTATTTGGCGCCGGATCGGCATTTCGGCCCGACGTGTCCGGGCCCGGATACTGGGTGTTCACGCCCGCCCGGCTTGCCGACGGCGGCCTTGTCATCGTCAATCGCGGCTTCGTGCCGGAAGGCCGGCAGGATCCGAAGACCCGGCCCGACGGCCAAATGCCCGGAACCATCGCGCTTGTCGGGGCCATGCGTTGGCCAGATGGCAGACATTGGTTTACGCCGAACGACGAACCGGCGCACAACCTCTGGTTCGCCAGAGACCCTCAGGCCATTGCGGCGGCCAAGGGGCTGGGACCCGTGGCGCCCTTCTTCGTGGAGCAGGAAACGCCTGCGCCGCCGGGCGGCTTGCCGCATCCGGGCAAGCTCGTGGTCAGCCTGCCCGACAACCACCTCCAATACGCACTGACCTGGTACGGCCTCGCTGCAGTTCTGGTCGGGGTATACGTGACATGGGCATTCTCCAGCCGCAAAGAAGCCGACGGCGATGGCGCTCCGAAACAGTCGCAAAGCCGATCGCGTTCCTTGTGAAGCTGTCGGCTTTTCTATTAGTGTGACCCCTGTCACGGCGGTTGGCGGAACCATTGCCAATCGATAATAGTTATGTAAATCAATCACTTAGGTTTGATTTGCCGGCATCCTCGCCGGACATCAGGAACCCCTTAAGGTGCAGCACGTCTCGACCAGGGGTGAGGCCCCACCGCTCGGCTTTGCCGAGACCATGCTCGCGGGTCTTGCCCGCGATGGCGGCCTCTACGTGCCCGAAACCTGGCCGCGGATTGAACCGGAGACTATCCTATCTTTCGCCGGCCGGCCGTACGCAGAAGTCGCGCTGGAGATCATCCGGCGATTTGCCGACGATTCCATCAGCGAGACGGATCTCGCGCGGATGACGCGGGAGGCGTACGGCAATTTTCGCCATCCCGCGGTCGCGCCGATTGCCCAGCTCGGCGTGAATACGTTTGCGCTCGAACTCTTCCACGGCCCGACGCTGGCTTTCAAAGATATCGCGATGCAGCTCCTGGCGTTGCTGATGGACCACGCGCTGAGCACGCATGGCGAGCGCCGCACCGTCGTGGTGGCGACTTCGGGCGACACCGGCGGTGCCGCGGTCGAAGCATTTCGCGACCGCCATCAGGTCGATCTCGTCGTTCTGTTTCCGAACGGTCGCGTTTCCGACGTGCAGCGGCGCATGATGACGACCGCGAATGCGGGCAACGTCAACGCGATCGCCATCGACGGGACGTTCGACGATTGCCAAGCGCTCGTGAAGGCCATGTTCAATCATCAAGCCTTCCGCGAACGCGTCCATCTGTCGGGCGTCAACTCGATCAATTGGGCGCGCATCGTGGCCCAGATCGTCTATTACTTTACGGCCGCGGTGTCGCTCGGCGCGCCCCATCGCAAAGTGGCCTTCACCGTTCCGACCGGAAATTTTGGCGACATCTACGCCGGCTATGTGGCCGAGCGCATGGGGCTGCCGATCGATCGGCTGGTGATCGCGACGAACGTCAATGACATTCTGGCCCGGACGCTGGCGACCGGTACTTACGAGCTGCGCGACGTCGTAGCAACCAGTTCGCCATCGATGGACATTCAAGTCTCCTCGAATTTCGAGCGGCTTTTGTTCGACGCCTATCATCGCGACAGCGGCGCGGTACGTTCGTTGATGGGCTCGCTCGCACAATCGCGACGATTCTCGCTGTCGGCGCCGGCCTTGTCGCGAATTCGCGCGCTCTTTTCCGCAGACCGCGCCGACGAGGACGAGGTCGCCGCGACTATCCGGACGGTGCTGCGCGAGACCGGCCATTTCGTCGATCCGCACACGGCAGTCGGCATCGCCGTCGCCGAAAAGGAAACGCGCGATCCAACAGTGCCGATGGTGGTGCTGTCGACCGCGCACGCGGCGAAATTTCCCGACGCGGTGGAGGCCGCCTGCGGCCATCGGCCCCCGTTGCCGGAATGGCTTTCCGATCTCAACACACGTCCGGAGCGCGTCACGGTGCTGCCGGCGGATCAATCTGCGGTCGAACGTTTCGTCCTGGCGACGAGCCGTGCCGCGCAAGAAGGAGCGGCAGCATGAGCGTTGAGGTGACGACCTTGAAATCCGGCATCAATGTCGTAACGGACGCGATGCCGCATCTCGAGACGGCCTCGCTCGGCGTCTGGGTCGCGTCCGGCAGCCGCGACGAACGGCGCGAAGAACATGGCATCTCGCACTTTCTCGAGCATATGGCGTTCAAGGGCACGCGGCGACGGAGTGCCCGCCAGATTGCGGAGGAGATCGAGGCGGTCGGTGGCGACCTCAATGCCGCGACGGGGGCCGAAAGCACGGCCTACTACGCGCGTATACTGAAGGCTGACGTACCGCTGGCGATCGACGTTCTAGCGGACATTCTTTCCGAACCCGCCTTCGACCGCGACGAACTCCTTCGCGAGCAGAACGTCATCGTCCAGGAGATCGGCGCCGTGGCCGATACGCCCGACGATCTTATTTTCGAACACCTGCAGCTCACCGCCTTTCCCGACCAGCCGCTCGGTCGCTCGATCCTCGGCACGCCAAAGACGGTGCGATCGTTCGACGGCGGGAAGCTGCGCGATTATCTCGCCAGGAACTATCGCGGACCCGACATCGTCGTTGCCGCCGCCGGCGCTGTCGATCACCGGTCCGTGCTTGCCGAGGTCGAAAAGCGCTTTGCAAGCTTCAACGGTCCCGCGGGGCCGGTACCGGAGACTGCCAGGTTCGGCGGCGGCACCCACGTGGAGAAGCGCGAACTCGAGCAGGTGCACATTGCACTTGCGCTGCCCGGCGTGTCGCAGACCGATCCCTCGCTCTACAGCCTGCAGGTATTCACCAATATCCTCGGCGGCGGAATGTCGTCCCGGCTGTTTCAGGAGGCCCGGGAGAATCGCGGCCTGTGTTACTCGATCTATTCGTTCCATGTTCCGTATACCGACGTCGGTATGTTCGGTCTCTACGCCGGCACGGATGCCGCCGACACTTCGGAGTTGATGCGTCTCATCGTCGACGAGATCGCAAACACCGCCGATACCATTTCGGAGCCGGAAGTGGCACGCGCCAAGGCGCAAATGAAGGCCGGTCTTCTCATGGCGCTGGAGAGTTCGGGCGCGCGGATCGAGCAACTCGCCCGTCAGCTGATGACGCGCGGCCGACCGATTCCGCTCGACGAGCTCGTGCAGAGAGTCGACGCCGTGTCGGTCGAAAGCGCGCGCGCCGCCGGACGCGCGCTCATTTCCCGTGGCAAATTGGCGACCGCCGTAATCGGGCTCGGCTCTGGCCTTGAAAGCGCGGCGGCAATTGCCGAGACTCTCACCCGCCGGGCTGCCTGATACGGAGTACAGTCTCGAGCTCCGCCGACGCCGCTGAAAACCCTCCATGGCGTTTTTCCGCACCATCAATTTCACCGAGCCGCTGCCAAACATCGTCGGCGAAACGATCACGCTCCGCACGCCGCAGATGACGGACTACGGCGATTGGGCGGCGCTGCGCGAAGCGAGCCGCGACTTTCTGACGCCTTGGGAGCCGACCTGGCCATCGGACGACCTCACGCGCAGCGCGTTTCGGCGCCGCATCAGACGATACAGTGAAGACCTGCGGGCCGACCAGGGCTATGCCTTTCTGATCATCCGCAATTCCGACAACGCCATGGTCGGGGGATTGACGCTCGCCAATATCCGCCGCGGCGTCGCACAGGCCGGCAGTCTCGGCTACTGGATGGGCTTACCCTATGTGCGCAACGGCTACATGAGCGCCGCCGTGCGGGCCGTGATCCCCTTCGCATTCGGAACGTTGCGGCTGCATCGCCTCGAGGCGGCCTGCATCCCGACCAACACGGGCTCCATGAGGCTTCTGGAAAAAAATGGCTTCGTGCGCGAAGGCTATGCGCGCGAATATCTTTGCATCAACGGCACCTGGCAGGATCACTTGCTGTATGCGCGATTGCAGGATGACCCCAAATCTTGACTACTGATTCCAATTCTTGACTACTGATCCCAAATCCTGACCACTGATCCCAGTCTTAACCACGCTGGTCGAGCCGCCTTGGGATAGCCACGGTTAGTTTGGTATATAGGTCAAGGGCATCGCGTCCTGTTCTCGGAATCGGGGCACCAGTTTGGCGATGAGTTGGGGGAATGCCGCGGGACATACACCTCATGCGTTGGTGCGATTATGGGTCTGTCGCGACAGTGCTTTCGCTCGCGCTTTTGGCGTCGGGCTGCTCCGCGGGCGGCGGCGGCCTCGGCACACCCACCGCAACGGCGCCTAGTCCTTCGGCGCCGTCGAGTTCACCCTCGCTCAGTCAAAAAATCTCGAACTTCTTCTCAGGCTCGACGGCAAATTCCAAACAAGCCGTCGCCGGCGCGCAGATCGATTTCAACTGCCCCCTCATCGATATCCGGCAGGGCGCCTCTACACTGACAATCGGCCCCGGCGGCGACAACGCAGCGATGTCGCTGAAATATCAGGGCGTCTTCGTGCGCGCTGCGCGCGAATGCTCCGCCGTTGCGGGCAACATGGTGATGAGGGTTGGCGTCGAAGGACGCATCATCGTCGGTCCGGCGGGCGGTCCCGGCAACGTCGATGTGCCCTTGCGGATCGCCGTGGTCAGAGAGACCACCGCGAGCTCTAAAACAATCATCACCAAGCTTGTTCACATCCCGGTCACTGTTGCGTCCGCGACCGAAAATCCGACCTTCACGCACATCGAAGAGGGTTTGAGTTTTCCGATGCCGTCGGCGTCCGACCTGGACAATTATATTGTCTATATCGGCTTCGATCCTCTGGCCGCCGAAGAGCAAAGCGCGCACAAGCCAAAGCCGAAATCGAAAGCAAAGCCGAAGGCAAGACCGACGGCGAGCACAGGATGATCAGACGATCGTGGATCGCACGCTGCCCTGACGGCGAGCAAAAGCGGCCCAAAGCGCGCCAATCAATTTCATTCCAAACAAATTTTCTGGTCAGTTCAATTTGCTTTTGACGTCTTCGATGCCCTTGACGAGCAGATCTTCGGCGACTTTGCCCTTGGCGGCGCCTGCGAGAATCTTTTCGGCTGCAGCAACGGCGGCGTCGGCAGCGGCGGAGCGCACATCAGAAAGCGCCTGCGCCTCAGCCTGAGCAATCTTCGCCTCGGCCATTTTGGTGCGGCGCGCGACGAAGTCTTCCATCCTCGTTTTGGCCTCAGCGGCGAGACGTCCGGCTTCCGCCTTGGCGCTGGCGATAATGGCTTCAGCCTCGCTTTCGGCCTCGCGTCCTTTGCGTTCGAATTCGGCGAGCAGGGCCTGCGCTTCGTTTCTGAGGCGTACCGCCTCATCGAGCTCGGCCTTGATGCGAGCCTGACGATGATCGAGCGCCTCGATGATCTTGCGATGCGTTCCGAGGTAGATCAGCAATGCGAGGAAAATCGCAAACCCGAGGGCGACCCAGAATTCCGTTTCAAGCGTTGCTTCAGGCATCGGCAGATTCCCTATCGCTTGACCCCATCCCCGATCGCAGCAGCGACTTCATGCTCGGCTGGTCGCTGTCCGATCAACCGCTCGACGATGGCCGAGGCAGTGTCCGCCGCAATGGTCCCGACGTTGCCCATGGCAGCCGTTCGCGTAGCGGCGATCGACTGCTCCGCCGCCGCCAGCCGCTCGTGGAGTTGAGTCTCCAGCCGCTTGTTGGTCGCTTCGGCTTCCGCCGCCTGCTGCTCGCGCGTGGCGCTGGCGATGCCCTGGGCTCGGCTTCGGGCGTCAGCGAGCGCCTTCTCGTAGGCGGCATGGGCGGCGTCCGACTGCTCTTTGAAGCGTTGCGCGGCCGCAAGGTCGTCGGCAATGTGCTTGCTGCGCGCGGCGAGGATTGAACCGATGCGTGGTAACGCCACCTTCGACATCAGCACATAAAGCAGGATGAAGGTCACCGCGAGCCAGAACAGCTGGGCGGGGAAATTCTCCGATTGGAACGGCGGGAAACCGCTGTGTCCCGCGGGTGCCTCGGTATGGGCAGTCGGTTCGGCCATGAGCGCGGAGATCAGAGCCCGAACAGCAGCAGAAGCGCGATCAGCAGCGAGAAGATGCCGAGCGCCTCGGTGATGGCGAACCCGAAGATCAGGTTGCCGAACTGGCCTTGCGCGGCCGACGGATTGCGCAGCGCGGCAGCCAGATAGTTGCCGAAGATGATGCCTACGCCGACGCCTGCGC
The DNA here is from genome assembly GCA_963836055.1 of uncultured Alphaproteobacteria bacterium. GTDB lineage: Bacteria > Pseudomonadota > Alphaproteobacteria > Rhizobiales > Xanthobacteraceae > BOG-931. The sequence goes on from CAWIID010000003.1 coordinate 45,249, forward strand.
CGCCCATGCCGATGCAGGCAATGCCGGCCCCGATGTATTTCGCGGCGGTCGGATCCATGAGAAAACTCCTTTTCGAGGTTGCAGATCGGGCGTCAATGGCCCGGGTGTATCGCATCGTTGAGATAGATGCAGGTGAGAATGGCGAATACGTAGGCTTGCAGGAATGCCACCAGAAACTCGAGCGCGGTGAGCATGACGACCATGATGAAAGGCAGCGCTGCACCGAACCAGCCGAGTATTCCGGCGCCGGCAAGCATGATGACGAAGCCGGCAAAGACCTGCAGTGTGATGTGGCCGGCGAGCATGTTGGCGAACAGACGAACGCTATGTGACACCGGGCGAGATAGAAAAGAAAGGATTTCGATGATCACGATCGCCGGCAGAATCGCTTTCGGCACGCCCTTTGGGACGAACAAATTGAAGAAGTGCAGGCCATTCTTCCAAAAGCCGTAGCCGACCACGATGACAAACACGAGCAGAGCCAAAGCAGCCGTGATGATGATTTGGCTTGTCACCGTGAAGGAATAGGGAATGAGCCCAATGATGTTGGCAAACAGCACGAACATGAACAGGGTGAACACGAAGGGGAAGAATTTCATCCCCTCGGTTCCCGCCGAAGAGTGCACCGTATTGGCGACAAACTCGTAGGACATTTCGGCGATCGACTGCAGCCGGCCCGGTACGAGGGCGCGCGGGGCCGTCGCACCGATCAGCAGCGCCGAAACCAAAATAACAATAATGAACATCACCAGAGCCGAATTGGTGAAGGCGATCGAATGACCGCCGATGTTCATCATCGGCATCAGGCTCTTGATCTGGAACTGTTCGATCGGATCGATCGTCATGGTCTCGTCGCCGTCGCGTGCCGCAAATGCACCACTAGTCTTCCCGCTTCCCTGAGGGGCCGTCGTCCGGCACTCCGCCGGCCACGACGCCCGCCGAACGCATCACGTTAAGCACGCCTGCGGCGAAGCCGAGCAGGAGAAACACAATGAGCCCCCACGGCGAAATCCCGAGCAAGCGGTCGAGCAGCCAGCCGAGGCCCGCCCCGACCACAACGCCTGCAACGAGTTCGCTTGAGAGCCGAAAGCCCTTGGCGTAGCCGGAAGCAGTCGTTGCCCGATCCTCGTCGCTGCCATCCGCGGGCTGACCGGCACGTTCGCGTGCGTGGCCGAGCCCCTCGCCTAGCCGCTGGAGTCTCGCGGAAAGAGCGGCTTCATCGGTATGCCGGTTGTCACGGTCGCCATTTCCGCGCGCGCCGTCGCTCATGCTGTCGACACTCGCGGCTTTGCGGCGATCGCGGCACGCCCGCCCCCTGAAGCCGCGCGGACCATAAAGACTGGTTTTTGCCAAGTCAAGAAACGCTCCGCCGGTCCTAATGCATTGAAACTATAGGAGTTATAGGCCAACTCCGCACTCTTGAGGAACCAATATTGTGCGCCGCAAGCGGATGTTCGCGAGAACGCAGTTGCCGCCTGGGACATTGAATTCCGAAGGCTTGCCGCACAATTTACTGAAATGACCTGCAGGGTCGGTGTTTAGCCACCACTCTTCACCGATATGGGTCGCGGGGAGACGATCATGATCACCAGGAGTATTATTCTCGCCGCTGCCGCCGGCGCTGCACTCTCTCTGGTCACGCCGGCTTTTGCCGACGACACGACGCCCGGAAGCGACGGCGGCCGCTACACCTTCAACAAGGTGGCCGACGGCTTCCTCAGGCTCGACACCCAAACCGGCGACGTGTCGGTGTGCAGCCAGCGGACGGTGGGCTGGGCCTGCTTGGCGGCCCCCGATGATCGGGCCGTGCTGGAAAGCCAGATCGCCCGCCTGCGCAGCGAAAACGCCGCGCTGAAAAAAGATATCTTGTCGCGCGGCCTGCCGTTGCCGGCAGGTGCCGCGCCGGAACCGCCTGCCCCGCCCAGCGGCGAACCGACGGTGCGACTGCCCGACAGTGCCGATGTCGATCGTATGGTGGCGTTTGTCGGCCGCGTATGGCAGCGCTTCGTTGACGCCATCTCGCGGGCGCAAAAGCAAGTGCTGAACAAGAGCTGATCGGCGTGCCTTGCCGCATTTGTCCCCCATCCACACGGCAAAGGTAGAAACGATCACGACCGCTACGCTGTCGGTCGAAACTTCGGGCGAAGACTTCGTCGAGATCACCCGCGAGGTCGCTCACTTTCTCGACAAGATCAAAGCGCGCACCGGCATGCTTTGTCTTTATCTGAAGCACACGTCGGCGTCGCTCGTCATTCAGGAAAACGCCGACCCGGACGTTCGCACCGACCTCGTCACCGCGCTCCAACGCATCGCTCCGGAAGATGCCGGATGGGTGCACGATGTGGAGGGACCCGACGACATGCCGGCCCACATCAAATCCATGCTCAACGGGGTCTCGCTGCAGGTACCGGTCAACGGCGGCAGGATGGGTCTGGGCACGTGGCAGGGAATTTATCTCGCGGAGCACCGCGAGCGGCCACACCACCGCGAGGTCACGCTGCAATTTCTTGGATCGTGCGATAGCGCCTAGCTTGCAATCGAAATTGCGCTCGTCCACGCGCGCCTCAGACTACCCCGGCTTCGCGCGCGCCTGGATGCCACTTTCGCAATGCAAAACGGACAGGACTTGGGCTGACGAGTGGACCCCGCCTGGGGAACAGACGTAAAATCACCGGCAAGCGGCCAAGTCTCCGAGGCGCGCGAGGGCTAGGGCATTTCCTTGAGCGAGACGGAAATCTATCACCTGGTGATTGCCGACGATCATCCGTTGTTCCGCGGGGCGCTGCGCGAAGCAGTCGAGGGATTATTTGGCCGCATTGAGGTTGGTGAAGCGGGCACGTTCGAAGAAGTGACTGAGCTTCTCGAGCGGGACGGCGACGCCGATCTGATCCTGCTCGATCTGAGCATGCCGGGCGCGCGCGGCTTTTCCGGGCTGATGTATCTGCGCGCGCAATATCCAGGCCTGCCTATCGTCGTCGTCTCCGCCAACGACGACCCCGCGGTGATCCGGCGCTGTATGGAGTTCGGCGCGTCCGGTTTTATTCCAAAGACACTGGGTATCGACGCCATGCGCCAGGCCATCGCGCACGTCCTGCGAGGCGAGGTCTGGACTCCCCCCGATGTCGATCTCGCACGCGACGCCGACACCGATACGGCAGCGATGATTGCGCGGCTCTCCAGCCTCACGCCGCAACAGGTCCGTGTCCTCATGATGTTGTCCGGCGGATTGTTGAACAAACAGATCGCCTACGAACTCGGCGTGTCCGAAGCGACAGTGAAGGCGCACGTCTCGGCGATCTTGCAAAAACTCGGCGTCGAAAGCCGCACGCAGGCGGTCATCGCCGCGGGCAAGATCGAAGCCGGCCAGTGGCCCCAGGTGCCGCACCGCGAAAGCTAAAGCATCACTCCGCCGCAATGCGTTGCACCCGCCATTGCGTGATGAGTGCGCGCAGCGAAGCGGGCTTGATGGGCTTGTTGAGGAGATGCACGCCTTCGCTCTTGGCTTCTTCGCGCACGGGCGCGGTGCGATCGGCGGTGATCAGAATCGCCGGAACAAGACGGCCCAGACGCCGGCGTAGTTCGGCAATCGCGACAAGACCGTTGTCGCTGTCGAGATGATAGTCGACCAGAAGGCCATCCGGCTCGAGGCCGCTCGCATCCATTGCCGCGAGCGCCCCGGCGAGATTCGCCGCCGTCAGCACGCGACAACCCCAGCCGCCAAGCAAGGTCTCCATGCCGTCGAGAATCGCCCGCTCATTGTCGATGCAGAGCACGATCGTTCCCGTGAGCCGCCCGGCCGCCAGCTTCGGAATGGCCTGAACGGCCGGTGCGCCCGCCATCGTCGCCGCGCGCGGGACTTCAAGCGAGAAGCGCGAACCGCGGCCGACGCTGGATTTCACCGCAACCTCGCAATCGAGCACGCGAGCGATGCGTTCGACGATCGAGAGGCCAAGCCCAACACCGCGCGCGACCCGTGCTCCCTGGTCGAGCCGGTGGAATTCCTTGAAGACCGCACGGCGCTTTGCGTGAGGTATGCCGATGCCGGTGTCGTAGACGTCGACGCGCAGCCGTGGCCCGCGGCGCCGGCAGCCGATCAGCACGCTGCCCGACGGCGTGTATTTGATGGCGTTGGAAACGAGGTTTTGGAGGAGCCGCCGCAGTAGCCGCCGGTCCGAGCGCACTGCAAGCGAGCAGGGCATGAAGGTAAGGTTGAGTCCCTTCTCGCGCGCGAGCGGCGCAAATTCCACCTCTAATCGCTGCAATAACTCCGCGATCGGGAAATCGGCCATTTCCGGCTTCATGGCGCCGGTGTCGAGCCGCGAAATATCCAGCAGTGCGGTGAATATCTCCTCGACCGCTTCGAGCGAGGCGTCGATATTGTGCACGAGATCGCCATCTTCGCCCGAACGCTGACGCTCGATCAGGCTTGTCACGTAAAGCCGAGCAGCGTTGAGGGGTTGCAGGATGTCGTGGCTGGCCGCGGCGACGAAACGCGTCTTTGAGACGTTGGCTTCGTCGGCTTCGGCTTTCGCTCGTTCGAGTTCGGCGTTGAGCCGCGTCAGCTCCCGGGTGCGCTCACGGACGCGGCGCTCCAAGGTCGCGTTGGCGCGCTCCAGGGCCTCCGCGGCCTTTACGCTCGGCGTAATGTCGGTGAAGGTCGTGACCAGACCGCCATCCGGCATGCGGTTCGCCCGGACTTCAACCACCAGCCCACGTTCGACGAAGCGTTCCAGAAACGGCTCAGCATCGGACGTATACTTGGCGATGCGTTCGGCGATCGCGTCGTCGAAGTCCTTACTGTCCTCCGCGTTGTGCTGCACGATGTAGCGAAGAATCTCGTCGAGCACGATGCCGACGCGGGTGAGGCCGTGCGGCAGATCCAAGATTTCGCCGAACTGCCGGTTCCAGCAGATCAGATTAAGTTCTTTGTCGAAAACCGCGATGCCCTGGCCGACGTGATCGAGCGCGTGCTGAAGGATTTCGCGGTTGTAGTGGATCGCCGCGTTGGCGTCGTCGAGAAGTTTGAGCGCGTCCTTGGTCGAAACCGTGCGCTTGCGCAACAGCAACGATAGCACGAGGCGCGACGACGCCGCCCCGATGGCCGAGGCCAGGAGGTATTCACCATATTGTAGCAACTGAAAGTCCGCTTCGGCCTGCGGCTCGAGACTCATCCGCCGCGACGTGGCGAAACTCGCGAACAATTCGCGCGTACGTTCCTCGCCCAGATAGCGCGCCACCGTAGCGGTAAGCTCTTCGACCGTGACCGACGCGCGACGTAACCGGAAGCTCGGCGCCATCGGCGTCAGCGTCGATGGCACGAACAAATCGGCCTGCATGCGTTCGATGGCCGTCGGCCGGCGGCTCAACGAACAGGCGATATAGAAAACGATATTGACCACGAGGCTGAGCAGGACGCCGTGAACGAGCGGCGACAGTTCGATGCCGAACAGCGCTTGAGGGCGGAGGAAAGTGAGGTCCCAGGGTCCGTCCGTCAGAATCCTCTCGCCGACGATGCCGGCATCCGAAATGCTCGGCAACAGCAGCGTATATCCCCAGACCAAAATCCCCGCCGTCATGCCGGCGATCGCACCGCGCGCGGTGCCGCGTCGCCAGATCAGGCCGCCAAAAAAAGCCGGCGCAAACTGCGCGATGGCAGCAAAGGACAGGAGCCCGATCGCGGCGAGTTGCGCGTCGCCGGCCGAGCGATAGTAGATATAGGCCAGCAGCAGGATCACGAAGATCGCGATGCGCCGCGTGGTGAGCAGCCGCGCGCTGGCGTCGGTCGGTTCAACCGTGAGCGTTGCGCGCCGATTCAGCAGAAGCGGGATCACGAGGTCGTTCGACACCATGATCGCCAGCGCGACAGATTCCACGATGACCATGGCGGTCGCGGCCGAGAGGCCACCAACGAAAGCAATCAGGGTAAAGAGGTCGGAATGGGCGCTGAGCGGCAATGCCAGCACGAACATATCGCTGTCAACGCGACCGGCCGGGAACGTCAGCATGCCAGCCGTCGCAATCGGCAATACGAACAGATTGATGAGCACCAGGTAGGCCGGGAAGAGCCAGGCCGCGCGCCGGATTTCGGCCTCGCTATGATTCTCAACGACGGTGACATGGAATTGCCGCGGCAAGAGAATGATCGCGAACAGCGACAACGTCGTCATTGCGCAAAAGCCCGCAAGCGGCGGAACGCGCGTCAGAATGGCTGCAGTGTTTGGCTGCGCCATGGCGCGCGCGAACAGGCTAAACGGACCGCCAAACATGGCGAACGTGACGAATATGCCGACCGCGAGAAACGCGACGAGCTTGACGATCAACTCCGTGGCGATCGCCAGCATCAGTCCGTTCTGGTGCTCGGTGGCGTCGGTGTGACGGGTGCCGAACAAGACCGCGAAGGCCGCCATAAAAAGCGCAACAAACAACGCACTGTCGCCAAGCATGGGCTGCATGACGCCGCCCGGTGACGCCTGCGCCAGTATGGTACCGACCGAAGCGGATACGGCTTTGAGCTGCAGCGCGATATACGGAATCATGCCGACAATCGCGATCAGGGCGACCGTCGCCGCGACCGCCTGGCTCTTGCCGTAGCGCGCCGCGATCAGGTCGGCGATCGACGAGATGTTTTGACCTTTGGCGAGCCGGACGATGCGGATGATGAAGGGATATGCCAGACCGACCATCAGCATCGGACCGATGTAGATGGTCAGGAAGTCAAAGCCGGTGCGCGAAGCAAGCCCGACCGAGCCAAAGAACGTCCATGATGTGCAATAGATCGCCAACGAAAGCGGATAGATTAAAAGACGCGACCTGCTGCCGCGCGCAAGCTCCCGCATCCGATCGCCGTAACTCGCGACCAGAAACAGAAAGCCGATATAGGCCAGCGCGATGGTGACGACGACCCAGCCTTGAAGCATGACCTCCCTCGCGGCAACACGCGGCTGTTTCGGACCTTTGAGCGCCGTTCTTCCGACGTCGCCACAGTCTACCCGGCCTGTCTATCAGATGCGAGCGGCCGCGAAGAAGTTATTCTTAACGGCGCGCTTTCCAGAGGTCATTTCGGGCCGCCGTGCGGCGCTTCGATCAGCGGTCATCGTCGGTCATGAACGCTGGGGATGCGTGATCCGCACCGCCATCATTTGACGCCGCTCCCGTCAGGGCGCATTCATGACCGATCGATGCTCCCTGCTCTTCCCCCGCGACGTACGCTTATTGAGATCGCCGAGACGCTCCTGATCGGGCTCGCCGGCGGCCTGACGTTCACGTTCTTTGGCTTTCCCGCCGGGCTCGTATCAGGCTCGGTGCTGGCTGTAGCGACCGCCGCCATCCTTGGGCGTCCAGTCAAGGTTCCGCTTGCGCTCGCTCGTGTTTGCTACGTGACGATCGGCATCCTGCTCGGCACGGTCGTAACACCTGAAACGCTCCGAGGCGTGACGACCTGGCCGGCGAGCGTCGCGATCCTCTGCGTCTCTTCGATTTGCATGATCGTGGCGACCACGACCTACTTGCGCGTCGTGCACCGCTGGGATCCGCTGTCGGCCCTGATGGGCGCCAGCCCCGGCTCGATGGCGCAGGTCATTGCGCTGTCGACGGAGCTTGGCGCCGAACTCCGCGCCATCGCCATCGTGCAAACCGTACGCGTGCTGCTTCTGGTCTTGGGCCTCCCGAACGGACTGGCGCTGTTCGGCCTCGTCGCGCCGGCCATCCCGGTCGCGCGGGGGCCCGTGGGCGGCTCTTCGCTGCCGGAGATGGCTCTGCTCGTCGTCGTGTCGACGATCGTCGCGATCGCGGCGCTGAGATCACGATTTCCCGGCGGACTGCTATTCGGCGCCATGGCCGGTTCGGCGGTCCTGCACGGCACCGGCTTCATGCATGCCGTCCTGCCATGGTGGATCGGCAGTACGTCGGTCGTCGTGCTTGGCTCCGTTGTTGGATCGCGATTCGCCAACACGACCATTCGGACGCTGGTCGGTTATCTCGGGGCGGCGTTTGGTTCGTCGGCAGTATCGATGGCGGTCGCGACCATCTTCGTGTTGATCGTGACTCATTTGTTTTCGTTCCCGATCGCCAACGTGGTCATCGCTTTCTCACCGGGCGCGCAGGATACGATGATGGTTCTTGCGCTGGCGCTCCATCTCGACCCGGTCTATGTGGGCGCCCATCACCTTGCGCGCTTTCTGGTCGTCACCTTTTCGGTGGCCGTCGGCGCACGCCGCATCGCACGGCAAAAGTCCGCGCCGCACGATCGGAGGCAGATGGAACAGACCAAAATCGAGAACTGATCACTCGGCGGCGAGCGCGCGCTCTTTGAGCGGTAAGCCGAGGCGATGCCAGACATCGACAAGAGCTTCGGCGAGCGAGTCGATCAGGGCATCCTCGTGATAAGGACTCGGTGTAATGCGCAGCCGTTCGGTGCCTTTGGGCACCGTCGGATAGTTGATCGGCTGAATGTAGATGCCATGCTCGGACAGCAGCAGGTCGCTTGCCTCCTTGCAACGTTCGGGATCGCCGACAAAAACGGGGACGATGTGCGTCGGGCTCGCCATGACCGGCAGCCGGGCCGCTGTCAGAACGGCCTTGGTGCGAGCCGCCCGATCCTGATGACGCTCGCGCTCCCAAGTTGAGGTCTTGAGGTGCCGGATGGCGGCGGTCGCTGCGGCACAGACCGACGGCGGCAGCGCGGTGGTGAAGATGAAGCCGGGCGCATAGGAACGCACCGCGTCGATCAGCGCTGCCGAGCCCGCGATGTAGCCGCCGAGGCAGCCGAACGCTTTGGCAAGCGTGCCCTCCACGACGTCGATGCGATCGACGGCGTCGTCGCGCTCGCTGATGCCGCCGCCGCGCGCGCCGTACATGCCGACCGCATGGACCTCGTCCACATAGGTCATGGCGCCGTAACGCTCGGCAAGATCGCAAATCGCATTCACGGAGGCGACATCACCATCCATCGAATAGAGACTCTCGAACACGATCAGCTTTGGCCGCGCCGGGTCGGCCGCGGCGAGCCGTTCTTCAAGGTGCGCCATGTCGTTGTGGCGAAAAATCTGCTTCTCGCAATGCGCCTGACGGACGCCCTCGATCATCGAATTGTGGTTCCACGCGTCGGACAGAATCAAACAATTCGGCATCAGCCGGGCGAGCGTGGAGATGCCGGTCTCATTGGAAACGTAGCCGGACGTGAAAACGAGGGCGGCTTCTTTGCGGTGCAGATCGGCAAGCTCGCGCTCAAGCTCCACCAGCGGGTGATTATTGCCGGCGATGTTGCGGGTTCCCCCGGCTCCGGTGCCCATGCGCGTCGCCGTCTCGACCATGGCGCCGATCACCTTGGGGTGCTGTCCCATGCCGAGATAGTCGTTCGAGCACCAGATTACGACGTTGCGGGGGCCATCCGGGGAATGCCAGATCGCATGGGGAAACCGACCTGCTATCCGCTCCAGGTCGGCAAAGACACGATAGCGCCGCTCGGCCCGCAGCTTCGACAGCGCATCGGTAAAATACGCCTGATAGTCACCGTGATAATTCGTCCGATAATTCATGAGGAAACTTCCCGGCAGGCTTCGTCGGTGCTTTGGCCCGTGCTTCTTCTCCCGCGGGCTTGGCCCGGCCTGGAACCGTGGCTCGACACCCTGGAACTTGGTTACTTCTAGAAGCGTTCCAGGGTGTTTGTCGAGGCCATATAGCGGCGATTGGTTGCCGCGGCATTGATACGGATCAACCGGGCACTAACGGCCGAGGGCCCCGCCCATCCGCGGCTCGGAAACGGTCAATGCTTGGCGGCTCTTCGAGCAATCCTTTGCCCGCGAGCCACGGACTCCAGGGACTGGGCGGCACCAGCCCTTCGGTGACCGAGACGGGGACGATCCGGCCATCGTCGGTAATGCGGCCGATCATGACCGGTTTGTAGAGGTGGTGGGTCTCGGCATCCATCTGCACCGAGAAGCCGCTGGGCGCGGTAATTCTTCTACCGCCCAGCGCCTCACGCACCTTGTCGACGGCGATCGAGCCGGCGGCGTTGACCGCCGCCACCCAGAGATGAAAGCCGATCCAGGTCGCCTCCATTGGATCGTTGGTCACCGCATCGGGCCTTCCCGTGAACCGGCGCCACTCGGCGATGAACGCGCGGTTTTCGGGAGTGTCGAAAGCCTGCAGGTAATTCCACGCGACGTAATGTCCACTGACGTTCGAGCGCATCAGAGCGGGAAGCTCCGACTCGTTGATCGAGAGCGACATGACCGGGATCGCATCCGCGCCCAGTCCTTGATTCGCCAGTTCACGGAAGAAGTGCACATTGGCGTCACCGCTGATCGTTGCGACGATGGCAGTGCGACCACCCTTGGCGAAGCGGCGGATCTCTTCGACGACGTCGCGCCAGTCGGTACGTCCGAACGCGGTGTAGCGCTCCGTCACACTCGTGATCTTCTGACTGGCCAGATAGCCCTTGAGGATTGCGTTGGTGATCCGCGGATAGATGTAATCCGTGCCGACCAGGAAAAAGCGCTGGATGCCGCGATCGCGCAAAAAGTTGACCGCCGGAATGGCTTGCTGCGGCGGCGTCGCGCCAGTGTAGAAGATATTCCGCGACGCTTCCTCACCTTCATACTGGCTCGGATAAAACAACAGAGCATTTTCGCGCTCGACGATCGACAGCACTTCCTTGCGCGAGGCCGAACTCCAGCAGCCGAATATCGCCGCCACCTTGTCGTCCTTGATAAGCTTGCGCGCGAGTTCCGCGTAAGCCTTGGTCTCGGATCTCGGGTTGACGATCACCGGCTCGATCGGTCGGCCGAGCAAGCCGCCGCGGCCGTTCTGCTGCTCGATCATCATGACCAGGAGCTCCTGCAAGGGACGCTCGCTCGCCGTCATGGTGCCGGACAACGAATGCAATATCCCGATCTTGATCGATCCGTATTCGAGATCGGCAAAATAGCGGGTGACCGCATCCGCCAGCCATTGCGAGCGACCCAGCAGATCCTTGGCGCTGGTCAGAACGCTGGTGCCCGCCTCCTCGACCCTGCCGGCGATGGTCGAGATCTGTGGCAGCACGCCCGCAACAGTGTCGGCGACCCGCTCGGCGCGGTTACCGATGCGATCGATTTCCGAGGCCTGATGATCGAGAATGCCGCCGAGTTGCCGATGGGTATCGTTCATCATCGTCACGCTCGACGAAACGCCGGCGATCGCCTGCACCGTTTCGTTCACGGCGTGCTGAATGTCGTGAATCTGCGCGCCGATGTCGCCGGTGGCCTTGGCGGTCTGCTGCGCGAGCGTCTTGACCTCGGCAGCGACGACGGCGAAGCCCTTGCCCGCCGCGCCGGCGCGCGCGGCCTCGATTGTCGCGTTCAGTGCGAGCAGCGAGGTCTGCGAGGCGATCGTTTCAATCAGCTTGACCACCATGCCGATGCGGTCGGCGGCCGCGGCGAGGCTTCGGACGGTACGATCGGTGCGCGTCAAGTCGCCGATCGTACGGTCGGTCGCGTCCTTGGCGAGCGCAGCTTCGGCTTTGGACTGCTCGATCAGAGCGAGCAATTCGCGCGCCGCATCCGCGACCGCGGCCACGTCGCGGCTCGCCATCGTAGCGGCCTCGATCGCCTGTGCGGTGCGTTCGCGCGTATCCTGATTGCGCGCGCCGAGATCGGCGGCGGTGACGCGGATTTCCTCACCCGCCGTTTGGAAGACGCCGATAAGCTTGTCGGCAGTATTACGAAAGCGCTGGGTGAAGAAGCTGCGGCCGTCATGGCGGAGCCGCGTCTCAGCCTCCCTGCTACGGTGATCGACCGCGAGCGCATCGGCGTCGATCAGCACTTGCCGCATCGTCTCAGCCGCGGCGGCGCTGTCGGCCAGCGCTCCACTGCCGATCCGTTCCGGCAGCGCAGCGTAGCGGTCGCCGCGGGCGATCTGTGCGATCGGATTGGCGACGGCGCGCAATGTCCGCTCGCAAGACCAAGCGGCTGCAATCGCACCGACGAACGCGGCGGCAACCCCCAGAAGCAGACTCCCCGAAAACCCGGTCACAAGGGCTGACGCCACCGACGCGACAAGCACTGGGAGAAGAATCCAGGCCGGCAAATAGCTTTTGTGAAAACTGGAAGCCATTCGGAATTTGGCGGCACTTTGCGCAGGTAAAAATTCTGGAGAACTTGTTCGAAATTGCGCATATTCGATTACTAAAACCTTTCCCGATGCTGCGCTGCAACGCATGAATTATTGGCGCTTCGCTTAAAATCTAAGCGGCTTCCACATCGAGTTGACGTTGAATCGGATATAACAAAAAAATGTCAGAGCAACCCACGGCCGGCCTGGCGCACGGGCTCACCAACTACGGCGATCGCGACTTCTCCCGATATCTGCGCCGATCCTTCGCTCAATCCATGGGCTACTCGCGCGCGTTCCTCGACAAACCCGTCATCGGCATCGCCTACACGGCGTCTGACTTTAATAATTGCCACCGGCATTTTCCCGAACTGTTGGCCGCGGTGAAGCGCGGCGTGCTCGCCTCAGGCGCGCTGCCGCTCGAATTTCCGACGATCTCGCTCGGCGAAGTTTTCTTGAGCCCGACGAGCCTGAAATTTCGCAACCTCATGGCGATGGACACTGAGGAAATGATTCGCGCGCAGCCGATGGATGCCGTCATCCTCATGGGCGGTTGCGACAAGACCGTGCCGGCGCAACTCATGGGCGCGGTGTCAGCCGACTTGCCCGCCATAGCGCTTGTCGCCGGGCCGATGATGACTGGCCGGCACCGCGGCGAGCGGCTCGGCGCCTGTACCGATTGCCGGCGCTTCTGGGCGCGCTACCGCGCCGGCGATATCGACGCCGAAGAAATTTCGGCAGTCGAAGGCCAGCTCGCGGTGACGGCCGGCACCTGCGCGGTGATGGGCACCGCCTCGACCATGGCGTGCCTCGCCGAAGCGCTCGGTCTCAGTCTCCCCGGCACCGCCGCGATTCCCGCCGTGCACGCCGATCGTCTGCGCGCCGCCGAGGCAACCGGCGCCGCTGCGGTCAAGCTGATCGGCTCCCGGAATACGCCGGCTCAGGTGATCAATGAAAAGTCGGTCGAAAACGCCTTGCGCGTACTGCTCGCGCTCGGTGGTTCGACCAACGCGATCATTCATCTCACCGCAATCGCCGGCCGCGCCGGCGTGAAAGTTTCGCTTGAGCAGCTCAACGCACTCTCCGAATCGACGCCAGTCCTCGTCAATCTCAAGCCGGTCGGCAACGGCTACATGGAAGATTTCTATGCTGCCGGCGCGATGGGCGCGCTGCTGCGCGAATTGAAACCGCTCCTGCATCTCGACTGCATGACGGTGACCGGCGAGACGCTGGCCGAACGGCTCGCCGACGAGGACGACAGCTACGTCGATCGTTCGATCATCGCGCCGCTGGCAAAACCACTCGAACCGGTCGGCGGCCTCGTCGCGCTGTTCGGCAATCTCGCGCCGAAGGGCGCCATCCTCAAGCGTTCGGCCGCCGACGCCAATCTGTTCGAGCACGAGGGCCGCGCCGTGGTGTTCTCCTCGCTCGCCGATCTCGCCGTACGGATCGATGATCCGGCGCTCGACGTTGCACCGCAGGACATGCTGGTGCTGCAGAACGCCGGGCCGCATGCGCCAGAATGCATGCCGGAAGCGGGCTACCTGCCGATCCCAAAAAAACTCGCGCAACGCGGCATCAAGGACATGGTCCGCATTTCCGACGCGCGCATGAGCGGCACTGCCTTTGGCACCATCGTGCTGCATGTTACGCCCGACGCTGCCTCCGGTGGCCCGCTCGGCCTCGTTCGCAACGGCGACCGCATCCGGCTGTCGGTCAAGCAGCGCCGTATCGATCTTTTGGTCGATGACGCCGAACTAAAAAAGCGCGCCGCCGCAGCGTCGCCTCCGCCCGCAAAGCCGGAACGCGGCTACGCCAAACTGTTCGCCGAGCAAATCCTCGGCGCCGACGAAGGCTGCGACTTCAGGTTTCTGATGCCGCGGTGATCTCCTCGCTGTTACGAAGGAGGACAGATCACGGTCTTCCTTCCATAAGCGACGTTACCGTTTCCTTTGGTACGCCGGATTTGTGCCAGGAGGCGACAAGCGGCGCCTCATTATTCGATGACGTCGTCGGCAATGGCGAGCAGATTGGGCGACACTGTGAGGCCGAGCGTCCTTGCGGTCTTGAGATTGATGACGAACTCGAACTTGGTCGGCGCCTGTACCGGAAGATCGCCGGGTTTCGCGCCCTTGAGAATGCGATCAACGTAGGATGCCGAGCGACGGAAGATGTCGGTCTGATCGGGTGCGTAGGACATCAGTCCCCCTTCGGCGACGGCCTCGCGGAAGGGCATGACGGCCGGCAGCCGGCGCTGCATGGTTTGTTCGATGATCGCGTGACGATGTACCAGTGTAAATGTACTCGGCGCGGCGATGAGACCTCCGCCTGGTTCTGCGGCGAACGGGGTGATCGCGGCTTCGATCTCGGCATCGCTGTGAACGCGCATTGCCGTCAAGTCGAGCGAGAGGGCTTGCCGCTGCTCCTGGAGCGAATGGAGGTAAACCTCATAATAGGGATAGTCGACTGGATTGAACATAAAGCCTACGCGGGTCACGGCGGGCGCCATCTCCTTGAGTAGCTCCAGCGCCTTGCCGATCATGGAATAATCCAGGAAGCTGAAACCCGTGATATTGCCGCCCGGGTGCCCTACGCTCGGGACGAAGCCCTGAGCGACGGGGTCGTTGACAATGACGAAAACGATCGGGATCGAATGCGTCGCAGGCTTCAGTGCCGCTATGGAGAAGGTGCCGTGGCTAAGGATGACATCCGGTGCGAGCTTCACGAGCTCCGCCACAAATGCATGCGCCCGATCAACGTTTCCGCCTGACCAGCGGACTTCGAATCGAACGTTGCGGCCTTCGGTCCAACCCAGTTCTTGAAGGGCATTGCGGAACGCGGTCAGGCGGGCCTGGCTGACCGGGTCATTCTCGCTTGCACCCATGAGCACGCCGATCAGCCGGGTTTGGTCCGTCTGCTGCGCGCGGGCAACCAACGGCCAAGCAGCCGCCGAAACTCCGAGCAGCCTGATGAACTCGCGCCGTTTCAATCGATTGAGTTGCATTGGAGAAGCAGCATATCGAATTGGCAGGAATCAGTCGGGGTAAACCCGTCTCGCCGCATTAGAGCGACAATCGCTTCAGATTGAATTGATTGTCGCTCTAACATTTTTGGCGGGGCATGATCTTTTCGGAAAACCGGTTTCCACCCCCGGATCACGTCCGGGGGCGGGCTTTTCCGGATCATGCTCTAGCCCCTTGCCACCGCGATCTCCAGCGGGAAATCGTCGACCACCTCGTGTCCGGTATCGGTCACGATGAAGGTGTGACCGAGGAAAATTCCGAACAAGCCGTCCGGCGTGATCGGGTTGGGCTCGGCCATGATGACCATGCCCGGCTTCAAGACTTCCTCGAACTTTTCCGCGGACACATGCTCGGCGACAATGTGCGGCTTATCGGTGACAAGATCGATGCCGTGCACCTGCGTCGGCCGCGACTGGTAGCCCTTGTCGCGGAAGAACTTGCTGGCTTGCCGCATGTTCTCCGCAGGCTTGCCCGGCGCGATTTCGGCGACGATGCGCCTGTAGCCGGGCAGCGTGATCTCGTTCCAGAACTTCTTGACCATCTCGGTCGGCTCACCGACACAGATGGGCGAGCCGATCTGCGCAGTGTAGCCGCGGTAGCCGGCGGCCAGCTCCATGTTGATAATATCGCCGTGTTGCAGCACGCGGCCGGACGGTCGCGGATTGCCGAAAATCATTGCCGGGTTCGCCATCGGCGTGGAGCCGATGATCAAAAAATCGATGTCGCCGCCGCCTTCGAGGATAGCGGCGCCGGCAGCAGCGCGCAGCTCGTATTCCTTCACGCCCGGACGCGCACGTGCGACCATCGCCTCCATGGCATTCTGGCACAGCACGCCGGCCTTGCGGATGCAGTCGAGCTCCTCGGCGCTGTGGATCGAAAGCAGTTCGTGCAGGAATCCGCTGGTGAAGACCAATTCCGCATCGGGCAGATTATCGCGCAACACGTTGTATTGGTTCACCGGCATGTAATCGCTGTGCCGCGGGTCGACCTCCATAAGGCCGACGCGGCCGTGCTCGAGCTTGAGCTCGCGGATGCGCTCGACCATCACGTCGGCGTACCGCCCGCTGCGGCTGTGGCGCACATCCTTGACGGCGATCTCGACCTGCCGGCGCACCGCTTCGGCGTGGGTGCCGCCCATCGAATAGATCATGGTCGGCTCGCCTTCGAGCGGTACCAGCACATAGCTCGCGAGCGCGTGCCATTCCCAATGCCCGGTCAGCCACAGCATGCCGCCGCCGAAGCTCCAGTGACTCGGACCACCCGGAACGATGAGGACATCGAGCTTGTGCTCGCGCATCTTCGCGCGCAGCGCCCGATAGCGGCGTTCGTATTCCCCCTTCGAAAACTGCTCCCACACCGCGTCACGGTAATACGGCGTGTCGCGCATATTGGCGAACGGCAGCGATTGGTCGAGCTTGGTGCGCACGATCTCCCAAGGCTGCGGGCCGATGCGGGGTGGTCTGATTTGAGTGTTCATGGGCGATCCTCGGACGTTTCGTATTTAGGTGATCAAGAGGGTCTTCCTATAGCAGCGCATCAATCCGAACAAAATCTGGAAAAATGACGATCGGATTAAAGGTCGATTGTCAAATCAATGGGACGACGCGACGTATGCCGAATATGAAGAATCAGAAGCTCGTCATCCGCCACGCGGTAGAAAATGACATAAGGAAAGCGCAGCACCGGCATGCGTCGATGCCTAGCATCATCGACGAGCGGCCCAATCAGCGGAAAGAAACTTAGCGCGTCGATCGAGGATTTGATCGCTCCCAGCACCCTCTGGGCGGCCGGAGAACTACGCTCGCGAACGTAAGCGTTTGTTATCTCCAGGTCGCGAAACGCCCGCGGCGCAAAGACTACATTCATAGACCATGCGCACGCCAAAACGAATCGATGACATCCGGCGGCACGCGCTTACCATGCGCGATTTCAGCTTCAGCTTCGGCGATCGCTGCCGCTTCGTCAGGTGTCAGCGGCATTGGGGCGCCGTTCGCAAGTGCGAGCATCAGTCGCGCGAGATCATCCTGCGTCTCGGGCGGCAATTGACTGATAGCGGCAATCGCCTTCTCGACGAGCTTAGTCACAATGCTTCTCCTGTCGGCGAATAATAGCCTGATCTTGGCTTCCGGTAACCTGCTCTTCGGCCTTCCCGACCTGTGACCTCATTCCGTGCACTTGCCGATGGTCACGCGGCCGCCGGCGGCCTGAACCGCCTCAGTGGCGAGCTTCATGTCGACCACCTGATCGTTGGTCGGTTTCTTCGCCGCGTCGATATAGCCATTCGCGACGTCGTTATCGGTTGTCCATTGCGTCCGCTCGGGGTTGAAGCCTTCGTTCACCGACCAGATGCAATGATCGGTCTCGACCTTCCACGCGTACTCCACGGCCTCCTTGGGCTTGCCGGTCGCCTTCATCATGATCGGCACGACCTTTGCCTCGTCACGGTAGATCGTGCGATTGGCTTCGATCATCGCGGCGACGGTGTCGACCATGAGGGCGTGATCACGCGCGATCCAATCGGTCGCAGCGCCGTAGGCATTGAACATGTAATTCGGCAGCAGGTCGGAAAGCTGGGCGAGAGGATGCAGACCAGCGCTTTTCTGTTGCGCCAGAAAAACATCTTCCGGGTGCAAGGCGACGCCGTCGATCTGTCCGGCGACCAATCCCGGGAGCCGGGCGGCAGTGGCGGCGGAGATGAATTGCGCGTCGTCGACTGTGAGACCTGCACTCTTCAACACCTCGCGGCCCATCACCCAATTGAAGCTGCCGACGCCGCCACCTGCGGCGCTCAGCCGCTTACCCTTGAGGTCTGCGGCAGTCTTGACACTCGCGGCAACCACATAGGCCTGCGGCATGCGCGGCGCCAACCCCCAGATCTGCTGCACCTTGACGCCATGACCGACTGCAATGGCGCTGACGGACACCAGCGCGGTGCCCTGGGCGGCCGCCGCCTTCGCCGCCGGCGATTGGCCGCCGTCGAATTGGATGATGGATGCGTCGATGCAATGCTTGGCGAAATAACCAAGGTCCTGGGCGACGTAGGGCGAGGTGTGGACGACATTCGGCGGCGCCACGGAGACGCCGATATTGATCTTGCGCATGGTCGCGCACGGGGTCTGGGCCGAAGCCCCGCTCGCACCGAACGCCAGCAGCAGACAAGCCGCGGCGAGCAGCCGATCCGTTCGTATCGAGCCTCGCATCATCGTCCTCCCGTTATCTCGTCTCGATCTCGCTTCTCAGTCGTGACCGCGTGATGCCGTCCAAGGCGCTACCTGCAGTTCCAAGACACGCAGCAGCGCCGTCAACGTCACGCCCAGCAATCCAAGCGTCACGATCGGCACGAACATCTTGTCGACCTGATAGGTCGAAGCGGTGCGCACGATCAGATAGCCGATACCGGAAATGGCGGTGTAAAGGTCGGCCAGCACCATGCCGATCAGTCCGCGACCAACGGCGAGGCGCAGTCCAGTTACGATAAAGGGTAGCGCACCCGGCAGCACGATGTTGGTCCACAACTGCCGCTCGCTCGCTCGGAACGCGCGGCCGACCTCGATCAGCTTGGGGTCGACATTCTTGACGCCCTGGTGCGTGTTGATCGCCATCGGAAAAAACGCGAACAGAAAAAGAATGATGACCTTCGCGGTGGTCTCGAATCCCGCCCACAGCACGATCAACGGCACCAGCGCCACGCTCGGGATCGAATAGAGAAACGTGATATAGCCGCCGAAGGCGACGTCGAGGACCCAGTAACGCGCCAGCAGAAGTCCCACGGCGATGCCGACGATGGCCGCGAGCGTCAGCCCGATCGCCAGTACTACAAGGCTTGGCCACAAGTAGGTCCAGAGCTCGCCGCTCTTGATCATTTCGACGGCCGCGACCGCGATGGCGCTGGGCGTGGTGAACAGCGAAGGATCGACGCGGGCGCCGAAAATCTGCCAGATCGTCAGCACAGCCGCGAGCGACACAAGACGGATGGCGATGACGAGAAATTGCCGGTTGCGCCTGCGGCCGATGGCGACCTTGCGCGCGAGCGCGGCTTCGGCGGCGCCGTCAGCCAGTGCTCCACCGGTCTGAATCGAAATACTCATGCCGCCACCCGAGTTGGTCGACCGGCATTCAACTCGCGCCAAATGTGCGCGCGCAGTTCAGCGTAGCGGGGATCGGCGCGCACGACTTCGACGTCGCGCGGCCGGCCGAACGGCAGATCGATGATCTCCTTGATGCGGCCCGGCCGAGCGCTCATCACCGCAATCCGGTCGCCGAGCAGAATGGCCTCGTCGATCGAGTGCGTGATGAAGACCATCGTCTTTTTTTCCTCGGGACGGTCCATGATGCGCAGCAGTTCCTCCTGGAGGATCTCGCGGGTCTGCGCATCGAGCGAAGCAAACGGCTCGTCCATCAAGAGGATCGCCGGGTTGATCGCCAGTGCCCGAACGAGGCCGACGCGCTGCTGCATGCCGCCGGAAAGCTGATAAGGATAACTCTTTTCGAAGCCGGCGAGCCCGACCAGCTCGAGGTAATGCTCGACACGCGGCCGGATCACCGCAGCCGGCGCGCCGGCGATCGCAAGCCCGAACGCCGCATTGTCGTAGACGGTCTTCCACGGCAGCAGGCCGAAGTGCTGGAACACCATGGCGACGCCTTCGGGCGGTCCTTTGACCGGTCGTCCTCCGATCAGCATCCGGCCGCCGCTCAGATCGGCAAGCCCGGCGATGCAGCGCAGCAGCGTCGTCTTGCCGCAACCGCTGGGGCCGACGATGCAGAGGGTTTCGCGGGCGCGCACCGCGAGATCGAGTTGGCGGAATGCGGTCACCGCGCCGTCGAGAAAGAGCTTGCTGGCGTTTTCCGCCGAGATTGCAGGCTCTTTGGGCTGCTCAACTGCAGGCATTGTATAGCCGCTGCGTTTCCTCTGAAGCGCCAATAGAGTTGAGCGCGCGGCGCTGTCAAGGCGCGCCGCGCTGCGATGCAGTTACGAGCGTTCATGCGGCGGTAAGATTGCCGTACTTTTTCAGATTCTTTTTCTGCTTGTCGTTGCGGGGCTGGAGCTTGAACAGCCGGGCGGCGTTGCCGCCGAGGATGTTGTGCTTGGCCTTTTCGTTGAGGAACGGCAGGTCGTAGATCGACGACGGCAGGTCGAAATCCCAATGCGGATAATCCGACGCATAAAGCAATTGCGTCTCCGCTTTCATCATCCGGAACGTGCATTCCATGGCGCCGAAGTCGCGCACCTCCATCGGCTGCGATGAGTAATACATGTCGCGCATGTAATCCGACGGCAGCTTCTTCAGGAGCGGCGCCTCGGACGGCCGCAGCATGTATTCGTGGTCGAGCCGCTGCATCAGGAACGGTAACCAGGCGAGGCCCGATTCCATCCAGATGACCGGCAGCTTGGGAAACCGCTCGCCCATGCCGTTGACGACCCAGTTGCTCAGATGCAGGACGTTGTACCAAGTGAAGCCGAGCGCGTGCGCCGTGAGGAAGCGATTGCAGCTCTGGAAGGTCGTTTCGCTCCAATTGGTGGCGGAGTGGAACGCCAGCACCAGACCGCGCTCCTCCATCGCCCGGTAGAGATTCATGTAGGCGTCGTCGTAGACGCCCATGGTCGGGCGCACCGTCGTGACCATGAAGCCGCCGACGTGCTTGCGGTCGCCGAACGCCTCGACATGGCGCAGCGACGCTGCCGGATCGCGGAACGGCAGGCACAGCATCGAGAAGAAACGGCCGCCAGCTTCCGGCAGGACCTTTTCGGTCAGCCAACGGTTGTAGGCCCAGCACAACTCGGATTCCATTTCCTTCTGCGGATGTAGACCGATGCTGAGCATCCCGGTCGGGAACAGGCAGGCGTAGTCGACGCTCATGGCGTCCATCCAGCGATGGCCCAATTCGACGTCACGCATCTTGCCGCCATTCGTTTTTTCGCTTTTGCGCAGCGGATAGCGGGTGACGCGGCCGCCCATGTCCTGGAAGCCGACACGGCTTGAGCCGATGGTGCTGCGGCCGTCGCGGCCGCCCGACAAGGTCAGCTGCCTGAAGACATCGTTCTGCATGAACGGCAGCCACTCGCTGTAGCTCTCGTTCTCGTAGTGATGAGCGTCGACATCGACGATCAGCATGTCGTCAAACTTGTTTTTGTGCGCCTGCTTTCTGGCGTGTGCCAGAAGCCGGCTGGTGTTGAGCTCCTCGATGGTGACGCGGCGACCGCGATCGGCAATGAGATCCATCTATTCTCTCCTGGTGCTTCCCCGGCGGCTGGCATCCGCCCGATATAGGCTGATCCTTACCCGATGTTTCTTCGAGACGTTCGGCGTGTTTGCGCAGGATTTCATATCACAGAAATCCATGCCGTGGCGGCCAGGAGCATTCTGTTGCCCGCATAGCTCCCTCCAGCCGCAACGCCGGGCGCGGCGGCAATTCTGGCCGGGCGACCAAGGGGCCCTCGCGCGCGTGCGATTGAGCGGAGACAGACGATCCGGAAGCCACCGCAATTAGCTTGTTGCACTTTTGCAAAGCCGAAATGGCCGCAGCGCAGAAGACGCCCCACTTACTCGATCAACTCGCCTGTCGCCAGCCACGCGGTCGGCACGGCAAGGCCCAGCGCTTTCGCCGTCTTGAGGTTTATGACGAGTTTGAACGTCGTGGGCATCTGCACCGGCAGATCATGCGACTTTGCCCCTTTGAGAATCATGCCCGCGTATATGCCGATCTGTTGAAAGGCCCAGGTTAATTCTGCTCCATAACTGAGCAGGCCGCCCGCTTCGGCATATTCGCGCCATGGATAGCAGCCGGGTAACGAATATCTGTGGGCCAGTGCGACGATCTGGGTGCGCCAACTCGTGAAGAACGGATCTGCGCTGACAATCATTGCTCCTGCCTGCTGCTGGGCGGCCCTCTCAAACGCTTGATCTATTTCGCTGTCAGTGCCGGCATTCAACAACAGAAGTTTCAAGTTGAAAAATTCTGCCGCAGCGCCCAAATCGTCCACCTCGATCTTGGTAACGATCGCACCGGGATTGGCGAGAATAGCGACCGTGTGCGCCGCGGGAACCAATTCGTGGAGTAATTGAAGCCGTTTTTTTGCAAGCTCGGTCGAATACACGGTGACGCCCGTCGCGTTGCCGGCAGGATGGCTAAGGCTGTCGACGAGACCGAGCTTCGTGGGGTCAAACCCACTTACGAACAGAATTGGAATTTGGGTCGTGACTTTTTTGGCCGCCCGTGCCGAGACGACGCCGCCCGCAGCAGCTATTACGAGTACCTTGCGTTGGACGAGTTCCGTCGCCAACGTTTCCAGCTCGTCATAGTGGCCCTCTGCCCAGCGATAATGGATCCACAGATTTTTGCCTTCGATGAACCCCTTCTCTCTTAAGCCGTCGCGGAACGCGGCGACCAGCGGAGCAGAAGAGCGCGGCGAAACACTGCTGAGCCACCCGATCGAGGGCATGTTTGGCTCTTGGGCGCGAACCGACATCGGCCAGGACGCCGCACCGCCGAGCAGGGTCAGAAATTTTCGCCGTCTCATTTGAAATACTCGGCGGCCCGCCGCTCACTCGATCTCGACAAGATAGCACATCGGAACGAGCCAAGCGCATCATAGTCACGCGGCTGGCGAAAAGTTGATAATTTGTCGATTCTTCTCCGGACCAGCCGCAATACCGCGAAACTCTTCAACGGGAGCGTGCCGGGTTCTGGACCGGCACGAACGCTCGACAGCCGGGCGATCAGGGGGCGCGCAATCCAATCAAACCGCCGCAGAAGAGATTTTCGACCCACGCGAGGTTTTTCTCAATGGCCGACGTATCGCGTTCGGCCTGCAATCGAACTGCGATTTCAAGTGACGTTAACGTTCCGTCGCTGAGTTGCAATATGCGCGCGGTAGTTCCGTCAACGAGCAGCGGTTCGCGTCGCCGACCCTCGGACGGCCTGAACACAACAATGTAGCTTGCTGGTGGGCGCGCGACCGGCGGAAAGTCGGTCACCTTGCGCGCGGATAGATATTGAGCGGCGTCGAAGCCGAATTCGACAATTCGAAGCCCGGGATGCCGGACGGGCAGCAGTTGGGCAAGATCGTCACGCCCGATTGCCCATCGTCGAATGTTCAACCGAGCGAACGTCTTATCGGCACAGTCGTCGTGTGCCGTTCCAAGCGCGGATTCGGCTTCCGCAACGGCTATCTCGATTTCGATGGCTGGAGTGAGCGGCTTCAGATGGGGCAGGCCTTTCGCGACAGCCTTTTTGATCGCCGCAAGGACAACACGGGCCTGGGCAAGGTCGATCGGTCCTTGCGCCAGTAACTTTGGTTCGGCAGCGGCTTTCCGCAACGCATCTGCGCACAGCCGGGTCAACTCGAAGCGGTCGTCGGCCCGGTCGTATTCGTCATCGTCGTGCGCGCCAGACAATGCCGGAATCAGAGGCTTGCGCGCCGCGGCTGCTGATAAAATCTGCTCCAATCTCTGCGGAAAATCCGAGTTGCGCTCCAGCTGCCGGGCGAAGTCGTGGCCTCGTGCACCGACTGCCGCTGCCGGCTCCGGATCGTTTGCAATGTCGGCGAGCCGTTGCGTCAACTCGCCGACGTCGTTGACGTTGTCGATAGCGACGCATCCGTAACCGCTGGCTAGCCGGTCATGACCCGGCAGCTTTCGCAGCAATTCCGCCGAAGCCACCAGGCAGCAGCCGCAAAGCAACACTTCCCGGGCAACCACCGGCGTGTGAATCCGGATGGGGAAATCCTGTTCGAGGCAGCACACTGCGAGGCAGCCCCGCAGGAATTCCGGGACGCGCCAGTGCGGAAGAAATGGAATTTGCAGGATGCGGTCGCCGAGATCGAGCTCTTGCGCCATCTGCCGAAATTTTTGTTCAACTTTGGGCATTCCGTGCGCCAGCGCGACGAGCCCGATGTCCACGCCTGCGAGTTTAAGCCGGTGCATGGCCGAAAGGAGGGCGAATGATCCTTTGGTCTCGCCGAGCTTACCGTAGACGCCGAAATGCTTTCGCTCGCCGCTCAATTCGCCCCAGAACGGGTCGCCTGCCTCGCCAGACGATTCAACTTCCTTCCTCAACGCCTGAAAGTCGAGGACGGGCCCGTTGGGCGTAAAGAAAGTCTCGGGCACCTCATATCCGCCGCCAAAAGCAATACGGCCGGCCTCGACGCCATGTTCGATCGCGCGCCGCGCGACCGAGCCGCCGGCAATCACTATTTCGGCGGAGCGTAACACGTGGTCGTAAAGCGCTTCGAGTTGCGGATGATGCCAGAGCCGTCCCGCATCGCTGCCGGCCATGCGCACAACCTGCGGCACGCCCGTGATCTCGGAAGCGAGATGTCCCGCTACCCCATAGGGTTCCATATAGTGGGAATAAATCACGTCGAACGGCCGCTTCGCATGAAGCGTCGCCGCCATGGCCGCCAGTTTCGAGACGAACGGACTCGCCATCGGAAGGTAGGATTGCGAACGATCCACGGGATCGGACCAATGCACGGTGAGGGAGCCGTTCTTGAACTGAGCCTCACAGCGCGCCCAGTCCTCTTGGCGCATATGCATGCGGAATGGCGGGCCGGCCTCTTTGGCGTTGGTCAGGACGTGGACTTCGTGGCCGCGTTCGGCAAGGCGATAAGCGGTCCAATACGTTCGCATGCTGACGCCGCCTTGGATCGGTGGAAATTTGCCGATGATGCAAATTCTCAACGCCGTACCTCCAAGACGCCTGCCTCTGCCAGTTCGGCGATGAGACCCTCCGCATTCGCCAACTCGCGAGACACGACCCATCCGTCGAGCGCGGCAAGCAGATCGAATATCTCCGGCGTGAGTTCGAGAATCTGCGGCTCACCCGCACAAACAGCAATCGCGAGCCGGACGTCGCTCTCGATCGGGCTCACAGTGTCGCGACCACTCTCAAAGAGTGGCCGGATATCGAAGCGTGTTTGCAGCAGGATGACACCTGGTTTGCGCCTGATCGCGGGAAGCCCGATGTGGGCGGAATCGATCTCGACCTCCGACCCACTGTCGGCTTCGATGCAGGCCTGCGCGCAAGCCAGTTCGCACGCGGCCACATCGGGCAAATATGGCGGCGCCGGTGGTCGGCTTTCCCAGTGCGCCGTCAGAAAGCCGTAAAGCTGACGCGCGTTCTCGATACGGCTGATATCGAAGGGCGGGCAGGCTTCCACGAACGCGCGCAAGACTGTCTCGAGGTCGGTTCCCAGCAGAGCAAACGTCTTGGGAAAAACCGCTGCAATCTTCTCCATGCGCTTCTCGTGGGAGAAGCGCGCCTCGACATGAAGCAATGCGCGATCAATTCCCCGCAGCGCCGGATCGATAGGAATGCCGCTTCTGTCGCCGAAGATGGCCTCGCCGCTCGTCAGATATGCGAGCAGCTTAGCTTGCCGATCCAACAATCGCTTTGCCATGGACCCGTTTCGCCCATCGAGCGACGCAAGCGCGGATACGCTCGACGTCGCCGAGGATTTCGTCCGATGCGTCAAGACGATCATCGCGCTCGAGCACGATCGTTTCCGGAGTATGACGCGCCAGTGCGTATTCCAGGAGATCGAGCGTCTCGTCCGGTATCGGATGGGAATGGGAATCGGCCAGAAACACCCGCTGCAGACCCTCCTCGTTGACGGCTATTCCGCCCGCCATGTGCACTTCCTTAACGAGACCGGCGGACAGCGTGTCCAGAAAAACGTAAGCATCGAAGCCATGGTTGTTCGCGTTCAAATACAGATTCTCGATGTCGAGCAGGATGCCGGCGCCGG
Organism: uncultured Alphaproteobacteria bacterium; assembly: GCA_963836055.1. Taxonomy (GTDB): domain Bacteria; phylum Pseudomonadota; class Alphaproteobacteria; order Rhizobiales; family Xanthobacteraceae; genus BOG-931. Next base: position 71,109 of record CAWIID010000003.1, read on the forward strand.
TCTCGCTGCAGATCAGATTGAGAAATTCGGCATCCGACAAATCCGAATCCGGCCACTCGAACGCGTAGGAGATATTCTCGAGCAGGAAGGGAACGCCGACGCGCGACTGGACCGTTCGGACTTTCGCGATGATTGATTCAGCGACGGACTCGGTCTTCGGAACAGGCAAGAGGTTTGCGAGGTCGCGCCCGGGAACGCGCGTAAATGCGAGGTGCTCGCTATAGGTGGGAGCGCGCAGGCGCTCAACGATCTCCGCGACCTCATCCAGGTAAGCGAGATCAAGCGGCACGTCCGTTCCGATCGAAAGGCCTATTCCATGAGCGTTGAGAGGAATGCGGCCGACAAGATCAAATATCTCGGCCCGCTGCGCCGGGCCACCGTAGATGCAATGATCCACGGTGACCTCCAGGACGTCGAAGCTCTTGAGATTGGCGCGCGTCCACTCAGCGATGGCCGAACGATATCCCAGCCCAACGGCGGGGTTAGCCCTCGTATTCAATTGCCAGCCCTTATAAGTACGCCGGCGCGCCTGGGTGCGGCGAATCCAATCCGACCTGAGACGGTCTAGGATTTCCGTTGAGATAAGCTGCACCCTTCGCGCCGAGTAATTGAAAGGCAGTCGAAAGATCTGGACCGTAAATCATACTGGCATTCGTCAACGGATTGGCTGCCCGGTAAATTTCATTGGGGTAACACACCGGGCTCGCCCAGACTCTTGCCGCGGCCACGAGATCCGCCGCCTTGGATGTGAAGAACGGATCCGAACTTACGATCACAGCCTTTGTTCCCGCTGGAAGGCTGTTGAAGTCGTTCGCGAACTGATTTGGATTGTATCCGGCGGCGGTCTGAACGACGCTGCTTTTCTTGACCAAGCCGAAAAACGACCAATCTGTCGCCTCTCGCTGCCCCATATGAGAGTTGCTGTTGTAAAGCAGGCATATATTCTCCACGGCGATGGGATTGGCTGGTGTCGAATAGTGTCCGACCAGGCAAGTTGCGCGATAGGTATTTTGATTTGCCGTGTCGAGGTTAATGCCGCCGATAAACTGATCGTTTTGCCATAAGCTGCCGCCGTCGTTCGGAGTGCGGCCGATCAAGATCAGGAACGGCACTGCCACGCCAGTGGCGTCGACGTAGTCGGAAAGGGCTCTCGCCGAAACCAATCCGCCGAGCGCCACGGCCAAATCGAGGTTAGGATTGGCCTTAAAGAGGCGCCGCACCGCCTGTTTCATGCCGCGCCGACTGTTTGCATCGTAATCGCCGCCGGCATGTTCATAGGCGGGCGCTGCCGTCCCAGCCGGAAGATTGAGGTTGTTCACGAACCCATTGTACAGATTGGGATTGAAACCCTTGATGTCAGTGCTCGACACTACTCCAACATTGAACGGCATGGCTCTCTCCATCAGCAATTTGCAGCAAAGAGTGCGAACGAATGCGCTAAGGTCTTGCCTAAGATGAGCACCCACATCCGCACCCGCAGGAGTGCACATCCTTGCTGTGCCATCGCGGATGATCTTTGTTCGGGTAAAGCCGCCAGCCCAAAACGAAGTGGGAGCCGTTCTTGTCACTGTTCTTCTTGGCCTTCATCGCCTTTTTGATCAACGCGGCGAGTTCGCGGTTGGCTCCGTAGCCGCATTTGTCGGTGGCCTTGACGTGCTTGGCATCCGTCTTGACGCCTGGCAAAGAGACCCGTCCTTTCCCTTGAGACGTTTTGCGGGCACCGCTCCTGAGCTTCGAACGCGTTACCTTGGGGTAGATCTCTGGCATTGCATCGCTCCCTGTTGCAGTTGAATTGCAGTGAACAATCGACCACCTGAAGCTGTCTGCGCAGGCGACCGCTCTTCAGTCGCAAACGCCGGCCACGATCATCAGTTTCCATTCCCTCTCGAGATCCGCGAGTGTCGCCCTATAAACATCATGCCAGCGGTCCGGCGATCCGCCGTTATGGGCCAGTGGAATAAGCGGCGTGCGTTCGTAGATCGCGCGAAACTTTCCCATGCGGCGCGTTTCCACGAGAAACTGCACGAAAGAGCCGGCGATCGAATAAACGAATGCCTGGCCGCGCCTGTCCTCGCCATAGAAATCGTCCCCGACCCGCAGCGTCAAAGGACTTGGCGTTGCGATTGCATCGAGTTCGGCAAGATGGATTTGCGTCAGGTCCGGCCGATCCGCGCGCGAATTGAGCGGCGTCATTTCTCTAAGACGCTCGCGCGCGTTTTCGTGCAGTGGCGTACCGAAGTTCGGAAACGCCGGGTTTTCGCCAATGGCGGCCTGCAAGTAGACAGCGAGGCCCTCAGCGAGGAATCGATTTGCGTTCGGAAAAAAGACATGGACCAGCTCGTGCATGATGGCGGCTTTGCGAGACATGACCCGCCATGCCGGAAATTCCATATGTCCGGCGCAGCCTGACCAAGCCGGCACCAGCGACTTCGATATCTTGTATTGATCGGAAACGACAACTCTCAATTCTCCGACCGAAGACTCGGGCCAATTCTGTCTGTCAGCCCAGTCTTTGAGTTCTGCTGCCTCGCGACGGAAATCGCCTTTGAACTCGAGCTGCTTGCCTGGAGAGAGGCTCCGGCCTTTTTCGCCGGTGCTTTCGGACCTGAAGTCGATGGCGCCAGTCAATTTGTGGCCCCCGATTTCAATTTCCATGCAGTCGGTTTGGATCGATGTCGCCTCGGAATGGGTATCGATGTCGCTTTTCACGCAAGGCGGCGCCTGCCGCGCATCCGTCGCTGAGGACAGATCGACGCTCGTAAGATCGGCGTCCAACAGGACGTGCGGCTCTGAATTCACGCCGCCCCCTCAAAAATCTGTAACTTAAGAAATCAAATGAACATACCAGATGCGACGCGGAAGGGAAAGACGCCGATTATGAAAATGCCAGCCTTGGGGTCGCGTAACCCATATCAATGGTTTGGTCGTCGTTTGCTTATGTAAAAATGTACACTTGTTATTAAAAGTCAGCTTTGGCGGCTCGAAGTACGCGGACGACATGACAAGCTGCACCGATACTTGGATACCGCGGTTTATTCGTACTTCGCATGACCGTGCGCGCATTCAACCGCACAGGATGATACGCAGCGCGCAAGCGTCATGATTATCATTGCTTGACAATTGATGGAGGCAAGTTTCGTCGTTTTCCGCGGGCGCGGAATTGTACGCTGGAACTGCCTGGCAAAGAAAAATTTTGTTCGGATCAATCGTAGCAGACTCTGAATTCAGCTGTACGTCGTCTCCGTTCTACATCACGTCATTCACGTAATTCGGACAAGGTATGAAGCCGGCCTTCACATTGTTAGCAAGGACGTTCTTGGCGAGCATTCCAACCAAATTATAAGCATCTTTCAAATTCGGACCATGCAGACAGGCTTTTCCAGGATTTGCTCCGTTCTTGTAATCTTGCAGTGAGTAACAAAAATACTTGTCAATGCTTTTCGCTGCAGCGAGAAGCGAGGCCTTCGTCTTTTGGAAAAATGGATCGGCACTAACCACTACAGCCGTTGTTCCCGCCGAAAAGCCCGCCAAGTCCTTGGCGTAATTTTTTTGGTCATTGGGAACGGTCGCGGCGACGATTTCGCCGCCCGGCCAAGACACGTTTTCAGCCATCACCGATTTTGGGTTATAAAATAACCCTATGTCGCCTCGCTGAAACTTTCTGCTATGGAGTGTTTTTCCAATCCGATCTGCATCGGTCTGACAGCTTTGTAGCGTTACACCACCGTAGCACAAATCAGCTTGGTTTGTGGGAGCTTCACCAACTATTGAGACGAATTTTTTGTCTGCGGCCGACGCTGCTGCTGTGTAAGTTATACCGCCGCCAACGGTAATAATTATCTTTATAGTCGAGATACTCGCGAACCGGTCTAGACATCCTTCCAGGGTGGGTAGGTCGTAGCCCTGGTCATCCAAAATCAAAAGCTGTTGGTCAGAGAAGCCTCCCCCATCTGCGATTGCCTTTTTCAAAGCCGCGGTAACCGGGATGGATGATAAAACTCCGACAAGCGCGCCACCGGCTTTTCCTTTGCGCTTCGCGGATTTTTGCTTTGTTGGCCTCGTGCGATTCTTAGCGACGCCCTTTTTTGTTTTCGCTCTTTTCGCCATTGCGAGCTCCTCGGTCACATGAACAAGGTCACTTCCCAAAAGGAGACGGTCGTTCAACAGGGTACCTGTAGGAAACAAGGATTTCAAGCTGAGGTGGCCCTCCAGGAATTTTAGGAGTTCGGTACTTTTATGCCGCGTGATCGGCTCTACGAAGCGCCTTCGAGGCATTATCCCGATAAGTTCGTGCCCGAGCTTGAAACATCGGAAATCGAACAAGGGAGGAAAGCGGTCGTTCTAAAAACTTCTGGAGTTCTTAGCCAAGCGGCTTCGGTGATCGATCGCGGAACACTCACCGAACAAGCCCCCCGATTTCCCCCAACGTTTGTCAGGGGAAACATGGTTGGTTCTTCTCCGAACACGGGAGAACAGGAAGTACTCCTGTGAGTGGAAGCGATATTCCGGCGTTAACTGGTGCTGCCGGTCAGGATTGAACTGACGACCTCTCCCTTACCAAGGGAGTGCTCTACCACTGAGCTACGGCAGCGCCATTTCGGCGGCCTTCCCGGCCAGCGCGCGGCGAACGTCCATGCGTGAAAGCGCGGCGATCCCTTGCCATAAGGGGGGATTCGGCGCAAGCGCGACGGCCGGCATCGGTTGCAGCGCGGCGCTCGGCGTGCTTGAAACTTGACGAATTTCAAATTTGACCGCTTGCAGACAAACGACCATGGTCAAACGCGGCAAGGCGGAGAAATGGGCGGCGCGAAGCGAGCGGCTGGCCGCGGCCTTGCGCGAAAACCTCAAACGGCGCAAGGCGCAAGCCCGCAGCCGGGCCGCCGGACCGGCGGCCCGGGGGAATTCGCCGGCCGCCGAGACCGATATTCAGGCCGCCGATCCCGACTTTCGCCGCAATCCAGGCCGGGAGTAGTGTGACGGGATCGGGCGGGTGAATTCGGCAAAATTGGTTGCGTCGCGTTTTTGCGGCATTGCCGCGTCGGGTCCATAAGTTTGCACGGTTTCGGTCCGGGATGGGCCGTGGGGGGTAAAGATGGATCGCATTCGCATCGTGGGCGGCCGGCACCTCAATGGCACGATACCGATTTCGGGGGCGAAGAACGCCACGCTCCCGCTGATGATCGCGAGTTTGCTGACCGATCAGACCCTCGTTCTCGACAACGTGCCGCGGCTCGCCGACGTCGGCCTGCTGCAGCAAATTCTCGGCAATCACGGCGTCGACATCATGGTCGGCGGCAAGCGCTCCGGCGAGACCGCCGATCACGGCCAGACACTGCACATTTCCGCCGCCAATATTGTCGACACCACGGCGCCCTATGAGCTCGTGTCCAAGATGCGGGCGAGTTTTTGGGTGGTCGCGCCGCTCGTGGCGCGCATGGGCGAGGCGCGGGTGTCGTTGCCGGGCGGCTGCGCGATCGGCACGAGGCCGGTCGATCTGCTCATCATGGCGATGGAGCGGCTCGGCGCGAAAATCGACATCGACGGCGGTTATGTGGTGGCGCGGGCGCCGCACGGGCTCAAGGGCGGCGAAATCGCTTTTCCGAAAGTCACCGTCGGCGGCACCCACACGGCGCTGATGGCGGCTTCGCTCGCCGACGGGACGACCTTGATCGAAAACGCGGCGCGTGAGCCGGAAATCGTCGACGTCGCCGAATGTCTCAACAAGATGGGCGCGCGCATTTCCGGCGCCGGCACGAAGCGCATTGTGATCGAGGGCGTCGCCAAACTGAACGGCGCACGGCACGCCGTGCTGCCCGATCGCATCGAAACCGGGACCTACGCCATGGCGGTCGCCATGGCCGGCGGCGATATTCTTCTCAAAAACGCCCGCCCCGAGCACCTTCAGGCGGCTCTCGATGTGCTCGAACAGACGGGCACGTCCATCATGCCGACCAACGAAGGTATCCGCGTGGCGCGCAACGGCGCGGGTATCGCGCCGGTCGAGGTGACGACCGCGCCGTTTCCGGATTTTCCGACCGATCTGCAGGCCCAGCTGATGGCGCTGATGACGCGAGCGCGCGGCACGTCGCACATCGTCGAAACGATCTTCGAGAACCGTTTCATGCACGTGCAGGAGCTGGCACGGCTTGGCGCGCGCATACAGCTCGACGGCGAGCGGGCGACCATCGAAGGCGTCGAGCGCCTCACGGGCGCGCCGGTGATGGCGACCGATCTGCGCGCCTCCGTCTCGCTGGTGATTGCCGCGCTCGCCGCTGAGGGCGAAACGATCGTCAACCGGGTCTATCACCTCGACCGCGGCTTCGAGCGCCTCGAGGAAAAACTCGGACGCTGTGGCGCGGCAATCGAGCGGCTGTCGGGCTAAGACGCGGCGGAATTCAATCAAGTCAAAGCTGCTGCTATGATCGTTCGTCGCCGCGAAAGCGCGGACCTGGGAACAATCACGGCGAAAGCGCGGTCACGACTGGATTCCTGCATGCGCGGGAATGAGCGGAGCAAGCATGGGAATACGCATCGGCACGGCGGAACGCGACAGCACGTTTCTTAGTCAAGGCAACGCGCTCAAGACAGTGCTTGAACGAACTCAGACGCTCGCCCCGATCGACGCGAGCACGTCGGGCGCCGCCAGCGTCGAGAATGCCAACCGGCTTGAGAAAAGCGACATCGACTTCGGCTTCATGGCATCAAACTGGATCGGGCGCGCCAAGAACGGCGAGGCGCCGTTCACGCAGCCCATCGATCTGCGCATGGTGGCGCCGATGAATGCCGGTCCGCTCTTCTTCATTACGCGTGCCGATTCTGCGCTGCGCAAAGTGTCCGACGTGCGTGGCAAGCGGCTCGTCGTCGGCCCGCAGATGAGCGGTATGACCCAACATGCCCGGGTGATCCTTGGCACGCTGGGACTGAGCTTCGCCGACTTCACGCCGCTCTACCTCGATTTCGCCGCCGGCGCGGACGCGCTCGCGCGCGGCGAGGTCGATGCCCAGTTGCAATGCCCGATCCCTAACAAAGTCATGACGGCACTGGCCGAGCGGAGTTCCATCCGCGTGCTGCCCTATGGGCCGGGGGAACTGGAAAAAGTCCTAGCTGCGGTGCCGTTCTATCGCCGGACGATCATGCGAAAGGGCGCGATCCGCGGGCTCGATGCCGATGTGCCGCAAGCTGCCGTCGTCAATGTGCTGGTGACGCACGCCCATGTCGCCGACGACAAGGTCCAGGGCGTCACGTCCGCCATTCTGGCCGCACGCGACGAACTGCCGCGACTGAACGCGCTGTTCAACGGGCTTACCGATTTGTTCGAGCCCTTGCGATCGGAGGGCGCGGCGGCGTTCGAATTCGGCGGCGTCGCGCTCCATCCGGGCGCAGTCGCCGCCTATCGGGCGGCTCACCTGCTGGCGTAACCTCGCCGGGAAGACTGCGCTAAATACATCACGCGGCAAGGTCGCGCATGATCCGGTAAAGCCGCGCCTGTCCTTCGAAGCCGATGCCTGGCCGATCCGATAACGTCAGGTAGCCATTCTTCAGTTCGGCATCGTCGGCAAAGCCGCCGAAATCGCCGAAAACTCCGGGATAGGACTCTGCGCCGCCGAGACCGAAGCCCGCCGCGATCGCCAGCGACATCTGATTGCCGCCGTGCGGAAACATCAAGCTGCGCGGCCATTGATGCCGCGCCAGCATGTCGAGCGTGCGGGCGTATTGCACAATGCCGTAAGCCTGCGGCGGATCGACCTGGATGACGTCGTGGCGCTGCGGTTTCAGGCCGCCGAAGCGCACCAGATTTTCCACGTCCTGCGTCGAAAACAAATTTTCGCCGGTGGAAAGCGGCGCGTCGTAGACCTCGGCGATTTCGGCAAGCAGTGCGAAGTCGAGCGGATCGCACGGCTCCTCGAACCAGCGCAAGCCGAACGCCGCAAGCCCGCGCGCGTAAGCGAGCGCATCGGCGCGGCCGAACTTCGAATTGGCGTCGACGGCGAGCCTGCCGCCCGGCGGCAGGATCGATTTGACCGCCTCAACACGGGCAAGATCGTCGGCGAGCGGCATGCCGCCGACTTTCATCTTCACCATGGTGTAGCCGGCATCGAGATGACGCCGCATCTCGTCCTGCAAGTCCCTGGTGGTCTTGCCCGGCGCATACCAGCCGCCGCCCACATAGCAAAAAACCTTTTCGGCGAATTTGCCGCCGTTAAAGCGCTCGGCAAGCAAACGGTGCAGCGGCTTTTCCGCGATCTTGGCCACCGCATCCCAGACGGCGACCTCGATCGTGCCGATGCCGACCGAGCGTTCGCTGTGACCGCCCGATTTTTCGTTTTGCATCATGACGGCAAGAATTTTTTCCGGCGCAAAATTGTCGCCGGACTCGTTCAACAAGGTTTTCGGGTCGGCCCCGAGAATGCGTGGGATGAAGCGTGCGCGCATTTGCGCGCCGCAGGCGTAACGTCCGGTCGAATTGAACGCAAAACCCGCCACCGGCTTGCCGTCGCGCACGACGTCGGTGATGACCGCCACCACCGACGTCGTCATCTCGGAAAAATCGAAGCTCGAATTGGCGAGCGACGAATTCAGCGGAATCGCCGTCTCACGGATGTCGACGATGCGCATGGACGCCGGGTCAATGCCTCACTGGATCTGCGCAATTTTTGCGTCGTGAATGACCTTGCCCCATTTATCGACTTCCTTCTTGATGTAGACGGCAAATTCAGCCGGCTTGTCGGCGACGATATCGAAGCCGAGTTCGGCACATTTTGCCTTCACGTCGGGAAGCTGCAATGCTTTGACGATTTCGCGATTCAGCAGGTCGACAATGTCCGCCGGAGTGCCCGCCGGCACCAGTACGCCTTGCATAGTCTCAGATTCCTGGCCTTGGACGCCCGCTTCCACCATCGTCGGCACTTTCGGCAGCGCCGCTGAGCGTTTGGTAGAGGTGACGGCGAGGCCACGCAAATTGCCGCCGGTGACTTGCGGGGCGGTCGGCGGCACCGCCATGAGCCCTAACGGGGTGTGGCCACCAACGACGGATTGAACCGCCGGCTCTCCGCCGCCGAACGGTACGCTGGCGGCGTCGAGCTTGTAGGTCAGCTTGAACAATTCAGCGGCAAGCTGCGGCGTAGTGCCAAGACCGGGATTGGCGATGCTGTACTTGCCGGGATTGGCCTGCACCAGAGCGATCAGCTCCTTGACAGTCTTGGCCTCGACGGAAGGGTGGACCACGAGGATATTGGGCGCGGCCGCGGCCAGCGTCACTGGAGCAAAATCCTTGAAAGCGTCATACGGATTCTTGGCATACAGACTTGGATTGACCACGAAGCTCGAGCTCGCCACCAGGATGGTGTAGCCGTCAGGCGCGGACCGCGCCACCTGGGCCATGCCGATATTGCCGCCGGCACCCGCATGGTTTTCGATGTAGAACTGCTGCTTCAGGCTCTCCGACAGCTTCTGCGCCAGCAACCGCGCCATCACATCGGTGGGGCCGCCGGCCGCGAACGGCACCATGATCTTCACCGGATGATCGGGATAGGCCGCCCAACACGAGCCCGCCCAGACGAAACTCCCGCACAAAGCGAGCAACCGCGCTACGGCCTTTATCGCCATCATAAGGTCCTCCCCTGGAATCCAGTTCTTGAATCTACGTCCTTCCTGGACTTTTCACCGATGCTATCATCGCATGCTCGCCTAGGGCGAGAGCACGACAGATTTTTTCTTCCATAACCAAACCAGAAAGGCAGGCCATGACCGGGCGTAAGGTGACGCGAGACGATCTCCGCGAGGCCGCGGAGAAATACAAGAACTGGGGCAAGTGGGGACCGGACGACGAGATCGGAACGCTCAACTACACGCGCCCGGAGGACATCATCGCGGCGGCCCAGCTCGTAAAAAAGGGCAAGGTGATTTCGCTCGCTCTCAACTTCGACAATAACGGCCCGCAGGGCGGCAAGACCAACTATCCGGCGCTCGGCCGCATCAATCCGCTGCACACCATGCTGCGCACCGGGACCGACGCCTATTCCGGAGTGCTCGACAAGCGCGGCATCCGCGCCGCCGACGACATGGTGGTGATCCCGCTGCAATGCGGCACCCAGTGGGACGGCCTCGGCCATGTGTTTTATGAGAACAACATGTGGAACGGTTACGATTGCCGAGAAGTCAGTTCGTTCGGCGCGCAGAAATGCGGCATCGAAAAAACCAAAAGCAAGATGGTCGGCCGGGGCGTCTTTCTCGACGTGGCGCGCGCCCTCGGCAAGGACTGCCTTGACGACGGCTACGGCATCACTTGCGCCGATCTCGACATGACGGCGAAGAAGCAGAACATCGAATTCAAACGCGGCGATTACATCATCGTGCGCACCGGGCAGATGGAGCGCTGCCTGAAGGCTGGAAGCTGGGACGGTTATCCCGGCGGCGACGCGCCGGGCTTTGCATTCGAAACGCTCGAATTCGTCGCGCGCACCGAGCTCGCGGCTCTCGCCAGCGACACCTGGGGCTGCGAAGTGCGGCCGAACAACACCGAAGGCGGCATCAACCAGCCTTGGCACTGGATTACCATCCCGATCATGGGCATGACCATGGGGGAAATTTTCTATCTGAAAGACCTCGCGGAGGATTGCGACGCCGACGGCGTCTACGAATTCATGTTTGTCGCGCCCGCAATCCCGATCACCGGCGCGGTCGGCTCTCCGACCAATCCGCTGGCGATCAAGTGAGGCTCACGGCGTTTGGCAACGGGTCGCGATCGCAATCGGGAGAGCCCTGATTTAGCCGCCGTCGCCGGTTGACCCGATGCCGTGCGCCGGCGCGCCTTGGCCGCCGATCAAGCGGTCATCACAGCTTCGTTCCAACGGGGCCGCGCGGTTGCGCTTTGTCTCGTATCGATTACCTTTGAGACAACCCACCATGATGATGAATGAGGCCCGGCCATGAGCACCAATTTGGACACCAAGCAGTATCCCGTGACTTACACCGAGGCGGAGTGGCGCAAAATTCTGACGCCCGAGCAGTTTCACATCATGCGCGAGCACGGCACCGAGCGGGCCGGCAGTTGCGCACTCAATTACGAGAAACGCGCCGGCACCTTCTACTGCGCCGGATGCGATCAGGCGCTGTTCGCTTCGAAGAAGAAATTTGAAAGCGGCACCGGATGGCCGAGTTTCAATGACCCGGTCGCCGGATCGGTTGAAGCGACGACTGACCGCAGCTACGGCATGGTCCGTACTGAGGTGCATTGCAGCCGCTGCGGCAGCCACCTCGGCCACGTTTTTGAAGACGGCCCGCCGCCGACCCACCTGCGCTATTGCATCAACGGCGTGGCGATGAATTTCAAACCGGAATGACGCACGTGTTCCGGTTGTGAAGTTCGCGGACGCTTTCAACAACGCGCGTGCGAACTTTGCAATCAAGTCTTGTAGACGGACAATCGTGGGAGCGCCAATCGCCCTGAGCGGATTGATTGGCGCTTCCGTTTTATTGGTGGGGCATGATTTTTTCGCAGGCCGGTATTCGCGTTTTTTGGATCATGTTCTAGTGTGGCGTTCGGATTTGAGAGCCATGCGCGCTTTACGTGAGCATCGCGGGACCTTCAATCCGATACGCTCCTTCACGCCGTCGCTCCGGGAGGCGACGCCTTGAGTTCATCCCACCTGGGCCAAGCTTTCAACTTTCGGGCTCCTGAAACTGACGGAGAAAATCCATGAGA
>CAWIID010000004.1:0-304850 GCA_963836055.1 uncultured Alphaproteobacteria bacterium
CGCAGAACATTTCGAGTACGGACAATCGCATCCGTGGCGGAAGCACATTGTTAGGACTGCGGTGATACGTAGAAATTCTGTATGCCCGTTTGAGTCTGCGCGAGGAGCGCGGTGCCGACTATTGTTACGGCCCATTTCGCGATCGATCTGCCGACCCTGTGCGTCGCGACAGTCTTCATCGTCGTGGCCGGCGGTACGTTGCTGTTATTCTCCTGGATACAGAATCGCAATGTGCCGGCGCTTGCACTGTGGGGCCTTGGCTACCTGATTGGCGCATGCGCTGCGGGACTCGTCGCTTTGGGCGGATTGATTCCGTCGAGCTTGTCGATCTGCGGCGCCAGTGCGCTGGCTTGCTGTGCTTATGGCGTGTTGTGGGGCGGTGCGCGCATCTTCGAAGGCCGGCGCATCCATGTCGAATGGATGTTCGCAGGGGCCGCGATCTGGATTGCCGCCTGCCAGTTCCAGAGTTTTTACGAATCCATCGAAGCGCGCGTCGCACTGGTGTCGGTCATTCTCGCGACCTATACGCTGCTCAGTGCTCGCGAAGTGTGGTTCGCGCGCGATCGGGAACTCATCTCGCGCTGGCCGACGCTGGCGCTCCTGGTGGTCCACGCAGGCTTCCTGCTCGCACGCATACCGCTGGCCGGCACACTGAGGCTCCAGCCGGGCGGTACCCTGCCGCACGGCGTTGACCGTGACAGTCATGGCGTTCGAGGCGCTCTTTACGGCGTTTTGCGTCGCGTTCCTTCGCGTCAACATGTCGAAGGAGCGCGCCGAGCTTGAGCAAAGAAAAGCGGCGTTCACCAATTCGCTGACAGGAATCGCGAACCGACGCGGGTTTTTCGATCGCGGCGAACCGATGCTTGATCGGGCAATCGCCGATCGGTGTTCGGCTGCGCTGCTTCTGTTCGATCTCGACCGCTTCAAAGAGGTCAACGACACAGCGGGCCATCAGGCCGGCGATCGCGTTCTCAAGGCTTTTGCCGATCTGATCGCGGCGTCCGTGCGTCCGGGCGACCTGTTCGGCCGGCTCGGCGGTGAGGAATTCGCCTGCCTGTTGATGGGCGCGTCCATGGCCGATGCGCTGGAGGTTGCCGAGCAGGTGCGCAGCGAGTTCGCCGCGATGCGATTCCCGGATCTCGCGACAAATGCCACCGTCAGCGCCGGTGTTGCCATGGCGCGCGACGCCGGTGGAAATTTACAGGCGCTCTTGGCGACGGCGGACCGGGCGCTTTACCGCGCCAAGGCCGACGGCCGCAATTGTGTGGCGCCGGCGCCGCTCGTCCTGGTCGATGGAGGCCACCGCGAGGCCCGCCTGGTGCCGGAATTCGGCAGGCCTGCCACAGTGCAGATGGCCGGCTCGAATTGAGGCTGCGTGCGCACCTGCGCGATTGCCGGCGATCGCCCTTTCAATTGATGTAGACTGAGCCTTGATCCTGACGCTGCAGCTCGGCGCTGTCTCGGCCAGCGGTAGAGCAGCGGTTGCCTTGCGGCAGGGGATCGGCAAAAGACGCCTTGGGGCTTTGATTCGATGCAGTTCGCCGCCAAACACGACGTCAAGCTCGCGCTCGGCGCTGTAAGCATTGCCGGCATCTTCTATGGGCTGCTGGCTTACATCCTGCTGCCGCTGACCTGGAAGCATTACGAGCACCAAAAAGCGCTTTCGGGCTTCACCATGGTGACGCGCACGGGCGACGGCATTCCGGGCGATCCGATCAACGTGGGGCTCGTCGGATCGAAGGAGGATGTTCTTTGCGCCATGCACGCTGCGGCTTGGTATCCGGCCGATCCCATTACCTTTCGCTCGAGTCTTGAGATCGTCGGCAGCGTTCTGCTGGACCGGCCGTACCGTGATGCGCCGGTGAGCAACCTCTATTTTCAGAACAGACGCGAAGATTTCGCGTTTGAAAAGCCGGTCGGCAAGAGTGCCGATCGCCGTCACCACGTCCGGTTCTGGAAAGTGCTCGAGCAAGGGCAGGAGGGGCGGGTCGTTTGGCTGGGTTCGGCAACATTCGATCACGGCGTCGGCATCAGCCATGACGATGGCAGGATCACCCATCACATTGCGCCCGATATCGACGCCGATCGCGATCTTCTCACCGCGGATCTGACCGCCGCCAAAGTCGTCACCACCATCTATGAGGTGACGGGGATCGGCCCCACCCTCGACGGCCGCAACGGCGAAGGTGATCTTTATTACACCGACGGCGAGGTCAAGATTTCGGTTCTGGTGGAGGGCTGCAATCGCCGGAGCGCGACGGTGGCGGTGCTCAGCGACCCGCCGCTCGTGGAGGCCAAGAATTTGGCGTGGAATGTCTTCGCAAAAACGCTGCTGTCGAATTTGCCGGAGCCGAGCTCAAAGACGAGCGATTAAAGCCGGACGCGGGTGCGCGGTTCGCGCGCGAGAGCTTGCCCGTCAGATATGGATCGGGGGAGGGACGCCAAGTACCTCCCCCGCGGCATCGACCTCAATGAGCTCAATTGGAGTCCGACACCTAACGCGCCTGTGGGGGCGAGTTTGAACTTTCAGACCGAGGCCTGCGATCAAGCCGCCGCGCTGACTTTGCTGTCCGTCGGAACGGACGCGATCGTCTTGAGGATCTGGGAGGCGATCTGGTACGGGTCGCCTTGCGAATTCGGCCGGCGATCTTCGAGATAGCCCTTGTAGCCGTTATTCACGAAGCTGTGCGGCACGCGGATCGATGCGCCGCGGTCCGCCATGCCGTAGCTGAATTGGTCGATCGCAGCAGTTTCGTGCTTGCCGGTCAGCCGCATGTGGTTGTCTGGGCCGTAAACCGCGATGTGATCCATGCGGTTCGCTTCGAACGCCTTCATCAGCGCCTCGAAATATTCCTTGCCGCCGGTCTCGCGCATGTAGGCCGTCGAGAAGTTGGCATGCATGCCCGAGCCGTTCCAGTCGGTGTCGCCGAGCGGCTTGCAATGGAATTCGATGTCGACGCCGTACTTTTCGGTCAGGCGCAGCATCAGATAGCGAGCCATCCACATTTCGTCGGCGGCGCGCTTCGAACCTTTGCCGAAAATCTGGAATTCCCACTGGCCCTTCGCAACCTCGGCGTTGATGCCTTCATGGTTGATGCCGGCGGCGAGGCACAGGTCGAGATGCTCCTCGACCATCTTGCGAGCGATGTCGCCGACGTTCTTGTAGCCGACGCCGGTGTAATAGGGACCCTGCGGCGCCGGATAGCCGCTTGCCGGAAAGCCAAGCGGACGGCCGTCCTTGTAGAAGAAGTATTCCTGCTCGAATCCGAACCAGGCGCCGGGATCGTCGAGGATTGTCGCGCGCTTGTTCGACGGGTGCGGCGTCTTGCCGTCCGGCATCATCACTTCGCACATCACGAGCGCGCCGTTGGTGCGCGCGGCGTCCGGGTAGATCGCTACCGGCTTGAGGACGCAATCCGAACTGTGGCCTTCGGCCTGCATCGTCGAGCTTCCGTCGAAGCCCCACAGCGGGAGCTGCTCAAGTGTCGGAAACACGTCGTAGTCTTTGAGTTGCGTCTTGCCACGCAGATTCGGCACCGGCGTGTATCCATCGAGCCAAATGTACTCGAGCTTAAACTTTGTCATCGACATCTCTCTTAAAGCTGATGCGCAAGGTGTGAAGGTGTGCAGTTGCGTAAACAGCCGCCAACGGCGCCCGGCCGCCGACTGCCGCCGTTTCTCAAGCATTTACTATGCCAATTGGCGCGTTGATCGCGGCGCGACACGCCCACACGACGGCACTGCAGCAATTCAACAACGAGATGGATGCAGTCCAAATAAGCAATAAACGGAATGCACATATTGTAGTCATGCGTCGATTTTCTGTGAGGCAGACCGAACAAATTACGAGCAAAGCATTATATAGGGGACAGACTCACTGGCTTGTGCGCGTCGCTGGTTTGCGCGCCCGTCAAAGGAAGAGAACAATGACAACGAATTTTTCCGGATCGGCGAAGATCTACACGTTTCCTGCAAGAGGACGTTTTGCCGTCAGCGCTCAACGTGACGAGTTCAAGCCCGTAGCCAACGTCCAGATGCCGGAAGGCGTCAAGGTTGTGTCCGGCAGCGCCTGGTATCACGAAGAAGCCATCCAGGCCGAACAAGGCCGCAAGAATTGATGTCGCCGGCGCGGCGGTCGTCGGCTCTGTCGCTCGGCGCGTCAGCTCATGCTGGCGCGCGAGGTCAGTGGTGCGCGACGAGAACACGTTATCAAAGTCCGGCGCACATCTGTCCAGGATGCCGGCGCTGCTCTGAGCCCAGAAAATTGGATTGTTTTTGGCTAGAGTTTTCCGCGGTGATTCCCGGCCGGGAGGAGCGGGAAGGGATGAAGGCCTAAGAGGCTGCTACAGGTCCTTTGCCTTTGCCGGCGAAAAGCTGACACTGAATGCTCTTAGGTCTTGCTCAATCCGAGTTTCACCTCAATGTAGCCAATCGCTCCATCAAGCGTAACCAGCTTCGGATAGTCGATCTCGGGGATATCAATGTTGAGCCGATGGTGAATAGCGGTAATGAAGTTCAGAAAGTCCATCGAGTCGATGTCGAGGGCTTCACGCAGATCCGCGGCGGGATCGACGCTCGCCATGTCGACTTCCGGTGCGATGTTATTGAGTTCTTCTTGCACCACTTTGCGAATGTCGATGCCGCTCATAGCTGGTTGGGCTCTTGCAGGCGCTTGCCAATCTCGGCCAGGAATAGCGCGCCGGCGTGTCCGTCGCTCACCCGGTGATCCCCGGAGAGCGTAATAGTCATTACCGACCTTGGCCCGATGGCGCCGTCGACAACCCATGGCCGCGCCACGATCTTGCCGAAGCCGACGATCGCCACTTGCGGTGGATAGATAATTCCATATAGCGCTTCGACTCCACGTTCGCCAAGGCTCGATACAGTGATGGTTGGATCGGAAATCTCCGAACTGCGGATGCGACCGGCGCGCGTGCGTTGCACCAGATCGCGCATGCGGGCCATCAGTGCGTCGAGCGGCAGCTGATCGGCGTTGTGCAGTGCCGGAGCCGCGAGCCCACCGCCGCGAATGGCAATCGCAACACCAACATGCACCGCCTGCGCTGGTTCGAATTTGTTGTCGCGATAGAACCCGTTGAAGGCGGGAAAGCGGTGCGCGGCCAAGGCGGCGGCCTTTATTGCGAGCGCGCCGATTAGCAGTCGGTTGTCAGGCGGCAGGGTCGCGTTGTTTTGCGTCAGCCATTGCTCGCAAGCCGTAACGTCGACCTGATGCTCGAGATAATAGTGTGGGATTTCTCGCTTCGAGCGCGCCATGGCGGCGGCGATGGCCGTGCGCATCGCGTCGAGATTGAGCCACAGCGCTCGCTTTGTTTCCGGTAGCGCGACTGGCTCGGCGAGGCGACGCTCAACGTCGGCATAGGTGATTGCCCCAGCGGGACCACTGCCCTTTACCGTTGAAAGATCGATACCCCGTCCTTGGGCGAGCCGCCGCGCCGCTGGTGATACGCGCGCGCGTGCCGCGGTGCCGCGCGCGACGGACGGTGGTGACGGCGGCGCTACGGGCGCTTGTACTAATGGTGGTCCCCCGCGCGGGATCGCCGGCGCTCTCGGCAGCGGAGCAACACCCACAGCGCCTGGCTTTTCTTCGAGGCTCGGTTCGAATTAACGCCAGAGGGGTTCCGACCGGCACTTTGCTTTTGAGATTGACTAGGATCTGCTCGATCTGGCCGGATTGGAAAGTTTCAATCTCAATGGCTCCTTTCTGCGTCTCGACCACCGCGATAATGTCGCCGTGTTTGACCCAGTCGCCAGGCTTGACCAGCCATTCCACGAGAGTGCCCGCCTCCATATCGGCACCCAGGGAAGGCATGCGGAATTCGACCACAGCCCCTCCTATGCTCGACCCAGCATGGCCTTTGCGGCCGCCACGATCTTGGGAGCTTGCGGGATCGCCGCGTTCTCGAGATGGCGGGGATAAGGAATCGGCACCTCCTCGCTGCACACGCGGCCGAGCGGAGCATCAAGCTCCCAGAACGCCTGTTCGACGATACGCATGCCAACCTCTGCCGCCAAGCTGCCGCTGCGCCAGCCTTCGTCGATGATGATTGCGCGGCGGGTCTTGGCAATCGAGGCCATGATTGTCGCGTCATCGAGCGGCCGCAAGCTACGCAGGTCGATGACTTCGGCATCGATGTTGTCGGCTGCAAGCGCCGTTGCCGCGTCGAGCGTCTTCCATAGCGAACCACCATAGGTGATGAGCGAAATATCTCGCCCCGGACGGCGCACCGCAGCTCCGTTGATGTCGACCGGACCGGCGCCGGCCGCGAGCTTACCCGTCATGTTGTAGAGCATGACGTTCTCAAAAATCAGCACCGGGTCGGGATCTTGCAACGCCGTCCATAGCATGCCGCGCGCATCCTCGATCGTCGCCGGCGCGAGCACCTTGATGCCCGGAATATGCGCATACCAGCCTTCCAGACTATGTGAATGCTGAGCCGCAACCTGGCGGCCGGCGCCAGTCGCCATGCGGATCACCAGCGGCACGCCGAACTGGTTTCCTGACATGTGACGCACCGTTGCCGCGCTGTTCAGAATCTGATCGAGCGCAAGCAGGCTGAAATTCACCGTCATCAACTCGACGATCGGACGCATGCCGGCCATTGCCGCGCCGATGCCGGCGCCGGTAAATCCCGACTCAGAGAGAGGCGTATCGCGAATCCGCTCTGGGCCAAATTCGGCGAGCAGCCCTTTGCTCACGGCATAGCAGCCGCCGTAGCGCCCGACGTCTTCACCCATCAGAAAAACGCGCTCGTCGCGCTTGATAGCATCGCGAATGGCTTCGCGTACCGCATCCCGGTAAGTGATCTCAATCGTTTCCGATCTTGCCATCTCTTGCTGCATGATCTGTCACTGCTCAGGCGAAACGGCAAATTCCCCGTACACGAAGCGGGTGAGTTGCTCGACCGGCTCCCAGGTGCCTGCTTCGGCAAAGGCGATCGCTTCCGCGATCTCGGCGTCGATGTCCGCTTCGATGCGGGGCACATCTTCCGGATGAATCATGTGATTGGCCTGCAGCCATCCTTGGAACCGAACGATCGGTTCCTTCGGCCGCCAGGCTGCGATCTCAGCCTTGTCGCGATAAAGCTGGGCGTCGAACATCGAATGCGCGCGCAGCCGATAGGTCCGGCATTCCAGGAAATAAGGCTTGTGGTTTTCTCGCACCGCGTGAACCGCCCTACGGGCGGCGGCCTCGACAGCAACCACATCCATGCCGTCGACAGCCTCAGCAGTAATCCGGTAGCACGCCGCCTTTCGCTGAATGTCGGTTTCCGATTCCGAAAGAGCCAATGCCGTTCCCATGGCGTAGAGATTGTTCTCGCACACGAATAGCACCGGTAGGCCCCAGAGCGCGGCCAAGTTCATAGCTTCATGAAACTCGCCTTCCGCGACCGCGCCGTCACCGAAGAAGCAGGCGGTGACGATGTCATTACCCTGCATGTGGTCCGCGAGCGCGAGCCCGATCGAGAGCGGGAGGCCGCCACCGACGATGGCATTACCGCCGTAAAAGTTCGTGGCGCGATCGAACAGATGCATGGAGCCTCCGCGCCCGCGGCTGCAACCCTCCTGCTTGCCGTACATCTCGGCGAGCGCTGCTGTCATCGGTACGCCGCGCACAAGAGCGTGCCCATGTTCGCGATAAGTGGCGACGATCCGGTCGCGTTCTTCCAGCACCGGAATGATGCCGACAGCGACTGCCTCCTCACCATCATAAAGGTGCAGGAAACCGCGGATCTTCTCCTGCGTATAGAGCTCGGCACATTTGTCCTCGAAGCGGCGGATACGGATCATCTGTCTCAAGAGATCCAACATATGCTCGCGCGACAGATGCGGCTTGTCGGCTGGCGCGGTCATCTCTCCTCGCTTTCGAGCGTCGAGACGTCGCCCTCCGGCAGACCGAGTTCGCGGGCCTTGAGCAGGCGCCGCATGATCTTGCCACTGCGCGTCTTTGGCAGGTTCTGACGGAACGCGACGTCCTTCGGTGCTACCGCTGGACCGAGACGCTGACGCGCATGGCCGAGCAATTCCTTTCGTAGCGCCTCGCTGGGCGCAACGCCGTTCTTGAGTGTGACAAAAGCCTTGACGACTTCGCCAGCGGTTGGTTCGGGAATACCAATCACGCCGGCCTCGGCAACAGCCGGATGCTCCATCAGGGCGCTTTCCACTTCGAACGGACCGATGAGATGGCCGGCGCTTTTGATGACATCGTCCGTGCGGCCGATGAACCAATAGTAACCTTCATCATCGCGCATCGCGAGGTCACCGGTTAGATACCAGCCGCCCACGAAACATTTGCGGTAGCGCTCTTCCTCGTTGAGGTAAGCGCGCATCATTGACGGCCAGCCTGGCCGCAGCGCCAATTCGCCCACCACCATTGGCGCGGTGATCTCGCGCACAGACCCACCCTCAACCCGCTCGACAATGCCGGCCGTAATGCCCGGCAGCGGACGGCCCATCGAGCCCGGCTTCACGTCCATTGACGGGAAATTCGAGATCATGATCCCGCCAGTCTCGGTCTGCCACCAATTGTCGTGAATCGGCTTGCCGAAGGCCTCGACGCCCCACACAACGGCCTCCGGATTAAGCGGTTCGCCGACGCTCGCAATGAGACGCAGCTTCGACAGGTCAAAGCGTTTGGCGATGTTGGTGCCGACTTTCATCAGCATGCGAATGGCGGTGGGCGCGGTGTACCAGACATTGACCTTCTGGTTCTGAAGGATGCGATACCAGCGCTCCGCATCGAACTCCGCCTGATCAACGATCAGCGTTACGCCATTCGTGAGCGGAGAGATAATGCCGTAGGACGTGCCGGTTACCCATCCCGGGTCGGCGGTGCACCAAAAAATGTCGTCGGGGTGCAGGTCGAGCGCGAGTTGGCCAGTGATGTGGTGCGCAACGGCGGCTTCGTGGACGTGCACCGCGCCCTTCGGCTTTCCAGTGGTGCCGCTGGTGAAGTGCAGCAGAGCCATGTCTTCGGGATTCGTCCATACGGTCTCGAATGTATCCGACGCTTGCGCCAACGCCGTGCTCAGATTGATTGTGCCCGGCGGAAGCTTAGCCGAACATTCTGTTAGAAAAACCTGCTCCAAGCTCGCAAGCTCTTTGCGCCACGGCTCGATCTTGCGTCGGTAAAACGCTTCCGTGGTGACCAGCACCTTGGCATTGCCGATTGTCATGCGCGCCTTGGCCGGCTCCGGCCCGAACGCCGAGAATAAAGGCGACAAAACGCTGCCATTCTTTAGCGTTCCGAGAGCAGCGATATAGAGTTCCGGAACGCGTCCGAGAAGCAAATAGACGCGATCGCCCTTTGTAATGCCGCGTTGCACCAAAACATTGGCGAAGCGACTCGTCTGCGCCAGCAGCTCCGCGTAGCTGAAATCGCGAATCTCATCGTCGCGACCGATCCAGCGCAGTGCTAGCTTGTCACCGCGCCCGGCCAACACGTGGCGATCGACTGCCTCATGCGCGATGTTGAGGCCGCCCCCGGGTAGACCGTCGAGCAATGCACGCGCCTGTGTCCACGTAAATTTTTTGGAGTAACCTTCGTATTCTTGAAGGTTAGCAGCAACATAATCTTCCGGACGTTTTCGGATTCGCTGCCATTCCATGGCCAGCCCCGGCGCTAAATTTAAAATTAGCATAAGTGATCCATACCAGGGCGGTTTTGACGTGGGTCAATTCCAAAAGGGCAAGTAATGCTCGGCCACCCCGGCGAGTGCAGCGCGGCGCAGGACTCTGGATTTCTTCAGGTATTGCCTTCACCACCGGTCAAGTGGTGGGGCCGACAGGCTTCATTAATTGCGAGGAATCATGCCGATTTGTCTTGACGCATTCATTGCGAGCGGTTTGGCTTCACCAGCTCCCGCAGGTCCGGCTCGCCGCAATGAGCCAAGACAGCGCCGCGAACTGCGTCGCGTAATCGCAGCACCGATGCAAAGTCGGTTCCATAGGGAGCGAAAGCTTCGAGGATTTCAACATCGATGCGGCCCCAGCGCGGAAACCACTGGTCGCTGCGGAGCATCGATCTCGTGCCGCGCAAGACGCCAGGATAGACGGGGAGGTTGGCTTCGCTCGCGATCTTGAATGCCCCCGTGAAAAATTCCAGAAGTCCCGATTGCCGGGTGAATGTACCCTCCGGGAAAATGACAAGGATTCGGCCCTCCCGGGCGAGCGTGGTCGCGGCCGCTGTATCGGCAAGGCCGCCGGTCAAGTCGTAACGATCGACGAACAGCACTCCCAATCGACGCAACAGCGGACCGGCGAATAGCTCGCTCGAAAGTTCGCTCTTGACCAGATAGGCCGGTTCTCCGGGCAGCACCGCTGCAACGACGATCGCATCGACATAGCTGGCGTGATTGAACGCGATGACCGCACGCTGCTTCGGCAGCCGCTCGACGCCTTTGACGGAGAGCGGAACGCCCATTGCAACAAGAGCTGCTCGTGCCAGCGTCCGCACCGCGGCCCAGCGCCATTTCCGGCGCGGAAGCACCAGGACGGCGACTGCTCCCGCTGCAACGCAAATCGCCAGGACCGTCCACCACCAGGCGGCATAAAGATATTCGTGAGCCGTTCGGTGCAGTCGCATCAGCCGCCCGCCGATACCCGCGAGCCACAAGCGCGTTATCTGCCAGCGTAGCGCTCGTCTCGGTAGATGGAGTTGTTGACCGAGATAGTGTTCCTTGGCGGCGGCGCGACGAATCTTGCCGCTCGACGTTTTTGGCACGGTGCCGGGGTCGACCAACACGATGTCGTCGGGCGGCGAGCCGACAATGCCGGTGACTATGGTGCGGGCGCGTGTCTTCAGCGACTCCAATTCCGCCGGATCGGCTTGCGCCGTCTCTGCCAAGATGACGATCCGCTCCGTTCCGGAAACAGGATCGGTCACGCCAAATGCCGCTACCGCGCCTTTGATCAAACCCGCAATGTCTCCGACGGCCTCTTCAAGTTCTTGCGGATAAACATGTTGGCCTGCGCGGATAATAATGTCCTTGATGCGACCGGTGATGAAGACATCGCCGTTGGCCATATATGCGCGATCGCCGCTGTCGAGCCAGCCATCGCGGAATAGTTCTCGCGTTTTGGCCTCATTGCGGAAATAGCCGGAGGTGGCGGAGGGACCGCGGAACTCCAGCCGGCCCTCCCTCCGCTCTTCGACCTCGCGGCCGGAATCGTCGACTATTCGAATTTCGTGGCCGGGCACGGGGCGCCCGCAACCTACAATTTCGACGGCATTGGCGTCGTCGGCGCTGGCGGGCTCGGCAAGTCCGCGACGGCTCAGAGCTTCACGCTTGACGCGATCGATGATCGGTTCGCGGCCTGGCGGCGGCAACGCGAGCGCGACCGCGCACTCGGCAAGACCATAAACCGGAGCCATGGCGCCTGGTCGAAATCCGTATCGGCGGAACCGCTCGATGAATCGACGAAGAGTATGAATGCTCACTGGCTCCGCACCATTCGCGACGAAGCGAAGCGAGCTCAAGTCGAGACCCGAGAGGTCGGCTTCTTCGATCTGCTTAAGGCACAGTTCGAATGCGAAGTTGGGCGCGGCCGAAATCGTGGCGCGATAACGGTGGCTCGCCCACAGCCAGCTCTGCGGATGGGCGAGGAAGCTCAGCGGAGACATGATGTAGCATCGCGCGCCAGCATAGAGCGGACCGAGCCAGGCACCGATCAAGCCCATGTCGTGATAGAGCGGCAGCCAGCTCAGCAGGACATCCGTGGAGGTCGCGTCGATGGCCTTAAGGATGGCGCGAATGTTGGACAACAGGTTTGCATGGCTCAGTACGACGCCTTTTGGGTCGCCGGTGCTGCCCGACGTGTATTGGATCAAAGCAGTGGCAGTCGGATCGTCGAGCTTTGGCAGCGCTACTGTTGCCGACGTCGTCATCAGAGTCCCGACGCTCTCGATCGCGCTCAACGAAGGGACCAGTCCGCGGAGCAGGCCACCGAGCCGCAATGCTTCGGGAACAGTGACCAGCACTCTTGCTTCGGCATTGCGCAAAATCCCGGCCTGCCGGCGCAAATAGTCTTCCAGTTGCGACAATTGCATGGGCGGGTAGATCGGCACGGGCACGGCGCCCGTGTAGAGTATGCCGAAAAATGCCGCGAAAAATTCCGTGCCGGTCGGCAACATGAGGGCGACCCGATCGCCAGGTCCGACGTCACGCGCGATGAGCCCGGCCGCAACCGTCCGCGCCGCGTTGGACAGCTCCGCATAAGTCATGGTGGCGATGACAATGTTCTCGTCCTGCAGAACGGTTACGTGCGGACGGTCAGGATTTCGCGCGACATGCCACTCGAGGGCCTCGACCAGTGTCTTGGCTTCGGCGGCTGGCGCGACGATCGGCTGAGCACTCGTCGGCATTTCGACGGCGATGCGGATCCCGGGAGCGCCTTGTTCGGGAGCACCCTGCTCCAGGGCGGTCAAGATATCTCCTACCGTGTCGGCTTCGCCCATGACGCTGACTGGGAGACGTATCCGAAACACCCGCTCGATACGCAGGACCAATTCGGTTCGGCCGAGGCTATCGATACCGAGATCGCGATCGAGCCTGCTGGACAAAGTGACGTTCAAGGAGGAGGCGCTTGAACCGTGGAGCTCGCGCACCAGGCCGGTCACGACCGCGACGAGCGTGTCCGCGCGTGACGTTTTGTCCGCAGCCTTTTGGTCCACACCAACATTCATAATTTATGATAGCCGAAGGCTTGCCGTTCACTTTGACAAGGATCAAGGGCCGTCCGTCGCGGTTGGTGGATCGCGAACAAGAAGCCGCCGGATTGCTTGGGAAGATTCAGCAATGGGCGCAGAGGGAAAGGGCCGCATTGATCGGTGCCCAGGCGGCGCCTCGAAGCGGGGGTTCGGGCCGGTGTGGGAAGCGCGATGATCAGATGACGGCGCCAAGCAGGAGCTCGATCCGGCCATTGCCCCACGTCGGAAGCAGAATGCGCGAGTAGCCCGTCGTGCGACCTTCGCTCGAATTTGCGGGATTGCAGGAGTACCAGGTGGGTGCCCGGGCTTCGACAGTGACGCTCGATTGAGCAACAAAAAAGTCAAGCGGACTGTGAAGCCCAAGTTCATCCGCGAATCTGTCTTTGATATTGGAGCCGAGCTGTCGCCCGAGTTGCTTGCCCAGATAGTTGAAACGGAAGCGTTGAGGTTCGGCAAATACGTCGACCAACATGAGATTGTCTGATAGTTCGGATAGCTGGGAAAGGTTTACGTCGTCCGAGAAGGGCATCGTATTCTCTCCTCGTATCAGCGCTTTCCAATACTCGTATATGGGAGCCAACGTGCTGGGCAGTTTTTCCGGCAGGGCGAAGGGCTGGGTTGCGGGCATGATTCGGGTCCCAAATCGAGCTTTAAGTTGCGTCAGTGAGCGCGGGCCAACGGGATGAGGCCTTTGCTCATCGCGAGTGTATTTCAAACCTGTACCATTTGTACGGGATCCTCCACCCGGAAATAGCTGCGTCCGATGAAGGCTTCGTCGTAATGCCGCCACGTAATGAGGTGGTCGAGTGCTAGGACGCCGGCGAGGGTGACGGCATAAACGGCGCATTTCATGTCGCGACTTTGGCCGCTGAGATTTTCCGGAAGTGCGGCGCTGGCATAGCCGATATAATGCACTCTGCGCGCGGCGGTCAGGTGTTCTGCGGCATCAAGCGCAGCTTTCGCCGTCATGAAATGGTCAGAGTGGTCGTCGGCGTTGAGAACAGGGTTGCTCTCCGGGACATTGATCTGAACCAATGGCGCCTGCCCGCATTCGAAGTCGATAATGTCGCGCAACGTCGCCACCAAACTGTTCCAGCCGTTATATGACGCGGTGCCGTCAATTGCCGTCAGCACGCCGATTTGGCCCTCGCGTAGCCGTCTCAACGATTGATATCCGGTGTCGGCGTAACCGGCGCCTGACGGACTGCCATCCGGGAGGCGTAAGAAATATGACACGGTGTTGCGGTAGCTGACGCGGCGGATCGGTCGACCGTTGAACGTCGACGCCGACACCGATTTATCGACCGGCGGCTGGTTGTCCGAATCCGCCATAAACCGGATCGCGATTTCGGCGCCATTTTCGCGGGCTAGATAGAGTGGGTGCTTCCGGCCGCCGCTCGTTATCCCAAGTCCGGCATCGCCGGCCGTCATGTGGATGAAAACACTTTTCGTATCGCCGTCGATGACATCCTGGAACGCGGACGGGTTCATGAAGAGCTGCCAATCGTCCTCATGAGGCGCAAAGTAGAAGGACACGCGTTGCATGGTATTGCCACCGACCAATGATACCCTTTTACTTCATTTTTCAGAGCGTTGCCTTTGATCGAAATCAATGTTCGAGCCAGCCCATTGAGTTTAATTGTAGATTGGAACAAGGGTCACGAATGTCGAAAAATTACGAATGCCAATAAACAACCATGTTCGCTGGTTTTCCGATATTCGCTTGAGCGATGTCGCGACCGTTGGCGGCAAGAACGCATCCCTGGGTGAGCTTTATTCAAGCCTGTCGAAAGAAGGTGTGCGCGTTCCGAACGGCTTCGCCCTGACCGCTGAAGCTTACCGGGACGCGCTGACCAGCCGAAACGCATGGGGGCCGCTCCATCAGCTACTCGATGTGATCGACAAGCGGCGCATTGAAGTTCTCGCCAAGCGGGCCATCAAGGCGCGTGAGATCGTTTACCAAGCGACCGGTAGCGAAGGACTTCGGCAACAAGCCATTCGCGCCTATCGGCAGCTCGAGGCGGAATACGGCGCGAATGTTGCCGTCGCTGTTCGTAGTTCGGCCACCGCCGAGGATTTGCCTTCGGCGAGTTTTGCGGGGCAGCACGAAAGCTTTCTGAACGTGCGCGGCGCGGATGAGCTGTTCGATGCCTGTCGCCGGTGCTTTGCGTCAATTTTCACTGACCGGGCGATCTCCTATCGCATCGACAATGGATTTGATCATTTTAAAGTCGGCCTCTCCGTCGGGGTGATGAAGATGGTGCGAGCCGATCGGGCCGCGAGCGGCGTTATGTTCACCTTGGACACCAAATCGGGCTTCCGCGATGTCGTGTTCGTTACCGGCGTGTACGGGCTGGGCGAGAATATTGTGCAGGGTACCGTCGATCCCGATGAGTTCTATGTCCACAAGCCGACTTTCCGCGCCGGCCACAGCGCGGTTTTGAGCCGTTCGCTCGGAGGCAAACAGTTGCGCATGGTCTATGCCGGCGGCGGCGGCACAAAGAACCTGACCGTGCCCAAGGCGGAGCGCGAACGCTTCTGCCTCGCGGATGCCGAGGTCCTTCAACTCGCAGGGGACGCGATCAAGATCGAAGATCATTATTCGAATATCGCCGGCCATCCGATGCCGATGGATATTGAATGGGCAAAGGACGGACTCGACGGGCAGCTGTACATCATACAAGCGCGACCAGAGACCGTCGTATCGCAGCGCAAGGCGACGGCGGCATTTGAGACCTATTCGCTCGTTGCGCCCGGAACCGCGCTGGCAACGGGCCGTGCGGTTGGCGAGAAAATCGCCACCGGGCCTGTGCGCATTATTGCTAGCGCACATCAGCTCGAAAAATTCCAACCCGGCGAGGTCTTGGTCGCGGAATCGACCACCCCGGACTGGGAGCCGGTCATGAAAATCGCCGCCGCGATCGTGACGGAACGCGGCGGACGCACCTGTCACGCGGCTATCGTCGCGCGTGAGCTTGGCATTCCGGCCGTGGTAGGTGCGGAAGGCGCGAAGACAGTGTTGAAAGGCGGCGACACAGTAACGGTCTCATGCGCCGAGGGCGATGTCGGTCACGTCTATGACGGTGCGCTGCCGGTGAAGACCACGCGGCTTGACTTAGCCGAGATCCGGCGGCCGAAGACAGCGATCATGCTCAACCTCGGGAATCCCGAGCTGGCCTTCAAGACCGCGATGCTTCCAAACGACGGCGTCGGTCTGGCGCGCATGGAATTCATCATCAGTGAACACATCAAAGTGCATCCGATGGCGCTGGTCAGCCCTCAGAAAGTTGTCTCGGCGTCGGCACGAAAGGCCATTCAACGGCTTGTGCGTACATATGCAGATCCGCGGGATTACTTCGTTGAGAAGCTCTCCGAAGGCGTCGGCATGATCGCTGCGGCGTTCTTCCCGAAACCAGTGATTGTCCGCCTCTCCGATTTCAAGACCAATGAATATGCACGACTGCTGGGTGGTGAGGGCTTCGAGCCCAAGGAGGAAAATCCGATGCTCGGCTTTCGTGGCGCCGCCCGCTACGCCCATCCGGCCTATGCGGCGGGTTTCGCGCTCGAATGCGCGGCGCTGCGGCGCGTTCGCGACGTGATGGGGCTGACGAATGTTTGCGTCATGGTGCCGTTCTGCCGGCGGGAGGAGGAAGCGCAGCGGGTGATTGAGGCCATGGCGAGCCACGGCCTCCAACGTGGAGAAAACGGCCTCGAAGTTTATGTGATGTGCGAAATCCCAAACAATGTCATCCGGATTGACGCATTTGCAAAATTGTTTGACGGATTCTCGATCGGCTCAAACGATCTCACGCAACTAACGCTGGGTGTCGACCGCGACTCCGAAATCGTTGCGTTCGATTTCGACGAACGTGATCCCGGCATGCTGGAAATGCTCAGACTGGCGGTCGTCGGCGCCAAGCGCAACGGGCGTCATGTCGGCATCTGCGGCGAAGCTCCTGCCAACTATCCTGAAATCGCGCAATACCTGGCGCAGCTCGGTATCAACTCCATCAGCGTGAACCCATCAAGCGTCTTGCGGACCATGCAAGCCGTCAGCGATGCCGAGAGCGCTGTCGCTCCAAGCAGGGCGCCGTCCACTGCGGCCTAATTCCGAAGATTGGCTTAGAGACAGGGTCGAATGTAAGGCCGGTTCACTTCCCACAATTCATCAAGCAGTTTGACCGCGGCCGACGCCGAGTTCACCACCGGATCGATCAGCAGGGCTTGCAAGGCGATCTCCTTCGATGCACGGACGGCGGCCTCGACCGCGAGCTGCTGGACGTTCACCTGCATGTTGAGGAGCTTGGCGATCGGATCGGGCAGAGGCCCGAGCGAAATGGGATGAATGCCGGCGGCGTCCGCCATCACAGGCACCTCGACGGCCGCGTCCGGTGGCAGGTTCGGAACAACGCCGCGATTAAAGACGATTCCGGATTCCAGCACGCGCTTCCTGTTGTGGATGATACCGCCGATCGCTGCGGCGCCGCGCTCGCCTGACGGCATGAGCCAATCGGGTGGTAAGGGCGCGCCAGCGAGCACGTGGTCGAGCGCATTTGCGAATTCCACCCGTCCCCGTTCGTCACCGGCGAAGTCGTAGCCCTTTTCGCCACCTTCCCAGCCATAGGCCAGATATTCGCCGAAATGCTCGTCGCTGCACGTCATCCAATATCCGAACGCCCGGAACAGCTGGCGAGTCAGCGGAGCAAACGAAGGGTCGTAATCCTTCTCTTTGGCGCGCAGCATGGGATAGAGATCCTCGCCGGTCGCGCGATCGCGAATTTGCAAGAGACATTGGAAATGATTGATGCCAGCGCCCCAGACGTCGACCTGTTCGTAGGGCAATCCCATGATGCGCGCGACGTCGCCCTGGCCCATGAAAATACCGTGGCACAGGCCCAGCGCCCGGATCGCGCTATATTTTCCAAGCGCAAGAATGATACGACTTTCGGGATTGGAAAAATTGATAAACAGCGCGTTGGGGCAAAGCTCCTGCATTTCGCGCACGAAATCAAACACCAGCGGCAAGGTACGCAGCGTGAAGAATAGCCCGCCCGGGCCACCATTCTCGCCAAGCGTGTGCCGAATTCCGTATTTGCGTGGCACCTCGAAATCCAGCTTCCAAAGCCGATTGCGGTCGATCGCAGTGGCGTTGACGACGAACTCGGCGCCGTCCAGCGCCGCGCGACGATCGGTCGTTTGTTCGACGACGAGCCCGGCCCCGGATTTGCTGTTCAGCAAACGAGCAAGTTCGGCGGTTTTCGACAGGGTGCGCGGATCGCGGCCGACCAAGGTCAGTGTCGAGCCGGACAATTCATCGCTGGAGAAGACATCCCGCAGCATGTTCAAACCGAACGACATGCTGGTCGCGCCGAGGAATACGATCTTCGCCTTTCGCGCCATGGCCGTCTCTCCTGTTGCCCGTCACGCCACGAGTGCCGCGCCAGCGTGAAGTCCTTCAGCTTTGGTGTTGACGTCGGTCATCACCTGGGTGAGCTCGTCGTACACGCGATCGTTGATCGTCACCGTGCCGAAATTGGAGTTCTCGCCGTCAAGGCAGCGGCCCTCGGCCGGCTGATCGGCATGTTCGAACCAGTGGTACCCGACGAGCGTGGGCTTTCGCAGGGCGGCTGTCACGTAGTGCCGAAAGTGGGTCGCCCGTTCAGCCTGGGTTGCGACCAACGGCCCGCCGCCATTGGTGTTCGGCAGGCCGGAATCCGCACCGCGAAACGAAAATTCGCCGACCAGGCAGGGCTTGCCGGTGGCGGCATAGGCGTCAATCGTGTGGCTCGCGTCGACGTCATAGCAATTGATCGAGATGAGGTCGGCGTGGCGCGCGGCTGCATCGATAACGCCGGCCGGCGGCACGTAGGCGAACCGGCTGCCGAGCAGGAGATGGTGGGGATCGGCGGCTTTGATGGCCGCGCAGGTCAGCGCGAAATAACGCTCCGCCACGAGCGCCGCGAACGCGTCGCAATCGGCCATGAAAGCCGCTCGCGCCGGATCGGCCCGATTAGCCGCGTCCTCGTCGCGAGGATTGCGCTGATAAATGGGCCTGCGTTGGTACGGGGAGTCGATCCGCGGCAGCCGGCCGAATGCGTCCCAGGAATCGGCGAGGGTATGCCAGGTCGCATTGAAGCTTTTGAAATCCGAATAGCGCTCACGCTGCCATTCCACAGCGGCGTTACGGCCTGGGCTCGCGTCCGGCATTTGCAGAAAGAGGACGAGCAATTCATCTGGGCCACGCCAATCGGGGCCCCAGCGCAATTCATTGTCGATAAACCAGCCGAGAATGTTTCTTTCCTCGCGCCGCTGTCCGCAAAGCGCCTGGGCGTTGCGCTGAACGTGCCTTTCAAAGTCCGGATCGAAGACGTCGGGAAAATACAGTTCATCCGCCGGTGCGGCCTTCTCGTTTTTTTGCCATGCGAACGACATGCCTAGATTGAGATTAGGCGCCAGGGCAAGCGGCGATGGTCCGGCGTTCGCGACCTCTTCATCAGACCAGGCGCCGAGCGTGTTGAAGCCCCACAGTGCCAGTCGCCGGGCCACACCGGCGCGCCACGCTGCCTTGCTCCCGTACTTCGCTGCGCATGCTTCCGCGTACGGGATGCGGTCGCTATTTTGAATACGATCCTGATCAAATCGGACTGTGTTAACGCCTTTCGAGATAAAACGTCCTCCGTCGGGATCGACGAGCCAGAAGGTCCCGTCGCGTTTCGCAACGCGAAAATAGCCATCCGGCTGGGAGCTGCCGTCGCTGATACCGCCCCATCGGGTTTTTGGGTATCGAATGGACATCACCGGCTCGACTAACGAAAAACGGAAATATATGGCTCGAAATGCGCCGGCATGTAATTGATATGCCTCAAATTAGCGCTGCTTGTTTGATGGCTTAGTGGAAATCAAAAGATGGGCGTATCGGTGAGCTGTTCGAGAGAGCCGGGCCAACTCGCCTAACGCAACGGGAGGGTGGGGTGGAGGAGCGCAATAGATCCGAAGACGCCGTGCTGGCGGATGTCGGCGGCACGAATGTCCGCTTCGCCGTGCTGAGGAACGGCAGTCTCGGTCCGATCAAGCACATGGCGGTCGCTGACTACCGACAATTCGGCGACAGTCTCGCATTTTTCATGGCAAGTGAAGCGGAAAACAGCGCAATCGGTCGCGCGCTCTTTGGGGTGGCCGGCGTTGTCGAGGGAAATCGTTCTGCGCTGACCAACAATCCGTGGATTGTCGATGCAGACGAGCTTCGTGCCCGTTTCGGCTTTTCCGATATCCGCATCATCAACGATTTCGAGGCGATCGCCTGGTCGTTGCCGCACCTTGCACCAAGCGATCTCCGCAAGATCGGAGGCTCCGAGCCGAGGGCAAATGCGCCGATGGTTGTTCTCGGCCCGGGGACCGGACTTGGCGTGGCCGGCTTATGTCCGTGGCGGGCGGGGTGACTTTGTGATGCGCAGTGAAGGCGGCCATGCCACGATGCCGAGCGGTTCGCTGCGCGAAGACGCGATCATCGAGACAATGCGCCAACGATTTGGTCACGTCTCCGCCGAAAGAGCGTTGTCCGGGCAAGGTCTGGAGAATCTTTACCACGCGATCGCGTCAGTTGAATCGGTGAGCGCGCCGGAGCGCAGTGCGGCGGAAATCACGCAGGCTGCGCTTGCCGGCAGCTGTGCGACAAGCCGCGCCGCGGTCGATACGTTTTGCGCGCTGCTGGGTGTCGTCGCCGGCAATCTTGCGCTGAGCTTCGGTGCGCAAGGCGGGGTGTATATCGCTGGTGGGATCGCGCCACATTTACGCGATTATCTGCCGCGCTCGCAGTTTCGCTCCCGCTTCGAGGCAAAGGGCAGGATGACGCGCTATCTCGAGAGAGTTCCGGCTTATCTCATCCTGCATGATGATCCGGCCTTCGTTGGTCTACGGTCGCTTGCGGCGCAACGAGCCTGGAATTTCTCCTGATATGGAAAAAATCGTCACTCTTACGCCAAATCCAGCCGTTGATCTGTCAACGTCGATCGATCGTGTTATTCCGACCGTCAAGCTTCGCTGCTCGCGGCAACGGCGTGACCCCGGCGGGGGAGGGGTGAACGTTGCACGCGTCGTCAAGAGATTCGGCGGCGACGTCGAGGCCATCCTTCCTGCCGGTGGATTTACCGGACGGCTTCTTCGCCAGCTCATCGAGGACGAAGGAATCCCGAGCCGCGTCATTGAAGCCGAGGCTGAAACGCGCGAGGACTTTGCGGTCTCAGAGCTCAGCACGGACTCTCAGTACCGCTTCATCCTGCCGGGCCAACCACTCCGTGAATCAGAATGGCGCGCGTGCCTGTCCGCGCTTGCCGCCTCCGAACCGGCGCCGAAATTTGTGGTCGGCAGCGGCAGCTTGCCGCCGGGCGTCCCCGACGATTTCTACGCGCAAGCGGCCACGGTTGCGGAAAAACTCGGAGCAAAGTTCCTCATTGATACGTCCGGAGCGCCCCTCGCGTCAGCCGTCGAACACGGCGTCTATTTGCTTAAGCCAAATCTTCATGAAATGAGCGACCTTGCCGGTACGAAGTTGGCCAATCAAGATGACTGGATGGTGATCGCCCGCGCGCTGATCGAAAAGGGCAAAGCCGAAGTCGTTGCGCTGTCGCTCGGCCATCTCGGCGCGCTGCTCGTCACACGAAGTCAAGCTTTCAGGGCCCAGCCGATCCCGATCAAACCGGTCAGCGCGGTGGGTGCCGGAGATAGCTTTCTCGGCGCGCTCGTGTTTAGCCTGGCCAATGGCGCAAGCCTTTTCGATGCGTTTCGCCTTGCCGTGGTAGCCGGGGCCGCCGCGCTGATTAACGAGGGCACCGAGCTTTGCCTGCCCGCCGACGTGCACCGGCTCAGCGCTCAGGCGAAGATTGAGCCCATGTGAATCTATTTTAATGGAGACGGCGGGCTTTCGGCCGGTTTCTGAGCCGCAAGCTCGTCAAGCGCAAGAAGCAGAGTTGCGACGCGATGTGCCGCGGACCGCCAGTCCGCGTAACGCTGGTAATTGTCGACGAGCCAATTAAACCCGCCTTGCACGACGACGAAGGCGGCTGCGGATTGGGTGAGCTCTCCGAGCGACATCGCGCCGCTGAGGTACTTTGGCACGCAAAGAAGCCAAGCGACCACCGGGGCGAGAAGAAAGTTTCCATGCGATACGAGCGTGGTGCGAACGAGCTGCCAGCAATATTCGCGCCACCAAAGCAAAACGGCTTGCAGCTTGAGCTGCAATATTTGTCGCTTGTCGATATCGCCGGGCGTATCCGTCGGGTGCTCAGCCTCTTCGCGGAAGGCGTCGACCGCGGCACGATACTCAGCCTCGGTCTGGTTCGTGCGCTCGCTGACGCTGGTGAGATGGTGGCCGAACAACACCATGAGGCCTGACACGGCCCCGGAATAGAGGATGACTCCGAATACCAAATAGCCGGGGATCGTGATCTTTGAGCCAAACAGAGGAATGTCGATGCTGCCTCCAATAGTCCACAGCACGCCGAAAAATGTAATCGCGGTCAAAACCGATGAAATGAGGGCGAGAGCCAAGTCTATCGGAGCGTCAGTCGCGATGCGGATGTCGACTGCAATGCGATACTCCGGGTTCTCGGAGCCTTTCGTCAAATGGTTAAGGTGGCGAAACCGATCGTCTTCGAGCCATTTCTTGATGGTATGCTGACTTAGTGATTCCCGCCAACGTCGCTGCGCGGTCATGCGGCCCCAGACCGATGTGGCCGCGAGGAAAATGCTTGCTGCAGCCAGCGGAACAAATAACTGAGCTTGAACCCAAAGAGCGTGGCCGTCTTTTCGATCGAGAGCATCGAAAAAGTTGCGGTTCCACAGATTAAGCAAAACCTGCACCAGCAATTGGAGAAGCACGACTCCGATAAGAAAGACGGTAAGAACCCAGGCCCAAGCTTTCTCCTCTCGCCAAAATTGCGAGGCCGACTGCCAGAAACGGGCCATGAGCTTCCTCTGATCCCGAATCAAAGCGATCTGATGAAAACGACCCATATTTACTTTTTGTCGATATGCAGATGCTGCGAATACTATGCGCGTAACCGATGTGTACAAGCGGTTTCTGCGGTCGACGGCGGTCAGCAAGCGTCAATTTCGGACAGCGAGCCTAGCCTAGGGAACCACCATGACGTTGCAGGGGGCTAAGCTTGTCAGCTTTTGCGAGACGCTGCCGAGCAGAAGACCGGACAGCCTGCCGCGCCCGCGTCTGCCGACAACAAGGAGATCGGCTTTCTCGCGCTCCACTGCGTCGATAATGGCCTCGGCTGGGTCGCCCCATCCGGTCAGCGACTTAACGGGGGAAACACTCCTGCGCAGGGCACGCTTCCGGGCCCGGTCAAGAATTTCGTTCGCCGCCGTCTCCAGTGCCTCACTCAGATCGCCTTCGGCACTTGCGAGTTTCCTCAGTTCCGCCCCTGAAATATTTCCACCGACTGTCAAGATCAGCAGATCGGAAGCGGTAGCCTTCGCTAGTTTGGCGGCGACATCGACCGCGCGGTTCCCGCCCGGTGAGCCATCGGTGGCGACAATGATGCGCGGCATCGCTCGGCGTTACCCCCAATATCTTTCATCTTTGAAGGCGCAATGAAGGCGATATTTATACTGCCTCGTCAAGAATCGCATCTTTGCGAAGATTCTCGATAGACCAAAGGCTCGGCGACGATAGATGACCTTCAGCGTTCTGACCCTGAATTTTTGGAATGGCAATCCGCCGCTCGATGCGCGCTATGCCGCGCTTGAAGCGGGCCTGAAGCGACTGCGTCCAGACATCGTCTGCTTGCAGGAAATCAATCGCGATCCGAAATCGGGGAAAAGCCAGTCAGAGCTCATTGCAAGAATGTGCGGCCATAGCCACGTCGTCGAGGACGAGGGCTTGGCTATTGTATGCTCGTTTCCGGTTGTCCGATCGCACAGCGCCCCGCTGCCCGAGTATCCGGGAGACTTCCCGCGGCAGCTTTTATCGGTGGAATTGCTGATCGAAAGCCAGCCCTTATTGGTGTCCGATACGCATCTGGCGTATCCGCCAAAAATGATTCAGGAGAGAAAAAAGCAGGTAGAAACGCTACTGGCGGCGCTCAAAGATTACCGTTCGGCAGGGGGAGGGGGAGCAACAATCCTTTGTGGCGATTTCAATGACGTCGCGGATTCACCGGCCATACGCGCAGTATTGGACAGCGACGAGGGCTTTCATGATGCCTATGCGAAGTGTCATCCGAGCAGTCCCGGCTTCACATATGCAGCTCACAACCAATACGTCGAGCCATCGTGGACCATGGATGAACGGATCGATTATATTTTTACTGGTGGCAATTTAGTGCCAAAGGCCTGTTCGGTCGTTTTTGACGGTAACAAAGGCCTCGACTTTGTGTCTGATCATTTCGGCGTATTTTGCAGGCTCGCCTTTCGTCCAGCCAGGTTAATGGGATGAGGCTGATTTCTCGTTTCCTGCCTAGGGCCAGCGCCGATCACTGTGAATCGAGCCATGCGGATAGTTGCGCAATCGATGCGATGACGGCGTCCGGCTTGGCATTGTCAAAGGAATCGAGCGAGTTCGGCCCGGTCAGTACACCAACGACTTTAGTCCCCGCGGACCGTGCCGTTGCCACATCTAGTCCGGTATCGCCGACCATGAGGATTTCTGTGGTCGACACGCCCACGGCAGTGGCAAAGGCGAGCACCGGTCCCGGTGCCGGCTTGGCACCGAAGCCAGAATCGTATCCGGCGACGAATGCCAGGATGCCGTCGAGGCTTAGCTTGTGCACATGAGCGCGCGCGGTTGCTTCGGCATCATTTGTGATCAGGCCAAGCCGATAGCCACGCCCGGCGAGCTCGCCCATCACGGCCTTTGGATCGCCGATCGCTGCCAGGTGGGCCGTCGTTGCTTCGCGCAGGAGGCGGTCGATCTCGACAAAAAATGGCGGATCGGCGGGCAGCCCCAACAAGGTCGCCCAGCGCGTCGCAAAGATGTTCGTCGGCTCATCGATCAGCGGAGAGCCGGGCTGAAAATGAGCGTCGTCAGCGAGGCCACTCTCAGTGGCAAGCTTCCGGTAAAGGGCGTCATCCCCGCGCGCCAGGTGTCGAAGGACGGCTTGAACCGCCGGTCCCCACGTGCGATCGAAATCGACGAGGGTTCCGTCCTTGTCGAACAGGATGGCGCGAATGAACAGCATGTGCGTCTCAAACCGAGCTTGAAAGCGTGCGATCGTCCCTGTCGGTGGCGATCATGCTATGATGCGGAAAATTCGGATTATTGTATGCGGCTTTCGATGAATGACGCGATTATAGGCAAATTGGGACAGCGGCTTGCTCGCCTGCACGCCTTTGCAACGCCGGGAGCCGCCAACGCATCGCGGCGAGTGCTATAAACCTCCGTGAAGCTCTAACCTACGTGAATACGAAGGGTCTAGCGATGCGAACCGCCTCAACATGCTTGCTTGTCTTTTTGATCGCTATTCACTCGGCTTGGGGCCAAGAAGGTGATACCGCAAATGATGTTCGCAAAGGCCACCGATTAGCGAATACGGTGTGCTCGATTTGTCATGTCGCGACGCCCGACCAACCCACCTTGCCGATCTTGCATCCCCCGGCGCCATCGTTTGAGTCAATAGCTCAACGCAAAGATGTCACCGCGGAGTCACTCAGGAAGTTTCTACTCACAACACATAAGAATTTAGACACCCAAAAAGGCATGCCGAACCCGGACTTGGCCGATTTTCAAGTGCAGGAAGTCATCGCCTATCTTTTGAGTCTGCGTAAGTAACACGCGCACCTATAGCGCCATTTCCGGCTCGACGGCGCGACCCTTTGTATCCTCGGGAATCTCGGTCATGGTCGCCTCCGTGAGAAGCAGGACGCTTGCCACTGAGACAGCGTTTTCAAGCGCAATGCGGACGACCTTGGTCGGATCGATAATTCCTGCTTCCATCAGGTCGACATATTCCTTACGTCCTGCATCGAATCCTTCATTGCCTTTGCTTCCCAGCATGCGCGCCACGACAACGCCGCCATCGACAGCCGAGTTTTCGGCAATCTGCCGCGTCGGCACTTCCAGGGCGCGCTTCAGAATTTGCACACCCGTCTTTTCATCGCCTTCGCATTTGCCCTCTTCCTGAGCGACGGCGTCGACGCAACGCAGCAATGCCAGTCCGCCACCCGGCACAATCCCCTCGGCAACGGCGGCCTTGGTCGCGCTGATCGCGTCATCGAAAGCTTCCTTCTTCGATTTCATTTCGGATTCGGAAGGCGCACCGACGCGCACAACGGCGACGCCGCCAGCCAGCTTGGCTAGCCGCTCCTGCAGTTTCTCTTTGTCATAATCGCTGGTCGCCTTATCGATCTCCCGCCGAATCTGTTCTACGCGGGCGTCGATCTGTTTGCGGTCGCCGGCGCCGCCGATGATCGTGGTGTTCTCCTTGTCGACGACGATCCGCTTGGCGCGTCCAAGTTGCTTTATGGCGACGTGCTCGAGCTTAAGTCCAAGATCCTCGGACACGACCTGGCCACCGGTCAGGACTGCGATATCTTCCAGCATGGCCTTGCGTCGATCACCAAAACCCGGCGCCTTCACGGCGCAGCTTTTCAGGCCGCCGCGAATGTGATTGACGATCAGCGTCGCGAGCGCTTCTCCCTCGACATCTTCGGCAACGACCAACAAGGGACGACCGGATTTTGCGACCTCGTCGAGAAGGGGCAGCAGGTCTTTGAGGACGCTAATCTTCCGGTCGGAGATCAAGACCAGGGGATCCTCCATCTCCGCCTCCATCTTTTCCGGATTCGTGATGAAATAGGGAGACAGAAAGCCGCGGTCGAATTGCATACCTTCGACGACGTCAAGGGCAGTTTCGGTCGTCTTGGATTCCTCAACAGTAATCACTCCCTCGCTGCCGACCTTCTCGAGTGCACCGGCGACAAGTTCGCCGATCGTCGCATCATTGTGCGCCGAGATGGCAGCCACCTGCGCGGTTTCCCGACGGGTCTTGACCGGACGCGATAGTGTCCGCAGAGTTTCGACCGCGCGCTTGGTCGCCCGATCGAGACCACGCTTGATGTCGATGGCGCTGGCCCCGGCCACCACATTGCGTACGCCATCGGCGAAAATGGCATGCGCCAAGATCGTCGAAGTGCTGGTTCCGTCACCGACCATCTCGCCGGTCTTCTCCGCCGCCTGGCGGAGCATCCGGGCGCCCAGATTCTCCTCCGGATCCTTGAGGTCGAATTCTTTGGCGATGGTCACGCCGTCATTGCAAACGATCGGTGCACCCCATTTTTTCTCGATCAGTACCGATTTCGAGCGCGGTCCCAAAGTTACGCGGATGGAGTCGGCGAGTTGGGCGGTGCCGCGCAATATCTTTTCACGTGCGGCCGAGCGGAATAGGACTTGCTTGTGTGCCATTGGATTCGGGCCCCGGAGCGAATGCCTGAAATCGCCTGAAATTAATCGGCCGGGCCTGACTACGTCTTTGATGCATATCAACACGAAGCGAAACGGCAGGGGCCGGATTCCAACCCCCAAAAGCGATACCGTGGTCATTTTGGCCGGACGATGACCGGCATTGTCGAGAGTTTCGTGAGAATTCTGCAGCGGCGGCGTAGCGGTACCCATTCGTAAAGGAAAATCTCCAGCGGGCGCCACATGGCGACCCATCCTATGATCAACATACCTTCGCGCAGGATGTCAGAGGACGCGCCTTTTTCGGCGGGGAACACGATTTCTCGCAACAGCACGCAGCCAAACAGGAACGCTATCCCGGTGGCCAGGGCAATGCGGCCGTCGCGGAACAGCAGGCGCAGCCGCCGCCGTTCAATGGTCTCGCGATAGGCGAAGTAGTTATGAATGGCGGCACCGAGATCAGGCGCATCGGCTTTCGGCATCTGGTCGGCCGGCAAATGGATCACCAGACTGATCGGACGTTGACGCGGAAGTTCCTCAGCCGAGCCGATGATATATTCTTCCGCATCGTGGTCGAGGTCGCGCTCCGGAAAGGGCGATGGGTCGAGCGAATTGAACAATTGGCCAAGGCGGTTGATGTTGATTTCTATCTTCGACGTCGCGTCAGACGGATCGGAAGGCTTCACGTCGCTCATGACACGCAAACGTCTCCAGATTGGCTATAATCACGGTCTCGGTGCTCGGGGCCGTTTGTCGTATACGCCAAGCGAATTCTGCCCTTCCAGGCGTTCAATCGATTTGACCGGGATCAAAGACATCCGCCGCCGCGTGCTTCCATATGAACGTGCCGATAGACTGACGACGACATTGCCGAATGCTTGAGGGCCGAACAGCCGGGGAGTTGACATGAAAGTGAAGCTTGAAGTCACAAAGGCGGGCAAACGCCTGCACGAAGGAGTCTACGAAATCGACGATAAAGCAAGCTTTGGTGGGGCATGGGAGGACGTATGGGTCAAGGTTCGCGAACGATGCATGGACAGGGCGACCAGCATCGGCGATCTCATGGACAAGATGCATGAGAGTGTTATCGACGAATTGAGCGGCTCGGTGCTCAAGCTGACAAAGCTTTGATGGCCCCACGGCGGGGCAACGAGAATCGCAGCCGCCGTATTCGAAGGCTGCGTCGAGCGGGCCGATCAATTGCCGCATGATCCTTTCGCCCGGATGACTTAGCCTTTTAACTTATTGCGCGGAAGATCCGGATCAAGAGCGGATTGATCCGGATCAATTGGCACTTGGTCTGGGCGGATTTATTCTGCATTGATGTCGATCGAAAAGCACGCGTCCAGCATGGAAGAAGAGGGCGTTGCGGCGCCTGAACTCTCGCTGGCGGACAAGGTCGCATTCTTGATGCGAGGCGCCAGCTATCGTCCGCCGGTGCCTGAGATCATTCGTCACGAGACCCATATGTCGCAAGTTTTTCTTGCCGGCGATCGGGTCTACAAGCTCAAAAAGCCGGTGCTTTTCCCGTACTTGGATTTTTCGACGCTGGCGCGCCGCGAGGCGGCTTGCCGTGCCGAGCTCAAGCTCAATCGTCGTTTGGCTCCCGATGTCTATCGCGACGTCGTTCCGTTGATCCGTTCGAAGCAGGGCCTCGCCATCGATGGCGACGGTGAGGTGGTCGACTGGCTGGTCGTCATGAATCGCCTTGACGAAAAGCAGAATCTCGACAGCGTGATCGTCGAGAGGCGCCTCCATCGGTGGCAGCTCGATCGCCTGGCTGCCGCGCTCGTGCAATTCTATCGTCGAGCCAGCGCGGTATTCATATCGCCGGCCGTGTACGCTACCCAGTTGTGGCGCAATATGGCCTTCAATCGCCGCATTCTTCTCGACCCGCGCTTTCGTCTTCCAGCCGGATTAATCAGGCACATCGACGCGATGCAGCGCCGTTTCATGACCGAACGCGCCGCGCTTTTGGCCGCGCGCGTGCGCACGCGGCGTATCGTCGACGGACACGGTGACCTCCGCCCCGAACACATTTGGATTGGCGATCCAGTCCGCATTATCGATTGTCTCGAGTTCAATGCGTCTCTGCGAATGGTCGATCCGTTCGACGAAATCGCGTTCCTGTGCGTTGAGTGCGAACGGCTGGGCGTCTCTTGGGCCGGTGAATATTTGAGGCGCCGCATCATGCACGCGTTGCACGACGGCGACTCGGAGGAGCTGTTCATCTTTTATCGCTGCCATCGCGCTACGCTGCGGGCGCGCCTTGCCATTGCGCACTTGCTCGAGCCTAATCCCCGCACTCCGGAGAAATGGCCACCGCTCGCGCTGGCTTATTTGCGCCTTGCACAGGCGGACGCCGTGCGGCTGCAAAGGACTCTTAGAAGACAAGCAGGTCGGTGAGAGTCTCGCCGGCGTACAGGCGGCGAATGCACTCTGCGAAGAGCGGCGCCGCCGAAACGAAATCCACCTTGGCCCGTGCAGCTTCGGCCTCCAGCCGGAAGGCGGGTACACAGTCAGTCACGACGACCCGGTCGATG
The DNA here is from genome assembly GCA_963836055.1 of uncultured Alphaproteobacteria bacterium. Lineage (GTDB taxonomy): Bacteria > Pseudomonadota > Alphaproteobacteria > Rhizobiales > Xanthobacteraceae > BOG-931. The sequence continues at coordinate 29,675 of CAWIID010000004.1, forward strand.
GCAGGGTCCATGAGCGCCGCCTCGGCGCCCGGCATGAACAGTCCGTGAGTCACCATCGCGACAACGCGCTTCGCGCCGGCCTTCCGGGCGGCGCGGGCCGCACGGACAAGCGTTCCTCCGGTGCTGATCAGATCGTCGATCACGAGCGCCGTCGCTCCATCCACTTCGCCGACGAAAAGGTCGCCCGACACAATTCCGGCACTGCGGCGCTTGTCGGCGAAGGCTTTCCCGACCGGCCGACCGAGTGCGGCCTCCAATGCTTCGTGAAACAGATCGGCGCGTTTGGTGCCGCCAGGGTCCGGCGAGACAACGCAGAGCCGCTCGGCCGCCAAGCCTTTCACGTATTCGACGAAGAGCGGCGCAGCCGTGAGCGCAACCGTCGGACAGCGAAAGGCGTTCTCGAACGCGGCCGGATTGTGCACGTCGATGGTGACGACCATGTCGGTCCCGACAGCCTCAAAAAGGCTCGCCACATAGCGTGTGGTCACTGGATCGTGCGGCTTGGTACGCCGGTCTTTGCGTGAATAGCAGAGGTAAGGGGTCAATGCGGTGACGCGCGCGGCGCCAGCATCCTTGAGAGCGCCGATGAAGAACAGAAGCTGGCACAGCTTGTCATTGGCGCTTTGCTCGGTATCGCCGTGCAGGCTTTGCAATACAAACACATCCGCACCGCGCACTCGCTCGAGAGGACGCGTCTTGTGTTCGCCATCCTCAAATTCGCGTTCCTCGTGCGCTGATAGCGGCCGGTCGAGCGCAGCCGCGATCGCTGCGCCGAGGTCGGCGGTCGCGTGCAAGGCAAACAGGCACATTCCTTGATCACGCATCGGTGAACCTCCATTCCGAGGGGTGGTCGCCGATCGGCACCGGACTTGCTCTTTTCACGCAGGAACTCATCGGTTGCGCAGGTAGGTCTGGAACATCCCGGTTGGCCGATTGGCACGCCGCTACGCTTTTATGAGGCGCGCCAATGACGCGCGAGTATGATAATCTAGACAACCATTTAGCACCACCAAGAGCCGTTACTCCCTAATCGCGCGTTAGAACGTCCTGCAGCGACTATTCGGATCCCGATTATGTTCAAGGATTTGCGCGCCAGGACAAAGTTTCTGATCTTGTGTGGCGTGTGCTTAGTGCTGACGAGCGTAGCCACTTACGCACTTTTGGCTGAAAAGCAGATCGATATCAGCTTTACCCGCAGCGAGCTCGTTGGCAGCAAATATCTGGCGTTGCTCCGCCCGATCTATGTGACTGTGCTGAAAACACCGGCGGGTGGCGATGGTGGTGACCTGCAAAGCGCATCAGGGCCCAAGCTGGTCGAGTTGCTGTCGCGGGCTGGTCCCGAAACTAAGGGCGCTTTGCATATAGAAGATATTGTGAAGGCACTGGCAGTGACACTGCCCGAATTGGATACCGACAACCTTACGAGCAATCCAGCGGCTCCATATTTGGCCGCTCTCAAAAATCTGCGCGACCTCGCTGCCCGCTTAGGCGACGACTCAAACTTAACGCTCGATCCTGTCCTAGATACGTATCACATCCAAAACATCGTGGTAATGCGCTTGCCGGAAGCGCTCGAAGAGTTAGGTCAAGCGCAGCTATTGATACGAGCATCACAGGCCACGAACGAGGCTGCTGTCGATCGCAAGGTACGCCTCATCGCTCTCGATACCCTGCTGCGCGCAAATGTAGAGGGCACGATAAACGATCTCAGGGTGGCTCAACGTGGGGATCCCGATGGCCATTTGAAGCAGTCCGTCGACCCGGCAATTACGTCATTTGCGACCGAAGTCAATGCTTATCTTGATACATTGCGCGGCTTCATCGAACTCTGGTCCGGAAATCGCCAGACAAGCCGACCCGTCATACGTTAGTGCAGTCAATAGCGCGCTCGCCGCCTGGACTATCACGCAGCAGCAACTCGACCAACTGCTGATGCAGCGCATCGATGATCAGGGCCGCCAGCGACTCCTCAGCCTCCTCCTGATTGGAGGTCTGGGAGCGCTCGGCCTCCTGGTTGCTCTTTTGACATATCGGGACATGATCGTACCCATCAAGCGGCTCGCTGATTTGGCGAACGCGATTCGCGCGACCAAAAATTACGGCCTGCGGTTTGACCATGAAAGCCGAGATGAAATCGGTGGGCTGGCAGCGGCATTCAACGAAATGCTCGGCGAGCTTACGGCGGCGCGTGAGCGGGAGATCATGAGCCAAACTGAGATAGCTCGCGTTTCGCGGCTGGCGACCATGGGCGCAATGGTTGCTTCTATCGCCCACGAGATCAGACAACCGTTGGCGGCAATCGTGGCTAACTCACAGGCGGGCAAACGGTGGCTTGCAAAAGAGGAGCCCAATCTCAATGAAGCGCGTGCCGCACTGAAAAGCATCGATCAGGAGGGCCAGCGCGCAAACGAGGTCATTACAAGCATAAGTGCGATGTTCAAGAAAAAGACCAGCAAACGGGTGTCCGTCGACGCCAATGAAGTTGTGAACGACGTGCTAAACCTTTCTCGCGGAGAGTTGCGCTCGCGAAGAATCAAAGTCAAAGCCGAACTGTCATCGGATCTTCCCCGTATTCTTGCTGACCCAATCCAGATCAGTGAAGTGCTCCTCAATCTGATCAGGAACGCTGCTGATGCCATGAGCACGACCGCCGAGATGTCACGCATTTTGACGATTGCCTCAATGCTCGAAACAGACGGTGTCGCCATCACCGTTGAGGATACTGGAATCGGAATTGATGCCGAGAAGATGAAACAAATCTTCGAACCATTCTTCACCACCAAGTCTACGGGAATGGGAATGGGGCTTGCCATTTGCAGCTCAATTATCGCCGCCCATGATGGACGCCTATGGGCGTCACCGGGAAAATTAAGTGGCACGGTATTCCATATCGTTTTGCCGCTCAGCGAAGGCGAGTCGCGTTCCGCTGGCTGACCGTGCCCCGCGCGATGAATGTGCAGAGGCCCATCACGGTGGTACCCACCAATGGATCGACGGCTCCGAATTCAACCCTGAGAGCCTGACCCCAGGACCGGAATTAGAGAACGACCAAAATCCAATCCGGCATCGGTAGTGCGCTGATGTAGGCTACGTCCACGATCTGGCGTCCAGGTTGGGAGATCGCAGAGGTGCAACTGTCTGCTCATGACTTGACGCGCTATCTCGTCTGGATGGGCGTCATAGCGCTCGGCGCTGTCCTCGCGGTCATCGATCGGCGGTGGATCAGACGGCCGGTCTTGGGCTTCCTTCTGGTGGCAGGTGTCGCCGGCGGTTTCATGATTACAAAAGTCAGTCCTTTCAGTTTCGGCGGCGGAGATCACTACATGGAAGGCGTCCTCCTCTCCGCCGGGGCCGCGCTGGCTTTGATCGGCTACGTTTTTGCAGCCGTCTGGCAATTCCTGTGTGGACGGTTGGACCGGCCCAAAGCCGATCATGACGTGCATCGCTAATTGTGCCAGTTAGGCCTTGTAATCCGTCTCGGTAGAACAATATTTTTGAAGACAAGGACGAAGGACGGATATTGTGACTACCAACGCAGCCATTTCGGGTGATCAAGAAGTATTAATAATTCAGTTGCTGGGCGATGCCATCGACCGTGTCGAGTTGGTGGCTGACGAAATTCCAAACAAAGGCACCTGCTCTCACCTCGAAGGGCTTTTCTGGCCCTACGGCAAATGGGCTACTTTTTTACGTCCAAGAATTCTCCTCTTATTTCACGTAGCTCTGCGCTGGCCGCGAATGAACAAGACGTTGCCGAGCGAATCATCGCCATACGTGACGCAATCGGCCACCGCGAGTCTCCCAACAACTTCGCAAATCACCAAATCAAGATCGTAGGAGGCCTGAATTTCAAGGACGAGGACGTTGAGGTGCAGTATGGAGCGATCAAGGTGTTGTTGCTAGCAGAGGTCTTGGCTATTCACCGGCGATACAGGGAACTGTTTGCAGCGGCAGGCGAATTGCCTTGGTTGATGCGACATCCAGTATGGGGCGTGCAGGAGCATCACTTAGCAGCCGCGGAGAGAATCCTGCGCGAGAAATTGTGTGACCCCGCGCGTCTTCTTAAGAGCAAGAGTAAAACGTAAGACGCCATGATGTTCTTAATTTGGCTTTATGGTCAAACCAAGAACTGGAGTAGAACTCTATTACGAAAGTGGCAGAGGGAAGCGTGAGCGCCGTGCTTGTCTACGAAAGTTTAGTTCTTGGTTTGTGATGCGGCACGGGACGCGCCTGCTTTAATCGCTTCTCCATCTCTTTCCGATAAGAGTGATCGTCTTTCGGCCGATCTTTTTCAATCCACTTCTCGTGTTCGATCATATCAGGGAGACAAGAAGCTGAATGCCTCGCGCTTACTGCGCAAATTCCGGGACCGTTCGGAGCGCGCGTCGCCGGATTTCGCTGATCGCACACGGGTACCAACAAGTGGTATCAGTTTATTTGCTGGTGCGGGGAATAAGTCAGTAATTTCAGCTTATTGAGCGTGGCGTTGTTGCGTCCCGTACGAGATAATAAAAAATTAATTCTTGGTTGTTCAGCGACAGTGGCGACATACATTGGGACAGGACATGCGCGCTCTCTAGCAACCTGATATGAACGCTCCGCACGATCACCACTTTGTACCGGCCTTCTACTTGGCCCAATGGGCGGTGACAGATGGCGAAGTGGTCGAATATACGATCAAGCACCACAAGCTCATTCCAAAATGGGTCGGGCCAAGGGGGACCGGCTTTGAGCGAGACCTGTACGCCTTTCCTGAGTTGCCGCCTGTTATCGCTCAGCATTTAGAGGCGGAGTTTTTCAACTATGCCGACAACGTTGCCAGCCAAGCCCTAACGCTGCACCTCACCGGCGACGTCCAACTCCTGAGAAGGTGGAGCCATGATGAGCAAGACGACGAACAAGTTTTCGCCTGAGGTTCGCAGCCGCGCGGTGCGGCTCGTCCTCGATCACGAACATGAACATTCCTCGCGCTGGGCAACGATCATGTCGGTCGCGGCGAAGATCGGTTGCACGGCGCAGACGCTGAACGAGTGGATCAAGAAGGCGGAGATCGACAGCGGCAAGCGGGCTGGCGTGTCGACGGATGTTGCGGAGAGGCTCAAGGCGCTGGAGCGCGAGAACCGCGAACTTCGGCAGGCGAACGAGATCCTGCGCAAGGCGTCAGCTTATTTTGCGATGGCGGAGCTCGACCGCCGGTCAAAGACATGATCGCGTTCATCGACGATCATCGCGCGGTCCATGGGGTCGAGCCGATCTGCAAGGTTCTGCCGATCGCCCCGTCGACCTACCACGATCACGCCGCCAAGAGAGCCGATCCCGGGAAGCTCTCGGCGCGGGCACAGCGGGATATGGCGCTGAAGCCGCAGATCGCCCGCGTCTTCGTCGAGAACTTCGAGGTGTATGGCGTGCGCAAGGTCTGGCGACAACTGGGGCGTGAAGGTGTTCCCGTAGCACGCTGTACAGTGGAGCGCTTGATGGCCGATCTCGGCCTTCAGGGCGTCATCCGCGGCAAGCCGATCCGGACAACGGTGCAAGACAAGGCGGCGCCATGCCCGCTAGATCATGTGAACCGGCGATTCCACGCGCCAGCGCCGAACATGCTGTGGCTCTCCGACTTCACCTACGTCAGCACCTGGTCCGGATTTGTTTATGTGGCCTTCGTGATCGACGCCTACGCCAGGCGCATCGTGGGCTGGCGCGTCAGCCGAACAGCGCACGCCAACTTCGTGCTGGATGCGCTGGAGCAGGCCCTTCATGAGCGAAGGCCCACGCATCGGGGCGGCCTGGTACATCATTCGGACAGAGGGTCTCAATACGTCGGCATTCGATACACCGAGCGCTTAGCTGAGGCGGGTATAGAACCTTCAGTCGGCAGCGTCGGCGACAGCTACGACAACGCCCTCGCCGAAACGATCAATGGCCTCTACAAGACCGAGGTCGTCCATCGGCGCGGACCTTGGCGGAACTTCGAAGCCGTCGAGATTGCGACGCTGACATGGGTCGACTGGTTCAACAATCGCCGGCTGCTGGAGCCCATTGGCAACATCCCGCCGGCCGAAGCCGAGGAACGCTACTACGCCACGCTCGACGAGCAGAAGATGGCGGCGTGACTAAAATGAAATGGCCTCCGAAGAACCCGGGGCGGATCAACTGGCTGGAATAACGAACGGCTTAGCGGATGGTCTCGGTTCGTTGTCGGCGTCCAACTCAGGCACCCGGACGTGATCCCAGAATTGCGCGCAGGCGCTCGCACCATTTGGGATCAAACTGGTCCCGAATATCAGACACAGTATGAGCAGCTACGAACTCCGCAACACCCGGCAACGATGGATGAGTGGCTCAGCACGGTAGATCCCCTTGCGCGTGCGAAGATCGAACTAAATTGCATGCAGAAAATCCTGGACAACGAAATTATCGGTGCGCACATTAATGCTATGAAATGGGGAGTGGTGGATGTTTCAAATTCAACCAGTCGGTTCTTGACATCCGACCGCCCCGTCGAAATCTCACAACTCAATAAGCCAGCCGGTCTCGTGTCCATACCAATCAGCCCCACAAAGCTTTTTGTGGCGGCAAACGACGGACGGTCGCTGGAGGACTTACGACTAGTGCCTCCCATGGATATTGTACGGCGCGTCAATACATTCTTAGTGTCGCGTGCCCGTAAATTCGTTTGGGCGCATGATGAAACTCAAGCTGCATTTGTTCGGGACAACATGTCGAAAGCGATGGAAGCGGCTCCATTCTTTCCCAACCTGACGTGCTAACAGTACAGTATAGCAGTACACTCTGGTGCACTAACGAGAGACATTTCGCTTCCAGCCAGACCCAACGTGTGCGTTTCCGTCCAATGGCTCTACGTCACTCGTTGCTCGTCCCCAGTCGAGCAAATCAGTTTCGCTCCTTTGCATGCGTGCTAGGGCTGCCTCGCGGTCCTCTTTCAGCCTTCGCGCTTCGGCTTCTTGCCTACGTTCGCGTGCCTTCAATTTGGCTATTCGCTGCTCCGTAATTCGCTCTTTCTCTTTAGTCAGCAATCGTTCTACCTCCGGGTCGATGCGTGGCTTGGCTCGGGATTGGCGTGTGGCGCCAAGGTCCACTTCTTGCGCGGAGCACAGGGTCTGATAGCCAACTTTTCGCCCGCTAGTCGGTGGTGAGGCCGTCGCGCGGTCGTTTATGTCCTCGAAGTACGACGGCCAGTTCATGCAATTCTCCTTTCGGTCAGCAAAAAATCTGTGTGGTCAACCTGTGTGGTTAGCCTTGAAGGTGTTATAGATAACCCATTGATGTGCAAAGAAATAACGAAACAAATAAAGCTTGGCTGGGGAACTAGGATTCGAACCTAGATTAACGGAGTCAGAGTCCGCTGTTCTACCGTTGAACTATTCCCCAATTCACAATTCCTATCAATAAGTTACGCAATAATCAGCGAACTTCAGGCGATCGGAATTGGCCTGCTCTCGCTCGCATGATTTAGGCTATCTCGCAGGCGTTTCCAAGCAGCGAGGTTTGTCGGTTGCGCAAGGCGGAAGCTCATAGCAGGGGCTCCGGCGAAGTCACCGCGGACAGGTTGGTCCAGTTGGCGGGGATCGGAGGGTTGGATCTCCAGACGTCGCGGATCAGTGCGCGGATCGGCGCGCAGACCGTGAGGCATGGCGGCTCGTCGTGGCTTCGTTGACAATGCGGATAACTCGTGGCGTATGCCGAAGCAGCCAACAGTTTCATCTTTGAATGACATCACCGCAGCGCACTCCGATCTTTGACGGCCACAATGACGTTTTGCTGCGTCTGTACCGCCACGGCGGAACCGACGCCGCCCGGGCGTTTCTCGAGGGAGAGGACAAGGGACACTTGGACCTCCCCAAAGCGATCCGCGGCGGCTTCGCCGGGGGATTGTTCGCGATCTTTGTGCCCTCCCCAGAGCGGAAACGCGGCTCCAACGGTGAAACAAAGTCTCAGGAAATTCCCGACGATTCTCAACCGCCGCCCATCGTCGAATTGACGGAGGCGCAGCGAGCCGTCTTCGCCATGGCTTCGCTGCTGTTTCGGATCGAAGCAGCATCGCAGGGCCGCGTTCGCGTCTGCCGCAGTGTTGCCGATATCGGGCAGTGCCTGGACGAGGGCACTTTGGCGGCCGTCCTTCATATCGAAGGCGCCGAGGCCATCGATGCGAATTTCGATGTTCTGGACGTGTTGCATGAGGCCGGGTTGCGCTCGCTGGGCCCGGTGTGGAGCCGGCCGAACGCATTCGGGCACGGCGTGCCGTTTCGCTGTCCGTCTTCGCCCGATACGGGACCCGGCCTGACCGATCTCGGAAAGGAGCTGGTCCGCGCCTGCAATCGATTGAAGATGATGATCGATCTGTCGCACCTGAACGAGCAAGGCTTTTGGGATGTTGCCGCGATCAGCGATGCTCCGCTGGTGGCCACACATTCCAACGCGCATGCTATCAGTCCGCATTCCAGAAATCTGACGGATCGGCAGTTGGCCGCGATCCGCGAAACCGGCGGTATGGTCGGGGTGAACTTTGCGACGAGCTTTCTTCGTTCCGACGGCCGTCATAACTCGGAGACGTCCACCGACCACATCATCGAGCACATCGACTACATGCTCGGACATGTCGGTGAAGACGGCGTCGGCCTCGGATCAGACTTTGACGGCGCCAAAATTCCCGCGGGGATTGGCAATGCCGGCGGACTGCAGAACCTGGTGGAGTTGATGCGGACGCGCGGCTTTGGCGAGCCGCTGATCGAGAAATTGTGTTTCAGAAATTGGCTGCGCGTGCTGGGGCAGACTTGGGGCGGGAAGACTTTGCGGGTAGGACAGCTTCGGGAAGCGGCTCCGAAAAACCTAAGCCGTGAAACGCTTGACACGCACGCTGCGCCATCGGCTCCGAGCGTTCACGACTGACCTTTCACGAGTGATCTTTCACGAGGCTTGTCGCCGCGCGAACGAGAGCGCCGCCCGGCCGTTGCAGTTCGTGCAAGACGGAGAAGTGATGAGCACCCGCGATCGGCAGGAGTTGGCCGGGCGCGCCCGCACGGCTGCGCAGGTCCTGCAGGCGCCGCGCGTCGTGAACCAGCGTCGGTAGCTCGGCGCTGCCAAACGACACGACGAGCGGCTTCTGGGTGACCGGCAGGCGCAACGGTGAGAAGTCGGCGATTTCGGCATCGGTGAGATGCAGAGCCTGATTGAGGTTCGTGTCGCGCAGCGGCTCAAGATCATAGATGCCCGATATGGCGAGCCCCGCGACAACGCTTGGATGCGCGAGGTGAAACGCCGCGAGTTGCGCGCCGGCCGACCATCCCGAGATCACCAGCGGTCCCGCGATGCCGTGTTGGGCGCCGTGCTCGCTCAGCCAGTCGAGCGCGTGGCCGATTTCGGCAACAATGCCCCTCAAGTTTGTCTGGGGCGCCAAGGTGTAGCCCGGAATGGCCACCGACCAGCCCGCGGCCGCCGGACCCTCCGCAAAGCAGGCAAACACTTCACGCGAATTTCGCTGCCAGTAGCCGCCGTGAATGAAGACGAGGCACGGCGCACTGGGGTCGGCTGCCGGATAGAGATCGAACGCCGTTCGCTCTGAGGCGGCGTAGGGTACATCAAGGCCCGTCCGATGCGCCGATCGATAAGCGGCCGAATCGCGATTGCGGCTTTCGATCCAGCGCGCGCTGTCGGGCGCGGCCGCATTGTTATTGTAGGCGGCGTCACGCGCGGCGGCGTCGAGCGAAGACCACGCATCCCGCGGATCGGCCGCAAGAGCGTCGCCGCGACCGCCGCCGGATGCAGACATCAGGCGCGCTCCTCTAAGCCGCAATGGCCTGGGGGAGGATCGGCGAGTTTGCGTCGAAGCGCTTGCCGGCGCGCAAACAGAACGCCGGGCGCAGCAGCCGCTCCGCGACGACCTCGTTATTCTCGTTGTCGCGAAGAATAAAGCGGCCGCGATCGTCCCACAGCACCGACACGTCGGCGGTGTAGCCGGGCTTGAGCGCGCCGAGACGGTCGGTGAGCCCGATCATCTGCGCCGCGTTCGATGTCACCATCGGCACCACATCAGCAAGCGGGATGCCGAGCGCCATCATCGAGCTCATCGCCTGCGTCAGGCTGAAGCGGGCCTGGCCGCGGAACGGATGGTTCTCATCGTCGTAGTGCTGTTGCGGCGTGCCGGCGGGCGGCGGCACCTCGGTGTTGTAGCCATGCATGTCGGCACCAAGGGTGTGCGGCACGATGCCGGCCGCCAGCGCCTTGCGCGCAATCCGGTACGAGAAATGACTGCCGTGGCCGACGTCGACCTTGAGGCCCTGGTCGAGCGCGGCGCGAATGACGTGGTGGACCTCGCCCCGGCTGTTGACGAAGCCACCCGGATGACGCGTGAACGGATGGGCGAGAATGTCTCCGGCGCGCAGTTTCGGGATCACCCGTTCGAGGATGGTGTCGGCATCTTCGCCATTGGCGCCACTCTCGGGCAGTCCCCAGAGCGTGCCGAAATGGACATAAAGCGGCAGGTCGGCGCGGCGGCCGATCTCCGCAGACATCTCCAAAACCTTGATGCCCCAACGCGCGAAGCCGCCGATCTCGGCATGGCCCTTGATGCCGCGCACGATATCTTTGTTGGTATTGGCGGATGCCACGGTGGCGTCGATGTCGACACAGTCGGGACTGTACAGGTTCGGGTAGTAATGTCCCTCGAGACCGCCGACGAGGTAGGCCGACAGGAACGCGTACACCTGGGTCTCGGCCGGTTCGGCGATGAAGTGGCGAAAGCCCGGCAGCGTCATGCAGGACGGACCGCCCTGGTCGATAACGGTGGTGACGCCCGAACGCACGCCGACCATGTCGGGGTTCAATCCGAAGCGGCCGGTGACGTACTGATAAACATGCGCGTGGGTGTCGATCATGCCCGGCAGCACGAGCTTGCCGGAGACATCGATCACCTCGGTCGCGCTTGAAGGAAGGATGGCTTTTTCAATTGCAGCAATGCGGCCATCGCGGATTGCAACGTCCCGCACGCCGTCAATCCCCGACATTGGGCAGATGACATGCCCGCCGCGCAGCAGAAGGTCATATTTCGGGTTCTCGGCCATTGCATTTCCTCGTCGTTCGCTGTCATGGGTTCCACGCAAAAGCGAAGTCCCCGAAATGCGAAGCATGCTTCGTATTCCAAAGCAAGTGCCATGCCACAGTATGCGACATGTTTGCGGAGAAGTGGAGAAGAAGCGATGTCCAAGCGTGTCAAAGGGAGAAAGGCCGGTCGGTCATCTCCCAAACGCAGCAGATTGGCCGACTGGCCTTTGGTCGCACGTCCGGGGTTCCTGGTGCGACGCCTGCATCAAATTCACATCAGCTTGTTCATGGAGGCCTGCGCCGAGTTCAAGATCACGCCGCTTCAGTACAGCGTGCTTTCAGTCCTGTCGGAATCGGGAACGACGGATCAGACCAAATTGGCGGCTGCGGTGGCGCTCGATCGGACAACGACCACCGGGATCGTCAAGCGTCTCCATGCGCGCGGATTGATCCGCCGGGCGACATCGGAAGAGGATCGGCGAGCCCAGGCCTGCAGCCTCACCTCAGCCGGCAAAGCGCTGCTGTTGCGGATGGAGGCATCCGCCCGCAAGGCGCACCAGGACACGCTGACGCCGCTCGATCGTGCTGACGAGGCCATGTTGCTGCGACTTTTGACGCGCCTCGTATTGGCGCATTCGGACCGCTCACGAGACGGCGATGCGACGTTTCTCGATAGGACGTGAGTTTGCGCCGAATAGGTTTATTTGTGGCGGACCGCGTCATTGCCTGAGCCGCGGGCGATCGCCTCGAGCACCCGGTGGGGCGTGATCGGCGAAACCAGAAGTTCAGCGCGCAACGGCCGCAACGCATCATTGACGGCATTTGCGATGGCCGCCGGCGCCGCAATGGCGCCGCCCTCGCCAATGCCTTTGACGCCGAACTCCGTATAGGGCGCAAGCGTCTCCATGTGTTCGATCCTCGTTGCCGGCACTTCGGTCGCGCTCGGCAAGAGGTAATCGGCAAACGTCGACGCGAGCGGCTGTCCGGCCGAGTCGAACGGCATCTCCTCGTAAAGCGCCGTGCCGATCCCTTGGGCGAGGCCGCCAAGAATCTGGCCGTCGACCACCATGGGATTGACCAGTCTTGCCGCCATCCTCGACGACGACGTAGTCGAGGATTTTGACGTCGCCGATCTCCGGATCCACCGCGACGATTGCAGCGTGTGTGGCGTAGCTGAACGTGCCGGTATCCGGGTTCGGCCGGTAACCGATCGTCGCCTCCATCCCCGCCATATCGACATCGCTCGGCAGATTCTGCGGTTTCAGATACCACGTGCGCGCGATCTCGCGGAGCGCAATCGAGCCTTGCGGGCCGACCACTTCGCCGCCGCGCACGGTGACCTGCGCAGCCGTGGTTTGCAGCAATTGCGCGCCGATCTTGGCGGCGCGCTTGGCAATTTCTTTGCAAGCCACCGAAACCGCACCGCCCGCCATCACCATGCAGCGCGAACCCCACGTGCCGGTCGAATACGGCGTCATGGCGGTGTCGCCATGCACTACTTTGATTCTGTCGACGTCGATGCCGAGGATCTCATGCGCCACCTGGGCGAGCGTAGTCTCGAGACTTTGGCCGTGCGATTGCACGCCGACCCGCAGTTCCAATCCGCCGTCCGGCGTCAGTCGCGCGGTCGCCTGCTCAAAACCCGGCACCATCGGGATGCCCCAGCCGTAATAGACCGACGTGCCGTGCGCGGCCTGTTCGCAATAGGTCGCCAGCCCGACGCCGATCAGCCGGCCGTCGGCTTCGCCGCGTTGCTGGCGCGTGCGCACGGCCGCAACGTCGATGGCCGCAACCGCGCGTCGCAATGATTCCGGATAATCGCCGCTGTCGAAATGCTTTTTGGTGATGTTGTCGAACGGCATCTGCTCGGGCTTCACCAGAATCTTCGCCCGGACTTCGTGCGGCTCGATGCCGGCTTCGCGCGCAATGGCGTCGAGCACCAATTCAAGCGCAAAACACACGCCGGTTCTGGCCACGCCGCGATAGGGCAGGATAGGGCACTTGTTGGTTGCGACCGAATAGGTGCGGCAGCGATACGACGGAAAGTCGTAAGGCCCCGGCAGAATGCTTGCGACCTGCGCCGCCTCGAGGCAGGCCGAAAATGGATACGCCGAATAGGCGCCGGAATCGACGGCGGCCTCGCAATCGATGCCGCGCAATGTGCCGTCGCGGTCGGCGTAGCCGGTGATGCGATAGTAGTGCTCGCGGCAATTGGCGCCGGCGGTCAGATGCTCGCGGCGATCCTCGATCCAGCGCACCGGATGGCCGCAGCGCATCGCGAGCCAACCGAGGCACACCTCTTCGGCGAGCAGAATACCCTTGTAGCCGAAGCCGCCGCCGACGTCGGGCGCGATAACCCGTACGCGCCCTTCATCGAGCCCGAGGCACTCGGCCAGACCGGTGCGCACAATGTGGGGCATCTGGCAGGCCGAATAGACCGTGAGCTGCTCAAGCCGCGAATCCCACATCGCAACGACGCCGCGGCCTTCGATCGGCGCCATGCATTGCCGCGAGGTGCGGATTTCGCGCGTGACCTTGATCGGCGCATCGAACGCCTGGCCGATGTTCACGTCGACGAAGGTTTCGAGGAATACGTTGTCGCCCCATGGCTCGTGGACCAGCGCCGACGACGCCTCGCGCGCGTCCAGCATGTCGTGCACGGCCGGCAATTCGGCGAGATCGACGACGACGGAGGCGGCAACGTCTTCGGCCTCGGCGCGCGTTCGCGCAACGCACATTGCGATCGGCTCGCCCACATGGCGCACTTTGCCGGAGGCGAGGGGAGGCTGCTCTGACGGCTTGAAGCCACGGAGACCCGAAACGGCACGGATCGGCTTGACGCCCGCCAGATCGGAGACCGTAAAAACGGCAGTCTTGTGCGCATCGGGGATCGTTACGCCGCGCAGGTGCGCGTGGGCGAGCGGGCTTCGCACAAATGCGACGTCCTTCATGCCCGCGAACTGAAGGTCGGCGACAAACTGACCGCGGCCGCGCATCAGGCGATCGTCTTCCTTGCGGACCAGGCGAGCGCCGACGCCCTGCTTTTTCATCGCGGCCTGCGCAGGCATGGCAAGCCGGGCTTGCGGCTGGCAGGCTTCGCCGGGGACGGTTCGCACATCATTGCAAAGCTGCCGATATTTTCATCGCAGCCGATCTGAGCATCGGCAAAGTCGCATGATCGTTCCAAAACGGGCGCTGCGCGGTTGCTAAGCTCGCACATTAAAACATACCATGCTCTCGACAACAGTTCAGTCAGGGGATCAACGGTGCGCGGGACAACAGACAACCTCGACCGGCAAAGCCTGCGCGGCTTTCTGCATATGGTCGAAACCGAGTATCCGGAAGAGTTCCTCAGAATTCAGCAGCCGATCGATCCCCGGTTCGATATGACGGCGATTGTGTTCGAGCTTGAGCGCTCAGGCAAAAACCCGGTGGTCGTGCTCGAAAAGGTCGCCGGTTACGACATGCCCGTCGTGACCAACGTGGCGGCGAACCGGAAGCTCCTGGCGGCTTGTCTTGGTGTCGATCCGCGCGATCTGCCGACCGCCTTTCGCGAGCGCTGCCAGAAATATATCCCGTGCGAGACGGTGGGGCAGGCGGCCTGGAACGACGTCGTCATCGAAGGCGACGACGTCGACCTCACCAAGCTGCCGATCACGCTGCAATTCGCCGTCGACGGCGCTCCTTACATTACGGCCGGCCAGATTTCGGCACGCGATACCGTGACTGGAGTCGATACCACCGGATTCCATCGGCTGATGCTCAAGGGCAAGAACCGCCTCGGCGTATCGCTGCATTCGCGCCGGCGCATGTACGAATTCCACCGCCGCGCGGAAGAGCAAGGCAAGTCGCTGCCCGCCGTCATCACCATCGGCACGCATCCGCTGCACTATATGGGTTCGATGGTCTACGCCTATCCGCCGAAGACGCGAAAGTTCGAGATCATCGGCGGGCTGTTCGGCGAGCCCTACCGATTGGCGCAATGCGGCGTCGATGATCTTGAAGTGCCGGCGGGCGCTGAGATCGTCATCGAGGGCGAAATCCTCGCCGGCGTGCATGAACCCGAGGGACCGTTCGGCGAATTCACCGGTTATGCGTCTTATCGCAGCACGCAGAATGTGTTTGTCGCCAAGCGTGTCCGCATGCGTGGCGACGCCATCTATCAAGCCGTCACTTCCGGCATGTCCAAGGATCACATCCTTGTCTCCTGCATCACCCGCGAGGGCGAAATCCTCAACGCGCTGCGGCGTAATTTGCCCAACGTGCGCGCGGTGCACGTACCGCACACGACGTGCGGTGCATTCATGGCGTTCATTTCGATGAAGAAAACTGCCGACGGTGAGCCCCAGATGGCGGCCATGGCGACCTTCGGCACTGAAATGTATACGAAATATGTGATCGTGGTCGACGACGACGTCGACGTGTTCGATGTCAACGACGTGATGTGGGCGGTGGCGACCCGCGTCCGTGCCGAAAAGGACATCTTCTTCGTCCCGGGCGCAAAGGCCGCCATCCTCGATCCCACATCGGACCCGCAGAATTTCACCGTGACGAAGATGGGCATCGATGCGACCCGCCCGGCGGGCCGCGATTTTGCCGAGCGGCTTGTCATCACCGAGGAGCAGCGTGCGCGCGCGCGCAAAATCCTCGCCACTGCAGGATTAAACTTGTAGCCGGTTGGTGTAGCGCTGGTTTGCCGGCGGGTCGTCATCGCCCCGTCCGCTGTTCGGAGCTGTCGATCGCGGCGAGAATGCGCTGCGGCGTCAGCGGCAAATCATGAACCTCGGCGTGGAGCGGCCGCAGCGCGTCGTTGACCGCGGAAACGATGGCGGCGGGCGGTCCGACCGCCCCGCCTTCGCCGAGGCCTTTGATACCGAACTCCGTGTACGGCGAGGGGGTCTGCATGTGTTGCACGCGGATATTCGGCACTTCCGTCGCGCTCGGCAGCAGGTAGTCCTGCAGCGTGGTCGCCAGTGGCTGGCCTTGCGCATCGAAGGGCGTGGCCTCGTAGAGGCAGGTGCCGATGCCTTGCGCGGTTCCGCCACGAATTTGCCCGTCGACGATCATCGGATTGACCAGCGTGCCGCCATCTTCGACCACGACATAGTCCAGGATCTCGATGAGGCCGGTCGCCGGATCGACAGCGACGACGGCCGCGTGCGTCGCATAGGTGAATGTTCCGCTGTCACGCGCGGCGCGGTAGCCCGCGGTCACGTCGAGCCCACCGGTATCGACCTCGGGCGGCAGAGTCTGCGGCTGCAAATACCAGGCATGCGCGACCTCGCGCAGCGTAATGCTGCTGTTGCCGGTAACGACTTTGCCGTCCGTGACCTTCACCTCGGCGACGTCCGCCTGCATCAGCCAGGCGCCGATATGCGCGGCGCGTTTCGCGAGCAAACGTGAGGCGGTGGCAACGGCGCCGCCACCATGCACCATCGAACGCGAGCCCCACGTCGAGGTGGAGTAGGGGGTGTAGAGCGTGTCGCCCTGGATGACTTTGATCTTGTCGAAGTCGACGCCGAGAATTTCGTGCGCCACCTGGGCATAAGTCGTCTCATGGCCCTGACCATGCGAATGGGTGCCGACGTGAATCTCGATCTCGCCGTCAGGGGTTAGCTTCACATTGGCCTGCTCATAGCCGGGCACGATCGGCCGTCCCCACGAGGCGAGCACTGACGTGCCGTGCGCGCCCTGCTCGACGAAGAACGATAGTCCGACGCCAATGAGACGTCCGTCTGCCTCGGGGCGTTTCTGCCGGTCCCTCACGTCCTCGAGCCGGATGGCCGCAACGGCCCGCCGTAGACACTCCGGGTGGTCGCCGCTGTCGAAATGTTTGCCGACAATGTTGTTGAACGGCATCTGCCCGGGGCCAACCATGTTGCGAAGCCGGACTTCGTAGGGTTCCAGCCGGGCCTCGCGGGCGATAGCATCCATGATCGTTTCGATCGCGAGGCAGACGCCCGTTCGGGCGACCCCGCGATAGGCGAGGATCGGGCATTTGTTGGTGGCGACCGCGGCGGCCCGGCACCGGTACGCGGAGAAAACGTACGGCCCGGGCAGGAGATTCGGGATTTGCGCGGCCTCCAGCGACGATGAAATCGGATACGAGGAGTAGGCGCCGGCATCGACGTGGGCGATGCAGTCGATGGCGATGAGCTTACCGTCGGCGGTTGCGTAACCCGTGATCTGATAGTGATGCTCACGGCAATTGGCGTTCGCCGTCAGGTGTTCGCGACAGTCCTCCAGCCAGCGCACGGGATGGTCGACCTGCTGCGCCAGCCAGCCGAGCGCGACCTCTTCGCGGCAGAGCAATCCCTTGTAGCCAAAGCCGCCGCCGACGTCGGGCGAGATGACCCGCAGACGCCCATGCTCGATGCCGAGGCATTCGCTCAGGCCGGTCTGCACCGAGTGCGGAAACTGCGTCGACGTGATCAGCGTCAATTGCCGCAGCCGGGCGTCCCGATAGGCGATGACGCCGCGGCCTTCCATCGGCAGCATGCAGTGGCGCGCTGTTTTAATTTGCCTCGTGACTTTTATGGCGGCAGCTTTCGCCGCCTCCTCGACCCAGCCGTCTTCGCTGAACGTGACGAAGATATTGTCGCCCCATTCCTCGTGGACGAGCGGCGATCCGGCTTTGGAGGCGGCGAGCATGTCGGTGACCGCCGGGAGCTCTTCGTATTCGAGGCTGAGTGCGCCGGCGATATCCTCCGCTTCGGCGCGGCTGCGGCCCATGCACATCGCAATAATCTCGCCGACGTAGCGGAGCTTATCGATTGCCAGGATCGGCTCACTGGAGCGCTTGAAGTTTTTCAGCGGCGGCGCCGACACGATCGGCTTGACGCCGGCCAGATCCTTGGCGGTGAACACGGCGCCGCGAAATCGCTCGGGGACGTGGACCTGCTTCAGCCTCGCGTGCGCGACTGGACTGCGCACGAAGGCCACATCGCGCGTGCCGGCGAGATGGTGATCGCCGACGTATTGGCCTCGCCCGCGCAGGAATCGTTCATCTTCCTTGCGAAGGACCGAGGCTCCAATTCCGTACCGCGCCATGCGGCCGCTTCCCAATATTCAAGTCTCAACAAAGGAGCCGTTCGCACGGTCGAATGATTGTGCGGCCTTTCAAGCTCGCTGTCGATGTCGTGCCATTCTCGCCATCGCCAGCGTGTAAATGTCCCGCAGCCCCGCTGCGTCGCGTCATGACGCAGATGCGGTGAGCAAAGCGGCTTCAAACGGCCGCAACGGCCGGCGCGTTGAGGACTTTTCGCGAGCGTGAAGGGTCTAGTGGAGCGGATTTGACATTCGCTACCCACCTAGCCGGAATCGGCGAAGCGAATGTCAAATCCAAAAGCTCCACTAGCACTGATATTTGCTAGTGGTCCTTTGATTCCAACATTCGCAAGACAGCCTGCCGAACCGGGATGCGAATGTTAGAATCGGACCACTAGCGCCGCGATTTTGTCGTTCTGCCGCTCTTTTTCTCTGCCTGGCGCGTCCGCGCGCGCGCGAGTGCCGGTGCCTTGCGGCTCGGCGCCGGCTGATGCGCCGGCGCGCTGTCGGTCTTCGGGGCAGCTGCGTCGCCATGACCAGGGCTGCGTGACATCGGGCCCCACCAGTTCGATGGCGTCTCGACACCCCAGACTTTGGGCTTCTGCGGGCGGTCCTGATGCCATGGCCGGGGTTCGAAAAAACCAAGCTCCTCATCGTGAATCTGATCGAGATCGCAGAAGAACTCGATGGTCACGCCATCGGGATTCTTGTGATAGATCGCGATGTTGTGACCGATGATATGGCGGATCGGTCCCCACGTGAGGGTGATGTTGCTGCGCGCCAGGAGATCGCACGCTCGCTTGATGTCCGACCAGTCGCGGACTTCGAACGCGATGTGATGAATGCCGGTCTTGTCGTCGCGCAGGAAATTCACGGTGTGATGGTCGCGGCTGCAGCGCAGGAAAGCGAAAAAATCGCTGCGCCAATCCGACACCCGGAAACCGAGCATGTCGCAGTAGAATTTCACGGTGCCCTGCACGTCCGGGCATTGATAAGCGATGTGTCCGAACTTCAGCGGCATGACGCCATTGAAATTGTTGTCCTCCGGGGCAAAGTCGAAATCGGAGAAGATCTCCAACGTGGTGCCCTTGGGGTCCTTGAAGGCGAGCGCTTCGCCGATGCCGGGCGTGATATCGCTCCGCCGCTCGCTCGCGATACCGGCCTTTTTGAGCCGCGACGCGACTTCGCCGAGATCGCTCGACGGCGCAATCTGCAGCGAAAGCCGCGGCGCTTCGGCGACGCTGCCACGCTCGAGCACGATCGCTTCGAGCCCCGATTTGGTTGCGAGAATAGCGCGGTCCTTGTCCCGCGCGGCGAGGCTGAGCCCGACGATGCGGGTGAAATAATCGATCATCCGCTCGATGTCAGGCGTGGTCAGCGTCGAATGGCCCGCTCGTTTAATCTGCAACATGGCAATCTCCAATCGATTTCGTGCTGTGGTCAGGCATGCGCAGGTGCGGGTTGCTCGCCGCGCACCGCACCGCGTTCATGGGCACGGACCGCGATCTTGAGTTCGCCCAGCGCCGCAGCCGAGCGGCAGATGATGACGTCGCCAGGCTTCACCGGGCCGACTCCATCGGGCGTACCGGTATAGAGGAGATCGCCGGGGTAGAGCGTATAGAATTCCGAGGCGAATTCGATGAGCCGCCGGCAATTATAGATCAACTGGCTGGTGTTGCTTTTCTGCCGGGTTTCGCCGTTGACCGTGAGTTCGAGCGGCACGGAGTCCGGATCGGGAATTTCATCGGCCGTCACCATCCAGGGACCAAGCACGGCATAGCCGTCAACCGATTTGCGAAAGCTTCGATCCTCGCGGCCGCGTACCGTCATGTCGAGGCCAAGACAATAGCCCGCGACATAATCGAGTGCGCGCGCCTGAGTAATGTCGCTTCCGGTCTTGCCGATCACCATGACCAGTTCGACTTCGTGATCGTTGCGCCGATCCGGAAACCGGATCGGGATGCCTTCCGATGGACCGACAAGGGCGGAATTCGCTTTCAAGAACATTCCCGCCTCCAATATCTTGGAGGACGTCCCGCGCACGATCTGAGAGCCGGGCTGAGCCGAGGCCTTGGCCATCTCCTCGATATGCGCCTGATAGTTGGTCGGCGCGCAGGTGAGCTTGGTCGGCCGCGCGACCGGCGGGAGCAGTTTCAGCTGTGCGATCGGCTTGCCGGGAGACTTGTCGGCCATGCGCTCGAGCCGTTCGCGCCATTGCGGCAACGCCGCGACGACCGCGTCACCCTTCATCGCATAGGGCGAGCTCTTGCGGATTTCCGTCTGTACCTCGGTCACGTCGTGCACCAGGTCGCCGCGGACTACGCCCAGTCGGTCATCATCGTATCGGCAGAGCTTCATGGATGTCTCCTGATTGAATGCTGTTCATTATTACAGGCCGATCAGCGGCGCTTGAACAGGTCGCTGTAGGTTTTTTGCCATTTCTTCTGGTCGCTGGTGTCGAAAACGACCGGCACGATTTTCATCTGCTTGAGCATCTCGCCGACTTCGGGCGGATTGGTCGGTACATCCGGACGCGTCGGCAACCGGCCTTTGCGCGTCATGAAGGTTTCGCCCTCCCGGCTCAGCACGAAATTGGCGGCAAGCTTCGCGGCGTTGGGATGCGGCGCCAGCGTGTTGATGCCGACCGATCCGAAAATGAGCGGCACGGGATTCATCAGCCAGAAATCGGTCGGCGCACCTGACATCTTCACGTTGAGCGTGAGCGGCAGGTAATTGTTGAGGGCGAGCCAGTATTCGCCTGCTCCAACCGATCGCGCAAGCGCAAGATGGCCGTCGGTGATGATCGGATCGAGCGCGGCGACGAGGTTCGTGACGAGCGTTCGCCCGCGCTCCTCGCCATAATAGCCGAAGATCGCAGCGAGCCATTCATCGTCCGTATCATCGATTGCAATCTTGCCGGCCCATTCCTTGTGCGCGGCAAATTCATCAAGACTCTTCGGCAAGTCGGCCTTCTTCACCAGATTCGTGTTGTAGGCGGGGGCGTTGTAGTTGGCGTAGCCGCCGTACCAGTGATGAGTGGGATCGCGCGCCTCGGCCATCAAGCCGTTCGCCTCGGGCGGCTCGAAGGTCGCGAGATACTGGCGCGGCAGTTGCGGAACAGTGGTCGTGAAGGCGACATCCCAGGAGTGCAGGCCGGCGCGGTTCTCGATCGCGACTTTCGCCATGATTTGCGTATCCGAGGAGCGGACGTAGCTCACCTTGACGCCGGTCGCATCCTCGAAGAGCTTCCACAGCGGCAGCGCCTCCTGTTCGTTCATCGAGCCGTAGACGGTGAGGGCCCCCTCGGCCTTCGCCTTATCGGTGAGTTCAGGAATGATCCAGGAATGCTCTTGCGCCTTGGCCGGCGCATGGGTTGCGGCAAGCAAGACGGCAATCGACCCGGCCGCACTCATCATTCTCCACGCCATAGCGTTCTGGTGGTTCATTCCTCCCACTCCTGCCGCCGGGCGCTTTGGTCCCGGTTCGAGGGCAGGTTAGCAAGCAAGGACCGGATGGGCAAAGCCGGTGGCCAGCACCGGATTAATGAATTTCGCGACGCGACAGGCCGAACGTCACCGTCGAAATACAGACGATGCTGACGGCGGCGGACAGCAGGAAGATCGCACGCGGCTCGCCACGGTCCATCAGCATGCCGTAGATGAGCGGCGCGATGCTCGCGCCAATGTTGAGACCGGTACTGACAAAGCCAAACACCTTGCCGAAGGCGCCGGCCGGCGTCGCCGAGCGCACCAGCATGTCGCGCGACGGAAAGGTCGCCCCGACGCAGAAGCCGCTGAAGGACATCAGCATCACCAGCACGACCGACGGAAAGTTGAACAGGCCGACCAGCGCGGTCACGATCCCGCCGACCCCGAGGCCGAGTGCGGCGACCACGGCGTGATGTTTGGTCCGGCCGGCAAGGAAGCCGCCGCCCAGCACGCCGATAGCGTTCATGGCGAGGAGGCCGGTCAGCGCCATGTTGGCGATGGCCGGCGGTGTTGCATGCAATGCGCCGAGCGCCACCACGAGGTAGGTGTTCAGCCCGCCGTTCATGATCGCCAGCAGCAGGAAAAATGCGAAGTTGAGCAGGATGGGCGCCGTCATCAGCACGCGCCAGCCGGTATCAACCGCGGCTGCGTTCGCCTTCGCGGCTTGCTTGCCCGCGTGCTTTATTTCGGTCGGCGGCTCGGGCTGAACAATCAGCACCAGCAGCACGACCAAGCCAAGCATGGAGGCGCCCAGATAGGCGCCGCGCCAGCCGAATTGGCTCTGCATGTAGAGCAGAGTCACCGGCGCGACGGCCGAACCGATGATGCCGGAAAAAGAATGGAACGAAAAAATCTGGCCGAGCCGTTCTGGCGGCGTGTGGCGCGACAGCAGCGAATAGTCGGAGGGGTGAAACACCGTATTGCCCGCCCCGGCGACCGCGTACATGGCGATGAAAACCCAATAAGAATTGACCATGCCGGCCACGGCGTACGCGATGCTGCACAGCGCAAGACCGGCAATCAGTACAAAGCGCGCACCGATGCGATCGACCACAAAGCCGACCGGCGTCTGCAGCGTAGCGGACACCACGTTGAAGACGGTCAGCGCGAGCGCGAGCTCGGTGTAGCTGACGTTGAAGTCGGCGCGCACGAAGGCGAACAGCGGCGCCAGAAGCAGCATATAGTAGTGACTGACGAAATGCGCGGCGCAGACGCCGGCAATCACCCGCGACTCGGCTGGACGGATCGACGAAACGGAAATGGCTTGAGTCATTCTGTGCAGCCCCGGACGAGACTCTTCCCTATGTGTTGTGTCTCGCTCGCTCTATGGGAGCGAGTGAGGAGGCCGGCGAGGATGCTTCGCGCTTGGCTCGCCCTGCGTGCGATTAGCGTTCGGCGTGCTACGCCGCAGTTTGTTTGCTGGGTTCTCCCGGTGCCTTGTGCAGTGCTTGCCAGACCTGGAACGGACCAAGCGGCATGTCGATGTGGCGAATGCCGCGGTCGCCGAGCGCGTCGATCACCGCGTTCATCACCGAGGTCAGCGCACCGGCGCAACCGGCTTCGCCGCATCCTTTGACGCCGAGCGGATTGGTCTTCGCCGGCACCGCGTGATCGGCGAGCACGAACGACGGCACGTCTGCGGCACGCGGCATGGCGTAATCCATGAACGAGCCGGTGAGGAGCTGGCCGTCGCCGTCGTAGACCGTGTTTTCCATGAGAGCCTGGCCGATGCCCTGCACCACGCCGCCGTGGAGCTGTCCTTCGACGATCATTGGATTAACGACAGTACCGAAATCATTAACGCAGAAATATTTGACCACCTCGACGACGCCGGTCTCGGGATCGACCTCCACTTCGGCGATGTGGCAGCCGTTGGGGAAGGTGGACGCGCCCGGTCCGTCGCTGACATGGGCAACGTCGAGCGATTGCGGCGCATCCGCCGGCGGCTTCGGCCCGCTGTGGAGTTTCTGCGCCAGATCCATGATCGAGATGGCACGGTCGGTGCCGACGATCACGAAATTTCCGTGTTCGAACGCGATGTCTGACGCGGCCGCTTCGAGCGTGTAGGCGGCGAGCTCCTTGCCCTTTTCGATGATTTTCGCCGAGGCTTCGACGATCGCCGTCCCGGTATGCATCAGCGACTTCGATCCGCCGGAGCCGCCGCCGGCGATGAGCTTGTCGCTGTCGCCCTGGACGAGCGAGATCTTGTCAAAAGGAATGCCGAGCTTCTCGCTCAACACCTGGGCAAACGGCGTCGCGTGGCCCATGCCGAAATCCATGGTGCCGGTCGTGAGCGTTACCGTCCCGTCGGCGTTGAACGCAATGTCGGCCAGCTCTTTCGACGGTGGCGCGGTGACTTCAAGAAAGTTGCCGATACCGAAGCCGCGCAACTTGCCCCGCTTGAGGCTTTCACGCTTGCGGCGGGCGAAGTTCTTGCCGTCGGCAAGCTCGAATGCTTGTTTGGTCAACGCCGCGAAGTCGCCGCTGTCATAGGTCACGGCCGACGCGGTCTTGTAAGGCAGTTCCTGCGGACGGATCTGATTGCGCCGCCGCAGCGCCAAGCGATCAACGCCCAACTCGGCTGCGGCAGCGTCGATCAGCCGTTCCATATAGTAATTGCCCTCGGGCCGGCCGGCGCCGCGATAGGCGGAGACGTGCGACGTGTTGGTGAACGCGCACTTGGTCGAGACTTCGATCAGGGGCGTGCGGTACATCCCCTGCACATTTTTGACGGCATTGACCGTGCCGGGCATCGGTGCCACGGGCGAAAGGAACGCGCCCATGTTGGCGAAGCTCGTCAGGCGCACGGCGAGAAAATTGCCGTCCGCGTCGAGCGCAAGCTCTCCGGTCACATCATGATTGCGGCCGTGGCTGTCGGAAACGAAGCTTCCGGAACGATCTTCGGTCCATTTGACCGGCCGGCCCAGAGCGCGCGCGGCATGAAGCAGGCAGATATATTCCGGAAACACCGCCCCCTTCATGCCAAAGGAGCCGCCGACTTGGCCGGTCAGGATATGCACATCCTTGGCGGTGACACCGAGCGCGTCGGCGATATTCGCTCGCATTCCGAATACGCCCTGTGAGCCGACGTAGAGTGTGAAGCGGCTGCCGTCATAAGACGCAAGCGCCGCGCGCGGCTCCATCGCGTTGACGACGAGGCGGCTGTTGACGAGCTTCAGCTTGGTGATATGGGCCGCGCGGGCGAAGGCCGCTTTGACCGCTTCGGCATCGCCGTAGTGATAATCGAGCGCGATATTGCCTGGTACGTCACTGTAAAGAAGCGGTGCGCCGTCACGCGCAGCCTCTTCGGCCGACGTAACGGCGGGAAGCGTCTCGATATCCGCCACCACCGCTTCGGCCGCGTCTTTCGCGGCCAACGCCAACTCGGCGACGACGAATGCGATGGGGTCGCCGACATAGCGCACCTTGTCGGTCGCCAGCGCCTCGCGCAGCGGCTTCTTCATCGGCGAGCCGTCGCGATTGTTGAATGGCACGATGCATTTGAGCGGCCCGTAACCCTTCAAATCCGCAGCCGTGTAGACGCCGAGCACGCCGGGCACTTTCAGCGCCGTCTCTTTGTTGATTCCGCGGATGATGCCGTGGGCATTCTGACTGCGAACCATCACCATGTAGACCTGGTTCGGCAGGCTGACGTCGTCGGTATAGTGGCCCTTGCCTCGCAGCAGCATCGGATCTTCTTTGCGCGGAACCGACTGCCCGACGGCGAATTTTTCGACGGACAATCTGTCCGCCGTCAATTGCTCCGCCCGCTCCTTGGCGGACTGCTGCAAATTCATGACAATTGAATCCTGCAAATCATTGATTGCGGTGACATAGTGGAGTTAGCGCACCCCGACAAGCACCGCGGCCGGCATGGCTCGTAGGCCTGGAGAGCACAGTATTGCCCTCAAGCGTCCGGCTGGTACATTTCGGTCGAACTGGGCTTGGACATCGGCTGCGCCGTCGAGCGAGAAATTCCGGCGTGGCGGGAAGGCTTTGGATGAAGGACGAGGCGCCGCCTGCCGGCGGCCTCGGCGCCGACGGGGCCCCACAACGGCGGCTCCGCTGGAGCCGTCGAACGCCGTACGGCCTGCGCCGCGACAGCTTTCGTCGCGACGGCGTCGACGCGCCCGCCGATGCGCAGCCTGAGGCGATCTATGCGGCCCTCGATCTCGGTACAAACAATTGCCGGCTGCTGATCGCCCGGCCGACCGCCGAGGGTTTCCGCGTCATCGACGCGTTCTCCCGCATCATCCGGCTCGGCGAAGGGATCGCGGCGTCTCGCCGCATCAGTGAAGCCGCGATTTGCCGTGCGGTCGAGGCTCTCGCAGTCTGTCGCGACAAGATGCGATCGCGCGGCGTCACGCGGGCGCGGCTCATTGCCACGGAGGCCTGCCGCGCCGCAGAGAACGGCGAAGCGTTCCGCGCGCGTGTCGCCGAGCAGGCCGGCGTCGAACTCGAGATCGTCGAACTCGGCGACCGAGGCGCGATTGGCGGCGACGGGTTGCACCGAGTTGTTTGATCCGCTGGCGACCGGCGTCATCCTGTTCGATATCGGCGGCGGATCGTCGGAGCTGGTGCGGCTCGGCCGCCCGGGCGCTGGCCGGCGTGGGCCGCCGGAGCCGGACATTGTCGGTTGGGCATCACTGCCGGTTGGTGTTGTTACGCTGGCCGAACGCTATGGCGGGAAGGTCGTCTCACCCGAAATCTACGACGCCATGGTCGAAGAGGTCGCGACTCTGGTCGAACGCTTTGCCGCCGATCACCGTTGCGATCTCGACGGCTTTCATATGCTCGGCACGTCCGGCACCGTGACGACGATCGCGGGTGTTTATTTGAAACTCAGGCGCTATGACCGGCGCCGCGTCGACGGCTGCTGGCTGTCCGACGACGAGGTGTCGCGCGTCGTCGCCGAGCTTCTCGGCATGACTTTCGATCAGCGCGCTGCCAATCCCTGTATCGGCACCGAGCGTGCCGATCTTGTGCTCGCCGGCTGCGCCATCCTCGATGCGATCCGGCGCGCGTTTCCTTGTCCGCGGCTGCGCGTGGCCGATCGCGGTCTGCGCGAGGGCATGCTGGTCGAGATGATGCGCGACGATGGCGTTTGGGGAGAAGCCTGACCCGCCATGGCGAGGCTCAAGGACGAAAAGCGTCGTACGCTGTCGTCACGGACCTGGCTCGAACGCCAGATCAGCGATCCCTACGTGGCGCGCGCCAAGCGCGAGGGATTTCGGTCCCGCGCCGCCTACAAGCTTGCCGAAATCGACGACAAGTATCGGCTGTTCAAGCCGGGCGCGCGCGTGGTCGATCTCGGCGCGGCGCCGGGCGGCTGGAGCGAGATTGCGGCGCGGCGCGTCGGCGCGAACGGCCGCGTCATCGCGCTCGACATTCTCGACCTGAAGCCGATTCCAGGCGTGGAATTTCTAAAGCTCGATTTCCTCGACGACGCGGCGCCGGAGCGGCTCAAGGCAATGCTCGGTGGCCGTAAAGCTGACGTTGTGCTGTCCGACATGGCGGCGAACGCCACCGGCCACCGGAAAACCGATCACCTTCGCATCATGGGGCTGGCGGAGGCGGCGGCCGGTTTTGCCCGCGAAGTGCTCGCGCCGGGCGGTGCGTTTCTCTGCAAGGTGCTGCAAGGCGGCACTGAAGCCGCACTCCTGGCGGAACTGAAGCGGGATTTCACGACCGTGAAGCACGTCAAGCCGCCGGCGAGCCGCAGCGATTCCGCGGAGCTTTATCTGCTCGCCATGGGATTTCGCGGCGGCGCGAATTAGCTCCGTCGCGAGATCGCGTCCTATTTGGGACGCTGGTCGGCCACTTCCGCCTGTGCCGCTTTTCGCCCCGTGAGTTCGGCGCCGGCAGTGGGCGACAGCCGCATGAAAATCAATGCCGCCGACGCCGCGAGCACGCTGATGGCGAGAAAAGCCGGCGGAAAATCCGTGGCACTCATGGCTGCGCCGTGCTTGAGCCGGAACGTGGTCTCGACCACGAGCGCACCGACGGCGACGCCGGTTGACAGCGACAATTGCTGGGCGGCAGCGACCATCGCGGTCGCACGGCTCATCATCGGCGGCTCGATTTCGGCGAACGCGATGGTATTGATGCTGGTGAACTGCAGCGATCGGAAGAATCCGCCTGAAAGCAGGATCGCGATCATCGCCGCGAATGGCATGCCGGGAACGAAGGTCGCGCAGGCCGCGAGGAAGGCGCTGCTGATCAGGCTGTTGTAAACCAGGACGTTGCGATAGCCGAAGCGCTTGAGCACGCTCGTCACGGCCGCCTTCATGAACATCGAGCCGAGCGCGCCGGTAAACGTTATGAGGCCGGACTGAAACGGCGTCAGATGAAATCCGATCTGAAGAAGCAGTGGCAGCAGGAACGGCAGCGCGCCGATGCCGAGCCGGAACATGAAGCCGCCGTAGATGCTGGCGCGGAATGTCGGCAGCTTGAGCAGACCGAGATCGAGGATCGGCGCGGCTGCGCGCCGGGCGTGAAAAACATACGCCACCGCCGAAACCGCGCCGACTGCGATGAGCGTACCGACGATGCTTGCCGGCAGAAATTCGAGCCCCATGATCGAAAGGCCGAAGGCAAGCCCGCCAATGGCGAGCCCGGAAAGAATGAATCCCAGGAGGTCGAACGGATCGTGCCGTTCGACGCGCACATTGGCGATGAAGTACGACGCGGCGACGATGCCGATCAGGCCGATCGGCACGTTGATGATGAAAATCCAATGCCAGGAGGCGTAGGTCGTGATGAAGCCGCCCAGCGGCGGACCGCAGATCGGACCGATCAGCGCCGGTATGGTGAGAAGCGACATGGCGTTAAGCAGAAGTCGCTTGTCGATGCTGCGCACCAGAATGAGACGGCCGACCGGCGTCATCATCGCTCCGCCGACGCCCTGCACGACGCGCGCCAGAACGAACTCCTCAAGCGAGTGCGATAGCGCGCAGCCGATCGAACCGAGCACGAAAATGCTGATGGCGAGGCGGAAGATATTGCGCGCGCCGAAGCGATCGGCGGTCCAGCCGCTGGCGGGTATGAAGATCGCGAGCGACAGCAGGTAGCAGGTGACGGCGAGCTTCAGCGCCAGCGGGCTGGTGCCGAAATCGCGCGCGATCGCCGGAAGCGACGTCGCGATCACCGTCGAGTCCATGTTTTCCATGAACAGCGCGACGGCGACGATCAATGGAACGATGCGGTCGCTCGGATTTGACGGCATGTGCGGCTATCGGCCCGTCGCGGCACTGGCTTGAAGCCGCGCCAGACCGTCGGCCGGCTGCTGGAACGTGGGATCGAGCTTCAGCGCCTGGCGGAAGTCGGCGATCGCGCCGGCGGAATCGCCGAGTCGCTCGCGGATAAGGCCGCGCGTTGAGAACACGCTTGCCGAGTGCATGCCGAGCTCGATGGCGCGACCGACGTCATCGAGCGCGTCGGAGTTCTCGCCGCCGAGGTAATGCGCCCAGGCGCGATTGTAATAGCCGAGCGCCGACGTCGGCATGATGGCAATGGCAAGATTGTAATCGGCAGCCGCGTCGGCCAGATCCAGCCGATCGCGTTTGGCATCGCCACGATTGATGTAGGCCTGGGCCATGTGCGGATCGAGCTTGATCGCTTGATCCAAATCGGCGATCGCGCGATCGCTGTCGCCTTTGGCCTGCCAGGCGCCGCCGCGATTGTTGTACGCCGCAGCCGATGGATCGCGCTTGATCACCTGATCGAAGTTGACGATGGCGCGGTCGAACTCGCCTTTATGCTCCCAGGCGATGCCGAGATTGGTGTAGGCCGCGGCAAAGTTGGCATCGATGCGCAGCGCATTGTTGTAGTCAGTGATCGCATGATCGGTATCGTGCTTGTCGTCAAGGGCGTTGCCGCGATTGTTGTAGGCGAGCGCAAGTTGCGGATTGAGCTTGATTGCTGTGTCGAAGTCGGCAATGGCGCGGTCCAAGTCGCGCTTTTGATAATAAATATAGCCGCGCTCGTTGTAGGCGGCGGCGAGTTGCGGATTAAGCCGAACCGCCTCGCTCAACTCGACGATGGCGCGATCGAGAGCGCCGTCGCGATGCAGCGCGACGCCACGGGCGTAGTAGGCTCCCGCGTCCTTGGCGTCGAGGCTGATGGCCTTATCGTAATCCGCCATAGCCGCAGCGCGATCGCCCTTGTCCGCATAGGCATTGCCGCGAACGAGGTAAGCGTCGGCGCTTGCAGGATCGAGCCTGATTGCGGCATTAAAATCGGCGATCGCGCGATCGAAGTCTTTCTTATCGTAGGAAACGAGCGCCCGGTTTTCGTAGGCGCGCGCGAACCGCGGTGCCAGCTTGACGGCACGATCGAAATCAGCGGCGGCGCGATCAAGATCGCCTTTCTCGCGCCAAGCATCGCCGCGATTGTTGTAAGCGATTGTGAGATTTGGATCGAGGCGAATTGCTTGATTGTAATCCGCGATGGCGCGGTCGAGGTCGCCTTTCTGCAGCCAGGCGACGCCGCGATTGTTGAATGTGGCGGCATTTTTGGGATCGAGCTTCGCCGCCTGGTCATAATCGGCGATCGCACGGTCGAAGTCGCCCTTGCGACGGAATGCCAGGCCACGATCGAAGAAAGCATAGGCGTAATTAGGCGAAAGCCGGATCGCTTCGGTGTAGTCGGCAATGGCACGATCGAGGTCGCCTTGCTCGATCAGCGCATTGGCGCGCGTCATCAACAGTGCCGCGTCGCTCGGGTCGAGCTTGATCGCCTGATCGAGATCGGCGATGGCGCCGGCAATGTCGCGCTGCGCGAGCAGGACGCCGCCGCGATTGGCGTAGGCGCGCGCGAAGCCGGGATTAAGAGCGATGGCATCGGCGAAATCTTTGAGCGCGCCGGCAAGATCGCCGTTGGCGCGCCGCGTCATGCCGCGATTGTCGTGCAGGATGGCCAGATTGACAGACTGGTAGCGGCCGGAATCGATCAGCGCCGTGCAGGCCGCGATTTGCTCCTCAGCCGTGGCGCGCCATTGCCGCGTACAGCGTCGTTCGTCGGCGCTATCCTGGGCGCGCGCCGGAAAGGCAAGGAACAGGATCGCCGGAACCAATAGCCATAGCGGCGTTCGCTGACGCGAAAGGAACCGTGAGTTTTGCATGCGCAGAATTTACCCTGTGCTCCGCTGGTGGGCCAGCGCAGACTCCGATTCGAACCGCATATATGGCTTTTCGATGCACGGCATGCTTTTCGATGCACGGCATCATGGCCGTGCCGCTCATTTCAGGCGTTTAGCGGCTTCCGCGACCATCGACAGATCCGAATATTTCTTCACGTCGATATCGTCCTTGAGAAATCCGACTTGCTTTTGCTTCTGCAGATTGACCTGCAATGCGTCGAGATTCGGCATGCCGTTCGGGTCGCGATATTGATCGCGGCCGGTGAACACCCAGTCGAGCCGCGCAGGCGGCGCCTTGTTCAGGCGCGCGATGATGGCGACGGCTTCCTGGTGGTTTGCCGGATCGGTGTACCATCGGATTGCGCGCAGCACGTCTTCCATGAAGTCGACCAGCGCCGCCCGGTTCTTTTCGATAAAGCCGGTGCGTGCCGTCCATACGGTGAGCTGCGTGGTCCCGAGAGCGTCCTTCTGCGTGAACAGCGTCCGCGCCATAGCCCGCAAGTCGGGATCGAGCGAAAACGGCGGCACGGCGCTGATCAGATCGGCCTTCCGTTCGGTCAGCATGGCGCGCATGGCGGGGAAGGGCGCTTCGACGATGGTGTAGTCTCTGTTCGCTTCGAGGCCGTGCTGCCGCAGCATCACGCGCATGGCGATGTCCACCGCGCTGCCCATCGCATTGGTCGCAAGTACCTTGCCTTTCAGATCCTCGACAGTTTTGATTGGACCGTCGGCTCGCACCATGAATTCGTTGCTGCCGTGACCCGGAACGCCGTCCTGACTTTCGTCGCTGATGATGCGCAGATCGTCCATGCGGGCGTTCTGGATCGCCAACGCAAAGGATGAGAATGCCAGCGGGCCGATTTCGAGCTCGCCGGACGCAAGCGCCGTGATGACCGGCGGGGTGCCTTCGAAGCGGACTGTTTCGGCGACGTAGGACTGGCCGAAGTGCTTGAGGATATCCTTCTTCTCCAGCACCAGCGGACCCATCGAGGCAGGCACCACGACCCAGCCAATGCGAATCTTCACCGGGCCGGCTTCGGCCATACCGGCACCCTCGCCGGCGACCAGCGCTGTGCTGGTCGCCAATGCGCCGAGGTTGAAATCGCGACGATTGATCCGGTGTTCCATGGTGTTCCCCCGTGCTTTTCGCCGTTAAGGCCTTTGAATTATCGCTAAGGCATGATATCGACCACCGCCAACCCAAAAGTGGGCCATCGATTCGGCGAGGGACCTCAGTCCACTCGCCTGCGAGGCGTCACCCCGATTGCTGGCTCGCCACGCGGGCCATGCGGAGTTGGCAATGGCAGCGATATCAAAAGACTTATTACGTGAAGCATATACCTTCGACGACGTCCTATTGAAGCCCGGCTTGTCCGACGTTTTGCCGTCGGACGTCGACGTCCGCTCGCGCATCACCCGTAACGTCCATCTCAATATTCCACTCGTCGCATCGGCCATGGATACGGTGACCGAATCTCAGATGGCGATCGCGATGGCGCAGGCTGGCGGCATTGGCGTCATTCACCGCAACCTGGAACCGGAGGAGCAGGCCGCACAGGTCCGGCAAGTGAAGAAGTTCGAATCCGGCATGGTGGTGAATCCCGTCACCATTCATCCGGAGGCGACGCTCGCGGACGCGCTGGCGCTGATGCAGGAGAACCACATCTCCGGCATTCCGGTCGTCGAGGGCCGCAACGGCAGTGCCGGTAAGCTTGTCGGAATCCTCACCAATCGTGACGTCCGTTTCGCCACCGATAAGCGGCAAAAAGTATCCGAACTGATGACCAGGGAACGGCTCGTCACGGTGCGCGAAAGCGTCGGCCAGGACGAAGCCAAACGCCTCCTGCATCAACATCGGATCGAGAAGCTCCTCGTCGTCGACAGCGAATATCGCTGCGTCGGCCTGATCACCGTCAAGGACATCGAGAAGGCGGTGGCTAATCCCAATGCCTGCAAGGACGAGCAGGGCCGCCTGCGGGTCGCGGCCGCCACGACCGTGGGCGAAGCCGGCTACACACGAAGCGGAGCGTTGATCGATGCCGGCGTCGACCTTGTCGTCGTCGATACCGCGCATGGCCACTCCCAGCGCGTGCTCGAAGCCGTCACCCGCATCAAGCGGCTGTCGAACGCCGTGCAGGTTGTCGCCGGCAACATCGCCACCGCCGACGGCGCGAAGGCGCTCATCGACGCGGGTGCTGACGCCATCAAAGTGGGGATCGGTCCAGGTTCGATTTGCACGACGCGAATTGTTGCCGGCGTCGGCGTACCGCAACTCACCGCGATCATGGACGCGGTCGAAGTGGCGAAGAAGACCAATACGCCGGTGATCGCCGATGGCGGCATCAAATATTCCGGCGACCTCGCCAAGGCTGTGGCTGCCGGCGCCGACTGCGGCATGATCGGCTCACTGCTGGCCGGCACCGACGAGGCGCCGGGCGAGGTTTTTCTCTATCAGGGCCGATCCTACAAGACTTATCGCGGCATGGGTTCCGTCACTGCCATGGCGCGCGGCTCTGCGGATCGTTATTTCCAGCAGGAGATTAAGGATTCGCTCAAGCTCGTGCCGGAGGGCGTGGAGGGCCAGGTGCCCTACAAGGGGCCGGTGGCCAATGTGGTTCATCAGCTTGTCGGCGGTTTACGCGCCGCCATGGGTTACGTCGGCGCAAAAAACGTCGCCGAGTTGCACGAGAAGGCCGAGTTCGTGCGCATCTCCGGTGCGGGTTTGCGCGAGAGCCACGTGCACGACGTGACGATTACGCGGGAGAGCCCGAACTATCCGGGCCGAACGTAGGATGTAGGTGACCTCATGGCTGGGACGGCAGCCGATCCGTTCGCCAAAGTTCGTACCGCGACCGACGCGCATCGCGCAAAGCACGGCTGCGGCGCTTATCCGTACGACAATGGCCCATTGCTGGCCGCCCTGGCGGCGGCCGCCGACGCACGCCGCATTCTGGAATTGGGAACCGCACTCGGCTACACGGCTCTGTCTTTCGCGTCCGGCGCGCCGGATGCGACCGTCGACACCATCGAACGCGATCCGGAGCACGTCGAGCTCGCGCGCCGCAACATTGCGGCGGCGGCGATGGATCATCGGATCACCGTCCACGAGGGCGATTTCGCGACCGTGTTGCCGACGCTTGATCCAGGTTACGACGTTGCGTTCTTCGACGGACACACGCCGTCACCAGGCCTGCACAAGACTGTGCGCGGGTTGTTGCGCACCGGCGGCACGCTCATTACCGCCAATCTGAACCACGGCGGCACGGCCGACGCTGTGCGCAAAGCGCTGTTCGACGGCAAATCGTGGCGCAGCGCGCTGGTCGACGAGGACGGTGAGACGGCGATCAGCGTGAAACTATGATGCCTCGGTGGCGGTGCTCGAAGCGGCGTGATACGACGGTGCCATTGAAGCAACGGTAGCCGCGATGTCTCTCCAAGCCGTCCTGATGCCGCTGTTCGTCGAGGTGATCCTCACCTTCGTGCTGTTGTTCTCGATGGGCCCGCTGCGTGCTCGCGATCTCAGATCAGGTACGGTGCGGGTCGAGGATATCGCGCTACGCGAGCCGAACTGGTCGAGGCACGCGACGCAGGTCGCCAATGCCTTTAGCAATCAGTTCGAATTGCCCGTCCTGTTCTACGTGCTGACGATCCTGGCTTACGTGACCCATCACGCCGGCGTTTTGTTCTTGATCCTTGCCTGGGTCTTTGTCGTCTTCCGTCTGTTACACGCCTATGTGCACGTCACGAGC
Organism: uncultured Alphaproteobacteria bacterium; assembly: GCA_963836055.1. Taxonomy (GTDB): domain Bacteria; phylum Pseudomonadota; class Alphaproteobacteria; order Rhizobiales; family Xanthobacteraceae; genus BOG-931. Next base: position 64,156 of record CAWIID010000004.1, read on the forward strand.
AACATCGTCCGTCTGCGTGGTGCGTTGTACGGTATTGCGGCTGTCGCGCTCTTCATCAACTGGGCCATCTACATGATCGCAGTCTTAACGGGGACTTAGACCATGACCTGGTTTGGATCGCGGTCTAAATTTTCGCAGCTGCGCATGATCTTTTCCGAAAACCGGTGTGCCCGTTTTGGGATCATGCTTTAGAGGATCAAAAATCATGCCGCTCGACCTTTGCCATCCCACCGCTCCGCACAAGAAACTCAAGCTGCCGGAGTGGTACGTGTCGAATCTCATGCTCGATCGCGCGCTCGATGCGATCTGCCGGCGCGTGAAGAAATTCGACCGCAAGCACGACATTCCCTATCTCGCGGGTTACAGCGAGGACGGCAAGACGATCTATATCGATCGCCACATGCCGCAATCGTTCAAATACGCCGGACGCACGATCGACACCGATCGCTTTCTGATCCTGCACGAAGAGGTCGAGAAGACGCTGATCGACCAGCTCGGGCTGCATTATTTGCACGCGCATCAGATCGCGACGCGGGCCGAGCAGGCGGCCGTGCGCGCGGCCGGCGTCAATTGGCGGGACTACGACCATTTCATGCAGAAATATGTCAAGCGTATCGGCGACGAGCGCCTGACGAAAGTTCCCGACGATCTCGACACCAAACCCTACCGTGACGAACACGATGACGATCTGTTGCGGCGGATGCTCGCCTGTATCGACAAGGGCGAGGTTCCCAAGGGCTTTCGCGGCGCTCAACTGCGCGATGCGGCCAACGATATTCGTCAGTATGTCCGCCGCCATGACACGCCGGGCGCCCACCGCGCCGCGGCGGTGAAACGCAAGCAAAAGTGAAGCTGCAACGCCGCGGGGCGCCAGCATGACGCCAAGCGCTCGCCTTTCGGCGGCCATCGACGTTTTCGCCGACATCGAGGCGCGGCGGCGACCGGCGGCGGACGCACTCAAGGACTGGGGCCTCACCCATCGTTTCGCCGGTTCGTCCGACCGCTCGGCGATCGCGGGACTTGTCTACGACGCATTGCGCCGCAAGGCGTCGTCCACGTGGCTGGTGGGCGAGACGACCCCGCGTGCCGCGCTGATCGGCATGCTCCATCGCGAGCGCGGTTTTGGCCCTGCCGACATCGAGGCGTTGTTTAGCGGCGCCCGATTCGCGCCCGCGCCGCTGACGGAGGGCGAGAAAACCGCGCTCGCCTCTCGCTCGCTCGCGGGGGCTCCGGCGCCGGTTCAGGGCGAATACCCTGATTGGCTCGATCCGCACCTCGCGCGGGTCTTTGGCGACGACCGGGCAGAGGAGGGCGCGGCGCTGGCGAGCCGCGCACCGCTCGACATGCGGGTCAATACGCTCAAAGCTGAACGCGAGGAGGTACTGCCGAAGCTCGAGCACCTTGGTGCCGAACCGACGCGATGGTCGCCGATTGGATTGCGCATACGGCTTGCCGCCGATGCTAAAAATCCGGCCATTCATGCCGAGCCCGTCTTTCTCAAGGGCGCCATCGAAATCCAGGACGAAGGCTCGCAACTCGCCATTCTGTTTGCCGGAGCAAAGCCGGGCGAGCAGATCATCGATCTGTGCGCCGGCGCCGGCGGCAAGACGCTGGCGCTCGCCGCCGCGATGGACAATAGCGGCCAGATCTACGCGACCGACATCGACAAGCGTCAGCTTGCGCCCATCCACGAACGCATCTCGCGCGCCGGGGCGCGAAATATCCAGGTCCGCACGCCGCGCGGCGAGGCCGATGTGCTTGCCGATCTTACCGGGCGCGCCGATGGCGTGATCATCGACGCACCCTGCACCGGGACCGGCACATGGCGGCGCAATCCCGACGCCAAGTGGCGCATCCGTCCGGGCGCGCTGGCCGAGCGGGTGAAGCAGCAGGCCGCGCTGCTCGATCGCGCCGCGGCACTGACCAAGGCGGGCGGCCGCATCGCCTACATCACTTGCTCGGTGCTGGCGGAGGAGAACGGCGATCAGGTGCGAGCCTTTGTCGAACGGCACCCGGATTTTTCGGTGGAAAAGCCCCCGGAGTTGGCGCGGCCACTCGGCGAGCGTGCCTATCTTTTTACCCATGCGGCGCTTATCTCAAACGAAGGCCTGTTGATGACGCCGCGCCGGACCGATACCGACGGGTTTTTCGTCAGCTTGCTGCGACGCTCTCCATGACTTCGTTGCATCTTCGCCATGACGTCTGTTGCCGAGAGACTTCTGTTGCCAATGTTCGACAAACCGGGGCGAGGGCCTTAAAACCCGCCATGGTATCCCACGACAAGATTCTGATCGTCGATTTCGGCTCGCAGGTGACGCAGCTTATCGCGCGGCGCGTGCGCGAGGAGCGCGTCTATTGCGAGATCGTGCCGTTCCAGAAGGCCGATGCGGCATTTCGCGAGATGAAGCCGAAAGGCGTCATCCTGTCCGGCGGACCGTCGTCGGTGCTCGACAAGGATGCGCCGCTCGCGCCGCCGTCGATCTACCAGGCCAAAGTGCCGGTGCTCGGCATCTGTTACGGCGAGCAGGCCATGGCGCAACAGCTTGGCGGCAAGGTTGAAGGCGGCCACCACCGCGAATTCGGCCGCGCGGAAGTCGAGGTGACGAAGTCATCCGCGCTCACCGCCGGCGTGTGGGAGGTCGGACAGCGCTATCCGGTGTGGATGAGCCACGGCGATCGCGTCACCAAATTGCCGGAGGGTTTTGCTGCGACCGGCACTTCGCCGAACGCGCCGATCGCCATGATCGCCGACGACGCGCGCAAATTCTACGCCACGCAATTCCATCTTGAGGTCGTGCACACGCCACACGGCGCGGCGCTCCTCCGCAATTTCGTGCGCAAGATCGCGGGCTGCGCCGGCGACTGGACGATGCGTGCGTTCAAGGATGAGGCGATCGAAAAAATCCGCCGCCAGGTCGGCAAGGGCAGGGTGATCTGCGGACTCTCCGGCGGCGTCGATTCTGCCGTGGCCGCTGTGCTCATCCATGAGGCGATCGGCGATCAGCTGACCTGCGTGTTTGTCGATCACGGGCTTCTTCGGCTCGGCGAGGGCGAAAAGGTGGTGGCGCTGTTCCGTGGCAGTTACAACATCCCGCTCGTTCACGTGAATGCGGCCGACGATTTTCTCAAAGCGCTCGAAGGCGTCGATGATCCGGAGGTCAAGCGCAAGACCATCGGCAAATTGTTCATCGACGTGTTCGAGGCGGAAGCCAAGAAGCTCGGCGGCGCCGAGTTCTTGGCTCAAGGCACGCTCTATCCCGACGTGATCGAGAGCGTGTCGTTCACCGGCGGGCCTTCGGTGACGATCAAGTCGCACCACAATGTCGGCGGCCTGCCCGAGCGCATGAACATGAAGCTCGTCGAGCCGCTTCGGGAACTGTTCAAGGACGAAGTGCGCGCGCTTGGCCGCGAGCTCGGCCTGCCCGACGTTTTCGTCGGCCGGCATCCGTTCCCGGGTCCCGGTCTCGCGATCCGCTGCCCGGGCGCTATCACGCGCGAGAAGCTCGACATTCTGCGGCTCGCCGACGACGTCTTCATCGAGGAAATCCGCCGCGCCGGACTCTACGACGATATCTGGCAGGCGTTCGCGGTGCTGTTGCCGGTGCGCACCGTGGGCGTGATGGGCGACTTCCGCACCTACGACTTTGTCGTCGGCTTGCGTGCGGTGACGTCCACGGACGGCATGACGGCGGACTTCTATCCGTTCGATATGGCGTTCATCGGCGCCGTCGCCACCCGCATCATCAACGAAGTGAAGGGCGTCAACCGCGTCGTCTACGACATCACCTCGAAGCCGCCGGGCACGATCGAGTGGGAGTGAAGTTTAGGCCGAGGGATGCAAACGCGTATCTAACGCAAATCGCGTTTGCGATCTTACAGAGTATGAGCCGGCAGCGTTCGAGGCGACGAAAATGAGATTCCAACTTTCAGTCGAGACGGCACTAGGTATGACCACAAATTTGCGCCTCACCAGTAGGTTGTCACCAAATACCTGCTGTCCGGCGCCGGGAATGCCGGGCCTAAGCCAGTTTGGATTGGAAACATCAGTGGGCTGAACGACGAAGACATCATTTGGATCAACATTTATCGCGGTGAGCACGTGCGGAACGGTATCAAGCGCTCTAAACCCCTTATGAACTGCGACTTCTAAAATCGCAGTCGAGGGATCAATTGAGCAGTAGACTGCGCGTGTGCCGCGACTGTTCCATCGACCTCCGACCCTATATGCACCCTCTCCACTGTCCCAGGTCGTCTCATGAACAGCTTCGTCTAGTCGCCACGCGACGAGTTCGTTACCGCCCAGCGCTGCTGGTAGCGGCGTCAAACGTAGACCCCGTATTCAAGGCGAACTAAAAAATCTTCGACCAACTCCGTACCCGCTGGCGTAGCCAAAAGGTCGATCGGACGTCGCTGATCCAAGCCAATGGCCGGGTTCTCCAGCCATTGTTCTGCTTCTTCCTTGGAGCCAAGGATGGCGGTCGCTTTGGCCAATATCTCCGCCAGCTTCCAGGTTCGGGCTGTTTGCTCCGGATTGAGCGATTTCGAAGTCGTGGATACGTGGCGCTGATATGTCCGCTGACTCATGCCGACCGCTTTTTCAAATGCGGAATCCCACCGCAGAACGACTAGGTTCTGGACGAGGTGAGTAAGGGCTTTTGTCGGCAAGCCGCGCAAAAGCAAATCGTGAGCTTCCAAGGCATGTTGAGGGGGCTTTCGGAACGTTTGACGTCCGCCAAGCAGGTCCGAAACCCTCCCGAGTTGCTCCCTTTCCGAGGTGGGATTGTTATCGTCCACATTAGCCATTGATTGCTCTCCGTCATATGTCGCTATAATTGCGACATATGACGGAGAGTTTCAAGGGCCAACTAAGTCCTGCAGCGACCCACGCCCATCGCCTTCCACGGCGTCAATAACTGCGACGCTGTCAAGTGGGCGTGCGCCTTCTCGACAAGCGAGGCGTCAAGTGCACGCTCCACAAATACAAGAGTGCTGGCATTGCGTACGAAAACGACCCGGCAGGATAGGTTGGGTAGCGCACTTAATCCCGACGCGGACGCCTGACCGCGCGCAGCTTCCCGCTGTTGCCGCCGCCGCAGAAAAAGGTGTCGCTGCCGTCGGACTCGAGGCCCGATACCGCCACGCCGGGCGGCATGTCGAGCTGCTGCAGAACCTCGCCGCTCTGCGGATCGATCCGGCGCAGTTCGCTTTCGTCGGATTCCCACGTGCCGTGCCAGAGTTCGCCGTCGACCCAGGTGACGCCGGTGACAAAACGGTTCGACTCGATGGTGCGAAGGATCGCGCCGGTCTGCGGATCGACCTGATGGATCTTGCGGTTGCGATGCTGCCCGACCCAGAGGCTCCCTTCCGCCCACGCCATGCCGGAGGCGCCGCCCTCGGGTGTCGGGACGGTAGCGATCACGCGGCCGGTCGTTGGATCGACCTTCTGAATGCGATCCCCGGAGATCTGGTACAGGTGTCGGCCATCGAAGGCGGTTCCCGCGTGTGCGGGAACAGCGAGCGCGCGCACCGTTTTCCCGCTCGCCGGATCGATCGCGTTCAGCGTGTCGCCGGTCGCGATCCAGACGTTCGCGCCGTCATAGCTGACCCCGTTGACGCTGGCTGACGTCGGGAAAGGGGCCGTATTCGCGGACAATCGTCGCTGCTGTTCGTTTCATACGGTCATCCTAGCCACCCGGCAGCGTGGCGGGGAGTAACAAGGTTGTCGGGAAACCCGGCACCGGCGGCGTCATCCAGCGGCGTGCCCGGCCGCGGCCGATCGGCTGCACCTTGCCATCCGCCGTGAGATCGTCGAGTGCGCGCTGCACTGTGCGCTGACTTGCGCCGAGCGCCAGCGCCAGTGCCGAACTCGACCATGCTTCGCCGTCCGCCAAGAGGGCGAGCACGGTCGCATGGGCTTCATCCGTCGGTGGCGCGAGCACAGCGACGACGCGGCCGCGGCGCGGCACGAGTGCAAAGCCGGCCGTGGTCGCGTCGATGCCGGCGGCCGCGCTCAGCGACTTGCGCAGGCGGCCAATCTCGACGCGCAGCCGTGCGCGATGCGATTCATCGGCGTGCTTGGCGTGGAACGCGCGCGCGAGCAGCGCGGCCCGTGGCACGTCGCCGGGCCAGGCTTCGGCAAGCGCGCGGGCGAGGGCGAACAGGACCGGGCGCGTCTCCAGCGAAATTACTTTGCCGGAGTGGCGGACAACGTGGCGGCAGGCATCGACGACGAGAGCCTTGGACGCCAGCAGCGTTTCGACGTCGTGGAGCCATAGGAGTCGCTCCTCGCCGCGCACGATCAGCCGCGCCGCGGGGGCATCGAGGACAAGGGCCGCGCTTTTGACTTCGGCCAGGAGCGGCGCGATGCGGGCCTGTCGCGCGGCGTGTTCGGCCCGCGCCAGCGATGCGCGCGCCGCCTTGATCCGCAGGCGCCGCATTGCGACGCCGGCGACAATCAGCTCATGGGCCGCCCGTGATGCGGGTGGCAGCGGAGAGGGATCGAAACCGACGAGGAGGCGCTCGGCTTCGTCGAGGCGGCCGATCAGAAGGAAATAGCGGCTCTTGAGGTAGTGCGCATGCGCGGCATTGGCGCGGTCGCCGTGCCGTTCGAGCGCGTCATGCGCTGCATCGAGCGCCTGCACCGGCCAGTTGAGGTCGCGCGAGACGAGCGCGATCTCGGCCTCGGCGACGGCGCACCGTGCGCGGGCGACGGCCTCCCGGGGGCCGAAAGCGCGGGCCGCGCGCCGCAGCAGTGTTTTGGCGCGGCTGAGGTCGCCGAGCTGTGCCATCGCGATGCCGCGAAGCGCCAGCGCCGGCGCATCGTCGCGCAAGGCGATGTAGTTCAGCGCGCCGAGCGCATCACCCGACGCAAGCGCGCGCGCGGCGGCAGTGATCAGCGAGTCCATTCAAATCCCGACACACTTGTCACTCTCGGCCGTCCGGTGGCCGGCGTTAAATCTATCTCACGATCAACGCCCGCCAAGCCGCCGCAGAAACGCGGTTGGCGCGCCGGGCAACGAAAGGAGAGAGAAGATGACGACACATATGACTGCAACACGTGACAAGTGGCTGGAAGCGCGGCTCGATCTGCTCGCCGCCGAGAAGGATCTGACGCGTCGCAGCGACGACGTCGCCCGGCTGCGCCAGCGCCTGCCCTGGGTCGCGATCGACAAGACTTACACGTTCGACACCGAGGCGGGCAGCAAGACGCTGAAGGACCTGTTCGATGGCCGCTCGCAGCTTCTCGTCTATCACTTCATGTTCGGGCCCGACTACAAGGCCGGCTGCCCGTCCTGCTCGATGATCGCCGACGGCTTCGACGGCTTTGCCGTCCACCTTGCCAACCACGATGTCACGCTGATGGCGGTGTCGCGGGCGCCGCTGGCCAAGCTCAAGGCCTTCAAGCAGCGCATGGGCTGGACGTTTCCCTGGGCGTCGTCGCATGGCGGCGACTTCAATTTCGACTTCAATGTCTCGTTCACCGAAGCGCAGGAGAAGGCAGGGCCCGTCGAATACAATTATGCGCGCGGCACCCACGCGATGGACAAGGCGCCTGTCCCGCCGCCCGTCGCACAGTTTGCGGCGACCTGTGGCACCGACGCGGCGACCTACCGGCGCGATCGGCCGGGCATGAGCGCCTTCGTGCTCGAGGGTGATGCGGTTTATCACACCTACTCGACCTATGCGCGCGGGCTGGACGGCCTGTGGGGGGCCTATCAGTGGCTTGATCGCGCCCCGATGGGGCGCAACGAGCAGGGCATCTGGTGGCGTCGTCACGACGAGTACGGCCATGACTGAGGTGCCCATGTCCCGCGTCGTGCGTCACGACATCGAGACCTGCGCCGGGGGCGGCCATGCCGCTCCCGGCGTGGCCGGCCTTCTCGGCCTTGCCGCCGCGCCGACCTTCGCGCTCATGGCGCTGTGGACCGGGCTTTTCAGCGGCCAGCCGGACATGCTCTGCATGGCGATGCAAGGCTCATCGCCGATGAGCGGAATGACGGTGATGTATCTGCTGATGAGCGCCTTCCACGCGGCGCCGTGGCTGAAATTGATCTCCCGCCGGCGGAGCAGAGCCCGCGGGTCATTGCACGCCACAAGTTTTAGCGTGTTACGATAGTTGGGAATGATCGAGTGGGAGTGACGATTTTGCCGATCACCATCTACGGCATCAAGAACTGCGACACGATGAAGAAGGCGCGCGCGTGGCTCGATAAGCGCGGCGTCGCTTATGCGTTCCACGACTACAAGACGGCCGGTATCGAGCGCGAGCGGCTGGAGCAATGGTGCAAAAAGGTCGGCTGGGAGACTTTGCTCAACCGGGCCGGCACGACGTTCCGTAAGCTTCCCGACAAGGACAAGAACGGCCTCGATAGCAACAAGGCCGTAGCACTGATGCTCGCTCAACCCTCCATGATCAAACGGCCGGTTCTCGATCTCGGCGGCGGCAAACTTCTGGTCGGATTCAAGCCGGAGCTTTATGGCGAGGCTGTCGCCTCGCGTTGAGCAGGGATGCGTGCGCGTCACGAAAAACGCCTGACGCCACATTAATACGCGCAGCAGCCAAAGTTCCCCGGTGGAACTTTAGAACTTTTTGGTCGCGAAGAATCTTCTGCACGGAACTTCGATGTTGCGAATTTATTAACAACAAGTCGGCAGCCATTTTCCCGCCACCAATCGATCACGCTTTCTCCGAAGAACTGGGTTTTCTGATCCTGCGGGCGGAGCGGAAGGGGGACGCGGCTCGTCGGAGATTCCGGGGCGGCATGTTTCGGAGACAAGCCTGGTGGAGATTCAAATGACATCGCGTGCGCTCGCTGGCGGCATTGTGCTGGTTGCCGGCACCGTTCTTTCTATTTGCTCAGTCCAAGCAGCCGATTTGCCGGTGCGGCCCAGGGTGGCGCCGGTGGCGCCAGTCGCCTATGCACCTCCGGTCTACAACTGGACCGGATTTTATGTTGGCGGTCATCTCGGCGGTGGATTTCAAGATTCGTCGTGGAGCGACATTTTCACCGGCGGCAGCGATACGTTCAACAACTCCGGTTTCCTCGGTGGCGGCCAGATCGGAGGCAATCTTCAATACAACTGGCTGGTGCTAGGCGTCGAGGGCGACTTCACCTGGACCGGCCTCAAGGGTAGCGGCACGGACTCGATCGGCAATTCGATCAACACCAACGTGGATTGGACGTCGACTGTGACAGGCCGGGTCGGCGTGGCGTTCGATCGCCTGCTGGCTTACGGCAAGGGTGGTCTGGCTATCGCTAACGATCAGAGCACCTTGAACGATATTTTCGGCGGCTCATCGAATACGAGCTTGACGCGAACGGGCTGGACCGCCGGCGCCGGCCTTGAATACGGTTTGACCAACAACTGGTCGGCCAAAGTCGAATACGATTATCTCGGCTTCGGTTCGCAGGCGCTCAATTTCACCACGCCGACTCTCGGCCCTGTCACCTCGAACGCATCGCTCAACGTTCAGGAAGTGAAGGCAGGTTTGAATTACCGCTTCGGCCAATGATGCGCTGCGGCGTCCCGCGCTGCGAGGATGCGAATAGCGAGGAGCAAGCAGGCTTTTTGCCCACCGCCATGTGTTGGAGCATGACCTGTTGGTAAAGCCGGCCGTCGCTTTTCCCGGCCATGCTCTAATTGATCTTGATATTCGCCTCCTGGATCACCGGTTTCCAGCGTGCGATATCCGCGTCGATCCTGGCGCGGAACTCAGCAGGCGTGTCGGGAATCGGCTCCATCAATTGTTTGGTGAGCTTCTCGCGAATGGTGCGCGACGTAATCGCATCGCTCACGAGCCGCCCGACCCGCGTGATCATCGCATCGGGAACGCCGGCCGGCGCGATGAGGCCCATCCATGCGTCGGCCTCGACGTCGATGCCGTTCTCTTTCAGCGTCGGGACGCCGGGCAGCAGGGCCGAGCGCTGAGCGGTCGAAATCGCCAGAAGTTTTACCGAGCCGGTGCTAAGCTGCGGGACCACCGAGATCGCAGGCAGGCACACCATCTGGACTTCATTGCGCATCAAAGCCGTCATCGCTTGCGGCGAGGAAGCGTAAGGGACGTGCACGAGCCGCGTGCCGCTCTTCAATGCGATCGCTTCCATGGCGAGATGCGACAACGAGCCGGTGCCGATTGAACCGAAATTATATTTGCCCGGGTTGCGTTTAATCAGGTCGAGCAACTCCGCCACGCTGTTGACGCCGAGGCTCGCGTTGACTGCAAGCGCGCTCGGCTGCGTGGCGAGCATGGTGATGAAAGCGAGATCCTTTCGTGGATCGTAGGGCAGGTTGCCGAACAACAGCGTGTTGATGGCAAGCGGGCCGCCGATGCTGATGCCGATCGTCGTGCCGTCGGGCGCGGATTTGGCGACGGCGTCGGTGCCGGTATTGCCGCTGGCACCCGGCTTGTTTTCGACGATGAAGGTCTGCCCGGTCTTTTGTTGGAGATCGTCGGCGATCATTCGGGCGACCAGGTCGGGTGTGGCGCCTGCTCCGAACGGCACGATGATTTTGACGGTCTTTGTCGGCCAATCCTGAGCAGAGGCCGAAAGCGTGCCGAAAAGGACGGCGATCGCCGCCACAACGCCTCGCATCATTGCGTTCTCCTGCGCTTCCCCCAATGTCTCGAGCACACGTATCACGCCGACAAGAAAAGGCGAACAGGTCGGTCCATCGCCGCGACGATGGCGCGCGCCGGGGTGGGCTCAGGCGCCGTCATTGACAAGACGAGCCCCGTCGCCATGATCCACGCCGTCGTAGCGGCAGAACGGCCTGTCTTTGCGTACGCCGGCCGCATCAGACTTCGAACGCGTGATTTTGGTATGGGCCTTGCCGTCGAAATTATCGGACTCGTTATTTTTCTTGGCGCCCACGTCTTCGTGACGCGGCGCGATGAACGGGGTGTGCTCGTCGCCAAGATGGGCGAGGGTCTCTATAAGACGCTGTTTTCGCTGGTCTCCATTATCGGAATCCTGCTGATCGGCTTTGGGTTTGCGCATTATCGTGCGCAAGGCCTGATCCCGATCTGGCATCCGCCGGGCTGGACGCGGCAGATCGTCGTGGTCTTGATGTGGCCGGCCAGCATCCTGCTCGCTGCCGCCTATATCCCCGGCAACATCAAACGCGTGGTCAAGCATCCGCTGCTGCTGGCCGTCAAAGTCTGGGCGCTTGCGCACCTTTGCGCGAATGGTGATCTCGGTGGAATGATCTTGTTTGTCGCGGTGATTGCCTGGGCCGGCTATGCCCGCGCGTCGTTCAAATATCGCAGTGATTCCGGCGGGCCGTCGATTCCGTTTGGGGGGACAAGAAACGACATCATCGCCATCATCGTCGGCACGATCATCTATCTCGCGCTTGGACTGGTCTTCCACCCGCTGGTGATCGGCCTGCCGGCCTTCGGAACGCCAGCGCTCGGACACTAGCGATGTCGGTACAAAACGAGATTCGGCGTCTGACAGCGCCCGACATTCGCGCCCGCAAGAACGGCGATCCGATCGTGTGTCTGACGTCTTATCACGCGCACACGGCCCGGATACTCGACGGCTATTGCGACGTGATCCTCGTCGGTGACTCGCTCGGCATGGTGATGCACGGCCTCGAGACCACGGTGCCGGTGACACTCGACATGATGATCCTGCAGGGTCTCGCGGTGATGCGCGGCTCAAAACGCGCGCTTGTGATCGTCGACTTGCCGTTCGGCTCGTATGAAGGTTCCAAGGAACAGGCGTTCGCGTCCGCCGCGCGGGTCATGAAGGAAACCGGATGCGGCGCCATCAAGCTCGAAGGCGGCCGGCGGATGGCCGAGACCATCGCGTTTTTGGTCGAGCGCGGCGTGCCGGTGATGGGTCACGTCGGACTGACACCGCAGGCGATCAACACAATCGGGTCGTTCCGGGCGCAGGGCCGCGACGAGAGCGACTGGGCGCCGATCGAAGCCGATGCTCGGGCGGTGGCGGACGCCGGCGCTTTCGCCGTCGTGCTCGAGGCGATTGCCGAACCGCTCGGCCGCCGCATCACTGGACAAGTCGCAATCCCCACCATCGGGATCGGCGCGAGCGTCGCCTGTGACGGCCAGATTCTCGTGCTCGAGGACATGCTTGGGCTGTCGCCACGGGTGCCGAAATTCGTCAAACGGTTCGGCGAGCTTGGGCCCTCGATCGAACGCGCGGTCAAGAGTTATGCCGAGGAGGTGAGGGCGCGCCGCTTCCCCGGTGTCGATAACGTCTACCCGATGCGGAAGAAGTAGCCGCCGAACCGTCTGACGTTTCCACTAAGGCCTTGCGACATTTAGCCTTTGCCTTGCTTGCGCCACATGGTTACGCTACTTACGCGTTGATTTTTCGGGCGGCTTTTGCCTGGAATTTCTTGGTTTTGCCCACGTTCGTTCGCGCGTGCGCTTCGTCCTTGGAGCGGGACCGGGGGCGGGCTGGTCCCGAAGTGCGGCTGGCTGACACTGCGGTGGCGCAAGCTGCAGTGTAACAAGCTGCATAGTAACGTGGGCATCGAGTGGGCGAGTGCTGGGGACAGGCTCCGTGGCCGACATATTCCAGGAAGTCGACGAAGAAGTCCGCCGCGAACGGCTCAATAAGCTTTGGCAGCGCTACGGCAGTTTTGTCATTGCTGCGTGCGTTCTCGTCATTGCGGGCGTGGCGGCGTGGCGTGGGTACGAATACTGGCTGACCAAAAAGGCTGGTGAATCCGGTGCCGCCTTTGAAGCCGCTGTGACGCTCGCCGAGGCCGGCAAACACCAGGAGGCGGAGGCGGCTTTTGCCAAGCTCGCCGCCGATGGCACGGCCGGATATCGCGTGCTCGCGCGTCTGCGTGAGGCGGCCGAGTTGGCACAGACCGACCGAAAGGCTGCTGTCAAAGCCTACGACGAGATCACGGCCGACAAGAGTGCCGGACAGGTCATTCAGGATCTGGCGGCCGTGCGCGCCGGCTTCCTGCTCGTAGACACCGCGCCTTATTCCGAAATGCAGAGTCGAACTCGAGGCGTTGACGGGACCGGACCGGACGTTTCGCCATTCCGCACGCGAACTCCTGGCGCTCTCCGCCTGGAAGTCGGGCGATACGACTGCAGCGCGCAAATGGGCCGACATGATCATGTCCGATCCGCAAACACCGGCGGGAACGCGCAGCCGCGCCGAGATTTTGAGCGAACTCATCGCGGCAAACGGAAAGGGCGGAGCGTAATGCCGATGGGGCGGACCGCTTCGTTAGCTCGTCTCGGTTCAGCGCTGGCGCTTGTGCTGGTGCTCGCGGGCTGCACAAAGGGTGGCCAATTCGATCCGACCGACGTGTTCTCCACGGACATGTTCGACACCAAGAAAAAGCTTCAGGGGCAGCGCGAGCCCGTGTTTCCCAACGGCGTGCCCGGGACAACCACCGGCGTGCCGCAAGACCTGGTGAAGGGCTATCAGCCGCCGCCGGACCAGGCGGCAAATAATGGCGATGTGCCGGGCGCGCCCGCTGCCGCGGAGGCCGCGCCCGCGAAACCTGAGCCAAAGCCCAAACCAAAGCCCAAAGTCGCTCGCGCTTCGCCCCCGTCCCAGGATCCCGTTTGGAATCAGAAACCCAAGCCGAAGCGTACGCAGATCAGCGTGGGGCCGGCTCCGAGCGCTGCGGCACCCGCCCAGCAAGGTAGCGAAGGCTCGCAGACGGCTTGGCCAGCGCCGCCGCCGACCGGGTCGGCACAGCAAACGGCACAGCCCGCTCAGTCGGTTTGGCCGGCGCCGCCGCCGACCGGATCGGTACAGCAAGCGGCGCAGCCCTCTCAGTCGATTTGGCCGACACCGCCGGCGCCGGCGTCCACTCACTAAATCGTCGCCTCGCCGACTGCGTTTTCTCGACCGAGTACGCACTTCGGCTTGCCCGGCTCGGACCGCAGGACGTCCCATGGGTGACGGGATTCGGCGCAATCATTCTCACACCGTGCTAGTGGTCCCCAAGAGCGCCAAAGCGACTTTATTGCGAAGCCCGTCATCATGCCTTTCACCATTGCCATCGTCGGCCGCCCCAACGTCGGCAAGTCGACGCTGTTCAACCGATTGGTTGGCCGGCGGCTTGCGCTCGTTGATGATCGGCCGGGAGTGACGCGGGACCGGCGCGAAGGCGAAGGCAAGCTCGGCGATCTGTCGTTCCGGGTGATCGATACAGCCGGCCTCGAGGATGCCGAGCGCGAAAGTCTCTCGGCGAGGATGCAGGCACAGACGGCAACGGCTATGGCGCAGTCGGACGCCGTGCTCTTCGTTGTCGATGCGCGTGCCGGCGCGACGCCGGCCGATCGTGCGTTTGCGGATCTGGTACGCAAATCAGGCAAGCCCACCGTGCTTGTCGCGAACAAAGGCGAGGGCCGAGCCGGCGAGGCGGGCGCGCTCGAAGCCTACGCGCTTGGCCTTGGCGAGCCGGTCCTGATTAGCGCCGAGCATGGTGAGGGTTTGGCGGGCCTCTACGATGCGCTCCGTGCCGCACTGCCTGACGCGACGGCGCGCCGCGATCGCGAGGAGGCTTCTGCTGCAGAGCCGTCGGAAAAGCCCATCCGCCTGGCGATCGTCGGACGCCCCAATACCGGTAAATCGACACTGATCAACCGCCTTCTCGGCGAGGAGCGGCTCTTGACGGGACCGGAAGCCGGCATCACCCGCGATGCAATTGCGGTCGATCTCGATTGGCGCGGCAGACGGTTGCGCATCCACGACACCGCCGGTCTGCGGCGACGCTCGCGGATCGAGGAGAAGCTGGAAAAGCTCTCGGTCGCTGACGCGATCAACGCTATCCGTTTCGCCGAAGTGGTGATCGTCCTCATCGACGCGCAGACACCGTTCGAAGAACAGGACATCCGCATCGTCGATCTCGTCGAGCGGGAAGGGCGCGCGATCGTCATTGGGCTCAACAAATGGGACATGATCGAGCCTGTGCCAGGCGCATTGTCGCGCGCCCGCGCCGAGATCGATCGCGTCTTGCCGCAGATCAAGGGCGTTCCCGTCGTCGCGCTGTCGGCGCGCACAGGAGAAGGGCTCGACCGGCTGATGGCGGCGGTAATCGAAAGCCACGCGGTGTGGAATCGCCGTGTGCCGACCGCCGCGCTCAACCGCTTTCTCGCCGAGGCGGTGGCGGCGCATGCGCCGCCCGCCGCTCACGGACGCCGCAGCCGGCTCGACTACATCACGCAACCGAAGGCGCGTCCGCCGAGCTTCGTTCTGTTCTCATCGCGTGCTTACGCGCTCCCCGAAACTTATCGTCGTTATCTCGTCAACGGCTTGCGCGAGAATTTTGCGCTGCCGGGCACTCCGATCAGGCTGACGGTCCGCGCCAAGCCCAATCCTTACGCCGGCCGAAAACGTAAGCGATGAACAGCTCGATCGAGGAGACCGGCGCCGAACCGAAAGCGCCGCCGCGTCAGGCCGCCTTCGCGTTTATTTTTGCGACCGTTCTTTTGGACATGCTGTCGCTCGGCGTGATCATTCCCGTGCTGCCGAAGCTCGTCGTCGATTTCATGGGCGGCGATACCGAGGCTGCGGCGAAAGTGTTTGGTGTGTTCGGCACCGCATGGGCGCTGATGCAGTTCGTGTTTTCGCCCGTCCAGGGCGCGTTGTCCGACCGGTTCGGCAGACGCGCCGTGATCTTGGTCTCCAATCTCGGCATCGGACTTGATTATATTTTGATGGCGCTTGCGCCGTCGATCAGATGGCTGTTCGTCGGCCGGGTTATTTCCGGCATTACCGCTGCGAGCATCTCAACAGCCTACGCTTATGTCGCCGACGTCACGCCGCCAGATAAACGTGCGGCGCGGTTCGGCCTTCTCGGTGCGGCCTTTGGCGCAGGCTTCGTGTTTGGACCGGCGCTCGGCGGACTTGCCGGCAGCATTTCGCCGCGGTTGCCGTTCTGGATTGCCGCCGGCCTGAGCCTCGCCAACGCGGCTTACGGACTGTTCGTGCTTCCGGAATCGTTGCCGCGCGCCAATCGGGCGGCATTCGCTTGGCGGCGCGCCAATCCACTTGGCGCTCTCGCGCTGTTACGCTCGCACGCGGAACTTTTCGGACTCGCCGGCGTCAATTTCCTCGACAATCTTGCCCATGCGGTTCTGCCCAGCGTGAGCGTCCTCTACATGTCCTATCGCTACGGCTGGAATGAACGGGACGTCGGTTTGACTTTGGCGGGGGTCGGTGTCGCATCGGTCATCGTGCAGGGCGCCATTGTCGGCCCGGTGACGGCGCGTCTAGGCGAACGAGCCTCTCTTCTGCTTGGGCTTGCGTTCGGTATCGCAGGCTTTGCGGTGTTCGCGATGGCCCAGACCGGCGCGATCTTCTGGATCGGCATCCCGCTGCTCGCGATGTGGGGTCTGGCGAGTCCCGCCTTGCAGGCCTTGATGAGCCGTTTGGTCGGCGCCACCGAGCAAGGCCGGTTGCAGGGCGCCAACGCCAGCATTGCCGGAATCGCCAATCTGGTCGGGCCGGGTCTTTTCACGCAGACCTTTGCATTTGCGATCGGTGCCGGGCGAAGCTGGAATATGCCCGGCGCGGCGTTTCTCCTGTCGGCGCTGTTACTGGTGGCAGCGGCCATCGCCGGCTGGCGAACGACCAGGAAACAATCGCCTTCGTGAGGCACACTTGGCAATCGGTCCGAGAGATACTCAGGCCGGGGGCCTGAACTCCAAGAGCTTTCGTGCGTAGAAATCGTAGAGCTTGCCGGTTTCGGTGAAGCCGGGCAGGCATAGATCGAGGATTTTCTCCGCGACCTCCTCAGGTGTCTGCAGCGTCATAGGGTCTTCGCCTGGCATGACTTGCGCCCGCATCCGGGTTCGCGTCGGGCCGGGATTGAACAGATTGACCCGCACCGGCGTCGACGTTGTCTCGGCCGCGTAGGTGCGGGCTAGCGTGTTCAGCGCCGCCTTGGAGACCGAATACGGACCGGCATAGGCGCGGGCGTTGGTCGCGGCGCCCGACGTCATGAATACCGCGCGGCCGGCCGGCGCGTTTCGCAGCAGCGGGTCCATGGCGCGGATGAGATGCCAATTGGCCGTGACGTTGATCGCCATCGTCTCGTCCCACGACTTCGGCTCGACGTGGCCAAGCGGCGAACGCTGGCCGACGACCGCGGCATTGCCGAGAAGGATGTCGAGCCGCTGGTAACGTTCGTGAAGCGCGGCGGCCAGCCGGTAGAGACCGTCGTAGTCGCACATATCGAGCGGGACCAGCGTCGCCGAACTGCCGGCCGCACGTATCGCGTCGTCAAGCTCCTCGAGCCCGCCGACGGTGCGCGCGACGGCGACCACATGCGCGCCCGCGCGCGCGAACGCGAGCGCCGCCGCATGGCCGATGCCCCGCGAGGCGCCGGTCACGAGCGCGATCCGATCAGCAAGCGGAAGCGGCATTCGTCAGCTTGCCTCGGCGAGCAGCGAAAGCTGACGCGGCGCTGCATCTTGCCCGGTGCGGTCGGTCAGCGCCGTTGGATACTCGCCGGTGAAGCAATGGTCGGTGAATTGCGGCCGCGCCGGATCACGCGCCGTTTCGCCCATGGCGCGGTAAATGCCTTCGACCGAAAGAAACGCCAGCGAATCCGCGCCGATGAATTTGCGCATGCCTTCGAGGTCGTAAGTCGCGGCCAGGAGCTTGTCGCGTTCGGGGGTATCGATCCCGTAATAATCGGGGTGCGTGATCGGCGGCGAGGCGATGCGGAAATGCACCTCGCGGGCGCCGGCGTCGCGCATCATTTGCACGATCTTCACCGACGTCGTCCCGCGCACGATCGAGTCGTCGATCAGCACGATGCGCCTGCCATTGACTACGGCGCGGTTGGCGCTGTGCTTGAGACGAACGCCGAGCTGTCGGATGTGCTGGGTCGGCTCGATGAAGGTTCGCCCGACATAGTGATTGCGGATAATGCCGAGCTCGTAGGGGATGCCGGATTCCTGCGCATATCCGATCGCCGCCGGCACTCCGGAATCGGGCACCGGGATGACCACGTCGGCGGCAGCGGGCGATTCGCGGCCGAGCTCCGCCCCACAGGCCTTGCGGACATCATAAACGCTGCGGCCGCCGATGATCGAATCCGGCCGCGCGAAGTAGATGTATTCGAAGATGCACGGTCGCGGCGGCATCGGCGGAAATGGCTTGTGCGAGTGCGCGCCGTCCTCGTCGAAGATCAGAACCTCGCCGTTCTCCACGTCGCGCACATATTGCGCGCCGATGATATCGAGCGCGCAGGTCTCGGAGGCGAGGATGGGGCAGCCGTCGAGGCGGCCGAGGACCAGCGGTCGGATACCGAGCGGATCACGCGCGCCGACGAGCTTCTTGTTGGTCAGTCCGACGAAGGCGTAGGAGCCCTCGAGCATCCGCAGACCTTCGACAAAACGGTCGACGAAGCGGTTGCGGTGCGAACGCGCCACGAGGTGAAGGATCACCTCGGTGTCCGTCGTCGATTGCATCATCGCGCCTTCGCTCACCAACTGACGGCGCAGCGTCAGGCCATTGGTGAGGTTGCCGTTGTGGCCGACCGCGAACCCGCCGGCGTTGAGCTCGGCGAACAGCGGCTGCACGTTGCGCAGGATGGTCTCGCCGGTCGTGGAATAGCGCACGTGGCCCACGGCCGAATTGCCGGGCAGGCGATCGATCACGTCGCGTCCCGAGAAGGCGTCGCCGACCAGGCCGAGGCGGCGCTCAGAGTGGAAGCGTTTGCCGTCGAACGAGACGATGCCGGCAGCTTCCTGGCCGCGGTGCTGCAGGGCATGGAGGCCGAGAGCCGTTATCGCCGCGGCATCGGGGTGGCCGAAAATTCCGAAGACGCCGCATTCTTCGCGCAGCCGGTCTCCGTCAAGATCGAGGAGGGCAGGTTCAGTCATGGAATCGGCCCTCCAGCGTGTCAGTGCACCACGCCCTTGGCTTGGAGTAATTGCTGCATTCCGGCCCGGCTGGCACGGTCGTAACCCAGTTCCGCACGATCATCCGTCCGGCTGTCAGCCGGTTTGTCGATCGCGCCATGCTGCTCCGGTGTCGCATCGGGCGAATCGGTGTCGCCCGGACGGTGCGGCTTCAGCTTGTTTAAGATGGTGCTTTCGGCGTTCTCAGGCAACATCGACATCAGCCATTGCCCGGTTCCGGCCAGCACAACCCGCGATTTGGCGCTCTTGACCCATTCCGGCTGCGACTTGTCGGGAACGAGCCAGGTGAAGAATTGAAAGGCCACCACCACGATGATCAGGCCGCGCCCGAGGCCGAACAGAAAGCCCAGCGTACGGTCGAGTGCGCCCACTCGGCTGTCGAGCACCATGTCGGAAATCCTGATGGTCATCACCGAGACGATCAGAAGCGTGCCCAGGAATACGCCGCCAACCACCGCTGCGGTCGCGACGATATCGTTGTTGAAGTATTGCTTCGCGTAAGGAAGAAGCTTGGCATACGAATAAAGCGTGGCCACGGCCGCCAACACCCACGCGGTGATGGACAGCACTTCGCGCATGAATCCGCGCACCATGGCGAGCATTCCCGACACCAGCATCACAACGATGAGGACGATATCGAGCACAGTGATCGGCATGGTTCGCTAGTCCGCCCGGTAGTCCGGCATTGATCGTTCAACGTCGGTTGTCCGCTCACGCCCAAATCGCCAGCGCGCCGCAGGCGCCATGAGACGATCCTCCCGGTCAGGCCGCAAGTCCCGGCGGCGGTCCTGAGGAAAAACGGTCGCCGTTGATGTCACCGTCGCGATCTCACCCTCCCGGTATCCGGGGACACACCCCACAGCGGGTGCTGCACCAAAACACGCGGAGCCGCCGCGTGTATAGCCGGGCCCGGGCACGCCGTCACCCGCCTTCTCGTGTGCTCAACAGCTCTAACGGGACATGTATTAATGCCTGCCCAATGCTGTCATTGTGGCCGACATTTCGCGGGCGGAGCCCGGGGGTTTTCATCATGTCCAAATACTCGGTGGCTTTTCTGGCAATAGCATTTGTCGTCTTGAGGTGGTGTTCGGATGCCGCGGCCGAGGGTGCGCTTCCCGAACGTGTCACTTTCATGAGCCTTGATAACCAGACCACGCTCGTCGGCTATGTCTTTGCGCCGCGCGGCAGGGCGGCGCGCATGCCGGCTATCGTCATGATGCATGGGCGTGCGGGCGCCTATTCATCGGAGGCCAACGGCCGTTATGACGCGTCGACCCTGTCCAAGCGTCACCGCATGTGGGGTGACTTGTGGGCCGGCCAGGGCTACGTCGCGATTCTCGTCGATGGCTTCGGTCCGCGCGGCTATCCGCAGGGCTTTCCGCGCTTCAGCTACGATCAGCGTCCCGAATCGCTCAACGAGGTCACAGTGCGGCCGCTCGATGCCTATGGCGGTCTTGCTTACCTGCGCACACGGCGCGACGTCATCACCGATCACGTCGGTCTTCAGGGCTGGTCGAACGGCGCGAGCGCGACGCTTGCCAGCATGGCCGTGGTGGCCGCCGATACACCCGGGGCGGCGATGCGCGGGCCGACGAACGGTTTTCGGGCAGGACTCGCATTTTACCCCGCCTGCGGTTTGAAGGGCATGTTCGAGGACGGCTATCGTCCCTATGCGCCGGTACGCGTCCTGCAAGGTGACGCCGACGAGGAGGTGTCGCCCAAACGGTGTGCATCCTTGGTCGCAAAGAGCCGCGCCAAGGGGGGCGATATCGAGATCACGCTCTACCCCGGCGCCACGCACGATTTCGACGATCCGGGGCGTACGAGGCAAAGCGTTGACGCCAATGTCGCCGCCAAGGCGGACGCCCTCACGCAGGCGCAAACATTCTTCTCACAGCAAGTCGAAGGCCGGGTCGCCAAATAACGGCGGTCGAGGCCTAGCTGTCCTGGCGGCCGACACGCCGCAGGGGCGGCGTGCCGTCACGCGCAATGTCGGCAACCAGGTTCGCCAGCGTGTTGACGGTGGAGAGCGAAAAGCCGTCTGGCGCTTCGGCGCGCGCACCATCCGGGACGATGGCTCGCCTAAAGCCGAGCTTCTGCGCTTCCTTGAGGCGGGAGGCGGTCTGTGCCACCGGCCGCACCGCGCCGGACAGCGAGACTTCGCCGAAATATACGGCGTCGGCCGGAAGTGGCGCATGAGCGAGAGAGGATACCAAAGCGGCTGCCGCGGCGACGTCGGCCGCCGGCTCCTGGATGCGCAATCCTCCGGCGACGTTGAGATAGACGTCGTGGCCTGAGAGCCGGACGCCGCAATGCGCCTCCAGCACCGCGAGCACCATCGAGAGGCGGCTTTGGTCCCAGCCGACCACGGCACGACGCGGCGTTCCCAGCGTCGTCGGCGCTACAAGCGCTTGAATTTCCACGAGCAGCGGCCGCGTTCCCTCCATGCCGGCAAAGACCGCCGTACCGGGACTCCCCAGGTCGCGCTCCGAAAGAAACAACTCGGAGGGGTTCGTGACTTCGCGCAGCCCCGCTCCGGTCATTTCGAATACGCCGATCTCATCGGTCGGCCCAAAACGGTTCTTGATCGCGCGCAGGATGCGAAATTGGTGCGAGCCTTCGCCCTCGAACGACAGCACGGCGTCGACCATGTGCTCGACGACGCGAGGGCCGGCGATCTGGCCGTCCTTGGTGACATGGCCGACCAGAATGACGGCGGCGCCCGTCCGCTTGGCGAAGCGGATGAGTTCGCCGGCCGACCCGCGCACCTGAGTGACCGTACCGGGCGCCGCCTCGACGCTTTGCGTCCACATCGTTTGAATGGAATCGATGACGAGAAGCCGCGGCGTCGCGCCCTGCGAAAGCGTCGCTATGATGTCCTCGACCGAGGTTTCCGCCGCGAGTTCGACGGCCGCTTCCGTCAGGCCCAGCCGTTCAGCGCGAAGCCGCACCTGCGCGACGGCTTCCTCGCCCGAGATATAGACGGCGCGATGCTTATTGCGGGCGAATGCCGCGGCGACTTCGATCAGCAGCGTGGATTTGCCGATTCCGGGATCGCCACCGAGCAGCAGGACCGAGCCGCGCACCAAACCGCCGCCAGTTACCCGGTCGAATTCGGTGATCCCGGAGGCCACCCGCGGAGCTTCAAGCGTTTCGCCCTTCAGTGGCTCGACAACGAACACGCGGCCTTTGCGAGAGGAACGCGCCGGCGTGACGGAGCCCTCTTCAACCAGCGAATTCCATTCGCCGCATGCTTCACAACGGCCGGCCCAGCGCACGTAGGCCGCACCACAATTCTGGCAGACGAAGCTTGGTGCTCGCGCAGCCATTTCAGGTCCTTAGCTAATGGAGCGGATCCGACATACGCAACCCCCAGCCGCGAATCGGCGAAGCGAATGTCAAATCCAAAGCTCCACTAGCACTTATATTGGCGAGTGGTCCTTTGATTCTAACATTCGCAAGACAGCCTCCGATCGGGATGCGAATGTTAGAATTGACCACAGCTCGGCTCATGCGCCGCGATAGACAAGATGGCAACGCGGCCCCAGCCGGGTCAGGATCTCATAGGCGATTGTGCCAGCGGTCGCCGCGACGTCGTCGACGTCGATGCCCGCGCCGATGAAGGTCGCGATACCGCCCCTATGGACTGCGTCATTGGGAAGATCGGTGACGTCGATGCAGACCAGGTCCATCGAAATGCGGCCGACGATCGGGCAGCGCTTCCTGCCGATCACCGCCACGCCACCGCGCCCATCGCCGGTACCGCCGGCGGAGCGCATGAGTCCGTCAGCGTAGCCGATAGCAGCGACAGCAATTCGCGAAGCGCGTTTTGCCGTCCAGGCGGCGCCATAGCCGACGGTGTCGCCGCGGTCGATGTTGCGGATCTGCAAAATCCGGCCGGTCAGTTCGACGACGCCCTTCATCGGGTTGTGACGTCCCGGCATGGGATTGATGCCATAGAGCGCGGCGCCTGGCCTGGCCATATCGCAGAGCGCCGAATCGCTGAGAAAAATGCCCGCGGAATTGGCAAGCGAAGCTGGGACCCCGCGGTACAACAGTCGAATTTCCCGAAATAGGCCGATCTGGGTCGCGTTAAGCGGATGATTGACGGTCTCGGCACAGGCGAGGTGGCTCATCAAGAGCGTGATGCCGTGATTCTCGGTCTGGACCCGCGGCGCCAGTGCTACCGCTTCGTCGGCGGAAATGCCAAGCCGATTCATGCCGGTGTCGACCTGGAGCGCGGCGCCGCCTTTCCAGCCGTGGCCGGCAACAAAGGCGTCCCACTCGGCCAGTTCGGTCATACTGTTGATGACCGGTCGAACGTTGATGTCCAGGAAGGCCGCACCCGCTTCGGGGGCAAAGCCGTTGAGCACGTAAATCGTGGCCTCGAGCGCCCGCGCCCGAACACGGCGCGCCTCGGCAAGATCAGCCACGAAGAACGTCTTGCAGCCTGCCGCCGCAAGCCGTGCCGCCACCGGTTCGAGGCCCAGACCATAGGCGTTGGCTTTGATGACGGCCGCACACTCGGCGGTGACGGTATGATGGGTCAGCGCGCGCCAGTTCGATTCGATAGCAGCGAGATCGACCGTTAGCGTGCCGCCGGTCTCGGCCTCCGCGAGGTGATTTGCCAGTTCGGGGAGTGGTTCCGCGAGCGCCATGCGCTTCGTTATGACCGGCGCCGCGGCGGCGGTAAAGCGGCGAAACATGCACGAAGGGCTGTCGCACTTCTCCGCATGACGTCATATGATTGACGTATCATTTATGGCGTTATACTTGAGGCGTTCATGATAAAATCCTTCCGCGACCGCGCCACGGAATCCCTTTGGATGGGCGCCTTTGTGAAGCGGTTCAGCGGGATCGAGAAGCAAGCGTTGCGGAAACTCGATATGCTGCACCACGCTCGCGATTTGAATGATCTGCGCGTGCCTCCTGCAAATCGTCTCGAAGCTCTCGCAGGAGATCGACGAGGGCAACATTCGATCCGAATCAATGATCAGTGGCGTGTCTGCTTCGCATGGACCAAGGAGGGTCCAGCCAATGTCGAAATCGTCGATTACCACTAATGGTGTAGCAACTCCCAATCGCGTCACAACTCATCCGGGCGAGATTTTGAGCGAAGAGTTCCTCAAGCCGCTCGGAATGTCGATCAATGCGCTTGCACTCGCGTTGCGCGTGCCAGCGACGCGTATTGGCGCCATCGTCAAGGGCGAACGATCGGTAACGGCGGATACCGCGCTGCGGCTCGCGCGCTTCTTCGGCACGAGCGCAGAGTTTTGGGTCAATCTGCAGTCGATGCACGATCTGACCAAGGCGCGGCAGGAAAACGGCGGCGCGATCGAGCGCGACGTGCGGCCGCGTGCGGCCTAGAAGCTCGGCTGGTGCAGTGTATCCAGATTGGCAAAGCGCGTAACGGCGGCATCGAACTGCAATTCGACCGTTCCCGTCGGACCGTGGCGCTGCTTGCCGATGATGAGCTCGGCCTTGCCCTCCACGCGGTTGCCTTCGGCCAGCCATTCGTCGAACTTTTCCCTGTTCAATTCCATCGGCTTGCGCATCTGGTGATAATATTCCTCGCGGAAGACGAACAACACGACGTCGGCGTCCTGTTCGATCGAGCCCGACTCGCGCAAGTCTGAAAGCTGCGGGCGTTTGTCCTCGCGGGATTCAACTTGTCGCGATAATTGCGAGAGCGCGAGGATCGGAATATTGAGCTCTTTGGCCAGCGCCTTCAGCCTCGTCGTGATCTCTGTGATTTCCTGCACGCGGTTCTCGCTTGAACGGCGGCTGGAGCCCTGCAAGAGCTGCACGTAATCGATTACCAGGAGGTCAAGTCCGCGCTGGCGCTTGAGCCGGCGGGCGCGCGCCGCCAATTGGCCGATCGAAAGACCGCCGGTTTCGTCGACGTAGAACGGCAAATTCTGCAACTCAATCGAGACGTCCTTGATCTTCTCGAAGTCGGCTTCGTCGATGGCGCCGCGGCGGATTTTGGTTGAAGGAATGCCGGTCTGCTCGGCGATGATGCGCGTGGCGAGCTGTTCGGCCGACATTTCCAGCGAGAAGAATCCGACGATGCCGCCGTTGACGGTCGCCATGTGGCCGTCGGCGCGTAATTCGCCCGCCCAAGTCTTGGCGACGCTATAGGCGATGTTGGTGGCGAGCGCGGTTTTGCCCATGCCGGGGCGGCCGGCGAGGATGATCAGATCGGAGGGCTGCAGCCCGCCCATCTTGGCGTCGAGATCGGTCAGCCCGGTGGCGAGACCCGAGAGACTGCCGTCGCGCTGATAGGCGCGCGCCGCCATGTCGACTGCCGTCGTCAGCGCGTGGGCGAAGCGCTGGAAGCCGGAGTCGTAGCGTCCGGTTTCCGCGATTTCGTAGAGCTTGCGCTCGGCGTCTTCGATGTGACTCAGTGGCGTCGCGTCGACCGGCGCGTCATAGGCGAGGTTGACCATGTCCTCGCCGATCATGATCAGATCGCGGCGAATCGAAAGGTCGTAGACCGTTCGACCATAGTCTTCGGCATTGATGATCGTCGTCGCTTCGGCTGCGAGCCGCGCCAGGTATTGATTGAGCGACAGCCCGGCAACGTCGAAGTCCGGCGGCAGGAACGTCTTCAGCGTTACGGGCGTCGCAAGCTTGTTGGCGCGGACGAGCCCGCCGGCCAACTCGAAGATGCGCTGATGGATCGGCTCGAAGAAATGTTTCGGTTCGAGAAAGTCGGAGACGCGATAAAACGCCTCGTTATTGACGAGAATCGCGCCGAGCAGCGCCTGCTCGGCCTCGATATTGTGCGGCGGCGCGCGGAACGCCGGTTCCGCGGGAGCTTGCTTCCGTGCGGTCGAATCGAATGCTGGCATGGTCCCGGATCAAGGGATTCGCGTGTGGCCAATTTGCGATGGCCGGTTCTGGGTTCTTACTCAACATCGCGGATCACTCAACGACAGCGCTACTGTCTTAATTCGCAGTGTTGTACGCAACATCCCGTCGATAATCGAGTGGCGGCCGAATGGGAAACCCTCATTGCGGCTTTCCCCGCTACTCACCGCACGCGACACAGGAGCGTTCATAGAAGCGATCCGCCCTTGACGGAAGGCTTTCCGTAGCGGGAGACCGCCGCACTACTCTCCGGCCAGCCGCAGCGGCGCAGCGTAGCCGGCTTCGAGAGTCCGCAGCCGCGCTTCCTCGCGAGCGATGTAATCGCGTGTCGCCGGCGTGATGCCCTTATGCTTCGCCATCTGGATTTGGAACACGACCATCTCGCCTTCGCGAAAGGCCATTTCGGAGCAGGCGAGGTAGAACTCCCACATCCGCACGAAGCGCTGGTCGTACAGTCGCACCACTTCGTCACGGTGCGCGAGAAAGCGCTCGCGCCACGCCTTGAGCGTCTCCGCGTAATGGAGTTGCAGAATTTCGACGTCGGTGACGATCAGTTGGGCGCGTTCGATCGCGGGCAATACTTCCGAGAGCGCCGGAATGTAGCCGCCCGGAAAAATGTATTTGGCGATCCACGGATTGGTGATGCCCGGCGGCCCGGTACGGCCGATGGCGTGAATCAGCGCCGTGCCGTTATCAGACAAAAGTTGCGCACATTTGCGGAAGTAGGTGTCGTAAAAGCCGACGCCGACGTGCTCGAACATGCCGACCGATACGATGCGGTCGAAGATGCCGCCGACGTCGCGATAATCCACCAAGCGGAACGTTGTGTTCTTCGTCCGGCCGCGTTCCAGCGCGCGGCCGCGCGCCCGCGCGTGTTGCTCCTTCGAGAGCGTAATGCCAGTGACCTGCGCTCCAGCAATTTCGGCGAGGTAGAGCGCAAGGCCGCCCCAGCCACAGCCGATATCCAGGACGGTGTCTCCCGGCTTGACCCGCAGCTTCGCCGCGAGGTGGCGCTTCTTGGCAAGCTGGGCATCGTCGAGGGACTGGTCCCGCGATTCGAAATAGGCGCAGCTATATTGCTGGTCGCCGTCGAGGAAGAGTGAGTAAAGCCTGCCGTCGAGGTCGTAATGATGCGCAACGTTGTTCTGCGACCGAGACCGAGGGTTGAACTGCTGCAGCCGCCGGAACAGGTAGCGGACGATCCGCGACGGCGATACCCAGGCGCTGCCGCTCTGCTCCTGGCGCAGCAGGAGTTCGAGAACCTCCGAAATCGAGCCTTGCTCGACGACGAAGGTGCCGTCCATGTACGCTTCGCCCAATTTGAGCTCGGGATCGAGCAAAACCGCGTATTGAGCCTTTGCGGTCACAAAGCGCACGGCGACCGGCGCCCCGCTGCCATCGCCGAACTTGTAGGCCTTGCCCGCCGCTGTAGTGACCGTTAAGCACCCTCGGCGGATAAACCGACTCAGAAGAACCACCAGCAACCGTTCCACGGCCGCCTCCACACGCTCCGATCCCGCCCACGCCCACATTCGGCCATTCTTCGGCCGGGTCCATCAACTGATGCGCCAACGAGTTTATTGGTTGCCGTCATTAAAACAAAATCCTGCTTGACCAGCAATGCAGTGACAGCAATGCAGTGGCGGTGTCCTCTCGTCCGGGAGGACCGAATAACCCCCGGTCACCTCTGGCCGGCTTTGGAATAAAGATGATGGGTCGACCGACAAGACTTGAGGAGGTCTGGGTGGCTTGGCGTCTCGCCCCAATGATCGGCCTGTTGGCTGGGTTGGCTCCGGCGGTGGCGTATGCCCAGACCGATATCGACCAGGGCAAGACACCGGCCCAGATGTTCGCCAGCGATTGCGCGGTCTGCCACAAGGCCCCAAGAGGCCTTGCAAAGGGCCGGAACAGCCTGATGCTCTCGTCGTACTTGCGGGAGCATTACACGACAGGCCGCGAGCAAGCGGCGGCGCTCGCCGCGTATGTCCTTGGGGCTGGGAACGGGCCGGCTGAGCCCGCGACGCAAGGTCGCGCCCAAAAGCCCGCGGCAGAGCGCGCCAGAGCCGAGGAGCCCAAAGGCCCGGCCCGTGCAAGGCTGCCGGGAAAACCCGAGGAGCGCGGTTCCGCCACCGCCAATGCTAAACCCGACGAAGAGCCCGACTCCGGCGAGGGCCTTAACGCCTCAAACCCGGCCCGCCGGTCGGCAGTTCGGCGTGAGTTGCAGCCGGCGACCGCCACCCGCGGGCGCGGAAAGGACACGCCGGCGGCGGCCGCCGTGCACGAGCCTGCTGCCGTCGTCGCTGAGCCGACTTCGACCGAAGCGCGGACGACTGAAACGCGGACTCCGGAAATCAGCCCTCCGCCAACCCCGGCGCAAAGCGCGGCTGCTCCCGTGAGTACAGAGCCGGAAGAAAATTCTACCGTTCCGCGCGACAATATTCCGGACTGACGGAATCGCCGCCTGAGGCGATCAGCTCTTGTCGGCGGCCGGAACGTCGGCTTCGTTCTGTTCCGCACCTTCCTGTGAGCGGAGGGACTCCGCGGCCTCGGGCTCGAAGAATGCCTCGGCCGTCTGGAGCGCGACCTCCTCTTCGGTCGGTTCTTCGCGCAACTGCGTGATGTCCTCGCCGCGCGCGATGCGTGCCGCCTCATCGGCATTTCGGGCGACGATGACGTTGATCGAGACGTCGATCTCCGGATGCAGCGAGATCGGCACCGCGTGCTGGCCGATTGTCTTGATCGGCGTATTCAGTGCGATCTGATTGCGAGTTACGTTGAACCCGGCCTCTGAAATCAGGCCGACGAGGTCGCGCGGCGACACTGATCCGAACAACTGCCCGGCTTCGGATGCTTGACGCAGCACGGTGAAGCTGTGGCCGTTGAGCTTCTCGGCGACGCTGGATGCTTCGCCTTTAAGCGAGGCGGAGCGTGCAACGAGGTCGCCTTTCATGGCTTCAAAGCGCGTCCGATTCTCAGACGTGGCGCGGAGCGCCTTGCCGCGCGGCAATAGGAAATTTCGCGCAAAGCCGTCCTTGACGCGCACCACGTCGCCCATTTGGCCCAACCGGGAGACGCGTTCGAGCAAAATTACTTCCATGTCAGTCTCTCCTTTGCCGCCGCGACCGTTGCTTGCAACAACGGTTCGCTCCGTTTGGCTGATTCTTGCCTTAGCGGATCACGTAGGGCAGCAGCCCAAGAAAGCGCGCGCGCTTGATGGCTTGGGCGAGTTCACGTTGCCTCTTCGCCGACACCGCGGTGATGCGGCTCGGCACGATCTTGCCGCGCTCCGATACGAAACGCTGCAGCAGCTTGACATCCTTGTAGTCGATCTTGGGTGCGTTAGCGCCTGAAAACGGGCAGCTTTTGCGGCGGCGAAAGAATGGCCGGCGTCCGCCCCCGGCTTGCGGTGACATTGCCATGATCACTCCTCCGTTGCCGTCTCAGTTTCAGAGGTCTCGCGGGGACGTCGATCGCGGTCTCGCGGACGATCGCCCCGGTCTCCCCTGTCGCCGCGATCAAACCGGTCGCCACGATCGCCTCTGTCA
This sequence comes from uncultured Alphaproteobacteria bacterium, assembly GCA_963836055.1. Lineage (GTDB taxonomy): Bacteria > Pseudomonadota > Alphaproteobacteria > Rhizobiales > Xanthobacteraceae > BOG-931. Next base: position 93,454 of record CAWIID010000004.1, read on the forward strand.
CCACGACGATCATCGCGGTCGCGATCGCGCTCGGCACGACGCATCATGGCCGAGGGACCTTCCTCGTGAGCCTCGACCCTGATTGTGAGGTAGCGCAGGACGTCCTCGTTGAGGCGCTCCAACCGCTCGATCTCGTTGATCGCGGGCGGCGGGGCGTCGAGGTTCATCAGTGTGAAATGCGCCTTACGGTTCTTGCGCAGCCGGTACGAGAGCGATTTTACGCCCCAATATTCGGTCTTGGTGATCGATCCGCCGAGGCCTTCGACAACACCTTTCAACTGCGCGGTCAATTCCTCGACCTGCTGCGCGCTGGCGTCCTGACGCGCAAGGTAGACGTGCTCATAGAGCGGCATGGCTGCCCCTTCCTTCGTTCGCGTGCCCGCCGCGGCGCTAAGCCCCTCGAACCCTTCGGGAAAGGCTCGAATGCTCTGAAGGCGGGAACACCGGACGCCGGACCCAGAGGTCCTACCGCGCCTGACATTTGCACATGTTCGGTTCGGAAAACCGGAAACCAACCCCGATCAAGACTGGGGTAGGCTTCCACAGAACACGCGCGGGCGCGGCCGTCCGTTCAGCCCCCGGCCGGGGTCGAGCGGAAGGCGGGTTTATACGCGGCCCGCGTGGAAAGGCAAGATGCCGAGGGTAAAGACTAAGGTCCGCGCGAGGAGGCGCTCGAACCCTGGATCAACTCGGCGAGCCGCACCGCAAGCTCGACGCCTTCGCGGATTTGCTTCTTGTTGTCCCGGTCGGAAACGGCCGAAGTGCGGAACCTTTGCAACCCCGCAAGCAGCACCTCGAGGCTGTGTCTGAGGAGCATTTGTCGAAACGCTGGGTCACAGCGAGCGCGCGCAAGCTCAGCGTCGCTGACCGGCGCAAAGGCTTTCGCAAATACTGGGCTCGCCGACATGGTGCTTTGGGCCGTCGGTCCTACAATCAGAACGATGGTATCAAGGGGCGGTTGTTGTTTTCTTACCCCGTGCAAGCGGTCTTTGATTAGTGTCACGACCCTTGACACGGTTGGAGCCGCAGTATCTTTCGCGGCTCCAAGCGTCCCGATTCCGAAGTTCGCATCATTGCGCGGCATCCTCGTTTGCGAACTTGTGGAGCTTTGGATTTGACATTCGCTTCGCCGATTGCGGCTAGGTGGGTAGCGAATGCAATCCGCTCCACCAGCAACTTATTGATCTAGTGTGGCTTTGGTTCAGAAATCCGCATGACGCGGTCGCGGCGAGAATGATGCGGATTTTTGAACCGCCACATTAGGGGGCACTTCTAATGTCTGTTGCGTATGTTTTTCCCGGGCAGGGTAGTCAAACGGTCGGTATGGGCAAAAGCTTGGCCGACGCCTTTGTTGCGGCGCGTCAGGTTTTCGAGGACGTCGACGCGGCGTTGGGGGAGCGGCTCAGCGAGATCATCTGGAACGGACCGGCCGAAACGCTCACCCTGACCGAGAACGCTCAGCCGGCTTTGATGGCTGTCTCGCTCGCGGCCATGCGTGCGCTCGAAACGGAAGCCGGCGTCGATCTTGCCCGTGACGCCGCCTTTGTCGCCGGCCATTCGCTCGGCGAATATTCAGCGCTTGCAGCCGCACGGTCGATCTCGATCGCTGACGCGGCACGGCTGTTGCGCATTCGTGGGCGCGCCATGCAGAAGGCGGTGCCCGTCGGTGCGGGTGCCATGGCCGCGCTGGTTGGACTTGATTTCGGCGAGGTCAAAGTGATCGCAAGCGAGGCCGCAGACGCCGGCGTGTGCGCGGCGGCAAACGATAACGGGGGCGGGCAGGTCGTCCTTTCGGGCGAGAAACGCGCGGTCGAGCGCGCCGTCGAGTTGGCCAAGGTTCGCGGCGCGAGGCGCGCAATGATGCTGCCGGTGTCTGCCCCTTTCCATTGCAGCCTCATGCATCCGGCCGCAGAGGCGATGGCGGAGGCTCTCGCGACTGTCTCGATCAAGCCGCCCACAGTACCGCTCGTCGCCAATGTGCTGGCGCAACCCGTCACAGAGCCGGCCGAAATCGTGCGCTGTCTCGTCGAACAGGTAACCGGCACAGTTCGCTGGCGAGAATCGGTGGCGTTCATGGCGCGCGCCGGCGTCGCGACCTTTTATGAAGTCGGTGCCGGCAAAGTTCTCACCGGTTTGATCAAACGCATTGCCGAAGCAGCAACGGCCACCTCAATTGGGACGCCTGAGGACCTTGCCCGCTTCAAGACTGCGCACGTGTGAGCGCTCGCGCTCGGAGGACGAAATGTTTGACCTCGCCGGTAAGACTGCACTGGTCACGGGTGCGACGGGCACGATCGGCAGCGCTATCGCGCGTACTCTCCACGCCCAGGGTGCTGTGGTCGCCGTGTCCGGCACCCGGCGCGACGTACTCGACGGGCTCGCCAAAGAATTTCGCGACCGCGTTCACGTCCTGCCGTGCAATCTCGCCGAAACCACCGAGGTGGAAACTCTGGTGCCGCTCGCCGAGGAAGCGATGGGGCAACTCGATATGCTTGTCGCCAATGCCGGCGTGACGAGAGACAATCTGCTCGTCCAGTTGCGCGATGAGGATTGGGATCAGGTGATCGCTATCAATCTTTCCGCGACCTTCCGGCTAGCGCGAGCCGCAATCCGCGGCATGATGCGGCGTCGTTTTGGCCGCGTGATCGCTATTACGTCGGTGGTGGGAGCGACCGGCAATCCTGGGCAGGCCAATTATGTCGCCGCGAAAGCTGGGATAACCGGTATGATCAAGGCGATCGCGCAGGAATATGCCAAACGCGGTGTCACCGCCAATTGTGTTGCGCCGGGCTTCATCATCACGCCGATGACCGAGAAGCTCAACGACAAGCAACGTGAAGCCATCCTCGCCAAGGTTCCCGCGAGTCGTGCCGGGACGCCCGAGGAGGTGGCGGCGGCCGTCGCGTTCCTTGCCTCCAACGAGGCCTCCTACGTGACGGGGCAAACGTTGCATGTGAACGGCGGAATGGCCATGATTTGAAGGCGATAGGTCAAGTGTGGGCGGCGTGCGGCCGTGCTGGTCAACGCTACTGAAGTGTGGTAACCGAACCGCGATTGGGCTGGGGGAGCAGGAGAGCGGGGGAGCAAGCGTCCGCCTCTGATCGGTGTCGACCCGCGGCCGTCGCCCACGACGAGACCGAGACTTGATCAATCGGGTCGCGTTGAAAGAAGAGGTTGGAACGATGAGCGATATTGGCGAGCGGGTGAAAAAGATCGTCGTGGAGCATCTCGGCGTCGAGCCCGACAAAGTGACTGAGAACGCCAGCTTCATCGACGATCTTGGTGCCGACAGTCTCGACACAGTCGAACTCGTCATGGCTTTCGAGGAAGAGTTTGGTTGCGAGATTCCCGACGACGCGGCCGAAACTATTTTGACGGTCGGCGACGCCATAAAGTTTCTCGAAAAAAACGCGAAAAGCTGATCGCCGGCGCTGGCTGCTTGCTACTGCATGAAATGTTCGCGAGCGGGTGAAATCCGCATATGGAAACGGTCGGGCGCATCGCGCGCGATGTCCTGGACGGATAGATTCGGCGGCCGACACGGTTGGGAGCGCCGGCGATGAGACGCGTCGTCGTCACAGGTCTCGGCATGGTGACGCCGCTCGGTAGCGGTGTCGAGCATACGTGGCGGCGTCTGCTGTCCGGGCAAAGCGGTATCAAGCGCATCGAAAAGTTCGACGTCTCCGACATCTCCTGCAAGATCGCAGGCCAGGTTCCTCGCGGTGACGGCTCAGACGGCACGTTCAATCCTGATCAGTGGATGGAGCCGAAGGAGCAGCGCAAGGTTGATGATTTTATCATCTTTGCCATGGGCGCGGCGAAGCAGGCCTTGGACGACGCTGACTGGCATCCTCAGCAATATGAGGATCAGATCACCAGTGGCGTGCTGATGGGTTCGGGCATCGGCGGTGTCGAAGGCATCGCGGAAACCGCATTGCTTTTGCGCGACCGCGGTCCGCGCCGGGTGTCGCCGTTTTTTATTCCCGGCCGTCTGATCAATCTCGCATCCGGTTATGTGTCGATTGCTCATTCGCTCAAGGGGCCCAATCATGCGGTGGTCACCGCCTGCTCGACCGGCTCGCACGCGATTGGCGACGCCGGAAGGCTCATCGCGCTCGGCGATGCCGACGTGATGGTGGCGGGAGGGACCGAGTTGCCCGTCAATCGCATTTCGCTCGCTGGTTTCGCGGCGTGCCGAGCATTGTCGACCGGTTTCAACGACACCCCCGAACGCGCCTCGCGGCCTTACGATCGCGACCGCGACGGCTTCGTGATGGGCGAGGGCGCTGGCGCCGTCGTGCTTGAAGAATATGATCACGCCAAGCGGCGCGGCGCTCGCATCTATGCCGAACTGATCGGCTATGGTCTCTCCGGCGACGCGTATCACATCACCGCACCGGCTGAAGATGGCGACGGAGCGTCGCGCTGCATGAATGCGGCGATCCGGCGGGCCGGCGTGTCGGCTGCCGACATCGACTACATCAATGCGCACGGGACGTCGACGCCGCTCGGCGATGAGATCGAGTTGCGGGCTGTCGAAAGGCTTGTCGGCAACGCGGCTGCTCGTATCTCCATGTCATCGACCAAATCGTCAATCGGTCACCTGCTCGGCGCGGCTGGCGCAGTCGAGGCGGTCTTTTGCCTGCTCGCAATGCGTGATCAGGTCGTCCCGCCGACTATTAATCTCGACAATCCATCGATCGAGACGGCAATCGATCTTGTGCCGCACAAGGCCCACAAACGGCCGATCAACGTTGTCCTCTCCAATTCGTTTGGATTTGGCGGGACAAACGCCAGTATCGTCTTCCGCAGGCTGGCCGAATAGTGCGGGGCATCGCTTTTTCGCCATATTTGCTCCGCACTCCGCTGCAACTCATTGATCTTGGCGCCTTCGCTCGAGGCTATGGGCAAGCGCGTGAAAATCTGCGAGCATTTGTTTCGGCTCGGCGAGGCTCACCTTCATCGCTGATCATGCATCTTGAAAAGTGGATACTTGGCGGTGACGGAGACTAATCCCCCACCCAACGGCAACGGACGAGCCGCCGGACAGTCGCGAACAGCCGACGCGCGAGCCCCGGCTGCGGGCGCAGCGGAACGGCCGAAGGCGAAGGCGCAAGCGGCCGAGCCCGGATCAAAACAATCTTCAACGGCGGCGAAATCGCCGCCACGCGCCGTCCAACCGGCTGCCGCTTCGCCGCGAAGCCCCGCGACGCCGCCAGCGGTGCGCCCAACTTCTGCGACCCCGGATAATTCGCCCAAGGCAGCTGAAAAGCCAACGAACGGCACGGCTAAAGCACCAGCCGCTCCTGCACCGCGCGCGCAGACAACGGAGCGGGCGACGAGCAAGCCATCGAACGGGCGCTCCGCTCCCATAAGCGAGCCTGCGCCGCCGCGTTCATCGTCATCACGCGACGCCGCAAAAGCCGTGCCCGTCGCCGGCGAGCCCTATCCCCCGATTTCCGACCGGCTGGTCAATGGCATTAGCGCGGCGCCCGTGGATTCGAAACGTCCTGACGCCCAGCGCATCACGCCGCGCAGCCCGCGAACAGCGCTGGAGCCGGAAGCCATCGACGCCCCGCCGCGCCGGTCGAAAAGCGCGCGGCACCCCTTGGTCGTTATCGGTAATGCGATCATTACGATCATTGTGCTTTTGGCGGTCATTGCCGGCTTCGTTGTCTTCATCGGCAAACAGCGGTTCGAGGCGCCGGGCCCGTTGCCCGAAGACCGCATCGTCATCATTCCGCACGGCTCCGGGATTCGCGATATCGCCGACGTCCTTTCGCGGGAAGGGGTCATCGACCAGCCGTGGGTATTCATTGGCGGCGTACTCGTGCTCAAGGCACGCGAAGACCTCAAAGCCGGCGAATATCAATTCAAGGCGCACGCCAGTCTGCGCGACGTGGTCGCGACCATCGTGGACGGCAAGGTGGTGCCGCATCAGGTCAACATCCCCGAAGGCCTGACATCCGAGCAAATTATCGGGCGACTGTTGGATGACGACGTTCTTGTGGGAAATATCAAGGAGATCCCGCGCGAGGGAAGCCTCCTGCCCGATACCTACAATTTCACGCGCGGCGTAACGCGCGAGCAAATGATTCAGCGCATGCAGCTGGCGCAGCAGCGTCTTGTCAAGGAAATCTGGGATCGGCGTTCTCCCGACCTGCCGATCAAAACGCCGGACCAACTCGTGATTCTCGCTTCTATCGTCGAGAAGGAGACGGGCAAGCCCGAGGAGCGGACGCGCGTCGCCGCCGTGTTCGTCAATCGGCTCAAACAAAAAATGAAGCTGCAATCCGACCCGACCATCATATACGGCCTGGTGGGCGGCAAGGGCACGCTGGGTCGGCCGATCATGAAGAGCGAGATCGACCAGGTGACGCCATACAACACCTACCAGATCGAGGGGCTGCCGCCGGGGCCGATTTGCAATCCAGGGCGAGCTTCGCTCGAAGCCGCCGCCAATCCGGCGCGGACGCGCGAACTGTATTTCGTGGCGGACGGGACCGGTGGTCACGCCTTCTCGGAGACCTACGAGCAGCACGAGAGAAACGTTGCGAAGTTGCGGCAGCTGCAGACAGGGACGGATCCGAACCAAGCGCCCTCCGATGTCCAGGCGCCGCCGCCGGCCCAGCCAACGCCCGCTCCGTCCGCGCCCGCGCGCCGAACCCGCCACAGCCACACGACGCACTGAGCGCGCCTCTTGCCGGAGCTGATTGCCGGTTGTGACTTGCGCACAGCGGCGCACTTGTGACCGGCAAGGGCCGCCGTTAAGTTCAGCGCCCCGCATATTGGCGATTTTTTTCTGCCGGAGATTTTCTTCCATGGCGTTGTCCAGCATGACTGGATTTGCTCGCAGCCATGGCGTCTGCGGCCCCTACGCGTGGGCCTGGGAGGTCAAATCGGTCAATGGCAAGGGGCTCGATCTGCGGCTGCGGTTGCCGCCGAGTTGGGACGCGATCGAGGTGCCGGTCCGGTCCCGCGCCGCCGAAACGCTGGCGCGAGGATCGATCCAAGCCAACTTGACGGTGGAGCGCAGCGGTGCGCTGCCCGTTGTGCGCGTCAACACGGCGGTGCTTGACGCGGTCTTGGCGACGGCGAAGCAACTTGCGAAGCGCGTCGACATGTCGCCGCCGTCTCTTGACGGCCTCCTCGCACTCAAAGGCGTGATGGAGGTCAGCGAAGCTGAAGAGACCGAAGAGGAGCGGCGCAGCGCCGAGGCGGCCGTCATTGCCGGTTTCGCGAGCGTCATCGCGGCCCTTGCCGAGATGCGCCGGCATGAGGGCGAAGCGCTTGGCCGAATCCTGCTGGCGCGACTCGGCGAAATCGGCGCACTGGCCGAGCGGGCCGACAAGTCGCCGGGCCGCCAGCCTGAGGCCATACGGGCGCGACTCGCCGAGCAGATCGCAACGCTTCTGTCTCAATCCGATCGTTTCGATCCCGACAGGCTGCATCAGGAGGCGATCCTGATTGCGACCAAGGCTGACGTCCGCGAAGAGCTCGATCGCTTGGCGGCCCACGTCGGCCAGGCGAAACGTCTGATCGATCAGGGCGGACCGATCGGCCGCAGGCTCGATTTTCTTGCGCAGGAACTCAACCGCGAGGCCAATACACTGTGCGCTAAGGCGAACGACGTCGTGCTGACCAATATCGGGCTGGAGCTTAAGGCCGCGGTCGAACAATTCCGCGAGCAGGTGCAGAACGTGGAATAGGCGATGGCGCGAGCGGCTCGAAATCGAAAGAAGATCGCGCGCCGGGGTTTGATGCTCGTCTTGTCGTCGCCGTCGGGGGCCGGAAAGACCACGCTCTCACGCATGCTGTTGAAGGCCGATCGCAGCGTCGAGCTTTCAGTGTCGGTGACGACGCGGCCGAAGCGGCGTGGCGAGGTCGATGGACGCGATTATCATTTCATCGACCGGGGCCGCTTCGATGCCTTGATCAAAGCAAACGAGTTGCTGGAATGGGCCGAGGTCTTTGGTCATCGCTACGGCACGCCGGGCCGCCCCGTGGACAAGGCGCTGCGGGCCGGCCGCGACATTCTCTTCGACATCGATTGGCAGGGAACGCAGCAACTGCGCGAAAAAGCCCGCGACGATCTTGTCAGCGTCTTCATCCTGCCGCCTACCGCCAAGGAACTGGAGCGGCGGCTCAGGCGCCGGGCACAAGACAGCAGGGACGTCATCGCTTCCCGCATGGCCAAAGCTGCGGGTGAAATGAGCCATTGGCCGGAATACGACTACGTCATCGTCAACAGCGACCTCGATGAAGCCTTCGCCGAAGTGAAGGCCATTCTTGGCGCTGAGCGGCGCAAGCGCGAGCGCCAGATCGGTCTGTCGGAATTTGTGCGCGATCTTCAAGCGAAGTTGTGAGATCGCGAGACTTACGCAGATCAGGTCCGTGAGTGGTCGACTTCCTAAGCCGAAAGGACCGTACGACCGACGACGCGGCCGGCGCGCAGATCATCGAGCGCGGCTTGGGCCTCGCCGAGCGGCCGGACGTGCGTCGGAATGGGGGCGATTTTGCCGGATCGCGCCAGTTCGAGAACCTCGCGCGCTTGTGCGAGCGAGCCGGTTAGCGTGCCTTCGATCGTCATGGCCTTGATCGCGAACATCGCCGACGCCATGACGAACGAGCCGCCAAGAAGGCCCGTCACGACGACCTTGCCGCCGCGCGCCAGGAGACCGGTCGCGAATTGGAGCGAGCGCTCGGAGCCGACGAAATCGCAGATCGCAAGAACGCCGCCGGTCGATTTCGTGATCTCGCGGCGCACCTGAGGATCGGCCGGATCGTAGGCCTGAGCGGCGCCGGCCGCGAGCGCCGCCCTTCGTTTCTCCGCGTCGATATCGGCGACGATCGGCGGTTCACCAAACAAAGCGAGGGCGATCGACAGGCCCATCATCCCGACGCCACCGAGCCCGACGAGCAACACAGGTCCGCGATCAGCCCGGCTTTCGAGTCGCTTAAGCGCCGCGTAAGCGGTCAGGCCGGAGCACATCAGCGGACCGGCAAAATCGGGCGACAACGGTTCGTAATCGAGCAGATAACGCGGATGCGGGACCACGACATGTGTGGCATAACCACCATCGGCGGCAACGCCGAAATGATGGTGCGAGGAGCAGAGATTTTCCTCGCCGGCGCGGCAGGCAGCGCACGTGCCGCAGCCGATCCAAGGATAAACCGCGACGCGCCGGCCTACCGCCGCACCTTCGGCCTCGCTTCCCGCGCGTTCGATTACGCCGGCGATTTCATGCCCGAGTGTGAACGGCAAAACGCGGCCTTTGGTAATGTCGAGCCGATTGTCGCCACCGAGCGCGAAGTAGCCGTCCTGCATATGCAGGTCGGAATGGCACACGCCGCATCGTTCGATGCGCACGAGCACCTCGCTGCCGTGCGGCGTGGGGCAGTCAATAATCGTCTCGCACAACGGTTGCCCGTAGGCGACAAGCGACTGGCGGCGCATTTGGTTCATTATGGCGCGATCCTCCCGCGCGCATCATACGCGATATCACGCCGTGTGTTTGCGCAACACCGCAAGGGAGCGGGCTAGACCGACGAATCCATCGATGGAAATGTCTTCCGCCCGCGCCGTCGCATCGAGACCGGCGGCGGCGATCAGGGCTGGTGCGTCGACGTCGAGCGACCGTAAGCTTTGCCGCAGCATTTTGCGGCGCTGTCCAAATGCAGCCTGGGTGACGGCTTCGAGCAGTTTGCGATCGCAGGGGGCCGGCGTCACCCGCGGGAGCAGACGCACGACCGACGACTTTACTTTAGGCGGCGGTACGAACGCGGACGCGTTGATATCGAAAAGAATGCGCGCCTCGCAGCGCCATTGTGCGAGCACGGACAAACGCCCGTATGTCTTCGATCCGGGCGCTGCCACGATGCGTTCCGCGACTTCGCGCTGAAACATCAAAATCGCAGAATCGTACCAAGGCGGCCAAGGTTCAGCGATCAGCCACGATACCAGCAGAGCCGTCGCAATATTGTACGGCAGATTGGCGACGATGCGGACCGGGCCGTTATCAAGGCGGGTACGCGGGTCGAACGTCAGCGCGTCGGCTGCGATGATCTCGAGACGGCCCGGATAGCGCTCGGCGATGTCCTGGAGCGCCGCGATCGCGCGCTCGTCGCGCTCGACGGCAATCACGCGGGCGGTGCCAAGCGCCAACAATGCCCTGGTCAGACCGCCCGGTCCGGGCCCAACTTCGTAGACTGTCACTCCGGCGAGCGGCTCTGCGGCGCGCGCAATGCGTTCGGTAAGGTTGAGATCAAACAGGAAATTTTGTCCGAGCGATTTTCGGGCGGTAAGCCCGTAACGGCGGATGACATCGCGCAGCGGCGGCAAGTCATCTTTGGCGCCGATCACGACGCGGCAAGCGGAGCTGGGCTTTCCGTCATGGCGAGCCGCGCCGCCAAACGGATCGCGGCAATGAGGCTGGTGGCATCGGCGCTGCCGGTGCCCGCAATGTCGAACGCGGTGCCGTGGTCAGGAGAAGTACGCACGAAGGGCAGACCGAGCGTAACGTTGACGGCGTGGTCGAAGGCGAGAGTCTTGATCGGAATCAACGCCTGATCATGGTACATGCACAGCGCCACATCATAGGTCGCGCGGGCCTGCTCGTGGAACATGCTGTCAGCGGGGAGGGGTCCCCGTGCATCAATGCCGTCGGCCCTGAGCTGCGCGACCGCCGGGGCAACGATCGCGCGATCCTCTTCGCCGAGCGTACCTTCTTCTCCGGCGTGCGGATTAAGACCGGCGATCGCGAGCCGCGGATGCTGCAGGCGAAACCGTCTGGCGAGGTCGCGGGCGACGATGCGCCCTGTTTCGACGACGAGTTCAATCGAAAGCTGTTTGAAAATTTCTCTCAGTGGCAGGTGAATCGTTACCGGCACGACCGCGAGCTCGCGCGACCACAACATCATGACCGGCCGGAACGACTTGCCGGTGCTCTCCTGTACGAGCCTGGCGAGGAATTCGGTGTGACCGGGTTCGGCGAATCCCCAACTGTACAGAACGTTCTTGGCGACGGGATTGGTAATGATCGCCGCCGCGGCACCGGCAAGGACGTCGGTAACGGCATGGCGAATCGACGCGACGGCGGCCGGCGCGCTCGATCGATCCGGCCGTCCCGGTTCCGCGCTCACAGTCGCGTCGATTCCGGCCACCGGAAGAGCAGAGGGAAAGACCGCAGCGGCCGACGACGGCGTGACCGTTTGGATTGGAATCTCGAGGCCAAGCTGCCTGGCGCGCCGGTCGAGGAAAGCGGGGTCGCCTACCACATAGAAGGGCGGAAGCCCAAGTTCGGATCGCCGGCGCCAGATCGCAAGGGTGAGATCGGGGCCGATCCCGGCAGGCTCGCCAAGCGTCAATACCAGAGGCTGCACGGGTTTCTTCTAACCGCCTATTTATATTCGATCATCGCGGCGCGCCGGATTCGCGCCAGATAGCGCTTTGCCTGCACCCCGAATTTTTGCTGGAACATCTCGTCGCGAATTTTCCGTTTGTCCGGCGTGTCCGACTTTGTTTCTCGCTTCGAGCACAACGCGAACATTTGCACCCCGTCGTCGGTCTGCTCCGGCGGCGTCAGGTGGCCGACCTCCGTGCCGTCCAGAATGGCGCGCAGCTCGTGCGGCAGGTCGGCGGAAAGTTTCGTCACCGGATCGCGAACCGCGACTTCCCTGAGCGCGCGCGCAAATGCGATGCCGTCGTTGCAGCTCTGAAAACGTGCGCGCAGGGCGTCGGCATCCCGCTTGCGTGCTTCGAAGACAGATTCCGGCGCACCGTGCTGTACGACGAGGACGATCGGGCGCATGACGTACTCGTAGCCCACATCAGCACTTTTATCGTCCGGTTTGTGCAGCTGAAGCTCAGCCTCCACGTCGCTGTCTCTGATTTCGAGGCTCGCCTTGTAGCGTCCGCGCACGAGGTTGGTCCAGGCAAGCTCTGCGCGGAGCCGGTGCTTCAGGGTGTCGGCGCTCGACCCATTGCTGGCGAGCACTTGCGTCAGTTTCTGCGTATCGATGCCCATGCGGCTCGCTACGTTGGCAAAGGCATTGTCCACTTCCGAGGCCGGAGCGTCGATGCCGTAGCGGTGAGCCTCCTTTATTTCAAGGATTTCATCGATGAGGCCGTCCAACACTTCCTGTCGCGCCGGAGCTTTTTGCGTGCTCATTTGGATGAACTTGGCACGATGCTCGATATCGAGCGACGTAATCGGCTCTCCGTCGACCAGTGCGACGACCTGCTGCGCTAGGGCAACGGTGGGGGCGGCGATAATAGTAAGTGCGGCCAATAGGGCCGCTGCAAAAGCCCGTCGACGGGCTGGGATTGGGATCTGCGATATCACCTCTTGCTCCCCTTCCGCGTTGCGCGCGCTGCCGGCTGGCATCGCTAGTCTGCCCCCTTGTCCCATTTCCTGTATCAATCGTACCGACTCGCGGCGAAATTTAGAACTGGGCGCCGACCGGAGTCAGGGTGTCGGCGCCGAGTGTGCGCAGGCTCAGTTGCAACATGAAAGTGTTGTTCTGGGTGGGTGAGGTCGTGCCGTTGTAGGTATATCCGGTCAGCCAGTTCGCCGAGAACAATAGGCAATCGTCCACATAGCCAATGCCGACCCGGGTCTGGTCGAATTGGTTGGCGAAAAGATCATAGCGCGCGGAACCGAGCACGACCCAGTTTTCGGTCACTTTGATGGATGTGCCACCGAGGATGCCCTCGCGTCGCGTCAAGAAGCCAAGCTGCGGTTGCGCTGCATAGTCGCCATAGAGGACCTGCAACGTCCAGCGGTCGAAGTTGGCGCGGCTTTCCAACTCGATGCGCTGGGGTGTGAAAGTCGCCTGATCAAAGCGTCCGCGCGCGGTAAAAGAGTAGACTTGGTTGGGCTGATAAGTGACGCGGCCGACGTAGTCGGACACGGTCTTATCCAGTCCGCTGTCGAGGCCCGTGTTGGTGATGTCGCCGACCGAGAACGAGTTCGTTCCGAAGAGCTGGTAGGACTGACCGAACAGCACGTTGAGCGATCCGGCCCGATTGACCTGCGCGGTATACTGAAAGCCGGCATTGAGCCGACCGCCGCCTTCGACGCGGTCCCAACCGGAGAATTTATCGATTTGGAACAGGTTGCTGTCGTCAAAGACCAGACTTTGCGCATCTTCGTTGGGAAATTGGCCGATATCGGTCTCGTTGGGCCTTAGGATCAACTGTGCGATCGGCTCGATCGTCTGAGTGCCCCAAGGCTCAATGTCGACAAACGGATACCGGTATTCGGCGCCCGCCGTCGGCATGACGCGAGCGAGTTCGTTTTGGCCGGTAGCGATATAGTTCGCCACGCCCGGCTGGTCGTTGACATAAACCGAAGCAGCATCCGTGCGCATTCCGAAGAACGGCGTGATCTGCTGGCCATTGTCTGTCGTGAACGTGCGGCGCCAGTTAGCCTCGGCGGACGCCCGCGTATAGGTTCCAGGTATGCCGCGCAACAGGCAATTGGACTGGTTAATGACGGCGGTGTCGGCGGTGTTGGTCGTGCATATTCCGCTGTTGACGGCGTTTTGGCTGATCGCATCAAAACTTGCGCTCTGCCGCGTCAGGCTGGTCAGATTAAACTTGTAGCTGAACTCGCCGCCCAGCAATTGCTGCGGCAGCACGTTGGAATAGTCGAGGACCGGGTGGATGACGGGAAGCTGGCTTTGCACGTCTTCCTGGGAGAATCCGTAGTAGTAGATCGAACGCACGTCGAAGAAGCTGCGATCACCGGCGCCGCTAAGATAGAGCTGGGATACCCCTTCGGTCGCCACTCCGGTTTGGAAGGGATCGAACGCTCCGGTGAATTGACTGAGCCGGTAGTCGTAGAGGAACTGGGAGTCGGTCACCAGAATCCCGGTCCATCCCCACACCCATTTGTTGTTGATCGCGAACTGGCCGGCACTCTGAATCGCGCCGCGGAATGAGTTTGCGGTCGGACTCCCCACGCCGTCGCGACTGGCGAAATAGCCCGGATCCTGCTGGAAAATGCCCGCAGCTCTGATCGAGTAGGCGCCGTCCATCAGGCGTTGGCGCCATTCGCCTTGCAGCAACGCGCCCTGCCGCGTTGTCAGCATCGCACTGGTGGTCAGGTCATAGTCCGGCGCCAGCGCCCAAAAATAGGGAATCTCGACGCCCGCGCCGTATTGCGTTTCGTAGCTGATGGTCGGGAACAGCAGTCCACTCTTGCGCTTGACCGTGGGATCGGGCGCGGACATGAACGGCACATAGGCAAGCGGCACGCCGAAGAAATCGATGCGCGCGTCCTCGAAATAGAGCATCTTCTCGCCCTGATCGTGGATGATCCGGGCGGCTTTGACCTGCCAGAGCGGGGGTTTCTTCGGGTCGTCCTTACAGGGCTCGCAGGCGGTGTAGACGCCGTTTTCCAGAACCGTGTAGTTGCCGTTCGATCGATCAGCCCGGGCTGCGGCAAAGCGCGTATCGTCCGGCGTCTCGAGTCGCAGCGAATCGACAAAGCCGTCGCGATAATCGTCGGTGAGATCGATCACCTGACCATAGGTAATCTCGCCGTTGGCCTCGGTCAGTCTGACGTTGCCCTGAGCCCGCAGTCGCTTTGTCTTCTGGTCGTAGATGACCTCGTCGGCTTCGACGGTCGCGCCACCGTAGTAAATCTGCACGTTGCCGACCGCGGAGACGGTGTTGTTCGTGTAGTCGTATCTCACCTCGTTCGCTTGAACGAGCATGGGCGCGTTGGACGCTGGCGCCGGCGCACGAGGTGGCGGCGGTCGTGTCGCGAAATGCAACAGGTTACCGGCAGCTTGCGCCGTCGCGGGTCGGGGCGACAGGCAGAGAAGAGCGGCAAACGCCAACGCTGCAGCAAGAACCGCTGCAGTCGTCCAAGCGCCATTACGAAACCCAGGACAACGCGGGCCGAACAAACGCGCCACTAGCCGTCCTCCTGGTACAGCAATGCAACGAAACCGGTAAGGCCGCCGATCAGAACGGGAATCCAAGCCGCCGCCATCGGCGACATGAGCTCCGATTTGCTCATATCTTCCGTGATCTTCGATAGCACAAACAGCAGGAAGCCAGCGGAGATGCCGCTCAGGACCATCTTCTGGACGCCGCCAAACCGAAAGAATCGCAGGCTGACGGAGGCGGCCAGCATGACCATCGCGGCGAGGAGAAAGGGTCTTGCCAAGAGCTGCTGATATTGCAGCCGATAACCGGCCGCGACGAGCCCGGCCCGATCCGCCATCTCAATGTATGACGGCAGTTGCCAGAACGGCACGGTTTCCGGCGTGGCAAAACTCTCGCGAACTTGTTCGAGGGTCAGGTTTGTAGCAAGCCGGTAGGTGTCCTCGATCCTGGGCGGGCTGCCGCTCGCGTAGATGCGGGCGTCTTCCAGCTTCCAATAACCGTCCTCCAGAGTGGCGCTTTTTGCTTCGATGCGGTTTTGGAAATGCCCCTCGGCGTCGAATGTGTACACGCTGAGGGCGCCGAGTTCGGAACCCTGTTCGCGACTCGATTTGGCGTTGATGATCGCCGCGCCGTCGGCGCTCTTTTGCCGGACCCAAAACCCACTGCTGCTTTCCTGCAGCGCCGAGGTGTTCTCGCCCAGCATTTCAGCTTCCAGACGCTTCGAGCGCTCGTGCAGCATCGCCGAGACGGGATTGTAGATGGTCGTTGCGACCGTTCCGAACAGGAACGCGGCGATCATCGCCGGCGCGACGAATTGCCAGGCGGAGACGCCGGCCGCGCGGGCGACGACGAGTTCAAGGCGGCGCGACAGCGTCAGGTAGCACGACATCGCGCCTACCAATACCGAGAACGGCATGATGCGTTCGGTCAGCTGCGGGACGCGGAACATGGAGATTTTTGCGAGCACCCACGCTGTGGCGTTGGGCCAATCGGCGCCACGCCGCATCAGTTCGACGTAGTCGATCATCGCGGCAAGCGCGACCACGCCGACAAACGAGCCGACGACGGCGTTGAGGAAACGCATTCCGAAATAGCGGGATAGCGTGCCGGTGATCATGGTCCGCTCCCTAACTCGCGGTCGCGCGCGCGATGCGCTCGGTAACGGCGGTCGCGAACCTGGACACCGCGGCAGCGGGCTCCAAGGCCTGCCCGCGGGAGATGTGCCACAATCCGGCGCCCATTGCGCCGAAAAGGGCGACATACTGCACAGCGAGAACGCTCGGCACGCGTACACCAACGATGACGCTGACAAAGCCGATGAGGCGCAACAGCGAAACCGTGCCGATCATGCCAAGCAGTGCCAACGTTCGGCTTTGTCGTGTGGTCTGCGGTGGACCAAGGAACGCATAAGCAAGAATGACGAACGCCAATGGATAGAGCGGCGTCGCCAGCCGATCGTGGAGTTCCGATCGATACTGATCAGGCTGTGCGACATAAAGCGCATCGTCCGCCTTCGGCCACAGCAGCTCCCAGATGTATTTTTCTCGGACCGTATAGACGACGCTCTGCGGGCCGCCGGTGAATTTTGACAGATCGAAAGCGTAGCGATCGAACGTCACGATGCGCGGATCGCGCTGGCCG
Source organism: uncultured Alphaproteobacteria bacterium (assembly GCA_963836055.1). GTDB lineage: Bacteria > Pseudomonadota > Alphaproteobacteria > Rhizobiales > Xanthobacteraceae > BOG-931. Next base: position 109,994 of record CAWIID010000004.1, read on the forward strand.
GCTTCGAGCCGTTGAATACTGCCCCCTTCGAGGACAAGGAACGATCCGTTGTCGTTCTTCACGATCTCGCCCTGCTCGGCGAGGTAAGTGGCGTGTTCTTGGGGATCGCGCCGATCATCGACAAAGATGCCGACCAATAGGCCGTTCGGCCGCCGGTCGGCGATGTGAAAGGTGAGATTGCCGCTGACCGTGGTGAAACGGCCAGGCTGCACGATATTGGTCAGGATGTCGGCGCGGACTTGCGCTGCCCAGTCCCGCAGTTCCCGCAGGCTGCGCGGCGATACATAGGCCGCGATGACGGCGACCAGAAGGGACACCACTGCGGCCGCCGCCATGAATGGCCTGACCAGCCGCCAAGGCGAAACCCCAGCCGCGTTCATGACGATGATTTCGGAATCCGCGCCAAGTTTGTTGAGCACGTGGGCGCAGGCCATCATGAGAGCGATCGGCGCAATCATCATGATGAGGAGGGGCACGATCAGCCCGGTAATGCCGATGAAGACCAACAAGGTTTGCCGTTGGCTTGTTATCAGGTCGAAGTCACGCATTGCCTGCGTGAACCAGATCACGACGGTCAAGCTGACAAGGGCGATCAGGAACGCACCCATGGTGGTGCGAAACATGTAACGGCCGATCGACCCCATCGGACTTAACTTCCCCGCTGACGGCCGCTCGACGGCCGCATCGGCCCCCGATGCCCCCGGCGAGCCGATCTCCCCAACCCGATCATTCTCATGCTTTCACAAAATGGCCGGGCCAAGGCAAACCCATTGAATATGCACACTAAAGGGTTAACTCTGGCGCTTGATTGTGGCTCTCCTGCAACGCTTGATTCCCGCCAATAGACCGGCGCTTTGCGCGATCCGCAAGTCCGGGTCATAAGTCGGACGACGAATTTATTTTAACCGGCCTGGAAGGACCGAAAATGCCCGACGCCCCGAAGCTCGGCTTCACCGCCTTCACGCGTCCCCGCGGTGTTCTTATTGTGTTCTGCGGAGAACACCTGAAATTCGGGCCTTCGACCCAGAACGTTCTTGCTCCGGTCGCCGATCATGTCCGCCGTGCCGCGGCAGCGGATCACTTCACCGGCAAGAATGGGTCGAGCCTCGACATTGTGGCGCCGAGCGGCCTCAGCGCGCCGCGCCTCGTCGTTGTCGGAGCCGGCAAGGATGGCGACCTGAAATCGCGAGATATCGTCAAGTTGGGCGGGGTCGCCATGGGCAAGGTGCCGGCAACCGCGGCTGACGCGACGATTTTTGCGGAATTCGCGTCGGGTACGCTCAAGGGTGATCAAATCGCCGACTTGGCCCTCGGGGTTCGGCTGCGCGCGTACTCATTCGACCGCTACAAGACAAAACGTAAGGAGGGGGAGGAGAAGCCGAAGAAGGTGGACGTCCATATCGCCTGCGCCAACCCCGCTGCGGCAGAGAAAGCGTGGTCGCGCTCCGTGGGTATCGCGGACGGGGTGGTGATGGCGCGAGACCTCATCAACGAACCCGCGAACGTGCTCTATCCGGGGGAGTTCGCCCGCCGCGCGTCCGGCTTGTCGAAGCGCGGCATCACCGTCGAGGTGCTGGACGTCGCGGCCATGAAAAAGCTCGGCATGGGCGCGCTTCTCGGTGTCGGGCAGGGCTCGGCACATGACTCGAAGCTGGTCATCATGCGTTGGAACGGCGGCAAACGCGGCGCCGATCCGATCGCATTCATCGGCAAGGGCGTTTGTTTCGATACCGGAGGCATCTCGATCAAGCCGGCGCAAGGCATGGAGGACATGAAGGGCGACATGGCGGGAGCGGCCTGTGTCGTCGGGCTGATGCATGCGCTGGCATCCCGAAAAGCCAAGGTCAATGCGATCGGCGCGATCGGGCTTGTCGAGAACATGCCCGACGGCAAAGCGCAGCGGCCGGGCGACATCGTCACCACCATGTCCGGTCAGACGATCGAAATCATCAACACCGACGCCGAAGGCCGCCTCGTGCTCGCCGATGTGCTGCACTACATCAACAAGCGGTTCAAGCCGAAATTCATGATCAACCTGGCGACGCTGACCGGCGCCATCATCGTCGCGCTCGGACAGGAATATGCCGGCATGTTCTCCAACGACGACAAGCTCGTCGAGCGGCTGACAAAGGCCGGGGAGGCGACCGGCGAGCGGGTTTGGCGGATGCCGCTCGGGCCCGAATACGACAAGCTGATCGATTCAAAATTTGCCGACATGAAGAATACCGGCGGGCGCTGGGCGGGTTCGATTACTGCGGCGCAGTTGCTTCAGCGCTTCGTCGATAAGACGCCATGGGCGCATCTCGACATCGCCGGCACCGCGCTCGGCTCGCCGCAGACCGACATCAACAAGAGCTGGAGCTCCGGCTGGGGCGTGCGCCTGCTCGACCGTTTGGTCGAGGACTACTACGAGCGCTGAAAATATCGATCGAACCCGAGTCTTTTCGAAAGACGGATCGACTTTGCGGATCCTGTCCACGGCCTAATTCCGGGTCTGCAGCGCCGGAATTCCGAATTTATAGTTGATGCCGACGCGGGCGATGCTTTCGGACAACGGAACGTCGCGCGTGACAGCGGTAAATCCGCCAGGCAACGCAACGGCCGGATCGACGTAACGCGCTGTGCCGAAATTGGCGTAAAGATATTCGACTTTGACCGTCCAATTATCGAGCACCGAATATTCGACGCCCGCACCGATCGTCCAGCCGGTTCGCGTCTGGGAATCATCGACACAGCCGAGCGAATTGCAAATGCTCGCGCTCGTGCCGGTGAAGGCCGCGCCGCCGGTGATATAGCCGAGCCAACGGTCCCAGCCGATGCCGGCGCGTGCGCGCAGAGTGTCCAGCCAGTTCTGCTTCGTCTCGCTCAGCGTAAAAGGGTCGAATGGCGGCACGTCGTATGCCGACCCGCTCGTATTCGTCCACGAAAGGTCGTTCTCGACGCCGAAAACGAAATTGCCGCGCTGGACGTTGCAGCCGATGGTCCCGCCGGCGAGGCTGCCGCTGACGGCGAAATCGCCGGTAATCGTTTGTCCGGTCAGTGCCCCGGAATTGGCAGCGTCGTGCCGGGTCGTACCCCAGATGCCGCCACCTTCAGCGCCGAGGTAGCATCCAGTCCAATCGTAAAATGCGACAGGTGGGGGTGCCTTGTACGCCGGTAGCCCGACGTCAGCCGCCAAAGCCGGATAAGCGATCATGCTCAGCGCCAGTACGATAGGAGCGCGACGGTGCACTCTCACGAACGTCCCCCGGTTGCCCCGATCGCGCCCCCGCGATTCCACAGCAACGGATTGCCATATCCGCCGTTAAATTTCCATTCCATGCTGCGTCATTGCGGCGGGATGCCGGCGCTGCGGATGACGTCGGCCCACTGCGCAATCTTAGATTTCAAGACCTCGCCGGCGATTTCCGGCGGTCCAAACAGTGGCTCGACCCCGGCTTTGTCGAGCCGCTGCCGGACATCGTCGCGTTTGAGAACTTGCGCCGTCGCATGGGCGAGGATCGCGATGTCCCCGGCGCTGGTGCCGCGCGGCGCAAATAGCGCATACATCGTCGAGACGTCGTAATCGCCAAAGCCGCTTTCCTTGACGGTCGGAACATCGGGAAGTTCCTTCAATCGGTGCTCGCCGGCTACGGCAAGAGCCCGCAATTGACCGTTCTTGATGTAGGGCAGCACCGCCGGAAGCGGAATGATCCAAAACGACAGCCGTCCGCTCATGAGATCGGTCACGCCCTGCGTGCCGACCCGATAGGGGACGTGGGTCGCCTCGATTCCGACGATCCGCTTGAACAATTCGCCATTGAGATGTCCGGGAGTGCCGACCCCGGTCGAGCCAAAGAGCAATTCGCCGGGCTTTTGCTTCGCCAGCGCCACGAATTCCTGGAGAGTTTCAACCGGCAATTTGGGCGACACGACAAGGACTGCGCCGGTCGTGCCGATAGGCGCAACGGGCGCGAGACGAGTCGCGGGATCGAAGTTGCGTGACGGATAGAGGCTGACACTGGTCGCGAGCGGCCCCGAAGGGTCGTTGACGAGCAGTGTATAACCGTCCGGTGGCGCGTCGGCGACAAATTCGGTCGCGATCGTGCCGCTCGCACCGGGTCTGTTCTCGACGACGATCGGTTGGCCGATCGTCTGAGCCATCGGGTCGAACACGATGCGTGATACGATGTCGGTGACGCCGCCCGGCGCGAACGGAACGATCACGCGAATGCTCCGTGATGGATAGTTGTCGGCTCGCGAGATGCCGGACACGAGGACCGCAAGCGCTGTCGTCAGTCCGATGAATCGAATGTGTCGAGCAGGCTCCCTCATATTTCCTCCCGCCGCGACGCATACGCGACATCGCGGAATGGTTGTTGATGCGGTCGATCCGCACACTTCTTTCGAGCATCCGGCGTCGCGCAAGCAACGCCGACAATTACAGGAAGTCCCGATCTTGTCACGGCTCACATGCGGCTTCTATCATCGCGCAACGAACGCGATGTCGGTGACGCGAACCGTCGGAGGAAACCAATGGCCGAGCAATCGACGACCATCGCGCCGCGGCAGATCAAGCTCGCCGTCTTCATGCACGGCAACTCCAATTATCATATTGCCGGCTGGCGCCATCCCGAGGCTTATGCCGATTCCGCCGAAAGTATCGAGCGCTGGACGGAGTTTGCCCGCACCATGGAGCGCGGCAAGATGGACATGCTGTTCATCGCCGACAGCGTGGGTATTTATGGCGTCAGCAACCCGGAGCTCTTGAGCTACAAGGATGCTGTCGAAAAATTCGAGCCGCTCACAGCGCTTTCGGCATTGTCGGCGTTGACCAAACGGCTGGGCCTCGTCGCCACCCTTCACACGACTTACTCGGATCCGTACACCGCGGCGCGTCTCTTTGCTTCGCTCGATCATCTCAGCGGCGGCCGCGCCGGCTGGAATTTCGTGACCGGCGGAAATCGTGAGGGTGCGCTCAATTACAGCCGCGACACGCACATGGAGCACGGCGAACGCTACGACCGTGCCGAAGAATTCGCCGACGTCGTGCTTGGACTCTGGGACAGTTTCGAAGACGGTGCGTTTTTACGCGACAAGGCTTCGGGCCGTTATCTCGATCCGACGAAGATGCACTTGCTCAACCACAAAGGTCCCCACTTTTCGGTGCGCGGCCCATTGAGCAGCGCGCGCTCGCCGCAGGGCCGCCCAGTGATTATCCAGGCTGGATCGTCGGAACCGGGCAAGCAACTCACGGCACGGATCGCCGACGTCATGTTCACGGCGCAAGCGACCTTTGAACAGGCGCAGGCCTTCTATGCGGACGTGAAAGTCACGCTTGGCGAAATTTGGCCGCTCCCCGGATAGTCTGAAAATCATGCCCGGCGTTTCGGTCTACGTCGGGCGCACGGCTGAGGAGGCCGAAGAAAAATTCCAGAAACTCAATGATCTCATTCCGATCGAGGTCGCGATGGCAAGCTTCAGCGAAATGCTCGGCGGCATCGATCTGAGCCCTTACCCGTTGGACGGACCGATGCCGGAGCTGCAGGGCAATTCGGCGCGGATGAGCGCGCCGCCCGCTTACGTCAAGCTCGCGCGCCGTGAAAATCTGACGCTGCGGCAGGTGGCGAAGCGCGCTGTCGCATCAAAGCAGCATTTCCTTGTCAGGGGCACGGCGCGGCAAGTGGCCGATGAGTTGGAGCATTGGTTCGTCAACAGGGCCGCCGACGGATTCAATCTCCTGCCAGCCTATCTGCCTGGTTCGCTCAATGACTTCGTCAACGACGTCATCCCCGAGTTGCAACGCCGGGGACTCTATCGCACTGAATATGAAGGCAAGACACTGCGCGCGAATCTTGGGTCTGCCAATTCCACAAAATTCGTACAGCCAATTGCGCCGGTCGAAGCGCGTCGCGATCGAGGAGGCTGCGAACTGAACTTCCGTTAGAATTTCCATTCCACGCCGCGCTTGCGGCCCTGAAAGACGCTGAGAAAAAGCTCCTCGAGCGGAATTTCCCGCCTGATCAGACCCTGTTCGTGCGCATAGCCGACCAAGGTTTCAAGCGTGTGGTTGTTGCGCTCGCTCAAGCCGTATTCCCAGGGGTCTTTGCCGAAAATACGTTCCTGCTCCTCCCATTCGTCACGATAGAATACGAGCGGTACGATGCGCGGGTTTTCGAGCTGCGCCATGGCGATTGCTTTCGCCTCATTGAGCGCCTGGTACATGTTGACCGCGACCCAGGGATGCTCTTCATAGATTTCCTTTTTGATGCCGAGCACATGCATGATCGGGAAGATCCCGGTCTTTTGGTAATAGGCGATTTCCTCGTTCCGGTAATTGGGGAAGAGCCGCCCGACGCGGGGATCCTTTTCGCGCAGCGGCTTGATCAAATCGGGATGCAGCACCGCGTCGAGTTCGCCCTCCGCCAGCATCGTCTCGACGGACTGATCGTTATTCAGGCGCGTAATGCGCAAGCCCGGCGGCGGCTTGAAGTCGATGCTTTCGTCGAGTTCGCAGACCCATTCGATCGAACGGTGCGGCACGCCGTATTCATGTTCGAGGATGCCGCGCATCCAAACAATCGCGGTCGCCTGATATTGCTTGAGACCGATCCGGCGGCCGGCGAGATCTTTCGGTTCGCGGATTCCTTTGTCGGTATTGATGAAGATGAAGCCGTGACGAAAGCGGCGGTGCAGAAACACCGGCAACGCATTGAGTTCATGGCCCTGGTCGCGAGCGACGAGATAGGACGAGCACGACACTTCTGCCAGATCGAACTCCTCGCCGCGCAGAAAACGCCAATGCCGCGTGGTTGAGTCCATGCGGGTCAGTACGGTGAGGTCGATGCCATCGGGCGTGACCCGGCCGTCCTTTAGAGGCGCTGTGATTGCGTAATCACCGCAGGCGAGCGTGAGCGGTATCTTCCGTGCCATTTGTCTCCTCGGATTGTGCGCGCCGCGCGCTGCTGTAGCATGGGACGCCACGAGTGCGCTGGATTCTATGTTCGAGCGGGCAAACCCGCACCGGATTCAAATCCAGGGAGCTGCACGGGATCATAAATTTGCTAGGGTCCGTTCGACTTCCGAGGTTCGCACAGAGGGAGCCGCCAGCACTTGCGAACTTTGGAATGGGAATTTTGCAGCGGGAAGGCACGCCGTATGACTGAGATTGTCTTCTATCATCTGAAGGGCCGGACGCTAGAGCAGGTCTTGCCTTCATTGCTTCAGCGATCGCTTGATCGCGGCTGGCGCGTCGCGGTGCAAGGCTCAACCGATGAACGCATCGCTGCACTCGACGCGCATTTGTGGACCTGGCGCGATGACGTCTTCCTTCCACATGGGACATGGCGCGATGCTGGGGCCGCCGAACAGCCCATCCTGCTCACTGTCAACGAGGACAACCCCAACGGCGCAGTCGTGCGTTTCCTTGTCGAGAGCGCGGCCATGCCGGGCGATCCGTCCGGCTATGAGCGCGTCGTCATGTTGTTCGACGACGACGATCCGGAGGCGGTTGAGCAGGCGCGCGCGCGCTGGACGGAGGCCAAGGCGGCGGGCTTTGAGGTGACGTATTGGCAGCCGGACGAAAAAGGCCGCTGGCAACGCTTGGGCTGAGAATGCGCGACTACAAGATCACTCAAGGAACTTCAGGCATCACATTGAAATCAATTGGTTTTTGCGGATTAATCATGAAACTTAAGTAGTCGTCGCGAACGGCCTTATTCCGTACTATATCTTTTGCTCCTCCGCCGACTTGAGTGCTATAGTTGTGTTATGAATAAACGTTCAGTGAAGAAAAAACGGCCGGCAAAGCCGAGCCGCGGTACAGGGGTCCGCAAGGCTGCCGGTCGCAAAATGACGACCCTGAAGGCTTCGGCGCGGAAAACGACGGCCAATAAGGCCCGTTCGCGACCGGCACCGAGGCCGTCCGAGCTGCAGCCGGAATTGCAGTCGGTCGTGAACGGCAGCGCGAGCGTCGCGAGGGTGGCTGTATCGACGCTGACCGTCGCCGAAGTTGTGGCGCGGGCGCCAGTCCGCACGCACAAATATCGTGTCGGCCAGACCGTGTCTTACACATCGAGCCCGATCAGCCGGCCCGGCGCGAGCGGCAGCTACATGGTGGTCAAGTTGTTGCCGTCCGACGGCGACGACTATCAATATCGCATCAAAAATCCAGGCGAGGCCTTTGAGCGCGTCGCCAAGGAAAGTCAGCTCGACCTCGAGCACTGATTCGGTCCGCTTTGGCTTGTTGTGCTGGCGTGGCTCGTGTCGCGCAGGCGGTGATCTGCCCGAGTTCCCCGAAATTCGTCATGGGACCGGCGAAAAACGCTCGAAATCAAATGTGAATGGCTTAAGGGCTGGCTTCCCCGGTGGGTCTGGGCGATACTCAGGACGGCGCGGAGCGGCGTGCTGTTTGTCCTGGGGTCGATATATGCCCGGCGGTAATCCCGAGATGCTGCTCTTGTGGATCGCGGCTGCGGCGGCTGGCGTGCTGGTCTTTGCGTTTGCGCTCGCGCTCGCTCGGCCGCGGATCGAAATTGGTGGTGCGCTGACACGCGCCGGCGCGGTTTCGCTCGCTGCGGCGCTCAGCGCGGCGGTGGCGTGGGCTTACATCGATCGCGCGAACTTACGTGAGCGTGACGCAGAACGTCGAGCCCTCGAATTACGCGCTCAGGTTTTAAACGCCGGGGCTCTCGCGCCAGGTTCGCCGCTCGCGTGCCTCGACGCGATTGCGGGCGACACGGTCGAGGCGGCGTGCGAGAAGGAGCTCTTCGCCGCGCCCGCAACGGTGGCGGAGGCGACCTCCTACGTTTCGTCGCGGTTCGCTCTGCTGGCTGACATGGTCGCCTTTAGAAAACACGGCGATGCGCAGATCGACGACGCGCTCTTGCCGTTGCGTCGCTCACTCGAAACCGATCGTTTCGGCTTCCTCGCCCACTTACTGCAAACTCGCGATGGTTGTACGAGCGCGAACTGCAAGGTCCTCGCGCTGCTGCGCGATCCGGGTCGAGTGCGCGCGAATCTCGCCGACGAAACACTCGACCATTATCTCGATCGCTATTCGATTGCGTGGGCGCAGGCGCCGGACGGCGCCGTCGCCGATGCAACACCGACGGAGCCAGCCCACAACGTCCGCGATCCGCGTAAAGTCACTGTCAACATCGACTTTCCTTCCGCGGCGTCTATTCCGCCGGTCAGTATCATGAATCCCGAGCCGGCGACGAAGGCGCCGGCAGGCGGCGCTAACGCAAATTCGGCCTCGCGGCGATCGCGTAAGCAGTCAGGAAATTCCCAAGCTGCCGCCCAAGCCGCTGCTCAAGCCGCAGCGCCCGACTCGGAGGCTTCCGTAGAGCCGGTTTGGACGCCGGCGCCTGCGGCGTCCGCCCCGCGGGCGGCTGCAGCGCCCGCAACGATTTCCGGCGCGCCGGTCCAACTTAATCCGCTCTCGCCGCCGCCTCAGGCAAATGCCGGTGCTGCGGTGCACGCGCAATGATTTCCACATTCAACGAGGCTGGGTTTGCCCGACGGACAAAGGCCTGACCGCTAGTGGTCCGGTTCTAACATTCGCATCCCGGTTCGGCAGGCTGTCTTGCGAATGTTAGAATCAAAGGACCACTAGCAAAGATGAGTGCTAGTGGAGCTTTGGGTTTGACATTCGCTTCGCCGATTCGCGCTCGGTGGGTAGCGAATGTCAAATCCGCTCCACTAGGATGCACAGGTCATGTTCCGCTCCGTCCTGATCGCAAACCGCGGCGAGATCGCGTGCCGTATCGCGCGGACCGCAAAGCGGCTCGGCTTGCGCACAATCGCGGTTTATTCAGCGGCTGACGCTCGCGCGCTCCATGTGCGGCAATGTGACGAAGCCTATTTCATCGGTCCGTCTGAGCCGCGCGACAGCTACCTTTCAATCGAGCGATTGATCGAGGTCGCAAAGCGTTCCGGAGCAGAATGCGTCCATCCTGGTTACGGGTTCTTATCGGAGAATGCCGATTTCGCCGAAGCCTGTGCGCCGGCCGGCATCGCATTCGTCGGGCCGCCGGCCAGTGCGATCCGCGCCATGGGGCTGAAAGATCGCGCCAAGGCACTCATGGAGAAAGCTGGCGTCCCTGTCGTGCCCGGCTATCACGGTGAACGGCAGGACCCGAAATTCCTCAAGGAAAAGGCCTACCAGATCGGCTACCCCGTGCTGATTAAGCCGGTGGCGGCGGGCGGCGGGCGCGGCCTGCGCCGTGTCGACAAGCACGCCGAGTTCGAGGCGGCGCTCGATGGCGCGATCCGCGAAGCAGAGACGGCGTTCGGCTCGGGCCGCGTTTTGATCGAGAAATTTATAGCCTCGCCGCGCCATATCGAAATTCAGATTTTTGCCGATGCGCACGGCAATGCGATCCACCTGGGCGAGCGCGACTGCTCGCTGCAGCGCCGTCACCAGAAAGTGATCGAGGAGGCGCCCGCTCCCGGCATGACGGCGGCGCTGCGGGCAAGGATGGGCGCGGCTGCCGTCGAGGCTGCGAAGGCTGTCGGTTATGTGAGCGCCGGCACCGTTGAGTTCGTTGCCGACGGCACCGGCGGGCTGCGCGAAAATGGCTTTTGGTTCATCGAAATGAACACCCGGTTGCAAGTTGAACATCCGGTGACCGAAGCCATCACCGGGATCGATCTTGTCGAATGGCAATTCCGTGTCGCCGCGGGCGAGGCCTTGCCGCAGACACAAGAACAAATTCGCACCGACGGACACGCCATCGAAGCGCGTCTCTATGCGGAGGATCCTGAAAGCGGGTTCTTGCCGTCGCCAGGTCCTATCGTCGCGCTCGACTATCCGGGCGACGTTCGCGTCGACAGTGGGGTCGTGGCTGGTGGCGAAGTGACACCATACTACGATGCCATGATCGCCAAGCTCATTGCCCATGCGTCGACGCGGGCCGCGGCCGTCGAGCGGCTCGCTGACGCTCTTGATCGCACAATCATCGCCGGGCCGCGAAGCAATGTCGCCTTTCTTGCCGCTCTGTGCCGCACAAACGAGTTCCGCAATGGGACCATCGACACCGGCTTCATCGATCGAAATCTCGCGGTGCTCGGCGCAGTCCCCCACGGGACCGACTACGCTGCTGCGGCACTCGGTGTTGCCCGGTTGCTTGCGGGAGCGCCGGGATCGACTGCAGCGTCGGAAGACGACCCCTTTGCGGCCTTCTCGCCATGGACCGCGCAGGATCGGATTCCAGTTGGGCGGCCGGCGCTCCCTTGCCATGCCCGTGATCGTTGATGGCGAAGGTGCAATCGCGACGGTGGGCTATGGAAAAAATGGCATTCATGTTGCGATTGAGGATACAGCACCAGCGACCGACGCAATGGTGTTCGAAGCCGGGGAAGAGGCCTTCGTTCTGCGCCACGGTCACCAGACCCGCGTGCGCCTCAAGGACTTTGGTGTTGCCGGCAATCCGGCGGATGCCGGAGACGGGACGATCACGGCGCCCATGCATGGCAGGTTGCTGGAAATTTCCGTCAGTGTCGGCGATCGCGTAAGTGCCGGTCAGCCGCTTGCCGTGATCGAGGCAATGAAGATGGAACATACCCTTCGATCGCCGTTCGCGGGCGTCGTGATGCAGGTTCTCGCGGAAGTCGGCTTGCAAGTTGTGGAAGGCGCTGAGATCGTGCTGATCGAGCCTGCCCGAGAAGGATAAGGTAGGTCATGCCCCTTCATCTCATCAAGCTTTGCGTCGGCTGTGACTCGGTCCGTGATCTGGAGGACTGGATCAAGCAAAAGCTCAGGGAAAAGCGTAAGCGCGGCGAAAAGCCGGAACGCATCCACACCACGCGGATGGTACCCAAGCGTGCGGCGGAACTCGTCGACGGCGGCTCGCTCTATTGGGTGATCCGCGGCGAAATGATGTGCCGCGAGCGCATCCTCGATGTCCGCCCCTTCGTCGACAAAGACGGCGTCGGGCGCTGCGCGCTGGTGCTCGATCCCAAGGTCGTTTTGGTCGAGCCGCGACCCTATCGCGCCTTTCAGGGCTGGCGCTATCTTGAGGCCAAGGATGCGCCGCGAGACCTTGAGAAAGCAGCGCCTGGGGCCGCCGCCATGCCGGAGAAGATGCGGCGGGAGTTGCGCGAGCTGGGACTGATGTGAGGCGAAGCCTCTCGCCTGAGCCTTCCTTCCGCATGGCGCAGTCGCAAGCGATCACGTAAAATCCACCATCAACCACCTTTCACGCGCGTCGCGGAGCAAAAGCATGATCATCGGGAGTGAGAAGGACGTCACCAAGGCGGTGCTGAGTGAACTCGAGCGCGCGCCGAATCCGCGTCTGCGGGAGGTCATGTCGGCCTTTGTCCGCCACCTGCACGATTTTGCCCGCGAGGTGAAATTGACTGAGGAGGAATTTCAGGCCGCCATCGCCTACATCGTTGCGCTCGGCAAACACACCAACGAGAACTCACAACGAGGCCGTGTTGATGTCGGGATCGCTCGGCTTTTCGACGCTGATCTGCCTCCTCAATAACGGCAATCGCGGTCAGACCGAAACCGACGCCAACCTGCTCGGGCCGTTCTGGCGGCTGGATTCGCCAAAGACGCAAAACGGCGGATCGATCGTGCGGTCGCCGACGCCCGGACCCGTTCTGTTCGTCGATGCCTCGTTTCACGACGTGAGCGGCAAGCCGATCGCGGGTGCCGAGGTCGATATCTGGCAATCGTCACCGGAAGGATTCTACGAGAACCAGGACCCCGTTCAGGCCGATATGAATCTGCGCGGCAAGTTCACCACCGACAAGGATGGGCATATCAGCTTCCGTAGCGTGAAGCCGGCCGGCTATCCGATCCCGATCGACGGCCCGGTGGGCGAGTTGTTGCGGGCGCAAGGCCGGCACAACATGCGGCCGGCGCATCTGCATTTCCTCGTCTACAAGCCGGGCTTCAAGACACTGATCTCGCAACTCTATGATCCCGAAGACAAGAACATCGAGACCGACGTGCAGTTCGGTGTCACTCGCCACCTGATCGGCAATTACGTACGTCACGACGAACCGTGTCCTTCGGCTGCCGACGTCAAGGCGCCGTGGTATTCGCTCGAACACACCTTCGTCATGGAAACCGGTACGGCGCGCTTGCCGCGACCGCCGATCACCGGCAAAGCCCAAGGCGAGCGTCCGGAGATACCGCATCTCGAACCCGCATAAGCGATCGTGCTGGGCGGACGATCCAAAAAAGCGAAAAACGCAGAAAAAATGAGGGAGGGAACGACATGTTGCGGAGAACATTGCTCAAGGGCATGGCCGCCAGTGCTGCCGGAGGCATCTTGGCCCGACCGGCCGTCGCCCAGGGAGCGGCGCTGAAAATCGGCATCAGCATGCCGATGACCGGCGCCGGATTCAATGCCGTCGGGCGGCAGCTCTCGGCGTCGATCAAGCTCTATATGCAACAGCACGGCGATACCGTCGCCGGACGCAAAATCGAGATCAACGTCCGGGACGACGGCGGTGTCGCCGACAATGCGCACCGCATCGTCCAGGAGATGATCGTCAACGACAAGGTGGACATCGTTGGCGTCGGCATCACGCCCACGGCCCTTGCGATCGCGCCAATCGTGACTGAAGCAAAAAAGGCCACCTTGGTGATGAGTTCCGGCGCCTCGATCACGACCGCGAAGTCTCCCTACTTCGTTCGGGCCGGCTTCCTGCTCAGTCAGCAGGCATGGATCTTGGCGGAATGGGCGGCCAAAAACGGCAGTAAGCGCGTCGTGACTCTGGTCAACGATTGGGCGCCCGGCGTCGAAGCTGAAACGGCGTTTAAGACCCGCTTCACCCAGGTCAACGGCGAAATCATCGAGTCCATACGGCTACCGCTGGCAAATCCTGACTTCGCACCGTTTCTGCAGCGGATCAGCGACGTCAAACCGGATACCGCGTTTATCTACTTTCCCGGCACTCAGGCGCCGATTTTCGCCAAGCAGTTCGCGGAGCGCGGTCTGGCCAAGTCCGGCATCAAGATCATCGGGCCGGGCGACCTGACCACCGACGACAATCTCAACGACATGGGCGATCAGATGCTCGGCATCATCACGGCCGGGCCCTATTCCGCCTCGCACGATTCGGCGCTCAACAAGACCTATGTCGCGGCGATTGAGAAGGCCAACAACTTCCGCCCGGACTTCGTGTCGCTGGGCGGCTACGATGGCATGCACCTCGTCTACGAGGCTCTCAAGAAAACGGGCGGCAACGCCGACGGCGACGCTTTGCTCGGCGCAATGAAGGGCATGGCTTGGGAGAGCCCGCGTGGACCGATCTCGATCGATCCGGAAACGCGCGACATTGTGCAGAACATCTACATCCGCAAGGTTGAGAAGCTAAACGGCCAACTCTGGAACACGGAGTTCGCGACCTACCCGGCCGTGAAGGACCCGATGAAGGGTGGCGGGAAATAACTGCCTCAAAACTGGACACCGATATTATCGATGAGCCGCGTCTTGCCGATCCGTGCGGCGACGAGCAGGCGGATCGGCTCGGTCTTCGCCGAGGCTCTCTTGGCGGAACCGAGTGGCGCCAGCGTCTCGGCGTGGCGGGCTTCGAGATAATCAAGTGCGAAGCCGGCGCTGGTGATTGCCGCACGGCCTTGGATGAGGACGGCATCGACCGCTTCGCCGTCGGCGATCGCCTTGGCGCAGTGTGCCAGCACGCGGTGCAGCGTCGGCGCGGCCGCGCGCTCGACCGGCGACAAGTAGACATTGCGCGAGGAGAGCGCGAGACCGTCAGGCTCGCGAACGGTCGGCACGCCGATAATGCGTGTCCGCAGACCGAGATCGCGTGCAAGCTGGGTAACGACCTTGAGCTGCTGATAATCCTTTTGGCCGAACATCGCGAAGTCCGGCTCGCACTGGATCAGGAGCTTGGCGACCACGGTGGCGACGCCGGCAAAGAAATGCGGCCGGAAGGCATCTTCGAGGCCGGCCATCGCCGGCCCCTCCGGCACGATCCGCAACGCAAATCCGGCCGGATACATGGTGTCGACGGAAGGCGCCCAGACCAGGTCGGTCTTGAGTTCGGATAGCGCAGCGGTGTCGGCTGCGAACGTGCGCGGATAGGTTCTCAGGTCCTCATGCGGCGCGAACTGGGCCGGATTAACGAAGATCGACACGATGACACGATCGGCCCGCCGTTGCGCATGGCGCACCAGCGCGAGATGGCCGGCATGAAGCGCGCCCATCGTCGGCACCAGAGCAATTACGTTGCGGCGCGTGCGCCACCGCGCGATCGTGCGTTTGAGTGCGGGCAAGCTGCGAATGACACGCGACTGGTTCTTTGGGCCCCTCGTTTTTTTGGACATGGCGCGTTTCGAAAATGGCGTTGCAGCGTGACCACATACCAATATCTTCTTTGATGGTCGTGTGGTTAATGATTAACTTATCGAGAATGATGCTGTATCTTGACTCGTTAGCCTTGCAAGCTGGAGAAGTGATAGCGACGCTGGGGTTGCGCTTCGATGTTGATGCAGGCGGATATCGGCAAGCCGGTTTCGGCGCACGTTATCGTCCTTGGCAACGAAAAAGGCGGCTCGGGAAAATCGACGACGGCGATGCACGTCGCCGTAGCGCTGCTGCAGGCGGGGCAGCGTGTTGCCACGATAGATCTCGATTCTCGTCAGCGCAGCTTTACGCATTATGTCGAAAACCGCCGTGGTTGGGCCGAACGTTCAGGCATCAGACTCGATCTTCCCCTGCATTTTTGCGTTGCCCGCGGGTTCGGACTGCGGCTTGACGAAATTGAAGCCCAGGAATTCGCGGCGTTTGCCGACGCGGTGAGCGCCGTAGAGCAAAGTCACGATTTCGTCGTCATCGACACGCCAGGCTCGGATTCCTACTTGATGCGGCTTGCGCATTCGATGGCCGACACGCTGATCACCCCACTCAACGACAGTTTCGTCGATTTCGACGTACTCGGCTCGGTCGATCAGAGCACCTTCGAAGTCACCGGCCTCAGCCATTACGCCGAGATGGTTCGCGAGGCGCGACGGCAGCGCCGCCTCGTCGACGGCGGCCTGACCGACTGGATTGTCGTGCGTAATCGGCTCTCGACTTTGGGCTCGCGGAACAAGCGCCTGGTCGGGGAGGGGATCGATGCACTTGGCAGGCAACTTGGTTTCCGTTGCGCCGACGGTTTCGCCGAGCGCGTCGTTTACCGGGAGTTTTTCCCCCGCGGCCTCACGGCGCTCGACGAACTCAACGAAGATACACTCGGTCTTCGGCCCAGTGTTTCGCACGTGACGGCCCGCGATGAGGTCAAGGCCCTGATTGACGCGCTGAAGTTGCCGATCGACGAGCGTGGCAAGCGCCGGGCCGCTGCCCGTGCCGAATGGCTCTCGGCGGCGACGAAGCCGCTCGAGACGCACGATCTGCTCGTTGATTGAGCTTATTGCGCCGACACCCGGCGAGGGCCACTTTATGGCGAGCCTGGAGGGCTTGCCGCAAAGGGTTGCTCGATGAGCAAGGATCGGTCTGACAGCGCCTCGGCGCCGGCGCGCCAGTCCCAGCGCGATGCGGCTGAGGTTGCAGCTTCGCGCGCAGAGATTGATGCATTTCTCAGTGGCGTCAGGGCGCTGGGGCCGGCAGTCGAACGCGGGCAGCGCGGTCGGCTGATTTTCGCGCTCGATGCGACAATGAGCCGGCAGCCGACCTGGGATCAAGCCTGCACGCTGCAAGCCGACATGTTCCGCGAAGCCGCCGCGGTCGGCGGCCTTGACATTCAGCTCGTCTACTATCGCGGCCTTGCCGAATGCCGCTCTTCACCTTGGATTGCGGAGGCGGAACGGCTCGGCGCTCTCATGGCGCGGATCGATTGCCGCGGTGGTCACACCCAGATCGCCAAGGTTCTCGCGCACGCGCGCCGTGAAAACGACAAGGCGAAGGT
The DNA here is from genome assembly GCA_963836055.1 of uncultured Alphaproteobacteria bacterium. Classification (GTDB taxonomy): domain Bacteria; phylum Pseudomonadota; class Alphaproteobacteria; order Rhizobiales; family Xanthobacteraceae; genus BOG-931. The sequence goes on from CAWIID010000004.1 coordinate 126,863, forward strand.
CGGGACTTTGGTCTTCGTCGGCGACGCCATGGAGGAAGCGCTTGACGACCTGTGCGCCGGCGCCGGCGAACTCGGGCTGCGCAACGTTCGCGCCTTCATGTTCCAGGAGGGCTATGATCCGGTTTGCGAGCAGGCCTTTCGCGAGATTGCGCGCCTTACGGGCGGCGCTTATTGCCGGTTCGCGCCCGGCGCCGCAAACGAACTAGCCGAATTGCTCCGAGCGGCCGCGGTCTACGCGGCCGGCGGCATGAAAGCGCTCGCCGACCTCAAGCGGCGGCAGAGTGCTGGCGCGGTAAGGCTGCTGGAGCAGCTGAAGTAGTATGCCCCTCATCCTCGGCGTCGTCGTTCTCATCCTGCTGCTGTGGGCCGTTAACGCCTTCTCCAAAGCCGATCCCAAAGCAGGCCGCGCGTCTTCTGCGCTTCATGGGAGGCTGCGCGGCTTTGATCTTCGCCGCTTTTCTTCTGCTTCGTGGCGAAATCGGCGTTGCGCTGTCGGTCGGGGCGGTCGGCCTTGGTCTGCTCGGCTGGATTTCGCTCTGGCCGGCGAGCTTCAGCGGGCGCACGCAGAAGCGCTCGGGCCAAGTCTCGCAGGTCCGGTCGGCCTTTCTCGAAATGGAGCTTGATCACGACAGCGGCAAGATGCGCGGCCGCATTCTCGCGGGACGCTACGAAGGCACTCCGCTCGAGGCACTCGACGTTCCGACGCTCGTCGGATTGCTGGCGTCGTTCGATAACGACAGCCGCGATCTACTTGCAGCGTATCTTGATCGCCGGGACGCCGGTTGGCGTGAGCACGCGCAAGGTGATGCGGCACCGGGGAATGGCGCGCGGGCGGCGGCCAGCGGCAAAATGACTGAAGAGGAGGCTTATCAGATCCTTGGCGTTCAGCCCGGGGCGACCGCGCAGGATATCACTCGGGCTCACCGCTCCCTGATGAAGAAATTGCATCCCGACCAAGGGGGGTCGACGTATCTTGCGGCCCGCGTCAACGAGGCCAAGGATGTTCTGCTTCGCCGCCATCGCTGAGGTACTCCAAACGATCCTCGCGTGACTGCCTGTCCGTTACTGACGTCCCGTGTGATTGAGAGCATGGAACATGCTCTCGCGCCCGGTTTGCCCGGGGCTTTAGTTTTTCAGCGCCATGCACTGGAAGTCGCTGCGCTTGAGCTGCCGGCACGCGGCTTCTGCGGTCTCTTTGTCGAAACCTGCAAAGCGCGCACGGTAAAGCGACTTATCGCCCTTTTGCACGCGCTCGGTAAACGGGTCGGCTGAAGCGAGCATGGTGTGCACCTTCAGTTGCGCCGCGCTCAAATGCTGTTTGGCTTCGTCCTCACCCTCATAGGCTCCGATTTGGATGAGCCAGCCGCCGCGGGCGTGAATCTGCGCCGGCTCGGAGTTGGGGATTCTTTCGGAGGCCAAAGCTTCCGATTTCGTCGCCTCGCCCCTGGCCGTCTCAACTCTGGCCATCTCGACCTTGGCGGGTTCGGACTTGGCGGCTTCGGACTTGGCGGGTTCGACCTTGGCAGAAACCGGCGACGCCGAAGGCGTCGGGTCGGCCGCTGCGGCAATCGTCCGTCGCGTTTCCGTCCGTGTTGCTTCGGCCCGTTGCTCCTGCACCGACGGCCGCGCGGCGGCGGCCGGCGCGGAAGCCTGTGATTGCGGAGCGGAATCAGCGACCGGAACCAGCGTCGGCATTGGGCCAAGCGCAGCCGTGCGGACCGGAGCGATCCGATACGAAATGGTCTTGACCAGAAGCGGTTTGATCGGATCGGTGGAGCCGACCATCGCGTGGGCGGTTATCGTGGAGGTCGGCGTGGGATCGGCGCGCGTCGACAGCGCCGCCTTGGCGAGGGCCACCGCCTGCGGCTCACCCCTTGGCTCGGCGCGTTCCGCAAGCACCGGCGCCGTATGCTGCAGCGAAGCTTCGCGGATGTGCCCGCTGATCAGTTCGCGCATATGAGCGTCGCGCTCGAATGCTGATCGGCCGCCGAGCACGACGGCGACAATAAAGCGCCCTCCGCGGTGGACCGACGTGACGAGGTTAAAGCCCGACGCGCGGGTGAATCCGGTTTTGATGCCATCAACGCCTTCGACCGAACCCAGCAGATGATTGTGACCCCGGATGGTCACGCCATGAAAGACGAACGACGTCGTAGAAAAATACTTATAGAGGCGCGGGAAGCGCTCCTGGATGGCGCGTCCAAGCAATGCCTGGTCGCGAGCCGTTGTGATCTGATCATCGTCCGGCAGGCCGGAGGCGTTGACATAGGTGGTGTGGCTCATGCCGAGCGCATGGGCCTTTTGCGTCATGAGCTTGGCGAAGTCTTCTTCGTCACCGCCGAGATTTTCCGCGATCACGACCGCGGCGTCATTCGCCGACCTTGTCACGATACCCTTGATCGCATCCTCGACCGGAATGGTCTGGCCGGGCTTGAGACCGAGCTTGGTCGGCGCCTGCGCGGCCGCGTGCTCGGAAATTCTAAGGGGCGTATCGAGCTTGATCTTGCCTGCGTCGAGCCTCTCGAACAGCAGATAAAGAGTCATGATCTTGGTCAGCGAGGCGGGATGGCGCAAGCCGTCCGGGTTTGAAGCCTGCAGCACGCCGCCGTTATTGCCGTCAACGACGATCGAGGCGCTGGGCGGCGAATAAGCCTCGACGTGGGCGCGATGGTAGACGCGTGCTGTGTGGTGCGCGTAACGCACAGTATGGACGCGGACGCGGTGATGGTGCCACGCGTCGGCTTCACTGGTGAAGGTAAGAACCGCCGCCAGGGCGGAAAGACCCAAAGCGCAACAGCGCAGCCCCTGACGGGCTCCCAAGTCTTTAAATGCCATTACGCACCCCGTCCCTGAACGCGCGCTGAGCCCTCGTTAGGGCTCATCCCCTGTTCGCTCCTTTGGGACTGTGCTTTCCCCGCGGCGGAGATGCCCGTTTCAGCAATCCGCCCCCCGAAGAGAGGCAACCGTCCCCCGACTAAACACTCGTCACCCAGACGACACGGTCAACCACGCTAGGCGAACGCTGTTGCGAAAGCGTTAAATCCGCTCAACGCCGTTTTCTTGTGCACTACGCTAATACCGGTTGCAGTTTTTGTGCGGTGCACTATAATTATGCTGGACTCCCGGGAAGGCCTTTTCAAGGCAAAGCTGAAATTAACCCCGCAAACGCCCGGCGCGCCCGGCCGATAAGGACCCACATGACAACCGATGATATGCAGAAGTTCAGCAAAGATAGCATGGACATGGCGATGACATCGCTCGGTGCTTGGTCAAAGAGCGCCCAGGCGATCGCAACCGAGATGGCGGATTACTCGAAGAAATCGGTCGAGGGTTCTGCTGCCGCTTGGGAAAAGCTCCTTGGGGCAAAGACCGTTGAGAAGGCCATGGAAGTGCAGACCGAATATCTGAAGTCGTCCTATGAGGACTTCGTCGCGGAGGCGGCCAAACTCGGCGAGCTTTACGTTGATCTCGCCAAAGAGGCCTACAAGCCGTTCGAAGGCGCGTTCGCGAAAATGAAGTAACGCGCGCGCGTTCAAAGCGCGCGCCGTTTGCCATTCGGCGCATCCGACGCGCCGTAGTTGCCGCGGCGACCTGAGGTCCTCGTGGTGTTGGTGCCTTGGAGCCCGCTGTTCTTGGGGCGCTGTTCTTGGCAGGCTGTTCGATGGGCTGCCGCGTTTGTGCGCGGCGGCTCTTGAATTCGTCCCGCGCGAGAGTCCGCGCCAAAGGCAACACGCTCGGGTCCCTAGCTCACCACCATCCGTTGTTGTCACTCGACTGCGTGTTCAAACGGCAGCGCCGGTGGAACACTGTGCCCGGGTAAGCTGTGGGTTGACTGTCGCCGCCGCGAATTATCCGCAATCGCGTTGCGATCCTGGCGTGTGGCGGAAGCAGATCACGGCATTGCTCCTGCACCAACGAGCGCAAACCAGCGCATGAAATCGGGGGAGGCGGCTCTGCGAGCAGCGTAGAGTCATCGATCTGGCAGATGTGCCTTGCAAACTTTATAATAGAAGGTCGGGAGGACAGGGGCGGTGGCCACCGGTCGGCCCGATGCGGAGTGACGATCGCTCCAAACACGAGTCCAAACGGCAAACGAAACGCAATGCCCCTGATTGACGTTATACTGCACGAAAGACCGATCCGACTGGCCGACGATGACCGCAAGCGCAAAGGCGATCAGGGCGGTCCGGGGACCGCGGTCATCACCAAGACGAAGCCGCAGACCAAGCGGCCTAACCTATATCGAGTATTGTTGCTGAATGACGACTATACGCCGATGGAGTTCGTGGTTCATGTTCTGGAGCGTTTCTTCAACAAGGACGCCGAAGCGGCGCATCGGATCATGATGCACGTGCACCAGCATGGAATCGGCGAGTGCGGGGTTTATACTTATGAGGTGGCAGAGACCAAAGTGACGCAGGTCATGGACTTTGCCCGTAAACATCAGCATCCTTTGCAGTGCATCATGGAAAAAAAGTGAGTCTTGGGGAGCGGTCGTCCAATACAAAATGAAGAGACATTGAATGCCAACGTTCTCGCGCAGCCTCGAACAGTCGCTTCATCGGGCCTTGGCGCTCGCCAATGAGCGGCACCACGAATACGCAACGCTTGAGCATCTTCTGCTCGCGTTGATCGAGGACCAGGACGCTGCCGCGGTCATGCGGGCGTGCAACGTCGATCTCGAAAAGCTGCGCCGAAGCCTCGTCGCCTATCTCGAATCCGAATTGGACAACCTTGTCACCGACGGCGCCGAGGATTCCAAGCCCACCGCGGGCTTCCAGCGCGTCATCCAGCGCGCGGTGATTCATGTGCAGTCCTCGGGGCGCGAGGAAGTGACCGGCGCCAACGTGCTGGTCGCCATATTCGCCGAGCGCGAGAGCCATGCCGCGTACTTCCTGCAGGAGCAGGACATGACGCGCTACGATGCGGTCAACTATATCAGCCACGGCATCGCCAAGCGTCCAGGGATGTCCGAAGCGCGGCCGGTGCGCGGCAGCGATGAGGAAAGCGACAACAAGCCAGGCGAAGAACAGAAGAAGAAGGGCGATGCGCTCGATGCCTATTGCGTGAACCTCAACAAGAAGGCGCGCGAAGGCAAGATCGATCCGCTGATCGGCCGGGAAGCCGAGATCAGCCGCACCATTCAGGTCCTGTGCCGCCGCTCGAAAAACAATCCGCTGTTCGTCGGCGATGCCGGCGTCGGCAAGACCGCGATCGCGGAAGGCTTGGCGCGCCGCATCGTCCACGGCGAGGTGCCGGACGTTCTGCGCAACGCTACGGTGTTCGCGCTCGACATGGGTACGCTGCTCGCCGGCACGCGCTACCGCGGTGATTTTGAGGAGCGCCTCAAGCAGGTCATCAAGGAGCTTGAAGCGTATCCGGGCGCCATTTTGTTCATCGACGAGATCCACACCGTGATCGGCGCCGGTGCGACGTCGGGCGGCGCCATGGACGCCTCGAACCTGCTCAAGCCGGCCTTGTCCTCCGGCACGGTGCGGTGCATCGGCTCGACCACCTACAAGGAGTACCGGCAGTACTTTGAGAAGGACCGGGCGCTGGTGCGCCGGTTCCAGAAGATCGACGTCAACGAGCCGACGATCCCGGACGCGATCGAAATTCTCAAAGGGCTCAAGCCCTACTTCGAGGACTATCACAAGCTCCGCTACACCAACGAGGCCATCAAGGCGGCGGTCGAGCTGTCGTCGCGTTACATCCATGACCGCAAGCTGCCCGACAAGGCGATCGACGTGATCGACGAGTCCGGCGCCGCCCAGATGCTGCTGCCGGAGAGCCGGCGCAAACGCACGATCGGTCTCAAGGAGATCGAGACCACCATCGCCACCATGGCGCGCATTCCGCCGAAAGCGGTGTCGAAGGACGACGCCGAGGTATTGCGGCACCTGGAGGAGACGCTCAAACGCGTGGTCTACGGCCAGGACAAGGCGATCGAGGCGCTTGCCGCCTCCATCAAGCTCGCCCGCGCCGGCCTGCGCGAACCGGAAAAGCCGATCGGCTGCTATCTGTTCTCCGGACCGACCGGCGTCGGCAAGACCGAGGTGGCCCGCCAGCTTGCGGCGACGCTCGGTGTCGAGATCATCCGCTTCGACATGTCCGAATACATGGAGCGCCACACCATATCGCGGCTGATCGGCGCGCCGCCCGGCTATGTCGGTTTCGACCAGGGCGGCTTGCTGACCGACGGCGTCGACCAGCATCCGCATTGCGTGCTGCTGCTCGACGAAATCGAGAAGGCGCACCCTGATCTGTTCAACGTGCTCCTGCAAATCATGGATCACGGCAAGCTGACGGATCACAACGGCAAGCAGGTCGACTTCCGCAATGTGATCCTGATCATGACCACCAATGCCGGCGCTGCCGACATGGCGAAAGCCGCCTTCGGCTTCACGCGCTCCAAGCGTGAGGGCGAGGACATGGAGGCGATCAACCGCATGTTCGCGCCGGAGTTCCGCAACCGGCTCGATTCCATCATCACCTTCGCGCATCTGTCGACCGACGTGATCGCAATGGTGGTCGAGAAGTTCGTGCTTCAGCTTGAGGCGCAACTCGCCGACCGCGACGTCACGATCGAACTCACGGACGAAGCCACGAAATGGCTCATCGACCGCGGCTACGACGAGCAGATGGGGGCGCGGCCGATGGCCCGCGTCATCCAGGAGCACATCAAGAAGCCGCTCGCCGACGAGGTGCTGTTTGGTCGCCTGAAGTCCGGCGGTCACGTCCGTGTCGTCGTGGTCACCGAGGAAGGCGGCGAGAGCAAGCTCTCCTTCGATTACCCCGATGGTCCGATTACGCCGCGTCCCGAAAAGCTGCCGGAGCCGCGCCGCGCCAAGAAGCGCCGCTCGACGCCGCGCCGTAAACCGCCGGGTCCCGGCGGCAATGGGCCGCCGCCGCGCCGCGGCTCGGTGCCGAAGGTGCCGCTCGTCAAAGTGTGACGGCAAATCCCGCAGCGGCGACGGCCGGACGCTACTTGCCGAGCCGATGCTGCTGCAGTTTTTGCGCAAAAAAGGTCGCGAGTATCGGCAGTGCAACGGCACTGCCGAGAAACAGCGGCGTCGCGCCCGATCGGTCGATCACAACCGCGCCTGCCGCAACGCCCGCGGTCTGGCCGATATAAAGCGCAGATGAAAACAGGCCGACAGCGGTGCCGCGCGCTTCCGGCGTCATCTGCGTGGCGTTGGTCTGGAGCGTGTTGTGGAGCATGTAGAAGCCGAGGCCGATCGCGGTCGTGGCCGCGGGGGCGAGCCACCACGCGGATCCGATGGCGAGTTCGATATACGCGGCCGACAGAATAAGGCCGCCGCCGATAGCGAGACCGGTCTGGCGGAGCCGCCGCACCAACAGCTTCACCAGCGCCGCATAAATCAGCCCGCCGACGCCGAAAAACCCGACCGTGATACCGACGAGCGTGAAGCTCAGGCCGAAGCGCGCGTGCAGGTCCGCCCCGATATAGGCAAAGGCGCCCCACATCAGCGCGCTTTCAACGAACGAAACGATAATGATGGTGCGTGCAAACGGATTCGACAGGACTGCGCCGTAGTCCGCGAGGAAGCCTCCTGCCGGGCGGGCATGATGTCTGGAACTGCGGGTGACGGGATCGGTCAGAAGTTCGAAGACGAGCCCCGCCGACGCCACGGCGAATATGCCGGACAGCACAAAGAAAACGTTGCGCCAGCCCATCAGATCGCCAAGCACGCCGCCGGCAGCTTGGCCGAACAATTGACCGAGAATCTGGCCCGACAGATAGCGGGCCAGGATCGGCTGGAGGCGGTCATGAGGCGTGACGTCGCCCACATAGGCCATCGAGATTGGGATGATCCATCCGCCCACGGCGCCCGTGGCAAGCCGGGCGAGCGCGAGTTCCGGCAGGGACGAGACGCTGCCGCAAATCGCAACCAGGACGGCCGCGAGCGCGCAGGTCAGCGCGACCGTTCGGTACTTTCCGAACCGGTCGCCCACTGGACCGATGACGAGTTGGACCGATCCATGCGTCACGGCGTATGCGGTCACCACGATCGCGGCGGCCCCAACCGTCGTATGAAAGTCCGCCGCAATTTGCGGCAAAAGAGAGTCAGTTACCCGGACTTGCGCCTGACTGGCGAACCCGGCGACAGCGAGAAGCATGATCGAGCGCACCGGACTGCGCTTCGGGACGAGGGTTGCTTGCAGGGAGGATGACACGGAGGACAAATTCACCAGGAACCGAGTGGTGCAAGGAGTGCGTGCGCTGGCGTTGACACTCAAAGCGGGGCGGGCTTTGTACCCCGCGGCTTCTTAAAAGCGAAACACCGATGATCGACAACAGGTATCTGCCCAGCGCGGTCGAGGGCCGCATTTATGCAGCATGGGAAGCTGCCGGCGCTTTTCGCGCCGGCAGACCCGAACGCGCCGATGCGCCGCCCTATTGCATCGTCATCCCGCCGCCGAACGTGACCGGTTCGCTGCACATGGGTCACGCGCTCAACAATACGTTGCAGGACATCCTCTGCCGTTTCGAGCGCATGCGCGGCAAGGACGTGCTGTGGCAGCCGGGCACCGACCACGCCGGCATCGCCACGCAGGCCGTCGTCGAGCGTCAGTTGATGGAGCGCCAGCAACCCGGCAGCCGCGAATTGGGCCGCGAGGCTTTCATCAAGCGCGTGTGGGAATGGAAGGCCGAATTGGGCGGCACCATCATCGGTCAGTTGAAGCGGCTCGGCGCGTCCTGCGACTGGTCACGCGAGCGCTTCACCATGGACGAAGGACTTTCGCGCGCGGTGGCGAAGGTCTTCGTCGAGCTCTATCGCGCGGGCCTCATTTACAAGGACAAACGCCTGGTCAACTGGGACCCCAAGCTCAAGACCGCGATTTCCGATCTTGAAGTGCAGCAGGTCGAGACCAAGGGACATCTCTGGCACATCAAATATCCGATCGAAGGCAGCGACGAATTCATCATCGTGGCGACGACGCGGCCGGAGACCATGCTGGGCGACGTCGCGGTCGCCGTGCATCCCGACAATGAGCGGCTCAAGCACCTGATTGGGAAGACGGCGGTCCTGCCGCTGGTCGGCCGCCGCATTCCGATCATCGGCGACGACTACGCCGATCCCGAAAAAGGCACCGGCGCGGTGAAGATCACGCCGGCGCACGACTTCAACGATTTCGAAGTGGGGCGGCGGCACGACTTGCCGCTCGTCAATGTGCTCGATGACGAGGCTCACCTCGATCTCAAGGAACAACGCAGCGTTTCTCACGGCGATGCACATCCGAACTCATTCTCGTGGAAACATTGGACGCTGCAAGAGCCTCGATCGGTAGCGCTCGAAAGAAAATCGTCGAACGTCTCGAATGCGCGCGGCTTGCTCGATAAGATCGAGCCGACGCTGCACACGGTGCCGCACGGCGACCGGTCCGGCGCCGTGCTAGAGCCCTATCTCACCGACCAATGGTACGTTGACGCCAAGACGCTGGCGCAGCCCGCCATCGAGGCCGTGCGCGAACGCAAGACCGTGTTCGTGCCGCAGCAATGGGAAGCGACGTTCTTCAATTGGATGGAGAACATCCAGCCGTGGTGCATCTCGCGGCAAATCTGGTGGGGCCACCAGATTCCGGCATGGTACGGGCCGGACGGCAAGATCTTCGTCGCCGAGAATGAGGACGACGTGGTCGCCGATGCGCTGGCTCATTATACGGACATCGAGGAGATCACGGTCGAGGACGGCCACGACATCGCCGCCGATCCGGCGCGCCGCGCTCGTTTCGCAAGCGAATATCTGCATCGCGACGAGGACGTGCTCGACACCTGGTTTTCCTCGGCGCTTTGGCCGTTCTCCACCCTCGGCTGGCCCGACGAAACGCCGGAACTGAAACGCTATTACCCGACCTCGACGCTGGTCACCGGCTTCGACATCATCTTCTTCTGGGTCGCGCGGATGATGATGATGGGGCTGCACTTCAAGAAAGAGGTGCCGTTTCACGACGTCTACATCCACGCGCTGGTGCGCGACGCCACCGGCGCCAAGATGTCGAAGTCGAAAGGCAACGTCATCGATCCCTTGGAATTGGTCGACGAGTACGGCGCCGATGCGCTCCGCTTCACGCTCGCCGCCATGGCCGCGCAAGGACGTGACATCAAGCTTTCCAAGCAGCGCGTCGAAGGCTATCGCAATTTCGCAACCAAGCTCTGGAACGCCGCGCGGTTCGCCGAGATCAACGGCTGCGTCCGCGATCCGGAGTTCGATCCGCACCGCGCCAAGGACACGCTCAACCGCTGGATCGTGCACGAGACTGCGAAGACCGGCCGGGACATCACGGCGGCGCTTGAAGCCTACAAATTCAATGAGGCTGCGGCCGCGGCGTATCGCTTTATTTGGAACGTCTACTGCGATTGGTATCTGGAACTGGCGAAGCCGGTTCTCACCGGCCCCGATGGCGCGGGCAAGAACGAGACGCGCGCGACGGCGGCCTGGGCGCTCGATGAAATCCTCAAGTTCCTGCACCCCTTCATGCCGTTCATCACCGAGGAACTTTGGGCCGTCACCGCCGAACATGGGCCGAAGCGTCATCACATGCTGGCGCTCGACTCCTGGCCGTCGCACGACGGCCTCGATGATGACGGCGCCGAGGCTGAGATCGGCTGGGTGGTCGATCTGGTCACGGCAATTCGTTCGGTGCGCGTCGAGATGAATATTCCGCCGGCGACGCAGTTGCCGCTGGTGCTTGCCGGCGCATCGCCGCAAACGGTTCTCCGCGCACGGCAAGTGGTCGGAGTTCGTCCAGCGTCTCGCGCGCGTTGCAGAAATTTCTTTCGCCGATGCGGCGCCGCAAGGGGCGGCGCAGCTTGTCGTGCGCGGTGAGGTCGCAGCGCTGCCGCTTGGCTGGCGTGATCGATCTTGCCGCCGAACGGGCACGGCTTGGCAAAGAAATGTCGAAGTGCGATGCCGATATTGCCCGCGTCGATGCCAAGCTCGGCAATGCCAATTTTGTCGCGCGTGCGCCGGAAGAGGTGGTCGAGGAAGAAAAAGAGAAGCGCGAGGAAGCAATGGCGCGCAAGGCCAAGCTTGCCGAAGCGCTGGAGCGGCTTAAGGCATCGGCTTGATCAGCAGCCGTAGCGCGCCGGCGGATCGAACCCGGTTGCACGGAAAGCTGCAGTCTGGATACAACTATACGGCGAGGCGAAACCGTGCGGAGCCGACAATGTCAGACGAAGCGCAGAACGTCGCGGTGTTGAAAGCCGCCTACACAAAGTGGGCCGACAGCAAGGGCGAGAGCGCCGATCAATGGATGGCGATCTGCGCCGATAAGATCAAGTTCGGCTCGCTCGGTCAGGGGGCGGCGGGAGCCGAGTATTTGACCTCCTACCAGAGCCGAGAGGAGCTCGCGCATTACTTCGCCGGGATCAAGCGCGATTGGGACATGATCGAATATGTGCCTGAGCATTTCGTTGCCCAGGACGACCGCGTGGTCATGCTCGGGCGATGCGCGTGGCGGTTCAAGCGCACCGGCAAGGTCGTATCGTCGCCGAAGGTGGATTCCTGGCGTTTCGCCAACGGCAAGGCGATCGAGTTTTACGAGTATTACGATACCGCGAAGTTGCGCGATGCCCTATCCTGAAGTGTTCTGAGCATCATGCGGATTTTCCTCGCCGGTGCGTCAGGAGTGGTCGGGCGCCGCCTGACGCCGATGCTTGTGGCCGACGGACACGTCGTCGTCGGCACGACGCGGTCGGCTGAAAAAGCTCGGCACCTGAAGGCAAGCGGCGCCGAGCCGGTGATCGTGGATGTTTTTGACAGGGCGGCGTTGCAAACCGCGGTCGTTTCGGCACGACCGGACGTCATCATCCATCAGTTGACCGATCTGCCCCAAGTGCTTGATCCGGCCCAGCTCGCCGCGTCGTATCCGCGCAACGCGCGGATCCGCACCGAAGGCACACTCAATTTGGTTGCCGCCGCGCAAGCCGCTGCGGCGCGCCGCTTCATCGTGCAGAGCATCGCCTTCGGCTACGCACCGGGGGGCGAGCCTCACCCCGAGACCGATCCGCTCAACCTCGCCGAGGGCCCGCGTGTCGTGACCGTGCGGGGCGCGGCCGACATGGAGAGCCAGGTGCTGTCGTCGGCCATGGAAGCCATCGTTCTCCGCTACGGTCTGTTCTACGGGCCCGGCACGTGGACGCAGCAGCCGAACAGCAAGCCGGCGCTCCATGTCGACGCCGCCGCACAGGCCGCGCTGCTCGCCGTCACACGCGGGCGGCCGGGCATCTACAACATCGCCGACGACGATGGCGCGGTCTCGATCGAGAAGGCCCGGGGCGAGCTTGGGTTCGACCCCGACTTCAGGATGTCGGCCTGAACGGCTTGCTGAGAAAGCGCGAGCCTTTGAGGCCGTAGCGCCACGGCAATTCAATCGCCTTGGTGATGCCGATGCGCGGTCCGGCGACAACGTCCACAGCGTCCCCGCGCGCAAAAAGCTCGAACGGCGGTTGATCGAGCGCAAGCCCGCTGTGCTTACCGGTGACGCCGAGCGCCTCGCACAGCCGGCCGGGGCCGGAGCAAAGCAGCCGCTCGTCGGTCGTGTGCCGCCGCCGGCGCATCGTGCGCAGCCCCACGGTCGGCTCCATGGCTCGGATGAGTACGGCGCTTGCTGACCCCTCCGGCTCGCAGACGAAGTTCACGCACCAATGGATGCCGTAGGACCGGTAGACGTAGGCGTAGCCGGGCGGGCCGAACATGACGGCGTTGCGGCGTGTCGGGCCGCGAAAGCTGTGCGCGGCCGGTTCGGTGTGGTGGTAGGCCTCAACCTCGACAATGCGACCGCCGATGCCATCGACAAGAAGCGTCGCCCCGATCAGATCGGGAGCGACCTCGTGGACGCTTCGTGCGAAGAATGCACGCCTGAGCTTTCCTGGCATGCGGTGATGGTCCGAGCCCCTGGCAGGTTCTGGGTGAATTGTTAGTTAACAGAACAGCAGAAGGTCCCCAATTCTGTGGCCCCGCAGCAACAGCAGTGGAACATTTGCTTTTTTCGCACTGCAACGACGATAAACGCCCCTTTTTAGCCATAGGATTTTTCGAAATCGATGCTGCGCTTCATCGGCAAGTGAATACGAGCGGCGCAAGACATCCGATCTTCAGGTTCTAGGATCGGATGGGAGGGGCGAGGGGCCTTGTTGGCCCGCAAGAGTACGATGGACGCAAAGACCGATCTAAAGCAACGACTGCCCAGCCGGCACGCCACCGAAGGAGCGGACCGGGCGCCACATCGCGCGTTCTATTACGCCATGGGGCTGACGCGTGAGCAGATTCACCAGCCTTTCGTCGGCGTCGCGACGTGCTGGAACGAGGCTGCGCCGTGCAACATCGCGCTGATGCGCCAAGCCCAGGCCGTGAAGCGGGGCGTGGCGGCTGTCGGCGGGACGCCGCGCGAGTTCTGCACCATCACGGTCACCGACGGCATCGCCATGGGCCATGCCGGGATGAAGGCCTCACTGCCGTCGCGCGAGGTGATTGCCGATTCGGTGGAATTGACGGTACGCGGCCACTCCTATGACGCGGTGATCGGCGTTGCCGGCTGTGACAAGTCGCAGCCCGGCATGATGATGGCCATGTGCCGGCTCAACGTGCCCTCGATTTACATCTATGGCGGCTCGATCCTGCCCGGCACCTTCAAGGGTCAGCCGGTTACCATCCAGGACGTCTACGAGGCGGTCGGCAAGCATTCGATCGGCGCGATGTCCGACGACGATCTCGAGACGCTCGAACAGAATGCCTGCCCGTCGGCCGGCGCCTGCGGGGCGCAGTTTACGGCCAACACCATGGCGACGATCTCCGAGGCGATCGGTCTCGCGCTGCCGTATTCGGCCGGCGCGCCGGCGCCGTACGAAATTCGCGACAAGTTCTGCATGCTCGCCGGCGAAATGATCATGGATCTGATCGTCAAGAATCTGCGCCCACGCGATATCGTGACCCGCGAAGCGCTCGAAAACGCCGCCGCCGTCGTTGCCGCCACCGGTGGCTCGACGAACGCCGCCTTGCACCTGCCGGCCATCGCCAACGAATGCGGCATCAAGTTCGATCTGTTTGATGTCGCGGCCGTCCTGAAAAAGACACCATATATCGCGGATTTGAAGCCAGGCGGCCGTTATGTCGCCAAAGACATGTTCGAAGCTGGCGGCGTTCCGCTTCTGATGAAGACTCTTCTCGACCATGGCTTTCTCCACGGCGACTGCATCACCGTCACCGGCCGCACGATTGCCGAAAATCTTAAGGCGGTGAAGTGGAATGCCGATCAAGACGTCATCCGCCCGGCCGACAAGCCATTACTGGCGACCGGTGGCGTGGTTGGATTGAAAGGTAATCTCGCGCCGGAAGGCGCCATCGTTAAGGTTGCCGGAATGGAGCGCTTGCAATTCTCCGGTCCGGCGCGCTGCTTCGACGGGGAAGAAGCCTGCTTCGAGGCGGTTAAAAACAGAACGTACAGGGAAGGCGAAGTGCTGGTCATCCGCTACGAGGGGCCGAAAGGCGGCCCCGGCATGCGCGAAATGCTGGCAACGACCGCCGCCCTCTATGGACAGGGCATGGGCAGCAAGGTCGCGCTGATCACGGACGGACGCTTCTCGGGAGCCACGCGGGGCTTTTGCGTCGGCCATGTTGGTCCGGAAGCCGCGGTGGGCGGACCGATCGCGCTGATCCGCGACGGCGACACCATCAACATCGATGCCGACAAAGGCACGCTCGACGTCAATCTTACACAGAGCGAGATGGATCGGAGAGCGAAGGATTGGAAGCCGAGGGCGGAGGAATTCGCATCCGGCTATTTGTGGAAGTACGCCCAGCAAGTTGGGCCGGCGCAGTACGGCGCCGTCACCCATCCGGGCGCGAGTGCCGAGAAAGCGTGTTATGCGGACATCTAGCGGAGTAAGTCGCGTCGGAACGAACAGGATGCTGGTCAGCCTTGCGGGCGGACTATGCATCGCGGTTGGGCTTGGCTTTGCCACGAACGGCAATGTCTGGTCGAGCTTTATCCTTCAGCCGGCGCTTGCCTTCGACGGCACCTCCGCTCCGAGCACCGCTTCGCTGACGCCGAACGACGGAATGCGCAGCGGGACCCGTCCGGCGGAGAACGTCCCGCCATCAAAGACGCTGACGGCGCTGCAATATGCGGCTGACCAGGGTCATCCCGGAGCGCAATGGAAGCTCGGCCGCATGTATGCCGCCGGAGATGGCGTACCGCAGGACGATCTTCGGGCCTTCAACTATTTCAGCCAGATCGCCAACACTCATCCGGACGAGAACCCAGGCACCCCGCAGGCGCGCTTTGTCGCCAGCGCGTTTGTCGCGCTCGGGCATTACTACCTCACCGGTATTCCCAATTCGAAGATCAAGCCCGATCCCGGCCGCAGCCGGCAGATGTTCGTCTACGCCGCGACCTATTTCGGCGATGCCGATGCGCAGTACCAGGTCGGACGCCTCTATCTCGATGGCGCCCCGGTCGATCGGCACGAGGCCGCGCGCTGGTTTCAACTCGCCGCCACCAAAGGCCATTGCCGCGCCGAAATCGCGCTGGGCGATATGCTGTTTCAGGGGCAATACGTTCCGCGGCAAGCCGCCCGCGGGCTGATGTGGCTCACGCTCGGCCGCGACTGTGCTGGTTCGGAAGAATCCTGGATCAAGCCGGTCTACGACAGCGCCTTCCGCCGGGCGAGCGACGACGAACGCGCCATGGCGCTCGTCTACCTTGAAGATTGGCTAAAGGGACGCCGCGAGTAGTCAAAGAGCCGGCCGCGAGTGGCGATAAGCGAGTCGCCGTCCGCAACCGCCACGCAGTTCACCTATTTTCCCTCGATATCAAGATCGATCCAGACCGGCACGTGGTCGGACGGCTTCTCCCAGGTCCGAACGTGGCGATCGATGCCCACGTTGCTCAGCCGGTCGGCGGCCGCAGGCGACAGCAACAGGTGATCGATGCGGATGCCGTTGTTCTTCTGCCAGGCTCCCGCCTGGTAGTCCCAGAACGTATAAAGGCCGCCGTCGTCGCTCGTCGCACGCACCGCGTCGGTAAGGCCGAGATTGACCAGCGCCCGGAATTCGTCGCGCGTGCGCGGCAGGAAGAGGGCATCATTGACCCAGGTCTGCGGATTGCGCGCGTCGGCGACAGTCGGAATGACGTTGTAGTCGCCGGCGAGGATCAACGGCTCTTCGAGCGTCAGCCGTTCGCGCGCATAGGCCGACAGGCGCTTCATCCATCCAATCTTGTAGGTGTATTTCTCGGTATCCGGAGGATTGCCGTTGGGCAGATAGATGCTGGCGACGCGCACCGCGCCGTGCGCGGTCGACACGACTCCTTCGATAAAGCGGGCGTGATCGTCCGCGGCGTCGCCCGGCAAACCGTTGCTGACTTCATCGAATGGAAATTTTGAAAGAAGCGCGACGCCGTTGAATGTCTTCTGGCCGTGGACGGCCACATTGTAACCGAGCGCCTCAAAGGGCTCGCGCGGAAAGGCGTCATCGACGCATTTGGTTTCCTGCAGACAGACGATGTCGGGTTTGCGCTCGGCAAGCCAGGTCAGCGCCGAGTCGGTGCGCTGTTTGATCGAATTGACGTTCCAGGTTGCGATGCGCACGGACGACCGCCCAAGAGTTCTGACGGATAGAGCCAAGTCTTCGCAAATGACTTAAGCACGATCTTAGCCGAAATCCCGCCGGGTCTTTCAGCGGCATCCGCTACAGCGCGAAGCTCGTGCCGCACCCGCAGGAGGCGGTCGCCTTGGGGTTGTTGACCTTGAACGACGAGCCGATCAGATCGTCGACGAAGTCGATCTCGGATCCCGCCATGTAATTGAGGGACATCGGGTCGATGAGCACCGTCGCGCCACTCTTTTCGATCACGATGTCGTCGTCGGCCTTGCTGCGCTCGGTATCGAACTTGTACTGAAAGCCGGAACAGCCGCCGCCCTCGACACTCACACGCAGCATGGTGCCTTCAGGCTCCCGGCGCAGAATCTCGCCGATTCGCAGCGCTGCCCGCTCGGTAACCGTCACATGGGGCATCACATGGGCCGTCAGGGTCATCACTCGCCTTCATTTCTGCCGGGAATCGCGCCGATTGCCACAGCACCACCTCGATAGTTAAGTGCGGCAAAAGCCAAGGTCAATTGGCCGAATTGGACTGCGGATGGCCGGGCAGACTGATGACCATGGACGGCACAACGAGCCGGGCGTGCTACGCGTGCAATCCGGACGAAAGCCGGGGGCGGCTTCACCCTGAGCCGCCCAGCAAGAACCGCAACGCGTTCCGCCGCGATTGCGACCGCATTATCCATTCGACGGCCTTTCGCCGCCTCAAGCACAAGACGCAAGTGTTCGTGTTCGACGAGGGCGACCACTATCGGACGCGCCTGACCCACACGCTCGAAGTGACGCAGGTGGCACGCTCGCTCGCCCGCGCCCTTGACCTCGACGAGGATCTGGCCGAGGCGCTGGCGCTGGCGCACGATCTCGGCCATCCGCCGTTCGGCCACGCTGGCGAGCGGGCGCTTGACGAGTGCCTGCGCGCCTTCGGCGGTTTCGATCACAACGCGCAGACGCTGCGGGTGGTGACGGCGCTGGAGCGCCGCTATCCGGCCTTCGACGGTCTCAACCTGACCTGGGAAACGCTCGAAGGGCTCGTCAAGCACAACGGTCCGCTCACCGATCGGCAAGGACGGCCGCTTGGCCGGTACCGCGAACGCGGCGTTCCCGAGACAATCGTCGAGTACGATCGGTTACAAGACCTGCAACTGTGGAGCTATCCGAGCCTCGAGGGTCAAATCGCGGCCGTCGCCGACGACATCGCCTACGACGCCCACGATATCGACGACGGACTGCGCGCCGCGTTGTTCGGCCTCGACGACATCGCCGTTTTGCCGCTTCCGCGCCAGATCATCGGCGAGATCGACGCTGATTATCCGGCACTGGATGCCGGCCGCCGCGTGCACGAATTCATCCGCCGGCTGATCGGCCGATTGATCGAAGATAATCTGAGCGAGACGCGCCGCAGGGTCGCTTCGCTCGCGCCGCACGCTGTCGACGACATCAGGCGAGCGGCATCGCCGGTCGCTGGATTCTCAGGCCAGATCGCCGAGGCGGAGCGCAGCATCAAGAGCTTCCTCAAGACCCGGATGTACCAGCATGAGCGGGTCCAGCGCGTGATGGGTGAGGCCGCCGGCGTGGTGCGCGACCTGTTTGCGCATTACCAGGTGCGTCCCGACGATCTGCCGATCGAGTGGAACGAGGGCTTGGCCGGCCTGAATGACGCGGCGCGGGCGCGCCGCATTGCCGATTTCATTGCCGGCATGACCGACCGCTACGCGCTGGCGGAGCACGCACGGCTCTTTGACTCGACCCCGGAATTGCGTTAGGCGCGCCCAACTCCGAAAAGTAGCTTTGCAAGGTGGCGTCGAAAACGCCTTTTCTCCATGGCTTCAAATATTTTTGCCGAGATTCTCGACCGGGTTCACAGCGCCAACGACGCACTGGTCGCGGCAGGCGTTTTGCCCGACGGCATCGATCAGTCACGGGTAGCGGTCGAGCCGCCGCGCGACCCGTCACACGGCGATATCGCGACCAATGCCGCCATGGTTTTGGCCAAGGATGCCGGCCGTAAACCGCGCGATCTTGCGGAAGCGATTGCGGACAAGCTTCGCGCCGATGGACTGATCGCAAAGGCCGACATCGCCGGCCCCGGATTCATCAATATCACACTCAAGCCGGCGGCGTGGATCGGGGCGCTGCGCGACGTCGTTCGGCTCGGCGTGCGGTATGGCAGGAGTGACGTTGGCAACGGCAAGCCGGTCAACATTGAATATGTCTCGGCCAATCCGACCGGCCCGATGCATGTCGGTCATTGTCGCGGCGCCGTGTTCGGCGACGCGCTCGCCAACCTGCTCGAATTTACCGGCTTCAAGGTCACGCGCGAATATTACGTCAATGACGCCGGCGCCCAGGTCGATGTGCTCGCCCGTTCGGCTTTTTTGCGTTATCGCGAAGCGCTGGGCGAAGACATCGGCATCATTCCCGAGGGGCTTTATCCGGGCGACTATCTCAAGCCGGTGGGTCAGGCGTTGGCGGCGCAACACGGCGAAGCGCTGCGCAACAAGCCTGAAGCTGAGTGGCTTCCGGTCGTCCGCGCCGAAGCCATCAAGATGATGATGGCGGTCGTGCGTGCCGATTTGGCCGCGCTCAACATCACCCACGAGGTGTTTTTTTCGGAGCGCACGCTGGTCGAAGGTGACGTCGATCAAGTGGCCGCGACGATCGATTGGCTGCGCCGGCGCGGCTACGTCTATGAGGGCCGGTTGCCGCCGCCGAAGGGCGCGCCGGTCGAGGATTGGGAGGATCGCGAGCAGACGCTGTTTCGATCGACGGCGTTCGGCGATGACGTCGACCGCCCGCTCAAGAAGTCCGACGGTTCATACACCTACTTCGCATCCGACATCGCTTATCACCGCCTGAAGATCGAGCGCGGCTTTCGCACTCTCATCGACGTGTGGGGCGCCGACCATGGCGGCTACATCAAGCGCATGCAGGCGGCGGTGGCGGCCTTGAGCGACCGCAAAGCCGATCTCGACGTGAAGGTCGTTCAGCTCGTGCGGCTGTTGCGGGCGGGCGAGCCGGTCAAGATGTCGAAGCGGGCAGGGGAGTTCGTGACGCTTCGCGAGGTCGTGGATGAGGTCGGACGGGACCCCGTCCGCTTCATGATGCTGTTCCGCAAGAACGATGCGGTGCTGGATTTCGATCTCGCCAAGGTCATCGAGCAGTCCCGCGATAACCCGGTCTTTTACGTCCAGTATGGTCACGCCCGCGGGCAGTCGGTGTTTCGGAACGCGCGTGCGGCCTTCGGCGATCTGCCGGCCGACATGACCAGTCCACCAGTACTCGCCGAGGCGGCGCTGGATCGGCTCTCGGACCCGGCCGAACTCGCCCTGATCAAGCGTATCTGCCTCTATCCCAGAGTCGTCGAGGCTGCGGCGGAGGCTCACGAACCGCACCGAATAGCCTTTTATTTGTTTGACTTGGCCAGCGAATTTCATGCGCTTTGGACGCTCGGCAATACCTCGCCACATTTACGCTTCATTATCCAGAATGATCGACAAATGACTGTGGCCCGTCTTGTTCTTGTACAAGGTGTCTTAACCGTACTCGCTTCGGGGCTTGCGTTGCTTGGGGTCGAGGCGCCGAACGAGATGCGATGAATTCCCTTCTTTGCTGCGTGGAAACGGCAGTTAACGTCGAAGGGTCGGGCCGATCCGTACCGCGTAAAGCCTGAATCGAGGCGAGTCAGATGGCCGATAACACTTACCGCGCCTTTCGAAGTCGTGATGCCATGCGCCGCGGCGACGCCAATGCCGCAGTGCGGGATGCACCTGACGATCCGCTCGCGGAGCTCGCTCGGCTGATCGGGCAGAGTGATCCGCAGGGCGAGTACAGCCGGGACGATCGGCGCACGTCTGAGACTTACGACGACGCGCCGCCCGTTTCGGGGGTGGAGTGGGCGGCCGACGAAAGCTATGCCGAGGAAAACTATCAGGAGGCCGACTCCTACCTGCCGCAACGGCCTGCCGATCCTTTTCCGCCGCTTCCCACCGCGCCGCATTTTGGGCGGCACAGCGAATACAAGGACGAGCCGTACGCGGCCCATCCGTTTCCGGCTGCGCCAAGACTGAACGGAGTGAGCGAAGAGGCCCTGAGCCAGGCGATCGCGTCCGACGGTCATGATCGCGACGAGTCGTATAGCGACGAGCGCTACCACGACGATCGCTATGGCGATCGGCAGTCGCACGACGACCTGTCGGCCCTCATGGATCAGCCGAACGCCGAGCCCTACAGGACGGATGGCCATCCCGATGGCTCCGACGATCAGCAGTATGCTGAGGACGAGTATTCCGATGAGGCGCCGTCCGGGCGCCGGCGCGGCGGCCTCGTCATGGTCGCGGCGGTGCTCGGCCTGGCTGTGCTCGGCACCGCTGGCGCCTTCGCCTACCGCGCCATGCTTGGCGGTTCGATCATGCCGTCGCTGCCGCCGATCATTAGGGCTGGAGGCGGGCCGAACAAGATCGTACCCGCCAACAACCCGGCGACACAGTCCGGCCCATTGACCCAGGCGGCTGCCGGTTCGGGCTCGGGCGAGAAGCTGGTTTCCCGCGAGGAGCAGCCGGTCGATATTCAGGATCCGGTGAAGTCGGCCCCGCGCATCGTCTCGACCATTCCGGTCGTGCCGTCGGTCCCCGCTCCGGGTCCTGTTGTCGCCGCTCCCAGTGCAGCGGATTCCGCGTTTCCGCCGCCGCCGTCGACGTTGGCGCCGCCGGCCACGTCGCCGCTGACAACGGGCACTCCAATGCCGACGTCTGGTCCGAGCCCGAGGAAAATACATACGGTCATCGTCCGGTCCGATCAGATGGGAGACCCGACCGATGCAGCCGCAGCGGCCGCCGCTGCTCCGGCGCCGCGTTCATCTCCGCCGGCGACCAGACAGGTTTCATCGGCAAGAAGTGAGCCTCTCGCCCTCGTACCGACCGCGGAAGGCGCGGCACCCAAGCCGGTGCGCACCCACACCGCGCGCTCGGAACCGACGACGCCGGAACCGTCATCGTCGAGCGGCGGTTATGCGGTCCAGGTGACATCCCAGCGTAGCGAGGCGGAGGCCAAGTCGGCCTTCCGGTCGCTCAAGACCAAGTATCCGGCCCAACTCGGGAGCCGCGAACCGATCATCCGCCGCGCCGACCTCGGCGCCAAGGGCACCTACTATCGCGCTCTCGTTGGTCCGTTTGCCTCGATGGAGGAGGCCGCGAGTGTATGCAGCAGCCTGAAGGCCGCCGGCGGCAATTGCCTTGTCCAAAGGAATTGACCGCCGCTCGCTTGACCCCTTCGCCGTGCGCGGGCTAAGCGGCGGCGATGCGCGCCTTCATCACCGGCGTCGCCGGGCCTGCGCTGACCGAAGAGGAACGCAAGTTCCTGAGCGACGCGGAGCCTTGGGGGCTGATCGTTTTCAAGCGGAATGTCGTCGACCCCGGCCAGTTGCGCGGGTTGATCAACGATGTTCGCGCCGTGCTCGGCCGCAACGCGCCCGTTCTGGTTGACCAGGAGGGCGGTCGCGTGCAGCGGCTCGGGCCGCCGCATTGGCCGAGCTATCCGCCGGGAAGAGCCTATGGCGAACTCTATGAGCACGATGAGGAGGCGGGCCTCGCCGCTGCTCAACTCGGGGCGCGGCTGATCGCGGCCGATCTCGCGGCGCTCGGGATCGATGTCGACTGCCTGCCGATCGCCGACGTGCCCGTTCCCGGCGCCGATCCCATCATCGGGGATCGCGCTTACGGCACGCGACCCGACAAGGTTGCCGCCATTGCCTCGGCGGTGGCGCGCGGCTTGGGCGAGGGCGGCGTTTTGCCGGTTCTCAAGCATATTCCCGGGCACGGACGCGCCGCCGCCGACAGCCACCAGCGACTTCCGGTGGTCGATGCCGATTGGCGCACGCTCGAGGCTACCGATTTCGCGGCATTTCGCCCGCTCGCCGACCTGCCGCTCGGTATGACGGCACATGTTGTGTTTAAGGCGCTCGACCCCGTCGCGCCGGCCACGACTTCGGTGACAATAGTGCGTAACGTGATTCGTGATTCGATCGGCTTCAAGGGCCTCTTGATGAGCGACGACATTTCGATGGGGGCATTGACGGGCTCGCTCGGGGAGCGAACCTGCGCAGCGATTACAGCGGGTTGCGACGTCGTGCTCCACTGTAATGGCAAGATGTCGGAGATGCTGTCGGTGGCTGCGACAGCGCCCCGTCTGGCCGGAGAGGCGATGCGTCGCGCCGATGCAGCGCTGGCGAAAAGAACGGTGGCGGCCCCGATCGATCGTGCCGGGAGCTGGCGCGAATTCGCGCGCCTGATGGCCCCCGTTTGGCAGCCCGCGAAAGAGTCCGCATGAGCCCTGAAGACTTCCAATTCGAGGCCGAGCTTCCGGAACGGGCGACCGACGAGCCCGCGCTCGTGGTCGATGTCGAGGGTTTCGAAGGCCCGCTCGATCTTTTGCTCACGCTCGCCCGCCAGCAAAAGGTCGATTTGGCAAAGATCTCGATTCTGGCGCTCGCCGACCAATATCTCGCGTTCATCGAAGCGGCCCGCAAGCTGCGCCTGGAACTTGCTGCCGACTATCTGGTGATGGCGGCCTGGCTCGCATACCTGAAATCGCGCTTGCTGCTGCCGGAACAGCCGGCGCCGGACGGGCTAAGCGCCGAGGAAATGGCGAACGCCTTGGCGCACCGTCTGCGCCGGCTCGAGGCGATCCGGCACGTTGCCGAACAATTGCTTGCCCGGCCGCAACTCGGCCGCGAGGTTTTCCAGCGCGGCCAACCGGAGCCGATCGCCGAGGTCAAACGGCCGGAATGGTCGGCAACGCTTTACGATCTGCTGTCGGCCTACGCGGCGGAGCGGCAGAAGAAGGCGAGGGCCTATGTGCGGATGCCGAAACGCACGGTGTGGTCGCTCGCCGAGGCGCGTGAGGCGATCGAACGGCTGATCGGCGTTTCCATGGATTGGAGTCCGCTCGATCAGTATCTCCATGCGTATCTGGTCGAGCCTTCGATGACGGCGACGGTTCTCGCTTCGAGTTTTGCGGCGACCCTCGAATTGGTGCGTGAAGGTAGTCTTGAAGTGCAACAGCATACGGCTTTTGCCCCGCTCTATGTGCGCAAGCGGCAGGCAGCCGAAAGTGGCGTGACCGTGGAAACGGGGAATGATTGAGAGGGAGGCTGAGCCGATGTCGAATGTCGCGGAGATGCGTGTGATCGTCAGCGACAGAGAGCAGCATCAAGAGCGCGCGGAGGAATTGCGCATTCTCGAGGCTTTGCTGTTTGCTGCCGAAGAACCGCTCGACGAGAAGACCTTGGCGGCGCGCCTGCCGGCGGGCGTCGATGTGCGCACGCTGCTCGCCCAATTGCAGCAGGACTATGCGCCGCGCGGCGTCAATCTCGTCCGCGTCGCCGGCAAATGGGCGCTGCGAACGGCAAGCGACCTGGCTTGGCTGCTCACGCATGAATCCGTGGTCACGAAGAAGCTGTCCCGCGCCGCAATCGAAACCCTCGCCATCGTCGCCTATCATCAGCCGGTGACGCGCGCCGAGATCGAGGACATCCGCGGCGTGAGCACCTCCAAGGGCACGCTCGACGTGCTGCTCGAAACCGGCTGGGTCCGGCTCCGCGGCCGGCGCAAGGCCCCCGGCCGCCCGGTGACCTACGGGACGAACGAAGCGTTCTTGTCGCATTTCGGCCTTGAGGCGCTGACCGATCTTCCCGGTCTCGACGAACTCAAAGGCGCGGGCCTCATCGAGAAGTCGTTGCCGCCGGGCTTCACCATCCCGGTTCCGTCCGACGACCCGGCACTTCGCGACGACGAGGAGCCGCTGGAGCCGGGCGATCTCGATCTTGGCCTCGCTCCGCGAGCCGAACGCGGCGAGGAATAGGCGTTTTCTCGCAAAAGCGTTAATCGGCGAGCGAATATTCGCGCCGCGCGCAGGCAAAGTCGCGGGCGCGGATGCCTGCGGCTTAGCGCCGTCGCCTGTTGCGCTTGTTTTTGCCGGTCCCGACGCATAGTTTCTGGCTTAAATTCGGGACCTTGCCGCGGGCATGTGGGCCATGCGGACGGAGGAATTCATGGGCTCCTTGAGCATCTGGCATTGGTTGGTCGTCGGCGCCGTCCTGCTTCTCGTCTTCGGCGGGCGCGGCAAAATTTCGGATATGATGGGCGACGTCGCCAAGGGCATCAAATCGTTCAAAAAAGGCCTGGCTGACGAAGATACCGACGAGGCGCCCAAGTCCGACGCGCCGATGCGGTCTCTCGACCATCAAGCGGCCTCCGACATCAAGCGGCGCGCGGAATCCGAAAGCAAAGTCTAGCGCTCGCCATCCTGGCGCTTTCGCGCCGCTCGCGACGGCCCACAAGGCAAACGTGACCGGCGGCTGCGACGCAGCGGCCGGCATGGCGGGCGGGGGAGTTTCATGTTCGACATCAGTTGGACAGAGTTTCTGCTCATCGGCGTCGTTGCTCTGGTCGTCATTGGGCCAAAGGAGTTGCCGGGCGTGCTGCGCACGCTTGGGCAATGGACGCGCAAGGTGCGCGGCATGGCCAACGAATTTCAAAATCAGTTTCAGGAAGCGATGCGCGAAGCCGAGATGGCCGACCTCAAGAAGGAGGTCGACAACTTGGCGCACGACTTCAAGCATTACGACCCGCTCAAGGACGTCCGTGAGGATGTCGAGGCCGTAAGCAAGGACATCCAAAGCTCGCTCGATAGTACGCCGGAAACGAAGGCGCCTCTGCCCGCAACCGACGAGTCCGTGTCGACCGAGGCGGCCGCCGACGCGCCGGCAGCCATATCCGAACCGGCCGCAGTCCCCGCGCTCGAATCTGCGGCCACGGCGGAACTGCCGGCGCCAAGCGATGCCGTTCATGACGTGGAGTTGGCCGGCATATCTGCCGATGCAGGCGTCGTACACGAACCGCCGCAACCAGCCGCCGAAGCGGTTGAGCCCGAAGGCCCAAGGCGCGCCGGATGAGCCGAGAAGACGACGAGAAGGAGATCGAGGCCAGTAAGGCGCCTCTGATGGACCACCTGATCGAGTTGCGCTCGCGGCTCATCAAGGCGATCGCCGCATTTGCCGTCGCGCTCGTCATCTGCTTCTTTTTCGCCAAGCAGATTTTCAACGTGCTGACATGGCCCTACGTCTGGGTCGCCGGACCGGATTCCAAGTTCATCTACACCGGGCTTCTCGAATACTTCATCGTCCAGCTCAAGCTCGCGATGTTCGGCGCCGCGTTCATTTCGTTCCCGGTGGTCGCCACGCAGATCTACATGTTTGTCGCGCCGGGGCTTTATCGTAACGAGCGCCGTGCGTTCCTGCCGTACCTGATCGCCACGCCGGTTTTTTTCGTTCTCGGCGCGCTGGTCGTCTACGCGGTGCTATGGCCGATGCTGGCGCGGTTCTCGCTCGGCATGCAGCAATTGGGCGGCGCGGGCCATGCCACGATCGAACTCTTGCCGAAGGTCGAGGACTATCTTTCGCTGATGATGAAGCTGATCCTCGCCTTCGGGATCGCGTTCCAGCTTCCGGTGATCCTGACGCTGCTCGGCCGGGTCGGCATCATCACCTCCGAGCAACTCCGCTCGAAGCGCCGCTACTTTATCGTCATCGCGTTCGTCATTGCGGCCGTGCTCACGCCGCCCGACGTCTTAAGCCAGATGTCGCTTGCGCTGCCGCTGGTTGCCCTCTACGAGGGCTCGGTCTGGTCGGTGCGGATGGTGGAGAAGCGCGCCGCCGCCGAGCGCGCGGCGGAAGCGGCGCAGGCCAAGCCTGCTGAGTAAAAGCGGGTATCGTTGGTTCGCTGATTTGCCATGCCGGACTTTCGTCCGGCTTCCATGATTTGAGCTCGTCGCATGTTTGACATCCGTTGGATTCGCGAAAATCCCGAGGAATTCGACCGGCGACTGAACCGCCGAAATCTCAGTGACGAAGACGGCAAGCGATTCTCTTCTCAAAATCTGCTTTCGATAGATGAGCGTCGGCGCGCAATTATCCGCGTGAATGAGGTCGCACTTGCACGCAGGAACGCCGCTTCGAAGGAGATCGGTCAGGCGAAAGCGCGGAAAGATGAGGCGGCTGCTCAAATCCTAATGGCCGAAGTTGCTGAACTTAAAAAGACAATTTCGGATACGGAAGAAGAGCAGAAAGCGGCCCAGAAAGAGCTAGACGATTTACTCGCGCAAATTCCCAACCTGCCGCTCGACGAGGTGCCCGACGGCAAGGACGAGAAGGACAATGTCGAGCATCACCGCTTCGGCGCCAAGCGCGACTACGCGTTCGTGCCCAAGCAGCACTTCGATCTCGGCGAAGCGCTCGGCCAGATGGATTTCGAGACGGCTGCGAAACTGTCCGGCGCGCGGTTCGTTGTTCTGAAAAAGGGCCTCGCGCGGCTCGAACGCGCACTCGGGCAATTCATGCTCGATGTTCACACAAGCGAGCCGCACAACTACACTGAAGTCGCGCCGCCCATTCTTGTGCGCGACGAGCGATGTTTGGAACTGCGCAGATTCCAAAGTTTGCAGAAGATCAATTCCATTTTTTCCCTGACGAGGTTCTTCGAGAACAAGCACGACAGGCGGTCGAGACTGTCTGGACAGAAGCTTTGGATTTTGCTGCGGAGAAAGGGATAGCCGAGGCGCGTAAGAACAGAAGGCTACCTTCCAGAAAGGCGAATTCGGCTACCGAGTCGAATCCTGATCGCCGTTGGCTCATCCCCACCGCCGAAGTGCCGCTGACCAATCTGGTCCGCGAATCCATCATCGACGAAGCGCAACTGCCGATGCGGCTTACCGCCTGCACGCCGTGCTTTCGCGCCGAAGCGGGCGCTGCCGGCAAAGACACGCGCGGCATGATCCGCCAGCATCAGTTCACCAAGGTGGAGCTCGTTTCCATCACCACGCCGGAGCAGAGCAAGGACGAGCACGAGCGCATGCTGTCCTGCGCCGAGGAAATTTTGCGGCGGCTCGATCTGCACTATCGCGTCGTCACGCTCT
The DNA here is from genome assembly GCA_963836055.1 of uncultured Alphaproteobacteria bacterium. Taxonomy (GTDB): domain Bacteria; phylum Pseudomonadota; class Alphaproteobacteria; order Rhizobiales; family Xanthobacteraceae; genus BOG-931. The sequence continues at coordinate 154,459 of CAWIID010000004.1, forward strand.
GCACCGGCGACATGGGTTTTGCGTCACAAAAGACTTACGACATCGAAGTATGGCTGCCGGGTCAGAACATGTACCGCGAGATTTCATCGTGCTCGGTGTGCGGCGAATTCCAGGCGCGGCGCATGAACGCGCGCTATCGCACCAAAGAGGGTCGCCAGGTGCGCCATGTGCATACGCTCAACGGCTCCGGCGTCGCCGTCGGCCGCGCGCTGATTGCGGTGATGGAGACGTATCAGCAGGCCGACGGCTCGATTGCGGTGCCCGATGCGCTTGCGCCATACATGGGCGGCATCAAGACGATCGAGAAGATGACGTGAAGCTTATACCCGCATTGTCCAATTTCCCTCCCCCCGCGCGCGCAGCGCGTGGTGGGGAGGGTAGGGGTGGGGGGCAGCAGCGCTTCCGAAGTCTCCCCCCACCCGGTCCTCGCTTCGCTCGGCCCACCCTCCCCGCCGCAAGCGGGGGGAGGGAATTCTAATGCGCATCCTGGTCACCAACGACGACGGCATCCACGCGGAAGGGCTCGACGTGTGCGAAAAGATCGCGCGCTCGCTGTCCGACGACGTCTGGGTCATCGCGCCGGAATACGATCAGTCTGGCGTCGCGCACTCGTTGTCGCTCAACGATCCATTGCGTCTGCGTCAGGTCGCCGATCGCCGTTTCGCCGTGCGCGGCACGCCGACCGATTGCGTGATCATGGGCGCACGTCACGTGCTCAACAGTCACGGTCCCGATCTCGTGCTCTCGGGAGTCAATCGCGGCCGCAATGCCGGCGAGGACGTGATCTATTCCGGCACCATTGCGGGCGCCATGGAAGGCACGATCATCGGCATTCCGTCGGTCGCGATGTCGCAATCCTACAAATCGCGCAGCGGCCAGCCGCCGTATTGGGCGACCAGTCTGCAATTTGCTCCCGACATCATTCGCCGCGTGCTCGATCAGGGCATGCCGCGCGACGTGCTGATCAACATCAATTTTCCTGACTGTCCGCCGGACGCCGTGAAGGGCGTCGTGGTTGCCGCCCAGGGCCGGCGCCGTCAGGAGCGCCTGCATATCGACAAACGCCAGGACGGCCGCGGCAATCCGTATTACTGGATCGCCTATGTCCGCCAAAATGCCGTCTACGCCAAAGACGGTTCGGACCTTTCCGCGCTCGATGAGAAATGCATCGCCGTCACACCGCTCAAACTCGACATGACGGACGAGCCGACAATGACGCGGCTCGCCAAACTTTTCGGTTGAACGACTGCGTTTTCGAACAGGATCATGCTCTGGCGGCGATCGCCAGAGCGTCAATCGCCTGCGCCAGCGCTTCCGCCTGAAACGGCTTCTGCAGCGTCGGTCTTCCGCGATACGGCTCAGGCACCCCGCGCTGCCCGTAGCCGCTGGCGAATACGAACGGCAGGCCGCGCGCGATCAGGATTTCGACCACCGGCGTGACCGGCTTGCCATTGAGGTTCACGTCGAGAATGGCGAGGTCGAACTCGGCCTGTTTCGCCAACGTGACCGCTTCGTCGAGTCCGCCAGCTTCCGCCGCGACCGAATGGCCGAGGTCCGTCAGCATGTCCTCGACCAGCATGCGGATCATCATTTCGTCTTCGACCAGAAAAATCCGCTTGTGGGCGTGTGCGTTCGCTCCGGATATCATCCCGTCCCCATGTCGGTGGCGATCGTGTGCCGGGTCCCACCATCGGCGAACCATACCCCGCATCGAATACGTTCGGATACGGCCACCTTTCGTGCAAAAGCGAAAACGCCGAAAGCCGCCTTCTGGTTCCGAAGCCCGTGAATCCCGACCGATCGGGACACGTCTAGGCGGCAGTATGAGCCGCGGGCGTGCGGTGGTAGAAGTTCATGAACGCACCGCGTGAGGCAAGGTCGGAATGGCCGCGGTTTCGGATCCCGACGTCGAACGTATGGAGTTTCAACTGGCGCTGCGCCGGCGCGGCATCAGCGATCAGGACGTTTTGCGCGCGATGGACGCGGTGCCGCGCGAATATTTCGTCACGACGGAGTTTGCCGACAGTGCCTATGCCGACCAGGCGCTGCCCATCGCCTGCGGACAGACGATCAGCCAGCCCTACGTCGTCGCCTACATGACCGAGCAGCTCGACGTCAGCCGGGACCAGCGGGTGCTCGAAATCGGCACCGGCTCCGGCTATCAGACGGCTATTCTGTCGCGGCTTGCCCGCGAGGTGGTGAGCATCGAGCGCTATCGCACGCTTGCCGACACGGCGCGCGAGCGCTTGAAGACGTTAGGCTATGCGAACGTTACAATTCTCCACGGTGACGGTTTTGCCGGAGCGCCCGAACGCGCCCCGTTCGATCGCATCATCGTCACCGCCGCCGCCGAGGACATCCCGCAGGCGCTGGTCGACCAGCTTGCGCCCCACGGCAAAATGCTGTTGCCGGTCGGTTCTCATCGCGGCCCGCAACATATTGTAAAACTCACCAAGGCCGCCGATGGCAGCGTGGTGCGCGAAACATTGATTGCGGTGCGTTTTGTGCCGCTTTTGCCGGGTCAGGCCCGGGAACTGTAGCGGTTAGGTTACACTTCCAAAATTATTAAACAGTCGATCGATGCACTTAAAGGCCTGTTTACCCCAACGATGTTTAGTCGCCCGCAGTGTGTGTTGCGTGCGAGCGAGTAACCATGTCGGGATGGCGTCAGTCGGTCGTCTGGCCACAACTGCTTGTAATTTCCTTAATAGGATTGAGCGCTGCTGGCTGCAGCAGTGATTCCGGGCGCTTCTCGGATCTTTTCAGCTCCAATAGCTCTTCGCGTGGCGATACCACCGGTTCCATCGCGCAAAGCGCGCCGGCAACCCGCGTCGATAGCCGGCCATTGCCGCATCTTGCGAGCTCCGAACCCGATGGCACATCGGGTGGGGGCCGCGGCATGGGCTCGTACCCGCCGGGAAATGGCGACGTCACCGGTTCACTGCCGGCCGCGCCACCGCCGCCACGGTGGACGTGGGAAGGCGGAACGGCGATCACGGTCACCCCGGGCGAGACCCTCGAATCGATTGCGCGCCGGCATAACGTGCCGGTTTCGGCCGTCATGGAAGCCAACAACATCACGAGCCCGGCGATGATTCATCCCGGGCAGCACCTCGTCATCCCTCGCTACCGTGGGCCCGCCGTGGCTGCAGCGCCGCCGGCGACGCGCATTGCGTCTGCGGCGCCGGCGCTGCCTGCTCCCGCGCCGGTGGGACCGCCGCGTACGGCGCTTGCGCCGACGGCAGGTATGCACGTCGTTGCCCCGGGCGAGACGCTGCACAGCATTTCGCGGCTCTACGGCAAGCCGGTGCTGGTGCTCGCCAAGGCCAACAATATTCCGCCGGACACGATGGTGAGGGTGGGCGAACGCCTCGTCATCCCTGACGTGCGCACCGCGCAACGGCCGGCGCCTGCCGCCGCGCCGCGTACCGCCGCACCAGCGCCTGCAGCTCCTGCCTCGGTTGCCTCGATTGAATCTCCGCACAGCGCGCGGCTGGCCGAGCCGGCTGCGCCGCCCGCACAGGAGAGCCCAGTCAAGGCTGCAGAGCCTGCGGGCGAGCTGACGTCGTTCCGCTGGCCGGTCCGCGGCCGCGTTATCGCCGGCTTCGGCCCAAAGCCGAACGGTCTACAGAATGACGGTATCAATCTCGCCGTGCCCGAGGGTACGCCGATCAAAGCCGCCCAGGATGGAGTCGTCGCCTATGCGGGCAATGAGCTGAAGGGCTATGGCAATCTCGTGCTCGTGCGTCATAGCAACGGCTACGTCACCGCCTACGCGCACGCGAGCGAGCTTTTGGTCAAACGCGGCGATCAGGTGAAACGTGGGCAAGTGATCGCCCGCTCGGGAGAGACCGGCAACGTGACGTCGCCGCAATTGCACTTCGAAATTCGCAAGGGCGCAAATCCTGTCGATCCGATGCCGATGCTCAATGGCGGCTGAGATCGGCCGGCGACAAGAGAGGACCACCGTCCTCTCTTAGTTTCCTATTCGGCCGCTTTCTTGAACTCGCTTTCATCGGTCCTGACGCCGAGACGGCCGGCCAAATCCTGCACGTATTGCCACGCCACGCGGCCGGAGCGCGCGCCACGCGTCGTCGCCCATTCGAGTGCTTCCCGGCGTAGTTCGGCCTCGGCGAGCGGGATGTGATAGTGGGCGATATAGCTCTCGACCATGGCGAGGTATTCATCCTGGCTGCAGCGATGGAACCCGAGCCACAGCCCAAAACGGTCGGATAGCGAGACCTTTTCCTCGACCGCTTCGCCGGGATTGATTGCAGTCGAGCGTTCGTTCTCCATCATGTCGCGCGCCAGCAGATGGCGGCGGTTCGAGGTGGCGTAGAAGATCACGTTCTCCGGCCGGCCCTCGATGCCGCCCTCGAGCATGGTCTTGAGCGATTTGTACGAGGTGTCTTCGGCGTCGAACGAGAGATCGTCGCAGAACACGATGAAGCGTTGCCGAGCACTGCGCAGAAGCGTCATCAGGTCCGGCAGCGACTCGATGTCTTCGCGGTGAATTTCGATGAGCCGCAGCCCGGCTTCGGGATAGGCCGCGCCGATTGCGGCATGAGCGGCTTTGACCAGCGAGGATTTTCCCATGCCGCGCGCGCCCCACAGGAGCGCGTTGTTCGCCGGCAGGCCGCGGGCAAAACGCTCCGTGTTCTCGACCAGAAGATCGCGCACCCGATCGATGCCTTTGAGGAGCGACATGTCGACACGGTTGACGCGACGAACCGAGCTCAACCTTCGCCCTTCGGGATGCCAAACGAAGGCCTCGGCGGCGGCGAAATCGGGCGCGGCCGGCGGCGGCGGCGCCAGGCGCTCCAGCGCATCTGCGATGCGCGCCAGGGTTTCGGCATCGCCATCGCGCGAATGACGCAATTTTGCCCCGCCGCTGCCGACGTCGGGCGTCGTCTTTTTCCTGCTTGGTCGAGGAGAATGGGCCATGCTCGCACCGATTTTGCCTTCCCCTTAGCGGGGCGACGGAATGCCCGCAAGCGCGCCCGCAGGGGGACGCGGCGTTGCAATTAGGCCAACGGCGGCTATAGTCCGCGCCGATTTCGTGCGCGAAATGGGCCATTCGTGGCCGGGCTCGCGCGCATGAAAGCTGCCGGAGGATTAATGCTGATCACGCCCGCATATGCGCAAGGCTTGCCATTCGGCCTCGGTGGCGGCGATAGCGCCGGCATGATCACGTCGCTCATGCCGCTGATTTTGATCATCGTGATCATGTATTTTCTGGTGCTCCGTCCGCAGCAGCGGCGGGTCAAGCAGCATCAGGAGATGGTCAAGGCGCTGCGCCGGGGCGATTCGGTGGTGACCAACGGCGGGCTCGTCGGCAAGGTCACCAAAGTCGTCGACGACGATCAGATCGAGGTCGAGATCGCCGACGGCGTGCGGGTGCGGCAGATGCGCTCCATGGTGTCCGAGGTCCGCGTCAAGGGCGAGCCGGTCAAGGACGACAGCGCGAGCTGATCGTGTCCGGCCCTTGTCGGCCGGGCGCGATCGCAATGAGGAATATCCGGGTCCATGTTGTTTTTCACGCGGTGGAAGGCGGCGGCTATTCTGATCGGGGCGCTCGCGGTGTGCCTATTTGCCGTGCCCAACTTCTTCCCCGAGAGCGTGGTGCGCAACTGGCCGTCCTGGGCGCAGCGTCATATCGTGCTTGGACTCGATCTGCAGGGCGGTTCGCACCTTCTGCTTGAAGTCGACACCAACGCGGTTCGCAAAGAGCGGCTGCAATCGCTTGCCGACGACGTGCTGCGCACGCTGCGTCAAGCCCGCATTCCATTCACCGGCCGCGCGGTGCGCGGCAACGGTGTGGAGGTCCACATCACGCGCGACACCGACGTCGACACCGCGCTGAGCAAGCTGCGTGAACTGTCGCAGCCGTTGTCCGGCATTCTCGGCGCTTCGGGGCAACGCAGCATCGAGATCACCAACAATGGCGGCCTCATCACGCTGACGCCGACGGAAGCGGCCCTCACCGAGCGAATTCGCCAGGCCGTCGATCAATCGATCGAGATCATTCAGCGCCGCGTCAACGAACTCGGCCTGGTCGAGCCGACCATCCAGCGTGAGGGCATCGATCGCATTCTCGTACAGGTGCCGGGCCTGCAGGATCCGTCGCGCCTCAAGCAGATTCTGGGCAAGACCGCCAAGCTCGATTTCCGCATGGTCGACCTGTCGATGACCGCGGAACAGGCGGAAGCTTCGCATCCGCCCGCGGACTCGGAAATTCTCGACGGCGAGGGTGGCACAAAATATCTCATCGAGAAGCGCGTGCTTGTCTCCGGTGGCGACCTGGTCGACGCCCAGCCGGGCTTCGACCAGCGCACCAATGAGCCGATCGTCAGTTTCCGCTTCAACTCGTCGGGTGCGCGAAAGTTTGCCGAAGCGACACAACAGAATGTCGGCAAACCCTTCGCCATCGTGCTCGACAACAAGGTGATTTCGGCGCCGGTCATCCGCGAGCCCATTCTCGGCGGCTCCGGGCAGATTTCCGGGAACTTCACCGTTCAACAGGCAAACGATCTCGCCATCCTGCTGCGCGCCGGTGCGCTGCCGGCGCCGCTGACCATCATCGAGGAACGCACGGTGGGGCCCGGCCTTGGTCAGGATTCGATTACGGCGGGAGAGCATGCCGCTTACGCCGGGGCAGCGCTTGTCATCATCTTCATGTTCGCGACCTACGGGTTGTTCGGGCTGTTCGCCAACATCGCCGTCGCCATCAACGTCGCCATGATCTTCGGCATCCTGTCGCTGCTGGGCGCGACGTTGACGCTGCCCGGCATCGCCGGCATCGTGCTGACTGTCGGTATCGCGGTGGACTCGAACGTCCTGATCTATGAGCGCATCCGCGAGGAGGTTCGTGCCGGCCGCACCGCCATCAACGCCATCGACGCCGGCTTCAGCCGCGCGCTCGCCACCATTCTCGATTCCAACATCACCACGTTCATCGCCGCTGCGGTGCTGTTCTATATCGGGACCGGGCCGGTGCGCGGCTTCGCCGTGACGCTCGGTATCGGCATCCTCACCAGTCTGTTCACCGCTTTCACGCTGACACGCTTGATCGTGGCCTATTGGGTGCGCTTGTGGCGGCCGCGCACCGTGCCGATCTAGCATGATCCGAAAACGTAAAAGCCCGTTTGCGCAAATGATCATGCTGAAACTGAAAAGTTCATTCTGAAAGAAGTCCCGTGCGCCTCCTTCGCATCGTTCCCGACGATACCAAATTTGACTTCATGCGCTTTCGGCGCATCAGCTTTCCTATTTCGGCGATGCTCTCGATCGCCGCGATCGCGCTTTATTTCTTTCACGGTCTGAACTTCGGCATCGATTTCGTCGGCGGCACGCTGATGGAGGTGGAAACCAAAGCCGGACCGGCCGACCTCGCGCAAATGCGCTCGACGATCGCCGGCCTCAAACTCGGCGACTTTCAGCTTCAGCAGTTCGGCGCGCCGAACGACGTGCTGATCCGCATTTCCGAGCAGCCGGGCGGCGATGCCGCTCAGCAGGCGGCGGTGCAGAAGGTTCGTGACGCACTCGGTAATGAGGTCGATTACCGGCGCGTCGAAGTCGTCGGCCCGAGCGTGTCCAACGAGCTTCTTGCCTATGGAACGATCGGTCTCGTGCTCGCGATCGGCGCGATCCTGATCTATCTGTGGTTTCGGTTCGAGTGGCAATTCGCGCTCGGCGCCATGATTGCCAACGTGCACGACCTCGTGCTCACTGTGGGATTCATGTCGCTGACGCGGGTCGATTTCGACCTCACCAGCATTGCCGCGCTGCTGACCATTCTTGGTTATTCGCTCAACGACACGGTCGTGATCTACGACCGCATCCGCGAAATGTTGCGTCGCTACAAGCGTATGTCGATGCCCGACCTGCTCAATGCTTCGGTCAACGCAACGTTGTCGCGATCGATCGTGACCCATCTGACGGTGTCGCTGTCGCTGCTGGCATTGCTGCTTTTCGGCGGCCAGGCGATCCGCAGCTTTACTGCGACCATGATGTTCGGCGTCGTGCTGGTCGGCACCTACACCTCGGTTTTTATCGCCTCGCCGATCCTGATCTACCTCGGCGTTGGGACAGGACGTATGGGCGAGGCGGCAGAGCCGGAAACGCCGCCGGAGGCGCCCGCACCCCCAGCGACTGCGGCAGTCGCATCATCGGCGCCGTCGTCCCCAGCGGCATCGCCGCCGCGTCAGAGGACGAGGACGCGGCGCTAGTGGCGACGCCGACGCCTCATCTGCCGCGTCAGGTTTTGATCGATGCGCATGGGGCAGGCGGCTTCCGATTTGGCGGCATGTCGCATCGCGGTTCGTTGCTGTGCCTTCCGGACGGCATTTGGGCTTGGCCGCTCGCAACGCCTGTGGGGCTCAATGAAGACGCGCTGGCACCGGTCTTCGCCCGTACCGGCGATCTCGATTTCTTCATAGTCGGCACCGGCGCCGAGCCCTGGATGTTGCCGGAGGATCTGCGAGCGCGGTTTCGTGAAGCGCGGATGTCTATCGACACGATGACGACCGGGCCCGCTGTGCGGACCTACAATGTGATGCTGATGGAGAGCCGTCGCGTCGGCGCCGGTCTGATCGCGATCGATTAGGGTTTTCGGGATCAAACCCCAATCCTGCTAAGCTCGCCATCATGCCGGATGCATCCGCTTATTGCGCCGACCTTGTTCGCAGTGCCGACAAAGATCGCTTTCTCGCTTCGCTGTTCGCGCCAGCGGAGCGTCGGGATGCGCTTCATGCGCTCTATGCTTTCGACATCGAGGTGGCGCGGGTGCGCGATCTGGCCCGCGAGCCGATGCCGGGAGAAATCCGTCTGCAATGGTGGAGCGATGTGCTGAGTGGCACTCGAGCCGGCGAGGCTGCTGCCAATCCGGTCGCGGCGGCGCTGATGGCGACTGTCGGACGTCACAAACTGCCGGTCGAGTCACTCCTGGATCTTGTCGAGGCCCATCGCTTCGATCTCTATGACGATGCGATGGCGACGTTGGTCGAGCTTGAGGCGTATGCGGTCAAAACGTCGTCAATCGTGTTTTCGCTCGCCATGCGCATTCTGGGCGACGGACAAAATCTCGATGACGTCGCAAAGCCTGCAGGAATCGCCTTCGCAATTGCGCGATTGCTGTCCGCATTTCCACAACACGCCGCGCGCCGGCAACTCTATGTGCCGGCCGATCTCATGGCGCGCCACGGTGCAGCCGTCGAAGACGTGTTTGCCGGCAAAGCAACGCCCGAATTGTACAGCGCAATCGCCGAACTGCGTGAAATTGCTGTTACGCACCGCGCGGCCGCCGGGGCGCTCGTATCGTCGGTGCCGCCCGCGGCCCTCCCGGCTTTGCTGCCGCTCGCGGTGACGCGGCTGCAGCTTGATCGCATGAAACGCGGCGGCAGCCGACCCATTTGCGCCGCCCGGAGTTCCGCCATGGCGGCGGCAATGGGCGATCTGGCGCGCCGCTAAAAACCCGCGGCGGATTGCCGGGTAGCTGTGTCGATCAGCATTCGCCGCCCATTGCGTTATTTCAGGACTTCTCGGGCGTGCTAGTCTGATTTCTGTGGCCCGAATCGAGATTGACTGAGCGAGCGTGTCTATCGTGCGCAATTCCGGTGGCAGTCGCGCGGCCTCGTCAACGGGCGGTCTCAAGCCCGCTTTGGCGGAGGCGCTCAACCGCGCCGTCGTAGCGTACACTTCCGGTAAGCTCGTCGAGGCCGAGGAGCTGTGCCAGCAAATCATCAGGGCCCACCAAAACGTCTTCGATGCGCTGCACCTTCTTGCTTTGGTGCAGTCACTGCTGGGCAAGAAGGAAACGGCCCTCGCGAACTTCGATCGCGCGCTCAGGCTGCAGCCGGATTATGCCGAGGCGCTTTCCAACCGCGGCAACACTCTGCATGAACTGGGACGATACGACGAGGCGCTGGCGAGCTTTGACCGCGCACTCAAAGCGCGCCCGGGCTATGCCGAGGCGCTCTCCAATCGCGGTGTTACGCTGCATAACCTCAAGCGATACGAGGAGGCGCTGGCGAGCTTCGACGCTGCGCTGAAAAAGCAGCCGAACTACGCGAGGGCGCTCTCCAACCGCGGCAATACCCTGCACGAACTGAAGCGGTTCGAGGAAGCGCTGGCGAGCTTCGACCACGCGCTCAAAGCGCAGCCGGAGTCGCCCGAGGCGCTGTGCAACCGTGGCGTTACCCTGCATGAGCTCAAGCGATACGAAGAGGCGCTCGCGAGTTATGACCGCGCGCTGAAGGTCTGGCCGGACTACGCCCGGGCCCTGTCCAATCGCGGCCTGACATTGCACGAGTTGCGACGGCACGAGGGGGCACTGGCGAGCTTTGATCGCGCGCTGCGAGCGCAGCCGGATTTCATCGATCCGCTCGCCTATCGCGGCAACACGCTCCGTGAACTGAAGCGGTACGAAGAGGCGCTCGACTCCTACAATCGCGCGCTGGGGGCGCGGCCGGACGATGCCGAAACGCTGTCCAACCGCGGTCTAACTCTGCACGAGCTGAGGCGGCACGAAGAGGCGCTCGACAGCTACGACCGGGCACTCGCTGCCCGGCCAAATTACGCCGAGGCGCTCTCCAACCGCGGCATCACGCTGAGGGAGCTCAATCGGTTTGAAGAAGCGCTGGCGAGTTACGACCGCGCTCTCGCCGCGCGCCCAGATTTTGCCCAGGCGCTTTCCAACCGCGGCAACACGCTGCGCGACATGAAGCGGTTGGATGAAGCGCTGGCAAGCTACGACAGCGCTCTTCGCCTGGAGCCTGACTATGCCGAAGCACACTCCAATCGCGGCGTCATTCTGCACGAACTGAAGCGCTTCGACGAGGCGCTGGCAAGCTACGCGCGGGCCGTTCAGCTGCGGCCGGATTACGGCGACGCGCATTACAACGAGGCGCAGTGCCGTATGCTGATCGGCGACTTTGAGCGCGGCTGGACAAAGTGCGAATGGAGATGGGAAGCCCCGGAGGCAACCAGGCAAAAACGAAATTTTGCACAGCCGCTATGGCTTGGATCTGAGGAAGTTAGCGGAAAAACCATCCTGCTCCACGGCGAGCAAGGCTTTGGTGATGTGATCCAATTCTCCCGCTACGTGCCGTTGGTCGGGCAACGCGCAGCGCGCGTGATTTTGGAAGTTCCCGGTCCGCTGCACGAGCTCATGAGCACGCTTAGCGGGACACCGCAGATCGTCGGCAGGGGCGCGTCGCTGCCCCATTTCGATATGCATTGCCCGCTGCTCAGCCTGCCACTCGCGCTCGGCACTCGGCTTGAGACCATACCGTCTACGACGCCCTATTTGCATGCGTCGCCGCAGGCCGTGACGAGCTGGAATGCTCGTTTGGGGCCGAAAACGCGCCCCAGAATTGGACTCGTCTGGTCCGGCCGATCGTCACATAGGAACGACCGCAACCGATCGCTCACCCTCCAGTCGCTGCTGCCCCTGTTCGACGTCGATGCAACATTTGTAAGTCTGCAGCAGGAGGTGCGTCCCTCTGATGTGCAAGTGCTGCGGGATCGGAATGATCTGCTCCACTTCGGCAGTGAACTGAAGAATTTCTCCGACACCGCAGCACTGGCGGCGAATCTGGACCTCGTAATCGCGGTGGACACCAGCGTCGCGCATCTTGCCGGTGCGCTGGCAAAACCTCTGTGGGTGTTGTTGCCATTCATACCCGACTGGCGCTGGCTGCTCGATCGCGATGATAGTCCCTGGTACCCGACCGCCCGCTTGTTTCGACAGGATCATACCCGGATCTGGGATGGGGTTATCGCGCGCGTCTACGACGCACTGCGCGACTTCGTTCAAGATCGTTCCGTTAAACCAGCAGACGGTGTTGCGGGACGTTAGACAAGATGAGCATTTGTTGAAGACAAAAAGACGTCCGCTTTGATCAATGCGCCGCCCGTTGGTGGACCTCCAACGACGCCATACGATTCGCTCTGTTCGATCTGCTTCATGCCGCAGCGTCGAAACTTACATCACTGCAGCCTTGCTCGACGACTTAAGCGGAGCACCGTCGAGCGACCGCCGCACCTCGATGCCGCTGAACTTCAGGCCTCGCGGCGACTTGAAAGCGAAAGCGTGGTGACCGCTGCCGATGCTGGCCTGCTCGAGGTCTTCGCGGTATCGGTTGGCTAGGACCTGTCCGATCAATTGGTTGTCCGCAACAATGTCGAGACAGACCGGTGCGTCCGGGTAATCAACATTCTGTGCCCACCCCTCGATGCTGTCGGCACTGACGAGATCGATGAAACCGCGTAGCTGCCCCGCACGCGCATCGGCAACCTGCAACAAACCCGCGCGCCCAGCAATGCGCTGCCGCACTCTCTCGACCTCGTAGCCCGAGTCAAGACGCGGCGCGCAATAGCGCGCGACCAACGCTGCAGGCTCGCCCGGATATAGGCGATGATATTGATGCGCGTTGTGGAACATGGCGCGGCTGTCGTCGTCGACAAAGCTCTCCGACGGAGCACCTTCGGCGATGATTACGTCGTGGGTTTCAAGCTCGATGTGAAAATACTCGACTTCCTCCACGCTTTCGGCTTGGACGACAGAAATGCCATTCACCAGGTCCTTCGCCTCGATCAGGACACCTTCCAGAAACATCGCGTGGCGCGGCGAGATCCACAGGTCGCGGCTGGGGACATTGTCGCCAAGCGAACCGGCCTTGAAGCAGATCGGCAGGATGTCCTTGCGTCCCATCACAAAACGGCCGGTGTAGCTGCGACGGCCGATCCATTTGATCGGCCGCGGACCGGATTGCGTCATCACGCGATCGCCGATGGCAAGGTCCTCCACCGCAATCTCACTGCCCTCCGCTCCGATCAATGTACCGCGGCAATAGCAGGCGACGCTGAGTTCCGAGAACGTAACGTGGGCGCCGGAGAGATCGGCAAGCGAGCCGGAGAGCGTGTCGGTGACGTGAGCGTCGTAGTCATCGTTGTCGTCCCCGGTGATCGTCACCGGTTGGCCGGGATCGTAGGCGCCTAAAGGCCCGTAGAACACCAAGGTATCGGTACCGGAGCCACTTTGAAGCTCGATCCAGCCATCGTTTGTTTCGAGGAACAGCGGCGCGTTGGTCTGATCGACCGTCACGGCGCTGCTCATAGTGACGGTCACGGTGACATTGTCGCCGGGCTGCAGGACACCGCTGTCTGGCGATGCCGTTATACCCGTCACCTCCGGGTGCGGTCCGTCGACCTCGATGTAGACCGACCCATAGCTCGCACCGATCCCATCGCTGGCCTGGTAATAGAAAGCATCTTCACCGGCAAAATCCTGGTTCGGCGTGTAGGTGAACGAACCATCGGCGTTCAATGTAAGGGCGCCGTGAGATGGCGCGCCGCTGGAACCGGGATCGACAGTGATCGGATCGCCGTCATAATCGACGTCGTTCGCGAGCACGCCGTGCGCGGCATCGACGATCAGCTGCGTGTTGCTCTTGATCGTATAGGAATCGTCATTGGTGACCGGAGGATTGTTGAAGAATGCACCATCGATGTCGCCGCTGTGGCCAACCTGGGAGTTGATCGCACTGTCCAGCGCGGTGCCGGTAAAGCCATTCACCGCATCGGAGATACTGGAAGGATTACCACCGGCATCCTTGACCGCGTTGGCCGCATCCCCCTGCGCCACCTTGGCGAGCGCGCTCAGATAAGCCAGCCCGTTCTCACCGCCGGCCGTTTGCGCGGCGCGGCCGTTCATTCCCGTGATGATCTCGACAAGCCCGCTCTCGACGGTGGAATCGAGCGTGAAATGGCCGGCCGCCAGTGCCGCATCGATCACATTGGTGACCGCGGTCACGTCGGCGAAATCAAACGGGCCTGTACCGATCGCCGATGCCAGCGCATGGAAGGCGTCGGTATAGGCACTGTTAAACGCGCCGGGATGAGCGCCTTCGATCGCGGAAGCGATCAGGTCGACGGTGTTGGCGATCTGGACATCGGGTATTTCCAGCCCGTTGGCACCGCTGCGGAAACCGACAATCGGATCGGCGCTGGCGAGATTTGCCGTCGAACCGAGGCCGAGATTGGTCAGAACGGTTTGCTCCGGATTGGCGAAACCGCCGTTGTCCGTCAGCAGTTCGACCACTGTGGTCAGAGCGTTGATATTGTCGTAGCCGCTCGGCGCGAGGAACTCGCCGCGGAAGGCGAGCCCGGTCGCGACGTCGGCGCCGCCGGAGAGAACCAGCGGTCCGCTAGCGCCGGCAGGCAGAGTGAAGCCGCCACCGCTGTCGGTCGTGGTTGAAGCTTCGCCCGCATCGAGCACGCCATTGCCGTTGGCATCGGCGAACACGGTGGCGCCGACGATGTAGCCGTCATCGGCCTTGGCTGACGTATGGAAATAGCCCGCACCGACGATGCCATCATAGAACCACAGCTCCTCGACATCGTTGGAGACGAGATCCGTGCCATCGGGAGAGCCGGGCCGCAAATCGGTGACGGTGAGCCCCTTGATCGGATCATAAGTGATGCTGAAATCCGAGCTGTAGGAGTCGAACACGACCCTGTCGACGCCGTCTCCGCCGGAAATGGTATCGTTGCCTGCTCCTCCATCAAGGAAGTCGTCGCCTTGTCCGCCGATGAGGACGTCGTTGCCATCCTCACCGTAAATGCTGACTGCCGCCGTACTGTCTGCCGCCGAGAGGGTGTCGTTGCCGGCCCCGCCGTCCAGGGAGTTGCCTATGCCGGTGCCCTTGACGGTGATGGTATCGTTGCCGGCGTCACCGTCCAGGATATTGAAATTTCCCTGCTCGAGGGTGATGGTGTCATCATCGGCGCCGCCGCGGAGCCAATTGCTGTCTCCGGTGGCGTCGATGTTGTCATCTCCAGCATCGCCCACCGCAAAGTCGCCGTTTCCGGTAATGACGATGGTATCGGCGCCGTCGCCGCCCTCAGCCGTATTGCTGTTGGATGCGTCAACGGTCAGAGAGTCGTTACCGTTTCCGCCTTGCAGCGTATTGTTGGTACCTCCGGTGACGATGAGAACATCGTTGCCGTCGTCACCCCATGCCCCCCCATAGTCGCCGCTGAGCGTGATATTATCCTTGCCGGCACCGCCATGGATCAGGTCGGCGCCGCCGCCGCCGACGATGGTGTCGTTGCCGTAAAGGCCGTTGATGACGTTGTCGCCCGCATCACCGGTGATGACGTCAGCATAATCGCTGCCGGTGACGTTCTCGATGGAGACGAGCACGTCGCCTTCCGCGTCGCCGCCGTGCTGCGGACCGGTATTCGTCAGGTCGACATTCACGCCCGCAAGCGAACCGGTATAGTCGGCGGTGTCGCTGCCCGGACCACCGTCGAGCAGGTCGGCGCCGGGCCCGCCAATCAGCGTGTCGTTGCCGTCAAGACCATAGAGCTGATCGTCGTAGGGGCTGCCTTTGAGGATGTCATCGCCCGACGTGCCAGGTTTGATAAAGCCTTGCAGCTGACTGTCGTAGATGATGGATTCGCTTCCGGTGAAATTGGCGAGGGTGTAATAGGGCCCGTCATAGTACCCACCCGCTCCCCAGGTGAAGAGAAGGTCGCCGTCTGCGAGCTCCGAAACCGTGATGTCGGGCCCATCGCCGGAACCATACGGGACAAAACCGCTGCTGCTTTGATCGAGCTGCACGGGATCGGTGTGGCCGACAATTTCCGCGTAGGCATGCGCCGTGGTGCCATTGTTGACCTGCCAAATTCGTACAACCCCGTCGGTCGGGGTATCGACGTCAACGGAGTTGCCGGGGAACGAAGAGGAGGTGGGAAGCCCAAGATCCTGGGCGCTCCCCGATGGCGTTCCGTCGGCGCCGAATGAACGCGTGAAGAGGTGACCCTGGGTGCCGGAACCGACCGTGACATCGGCGAGCCAATTAATGATAAAGCCAGGGTCGCCCGTTGTCGGCTGCACAGAAACGAGACCAACCCCGACTTGGCTGGTTGAGTCGGCGACGTAGTCGGGGCCCTGCGGCGTACCGTCCGCGTTGAAGACGCGGTATCGGATTTCCACGGTCGGCCCGTCGGGGCCGGGCGTCTCGTTGCCAACGGCATCCTGCCACACGGTAACAAATTCGCCGTTTGACAGCGTGACCACCTGCAGGTCTGGATCAAGGACACTGCCGTTGTCGGTACCCAACTGGGTCGTGTTGACGATGAAGGTCTGGCCCGTCGCGACGCCGCGCGCGTCATAGACCTGCGCCGTGATCTCACCCGTGTAGTACGTGTCAGTATCCAGGATGACGCCGGCAAAATCGCCGTTCGACAGCGCTGCCGTTTTGGTGAAGTAGGATAGAGTACCATTGGGCGGGTATGGATTGGCGGCAAGCTGAAATTCGCCCGTTCCGAGGACCTTCGGCGGCGAGAACAGGATCCCGTCCGGCGTGAGCGTGTCGAGCTGAAAGTTCTCGAGCGTCAGCACGTCGCCGCCGCCGAAATTGAAAACGGTGTTGGTGCCCTGCTGGCTGGCGTCCGCTAGCAAGTCCTCGAAGTCGTGCACCGACATCTCGTTGGTCAGATCGAGCGTGTCGCTGTTAGCGTCGACGTCTGGGCTGAAGTCCGTGACGGTCGTCTGCCGGTAATCCGTGTTGTAGACGAAGGTGTCATCGCCCTCGCCGCCGGTCAAAAAGTCCGGGTTGAAGTCGACCGAGCCGCCGCCATTCAGGTTGCCACCGCCATCGAGATAGTCGTCACCATTCCCGCCGAAGAGGACGTCACCGTCGGGACCACCATAGAGCGCATCGATTCCGTCGCCGCCAAGCAGCGTATCCTCTCCGGGCCCTCCCTCGAGGAGGTCGTTGCCGACGCCGCCATCCAGCGTATCGTTGCCGCCAGCGCCGATGAGATGATCGTTGCCATCATTGCCAACCAGATGATTGTCGGCTTCGTTCCCGGTGATAGTGTCGGGCCCGTCACCTCCGATCGCGTTCTCGATCGTCACGCCAAAGGCGATGCCGATGTTGTTGATGAGCCCACCGACCGACGAATAATCTCCGGCAAGCAGATCGATGTTCTGGACGTATTGGTGGCCCGTGAAATCGGCATTCAGCGTGTCGTTGCCGCCACCATCCCAGATGGTGAACACCACTTGGGGAGTCTTGTTGAAATCGTAAAAATCCTCGCCGGCATTGGAGCCAAATCCATAGATGGTGTCGCCGGCGCGCGTCGACATGTTGGCGCCGTACTTGTCCTGGATCGCCAGCATGTCATAGACCATCGGCGTCGAGGGATAGATCACCTCGCTGCCGAGAGTAGTGTTGCCGGGAAGAGTACCGTCCTGCGTCCAGCCGGTCGAACTATCCGTCTCGTAGCCGAAATAGGACATGATCGTGTATTGACGATTGTCCTGCGCAAAGACGGCGTCGTTGGCATAGGTGAGATTCGCGTCGCCTGCATTGTAAGTGCCGGGATGAGACAGGCCGAGCGCGTGGCCGATCTCATGCAGCATCGTAATGAAGCCATAGTTCGTGTAGGTGATGTCATCCTGCTGATCCGGAAATCCGTTCGTGCTGAACCAGATCGCTGCGCCCTCGATCTTGGTGTCGTCAAACGGATCGAGTGTCGGGTGCGTGTACGTTCCATCGTTGGTCGTGGTTGACGAATAGGCCAGGGTGATGTCGGCGTCGTCGGGATTGCTGACTTGCGTGAAGGTGAGGTTTGCGATTTGAGCCCACTCGTCAAAGGCAGCAAAGACAAACTGCTGTTCGTTCTGTGTCAGTTGCTGTTCGCCATCGGCTTCATCACCGCTGCCTGAAACCGTGTAGTCGGTGCTGGCCGTGGGCATAAAGAACGTGAGATTGGTGTGGTCCCAGCTCCGTGGATCCGTGTCACCATCGCCCCAACTCGTCGTGATGGCATTTACAATCTGGAGCGGGTCGTAAATCGGCTTTGCCATGTGAGCGTTCTCAAAAGGGTACGCGCTGGAAAAGGGCAAATATGCCCATTATCGGGCTCTGACGCAAATTTGGTGTGATTGCGAATTCAGACAGCAGCGCTAGTCCGCTAGAAGGCGAAGCGGTCACGCAGATTGCGCCGTTGCGAGACGATGCGCCCGACGAGAGCGCGCTCGGCATCCGTCTTGACCAGGGATGCGATGAGGTCGAGCTGATTCATGGCGACGAGTTCGAGAATTTCGCTGCGGACCTCGCCCCGCGCGTTGCGCGGCAGCGCATCGACGACCTGGAGGTGCTCCGGTTTGTTTGCACCGAGAAAGTTGACCAGCTCGCGGTCGGTGGCATCGCCTTCGACAAAGGCGTAGAGGCCGGTGCCGGCGCGGCGGTCGGGGAAGGCAACAATGGCGACGTCGCGCACTTGCGGATGTGTCTTCAGTCGAGCCGCAATCTCCGGCGCCTCGCGGGTGAAGCGCAGTCCTCGTCCTTCCCGATCGGTGAAGTTAAGGCCGCGCGTAATCGCGTAATAGGCTTTCTTGCCGGTCGCCATCCATGCTCGGGTAATCAAACTCTTGCGCGCAAGCACGCGCTGTTCCGTCGCCGTGAGCGCCTCGGGGGCATAGCGCCGCTTGTGCTTGAGCAGATGACGCAAATCCTCGTAGCAGGCGATGCGGAACAGTCGGTTGCGGCTGCGAAAGCATGAGGCAAGCTGAAAATCAGTAAGGTAGGCGCGCCCGTCGGCGTAAAGCCAGTTCTGCTCCTTGGCGAGATCGTTGTGGCTTATTCCGGCGCGATGAAGGGTGCGCAGCGCCTTCTTGGCGGAGCGAAAGTAGGCCGCGTCGCCGTGCGGCTTGGCGATGTGCAACGGCACCGCATCGATCCAACTGCGGACGAGGACACTGCGGCCAGCGAATAGAAGTCGCGGTGCGATCCCGAGCGGTCCGGCGATTTTCAGCGCACGGCGTTCGCGCCGAAACAGCAGATAGGCCAGTCCGAAGCTCCACCACGGCACCTCGTCAAGGCGACGCAGCACAGCATCCACTTCGCCGGCATCGACGCAGAAATGCCCGCGTTCGACGGTGGAGAACACGTCGCGTTTGAGCACGACGCCGTCGCGCCAGCGTCGGCCAAACTCCTTCTGGTCGTCGCGTCCGTTCATGGCGATGCGTCTAGCACAAAATTCAGTTTACTCGGCAGCGTGAGGCAGAGCGTGGCCGATCCAGCCAACGAGGTCGGCCAGTGCGCGTTCGCAGAGCGCGCGCTTCCTTACGGCGCGCGCAACGCCCGGCCCAAGCGGAGGGAACAGACCGAAATTGATATTCATCGGCTGAAACGAGCGAGGGCCGGAATCGATCGTTTCAACATGGCCGCCAGTGATGTGGCCGAGAAGCGCGCCATGGGCGGTCGTCGGCGGCGGTAGGCGGGCCGTTGCGCCGGTCCGTTCCGCCGCGGCGAAGCGGCCAGCCAGAAGCCCGATCGCAGCCAACTCGACATAACCTTCGCACCCTGTGATCTGCCCGGCAAAGCGCAGCCGCGGCATCGCCTTGAGCCGCAGCGTCTCATCGAGCAGTTTCGGCGAATTCAGGAAGGTGTTGCGATGAAGCCCGCCAAGCCGGGCGAACTCGGCATTGGCGAGTGCCGGGATGGTGCGAAAGATGCGCACCTGCTCGGCATGTTTCAATTTGGTCTGGAACCCCACCATGTTGAAAAGCGTGCCAAGCTTGTTGTCCTGCCTGAGCTGAACCACGGCATAAGGCTTCACCGATGGCTGACGCGGATCGGTAAGGCCGAATGGCTTCATCGGGCCGTGACGCAATGTCTCGCGTCCGCGCTCGGCCATCACTTCGATCGGCAGGCAGCCATCGAAATATGGCGTCGCCATCTCGAATTCGCGGAACGCGATCTTTTCGCCGGCGACGAGCGCATCGATGAATGCGTCGTATTGCGCACGCGTCAGCGGGCAGTTGATGTAGTCGGCGCCGGAGCCACCCGGCCCGGCCTTGTCGTAGCGCGATTGGAACCAGGCCATGCCGAGATCGATCGAGTTGCGATGCACGATCGGCGCGATGGCGTCGAAGAAGGCAAGGGCATCTTCGCCGGTGAGCGAACGGATGGCGTCGGCGAGCGCCGGGGAGGTGAGCGGGCCAGTCGCGACAATAACGCTGTCCCACTCCGCGGGTGGCTCAAGGATTTCTTCGCGGCTGATCTCGATGAGCGGCTCGGCTTCGAGCGCCGCGCTGATCGATGCGGCGAAGGCTTCGCGATCGACAGCGAGCGCACTGCCGGCCGGAACCTTGTTGGCGTCGGCGGCCTGCATCACCAGCGAGCCCAGACGCCGCATTTCGGCGTGAAGAAGGCCGATGGCGCTTCCTTCGGCGTCGTCCGATCGGAAGGAGTTGGAACAAACCAGTTCGGCCAATTGTCCGGTCTTGTGCACGGCTGTTGGCCGCGTCGGCCGCATCTCATGCAACACCACAGGCACGCCGCTGCGCGCGGCTTGCCAGGCAGCCTCTGAACCGGAAAGACCGCCGCCGATGACGTGGATGGGCCGCAAAGTGTGCATCAGACCCCCAAACTAGGCGGCCGGCGTCAAAGGTGCAAAGCATCGATCTCTTGATCGTGGCTCTCTTGCGCGCAAACAGGGGGCCTCCTAGGTTTCGTCCGCGCGTGGGAGAATGCTGTTATGCCGGATCGCAAGATTCTTATGCATTACAATGACTTGCGGTATTTTCTTCGCAGTCGCGACGTATCCCGTCATCGCCGAAGTGCTCAAGCAGGAGCCACCCATGGGGCAGTTGCGCGAAGGCCAAGTCGTGCTCGTCGACGACGGCTCGTGCCCAGCCGGGCAGATCAAGCAAGTGACCGGCGGCAACCACGTCAAGGTCGGAGGCACCAAGCACGTTGTCAGGACGTACAAGTGCGTCCCGAAATAGCGACGTTGGCGGCCAAGGCGGCCTCTGGTATAGCCGCGGCAAGCCGCTGTACGATCTGAGCGATAGCGAGGCCGGAAAAATGTCCGTTGATGCCGACACCGTACGCCGCGTGGCGCATCTCGCCCGCATTGCGGTCGCCGACGACGAAGTGGGGCCGCTGCAAGGTGAGCTCAACGCGATCCTGGCCTTCGTCGAGCAACTCGCGGAGGTCAACGTTGAGGGCGTCGAGCCCATGACGTCTGTGACCCCGATGGCGATGAAGATGCGTGCGGACGCGGTCACTGACGGCGGTATCCCGGATGCCATCATGCAGAACGCGCCCGCGCGCGAGGATCATTTTTTCCTCGTTCCCAAAGTGGTGGACTGATGTGCCTGGCCTGCGAAGAAGACGCCATTTGGCTCGCCTA
Organism: uncultured Alphaproteobacteria bacterium; assembly: GCA_963836055.1. Taxonomy (GTDB): domain Bacteria; phylum Pseudomonadota; class Alphaproteobacteria; order Rhizobiales; family Xanthobacteraceae; genus BOG-931. The sequence goes on from CAWIID010000004.1 coordinate 175,675, forward strand.
TCTTGAGAGCCGTGGTCTGCTGACGCCCGATAATCCGGGTGCGGCTGAGGCTTTATTTGCGGCGTTCCCGGTCAATCCGGTACCGGCGCAAAATGAATCCGGCGCTGCGCAGCCTGCAGAGGCGCCCGCGTCCACCAAAAAAGGCGCGTTTTCCTGCGACGATCCGACGGCGGGCTAAACAATTTAGCCGGCACTTGCGAACTTCGGAATCAGGATACTCGATGACTGATCTTACCTCGCTCTCGTTGGCGCAGGCGCGCGACGCGTTGCGCGCCAAGAAGTTTTCCGCGATCGAACTCGCCGAAGCCTATCTCTCCGCGATCGAGAAGGCGCGCGTGCTCAATGCCTTTGTTCTGGAGACTCCCGATCGCGCTCGTGAGATGGCGCGTGTGTCCGATGTGCGTCTCGCGAAAGGTGAGGGCGGGGCGCTTGAAGGGCTGCCGCTCGGCATCAAGGATCTGTTCTGTACGGCCGGCGTGCGCACCACAGCGTGCTCGCGCATTTTGGAAAACTTCGTTCCGACTTACGAATTGACGGTCACTGCAAATCTTTGGCGCGACGGCGCCGTGCTGCTCGGCAAGCTCAACAACGACGAGTTCGCGATGGGCTCTTCGAACGAGACATCGTATTTCGGGCCGGTGGTGTCGCCGTGGCGCCGCAACGGCTCGGACGCGAAGCTTGTGCCCGGCGGCTCTTCGGGCGGTTCGGCGGCAGCGGTGTCGGCAAATCTTTGCGCTGGCGCCACAGGGACGGATACTGGCGGTTCGATCCGCCAGCCGGCCGCATTTTGCGGGATTGCCGGTTTGAGGCCGACCTACGGCCGCTGCTCGCGATGGGGCATCGTCGCCTTCGCATCTTCGCTCGACCAGGCCGGGCCTTTCGCGCGCACGGTGCGCGATTGCGCGATTCTTCTGCGCTCCATGGCAGGTTCCGATCCGAAGGATACGACCTGCGCCGATCGCCCGGTGCCAGACTATGAGAAGGCGGTCGGCGCGTCGGTCAAGGGCATGCGCGTCGGCGTTCCGAAGGAATACCGAGTGCCTGGCATGGCGGCGGAGATCGAGACGCTTTGGGATCGTGGCGCGCAATGGCTCAGGGATGCCGGCGCCGAAATGGTCGAGGTGTCGCTGCCGCACACCAAATACGCGCTGGCGGCTTATTACATCGTTGCGCCGGCGGAAGCGTCGTCCAACCTCGCGCGCTATGACGGCGTGCGCTACGGGCTGCGCGTGCCCGGCCGCGATATCATCGAGATGTACGAACACACGCGTGCTGCAGGCTTCGGCAAGGAAGTCCGGCGCCGCATCATGATCGGGACTTACGTCCTTTCGGCTGGTTATTACGATGCGTATTATCTGCGCGCGCAGAAGGTGCGCACCCTGATCAAGCGTGATTTCGAAGAATGTTTTGCAAAAGGCATCGACGCCATCCTGACACCCACGACGCCATCGGCGGCCTTTGCCATCGGCGAAAAAGGGCGCGCCGACCCGATCGAAATGTACCTCAACGATGTGTTCACGGTTACGGTGAACATGGCCGGGCTGCCGGGCATTTCCGTTCCAGGCGGCCTTGACGGTCAGGGATTGCCGCTCGGCTTGCAGCTTATCGGACGACCGTTCGAGGAGGAGACGCTGTTTTCGCTCGGAGCTGCCATCGAGGAGGCGGCAGGAAGCTACCGGCCCGAACCGTGGTGGCGCTAATCTCACGAGATTGCCAAAGGCGGTCGAACTATGAGCCCGTCAGCTTTCAAGCGCAGTCTAACGAGCAGGAGTCCACCGGCCGGTCTTTCAGCTGCGCTCACCGCATTGTGGTGGGCCGGCAAGGACCAGTGGGATCGGGCGCATCAGATTGTCATGAACGAGGACACCGCGGACTGCGCCTGGGTCCACGCCTACCTGCATCGGGTCGAAGGCGACCGCGACAACGCGAGGTATTGGTACCGGCAGGCACGGCGAAAGCCGGCGACGGGCGAAATCGCATCGGAGTGGGCGTCGATCGCCGCCGCGCTTTTGAAATCCGAAGGCGGTTAGAAGCGATTTTGTCTTTCAATCAATCGTCATTCAGTCCCGGCGAGCCCGGCTTCTTTGACGACCTTTCCCCAACGCACCATCTCGGCGTCGATGAACGCCTGCAGTTTTTCCGGTGGCGGGCTCGATTTCGGCACCATGCCAAGCTGGACCATGCGTTGACGGATGTCCGGTTGGTCCGCCACTGCGCCGACCGCCTCGTAGAATTTAGCGACAACGGGAGTCGGCGTATGCGCGGGCGCGACGATCATGCCCCAGCCGGCGGCGTTAAAACCTGGCACGCCGGCGTCGGCAAGCGGCGGAATTTCCGGCGCCGATGGTAGAGGCGCGGCGGACGAGACGCCCAGCGCGCGGACTTTCCCGGCTCTGATCATCGGCAGCGACGGAATCGTGTCGGCGAACATCAGCGAGATGTGTCCGCCAATGAGATCGGTCAGCGCCGGCGCGGTCCCCTTGTAGGGCACATGCGTCATCTCGATGCCGGTCATGCTCTTGAGAAGTTCGGCATAGAGGTGATGCGGCGAACCGGCGCCACCTGAACCGTAGGTGAGGGAGCCAGGATGCTCCTTGGAATATTTGATGAGTTCGGCGATGGAGTGAATCGGCAGAGATGGATTGACGACCAGGACGAAAGGAATTTCGGCAACGAGTGCGATCGGTGTGAAGTCTCGTCGCGGATCGTAGGGAAGCTGCTTGTAGAGCGTCGGACTGATGGCGAGCGATCCGCTTCCCGCCATCACCACCGTGTAGCCGTCGGGTGGCGCCTTGGCGCCGTCGGCCGTCCCGATCGTTGAGCCGGCGCCGGGCCGGTTCTCCACGACGACGGGTTGCCCCAGCCGATCCCCCAGTCCCGGAGCCAGTTCGCGGCATAGCGTGTCGATGGCGCCGGCGGCGGGCCATGGCGCAATCAGAGTGATGTGGCGCGATGGATAATCGTCCGCGTCAGCGATCTGCGATGCGAGGATCAGACCGGCGAGAACGGCCAACAAATTATCTTAAAAAATCTCGCGGTCTTAATAAGGGCGATGCAGGGAATAGCGTAAAGGCTTCTCGAACAGCGCATTTTACCCCTCCCGTTATGCTCGGCGTTTTTGGTTGTCGAAGCGCGGAAACCGCCCCCGAACCCGCTTTGAGCAGCACAAGCATAGGCGCCTATAGGTTGTGCCGGCAATAAGTCTGCTCGCGCTCAATTCACGCGCGATCCGCGGCAGGCGGCGCAACGGGCTCATCGGCCTTCGACGCCGGTCGGCCCAAAGTCTCAATACGCCGCCGCGGCAGCGCATAGGGATGCTCTTGCTGCAGAAAGGCAATCAGCTTTTCGCGCAGATCGGCGCATAGGTTGCCCGAGGCGGCGGGTGAATTGGCGCTTACGAGAACGCGCACTTCAATCGAGTCAGGGCGGGCGTTGGTGACTTGGACGCTGGCCGTAATGCCGTTCCAATCTGTCGACTTCGCCGTGAGTTCGGTCACTTTTTGGCGGATGAGATCGATCGGTGCGGTGTAATCGAGGTAGAGCAGGACGCTGCCGATATTGGCCGCCGCCTGCCGCGTCCAGTTGTAGAACGGTTTTTCAATAAAATAACTGAGCGGCACGATCAGCCGCCGCAAATCCCACAAGCGGATCACCACGTAGGTTGAAGTGATCTCTTCGATCCAGCCGTATTCGTTCTCGACCGACACGGCGTCCTCGAGCCGGATTGGCTGGGTCACTGCCAGCTGAACGCCGGCAAAAAGGTTGCTCAACACCGGTCGTGCCGCAAGACCCGCAACGATGCCGGCAACGCCGGCCGAGGCAAACAGGCTCACACCGTATTGGCGCACCGCGTCGAAAGTCATCAGGGCGAAGCCTATGGTGAGCAAAACGATGATGGTGCCGAGAACGCGCACCAGGACCCGGACCTGCGTGACATGTTTGCGCGCCAGGAGGTTATCTTCGACGTCGAGGCGGAAACGCAGCAAATATAGATTGGCGCTGATCTGCAGCGCCGTGACTGCCATCCAGCCCAACAGGCAAATGGTCGCCAGCAGCAGAAGCTGGTTGAGTACGCTGTTGGTCTCGGGATCAAGCGGTGCGGTCGGCAGCGTAATGGCGAGCGCCGCCAGCAACAGGCCGAGGCGAGTCGGATTCTTGGTCGCTTCGAGCACCGATTGGAGATAGGGGCGCCGTCCGCGCAGCAGCCGGCGCAGCATGGCAAGGACAGCCGCATGACACAGCCAGGCCAGGGCGGTCGCGCCAACCAGGAGCAGCACTGTCACGGCCCACGGCGGGGCCACTGAGAGCCGGCCGACGAAGGCCCTTAATATCGTTTGTAGGTTTTGCGGCATGTCAGGGAACATATCCGAGGGCCGCGTTCCAGCGGTGGTGCGTCTTCCCGAGTTGCATCCGGGCCTCCCTGGACAGTACGGCTACGAGGTGGCATCAAGCTGCCGATTGGCGGTCAATTTTCAGATACGCGAGCGGCGATGAAAAGCTTCCTGCTGCGCTTCTTCACATGGTGGAACGGTCAGACTTTCGGCACCCAGTTGTGGACGGCGCTGTATGGCGAGTTTGTCGGCGAGGACGAATTCGGCAATCGGTATTACCGGACCAAGGACGGGCGAATCGACCCGGCGCTTGGGCTCAATCGGCGCTGGGTGATCTACAAGGGCGTTGCCGAGGCCTCGAAGGTGCCGCCCGCCTGGCATGGCTGGCTGCATCACACGGTCGACGTGCCGCCGACCGAGGAAAAGGTGAAAACCTATCGCTGGGAGAAGCCGCATCGGCCGAACTTGACCGGGACGCCGGGCGCGCACCGCCCGAGCGGGTCCACATTGGCACAAGGGCGCCGTCCTAAAGCGACGGGCGACTACAAGGCCTGGACGCCGGGTCGGTGACCCAAAGGGCGGCCAGGGCGAAAAACTGCCCTTTCAGCGCCGCATTCGAGATGGAAGTTAAACGGCTGGGGATAGCCATTTTTTCAACCCGACCCCGCGTCAGAAGCCCAAGGCCCATGGTCCGAACCGCCGCGCTTTTGGTCGTGATCGGCGGAACGCTGGCCGCGGGGCCCGTCCAGGCCCAATTCGGGGGCATTTTCGGCAATTCGCCACCGCGTCCGCCGGCCGATGTTCCAAACGGTTTCCCGGCTCAGCCACCTCCCGTCGGTTATCCTGGTCAAAATCAGGGGCAGTATTATCCGAGTCAGGGGCGGAACGAGGGGCAGGGACAAACTCAAAACCCGCCGCCGCCCGTGGCGCGGCAGCCTTCTGCCGTTCAGACCCAGCCTCTGGCGCCGCCTCCGGGCGCGACAGCGGCACCGCCGCCTGTTCAGCGTGCCCGCGCCGCGCCATCGGCCCCAGCGCCAGACACTTCGCCGCCGCCCCAGCCAGCGGAGGCTCCGCCGCTACCGCCTGACGACACGGTGGTCACCGAGACGCCCACGGAAAAGATTGTGAATAGACGCGCAGTCTTTTCCGGCCTCGACAAGATCACCGGGCGGACCATCTCGTTCGATGCGGCAATTGGCGAAACGGTGCAATTCGGGGCGCTGCAGGTGACGGCGCGAGCCTGCTACACCCGCCCGCCGACCGAGGCGACCAACACGGATGCCTTCGTCGAGGTCGACGAGGTGACGCTTCAGGGCGAGATCAAGCGGATCTTTACCGGCTGGATGTTCGCATCGAGCCCCGGCCTGCACGCCGTCGAGCATCCGATCTACGACATCTGGCTCACCGACTGCGCCTCGCCGCAGCCCACCCAGGTGGCGGCTCAGCCGACCCCTCAGTCTCCCACCCCGGCACCCGCCCCCAATCCGCCGCGTCCGCGCCAGCCTCCGCGGCAAGCGCCTGCGGCCCAACCTCGCTGAACGTTTCAGCTCGCGCCGAGTCTCTCAAGGACGGTGCTGCCGGAAACCGGGTGGTCGAGTGCAAGCGCGCCGAAATCGCCTTCGCCGACGAGGGCGGCGTCGAGCAGTTTGTGATAGGCAGGCCGCGATACCTCGATGGCGCCGAACGTTCGTAGATGATCGGTGACGAACTGAGTATCGAGCAGGCGATAATGGCCGGCCTTCAGCCTGGCCACCAGATGCACAAGGGCGACTTTCGAGGCGTCGCGCGCACGGTGGAACATGCTCTCGCCGAAAAAAGCCCGTCCTAGACTGACGCCATAGAGGCCGCCAACCAGTTCGCCACCTTCGTACACTTCGACGGTGTGGCAGTCGCCACGCTCGTAAAGCTTGCGATACAGGTTGTGAATACGGCCGTTGATCCAGGTGCGCGCCCGTCCCGGAGTTGGCTCGGCGCAGCCGTTGACGATCGCGTCGAAGTCCCGATCGACCAGCACCTCGAATTTCTCGGAGCGCACCGTGCGCGCCAGACGATCCGGCACGTGGAACTGGTCGAGCGGAATAATTCCGCGCTTTTCAGGTTCTATCCAATAGAGCGCGGGGTCGTCGGCGCTTTCGGCCATGGGAAAGATGCCGCAGGCATAGGCCTTCAGCAGCACCTCGGGGGTAATATCGACGAGCGCGGATTCGCGGCTAGCCATGGGATTCGTTTAGCTGGGTCAAGGCTTGTGGTTCAAGAGCCGCGACATGTGATACCCCTGCTCAGGGAAGGTAATCTTGCCGTATCGATTTGCCAGTCGCCACGCCCGCGTTATCGCGTTTTTCGCGCTTATTGCGCTGCTTGCACAGACCGTTGCGGGCAGCTGGGCGACCTTCGAGGGCGCTGCGGCGAATGGCGATGTCACCGGCGTCATCTGCCACGGCGAATCCGGCAACGTCCCCTCCGATGCACCGGCGCCGAGCAAGTCCTGCGAGTTCTGCTGTATCTGCTGCGCTGCCGTTACTCTCGCGACCGCCGCCGTACTGGAGGTGTCGCATCTGAATCCGCGCCCAATCGCGCGTGTTGCGTCCCCGCAGCGTTTGTTCGTTACCCTTCGTGTCGGCGTCGTTCGCGCCGGCAGATCGCAAGCACCTCCGAGCCTCGCCTGAAAATCATTGAACCGGTGCGGGCGCTGCGCCCGCGCGATGAATTTCAAGCTCGGAGACTACGGATGTTCAAATTTTCCAGCGACGCCAAGCGCGTCAAGTGTGCCGCGTTGCTCATGGCTGCGAGCAGCCTTGCTGTCCCAGCCTTCGCCCACGTGACTTTGGAGCGCAATCAGGCGCCTGTGGGCGCATCCTTTAAGGCGGTCTTGCGCGTTCCGCACGGCTGTAGCGGCTCGCCAACCACGGCCATCCGCGTTCGCATTCCCGAGGGCGTCATCGACGTGAAGCCGATGCCGAAGCCCGGCTGGACGCTCAATATCGTCAAAGGAAAATACGCCAAGACCTACAGTCTGTTTCACGCCCAGGTCAGCGAAGGCGTAACCGAAGTTGACTGGTCGGGCGGAAAGCTGTCGGACGACTATTACGATGAGTTCGTTTTTCAGTCATATCTGACTGGAGATCTGGAGCCAGGCAAAATCCTGTACTTTCCTGTGGTGCAGGAATGCGAGAAAGGCGTCCATCGCTGGATCGAGATTCCGACTGAGGGTTCGGAATATCCTGAGCCAGCGCCCGGACTAAAGCTGCTGCCGAAGCAGCCGTGACGATCGGCGCGCGAATGTCTCAGAACGCCGCAAGGCGGCTGGTCAGCGCCTGTGTGTTCCTCGTCGTGCTGTCAGCCGGGCTTGCTGCATCATGTCCGGCTTGGGCGCACGCCTCGCTGTTATCGGCGCTGCCGGCCGACGGCGTGACCATGCCGGATGCGCCCAACTCGTTCCGCCTCGAGTTCAATGAACCGGTCTCGCCACTCGTCATGCGGCTGGTCAGCCCATCCGGCAAAACTTCGCCACTGAACAACATCTCTGCCGTGAACAAGACGGTGACGATTGCGGCGCCGGCGATGCCGGAGCCGGGCACCTACGTGCTGAGCTGGCGGGTGATTTCCGCTGACGGTCATCCGGTCGGCGGCGTTGTGATGTTCGCCGTCGGGCATCCGAGTGTGGGCGTAACCGCTCCGGCGGTCGAGGGGGCTACGGCGGTTCACGTCGCAATCTGGGCTGCGCAATTTGTCCTGGCAATCGGACTGTTCATCGGCGCAGGCGGGAGCGCATTCGTCGTGTGGCTGAGCGCCGGACGGCCGCTGTCCCGCCAAGGATTGATCACGGCGGCGATGGCGTGTGGGGTCATTGCCGCCGTCATTTCGATTCCGTTGCAAGGTCTCGATGCCTTGGCGCGGCCGATGGGGGATTTCGCGCAGCCGGCGGTCTGGGCCACGGGGTTTGATACCTCCTGGGGCTCGGCCGTTCTTTGCGCCGCGGCGGCGCTCGTCACGGGCCTTTTCGCGCTGCACGTTCGGCCTCAGACTTTGGCGCGTCCGCTCGCTTTGTTTTCGCTCGCTGGGATTGGGCTTGCCCTCGTGGCAAGCGGTCACGCCAGTTCGGCGGAGCCGCGGCCCTTGGCGGGGTCAGCGGTTTTCCTTCACGGTGTCTGCGTCGCGTTCTGGGTCGGCTCGCTGCCGCCGCTGGCCATGACTGTTGGCGCCGGAGACCGCGTTGCGTTGGAGCGGTTTTCCCGGTTGATCCCTGTTCCGCTCGTAATTCTCGTCGCGACCGGATTTGTTCTGGCTTGGGTTCAGTTCGATCGGCTCGATGCGCTTTGGACGACGGACTACGGACGCATCCTCGCCGCCAAACTCGTCATTGTGCTGGTTCTTCTCGGCCTTGCGGCGGTGAATCGCTTCGCCCTGGTGCCGCGGCTCAAGATTGCAGGATCTCGGCCGCTCGTAACGGTCATCGCGATTGAATTTGGGCTCGCAGTCGCAATTCTCGGCATCATCGGCCTGTGGCGCTTCACGCCGCCGCCGCGGGCGCTCGCCGCCGCGGAAACGACCTACATCCATCTCCACGCTGAACCGGCGATGGCGCAGATCGATCTCAGGCCAGTGCGTGATCGCGGCGCCTCGATGAACATCGCGGTCACCGACGACGATTCGCGCCCTATCGCTGCCAAGGAGGTTGTCCTCGCTATTTGGAACCCGAGCGCGGGGATCGAACCGATCCGTCGTAATGCGACGTTGGTGAGCGACGGGCTTTGGCGGATTGGCGGCCTTCGCATACCGGTTGCCGGAGTGTGGCGCATGCGGGTCGAAATTCTCATCAGTGATTTCGACAAGGAAATGATTGAAGACAACGTGGAATTGCCGCGGGCGCCCTGAAGGCGTCGCCCGTTAACGGATTACACATAATAAGATCGGTAAGATTTTAATCGGCTTGAACATATTTTGCAGTCCTGACGTTACGGGTGAAGTCGCAACAGAAAACACACGGCTCGCTCACGATGGAACCGATCGTCGGTCGTTATCTGCCCATCCATGTCCTCGTCGTCGAGGATGAGTTCTTCATTGCCGAGTGGGTCGCAGAGTCATTGTCGGAGCAGGGCTTTACGGTGCAGACCGTGTCGAACGCGGCAGACGCATTGAAGCATCTCGCAACTGCACCGGTCGATGTGCTGTTTACCGATATCAACCTTCCGGGTGGCATGGACGGCGCCGCGCTGGCGCTTCGTGCGCGCGAGCTTCTGCCCCATCTTCCGGTCGTCTATGCCTCGGCACGGGTCAGTTCGCTCGATCCGAAAATGCGCCTGCCGGGTTCGAGCATTGTGGTGAAGCCCTATGCTCCGGAAGCCGTCGGGCGGTTGCTGGCGCAGAGCGTAAAATCGGCCGCCGAGCTGGAGAGCGTGCCGGCGTAAGCCGCTGCTACTGCTCAACGCCGCCGCCGCGCGCGAGGAATTCCTCAAGCCAGTGGATGTGGTAATCGCCGTCGATGATGTCCGCTTCGCGAGCCATGGCGCGGAACAGCGGCAGCGTGGTTTCAATTCCGTCGACGACGAACTCATCGAGGGCGCGTTTTAAACGCATCAGGCACTCGCTGCGCGTTTTGGCCCGGACGATGAGCTTGCCGACGAGGGAATCGTAGAACGGCGGTATCGTGTAGCCGTGATAGACAGCTGAATCGACGCGCACGCCAAGGCCGCCAGGCGGATGGTAGTGAACGATCTTGCCGGGCGATGGACGAAAGGACACTGCGTTCTCGGCGTTGATCCGGCATTCGATGGCGTGGCCGTGAAATTTCACGTTGCTCTGTTCGAGCGTCAGATCGTTGCCGGCTGCGACGCGGATCTGTTCGAGAATGAGGTCGATGTCGGTGATCATCTCGGTCACCGGATGTTCGACCTGAATGCGCGTGTTCATCTCGATGAAAGCGAACTTGCCGTCCTCGTAAAGAAACTCGACCGTGCCGACGCCGAGATATTTGATCTCGCGCATCGCCTTTGCGACGGTTTCGCCGATAGCATCGCGCTCGCTGCTGTTGAGGGCAGGGGAGGGTCCTTCTTCCCAGACTTTCTGATGCCGCCGCTGCAGCGAGCAGTCGCGTTCGCCGAGATGGATGGCCCGGCCCTGCCCATCGCCGAGAACCTGGATTTCGATGTGACGCGGCCGCTCGAGATATTTTTCGAGATAGAGTGTGTCGTCGCCGAAGGCTGACTTGGCCTCGGCGCGTGCCGTAACGAGGGCGCCTGCAATGTCGTTCTCCGAGCGGATCACCTTCATGCCGCGACCGCCGCCGCCGGCAGCGGCCTTGAGCATCACCGGCAGACCGATCTCGCGCGCTAGCCGGCCTGCCTCCTCGTCCGATCCGACGCCGCCATCCGAGCCCGGCACGGTCGGGATGCCGAGCGCTCTGGCCGCGCGCTTGGCCGCAATCTTGTCACCCATCAGGCGGATGTGCTCCGGGCGCGGACCAATGAAATGCACATTGTGCTCGGCGAGTATTTCGGCAAAGCGTGCATTCTCGGCGAGAAAGCCATAGCCGGGATGTACGGCGTCGGCACCGGTGATCTCGCAGGCCGCGAGCAGCGCTGGAATATTGAGATAGCTGTCTCTGGCGGGAGGCGGACCGATGCAGACACTTTCGTCGGCGAGCCTGACGTGCATCGCATCTTCGTCCGCCGTCGAGTGAACGGCCACCGTTGCAATGCCGAGTTCCTTGCAGGCCCGCAACACCCGCAGTGCGATTTCCCCCCGGTTGGCGATGAGGATCTTATCGAACATCGGGGAGCTCAGCGCGCCATCATTCGATGATCATCAGCGGTTCGCCGTACTCGACCGGCTGCCCGTCCTCCACCAGGATCTGAATCACCGTGCCTGAGCGTGGTGCTGGAATCTGGTTCATGGTCTTCATCGCTTCGATGATGATCAGCGTTTCACCGGCCTTGACCTGGGTGCCGACCTCGACGAACGGCCGCTCTCCGGGCGCCGGACCCAAATAGGCCGTACCAACCATCGGAGACGCGACGAGCCCTGGATGCTGTGTGGGGTCGGCGGGGAGGGGAGGCGCCACGACTGTTGGGACGCCGAGCGGGCTATCCGCGGGCCGCGCCCGCGACGCGGGAGCGCCTAGATGCCGCGCGACCCGAATGGAAACGCCGTCACGCTCGAACTCGATCTCGGTGAGGCCTGTTTCATCGAGCAGCTTTGCCAGATCGCGGATCACGTCGTGATCGATCGCGGGCGTTTTCGGCATGGACGGGCTCCCGGGCTTGCGCGCCACGATCAACCCTTCTCGTTGATCATGGCGGCGAGACCGGTGATCGCCAGCGCGTAGCCTTCTACGCCGAAGCCGCACACCACCGCACGGGCGACCGGCGACACGAAAGAGCGGCGGCGGAATGATTCTCGCCCATGGATATTGCTGATGTGCACTTCGATGATCGGCGCCTGCAGGAGCGTCAGCGCATCGTGGATCGCAACGGATGTATGGGTGTATCCGGCTGGATTGATCACGAGACCGGCTGCCTTTTCGCTGTACGCCTCCTGGATCCAATCGACGATATCGCCCTCGTGATTGGATTGGCGGAATATCAGCGTGAATCCATGCTGTTCCGCTGTCGCGCGGCAAAGCTTTTCGACGTCCTCAAGGGTGGCGTGCCCATAGACTTGAGGCTCGCGCGTGCCGAGTAAATTGAGATTGGGTCCGTTGAGGACGTAAACGGTCTTCGTCACGAGCGCTGCACCCGGCTAGGATCGCGGCGGGCGAGCGCCTGCCGCAGCGGCACCGTTTATAGGGAAGGCTCCCGCAAAGGGGAAGCCGGACGGCCACGACACGTGGCCGTGGCCGCCACGAATAGGGGAGAGCCGTTGCGCTCCAAAACGCCGGCGAACGGCTACTTCTTCTCGGAGGAGAGCTTTTCTTTCAGCGCGTCGAGGCCGACGGCGCCGACGACCAATTCGTCGCCAACCACGTAGCTCGGAGTGCCGCTGACCCCTAGGGCATCTGCGAGTTTCATGTTCTCGTCGATGGTGGTCTTCACCTCGTCGCTGTTCATGTCTTTCTCGATACGTCCCATGTCGTAGCCAACTTCCTTGGCGACGGCGAGCGCGCGCGCTTTGTCGGCCGGGCCGCGGCCGCCCAAGAGCTTCTGGTGGAATTCAATGTATTTCTTGCCAGACGGATCCTGCATACGGGCAGCGACCGCCACATGCGCGGCTTCCACCGAGCCCTCGCCCAGCACTGGGAATTCCTTGAGAACGAACTTGAGATTAGGTTCGGTCTTCAACAGATCGAGCATGTCAGCCATTGCGCGCTTGCAAAAGGCGCAGTTGTAATCGAAGAACTCGACCATGGTGACGTTGCCCTGCGGATTGCCGAGCACGACCTGATGGGGCGAATTGAACAGCGTGGCGTTGTTATCTTTGATGGTCGCGCGCGCCTTCTCGGCTTCGGCTTCCTTCTGCTGTTTATCCATCGCGGCCATGACGTCCTGCATCACTTCCGGATGGCTGATGAGGTAATCCTTGATGATCCCCTCGATCTCATGGCGCTGGTCGGTGGAAAAACTCTGCGCCGATGCCGGTGGCGCAAGAAACGCCGCGGCCACAAACAAAGCAGCAAACAGTGCCGGCCGGCGGCCGGTTGCAATGCGATCCTTCATTGGGACCATCCTTTTCATGATCATCTTCGAGGCGGTTTCTGTGCCACGTTTTTGTTGAACGCGACAATATCGTCGGCCTTGACCCAGCCGGGAGATCCGACCGGGAAGCGCTGCTTGGCGCGTTCGGCGAGTTGGCGCGCGGCTTTGTTGTCGCCGCTGGCGAACGCCGCTTGAGCCGAGGCGAGGTCGGCTTCGGCGAGGTCGCCCTTGCGGCCGTAGGCCATAGCAAGCTGTGAATAGGCGTCCGAGGATTCCGGTTCCTTGAGGATGGCCGCGCGCAACAGCGGGATCGCCTCTTCGGCTGTCTTTTGATTGTTGGTGGCGACCAGCGCCTGCCCGAGCAGGATCTGAATGAGAGCGGGGTCCGGGGCAAGCTGCACGGCGCGGCGCAACGGTGCAATGGCTTCCGCCGGTTTGCCGCCCTCGAGGAACGCCTGGCCTTTAAGCTCGTAAAAATAAGGATTATTCGGCATCGATTGGATCAGACTGTCGATCTGCGCGATGGCCGAGCGCAGGTCACCGAACCGAAAGGTGGAGATGGCGCGCGCATAGCGGGCGGGCATGCTCGTATTGGACAGCGGATAGCGTCGCAGCACCGTGTCGGGCCGGTCGATGAAGCCATAAAGCTTTGCCCGCATCATGTCGTGGCGGAACTGCAACTCCGGCGGATCCTTCTTGTCCCAGTATTGGGTGTGCACAAGATTTGCCAACTCGGCCATGCGCTCTTCCGGCATGGGATGGTTTTGCACGTAAGGATCGATATTTTGCGCAGAGAACATGCTTTCGTCGGCAAACCGCTTGAACGTGTCATACATGCCCTTGGCCGATTGCCCGGTCATGGTCAGGAAACGCACACCGGCACGGTCGGCATATTCTTCCTGGGCACGTTGGTAGGCGAGAATCCTGTGCTGCAGGTAGGATTGCGGCGCACTCAACATTGCCCCGCCGATATTGCCCGCGTCCGCGCTGCCGCTGCGTGCGCCCGCGACCATGGCGCCGACGCCGAGCAGCATTCCCACGATCGCGGCGGTCTGCGCATTGGCGAGTTCCTGGCGGAGCTTGGAAAGGTGCCCACCAACGATGTGACCGGTTTCATGTGCAAACACGCCGATCAGCTGATTGGGCGTGGTCGCTTGCATCAGCGCGCCGGTGTTGACGAAGATCCGATGCGCGTCCATCACGAAAGCGTTGAATGAAGGGTCGTTGATAATGACGACGTGAATGTTCTGCTGGGCGAGACCCGCGGCGCGAAGAATTGGCGTCGTATAGTCCCGCAGCAACTGTTCGATCTCAGCATCGCGAATCATCGGGATGCCGGCGTTGGCCCCGGTCTGCGCGCGCGCCGGGACGCTCGATAGTGCGACCGCTGCGGCGGTGGCAAGCGCGACGACGCGCGAAGCTGGCCTCACTGGGCGCACCCTGCTAGGAGTTCTGTCAGCAAGCATCTGGAACAAAGCGTCGGGTCCCTCGGACCGCGACCCAAATTATGGACGGAGCCGGTGACGGTCAACACGCGGCGGGTGCGCTCGCGGTAACAAAACCGAGCGGCACGAAACCCGGCGAATACGGCAGCACCGGGGCGGCGACAGGAAGCGCAATCACTGCGGCGCTAAGGCGAAGGGATGCTTGAGAAGGCAAAACGTCTGTCACGACCTTCGGCGCGTAGCGACGTGCCGCCCTTCATGGTGATGGATGTCGTAGCGGCCGCTACGCGGCTGGAGGCGCAGGGCCGTACGATCGTTCACATGGAAGTCGGGCAGCCGTCGGTGGGAGCACCGACCACGGCAATTGCCGCAGCACGTTCCGCGCTCTCAACCGGTCCTCTCGGCTATACCGAGTCGCTCGGCATCGCTTCGCTGCGCCGGCGTATTGCCCGTGCCTATGCCGAATGGCATGGCCTCGACATCGATCCGGCTCGCGTGGTCGTCACCACCGGCTCCTCCGCAGGGTTTATCCTGGCTTTTCTGGCGGCGTTCGAGGCCGGCGACCGGGTGGCCGTGCCGCTACCCGGCTATCCGCCATACCGTCATATTCTCTCGGCGCTAGGCTGTGAGCCGGTATTGATCGAAACCACGACGCAAACCCGATGGTCGATTACGCCTGAAACCCTTCTGGCGCATCATCGTGAGCGGCCTCTCAAGGGTGTCATTGTCGGTTCTCCCGCCAATCCGACCGGAACGATGATGACGGCATCGGCGATCACCGAGTTGGTCAGATGCGCGGAAGACGCTGGCATTGCCGTCATATCGGACGAGATTTACCACGGTCTGGATTACGCCTTCCGAGCCGAGAGCGCCGCGCGCATTTCATCCGACGTCATCGTCATCAATTCGTTCTCGAAATATTTCTGCATGACCGGTTGGCGGATCGGCTGGATGATCTTGCCGCCAGCGCTGATCCGGGCAGTCGAGCGGCTGCAGCAAAATCTCGCCATTTCGGTGCCCACACTTTCGCAGATCGCAGCGGAGGCAGCTTTCGACGCTCGCGCGGAGCTCGAAGCCGTGCGCCATGGCTACGAGGAGAACCGGCAAATTCTGGTGGAGGGATTGCCGCGTACCGGACTTGATTCATTCCTGCCGGCCGATGGTGCGTTTTATCTATACGCCGACGTGTCGCGCTTCTCGACCGACAGCTTTGAGTTTGCGACCCGCATGCTGGAGGAGGCCGGTGTGGCGGCGACGCCCGGGGCCGATTTCGATCCGCTCCATGGGCGAAAGTTCCTGAGGCTGTGCTACGCCGGTTCGCGCCAGGACATGCGCGAAGCAATCGATCGGATCGGAACGTGGCTAAAGGGTTAGCCGGCGGCAGAAATCACTTATAGCCGCGATATTCTTTGCGTGAGGGAGACGATGAGCAAAGCCGTGTTCGACATTCTGCGCAAGGTGACGACTGCCACGATCACCACGATGCTTTTGAAAAAAGGCATTCGGCGCTGTTGGATGAATGGTCCGAAGCCGCTCGTGCCGAACAGCGAGCGCGTCGTCGGGCCGGCATTCACCCTGCGTTTCGTGCCGGTGCGGGAGGACCTGGCGACGCCGGAGAGCTGGGCTGCTCCGGTGTCGACGCGAGCCGCGATCGAAGAAATGCCGGAGGGTGCGATTGCCGTTGCCGACGCCATGGGCGTGCCCAGCGCGGGCATTTTCGGCGATATCTTGTGTGCCCGCATGAAGAAACGAAATGTCTTGGCGCTGGTCACCGATGGCGTGCTGCGCGACCGCGCCGGTGTGCTGATGAGTGCGTTGCCGGTGTGGTGCTCGGGCGTTGCGGCGCCGGCGTCGGTCAACGGACTGACGTTCGTCGGCTGGCAGCAGCCGATCGGTTGCGGCGGATGCGCCATCTTTCCGGGAGACGTGATCGTGGCCGACGACGATGGTGCTGTCGTCATCCCGCAGGCGATGGTGGATTTCGTCGCAAGCGAAGGCGCGGAGCACGAACTTTACGAAAGCTGGGTGTTCAGCGAAGTCGAGAAAGGCGTGAAGTTGCCCGGACTTTATCCGCCGAATGAGGACGCAAAGGCGCGCTATGCGGCATGGCGTAAATCGCAATCGTGATCATCCGCCCCCGCTTCGCGGGGCAGGGTGAAATCGGAGCGCCGCATGTTTTTCTTCCTCTCAAAAATTCTCGGTTTCTTCGCGCTGCCGTCAAATCTTTTGATCGTTGTCGGAATCATCGGCCTGCTTCTTCTTTGCACGCGTTATACGCGGCTGGGCAGTTGGCTGGTCGTCACGAGCCTCGTGCTCATCGCCATCGCCGGTCTGTCGCCGCTCGGCAATGCTCTGATCATACCGCTTGAGGACCGATTCCCGCCGTGGGATTCCTCACGGGGTCCTCCGACAGGCATCATTGTGCTTGGCGGCGCCGTCACGCCGGACGTGTCGGCAGCCCGCAGCGCTGTGGCGCTCAACGAGGCGGCCGAGCGCATTACCGCCACCGCTGAGCTTGCGCGCCGCTATCCCGACGCGCGGATCATCTTTTCGGGCGGCAGCAGCGCGCTGATCGTCGACGAACCGGTCGAGGCCGCGATCGCCGTGCGCGAATTCGAAGCACTCGGCATCGCTCACGAGCGCATCACGGCGGAGGAGCAGTCGCGCAATACCGTGGAGAATGCGGTGTTCTCTCGGCTTCTTGCCAATCCCAAGCCGGGTGAGCGCTGGCTCCTGGTCACGTCGGCCTATCATATGCCGCGGGCCATAGCGGTATTCCGGGCGGCCGGTTTTCCAGTCGAAGCCTACCCGGTCGATTGGCGCACGCGCGGGCCGGCAGATGCGCTGCGTCCCTTTGGTTCGCTCGGCGACGGCCTGCGCCGAACGGATACGGCGGTGCGCGAGTGGGTCGGCCTTGTCGCCTATCGCCTGACCGGGAAGACGAACGAACTCTTCCCCGAGCCTTAGTCGGAGCGGACCGCCGGACGGCGTCCATTCGGCTCTCGGCGGTCCACGCTCCTCATCGGATCGTTTTTAACCAATCATTCACCACGTCGTCGGACAATTTCGCGGTTGTTGGATCGCGTGATTCGAATGTCCGTCATCGACGCTGTCGCCCTTTGAGCGATGCCCTCCAGGGAGGCCATCATGTCGACCAACGTGCCCACCGCGCTCGCGAACCAAGCGGTACAGACTGCCGTAACAGATTCAATCGTCGCCGAACGAGTGGATTGCGACGGCGCTGACGGTGGCCCTTGCCGCGGCCGCGGTCCTTTTTGTTTCTTTTCTGGCCGTTGTGACCGGGCTGGTCTGAACTGACTAAATCTAGCTGCCAAGCACGGCCGCGCGGGAATCGGATGCAAATTGTCGTCGCCACATGACGACAAGAATCGCCGCCGTCGTGGCGATGAGCGGCAGCGGTCCAACAAACCAGCCGAGATAACCGAGCGCAAAGAAGAACGCCCGCTGGCCGCGATTGAAGTGACGCCCTGCCTCGGTAATGATCACGGTCGTGGCTCGAACGAAAGCCTCCGCTTCGGGTGAATCCTTCATGGTGGAGGGCGGTGCAGCACCCAGCATGATCGCGATGTAATTATACAGCCGGTACGACCACGCGAACTTGAAGAACGCGTAGACGAAGATGATGATGAGGCCCATCACCTTCATTTCCCATTCGACGTGAGTGACGGTTGCGCCGAACGGCAGTGCGGCGACGATCGTCAGCATGTCCTCGGTCGAATGGAAAAGCGTCACCGCGCCGCCGAGCGCGATCAGCGACGTTGAGGCAAAGAACGCAGTTCCGTTCTGCAGCGCGGCGATGACCTGGCCATCCATCATCCGCGCGTCGCGCGCCAGCATCCGCTCCATCCAGAGGCCGCGATAGCGGTGCATAAGGCCGTTCAAGCCGGCCTTGCCATGCGGCGTCATCTCGATGGCGATGGCGTAGCCGGTCCACGCGGCGAGGAACCAGACCAGCGCTATCAGGTCGAGGCGCGAGAAGATCAGCATTGCGGCGTTTCCCCTGCACATGCTGCCATCGCCGCCCGTCGGCAGCAATGGCGGCGTGTTAGCAACTGACCCGCGAAAATACTTGCGCGAGCTTGGCAGCAATTCGATTGTCGCCGCCCAATCGGCGAAATGGAGCGACCATGGGGCTTCACCTGATCATCGGTAACAAGAATTACTCGTCGTGGTCGTTCCGGCCTTGGCTTGGAATGAAGGCAACCGGAATTGCGTTCGAGGAAACCGTCGTTTCTCTCGAAGCCAAGGACTTCAAATCGCGCGTGCAGGCTATGAGCGGCGCCGGCAAGGTGCCGGTGCTGATCGACGGCGAGATTCGCGTCTGGGAGTCGCTCGCGATCCTGGAATACCTGGCCGAGACATATCCCGCTGCCGGTCTATGGCCACGGAATGCCGGAGCCCGCGCCCACGCCCGCGCGATCGCCTCAGAAATGCACGCCGGATTTTTGCCGCTGCGACGTCATCTGCCGATGAATATCTGGCGGCCAGTTAAAGCGCGGGCGCTCGATGATGGCGCGGCAACAGATGCGCAACGCATCGATGCCATCTGGAGCGAATGTCGAGCCCGATTTGGCGCCGGTGGCCGGTTTCTGTACGGCGCATTCTGCGCTGCCGACGCGATGTATGCGCCGGTCGTATCGCGGTTTCACACCTACGACGTCGCGGTGAGCACTGCGGCGCGTGCCTATATGGATGCCATCATGGCGCTGCCGGCATGGAGCGAATGGAGCGCCGCCGCGCGGCGCGAGACCTGGGTGTTGCCGCACGACGAGGTCGACTGGCCCGAAATCTTGCGTGAGTAGCATCTTGCGCTGGCTATCGTCGCAAGCGTGAAGATGCTCATGCGAGGCGATGTGCAAGGTCCTCCAACAGCGGTCTTTGGTAGGCAAGAATCTTAACCTCAGCGATCGGCATCGCGAAATAAGCGATGCGGTCGATTTCCGGGAAACGCTGGCGCCGGCCTGATTTCGGCGGCCACTCGATTTCGAACACATTGCTGGTGAAGGCTGCGAGGTCGAGATCAGCCTCGATCGCAAAGGCGTGCACCACCTTGCCGCTCTTTTGTTTAACGGGATTGAGCGCTATGACGGCGCCATCGGCGATCAAATTCGTTTCCTCGGCGAATTCGCGCCGTGCCGTCGTAAGAAGATCATCGCCCGGTTCGACGAGCCCTTTCGGGATCGTCCAAACCCCATCCTCTTTCTTTGCCCAAAACGGTCCGCCCGGATGTGCCAGCAGAACTTCAAGTCCGTTAACGCGGCGGAAAGCCAAAATCCCGGCACTGGTCTCTTTGGTGCGGCCCATCGGCGCAGACCCGGGTTAAACTGCGGCTCTCTACCGCAGGGCTTGCTAAACAGGGTGGTGTCTGCATGATTTTGTCACGATTACGCCCACAATGCTCGCTTCCTCGTCCGTGCTCATCGAGAGTGCGCCGTGGAGGGGGCACAGCGAATTTTCCTGCACGGGAGCCAACGCCAATGCGATATCGGTTTATCGCCACTATTGCCGCTTTTGCGGCGTTACTTGCACCGGCCGCCAAGTCGGACGATGCCCCCAAGGATGTTAAAGGCATTTACCTGATGAGCGACTATCCGGCCGTGACGTTGCGGCCGGGGGCGACATCTAGCGTTAATCTGCGCCTGCAGAATTACGCCATGGCGCCGGAACGGCTGGCGCTTTCGGTTGCCGGCGTGCCGAAGGGCTGGACCGCAACGCTGATGGGCGGCGGTCAGCCGGTCGAGGCTGCGATGCCGGCGACCAATTCCAGCGTCTCCTTGGAGTTGCGGCTCGATGTGCCAAAGGATGCTCCCGTCGGCACGCAAACGCTGACGGTCTCCGCCGCTGGCGATACGACGAAACTCGATTTGCCGGTCGCCGTGACGCTCGCCAAGGACCTGCCGGCCAAGTTGACGCTGACGCCGCAGCTCCCCGAACTGCGTGGAACGTCGAAGTCCAGCTTCGAGTATCAGCTCGGAATCAAGAACGACAGCGGCAAGAAGCTCACGGTGAGCCTTTCGGCCCAGGCGCCGCAGAATTTCGACGCGTCGTTCACTGAGCAATATGGCAGCCAGGAGCTCAACGCGGTACCGGTCGATGCCGGCCAGACCAAAGACGTCAAGCTCAAGGTGACTCCGCCGAATACGGCGGCCGCCGGTAACTACAAGGTCGTGGCACGTGTCGCTGCGGAGGACGCGTCGGCCACGGCCGATCTCGGACTCAACATCACCGGTCAGCCCAGGCTCGATGTCAGCGGTCGCGAGGGCCTGGTTTCGACGCGCGCTTCGGCCGGCAAGGAAACGACGGTGCCGGTCGTCATCACCAACACCGGCACGGCTCCGGCCGACAATATCGACCTCAGCGGTTCAGCGCCGAGCGGTTGGAAGATCACATTCGATCCGAAGTCGGTGGAGCGCATTGCGCCGAACGAGAACAAGGAAGTCCAGGCGCTGATCACGCCGACCGAGAAGGCGATCGCCGGTGATTATGTGACCACGATCCGCGCCGCCACCCGCGGCGAGTCGGCCTCGACGAACTTCCGGGTGACCGTGACGACCTCGACCATGTGGGGCATCGCCGGCGTCGGCATCATCGGCGTCGCTCTGCTCGTCATGGTGGGCGCAGTAGCGAGGTTTGGCCGCCGATGAACGAAGACACAGTCATCGAGGCCAAGAGCCTCACCAAAGAGTACGGACAAGCGGTCGCCGTCGATCACGTCTCGTTCAGCGTAGGGCGCGGGGAGATTTTCGGTCTCCTCGGCCCGAACGGCGCGGGCAAGACGACGACCATCCTCATGCTGCTTGGGCTGACCGATATCTCCTCGGGCGAGGTGAGCGTGCTCGGATTCAATCCGGCGCGCGAGCCGCTCTCGGTCAAGCGCCGAGTCGGCTACATGCCCGACACGGTCGGCTTCTACGATCAGCTCACCGCCTCCGATAATCTCCGCTACACGGCTCGACTGATCGGCTTTCGCTTCAACGAGCGCGAGAAGCGGATCGCCGAAGCGATCGAACGCGTCGGCCTTGCCGATTCTGCCAACAACCGGGTCGGCACGTTTTCGCGTGGCATGCGTCAACGCCTCGGCCTTGCTGAGATTTTGATGAAGGGTGCGCAGGTTGCCATTCTCGACGAGCCGACTTCGGGCCTCGATCCGCAGGCGACGCACGAACTGCTGTCGATCATCCGGGGCTTCAAGGGCGAGGGCGTGTCGGTGCTGCTGTCGTCGCACTTGCTCGAGCGGGTGCAGAGCGTGTGCGACCGCGTCGCATTGTTCAACGCCGGCCGCATCGCGCTGATGGGCTCGGTGCCGGAACTCGGTCGCCAAGTCCTCGGCGGCGGCTACGTCGTCGACATTGAGGCGGACGGCGTCGGGCTTGCGGAACGGCTCGCGCTCATTCCGGGCGTCAGTGGCGTCGAGAAGACCGGCATCAGCAAGCTGCGTCTGCATGCCGACCGTGACGTGCGCTCGGAGGCTGCGGTCGAGGTGGTGGCCATGCAGGGTCGCCTCAAGTTCCTCGGCGTCGAGGAACCGAGCCTCGAAGCCATCTACACGCGCTACTTCGAAGCCAAGCCCGCCGAGGTCGCGAACGAAGGAGCGCGCCATGCAGCGTGAAGGCTCGGCCTTTCAAGGCCTCGGCGTGGTCATGCTCAAGGAGCTGTCGGACCACCTGACGAGCGTGCGCATGCGCGTGCTCGAATGGCTCGTGGTGCTGGTCGCGCTCGCTGCGCTTTACGGCGCCATCCAGCAGATCAAGGACACCACCGCGGAGGATCCGTTCCTGTTCTTGCGGTTGTTCACGACGTCGCGCGATCCGTTGCCGTCGTTTGTGTCCTTCCTCTCGTTTCTGGTGCCGCTGATGGCGATCGGCCTCGGCTTCGATGCGGTCAACAGCGAGCATAACCGGCGCACGTTGTCGCGCATTCTCGCCCAGCCGATCTATCGCGACGCGCTGCTGTTCGGGAAATTCCTGGCGGGTCTCGTGACGTTATCGATCAGCCTGATCACGCTATGGCTGCTCGTCGTCGGTCTCGGCCTGCTCTTGATTGGCATTCCGCCAGGCGCCGAGGAAATCGCTCGCAGCTTCGTCTTCCTGCTGGTGACGATCGTCTATGCCGGGGTATGGCTGGCGCTGGCGTTGCTGTTTTCGATCCTGTTCCGTTCGGCCGCGACCGCCGCGCTCGTCACCCTTGGTTTGTGGCTGCTCATCACCTTCATCTGGCCGGTGCTTGCCGGTGCGGTTGCGCAGATCATCGTGCCGCCGGATCCGCGCTACGCGGCGCTGGGATTACAAACGCCCGGCACGGCCGAACTGGAACAAGTGCTGGCGCGGTTATCGCCATCGACTTTGTTCGCTGAGGTGGTGGTCGCGTTGCTCGATCCGACGACGCGGGCGCTGGGTCCGATCTATCTGAGCCAGCTGCAGGGTGCCGTGCTCGGTGCTCCGCTGCCGCTGGGTGAGAGCGTGCTGATCGCCTGGCCGCAAATCGTCGGCATGATTGCGACCGCAATTTTGCTGTTCGTCATCGGCTACGTGATCTTCCAGCGCCAGGAAGTCCGGGCGTAGAGAAGAGACTGATCCCGAAAAGCCTGCCCCGGACTTGTCCGGGGCCGGCGCCGTTTGATCGGCGCTAGACCGGCCACTCGATTCCGCCGCTGCGAGGTGCATTGCGCTCGCGCCCGCTCCGTAGTGGAATCGACTCCCAAAGAGGGATTCGTGGCCGCGCTCTCAACCACCGTCGATACGGCATCGAAAGAGTTCCGCGCCAATCAGGCGGCAATGCGCGCCTTGATCGCAGAGCTCGAGGACTACCGTGCCAAGGCGGCCGAGGGCGGACCGGCGCGTGCGCGCGAACGTCACCTCGCGCGCGGCAAGCTTTTGCCGCGGGAGCGCGTCATGACGCTGCTCGACCCGGGGCGCCGTTCCTGGAATTGTCGCCGCTCGCCGCCAACGGCCTCTACGACGATGCCATTCACGGCGCCGGCATTATTACCGGCATCGGTCGCGTCGCCGGACGTGAATGCGTGATCGTCTGCAACAATTCCACGATCAAGGGCGGCACCTACTACCCGCTGACGGTGAAGAAGCATCTGCGGGCGCAGGAGATCGCGCGCGAGAACAAGTTGCCCTGCATCTACCTGGTCGATTCCGGTGGCGCCAACCTGCCGCATCAAACCGAGGTGTTTCCGGACCGCGAGCATTTCGGCCGCATCTTTTACAATCAGGCGACGATGTCGGCTGCCGGCATTGCCCAGATCGCGGTGGTCATGGGCTCGTGCACCGCGGGCGGTGCTTACGTGCCGGCGATGTCGGACGAGACCATCATCGTGAGAAATCAGGGCACGATCTTTCTCGGCGGTCCGCCGCTGGTCAAAGCCGCGACCGGCGAGGTGGTGACGGCGGAAGAACTCGGCGGCGCTGACGTGCACGCGAAGAAATCCGGCGTGGCCGATTACTACGCCGAGAACGACCGCCATGCGCTCGCGCTGTGCCGCCGCATTGTCGGCAATCTGAATGTGAAGAAAACGATCGACATCCCATTGGCCAAACCGGAGGAACCGAAGCTCGACCCGGGCGAACTCGACGGTATTGTGCCGGTCGATCTGAAGAAGCAGTACGACGTCCGCGAAGTCATCGCGCGGCTCGTGGATGCATCCGAATTCGACGAGTTCAAAGCGCTTTACGGCACCACGCTGGTCGCCGGCTTCGCTCATATTCATGGCATTCCGGTCGGCATTCTCGGCAACAACGGAATCCTGTTTTCGGAAAGCGCGCTCAAGGCCACGCATTTCGTCGAACTGTGTTGTCGGCGCCGAGTGCCGCTGCTTTTCCTGCAGAACATC
Organism: uncultured Alphaproteobacteria bacterium; assembly: GCA_963836055.1. Classification (GTDB taxonomy): domain Bacteria; phylum Pseudomonadota; class Alphaproteobacteria; order Rhizobiales; family Xanthobacteraceae; genus BOG-931. Next base: position 199,940 of record CAWIID010000004.1, read on the forward strand.
GTCGGTTTCATCGTCGGTCGCGACTACGAGGCGGGCGGCATCGCCAAGGACGGCGCCAAGATGGTCACCGCGGTCGCTTGCGCGCAGGTGCCGAAAGTCACCGTCATCATCGGTGGCTCTTACGGCGCCGGCAATTACGGCATGTGCGGTCGCGCCTACGGCCCGCGGTTTCTGTTCACTTGGCCGAACGCCCGGATTTCTGTGATGGGCGGGGAACAGGCAGCGAGCGTGCTTGCCACGGTGAAGCGCGAGGGCATCGAGGCCGCAGGCAAGAAATGGTCGGAGGTCGAGGAAGAGGAGTTCAAGCAGCCGATCCGCGAGCAATACGAAGCAGAGGGCAATCCGTATTATGCCACTGCGCGGCTGTGGGACGACGGCATCATTACGCCGGCCGAAACGCGCCGCGTGCTGGCTTTGTGTTTTTCCGCAGCGTTGAATGCGCCGATCCCGGAGACGAAGTTCGGTGTGTTTCGGATGTGATTTTTCACATCCACTCTCGCTCTATCGGCGGTCAAGTTTTTAATATGGCGCCGCCCCGCCTCACAGAGGCAAGGCACAGCGAAAGCAGGAAAACTCCGGCGATCGCCCAACACACGATCGGCGCCCAGCCGAGGAGTGGTGCCAGTACGGGGTTGCGCGGCACGCCATAGGCGGTCGCCGCCATCCGCCCAAAGGTGGCCAGCGCCAGCATCGAGTAGAGAACGCCGGTCGTCTTCCCCTCAGCGCCGGTTGCGCCGATGGCTGCCGCGGCGACGAACGCGCTCATCAGGATGCATCCCCAAGCGGCGCCGATCATGACCTGCGCCGCCACCGTCTCGCCGAGCGTCCCTGCCGCCTGCATGAATGCGATCATGCCGGCGCCCAGCAGTCCGGCTGCGCCCATCACCGGCAGGCCGCCCCAGCGCTTGGTGATGAAGCTTACCGGAAACATTCCGATACTGAAGCCGATCCAGAACACCGGCATCAACTGACTGACGTTGTCGCTGACATCGCCGAGCAGCACCGCGCTGTTGAAGAAAAAATGCAGTTGGAAGCCTAGCGCGAAAATGACGGTTGCGATCGCGAAGGTCGAAATGGGCGCCGGTACGGCACGGTCGATCGTGGTCGGCGTCTCGCGCTTTGCCGGCGCACCCTTTGCCAGCATGCGCTCGATCTTGACGAGAGCGAGACTCGTGAGCACCAGCACGACGCTCGCGATGATGAACGGCAGGCGCGGGTCCTGCTTGCTGAGCGCCATGGTCAGGTACGGCGCCATCGCGCCGGCGACGCCGATGCCGAGTGTGGCAAGGCTGGCAAGGTAAGGGATGGCCGGCCGTGCCGCATATTTGCCGAGCAGCATCAGCGGTGGCGCGCGGAGCGCTGACGAGGTCACCGCCCATAGCACGGTCAGCGCGAGAAACGGCGCGGGCCCGAGGCCTGCCTTGGCGATGAACGGAATGCCGACGAACGCCGCGCAGCTCACGAGCGTAATTGCCGCGACCCAGTGGCCAAGCCGGCCGATCAGGCGCGAGACTTTGTCGGCGGCGACCCCCATGGCAAAGTCAGTTATCGTGAAGATCACCTGATCGAGCATCAGGATGAAAATCACGGCGCTCTTCGAGATTCCGGCGGCGGTCGCAAGCTGGGGCAAGTAAAAGGCGTACGCCGTCCACCCGAGTGTGAACACCAGCTGTAGCGCGGCCAGGTAGAGGCCTGCGGCGTGCGGAATCGGACGCATTTACTTATGCTGCCATGTTGTGGCGGGGATGTCTTGAGCCGATCATACTATGGCAGCCGCTTGGCACCGCGATCGGGCGGGAGGAGCCTATGACGAAAACGGTCGAGCACGTTCATTGGCCTGATGCGCCGGACCTCTGGATGCCCTATGCGCCGGCGATCAAAGTCAGGGGCGGGACCACGGTCTACCTCGCCGGCGTTACGGCAGCGCCCGTCTATCATCACCACCCGCACCGACCTGAGGAGTTCGACGCTATGCCGCCTGATATGGCGGGTCAGGCGCGCGCAGCGCTGGAGAACCTGAAACGCGGGCTCGAAGCCGTCGGCGCGACGTTCGCCGACGTGGTCACGGCCGACCGCTTCGTGACCGATCTTACCGATCAGGACGCGCTCAACCGCATCTGGGGCGAGTATTTCCTCGATGCCAAGCCGGCGACCACGACGGTGCAGGTGGTTCGTCTCGCTACGGATCCGCGTTGCCTGGTCGAGATCAATGCGGTCGCGGTCGTCGATTGACGAGAGGGCTTTTGACGTCCCGTCCCGAAACACAAAGATCGCACGCCTGCCGGCAACCTTCACCGATTGAATAAATAGAGCAGCGCGCTAATCACGAGGCTAACGATGATGCATGTGACGATCGGAAAGTAGAAGGTCGTGCTGCCGCGTCCGATGACGATGTCGCCCGGCAGCCGGCCGAGCCCAATCCGCGATAAGACCGGCCAAGCCAGACCGGCGATCAAGATCAGCAGTCCCAGTCCGATCAAAAAACGTTGAATGTCCATGGCGCGCCTCTGCCGGGAGGTGGGGAGGGGTGGGCAAGCGATCAAGTCTCGGCTAAGCGAGACACTTGGAGAGGCAGCATGACGCAGACCGCATATCGGACAGCACTTATCGTTGGCGTTGGAGCGGGGCTGTCAGCCTCGCTGGCGCGAACCTTCACCAAAGCCGGCATCAAAGTGGCGCTCGCGGCGCGCCGGGCCGGTGAACTTGCTGCGCTTGCCGGTGAGATTGGGGGCAAAGCGTTCACGTGCGATGCGACCCATCGTGCCGATGTCACAAAACTCTTTGCCGATGTCGAGGCTACCTTCGGTGCGCCGGACGTTGTCGTTTACAACGCGAGCTATCGGACACGCGGTCCCTTCGTCGAGCTTGATCCGGCCGAGGTGGAGAAGTCTCTGTCCGTAACCGTCTTTGGGGGGTTCCTGGTTGCCCACGAGGCAGTCAAACGCATGCTGCCCCGTGCTCATGGGGCAATCCTGTTCACCGGCGCCTCGGCGAGCGTGAAGGGCTATCCACATTCGGCGCCGTTTGCCATGGGCAAGTTCGCGCTGCGCGGACTGGCACAGAGTCTGGCGCGTGAACTGTCGCCGCAGGGCATTCACGTAGCGCATGTCGTCATCGACGGCGGCATCCGCAGCGCTCGGCGCGCCGATCCGCCGGATAAGCCCGACAGCACGCTCGATCCGGACGCAATTGCGCAGAGCTATCTTTATCTGCTGCAGCAGCCGAGAAGCGCATGGACCTGGGAAATCGAAGTGCGGCCGTGGCTCGAGAAGTTTTGAGTTCGCCGCTGCGCCCCGATTATAATCGCACCATGCCCGGGATTGTCGCGAAAGCTGTCCTGCTTGCCGTTGCGCTCGTCGCGGCGTCGGATGCAAATGCGCAGACGCGCCGCAGGCGCGAGCCGAAGGAAATCGAACGGCCACCGGCCGCGGCACCCATCGACAAGCGCGACAGCGTCGTCGCGGCGGCCGGTCCCTTCAGCGGCCGGCCGTACTGGCTGGCGCTCGCGCAATGCGGCGGCATCTATTTCAAGCTGAACTTGCTCTACACCGACGAGGCCGTGCGTGCCCGCGTGGTCAAGCCCGATCCAAAGGCCAATGCCGAATTGACCAAGAAATTGACCGAGGCGATCAAGATCGCGACGACTTATTTCGACGCCGCCGAAAGCTTCCTGATGAGCGAGCGCGGCATCGAGCGCACTGATGCGGTGCTGACCTACGATCCGCAGTCGCGGGCGGTCGGTGATCGCTACAAAACCGTCGACGCGGCGCTCGAGGCCGCCAAGGCATGTCCCGTGCTCTATCAGGCTTGTGAGCAGGCTTATCCGAAGGCGTGCAGCGAGCCGCTCGCACCCACGACCTGAGGGATGTGCCGCCGACTGAGCCGCATTCCCGTTTCGAAGGAGAAATGTCATGAGGCCGAACCTCGCAGTGCTGGTCGCGGCGGCAATGCTGGCGGCGCTGACGGCCAACGCGCAGGAGCCGCCAAAGCAAGCGCCGGCGGCCGAGGCCGACAGCGAACCGCAGCTGCCAGGCCTTGGCGAGATCATGGCTTTGCAGCAGATGCGCCACATCAAGCTCTGGTTTGCCGGTCATGCCGCGAACTGGCCGCTCGCTGACTACGAAATCGGTGAGTTGAATGAAGGCTTCGACGACGTGAACAAGCTCCTCGGCGGAGATACCGTGGAGAAGCACGTTGGCGGCCCAATCAAAGCTCTGGAAAAAATCATCGCCGATAAGAACCGGGCGGCATTCCCCGCCGCTTTCGATAATCTCAGTGCCGGCTGCAATAGCTGCCACCATTCGCTGGATCACGGCTTCATCGTAATCCAGCGTCCGACCTTGCTGCCATATAGCAATCAGTCGTTTTCAGTGCGGCAGAAGTAACACCGATCGCCGCTTGCACGCCGAGCGGTCGCGCAGGGGGACACCGTTCAGTTCATCGCCGCATAGAAGCGCTCGTCATAGAGCGCACCGGCGATCGGCATGAGCTTATCGCGAAACGCGCGCGTGTGCTGCGCCATGGCGTGCTCGTCGAGTGAGGTCCTGTCGGTCCACGCCTCCAAGACTGTGAAGTGGTTCCCCCGATTGGCCTGTTGCAGCACGTCGTAGCTGATGTTTCCCGGGTCCTTTGGCGTATCGACGCTCATCGCCTTGAGTGCCGCCATGCAATCGTCCTTGCCGGCTGGAATGACGTCGACGTGGGTGACCACATAGATCGCGCGCGGCTGAGCTTCGCTTTTCACCTGACCGACATAGAGGCCATTGTTGATGCGCTCGTCGTAAGGCGCATCCTCAATCTGTTTGAGGCCATCCCGGAATTCCGTGGTGCTCGAGGCCTTGTCATGGCTGTCGGCGGCGGCTTTATCCCGCCACACTTCGACGACCGCGAACCGGTTCGGCCGGGCGATTTCCTGCAGAACATCGAAGCGCAAGTTGCCATCTTCTTCGCGGCTCGCGGCACGATAGCGTTGCAGCAAATTCGTGACGGAGCTTGCAGAATTTGGCATCACATCGACGTAGGTGACACGATAAGCGGCGCTGCCTTGTGAATGAGCCGGCGTCCCGAGCGATGCCGCAAGAAGCGTCATGCCAAGCGCGAGCCGTAAAAATGGGCGCATCAAATCCTCCCTTGCTTTTTATGCATTGATGCAATGCTAGCTGCGCATTTTCCCCCGCGTCAACGCGCCGCGCGGGCAAAGGCGACATAGGAGCGGCACATTTCTCGCTGATATGGAGTTGTATCAAAGGCTTACCCGGCGTCGGCGGGGGCTTTTACGTGCGCAGTCGAACTGCGACTGAAACTGAAACAGGAGGTCTGACCGATGACCTATCGCGTCTATTCCGGGCCGCGCGGCTCGCAGTCCATCTCTCCGCTTGAGAAGGATCATCATCTCTTCAAGGAGTTCAGCATTCTCGACGAAGCGATGGGCTGGGCTCGGCACATCAACGACAGTGGCCGCGTTGCGTTGCTGATCGAGGGTGACGACGGTACGCGTTTGACCAAGCAGCAGATCGTGAGCGCACTCAAGAGTGCCGACACACTCGGAACGCACGGCCACGCTGCCTAACTAGTAGTCCAATTCTAACATTCGCATCCCGGTTCGGCAGGCTGTGTTGCGAATGTTAGAATTAAAGGACCACTAGCAAATACAAGTGCTAGTGGAGCTTTCGATTGGACATTCGCTTCGCCGACTCGAGGCTAGGTGGGTAGCGAATGTAAAATCCGCTCCACTAGCGCAGAGGATCGAAAATCCGATCGGTCAATGCCCGCGTTCGTCGCGGGCATTGCCGTTTTCGAGCGGCCAAATTCGGATGTGGTTCAAGTGGGTGACACGAGCGTGACTGTCCGGGCGCTCACGCGACCGCCCCCCTCAGCGGACGTTGACCACCACGTTCCCGGCCACTTTGCCCTGCTCGACAGCCTCGTGCGCGGCGACGATATCGACCAGTGGAAACGTCTTGCCCACACGGTTGATCAGCATTCCGGCTTCAAGGGCGCTGGTGATCGCGCTGAGCGCCGCAGTGCGCTCGGTCGGGGTCAGTTCGTAGACGTAGATGTATTTGAGCGTGACGGCGTTGCGGAGAAAGAACGACCAGGGGATTTCAGGCCCGGAATTGCCGGTCCCATAGATGACGACAGTGCCGCGCTCGCGAAGGACGTGCGGCACCAGCCAGGCGTTGGCGGCAAAATCGACTTCAATGACGGCGTCGACGCCTTTTTTGCCGGTCATGGCCATGACCCGCTCGCCGACGTTCTCGCGTTTGTAGTCGATAGTGTGGTCGGCCCCAGCATCCCGGGCGACGGCGGCCTTATCCGCTGAACTGATGGTGGCAATGACGGTCGCACCGGCCGCTTTGGCGAATTGCACGGCATAGTGGCCGACGGCGCCGGCCCCGCCCGCGATCAAGAGCGTGACGCCAGGGCCCGCGGCCGCCACGGCGACGCCGTGGTATGCGGTCATCGCTGGAATACCCAGACAGGCTCCCGCCTCGAAGCTTGTATTGGCCGGCAGGCGGACCGCTTGATCGGACGGCAGCGCGACATATTCGGCGCAGGTGCCGAAGGCGCGCTGCCATTGCGCGTTCCACACCCAAACACGTTCTCCCATGCGAGCGGAGGAAACGCCGTCGCCGACCGCATCGATTTCGCCCGCGCCGTCGCTGTGCGGGATGACGCGCGGATACGCGATCTTGCGGGTCGCACCGGAGCGCGCCTTGACGTCGGACGGGTTTATCCCTGACGCAGCGAGTTTGATTCGGACCTCGCCTCGACCGGGTTGCGGCGCTTCAAACTCGCCCAGCTTGAGGACGTCGCGGGCGGGGCCGTTTCGCTCATAATAAGCAGCGCGCATTCGCATTCCTCTCGGCATCGTCAAAGCGAGACCGCGCGAGCTTAGCGCAAATCGTCTTCTCGAACAGCCATCGAGGTTCCACAAGCTGTGATAAGGCCATGTTTTCGCGATAATTTTCGGTCGATGCCCGCGGCCGGAGCGCGGCGGCTTTATCCTTGAATTATCGGGCAATAACGCCATACTGCGCGCGTCATGCCGATTGCCATCGGCGGGGTGAGGGTTCTTGGAACAGCAACAGAACATCGTCGCGAGCACGGTCGCGGCCAGTCCTTGCAACGTGCTCATGATTTATCCGCGCTTCATGGCGGATTCCTTCTGGAACTTTTCAGAAGCCTGCGAACTCGTCGGCGCGCGCTACCCGGCGATTCCGCTGGGAACTCATCACCGTGGCGGCGCTGCTGCCGAAGTCGTGGAACGTGAGGCTGGTCAACCGCAACACCGAGGAACTCGCGGACAGCGATCTCGCGTGGGCCGACATGGTGATGACGGGCGGTATGCTGTTTCAGCAGGCGGACACGCTCGAATTGATCGATATGTGTCGCGTGCGCGGCGTCCCCGTTGTGGTCGGCGGGCCCGATGCGACCTCGAGCCCACATCGTTACGAGCGTGCGAATTTCCGGGTCCTCGGTGAAGTCGAGGACATCATGGAGGATTTTGTCGCAGCGTGGGAGCAAGGAACGCGCGAGGGCATGTACGTGGCGCCGAAGTTTCAAGTCGACGTCACCAAGACGCCGGTACCGCGTTTCGATCTGCTGAAGTTCGACCAATATCTTTACATTGGTGTGCAGTTCTCTCGGGGCTGCCCTTTTACGTGCGAGTTCTGCGACATCATCGAGCTTTACGGACGCGCGCCGCGCACAAAGACGCACGCCCAAATGTTGGCCGAACTCGAAACGCTCTACCAGTTGGGCTATCGCGGCCACGTTGATTTCGTCGACGATAATCTCATCGGCAACAAGAAGGCGATCAAGGCCTTCCTGCCGACGCTGCGGCAGTGGATCGAGCAACACGATTATCCTTTCGAGTTCACCACCGAGGCATCACTGAATCTCGCGGACGATGCCGAACTGCTGCAGATGCTAAATCAGTCCAATTTTTTCGCGATTTTCGTCGGCATCGAAAGCCCGGACACCGAAACGCTGGTGGCGATGCGGAAGAAGCAGAATACCCGCCGCAGCATCGCGGACAGCGTGCACAAGATCTATCACGCCGGTATGTTCGTGACGGCGGGTTTCATTGTCGGCTTCGACAGTGAAAAGGGCTCGGTCGCCGAACCAATGATCGAGTTGATCGAGGAATCCGCCATTCCGGTCGCGATGGTGGGCTTGCTCTACGCATTGCCGAATACCCAGTTAACGCGACGGTTGGCCCGTGAGGGTCGACTGCATGTCGACCACGATTCCGCACCGGCCGGAAAGGGCGACCAGTGCACCGCCGGCGTCAATTACGAGACCAAGCGCTCCCGGCTGGAGATCCTGCGCGACTATCGCGAAATTCTCGACCGGATCTATGATCCGGATGCGTTTTGCGGACGCCTGGAGCGGCTGGCATCCATGCTCGATTGCTCCAGTCGCAGGCGTGAGCTGCCCGAGGGCGATATCCGCCGCCGGCTCAGCACCATCAATATGGTCCACGAGCTGCTTTCCCGCCTGCCGGAGGGCCGCGAGCGATTTTGGAAGGCGTTCACCACCTGCATGTCGCGCAATCCCAATTCGGTGCGGGCCATTGTCACGCTCATGGCCTTCTATCTCCATGTTGGGCCGTATTCGCGCTACGTCATGAAGCAGATCGATCGTCAGATCGCGGACCTCGAGCAGGGCCGCTTCACCGCTCCAAAATTGCTGCCGCCGGTGCAGCCAGAGGCGATTGCGGTCAACGCCTGACGGCGATCAGACCGCTGTGGAAACGAGCGCTGCGAGATCGGTTACGATTTCCGCCGGGGGATGGTCGCCATATTCTTCCGGCGCACGTGAGCGATTGACCCAAATGGCACGGAAGCCGAAAGACGCTGCGCCCATGATGTCCCAGCGGTTCGAGGAAACGAAAACAATCTCCTCCGCTATCAGGCCGAAGCGATCAGTGACGAGCGCGTAGACCTCGGGCCGCGGCTTATAGATCCGGACGGCATCAACGGAGAGGACGGCGTCGAGGAGTTCGGCGGTGCCGGACGCGTCTGTGGCAGCTCGCAGCATATGCGGTGTACCATTGGAGAGAATGCCGGTGCGCATTCCGCGGTCCTTAAGGCCGGCAAGCGCAGTGCGCGCATCCGGGAAGGCGTCGAGCTCGAGATAGGCGTCGAGCAATTTTGGCCGCAGCGCGCGGTCGACCGAGGGTACGCGTGCGAAGGCGTAGTCCAGCGCGGTCTCGGTCAGGGCCCAAAAGTCGCGGTAATGACCGGCTAGAGTCAAAGTCCAGGTATATTCAAGCTGCTTCGTCCGCCAAATCTCCGAGAACCGTTCCGCCTCGGAACCGGCCTGCGCGCGATGGCGGGCGATCGCCGCGTGGACGTCGAACAGCGTACCGTAGGCGTCGAAAACATAGGCCCGCGACTTAACGTTAATCATCGGCGTCTCTCCACTGCGGTATGTTTGGTGACAAAGGTTGTGGCAAAGAGAAGATAATCTGCCGGGAAGGATGATTCGATGAGCCAGCCGGTGACTTGGTCCAGAACCGTGACGTTTTTCGAGAACGATTGGCACGAAGGAAACGTGCCGATCATGGGCCCGCGCACGCATGCGGCGTGGCTCGGCACCTCGGTCTTCGACGGCGCGCGCGCGTTTGAAGGCGTGACGCCCGATCTCGATCTGCATTGCGCGCGCATCAACAAATCCGTTGTGGCAATGTGTCTCGACGCGGTGGTGCCCGCCGAGACCTGGATGGGCCTCGTGCACGAGGGTCTCAAGCGCTTCGATCGCGACGCCGAGCTTTATATCAGGCCCATGTATTGGGCGGAGGAGGGCGCGCCCGGCGGCGTGCGGCCGGACCCTGAGTCCACGCGATGGTGTCTCACCATTTATGTCGCACCATTTCCCCAGCCTGCGGGGACGGCCATCACGTTATCGCCGTTCCGCCGCCCGACGCGCGAATGCGCTCCGCTCGAAGCCAAGGCGGGCTGCCTTTATCCGAATAACGCCCGCGCGCTCATCGAGGCGCGCGATCGCGGCTTCGACAATTGTCTGCTCTGCGACATGCTCGGCAACATTGCCGAACTCGGCACCGCAAATATTTTCATGGCGAAGGATGGCGTCGTGTTCACGCCCGAAGCGAACGGGACTTATCTGGCGGGCATCACCCGCATGCGGATCATGAATTTGTTGCGGGGGGCAGGCGTTACTGTCGTCGAGAAGACGCTGCGCTACTCCGATTTTCAGTCGGCCGATGAGATTTTCTCTACCGGCAATTACACCAAAGTGACGCCGATCACGCGGATCGACGATCGAAACCTGCAGCCGGGGCCGTTGTATCGCAAGGCGCGGGCGCTGTACTGGGAATTCGCACATGCGGCGGCGCGTTAAGCCCTACGGATCGATCCCCGGCACCGACAGCAAGTTCGAAATCGAACGCCCGCGGATGTCGTAGACGCGTGCGTAGACGACACCTTCGCGCACGATCTCGAACAACACCGGTGCGTCAAGCTTGGCGCAATAGAACTCGCTGAGCGCCATGGCGAAGTCCGCGCCCTTCGGGTCCCATGTCGTCACATAGTCGTCGCCCAGCGCCACCTTGACCGGCGGATGGGGACCGCAGACGGCGATCTGCCATTTTCCGGCGGCCGGCTTTGCATTCTGCTCCGCGACGTAACTCCGCAATTCGCGGGAAGCCTGCGTCAGCGACAATCCCCAATAATCGAGCATGTAGCGCGGCCGCGCGCCCGACACGCCGCCGGCGATCCTATTGAAGTGGGTGTATTCGAAAGGATGAAGCCGCACCAATTCGACCAGCGGCGAGGCGACGCCGAGGCACAGCACCGCGACGCCGGCGGATATTGCCAAGCGACCGCGCTGAGCGAGACGCGTGGCGATCCATGCGCCGGCAAGCCCGCCGAGCGCAGCAAATGGCGGAAGCACGAATACGAAATGGCGAATACCATTGTACATCGCCGGTCGCGCCGCGACGGTAACCAACACCGGGAGCGTGGCGGCGAGTATGGTCGCGAACAATGCGGCGCGGCGCCCGGTGGTGGAGTTGCGACCGCCCCACACCGCCGTGACGATCGCACCTGCGGTGCCGCTTAGACCCAGCGCGAGCATCAGTTCGGGCAGCTTGAGCGCCATCAGGGTCGGCACATAGCTGCGGGGCATATCGGGCACGGGGATGAGGTGACCATCGAAAAGCTCGCGCCAGGGCTTTTCAAAAAATTCGGAGAAATACTCGACCGCGTGAAAGGGGTTGAGCGGGTTGACCACGCTCCATGGCCAAATCAGCCCCATCACCAGATAGGCAAGAATTGCGGCTGGGATGAACGGAACGAGAAACAGACCGCACTCCGCGGCGGCGGGCTTTAGTCCGCTCTCGCGCGATCTCACGGCAAGAACGATCAAAAGCGGTATGAACGCGTTCACGACGGCGAAGCCGCCCATGACCCGCGAGCCGATCGACAAACCGACACCTATGCCGCACAGGGCAACGGTCGAAGGCGTGGCGCGCGGATATTCGTCGAAGGCGCGCACGATGCCCAGCATCGCAATCGCCATGGCGGTCGCGAACGGCGCATCTTTGGCGTTGATGAACATGTGGCCGTAGTAGAGCGGACAGGTGGCAAGCAGCAGGACTGCCGTGAAGCCACCGAACGGACCGCCGAGGCGCCGTCCCAGACGCCACGTGACGAACAGGCCGACAAGGCCGACAGCTCCGCCGACAAGCCGGCGCGTCTCGAACAGGCCAAATGGCAGGATCTTGGCCGCGATGGCCGAGAGAAGGTCAAATCCGCCGCCGTACATGTAGAGATTGACGAACGACAGTGCCCGTTTGTCGGCGAATCCAGACGAATAAAGCGACACGAGGAGGTCGCCATATTGCGAATGAGTGTAATCGTCCCAGCCGAGGCCGTAGTCGCGAAATGTCAGCGCTACACTCACACCAACCGCAACCAGCACCGCAATGGCGAGCGCATCAAGCCAGCGCGCAATCTTGGCCGCGTCGGTCGACGTGGAAGAAAATGACTTCACCGCAGGGTGGTGCACGATTGACCCGGCCACAAGGCGCGCATCGCCGCGACGCTCAACACATGAAGCGCTATCGGTGGCCAGAGCAATGCGTCAAATCGGCGGCCGCTCGGCGCGCCGCGGCAAAAAGGCGAAGCATTTGCAAAGGCAGGATCGCAAAAGCGGGGCCGCCTGACCCCGCTGCGTCGCGTGAACCTGGCGGCAGCGGCTATTTCATCGCCGCTTCGTACATCTCGGCCACATGATCCCAATTCACCAAATGGTCGAGGAAGGCCTTGAGATAGTCCGGCCGCCGGTTGCGATAATCGATGTAGTAGGAATGCTCCCAGACATCGCAGCCGAGGATCGGCTTGGCGCCGTGGACGAGCGGGTTCTCGCCATTCGGCGTTTTCATGACAACGATCTTGCCGTCCTTGACGGCAAGCCAGCACCATCCCGAACCGAATTGCGTAATGCCGGCCTGGCTGAAATCTTCCTTCAATTTGGCCATCGGCCCAATGTCGGAGGCAATCTGTTTCTCCAGCTTGCCGGGAAGCTTGTCGCCGCCGCCGCCCTTCTTCATCCACTTCCAGAAGTGGATGTGGTTGTAGTGCTGACCGGCGTTGTTGAAGAGGCCCGGATTCTTGCCGAATGTCCCTTTGAGCACTTCCTCGACCGGCTTGTTCTCCCACTCCGTGCCTTTCGCCAAGTTATTGCCATTGGTCACGTAGGCTTGGTGGTGCTTGTCGTGATGATATTCGAGGGTCTCGCGCGACATATGCGGCGCGAGCGCGTCGTACGGATAGGGAAGATCGGGCAGAGTGAATGCCATTGGAGCTACTCCTCAATGTGAAACCGGACTGGGCGGGGCGCGCCGATGAAACCACCGGGCAGTGAGAAAGTTTCCTCTAAATAGGCCCATCGCCTGGGTTTGAGCAACGCCTGATGGCGCACGTTCTCCCCGGGGGTGGGGCCGCGAGTGCAGTGGCGGTTAGGTAAAGGCCAAAGATTCAATAGGATGTCCAAAGACTTAGTGTGGCGGCGCCGATGCCGAAGAGCGCGATAAGCTCGGTTGCCGCAGCTTAGCTTTGGATATTAGTCCTTGCACGCTCTGGAGAGCACGGCCACAATATAGGCTTCTATGTGGCTACCGTTGGGCAGCTCATCGGGTATGGATGAGTTTATGTACGCGTTTTTGTTGGTATTGGGCGCGGTAATAACTGCGACGGGAACGGCAATGATGGCCGCCGGCTTCGCCGGCCAAGGCCATGCATTTGATTCCGGGATCGTCACGCCCGGGATGGTTGCATTTGTCGGCGGTCTCATTCTGATCGCGCTCGGCTTGGCAGTTCGTGCGTTGCAGCGGATCGAATCTGCACTGCTGGCTCGCCCCATGCCGAGTACGGCGCGGCTAGTGGAGACGGCCTGGCCAAGTGCGGCGGTCGAGCAGCAAGCTCCAGCTGCCGCGCGCATACCGTTCCCACCCAAGCCGAAGACCGAGCCCCGTCCTCAGCCGGCGCAGGCCGGGACTATGGCGGCGCCGGCGCCTGCGGAGACTGCGGAATTCGAACGGGTGCGCGAGAAATTTCCTCGCCTGGCTCCCGTCGACAATGCGCCGCTGATCGAAGAGACAGAAGTTTCACTGTTGCCGAACGCGCCCGCCGCCCGCGCTGAGGAAACCATCGCCGCTGCCGGCAATGGCGCAGTGATCCGCCACACCAACGGCGCTGCGCCGGCGAGTTCCGCGGCAAAGTCCGAGCGTGAAAAGATTTCTGTTTTCGAGACGTTCTGGCCGAAAGGCCAGAGGTCAAAACAGGGAGCTCAGCCGATTCCCATTCAATCGTCTGCGGCGCCGCAGCTTGAGGCGTTTCCGCAGACGAGCGAGCCTCGGATCGATGTTGCTCCGTCTGCTGCGCCTGCCGTCGTCCAGCGTGAGGTTGCGCGAGCGGTCTCAGTTCTGAAATCTGGCGTCGTCGACGGCATGGCCTATACGCTCTATTCGGACGGTTCGATCGAGGCGCAACTGCCCCAGGGCACGCTGCGGTTCAGCTCGATCAACGAGCTGCGCAACCACATCGAACAAACGTCATAGAGTTCCGCCTGCGATCTTGATTGCGAAGGCGTAAGTCAGCGCCACTTCCTTGAGACGATCAAAGCGGCCCGCAGCGCCCGCATGTCCGGCGTCAAGATTGGTGCGGAAGGCGATCAAGTTACGATCCGTGCGCAATCGACGCAGCCGGGCGATCCATTTCGCGGGCTCCCAATAAAGAACGCGCGGATCGGTTAATCCCGCGAGCGCGAGAATCGCCGGATAGTTCTGGGCACCCACATTGTCGTAAGGCGAGTAGGCAAGAATAGTCTTGAATGCCGCGGCATCGCGAATCGGATCGCCCCATTCCGGCCACTCCGGCGGCGTGAGCGGCAGCGTTTCATCCAGCATGGTATTGAGAACGTCGACGAACGGCACTTCGGCAATCAAGCCCGCATAGAGGTCCGGCCGCAGATTGGCGACGGCGCCGATCAAAGTGCCACCCGCCGATCCGCCGTGTGCGACGATCTTGTCCGGCGCGCAACAGCCGTGCTGCACGAGATATTCGGCCGCCGCAATGAAATCGACGAACGTATTCGGCTTTTTTGCCAGCTTGCCTTCGCGGTACCACCGCCAGCCTTTCTCGCTGCCGCCGCGTACGTGGGCAATGGCGTAAACAAACCCGCGATCGACGAGCGACAACCGATTGGTGCTGAACGCGGCCGGGATCGAAATGCCATACGCGCCGTAGCCGTAGAGAAAGCAGGGATTAGATCCGTCAAGAACAAGATCCTTGCGGTGAAGTAGCGAAATCGGAACGGTTTCACCGTCCGCTGCCGGCGCGAACAGCCGCCGTGTGACGTAGTTGGCGCTGTTATGGCCACTTGGGACGTCTTGGCGCTTGCGCAGCGTCCGCGTGCGAGTCGCAAGATCGTAATCCCACACCTCGGACGGCGTGGTCATCGAAGAATAGGTGAAGCGCAGGAGGTCGGTGGCGAACTCGTAACCGCCGTCCATA
Organism: uncultured Alphaproteobacteria bacterium; assembly: GCA_963836055.1. Taxonomy (GTDB): domain Bacteria; phylum Pseudomonadota; class Alphaproteobacteria; order Rhizobiales; family Xanthobacteraceae; genus BOG-931. The sequence goes on from CAWIID010000004.1 coordinate 214,984, forward strand.
CCAAGCGAGTAGGCCTCCTCGGCGAAAGCAATGAGATGCTCCTCGCCGCTCTCGAGCCGCCGGACCACGATCCGCGGCAAACCCTCTTCGCGCTCGAGGCGAATGAGCCAGTCCTGAAGGACCATAAAAGACAGGATGTAGACGCCGGGACGGTGCGGAATGAGATCGCGCCAGTTCGATCGGGCCGGATCGGCAAGCGGCGTCCACATGATCTTAAAGTCTTCCGCACCGTCGGCGTTGGTGCGAATGATCAGCGACGGCTCGCCGTTAAAGGCGGGATGGTGTTCGACCTCGTATTGGATGCCGGTCTCGCGGGCCGCGACCAAAGTCGGCTTGGCTTCATCTGTTTCGAGGTCGACAAGCCAGACTTCGGATGTTTCATGATCGTGCACCGAGATATCGCCGAAGCGCCCGGCAGCATGGTGCATGATCGAAATGAAAAGTCCGGGATCGGCTTCGGCAAATACGCGCACGTCGGCCGTCACCGGCGTTCCGAGCCGATGCCGAAAGACGCCCGCAGGCCTGTGGTTCTCATCGAGGCGGACGTAATAGAACGCCGAGGCGTCTTTCGCCCAAACCACTGCGCCGGACGCATCCGGTACGACGTCGGCAAGGTCAGCCCCACTGTCGATGATTCTCACGCGCGCTGTGTAGAGTTCAGATCCGGCTTCGTCCGCGAACCACGCCAGCAGACGATGGTCGGGCGAATGCGCCGTGGCACCGAGGCGGAAGAACGCCTTGCCGTGGGCCAGCGCGTCGCCATCAAGCAGAAGTTGCTCGGTGCCGCCGTCGCGCGGCTCGCGGCACAGCAGCGGATGCTGACCATTCAAGCGATAGCGCAGATAGTAGGCGTACGGCCCGTCGGGATCGGGCACGGTGGAATCGTCCTCCTTGATCCGTCCCTTCATCTCGCTGAACAGCGTTTCCTGCAGGACCGCTGTGTCGGTGAGGGCGCGATCGCAATAATCGTTCTCGGCCTGCAAATAGGCACGGATTGCGGGATCAAGTTGTTGCGGATCGCGCATCACTTCGCGCCAGTTCGCGGCTTTGAGCCAAGCAAACTCATCGCTCAGCGTCATGCCGTGAAACGTTTGGACGTGCGGACGCTGCTCCGGCTGCGGCTCGCTCGCGTCGGTCACGTTTTGTCGCGGTCGAGGTGGTGGGCGCATCAGTTCATGCAATGGAGCTATCCCGCAGTTATGTGAGAAGGGTCGGAATCATCGCGGACTCCTTGGCCGAGAGGGGTAGATGGCGACTGGTCTTCCCGGTGCCAAGTGCGACACAAATTATCGATCCTCCCCGCATCAAACTATGCTGTATAGGCCAATATAGTGTCGAGTATTCAGACTTAACTTGTCCCGTTGCCTGTATTATTGCCTTTATTTCTGCAATGTAATATGTATTAAACTTACGCCCTCCAGGGCAACGATTAAATGCTTACTGTTGATTGTTCCAAAGTGGGAGCGGACTTCGCGCCGCACCTGCATATTGGAGGCTCGGGCGGCGTGCATCAGGCCATATCGGGAATGAGCCACAAGAGTGAGCCCGCGAGCATAGCCTATGACTGAAAACTCAGGCGAGAACAGCTACATCGCGCTGACGGCGAACATCGTCTCAGCTTATGTGAGCAACAATTCGGTTCCGACTTCGGAAATACCAAACTTGATCAGTCAGGTGCATTCCGCTCTGAAACGGGTGTCAGGGGGGCAAGTGGCGGCACCTGCGGAGCCGCTCAAGCCAGCCGTTCCGGTCAAGCGGTCGGTCACGCCCGACTATCTTGTTTGTCTCGAAGACGGCAAGAAGTTCAAGTCGCTCAAGCGACATCTGCGTACGCAGTACAACATGACCCCGGACCAGTATCGTGAGAAGTGGGGGTTGCCGCCGGATTACTCGATGGTAGCGCCAAATTACGCGGCCGCCCGGTCGGAACTCGCCAAGCAGATGGGTCTCGGCCAACAGCGTCGCCGGCGAAGAGAGCGCGGGTGAAGGATCGGCATTCAGCCGCCGCCTCAGACTTCAGCGTTGCAGAACACCGATGATGCGGTTGGCGAAGCTCAGTCGCTCGGACATCACCGCCACCACGTAGCCCAGTAGCGCCGCGCTGAGAGCAGGCTCCTCGCGCTTGATACGTTCGTAAGCCTCTGCGCTGAGTTCGTAGAGGACGCTGGTTGCCTCAGCCTGAATTGTTGCGCTGCGCGGCCGTTGGGTAATCAGGCCCATTTCGCCAATTGTCGTGTGGCGTCCCAAGCTCCGCACGCGCATAGTCCGGCTGTCGTCCAGATTGACGATGATGCCGACGCGGCCTTCAAGGATGAAATGCATCGACGCAGCGGGTTCGCCCTGCCGCGCGATGACGTCGCCGGTCTCGACTTCGAGCCGCCGGCAGTATTCGGCCAAACGACCGGCGTAATCAGGGTTCCCAAGCGCATCCGACAACCACCCGAGCAGCGATCGTCCCTCTCCGCCTTCGGCCCGATGCTTCTCGATGACCGCCTGCTCGCAGGATTCCAAGGCCCGATCAAGGTCGGTTGCGCGGATGACGTCATCTGCTATGAAGCCAACGGTGCGGAAGGCCTTTTCCAGTTCGGGCGTGAGATTGACCAGCACGATCCGTGTGCCGCATTCGCTTGCCGTGTGTTTGATCTGCGCGAAGCTGTGTGTGGCCGACGAATCGATTCCAGTGACAAGGCGGAAATCGAAGATCAGGAATCGGCAATCGGGCTCCCTGGCGAACAAGGTCTTGACGTGTTGATAGAGCCGGTTGGCAGAGCCGAAGAACAAATAACTTTGCAGCGCGATGCCTTGGATTTCTCCGCCGAATTCCGATAGCAGCTCGAGTTCGCTCGGTCCGCGATCCAGCGAACTGCGATATTCCGAACCATTGAAGCTGAATTTGATGACGTTGACGCGGCTCGCGCTCAGCGCAAACGTGCCGCAGCCGATGATAATGCCGATCAAGACGCCGGCAATAAAGCCCCAATAGATGATGAGCGCGGCGATGGCGATCAAGGACAGGTATTCGATGAACAACAATTGCCGCGATGAGCGGACCAGCCACTGGAAGACGAGGTCGGCGCCGAGAAAAAACAATAATCCGCCGAGAACGTATTTCGGCACATAGCCGAGAAACGCCGGATCAAGAATCATGACGGCTGCCGAGATCGCAGCGACAGTCAGACCGGCGATGCGGCTCGTCGCTCCGGCCAGCCGAACCAGGATGGAGCGGCTCAGCGACGTGCAACTCACATAGCCGCCGAGCGCCGCAGAGGCGAGATTTGCCAGCCCGAGCACTTTGAGATCGCGCTCGATGTTGGCCTCTGTCCGGGTGGCGATCTCAATGCCGGTCGTATTAAGCAGCAAGGTGATGATGGTGACAAACATCACGGCAAGGAGATCGCCGGCGAGTGTCGGCAACGCCGCCCAGGGGAAATTCCGGAGTTCCTGAAATTTCCACGGCAGAGTCAATGCAGCCGCCGGCTGGGGCTGGAACATCCAGCCATTGGCTTGCGCCGCGGCCAGCGGCGTTCCGTTCGAGAGCAGAAAGACGTACGCCGCAGCGACAGCCGTCAGAAGAACGCCAGGAAGAATGAACGGGTTTCTAGATCGGCGCAGCATCAGGCGCAGCGTGATCGCAACGATTGCGCCGGCGGCCAGCTTGGCGACAATACCGAGGTCGGCGAAGTTGCCGAGATTGCTGAACGTTGGCTGCCGATTGGCGACGATCTGGATTGCGCCCATGATCATCAGCCATCCGGTCGCGCCGAGGAACCCGCCGATGACAGGATACGGCACAAAGCGGATCGCGCGGCCGGCATGCGTGAACCCGAGCACGCACAGCAGCAAACCCGTCAGTGCGGTCGCCAGCGACATGGCAATCAGCGTTGGCGCGAGGAGATCGGTACTGCCTGTCGCGATCGACCGCTGAATGACCGCCGCCACCAAAGCGGCGATGACGACGGAGACCGAACTGTCCGGTCCGGCAATCGCGAACGGAAGCGAGCTCCGCAGCGCGACAATCGTTCCACCGATCGCGGCCGATAGAAAGGTGACCGCGACACCGTAGGAAAGCAGGTGCTCGAGCGGACCGGTGAAAATGAGAGCCGCATAAGACAGGCAATAAGCGATCGACAAGATGCTGCAGATCGCGCCGGCAAATACGTCGGTTAGTCCCGCGCGGAAGTCTCGCTTGTACAATGCGCTGCCCGCTCAAGAACGGCTGGTGACCCCGTGTCACCTACGCCAGCCGCCAGGATATCGATCATCCTATGCCCGAGACGAGACTTACAACACGATCCAAGGGAGGGCCAGAACGAGCGGCACCTGCGATGATCAGGCAGCCGACATCAACGCCTTTTGGGCGTCGGATCGTATGCGCTCCACCATCGAGCGGAAGCCGTTAGATCGCTGCGGCGTCAGATGTTCGCGAAGCCCCATCTTTTCGAACTGGGCGATCGCATCGATGCCGAGAATGTCCTTCGCGCTTTTGCCCGAATACATTGCCAACAGAATAGCGATCAGTCCCCGGACAATGTGCGCATCGCTGTCGCCGACAAAGGTGAGGACTGGGCCGCCTGCGCCATTCGGACGCACGGCGGTGTCGAGCCAGACCTGACTGGCGCAGCCCTGCACCTTGTTCAAGTCGTTGTGGGCGGCATCGGAGAGCGGAGCGAGTTCCCGCCCCAGCTCGATAAGGTAGCGATAGCGATCGTCCCACTCGTCAAGGAGCAGGAAATTCTCGATGATTTCGTCGATTTCAGGCATCGCGTCGGCATCTGCATCAGGTTCACCCTTTATATAGAGGGTGACATCCGACCGGTCGACGCTTCTCGCAGTCGCCATCGCCAGGGGACGCAAGGCCTGCCGGCGTTGCGGCGCGTAGTTCCCTGCAATGTCTCGAATCAGGCTGCGTGCTTGGCGTCTTTGCGCGGAGACGGCCCGCGCCAGGCAGGGGTCAGGTCTGCTGGAGTGAGGGTATTCTGGGAGGACTCTGCAGCCGCCTTGTCCAGGACGGGCTTGGCGGGAAGACGGCCATCAGCAATCGAACCGGTCTCGTGGGGCGTGACGGCCCGCGACGCCATCGCCTGGGTCAAGAATTCGTAAAGCATTTTTGCGCCTGCCTGCGCCTTGTAGCCCATCGCCACCGCAAAGTGCGAACCGAAGGAGCAAGCGTCGGGCTGCCGCGTGCAGAAGCCGCGTAAATCGCTGACGGTGGCCGATGCTGCGGAGATGGCATCGGCGGCGCCGACGTCGTTCGCCGCCGGAGTTTGCTGCGAAGCCCCGGTGGGCAACAGGATCAGCACAAGGCCGAGCCAGAACGCCATTCGCAAAAGAAAGAACATGAGTCCCACATCCCCTGCGGCGAGGCTTGCCGCACGAGCACGCAGACTAGCAGTGACCGTTGAAAGCCCCGTTCGCGGGACAGGGAGACTTTTGTCCATAATTGAGCAGAATACGCCGCAAATTTTCGATCAATTTGAAAAAAGATAATTTACCTAAAATTTGAACGAACGCGCGAACTGGCGGCCTTTGCGCCGGCGCTGTGCCGGCACAAATCTTTCCGTCCGAACGTACACGGCCCGATGATCCCGCGTCCGTGGGGCTGCGACCATTATTGCATCAACGGGTCGTTCACCATGATGGGTGAATCCATCGAGCTTAGCCGCGGTCAGCGCGCCGTTTGCCGCCGTCGCCTCGCGGCTGTCAGCGGCCTTTAGCGTTCGCTTAAGCGCCGTCTGACACGATCGCGCGACAGAAAAATGGGGAGCGCGTCTGCAAAGTTGGGCGTGCGACGGGATTGTGGGCCACTTCGCGCCAATATGGAATTATATTGAGACGCTGGTGCACCCGTCGGCGAAACAAGATGCGCTAACGGCCGCGCGGCATCGCGCCTTTATTGCGCCGCGTCTGCTTGGCAGCATCATCGCGCTTGCCTTCTTTCCGATCTATCTCTTGGCGCGAGGTTCTCCGAGCATCATCGAGCTTGTGGTGTTCGCGTGGCTCGTTGCGCCAATCCTCATCGCTTATTTTCTGTCTCGCACCGGCCGATACGAGAGGGCACATGTGCTCTCTGCGTTCGCGCTGACGGGACTGGTCACAGTGCTGGCTATCTCGACCGGCGGCATTGCATCCGCTGCCGCCGTGTGGCTGGTTATCGTGCCGCTCGAAGCTGCGCTATCGGCATCGCGCCGGGTAGTCGCGACGGCTTCGACCTTCGCTCTCGGCGCCGCCGGCCTTTTGGTCGTGCTCGGTGCTGAAAATCTTTTGCCGATGCCGAGCGCAAGCCCGCACGCGGCGTTCGCCGCCCTCGGCATCGTTTCGGCAGCGCTTTACGCGACGGGGTTGGCGCTTGGGGCCGAGACGTTGGCACGGACAAGTTTCTGGTTGCTGTATACCGAGGAGGATCGCTACCGGCTACTGGCACGCAATATGACCGACGTAATCACGCGGCACGGTCGCGAAGGTGCGGTGCTGTTTGCCTCGCCGGCCGCCGAGTCGCTATTAGGTTCGCGTATTGCCGATTTGTGTGGACATGGTCTGTTTGAACGCGTTCACGTGGCTGATCGTCCCGCTTATCTGAAGGCGCTCGGCGATGCCGCAGCGTTGGGAGAAAGCGGCTCGGTTGAATTTCGCGTTCGCCGTGAGAGCGTCGACCCCGAAGGGCATCGAGCGATGCAATTCGTGTGGATCGAGATGCGCTGCCGTCCGCTCGAACAGGTCTCAGGCAGCGAAGGCCAAGCCCGCCGCGAAGTGGTCGCAGTGTTGCGCGATGTAACGGAGCGGAAGCGCCAAGAAGAGGCCGTCCAGAGCGCACATGCCGAAGCCGAGCGCGCCAATTCGGCTAAAGGCCGGTTCCTCGCCACGATGAGCCACGAGTTGCGGACGCCGCTCAACGCCATCATCGGCTTCTCGGACATGTTGATGCAGGAATCGGCGCTGATGCTCGACGCCAAACGCCGCAACGAATACGCCGCTCTGATCAACGACTCGGGTCATCACCTGTTGGCCGTCGTCAACGGTATCCTCGACATATCGAAAATCGAGACCGACAATTTCCAGATCACACCGGAACCGTTTGCTCCGACGCAGGTCGTTGCCGGCTGTTGCGATCTGCTCGCGCCGCGGGCGCGTGATGCCGGAGTGCAGCTCGAGAGATTGGTCGCGGACGATCTTCCGGAAATGATTGCTGACAAGCGCGCTCTCAATCAGATCCTGCTGAATCTGTTGTCAAACGCTGTTCGCTTCACCAATCGCGGCGGCAAAGTTCTTATGAGCGCCCGTGCCGAGGCGGCGGCGATTGTCTTCGAGGTCGAGGACAACGGCGTCGGTATCAGCGATGAGGATCTGGCGCGGGTCGGTGAACCGTACTTTCAGGCGGTCGCGTCTTATGAACGCCGGCAGGGCGGCACCGGTCTGGGGCTTTCGATCGTTAAGGGGCTGGTGCGCCTTCAGGGCGGCGAAATGTCCATTCGAAGCCGGGCGGGGGAGGGCACGCAAGTCACTGTGCGGTTGCCGCTCGACTGCGAACGCGTGAAGCCTGCTAAAAGGCCGCCCGCTAAAGGGCCGATCAACGGGGTCGCGAACTTCGCCCCGGTCAATGCTGCGGTCTTTTCGACGAGCGCGGTGGCATTGCCGGAGGTGCCGTTAGTCCGTGTCGATATGCCGGTGAAGAAAAGTGCCTAGTCGCCGCAAGAACGAACGGGGCTTGATGGCCCGGGCGGCGACTGCTGCCCTAAGCCTTGCGTGCCGCGCATTGGCCAAGGCTTTGCGCCGACCGGTCGATAGTGTTGCGATCATTGCCGCGGGCGCCGCAAGTATCGCCATCCTTGTCAACGCGCTGTTTCTTCAATCGGGTTCGCATCCGGCGCCGTTTTTCGCCAACCCAACGCGGCAGCCGCCGACGACGGCAGCAGCTCGTCCGAAACCTGAAGCAGCCTCCCGGACACCGGAGCCGGCGCCATCGGTGCATTCAACCGGCACGACGCGAGCGCTGCAGACGGTTGCGGCGCGCCGTAACGATCCGATCGCCGAGTTCATCGGTTCGTCGGCGCGGATCATGGCCGTGCAGCGGGTTCTCTCCGAATTTGGATACGGCCAGATCAAGCCGTCAGGCTTCATCGACAATGCTACGAGCGCGGCCATCGAAAAGTTCGAGCGTGAGCATAAATTGCCCGTCACGGGCCGGGTTTCGGATCGGCTCGTCAGCGATCTGGCGGCCATGACCGGGCGGCCTCTGAATTAAACGGGGCTCCGGAATACGAGCTAGCCGAAACCCGGTGACGGCGGCTCCAACGAATTCGGCTTCCAATCAACGCTGGTTTGCAGCTTCCCGCGGATCGGCTCATATGTCGGCGGATCGGTGGACGGGAGCCGTACGATGCGCCTCAAAACCGCACTCTGGGTCGCTGCCTATTTGCGCCGTTGTCAGGTCGAGGGTCTCTACGCCGTCGTGCGCCGGCGCGGCGCTGAGGAAGCGGGCGCGATATTCATTCGTATCAGCAGGCTCGATGGCACCTCCGACCTATTCGGCCCCGCGCCGCAGAGCGCGTTCGACGGCGGTGTTGGCGGTCCTCGGGGGGCTGACCGTGCTTTCAGCCCAAGCCTCGCCAAGCAGCCGGCACCGGACGAGGCGGTCGAGGCTTACCTCGCGCGCGAAATCAAATTCGATCCCGATGTCTGGATCGTGGAAGTCGAGGATCGCGCCGGACGGAACTTCCTCGATGTCGTTACCGCATGATGCCGAGTGCGTCCTGCCGATGTGATGGTTTGCTGTCGGCTCAGGATGCTTCGCTGCGCTGGCTCGATCGGACCGCGACAGGCGTGCGCTTCACCGTCGCGACGGTGGGGCGTCCACGCTCGCGCGCCGGATCGTCATAGAGCAGCGGCTGATGCGGTGCCGTCGTGCGTTCTTGCTTGGGTAACGCCTGCCAGATCGCGACCATGCCCTCGGCCGCCTGTGCGGTCAGTTCGTCATAAAATGCGGCGAGCGCGTGCACCCGATTGACCGACAGGCCGACGGCTGGATTGAGGAACAAGAGGATGCGGTAATAAACGCTGCGGGGCGTCCCGATCGCTTTCGCCGCGACCGCAATCGGCTCGCCGAGATTGTCGCGCACGACGCGACGTGCGTGTTCGTGTGGAATACGCAAGGCCGGTGCGAGATGTTGCACAAAGTCTTCACGGTTGCGTCCGAGCGCTGCCGCTTCAAGCTGCTGGCCGACAGCGGGATCGCGCGAAATCGCGACACGGCCGGACGGAATGGGCGCAACAACGTGGAGGTTGAGCAAAATGAGACGCCGCTCGGTCGTGCTGGCGGCGAAAAACATTTCATTGAGTTCATCGGCGATTGTGGAATCGATCATCGGCGCGGTGCTGCCGAAATCGCTCTTTGCAGCGCTCCCGTCGGAGGGCGCGGTCGGCGTCTTGTCTTGGACGATCCTTGCCGCAACGCGGCTCGGGGCGGGCTCGTTTGTTTGAGGATTTGGCCGGAGCAGCGGATGCGATTGCAACGGAGCGGCGACTTCCGGCAGATCGTTGGCAAGATACTGAATGACTTGCCGCGGAGGCGAAAGATGTCGCGCCAGCCGTGCCGCGACGGCAGCGCGCGTCGGCACATCCACTGATTCGAGCAGCCGGAGCGCGAGTTCAGCGTAATGGCGCTCCTCGTCCGGCGTGTGTTTCAGCCTGTGTACGTAGAGATCGGTCAGGACGCGCAGCAGGGTCGGGCGCATGTCGACCCCACCGCGTAATCCGATGTCGGTGAGGCGGTCGAGGTTTGGTAATTCCATAGCACGTTACTCAATTGCAACAGGTACGCGACCTCCGACTCTAGAGCGCTCCCGTTAGCAGAGCGTTAACCTTGCGTGCCGCTTAATTGTCGAGACGCCGATATGAGGATCGGGAGGGAGGTCCGTCGTTCGGCAGTCAGAGGATTGCGGCTGGTGGGCACAATTATCAAATTTCCTGATGAGGGGCGCATCGTGCGCTTTGGTCGTGCGGACGGGGCAGAAGAATCCGCGACGGTCATTATCCTGCCGGTGATCAGGATCGAGCGTTACACAGATACGATCGCGGAAAATGTTGGACCGCCGACGCTGCCTCCGGCACACAGCGGCGGCCGTCGGCGTCTGAGGCGCCGCTGAGCGCCGTCGCATCGATGTCGCCGCGTCGATGCAACTTTCGAGCAGTGAGGCCGCCGCTGGCAGTCCTCGCTCTTCTTCTCCTGTCCGAATGCTCGAGCATCGGTGATTTCGGCCGACTGCAATCGGCGCTGCAGACCGATGACATCCATGCATGGGTCGGACAGGACGCGGCGGCGAGTGTCGGCGCACCAGTCTCGCTCGGTAACCTGACGGAGGAAGAGCGCACGTTGCGCGACCTTGCCTTCCCCTTGATCGAGCCGCCCTACGACCGCGTGCGCTGGGATGCCGTCGTCTATGAGTACGGCATCAAGCGCTCGTTCCGGCGTGAATTGTGGGTCAACGACGTAGCGGCCTATTACGCAAATCTGGTGGGACCGTTTCATCGGTCGAGTGCTGGACGCTACAACCAGTTGATCGATGACATCCGCAACGACGTCGTACGGATCGAGCCTTTCTTTGCGGCGGCGCGCCGGGTCGTCGATCTCGACCAGCGGCGCGAGAAGAGCATGCAATACCTCTCGAGTATTTCGCCGCCGGAACGCGCCGATGCCCTGGCGCGCGTCGGCGAAAACAGCTTGACCATCGCCTGGGTGCAGCATTCGCTGACGCAGCGTTGCGCCAGCTATCGCTTTGCGCTGGAGCACCTGGTCGTTGCCGAGCCCGAACCGTTGGCGGCGGATGCCGAACGCGCGCTGATGCAACTGCAACAGCAGATCGCGAGCCATCCGTTGGTTGCCGGGCCGCGTTTTGCCGGACGGCCGATCGCGGTGTCGGCCCGGGAAGCATCCGCCAAATAAGCTACTGCACCGGTTCGATACGACACTGCGCGCCCGCGAGCGCGCGTCGCGCCATCGGCATGAGTCCAGGCTCCGGCGCCAGCGCCCGTAATACGATCAAGCCCGTCTTGGTCGGAGATTCGACGATCAGCCGATCTGCCGCGGTCACGTCTTCTTCCTCGGGCAATTGGGCATGTTGCTCAGGCGTCATCAGATCGAGCTCGATCGAGCGCCGGCCCGCGGCGCGGTCGTTGATTGCATAATAGGCGACGCTGTTTCGCGTGTAGAACGTGACCGAGGTGTAAGCTTGGCTGACCGGCGCGTTCAACTTGAGAGAACCGTCCGACAAATCGTATCGGCAAGCCGCCGCGGCGAAGGCCGGGTCCATGAAGGGCATGATGGAAGCCTCTGCCGTCGGCGTGGCGATCGGCACCACCGTGTTGACCGGGGTCAGCGGCGCAAGGCGCGCGTACGCGTCCTGCGTCGCCGCCCGCGGCATCAGCAAAACGGTCGAGAGATGCACAATGCCGCCGAGCAGAATGGCGCCGAGAGACCATAGCAGCAGCCGGATCATGAGCAGCCCTTCCTCATGATCGCGGGCATCGGCCCTTCTTTCGTGGTGCGCATCGCGACGCCGATCGGCGTATCGTAGAGGCGCAATACCAGGATGAATCGCTCGATCCCGCCAGTCGGCAGCCAATTGCCCGGCCGGGCGCGAGGACCGACATTGATCGTAAACTGGCCGTCGGCGTCACGTGCGATTTCCTCGCTGGTGAAATCGTGGCGGTCGATCGTGTTGGCGACCAGGCGCCCCTGCGGGTCATAAAGTGTGAGGGTCCAATAGCGCGCCGCCGGCGTCAGGCCGCTGATCGTAAATGTGCAGCGACCGTCGAACCTGTTTCCGGCATCGTCGGCGCGGGCATAGAACGCCACGCCGTCCCCGGTGCCGACCGGAAGTTGGCCCGTCCGGGCGAGGGTGGCGCGGGCATAGGGGTCGATGCCGACCGATCCATTCTTCGGCCATGCCGTCCACGCGCCGATCGTCAATGAGCCGAATGCAACGCCACGCGTCAGCGTCAGCCATGTCGCGCCGAGCCCGATGGCGGCGGCGAGGATCAACGCAAAGCATGAACCGAACAGCAGGCGCACGTTCAACCCAATCGACTGGCATGCTCTTGGACTGGGCCGAGGTCAGTCGCCGCGTGAAGCCCCGGGAAGTTGTTGGTCCGTCGCAACCGTGACGGTCGTCGAGCGGTCTTTGACAGTGCTATCGGCGTTGCCGTCGAGGGCGCCCACCGTCCCCGCGGCGGGCGACTGCGCCGGAAGCGCGCGGTTGGCGTCATCCAAAAGACGTTCGATGCGAACAAGCGCCTCGGTTCCCTTGCGCGTCAACAGGGCCGGGTGTGGCTCCTCGGCACCCTTCATCGACGCATCGGTCACCGCCAGATGCTGGGGAACCGGCAGTCCCGGCAGTTGCCGCAGTTCGACGCCCTGATGTGCATACGTCATGATCTGGTGCCAAAGCATTGCCGGTAGCGTGCCGCCCGTCATGCGTTTGGTCGGCGAAAAGTCGTCATTGCCCATCCAAACCGCGCCGACGAAGTTCCCCGTATAGCCGACAAACCAGGCGTCGCGCCACGCGTTGGTCGTGCCGGTCTTGCCGCAGGTCGGGATACCCTCGAGTTGAGCGCGCTTGCCGGTGCCGTTTTGCACGACCGAGTTCATCATCGCGATCATTTCGACGGCGACCTTCGGACTGATCACCTGTAGCGGCTTCTTGCCATCGCGGTCAAAGCGCCACACCAATTCGCCGGTGCCGGTGCGAACTTCGAGTGCGGCATGAGGTGTGACGGCCCGGCCGAGATTGGGAAAGGTGGCGTAGGCGACCGCATGTTCGAGCGGGGTTACCTCGTCGGCGCCGATCGGCAGCGAAGGCGTGTCGGGTAGCGGCGTCCAGATGCCAAAATTACGCGCGGTCTGGACGATCTTGGCGCGGCCGAGCTTGGGATTGCCTTCACCGAGCGCGATCGAAAGTTTGACCGGAATGACGTTGATCGAATTGGTGATCGCCTGCGTCAGAGTGACTGCGCCGGAATAGCCGCCGGAATAATTGTGCGGACACCAATTGCCGATACATACCGGCGAATCGACGACGACCGACTGCGGCGTGAAGCCGTTCGCCAACGCCGTCGCGTACACATACGGCTTGAACGAGGACCCCGGCTGACGCAGCGCGTCGCTCGCACGATTGAATTGGCTCGCGCCGTAATCCCGTCCGCCGACCATGGCTCGCACCGCCCCGTCGGTATCTGCGATGACGACCGCCGTTTGGCTCGCGCCGTAGTCCCGGCCATACTGACGAAATGTCGATTCGACCGCACGGTCCGCGAAGTGCTGAAGATTGCTGTCGAGGGCGGTCCGCACCACAAAGAAGCGGTCGGTGACGGTTTTGGGGAATGTATCGACGAGTTTGCGCATCTCGTCGAAAGCCCAGTCGAGATAATAGTTCGGCGCGCCATCATCGCTTCGATCGATGGGAGTCGCGGGATTTCGCCGGGCGCCGTAGACCTGACCCTCGGTCATGAAGCCATTGTCGACAAGATTGTCGAGAACGACGTTGGCGCGTGCGCGTGCCGCCGGCAGATTGACGAGAGGCGAGAACTTGGTCGGCGCCTTGAACAGACCGGCGATCATGGCGGCTTCAGGCAGCGTTACGTCGCGCACCGACTTGCCGAAGTAATATTGGGCCGCCGCGTCGACGCCGAACGCGCCGCCGCCGAGATAAGCGCGATCGAGATAAAGCTTGAGGATCTCGTTCTTGGAGAGCCGGGTCTCCAGCCACAGCGCGAGAAACGCTTCCTTGATCTTGCGCTCGATCGTACGCTCGTTCGACAGGAACAAATTCTTGGCGAGCTGCTGGGTGATGGTAGAGCCACCCTGCACGACGCCTCCGGCCCTGGCGTTCGTCATCAGCGCGCGGAATGTGCCGTAGAAGTCGATGCCGAAATGCTCGTAGAAGCGCCGGTCCTCGGTTGCCAGAACCGCCTTGATCAGGTGGTCGGGCATTTCTTCGAGCGGCACCGAATCGTTGTGCTTGATGCCCCGGCTGCCGATCTCGTTGCCGTAACGGTCGAGGAAGGTGACCGCGAGGTCGGATTTTTTAAGCCAATCGTCATCGGACGTCTCGTGGAACGCCGGGATGGCGAGCGCCAGCATGAGAATAAGTCCGCCGGTGCCGAGCGTCGCTGCTTCCGACAGCGGTTCGACGAGCAGCCAGCGCCGCCAGCCGGAGACATGGAAGCGGTCCATGGCCGCGGTGAAGCGTTCGTAGATCTCGCGCGTCCACTTGCCGCTCTGGAACACCGCGGAGTCGATCCGCGCGTCCACATCCAGCATCAGCCGCTTGAGCTTCGGCCGCCAATTGTCTCCCGGATCGGGGAACATGTCCGTCACAATAGGTCGCTCCGGGAACGGGCTTGGCCCGCGGCTTTTAGTTTATAGCCGGCCAAAGGTTTAGCCGAGCTTGGGTCGCCGGCCAATAACACTGGAGCCACAAGATGAATGGAAATTGGGGGTAATTGGGGCATAACGAAGGATGACTCGGCCGCTGGACTATGCGGCAAATGGCGCGAAGGCATATGACCGCCAAGTCTTTGGTCTGGAGAACGATATGGCATTCAACACTGGTCCCAATGACGGTGAAAGCGAAGTCCCGTTTTGGCGCCGTAAGTCTCTCAGTCAAATGACTGATTCGGAATGGGAAAGCCTCTGCGACGGTTGCGGCAAATGCTGCCTGAATAAGCTCGAAGAGGTGGAGACGGACCGCACCTTTTATACTGACGTCGGTTGCCGCCTCCTTGACGGCCAGACTTGCCGCTGCCGTGATTACAAGCACCGCCAGGACAAGGTCGAAGATTGCGTGCGGCTGACCCCAAAAAGCCTCAAAACCATCACTTGGCTACCGCCGTCCTGCGCGTACGTCCTGATCGGCCAGGGCAGGGACTTGTATTGGTGGCATCCCCTGGTGTCCGGAGACCCCGAAACGGTGCATGCCGCCGGAGTGTCGGTCCGCGGCCGGGTCCGGGCCAGCGAGGTCAACGTGCCCGACGAAGACCTCGAGGACTACATCGTTAGTTGGCCGCTCAAGTTGCCGAAGGCTGCACGCGAGAAAAAAGGCTGAGAGCGTCGCGCCTTGCCACTTTCGGCCTTGCGACAAACGGCAATGCCCTCCTAGGCTCGGCTCATTCGAAGGGAGCGTCTACCTGCAACCGATGAATGAGAGCCAGCCATGATCGTCCGCTACGAGTCCGACGGCTCGATTGTCATGATCACCCAGAACGATCACGCCCAGCTTTCCGGGCTGTTTGCCGCACATTGGGGCAATGACACGTTCGAGAAACCGCATCCCTACGGGTCGCTGGTGCGCGCCGCCATGTTTCACGACCGCGGCTGGATTCGCTACGAAACCGGCCCGCAGCTCAATCCGGCCACCGGCAAGACGCCGAACTACCGCGACGTGCCGAACGACAAGGCTCAGATCGAAGCGTTCGAATGGGCGGGCGACTGGATGAGCGGCATCGATCCCTATGCGGGCTTGATGATCGCCAAGCATCGAACCGGCCTTTACCAGGGACGCTATGGCGTCATCACTAGTCCGCCGGCGAACCGGCGCGGCGCGCTGCCGCCCGACATCCAGGCTCTGATCGTGCGGAGTGAAGCCAAGCAAAAGTCTGCGGGGGAGAAGTTCGATGCCGGCGAAGTTGCGATCAACTACAACCTGCTGCAGGTCTGGGATCTGATATCGCTTTACATCTGCAGCACCGAAACGCTCAAGCCCGACCGCATCGCGCCGGTACCAGTCAGCTACTCGGGCGCGGCGGGCGTCGATATGACACTCACGCCGCTGGAGGACAGGACAATCGCGCTGGATCCGTATCCGTTCGACGAACCTGGGCTGACGACGAACCTGATCTTTCGGCGATTGAGGCAGATCGCATTCAAGGATTCAGCCGAACTCCAAGCCGCCTATTTCAAAACCGCGCCGCAAATCGCCTCGTTCCGGCTCGTGCCAGCCGGCGCGATGCGGTAGGGCGTAAGGGGAACGTCGCTCTTGCGTCCGACAGGCTTTTGCGGGTCGGGCGTCTCGGGCGTATGATGGGAGGGTCTCGGCCGCCAGAAGACGTGCCCCGACCAAACAACCATGGAATCAGGATCATGACCGAACTTCATGATCATGCTGTTGCTTCCGGCGACGACGCGGAGCGATGGAAGCACGACGGCGTGCGCGTTATTCCGGGCAACCAACTGGATCCCAACGTTCCTTCGACCCCGGGGATGGATCGAAAGGCGGCGATCGACTTCGCCCGCGCCGGTGCCCAGAAACTGTGGGCTGGTACGGTGACGATCAAGCCGAATGCGAAAACCGGCGCGCACCATCACGGGCATCTTGAAAGCATCATCTACGTGGTTCGCGGCAGGGCGCGGATGCGCTGGGGCGAGCGTCTGCAATTCACGGCTGAAGCCAATCCCGGCGATTTCATCTTCGTCCCGCCCTACGTGCCGCACCAGGAGATCAACGCCAGCACGGACCAGGTTCTGGAATGCGTTCTGGTGCGCAGCGACGGTCAAGCTATTGCGATTAATCTCGACATCGAGCCGGTGGAGAAGCCGGAAACCGTATTGTGGGTGGACCCGATTTATCGCGATACGGCCGCGCAGACTTGAAGACGGTGAGATATTGCCCGAATTCGACCGTATCCATTGGGAACCGCGGCCGGTCCCACAGGGGACCGCGTTTGAAGACGTCGTCCTTGCCATCTGGCATCCTGGTGGAGCGGATTTGATATTCCTGACGCCCTAGCCGCGGGCCAAGGCCGGTGCCGCTAGGTGATCCGCCGAACGGCACCCCTGCTCTGCGAACAGGGTGGTTGCAAAGGGGCGTGGCACGGGCCATTGGTGCCCGCCCATTCTCCAACACTCTGCGTGACCTAGCTCATTTTCCGGCTGCCCCGAATGGATGCTCCCCGAGATAGGCCCCGCGACGTCCCCGGCGAACTCGCCCCCAAACTCGTGCCCGACATTGTCCCAGGCCGTGTCGGCCCGCGGGCTCGGCCGGCGGGGGTATCCGCAGATTCTGCCGCCGCGCGCGTCGTCGCCCAGCGGCCGGCCGCGGCCCCGCTCGATCACGCGACCATTCACGCCATCATCGCCGGCATCATGCTGGCGATGTTTCTGAGCGCGCTCGAGCAGACCATCGTTGCTCCGGCGTTGCCGGCGATCGGCAGGAGTCTCAACGATATCGACGGCCTGTCCTGGGTGGTGACCGCTTATCTCCTCGCGGCGACGGCGACGACGCCGCTTTTCGGCAAGCTCTCCGACATCTATGGCCGGCGCACCATTTTGCTGCTCGCGATCGGCGTCTTCATGGCTGGTTCGGTCGCCTGTGCTCTGGCGCCGTCGATCTGGGTGCTGGTGCTGGCGCGCGGCCTGCAGGGAATTGGCGGCGGCGGGCTGTTGCCGATCGCGCAGACGATCATCGCCGACCTGCTGTCGCCGCGCGAGCGTCCGCTGATTTAAGGCCGCACCTCGATCATGTTCATGAGCGCGAGCATCCTTGGGCCGGTGCTTGGCGGTTTTCTCACCGATCATCTGCATTGGTCGCTGATTTTCTGGATCAATGTGCCGCTCGGCGCCATTGCGCTCATCATGACCGGGCGGGCATTGCGGCAGTTGCCGCGCAACGATCGCCCGCACACGCTCGACATGGCCGGCGCTGTGCTGATGGTGGGAGCGGCGCTCGCGCTCATGTTGGCGCTGACCTGGGGCGGCACCCATTATCCATGGACGTCGTGGCGGATCCTCGGTTTGCTCGGCGGCTCCGCAATGCTTTGGGCGCTGTTCGCCGCCCGCCTTCTCACTGCGCGCGAACCCTTCATTCCGCTCACGATCCTGCATGGCCGAGTCACGAGTACGATCACTTGCGCGGCCTTTTTCAGCATCGGCGCGGTGATCGGCGTGACGATCTATTCGCCGCTTTATCTTCAGGTCGTGCTTGGCGTCTCGGCGAGCGTCTCCGGTTTTCCCCTGATCGCCTTCATGGGCGGCGCGACGCTGGGTTCCATGGCCACCGGGCGGTTGCTGACGCGTTTGAAGCACTACATGCGCCTACCCATGGCTGGCCTTGTCGTCGCCATCGCTGCCCTCGGCACGCTTGCCAGCAACCCGGCAGGATATTCGCTCGTCAACGTTACGGCGTTGCTGTTCCTGCTGGGGGCCGGCGTTGGGCCGATGTATCCCGTCAGTACGATCGTCATTCAGAACGTCGTCGAGCCGCATCAGCTCGGCACGGCGACCGGGACGCTGAATTTCTTCCGGCTGCTTGGCGGCGCCATCGTCGTTGCGGTGTTCGGCGCCATCGTGCTCGGCCATGTCAGTGACGCGGCCGGTGTCATGAGCTTCGATAAAATCGGGACGGGCCATGGCGATTTTGCGGCCGCGTTCCGCTGGGTCTTCCTTGCCGCGGCCATGTGTCTGACCATTTCGCTCGTCTGCACGTTGGCCGTCGAGGAGCGTCCGCTGCACGGCCCAATTCGGGCGGCTGAAGGCCCGATCGAGTAATCGCCAAAAGTATCATGCCGGTCTCGGCATGGCTGCCACGCTCGATGCGCCTTGCGCGGGCGCTGGCAGGGCGCAAAGGTGTTGAGAATGGAGGGGCGGCGGCCATCGTGTCGGTTACAGAAAAGCCGGAAATCAAAATTGCCGGGACTTCGCCGCAGGGCGGCGAAGGAGGAGCCGCGTCGCTGCCGCACGGCGCGGGGAGCCCCACACCCGAGCGCAAACTTGGCAAACGTGAGGTCCTGACCATCATCAGCGGGCTGGCGCTGGCGATGTTCCTCGGCGCCCTGAACCAGACCATCGTCGCAACGGCGCTGCCGACTATCGGGCGGGCGTTCGACGATTTCGAAAATCTGTCCTGGGTGGTTATCGCTTACCTTCTGACCTCGACCGTGGTCGCACCGCTTTACGGCAAGCTCAGCGACATCTACGGCCGCCGCGGCATGATGCTGGTAGCGCTCGGGGTGTTCATGGCGGGATCGGCGGCCTCAGCAGCCGCGCCCAGCATGCTCATGCTAATTCTCGGCCGCGGCCTGCAGGGTATCGGCGGCGGCGGCATCGTGCCGCTTGCGCAATCGATCATTGCCGACGCGGTGCCGCCGCGTGAGCGCGGCGCCTATCAGGCCTACACGGGTTCCGTGTGGATCGTTGCCGGGGCGGCCGGTCCGGTGCTCGGTGGTGTCATCGCCGAACATCTCCACTGGTCGGTGATCTTTTGGCTCAACATTCCGCTCGGCATTGGTGCCGCCCTGCTGTGTCACCGCAAGCTCAAGCTGCTGCCGCGGCACGAGCGCGCCCATACGATCGATCTCACCGGCGCCGGGCTGATGATGATATCGGCGATCTCGCTCCTGCTCGCGCTGACGTGGGGCGGCACGCGCTACCCTTGGCTGTCACAGCAGATTCTCGATTCTGATCATCGGCGCGGCCGTGCTGTCGGCCATATTTATTTGGTGGGTCCTCAGAGTGCCCGAGCCGTTCCTGCCGCTCGCGGTCCTGAATAATCCCATCATGCGCGTCGGCTCCATCACGACAGCCTGTACGCAAGGCGTCTCCATCGGGCTGACGATCTACGTTCCACTCTATTACGAACTGGTGCACGGCCTCTCGGCGAGCGATTCCGGCCTGGCGCTGATCCCGATCGTGATGATGACCACGCCGGGCTCGTACCTGTCCGGCCGCGCCATGCTGTACATGAACCGCTACAAGTGGGTCGCGATCGTCATGCTCTCGATCGCCACCATTGCGGTCAGCCTCCTCGTCATCCATCCGCTGATGCCGGTGTGGGTCGTTTCGATCATCACCGGGTTGGTTGGGCTCGGGACAGGCAGCTCGTATCCGACCGTCACGGTCTCGATTTAGAACGCGGTGGCGCACCAGCAGATCGGGATCGCCATGGGAACGATGAATTTCTTTCGCGCGCTGGCGAGCTCGTTCGTCGTCGCCGTGATGGGCGCCATCATGCTCACGCAACTTGGTGCCGCCCCGCAGCGCGGGGTTTCGTCCGCCGTCATCGCCGTGGCGGAGCATAGGAGTCCGGCTGATTTCGCCCATTCCTTCAGCTTTATTTTTGCGGTGGCCGTTATGTTTCTGATCATCGGCATCGTGGCGTTGATCGCCATGGAAGAGCGGCCGTTGCGTGCGACCGTTCTGGCGGCGCCGACGGTGCGCGAACCGCCGGCACGCGCCGCCGAATAGAGCGTGATTCCGCAGCAACCTGTCCCGAACTTGATCCGGAGAGGGATGCCGATGCGCAGGATCGATCATGCGCAAACGAATTGTGCTCAAGCTTTCCTGAGCAGCGGCCAAAAATCATCGAGCGTGGACTGATCGCCCAACACGCGCAGTTTCGCGTAGATCTTGTCCGACGCTGCCTTGTCGACAGCCTGCGTGGCGCAAATGTCGAACTTTGCCTTGATTTGCGCTTCCGACATCGGCGCCTTGACCGATCCGCTCGGATAGTACTTCGACCTTTCAAGTTTTCGGCCGTCATTCAGCGTCACCGTCACCTTGGCGGGCGATTCTTCGAGCAGATCGGCGTAGTCCTGATAGATCGAGAGCGAGACCTTTTGCGCAAATGCTCGGACCGCTTCGTCTTCCAGCGCCGTCTCGGTGAAGGCTGAGAGCATCGGCGCGCCGTGAACGAACGTGTAGGCGGCAAGATAGGGTCCGCTGAACTTGGCGTTTTCGGCCGAGTGCGGATACTTGTCGGTATAGCGGCGCGCCGCGTATTTGGTGATCGCAACGTCGACATGGGCAATGTCGGAAAGATTTACCGCCGTGCGCAGTTCGAGTGCGGCGTCGATAGCCGTGTGCCCCAGACCGCCGCTCGGATAGGGTTTGAGCTTATAACCGTATTGCACGAGATCGTAGCTTTGGCCCAGATCGGCGAACGGATCGAGCGACCACGGCAATCCGCGCGCAAAGCAAGCGAAGTAGCCGTCCTTGCCTTCGAGCGCGGTGGCGTTCGACGTGAAGCCGCGTGCACCCAGCATGGCGGCGAGCACGCCATCGTGCGCGGCGTGGCCGGAATGCAGCGGCTTGGTCATCGTGCCAAAATTGATCGAGACGCCGCTTGCCATCGACGTCGTCATGCCGATCACGTCCGGAATTCTTCTTCGGGTCGATTTTCATCAAACGCGCGCAGCCCGCGGCGGCCGCAATGACGCCGATCGTGCCGGTCGCATGCCAGCCCCCGACGCGGGATGCCGTGGGCGCCGCGCGATTGATCCGGCCGGCGACTTCTGCGGCGATGATGAAGGCGGCGAGCAACTCGGCCGATGTCGCGCCGGTCGTTTCGGCGACCGGCAGAAGGGCAGGGATCACTGCGGCGATCGATTGGCCCGCAAAATAGGTGAGATCGAAATCCATGCAATGCCCGGCGATACCGTTGGCAAGCGCGGCGAGCGGCGGCGAGGCGCGCAAATCCCGTCCGACGAGCGTGGCCGCAGGCGTACTGCCCTGAAGCTTGACGACGTCGCAAACGATGTCGGCCGGCGGCAGCTGACTGCCTGCGAGCATCACGCCGACGGTATCGACAAAGGCGATGCGCGCGCGTTCGATTGCCGTCGGAGGGGCGTTTTTCAAGTCGAAGCCGACAATGAAATCGGCGATCGTTTCGCTCACCTTCTTTCCCCCTTCGTTCGGTGCAGCAGCGGTCGCAGCGCTGCTGTGCTGTGCGAGGCCGATCGAAGGCAACCCAACGACGGCAGCCGTGCTCGCGCTGAGGAAAATTCTGCGGTCGAGCGAATTCCGCTGGTCGTCATTCGCCATCGTTCCCTCCCGTTTCGGCAACGTCCTGCTTGCCTTTTTGCTCACGGTAGCGGTTCTCAATCGGCCGCACCAGGGATGCTCATGGTGTCTTCCAGTCGGGGCCCGAACGACGTAACGTAATGGCAACAAAATCGGGAGGACAGCATGGCGCGTTTGAACGTCTCACTTCTTGTTGGCGCAATCGCTTTGGCCAGTGCCGCGATCGTGTCGGCGCACGGCGAAACCATCATCGACGAATGGAATCAGGCGAAGCTGCCACCGCCGCCGCAGCTCAAGCCGGTGACGCTTGTCCCGAAGGAGACCGCGCTTCTGGTGATGGATTTCACGGTGCAGACCTGCACGCCCGAGCGCCGCAAGCGCTGCGCCGATTCGGTGCCCGAAGGTGAAGAAGTTCGTCAATGAGGCGCGCGAGAAGGGAGCGCTCATCATCTACTCCGTCGCCGTGCCCAACTCGAAGCCTTCCGACGTGCTCAAGGAGCTTGCGCCCGCCGTCGGCGAAGAAGTGCTGCCGCCGCTCGGGCCCGACAAGTTCATCAACAGCGATTTGGAAAAGACGCTAAAGGACAAGGGCATCAAGACCGTCGTGGCGATGGGGACGCAGGCGCAGACTTCGGTGCTGCATACCGGCGGCGAAGCGGCGTTGCGCGGCTTCAAGGTGATCGTGCCGGTCGATGCCATGTCGGCGGACGATCTCTTTCCCGAGCTCTATACCGCTTGGCACCTCGCAAACGCCGCACGCATCAGCAATCAGGTCACGCTGACGAAGCTTGACATGATCGGATTTTGAATTGCTTTCCTCGCGCGAGGGGCGCGGGTGAAAGCTCGCGCCTCCGCGAGGAAATGGTTCTCCGGACCGGCTTAAGCGCTCCCGACCCTGCGCCGGGGCTCGAGGAAAATGCGAACAAGATTGTTTTGACCGACCACATCGCCCAGTGCCTGAAAGGCAAAAAAGGGAATTAATATCAGGAGCCCCACAAAGCTCGTGGCAACAAGCTGGTCGATCGTGCCGCCGCCGACCTTGGCGATGGAATCCGCGATGCTCTCGTTGTGGAAGAAGCCGACCAGGATTTCCTCAAGGGTGTTCAGAACGAGCAACAGCAGCAGAAAGGCCAGGGATTTGTGCAGCGTCGGCCAGATCAGCGGGAGCGACTTGAACCGTTCGCCGACGCCAAACGCCCGTCCCACGAGCACGAATTTTGCGCAGATGAGGGCCTTTGCGATGGCAAAGCCGAACGGCGCGAACGCAATGCCTTGCGCTCGCAGGATTGCCGCCTTCAGATAGGCCAGCGCGAGAAAGCAGACGCAAAGATAAGCCGCAATAACGGCAAACTCTCTCAGTTCGCCGACGAGTTTCTGGCCGATCGAGACGTTGGCTGAGCTTTCGGCTTCCATCTTTGCCTCCTTACAGCGCCGCTTGTCGAAGCGATCAAGTCGCCGCGGTCGCGGACCCCTCGAACGACGCAGCGTTTCAACACGTCCATATTATCTTCAACCCATCCAATCTTGGAGAAATTTTGGTGCCAACCATAAATAGTTGGGCTCGCGCGTTTGGTGAGGACGGCGCGGACGACCCTTGCGCGGCGGTGCAAGCGCACTACGATCGGGTCAATCATGGCGAGGGCGAAAGATGAGGGACGGAAGGTGGCTGATCAGGGGAGCGGTATTTGCATTGCTTTTGGCCGGCTTGGCAGGCACCGCGAGCGCTGCTGATCCGTACGGAATTTGGATGCGCCCGTCGACCGGCTCACAGGTGAGCTTTTACGATTGCGGCGGCAAGCTTTGTGCGAAAGTCATTGCCGTCAGAGATCAGAGCCGTAAGAGCGAGATCGGCACGGTCATCATAAAGGGTGCGGTCAAGTCCGGAGATAGCCAATGGTCGGGCGACCTGTTGAACACAGACAACGGAAAGACCTATGCAGGCGTCATCACGTTGCAGGGACCGAACGCTCTGAACCTAAAGGGATGCGTCGCGATCTTTTGCCAAAGCGAGACCTGGACCAAAGTCAAGTGACAGCAGGCCCAGCGGTTCGGTAGGTTGAGTGCGCGGGTCAAGCCCGCGCATCATTCTCCTCACTGACCGGCCTGCGCCTTCAACGCCGCGATCTCCGCTTCGCTGCGCATCGTCATGACCGCGACCTTGCGGGCGCGGAAATACGGCAGCACGACCTGCGTGTCCTGACCATCGCGTTCAAGCAGCGACACGTAGCGCGGCTCGGCGCCGCGGGTCGGCAGATCGAATGCCGTCCACGTGCCGCTCTTGGGGTCGTAGCGCATGACGCGGTCGGCGCCCCAGAGGTTGGTCCACGCGTCATGGTTCTTGTCGACGGCTACGTGATAGGGCTGCTGTTCGCCGGGCAGCGGCACAAATGTCGTCTGATGGGTGTGGGTGTCGATGCGGGCTAGGTTTGCCCCCCAGGAATCGCCGATCCAGAGAATGTCGGCGTTCTTGTCCGTGCCCATGCGGCGCGGACCTTCGGCCCATGGCAGCGGCGAATTGAAGTCCGGCTGGGAGTAGGTCTGGTAGAAAGTCTTTTCGTCTGCCGTCAGGAGATCTTCCTGCGCCTTTACCGGGGCAAGCTTGATCTCCGACACTTTCCCGCTTTGACCGTCGCCGACGCCGATCGTGTCGAGAATCATCTCGGCCCAATAGCCGTTGCCGTCGCGATCAGCCGCGGTGCCGTAGGTGATGCCGGTACCGTTCACGGTCTTGAACGTCATCGATTTGAATTCGGTGAACCTCTCGCGCGACGGGATCAAACCGCAGCGCGCCGTCCGGCGCCGACGACCAGATATCGCCCTTGCCGTCGTAATCGACCGTGGCGGCGCCGCCGGTCTGCGTCATGCCATTCGGCGGCAGGTAGACTTCGATCTTCTGCGTCGCCGGATCGAGCTTGCCGAGCCCGCCGCGGCCATTGTTGATGTTGAACCAGATGATGCCTTTCGGATCGCGCGTCATGCCGTGGGTCTGTGCGGCAAGTCCATTCGGTCCGGGCACCTTGAACAGCTTCACATCGCCGGTCGTGCTGTCGATTCGGCCGATCGTGGTGCGCTTGTTGGCGATGTTGCAGGTGAACCAGATGTTGCCGGTCAGGTCCAACCACGAATCGTGGATGCCCCAGCCGGGAATGAGCACCGAGGGCGTGCCTAACGACCAGTCGCTGCCATCGTTCTGCACGAAGTCGGCCGGCAGCCCGACATCGGGATCGAGCGGTACGTCGTATTCCTTGAACACGACGCGCGCGGCTTCGCCCGATGGCCGCGGCTCGAGCTTCACATTCATGTCGCTCTCGCCGGGGCCGCGCGCCTTGGCGAGGTACGCGGCAAGCTCATGCTGGTGGAAATCGATGATACCGGAGGGTTTGCGCTCGGCGCCGACGAAGGTGCCATACACGTTGGCGTTCTTCATCAGCTCAAGCACGGCGTTCCAGCCGGCTTCGTCGAAGCGATGCTGCAACGGAAAGCTCGGGGTATGACAGCCGGTGCACACCGTGCGCACGATGCGCTTCATGCGCGCCTGTTCGGGCGTACCGTCGGGCAGTGCGTCGAGGACGAGATTGCCGGGCAGCTGCTTGAACGTCCGCTCCGGATCGTTCATCGGCTTCAACGAAAAATCCTGCTTGCGGTTTGCTGAAAGGTCGACGGCGCCTTTGGCGGTCTCATAACTCACCGCCTGGGCCCAGACCCGATAGCTGCCCGCCGGAAGGGCGGGAAAATAGTATTTGCCGTCCGCATCGGTGAACACGCTGGTGGTGATCGTGCCGCCGTCGGGTTTTGCGGATACCGTGACTCCGCCCATGGCTTTGCCGTCCGCCGCCGTGATCGTGCCGCTCAGAAGTAAATCGGCGAAGGCCGGGAGCGTGAAAGTTGCCGCAACCGCGGTAACGACCAGAAGTTTCGATATCATGAGACCGCCTGCATTACGCATGGGTTTCTCCGTGTGTCCTGGAAAGGCTAATCGGCTTCGCCCGAGGCGTTGCCCTTGCCGGATGCCGGCGCTGTCGAAGGGGCGGGAATGGTTTTGAGATAAGCCACGATGGCGTCGATCTCGGCGGGCTTGTAGGTGTATTTGAAGCCCGGCATGCGTGGCGTTCCGTTCGAGATCACTTCGCGTATGACATCCGCCTTGCCGCCGAGCGTGTTCATGGAAAGCGCAGGCGCGTATTGCGGGCTCGTCAGTTGCGGCTTGGTGTGGCAAACCCGGCACGATTGATTGAACAGCCGAATGCCGAGAAGGTGCTGATTGCTGCCGCCGGCGGCCGGTTGCGCTGAGGCGGTGAGCGGCCACACCGCGAGTTGGGCGAACACGACAAACAACATTCCGCCACGCGTCATCTTGACTCTCCCCACCTGCTTTTCCCGCTCCTGTTCGGGAAGCGGACCATTCTATTGCCGCGCCGCCGCTTGTTTTGCGGCCGTCATGTCGGCTTCGCTGCGGAACGTCATGGCCGCGACTTTGCTCGAACGCGCGTAGGCGAACACCAACTCCTTGATGTCGGGACGTTCGAGCAGCGAAATAATCCGGATCTCCGTGCCGCGCGTCGGCAGATCGAACATCGTCCACTGACCGGTTGCGGGCTCATACTTGGCGATCTGGTCCGTGGTCCATAAAGGCGCCCAGACATTGTGATCTCGATCGGGGATCGCGCTGTAGGGCTGGTTCGATACCGGATTGGGGAGCGGGATGAATGTCATCTCGCCCGTCTTGGTATCGACGCGAGTAAGGCTGCCGCCCCACGAATTCGCGATCCACAGGATTCCGAGCGCGCGGTCGATACCGATGCGGCGCGGGCCCTGCGACCATGGGAACGGCGTGCCGATGTCCTTCGGCGCGTAGGTTGCGTAGAATTTGCGGTCCTCGTCATTGACGAGTTTTGCCTGTTCGGCGACCGGCGGCAATTTCCATTCGGTCGATATGCCGGTCTTGCTGTCGGTTTTCTCGACGGTGTCGAACGCCATTTGCGTCCACCATGCGTTGCCGTCGGCCGTTCCGGCGATGCCGTAGGTCGAGCCGATGCCGCCATTGGGGGTTCTCGCCGTGACCGACTTGTACTCGGCGAAACGACCGCTCTCAGGATCGAGCCGCAGCGCGCCCTGCGGCGTGGTCGCCCAAATGTAGCCTTGGCCGTCGTAGTCGATCGTCACCGGCCCATCGATCGCCGTAATGCCGCTCGGCGGCAGGAAGACGTCGATCTTTTCCGTCTTGGGATCGATGCGGGCGATTCCACCCCTCGGCATCCACACGTTGAACCAGATGATGCCCTTGGCGTCGCGAATAAGGCCGTGGGCGTTGGCGGCATTGCCGTTCTGCGCCGTGACCTTGAAAAATTTGACTTCGCCGGTCCGGGCATCGATGCGACCGACCGATCCGCGCTTGGTCGGCGCGACCACCGCGAACCAGAGATTGCCGTCGAGATCGGCCGCCGCATCATGCGGTACCGAGCCGATGCGCGACGTCGTCCCCAGCGTCCAGTCGCTGCCATTGTTGGGCGGTGTCGCCGCCGGAAGGTCCTGGTCGGGATTGAGCGGAATATCGTATTCACGGAACACGACTCGCGCCGCCTCACCGGAAGGGCGAGGCCGCGTCGTGATCCGGAAGGCACTCTCACCCGGACCGCGCGCCTTGGCGAGATAGCGGGCGAGTTCCTCCTGATGAAAATCGAGGACCGGATTGATCGGCGCCTTCGGATTATAGATGCCGTAGACGTTGATCGACTTCATCGTCGTGATGATGGCGTTCCAGCCCGCTTCATCGAACCGATGCTGCAGCGTGTAGCTCGGCGTGTGGCAGCTCGTGCAATTGTTGCGGAAAATCTGCCTCATGCGCAGGTCGTCGGGCGTGTCGCCGGGCAGGCCCGCAAGGAGCAGGTCGCCCGGCATCTGCTCGATCCGCCGCTCCGCATCAGTGATTGGCGCAAGCGTCAAGTTCTGTTGTTTGACCGTGCCCAGCGCGATCTCGCTTTTTGCCGTTTCAAAGCCGATCGCCTGCGCCCACACCCGATATTGGCCGTCTGCGAGCGGCGGAAAGACGTAGGCGCCCGTGTCGTCGGTGAAGACCGTCGTTGTGATGGTCTTGCCAACCTCTTTGGCGGAGACCGTGACGCCGCCCATCTTCTCGCCCGCGGCGGAGGTGATCGTGCCGCTGAGCAGCACGTCGGTCGCTGCCGCCGGCAGCGGAGTGAATGCGGCAAGCGCCAAAGCGGCGAACCCCAGTCCTCTGCCGCGCGGAGCAACTGCCTTCAGCAACGAACCCGATTTAGACATCTGCTCAATCGTCATGGCGGTCTCCTTCGGGAGATTTTTCGGCGCGCGGCGCCGCACCCTTCGGTGCAGGCGCGGGCAATGCCTTCACGTAGGCGACAATGGCCCGAATCTGTTGCGGGTCGAACACGTACTTGAAGCCCGGCATGTTCGGCGAGCCATTGCTGATTTGGTCGAACAGGGCGTTGTCTTTGCCGCCGAGCGATTGGCCGCTGATATCGGGTCCGAAATGGCCTGCCGAGGTGATCTGCGTGTGTTCGTGGCAGACCATGCAGTGTTGGACGAACAGATCGCGACCGAGCGTCTGCGTCGCATCGAGGGAAGCTGCGGTGGGATACGGTTGCGCTGAAACGGTCTGCGGCAATGCAGCGACAAGGAACAAGATGACGCTGCGCATCATTCAACTCCTCCCAGATCGCGATTTTTGTTTTTTTCAGGCTACGCTGCGACCAGCGCGAAGGGAAGAGAGCGGGCAGGGCGCCCGCGCAACTCTGACATGCCGTAACGGCAGGTGCGTTCATAAAAGCGGGCGGGTTTTCCGGCAAACCCGCCCGCGATACGCCTTGCCGCAAGCAGCAAGGCTGGAACGATGTGGCGCAATGATCGGCGCTTACGGCCGGTCAGCCTGCGCCTTGAGTGCGGCGAGGTCGGACTCGCTGCGGAACGTCATGACCGCGACTTTACTGGTCCGTGAATAGGGAACGACGACTTCCATCGCGCCGTCCTTTTCCAGGAGCGAGACGTAGCGTGCTTCGGTGCCGCGGGTGGGCAGGTCGAAAGTCGTCCACTTATCGGCGGCCGGGTCGTAGCGCAACACCACATCCGAGCTCCAGATGTTGAGCCAGGCGTCATGATGCTTGTCGACCGCGACGTGATACGGCTGCATCACTCCCGGTCCCGGCAACGGCACGAAACTCGTCTCCATCGTGTGGATGTTGATCTTTGCGAGATTACGGCCCCAGGAATCGCCCACCCACAAAACATCGCCGTCTTTGTCCGTACCCATACGGCGTGGACCCTGATTCCAAGGTACGGGGGCGTTGAAGTCGGGTGCATTGAACAACTCGTAAAACGTACGATCCGCTTCGGTGACCGCGTCCTTGTCGAGGAGGACGCGTGGCAGTTTGAGTTCGGTCGATTTTCCAGTGGCGACGTCGCCCTTGTTGATCGTGTCGATGATCATCTCGGCCCACCAGCCGTTGCCGTCGCGATCACCCGCCGCGCCGTACGTGAGCCCTCTGCCGTTGGGCGTGTTGTAGGTGACCGATTTGAAGGGGGTGAACTTCTCCGAGACCGGATCGAAGCGCAGCGCGCCGTCCGGCGCCGAGGCCCAGATTTTCCCCTTGCCGTCCCAATCGACCGTCGTCGCGCCGCCCGTCGGCGACATGGTGTCGGGCGGCAGATAGATTTCGATCTTCTGCGTTTTTGGATCGAGCCGGCCGAGTCCGCCGCGGCCGGTATTGACGTTGAACCAGATCGTGCCGCTGGGATCGCGCGTCATGCCGTGCGTGTTGCCGGCGAGCCCGTTTGCGCCCGGCACCTTGAACATTTTCACTTCGCCGGTTTTGGCGTCGATGCGTCCGATCGAAGTGAAATGGTTCGGCACGTTTGATGTGAACCAGAGATTGCCATCGAGGTCTGCCCACGCGTCGTGCACCAGTGAGCCGCGGCGCGATGGCGTGCCGTTGAGCCAATCGCTGCCGTCAGTCATCGGATTTTTCGCCGGCGAATCGAGGTCGGCTTGCAACGGAACATCGTATTCCTTGAACACGACGCGCGCCGTCTCGCCGGACGGACGCGGCCGCAGCACCATCTGCACTTCGCTTTCGCCGGGACCCCGGGCGCGCGCCAGATATTCGGCCAGTTCCCGCTCGTTATGGTCGAGCACGCCCTGCGCCTTGTGATCGGGGCCGAGGTAAACGCCCGAGACATTGACGTGTTTCATCAGATCGATGACGGCGCTCCAGCCGGCCGCATCGAAGCGGTGTTGCAGCGGATAGTTCGGTTGATGGCAGCCCGTGCAATTGTTCTCGACGATCTTTTTCAATCGTTTGTCGTCGCTCGTTTTCTCGGGCAGCGACGCCATGGCGAGGTCGCCCGGCAATTGGCGAAAATAGTCGCCGGTGAGCGGCGCGAGCGTGAAATCCTGATGGCTGTTGGCGGCAAGATCGACAGTACCTTTCGCCGTGGCAAAGGAAAGCGCTTGCGCCCAAACGCGATAATGTCCGTTCGGCAGGGACGGGAAATAATAATGGCCGCTGTCGTCGGTGAAGACCGTCGTGGTGATGGTCGCGCCGTCGGCCTTGGCCGACACCGTGACGCCGCCTAGCGCTTTTCCGTCAGCCGACGTGATTGCGCCGCTCAGCAACGCATCGGCGAAGGCCGGTGCGGAGAAGAAGATCGCAACTGCGGTTGCGGCTGCGAAGTTTGACGCGATGAGAGCACCTGCGCTGCGCATGGGTTTCTCCATCAGATGGGTTTGAATGGGTCCTAATCCGAAAACCGGCATTCGTTTCTCGGGATCATAATTCTAATCAGGCTCGCTCTTGCCGCTGGCTTTGACGGGGCGGGCAACAGGGGCCGGAATGGTCTTGATGTACGCGACGATGGCGTCGATTTGCGCCGGCGCGAATTGGAACTTGAAGCCCGGCATGCGCGGCGTGCCGTCGCTGATGACCTCCCGAATCACGTCGGCTTTGCCGCCGAGCGTGTCCATCGACAGCGCAGGTGCATAGGTGCCGCTCGTGATCTGCAGCTTGAGGTGACAGACGACGCAGGATTGATTGAGCAGCCGTTCGCCGAGCATTTGCTGGTCATTGAGTGCCGCACTCTGCGCGCTCGCGGAACTCACCGTCGCGACCGCACTAAGCAAGACGGCAGACACACATAGAACGCCGCGTTGCATCCAGCTTCCTCCCCGATCCGCGGTTGTTTTGCGGCAAACCTACGCCGCCATAACACCGAATGAAAGAGTCATTGGTGGGCAAGGCCGTCATGCCTGACTTGCAAGCTGGGCTTGCATAGGCAGGAATGAGGCATCGCGTTGCGTGGCTTACCCGGCTAGGGCACCGGCCCACTGGAAGTTCGCCCAACGCGATATTTCCCATGGCAGCTCGCGAGCAGGTGTGGCGACGCGTCGACGCGGCACCCCTTGCATGGTGAAATTCGGTTCAAGATACTCGCCGCAGCCATTTGCAGCGAAATAGCCGCTTGGCCTGGGGAGGCGCCCGATGTTCAAAAAGCAAACGATTTTCGCCGCAGTCATCGTGTCGGCGACGATATTTTCATCCTCATCACATGCCTTTCAGCTTGCGATCAGCCAATACGGGCGTGTGACAGCGACGCTGCCTTGGGCCGTCGCGATGGAGAAGGGATACTTCAATGATGCCGGCATCAAGATCGATCAGGTGATCGCGGGCGCCGGCGGCGGCACCACCCTGCGCAACGTACTCGCCAGCGATCTTCCCTACGGAGAAGTCGCGACTTCGGCCGCCATCGCGGCGAGCCGCGCGGGACTTGATATCGTCATTGTCAACACATCCAGCAGCCATATCGGCGAAATCTCGCTCGTCGCCGACGCCAAGTCGGATATCCACAAAATGGCTGACCTCGCCGGCAAGAAGGCCGGCTATACGGCCCCGAAATCGACCAGCGACGTTCTGTTGCGTTTGGCCCTGAAGGAAACGCACATGACCGACAAGGTCGAAACCGTCGCGACGGGCGGGTTCGGCCCGGGCATCACCGCCCTGACCACGGGCGCGATTGCGGCCGCGCCGATGATCGATCCGACACTGACGTTGGAGCCCGAGAAATACCGCGTCATCCTGCCCTTCGCCGATGTGATCCCGCGCATGACGTGGCTCGTCGGCATTACCACACGGGAATTCGCCAAAAAGAATCCGGAGTTGCTGCGCAAGCTGATCGCCATTCGCCGCCGTGCGGTTGATTACATCTATCAGAACCGGGACGACGCGATGCAGATCTACGCCAAAGTATGGCAACAGGATCCCAAGCAGGTTGCGACCTATTTCCCCAAATACTTCGGCTACGACGGCGAATGGACGCGGGGTGAGTTCGAGAAGGCAGGCCTTGCGAAAATATCGGAAGGCTTGGAGATCGTCGGCGAGGTCGAAAAACCCGTCGACTGGAATGCGATGATCGACCAGGAGTTCCTGCCGAAAGACTTGCAAAAGCCGTTGTGAGCTTTCCTGCCATCGGAGCCGCCAGGGCGGCTGTCAGCCGGAGCACAAGAATCCATTGCGTTTCACCAAGGTCGGCCTGACGCGCACCGGCGTGGTCGCCGGGGCATTTCTCGTCCTCGAAATCTTGTGCCGCACCGGAATCATTCCGCGCGCGACGATGATCCCGCCGACCGAGATGGTTGCCGCGTTGTGGCAAATCCTTCGTAGCGGACAAGCGAATAAAGATATCGCGTTTACGCTCATCAATACGCTCGCCGCAATCGCGCTCTCCGTCTTTCTCGGGCTTTTGGCTTGGCGCCGCGCTGCACGCGCTGCCGCGGCTGCGCCGGGTCTTCGAGCCGCTGCTGTCGGCCTATTACGCGGTGCCGGTCTTTATCTTCTATCCGGTGCTGATCGTCGCCTTTGGCGTCGGGCGGACCGCGCTCATCGTCATGGGCGCGATGTTCGGCGTGGTTGCCATGATCGTGAATACCGCCATGGGCCTGGATCGCGTGCCCTCCGTCATCGCGCGAACGGCGTCGGTCATGCAGCTGAGCCCGCTGCGCCGGCTCGTGCTCGTCAGGCTGCCGGCGGCGTCGCCCCATCTCGTCACCGGCGTCAAACTTGCCGTTGCCTATTCGGTGATCGGTATCGTCGCCGGCGAATTCATCCTGGCGACGGCGGGCATCGGAAAGCGCATTGCGTTCGGCTATCAGGATTTCGACAACAAGACCATGTACGGGATGCTGTTGCTCCTTCTGATTTTGGTCATGATCGTCAACGGCGTGCTGTCGCATTGGGAGAAGCGTTTGCACCATCGCTTTGGACGACAATGAAACCGCGCAGCTACGATGTCTTGCTGCTGGTGGCGGGCTTTCTCGTCTGCTGGCAGATTCTCTACTGGCTGGTGGGCGCGGACGTTGTGTCGTCGCCATCCAGCACGATCTTGCGCGCGATCGCATTGTTGCAGACGCGGAACTTCTGGAACGACGCCACAAGCACAGGTGTGGCGTTTGCCTATGCGTGTGTCATTGGCGTTGCAGGCGGCATGGTCCTGGGGCTGCTGCTTGGGCTTAATCGGTTTGTCGGCGATGTCGCCGACCCGATTCTCGGCACCGTCTATTCGATCCCAAAGATCACGCTTTATCCGATCATCCTGCTGATCTTTGGCCTGAGCCTTGCGGCGAAAGTCGCATTTGGTGTCATCCACGGCATTTTCCCGGTGGCTATTTTCACCATGAATGCGGTTCGAAACGTTGCGCCGGTGCACCGCAGAACGGCTAAGGCGCTGCGCCTGTCGCCTTTCGCAACGATCGTCACGGTGCTGGCGCCCGCCGCGATTCCGGAGATTCTCTCCGGCATCCGCATCGGGATCGCGGTCACGCTGCTCGGCATTCTGATCGCCGAGCTATTCGCGTCGTCCTCGGGGATCGGCTTCGCACTGATACGCGCGACGGATCTCCACAACGTCGTCGATATTTTTGCGCTGACTTTGCTGCTCTTCCTGTTTGCCGTCGCCATCAATACGCTCTTGCACATCAGCGAACGCAGGGCGCGTCACGGCGTCGATTTGAGCGGCCGGCATTCATGAAGTCGAGCCAAAATCGAATTTTGACGACTCACGTCGGCAGCTTGCCGCGTGACGCAGCGGTCCTGAAGCTTCTTGAAGATCGAGAGAACCGGCGCGCTTACGACGTTGATGAATTCGATCGCACGATGGGGCAGGCCGTTCTCGACATCGTGAAGCGGCAAGTTGACGTTGGGATCGACATCGTCAGCGATGGCGAAGCCAGCAAGATCAGTTACGCCACCTATGTGCACGATCGCCTCAGCGGCTTTTCGGAGGAGGGCGCGACCGAGGCGTCGCGGCCGCATGCCGACCTCGCTCCGTTCCCCGATCTGCGGGAGAAGATGGCGAAGCTCACCGGCACGCGGCGTTTCAGGCGGGTCGCCTGCGTCGGTCCAATTGCCGTCCAAAGTCGTGACGGACTGACACGCGATTTGGCCCACATGCGGGCCGCAGTCGATGCGGCTCGACCGGCCGAGGCATTTTTGACGGCAGCTTCGCCTGGCGTGGTCGCGAGCTTTCTGCCGAACCGGTATTATCGGACTCACGAGGACTATATCGCCGCCATAGCGGACGCGATGCGGGACGAGTACGCGGCAATTGTCGCGGCCGGCTTCGTGCTGCAAATCGACTGTCCCGATCTCGCGATGTCCCGCCATGCGGCGTTTCAGGACCTTTCGGACGCCGAGTTTCTGAAGCGCGCGGCCTTTCACGTCGAGGCGCTGAACCACGCGCTTACGAACGTTCCCTCGGATAGAGTCCGCGTTCACGTGTGCTGGGGGAATTACGAGGGTCCGCACACCCACGACATCGATCTTGGCAAAATCATCCGGATCGTTTTCGCCGTGCGCGCCCAGGGCATCGCGCTTGAAGCTGCCAATCCACGTCACGCGCACGAATGGGCGGTCTGGAAGGACGTTCCACTGCCCGACGACAAGCTGCTGCTGCCGGGCGTGATCGATACATCGACCAATTACGTCGAGCATCCCGCGCTGGTCGCTGAGCGCATCGTCAGATTCGCAAATGTCGTCGGGCGGGAACGCGTGATCGCGAATACGGACTGCGGCTTTGGCACCGCCGCCGGCTACGGCAAGCTTGATCCGGACGTTGTGTATCTGAAGCTTGGTTCGCTTGTTGCCGGCGCTGCTCTGGCAAGCAAACGAGCTATGGGGTTAGCTGGCCCATAGTTTTTCGCTCGCGATCCGGGCGCCTTCGACCAGCGACCGTAATTTGGCCCAGGCCACATCCGGGTGCACCTCGTCACCCGCGCCGGAGGTGCCGAAACCGCAATCGGTCCCGGCGATGACTCGCTCGCGCCCGACCACGCTGGCGAACCGCAGAATGCGTTGCGCCACCAATTCTGGATGTTCGACCAGATGAATGCAGTGCGAGACGACACCCGGAATGAGGATTTTGTCGTCCGGCAGGGGCACGTCGCGCCATAGCTCCCATTCGTGCTCGTGGCGCGGATTGGCGCCTTCGATGGCATAGGCGCCTGCGTTGATCTGGAGCATCAGGTCGACGAAGTGCTTCAATTCAAAATCGAACACGCGCGGCGCGATATTGACGCTGTAACAGGTATGAAATCGCACGCGATCCTGCGGAATGCCGCGCAGCGCGTGGTTGACCGCTTCGACACGCAGCGCCATGAATTTGCGGCAGTCCTCGATCGAGGCACCCGGCGTGCGATTGTAGTGTGTCGCCATCCGCGGATCGTCGATCTGCAGCAGAAATCCCGCATCGACGATGGCCTGGTACTCGACGCGCATGGCATCGGCCAATGCCGTCAGGTATTCCTCGGCCGAAGCGTAATACTGGTTTTCATAATAGAGCTCCAAGTTCGATGGCGAGATTGCAGTCAGAAATGCTTCCTCGACCGTCACGGCCTTGAGCGCCGCTTTCAGATTTTCGATATCGGCGCGTAATTCATCCTGCCCGACGTAAGCGATCGGGCCGCTGCAGATCCAGGCCTTGGGTCGCACGGTCCGCTTTGCGACGATGGCGGAAGACCGGCCCGCCAGCATGACCTTCATGTCTTCGTACGCCGCCGCGAAGGCCTGCGAGTCTCGCGTTGCGGTACGGAAGCGTACGGGGCTGTCGATCTCTTCCAAACCGGAGAGCCGTCCGCGGGCATAGGCCATCCAGCTGACCTTGCTGTGCTCGCCGTCGTTGATCACATCAAGGCCGGTCGTCCGCCTGGCGCTGCACGATTTCGGCGATCGCCCGACTGACGCGGCTGTTCAGCGCTCGCTCGTCGTAGCCTTGGCCGAGTTCTTTGGCGTTAAGCGCAGCAACCAGGTCCGAAGGGCGCGGCAGGCTGCCGGTGTGAGTCGTGAGAATTCTGTGATCGCTTCGCTTCATGAAAACCAAAATCAGTTACCGATGGAGATATTTGCCAAAAGCGAACGGCGTCGTCAGCTCGTCGAAGGGTAAAAGCGGGTTCTGTTTGTCCACTCCCGGATGCCATTATCGACGACCCACTGTGCCAGTTCGTCGTGCCGCACGATCCAGACATCAGGAAAGCCGCGAATGTACTTCAGGATTTTGTCGATTTGCGCGGCGATCAGGGGCCGGCCGCCAAAATGACAATGTACGGTAATGTTGAGATACGACGTCGGCTCGTTTCGATACAGATAATCGAATGTGTCCTGATAGACGTCGTACCAGTCCCTTGGATTGCCGCGAAGAACGCGATGATCCGCAAAATCTGAATGGGGGATTGCCGCGATGGTCCGCGTACCGACCTGAACGCAAAAGGGTAGGTCGATGTGATTGTAATCGCCGTACCAAAGGAAGCCCTCTTGGGCGACGAGCGATTCGGTGTGCTCGCTCGAGGCCAGCACTGGGCTGATCCATCCCTTGGGCGCCTGGCCCGAAGCCGATTTCGATCACCGCCCGCGTCTTGCGGATGACATCCCGTTCTTCGTCGCGGGAAAGGTATGCCAGGATTGTATCCTGCAGGTAGGAGTGGGCGCAGATTTCGTGTCCGGATTTGATGATTTGTTCGGCAACGCCCGGATTGAGCTCCAGCGCCCGGGCATTCGCCGCGAATGTCGCGGGTATCATATTCGCATCGAGAATTTTCAAGAGCCGCCATACGCCAGCACGCCCTCCGTATGTGCCCCAGGTCATCGAGGCGCGATCGGACGTGCCGGGCTTTAAGGCCGTGGTCTGAACGCTGAAAGGAGGACCCTTTCCTTCGGACCAGTTCTCCAGAAGGCAGGTCACGACAACTGCAATTCGCGCCTTACGCGGCCATTCAAATCGAGTTTGATCCCCGGCCTTTGTCATAGCGACTGTGCTCCGTCAAAAAATGAATATTGGGCTATTTGGCCCAAAGCTGTTTGCTTGCGATGCGGGCGCCCTCGACCAACGACGCGAACTTCGCCCAGACGATCGAGGGATGCACCTCGTTCGAACCGGCAAACGATGCGAAGCCGCAGTCGGCGCTGGCAATCACACGCTCACGGCCGACAACGTCGGCAAACCGGCGGATGCGTTGCGCGACCAGCTCCGGATGTTCGACCAAAACGGTCGATTGCGTGATGACGCCGGGGAGCAGCACCTTGTCATCCGGCAGCTTTGCCCGTTTCCACTCCTCCCATTCATGCTCGTGTCGCGGGTTTGCCGCCTCGAATGTGTAGCCGCCGGCGCGGACCTTGAGAATGATATCGATGATATCCTTAAGCTCCATGTCGTGGATGCGCGGGCCCATATTGACGCTGTAGCAGGTGTGGAAGCGAATTCTGTCCGCCGGAATGCCGGCGATTGCGGCGTTGAGCGCTTCCACCCGCAACTCCGCCCATTTGCGACAATCCGCGACGCTGAGATCAGGCCGAGTGATGTAATAGGTGACCAGAAACGGATCGTCGATCTGAAGGAGGAAACCAGCATCGACGATTGCCTTGTACTCCTCACGCATCGCTTCCGCGATTGCGAACACATAGGCTTCCGGCGTCGGATAATATTCGTTCGGCGTCGTCGTCTCGACATTCGAGGGTGCGATCGCGGGCACGAACGCTTCCGTTGCGTTGACGCCCTTCAATGCCGATTTAAGGACTTCAAGGTCGGATTTTAACTGATCGTGACCTTTATATGCGATGGGTCCGGTGCAGACCATGAGCGCGCGGCGCCGCCGGGCGCTGACCTGTTCGGCGACCGCTGACTGATAATATTCGGGAAAGTCTTTGGTCTCGCGCGTGTTGGAGAAGGGGCTTGGCCGCACGCCCTGGCGAGTCTCGAGGCCGGCGAGACGCTGTGCCGCATAGGTGATAAAACTCGGCTTTCCCATCTCGCCGTCGCTCACGACGTCGAGACCGGCGTTCACCTGCTGCTTGACGCTATCGGCGACGGCTCGGCGCACGCGCTCGGCATACGCCTTTTCATCGATTGGCTTGCCGTCCATCCTGTCCAGCATCATTTCGAACAGATCATCGGGCCGCGGCAGGCTGCCTACATGCGTGGTCAATATCCGGTCAACGCTGAGCTTCATCGTTCCTTCCCGTGTTTGTTGTTCGTGACATCGCGGCGCCTCGGTCTCGATAGTCGAACTTGCGAGCCGCTCTGCAAATTATTGATTTGTGCATGAGGTGCGATTGGAGGATTTCGAACGCAGTATGGCATCGCCCTTCAATGCGCGGCAACCGCGAGGGTGAAGCTTAGTTCTGCCCACCGCGTTGGGCAGAAAAACACACGATAAACGTGCAGATGGAATCGTCCGCGTCCATGCAGCCGCTCACACTTGAAAGCTGCTCCCTCGTTGCGGATACTGACTGCGGGAAGACACGCCGCGCGGCTGCACATTTCGGGTCTACCGAATTCGGCTGCGCTGGAGGAAGCGATGTTCGTCGAGCAGAGACTTTATACATTTGCGCCCGGCAAGAGCGCCGAATTCCACAAACTTTACGAAGCGGAAGGCCGCACAACGCAGGAGCGTCACCTCGGAGCGCCGGTCGGGTATTACTACAGTGAGATCGGCCCACTGAACCAGGTCATGAGCCTGTGGGCCTACCCGTCGCTCGATGAGCGAGTGGCGCGCCGTGAACGTCTGTCCAAAGATCCCGCGTGGATTTCGTTTCTGCAAAAAGGACGCCCTCTGATCGTCGCGCAAGAGACGCGCATCCTCAAACCCGCGTCGTTCTTCAACGAACGCCTCACGGCGATAGTTGCACACGGAAGGGACACGCAATGACGAGAAAAGTGCTGCCGGCGATCTTGCTGTTCGGCCTGGCCTGGCTCCTTGCGTCCTCGACCGTCGTCCTGGCACAGAGCGATTTTCCGTCGCGGCCGATCAAGATGATCGTTCCCTTTCCTCCCGGGGGCGGCATCGACGTGACCGCGCGGATTGCGGCGCAAGCACTAACGGAAGTGCTCGGCCAGCAGATCGTTGTGCAGAATCAAGGTGGTGCGGGCGGTGCGATCGCAACGGATGCGGTCGTGAAGGCAAATCCGGACGGATATACTCTGCTGTATCATTCAACGACGGGCGTCGTGCACGCCGCCGTCACCGAAAATCTGCCGTACGACTGGATGCGCGACTTGGCGCCCGTTTCGATTGTGACGCGATTTGCGCCGGTCATGATCGTATCGCCAACGCTTCCGGTCAAAGATCTGAAGGAATTCATCGCGCTGCTGAAGGCCAACCCCGGAAAGTACAGCTTTGCGTCATCCGGTACCGGAACAGCGGTGCATCTGGCCGAAGAGCTGTTCAAAGAAAAGGCTGGCGTCGACATGATCCACGTGCCGTATCACGGCACCGTCGCAGCCATGCCGGATCTTCTTGCCGGCCGCATCGCCATGATGATCGATGGCGTGCCGGTTCAGACGCAGAACATTCGCAAGGGCGTCGTGCGCGCGCTCGCGGTGACCACGAGCACGCGCTCGCCGTCCATTCCGGATGTCCCGACCATGAAGGAAGCCGGTCTCGACTATGAGGTCCCATTCTGGACTGCGATCTACGCGCCTATCCAGACTCCAAAACCGATCATCGACAAGCTCGCAGCAGCGATCAGCAAGGCCATGCACGACCCGGCGGCCGTCAAGCGTCTCGCCGATGTCGGAACCGAAGCTGTGGGCTCCAGCCCCGCCGAGCTCAACGACCTGACCCATCAGCAGTTCAATCTTTATCGCGGCATCGTGCAGAACAATAAATCGCTGCTCGGAGCGCAGTAGGTGCAGGCGGGGATACGCCTATCGCGTCAGCGCCGCGCCGAGGCTCTGCGCCGTCTGTAAAATCCACGAACGGTAGCGAACGAGCGGCGTGACGCCGGTCAGGCCGCCGCAGCCGGCGCTCAAGTTGGGGCCCGTCGACCAGCTGACCAGCCCGATGACCGTCAGGCGCCATTGCTTTCACGAAACACCGGTGCGCCGGAATCTCCCGTGCAGGCGCCGAGGCCGGCGCTTGCGCCTTTGGTGCGCGGATCGAACAGCCGGATTTGCAGCGTTCCGGGCCGTCCGGTGACGACCAGTGTCGCCGCGCGTACGGTGCCGCCGGTACGGCCGTCGCCGCGGACCGTGACCCCATAGCCTGCCACCACCAAGGCATCGCCGACGGCAACCGTCTCCGATTCACCGCCGAGCGGCACCGGCGGAATTTTTGCCGGTAGCGGTTGCGCCAGCTTGGCGAGCGCAACGTCGGCGGTGGCGAGATGACCGAAGAGCCGCTTCAGATCGAATTCCGGATCGCGTTCGATGCGGACGATATCCTTCAGCGTAGGCTCGCGTCCGGCGGAGGCATCGACGAGTTTGTACTCAGCCCCCGGCTGCACGCAGTGCGCGGCGGTCAGCAGGAGGTCGCGCGCAATCGCTGTCGCCGTGCAGGCGGTGCCGTAAGAGCCAACGATCATCACCACGGATCGCCCAGCGCTGTCGGCTGCCGCCGGCGCGCCGCCCACCATCGCATCGGACCGGCTGGAAGCGACAATGATCGCGGCAAGCATGCAGGCGGCGGCCGTGCCGAGAATGCGCGCTGCCGGAAAGAGTGAAGGGCATCGATCGACGGAAGTCATGATCGCTTTCCTCTTGTCCAGGCGTCGGTCACATTGGCGATGGTTCTTTGTGGAGGTCATTTGCGATGGACGTGCGCGATGCTGTGGCCAGCCGGTACTCCTGCCGCGCCTTCTTGCCCAAACCGGTGCCTGAGGCAATCGTGCGTGAGCTCGTCGAGCGAGCCGCACGTGCCCCGTCCGGCGGCAATTTGCAGGCTTGGCGAGTTGACGCCATCGCCGGCGAGCGCGTCGAAGAGCTCAAGGCGCTGCTGGCGCCGCGCATGAGCGAGTTGCCGGCAGGGGAGGGCGGCGAATATCAGATTTATCCGACCGCTCTCAAGGAGCCATACCGGAGCCGCCGCTTCGCCGTCGGCGAACAGCTTTATCGGGCGATCGGCGTTGCGCGCGAGGATCGGCCTGGCCGGTATCGCCAGTACGCCAAGAATTTTCAGCTCTTCGGAGCTCCGGTGGGGACTCTTTTTCGCCATCGAGCGCACGATGCTGCCGGCCCAATGGGCCGATCTCGGCGGCTTCATTCAGACCGTGATGCTGCTCGCTCGGGCCTACGGGCTCGATACCTGTCCCCAGGAAGCCTGGATTACCTGGCAACGCACGATGCGCTCATTTCTGGCGCTTCCCGACGAGTGGATGCTGTTTTGCGGCATGGCGCTCGGCTATGCGGACGTGGAGGCGCCGATCAATTCCTGGCGTTCGACGCGTGAACCGCTCGAGGCCTTTGCGACGTTCTCCGGTTTTGCCAAAACGTGATCCCGAATCCGGGATCGATTTTGGCGGAGTTATGCACGAAATGCAGTCTCTGCCGTAAATCCGCCGTTCAGGCCCAGTTCAGTCCCCGAAGCGTACGATAATCCATGTTCTGCGCCCAGCGATTCGCTCTTGCCTTGCTGACCATACTCGCGGTTGCGCCGGTATCCGCCGAGGAACCGTCCCGTCCGCCCCATGTGGCCGCCGAGCATGCCTGCCTCAATCAGAAGGAACGCCGGGCTGAAATCGAGTCGGGGAAAGTCGTTCACCTTGCCACTGCGATGCGTGCCGCCAAGACGCGAATGCAGGGGACCTTGGTGCGGGCGCGGCTGTGCCACAGCCATCAAGGGCTGGTCTACGTGCTGACAGTTCTGGCGCGCGATGGCAAAGTGGCGCGAATAACCGTCGACGCCGTGAAAGGTGCGCTCATCGGCGTGTTGTAAATGGCGGTTTTTGACCGGAGCTTTTCTTGCGCCTTCTTGTCGTCGAGGATGATCCCGATCTCAACCGGCAGCTCGCGACCGCGCTGACGGATGCCGGTTATGTCGTCGACCGCGCCTTCGATGGCGAAGAGGGGCACTATCTCGGCGAGAGCGAGCCTTACGACGCCGTCATCCTCGACATCGGCCTGCCCAAGATGGACGGGATCTCGGTCCTCGAAGCATGGCGGCGCGCCGGCCGCGCCATGCCGGTGCTCATCCTCACCGCGCGGGACCGCTGGAGCGACAAGGTGCAGGGATTCGACGCCGGCGCCGACGATTATGTCGCCAAGCCGTTCCACCTGGAGGAGGTGTTGGCCCGGGTGCGGGCGCTCCTTCGCCGCTCGGCCGGCCACGCCAAGAGCGAGTTCACGTGCGGTCCGGTTCGCCTCGATACCCGAACCGGACGGGTCGCGGTCGACGGCAATCCGGTCAAGCTGACCTCGCACGAGTACCGCCTGCTGTCGTACCTCATGCATCATACCGGCCGCGTCGTATCCCGCACCGAGCTGGTCGAGCATCTCTACGACCAGGATTTCGACCGCGATTCCAACACCATCGAAGTGTTCGTCGGCCGCATCCGCAAGAAACTCGGCGTCGATGTGATCCAGACGGTGCGCGGTCTCGGCTATCTTCTTACGCCGCCCGATGCGCGCTAATTCGCTCGCCTTTCGCCTGTTTCTGTGGGCGACCGGCTGGACGGTGGTGATCCTCATTGTCACCGGCGTCGCGCTGTCATCGCTCTATCGCCACGCCGTCGAGCGCGCCTTCGATCGGCGGCTGGACGTCTATCTGCGCACTCTCGTCGCCGACGTGGCGTCGCCGGAAGAAGGCAGCGAGAAGTTCCCGCAATCGATCGGCGAGCCGCTGTTCGAGCTGCCGCTGTCCGGCTGGTATTGGCAGGTGACGCGGCTCGATACACCGAAACCGGAAGTGCATTCGTCGCGCTCGCTGTGGGATTCAGGCTTGCCGCGGCTGCCGAGCGATAGCTCCGCGGCCTCCGCTGATGCGCGGCAGGGCTACGCGCAGGGTCCGGAAGACCAGAACTTGCGCATCGTCGAGCGCAATATCGACCTCGGCGACGACGGCCGTTATCTGATCGCCGTCGCTGGTGACGCCTCGGAGATCGACGACGAGACGCGCAGCTTTGACCGAGCCATCGGCGCGACCTTCGTCGCGCTCACTGTCGCGCTTCTGCTGACGACGGCGTTGCAGGTCCGCTTTGGCCTGGCGCCGCTCAACCGCATTTCGGCGAGCCTTGCCGCGATCCGCTCCGGGCGGGCTGAACGCCTCGAGGGTGACTTTCCGGTTGAGATCGCATCGCTGGCGCGCGAGACCAATGCTCTGATCGAAGCCAACCGCGAGATCGTCGAGCGTGCCCGCACCCATGTCGGCAATCTCGCTCATGCGCTCAAGACGCCGCTGTCCGTCATCGTCAACGAGGCTGCGGCGCGCGGCGACGATCCACTGGCCCAGAAAGTACGCGAGCAGACCGACATCATGCGCGACCAGGTCGCGCGTCAGCTCGAGCGGGCGCGGCTGGCCGCGCGCTTCACCGTGGTCGGAACAATCATCGATGTTCCGCCGGTGGTGACCGCGCTCGCCCGCACCATGGAAAAGCTTTATCGCGATCGCGACATCGCCATCGCCGTCGACGTCCCCGAACATGCGCGTTTCCGCGGCGAGGAGCAGGACCTTGAGGAAATGATCGGCAATCTGGTCGACAATGGCTGCAAGTGGGCGCAGTCACGCGTCGCCATCGAAGTGGTGGCCGATCATCCCACGACTGGCG
Organism: uncultured Alphaproteobacteria bacterium; assembly: GCA_963836055.1. Lineage (GTDB taxonomy): Bacteria > Pseudomonadota > Alphaproteobacteria > Rhizobiales > Xanthobacteraceae > BOG-931. Next base: position 258,814 of record CAWIID010000004.1, read on the forward strand.
ACATGAAGCCGCGGGTGCGTGTCATCGTCGACGACGACGGCCCGGGCCTCTCCCCGTCCGAGCGCGAGCAGGTGGCGACACGCGGGCAACGGCTCGACGAGAGCAAGCCCGGCTCAGGTCTTGGTTTGTCGATCGTGGTCGAATTGGCGAATCTTTATGGTGGCGTGCTCACGCTCGGTACCGCGCCGATCGGCGGCTTGCGCGCCGAGCTGGCGCTGCCGGGAGAATGAAGCAAATCCGGTAGATCAAAGCTGGGCGGTGCTGCGCCCTGAGGTCCCGCCGTTCATTCGATCTGCATCTTGAATTCATGGATGGTGGGTGCGGCATCTTTGACCGTGTTGGCGATGACACGACCGAATTCCTCCGGCGTCGAGGAAATCGGAATATTGCCGGCTTTTTCCATGAAGGCGCGGTATTCGTCGGATTGCACAATCGCCACGATGTTACGATTGAGGATGTCGATAACATCTTTCGGCGTACCCGCGCCGGCGCAGATGCCGAGCCAGGCGAAGGGCGTCAGCGGAAATCCTTGTTCGGTCAAGGTCGGGATCTCCGGCAGCGTTTTAAGGCGTTCGGGACTGGTTACCGCCAGCACTTTCAAGTCGCCGCTCTTGTAGTACGGGCCTATGGCGATCGGTGGTCCGACCTGAAATTGGATACGGCCGGCCATCATTTCCTGCGTGATCTGATTGGAGCCCTTGAACGGCACGGCGGTCATTTTAATGCCGGCGATTTTCTCCAATTCGTGCGCGACCAGTTCCTGGGTCGATCCGGCGCCGACCGTGCCGTAGAGGATGTCCCCCGGATGCGCTTTGGCATACTGGACGAATTCGCTGAAGGTATTGACCGGCACCGATTTGGCGAGCGCCATCAGATAATAATATTTCGAGACCAGCGTGACCGGCGCAATGTCGCTGATTTTGTAGGAGACGTTCTTATACAGGAGCGTGTTGATCGCGTCGAAGTAGGTGCAGAACTGCAGGCTGTAGCCGTCTCGCGGCTGGGCAAGTATATCGTTGAGGGCGATCATTCCGCCGGCGCCCGGCTTGTTCTCGACCACGACGGGTTGGCCGAGCCGCGATTGCAATCGATCGGCGATGAAGCGCGCCGGAATATCCGATGGCCCTCCAGCGAGGAAACCCACGACCAGCCGGATTGACCGCGTTGGATAAGTCTCGGCCATCGCACCGACGGCGCCGGCGCAGAGTACGACCGCCGCGACGATTGTGCTTAAAAGCGTGCGCGAATGAGCGCCCGGCACTTTACCCGCATATTTTACCGTAGAGGTCATTGCAGTGCGCCATGATGTTGAAACAGTCAGAGCCGATCATTGCAGCGTGACGTGAGCGGACGTGATGACATTCTTCCAGCGTTCGGCGTCTTCGTGAAAGTAGCCTGCGGTCGCCTGCGGCGTGCCGCCCACCGGCTCGGACGAAAGATCGGCGAGACGCTTGCGGACGGCCGGATCGTGCAAGGCCTCGTTCACGTCGGCATTGATCTTGTCGGCGATCGCGGCAGGCGTTTTTGGCGGCGCCACAATGGCGTACCAGGTCACGGCCGCAAAGCCCGGCAGCGTCTCGGCGATGGCCGGCACGTCAGGCAGCGACGCGACACGCTGTGGCGACGCCACAGCGACAAGCTTCAGCTTGCCGGCCTTCACAAGCTGTAATGAGACGCCGAGATTGTCGAACATGCAGTCGACACTGCCGGCGACGAGATCGTTGAGCGCCGGCGCAGAGCCACGGTAGGGCACGTTCTGCAGCTTTACGTGCGCCATCATCTGAAACAGCTCCGAAGTCAGATGCGAGGTCGTGCCGTTGCCTTGCGTGGCGTCGGTGATCTTTCCCGGATTTGCTTGCACGTAAGCGATGAAATCTTTCACGGTGCTGGCGAAGATTTTTTCGGGGTTGACCACGAGTGCGTTCGGCACCCGGCCCATGATCACGATCGGCACGAACTGCGAGGGATCGAATTCAAGGTGCGGGTAAAGATTTTGGTTGATCACCAACGGCGGCGGCGGCGCCGACAGCAAAGTGTAACCGTCAGGATCGGCCTTCGCGACAACCTCGGCCCCGACGTTTCCCCCGGCGCCTGTCCGATTTTCGATGATCACCGACTGCCCCCATTTGCGCGAAAGCCAATCACCGATGACGCGGGGCATGACGTCGGCGGTGCCGCCGGCCGGGAAGGGCACGACAATCTTGACAGTGTGCGACGGGTAGTTCTCCGCCTGCGCGGCCGGAGCGACTAGGCCACCGACCAGCAGCGCCAGCGCCATCGAGCAGAGTCGCTGCCGAGCGTCACCATGGCAAACGCGCATCATTCCTCCCCTTGAGTCGTCAGTGCGCGGCTACGGTGAGGCGGGTCGCGTCCGAACCGGCGCTTGAAAGTCGCAGCAGAATTGGCTCCAAGCTTAGCTAAACCTCGACGATGCCGCCAGTCCGCGTCGAAATGGACAGTCGATATGGCCAAGGGCCAAACTGTCGCGGGCTGCTGCGTTGAGTTCAGGAAACTCCTGGCGGGGTTCCGCATGGACCGTTTTCCGGATGCGGACAGAGTTTTGCCCCAATGTGCATTATTGGTCGGCGCGATCGGGTACTAGACCCGGTGGGTGCGCTGTGCGGTCCCGATACGCGCTGGGGGGACGAATGCCTGCAATCCGGTTTGTCGCGCTCGCGTTGCTGGGAACGAGCCTCGCCGCCTGCTCGGCCAATTCAGGTCCCAAAGAGGTTGGTGGTACGGCGGTTGGCGCCGTGGCTGGCGGATTGATCGGCAATGCCATTGGCGGCAGCGCCGGCAACCGGGTTGCGGGAACCCTGATAGGAGCGGCAGTTGGCGGCTTTCTCGGCAACCGCATTGGAGCCGCTCTCGACGACGATGATAAGCGCCGCGCCTATGCGGCGCAGATGCAGGCGCTGGAAAGTGGCCCCTCGGGTGCGCCGGTTACTTGGCGAAATCCGGATTCCGGGCGATACGGCGACGTTGTGCCGGGTCCGGCTTATCAGTCGAATGGTTCGACGTGCCGCCAGTTCACCCACACCATTTACATCGACGGTAAGCCGCAGACCCAGCGTGGCACCGCGTGCCGTAATCCAGACGGCACTTGGACGACCGTTGGCTGATCGGCGATTGAACGCTTCCGAGCGCCGGCAGACAGCCTTTTGCGCCGCTGGACGGCTGATTGGCAGGCCAGTACGGCCATTATCGCGTTGAATTTCCGGCGTTTTGCGTAACCGCTTTTTAAGCGCCGTCCGATTAGAAGATTAACGGTACAGTCCTGGCGATACGGGTGTGCAATGGCGACCGACGGGCAATCCGTCGAGCGACTGCGAGAATATCTGCGGACGCTCAAGCCGGAGGCACGGGCGATGCTGATCGCAGAGCTCGAGCGTGGCCTCCTGCGCGGAGAAGATGCGGCCGGTAGCGCGCTTGTGCTGCAGGAGTTGCGGCGCTCCATCCGCGCCGAAACGCAACCAGTGCCTCGTATCGGCGATACGGCACGGATGTTCTTCGCACCGCTCGAGCCGTTTCTCATCGACGGCCGTCCCGATCATAAGCGCCTTGGCCGCCTTGCGCGCGCCTCCCTCGAGCCGGTCTGGCAGTGGATCGGCCGCGACTTGATGCCAGCGGAAACGAAAGCGCTCACCGAAGACATCAACCGCGCATTGCTGGCGAACGACCAAGTCAAGGCGGAACACGTGGTGCGCGCACTGCAAGGCTGCGCGATTCAGCGCATCAAGGCCGCGATCGCTGCGGTCGACTTTGACGAAAAGGCCAAGCGCAAGCTCGGCGTGCAAGTCGGTACGCCGCGGGCGCTTGAGGACGTCACGACGCTTCTTCACATTCTTGAAATCCGCGACGCGGTGGCCGAGTGGGTGCGCCGATTACCGAGCCAAATCCGGGCATTTGAGCGCGAACAAATCGATCAAGCCAAGGCCCTCATCGACGCGGTGACCGCGGCGAAGCAAAGTGAAACCGGCACCGCACGGAAATCCGACATTTATCTCTACGGCCTTGTCGTGGTGATGAGCAGGCTTGCGGCGCCGTGGCAACTCATCCGGCTCGCCACCCGCGCAGCCGATAGTGACGTCACCGCGCGGATCGCCGAAACGCCTTATGCGGTAGCGGTGACAATCGTTCTGAGTGAAGTCGAAAACACGGTGAGCGAGCTGCGTTCGGAACTTAAGGCTGGCCGGCCTGTCGCGTCGATGCTCAAAGACATTCACGATGCCGCGCGCGGCCTTCGCACCGAAATGGATTTGTCATTCGATTCCGCTTGGAGCCGCCAATTGGCAGCGATCCGCGGCGATGTTTCGGACTTGCTGAAGGCGGAGATCGAAACCACCCCGGGTCGCGTCAGGCGCTTATTGCGGCCGCGTCCGGACAAAGAGATCGCGCCCGGGTCGGTTCTTGATTCGGTCGACGTGAGTGAGGTTGAGGCTCGGGTCGAGTTTGTCGGAGTTTGCCGCAATTATGCCGGCGAACTTGCCGCAAGCGAAGTGACGTTGCGGACCTATTCGGAACTGCAGCATTACCTTGAGACCGGGACAAAGGTCCTGCTTAATTCATTGCGCAGCGCTGGCGATTCCGACCGCCCCTTCCGGCAATCTCAGGTCGATGCCGCGATCAGCTTTTGTCGGACCGTGTTTGGGACCGAATATGCCGGGCTCCTGGCGAAAGCCGCCGAGGTCGCCGCGCAATCCGGGATCGTCGAACGCAAGCCTGCCCGCGCATAAGTCGCAAATTGTGCGGCGCAACTTTGGTTTCACGTATGCGGGCACATACCTCTGCATTTGCGGCTGAGTCGCAGTGCGTAATTGCCGCGCCGGAGTTCCCATTGCGGCCGCATTCGTGCCGTGATGTAACAACCGGCGCAATGGCGGTTCGCTTGATGCCCGCGCGGTGGTAGCTGCGGTCGCTTAATCCGCCCAATAGATTGGCGCCATGGTTCTATGGATCATATTCGCTGTGATGACTGCTGCGGCGATTTTTGCCGTGCTGTGGCCGCTTGGGCGCAAGCCAGGCGCCGTGCGCACAGGCAGTGACGTCATCGTCTATCGGGACCAGCTTGAAGAAATCGATCGCGACCGGACGGCAGGCCTCATCGGCGAAGCGGAGGCCGAAGCGGCACGCGTCGAAGTATCGCGCCGTCTTCTGGCCGCGGCGGATGCCAAGGGGGCCCAACCCACACCCGAGGCGAGCGGGACACAGCTGCGGCGGCGACGTCGCGTCGCCGCGATCGCGGCGCTGATTGTCCTGCCGGTGGTGCCGACTTTGCTTTATGTCGCGCTCGGCTCACCCAATGTTCCGGGACAGCCCGCCTTTGCGCGTGCCAAGACGCCACAAGGTAGCCAGTCGATCGCAAGCCTCGTCAGTCAGGTCGAGGCTCATCTTGCCACCAACCCCAATGATGGCGCGGGGTGGGAGGTGCTGGCGCCGGTTTATATGCGGCTCGGCCGCTTCGATGACGCAGTCCAAGCGTGGCGAAAATCTCTGGCTCTCAACGGCGTGACGGCGGGGCGAGAAGCCAATCTCGGCGAAGCGCTCGTCGCGGCCGCGAACGGCGTCGTCACCGCGGAGGCCAAGCAGGAGTTCGAGCGCGCTGTCGCGCAAGACCCGCACGATCCGAAGGGTCAGTATTTCCTCGGCCTCGCCGCCGAACAGGACGGCAACCGCGACGGTGCCGCCGCCATCTGGCGCGCCATGCTGGCGGCGGCGCCGCCGGATGCGCCGTGGGTTCAATTTGTCAACGTTGCGCTCGCCCGCGTCACCGGTGAAGCGGCCGCCGGCCCGTCGGGTCCGGGTGCCGCTCCCGGTCCGAGCACCGAGGATCTGGCGGCTGCCGCCAACATGAACGACGAGCAGCGCGCCGAGATGATCCGAACCATGGTGACGCGGCTCGCCGATCGGCTGCACACGGAAGGAGACGACGTCGAAGGCTGGCTGCGTCTGGTCCGCGCCTACGTCGTGCTTGGTGACCGCGACAAGGCGAAGGATGCAGCGGCCGACGCGCGCCGCGCACTGTCGAGCCATCCCGACCAGATCAAACGCATCGATGACCTCGTCAAAGGTCTCGGTCTTCCGGGTTGATGGGCTACGATCATGCCGCGGAGAAGAAACACATAATGACCCGTAAGCAGCGGCGCCTTGGTCTCATCGGCGGCGCGCTCGGCGTGCTGGCCATCGCGGTTGCGCTCATGCTCAATGCGTTCCGCGACTCCATCGTGTTTTTCAATTCGCCGAGTGACGTGGTGGCCAAGCACATCGAGCCCGGCGAACGCATCCGGCTCGGCGGCCTGGTCAAAACCGGCAGCCTCGTGCGCAGCAACAACCTCAGCTTTCGCTTTGAAGTCACTGACGGCAACAGTGAAATCCCGGTCGCTTACCAGGGCGTTTTGCCCGATCTGTTCCGCGAAGGGCAAGGCGTTGTCGCCGAGGGGGCACTCGACGGCGCCGGCGTGTTCAACGCCGACACGATTCTCGCCAAACATGATGAGAACTATATGCCTAAGGAAGTCGCCGATGCCCTGAAAAAGTCGGGTCATTGGAAAGACGAGTACGCCAACAAGACCGCCACGCCGGTCGCTGGCGGAGTAAAGTGATCGAGGCGGCGACACGCGGCACACGATGATGAGGCGTACCAGATGATCCCCGAACTCGGTCATTACGCGTTGATGCTGGCGCTCGGCTTGGCGCTGATCCAGGGCATCATGCCGATCGTCGGCGCCCGCGCCAACGACCCCGTCCTCATGAGCATGGCCGCACCGGCGGCGCTCGCACAATTCGTTTTTGTCGCCATTTCTTTCGGCGCGCTCGCCGAATGTTACGTCGCCTCCGACTTCTCGGTGCTCAACGTCTTCGAGAATTCGAATTCGACGATGCCGCTGATCTACCGGCTCACCAGCATCTGGGGCAATCACGAAGGCTCCATGATGCTTTGGATCTCCATCCTCGCGTTTTTCGGCGCGTTGGTTGCTGCCTTTGGAACCAACTTGCCGGTGACCCTGAAAGCCAACGCGCTCGCCGTGCAGGCCTGGATCGCGGCGGCGTTCCAGCTTTTCATCCTGACGACGTCAAATCCGTTCCTGCGCATCGCCGACGCGCCATTCGAGGGCCGCGATCTCAACCCGATCCTTCAAGATCCCGGCCTCGCCTTCCATCCGCCGATGCTTTACCTCGGCTATGTCGGTCTCTCGATCGCTTTCTCCTTCGCGGCGGCGGCCCTCATCGAAGGGCGGATCGACGCCGCGTGGGCGCGCTGGGTGCGGCCGTGGGTGCTCGGCGCCTGGATGTGTCTGACGCTGGGGATCGCGGGAGGCTCGTATTGGGCCTATTACGAACTCGGCTGGGGCGGCTACTGGTTCTGGGATCCGGTCGAAAATGCGTCGCTCATGCCGTGGCTGGCCGGGACCGCGCTGCTTCACTCTGCCGTGGTGATGGAAAAGCGCGGCGCGCTCAAAGTCTGGACCATTCTGCTGGCGATCCTGGCTTTCTCGCTGTCGCTGATTGGAACATTCTTGGTGCGATCGGGCGTGCTCACATCGGTGCATGCCTTTGCGACCGATCCGACGCGCGGCATTTTCATCCTTGCCATTCTCGTCGTCTTCATCGGCGGCGCACTGGCGCTGTTTGCCTGGCGTGCACCGCTGCTCAAACAGGGCGGCTTGTTCGCGCCGATCTCGCGCGAGGGCGCGCTGGTCTTGAACAACCTGTTTCTGACCTCGGCTTGCGCCACGGTGTTCGTCGGCACGCTTTATCCACTCGCACTCGAAGCGCTCACGGGCGACAAGATTTCTGTCGGTCCGCCATTCTTCAACAGCACGTTTGGTCCGATTTTCATTCCGCTGATGATTGCGATGCCGTTCGGCCCGCTGATGGCCTGGAAACGCGGCGATCTGGTCAGCGCGGCGCAACGCCTGATAGCGGCTGCGATGCTCGCTGCCGTGGCGGGCGCGGCGGCCTTCGCGCTGGAGCATGGCGGCCCGGTGCTGGCACCGTTCGGCATTGGAATCGCGGTCTTCGTTATGGTCGGTGCGGTGACCGATATTGTCGAGCGCACAATGATCCTGCGTGTTCCGTTGGGAACGGCGTTGCGGCGCGCCGTGGGTTTGCCGCGCTCGGCCTGGGGCACGGCCTTTGCGCATTTCGGGATCGGCGTCACGCTGATCGGCATCGTCTCGGTGACGGCCTGGGGTTCTGAGCGAATTGTGGCCATCAAGACCGGCGATGTTCTCGACATTGCGCACTACCGGGTGAGCTTTGATGGCCTGTTCGGCCGCCCGGGTCCGAATTATCGCGATGTCGTCGGCCACTTCACCGTGCGCCGCCAAAGCGGCGAAGTGATCGGCGCCATGGAGCCGACCCGGCGGACTTTCCCGGCGCGCAGCATGGCGACAACTGAAGCCGCCCTGATGAGCCGTGGGTTCAGCCAGCTCTACATTTCACTCGGCGATGCAAATCCCGACGGGACAGTCCCAGTGCGCCTCTACTACAAGCCCGAAGTCCTGCTGATCTGGCTCGGCGCCGTCTTCATGTTTATGGGCGGCGGTCTGTCGCTCTCCGACCGGCGGCTGCGCGTCGGCGCGCCGCGGCCGGCGAAAGCGAGAATTGCGTTGCAGCCGGCGGAGTGAAAATGCCGTGAAATATCTGCACGCCTTCATTCTTCTGCTGGTCGTCCTTGTTCCGACGTCGCTGTGGGCGGTCGAACCCAGCGAGATGCTCTCAGACCCTGTGCTGGAAGCGCGCGCGCGGGCGCTGTCCAAGGAATTGCGCTGCATGGTCTGCCAGAATCAGTCGATCGATGATTCCGAAGCGCCGCTCGCGCACGACCTGCGCGTTCTGGTTCGAGATCGAACTCAAAGCCGGCGACAGCGATGCACAGGTGCTTAACTATCTTGTCGCGCGCTACGGCGAATTCGTGCTGCTCAAACCGCCGCTATCGTGGCACACGGCGGCGCTGTGGGGGCTGCCGCCTGGAGTTCTGCTCATTGGAATTGCCACCATCGTCATCATCCTCATGCGACGGCGATCGGTGAACGGGCCGGGGGAAACGACCAACCTCACGGCGGCAGAGGAAAAGCGCCTCGCCGAGTTGATGCGCGGTGAATCTGCGCCCTAAAGTTTTCGAATCCTCTCATTCCAGCGAGTGACGCCCGCCGGCAGAGGAGGCCGCCGGTGGCGGCCTAATCGTTTGATTTCAATCGGCAATTATGCCGCACCCAACATTACAAACTTTTAATGCTCCCGACAGAGCGCGGTAAGGATCACCGCCCCATGTTCGCGTACAAAGTCGGGCCCTGAGCCACCCTCCCGTTGTGAAACGGATACTCGATATTTGGAGACAGTAATGAACGGCAGTTCCGAACAGCGGCGACGGACGCTGTCAGTGCGGCGTATGGCGCTGCTGGCGACGACAATCGCCGGCGTTGGCGCCGCGGCGCTTTTTGTTACGCCGCATTGGACGCAGAAGGCCGATTTCTTTGGTGCTTTGGCGCACGCTCAGAACTTGAGCGACAAGGTTCAGCAGATTGCGCAGCGGCCTGTCGGCTTTGCCGACATTGTCGAGAAAGTGAAGCCGGCCGTGATTTCGGTGCGCGTCAAGATGGAGCGCCCGGTCGATTCGGAGATGAGTGACGACTTGCCGTTCCCGCCCGGCTCACCGTTTGAGCGCTTTTTCCGGCGCTTCGGTCTGCCCAACGGCCAGAATGGCGCGCCGCATGGGCACGAGGTTATCACCGGCCAGGGTTCCGGGTTCTTCATTTCGCAGGACGGGTACGCGGTCACCAACAATCACGTGGTCCAGAACGCGGAGAACGTCACAGTCACGACTGACGACGGCAAGACCCACAGCGCCAAGGTCATTGGTACTGACCCCCGCACCGATCTTGCACTCATCAAAGTAGACGGCGGCGATTTCCCCTACGTGAAATTGGCAGACACCACGCCGCGCGTCGGCGATTGGGTGCTTGCGGTCGGCAATCCATTTGGACTGGGTGGCACCGTCACTGCCGGTATTGTCTCGGCCCGCGGCCGCGACATCGGCGCCGGCCCCTACGACGATTTCATTCAGATCGATGCGCCGGTTAACAAGGGCAATTCGGGCGGTCCGACCTTCGACGTCGACGGCAACGTTATCGGTGTCAACACCGCGATCTTCTCGCCGTCGGGCGGCTCGGTGGGCATCGCATTTGCCATTCCGGCCGACACGGTCAAAAGCGTTATCGCCCAGCTTCGCGATAAGGGCAGCGTCACGCGCGGCTGGATCGGAGTGCAAATTCAGCCGGTCACGCCGGAGATCGCCGACGGCATGGGCCTCAAGGAAGCGTCCGGCGCGCTGGTGTCCGAGCCGCAGGCCAATAGCCCAGCGGCCAAGGCCGGTATTCAAAGCGGCGACGTCATTACCTCGGTTGATGGCGCGCAGATCCACGACGCACGCGAGCTTGCGCGCCGTATCGGTACGATGTCACCGGGCGTCACAGTCAAGCTCGGCCTGATTCATAAAGGCGAGGAAAAGACTGTATCGCTGACGCTCGGCACGCTGCCGAACGAGAAGCAGGCGTCGAATCAAAATCAGCAGCGCGAAGTTCCGGATACGGACGTGCCGCGCCTTGGGTTAACGCTTGCGCCCGGCAGTAAGGCTGCCGGATCGGACGGCAGCGGCGTTGTTGTCACCGGGGTCACGCCGGGTGGAGTGGCCGCAGATCATGGCTTCCAGGTCGGCGACGTGATTCTCGATGTGGGCGGCAAGTCGGTGGCGAATCCGGCCGACGTTCGCAAACACCTCAGTGAGGCCCGCAAGGAGGGCAAACACACCGTGCTTCTAAGGGTGAAGTCGAGCGAGGGCACAAAGTTTGTGGCGCTGCCCCTCGGCAACGCCTGATCAATGGGGCATCCGCCGGCATCCGTCGCCCCCGCTGGCGGGCGTACCCTGGGGACGGGCTTTAGTGCCCGTCCCCGCCGATTACCAACTCTACCTCCCGGCATCCGTCGCCCCCGCCGGGGTGGAGTCGGTAGAGGGGGTGGCGGGCCTATGCCCGCCACCCCCTCACTTTGATAGGCTAGATTCGGAGCGTTTGCGCCCCGATGAGCGTGGCCGTTGTTGCCGAAACGCGATTGCGGGACAATATGATACGATGATGGGTAGTCCGCCACTTGGCTTTTCGAGCGGCTTCCCGATTGCGACGATGCATCATGCGCCTTCTTATTGTTGAGGACGATCGCGACGCGGCCGATTATCTCGTCAAGGCGTTCCGCGAGGTTGGCCACATCGCCGACCAGGCCGCCGACGGCGAGGAGGGCCTGGCGATGGGGCTCGACGGTCAATATGACGTGCTCATCATCGATCGGATGTTGCCCAAGCTCGATGGTCTGTCGGTCATCAACACATTGCGCGGCAAAGCGGTAGAGACGCCGGTTCTGATCCTGTCCGCGCTCGGCCAAGTCGACGATCGCGTGAAGGGATTGCGTACGGGCGGCGACGATTATCTCGCGAAGCCCTACGCATTCTCCGAACTGCTGGCGCGTGTGGAGGCGCTGGCGCGCAGAGGCGGCAACCGCGGCGAAGAGACCGTCTACAGGGTCGCCGATCTCGAGCTCAATCGTCTTTCCCATGAAGTCAGCAGGGCGGGACAAGAGCTGCAGCTTCAGCCGCGCGAGTTTCGGCTGCTTGAATATCTGATGCGGCATGCGGGTCAGGTCGTCACCCGCACGATGTTGTTGGAAAATGTTTGGGACTATCATTTCGATCCGCAGACCAATGTGATCGATGTACACATTTCGCGCCTGCGTTCCAAAATTGATAAAGGCTTCGCGCAGCCCCTCCTGCATACCGTGCGCGGGGCGGGGTATATGATCCGTGACGGCGCTCGGTAAACTTCTCCGCACGACAGCGTTTCAACTGACGCTCGTCTATCTCCTGGTCTTCATTCTGTTTGCGGCGACGCTGCTCGGCTATTTCGCGCTCAATACCCGCCGCCTCATCACCGAACAGATCACCTCGACCGTCAATTCGGAAATTGCCGGGCTGAGCGAACAATATAATCAGGGCGGAATCCGGCGACTGGTCATCATCGTCGATCTGCGCTCGCGCCGTCCGGGATCGAGCCTATACCTCGTCACGACATCGACCGGTGAGGGCCTTGCCGGCAATGTCGGCTCGTTGGAGCCCGGCGTTCTCGATCATCCGGGTTGGCTCGAAACATCTTATCGCCGCCTTGAGGCGCCGGAGGGCAGCGAGCATCGCGCCTTGGTTCAGGTCGTGCAGCTCCCAGGCGGCTTTCGTCTTCTGGTCGGACGCGATCTCGAAGAGCGGGAGCGCATTTTCAACATCATTTCCAACGCCGGACGCTGGTCGTTCGCACTGGTCGTGGTGCTCGGGCTCGCCGGCGGATTTTTTGTCAGTCGGCGCGTGCTTAAACGCATCGATGCCATGACCGAAACGGCGCAAACCATCATGGCCGGCGATCTCGCGGGGCGGTTGCCTGTGGCCGGTACCGGGGACGAGCTTGATCGCCTCGCCGATCATCTCAACGCCATGCTCGAGCGGATCGAGGCGCTCATGCGCGGCCTCAAGGAAGTCTCCGACAACATCGCGCACGATCTCAAAACGCCGTTGACGCGCCTGCGAAATCGATGCGAGCAGGCGTTGCGCAGCGCTACGGATGACAAAGGGTATCGCGCCGTGTTGGAATCCACGATCGCGGAATCCGACGACCTCATCCGCACCTTCGATGCGCTATTGATGATCGCGCGCGCCGAATCCGGGCAGGCCCGGGACAACATGACCGAATTCGACGCATCCGAGATCGCGCGCGACATCGGCGAACTCTATGAACCGCTGGCCGACGAGAAGGGAATCGCGCTCAAGGTCGAGGCTCCGTTTGCGGCGCGGGTCCGCGGCAATCGCGAGCTGGTCAGTCAAGCACTGTCGAACCTCGTCGATAACGCCATCAAGTACGCCGGACCCGACCATAAAATGAACGGCGAGCCCTCGGAAATCATCGTCAAGGCGGGCGACGATGGCGACCGAATCACGTTGACGGTGGCCGATCGGGGTCCGGGCATTCCCGATGCGGATCGTGGCCGCGTCGTCGAACGATTTGTTCGTCTTGAACAGAGCCGGTCGGAGCCGGGTTCGGGACTAGGTTTAAGTCTTGCATCGGCCGTGGCGCGCCTGCATGGCGGTGAACTGCGGCTGGAGGATAATCATCCTGGTCTGAAGAGCGTTATCGCGCTGCCGCGAGCAGGACCGATGGTGGGGGGATGAAGCGGCCGAGCGCCCGCAACCGGCCGAAGCCGAAACGCGACGCCGACGCAATGATCTTCCGGCTTTCCGGGGCACTCCCGGTCCCGTCGGCAAAGTCAGATGATCGCGTAACGCAGTGGCTGGCGAGCATCGCGCGAAGCGCCGCAGGAAAAACGCTCAAGCGGCTCATCAGCCAACACGCGGCGCTTGCAGACGTGACCTTGGGCATCGCCGAAACCGCGCCTTATCTCTGGGATCTCCTGTGCGCCGATCCGGCGCGCTTTGTGCGTCTCTTGACCGGCGATCCGGATGTGGCGCTCCCATCGCTCCTCGCGAAAACGCGCCGTGCCGTTACGACAGCTCGCGCGCCGGCGGAGGTCATGGCCATTCTCCGCCGGATGAAGGCGGAAGCCGCGCTGCTGATTGCGCTGACTGATATCGGCGGGGTCTGGCCGGTCGCGCCGGTCACTCGCGCCCTGACTGACGTCGCCGACACTGCGCTCAATGCTGCCGTAAATTATTTGCTCCGGGACGCCGTCCATGGCGGCAAGCTCATCGCGTCCGACCCCGGCCAGCCGGACGGTGGATCGGGCTACATCGTGCTCGCGATGGGCAAGATGGGCGGCTATGAGCTGAATTTCTCGAGCGACATCGATCTGATGATCTTCTTCGATCCGGCCGCCGCCAGGCTCGCGCCGAACGTCGTGCCGCAGTCGTTTTACGTCCGCCTGACACGCGACCTGGTGAAGCTCCTGCAAGAGCGCACGGTCGACGGCTACGTCTTCCGCGTGGATCTTCGGCTGCGGCCTGATCCGTCCTCCACCCACATTGCAATGTCGATAGATGCCGCGCTCGCCTACTACGAAAGCCGCGGACAAAACTGGGAACGGGCGGCATTGATCAAGGCGCGGGCGTGCGCGGGCGATCTCGCGGCAGGCGAGAAGCTCCTCCATGATCTCTCGCCCTTCGTCTGGCGCAAATATCTCGACTACGCAGCCGTCGCCGATGTGCACGCCATGAAGCAACAGATCCACGCTTACAGGGGTCACGGCGAAATTGCGGTCGAGGGTCACAACATCAAGCTTGGCCGCGGCGGCATCCGCGAAATTGAATTTTTTGTGCAGACGCAGCAGCTCATCGCCGGCGGCCGCCATCGCGAGCTGCGCGGCCGCCAGACCGTCGCCACGCTGGCAGCACTTGCCGCCGGCGGCTGGATCGACGGTCAAGTGCGCGACGAACTCTCGGCCGCTTATGATTTTCTGCGGCGCGTTGAGCACCGCCTGCAGATGATGGCCGATGAGCAGACCCACACATTGCCGTCCGATCCGGCCGCTCTTGGCGAGTTCGCATGCTTCCTCGGCTTCAAAGGGCGAGACAATTTCGCCCAAGCGCTCTTGGCGCATCTCCATACGGTTGAGCGGCATTATGTCAGGCTGTTCGAGCGGGCGCCGGCGGTCCCCGGCGAGCCGCAAAGACTTGTCATGGAGGAGGGCGCTTCACCCGATCGCCTTCTCCAAGCCGGCTTTCGGCATCCGCTCGAGGTGATCGAGGCACTGCGCCGTTGGCAGGCGGGCCAATATCGCGCGTTACGGGGCGAGCAGGCGCGCTCCAATCTGACTACGCTGGTGCCGCTGATCATCGATCAATTGTCGCACGCCGAGAATCCCGATGCCGCCTTCACCGCCTTCGATCGTTTCCTTAACGGATTGCGCGCGGGCGGCCGTTTCCTCTCACTGCTGCGGCAGAATCCGGAACTCATCCGTTTTGTCGCGCTGATCCTCGCCGTCGCGCCGCGGCTCGCCGATATTCTTGCGCAAAACCCGCATGTGATCGATCCGCTGATCGATCCGAGTTTCTTTGGCTCGCTGCCGGATGAGAAACAGCTTGAGGCCGAACTGAACCGAGCGCTCGGCGATGCCGCGGGCTACGAAGAGGTTCTCGATGCGATTCGTCTCTTCGGCCAGGAGCATATGTTCCTGATCGGTGCGCGCATCCTCTCGGGCTCGGTTTCGGCCGAACAGGCCGGCGAGATCTTTGCCCGCCTTGCCGATGTCCTTATCCGCGCCGTGCATCGAAGCGTGGAGAATGATTTCGCTGCCCGGCACGGTCGCATCCGCGGCCAGGAGACCGCCATCGTCGCGCTTGGTCGCCTCGGCGCCCGCGAGATGACCGCGAACTCCGATCTCGATCTCATCGTGATCTATGATTTCGATGCCGACCATCCCAATTCCGACGGCAAGCGGCCGCTGTATGGCGCGCAGTATTTTGCCCGTCTGACTCAGCGCCTGATCAGTGCGCTGACGGTGCAGACCAATTACGGCGTGCTCTACCACGTCGATATGCGGTTACGGCCGTCCGGCCGTTCAGGTCCGCTCGCGACGCAAATCGACGGCTTTGCAAGCTACCAGGATCGTGAAGCGTGGACCTGGGAGCACATGGCGCTGACGCGCGCGCGTGTCGTGTCCGGATCGCCTGAATTCGCCGCTCGCGTCGAGACGACGATCCGCCATGCGCTCTGTCGCAAGCGCGACGCCTCGGTGATTGCCGCCGACGTTATCGAGATGCGCGGGCGGATTGCCAAGGAAAAGGGCGATGCCGGTCCGTGGGATCTCAAATACGCCGCCGGTGCCCTGGTCGATATTGAATTCATCGCACAGTATCTGGAACTCGTGCATGCTGCTGAGACGCCCGACATTCTCGACACCTCAACGGCGCGGACGCTGGAGAAAGCGACGCGGCTCGGCGTTCTGACGGCGAAGGACGCCGAGGTCCTGCGGCCCGCAGTGCGGCTCTTTCACGACCTCACCCAAGTTCTTCGGCTTTGTCTGACGGGCCCGTTCGATCCGAAAACCGCGAGTGCCGGCGTCCTTGGTCTGCTCGCGCGCGCTGCCGATCTGCCGGATTTTGCCGCGCTGCAAGCGCATGTCGAGGAAACCGAGCGTCGGGTCCGCGAATGCTTCGTCCGCATATTGGGCCAAGTGCCCTGAACGGCCTGATTATGCGGCCTGCACCATCTCGTCGTTCGGCGTAGCTCTCGCGACCAGTGGCAGACGGATCACGACGGTGGTGCCGGTTCCAAGCCTCGACAGGATGCGCATGGCGCCGCCGTGCATTTCGGTGAGCGACTTGGCAATTGCGAGGCCAAGGCCCGATCCCTGGTAGCGCTTGGTCAATTGGCTTTCGACCTGTTCGAAGGGGCGGCCGAGCTTGTGCAGCGCGTCCTTGGGAATGCCGATACCGGTGTCGCCGATGGCGATGGTGACCATGCCGCGGCGGACGCGGCAGCTTACCGTCACGCCGCCGCCGTCGGGCGTGAACTTCACCGCGTTGGAAAGAAGATTCAGCGCGATTTGCTTCAGGGCGCGTCGATCGGCTCTGAGGTGGAGGCCGGGCGCGATGTGAGTGGAGAGGACGAGCCGCTTCTCCATGGCGCGTCCCCACACGACGCGCAGGCAGTCGGCAAGGATCGGATCAAGCTCCACGTCTTCCGGCGCGAGGCTGATGCCGCCCGCTTCGATCTTCGACATATCGAGAATGTCATTGATGACGTCGAGGAGGTACTGGCCGCTTTGGCGGATGTCGCGGGAATACTCGCTGTACTTCGCCGCGCCGAGCGGCCCGAACATCGCCGCTTCCATGATTTCCGAGAAGCCGATGATGGCGTTGAGCGGCGTGCGCAGTTCGTGGCTCATGTTGGCGAGGAATTTTGACTTTGCCTGATTGGCATCTTCGGCGCGTGTTTTCTCTTCGGCATATTTTTCCGCAAGATCGGCAAGCTGTTCGGTCTGCAGCTCGAGAGCCTGCTGCGACTTGCGCAGATCGTCGATGGTCGCAATCCGCCGTTTTTCGCCTTCGATCAGCTTTTGTTCGTGCTGCTTGATCTTGGTGATATCGGTGCCGACGGAGACGTAGCCGCCATCCTTCGTGCGACGTTCGCTGATGTGCATCCAGCGGCTATCGTTGAGTTGGGCCTCGAAGGTGCGCGAGCCCGGGCGGCCGTCGTCGTTTACCGCAGTGGTGCGGATGCTCGGCGCTCGGCCGGCGGCGACGACCGCCTCATAGGGGGTGCCGGACGCGACAGCCTCGTCGGGCAGATGATGCAATTGCTGGAAGTTCGAGTTGCACAGCACCAGCCGGTTGTCGGCATCCCACAGCACGAACGCTTCGGGAATCGTTTCGATGGCGTCGCGCAGCCGCAAATCCGCCGCCACGGTTTTTTCCACCAGGCTCTTTTGCTCGGTGATGTCGACCGCGATGCCGATCAGGTGCAGACCGCATTCACCTTCCTGGCGCGCCAATTCGCAGCGGGCGCGCAGCCAGAGCCATCGGCCGTCGGCGTGACGCATGCGAAACGCGTGATCGATCGACGTCACTTTGGCATCGGCGACTTGGGTTGCGATTTCGTAGAGGTCGATGTCATCGGCGTGCACGAGTGCGTTGACCTCGCCGAAGGTGAGCAGATCGTCCTTCGGCGGCAGACCGAGAATGTCGAACATCGAGTACGACCAGAACACGCGTCCGCGTGCGAGATCCCAGTCCCATAAGCCGCAGCGGCCGCGGTTGAGCGCGGTGTCGATGCGGCTGCGCACGGTGTCGTGGATCAGGTCGGCTTCTCGGGCGCGCGTTGCTTGCCAATGAAAAGCGAACCCGAGAATGAGCACGACGAAACCGGTGGTCGCCGAGAGCGTGATGGTCAGCGCCGTTGTCGAACGCCAGTTTGCCAGCGCATCGGTGCGAGACTGGACGACGGCGACGAGCCCCAGCGGATTGCGCAGGGCGCGGACTGTCGCAAAGGCGGCTTCGCCGTCAGGCAGAACGATCTCCATCGTCCCCGCGGCGGAGCCGAAGGTGGTCAGCGGTTGCGACGGCCCCAATACATCGAGAATATGCCGTCCGCGCGCCGGCAGTTCGTTCGGCGGTACTCCCGCAATGATCGCGCCGTCGCCGTCGGCGATGAGAATGCGCCGGCCCGATCCCGTTGCCCACGCCGGCATGATGCGCGTGAGCGATTCGGAGTTGCGGGCGATGATCGGCCTTCCGTCACGCGCCGTGCGATCAAGCTCGGAGGAAAGATGATCGGCCAGCGCCTCGATCATCCGCACCTCATCGAGGATAGCTTGGCGGCGCTGTTCGAGAACCTGCACGGCGGCGCCAATGCAGATCGTCAGCATGAAAGCAACGATGAGAACCGGAACCGCGCGCCGCAGCAAGGGTTCTGCGGTCAAGAGGCGGCGATATGCGGGGTTGGCAATGGACTGTGCCAGCCCCTTGATGGAATCCGAACGTAGAGACGCACTCGCCGTCTCGGCGCGCGCCATCGCCTGCCTCCGTTTGGATTGTCCCTGTCACCGCGAGTCGGAAGGATGTGCCGCATCGCCCCCGAATCACTTTCATTTGAATCGACGCGAATCGATTTGTCGAGAGTCTCGAGTCAATATTTTTTCGCTAATGTCCCAAGGTTTATTTCCCTGAGATCGGTGGCAATTCGGCTGCGTCATCAACCGGGCGCGGTGCGAAAGTGCGGTCCGCGCATGACCATCGGCGAGTCAAAAAAAGTCGGGTCAATTCAGAGAACTCGATCGCGTGACGCAGTGCGTCGCCACCGCTCGAGATCGCCGCGACGCTCAGCTTTCGGCCAGTGTGCGGGCAACAATGTCGCCCACGTCGCGCGACAGTGACGGTCTCGACGCGACCCGGCGTAATGTCGCTTCGGCGAGGAGCCTGCGCTGCGCCTCGAGCGCGCGCCAGGAGCGGAACGCACCCATGATACGCGCCGCCACCTGCGGATTCTTCGGGTCGAGCGCGAGCACGATATCGGCCACGAAGTCGTAACCGGCGCCGTCGGCGCGATTGAATTGGGTGTGATTGGCCTGCGCAAATGAGCCGATCAGCGAACGCACCCGGTTGGGATTGGCCATCGAAAACGCGGGGTGAGATGTCAGTGCGCGCACCCGTTCAAGCGTTGCCGGCTCGGGGATTACGGCCTGCAGCGCCAGCCACTTGTCGATGATCAGCGGATCGTCGGCGTAGCGCCGGTAGAAATCGTCCAGCGCGGCGGTACGCTCCGGGCGGTCGTGCAGGGAAAGCGTTTCCAGCGCCGCCATGCGGTCCGTCATGTTGTCGGCGGTCTCGTACTGCGAGACCGCTCGCGCGATTGCTTCGCTGCGTTCGGTCGTCGCCAGAAGATCGAGGCAGATGTTTTTGAGCGAGCGCCGGCCCGCGCCCTGCGCATCCGGCCGATAATGCGCGCCGGTATTCATTCGCTCGTAGGTATTGGTGAGCGCTGCGGCGAGCCGCTCGCCGATCGCGGCCCGCAGCTTGCGGCGCGCCATGAAGACCGCGTCGGGATCGACGTCACAGCCGATTTCGCGAGCCACGTCGGCTTCGCTCGGCGGCGCGAGCGTGAGCGCGATGAAGGCGGGTTCAAGCTTTGCGTCTTCCAGAATCGCTTCGAGAGCCACCATCAGGCCGTCGTCGTCGCGCGTCGCCGCCCCGGAGCGTAACGCCGCGACGTTTGCGGTGAGAAGCGACATGGCCAGCGACTGCACCGCTTGCCAGCGGTTGAACGGATCGCGGTCGTGCGCGGCCAAAAATCGGAGATCATTTCCTTCGATCGGCAACGACAGCTTGACCGGGGCGGAGAAGCCGCGGTTGAGCGACGGGATCGGCCGCTCCGCAACATTGGTAAAGACGAAGCTCTGGCTCGGCTGAGTCAGTTCGAGCACGCCGTGCTGGAGCGGACGCCCATCGAGAACCAGTGGAAGATCGCGGCCGTCGTTGCCGATGAGGCCGACCGCGAGCGGAATGACCATCGGCTCCTTGGTCGGCTGGCCCGGTGTCGGCGGAATTGTCTGCGCGATGTCGAGCCGATAGGTGTGTGTGCGCGCATCGTATTTCGGCGTGACGACGACTTCGGGCGTCCCGGCCTGCGAATACCAGCGCATGAATTGCTTCATGTCGCGGCCGCTGACATCGGCGAAGCATTGCACGAATTGTTCGACGGTGGCGGCTTGGCCGTCGTGCCGCGTGAAATAGAGATCCATCCCTTTGCGGAACAGGGTGGGGCCGAGCAGCGCCTTGATCATGCGCACCACTTCGGCGCCCTTGTCGTAGACAGTAGTGGTGTAGAAGTTGTTGATCTCGTGATAGATCTCCGGCCGCACCGGATGGGCGAGGGGGCCCGCATCCTCGACGAACTGGTGCGAGCGCAGCGCCCGCACGTCGCCGATCCGCTCGACCGCTCGCGAACGCTGATCGGCCGTGAACTCCTGATCGCGGAAGACCGTCAGGCCCTCCTTCAGGCAAAGCTGAAACCAATCGCGGCAGGTAATGCGGTCGCCGGTCCAGTTGTGAAAATATTCGTGCGCGATCACGGCCTCGATGTGGGCGTAGTCGTTATCGGTGGCGCTGGTCGGCGAGGCGAGGACATACTTATCGTTGAAGACGTTGAGACCTTTGTTCTCCATCGCGCCCATGTTGAACGCGGAGACGGCGACGATCATGAAGATGTCGAGATCGTATTCGCGCCCGAATGCCTCCTCGTCCCAGCGCATGGCGCGCTTGAGGCTGTCCATCGCATAGGGGCAACGTTCTTCCTTGCCGGGCTCCACATAAATGTGCAGCGCGACGTTGCGGCCGGACATCGTCGTGAAGCTGTCCGAAACGCGCGCGAGCTGGCCGCCGACCAGCGCGAACAGATATGACGGCTTGGGGAACGGGTCGTGCCAGACCGCGAAATGCCGCGTGGTGCCGGGAACGTCACCCTGCGCAACGAGGTTGCCGTTGGAGAGCAGCACCGGCGCTTCGTTGCGGTCGGCTTCGATGCGTGTCGTGTAGACCGCCATGACGTCCGGCCGGTCGAGGAAGTAGGTGATGCGGCGAAAACCCTCGGCCTCGCATTGGGTGCAGTAGGTGGTGCCGGCGCGGTAGAGGCCCATGAGCTGGGTATTGGCCGAGGGATCGACGACGGTCTCGATCTCGAGTTCGAACGGCCGGTTCGGCGGTTGCGCGATGGTGAGCCGGTCCGGGGTAGCGACGAAGGCTTCCGCCGGCAGCGACTTGCCGTCAACCGCGAGCGAACGCAGGTTCAGCTCTTCGCCATCGAGGACAAGCGGCGCAGGACTACTGGCACTGTTCGGCGTGAGCTTGAGCTTGGCGCGCACCACGGAAGCATTGGCATCGAGCGAGACGTCGAGTGCGACGGCTTCGATCAGCCAGTCCGGCGGGCGGTAATCTTGGAGGCGAACGGGGCGGGGTTCTTCGGTGCGCATGGCGTCCTTGATGTAGAATTTTTGCGCGCTAATTGAAAGCACAGGCTGCGGCCATGCCGTGGCGAACGTGGGACGCATTCATGCCGATGATGCGCGCAATGGTGCTTGATCGCCCGGGAACGGCGCTGGTCATGCGGGAGCGGGAACTGCCGCAGCCGCAATCGGGCGAGATTCTGATCGCGATCGAGGCCTGTGGTGTTTGCCGTACCGACCTGCATGTCGTCGATGGCGAATTGCCGAATCCGAAACTGCCGATCGTGCCGGGACACGAAATCGTCGGTCGCGTCGCGGCCATGGGGCCGCGCGTCACCGGCCTCACGATCGGCGAGCGCGTCGGCGTGCCGTGGCTCGGCGCGACCTGCGGCGTCTGCGCCTATTGCCGCGATGGCCGCGAGAACCTTTGCGATCACCCACTCTTCACTGGCTATACGCGCGACGGCGGCTATGCGACGCACACGGTCGCCGACGCGCGGTTCTGTTTTCCGCTCGGTGAAGGCGCTGATGCGGCGGAGGCGGCGCCGCTCCTTTGCGCCGGCCTGATCGGTTGGCGGAGCTACCGCATGGCCGGCGAGGCTGCCGCGCTTGGCCTCTACGGCTTCGGCGCCGCCGCCCACATTTTGGCTCAGGTTGCGGTTTGGCAGGGGCGGCGCGTCTATGCATTCACGCGCGCGGGTGACGGTGCCTCGCAGAATTTTGCACGGTCACTCGGCGCGGTCTGGGCCGGCGGTTCCGACGAAATGCCGCCCGAACTGCTCGATGCCGCCATCATTTTTGCGCCAGTCGGCGCACTGGTGCCGGCCGCGCTTGCCGCAGTGAAGAAGGGCGGCCGCGTGGTGTGCGGCGGCATCCACATGTCGGACATTCCGAGCTTTCCCTATCGCATTCTCTGGGAGGAGCGGCAGCTTGTCTCAGTCGCCAATCTGACGCGTCAGGATGCCCGGGAATTCCTGGCGATCGCGCCGCAAGCCGGCATCAAGATGCACGTCACACGCTATCCGCTCGCCGAGGCCAATGCCGCCTTGGAGGATCTGCGACGCGGGCGCCTCGAAGGTGCGGCCGTGCTGATCCCATGATGGTCACCGCCGCGGCTCAGCGTGGCCGATGACGCGCTGGATGTTGGGGAAGCGGCGGCGCACCCCGTGCTCCACGGTATCTACCAGATCGTGTACGGCGCTGACCGAGAGCGCCGGATCGACGCGACAATGGAAATTGACGATCTCGCCGTCGGAGGTCTCGCGCACGCGCACGTCGTGCACCTCGCCGAGACTGGCGATTTCAGAAGCGATCGCCGCAAGCGCCTCACGCACCTCGTTAACACGGCCCGGTGAGGCGTCGTGTCCCCGCAAAACATCGGCCGGTAGCGGTTCGATGTGGGTCTCGACTTCGGCCTCCGGCCCAAGTTCGCCGCGCACGGACTCTTCCAGCTTGCTTGCGATATCGTGCGCATCGGCTAGCGACATTGTCCCGTCGACTTCAAGATCGGCTGAAACCGACAAGCGTCCGGCAATCGTCTGAACGGCGACGTGATGAATGGCGAGGCCGCGGTTGCGCGCGATCATCATGACGCGTTCGCGCACGGTTTCGTCATCGAGTGCGCGCGGCTCTGTGGTGATCGTCACTTCGGCCCGCGGTAGATCGGCGCGGATGTCGCGCGTCAGCCGATCTTTGATCGCCGAGACCTGGTCGAGTGGCAGGGTGCGGCTGACGCCGACGCCAAGATCGACAAATATCACCGTGCCGGCTGGTCGCACGCGCACGCTGTCGACAGCAACGATACCAGGCTCCCGACGCGCGATCGCCGCGACGTGCTCGCTGACGCCAGCCGGCGCGGTGTCGGTCAACGTATTGATGGTCCGGCGTCCGAGCCGCCAGCCGGCGATGCAGATGAAAACGGCGACGACAATCGCCGCCGCAGCGTCGGCCCACGAATAACCGAGCGCGACGCCGCCGAGCCCGATCAGGACGGCAATCGACGACCACATGTCGGAGCCGAAGTGCAGCGCGTCGGCCTCGAGCGCCTCACTCGATGTTTCCTTGGCGACGCGGCCGAGTGTCCGCGCGCGGAAAAAATCGACAATGATCGAAGCGGCGATGATGGCGAAGGCCGCGATTGTCGCCTCGACAACATGCGCTTGGGCGCCGATCAGCCGCTGCGCGGCTTTCCAGATCACGGCGATGCTCAATAGGAACAACAGCGCGGTCTCGGCAAGCGCCGTCACGCTCTCGATCTTGCCGTGGCCGTATTGGTGCTCGGCGTCGGCCGGCTTTCCGGAAATGCGAACCGCGAAATAGGTCATGACGGTCGCGGCAAGATCGAGCAGGGAATGCGCGGCCTCGGACAGAATGGCGAGCGAACCTGTCAGCAGACCGACGACGGCCTTCGCGGCCGTCAGTCCCGCCGAAGCGGCGATCGACCCGAGCGCAGCTTTTTCCTTGTTGTTCATCGGCGGCCCCTCGCCGTTAGGCGTTAGCGGCGGCCGACAAGGGCGTCAATCGGCAGACGCAAGTGATCACCCTGGCCGCTTATCTGTCTGCGCCGCTAAAACCCGAGGGCAGTCAGGCCGGCATGGTCGTTGGGACGGCGTCCCAGCGGCCAGCGGTATTTGCGGTCGCTTTCGGCGATGGGTGCGTCGTTAATGCTGGCGATGCGCCGGCGCATCAGCCCATGCTCATCGAATTCCCAGTTCTCGTTGCCATAGCTGCGGAACCAGTAACCGCCGTCGTCGTGCCATTCATAGGCGAAGCGTACCGCGATACGGGTTTCGCCGAAGGTCCACAGTTCTTTGATGAGGCGATAGTCGAGTTCCCGGTTCCATTTTCGCTTCAGAAATTCCTCGATCGCCGTGCGGCCGTGGATGAACTCCGCGCGATTGCGCCATTGACTGTCCACGGTGTACGCAAGCGCCACGCGCGCTGGATCGCGACTGTTCCAGGCGTCTTCGGCAAGCCGTACCTTCTCAATCGCGCTTTCCATCGAGAAAGGCGGAAGCGGTGGACGGGTGGCAGTCTGCATGGTCATTCTCCGTGCGCGCCCGCGAGTCTGTCCCGCAGCGTCTTGTTTTCGGCTTCGAGGTGTTCGAGCCGCGCGCGAAAAGGCGCGAGCGCGGTCTCAATCTCGGCTTCGGTAAATCGGGGCGTAATGTGTTGCGGACAGTTCCAGTCGAATGCCTCAAGGTGCAGCAGAACTGCACGCTCGGGCTTCGCCTTATAGGCGGGGAGGGCGAGTTTTTCGGCGAGCGCGGGATCTGCGTTTAAGTCTCTGACTTCGATGCGCGCGTAGATTTTGAGGCGATGCCGGTTTGCATAATCCATCAGGATCAGCGCCGCGCGATCGTTCGCGGCGGCGTTGCCGACGCTGATATACTGGCGATTGCCGCGGAAATCCGCGAAGGCCAGTGTCTTGTCGTCGAGCACGCGCAGGAACCCGGCAGATCCGCCGCGATGTTGAACGTACGGCCAGCCGGTTTCGGATACGGTCGCGATGTAGAAACTGTCGCGGGCGGCGATGAACTGTGCCTCCGCTTCGGTGAAGTGATCGAACGCCCTGTCGCCCTTGAATGTTGTCCAGTACTCTCCGCTGCCGTTCGCCGCCTGGGCAGCCCTTACGCTGGGGGTCCCGGCGATATCGAGAAAGCGATAGGCCATGACGGGCTCTCCTTGCAAAACTGGTGCAAGCCGGCGGTGCGAGGGCCGCCGGCTCAATAGCATCACGCCGCTTCCGCGGTGTGAAGCAGTAACAGCCCAAGCGTAGCCCCTCCCAAAAGCATCAATAATCCAGTATTCTTGAGAGCTATCCTCTCGAAATCTGGAATATTAGATGGACCGTCTCGATGCCATTCCATCCTCGAACAAGTGAGTGAAGCGGGAGCGATCGAGCAATCGTTTGGGGGCGACTTCTTTTAAGATTTCTTGTCATCAACGAATACATGCAGATAGTATCAGCAATGCTCAGAGTATTTGATGCCAAAGTGTTTCGAGGATGGCCTATTGGCGCGGGCCCAAATAGATCGAGACCCCATCTGACCAGTATCGAAACTTCATCGTGATTGGTTTGCGAAAATCACCGATCACAGAGCGATAGGAGTATCTGCGTCATGCAACCACTCACCGCAGGCATCACGAAAGCCGGCGCCGGCATCGACGGCATTGTGTGGAACATCCTAGGTCAAACCTATGTGCCGAAATCGGTCAGCGAGAGTTCGTTCTCCTGGCACGCGACCTTTCCCCCCGGCACTTTCGTGCCGCCGCACATCCATCCGACCCAGGACGAATTCATCTACATGTTCGAGGGCCGCTTCGACCTCATGCTCGACGGAAAGGATTTCGTCGCGACAACGGGCGACCTCATTCGGCTGCCGATGGGGCTGCCTCACGGCATCTTCAACAAATCCGACCAGCCGGTGAAGTGCTTCTTCTGGGTCT
Organism: uncultured Alphaproteobacteria bacterium; assembly: GCA_963836055.1. Taxonomy (GTDB): domain Bacteria; phylum Pseudomonadota; class Alphaproteobacteria; order Rhizobiales; family Xanthobacteraceae; genus BOG-931. The sequence goes on from CAWIID010000004.1 coordinate 284,749, forward strand.
CTCCGACCCGCAAACTCTATGATCTGTTCTGGGCCATTCACAGTATGAAAGAGCAGTCGCCCCCCGACGTCGTGGCGCTCTCGGCCAAATACGAAGTTTTGTTCCTGCCGCCGCCCGAGTAGGGGAGACCGATCAGCCGGAGTTTTTTCTCCGACGCCGACACTCCCACGCTACGCGGCTTTGTTGACCTGCTCGCGTGCGAACCCTGCCGTTGATGCGTAGCCGCGCACGATCGCCTTTCGCTGCTCGAATGACAGGATGTCGTCGATGTCGCTGAAACCGTCCGGCGCGCGGGCCTCGACCGCGTCGATGACGCCTTCCGGTCCGCCGCGACGATTCATGCGTACGATTTCGGCCGTCATGGGCAGCCGCGTTTGCTCGTAGGCCCACAGCGCATGCACCGCATGCTCGCTGTCCTTCAGCCGGTCAGCCAGGAACCTTGCGTCCAAGATTGCCTGCGAGGCGCCATTCGAGCCGACCGGATACATCGGATGGGCAGCATCGCCCAGCAAGGTGACGCGGCCGTGGCTCCATCGCGGCAGCGGATCACGGTCGCACATCGGATATTCCCAGAATTCGTTGGTCGCCTCGATCAGCGCTCTCGCATCCACATACGGGATACGGAAGCGCTGCACGTGCGGCATCAGATCCTCGAAACGACCGGGCCGTGACCAGTCCTGCTTCTGGGGCGGCGGGGTCGACCCGTCGCCGACCCGGCCGACCACCGCCCAGTTGGTCAGCCGCTTATCCGGCCGTGAACCGTCTGCGATCGGGTAAATGACGAGTTTTGCGGCAAGCCCACCGGCCACGACCATCGAGCGGCCGGTCAGGAAGGCCGGCCAATCGATCGCGCCGCGCCACAGCATGAGGCCGTTCCAGGCTGGCGGGCCCTCGTTAGGAAACAGCTTCTCGCGGACCAACGAATGGATGCCGTCAGCGCCAACTAAAATGTCGCCGCGAGTGGTGTGCCGGTGTGAGCCGTCGCGGTCGAAGAAATAGGCTGTCACGCCAGTGTCGTCCTGGGTGAATGAACCAAGGCGGCATCCGAGGTGAATGCGCGATTCTCCGAGCCGAGCACGGACCGCCTGGTAGATCACGCCCTGAAGCCGTCCGCGATGGATCGAGAATTGCGGGATGTCGTACCCAGCGTCGAGACCGCGTGGCTCGCGCCAGATCTCCTGTCCAAAACGGTTGGTGTAGAACAGCTCGTAAGTGCGGATCGCAACGGCATCCAAGCGTTCGAGCAGACCGAGTTCGGCCAGCTCCTTGATGGCATGCGGCAAGGTATTAATGCCGACGCCGAGCTCCCGGATGGCATCCGCCTGCTCAAAGATTTCGCAGTCGATACCGCGCGCGTGCAACATCAGTGCTGTCACCAGCCCGCCGACGCCGGCCCCCGCAATGATGACCTTCATGGCCAAATACTCCGTACGATCTACGTGCGTAGACAAGGGTGCCAGTGTGCCGCGCGGAGCCAAAAATGCAATAATATGTCCGCTGGATGGTTATGGCGGCGCACATTCGGCTGCAACGAATGATGCTTATGTGCCGAAAATTTTGAATCCTGACTGTCGGCCGGGAGCAGAACTCGCGCCGCGACGAAGACCCGCACCAGCACATTCGGCTGTCGCTTGCGCCTTTTCCGGCTTTCGCCCTAGTATCAAGCGCAAGAAGACCAGCATCGAAATCGATGAAATCTGAGGAACTGGGAGGGTTTCTTATGTCCAGCCGAATGATCGCGGCCGTTGCCGTGCTTGCCATCATCGCCGGCGGGGCCGGCGCTGCAAAAGCGCAGGAAATAAAGGTCGGTGTCGTCCTGCCGTATACCGGCGTCGGCGCCGAACTTGCGCAGCAAATGGACCGCGGCATGGAGCTTTATCTCAAGCTCAATGCCGATAAGGTTAAGCCCTACACGATCAAGCTTATCAAGCGCAACTCCAAGGCGCCAAACGGCGCCGAGGCGAAGGTCGCCGTCCAGGAGTTGCTGACCCAGGACAAGGTCGATGCGATCGCGGGCTGGGTCTATTCGCCCGATGCTATCGCGTCGGCGCCGCTGATCTCAGCTGGCCACAAGCTTGCGGTGATCATGAATGCCGGCACCGCGTTCATCACCAACCTGTCGCCAGATTTCGTGCGCACGTCGTTCAGCATGTGGCATGCCGGCTATGCCTTGGGCGTGGCTGCCGCCAAGAACCTGCACGCGAAAACCGCGGTTGTGGCCTATTCCGACTATCCGCCGGGTAAGGACAGCCTGGAGGCTTTCAAGGCCGGATTCGAGGCCAATGGCGGCAAAGTCATCGACACCATTCCGTCGGGTGGCCCCGGCGCGGTTCCCGACTTCACGCCGTTCTTCCAGCGCGCCAAGGACGAGAAGCCGGACGTGCTGTTCGTATTCGTTCCGGCCGGCGATCACGCCGTGGCGGTGGTCAAGACCTACGGCGCGTTGGGAATGCGCGCCGCCGGCATCAAACTGATCGGTCCCGGCGACATCGTTCAGGACATCAAACTGCAAGCCATGGGTGATGCCGCGGTCGGCTTGATCACGATGCATCACTATAACGCCGACCTCAATAATCCGGAGAACAAGCGCTTCGTTGCCGCCTGGAAGAAGGAATACGGCGCCGAACTCGACACCCGACTTCACCGCCGTCGGCGCCTATGACGGCATGGCCGCCATCGTTCACGCCGCACAGGCCACCAAAGGCAAGATGGACGGCGACGCGGCCGTAAAGTCGTTGCTGGGTTGGAAGTTCGACAGTCCGCAAGGGCCGATCATGATCGATCCGGAGACGCGCGACATCGTCATGAACGAGTATCTCGACGAAGTGGTGAAGGGCTCTGACGGCAAGCTTCATGAGAAGGTGCTCGCCGAGACCGATCACGTGAAAGACCAGTGCAAGGCGCTGGCGGTCGGTCCGTGCGCTCCCAAGAAGTGATCGGGTCGGGTCGACGTGGGGGCGTCGACCCGCTCTCGTGCGGTAGGGGCGGATAGCGGAATCGCGAAGTAGCGAATAGCATGTTGCCCCTATTCGCAATTCACCATTCGCCCCTTCCGTAGCGGCGGCCCGGCGGGTTTACCCGTGGATTTTGCCAGCAATTTTGCCAGTATCTTGTTAGGCGGCCTTTCGGCCGGCACCGTGTTGTTCATCGTTTCGGTCGGGCTCTCGGTCACCATGGGCTTGATGGGGTTTGTCAACCTCGCCCACGGCTCCTTTGCCATGTTCGGCGGTTACGTCATCGTCTTGGCGATGAACCGCGCCCATATCGATTTTGCTGCGGCGCTCGCATTCGGCTTTGTCGCCACGGCAGCGCTCAGCGTGGTGCTGGAGCGTACCCTCTATCGCCCGCTCTATCGCGCCGGCGAACTCGACCAAGTGCTGTTCACCATCGGCCTCATCTTCATTTTCATTGCCGGGATCACGATCGTGGTCGGCCCGGAAAGCCAGACGCTTCAACTGCCACCGGCGCTGGGAGGCCAGATCAACCTCGGCCTTATTCAATACCGCACCTACAGCGTGTTTTTGATCGTAGTCGGATTTTTGATCGTGGCCGCGATCTGGCTTGCTTTCGAGCGGACGCGTATCGGCGCGCAGATCCGCGCCACAGTCGACAATCGCCGCATGGCGGAATCGCTCGGCATCAATGTCGACCTCCTGTTCACGATCACGTTCGCCTTCGGCAGCGGCATGGCGGCAATCGGCGGCGGGCTCGGCGCCGAATTTTTGGGCCTCGATCCGCAATACGCGCTTAAATATCTGGTCTACTTCCTGATCGCAGTGTCGGTCGGCGGCCTCGGCAGCGTGGTCGGCGTCTATTGCGCATCGCTGCTGCTCGGCGTGCTCGACTTCGTGCTCAAGCTCTATTTGCCCATCGGCGGCACCATCTTCATCTACGCGCTGACAATTCTGCTCCTGCTCTGGCGGCCGCAAGGATTGTTCGGAAGGAAAGAGATGTGACCGAAGCCGCGCCTTCAGCCACGCCGGGGGCCATCGGCACGCGGCTCGATCATCCTGCGGCTCGCGCACTGATCACGCGTCATCGCCTGCGCTGGTGGGAAACGCTGCCCTGGATCGCCGCCATCGGCTTCTATTTTCTTTTCCCTGATTATCTCGGCTTTGGCACCGAGCTTCTGATCGCGATCCTATTCGCGCTGTCGCTCGATCTCGCGCTTGGCTATGCGGGAATCATCACGCTCGGCCATGCGGCGTTCTTCGGTACCGGCGCCTATACGGTCGGAATGCTGGCGTTTTACGGCATCTGGACCGAGCCGATCACGAGCCTGGTGCTCGCAGCCTTGGCGGCAGGCGTGGTCGGCCTCGCTTCGGGCCTCGTCTTGTTGCGCACCAAGGGCCTCACTCTTCTCATGCTCACGCTGTGCACGATGGCGCTGTTGGAAGAGGGTGCGAACATGGCGCGCGCCTATACGGGCGGCTTCGACGGGCTGCCGAGCCTGCCCATTGCGCCGGTGTTCGGGGTGTTCGAATTCAATCCGCTCTATGCCAACACGCAATATCTGTTCAGTCTCGCCGTGCTGTTGGTCTGCTTTGTATTGGTGCGCACGCTGGTGTATTCGCCGTTCGGTCAAAGCCTGATCGGCATCCGCGAAAATCCCTTGCGCATGCATGCCATCGGCTCGCCGGTGCGGCGTCGGCTCGTCATTTGCTACACCATCTCGGCGGCGATCGCCGGCATCGCCGGCGGCCTTTGGGCGCAAACCAATGCCTACGTGAACCTCAGCGCGCTCGATCTCGATCGGGCCGCGACCGTGCTCATCGTTCTCATTCTCGGCGGCCACGGGCGGCTTTACGGCGCGTTCGTCGGCGCCGTTGTTTACCTGGCGATGGAGCACTTCCTGGCGCAGATTTATCCGACCGCGTGGCAGCTCGGCCTCGGGCTTCTCCTCGTTTGCATTGCGCTGTTTGCGCGCAACGGCATTTTGGGTCTCGGCGAAACGCTGTGGCAGCGCTACAGCGCGCGGCGAGTTGCATCGTGAGCGGGACGCTCCTCGAGACAAGGGCACTCAGCCGAAGCTTTGGCGCGCTCGTCGCCGTGACCGGCATCGACTTCATGCTCGAAGCCGGCGCGCGCCATGCGCTGATCGGACCCAATGGCGCCGGCAAGACGACGTTCGTCAATCTCCTTACCGGCGTGTTGCCGCCGACGGAGGGCAGCGTGCTGCTTGCCGGACACGACATCACCGCCAGATCGCAAGCTGAACGGGTGAAACTCGGCGTCGCGCGGACGTTTCAGATCAACCGGCTGTTCCGTGGGCTGTCGGTCCTGGAAAACGTCTGTATTTCGGTCGCCGAACGCCTCGGCGCGGCGCGCTCGATGTTCTATCCGGTCGGCTGGCGCACCGATGTCATCGACGAATCGATGCATCTCCTGGAGACCTTAAAGCTTGCGGACGCCGCGCGGCATCGGGTGTCCGAACTGCCCTACGGCCGTCAGCGCCTTGTCGAACTCGCGATCACGATTGGGCTGAAGCCCGAAGTCCTGTTGCTCGACGAACCCGCGGCCGGTGTGCCGAGCGCCGAAAGCCACATTATTCTCGACGCCATCGAGCGGCTGCCTGACGCTATCGCCGTTCTCATCATCGAGCACGACATGGACGTGGTATTTCGCTTTGCCAAGCGCGTCACGGTGATGGTGAGCGGAGCCATTTTCGCCGAGGGCACACCACGCGAGATCGAGGCAAACCCACAGGTGCGCGCGGTCTATCTCGGGCAGGCCAGCCAATGGGCCGATCATGGCTAGTACGCTCGAACTGCGGCAGGTCTCGGCAGGCTACGGTGAGACAGTCGTCATCGAGGAGATCGAGCTAAAACTTGCGGCTGGTGAATGTGTGAGCGTGATCGGCCGCAATGGCGTCGGCAAAACTACGCTGCTCTCCACCATCATGGGCCACACCACGCTGCATGCCGGCGACATCGTACTGGACGGCCAAAACCTCGATGGCATGCCGTGCTACCGCCGGGCGCTGGCCGGCATCGGTTTCGTGCCTCAGGAGCGCGAAATCTTTCCCTCGCTGACGGTGCGCGAAAATCTGGAAACGACGGCGCGGCCGGGACCTTGGACGCTGCCGCGCGTGTTCGAGCTTTTCCCGAGACTGAAGGAAAGGCTCGGCAATATGGGTAACCAGCTATCCGGCGGCGAGCAGCAGATGCTGTCGATCGCGCGTGCGCTGTTGACCAATCCATCCATCCTGCTCATGGACGAGCCGACCGAAGGTCTGGCGCCGGTGCTGGTCGAGACATTGACTGCCGTGCTGGCGCGGCTGCGCGGGGAGAGCGCGCTGTCAATCATCCTCGTCGAGCAGAACAGCCGCGTCGCGCTGACGTTTTCGCAGCGCACAGTGATTCTCGACAAGGGACGCATCGTCTACGACGGCGAATCCGCGCCGCTGCGCAGCGATCCGGATCGCCTCGCCAAGCTGATCGGTATTGTGGAGTGATGCCTCAGGCGAGCACTTTGCGCGGGCGGAGGCGAGCAGTCCTGACGGCGAGCAGCTTTCGTAGACGCACCCTGTTCCAATCTCTGCAAGACCATGCTGCAATTGCGTGACCATGGAGCGATTTCGCGGCAATTCCAGGCATTGAAAGCGTTCGGATGAGACAAACAAGTGCTGGTGACAGGTAAGCAGAAGCTCGAGCGCATGCGCGACGGCCGCGCCGTCTATATCGGGGCGGAGCGGGTCGATGACGTCACCACGCATCCGGCGTTCCGGCAGGGCGCGCAGACCGTCGCCGAGCTTTACGATCTCAAGGCCGATCCGGCCCACCACGATGTCTTCTCCTACGAAGAGGACGGCGAACGCTACGCATTGCAATGGTTGCGTTGTCGTACCCGTGACGATCTGGTGCGCCGAATGCACGCGATGAAGGCCAGCGCCGATGCGACCTATGGGTTCATCGGCCGCTCGCCCGAACAGGTCGCCGGACTGATCACAGGGTTGGCGATGAACCCGTCGGTGCTGGAAAGCCTACACGCCGGGTTCGGTGACAACCTGCTGCGCTACTACGAGAGCGCGCGAAAAAACGACCTCTATCTCTGCTTTGCCGTTACGCCGCCGACCGGTATGCGGGCCCCAGAATTATTCCCCGGGCAACAGCGCGACGATCCCAACCTCCAGGTTGTTGCGGAGGATTCCGTCGGCGTGACGGTCTCGGGCATGAAGATGCTTGCGACCAGCGCGGTATTCTCCGACGAGATCCTGATCGGCAACCTCACGCCGATTGCCGATCAGTTCAGGAGCGAGGCGATTACCGCGGCGCTGCCATTGAACGCGCCCGGCCTATCGCTTTGGTCCCGCCAACCCTACGCCTATCCAGTGCGCCACGAGGCTGACTATCCGCTGTCATACCGCCTTGATGAGACCGACAGCGTGCTGGTGTGCGACCGGGTGACGATTCCCTGGGAGCGAGTATTTCTTCACAACGACGCAGCGATGTCGCGCCGCATCTATATCGAAACGCCGGCAAACTGTTATCAGAATCATCATTCCAACATCCGCTTCTGGTCGAAAATGGGACTCATCGTCGGCGTCGCGAGCCGGATCTGCCAAGCTAACGGCATCGACAAGATCCCTGCGGTTCGCGAGACACTCGGCCGTTTCGCTGCGCTGGAGGCCACGATCGGCGGGCTGGTGCAGGGCCAGATCGAGGCCTGGGAGGAATGGCCGCAAGGCTACGCTACGCCCAATCGTCGCATCATGTATGCGTCGCTTAACTGGTGCCAGGAGCACCACACCGAGATCATCGATATGCTGCGCACGCTGCTCGGCGGCATTCCGTTGCTGATGCCCGCGAGTATCGACGTGATGAGTGACGACGTGCTGCGCGACCGGTTCGAACGCTGGTGGAAAACGCCATCGATCGAGGCCGTGGAGCGCCACAAACTTTACAAGCTTGCTTGGGATATCGTTGGCTCGGAGTTCGCTGGCCGCCACATGCTTTATGAGAAGTTCTACGCCGGCAATTCGCTGGTGGTGCGAAACCAGAGCGACCGCGAGGCTCCGTGGGAATACTTCCACGCGACCGTAGATAAGCTGCTCGGAAGAATTAAGGTGCCGTCCCGCAGCATGTGAACGGCGCGCATGGGGCCGCTACTCTTTAAACGCCCTCAGCCGGAACCGACCGATTCCCTCAACACCCGCTTGACGTCGGGCGCGACGTTGCGGATGCGATCGAAAATGCGTTCGACCTCGCCGGCGCCGACAATGTCGGGGTCCTCCCCGGTGATTTTGTGGTAATCGGCGATGAAGTCTGGATCGGCTGCGACTGAGGTGACGGCTTGCCGCAGTGCTGACACCGCCTCGGCCGGGGAGCCCTTGGGCAGGAACATGCCACGCTGCATTTTCGTGCTGATGTCGTTCGTCAGCACGAGCGCATCGTATTTTGGACCTGACGGCGACTTGCCGAAGGCTTCCTGGTAGAACTTGTCGAAGATCACGATGCCGAGTTTTTCGAGCGCGGGGTTACCGCTCGGCTTTCCGTCCGGTCCAATAACGGGATATTGAAACAGCACAACGCCGATGCCCGGTTTAATGATCTGCGGCACCACCACCGTCTGGAATCCCGGCAGTGAGCTGCCGGTAAAGTTGACCTCGTTCTGCAGCATTGCCTTGTTGATCTGCGCCGTCCCGGGAAACCCGGTGACCATCTTGTAGGGTAGGTTCATGACCTCGAGCGCGAGGCGCAATCGCGTGTCATGGGATGACGCCTTGCTATAGCCACCGGCGTAAATGTTCTGTGCGCGCGGAAAATCCGCGGGCGTGGTGTAGCCACCGGGCACAATATCCTTGCGCGCGTAGACGAGATTCCAGCCTCGCGAGGCGGCAATCGGCACAAGATCATCCACCTTTATCTTGAGCACCGGGTCATCGGTGATCAGGACGGTCGCGCTCATGGTGAAATAGCCAAGCGTAAGCCCGTCCGGCTGCGAGCCGATGTTGAGCCCGAGCTGGTTCATGGCGGTCACACCGCCGGCGCCCGGCATGTTGCGAATGATAATATTCGGGTGGCCCGGAATGTACTTGGCGAGGTGCTGCTGATAGACGCGCGCCTCGGTGTCGGCGTTGCCGCCCACGCCATAATTGATCAGGAGTGTGAGCGTCTTGTCCTTATAGAACTGGGCGAACGCCGGATTCGTTAGCAAGGCGAAACAGGCGATGAGCAAAGTGCGCAAAAGCATCGCAGTGCCTTTCCTATTCAGACCAACTGATGCTCAATAATATCGTCGGCGGCCTTGACTGTCCCATCAAATAAACATCGGCGGCCCGAGCCGAGGGTTGTCAACGCATGCGCTCCGTCCCGGCCTGCCGGGAAACGCTTCGCCACAGAAACAGAAAAAGAACCAGCGCGACAGTGAGCCACAGCCCGCCTGCGGCGGTGCGGTTTGGCTCCCCGCCCGACCAGTAGTCCCAGAGAAGCGTCGGGATGACTTTATTGTCGCGGCCCTGAAGCAGGAGCGCCGAGGACAGCTCGCGCATCGCATGCGCGAGTACCCAGATCCAGACCGCGGCAACTGCGGGCCAGACGAGCGGCAGCGTGATGCTTCTGAAGATTCGCACGCGGCCTGCGCCGGATGTGGAGCCGGCTTCCTCGAGTTCGGGATGAAGCTGCATCATGACGCCGGTCGTGACGCGCGCGCCGAAGGGCAGATATTGGGTGAGGTAGGCAAGCGCGATGATCCAGATCGTGCCGTAGATCGGCAACACCGCACCAAGGCCAATGTAGACATAGACCAGCGCAACGCCGATCATGACACCGGGGACGGCGATCGGGATGAAGGCGAGGATGTCGAGCGCCTGCCGCCCCGGCACCCGCAGTCGTGCGGTGAGCCACGACAAGAGCAGCGACAAGAGTGAAACACCGGTTGCGGCCACGACTGCGATGACGATCGAATTACGCGTGGCGGTCAGAAAGCGCGTGTTTTCGATGAAATCACGATGATTTTCGAGCGTCAGGAGATTGAGTGCCGACCATGAGATGCCGATCTGGTAGGGCATCAGGCTCATCCACAACAGGATGAGCAATGGCGCAACGACACTCAGCAGAAAATAAAGAATGAGCGCAGCGACAGCCAGCGGCCTGCCACGCCCGAGCGGGAAGATGCGCGGCCGGAATGCCTTGCCGGTCAATGTCCGATAGCGATGCGCGTGGCGTGTCAAGCGGTGGTACGCGAAGCCCAGTCCCAACAGAATTACCAGGAACAGCATCGCCAGCGCGCTGACCTGGCCGTAGAGCGGAATGCCGCCGGGGCTGTTGTTGACGAGATAGTAGATTTGCGAGCTCAGCACGAAGATCCGCGCCGGTATTCCAAGCGCGCCCGGCACGTCGAAGACAACCAGCGAGACAATCAGAAGAAAGATCGCCGCCGACAGAATCGCCGGCCAAAGGATCGGCACCATGATCCGCCGGATCAACGTCCAGGTGCCGGCGCCGGAGGTCAGCGCCGCTTCTTCGAGGCTCGGATCCATGTTGCCGAAAGCGGGCGCCAGGAAAAGATAGGCTGTAGGCACGAGCGCGAGCCCTTGAACGAACACCATGCCGGGCAGCGAGTAAATGTCGAACGGCATTTTGCCGAGTGCGAAAACATTCGTCAGAAGTTGATTGAGAGCGCCGTTGCGCGGGCTCAGCAGCATCGCCCAAGCGATCGCGAGGAGGATCGGCGGTGTTGCCATCGGCAAGAGAACGAGGCCGCGCAGTGCCTCGCGTCCCGGCAGATCGGAACGCTCGACCAGCCATGCAAGGCCTACGCCGAGAAGCAGCGCGACCAACGACGACCCGAGTGCAAAAAGAAGCGTCGTTCGAAGCAGAGCCGGAAAGCCCGGGTCACCGAAGGCTGCCACGTAGTTGCTAAGCGTAAAACCGGGATCAAACGGAAACCCGCCGGGACGAAAGCTGCTTAGAACAACGAGCGCCAGCGGTACCAGTACCAGATAGGTGAGAACGAGCCCCATGCCGAGCGACGGCACAAAACGTAGCCAGTCACTTGATCGACTTTCGCGTTTCGCCGTCGCACCCAACCCAAAGCCGCCGCTTGGCGCGGCGTCACTGAGTCTCACGGCTCTCGATCATCTTGTTGACGCGTTGGACAGCTGCCGCCTCCTGCGCGGCCTGGTCGGCCGGGAATTGGGAAATCGTGTGACCGTGCAATAATGCGTAGGTCTTCGTTTCCGGAATGAACGGATTGCCGCGATCCGTCGCGTCCTCATAGGCCTTGGCACCTTCGGCCGTGGCGAGCCATACCGCGACCAACGCGCCGCCGCTCGGGTTCTTCGCCTTGGCCGGCACGGAACTATAAAGCGTGCTGATAGGAGCCGGTTCGGCCACGACAACCTTGATCGGCGCGCCGCGTCGGATCGGAACCTGAGCGGAGTGATTGAGCCCGAAGCCGACCAGGATCTCCCCTGCGGCGACCTGCTGCGCCAACGGAAACGTGCTTGGCAGCAACACCGGATGGAGCTGGTTCATCTTCCTGACATAGGCCACCACCTTGTCCATGCCCCAGGTGGCGGCAAGCGCTCCTTGTCCCTCGCCGCGAACCCAGATGCCGATCTTGCCGTCCCAGCGCGGATTGAGCAGATCGTCCCAGCTCTTGGGCGCATCGGCCTCCTTCACCAGCGAAGTGTTGTAGATAATGACGTAGACGACCGACGTGGTGACAACGCCGAATGGCGTAGGCGCCAATTGGTCGCTGACCCCATAACCATGCCAATCGATCTGCTTGATCAGCTTTCGCGCCTCCAGCGGAAGCAAGATCGCGGCGCCACTGGTCACGACATCCGCGGTTCGGGTATCGCCCTGGCTCTCCTGCACGAGGCGTCCGCCAATCGAATTTCCGCCGGTATCGCGGATGTGTTCAAGCTTGAGTTTGGGGAAGCGCTTCTGGAATGCCCCCACGATCTTGTCGGCTTGATCGTCCGGCGAGCTTTCATACCAGATGATATTGCCGACGCCGGCGGCTTCGGCGGCGAGCTTATCCATCGCGTCGTCGATTCCGGCTGCGTGAAGCGGCGGTGATGTCATTAGCAAGACGACTACCGCGCAAAGCGCCCATCGTTTGACGAACATCGTACCCTCCCGTGATGTTATGTTTGGCGGAGCGCGGGTAGCACGTCGGTGACGAAAAGTTCAAGCGACTTCCGCGATTCCGCGAGCGAAAGGTCACCAAACGCGAAGCGGTTGATACAATAATTGACGCCGGTCCTTTTCAGACGCGTTCCGAGAAATTCGAGCACCTTACCGGGTGTTCCGGCGACGCCTTTGCCGGCCGCATGAAGTGTATCGAAATCGGCTTCGCCACCCGAGATTTTCGCCGTCCTGCCGTGCCTGCGGAACAGATAATGAAAGCTTCGATGCCATACGAGATAGGCGCGGCGAGCGATCGTGAGCGCCGCCTCATCGGTTTCGGCCACCACGACAAATTGGGTGACCCCTACCTTCGGCGTTGGCGCTCGTCCGCCGTGCGCTTCGCGCCAGGTCGACCAGTAGCGGTCGATGTAGGCCACAGAAGCCTCCGCTGGTTCGTTGCAGGCGATATTGAACCCCTGGCGCGCCGCGCGCTCCGCGCTCTCGATCGAGTGAACGCCGTACCAAAGCGGCGGATGCGGACGCTGCAGCGGCGCGAGCTCCATGGGCACGTTCTCGAAGCGGCGAGATTGCGTCTCACCGTTAAGAACCTTTTCTTTGAGTCCTCGCAGAACGAGATCGAGGGCTTCGGCGTAGACCCGAGCTGCGTCATCGGGGTCCTGGCCGTAGTATTCCAGTTCGATCGGCGACGAACCGCGGCCGAAGCCTATGTCGAGCCTTCCGCCGCTGAGCTGATCGAGCATGCAGATTTCCTCGATCATTCGCAGGGGATGGTGCAGCGGCAGGGCATAGACGAGGGTGCCGAGCCGCAACCTTTTGGTCCGTTGCATGGCCGCCGAAAGAAACACGCTCGGTGAGGGCGCCATGCCGAGCGGCGTGGAATGGTGCTCGGCAACGTGATAGGCGTGAAATCCCGCGCGGTCGTAGCCCTCGATAAGCTTGAGGCGCGCCTCATAGAACTCATGCAAAGGCAGATCGCCGCGATCGAGGTGATCGAATACGCCAAATTCCATCTGCGAGTTGGCCCGGTCCTGCCAGTCTGAATCGTTCGCGCGGCAAAGGAACTCCCCTCAGACCGGGAAGTTCTCCAGAAGATCAACCGGATCACCATAACGCTCCGCGAGCGCAACGACCTGCGGGTCGCGTAACGCCATCAGGAAGCCCTTGTCGATCACGGTCCGGTTGCCGGCGGTGACGGTCGTGTCGAATGTCACCATGTCGCAATGGACGTGCGGCTCTTCCCAATACGGCATCACGCGCCTGAAATATTCGGATTCCTTTAGCCCATTGACGCCGAAATGCAGCGCGCCCGGCGAATTTGGTCCGGCCGGATAAATATCAAACCGCGGTGCTTTCGGATTATGGCCGCAGCCGAGCTCTTCCAGAGCACCGCCGACAATGAAGCGAAGGGCCTCGGCTTGGTCGCTGTTGCCGTGAACCTTGCGCACGCGTCCGTTTTCAAACTCGATGCCGATCTTCTCGTCGAACGGTTTCTCGAAGCCCACTGCCCATTGCGGGTAGAGGATGCCGTTGACCGGCATATGCGCGGCATGGTCGCCACCGACCATCTTGAGCTCGTAGAGGTTCGGACCGTGGGTCGGAAGATAATGGATGTAACAGCCGTCCTCGTCCGCGATATTGTGGCCGCGCCAGCGGTTATCCTTTTTCATGACGGCGCGCATCGCTTCGGTGAAGTTCACCACGATGTCGGTGCCGCGTTCATCCGTGAAGCGCAGATCGAAATTGCCAGTGTCCGGGTAGGCGCGCGACGACGCCCGGATAATTTCGCCGAGCAAATCGATCGGAAAACGCGCCTGCGGCGTGTGCAGGAGATCAATATTGCGAAAGAATGTGATCTTGACCCAGCGTTGACCTTTCTTGCGCCGCAGGTTGATGCAGAACGGATCGATCACCGATGCGAACCACGTTGAGACGACAAAGGTCGCGCGCTCGATCAGCGCCTTGGCTTCGTCCGGGACCTCCATGAGCCGCGTCGAGGGTCCCATGTACGAGGCGAAGGTCGCGCCGCGCGCTCTGGCGACGCCACAGACAGATTGCAATACGCGCGGGTCGATCAGCGGGTCGGTCAGCATGACCACGTGATCGCCGGGTTTGATCGCCATGACCTTGTGGAAATTGTCGGCGCCCTTCACATAATCGATTTGCTCGGCTTTCGGATACTCCACAGGGCGCGGCAGGCCGCGCATGGTCTTCGACTTCAGGATTTCGGCTACCGAGTTCGGGATCAGGGCCATGTTCGTCTCCTCATCAGGGTGCGCAGACGGATAGGCCTGCAGCCTGCGCTCAGCCGCTTGCTTGGGCTGTCTTCCGGTAATCTAACCGACATTCCAGCGATGACTAGGCCCGAATCACACGCCGCTCCAGGTGATCGACGGCAATTACGAGCGTATGAGTGGTATTTGCCCGTGGTGGGATGCGGTCCACAGCAGGAAGTGCCAAACCGCAGTGACTGAGCGCGATCCCGCGCCCGGCCAGTTTGTCAATCGGCCCTTTAATTGCGGGCCTGCGTCAAGTTCGTTTTGATATCCTTCGCCGAGTCATGATCTCTCGCGAGACCCGCACCAACGTCATAACGGCTGGAGGTGCTGGGGCGAGGGCGGTTGGTACCGAAGGCTTTTGGTCACATGCGACGAACGACGCGCCGCCATTTGCTGAAGCGGATCGCCGCAACCGCGATTTTCGCGCCCGGGGTATTGTCTGGGCGCGCCGCCAGGGCACAACTACCGGCACTGCCTAATCTGCCATCGACCGACGCGTTGCTACTGCGTCCCGGCGACACGCAATTCTCCCAGTATCAGGCCGCATTCAACACCCGCACGACGCTGACGCCGCAGCTACGCGCTCTGTGCAAGACCGCTCACGCGGTCAGTGTCATGGTCGATTGGTGTCGCAGCAATAACCTGCCTTTCGCGATACGCAGCGGCGGGCACTCCTATGAAGGATTTTCGCAAAGTTCGAGTGTTGTCATCGATACACGTCTGATCAATGCAATTACGGTCGATACGGGGACAAAGACCGCAGCCGTCGGCGCAGGCGCCGCACTCGGCCAGATTTATCAGGCTATTGCGCCTCGCGGCCTCGCTTTCCCAGGCGGCAGTTGCCCGACGGTCGGCGTATCCGGCCATCTTCTTGGTGGCGGGTATGGCTATCTAGCCCGGCCGTTCGGGCTTGCGTGCGACAACGTGTTGTCGATCGATCTGGTTGATCCGCAAGGCCGGCAGATCCATGCAAGCGCTCAGCAGAACGTTGACTTGTTCTGGGCCTGCCGCGGTGGAGGAGGTGGCAGCTTTGGCGTGGTGACTGGCTATGAGTTACACCTGCCCAAACTGACGAACGTGTTCACCTTCAATATCAGATTGTCGCAGCTTTCCCCAAAAAGCGCCGCTGCGGTGATGAAGGAGTGGCAAGCCTGGGCGCCACATGCTCCGCAATCGATCGACTCTAACTTGGTCATTACAGGACACCCGAGCGGGGGTGTCGATCTGCGCTGCGCTGGCCAGTCCATTGGTACGAGCCAGGAGCTACGCCGCGAGCTGAGATTTCTCACATCCTCCCCAGCGGTTCTGGCAATGTCGTACATTGATGCCGTCTATTATTTCGCCGGGAGCCGGCCGGGACCAAAAGGGTGGACATATCCGTCCAATCCGATGAAGGGAAAGTCCGACTACGCCACTTCGCCAATAACGGATGCCGGCCTCTCGGTGCTGATGAATGAGGTCAGTCTAAGGAAGGGCATTTATGTTATCTGCGACGCTTATGGCGGTGCGATCGCCGGCACCGCGCCCGATGCAACTGCCTTCCCACACCGGAGCAACACGCTGTTTTGTGTCCAGTATGGCAGTAACTGGACCAGCCCGAACGATACGCCGCAACGCCTCAATGAGATGCGTCAGTGCTATGCGGCGATGCGCCCCTACGTTTCAGGCGCAGCTTACGTGAACTATTGCGATCTTGATCTAACTGACTACCCGAGTGCCTATTGGGGCCGGAACCTCACTCGCTTGAAACAGATCAAGTCCGCCTTCGATCCCGGCAATGTCTTTAAGCACGCGCAAAGTGTTCCTCTGGCGTAACACTTTGGCATTTTCACCGGCGGCATCTCCTCGCCGTCGGGGATGGCGAGGAGGATCGTTAAATCTGTTTTCCGAGGCGGTGCCTGACGCCAGCCTCATCTCTTGCAACGAGACGTCACGTCGCTGTTGCAACGCAATAATTTGCGCGCTCTTGAAACCAAGCGGACATGCACGAACTATGGTCCCCATCCGCCGATGTGGCGCATGGTCCAATAGCGGACATCATGTATTCGACCGTCACATACCAACGCGATTTACCGACCAATCCATGAGATGGGTAGACGCGGGCGCCAAGTGTTGGATCACTCGGGATAAGTCTCACCGCCGTCCAGCGTCGTCTTATGGAAAAGGATGAATACCAGGGGGTTGCCGGGCTCGGACATCGCGTCGCTACGCTGGCCCGTTACCTCTCCGGCCACGCTACTTGCATATTCCGCAACCACTTCGCCGAAGCTGTTCCGCTGGATGGCCACCTTCTGTCCGGCATCAACCTTGTCATTGAGCTTGACCAGATGCTCGACGAGCCCTCCGTGGGTTGCAATGATCGGGAACGCACTGTTACCGATAAAGACACCCACGTCCTTGCCTGTGCGTCCCAGTGGCCCGGCGAGGATGCCGTGATGCTTGAGGACGTTCATTGTGCCTTCCACGAACAGCGAGATCATCTCGAGGTTCAGGACGCGCGCAGCGCCAATCTCGGGCGTAAAGGCTGGGATGCCCACGTCCATGAACGCGTTATGCAGGACACCGGGATAAACATGGTTGTCGAAAACCTGGCTGACGGGATAGAGCTCCACCATCGCCTTTACCTCGGGCACATCCATGCCTGCGATATTGAATGCAGTGACTTCGAATCCGGTTGTCCCAGTGTGGAAGTCGATCGCGAAGTCGGCGTTCGGCCGCAGCAGTCGGTTGAACAGAAGCCCGGCGTGTCGGCTGGGGGCGGTGGCGCCGTTCTCGTTTCCGGGCCACTCCCGATTCATATCGATCAGATCGATGCCCCTGCCTTGATTGGGCCATCTGCGTTGCATGCCCTCTAGGGCCGGGCCGGACACGTCCGCGACCGCCATGACCGTGCCCGACATCTCCCGCGGATCGAGCTGGTTCATCACGCTCTGGACCGTATGCACGGAACTCATCTCGTCGCCATGCACACCACTGACCAGAATGACGCGCTTGCCCGGCTTTGCTCCCTTGGCGACTGTCACCGACACATAGCAGTGCTGTCCGGTGGGCATCTGCACGCCCTGAAAATACAAAAGGTGCTTCTTGCCAGGTTCCAAGCTGTTGACGTCGAGCGCGCTGACGACCTTTTTCCCCTGGATTGTATCGCCGGTATAGAGCGTTCCGGATGCCGGATCGGCAGGGGTTGTCGCTGAACCCTGAGCATTTGCAATCCCAGCGGTAACGGCGAGGGCAGCCGATGCGCCGGCCGTTGTAATTGATGCAATCATGAAGTCGCGGCGATCGAGGCGTTCTTCTGGCCTGTTTGACATGACGGAGGTCCTTACCGTTTGAACCTCGCAAGCTTGCAATTTTGCCGGATCGTTCGGCAAGGCCCGTGGAGATGCACAACGCACGCTTCAATGGTATGCTTCTTTCTCGGCGGGCGGGTACTATGAGACGACGGGAGTTCATCACAGCGCTTGGCGGAGTTGCCGCTGCTTGGCCACTGACGGCACGCGCGCAACCGGCTGGTGTTCCTGTGGCTGGCTTCCTGCACGCCAGCGACGCTGACCGTGGTCGTGACGTCGTTGCAGCCTTTGAGAATGGGCTGAAGCAGACCGGCTACACTCCGGGTGAAAACGTCGCTATCGAATATCGTTGGGCAAACGACAATTACGACCGCCTGCCGGAACTGGTGCAGGAGTTGGCGAGCCGGCACGTTGCAGCCATCATGGCTGCTACTCCAGTTGCCGCGCTCGCTGCAAAGCGCGTAGCCAGTCAGATACCGATTGTTTTCTGCGTAGGTAGCGATCCTATCAAAGACGGGCTCGTCACAAATCTCGCTCGTCCGACCGGAAATATCACTGGAACAACGTTCTTTGCTGATTTGCTCAGTGCTAAGCGTTTGGGGTTACTCCACGACCTGGTGCGCGGCTCCAACCTCATCGGAGTGCTGGTTAATCCAAAAAATGCGAACGCTGACCTTGAAATAAAGGACGCGAAAGAGGCAGCGCAATCGCTGAATCTCGATCTGGTATTTGCCGGGGCTCAAAGCGAGAGCGAGATCGACAAGTCCTTTGTTCGCTTCAAAGAAGGACGGCCAGTCGCTGGGCTGCTCGTGGCGAGCGATGCATTTCTAAATCTGCATGCTAAGGAGATTGCACATTTGGCTGTGCAATATGGACTTCCTACGTGCTTCGCGTTTCGCGAAACGGCAGTCGCGGGCGGGCTGATGGCTTATGGCGCCAGCAGGTTGGATGCCTATCGCCGCGCTGGAAACTACCTCGGACGCATTCTCCACGGCGAAAAGTCCAGTAATCTACCGATAGAACAACCGACCAAATTTGAGTTCGTCCTCAATCTCAAGACCGCTAAAGCGCTCGGGCTCAATGTACCAACTTCCATGCAACTGCTCGCGGACGAGATCATCGAGTGACCGGGAAGGAATGTCTGAATCCGGTCCGACTGCGACATTGGGGCACATTTCTTGCCGTGATATAACCCGCCGCTGCAATGTGAGCGGCGTGGTAGATTACATCGTTGAGGCTACGGAGCGACCAATGCAACGGCGCGAGTTCATCGCACTGCTAGGTGGATTCGCTGCGACCTCACCGCTGATAGTGCACGCGCAGGAAGGTGAGCGTGTGCGCCGGGTCGGCGTCCTGCAACCCGCGGCCGCAGACGATGCGGTATTTCAGGCACGCGTCGGCGCCTTCCTACAGCAACTGACGCTGCTGGGTTGGACCAACGGCCGCAACGTGCGCATTGACATCCGCTGGGCCACCACCAATCCGGCCGAGATTCGCAAGCAAGCCACTGATTTAGTTGCGCTCGCGCCCGACGTTATCTTGGCAGCGGGCGACTCGACCGTGCCACCGCTAATGGAGGCGACACGAACCGTCCCAATTGTTTTCCCGGTCGTCGTTGATCCCGTCGGCGCTGGCTATGTTGCCAGCTTGGCGCGGCCCGGCGGAAACGTCACTGGCTTCATGAATATTGAATATGGAGGGAGTGGGAAATGGCTCGAACTCCTTAAAGAGGTTGCGCCGACCGTGACGCGAGTGGCTGTCCTTCGGGACCTCGCCAACACCGGCACAGTTGCCCAGTTCGGTGCAATCCAAGCGACGGGTTCGTCGCTCAGAGTAGAAGTGACCCCGGTCAACTTGCACGACGCCGGCGAGATCGAGCAGTCCGTTAAAATTTTCGCGAGTTCTCCGGATGGAGGTCTGGTGGTGGCGGCGAGCGGTGCAGCAGTACGTTACCGCGATCTGATCATCAGGCTGGCGGCGCAATACAAGCTGCCGACGGTCTATTGGGGACGCTTTTTCGTCGCTGGCGGCGGCTTGATCTCGTACGGGGCCGATCTTATTGACAATTACCGCCGCGCGGCGGGCTACGTCGACCGTATCCTTAAGGGTGAGAAGCCGGCCGATCTGCCGGTCCAAGCGCCGACCAAATACGAGACGGTTATTAATCTCAAAACGGCAAAATCGCTGGGGCTCAACATTCCGCAGATGCTGCTGACGACCGCCGACGAGGTGATTGAATAGCAGTTAGTCTTAGCCTTTGCGGTACTGCGTTGGTCTCTTGTTTGCCCCTCGCGTCATTTCGCGGCGACGCAATAATTTGGGCAACGGGCGGTAAAACGGGTCAAAATAGGTTGATATTGGTACGACATCAGGCTTAACGGAAATCATTGAAGTGACTGATAACACAGAAAAAACGGCGTACAGTCGGTCCCGCCGAT
>CAWIID010000005.1:0-89684 GCA_963836055.1 uncultured Alphaproteobacteria bacterium
GATTGCCATTCATCGGCGTTGGGGGTACGGCAGGCGGCGGTCGAGCGCAAGGTGGGACGAGAATGCCGGGCGGTCATAAGCCTAACAGAACTAGACAGACGACAGCCGCGTGCGTCGTGCTGATCGCCCTCGGTCTGATGCCGGGCGGCTGCTTCGGCGAGACATTCCAGCGCGGCTATGTGTTGCCCGAGGGGGCGCTGCAGCAAATTCCGCTTGGCGCCTCACAGGAACAGGTGCTGATCGTGCTCGGCACACCCTCGACCGTGGCGACGGTCAGCGGTGAGGCCTTCTACTATATCTCGCAAAAGGCCGAACGCGCGATTTCGTTCATGCCAACCAAGATCACCGATCAGCGCGTAATCGCCGTGTATTTCGACAAGGACCGTCACGTCCAGCGGCTCGCGGAATACGGTATGAAGGACGGCAAGCTCTTCGATTTCGTCAGCCAGACGACGCCCACCGCCGGTGCCGATCTGAGCGTGATCAGCACGATCATCAACAACATCAAAGCCAAAGGGTCTTAAGCTCGGAGCGTTTCGGACTTAAGCGCCGAACCATACCCCAATGCCGCGCACTTCGTCTCATCGCCAGGCGGCGGTGAACGTTCAGTGCGCCAAGACCGCAAGCAACAGCAGCGCGACGATGTTGGTGATCTTGATCATCGGATTGACCGCGGGACCGGCAGTGTCCTTGTAGGGATCGCCGACCGTGTCGCCGGTCACTGCCGCCTTATGGGCATCGGAGCCCTTGCCGCCGTAATGGCCGTCTTCGATGTACTTCTTGGCATTGTCCCAGGCGCCGCCGCCCGACGTCATGGAGATGGCGACGAACAGACCCGTCACGATCACACCGAGCAGCATCGCGCCGAGCGCCGAGAAGGCGGCTGATTTTCCCGGAGCGCCGCCGCCGGCAATGAAATAGATAATGAAATAGCCAACGATCGGGGACAGCACCGGCAGCAGCGACGGCACGATCATTTCCTTGATCGCCGCCTTGGTCAGCAAATCCACGGCGCGGCCGTAGTCAGGCTTGTCCTTGCCCTGCATGATTCCGGGCCGCTCGCGGAATTGCCGCCGCACTTCCTCGACGATCGCGGAAGCGGCGCGGCCGACCGCCGTCATGCCAAGCGCGCCGAACAGGTAAGGCAGCAATCCGCCGAACAGGAGACCGGCCACCACGTAGGGATTGTTGAGCGAGAAATCGAGCGAGACGCCCTGGAAATACGGATGCTGACTCGAGCCGGCGATGAAGAACTTGAGGTCTTCGTTGTAGGCCGCAAACAGCACCAGTGCGCCAAGGCCTGCCGAGCCGATCGCATAACCCTTCGTCACCGCTTTCGTGGTATTGCCGACAGCGTCGAGCGCATCGGTCGACTTGCGCACTTCCTTCGGCAATCCGGCCATTTCGGCGATGCCGCCGGCATTGTCGGTGACCGGCCCGAAGGCATCGAGAGCAACCACGATACCGGCCAGCGCCAACATCGTTGTCACCGCAATGGCGATGCCAAACAAGCCGGCAAGATTATAGCTGACGAGGATACCGGCAATAATCACCAGGGCCGGAAGCGCGGTCGCTTCGAGCGACACCGCAAGGCCCTGAATGACGTTCGTGCCGTGGCCGGTGACGGAGGCCTGCGCGATGGAGCGTACCGGACGGTAGTCGGTGCCGGTGTAATACTCGGTGATCCAGATCAGCAGTCCGGTCACCGCGAGCCCCACAATACCGCAGATAAACAGCGTCTGGCCGCTGTAGCTCACGCCGGCCAGCGGACCGAAGCCGATCAGCTCGTAGGTCACACCCGCAATGCCGATGAGCGAAATGATCGCGGTCGCAATCATGCCCTTATAGAGCGCGCCCATGATCGACTGGTTGGCGCCGAGCTTGACGAAAAACGTGCCGATGATCGAAGCGATGATGCAGACGCCGCCAATGGCGAGCGGGAACGTCATCATGCGCATCAGCATGTCGCCGCCGGCTTTGCCAAAAAAGATTGCGGCGAGCACCATCGTGGCGACCGTTGTCACCGCGTAGGTCTCGAACAGGTCGGCCGCCATGCCGGCGCAATCGCCAACGTTATCGCCGACGTTATCAGCGATCGTCGCCGGATTGCGTGGGTCGTCTTCAGGGATACCGGCCTCGACCTTGCCGACAAGATCACCGCCAACGTCGGCGCCCTTTGTGAAAATGCCGCCGCCGAGCCGCGCGAAAATCGAAATCAGCGAGGCGCCGAAACCAAGCGCCACCATGGCATCGATCACCTCGCGATCGTTTGGCGCCATATGCAGCGTGCCGGTGAGGAAGCCGAAGTAAAGCGTCACGCCAAGAAGCGCGAGCCCGGCGACCAACAGCCCGGTGATCGCACCGGCGCGGAACGCGAGTTCGAGCCCGCCGGCGAGCGAGCCGATGGCGGCCTGCGCGGTGCGCACATTGGCGCGCACCGAGACGTTCATTCCGATAAAGCCGGTTGCGCCAGACAAAATGGCGCCGACCGCAAAGCCCACAGCGACGAGCCAGCCAAGGAAATAGCCGACAATGAGAAAGATCACGATCCCGACGGCGGCGATGGTGGTGTATTGCCGGCGCAGGTAAGCCTGCGCGCCCTCACGCACGGCGGCCGAGATTTCCTGCATCTTCGCGCTGCCGGCGTCGGCCTGCATCACCGAATAAGTGGCCCAGATGGCGTAAACGATGGCGAGAACGCCGCACAGAACGATGAGCCACAAGGTTTGCATGGCAACGACCCCGGTTTTCTTGAGGGGCCAGTCTTGAAAGCCGGCCCGGAAAGGAAAGCACCCGCGCGAGAGAGCACACGCACTCGGCGCATTTCGACGCGGACATTGCCATAATGCCCAACCCGCCTGAGGTCAACGGATGGGCCTAGAATGCAGGTTTCGTTACCAAAACGCCGATTAGGCCTGCCGCAGGACCGTTGGCGCCTCGGCGAGCCTCGGGACTCACACTCGCTGGCTGTTGCGTTCCTACTTAAAGGCGAACTGTGTTTGCGGAGCGCCCACGAACCTGCCAGTTTTCCGGCTAAGCCCTGCTCTAAGCGCGGCAGCAACGGGAGGAATTCATGGGCATTTCGTCAAAGAGAACCGCGACGTCGTTGCACCTCGGGGCCCTCGCGGGAGTTTCCTTAGCGTTGATTGCGTTTCGCGGTGCGCTCGCCGATCCGTTTCCACCGGGGGCGCAGGCCGAGCATGTAAAGCAGATCGGATTTTCGGCGCTGGGCGGTCGTTTCGGCGGCTTCAAGATCGCAATCAAGCACACGGCAAACGACAAATGGTACCTCTACACTGGGCATTCCTTCAATCAAGGCTGGAGCATTGTCGACGTTACTGACCCGACAAAGCCGCGCTACGTGAAGTTCATTCCCTATGTGACCGACGACAAGAGCATCATTACGTCGCAGGTGACCCTGCACGATAATCTGATGATCACCTCGCTGAACAGCTTTAAGCCGCAGAAGAACCCGTTGCCGGCTGTCCTGCTATGGGACATTTCCGATCCTGAGAATCCCAAACAGATCGGGTCGTGGATGGGCGGAAGCACAGGCGCGCACCGCAATTCTTATCCAGGCGGCAAATACGCCTATCTGTCCACAAGCTATCCTGGCTTCACCGGCAACATCATGGTCGTGCTTGATGTGAGCGACCCCGCCCATCCCAAAGATGTCGGCAAGTGGTGGCAACCCGGTCAGAAGGACGGCGAGCCGAAGTCGCCCTTCCCGGAAGGATTCCACGGTCCGGTCAACGTCAGTCCTGATGGAAAATCCGCGTCGCTGCCGTATACACCCGACGTCATCAATCTCGATCTGAGCGATCCGACCAATCCAAAGCTTGTCGGAAGGCTGCATTTCACACCGCCTTTTGCGAGCGTCGGTACCCAATCGGTCCATACCGTGTTGCCGCTGTGGGACCGCAACCTTCTCTACGTGAGCTCTGAGGCGCAGAAGGAAAAATGCGAAGACGACGGCATGAACTTCGCCGGCATGATCGACAATTCCAACCCGGCGCATCCACGGCTCATCTCGGTCTTCCCGACACCGGTGCCGCCGGCAGGCGCGCCCTACACCGATTTCTGCGACAAAGGCGGGCGCTTCGGACCGCATAACACCAGTCAGGAAATCCACAATCCAGCGATCCAAAAGCCCGGCAAGCTGATCGATGTCGCCTGGTTCAACGCAGGTTTGCGCATCTTCGACATCAGTGACGCGCGATTGCCCAAAGAGGTCGGCTATTTCATGCCGCCCGAGCGGCCCAATGTGGCGGCCCAGTCGGGCGCCCATGCTTCCCCCATAAACTGGAGCGAGGAAATCGCGGTCGACGCTCGCGGCAACATCTTCATGAACGACGACAAATGGGGATTGTTCGTGCTGCGCTATACCGGCAAGGAGCCAAAATAATTACAGATCGGCTTTCGACAGCGGCTCCGATGGCACTTCGGCGGACGGACTTCGGCGATCAGTGATGACTCTGGTCGATGACGCCATTTTCTCGCCGGTTGTCACGCCAGCGTCGGTTTGCGCACCAGAGAGCCCCAGGCGAGCAAGAGTGCAGCGACCAGAATGACGGGAAACACAACTTCGTTGACCGTCGTCCAGCCATAGTGCGCCAGCAGCGCGCCGGATGAGAACGAAGCGATCGCCATCGAGCCGAACACGAGGAAGTCGTTGAACGCCTGAACCTTGTTGCGCTCGCGCAGACCATGGCATTCGGTAACCAGGGTGGTGGCGCTGATGAAGGCGAAGTTCCAGCCAACGCCGAGCAACGTGAGGCCGACCCAGAAATTCCAGATTGCGATGCCGAGAAGCCCGATCGAAGCCGCGACCGCGATCAGCGTCAGTCCAATTGCCATCATCGTCCGAATGCCGAAGCGTGCGATCAGCGTGCCCGTGACAAAACTCGGTGCGTACATGCCGATGACGTGCCATTGCAGGCCGAGAGCGGCCTCGCTGACCGTATGGTTGCACATGACCATGGCGAGCGGAGCCGAGGTCATCACCATGTTCATCATCGAATAGCTGGCAAGACCGCAGACGACGGCGACGATGAATTTCGGCTGCGTGATGATTTCGGCGAGCGGCCGCCCGTCGCTCAGTGCGTGCGACACCGTCGGCCGCGGAATTCTGAGGAACGCGAGCACGCCGGCGGCGAGCACGGCACAGGCCGATTGCGCCAGATAGGTCGCAGCGAACAGATACGCTGGATAGATGTCTTTCGTCTGGATGACGATCTGCGGACCGATCACGGCCGCGAACATACCGCCCGCGAGGACCCACGAGACGGCCTTGGCTTTGAACTTTCTGCTCGCGGTATCGGCTGCAGCGAAGCGATAGGATTGATGCGCCGCGGCGTAGAGACCGCCGCAAAAAGTGCCCACGAGCAGGAGCCGGAACGAACCTTGCAGCGTTGCGGAGCACGAAATGATCCCCGACAGCGCGCCGAAGACTGAACCGACCTGGAGTGCAAAGCGACGTCCGTAGGCCTTCGCCAGAGCACCGACCGGCAGGGTTCCGATCCACATGCCGGCGATCATGACGCTGATAGGCAACGTCGCCAGTCCGGGATCGGGCGCCAGTATCGAACCCGCAATTCCACCGGTCGCGACGATCACCGTGTTGTTGCCGCCGGCCAACGCCTGCGCCACCGCCAGCACGAGCGCGTTGCGGGCAGCCAGCCGATCGTCGGGAGCTTGAATGGCTGCTTCGGCGGCGATCGCCATGGCGGTGGTGGTTCCTCTTTGCGGCACTGCTCCGGGGCTTTTAGCCAGCGCAGCGCCGCAATGCCACCGCCACCGCCGCCGCCGCAGATCAGAAGCGCAAAGCGCCCGGATGCCGGATCACCACAGATCGTGCTTCTTCCGGAATATGGGCACCCAATTGACCAAACGCCGCTTGCGTTTCGTCGATCAGGATATCGATGACGTGGCCGGCACCCTCCTCGCCAAGCGCGCCAAGCCCCCACAGGAAGGCCTTTCCGGCGAACGCTGCGGCAGCGCCGAGCGCATAGGCGCGTGCCACGTCGGTGCCGCTGCGGACGCCGGAGTCCAACATTACCGTCGCGCGCTTGCCGACCTGCTTGACGATCGCCGGCAGAGCGTCGATCGGCGCCGGCAGCGCCTCGATCTGCCGTCCGCCGTGATTGGACACGAACAGCCCGTCCACACCGAGCGATACCGCCTTCTCGGCATCCTCGGGATGCAGGATGCCTTTGACGATCAGCGTTCCCTTCCAGCGGTCGCGGTATTGTGCGACTTCCTGCCAGGTAAAGGCGCCACCCATCTCGCGGCGCGCGAACGCGACCATCTCGTTGATCGAAGTATTATCGCCGACATAGGCGCGTAGATTGGAAAAGCGCGGAATACCGTTGGTCCATAGCGCCCTGGTCCAGGCCGGCGACATCGCCATCTGCATCATCATTTTGAGGTCCGGATGGAACGCTCCGCCCAGCCCGACCACGACCTCGCGGGCACGCGTGGTGCGCACCGGCACGTCGAGCGTCATGACTAGCGCGTGACAGCCGGCAGCCTGAGCGCGGCGCGCCAGATCAAAGCCGATGGCGTGATCGTTCCGCGCCGCACGATAGAGCTGGAACCAGAACACATCCGGCGCGATCTCGGCGATCTCCTCGATCGTCGCGCAGCCGACGGTGCCGAGCGTATAGGGAATGCGGGCGCGTTGCGCGGCGCGGGCGAGGTAGATGTCCGCGCCAGGCCACACGATGGCTGGACCACCCATTGGCGCGACACCGATCGGCGCTGCGTAGCGGCGCCCAAACAACTCGACATCGCAAGGCGGCAGCGAGGGCATGACCCCGTAGCGCGGCACCAGTTCGACCGCATCGAGCGCCGCCCAGTTACGCTTGATGCCGGCGTCATCCTTGCCCGAGCCGCCGTCGGAATATTCGAAAGCAAAATGCGGCAAGCGGCGACGCGCGGCACGGCGCAGGTAGTCGATGGTCGGGTAACGCCGAAAGAGCTCGGCAAAGCGTGGATCCGCTTTCTTGCCGGCGAGCGGTTTGGTCTGAGGTGCGGCGATAGCCGTCGTGTCGTGCATGGCGTCCCCTCTCAGAGCCTGACCCGGAAAGCGCCTGTCCCGGACTTGATCCGGGATGGCAACCGCTTTTCCGAAAAGATCATGCTCCTTCTAAAAGCCGAGCGCGCATTATAGCGCTTCCGGCGGCGAAGAAAGCCGCGCATCGTCATTGCTCGCTTGCGCTGCCAGCGGTGCTTGGAACAGCGCTTAATCCAAAATGGTGATGAACAGGTCGCCGAAGCTGGTGTAGCTGTCCGCGACGCTCGAAATACCGAAGCGGCCGGGGGCGGCGATGCCCGTGTCCTGGGCTTCAAACAGATCTTTGCCGTCGATCATGACGGTAAAGTCAGCCTCAACGGCCCTGATCGTGAGCGAGTGCTTGACGCCCACCGGCAGCGGAATGCGGCGCACGGCAATCTCCCGCCGCTCGCCGTTGACGATGCGGAGCAAACGGACGCTGCCGTCGAGCGCATCAGCCTCGGCAACGTAATAATCCTGGGGGTCGGCGAAGCGAATAACGATCCCGGCAGCTCGGGCCAAGCGGCCGTCATGCGCCACGAATGAAAGCTCGACCTCGGCATTTTTGGCGATGGGCTGATCGGCGATGCAGAGCGGAAAGCGATTGGGCTCTGCCTCGCGGGTCATTTCGACCAAGGCCTTGCCATCGAGCAGGAGTCGCTCGAGCTGAACCTGCCACACCGCCGGCCCGCCAAAACCACTCACCGCCGGCGAGCAGCCGTCGGGGTCGGAACCCTCCTCAACGAGCGGCGAAGCGAGAACCTTGTGCAGAGTTTCGGCGCTAACGGCATCAAAAACGCTCGCCGAGACGGCCATCACCGCAATGGCAGCGAGCACACATTTGATCCTGCGGGGTCGCGCCAGCAGGGAGTATCGCACGGATCGAACTTCGTCAGGCCACACGTCTGCGCTTGATCTGTGGGTGCGATTCTCTGCGATGCCGCTCTACCCATTTGCGCAACACCTCATCGATACGCGTCTGCCAGCCGGGCCCGGTGGACCGAAAATGGCCGAGCACCTGAGGCGAAAGGCGAATATGTATGTGCACCTTTGCATCAGCTTTTTTGGGTCGGCCGCGTGGGCGCGTCAGGGTTCCATGCGCACTGCTCACCACCTCGTCCCCGCGCGCGATTTCTGCACGATCAAACTGCTCTTTTGTCCATTCCGGTGCATCGTCCGGGTCACGCCAGACGCGCTTCGTAGCGCGCTTTTTCGCGGGCATTGCACTTCCTCATCGATATTACGTGGCGATCCGCGCCACGCGGGGTCCAAACCACCATAACAAGACGCCGGCCGAGGCGGCCGTAAGTCTGGAAGCGCGGTTCACCATAATCCTGCCGGTCATCCAGGAGCGTGAGGGTCACCCCGGCAAAGATCATCGCGGCTTGATCGAAATCCAGTCCCCGCTCAGCCAGCGTTTTATCTCGCTTGGCCGGATCATAGGTAATCCTCACGTAATTAATATGCCCACAGAAAACAGGCGGGTCAAGCAATCTGCCAGGCTATATCGTGCGATCCCAGCCCGACCGGATGATCGCAAGCATCAACAATCGTTCCTTTAGAAATGGCTGAATGACGGCCGCGCGAAAGACAGCGTTTTGCCCTTATGGATGAAGCGCGCTCCCTCCCCGGCCGTGATCCGGCCGATCTGCGCCACGGGAACGCCGACAGCATGCGCCGCCGCGCGCAACGCGACGAGCTTTTTCCGGAGCAAGGGTCAGGACGATTTCATAATCATCGCCGCCCGTGAGCGCGGTTTCGATCAATGCGGGATCCGCCGCGATCGCCGCACGCGCTGCGTCTGAGAGAGGTACGCTCGCGACATCGATGTCAGCGGCAACGTGGGAGGCGCGGCAAAGCTTGGCGAGATCGCCGGCAAGCCCATCGGAAATGTCCATCGCCGCGGAGGCGTGATGCAAAACCGCGTCGGCGAAAGCATTGCGCGGCTCGGGGAGAAGATAGCGCTGCAGCAAGTGTTCGCGCAGCGCTGCGGTCAACCCCCATCGCGCGCCGAGACTTTGCTCCCGCCGCAGCATGACGCCGAGTGCAGCGTCGCCGATGGTGCCCGTCACCACGACGCAATCGCCGGCTCTCGCCGTGGAGCGGCGCACCATGGAGCCGTGCGGGACCACGCCGAACGCCGCGACCGAAACCGACGTCAGCCCGGGCGTGCGGTCGGTGTCGCCGCCGAACAAGGGGCACTCGTAGCGCTCGGCATCTTCACCGAGACCTGCAGCAAAGGCGGCGATCCAGGCCTCGTCGATCGTCGCCGGCAATGCGACCGAGACCAGAAAGCCAAGCGGCTTCGCGCCCTTGGCGGCGAGATCGGACAGGTTCATCCGCAGCGCCTTGCGGCCGATGTTTTCGGGCGGATCGTCAGGAAAGAAATGCACGCCGGCGATGACGCCGTCAGTCTTGAGCACGAGATCGCAGCCCGGCGGTGGCGTCACGACGGCCGCATCGTCGACGAGGCCGAAGGCGCCGGGATGCTTGGCGAGCGGACGGAAATAGCGCGCGATGAGCCGATCTTCGGCGGACGTTCCGTCGTCGTGGCCGGGCACGGCTAGCCGCCGGCGAATTCAGCCGCGCGCAGCTGATGCGCGAGCTGGTCGAGGACGGCATTGACCATGCCGGTTTCCGTCGCGCCGGCAAAAGCGTTGGCGACGTCGACATATTCCGAAACGACGACGCGGGCCGGCACGTCGCTGCGACGATCGAGTTCGTAGGCGGCGGCGCGCAGCACCGCGCGCAGCACGGCATCGATGCGATCGAGCGGCCAGCCGCGCACCAGAGCCGCATCGATCTGCGGATCAAGCCGGGTCTGGGCGGCGACGAAGCCTGTCACGATGTCGCGAAAGTAGGCGGCCTCAGCCGGCAGAAACTGCACGCCTTCAACCTCGCCGCCGAGCCAGTGGCTTTCGAACTCGGCCATGATTTCGTTGAGGCCGGAGCCGGCGAGGTCCATCTGATAAAGCGCTTGCACCGCGGCAAGCCGGGCGGCACCGCGTTTGTTGGCCTTGCGGGCGTCTTTTGCTCCGGTGTCAGCCATCAACCAATACTCATCTTCGGCGGCTGCCGAGCCCCTGCTTGATCCCGAACAGAGCAAGCGCTGCACGTGCTGCATCTCCGCCCTTGTCCTGCTCCTCCATACGAGCACGCTCCCAGGCTTGCGCCTCGGTGTCGACGGTGATGATGCCATTGCCGAGCGGCAAACGGCGTTCGACCGAAAGCTCCATCAGTCCTCGCGCGGATTGATGCGAGACGATCTCGAAATGGATAGTGTCGCCGCGAATAACGCAGCCGAGCGCTACAGCTCCGTCATAGGGCCGCCGCCGCCGTTGCGCGGCATCGGCCGCAATCGCGATAGCGGCCGGGATTTCGAGCGAGCCCGGCACGCTGATGCAATCGACCTCGGCTTTCGCCTCTTTCAGAGCCTTCATCGCGCCGGCAAGGAGCGCATCGGCAATATCGTCGTAAAAGCGCGCCTCGACGATGAGGATGCGCGCACCCTTGCCGACGTTGGTGTCTTTCCTGCCTCGCCGCGGCCCGGCCATTGTCCCGCTCCATCTGCCGCGCCGTGGTAGCAAGTGCAGGGAGGGGGAACAAGGAGGCGGAGTTTCGCCTCTATGACGGAGACGGCGCGCGTGGCGTGCTGTCCAGCAGCCGCGCGGCATATCGCGCCATGACGTCGATTTCGATGTTCAACCGCGCGCCGACCGCAAGTCCCCCGAGAGTGGTGACCTTCAGAGTGTGCGGAATGATCAGAACGGAGAACGTGTCGCCCTCGACCTCATTGACCGTGAGCGACACGCCATCCAGTGCAACCGAACCTTTGGGCGCAATATATCGGGCGAGTTCGCCGGGTACGCGAAGCGACAATCGCGCCATGTCGGGCAAATCTTCGCGGGCAATCAGTTCGGCGATGCCATCGACGTGGCCGCTCACCATATGGCCGCCAAGTTCGTCGCCCAGGCGCAACGCCCGTTCGAGGTTGAGTCTTGCTCCGGACCGCCAGCCCTCGGCGGTTGTCATGCGCAGCGTTTCGGCGGCTGCATCGACGCCGAACCAGCTCCGGTTGCCCTTGCGGCCGCGCGCCACCACTGTGAGGCAAACGCCGGAACAAGCGATCGACGCCCCGATGTCGATCGTGTCCGGGTCGTAGCCACATCCGATGGTCAATCCGCGCAGACCTTCGGCCTTCTCTTCGACTTCAAGAACCTCTCCCAAATCACTGACAATGCCCGTGAACATGGTTCTCACTTTCGCTCGAAGACTTCACGCCGATCCGATCCCACAGCTTCGCTTCCAATGCGCTTTAGCCGCGGCGACTGCGTCAATGCCGTCAGCGGCAACCCTTCGAGAGCATCGACGCCGTCCACACCAATAATCTTGGGGGAATGGAATAGCACGGCTTCATCGACGAGGTCGGCGGCCACCAGCGCCGCCGCAAGCGTCGGGCCGCCCTCGACCATCAGCCGCGTGACACCGCGCCCTGCAAGAAGCGTCAACACCGCCGTGAGATCAAGGCGGCCGCTTCTCTCGGCCACGCGCAGGACTTCGACACCCTGTGCCCGCAGGGCTTCCTCGGCCGCAAGCGGCGCTTGCGTTCCAGCGATCACCCACACCGGCGTCTCGCGGACGCTGCGAACAAGACGAGAGTTGAGCGGCAGACGGAGCGCACTGTCGAGGACGACGCGGACGGGCGAATATGACGCCATGCCCGGCAGCCTGCAGGTCAGCATCGGATCATCGGAAAGCACCGTGCCAATGCCGACCATGATCGCATCGCTCTGCGCGCGCAGCAGATGAACATGATCGCGCACCGTTTCGCCCGTGATGGCGAACGGCTTGCGGCCGGCGGCTGCCACCTTGCCGTCAGCGGAGATCGCAAGCTTGAGGAGGAGATGCGGCCGGCCGTCGCGCTGACGCCTGATATGTCCGGCATGGTCACGACGCGCTTCGTCGGCGCCGATGCCGACATCAACCGCGATGCCCGCATCGCGAAGCCGCTGGTGGCCGGCGCCCGCCACTTCGGGGTTCGGGTCTTCAAGCGCGGAGACGACGCGCGAAATTCCCGCAGCGATGACGGCATCGGCGCAGGGCGGCGTCTTGCCAAAATGCGAGCATGGTTCAAGCGTGACATAGAGCGTCGCGCCGCGCGCGGCCTCTCCGGCACGGCGCAGCGCCTCGACCTCGGCATGGGGCCTGCCGCCGGGTTGCGTCCAGCCGCGTCCAACGATGACGCCGTCTTTCACGATTACCGCACCAACGGCAGGATTGGGCCACGTGCGGCCTAGACCGCGTCGGCCGAGAGCCAACGCCAGCGCCATGAACCGCCGATCGAGCCTCGGAGCGTCCGCGCTCACTCCGCGGCCTCGTCCCCCGACAATTCCGCAAGCGCAGTCTCAAAATCCTTGGCTTCACGGAAATTGCGATAGACCGACGCGAACCGCACGTAGGCGACGTCGTCCAGTTCCCGCAGATGCGCCATCACCGTCTCGCCGATCGCCTCGGACGAAACCTCGCTCTCGCCCAGGCTTTCCAGTTCGCGGACGATCTTGGAGACCATCTGATCGATGCGCTCGGGCTCGACCGGCCGTTTGCGGAGCGCGATCTGCACCGAGCGCAACAGCTTGTCGCGGTCGAACGGCACGCGCCGGCTGTTGCGCTTGATCACAGTCAGTTCCCGCAACTGCACCCGCTCGAAGGTCGTGAAGCGGAAATTGCAAGCAAGGCAAACACGGCGGCGGCGAATCACGGATGAATCTTCCGTCGGCCGCGAATCCTTCACCTGGGTGTCGAGGCTTCCGCAGCTTGGGCAGCGCATCCGTTATCCCTCGTAGATCGGAAATCGGCTGACCAGCCGCCGCACCTTTTCGCGCACTCTCGCTTCCACCTGCGGGTCTTCCTCGACGCCCTTCTTCGAAAGCGCATCAAGAACTTCGCCGATGAGGTCACCGATCTGGCGGAATTCGGCGATGCCGAAGCCGCGCGTCGTCCCCGCCGGCGAACCGAGGCGGACGCCTGACGTGACCGTCGGTTTCTCCGGATCGAACGGAATGCCGTTCTTGTTACAGGTGATATACGCCCGCCCTAGTGCCAGTTCGGCGACCTTTCCGGTCAGGCGCTTCTTGCGGAGATCGACAAGCATGAGATGCGTGTCGGTCCCGCCCGAGACAATGTCCAGACCACGGCCTTTGAGCGTTTCGGCAAGGGTCTTCGCATTCTCGACGACATTCTTCGCGTAAAGTCTGAATGATGGACGGAGCGCCTCGCCGAACGCCACGGCCTTGGCCGCAATCACGTGCATCAGCGGTCCACCCTGCATTCCCGGAAAAACCGCAGAATTGAGCTTTTTCGCCAGTTCCTCGTCGTTCGAAAGAATGGCGCCGCCGCGCGGACCACGGAGCGTCTTGTGGGTCGTTGTCGTCACCACATGGGCATGCGGAAAGGGACTTGGATGGGCGCCGCCGGCGACGAGGCCGGCGAAATGCGCCATGTCCACCATGAGAAAGGCGCCAACCTCGTCGGCAATCTGCCGAAAACGGCGAAAGTCGATGATCCGAGGATAGGCCGAGCCCCCCGCGATGATCACTTTGGGCCGATGCTGCTTGGCGAGCCGCTCGACCTCGTCCATGTCGATGAGATGATCGTCACGGCGCACGCCGTACGGCACGACCTTGAACCATCGACCCGACAAATTGACGGGAGAGCCGTGGGTAAGATGACCGCCGGCGGCGAGATTGAGGCCCATAAAGGTGTCGCCCGGCTGCATCAGCGCCATGAAAACTTCGGCGTTGGCCGATGCGCCGGAATGGGGCTGGACATTGGCGAAACTGCAGCCGAAAAGCCGGGTCACCCGCTCGATCGCCAGCCGTTCGGCAATGTCGACGAATTGACAGCCGCCGTAATAGCGACGGCCCGGCAAGCCTTCCGCATATTTGTTGGTGAGCACCGAGCCCTGCGCCTCGAGAACGGCGCGGCTGACGATATTTTCCGACGCGATGAGTTCGATTTCGTCGCGCTGGCGTCCGAGTTCCAGCGCAATAGCGTCGGCGATTTCGGGATCGCTGTCGGCGAGCGACGCCCAGAACAGACCGTCCGCCGTAGTTGCACTCTGCGTCACCGACATTCCGCGCTCCTGGCCAGTGGAATGCTATCCGCCCGGGGCTCACGCTCGCCGATAGCATACCGGCAAACGCGCGCAAGGTCTTGGGACCTACCCGCAGTCATCGCCGCTACATTTAGGTATGGGTGGACCGATGCGGCAAGCCGGAGCGGCCCTTATTCACAGCTACGAAGCCCAGCGACCTGCCGCTCGCCAGATCGGAGCATGCCGTCGCGCGACGGCCTTAATCGAAACGGTAAAGCGCCTGGGCGTTCCCGGCGTAAATCTGCCGCCGTCTCTCGTCGCCAAGACTCGGCGGCACGACCACAAACGGATCATCGAAATCCCAATGGGGATAGTCGCTGGAGAACAAGATGCGGTCGAAGCCGATCGCCGTCATGAGGTCGACGAGGTGCGCGGGATTTTCCGGCTCCTCCATTGGCTGGGTCGTCACCCAGAAATGCTGGCGCAGGTATTCGGATGGCGCCCGTTTCAGATGCGGCAAGCCGGAACGCATCCGTTTCCAGTTGCGATCGAGCCGATAGCCGACCGAGGGAATCCAGCCAAAGCCGGCTTCGATCAGCACGAACTTCAACTGCGGAAAATTCTCGAACACCCCTTCCATGATCAGGCTCGTCACCTGGGCCTGGCAGGCGCAGGCGTGCTCGGTCATTTCCTCAATATAGAACGAGGGCCAGCCAGTGTTGCTGACAGCGCGGCCGCTATAGCCGAACACATGGACACCGATCGGAAGGTCGGCCTCGCAAGCTGCTTCGTAGATCGGCCAATAGCGGCGTCGGCCCATCAGTTCGCTGGTGCGCGTAAGCATCAGCACCTGGGCGAAACGGCGATCGCCGGCGCGGCGTCGAATCTCAGTGCGCGACGCGTCGGGGTCTTCGTAGGGCACGATCAATGAAGCTTTGAGCCGCGGCTCCAGCCTGTTCCAGTGATTGACCTGGAACTCGTTGGCGGCAAACGCCAATGCTGCACTGTATTCGTCGTTTTGCTCGCCCTGCCCGGTCGGCGACAGCGGATTCATCAAGCCGTATTCGATGCCGTAGAAGTCGAGGTGCTGCCGGCGCATGAAATCGAGATCGCTCGCCGGCAGTCCACCGCCCGGCGGCCAAGCGTCACGGCGCGACGCCAGCGGCTGACCCTTCGGATAAGGAAATCCCTTGACGTAGCCGTGGTGAGAACGCGCGCCGTAGGTTTGCGCGTAATCCCACCAGCGGTTGCTCATATAGGGCCGCAAATCCTCGAGCGAGCTTTTGGGATGGATGTCACAATCGATGATTTGCAGTTTGGATTTGGCGCTACGCTCGATTTGTCTTGCTTCGATATTCACGGCGCTTCCTCCGTCGGGAGGCTAGTGGTCCGATTCTAACATTCGCATCCCCTTTCGGCAGGCCGTCTTGCGAATGTTAGAATCAAAGGACCACTAGCGAATATAAGTGCTAGTGGAGCTTTGGATTTGACATTCGCTTCGCCGATTCGCGGCTAAGGGGTAGCGAATGTCAAATCCGCTCCACTAGATTCATTCGATCTTGATATTGGCAGCTTTGACGAGCTCCCGCCAGCGGGCGATTTCCTGCTGGAACCACGCCTGCAGCTCCTGTGGGCTGTCGCCCCAGGCATCGATGCCGAGGTTTGCCGTGCGGGACGCAAACTCCTTCGACGTCACCACGGCGCGGACGTCGGCCGACAATTTGTCGAGGATCGCCGGCGGGATGCCGGCCGGTCCGATCACGGCCTGGAAGGCCATGACCGCAAAGCCCGGATAGGTTTCGCCGATCGTTGCGGTCTGAGGCGCACCGGGCAGCCGATCGGCGCTGGCGCCGGCGATCAGTTTGAGATCGCCGGATTCGACGTAGCGCTGCGCCGAATGCCAGATGTCGAACATGATCGGGACGCGACCGGCAATCACGTCGGTGAGCGCGGGCGCACTGCCGTTGTAGTTGATGTGCACCATTTTGATGCCGGCGCGCTGCTCCAGCATCTTGCCGGCGAGGTCACCGACGCCGCGCGGTCCCGGCGACGTGTAATTCAAAGGCTCGGGGCTTTTCTTCGCGTATTCGACCAGCTCGGCAATGGTCCTCGGCGCGAAAGTTCTTGTTGGCCACGAGCGCGACCGGCTGTGTCGCCACCATGCTGACGCCGACGAAATCTTTCTCGGTGTCGTATGGTAGCGAATGTTCGATCGCGGGATTGATCAAGAAGGCGTTGGTGGCCATGCCGATGGTAGTACCATCCGGCGCTCCTTTGGCGATCGCTTCGGTTGCGACGATCGTGCCGGCGCCCGGCCGGTTCTCGATCACGACCGACCTGCCGCCCCATCGCGCCGACAGGAGTTGGCCGAGGATCCGCGTCACCACGTCGGTCGGGCCGCCCGCCGCGAACGGCACGATGATCCTCACCGGCGCCGAAAATTCGCTCTGAGCCGCGGCGGATGCGCTCGTTAACGCCGCGATGCACAATGCGGCAGCTGCCCAATTTGTCGCCGTAACCCTCATGATGTGTCTCCCGCGGCACGAACCCAACGCGAGCGCAACTCGTATCAGGCGTCAACAAAACTTCTAGAGCATGATCCGAGACAATGGGAATCCGGTTTTCCGAGAGATCACGCTCACCGGCGCCGCAAAGCGCAAAGCGATTCAATCTGAACCGCTGGCGCTCGAATG
This sequence comes from uncultured Alphaproteobacteria bacterium, assembly GCA_963836055.1. Taxonomy (GTDB): domain Bacteria; phylum Pseudomonadota; class Alphaproteobacteria; order Rhizobiales; family Xanthobacteraceae; genus BOG-931. The sequence goes on from CAWIID010000005.1 coordinate 16,841, forward strand.
ACTCACGAAGACTTGGCCCGGATGAGCGGCAGCAAATCGGTGCCCACGAGACAAACGAACGCTCAGACCGTAATCACATGGTCGACGTAGAGTTTCCAATTGCCGCGCGGCGGCATGTGGCCCGAGAGCCAGGTGCCGGTCGCTTTGCCTTGCCATTCGGTGGGCAGCACCATGCCTCGCAAAAACCTTGCCGCCATCTGGTGTGAGCCCCAGGCAATGACGGTGTCCGAACCGGTCTCCCACCAAGCATCGCCCGGATTAAGATCACGGGCCAACTCGATATCCTGCTGAACGTTGAAAGCCCCTTCCAGCAGACAACGGATTCCCGGTCCAGGGTGCTGGTGACGGTCGGCGATGCGGCCCGGCGCACTGATGATCTGATCGAGCCGGAAAAGCCACTGTGTGCCTTCCGGCATGGCAAGGCTGGTAATCACGCGAGACATCCGCAGGCTGGACAAGACAGCGGCGCCTTCATGCAGCAGCGGCGGTGCGTTCGGCGACGCAAGCTCCCAGCGCCAGACTTGGCTCCAATCGCCGGCGGATTTCATGGCGACAAGACCGTCGCAATAGATCGCCTCATCCGCGATCATTGTCCGGCCGTTAATCTCAACGCGCCCGAATCTCACGTAAAGAAGCCGATGCGCCGGCTCCAGTCCGGACGCCGCAGAACCGCTTGCGCCGATTTGATCGTGATAGAAATTCAGTGCGAGTGGCATCGAGAAAGTCTATTCCAATTTGAGCGACAGCGACAATGTCGACAGGTGCGAAGGCTTGCGTCGATTCAGGGAACAGGAAACACCATGGCTGAAGATCCTCGGGTGGCGGATATTGTGCAAGCCGGCAGACTTCGCGTCGCGGTGTTCTTGCCGCAGTACACTAAGGATTCGGCGACCGGTGTATTGCGCGGCATTGGGATGGGATTTGTGGCCATCGAAATGGGTCGCGCGCTCGCGGCGCGTCTCGGGGTCGAACTGCTCCTGGTCGAGAACCCCACTCCGCTCAAGGCCGCGGAAGGCCTCAAGACGGGCGCTGTGCGACATGGCATGTCTCGGAATCGACCCATCCCGGACCGCCGAACTGGATTTCTCGCCCCCGGTTGTCCAATTTGACTACACCTTTCTGGTGCCGGCCGGCTCTGCAGTCCAAAAGGTGGCTGATGCCGACCGGCCAGGGGTGCGGGTCGCGGTTGTCTCCAATCATGCATCAACCTTTGCTCTGGGCCGCATCGTCAAGCATGCGGAACTGATCGGCTCCGATCTTCCAGACACCGCATTCGGCCTGCTCTGCACCGGAAAAGCCGACATCTTCGCGGCACCCCGCGAGCAGCTTCTCGACTATTCGATCCAATTGCCCGGCTCGCAGGTGCTGGAGGGCAGTTATGGAATCAACAACGCCGGGATTGCAATCAGGAAGGGCCAGCCGGGCCGGCGAGACTACATCCGCGAATTTGTCGAGAACGCCAAGGCGACGGAACTCATTCAGGGCATCATCGACCGCGGCAAATTGCGCGGCTTCCGCGTGGCGCCTCGCGACAGCGCCGAAGTTCAATAGCGCGTTCCGGGTTCTCAGCGAGGGCTGTTTGTCACCTTGACGGCGGAGCATCGGCCGTTATTTCGCAGACCGCGCGATGGCTGCCGCCGATCTGCCGTTCAATACCCGGTATCGATCTTTTCATCCGGCATGTGAGTCTCGTGCCAGACTGCATTGAGGATGCCGCAACCGCAGGCGAAACCGACGCCGAGAACCCAAGTAAAGTACCACATCGCGCGACCTCAATAGAGACTGGAGGAATTTTTCTCGATCAGGCTCGCCGTGACCGTCCCGCGCAACGCCCGGAACACGATGGCGGTGTAGATGAGGACGATTGGAAGAAACATCAGGGTCACCACCAGCATCACGAATAAGGTAAGACGGCTCGACGACGCATCCCATACCGTCAAGCTCGCTCCGGGCTCGATATCCGACGGCATGAGAAACGGAAACATGCTGACGCCGGCAGTGGCGATGATGCCGAATATGCCGAGCGCACTGGCGATGAACGCCAATCCGCGCCAGCGGGCCATGGTCAAGAGGAGCGCAAGCAGCGGGCCGACAAAGCCAAGCACAGGCGCAACGATCGTCCAATGACACGCACCGTAATTGGCGAGCCATTGGCCGGGCTGGCGAACCACGGTTTTCAAAAGAGGGTTGGACGGGCCTTCGGGAGCAATGGCGCTGGTGATGGCGTATCCGTCAATCCCACGCCAAACCCAAAGGCCCGCCAAGGCAAACAACACAATCGTCGTCATGGCGCCAAGTTTCGCGACGTTCGCCGCGCGTACCTGAACGTTGCCGTCGGTCTTGAGCGCAAGATAAATGGCGCCATGGGTGACAAGCATCGCAGCGGAGATCACGCCGCACAACAAGCCAAACGGATTGAGCAGTTCGAACAATCCACCACCCTCGTAGAGAATGCGCAGGTCGCTATCGATCCGGAAGGGAACCCCCTGCAGCAGATTGCCGAACGCCACCCCAAACACCACGCTCGGCACAAGTCCGCCTGCGAACAACGCATAGTCCCAGAACATGCGCCAACGTGGATCGATGAATTTGTTGCGGAATTCGAAACCGACCGGCCGCAAAATGAGCGTTGCGAGCACGAGAAACATCGCAATGTAAAAGCCCGAAAACGACGCCGCGTAGACCGGCGGCCACGCCGCGAACACCGCGCCGCCGCCGAGAATGAGCCACACCTGATTGCCGTCCCAAAACGGTCCGATGGCGTTGATCGTGACGCGGCGCTCGGAATCATTGCGCGCCACAAAGGGCAACAGCATTGCGACGCCTAGATCGAACCCATCCATAATGGCAAAGCCGATCAGCAGCACGCCGAGAAACAGCCACCAGAGGAGACGCAGGATTTCGTAGTCGAGCGGAATCGTCATGATTGACCCCTACTCCGCCGGCATCGCCGAAGGTCGCAGTGCCGGCGCCGCAAGACCCAAGGCCTCTACCGGCCCCATGAGGATGTATTTGCGCATCAGGACGATGTCGACGACGAGAAGCGACGAATAGAGCAGAACGAAGCCCGCCAAAGTGAACAGAACCTGTGCGGCGGACACTGAGGAGGCGGCGAGAAATGTCGGCAGAACTCCATCGATTGACCAAGGCTGCCGTCCGTTTTCGGCAACGATCCAGCCGAGCTCGGCCGCGATCCATGGCAGCGGCAAGGACCAGAGCATCAGATGCAACAGCCAGCGCCGGCTAAATCTGCGATGCGACGTATCCCAAAATATCACCGCAAACAAAGCGATGAAGTAGAACCCCAGTCCCACCATGATCCGGAAGCTCCAGAACAAGGTGCCGATGTTGGGAACGGTGTCTGAGGCGGCTTTAGCGATGGTCGCATCGTCGGCCTTGCGTGGGTCGGCGACGTAGCGCTTGAGCAGCAGCGCGTATCCCAGATCGGCGGCATGGTCACGAAGCTCCGCCGCCGCCTGGCTGTCGTTGCGATTGGTCTTGAAGCGCTCGAGCGCATCGTAGGCGATCAGACCATTGCGGATTCGCCCTTGCGCACGCGCCACGAGATCATCGATTCCCGGTATCTGTTCGTTAAACGAGCGCGTCGCAATGATTCCGAGGACCCACGGTATCTTAATGTTGTAGTCGATCGTGCGGCGTGCGGAATCGGGAATTCCGAAAAGATTGAACCCCGCCGGCGCCGGCTCGGTTTGCCACATGCCCTCGATGGCGGCGAGTTTCATTTTTTGGTTTTCGGAAACAGTGTAACCGCTCTCGTCGCCGAGCACGACCACACATAGCGCGGACGCCAGTCCGAACGCCGACGCCACGATGATCGATCTCTTGGCGAAAGCCTGGTGACGGCCCGAGAGCAAATAGTACGCCGAGATCGCAACGACGAACATCGAGCCCGTAACGTAACCGGCACCTACGGTGTGGACGAACTTCGCCTGGGCGACCGGATTGAAGATCAGATCCCAGAACGACGTGAGCTCCATGCGCATGGTGTCCGGGTTGAAGACGGCACCCACCGGATGCTGCATCCACCCGTTTGCGATCAGAATCCACAACGCCGAGAGGTTCGAGCCGAGCGCCACCAGCCACGTCACCGCGAGATGGCCGAGTTTCGGTAATCGGTCCCAACCGAAAAAATACAGGCCGACGAAAGTCAATTCGAGGAAGAACGCCATCAGGCCTTCAATGGCAAGCGGCGCGCCGAATATGTCTCCGACATAGTGCGAGTAGTAGGCCCAGTTGGTGCCGAACTGAAATTCCATGGTGATGCCGGTCGCCACCCCCATGGCAAAATTGATTCCGAACAGCTTGCCCCAAAACCTTGCCGTATCGCGCCAGATTTCCCGGCCCGTCATCACGTAAGTGCTTTCCATGATGGCAAGCAGGAAGGAAAGCCCGAGTGTCAGAGGAACGAATAGAAAATGATAGAGCGCCGTCGTGGCAAATTGCAGTCGCGCAAGACTGACGGGATCGAGATGCAGCATCGTCAATGTCCTCGCTCGCTAGCGCGGCGTGGTCGATGGGCCGATAACACGCTCTATCGTCGTTGCGTCGACGGACGGCGTGGCGCTGTCGGGAAACAGAAGAACTTTAATGCCCGCGATTCCGATCAGCTTGATGACAAGGACCAACACGATCGCCTTCGCAAGCGGCGTCGGAGGCCTGACGCCGGCGGCAAAAAACGCGGACAGCGACGACAAAATCGCCTTTACCGGATGATCCTGGTCAGGGGGCCTCATGCGAGAGTTCCGTTTAGCCGACCCCTGAAAATCGTGCACGTTTCGAGCCGCACCAACAATGGGACGCAAGGCCACAGCGGCTTGCGGCCTCGGAACCTCAACCCCGTTCCGAATCCCGCCGGCGCGCGCGAATGAGAAAGCGCTAAAGCTGCGTCGTCGCCGGGATAGCCGGACCGCCGAGACCGTCGCGGCTATAGATATCTTCGCGGAACTGTACGACGCCGTCGGTCGCCGACCACGCGGTCACATACACCCAGTGCAGCGGCACCGGTTTGACCAAGCGGGCATTCTTTTGTTCGCCCGACTTGATCACCCGATCGATTTCGTCGCGCGACCAACCTTTCGTTTCGTCGAGCAGCCACAAGACCAACTCGCGCACGTTCTGCACCCGCATGCAGCCGGAGGAGTGAAATCGGAAATCGTCGCCGAACAGATTTTTCAGCGGCGTATCGTGCATGTAGACGCCGTAGGCGCTCGGAAAATTGATGCGGATCGAGCCGAGCGAATTGAGACTGCCGGGATCCTGCTTGAATGTGTAATTGGTCGCCTCCTCGGAGTACCAGTTGATCTGCGAGGGCTGCAGTTCAACGTGCTTGGCATCGAGAATGCGGATGTGATTCTTGGTAAGGTAATCCGGCTCGTCCTGCATTTTCGGGATCAGATCCTTGCGCACGATCGATGCAGGCACGGTCCAGTATGGATTGAAATTGATCTCGACGATCTTGCTGTTGATGTCGGGCGAGGCCCGGTCGGGCTTACCGGCGACCGCCGTGTGGCGCGATACCACGACATCGTTCTGGATCGCCTCCACGCGCGCCGCGGGGATGTTGGCAACCACGTAACGCGGCCCGAGATTGGTGCTTAGCGTTTTGAGCCGGGTGATATTGACCTTCAACTGGTCGCGGCGCGTCGCCGCCGGAACGTTCATGGCGAGCAGTGTCGCCTGGCGAACGACGCCGTCCACGGCAAGCCCGTGGCGCGCCTGAAACCGCCGCACCGCCTCTTCGACATAGGAATCGTAAATATCGTTGCCGACCGCGCTCGCATCGATATCGCCCGAGACCGAAAGCCGCGACCGCAGATCGACCACGCTGGGGTGGCGCATGCCAAGCCGCAGCTCGTCCACTTGGGGCACGCGCGGCCAGCCGCCGCGCGCCACAATGCCGTCATACGTCACGATCGCGTGCTCGGTCGTCTCCGCGGTTGACGGAGAAAGCGTCGGCGCTGACGCCTTCGGCATATGGATGTTGCGGGAAGCCTGGTCGAAGTCCTGGCCAAAGCGGCCATGCTGGTTATCGCCGATCAACGCATCGACGGCGGCATCCTCCGCGTCGGCCCGGCGGGCAAAGACGCCGGTCATCGCGGCTGCGCCGGCGAAGTGCTTGAGAAGGGAGCGCCGATCGACGCCTGTTCGGATCATGCTTATCCGGCGGCCATCGGGTCCGCGCTTGCCGACTGTCATAACGTTGTCCCTGACGCTATCCCCTGCCAAAGTCGAGGCACCAAGCCCCTCCCCGGTCGGCGCCGCCCCCCATGCCCCGATGCTTATAGCTATAGCCTGCGGTCGGCAAATTTGTGGCCGCGAGCGCCGCTACATTAGCTGAGCCCAGCAACGACGGAAATACCTACGTGGAGCCAGCCAAGGGCAGCCTACGTCACGAAAAACGTCTCGACCGGCGCATTCTTTCGCAAGCGGCCGACGTCGACGAACATATCCATCTCACGTTGGGCCAGCGCCCGTTCCTGCTCCGTAAATGTAAACGTGTAGCGTGGGTATTGCGCCGAATTCATCAGCGCCTCACGGTCGCCGCCATAGGCGGCCATGAAGACGTCGGCGACCTCATCAAGATTGCGTTCGCTGTAAGCGAATGAGTCCCGCAGTGCCTGAAGAAGCGTTTCGCGGATCATCGGATTACTCCTGATCAGCGTTTCGCTTGCCGCGACCATGTGTTTGATCATTTCGTCAAATCCGGTCAGCAGCTTCCACGCGTCGCCGTCCGTATAGAGGCACGACGTATCGTCGGCCTGTTCGCCGTGAAAGAAGAACTGGTCGAGCAGCACGACGGCGTCGGCTTCGCCGCGGCGCAGCACTCCGAGCAGGGTCTCTTGCGGGCTTGCCCGCCATTCCAACCCGCCGGTGTCGACCTTGTAGGCATTCCTGAGCAGATATTGGTGAATGGCATGCCGACCTTGGTGCGTCGCGATCCGGCGACCCTCGAGTTGCTTCGGATGGTCGAAACCCGCGCCGCGCCGAACGAACAGTCCGTTGCCCTTGCGCGTCGATTTCCACTCCGTGCAGAGCCCAATGATCGGGGCGCCATCAAGCCGGCGCTCAAGGAAATTCGGCAGATAAATGTTGGCAAGGTCGACGTCGCCGCGGATCAGCGCGTCCTCGAGTTCCCGGCTCGGCGGATCAGGTACCTCCACCACCGTAAACGCGAGACCATCGGCTTTCACAAGTCCCGCGCCCAGCGCGTAATAGGTCCGAAACATCGAAAAACGATTGCGGTAATGCGCAAGGCGCAGCTTCATGAAATCCCCGTGCTCCAGCGTCGGCGGCAAATCTATGGCACGACACTGCAACGAGACTACAGAAATCTCACAATCAGCTTTTGCGGCCCTCGAAAGGTCGCACGCAAAGCCGAATCAAAAAGACCCCGGCATTCACGCCGGGGTTGCGAGTTGCGCCAGTACAGCGGAATCTCTGGCGTTCTATCCAGACTATTACAGGCGATAGAGAATCTGATCGGTCCAGAACCGTTCAAGCCGATGCAGCGCCTTGTTCAGGACGCTGAACTCCTCGGCGTTGATGCCGCCGACCTGCTCAACCGTTCGGACGTGCTTCTGGTAGAGCGTGTCGACGGTGTCCCGTACCTCGCGACCCTTCTCAGTGAGCTTGATGCGGACCGAGCGGCGATCGACGCGCGAGCGCTGGTGATCGAGGAATCCCATCTCGACAAGCTTCTTGAGATTGTAGGAGACGTTTGAGCCGAGATAGTAGCCGCGCGTGCGCAGTTCGCCGGCGGTCAGTTCCTTATCGCCGATATTATAGAGCAGAAGTGCCTGTACCGAATTGATGTCGGCGCGGCCGCGGCGGTCGAATTCGTCCTTGATGACGTCCAGCAAACGCCGGTGGAGACGCTCGACCAAGGTCAGCGCCTCCAGGTAGTGCGGTCGGATATGGTCGAAACGCGCCTCACGATCGGCGGGCTCGACCGCCTTTACGACGGCTTTCATGTTGACGCCTTTCCCAAGTCTATTTTGTTTATCGTGGACGGGCCCTGTTTCCCGTCGCATTGGCGCCACACTATCGGCCAGGGTCTAAGATCAGTTTAAATAACACACTAAAAATAAGGTTTATTCGTCGCTCAGAGGGACCGATTGAGCGTAAACTTGTGACGGATTTTGGGGGTATTCGTTCACTATGCCGGGGCTGCTGTCACGGTGCCCTCACGCCGGCCCGCCACCGCGTTCGCTCGCTCAAACTCCTTCCTCCTTCGCCGGTCGTAACGCCGAGCAAGTAACTGGAGGGTGAGCGACTTAGTTAACGTTCCCAGCATCGGAGCCCCAATTGTTTTGAATAGCATATTCCAGTGTGCGTTCCAGAAAGCCGCGATCGACGGCAGGTGGCAATCGAAATTTCGTCCCAAAATCGCGGGACGCGCCCTCCATCTCGAAATCCGGATCGGTCAGGCAATATGGCGCGAACGCGTCATGAATAGCGTCGATACGGCGCTGAATACCCTTGACGAGCAGCGATTGCGTCCGGACAGCCCGCTCCTTTTGCCCCTGTGATTCACAAGCCGATACGCCGCTGACTTTCAAATAGGCAAGTGACCAGAATAAGCAGTCGTGCTTTCGCGGCGGATTGGGATGAACCAGATTGTACGTTTGGTTGCGTGACGACACATCGATCGCCGCGACGATCATGTCAGCGACCCAATCGATTGGGATGTAATTGATGCGTTGATCGGCGAGGAGGACCGCGAGCGGCAAACGCACGAAGCCACCTTCACCGACGGTAACGTCAGGCGGGAGCGCATTACGGTTACGCCGCCGCAGGCTTTCGGCCGCTCGATGAATTGGCTCAAGATATCGATAGTAGCCGTCAAACGTGGAAGTTGTCCCATCTTCCGCTCCGATGAGAGAGCTTGGCCGCAATATCGTAAAATTCCAGTCTGGGCGGGTGGCCGCCCAGGCGCGAACCATTGTTTCTCCAATAAACTTCGATTCTTCGTACGCATTACGCCATTGTTGACCGTTCGAAATGCCGCGTTCAGGAAGGAATGACCCGTCGCCCACAACATAGGCGGTTGAAACATGAAGCAAGTGTGATGTTGCGAGAATATCTGTTAGTTCCAAGACATGCCGCAGCCCGGCGATATTGGTAAGTTGCGTCGCCGCCTTGTCCTGGAAATTGATCGAGGCAGCGCAATGCAGAATATGCTTGACGCGTCCGACTAGGAACTCAGCGTCCACATCACTGATACCGCACCGCGGCTCGGTCACGTCGCCGACGATCGTCCTTACATTTGCGCGGTCGCCAATGATCGCTTCAATGCGCGCGCTTGCCGTGTCCCGGTTTGTCGGCCTGACGAGGCAAATTACGTCATATCCTTCTTTGGAGAGTCGCTGAAGAAGAGCCGAGCCGAGGGCGCCCGTTGCCCCGGTCAATAGAATGGAACTTTTCACTCTGCACCCGTGTACCTTCTGAGTTCAAAGCATAGTACCTTGCGATGTGCTTGATGCGCCAGGACATGCCTAGGCTGTGGCAGACAAATTTTCCGTCTCTCCAGCGATCTCGCCAGTAGCCGGATTCATGTTGGCAGAGAGAGAACGCACGACACCGATTCGTGCACGTGCTGGAGCCATCCGCGACCTCGTCGGTAGTGTAGTGTGGACGCGATTGCCGGTGCTCGGGCACCGGTGAGCGAAAGCAGGCATTGGGCGCGTTTCGCTTCCGTCCCCTGAAAGCGAAGAACAATAGGGAAGATTCTGGGGCGGCCTCTTTGCAGAGGAATCGAGTTGAGCGGCCCGAGAGATAGGTGACAGATCGTACCGGACACATGGGTAACACTTTTCGCCTTTGGGCGGGAGCTGTTGATGCCGTGGAAGGAATGTTCGGTCATGGACGAGCGACTGCGATTTGTCGCCCGGGGTCGAAAAACAAATCCTTGACGCCCTGAAAGCTCCAGGGCGCGCCGAGGGCGTACGGAAGATCGCCGCACGGTTTGGCGTTCGCGCAAGCACTGTTCAACGGATCAAGCGCCCTTTCGCCGAAAGCGTGGCCGCGTGAATCCATAGGTGCTTCGAACTCAAAACCATTTGCCCTGTATTTAACGTTAAATCCTGATCGCAATTGATTTGCTCGCTTAGCCTTGAGAGGCTGAAATTGAGGCAGCACCTCGTCCCCGACGCACCACACGCGCTGTCTCCGAGTCCTGGGCTTCCTCACCCGGAACTCCATCGTTTGATTAGGCCATGTGGCGGAAACCAACGCGGAAGCAAAGATGAAATCGGCTCTGCTGATGGTGGTCTGGTTCTATTATGGCGAACCCCCGGCAACGTCGCACACCGAGTTCACATCGATGGCGACGTGTCAGGCTGCACGGCGCGAAATCCTGCTGAGCGCCACGAAGCTAAAGTATGAGGCGGAAACCGAAGCCCAAGAGGCACAACAGCGGGGAATCACAAACATGTGGCACGCGCCCGCTCCGACCGTGTCGGCTGTTTGTGTGTCTCAATAAAATCTCGCCGTGGTATTCGGCCATGCGATCAGGTCCATGCTCGGCCCAACCATGGCGCTTTGACTCGGAATTGCCGCTGCTTCATTTGTCGCTTCGGCGGCCACCACACAGCCGAGGGTTGTCACCTAGGCCCCATGTCTTAGGTACGCTCTGTTACCCATGTCTCCAGGCTGGATAGAAACTGGATGGTGGGGGAGGTAGGACTTCGAACCTACGAAGGCGTAAGCCAGCGGATTTACAGTCCGCCCCCTTTGCCGCTCGGGACACTCCCCCGCAACGAAGTACGGGCGCAACGGCCGGGGTCCGGCCGCCGGCGCTATATGGTTGGACCGCCAGAACTAGTCAATCGAAAATGGTCGAATTGCCAAGGTCCGGCCCCCATGACAGAAGCGGGCATGCGCCGACGCGAATGGCAATCGAAGCCACGGTCACAGGGCCGGCACGGACCCCAGCGTCATCAAGTCCAGCGGGATAGGCGCCGGGATCAGCGCCCCGAGGCCGGGGACGCGCCCGTCATCCTGTATGGTTGGCATAGCGTTACGGCGGCGCTCGCCAATCCGTCACGGCATATCCGCCGGCTATTGGCGACTGAAAACGCCATCCGCCGCCTTGCCGACGAAGGCGTCGCGTTGCCGAAGGCGGTTGAAACTGTGCGCCCCGACGTCATTGCTGCGCGCCTGACAGCCGATGCCGTGCATCAGGGCCTGCTCGCCGAAGCCGATCCCCTGCCCTCAGCCGACATCGAAAGCCTGGCCCAATCCGGCATCGTGCTGGTGCTCGACCAGATCACCGATCCGCACAACGTGGGGGCCATTTTGCGCACGGCGGCGGCGTTCGCCATCACGGCGATCGTCACCACAGCACGTCACAGCCCGGAGGCGACCGGCGTGCTCGCCAAATCAGCGTCTGGAGCACTTGAGCTGGTGCCGATCGTGACCGTGCAAAACCTCGCGCGGGGTCTCGCGGCGCTAAAGGAGCGCGGGTTTTTTCTCGTCGGCCTCGACAGCACCGGAACCGATGATCTTGCGGCGATCGAGCTCAAAATGCCCCTCGCCCTTGTGCTCGGTGCCGAAGGCAAAGGGCTCCGGCAATTGACGCGCGCGAGTTGCGACCGGGTTGCTCGCCTCGACCTTCCCGGCGCGATCAAGAGTTTGAACGTTTCGAACGCGGCCGCGCTGGCGCTCTACATCGCGAACCGCGCTCGCAATGACTGTGCGTAACAAACAACGAAGGCCCGCGCGAGGCAGGCCTTCGCACATCGTGCCGCTAGTGGAGCGATTGACTCCTACATAATGGAAAATGTCAATTTTATTCTTTAATTCTAACATTCGCAAGACAGCCTGCCCAACCGGGATGCGAATGTTAGAATTGGACCACTAGGATATCGCTCGCGTCAGCGAACGCCGAACGGGACACGCGGATAGCCGTACCCGCGCCAGCGCAGCGCCGGGCCATAATAGCGCGGACGCATGTAGGGATGCATGTACGGGTGCATGTAGGGACGCGCATAGGCCAAGCGCGGATAGTACCGGTGCGGCCCGTATCCCGGGACGTAGGGATAGGGCGGCGTGTAAGCGGGTGCCGGCGAATAGGTGTGATACGGCACCGTGATGCCTGGGCCTGAAAATGCCGGGCCCTGGTTGACGACGTAGATCGGCGAAGGCGCGATCGGCGTCGGCTCGACCAACGGCGATGTGTAGACGACAGACCGGCCGCAGCCACAGCCGCTATAGGCGAGCAGGGCCGGTGCGACCGGCTGTGCATAGACGACCGGTGCGGCCACGGCGCAGCACGGGCTGACGACCGGCGCAACGTAGGCAACCGGGGCATAGGCTGCACCGCAGCCGCCGCAACCGGAGTTGTACGCGAAAGGCGCCGAGACGCCCCAACCGCAACAGCCGGCGAACGCCATCGAAGACGTTGCGGCAGGTGAAAAGTGTGGCAAGAACCACGAGGGTAGCCCGGTGAAGAGACATGATACTCCCTTACAAAACTGCCCCCCTGGGGAGGCGGGTGAAGACAGACCAACCACCGGCCTGTCGATGACTTCAGTGTCGACTCGGCTTCGGACTTGGTGTCGGCGTAGAACTTGAACTCGACGATGTGTCGCTCGGCCAATACGGCGCGACGACGCTTGGTCCGTAATACGGCGCATACGTAGTGACGGGGCCTGAATCGGATTGGCTCGACCAACTGCGATAGTAGGTCGGCGCCGGCGGCGGCAGCGGCCGGTCCGGCGGCGGTATGATTTCAAGGCGTCCGTAACCCGGACGGCGGCCTGATTTCGGGTAATAGGCCGGAACCCTGTAGGGCGTCGCAACCACGAGCGGACGAAAGATGATGGTCGGCGTCACTTGACCGGGCCGGTTCAGGCCGAACTCGCCCTCGACGATAGCCCATGAGGCGTCAACCCCATTGATGTACACGGGCACGCCCGGCTTGCCTGGAATGACAATGACAGGTCCCTTCTGAGCGAACGCCGGGGACGCACTGACGGCTAACAGTAACGCGGCTCGAACAACAACACGCATCGGCTACTCGTAGTGTTGGCACGATGGCTGTGAACTGTACGGAAAACGCGCGCCTAATTGGTTTAAAACTGGCCAATTAACCCGCTGAATTATTTGGTAACATTAACTCGCCGCTACCGCTGCGCCGCCGCGCGCCGGCTGCACCATTTTCAGTTCGCTGGCAGCGACCACCAACTTTCGGATTACGACCTCTGGCGGACAGACAGAGCGTAAACCGCGCATTAGCCTTGATGCTGGAGTCGCCCCCGGCTGTGCGATGCGGTCATCATCGGTGCCGCGCGGCAATTCCTAAAGATCACGGATTTAAGGGGGAGATCGCCTATGACGACAATGACATTGAATCCGCCCCGCTCGGGCGGCATGACGAGCGAAGAACGTCTCGTCATCTTCGCGTCCTCGCTGGGGACAGTCTTCGAATGGTATGATTTCTACATCTACGGCACGCTTGGCGTATTCCTCGCCAAATACTTCTTCTCCAACGTACCCGCCAATGTCGGCTTCATCTTCGCACTGCTCGCGTTCGCCGCCGGCTTCGCGGTTCGGCCGTTCGGCGCGCTGATCTTCGGCCGGTTCGGCGACATGATCGGCCGCAAATACACCTTTCTCATCACCATGAGCCTGATGGGCATCGGCACGTTCTTCATCGGCGTGCTCCCAGGCTATGCGACATGGGGCATCTTTGCACCGATCGTGCTGATAGGCTTGCGCCTGGTCCAGGGCCTCGCTCTCGGCGGCGAATATGGCGGCGCGGCGATCTACGTCGCCGAGCACGCGCCGGCCAACAAGCGCGGCTATTACACGTCATGGATTCAGACGACCGCGACGCTCGGCCTTTTCATGGCGTTGCTCCTGGTCCTCGGCATCCGCACTTCGATGGGCGAAGACGCCTTCGGCAGTTGGGGCTGGCGCATACCGTTCCTGCTTTCCGGCATCCTGCTCATTGTCTCCATCTGGATCCGGCTCAAGCTCAATGAGTCGCCGGTATTTCAGCGCATGGTCGACGAGGGCAAGGCGTCCAAACGGCCACTATCCGAAGCTTTCGGCGAATGGAAAAACTTGAAGATCGCAATCCTCGCCTTGCTCGGCGCGACGGCCGGCGAAGCTGTCATCTGGTACGGCGGACAGTTTTATGCGCTGTTCTTCTTGACCCAGACCTTGAAGGTTTCACCGGTCTCGGCAGCGATCATGATCGCCATCGCGCTCGCGATCGCGACGCCCGGCTTTATCCTGTTCGGCTCGTTGTCTGACAGGATCGGTCGCAAGCCGATCATGCTGGCGGGTTTCGCGCTCGCGGTCGCGACCTACTTCTTCATCTTCCAGGGCCTCACCCACTTCGCCAACCCGAAGCTGGAGCAGGCGCTCGCCAACGCGCCGGTGACGGTGACTGCGGACCCGGGCGAATGCTCGTTCCAGTTCAAGGCGACGGGTACTGAGAAATACACGACTGGCTGCGATAACATCAAAGCCGCGCTGGTGAATCTATCGGTCAACTACGATAACGTCACCGCTCCGGCGGGCACCAAGGCAAGCGTCAAGATCGGCGATCAGACCATCGCCGCCGATACGCCCAACCTTGCCGCCGTGATCGCCTCGGCCGTGAAGAACCACGGCTACCCGGCATCGGCCGACCCAAAGGACATCAACTATCCGATGACGGTGCTGCTGCTCGCGATCCTGGTCGTGTTTGTGACCATGGTGTACGGACCGATCGCAGCTTGGCTGGTGGAGATGTTTCCGACCCGCATTCGGTATAGTGGCGTGTCGCTGCCATACCATATCGGCAACGGGTGGTTCGGTGGCTTCTTGCCAGCGACGGTATTCGCCATCGTGGCGGCCACCGGCAACATCTACTCCGGGCTCTGGTATCCGATCGTGGTGGCGGCGATGAGCTTCGTTGTCGCGCTGATCTTCCTGCCGGAGACCAAGGACGTCGATATTACGCGTGCGTGACGACATTGCGGGACGGCCTTTGCCGTCCCGCATATCTTCCTCGACCCTGATCGCCCTCCCCTGCTCTGCGGCGGAGGGCGATCCATTTTACGGAATCTCAGGCCAGATCAGCCGCCGCGCGATGAAATTGCGCAGTGCTGACGCCACAGCGCACAACAGTGCGAACGCCATTGTTGCAGCCGCGATCTCAGGAAGGCTTGCCGTCAAACTATCCGCGACGCTCGTGCTCGTGCCGACCGCCGCGCGCAAAGGTCCAAGCGTTTTGAATAGGCCCGCCAGCGCGCCGAGCGCGGCGCCGTAGCCGGCCGCGCGCGTGACGCTCCACGCGCGCACGCCGTCCCGCGAAGTGTAAAGCGAAGGAAGCGGCATATCTTGCGTCGAACTCCCGGCTGTCGACGCTATTCCGCAGCCTCGACTTGCATCGAGGGCTGCGCAACGAGACTGCCAAGATCGGGCAGCACAAGCCGGAGAATTTCCGTTTCTTCCCGCGCCACGAACTCGGCCTGTTCGCCCTCCTCAAGGTGAAGCGAGGAATATTGCCGATAGGGCGCGTCGTGCACGATACCGGAGCCAGACAGCACGAGATAAACGCTGCGTTCGCCGGCAGCGTAAGCGGCACCGCGCGCGAGCTTGAGCAGCGAAGCGGCGCATTGGCGTTCCGTGAAAGTGCCGAGCTGCTTCTGTGAAACACCCGGCGCGCCGGCGACCGGAAGCCATTCATAATTGGCTGGATCGACCATGATCGGATCGCGATAGCGCGGTTTCGGGTACTCCATCCGCTGGCCGTGGGCATTTTCCCAGATCGCCTGATAGCCATCGACATTGCGGCGGCCTTCGACATCATCGTTACGGCGGAAGATGCCGTCTTTGAATGTTCCGTATTTCCTCAGCTCCTCGGTCCCGGCAGCAACTTCCTCGCGCGACAGATATCCGCTGCCGCTGGCGCCGCCGAATTGCAGCACCGCCGTCGAAGAGCGGCCTTCGGAGCTCTGCGGCCCGTAGGCGGCGCCTTCCGGGAAATAGCCGAATGTGCCGGCGGTCATCTTGCCGTTGCGGTCGAAGTTCATCGTGCCTTCGAGCTGGAAGCGAAACTGGTCGAAGTTGTGCCGGTGGCGCGGCGAGGCGAAATCGCCCTCAAGCTGACCAATGTTAAACTGGAAGTTGCCGAGCGTCCCGGGCGTGCCATTGAGCAAGTGCCGGTAGTGAAACGTGCCGCCCCGGTGCTGCAGGCCGCGCTTCCATTCCACTTCGTCGCTATGTACGATTTTCATGTTCCTGATCCTTGGGATTGGCGTTGGTTCATCGGGCCCAGCGCTCTAAGGCGTATCATCCGGCGGGTTGTCTTATAGGATGATACTACTGCGTCTCATTTCGCCTGTCAGGAGCCCTCGAAAGGCGGCCCGAACGGGCTCACCTGCTCGAATAAATCCGACGGCAACGGCAATATGTCGCACGTTCCGGGCGCGCGCAGTTGTGCCTTCTACTCGCGCAAAAGTAACTGCACTTTCATCCGCTTAAGACGATGCACGGCAACGCTGGCCGCCGCGCGAATTGTCCACTAACATCCGCCCGGTCAGCGTGGGGCGTCAGCGTCCGTGAGCGGGCGCGCTTGACGGACTGAATGAATTAAGCGCGGCGTCATTCGACGCCTCCCCGCCAGTGAGGAGCGTCTATGGAAACGGACATGCTGCATTCCGCAGCTAGTGCCCTGCTCATTATTCTTGACCCGATACGCATGCTCTATTTGTTCGGCGGCGTATGCATGGGTCTCTCACTCGGCATTCTTCCGGGCATTGGCGGCGTCGCCGGAACGGCGCTGCTCCTGCCGTTCACCTACAATCTCGACCCGCCGACCGCTTTCGCACTGTTGCTCGGCCTCGGCGCGACAACGACGACCGCTGATCCGATCGCCGCGATTCTGTTCGGCGCACCCGGCCACGCCGCCTCCGCAGCGACGACACTCGACGGCTACCCGATGACGCGTCGCGGCGAGGCCGGCCGTGCGCTCGGTGCGTCGTACATGGCCGCCTTGATCGGCGGCTTGTTCGGCGCCGCACTGATGGCAGTCGCGTTGCCCATCCTGCGTCCGATCATTCTCTACATCGGATCGCCGGAACTGCTTGGCGTTGCCGTGTTCGGCATTTCCATGGTGGCGGTGCTGTCCGGCAACGCGCCGCTGCGAGGCCTGACGTCGGCGTGCTTCGGCATGATGCTGGCGATGATCGGTACCGATCCGCAATCCGGCACGCTGCGCTGGACCATGGATACGCTCTATCTGTGGGACGGCTTGCCGCTCGTCCCGCTGACGCTCGGCATCTTCGCTCTGCCCGAGCTGTGCGATCTCGCAATCGGCCGCATGGCAGTCGTGCAGGAAGGCCAAACGATCGACACCAAAACCGGCATGCTGCTTGGCGTCCAGGATTGCATGCGGCACTGGTTTCTGATTCTCCGCTGCTCGTGGATCGGTTCGGCGATGGGCGCCATTCCCGGCATCGGCGCCTCGGTGATCGATTGGATTTCCTACGGCCATGCGCTGCGCACCGAAAAAGGCGCGGCACAGACATTTGGCACGGGCGACGTGCGCGGCGTGATCGCCGCCGAGAGCGCCACCAACGCGCGCGAAGGCGGCGCACTGGTTCCGACCGTCGCGTTCGGGGTGCCAAGCAGCGCCGGCATGGCGATCCTGCTCGGTGCGTTCCTCATTCACGGTCTGGTTCCCGGGCCGGAAATGCTGACCAAGCACCTCGACCTGACCTATTCGATGGTGTGGAGCATCGCCATCGCCAACATCTTGGGCTCCGGCCTTTGCTTTGCATTCAGCGGTCAGCTCGCGAAGGTTGCGACGCTGCGCTACACGCTGTTCATGCCGGGCGTGCTCAGCCTCGTCTATATCGGCGCGTTCGAGGCCTCGCGGAATTGGGGGGACGTGTTCTCGCTCATTTCCTTTGGCATCCTCGGCTGGGCGATGAAGCATTTCAAATGGCCGCGCCCGCCGCTCGTACTCGGCTTCATCCTCGGTGACGTGCTCGAACGCTACATGTTCATCTCGATCGAGCGTTACGGCGTCAGCTGGATGCTCCGCCCGGTCGTGGTTGTCATGTTCGCCATGGCGGGATTGAGTCTGCTACGCCCATTGCTGCAGGACATTCGTAATCACGGCGGATTGAGGAAAATGGTGTCCCAGTGGGGGCACCCGCAGCTTGCCGGCGGTAATCTGTTCCCCGCTGCATTGCTATGCCTTTTCATTGTGATGATATCGCAGTCGTTCGAATGGGCATTCGCCGCAAGGATCATCCCAACCATCGTCGGCACCGGCGCCATCCTGTTCTGCTCGCTGAGCTTGATCAACGACATTTTTGGACTGCACGAGCGAAATGGTGGCGTTGTTGTTGCAGGCGCGGGTGAGGGCAAGACGCAAAAAATCCACATGGACATCGCGTCCAAAACTTCGCACCTCCCGACCAAGACCATTTTGACCCGAGGATTCTTGTTCTTCGGCTGGATGGGAAGCTTTGCGGCGTGCATGGCGCTGATCGGACTCATTCCGACAGTGCCGATTTTCATCACCTCCTTTATGCGCATTGAAGGGCGCGAGCCCTGGAAGATCGTCATCCCGATGGCGTTCTGCGTGGTGCTCTTGATCTACGTGGTGTTCGACCAGCTCCTCGCGATCCCATGGCCGCCGACGTTGTTGGGCCTGTTCTTCCCGGCGTTGAAGTTCATACCCAGCGTTTAGACCATCGGGCGGCGACGGCGTGCGCGGCCACCGCCGCCGCCCGCATTCGCCTCAGAATGAGCTGCGATCCGGGCAATCCCGGCATCGGCGCTTCCGCACCACTATTTTTTGTCCAAGAATGCGCGGATCGCCGCAATCGTCGCCGCCGGTTGCTCCTCCATCAGCCAATGCCCAGAGTTGGGGATGACGACGCCGGTCACATCAGCCGCGGCGAAGCGAAGTTCGTCCGCCATTCCGGTACCAAATGATTTGTCGGCGCCAATGGCCAAAACCGGCGTTGTCAACTTTCCTTTTGCCACGAACGCCTTGTTGTCGACGGCATCCTGTGTGAATGCCGCGAATTGATTGAAGGCGGAATGCATTGCGCCAGGCCGCGCGTACAGGGCCGCGTAGTGCTGTCGCGTTGCCTCGTCGATCGATTTGGGATTGGCCGACAATTCATTCCAGAAGCGGTCGAGGTAGATGCGCTCGCGGCCCTTGACCAGCCGCTCGACGTCAGGCCCGCGAAAATTGAAATGCCACAAAGCCGGACTTCTGATGATCTCGTCCCAATTGCCGATGCCGGGGAGCGGCGCGTCCATCACGACCCAGCGTGTCACACGGTCGCGATATTGTGCTGCAAATGCATAACCGACCATGTTGCCGATGTCGTGCGTGACGAAATCGGCCTTTTCGATTTTCAGCTTATCCAGGACGCGCGCAATGTCGGTCCCTTGGGTTTTCTTGTCATAGCCGCCTTCGGGGTGCGAGGAGAGGCCCATTCCCCGCAAGTCCGGAACAACGATCGTATGGTGTTCGGCCATGACGGCCGCCAAAGGCGCCCACATGTCGCCCGTGTCGCCAAATCCATGCAGCATGACCACGGCCGGCCCCTGGCCGCCGACTCGAACATGGATCGTCGCGCCGTCGGTCGCGATTTCCTCGGTGCGGAAATTCGCAGGGAATGGCAGCACTGCGGCAGACGCCGGCGCGGAAACAACGGGCACGGAAAGCGCCACAGAGAAACGGCGAAACGAGCGAGCCTGTGACGTCAGTTCGTGTTGAAATAGCATGACATGAACTCCCTGGCCGACACGTTACGACAGCGCTCTGCTTGTGATCGTCGATTGGCTCTGCACTCGGTCCGGGGCCCGGGAAGCTGAAGCTGTTGGAGCTTCACTTTTCTTGGGGACCGCATGGATGTCCATAAGAATGCCCGTTAACACCACATGGTCGAGGCTGGCTGCCTGCCGACCGTCCCAGGATATGCTCGCTGAGCGACGCGACGGCAATAAGCCACTCGCGGCAGCATGCGGCGATCACCTGCATATCGCCTCGACGTGAGTTTTCCCTCGGTTGGCGACGAGCTTGTGTTCGTAGTCGGCGACAATTTTCTGACCCTTCGTCGTCAGGTGTTGATCGTCGGCGAAGAGATAGATTTGATCGGCGGAAGGCGACACCAGATGCGACGGCGCCTGCGGATTGGCTGAGCACAGCAGCCCCCAAGCACTCGTAACACCGTCAGGCTGGGTGCAGGCGACCTTTGTCGTATCGGCAGATTGCAGACCATATGACGCAGGATTTGCCGCGATGGCGCGCCTCACAGCGTCATAGTTCGCCGGAATGAATTCGACACGGGCAACCCGCAGTGCCGACCAGAGCGCCTGGCAGTACGATAGGCGCGCCCGCCGTAAAGCTGCTTTTTCGGCATCGCTGCCCATGGGAAACGAAAAGGCGACGCCGCGAACGACAATCGTACGAGCGCCCGCAGCCTGCAGGCCTGCGATCGCGCTTGCCAGACTGTTAGCGGCCGTCTTGATGTAGGCAATGGGATCGGATGGCGGGTCGACGCCACTCTTCCCGAGCGCGTACGAAACGTCATTTCCGCCTGAGCTGATCAGATAAAGCGCGTTGCCGTCGGCATTCCCGCCATTGGCCGCGAGATAGGCGGCAATCTGCGTGACGGTCGGCGTCGCCGCCTTAAAGCCACCCGTTGCCGCGTCGTTGAGGGTGGCGTTCTTCGCGCCCGAAGTCGCGTAGTTCGATCCGCCCTGATTCGCCGGAACGGCGGTTAATCGGAACGAGGCGGCGAGCGCCTCGGAACTCATCAGGCCAGGGCTTGTGGTCGGCTTTCCAGCCCCGTTGGCGACGGCACGCGGCCACAGTGCATTGAAGGATGACCCGCCGCCCGGAGAGTCAAGCGTCCGGTAGGCGCCACTGTCGATCGTGCTGTCGCCAAAACCAACGAATTTGCTGAAGGTTTGGCTCGCAACGGGGCTCGCTGCGGCCACGAGAAAGGCAGCCGCCGCAGCCAATCGCGACCTCGCACCCTGGCCTGCCATGCTGCCACTCCGTTCCACGACCCGGAACTCCAAGCCGCGATGCTACATTGCGCCATATCCGATGCAATCGGCCGCAGCTCCACGGCGACGACGACGCACGGTCCATAGTCGGGGCGCGGGCGTTCCGTGATAGCTACCTGTGGCAGTGATCGTGCATAGTGCGATGAAATTCCAATCGAGCAGACGCGATGGATGATCAAACGCCCCTGCCCCAAACCGACCGTCTATCGGAGGATAGAAGATCGATCGGCCGCCTGCTCTGGTTCTTCGCACTGGTTTATCTCGTCGAGGGCCTCGGGCAAATCGGCGGCCTGATCTCGCAGCCGTTGAACTACTATCTGAAAGAGGTGCAAGGCTGGACGCCGCTGCAGGTGACGGCCTATGTGACGATTTTTAATCTGCCTTGGATCATCAAACCGGTTTACGGCTTGATTTCCGACTTTCTGCCACTGTTCGGCTACCGCCGCAAAAGCTACCTCCTCATCGCCAACGCCGCCGCCATCGGCGGATTTTTTTGGGCGACGCAGTTGAGCGTACCGAGTGAACTCGTCCTTGCGCTCATGATCACCGCCTACGCGATGGCAATATCGAGTACGCTGTGCGGCGCGGTCCTGGTCGAGAACGGCCAACGGCTCCACGAGAGCGGGACATTCGTCAATCAGCAATGGCTATGGTTCAACATCGCCGCCACTGGGGCGGCAATCGTCGGCGGACAACTCGTGCAACACTTGTCGCCATCAGCGGCGCTTCACGTTGCGGCCGGGCTGGTCGGAATCGCGCCGCTCGCCGTGATAGCCGGGACGTTGTTCCTGATCCCCGAGCAAAGAGTCTCGATCAATGTCCAAGGCATGAAAGACACGCTGCATGGCCTAACCGCCTCGTTCAAGCGGCGCGAACTCTGGATCGTCGCCGGCTTTATTTTTCTCTACTATTTCAGTCCCGGATTGAGCACGCCGCTCTACTACGCGATGACTGACAACCTGAAGTTCTCGCAAGCCTATATCGGTATTTTGGGATCCATCACGTCGGCGGGTTGGGTTGTCGGCGCGTTGCTGTATCATCGGCTCTTTGACGGTCTGACGCTCAAGCAACTTCTCAACGTCAGCATCGCCTTCGGCACGCTGGCGACCGCCGCGTTTCTTCTTCTATCGAATGAAGTTTCCGCAGCGATCATTTATTTCTGCGCCGGACTTGCAGCGATGCTGGCGACGGTCGCGACGCTCACCTTGGCCGCCGATTATTGCCCGCCACGCGCCGAAGGATTCGCTTTCGCTGTGCTGATGTCCATCATCAATTTCGCCACTTCACTGGCCGACAACGTCGGGTCGTTTCTGTACACGCATGTATTCGAAAGCAACCTCACGCCGCTCATCCTGGTCTCGGCAGCGTTCACCGCGGTCGCATTCGTGCTGGTGCCGCTCTTGCGCCTCGGCGACAAGCGGCAGGGCCAGCCACTCGAGGTCGCCGCCTGAATATCCGCTCGATTGTCGGCGCTTGGAATCAAGGCGCCCGATTCTGCGCATTCCAATTCCGCTCAAGATTGGCGATCAGCGCCGGACTGAAATGGCAATAAGCTTGCTCACGCGCATAGACCGCCATGTAGCGCCGGAACGTATCGAGCGGCTCCTGGCTGACACGGATGGCACGCCGATTGCCGGCGGCGCTGACGACGCCGGAACTCGTGAAGCCGTCAACAACCTTATCGAGCGCCGCATCGAGCGCCAGCCGGCGGCACCACTTCGTCGCAGATCAGCCGGCCCTCCGGCGTGTCACAGTCGAGGCGCCGCCCATAAAGGATCGCCTGGCGCGCGATGCGGTCGCCGGTGAAGCGCCACAGCCGCAGATTGGCAGCACCCGGAATGATGCCTTCCTTACGCGCCGGCAGCGTCATGTAGGCGTCGTTCGCCGCCAAGACGTAATCGACCGCCAGCAGCAGCTGGCAGCCGCCGCCGATCGCAAATCCGTCGACCGCCGCGATCCACGGCTTTTCGATCGTTCCACCGGCAAGTTCATCGGGGTCGGCGTCCGGTCGGGCGAGGCCGCGAAACAGCTTGTTCACGAAGCCCATGTCGCGCTTGATGTACCAGACGTACGAAATTCTGCCGTGATAGAGGTGCGTCAGGTTGATGCCGGCCGAGAACAGGCGCTTACCGCGATACTTGCTGTGCTCGACAGTGTCGCCACGCAAAATCGCGATGTCGGTTGCGGGATCGAGCACAGCGAGATCGGCCGCGATTTCGAGGCCATCAAGCGTGCCCTCGTCCTCAGCGTTGAGAAAGCGCGGATTGCGCATGGTGACGAGCGCGGCCTTGCCGCGCCGTTCGAGCGTCGCGCCTTCGAGCGCCAGTTTTCCATCCGCCTCGAAGCGGCGCTTCTCCTCGAGCGTGCGCGGATGCGGCAGCAACATGGCGTGGCAAAGATGCGCGCCACACCGCTCGTGGGCGAGGACCTGCGAGAGAAAGAGGCCCTGGTCGATCTCGGCGCCATCCTTGTGCTGTTGCCGCAAGGCATTCTCTTGCACAAGGCGGGCGTCGTCCGGCACCAAGCCCGGCAAGACCGCCGCAGCGTCGCGCACGAGATTTTCAACGCGTTTAAATCTTGCAAAATCATCGGTGAGACGGCGATAGACGGTCTCCACATGCCGTTGCAGAAACGTCGTGCGCGCCGCTCTGTCGCGCTTCAAAATCGCCGACGCTGCTCTGGCTTCGGCCTCCGAACGCGACGCCTTCGGCGGCAGCAGCGACAGCATCTCCGCGCCGATCCGCCAGCGTTGCGCAAAAGTCTCGGCGTCTCGGCGATAATCACCGCTGAGGGCGTCGCTGCCCGCAAGCCACGCGGAAAGAGCCTCGTGCGGCAAACCTGCATTCGCAAGCGTATCCCCGTCGATCTGGCCTTCGTCGGCGATGCCCACCGCGACATCCATGGTCGAACTCCCCGGCATTTAAGCGCGCGGCCGTTTGTCGATGACGCGCTTGGCCTTGCCTTGCGAGCGCTCGATCGTGCCCGGCGCAACCGCTCGCACCGTGGTCGTCACGCCGACATGGGCCTTGATCAGATGCACCGCGCGGTTTGCCAGCGCCGCCGATGCGTCGGACCCAAGCATGGCGCGCGTCTCAACAATCACTTCAAGCTCGTCGAGCCGATCGGGCCGCGTAACTTCCAGAATATAGTGCGGTGCGAACAGTTCTTCCGTCGCGAGAGCGGCTTCGATCTGGCTCGGAAAAACATTCACGCCGCGAATAATCAGCATATCGTCGCTGCGGCCCTTGATGCGCTCGATGCGGCGCATGGCGCGTCCGGTACCGGGAAGAAGCCGGGTCAGATCGCGGGTGCGATAGCGAATGACCGGCATCGCTTCCTTCGTGAGCGACGTCAGCACCAGTTCGCCCTCCTCGCCGTCGGGCAGAACCTTTCCGGTTTCCGGATCGACGATCTCAGGGAAGAAATGATCCTCCCAGATGGTCAGCCCATCTTTGGTCTCGGCATATTCCTGGCCAACGCCGGGTCCGATCACCTCCGAGAGACCGTAAACATTGACGGCATCGAGACCCATGCGGCGCTCGATCTCGGCGCGCATCGCCTCCGTCCACGGTTCCGCGCCGCATAGCGCAATTCGCAACCCGCACTTGCGCGCGTCAATGCCTTGCCGGTCAAACTCGTCGGCGATCGCGAGCAGGTAAGACGGGGTCACCGCAATGATGTCGGGCTTAAAGTCACAGATGAGTTGGACTTGGCGCTCCGTAAAGCCGCCGCTCACAGGAATGACCGTACAACCGAGGTACTCGGCGCCGTAGTGCAGGCCGAGGCCGCCGGTGAACAGGCCATAACCGTAGGCGACGTGCATTTTGTCGCCGGGCTTGCCGCCGGCGGCGCGGATCGAACGGGCCATCAACATGGCCCAGGTTTCGATGTCGCCGCGCGTATAACCGACGACAGTCGGCTTGCCGGTGGTCCCGCTTGACGCGTGCACCCGCACAATCTCGTTCATCGGCACGGCGAACATGCCGAACGGATAGTTCTGGCGCAGATCCTCCTTGGTGGTGAAAGGAAATCGCGCGAGGTCGTCGAGCGTTTTGAGATCGCCGGGCTTGATTCCGGCGACGGCAAATTTTCTCTGGAAATGCGGAACCTGCCGATCCGCGCGTGAAACGGCGTCTTGCAATCGCGTAAGCTGGAGGGCGCGAAGTTCGTCGATGCCGGCCGTCTCGATGGGATCAGGCGCGATCGCGCGGTGGCGGCGCGCGCACGTCTCGCCGATGCTCGTTCATCGCGTTGCCTCCCCTCGCCTGTCACGGGGTCATCTTGTTATTTTCGGATCGGCAGCATGCCTCGAACCGGAGGCGAAGGAAATCACTTTGGCGGAGCCGTTCATGACAGCGCCTGCCGTTCAAGAGAAACGTCTGCCGTCCGGCCAGCTCAGTTTTGGAAGAATCGGTTGGTCGGCCGCGGCAAGCCGAGGTTTTCGCGCAGCGTTTTTCCCTCGTATTCACGCCGGAACAGACCGCGCCGCTGCAACTCAGGAATGACGCGATCGACAAAGTCATCGAGTCCGCCAGGCAAGTACGGAAACATCAACGTAAAGCCGTCGGAGCCCTCGGCGGTCAGCCATTCCTCCATCTCGTCGGCGATCGTCTTGGGTGTGCCGACCATGGCGAGGCCGGAATAACCGCCGAGCCGTTGCGCCAGCTGCCGCACCGTCAAATTCTCACGCTTGGCGAGCGCAATCGCGCGTTCCCTGCCGCTCTTCGAGGCGTTGCTCTCTGGGATTTCCGGCAACGGCCCATCCGGATCGAATTTCGAGGCGTCATGGCCGAGCGCAATCGACAGCGACGCGATGGCGTTGGCGTAATTGACGAGACTGTCGAGTTTCTGCCGTTTCGCCTTCGCCTCCTCCACCGTATCGCCGACCACGACAAAGCAAGCGGGCAGGATTTTCATGTGGTCGCGCGAACGGCCGAGCTTCTCCATTCGGCCTTTGACGTCGGCGTAGAACTGCCGGCCGGCAGCGAGATCGCTCTGCGCTGTGAACACGGCCTCCGCCGTCTCAGCGGCCAACTGGCGGCCGGCTTCCGAAGCGCCGGCCTGCACGATCACCGGCCAACCCTGGATCGGCCGTGCGATGTTAAGCGGGCCTCGCACCGACAAATATTTGCCCTTGTGATCCAGCGTATGCAATTTCGTTGGATCGAAGAAAACGCCGTTCTCGACGTCACGGATGAAGGCATCGTCCGCCCAGCTATCCCACAGCCCGGTTACCACATCATAGAACTCGCGCGCGCGACGATAGCGTTCGCCGTGCTCCCAATGCTCTTCGAGCCCGAAGTTCAGCGCGGCGTCCGGATTGGAGGTGGTGACGATATTCCACCCGGCGCGGCCGCCGCTCAAATGATCGAGCGAAGCAAAACGCCGTGCGATGTGATACGGCGCGTCGAATGTGGTGGAGCCGGTCGCGACGAGCCCGATATGGTCGGTCACCTGTGACAAGGCTGACAACAGCGTGAACGGCTCGAACGACGTCACCGTGTGACTGCGCTTGAGTGCGTCGATCGGCATATTGAGCACGGCCATGTGGTCGGCCATGAAGAATGCGTCGAATTTCGCCCGTTCCAGGGTTTGGATGGCACGCTTGAGGTGCGCGAGGTTGAAATTCATATCCGGCCAGGCACCGGGATAACGCCACGCACCGGTATGGATACTCGCCGGCCGCATAAATGCGCCGAGGCGAAGTTGGCGTGCGGAACTCATGTAATGATCCCCTCTTCGCGCCCGGTGTTCAGCGCTGGCGGCAATCCGCGGCATGCAGCCCCGCGGTCGCGCACCTCAGCTACTTGCGCTTCGATCGCAATTTGCGAGCGGCATAGCGGGTGTCCCTCGCGGCCTTCCGTTCGGCTTCCAACGCACGTTCACGCTCAGCGCGTTCGGCCTCGGCGCGCTCAGCCTGTATGGCGGCGTCGCGCTTCGCCTGCTCCGCCCGCTCGGCATCACGTGCTTTTTTCTCAGCCTTCTCGATCTCGCGGAGGTTTCTGAGGGCTTGACGCTCGGCGGCTTGTGCGGTTCGCGCTGCCAACCGTTCCGCGAGTTCCGGGTCCGCGGCCTGCGCGCGAAACTTTTCAAGAGCCTCCTTCTTAGCCTTGGCGGCGGCCTCTTGGCGTTCGGCGAAATCCGGATTCTTAAAGCCAGGCATATATTTCGGATCCTACGATATTTTGCTTTTGATGGTCCGCTGCGGATCGGCGAGCTAAGCGCCCACAAACTCCAATCAACGAAATCCGCCAAAAGACTCCATGAACAATGTTTTCAACGCACACGCCAGCCGACGACCGTCGCTTCGATGGGGCTGCTTGTCTCCACGCTTTGCCAAACGCCGCCACTCCATCGACAGAGAAAGGGAATGACGTACGTACCGACGTGATCCTCGCAAAGGAGCTCAAGTGGCTGGTCGCTCGGCGGCACACCATCGTGAGTGAATGCATCAATTCGCTGTTGACGTGTTGCCATGCAATCGTGATCGTCCGGGTCGCTTTGATCGCAGCGCTGTGATGGCACTGTATTGTGCCTATATAGCGCCAATAAGTCCGAAATCAACCAGCGAGGATCGCATGGCATTCAAGCCGAATTACGGGAGAGATCGAGCCGAACGGGCGAGAGCGGCACGCGCGCACAGCGAAGAGAAGCAGCGCAAGAAGGACGAAAAGACTGCGCTGCGCAAGGCCAGGCGCGCTGAATCCGAGCACCCACCGGAAACCGAGGCCTCGTCGGACGACAAGCAAAGCTGAAGCAAACGAGGAAGGTTCTTTGGCGCGCCTTGCTTCGTTCGTCCCGCACTGGAATGATTCTAGTTGTCATGTGGTCGGCGCCTGAAACGATCCACTTGCAAAGCGCGTCGCCAAGCGCAAGCGTGTCCGGCAAGACAGAAGAAAACATTGGAGCGCTTCTAAATGTCCAGCCCTGCCCCCGTCACAACCCGTGAGGCCGACGCGCCATCCGCGGACCCGCGCACGCCGCGCCGAGTGCGCCACGAGCCACGCCGCCGCACGCTGACGATCAAGCAAGTCGAAAAGATCGCAGCGCACATGATCCGCGTGACGCTGACCGGCGATCTTAATGACTTCACCAGCCTCGGTTTTGATGATCACGTTAAACTGTTTTTTCCAGACGGCACGATGGACGCCGACGGCGCGCCCAACGTGCTGAGTCGCGATTTCACGCCGCGCCGCTACGATCGCGCCGCCAGCACCCTCGAGATCGATTTCGCCATCCACGATGCCGGGCCGGCGACGCGCTGGGCCGCCCAGGCTGAGCTCGGTCAGACGCTGACCCTCGGCGGACCGCGCGGCTCCTTTATCATCCCGAACACCTACGACTGGCATCTTCTGATCGGCGATGAAACCGCGCTCCCCGCCATATCGCGCCGGCTCGCCGAACTGCCGCCCGGCACGCGCACGGTTGTGCTGGCCGAGGTCGACGGACCAGAAGACGAACTCGAATTCGAGACGAAAACGAACGCGACCGTCACATGGGCGTACCGTGACGGCGCCGCGGCCGGCGCCAACGATGTGCTGGCAAAGGCTCTGGCAACGCTGAAACTTCCGGCGGGCGATTACTATGCCTGGGTCGCGTGCGAGTCGCTCACCGCTAAGGCGCTTCGCAGTCAACTGATCGCTGCTCATGGCGCCAATCCCAAATGGATGCGCGCCGCGGGCTATTGGCGTCGCGGCGCGGTCGCTGTGCACGACGTGCACCAAGACTGATCTGGGGGCGATGGGTCGCATTCCTGCGGAAGAGGAACACCGTGGTACGGAACTTTGATCACGTCACCATCGTCGTGCGCGACGTCGCAGCGGCCAAACATTTCTTCGGCCTGCTCGGTTTCAAAGAAGTAAAGTCCGTCGTGATCTCCGGCAAGGTCATGGAGGACTATATGGGCGTCGCGGGCATCGAGGCAGATCATGTCACGTTGGCAATCGAGAACCCGCACAGCGAAGTACAACTTCTGCACTACCGCCATCCGGAGATGATCGTCGATACCAATATCGCCAAGCTCAATAAGCTCGGCTTCAACCACGTCTGCTTTGCCGTCGACGACCTTCAAGCCGAAATCGCGAAGCTGACCGCTGCCGGCGTCAAGCTTCGTAACAAGATGATGGATTTTCACAATCGCAAGCTTGTCTTCGTCCACGGCCCCGAAGATATCACCATCGAACTTGCCGAGTGGCACTGAGTAGCCCACGCGACGCTATCGCGCTCTATCCGCCATGCTCGGCGCTCAGTGCGCGTCTCAATCTTCGAATAATGACACCGCGCGCGCGATCATCGGCTGCCGCCTCGATTTGATCGTTGATGTCGAGTATGAGTTTCGACATGTCGTTGTGCCAATCCAGAGCAACGACCGCTTCCGGCGCCAAGCGACGCCGATGCGTCACGTCGATCGGCGTCGGCGCGGTTGTCGAAAGTTCATAAATGTCGTCCAGAAGCGGAACGAATACCTGCGCGGCCGGGATCGTGCGTTCGGCGATGCGGGCGGACAAGCCGGACAGCGCCGGCTCTTCGCCATGGATAAGGAACACGCCTCTGCGGATGGGACGGCGTCCGGCGATCCAGCGCGCCAGTTCGGGCCCATCGGCGTGACCCGAATATTCATCGATGCTGCGAATGCGAGCGCCGACCTTGATCTCCTCACCCTGAATGCGCACTGACTTCACGCCATCGACAAGAAATCGGCCGAGCGTGCCTTGAGCTTGAAAACCGACGAGGAGAACCGTAGCGCCGCTATTCCACAGCCACCGCTTCAAATGATGCCGGATGCGGCCGGCATCGCACATACCGCTTGCTGCAATAATGATGTGAAAGCCTGAAAACCTGGCAATGGCCTTGCTTTCCTCGACGGTTTCGGTCGGATGCAGGTTCGGAGAGCTGAGCAGGTGTTCGACGTCGACGCTCCTGTCGAGGCTCGATGCGTGCGTTCGGAATACTTCTGTGGCGCGAATAGCCAGAGGCGAATCGAGGAAAATCGGCGCGGTTGGAATATGGCCATGTTCCATAAGATCGATCAGGTCCACGATCAGTTCCTGAGTGCGTTCGACCGCGAACGCCGGAATAAGCAAGGCCCCTTTTGCCAGGAAGGCGTCGCGCACTTCGCCGGCGAGCAGTTCGCGACGTGCCGCGGCTGTGATCGACGGCCGATCCACGTCACCGTAAGTGGATTCCGAAAGCACGTAGTCGAAGCCCGTCGGCGCCTCCGGATCAGGCTGAAGTAGTTTCGCGTCCGGGCCAATGTCTCCCGAAAATAGGATGCGGAGCGGCTGGCCCGCTGAGCCTTCTCCGGCAAACTCCAGTTCTATCGATGCGGACCCCAAAAGATGACCCGCGTTCCAGTAGCGGGCACGCACGCCCGGAATTGCGGCGAACCAGGATTCATATTCGACAGGCCTGAATGCGTGGAGCGAGGCGACCGCATCGGCCTGGGTGTAGATCGGCGAGACTGCGGCGCGCCGCCGCGCGGCGTTCCGCCGATTCAAGCCAGCGACTTCCGTTTCCTGAATGCTCCCGGCATCGGGGAGCAGGTAGGAACACAAGTCGATCGTCCCACGGGTCGCCATGATGCTCCCGCTAAAGCCCTGCCGTACGAGCTTCGGAATCAATCCGCTATGATCGACGTGTGCGTGTGTCAGCAAGACCTTGTCGATGTCGCTCGGGCGAAACGGAAAGTCGTCGTAGTTCAACGCTTTCAGCGTTTTCGGCCCTTGAAACAATCCACAGTCGACCAGAAGGCGCCCGGTTGGGGCTTCGATATGGTAACAGGAGCCGGTCACAGTTCGCGCCGCCCCACAAAATCTGAGCTTGACGCTCATGACGCGGGCTCCTCTGCGCTCATCGTTTCTCGCCGGAGCGCCGCCAGCAGTATGTCGTCGAGAAAAATGGCGTTGGTTGGATGCGGCACGCTGTTCGTTGACCGGACTGAGCGAATGCCTGCCTGCGCAAACTCGCTTATCAACTCCGGTGCAAAGAGCGCATGAGTTACGACGGCGTCCACGGTCGTTGCTCCCGCCGCAAGAAGCGCCTTCGCGCAGGCCAGCAACGTTCCTCCGGACGAAACAATATCGTCCGCCAAGACGACTGGCCGGCCGGCAAACAGGGTTTCGTCTGCAAGGTTGATTTCAACCGAACGGTCGCCGCGGCGTGTTTTCCGCGCAACGGCGTGCGCAACGCCCAGCCGTTCAGCCAGATCGGTCACCCATGGACTCAACTCTGCATCCGGACCAACAATCACGGTGTTCCGATCAAAGCCCCACCCGCGCAACGCATCTGCAATGGCAGACATGGCTGACAGATTGTCCGCCTCGATGCCCGGAAAGACGTCCCGAATCTTCGCGGTGCGATGCAAATGGGCGTCGACCGTGATGATGCGGTCGACCGCTGCCGCGAGCAATCGTCCGACGATCTTTTGGCTGATCGCCTCGCTCTTATGAAAGGCAGCGTCCTGGCGCATGTAACACAGATAAGGTGCGACAAGAACGAGTTCGGGTGGCGCCGGCTCGGCGCAGCGCATCGGCCGCGAACAGAATCGCAAGAAGCTTGTCGTTCGGATGGTCAAGTGCGGCGTAGATGATGGTGGTCGGCGACGCGTCGCCGACTGTTACCCGCATCTCTCCGTCCGGAAACCAATGTATCGCAATCTCATGCAGCGGGGCGCCGAGTCGTCTTGCAAGACGCTCGGCGTCGTTGACCGCAAACGGCAGGGTTTGAATCGCCAGCGCGGTCACGGACCAAGGCCGATGCGTCGGGCGGATTGCTCGCCATCGATCACGTAACCTGCATTCGCCTTACTGCCGGCAACCGCCAAGTCGAATTGGGAATGATCGAAGGCGAAAATTCGATAGAGCGGTTCGCCGCTATCCACGCGGTCGCCGATTTTTTTGAACACCTTTATGCCGGCGCCCTTGTCTATCGGAGCTCCCGCCGTTCGCGCGAGACGGTTGAGCCGAAGACAATCAATGCCGGTGACGACGCCGTCCTTCGGCGCCGTCACATCGGCGGTTAGCGGGCCAATATCGGTCGCACAGATCGGCGGCCCCTGAGCCTCCATGATTTTATGCATTTGCTTCAATGCCGCACCGCTGTCGAGCAACTCGCGCGCACGCGCGTAGCCCGTTCCACCCCGCAGCAGTGGATCGTACTCCAGCAGATGAGCAGCCAAGCGAAGCGACTTTTCGCGTAGATCCCGTGGCGCGCCAGCCTCGTTCGCCAGCACCGCCATGACGTCCTGAGACTCAAGCACCGGACCGATGCCGTTGCCGATCGGCTCTCGGCCATCTGTCGTGATCACTTCCACGGATATGCCAAAGTGATCCCCAACGAACTCGAACAGCTTGCGAAGCCGCATCGCATCCATGGCGTTTCTCAATTTGGCCGTTGGCCCCACCGGGAGATCGACAACGAGGTGGGTCGATCCGGCTGCAAGCTTCTTCGACATGATCGACGCGACCATTTGCTCGCGCGTATCGAGGCTGAGTGGACGTTCCACTGAAATGAGGATGTCGTCGGCGGGCGATAAGTTCACATGTCCGCCCCACACCAGGCAGCCACGGCATGCCGAAACGACGTCCTTGATCTCCTCGATGCCGACATCGACACGCGCCAGAACTTCCATCGTATCCGCTGTTCCCGCCGGAGACGTTATGGCCCTCGACGACGTTTTGGGAATTGTCAGCCCATGCGCTGCTACGATCGGAACCACGATCATCGACGTACGGTTACCTGGAATGCCTCCGATGCAGTGCTTGTCGACCACGATCGGTACGTCCCATTTAAGCTGCGTGCCCGCCTCGGCCATCGCCTGAGTGAGAGCAATCATTTCGCCGCTCGTCATAAAACTGGCCGAACTAATGAGAAACGCAGCGATCTCCATGTCGGAGTAGCGGTAGTGGGTCACGTCTTGCACGATCGCAGTGATGTCTGTTCCACTCAGTGTTCGGCCCTGGATTTTGGCGCGCACGGCATCAAGGCTGTCGGGCGAAGCGGCCGGCGCGACGCTCACCAAGCTCCCGGATGGCTCAGCGAAGCGTCGAAAAGCAGGCTCGGCAAGTCCGAGCTCATCGGGACCGACCAGACTGTCGTCGTCGGTTATGAGCAGAGTCGCCAGCAGTACCTTCGAATCTCGCCGGAGCTCGACGCGGCTGAAGCCGCGAAACACGTCGGGACGCAGCGCGCTGGAACGCCGCGAAATGACGGCGACGTTCTCGCGGCCCGTATCGAGATTGACACGACGGATCGCCAGTTGCGGACGCGCCGTGTTGGTGAGATCTGGATTGGCGAGATTAGTATGGGTGGGATTCATGGGCAGCGGATGGTGAGTGGGTCAGCCCAAACGATAGGGCATTGCCGCTCGGCCAAATTGACGCAGATCATAATGCACATCTGCAGGGAAGAGTCGGACAGGGCCATGCGGCACGCAAAACGCGTTGTGCAGCCGTCCTAAGGAATGATTTGATAGTCCAATGCCACGGCAAGCCGGGTCAAACAAACTCGGCTCACTGGCCGCTCGCGGTTTCACGGCCGGCCTGCGACGCGGCCACGAAACGTCATGCCGCTTCCCGGTCGAGCACTTGCAAGAGCTTCCGCAAGGCCTCTACCAACTCGTCATGACTGCGCTCATGGCCGGTTGGAGCCGGCGCACGCTGGAAGAAATGCGCAGGAAACGCTGGCATCTTGCGGTCGCTGCTGACGCCATCGTTAGCCGCACGTCGCCGGATCTTTTTCATCCGCGGCCGGCCGACGGTCCTGGTCAACATCGACCGCATGTATAACCCGGCGACCATCAATCCGATGACGCCAATCACAACAAGCCCTGTTGACATTTCACCGGAAGGGGCCGCCGCCGGGACCGGACCAATGACTGATAGATCCGACGCTTTGTCGTTCCCCGCGTCATTCCCGGCCTGCGCAGACGGCGCGGAAGGCTTCTGTGCGGTGTCCTCGGGAACCGTTTCCGCAGGAGCAGTAGCGGCTGACACCGGCGGCTCAGGCCAAGCCGTAGTGTCGGCACTGGACTGCGATGGAGGCTCAGGCGATGCCGCTTTGCTGATGCTGCCTGTCGACGGCGGCTCAGGCCAGACGGTCGCATCGGAACGAATCTGTGGTGGCTCGGGCGACGCCGTTTTGCTGGTGCCAGCCGGTGACGGGGGCTGCGGCCAAGCAACGGTTTCAGCATTGGCCGGCGCCGGCGGGTCCGGCCAAGCCGCCGTTTCGGCACCCGCAGGTGCTGGCGCATCCGCTCGGGTCGCCACGCCGGCACGCGGCTTGCCGCTTGCTCGAACGCTACTTCGCGCATGTTCTGGCGTGTGCACGGGGCTGGATGCAGCCGATACGGGCGTCGCCGCTTCGGGTTGTTCCTGTGCGGCCGTTTCCGGGACCGCTTGGTCTTTCGGCCGCACATGCCAGCATTTGCGCTGCGTCGCGCGGTCTTCGTGGTAATACCAGTGGCTCCCCGCCGGCGCCGCCCCATTCGGCGCGGTGAGGCAATCATCTTCCGCGCGCGCGAAACCTGCCTTCAGGCTGACCCCCGCCAGCACCGTGACCAGCGCGGCAGCCACTGGAACCAATCCGGCCTTGGCCCTCATGTCCCCTCCGATACCAATGGCTCGGAAAAATTCTCCCTCGAATTCGACCTCAATGCGTCGCGAATCCGGCAATTCCGTGTTTCCGGGTGCCTAAGCGGTATCCGAATCCCGATTCGCGCCGCCCATTGGCGCGAGAGCCCGGGCTTAAGGCTGTGCGAAGTCCCAAATAAATGTTTGCAACCTTACCATCCAACTTCTATACGTAATAATACAAGTCTAAAACATCAGTTCTAATTGTAATTCCATGATTACTGCGGGCCAGCTCAGGGCTTCTCGGGCACTCCTTGGCATCGATCAACGTAAGCTCGCGGAAGCCGCAGGGCTCTCGCTGCCAACAATTCAGCGGATGGAGGCGAGCGAAGGGGTTGTACGCGGCAACGTCAATTCGCTGATGAAGCTCGTCGCCGCGCTTGATGCGTTCGGTATCGAGCTCATTTCCGACAACGCCTCGACCCAAGCCGGTGGACGAGGCGTGCGACTTAAGAGGGCGGGGTCGTGACGCTCACGATTGTCCTTGTTTGCGCCGCGATCCTGCTCGCCCTGGCCCCGCTCGCCGTGGCGCTCAGCAGCTCAAGCACGGCGACGCGGGTCATCTATGGCGCCAGCATGGTCGCGTCGACGGTTTCGCTCGCAGCCGCACTGGCATACCTTCTCGGCGCATCGAGCCCTGAAAGCACCACCCTTCCGGTTGGCGTGCCCTGGCTTGGTGCGCATTTGCGCATTGACGCGCTCTCGGCCTTCTTCCTCATCGTGGTTGATCTTGGCGCCTTGAGCGCAAGCTTGTTTGCGCTCGGCTACGGCCAACATGAAACGTCGCCGGAGCGCGTGCTGCCGTTCTTTCCTGCCTTCCTCGCCGGCATGACGCTGGTCGTGCTGGCCGATGACGCCTTCACATTTCTGCTCTCCTGGGAATTCATGTCGCTGACCTCGTGGGCGATGGTGATGTCGCATCACCGCGTGCCGGAGAATGTGCATGCCGGTTTTGTTTATCTGGTCATGGCGAGCTTCGGGACGCTCACTTTGCTGCTCGCCTTCGGCCTGCTCGCGGGACCCGATGGCCTTTATACGTTCGCGCAGATGCGCGACGCCCATCCGTCAGCGGCACTCGGCGCGCTGGCATTGATCCTCGCACTCATCGGAGCGGGTTCGAAGTCGGGTCTCGTTCCCCTGCACGCGTGGCTGCCGTTAGCGCACCCGGCCGCTCCAAGCCATGTTTCCGCCCTGATGAGCGGCGTGATGACGAAGGTCGCTGTCTACGGCTTTGTGCGCATCGTCTTCGATCTCGCGGGCAGCCCGGCGTGGTGGTGGAGCATCGTCGTGCTCGCAGTTGCCGGAGTGACGACCGTGATGGGTGTGCTCTATGCGCTGATGCAGCACGACCTCAAGCGGCTGCTTGCCTATCACACCGTGGAGAACATCGGCATTATCTTCATCGGGCTCGGGCTTGCGCTCGCCTTCAAGGCGCACGGCATGCTGTTCCCTGCAGCGCTCGCACTGACCGCAGCGCTCCTCCACGTGTTCAACCACTCCTTGTTCAAGAGCCTCTTGTTCTTCGGCGCCGGTGCGGTGCTCACCGCAACCGGCGAGCGTGACATGGAGCACCTTGGCGGCCTCATTCATCGCATGCCGCGAACCGCATTCGTTTTTCTCGTCGGTTGCGTCGCGATCTCCGCGCTGCCGCCGCTCAACGGCTTCGTCTCCGAATGGCTGACATTCCAAGCGATCCTGCTGAGCCCGCAACTGCCGTCGTGGGGGCTTAAGCTTATGGTGCCGGCCGTCGGCGCATTATTGGCGCTTTCCGCCGCGCTGGCCGCCGCCTGCTTCGTCAAGGCCTACGGCGTAACCTTTCTCGGCCGTCCGCGCACGCGCGCCGCCGAAGATGCTTCGGAAACCGACCAGTATTCGCTAGCCGCGATGATGCTTCTTGCATCGTTGTGCCTCGCTGCCGGAATCCTGCCCGGCCTGTTCATCGACGCGCTGGCGCCAGTCAGTTCCGCTCTGATCGGCGAGCACATGCCGGTTCAAATCGGCGCGCAATGGCTCTCCATCGTTCCGATTGCCGCCAGCCGCAGTTCCTACGACGGGCTTCTGGTATTTATGTTCATGGTCATCTCGGGCACTCTCGCGGCGTCCGCGATTCACCGCTTCGCTTCGGATCGGCTGCGCCGGGCGCCCACCTGGGACTGCGGCTATCCGGATGCTAGTCCGGCGACCCAATACTCGGCCATGAGTTTTGCGCAGCCGATCCGGCGCGTGTTCGGCACCATCGTATTTCGCGCGCGCGAGCATGCCGAGATACCGCCGCCTGGCGACACGCGGCCGGCGCGACTGACGGTGGAACTGCACGATCTTATCTGGGAGGCGATCTACGCGCCCATCGCTGTCGGCATCGGCTTTGCCGCCGACCGCCTCAATCGCCTGCAGTTTTTGACCATCCGCCAATTCTTGACGTTGGTGTTCTGCACTCTCGTCGCTCTGCTGTTGGTGCTCGCCGCATGGTCCTGATCCGCGATCTGGCCACTCAGGGCGCCCAGATGCTGCTGGTGCTGATCTTGGCGCCGCTGTTCACGGGTTTCGTGCGCAAGGTAAAGGCGCGTTTGTTGCGGCGGCAGGGTCCACCGCTGATCCAGCCCTATCTCGATCTCATCCGGCTCACACGCAAGGAGGTGGTGCTGGCGGAGAGCGCCTCGTGGCTGTTCCGCGTCATCCCCTATCTGATCTTCGCCGCCACTTGGGTTGCGGCGTCTCTGGTGCCGACATTCCGCACCGGGCTGTTGTTCTCGTGGTCGGCTGATCTCATTGCCATCGCGGCACTTTTGGGCAGCGGACGCTTTTTCCTGGCGCTCGCCGGAATGGATGTCGGCACGAGCTTCGGCGGCATCGGTTCAAGCCGGGAAGTGATGATCGCCTCGCTCGCCGAGCCGGCGATGCTCATGATGGTGTTCACGCTGGCGCTGATCGCCGGCTCGACCCAGCTTTCCACCATGGCCGCCTTCATGGCGTCGTCCGCGGTCGGGCTGCGCGTCTCGCTTGGGCTGGCGCTCATCGCCCTCATCATGGTGGCGATCGCCGAGAACAGCCGTATTCCGATCGACAATCCGGCGACGCATCTTGAGCTGACCATGGTGCACGAAGCGATGGTGCTCGAGTATTCGGGCCGGCATCTTGCGCTGATCGAGCTTTCGTCTTCGCTCAAGCTTATTCTTTACACCTCGCTGATCGCCTGCCTGTTCGTACCCTGGGGAATCGAGTCAGCGAGCGCAACAATGTCGACCCTGGCCGTCGGCGTTGCCGCCTACATCGGAAAGCTGGCCGTGGGCGGTTTCCTGCTCGCGCTGTTCGAGACGTCGATCGCCAAGATGCGCGTGTTTCGCGTGCCGGAATTTTTGGGCGCCGCGCTGATGCTCGGTTTGCTCGCAACTCTCTTGCGCTTCGTATCCGGGAGTTTCTGATGACGGGGATCGATTTCGACGTCGCCCATCTGCTCGCCGGCTCGCTGGTGCTGGTCAGTTTCATGGAACTCTATCAGGACCGGCTTTATGCCCTGCTCAACATTTATGCCTTGCATGCCTTGGTGCTCGCGGCGTCGGTTGCCTGGCAGGCGTTCATCCAGGACGCGCCGCATCTCTATGTCACCGCGGCGATCGCGCTGATCTTCAAGGCGATTATCATTCCCGTGGCGCTGCACCGGATGATTGTCCGGTTGGGTATCCATCGCGAGATCGAAAACGTGGTCGGCGTGGGCCCCGCCATGCTGGCCGGCATCGGGCTCGTTGCGTTGTCCATGGTGGTGATGTTGCGCGTAACCCAGGAAGCCGATCCGCTGGCGCGCGAGGACCTCGC
Source organism: uncultured Alphaproteobacteria bacterium (assembly GCA_963836055.1). Taxonomy (GTDB): domain Bacteria; phylum Pseudomonadota; class Alphaproteobacteria; order Rhizobiales; family Xanthobacteraceae; genus BOG-931. The sequence continues at coordinate 55,342 of CAWIID010000005.1, forward strand.
TTTCGCGCTCTCGGTGGTGCTGCTCGGCCTTTTGATGATGGTGACGCGGCGCAACGCCGTGAGCCAAGTCGTAGGCTTCATGTCTCTCGAAAACGGCCTGGTCCTGGCCGCAACCGGCGCCAAGGGCATGCCGCTCGTGGTCGAGATCAGCGTCGCATTCTCCATCCTCATCGCCTTCATCGTGATCGGAATTTTTCTGTTCCGCATTCGCGAGCGCTTCGACAGCGTCGATGTGCAGGCGCTCGATCGTTTTCGCGGAGAGCGGCGATGACTTTTTATGGCGTGACGTTCAATCCCTTAGCCGGAGTCCTCGCCGTTCCCGCTTTCGCCGCGGCGTTGTTCGCGGTACTGCCCGCGTATCGGCTGACCGCGCGGCTCAACGTGCTGGCGACAACCCTGACTTTGCTGTGCGCGCTTTCGCTGTTCGTCGGAAAGCCACAGCCTAATTCCTATCTTCTGGTCGATGATCTCAACAGCACGTTCATCGTGCTCTCGACATTCGTGGGTTTCACCACAAGCATATTCAGCGCCAGCTATATCGGCCACGAACTCGACATCGGCCGGTTGACGCCGCAGTCCGTGCGCTTCTATCACGCGATGTATCAGGTCCTGATGTTCGCGATGAATCTCGCGCTCGCCGCCAACAATATCGGCCTGATGTGGGTGGCGATCGAGCTTGCCACCCTCACGACGGTGCTGATGGTCGGCATCTACCGCACGCACGAGGCGCTCGAGGCGGCGTGGAAATATTTCATCCTCGGCAGCGTCGGCATCGCACTCGCGTTGTTTGGTACGATCCTGGTCTATATGGCGGCGCGGCCGGTCGTGGGTGAAGGTCTCGACGCCATGGTCTGGTCCGTGCTCGTCAAGCGCGCCGGCGCCTTCGACCCGGCGCTGCTCAATGTCGCGTTTGTCTTTCTGCTACTCGGCTACGGCACGAAAGTCGGGCTCGCGCCATTACACGCCTGGCTGCCCGATGCGCACGCCGAGGGCCCGACACCGATTTCGGCGGTGCTGTCGGGATTACTGCTCAATGTCGCGCTTTACGCCCTGTTGCGCTTCAAGATGCTGCTGGCGGCAAACACCGGTGCGCTCGCGCCCGGCCCGTTGATGGTGACGCTCGGATTACTTTCACTCGTCTTCGCCGCGTTCATGCTTTACCGCCGGCGCGACATCAAGCGCATGTTCGCCTATTCGTCGATTGAGCATATGGGCATCATCACCTTCGCCTTCGGCATGGGTGGACCGCTCGCCAATTTTGCCGGCCTGCTGCACATGACCATGCATTCGCTCACCAAGTCGGCGATATTTTTTGCCGTCGGCCATGTCGCCCAGGTCAAGGGGACGCAACGGATCGCCGACATGGGTGGCCTGACCGAAACCCATCCGGTGCTTGGCTGGGGGTTGATCCTGGGCGTCCTGGCCATCGCCGGACTGCCGCCGCTCGGCATTTTCATGAGCGAATTTCTGGTCATCAGCTCGACCTTCGCCCGCGCGCCGTTGCTCGCGCTTGTTCTCGTTTTTGGCATTCTCGTCGGCTTTGCCGCTCTGTTCCTGCGGCTCAACAGCATCGCGTTCGGCGAGCCGCGCGGTCCTACGGCCAAGGCGCAGGCCTCCTACGTCCCGATGTTCGCCCATCTTGGCCTCGTCCTGCTCGCCGGCATTTATATGCCGCCGGCGCTGGTCGCCTGGTTCCAGAACGTTGCCGGACTGCTGGGTTAAAACGATGCCCGCGCTGATCGACATCATTCGCGGCAAACGAGTTGACGATCATCGCCCCTGGCCGCGTTTGATGGTCACGACCGATGTTTGGAGCGAGGTTGCGACCGAACTCGCCGCCGGCCGCGCAACGCTGCTTGGCCTCTGGGGCGATTCCAGCGCCTCGTACGCAGTGCACATGGCGATCGTGGACCAACAGGACGCAAGCGACATCGCCGTCGTGAGCCTCGAATGTCCGAACGAAACGTTTCCGTCGGTTGGCGCGCTACACCCACCTGCCATACGGCTCGAACGCGCCATCTTCAGTCTCTACGGGCTCCAACCAGTCGGCGCTCCGGATTTGCGACCGTGGCTCGATCTCGGCTTTTGGGATGTGCAACGGCCGCTCGGCACGCGCATCTCCGCGCCGGATGTAAGGCCGCCCTACCCGTTTTTGCCGGTGGAGGGTGAGAGCCTGCATCAAATCCCGGTCGGGCCCGTACACGCCGGCATCATCGAGCCGGGACATTTTCGTTTCACCGCCGGCGGTGAGACCGTGGTGCGGCTCGAAGAACGCCTCGGCTATGTGCACAAGGGCATCGAGTCGCTGATGGCAGGGGCGGAGATCGGGCGGGCCGCACGCCTTGCCGCGCGCACGTCCGGCGACAGCACTGTGGCCTACGGAATCGCATTTGCTCATGCTGTCGAGGCGGCTTTGAACGTCGAAGCGCCGCCACGAGCGCAATATTTGCGTGCGCTGATGGCCGAGCTTGAACGGCTGGCAAATCACTTCGGCGACATCGGCGCCATCTGCAACGACGCCTCGTTCGCGCTCATGCATGCGCATTGTGGAATCCTGCGCGAACTGGTGTTGCGCACCGCCGAACGCTGCTTTGGCCATCGTCTGATGATGGATCGCGTCATCCCTGGCGGCGTCGGCGCCGATCTCACCTCATCCGGCATTGCGGTCCTGAAAGAGGCTTTGCAACATTTCCGGCTGCGGTTTCCCAGCCTGATCGAACTTTACGACAACACGGCCTCGCTGCAGGACCGCACCGCCCGCACCGGTATCGTAAGTGTCGAATTGGCCCGGCAGTTCGGAGCGTCCGGCTATGTTGGGCGCGCCAGCGGCCGCAACTTCGACGCACGGAAAAGCCCGGGTTACGCGCCGTACAACGAACTCAACTTCGACGTTCCGGTGCTGACGGCCGGCGATGTCAATGCCCGGGTGTGGATCCGTATCCGCGAAGTGGAGCAAAGCCTGGCGCTGATAGAGCAACTGATCGAGCGCCTGCCGACCGGATCGATCAACACCGCACTCGATGGCGGCAGCGGCGAAGGTTTGGGCTTTGCGGAAGGCTTCCGCGGGGATGTGCTGGTCTCGGTGCGGCTCGACGGCGCACGCATCGTGCGTTGCCATCTGCGCGATCCGTCGTGGTTTCAGTGGCCGCTGCTGGAGGCCGCAATCGAAGGCAACATCGTTGCCGACTTTCCACTCTGCAACAAGTCGTTCAACTGCTCGTATTCGGGGCACGACTTGTAGGGAGCAAAGGACGACACTATGCGCAGAAAGCTTTTCGAGGGCTTGACGCACCGTCCCCTCACCGAAGCGCCGCCGCTCATCGAGCGACGAGGCGCGTGACGAGCTTGCCAGGCAATTGGATCGCGCGGCGCGGCGGCGCTTGGGACGAAGCCTGTCGATCCGCGAGGTGGACGCCGGCTCATGCAACGGCTGCGAGCTCGAAATCAATGCGCTCAATAATGCGTTCTACGATCTCGAGCGCTTTGGCCTGCGCTTCGTCGCCTCGCCGCGCCACGCCGACGTGCTGCTGGTGACGGGACCGGTGACCAAGAACATGCGCGAGGCGCTGGAGCGGACCTACCGCGCAACGCCGGACCCCAAGTGGGTGGTGGCGGTGGGAGACTGTGCGCTGGACGGCGGGATTTTCGCGGGCAGCTACGCCGTCACCGGAGGCGTTTCGAATGTGGTCCCGGTCGATCTGCATATTCGCGGCTGCCCGCCGTCGCCCACCGAACTCCTGAAGGGATTGATCGCGCTGCTGGATCATGCAGGCAATAAAACCAGCGTGGCCTGAAAGACCATGGTCCGTGATCGGCAAGGATCGCCATGAGGATCGCTCACTGCCCTCCTCGGCTTGGCAAAGGCACATCGAAGCAGCCGTTGACCATGGCCATCATCGAGTAATAGCCGCAGAGCGTGACGATCTCGATCAGTCCATGCAAGCCGAACCGGCCGACGGCCCGTATCCTGCAACGCCTGCGGGATCGAACGATAGGCAAAGGCGCAATCGGCGATCTGGCTCACCATGTCGAAGGGCGCGGCAAACTCTTTGCTGCCGGCCTCGATACCGTTGATGAGGCCGTCCTGCAGGCCGGCTGCGCGCGCCGCGGCGACGTGATCGGCCCACACGAAGGCGACGCCTGAGCGTTTAGCGAGCATCAGGACGACGAACTGATAGACCTCGCGCGGCAGTGCCGATTCAAACTTGTAATAATAGCCGAGCTGCTCGATGAGCCGTGCAAGTTGAGGATGATTGAGCAGCGGGATATAGGGGCCGAGATGGTCGACCCCTTTGGCCTTCCGCCTGGTCAGAATGTCTTCATAGATTGCGCGGCCTTCGCCTGCGAGCGTCGCAGTCGGATCGGGAAGACTTGCCACGCCGTTCTCCTATTCGTGATAGGACCACGCCCGCGCGCCGGCGTTGAAGTCGTAAACCGGCGTCGGGCAGTTTTTGTCGGCCTTGACGTCGATCACCACTGTGGCATCCGCAGCGAGGGCCTTAGCGAACGTCTCCCCGAGAGCCGCGGGGTCGGTCACTGTCATGCCCTGCGCGCCGAGTGAGCGCGCGAAGCCGGCCCAGTCGTGATCGGGGATTGTGGTCAATTCCGACGGCAACGGACCATACTGATGCGCGCGCAGCCAGACATTGCCGAGCGCGCCGTTGTTCAGCACCACGTAAATGATCGGCAGGCGATAGCGCGCGGCAGTCTGCACGTCCATGCCGTGCATCTGCATGCAGCCGTCGCCGGTCATGACGGCGACGCGGCGGTCGGGCCGCGCGCATTGCACTCCGATCGCCGCCGGAATAGCCCAGCCCATCGGGCCGAGATTGGTCGCTGAGATGTAAGTACGCGGCTCATAGGCGCTCCAATAGTGTCCGGCAAACGCCCGATGCGCGCCGGAATCGACCAGCACGACGCCGTCGCGCGGGAACGCTTCGCGTAACGCGGTCACAGCCGCGGCGGGGTGGATCGGGCGCGTCGCTCGGCTGCAATTCTCGGTGTCGTAAAGCCGCGGACCGGCTTTGATGGAAGCGACCCAAGACTGCCGCGCCGATTGGCTGCGCGCGAGCGCGGCCGCGGCTGCCCCGTCGTTGTGGCTCAACACGTCGAGGAAGGCGCGGCAACTTCCCGGCACCACATGGCCCGCGGTGCCGCCCGAAGTGATTTCATGCATGTCGGTGTTGACATGGATCATCAGCGCCTTCGATTTTTCCCGCAACGTCCAATGCATCGTATCGCGCTCGTTCAGCCCCGAGCCGAGGATCAGCAGAACGTCGAGATCGCCCGCGAGAAGCGCGGCGGTTGCGTGTCGCGTGCCGGCATAGCCAAAAACGCCAAGCGACAGATCATGGTCTTCGGGAAAGACGCCCTTGGCCCGAAGCGTGGTCGCGACCGGGATCGACCAGCGCTCGGCCACCGCCTTCAACGCAGCAGCAGCGGTATCGTGCTCGATGCCAGCACCGGCCAGGATCGCGACACGCGGACCTTCGCCCAAAAATTCGATGACCTTTTCCGCCGCCGGCAGATTGAGCGGCGTGACATCGTCGAAGAACTCGCGGACCGGCGCGTAGTCGGCGCTGCAGTCCGACATCAGCGCGTCGTGAGTCAGCGAGAAATGCACCGGGCCGCTCGGCTGGGCCAGCATCGAGGTCAAACCGTAACGAAACCAATGAGCAAGATTCTTGGCGCTCGCGACCGTCATCGACAGCCGCGTGACCGGCCGCATGATGGACGTGTCGTCGAGCGACGCCTGGCTGGCATCCTGGAATTCGCCGAGACCCTCCATGTCGATCGGAATCTCGCCGCTGAGCACCAGGATCGGCGAGGAATCCGTTTTGGCCGCTGCCACCGCGGTCGTCATATTGCAGAGACCTGGACCGCCGATGCCGAGCGCGGCGCCGAACCGTCCGCTGGCGCGTGCATAGCCATCAGCCATATAGGCGGCGCCGCCTTCATGGGTGGCGACAATCGGCTTAAGGCCCGGATGACGGGAGAGAGCCGGCAGGAAAGGATCGACCAGACCGCCGGGAACCATGAACAGGTGGTCGATACCCTCGCGTATGAGAGCGTCGAGAACAAAATCTGCGCCGGCCGCCATACCCCGTCACCACCGTGAAGTCAGGCACGGCAATCATGCCCCGGCCTATCCCGCGGCGCAAACCTGGTGTCTTCCACCAAAAAGCCCCAAAGCCGCACTCATAATGTATGATAACTCGCCTGCGGAAGCAGGGCGGCATTTGCCGATTCCGCAGGGCAAAGAGGCACGCGAAGTTCTCCCAGTTTCATCTCGGATGAAGGGGCAGTTATGGCGCAGGCGAAACGTAGTTCCAAACTGAAGCGACGGAAGGCAGCCTTGGTCTTGGGGGCAGCCGGCGTTTCTTTGGCGATGGGCGGCCGGGCATCGGCAACCGCGCCGGCGACGAACGTACCGTCGGAGGACAACGCGAACCGAATTGTTCTCGGCGAAGAGGAAATATCTGACATCAGTTTGGCGACCTTCCACGTCTTCGACAAGGAAAACGAGCCTCTGCTTCGCCAAGGCCTGAGAGTTGCAGCGGGCTGTGGTCACGGCGGCGGTTGCGGCGGTTGTGGTCATGGCGGCGGCTGCGGCGGTTGTGCTCATGCCGGCGGCTGCGGTGGTTGTGCGCGTGGTGGCGGCTGCGCGGCGGCTCGTATCGGCTGCGCCGGCGGTTGCGCGGCGGCTCATGTCGGCTGCGCCCGCGGCTGTGCGGCGGTTCATGTCGGCTGCGCCCGCGGCTGCGTTGCTCATGTTGCCTGCGCCCGCGGTTGCAGGGGTCTCGGCTGCGGAGGCGGCTGCCGCGGGGGCTGCGCTTGCGCTGGTGTATGGATCGGAGGAGCCTGCTTTGGCTGTGGCATAGGCTTCGGAACCTGCTGGCAATGGGACCCGGCCTTGGGCCAGTGGATCTACGTCTGCTTTTGACGAGGACGCTATCGCCGCCCGCACAGCCTGCGCTTAAAGCAGAAGCCGTTTTCGTCCTGCATTTCGTTCAGAGCGGCGGAAGGTGCGCTTCTGCCATTGCATCCTGCGCTCAGCGCCCATCCCCCTCCCGCGCCGCACCGCTGGCGCCGCCGGGTTCTTGATCTTGAGCCGGTGATCCGGGTGACCGGAGCGATACGATGAGTCGAGTCGTTGGCGCACCGGCGACGGCAAGCTATATAGGCACACTCGGCAGCGCGATTGATGTTGACCCCTAGCGTTACCCTGGATTCACTGGCGTGCGAGCCGAACAGGAATATTGAGTAACATCGAGTAATTGCCGGGTTAGCTCAGCGGTAGAGCAGCGGTTTTGTAAACCGTTGGTCGGGAGTTCAATCCTCTCACCCGGCACCACCGCTAGCAGTCTGCTGAAAAACCGCTCGCCACGACGGGAGTTTGCTGATTCAGTTTTGTAAGACAAATCGGCGGAGGCTTGCATGCGCGGCGCATTTGTGGATCAGGGCCGGTTGTTTTCGTACATTTCGCCGGAGGCGCGGGTTCCGAAGAGCCACCCGTTGCGGAAGATTCGAGAGCTTGTCCGTGATGTGTTGAGCGAACTGAGCCGCAGCTTGGAGAAGCTGTACGCGAGCGAAGGACGCCCCTCGGTTCCGCCGGAACAATTGCTCAGCGCGTTGCTGCTGCAGGTGTTCTACGGCATCCGTTCGGAGCGGCAGTTGATGGAACAACTGGATTACAATCTTTTGTACCGCTGGTTCGTGGGACTTTCGCCCGACGATCCGGTCTGGGATCCGACCAGCTTCACCAAGAACCGCGACCGGCTGCTGCACGACGGCGACGTATTCGCCAAGTTCATGACCAAGCTTCTGAACCATCCGCAGGTCAAGCCGCTGTTGTCGGACGAGCATTTTTCTGTGGATGGCACGCTGATCGAGGCCTGGGCCTCGCAGAAGAGCTTTCGCCCTAAGGACGGCAGCGACGACGATGGCGCCAACTTCCACGGCCAGAAGCGCAAGAACGACACCCATGCCAGCACCAGTGATTCCGACAGTCGCCTTTATCGCAAGGCCGCCGGGCGGGAGGCAAAGCTGTCCTACATGGGCCACGCCACTATGGAGAACCGGCATGGGCTGGCGGTCGCCGGCATGGTCACGCTCGCCAACGGCACCGCCGAGCGTCGCGCCGCCGAGAGGATGCTCAAAGCCAAGGCCAAGCAGGCCGGCCGCCGCATCACCGCCGGCGCGGACAAAGCCTATGACACGGCCGATCATGTCGCCAAGCTTCGCGCCCTCAACGTCACACCGCACGTGACGCAGAACGACGGCGTCACCAAGACCGGCAAGCGCCGCCGCAGCGCCATCGACCAACGGACGACGCGCCACCAAGGCTACGGCATGTCGCAATCGCGCCGCGCCATGATCGAATGCCTGTTCGGCTGGGGCAAGCAGCACGGCACCATGCGCAAGACCAAACATCGCGGCATCGCCAACGTCGCTGCCGACTTCCTGCTCAACCTGATCGCCTACAACCTAATTCGCATTCCTAAACTGATCGCAGCATAGCAAGCAGGCGTTCAGGGACCAAAGGCGCCGCTCGAATACATCGCCAGAACCGCCCACCCTCTTCAAACAACAAAGAGCAACGGCCCCAAATTCCAGGTTTTTCCGCAGACTGCTAGACGAAACGCGGTGAACGACTTAACCCAATGTACTCAGCAAGTCCGGCAGCTTCGAAATGTTCGTCGCGATGCGCCGCGCCTCGTCTCCGGTGAGTTGGATCGTGACCGATCTGCGGTAACGATCATGGTCGAAATAGAAATAGCCCAGCACCTCCCCGGTAGTGTCCTTGACGATGAAGCTCTCTTTCAGGTCCTCTGACGGTCCAGGGCGACGAGAAGCGGCGGGCTCCGAAACAGAAAGACCGCCTCGCGGCGGCCTCTCCGAAATCCGACGAGGTATTTTTGGACTACGCGGCTGCAAGAGCAGCAGAGCTTTTCTTCGTCCCGCGAGAAGCAAAGAACCCGAGACCAACGAAGCCAGCTATCAGCATCGTCCACGTCGACGGCAGCGGAGTGCTTGGCGGTGGGTCTGACGCCGACAGCGTGCCGAGATCGCCCGGGTTCCAGAGGGTGCCCCCTGGGTTATCAACCGAAAGGTAATAGCTCGTTCCGACCGAATATAGGTTCAGATAATTGCCATTGGCGTCAGTGAATAGTGGTCCATTGTTATCCACGTATGGTCCTCCAGACGGATAAAAAACATTATTATAGTACCATCCGAGTCCATTTGATGCATAGTAGGTCCCTTGACGGGCGGTGTGCCATTCGCCGTGACAAGCCCAGTGATGTCCTGTTTTCCAAACAAGGCTGAGATGTCGTAGCCAGTGATTGAAGTAATATCGTAGCCGCCGCCTGGTGCAGCTGCGCCCGTAGTGATCGTTGCGGAGACGTCGAAGACCGAGCCGGTAAAGTCCAAGGTATAGGTGTTAGCCCTCACGGACGAACTACCAAGGGCGAGCACCAATGTGCCTGCCGCTAACCAGTTTCTCATTGTGCACTCCGCGCTGACGCGATCAGCATCATTTTTATAGATTTCAATTAGCTAACGGGAGTTCAACCTCAAGGAATGGTTAACGCGGCGGGACGCTTTGCCGCCCCGCCAGCCTCGCCGTGCGTGCCCGGCGCGGCGCCTCGTGGGTGACGTGTATGGTGGAAACTTAGACTAGGCCGCAGCGCGATCGCCATGCCTTAAGATGTAGGCGCGTGCAACGACGTTAGTCTCTCGCTGCAACGCGCCAAAGGTCCGACTTGAGGTCGGCCGAATCGGGCCCGCAACAAAACACCATCTCCATTCAACCGCCGTGTTGGTCTGCGTTGACTGGCCTGCGGCACCTCCGTGAGGCCGGTCGAAGACCTGCCCATTGGGGCGTGATATCTTCCCCACACGGCAGCGGGCATGGTGCCAGGGGGACGGATCACGCGGCGATCGGCATTGGATGGCGGGATGCACCTCGTACCCGCTCAGCCGAGATGTGATACCTTCTTTAGCTGGTCTTTCCCCATCGCTCCACAGCAGCGATCGACGGTGCGATGCGAAATCTGAGGATTGAACGGAGGTGCCATGTCTGAAATTTTGGTTTGCAAGTCGGGCGAAATTCCCGATGGTGGGACGCGTCTGGTGCAGGCAGGTTCGGTAGAGATCGGCGTCATCTTTCACAAAGGTGAATATTATGCCTACCGCAACGTCTGCCCTCACCAGGGTGGGCCTGCCTGTGAAGGACTGAAGCTGCCTCAGGTCATCGAAAAGATCGGCGATAAGGGCGTTCATCTCGGGCAGGATTTCGACGAAAGCGACATGCATATCGTGTGCCCCTGGCACGGATGGGAGTTTCATCTGAAGGACGGGACTCACGTGATCGAAAAGAAGCATCGGCTGAAAAAATACCAAGTCGTCGAACGCGGTGGTGGAATTTATGTCGCAATCTGAATCCGGCGAGGGCTTTGCCGGGCTTGCCAGCAACATTGCTGCGGCCTGTGCCGAGGCAATCGAGGCCGATCGACTTGGTGATATTCCCGATGACTCACTTGGGCAGGTCATCGGCGCAGTGCTCCGGGTGTACGCCGCGAAGGCGCAGATGGGCCAAGCCGCAAGACCATTTGGACGCAACAGTGGAGTCACCGTTACCGACGTTGCGATCAGTTGCACGGCGCTGCTCGAAGGCGTCGGTCTCGAGGTGTTCGAGTTGGGAGCTTGGCAGTCGATGTCGGGGATTGGGCGTCTGACGCCTCATTCGGGCGATAGAAAATAGACGAGGCTTATGATGCAAAACGAAACGCAGAACTTCCGCGATCTCGCAAATCAGGAATTCGACACTCGCACGCTATTGCGAAATGCAGTCGATCAGGCGATTGCACGCAAGTACGAGGATTTCCTTATTGTCGATACCGACTCGCACCACTACGAGACCGAGGCTTTCAAGGAGATAGCCGAATACATCGAAGACCCGGTGATGCGCTACGAGGCCAAGTTCCAGGGTCATTCGCGCGGTGGGATCACTTCGGAAACCGGATCCTACCAGGAGCTCGCAGGCCGCATCACGCGCTATCCGATGCGCAAGACCGAAAAGGTGCCGCCAACTCCGCACCGCGACATCACGCTGATGGAGCGCTGGATGGACGCCATCGGTGTAGACATGGCGGTGATGTTTCCCACCCCGATGCTCAACCTGTCAAACTGTCCGCGCCTTCAAGTCGAAGTCGCCATGGCGCGGGCCTACAACCGCTGGCTCTGCGACAACATCCTGGAGAAGGATCCCCGCATCAAATCGATGCTGTATCTGCCATTTCACGATCCGGAGGCGAGTTATGAGATCGTCACGGAATTCGCCGACCGCAAGGGCGTGATCGGCTTCATGGTGACCTCGACGCATTATCGGGCAAATTACGACAACGCATACATGAAAACATATGCGGCGCTCGAGGAGCGTAATCTGCCGCTCGGCTTCCACGCTGCATTTACCTGGACGGACCAGAGCCTGCAGTTGTGCAACCGCTTCATCGGCGTGCACGCTCTTGGATTCAGCTGGTGCAACATGCTGCACATGACCAACTGGATCACGAACGGCATGCCGGAGCGCTTCCCCAAGCTGAAGACGATCTGGATCGAAAGCGGTCTCGCCTGGATACCCTTCCTGATGCAGCGGCTCGACAATGAATTCATGATGCGCACTTCGGATTGCGGATTGCTCAAGCGCAGGCCGAGCGAATACATGCGCGAAATGTTCTATACGTCGCAGCCGATGGAAATGGTCGACAATCGCGAGGCGCTGGAACTCACCTTCAAGATGATCAAGGCGGACACCCAGTTGCTTTATTCGTCCGATTATCCCCACTGGGATATGGATCTGCCCAGCACCATCTACGATCTGCCGTTCTTGAGTGAACAGGGCAAACGCAACATTCTGGGTGAGAATGCACGGCGCCTGTTTAATCTTGAGCCCGTGTATTCACCCGTAAAGCTGGCGCGGCGTGCGGCGGCAAGGACAAGTGGCACACCGGACGCCGACCGGAAGCTCGACACTGTCGGTGTCTGAGCCCGACCGGATCGCGTCTCGCGGTCATTGCGCTATTCGTTGCCTCGGCGCCAATTGGGCCCGGGTGGCAATCCCCACATGTCACGCTGCTTGTTGGGATCCCATACCTTCGGCTTCTGCGGCCGGTCCTTGTGCCAGAGGCGAGGTTCGAAATAGCCGCCCTCCTCATCCAGCATTTTGTCGAGGTCGGTGAAGAACTCCACCATCTGGTCGTCCGGATTGCGGTGATAGACCGCCACGTTGTGACCCGGCCCGTGACGAACTGGTCCCCAGACGATCTCCAGATTTTTACGGCCGAGGAGATCGCATGCGCTGGCGAGGTGAACTCGTATCCTTCACTTCGAAAGCGATATGGTGCATCCGGGCGTTTGGTCCTCTGATGAAATTGACGGTGTGATGGTCGACACCACAGCGGAGAAAGACGAAATAATCTCCGATCCAGTCAGACAGGCGGAACCCCAGCACCTTTGCATAGAATTCGAAACTCGCCTGAGGGTCCGGCGTCACGTAGGCGAGATGCCCTAGCTTGTTGGGCATCACGCTCCCCACGGCGGGGGCCTCGCCGTTGAGGAATTCCCAGTCCGAGAACAGTTCGATTGTGGTGCCCTTGGCGTCAATAAACGTGAGCGTTTTCGGTATGCCGGGAACGACGTCGGTACGCTCCTCGGCTTTGAGTCCCTCCGCCTCGAGCCGCTTCGACATCTCGGCCATGCTCAGCGCCGGCGACACCTCAAAAGCGATACTGGTGCAGGCGGCGGGCGAACCCCTCTCCAGAACGACCGCGAGTTGGCCGGTTGGCGTTGCCAGGAATGCCCGGTTTGCTTCGCGTGCAGCGAGCCCGAGACCCACCACCTGCTGGTAGTACTCAATCTGTCTGGCAAGGTCGGGGGTCACGAACCTGGCATGCCCGATCCGCTTGGCTTGGATCATTGTTTGCCTCACTGGAAAACGCGTTAGAATATCTATTCAGACCGATCCTCGTATTATGACATAGTTGTGGCTTGATATCCTTCCTCCTTAATTGCAACGGACTGACCCCAGTGGGCAAAGGTCAAATGGCAAGCGAAATTGGCCGGCGGCAATTCACAGGGGCGGTTCGCGATGCGCAGCCGCACGGTCGCTCGGGATGCGAGCGGAGTTGCCGATGCTGCCGGTGATCACCGGCCTCAGCAGCAGGACACCACGATGAGGGAATCGGTTATGGCCGGATGGCGGAGGCCTCATTACGCCTGGATCGTCGCCGCAGTGACATTCACGACGCTGCTGGTGGGTGGCGGGATTCGTTCGAGCCCCGGCATTTTGGTGGTGCCGCTCGAGAACGAGTTTCATTGGTCGTTGGGAACGATCTCCTTCGCGATCAGCGTTAATTTGTTGCTCTACGGTCTGATTGGCCCATTCGCGGCCGCCATGATGAACAGCTTTGGGATTCGCCGGACCATGTTGGCGGCGCTCGCCTCCATGTGTATCGGCGTCGCTGCCACGCCTTTGATGCGGCAGTCGTGGCAGTTCGTCTTGTTGTGGGGTTTCCTTGTCGGCACCGGCGCTGGCTTCACGGCCAACGTGCTGGCAGCCACAGTCGCCACGCGGTGGTTCAAGGCGAGGCGTGGCATGGTTGTCGGTCTGCTTGCGTCAGCGACAGCGATGGGCCAACTGCTATTCCTTCCGCTGCTGGCCAATATCGTGGCGAGTTTCGGCTGGCGATTGATGGCGCTGACCGTTGCCGTTGCCGCAGCGTGTCTCATTCCGTTCGTGGCGCTGCTGATGCGCGACCGTCCGGAGGATGTCGGGCTCACGGCCTATGGTGAACTGCCCGGCGAAGGAACTGCGGCGCCGAGCAAGCGCAATCCAGTGCTCGCGGCACTGTCAGGGCTCGGCGTCGGCTTGCGTTCACGCGATTTCTGGTTGCTGGCGGGGAGCTTTTTCGTGTGCGGGGCCTCGACCAACGGACTGATCGGCACCCATCTCATACCGGCCTGCATCGACCACGACATTCCGGCGACCACTGGTGCAGGTCTGCTCGCCTCCATGGCGATTTTCAATCTTATCGGCACCACGTGTTCCGGTTGGCTGAGCGATCGCATCGACAACCGGATTCTTCTTGCCATCTATTATGGCCTGCGCGGTGTCTCGCTCGTCTATCTGCCCTTCAGCTTTGTGTCCTTCTATGGACTGTCATTGTTTGCAATCTTCTATGGCTTGGATTGGCTGGCGACTGTACCGCCGACCGTCCGCCTTGCCGCACAGACCTTTGGCAAGGAAAATACCGGCATCATGTACGGCTGGCTCGGCGCAGCCCATCAGCTCGGCGGCGCCTCAGCGGCCTTTGTGGCCGGCATTCTTCGGATGGATCTCGGCACCTATCTGCAGGCATTCATGCTCTCGGGACTGATGTGCCTGGTCGCCGCCGTGATGGTCTTGTTTATCGGCTTCAATCGAAAAGAACCTCAGCAGGATTCCGCCATCCCCGTTAGTGCATAGGGCGAAACGCTCAACACCGAGGTCAAGCGCAGCGCTGCGCGGAGCGAACCGCCGCGCCGTTTAGGCTTTGACCGCGACGATGCCTTCGATCTCGACGGAGATTTGGTTTGGCAGCATGACGTTGCCGACAGCCGAGCGAGCATGGCGGCCGGCGTCGCCGAACACTTCGACGAACAGATCAGAGCAGCCGTTGATGACTTTCGGCGAGTCGTTGAAGTTCGGCACCGCGTTGACCATGCCAAGCAACTTGACGATAAAGTCGACGCGGTCGAGCGAACCGAGCGCATCGCGCATGGCGGCAAGAAGCCCGAGGCCAACGAGCCGTGCGCGCCGGTAGCCTTCCTCGATGTTGATTTCAGCGCCGAGCTTGCCGGTCAAACTAAGCCCCTTTTCGTCGCGCGGGCCCTGGCCAGCGAGAAACAGGAGGTTCCCGGCGAGCCGATAGGGCAGATAATTGGCAACCGGTGCCGGAAGCACCGGCAGCACCAAGCCGAGTTCCTTCAATCGCGCTTCCGCACTCATGGCTTTCCCGTCCCGACGACCGCGTCAGGAGTTTAGTATAATGAATTGTGCTGACTTTTGGAATGAACTGTCCGCGCCTTACGGTTGTCGACCGGCTCTCTGCCGCGGCCTCTCCCCGCTCTTTCGGATTTGGTAACGCCCCGGCGGTACTCTCAACAATCGGGTTCGTTTTGAGTGCCGGCGGAGGAGTCTGTCATTCCCGAGGACAGGCCCGGGGGATTGCCGTTGTTGAGTTGGCGTACGAAAAAGCCTGCCGCTTTGCCGCCGGCGCCGGATTGCCCGTGCTGCAGTCAGCGGATGGCCTTCAAACGGACAGTGCCCCAAATCCGCGGCCTGCCTGAAATGCGGATATACAATTGCGACAAGTGCAGTCTCGGCCTTACTGAGGAAATCGAGCCCGAAAACATAGCAGACGCCATCCTGCAAAAGGCCGTCCAGCTTCGGACCGCAATGGAGCGGATCGAGCACAGCGCTCGCTCCGAGGATGAGCCCTTCCATCGCTGAGCTGACTGCGAGCGCCGAATTTCGCCACCGTGACCCGAATGGCAGCGCCGCGCCGCCGGCCGCGGAGGATCTAACTCCGACCCGGCCGCCGTTGTGCAACCCGATCCTTCCAAGAATTATCGCCTTGTTCCAATAGATGTGACACTTAAAGGCAAAGTTTACCCATCTCCCGTATAGTGGGTCTGGGGCATCAAATCAGGCCATTGTGCAGCGTTCGAGTTTCGGCGCGCCGCCGGTGAACGGACGGACCAGAATTGATTGACATCGCAAATGAACTTCAATCATGAATTCATCGGCGAGGTCGAGACCGCTATTGCCAGTGGCTCGGCCGAGCGACGTGCCGACATCCTGCGTGGCGTGACGGATCTCTTCATTACCGGCGCACCCACCTTCTCAGATCGAGAGATTGCCCTTTTCGATGAGGTCATAACGCGCCTTGCGGTTCAAATTGAGGTCTCCGCCCGCGCACTCCTCGCAGTTCGTCTCGCACCAATTCCCAACGCCCCGCCGCAGACCATCCGAACCTTGGCATTCGATGATGCTGTCGATGTCGCCTCCCCGGTGCTGAGCCATTCAGAACGGCTAAATGACGCCGACCTTATCGAAAATGTCCGTCACAAAAGCCAAGGTCATATGCTTGCAATTTCGCGACGTCCTCATCTGAGTGAAGCTGTCACGGACGCCTTGGTCGAGCGCGGCGATCGCCAGGTTCTCATCAGTACGGTCGGAAATCGTGGCGCTAAGTTTTCCAACGCCGGCTTTTCGATCCTCGTCCAGCGCGCGGATGATGACGCTGAGCTTACGATCTGCGTTGGAGGGCGATCCGAGATACCGCCATACTTGTTCCGCCACCTGCTGGCGAGAGCGTCTCACGCCGTTCGCGTGAAACTCGAGGCCATGCATCCGGAAGCGTTGCTCGAGGTCCGCCAGGCGGTAGCCGAAGTCTCGGCGCGCATCGAATCGGAAACTCTGGCGCCGACCGCGGGGGCTGATGCAAC
This sequence comes from uncultured Alphaproteobacteria bacterium, assembly GCA_963836055.1. Lineage (GTDB taxonomy): Bacteria > Pseudomonadota > Alphaproteobacteria > Rhizobiales > Xanthobacteraceae > BOG-931. The sequence goes on from CAWIID010000005.1 coordinate 71,893, forward strand.
GAAGGCGTCACCCGTCGTCGCAAGCGGCTCGGCGCCGCTTGGTGACGTCGACTTGCAAAAGCTTGCCAACACCGGGAACCTCCGCGAGATATCGTCCGCTCTTGCCCAGATGTGCGAGCTTCCGATGGCATTCGTCGAACAAGCCGTGATGCAGAAGGGGTCGGAAACGCTCTTGGTTCTGGCACGGGCGGCAGCGCTGTCTTGGCCGACGGTCAAAGCGATCTTGATGATGCGGGGAGACAAGCGCTCGTTGGCGGATAACGAGGTCGCCCAATCTCTGGCAAGTTATGAACGCTTGAAAGCTCAAACGGCTCAAGAAATCTTGCGCTTTTACCGCACGCGTGAAAAGGGGGCGTTGCAAAGCGCCTGAGATGGCCGTTCGCGCGGGTGCGCGACGTATGCGCTGCCGCCGCCGCGTTTGACCGTTGAGCGCATCTGTGCTCCGGCGCTCTGCCCTCCCCGCGACGTCCTGTGTGAGCCTCGCGCCGGAGATCAAACGAAACCTTGCTCGCGCCGACTGCCTCACGCGATCTTTGAACCGGCCCGACGTTTTCGCCGACGTGATGCGTCGTGCCGCCCGCAGTGGAAAAAGGGCGACAAATCCTTATTCGGGATCGGCGATCGTAGGATCGTCGGCATCAAAGTCATTTCTGCGTCGTCCCGGCATGCACGGTAGGAACGTGCTCAGCAACAGGATTACCGAAATGAGAACGAAAAGCGATTGATAGCCTGACATCGTGCTCTCCTCAGCCCTTCCCTCGCCACGTAGCTTCGCACCGAAGATTTGAAGCACGGGTTAGGTAGACCGCGCTGTTTCACGCTTAAGTTTCGCCTAAATTGAAAGCGTTTTTCTGTGAATCGGGACGCAAAAAGGCCCCTTGTTTTCCACATCGGCTTGCTGATGGTCGTGGAGACGATTGCAAAGATTTGTCGGCTGCGGCTGAGTGCCACCTTAGCGTGGACCGCTTTTCTCGGATGGGAGATTTTCCGAGCTGTCGCGTTACTTTTTTAGAGCATGATGCGGAAAAGTCGCATCGTTCAGTGCGGATACACCTCGACCTCAGGCGGGCAAGCCTCAACGCCGTGATCCGCGAGCTGCGCAGTCTCATTATCGAATAGGATATGCCGACAATGTATTCCGTCACGCATCACATAGACAATATCCGCTATATTCACTCCCGCGCCTTCAGCCGCTAACTCCAGCCTGTCCATGGCAATTCGGCCCATCAACCATGCCACGGTCATGACGCCGAAGAATAACGACCAAACGATAATGACATGGGTCGACTTTTCCCAAGTGTTTGCGGCGTCCCAAGTCTTTGCCACCGTCGGGCGCAAGGGCATGTTCCCGCGCAACGTCGCACCAACGTGCTCCGCGGCAGCGAAGGCTGCGGCCGGCACGCTTGCTCTCTCCGGGATATCCATGTGGCTAGAAAGCCATGAAAGCGTTAACAACCGATAAGAATTCGTCGGCCATGATCGTCGGACAAGCGACGTTTGTTCGGTTATTCGGTCCGCTTTCGCGGCAAGGTTCTCTCTTCGCTTCCCCTGATCGCCGGCTCGATCCGCAAATCACGCGCCGCCGCGAGCGCTAGGCCCGCAGCACCTCCGGCACCAAGAAAACATAAAAAAGCAACGCTTTATCAATCACTTATGTAAAAGAGCGGATTTGTGCTGCCGGTCACATTGGTCGCGACATGCCGGTAGTAAAAACAACGTTGCTGGCGATTGAGACATTGGCGCTGAGGCGACTGGGCCGTTTTGAATGGCGCAATTCAAGTGGTTGCTGGAGCTGCACGAAGCAATGAAGCAATGAAGGCGATCGGCTCACGGCAGGGGCCGCATTGATACAGTCGCGAGTGGAGAATGGCAGCAAATACAAGCCATCGCGCTTTCGACTCAATAACTCGGAGGCTGAGATGTTTCTATTTCGTACGAGTGCGGGCCGAATTTTTGGTCTGGATGGTGGTGACTGGACGACAATTCTTCTGGGCCTCGCAATCGCGGGTCTGCTTCTCATGCTCGTTTGATTCACAACGCATGCGCTTTTTGACCGACTGCACGCTGCAGCTGTTACAACGAGGCGAAGCCATGGGCGCCCGCTGCAAACTGTACGATACCGACAACCGAGGGGCGCCGCGCTCCGAGCACGCAATTCGATCGCCGACAGCGAGAGCTTCGGGCCTCGCTCAGCAGGGTGTCCGACTTCAATCGGAATGGGTGGCCGAGTTCCGTCGGAATCGGCCGCCGGATTGTGTCGGAATCACTGGCCGCTTGCGTCGGATTACCCGGCCGTGCCAGGAATCCGACGCGCTGTTGATCCAAGGATCGGCATCCTTGGCGGCGTTGGGGGAATTTTCCGGGACGTCCGGGGTTTTCAGAAGTCTAGGGCCGACTGGGGCGTAGGGGCGTCCGATGCGACAATTATGACATGTAGCTGAAACTTGTGACACAGCTCACGTATTTTGCCGGCTGCGGCCGTATAGTGGGGTAAGCGTCATGGCGTTGCGAAACGACGGGGAGATCAACGCTGAAGAATTCGCACCGGGATTTAAGCTGAAGCCGTATATCAAGCGTATATTCGACGTCAGCGCCGCGACCGTTGGCCTCGTCTTATTTGCACCGGTCCTTTTCGTTGTATCCGTGGCGATCGCCGTCGAGTCGAGCGGTCCAATCTTAATCCGCGAGACCCGGTACGGATACAAGGGGCCGATCCGAGTCTTCAAATTTAGGCTCGACGGACCCGGACGCAATCGAAGCGACGATCGTACGACTTGGATTGGTCAACTCGTGCGCTCCTCCGGCATTGACGAACTACCGCAACTCTTGAACGTCTTGTGCGGAGACATGTCGATTGTCGGTCCGCGCGCATACCATAGCGCCCGGGATCTTTCTCTTTCCATCCTTAGTAAGGTCAAGCCAGGGATGATAGGTTGGGCGCAGATTAGCGGACGTCGTGAGGAGTTTGAATTGACACATCAGCGCTTCAGAGAGGACCTGCGCTATGTCGAGAACTGGACGCTCTTCCTCGACGTCAAGATCATCCTAGCAGCCCTGTTCTCTAGAAAAGTGAATCTCTAGAGCGTGAGCGACAAACGACTTTAGCGCTTCGCACCGCTGGCAGACCCATAAACGGTCCCAGGCGCTTACCGTGTCCTCTCTCGAAACGGCAAATCAATTGCGGGGTGGATGCCCTTCTCAGTGTCCGATGTGCTGCGGAAAGCGACACTCGCTTCGAGAAAGCAGCCGACCAAGTATCCCAACTGAACTGATGTCCAGATTCCGACGATGGCAAAGGTCACAGCACCCGCACCGTAATGGCCCGCCATTCCAGCGATAGCGATCAGAAGCGCCGCACCTAACAGCAATGGAAAGAGAACAAATACCTTAAAACGCAGCCCGCATAAGATCCCAACCAACGCCCCCGACAGGATGAGGATAACCATGACCGCCCCCTTTTCGAAAGGCTGGGCTGAGAAACAAAGCAACAGCCCTATTCGCCTCTCTTGCCCCTAAAAACCCCAGGCTGAGGATTAACTATAAATTTGCGCAAAAAGTGGCGCTGCAATGCAGCATTTTCCACTTTTCCCACCGCTTTGCAGCAATGTCGCTTTTGTGGTTGCGAGCGCAGGGGCGAGCTCAACCGGCTGCGGCGTCTAATTTGCTTGAGCCAGGCCAGCACACACGGCGGAGGTCTCAGGGCGACGGTTGTTGTGGCAGGCAACGGTCCTCCCAGGCGCATGGTTCGTTCGAACAAATAACACGCGTGGGCGGCTTCGCCTGAAATCAATTCGGTGCAATGGTGCAATCGAGATCGAGCTGACGGACGGAAATTAAAGCTTGCTCATAGGCCGCGTTAAGCTTTTTGGTTTCGGTTTCGGCAAGCTGTCTGAATGCCAAGGACATGCCTTGCACGCGGTCCGGATGATTCTGTTTGATCAGTGTTTTGTACGCCTCTTTGACGTCTTCAATCGTCGCTGCCTTTGAAAGACCAAGGACTGCGAACCAGCTTTCGTCCTCGCTAATCTCGCCCGAATCTTCTGGCTGCGACGGGTCGACATCATCGGCGTGCGGTTGATCAATCAGCTGATCAAAATCGGCATCTGCAAACTCCTTGAACTTGCAAAAGTCCAGCTCGTATTGCCGTCGGAGAGCAGCGCTGCGCACAAGATAGAGGGCCGGCATCGCCATGGCGGCAAATAAGGCGGCGCCGGTGTTGGCGTAAAACAGCTGCACCTCGAGGGGGTACCAGACCAGCAGGTCCCTCACTTGGGCCGTCAGTTCGTCGCCCCACGCTGGCTGCCCGGAACCATAGAACGCAACGATCAGAAGCGTGAAACTCATGACATGGGTCGCGATCGCGCCGCCCAAGGTAAACCGTGAGCTTATGAGATGGACCCACGATTTTAGGCGCCGGAGAGGCCGGCGCTTAAGCCGAATAATTGTCATCCGTAAGTGATGCGCGTGCGCTTCGAGATCTTCAATCTCGTCGATTCGTTGCTGACGAAAGCCAGCTCGTCCGCCAAAGAGAGCCGGCCAGAATTTATCCAATCCGTCACCGTGATTGCGTATTTCAGTGAGGCGGCAGCAGACCTTGTTGTAGACCTGCGTCGCTCGATCCAACTCAAATGCTTCAGTTTTGCGGAGGCAAAATTCCGGTGGACCGCGCCGTGCAGCGAGCAATTGTTTAGCGTAGCACAGGAGCAATGCGGGAAGGACGGCCCACAACCCAAGCCATAGCGCGTTAAAGAGCGCAATCGAAAGCTCTTTGCCGGATGCTAGCTCGAGCATAATACACGACGCTTACTGAACTAAGCAGGGCTTCAATGCAGTGCGAACACACCAGAGAACCGTCCGCTGTAATTTAAGAGCATTTCCTGTGTCAGAATGCTGGCAGCAGAGCGTCAAAAGCTGGGCGAAGCCGTTCCGCTGCCCAACTGCTGCCTTTATTTCAAAGATCGCGCAGACCGACAAGGAAGTTTTGGCGCGTCGCCACAAATTGCGACCTCTTTCGCAACAGGCCGCTAACCATTGACGTCTACCCTGTTACCATCAACAATTTTGATGGTGTTCCTCGTGGAATACAGGGGCTTTTTCGTCGAGGCACTCGAGCAAAAACCCGGCAGATGGCGAGCAAAGGTCTCGCGCACCGATGGCAAGCCAGTGAAGGTCGTTGGCCGCAGAAAACTTGAGCAGTTTGTCACTGGTTTCGATGCAAAAACGGCGAGCGCAGCCATTTTAATGGCTATTGCCGTTATCGATGGTGGCATTTTCACCCGCAATCGAGCGGGTACAGAGAAATTCTGGCGTCGCCGCGCACAATCCTCGATCGACTTAGCAACGGGCGATCGCTCTGGCCTTTCTGTACGACACGCTTCTCATGCACGAGCGAGTCGGACGCAGTGCTCGCGAAGATCTCGTTCAAAGTGACTGGCATCCGGTGCTTGGTCTGCGGAGAATTTTCGGTCCGTACGGTCGTCGACACTAAGATTGCGCTCGGTCAGCAAGATGCGGGCCGCATCAAAGGCGCGTCTGGCGGCGTGACACCGCCTGACGGCACACTAAGGCTCGCCTGCCACCACTTGTCGGCTCAGCAAAGCATCAAGAACATCGTCCGCCAACTGCTCCGGCGACCGGCCGATCGTGAGCAGATGCACTTCGGGATTTTCGGGTGGCTCGTAGGGCGCGTCGACGCCCGTGAAATTCTTCAACGCCCCCGCCCGCGCCTTGGCGTAGAGCCCTTTCGGATCGCGCGCCATACAATCCTCGATCGGCGTGTCGACGAAGACCTCAATGAATTCGCCGGGCTCGACCAAGCTGCGGACCATATCGCGCTCGGCCCGGTAGGGCGAAATGAACGAACACAGTACGATCAGGCCGCTCTCGACCATCAGTTTGGCAACCTCGCCGACGCGGCGGATATTCTCGACCCGATCCGCCTCGGTGAAGCCTAGATCGCGATTGAGGCCGTGGCGGACATTGTCGCCGTCAAGCAGCGTCGTGTGGTGGCCGCGCGCGTGCAGCCGCTGCTCAACGATATTGGCGACCGTCGACTTGCCGGCGCCGGACAGGCCGGTGAACCAGACGATCGCCGGCCTTTGCTTGTTCAGAGCGGCACGTTCGGCCTTGCCGATCAAGAGCGGCTGCCAATGGATGTTGGTACCGCGCCGCAGGCCGAAAGCGATCATTCCGGCGCCGACGGTATGGTTGGTAAATCGATCGATGATGATGAACGCGCCGGTCTTCCGATTGTCCTCGTACGGATCGAAAGCAACGGGAAACGCGGTCGATAGGTTGCAAAACGCGATGTCGTTGAGTTCGAGCTTTGCCGCCGCGAGATGCTGGCGGGTATTGACGTCGATCCGGTACTTAATCGCGGTGATGGTGATCGGCGTTGTTTTGGTGCCGATCCGGCTCAAGTACGACCGGCCAGGCAAAAGCGGCTCGTCGCTCATCCAAATGATGTGGGCGGCGAATTGATCCGAGACTTCCGGCCGTACCTTCGGACCGACCAGAACATCGCCCCGCCCGATGTCGAGTTCATCCGTGAGCGTGATCGTCACGGCGTCGCCGGCGACCGCGGACGCCGATGGTCCATCGTAGGTGACGATCTGCGCAACCTTGGAAATTCGCCCTGAGGCGGCCTCGACGATGGGGTCGCCCACACTGAGCTGCCCTGATGCAACAGTCCCTGCGTAACCGCGGAAGTCCTGGTTCGGTCGATTGACCCATTGCACCGGAAATCGAAACGGTTTCGCGAGATTCTCGCTGTCGACGTCGACCGTCTCCAGGTAGTGCAACAGCGCAGGCCCCCGATACCACGGTGTATTGCCCGACACCGTGGTCACGTTGTCGCCAAAGCGCGCCGAGATCGGAATCGGGACAATGGAGGTGAAGCCCAAATCGCTGGCAAACGCCGTGTAATCGCCGACGATGCGATCGAAAGTCTCCTCCTGGTAGTGAACCAAGTCGATTTTATTGACCGCCACGACCACCTGACGGATGCCGAGCAGCGAGCAGATCAGGGAGTGCCGTCGGGTCTGCACCAGGACGCCCTTGCGCGCATCGACGAGGATGATGGCGAGTTCGGCCCCGGACGCGCCGGTGGCCATATTTCGGGTGAATTGCTCATGGCCGGGCGTATCGGCGACGATGAACGATCGCCTGGTGGTGGAAAAAAACCGATAGGCGACATCGATCGTAATGCCCTGCTCGCGCTCGGCTTCGAGGCCGTCCACGAGTAATGCAAAATCAAGGTCCTCGCCCGTGGTGCCGTGGCGGACCGAGTCTTTCGCCAGGGCCTCCAATTGATCCTCGAAGATGAGCTTCGAATCGTGCAGCAGCCGGCCGATCAATGTCGACTTGCCGTCGTCGACCGAACCGCAGGTGATAAAGCGCAGGAGATCCTTCGTCGCCGCCTGCTCGCGAGGGCGCGTGACCAGAACGTTCATTCAGAAATATCCCTCCCGCTTTTTCTTTTCCATGGACGCCGCCTCATCGGTGTCGATCAGCCGCCCCTGCCGTTCGGACACTCGGGCGGTCTGCATCTCGGCGACGATGTCCGCGAGCGTCGCGGCGGTCGATTCGATGGCGCCGGTGAGCGGATAGCAGCCGAGCGTGCGGAACCGGATCAGACGCATTTGCGGCGTCTCGCCGGGTTCGAGCGGCATTCGGTCGTCGTCCACCATGATCCAGGTGCCGCTCCGGGACACAACCGGCCGTTCCTTGGCGAAATAGAGCGGCACGACCGGGATATCCTCAAGCATGATGTAGGTCCACACATCCAATTCGGTCCAGTTCGACAATGGGAAGACGCGGATCGATTCGCCCGGCCGGATTCGCGTGTTGAACAGGTTCCACAGTTCCGGCCGCTGGTTGCGTGGATCCCATACGTGATCTTTCGAGCGAAACGAGAAGATCCTTTCTTTCGACCGGCTCTTCTCCTCGTCGCGCCTCGCCCCGCCAAAGGCCGCATCAAATCCAAACTTGTCCAATGCCTGCTTGAGAGCTTCGGTCTTCATCACGTGCGTATGCACGGACGACCCCGAGGCAAACGGATTGACGCCGCGATTAAGTCCGTCCTGGTTGATGTGAACGAGCAGATCGAGGTTGAGCCGGCGCGCCGTCTCGTCCCGGAATGCGATCATCTCCCGGAACTTCCAGGTGGTGTCGACGTGCAAGACCGGGAACGGCAACGGCGCCGGATAGAAAGCTTTGATGGCGAGATGGAGCATGACGCTCGAATCTTTGCCGATCGAATAGAGCATGACCGGCTTTTTGAACTCGGCAACCACCTCTCGCATGATCTCAACGGACTCGGATTCGAGCCGTTTGAGATGTTTGGGCAGGGCAGCCGTTGCGGCTCTGCGAACACTCGATTGGTCATTCATGAATGATACGACGCTGAGATCTATCGTCCGCCTGAACCAAGCCCCGATGTTCTACACACATCGGCGCACCGCAGACCTCACAAAATATGCCGCAAACCGGTCTTGGCGACCAAGATCACCTTCATTAACGAATCGCCGATCTCTGCGAAAAAGCGAGGGCCGAAATGCCACCGGCTGCACGGCCGTTTACAGTGTCTCAGCGTTGCGCTGGACACCCTTTGCGGGTTCATGCCATAGACATCCCTACTATCAGCCGCATGAGCAAATCAAACGAAACCCAATTTGAGGTTCTGCCGACCACGACCGGCGACAGCTGGCGCGTGCGCATTATCGAACAAAAGCGTACTCAGTATATCAACGGCTTCGAGTCGCGAGCGCAGGCGGAACATTGGGTTGTGAACGAGGCCGAGGTTTGGCTCAGCGAGCTCAGACGCCTTGCGATTACGCCCCTGACCGGGTCTCAAGTGTGAGGCCGGGCGAATTTCAACTCGCCCCATTCTTTCTCTTCTTCTTTCTCGATCAAACACCTTGCCCGATCGCACGCGGCATGTAGGTGAGACGAACTACCGCTTAAAGCCGTCCCACTTGGATCGTCTAAGTCTTGTGGGCTCAAGGCGGGCGCGAGCGTACCCGCACGCCACACATGAATCAGCTTTCTGATGACCGTGTATCCTTCGCCGGGGCGAGCGATGGACAATAGAACAACCGCCAAGACGCTGGAGGGGATAAAACCAAAAATTCGCCGTAGGGACGTCTTCACCAATCGCGCTCCCGCCTCAACCCGCTCTGGCGTTTAGGACGGCGCCAACCGCTAGCCCCCGACAAATCGTTAATAATACCATTCTCTCGTACAAATGGTCCAATATAAGCTGAGAGCTTCGTCACTGTGAACCGCCATTTCCGGCAAGAATGACGCTGCAAACTCAAGGAGGCGTGAGCTGACCCAATGCCGAGCGGCTTGAAGCTATTGGTCTGAAACCCCGCGATCGAATTCTTCTGATCGATCGGAAGACCAAGCAAACCAAGCTAGAGCGGCGACCGACGGGCCCAGAGCGATGAGCAGCCAAGAGAAAATATTTTGCATATTGTCCCCCCTTTAATCGTCTGCGAACGAATTATTGTTTTTTAAATTACAGCGCGCACGTGTTCTTTTGACATAATAGGCATGAACCGAATGGCGTGCCTATTGGGAGAGTGGGGGAAAATGGTTTTCCACCGCTTTTATGCGGTTTTGCGCCCAGTTTGGGGGACCCATGCAGGAAAATACAACCATTTCGTGTTCATGTGACCATTCACTCGCACGCAAAAAAGCCTCTTTAAGAGCCCACGAAAGACCAATTCCATTTTGGAGAGACGCAATGCGTCGGATCGCTTGGGGAACTGTCCTCGTCCTTCTCGTCGCGACGGCGGTTTGCGGCGGCACGGTCTGCGCACAGCAAACTGCACCCACAGGTCGCGCCGAAAACGGTTGTCAAGCGGCCACTACCGCGGCGGCTCGGCTGATCTGTGCCGATAGTCATTTGGCTGCTGTCAATTCAACGCTTGCCAAGGCCTATCGCGAAGCAAAAAAGACCGCGTCGCCGGACGAACAAAAACTTCTGGTGCAGGAGCAGCTTGCTTGGCTCCGAGAGCGAAGTGAGAAATGCGGCCTTAAAGGAAAGGACGCTGCACCGATTGATGAACTTCGCAAGGCTAAACCGTGCGTGGAAGCTGAAATCAAGGCACGGTTAGCTGCTTTGCAAGAGCGGTGATCAAGCCAATCTGGTCACCAACAGCATTTCGAGGACGAGGACGGCATGCCCATCAGCAAAGAGCGCGAGCGCTCGGCTCATGTGCGACGATCCGCAACTCGCTGCGATGCATTCAGCGCTCGCCAAGGCCTTTCTGGATGCGAAGAAAAGCGCATCACCTGAGACGAAAGAGGTGCTGGCAAAGAAGCAGCGGACGTGGGCGCAAGAGCTTAATCAGAAGTGTGGTCTGACAGGACGGGATTTCGATTGATCAGCTTCGCGCGGCTAAGCCGTGTCTAGAAGATGCCATCAAGGCACAAATCGCGGCGTTGCAAGACGGCTCTCAAACCAGCCCGGCTCCTCTCCCTCCTGCCCTCCCGCTCCCGCTCCCGCTCCACCGCATAGCCAAAATGTTTTCATCGACCCGGTGGTCGACAACGCCGCCCCGGCACGACCGGGACCACAAACGTTTCAGCGATTGCGCTTTTCTGCCTCTACCGACGGCATCAGCGGATTTATCGAGTGTAGTGCACCCTCGGCCTACGAGGGAACCGATCCTCTTGCGGAAACGCCGTTCAGCGGCAAGTGGATCGTGAAAATTTCCATCAGCGACGACACAAACAGCTATCGTTTGTTCGAGAATGATACGTGGGGTCCAGCTCTGGATAATCTACGCAGTGCTGCTCGCGCAGAATGCGCCAATGCCCTGGCCTCGGGCCGACTCAGGAATGCCGCGAATGAACCAATCAGCCAACTGTATGATGTCTTCGAGGTCTATTCGCCGCAGAGGCTTTTCTTAGCCTATAGCACTGGTCCACAGGCTCGGTGGTCGGTGCCGATCAACCTGCCGAACGCACGACGAAAAATAAGATCCGATCTGGGCATCCAGAAGTGGATTGATCCAAGCCAGCTGATGAGGAACCCGTACTTTTATAAAGGCTCGGTGGTGGGTTTGGTCATGCAGTTCGACCGCATGCTTTCAAAAAATGAGGCGGTCTTCGTGCGCAATGGCGACGAAGTCTTCGTGTCTGGCGTTCCGCCCATGCTTTTTCAGGACAAGGACCTCACCGTGCTGGCCGGCCGCGTGACAGGAAACAAAGGGTTGATCGATCCATCGGGCAATGAGTCGCTCGTGCCCGCGCTCGATTATGTTGCAGCCGTCAAATGCGGCGGTGCGTGTCAGCGACTGGACGAGCCGCCGCCGTCGAACGGGCAGACTGGAGAATTAACACGGAAGTAACAAGACGGACGCGACGCGATCGCCACGCCTCCCAGATATGTGAGCTTCTTCTTTGGTTCGGTCTGCGAGATTTATTTCGTCAGCGACGTATATGATGTCAGATTGACATCACGCCACCATATCAGAGGATAGCAGGAATCCGAGACCATTAAGGCGAAATATTCTTTCCAATCCAGGCGAAAGACCGATGAACCGAAGGCTTGATCCATTGCCATTGAGTTTTTTCCTTAACATGAGAAGGAGTCCGAAAAAGCGCGCATCGACAACTCGAACTTGGGAAAAATCAATTACGATCGGCTTCTTCGTCTCTATCACGTTTCTAAAGACCGGAATGACCTTGTCCACATGCCGAGCGGTAGCAGTGCCAGACAGGCTCACGGTGACGCATGCGTCATCACGGACCTGGCCGACGACCAAATCTTGTTCACACCGCCCATACGCCAGCCACCGCGTCCATATGAAAAGCGGGAGGACACGGGTGAGCAGCAGGCGCAGCAACACCCTTCCGTCATTCCAATAACGCCGCCAGAGGTACGGTTCCTCTTTAATACGCCATAGCCATTCAAGAGCTAGTCTTCGCATAAAGCGAGGTGCCCGTCTGATCCTGCCGGCTTGAAAATTGACGACAGCACCCAGATGAGCTCGCACCGGAATCAGCAAACGGTGCTGGTTGCGCTGCAACCACGATTGTCCATTTTTGGCGCCTAAGGCAACCACAAGGAAATCTGCATCACTGGAATTGATTTTTTTGATTATGTCATCTCGGCTCATCCCATCGATCGACCCGAACCCAGGATAGTGCGATCCAACGCAATAAAGACCGCTTGGCTGGGCATTCAGTGCCCGGCAAGCTGCAGCGGCCACCCCTTCGGGGCCTCCGAACAGAAATACCTTCAATGGATTCGGGAAGTTTGGTGCTTCCTTTGAGGGCATCAAAGATATCCGAGCCAGCAATTCTGTCCTTGATAGGAACACCTAAGAGCCGTGCAATCCAAACAATTGGCGCGCCATCCACTGGACAAAGATCGCTCTGAAGAAACGACTCTCTGAAATCCGGATCCGATTGTATGTTAACGAGAGAATTGAGATTAGGCGTTGAAATAAAAAGAGGCGTTCTACTAGCAGCAGCTGCTTCGATGTTGCGTAACACAACTGGCATGCTGTCCACGTCAATCGGCATGCCAAGAACGCAGTACACATTGCGGGAGAGATCATCGCTGGCCATAAATTTAGGTGATCAAGTTAGCCGTCATTTTTGCCATTTAAACGGATCTGGCTCTTCTGTTATCCCAGTCACTATCTAGAAGCGGCAGTGTTTTACATACCAAGAATAAACGAAGGGTTGCCCACTGGGCAAGCCCGTTACAATTGCGTTCATGAAGGTCTATTCGCCACAGAGGCTTTTCTCAGGCTATAGTATGGTCCACAGCTCGGTGGTCTGTGCCGATCAACCTACCGAACGCATGACGAAAAATAAGATCCGATCTAGGCATCCAGAAGCGGATTGATCCAGGCGAGTTGATGAGAAGCCCGCACTTCTACAAAAGCAAGGTGGTGGGTTTGGTCGTGCAGCTCGACCGTATGCTTTCAAAAAATGAGGCGGTCTTCGTGTGCAATGGGGACGAAGTCTTCGTGTCAGGCGTTCCGCCCATGCTTTTTCAGGACAAGGAACAAACTGTGCTGGCTGGCCGCGCGACAGGAAACAAAGGATTGATCGATCCATCAGGCGACGAGTCGCTCGTGCCCGCGCTCGATTATGTTACGGCCGTCAAATGCGGCAATGTGTATCAGCGGCTGACGAGCCGGCGCTGTCGTAGAGCAACGCTACCCGCCGTCGGAACCAAGAAGCGACCCGCAAGTAACAAGATGTTGGCGGACGTCGTCTTCGCCACGGCTTTGGACGAGCCCACGACAAAAACGGTCCCGGCCGATCTGTGAATCAGCTGACAGCCAATCTCCTAAGGCGATGAATAACGGCGCTACGGATTGGCATTTTCATAAAATCTGACGAATTTCCGATGTTGTCGGATAGAAGACGCTTTCGGACGCAGTGAACGGATCAAGACCAAGAACATCTCGAGACAAGCCACGAGAACAGGAAAACAAAACGAATCAAAGCCCATTGAGCAACACCGAGTCATCCGTCAAGGCGCCACGGTTTTGTTTTGTTCGATCGCGATTTTTTCAACTGCCGAAATTGTAGAGCGCATGGACATTGTCTTCAGCTCGCTTTCATTTTTTACTATGTTTACACCGCAATTGAGGTCACCGCGACTTCACTGGTGCGTTTTTGACACGCAGGCACTGCAGCACGATCGAGCGCGCGCCCAGGCGATTCCCAGGCCTTGACCCCGGTTTGGTTAATACCGTGCCAGATTTGGCATTGGAACAAACGGAAGGCTAATCCTGAAATTACTCGATGCCGCGGTAACGACCTCGTTGTTCGCCTCAAGCTCCGCGCATTGTCGGAGCGACTTTGCCGGGTTTGTCGCGCGGCACTCGGCCTACGGATCGATTTGTTACCACCTATGCATTTGTCATCATCGTGATATTGATTGACGTACCGCACGACCTACGCTTGATGAAATGATGGTAAATTTGCAGTAACAGCCGCTCTCTGCCTTTCTTGTTGTACTAGAGCCCAAATTCCGGGCAGTTTTTACGGTTGACGGCCCTGCAACTAATCTGCACCGCTGGGAAAACGTGTTCGTTCAACACCGAATGCGGTCCGGGCAACCACTGCGCGAAGGGTTTAGGCATTTACGGCGTATGTGTCCGTCCCTGATGAGGTCACGTTTTTAACGGTCTTCTGGCGGTCTCCCACCGCGACCGATCAAGGAATTGCTAGCCGTTCGCGAAGCTAGCGCCTTAGCTCCCGGCGGTCAAGAAAGGGATTTTCCCCTCATGTGGTAATTCTGGCACAGTTTCTGGACGGCTCAGGACGTAGATTACGTACAAAATGAGGGTGATCGAGACGCCCGCGGCGAGCGTCCGATGCTGAACCCGTAGGGCGTTCGCTCGAGGACGCGGTCACTGGGTGATATTCCTAAGGGGTGGGGTATGGTCAGCAAACTGTTCAAATGGTGGGCCATCGTTGTGATGGGACTCCAACTTGGCGGCTGCTACACGGAGTATGGTCCGGTCACGACCGACTCCGAGCCGGTGGCGCCGTACAGTGTAGCCTCGCGTCTGCAGACCGGCGATCAGTTGAAGGTCATCGTCTTCGGAGAGGACGCGCTCAGCGGCATCTATGACATCAGCCCGGCCGGGAGCCATTACGATGCCGCTCATAGGATCGGTCATGGCAGCAGGGCGAACCACGTCTGAAGTGGCGCACGCTCTCACCCGCGCCTATGCCAGCGGTAAGTTCCTTCAAGATCCCAAAATATCGGTGTCCGTGGTTTCTTATCGGCCATTTTACATCTTCGGCGAGGTGATGACACCAGGCAAGTACGCCTTTACGAGCGGCATGGATGTGCTGACTGCGGTTTCTACGGCCGGCGGCTTCACCTATCGGGCCAGTCGGACAACTGTTCTCATCCGCCATCCCGGAGAGGAGGTGTGGCAGGAATATTCCTTGGCGGCCCCTCTCCTCATTCAACCGGGAGACCTTATTCGAATTCCTGAACGGTACTTTTAATGACGCAAATGAAGAGACTTCGCGTGCCGCTTCGTTAGTTCGATTCTTCGTACGTGACGCTGATACATCAGATGCGCTGTGCGAAACACAATCGAATAGGAGTTTTTGGTGCGCTGGCATCTATGCGGAGCGCTGTTCGCTTGCAGTGAGTCCAATATAGCGCTTGCACAGGAGCCACCGCTGACCATTCCGGCGGGCGGTCCATTCGGCGCTGACCCCAATGCGATTCCATTCAACGGCTGGCTGCTCTATCCGTCGCTCAATACCTTCACACAATACTCCAACAACTATTTTCTCAGTCCGCAGGAGAAAATCTCCGGGTGGTCATTTGGCGTGACCCCCCGCATGACCGCGGAATGGTCCAATGGAATCCACTCAACGACACTTTATGGAACGTACACGCATCTTGACTATCCCACGGCCAATGAGGTGAATACGAATGACGGCGAGGCGACGATCACGCAGCAATATGCGCCATTGCGCGATCTGAATTTTACGTTTCTGGGTGACTATACGCACAAGACAAATTCCAGCGCCCTCACAAGCGCGATCCCCTCGCCGATAGTTTCGACTGCAACGACCGTCTTGCCAAATGGAAATACTGTCTTGCCAAACGGGACGATTGTTTCTCCCAGCGGTCAAATCGTAGGACAAGTCAGGGCCCACTGTTAGTGCGACGGCCTTGTCCGTCGTCAATCCCTATGATGCGTACACGGCTACCGGTAAAGTTCAGAAGCTCTTTGGTGATGGCATCATAACCCTCGGCGCCTCACTCCTTCGCCAGAACTACGAGGAGTCAAGCTCATACAGCAGGATCACAGGACTTCACCGCGAAGACATTCACTGAAGACGCCGCCTTTTGGCTTGGACCGGTCTTTTATGCTTATTCCGAGCGGATCATTCGCAACAACTTCATATCCTGAGCCGACACCCAGCAGTACCGCCTATCGGGTGATCGGCGGCATCGGCACGCGTCAATTCGGACTGTTTCGCGCTTCAGCCTATTTTGGTTATCAGGGATCGGACACATCAGGATCCCCGTCGGCAGGCGGCAATGTCTTTGGCGGTGCGCTCACTTATTATCCGACACGTCTTTGGACGATCAGCGCCAATATCGATGAGACCATCAATATTGCGTCGGCACTCGCATCGCCATCGACTCAGGCGCTCACCATACCTGTCGATAACTCCACTGCAAATTTCGGTCAGCAGTTCCACGCAAACGACCGCGACCTCATTGCATTCCACCTACGAAATCTCCCCGCAATGGACCGCGAGCGGACTCTTCGGTTACACGCGGGTTCAATATCTCGGCACAATGCAGTGGAGCAACGCTTGGATCGCGAGATGCGATCCTTCGATATGATATGCGACGGAACCTCACGCTCGACATGGGAATATCAGTATTCAAGTATTGTTTCCAACGTCCCATTGAGCACTGCCATCCGCAATTTCATCACCATGAGCGCATCATACAGGTTCTAAGGATGCTGGACGTCGGGGCTCGCGAGTGCAGAGTGACGAGAGCGGCGTTCTCGCAAGTTGGAATATCAGCTTTAACATCACCCTCGTGCATGCTCTCACGCGAATAGGGCTGTACGGCAGAGAGCAAATAGGAAATCATCGGCGGAAACCAGTTTCTCCTCCGCAAGCTCGTTGTTGCGGTGATATTCCACCCCGCCTGGGAATGAGTTGCGACAATTACCGTCATACCGTATTCGCCTCAGCAAAATGGCTCTTCTGAGCGGCGGCGTCCTTCTGGTTCTCGAGTCAACTGCTGAAGCGTTTCCAGATAAGTGAGCCTGAACCCGACTCCTTATCGACAAGTCTCCTTCCGAATATCGACGCGCTGCGCGCCGATCATAGCATCGTCCGCGCGGATGCGCCGACGCGCAGGCCGAATCCGCGCAATAAGCATGAGTGCAAATGGCACATAGCTGAGCGGATAACCCTTGAGGCCGTGCTCGTAGAGCGGAATGCGAATGAAATCGACAGCAAAAACAAGAGCGATATATTCCATCGCCATCGTACACGAAATCCGCCACAGCCGAGGTCCAAGTGCGCTGCGAAGCCGCGGCAAGGAGAACAGTGCGAGAAGGTAGGTGCAGACTATCCCGGCCCAGAACAGCAGCATGGCGCCACCTGGTCCGGCCGCGATGTAAATGAGCCAAAGCACGAGTCCGACATGGACGAGCTGTGCTGAAGCAAAGGCGAGACCGAGGTCGCGTCCGCGACGCGCCAATCCGGCGAGATGCGGTCCGAACAGTTTTGCCATCGCACTGCCAGCATAGGCGAGCCAGAACAGCAGAAAGGACCACCGCGCCGTTGCTCGCAGGGCTATTTCCGTGCCGCGGTCTCCCACACCAAAAATGGCAAGCACGATCGCCGCCAATACAAGCGCAACCACGAAGCCGGCCGCCATCCACGATGACGTGGTAAGTGGCCACCAGGCGATTGGGTGGATCCCAAAGCTGCGTCGCTGTTCTACCGGTAAACTCATCTTTGTCACGGAGCAGTTTCTCTGGACCGGCGTGACACGTCCGCAGGTAATTTAAAGGTTGGCCGAGCGGCAGCCCAATCACAAGATTTTGGTTAGCGGGCAAGTCAGATGACGCGGCTGAGCCGTTTCATCCCGCCGTCACATTCGCAACTGATAAAATTACCATTTTACCGTTAATAAAGAACACGCCCGCCGTTGTGAAAAATATTCTTTTGATACAGCCACTTATGAGAGGTCAGGGCACAAATCGGCGGTATGGTCCATGTTACATGTTGCGGATCGGGCGAATTTT
>CAWIID010000006.1:0-724031 GCA_963836055.1 uncultured Alphaproteobacteria bacterium
GACGCTGAAACAGATATTTGGCCTTGCGCGTCATGACTGCTTTTAGCGACATTAATTAGCGACAGTAAATAAGCGACAGGCCAACAAGCCACAAATGTCCCTTTATATCGAGGCCAATGACCAGCGCTTAGTCATTGACGGATAATTCCTCCTTCTCCGCCAACCAATAAAATCAAGAACTTACAAGGCGATCCGCGACATTGGCGGCAGTCATTGGTGACAGCGCACTATGGTTAACGAAGCCTTGCCAAAGCTTGCACAGAAGCGCATTTACAACCCAGCACGTCGGCAGTGACCCCTTCCTTGGCTGTATGGTTACGTATGTAACTGCACACGCCTTTAGATTGCCCTGGCGCATGCTAGTACCCTAATTATTGATGCGCGAAACGAATCCTCAGCGCTTTTGATGGACCTCGGACTTGGTCCAGGCGAACGGGGTGGCATTGATGTTGTAGGCCTTGATGAAGGCATCGATGTGCTCCCTGAGTTGTTTGACCGAGGTGAAGGACGCACCGTGCAGAGACTTTCCTTGCAGGATCGAGAACCAGATTTCCACCTCGTTGAGCCAGGAGGCCCGCGTCGGCGTGAAATGGAAATGAACGTTCGGGCGGCGCCTGAGCCAGCGATCGTTCCTGGGCTTGTGGGTGTTGAGATTGTCGAGACGACGTGGATGGCGGTTGCGCGCGAGCGGTTACGATATCGTTCATGAAATCGAGGAACTCGATGCCCGCCGGCGCGTCTTGTGCGCGGCGGTGATCTTGCCGGTCGCCACCTCGAAAGCGGCGAACAAGGTGGTGGTGCCGTTGCGCTTGTAATCGTGGCTATGGCCGGTCAAGGCCCGGCCGTTCGGGAGCTTGAGGTAGCCCTGCGCTCGCTCCAGCGCCTGGATCGAGGGCTTCTCGTCGACACAGATGACGATCGCGTTCTCGGGCGGCGCCATATAGAGCCCAACCACGTCGGCGGCTTTGGCTACGAACTCGGGATCGTTGCTCTCACACCAGGATTTGCGCCCGGCAAGGTCGAGCTTCTGTGCGCGCAGCAAGCGCCAGACATACTGGACATCGACATCGCCGAGCGTGGCCGCCAGCAACGGCCCCGTCCAGCGGGCATAGCCGTCGGGCGGCGGCTGTTCCAACAGCGCCAGGATGCGCTTGTTCGTCTCTGTGCTGTACTTCGGCTTCGCGCCCCGCGCGCCCTTTTCGTCAAGACCCGCAAGCCGCTTCCGGGCGTAGCGAACCCGCCACTTCGAGGCCGTGCCGGTTGTACATCCAACTGTTCGTCCAATCGACCGGCTGGCAACGCCGTCCGCGGCCAACAGTACAATCCGCGCCCGCTGCCGCAGCCGGTGCTCCGTCTTGGTCGAACGCGCCAAGCCCTCAAGCTCGGCACGTTCATTCGCCGTCAGAATGATAACCGTCGCCTCAGGGATGCCGCTCATGCATCCTTAAATCACGACTTATTCATCAGCGATAGTGGGTACTAGGACTTTCTCAGTTGGCGACCCCATTTGAATGGGATTGCGGGTAGCCGGGGTGCAGAGAGTGAGGTTGTCCGGTATGTCAAAAAAATTTGCACGTCGGGCGCGCCTTATTCGAGAAATCCTACGGCTGGCCACAGTCGCTTTGCGATTTGTGGGAGTCATCTTGGAAATCTTGAATAAGGTCGCCAACTGCCATGATCGAAAACTACAAGTGCAAATTTAAATCTCGCGGCAAATTTATTTTCGTCCCTTCACTGGTCTGCGACAAGAAGGCGGAACGCCTCCTTGCTTTCGGCGCTTCCGTCGAATTGCCCGATTATTTCTTTCACTATCGCCCCGGCGGCCATGTCGATGCTTTGCATCGGCATCTAGAAAACCGATATTTCTTTCGCATTGATTTGAAAAATTTCTTCTATTCGATTGGGCGGAATCGGGTCTCCCGGCTGCTTCGCCAGCGCCAATTTGCGGGCAACGCCCGGACACATGCGGAGTGGTCTACAGTCCGAAATCCCTATCCAGATGGTCCAAGGTATGTGTTGCCCATCGGGTTCAGGCAATCGCCCCTCCTTGCGAGCCTTGTGCTTTATGATTTCGCCGTTGCCTCTGCAATCGAGCATGCTCGCGCCAGTGGCGTCTTTGTTTCGGTCTATTTTGACGATCTGATCGGATCATCGAATGAGATAGAAGATTTGCGAGTCACCTACGACGGAATCCTCGCGGCATGCGTCCAAGCAAATCTCATCGCTAACCCGGATAAGCTTATTCCCCCAGCCGATGCGATTGTTGCATTCAACTGCCACCTGACAAACGGCCGCGCGCAGGTAACCGACGAGCGCATTCAGCGATTCCTCGACGAGGATCGGGGCGAACAAGCGGCGGAAGCTTTCTTGGCCTATTGTGAGCGGATTGAGGGACGCAATCACGGCGTCTAAAGGACTATTCCAACATGGCCGAGCAATGCCCCGTTTGCGGCAGCACAGCCCCGCCCGCGTACCATCAATTGTACACTCACGTTTACAACTGTCCTCGCTGCGGACTGTGGAGCCTCAACATGGTTCACAGCGGTCTGACAATGATGCTCACCACCAAGCTCGGCAATTGGGATGAAAAATCGGTTCACCTACGATCCCACCTCAGTCACATCATCAGACGCCAGCAACGCGAGGATGGGGGTTGGGTTCAAGTACCTTTGGAATTAGAGAGTTGGCATTTAGAGCTACCGCTGCCATCACCCCAAGAACAGCTAGACCGCCTAATTATTGCCGTCGGCGACAGTCAACCGTCGAGCGCCAAATCAGCGCGCGTCCCAGCGGATGGTCTGTCAGCATTCATTGGGACAAGGACGCCAATCACCAAATGCCGGCTTAGGATGGTTGCTGGCGCAACAAGAAACAAAAGCATTGCTTGACAACAATGGGGAGGAACGCGGTGCCATTCTGCTACGCCTGAAAATGGAGGGCTGGCAGCGTTATGAGGCACTACAAAGGGCACAAATTGAATCTCGCACGGCACTTATGGCCCTGCAATTTGGCGATGCGGAATTAGATCGCGTTGTGAAGGATTGTTTTGCCCCTGCGGTGAAACGAGCCGGATTCGATCTGAGGGTCCTAACAGAGAAACAGCCCGCAGGACTGATTGACGATCAACTTCGCGTCGCACTTCGCACATCGCGTTTTGTTGTTGCTGACCTGACCCATGGTAACAACGGAGCGTATTGGGAAGCCGGTTTTGCCGAGGGGCTTGGGCGTCCGGTGATCTACACGTGCCGCAAAAAGGAATGGGACGAAAAGAAACCCCACTTCGATACTAATCACCTTGTCACCATCACATGGGACATTAGTGATTTGGCGAGCGCCGCAGAGCGCCTCACCGCTACGGTGCGAGCCACATTGCCCGCAGACGCGAAAATGACCGACTAGGGGGAAGTGACCGAAATCAGCACCGTCACTGACGGAGCCGCCGGCCCCATGGTCCGGCGGCTTATTTGTGCCCGTAAATGACTCGCAAGTCGCGGCTCGCGTGCCGGCGGACGTTGGTGCAATTAACCGGGTTGCTTCCGTCGAAATCTTTGGGCGTAAGTTCGCGACCGTTCGGCAATGTCGGCATGGGCCGGGCCGCTGCATGCGAATGCCGGGCGTAGCCGGCCTCACGCCGGCTGCGGCGGTCAGCGTCTGAAGCAGATTGCTTTTCGAGCCGATGATGCGGACTTCGCTGTCCGCGACCTCGGCGCGCTGGGCGAGCGCGCGGAGACGGTCACGCTCCCTGCTTGGTCCTCGGCGAGACCGCCAGCCCAAGGAACACCAGTATGGCTTGGTTCAGCCGCAAGATGTCTTCATCGTCCAAGCGGCCGACACGTGAGCCGACCTTGGATTTCTGTACGGTGGTGATTTTGTCCACCATCAGCCGGCAGGTGCCGCGGAGCCCGTTGCGCTCGTTCGGCTCAACGGGCAGGCGGAACAGGGGCGCATCGGTCTCGTCAGTGGTGAAGGCGCAGATCGTGATCGAATCGGTAGCGTCGAAACTGTCATCCTGTACGACGACGACGGGGCGAGGCTTGCCCGCATAGTCCTTGCCGCCGGCGACGGTCCAGATGTCGCCACGCTTCATTCATCGCCCCAATCCGATACCGCGTCGATGAACGCCTGATCCTCATGCCCATGCGCGCTTGTGGCCACCGCCAATGACTGGCGATGCGCCTCGGACCGGAAGGACGGTGCCCGCACGTCCGGCACCCAAATCTGGATCGGGCGCAGACCCTGCGCTCGCAGCCTCTCGCGATGTTGCCGCACCTTCGTGCGGGAAGGCTTGGGCTTTGATGCCGGGGCCATGATATTTCTCCAAAATCGGTTACATGTAACCTATCGCAGACTGCGGGATTTTGCCAGTCCCCTTTCGGCCTTAACTTCCCCACCGATGGCGCTTGGAAAAATTGATTTTCTTGATGTTTGCGCGAGAAGCGACAGCTGTGGGCGTTCCACATTGCAGTCCCAACCAGGCTGCCGGACGACAGGTATCGGCACTAGCCCATTGGCGCTTGACACCCCGCCTGCCGGTGCGTTTGGCGGTCCGGCGAATGACAGAACCGATCTCGGACAGCGTAAATTGTGTCTCCAACGCCCCGGACGTGGAACTGGCGTCGTTGAGACAAAATGTTGAAGGACAAGTCCGATGCGACGTGGCCTGATCATCGCGGCGGCAATTGTCGGCATTCTTTCACCGGCCCGTGCTCAACGCGGTCCGAACTTTCCGTCGCCCGGTTCGGACCGAGGACCCGCCTTTCCACAATCCGTCTCGCCGACGGTGTCCAATCCTACAAACTGGAACACACCGCAGCCTCAGTACACCGATCCGTCGGGGCCGAATGCAAGATGGAATCGCTGGTCCGGCAGACGAGGCTGGCACGGAAGATGGCACAGGTAAGAGTGCCAGAAAATTAGCGACACTTGGCGATCGCCAAAGAGCACAGCAGCCGCGCGATCTGCTTCGACGATCTTGCGCCCAAGGCCTACGGCGCGCCGCGATACGAGGCCGCACGGCGGGCGACTCGGCGGCATCTCATCGGCCGAAACTTCTCAGAGACCGCGCTGAACGAAAGCCCGGCAAACATTGTTTATGCCCAGTCCCCAATAAGGTTGCCCCGCCAGGAATCTTGTTACCCCATGGGCGCGGACACATTCGCGATAAGCCGCTATGGAGGAGCCCCAGGCATTGTACTGGCAATAATCTGTGATGAAGGCTGCGTACAGGCATGCGTGATACGCCCGCCTTTCGGCGCCGGTGAGAAGGCGAGAACCATCTTGGGCAAAAAGCGGCGAGGAACCGATCAGAAATAGGCATACCGCCAGAAAGGCTGCAATGAAGCGATCAGTCATACGGCTTCTCCCGTTACGGCCCAGTGTGGCGGTTCAGAAGTCCGCATCATTCTTGCCGCGACGCCGTCATGCGGACTTCTGAACCAAAGCCACACTAGATCAATAAGTTGCTAGTGTCCTTCGATCCCGAAGTTCGCAAACGAGGATGCCGCGCAATGATGCGAACTTCGGAATCGGGACACTAGCTTCGGTCATTCTATCTCACAAAAGGTCAAGATCATCTAAGCGCAGACATCAAGGGGACAGGTTTATCCCCGGTTCCGGCCTCGCTGCGCTCCGCTAGTCCAGCACTGGCGTATGACGAGCTTTTTGGCCAAGCCGATGGCGGCACTGGCATGCGGCGCCGCACCGCTATGGACTTGTCGCCGCCTGGAATGCTGACACCGCCACGATATGTGCCGCGCTCGGCCCGCCGCAAAAAGCGTCCGGCTTTGATTTATTTTGGCGTCGGCATCCATCGTAACACCTTCATTTTGTGAGAGAATCATCGAGTTCGGCGGCGCTGCCGAATGTCGCTCCGACGCTGGGCCTGGCGATGATTGCGCCGCATCGCGGTAGATGCTGAAATCATACCGTTAGCGAAAAGTCGCTCGCGCCAAAGGACGGAGAGGCCGATGAAAGGTTTTGCCCGCACGCTCGCCCTGGCGGCGTGGCTGCCTTTTCTTCTTCAAGCGGCTTCTGCGCAGACCTTGAATACGGTGAAGGAGCGCGGTCATCTGGTCTGCGGTGTCAGCGAGGGGCTGTACGGCTTTTCTGCGCCCGACGCCGACAAAAACTGGAGCGGCTTCGATGTCGATCTGTGCCGCGCCGTCGCCGCCGCGATTTTCAACGACGCGCATAAGGTCGAATTCATTCCATTGGCGGCTCAGGACCGGTTTAATGCCCTGAAGTCCGGTCAGATCGATCTGCTGTCACGCGACACGACGTGGACGATGTCACGCGAGGTCGCGCTCAATCTCATGTTCGCCGGCGTGACGTATTACGACGGGCAGGGCTTCATGGTGCACTCGGGGCTGAAGGCCGAAACTGCTCTCGATCTCGGCGGCGCCAAGGTCTGCGTTCAAAAAGGCACCACGACGGAGCTCAACCTCGCAGATTATTTCGGCGCCAATAACTTGAAATACGAAGCTGTGTCATTCGTAGGTGCTGCCGACGCCTTGAAGGCATACGAAGCCGGTCAATGCAGCGCGCTGACCTCCGACACGTCCCAGCTCTATGCCAGTCGGCTCGAACTCCCCGACCCTGGCAACCAGGTCATCCTTCCGGACGTCATTTCAAAGGAACCGCTCGGCCCCGCCGTGCGGCAGGGCGATGATCAATGGTTCAGTATCGTCAAGTGGACGAACTACGCGATGATCAACGCCGAGGAACTCGGCGTCAGCTCGAAGAATCTCGATCAGGCTTTGACCTCGGACAAGCCCAATATCAGGCGGCTGGTCGGAACCGACGACAATTCGGGCGAGCAGATGGGCCTGACCAAAGACTGGGCTGCTCGCATCATCAGACTTGTCGGCAACTACGCCGAAGTCTTCGCGCGAAATATCGGAACCGAATCGAAGCTCGGCATTCCGCGCGGACTCAACAACCTCTGGACAAACGGCGGCATTCTCTATGCACCGCCGATTCGGTGAGAATTTATTTGGTTCAGGTATCTCGGGCATGATCGCGCGTCGCGTTTTTGGACGGAGCACGGAGTACGATGGCTGACTACTTCGCGCTTCTTTCTCGCGCCGTTGCATCTCTCGACCGCAATACGAGAGACGCGCGCGAGGGGCTGTACGATCGCGCTCGATCGGCCTTGCAAGCGCAATTGCGCGCCGCCGATCCGCCGTGGTCCGACGCTGACATCAGGGCCGAAGCGGCGGCGCTGGACGCAGCAATCCGGCAAGTTGAATTCGAGATCCGCCGGTCTGCGGTCCGCGGGGCTCAGGAGCCGCAAAATGAGCCGCCTAGACCGTCTGCAAATAGGCGGCAAAGTCCGTCCAAGCCGCCGCGCGCACCATTGGAAGCCGGGGAGAACGCCGAAAAGACTCCGAGCCCATCGGGATGGCCGCTATCGCCCGCCCTTACCGGCGCCATCGGCGCTATCGTTCTCGCGCTGATCGGAGCCGGCACCTACGCCTACATGTCGCGACCGGGCACGCGGCCGCCGCCGGCTGTCGCAAGCGCCATTGGTCCTGGCGGAAACGCCAAGCCCGTGGCGAGCCAGGAGCCCGCGAAACCAACGCCTGCCCCTGCGGCAAACGGGAAGCCCACCGATGCTGCAAGTTCGGGTCTTCCGTATATCCTCAGGCGACAGCTGGTCTATTACCGCAGCACCTATCCGCCTGGCACTCTCATTATCGTCAAATCGCAGCACACGCTCTATGAGGTACGGCCCAACACCGTCGCGCTGCAATACAGTATCGGTCTCGGCTCCACGTGTGAGAACGTCGTCGGAATGCACCGCATTTTGCGAAAGGAAATGTGGCCGCCGTGGCCGCCGACCGCGAGCGGTGCAGAGCCACAGCAGGTGTCGGCGAGCGCCGATGAGCACCGGCCTGAAAGCCGGCTCGGCGCGCGCGCCCTCTATTTGAACGACATCGATTACGGCATTCATGGCACCCAGACGCCGAGCACGATAGGGCGGGATTCTTCCTTCGGCTGCTTCATTCTCATGGATGACGATGTCGTGGATTTGTACCAACGCGCCCCCGTCGACACGCGCGTCGTCATCATGAATTGATCGTTGGCCGATGCTCGGCTGCTGGCAAAGAGCCGTTGGGCGCGCCCTTTCAGCGACGGGCGGATGAGCGCAAACGGTCGGACCGTCACGCATGAAACCTCCTGAATCCTCAAGCGAGGAGACACGCCCGGGCGCGAGTAGCGGAGGCGCGGGATCGAGCGATCCAGGAGAAACGCGCGCGCTCGTTCTTGCGACCGCGGGCATCGCGCTCTTTCTCTATGTTCTGCGGCCCATGCTGCTGCCTTTCGTCGTCGCTGGCGTCATTGCCTACGTCTGCTCTCCGCTCTTGGATTGGTCGGCCAAGCGCACCCGGCTGCCGCGCGCCCTGTTCGCAGTCTTGCTATTCCTGGTTCTGATCGGCACCGCCGGCCTCATCATAGCTCTGGCCGGACAGAACCTCATCGCCGAAACCCGAGGCACAGTCGCCGACCTGCAGGGAACCGTTGAAAGCCTCATACGCCAGGCGACCGGCAATCAGCCGATCCGGTTGTTTGGTCAAACCATGGATGCCACCGAGATCGCCCACGCGATGTTCGAGCGGATTCGCGACTGGTTTGGTCAGACCGACCAGCTTGCAATCATAACCGGCTATAGCCTTGCCGCCGTCATGGGGACGTTTCTTACGGCAGTACTGCTCTGCTATTTCCTCGTGAGCGGGGCAAACGTGGCGCGGGGACTGTTCTGGATGGTGCCGCCGAGCCGGCGCGAACTGGTCGCGCGCATTGGCAAGCGGCTCGATCCGGCGCTGAAACGATATTTCCTCGGCATATTTGTCATCGTGCTCTATGCGATGGTCGCAGCCTATGTCGGCCTTGGCGCGATTCTCGGAATTGATCACGCGGTCTTGCTGGCCATGCTGACGGGAAGTCTCGAAACCATACCGATCATCGGTTCGACATCGGCAGCGGTGATCGCGGGCCTGGTTTCGCTGCACACGGCGACCGGCTTCATGAGCATCGTCGCTTTCACGATCTATGCGGTGGTCTTGCGTCTTTCGATCGACCAGATTGTTGCACCGCTCGTGCTCGGGCGTGCGGCCCAAGTGCATCCGGTGCTCATCATCTTCTGCTTTCTCGCCGGCGCCGTCGTGCTCGGCGTTCCCGGCGTCATTCTTGCGGTGCCCATAGCCTTGACCGTCAAAAACACGCTGGCCACGCTCTACGGCGAGGACGGCTAACAAGATACGAATAAGCCGGCACGCAACCGACACAGAAAGACGGCGCCTATTCGTCCACGCCTTGCAGCAAGTCGAATGCGCCGCCCAGCACGAGATCGAGCCGGCCGGTGCGCCATTTTCCTGCGGCATCGCGCACCAGCGGCGGCTCTTCCCGATAGCGGCGCACGACCGTATTCGTTCGCACCGCTTCGTCGATAGCTTTAAGGACCAACGTCCGCTCCTTAGCGGCGGGGACATCGCCAAGCGGCACAGCGGCGATCCGCACGCGCGCTGTCACGCGCCCAGTCGCACTGTCGTTCGGTTCAAACACGTGGAGGCCCGCCTCCGCCGAAAGCGTGCGATGGGCGCCGAATCCGCTTACCAAGAGGAGCGGCGATTCCTTGTCCTTTGTCCGACCCGGCAGTTCAGCAATTGTCATGCGGCGTTTATCGGCCCAGCCCCGATACATCGCTGCCAATCTGCGGCACCAGGCCATGGTCGCTTGCCGGTCGCCCGCGCCATCGAACACCGGCTCGACGACAAGCGCGAGTTCAACAGGTGCATTGTCGATTGCATCTTTGATCCCTTCCCTGACCAAATGCAGTTGCAGGGCAAGACGGGCGCCCAGTTCAGGTGAATTGGAGCGTGGCGATGGGGCGCGACGTACCAGGCGCAATCGCAGGCCGTTTGCCGTTTCAGCCGCAGTTTTGACCCGATCCATCAAGGCGAAACGCGCCAGCGTCTCGAAGCGGTCTGGTCGATTCCAAAAGTCGCCCGACGCCATGTCGTCGGTGAGCCTTTGCTTGAGTTCGAGCCATTCGTCGGAGACAAGAGTCCGTTCGATGTCGTCGAGTTCGTTTTGCAGCATCTGGAACTCGGCGCGCGTGCCTTGCGGCGCAAGAATGACGGAGGCGAGGGCCGGCGATGACGCCGGCTCCGCGGGCCCGGTGGAATGCGGCTCGCCCGAGGCCGCGACATCCGCGTCAGGGTCGACGAATTCCGCCTGAATACCCTCACCGTCGCTGCGCACGAACAGAAACTGCTCGCCCGCCGGAAAGCGCTTTTCCACGATGATGGAAGCAAGGGGTGCGACGACATACTGATCGATCGCCCGCTTGAGTGGCCGCGCACCCATCTCCGGCGAAAAGCCTTTCTCCAGCAGAAATTCCAGCGCCGACGGTTCCCATTCGATCGCCCAGGAGCGGTCCTTGAGACCCCGCCGATCGAGGAGTGCCATCAGTTCCTTTTGCAGGATGCCGCGCATCAGATCGCGCGTCAGCGGCCGGAACACGATGACCTTGTCGAGACGGTTCTGGAATTCCGGCCGATAGGTCTGGCTGATCGCGCGCATGACCTGTTCTTTGGTAAAAACGTCTGCCTGCGGCGCAAAGCCGAGGCCTGCGCTGCGATGAGCTGTCGCGCCGAGGTTCGATGTCAATACGATCAGGCAATGCCGCAAGTCGGCGGCTTGGCCCATCGCGTCGGTCAGCCGTCCCTCGTCAAAGGCCTGAAGGAATAAATCCCAGATCATTGGATGGGATTTCTCGAATTCGTCGAGAAGGAGAACCGAGAACGGTTGCTTGCGGACGCGATTGATCAAGGAGTCGGCATCGATCGCCGCGGCGGCCGAACTCTGCCCGAGAATCTTGCTGATCGACTCGTGGGTCTGGAATTCGCTCATGTCCAAACGGATCAACCGCTCGACCGAACCGAACAGAAATTCGGAAACGGCTTTGGCGAGTTCGGTCTTGCCGGTACCGGTGGGGCCGGCAAACAAAAAGACGCCAATCGGCTTGCCGGGATCGTTCAGGCCGGCTTTGAGCATCGCGATGCGCTCGACCACGGACTCGACGGCTTCATCCTGGCCAATCACGCGGGCGGTGAAGAAATCGCGGATCGAATTGAGGTCAAGCTGTTCCTTGGTATCGAGGATCGAAACCGGCAGCCCGGAAAGCTGCGAGAGCGTTTCCAACACTCGCCGCGGCGCTATCTCTTCGTCCCCGGTCTCGGCACGTAGAGCGGTGAGCTTGAGCATCAGAAGCGCCGAGCCCGGCAGACCGCTCGTTCCGAGGTATTGGCTGGCGGTATCGAGTGCCACTTCGGCGCAATCCGGTCGAAAACGAATATCGGCCTGTTCGGCTATTGCGCCGATCAGCTTGCGCGTAAGCGTCAAGGTTTCCGGTACGGACAGCGGATCAAGCGTCACGGTTTCGAAGATGCCGCGAAGCGCGGGCTTGATCTGCACAAGCCGGGCCGTGCCTTTCGGGGTCGCCTCGGCCCAGACGACCAGACGGCCGGCGGCGATGGCCGGAATGATCTGGTCGAGCATCGTTGCGCTCTGGCCCTGGTGACGGCCGCTCATGGCCACCTGGACGATGTCCGGAATGTACCAGATCACTTTGTGTCGTTTCGCCAGCTCTTCGACGACGAGACGGATGCGACCCTCGAGCTGACCGATGTAGATTTGATCGGCTTGCAGATCGGCGCCGCCCGCTTCGAATACGCTCCAATCGTCCAGCGCAATCCGTCGCGCCAGCAGACGCAGGAACGACGACTTGCCGACCATTGCTTCGCCCGAAATGAGCAGCGAACGCGGCGGCTCGTGCCGCAGCGTCGACGCGGCGAGCGCCAAGGCTTTGCCCCAGCCGTCCGGCTCGACGAGAACGTCGAGACCCCGTTGGTCCGACCAAAAGCGCCCTATCGACGCCAAAGGATCGATGCTGGGTGTCGTCAGCGCCGACGGCAGCCGCATCTCATCGAGTTCCTCAATGAGCGTCGCGGCAGATGGGTGCATGACGCGCTGCAAGAATTTTCTGATCGTATCGCGCGGCGATGTAATCCGTGCAGCGGGCGGAGCTCCGAATGTCGCAACATCACCCTGGTCCGCACGGCGCGCGAGATAGTCGCGAAAAATATTGGGCATCCATCGGTTGTCGATCCACCAGTCCTTGGCGCACGCCAACGGGGCGCCGACCGGAACCCGGGGCTCGGCTTCGGCCAAAAATTCCAGCGCGAAATACATGGTCCAAGGCGCAAAGTGCTCGCATTGCAACAGCACGCGCTCGATGGCCTCCGCGCGATCGGAACGCTTCCTCAGCGCCGCAAGCGCCGCGCTTGCGAGCGACCAGCTGTTGCCTTCGACAT
This sequence comes from uncultured Alphaproteobacteria bacterium, assembly GCA_963836055.1. Lineage (GTDB taxonomy): Bacteria > Pseudomonadota > Alphaproteobacteria > Rhizobiales > Xanthobacteraceae > BOG-931. The sequence continues at coordinate 12,378 of CAWIID010000006.1, forward strand.
ATTGCAGGACGACGCCGAGCGGCACGCTCGGCAGCGCGAGAAGCGCGACCGCTTCGACGAATTGCGGCTGCGCATAAAGCGCGCTGGCATGCGCCGCGTTGGAGCCGAACGGACCAAATGTCTTGTCGAGTTCGTAGAGCTGGGCGGTCAGCGCCTCCGGCTCAATCGGTCCCGGCGGGATGACCTCGCCTTGAACGGTTGTCTGTTTGACCGATTGACGCCTGCGGCCGATCCATGCTCGCAACTGTTTGCGAAAGACAAATCCAAGGATGAGGCCGAACAGAACGACATCAAACGGAAATGCCCCGTAATCCACCCTGCAAACCCCGCATTAGAGCGCGATCCCGATCAACAAAACGACGCACGCCGGGTCGCGAAAATCATCGCGTCGGCGTGCCTCGACAGCGCAAACGAACGACCCGCAATTCAGATTACATCTGCGAAATGAATTTCGTATTGAGATAGGCCTGAAGGCCTTCGATGCCGCCCTCGCTGCCGTAGCCGGATTCCTTGACGCCGCCGAACGGCGTCTCCGGCGTCGAGATGTTGATGGAGTTCACCCCAACCATGCCCGACTGCAATGCGTCGCCGATCAGGTTCGCGGTCTGCGCCGAGCTGGTGAAGGCGTAAGCCGCGAGCCCAAATGGCAGCGAATTGGCGCGCTCCACGACTTCATCGAAGCTCTTGAACCTCACGACCGGCGCAATCGGCCCGAACGGCTCCTCGGTCATGATCTTGGAATCGTCGGGCACTTCGGTGATCACGGTCGGCTCGAAGAAAAAGCCCTGATTGCCGCGGCGATGGCCGCCGGCGAGGATTTTGCCGCCGCGATCCTTGGCATCATTGACGAAGGCTTCCATGGTGTCGATGCGGCGCGAATTCGCCATCGGCCCCATCGTTATGCCTTTTTCGAGACCATCGCCGACCTTGATCGCCTTGGCGTATTCGGTGAAGCGGGCCAAGAAGCGATCATAGACCGGCTCCTGCACGTAGAACCGCGTCGGCGAAATGCAGACTTGGCCAGCGTTGCGATATTTGAACGCCGCGATCGTCTCGGCCGATTTTTCCGGATCTGCGTCGGCGAACACGACCACCGGCGAATGGCCGCCAAGCTCCATGGTGGCGCGCTTCATGCCCTTCGCGGCCAGCGCTGCGAGATGCTTGCCGACCGGGATCGAACCCGTGAAGGAGATTTTGCGTACTTCATCCTTGGCGATGAGGTGCTCTGAGATTTTTGACGGCACGCCGAACACCAGATTGAGCACGCCGGCGGGAAGGCCGGCATCGGCGAAGCAACGCACCATTTCGACGCAAGCGCCCGGCGTTTCCTCCGACGCTTTCAGGATAAGCGAACAGCCGGCCGCCAGCGCGCCGCCGATCTTGCGCGCCGGCGTCAATGTCGGAAAATTCCACGGCGTAAACGCGGCGACGATACCGACCGGCTCTTGCAGGACGATCTGGCGCAGACCCTTGGCCCGGCCGGGCACAATGCGGCCGTAGGCGCGGCGTCCCTCCTCAGCGTACCATTCGATGATGTCGGCCGAGGTGATCACCTCGGCACGCGCTTCGGGATAGACTTTGCCTTGCTCCTGCACGAGCGTTTTCGAGATCGCGTCGTAACGCTCGCGAATGAGATCGGCGGCCTTGCGCATGATCTTGGCGCGGTCATAGGCCGAGGTGGCACGCCAAATCGAAAGGCCTTTTTTGGCGGCGTCGAGCGCCTGATCGAGATCGGCCGCACTGGCATGCGGCAGACGTGCGAGGGGCTTTTCCGTGACCGGATTGATCACATCCTCGCCGCCGCGACCGTTGCCGTTGAGCCACTTGCCGTCGATAAAGAGTTCGAGATTGGCGTACATGGCGACCTCTTGTGTTTTTCCCGCCGGGCTTCGCTGGCGAAGGAATTAGCAGGTTTTGGCGGCCCGTTCACCTGCCGGCCAAATCCGCCGTGAGAGCGGCGAGTGTGTCACTCAGCGCGTGTCGGATCGATGACGAAGTTGGTGAAGCCGCCATCGCGATTGTCCATGCCGGCGAGTGCTTCATTGACCTTCGACAGTGGCGAGACGCGGTGCTCCAGCACAGAAAGGTCCAATGTGCCGGCGCCGGCCATCGCCGCCATGTCTTCGCCTTCAGCGGTCGTGAACCAGACCGAACCTTGCAACCCGATCCGATTGGTCATCAGCCAGAACGCATTGATCGGCAGGGTCTCCATGACGGCGCCGACGTTCACCGCCCGGCCGCCGCGGCGTAAGCAGTAGAGCGCACGCATCATTGCACCCGCCGGCGCACCCGGCGGCAGGCAGTCGATGACACCGTCGACGCCCTCGCCGTTGGTCGCGGCCTTCGCCCAACTGACCAGCGGATCGGGCTGTGCCGCCGGTGCGCCGCTTTGAGGCGGAGCACTCGGGACGGCAAGAACCTCGATGCGTTTCGGGGCCAGCCCCTTGACCCGCTCGAGCAGCGCGGCATTTCGGCCGGTACCGAGTATCTTCGTTGCTCCCATCGCCAGCGCCAGCAGCGCGGCACAGAGACCAAGCTGCCCGGTAATGCCGTTCACCAGCAACGATTGACCGGGACCGACTCCGATTTTCCGCATGGCCGCATAAGCGGTACCGAAATATCCGAACCGGGCTGCGGCTTCAAAGCTCACATTGTCGGGCAGCCTGACGAGAGCCGTGACCGGCGCGGTGATGAATTGCGAGAGGCCGCCATACGGGTAAGCCCGCATAATGTCTTGCGACCTGCCGAAATAGCCCTGAAACGTGAAATTCGGGCAATCCAGCGTCTGCCCGCTCCGGCACATCCGGCACGAGCCGCAGCATCGCGCCGGGTTCACGTAGACGCGCTCGCCAGGACGAATCGCCAACACCTGATCGCCGACCTTGGCGACAATTCCGGCTGGATCGAGCCCAAAAATCGCGGGAAGGGGCGGCATGACTTTCAGATCGGGCGTCTGCGTGCCGAAGAAGTTGCTGATCACACGCGCCAGATTAGGAACCACACCGCACGCTTTGACCTCGACCAACACGTCTGTCCCGCGCGGCTCCGGCACATCGATCCGATCGAGCGTCATCGGCGAACCGTAGGCATGCAGCCGCGCGGCGATCATCGTCGCCATGTCGACACCTCCCTCGCGTTCAACGAGGCAGCTTTTATTTATTGCGCGCCGCCGAGGCCGCGATGAGTTTGACCGCCTTGTTCAGCTCCGGCTTGTCTTTCGACAGCTCTTCGGCGATCCCGGAAGCCCTTTGGTTCAGCGCAGCCTGATCCTCAGGCGGGAGCTTCGCGATCTGACCTCCCGAGTCGGTCCAGATCTTGATCTGCGCGTCGAAGAATTGATGCACGAAGGGAAAAATATCCGCACCGGTCTTTGCTGCGTCATCACGCACGATCTTCTGCAAGTCCGGGGGCAGAGATTCGACCCATTTCTTGCTCAGGACCGCGATGGTGTTCACAAACGGCTGGTCGGTTTCCACGACGTATTTGGCCGCGTCCACGTAATGCAGCGTCGTGTATTGGGTGATGGTGGTGAGCGTGCCGTCGATCGTGCCTTGCTGCAGAGCCGGCAGAACGTCGGCCAGCGTCATGGCCACCGGCGACGCGTCCAGCCGCCGGATCATTTCTTCTTGAAAGCGCGAGGCCAGCACGCGGATTTTCAACCCCTTGTAGTCGGCAAGCCGATGAACCGGCTTGCGGGTATCGATCCAGGACGGCCCAATGGGAAAAATCGCGGCGCCGAGCAGCCCCTTATTGGCTCCTAATCCGAGCACCATATCGCGAACCGCGGGGTCGCTCAGCACACGTTCGGCCTGGAGCCTGGTCGAGTACAGGCCAGGCGCATCGATCACCTCGTAGCGCTCATCGACGCCGACCAAAAATTCCGGCGGTCCGACCCAGCCTTGGATCGATCCGAACTGCGTGCCTTCGATCTGACGCGGGATGGAGCCGAGCTGACTCGCCGGATAAATCTCGCCTTTGATACGGCCGCCGGAATCCTTCTCAACCGCCGCCGCAAAGCGTTTCATCCATTCGTGCTGCGTATCGTTGATCGTCGCGGTGCTCAGCTTCATCACGTAAGTCTTGTTGTCTTGCGCGTAGGCAACCGACGGCGGCGCAAGAAGCGTCGAGACCAGCGCGGCAGCAAACGCCACGCCGGCCATGACGACCGACTTATTTCTTATTCCTGTCACGTTTTCCTCTCCCTCAATAGGCGTGATCATTCGATCGATGTTTCACGCATTTTATGTCGACGAATTTACATCCGGCTAGCCCCTCAAAGCCACGAGATTTACCGGTCCATCGAACAGAGCGGCAATCAGCCTCAGGGCCGCAGTGGCGCGGTCATCGGCCCAGCCGCCATGCCTCGCATTGAGGACGAACTTGTCTTCGATGTCGGTGCGCGACAGCGGCTCTTGTGCGCCGCCGCGCATGTAGGGCTGACGCTCCTCGATCACGGAGCCGTCACGGAGCGTGGCGCGAATATGGCCGGTGAAGTTCTTCGGATAGGGATTTTGCGGGTCGATCGCATAACGCACCTTGGCCGCGAGAGCGATAACCGCCGCGTCTTTCACGGCAGCATCCGAAAAGTCGCCCAGCCCGACATGCCCGCGCACGAAACCCGAAGCGATGCAATAGGGCGTCGAAAACTTGCCGGCATATCCGTTGGCCGGCTGCTGCTTCGCTGCAAGCGGCTCCCACAAGCGATGCACGGTGCCTTCGCCGACCTCGCACACCATCTCGACGACGTCGTTTGCTTTGATGCCGCGTGCGGCGAGGCGGCGCGCGCAATCGATATAGGGGTGCGTCATGGTCCCGCACGGGTACGGCTTGAACGCCAGCGTCTCCGTGACCCAGCGTGTGCCGAAATCGCCGATCAGCGCCTCGTAATCGCCCTTCGTCGTATTAGCGAAGCCGTGAAAGAAACCGTGTACGCCTTCAAACACCGTCCGCGGACCAAGAAACCCGGCGCGGCCGAGCAGCGCAGCGCGCAGGCCAGATTGCGCCGCCCAGCCAGCGTGGAGCCGTTTCGTCCATGCGCCCTCGGCCAAATATTCGATGATGCCGCCCGCCATCGAACCGACGGTGCCCAGCGCGTCGATCATTTGCCGCTCGGTAAGCTTGAGCGCCGCGCCGACACCAGCCGCGGCACCCATGGCGCCGAACACCGCTGTCGGATGGAAGCCCGCCTTGTGGGTCAATGTCGGCGCGACCAGGCTTAACCGGCACATGGTTTCGACGCCGACGGCGGTGCCAAGGAGCGCGGCAGAGCCGTCGAGACCGTACCGCTCGCACGCCGCGAGCACCGCCGGCACGATCACCGCACCGGCATGGACAGGGCCGCCTTCAAACGTGTCGTCGAAATCCTCGCCGTGGATCGCCGTGCCGTTGACGATGGCCGCGGCCGCCGCGGACAGCGTGCGAGCGTGACCGAGCGCGGTGCACGGCCCGTCATCGTCACACGCGGCAATCACGCTCTGGACGTAATCCTCGTGGCGCGCCGTGATGGCCAGGCCGACCACGTCGATCAGCAATTCCTCGCACCTGCGCCTCACCGCGTCCGGCAGGCGCGATTCATCGAGCGCACCAATCTTGCGCGCCAGATGTTCGGCGACGGCCGTTTCGGGCAACGCGGCGGTAACCATATTCATTCCGCTCGCAATCAAATCGACGACAGGCATGTCGCCGGAATTCCGAGCGGCGTCAAGCTCTTGCTACACTTGGAAAAGTCGCCCGATCGCACGCCGGACCGGCTCGGCCGGGTTCGCCGGCGAAAACCTTTCCGGCCGCAGATGCGACTTACCGGAGGCGGTCAACGTTTGCCGCCGATTGTCCTGTTGCTCATCGGGAGCTTTTATGCGCCGCACCATTCCGCTTGCCGCTGCCTGCCTGCTGAACGCCTTGGCTGCAAGCCAGACCTATGCGCAGGGCGGTTCCAACGCCGAAATCTGCGCTGCGTCAAACGATGCTTATTCGCCACAGCAAAGTATCGCCGCCTGCACCGCGCTGATCGACACGCTCAAGGACCAGCCGCAGGCACTTGCCGCCGCGCTGGTCAATCGCGGAGCGACGTATTGGTATATCAAAGAGACGGGCTCCGCGCTGACCGACCTCGATCGCGCCATCGCACTCGACCCGGCCAATGCGCGGGCATTCCGCGAACGGTCGAACACTTACCGCACCATGGGCCGGCTCGACCGCGCGCTCGCCGACGCCAATGAGGCGGTGCGGCTTGATCCCAACGATTCCAAGGCGTTCGATACACGCGGCAATGCCTTCAACCTCAACGGCCAGTACGAGCGCGCCATTACCGATTACAGCGAAGCGCTACGGCTCAAGCCCGACTATGCGCAGGCCTATTCGGACCGCGGTGCCGCCTACTACTTCAAGAAGGACTATCAGGCCGCGCTGAAGGATTACGGCGAAGCGCTCCAGCTCGATCCGAAAAGGGCGCAGACACACAGCAATCGCAGCGCCGTCTACAGGAAGCTCGGCCAGAACGACCGCGCCATCGCCGACGACAGCGAGGCGATCCGGCTCGAACCGCTGGTTCCCGAATTTTACGACAACCGCGGGCTGGCCGAGGCCGACAACGGCGACTACGACCGCGCCATTGCCGACTATAACGAGGCGATCCGGTTGAACCCGCGCGCGAATTTCCTCACCGACCGCGGCAACTCCTACAACTTCAAGGGCGATTACGATCACGCCATTGCCGATTACGACCGCGCCATCGCGCTTAATCCGGGATTCTACCTTGCCTACAACAACCGTGGCGCCGCCTACGGCAAGAAAGGCAATCTAGATCGCGCCATCGCCGATTACGAACAAGCGCTGAACATCAATCCGCAATTCGACCAGGCCGCGGAGAATCTCGCCGAAGCGCGCCAAGAGCGCGACCGGCGCACCGCGGTGAACTCAGACAGCCTGCTACCGACCTTCGCCTGCCACAGCGCCACCCGCGCGGTGGAGAAAGCGATCTGCTCGGACCCGGATCTGGCGCAGCTCGACCGCGAGATCGACGCAGCCTACCGGGCGGCGCTGGCTAGCCGCAGCGCTAAGGAGGCTGCGCAGCTACGCCAGGACGAGCGCGACTTCATCGCCGAGCGCAACAAGTCGTTCGGCAATCCGCAATACAATCTCAGGCACGAGATGGAATTGCGGCTCGCCGCGCTGCGCGGCATGAACGCGAAAGCTTCGCCGTAGGTCAAAAGCTTCGCCACGTCGATTCATCGCCACCACTCAGCCTCCCTTGGAGGCCGCCGCGTAGAGGTACGTCGACGCCATGGAAGGCCCCGCTCGTCGGGGGCTTTCTTTTTGTTTGATAGTTCAAACTCAATACCGGTTCGCGATTGGCAATTCCTCGGCCGGAAACAAGGTGATGACGCGGCAGCCGTTATTGGTGACGACGACCTCTTCCTCGATACGCGCGGCGGAGAAGCCGTCTTTCGCAGGGCAATAGGTTTCGAGTGCGAACACCATGCCTTCCTTGATCTCGGTCGGATGCGACAGCGAGACGACGCGCGAAATGATCGGCCGCTCGTGCAAAGCAAGCCCCAGGCCGTGGCCAAATTGCAGGCCGAACGCCGACATCTCATCAGGGAAGCCGAATTCCTGCGCCTTTGGCCACACTTGGCACACTTCGTCGGTCATCACGCCGGGCCGGATCAACTCGATGGCGCGGTCGAGCCATTCGCGCGCTTTCTTGTAGGCGTCGTGCTGCACCGGCGTGGCGCGGCCGACATTGAAGGTGCGGTAGTAGCAGGTGCGGTAACCCATGAACGATTGAAGGATATCGAAGAACGCCTGATCGCCGGGCCGCAGCATGCGGTCGGTGAAGTTGTGCGGATGCGGATTGCAGCGCTCGCCGGAAATGGCGTTCACCGCCTCGACGTCGTCCGAGCCGTGTCGATAGAGAAACTCGTTGACCTTGGCGACGACGTCGTTCTCGCGGATGCCGGGTTTCAATTCCTCATGAATAAGATGATAGGCGCCATCCACCATGGCGGCAGCGCGATTGAGAAGCGCGATCTCGTCGATGTTCTTGACCTCGCGCGCCTCCAGCATCACCTGCTGGCCGTCCTGCACATTGAGCCCTGCTTTCTGCAATTCGAACATCATCGGCGGCTCGATGATATCGACGCCGATTGGCATCTTATCGCAGCCGGCTTCCTTGATGAGCGACGCGATCTCCTTGGCGTGGCGCTCCATGAGTCCGAACGCTGGGTTGACGGTGCCGCGCAGACCGATCAGGCCAGCCTTGCAATTCTCCGGCTTGAGCCAAGGCGTGTAGAGCTTGTGGTGCACGGCGGCGGAGCCGAAATCCCACAGGATCGGATCGTTGCTCGTGCGAGTGACGAGCGCCCAGCGGCATAGCTTGTCGCGTTCCCATTCGCCGATTTTGGTCGAGGTGACGTAGCGGATGTTGTTGACATCGAAGACCAGCAGCGCGCCGAGCTCGGAGTTTTCCAGCGCCTGTTTGACGCGGCCGAGGCGGTAACGATGCAGCCGCCGGTAATCGAACTCTTTCCTCGAAATCGACCCCCATCGTGCCGAGGGCCGGGAGCGCGCGACCCCAATTGTAGCGCGGATTGACGTCCTCGGCGCGGATCGTCGTCGGATCGCGGGTGATGTCGTCCATGGCGGCCTCCTTGGTCTCTTATGGCGATATTAGCGTGCTGCCGTATAGAACCAAAACTGGGTCTCCCGGGCGCAGCGCAGCACAGAGTGATGCGCTGCAGACCCGGGATCGTCACAAACTCCGAATATTTGGTAGCCGAGTTTGTAACGACCCCGGATCAGCGGTGCACCGCCATGGAACGTCAGAAACGTGCGTAAACGCCCCGAATGGCGCTGCACCGCGTCCGGGGAACGCAGCTTCATAGCAGAACAAGTTCATCAGCGAGGTCGCGCCAAGACGGGTTCACTTGCTCTATGAGTTTGAATTTCCATAGTCGGCCGCCATCGCTTCAGGGAACGTTCGCGCGCGCGCGCTTCGAGAATGGACGCATACTCCTCGCAATAAACCAGCCTGGAAACGCCATATGTCCTCGTGAAACCCGGTACCGCTTTTGTCTCGTGTTCCCAAAGGCGGCGAGCGAGATCATTTGTCACGCCAACGTAGAGTACGCCCATCGGGCGATTAGCGAGAACGTAGACAAAGAAGCGTGCTGCCATTTGTCCTCACGGCATCGGGATCTCGCCGACATCCTTCGGCACCTTGTAGCCCTTTTGTGTCGCCGGGCGATTGGCGATGGCAACGTACCAGCGCTTCACGTTGGGGTACTGGTTGAGATCGACCGTCTGCCACTCGTAGCGCGACACCCACGGCCAGATCGCAATGTCGGCAATCGAATACGCATCGGCAACGTATTCGTGCTCGGCGAGCCGCTTGTCGAGCACGCCATAAAGCCGATGCGCCTCTTTGAGATAGCGCTCTTCGGCATACGGCGCCTTGCCCTTGTTGTATTTGACGAAATGATGAACCTGCCCAAACATCGGGCCCGGGCCGCCCATCTGCCACATCAGCCATTCGATGGTTCGATAGTGCGCCTCGCCGGACTTTGGCAGCAGCTTGCCGCACTTGTCAGCGAGATAAATCAGGATCGCACCGGACTCCATCAGGCTCATGCCGTTGTCGCGATCGACGATCGCCGGAATACGGTTGTTCGGACTGATTTTCAGGAATTCCGGCTTGAACTGCTCGTCCTTGCTGATGTCGACCGCATGGGCAGTGTAGGGCAGCCCCATTTCCTCAAGGGCGATGGAGACCTTGCGGCCGTTCGGCGTCGTCCAGGTGTAGAGGTCAATCACGGCATCGTTCCTATGCTGGTTGGATCAAATTTGTTCGGGTCAGGCGGCGGTCTTCCGGCCCCACAGCCGGGTGGAGGCGATATCGGCGCCTTCGCGGATCGACTTCAGCTTGAGCCACACCACTAACTCGACGACCCATTCCCGGCGCGTGAACGTGCCAAAACCGCAATCGGTCGAGGCGACGACACGCTCGCGATCGCCGATGGCGGCGACCGCTTCCTCGATGCGCCGCGCCACCACTTCGGGATGTTCCACGAAGTTGCTGGTGGTCTCGACCACGCCTGGGATCAGGATCATGTCCTTCGGAAACGGCACACGCTTGAGCGCCGCATATTCGTGAGCGTGGCGCGGATTGGAGAATTCGATCGACAGCGCACCGACATTGGCCTGATAGAGCGCCGGCAAAATCTTGTCGAGCGCAATGTCGTGAATGTGCGGGCCTTCCCAGTTTCCATAGCAAATATGCAGGCGCACACGATCGCGCGGGATACCTTCGATCCCCTTGTTGATCATCGCCACATGCATTTCGCAGGTCTTGGCAAACTGCGCATCCGACTGGTCGCGGTAGAACATGGTGCGATCCATGGCGAGATCGGGAGCGTCGATCTGCAAGATCAGGCCCGCTTTATGAATTGCCTGATATTCGTTCTTCATTTCGCGGGCGATGGCAGCGAGATAGTCCTCCTGCGAGGGATAAAACGCGTTGAGCATCGTGGAGGCGATGATGCCGGGCGACGGCGCGGTCATGAACGTCTCAGCAAATGGATGGCCCTCGCTCGCGATCCGTTTGAAACGTGCGATCTCGCCCTCTATCGCCGAGGTGTCGTGATAGTGCAGCTCGGCTTGTGCCTCCGGCGCATTCTGCTGTTTGCTCACGCTCGGAAAGCGGTGCGTCAGATACGCAACCAGGTCGGGAAATTCCTCGAACTCGCGTCCGCGCCGCCGCTTCGACACGCCGGCAAAGCCCGACATCCGTTGCGGCACGTAGGTCTGAAAACCGACGCGTTGCTGCTCTCCATCGTTGCCGATGTCGATGCCGGCTTCCTTCTGTTCCGTTACCACGTGGCGCACCGCCTTTTCCATCTCGGCTTCGAAGTGCGCCTTGTCGTAGCTTTCACCCGCCTCGCGTCGCACCAGAAGCTCGCTGAGCGCCTCGTTGCGCGGCAGGCTGCCGACATGCGTCGTAAGAATTCGATCCCGGCTCAAAATCATGAAGAAGGCTCCCGGCGGTTCGCCAAACGCGCCTTGTCATACCGCATTTCGGCTGGAAAGACAGGACCGGTCCAGGGGTGGCATTGCGGGCGAATTTTCGCGGCGGCATAATGCTTTGCATTGGGAAATCCGTGGGCGATGACCCACGTCATCCCGGGAGGAGACGCTGCGATGAACGTCGCTCAGCCGAGCTTGGCGCCGAGCGGATCCGCCGACGCAATCCCGCGCGATTACAATTTCGCGGCCGACATCCTCAAACGCAATCTTGACGCCGGACGCGCCGGCAAAGCCGCCTATATCGACGATCGCGGCACCTACAGCTATGCCGATCTGGCCGACAGGGTCGAGCGTTTCGGCGGTCTGCTGCGCTCGCTGGGCATCCACCGCGAAGAACGTGTGCTGATCTGCCTCACCGACACGATCGATTGGCCAACCGCCTTTCTGGGCGCCATCAAGGCCGGCGTCGTTGCGGTGCCGGTCAACACATTGCTGACCGAGGACGATTACCGTTTTATGCTGGAAGACAGCCGCGCCCGGCTTCTCATCGTTTCCGACGAGCTTTATCCAAAGTTCGCCAAGGCGATCAGCGTATGCGAAACGCCTCCTCACGTCATCGTCTCGGGGGGCCGGCCGAACAGTCATCCAGCCTTTGAGGACGTGCTAGCCGCTTGCCGAGCCGAGCCGGTGACGGCGGCGACGACCCGCGATGACATGTGTTTCTGGCTTTATACATCCGGCTCGACCGGCAAGCCGAAAGCCGCCGTGCATACCCATGCCGATCTCAAGCTCACCGACGAGCTTTATGCCGCGCCTATTCTCGGCATTACTGAAAATGATGTCTGTTTTTCAGTTGCGAAGCTGTTCTTTGCGTACGGCCTTGGCAACGCGCTCACCTTCCCGATGTCAGCGGGCGCGACAACCGTTCTGCTGCCGCAAAGGCCAACGCCGGACGCGATCGCCGAGCTGTTGAAAAAGCATCAGGTGACCGTCTTCTTTGCGGTGCCGACGTTCTATGCCGGCTTTCTGGCCAGCCCTGCGGCACCAGCTCGTTCCGAGCTGAAACTTCGGCGGTGCGTCTCTGCCGGCGAAGCGCTGCCGCTCGACGTCGGCCGGCGTTGGAGCGAACGCTACGGCGTCGACATTCTCGACGGACTGGGCTCGACGGAGATGCTGCACATCTTTCTCAGCAATCGCCCCGGCGACGTGAAATACGGCACCAGCGGCAAGCCGGTGCCGGGCTATGACCTGCGGCTGGTCGATGACGACGGCAAGACCATCAATACGCGTGGCGAAATGGGCGAGCTGCAAGTGCGCGGCCCCACCAGCGCGATGATGTACTGGAACAATCGCGAGCAATCGCGCTCGACATTTCTCGGCGAATGGACCCGCTCCGGCGACAAATACGTCGAGGACGAGAATGGCTATTTCGTCTACTGCGGCCGCCGCGACGATATGCTCAAGGTCAGCGGCATGTATGTCTCGCCGTTCGAAGTCGAGGGTGTGCTGCAAAGCCATCCGGACGTTCTCGAAGCCGCCGTCGTCGGCTGGCCGGACGTCGACAAACTGATCAAGCCGAAGGCGTTCGTGGTGCTGAAATCGCCCGACAAGGCGTGCGACGCGTTTGCGCTCACGCTGCAGGACGAATGCCGGCAAAAGCTCGCCGTCTACAAATATCCGCGCTGGATCGAATTTCGCACCGAATTGCCGAAGACCGCGACGGGAAAAATTCAGCGCTTCAAGCTCAGGGCCGAGGCTGAGGCGAAGTGAGCGCCATCATCGTCCGCGAAAGCGGACGATCCAGTACTTACCTATGCTCGACGCAAAGGCTCACCTGTCTTCTGGCGCTTAATGGATCATCCGCATCCCGCGCGGATGATGACAGGCGTCAATCCAGCGGTTCGACCTTGACGATCGATGCGCCATGGTTGCTGCCGACCCAAAGCGCGCCCGGGTTCTTGGAGTCATCAACATAGACGCGGCGGATATTTGTCGGACGCGGCAGCGGATATTCGGTGTACTGCCCGCTCTTGATGTCGAGACGCGCGACCCGATCGGTGTTCATCGACGCGGTCCAGGCATTGCCGTTGCGGTCCTCTATCGCGTCATAGGGCGACGACCACGGCGTCGGCACTTTCCACTCCTGGATCTTTCCCGTCTCGGGGTCGAGCATCCCGATGGCATTGCCGAAGTACTCGGCAAACCACAGGCGGCCTTGGTCATCGACGCGGCCGCGGCGCGGATGTGAGTTCGGCGTCGGGGTGAGATAGACCGTCGGCTCTTTGGTCTTGGCGTCGATCTTCACGATGTTGCCAGCCGAGAAATCGAGCAGATAAAGATTGTTCTCGGCGTCCGAATGAATGCCGTAGGTGCCGATCCGTTTGCCGGTGCGCGGATCTTTCTGCGGACCGAGATCCTCGAACTTGTTGGTGGCGAGATCGAGCCGGTAGATATGACCGCCGGCGGAGTTCTTGATCCAAACCTTGTCGTCGGCCGGTGTGCCCTGAACCGCGAGATGGCCAAGCTGGCCGGCATCGGAGTCCCACTCCTTGGGCGTCGTCCACTCTTGGAATTTGCCGGTCTTGCGATCGAGCTTGGCGATTGCGCTCTGGTACATCACGCCAACCCAAGGATTATCATCCTTGTCGATTTCCAGATCGAGCGTGCCGAGCGAAAAGCCGGGCTTCGTCACCGGGATCGGATATTGCGTAACCTTTCCGGTCTTCGGGTCCATCTCGCCGATGAACATCTGGCCGAAATCCGAGTACCAGACATTGCCCTCGTGATCGAGCACGACATCGTGCGGCTCGATCAGCTTGTTCGGCAAATCATACTCGGTGATGATGACGTGCGTGGATTTGCCCGTCAGTCGCGGCAGCGTCTTGAGTGGCCAGTTCCATGTATCCTGCTGACTTAAGTTGATGCTGGCGAGCCATTCCGCAATCTTTGCCGCCTCCGGGCCCTTCCCGATATTGCGGCCTGCATTGCCAGTGAGCGGTTGCGGTTTCAAAGGCGTGCTGCCCGGGTAATAGTGACCCATGCGCGCGAACACCTGCGTGAACTCGGCGGCATCGTGCGTCGATTTCACAATCCGTTCGAGCGTGTGACAGCTATTGCACTCGAGTACGAACTTTTTCTCGTCGTCAGTGCCCGGCATGCTCATCAGCCACTCGGCATTCGTCAGCTGTGCGCTGAGGTTGCGCGTGGGCTTGAGCTTGACGTCGATCTTGTCCTCTTGCCCCGCGGTGACGGTGGCGTCCTTCGGCCCGTCGAGATCGTAGCCGACCGCGCGGATGCTGACCGCGTAATGACCGGAATCGAGGCGGGAAGCGGGGAAGCTGAAGTGACCCTTACCGTCGCTGACGACCGAGACCGTGATGGTCGAGCCGTCTTTCTTGGCGCTGACGACCACGCCTTCCATCGCCCCTTCCTTGGCGGAGCTTACGGTACCGGAAAGCGCCGCCGCATTCTGCGCAAGCACCGGCGATGGAGCCTGCACCATGAGCGCCGCCAGAGTGGCGGCCGAGGCAAGCAAAATTGTCCTGATTTTCATGAAATCCTCCCACTGCAGGCTCGGCGCTGCGCGACGCCTTTGCGACCCGGTTTGATATTTATTGTTGGTTCAAGCGTAGGCCCTCGGTCCGGGCGACGCAAGGATGCCGGCCACGCCTTCATTGCAAGCGGCATTGCGGGCGCCACATGCCTTGCGTTAACGCTTGCCCGGTATTACTAGGACCGCACTATTGCGCAGGCGCGCCGCGGTAGCTCAGCTGGTAGAGCAACGCATTCGTAATGCGTGGGTCGGGGGTTCGAATCCCTTCCGCGGCACCAGCCTCACCTTTGTCAAGATCTGCATCACGCCGAAATCGTCGCGAACGCGATCGGCATGTCTGCGTAAATCTTATATTGCTGCGACTTCGGCTTGGCCTTGTCTTCCTCATTGAGGTACTCGACCGAGCTTTTGCCCAGATATGCCTGCGGTAGGATCATAACCCGGACGAACCGGCTCGGCCGGTCGGCGGCCTGGGCGAAGACCGGGTCAGGACCACTCTCGTACCAGGCACCGCCCGGCCCATACGACGTCGAGCGTCCATGGGTGTCGATCCGGATGCCGCCCTCGACCAGGCAGCGGATTCCCGGCCCTTGATGGCGGTGCAAGTAGGCGCAGCCGCCTGGCGGAAATGCGACGCTGTCACCGCGCAAAAGCAGAGCACCCTTCGGCAGGGTCTCAAGACGCGCCAACAGTTTCTCACGCGAGGCGACGCCCGAGCCGGAAGCCATGCCATCGGCGTCGCCCGCAACAAGCTCCCAGCGCCAGAGCGTAGCGCCCTCGGCGCCGGCCCTGAACGTAACGGCGCCTTCACCGCTCCAGACCTCGTCGTCGTGCAACGTGCGGTCGGCGATGACCAGCGCGCCATGCGAAACAAAGATCATGCGCGGCAGGGCCGGCAAGGACGCCGCGCCGTTATTGGACAGGACATCTTCGTAGAGCCGAAGCACAGGATGCATGGCGGTTCTCCTCACGGGCCAATTCTTGGTCATCCGTACGGTCGAGCGCAACGGGATTTACACCCGCGCATAGCCGTTGCTAAATCGCGATGGCTCCGCAAGCCATGCGCCGCCGCTGGGAGGATTCCATGCCCACCATCGATACCGAGCGCTTCCGGCTACGCCATTTCGTCGAACGCCTTGTCGATCTGGGCGAATGCGACGTGCGCAAGGAGCCGATCGACCTTGTCGACGTGGGCGGCGTTCTCGACGGCAATCCGCACGCCGTGCTGTTCAAGGCGGCTGGACCGGAGAAGGCCGAACTCGCCGGCAACGTGATGGGCTCGCGCAAGCGGCTGGCGCTCGCGCTCGACACCGATGAACGAGCGCTCCTTGGCACGCTCAGCCAGCGCCTCAACCACCTCCAGCCGCCGATCAAAGTGTCTTCACAGCAAGCGCCGGTTCAGCAGGTCGTGCTCAAGGATGACGATGCCGACCTTTGCGCTCTGCCGGTTCATCTGCAGCACGGCGCGGACGGCGCACCCTATATCTCCGCCAGCATCGACTACGCGTTGTTTCCCGGCACCGGTTTCACCAATGTGGGTTGCCGCCGCATCATGCTGCGCGGCCCGCGACAGGCCGGGATCGATCTGATCGCGCCGAGCGACATGCGCGCCATCTATCTCGATGCTGCTGCGCGAAAAGAACCGGTCCCGGTCGCTTACGCCGTCGGCTCGCACCCAGCGGATTATTTGGCGGCCATGGTGGCGCTGCCGTCGGTGAACGAGCTTGACGTGGTGGGCGCCGTGCGTGGCCAGCCGGTGCCGGTCGTGAAATGCGTCACCAACGATATTTTCGTGCCGGCCGATGCCGAATACGTCATCGAGGGCCTTCTCGACCCCGCCGGCCACGTCGAGCCGGAAGGACCCTACGGCGAATATGTCGGCTATTACGGCGTGGTGAAGCGCAATCCGGTGCTGCACGTCACTGCGATCACGCATCGCGAGGATGCGTTGTTCCAGACCGTGACCATCGGCGGCCGCGCGTTGGCGCGCACCGACACGGCGCAGCTCACCACGATGAAAACCGAGTCCGCAGCGTGGGCGGCGCTGATGGCCTCGGTGCGCGAGCCGCTCGCCGTCTACGCGACGCCGTCGAGCGGCGGCATGTACAACGTCCGCGTCTCGTTGCGGCAGCGTGTGCCGGGCGACGCCCGCAACGCCATCGCCGCCATTTTCGGCTCGCACGCCGAAGCCAAGCACGTGTTCGCGTTCGATCCCGATATCGACGTGTTCTCGGACGAAGAGGCCGATTGGGCGTTGGCAACGCGTTTTCAGGCCGATCGCGATCTGATCACCGGCAGCGGTTTTCGGGTGGTGCCGCTCGATCCGTCGCTCGGCGGCGCCCGCACCGGCGCAAAACTCGGTTTCGACTGCACGATTCCCTTCGGCAAAGCGAATGCGCTGGAGTTCGCGGTGCCGAAACCGCCAGAACTGAAAAAGGGCGAACCGCGCAAATCCGTCACGGAGGCCCTTACGTCCGGGCCGGCAAGCTTCTTGGAATTGATGGGCGCGCTGGGCAGCAAGGACGGCCGCGAGATCGTGCGCGAGCTTGACGCGCTCTATGCCGCAAAGCGCCTCGGCCGCCTCGAAGACGGCCGCTATGTGCTCAAGAGCGACGGGAAATGAAAAACGGTATCGGCCAGTCGGTTCGGCGCAAGGAAGATTTGCGCCTCGTGACCGGCCGCGGCGAGTTCAGCGATGACATCAATGCGCCGGGCCAAGCGCACGCGATTGTATTACGCTCACCGCACGCCCATGCGCTGATCCGCTCAATTGACGCAAAGGCCGCGCTGGCGATGACGGGCGTACTCGCGGTCCTGGCCGGGCGCGACTATGTCGCCGACGGCCATGGGCCAATCGCCAACACGGCAAATCCGCGGGACGTGCCCATCACCAATTTCGACGGCAGGCCCGTGGTGCAGCCGCCCGATTTTCCGCTAGCGGTCGAGAAAGTTCGCCATGCGGGCGAGGGCGTTGCGCTGATCGTCGCCGAAACCCGCGCCGCCGCCGTCGAGGCAGCGGAGCATGTCGTGATCGATTACGAGCCGCTGCCCGCCGTGGTGGAAGTCACCGATGCGCTTAAGCCCGGCGCTCCGCGGATCTGGCACGAGGCGCCAGGAAATATCTCTGCCGATGGCGAGCGCGGCGACAAGGCGGGCGTGGAAGCGGCATTCGCCCGCGCCGCGCACATCACCCGCATGGAAATCCGCAACAATCGCGTCACCGGATTGCCGCTCGAACCCGCAAGCGCGCTTGGCCTCTACGATGACAAAGCTGGCAGCTACACATTACGCGCCGGCGGCCAGGGCATCTTGATTCAGAAGCGTGCCCTGTGCAGCTGTTTCGGCGTCGATGAGGATCATGTGCGCGTGATCTGCCGCGACGTCGGCGGCGGCTTCGGCACCAAAAATCTGATCTATCGCGAATACGTGCTGGTGTGCTGGGCCGCGCGCAAGGTCGGCCGGCCGGTAAAATGGCGCGGCGAACGCAGCGAAGCGTTCTTTTTTGACCCCTACGGCCGGGATCTCCTCAGCGTCACCGAGCTCGCGCTCGACGCGAAAGGACGTTTTCTCGCCGTCCGGACCCACAACATCCAAAACCTCGGCACGCAGGTTCTGCACCTCGTGCCGCTCGCACGCGGCGCGTCTGTGACCAACGGCGTCTACGACATTCCGGCCGTTTATGCCCGGCTGCAGGCGGTGTTCACCAACACGACGCCGACATCGACTTACCGCGGCGCCGGGCGGCCGGAAGCCATGTTCATCATCGAGCGGCTGATCGATACGGCCGCCGCCGAGATGCGCATCGACCGGGTCGAGTTGCGGCGGCGCAATTTCATCCAGCCGGCGATGCTGCCTTACGTCAACTCGATGACCACCCGCTACGACAGCGGCGAGTTCGACGCTAATATGATGCGCGCGCTGGCGCTGATCGATGCCAAGAACTTTGCGGCGCGGCGCAAGGAATCCAAGAAACGCGGACGTTATCGCGGCCTTGGGTTCGGCAATTTCATCGAGACCGCAACTGGAATTCCTCCTGAGCGCGCCGTCATCAAGGTGCTGCCCGAGCGCCGCGTGAAAATCACGCTTGGCACGCAAGCGAGCGGCCAAGGCCATGAGACCTCGTTCGCTCAGCTCATCACCGATTGGCTCGGCGTGCCATTCGAGAACATTGAGCTTATTCACGGCGACAGCGACGTGGTGAAAATGGGCTCCGGTTCGCACTCGTGCCGCTCGATGCGGCTTGGCGGCTTGCTGCTCGGACGCGCTGCTGCCGAGATCGTCGACAGGGGCAAGAAGCTCGCCGCTCGTGCGCTGCAGGCAGACGCGAGCAGCATCGAATTTGAGGCAGGATGTTTTCGGGTCGCTGGCACTGAGCGCGCGGTCGGATTGTTCGACGTCGCGGCACTCCCGGCCGAATTCAACGAACCGCAGCTCGCGCTCGAAACCTCCTCCGAGATCACGACCATGCTGCCGACGTTCCCGAATGGCTGTCATGCCTGCGAGGTCGAGATCGATCCGGAGACCGGCGCCGTGGCGATCGTGCGCTATGTCGGCGTCGACGATGTCGGCCGCGTCATCAACCCGCTGTTGGTCGACGGCCAGATGCACGGCTCGACCGCGCAGGGCGTAGGTCAGGCGTTGATCGAGAATTGCGTCTACGATCGCGAGACCGGTCAATTGTTGTCCGGCTCGTTCATGGACTACGCGATGCCCCGCGCCGACATGTTCCCGACATTTGTCAGCGAGAACAACGAGGTTCTGGCGCCCAACAACCCGCTCGGCGTCAAGGGCGCCGGCGAAGGCGGTACCACGGGTGCACCACCAGCCATCATCAACGCCATTGTCGATGCGCTGCGCGGAAACGGACTGGGGAATGTGCGGGACGTGCCGATGCCGGCCACGCCCGAGCGCGTCTGGCGGGCCATTCATTCAAAATGATTTAATGATTTAATGTCGCGTGAGCGGCCGCGAACTAAAAGCAAATTCGGCCGAGGAGGATCGTCCAATGCAACGGAACACACCGCCATTCCGCGCCGACCATGTGGGCAGCTTGTTGCGGCCGGCAGCACTCAGAGAGGCGCGCGCCAAACGCGAGGCCAACGAGATCACGGCCGAAGGGCTCCGTGCGGTCGAAGACCGCGAGATTGAGAAGGCCATCAAGAAGCAGGAGGAGGTTGGGCTCAAACTCGCCACCGACGGCGAGTTCCGCCGCTCGTGGTGGCAGTTCGACTTTTTCAAGAGCCTGGACGGCGTCGAGCTTTATCAGGTCGGAGAAGGCATCGTTTTTCACGGCGTGAAAACCAAGGCCGAAAGCGTCCGCGTGACCGGCAAAGTCGGTTATTCGGCCCATCCGCACATCGATGATTTCCGCTTTCTGAAGGCGCATACGCGCGTCGTGCCCAAGATGACGATCCCGGCGCCGGGCGTGCTGCATTTCCGACAGGGCCGCCGTTCCATCAGCAACGACGTCTATCCCGATCTCGCCGCCTACTTTGACGACGTCGCACATGCCTATCGCAAGGCGGTGCGCGCCTTCTACGATGCTGGCTGCCGCTATCTTCAGCTCGACGACACCACATGGTCGATGATGTGCGACGAACGGGAGCTCGCCCACTCGCGCGAGCGCGGCGACGATCCGTCGAAATTGCCCGCAGCCTATGCGCGGATGATCAATCAGGCACTCGAAGGCAAGCCCGCCGACATGGCTGTCACGATGCATTCCTGTCGCGGCAATTTTCGCTCGACCTGGATCGCCGAAGGCAGCTATGAGCCGATGGCGGAGCGGCTGTTCAACGAGGTCGATATCGACGGCTATTTCCTGGAATACGACAGCCACCGCGCGGGCGGTTTTGAGCCCTTGCGGTTTTTCCCGAAGGGCAAGAAACAACTTGTGCTCGGTCTTGTCACCTCGAAGAGCGGCAGACTGGAGATGAAAGACGGCATCAAGCGCCGCATCGACGAGGCGACAAAATACGTGGCGCTGGATCAGCTCTGTCTGTCGCCGCAATGCGGCTTCGCCTCGACCGAGGAAGGCAACATTCTGACCGAGGAAGAACAGTGGGCGAAATTGCGCCTCATCGTTGAAATCGCCGACGAAGTATGGAGTTGAGAATGCAACGAACCAAGCCGCCGTTCCGCGCCGATCATGTCGGCAGCCTGCTGCGGACAGCCTCCCTCAAGGAGGCGCGAGAGAAACGCGCGCGCGGTGAGATCACGGCGGATGCGCTGACGGCAATCGAAGACCGCGAAATTGAAGGCGTGATCCGCAAGCAGGAAGGCGTCGGCCTCAAGTCGGTGACCGACGGCGAATATCGGCGCATTTCGTGGAACTACGACTTCCTGGAACGGCTGGACAACGTCGAGTCCTACGTCGGCGAACGCAAGATCAAGTTCGCCAGCAGCGGCCCGCAACCGCGGCCGATTCTGCTTCGCGTCATCGGCAAACTCGGCGGCTACAAACCGCACCCGATGATCGAGCACTTCAAATTCCTCAAGGCGCACACGCGGCAAACAGCGAAGCTGACAATTCCATCGCCTTCGTCGCTGCATTTTCGCTACGGCCGCGACGCCGTTCCGGAATCGATCTACCCCTCGATGGATGATTTCTATTGCGATCTCGGCCAAACCTACCGCAAGGCCGTCAACGCCTTCGCGGACGCCGGTTGCCGCTATCTGCAGCTCGATGAAGTCAATCTTGCCTATCTTTGCGATCCGGCGCTGCGCAATCAGGTCACCGATCGAGGCGAGGATCCGGCGAAATTGCCGGAAATCTATGCCCGCATGATCAACGCGGCGATCACCGACATTCCGTCCGACATGACGATCACCATGCACTTGTGCCGCGGCAACTTCCGCTCCAGTTTCGTCGCAAGCGGCGGCTACGAACCGGTGGCCGAGTTGTTGTTCAACAAAATCAACGTGCACGGCTATTTCATGGAATACGACACCGAGCGCGCCGGCGGCTTTGAGCCGCTGCGGTTTGTACCGAAAGGCAAAACGGTGGTGCTCGGGCTCGTCACCACGAAGACAGGAACGCTGGAAAAGAAGGACGATATCAAGCGCCGAATCGAGGAGGCGGCCAAATTCGTCGATCTCGATCAACTCTGTCTGTCGCCACAATGCGGCTTCGCCTCGACCGAAGAAGGCAATGCACTTGCCGAAGACGAACAATGGGCGAAGCTGCGCATGATCGTCGAAATCGCGGACGAGGTTTGGGGATAGCTTTCTGACCCCGGGAGAAAGAATTAGGGAGCGAAACGATGAGTCAACGAACCAAGCCACCGTTCCGCGCCGATCATGTCGGCAGTCTCTTACGACCCAAGGCGTTGAAAGAAGCGCGCGAACAACACGCCAAGGGCGCGATTTCGGCCGCCGATCTCAAAACGGTGGAGGACCGCGAGATCAAAGACGTGATCCGGAAACAGGAAGAGGTCGGCCTGCAATCGATCACCGACGGTGAATTTAGGCGTTCGTGGTGGCATCTCGATTTTCTGTGGGGCCTCGACGGCGTCGAGCGTCACGTGATGAATACCGGGATCGCGTTTGCGGCTGTCACGACCCGCAACGAAGGTATTCAGGTGACCGGCAAAATCGGATTTTCCAATCATCCGATGATCGAGCATTTCAAATTTCTCAAGGCGAATACAACACGGACGCCGAAGATGACCATTCCGGCGCCGTCGGCACTCTACGGCCGTCCGATTCCTACGCCGATCAACAAGGCGATCTATCCGAAAACGGACAAAATGTTCGACGATCTTGGGCAAGCCTACAAAAAGGCCGTGCGCGCCTTCGCCGATGCCGGCTGCCGCTATCTGCAGCTTGACGAAGTCTTTATCGCCATGCTGTGCGATGAAAAATACCGCCAGCAAATGAGGGATCGGGGCGACGATCCCGAGGCGCTCGGCACGCTCTACGGTGATCTCATCAACACCGCGATCTCCGACATACCGCCCGACATGACGATCACCATGCATCTTTGCCGCGGCAACTACAAATCGACGTTCATGGGTACGGGCGGCTACGACGCCATGCAGGAAGTGCTGTTCGACAAGATCAAGGTGCACGGCTACTTCATGGAGTACGACACCGCGCGCGCCGGCGGCTTCGAGCCGTTGCGGCGGCTGCAGAAAGGCCGCCTCGCCGTGCTCGGCCTGGTGACGACGAAAACCGGCACACTGGAATCCAAGGACACGATCAAACGCCGCATCGAGGAAGCCGCCAAATTTACCGACCTCGAGCAGCTCTGTTTGTCGCCGCAATGCGGCTTCGCTTCCACCGAAGAAGGCAATGTTCTCGCCGAGGATGAAGAGTGGGCCAAGCTCCGGATGATCGGCGAAGTCGCGCGCGAGGTGTGGGGCTAGGCATGTCGGACATCGTTGCCGGGAAGGTCGCCGTCGTCACCGGCGCGGGACGCGGCATTGGCCGGGGCATTGCACTGTTGATGGCGCAAGAGGGTGCACGGGTCGTCGTTTGCGACATCGGCGCAAGCCTCGACGGCGCCGGCAACGACGCCGGACCGGCGCAATCAGTCGTCGACGAGATCAAAAAGTCGGGCGGCCGGGCAATCGCCTCGACACTGTCGATCAGCGAGCCGGGCAATGCCGAAAAGATCGTCCAGGCCGCGCTCGACGCGTTCGGCCGTGTCGACATCCTCGTCAACAATGCCGGCATTTTGCGCGATCGCATTTTTCATCGCATGAGCTGGTCGGACTGGTCGGATGTAATCGCCGTTCACCTGAACGGCAGCTTCGCCATGAGCCGGGCCTGCGCAACGCATTTCCGCGAGCAGAATTCCGGCAGCTTCGTGCACATGACGTCGACATCCGGCCTCGTCGGCAATTTCGGCCAAGCCAATTATATGGCGGCGAAGATGGGCATTGTCGGGCTTTCGCGCGGTATCGCGCTCGACATGGCGCGGTTCAACGTGCGCTCGAACTGCGTGGCGCCGTTCGCCTGGACGCGGATGATCAATTCGATCCCGGCAGAAACCGAAGAGGAGAAAGCGCGCATCGCCCGCTTCCGCGAAATGACACCGGAAAAGATCGCGCCGCTCGTTGTCTATCTCGGCTCCGATCGCGCCAACGGCATCAGCGGGCAGATCTTTTCCGTGCGCAATAACGAGATTTATCTGTTTAACCAGACGCGCCCGATTCGGACGCTGCATCGCTCCGACGGCTGGACGCCGGAAAAACTCGATGCTCAGCTGAAAGGCGCGTTCGGTCCCTCGTTCACGCCACTCGACCGATCGGGCGACATCTTTTCGTGGGACCCGGTGTAAGCCATGACGGACGCAACATGACCATCGTCTACGAAAAACTGATGGCGCTCGAAATTCCGCCGGCCGAGCAGACCTACGGGCCCAAGGATTGCATGCTCTATGCGCTCGGCATCGGGCTCGGCCACGATCCGATGAATGAGGATGAATTGCCGTTCGTCTATGAGAAAAACCTGAAAGTGCTACCGACCATGGCGGCGGTGCTCGGCTATGTCGGCTTCTGGGCGCGCGACCGCGACACCGGCATCGATTGGCTGAAAATGGTCAACGGCGAGCAGGGCGTCACGCTGCACCGTCCGCTCGCCGGACAGGGCACCGTCGTTGGCAACCAGCGCATCGTTGAGGTGATCGACAAAGGCGCCGGCAAGGGCGCGCTGGTCCTCAGCGAACGCGAGGTGACCGACAAAGCGACCGGCGATTTGATCGCAACGGTCACACAGACGAGTTTCTGCCGCGCCGATGGCGGCTTCGGCGGCCCACCGCGCCAAGCGCCGGAGCCGCATCCAATTCCACAGCGCGCTCCTGACGCCGTCTGCGATCTCGCAACTCGTCCGGAGGCAGCCTTGATCTATCGCCTCAGCGCGGACCGTAATCCGCTCCATGCCGACCCGGCGGTCGCAAAGCAGGCCGGCTTCCCGCGGCCGATCATGCACGGGCTCGGCAACTTCGGCATCGCCGGACACGCGGTCTTGAAAACCATGTGCGGCTATGATCCGGGCAAGCTCGCCTCGTTCGCCTGCCGCTTTTCCGCTCCGGTATTCCCCGGCGAAACCATCCGGACCGAGATGTGGCGTAACGGCGCCGTGGTGAGCTTCCGCTCCAGCGTCGTCGAGCGCGATGTCGTCGCCATCAACAACGGCCGGGCCGAGGTGAGGCCGTGACGGAAAGTGCGGACCTCGCCCCGATCCGCGAGGCCGTGCGCGCATTGTGCGCCGAGTTTCCCGGCGTCTATTGGCGCGAGCTCGACCGCGAGCGTGCCTATCCGGACAAATTCGTCGCCGCGCTGACCAAGGCCGGCTTTCTCGCTGCGCTCATTCCCGAAGAATACGGCGGCAGCGGGCTGACCATGACGGCGGCTGCCGCCATCATGGAGGAAATCCAGGCCTCGGGATGCAATGGGGCGGCCTGCCACGCGCAGATGTACACGATGGGCACGGTGCTGCGGCACGGCAATGCCGAACAGAAAGCGCGCTATCTGCCGGCGATTGCCCGTGGCGAACTTCGCCTTCAGGCCTTTGGCGTCACTGAGCCGACCTCCGGCACAGACACGCTCAGCCTGCGCACCACGGCGACGCGCGACGGCGATCATTACGTCATCAACGGCCAGAAAATCTGGACGTCGCGCGCCGAGCATTCCGATCTGCTGTTGCTGCTCGCGCGCACCACCCCGCGAGACCAGGCGAAAACGCGCACTGGTGGCCTCTCGGTCTTTCTCATCGATATGCGCGCCGTGAAGGGCCACGGCCTGACGATCCGTCCCATCCGCACCATGATGAATCATGCCACCACCGAAGTTTTTTTCGAAAACCTGCGCGTGCCGGCCGACAATCTCATCGGCGAGGAGGGCAATGGATTTCGCTACATTCTGTCCGGGATGAATGCCGAACGGATTCTCATCGCCGCCGAATGCGTCGGCGACGCCAAATGGTTCATCGACAAGGCTGCAGCCTATGCGGGCGAGCGCGTGGTGTTCGGCCGGCCGATCGGGCAAAACCAAGGCGTCCAGTTCCCGATTGCACGCGCCTATATTGGCATGCGCGCCGCCGAATTGATGGTGCGCGAAGCGGCCTCGCTTTACGAAGCCGGCAAGGATTGCGGAGCGGAAGCCAACATGGCGAAGCATCTCGCCGCTGAAACGTCCTGGGCCGCCGCCGATATGTGCGTGCAAACCCACGGCGGCTTCGGCTTCGCCGAGGAGTTCGACGTTGAGCGAAAATTTCGCGAGACGAGACTTTACACCGTGGCGCCGATCTCGACCAATCTGATCCTCTCCTACGTCGCCGAGCATGTGCTCGGCCTGCCTCGGTCGTACTGAGGTCGCGATGTCGCGTCCGCTATCCGGCCTCCTGGTCGTTGCGCTCGAGCAGGCCGTCGCCGCGCCGATGTGCACCTGCCGCCTTGCGGACGCGGGCGCACGCGTGATCAAGGTCGAGCGCCCGGAGGGCGACTTCGCGCGCGGCTACGACGACCTCGTACACGGCGAGTGCAGTTATTTCGTCTGGCTCAACCGCGGCAAGGAATCCGTCGTGCTCGATCTCGCCAAGCCGAACGACAAGGCGCTCCTTTCGGCAATGATCGCGCGGGCCGACGTCTTCGTGCAGAATCTGAAGCCCGGCGCTGCGGCGAAACTCGGTTTTCCGGTCGCGCGATTACGGCGCGAATACCCGCGGCTCATTTGTTGCTCGATTTCAGGCTACGGCGAGACCGGTCCATTCGCCAAACGAAAGGCCTACGATTTGCTGATCCAGGCGGAATCGGGCCTCGCTTCTGTCACCGGCACGACGGAGCCGTCCCGCGTCGGCGTCTCCGTCGTCGATATTGCGTCGGGCATGAATGCCTATGAGGCGATCCTTGAGGCGCTGATCGCGCGTGGCCGCACCGGCCAAGGCGCCGAGCTTTCGATTTCCATGTTCGACGCCATGGCGGACTGGATGACAGTGCCGCTCTTGCAGCAGGAAGGCGGCAAGCCTCCACAGCGTGTCGGGCTTGCCCACACCTCAATCGCGCCCTACGGCGCATTTCGCAGCCGCGACGGCGTCGACATTCTGATTTCGATCCAGAGCGACCGCGAATGGCGCGTGCTGGCAGCGAAGGTGTTGGGCGATGCCACGCTCGCCGCCGATCCGGCCTTTGCCACCAACGTCGAGCGCGTGAAGCGCCGGGCCGAGACCGACGGCAAAGTCGCGGCCGTCTTCGGCGCACTCGATGCCGAGCCGCTGACGCAAAAACTTGCCGACGCCGATATCGCCTTTGCGCGCGTCAACACGCCGGCTGAGCTCGCACGGCATCCGCACCTTCGGCGCATCACAGTGGATGCACCAAGCGGTCCCGTATCTTATCCCGCGCCGGCTGAACAGCACGCCGGTTCATCGCGGCGTTATGGTGCCGTGCCGGCGCTGGGCGAGCACACCGAGAAGATTCGAGCTGAATTCACGGCGTCGGATATCAACGCAAAATAATCCGGAGGACATTCCATGGACATCGGCTTCATCGGTCTCGGCAACATGGGCGCCCATATGGCGCGGCGGCTGGTCGAAGCCGGGCACAAGGTCATCGTTTATGACACGCGCCAGGAAGCGATCGGAAATCTCGCCGCGCTCGGCGCGGTAGCGGCGCGCTCGCCAAAGGAAGTCGCCGACAGCGCCGAAACCGTGATGGTGAGCCTGCCGACGCCCGATGTCGTGTTCAAAGTGGCAACCGGCCAGGATGGTGTAATCGAAGGCGCACGCGTGCGGCGCTTCGTCGATCTATCGACCACCGGCTCGGTCATGGCGCAGCGCATCTTTGCGGCGCTCAAGACGCGCAACATTGTGCAGATCGATTCTCCGGTGACCGGCGGCGTGACCGGCGCGGCGAAGGGAACACTCGCCGTCATCGCTTCGGGCCCGCGCGCCGAAGTGGATGCCATCGAACCTGCCCTCAAGGTGATCGGCAAAGTTTTCTTTGTCAGCGAGCGGCCGGGCGCGGGACAGACCGTGAAGCTTGCCAATAATTTTCTGTCGGCCGCCGCAATGGCGGCGACGTCCGAGGCGATGGTGATGGGCGTGAAAGCCGGACTCGATCCGCGGATCATGCTTGACGTGATCAACCACGGCACCGGCCGCAACACTGCCACCGAGGATAAGTTTGGCCGCATCGTGCTGCCGCGCAAGTTCAACCTTGGCTTTACGGCCGGTCTGATGCTCAAAGATCTGAACCTGTGCCGCTCGGAGGGCCAGGCGCTTGGCGTGCCGATGGATGTGCTCGCGGCGGTCGCTGCCGTATTTCAACTCGGCTGCGACGAGAATGGACCCGAGGCGGATCTCACCACCATCGTGCAGCCGATCGAGCGCCGCGCCGGCGTCGAGGTGCGCGATCGTGTAGGCGGCTGATTGGAAGTTCCATTGTGAGTCGCGGCCGGGTTGCCGTCTCAATCTCGTCTTTTGCCGACAAAGCTATTGTCGATCAGCGGTTTAGCAGAAAGGTGCTTTCTGTGATGACGGTCACTTCGCAACTGCGGAAGGGCCTGTAGGCTTTCAAACATGGAATTTCGCAGGAGGGTCCCGTGACCCAGACGAGCAAAACAATTCAGACCGGCATCACTCGTATATTTGCGCGATTTGGCCGAAAGACCCGCAAACAAAATCCGTCGCAGGAAGGCCGACCAGAAACCCGCTGGTACGAAAGCGATATGAGTTCACGCGGACTTTAGTTTGGACGCCGGCCTTGCTGTCCCCCAAGGCCTTGCGGACCCCGAAGGGGTGAGTCTCGGTCCCCCCATACGCACCCCGATGACCCGCCATGGGTCTGCCTTGCCCGCCCGGGTCGCATGATCTGGGCGGGCTTTTACTTTCCAGCAAATCTGCCGCATCTTGCCTCCATACTGAGAGAAGCCGTCCGCCTTGCGTGTCGACGATGGGCTGCATGCAGAAACAGACCCGTCCCAACCAGAGCTTGCTGTCAGAACTGCCCAAGCATCTTGCGGCAGATCTGTTTGCCGCCGCGACCACGGTTCGGCTCGGCGCCGATGAGGTGCTGTTCCTGGCTGGTGACGTCGGCGACGGCTGCTATCGCGTCGAGGAGGGACTCCTGAAGGTCACCATGATGTCCCGTTCGGGCACCGAGCGTATTCTTGCCTTCCTGGGCCCGAGTTCCATCGTCGGTGAACTGTCAATCATCGACGGACTGCCGCGTTCGGCCTCAGTCGTCGCCGTGCGCGACGCCGCATTGAGCTTTCTCAGCCGTGCAGCATTCGAGGATTTCGCCGGCAAGCATCCTGAAGTCTACAAGACGCTTGTGACGTTGCTCGCCGCCCGGCTGCGCGAGACGGACGCGGTCATTGCGGCAGGAAGCTTCCTGCCGTTACGTGGGCGCGTCGCCCGCACGCTGCTCGAATTGGCGCAGGATTTCGGCCAGGATGTTGGTGCGGGCCGTGTTGTAATTCGGCAGAAGATCGGCCAGAGCGACCTCGCCGCCATGGCCGGTATCGCACGCGAGAATGTCAGCCGCATTCTCAATGATTGGAAACGCCGCAATCTGGTGAGCCGGTTGTCGGGCTATTATTGCCTTGAGAACAGGGCAAAACTCGAACAAGAAGCAGAGCTATAGCGGCATTCGCTTCATAGCTTGGACTTACCTCAAAGCCTGATCATGGAAACGCCTCGGCTTGCCGACTTCCGCCGCATCGTCGTGAAGGTTGGCTCTTCGCTGCTCGTCGATGCCCGGGCTGGTGGGCTCAACGAGACGTGGCTCGCCGCGCTGACTGCTGATCTTGCGGCCTTGCATCGCGACCAGCGTGACCTTCTGGTGGTGTCATCAGGCGCCATTGCGCTGGGGCGCGCGGTGCTTAGGCTGCCGCAAGGACCGCTCAAGCTGGAGGACAGCCAAGCGGCAGCGGCGGTGGGTCAGATTGCGCTGGCCCGCACCTGGGCCGAGGCGTTGTCGCGCCATGGCATCACGGCAGGACAAGTGCTGGTGACCCTCGGCGATACCGAAGAGCGGCGGCGCTACCTCAACGCACGCTCGACCATCGACAAGCTCCTGGAATGGCGCGCACTGCCTGTGATCAACGAAAACGACACGGTCGCGACCAACGAGATTCGCTACGGCGACAATGACCGCCTCGCTGCGCGGGTCGCCACCATGGTCAGCGCCGATCTTCTTGTGCTGCTGTCCGACATTGATGGCCTCTACGACGCACCGCCCGGCACGGCGGCGGCTGCGGGACCACTGCCGGCCCATGTGCCGCGGGTCGAACGCATCACGCCGGAGATCGAAGCCATGGCCGGGGCAGCCGGCTCCGAGCTTTCGCGCGGCGGAATGCAGACCAAGATCGAGGCCGCCAAGATCGCGACCGGGGCCGGAACGCACATGGTCATTGCCTCTGGCCGTGTCGAACATCCACTTCGTGCGATCAGCGAGGGGGCACGGTGCACGTGGTTCCTTACAGCGGCAAATCCGGTGACAGCGCGCAAGAAATGGATCGCGGGATCGCTCGAACCGAAGGGGACGTTAACCATCGACGCCGGTGCGGTCGCCGCGTTGCGGCGAGGCCGCAGCCTGCTGCCGGCGGGCATCGTTCGGGTTGATGGCGGATTCGCGCGAGGCGATGCCGTGATTATTCGTGGCCCAGACGGCAGCGAAGTCGGCCGAGGTCTGTGCGCCTATGACGCCGAAGACGCACAAAAGATCAGAGGGCGCTCGTCGGCAGACATTGCCTCAATCCTGGGCTTCAGCGGCCGGGCCGAGATGATCCATCGCGACGATCTGGTCGTCGGCCGGGAATGATGGCGGCGGAGGGCGGTGACGCTGGAGCGACAAGACCGCACCGCCTTTAGCCATGCTGTCCACTTGTTTTTGTAGCGGGATGAATCCGTGCACCGCGCGTGTTAAATGTCGGGGACAGGGCTAAAACTCGGGGGCACGCTGGAGGTCGGTCAATGTCGCGTCTGCCGGAAGCCGTGCTTGCAACGCTTGCCCTGATCGCGCTCGTCACCTCGGCTTCTGCGAATGCTTCCGCCCGCGGCGGCGGACATGTCGGTGGAGGACATATCGGCGGCGGCCGCGTCGGCGCTTATCATCAATTTTACCACGGCTATCACACCTACTACCGCATCGGGCCACCGCTGGGCTTCAGAGGACCGTTGCTCCCGGGCTATGTCGGATACTCCCCGTATGACTACGGCTATGGTCCCTATTACCCCTACGGTTCGGGATGCGTGATTGACACGCCCTATGGACCGATCTTGCGGTGCTCGCTGTACTGAGATTGAGCGGCTCGTCTAGCCGCGGGCTTCGACAGGTCCGCGCATCCGGCGCCACCCGACGCGGAGCTCACCCGTCGAGTTCCATAAAGGTGAACCCCGACCGCTAACACGGCCGGGGTTCGACGCCGGGTGATTGAGGGTGAGGGGCTGGGGGGCTTCGCCCGGCGCCTGACTATCAACGGCGGTGCCGTTTGGCAGTTCCGGCCCGCCGCACAATTTTTTTGGCCGGTCGGTCTTTGGCCCTGCTGGCGAGGCCCCGGCTTCGGCTACGCCGACGGTTGCTTGCCCGCGGGGATGCGGCGGGACTTTCAGCCGGAAGATTGATCCTCTCGCCGTCCGGCAGCACGACGTATCGGGAAGAAACTCGCAAATTTCCGTTCTTGCCGCTGCGCCCCTCGACCACATAGGTCGCGCCGACAGGAAAACTTTTCGGCAAAGTCTTCGGCGATCTGTCGAGCCGACTCTCAATTGGCGAACCCATGGCGCCCTCTCGGTTCTCGTAGGTTCCGTGCCCCGGGGAACTGAACCCGATGGCTTCCGGGAGGTTCCACGAACTTTCCGACAGGCCTATGACTTGCTGTGAATTGGTGTGGACAGCGTTGCCGTCTGGCCGCCTCGCCGGACCTCGACGAACGTGATAGGAAACGCTGAATGCAAGACGGATCAATGCCATGAATGCTGCCTTGAACGCTCCGCTCAAAGCGGTCGGCGGTTCCGGTAAGCTCGAAGCGACGATGCGCGACATCGGCCGCGAGGCGCGTAGCGCCGCGCACGTGCTCGCCCTCGCTTCGGGGGCGCAGAAAAATCGCGCCCTGGCCACTATGGCGAAGGCCATCCGCGACACGAAAACTTCGATTCTTGCGGCCAACGAGGAAGACCGTGCTGCGGCGGCATCCTCCGGCGCCAGCGCCGCTTTCCTCGATCGTCTGACCCTCAACTCGGCCGGCGTCAACTCCATGGCGGCCGGACTGGACGTGATCCGCAAACTGAAGGACCCGGTCGGTGACATCATGGCGTCCTGGCGCCGCCCAAATGGCATGCGTATCGAAAGAGTGCGCGTGCCGCTCGGTGTCGTCGGCGTCATCTACGAGAGCCGGCCGAATGTTACGGCCGACGCGGGCGCGCTCTGTCTCAAAGCCGGGAACGCTTCGATCCTGCGCGGAGGTTCTGAAAGCTTCCGCTCGGCGCGCGCAATCCACGCCGCCATGGTCGAGGGTCTCCTCGACGCCGGTCTGCCTGCCGCGGCCATAACGCTCGTCCCGACACGAGATCGCGAGGCCGTGGGCATGATGCTTGCGGGGCTCGACGGCGCAATCGACGTCATTGTGCCGCGCGGCGGCAAGAATCTCGTCGGCCGCGTTCAGACCGAAGCTCGCGTGCCGGTCTTCGCGCATCTCGAAGGCGTCTGTCACGTCTACGTCGACGGCAAGGCCAAACTGCCGATGGCCAAGGCCATTGTGTTGAACGCCAAGATGCGCCGCACCGGGGTGTGTGGAGCGGCTGAAACGCTGCTGGTCGATCGCGCGGCGGCGCCGAAAATGCTTAAAGCCCTTGTCACCACGCTGCTCGACGCCGGCTGCGAGATCAGGGGCGATGCGGCGGTGCAGGCTGTCGATCACCGGGTGAAGCCGGCCAGCGAAGCCGATTGGAGCACCGAATACCTCGATGCGATTCTGACCGCTGGCATTGTCGACGGCGTCGACGCCGCCATCGCTCATATCGAACGCTACGGATCGCATCACACCGACGCAATCGTCACGGAAGACAAAGCCGCCGCGGAGAAATTCCTGCGCGAGGTTGATTCGGCAATCGTCTTGCACAATGCGTCGACACAGTTTGCCGATGGCGGCGAATTCGGCTTCGGCGCGGAGATTGGAATCGCCACCGGTCGGCTGCACGCGCGCGGGCCCGTTGGCGTCGAACAGCTTACAAGTTTCAAATACCGCATCCGCGGCAGCGGACAGACGCGGCCGTAGTTTGTGGCCTCCTTCCCGGCGCGCTTTGCAGGGAGGTTGGCGAGGGATGCGCTGGGAGGGGGTTCTTTCTGACAGCCATGATGAGCGAATTCGCTCCGCGCCGTTCGGCTTTCGCGAAGCCGGGCGTCCGAGACCGCGTCGTCCTGCCTCCGCATGCCAGCGGCATGCGCATAGGATTATTTGGCGGCACATTTGATCCACCCCATGCGGCCCATCGCGCTGCCTGCCTTCTGGCGCTGAGGCGGCTTGGTCTCGATCGCGTGTGGTGGCTCGTCACTCCCGGCAATCCGCTCAAGGACACGCAGGGCCTCGCGCCACTGGACCGGCGTGTCGAAGCCGCGCAAAAGCTCGCGCACCATCCGCGCATCGATGTGAGCGACCTCGAAGCCCATTTGGGTACCAGCTACACGTACGAAACCATCTCTTACTTGGTCCGGCGCTGCCCGGACTTGCGATTCGTCTGGATCATGGGCGCCGACAATCTGCGCAGTTTCCATCGCTGGCAGCGCTGGCGCGATATTGCCGCCCTGGTACCGATTGCAGTGGTCGATCGCCTTGGACCGAGCCTGTACTCGACAGCGAGTGCGGCCGGCCAAGCCCTGGCGCGTGCCCGGATTCCCGAGTCAGCAGCGAGAACCCTGCCGGAACGAAGGCCGCCGGCTTGGGTTTATCTGCATGGCCTCAAATCACCGCTCTCATCCACCGCCTTGCGCGCGGCCCGCGCGCTGAAAGGTGGTTGAAAGTGTTAACTGGGCATGCCTATCTTAGGCGTGCCTTCGGGTTGATAGCCGGGGCTGATGAAGGAGCGAAAGGATCAGGACCCCTGTCCACACCTGTCATCTTTCGGGCCGACCGTCGCGCGCCCGAGCCGGTCTCCAGAATGCGTGTTGACGCCGAGGAGATCCTCCGTTTGGTCCTCGCCCGCCTCGACGATATGAAGGCGGAGGACACCCTAACCATCGATCTGCGGGATAAATCTTCAATCGGCGACTATATGGTCGTGTCCTCCGGCCGGTCGCAGCGTCATGTCGGATCGGTGGCCGACAGAATCGTCGAGGATTTGCACAAAGTCGGGGTTGCCGCACGCGTCGAAGGCGTACCGCATTGCGACTGGGTGCTGATCGATGCGGGCGACGTGATTGTTCACGTCTTCCGGCCCGAAGTCCGCAGCTTTTACAATCTTGAGAAGATGTGGATGTCGGGTCGGCCGGCGCAACGGGCGAGTTAGCTCGCTCGCGAATCGATCGAGCGGTTGGTCGGGCTTATGTCAAGCTCGGGCCGTCGGTTGTCTGTGTGTCGTAGCCCATGCGCGTCCTCGTTACCGCCGTCGGCCGCCTGAAGCAGGGGCCCGAACGTGAACTCGCCGCGTCGTATCGCAAGCGCGCCGAAACGATCGGACGCGCGTTCGGCATGCGTGAGATCGAAATCGTAGAAATCCGTGAGAGCCGTGCCTCAGATGTCGAGCGGCGGCGCGTCGAGGAATCGATTGCGATCGCCAATGTTATTCCTGAACGCTCGACAATCGCCATTCTCGACGAGCGCGGTGAGAGCCTCGGCAGCGCAGCCCTGGCGGCTCTGCTGCGTCAGTGGCGTGCCGAAGAGCGCCCGGCTGCCTGCTTCATTATCGGGGGCGCCGATGGCCTCGCCGCCAGCCTCGTCGAACGCGCCAATCTCAAGCTTGCGTTCGGCATGGCGACGTGGCCGCACCAGCTCGTCCGGATCATGCTCCTCGAACAGATTTATCGCGCCGGAACGATCCTGGCAGGTCATCCCTATCATCGGTCTTGAGCCACACCTCCAAATTGCCATCAACGCGCGCCGCATCACCGAATCGTGACGAATCAAGGCAAGACGCGTCTTATTCCGGTCCAATCCTGCGTGCTTTGTCTTGCGATCCTGAGGCTTAGGTCTACCTTGCAAGCGATGATTCTTCGACGGTCGAGCCGCTACGATCAGCGCCTTGTGCTCGGCTCGGCTTTGGCCTTTGCGCTTCCCTTGGGAGCGAACTTGGCCGCTTTGGCGCAAACTGGGTCGGCTCAAAGCCCGGCGAGCAAAACGCCGAGTGCTCAGGCGCCCGCTACCCAGACTCCGACATCAAGTGCCCCCGCGCAGGACGCACCGCCCAACACCGACTTGGACGCGCTCAAGCAGCACAACCAGGAGCTCGACGCCGCGCGGGCCAAGCAGCGCGAGACGGATGACACGCAGGCGAAGCTCAAGCGCGAAATCGAGACTCTTGGCGAGAACCAGAGTGAGCTCAATCAGCAACTGATCGATACGGCGGCACGCGTTCGCGACGCCGAAACCAACATTGATACCATCGAGGCGCGGCTTAAACCGCTCGACGAGCAGGAACGCGTTTTCCGGAAATCTCTCGACGAACGCCGTACGGTCATCGTCGAAATCCTGGCGGCCCTGCAGCGCGTGGGACGGCAGCCGCCGCCGGCACTCATGGTCCGGCCGGAGGACGCGCTGCAAGCCGTGCGCACTGCGATTACATTGGGCGCGGTGGTCCCGGAAATGCGCGCCCAAGCCGATGCGCTTGCTGGCGATCTCTCCGATCTCCTGCGCGTTCGCAAGAACATCGTCGGCGAACGTGAATTGCTGGCGAGCGGCCTTGACGCCCTGGGGCGCGACCAGTTGCGCCTGAGTATGCTCATTGATGAGCGGCAGAAAAAGCAGGCCGCGGCGGAGCAGGCCCTCGACGCCGAACGGCAGCACGCCGCAGATTTGGCGCGCCAAGTTGACAGTCTCAAGGATCTCATCGCCAA
Source organism: uncultured Alphaproteobacteria bacterium (assembly GCA_963836055.1). GTDB lineage: Bacteria > Pseudomonadota > Alphaproteobacteria > Rhizobiales > Xanthobacteraceae > BOG-931. The sequence continues at coordinate 47,939 of CAWIID010000006.1, forward strand.
GCTCGAGGCGGGGCTCGATAGCGCCACTCGCGCCGCACGTGGGGCGAATCGGCCGGGAGAAGAGAACGCCACGCGACCCGATTTCTCCGCACTCAAGGATCCGGGCCGCCTCGCGCCCGCGGTCGCGTTCGCGGCGACGCGCGGGCGCCTGCGGCTGCCGGTCAACGGCGTGAGAATTCGCGAGTTCGGAGCCTCCGATGGCGTCGGTGGAACTCAGAAGGGACTTTCCATCGCCTCGCGGCCTGGCGCGCAAATTACCGCTCCGTGTGACGGTTGGGTTGTTTACGCCGGACCGTTTCGCAGCTATGGGCAACTCTTGATCCTCAATGCTGGCGGCGGGTATCATGTGCTGTTAGCGGGGATGGAGCGGATATCCGTCGATCTCGGCCAGTTCGTGCTGACCGGTGAACCCGTAGCGGTAATGGGCAGCGGATCGCAGGTGTCCGCAGCCGTCGCGACCGGGTCAAAAGAACCTGTATTGTACGTGGAGTTCCGCAAGGACGGCACTCCCATTGATCCCAGCCCCTGGTGGGCGACAAACGAAGGCGAAAAGGTTCGCGGATGATGCGCAAGACCTCTCTCATTTTCCTCGGTGCGGCGGCCGGTGTGGTGGTGACGCTTCTTGCGACCCAGCCACCCTCGGCACTGGTCGGCTCCAGCGCGAAAGCGGCGGCGTCCGACACCTACCGACAGCTCAACCTGTTCGGCGACGTATTCGAGCGCGTGCGTGCCGATTACGTCGAGAAACCCGACGACAGCAAACTCGTCGAATCGGCGATCAACGGCATGCTGGCCGGTCTTGATCCCCATTCGAGCTACATGGATCCGAAGAGCTTCCGCGATATGCAGGTGCAGACGCGCGGCGAGTTCGGCGGCCTCGGCATCGAGGTCACCATGGAGGACGGGCTGGTGAAGGTCGTGGCGCCGATTGACGACACGCCAGCGGCCAAGGCCGGCGTCATGGCGAACGACATCATCACCCAACTCGACGGGGAGGCCGTTCAGGGTCTCACGCTCAATCAGGCCGTCGATAAGATGCGCGGCCCGGTGAACACCAAGATCAAGCTTACGATCATGCGCAAGGGCTCCGACAAGCCGATCGACGTGACGATCATGCGTGACGTCATCCGCGTGAAGTCAGTGCGCTCCCATAACGAAGGCGATGATGTCGGCTACATCCGCATCACCCAGTTCAACGAGCAGACAACCGATGGCCTGAAGAAGGCGATCAACGACCTCAATGCTCAGCTCGGGGCCGATAAGATCAAAGGCTATGTGGTCGATCTGCGCAACAATCCGGGCGGCCTGCTCGATCAGGCGATCTCGGTGTCGGACACCTTCCTCGACAAAGGTGAGATCGTGTCGACCCGCGGCCGCAATCCGGAGGAAACGCAACGTTTCAACGCGCGGCCGGGCGATATGACCAAAGGCAAGCCGGTCATCGTGTTGATCAACGGCGGTTCGGCTTCGGCCTCGGAAATCGTCGCGGGCGCCCTCCAGGACCACAAGCGCGCGACCCTCGTCGGCACGCGCTCATTCGGCAAGGGATCGGTGCAGACCATCATCCCGCTTGGCGCGGGCAATGGTGCGCTGCGACTGACCACGGCGCGCTATTTCACGCCGTCGGGCCGGTCGATCCAGGCCAAGGGCATTACGCCCGATATCGATGTACAGCAGGATGTGCCGGACGATCTGAAGGCGCGGACCGATTCCAAGGGCGAGGCGTCGCTGCGCGGACATTTGAAGGCCGAGGGCACCGAAGAGTCCGGGTCGCAGTCCTATGTGCCGCCGGACGAAAAGGATGACGCCGCGCTCAAGATGGCGCTCAATCTCCTGCGCGGCACGACGACTAATGCCGCCTTCCCGCCGAATCCGAAGGCTGCCGTTCCAAACTAACAACGGCACGAATTGACTGGAATTCGGGGCGGCGATGAGCCGCCCCGTTTTTATGCCAACCGCCCCTTCGGAAGCCCCGAACCAGCGCGAGCCGCATTGGCGGTGAAGGACTATTTGCCTGCCGTGATAGACTGATCCGATGATTCGTGAGGCCCATGATTCGCGCCCATGACTCCATTGGGATTTGCCGATGACGGCGGATGACCTCAGCGCTCCGCTGGGCCAGCAGCGCAAGAAGCCGCGACGGCAGCTCCCGATCACGGTCTCCCAAGTCATTGCTGGCGGCTTGACGCTCTTTCTCGTTGTTTTTGTGCTTTGGGCAGCCTTCGGAAACGACCCGTTCGGCGGCGAACCCATCGCCGTGGTGTCGGCCGACATGCACGCGGCAGCGCCTGCGAAGCCTCCGGGCGCTCCAAACGCCGCCGATGCCGGCCCTGGGACTCCGGGGCGTTCTGACGGACCAGCTGGCACTCAGGCCTCATCGGGCCCGACCGCCCCTCCGGCTGGCAGCAAGACCATCACCATCATCGACGGCAAGACTGGCGCACAGCAGGAGGTGATTCTTCCCCCTTCCGCGAGCGATGCCGGCGCGTCGAATGGCCCTCCGATCGACCAGAAATTCGTGGAGCTGACGTCGCACGGCCCGGTCCCCAAGATCGCCGCCGACGGTGTGAAGCCAGCGGAAGCTTTCGCGCGCCCGGTCACTCCGCTTCCCGGCAAACCAGACGCACCGCGCATCGCCCTCATCGTCAGCGGTCTCGGCGTCAGCGCCAACGCCACGTCGGAAGCGGTCGCCAAGCTGCCCGGGCCGATTACGCTCGGGTTCATGCCGTATGGAGCCGATGTTGCAGCAACCGTCGCGCACGCACGGCAGCTTGGACACGAAATCCTGTTGGAAGTGCCGATGGAGCCGTTCGACTATCCTGACAACGATCCAGGGCCACAGACGCTGCTCACGTCGCTGGCGCCGCAGCAGAATATTGACCGCCTGTATTGGCTGATGAGCCGCTTCCAGGGCTACGTCGGCATCGCCAATGCCATGGGAGCGCGCTTCACCGCCTCCGAACAAGCGTTTGCTCCGGTGCTGCGCGAAGCCGCCAAGCGCGGTTTGATCTTTGTCGACGATGGGTCGAATGCCCGCAGTGTCGCGAGCCGCATTGCCGGGGCCAACAACCTGCCGTTTGCCAAGGCCGACGTGGTGCTCGATTCGGTTCCGACGGCGGCGGAAATCGATCGCGCCCTCGGCCGTCTCGAAGCAGCGGCGCGCGAGCACAATTCCGCAGTCGGCATCTCCTCGGCGCTGCCGGTATCGATCGATCATATCGCCAAATGGGCAAAGGACGCGGCAAGCCGTGGGCTATTGATCGTCCCAATCACAGCAATCGCAGCAAAGCCGAAACAGACCTGAATGCGAAAGCAGCGAATGGCGGAATAGCGACGCTCCGAATAGAATGGCGCAACTTTTCGCCATCCGCTCATCATCGTTCGCCCGTCTCATCATGCGATTTGAAGATCTCCCCTTTCGGCCCTGCGTCGGCGTAATGGTGCTCAATCGCGGCGGCCATGCCTTCATCGGCCGACGCATCGATGGACCCGAGCACGTCGATGCCACGCATGCGTGGCAAATGCCTCAAGGCGGCATCGATCCAGGCGAGGATCCGTGGCGCGCGGCGCTTCGCGAACTCCGCGAGGAGACAAACATCCGCTCGGTCGAACGCCTCGGTGAAATCGCAGAGTGGCTCAACTATGACATTCCGCGCGATATCGTCGGCCAAGCATGGCAGGGCAGGTATCGCGGTCAGACGCAAAAGTGGTTCGCCCTGCGCTTCACCGGAGCGGACAGCGAGATCGATGTCGCCCATCCAGACGGCGCGCACGAACCGGAATTTGCCGCCTGGCGCTGGGAACCGTTGCGCAACATCCCCGACCTCGTGGTGCCGTTCAAGCGCAAGGTCTACGAACAAGTCGTGAAAGAATTCGCAAAGTTCACATGACCCATCGGCCCGCGCCGCGGAAGCAAGCGATGGAATCGGGCTCCCACTGGACAGACTTCCTCGTGGCGCAAGTCGTCATGAATACGTGGATCCCGCTCTTTGAAATATTGAGGTAAAGCCGGCCGCCCGCCTGGCTCTCGACCTCTCGTTATTTCGCAGCGACGCTGTAAGGTCCAATGGCGACCACGCGACAGGAGCGATCCTGCTTGGCACAATCCGCCAACGCGCCGTCAATGGCATCTTGCTCGCTTGCGGCTTTGAGCATGACACCAGCCCGCCCATCGGCGCCGGCCGCGACCGCCGTCCAGCCGCCGGAGTTGGCGAGACGCCTCGCGACATCGGCTCTCAGCTCCGGCGCGACGACCGGCGAACTCTCCGGCCTGAACAAGCCGACGACTTTCATCGTCGTTGGCACCGGCACAACGAAATCATCGTTGACGGCAACGATCAGGCACGGGACGCCGGCATTGACGCCGCAGACTTCGAGCGCCCTGCGTACGGCCTCGTCGATGTTTTCCTGGTTGAAATAATAGATGAACCCGCCGGAGGGGCCGACTGCCAGCGCCTTCGACTTGCGACCCGGTAGATAGTTGCGCTCCACCGCTGTCTTGCCGTTCTCCCGGATGAGCGGAATGTCACTGCTGACCAGCGGCTTCTCAACCGAAGGATCGAGCGTATACCAGGGCGTTTGCGGCATAGGCGGCCGGCCGCGCGCATAGACTACTGTGTTACCGAGTGCGTAGAGCTCGCACTTTCGCGGCTGCGGCAGTAAATCGGCACGCTTCTGGCAAATATCGAGCGCCGCGGTTTTTGCCGCGGCATCATCGGCCTGCCCGGTGATCAGGCCGATCGGACCGGTACTGATGGCGAGCGCCTTGTGATCCGGGGCGGGCAAATACTCGTCGCGAATGGTGACGCGGGCACGGTCCGAGATAATTGGGATCGTTTCCGGCACCAGCGCCGCGGGCTGCGGCGGCGCGGACGGCGCCGACTCCTGCGGTGCGGCAGGCGCAACGGGTGCCGCCGCCGTTGCCACAGCCGGACCTGGCTCACTGACCGGCGCTGGTTGGCGCGGCCGGCCCATCGTCAGGTAAATCAATGCCGCGATGCCCAGCACGGCAATTGATACGACCCCGGCGGCAGCCGGCATGATCAACGACGACGTGCGCGCCGGTCTCTTTCCCGAACGCCCGTCGGCATGCGGATCGTCCGGCCGCATTTCGATATTGTAGGCGTGAACCGGGTTCGGAATGTTCTTGACCTGCTGCTCGCCGATGTCGGCAAACTGCACGGACAGCTTATTCGCTACCTGCTCATGGACCGTGCGCGAAATGCAAATGCCGCCGACCGGCGCGATTCCCTCCAAGCGTGCCGCGATGTTCACGCCGTCACCCAGCAGATCGCCGTCGCGTTCCACGACATCACCGACGGTGATACCGATGCGAAAGTTCATCTGGCGGCTTGCCGGATACGCCAGATTGCGCGTTCGCAAGCTCTCCTGAATATCGATTGCGCAGCGCACCGCCTCAACCGCGCTGGAAAACTCCGCCAGGACGGCGTCGCCGGCCGTATTAAAAATCCGGCCGCCAGCGCGCCCGATGAAGTCGTCCATCACGGAACGATAGGATGCCAGCCGCCGCAGCGTCTCTTCCTCGTCTTCGGCAACAAGCTTGCTATAGCCGGCAACATCGGCGGCAAATATCGCCGCGATTTTCCTCTTCATGGCGGGCCTGGCAGCTTCACGGAGCTGCCGCGAGAATGCCCGACGTAGGCCCCATTGCGCAACCGGCCTGCAGGCTCAAAAGTGGTATGGAGTAACCGAGCGCCTAGTTCAAAGGGTGCATTTCGCCGAACGGCTTATTGCGCCAAAGCCGCTTGCAATGCCTTCAGCTGATCGAGCTGACGAGAGATTCTGTCCTTCGAATGCTCATCGGTGGCGTCGGAGAGATCCTCCTCCGCCTCCTGAATTTCGGTGGCAAGCATGGTGGTATCGAAGCCGTCACGCGGCATGGCGCGATCCGCAAGTATGGTCAAGCCGGCCGGGCTGACTTCGGCAAAGCCGCCGATGACGACGATCAGCAGCCGCGTGCCCTCGCGAAAGATCGTCACGATTCCGGGACGCAGCGCTGTCACGAGCGGGGCGTGCCCAGGCAGAATGCCCATGTCGCCTTCGGCACCGGGCAAATCCACCTGATCGACGTCGCCGGAGAACAGCACGCTTTCGGGTGAGACGAATTCGAAATGAAGATCAGCCATGAATCGTCCGCTATAAATCGTCCGCTATGAACCGTCTGCTGTGGATCGCTTCTTAGGCCGCCTCGGCGGCGAGTTTCTTGCCCTTCTCGACGGCCTCTTCGATGGTACCGACCATATAGAAGGCCGCTTCCGGCAGGTGATCGTACTTGCCCTCAACCAGACCCTTGAAGCCGTTGATGGTGTCGGCGAGATCGACAAGCTTACCGGGTGAGCCGGTGAACACCTCGGCGACGTGGAACGGCTGCGACAGAAACCGCTCGATTTTGCGGGCGCGCGCGACGGTCAGCTTGTCCTCTTCGGACAGTTCATCCATGCCGAGGATGGCGATGATGTCTTGCAGCGCCTTGTAGCGCTGCAGCACCTGCTGCACCGAACGCGCAACCGCATAATGCTCTTCACCGACAATCAGCGGCGACAGCATGCGCGACGTCGAGTCGAGCGGGTCGACGGCCGGATAGATGCCCTTTGCGGCGATGTCACGCGACAACACCGTGGTCGCGTCGAGATGCGCAAACGAGGTCGCCGGCGCCGGATCGGTCAGATCGTCGGCAGGCACGTAGATGGCCTGCACTGACGTGACCGACCCCTTGGTTGTCGTCGTGATGCGCTCCTGCAGCGCGCCCATATCGGTCGCAAGCGTCGGCTGATAGCCGACCGCCGAGGGAATGCGGCCAAGCAGCGCCGACACTTCCGAGCCCGCCTGGGTGAAGCGAAAGATGTTGTCGACGAAGAACAGCACGTCCTGACCCTGGTCGCGGAAGTATTCAGCAACGGTCAGGCCGGTCAGACCGACGCGGGCGCGCGCCCCCGGCGGCTCATTCATCTGGCCGTAGACCAGCGCGCATTTCGAACCTTCGACCGAGCCCTTATGCGGGTCCTTGTTGACGCCGGATTCGATCATCTCGTGATAGAGGTCATTGCCTTCGCGGGTACGCTCACCGACACCGGCGAACACCGAGTAGCCGCCGTGCGCTTTCGCGACATTGTTGATCAGTTCCATGATCAACACGGTCTTGCCGACGCCGGCGCCGCCAAACAGGCCAATCTTGCCGCCCTTGGCATAGGGTGCGAGCAAGTCAACGACCTTGATGCCGGTCACCAGGATCTGCGCTTCCGTCGACTGATCGGTATAGGCCGGCGCCTCCTGGTGAATGGCGCGCAGCGCCTCGCCCTTGACCGGACCAGCCTCGTCGACCGGGTCGCCGATCACGTTGATGATGCGTCCGAGCAGCGACTGGCCAACCGGAACCGAGATCGGCCCACCGGTGTCCAAGACCTCCTGGCCGCGCACCAAACCCTCGCTGGTATCCATGGCGACGGTGCGCACCGTGTTCTCGCCAAGCTGCTGCGCGACTTCGAGCACCAGGCGATTGCCCTGGTTCTTGGTTTCCAGCGCATTCAGAATCGGCGGCAATTCGTCGTCGAAGTGCACGTCGACGACCGCGCCGATGACCTGGGTGATATGTCCGACTGCTTGAGCCATCTTCGTCCTCTTCAAGAATGCATTACAGCGCTTCCGCGCCGGAGATGATCTCGATCAACTCCTTGGTGATCATCGCCTGACGGGTGCGGTTGTAGGTCAGCGTCTGCCGGCGGATCATGTCGCCGGCATTGCGGGTTGCGTTGTCCATGGCCGACATCTGCGCGCCGTAGAACGAGGCTGCATTTTCGAGCAGCGCCCGAAGCACCTGGATCGCAATGTTGCGTGGCAGCAGTTCCCTGAGAATGTCCTCTTCGTCGGGCTCGAACTCATAGACGGCGCCGCCCAGCACCTGCGCAGCGTCGGCCTCGAACACCGGCGGAATGATCTGCTGCGCCGTCGGAATCTGCGCGATCACCGAACGAAAGCGCGAGAAGAACAGTGTGCAAACGTCAAACCCGAACTGGTCGTAAAGCGCGATGATCTTCCCGGCGATCATCTCGGCATTCTCGTAACGAAGCGTGCGCACTGAACGCAGATCGACGAGTTCGATGATCTGCTTCTCAAAGTTTCGCTTTAACTGGTCGAAGCCCTTGCGACCCACGCAAAGAATTTTGACCTCTTTTCCTTCGTTGAGCAGAGCATTCGCCCGTTCGCGCGCCAGACGCACGATCGCAGTGTTGAAGGGGCCGCACAGACCGCGCTCCGCCGTGCAGACGACGAGCAAATGGACGTTGTCGCCGCCGGTGCCGCGTAACAGCCGCGGCGCCGATTCAAGACCGACGACGGATGCCGCGATATTGCCGAGCACCTTGTCCATATGGGTCGCGTACGGACGAGCCGCTTCGGCCGCCGCCTGCGCGCGTCGCAACTTCGACGCCGCGACCATCTGCATCGCCCGCGTGATCTTCTGCGTCGCCTTAGTCGAAGCGATGCGGTTGCGCAGGTCTTTAAGGCTGGGCATTCCTAGCTCCGGGCCGTCAAGTCTCTTACCGATCCATCACGCACAAACGTCTTCATGCAAACGTCCTGGCGTAGTTGTCGACGACGCCTTTCAGCTTGGCGGCGGTCGGATCGTCGAGGTCGCGCGAATCGCAAATCGTATTCAGAAGATCGGCGTGCTGCGTGCGTAGCGTGCCGAGCAAGCCATCTTCGAACGCGCGCACGCGATTGACCGGGATCGGATCCAGATAGCCATTGACGCCCGCATAGATGACGCAGACCTGCTCTTCCATCTTGAGCGGCGAGAATTGCGGTTGCTTGAGCAGCTCGGTAAGACGCGAACCGCGGTTGAGCAGGCGCTGCGTGGTCGCGTCGAGGTCGGAGCCGAACTGCGCGAATGCAGCCATTTCTCGATATTGCGCCAGCTCACCCTTGATGCGACCGGCAACTTTCTTCATCGCCTTGGTCTGCGCCGCAGAGCCGACGCGCGACACCGACAGTCCAACGTTCACCGCCGGGCGAATACCCTGATAGAACAGATCGGTCTCAAGGAAGATCTGGCCATCGGTGATGGAGATGACATTGGTCGGGATGTAGGCCGACACGTCGTTAGCCTGGGTCTCGATCACCGGAAGCGCGGTCAAGGAGCCCGCCTTGTTGTCGTCGTTCATTTTGGCGGCGCGCTCGAGCAGACGCGAGTGCAGGTAAAAGACATCGCCCGGATAAGCCTCGCGTCCCGGCGGACGGCGCAGCAACAGCGACATTTGCCGATAGGCGACAGCCTGCTTCGACAGATCGTCATAGATGATGACCGCGTGCATGCCGTTGTCACGGAAATATTCGCCCATGGTGCAACCCGCAAACGGCGCGAGGTACTGCATGGGCGCCGGGTCGGAGGCGGTAGCAGCGACCACGATTGAGTAGTCGAGCGCGCCCTGCTCTTCGAGCACCTTTACGAATTGCGCGACGGTCGAGCGCTTCTGGCCGACTGCAACGTAGACGCAGTAGAGCTTGATCTTCTCGTCGCCCGAAGCGTTCAGCGATTTCTGATTCAGGATCGTGTCGAGCGCGATTGCCGTCTTGCCGGTCTGGCGGTCGCCGATGATGAGCTCGCGCTGGCCGCGTCCGATCGGGATCAGCGCATCGATCGCCTTCAGACCAGTCGCCATGGGCTCGTGTACCGACTTGCGCGGAATGATCCCGGGCGCTTTCACGTCGACGCGCGCCCGATGGTCGGCCTTGATCGGCCCCTTGCCGTCGATCGGATCGCCGAGCGCATCGACGACGCGGCCGAGCAGGCCCTTGCCCACCGGCACCTCGACGATTGCCCGCGTGCGCTTGACGGTCTGGCCTTCCTTGATCTGACGGTCGCTGCCGAAGATCACGATACCGACATTGTCGCTTTCGAGGTTGAGCGCCATGCCGCGCACGCCGCTCTCGAATTCGACCATTTCGCCGGCCTGCACGTTGTCGAGGCCAAAGACGCGGGCAATACCGTCGCCGACCGACAGCACCTGGCCGACCTCCGAGACCTCGGCCTCCTGGCCGAAGTTCTTGATCTGCTCTTTGAGAATGGCGGAAATTTCCGCAGCGCGGATGTCCATTATCGGGCCTCTTTCATCGCGAGCTTGATCGCATTGAGTTTGGTGCGCAGCGAGGTATCGACCATGCGGCTGCCGAGCTTGACGACGAGCCCGCCGATGATGGCGGGATCGATCTTGATATTGAGATCAACGTCTTTGCCGCTGACGGCTTTGAGTGCTGCGCGCAACGACGTGAGATGCTCGTCCTTGAGTTGCTCCGCCACGGTGACCTCGGCGGTCACTTCGCCCTTATGCAGGGCGACCAGATTCCGGTATGCCCGTATCATCTCGCGCACCGAGAACAGGCGCCGGTTCGACGTCACCAATTGGAGAAATTTCGCTGCGAGGCCCCCGATACCGGCGCGGTCGAGCACCGCCGAGAGGGCCTGCATCTGCTCGTCGGCGGAAAAAACCGGGCTTCGCACCAAACGAAACAGGTCAGCGCTTTCCCCGACGAGCGCATCGAAGCGATCGAGATCAGCCTTCACGGCATCGACGGCATTTGCCTCGCGCGCCAGATCGAAGAGCGCGGTCGCATAGCGACCAGCCATGCCGGATATGATGGGTTCTTGTGCTGCCAAGCGCTTTGCTCTCTTCGCGTGCTCTCGCCGCAAGCTCCGGACCGGTTCCGCAAAAGCCGCAATCGGCGGGGGCGGCCGACGCGAGCCCTCAGGTTCAAGCCCTTGGGAATCAGCGGGACTTGCGGAATTCGGAGGCAGCGGAGTGCCCCGCGACCCCGCAAAATTGCGGCGTTGCTAACATACCGCCGATTGCGGTGCAACACGGCGAAAGACCAGCAAATCCAGTGCTTGGGACGGTGTTCATACTTGGTGCAGGTTTCCAGCCTAAAGGTGTCGAGATCCCGACACGAAGGATCCGCGGCAGTGACGACGATCGAGGACTTCGAGGCGGCGATGCGGACCATGGATGCCGCGTTGCGCCCAATCGCCAAGACCCCCCTCGTCGACCTCAAAAAGCCGGGCTGGACGAAGCGGTTACCGAAAGGCGCACCGCAACCTTACCGCCCTCCGCTCGAACAGGCGGGAATTCGCGAGGACGCCGACCGCCTCGTCGACGCAATCATCGCCTACTATGCGACGGCAAGCGACGCCGATCGCGAACACATTCGCGCGCTTTTTCGGGCCTACGACAGCTTCCGCTGGGCTGCCGGGTGGGGCCTGCTATCGCCGGCTGAACCCATCAACACGGATCAACTCCGCAAAGCCTTGCTGTTGTTCTCCATCAAAGACCAGGGCGCGGACTGGCGCGACGCGATCGTGATTTTGGAACGCATTTGCGCAATGGCGTTGCGGACGTCGCTACCGCTTGCCGAGACGTTGACCGAGGTCGCGGCCTTATCGAGCGACGAGGCGAGGTTCCGCAAATTCAAGATGAGCCGATCCACGCGTGCTCTCCTCCTTGACTATAGTGGTCGGATGGAACCGGTCCGAACGGCCGGCTCCTGATCGCTCCTTGGCCTGATGCTTGCGCTACCGGCCCGGCTCATGCACGCTGGGGCCGCCAAGCCGGGTTCCTCTCTTCAATGATATCCTCGACGCCCCAAGACGGCCTCTCCGTCGGCCGTCTCTTGCGATTCATGTGCTTGCTCTGGCTCGCCGGAGTGGCGATGCGCATGACAATTCTGGCGATGCCGCCGGTGATCCCGCTGATACACGACGAGCTTCATATGTCGGAGACCCAGGTTGGGCTGCTGATTGGGCTGCCGCTGGCGATCTTCGCACTCGCAGCCGTACCCGGCTCGCTGCTCACAGCGCGCGTAGGCGCCAGTCTTGCCGTAATCCTCGGCATGGTGGTGACAGCGATCGCCGGCGCCTCACGCGCCGCCGCGGTCGATGTATGGACGCTTTATGCAGCCGCCATAGCAACCGGCTTCGGCGTCTCCATCATGCAGCCCGGAATGCCGACGCTCGTCAGCGAATGGCTGCCAAACCGTATCGCTCTCGGCACCATCGCGTATTCCAGCGGCATGCTGATGGGCGCAACCTTTGCGCCGACTCTCACCATCCCGTTTGTCTTGCCTCTGGTCGGCGGCAGCTGGAGGCTCGCTCTCCTGCTCTGGGCCGTGCCCGCCATCCTCATCGTTCCGGTATTTTATTTGTTGAGTCCGAAGGACCGTGATCGCGAGGGCTTAAAGACCGCAATCGGCGGCCGCTGGTGGCCGGATTGGAGGAATCCGCTGGTCTGGCTGCTCGGTGTTACCTTCGGCAGCAACAACAGCTCGTACTTTACGACCAGCGCTTTTCTCGGCGATTACCTCTCCAGCTTGGGAAGAGCGGATTTGCTGGCGTCGGCCTTGGCCTGGCTCAATGGGTCGCAAATTGTCGCCCTCATCGTGCTGCTGCTGATGGCGGATCGCCTGCAGCACCGTGCGTGGCCATTCTTGCTCTTTGGACCTTTGCTGCTCGCGGCTTTCATCGGCTTGATATTGGTGCCGACGCCCCTCGGTATCATTGTCTCCGCCGCTGTGATCGGTTTCACCACCGCTGTCACGCTGACGGCCGTGCTGGCGCTACCGCCGCTTCTGAGTGTAGCGGGTGACGTTCATCGCACGGCGGCCGGCATGTTCACCGTCAGCTACGGCCTGGCGATTATCATTCCGACGATCAGCGGCGCATTATGGGACGCGACCGGCCGGCCGTGGATGGCCTTTGTGCCGCTGTGCGTCTGCGCCGCGGCTCTCACCGTGCTTGGCGCCGCGGTGACCAGCGTTCGACCGCCGGCCGACAACGCGTTCGTACGATGAACGCGGGAACCCAATCAACACGGAGGCCAAAATTCACAATGGCTAAACGACCAAAAAAACCGGCACGCCGCAAGACGCCAAAGACATCGCCGATGCTGCCGACCGATCGCCTCGCCTACTCGCCGATTACGACCCGCCCCCCACTTCAATTGCCGGGCGGCGCCCGCATGGTCGTGTGGGTCATCGTCAACGTAGAGGAATGGGACGCCACACAGCCCATGCCGCGCACCGTGCTGACGCCGCCGGCGGGCGGCTCGCCGAGCCCCGACGTGCCCAACTGGGCCTGGCACGAATACGGCAATCGCGTCGGCTTCTGGCGTTTCATCAGCGTTTTCGATGAGTTCGACATACCCGGCGTGCTCGCCATCAACGGCTCCGCACTCGCCGCTTACCCGCCGATCGTGCAGGCCGCGATCGAGCGGAAGTGGGAGTTCATCGGACATGGCTTTACGCAGCGGAACATGCAAAAGGTGCCGGACGAACGCGCCGACATCCGTCGGACGCGCGACGCCATCATGAAAGCGACGGGCAAAACGCCGCGTGGATGGCTCGGACCGGGCCTCACCGAGACGTGGGAGACACCCGATCTTCTCGTCGAGGAGGGCTACGATTACGTCGCCGACTGGGTGCTTGACGACCAGCCGGTCTGGCTCAAGACCCGCACCAAGCCGATCATCAACCTGCCCTATACGCAGGAATGCAACGACGTCGCCATGATGCTGATCCAGCACCATAAGGCGTCGGAATATAGCGAGCGTGCACTTGATCAATTCGAGCAGATCTATGCGGACGCCGCAAATTCGGCGCGCGTCATGGCGCTCGTCGTCCATCCCTACATCATGGGCGCGCCGCATCGGCTGAAATACTTCCGCCGCGTCTTCGAAGTCATTCGCAAGAAACAGGACGTCCTGTTCTGGACCGGCGAGCAAATTCTCGACTGGTATCTTAGCGTCGGGCCGAAACATCCGTGAGCAATTTAAAGCGTGCGCCCGAGCCGCTTCATGACGGCGGTGTTCAGGCCAAGACGATGCTTGTCGTGATCTGCATCATCTGGGGCGTCACCTGGCCCGTGATGAAGATCGCCTTGGACGAAATCCCGCCGTTGAGCATGCGCACATCGACGGCCGCTCTGGGCGCGTTGACCCTCTATCTGGTCTGCCTCGCCCAACGGCGCAGCTTCAAAATCAAGACTGTGAAGGCGTGGACCCATGTCGTCATCGCCTCGGTGCTCAACGTCGTCTGCTTCAGTCTGTTCAGCGCGTTTGCGCAGCTCGAAGCCGCGACCTCACGAGTGACGATCCTTGCTTACACGACGCCGATCTGGACGGTGTTATTGGCGTGGCCGTTCCTCGGCGAGCGCCCCACCGCAATACAAACCGCAGCGCTTGGCTTGTGCGCCGCCGGGCTTGCCATCCTGATTTATCCCTTGGCCCAAGCAGGAGTTCCGCCCGGCATCCTGTTGGGCCTCGGCATCGGTGCGAGCTGGGGGGCCGGTACGGTCTACTTGAAGTGGGCGCGTATCGAGGGCGATCCGATGGGTGTCGCGAGCTGGCAGATGACGATTGCGTTCGTTATCATCGCCGCATGCCTGCTGCTGTTCGAAGGCCCGCTCGATCTTAGGAATGCCGGCGCAAAGAGCTTGTTGGCTACGGTCTTTGTCGGTGTGGTCGGCAACGGCATGGCCTATGGACTCTGGTTCGCCGTGGTACGCCGATTGCCCGCGGCGACAGCGACACTTGGCGTTTTGAGCGTTCCAGTCATCGGTATCTTCACGTCGTTTTTGATCCTCGGCGAGGTGCCGACGAGCACCGATATCATCGGATTCGCTTTGATCTTCGTGGCTTCGGCCTGCGTCCTGCTCACCCGGCAGGCGCCCGCAGAGCCTACCCCTTAACGCGTTGCGCCAATTCGGCGATGCGGGTCACCATCGCGCTTTGCGGATCGGCGAGAGCGTCAATAACCGTGAAATGGTTCTTGCCGGCCACCTCTTCGTAGCGCGTCTGCGCAGTTTTCTGCCAGGCCTCCGCGATGATCCGGCTCTGGCGCTTGAACTCGCTCGAACTCGAGACCGCCGACAACGGCGTCAAACGACGCGGCCGGGCGCAACGGGCCAGAACGCCGGAGAGACGTCGCGCGCTCCTTCGCCGTCGAGCCGCAGATCCTGATTCAAGCTGACCGCAAGCAGCGGCGAAAGATCGAACACGCCGGAGATCGCGTACCCGGCCGGCACCAGGTCGGCCGGCGCCTTCGGATAGAGCGCAGACCAATCAGTCGCCACCAGCGCGGCGGATAGGTGGCCGCCGGCCGAATGGCCGTAGACTACAAAGTGCTGACTGAATCGCTGCCACAGGAAGGCGCAGGCCCGGCGCATCTGCTCGATGATGTCGGCAATCGTGACAATCGGGCACAGATCATAGCCTGCCACCGCGACGGCGATGCCATGGGCGTTCAGTCCGCGCGCCATGTGGCTGAACATCGATGGATCGAGCGAGCGCCACCAGCCGCCGTGAATGAACATGGCGAGCGGGGCAGTGCTTTTGGTCTCAGGCAGGAACAGATCGATGAATTGCCGCGGCGAATCGCCATACGCCAAGCCGAGTTGGCACTGATCGCCCTTGAGCGTTTCGGCGCGATAGTCCTCCGCTTCTCGTGCCCAGCGCGCAAAAATTTCTTCGTGCTCCGGTACACGCGCGCGATTGTTGTATTCTGCCTCGTAGTCGATGGCGGCCATGAGCGTTCCTTGCTGGTCGTCTCGTCAGATTGCGGCAATGGCGCTACAGGGGCAAGTCGCCCCGCAGAACCGCCTCCACAGCGCGCCGCAATCTTGCTACAGCTTTATTGAATGACTATCTGCCCGAGCCGACCCGATCGGGTTACATCCGGGTCTCCAAAAGTTCCCCACAACGCGAAGGCTGCTGATGAAAGTCGACGGCAAGGCGATGCGCAGCATCTGGGTCGAACCGGACGGCTGGTCGATCGGCGTAATCGATCAAACAAAGCTGCCGCATCGGCTCGCGACAACGCGTCTGACGACACTTGAGGAGACCGCGCACGCCATCAGTGCCATGCTGATCCGCGGCGCGCCGCTGATCGGAGCGACCGCGGCTTACGGCATCTGTCTCGCGTTACGCGTGGACGCATCCGATGAATCCCTGGACCGCGCCTACGCGACCCTTATGGCGACCCGGCCGACCGCGATCAATCTCAAATGGGCGCTCGACGAAATGGTGGCCGCGGTGCGCAACCGGTCTCGGTCTGAACGGACCCCGGCTGCCTACAAGCGTGCCGCCGAGATTTGCGAGGAAGACGTCGCGATCAACACCGCCATCGGCCGAAACGGCCTGCCTCTCATCGAAGCCATTGCGCAGCGGAAAAAGCCGGGCGACCGGGTCAACGTGCTGACCCACTGCAACGCCGGCTGGCTCGCGGCCGTCGATGTGGGCACCGCGACAGCGCCGATCTACGCAGCCTATGACAAGGGGATCGCACTTCACGTCTTTGCCGATGAAACGCGACCGCGCAACCAGGGCGCCTCGCTCACCGCGTGGGAACTCGGCCATCACGGCGTGCCGCATACGGTGATTGCCGACAACACCGGCGGCCATCTGATGCAGCACGGCCTTGTCGATCTCGTGATCGTCGGCACCGATCGCGTCACCGCCAATGGCGACGTCTGCAACAAGATCGGCACCTATCTGAAAGCACTCGCCGCCCGCGACAACAACGTGCCGTTCTACGTCGCACTGCCGTCGCCGACCATCGACTTCACCGTCGCGGACGGCGTTGCCGAGATTCCCATAGAGGAGCGCAGCGCCGACGAAGTGGCGACGATGACTGGACGCACCACCGACGGCCGCATCGAGACGGTGCGCATCATTCCCGACGGTTCGCCTGTTGCGAATTACGGGTTCGACGTAACGCCCTCGCGGCTCGTGACAGGACTCATCACCGAGCGCGGCGTCATTCAGGCGACGCGCGCGGCGCTGGCGGGGGCTTTCCCGGACCGCGCCGGCACGGCAAAATGACGCTTTCCCTACGACGGTCCTGCCTGTCTGGCAGGTTTGGTGGGAGTGCATTGTGCGTAAGGTCGAAGCTCGCCCGTCATCGAATTTGTGTCTGCCCGGAATTCTCGCCATGAGCCTCACTTCGCTGGCGGCATCCTTGCCGGTCGATGGTCGGCAATCGCCGACTGCACTCGCGGTAGCGCGCGGCACTGCTCGGTTCCTGCATGCACTCGGCTACTCGGTGGTCGCCGAACTGCCATTGCCGTCCGGCCGGCGCGCCGACCTGGTGGCGCTCGGCGGCGATGGAGAAATCGTGATCGTGGAAATCAAATCATCGGTCGCCGATTTCCGCGCCGATCAGAAGTGGATGGACTATCATCTGCACTGCGACCGGCTGTTTTTTGCTACCGTGATGGACGTCCCGCGCGAGATTTTTCCCGCCAACACGGGCCTGATCGTGGCCGACGCGTTCGGTGCGTCGATCGTGTGCGAAGCCCCGGAGCACCGCCTCGCCGCGGCTAGGCGCAAATCCGTGATGCTGCGCTTTGCTCACGCCGCGGCGTTGCGATTGCAAGCGCTTGCCGATCCGCAAGGACCTTATTCCGGGGAAATCTGAATTCGATCAAACAGCGCGGCTTGCGCCGACTACTTCGGCGCGCGCTTGGCGAGGATACGCTGCAGCGTGCGGCGATGCATGTTGAGACGCCGCGCGGTTTCAGAGACATTGCGGCCGCACAATTCGTAAATGCGCTGGATGTGCTCCCAGCGGACGCGATCTGCCGACATCGGATTTTCCGGCGGGTCGATTTTTCTGCTGTCGATCGCAAGAAGTGCGGAAGCGACATCGTCCGCATCAACCGGCTTGGCGAGGTAATCGACCGCACCGAGCTTGACCGCGTTCACGGCGGTCGCGATGTTGCCGTAGCCGGTGAGGATAATCGCGCGGGCCTCCGGGCGACGCTTTTTCATCGCCGAGATGACATCGAGCCCGTTGCCGTCTCCGAGCCTCATATCGACCACCGCGAAGGCGGGGGCGGCCTTTTCGACCTGCAACAAGCCGTCAGCGACCGACTCGGCCGTCGTCACCACGAAGCCGCGGCCTTCCATCGCGCGTGCGAGACGCTGCAAAAAGGACTTGTCGTCCTCGACGATCAGGAGGGAGCGCTCGTTTGGCAGCGCCGCGGCCGTTGCAGTGGACATCGCAATTCTACTCCATCAAAAGCGAGGGCCGTTCCGGATCAAGTGGTGCCTACTGCACCGCGAAACGACGACAGCGCCGCTGCTATCGTTCCTCGACGCAATCCGCTTTTCTCCATGCCTGCACGCTATCACACTTCAAAAACAAGTGAACAATCAAGCCCCTGCCTCATTCAGAGTTAAGAAGCCGGGGCCGCCAGCTCAAGAGGGGGCGAGGCTAACGGTCGTTCAAAATCGGCGCGGCTCCAGGTGACCTTGATGGTCGCGCCGTGCAGCGGCGGGGCCTGATTGGTCAGGGTCAGCTTGGCGCCCGAGCGCTCCAAGAGCGTCTTGGCGATGAAAAACCCGAGGCCCAGGCCAAACACTGCGTCGTCCTCGTTCTCCGGCCCGCGTGGTCCCGGCCGCCGATGAGTGACGTAGGGCGCACCGATACGGTCCACAACTTCGGGAGCAAAGCCCGGCCCGTCGTCGCTGATGGTGATACTGACCTCGTCCTCTGTCCAATCCGCGAAGATCTCAACCCGCCTGCGTGCGAAATCGACCGCGTTCTCGATCAGATTACCTAATCCGTAGCGGATGGCGGGGTTGCGCGCGCCAGTCGGCTCGGTCGCGCGGTTGGGCGGCAATGTCACGCCGAGCGAAACGCCAAAATTGCGATGCGGGGCTGCCGCCTCATCGATCAAAGCCGAGAGCGGCATGCGATCGAAGGGTTCGCCCGCCGGAAGCTCGGTGATCTTGGATAGAATGTCACGGCAGCGCTGCGCCTGCTCGCGCAAGAGCTTGACGTCGTCGGTCAGTGGCGATTTCGGATCAAGCGCGCGTTCGATTTCCCGCACCACAACCGTAATGGTCGATAACGGCGTGCCAAGCTCATGCGCCGCGGCGGCGGCAAGGCCGTCGAGCTGGGAAAGATGCTGCTCGCGCGCCAGCACCAGTTCGGTCGCGGCGAGCGCGTCGGATAGCTGGCGAGCCTCCTCGGCGACTTGCCACGTATAGACGCCGATGTAGCCGATCGCGAGCAGGATCGAGAGCCACACCCCAACCATGTAGATTTCCGGCAACTCAAGCGGATCTTCGCTGTCCCACGGCAGATCGTAATGGACAAACACCAGCACGGTCGCGCACAGCATGGCGAACGTGCCGATCAATAACGTCATGCGCGGCGGCAGCGCGGTCGCCGAAATCAGCACCGGCCCCAACAACAAAAAGGCGAAGGGATTCTCCAGCCCGCCGGTGAGATAGAGGAGCGCCGCAAGCTCCGCGATATCGAAGCTCAAAAGCCAAGCCGCGCGATCCGGCTCGAGCCATTGCGTTTGACGGAAGCCGACGCGCAACGCCACGTTGAGCAGCGCGGAAAGCAAGATGACAACGAGGCAGGCCCAGATCGGGACCTCGAACTCCAGGCCGAAATGCACCACAAGCACGGCCGCGAGCTGGCCGAATACGGCAAGCCAGCGCAGCCGGACCAGGGTATCCAGCCGCACATTGCGCGGCCGATCATGAATTCGCGGCAGTCCGAACATGGGAACCAATGTAGTGACAAGCGAGGCTTAATCCAAACACGCGCAAAGACCGAGCCGAAGGCAGGTACTGGCGCCGGGCGCGACAATGCGCGAAAATGGCGGCACACAATTGCAGGAGGACGCCATGGCCAACAATGTGGCCTACGATCTCGACCAGTTCATATCCGACTGTCGGTCCATTCTATCCCGCGACGGCGGGCCCCATGGCCGCGAGGAAGTGCGCACGCGGCTCGAACGCCTGCTCGGCAATCCGGACTTCATCCGCAAGTATTGCGGGGAGGACGTGCCGCGCGGTCTGCAAGTGCTATATGAGGACCCCAAGCTTGGCTTCCAGATTCTCGCCCACATCAACGACAAAGCGCGCGTCTCGCCCCCGCACGATCACGGCAACTCGTGGGCCATCTATGGCCAAGCAACTCATTACACCGAGATGACCGAATGGGAGCGTGAGGACGCCGGCGACGATCCCGCGCACGCCCAGCTAAAGCCGGTGAAGAAGTACCGCTTGACGCCGGGTCATGCCGGCATCTACCAGGACGGCACGATTCATTCGATCGACTACCCGGATCACGCCCGCTTCATCCGCGTGACCGGGACGAATCTCGACCGCATCGATCGCGTGCGTTTCGACCTCAAGACCGGCGAGGTGCATCGCATGACGCCGCAGCAGGCCACCTGATCGGCACGGAGCCGGCGGATTTTCGAGGGCAATATCACAGTGAGTGCGTCCCTGGTCAGCGCGTCGACGCTGCGCAGCATGATTGCCGACGGCAATGAGCTCGCAATCGTCGACGTTCGCGAAGAGCTGATATTTTCGCAGCGCCATCTTTTGCTTGCGCGCTCGGCGCCGCTCAGCCGGCTCGAGTTGAAGTTCGCGCAACTCGTGCCGCGGCGCGGGACACGCATCGTGCTTTGCGACGACGACGGCAAGCTTGCCGCGCGCGCCGCCTCCGTACTGGCGCGCAACGGCTATTCGAACCTTTTCATTCTCGACGGTGGCGTCGATGCCTGGGCTGCCGCGGGCTTCGAACTGTTTTCCGGCGTCAATGTTCCGAGCAAGGCGTTCGGCGAATTCATCGAGCATGCCAACCACACGCCAAGTATCGCGGCGGCGGAACTTGAAAGAATGCTCCGCGAGGGCGCCAACCTCGTCGTGCTCGACAGCCGTCCGTTCGATGAATACGCGCGCGTTTCGATCCCGACCGCCACAAACGTGCCGGGCGCAGAGTTGGTGCTCCGCGTGCGCGACATCGCCCCGTCGCCGGATACGCTGGTGGTTGTCAATTGCGCCGGCCGCACCCGCAGCATCATCGGCGCACAATCGTTGATCAACGCCGGCGTTCCCAACAAGGTCGTGGCGCTACGCAATGGCACGATGGGTTGGAGCCTTTCTGGATTCGCCTGCGATAGCGGAAAAAGTCGCCGCGCACCTAACGTGTCTGCCGATACGCTGAAGTGGTCCCGCGAAGCGGCCAGACATGTGGCGCAAGCCTGTGGCGTCAAATCGGTTGATCGCGCGACGCTGGAAGACTGGCGCAAGGACGCCGAGCGCACACTTTATCTGTTCGACGTTCGCGATCCGCCCGAATATGCGGCCGGTCATGTGGCCGGCGCGATTTCGGCGCCCGGAGGCCAGTTGGTGCAGGCCACGGATCAATACGTCGGCACGCTCGGCGCGCGCATCGTCCTCGTCGATGACGCGGAAGTCCGCGCGGCGATGACCGCCTCGTGGCTCCGCCAAATGGGTTGGCGGGATGTCTTCGTACTGGCCGAGGCCGGATCGGAAACAGGCTGGCCGGCCACGACTGTCCTTGAAGCGGAAACGCCCGCCGATGCCGCGATCGACTGCGCGTCTCTTCATGAGCACCTTTCCCGGAACGAGGCGACGGTCGTCGATCTTTCGCTCAGTCGCGACTACCTCATGCGGCACGTTCCGGGCGCCTGGTTTGCGATCAGGACGCGGCTGGACCGCGCTCTGGAAAAGATTCCGCTCAAAGGTACACTCGTGCTGACATCCGAGGACGGCGCCGTTGCACGTCTTGCTGTGTCCGAGGCGCAATCACTCACCAGTATTCCGGTCCGTGCTCTTACGGGCGGCAACGCGGCATGGCACGCCGCCGGCTACAGTTTCTCCACCGAACCCAGGATGGCCGATGAAGCGGTCGACCAATGGCGTAAACCTTACGAGCGCTCCGGCAACACCGAAGCGGCCATGAAAGAGTACTTGGCCTGGGAAATCGACCTTCTGCCGCGCATCGAAAGGGATGGCTCGACGAAGTTTTCGTCCATGGCCGGTCGATAGCCATCATGGATAGCAGAGAGAGCAGTGGCTGGCCGCTTACGGCACCCAGGCGGCGTCCGCTGCACTTGCCGGAGCGGCGCTCCGGCGGTTCGCCTCGATCACTTTCGATAGCGCTCGGAGAACCTCCGCAACCCCCTCTCCGGTGGCGGCAGAGATGACGAGCGGCGCCTGCTTCGCCGCCCGCTTCAATCGCATCACTTGCTGTTTGATCTCGTCTGCGCTCATCGCATCAGCCTTGTTGAGCGCGACAATCTCCGGCTTTTCGGCAAGACTCTCACCGTAGGCCAGAAGTTCGGCACGCACGGTCTTGTACGCTTCAGCGGCATTACCGTCGGTGCCGTCGATAAGATGCAGAAGGATGCGGCAACGCTCGACATGACCGAGGAATTGGTCGCCGAGACCAACGCCTTCGTGCGCGCCCTCGATCAGACCGGGAATATCCGCCAGCACAAATTCCCGCCCATCGGCATTCACCACACCGAGCTGCGGATGCAACGTGGTGAATGGGTAATCGGCGATCTTCGGCTTGGCGGCACTGACGGCGGCAAGGAAGGTCGACTTGCCGGCATTCGGCAAACCAACGATCCCAGCGTCGGCGATGAGCTTGAGCCGCAGGCGAATCGTACGTTCCTCGCCGGGCTGACCAGGATTGGCCCGGCGCGGCGCGCGGTTGGTCGAGGTCTTGAAACGCGCGTTGCCGAAACCGCCATTGCCGCCATGCGCGAGTACGACGCGCTGGCCGCGCTCAGTAAGATCGGCGAGAAGGGTCTCACCGTCCTCCTCGTAGATCTGCGTGCCCACTGGCACCTTGAGTACGATGTCGGCGCCGTTGGCGCCGTGGCGGTCCTTGCCCATGCCGCCGCGACCATTCTTCGCCGTGAAGTGTTGCTGATAGCGATAGTCGATCAGCGTATTGAGGCCATCCACCGCTTCGGCAATCACATCGCCGCCGTTGCCGCCATCGCCGCCGTTCGGACCGCCGAATTCGATGAACTTCTCGCGCCGGAACGATACGCAGCCGTTGCCGCCGTCTCCGGAGCGGATGTAGACCTTGGCCTCGTCGAGGAATTTCATTGGTCCACTCCGTAGGGCTCATGCCGCCCGTAGACAATCTCAAATTGCTGCGATGGCAGGCAATATTCCGTTGATATAGTGTAGAAAATCGGGAACGGGACTCTCGGCTTTCTGCGGATTCTGCTCGGAGATTGACAGCGTGTGGTCGGTTTTCAAGCTGGCGGCGCGGGCTGCGGTGTGGCGGACAACCCGCACGCTGCCACTTGCGGGGTTGCCGAGCCTACTCGGCTGGGCCGCCATCCTGGCCCTGGTCCGCGTGACGCTCCAGTATTTTGCCGCAGGTCCGTCACCGGGTTTCAACCCCTACGGCCTGAACGCCGTTGTGGCATGGCTGGCGTTGGAACTCGCTGTCGCCGCACTGTTTGTGCGCCCGATGGGGCGCGCCACGGCGCTCTCCGCCATGTTCGTTCTTTCCGTCATTGCAGACATCGCGGCCGCGGTCGTCAAGCTCGGCGCCCCGCTACTGCCATTTGTTTCCGCGCCAAGCGCATCCTTTGCCGGGCCGGCCGCAGGAGCAATTTTCGTCGTTGAAGTCGTCTGGTGGCTTGGCGCCATGCTGTGCATTCTTCGCAGCCTCGAATTGCAAGCGCCGCCGCGTCTCCTCGCCAGAGTTGCCGCGCTATGGGCGGCGCTCTTCATCGCCAACGCGCTGGTGCCGCATGCCCCGGTTTTCATTGCCCGCGATTTCGACATCCGCAACGCGAACTGGTGGGAATTTCTGCGTGCACGCCACTTGGCGGATAATATCTCCGCGGATACCGCACGGACCGAGACATCACAGGCGGCACTGTTACAGGCTCAAGTCGCGACCTTGGCGCCGCAGCGCAAGGGGATAACCGACTTCTACGTGATCGGCCTCGCGGGCTGGGCCGATCAGGGCGTTTTCGCCAAGGAGCTCGACGGCGCGTTGGCGTCGATCGGGAGCGTCCTGCCAATCAAGGATCGGATCATCCGGCTCGTCAGTCATCGCGACACGATGGGCAGCGTTCCGCTCGGAACTCCGCAAAATTTTTCGGCCGCGGTGCATGCCGTCGGCAACGTGATGGACAAAGACGAGGACGTTCTGATCTTGCTGATGACGTCACACGGCGACCACAACGGATTTGTGCTGGAAATGCCAAACCGGGCGGTGACCGAGCTCACGCCTCAGCAGGTCGCCGCAACGCTCGACCGCGAAGGCATCAAGAATCGCGTGGTCATCGTATCTGCCTGTTACGCCGGAATTTTCCTGCCGCCGCTGGCCAATGACAATACCATCGTCATGACCGCAGCGGACGATAAGCACACCTCATTCGGCTGCGCCCCGGAACGGGATTGGACCTATTTCGGCGACGCGCTGTTTCGGCAGAGCCTGCAGCCGGGCACGGACTTCCAGAGTGCCTTCAACCATGCCCGCATCTTGATCCAAGGCTGGGAGCTGATGGACCACGAGCCACCGTCAAACCCGCAGGGCTATTTTGGGGCCCTGCTGGTGAGCAAGCTTAATCCGTTCTTTCGGTCCGCACAGACCGCAGCACAATAGCCAAGCATCACGGCCGAGGCGCGCGCTGCGCACGCCGCTCACCGTTCTCACCACGTCTGGCCCGGCTCCAGGACTTGAGCGACGCCCACAAGCCGCGGTCGAGGCGAAAGCGGTCGATCGGCGCCGCGGAATTGATCGCGCGGATGCGGCACAGGCGAACGCTGGTCCATTGGAAGCCGCACTTCTCCAACACCCGCCGCGAGGCGGGATTGCTGACGCGGGCGCCCGCTTCCAGCGCTTCGTAGTGCAAATCGCCGAACGCATGGTCGATCACCGCACGCACAGCCTCGGTGACGAAGCCGCGGCCCCAATACGGCACTCCGATCCAATAGCCGATCTCCGGGACGCCATCGCGCGGATCGACGCCGCAGCCTCCGATCACATCGTCGCCAAAGACAATCACGAATGTCGCTTCGCCATCCTGCCGGTTGACCGAGGCGACGAACTGCTTGGCATCGTCGATGCCGTAAGGGTGCGGAATGCGCGCTGTGTTCTCGGCGATGCTGCGCTCGTTGGCGAGGTGCGCGATTGCTTTGACGTCCTCGTGACACGGCGCGCGCAGCGTCAGCCGCTCGGTCTCGAGGACGGGAATACAGCGCTCTCGCTGGATCTCGGTGCAGACGTCTTCCGACACGGTCATCGTGGGCTCCTGCGAAGAAACCGAAAGGGGGAGCCGGTATCCCGGTCTCCCCCTTTTCGAAGCCCATTTGGGCCCGCCGGTTCGACTGGATACCGGCGGACTCATATGTTCCACCGAATTACTGGGCCGCGGCCTCCGTCATCGGACGTACCGACACGAATACGCGGCCCTTGGCTTTGGCACGGAACTCGACGCGGCCGTCGATCAACGCGAACAGCGTATGGTCCCTGCCGAGGCCAACGTTCTGGCCGGGATGCCACTTGGTGCCGCGCTGACGCGCAATGATGTTCCCGGCGATCACCTGCTCGCCGCCGAAGATTTTGATTCCAAGCCGCTGACCGCCGGAATCGCGGCCATTGCGGGAGGAACCACCTGCCTTTTTGTGAGCCATCGCTGGCCTCCAGAGCTTTCTTAACTAGGACCTATACCGGATTCGTGACGAAATCATCACTTCTCCGGCATCACGATTTATCTTCTCTAACTCGCGGCGACACTGCTTCCGCCCTCCGCCGCAGCGGCAGCGCCGGCCTGCGGGGAAGGTGCCTCCCCCGCCGGTACGCGCACCCGCTTCGGCCTCGGCGGCGCCGTCTCGCTCGGCTTCTTGCCGTCGGTCAGAATTTCGGTGATGCGCACGCGCGTGAACTCCTGACGATGCCCACGCTTGCGCCGCGAATTCTTTCGTCGGCGTTTCTTGAAGGCGATAACCTTCGGGCCCCGCGCCTGTTCGAGCACTTCGGCGGCCACGGTTGCGCCGGCGACCGTAGGCGTGCCCAACGTCAGGTTATCGCCACCGACGACCAAAACCTCGCCGAACGCCACAACCTCACCGGGTTCGCCCTTGATCTTGGCGACCTCGAGCACATCTTCGGCGGCCACCCGGTACTGCTTACCGCCTGTTTTGAAGACCGCGAACATCATTTTTCCTCGTGTTCGATCCCGGTGCTCGGACTTAAACGCCCGGACCGGCTTTTTGCAGTCGATACTGTTGATGATGACCGGCACGTGGCGACAGCCGTCAGGCCATATCCGAAGCGCCGACCGGGCGTCCTTATGACGGGACCATAAGTGCTTGTCAAGAAAGGCGAAGCGACACCGGCCGCGATCCAGCGCCGATCGATATCCATCAAGTCATTGCTGATTAAGGATTTCCTGCCGACGCCTTTTTCGGCAGGACATCGGTGACCTTGAGATTATTGAACTTCCAGACGTCGAGTTTTTCGCTCGATTCACCGTAAAGCCCGATGAGACTGGGGACCCCCGGCGACTGCGCTTGCAGCTTCGCGCCGGGCTTACCGTTGATCTCCACCGTCAGCGTCTGGCCGTGGATTATGAGCCTGAGTGTGTTCGGCTTGTTGGTGCCTTGCACGATGGCATCCGACTGTGTCCAGTCGAGCGGCGGGTTGACCCAAGCCCCATTCACCAACCGTCCGATTTTGAAATAGCCGTTTGTGGCCAGCAGCAGGAAATAGGCGTTCTTGTAGTCCTGAGCCCAGAAAACGAGGCCGCCAGCCAACTCTTCCGGCTTTGCAATTTCGAGAGCCGTCACTGTCACGCAGATATCGGCGTCCTCGAACAGAAAAGAATTGTCCAAGGCTTTGTAGCCGTGTTGGCTGTCCGCCTTGATGATGGCCGATCCGCCCTTGATCGCAAAAGAATTGCTCTGATCGCCCCACGACGCATCCGCAAAAGAGAAGTCTTCGTTCAACAGCACCTTGTCGCCTTGGCACGCGACGCTGCGACCGGCGCCCGCGAGAAAGAGAAGTGCAGCGGCCAGTGGGACGGCGAAGGTCGACCGTCGCATGGAGGTTCCTCGCAACAATGATGCTGAATCGTCTCGAACAAATCGATATTCCGCTTCGGCCTTTTTGTGGTCAAGATGGCGCTCTGACGACATAAAAAGCACGTGAGGGAGGAAACACGATGCCGAATGATAAATGTCCGCCCCCGCCATCGAGACGCCAAGCTTTGCGTCTTGCCGCCGCGGCAGTCGCTGCCCTCGATCTGGCTTGGCGCGCTCGAGACCGCCGACGCGCAAGATTATCCGACCCGCAACGTGACGCTGCTGGTCCCGCTCGGCGCCGGCGGAGCGATGGACATTATCGCGCGCTCGTTCGCGCCAAAATTGGCGGCGCGTCTCGGTAGATCCGTGTTGGTCGAGAACCGTGTCGGCGGTGGCACCATAATTGCGGCGAACGATATCGCCCACGGCACACCCGACGGCTATACGCTGCTGATCGCGCCGAGCGGCACCCTCACCACGAACGTCACGCTCTACCAAAAACTGTCCTACGACCCGGTGCGGGACTTCGTCCCAATAGCGCTCTATTGCCAAGTGCCGTTCGTGCTGGTGAGCAATCCGTCGCTGCCCTTTAAGAGCGTTCCGGAGCTGATCGCATACGCCAAGGCCAACCCGGGCAAACTTTCATTCGGATCGACGGGAACCGGCGCCGTGCCGCATCTGGCCGGGGAAATCCTCAAGAGCATGGCGGGAATCGATATGGTGCACGTCCCCTACAAGGGTGGACCGCCGGCCCTCAATGACGTGATGGCGGGGCATATCCAGCTGTTCTTCGCCGACACCGCCATTACCCCACAGCTCATCGCGAGCGGGAAGATTCGCGCCCTCGGCGTATCCTCAAAGACACGCGTTGGCGTATTGCCGGATGTGCCACCGATCGCCGATGCGCTGCCGGGTTTCGAGACCGTTTCGTGGCATCTCGTGGTTGCCCAGAGCGGAACAGCCGCCGAGATCGTAAACAGGCTGCACGACGAATTTCGCACGGTAATCAAATCGCCTGAGATCTGGCAGCAAATGATCAGCATGGGACTTATCCCAATCGATACGCCCTCGGTCGGCGAGCTACGCAGCTTCGTCCAATCCGAAATCGTGCGCTGGGGCGACATCGTACGCCGCGTCGGCATCGCCGGATCGGAGTGACAAAGGCAGCCGTTGCGGCGACTTGCCGCTGGCGTGCGATCACCTGCGGTGTTGGAACCGCTCGCCAATTCCGGAATCGTGCGTCCGCGAAAGGCCCTGGCTAGGAGCGCATCAGGCGGCGGCGCAGGGGGCGGCACCGGGAGACGCCGGGAGAGAAAATTGCGATGACGTCACTGTCGCGTCGCACGTTGCTCGCTGTTCTCATGCCCGCGATAGCGGCGGCTGCGGCGCGTGCGCAGGACGCAACAGGATATCCGAACCGCCCAGTCACTTTCATTGTGCCCTTCGCAACCGCCGGCGGGACCGACATTCTGGCGCGGATGCTTGCTCAAAAGCTCGAACAGCGGCTCGGCAAACCATTCGTCGTCGAAAATCGCCCCGGCACCGGCACGACACTCGCGACAAACTTCGTCGCAAAATCGCCGCCCGACGGCTACACGATCATGATGTCGGTGTCGTCGCTCGCCATCAACGCGACGCTTTACAAGAAGCTGCCTTACGATCCTGCCAAGGATCTTGCTCTGGTCGCCCTGATTGCCGCCGTGCCATTCGTTCTCGTGGTGAACTCCTCTCTCCCGGTCCACAGCGTGGCCGACCTCATCGCGCTCGCCAAACAAAAGCCGTTGAGCTTCGGATCGGGCGGAGTCGGAGCTTTTCATCATTTGGCGGCGGCGCTGTTCGCCAGCATGACCGGAATCAAGCTGACACATGTCCCTTACAAGGGCACGGCACCGGCGCTCAACGATCTGACCGCCGGGTACATCCAGCTCATGTTCACTGATCTGGGTCCGGCGCTGCCGCTGATCAAGGCAGGAAAGCTGCGGGCGCTCGCGGTGACGACCATGCAGCGCCTCGCGTCGTTGCCCGACGTTCCTCCGCTGGCCGAGGCCGGCGTGCCCGGCTACAACGCTGCCGCATGGCAGGGCGTCATAGCACCGGCAAAGACGCCAAAGGACATCATCGCCAAGCTCAACTCGGAATTGAATGCCATCGTCGCCATGGACGACGTGCGTGGGCGTTTGGTGGATCTCGGGATGGAGCCGATTGGCAAGGGTACGCCGGAGGAACTCGATCGATTCCTTCAGTCCGAAATCGTGCGCTGGGGCAAAGTCGTCGAGGCAGCCGGCATTGCCAAATCCGAATAACTGCGATTTTTACTCCCGCAGATTCATCGCCGAATGACGGGGCGCAGCTTTGACGTTCGCCGCATTTGCCACACTGAGAAGCCAGCCAGTTCGACGAGGCGCGGCGGTCATCGCCATTTTCGCCACCGCCTTTTTGGTCATGACGCTCTCGCTGCCCGCGCAGCTCGGCGCTGGCCGACGATTACCCTGATCGAACCGTCACGATTGTGGCCCCTTCGGCGCCGGGCGGCCTTTACAGTCTGTTCGCCCGCATCATTGCCGACAAGCTCGAACGGCAGATCGGCGGAACATTCATCGTCGAAAACCGGCCAGGCGCTGCCTCAGTGGTTGGCGCGACCTACGTCGCGCATGCGGCGTCCGACGGCTATACGCTCATGATCGCTAACAGCACGACGATGGCGACCAACGTCACGCTGCATAAGTCGCTCTCCTACAATCCTGCCACCGACTTTACTCCGGTCATTCTGATCGCGCGAATTCCCGAAGTGCTGGTCGTGAACGCGGCGCTTCCCGTTCATTCGATTGCCGATCTGGCCGCGCTGGCAAAGACGACGCCGGGCGGACTTTCGTTCGGATCCGCCGGAGTCGGTACGGCGCAACATCTTGATGGCGAGGTGCTCAAGGGTCTCCTCGGCATCGAAATGACGCACGTGCCTTACCGGGGAATGGCGCCGGCCATCAACGATGTCGCCGGCGGCCACATTCCGCTGATGTTCAGTCCGATAACGATTGCCCTGCCGCTCATTGATGCCGGCAAGCTGCGCCCGCTCGGCGTGACAAGCGCCCAGCGCGTCGACGCACTGCCAAACGTACCGCCGCTCGCAGACGTCGGTGTGCCGGGCTATGACGCCTCGTCGTGGTTCATGCTGGTGGCGCCGGCGCAGACGCCCCAGACGATTATAGATAAACTCCATGGCGCTCTGAACGGGTTCACCGCCGATCCGGCCATGCGAAAGCAGTTTGACGCTCTCGGTCTGCTGCCGGTCTCCTCACCGTCGCCCGCCGAACTCAAATCCTTTGTGCATTCCGAAATCGCGCGCTGGGGCACAATCGTGAAAAAGGCCGGCCTCGCAGGTTCCGAATAGTCATTCCATCCGAAAACCCGTCGATCGCAACACTGCCGCCGCGGCGACGCCGAATCTCGACGGCTCAGCTGGCGCAAGATTCCTCCCATCGATTTTTGTATCCGGTATTGATCTTTCAGATTAAATACGCGTGATTGCAACGGAGCGCATGTCGCTGTTTTTCAGGATCATTCGCAGTGTCGCTACCCGCACACGAGGACGTCGATCGCCAGCTTCCTGTTGACGGCGAAATTTTTCTCGACCACGTCGGTCATTTCGTCCGCGATCCTGACGAAGCAAGCCGCGCGCTTGCCCGCGCGGGCTTTGCTCCCGCGCCCGTTTCGATTCAAGTCAATCCCGATCCCGCAGGCGGCACCAGCCCAACTGGAACGGGCAACGTCACCGCCATGTTGGCGCGCGGCTACATTGAAGTTCTGTTCAAGACAGCCGATACACCGCTCGGCCGCGAGTTCGATGCAGCGCTCGCGCGTTACGCAGGGCTTCATCTTGCCGCCTTTGCGGTCGCCGACGCTGAAAATGCCCATGCCCGCCTTGCGTCCTGCGGCTTTCGCGTACGACCGCTGGTCCGCATGCAGCGCCCGGTCGAAACCGCTGTTGGTGCAGACAAGGCAGCCTTCACCATCGCCCGTGTCGAACCCGGCGTCATGCCCGAGGGACGCATTCAGATATTGACGCATCATACCGAACAGGTGGTCTGGCAGCAGCGATGGCTGTCACATCCGAATAGTGCAGTCGGCCTTATTGATCTCGTCATCGCCGTCGCCGATGTCGAAGAGGCCACGCAGCGCTTCGTGCGCTTCACCGGCCGTGACGCGACTCTGACACCCGGCGGCGCGGTCCTGCATCTCGACCGCGGCGGTGTCTACCTTGTCAGCCATGAGAGGATCACGGAAAGATTGCCGGAGGTAGCGATCACCAAGCTGCCCTTTATGGCCGGCTATGCGCTGCGCGTGCGATCACTCGCCGCAGCCGAGGCGGCTGTGGAAAGCACAAACCTCGAATGGCGCGCGCTTGAGGGTGGCGATGGCATCGTTGCGTGCTTCCCGGCTGCGCTTGGCGAAGGTGCATGGTTTTTCGTCGAGCACGCATCGCACCTGCCTTGGCGACGCTGACCTTGGCAACGCTGAGGCCTTGCGGGCCAAAGCTTTGCTGCTTTGGATTCACGCAACGGCGATCATCATCATAGGCGTCTTCATGCGCCTCGCCGTCGCCGCGCTCTAGGCAATCGCCTCGGCTTCGCGGAGACTGTCAAATAGCGCAGTACGCAGCAAAAACTTGCGTGCGAGCTCCGGATTTTCTGCCGTCCGGCGAAGCTCGTCGTGATTGCGTTGGCGCACCGCCGGATCGTGCTCGGCCAACAGCCGCTTGTTGCGGATTGTCTGCGCCTGCGTGTGCGTGATTGCGACATGACGGCGCTGGCGCTCGTAGCGATCGAGCACGCTGTCGTCGGCCTCTTTTCGCGCGATGGCGATCAATTTGTCCGCCAGATTGATCGCATCGTGGATGCCGCTGTTCATGCCCATGGCGCCGATAGGGCTGTTCACGTGCGCTGAATCGCCCGCGAGAATGGCGCGGCCGACGCGAAACTTGTCGGCGACCCGCTGGTGCACGACGTAAAGATTACTGCCGATGATGTCGAACGGCTTGCCGGTCGGAAGAAAGCCCTGCATGCGCGCCTGCAAGGCCTCCGGCTGCATCAGTTCATCTTCGTCTGCCCGAGGGTCCGTCGGGAAATGCACGCGCCAGCGATCCGGTGGACCTTTCCAATGGAACAGATTCGACCATTCGGTCGGATCGGAAATGTAGTTGCGATGGGCATAGCCATGCTGGCGGAAATCGTACGCCACTTCGATGTTGAGCGTGCGATCGTCATAGGTAAAGCCCTCGAACGCGATGCCGAGGTCCTTGCGGATGATGCTACGCGCACCCTCGCCGCTCACGATGTAGCGTCCCTCGATGGTTTCCTCTTCGCCACCAGGATTGATCACACGCGCCTTCACACCGTCGGTGTTCTGCTCGAACGATACAAACTCGGTCGACAGCCGAAGATCGATGTTGGGATGTGCCTTCGCCATCGTCATCGCCTCTTCGACGATTTTGATGCGCTCGCATTGCAGCACGTAGGGAAAGCGCGTGTCGTTCTTGAGATAACCGTGATCGAATGCGGCGATCAGCTTGCCTTCATGGCGATCCCAATAGTGGAACACCGGCGCAATGATGCCGCGCGGCTCGAGCTTCTGGTAAAGCCCGATGCGGTCGAGCATTTCGAGCGTGGCCGGGTGGTTTGTTCCCGCACGCGGCACCTGCTCGAGAAAATTGTCGTCACCGAGAACCTCGATCAGACAGACTTTAAGGTCGGCCTGCGCCAACGCGAGCGAAAGACATAAGCCGACCGGGCCGGCACCGATGACGATGATCTTTTCTGATTTTTGAGACATTTACGCCGGACTTGCCACCGTCCATTCGTCGTTGCCGGACCTGATCAGGCAATCCATGCAGCGGCGAGGTTCCATGGATGCCCGGGTCAAGCCCGGGCATGACGAAACAAGATGTTGATCGCTACGCCTTCGCCGTCACTTCTTTCGTGGCACCGGCCCAGCCGTTGTGCGTCAGATCAAACACGACGCCATTGGGGTCCTTGTACTTCGCCTCGTAGAAGGAATTGGGCGAGGTCGGCCGTCCGGCAAGATACTTGCCGCCCGCCTCGATGACCTTCTTCTCTGCCTCGTCGAGATCGTCGACCCACATGCCGAAGTGGTAAAGCCCGTTCTTCTCGTTGCCTTCAGTCTTCAGCAGTGCAACGTTCATCACGCCATCCGACATATAGATGCCGCGGCGCGCCGTGCCGGCCCGCGTCATGCCGAATGCCTCCTCGAAGAATTTCGCCGCCTTCTCCGGATCCGGGACAATGATTGCAATGTGGCGAAGTCTTGAGGCCATGAGCCGTCTCCATTCGTCGGTATTTTGCTGCTTGGTTATCTCTTTGGGGGTGGCGCACAATAATAACCAGTGCGACATTTGCAAAGCCCTCGCTTTCGCATGACTATCGGGACGTCAATGCACACGCCGACAGACAACAGAACATCCTGGCCCGATGCGATCCATGGCCATTTCCGCCGTGTCGGCATTCGCCAGGTCGGCTATGTACCGGATGCCGGGCACGGTCGACTCATCGCCCTGTGCCAGGACGATCCGGACATCGCCGATGTCGTGCTGACCACCGAGGAGGAAGGCGTCGGGTTGGTCGCCGGCGCGGCCCTTGGCGGGCAACGCACCGCCCTCCTGATGCAATCGAGCGGCGTCGGCAACTGCATCAACATGTTTTCGTTGTTGCGCAATTGCGGCTTCGGTTGCGTCGCGCTCGTGACCATGCGCGGCGAATTCGGCGAATTCAACCCGTGGCAAGTACCGATGGGTACGATCACCGAAGAGACCCTGCGCCTTACCGGTTTTCTCACCTATCGGATCGAGCATGCCGACGCAGTTGACGAGATCGTCGGCGCCGGCTGCGACATGGCGTTCAATGGCGACCTCCAGGTTGCGATCCTGCTGTCGCAGCGGCTCATCGGACGCAAGCAATGGACACGGTAATGCTCGACCGGCGCGACTTCGTACGCGAACTGCTGATCGATCGTGGTGAGCTTCTCGTGGTCAGCGGCCTCGGCGCGGCAACCTACGACGTCGCTGCGGCCGGCGATCATCCCTTCAATTTCTACCTCTGGGGGGCGATGGGCGGTACTGCCATGGTTGGGCTTGGACTGTCGCTGGCGCGGCCCGACCGCCGCATCGCCGTGCTCACCGGCGATGGCGACATGCTGATGGGTCTCGGCAGTCTCGCCACCATTGGCGTCAAACAGCCGAAAAATCTCGTGATTGTTGTGCTCGATAACCGGCATTACGGCGAAACCGGCATGCAGGCCAGCCACACTCACGCGGGCGTCGATCTTGCTGCCGTGGCGCTCGCGTGCCGCTTCAGACACGCGCGCATGATCTCACGCATCGAAGAAGCCGCAGAAGTCCGCACGCTGTTGCACACGGGCGAGGGTCCCATTTTGGTCACGGCCCGCATCGGCGAACAAGAACCGCCGCGCGTGCTGCCGCTGCGCGACGGGCATGCGATCAAACAACGATTTATCGAAGCGTTGAAGTCGGACTGACGACCAAGCGCTGTCGACTCTGCAACGGAAGACCCAGCGACAATTCGTCGAACAGTCTGCGGACTGTCGAAGAGTCTCCGGACTTAAGCCGGCAGCGGACCGGCTCTACTCCACCTTGATATTCGCAATTTTGATCACCTTGGCCCACTTGTCGGTTTCAGCGGTGATCAGCTTGCCGAAGTCGGCAGTCGAGCCCACAAGCACCGTGCCGCCAAGATCGGTAATCCGTGCCTTGATCTTTGGATCGGCGAGCGCCGCGTTGACCTCATTGTTCAGCTTTTCGACGATTTCGGTGGGTGTCCCCCTGGGCGCGGCCAATCCGGTCCAATAGCTCGCCTCGTAGCCCGGCACGAACTCGGCCGCGGTTGGAACATCCGGCAACGCCGCGCAGCGCTCCGCCGTCGTCACTGCCAGTGCCCGCAGCTTACCGGTCCTGATAAGCTCGAGTGAATTGGTCAGGACGTCAAAGAGGACCTGCACCCGGCCGCCGAGCAAATCTGTTACAGCGGGCGGCCCACCGCGATACGGCACGTGCAGCAGGTCGACGCCGGCCATCATCTTGAACAACTCGCCGGCAACATGGCCCGACGTCCCATTGCCGGCCGACGCCATGGCGAGCTTGCCCGGATTGGCCTTCGCGTAAGCAATGAATTCGGGGACGGTCTTGGCCGGAAACTCCGGGTTCACCACCATGACGTCGGGCAGACGAACGATGCTCGCCACCGGCGCGATGTCGCGAATGAAGTTGTAACTGAGCTTCTGATAGAGGGTCGCGTTGATGGCGTTAGGCGAGCCGGCCGCGAGGAGCGTATAGCCGTCTGCAGGCGAACGCACGACGGCTTCCGTGGCGATATTGCTGCTGGCGCCAGGCCGGTCCTCGACGACGACCGGTTGACCCAGGCGATCCTGCAGCCATTGACCCACGATACGTGTGAGTATGTCGGGCGTACCGCCAGCCGGAAAGCCGACAAGGATTTTAATCGGCCGCGACGGATAAGCTTCCGCCCGTGCGATGCCCGAGAGAGCCGGAAGCGCGGCCGCGCTCGCTGCCAGACGCAGGACTATGCGGCGGGAAAGTATCATGGCGATTCCTCAGAAGTTGAGTAGTTTCCGCAGAAGGGCATCCGCGCACGAAGGTCGATATTACCGGATGGCTCGCCCGCCGAGGGCACAATCGCTGCCTTTGATTTCACGGAACATCGGCACGTCCCGCCGGCAGCTCTAAAAGTCAGCGCCGTGCCGCGAGTTTCACCGCCTCGATGATCTCCGGATAGGCCGCACAGCGGCAGAGATTGCCGGCGAGGTAGTGACGAATGTCCTCGTCGCTCGGGTTTGGATTTTGTTTCAACAATTGATGGGTCATCAGCACGAACCCGGGCGTACAGAAGCCGCATTGGAACGCGCCGCATTCGATAAACGCCTGCTGCACCACCGACAGCGATCCGTCCGCATCGAGATGTTCGACCGTGGTGATGCTCTTGCCGTCGGCCCACACCGCGAAATAGAGGCAGCCTGAGACGGCTTTGTCATCGACCACAACGGTACAACAGCCGCACAGCCCCTGCCCGCAGCTTTCGCGCGCACCGAACAGATCGAAGCGCTGCAACAGCTCCACCAGATTGCGATGCGGCTCAATCTCGGCGGTGACGTCCTGGCCGTTGAGCGTAAAATTGATCGTGCGCATAGACATTATTCGTCCTCGAGTGGGCGGCCCTGCTTGGCGCGCAATGCGCGCAGCACCGCCTCGGCTGTGATCGGCAACTCGGTGATCCGGACGCCGACGGCATCGTGGATCGCATTGGCGATCGCAGGCGATACACCGAATGTGCCGGACTCCCCGAGCCCCTTGGCGCCGAACGGTCCGGAATGCTGCTCCGCGTCGACCAGTTCGTTCTCCATCGGAGGAATGTCGCCGATACCGGGAATTTTGTAGTCGGCCAGCGACGCGTTGGTGACCTGCCCGCCGTCGAGATTCATGATCTCGGACATCGTGAAGCCAAGCTGCATCACGGCGGCGCCCGATAGCTGCGTGCGCGCCACGCCCGGGATTGATCGGCTTGCCGCAATCGGCAGCATTGACCAGCCGGATGATGCGTACTTTTCCGGTCTCGGTGTCCACCTCGACCTCAGCGCCGGCCCCACCGATCATCCAGAACGGCGTCACATTGTCGGACTGACCGGTCTGCGCATCGGGCGATTTATAGGTCGGCACGAAACTCGCCGTGCCGATGACGTTACCCGCCTGCATGCCATAGCGCTTCTTGAACACTTCCGCCGGAGGATAATTGGTGCCTTCGGGAAGCCCGGCCTCGGCGGCGAGCGCGCGCAGCTTGGTGCGCGCGTCTTCTGCGGCAAGGCGCACTGCGTTGCCCATATGAAACAGCGAGCGTGACCCGAGCGTGCCCATATCGTAAGGCGTGACATCGGTGTCCGGATGCACGACCCGAATATCTTCGGCACGGAAGTCGAGCACCTCGGCGGCAATTTGCGCGAACGCCGTGTCGGAGCCCTGCCCCATGTCGACCGTGCTGGTGTAGAGCGTCGTGCTGCCGTCGGCCGAAACATTGACGATTGCGACCGATGTCGTCGGCGAAATCGACGCCTTGAAGCCGATAGCCACACCGCGGCCGCGGCGAAACGTTCCGGTGCCGCGGTCAAATGGCGCGTTCCAGTTCATGCGCGAGGCAATCGCATCGAGCACCTCGGCGATGGCGGCATCCTGCATCTTGGTGCCGGTCGCCTGCGGCCGGCCTTCACGCAGGATGTTCTTGCGGCGAAACTCGACCGGATCGATGCCGAGTTCGCGCGCGATCAGATCGGTGTGACTTTCGTAGGCCCAGACCAGTTGCGGAATGCCGAAGCCGCGCAATGCTCCTGCGGGCGTGCGGTTGGTGTAGAGCGCGTAGGAATCGATGGCGATGTTCTCGATGTCGTAGGGGCCCGGCGC
Source organism: uncultured Alphaproteobacteria bacterium (assembly GCA_963836055.1). GTDB lineage: Bacteria > Pseudomonadota > Alphaproteobacteria > Rhizobiales > Xanthobacteraceae > BOG-931. Next base: position 85,328 of record CAWIID010000006.1, read on the forward strand.
AGTGAAGCCGGACTTCTGTGTCACGCGCGGACCGATATCCGCATAGGCCCCGCCGTTCCAAAAAACTTCGCAGGCGCGCGCGAGAACGCGGCCGTCCTTGCTGACGCCGCTCTTGATGCGGAATGTCGTCGGATGCTTCGTGATGACGTAGAATTGCTCTTCCATCGTCAGTCCGATCTTCACCGGACGGCGAACGAGCAGCGCGAGCGCCGCCGCCAAGGCCTCGACTTTGACGTAGACCTTGGCGCCAAATCCGCCGCCGAGGTGAGGCACTTTCACACGCACGCGGTTCTCGGGCCAGCCGAGCAATCGGGCGATCTCAATACGGACGAACGACGGCGTCTGATTCGAGGTGTGAATGGTCAGCGTTCCGTCGCCGGGTTCGGCGACGGCCACGAAGGTCTCGAACGGCAGGTGCAGGCACTGCTGGGTCTTGAATGTGTGTTCGATGACATGATCGGCCCGCGCGAAAGCGGCGTCGACGTCGCCCCGCCGCAGATGATAATCGAGCGCGATGTTCGTTCCGGTACGGCCCTTGAGGTGCTTTAGATCAGCGAAAGTACCGGCAGGCTTCAGCATGTCATGGACGAGAATGTCCGGCTGCATCGCCGCGACCTCATCATAGACCGCCGGCAGTTCCTCGTATTCGGCACTGATGGTCTGCACGGCCTGATCGGCGACATGCGGGTCGCTCGCCAACACGACCGCAACCGGCTCGCCGACATGGCACACCTTGTCGATCGCAAGGATCGGCTGATCGTGAAATGCGGGACCGTAATAAGGCTCGGGGATGAGCTTGCGGATATCGGCGCCGGTCACGACGCGATACACGCCCTTGATCGCCTTGGCGGCTTGCGTGTCGATGCTGCGGATGCGGCCGTGCGGCACAGTGGAACGAAACACCTTGCCGTAAAGCATGCCGGGCAGGCGCAGATGATGGGTATAGTCGGCGCGCCCCGTCACCTTGGCGCGCACTTCGAGACGTGGAATGTCACGGCCAACTTGTTTCATGGCATCACCTAGCGCGCACTTTCGCCCAGAGCCTGACGGACGGCGCGGCGCAGATAAACCCGCAGCAACTCGCGCTTGTAGGCAGCGGAACCATGAGCATCAGCAAGAATCGATACTTCGGCGACCGCGGCCTCACTGGCGCGATTGAGCGCAGCATCTTCGGGCGCAGCGCCTTGCAGCGCCTTCTCGGCAGATGTCATGCGAGTGACTTTTTCCGTCGCGGCACTGACGACGATAACGGGATTGCGGATGGCGCCGTCCTGCAACGCGAACGAAACGGCGACGCCGAGCGCAGGCCAGTCGTCGGCAGAGCGCGACGTCACCTTCATGTAGGCGGCTTTGCGCCCGTTAAGGGCGGGCACCGTCACGGCGGTAATCAGTTCGTTTTTTTCCAAAACCGTCTCGTAATAGCCGGCGTACAGATCTTCGAGCGCCAGTTCGCGGCTGCTGTTCGGACCACTCACGGCGACGCGGGCGCCGAGCGCAGTGAGGACCGGCGGAAGATCCATATGCGGATCGCCATGCGCCAGCGCGCCGCCGACACGGGCGACATTGCGCACCCGAGGATTCGACAGCGTGCGCATCGCGCGCTTGAGAACCGGCAGGTGCTTCGCGACATTGGCATCGTGCTCGACGTCACTCAAAGTCGCCAAGGCGCCGATACGGAGTTCACCACCACTGGTGGCCGTAATGCGCTTGTGTTCGGGTTCGATTTTATGAAGGCAGACAAGACGGCTCGGCTGAAAGACGCCCGCTTTCATCATCAGCATCAGGGCGGTTCCGCCGGCGACCGGCCGGATCGTCGGCTCCTGCGGATCGAGCAAAGACATCGCTTCTTTCAACGACGTCGGCTCTACCATCTCGAATGGAATCACTGGGCGGTTCTCCCGGCGGACTTCAGATTGGATCAGGCGGATTTCAAGACTCAGAATATGGTCGGCGATTTCCGCGCGAGTCGCCACCCACACATCGGGCGCCGATTTCGCGCGCTCGACGATCTTCTCGTAGTAATAGGCGCCGCGCGGACGGCCGAAGATATGCGCATGCGACGTCACGTCGATCATGCTCGGTCCGGCACTGCGTTCGCGTGCAACAGTCAAGTTCTCCTCGAACGACTCCAGCATCAGCTTCGGCGGATTGCCGTATTTCATAAACGGCATGTCGTTGACGTCGGTGCCAAGCGGTATGGCGACGATCTTGCCGTTCCCGGCTTGTTTCACGTAGGGCAGATCGCTGTCGAAGACATCGCCGTACCAGCGGTATCCCGCCTCGGCAAGAAGGCGCGGTGTCTCGGTCCGCGACGTGCCACGCGGCGACAGCCAGCCCCGCACCTTTTGGCCCGACGCCTGCTGCAACAATTCCGTGCAGCGGGCGATATTCTTTCGCTCCTCCTCGTCGGAGAGCAGCGCCGGGATCACGTCCATCGTGTAGGAATGCGAGAGCACCTCGTGACCGTTTTGGGCAATGGCCTTGACGGTGTCCGGCGAACGCTCGGCGACAATGGCATTGGTCATGACGCTCGCCTTGGCGCCGTGACGAGCGAAACCTTCCATGAGGCGGTGGATACCGACTTCGACGCCGTAGGCGGCCCAGGAGATCGCCATGGTATCGAGAACGCCCGCGGGAAGCGGGTTGCCCATCGGGCTGATGCCCGGCGCCTTGCCATCCGACCAAGCTTCGAGACAGACGTTGAACACGACGGCGATACGCTTACCGGTCGGCCAGACCCATTTCGGCTGCTTCTTCATTGACGTCTCCGCGGGCGCAAGCGACCCGCTGGGAACGGGCACCTGGGAGAACCTGTTTAATCAGGAGAGGCTGTCTCGTCGAGACGGTCGTGCGCCGGCGGCCATGCGGGCATCGCTCACCACGCACGACGCGGGCGCGGGCTCATGAGCCACGCGCCGCAAACCACCAACAGCGCGATCAAGCCCGGAGCAAGCGCGAGCCAAAGGCTGACGGCCGCGACCGCCGCCGTAGCGGCCCACCCGATCGACGCGAAGGCTTCGGTGAAAGTCGCCACACGCGAGGAGACCTGACGGCGACGGAAATTGCTGCGTTTGGCTTGCGTGCGGAACCACAATTGGATCGCGGTCGCCGATGTCGTCGCGACCAAAATGCCGCAACCGGCGACGAGTGCGTGCCAGGGCGATGCGAAGGCGAGAGCCACGATCAGCGGCGCGAAGATCATCGCGATAATGCCGAGCACAGCTTCGATCTTGGCCCGAACGATGAAGTCCGTCGGGACCGGAGCCGTCGCGACGAGATCGGGGGCGTCCTCACCGGAAATTGCGAGCCACGCGAGGCCGCCGGCAAGCTGGCCGGCCGCCATCACGAGAACCGGAACCAGCAATTGGACCGCTCCAGCGTCCCCGTCGAAGCTGTGCCACAGCAAGACCGCCGGCGGGATGAGATAAAGCACCTGCATCAATGTCTGTGACACGAGCCAGGGGTCGCGCCGCAGCAACATCCATTCCTTGCGGCGTAGCGCCCGACGCGGCGACGCCGGATGAAATCGCGACGGCGGCCGGGCATGTCGGACCACCGAAGTGCCGGCGCCGGCGGCCGTGATGGCGTATTCGCCGAAGCGCGGACTAACGAGCGCGATGGTAATGCCGAGCGCGATGAAACTCACAGCCAGCACACCGATGAGCGCGACGCCGTCACCGAGCGCGGCACGCGCCGGCCACCATATCAGGCTGCCGACGTCGGGCGCCAACTCGAGCAAGGTCTGCGATTGCAGGACGCTCGCCCGCGACAAACTCCCGTAAGACAAGATCGCTGCCAGTTGCAGGCCAATCACAAAGGCAGCCCCAATCACAGCAGCGACGATCTGCGCGACGAGGCGCGTCCGCTTTGGGCCGATCAGCCGAAACAGTGTGACGGTCAAGCCGACCGCAATCGCCGTCGCCGCTGCGCCCATCGCGAGGATCAGGCCGTAGGCGCCAAGCCAGCGCGGTCCGCCACATGCCGCCAAGACGTTGATGAAGGGCCCCGCTAGCGGGACCGCCATCATCGCCAGCGACAACGCCACGGTGGCGATCCGCACCGCAAAGACCCGATCAGCAGACACGGGCGAGGCGAGGATGAGGTCGAGATCGGAGCGCGAATAGAAGGCGCGTGTCACCGATTCCATCGCTTGCGATACCATCAAGAACCACGACAGCAGTACGCTGACGGTGATCGCCACCAAGGTTTGCTTGTCGGGGATTGCGTCGGCGTAGCGGCCGACCATCCAATAGGCGACAAAGTGCATGAAGATCACGAACAAGCTAATCGCCACGACGGCGCGGCGCAGCCGCCCGCGCTTGCCGCCCGTCATCATGGCGAGCCAATCGCGCCAGGCGAGACGCCACTCGTGGTGTGCGAACCAGGCGGCGGTGCCCGACTGCACTGTCATGCCGCCTCAGCCTGCTCGGCCACAAGCGCAAGAAACGTGTCCTCGAGGCTGGCGCTCGCGCTTCCGTTGGTCTTCGCGCCGGCCTGAGATCGTAGCTCCTCGAGCGTGCCTTCGGCGATGAGCCTGCCGTTGGCGATGACACCGATGCGATCCGCCATGCGTTCGGCGACTTCCAGAATGTGCGTGGTCATGATGATGGTGCCACCGGCACTGACGCGTTCACGCAGGACGCCTTTGACTTGCCGCGCCGACGCGGCATCGAGACCGGTGAGCGGCTCGTCGAGAATGATCACGCGCGGCTCATGCACCAGCGCGCCGGCGAGCGCCACCTTCTGTCGCATGCCTTTGGAGAATCCCTCACAACGTTCGTGCGCGTTCGCCGCAAGTCCGAGCCAGGACAGAAGCTCTTCGGCGCGCTGCTCGGCAATCGTGGGTTCGACACCCCAGAGGCCGGCAACGAATTCGAGATACTCGTGCGGCGTGAGCTTGTCGTAGATCATCGGCTCGTCGGAAATCCACGCCATGATCTGTTTTGCCGCGACCGGATCGGCGAGCGCATCGATGCCGGCGACGCGGATGCTGCCGGCATCCGGGCGCAAGAGACCGGCGATCATGCGCAGTGTCGTGGTTTTGCCAGCGCCATTTGGACCGAGCAACGCGTAAAACTCACCGGCAAGCACACGGAGATCGAGGCCGTCGACCGCCGGCCGGTCGAAGGTCTTAACCAGACCCTGGACCTCCAGAGCGAACGGCGTGACAGGCATGGTAAGCGTCATGAAATCTACGCGCGCCTCTGCAAATAGGCCCGCCACGCTAGTTCAGAGAGGTTTCGGGGTCGTGAATCGGCGCCGCGATTTCGCAGCCCGGAGTTAAAGCGTTATCCGATCGACCTCGGCCAAGTCTGCCGCTGAGAGCGACCAGCCGACCGCGGTGACATTCTGTTCGACCTGTTCGGGCCGCGTCGCCCCCGCAATTACGCTTGAAACCGTCGGCCGGCTGGCCAGCCAGCTCATGGCCAGATCAAGGAGCGTGTGCCCGTGCCGGGCAGCGAAGTCGCCGAGTGCGCCAACGATGCGCCAGTTGCGCTCGTTGAGGAGACGATCGGCGAAGCGTGGATTGCCGGCAAGACGCGTGCCGGGCGGCAAGGCCGCGTTGCGCCGATACTTGCCGGTCAGCAAGCCGCTGGCGAGCGGGAAGAAAGGCAACAAACCCAAGCCGTATTTGCGCATCATCGGCTCACGATCTTTTTCCAGATCGCGCGCGAGCAGGCTGTACTCATCCTGGCAGGACACGAACGACACAAGACCACGGCGTGTGGCAACCTGGTGCGCTTCTTCGAGTTGCTTCACTGAAAAATTGGAACAGCCGACGAAGCGGACTTTTCCTGCTTTCACCAGATCATCGAGGGCACGCAGCGTCTCCTCGATCGGCGTCCGCGGATCGGGTCGGTGCACCTGATAGAGATCGATCCAGTCGGTCTTGAGGCGCCGCAGGCTCGCTTCGACCGCCCGCATGATGTAGTCGCGCGAAGCGCCCTGCAGTTTGCCGGCGTCATCCATGACCATGCCGAACTTGCTGGCCAGCACGATATCCTTGCGCCGCGGCCCGAGAATTTTGCCTAACGCTTCTTCCGAGCCGCCGCGGTTGCCGTAGGTATCGGCGGTGTCGATCAGCGTGACACCGAGATCGAGCGCCCGTTCGACCACGCGGCGCGATGCTTCGAGATCGATGCGGCCGCCGAAATTGTTGGCGCCGAGACCAACAACAGAGACCTCCGGCCCCGCCGCCCCGAGCTTGCGCTTTTGCATATCAAAATTCCGAGCTCGATCCGCGCGTCGTTCACCCGCTGTTATATCCAGCAAGCGCCGCCATATTGACGAGCTGAGAGTCGTTCGCCGACAGTGGAACGATCTGCACCGAGCGGTCGAGACCGACCAGCATGGGGCCGATCACGTTGGCTCCGCCCAATTCCATGAGCATTTTGGTCGAGATCGATGCCGAGTGGAATGCCGGCATGATCAGCACGTTGGCGGGCCCCGACAGACGGCAGAACGGATAGGCCTCGCGCAACTCCATGTTCAACGCCACGTCGGCGGCCATCTCGCCGTCATATTCGAAATCGACGCCCTTGGCGTCGAGCAGGCGCACTGCTCCCTGCACGCGCTCCGAGCGTTCGCCTGCGGGTTGCCCGAAGGTCGAGAACGCCAGCAAGGCGACCCGCGGCAGATAACCAAGGGAGCGCGCGACACGCGCCGCTTCGACCGAAATCTCAGCCAAATCCTGCGCGGTCGGCATTTCGGTCACCGCCGTATCGGCGACCAGCACGGTGCGTCCGCGTGCGAGCACAAGCGAGATGCCCATCACGCGATGGCCGGGCTTAGGATCGATGCAGCGTCGCACGTCTTCAAGCGCGACAGAGAAATTGCGCGTGACGCCGGTCACCATCGCGTCGGCATCGCCGAGCGCGACCATGCAGGACGCGAAATGATTACGGTCCTGGTTGACCAGTCGTTGGCAGTCGCGTTGCAAAAAGCCCTGCCGCTGCAGGCGTTCGTACAGATAGGCCGCATAGTTGGCATTGCGTGAGGACATCGCTGCGTTGATGATCTCGATGCCGCCACCGAGCTCGACGCCGAGCGCGTGCGCCGTGTCGCGTACCCGCGCCTCGCGGCCGACCAAAAGCGCCGTGCCGAGCCGCTGGTGCACAAAACTGGCTGCAGCGCGGATCACCTGCTCCTCTTCGCCTTCAGCGAAGACAACGCGTCGCGGCCGCCGGCGCACTCGCTCGTACACACGCTGCAGCACGCCGGCGATCGGATCGAGCCGGCTGCGCAATTCCTGCCGATAAGCCTCCATGTCGCCGATCGGCCGCCGCGCGACGTTCAATTCCATCGCGGCTTTCGCTACAGCCACCGGAACGTCCGAGATCAGGCGCGGATCGAACGGCACCGGAATGATATAATCGGGGCCGTATTTCGGCCGTGCGCCATAGGCCACGGCGACTTCATCGGGAACGTCCTCCCGCGCCAATGCCGCGAGCGCGTGAGCCGCCGCGATCTTCATCTCCATGTTGATCGCCCGCGCACGCACATCGAGGGCGCCGCGGAAGATGTACGGAAAGCCGAGCACATTGTTGATCTGGTTCGGATAGTCCGAGCGGCCTGTCGCCATGATGGCGTCCGAGCGCACAGCGGCGACTTCCTCCACAGTGATTTCCGGATCGGGATTCGCCATGGCGAAAATGATCGGCTTCTCGGCCATGGCCTTCACCATGTCCTGGGTCACCGCGCCCTTCACCGAAAGACCGAAAAAGACATCGGCACCGGCAAGCGCCTCGGAGAGCGTACGCGCTTTGGTTTTGACGGCGAAGCCGGACTTCCACTGATTCATGCCCTCAGTGCGGCCTTCGTAGATCACGCCCTTGGTGTCGCACAGGATGAGATTGTCCGGACGAAAGCCGATGGCGCGGAGAAGTTCGAGGCAGGCGATGCCGGCCGCGCCGGCGCCGTTGCAGACGAGCTTCGTCGTCCCGATCTGCCGACCCGTAAGCTCGAGCGCGTTGATCAAACCCGCGGCGGCAATGATGGCGGTGCCGTGCTGGTCGTCGTGAAACACCGGGATGTCGAGCAGTTCACGCAGCTTCTGCTCGATGATGAAACATTCCGGCGCCTTGATGTCTTCAAGGTTGATGCCGCCCCAACTCTTGCCGAGCAGCTTCACGCAATTGATGATTTCGTCGGGATCCTCGGAGGACACTTCGAGGTCGATCGAGTCGATATCCGCGAACCGTTTGAAGAGAACGGCCTTGCCCTCCATGACCGGCTTGGCCGCGAGCGCCCCGCGATTACCAAGGCCGAGGATAGCCGTGCCGTTGGTGATCACCGCAACGAAGTTGCCTTTGGTCGTGTAATCGTAGGCGCGCGCCTCGTCTTCGGCGATGGCGAGGACCGGGACTGCGACGCCCGGCGAATAGGCGAGCGAGAGATCGCGCTGCGTCGCCATCGGCTTGGTGGCGACGATTTCGAGCTTCCCGGGCCGGCCTTGGCTGTGAAACAGCAGGGCTTCCTGGTCGGTGAAAGTCGGCCGGTGCGACCGGTCGCCGCTTTTAGTGCTCATTGGGGATTCCCAGCTGGGGCGCCCGGCCGGCAGATGGCGGGCCAGCGGACCTTAGCGACTCCGAGGGCGTGTACTCAAGAGCAGGATGCCCGCAATGCTGTGCTGCAAAAAGGGCCGCACGCACAATGGATTGAACAAGCCGACGCGGGAGAGTAATGCGTGGCTTTGAATCGGCCTTGAAGTCCCGCCCGCGGCCAGCCGGAACCGCCACCGGAACTGCCCATGATCAGATTCCTGCTTCGCTTCGTCGGCTTGTGTTTGCTTGCGACGGCCTTCGTCTTGTTCGTCTATGACGGCACCAAATCGATCGCCAACCAGCAATTCATTTACATGAAGCTCGCCGATGCATGGGCCATCGTCGATCAGAATAGCCTCAACCTGGTGCAAGACTGGCTGAAGCAGAAGGCCACCTGGGCTTGGGATCCCTACCTGCAGACATTTTTTGATCTGCCCACCTGGGTGGTGTTCGGTATTCTGGCGATGATCTTGATCTTGCTCGGTCGCAAGAAAAAGCCGCTTATTGGTTACGCGCGGGATTGAGTGTCGGCGCGGTTGAGGACGCTGTTCGCGCGCAAGTATACGGGGAGTGAAATGACAGCCAAAGGGTACGATTATGTGATCGTCGGAGCCGGCTCGGCCGGATGTGTGCTGGCCAACCGGCTGAGTGAGGACGGCAGCGCCAACGTGCTTCTGCTGGAGGCCGGCGGCCGCGATTGGCACCCTTACATTCACATTCCGCTCGGCATGGGACGTATGCACGACTATGGGATGTTCGATTGGGGCTACCAAACCGACCCTGAGCCAAACCTCAACAACCGGCGGATCGAAGCGATGCGCGGCAAGGTTTTGGGCGGCTCATCATCCATCAACGTCATGGCTTATACCCGCGGCAATCGCGGCGACTACGACCGCTGGGCGCAGAAAGGCGCGCGCGGCTGGTCCTATGCGGACGTGGTGCCCTACTTCCAGCGCTGCGAAAGCTGGCAAGGCGGCAAAGACGCCTGGCGCGGCGGCACCGGGCCGCTCGGCACCGAATTCGCCAAAACGAACGACCCGCTCTACGAAGGCTGGATCGCCGCCGGCAAGGCATCCGGCTATCCGTTCAACCCCGATTACAACGGCAAGCAGCAGGAAGGATTTGGCCGCAGCCAGTACACGATCCGTGATGGCCGGCGCTCGTCTTCCGCCAACGCCTTCCTCAAACCAGCCCGCGGCCGAAGCAATCTCACCGTTGAAACCAATGCGCAGATGACACGCGTCCTGATCGAAGGGACGCGCGCCACCGGCATCGAATACGTCAGGGACGGCGCGACGGTACAGGCGACCGCCGCGCGCGAAGTGATCCTGTCGGCCGGCACCTTCAACACGCCCCAGCTCCTGATGCTTTCCGGCATCGGACCGGCGGAGCATCTGCGAAGTTTTGGCGTCAAGGTCGTCGCCGATCTGCCGGTCGGCAAAAATCTCCAAGATCATCTCGGCGCCTACATGAGTTACAGCCGAAAGCAGCCGGGCTCGTTTCACCGCGAGATGCGCTTCGATCGTATGGCGATGAGCATGGTGCAGGCTTATCTGTTCGGCAGTGGACCGGGAACCGTGGTGCCGGGCGGACTGCATGCCTTCATCAAGACACGGCCCGAACTGTCGGTGCCCGATATCGAATTCATGTTCCGCGGCACCGCTCAGAAGCCGCACCTTTATTTTCCGCCGTTCCGTGCGGCCTTCCGCGACGGCTTCGGCATCCGGCCGACGCTGCTGCATCCTGATAGCCGCGGCGAAGTTTTGCTGAGCTCGGCCGATCCGCTGAAGCCGCCGCGCATCGTCTATCGCTTCTTCACTGCACCGAACGACTTGCCGACGCTGCGCGAAGGGTTCAAGCGGGCGCGCGAGGTTGCATTCCAGAAACCGATGGATGAATTCCGCGATCAGGAGATTGATCCCGGCCTGAACGTAAAGACCGACGCCGAGATCGACGGCTGGATCAAGAAATCCGTGATCACCGCTCATCATCCTTCGAGCACTTGCGCGATCGGACCGGACGGCGTTGTCGATGCCGATCTCAGAGTACGCGGCATCGAGCGGCTGCGGGTCTGCGACGCCTCCGCCATGCCCGATCTCGTCTCCGCCCACATCAATGCATGCGTGCTGATGATGGCCGAGAAGGCGTCCGATCTCATTCGCGGCAAGCCGGCGCTACCGCAGGCGGAGGCGGCGTAACTGCCACACGAGGAACCTCCGCGGCACCGTCTCGCCACGACCGTCGGCCGTTGACGCGCGCTGCGCCCAAACGAATCACGGCGGAACCCAGGGCGGTGCGCGGATTTGCTGCAGCATAATTTATGTCGTGGCGACCCGATTGACATCGGCAAACCACAGTTCCCAATCCAAATGACGCAGATCACATTGAAATAATTCTCGATTGGTCAAAGGAATCCGACGACCGATTGTCTTGCGACGCTTCGGCTCTACAACATACGTTGCCCAGCCCCAAATGATGCGTGGTGCCTCGCCTCTTAACCGCGCTTTGAGTTCAACCCCCGGTACGGATGAGAGTGCAGATGACGGATGCGGTCGATCGATTTGCAAGCAAAGTGCCGGAAGTCACGCTGGTCTTCTGGATCATCAAGATTGCCGCAACGACGCTCGGCGAGACTGGCGGCGATACGGTCACGATGACGTTGAATTGGGGTTATCTCGTCGGCACCGCGATTTTCTTTTCGCTGCTGGTCGCCCTCGTCATCTGGCAAATCGCGGCAGATAAATTTCACCCGTTTCTGTACTGGGCCACGATCGTTGCTTCTACGACCGCAGGCACGACGATGGCCGACTTCGCGGATCGGTCTTTGGGTATCGGCTACGCCGGCGGATCGTCGCTGCTGTTCGTTTGCTTGATAGCAGTGCTGGCCGCTTGGTACTGGTCCGAAGGGACGATATCCGTAGCGACGGTCAATACGCCGAAGGTGGAAGCCTTTTATTGGGCGGCGATTACCTTCTCCCAGACGCTGGGTACGGCCCTTGGCGACTGGATGGCCGATGATACGGGTCTCGGATATGACGGCGGCGCGCTGGTCTTCGGTTTGGCCTTGGCAGTGGTCGCCGCGGCGTATTTCTGGACCAATATTTCGCGAGTCACTTTGTTCTGGGCCGCGTTCATTTTAACGCGACCCCTTGGAGCCACAGTGGGCGATTTCCTCGACAAGCCCGTCAGAGACGGGGGACTGGCGCTGAGCCGTCCCCTCGCCTCGGCGGTGATCGGAGCTTTCATCATCGTGTGCCTGCTCGTGCTGCCCCAGAAGGCAGGCCAGCATCCCGGTCGATCCGAAATGGCTCGCTGAATTCAAGCAACCACCAGCGCCCCGCAATTATCGTGGACTTACACTATTAAGCCGCTACCCAGTCGATTGAACGCCCTTCAGCGTACCGCACCTGCAGCGTCGCGCCGCAAAACACTGCCGGGAAGCGCGCCGGTGTGCACCGCGTTTTCGACGACGAGCACGCCGTTGACCAGCACGGTCGTGCGCGGGCCGGTCGGATATTGATGCGGGTCGGCGTAGGTCGCGCGATCCTTGAAATTCGTCGGATCGAACACCGTCACGTCGGCGCGGTAGCCTTCCTTGAGCAAGCCACGATCGGCGAGCTTGAGCGCCTGCGCTGTGGCGCCGGTCATTTTGTTGATGGCGCGTTCGATCGGGATGAGATCGAGTTCGCCTGCGTAATGACCGAGGATGCGCGGGAAGGTACCGTAGAAGCGCGGATGCGGCATGCCTTGGCTAACGATGCCGTAATCGGCGACGCAGTTGCCATCCGAGCCAACCAGAGCCTGCGGCGAGCGGATGATATCGCGCACGTCGTCTTCGGAGATCGACGTCACCAAGACGCGCGTCGCGCCGCGATCCTCGATCAGATAATCGCAGATGACATCGATCGGATTGGCGCCGCGTTCGCGCGCGAGATCCGCGATGGTGCGCCGCGCGTATTGCGGCAGATGCGGCGAGATCGAAATCTGCACGCAGTCCCAGTCGGGAATGCGGCCCCAATTGTTGAGGCCGTCACGCGCGATATCGGCGCCGACGCGGGCGCGTGTGTCCGGAAGCGCCAAGCGCTCGAGCATCGCCGCGACGCCGCCCGCCTGCACCCATTGCGGCAGCAGGTTCTTCAGCGGATTGCTGCCGGCGGTGTAGGGATAGGAATCGCAGTCGATATCGACGCCGCGCGCCTTGGCGTCGGCGATCATTTTCAGGCCAAGCGCGGCCTTGCCCCAGTTGTCGAGACCCGAACACTTGAAATGCACGACCTCGACATGAACCTTGCACGTTGCGGCGACGTCGATCGCTTCCTGGAGCGCCTCGAGAATCCCATTCGAACTCGTCGCGGATGTGCGTGAAGTAGCCGCCGTTGTAGCGCTTGACGACATGGCACAGCGCAATCATCTCGTCCGGCGCGGCGTAAGAACCCGGCGACGTGAACAATCCAGACGAAAGACCGAGCGCACCGGCCTGCAATCCTTCTTCGAGCAGATCGCTCATCGCCTTCAACTCGGCGGCTTTGGGCGCGCGGTTGTCCATGCCCATCACCATCAGGCGCAGCGTATTGTGGCCGACCAGCATGCCGGCGTTCACCGCCGTGGCGGGAAAGCTGTCGAGGTATTGCGGGAAGCTCAATTCGCGGAATGGCAGCCACGGCGCGCTCGGCGAAAGGTAGTCACGCAACAGTTCCACCTTGCCCGGCAGCGCCGGCGCGACCGAAAAGCCGCAATGGCCGATCACCTCGGTGGTGACGCCTTGGCGCACCTTGCTCTCGGCCTTGGGATTAATCGGCAGCGTGAAATCCGAATGCGTCTTGATATCGATAAAACCGGGCGCGACGGCCAGACCGGAAACATCGATGTCGCGGCGCGCGGGACCGCGCACCTTGCCAATGGCGGCGATGCGGCCGTCGGTAATGGCGAGATCGCCAATTTCTCCGGGGCGTCCGCTACCGTCGTAGAGCGTGCCGCCACGCAGCGCGAGATCAAAGGTCATGGACTGGGAGCTTTTCGAACTGAAAGGTCGTGAGTCAAGCCCCGAGCGCAGCGGCGCGTTTGCTCCGAAGACGGCGCGCAATTACGCGACTGCCTGGTGCAAGGCAACGCCGTGCTGAAGGTCAGGCGCGCCGCGCCTCAATTCGAGCACTTGCGGAAAAAGCGATAGATATCCGGGGCTTGCAGCCAGAGCAGTTCATAGGTGAGACCGCCGTGTTGAACGATCCAGTCGCGAATGGCGTCCGGATAGGCTCGCCACAATGCATCTGTCGCAAATTGCATCGTGGCCAGATGAAAGCCGAGAGATGCCTTTGGCGTGACGCAAATCTTTTGGCTTGAAATATATCCAAGCAGGATGGTGCAGGCGGAGACGCAGGGGCCGACAATCTCCACGCTTACATCTTGGGCGGCGAGATCGGCCCATCGCGCTTGATACAAGCTGAGAAGACCGCCGTGATCGTCGGAGACCTCAACGATCGTCGCATTTGCGACTGAGGCAGTGAGCAACAAAGCTGCCGCCAAGATGGCTGCCGAGAACGCTTGCCGAGCTCCCACGATCAACTCCGTTCGGCTTGCAATGCCGATTCGATGACGACGGCGCTCCCGGAGCTTTCCTCGCAACGCGGCCTTGACGGCACTTTTACAGTGAGGATGCCACGACAATCGCGCGCAGCAAAGACGGTTTGTAGCGACCGTGGCGGCCCTGTTGGTAATCTATCCGTCACAATAGGCGAACCGGAGAAGACCGATGACAATGTCTGGCACGATGCTCCTGAGCGTGTGCACTTTGGGCCTGCCGCTGATATCGGCAGCCGCGCGGGCCGAACAACCGGTGCTGCGCATCGCCAAGCAAGGCAGTATGGAAGCCGGCGGCCAGACGATCTACTGCGCGACCAATGACGGCGGCGATCCCAACAGCACGCGCTGGCCAGCCGGCCACGTGGTCATCGACAATGTCTACGCGACGTTTCAATACCCGGCGGACCAGCGCTATCCTTATCCGATCCTGTTCAATTCCGGCGGCGGGCATACGGCGCGTTTCTACGACACCACGCCCGATGGGCGCGAAGGCTGGCTGACGCTGTTTCTCCGCGAGGGTTTTCCGGTCTACGGCGTCGACCGCCCGAATACCGGACGATCAGGCACCGACATCTGCAAGATCAACGCGGTGAAGCTCGGCAAGGCATCGCCGAGCGAGCTGCCGGCCATCAATCGCTACGCCGCGGAATCGTCGTGGGTCACTTTCCGCTGGGGTCCGAAATTCGGCGAGCCTTACCCGAACACGCAATTCCCCGTGGAATACGCCGACAGCTATTATCCGCAGACAGTGAGCACCTATCGGGATCCCGACGAGACACGAAAATCCGTCGTCGCCTATACGGCGCTGATCGACAAGATCGCCGAGCCAGTCATCTTCCAAAGCTGGTCGTCGTCGGGGCTCCTTGGCTATCTCACCGCCATCGAACGGCCGGACAGCGTCAAGGCGATCCTTGCGGTGGAAACATCGGCGAGCGCGTTCGATATGATCCCGGCGGAAGGGCGACGAAAGCTTGCGAAAATCCCGATCTACATCGTGATCGGCGACCACGCCCAGGATCGGGTCGAAGCGTCGCGCAAATTCCAGAAAGAGATGGCGGCGATCGGTGGTCTGGTGACCGTCGACGCGCTCCCGGAAGCCGGCATCTTCGGCAACGGCCACACTTTGGCGCTCGAGAAGAACAATAAGCAGATCATGTATCGCATGATTGCCTGGCTGGAGAGCAATGTGTTCGGAGGAAAATAGTGACTTGATCCGGGTTTGACTCCGATCGTGGATTTCGCCGGCGCTCCATCTGGAGTACACAGAGAAATGCCCGAAGTCCCCGATCCTCGCCTCTATCGTCCGCACGTCCCACGCAATCGCGAGCCGATCCTTGACGTGCTTAAGCGCGTGCTGCCGGCAGCCGGGCTGGTCGTTGAAATCGCCAGCGGCAGCGGTGAGCATGTCGCGTATTTCGCCGCGCGGCTGCCATCTCTGGTCTGGCAGCCCACCGACGCCGATTCGCAAGCGCTCGCCAGCATCGCCGCGCACCGCGCCGACGCGGCAGCGCCAAATCTGGCAGCACCGATCGAGCTCAACGTGACAGCGCCGGTATGGCCGGTCGAACGCGCCGACGCACTGGTGTGCATCAACATGATCCACATTTCGCCGTGGGCGGCGAGTGAAGCACTGATGGCCGGCGCCAGCCGCATTCTGCCCGCCGGCGGCGTCGTCTATCTGTACGGTCCGTACCGCATCGAAGGCCGTCACACCGCGCCAAGCAACGCCGAGTTCGACGCACGGCTGCGGGAGCAGAACCCGCAGTGGGGCGTGCGGGATCTCGGCGAGGTAACGGCTTTGGCCGCCCGTCACGGCCTTGCGCTGACGGAGACCGTGCCGATGCCGGCTAACAATCTCAGCGTCGTATTTCGGCGCCGCCAGTGAGGCATCAACGCGCTTGAGTGCGCCGAAGCGCATCGACCTCCGACCCTGGCGCGAAATGGCTTGACGAACCCGCCGGTGCGGACTTGAGGCCGCCTTAATCTCGCGATGGGTTCAGGTTAATAACTAGTGCTGACAGGTCTGGACGACGAGGTACCGAGCCCTCCGCTCAAACAGTATTTTGGAGCAGCGAAGATGGCTAAACATCATCCGATCCGTCCCACGACGAGCGCCATGTTTATTGGCCATTTCGTCAGCATAGCCGCTGTCGCAGCAACCGTTTTGGCTGCAAACAGCAAGGCCCAGGCGCAGCAGCAAGCGTCGCCTGAGGCGCGCGTGATCGTGAGCGGGGAGGGCACGGTCAGCGTGGCGCCGGACTACGCCGAGATCAGAAGCGGCGTGACCACCAGGGCCAAGACCGCCAGAGAGGCCACCGACGCCAACTCAAAGCTGATGGCCGCTGTCACCGCGGCGCTGGTAAATTCCGGAATCGAACAAAAGGACATCCAGACCTCGCGATTTTCGGTCCAGCCGACCTACGAATCGCAAGGGCCCAACACCGCCGTCAAGCTGACCGGGTTCAGTGTGTCCAACCAGGTCAGCGTGACAATTCGGCAGATCGCCAAGGTGGGCGAAGTTCTCGATCGTCTGCTCACAGCGGGAGCGACCGATGTTGGCAACATCGAATTCCTGCATTCCGATATTTCAAAGGCGCTCGATCAGGCCCGGCAGGCAGCGTTCACCGACGCGCAGCGCAAAGCGGAGTTGTACGCGCACGCCGCGGGTCTCACTCTCGGACCCGTTGCCTGGATCACCGAGGATTCCGGATCCATTCCGCCTGTGGCGATGAAGGCACTGCGCACCACCGGCGGGATGCCGGCGGCGGTGCCGATCGCCGCCGGCGAAGACACCTTGCGCGCGCGGATCACCGTCGGCTTCGACATTGCTCATTGAGAGCCGAGGCGAAGAGTTCGGACGTCACGCCTTTCCCAGCACCGATATATCCGCGCCGTCCTCGTAGCCGGCGTGCGTCCAGCCGTCCTCGTCGTAATCGGCCATGCATTTCTCAACAAGCGCTTCCATCTGCTTGAGGGCGCCAGAGAATTGCGCCTGCTGCAGCGGGAAAATTCGCACCAATTCGTGGCTGCCCGAATAGTTCATTTCGTACAATTCGTGGCGGGCGCCGAATTCGGTGCCGATCGCGTCCCACAAAAGCTTCATGATCTTGATGCGATCTTTGTAATCGATACCGTTCGAGCCGCGCACATATCGGGCGAGGTATTTGTCGATGTCGGGGTTCTTGAAGTCGCGTGCGTGGGAAGGAAGATAGATCAGGCCCGAAGCGACGACCTTTTCGACGATGTTGCGCACCGCCGGATAGGCTTCCGTCATGAACAGCCGGTAGGTGCTCGATCCCTTGGCGTTGGGCAGCACCGCGCCATTGACCCAAGGCTCTGGATTGAGCGCCATGGCGTCGGTTAGCGCCCAGAACAGATTGCGCCAGCCGATCGCTTCGCCGATCTGCGCCTGGACGCCGCGAAAACCCTCAACGCCGGTCGCACGCGCGGCTTTGTAGAGAAGGCCGGCGATGAAATCGAGCTTCACTGTAAGCCGGGTGCAGCCCTGCAAGGTGAAGCCATTAAAGAAGCCGGAGCGCGGATAGAAGTTTCTCAGCCGCTCGATGTCGCGGTGGATGAAGACGTTCTCCCATGGGATAAAGGCGTTGTCGAACACGAAGATAGCATCGTTCTCGTCGAAGCGTGACGTCAGCGGATAATCCCACGGCGAGCCGCTCGCAGCGGCGGCAAACTCGTAGGACGTCCGGCAGATCAGCTTGATCCCTGGGGTGTTCATCGGCGCGATGAACATTACCACCATACTCGGATCGTTGATTTCCTGGCCCATGTTCTGGCCGAGAAAATTATATTGCGTCAGCGCCGAGTTGGTGGCGACCACTTTGGCGCCCGAGACGTAAATACCGGCATCGGTCTCTTTCTGAATCGAGATGTAGACGTCCTTGACCTGCTCGACCGGCTTGTCGCGGTCGATCGGCGGATTGACCAGTGCGTGATTGAGAAACAGCACGGCTTCCTGTGCGCGCTTGTGCCAGGCGCGCGCGTTGTCGGCGAACTTGCCGTAGAACTCGGCGTTGGCGCCGAGCGTGTTGAGGAACGCGGCCTTGTAGTCCGGGCTCCGGCCCAGCCAGCCATAGGTGACGCGGGCCCAAGCCGCGATGGCGTCGCGCTGGGCCACCACGTCGTCGCGCGAACGCGCCGCCTTGAAGAATTTGTGTGTGTAACCGCCCGAGCCGGTATCGGTCGGTCCGGTCAGCACATCCTTGGTTTCCTTGTCATGCAGTGCATCGTAGAGCAGCGCAATCGAGCGCGCCGAATTTCGGAACGCCGGGTGAGTCGTGACGTCTTTCACGCGCTCGCCGTAGATATACACCTCGCGACCGTCGCGCAGCAATTCCAAGAATTCCGCACCGGTAAACGGGCGCTTTTTGCCTTCGAGGATCGCTTCGGGATGCTCTGGCATCTCCCACTCCTTGATTTTTCACACTCGTAAGATTTCCGCGCCTGCGCCCCGCGAGCGACCGCAGGTTTGTTTCGCTCCTATTATCGCGGGGCGGATGAGTTTTTCGTACCGCACTCCTGCAGGACACCGCAAGCCGATCGCGTCCGACCACGCCTTGGCATCAGATGCTCCATCTTCACAATCTCGACATTTGCGCATAACCGTTCAACGTCGAAGCGAGCAACACAAATCCGCATTTCGTCAGCATACTGATAATTTAGTCAGTATACAGATGATTAGGCGGAGGCGTCAACGATTGCGCCACCGGGGAGCGCCGCGTCGTTGCGACCGCTCGCCTTCGGCTGGCAACGATCCGCCCTCTATGGTAGCCAAGCCCGACCGGATGCGCGATCATGAGGGCCTGATGTCAAAAGACGACGGTCGTTTTCTTGAAAAGCCGGGCCATCTCATCCGCCGGCTTCAGCAGATCTCTCTTGCCCTCTTTATGGACCAGACGCAGACGTTCGACATCACGCCGGTCCAATATTCGGCAATGATCGCCATCGGCAATCACCCCGGGATCGATCAAACAGCGCTTTGCAATATCATCGCTTTCGATCGATCGACCATCGGGGATGTCGTGAGCCGCCTCGAGAAGAAGAAACTCATCAGACGGCTGAGCGGTCACGTCGACCGGCGCACCAAGTCCCTCTTTATCACGCCGGCGGGCCGCCGGCTGCTCCGAGACATCGAGCCTGCGGTTCAATCCACGCAGCGCTTGATTTTGGCGCCGCTGAAATCCAGCGAGCGCAACGCCTTCATGCAAATGCTGAAGCATCTCGTGCATCTCAACAATGAGCGCAGCCGCGCCCCTCTACGCCCGAAGGACGCGCGGCACCAAAGACGCAGACCGGCTGCTAGACCCGTCAACGACCGCCGCGCCACGCCGTCACTGCTGCGCGCACGGTCGAAGAACGACGCGTTTGCCGATTCTTAAGCCGCGTCGGTTGGCTGCGAGAAAACGAAGTTCGGGTAAGAACCGTGAGGCGACATCACAGGATAGGAAATGGCAGACGCCATGGTATGATATAGGCCTGCGCACGTGGACAAAGTTTGTCACACGACCCGCTTGAGTGTCAGGCGCGACTAGGAGGATTCCGTGGAAATCGCATTGTATTACGCTCCCAATACCTGCGCGCTTGCACCGTACATCACACTCAGCGAGGCCAACGCGAATTTCGAGGTCCGTCCGCTTAATTTCCGGAAGAACGAGCACCGCTCACCGGACTATCTGAAGCTCAATCCCAAGCATAAGGTCCCGTTGCTGATCGTTGAAGGACAGATTCTGAGCGAGAGCGTTGCGATCCAGACCTGGATCGCACGCAATTTTCCGCAAGCAAGACTCTTGCCGGCTGATCCCTGGCAGGAATTGAAGGCCGTATCGTTGCTGTCATGGTGCTCGTCGGGGATCCATCCGTTCCTCGCACGGATCAACTCGCCACCGCGGGTCTGCGATGTGCCGGGCTCCGCCGACAGCGTGCGGAAGCTCGCGACAGAGCAGTTGTTCGAGAATTATCGGATCGCCGACGACCTGCTGGCCGGACGTGAATACTTCTTCGACCACTTTACCGCACCGGATGCGCACTTCTTCTGGTGCTTCCGCCGCGGCACTCAATTCGAGCTCGATCTGTCTTCATTTAAGAACTGCATTGCGCATTTCGAGCGTATGAAAAAGCGGCCGAGCGTGCAAAAGCTGCTGGCGTTCGAGAAATCGGTAGAAGAGAAGTTCGCTAGGGCGGCCTAGGCGCACATTCATAGATCCAACGTGCGCGTATGCCCTTCTTCCCCTGGGGTCGCCGCCAATAGCAAATGTTGCTGGACGTTTGCTATTCGATCACTTCGTCGGCGCGGGCAAGCAGTGTTGGTGGGACCTCAAGACCAAGTGCACGAGCTGTCTTCAAATTGACGGCCAAAGCAACCTTCGTGGATTGCTCGACCGGCAGGGTGGCGGGCTTTTCACCTTTGAGGATTCGATCGACATAGCCGGCCGCGCGCCGGTACTGATCGACAGCATCGGGCCCATATGAGATCAAGCCGCCACCGCCGACAAAATAACGAAACGGGTAGATCGCAGGCAGCTTATATCTATCGGCCAAAGTAATGATCAACTCGCGATTTACAATTGCGAATGAGTTTGGCGCGACGATGAGTCCGCCGTTCGGCTTGCTCGCAAACTCGCTGATACCGTGCTCAACCTCGCCGGCGTCTCGCGAGTTGACCGGACTCACTTCAACTCCGAGGGATGGGGCCAAAGCCTGAATGACCCCGAATTGGCCAGCTCCGCTCGGATTGGTTGAATCCCGAAGGAATGCGGCTCTCGTTATTCGTGGCGCGATCTGCTTAAGCAGATCCAGCCATTTACCGCTGAAGTCGTATTCATAATTCGTAAAGCCAGTCGCATTTCCTCCTGGGTGCGATAAGCTCTCGACAAAGCCGCCACCAACCGCATCGGCAACCTCCACGAATACGATTGGCAGAGTGCGCGTAACTTGTTGCAGCTTGCCGACATGTGATCCACCCGCAACCAAGATCACGTCTGGTTTGAGCGCAGCCAGCTCTGTTGCATATTTGAGAATTAGATCGGCGTTGCCACCGGTCCATCTAACATCGATCTGCACGTTGCTTCCCAATGCCCAACCCAACGCGACCAACTGATCTTGAAACGCTGCAACATAGGTCTTCGATACCAAATCCCCTTCCCTGTGGTAGAGAAATACGCCCACGCGTCGCATGGGCATGGCCTGTTGCGCTTGCGCGACGCGCGGCCACACAACCGCCGCGCCGCCAAGAAGCGTGATGAACCGGCGCCGCCTCATTGCATCTCCACGAAGGCTCAGGACCAAAGCAGCACGCCGGTTCAGACTAGCACACCGAAAAGGGCGGGGCGTAGTTCCGCAGATCGCTGAGGCCGGACAACATTCATGCTGGGGGTCACAACCGCCAAATTGACGATGTCCGCACCATGTCAGCTTGTCCATGGCGGCGATGAGATTACTGCACCGATGCGATGGTCAATTCCCGCATCGAGCGGAGCGTCCCAACCAGTGAAACAAAGTGCACGCTGACACAATCCGCTGCAGCGCCTATTGCATAGCCGCGATCTAAAACCGAATACGCTGCTCACTATAATCGCGTGATCCTTCTGCAACACCAGACGAGATTCTCAGTGCAAGCGCGCGAACGCGATCTGATTCACATAAGTGTAATCGCATCGTCAAGCTAGCGCCTTTAGTTGCATGCGACCGCTCAGATCAAAGCGATCGCTAGAAAACTTCTGCAAAGAAGAAAGCGGAATTCCACGGAGGCAGCCTAGGAGGGCTCGGATCATGGGCAGCTTTCGCTTCTGCGGCAGTTTTGTAACGAGCGCCGGGAACGAGCAAAGCGTGGAGGTAGTGGTATGCGAGTTGGTAAGAGCCTGCTTCTCGGTACGGCGGCGGGCGTCATAGTTGTGTCGGCTGCCCAAGCGGCCGATCTTCCCGTCAAGGCCAAGCCGATCGAATATGTGAAGGTCTGCAGTCTTTACGGGGCTGGCTTCTTTTACATCCCCGGCACTGACAAGTGCATCAAGCTTGGTGGCTATTTCCGTGAGCAATGGAACATCCACGGCGCTGGCGACAGCACAGCATATATGAACTCCTCGGCCCGATGGACGCGCACGGATACGAGCGACTCCTCGTTCCGTACCCGGACGCTGTTCTCGGTCGACGTGCGCGAACAATCAGCCTACGGCACGGTCCGCGGTTACACCGCCTTCGGTGCGCAGCAGACGACGCCGAACGACCCCAACTCGGCGATATTCTTCAGCCGCAGCTTCGTGCAGTTCGCCGGCTTCACCGGCGGTCGCGCGATATCGTTCTTCGATTTGATCGCGTTCGACTCATACGTCTACTCTACCCCCCGCGCCAACCTGGGCAGCACCAATTCCAATGGCATTAACGTGTTCGCCTACACGTGGCAGCTCGGCAACGGCGCCTCGTTCTCGGTGTCGGCGGAAGACTCCTGTGCTTCGTTTCCGACCTCAAGCACTGGCAACGGCCGGCAATGCCTGGTCGCTAATGCGGGCATCGCCGGCAGCTTGGGCGTGAACGCTATCACCTGGGACAACGCGGGCTACAACGTCCCCGATATTGTTGCTGCAGCGCGCGTGGACCAGGCGTGGGGCAGCGCTCAGGTGATGGGCGCCTATCACAGGGTGGCGGGCGGCTATTACGGCTCCACGTCGTCGTTCAATCAGAACTTGGGTCATCCGGGCGATGAGGCCGGATGGGCGGTTGGCGCAGGCTTCGTACTCAAGGACGTCCTCGGCATGAAGGGTGACACCTTCGGCGTGCAGGGACAATTCACCGAGGGCGCGATGGGCTACCTCACCGCCAATGGTACCGGTGCGTTGGAAGGCTTCAGCGGCGGCGCCAACGGCTTCGGCAACAGCGTCGGCTTCAGCAGTGTGACCGACGGGATATTCACCACGGGTTCGTCGATCGAGTTGACCACCGGCTGGACCGTCGCCGGCGTGTACGAGCACCACTGGACCCCGGAATGGAAGACGTCGGTCTGGGGCGGCTACGTCAAGGTCACCTATGACGACACGGCGGCCCAAATGTACTGCGGCTACTCGTCGAGCAGCCCGCGCGGCTCGGCCAGCACATCGAGCGGCGGGCTCGGCGCGATCGTGTCCTCGTGCGATCCAAACAACTCGTTCTGGAACGCAGGCACGCGAACACAGTGGAACCCGAATTCGAACCTCGATCTCGGCGTCGATTTCATGTGGAACCACCTGGACACCGCCAACTCCGGCATCGCGTCCTTACCCGCCCAGGGCGCTCGTCCAGCGACGTCCGGCGGCTCGCTCGCTGTACCGAACTCCACCTGGTACAACATCTCGAATTACGATGTGTACACGGTCGCCGTCCGCGCCCAGTACAACTTCCTGCCCTAAGTAATCGGTCGTCGTCCTTTGAGCACGATCCGAAAAGAGCCTGCCCCCGGACACGATCCGGGGGTGGAGGCCGGTCTTCCAAGAAAGATCACGCGCCACGAACGATGTAAAACACCAATCGATTCAATCTGAAACGATTGCGCCTAGCCCCCACAGGGAAGGCTTTTCACCATCTTCAACTTCCCTCTGGGGGTTCGCCCCCGGCGACTTCCCGCCGGGGGCACTCTTATTCTTGCGCCATCGCGTTCTTGCAATTCGTCTTGCCGGCGCGCTCGGCAACAATACTCGCCACGCGACACATGAGCCGAAGCGATTGCGCCGCAAGAAAAAAGTTCAGTACGCCGTGCCCAGCCCGCTATTTCAGGATCTCAAGCGTCAATGGCTTGAGCCGGAAGTTGTTGCAGGAATTGAACAGGATTGGGCAGTTCGAGATGGCAACGATCTGCGGCATCAGTGCGCGCAAGACCATGTAATCGCCGGGCTTGCCTTTGGGCGCGCGAATCTCCCACACGCCCTGTTGGTCATAAGCCACCGTCATGAAGACGTTGAAACAGGCGTCGATGTTAAAGCTCCAGCGGTCCATGCCGTAGCCGCGAATCGCCATTTCCAGATTGGACTGGCAGTTCGAGGCGCCCTTACCGGCCTCGCCGTAGCGCGCGACGTTCAGGTGTTCGCTACAGTAGCCACCGCCGCAATAATTCTCACCGGTAAGGTCCTCTTCGATCTGCCACATTTCGCGGGTGCGATTACTGTACAGAAGATGCGGGGCCGTCAGCTTCCAATTTAGGTTGACGGCACGGCTCGAGTGCATCGACAGCAACTCGCGAACGTCATCGCGATTGAAGGATATCAGATCGGCGACCTGCTCTCCCTCGGGTTGAGTGAGCTTGAGCTTCTGGCCAACCTCAATCTCGAAGCTGATGTTTCCGGCCGGGGCGAGGGTGACCGGCTCACCCGGTATGAGAACGGCGGTTGCTCGGCTCATTCCTGTACGGCCTTCCTGATTGGAGCGCTGGGTGGGGTGGGACCCGGCGCAGTATCGAACGTTGACCACATTATCGCGTCAAATCTGCACGCTCAATTGCGCCTTCACTTTTCGATCGGTGCGCTGACGCCAGGCGGATCAAATAGCGGTCCGTCACACGCCCTACCGGCGCCGCGAACACGGGCCGCACATTTGGTTGGCTCAGCCATCGGGAATGTCACGCTGTTCGCTCGCGGATAAGCGCCCACAACGCCAGCGCGGCGACGATGCCGACGGCGAGGAGCGCGCCGCGCACGCCGGTGACCGCCCAGGCCACGGCGCCGGCTGCGGCGCCGGCGAGGAAGCCAAGGGCGACGGATGACACAATCCATAGCCGCCTTTTGACTTCGGCAAAGTCGCGGGCAAGCTCACTATCGCCCGGTGCGAACGCGCAGCGCCGCCACGCCAAGATGAGATCGGTCGTCTCGATGCCGAGTTGCGTCATATTGCCGGTCATCACGTTGGTCTGCGGGATACCCTTCATGAGTAGCCGCACCAGGACGCTTTGCGCGCCCATCGCCATCGCTGCGAAAATTCCTGAGGTGATGCCGTGCCAGTCGGTCGCGCCCTGGATCGGCGGGCCGAGCAGAATGATGGCGACGAACACTGCCAGTAAAGCGGCTTCGAGGCCAAGCATCCACGGCAGCGCCGCGCAACCGCGCCGGCGGGCCCAAGCGATCAGTCCTGCTGTTGCAGCCGCCGCAGCGACGAAAGAGACGATAGCCAGAAGCTTTCCGGTAATGCCGTAATCGTGGGCAACGAGCTCGGCGCCCGCGATCACGAAGCTGCCCGTTACCTGGGCGGCGAACAGACCGAACAGCGCCAGATAGGTATAGCTGTCGACATAGCCGGCAACGAAACTGAGCAGCATCGGCATCGATTGCGGAAGCGGTTGTTGCTCCCGGAACGGCGCGACGTCTGTGGTCATAAATATCTCCGGCCTGATAGCGAATTCAATATCCGTGCGCCTAATGGCATTGCCACACAATAACTGGTGGTCCGATTTTAACATTCGCATCACGGTTCGGCAGGTTGTCTTGCGAATGTTGGAATCAAAGAACCACTAGCACGCTCGCGGCATCGTCGCGTTGTTCGGACCGCGGCTCGATCGCGTGCCGGTTCATCTCCTGCAGCTTATGATCGGGATTTTTATTGTTGCTGTTCAGCCGCCTCGGTGGGCTCTTTTTTGAACGTGATGCGGGCCGGCCGACGGTGATCTGCCGTGCCGGGCCCGCGACCCAGCTTGTGGGGGGCACCCTCAGAAGAAGATGACCGGGACATGCCCGGCCATCTCGGCATTGCGACTGTTGCGAGGCTATCGCCCTAATCCAGCGGCTCGACCTTCACGATTGAACCGCCATGATTGCTGCCGACCCAAAGCACCGGGCGTGGCCCGCGATCATCGACAAACACACGACGGATATTGGTTGAGCGCGGCAGCTGATATTCGGTGATGGAGTCGGTCTTGGGATCGAGCCGGGCGACGCGGTCGGTCAACATGGAGCCGGTCCAGATCTCGCCGTCCTTGGCCTTGACGACGTCATAGGGCTCGTCCCACGGCGTCGGCAGTTGCCATTCCTTGATCTCCTTGGTCTTGGGATCGAACCGGCCGATGCCGTTGGCGCCGTATTCGGCAAACCAGAGGATGTTGTCGGCGTCGACGCGGCCGCGGCGCGGCCGCGAGAACGGCAGCGGCGTCTTCCAGATGGTCACCTCGTTGGTCTTGGCATCGCGCCGGCCAATGGTCGTGCCCCCGAAATTGAGCAGATAAACATTGTTCTGCAGATCGGTCGGCATGCCGTAGGCGTTGATGTGCGTGCCGTTCTTATCGGCGGCCTGGCCAAGATCCTCAAATTTGCCGGTGGCAAGATCGAGCCGATAATGCAGGTGCGTGTCCTGATTGTTGGTCCACACCTTGCCGTCGACATCGGAGTGCTGCGGCGACACCATCGAAGCTTGCGTGGTCGGGTTCAGCCATTCCTTGGGGAACGGATAAGCCGTGACCTGCTTGGTCTTCCGATCGAACTTGTAGATGCCGGCCTGGTACATACCGGCGAGCCAGAGGTTGCCCTGCGGATCCAGCTCGAGGTCGAGCGAGCCCTTCGGTTCTTCAGGGCGCAGCGTGGGTAGCTCGTAATCCGTCACTTTCCCGGTCTTCGGGTCCAGTTCGCCGAGCATCTCGTGACTGAAGTCCGAATACCAGACCATGCCGTCCGGATCCATGACGACATCATGGGGCTGCGCGTCTTTGCGCGGCAGGTCGTACTCGGTGATGATGACGTGGGTGGAACGACCCTTCAGACGCGGCAGCGGTTTGAGCGGAAAATCCAGCGTCTCGGCATTGCTGAGATTGATGCTGGCGAGATAATCGGCGGTCTTCTCCTGGATTGACTTGGGGATCGGCGCACGATCGGAGTTGTTGCCGCCCGGCAAGAGCGGCTGCG
The DNA here is from genome assembly GCA_963836055.1 of uncultured Alphaproteobacteria bacterium. Classification (GTDB taxonomy): domain Bacteria; phylum Pseudomonadota; class Alphaproteobacteria; order Rhizobiales; family Xanthobacteraceae; genus BOG-931. The sequence continues at coordinate 112,314 of CAWIID010000006.1, forward strand.
GATGCGTCGGCGTCGAGCCCGGCGAGTAAGTGCCCATGCGCTTGAACAGTTGCATGAACTCAGCGGCATCGTGCGTCGACTGCACGATGCGCTGCACGGTGTGGCAGCCGACGCAGTTTGTCAGCGCCGCCTTGATCTTGTCGTCGCCCGGCAGGCTCTGCAGCCACTCGCCGTTCGACATTTGGTTCGCCAGCGCATTGGTCTTGTTCAGCTTGATATCAGCCGTGGTGGCAGCGTTGGCCGACACATCGATGGCCTTGGGAGCGTCAAGCTTGTAACCGATGGCGCGAATTGCGATTGCGTAGTGGCCCGGTGCGAGCTTGTCGGCCGGGAAGCTGTAGACACCCTGTGCGTTGGTGACGACAGTTGTGGTGACGTTGCTGCCATCAAGTTTGGCGCTGACCAGCACGCCCTCCATCGTGGGCTCTTGCTCGGAGGTCACCTTGCCGGTGAGGGCGACGCCGTTTTGCGCCTGAGCAACCGACGAGAGGAAGAGGCCGGCGAGGCCGACCGACGTCAACAGCAGAAGTCTTTGGGGGGTCATGATTGTCTCCGAGTTCGTTCCACCCGATCGACGTGCTGGGCGCGTTTTTTGTGCGGCGCGTCGCTGATGCACGGATCCTGCCGGCAGTATCGGCGGGAATACTCTGTCCGGCAAGGCCAAACCGTGGGCAGGCTAACCGAGTGGCCCTGCAGACTTTGGACCAGCGGTAAGGCGTTGCGAGGCTTCGGCCAATGGCTTGGCGAGTTCACGGGCCGTCTCGATGAAAAGCTGCACGACCGGAGTGATCATTCGATTCTTCAGCGTCGCGATGCCCACCGGAGCCAGAGTCCTGGGAAAGTCGACCGATAAAATCCTGACCGGTAATTGTTTGGCGCTGAAGTGCATCAGCGAGCGTGGATACATCGCCAGATACGGGCCCGTCGCGAGCAGCGCGTTGTGCATCTGAATCGAATTGCAAAACACCCTCCTTTGCGGCAATTCGAGCTTCGAGGCACGGAAGATTTCCGCGAAAAGTGCGCCGGCCGCGTTATCCGGATGCGGCAAAGTCCAGGGATCGCCGATCAGGTCGGCAAGTCTCAAATGACGCTGACGCAGGCGCGGATTTCTTTTTCCCGCCACCACGAAAGGCGGTTCCTCAAACAGTATCTCAATATGGAGGTCTTCAGCGTTCGTCGCGCCCGCGATGCGGCCGACCATGAGATCAACACGGCGCTCGCGTAATTCGCGGTACGACAGAGTGACGGGAATTTGCGTCACCCTGAACACCAGCCCCGGGTAACGCCGTGACAGACGGCTAATAATCGCGGGCAGCAGGCCGGCAACGATAGGCTCCGTTGCGCCGATGCTCACTTCTCCTCTGGCCGGATCGCTCAGTTGCGCGATTTCGTTGATGCCTTGACGCAAATCGTCGAACATTGCGGTTGCACATTTGAGTAGCGCGCGCCCAAAGATCGTGGCTTCGACGCCCTGCGCGGTTCGATCGAACAGTCGGACTCCTACCGAGTGTTCCGCATCGGAAATCGATTTTGAAATGGCTGGCTGTGAGAGCGCCAACTGCGTTGCCGCCCTGCCCATGCTGCCATATTGGCTGACAGTCAGCAGTATCCTCAAATCCTTTAACTTCAGGCGACGCATCGCTCGATCCGCCAAAACCACGATGGCCCTCATAGCGTTTAGTTATGTGATCATCGAAATATAGAATGATTTGATATGCCCACCAACCGATATGATGACTCGCAGCATTGTTGGCTGCTCCGGAGGGGGAACCATGCCAGTCGCTCTGAAATGCTCCGTCGGCTGTCTGACCGCCATCGCCTTTGGTTTCTCCGCCCTCGTGACGGCGCAAGCACAGACCTATCCGTCAAAGCAGGTTGCTCTTATCACGTCGACGGCGGCTGGCGGCGGCCCCGATGTCATTGCACGGATCGTGGCCGAACGACTGAGCGCGAAGTGGCGACAGCAGGTGTTTGTTGAAAACCGAGTCGGTGGACGCGGGATCGTCGCGACGCTGGCGGTCACGCACGCTCCGCCCGACGGATACACGCTGTACGCCGTGCTCGGCTCAACCTATGTCGTGCTCCCTGTCATCGAAAAGAACTTGCCGTTCGATCTGCAGCGCGACCTGATCCCGATCGGATTGATTGGAGAGCAACCATTTGTCATCGCTGTGGATGGCAAATCCGACATCAAAACATTGGCTGACTTGATTGGGCGCGCCAAAGCAAATCCCGAGAAAATTCTCTACGGAACGGTTCGCGGCTCGATGCCTCACCTGGTTACGGAGTCACTGCAGAGACGCGCCGGGACAAACATGACCATGGTGCCATATCCCGCGACCACGAAGGCAGTCAGCGACGTCGTGGCAGGCCGCATAACGGCCGTGGTCGATAGTCTGTCGGCGCTCGGCGGCGCAATTCAGGGCGGACAGCTCAAGGCGCTGGCGGTGACCTCGATGACGCGTCTGCATGACTTTCCAGATTTGCCAACTGTCGCCGAAATGTTCCCTGGCCTTAGCGGCAATGGATGGTTCGTGCTGGCGGCTCCCGCAGGCACACCGGACGCTGTGCTGCAGAAAGCCAGCCAGGATCTGAGCGCCGTGCTGGAGGACAACGAAGTCAAAGCCAAGTTTGCTCGGCTTGGCACCTATTCGCGGTCCCTCACGGCCAAGGAAACCGCGAGATTTCATTCGCAGTCAGTGCGAGATCTGGAGCCCGGTCGCCGATCAGATCGGACTCATGACGCAATAAGAGGCCGCAGCGCGAAACATGTTGCTGCTAAACCTTTGCACGCTGGCAGGCTTCCCATAGCCGCGGCGCAGTGGCCGGCATGTCGAGATGCGCGCCGGCACCGCCTGGAATCGCATCGGCAACAGCATTCATGACCGCCGAAATAGCCGCCGTCGTTCCAGCCTCGCCGACGCCTTTGACGCCGAGCGGATTAGTCGTCGCCGGGACGTTGTAGAGCGCGTCACGGAGCGGCGGGATATCCTCGGCGCGCGGCATCGCGTAATCCATGAACGAACCGGTGACGAGCTGTCCGTTGCCGGTGTCGTAGACGATATTTTCCATGAGCGCTTGGCCGAGTCCCGCCGCCACTGAGCCGTGCAACTGGCCTTCGACGATCTTGTGGTCAAGCGCACGGCCGCAATCGTCGACCGCCGTATAGGTGGCGATCGTCATGTGCCCGGTATCGGGATCGATCTCGACCTCGGCGATGTGCACGCCATTCGGGTAGGTGAGTGGCGTCTCCGTCGTCGACTTCGTGTCGAGGTCTTCCGCAATTTCGCCGCGCCTCTTCATTTCGGCGGCGCGGGCGGCGACTTGAAACAGCGACACCCGGCGATCCGTACCGACCACCTCAAAGCGTCCATCCTTGTAGACGATGTCCGCTTCGCCGGTTTCCAGCATCGCGGCGGCAATCGGTTTACCCTTGTCAATGATGGCGTCCATCGCCTTGACCAGCGAATGACCAACCGTCATCGCCGAGCGTGAGCCCACCGAGGCGTAGCCCGGAAGCTCCAGCGAAGAATCGCCGTGCCGATGCGGGATCTTTTCCGCCGGAATGCCAAGGCGTTCAGCGACGACCTGTGAAAACACCGTGGCATGGCCTTGGCCGGTGTTCTGCACGCCGAGACTGAGCAGCAACGTGTCATTGCCTGGAAAAGTCAGCATCGCGCTTTCGAGCGGCGCGCCGCCGGAATGCTCCAGCAGGCAACAGATGCCGAAGCCGCGATATTTGCCGCGCTTCTGCGCTTCGCGTCGGCGCTGTTTGAAGCCGTCGTAATCGGCCAGCGCGAGCGCCTTGTCGAGGATCGGCTCGAAATCGCCGCTATCATACGTGGTGCCGATCGCGGTCTTATACGGCATGGCCGATTTTTTGATCAGGTTGCGCCGCCGCAGTTTGATCGGATCGATGCCGGTGATGCGCGCCGCCTCGTCGACCACGCGTTCCAGCACGTAGCTTGCCTCCGGCCGCCCGGCGCCGCGATAAGGCGCGGTCGGCAGCGTGTTGGTGAAGACGCACATCGCGCTCATGTCGATGAGCTTGATATCGTACATGCCGGGCAGGCATCGGGCGAAATTCATGGTCGGGATATTGGCTCCGACCGCACCCACATAGGCGCCGAGATTGCCGACGTTGCGCACGCGCAGGCCTAGGAATTTTCCTTTTTCGTCGAGCGCAAGCTCGGCCTCCGAATAGATGTCGCGCGCCTGGTTGTCGCTGAGAAACGCTTCCGACCGCGTCGACATCCAATGGATCGGGCGGCCGAATTTCTTGGCACCGACCAGAAGGGCGATATTTTCCGGGTAGGCGCCGGTCTTGAGCCCGAATGCGCCGCCGACATCCTCGGTGATCACCCGCACGCGCTCCTTCGGCAGCTTCATGATGCCGAGGATGTTCTCGCGCATGGCGCCGGCGCCCTGCGAACAGGTGCGTGTCGTGTAGGTGTCGGTCGCCGGATCGTAGCTCGCGGTGGCGCCGCGCGGCTCCATGGAATTCGTCAACATGCGCTGATTAAACACCGCGACCTTGGCGATGAATTTGGCGGAAGCAAAAGCAGCATCGACGGCGCGGACATTGGCGTCCGGATCGGCATTCGGTCCCGGCCAATCAACCGCAATGTTGCCGGGCGCCTGCGGCCACAATTGCGGCGCGCCATCGCGCAACGCTTCGCGCGCGTCGGTAACCGGCGTCAACTCCTCATATTCGACTGTGACGAATTCGGCGGCGTCCTGCGCCGCGGCCGCAGTCTCGGCGACCACCATCGCGACCGGTTCGCCAATGTGCATGATGCGTTCGGAGGCAAGAGCCGGCCGATGCGGCATCACCAGGGTTTTGCCGCCACGGCCGGCGACCGGCGGGTGACGGCCGATACTGCCGGTTTCTGCGGTGTCCTTGCCGGTGAGGACGCCGACGACGCCGGGCGCTTTCAGCGCCGCGTCGACGTCGATGCTGACAATGCGGGCAAAAGCATGCGGCGAGCGGACAAAATAGGCATAGGCCTGGCTCGGCAACGGCGCGTCGGCGACATAGCGGCCGTGTCCACGCACCAACGGGTCGTCTTCGACGCGCCCCTTGAATAATGCGCGGTGATCGGTTTGAGCGTCCATGCTTGGTTCCGGGAATTTGGGGGGATGATTTTGACGGCCTCTTTATAACCGAAACTGCCGGGAGCCAAACCAGGAAAAAGCCTGGGTGGATCGCCTCGAATCGCGAGGAGATCCGCACGACATTTCCGCGGAACTCGCGGACAGGAAACCAAGGCAAAGAGCTTGCCGCGCTTATCTGTGACGGCTCCCCGAGGCTTGGGCCCCGGCCGCCAGTTCGATGATTTCCGTGGTGATTTCTTCCTGGCGCAACTGACGCTCACGCTGCGAGAGCGTTACGAGCTTCGACTGGATGTTGGTTTTGGCTGACGCCATGGCCATCATGCGAGCTTCGTTCTCCGCCTCGAAGGCGTGCATGGCAGCCTCGCAAAGCTGCGCGTAAACATATTCCAGGGCGAGGCGTTCGAGCAGGAGCTCGGGGGCGAGCGTCGTCAACGGCGCCTGCGTCTCGACCGGTCGCGCGAAACGTCCGAAGTCGATCGGGAGCAGTGAATGGCGATCGATCGTTATGCCGCTGCCGGACACCGAGCGCGAAAACAGAACATCGACCTGCGTCATGGCGCCTGGCGCGACATAACCATACAGCGCGTCAGCCAGCCGGTTTGCGAAGCTTGGTATAGCGTCGACGCGCGTTGCCATGGGAGCCGACCAGGCGGGCTTGATTCCACGCTCGCCGGCGACGACTGCGCCGCGCGTGCCGATCACCATGCTCATTGAGCTGCCGAGGTCACCCGCTGCCGCGTCAAGGACGCGCTCGCTGAAGGCTCCGGCAAAGCCCTGCTCGGCGCAAAACAAGATCAGGCCACGTCTGGCGTGCCGAAGGGGCGCCGGCGTCGATGCATCAGCCGGCAGCAGGGCTAAGGCCTGGCCGATAGAACGCGAAACCACATCGGTATACGCCTCGATGCCGGCGAGCAGTGATCGACTCTGCTGCGCCCGAGAGGCTGCAATTCCGCGCATGGCCGTGACGACCGCTTCAAGCTGCCGCACGTTTTGAATCTGCGTGACGATATCGGTCAGCCGCTCAGCCATCACTTGGTCCCCGGCTGGGTCGTGCTTGGAGGCGGCGCAAGCTGGTTCGCCAGCGCGGAGAGACTCCTTTTCATCTCGGCGCCTTGGGCATCGTCGAGGCATCCCGTCCGGTCGATCTCGGCGACGATCCGCGCCACCGAGCGGTCGAGCCAGGCCGGAAGCTCGGAGCGGAATTTTCCGATGTCCTCCAGTGGCAAACGATCGAGAAGACCGCCTTGCACGGCCAGAGCAAGCGCGACCTGGTCGACGAGCCGCAGCGACGCGTATTGGGGTTGGGAGAGGATGGCGCGGATGCGCTGCCCGCGCGCAATCTTGCCCTTGACTTGGACATCAGTCACGCCGCCGAAGCGGGTGAACATTTCAAGTTCCAGGAACTGCGCATAGTCAAGCCGCAGCGTATTGGCGGCCTCGCGCAACGCCGGCGCTTGCGTCTTGCCGCCGACGCGGCTGACGCTTGTGCCGACATCAACCGCCGGCTTGTGGCCCTCGTAAAATAAACGTGAATCGAGAACGATCTGGCCGTCAGTGATCGAGATCAGGTTGGTCGGAATGTAGGCGCTCAAATTGCCGGCATCCAATTCGGCAATGGGAAGTGCGGTCAACGACCCGCCGCCGGCAGCCTTCGAGAGCTTGGCGGCGCGTTCGAGCAGCCTTGCATGGACGTAGAATACGTCGCCAGGGTAGGCCTCGCGGCCCGGAGGTTGCCGGGTGAGAAGGGCGATCTCGCGGTGCGTGGCGGCGTGTTTGGTCATGTCGTCGATGACGATGAGCGCGTGCTGGCCGCGGTCGCGGAAGTATTCGGCCATCGTGAAGCCGGAAAGGGGCGCGATCCATTGCAATCCGGGAGCGGCTGACGCGCTCGCCACGACGAAGATGCACCGTTCCGGCGCGCCATGCGTTTGAATTGCGTCGATGACCCGCTTGACCGTGGACGATTTTTGACCGACCGCGACGTAGACACAGATGATGTCGCTGTTCTTCTGATTGATGATGCAATCGACGGCAATCGCGGTCTTGCCGATCGCGCGATCTCCGATGATCAGCTCGCGCTGTCCGCGCCCAAGCGCGAACATGGAATCGAGGACAAGCAAGCCGGTCTGGACCGGTTCGCTGACGAAATCCCGGTCGATGATCGCCGGCGCCGGGCGCTCGATGGGCTCGGTGGCTTCCGCAATCACTTCGCCGCCGCCGTCGAGCGGGCGGCCTAGCGGATCGACCGTGCGGCCGAGCAAGGCTGGCCCGACCGGCACGCGCACCACTTCGCCGGTGCCGCCCACCCGATTGCCCGCCTCGATTCCTTCGGTCTCGTCGAGCAGGACACATCCCAGGACGTCGCGGTCGAACGTGAGGGCAAAGCCGACCTGGCCATGTTGAAAGCGAACGATCTCATCGAGGCGCACATCGGGCAGACCGGACACGAGCGCAATGCCGTCGGCGATCGCTTCGACACGCCCAACCTGCTCCGCAACGGGCGCGAGCGTCGTTGCTTTGACGCGCTCCTTCGCTGTCATCGAGCCAGGCATCAAGATTTGCCTGGGTGCTCGTCACGGCTCAATTCCTCGCGGATTCGATCGAGATCAGCGCGCCAGCTATTGCGCACAATCGTATTGCGGCTGTGCAGCTCGATGCCGGCAATCAAGGTTGGATCCGAACGAAACTCAAATGTCGGGCTGCCACCCAACGCCTGCTTGAGCGCGTCACGGACGCGCTCGGTCTCATCCTTCGTAAGCGGCGCCGCGGTCACGACCTCGATCGCGTGACCATCTGCCGCCACCGACGACACGAAGCTCTCTCTTTCTGCGGATGACAGTGCGCGAAGCTCCTGACAGAGCCCATCGAGGAATGCGGTCAGCGCGATCTTTGGCGGCAGCCGTGCCGAGCAGGCGCTGCGCAATGTCCACGGAAACTTCGCTGGCGCGCGCGATGATCGCCTGTTGGGCCGCAGTGCGGTCCCGCGCAATGGCCGCTTCGGCCTCGCCGTGAAGCTTTGCGATCTCCTGTGACGACTGCGCAAGCAGATTGGTCTTCTCGATCTGCGCCGAATTTCGCGCCTCCGCGATCAGCCGATCACGCTCGGCGTCAAGGACCGCGTGCGCCTTTTCGGCGTCAGCGCGAATTGCGGCGGCCTCTTCGCGGGCCGCAGCCGCGTCGGCAAGAAGCTTGTTTGTCTCCTCCTGCCGCTTGGCGACGATATCCGCCACCGGCCGAAAGAAGAACCGCGCGAGAATCCAGATGAGAACGAGGACGTTGACGGTCTGGAGCGCCAATGTCCACCAATCGAAGTGCATGGATTTCAATGGATGAACGGGTTGGCGAACAACACCAACAGCGCGATGACCAAACAGTAGATCGCCATGGTCTCGATCATGGCGAGGCCGACGAACAACGTCCGCGATATCGTCGCGGCGGCCTCCGGCTGGCGGGCGATGGCGTCCATCGCGGCGGCGACCGCCCGTCCTTCGCCGAGCGCCGGACCGATGGCGCCAAACGATACCGCCATCGCCGCAGCAAAGATGCTGACGATCTCGATCCAATTCATGATGTCCTCCTATTCCTTGCTGCCGTCGGCAGGGCCTTCGCTCGCCGCGCTGCCGATAAAGACCATGGCCAGAACGGTGAAGATGTAGGCCTGGACGGCGCCCGTCAGCAGATCGAGCGCCATCAACGGGATAGGCACCAGCAGGCCGGCGAGCGAGAGAATGATGGCGATGACGAAAACGCCGCTCATGATGTTGCCGAACAGGCGCACGATCAGCGAGAAGGTGCGAGTGAACGTCTCCACGACGTTGAGCGGAATCATGACGATGGTTGGATCGGCGAAGGTTTGCAGATAGCCCCGCAAGCCGCGCGCGCGGATGCCGAAATAGATGATTGCGAAGAAAACGATCAGGCCAAGCGCGGCGTCGGTCTCGATATGCGCCGTCGGCGGCTCGACGCCCGGAATCAGCGAAGACCAGTTCGCGGCGAGGATGAACAGAAACAGCGTGCCGATCAGCGGCAGATATGGCGCCGGCGCAACCCGCATGGTGCTGCGGATCTGATCCTCAATGGCTCCGACAATGACCTCGAGGACCATTTGGCTGCGCGACGGCGAAACAGTGAGCGAACGCGTGGCGAGGAAGCCTCCCAGCGCCAGGGCGGCCATGAGGCCCCAGGTCACAACGACGGGCTCGGTGATCGGAACTGGCCCGATCGTGAATATTGTCTTGGTGGCAAGCGGCGATCCGATCACGGCTGCGCTCCATATCGAACGATGGCTGCCCGCGCCGTTAAGATGCCGGCCGTGGCGACAAGAAGCGGCAGCGCGCCGAATTGCCTTGCGATGATGGCAAGCCCGCCGCCAATGACCGCGAAACGAACAAGTTGAGCGGCCAGCACCAGCGGCAGCGATTGCCCGGCGACAAACATGCGGACGTTCCAGCGCAGCGTCAGAAAGTAGGCCGCGCCGATCAGCGTCCCGACCGCTAGCCATGCACCAGCGCTCAGCGCGAGGAGAAAAAGGCCATGTTCGCCGAGATGAAGCTCCGTCATTGCTTGTGCATCCATTTCCAGGCCGACCAGTATCCAATCGCCACACCGACCAGCAACAATGGCGCGCTCCAGAAAATGCCCGTGCCGAACGTGTGATCGAGCCAGCGGCCGACGAAAAGCCCAATCAATGTCGGCGTCACGATGATCCAGCCGAGAACGCCGATCTGGCCGATGAACCGCGCCATGGAAGGCTCGCCTTCGTTCTGCCAGCGCTTGCGGCGTTCCTGCTGCTTTCGAACCGCGTCGGCCATGCCGTCCGAAGAGTTTGTTTCGGGCTCGACGGCTTTGCTATTCACGATTCGCCTCCGAAGACGCCCGGCCGCTCGGGCCGCAGGTAGCGGACGATCTGCTTGATGGCTTTCATCTGCAGTTGCAAACTCTCGGTGCGTGCCGTCCTTTCGGCTTCGAGTGCTTCGCGGAATTCCGCCAACACCACTTGTTCGAGATGATCGAGATCGTCGCCCGGGATCGCTTCACGCGTCGCGATGGCGACCTCGCTGCCATTGCTCACCGACAGAACGCCGCGGCGCACGGCGCAGAAGCGCCGGCGATCGTCGCCATGGTGCCAACTCACCACCGATACCGTAAGCGCGGTCAGCAAATCGGCATGGCCGTTGAGAATACCGAAGCTGCCACTCTCGTCTTCGGCGCGCACCGCGATCACATCGGAATCGTCGATGACGACCTTAGTGGGGGTTGTAATGACAAGTCTCATGACGGCCGCGCCTCGCGGCTCGCGGAAGCGTTCTTGTCGCGCGCCTCGTCGATCGTGCCGATCATGTAGAAAGAGCTCTCCGCCCAAGCGTCGCCGGCGCCGTCGAGAATTGCCTGGCAACCCTTGAGCGTCTCCGCCAGCGGTACCGATCGTCCGGGCTTGCCGGTGAAAGCTTCGGTGACCGCGAAGGGCTGCGTGAGGAAGCGTTGCAAGCGGCGCGCCCGCATGACGATGAGCCGGTCGCGGGCGCTCAGTTCCTCGATGCCAAGAAGCGAGATGATGTCCTGCAGTTCCTTGTAGTGAGCGATGGTCTCGCGGACCTGTTCGGCGACACGATAATGCTCCTCGCCGACGACGGTCGGATCGAGCAGAATCGATGACGAGCTCAAGGCATCGACGGCGGGATACATGCCTTCCGCTGCCATTGATCGGGACAGTACGATCATGCTGTCGAGGTGGCTTGAAATCGCGGTAACGGCAGGATCGGTGAAATCGTCGGCCGGCACATAGACGGCCTCGATCGCCGTGACCGCTACACCCGACACCGACGCGATGCGCTCATGCAGGGCGGCGACTTCGGTGGCGAGCGTCGGCTGGTATCCGACCCGCGAAGGCAGGCGTCCGAGCAGGCCCGAGACTTCGCTGCCGGCTTGGACAAAGCGGAACACATTGTCCATCAGCAGCAGGACGTTTTGCCGCTTCTGGTCGCGGAAATATTCGGCAATCGTGAGCGCCGTCAGCCCGACGCGCCAGCGCGCGCCGGGCGGCTCGTTCATCTGGCCGTAGACCAGCACGCGTGCGATCAAGCACACCTGACCGCTGCATTTCCGTGAAGCAGCTCGTGGCCTTCGCGGGACCGCTCGCCGATCCCGGCAAAGACAGAAATGCCCTGGTAGCTTTTGACCATCGCGTGAATGAGCTCCATGACCACAACGGTCTTGCCGACACCTGCACCACCGAACATGGCGGCCTTGCCGCCCTGAGCAAGCGGAGCCAGAAGGTCGATGACCTTGATGCCGGTTTCAAAGATGGCCGTCGCCGGACTGCGATCCCCGAGCGGCGGCGCCGCCCGGTGGATGGGCGAGTGCTGCATGTCCTCCGGCAGCGCCGGGCCGTTGTCACGCACACTGCCGGTGACATCGAGGAGACGACCAAGCACGGCATCGCCGACCGGTACGGTGATCGGATGTCCCGTCGTGCGCACCCGCACTCCGCGTTTCAGCCCGGCGGTCTCCTGAAGCGCAACGCCGCGAACAGTCGTCTCGTCGAGATGGGCCTGAACCTCCACGATCAGGGCCCCAGGCCGGTCCCATTCGACGATCAGAGCCTCATCGAGTTGCGGAAGGGGGGCGTCCTCGAAGGCGACGTCGACAACCGCGCCTCGCACGGCAAGAACCTTTCCCTTCAGTTGCGTCGACTGCGCCATCGGAACTACAGTTCGGGTCCGCAAATTGCTTTCTGCAGATTTGCAATTCTATCGCAATCAACTGCAATTTTCAGGTTCCGCATTGATTTAAAGCAACGATCGCATGCCATATTGAGAGGGGTGCAGCACGCCGAACGCTGCGACTTCAGCGATCTGGAAGATCGGGTGGATGAGACGGCCGCATAGGCGGCACGAACGCGAGAAAGAATGTCTCGGGACGTCTGGAGCAAGCACGATGAGCAGCGCAGAAGCAAACCCAAATGCCCGAGGATCTGGCGTTCCACACGTCGTGACGCGCAACTCGCCGCGCATGAGCCTGTTGCTGAGAGAGTTGCCTTTCAGTGCGGTCTTGATCCTGACCATACTCGGCGTTGCCTATACGAGCTTTTCGAAAGAGCCGATCGTGACCTATTGGGAGCTTCTCGCGCCGTTCATCGGGCTCCTCTGCGTCGGCGCCGGATGGCAGAACGCAAGCGACAAAGCCGGGAAATTGCGGCTGATATCGACCCAGGCGCTGCACTGGATCGCGTTTCTGGTCGTGATGAATTTGATGTTGTTGCCGGGCGTTCAGCGAACGTTCAATGCCGGCGCGACCGGCATAGCAATTTTCACCTTGCTGGCGCTCGGCACTTTTACGGCGGGCGTCCATGTCCTGTCATGGCAAGTCTGTCTGCTTGGACTGATCATGGCGCTTGGCATTCCGGCGATTGCCTGGATCGAAAATTCGGCTTTGATTTTCGTGCTGATCGCGGCGGTGGTGCTTGGAATTGTCGCAGTGTTCTGGTGGCACTGGCGTGAGAGACAAGTGCATGCGCGGGAATTGCCGTGACGGGAGCAAATAGCCCGCGTGGGCGCGGCAGCGCACGGGAAATGATCGAAACGGCAGACCCAGCACATCGCTTCGTCCATTCGGACCAAGGCTTGCTCGAGCACGCCTTGCATAGCTATCCGGGTTATGCGCACAAGAGCCCGCGCCATCCGGAGAGCAAACATGACGCGGACCATTGATACCCATACGCACATCGCCACCGACGCGACGATCAAGCTTTTGCAGAAGGAAATCCCGAGTCTTGGGCTCAAGTTGAGCCGATTTGACGACGACAATTCGATCTTCGAGGTGGCAGGCACACCGTATCGGCCGTTTCCGCGCGGCGGCCACGACATCGAACGGCGTTTCGCCGACATGAAAGCGGCCGAAGTCGACGTGCACGTGCTGTCGGTCACGCCGCAGACCTGGCTGTATGGCCAGGAGCCGTCTGTGGGCGCCGCCGCCTCGGCCATTCAGAACGATGAGATCGCGCGGCTGGTGAAGGAGCACCCCGATCGCTTTACCGGCATCGCCACGCTGCCGATGCAGGCGCCGCAAAAGGCCGCCGACGAATTGCGCCGCGCCATGCAAACGCTCGGCCTGCGCGGCGCCATGATCGGCTCGAACGTCAACGGCAAGAATCTCGACGATCCGAGTTTCGAGCCGCTGTGGGCAGCCGCCGCCGAGCTTAATGCCTTCATGATGGTTCATCCCGGCAACGTCGCCGGCGTCGACCGGCTGCGCGCCTATTATCTCAACAATCTGATCGGCAATCCGCTCGACACCACAATCGCCGGCGCGTGCCTGATCTTCGGCGGCGTACTGGAGCGTTATCCGAAGCTCAATTTCGTCATGGTGCACGGCGGCGGCTTCATTCCTTATCAGGGCGGCCGCTGGGTGCACGGCTGGCACGTGCGGCCCGAACCGAAGGTGCATCTGAAGCATTCGCCGGAAAAATATCTCGACCGGTTTCTCTACGACACGATTTTGCACTCCAAAACGTCGCTCGAGTTTTTGGTCTCATCGGTCGGCGCCGATCGTGTGTTCCTTGGCAGCGACTATCCTTATGACATGGGCACGATGGAATGCGTGCGGCAGGTCCGTGCGCTCGATATCCCCGGAAAAGGATCGCGCCACGATTCTCGGCGATCACGCCGCGGCGTTGCTGTCAGGCGCTCGCGAAACAGTGTCGGCGCGGTGACGGTCATGGATGACTCGACAAATTTGCTGCCGACACCCGCGACCGCAACGCGCTCGCTGATCGAGGATAGCTTGGTCGCTGCCGGATTGCCGCAGGCGGACGCGGCGCAGTGCGCCGAACTGATGACCGAGGCCGATCTCACCGGCGCCGATGGTCACGGCATTTTCCGGTTGCCGCAATACGTCCGGCGTCTCAAGGCCGGCGGCTTCAATGCGCGGCCGAATATCGTGGTCAAGCACACCGGCCCGGCGACGGCGCTGGTCGATGGCGACAACGGCATGGGCCATCTCGCGGTGACCCGCGCGACCAACGAAGCAATTGCGATGGCGCGCGAGAGCGGCGTGTCGTGGGTCGGCGTGCGGCGTTCCAATCATGCCGGACCGGCCGGCCTCTATGTGGAAATGGCAGCCACGCAAGGAATGATCAGCATCTACGCCGCGGTCGCCAACGCCAATCACATGGCGACCTGGGGCGGCGCAGAGTTGCTCCTTGGCACCAACCCACTGGCAATTGGTGTGCCGTCGGGCAAGGGGCCGCTCATCCTGGATATGGCCACTTCCATCGTGGCTTACGGCACGGTCAAGAAATACGCGCTGCGCGGGCTGACGATGCCGGAGGGCTGGTTCGTCAACGCCGAGACCGGTTCGCCGATCACCGATCCGAACCGCTCGGGCGAGGGCCTGTTGCTGCCAATGGGTGAGTACAAAGGCAGCGGCCTGGCAATCATGCTGGGGCTGCTTGGCGGCGTGCTGAACAACGCCGCCTTCGGCCGCGACGTGGTCGACTTTAATGCGGACGATAAGACCGAGACCAATACCGGCCAGTTCATGATCGTGGTCGACGTCACGCGCTTCCTGCCGCTCGCGATGTTCAACGCCGAGGTCGATCGTCACATGCATGATCTGCGCGCCTCGAAACGCCTGCCGGGTGTCGATGAAATCCGCTTGCCCGGTGACCGCCGCGCACAATGCCGCGACGAGCGCCTGCGCGACGGCGTACCGCTCGCCCGCCAGCTCATCGCGCAACTCGACAAGCTCGCCGCGGAACTGAAGGTGAAACCGCTGCGCGAAAGAGCATGATCCCGAAAAACATGCCCTCGGACTTGATCCGAGGGTGGACCCGGTTTTCGGATAAGATCATGCTCGATAAAAAGGCATGATCCCGGAAAGCATACCCTTGGACTTGATCCGGAACTGATACGAGCTTTTTGGACAAGAACAAAAACAATTGAGATTGGGTGGACGCGCTCTTCACTCCCTGTCCTTTTCGCCGTCGCGTCTGGATTTTTAGCTGATGCTTCGTCCCGGTACGTTTGCTCTCACATTGTTGCTGTCGTTGCTGACCGGGATCGGTCCGCTGTCGATGGACATGTATCTGCCGTCGCTGCCCGATATCGGGCGTGCATTACACGCGCCGACTGCGCAAGTGCAATTGACCATTTCGAGCTATCTGTTGGGCTTTGCCGCCGGCCAGCTGCTTTACGGGCCAATCTCAGACCGCTTCGGTCGCAGGCCGGTGCTGTTGTTCGCACTCGCGCTCTTTGGCGTGGCAACAATCGTTTGCGCCACGACGCAATCGATCGAGACTCTGACGGCGGTGCGTTTCGTGCAGGCGCTCGGCGGCGCCGGATCGATCGTGCTGGCGCGCGCGGTGGTCCGCGACCTCTATACGGGCGTGCGCGCCGGTCGCGAGCTGTCACTGATGAGTTCGATCACGGCGTTCGCCCCCATCGTGGCGCCGGTCATCGGCGGCGTCTTGCAGACGTTATTCGGCTGGCGCGCGAGCTTCGTTTTGCTGGTGATCTTCGCCTTGATCGCCGGAACGGCTGCCGCCCGCCTATTGCCGGAGACATTGCGCCAGCGCACGCCCGGGCCGTTTTCGCTTGGCGTCATGGGCTCGCTATACCGTTCGGTGCTGGTCGATCGCGGCTTTCTCGCGCATCTCGGCATTCTGACGGCGAGCTTCGTCGGATTGTTGGCCTGGGTGTCGGGCGCATCCATCGTCATCCAGGGCATCTACGGACTGTCGCCGCTCACCTTCGGCGCGACCTACGCGTTCGGGGCCGCCGGCTACATGCTCGGAACCAATATTGCAGCCCGCATCGTGATGCGGCTCGGGCTCGACCGCACGATCGGTATCGGCACTGTCGCACTGGCAGCCGGCGGCCTGATCATGGCCGCGGTCGTTGCGTTGGGCCTCACCAATGTGGCTTGGCTCATCGGTTCGGCAACGATCTATCTATGCGGCCTCGGGCTATCGTTACCGTCGACCATGGCGGGAGCGCTGACGCCGTTTCCGGATCGCGCCGGCACCGCGTCTTCGCTCATGGGATTCACCCAGCAATCCTGCGCTGCCATCGCGGCCGCCGCGATCGGCCAATATCTCGGACATTCCGCTTGGCCGGTCGCCGGTACCGTCGCCGCGGCGGGCTGCATGTCATTGTTGATCTGGGCGCTGACGCGCAAGGTGCGGATCGCGCAAGCGGTCAATGAATCAGGGCGATAGTGTGGCCATGGTCCTGACCGCCTCCCTTGCGGGGCGGCGGGATAACGCCAATAATCGGTTTGTTTTTTAGGACATCTCGGCTGAGGGGCGTGGCGGTGAGGTGTTGCCATGGTGAATAGATGTCGTAGCGGCAGTGCGAAATGGCGCGCGGCCGTTGTCGTGGGCGTGCTCGCTGCCGCCACGATGACGGCGCCGCAAGCGGCGCGGGCTCAGGGCTTTTTCGATTTTCTATTTGGCGGTCCGAAGCAGCAGCCAGCGCCGCCACCTCCTCCTGCACCGGCGCCAGGTGTGGGGCGAATCGCGCCGGCACCTCTGCAGCACGAAAGCGTAAGTGAAGGCGGCGGCAGCACCGGTCGCTCGGTCGTCTACTGCGTGCGGCTGTGTGACGGCCAGCACTTCCCGATGGAGCAAATCACCAATGGCACGCCGGCAGAAACTTGCCGGGCGATTTGTCCTTACAGCAGGACCAAAGTCTTCTTTGGTAATGAGATCGGCACTTCCGTCGCACAGGATGGTCAGCGCTACACTGCACTCGATACGGCGTTCATCTACCGCAAGAAGATGGTCGCCAACTGCACGTGCAACGGCAAGGATGCGGTCGGCCTCGTCACGGTCGATGTGAAGAACGACCCGACGTTGCGGCCCGGCGATATCGTTTCGACCAAGGACGGGCTCATGGCCTATACGGGCAAAGCTGGACAGTCCAAACAAAGCGGGTCGTTCGCACCAGTCAATCCGGCGACGCTCCCGCCCGACATCAGACCTGGACCACGGCAGGCGACACCTCCGCCGAGCCCCGAGCCGGTCGCCGATGATGAGCCGGGAACCATCGTACGGCCGGATAAGAAATAACGAAGCACACTGGCACACCGTGACCCTCCACGGTGCGGGATGCCCTAGCCTTTTGCCGGCTGATATTTGGCGTCGCGATCGAGCAATTCGATCGACACGCCTTCGGGAGCACGGATGAAGCAAACGCGCACGCCGGGCCGCACAGTCGTGGGCTCTCGCGTGAATGCCACGCCCTTGGCCTTGAGATCGGCCGCAATTGCGTCGATGCCGCTCACGGCCAGCCCAAAATGATCGAGGCCGCGGTAGGGCGTGGCCGGGGCGGCATTGACGCCGTCGCCGGCCGCCACCGGCGCGATGAAAATGTTGGCGCCGCCAAGCTTCAGATCGATGCGCGGCTGGCCCCCCTGCATGCTGCGGAGCACTTGCGCGCCGAGCATCGTCTCGAACCACTGCGCCATTGCTTCGGGATCGGCCGTGCGCAGATGGATGTGGTCCCACGTCAGCTTGGACGCTGCGAGATCGGCCATGGTGTTTCCCCTATTCCTGATTTCCCCGGAATGTAGGACATGTTGTCGGGGCATGCCATCGGCATATACCGCGTTTCAGCGCCTTGCATCAGCCCTTCACGCCAAGCAGTTCGACGTCGAAGATCAGCGTGGCGTTCGGCGGGATCACGCCGCCGGCGCCCCGCGCACCGTAGCCGAGTTCGGGCGGGATGATGAGAGTGCGTTTGCCGCCAACCTTCATTCCGGCGACGCCCTCATCCCATCCGGCGATGACCTGGTGCTTGCCAAGCGGAAACTCGAACGGCTGGCCGCGATCGAGCGAGCTGTCAAATTTTTCACCTTTTGCGCCGTTCTGATAGAGCCAGCCGGTGTAGTGCATGACGCAAGTCTGACCGGGATTGCAGGACGCGCCGGTGCCGACCTTGGTTTCGATGATCTTCAAGCCCGATGATGTCGTCACGGTTTTTCCCATCGTCTGCGCCATTGCGGTGTTGGGCGAATGTCCCCCGAGGGGACCGGCCAATGCAGCCGCAACGGCAAGGGCCACAATCGTGCTGGTTCGTGAAAAAGCTCGCATCCTTATCCTCCTCATACACGACGCTTGATGTGGACGCAGCTGTCGCAAAAAGCAAACCTTTGCGACGTATCGCGAAGGCACTGTCGCGGCACATTCCTTCCGGCCAATATGAACGGCTGGTATTCTAGTGAAGCGGATTTGACATTCGCTACCCACCTGGCCGCGAATCGGCGAAGCGAATGTCAAATCCAAAGCTCCACTAGCACGCATATTTGCTAGTGGTCCTTTGATTCTAGCATTCGCAAGACAGCCTGTGCCGAACCGGGATGCGAATGTTAGAATCAGACCACTAGCCCTTCGGGAGTCCTCCATGCCACGACCTGTTCTTCTGATCGCCGGCGGCAGCCGCGGCATCGGCGCCGCCACCGCACGAATGGCCGGCGCGCGCGGCTACGATGTGGCCGTGAACTACAAAAGTAACGCGACGGCCGCGGCCGGCGTCGTTGATGCGGTGAAATCCGCTGGGGCCAACGCGGTTGCCATTGCGGGCGACATGGCGATCGAGCAGGACATCGAGCGCGTCTTCGACGCCACTGCGGCGCAACTCGGGCCGCTCACCCATTTCGTGCACAGTGCCGGCATTGCCGGCAAGAATTCGCGGCTGGAGGCCGCCAGCGCCGCGACCATGCGCGAGGTGATCGACGTCAACCTCTATGGCGGGCTGCTCTGCGCGCGGGCCGCCGTGCAACGTATGTCAACCGCGAGGGGCGGATCCGGCGGGTCGATCGTGCTGCTGTCTTCGATCGCGAGCTTGACCGGCGGTGCCGGGGAATACGTGTTCTATGCTGCCGCCAAGGGCGGCATCGACGCGCTGACGAACGGGCTGGCGCGCGAGGTCGTCAAAGAGGGCATCCGCGTCAATGCCATCCGGCCAGGACCAACCGAGACCGACATCCACGAGCCGGGCCGTCTCGAGCGCATCACACCACTGTTGCCGATGGGCCGGCCGGGCAAGCCCGACGAAATCGCCGAGGCGATCCTGTTCCTGCTGTCGGACGCGGCATCCTACATCACCGGCGCCGTGCTCAACGTGTCTGGTGGAAGATAGCCAATCGTGCATCAAAGCGTTGCGCTTGCGATCGACCATCGGGCATGACGCTTGCATAAACTACCGCGGTTGGCGACCTCGCGTCCTAAGAGGAGTACACGATGAAACTTCCGCGCCGTCGATTTCTGCACCTGACGGCGGGAGCTGTCGTGCTCTCCGCCGGATCGCACGGCGCGAGGGCGCAAGCGTATCCGGCACGCCCAGTGCGTTTGATTGTCGGACTTGCCCCCGGCGGCGGTGTCGACATCGTTGCACGCATCATCGGCCAATGGCTGTCGGAGCGTCTCGGCCAGACCTTCGTCATAGAAAATCGTCCGGGCGCCGGCGGCAATATCGCCATGGAGCTTGTCGCCAAAGCGCCAGCCGACGGCTACACACTTCTCGAGGTCGCTTCGGTCAATACGATCAATGCCACCCTCTATGACAACAGCAACTTCAAATTCCTCCGCGACATTGCGCCAGTCGCCAGCATTGTGCGATCGCCGCTTGTCCTGGTGGTCAACCCATCATTCCCCGCCAAGACCGTTCCCGAGCTCATCGCCTATGCCAAGGCCAACCCAGGCAAAATCAGCATGGCGTCCAGCGGCATCGGAACCCCGCTCCATGTGGCAGACGAACTGTTTTGCATGATGGCCGGCATCGACATGGTGCACGTCCCGTACCGAGGCGCGGCGCCTGCGCATATCGATTTGATCGCCGGGCGGGTGCAGGTGATGTTTTCCGACACGTCATCGATCGAGCACGTCAGGGCCGGAAAGTTGCGGGCGCTGGCCGTGAGCACTGCAACGCGTTCCGAAGCGCTGCCGGACGTTCCGGTCGTCGGCGATTTCGTTGCGGGCTATGAGGCGAGCCTGTGGCAGGGCATGGGAGCGCCGGCGAATACGCCCGTCGAAATTATCGATAAGATCAATGGCGCGATCAACGCCTGCCTCGCCGATCCTGCCAAGAAGGCACAGCTTGCCGATCTCGGTTACACCGTGTTTCCCAGTTCACCCGCTGCTTTCGGGAAATTCCTGGCCGACGACACCGAGAAATGGGCCAGGGTGGTCAAATTTGCCAACATCAAACCGGAATAAATCGGTGGTCGCCAACGTTCCATAGGCATGATCTCTTCCCAAAACCTCGGATCAAATCAGAGAGCGTGTTTTTGGGATTATGCTTTTCCAGTGCCTGATCTCTTCCGAAAACGGGGCCCACCCTCGGATCAAGTCCAACGGCTGCTTTTTGGGATCATGCTTTTCTCGCGCATGATCTCTTCCAAAAACCGGTTCCCACTTTTTGGGATCATGCGTTAGGATGCAATGATGCTGTTTGCTCCCAAGTTGCCGGCGCACGGCGCCGAGATTCCCGCCATCGGTTACGGAACTTCGATGCTTGCCGATTGCGGCGAGATCGTCGCGACTGCGCTCAAGCTCGGCTATCGCCATATCGATACCGCCTGGAAATACGGCAGCGAGCGCGGCGTCGGGGAAGGCATCCGCGCCTCGGGCATCCGCCGCGAGGAGATTTTCGTTACCACCAAGGTTTCGCACGAATATCTGCACGCCGGCGATTTCGCCCGATCGGTTGAGGAGAGCCTCGAGCGGCTTCGCGTCGATTATGTCGACCTTCTTCTCGTCCATTGGCCCGAGAAGAACACACCCCTCGCGGAGACGATGGGCGCACTCGCCAAGGCAAAACGGCAGGGCCTCACGCGCCATATCGGCGTCGCCAATTTCAACATCGCGATGCTCGATGAGGCGATGAGCCTGTGCGCCGAGCCGCTGGTCACTTTGCAGGCCGAGTGTCATCCCTATCTCGATCAGTCGAAGGTAATCGAGGCCTGCCGCCGGCGCGGCCTCGTGCTCACGGCATATTGTCCGCTCGCGCGCGGCCGCCTTCATGGCGATCCGGTGCTCGCCGATATAGCGCGCCGCACCGGCAAGACTTTCGCGCAAGTGGCGCTGCGCTGGCTGATGCAGCAAAAAATCATTGCGGCTATTCCGCGGTCATCGAGCCCGGCACGCATCGCCGAGAATCTCGACGTCTTCGATTTCGAACTCAGCGACGACGACATGCGCCGGATCGGCGCGCTCAAACGCGCTGACGGCCGCATCGCCAATCCCGCCGGCCGCGCGCCGGCTTGGGATGTCTGAGAGCGCGCTGCCATTCGCATCGCGGCCAGCGCCGTACCAATAAAGAGCGAATAGTGAGGAAACGACATGTCCAAAATGCCGAAATACTTCATGTATTTTCCAGGCAACTACCGCTGGTCGGCGGCCTTCGTGAACATGCTGGGGACGGCGCCGTTTGGCGGCGTCGACATGAGCGAATTGCACAAGATCGGCCGCCTCCTTGAAGGCAAAAGCGGCGAGGATGACGAGGCGTTTTTCGACGCCTGTGTTTCAGTCGCCGATACGGTGCGCGCGCACGCCGAATCGTTTCGCACGCGATACCCGGCGTCGGCGGCGCCGTTCTTTCTGCGCGCCTGCCACTATTATCAGATGGGCGAGCGATTTCGCACTCCGAAGGACCAGCGCGCGCTCGAAGCCTATCGCAGCGCGGTCGATTGCTTTCATCAGTTTGTCACGCTCTCCGGCAACAAAATCGAGATTGTCGACGTGCCGTTCGAAGGCAAAAAACTGCCCGGTTATTTCGTGCCGGCCCAAAACGCAAAGTCGGCGCGCACCCCCTGCGTGGTGTTTTTCGATGGCCTCGACATCACCAAGGAAATCCAGTTCATGCGCGGCGTACCCGATCTGGTGCGCCGTGGCATTTCAGTGCTGGTGATGGATGGTCCGGGCACCGGCGAGGCCATCCGGTTTCGCGGCATGCCGCTCCGCCACGATTACGAGAAGGCGGGCAGCGCCTGCATCGATTATCTGGAAACGCGCGCCGACGTCGACCCGAAGCGCATCGGCATCGTCGCCATCAGTCTCGGCGGCTATTACGCGCCGCGTTGCGCTTCGCTTGAGCCACGTTTTGCCGCCTGCATCGCCTGGGGCGCCATCTGGGATTATTACGGCACCTGGAAGAAGCGCATTGACGCCGGATTCCAGACGTCACTGTCGGTGCCGGGCCATCACATCATGTGGATTCTCGGCGTCGATTCCCTCGACGCGGCACTGAAAAAGCTCGAACCATTTCGGCTCGACGGCGTCGTGCAGAAAATGCGCTGTCCGTTCCTGGTCGTGCACGGCGAGGACGACGAGCAGATTCCCTTGAAAGACGCCCAGGCTTTGTTCAATGCCTGCGGATCGGCCGACAAGACGCTGCGCGTTTTCACGGCCGAGGAAGGCGGCGCCCAGCACTGCCAGCGCGACTACCTCTCGCTCGGCACCGCGACCATGTGGAACTGGTTCGAGGATAAGCTGGTCCGAGCGTGATCTCACAATCCGATCATTGCCATGCGCCGACAGGCATCTAAGCGTGAGGACCAGACGTGTGCGTAATGTCTGCTTTTCAGCGAAACAGACATCGAGATTGGGAGTTGCCACGTATGTTTTTTGGTCGGGAGTCGAGCAAGGCGTCACTCGACCGCTCATGGCCCGATCCGGACTTCGGGGTCCATTGTTGTGGAACGCGCGGGTCCGAGCGGTTCGAATCTGATACGACTCGCTCACGCCCGTTCCGCGTAGCCCTCAAGCGCGCCGCGCAAAATACCGCGCGCGGGTTCCGAACCATCGATCAGATAGATCGTGCGTCGTTTGATCTTCCAACCGTCAGGCGTGCGCACGAGTTCCCAACGGTTCGCCGCTACCCGGTGAATGTGGTAGCCGCGCGACGCCCCGTGATTGGGAACCTCGATCGCCTCGCCGGATTTGTTCGGGGTGAGAATTTGCAAGTACGAGGTGACGGTCGCCGCGTCGCCGTGCAGCGCGATATGAGGCAAGCCGGCAAAATGCGCGAGGCCGCCGGCGATCGCGGCCTGATGGCCGTGGCTTTTGAGGCTCGCCGCGATGGCCTTGTTGCCGGTGGCGCCCGAGAGATTGGGACCGCGGTCGAACACGCCATCCTTGGTGTAGACGGCTTCGGCGTAATAGTCGGCACCGGTGTCGGCGCTCGGCGGGTGGCCCGCGATCAGATTGTAGATTTCGAGCCGATCCTCAATGGAGCGGATGCGGTGCTCTAGGGTGGAACGATCGTCTGTCATGACTCCTCCTCGAAATGGCCCTCGGGCGATTTGCCGAATTGTGATGCGCGATACACACCGGCAAAAATTATCATGGGTGAAGTCTTTTTTTGCGCTGCATGCGACGGCGGAATCTGGCATCGTTGCGTCGTGAGCAGGGGGAATTCATGGCGTCTGGCGGCGAATTGGATCGCCGTTCATTCCTTGTCGGCGCGACTGCCGCGGGCGGCACTTTGGTCCTCAGTTTTGCGGTCCCGTTCGGGCCCGAAGTCGCGCGCGCCGGCACCGAGGGCGCGCCAGAACTGACCTGCTGGGTCGTTATCGGATCCGACGATACCGTAACAATCCGCGTCGCTCGCGCCGAAATGGGCCAGGGCGCCATGACGGGTCTCGCCATGCTGGTGGCCGAGGAACTCGGCTGCGATTGGGCGAAGGTTCGCACCGAATTCGTCACGCCCCTGGACAACCTGCGCCGAAGCCGGGTCTGGGGCGATATGTCGACGGGCGCCAGCCGCTCAATCGCACTCTCGCAATCGTATCTCCGCCGCGCCGGCGCCACCGCGCGGGAGATGCTGATCGCCGCTGCCGCGGCGCGCTGGAACGTGCCGGCTTCGCAATGCTCGGCGGCACGTAGTGTGATCACACACGGGCCGAGCGGCCGCACCGTCAAGTTCGGCGCGGTCGCCGAAGATGCGGCGACGATCCAGCCGCCGAAAGACGTGAAGCTGAAGGATCCCGCCGCCTGGACGCTCGCGGGCACGCCGCGCAAGCGGCTCGATGTACTCGAAAAGGTGACGGCGCAGCCGGTCTACGCCATCGACGTGCGGCTGCCGGATATGCTCTACGCCACGATCGTGCAGTGCCCGGTCTTTCGTGGAACATTGCAGTCGGTCGATGACAGCGCGTGCCACGGTTTAAACGGCGTCCGCGGCATCGTGCAATTGCCGGATGCCGTGGCCGTAGTGGCCGATTCATGGTGGCGCGCCAAGCGCGCGGCTGAAGCGCTGAAAATTACTTGGAACGATCACGGTCACGGCGGGACGTCGACCGAGACCATCCGCGACGCGGTCCGCCGCGGTCTCGAACTCGACACCGGCTGTTGTGGGGCGTTCCGACGGGGACGTGACAGCAGGATTTGCGCGCGCCGTTCGACGCATCGAGGCGGACTACATGGTTCCCTTCCTGGCGCACGCCACCATGGAACCACAAACGTGTACTGCGCACGTCAAGCCGGATCGCGTCGAGATCTGGGTCCCAACCCAGGACCCTGCGACGGCAGTCGCCACGGCCGCGATCGCCGCTGGCCTGTCGAACGACAAGATTATCGTTCACCGCATGCTGCTCGGCGGCGGCTTCGGCCGACGCGGCACGATTCAGGAATATGTTCGCCAAGCTGTGCTCATCGCCAAGAATTTCGAGCAGCCGGTCAAGCTCTTGTGGACCCGCGAGGAGGATACGCAGCACGATTTTTATCGGCCCTTCGGGATGGCGCGTCTCGCCGCCGGACTCGACGCCGACGGCACGCCGGTGGCGTGGTCCATTCGCCTTGCCGGGCCATCCTTCGTGGCCGGCATCGTGGCAGGGCTCGGGCCATCCATTGTGGATAGGAGCTTCGTGAGCGGCCTCGCTGATGAAATGCCGTACGCGGTGCCGAATTATCTGGTCGATTTCGTCGTCTGCCAAACCTCCGTGCCGCTCGGCGTTTGGCGGTCGATCAACTACTCGCAGAACGCCTACTACAAGGAATGCTTCATCGACGAGATGGCGCACGCCGCAGGCATTGATCCCTACCTCTATCGGCGCCGCCTGCTGCGCAACAGCCCGAAGAATCTCGCCGTGCTCGACGCTGCGGCGCAGAAGGCGGGCTGGAATGAGCCGCTTCCGCCGGGCGTTCATCGCGGCATTGCGGTGAATGAAGCCTGCGGCAGCTACTGCGCACAGGTCGTGGAGGCTTCCGTGACCGCAGGACGCGTGCGCGTCCATCGCGTCGTTTCCGCAATCGACTGCGGTCACGTAGTCAATCCGCTTTCGATCGAGATGCAAACCCAAGGCGCTGTCGTCTATGCGTTGACCGCGGCGCTGCTCGGCGAAATCACCGTCAAGGGCGGCGCTGCCGAACAATCGAACTTCAACGACTACGAGATGTTGCGTATGGCGGACATGCCGCAGGTCGAGACCGTCATGGTGCCGAGCGGCGATTTCTGGGGCGGCGTCGGTGAACCACCCGTGCCGCCGGTTGCTCCAGCTCTGTGTAATGCGATCTTTGCTGCGACCGGACAGCGCATCCGCTCGCTGCCGGTGAAGAATCACGATTTGCGGCACGTCTGAGGCGACAGAATTTTAGGGAGGCGACCGTGAAGCATGCCCGTATTGCCACGGCTGTTGCGATCGTTTTGACCGGCTTATGGCTGAGCACATGGCCGAGCTCCGCCGCAGATAATGCTGCCTCGAAGGAGATGGCAGCGCGCATCGAGCTGCATTCCATCGCAACGCTGACGCTCTCTGATCAGAATTTTCTCAAGGGCGAAGCGGATGGAAAGCCAACGACGCTGTCCGCCGAGTTCCGGATCGCGCAGGGCAGCGGCCGTCTGCCGACCGTGGTGCTGATGCACGGCTCGGGCGGCATGGGTCCCAATATCGCAATGTGGTCCAACGAGCTCAACGCGATGGGCATTTCGACCTTCGCGATCGACGGTTTCACAGGGCGCGGTCTCACCTCGGTCACCACAAATCAGGCGCTCCTCGGGCGCTTGAACTTCATTCTCGACATTTATCGCGCGCTTGACGTTCTCGCTCAGCATCCGCGCGTCGATCCTGCCCGCATTGCGTTGATGGGTTTTTCGCGCGGCGGCCAAGCTGCGCTTTACGCGAGTCTGAAGCGCTTCAACAGAATGTGGAACAAATCGGGCACCGAATTTGCCGCCTATCTGCCGTTCTATCCTGATTGCATGACGACGTTCATCGATGACACCGATGTCGCCGACCGGCCGATCAGAATTTTCCAGGGTACGGCCGACGACTACAATCCGATTGCTCCATGCCGATCATTCGTTGCCCGGCTGCAAACCGCCGGCCACGATGTCACTCTGACCGAATACCCCAATGTTTGGCATGCCTTTGACAATCCGCTTGGTGCGACACTGGTTGTCGCGAAGAATTCGCAGACGGTGCGTCACTGCTCGATTCGGGAAGAGCCGGCAGGCACCTTGATCGATGCGGGAACCAAACAGCCGTTTACCTACCAGGATCCGTGCGTTGAACTCGGTCCTCATCTGGGTTCCGATCCGGCAGCCGCGGAGGATGCGAAGAAATCGGTCAAGAGCTTGCTGCGTACGGTCTTCAAGCTCCAATGACACCGCTGCGCGGTTCCGCTGAAGCCGAAACTCGTTCTCAAGCCCTGCAGAAATTATCCTCGGGCGTTACCGAGTAAGCCGCCGTCAGTGCCGTCCAAATAGTTTGTCGAGCAACCACAGATCGAGTCGGCCAGTGTCATGTTGTTGGCCGCGCTTGTCCGCCGGCGCTTGACCCGGCGCGATGGCGACGGGTGGAGGCGCCGGATTCATCCATGGGCCGCTGGCGAGGCCAGGCAGACTGGTCGGCGCGATGCCTTGATGCGCCGTCTTCATGAAACGACTCCAGATTTCCACCGGCAAGCCGCCGCCGGTCGCTTTCCGAGTCGGCGTATTATCATCGTTGCCGAGCCAAACACCGGTCACGAGGTGAGACGTGTAGCCGATGAACCAGGCGTCGCGGAAATCCTGACTGGTGCCGGTCTTGCCGGCCGCCTGCCAGCCCGGGAAGGTCAGCTCGGCGCGCGGTGCCACTCGTCAGCGTCTCGTGCATCATCGTATTCATCATCCCGACGTAGCGCGCGTCGACAACGCGGCCGAGCGCTTGAGTGGAACGCGTGTAGAGGGTCTTGCCGTTTGCGCTGCGAATGCGTTCCACGACATGTGGCGAGACCGCAAGCCCGCCATTGGCGAAGGTCGCGTAGGCGGAGACGAGTTCGAGGACGGAGACTTCCGATGTGCCGAGCGCGATCGAAGCGTTGGGCTCGAGCAACGAATTGATGCCGAGCCGATAGGCGGTCCGCACAACGGCCGAAGGCCCGAATTCCAAAGTCAGACGCACCGAGACGGTGTTAAGCGAATTGGCCAACGCCTGAGTGAGCGTCACCGGCCCGAAATATTCGTGCTCGAAATTGGCCGGCTTCCAGCCCTTCACGGCGATCGGGGCGTCCTCGCGGATCGTATCCGGCGTCAGGCCGTGTTCGAGCGCGGTGAGATAGACGAACGGCTTGAACGCCGAGCCCGGCTGGCGCTTGGCTGCAATTGCCCGATCGAACTGGCTTTCGGCGTAGCTTTTGCCGCCGACCAGCGCACGCACGACGCCGTCCGGAGTCATGGCGACGATCGCGCCCTCGCCGATAGCAAGCTTTTCGCCTTTTTGCGCCAACGCGTCGACCAGCGATTGCTCAGCCGCGCCCTGCAGCGCCGGATCAATCGACGTGTCGACCACGATGTCCTGATCGTATCGGCCGACGAGATCGTCGACCGCATCCATCACCCAATCGGCGACGTAGTTGACGGAGCCGGCGCCGGCCGGCTTGACCGCGCGCGCGGGATGCGCGAGTGCGAGCTTCGCTGCATCGGCGGAGATCATTTTCTGCTCCGCCATCGCGGCAATGACCAACGCCGCACGGCGCTGCGCACCGTCGGGATTATGGCTTGGCGCGAGCCGCGACGGCGATTGCACGAGGCCGGCGAGCATGGCCGCTTCGGCGATCGTCAGATGCCGTGCCGATTTACCGAAATAGCGTTGTGCTGCGGCTTCCACGCCGTAGGCACCTGAGCCGAAATAAACGCGGTTGAGATAAAGATCGAGAATCTGCGCCTTGGAGAACTTGTGTTCGAGCCAAAGCGCGAGCACCACCTCCTGAAGCTTACGCGTCAAAGTGCGTTCCTGTGTCAGGAACAGGTTTTTCGCGAGTTGCTGCGTCAGCGTCGATCCGCCCTGGGCAGCGCCGCGGCGCAGCACGTCGTGGACGATGGCGCGCATGATGCCAAACGGATCAACCCCGTGGTGCGAATAGAAACGCCGATCTTCGATGGCGATGAAGGCCTTCGGAACGTAGTCCGGCAATTCGCGCAGCGGTACCGCCGCGCCTCCCATGTCGCCACGCGTAGCCAACGTCGCGCCGTTGGCGCCGAGGATCAGCACCGATGGCGGTCGCTTGGGGATTTCCAGCGACTGGATCGGCGGCAGATGGATGCCGATCCAAACAAGCGCGCCGATGGCGGCGATGACCGCCCACAACGCCAAAACGGCGGCCCAATAGATCAGCCGGCCAATTCCCGATCGTCCTTTGCGGCCCCCTCGACGCTTTTTGCGGGGCCCCTTCGGCGCGGCATCGCCGGAACGGCGCCGACCGCCGTCACCACGGGGCTTACTGGCGGCGCGATCCTGCGGCCGCAGCCGCAGATCGAGCAACCCGGCATCGTTTGCGTCACTTTGGGAACGCTTCCGACCGGCCTGAGACGGCGCCATATCCCTCTATCCCCAGCGCGGAACCCGCGCTTCCGCGCCTGATCCCGAAAAGTGGCCGGTTTCGGAAATAATCGAGCGCGCCCGGAAATCACGGTAGAGAGCGGGGTTTAAAGCGCGGTTACCGCTCGGGGACCGACCGAGACCGTTCGTCCCCAGGCAACGGGAATCGCGAGAAGCGATTACCCCGCCGCGGCCTCGTGGGCCGGCTTGGTCTCGCCGGCGGGCGCCGCGAACAAGGCGAGCAGCGGCCGCTTGATCGCATTTTGCCGGGTCGGCGTTGCGATTTTGGCGCCAACCAGATCGGTGACATAGAACACGTCAACGACACGCTCACCAAAAGTCGCAACATGCGCCGAGGCGATATTGAGGTTGAGCTTCGAAAGCGTCGTGGTGAGCTCGTAAAGCAACCCGGGCCGATCGAGACCGGTCACTTCGACGACGGTGTAGCGGTTGGACCATTGGTTGTTGATGGTCACTTCCGGCTCAATGGCGAACGCCTTGAGCCTGCCCTTGGGCGGTCCGCGCTTCGCCACGATGTCCGGCAGCCTGATCTCGCCGCGCACCGCCTTTCGGATGGCGTCGCCGATCCGCGCCGCGCGGCGCGCCTCGTCTTCCTCGCGGTCGAACTCGCGCGAGACCGAGATGGTGTCGAGCGCGAGCCCGTCCGTCGTCGTGTAAATCTGAGCATCGACGATGTTGGCGCCGGTCAGCGCACAAGCGCCGGCGATGATCGAAAGCAGCCACGGATGGTCGGGCGCGAACACCGTCAGCTCGGTGACGCCGCGCGCCGCATCGAAACCGACGCTGGTGGCGAGCGACTGCCCGGATTGCTCGGCCGCACGCACGAAGTTTGCTTGCGCAAGCTTGTGCGGCAGATCGACTTTGAGCCAGTAGGCCGGATAATGGCGTGCGATATAGGCTTCCAGCGCCTCGGGCGGCCAATCCTTGATCTCGGCGCGAAACTCGGACTGGGCGACGGCCACGCGCTGCGCGCGGTTGACCTCCGAGAAGCCGCCGGTGAGCACCGGCTCGGTCTCATAGTAGAGCGTGCGCAGGAGCTGCGCCTTCCATCCATTCCAAACACCGGGTCCCACGGCGCGGATGTCGGCAGTGGTCAAGATCGTCAGCAGCTTCAATCGCTCCAGCGATTGCACCACGGCGGCGAAGTTCTCGATCGTCTTGCGATCGGAGAGATCGCGCGACTGCGCCACCGTCGACATGACGAGATGGACTTCGACCAGCCAGGCGACGAGCTCGGTATCGATCGCGCTCAAGCCGAGCCGCGGGCAAAGCCGCCGCGCAATGCGCGCGCCGGCGATCGAGTGATCCTCGATGCGGCCCTTGGCGATATCATGCAGGAACATCGTGACGTAGAGTACGACGCGATGGTGCGGCTGGATCGTTCGCATCAGCTCGCTCGCCAATGCCACCTCGCGATTCTCGCCGCGCTCGATTTCGTTAAGCACGCCGATGCAGCGCAACAAATGTTCGTCCACCGTATAGTGGTGGTACATGTTGAACTGCATCATCGCCACGATGCGCCCAAAGGCGCGGACGAACGCGCCGAGCACCCCCGCCTCATTCATCCGCCGCAGCACGGTTTCGGCGTCGTTCTTCGAGGTCAGAATTTCCAGGAACAGGCGATTCGCTTCCTTGTCCTCCCGCACATCCTTGTCGATCAGCTTGAGCGAGTGCGTCGCGGCGCGCATGGCCTCGGGATGCAGCGCGAGATTGTGTTTCTGCGCGAGGTAGAACACTCGGATCAGATTGACCGGATCGCGCGCAAAGACATTCGGACGCGCGATGTTGATGCGATTGTTGTCGATGACGAAGTCGTCGGTCTCGGTCAACTTGCGCTGGCTGCGTGCCGGCCGTAGCCGCGCGATGACCCGGCTCAGCACTGGCGCCACTTTCGCCTGGCGTTCCTCGAGCGCCGCACACAGGATCGCCGTCAGGTCGCCGACGTCTTTGGCGATCAGGAAGTAATGCTTCATGAACCGCTCGACATCCTTCAGCCCGGGATGTTCGGTGTAGCCCAGCCGCACCGCGATATCCCGTTGGATGTCGAACGAAAGGCGTTCCTCCGCGCGGCCGGTCAGAAAATGCATGTTGCAGCGAACCGACCACAAAAAATCTTCGCAGCGGCGAAACAGTCTGTATTCGTCCCGATCGAACACGCCATGCTCGATCAATTGCTCCGGGTCATGCACCCGGTAAACATATTTGGCGATCCAGAACAGCGTGTGCAGGTCGCGCAGACCGCCCTTGCCGTCCTTGACATTCGGCTCGACGAGATAGCGTGACTGGCCGGCGCGACGGTGGCGCTCCTCGCGCTCGGCGAGCTTGGCGGCAACAAATTGCGGCGCCGTACCCTGCACGACCTCCTTGTCGAAGCGCACTGCCAGTTCCTGGAACAGCTTGGCGTCGCCTAACAGATAGCGCGCTTCGAGAAGCGCGGTGCGGATGGTCATATCGCCCTTGGCCTGGCGGATGCACTCGTCGACCGAGCGCGTCGCATGACCGACCTTCAGGCCCATGTCCCACAGGCAGTAGAGCAGCGCTTCGGCGATGGATTCGCCCCAAGCCGTTTGTTTATAAGGCAGCAGAAACAGCAGATCGATGTCGGAGCCCGGCGCCAGCAGGCCGCGACCGTAGCCACCGGTCGCGACCACCGCCATACGTTCGGCCTCCGACGGGACGTGCGACGGATAGAGCTCGCTGCCGGCAAACTCGAAAAGGATGCGGATGATCTCGTCCTGCATCTGACACAGCCGCTCGGCACAGCGCCGTCCGTGGCGGTCTTTGAGCAGAAGCTCCTCGGCCCGTGCTCGCGCCTGCGTCAGCGCCGCTTTCAAGCGCTGAGCAACCGCGGTGCGCAGTTCGCGCTCGCGGCCGGCATAGGTGGTGGCAAGGTCTTTCAGATCAGCGACGATCGCCGCCGTGTCGATGAGTTCGACGCTGGCGCGCGCGGTGCGTTGGGTGTCGAGCATCATCATGTTGCCACCGGCATAGCGGAGCCTTTGCGCGCTGTCATCGTCCCGGTCGTGGTTCCGGCCTTGGAATATCTGGCGGGCGAAGCCGTGGCTCGCGCACCATCGCCGCCGCACCCGCTCTTTGGCTATAGATTATCATTCTATGCAATAGGAATATTGACGTATTATATTTCAATATCCCATGTAAAACGTGCCTCGTGCGGAAGAAATTACATCGATTTGCGCCTCTGCTGCATGATTCTCGAAAAATGTGGAAGCGTGCTCCACCGGTGATGTACAGGCACCGAGAATGTGCTTCGACCTTCACAACCACTTGGACCTTTACGACCACTGGCCGAACGGACTGAGCGCGTCCCCGATCGCGGATCAAGCTCGAGTCTCGCAAGACCGCGGGAATTGTCCGGCGGCCACGCGCAGCACGTGGCAATCGCGCACCATCTTCCATCTATATTCCGCCGCAGCATGAACTCGTGAAAGGACTTGGGAATGGATTCTGCCGAGTTGCGTGCGCTGCAAGCGCCGATCAAGGAGCGTTACAGGGCTGATCCCAAGAGGGGCATTGTGACGCTCAAGGCCAAGGGGATGCTCGACGACAGCAACATCGCCTGCAAGGTCGAGACCGGCCGCGCACTTGCGGTCGCGGGGTTGCATCCGGCGACCGGCGGTTCGGGCATGGAATTGTGCTCCGGCGACATGCTCCTTGAAGCTCTGGTCGCCTGTGCCGGCGTAACGCTGAAGGCGGTCGCGACTGCCATCGACATTCCCCTGAAATCCGGCGCGGTGTCGGCCGAAGGTGACCTCGATTTCCGCGGCACGCTTGGGGTCGCTAAGGATGCGCCGGTCGGCTTCGCGCAAATCCGACTACGTTTCGATGTCGACACCGACGCGCCGCAGGACAAGATCGAACAGCTTCTCAAGCTGACCGAGCGCTATTGCGTCGTCTATCAGACAATCAAGAACGGCCCTCCGGTCGAAGTAAGCCTGCAGCGGAAATAACAGGCCTGTTCGCTTGCATCGTCATGCGCGGGCTCAATCCGCGCGTCCACACAGCCGGTCAATCGACGGCCGGACATACCGAAAGAGCGCCACGGCTCATGAGCCCCGACCTCCTGTTCTGGTACGGTCTCGCCTTCAAGATGGCGCTGACAGCGGCCGTCGTCGTCGTTACCTCGATTGCGGTCGAGCGTAGCGGCGTGTTTATCGGCGCGCTGATTGCGGCGCTGCCAACCGCGGCCGGCGCGGCCTACATCATCCTCGCCATCGAGCATCCACCAAGCTTCATCGCTGCGAGCGCGATCGGCAGCGTTGCGATTGGCGCTGATGTTTCGATCTTCTCCGCGACCTACGCCTTGCTGGCGCAGCGCCGCGGTATGATCGTCAGTCTCGGTATTTCGATTTTAGTGTGGTTCGCCGTCACCTTCGTGCTGCGGCTGGTCGACTGGACGCCGCTCCGCGCGGTGCTGCTAAACGTCGCCGTATTCTCTGTCACGATCCCGCTGAGCTGGCGCTACCGCGCGTCCGGAGCCCCGCAAAAATTTCTGCGAACGGCGTACGACATTCCACTTCGAGCAATCGCCGCCGCCGTCGTCGTGGCCGTCGTCACCACCGCAAGCTACAGCATCGGTTCGTTCGCATCCGGCATGTTTGCGCTGTTCCCGATCATTCTTTGCAGCTCCATCGTCATTCTGCATCCGCGCGTCGGCGGCAAGGCGACCGCCAGCATGCTGGCCCATGCCCAGGTGGCTTTCATCGGGCTCGCGCTGGGCTTCCTCGCCGTTCATTACTTGGCGGTGCCCCTGGGCTCATGGTGGGCGCTTGCTGCCGGCCTTGCGATCTGTGTCGGATGGAGCGGGCTCTTGTGGATCATCCGCACCCGACGGCTCGCCGCTTAACGCTCGACGCTGTGGCGGGCCGTCCGGCGAATGCCGCCGAGTTCCGAGTTGAGCCTCATTGCAAGAGATGTTTTGCCCTTGCCGCAAGGTCGCTCGGCACATCGAGAATACGGTCAATCGTCTTCTGCATATCGACACCATGAATGGGATCGACATCGAAATTCGCCGCCTTGGCCTCAGCCAGAAATTCGGGGTCCTGCATCGTTTTGTCGAAGGCTGCGCGTAACGCTGCGACGCGCTCGGCCGGAACACCCGGCGTAATCGCAAGCGGTCGGCCAATGGCGCAGCCGGAGAATACAAGGTCGATCAGGCGGCGGTCAGCGGCGCTCTTGGCAAGGTCGGACACCAAGGGCGCATCAAGGTCGGCCGCGCGCGGCCCAGATTGAGCGATGACCGCGATCTTATGCTCGCTGAGCCAGGCGGGCTTCGTCGCCTTCCAGCTCGACCAGGTATTGTTGCGCGCCTGGACCTCGCCGCGCTCCATGGCGAGGTTGATCTCGTTACCGCCGGTGTAGCCGGTGATGAGCTTGAACTTGGTGCCGAACACCTCGTTCATCATGGCCGGAAAGGTATAGGTGATCGAGCCGCGCGCCGTCGCGCCGGTAACGATCTCCTTGTCGCGCGCGCCCTCGATCGAGGTGACGCCTGCGGTGTGCCATACCGCGATGGTCTCGACGACCGGCGCCATGGCGCCGAGCCAATTGAATTTGGCCGCGTCGTATTGCACGCCGTCCAAACCGACCGCCTGCAGCGCCGGCAGACCGTTCTGGATCATGCCGATATAGGTGCCGTCGTGTGGAGCAACGCTCGCGAGATAATTGATCATCTTCAGCCCACTGGCGCCGGTCATGTTTTGCGGCACCAGCGTCGGATTGCCGGGGATGTATCTGCCGATGTATCTGGCGACCAGCCGCGCCTGCAGATCGTATTCGCCGCCGGCACCAACTCCGATCAAAACATTGATGGTTTTTCCGTGATAAAAGTCAGCGACCGGATCGGCCGTCGCCTGCACCGGCAGAATGCAGATGGCGACGAGAGCGGCAAGAAGGCAGGCGCGCCACAGTAGACCTCGCGGCGATGAAGCCTGGCGGCGGCAAATAACGGAGCGATGCATGATCGTATCCCGGCGTTTCCCTGTGATAAGTTAAGTCTTTAGAGCATGTTCTGGGCGAGCGGAATCCGGTTTTTCGAAAAGGACTGCGCGGCTCTAAAGACTTCAGCGCTGCCGCCAAACGAAGGCGGCACTGACCACGAAGTTCCAGACCGTGCCGATCAGCGCACCGCCGAGTCCGGCAATCCACCACCTGCTGTCGTAATTGTAGATCCAAGTGGCGATGCCGACGTTCGAGACTGCACCGATGGCGCAGATGATCTCGAAGCGTGTAAGGCCGGTCAGAAAGCGCAAGCCGGTGAGCCGCTGGTCTCGATACGTGAACAGATTGTTGAGCACAAAATTCCAGGCGATGGCGCCGATCGTGGCGATCGTCTGCGCGATTTCAAAGGTCACGAGCGGCGGTGTCAGCAACACCACCAACACGCTGAGATGAATGCCGAGGCCGGTCAGCCCGACCAGACAGAACAGCAGAAAGCGCGCAGATATGGCGTCATTGGTAAGCTTCGCGGTCACGAGTGCAGCAAAGTCGATCGCGATCTTGCTGTCGAGCTTGCTTTCACCGTTCCGGCGTTCCTGAAACGTCGTCGGCAACTCGACGGTGCGCAGCCGCCCGCCGTCCGTTGCCAGGATGTCGAGCAGGATCTTAAAGCCCTGTGAGGTGATCGACGGCGCGAGCGGTTCGAAGGCGTCACGCCGGATCATGAAGTACCCGCTCATTGGATCGGTCAGTGCGATGCCGAGAAGACGCTGCACCAGCGCATTCGACCAGCGGCTCAGGCGAGCCCGGCGGGGCGACAGACCGGCGGCCGAGCCCCCACTCAAATAACGGCTCGCCACCGCGACGTCGGCGCGTCCGGCGCGCAAGCAATCGAGCATGACGACCAGCAACGTCTCGTCGTGCTGCAAGTCGGCATCCATGACGGCGATATAGCGCGCCTGGGTGCCGAGCATGCCTTCCAGGCAGGCGCCGGCCAGTCCACGCCGACCGATCCGCTGAAGGCAACGCACGCGGCTGTCGGCTTCGCCGATCGCGCGCGCCGCGGCGGCCGTACCGTCCGGGGAATTGTCGTCAACAAACATGACTTCCCAGTCGCATGCGACGAGCGCGCGCCGAAGCCGCTCGACCAGGATCGGAACATTGGCCTGTTCGTTGAATGTCGGCACGACCACGCAGACTTCCGGGGCCGGCCGCACCGCCGAATTTTGCGTCGGTGTGAGCGAAAGCGCTGCTGGGGCCGCGATATTCATCGTTACAGCTAACGCCAGCGTCGCTACAAATACAACGCAAAGTATTATTCAATCTTCCGGGGCCAAGCGCGAGCAAGGCCGTCCAAAGAAGCAAGCGACATGCCGATCGCACATTCTCCCAATGGAAATAATCCGCCGTGCGATAGACTGACGCAAGCTGTCGAGGCGCTATCCCCGGCCGCGCGCGTCCTGTAATG
Organism: uncultured Alphaproteobacteria bacterium; assembly: GCA_963836055.1. Classification (GTDB taxonomy): domain Bacteria; phylum Pseudomonadota; class Alphaproteobacteria; order Rhizobiales; family Xanthobacteraceae; genus BOG-931. Next base: position 148,669 of record CAWIID010000006.1, read on the forward strand.
CTCGACGCAATGGGGTTTTCCGTCCTCGATCGACTCAGCAGATCTTTTGCAGGTCTCGTAGAGGGGCTGTGCGATCCAAGCCGGCGACGGCGCGTCGCGCTCGCCCTCACCGCGGCCTACGCAGTGGCGTGGTTTGTCTACGGGCTGGTCGCCAAATCGAGCCAAGATATCAACGCCGATATGGCGGAAATGGTGATCTGGGCGCGGGAGCCGGCACTCGGCTATCCCAAACATCCCCCGTTACTCGCTTACGTCGTCAAGCTCTGGTTTTCGATATTTCCCTACGCTGATTGGGCGTTCATTTTGCTCGCCGTGCTCACCGTTTCGGCGGGCATCTATATTGCGTTCGAACTCAGCGGAATTTGGCTTGATCGCGAGAAGCGAGCGGCGGTGCCATTTCTCCTCGCAGTCATTCCATTCTACAACTTTCTCGGGTTAAAATTCGACCAGAACTCGGCCCTCATCCCGCTGTGGGCGCTGGCAATGCTGGCCTTCATGCGTTCACTCGAGACGCAACTCGTCGGCTGGGCCGCATTGACCGGGCTCATCGCGGCCGCTGCGATGCTGACCAAATACTGGTCGGGATTTCTCCTCGCCGCATTGGCGGTCACGGCGCTGCTGGATCGCCGGCGTAATGCCTACTTTCGTTCCGCCGCGCCGTGGATCACAGTGCTCGTGTTTTTGGTGGTCGTCCTGCCGCACGTGATCTGGCTCATTCACGCGGATTTTCCGCCGATACGCTGGGTGGAGACCCGACGGGTTGCGCATTCGGCTTCTGAATTTGTGCGTTCGCTGGCAGTCTATTCGGGCGGCACGATCGCGTATGCTTTCGCGGCGCTTGCCCTTGTGGCCGTCCTGATCCATCCGCCGATCAAGGCAGTGCGTGACAGCTGGTTTGCCGGCGATCCGAAACGCCGAGCAGCGACTCTGTTGTTCTGGACGCCGCTTCTGCTGCCATTCGTCGTCGCGCTCGCCATTCAGACCAATCTGCAGTCGATATGGAATGGACCATCGCTCAATCTGCTGCCGGTCATGATGCTGGCCTCGCCGCTCATCAAAGTGCCGCCCCTCGCCGTGATGCGTCTCGCCGCCATCGTGACAGCATTTACACTGGCGGCAGTCATGCTCTCGCCGCTCGTTGGCTACGAGATCCTCAAGCGCGGGGTCGAAAACGATGCCGCCTACACGCGACTGGCGGCCGCAGCGGCCGAGCGTGAATGGCATGAAACCACAAGCGCACCGCTGCGGCTGCTCGGAGGCCCCTTTACGCTGGTCAGTTCCGCGGCGTTCTATATGAAAGACCGCCCCTCCACTTACGCCGACTTTTCACCTTATCTGTCGCCATGGGTGGACGAGGCACGCATCGCACGTGACGGCATGGCAATCGTCTGTCCGGCCGATAACGACGGATGCCTCCGCGAAATGCAAAGGCTCACGGATGCCGGCCCGCCCGGACGCCACAGTGAAGTTACGCTGACGCGGCATTGGCTCGGCTTCAGCGGCAGCGCCGAGCGGTTTGTCATCGCGACGATCCCACCACGCCCATGACGACCGCCGAATTGGTCCGCCGCGCCCGCAATCCATTCGAGCGGCTGCTCGATGCACTGATCGATCCCGCGCGCTGCGAGCGCACCATGGCGCTGCTGCTCGCCGGCTATGCTGCAGTTTGGTCGCTCTACGGAAGCATCGCCAAGGGCAGTCAGGACATTCATTTTGACATGGGCGAGATGGTGGCTTGGTCGCGCGAAGCCACCCTCGGCACGCCGAAACATCCGCCACTCGCGGCCTGGCTGGTTCGCGCCTGGTTCAGCGTGATGCCGGCCAAGGACTGGTCGTTTTATTTGTTCGCGATGGTGCTGGCGACGATCGCGCTGTGGATCACCTGGCACCTCGCGCAGCGCTATCTCGACGCCGAAAAGCGCGTGGTCGGCGTCATACTTCTCACCTTCGTGCCGTTCTATAATTTTCACGCACTCAAGTTCAACGCCAACACTGTGCTGATCCCGCTCTGGGCGATGGCGACGTGGTGGTTTCTGCGCTCGCTCGAAACGCGCCGCACCGGCTGGGCGGCGCTGGCCGGTGCGGGCGCCGCTGCTTGCATGCTCGGCAAATATTGGTCGATTTTCCTCCTGGCAGGCTTGGTGCTCACAGCACTGTTCGATTCGCGCCGTGCGGCTTATTTCCGGTCACCGGCGCCGTGGGTGACGATTACGGTTGGCGCACTGCTGCTGGCGCCCCACGCCGCCTGGATCGTGATGCATAATTTCGAGCCGTTCGGATATGCGCTCGAATCGCATCCGGCGACACTCGGCACGGCGGCCAAATCGGCAGTGGCCTTCCTTGGCGGCGTCGTCGGTTATATCGCCGCGCCAATTGTTTTCAGTTTCGTGGCGTCCCAGCCAAGTCTAGCTGCCATCAAAGACACGCTATGGCCGGCCAACGCGGAGCGCCGCACGCTCATCGTCGCTTTTGTCGCTCCGCTCCTCCTCGCCGCACTTGCGGCGATCCTTCTGAAAGTCGAGATCGTCTCACTATGGGCGATGTCGGCCGTGACGCTGCTCCCTATCGTACTGCTGTCGTCGCCGCTCGTGACGATCAAGCGGGATGCGGCGGTATCGCTTTTGGCGCTCGCTATCGTATTCCCGCTCATCATGGTGGCCGCTGCGCCGGCGATTGCCATCGTCATCCACCGCGACGGCGTGCCGAATTATGCGACACATTATCGGATGATCGCACGTGCGGTCGCACGCGCCTGGCGCGCGCAAACCGACAAGCCGCTCCGCATCGTCGGCAGCTACACCAACGTCGTCAATGGCACGGTTTTCTACTTCCGCAGCAAGCCGTCGACCTTCGACATCAACACACCGGCGCAAACGCCCTGGGTTGACGACAACCGTATCGCGCGCGAGGGGATCGCGATCGTTTGTCCCGAGCCCGAAACAGCCTGCATCGAGGCGATGAACCGTTATGCGTCGCGTTCCGCCGCCACCAAGTTCTCGAAAGTCAAGCTCAGCCGCCGCTATCTGGGCATGCCTGATCCGGCGGTGACGTACCGGATCGCGATCATTCCGCCGCAGCAGTAACTCTCTCTTGGCACGCCGATAGCGGCACAATCAATACCGGTAGTGATCGGTCTTGAACGGGCCTTCGACCGCCACGCCGATATAGGTCGACTGCTTGTTCGAGAGCTTGGTGAGCTTGACGCCGATCTTGTCGAGATGAAGCCGCGCGACTTTCTCGTCGAGGTGCTTCGGCAGCGTGTAGACCTTCTTCTCGTACTTGCCCGGATTGGTCCAAAGCTCGATCTGCGCCAGCGTCTGGTTGGTGAACGACGATGACATCACGAAGCTGGGATGACCCATTGCATTGCCGAGATTGACGAGGCGTCCTTCGGACAGAAGGATAATGCGCTTGCCGTCGGGAAACTCGATCTCGTCGACCTGCGGCTTGACGTTACTCCACTTCAGGTTCTTGAGCGCCGCGACCTGAATCTCACTGTCGAAGTGGCCGATGTTGCAGACGATGGCACGGTGCTTCATCTTGCGCATGTGCTCGATGGTGATGACGTCGACATTGCCGGTCGCGGTGCAGAAGATGTCGGCGCGCGGCGCGGCGTCCTCCATGGTGGTGACCTCGTAGCCTTCCATCGCGGCCTGGAGCGCGCAGATCGGATCGATTTCCGACACCATGACGCGACAGCCTGCCTGGCGCAGCGAAGCGGCCGAACCTTTGCCGACATCGCCGAAGCCGGCCACCATCGCCACCTTGCCGGCCATCATCACGTCGGTGCCGCGGCGGATGCCGTCGACCAGCAACTCGCGGCAGCCATAGAGATTGTCGAATTTCGATTTGGTGACGCTGTCGTTGACGTTGATCGCCGGAAACAGCAGCCGGCCTTCCTTGGCCATCTGATAAAGCCGGTGCACGCCGGTCGTGGTTTCCTCGGTGACGCCGCGAATGTCCTTCGCGGTCTTGGTGTACCAGCCTGGCTTTTCCTTCAACCGCTTCTTGATCGCGGCGAACAGCACCTCTTCTTCCTCGTTGCCGGGGTGATTGAGCACATCCGGATTGGACTCGGCCTGCATGCCGAGATGAAGCAGCAGCGTCGCGTCGCCGCCGTCGTCGAGGATCATGTTCGGGCTGCCGCCGTCGGCCCACTCGAAGATGCGATGCGTGTAATCCCAGTATTCGGGCAGACTTTCCCCCTTGACCGCGAACACCGGCGTGCCGCCAGCGGCAACAGCGGCTGCCGCATGGTCCTGCGTCGAATAGATGTTGCAGGATGCCCAGCGCACATCGGCGCCGAGCGACTTGAGCGTCTCGATCAGCACCGCGGTTTGGATCGTCATATGGAGCGAGCCGGCGATGCGCGCGCCGCGCAGCGGTTGATGCGCCCCATACTCGTCGCGCGTCGCCATCAGGCCGGGCATTTCGGTCTCGGCGATCGCGAGCTCCTTGCGGCCCCACTCGGCAAGGCCGATGTCTTTGACGACATAATCGGTGTGCGAGGTTTTGGCCTTGGTCGACGTGCTCATGGTGATCCTTTGGGGGTCCGTGGGGCGATGTGCCGATTGGTGATGAGACGCAGGGCGGCAGCTCGGCGCTTGGCGGTCGGGCGTGCCTATAGCAGGGCGAACCAGCTAAAGCAATAAAGACATAAAGATACCTTTATGTCACAATTGAACAAAGTTCCGGGATCGGCATTTCGCTTTGATGGACAACGACGCGACCTCCCAACCGCCGATCAGATCGCTCGGTAAACTTGCCGAGGCCGAACAGGCGTGCCGACGCTGTCCGCTCTACCGCGACACAACACAAGCCGTATCGGGCGAAGGCGCCAAAGATGCCAGCCATCATGCTGGTCGGCGAGCAGCCCGGAGACAAGGAGGACATCGCCGGCAAGCCGTTCGTCGGCCCCGCCGGCAGTCTTCTTGATCGGGCACTCAAAGACGCGGGCATTGCGCGCGGCGAGACTTTTGTCACCAACGCGGTCAAGCACTTCAAACACGAGATGCGGGGCAAGCGCCGCTTGCACAAACGTCCGAACAATTACGAGATCGAGCGCTGTAAAATCTGGCTCGATATCGAGCGTCAGATCGTCAAGCCAGCGACCGTCGTCGCTCTTGGCGTCACTGCTGCGCGCAGTCTCACCGGCCGAACCGTGACCATCAGCAAAGCGAGAGGCAAGCCGCTTGAGCTCGAGGATGGCACGAGGCTCTTCGTCACCGTGCATCCTTCGGCGCTGCTGCGCATCGAAGACGACGACGAGCGACACGCTGCCTACGGACAGTTCGTGGCCGACCTCAAGACCGCTTCAGCCGGAACGTCCCGTCGCGCGGAACACGGACGTGGCCGCTGACAAGAAATTGCTAGGACGGTTCGCCGGGTCGAGGCGTCGCCTTGACGACGCCCGCCTGCGCCAGCGCCGTGCCGATCTGTTGGATGCGATTGATGAGTTCCACCGCAGCCGCCGGCGGCAGTACGATCCGGCAGGCCGGGTAGCGCCGGCCGGTGATGGGCGTGTTGGGCTTGACCTCGTCGAAGCGCGTCACGCCGAATTCAATGCGGAGCGTCTGGCCGTCGAAGATCAGGCCGGTAACGAAATCGGCGAAAATCTCCTCGAGATCCGGACGATCGACAAGCCGGATCGTCGCCGGCTGACCCTGACCCGCTGCGCCGGGTGCGGGCGGCGTTACCGACTTTGCCATGGCCGAATTGCCTGTTGCCGCAGTTGCCTCAGGCTTTCCAAAACCCAACTGATCCTTGTCCATCGATCGCTCCCTTCGCCGACACGCCGGCGCCTACCTCAATTACCGTTCTTCGCGGCCACGGTCACGAGCGGTCGCGCAACACCATTGGTGGAGCGTGATCTTTTCGGAAAGCCGGCTTCCACTTTCCGGATCAAGCTCTAAACCGAAAATTGCTCAGTCATCCTCGCCGAAACGCGAGCTGATAAGAGCCGCCAAGGCGTCGACGACTTCGGCCGCTTCCGGGCCGGTCGCCTCGACGGTGATGGACGTGCCTGGCGATGCCGCGAGCATCATCAAGCCCATGATCGAAGTTCCGCCAACGGTCTCTCCGCATCGCATCACGCGCACATCGGCGTCGAATTTCTCGACTGTCTGTACGAACTTCGCCGAGGCGCGAGCGTGCAGGCCCTTTCGGTTGCAGATCGACATGACGCGGACAATGGCGCCTTCGCGGACCGGTATCTCGCCGGACCTGCACGCTTCGGCGCTGTGTCCGGGTTCGCTCATTTGCCGGTGAGTACCCGGCTGGCGATGGTCACATATTTACGGCCAGCCTCTTGGGCGGCGGCAACCGCTTCGGCAAGCGGGCACTCGTCACGCACCTTGGCGAGCTTGACCAGCATCGGAAGATTGATACCGGCGAGGACTTCGACCTTCGGCCGGCTCATGACCGAGATGGCGAGGTTCGACGGCGTCCCGCCAAACATGTCGGTCAGGATGGCAACGCCATCCCCGCTATCGACACGCTTCACCGCTTCGATGATGTCCTTGCGGCGCTCTTCGACGTCATCGTCTGGGCCGATGGTCACCGCCTCGATTTGGCCTTGAGGCCCGACGACGTGCTCAAGAGCCGCGCGGAACTCGACAGCAAGCCGCCCGTGGGTGACAAGCACAACACCAATCATCGAACACCCCGCGGGCGCTTCCCGGTTGCACCGCACGAAAGGGTGCTCATCTTGACCATCCCAAGTCCTGGCGCAAGGGGCATTCTTGCTGAATTCGGGACGTTGTTGCATTGCGGTAAAACAAAGTCGAATCGGATTTTTGACGCCGCACTGGGCTGCCGATTATAGAAGCCTTAAGGTTACTAAACTCCGAACCACCATGAAATTGGGCGTCGGAAGGCCCTGTCTGGGTCCGTTCTCGCGTCCCAAGACTGCTCTTTCGGACCGGCCAAACCCATTACTGGCCCGGAAGGTAGGGCGGGTTGTCCGCTGAAGTGAGCAGTGCAAGGACCCCCTGCAAGGCCCCGCTGTTCGCTGCGACGGCAAGTCGCGGCAACGATATACCCTCGATTTTCGTTGTTTTTTTTGCTGCCTCCGGCAGCCGCTCGGCGTCGGCAGCAGCTAGGTCGACAATCAACCCGACCACAGCGCTGGGCTCGTACGGAAGCCGCAACAGCCCCACGCCGCGGACCTCAATGAGGCCGGCAAGCGTCTCGGCTGGGCGAACGATGAGACGTCCACCGGCGGCTTCGAGATAAGCGCGGTCGTCCGCGACGAGCCTCGCGAACCGCAAATTACCGGCCCGCGCCGCCCCGATAAGTTCGAACGCAAGGCGGGACTTCCCCGCACCCGACGGCCCACGGATCAAAACGGCTCGGGCGCCGACCAACACTGCCGACGCGTGCACCGTCATGGATTGGACCATCATCGGACCGGATGCATCGGGTGGACCGGATCACATCGCCGGCAAGCGCACGACGAAGTGCGCGCCAAGCACCTTCGGGTTGCCATCCGCGTCGGGCGGCCCCATTCGATTCTCAACCCAAAGCCGGCCACCATGCGCTTCGACGATCTGCTTAGAGATCGAGAGACCGAGACCTGAATTCTGGCCAAAGCCCTGGTGCGGCCGATCCGTATAGAAGCGCTCGAAAATCTTTTCGAGCGCATCGGGCTGCACGCCCGGGCCATCATCGTCGACAAAAATATCGACGCTGCTCTTCAACCGCCGGCAGGTGACGCGCACAGTGCCTCCTGCTGGCGAGAACGAGCGCGCATTCTCGATCAGATTATCGACCACCTGCCCAAGCCGGGAATCGTGCCCCGGCACTTGGAAAGCACCCGTGCCGCCGCCGTCGAACTTGAGCGTGACCTTGACGCCGTCGTCACGCTTGACCTCGTTGGCAACCCCGACCAGCGTGTTGAGCAGTTTCGTGAGATCGACCGGCGCGGTTTCCTGACGCTGCAGCTCAGCGTCGAGACGGCTGGCGTCGGAGATATCCGAGATCAGACGATCGAGTCGCTTCACATCGTGCTGAATGATGTTGAGCAATCGCGCGCGGCTTTCATCGGTCTTGGCGAGCGGCAACGTCTCTACCGCCGAACGCAGCGAGGTGAGCGGGTTTTTCAGTTCGTGAGAAACGTCGGCTGCAAAACTCTCGATTGCCTCGATACGGCTATAAAGCGCGTTGGTCATATCGCGGAACGCGCCAGAGAGGTGACCAATCTCATCACGCCGCCGCGTGAAATCAGGGATTTCGACACGCGAGCGAATGCGCCGGCGCACGCTCTCAGCCGCGTCGGCAAGGCGGCGTACGGGCTCCGCAATCGTTCCAGCGAGCAGGATCGAAAGAACGACCATGACGCCAGCCGCGACGAGAAAGACTTTGACGATGGCGAGCCGCTCAGCTTCGACCATGTCGTCGATGTCGGCGCCCTGAGTAGAGAGCATGAGCGCGCCACGCACCGCACGAAAGCGCTGCACCGGCACCGCGACCGAAACGATCACATCGCCGTGGTCGTTGATGCGCACCATGCTCGCATCCTGGCCATTGAGCGCCTGCGTGACTTCGGGATAGCCCTTGCCATTGTCAGCGCCGAGCTCTCGGTAAAGCGGAAGATCGCCCCGGCCGAGCCAAGTCCGCACCGCGATGAAGGCCCGCTCGATCAGGCCCGGCTTCTCGGCGGTGGGTGACGGCAGGTCGAAGCGCAGCACGTCGCCGCGGCCAAACAGGTTGCGGCTGTCGACGAGCAGAACGCCGTCACGGTCATAGATGCGCGCCCGCGTCTTGGTCGGCGACACCAGCCGGCGCAGTACCGGAGCCACCCGTTCCGGATTGATCGGGAAATCGATGCCGTAGAGCGCGTCCTCGGATGGCCCATAGCTTTCGCCCGGCTGCAGGTTGAGCAGCTTTTCCGGATCAATCGTGATCGAGGAATCGGTCTCCACTGTCGCCTGCGCCGCAATAGCGCCGGCAATGATCTGACCCTGGACCAACAGGCTCTGGACCCGCGCGTCGATCAGCCCGGCGCGGAATTGCGAGAGATAAATAATGCCCACCGAGAGCGCGAGCAGTCCGGTGACGTTGAGGAAGACGATGCGCCGGGTGAGACTCGAGAAACTCTGGGTAATGAAGAACTGCCACGCGCGGCGCACCCATTCGCGCACCGTGGCGACGCCGTGGCGCTCGATGCGCGGCTCGGTCTCGGCAGAACTCTCCGCCTCGACCGCGGGGCCAAGCGTGTCCGCGTCCACGGCATAATCAGCCTGGATGCCGGCTGGGGCTGCCGCCACGGTGGATGCTTGGGCCTTACTGCCGGCCCGGGCGATTTCTATGGTTCGATCGAGCACGTCGTCTGCCGGGGTTCGAGTCATGTCCCCCTGAAGGGACACGAACGCCATTACTACCGCACGTCAGCCGCCCCAGTCATCGGGCCACGGACCTTGATCGATCGTTATCGATCCGCAGCTTACCGCGCATGCCGTCTGGGCATGCCCCCAAATCAATTCCCTGACCACACCATCCGACATTGTCCGGCAGGGCAGGCGCACAACCGGGGGCGAACACCCGACGCGCTATTCCTTGAAACGATAGCCGACGCCATACAGCGTCTCAATCATATCGAAATCGTTGTCGCTCGCCTTGAACTTTTTGCGCAACCGCTTGATGTGACTGTCGATGGTGCGGTCGTCGACATAGACCTGATCATCGTACGCCGCGTCCATGAGGGCGTTGCGGCTTTTGACCACTCCCGGGCGGCTCGCCAGCGCCTGCAGGATGAGAAACTCGGTCACGGTGAGCGTCACCGGCTCATTCTTCCACGTACACGTGTGACGTTCCGGGTCCATGCGCAAAAGCCCGCGCTCCAGTACCTTGCTGTCGGCTTCTTTCGGCACGACGCCGTCCTTGGGCGAGGCGCGGCGCAGGACTGCCTTGACCCGCTCGACCAGAAGGCGCTGCGAGAACGGTTTCCTGATGAAGTCGTCGGCTCCCATCTTTAGGCCGAACAGCTCGTCGATCTCTTCGTCCTTCGAGGTCAGGAAAATCACCGGCAAGTCCGACTTCTGCCGCAACCGACGCAACGTCTCCATGCCGTCCATGCGCGGCATTTTGATATCGAGGATGGCGAGATCGGGCAGCGTGGTCTTGAAGCCATCAAGCGCGGAGGCGCCATCGGTATAGGTCGTGATACGATACCCTTCAGCCTCGAGCGCGATTGACACCGAGGTGAGAATATTGCGGTCGTCGTCGACGAGAGCGATGGTCGGCATGAGCGGCCTTTGTAACATGAGTCGGCCGCAGCATCACCAGCCCGGCCCCGTAAGCCTTTGAATCCCCATGTGGGGGCGGAAGTGTGACTGGACAAGGCGAAATCGGGGCAATTGCGGGAACATGCTTTAAAAGGCCCGCCGAAGGAGCCCCCGAGCGAATCTCAGAGGGAATGCCCATGCCAGAAGCCGATAAAGCTGCCCCGCTGCCGGGTTTAATGCCTAACCGCCTGCCTGAGACCGCTCCGGCGCCGGATTTCGATCCGAAAGGGGTGGCGAAGGAACTTTTGCGAACCACGCGCGCTGGCTCTCTCGCGACCATCGATCGCAACACCGGGCATCCCTTTGCGTCCCTGGTTAACGTCGCAACCGACAGCGACGGTGCTCCCCTGATCTTGGTCTCGCGGCTGTCGACCCATACCGCAAACCTCGAAGTCGACGGCCGTGCCTCGGTGCTGCTGGCCTCGACCGGCAAGGGCGACCCCCTCGCCTACCCGCGCCTGACATTGCTCGGAAGCTTTGCCCGCGTTGCCCGCGACGATCCGCAAGAGGCCCGGGTGCGGCGTCGCTTCCTTGCCCGCAACCCGAAATCGGAGCTGTATGCCGGTTTTGCGGATTTCTCGTTCTGGCGCCTCTCCGTGGTATCGGCCCACCTCAACGGCGGCTTCGCCCGTGCCGCCGACCTGAAGGCCGCGGACGTGATGACCGACCTGTCCGGTGCGGAAGGTCTGGTCGAGGCCGAGGAAGGCGCTGTCGCCCACATGAATGCGGACCATGCCGAAGCCGTCCGGCTCTATGCAACAAAGCTGCTCGGCGCCGAGAACGGTCCATGGCAACTCACGGGCCTCGACCCCGATGGGCTCGACCTTGCGCGCGGCGATGCGACCTTGCGTCTGCCGTTTGCCGAGCGGGTCACCTCTGCCGAACAATTACGCACGGTTGTCGTGGAATTGGCAAAGCAGGCGCGCGGTCTGTAGCGTGGAGGCGCTTCCGGTTGCTGCGTTGCAGTACCGGAACGTGCACACGCTTGCTTTGTTAGGGTTGAGGTGGGTGTCGGCCTTGGCAGATGCCACGATGGTGGAATATAGGACGCAAGTCTGCCGGGCGGCCGGCGGAATTGTGTCGCCGGATGGTCGTATTCAGTCCCCGGCCAGGGCATTGAGCGGAGGCTAGCGTGAAGGAAACGGGTGTACGGAACGGTGCCCACGGCGCCGACAAATTCGGTTTCAAAGATCTCGCTGGCGTTAACTGGAATCTGCCCGATCCGGTCCTGGTCGAGCACGCGATCGCCAACGGCGAGGGCTCCCTGGTTCAAGGCGGAGCGCTCTGTGCCGAAACCGGCGTCCACACCGGCCGAAGCCCCAAGGACAAGCACACCGTCGTCGATGCCCAGACCGAGAGCACGATGTGGTGGGACGGCAACCGCAAGCTCAGCCAAGCCAATTTCCAGCTCCTTCTCAACGATTTCATCGCCCACGCCCGCGGCAAAACGCTTTATGCCCAGGACCTCTACGGCGGCGCCGACGCGAAATACCGCATTAAAACGCGGGTCTATACCGAGCTCGCCTGGCATTCCCTGTTCATTCGCCAATTGCTCATTCGCCCCGTCGCCCCTGAACTTGAAGACTTCGTTCCGGAATTCACCATCGTCGACCTGCCGTCGTTCAAGGCGGACCCGCAGCGCCACGGCGTGCGCACCGACACCGTGATCGCCATCGACTTCACCAAGAAGATCATTCTGATCGGCAATTCGTCCTACGCGGGCGAAATGAAAAAGTCGGTGTTCACCGCGCTCAATTTCTACCTGCCTGCACAAGGCGTGATGCCGATGCACTGCTCGGCCAATGTCGGCAGGGACGGCGATGTCGCGCTGTTTTTCGGCCTCTCGGGCACCGGCAAGACCACCCTGTCGGCCGATCCGAACCGCACGCTGATCGGCGATGACGAGCACGGTTGGAGCGAAAACGGCGTCTTCAACTTCGAGGGCGGCTGCTACGCCAAGTGCATCAAGCTCTCGCAGGAAGCGGAGCCGGAAATCTACGCGGCGACCAATCGCTTCGGCGCCGTGCTCGAAAACGTGGTGTTCGATCCCGAGACCCGGATCTGCGATTTCGACAGCGACAAGAAGACGGAAAATACGCGTTCGGCGTATCCCATCGAATTCATGCCGCTTGCTTCGCGCACCGGCCGTGCTGGCCAGCCAAAGAACATCATCTTTCTGACTGCTGATGCGTTCGGCGTCATGCCGCCGATCGCCAAGCTCACACCCGCACAGGCGATGTACCATTTCCTGTCCGGCTATACCGCCAAGGTCGCGGGCACCGAGAAGGGCTTGGTCGGCGTCGAGCCGGAATTCTCCACTTGCTTTGCCGCGCCGTTCTTGCCGCGGCCGCCGGCGGAGTATGGCAACCTGCTGCGCGACCTCATCAGAAAGCACAACGTCGACTGCTGGCTCGTCAATTCCGGCTGGACCGGTGGCATCTACGGCGTCGGGCGCCGCATGCCCATCAAGGCGACGCGCGCACTTGTGACCGGTGCGCTCGATGGTTCGCTGCGGAACGCGAGCTATCGTACCGATCCCTATTTCGGCTTCGCCGTGCCGACCTCCGTGCCTGGGATCGAACCGCACTTGCTCTATCCGATGAAGACCTGGAAGGACAAGGCGGCGTTTGACGAAACGGCGCGCAAGCTTGTGCGCATGTTCCAGGACAATTTCGTCAAATACGAAAAGCACGTCGACGCCGACGTCCGCGCCGCCGCACCGGAAGTCCGCCTCGCGGCGGAGTGATATTGCGATAGAATTTCGCGCTGACTACAAACGGCGGCCTCAGGGCCGCCGTTTTGCATTTGGTGGAGGCAGCGATGCATTCGTACCAACTCGGCCGCGATGGCCCCATGGTTTCCGCCTTTGGCCTCGGCTGCATGGGCATGTCGGGCGGCTACGGACCGGCCGACGATAGGGAGAGCATTGCCACCGTGCATGCCGCGATCGAGGCCGGCATCACCATGATCGACACCGCCGACTTCTACGGCATGGGGCACAACGAAATGCTGCTGCGCGAGGCGCTCAAGGGCGGCAAACGCGAACGCGCCTTCGTGGCGGTAAAGTTCGGCTCGATGCGCGGGCCGGATTCGAGGATCATCGGCGACGATGGCAGGCCGCAGGCGGCGAAAAATTTTCTCGCCTATTCGCTACGCCGGCTCGGCACCGATTACGTTGATCTCTACCAACCCTCGCGCGTCGATCCCGATGTGCCGATCGAAGACACGATCGGTGCGATCGCCGACATGGTGAAGGCCGGATATGTACGCTACATCGGCGTGTCCGAAACCTCAGCCCAGACGTTGCGGCGCGCGCACGCGGTCCATCCGATCGCGGCGCTGCAGATCGAGTACTCGCTGTTTTCCCGCGGCATTGAGGCCGACATCCTGCCGGCCGCGCGTGACCTCGGCGTCGCGGTCGTGGCCTACGGCGTGCTTTCAGGCGGCCTGATCAGCGACCGCGCCAAGGCTTCAAAAGACGCGGCGAGCGAAATCCGCAGCCGCAAGCCGCGCTTTGCGGCTGAGAATTTCCCGAAAAACGTCGCTCTGGTCGATGCGCTCGGCACCATCGCACGGGAGAGGAACGCATCGACCGCGCAACTTGCACTCGCCTGGGTAAAGTTGCGCGGCAACGACGTCTTCCCGCTGATCGGCGCCCGCCGCCGCGATCAGCTCGATGAGGCGCTCGGCGCGCAGCACGTGACGCTTTCACCCGGCGATCTCGCCCGCATCGAGGCAGCCGTTCCGCCCACCGCCGTCGCCGGGACACGTTACCTACCCGCCGTCCTCGCTCACATGGACAGCGAACAGGTCGGATAATCTCCTAACCTCAGAAATTGAGAAACTTAAGGGCTCAATTTCTTGGGCCAAACTCGATTTTTAGATTCAAAATCGAGCGACCCGGACTGCACTTTATTTTCGCCTATCGCGCACAAGCTTGACCGAATCCACAGGCAGCGAGAGCCCTGCCACACAGCCGATCAGTGTCGCGCTCGCCGGACTTTGTCAGTTCGATAATTCGAGCCGCAATGAGCTGTCCCACGACCTTGTTAGGGTGTCCGAAATCGTAAATATCATCCATCGCCTTGTTGTAAGCATCAGACATTATCTTAATGTCTGTCGGTTCAAATACATCATTACCGAGGAATGGAATGATTGAACTCATGACCGCATCCCAACTCATTGCCAATTGAACCTAATGCCGGCTTCGTACGTGGCTTTGATGTAGATCAATGTCTATGGTGTCGTTCTGTAATTTGTAATTTCGCTGATGAATGCGCCGACCTAATAACAATTTTCAGGAACCGCGTTGCGAGGTTTAGGAGCAAAGGTTTAGGAGCAAAGCCATGAAGAAAGCAGTTCTGACCGCGATCGCACTTTCAGCAGCCTTGGCGGCCTCTGACGCGTCAGCGCAGGGCGTTAATTTGAGCGGGCGATGGCAATGCGTGGCGTCATGTCTCGGCCCGCAGGGAAGCTACGCCTACATCACCCAATATGGTTGGGACCTTAACCTTCTGAGTGAGGCGGGCGTACCGTCGAGAGCGTGGATCGACTATCCCGGTCATATCTGGGTGCAAAGGGCCAACGAAGGGGCAATCTATTCGCCCGATGGCTTCACGCTCCAATTCGACCGCGGAACGGTTTGGCAGCGCGCTCCGGAGTTGCCGCCCCCTCCGCCGCTTTCGCATCGCGGCTAGCTGGAAGGGAAACGAGTCCGCCAAACTCGGACGCTTTTCCGCCTTATTGTTCAGTTGATTAGTGGCCACACGTTGCAAGCAGGCGTCATTGCAAGCAAACGTTTGGACTGGAAAATTGAACTTTGTCTTTGTGCGGTCGCGACCGAGCGGGCCGATACAAACGCAACGCACCAGCAGATGAGCAAAAAAATTTGCGAGTTGAAGAGCTATGAGCAAAGACCGGCCGGGTTGGTTGGAATATATCGAAGATCATCTTACTTCGGACGTTGATCAGACGATCAAGGACGCTGATCACGCTATCCACGATTTTGCTTTGCATGTACATTTGTCTCATTGGCATCCGATTTCAACGGCGCCCCACAATCAAGACGTGGAGCTGCGTATCGCCGAAGGAGAGACGGTCTCAACTCTTGAATTTCCCTGCCGGAAAACGAATGACGGCGACTGGATCAATGTAGACCTCGGCACGAGGATAGAAATTCTACCAACTCAATGGCGCGTTTGGCAGCACAGCAAGTCTCCGCTGCCGCACCATTCGACGGTAAAACCCAGCGGTCGATTGGCGCCGCTACATGACGATCGGGAGTCGGTACGACAACCGCCCCAAAAGAAGCGGAACTCTTAGCGGAGCATGGTCCGGAGGGGTGGAGACCGGTTTTCCGAAAAGATAGTGCTCCACCCATGACGTAAGCGCGAATCAATTCAATCTGAAACGATAACGCTGTAGAAAATCTCCCTATATCGGCCAACCTGTCGCCGCATAATCTAGCTCTGCGGCTGCTTTTGCATTTCGCGGCCAGCGCGGCGCGCCCAATTCTCCCAGGCGCGGTTGAGCGTATAGTCAGTGACGCGCGCGATGATCTTGTCGACTTCACCCGGCGTGAGAAACTTGATGTCGCCCATCGCCATCGATTGCATCTGCAGCTTGGCGCCGACTTCAAGATAGACCGAGATGAAGACCGAGTGGCGGACCGAGCGTCCGACGACGGTCGCGCCGTGGCCGCGCATGAGCGCCGTCGGACGTGCGCCCAGCGAACGCGCCAGATCGCGGCCCATATCCATGTCGGTCACCAAGAGCGTCGTGTCGCCGAATTTGTCTTGCGAATCCCAGATCGGCACCTCGTGACCGATCGAGGCGCACATGTGCAGCAGCGGCTTGAGCTTCTTGCCGGTGACGCCGAACGGAATGACGCTCGGCGAATGGTTGTGGACCACAGAATGGACGTCCGGGTGCGTCTCGTAGATTGCGCCATGGATGAAGCGCTCGAGATAGGGTACGCGGCCGCGCTCGTCGATCGGCGTGCCGTCGAGGGTGTACTCGACGATGTCATCGCGCTCGATACGCTCGGGGGCGCGGGCGCGCGACAGAAGAAAATGCTGCGGGTTGTCGGGATGCCGCGCGCTGACGTGGCCGAAGGAGTCGACGACGCCTTCGTTCGCCAAAATCCGGTTCGCGGTCACCAATTCTTCCAGAATAAAATCCAGCTTGCTCATCGCGGCGTTTCTCCCATCTGCGGGTCGCGATACTAGTATCCCGGAACAAGTCCGCAAGCGTTTCTGGTTCGCTGCATGCCGCCGCCGCGACGGCCGGCGAACCGCGGGCCGGATCAAAACAGCACGGGATCACCGCGCGACGGAGCGGCAGCGCGTCGCAAGACTTATCCGCTGTTCTGCGCTATGCCATAACGAATAGAGCATGGAATTTGAGGGAGCTTTCGCCATGTCTTTTCGCATCGGGTCTCTTTGCATCCGTTCAATCCGCGAAAAATCGAGAGATTGGGCAGTTTTTGCCGTCCTCGGGCTTTTCCTTGCGCCCGCCGCGGCGAGCGCCGAGGACAGTGCGGCGAATTTCCCCGATCATCCGATCAGGGTCGTCGTTTCGGTGCCGGCTGGCGGCGGGGTCGACACAGTCACCAGGATCGTCACCGATAAAATGCACGCCATACTGGGCCAACCGCTCGCCGTCGAGAACAAGAGCGGCGCGGGTGGCAGCGTTGCGGCCGAAGCAGTTTTTCACACCGCCCCCGACGGCTACACGCTGCTCGCCTCGCAGCCGGCGCCGATCACCACCAACCCGTTCCTCTACAAATCGCTGAACTACGACCCCACCCAGCTCACGCCGGTTGCCATCATGGCCCGCGTTCCGAACGTGCTTCTGGTGCGGTCAGATTTTCCCGCAAAGACCGTGCAGGAATTGATCGCCTACGCCAAGGCCAATCCGGGCAAGATCAACTACGCTTCGCAGGGGATCGGCACGACGTCGCATCTGACCGCCGAATTGTTTCAAACGATTACCCACACCAAGCTGGTTCACGTGCCCTACAAGGGCACTGCGCCGGCGCTCAACGATTTGATCGCCGGCCATGTCGACATGATGTTCACCGAGGTTGCAACCTCGCTCCAGCTCAACAACGCGGGCAAAGCGAGAATTCTTGCGGTTGCGACCAAAGAGCGTGTCGCCGCGGTTCCAAACATTCCGACACTCGAGGAGGCCGGCGTACCTGGGTGCGAATCCGACACCTGGGAGGCGCTCACCGCCCCACCCAAGACGCCAGTCGGCGTCGTCACCAAACTCAATGACGCAGTTAAAAAAGCCTTGCAGGAGCCTGACCTGCTCGAGCATTTCAAAAAGCTAAATCTTACCCCCGGAGGCGGAACGCCTGCCGAGATGGCGGCCTTCGTCAAGCAGGAGACAAAGCGCTGGGGGGACGTGATCCGCGCTGCCGGCATCAAGCAGGAATAATTGCGGTTCAACTGAGGAACGGCCATAAAAAGCGCCCGCAGGACTGCGGGCGTCGATATGACGATTTATCAAGATCGTCTCACAAATCGCTTGCGCGTGAGCCGGCGCCGACGTAACGATAGGCGGCAGGAACCATCCAATTCTCCTTCCTGCCCCAGCGTCGCAGCGTCATCTCATGCGGACCACTCCAGTCGGATTGTTCAACGATCAGGATGCTGAACTCGGCCGCAGGGTGGTCGGCATCTATGTGGTTTTGATTCTCGCCAATGTGCTGGCGTGGGTCTGGGCGCTGATCGCCTTCCATGATTATCCGGTGCTGATCGGCACCGCCTTTCTTGCCTATGCGTTCGGGCTGCGTCACGCCGTCGACGCCGACCACATCGCGGCAATCGACAATGTCACGCGGACCCAGATGCAGGAGGGCAAGAGGCCGGTTTGCGTCGGTTTGTTCTTCTCGCTCGGTCATTCGTCCGTCGTGGTGCTTGCTTCCGTCGCCATCGCGCTGACGACCGGCGCGCTCGAAGGCCGCTTCGAAGCGTTCAAGGCTGTCGGCGGAGCGATCGGCACGCTCGTCTCGGCTTTGTTTCTCTTCCTCGTCGCCGGCGCCAATTTGATCATTCTGCGTTCGGTCTACCGGACGTTCCAGGAGGTGCGCCGCGGCGGTGCTTTCGTCGAGGAGGACCTCAACCATCTTCTCAATCAGCGCGGCTTTCTCGGCCGTTTCTTCCGGCCGATGTTTCGTTTCGTAACGCGAAGCTGGCACATGTATCCGCTGGGATTTCTCTTCGGTCTCGGCTTTGATACCGCGAGCGAGATCGGCCTTCTTGGCATTTCCGCCGCCGAAGCCTCCAAAGGCCTGCCGATCTGGTCGATCATGGTGTTTCCCGCGCTATTCACAGCCGGGATGTCACTCATTGACACGACGGACGGCGTGTTGATGCTCGGCGCCTACGGCTGGGCCTTCACCAAGCCGATCCGCAAGCTTTATTACAATCTGACGATTACCTTCGTCTCCGTTCTGGTGGCGGTACTTGTCGGCGGCATCGAAGCTCTCGGTTTGCTCGCCGACCGTCTGAGCCTCGATGGCCCATTCTGGAATTTTGTCAGTATTCTCAACGATAATTTCGGCAGCCTTGGTTACGTCATTATCGCGATCTTTGTTGCGAGCTGGCTGGTTTCGATCGCGGTCTACCGGCTGGGACAGTTCGATCGTCTCGAATGCGTGCCACTTAGCGCCGCCGAGCGCTGACGCTAAGGGCACTCGAAACCGCCGCCGAAAACTTGGACCCGATAGTCCCGCTGTTCTTCCGACATTGGGCTAAAGCAACTTATCCGCCGCGCACCGTTCGGGGTTTTCTCATGAAATCGGATGAAATCGCCGAAGATACGAATAACGGGCGATATTTTCTCGTTCTTGGCGCGGCCGCAGCCGACCTATGGAGCAAGTTGCCGCAGGAGCTTCAGCAAGTTTTGTTCGAGCGTGCGGTCGTACTCGGCCACCACGGCGAAAGCGATGAGAGTCTGCGTGAACAACTGGCCAAGTTTCTGCATGATCATCATGCGCGGACGCTGACACGCTGATCGCCCAGGCCGATCGCCATTGATCGCCACGGCCGCCGAAGGAGCAAAATGCCGCTTGTGAACCAAATCGACGGCCCTACATAGGTGGCTATCCATCATTCCGAGCGGCGAGAGAGTACCAAGCGAGCGCGCCATGGCGAGAAAAAAGGCGATGAATAGTTCAGATGAGCCGGAACTGCCCCGCGTCGAGCCGGAGATCATCCCGCCGGACCGCGCCGGCCGGTCCGATTGGCGCCAATCCACATGGCCGCCTTATGCGTATTCCGAGTCGCGCGGAACTCATCGAATATACGTGACCAGGCTCGGGCCGTTCGGCCTCACGCTGATCTTGGCCGGAGTCGCCGTTCTTGGCGTGGCGATCTTCCTTACCATCGTCGGCGCGATTCTGATCTGGATTCCGGTGGTCGCGGTGCTGGTCGCGGCCGCCGCCTTTTTCCGTTTCTTGCGCCGGTGACAACCGGCATCCGTCGCGTCGCATGACCGCAGTTCTCCACATGCGGGCGCACGTACACGGCGTGTTAACCTCGATCCTTTATGAATTGATTAACCAT
The DNA here is from genome assembly GCA_963836055.1 of uncultured Alphaproteobacteria bacterium. Classification (GTDB taxonomy): domain Bacteria; phylum Pseudomonadota; class Alphaproteobacteria; order Rhizobiales; family Xanthobacteraceae; genus BOG-931. The sequence continues at coordinate 168,524 of CAWIID010000006.1, forward strand.
CCGAGCACTGCCGGGGCGTGCCTGGCGGCAAGTGTCGAGTGCGCGTGTGGCGGGGCGCTTCGCGCCGTTCATTGATGGCACCTGATGGCGCCAGCGGCGTTCGTCCGTCTGTGAAAAAGTCGAGTGCGTAATGTTCGAAGCGCCGCGTCAAATCCAACCCGCTGCTGCCGGGCCAGCCAGCATCGCTGTCGGTTATCCTCCCCTCACGGAGATCGATTTTCACAAAATCTGGTCGCGCATCTGGCGCGGCCGCGTGACGATCCTGATCGCGACCGCAACCGCACTCGTCGCGGCGGCCTTGTTTGTCCTGATCGCGCCGCGTCAATATACGGCAACGACGCAAATTCTGATCGACCCGTCGGATTTGCGCGCGGTCGCGAACGAACTGACGCCGCCCAACCAGATCAGCGAAACGGCACAGTTTCAGGTCGAGAGCCAGGTTCGCGTGCTCAGCTCCGACACAGTCCTGCGCCGCGTGGTGAGTGGCGAAAAACTCGATCGCGATCCGGAATTTGTCGGTCAATCGCTACTGCACAAGCTTGCGATCGAATTGATGACCTCGTTCGGGCTCGCTAACGAGTTGACTCCAGCCGACAATTCACTGACCGCACTGAACGAGCTGAAGCGCCGCCTCCAGGTGAGGCGCGCCGAGCGCACCTATGTGGTCGACGTGAGCGTCACCAGCAAGGACGCGGCGAAAGCGGCGCGTCTCGCCAACGCCATCGCACAGGCCTATCTCGCCGAACAGACGCAAGTGCGCGCCGACGCCGCTCGCCAGATTTCGCAGTCGATATCGGGGCGACTGAAGGAGCTCAAGGACCACGTCCGTGAGGCGGAAGAAAGAGTTGAAGCCTTCAAGGCGCGCAACAATATCGTCGGCGCCAACGGCCAGCTGGTCAACGAACAGCAACTCTCCGACCTGAACAATCAACTCTCCGCGGCGCATGTACGCACCTCTGAGGCCAAAGCACGCCTCGAACAGGTTGAAGCCATGCAGCGATCGAAGGGCGAGATCGGGGCCTTTCCCGAGGCGGTGCAGTCGCCGACCATCACCGCGCTGCGCAGCCAATACGCCGAAGTCATCCGGCGCGAGGCCGAGCAGAGCACAACGCTCGGACCGCTTCACCCTGCCGTGATCGAGATCGAGGCGCAGGCCCAGCGGCTTCGGCAAAATATTGCCGACGAGGTCAATCGCATCGCGCTTTCGGCGCGCACCGAATACGAGAGCGCCAAGGCCAACGAGGCCACGCTCTCGCACAGTCTCGATGCCCTCAAGCACAATACGATCGCCACCAACGAGTCCTTGGTCGGACTACGCGAACTCGAACGCGACGTGCAGGCGAGCCGCACCGTCTACGAGGCATTCCTCGTACGCGCGCGCGAGACCGGCGAACAGGAACAGATCGATACCAAGAACATCCGGGTGATCTCAAAAGCGGACTTGCCGCAACGCCGAAGTTGGCCACCATCGAACGCCATCGTCGCGGCGGCCGCGCTTATTCTGGGTCTCGCCTCCGGCGTCGGCATCGTCCTGATGCGAGTACCGGAGGATGAATCGGACAGTCGGCGACGTGCAGCAATAATCTCCGGCAGCAAGTGGAACAGAGTTGCTGGGCTTCTTGGATCAACCGCTGCGTCATCACCGAGCACGCCCCTTCCGGTGCTCGCCGCACTGCCGGACGTCGATATTTCGTTTGGCCTCGAAGAGATGGAGGATCCGCGATCGCGTTTCGCTGTGGAGATCCGCAAAGTGTACGAGGCGGTGCGCGTGAGCCACGGCCAACGCGGTAATCCGAGCGTACTTGTTGTCGCGCCCGACGACGACAATAACGCCGCGGCCGTCGCATTGCCGCTCGCCGCCGCAGCTGCCGCAACGCTGCGAGTGCTGCTGATCGATGCGGACCTGGGACGTCGAACACTTTCGGCAATCGACGCCGATCAAAGCGAAGCAGGCTTGGTCGATGTCGCTGTCGGTCGGCGTGAGCTTGCCGACGTGGTCATCCGCGATCGTGATACCAACATCAATGTGCTGCCGTTCGTTTCGCCGACCAGCCGCCGCGACCGCAGGATCAGCGACGAAGACGTGAGACGGGCTTTCGATCAGACGAAACGTTTCGATATGGTGATCGTCGCCGCGATGGATGAAGGCGGCGATCCGAGCACTTGTTTCTTTGCCGGACTTGTCGACCATATCGTGTTGGTCGTCAGAGCCGACGATCAGAATGAGGCCGTCATTAGACAATTCGTTGCCCGGCTGGGTCTCGACGCGCGCAAGATCCGCGGCACTGTTCTGACCGGTGTCGAGGCGGCCTGACGTCGTGGCAAGGGTCGATGCCGTCTATTCCCTGGGGCCCGCGGTTCAACCCACCGTCGATGTCGGTACCCTCATTCGCAGCGTCCTTTTCGTCGCTGTTTTTTTGTCGTTCTGGATTTCATTTCATCCGTTCCAAAGCCTGGCCGAACCGCCGCCGGAACTCGCCGATGCCGGTGACCGCGCCAACCAGATCGGCTTTTCGGCGTTGTTCCTGGCGCTGGCAGCATGGACCTACTGCCACGAACCGCGTCGAGTCGTGCTGTTGCTACGGCCGGCTTTGATCGCGACGCTGGCCTGGTGCGTCCTCTCCGTTATCACCTCCTGGGATCCGTCGCTCGCTGCCCGGCGGCTCGCCTTCACGCTCGTGGTTATGAGCATCGCCGGCATGGTTCTGCTGCTGCCGAAGAATCTCCGTCACTTCAGCGACCTCATGGCTGCGGTCGTGCTCATCGTGCTCGCCGCGTGCTACCTCGAACTCATTCTCGCGCCGCAGCTTTCGATTCACCAGGCGACGGACTTTCTGGAACCCGAGCACGCCGGGAACTGGCGTGGCGTTTTTCCGCATAAGAATCAAGCCGGCGCCGCAATGGTCATCTTCATCTTCATCGGATTATTCGTGGCGCGTGTGCGCAGTCTGGTGCTCGGTAGCGCAATCGTCGTTCTCGCGGCGGTGTTTCTCGCATTCTCGCAGTCCAAGACCGCGATCGCAGTTTTGCCGCTCATTTTCATCCTGTCGACAGTCATCGGCTGCAGCCGCCGGCCAGCCGTCGGCATCACGCTCGTCGTCGTCATTCTGGCGACGTTCAATCTGTTTTCCGTGGGCACGGTCGCTTTTGAGCCGGTGCGCAGGCTTGTCGAGATGGTTATCCCTGACGCCAGCTTCACCGGACGCACCGACATTTGGCAGCTCGCGCTGCAATCGATCGCAGCGCGCCCGATCACGGGCTATGGCTTTTCGGCTTTCTGGGGCACCGAGCAGGTCGTCTTCGGACTCGCCGGAAATGCGAATTGGGCCAACGCCGCGACCGACGCCCACAATGCCTATCTGAATCTTGCGGTGACAATCGGCGTGCCCGGCCTGGCCTTGGCGATCCTTTGGTTTGTTGTCGCGCCCGTGGCAGACTTTTATCGCTTACCGCACGACGGTCCGGTAGGACCGCTGCAGATGCTTTTTCTGCGCTCCTGTCTTTACGGGATTTACGCCTCGTGCTTCGAGAGCTCGATTCTGCAGCAGGTCGGCGAAACGTGGTTCATGTTCATGATAGCGGCCTTTGGACTTCGTTATCTCTCGGTCACGCGCCTAACCGTATGAGATAAGCCCGCGTCGAACCTTCAGCGACCAAATTGCCGCTCGCTGTCCGAGCCATTCGTGGACATGCCGAGTCCCAACGCGTGCAAGAGCTGCGGATCGGGATTGCGATCACTTTCGCGCACGTAGAGGCCGAACGGATCGTCGCGCAGAACGTACGCGGTCCAGCCCCAACCGTGGCTTTCGATCGCCGACGAGGTGTCGCGCAGCCAGCGGGCGCGAGACGGGCGATCGATCTCAACGCCATCGATGGTCTGTTTCATGGCGCCGAATTCGGTGAACACGATGCGATTTGAATCGACCCGTTCGCGCCGCTGCCAATCGGCCACCTGGTTCATCCATTCCTCGACTTGGGCCGGGCCTTGCGCTTCGCGAAAATAGCGGCGGATTTCCGCCTCCGCCTTCTGCTCCGCCGCGTTGCGATCGACGCCGGGCTTGAGCTCGACGGTTTTGAAATGATCGCGCGTCAACGACAACGTCTCGTCGAGACTGCCGGTCGACGCCGGGTACGGCACCCCAATGGTGCCGGCGAGATACGGGATCGTCCACGTCGCACTCTGATGCGTGAACAAGAACGGATAGTAGAAATGCACGCTCACGAAGTTTCGCCGGTCGCGCAACAGATCGGTATCGAGACGAACGATGCCCTCGATATTCGACCAGCAACCGCCGGTGAGGAAAAGCGGCATATCCGGCGCGATGCGGCGGATGCGGTCAATCATAATTTGCTGATAGGTCGTCCAATCAGTGCCGAACCGGACGCGACAGGCCGATTGCGGCTCGTTCATCGGCTCGAGCGCGACGAGTCCCGTATGAACGTTAGCAAGTGCCGCGGCGACCCGATAGACAATCGCTGAATAAGCGCCGAATTTCGGGCCATCAACGCCGTCGAGATAGGTCTCGGGCAATTCGTGTTGCAGCGATGGCGGAAACAGCGTCACCAGCACGGCAAGACCGTGCCGGTGAATTTGCCCAATGACCGCGACGAGGTCGTCGACGATCGCGCGGCGCTGCTGCTCGTTGCCCTGCATCATCGGGCCGAGATCGAGGGGCAGACGCATGTGGTCGAAGCCAACGCGATGCAACTCGTCGAAATCGAACAGCGACAGCGCCTCGCGCAGCGCGCGGATAGGCCGGATCGGCGTAAGCTTTCGCTGGGCCTTCGCCGATTGTTTTAGGAAACTCGAAGAACTCAACAAGCGTCGCGCCGCGCTTGAATAGTGGCCCATCGGCTTCAGCAACGGTGAGTGAAGTAACCAACGCCGCCGCGACGATTGCCGCAGCCGCAAACCATCGGCGCAGCATCACGGCTGCACCTGCTTCGCGGCTGTCTGCAAATCAGTCCGGCGCCGCTCTTTCTGACCGTGGCGGGCTTGTCCCTCGAGCAGGGCGATATAACTCTCGATCATCCCTTCTCGCGAATATTTTCGGCGCATAGCGCGAGCGAACGTCGCCACGACCCGCGGCGACGGCGGAGCTGCAAGAGCCGAACGGATGGCGCCGATCCAACCCTCGACGTCGTCCGGCGCGACGTAGTCGACCGGTTCCGCGCCATCGACATGCAGGACCTCACGCAACACCGCGAGATCGGCGGCCACGATCGGCATGCCCACCATGGCGGCTTCTACGGCTGCGAGTCCGAACGTCTCCCACGTTGACGGAAAGACAAACAAATCGGCGGCGATATAGAGATCGGCAATGTCGGCGGCCGGAACCGCCCCGAGCATATGCAATCGGCTGCTCAGGCCGAGCGTGGCGGCGAGCGAACGAAACGGCTTGTCCTTTGGACCGCCGCCCGCGAGCGCCAGGTGCGCATCCGGCAAGCACGCAAGCGCACGAATGAGCACGTCCTGATTCTTCTGCTCCGTCAGCCGCCCGACATTCAACAGGATCGGCTGCGACGCCGGCAGATTGAAGCGGCGGCGCGCCTCCTCACGCATATGTGAGGGAGCCGGAGCATCAAGGCCATGTTCGATGATGATCATCGAGCGGCGATACCACGCCGGATAATGGGAAAATTCGCACCACGTCGCCGCGCTGTTGGCGACGTTCACGCTGTAGAGACCGAGGACACCGATGATCCTGTCGATCCATCGAAGCAACCTCGGCATCTCCGCAGGCGGGCAGGTCTGATGAACAATTCGCAACCGGCAGCCGCGTAACCAGCCCACCACGCCGACAAGAATCGAAGCCGTAGACTGATAGGCGATCAGTGCTTCGAAATCGCCGCGCCAGATACGCCGTGCCATACGAGCTACGGCAAACAGCTTCAACAATGTCGGGTAGCCGTGGCGCGGATACAGATAAACGGTTTCAAACACGATGTGGCGCGGCAACAATCCCTCTTCGATCATGGCGGCGATCGTCTGCACGCCGCCGCGTTCGTCGTCATGAAGGATCTGAAGGATGCGCATTGTTCTACTCGACGCCGCTTACACGTTCTTTCATTTTCTGGAAGCGACTTAACGATACCCAGTGAAAGCTAGCCCAGCCACTTCTTTTCAACTCGGCAATGACTTATCACGCGGGATGCTTAATTCGTCGGGCCTGCTCTATCTGATTGCGCGCGCAATCTCAGCGGCCGGGAACCTTCTGGCGGTCGCAATTTTTTCGCGCCTCGCCGGTCCCGCCGAATACGGCCATTACGTCCTGATTTTCGCCTGGTCTCTGATCGTTTACGGATTTGGCGCGCAGTGGATGCGCTTCGCCTATTTCGGCGTTTACCATCCACAACGCTTTGGTGAATACGTTGCCTCACTCGCGCCTCTTCTTGGCGGCGGTTTGGCCTTAGTTGCTATCGTGCTCGGGAGCTTGGGCGCATCCGGATTTTTCGAGCCTGGCTTTCTGCTCGCGGTCTTCGCGCTGGTGTGCGCGATCACCATCTATGAAGCCGCGTTCGAAGTGGCCCGCACGCTCCTTAATGTCCGCGGCGCGGCTCTCTCGATGATTTTGCGCGCTACGCTTACCGTGGCGTTCGGCAGCGCGAGTCTATGGCTCGGCGGCGGAGCGCAGGGACTTGCTCTCGCCATAGCCGGGGCCCATGTGGTTGCTGCAACGCCAGCTCTCGCAACCTTCTCCTGGGTCAATTTTTCGCACGGCTCGCGTGCCGCTTCGCTTCATATCGTCACCTATGGCTGGCCTTTGCTTCTGTCGTTTGGCGTCAGTGCGGTCGGGCAGAGCATCGACCGCCTGGTGCTGGCCCACTATCTCGGCGCCGCGACCCTAGGTCCTTACGGCGTCGCCGCCGACGTGATGAAGCAAAGCTTCACGGTGCTGGGCGAGGCGATCATCCTGTCGCTCGTTACGGTCGCCAAACAGTACTCCAACGAAGGAAATTTCACGGCCGCCAACGTCACCCTGCAGAAGGCCTTCAACGCTTGCCTTGCCGCGGCGGTGTTCGGCGCGGCGTTCTTCATCGTGTTCGGCGAACTTGTCCTACGCGTGGTGCTGAAGCCGGATTTCGTCGCACCGATGCAGGACCTCATTCCAAGTTTCGCGATTGCGTTCGCATTCATGACCATGCGGAACTTCTACTTTGCGCAGGTGATCTACTTCACCAAAGCGAGCTATCTCGAACTTGTGGTTTCGTTGCTGTTTCTCGTCGTCTCGACAGGCCTTTCGCTGCTGCTTGTTCCGGCCTACGGCGCCTATGGCGCCGCCGTTTCCTCGATGGTGTCGTGGATTCTCTCCTGCCTTGCCTTCGCGGCACTCGGCCGCCGCTGGTACCGCCTGCCGATCGATTTCACTGCGCTCATCGTCATGCCGGTGCTGGCGATCCTGTTCGTGTTCGGTGCGCATGAAACCTCCCGGATATTTCCGGGCAGCTCCATTCCACTCATCATCGACTCCTTCATCTTCGGGCTGTTCGGCAGTTTCGCAATCCACCGCTTCGGCTTGTTGAGCGCAACCTCGCCGGACACCACTGGCGTGACGGTGCGCTAGCTCATGAGTTCGCTCAGCGACACGATGAGGCCGACAAACTATACGCACGTTAGCGCGCGCCGGGTTCCTCACGCCGAATTCCTAGGCTTGCCGTTTTGTCTATTGTCGCAGGCGGAAGTGGTACGGCTTATCATCGGCAGCTGCGGCGAGCCTTATCGCTACGTGGTGACACCGAATGCTCACCACGTCGTCGCGGTGCACGATGAGCCGGAGCGGCTTCTTTCCATCTACCGCGGCGCATGGTTGTCGCTTTGCGACAGTCGAATCTTACGCAGGTTGGCGAAGCTCGATGGCCGTGCTTTGCCGCTCGTCACTGGGAGCGATCTCGTCTCCGCACTCCTCTCCACGCTCAACTCCGCTGACCCGACGCGCGCGCCGCGGCTGCTGATTGTCGGCCCCCCTCCAGCGACTGAAAGCGCACTACGTGCGGTCCTTCCCAGATTGCCGTTCGACCTGATGCCCGCACCGGGCGGACTCGCTCATGACGCCGAGCTGCGGCGCGCAGTTGCGCGCGCTTGCATGGATCGCGCCTGGGACATCCTGTTGTTGTGCGTCGGCTGCCCGGCGCAGGAATTGATCGCACAGGAGCTCGGCAAGCTCGGCCGTAAATCCGGCATTGCGCTCTGCGCCGGCGCGTCGATCGATTTTTGAGCAGGGCACGGACGTTCGCGCTCCGCGTTGGCTGCAGAAGCTCAGTCTGGAATGGGCCTATCGGCTGCTGCGGGAGCCGCGGCGGTTATGGCACCGCTACCTTGTCGAGTCGCCCAAGATATTTCGCATCTTCATGGCAACGCGATCACCGCGCGGTCACTAGGCGATTTCCTTCAGCCATCGCTTTGGATGAATATCCGATCGCCGTGAGCGCCTCCCGGATCGGCAGACACGGCAGACCCGCGGCCTGGACTGCCGCAACGGTCTCTCGCAGCAATTTCGGCGAAGCACCAATCCAGCTCGGCTCGTCGGCGACATCATGCGTATAGAAAACGAGCCAGCCGTTGCGATTGCTGGTCTCGCGCAAAACGCGCCGCAACTTATCGGGCGTCAGGGTCCGATCGTAGAGCTCGATCACTTTGAGCATGCCGAGATCGGCAGTACCGGCATTGATCCCTTCATACACTCCACGACAGCTATCGAAATGCTTTTGCAGCTGCAGCTTGCGCGGCAGTGAAACTCGACCAAACGGGTAGCAGAAATTGGTCAGCGCGAGGTCCGCGCGCAAGCGATGCATGAATGCCTGATTGCGTCGACACTCTTGGTCCATCGTTTGTGCGTCGAGCCGTTCAACCGGCACATGCGAGAATGTGTGGCAGCCTATCTCATGACCACGCTCGTGCAGCGCGCGGACCTGATCCTCACTGATCAGGCGCCAATCGGGGTCCTCGGTTCCGCAGATTCCGCCGGCGACAAAAAAGGTGCCGCGTACGCCGAAATTTTCGAGAACGGCGGCGCCATTCTCGAATGCCGAGACAGGAACGTCATCAAATGTGAAGCTCACCAGCGGCGCAGTGTTGCGCATCACGAATGGCTTGGAACGGTGGTGACGCGCGGCCTTGCGCAGAATGCCTTCAAGAAGCGGCTGAAGCACCGAGGAATTCACGACGCCCTCGCCATGGTGAGAGGGCTCGCGACAAACGGCACCGGTTGCAATTCCGTAACGATCTCGATGAATCGCTCCGCAGCCCGCACGGCCGAATAGTCGAGGCCGCGTGCCATCAGTGCTCGCCGATCCGGAGCACGATCGAACGCGGCCTCGATCGCCGCAGCCATCGCCGCGGCATCGCCGACCGGTACCAGCATTCCAAAGCGGCCGCCCTGCAAAATCTCCGCAGGCCCGTACGGGCAGTCGGTCGACACGACCGGCGTGCCGCAAGCAAGCGATTCGATAATCGCATTGCACAGGCCTTCATAGATCGAGGAGCAGACCGCAACGCGTGCCCGCATCATCCAGACGAAGGGATCGGCGACGTGACCGGTGAAAATCGTGCGATCCCCAATACCGTTGTCGCGCGCAAAGGCTTCGAGCCCGGCACGCTCCGGCCCCGCGCCGACGATCGCGAGACGCCACGGACGATCCTTCCGCAGCGAGATCATCGCCCGTAGCAGGGTCCGGTGATCCTTTTCCGGCGAGAGCCGCCCGACGCACACGATCAGATCATCGTCGCGGCCGACTTCGGCATCCCACCTCGCGAGCAGTTTCACCGTCTCGGGCGGAATCACAGCGTTAGTGTGCATGACCGCAATTTTCTCTCGCGGAACCGAAAAATTCTGCATCAGATCCCGTCGCGCGCCGTCGGTGAGTGCGAGGATGACGTCCGCATGACGATAGAGCCGGCGAAGAATGCGGTAAGCGATGCGGTTCTGGCGATAGGGATCGTGAACTTGCGCGATCGACGGACTGCCGACCTCGCGCAGCACGAGCTTCGGCTGGCGACGCCGGGCAAGCGTGCGCACCGCGATCAGCGTACAGAGATTGAGGTTTGCTTCCGAGCTGATGACGATGGCGGGTGCCATGGCACCGATCGTGCGGCGAAGGCCGGGGATCGCGTAGCGCAGTTTTTGTCCCGGGACATTGATTACGGGAATTTTAGGGTCGAGCAAGGCGCGAAGCGGACCTTCCGCTTGCAACGCCAAAACGGTGACCGGCACGCCCTTTGCTGCGAGCGCGTTACAGAGCAGCACCATATCGCGCTGCGCGCCACCGCCCTCGAAGGCACGCATGACGACCGCCAGACCATCGAATTTGGGCCGAATTGACACGAGCCGCGTCTACCCCGCACTGCGATTGGGCTGTGACTCGGCACCAAGTACACTCTAGGATCAAGCGCGGGCAGAATGAATGGCGCGGATTTCATAGAGCGTCGTTAATCCGCTATCGTTAACAGCAATGGCTTATGACCACCTTACCTAACTTTAACGGGCCTAACGCTGAACGCATCGATACATTGGAGTAACTCCCGAAAGGGGGCACCGGTTGTTAGCGAGCGGGAGCACGGAGCGGATTTGAAGCGATGAGTACGCCGAAGGCCAGACGAAAGGCGCGGTTGACTTATTTTGGCGCTGCGGGCCTTGCAGCAGCGGCCGTCGTCTTTACGGTGCTAATTTGGCGGCACGACAAGCCGGCCAAGGCGGCCGCCGTGCCGCCGCCAACCCCGGTCACCGTAACCCAAGCGGCCCTACAGGACGTTCCGATCTATTACGAGGCGCTCGGCACTGTACAGGCGCTCAACACGGTGGCGATCCGCGCCCAGGTCAACGGCCAAATCGTCTCCATCGACTTCCGGCAGGGCCAGGAGGTCCGCAAGGGGGATGTTCTGGCCCAGATTGACCCGGCGCCGTTCAAGGCGGCGCTTGACCAAGCCGTAGCCAAGAAGAGCCAGGATCAGGCCCAGTTGATCGACGCCGAAAAGGACTTGGCGCGGTATACGAGTCTGGCGAAAACACACTTCGAGACGCAGCAGAACGTCGACGCCCAACAGGCCAAGGTCGATCAGTCCAAGGCCGCGATCGCCGCCGATCAAGCCGCGATCGAGGCAGCACAGACGCAACTCAATTACGCCACCATTTCGGCGCCGATCGATGGCGTGGTCGGCTTCCGCCAGGTCGATATTGGCAACATCATCCATACCGCCGACATCAATCCCCTCACGGTGCTGACTCAGGTCAAGCCGTGCGTGGTGGTGTTCACGCTGCCACAGAACAACCTCGGACCAGTGCGCGAGTCGATGCTGCACGGCCCCGTCTCGGTGCTTGCATTCGACCAGAACAACAAGGAGCAGCTGGCGCAGGGCCGGCTCCTGCTCATCAACAATCAGATCGACCAGAGCACCAGCACGATTCAGCTCAAGGCCGAATTTCCGAACGATAACGAGAGGCTGTGGCCCGGCGAATTCGTGCGCATCCGTCTTTTGATCACCACCCGCAAAGACGCGGTGACAATTCCGCCGGTCGCCCTGCAACGTGGTCCTGACGGTTTGTACGTATGGGTTATCAAGCCGGATAACACCGTCGAGCAGCGCCCCCTCGATGCACAGACTGTCGATGACACGACGGCGATCGCCACCAAGGGCCTTGCCGTCGGCGAGCGCGTGGTCGTGAACGGGCAATCGCGCCTGGATAACGGCATGCGGGTCCAGATTAGAACCCAAGGCCGGCAGCAGACGGATAAGACCGGATGAACGTCTCGGAAGTCTTCATCCGCCGGCCGATTGCCACGTCGCTGTTGATGGCGGCGCTGGCGTTGGTTGGCATGGTGGCATTTCCGCTCCTTCCGATTGCGGCGCTGCCGCAGGTCGATTTTCCGACCATCAACGTCACCGCAACACTGCCGGGCGCCAGTCCGGAGACCATGAGCGCCACCGTCGCTACGCCCCTTGAGCGCCAGTTCGGGCAGATCGCCGGCGTCACCCAAATGAGTTCGGTGAGCTCGCTCGGCTCGACCGTGATCACGCTGCAGTTCGATCTCAACCGCAATATCGACGGCGCCGCCCAGGATGTGCAGGCCGCGATCACTGCCGCGGGCCCGCAACTGCCGAAGAACCTGAGCTCGCCGCCGACCTATAAGAAAGTGAATCCTGCGGATTCGCCGATCCTGATTGTGGCCGCAACCTCAGACACGCTTCCGCTGCCCAAGGTCGACGATTTCGCCGAGAACGTCGTCGCCCAGCAAATCTCACAGGTTTCTGGCGTGGCGCAGGTCCAGATTGGCGGCCAGCAAAGACCCGCTATTCGCGTTCAGATCGATCCGGCCAAGCTGACATCCCGCGGTCTGACGTTCGAAGATGTGCGCAGCGCGCTCGCTAACGCCACAACAGACGCGCCCAAGGGCAGCCTGTTAGGCCACGATCAGAGTTTCACCATCGCAGCCAATGATCAGCTGACCACGGCGGATCCTTATAACGACGTCATCATCGCGTATCGCAACGGCGCGCCCGTCCGCATACGCGATGTCGGCCAAGCGGTCGACGGCCCGCAGGATATCACCCTCGGTGCGCTCCACCGCGATAAGACGGCGGTGATGCTGCTCATCTTCAAGCAGCCGGGCGCGAACGTGATCGACACGGTCGACAACATCAAGTCCGCCTTGGTGCGACTCCACTCGCTGATCCCGCCCGGCATCCATTTGAGCACCATCGTCGACCGTACGCAGACTATTCGCGCCTCCGTCAGGGACGTCGAGTTCACACTTGCACTGTCATGCGTGCTGGTCGTCCTCGTGATTCTGTTGTTTTTGCGCAGCATACACGCGACTCTCATTCCCGGCGCGGCAGTGCCTTTGTCCCTGCTCGGCGCCACGGCAATCATCTACTTGGGAGGTTTCAGTCTCGACAATCTGTCGCTGATGGCTTTGACCATCGCCGTCGGCTTCGTGGTCGACGACGCCATCGTCGTCGTGGAAAACATCTTTCGCCACCTCGAGGCGGGCACCACGCCGATGCAATCGGCGATCAAAGGGTCCAAGGAGATCGGGTTCACCGTTGTATCGATCAGCGTCTCGCTCATCGCCGTTTTCATCCCACTGTTGCTGATGGGTGGCGTCGTCGGGCGGCTGTTTCATGAGTTCGCCATCACCGTCACCTCAGCGATCATCGTGTCCGTGGTGGTGTCGTTGACCTTGACGCCGATGTTGTGCTCACGCTTCCTCGTCAGCGAGCATGATCGCGAGCACGGGCGCCTCTATCGCGCGATAGAATGGGGCTTCGACTCGCTGCTCGATGGCTATCGCCGCGGCCTCGACCTGGTGTTGCAGCATCAATTTCCCACACTGATGGTATTCCTGGCGACAGTCTGCACCACGGCTGTTTTATTCGTATTCATTCCCAAGGGGTTTTTTCCGACGCAGGACATTGGGATGATCATGGGCATTTCGGAAGCGGGCCAGGACGTGTCGCCGGAGAAGATGCGGGAAATTCAACGCGAGCTTTCAGCCGTGATTGCCCGCGATCCGGACGTAGCCGACTTCGGATCATTCTTCGGCCCCAGCTATGGGAACACGCAAAATACCGGCCGCTTCATTATCGGTCTAAAGCCACGTGACGAGCGCAAAGCCACTGCCTTGCAGATCGTCAATCGGTTGCGTCCTCAACTCGCCAAGGTCGAAGGGGTGAGGTTATTCCTGCAACCGGCGCAGGACATCACCGTCGGCGGCCGTATCGCGCGCGGTCAGTTTCAATACGTTTTGCAGGATCCCGATTTGCGCGAATTGAATACCTGGGCGCCCCGCTTGATCGCGAAGCTCAAGCAGCTTCCCGAACTCGCCGATGTCGCCAGCGATGCGCAGAACAATGCACCGCGGCTTACGGTCACCATCAATCGAGACGCGGCGGCCCGCTTCGGCATTCAGCCGCAACTCATCGACGCTACCATCAACGATGCCTTCGGCCAGGCCCAGGTCACCCAATACTTCACCAACAATTCCTATTACGTGGTGCTTGGAGTACTGCCGGAACTGCAGGGAAAGTTGCAGGCGTTCGATCAAATCTACATCAAGGCACCGTCCAACGGACAGCTCGTTCCCCTTTCCACCCTTGTGAGCGTCGACACGAACCACATTGGCTCGCTGCTGGTTTCTCACTCGGGGCAGTTCCCGGCGGTGACGCTGACGTTCAATCTGCCGCCCGGCGTGGCGCTCGGCCAGGCGGTCGATGCCATTCAGAAGGCGTCGGACGAGATCGGCCTGCCCTCCTCGCTGATCACCAGCTTCCAGGGCAATGCCCAGGCGTTCCAGGCCGCGCTGGCGAATGAGCCGGTCCTGATCGCGGCAGCCCTCGTCGTCGTTTACGTCATCCTCGGCGTGCTCTACGAAAGTTACATTCACCCGCTGACGATCCTGTCGACACTGCCGTCAGCCGGCGTCGGCGCACTGCTGGCGCTATGGGCCGGCGGGTTTGACCTCTCGGTGATCGGCATCATCGGCATCATTCTGTTGATCGGTATTGTCAAAAAGAACGGCATCATGCTGGTCGACTTCGCCATCAGTCGTGAGCGCGCCGGGCTGCCGCCGATCGAGGCGGTGCGGCAAGCGTGCCTGCTGCGATTCCGGCCGATCACAATGACGACGATGACGGCATTGCTGAGCGGACTGCCCCTGATGTTTGGAAGCGGATCGGGATCGGAATTGCGCCAGCCGCTCGGCTACGCCATGGTCGGCGGCCTTGCCCTCAGTCAGTTGCTGACACTGTTCACGACACCAGTGGTCTATCTTTATCTCGACCGTTTCCAGACATGGTTGCGCGGCGGCAAGCCCGTACACGCCTTGGAGTCTGAGGAACTGCAGGTCGCCGCCGAATAATCGCGGTGTTCCCTCAAAATTTCTATCCGAACGACTTTATTTGTCGCAGCAAAGTGCGCCGGGAACTTTCGCCGGCACAAACTGCTGGGGGAACGCCACGTCCCTCCGGGCGTTTTCACAAGGAGCGAAAACAAGGAGGTCCTCATGAAGAAACTCGCACTGGGGATTGCAGTTGCGGCAACCTGCCTCACTGCGGTGCCGGCGATGGCTCAGGTTGGCTTTTATGCCGGCCCCGGGGGCGTGGGCGTTCAATTCGGCGGCCCCCACTATTACGACTATTACGCCCATCCCTACCCTCGCTATTACGACTACTACAACGGACCCGGTTTCGTTTGGGGTCACCCGGGATGGCATCGACACAGATGGGAGCATCATGAGCACTGGCATCGCTGAGGCTTGAGCTCTCGCGAGCGAAAAGGCCCCGCAAGGGGCCTTTTCATTTTGCGCTGCGATTTTGCCGGTGCCGCGATGACCGGCTCAATTGTAAACATCAACAAAATATGGCTGCCGCTCATTGCTCCAGCGACGGTTTGCTGTGCGCAGCAAAGAGTTGATCCTCGCTGCACCGCAACAGCATCCGCCACACTGCATTGTGAAGATGCAATTCACCTGAATATAGCGTTGACGCGTAGCATCGCATTACCGCTGCTGTCATGATGCCGTCGGTCTACAACCTCGGGCGCCTTGCGGCCCCGGCCGCGGACGCGACCCGGAACGATCGTTTCAGGGAGATGCGCCATGGCTGCTTCACACATCCTGGTCGGCGCGAGCGCGAGCCCCGTACGCCCTGCGATTCGCACGATCACGCCGTCTGATCTTTTCCGATCGCTTGCGCAAGGCGTCGATGATTTTCTTGCGATGCCGAGTCACGCCGTCTTTCTCTGCGTGATTTATCCGCTGCTCGGCATCCTGATGATCGGCTTGATGCTCGGTGAATCGACTTTACCGCTGGCGTTTCCGGTCGCGGCCGGTTTTGCGCTCGTCGGGCCGCTCGCCGCGATTGGTCTTTACGAATTGAGCCGTCGCCGCGAAGCCGGGCTCGATAGTTCGTCAAGCCACGCCTTCGACGTGCTGCATTCGCCTTCACTTGGCGCCATCGTGGCGCTCGGTCTGTTGCTGACAGGGATCTTTTTGATGTGGCTCGCGGTCGCGCAGGCGATCTACATCGCCGATTTTGGCTATGGCGCGCCGGCGTCCATCCGTGCATTCGTCGATGACGTGTTCACCACATCGGCCGGATGGAAGCTCATTTTCGTGGGGACCGGGGTCGGCTTTCTGTTCGCCGCACTGGTGCTCACGATCAGCGCAGTCTCGTTTCCGCTGTTGCTGGATCGCGACGTCGGTGCGGCAGTGGCCCTCCTGACATCGATCCGCGTCGTCGCGGCCAATCCCGTGACCTTGGCGCTTTGGGGATTTATCGTCGCGGTCCTGCTGGTGATCGGTTCGATTCCGTTCTTTCTGGGATTGACGGTGGTCATGCCGGTTCTGGGCCACGCGACCTGGCATCTCTATCGTAAAGCGGTCGAGCCCGATCCCAATCCGCATCCGGACTATCGACCGCGCGAGAGGACGCCGCGTTCCGCCGCAGATTTCCCGGCCGCGTTGTTCCCGACACGCCGTTAAGTTCATTGCATCCGCACGCGGTGCGGCATAATCGACCCATCGCCGCCGCGCCGCCGATCCGGCCGCACGCCTACGAGGCGGCGGCACAGCCGCTTTGTCGACGCCCGACAAAAGCCTATCATGATGCTTGGGATCAATAGGCAACGTGCGATCCCGGCGACCTCCTTTGCATGCTTGACCTTGGCCTAAGCTTTATCGCCGGTGCTGCGCCGCCATCCGGCCGCACTCGCGATCGTCGATGGCGGCGTGCGACTGATCTATGCTGTTATATCTTCGTCTTCGTCGCGGAGATTCCGAAATCCCCGGGCGGAAAGCTGCCTTGCCGCAAACTCGTTGCCGGCGAATATGATATCGAACCGCCCTCTCCCGCGTCGCCTCAGCAAGGAACGGCTGCATGAGCTCATTATCCGACCCGCGTCTGCAGAAGCTCGACGGCTTTCGCGTTGAGATCGACGTCGCACGCCAGCGCGCCGACGTGGTGCTCGACCGGCCGCCCTTGAATGTGATCGAAATGCCCGAGCGCGATCAGCTCCGCCTGGTGTTCGAGGCGCTCGACGACGATGCCCGGGTTCGCGTGATCGTGCTGCGAGCAGAGGGCGAACACTTTTCCAGCGGGGGCAATATTCGGGGCTTTCTTGAAGCGTCGCCCGAACATGTCTCGAAGCTTGCCTGGAACATCGCCGCGCCGGCGCGTTGCTCGAAGCCGGTCATCGCCGCCAATCGCGGCTACTGCTTCGGCGTCGGCTTTGAGCTTTCGCTCGCCTGCGATTTTCGGATCATTTCAGAGACCTGCCTCTACGCACTGCCCGAGCAACGGCTCGGCCAAATTCCGGGATCGGGCGGTTCGGCGCGTCTGCAAAAGATCATCGGCATCACACGCACCAAGGATATCGTCATGCGATCGAAACGCATTGCGGCGAAACAGGCCTGCGATTGGGGCATCGCGACGGAATGCGTTGCCGATGACAAACTCGAAGCAACCACCGACGCCCTGGTCGACGAGCTACGCACATTTTCACCACTCGCGCAGCGCACCGCCAAGACGCTGCTCAACGAAACCGAAGACACCAATCTCGAAGCGGCCATCGAGCTCGAGGGTCATTGCTACAGCCGGCTGCGTCAGTCCGACGATTTCCGCGAGGGCGTCGAAGCATTCCACGCCAAACGTAAGGCGGTGTTTCGGGGCACGTGATCAATCGGACGATACGACCGCGCGGAGAAATCCCCTTGGATACACACAGCTCGAAAACAGACTCGGATACGCAAAAGAGCAATGCTGCCCGACGTATTGCCGACGCGCTCGCCGAGGCTGGCGTCAAGCTGGTGGCGAGCCTTCCCGACGATTGGATCGCCGAACTCATCAAGACGATCGACAAGGATCGGCGTTTTCTTCACGTTCCGGTCAACCGTGAAGAATCCGCGGTCGGCTTGTGCTCGGGCACATTTTTCAGCGGCCTGCCGTCGGTCGCGCTGATGGGCGCGTCGGGTTTGATGACGTGCGTCTACGCCATCACCAAGATCAACTACACCTACGAAATACCGATGCTCTTTGTAATTTCGCTGCGCGGCGAAATCGGCGACTCCGCGAAATACCAAGTCTCCAATGGCCTTTATCTTTCGTCCATGATGGAATCGATCAATCTGCCCTGCACCATTATCGACAACGCCGGGAAGCTTCCGGTCATCGGCGCAGCGCTGCGCCATGCCGGATTGATCAACCGTCCCGTGGTGGTGGCGCTGACGCGCGACGTGTTGCGCGGAAAGGCCTGAACATGCAGCTTCGCGCGTGTCTGCAACTCATGGCGGGTCGCTCGGCCGACGCGTTCGTGGTGACCTCGGCCGGCCACTCATCCGGCATGTGGTGGGACGTCACACGCGATAACGAGCGCGCGTTTTATCTGACTGCATCGATGAGCCTGTCCTCGATGTTCGCCGCCGGCATCGCGGTCGGCCATCCGGACCGTCCGGTCTGGGCATTCAGCGGCGACGGGGCGTTCGTGATGAATCCCGGTATGCTGTTCGTCGAGCGGCGACTCAACCTGCCCAACCTCAAGCATTTTCTGATCGCCAATCGCTGCTATGGTTCGACCGAAGAGCTCGATATTGCGTTTGCCCGCCACGCCGACTACGCGGCAATGGCGCGCGGCGCCGGTGTTGAGCGCGTCTACCGGTTCGACGATCTCAAGACGTTCGAACAGACGTTCGACGAAGCCGTCGTCGCTCCTGGCCACACATTCATCGTGCTCGAGGTCGAACCCGTGGGCGGTGAAGTGCGCACTCCGCCGCTTGACGGTCCGGAAGTGAAATTCCGTTTCGGCCGTCACATCGAGAAGATCACTGGCCGCAAAATCTTCACCGCGCCGCTCGATTAAAACATCAGGGGAAAATTTTCAGGAATGGTGAGCAGGAACGGACTCAATCGGAAACGATTGCGCTCCGGGACACGCGGGGATCTCGTTAAGCGAGGTTGGATCAGCGCCGCGGTGGTTCCGCCATTCTTTCCCGGCCGATGCTCGACAACTGATCATCGACCGGCCGTCTGAGTACCCTGAAACGATTGGGGTCGAGATTCTGAGGTGGCTGCGGTGGCTCCGCAGGAGCAATAGCGGGAGATTTTACGGTCTCAGTCGTTTCCAGGTTTGGTCGTTGCGCGGCCACACGACCGCGCCAGCGCTCGACGACACAGCTGAGAAACTGTTTATCTCTCATGCTCGTCGTGCCGCCCTCTGCCAGCGACATGGTTTCACTTTTCGGCAGCAGATGAGACGGCAACTGATCGAACTTCAGTCGCGCTGGCAGCGCAACACCTTCGCCGAATGCAAACGCCTCTCCGGTGCCGAGCGACGGCAGAAAGGCAAGCAGATTAGCCGTCGTATCGGCGACGGCCGAGCGCAGCAACGCCTGATCCCGATCGTTGGTCATACGCATGGCGAACAAGGTACTGCACTGCGAGAGGATCGTCGGGTCGAGCTCGGCCGGCCGCTGCGTGACCAGACCGAGGAACACACCGTATTTCCGCCCCTCTTTGGCGATGCGCGATATGGCG
Source organism: uncultured Alphaproteobacteria bacterium (assembly GCA_963836055.1). Lineage (GTDB taxonomy): Bacteria > Pseudomonadota > Alphaproteobacteria > Rhizobiales > Xanthobacteraceae > BOG-931. Next base: position 188,046 of record CAWIID010000006.1, read on the forward strand.
CGCCGCGTGGGCGCAAAGCCGATGCTGTGGTCAGCCGCCATGTAGCGGTGGGCCTCTTCGCAGACGACCAGGAGCGGGTCTGCGCCGTCACTCCATAGCCCAAGGTCGAACGCCATCCGGCAAGTGACGGAGACGACGGCATCGACCACTTCGGACGGGAATCCGGCGAGTTGCATGATCGTCATCGGTTGCCCGTTGGGAGGCAGACGAAACAGCGTCGCCAGAATGTCCACCATCGTGTCGCCGCCGACATTGGCGTTTTCGAACATGAAGGCGTAGCGCGGATCGCTGCAGACCGTTTCGATGCGCGTGATGAGCTTGTGATAGATCATGCGCGAGGAACGATTTTCCAGCTTGCCCATGCGCGCGTCGAGCAGCGTAATGACATCGGCAATGCGATAGGGCACTGGAATATCGAGCGTATAACGCGCGCTGGATGGCTCGGTCGCTTTTTGCCGGCTCGACGTAAATTGCTGCGCGTAGGATGATTTTGCCAGCGGAATGACTTCCGACAGGAAATCGACCTCTTCTTCGAGACCGGGCCGCCCGCCGAACAATACGTCGACAATTTCGTCGAAATTGAACAGCCAGAACGGCAGTCTGACGTTGCTCGGATTGAGGATTTGCGCGCGGTCCGCAAAACAGCGGCTGTATTCGTTATGAACGTCAAGAACGAAAAACCGCAAATCCGGCCGGGCGTCCAGGAGCTGCTGGAGGATAAGCGCAACCGCGCTCGATTTGCCGACGCCGGTCGTGCCCAAAACCGCAAAATGCTTGCTCAGCATCTCGTCGACATCGAGCCGCGCGACGATCGCACTGTCCTGGTGCAGATGCCCGACATCGATCATGCGCGAGCCGGAGGTTTGAAAAATCAGTCGCAGTTCGCGCGAGCCGATGAAGGCGACTGGATCGCCGATTGCCGGATAGGTGGCAACGCCACGCCGGAAGTGCTCCGATGCGTTGCCGCGATCGAGAATTTCGCCGATGAGATCCAACTTGCCCACCGCGACATGATCTGTGTCGCGTAACACCGGATCGGCCTGTAAGGTCACGTCGGTTATCAGGCCGACAAGAAGAGATTTTCCGACAGACACACCAAGGAATTTGCCAACCGTCGCACGCGTCTCTTCCAGATTGTACGGCGACCCTGCGGGAAGCCCCACGCTGACGTGCGAGCCGCGGACGGAAACGACACGGCCCATGTGGCCGGTTTTCGGCGTCGAAATATGAGCCCTAAGCTGCGTATCAAGAATCGGCAAGCTGCTCTCCGTTTCTTCCGAAAATGCACAGTTTCACGAAAAACGCTGCTTTGCCGAGATATACAGGTCGGGCTTGGAAATTTCGTTAACGCAGCACTATCAATTAACACGTGTTTTACCACCAAGCCGGCGGCGAAGGATCGGACGCACACAAGGGTAGAAACAACCCGCTACGTAATGCGAATAGGCCAGAACGCGTTCCGGCGATCGCCTGGCCGTTCGGCGTGCGCTAGCGGGATGTCAGCCTTTGACCGCGTAATTGGGCTCGTTCTCGCGGCATTGAAACGTTTCGCGTCCCGCCTGGGCTGCGGCTGGGTCGGCCGAGATCCTCCAGAAGAAATGGCCTCGCGAAATAGTATCCTTGAGCAAATTTGATTCTGGTCGCAGCTTGCAAATAGGCGACTTCCTCGAAGCTCTCGACGCCTTCGGCGATCACAGTGACCCCAAGCGCTTCGCATAGCGCCTCAATGGCTTTGAGCACACTCTGGTTGCGCGGCCGCTTGTGAATGTCGACGATGAACGACCGGTCGATTTTGATTTCGTCGGCGGTGATATCCGCAAGTGCCGCCAACGACGAATAGCCGGTGCCGAAATCGTCGATCGAGACCCGCGCGCCAACATCGCGCAACATCGGCAGGACGTGGAACTGGAAGTGGCTCTTGGCCAAAAAAGCGTCTTCGGTGACCTCCACCATGAAACGGCTGGCGAAATTGGTGGCGCTGAGTTCCTCGCAGAATGCGCTCATGAACTTGGGATCGCCGGCTTGCTTGGCCGCGACATTGATGCTGATCGGCGTATCGGGACCGAAAGCATCATCAAGCAGATCCATCGAGTTCACGATCTGATGAAGGGCCAGGTACGTCAGGTCATCGATAAGTCCGAGGTCGACGGCAAGGCCGATGAATTCGCTGGGCGCTTGAATCACGCCGTCCTCGTCACGCAATCGGATCAGCGCTTCGACACCGACGACCTCCTGGGTGCGAATGTCGACTTTAGGCTGAAAAGCACAGCAAAAACGACTGTCGCGCACGGCCAGACGCAATCGCTGTTCCTGCGCCATCCGTGCCGTCATGGCGCGCCCCATATCGGAATCGAAGAGTGCGGCGCCGCCCTTCGCGCCTTCCTTGAACTCGATACATGGCGGTATCGGCCGCGCGCCTCAGCATCTCATAACTGAGTCCATGGTCCGGATGCACACTCAAGCCGATCGACGCCGACGTGAAGATTTCGTATCCCTCGATGAGAAAGGGCTCTTTGAGCTGCTGCAGAAGATTGTCGACGAGAATCGCAAGGTCGTCGCCTTCGCCCACCGGATTCAAGACCAGCAGGAATTCGTCGCCGCTGATACGGGCAAAGGTATCCGACGGGCGGACGTGACTTCCGATTCGCTGCGCAACTTTGACAAGAAGAGAATCCCCGATGGCGTGCGTGTAGTAGTCATTGATGTGCTTGAAATTGTCGATGTCGATGAATGCCAACGCGAAACGCGAGGACGGTTGCACTCTGAGCAGATGCTCGACGTGCTCCTGGATGAGGCTGCGGTTTGGTAGACCGGTCAAATCGTCAAAATAGGCCCGTTTCGACAGCTCGAGCTCGGCCTGCTTGCGCGCCGTAAAGTCCAATGACGTCGATATGAGCACGGGCTTATCAAGAATGCGAACTGACTTGCGGCATTCGAGAAGAGTGCGCTCGCCGCTTGGACCGGCCGTACGATCCGACATCGTAATGGTGGGAGGCGACGACATTGCCGGCATTTCCGCGCGACGCGGTGAATCGCCGGCGCCGGTATTTCTTGTCTCAACGGGCGCGGCCTCCGGGCTGGCGAGTTCCGCGGCCATTTCGTTGACAAAAAGAGCTTCGCCGTCCTCTGACTGTACGGTCAGGCCGACCGGCAGCTGATTGAGAACGGAAAAGAGAAAGCTGACCGCCTGGCACGCGTCCTGTTGGCTCTGCTTCGCGTCTTGAAGCTGCTGCTGCAGGGAGGCCTCTACCGGATCAGACGATGCCAATTCGGCCGACGCCTGATCGCACGCCTGCGACGACGGCACGGGATCGAGATTGGACTGGTTCGGAATTTCCATCTTCAAATGATCTTAAACCGGCACTGAGGGGACGAACGTTTGCCAGTGGAATGCGCCGAAAGCACCGTCGGTCGGCTTCATAGGCGTTCTTACAATCACCGGAGAAAAAAAGGCTTAAGAGAAACTGAGACGCGAAGGCCAATTGCCGGCAAAAGTCTTCTTGTGAATTAAGCCATGATTAACCGGCGGACGATGCCTCATCGATCGACCGCAGCCGATCACCCATGATGGTGAGTGCAAATTGATTCAATCTGAAATGATTGGGGCTCTAGAACGACGGCAGCGATGTGTCTACATCGCCCAGATCCCAGAAGATTCCGGCCATGAGGCCCAATCCTTCGCGCGCGATCGGCGCGAGCAAATGTTCGTTCGGCGCGTGCTGTGAACAGCCCGCATAGGAATGCGGTACCCAGATCGTTTTCAGCCGCAGAACGTCGGCAAAAACATCATTCGGCAGCGAGCCGCCGAGATTTGGGAGAATTGTCGTCAGCTTCCCGCTGGTGCGCTCCATCGATTGCCTGGTCCACGTCACCCATGGATCGGATGGGTCCAGCCGGCTTGCAAAGAATTGTCCGTCATCGCTTGCGCGCACTTCGACTTGGTGAAAACCGTGACGATCGAGGTGACGCCGCAGCGCGGGAATGATGTCGTCGACATCGGTTCCGACGACGTAACGGAGCTGGCAAAACGCGCGCGCCGAGCCCGGAATGGCGTTGACCGGCCGCTCCGGCGTGCCGCTCGTGAAGGCAAGGATTTCGAAACTGTTCCAGCCGAACACGCGCTCAGCCGGCGTCAGACCCGTTTCGCCCCAATCGCGATCGATGACTGGGCCATCTTCACCGCCGTCAACTTCGACCCCGGCAAGAACATCGCGAACCGATTGCGGCAGCGGCGGCCGCCATTCAGGAATGCGGATCGCCCCGTGCGCATCAGTCACCGACGCAAGCGCGTGCGCGAGAATGATCGCCGGATTGGCGAGGAGCCCGCCCCAATTGCCGGAGTGGTGACCGCCTTGGCGCAGATTGACGATGAGTTCGATCCGATGGCCGCCGCGCGCGCCGAGGAAGATCGTTGGCGTCTTCGGCGCGATGCGCGGCCCGTCCGATGCGATCAGTATATCTGCCTTGAGAGGCCCGGCCTGATGCCGCTCGCACAATTCTCGCAGGCCGGCTGAGCCAACCTCCTCGCCCATCTCGATCAGAAATTTGCAGTTGAAGCCGAGTGCGCCGCGCTCGGCGAGCACGGCCGCGAGGCCTCCGATGTTGACGCTGTGCTGGCCTTTGTTATCGGCTGTGCCGCGGCCGTAGATGCGGTCCCCCTCGACGACGATCCGCCACGGCGACAGTCCCGTCCGCCACAGGTCGTCGAAGCCACGAATGGTGTCGCCATGCCCGTAGACCAGCACGGTCACCAAGGCCGGATTCTCAATGCGTTCGGCGACCATGATCGGCGGCCCGTGCGGGTTTTCGAAAACCCGGCATGAGAATCCGAGCCGCGTCAGCGTCGGCACCATCTCGTCGGTGAGATAGGCACGAAGCGCGCCGGCGCGCTCAGGTTCCTGGCTCGTGCTCGGAATCGCAACTCGGCGCGTCAGGTCGGCGAGGAAACGTCCGTCGTCGAAATAGGCGTGCGCGCGAGCGATGGCGTTGGCGCGGCTCATTGCGGCACGGGCCGCGTCAGACACCAGCGCATAGCAACCACAGCCACGGCAGGCAAATTCCTTGCAGACGAATTCCTTGCAGGCGAGTTCATGGCAGCTCTGTGGTTCCGGCGGCCGGTGCAACTTGAGTCCGGATGCAGCGCGGATTACGGTCGCCGATATCGCACGCGGTTTTATGGCCGGCAAGGCGCGGCGCAGATGCGCCGTAGAGGAGGCGTCGTTGTTCAAGATCCTGCACCTTCGGGAGTGTCCGACCAATCCCATGGAGCCGGGACGCGGCGAGCAGATCAAATTGATCAATAAGACGCTCGGGACCGATAAAGTTGATGTGCATCTCAACCGCCTGGTGCCGGGAGGCCCGCGTGGCAAGGTTCACCATCATACCCACGCCGACAACGTCTATATCGTCAAGCGCGGCGAAGGCACCCTGACGGTTGAAGGCGATACCTTCATCATCCGCGAGGATGACGTCATATACATTCCGGCCGGAATGAAGCACTCGCTGAGCAATCTGGGCACGGGCATGCTCGAACTGTTCGAGATTTATGCGCCGGCCGGCCAGCACTTTGATTTTGTCTCCGATCAATAGCCTGCCGGCGGGAGTCAGCGCGTGACCAGCAAACGGGACGCTCTCTTCGTTTCATATCATGACACGCTCGACCTCTTGAGCGTGAAGGACGCCATGGACGTCTGTGAGCAAGTATATTTGATGCACGCTCGCGACAGCGTCGTTCTTTCGAACCCGCCGAGCTTCAAGCTCGACGTCGCAGATGGTTTTCATAATCATTGGCACGTCAAATCGGTGTTCCTCAAAGACGTGCCGACGACCGGTGTACGGGTCTACAATTACTACGACGACGGCGTTCGCAATACGGTCGGCGGGCTCGACTGCACCCGCTACATCGTCTTGTCGGACCCGAAGAGCGGCGCGCCGGTCGCAATCGTCGACGAGCATTGGACCTACGCCATACGCAGCGCCGCCGCGGCCGCCATCGCCTGCAAATGGGTCGGCCCAAAGAACCCCAAAATCCTCGGGCTCGTCGGCATCGGCACCATGGGGACGAACGCGCTGCGCTGCCTCACAACGCTCTACAAGTTCGAGGAAATCCGCTGCACCTCGCGACGGCCGCAGACGCGCGCGGATTTTGCCGAAAAATGGTCGAAGGAGCTCGGCGTCCGAGTCGTGCCGAAAGATTCGATCGAGGACGTGGTGCGTGGCGCCGATATCGCGGTGGGCGGCACCACATCCGGCGAGATCGTCACACGTGAGCCATGGGTCAAGCCCGGCTGCACGTTCATCTCGCTGGCGCGCCGCGAGCTCGACCCGGCCGGCTGGAGCAAGATGGATAAGGTCGTGGTCAATTCCTGGGAGTTCAATATGCTGCAGCGTGAGTTCAGGCGCACGGTCGAAACCGGACTGTTCTCGCGCGACCAGCTCTATGCCGAAATCCACCAATTGGTGTCGGGCCAGAAGAAAGGCCGAGAGCGCGACGACGAGCGGATTTTGATCCACACCACCGGCCTGGTCTCGCAAGACGTGGCGCTTGCTCACTTTGTTTATGAGCGTGCGCGCCACAAGGGACTTGGGCTAGGACTGCCGACGGCTCACTGAACAAGAGGCGCGCTCAATGGAAGCGAACGCGATCAAGAAACTTCTCGATGCGCGCATTTCGCGCGCGCGCGCCAAACAACTCCTGATCGAGCTCGTGAAGGTGCCAAGTCCGCAGACGGAGCTTCTCGAAGACGAGCCGCTGTTGAAGGAGTTCATCAAGAAAGCGATCGAGCCGCGGCTGCGGACCATGGGCTTTACCAATATCCGCTACGACCGCATGGGCAACTTGATTGCCGAATATGGCGCCGGAACCAGCGGCAAATCGATGATGTTCATCGGCAACGCGATGAACCAGCCGGCCTCGACGATGCCCAATCCTTACGACGGCGACGTCGTTGACGGCGTAAAATTCGGCCTACCCGGCGAATGCGTCCTGGGCAAGGGAGCAAGCGAGCAGAAGGCCAATCTCGCCGGCATGCTGCATGCGATGGAAACGGTCATTGCCGCCAACGTGCCGATCGCCGGCAAGCTTATTTTCACTTGTTGCCTGTCGGGCGAAACCGGCAAGCACGATGCCATCAAGAGCGTCGTCGAAGGCGCCGGCGTGCGGGCCGACATGGCGGTGCTCGGCGGCACCGGACTTCAGGTCACGCTCGGCAATCGCGGCCGCATCGATGCCTACGTGACGATCAAGGGTTCGCCGTGTCATTCGGCGCGGCCTTGGGACGGCGCCAACGCCATCACCGGCGCGTTGGAGGCGATCCGATTACTGCTCGGCAAGGTGAAGCTCGAGAAAAGCCACCCGCAGCTCGGCAAGCAGACACTGACGGTCAATCATATCCGCAGCTTTCCGGAGTCGACCCACACCGTGCAGGAACGCTGTGAGTTCACGCTCGATCGCCGGCTGCTGCCGGGCGAGGATCCCGAAGGGGCCTTCGCCGAGCTGGAACGCATTGCGCGCGAGGTCGAACAGTTCAAGGACCCGGTCAGCGGCAAGAACTTTACCGTCGACTTCCGCCGCGGCGCGTTCATGTATCCGTCGCTGGTCACGGTCGATTCGCCGATCGTGCGGGCGATTTTGCGGGCGAGCGAAGTCATGCTCGGCCACGCCGTTGAGACCTATTATTCGCCGGCCGCTTTCGACCAGGGCTATCTCAATCACGTCGGCATACCGACCGCCAATTTCGGCGCCGGCGAACATCAATACGCGCACACGGATTTCGACATGGCGTCGGTCGAACGCACCACAGATGCGGCGCGCGTCTACGCGTTCATGATGCTGGATTATCTCGCGTAGTTCCTTCCCGCTCCGGCACTTCGAAGCGCGCGATGACCTCGCGCGGAATCGGTTGTGATTTCATGACCGATGGATCAGAGGCATCGCGCGCCGCCCACACGCGAATTTCGCGGCCTTCCACGGCGAGCGTGTCACCCACAAACAGCTGGTGCGAAACGTCGAAACTCGATCGCCGGAATTCCGTCACCTGCGACGTCAGCTCGACGGTATCGCCGAATTTCGCTGGCGCCAGAAAGCGCGCGCCGGCATCGACGAGCGGAATACCGACAATTCCGAACGTACTAGCCAGATCGGACGGCTTCACGCCGAGGGCTGCCCCGAACAGCGTCCATGTGCCGCGATCGAAGAATTCGAAGAAACGCGGGTTGAAGACAATACCGGCCGGGTCGCAATGACCCCATTCGATCGTGAAATGAAGCCGGTTCAGGAAGCTTGCCATCGATCGTTCGATTGCCGGCGGAGAATGGAGGACAACATAAAATCGCGGCCGCATCGAAGCGACGTCGCCAGTCCCTGTCAAACCTGCATTTCAGAGGAAATGTGACGTCGACATGACATGCCTCGGATCGCCACAGCGGCTGCCTACTGACGCATCACAATTGCCGGATTTGCTTCTGTAAGTTGGCCTAAAAAATAGGCACGGCGAGCGGCGCGGCGGATTCAAATTGAGCGTGTCCGGGTCTGCGACCCTCGAGGAAACCGATTTGTAGCGCAAGGTCAATGGCCTAGGCCCGCACCTCGATTGGCACGCTCCTTGCGATTTGCGCTGCCGCGGGACGGTGCCGGGCCGGTCGCGCGCGTCAAACAGAGGACATCGCGATGCTCAATTCGATAGGCGCGGTCGCCAGACCGCCGGGCCGCCGCTGGCTTGCCGCCGCGGCCGGACTTGCTTTTGGCCTCATGGCGGCGCTGCCCGCCCATGCCCAGGACACCATCAAAGTCGGCATTCTCCATTCGCTCTCCGGCACCATGGCCATCAGCGAGACGACGCTGAAGGACGTGATGCTGATGCTCATCGATGAGCAGAACAAGAAGGGCGGCCTGCTCGGCAAGAAACTCGAGCCTGTCGTGGTCGATCCCGCCTCGAACTGGCCGCTGTTTGCGGAAAAGGCCCGCGAGCTGATCAGCAAGGACAAGGTCTCCGTCGTGTTCGGCTGCTGGACGTCGGTGTCGCGCAAGTCGGTGCTGCCGGTCTTCAAGGAGCTCAACAGTATTCTGTTCTATCCGGTGCAGTTCGAAGGCGAAGAAGGCGAGCGTAACGTGTTCTACACGGGCGCCGCGCCGAACCAGCAGGCCATTCCGGCTGTCGACTATCTGATGAGCAAGGACGGCGGCTCGGTGAAGCGCTGGGTGCTGGAAGGCACCGACTACGTCTATCCGCGCACCACCAACAAGATCCTCGAAGCCTACCTCAAGCAGAAGGGGGTGAAGGACGAGGACATCATGATCAACTACACGCCGTTCGGCTTCTCCGACTGGCAGACCGAGGTCTCCAAGATCAAAGCCTTCGGTTCAGCCGGCAAGAAGACGGCGGTGGTGTCCACCGTCAACGGTGACGCCAACGTGCCGTTCTACAAGGAACTGGGCAACCAAGGCATCAAGGCGACCGATATCCCGGTGGTGGCGTTCTCGGTCGGCGAGGAAGAGCTTGCCGGTCTCGACACCAAGCCGCTGGTCGGCCATCTCGCCGCCTGGAACTACTTCGAGTCGATCAAGACGCCGGCGAACGCCGCGTTCATCAAGGAATGGCACGAGTTCACGAAGAATCCGAAGCGCACCACCAACGATCCGATGGAAGCGCATTACATCGGCTTCAACATGTGGGTGAAGGCCGTTGAGAAAGCCGGGACGACCGATCCCGACAAGGTGATCGCCGCTCTGCCCGGTATCAAGCAGGCTAACCTGACCGGCGGCGTTTCGGAGATGTTGCCCAACCACTACATCACCAAGCCGGTCTTCATCGGCGAAATCCGCGGCGACGGGCAGTTCAACGTCGTGTGGAAGACCAAAGGGTTGGTGCCGGGCGATGCCTGGTCGCCCTATCTGCCCGGGTCGAAAGACCTGGTGGCCGATTGGGTCAAGCTGAATTGCGGCAACTACAACACCGTAAAGAAGACGTGCGGCGGTTCGTAACAACAACGCCCGTACGTCGACAGTGACAAAGCGGGGAGGCGGCGGCGCCGCCTTCCCGCACCGCCTCCGGGGATTTTCTTCGATGCGTTTCAGCCGAGCTTGCCTGGTTGTTCTGTTATTGGCTTTCGGCTTCGCCTTTGGCTGCGCAACCGCACACGCCGCAAGCCTCGATGATGCGATCACGCACTTCACCGCCGACGATTTCGACGAGACGATAGCCGGCGTCAACGACGTCATCGCCAGCGATAGCCCGCGGGCGGAAATCATCATCAGCGCGCTGCAGAACGGCCAGCTGATGTTCAGCGCCGAAAAAAAGGCGGTGTACATCCAGGACGATTCCGGCAAGCTGTTCGACGCAGCCACCGGCCAGCCGGTGGCTGGCGATCCGCCGGCCGATCTCGACAATGTTCGCCTCAACAATCGGCTGCGCGGCGTCATCGACGCGGCGCTCGGCCAGCTCACGCTGTTGTCGCGCGATCCCGAGAAGCGCTTCGAGGCCGCACAAGCGGTGTTCAAGTCGCGCTCGGCAATCGCACTGCCGACGCTCGAAAAGGCAATCGCCAGAGAGACCGACAGCCGCATCAAGCGGGCACTCGAACAAGCGCGCGCCGCCATATTGCTCACGACGGCCGACACCGCCGATGCCGACAAGCTCAAGGCGATCGCAATCATCCGCGACCGCGGCGATCAGGACGCCCTGGGCCTGCTTTCGGACGTCCCCGCTCACGAGTCGCCAACCGTCGCGAAGGCCGCGAGCGATGCGATCAGGGCCATCCAAACCCGGCTCGCCGAATGGGATGCGGTACAGAATCTTTGGTACGGACTTTCGCTCGGCTCGGTTCTTTTGCTGGCGGCCATAGGCCTCGCCATCACCTTCGGCGTCATGGGTGTGATCAACATGGCGCATGGCGAAATGGTGATGCTGGGAGCCTACGTCACCTTCGTCGTGCAGGAGACGATCCGACACAACAATCCGGCTCTGCTCGATTATTCGCTTGCGATCGCGATTCCGCTGGCATTCGTGTTCTCCGGCCTGGTCGGCATCTTGATCGAGCGCTCCATCATCCGCTTTCTGTACGGGCGGCCATTGGAGACCCTGCTGGCGACTTGGGGCCTTTCCTTGATCCTGCAGCAGGCGGTGCGCACAGTCTTCGGTCCGACCAACAAACAGGTCAGCAATCCGTCCTTCATGAGCGGGGCGTTCGACCTCGGTGGCATCACCATCACCTACAATCGGCTCTGGATCATCTGCTTCGCCCTAGGAGTGTTCGTCGCACTGATCGGGCTTTTGCGTTTCACGCGGCTTGGGCTGGAAATGCGTGCGGTCACGCAAAACCGCGTCATGGCGGCGTCGATGGGTATTCGCACCGCGCGCATCGATGCGCTGACCTTCGGGTTGGGTTCGGGTATCGCCGGCATGGCCGGCGTTGCGCTGTCGCAGATCGACAACGTCAGCCCCAACCTCGGTCAAGGCTACATCATCGATAGTTTCATGGTCGTCGTGTTCGGCGGCGTCGGAAATCTCTGGGGCACGTTCGTCGGCTCCTTCCTGCTCGGCATCGCCAACAAGTTCCTCGAGCCCTATGCGGGTGCGGTGCTCGGCAAGATCGCGATCCTCGTTCTCATCATCCTGTTCATTCAGAAGCGCCCGCGGGGCATGTTCGCCCTCAAGGGCCGGGCAGTCGAGGCATAATGTCCGCGGCTTCACATATCCTCATCCGATCGCTGGACCGCAGTGCGAAGGTATTCTTGATCGTCGTCGCAGCCATCGCGATCGCGGTGCCGATGCTCAATCTGTATGTGCCGCCGTCGTCGGCATTTCATATCTCGACCTATCTGGTGGCGCTGTTCGGAAAGTATGCCTGCTACGGGATTCTGGCGCTTTCGATCGACCTGATCTGGGGCTATTGCGGCATTCTTTCGCTCGGCCACGGCGCCTTCTTCGCGCTCGGCGGCTACGCCATGGGCATGTATCTGATGCGGCAGATCGGCACCCGCGGCGTCTACGCCAATCCGATTCTTCCCGACTTCATGGTGTTCCTGAACTGGAAGGAACTGCCGATCTTCTGGTACGGCTTCCAGCATTTCGCTTACGCTGCGCTCATGATCGTGCTGGTACCGGGCGCACTGGCCTTCGTGTTCGGCTGGTTCGCGTTTCGCAGCCGCGTCACCGGTGTCTATCTGTCGATCATCACGCAAGCGCTGACCTACGCGCTGATGCTCGGATTTTTCCGCAACAATTTCGGCTTCGGCGGCAATAACGGCCTGACCGATTTCAAGGACATTCTGGGCTTCAACGTGCAGGCCGAAACCACACGTGCGGCGCTGTTCGCCATATCCTGTTTGGCCCTGATGATCGGCTTTCTGGTGTGCCGCGCCATCGTCACGTCGAAGTTCGGCAAGGTGCTGATCGCCATTCGCGACGCCGAAGCGCGCACGCGGTTCCTCGGTTATCGCGTCGAATCCTACAAGCTCTTCGTGTTCACCCTGTCGGCCTGCATGGCGGGCATCGCCGGCGCGCTTTACGTGCCGCAGGTCGGCATCATCAATCCCGGCGAATTCGCGCCAGCCAATTCGATCGAGGCGGTGATCTGGGTCGCGGTCGGCGGCCGCGGTACGCTGGCGGGCGCGGCGCTCGGCGCCGTGCTCGTCAATTACGCCAAGACGTTTTTCACCTCCGGAGTCCTCGCGCCGTATTGGCTGTTCATGCTTGGCGGCCTGTTCATCGGCGTGACGCTGTTGTTGCCGCGCGGCATCGTCGGCACGTTGCACCATTGGACGGCGTTGCGCCGCGACCGGGCCTCCGCCGCCGCCGAGGATGGCGTGACCGAGCCGCTGCCGGCGGAATGAGGATCAGGCGATGGAAGCCCTGACAAGCGCACTCCTCTACATCAACGGCGTCACCGTATCGTTTGACGGCTTCAGGGCGCTCAACAATTTGTCGTTCGCGATCGAACCGGGCGAGATGCGCGCCATCATCGGCCCGAACGGCGCCGGCAAGACGACGATGATGGATGTCGTCACCGGGAAAACCCGGCCGGATACCGGCGAAGTCATGTTCGACGGTTTGCACAACCTGACGCGTCTCGACGAGACCGAGATTGCCGAGCTCGGCATCGGCCGCAAGTTTCAGAAGCCGACGGTCTTCGACAGCCACACCGTTTTCGACAATCTGGAACTCGCGCTCAAATCCGACCGTCAGGTGCGCGCAACACTCTGGTGGAAGGAGACGCCGCCCGAACACCAGCGCATCGACGAAATCCTTGAGACGATCCGCCTGACCGCGGTTCGTGATCGCCTCGGCGGCAGCCTGTCACACGGCCAGAAGCAATGGCTCGAGATCGGCATGTTGCTGGCGCAGGATCCGAAGCTGCTTCTGGTCGACGAGCCGGTTGCGGGCATGACCGACGTGGAAACCCATCAGACCGCCGAGCTGCTCAAGGAGATCAACCGCGAGCACACTGTCGTCGTAGTCGAGCACGACATGACGTTCGTGCGCGAACTCGGCGTCAAGGTCACCTGTCTGCACGAGGGCTCGGTGCTCGCCGAAGGTACGATCGATGAGGTCTCGACCAACGATCGCGTGGTCGAAGTCTATTTGGGACGGTGAGCCATGCTGGAAGCCAACGCCATCGATCTCCATTATGGGGCTGCACAAGCGCTGCGTGCGGTGTCGCTGAAGGCCGAGCCTGGAAAAGTAACTTGCGTGCTCGGGCGAAATGGCGTTGGCAAGACAAGCCTGCTCGACGCCCTGGCCGGTCAGCATCCGGTGAGCCGCGGCACGATCGTGTGGGAAGGTGACGACATCACCACGCTTCGGCCGCCGGAACGTGCCCGGCGCGGCATCGCCTATGTGCCGCAAGGCCGCGAGATTTTTCCGCTGCTGACGGTCGAAGAAAATCTGAAGACCGGCTTCGCCCCGCTCAAACGCGACGAGCGCTCCGTCCCGGACGACGTTTTCTCGCTGTTTCCGGTGCTCGAAACCATGTTGCGGCGGCGCGGCGGCGACCTCTCGGGCGGACAGCAGCAGCAGCTTGCGATCGGCCGTGCGCTCGTCATGCGACCGCGGCTGCTGTTGCTCGATGAGCCGACCGAGGGCATTCAACCTTCGATCATCAAGGACATTGGCCGAGCCATCTCGTACCTGCGGTCGCTGGGCAAGATCGCGATCGTGCTGGTCGAGCAGTATCTCGACTTTGCCCGCGAACTCGGCGACCATTTCGCCGTCATGGACCGGGGAGCCGTCATTTATTCCTGCAACCGCGACGACCTCGACGAAGGGGCGCTGCGCAGGGCGATGGCGATTTGATATGTGCCGATGATCGCGAGCGCGCCGCTGTCGAACGAAATCTTCGCTGCCAATCGCGCGGTCGGACGCATCGCGCTGTCGGTGATGGCGAGCGCCGATGCGAGCCGGCGTGAGCGCGTCCATGAGGCGGGCTCGCTGCGCGTGCGTTTTCCAAACGGTGCCGGCCACGGCACGCTCGACGCGGTGATCGTCAACACCGCCGGTGGAATGACGGGCGGTGACCGTTTCGACATCGCCATCGACATTGGCGCCGGGGCACATTTGACGGTCACAACCGCCGCCGCCGAGAAGGTCTATCGGTCGCTTGGGCCCGACACGGAAATCGCCGTGAGACTCAATGTTGGTCCTGATGGCGCGCTCGCCTGGCTGCCGCAAGAAACGATCCTGTTCGATCAGGTCCGGCTTCGGCGTACGATTGACGCCGATCTCGCGCAAAATTCCAGCCTTCTTCTGGCCGAAGCCTGCGTGTTTGGCCGTTCCGCCATGGGCGAAGCCGTGGTCGATGGATCTTTCTTCGATCGGTGGCGGGTGCGCGTCGGCGGCACTCTGGTTTTCGCCGAGACTGTGCGCCTTGACGACGATATCGCGCAGCATCTGGCGCAGCGCGCGGTCGCAAACGGCGGTATCGCCATCGCCACTGTGCTGAAGATCCCAGGCGATGAGGATAGTGTTGCGGCGATCCGCGCGATGCAGGACAATTTTTCCGGAGAGGTCGGGGCGTCCTCCTGGAATGGGCTTGCGGCGGTCCGGCTCGTCGCATCCGACGGTGCTGCATTGCGTCACGATCTCGCCGGCGTATTAGCGGCTCTTGGCGCCGGTCCGCTGCCGCGGCTGTGGTTGAACTGAATCGCGTTGAACTGAATCGCGTTGAACTGGGGCGAACTGAACTGGGGCGACCGGGATTGGGGCGATATGCATCTCACACCGCGCGAGAAGGACAAGCTCTTGATCGCCATGGCGGCGATGGTCGCGCGGCGGCGCCTTGAGCGCGGCGTCAAGCTCAACCATCCGGAGGCCGTTGCGCTCATTTCCGATTTCATTCTCGAAGGCGCGCGCGACGGGCGCACCGTCGCCGAGCTCATGGAAGCCGGCGCTCATGTCATCTCGCGCACGCAAGTGATGGACGGCATCGCGGAGATGATCCCTGAAATTCAGGTGGAGGCGACGTTTCCAGACGGAACCAAGCTTGTGACCGTGCACGAGCCGATCAGGTGAGGGCGCAGATGATCCCCGGCGAATTGTTCATTCAGGACGGCGAGATCGAACTCAACAAGGGCCGCAAGGCCGTGACGCTTTCGGTCTCCAATACTGGTGACCGGCCGATTCAGGTCGGCTCGCACTATCATTTCTTTGAAACCAATCCGGCACTGAAATTCGACCGCAAGAAAGCCCGCGGCATGCGGCTCGATATTGCGGCCGGAACGGCGGTGCGCTTCGAGCCCGGCCAAACCCGCGAGGTTCACTTGGTGGCGCTCGCCGGCACGCGTACCGTCTACGGCTTTCGCCAAGAGGTCATGGGGAAGCTGCAAAAATGAAGCTTCTGAAAATCATGACGGGCGAGCTTGCGCCCGCCCGTCACGTTCACAGCGCTGCTACCCGCTGCTGGGAACCAGGATCAAACTTGCCACATGATGCGACGCCGGTAGCGGCACCGACACCCAGGCCGATCTGACCTTGGCGATCCTCACATCCGGCAGAACCAAACGCGAGTGATCTGAAAATCAAAATAACGCAGACGCTCGAGAACACAAGTTAAAGCGTGAGCCGCGCGTCTTCGACAACGCGTGGTGGATAACACTGGGGATTCTTTTGCAACGGAGATCGTCATGCCAGCGAGAATGAGCCGCTCCGTCTACGCCGACATGTTCGGGCCGACGACAGGCGACCGCGTGCGGCTCGCCGACACCGACCTTATCATCGAGGTGGAAAAAGACTTTTGCGTGTACGGCGAAGAGGTGAAGTTCGGCGGCGGCAAAGTGATCCGCGATGGCATGGGCCAAAGCCAGATCACCAACAAACAAGGCGCCGTCGATACCGTGATCACCAATGCGCTCATCCTCGACCATTGGGGCATCGTCAAAGCCGACGTCGGCATCACGAACGGCAAGATCTTCGCGATCGGCAAGGCCGGTAATCCGGATATCCAGCCCGGCGTCACCATCGTCATCGGGCCCGGCACCGAGGTGATCGCCGGCGAAGGCAAAATCCTCACGGCCGGCGGTTTTGACACCCACATCCATTTCATCTGTCCGCAGCAGGTCGACGAGGCGCTGATGTCGGGCGTCACCTCGATGCTCGGCGGCGGCACCGGCCCGGCGCACGGCACATTCGCGACCACATGCACGCCTGGCCCGTGGCACATCGCGCGAATGATCCAGGCGGCCGACGATTTTCCGGTCAATCTCGGATTCGCCGGCAAAGGCAACGCCTCGCGGCCGGCGGCGCTCGAGGAGATGATCAAGGCCGGCGCCTGCGCACTCAAGCTGCACGAAGACTGGGGCACGACGCCGGCCGCGATCGATTGCTGCCTGTCGGTCGCCGACGATTACGACGTGCAGGTGATGATCCATACCGACACGCTCAACGAGTCCGGCTTCGTCGAGGATACCATCAAGGCGTTCAAAGGCCGCACCATCCACGCCTTTCATACCGAAGGCGCCGGCGGCGGGCACGCGCCCGACATCATCAAGGTCGCCGGCCTCAAGAACGTGCTGCCGTCGTCGACCAATCCGACGCGCCCATACACCAAGAACACCATCGACGAGCATCTCGATATGCTGATGGTGTGTCACCATCTCGATCCGTCGATCGCCGAAGACCTCGCCTTCGCCGAAAGCCGGATTCGCAAGGAGACGATCGCCGCCGAGGACATTCTGCACGACCTCGGCGCGCTCTCGATGATGTCGTCGGACTCGCAGGCGATGGGCCGGCTCGGCGAAGTCATCATCCGCACCTGGCAGACCGCCGACAAAATGAAAAAGCAGCGCGGACGCCTGCCGCAGGAAAAAGGCGACAATGACAACGTGCGGGTCAAGCGTTACGTCGCCAAATACACGATCAATCCCGCCATCGCCCATGGTGTCTCCAAACTCATCGGCTCGGTCGAGAAGGGCAAGCTCGCCGACCTCGTGCTGTGGTCGCCCGCTTTCTTCGGCGTGAAACCCGATTGCATCATCAAGGGCGGCTCGATCGTTGCCGCTCCCATGGGCGATCCCAATGCGTCGATTCCGACGCCGCAGCCGGTGCATTACCGGCCGATGTTCGGCGCCTTCGGCCGCGCGCGCACCGCATCGTCCGTTGTGTTCGCATCGAAAGCCGCGGTGAAGGCCGGTCTCGGCAAGAAGCTCGGCATTCAAAAGGAACTTTTTGCAGTGCAAAACACGCGCGGCAAGATTTCCAAGAAGAGCATGATCCACAACGACGCGACGCCCAATATCGAAGTCGATCCGGAAACGTACGAGGTCCGCGCCGACGGCGAGCTGCTCACCTGCGCGCCGGCCGAAATCCTGCCGATGGCGCAGCGTTATTTTTTGTTTTGAACCTGTCACACCCGCGAAGGCGGGTGTCGAGTAAGCACGCCGTTTGGGCGAAGCATCCGATGTCTGAGCGTACTGGATCGTCCGCTTTCGCGGACGATGACATCCGAGCGCGGGAGCGGACGGACGCCTTGACGCTTGGCGCGGGAATCCCCAAGCTTAGCGCATGGCGGACTATGCGACGTCGGCGATTGCGGTCAGGGGCTGCCGCATCCGGCTCATGCGCGGCGGCGCGGGCAGCCCACTCGTGATCCTCCATGGCGCGACCGGCGCGAACTGGTCGCCGTTCATGATGGAACTCGCCAAACAATTTGAAGTCATCGTGCCGGAACATCCCGGTTTTGGCGAATCGGACACGCCGGACTGGCTCGATACCATTCACGACCTCGCCTATTTTCATCTCGACCTTCTGCAGGAGCTGAAACTCGACGGCGTGCATCTCGTCGGTATCTCGCTCGGCGGGTGGGTCGCGGCGGAACTCGCGGTGCGCAACACGCAACGGCTTGCCTCGCTCACTCTTGCCGGCGCCGCAGGACTTTATGTTCCCGGCGTCGAGCAGATGGATCCATTCCTGTGCAGCGACGAGCAGCGGTTGCGCGCATTCTTTTACGATCAGCATCGCGCCGACGAAACCATCGTCCGTGCGCTGCGGCCCGAAAACGAGGACGCGGCGCTGAAGAACCGCACCATTGTCGCCAAGCTGACGTGGCAGCCGCGCGCTCACGATCCGCACCTGCACAAATGGCTGCACCGCATCGACGTTCCGACGCTGCTGGTCTGGGGCGAGCACGACCGCATGTTCCCCAAGGAACACGCGCTTGCCTATCAGCGGCTGATCCCCAACGCGAAAGTAACGATCGTTCCCGAGTGCGGCCACGTTCCCCATATCGAGAAGCCGGACGTCTTCGCTGCCGAGATCGAAGCCTTCCTCGGCGCGCAGAAGGTCGCGGCCTAGCATTGATGGAGCATGATCTTTTCGGAAAACCGGTTTGCACCCCCGGAATCGCGTCCGGGGGCAGGCTTTTTCCGGATCATGCTCTCAGGAGCGCAGCATGAAATTCTTCAACTTCCACCTGATGCCCTACAGCGCGGTCGACCTCGAGGCGATCGCGCGCAACGGTTCGGCCTGGGTGACGTTCTCGAATCGGCACTACGATCCGGAAAAGGGCGCCGAGCTTTATCACGATTATCTCGATCAGATGGAGTTCGCTGATCAGCTCGGCTTCGACGGCGTCTGTCTCAACGAACATCATCAGACCGCCTATGGCATGATGCCGGTCCCCGGCGTGCTGGCCGGCGCTTTGGCGCGCAGCGTCAAGCGCGCCAAGCTCGCGATCCTCGGCCGCGCGCTGCCGCTGGTGAACAATCCGCTGACCATCGCGGAAGAATATTCGATGCTCGACAATCTGACACGTGGCCGGCTGATCGCCGGCTTCGTGCGCGGCATCGGCGCCGAATATCACGCGATGGGCATCAATCCGGCCACCTCGCAGGAGCGATTCGCCGAGGCGCACGATCTGATCGTGCGCGCCTGGACCGAGCCCGGACCGTTCGCCTATGCGGGCAAGCATTATCAGTTCCGTTACGTCAATCCGTGGCCGCGGCCCTATCAGACGCCGCATCCGCCGATCTGGATTCCCTCTCAGGGTTCCGGCTCGACGATCCGCTGGGCGGCGCGGATGCGCTATACCTATTGCCAGACATTGAGCCCGATCGCGGCGGTGGCGAAGTTTTTCCAGCTCTATCGCGACGAAGCCGAGAAGGCCGGCTACCAGGCTTCGCCGGATCAACTGGCCTGGTCGAACACGATCTATGTCGGCGAGACCGACCGCAAGGCGTTGAACGAGGCGCGGCCGCATCTCGAAGCGCTGGTCAATTATCTGCTGAAAATGCCGACCGAGATGCTGCTGCCGCCGGGCTACACCGACGCCGCTTCGATGAAGCGCGTGCGCGGCGTCAAGGTCACCGGCAAGACGCAATCGATCGAAGAGCTGGTTGCGTCCGGCGTGGTGATCGTCGGCGGCCCCGAAACGGTGCGAGAAAAACTCGCCGAGTATCAGGACCTCGCCGGCTTCAACACCTCGCTGACCAAGACGCAATTCGGCACGCTGCCGAACGAGATGGCGCGCGCCAACATGACGGCAATCGCCGAGGAAATTCTGCCGCACTTCCGCGATCGCAAGCCGCAGCCGGCCGCCCCGAAGGCCGCGGCGGAGTGATTCATTCTCGCAATGCATCAACACCCACACCTTGTCACCACCGGGCTTGACCCGGTGGTCTATGCTGACGTTCAGCGAATAGAATGGTTTGGCAGTTCTCAGCGAGCGGTGCTCCCGCATGGATTGCCGGATCAAGTCCGGCAATGACGAATAAAAACTCGTTCCCGCGGCGCGATTGCGCCCGAGTCATGCCGACGGCATCAATAAGAAACATCGCCGCGCCTGATCGTCGTCAGACCCTTCCGGCGGTGGGGGCCGGTTTGGTCACGATCAGCGCAGCGCAGGGACGAAAATCCTTCGTCATTGCGAGCGTTAGCGAAGCAATCCAGTTCTGCATCCTCGTTTCTGGATTGCTTCGTCGCTGTCGCTCCTCGCAATGACGAAAGAAAAACAAAAAGGAAGCGGAACGCCGAAAGGCGCAGACATCCAACCTCCACACCTTATGGTGCGGCGCTGCTCCTGCGGGAGCAGCACGCCTCTCGGCGTTCCACCACGGTTCTTGCCTAAGGGACTGCTCATCCCGAAGGCTCAGCTCAGGCCAGGCTTCGTGGGCGGCGGCGCCACAAGCGGCGGGTTGCCCCCGCCAGCACCGCGCCCACTTCCAGCGATGCACCTCGCGCGCCGGTCATAGTGCCGGCAGGCATGATGCCTGAGCCGCCCGAGTGCGAGGGTGACGAGCCCAACGCCCGCGGGCACCGCACTCGCTCCGCTAACTGCAGTCAGCAGCCAGCGTCCTTCACGAGAGCGAGATTCGGAGGCAGCTTGTAACCGAAATAGTTACGAAAGTCAAGGAAAATGTCCTCAAAATAGGGATATACCCGTCCTTGATTACTAAATCGGAACTCGATATAGGGTACGTTGTATACCGACAAAGGGTTATTGTGACCGAGGTTCGTTTATCCCAGCCCGCGCTGAAGGTGCTTCGTTTCTTATTGGATACGCCATGCATTCCGCGTTCAGGCGCCGAAATTCCAAGGCGACTCGCGTTGTATCAGGAACGCTTTATCCGATGCTCGTGCGGCTAGAAGCAGCCGGATGGCTGAGTAGCGAATGGGAGGAGATCGATCCACGTGAGCAGGGGCGACCGCGAAGGCGATTTTACAAGCTCACGCCGCTTGGTCAGAATTCGGCAAACCGAGAGTTAGCAGATCTGCAAATCAAACTGGCGACCCCCGCATGGACAACTTGAGGTCAATCGTATTGGGCGTAATTAGCAGCTTGATCGCTGCGGGGATTATCGCGCTCGCGGGGAGCAAGCGTCGCTGGTTTACGGCGTGCGGGCGCACGCGGACAGTCGCAAACCTAGCGCTTTTCAAGGCCATTAGCAGATGGCTGATTAACTGTTCAGTCCTCTGGCTGCCTAATTTACTCGATGCATTCCAGAGGAATGGCTTGCTCATCTCGGCGACTTTGGCCCCTTCGCAGCGCTCAAGCATGCAATAAGCTGCACTTTCAGAATTCGAAACTTAAGAACGGCGCTAAGGAATGAGAGGCAAAAAGCTAGAGCCAGACCAGATAACAGAATCAAGGCACTAACCAACTTCGCCGGTGCACTGGTAACGATCGTTGTCTGCGTACTAAACGCGCCCGGAGTCCACTTTGAAAGCTCGCTTTCACCGACAACAATCCACGCGGGTCAACCGTCGACACAAGGACCGATAGTCATCGCCTCGCCGATATCAGTCGCTCCATCGTCTCAGATCAGCGAGTAGTCCGCATGGCGCCGAATCCGAACGACAGCGTCAAGCAGTCCACGTTGTTAACCGATACCACGCTGAATCCGAACATCGTGTCGCTAACCGGCACCGCGCTAAATCTGAACGACGGCGTCTACAAGCCGTTCGCATCGCTCACTGATTATTCCACGATCAAACTCACCGACGGCATCTACAAGCCGGCCGCGCTGTTCACCGATGCCGCGTTGAATCCAAGCGACGGCGTCTACAAGCCGTTCGCATCGCCCACTGATAATTCCACGATCAAACTCACCGACGGCATCTACAAGCCGGCCGCGCTGTTCACCGATGCCGCGTTGAATCCAAGCGACGGCGTCTACAAGCCGTTCGCATCGCTCACTGATAATTCCACGATCAAACTCACCGACGGCATCTACAAGCCGGCCGCGCTGTTCACCGATGCCGTGCTGAATCCAAGCGACGGAGTCTACAAGCCGTTCATCTACACGCCATTCGCGTCGCTGACGGGTACTGCACTTGATCCGAACGCAAGCAGCAATTCTTCCGCATTACACAACGGCGCTTTGCTTAAATCGGGCTACGGCGTGTGTTTGCTAAACTTGGATTGTCAAGAGTAGCCCGCATGAGCCAAACCCGGCCCATGTGGCTTGCTCGTCCGCGCTCGGTTGCTGTACTCAGCCTCAAAACTTGATCATCGTGCTGCGGGTTAGCGTGATGTTGCTGGTGACAATGACGGGGCCGCCCTTGGCAAGATGAAATGCTGCGTACTGCTCGTGATAGACGCTCTCGCCCGCCGAGCAGTCGACTGGAACGATGACCTTGTAACCGCGCTGCGCCGCGC
This sequence comes from uncultured Alphaproteobacteria bacterium, assembly GCA_963836055.1. GTDB lineage: Bacteria > Pseudomonadota > Alphaproteobacteria > Rhizobiales > Xanthobacteraceae > BOG-931. The sequence goes on from CAWIID010000006.1 coordinate 210,630, forward strand.
CCGAAGCAGTGCCGACGGTCGCGCCCTGAAACGAGTTGCCGCAGACGATCACGGTCTTGATGCCGGCCTGCCGGAGAACAGGCTCGAGCGTGGAGCCCATGAATTTGTCCGGCCCGGACTGCCGATACCATTCGCCGGCGCGCGGCTTGATCGCGGGATCCATGACGTCGTCCGGCGTCGCCTTGCCGTTCGAACCGACCAGGCTGTACCAGACCACCATATTGTGGGCGCGCGCTTCATCGTGCAGCCGCTTGATGTTCGGCATCGCGGCGACGCAGCGCGGGCGCGCGGTGCAGCCGGTTTTCATGATGTCGAGAAGCAGAAGCGCCGTGGTCGAAGGATCGACCGTGACCTCTTTGAGTTCCGGCGGCGGCGGCGCTACGGCCGTGTTCCAATCGGAAATGACGTCGGCGGTGGCGGGCGCTCCCAAGAGTGCGAGCAAGAGCGCACCGCAAACGGTGGCGAAGCGTGACCGTGTCATGGCGTCCTCCCGGAATTTTTTGTCGGTCGCCAAAGATAGAGCGGCCGATGCGGAGCGGAACAGCGAGGCGTCCTCCGCCATTCAAATTCGCCGAACTGGCGGGTTACGCCTTCGGCTAACCCATCACGCTGATCCGCAATGCCGCGAGTTTGCAACGCGATCTTGCCGAGGGCTGGCTCAATCCGTTCGAAGTCGAAACCGCGTTGCTCGAAGTCGCCGCCGATGTGGTCTAATGAGCGAAGCCGGACGTGGTCGCGCGGCAGATCTTCATCGCCCTGGCGTTTGACAAGGCGTCAGACAGCGCCTATATAGTGTAACCTGTCAAGTTACAGGCGACATGCATAACAGAACGCCACGCACGGAGAAAGAATATGGCCAAGATTATCAACATCTCTGACAAGCGAGGGCGACATGATCGCTTCCTTTCTCCACCCCGGTCTCAAGGAATTGTTTGAGACCGGCAAGACCGCAAAAATCGACAAACGGATGCATGCTCGTATCACCAGACGACTAGATGCTCTGAATCGCGCCAAGGTCCCCACGGACCTACGCGTTCCCGGTTTCGATTTTCATCCGCTGAAGGACTTTAAACCAACCCGCTATTCGGTCCACGTGAACGGACCTTGGTGTCTCACTTTCGAGTTCGATGGAGAGAACATCGCACGGATCGATTTCGAGAATTACCACTGAAGGGCGCTTCGCAAGTACCCATCACCTCAACTGAAGATGAAACATGAGCAAGTCCACTGCCCATCGTTCGAAGCGGCCGCCGACGCACCCCGGCGCTATCCTGCGCGAGGATGTTCTGCCCGCTCTGGGTATCACCATCACCGAGATGGCGCAGCATCTGCATGTCACGCGCCAGCAGTTGCACCGCGTGCTCGCGGAGCAGGCCGGGATTTCGCCGGAGATGGCTGTGCGCGTCGGCAAGCTCTGCGGCAACGGTCCTGATCTGTGGATCAGCATGCAGCAGGCCTATGACCTGTGGCACGCGCAGCGCAAGCTCGACCGCGAGGTGAAGTCGATCCCTACGCTGGAGCCGCGGCTGGAGCCCGCCTAAAGCGATCCCTCGCCGTGCTGGCGACGATGGCCAGCATGATGCGCCATGACACGGTCACGCTTCGCCGCTTGCGGCTCGCACTTGCTCGCATCGCGCGTCCTTCTGAAGCGCACCATCCCCTCACCCGATCGCTTCGCTCGCAACCTCTCCCCCACGAAGTCGGTTGTTTCCGACTTCGGTCACTCTTTATCTGCCGAACTCAGGAACACCCGAGTTTGGTGGGGAGAGGTGAAGGTTTTACTTCTTCGGCGGTGTTGCGGCGAATTGCGAGCCGCGCACGCACATGCGGCCGCGCGGGTCCTGCCACAGTTTTTCCGTTGCGTGCAGGTGGCCGATCGCGCGCGCGATGGTGCGGAAATCGTATTTGGAAAACCGCTCGGCGATGTCGGTGTAGTAGAGCGGCTGCTTCGCAATCTCGTCCAGAATGTCCGCCGCGAGCGCAGCGACCGCCGTCTCGTCGCCGGCCTCGCCCGACGGATCGCCCTTGCCGTTGACGTAATCGTCGATCTTGGCGCGATCCGCATACGCATAGGTGATGCGCTCGTAATATTCGCGCGGAATGCCTTCCGGCATCGTGGCGTCGATGCCGACCTTGGCGCCGGTCGGCACCACGCCGTAGCCCTGCGGCAGGCTCGGATCGAGCGGCTTGGCGCGGGCGTTGGTGACGATCATCACGTCGCGGTCGCCTTGCACGCGGGTGGCGATCGCCCACTCGACCTCGCCCGGATCGTTGACGTCGATGTCGTCGTCGACCACGACGACGTGTTTCAGATCCATGACCGACAGCGCGGCCAGAAGCGCATTCTTGCCCTCGCCCGGCTGCTTCTTGATCGAGATCACCGCGTGCCAGAAGGCGCAGCCGCCGAGCGTGACGTTGATGTCCTTGACCTGAATGCCGGCGGTGCGCAGCGCCTGGCGGATCGCGGCGTAACGCGTCGGCGCGGCGAGCCAGGTGTTCTCCCACGGCATGTGCAGGTTGTAGTAGATCGCGTCCTTGCGCATCGAGATCGCCTTGATGCGCACCAGCGGATTCCAATGCAGTCCGCCCATCAGCCGCGTGAACTCGCCGAAGCGGCCTTCCGGCCAGGTCCAGCCGGTCGGCAGAATTTCCGCTTCGAGAACGATTTCGGCGTCGGCGATGTAGGGCATGTCGATGGTCTCGCACGGCGCCAGCGCCACCGGCTCGCCGCGGATGCCGCCGGCAATCGCCATCTCGTCGACACCGAGCGGCGCGCGATAGCCCGAGCCGGTGATTTCGATCGGATGCGTGCCGATCGAAATCGAAATCGGCAGCGGCTCCTTGCGCTCGAGCGCGCGCTGCGCGAACAGCCTCATGTTGTTGGGCGTGACGATGTCGATGCCGGTGAGGCTTTTTTCCTTGACGATGAAACGATAGATGCCGGAATTGAAGCCAAGCTCGGGATCGCGCGCGATCACCACGCCGGCCGTGATCATCGGCCCGCCGTCGTAGATCGACGACATCGGGATCGGCAGCTTGTAGAGATCGACGTCGTCGCCGAGCAGGACGACCTCGCGGGTCGGCGAGGATTTGACGTATTTCGGCGGAATGGGCTTGGCGATCGCCTGCGCCAGCTTGACTTCGATCTCGCCGAAATTCTCGCAGCCCAGCGCCATGGTGGCGCGCTCGCGCGAGCGGATGATGCCGGAGACCACCGGCATGTCGTAGCCGATCACGTTATGGAAATAGAGCGCGGTCTTGGCCTGATCGACCAAGGTCGCGATGTGCCGGATATCGACCGGCTGATGCAGGTCGACGAGTTCGCCGTTCTGCCGCAAGCGGTCGAGAAACTGGCGGAAATTTTCTTGCATTTGGTTCTCCAGCGAACGGCCTATCTTGAAGACGCACCTTGGGCGCGCGCGGTAAGCTACCGGCGCGTTCGCCGCAGAGCAAATCCGATGCTGGTCGGAGCACGATTCCTTACGGGAGGACGTTCTACCTTTCGGAATCGTGCTCGAGGGCGGGGTTTCCGCGCGCCGCTTTTCACGTAAGCTTGCGGGCGTGAGCGATAGCCAGACCCTGTTCACGGCGCTGCGCGAGACGGCTGATGCCGATACGGCGGCAGCCATCGAGCGCCTGGTCACGTCGGGAGCCGACCGCGAGCTTGTCCGCATCAATGTGCTCGCCTTTGCGGCGGCGCACGGGCTCGACGAGGAGCGCACCATCGCGGCTTTCCTGCATGCGGCCCAGCTTGGCATTTTCGAGCTGTCGTGGGACGTGCTTTGCCCCACCTGCCGCGGTGTACTCGACATCACGACGACGCTGAAGGACGTTCACAACGAGCCGTACGAATGCGCGCTGTGCAGCAAGTCCTTCGAGGTCTCGCTCGACGAGATGATCGAGGTTGTCTTCACCGTCAGCCCGCGCGTGCGCAAGGTTGCGGGTCATGATCCGCACACGCTGCCGTTCTGGGACTATTACCGGCAGGTGTTTTGGAGCTCCGCCGTCGACCTGTCCGACGAAGGACTCGAAAAGCTGATCGCGGAATTCACGCTCGATGCGCGCGTGCTTGGTCCCGGCGAACAGGCCAGCGTTGCGATGCAGGTGCCCGAAGGGTGGGTCATCCTGTTCGACCCGGTCTCGCACTTCGGACACTACATGAAGGTCGCGCCCGAGCGCACATCCGAAGTGCAAGAGCTTGCGCTGATCTTTGAAAGTCCGCCTAAGCCGACGCAAACGACGCCGCTGAAATCGGGACCGCTACACCTGACGATGACCAACCGCACCGGCCTGCGCGCCTTGCCGGTGGTCTGGATCGAGAATCGGAGCTTTGACGAGCTCGTCGGCAAGCGCAGGCCCAACCTCACGGCCAAGCGCATCTTCACCAACCAGACGTTTCGCGATCTCTATCGCACCGATACGCTTGCCGTCGACCAGGGCCTCAAGATCGTCAGTCTCAGCTTCCTGTTCACCGACCTGAAGGGCTCGACTGATCTTTACGCGCGCGTCGGCGATCTGGTCGCCTACGAGCTGGTGCGGCGGCATTTTCATCTGCTCACCGAGATCGTGGCCGCAGAAGGCGGCTCGGTGGTCAAGACCATCGGCGACGCGGTGATGGCGACGTTTCCGACGCCCGACCGCGCGCTCACCGCGGCGCTGCGCATGCGCGAGGCGATCCGCGACGTCAGGAACGAGACGCGTCAGGAGGATCTGCTGCTCAAGATCGGCATCCACGAAGGGCCGTGCCTGGCCGTCATGCTCAACGACAGGCTCGATTACTTCGGCCAGACCGTGAATATCGCGGCGCGCGTGCAGGGGCTCGCGGTTTCGCGCGCGATCTTCGCGACCAAGCCGATCGTCGAGCATCTGCAGTCGGCGGAGCTGCTGCGAACCGCGGGCATCACGCCGAGCCCGCAGAATGTGACGCTCAAGGGCGTCGCCGGCGAAGTCGCGGTCTACGAAATCCCCTAAGTGCCGGCGAAGATTTGCAAGCCAACCGGGGGATAAAGCTCTCCCAATTGGCGAGTGTACGACACTACTGTGCTATATATTTCTTTTATAAGAGTATTATTTACTATTCTGGTAGTTAATATTAGCATAATCGTCCCGCTTGAAATGAGCGGGTTTGCGCGGATGCCCTGACGCTGCCCGGCGACGCCCGCGCAAACCTGAAATTTGCTGGAGTTTCAGATGCCTGAAGCCGCCATCACGATCCCCGCAGCTCCCACAATTCAGGCCGGTCCGAAGGCCGGTCTTACCCAACTTGCCGCGGACATCGCCGCCGCCTGCGACGGCGCGCCGGAGCGAATGGCCGCGCGCGTCGTCGCGGCGCTAAAGCTTGCAGCCGCCGACCCGATCTTGCTGACGGCCGAGCAGTGCGCCGCTGATCCCGACCGCTACGCCCGCCATGTCATTCATTCCGATCCGCGCGGCCGCTTTACGATTCTCGCGCTGGTCTGGACATCCGGCCAGTTCAGTCCGGTCCATGCCCACGATACCTGGTGTGCGTATGCGGTGCGCCACGGCGATCTCACCGAGACGCTGTTTCGTTTCGATGCCGCGACGGAGCGGGCCATCCCCTTGCGCACGGAGACCCGACGTGCTGGTTACGGCTGCTTCGCCCGGTCCGGGCTTGAGCAGATCCATCGACTCGGCAATAGCCGCCTGGAGCCCGCGATCTCGATCCACGTCTACGGCGTCGATTCCGCGCGGGTCTGCTCCCATGTGAACCGGGTTCTGGATGCCCGGAATTGAGGAGAGCGTTTGTGACCGCAAAGACGATGAGGGCGCTGGTCCTGAAGCAGCACGGCGGGCTCGAAAACCTGACACTGATCGATGACTATCCGATGCCGCAAGCCATCGAAGGCCATGTGGTCATTCGGGTGCGGGCGTCCTCCTTCAACTACCACGACGTGTTCACCGTCAAAGGGATGCCCGGCATCAAGGTGCCGCTTCCGGTCATCATCGGCCTCGATATCGCGGGCGAGATCGCCGAGGTCGGGCCCGGCGTGAGCGGCTGGAAAACCGGCGACCGCGTTCTGGTCAACCCGCTCAACCGCAAGAAAGGCCTGATGGGCGAAATGCTGGATGGCGGCATGGCGGAATATTGCCTGGTCGGCGCCGACCAGCTCATTGCCATGCCGTCCGGCGTGACCTTCGAAGAAGCGGCGTCGCTGCCGGTTGCCTACGGCACCGCCCATCGCATGCTGGTCACGCACCAGACGGTAAAAGCCGGAGAACGCGTGCTCGTGCTCGGCGCATCAGGCGGCGTCGGCACCGGCTGCGTGATCCTGGCGAAGCTCCTCGGCGCCGAAGTGATCGCGTGCGCGTCGAGCGCGGAGAAGCTCGACCGGCTCAAGGCGCTGGGCGCCGACGAAGTCGTGAACTATCGCGACACCGACTGGTCGAAATGGGCGATCGAAAAATACGGCAAGCCGCAGCGCCGGACCTACGACGGCGGCGTCGACGTGGTGATCAATTTCACCGGCGGCGAGACCTGGGTGCCTTCGCTGCGCTGCCTCAAGCGCGGCGGCAAGCTGCTGGTCTGCGGCGCGACGGCGGGTTATGACCCAAAAGAGGATCTGCGTTACGTCTGGAGCTTCGAATTGAAAATCATCGGCTCCAACAGTTTCTACGACGACAACCTCGCCGCACTGATGCAACTGATCGGCGACGGCAAGATGAAGCCCGTCATCGACAAGGTGCTGCCGCTGGAGAAAGCCGCCGAAGGCCTGCGGCTCATCGAGGATCGCGAGGTCATCGGCAAAGTCGTGGTGACGCCGTGAGCGACGACATCACCATCGAAAAGGTGCAGGCGCTGATCACCCGCGCGCCGTATCACCAATGGCTCGGCCTCACGGTGACCGCCGTTCACGACGATGGCATCGAGCTCAAGGCCAAATGGCGCGAGGAGTGGGTCGTCAGCACCGAGCGCGGCTATACTCACGGCGGCGTGCTCGCGGCGCTTATTGATCTCGCGGCCGATTGGGCGCTGGTGAAGCAGACCGGTCGCGGCGTGCCGACCATCGACCTGCGCGTCGATTATCATCGGCCGGCCATGCGCGGCGACCTCGTCGCGCGCGGCAAGGTGATCCGCAACGGCTCGCAATTCGCCACCGCCGAAGCGCAGATCTTCGACCAGGACGGTAAGCTTCTCGCCAGCGGCCGCGGTACTTATTTCACCGCGCCGCCGAAAAGCACATGAACAATTGTGTTTTCCAGAATCTCGGCGACCTGATCCGGCGCGATCGCGACGTCGCAAAAATTGCGATCATCGATCTCGGCGGCGAGGACGGACCGCGGGAGTTTACATTCGCGCAGCTTGACGCCATGGCGAACGGCGTCGCGCGGGCGCTCCTCAAGCGCGGCTTGAAACGCGGCGACCGCATCGGAATCCTGTCCGCCAATCGCACCGAATACCTCGCCGCGCATTACGGCATCATGCGCGCCGGCCTCGTTTCGGTGCCGACCAATTTCAAATTTCCGCGCGAGACGATCCATTTCATTTTGCGCGACTCGGGCGCCAAGCTGGTTTTCTGCGACGCGGCGCGCGCGGCGGATTGTCCGGACGAGATCGCTGCCATCACATTCGGCCCTGCGTTCGATACGTTCCTCGATCCCGGGCCGTTTACGGCGATCGTGCCGGCGCCCGACGAGCCGGCACTGTTTCTCTACACGTCCGGATCAACCGGGACGCCGAAGGGCGTCATTCTCTCGCACCGCAGCCACATCTGGGTTGTCGAGGCGCGGCTGGCGAACGGGCTCGATCGCCACCGTTATCTGATCGCCGCGCCGCTCTATCACATGAATGGCTTGGCGCTCTCCCAGCTCGCTTGCGCGGCCCATGCCACCATCGTGCTGCTGCCGCAGTTCACCGCGCGCGCCTACATCGAAGCGATCGAGCGCTACCGCTGCACCTGGCTCACGGCGGTGCCGCCGATGATCGCGATGATGCTGCGCGAGCACGAACTGATGGCGCGGACCGATCTCTCCAGTGTCGAATTCGTGCGCATGGGCTCGGCGCCGGTGAGCGCAAGCCTGATGGCGGCACTGCACGAGGCGCTGCCGCACGCGGCCGTCACCAACGCCTACGGCACGACCGAGGGCGGCCCCGTCGTGTTCGGCCCGCATCCCAAAGGATTGCCGCAGCCCGACCTCTCGGTCGGCTATCGCCATCCGCAGGTCGCCTCACGCCTCGTCGACGGCGACAATCGCGACGCCGATGCCGGCATGCTGGAAATGAAAAGCCCCGCCATGATGATCGGCTATCACAATCGTCCGGACGTCAAGCCGCCGATCACGCCGGATGGCTTCTACATCACCGGCGACGTGTTCCGCCGCGATGCCGACGGCTTTCATTATTTCGTCGGCCGTACCGACGACATGTTTGTCTCCGGCGGCGAGAACATCTATCCGGCCGATGTGGAGCGCATGCTGGAGCGGCATCCCGACGTGGCGCAAGCCGCCGTGGTGCCGATCGACGACGACATCAAGGGCCAGAAGCCGGTCGCCTTCGTCATCCGGAAGCCCGGCCGCGTGCTTGACGCCCAAGAGGTCAAGCGCTTCGCCTTGGCGCACGCCCCGGCCTATCAGCACCCGCGCTTTGTCTGGTTTGTCGACGATCTGCCGCTCGCCTCGACCAACAAGCTCGATCGCGCCGCGCTGCAGCGCATGGTGCGGGAGCAGTTGGCGGCGGAAAAAAGCTGACCGTCAGCGCGCCGGTGCGGCCAGCGGTACATTGACGGTCTTTCCCGGCCATTTGCACAGATCGGCGATCAGGCATTTTTCGCACAGCGGCCGCCGTGCGACGCAGGTATAGCGGCCGAACAGAATCAGCCAGTGGTGCGCGTGCAACCGATAGCGCTCGGGCACGACCTCCATGAGCTTTGTCTCGACATCGAGCGGCGTCTTGCCGACGGCCAATCCGGTGCGATTGCCGACCCGGAAGATGTGGGTGTCGACCGCGATAGTCGGCTCGCCGAACGCGACGTTGAGCACCACGTTCGCGGTTTTGCGGCCGACGCCCGGCAGTGCTTCGAGCGCCGCGCGGTCATGCGGAACCTTGCCGCCGTGCTGCGTCGATGAGATGTTGCGACAGCGCGATCACGTTTTTCGCCTTGGTGCGATAGAGCCCAATCGTCTTGATCAGCTCCCGCACGCGCGCTTCGCCGAGCTTGACCATCTTCTCCGGCGTATCGGCGAGCTTGAACAAAGCGGGCGTCGCCTTGTTGACGCCGGCGTCGGTTGCTTGCGCAGACAGGACGACGGCCACGAGAAGCGTAAACGGATTGATGTGCTCCAGTTCGCCGCGCGGCACCGGATTGGCGGCCTCGAAACGGCGGAACGCTTCCGCGATCTCGGCCGTTGTCCACTGCGGCAGTTCGCCGTGCGCGGCCTTCTTGTCCGCCTTGGTCTGTACCTTGCGGCTCTTGACCCGCGCGGCTTTCCCCTTGCGTGCAGCTTTGAGCTTCTGCGGAGTGGTTTTTCGCGCCATCTTTCCCGTATACTGACCGCCATGAACGACGACAACAGCAGCGACAACGACGCCCTCGCCGAGCCCAAGATCTTCTCGGCGGTGATCACGCCGTATCGTTCGCTCGGCTCAACCGGCTTCCTGGTGCTCATGTCGTGCGTCGGCGGCTTCAGCTTCCTGGCCGGAATGTTCTTTCTGATGATCGGCGCCTGGCCGGTGTTCGGCTTTCTCGGGCTCGATGTCCTGCTGATCTACTGGGCGTTCCGCGCCAATTTTCGCGCTGCCCGCGCCTACGAGGAGGTGACGATCACCGCTTCGGAACTGACCGTGCGCAAGGTGAGCCATCGCGGCGGGGTGCGCGAATGGACGCTCAACCCGGTCTGGGTACGGCTTGACCGTATCGTGCACGAAGAATTCGGCATCGAACGGCTGTTCCTCGTCTCCCAAGGCCGGCGGCTGTCGATCGCCGCGTTTCTCGGACCGGACGAAAAGGCGAGTTTTGCGCACGCCCTCTCCAAAGCCTTGGGCGAGGCCAAACGCGGGCCGACGCGGACAGTGTTCGAGTAAAAGCGAACAGCGAAACCCGATCCAGAAATCGGGTGGTTTGAGCGGCGGCAGCGACCTAGATCGGGGAACAACTGATGGAGGCATCCATGCTGTCACCCGATCGCGTGTCCGACTCGACCCAGCTCACATCTGCAGCCGCCGACTACGATGTGGTGCGCCGCGCCATCGGCCATATCCGCGGCCATTGGCGGGAGCAGCCCGAAGTCGAGGTGATCGCCGAAGCCGCCGGAGTCACGCCGACCGAACTGCATCACCTATTCCGCCGTTGGGCCGGGATCACGCCGAAGGCTTTCCTGCAGGCACTCACGCTCGACGGCGCGCGGCAATTGCTGCGGGATTCTGCGAGCGTTCTTGACGCCACCTATGAGGTGGGGCTTTCCGGCCCCGGCCGCCTGCACGATCTGTTCGTCACCCACGAGGCGATGTCGCCCGGCGAATGGAAATCCGGCGGCGAAGGCCTGAAAATCTTGTTTGGCTTTCACCCCTCGCCGTTCGGCACGGCCGTCGTCATGGCGACCGAACGCGGGCTTGCCGGCCTCGCCTTCGCAGACCCCGGCGAGGAGGAAGCCGCCCTCGCCGACATGAAGCGCCGGTGGCCTAAGGCCACCTACGTGGAAGACACAGCTCGCACCACGCCGATCGCGCAACGCGTATTCGATCCGTCGCAATGGCGGCCGAGTGAGCCGCTGCGCGTAGTCCTCATCGGCACCGATTGGGAGGTGCGGGTCTGGGAGGCGCTGCTGCGCATCCCGATGGGGCGTCTTACGACCTATTCGGGCATCGCGGGCAGCGTGTGCGCGCCCAAGGCGGCGCGCGCCGTCGGCGCCGCCATCGGCAAAAACCCGATCTCCTTCGTGGTTCCCTGCCATCGCGTCGTCGGCAAGGCCGGCGACCTGACGGGCTATCACTGGGGCATAACCCGAAAGCGCGCCATGCTGGGGTGGGAAGCCGGACAGGTCGGCGCGGCCACGTAGCATCAGTTCGCTGATTGACGCTCGCGCCGCAATCCGCAATACCCCGGCATCTTCATCTCGCCCGAGGGTACCGACATGCAGCGGCGACGGCCCGTGATGCTGGTCATTCTGGATGGCTGGGGCTGGCGCGAAGAGGCCGCCGACAACGCCATTCGCCAGGCCAAAACGCCGACCTTCAATCGGCTCTGGGAGGCGGGTCCGCATGGTTTTTTGCGCACCTCAGGTGGCGATGTCGGGCTGCCCGACGGGCAGATGGGCAACTCGGAAGTCGGCCATCTCAACATCGGCGCCGGACGCGTGGTGATGCAGGACCTGCCGCGCATCAGCGCGGCCATCGCCAGTGGCGAGATCGCTCGCGCGCCCGCGCTGGTCGATTTCATCAAGACGCTCAGACAGAGCGGCGGCACGTGCCATCTGCTCGGACTTGTTTCGCCGGGCGGCGTGCATTCGCATCAGGATCACGCCGCGGCACTTGCCAAGATTCTGACTGATGCCGGCGTGCCGACGCTGGTGCATGCACTCACCGACGGCCGCGATACGCCGCCGCAATCAGCCGCCGAGGACATAAAACGTCTGCTGGCGGCGCTGCCGAAATCCGTCCCGATCGCGACGGTGTGCGGCCGCTATTACGCGATGGACCGCGACAAGCGCTGGGAGCGCGTCGAGAAAGCCTACAACACCATCGTCGAAGCCGAAGGCCCGCGTTTCCCGGACGCTCCGTCGGTCGTGACCGACGCCTATGCCAACAAGAAATTCGACGAGTTCATCCTGCCCGCAGTGGTCGGCGACTATCGCGGCATGAAGGATGGCGATGGCATCCTCTGCTTCAACTTTCGCGCCGACCGCGTGCGCGAAATTCTCGGTGCGATGCTGGACCCGAATTTTTCCGGTTTTGCCCGCCGGCGCGTCATTCATTTCGCCGCCGCAGTCGGCATGACGCAATACTCTGACGAGCTGGGAAAGCTGATGCATTCGATCTTTCCCCCGCAAAGCTTTGCCAACATCCTCGGCGAAGTCGTCGCTGCGGCGGGCCGCAAGCAACTGCGCATGGCGGAAACGGAGAAGTATCCGCACGTGACGTACTTTCTCAACGGCGGCCACGAAGAACCTTATGACGGCGAGGATCGCATCATGGTGCCGTCGCCGAAGGTTGCGACCTATGATCTGCAGCCGGAAATGTCGGCGCCGGAACTGACCGACAAAGCCGTCGCTGCGATCAATTCCGGCAAATACGATTTGATCGTGCTCAACTTCGCCAATCCCGACATGGTCGGCCACACCGGCAGCCTGCCGGCGGCGATCAAGGCGGTGGAGACGGTTGACGCCGGGCTTGGCCGCATTGCCGAGGCGATCGACAAGTCCGGCGGCGCGCTTCTTGTCACCGCCGATCACGGCAATTGCGAAATGATGCGCGATCCGGACACCGGCGGACCGCACACCGCCCACACCACCAATCCGGTGCCGCTCGTGCTGCTTGGCGCGCGCAATCGCGCTCTCGTCGCCGAAGGCCGGCTTGCCGACATTGCGCCGACATTGCTCGAGCTGATGGAATTGCCGAAGCCCAAAGAGATGACGGGCCATTCGCTGCTGCGCGCGGATTGAGTTTCGGCTCCGCTGTCGGGCCCACCCCGTCCAAGAGCGCCATCGTTTCAAAGTGAATTATTTCGTCTTCTACATCATTGGTGGCGCATGATCATTTCGGAAAACCGGTTGCCACCCCCGGATCAAGTCCGGGGGCAGGCTTTTCCGGATCGTGCGCTAAATATTCGCCAGGCCCAGCACATCCGCCATCGAATATAGCCCGGGCTTCTTGCCGCGCGCCCACAGTGCCGCGTGCAACGCGCCACGCGCAAAGATCATGCGATCCTCGGCACGATGGGTGAGCTCGATACGTTCGGCCGGCCCGGCGAAGATTGCGCTGTGCTCGCCGACGACGGTGCCGCCGCGCAGCGACGCAAAGCCGATGTCGCCAGGGTGACGCGCGCCGGTCATGCCGTCGCGGCCACGCACCGAACGCTTGGCGAGATCAACGCCGCGCCCTTCGGCGGCGGCACGGCCGAGCATCAGCGCGGTACCGGACGGCGCGTCGATCTTCTTGTTGTGATGCATTTCAAGGATCTCGATGTCGTAGTCCTCATTGAGAGTCTTCGCCACGCGCTTCGTCAGCGCGACGAGCAGATTGACACCAAGACTCATATTGCCGGATTTGACGATGGCGGCACGGCTCGCCGCCTTGGCGATGACCGCCTCTTCTTCAGCGGAATGGCCAGTGGTGCCGATGATGTGCACGAGACCAGCGGCGGCCGTCAGCTCGGCAAATGCCAGCGTCGCGGCCGGGATGATGAATTCGATCAAGCCATCGGCCTGCTTGAGCAATGGCGCGACGTCGCTGACGACCTTGATGCCGTTCGGCCCGAGGCCTGCGAGTTCGCCGGCATCCCGGCCGATGACCGCGGAGCCCGGCGCGTCAACGGCGCCGGCCAGTGCCAGACCTTTCGACGCGGTGACGGCGTGAATGAGCGTGCGTCCCATGCGCCCGCCGGCGCCGGCGATCACCACCCGCATGTCGGAAGTCGGCGCGGACATCGGTCAGTCTCCGGTTTAAGGCGGTATAACGAGGCTGTCGGGACCGTGAAAGAGCTATGTCTGCGGGCCGTCGTAACCCTCGACGGCGATGAGATCGATTTCGGAATTACCGTCGCGCAGCTTCTTTGCCGCCTGATATTCCGGCGACCGATAACAGGCAACTGCCGCTTCGAAGCTGGGAAATTCGATAACCACGTGGCGGGCGCGCGCATGGCCTTCCACCACCTCGGCGTTGCCGCCGCGTACCAAAAATCGCGCGCCGAAGTTACCAAAGGGCCGTTGGTTTGCCGTGGTGTAAGCCTTGTAGCCTTCCGGGTCTTTCACATCGACATGGCCGATCCAGTAGCCCTTGCGCGCGGCCGGCGCTGGCGCCGAGGAGGATTGCGGCGGCTGCGCGCCGTCATAGCCTTCGGCGATGATAAAATCGGATGCTGCGGCGGCCAGCCGTAGCGGCTTCGCGCTCTGATATTCGGGCGAGCGGTAGCAGGCGAGCCCGGTGGCAAAATCCGGGAATTCACGCAGCACGTTACGGGCGCGGCCGCGCCCTTCCAGCACTTCCGTCTTGCCGCCGCGCACCAAAGCGACACCGGCATATTTGTGGTGAGCCGGCGGCGTCGCCGCCGTGTAGGCCTTGTAGCCTTCCGGGTCGGTCACATCGATGTGCGGAATCCAATAGCCTTTTGGCATGACACCCTCCCATCAGATTTATTTTGTCGAAGCAGCGATCTCGGCAACAATCGCCTCGGCTGCAGCCTTCGGATCGGCCGCTGCGATGATCGGCCGGCCGACGACAAGGTAATCGGCGCCCGCCGATATCGCGGATGCCGGGGTGGCGATGCGCTTCTGTTCGTCGGCCGCAGCGCCAGCCGGCCGGATGCCGGGCGTCACCAGGGCGAGCTTCGGGCCAACGATCGCGCGCGCATTGGTGGCTTCCTCGGGCGAGCAAACAAGACCGTCGACGCCGATGTCGCGTGCTTGCGCTGCGCGCTTTGCGACAAGATCTTTGACGGTCGTGTCATAGCCCGCAGTCTTGAGGTCCAGGTCGTCAAATGACGTCAAGACCGTCACCGCGAGGATCCGCAAACCGCCTTCACGGGCGTCGACCGCGGCCTTCATGGTCTGCGGATAGGCGTGCACGGTGAGAAATGTCGCGCCGAGCCGCGCCACGCTCTTCACGCCTTGCGCCACCGTATTGCCGATGTCGTGGAGCTTGAGATCGACAAACACGCGCTTGCCGGTGTCGGCGAGTTCGTGCGCATAAGCAAGCCCACCGGCAAACGCGAGCTGATAGCCGATCTTGTAGAACGACACGGCGTCGCCGAGCCGCGCCACCATGGCCTTGGCCGCGTCGATCGACGATAAATCAAGCGCGACGATCAGGCGGTCACGTGGCTGCAGGCGCATCAGGGTTCCTTTTCTTATGCTGTCACGACCTGTCGCGCATCACGCTGCGTGACAGATCGACAAGACGCCGCGCGACGACTTTCAAAGCGGCGGCCAGACCTTCATCTCTGAGATTGTCCATATCGTCAAAGGCCTGCTCGGCGCGCGCAACTGCAACTTGCTCGGGGATGACCAGCGCGCCACAGCCAAGTTCCAGGATCTGCCGCAACGCCATCAGCGAGCGCAAGCCGCCGCTCGGGCCGGTCGTCGCCGAACCAATGGCAAAGATGCGTCCTTTGAACACCGCATATGTCGGCTCGCCGCGTTCGCGCACGCGCGAAATCCAATCGATGGTGTTCTTGAGTAACGGCGTGACCGAAGCGCTGTATTCGGGGCTCGTGATGAACACACCCTGATGCGCTGCCAGCATATGCTTGAGCTGGACCGCGTTAGGGGGAATGCCATCACTGGCGAGATCGGCATCGAACAGCGGCAGCGGATAATCGGCGAGCGAGATGCTGGTCACGTCGGCATCGGCCAGGATCAATTCCTTGGCGACGAGGGCAGCGAGCCGCGCGTTATGCGAACCCGCGCGCAATGAACCTGGAATGATCAGGACTTTTGGAATCGACATCGTTGTCATACCCGCGAAGGCGGGTATCCAGTATTCCAAAACATCCCAGAATTAAACACCGCTTATGGTGGTTACTGGATCATCCGCTTTCGCGGATGATGACAGCCAGAAGTCAGGGTCTGCGATAGACCCACACGCGAGCCGGCGGAATATTCATCCAGATGCGCTCGGACGCTTCCACCGAAAAGCTGGCAAGCCGCTTCGGCACCGGTCCCGCGACCGAGTAGGTAAACTGCACGAACGGCGCGCCGGGCGCCATGAGTTCGAAAGCGTCGCGGATCAGCCGCAACCGCATTCTGATCGGCTTGGTGACAAGCGGCAGCCCCGACACAACCGCTGCGGCGGGCTGCAGCAGCAGGGCTTCGAGGAGCCGGCGCAGGCTGTAAGCATCGCCCTGAACCAGCGTGGCGTCGGGGTAGCGCGAGCGCAGGATACGGCAGAACGTCGGATTGAACTCAACAAGGACCAGCCGGGCCGGGTCGACGCCCGCCTCGACCAGCGCCTCGGTCACTGGCCCAGTCCCTGGTCCAAGTTCGACGACAGGCCCGGTCGTGTTCGGATCAACGTAGCGCGCCATGGTCCGCGCCAGAATTTTACTCGAGGGCGTCACCGCGCCGATCGTCAGCGGCCGCTCGATCCAGGAACGGATGAAGCGCACCTCGTCGTCGAGCCGAATACCCTTCTTCAACTCGAACTGGCGGATCTGCTGCTCGATCTTCTTGCCGATGCCATCGCGCTTCTGCTCGAACAGCCGGATTTGCCGCCCGATCTTGCGCTCGATGATGTTCTTGCGAACTTCCAGAAGGCGAATCTGCCGCCCGATCTGTTGTTCAAATTTATGGAGGGCCGGCATAGGCATGGCAGCTCACGCGACAGAGTGTTGTCGCTTTTAAGACATCCGCGTGGCAAAAACCAGCGGCCTCTCCCACCCCAAGGCGCAGGGCTCAGGCGGAGTTGGCGCGGCTACCCAAACCGTCAAGGAATTCCTTGACCTTGCCGAAAAAGCCGGAGGATTCCGGCTGTGTCTGTGTCGACGAGAGGCGGTCGAATTCGGCCAAGAGTTCGCGCTGTTTCTTGGTCAGGTTTTGCGGTGTCTCGACCACGACCTGCACATACATGTCGCCGCTCTGCCGCGCGCGCAGAACCGGCATCCCCTTACCTTGCAGCCGGAAGCGCCGTCCGGACTGAGTCCCCTCCGGAACCTTCACACGGGTCTTGCCGCCGTCGATTGTCGGTACTTCGAATTCGCCGCCAACCGCCGCAGCCACCATGGAGATCGGCACGCGGCAATGCAGATCGGCGCCTTCACGCTGAAAGAACGGATGCGAGCCGATCGACAGGAAAATGTAGAGATCGCCGGCAGGCCCGCCGCGGACGCCCGCTTCGCCCTCGCCCGCGAGTCTGATGCGGGTGCCATCCTCGACGCCGGGCGGAATATTGACCGAAAGCGTTCGCTCGCGGGTCACGCGCCCCGAACCGGCGCAGGACGCGCACGGACTATCAATCGACTGGCCGCGGCCCTGGCAATTTGGACACGTGCGTTCGAGCGTGAAGAAGCCTTGAGCGTGGCGGACCTTGCCCTGCCCGCCGCACATCGGACACGCCTTCGGCTTGGTGCCGGGCTTGGCGCCGGAGCCCGAGCAGGTCTCGCAGGTGACGGAGGTCGGAATGCGAATCTGCGCGGTCTTTCCCGCGTAGGCATCCTGCAGAGCGATCTCCATATTGTAGCGCAAATCCGCGCCGCGCTCGCGCCCGGAGCCGCCACGGCCGCGGCGGCCGCCCATGCCGAAGAGATCGTCGAAGATGTCGGAAAAGGTCGTGGCAAAATCGGCACCGAAGCCCGCTGTCGGGCCGCCGCCTATGCCATGCTCGAACGCCGCATGGCCGAACCGATCATAGGCCGCACGCTTGTCGGGGTCTTTCAGGACCTCATAGGCCTCATTGATTTCTTTGAACTTGTGTTCGGCGTTCTTGTCCTCGGGATTGCGATCCGGATGACACTGCATCGCCTGCTTGCGAAAAGCGGACTTGATATCGCCGTCACTGGCGGTGCGTTCAACCGAGAGGATTTCGTAGAAGCAGCGCTTGGCCATCACTCCCCACCCGATGACGTCCAATCATTCCTGCTCAAGAACGAGCACCCCCGTTTGGTATCCGGGGGTGCCATCTTGAGATTCCAAAGCGGCATCGAGCGCCCCGCCCGATCAAGCCGACTTCTTGTTCTTCTTGTCGTCGTCGACCTCGGTGAATTCGGCATCGACAACGTCGTCCTTTTTGGCCTCGCCCGCGTCGGCGCCACCCGCCGGCTGCTCAGCCGATTGCTTGTACATGGCCTCGCCGAGCTTCATCGAAGCCTGCGCCAACGCATTGGTCTTGGCGGTGATCGCCTCGGCGTCATCGCCCTTCAAGGCTTCCTTGAGATCGGCCATGGCGTTCTCGATCGCACGCCGGTCGGCTTCACTCACCTTCGAGCCATGTTCGGCGAGCGTCTTCTCGGTCGAGTGGACGAGAGCCTCGGCGTGGTTTTTCGCTTCGACCTGCGCCTTGCGCTTCTTGTCTTCTTCGGCGTGAGACTCGGCATCCTTGACCATCTTCTGGATGTCGGCCTCGCTTAAGCCGCCAGAAGCCTGGATGCGGATCTGCTGCTCCTTGCCGGTGCCCTTGTCCTTGGCCGACACATTGACGATGCCGTTGGCGTCGATGTCGAACGTGACCTCGACCTGCGGCACGCCGCGCGGCGCCGGCGGAATACCGACGAGATCGAACTGGCCGAGCATCTTATTGTCGGCCGCCATCTCACGCTCGCCCTGGAACACCCGGATCGTCACCGCGGTCTGACCATCCTCGGCCGTGGAGAACACCTGGCTCTTCTTGGTCGGGATCGTCGTATTGCGATCGATCAGGCGGGTGAACACGCCGCCCAGCGTCTCGATGCCGAGCGACAGCGGCGTAACGTCGAGCAGCAGCACGTCCTTGACGTCGCCTTGCAGCACACCGGCCTGAATGGCCGCGCCCACCGCAACGACTTCATCAGGATTGACGCCCTTGTGGGGCTCCTTACCGAACAGCTGCTTGACGACTTCCTGCACCTTCGGCATGCGGGTCATGCCGCCGACCAAGACCACTTCGTTGATCTCGGCTGCGGTGAGCCCGGCATCCTTGAGCGCCTGCCGGCAGGGCTCGATGGTCTTCTGCACGAGGTCATCGACCAGCGCCTCGAACTTGGCGCGGGTGAGTTTCATCGTCAGATGCTTCGGCCCCGACGCGTCCGCCGTGATGAACGGCAGGTTGATCTCGGTCTGGGTCGTGGATGAGAGCTCGATCTTGGCCTTCTCGGCGGATTCCTTGAGCCGCTGCAGCGCGAGCTTGTCGCGGCGCAGATCGATGCCCTGCTCCTTCTGGAATTCGTCGGCCAGATAATTGACGAGCCGCATGTCGAAATCTTCGCCGCCGAGGAAGGTGTCGCCGTTCGTCGACTTCACCTCGAACACGCCGTCGCCGATCTCGAGAATCGAAACGTCGAACGTGCCGCCGCCGAGGTCGTAGACCGCGATGGTGCCCGACTTGTTCTTGTCGAGCCCGTAGGCCAGCGCGGCCGCCGTCGGCTCGTTGATGATGCGCAGGACCTCAAGACCGGCGATCTTGCCGGCGTCCTTGGTGGCCTGGCGCTGAGCATCGTTGAAATAGGCCGGAACGGTGATGACGGCCTGCTCGACCTTGGAGCCGAGATAGGATTCCGCCGTCTCTTTCATCTTCTGCAGGATGAATGCAGAAATCTGCGAGGGCGAATAGGTCTTGCCCTCGATCTCGACCCAGGCGTCGCCGTTCGAGGCGCGCGCGATCTTGTAGGGTACGAGCTTCTTGTCCTTCTCCACCATCGGGTCGTCGTAGCGACGGCCGATCAGGCGCTTGACTGCAAAAATGGTGCGTTCGGGATTGGTGACCGCCTGCCGTTTGGCCGGCTGGCCGACGAGCCGCTCGCCCTCATCGGTGAAAGCGACAATGGACGGCGTTGTCCGCATCCCCTCCGCATTCTCGATGACCTTCGGCGTCTTGCCTTCCATGACGGCGACGCAGGAATTCGTGGTCCCGAGATCGATACCAATGACCTTGCCCATGGTCTTAATCCTCTCTTTTCCGGCAGGTCGGGCTGGCCCCGAAGGCGCCCTCGTCCGACCCCCTTATCAACTTTACATCGGCCCAGGCGTTTTCCCAGGCGATTTCCCTTGGCTCATATAGGAGAGCGTGATCAGGCCGCAAGGCGGAATCCCGCGCCACTCGACTACTGGGCCGCAACACCGGCGACTCCGACGGGGGCCACTTCACCGCTAGAACTCACACCGCTCGCCGCGCCCGCGTCAACGCCGTGTCGCGCTTCGCTGCGCGACAATCGCCAGACCAGCCGCCCGGCGAAGGCCGGCAGCACCAGCATCGCGACCGGAATGTCGGCCGCGCCGAGCAAAAGGACGGCCGCCGGGAGCATCCAAACGGCGATCGCCAGGCCGTCGTCGACGGCGGTGTTGTCGAGCCGATCGCGCAGCAAGGCGACGACCCAGCCGAACACCACCATGTCGTAGTTGAGCATCCACGGCGAGAACAGGAAGGTCGCGGTCACGAACAGGGCCAGAGAGAGCATCGGGTCGCGCTTGCGCCAGAACGTCCATGCGACCAACGCCAAGGCGCAACACGACACCGTCCCCTGCACCACCCACGCCGCATGCTCCGACAGACCGATCAGCCGGGCATTGACGAAGGCCGACAAAACGATCGGCCAGCTGAACCTGCCGGCGTCGAGGATCAGGTCATGCTGCTGCGGCATGACCTTGCGGAAAAACTCAAGCCAAATATCGGCGCCAAACCAAAACGCGGTGATAGCGACAAGCACGGCGACCGTAACGATGGCAGCACCAATGACACGCCAGCGCGCGGTGATGACCAGCAGCACGGGCAGCAGCAATCCAAATTGCGGCTTGATGGTCAAAAGGCCAAACAGAATTCCGGAGACAATCGGCCGCCGATCGAGATTGACGAGCCCGCCAATCAGCAACGCGGCGGTGAAGAAGCCGTTCTGGCCGCCCAATATGTTCACGGCGACGGCCGGCGCCACCGCCAGGAACAGCATGTGCTTTGGCGCGACCCCTGCGGACCGTGCAGTCAGCAGATAGACCGACAGCCCGACCACACACCACACCACATAAGCGGGCAGATAGGGCAACAAGCCGAGCGGCCAGACAAGCAGAACAAGATGCGGGGGGTAGGACCAGAAATGCGGCGGAAAATCCGGACGGCCCACGATCTCTCTGAGCGCCGCATTGTAGGTGACCAAGTCGAACCAAGCTCCCGGTCCGCCGCTGAACGCCGACCGCCCACCCATCCACGTATTGATGAAATCGCGGCCGACAGCAAAGCCGAATGGATCGATCGATGGCTTTACCAGTGAGATCGATTGCGCGAACGCGTAATAGGCCACCCCGAAGCCGAGAAAGAGAAGCCCGAAAGCAAATGTAAGCTTTGCGTAAAGCTCGGCTCTAGGGTCGGTAGCGTTGCGTGGCGCGTTCATGGCTGCAAATTGCCCGTCAGTGGTAAAGGGCCGATGAAAGCAACCGCTACGGCGTCACCAAACCGCCAATGTAGCGTGAGGGCATTTCGCCCACGGCCGCACTCCGCGCTTCGCCGTGGTAAAGTCGCCAGATGAGCCGCCCGGCAAAGGCCGGCAGCACGATCATCGCGATCGGCACGTGCGCCAAGCCGAATACCAACATGGTCAGCGGCAGCGTCCACACAGCAAGCGCCAGCACGTGATCGGCGATCGTGTTATCGGATCGTTCGCGCAAGCGCGCGACGACCCAGCCGAACACCACCATGTCGTAGTTGAGCATCCAGGGTGAGAACAGAAACGCTGCGGTGACGAACAGCGCCAGTGACAGAACCGGATCACGGTCCCGCCAGAAGGCCCAAATCACCGCCCCGAGAGCAAAGCACGACGAGACGGCCTGCACTCACCCACGCCAGGGCAGGCGAAAGACCGACAAGGCGCGCATTAACGAAAGCCGACGACACGAAGGGCCATCCGAGCTCGCCGGCCTTGTCCAGCAGCCAATGCTGCTGCGGCGTCACCTTGCGAATATATTCGAGCCAGATATCGGCGCCGAACCAAAGCGATGTGACGGCCACCAGCAAGCCTACAGTGATGGCGGCAGCAGCGATGACACGCCAGCGGCCCGTCACGACAAGCATGACCGGCAGCAGCAATCCAAATTGCGGCTTGATGGTAAGAATGCCGAACAGGGTCGCCGGAAAGAACCCGCCGGCGGTCGAGATTGGCGAGGCCGCCGATCAGCAGCGCGGCCGTCAGAAAGCCGTTCTGTCCGTAAAAGATGTTGACGGCAATGCCCGGCGCTACAGCCAGAAACACCATATATCGGCGGCGGACCCCGCCAGACCACGCGGCGAACAGATAGAGTGCCAACCCGCCGACGCACCAGACCCCATAGGCAGGGAGGAAAGGCAAAAAGCCAAGCGGCCAAGTGAACAGCAGGAGGTGAGGCGGATAGGACCAGAAATGGAGGGGAAAGTCCGGATGACCGGTAACCTCCCGAAGGACAGCGTTATAGGCGGCGAAATCGAACCATGGCGCCGGTCCCCCGGAAAAAACCGAGCGGCCACCCACCCAGGTGTTGATGAAATCGCGTCCAATCGGGTAACCGGACGGGTCGAAGACAAAACTGGCGAACGACTGGGACTTGGAAATCGTAAAGTCGAGTTCCAACAAAGCCAGAAGCAGGGCTGCCGCTGCCACCGTGAACACGACATAGGCCTTGTCGACGGCTGACATGCGGTGAACGACAGGGCTCGCCATGTCGGCAAATTGCCCACGAGTGGTAAAGGGCGAATGAAAGCGCGCGCATGAACCTGGGATCTAACTACGCCGGACTGCGCCTTTACCCCGGTTATCTCGACCAGGCAGCTCAGGTTGAGATGTTCGCGCGCATCAATGAGATTTTTGCGACAGCGCCGCTGTTTACGCCGCGCATGCCGAACTCCGGCCGGCCGATGTCGGTGCGAATGTCGAATTGCGGATCGCTTGGCTGGGTTACGGATGAGCGCGGCTATCGTTATCAGTCGGCGCATCCGGAAACCGGCCGGCCGTGGCCGCCGATTCCGGCGGCGCTGATTGCGATCTGGAATAAGATTGGCGGCTATCCGTACCCCCCCGAGGCGTGCCTCATCAATTTTTACGGCTCGGCCGCGAAAATGGGCCTACACCAGGATCGCGACGAGAAGGATTTTGACGCGCCTGTGGTTTCGGTTTCTCTGGGCGATTCCTGCCTGTTCCGCGTCGGCGGGCGCAAACGCAGTGATCCGACCCGGTCATTCCGATTGAGCTCCGGCGATGCTCTCGTTCTCGGCGGTGACACGCGGCTTGCCTTCCACGGCGTCGACCGCATCTATCCAGGTACATCGAGCCTGCTACCCGAGGGCGGGCGAATAAACCTGACGATGCGGCGGGTCACCCGACCCGAAAGCGAAAAGATGCGGCCCCTGCAGGCTGCTGCGGAGGCGGTGGTGCATGACTAACGGCTTCAAAATTAAATCTGTTGGAACATTCGCCGCACTGATTGCCGTTATGCTGTTTACGGCGCCGGCCAACGCGGCCGATCCGATATTTCCCCTCGCCTCCCGGATCGGTCTTGTGCCGCCCCCCGGCATGGTGGCCAGCAACACATTCCGGGGGTTTGCTGACACGAAGGAGAATGCCGCCATCATCTTGAGCGCGCTGCCGGTTGAAGCCTATGCCGAGCTGGAAAAAACGATCGCGGCCGATGCCCTCAAGAAGCAGGGCATCACCGTCGACAAGCGCGAGCCGATCAAGCTCGGGGCCGGCGAGGGCTTTCTGGTTGTCGGTAAGCAAGCGACCGACAAGGAGCATTACCGTAAATGGCTCATGGTCATTGCGGCGGGCGATCTGACCGCACTCGTCAGTGTCCAGGTGCCGGAACAAGACAAGGTTTATTCCGACGCCGTTGTACGTGCGGCGCTCGCAACGCTCACAGTGCGCGCGAATGTGCCCAACGAGGAATTTCTCAGCCTGTTGCCCTTCGCGGTCGGCGACCTCGCCGGATTTCGTATCGACGATGCCCTTCCGGGCCGCGCCCTCATGCTGATCGACACGCCCAATAACGCGCCGCCCAGGGATTTCGATGCGCGTTTGTTAATTGCCGCCATGCAGGGCGGCCCCGCCGAAGGCGATGACCGCGGAGAATTCGCGCGATTGGCGTTCAGCGAAATTGGCGGCATCAAGGACGTTCACGTCACGATGTCCGAACCGCTGCGGATGGGTGGGCAGCAGGGATACCAGACAACAGCACAAGCCAAGGATTCGCGCACCGGCACCGACGTCATGGTGGTGCAATGGTTGCGCTTCGGCAACGGCGCTTTCTTGCAGATGATCGGCATTGCCCGCGCCGACGTCTGGACCGGCGTCTTCACCCGCTTGCGCACCATACGCGATAGCGTCGAGCCGAAATAAACCCGCGCCCGCGGCCTCAGAAATTCTCGCGAACGGTCGTGGAATTATCATTGCTGGAAGCCGAGCCCGGGGCGACCTTCGGGCCGCCTTTCGACACTCCAACCAACGCGGGACGCAGGACGCGCTCGCCGATCTTGTAGCCGGGCTGGACCACCTGCACGACGCTTCCGGCGGGCACCGAGACGTCGGGCACCTCGAACATCGCCTGATGCAGATTGGGGTCGAACTTCTCGCCTTGCGGCGAAAACTGCCGCACGCCGTTCTTTTCGAAAGCCTTCAAAAGCTCGCGCTCGGTCAACTCGACACCGTCGACCAGCGCCTTGACGCCGCCCTGCGCGCTGGTGCGAACATCCGGCGGAACCGCGTCGAGCGCACGCCGCATGTTATCGGCAACGGCAAGCATATCGCGCGCGAACGACGTGATGCCGTAAAGCCGCGAGTTGGCGACTTCGCGCTCAGTGCGCCTGCGCAGATTCTCCATCTCGGCGAGCGTGCGCAGCAGCCGGTCTTTCATTTCGCCGTGCTCGCGTTCGAGCGCGGTGGAAGGGGTCGGCTGCGGCGCTGCCTCAGGCGGCATGGCCGCTTCGTCCTCAGCGCGAGCGGTCTGTTCCGTCATGTTTCATCCCTCTGCAGCATGATCCCGACAGGTGGGCATCGGCTCTCGAACAGATCATGCTCGAACAAATCACTAAGCCTCCATCCCACCGATCGGCCGTTGGTGCCCCGCATATCAGGGTTCGACCAGCAAAAATCAAGCGCGCCGGGCCTCCTTGGAGCAGCGACGGCCGCGACGGCCCCAACCTGGGACGTGGCAAATATCTCAGCCGCCGAGGAGCTTGCTGACCACTTTGGCGGTGTAATCGACCATCGGCACAATGCGGGCGTAGTTCAGCCTGGTCGGCCCGATTACACCGAGGACGCCGACAATGTGGCCGGCCGCATCGTGGTAGGGCGCCACGATTGTCGACGAGCCGGAGAGCGAGAACAGCTTGTTTTCCGACCCGATGAAAATGCGCACCCCGTCGGCCTGCTCGGCGCGGCCCAGAAGATCGATCACCTCACGGCGCGTTTCCAGGTCGTCGAACAAAAGCCGGACCCGTTCGAGATCGGCCAGCGCCCTCAAATCTTCGAGCAAGTGCGCTTGGCCGCGCACGATCAGTTTGCGCTCGTCGCTCTCGCCGCCCGACCAGCTCGCGAGGCCGGCGGCGACGATCTTCTGGGTGAGCTGATCGAGCTCGGCCTGGCCTTCCTTGAGGGTCTTTTCGATTTCGGCCTTGACCTCGTCGAGGGTGCGGCCGCGGATGCGTGCATTGAGGAAATTTGCGGCCTCAACCAGCGCCGAGGTTGGCAGACCGACCGGAATATCGAGCACGCGATTCTCGACCTGCCCGTCCTCGGCGACGAGGATCACAAGGGCTCGCTGCGGTTCGAGCCGTACGAATTCGATATGCTTGAGCCGCTGATTGAGTTTCGCGGTCAGCACGACGCCCGCGGCGCGGCTGAGCCCGGAGAGAAGGCCTGAGGCCTCTGTCAGCACTGCCTCAACGGATTTCGACTGGCCGAGACCTGCAACCTGGGCCTCGATCGCCTTGCGGTCGTGCTCTGTCAGATCGCCGATCTGCATCAGTGCATCGACGAAAAAGCGCAACCCCATCTCGGTCGGCAGCCGACCCGCCGAGGTATGCGGCGCGTACACCAGACCGAGTTGTTCCAAATCCGACATTACGTTGCGGACGGAGGCCGGCGACAAGGTCATGGGAAGAATGCGCGATAGATTGCGCGAGCCAACCGGTTCACCGGTCGCAAGGTAGCTCTCAACCACCTGGCGAAAAATCTCGCGGGATCGCTCGTTGAGTTGGGCCAGTCCCAACTGGTTAGCACTTATCGGAATGTCGTGGGTCGCCACGGACAAGACCCTCCAGTGCCTTGAGAATTGACCCTTACCGAACCCCGTTTCAAGCCGAACCGGCGCCCTTCCCTAACGCCCGGCGGCCGCCGGGCGGCATGCTGCTGCCGCCTTAAGTGCAAAATAGACGCGAAAAGCTCACTCGGCGGCCGCCATGGCCGGCTTGGGCGCGCGTAGAAGATCCATCAGCCGCCGCACCGAACCGAGGTCCTCCAGCCGTTCGATGGCACCGACCACGTCGGCGATATGAGCGTCGGGCAGGACGCCTTTCGCATAGGTACGGAATTTGTGTTCGATCTGAGCCCGCGACAGTGGATTTTCAAATGAGCCCAGCGGATGCTCGCAGCGCGCTGCGAACCGCGCGCCATCAACGGTCTCGATCTCGACCGCGGCCTGCGAGCCCGTGATCGACGGATCGGCGCGGACTTCGACCTGCTCGGCTGCGAACCGCCGCAACTTCGGATCGTCATAACGCGCCGGTTCGAATTGCGCCAAGGTCAGCGCGCCATCATGCAGGATCACTGCCGCCGTGTAGTGAGCCGAAAGCAGCGCCTCGAATTTGGCTTTGTAGGTGTCGAATCCGCCGTGCATCTTGAACGCCTGCTCGCTCAATCCGACGCGAACTTTGCGAACCGAGCCGGCATCGATCGCGTGCTTGGCAAGGATATCGAACAGCGCCGTGATCATACCCTGGATCACCGTGGCCGACGGCCACAGCCGCATCGCGATCTGTTCGAGCTCCCATCGGGTGCCGAGATCGGCAATCGCCGTTTCGGGTTTACCGCCATCCACGTAGGCGTTGTAGAGGCCGCCGTCTTTGGCCGTGAGAAATTCGCGCGTCGCCACGAATTTTTGCTGCGCCAGCAACGCCGCCATCAACCCGGACAGTGCGCCACGGCACTGGTGAAATTTCACGGTCGGCGTGCCCCACGCCGCGAACGTGCCGGCGGCCTGACTACCGGCCAATCCGAAGGCTTGCGCCATCGTGTCGGCATCGAAATCGAGCAGCGATCCGACCGCAGCAGCCGCACCGAATGGACCGATGATGCCGGGCCCGTGCCAACCGCGGGCGCGGAATTTGGGAAAATCGAGACCGAGACCGATCCGTGTCGTCACCTCGCAACCCGCTGCGATCGCGGTCAGGAGATCGCGGCCGGAGAGACCGTCCCGTTCGGCGATCATGAGTGCGGGCGGAATCACTTCGGGCGTCACGTGCGTCAACGTCGCGCGATGCACGTCACACATGGTGACCGCAGTCGCCAGATAGGCATTCAGCAGCGTGGCGCCGGCAAGCGACGAGTGCGCGCCGCCGATGACGCTCGATTCGGTCGATTGCGCGAGAGCCGATGCAAATGCGGCGACCTGCGCAGTTTCTTCACCCAGTCGGCCGGCGACCGCACAGGCGAGCGTGTCGAGCAACAGGTTCTTGCAGTGATCCCGCACCGATTGCGGAACATCGTCATAGCGCAGCGTCGCGGCGAATGTCGCCAACATCTGCGTGGCTTCTTGCGGCATGCCGGTCTCCCGTGGCTCCGGATCGGCAGACCGTAGCGCCAAGCGCAAACGACTGGCAATCGGCCGATCACGCGTTCCCCTCGCCGGCCCGCGCCGAAATGCCTCGCTCAGCCGGAGGTAGGCGTTTTCTCAAGCTGGTTTCCACTTTCCGGATCATGCTCTAAAAGCGGGCCCCAGCCGTCGCCCAGGGCCGGCAGCAAGGAGAACCTGCATGCGGCCGAGCCGCCGACAGCCTGACGAATTGCGCCCCGTGTCGCTTGAACGCGGCGTTGTGAAATTCGCCGAAGGATCGTGTTTCGTGAAATTCGGCGACACCCACGTGCTGGTGACGGCGACACTCGAGGATCGGCTACCGCCATGGCTCAAGGGCCAGGCGCGCGGCTGGGTGACGGCCGAATACGGCATGCTGCCGCGCGCCACGCTCGAGCGCACGCGACGGGAGGCCTCTGCCGGCAAGCAAAACGGCCGCACGGTCGAAATTCAGCGTTTGATCGGCCGCAGCCTGCGCTCGGTGATCGACCTCAAAGCTCTGGGCGAGCGGCAGATCACCATCGACTGCGATGTTATTCAGGCCGATGGCGGCACGCGCACGGCCTCGATCACCGGCGCCTGGATTGCGCTCTATGACTGCCTCGCCTGGATGAAAACGCGCAACATGATCGAAACCGACGTACTGCGCGATCACATTGCAGCTATTTCCTGCGGCGTGTGCGGCGGCGTTGCCGTCCTCGATCTCGACTACGCGGAGGATTCACAGGCCGATACCGATGCCAACTTCGTCTTGACCGGATCCGGCCATATCGTCGAGGTCCAGGCGACCGCGGAAAAAGTCCCGTTCTCGGAGGAGCAGTTTTCCGCGCTGCTGGCGCTGGCGCGAAAGGGTGTCGGCAAACTGATCGATCTGCAGAAGATGGCGGTGATGTGAGGGAAACCGCCCACCGCCGGATCGCAGGTCGCCTCGTCATCGCGACGCATAATCCCGGCAAGCTTGCCGAGATGCGCGAACTCCTTGCACCCTACGGTATCGAGGCTACATCGGCGGGTGAGCTTGGCTTGCGCGAGCCTGATGAAACCGGAATGACATTTCGCGACAACGCCCGCATCAAGGCGAAAGGGGCGTCGAAGGCGACCGGCCTCCCCGCCTTCGCGGACGATTCCGGGATTGTGGTCGATGCACTCGATGGCGCCCCCGGTATCTATTCGGCGCGCTGGGCCGGCCCGAATAAGGATTTCGCGCACGCCATGGGAATGATCGACGAAAAGCTGCGCGAACGCGGTGCTACGGCGCCGGCAGATCGCCGCGCCCATTTCGTCTCGGCGCTTTGTGTCGCCTGGCCGGACGGCCACGTTGAAGAGTTCGAGGCGCGCGTCGACGGCACGCTGGTTTGGCCGCCGCGCGGCGATCAGGGTTTTGGCTATGATCCGATGTTTCTCCCGGACGGCCACGCGCGCACATTCGGCGAGATGCCGAGTGAAGAGAAGCATGGCCTGCCGCCGCGGGGAAAAGGCCTGTCGCACCGGGCTCGCGCCTTCCTCAAGCTTGCGGAGGCGTGTCTTGCCGGATGATGAGCAGACGGCCTTTGGCGTCTATGTCCATTGGCCGTTTTGCCTGTCGAAATGCCCCTATTGCGACTTCAACAGCCATGTGCGGCGCGAGCCGATCGATGAGGCCCGCTTCGTCCGCGCATTTGCAGCGGAGATCGCTTCCACCGCGGCCCGTGTCCCGGGCCGGACCGTTTCCACCATCTTTTTTGGTGGTGGTACGCCATCGCTGATGCAGCCGGCGACGATCGCTGCGGTCCTCGATGCGATCGCGCAACATTGGACTGTCGCGCCCGACGCCGAAGTGACGCTGGAAGCGAATCCGACGAGCGTTGAGGCGACACGGTTTCGCGGCTACCGAGCTGCCGGCGTCAACCGGGTGTCGCTCGGCGTCCAGGCGCTCGACGATCGTGTGCTGACCGAGCTCGGCCGCCTGCATTCGGCGCGCGAGGCCCTCGATGCGGTCGGTGTCGCCCGCTCGGTTTTTGACCGCTATTCATTCGATCTCATTTACGCTCGGCCCGGCCAGACGCCACGCGAGTGGGCGAACGAGCTGAAACGGGCTTTGGCCGAGGCTGGCGAACACCTGTCGCTCTATCAATTGACCATCGAGCCGGACACGCCCTTTTGGGCCCTTCATGCGGCGGGCAAGCTCCGCACCCCCGACGACGATACGGCCCGCGCGCTCTATGACACGACCCAGGAGGTTTGCGCGGCGCATGGCCTGCCGGCCTACGAGATTTCGAACCACGCCCGGCACGGCGGCGAATGCAGGCACAATCTCGTTTATTGGCGAGCCCACGAATATGCCGGCATTGGGCCCGGCGCCCATGGCCGTCTCGACATCGACGGTGACCGGCACGCGACCGCAACCGAGAAGCGGCCTGAGGCGTGGCTGACGCGTGTGGAGGCGACCGGAAGCGGCCTCGTCGCCGACGATCCGCTCACGCGCGAGGAGCTATCGGATGAGCTCCTGCTGATGGGCTTGCGGCTCGCCGAGGGCATCGATGTTGCGCGGTATGCTGCAGTCTCCGGGCGTCCTCTGGATCCTGTTCGCATCGCAACATTGCGCGAGCATGGGTTGATTGAAACGACATCCGGGGGCCGGCTGCGCGTGACCCTGCATGGCTTCCCAGTGCTCGATGCGGTGGTGGCTGACCTCGCTGCGTAAGGATCGAGGCTGCAAATAATAGTAAGCTGACCTTATCTTTTCTGTCAGTGATAATTGATAAGCTAACTTATATTCCTGAAGCGCCGAAACTATGCGGTGCTGGCGAAATGACCTGGGCGCCCGAGGATGTTACGCGCAGTACCGCAAGGCCGCGCTCGTTGGTTCCGTCGGTCCGGAACCGGAACAGGCCGTCGATCCCGGTAAAGCCCGAAACGTTGGTCAGGACCGGCTGGGAGAACCGCTGCGGACCCTGAGTTTTCACCAGCGCGGCGATAAGGGCGACGGCGTCGTAGGCAAGCGTGGCGGTACGCACCGGGTCCTGCTTGTAGCGGGCGCGATACCGCGCAGCAAAATTGCGGTAGCCGGCAGAATCGGGGGCTGCGTACCAGCCGCCGTCGAGCGCCGGGTTGGCGTCAATGCGCGGGTCGTCCCACAGCCCGGTGCCGAGAAGCTGGATTTTCTTGGTATTGACGCCGTTGGCGGTGAGCGTCTGGACAACGTCCGGCACGGCATCCCCGCCATCCGGGATGAAGAGAGCGTCGGCACGTGTCGCAGCCTGGGCGACGGCGCGGACCGGCCCGGCCATGGCGGCTTTGTCATGCGGATAGTGTTCGAGGGCGACAACCTGGCCGCCGCGGCGCGCGACCGCCTGTTTGAAGGCCGCTTCGACAACGGTGCCGTAGGGGTTATCGGGGATCAGGGCTGCAAACGAGCGTTTCCCGGTGGAGACCGTGTAGTGGACGATGCGCTCTACGTCGGTCTCCGGCAGAAAGCTCAGGAGATAGACGCCGTTCGAAGCCACATTGGCGTCGGTCGAAAAGGCGATGACCGGGACATTGCGGGCCCGCGCCAGTTGCCCGACCACGCTGACCGACTGCGCGAACAACGGCCCAAGGATGATCTCGGCACCCTCGTCCAAAGCCTGTTGGGCGCCCTGCCGCGCCGCCTCGGCGGTGCCGCCGTCATCTTTCACGAGCAACTGGATATTGGGCGAATTGAACTCGGCGATCGCCATTTCGGCGGCGTTGCGCATCGCCTGACCGGCAACGCCGGCATTGCCGCTCGCGGTCAGCGGCAGAATGAGCGCTGCCTTGACCTCGCCTGACCCGATCGTCGCACCGGCTGGTACTTGCGAACTCTGCGGCGGCGAGCCTGGCGACAAATAGGGGGAATTCCCGGAACACCCGGAGACAAGCGCTGCCGCAGTAGCCAGCAAGCCCGCGAGCGAGCGGCGACGGGTAAGAATGGCAGCCGAGACCTGAACCGGCAATTCCGCGGACACGTCGGTTCTCCTCACGGCGGCCAGAGCGGCCCGTGTCATGGGGCTATGCCAATCTGTCATTCTCGCGGCGAATGGTTAACCAAATCGAAAGGATAACCAATTCGGTACGCCATGACGACCCTCGATCGCCGCGCTAAATTGCTGCGATGACGAACCCGCCGAAAGGCCCATCCGGCCCCGAGCAGCAGCCGAAACGTAGCTATAGTCTCGGCGGCCACGCCGTCGGTGTGGCCCGGATAACACCCGGGCTGCATATCGTTGCGACTCCGATCGGAAATCTCGGCGACATCACGCTGCGGGCGCTTGAGACGCTCGCCGGCGCCGATGTGATCGCCTGCGAGGACACCCGCGTCACGCGCAAACTCCTCGATCGCTACGGCATCGCCACGCCGCTTACGCCCTACCACGAGCATAATGCCGCGCAGGCACGGCCGGCACTCTTGCAACGGCTCGCCGAGGGCGCCGCGATTGCGCTGGCGTCGGATGCGGGCACGCCGCTGATCTCCGATCCCGGCTTCAAGCTTGTCCGCGATGTTCATGAGGCCGGCCACGCGGTCACGGCTCTGCCGGGACCATCGGCGCTGCTCGCGGCCTTGACGCTCTCCGGCCTGCCCACCGATCAGTTCTTCTTTGCCGGATTTCTGCCGCCGAAACAGATGGCGCGGCGCACCCGCATCGCCGAACTAGGCCGCATCCCGGCAACACTGGTGCTGTTCGAGACCGCGCCGCGCATCGCCGCAACGTTGGCCGACCTCGCCGCCGGGCTTGGCAATCGCCAGGCGGCTTTGTGCCGCGAACTGACCAAGCTGCACGAAGAAATTCGGCGCGGTGACCTTGGCGCATTGGCGGAGGGCGCCGCGGCGAACGAACCGAGAGGCGAAATCGTGCTGGTCATCGGACCGCCACAAGCCGCGGAGCGACCGAGCGCAGCCGACACTGATCTGTTATTGCGGCAAGCGCTCGCCCGCCTGTCACTCAAGGATGCGGTCGGCGAAGTCGCCGACGCGACCGGCCTGCCGCGCCGCGATGTCTACCAGCGCGCCCTCGCGCTGGCGAAGGAAGTCAGCGAGGACACGAGCCGTGGCGCGCCGCACTGAGCCGCTCGATTTGCGCAAATCAGACCCGCGTCCGGAGCGCGTCGCGGCGTTCCGGCTTGGACTTTCGGCAGAGAGCCGCGCCGCGATGTTTCTCATCGCCAAAGGCTACCGGATTTTGGCGCGGCGCTGGAAAACGCCATTCGGGGAGATCGATATCATCGCGCGGCGGCGGCACAGCCTTGTCTTCGTCGAAGTCAAAGCGCGCGAGCATCTCGACGATGCGGCGGAAGCGGTGACGGAGCGAAGCAAGCACCGCATCGTCGCCGCAGCCGAGCTCTGGCTCGCGCATCACGGCGGCGACGCGGGTACCGACATCCGCTTCGACGTGATTTTGGTTGCGCCAGGCAAAATGCCTCGGCACATCGCCAACGCTTTCGATGCTACGCGCTGAGGTCGCCAGGGCAGGGAAGTGGCGATCATCGCAAAAATTGCGTAGACCTTTGCGGCCAATGCTGTCCCTTTTCCTCACCAACGCGACTGTCATCGACCCATGCGCTTGAACGTCGCCGTCCAAATGGATCCGATCGAGCGGATCAACGTCCGCGGCGATTCGACGTTCGCGCTCCTTCTGGAGGCCCAGGCGCGCTCCTATCCGCTGTCGTATTACACGCCCGACCGGCTCATCATGCGTGACGGCAAAGTATCAGCCACGGTGCGGCCGCTCGTGGTGCGCGATGTGCCCGGCGATCATTTCACGCTCGGCGAGCCGAGGCATGTCGACCTTGCCTCATTCGATGTTGTGCTGCTGCGGCAAGATCCGCCGTTCGACCTCGCCTACATCACCAGCACTCATATGCTCGATCGCATTCATCCGAGGACGCTCGTCATCAACGATCCGAGCCACGTCCGCAACGCGCCCGAGAAGGTCTTCGTCACCGAGTTTCCCGACCTGATGCCGGACACGCTGATCACGCGCGACCTCGAAGCCATCAAGGCGTTCCGCGCCGAACACGGCGATATCGTGATGAAGCCGCTCTACGGCCATGGCGGCGGCGCCGTGTTTCGCCTCACCCGCGACGATCTCAACTTCGGCTCGCTGTACGACATGTTCGCGGTCACGTTTCGCGAACAATGGGTGGTGCAGAAATTCCTGCCGGCGGTCAGCGAAGGCGACAAGCGCATCATCCTGGTCGATGGCGAATTCGCCGGAGCAGTCAATCGCGTGCCGGCTGCAGACGATCTGCGTTCCAACATGGTGCGCGGCGGATCCCCGGCGGCAACCGACCTCACCGAACGCGAGCGCGAGATCTGCGCGCGGTTAGGCCCCGCGCTGCGCGAACGCGGACTTCTGTTCGTCGGCATCGACGTGATCGGCGGCTTCCTGACTGAGATCAACGTCACTTCGCCGACCGGCATCCGCGCCGTGAAAAACTTCGGCGGCGCGGACATCGCGGCGCTGATCTGGGACAAGATCGAAGCGAAACGCAGCTAAGTTGGCTTCAACCTTGCGCCGGAGCAGGGGCGGGGGCGGCGACGCCAAAGCCCCCTGCGGGTGATTTACGAACCGTCAGGACGAGGAATGCCGCGATGATGCAGAGCGCACCCGCCGTGAAGAAGGCGGGCAGGTAGGTCGAATACTCGGTGCGCACCAGACCCGCGCCGAAAGCCGCGCTCGCGGCTCCAATCTGGTGACCGGCGAAAACCCAGCCGAACACCATGCCGGCACGTTCCCGTCCGAAACGATCCGCCGTGAGCTTCACGGTCGGCGGCACGGTCGCGATCCAATCGAGGCCGTAGAACACGGCGAACAGCGACAGGCCATAGAACGTAAAGTCGGTGAAGGGCAGGTAGAGCAGCGAAAGCCCGCGCAGCCCGTAATACCAGAACAGCAGCCAGCGATTGTCGAAGCGGTCGGACAGCCAGCCGGAGCCGATCGTGCCGATGAAATCGAACACGCCCATCATCGCCAGCACGCTCGCCGCCGCCGTGGCGGCGAGCCCATAGTCGTGACACAGCGTGATGAAATGGGTCTGGATCAGGCCGTTGGTGCTGCAGCCGCAAACGAAGAACGTGCCGAACAGCACCCAGAAGATCGGCACCCGCGCCGCGTCTCGCAGGACCACGAGCGGCGATGCCAGCAGCGACAGCAAACCGACGCCGGCCGCCGGCGGCGGCGTGACAGTGGTTTCGCCATAGAGCGGAAGATTGAGATCGCTCGGCCGATCACGCATCAGAATAAGCGCAACCGCTGCGGTCACGGCCAGCAGGCCGCAGACGAAAACCAGCGCCATGCGCCAGCCGAAATGGGTTGTCAGCTCCGCGATCAGCGGCAGAAACACCAGCTGACCGGTTGCGGAACTCGCCGCCAGAAGACCCGTGACCAGGCCGCGGCGATGATTGAACCAGCGCGTCGCAACCGTCGCCGCCAGCACCATCGCGGTCAGGCCAGTGCCGATGCCGACCACGATCCCCCACAGCAGGACGAGCTGCCACACCTGGCGCATCATGAGCGAGCTGAGAAAACCCGCCACGATCAGCGCGAGCGCGCAAAGGATGACGCGGCGGACCCCGAACCTGTTCATGAAGGCCGCGGCGAACGGGCCGAACAACCCGAACAGCAACAGGCGCAGCGCCAGCGCCGTTGAAATCTGCGCGTTGTCCCAGCCGAACTCGCGCTCAAGCGGCACGATCAGCACGCCCGGCGTGCCCATCGCGGCGGCCGTCACCAGCATGGTGAGGAAGGTGACGGCGACGACCACCCAGCCGTAATGAATCTTGCGGCGGGCCAGCGCCGCGGCCAATGCAGTTAGACGCCATGGTGT
Source organism: uncultured Alphaproteobacteria bacterium (assembly GCA_963836055.1). Classification (GTDB taxonomy): domain Bacteria; phylum Pseudomonadota; class Alphaproteobacteria; order Rhizobiales; family Xanthobacteraceae; genus BOG-931. The sequence goes on from CAWIID010000006.1 coordinate 246,051, forward strand.
TTTTTCCGTCGGTCGTGTTGCGCTTTTATCGAAACTTAAATGACGGTCATCATCATTCTTGCTTATTGATGTCGGTCATCATATAAGTTGTCAAGGGTGAGCCGGGTCTGCATAGCTGAGGTGCGCCATGAGAGTGAGCCGTGAAAAGGCCGCCGAAAATCGCGAGCGCATCATCGAGGCAGCGGGCGCGCTGTTTCGGGCGAAGGGCTTCAGCGGGATTGGCGTCGCCGACATCATGAAAGCCGCCGATCTGACCCACGGCGGTTTCTACGGACATTTCGCCTCGAAGGACGATCTCGTCGCGCAGGCCAGTCGGCGGGCGATGACGCGCGCGGCCGCGAATTGGGGAAAAACCGTTGCGGACGCGCCGGACGAGCCCTTTGCGGCGCTGCTCAAGCACTATCTTTCGCCGCGGCATCGTGACGAACCGGGCCAAGGTTGCGTTTTTGCGGCGCTGGGCGCCGACGCCGCGCGAAGCGGGCGGATTGTCCGGGAGGCCTTTGCGGAAGGGCTTGAGCCGCTGATCGAGATTCTTGCCAAGTCGGCGCCCGGATCGTCGAAAGCGGTGCGCCGGCGCAAGGCACTCGCCGCCATGTCGGGATTGGTCGGAGCCTTACTGCTGGCGCGCGCCGTCGGCGACGCCAAGCTCTCCGATGAGCTTCTTGAAGCCACTCGCCGCGAACTGCTGGCTGCTGCAGACCGGTGAATGTGAACTTGGCGTGAACCCTTAAGGCTTGAGCTTGATCCCGGCGCGGTCGATGACGTCCTTCCACCGCGCGAGTTCCTCGTTGAAAAATGCATCGGCTCTCGCCGAGCCTTCGCCGACCGGCTCGACACCCAACGTGAGCATCTTTTCGCGAATTTCGGAATCGTTGCGAATCGCGTCGACCAGAGCGCCACTCAGCACATCGCGAATATCATCGGGAAGGCCGCGCGGACCGAACAGTTCGTTCCAGCTTGTCACGTGAAAACCCGGAAGGCCGCTTTCGCTCAGCGTCGGCACGTCCGGCAGCTGCGACAGCCGCTTGCTGCTGGTGACAGCGAGCGCCCGGACTTGCCCGGACTTCACCAAGCCGAGCACGGCGGGAAGCTGCGGAAACATCACTTGCGTGGTCCCGGCCATCATATCGCCGAGTGCGACGCCGCCGCCCTTGTAGGGCACGTCGATCATCGTCGTACCCGTCTCGAGCATGAACATCTCAGCCGCAAGCCGATCAGACGTCGCGCGGCCGGATGAGCCGTAGTTTACGGCGCCAGGCCGCGCTTTCAGATACGCGATCAGATCCGGCACCGAATTGATCGGCAGCGTCTTGTTGACCACAAGCACATTGCCGAACTCCGCGGTCAGCGCGATCTTGACCAGATCGCGACGCACGTCGAACGGAAAGTCGTCGCGCATCAGCGGCGGAACGATCTGGCCGCCAAAGCCGCCGACCAGAAGCGTGTAGCCGTCGGGCGCGGCGCGCACGACCTCGCCCATGCCGATCAGTCCATCGCCGCCGGGCTTATTCTCAACGATGACGTTCTGATTGAGCCGCGGTTGCAGCGCCTGCGCCACCAGACGTCCCATGATGTCGGCGACGCCGCCGGGCGCGAACGCGACGACGAGCTTGATCGTGCGCGACGGATATTTGTCGGCGGCATGGGCGCCGGCAAGAGCAGCGAAAAGAATTGCACCACAGAGCAAATTGATCGGGAGACGCTTCATCCGCTCAGCCGGCCTCCTTGACGAACGAGTTGACGAGCAGCAGCCGCAGATTTGAATTGCCCATGCGGAGCGCTTTGGCGGCCTGATAGTCCGGCGACGCGTACCAGCGCCGTGCCGCCTCAGCCAACTCGAATTCAATGATGAGAATGTTGTGCGCGGGACCACCTTCGAGAACCTCGGGCCGCGAACCCCGAGCCAGATAGCGGCCGCCATGTTTCTTGACCGAGGCCATGACCATCGAGCCATAGCCGGTCATCGCGTCCGGATTGAAGACGTGCGCCTCGCCGATCACGTAAGCCGGCATTCAGTGACTCGCCGCAGCCGCATCGGGGACTTTCACCTTGCCCGGCATGATGCGCGCCGTGCTCTGTGCCTTGAACTCACCGTATATGAACGGCCGATCGCGCGGCATCGACGTGTGCAGGTTTTCCGGCGCGACGTTGGTGGGATCGGGATTGGTCATCAATGGTTGAATCAACGCGTCGTAGCTCGGATACATGAAGAACGGGATCGAATAGCGCTCGCGACCCGATCGGTTGATGACGCGATGCAGCGTCGAAGAGAAAATGCCGTCAGTCCACACCTTCAGGACTTCGCCGACATTGACAATAAAAGTGCCGTCGATCGGCGGCACCGCCACCCACTCGTTGTCGCGATTACGGATTTCGAGCCCGCCATTGTTGTCCTGCACGAGAATCGTGAACGCGTTGGTGTCCGTATGCGCGCGTGCCCCGAGATGAACGCCGTCTTCATCAGGCCGCTGCGGCGGATAGTGCAGGATGCGCAGCGAGTTCATGTCTTTTTTGAAGTATTGTTTGAGTCTTCCGTCCGGCAGATCGAGCGCCATCTCAAAAAGCTTCAGCATTTCGTAGCCGAGTGCATCGACTTTGTCGTAGTACGCCATCATCCGCGGCTTCAGATCGGGCATCGCCTTCGGCCAAGGGATATGGCCGTGCAACGGTTTGCCGGCGATCAGATCGGGATCGTTGTCGGCCAACGGCCGGCGGAACTGAAATGCTTCCTGCAAATTCTCGGAGAGATTCTTGCCGGTGCCTTTTGTCATGCCATGAAGGTAGCCTTGGCCCTGCGCGTCCGCGTTGCGCGCCATCGACAATTCCATCTTGGTTTCGAGCGGCAGATTGTGGAAGTCCGCGGCGGTCTTGAAGATCGCCGCGATGTCGGCATCGGTGATCCGATGATTTTTGATGTACATGAAGCCGACCCGCCCGCAGACCTCCGCGATCTCGTCGGCGAGCACTTTTCGCTTCCCGGCATCGCCCGACCACGCCGGGGCAAGATCGATGACCGGCACCTCGGAAAAGGCAAGCTTTCGGGCGGTCGGCAACATCGCGGTCTCCTGCACTGCAAGCGGTCTGGCATTGAGAGTGTTGCCCAGAACCAAAGAACCCAAAAGGGTACCGTTACGCGAGAGATCGGTTTTTTTGGCACCGCGGCACTATGTTCATGAATTGTTCTTGACGTACCTTTAGGTTCCGCTACTCTGACGTTCAGGGCAGGGGCGGACATGGTCCAGCGCGTCTCCACGGTTGCGTTCGAGGGCATCGAGGTGCGGCCGGTCGATGTCCAGGTGCAGGTGGCGCCCGGAATGCCGGCCTTCACCATCGTGGGATTGCCCGACAAGGCGGTTTCAGAGGCGCGCGAACGGGTACGCTCGGCACTGATCGCCTCCGGTCTTGCACTGCCAGCGCGCCGCATCACCATCAACCTCGCGCCGGCCGACCTTCCCAAGGAAGGCAGCCATTATGACTTGCCAATCGCACTCGGCCTGATGGCGGCGATCGGCGCCATTCCGCATGATGCGCTGTCGGGATTCACCGTCTTGGGCGAACTTGGTCTCGATGGTTCGATTGCGCCTGTTGCGGGCGTCCTTCCCGCCGCCATCGGGGCCAACGCACGCGGCGAGGGACTGATGTGCCCCGCCGTCTGTGGGCCGGAAGCCGCCTGGGCGAGCCCCGACATCGAGATCATCGCGGCTTCTTCGCTCATCCAACTCGCCAATCACTTCAAGGGCACCCAGGTCCTCTCCCGGCCGCAGCCGAAAATTCTCGAGGTTGCTGGTGCCGCGCTCGATCTCGCCGATATCAAAGGCCAGGAGAGCGCCAAACGCGCTCTCGAAGTGGCGGCGGCCGGCGGACATAACTTGCTCATGGTCGGCCCGCCCGGCGCCGGCAAATCGATGCTCGCGGCGCGGCTGCCCTCGATCCTGCCGCCGCTGGCACCCGCCGAACTTCTGGAAGTCTCCATGGTCGCCTCGGTGGCCGGCGAGATCAAAGGCGGCGCGCTCACCAACCGCCGTCCGTTCCGCGCCCCGCACCATTCCGCCAGCATGCCGGCTCTGGTCGGCGGCGGCCTCCACGCGCGGCCGGGCGAAATCTCACTCGCCCATCACGGCGTGCTCTTCCTCGACGAACTGCCGGAATTCCAACCACAGGCACTCGACTCATTGCGCCAGCCGTTGGAAACCGGCGAGGTCTCGATTGCGCGCGCCAACCATCGCGTCACCTACCCGGCGCGCTTCATGCTGGTCGCCGCGATGAACCCGTGCCGCTGCGGACGGGCAAGCGAGCCGGGTTACGCGTGCCGCCGCGGCCCAAACACGCGTTGCACCGCCGATTATCAGGCACGGATCTCGGGGCCGTTGATCGACCGTATCGACCTGCACATCGAAGTACCGGCGGTGACCGCCGCCGATCTCATTCTGCCGCCGCCCACCGAAGGCAGCCGCGAAGTCGCCGAGCGTGTCGCGCTCGCCCGCGAGCGGCAGGCCGCCCGCTATGCGGCGATGGGGCTGCCGCATGTGCGAAGCAATGCGGCGGTGTCGGGCGCGGTCCTGGAGGATGTCGCTCGCCCCGATTCGAGCGGGCTCGCGCTGTTGCGCGAAGCCGCCGATGCAATGCGGCTTTCGGCGCGCGGCTACCATCGTGTGCTGCGCGTCGCACGCACCCTCGCCGATCTCGACGGCGTGGAAAAGGTCGGCCGGGTGCATCTCGCCGAGGCGCTGTCGTATCGTGCGTTGACGGACGAAATCAGACGTGCGGCGTAGGTTTCACTCTTACGCCGACCCGTTGGCAACGTTGATCGCACCGCGCATGCCGATTGCCGACAGGAACTCCTGACGCGTCTCGGCGTGATCCCGGAACACGCCAAGCATGCGGCTCGTCACCATGGTGACGCCGGTCTTGTGCACGCCGCGTGTGGTCATGCATTGGTGCGTGCCCTCAGTGACCACGGCGACACCGTGCGGCTTAAGCACGGTGTCGAGACAGGTCGCAATCTCGGCCGTCATCTTCTCCTGAATCTGTAGCCGCCGCGCGTACACTTCGACCAATCGCGCCAACTTGGAAATTCCGACGACGCGGTTGCGCGGAATATAACCGACATGCACGCGCCCGATGATCGGCGCCATGTGATGTTCGCAATGTGATTCAAAGCGGATGTCACGCAGCACCACGACCTCGTCATAGCCACCGGTCTCTTCGAACGTCCGCTTGAGATATTCGCGCGGATCGTCGTTGTAACCGGCGAACCATTCCTCATAGGCGCGCACGACGCGCGCAGGCGTGGCGCGGAGCCCCTCGCGATCGGGATCATCCCCGGCCCAGCTGATCAGGGTGCGGACGGCCGCCTCAGCGTCGGCGCGCGACGGCTTGGGGGACGGGCCTGCCGCAGCAGACTTGGTGCGCGAGCGCTTCGAATTCACAACTTTGTCCATACGACCTCTCCGGCAGTGCCAAACGCCACCAGCGCCATTGCGCCGCCGATCGCTGGGCCCAATCCAATGTTAACAAAGCATCAACCTTCCCTCCAATCGCACTGAGCCCCCATCGGCACTTGCAAGGGATGCGCAAGGTTCATAGGCCAAAATCGGCCCCGGTACATCAATGAAACCGCGCACTCGGACGGGTCGCATCCGGCGGCCGCAGCGGAAGTGCCGCAGCGGGAATCGGATCATGCGCTTTAGCGCCACCTTCCGGAAACCCGCGATTCTCACCCGGAGGCTCTTCTCTCTCGTTGTCCGCGCCACCGTCATTACGACCATGTCGTTTGGCGTTGCGTTCGGGTTCCTGTCGGGGGCGAGGGCGCCCGGCGTACACTATGACCCGAACCATTTTGCAATCGGCGTTGCCGCCTTGTTCGGCGCTTCCTGCGGCGCCATTGGAATTCTCCTGTCTCGGATCCGTCAGATGAAGCTGGAACTCCGCCAACTCGAGGCGCGTCTCGATGAAGCGGCGGATCGCAATTGGGAAATCCGGGAGGCGCAGGAACGCGCCAAAAGCTTCTTCGAAGCGCAGGGCGACTTGATCGTACGCCGCGACAGCGGCGGCGCGATCACCTATGCCAACGATGCCTTCTGCACTCTCGCCGGACGCGTCCGCACGGATCTGCTCGCGACAAGATTCGCACTTCCAATCATTGAGCAGAGCGAGACCGAAACTCTCGCCGACGGAACCCGGGCGTACGATCAAAAAATCGAAACGCCCGACGGGATGCGCTGGATCGCCTGGCGCGAAGTTACGGTGCGCATCGATGGCGGCGGTGAAATCCAGGGTGTCGGCCGCGACATTACCGATCGGGTGATCGCGGAGCGCGCCTTGGCGGAGGCCTGCGACCAGGCCGAGGCCGCGAACCGCGCAAAGTCGCGCTTTCTGGCAATGGTGTCGCACGAGATCCGCACTCCCCTTAACGGCATCCTCGGTATGGCCGACCTGCTCGGCGATACGTCGCTGTCCGCCGAACAGGTCACTTATCTCAAAGCGGTCAAAACATCCGGCGAGACGTTGTTGTCGCTGATCGAAGAGATTCTCGATTTTTCGAAGATCGAGGCCGGCAGGCTCGATCTGGCGCCGCGGCCCTTCGCCCTGGCGGCCTTCGTCGAAGAGGTCGTTGAACTCCTTGGACCGCGCGCGCAGGCGAAGGGGCTCGAAATCTGCTGTTACGTGGACGAGCGCTTGCCCACACAGGTCGTCGGCGATGCGGCGCGATTGCGCCAGGTGCTGTTCAATCTCGCCGGCAATGCCATCAAGTTCACCGAACGGGGCGGCGTGTCGATTATCGTCGAACCCGGGGCACGGCCGGACACGATCACCATCGCGGTGCACGACACCGGCATTGGTATCGCGGCCCAAGACCAGCCGCGCATCTTCCTCGAGTTCGAGCAGGCCGACGGCGGCGCGGCGCGAAAGTTTAGTGGCACCGGCCTTGGTTTGACGATCTCGAAGCGGATCGTCGAGAGCATGGCCGGTTCGATCACGGTGGAGAGCACCGCGGGCAAAGGCTCGACCTTTCACGTCACCCTTCCGCTGCCCCGTACCGGCGAGGAGACCAAGACCGTTATCGCCGTTCCCGACCTCGCCGGCCACGATGTATTGATCATCGCGCCCGGAGCGATCGAGGCGTCGTTGATCGCGCGCCACCTGGAACGCTGGGGCGCGCGTACGAAAATTGTCCCCGACGGCGATGCCGCTGCTGCGCTCTTGCCGGAGCGGTCGTGGAGCGCCGTAATGGTCGACCATGCACTCGGCACCGCGGCGAGCGAAGCGCTCGCCCGCATAACCGCAAGCGTGCCGCGCCGGATCGTGCTGGTCACTCCGGCGATGCGCAACAATCTCGCAGCGCTGAAGGAAGCTGGTTTCACCGGCTACTTGATTAAGCCGGTACGCGCAGCCTCGCTTGCGGCACGATTTTCTAGCGAAGACACCTTCGATCCCGCTGCCGCGATAGAGACTCCGGAAGCGACGAGAGCCGCTGCCGAGAGAGGCTTGTCGATTCTTGTCGCCGAGGACAACGAGATCAACGCACTTCTGGCGCGCGCACTTTTGGTGAAACTCGGCCATCGCCCGACGATGGCGCAATCCGGCGCAGCTGCGATCGAATGCTGGCATGCGGCGCATACCGCCGGTGCGCCTTACGATCGCGTGCTCATGGATGTGCACATGCCCGGCATGGATGGGCTTGAAGCCACGCGACGGATCCGCGCCATCGAAGCGGCGGAAAATTCCGCACATACTCCCATCATCGCCTTGACCGCGAACGCATCCGCGGAAGATCGCGATGCCTGTATCGCCGCGGGCATGGATGGCTTCCTGGTCAAGCCGTTCGACCGCGAGCGACTTGCCGCGGCGCTCGCGGCGTCAGGGACAGCCCTCGCGGCGTAAGGCCTCCTTACAGCCGGCGCAGCGCGACTTCCTCGACCTGATGGCTCGCACCCTTCTTCAGGATAAGATCGGCGCGTTGTCGCGTCGGCAGAATGTTCTCGTGCAGATTGACGAGATTGATGCGGTTCCAGATCGACGTTGCGGTTGCGACCGCCTCCTGGTCCGAGAGTCTCGCATAGCGGTGAAAGTAGGACTTTGGATCGGCGAACGCGGTGCCGCGCAAGGTCAGAAAACGGCTGACGTACCATGCCAGCAGGTCGTCCTCACCGGCGTCGAGATAAATCGAGAAATCGAAAAAGTCGGACACGAACGGAATCGCCTTGCCGTCCTTGGGCAGACGTCCGGCCTGCAATACGTTGAGACCCTCGACGATCAGGATGTCGGGCCGGTCGATCTCGATCCATTGGTTCGGAATAACGTCGTAGACGAGATGCGAATAAACCGGCGCGCGCACCGGACGCCGGCCGGCCTTTATGTCCGAGAGAAAGCGCAGCAGACTTGGCAGATCGTAGCTCTCCGGAAAGCCCTTCTTCTCCATCAGCCCTTCGCGGTCGAGCACCGCATTGGGGAAGAGAAAGCCGTCAGTCGTCACAAGATCAACCTTCGGCACGTTGGGCCAACGCGCAAGCAGCGCCTGCAACACCCGCGCCGTGGTCGATTTGCCGGCAGCAACCGAACCGCCAACGCCGATGATGTAGGGCGTCTTGGCGTCATCGGTTCCCAGAAAGCCCTTCTGCGCTCGAAACAGATTTTGGGTCGCGGCAACGTACAGAGAGAGCAAACGCGACAGCGGCAGATAAATCTCCTCGACCTCCGAAATGTCGAGAGGATCATGCATCGAGCGCAGGCGCGCGACTTCCGCGGGCTCGAGCGTCATCGGCGTATCTTCGCGGCGTTCCGCCCATTCGGTCCGCGAGAATATGTGATAGGGCGAAACGTCCTGCTCGGTGCGCTGCTCCATGCCGATGGCCTCAACCGCTCTTGCGTGCCGCTTTCTCGTCGAGGCCCGACTGACGCGTCCGCGCGCCTAGCTCAGCCTCGACTTCATCAAGCGTAATGTCACGGGCGTGGAGGACGACGAGGAGGTGATAGAGCACGTCGGCAGCCTCCGCGATCATGCGATGACGGTCCTCGCCGACAGCAGCCAGCGCAGCCTCGACGGCCTCCTCGCCGAGTTTTTTGGCGCATTGAGTCACACCGCGATCCAGCAACTTGCGGGTGTACGAAACGTCCGCACTCGCCTGAGCACGGTCCTGGACGCGTTTTTCCAGATCATGGAGCGTAAAAGTCACTATCAACCTACCTTCTGGAACGTTCCTTATCATCTCCGCCGACAGGCGGGGAGAGGGAGATCAGGGATCGAGACGCACGGGCAGGCCGGCACGGGCCATATAGTCCTTGGCTTCGCGGACGGAATGTTCACCGAAATGGAAGATCGATGCCGCCAGAACAGCGCTCGCATGGCCGTCGCGGATACCCTCGACCAGATGGTCGAGATTGCCCACTCCGCCAGAAGCGATGACGGGCACGGATACCGCATCGGCAACGGCGCGTGTCAGCGGGATATCGAAGCCCGCACGCGTGCCGTCGCGATCCATGGAGGTCAGGAGGATCTCCCCGGCGCCCAGCGCAACCACCTCGCGGGCATAAGCGACAGCATCAATACCGGTCGGGTTGCGTCCGCCATGGGTGAAGATCTCCCAGCGCGCCACTTCGCCCGGCTTTGCAACGCGCTTGGCGTCGATCGCCACCACGATGCACTGGTCGCCGAACTTTTCCGCCGCCTCCTTCACGAACGCGCGGCGCGCGACTGCGGCGGTGTTGATCGAGACCTTGTCGGCACCCGACGTGAGCAGAGCACGAATATCGTCGATGGTGCGGACTCCGCCGCCAACCGTCAGCGGCATGAAACAGGCTTCGGCCGTGCGCCGCACCACGTCGAGCATGATGCCGCGATCTTCGTGGCTTGCGGTGATGTCGAGAAACGTCAGCTCGTCGGCACCAGCCTCATCGTACGCGATGGCCGCCTCGACCGGATCGCCAGCGTCGCGCAGATCGAGGAAGTTGACGCCTTTGACAACTCGGCCGTCCTTCACATCGAGGCAGGGAATGACGCGAACCTTGAACATTGCCGGCCGCTACGCTCCCGCACCCTGAACGGCGCCTCGGAGTATGGCGAGCGCTGCGACCGCATCGAGCCTGCCGTCATAAAGCGCACGGCCGGCAATCGCGCCTTCAAGCTTCCGCGCACGCGGCAACGCCAGCGCGCGAACGTCTTCGATTGAGGCGAGACCGCCTGACGCGATCACCGGGATCGAAATGGCGTCGGCGAGCGCGATGGTGGCATCGAGATTAAGGCCCTTGAGCATGCCGTCCCGCGCAATGTCGGTGTAGACGATAGCGGCGACGCCGGCATCTTCGAAACGTCCGGCAATATCGAGGGCCGAAAGTTTCGACGTTTCCGCCCAGCCTTCCACGGCGACCTCGCCGCGACGCGCATCAAGCCCGACGGCAACGCGGTGGGGGTAAGCTCGCGCGGCTTCCTTTACGAGGACCGGATCGCGCACGGCGGCGGTGCCAATGATGACGCGGGCAATCCCTTTCGCCAGCCAGGCTTCGATTGTCGCGCGGTCGCGGATGCCGCCGCCGAGCTGCACCGGAATTTTCACCGTGGCGAGGATGCGCTCGACCGCCGCGGCGTTCATTGGCCTGCCGGCAAAGGCACCGTCGAGATCGACGATGTGAAGATACTCGAAGCCCTGGGATTCGAATGCGTGCGCCTGCGCTGCCGGATCACGGTTGAACACCGTGGCGCGCGCCATATCGCCCTGCTTGAGCCGCACGGCTTCGCCGTTCTTAAGATCGATCGCGGGGAAAAGGATCACAGCACGATTTCTGGGGCTGGAGAGTGAGAGCACCGCAACCGCATTACGGCATCCACTGCAAGAAATTCGCGATCAACGCGAGTCCGAGTTTTTGGCTCTTCTCGGGATGAAATTGCGTGCCGACGATGTTATCGCGCGCGACGATCGCCGTGACGGCGCCGCCATAATCGGCATCAGCGACAAGGTCACGGCGCTCGGTCGGATTGAGCTGATAGGAGTGGACGAAATAGGCGTGCAGGCCTTGCGGCCCGAGAGTCAAACCCTGCAGCAGCGGGTGAGTTCGCTCGACGTTGAGGGTGTTCCAGCCCATGTGCGGAATTTTCAGGCTTGGATCGCTCGGAACGATCCGATCGACCTCGCCGGCAATCCAGCCGAGGCCGTCCGTCACCTCATATTCGCGGCCGCGTTCGGCCAAGAGCTGCATGCCCACACAAATTCCGAAAAACGGCCGGCCTTTTTGCCGTACCGCTTCCTCCAGCGCCGCCACCATGCCATCCACGGCGTCGAGCCCGCGCCGGCAATCAGCAAAGGCGCCAACCCCCGGCAATACCACGCGATCGGCATTGGCGACGACGGCCGGGTCGTTGGTCACCACAATGGGCCGGTCGAGCCCGGCATCGCGCGCCGCGCGCTCGAAGGCCTTGGCAGCCGAGTGCAGATTGCCCGAACCGTAATCGACGATAGCGACACTCACCGATTTGCTCCCGGCTCGGGAAAAAGCCCGATGACGTCGGGCGCGCGGGGCATACGCGGAATCGGTGGCGGCTGCACCGGCGGTGCGACACCCGATGGCGCGTGGCGTTGAGAGCCGGCGCCTTGCAGCCAGGCCTCGAAGAACCGCCGTTCAGCGTCCTCAACGTCATCACCGCTGACAATACCGGCGCTTTTCCAGCCTCTACGCCGCAGCGTGAAGCGTCGAAGCGTGCCGGCTTCAAGCCCGACGAGAAGCGAAATGAGCAGGCCGACGACCATCTTTGAGAATACGGATGCACCCAAGATCGCCATCGTCGATTCAACGGCAACCGAAACAGCGACGTAACATGCGAATACCAGCCACAAGCGGTGCCACAACATCCACAACGGTGCGAACAGGAACGCCCAGAAAGAAAAGCCGTCACGCACCAAGACAAAGCGCTCCGGATCTGGCGTTGCATCGGCGGCCTGCGGCGGCGGTTCGTGGACGGTGTAAACGGACATCTCGCGCTCCGGTTGGGTCAACCGCTAGCTTTCACTGAGCGTGGGCTTGGCTCCAGCGCTCTAAAATAAGTGTTGTCTCGGCCAATCGCATCGGGGCAATCGGCCGTAGCCGAAATGCGTAACGTCGGCAGATCGGCGCGTTAGCCACCAAGGGTTCCCTTGGTCGACGGCACCTCATTGGCGGCTTGCGCATCGATGGCAACCGCCGCCCGCATCGCCCGCGCCAGCCCCTTGAAGCACGATTCGGCAATATGATGGTCGTTGCTGCCATAAAGCGTGGTGACGTGGAGCGTCACACCGGCATTCATGGCAAAGGCCTGAAACCACTCCTGCACCAGTTCGGTATCAAAGGTGCCGACCTTGTCGCGGCCGAACTCGGCCTTGAAGACCAGGAACGGCCGGCCCGAAATGTCGATGGCGACCCGCGTCAGTGCCTCATCCATCGGCAGATGCACATCGGCGTAGCGGGTGATTCCGCGCATGTCGCCGAGCGCCTGTTTCACCGCCTGGCCGAGAGCGATGCCAACGTCCTCGGTGGTGTGATGATGGTCGATGTGAAGGTCGCCCTTGGCTTTGACGCTCATATCGATGCGGGAATGCCGCGCCAAGAGATCGAGCATGTGATCTAGAAAGCCGATGCCCGTCGCGATCGATGACGCGCCGGTGCCGTCGAGATCAACGGCGACTTCGACGTCGGTTTCCTTGGTCTTCCGCTTCACTGCGCCCTTGCGCATGGCAAATCCTCGCGAATGCGCGCCTTTTATCAGGGCTTTACGCGGTACGCCAATGTCCCGGCCATGGAATTGCATTGCCGACAGCCAACTCCTAAATCATGGCCTGAACAAAGGCTTTCCAGCGCATGTCACCTCCCGAAACGGGGCAATCCGCCTCCTGGCACGGCACAACCATTCTGACGGTCCGCAAGGGTGGCCTCGTGGCAGTCGGAGGCGACGGCCAAGTTTCGATCGGCCAGACCATCGTCAAGGCCAACGCCAAGAAGGTTCGCCGCCTCGGTAAAGGGGACGTCATCGGCGGTTTCGCCGGCGCTACGGCCGACGCGTTCACGCTGTTCGAGCGGCTTGAGACCAAGCTCGAACAATATCCCGGGCAGCTTACCCGCGCTGCAGTCGAACTCGCCAAGGACTGGCGAACCGATCGCTATCTGCGGCGGCTCGAAGCCATGATGATCGTTGCGGACAAGGATGTGTCCCTGGTGCTGACCGGCACCGGAGACGTGCTCGAGCCCGAAGCCGGTATCGTCGGTATCGGCTCTGGCGGCAATTATGCGCTCGCCGCCGCCCGCGCGCTCGCCGATGGACCGCTCGACGCCGAGGCGATTGTGCGCCGATCGCTGGATATCGCAGCCGACATTTGCGTCTACACCAACCGCAACGTCACCATCGAGACATTGAAGGGCGCCTGATCCATGGTGCCTTGCGTCTACGCGTTTCGCCCCATGGCCGCATTGGATATCCCGATGATCCGGCGCTGGCTGAGGAAGCCGCACGTTGCGCAATGGTGGGGCGATCCGGACGAGCAATTCGCGTTGGTCAGCGAGGACCTCGATCATCCCGCGATGAATCAGTTCGTCGTCGCAACGGGCGATCGTCCGTTCGCCTATCTGCAATGTTATGATCCAGCCGCGTGGGCCCATAACGGCTTTGGCCCCCAGCCGCGCGGCACGCGCGGAATCGATCAATTCATCGGCGAACCGGACATGATCGGTCGTGGCCACGGCTCGGCCTTTATTCGTCTCTTTATCGGTGGTCTTCTTGAAGCGGGGACGCCGCGCATCGTGACGGACCCCGATCCGCAAAACGCACGAGCCATCAGCGCCTACGAAAACGCCGGTTTTCACAAAGAGCGCCTGGTGGACACTCCCGACGGCCGCGCCATTCTCATGGTATGCAACGCATGAATGAATTCTCCCCCCGCGAAATCGTTTCCGAGCTCGACCGCTTCATCGTCGGACAAACCGATGCCAAGCGTGCGGTCGCAATCGCCTTGCGAAATCGCTGGCGCCGACTGCAGCTTGATGAGCGGTTGCGGGAAGAAGTGCTGCCGAAGAACATTCTGATGATCGGACCTACCGGCGTCGGCAAGACCGAGATTTCACGCCGTCTCGCCAAACTTGCGGGGGCACCATTCCTCAAGGTCGAGGCGACGAAATTCACTGAAGTCGGTTACGTCGGCCGTGACGTCGAGCAGATCGTCCGCGACCTCGTTGAGGTCGCCATCACGTTGACGCGCGAGCGCAAGCGCAAGGACGTCGAGGCCAAAGCCCAAAAAACGGCCGAAGATCGCGTGCTCGACGCACTGGTCGGTGCCAATGCGAGTTCCGCGACCAAAGAAGCCTTTCGAAAGAAGCTGCGCGCCGGAGAGCTCAACGACAAAGAGATCGAAATCGAGGTCCAGTCGGCCGGAAGCGGCATGCCGCTGTTCGATATTCCCGGCATGCCCGGCGCCCAGATGGGCGCGATCTCTATTGGCGACATTTTCGGAAAACTCGGCGGCAGCCGTACCAAGACACGCCGGGTCACGGTGCAAGATTCCTACGACATCCTCATCAACGAAGAATCCGACAAACTGCTCGACACGGACCAGCTTACGCAGGAAGCGATCCGAAATGTGGAGAATAACGGCATCGTATTCCTCGATGAAATTGACAAAATCTGTGCGCGTGAAGGCCGGATGGGCGCGGACGTATCGCGCGAGGGCGTGCAACGGGATCTGCTGCCGCTGATCGAAGGCACCACCGTCGCCACCAAGCACGGCTCCGTGAAGACCGACCATATTCTGTTCATTGCATCGGGCGCATTTCACATTTCAAAACCGTCCGATCTATTGCCCGAACTGCAGGGCCGGCTGCCGATCCGCGTTGAGCTGAAACCGCTCACACGCGACGACATGCGCCGCATTTTGACCGAGCCGGAGGCTTCTTTGATCAAACAATATATCGCGCTGATGGCGACCGAAGGCGTGACGCTCGCGTTTTCGGAAGATGCGATCGATGCAGTCGCCGACGTCGCGGTCGCGGTAAACTCGAGTGTCGAAAATATCGGCGCCCGGCGGTTGCAGACCGTGATGGAACGCATACTCGACGACATTTCCTTTGCCGCACCCGACCGCCCCGGCGAAACGGTGGAAATCGACGCGGCCTACGTGCAAAAGCACGTCGGCGACCTCGCCAAGAACGCCGATCTGAGCCGGTTCATTCTCTGAGGCCGCCTCCGATCGACCTGCTCGGTCAGCGTGACGCATCCCCGACGCATGGCGCGAGACAGCCCCAGCCGCTAGACTGCGCTGAAATAGATCGGGGGAAAGCATGCTGACGCGCCGCCACTTTTTTGCACTCACCGCATCGGCGTTTGCGCCGAGTTCTGGCCAATCGCACCGCAAGCGCGCAAGGCGCGTGGCCCAACCGTCCGATTCATTTGATCGTGCCGCTGGCCGCCGGAGGGCCGACCGACACCAACGGACGTATCCTCGCCGATCAACTCTCAAAGATCTGGGGTCAACAGGTCGTCGTCGAGAACAAGCCGGGCGCCGGCACTAATCTGGCGAACGAATTCGTCGCGCACGCCGATCCCGATGGCTACACCTTGTTGTTCGCGACTTCATCGCTCGCTGTCAACGCAACGCTCTACCGCACGCTCAGCTACAACCCGACTACGGATTTGGCGCCGGTCTCACTCGTCGCGAAGTTTCCGTTCTTCATGTTCGTGCCCAACTCATCGCCGGCTAAATCGATCAAGGAGTTTGTCGACTACGCGAAGACCCGCAAACTCATCATGGGCTCTCCCGGTACGGGCAGCGCTCCGCATCTCGCCGGCGAACTGTTCCAGCAGATGGCGAACATCCAGATGACTCACGCGCCTTATCGCGGCGCGGCGCCCGCTTTCAACGATCTCATACCGGGCCGCATCGATTGTTACTTCGGCAGCGGCGAATTGCTGACGTTCTCGCGGGCGGGACAAGTCCGCGCGCTGGCCACGACTGGTGCCGCGCGATCGCCGGCGGAGCCGGAGTTGCCGACCATCGCCGAGTCCGGCATTCCCGGTTATGCGGTCGATTCGTGGCAGGGGTTGTTCGCGCCGGCCAAGATACCACCCGCGATCTTGCACAAAATCAACACCGATACGATTGCGGCTCTCGCCGAACCAGCCATCAAAAGCAAACTGGCGCACACCGGTTACGTGGCGCTCGGTTCGTCGCCGGAAGATCTCCGGGAGTTCCTGAAGTCCGACACCGCCAAATGGGGCAAGGTCATCAAAGCGGCGGACATCAAGATCGATTAGCTCCTCAGCGGCTCGCGACTCGTGATCGATTCGCGATTGATCTCGCGGATCGTCGCCATCCACCTTTCGATATGAGCCAGAACCTTCACATCGGTGGCGACGCCGCGCACAGCCGTGTGCTTCGGCTGCATGTCGATGACTTCGGACATTGTTTACGCTACTCCGGTTACGCTACTGCGACTGGCGGCAATCCGGCCGCGGATACTGCATGGCGCACTGATCCTTGCCGGTGAATTTGGCTTTTTTCGCACCCCCGGCCGAATTCTTTGACTTAGCGGCAGCGCCTTAGCGTTCCCGTCGCAACCGCACATAAAGCGCGCCAGCGCCGCCATGACCGGCGTGAGCGTCCTCGAATCCGACGACGATTTGGCGAAATTCCGGCAGCGAGAGCCACATCGGCACCTGACGTTTGAGCACGCCGCGCTCCGCCGCTGAACTGTCTTCCCTGTTGCCCGATCCTTTTCCGGTGACAACCAGCGCGATCCTCGCACCCTCCGCACGAGCGCGACGCAAGAACCGCAGCAGTGCGGCGTGCGCTTCCAACTGCGTCAGTCCGTGCAAATCGATGCGCGCGTCAATCGGCTCTCGACCGCGCGCAACGCGTTGCCGGAGCCGCCGGCCCAACGGCGCAAGCGGAAACGATTTTGCCGAGGGCGCTTCCAGATCGGATTTTGCTACGCGAAAAATGGCGTGCTGCGTCGAGGATTCGGCGACAGTTCCGTGCCGTCCAGATGTTTTCTTGAGAGAATCATCGCCGACCGATGTGGTGTTCGAGGATTTCGCCGATTTTCGGCCTGGTCGCAACGGGGTAATCGAACGCGCAAAGCCGGTCCATAGTGCCCGCTCTTCCTCACTCAATTGACGGCGCCGGCTCATTTCTTCCGGCGCGTTTTGGTTTTTGCAGAAGGCACCGCAGCAGCTTTTGCAGACGCCCCATCGGGTTTTGCCGGCGGCTCCGCGGCAGCCTTCGTCTCGGGTTCGGGCGCGTCTTCGGCGGTGGGATCGATCATCGTGCTGGCGCCAAATCCAGAGAACGTTCTCGGCCGCTCCGGCGGCAGCGGCAAATCACGTCCGATCTCGACCGGATCAAGGGATCGCGGCAGCAGTATCGCGAACTGGCCGGGATTCTTGATGCGGCCGGCGATGCGCGCCGCCTCGTCGCCGGCGCCGAAATAAATGTCGGCGCGTGCGGGGCCGACAATGGCAGACCCGGTGTCCTGCGCCACAACGAGACGCCGAAACTTGGTCGCGGCTCTGTCGTTGGCGATCGGCAAGTCCGCCATGATGAAAAACGGCGTGCCATAGATGTGTAATGAACGATCGACCGCAATCGAGCGGCCAGGAACAAGCGGAACGCCTTCGGCGCCGACTGCCTCATCTTCCGTCGAAAGATCAGTGATGCGGAAGAACACGTAGGATTTATTCTGCCGCCGCACGTCCTTGGCCTGATCGGGGTTGGCCTCCATCCATTCGCGGATGCGCTGCATCGACACTTCGTCCTTGGTCATGAGTTTGCGGTCGATCAACACTCGACCGACAGGCGTATAGGGCCAGCCATTATGGGAATCGTAATTGACCCGCAGAATGGTTCCGTCTTCCAGCTTGATCCGGGCGGATCCCTGGATCTGCGCAAACAACACATCGACCTGATCGCGCAGCCAGCAGATTTCGAGATGCCAGCCGTCGAGTGCCCCATCCTCGATCTCACCGCGATCGTAATACGGCACGATCTTGCGGCGGCCGACGCGGCGGCCCACCCTGACGCCCTTGCTGGGAAACGCGTCACCAAGCTTGCGCCGCCCTGCGACCACGAGATTAGGCGGCCGGCGATAGAGCGGCGCCGTGAACTCGCCGGTCGGAACACGCGAGCCGGCGATGATTGGCTCATAATAGCCGGTCAAAAATCCGTCGGTATCGCCGAGCCTGCTGATTCGTAGCGGCCGGAAGTTATCTTCGAAGAACTTGCGGGAGCCATCATCGTCAAGCGGAATGGCCGCCATCGCGCGCTGACAGATATCCCTAAGTGCATCGGCTATCGCGCTCGAATCACGGCCGGACCGTTGTTTAGCGTTCAGCGCACGGCAACTTGCCAGAAACGTCGCAAAGGCGGCTGCATGATCATCACTTGGCCAACCGTCGAGATCACTCCATTCGACGGGCAGATATTGGGTGTCCGGAAACTTCAGCGGCCAACGTGACTCGGCCCACGCCGACGCCGATAGGCTGGCGAGACCAACGAGCAGGACGAAGACACAACCAGCCCGTCCGTACGCCGTCATCGGCCTCACTGTCCGGCTTCAGTCGCGACCACTTTCCAGTTGGGATCACGCGAGGACGTGTCGCGCGCGAACGTCCACACGTCCGTAACATCGGTCACCTTTTCGGCATTACCGTCGATGACGGTGCCGTTTCGGTCGCGTGTGGAGGAAATCAGTTTCGAGACGAAGCGGACTGTGACCTGCGCCGTGCGGCTGCGAAGCTCCGCACTGGTGATTGTCGAGCCATCGATGGAAACAAAGCGCGTCTCGGCTGTCTCGCCCCGATTCTCACGTTCGGTGATCGCGGTATCGAAGCCGTCAAACACCTCCCGCGAAAGCAGGTTCCGCAGTTGACGGCGGTCGCCCTCCGCAAAGGTCGTCACGATCATCTCATAAGCGGCGCGGGCTCCGGTGATGAAGTGCTTGGCGTCGAAGTTCGGGTCCGCCGCGGCGATCGCGTCGAGCCCCGCCGCGGCGGCCGATCCGGTTTCGACGACGTCCTTCCAGCGCTCGGCGGGAGGCTGCGAGGCTTCAGCCGGCCGCCCGGCTGCTTCGGCCGGACGCGACGGCAGTGTCACAACCTTGTCGCCCGCGGGACTGCGCACCGCGTCCCGCGCCGAATACGGATCGTAGGGCGGCCGCTCACGTCCCGTCCGTTGACCCAACACGCTGCGCAAGCGCAGGAAAATGAATACTGCAAGCGCCAAAAAGATGATGGTGTAAATATCGAACACGTCTGACATTCTCTCGGCATCGCGGACAGTGGGGCGGCACGTCCCAAGAGCGGTTCGAATCCTCGAACCAGTCAGGAGGAAGCCCTGTCCCCCTATGTAGGCACGCACGGGGAACCATCCAGTGCTCACCGCTTAGGATAACAGCGTGCCGATGTAAAAGCTTAAACGATCATCGCCGCCGCGCCAACATTCATGCGCCGGTAGCCTTAGCCATTATCATCACACTGCCGCGACGGCGTCCGACGGACCTCGCTCGAAGGCTCCACGCCATACAACATAGACCCGGAATGGCACACTTTTAGGCAAACGTGGAGGCAAACGCCCTAAAAGCGGCGGCATTGCCGCTGGCTCACGCGGAATTGCCCGCCATTGTTCACCTAGCTGGCGTGTGTTAGCCAAGCCGCCGCGTCTTTACGCGAGCCGGAGACCAACATGGCAGAGACGAATGGCAATCCCCCGCCCCAGATGGCGATGCCGCAGATTGGCGTCCTCGCGCAATACGTAAAGGATTTGTCATTCGAAAATCCGCATGCACCGCGGTCGCTGGCACCGAGCAGCCAGCAGCCCGCCATCAACATTCAAATCAATGTCGATGCCGCGCCCATGAGCGACACCGACGTCGAAGTGACGTTACGCTTGGAGGGCAAAGCGGAATCCCAGGGCATGCTGCTGTTCGGCTTCGAACTGGTGTTCGCCGGCGTGTTCCGCATTCAAAATGTGCCGGCCGACAGTCTGCAGCCCATCGTGCTGATCGAATGCCCGCGGCTGTTATTTCCATTCGCGCGGGAAATCATCGCGACCGTCACACGAAACGGCGGCTTCCCACCGCTGCTACTCGAACCGATCGACTTCGTCGCGCTGTATCGGCAACGCATGGCCGCCGCCCAAACGTCACCGCTGCCACTCAATCCAAGCTGACGTAATCGCGCCAGATTGCGGCCTCGCCGAGGGTGGCGATAAAGCTGCGATGCGCCGCGATCTCCTCGTCGGTCATGCGCGCCGCGAGCGGCGCCGGGCGTTCACGCATAAGAATCGGTTCGCCAATTGCCTGCACTGGGATCTCGGCTTGCGAAAGAATAAGCTGCGCCTGCCGAGCGCCGATCAGTTCGACATATACCTCGGCCAAGAGTTCCGCATCGAGCAATGCGCCGTGCTTGACGCGGCGAGAGTTGTCGATGGCGTAGCGCACGCACAGATCATCGAGGCGATTAGAGCCTCCGGGATGTTTGCGCCGGGCGATCAGCAAGGTATCGATCATCCGCTCGCGGTTGACCGCAACGCGCCCGGCGCGTTCCAATTCGGCATTCAGAAAGCCAAGATCGAACATCGCGTTGTGAGCGACCAGCTGCGCGTCGCCAAGAAACTCGACGAGTTCCTCGACCTTCTGGATGAAGAGCGGCTTATCCCTTAGAAACTCGATCGTCAGCCCGTGAACATTGAGGGCTGCTTCCGGCATGTCGCGTTCCGGGTTGAAATAGCAATGGAATGTCTTGCCGGTCGGGAAGCGGTTCAACAGTTCGATACAGCCGATCTCGACCAATCGATCGCCCTGAAAGGGATCGAGGCCTGTGGTTTCGGTATCGAAAACGATCTCGCGCATTCGGTCTCGTACGGGGTCCGTCGGCTTAGTTCGGCGTCTTTAAACGAATCACCGCTCTCGAACGGGCATTCTAGCGACCGCTCGCAGAATGTCGCGGACCTGGGCCCGGGCGGAGTCAAAGCCTTTGGAACTATCCACGATAAAGTCAGCACGCCGGCGTTTCTCAGCATCCGGCATCTGCTTGGCAAGAATGGCGTTGAATTTTTCCTCAGTCATCCCGGGTCGCTCGAAGGCCCGCGCGCGCTGCACCTCTGGCGGTGCCGACACGACGACGACGGCATCGCAACGCCGCTCGGCTCGCGTTTCGAAAAGAAGCGGCACGTCAAGCACAACGACGGGTTCGCCGCTCGCCTGCGCCTCGGCGAGAAACTTGTCCGTCGATTGACCGACCAAAGGATGGACGATCGACTCAAGCCGGGCCAATGCCGCCTGGTCGTTGAGCACGATCGCCGCAAGCTTTGCCCGATCGACTTTGCCGCGCAGAGGTCGTGCCGGGGAAGGCGTGTTCGATCGCGGCGGCGGCCTCACCCTCGTAAAGCTCGTGCACAGTGGCATCCGAATCGTGCACGGGAACACCGGCCTCGGCGAACATCTTGGCCGTCACCGACTTGCCCATGCCGAGCGAGCCGGTAAGACCGAGAACAAATGGCCGCTCACTCTTCATTGGGCGAGGCATCCCCGCCGCCGCAGAAAGTCAAGCGCCGGTATCAGGGGCAAACCCAAGATCGTGAAAAAATCACCCTCGACCCGCTCGAAAAGTTGGATGCCGATACCCTCAAGCTGATAAGCGCCGACGCTTGCGCTCGCGGCGCTGCCAACTGCGTCGAGATAATCGTCGAGAAACCGATCCGACAATTCGCGCATCGTCAGCCTTGCGACGCCGACATATTCGAACTGCACCGTCGCGTTCTGCATGAACACGATCGCGGAATGAAGCTCATGGGTCTTGCCGGCTAGCGCCCGTAGCTGTGTGCGTGCGGCTGGACGGTCCGCCGGCTTCGAGAATCGTTCGTTCCCCAGGGCTAAGGTCTGGTCGGCGGCGAGAATCAGACGGCCGCGGTGAAGCTGTTCTACCGCGGAGGCTTTTTCACGCGCTAACATCGCGGCGATCGTGCTCGGCGTCTCCGACTTGAACTGCGCTTCCAGACCACGCTCGTCGAGATCAGCCGGACAAGCCACCACCGGAATGCCAGCGGCCTCAATCAACTTTCGCCGTATCGCGCTCCCGGACGCCAACACCAGCGGATCGGCAGCCAGCCACAGCGGCATTGCTCATGACGCCTTATACCGGCGCCGCTCGCCAAGGAGGGCCAGAACCGCCGCCGCAGTCTCCTCGATCGAACGCCGTGTCACATCGATCAGCGGCCAATTGTGCTTGGCACACAGGCGCCGCGAAGCGGAGATTTCTTCGGCCACGGCCTGCCGATCGATATATTGGTCATCATCGCGATGGGCTTTCAGGCCGAGTAGCCGGTTTTGCCTGATCTGCACAATCCGCTCCGGCGTCGCAAACAATCCGACGACCAATGGGTGAGTGAGACTCTCGATGTTCGGCGGCAGGGAAATGCCGGGGACAAGCGGCACGTTCGCCGTCTTCACACCGCGATTCGCAAGATAGATCGAGGTCGGTGTCTTTGACGTCCGCGAGACTCCGACAAGAACGACGTCCGCTTCTTCGAGATCGTCGCCCAACTGACCATCATCATGCAGCATCGTGTAATTCAGCGCATCGATACGGCGGAAATACTCGGCATTGAGCGTGTGCTGAGCACCAACCCGATGCGTCGTTTCGGCGCCCAGATAAGCCTGAAACAAGTGAAGAACCGGGCCTAGAATCGACAAACAGGGAAGGCCAAGCTCGCGGCATTTTCCCTCCAGCCGCTCGACGAGATTATTCTCAAGCAGCGTGTACAGCACGATTCCAGGCGATTCTTCGATTTCTGCGAGCACCCGATCGAGCTGCTTTTGCGTGCGAACCAGCGGATGCACATGCTCGACCGGCATCACCTTGGCGTACTGCGCCGCGGCCGCGCGAGCGACGGTAATCAAGGTCTCGCCGGTCGCGTCCGAGATCAGATGGAGATGAAAATAGCCTGCCGCATGAGCCATGGAAGGCGCTGTATAAACTGTCGATGATTGGGGAGAAGGCCACGGCTTCGACCGTGGTGCAAGCATAATAGACGAAAGATAGGAAAATCGATCCACATTCCCGTCCTTGTGCTGCCATAACGGTCCACCGAACCTGACTCATGGTGACATGTGGATACCCATTCGTGACATACTCAGAAGTGCCCATAAAAGGCCGCCAAATCACCGTGAGACCCGTGAGCATAGATTCGGCCCGGACCGGGAAGATGTGGGCATCCCTTGGATGAAATGTGGATGAAAAGGTATGAGTTTAATCAACTGTCTAAATACAACTACAGACTCTCTTTAACTTAGTTTTTAGTTAGGATCATAGCGTGCCGGATACGCTTGGGACAAAACCGCTTCTTCTCGCCCTAGCGGGAAAGGCTCAGGCCGTTCCGCCGATTTGGCTGATGCGGCAAGCCGGGAGATATCTTCCCGAATATCGCGCAATTCGGCAGCAGGTCGAAGGTTTCCTCAACCTCTGCTTTGACGCAAAACTCGCGGCGGAGGTGACGTTGCAGCCGATTCGCCGCTTCGGGTTCGATGCGGCGATCCTGTTCTCCGATATTCTTGTGGTGCCTCACGCACTTGGGCAACGGGTGACGTTCGAGGCTGGCGAAGGGCCGCAGCTTGACGCGCTTAAGGATCCCTTCGCGCTTCGCCGATTACGCGAGGAACTCGATCATGAGCTGCTCGCTCCGGTGTATGAGACGATCGATCGCGTAAGGGGTGAGTTGCCGGGGGGAGTGGCATTGCTGGGCTTTTGCGGTGCGCCCTGGACCGTTGCGACGTATATGATCGCCGGCTGCGGTACGCCGGATCAGCGTCCGGCACGAATGTTCGCCTATCGACATCCCGACGCGTTCGCAGAGCTTATCGATCTTCTGGTCGAAGCCTCGACTGGCTATCTGGTGCGCCAGTTTGAAGCGGGCGTTGATGCGGTGCAGATTTTCGATAGTTGGGCGGGCGTGCTGCCGGCAGGCGAATTCCGCAAGTGGTGCATTGAGCCGACAAGGCGGATCGTTGCTGGAATTCGAGAACGTTTCCCCGACGCAAAGATTATTGGATTTCCGCGTGGGGCCGGTACCGAGCTTGAGGATTTTGTTTCGGCTGTGCCGGTTGATGCTGTCGGTCTCGATTGGACGGTGGAATTGGGATTTGCACGAGATCGGCTGCAGCAGCATCGAGCGGTCCAGGGCAATCTCGATCCTCTGGCGCTTGTGGTCGGCGGGTCAGTGCTCGACCGTGCCATCGACGCTATTCTCGAAGCTTTCCGCCATGGTGCGTTTATCTTCAATCTCGGCCATGGCGTTTTGCCGGAAACGCCGACTGCCCATGTTGAGCGGCTGATTGCGCGTGTTCGCCACGCCGCGTCATAGGTCGGCCGCTCGAGCACGCAGGGATCGAGAGCAGAGGCGATGCTGTACGAGTGGATCAAGGCTTTCCACATCATCGCCGTCATCGCTTGGATGGCTGGGATGCTCTATCTGCCACGCCTGTTCGTCTATCATTGCGCTGCCGAAAAGGGCTCGGTGCAGTCGGAAACGTTCAAGGTGATGGAGCGCCGGCTGCTGCGTGGCATCATCAATCCGGCGATGATTGCGACCTGGCTGTTCGGGCTCTGGCTCGCCTGGCATGGACCTGATTCTCGCTATGGATGGTTCGCATCCGGGTGGTTGGAGGCCAAGCTTGCGCTGGTTGTGGCGATGTCGGCTGTGCATGGGCTGTTGGCCCGATGGGTCAAGGATTTTGCCGCTGATCGTAACGGCCATTCTCAGAAATTCTACCGTATTATCAATGAAGTACCTACGCTCCTGATGATCGGAATTGTGCTGTTGGTGGTGCTGAAACCGTTTTGAGGTTCGTGCGTTTTCAGTGCAATATCTGTCTCGGCACTTGCCTGAAGGCCAGTCTTTTCCTATCTTCGCGCTATCCCACCGAACGTAGGCGGATGCAGTTGAGTTTGGGCTCCAATGGCTTGGAGCCGTTTGATGCATCGGGTTCGGGGCCCGGCCCCTTTCAGCCCAAGACCTGCGACTCTCTCTTTCCGTCAGCGACGCCGCGACCCAACCCGCCGCTGGCCCAATTTCCATAGGACATTCTGTATGCGGGAAATGAAACTCCAAGAGCTGAAGACCAAGACTCCGGCCGAGCTTGTCTCGTTTGCCGAAGAGCTCGAGGTCGAGAACGCCTCGACGATGCGCAAGCAGGAGCTGATGTTCGGCATCCTCAAGCAGCTCTCGGCGCGTGAGACCGACATCGTCGGTGAAGGCGTTGTCGAGGTTCTGCCGGACGGCTTCGGGTTCTTGCGTTCTCCGGAAGCCAATTACCTGCCGGGGCCCGACGATATCTATGTTTCTCCTTCGCAAATCCGCCGTTTTGGGTTGCGCACTGGCGACACCATCGACGGTCACATCCGCAGCCCGAAGGAGGGCGAACGCTATTTCGCCCTACTCAAGGTTAATTCGCTCAACTTTGAAGACCCCGAGAAGGCCCGACACAAGGTCAACTTCGACAACCTGACGCCGCTCTATCCCGACGAGTGGCTCAAGATGGAATTCGAGGATCCGACCAAGAAGGACCTCTCCGCGCGGGTGATCGACATCGTCGCTCCGGTCGGCAAGGGCCAGCGCGCATTGATCGTGTCGCCGCCGCGCACCGGCAAGACCGTGCTTCTCCAGAACATCGCCCATTCGATCACGCACAATCATCCGGAATGTTATTTGATTGTGCTTCTGATCGATGAACGGCCTGAAGAAGTCACCGACATGCAGCGTTCGGTGAAGGGTGAGGTGATTTCCTCGACCTTCGACGAGCCGGCGGTGCGCCACGTTCAGGTCGCCGAGATGGTGATCGAGAAGGCGAAGCGCCTGGTCGAGCATGGCCGCGATGTGGTGATCCTGCTCGATTCGATTACGCGGCTCGGCCGCGCCTATAACACCGTGGTGCCGTCATCCGGCAAGGTGCTCACCGGCGGTGTCGATGCCAACGCACTGCAGCGGCCGAAGCGCTTTTTCGGCGCCGCGCGCAACATCGAGGAGGGTGGTTCGCTCACCATCATCGCCACCGCGCTGATCGATACCGGCAGCCGCATGGACGAAGTGATTTTCGAAGAGTTCAAGGGCACCGGCAATTCGGAACTGATTCTCGACCGCAAGGTCGCTGACAAGCGCACCTTCCCGGCGATGGACATCACACGCTCCGGCACGCGCAAGGAAGAGCTGCTGGTGCCGCCGGATCAGCTCAAGAAGATGTACGTGCTGCGCCGCATCCTCAATCCGATGGGCACCATGGATGCCATGGACTTCCTGCTCGACAAGCTGCGCAACACCAAGAACAACGGCGAGTTCTTCGACTCGATGAATACGTGATCGGCGCCGGCCGCCCGGTCCGTCAGCCTTGCCGGGCTGAAGCCTTGGGCGCAGCTGTGTGCGCGGCGTGCCTGTTATTGAGCGCGTAGTCGGGATCGACAAAACACATCGCACCCTTGCCGATGTTGTTCTCGCATTCCGTTGCGGTCGAATAGCCGCATTCGATCATGGCATTGGGACGCGCGGTGTAGCCGCACCATTCGTCGGCGCGCGCGCTCGTTGCCGATAATGCCGTCAGGGCAGCCGCCACAATGATCCCGTATCGCATTTCGATCTCCTCGTACCGCCCCGGACCGTCCATAAAGCACGAATCAGTGCGAAATGGACCGCGTCGTCAAGTATGTCGCACTGCATCGATGGCGCTATTGAGGCTGGAGGGATCGGTGATCGGCAGCGAGCAGGTTTCGCCCACGCAGATGAATGTCGCGGGCTCGCTCGCGGCCTTGAGCTTCTCGCGCGCCGGGTGCCGCGGAGAAAGAGAGTCTGCCGTAGACGCGTAAAGCACGATGCGGTCGATAGGAGATCGCGCGCGCGCCGCGGCGAGCATGACCTGTGCGCGCGGTCCCTCACCGGTAACGACAATCTCGGCGGCGCGTAGCCGCAGGTCGACGGCGTTGAGCAGCGCCATGTGCATGTAGAGGTTCTCAAGCGCCTGCGGTGCGATGGCTGCGATCAGCCGATCGGCCTTCTCGCGCCACACGTCATCTCCCGCCAACACGGCAAGCCGGATCAGGTTCTGAGCGGCGACCGCGTTGTGATTGGGGGTGGCTTCGTCGGTCGTAGCTGAGGGACGGACGACGAGGCCCTCTGCATCGGCCGCTGTGAGGTAATAAGTTCCGCGCTCGCCATCGGCATAGTTGCGGTCAAGAGCGTTCTGCCAGGCTAGTGCTTGCGTCAGGTAGTTTTGCCGCCCTGTCGCCTCAAAGAGCGCAAGTGCGGCGCGGGTCATTGCAGTGAAGTCGGAGGCAAGGCCTGGGAATTTGAGTTGTCCCTGGCGCCACGAATGCCCAAGCCGATCGTCACGCGTCATGGCATGTGCGATGAAATTGAAGGCGCGCGCGGCCATGTCGACCCACGACGGTTCGCCGAACATCAGGCCGGCATTGGCGAGGGCCGCGATCATCATTCCGTTCCAGTCGGCGAGGACCTTGTCGTCAAGGCCGGGGCGGATACGCGTCGCACGCACGGAGAGAAGTTTGGCGCGCAGTGCGGCGAGTTTTGCTTCATCGTCTTGGCTCGAAGGCGGCGCCTTCAGGCGGTTGAGAATAGTGTGGCCTTCGAAATTCCCGGCTGGCGTGACATCGTAATGGCGCGCAAAAAATTCGCCGTCGGCAGCGCCAAGCTGTTTGATGATGTCGTCGTACGACCAGACGTAGAACTTTCCCTCTTCACCTTCTAAATCGGCATCGAGCGATGCGGCGAACGCGCCAGCCGCCGTTGTCATCTCGCGCTCGAGCCAGGCGACGGTTTCGAAGGCGCGCTGGCGATAAAGCTGTTTGCCGCTGCGCTGATGAGCGACCGCCAAAAGCTCGAGGAGCTGGGCGTTGTCGTAGAGCATTTTTTCGAAGTGAGGCACCAGCCATCGCTCGTCGACGGAATAGCGCGAGAAGCCGCCGCCGAGATGATCGTAGATGCCGCCTTCGCAGATGTGGTCGAGGGTGATTTCGACTGCGGCGAAGTACCGTGTTTCGCCGGTACGCAGTCCGGCGCGCCATAACAGCTCGAACAGCGCCGCTTGCGGGAATTTTGGCGCGCCGCGAGTTCCGCCGTTGACCGGGTCGATGATGCCGCCGAGCTGGTGTGCGGCATTGTCGAGTTCCGCCGCACCGATCGTTGCGGTTCCGGATTGCCGCGCCGTCTCGGCAAGCCGGGTCATTAGCGTCGTGCGATTATGCTCGATCTTCTGCGGCTCCTCGCGGAATAGCCGCGCGATCTCTCGAAGGACGTCGACGAACGCCGGTTTGCCGTAGCGCGACGTTTTCGGAAAGTATGTGCCGCCCCAGATCGGTTCACCCTGTGGCGTGAGAAACATCGTCAGCGGCCAGCCGCCGTGCTCGCCGAGATGATGGAGCGCGGCCATGTAGATCTGATCGATGTCGGGCCGTTCCTCGCGATCGACTTTAATGTTGACGAACAGTTCGTTCATGACGCGCGCGGTGGGCTCGTCTTCGAAACTCTCGTGCGCCATCACGTGGCACCAATGGCACGCCGCATAGCCGACGGAGAGCAGGATTGGCTTGCCGGTTTGTTTGGCTTCCGCCAGCGCTTCCGGTCCCCACGCCCGCCAGGCGACGGGATTGTCCTTGTGCTGCAGGAGATACGGGCTCGTCTCCTGGGCGAGGCGGTTTTGCTGGGCGGCGTCTGGGGGCGACATACGATCCAAGCGGATATTCGGGTTGAAGCTGATTAATGGATGATAACGGTATCTTGCCCAAAAGGATGCAGGCACCAGCGCAAGCATCCGTTACGGTTTATGGTAAGCCTGCTCCAACGCCGCGAGTATTGCCGTGCGCTGCGGCGAGTCCTGATAGCTTCGCACAAGCTCCACGGCTTGGCTCAATGCATCGGCGTGGCAAGCCCGAGGACCCAGAACAGCACGTAGTCGTCGAGGCCACCGCAGCGGGTCCCGATTCCGCTGCACTTTACGCAGCCATCGAGATTGGCTTGAAGGTCCGGCATGCGCTCGGATGAGACGATTTTTGCGCTTTCCTCGGGCCGGCCACCTGCGGCGATTGCGGTGATCCGCATCTGCGGCCCGTATGCTCGCCTGGCACTCGAAAGGCTTATCGGTCGCGTGCCACAGCCACGCCGGGCGGCGCTGGCGCGAATTCGGGGCGCAGCGAACGATGAGGTCATCGACGAAGGGCTGGTCCTGTGGTTTCCCGGCCCGCACAGCGAGACCGGCGAGGATATGGCGGAGCTTCAGCTTCATGGCGGGCACGCCGTGATCGCGGAGGTATTCGAAGCTCTCGGGGCGATCGAAGGCTGTCGCCCGGCCGAGCCCGGGGAATTTACACGTCGGGCATTTGAGAATGGCCGTCTCGATCTTACAGCGGTTGAAGGTCTTTCGGACCTGATCGCGGCGGAGACGCCGGCGCAGCGACGGCTGGCATTTCGCCAGCTCAAGGGACTGATCGGTGATCGGGCCGAAGCGTGGCGCCGCCGCTTGATTGAGGCATTGGCGCTCGTCGAGGCGCGGATCGATTTCTCAGACGAGGCGGACGTGTCCGAAGATTTGGTCCGGCCGGCGCTTCATGCTGCGCAGCAATTGCGCAACGAAATCGCAGAAACGCTGGCGGACGGCCGGCGCGGCGAGCGGTTGCGGGAAGGGCTGACCGTCGCGATAGCGGGGCCGCCGAATGCGGGAAAATCAACACTACTCAATCGGCTGGCGCAGCGCGATGTGGCAATCGTGTCGCCTTATCCTGGGACGACGCGCGATGTCATCGAAGTCCATCTCGATCTCAATGGCTATCCGGTGACGCTCCTGGATACCGCTGGCGTCCGTGAGAGCAATGATCCGATTGAGCAGGAAGGTATTCGCCGTGCCCGGGAGCGCGCGGCGTTGGCCGACTTGGTGCTGTGGGTCATTGATGACTCGGCCGTTGGCGGAGTTGGTGGGGATAGCCGGGAATACATCGGTTCTACAACGAGTTGGTTGATCCGAAATAAGGCCGATTTGGCTGTGGAAAAGCTGTGCATAACAAGTGAATCCAGATCCAGCGGTTCGGTTAAGCCATCGTTTACCATATCGGCAAAGTCCGGCGCGGGAGTCGATACGCTCGTTGCGGCGTTGGCCGAATACGCCAGGGAATATTTCGCTGCGACAGAATCCACGATTGTGACCCGCGCGCGCCATCGTCGTGCTCTGGAGGAAACGGTGGCGGCGCTGGACCGCGCTTTGGCCCAACAGGCGGAGGAACTGATCGCAGAGGACCTGCGGTCAGCGGCAACGACGCTCGGCCGACTCACGGGTCGGGTTGATGTTGAAGACATTCTCGATGTGATTTTTCGCGACTTCTGCATTGGCAAGTGACTCGATGATAGCCACATCCGCTTCTCGTGGAGATCGGCGATGTTTCACGTGAAACATTCGGCCATCCATGCCTTTTGACCCTCAATTTGGCATTGGCTAAAAGGGCTCGTTTTCCGGAGCGCTAACATGGACGTCCGCTTCGATGTGATCGTCATCGGTGGCGGCCACGCGGGTTGCGAGGCTGCCGCTGCGGCTGCCCGGATGGGCGCGAAGACGGCGCTCGTCACCCATCGATTTGCGACCATCGGCGCAATGTCGTGCAATCCCTCGATCGGAGGGCTCGGTAAAGGACATCTGGTCCGTGAGATCGATGCGCTCGATGGATTGATGGGCCGGGTTGCGGACGCCGGGGGCATCCAGTTCCGCATGTTGAATCGACGCAAGGGACCGGCGGTGAGGGGCCCTCGCGCCCAAGCCGATCGCAAGCTCTACGCCACTGCCATGCAGCGGGCGATTCGCGAGACGGCGAATCTGGCGGTTATCGAGGCTGAGGTAGACGATCTGGTCGCGGATGGCCACGTCGGCGGCGTTCGGCTGGCTGACGGCCGCGTCCTTGGCGCGGGGGCCGTAGTGCTGACGACGGGCACCTTCCTGCGGGGTCTCATCCATATCGGTGAACGGCAGATTCCCGCAGGACGCATCGGCGAGGCGCCTGCAGCCGGCCTCTCAGGAAGTCTGGAACGGATAGGACTTGCCCTGGGACGTCTTAAGACCGGCACGCCGCCGCGCCTCGATGGCACGACGATCGACTGGGCGGCGCTCGAAGCGCAGCCGGGCGACAACCCGCCGGAGCCTTTTTCCGCCCTGACGGATCGCATCACGAATCCCCAGGTTGACTGCGCCATCACGCGGACCAACAACACGACCCATGGCATCATCCGGGCGAATGTGCACCGCTCGCCGATGTATTCCGGGCAGATCAAGAGTCGCGGTCCGCGCTACTGCCCTTCGATCGAGGACAAGATCGTTCGCTTCGGCGAGCGGGACGGCCACCAGATCTTCCTTGAGCCCGAGGGCCTCGATGACACGACTGTGTATCCGAATGGCATTTCGACCTCGCTCCCCGAGGAGGTTCAGCTCGCCGTGGTGGCCTCCATTCCGGGGCTTGAGCGCGCACGTATGGTCCGGCCAGGCTATGCGATCGAATACGACCACGTCGATCCGCGTGAGCTCAGCCCGTCCCTGGAGGTCAAGCGGCTGCCCGGCCTGTTCCTGGCCGGCCAGATCAATGGCACCACAGGTTACGAGGAGGCCGCCGCGCAGGGGCTTCTGGCGGGCTTGAACGCGGCAACGCAGGCGGGTGGCGGCTCGCCGATCGTGTTCGATCGCGCCGAGGCCTACCTCGGCGTCATGGTCGACGACCTAGTCACTCGTGGGGTGACTGAGCCCTATCGGATGTTTACGTCGCGCGCCGAATACCGGCTGACCCTCAGGGCCGATAACGCCGATCAGAGGCTGACCCAAAAGGGCACCGAACTGGGGTGCGTCGGCTCGGAGCGGGCGGGACGGCATAGGGCGAAGATAGCGGCCCTCAATGAAGCTCGGACGATGGCGCGCTCGCTGACAGTGACGCCGAATGAGGCTGAGCGTTACGGCCTCGCTCTGCGCAAGGACGGCCAGCGCCGCAGCGCTTTCGAACTGCTCTCGTATCCCGATATTGGCATCGGCGATCTCGCCCGGATCTGGCCGCGCTTCGGCGAACTCGACGGCAAGATTGCGGAGCAAATCGAAATCGACGCCAAGTACGAGGTCTATCTCAGCCGCCAGGCTGCCGATGCCGAGTCCTATCGGCGGGACGATAGCCTCGTGATTCCGACGGACATCGACTACGGGGTCCTGCCCGGACTATCGAATGAAGTTCGTCATAAACTCGAGGCGCACCGGCCGCGAACAATCGGTCACGCGGGCCGCATCGATGGCATCACGCCGGCAGCGCTCACGTTGCTGGTCGCGCATATGCGTCGTCGGGGCCGCAAGCCCGGTCGCGGGGCCGCATGATTGCTGGAAGCCGGCGAAGCCGTGATGCCGCTCGCCGGACGCAGTCGAGTTCGGGACAAGCTTCCGATTTGACGGCAGACCGCGCGGAGGCCCTGTCGCGGATCAGTGTTTCACGTGAAACATTGGATCGGCTCGATCGGTTTGTCGTCCTGCTGATGGCTTGGCAGCAGCGGATCAATCTCATTGCGCCGTCGACCGAGTCGAAGGTGTGGACGCGGCATATCGCCGACTCGCTCCAGCTTCTTCCCCTGGCGCCAAACGCCCGCACTTGGGTCGATCTCGGCTCGGGCGGCGGCTTTCCAGGCTTGGTGATCGCCTGTGCTCTCTCCGACGTCCCGGGAGCGCGGGTGCACCTGGTCGAAAGCAATCTGAAAAAAGCAGCGTTCCTCCGCGAAGCCGTCAGGGCGACCGGAGCCGCGGCGACAATTCATGCGTCACGCATTGTGGATTTTGTCGAAAAGCATGCTGAACCCGTTGATATCGTGACAGCACGGGCGTTGGCTCCACTGAGTGATCTTTTGCCAATGGCTTATCCGTTGTTGAAAGGTGGCGCGTGCGGCTTGTTTCCCAAGGGACAAGATGTTGGCAGCGAATTGACCGATGCCGCTAAATGTTGGAACATCGAAGCCTCATTGGTGCCTAGTGTTACCGATTCCAGTGGACGGATCGTAACAGTAAAGCGTATCGAGCCGATTGTTCAACTATAGCGCGAATGGCGGTTGTCCGCCGCGTTGGACTCGGCAGCCCAGATGGATGATCGGCCATGGAAGACTTGCCCTCGGAGCAAAGCCCTAGCGTGACGGGCCCGCTGCCGGAATCGAATCCAGCGTCGCAAACTGAACAGACGAAGCTGCCGCGCGTGCTGGCTGTCGCCAACCAGAAGGGCGGCGTCGGTAAGACGACAACCGCCATCAATCTCGGGACCGCGCTTGCGGCCATCGGCGAAGAGGTTCTGATCATTGATCTCGACCCTCAGGGCAACGCCTCGACGGGTCTCGGCATTGATCGCCGCAGCAGACGTTACTCGACTTACGATGTGTTGATCGGCGAGGCGACGTTGCGCGATGCGATTGTCGCGACCGCCGTGCCGCGTCTGCACCTCGCGCCCTCCACGCTTGATCTGTCGGGCCTCGAACTCGAAATCGGTCAATCGCGCGATCGCGCGTTTCGTTTGCGCAACGCGCTTGCGTCGCTCAGCGCGCCGTCGGCCGGTCTTGCAAAATTCAGTTATGTCCTGGTGGACTGCCCACCGTCGCTCAATCTGCTGACGATAAACGCCATGGCGGCGGCCAACGCCATCTTGGTCCCGCTGCAGTGTGAATTCTTTGCACTCGAAGGATTGTCGCAACTGCTCAAGACCGTGGAGTTGGTGCGCGACCAGCTCAATCCCGGGCTCACGATCCACGGCATCGTGTTGACCATGTACGATGCGCGCAACAATCTGTCGGGTCAGGTCGTCGCCGACGTCCGCGAGTTTATGGGGCGCAAAGTCTACGACACGATTATCCCGCGCAACGTGCGCGTGTCGGAAGCGCCGTCTTATGGCAAACCGGTCCTGGTCTATGACCTGAAATGCAGCGGCAGCGAGGCCTACCTTCGGCTCGCCACCGAGATCATTCAGCGGGAAAAGGAAATGTGCGTCGGATGATCCGGATGTTCCAGTTCTTGATGTCGCCGGCGCCAATCTTTGGGTTGCTCTCGTGACCCAGCATTCTGGAGAGCCCACGATGGCCGAGGAGGCGACGCGATCGCGATTGGGGCGCGGACTTGCCGCGTTGATCGGCGACGTGGGCGCCGAAAGCTCAGTCGAACGCCCGCGCGGTCAGCGCCGGCTTCCGACCGAAGTTCTGCGGCCGAACGCGCGAAATCCGCGACACGTATTTCTCGATAACGAACTCGACGAGCTTGCCGCCTCATTGCGCGAGCGCGGCATCATCCAGCCGATCATCGCGCGGCCGGTGCGCGGCACTGCCGACGCCTATGAGATTATTGCTGGTGAACGCCGCTGGCGCGCGGCGCAGCGTGCCGGACTGCATGAAGTTCCGGTCGTCATCGTCGAGGCCACCGACGCCGAAGCGCTGCAACTCGCGATCATCGAAAACGTGCAGCGCGCCGATCTCAATCCCCTCGAGGAGGCCGATGGCTATCGCGCGCTGATGGATGAGTTCGGCAACAGCCAGGACGAGATTGCAAAAATCATCGGCAAGAGTCGCAGCCATGTCGCCAATATGCTGCGGCTCCTCAAGCTTCCCGATTCGGTGAAGGCGCACATCAATAGTGGAAAGCTTTCCGCCGGTCATGCACGGATGCTGGTTGGTCAGCCGAACGCCGAGAAGCTGGCGGACGAGATCGTTGCGCGTGGTCTCAACGTGCGCCAAGTCGAGGCATTGGCGCGCCAAGCGGCGAACCTAAAGAAACAGCCGCACGGTGCTCGCGCCCGCGGCAGAGATGGCAAGACTGCCGATACGCTTGCGCTCGAAAAGCGGTTATCCGATGCGCTGGGCCTCGTGGTTACGATTGATCATCGCGAGCGTGGCGGCACCGTGAGCATCCGCTATCGCGACCTCGATCAACTCGACGATCTGCTCCGCCGGTTAGAAAGCAGGCACTGAAGATGAACCTCCGACAAGCCAACGCGTCACGTCTGGCTTCGTCGCGTCTCCAGATATGCTTTCAATTGCGCGCCTGCAGGGCTTCCTTGAAGGCTTTGCGCTTGGCCGGATCGTAGAGGCTCGGATAATCGTACTTGAGCGGCTTTGACGGTTCGACGTGCAGTGTCGCGAATACCGGGCCCGCCTGCTCGAGGACATGCGCTACCTGCTGGGTGAACGCCCCGAGATCCGAAAAATCGTAAACCGCGGCGTAGCCGGCGGAGCGCGCCATGCCGGCGAAATCGACCTTCCGATTGGGAATCGGATGGCCGCCGTTGGCCTCATAGGTCTCGTTGTGTGCAACAAAGTGGACGAGATTCTTTGGTGCGACCGCACCGATCGTGACCAGGCTGCCGAGGTTCATCAAAAGACTGCCGTCGCCTTGCAGGACGACGACTCGTCGGTCCGGCCGGCCAAGCGCCAAGCCAAGCCCATGCGAGGAATCGAGCCCCATGGCGCCAATCGACAGATAATTGAGCGGACGCGGATTGATCTCGACCCAGTCGACGGCGGAGCTGTAAGTCGCAACAACCGATTCGTTGGTGATATGCCGCGCCAGAACTCGAAAACATTCGTCTCGCTTCATCATCATGAAGTGACCCTTTAGGAGGACTATGAAGACTTGGGTCTTCGCCCGATCAGAAATGCGACCGGCTGCGAATTGCGATAGGCCTTGTCGATGGCCGGCTGGATCTTGGCGACGTCCGCGTCGACGCTCAGCAGATGGTGAGCGATGCCCATGTCGTCGAGGATTGGCTCGATGATGCGCACACCGTAGCGCGGTGATGCCCGTGGCTCCTTGTCTGGATCGTGACCGAGAAGACCGACCATCATGCAGATCGGTTGTTTGTATTCGACGGCGACGCCGCGGATGGCATTAAGCGAATTGAGAAAGCCGGTGTACTGAATCAGGATCAGCGCACGCTTGTCGCAATAGTGCAAACCGGATGCGATGCCGACGCATTCGTCCTCTTTGCAGACGCGAATAAGTTTAAGCTCCTTGTCCTGAGCGATGGGCCGCAACAGTCCGGCGCTGGTGACGATGTCCGGCACAGACAAAATGTATTCGATCCCGCTTGCCTTGATGGCGGCGATAATTCCGCCGCCATGAAGTTCATGCGGGGTCGTCTCGGCCCGCGTCGCAGCCGCCTCCATCCGCAACCTCCCCATTCTTCGCGCCTGGCGCAAGGGTAGCTTGGTGGCGGGATTGGTCAATCCGCGCAAGCGCGTGGGGCCTATGCACCGTAAGGGCGCAACAAAAAAGCCGGCCTCCATCAGCCGGCTTTTCCGCAATCGTATGTGGGCTGCTTATTGCTCGTACCAAGCTTGGCCATGGTACGCGTAGTCCATGAGCCAACTGCCGATAAAGGGTACCACGCAGTCGGCCATCCCGGTGTAAACCTCACGATGAGTGAGCGGGCGGTTCAGCCAAAGCGTCCCGACGATGGGGAGCACGCTCATGCACCCGACGGTCGTCAGCGCGAAAGCGCCGAGAGGGGTGGCGGTACGCGTTTGCAGCATGCCGTGCTTTTTGCGGAGCGCGAAATAGCCCGCCGTCGCGCCTGCACCGAGGGCTATTCCGGTGGCCGTCAGGCGCCAATCCTGGCTGCCCCAGGGGTGGAGCCAGCCCCAGACATTATTGTCTTGCGCTCGCACCGCTTGGCTCGACAGTGTAACGGCCATCAGCGCGGCCGCGGCCACGCGAATGAAATGTCGATTCATCAGACTCCCCCTCCAGACAGCGTGCCGGCCAATGGAGCGGGCAGACGCAGTATGGTTAATTACATCGTGAACGAGGCAATCTTGTCTGTCGAGTATTCGGAGAGGTCATCCGCATAATTCTCAGGATGTGTGATCAATAAGCAACCATTTCGGGCTTGATGCGACGAGGATTGCGCCTGTCATCCGAAGGGGCTCAACCGCAGGCGCACGCCGCGATGATTTCGGCTGATGCGGTTACCGCGCTCGGTCGGCCGATGGCCTACGAAGTGAACAATCGGTGCGGGCAACAAACACTGCACGCTCGCTTCACGTTGCGAACGCTGTTCGCTTCACCGCGTTGATTTGGAATCGCCTATCGGAGGACGGCGACCGCCGCGTTACTCCGCTGCCGTTCTGCCAGCGCCGTGACCGAAGCGCCGCTCGATATAATCGACGACGATTTTTTGGAAATCGGCCGCGAGCGTGGGACCGCGGAGCGTCATGGCCTTCTTGCCGTCGATGAAGACGGGAGCTGTCGGCTGCTCACCGGTGCCCGGCAGCGAAATGCCGATATCGG
This sequence comes from uncultured Alphaproteobacteria bacterium, assembly GCA_963836055.1. GTDB lineage: Bacteria > Pseudomonadota > Alphaproteobacteria > Rhizobiales > Xanthobacteraceae > BOG-931. The sequence continues at coordinate 283,371 of CAWIID010000006.1, forward strand.
CGTGCTTTGACTCGCCAGGTCCATTGACGATGCAACCCATGACGGCGACGTTGAGCCCCTCGACGCCAGGGTAGCGCGATTTCCATTCCGGCATGGAGTTGCGAATGAAACCCTGGATGCCAGCCGCAAGCTCCTGAAATGTCGTGGACGTTGTCCGGCCGCAGCCGGGGCAGGCGGCGACAAGCGGAACGAAGGTGCGCAAGCCGATGGTCTGCAACAATTCCTGGGCGACTTTGACTTCGAGAGTGCGATCGCCATTGGGCTCCGGCGTCAGCGAAACGCGGATCGTGTCGCCGATCCCTTGCTGAAGCAGCACGCCCATGGCTGCCGACGAGGCGACAATGCCCTTCGAGCCCATGCCGGCCTCGGTGAGCCCGAGATGGAGCGCATAATCCGACCGGCGTGCCATTTCGCCGTAGACCCCGATCAGATCCTGCACCGCCGATACTTTGGCCGAAAGGATGATCTTTGATCGCTCCAAGCCGATTTCTTCGGCGCGCTCAGCGGACAGCAGCGCCGACTGCACCATGGCCTCTCGGGTCACGTCCCGCGCATCGACCGGGTGATTGGAGCGCGCATTCTGGTCCATCAAATGGGTCAGCAGCTCCTGGTCGAGTGAGCCCCAGTTGGCGCCGATCCGTACCGGCTTGTCGTGGCGGATGGCGGTTTCGACAATGGCGCCGAACTGCCGGTCCTTCTTCTCCTTGAAGCCGACATTGCCGGGATTGATCCGGTATTTGTCGAGCGCCTCGGCGCAAGCGGGATGGTCGGCAAGGAGCTTATGGCCGATGTAGTGGAAATCGCCCACGATCGGCACGTCGACGTTCATTCGGAGCAGGCGCTCCTTGATATGCGGCACGGCGGCGGCGGCCTCGTCGCGGTCAACCGTAATGCGCACGATTTCAGAACCAGCCCGCGCCAAGTCCGCGACCTGCTTGGTGGTCGCCTCGACGTCGGCGGTATCGGTGTTGGTCATCGACTGCACCACAATGGGCGCGCCGCCGCCGACGGTGACGTTGCCGACCTTTACGGCGACGGTTCGATGCCTTTCGGAGGGGCCGGAAAATTCCATCATTGGCACAGTCCTTTGGGAGCGGAACCCGTCCTCGCTCCCTGACAGGGGGAGAACGGACGACCACGATATAGCCTCACCGAGGGCGGTTGACGAGGAGGAGGCCACCCGCGACCAATGCGACCGCGAGGGCAAAAGCCGGGGTCAAGGGCTCGTTTAATACGATGTGACCGGCGGCTACGCCAAACAAAGGGGTCAAGAAGGTGAACGCCGCCAATCTGGCGGCGGAATAGCGCACCACGAAGGCGAACCAGATCACGAATGTGATGCTGACGACCCACAGCGTTTGGTAGGCAAGGCCGGCGATCGCAAGCCCAGAAGGCACCGTGTCTATGCGTTCACCGAAAACGAGCGCCGCGAGCCCGAGCAGCGGCACCGAGACCACGAGCTGGTACAGCATGGTCTTTTCGGCGCTGATGCGGTTTAGCGCGGTTGCTTTGATGACGAGTGTGGTGACTGCCCACGACACCGCAGCGCCGACCATCATGAGATCGCCCAACGTCTGACGTGGGTCGGCAGCCGGAGTCGGCAAGCCGAATGCCAAAACAAGTCCGGCGAACGACAGCGCCAATCCCAACCACTGCGAGCCGTCAAAGCGATCCCCGGCAATGAGCCAGCGCGATCCGATCGCGACGAGAAACGGCGCCAGGTAAATGAACACCACGGCGCGGGTTGCGGTGGTGAAAAGCAGACCGCGGTAGATCAAGAAAAATTCGAGAGCGAACAGGACGCCCGCCAGTAAGCCGACGATCAATGTGCCGTCACGCTTGAAGAGCGTGATGCCGCGCCAACGCGCCCATGCCGCCACCAAGGGCGTCGCGACCAGCGAACGGATGGTGCCCTGGATCAGCGGTGGGATGTCGTGGATGGCGAGCTTGGCGGCGACTTGATTGAAGCCCCAACTCACGCACAACACGACTGTGACGGCGATGGCGATCGCGTCGAGCGGGCGAGACGATGGCGAGTGAGGCGAGGGGGCTGCGGTCAAATCCGGCTTGCGCCTTTCAGCATTCCAAAGGACGCGACAAGCCGATTGACTGCACTGAGCATCATCGCTCCCGGCAGTGGGAACAAATGCCGGCGATTTCGATCAGTGGGCTCCTGGGCGTAAAGCCGGCGGCGCGCGACGAGGTCTTCAACGCTTCAGCGACGCCTGCGGCAGGTGCCTCGCCGACAAGTCCACAGCTTTCACAGATCAGGAACACGACGAGGTCTTCGCCGACATGATTGTGGACGCAGGCGACGAACGCGTTGCGGCTCTCGATCCGATGCACCAGGCCGTTCTCGCGCAGGAAATCAAGCGCGCGATAGATCGTGATCGGAGCTGGGCGGGCGCAATGTGCCAACCGCTCGATGATCTCGTAAGCGCCGAGCGGCTTGTGGCTCGCCAACAGTGTCTCGAGCACTTGGCGACGCATCGGAGTGAGCCGCTGCGCGCGCGCTGCACACTGGGCTTCGGCGTGCGCGATGGCCGCACTCGCGCAGCGCTCGTGATCATGATCGGGCGCGGGAAAAATTGCGCTCGGCATCCTTGTCATTCCTCGGTCACTGACTTTGCCGACCTTGCGGCGGGAAGCGGCAATTTAGCGATCATTGTAACGCCGGATCCTGGATCGCGAAAACGTGACGCAGCATGGGATTTTTATGTTGCGCCGCAGCAATAACAGTCCCACATTCCGGGCGAGTTTCGAAGATTGGGCGACCGCCGCATCATCACACTGCCAAGCCACACCATTGAATTGGGGATTGCCATGTTGAAAGGAAAGTCCGCGCTCGTCACCGGATCAACGTCGGGCATCGGCCTTGCGATCGCACGGGCGCTTGCCGCTCAAGGCGCCAACGTCACCATCAATGGCTTCGGCGACAAGGCTGCAATCGAAACCGAGCGGACCAACATCGAGAAGGAATTTGGCGTCAAATCGCTTTACTCCGCCGCCGACATGACCAAGCCGGCCGAGATCGCCGACATGATCCAGACTGCCGAAAAAACATTCGGCTCGCTCGATGTGCTGGTCAACAATGCCGGTATCCAGCACGTCGCACCGATCGAGGAGTTTCCCATCGAGAAGTGGAACCAGATCATCGCGATCAATCTGTCGTCGGCATTCCACACCATCCGCGCCGCAGTGCCTGGGATGAAGTCGCGCAAATGGGGTCGTATCATCAACACCGCGTCGGCGCATTCGCTGGTCGCTTCGCCCTTCAAGTCGGCGTACGTGTCGGCCAAGCATGGTCTTGCTGGTCTGACCAAGACCGTCGCGCTCGAAGTGGCAACGTTCGGCATCACCGCCAATTGCATCAGCCCCGGCTACGTCTGGACGCCGCTCGTCGAGAAACAGATTCCCGACACCATGAAGGCGCGCAACATGACCGCGGAGCAGGTTAAGCGCGACGTCTTACTGGCCGCACAGCCGACCAAAGAATTCGTTACCGTCGACGAAGTCGCCGATCTTGCCATTTATCTTTGCTCCGACGCGGCAAAGGCAATTACCGGAGCCAACCTCTCGATCGATGGCGGCTGGACTGCGGAATGAGTTTTTGGGTTTCCGCGCCAAGCTGCGCTTTGCCATTGTGATACGCGCGTTCAACCACGCAGCCGTATTGCCATGAAAAACTTTCTCGGCTCGCTGCTGCCCGGCTGGGCAACCGAGCAGAAGGCGTCATCTTCGACCAAACGCATCAATTTGGCGCTGCAAGGTGGCGGCGCACACGGCGCATTCACCTGGGGCGTTCTCGAACAGATTCTGGAGGATGAGCGGCTCAGCATCGAGGGCATTTCGGGCACGTCTGCCGGTGCCGTGAATGCCGTGATGCTGGCCGATGGCTTGGCGCGCGGCGGCCGCGCCGAAGCGCAGAAGCGGTTGGCGGACTTCTGGCGCGCCGCAAGCAGCACCGGCAACCTGCCGGTCCTGCAACGGGCGGTGATGGAGCGGCTTTTGTCGTTTACGCCGCTCGAAGGTACGCCAGTGCAAGCATGGTTGAATTCGCTGTCGCGGTATTTCTCGCCCTACGATGTCAATCCGCTCAACATCAATCCGCTCAAGGATCTGTTCGAGCGCTTTGTTGATTTCGAAAAGTTGCGCGCCTTCACCGATCTGCAAATTTTCATTTCGGCGACCAACGTGCAGACCGGGCACGTGCGAATCTTTTCACGCGAGACGATTACAGCTGACGCTGTGATGGCTTCAGCCTGTCTGCCGCTTTTGTTCCGCGCCGTTGAGATTGACGGCGTGCCCTACTGGGATGGCGGCTACCTGGGCAATCCTGTGATCTTTCCATTTTTCGGCACCACCAAGACCGAGGACGTGGTGGTCGTCCAGATCAATCCGCTGGTGCGACACGCCACGCCGACGTCCTCCAGCGAGATCATGAACCGCATCAATGAAATCACGTTCAACTCCTCGCTGCTGTCGGAATATCGCGCGATCGAATTCGTGGCTCGTTTGATCGATCAGGGCCGGCTGCCTCGCGGCCTGGGGTCGGGTCAATACCGCCGCATCAACGTGCATCGCATCGTGCTTGATAAGTTCGGCACCCATTTCGACGCCTTCAGCAAGCTTTCGACGGACTATGATTTTTTCAACATGCTGCACCTCAGCGGCAAACGCGCGGCGCGGCGCTTCCTCGACGAGCATTTCGACGATATCGGCGTCAGAAGCACGGTAGACCTTCGTGCCGAGGCACACGCCGAGTGGGCGTGATATCCTTATGGCTATGGTCCGCGACACACCGACAAGCGAAACGGCATTGCTCGTTGCCGAAGTCGGCTCCGCACGGCTCGAAGTGTGCGTCGCCGATATCACGACGCTTGCGCTCGATGCGATCGTGAATGCGGCAAACCGCACGCTGCTCGGTGGCGGGGGCGTGGACGGCGCCATTCATCGCGCTGCGGGACCCGAATTGCTGGCCGAATGCAGGACACTTGGTGGCTGTGAAACCGGCGCGGCCAGGATCACGCGCGGCTATCGGCTGCCGGCCAAGCACGTCATCCACGCGGTTGGGCCGGTGTGGAATGGCGGCGGGCAGGGTGAAAGCGACTTGCTTGCCTCCTGCTATCGCGCATCGCTCGGCCTCGTCGCGGCTCATCGGCTTGCCTCGGTCGCCTTCCCGGCCATTTCGACTGGAATTTACCGGTTTCCGCCCGATCGGGCCGCGCAAATTGCGGTTGGGACGGTTGCGTCGGAACTGGCCGCGTCGTCTCGCGGCGTGAGGAAGGTCGTCTTTTGCTGTTTCGCGCAGGCCGCTGCCGATCATTACACGGCCGCGTTCGCCGAACTGGGTCTGGCCTAAACCAGATATGCTTTCGCCCGGCCGTAACGCATTTCAGACTTGCGGGCGAAGTCTGGACAACTAAATAAGCCTCCTTATATTATGGCTACGTCAATTAAGCAGCCATAGCTTAATCAGGCGGCTTGGAGGTTGTCATGCTGCCGCGCTCGCTCAACAGAGATTTCGCCTTTACGGTCAATGATGTAGCCCGCATGCTGCGGACCTACGCCGATCACAAGGCAAGGCAGTTCGGCATTACTCGCGCCCAATGGGTCGTGCTCGCCCGCCTCGACCGTTTCGAAGGGCTCAAGCAGTCCGAGCTTGCCGAAATGCTCGACCTGCAGCCCATCACGGTGACGCGTCTTCTCGACCGTCTCTGCGGCAGCGGATTGATCGAGCGTCGGTCCGATCCGAGCGATCGCCGCGCCAAGCGGCTGTTTCTGACACCTGCCGCGCATCCGCTCCTGGAACGGCTGGGCGATCTTGGCGAGGAAATGATGGCCAATGCACTTGTCGGCGTGGATCGCGCGACCGTCGAGCAGATGGTCGCTCAGCTTGCGATCGTCAAAGAAAATCTGCGCCAGGCGATCCAGCAAAAGACCGCCGCGACCCCTGTGGAAGAGCAGCGCTATGGCTGAGAGGGCACTCAGGTCGGTTCCGCCCGCGCGAGGCGAAGCGCCGGATATGCGCGAGGCGCCGCCGGTCGTGCCGGCGCCAAATGCGCCGCACACCGAATCCCGTGAGCCCACGATCGATAAGAAAAGGCCGCGGTCGAGGCGGACCACGATTCGCTGGGGTTTGTTTGCGCTCCTGCCGCTTGCGCTGTTGGTCGGAGGCTATTGGTACGTCGCCGGCGGGCAGATCATGTCGACGGACGATGCGTATGTCGATGCCGAGAAGGTTGGCATTTCAACCGACGTTTCCGGCATCGTCAAAGACGTCGAAGTTACGGACAATCAGCACGTTACCAAAGGGCAGGTTCTCTACCGGCTCGATCCACGCCAATTCCAGATCGCCCTCGACAATGCCAAGGCCAATCTGGCGCAGACTGCGCTCGCCATCGAGGCCATGAAGCAGGACTACAAGCGCATGTTGAGCGATGCCGCCGCCGAGGAGGCGCAAGTCAAACTGGATCAGACCAACTATGACCGCGACGTGATGTTGTTGCGGAGCGGCACCGTAGCCCAGTCTGTCTTCGATCAGGCGCAATCGTCGCTTTCCACCGACAAGAGCAAACTCGAATCACTTCGTCAGCAGGCCCAAGTGCAACTCGCCCGCCTCGCCGGTAACGCGGATATTCCGGTCGCGCAGCATCCTCAATATTTGCAGGCGCAGGCGCAGGTCGAAGAGGCGCAGCGTCAGCTTGACCATACAGTCGTTACGGCGCCGTTCGGTGGAACCGCCACCAATGTCCCCGCGATTGCTGCCGGCAAGTACCTCGCCGCATCAACGACGGCGTTCTTCCTCGTCGATACCGATCACGCTTGGATCGAAGCGAATCCAAAGGAAACGGAACTGACCTACGTCCGTCCCGGACAGAGCGCTACCGTGACGGTCGATGCCTATCCGGATATCGAATGGCACGGCACCGTCGACAGCATCAGTCCGGCCGCAGCCCAGGAGTTCGCGCTTCTGCCGGCCCAGAATACGAGCGGAAACTGGGTCAAGGTGGTGCAGCGCATCCCGATGCGCGTGCGCGTCGACACCAGCGACAAGAACCATCCTCCGCTTCGTCCGGGCATGAGCGTCGAGGTCGATGTCGATACCGGTCACGCGCGCGGCTTCCCGCACTTCCTGACCGCTCTGTTCGGCCGGTGAATCCATGACTGCCGAACGCACGGCAGATGAGGGGATCAACCGCGGTGCGATCACCGCCTGCGTGATTCTCGCGACCCTCATGCAGGCGCTCGACACCACCATCGCCAACGTCGCGCTGCCTTACATGCAGGGTAGCGTTTCGGCGAGTCAGGACCAGATCGACTGGGTGTTGACCTCCTACATCGTCGCCGCCGCAATCATGACGCCACCGACCGGCTTTCTGGCGGGACGATTTGGCCTCAAGCGTCTTTTCCTGGTTTCCATCTCAGGCTTCACGCTGGCGTCGATGCTGTGCGGCATGGCGCAGTCACTGGATCAGATCGTGCTGTTTCGCACTCTGCAAGGCGCTTTCGGCGCCGCCCTGGTGCCGCTGTCGCAAACCGTCTTGTTCAATGTCTATCCGCGCGAGCGTCATGGCTTCGCAATGGCGCTGTTCGGCGTCGGCGTCATGGTCGGGCCCGTCCTGGGTCCGGTGCTCGGCGGCTGGCTGACGCAGAATTACAGCTGGCGCTACGTGTTCTACATCAACCTGCCGATCGGCATCGTTGGACTCCTCGGCATTACTGCTTTTCTGCCCGAGACGCAGCGAAGTGCGGAAAAACTCGACTGGTTCGGTTTCGGCACTTTGAGCGTGACGCTTGGAGCGCTGCAGATCATGCTTGATCGCGGCGAAATAAAAGATTGGTTCGACTCTGGCGAGATCATCATCGAGGCGGTTGTCGCGTGTTCGGCGTTCTATCTGTTTCTCGTCCACACCTTTACGGCCGAAAAGCCATTCGTGAAGCCGGCGTTGTTCCGCGACCGCAATTTCACCGCCGGCGTGATTTTCGTCGCCATTGTGGGACTTACTTACTACGCCTCGCTTGCGCTGCAGCCGCCTTATCTGCAAGACCTCATGAACTATCCGGTCGTCACCGCCGGCATTGTCATGGGGCCGCGGGGTGTCGGGACGATGGCGTCCATGTTGGTCGTCGGCAGGATGGTCGGAAGAGTCGACACGCGTTTGCTGCTTGGCTTTGGCCTTGGGCTGACCGCTTGGTCGTTCTATGCCATGACCGGCTGGACGCCTGACGTTTCTCAGGGGGAGATCATCGACGTCGGCGTGGTCCAGGGCGTCGGTCTTGGGTTTCTCTTCGTGCCGCTCAGCGCCGCTACCCTGTCGACGCTGTCGGTCGGACAGCGGACGGAGGCGGCCGGATTCTACAATCTGTCGCGCAATATCGGCTCGGCTGTCGGCATTTCGGTGGTGAACACGCTGCTGACGCGGAACACGGAGGCGAATCACGCCGCGATCGTGCCCCACGTCAACGCTGTGAATCGGGCCTTGGAAAACCCCTCCATCTCTCAGTTCTGGAATCCGCTGACCGCGGCCGGCCGCGCCGCACTCGATTCCGTCATCACGCAGCAGGCGCAAATCATCGCCTATATCGACGACTACAAATTCCTGATGATTGCAACGCTTGTCGTTATTCCGCTGCTTATGGCTTTCAAGAAGCCCTCGGCCGCTGGCGTTCCAGAGCACATTGCGGTCGCGGACTAATGGAACGAGTGGTGGTACACCGGTGCTTCCGTGGTTTCTTCTAATTGATGATCTTGCTCTAGGGTGCCGCTTCTGAATTTCGCAAATCCTTGCGACCCATCCCGATGTGAATCCTCTGAATCGAACGAGGGCGCAGGCAAATGGTGTGATTGCCGCGCGGGTTTCGGATTTGAAGTTCCTATTTGAGTTCCCTGCTGAATTGTAGGAACTTGAAATCCACCGCATTAGGTTAGCGAAAATCGGTCATTCAGGGCGGCTGGCGGACCCAATGACGCGGCTGAGCGAACTCATTCGCCGTGAGCCGAAGCGCAGCTTCGCCGTGCCTCATTGGCTCGAGCGCCTTGCGTCGGTCGGCATCGTGACCGGCAGTTCCGAAATTGCTCGCCGTCAGCGGATTACCAACATCGCCGCCTTCGTGGCGGCCGCAAACGCGCTCTCGCATCTGGTGATCAATGCAATCCATGATCCGCGCGGCCTCATTGTCATTCACGTCTATAATGCGGTGTTTGCGCTACTGGCGCTCTTGACGCCATGCCTGCACCGTTACGGCGAGAACGCCGCGGCCGTTGCGCTGGCGACGCTCGTCCTGTTGGGTACGGTGCTGATCGTGTGGTTGCTCGGCACGGCAAGCCACCTGCAACTGTATTTCACGGTTGTCGGCGCGATGCTGCTTCTGGTCGGGACCCAGAACTGGAAGCTCTTCTCGATCTTTTTCGTGCTGTTCGCGGCTGCGCTGCTGGTCACACTCAATTATGCACCCGTCAACGGGTTGATCATGCCACAGGATACGGCGCTGCGTACAATGCTCACCAACCAAGCCATGATCAATACGATCACGGTCAATGCCATCATCATCTTCTACGCTGTAGCGGCGCTGCGCCGGGCGGAGATCGAGCTCCAGAATGAATACGAGCGCTCTGAGGCTTTGGTTACCACAATGATGCCCACACCGATCGCAACGAGAATCAAATCCGCACCCGATCAGCGCATCGCCGATCGCGTGGAATGTCTCAGTATCCTGTTCGCCGATCTCGTCGGATTCACCACGGCTGTGCATGACTTGCCGCCCGATCAAGTTGTCGCCTATCTGGATGAGCTGGTGCGCACCTTCGATGCGCTGTGTGAACAGTTCGGGGCGGAGAAGATCAAAACTATCGGCGATTGCTACATGGCGGTCGGCGGTATTGATGGTGACGGTCCGGGCGGCGCGAAAGCGATCGGGCGCCTTGCGCTCGCGATGCTGGAGGCCATCAGCGGCCGGCCGCCGCTCGCCGGGCAATCCATGCGGCTGCGAATTGGATTGCACTGCGGGCCCGCCACCGCCGGCGTGATCGGCGACATGCGGTTTTCCTACGACGTGTGGGGTGATGCCGTGAACATCGCCGCACGCATGGAATCGCATGGCGTGCCGAACCGGATTCACGTCAGCGAGACGTTCTGCACCATGACTGATCGTGATTTTATATTTGAAAAGCGTGGCGTGACCGATATCAAAAGCATCGGCTTGGCGCAGACGTTCTTTCTCATCGCGCCGCGTGAGTGATGCGCCCGCTTTCTATCGTCAGCGCCGGTGCTTGGCCATGATCTCTCCCAGACGTTATTGGGGGCGCCAACGCCAACCTCAGCTTGAATCAGATTTAGTCGCATTGACTGACCACCATGATAAAAATTATTTATGGGTATGGTCACTCTGCGCCAACTCCGCTATCTCCAAGCCCTTACGCAGCATCGGCATTTCGGCCGCGCCGCCGAAGCCTGCGCGGTGACCCAACCCGCGCTGTCGATGCAAATCCGCGACCTCGAAAAGCAGCTCGGGGTCGAACTCGTCGAGCGCAGGCCCGGCGAGGCGGCGCTGACGGAAATTGGCCTCGAAGTGGCGCGCCGCGGTGACCAGTTGCTGACCGCGGCGCGCGATCTCGTCGACTTTGCGCGGCACCGAGGCCGCGTGCTGACTGGGCGCCTTAAACTCGGCATCATTCCGACGCTCGCACCCTATCTCCTGCCAAAACTGCTGCCGAGCCTGCAAACACGCTATCCCGATTTGACCGTTGAATTGCGCGAGACCCAAACCAAGGTCTTGCTCGAGGAACTTGCCAGCGGCGAACTCGACGTTGTGATGCTTGCGCTGCCGGTGCCGGACTCCGAGATCGAGACCAAAGCGCTGTTTGACGATCCATTCCTGCTTGCGGTTCCTGCCGACGATCCATTGCCGGAAAGCAGGTTGGTCAATGCGCGGGAAATCGACCAGCGGCGCCTCATCCTGCTCGAAGAAGGTCATTGTCTGCGCGATCAGGCGCTCGCCTATTGCGCTGGTGCGCGGTCAGATCTGCCGATGCAGCTTGGCGCCACCAGTCTTGCGACCGTCATGCAAATGGTGGCGAACGGCTATGGTGTGACGCTGGTCCCGGAGGTCGCCATCGACGTCGGCGCGCGCGATGAACGGGTCAAATTGCTGCGCTTTTCTGCGCCGGTGCCCGGCCGCACCATCGGACTGGCTTGGCGGCGTACATCGCCGCGCAAGGATGACTTCGTCGCTTTAGGAAAAGTCGCGGTCGAAGCGTCACACGCAGCGTTCAGGAAAAAGAGCAAACAAAAGACAACGTGAATTGTGGCAATTCCTCTGCCGCCTTGACCTGCGCGTAACCTGGCTCAACAAAAGAAAGACCACCCGAGCGGGGACTCGGGTGGTCGGGGACGAACGCGCATGGGGTGGGAGCGCGTTGCGGGTCGAGCTTGAATTCGTTCACATGCCGCAGTGATCGACCTCGTACCAGCGATACGGCATCTTCCTTTTCGGGGTGATCGTCTTGAACCAGCGCACCACCCGCGTACCGGTCTTCTCGTGCTTGGTCGTCATGGCAGCCTCCTGGTCGGTGAAAACGCGATCACCCTAAGCCGTGCTGCCGGGCCGCGACGTGATGTACGTCACAGTCTGTCGCTTTCCCGATAAGGCATTGATTCCATGCTATTTAGCGACATCCAAACAAAAAAGGCGGCCGAGAGGCCGCCCTTTTCCTTATCTTCCATCAGCGTTGCTATTCGGCGCCGCCCGCCGCCGCTTCGCGCGGTTGCTCGCCTTCGGCTTTTTGTTTGGCTTCGAGGTCCTCGCCGGTCTCCTGATCAACGACCTTCATCGAGAGCCGTACCTTGCCGCGTTCATCAAAGCCGAGCAGCTTGACTTTCACCTTGTCGCCTTCCTTGACGACGTCGGAGGTCTTTTGCACCCGGCGTTGTGCGAGCTGGCTGATGTGCACAAGGCCGTCCTTGGCGCCAAAGAAATTCACGAAGGCGCCGAAGTCCATCACCTTGACGACGGTCCCCTCGTAGATGTGACCGACTTCCGGCTCGGACGCGATCGATTTGATCCAGTTGATCGCGGCCTTGATCGATTCGCCATTGGCCGAGGCAACCTTCACGGTGCCGTCATCCTGAATGTCGATCTTGGCTCCAGTTTTTTCCACGATCTCGCGGATGACCTTGCCGCCCGAGCCGATCACCTCACGGATCTTGTCGACCGGGATCGAGAACACCTCGATGCGCGGCGCATGCTCGCCCAGTTCCGCGCGAGCTGATGTCAGCGCCTTGCCCATCTCGCCGAGGATGTGCATGCGGCCGTCCTTCGCCTGGTCGAGCGCGACGCGCATGATTTCTTCGGTGATCCCGGCGATCTTGATGTCCATTTGCAGCGAGGTGACGCCGCGTTCGGTACCCGCAACCTTGAAGTCCATGTCGCCAAGATGGTCCTCATCGCCGAGGATGTCGGAGAGCACGGCGAAGCGCTCCTCCTCCTTGATCAGACCCATGGCGATGCCCGCCGTCGGCCGCTTCAGCGGTACGCCGGCATCCATCAGCGACAGCGACGTGCCGCACACGGTCGCCATCGAAGACGAACCGTTGGATTCGGTGATCTCGGAGACCACGCGGATCGTGTAGGGGAATTCGTGATGCGGCGGCAGAACGGGATGGATGGCGCGCCAGGCAAGCTTACCGTGGCCAATCTCGCGCCGGCCGGGCGCGCCGAGGCGGCCCGTCTCACCGACCGAGAACGGCGGGAAATTGTAGTGCAGCAGAAATGTTTCCTTGTAGGTGCCCTGCAGCGCATCGATGAATTGTTCGTCTTCGCCGGTGCCGAGCGTCGCAACGACGAGGGCCTGCGTCTCGCCGCGCGTAAACAGCGCCGAACCGTGAGTGCGCGGCAGCACGCCGACTTCGCACACGATCGGACGGACGGTTTTTACGTCGCGGCCGTCGATGCGATTGCCGGTATCGAGAATATTCCAGCGCACGATCTTGGCTTCGAGATCCTTGAAGACGCCGGTGACTTGCAGCTTTGGATATTTTGCTTCCACATCCGGCGGGCAGAAATGCCCCATGACGCGTTCTTTGGCGGCGTCGACGGCCTTATGGCGCTCCATCTTGTCCGGGATAGAATACGCAGTACGCAGGTCCTTCTCGACCAGTCCACGCATTTCGTTCTCGAGCGCCGCGTTGTCCGGCAAAGTGAGCTCACGGGGCTCCTTCGCGGCCTTCTCCGCAAGCCGGATAATGGCCTCGATGACCGGCTGGAAGTGGCGATGGCCGAACATCACAGCGCCGAGCATGATGTCCTCGGACAGTTCCTTGGCCTCGGACTCGACCATCAGCACAGCGTCCTGAGTTCCAGCGACGACGAGATCGAGAGCGCTCTCGGTCATCTCGTCGATCTGTGGGTTGAGGACATATTCGTTGTTGATGAAGCCGACGCGGGCCGCCCCGATCGGACCCATGAACGGCGCGCCCGAAAGCGTCAGCGCGGCTGAGGCCGCGACCATTGCCACGATATCGGGATCATTCTCAAGATCGTGCGAAAGCACGGTCACGATCACCTGTGTGTCGCAGCGCCAGCCGTCGGCGAATAGCGGACGGACCGGGCGGTCGATGAGACGGGAGACCAGCGTCTCCTTTTCGGTCGGACGAGCTTCACGTTTGAAATAGCCGCCAGGGATGCGTCCCGCGGCGTAATATTTTTCCTGGTAGTTGCAGGTCAGTGGGAGGAAATCGATTCCTTCCTTGGGCTGCTTGGCGGCGACGACGGTCGCGATGACGGTGGTGTCGCCGTAGGACGCGAACACCGCTCCATCAGCCTGGCGGGCGAGTCTGCCGGTCTCTAGCGTGAGTTGGCGGCCGCCCCAGTCAAGTTGTACACGATGAATGTTGAACATTGTGATTATCTCTCATGGTTTTTGCGGAAGCGCGAAAGCCATCAGCAAGACGGCGAGGCGCTGTTGACGCAGCAGCACGGCTGCGAATCACTCCAGCGTCCGGCGATCCTGCCATGGCCTTCGGACTTCCTTGATATGGACGGGCAACGGCCCGTCGCTTTAATCGGCAGCGTTGCTGCCGGATATGTGAGCGGACGCCGAATGCGTTCCGCCACGAACGCGCGGAACTCTCCGCGCGCAAAGTTTCAACGGCGAATACCCAGCCGTTCAATCAACCCCTTGTAGCGGCCTTCGTCGGTGCGCCTGAGATAGTCAAGAATTTGGCGCCGCTGCGAGACAAGCTTAAGAAGCCCGCGCCGCGAGTGGTTGTCCTTCATATGGGTCTTGAAGTGATCCGTCAGGTTGTTGATCCGCTCCGAAAGGAGCGCAACCTGAACTTCGGGCGAACCCGTATCATCGGATTTGACAGCGTACGTCTTGATGACTTCCGCTTTACGTGCGGTCGTAATCGACATCGTCATTAACCTTTTTGTCTGGCGGCGCGGCCTACCACGCCGGTTAAATTAAACACGCGCCGGGGGACGATTTCACCGCGGTCGACCTCGGCAATGGCCAAAAGCTGGCCGCCGACGGCGACCTGGACAACGCCGCGGAAGATGGAAGCGTCCCGTCCGCGCAACAAAACGGCTTGGCCTCTTGCGAGCCTTGCCGCATCTGCCGGGCTCACGGCCAGCGCCGGGATGTCGTCCAGCGCGGTCTCGATCGGCAGGAGCACGTCGGCGAGGTGTCCCTCGCCGGCGGCCGCTCTATGGCACAAAGCCTCGAGGCGTTCCAGCGAAATCATGTCGTCCTCGCCGAACGGGCCGACCCGGCCTCGGCGCAGGGTCGAGACATGGCCAAGAGCACCCAGCGCTCTGCCCAGATCGCGTGCAAGCGAGCGAACGTAGGTTCCTTTGCCGCATTCGGCGGCGAGAACGGCGTGGTCGTGGTCCGGGATCTCGACAAGTTCGATCTTGTGGATGTCCACGGTGCGCGGTGGCAGTTCGACCTGCTCGCCCTCCCGGGCCAAATCGTAGGCGCGCTCGCCGGCGATCTTGATGGCCGAGTAGCGCGGTGGCACCTGCTCGATAGCGCCCGTGAATTGCGGCAACAACGCTTTGATCGCTGCCTCGTCGGGTCGCCTTTCGCTTGTCGCCACGATACGGCCTTCGGCGTCGTCGGTGTCGCGCTCCTCGCCCCAGCGAACGGTAAAGAGGTACGTTTTGCGGCTATCGACCACGAACGGCACGGTTTTGGTCGCTTCGCCCAGCGCAATCGGCAGGCACCCCGACGCCAGCGGATCAAGAGTGCCGGCATGACCCGCCCGTTTCGCCGTGAACAGGTGTTTGATGACCGAGACGGCATGGGTCGACGTCATGCCGACCGGTTTGTCGAGCACGATCCAGCCGTGCACGTCGCGCTTCTGCCGCTTCTTGTTTTCCTTTTTCAGCGGCGGCTGCGACTCGGGCACGTCCGCAGTCGCGGGTGCGCCGCTCTCTCGATGCGCCGCCAAGATATCGCTCGTTTCCGACATCACTCGTCCTTGTCACCGCCAAGGTCGCGTTGGACCTCCGGTGTTCGCAAAAGCTTCTCGATCCGTTCCGCTTCGTCGAATCGCTCATCAACGCGAAAGCGAACGTCGGGAGCAAATTTTAGGTTAACGCGCCGCGCGATCTCACCGCGGACGTATCGCTTGTTGCGGTCAAGCGCATCGAGCACTTCATCTGCATCACGCCCGCCGAGCGGCATGATGTAGATCGTGGCGAGCCGCAGATCGGGAGACATGCGCACTTCGGGAACGGTGATCATGTGCGCTTCGAGGACCGGATCGTGGACCTCGCCGCGCGACAGCATGTCGGCGAGCTCGTGACGGATCAATTCGCCGACACGAAGCTGGCGCTGGGAGCCGCCCGAGGCGGGATTGCGGTTGTGCTGACGTGCCATTTCACTATTACCGTCATGCGCGGGTGCCGGCCGCGCATCTCGTTGCATTTTGCTGTGCCATTGTCGTCGGAATTGACGGACTAAATCCGGCAATGACGGCGTGCGCGGACGTGAGTTTCTGGACTCACAATGTCCGCTGAACGCTCTCCACGCGGTAGCACTCGATAACGTCGCCGACTTTCATATCCTGATAATTCTCGAACGCCATGCCGCATTCCTGGCCGGCGACGACTTCGCGCACGTCATCCTTGAAGCGCTTGAGCTGCGACAGCTTGCCTTGGTGGACTACCACGTTGTCGCGAATGAGCCGCACGTTGGCACCGCGCTCAACGGTGCCGTCGGTCACCCGGCAGCCGGCAACGTTGCCGACCTTGGAGACCTTGAAGACTTCGAGGATGGTCGCGTTGCCGAGCATCGTCTCGCGCAGCATCGGCGCCAGCAAGCCCGACATCGCCTTCTTCACGTCGTCAACGAGATTGTAGATGATGTCGTAGTAGCGAATTTCGATTCCCGCCTGCTCGGCGGCCTCGCGCGCCTCTTTGTGGGCGCGAACATTAAAGCCGATCAAAACCGCGCCCGAGGCTTCGGCCAGCGTCACGTCGGATTCGGTAATGCCGCCGGCGCCGGCGAAAATCACGCGCGCGGCGACCTCTTCCGTGGAAAGTTTTTCCAGTGCGCCGACGATTGCTTCGATCGAGCCTTGCACGTCGCCCTTGATCACCAGCGGAAATTCCTTGCGCCCCGATGTCTTGAGCTGAACTCATCATCTGCTCGAGCGAACCGCGCATGCCGGTCTGCCGTGCGGCAGCTTTGTCGCGCTTCTGTCGCGCCCGATAATCGGTGATTTCGCGCGCGCGACTTTCCGAATTGACGACGGCGAGCCGATCGCCGGCTTCAGGCGTGCCATTGAAGCCCAGCACCTCAACCGGCATCGAAGGGCCGGCGGCCACGACGGAGTGAGCGGTGTCCGACACCAGCGCACGCACACGACCCCACTCTGAGCCAGCCACGACGATGTCGCCGGGTTTAAGCGTGCCGCGCTGCACCAGCACGGTCGCAACCGGGCCTCGGCCGCGATCGAGCCGCGCTTCGATCACCGTGCCCTCAGCCGGACGGTTTGGGTTTGCCTTGAGTTCGAGAATTTCCGCCTGCAGGCCGATAACCTCGAGCAGGCGGTCAAGATTGAGCTTTTCCTTGGCCGACACCTCGACCTCAAGGACATCGCCGCCGAGCGATTCGACCTGGATCTCGTGCTGTAGCAATTCCGTGCGCACGCGCTCGGGCTTGGCGTCCGGTTTATCGATCTTGTTGATGGCGACGATGATCGGGACCTTCGCCGCCTTGGCGTGTTGGATCGCTTCCACCGTCTGCGGCATGACGCCGTCATCGGCCGCGACCACGAGCACGACGATATCGGTGACCCTGGCGCCGCGCGCCCGCATGGCGGTGAACGCGGCGTGGCCGGGCGTATCGATAAACGTAACGCGGCCGCCCGATGGCGATGTGACCTGATAGGCGCCGATGTGCTGCGTAATGCCGCCGGCCTCGGCGGCCGCGACGTCGGTCGAGCGAATCGCATCGAGCAGCGACGTCTTGCCGTGGTCGACGTGACCCATGATGGTGACGACTGGAGCGCGCGGCTGCAGGCTCGCCGGATCGTCGGGGGCATCAAACATCCCCTCTTCGACATCCGATTCGGCGACGCGCCGCACGGTATGGCCGAGCTCTTCGGCGATGAGCTGAGCGGTGTCGGCGTCGATCGTATCGGTGATCTTCGCCATATGACCTTGCTGCATCAGGATGCGGATCACGTCGACGCCGCGCTCGGCCATGCGGTTGGCCAGTTCCTGGATGGTGATCGTCTCGGGGATCGTAACTTCGCGCGCGATCTTTTCTTTAGGCTCGTTGTCGCGGTGTCCGGTCATGCGCTGGACGCGGCGACGGAACGCCGCAACAGAGCGCTCTCGCTCTTCATCGGCAGAAAGGGCGGTCACGAGAGTCAGCCGACCGCGACGCTTTTCAGCGCCGCTGCGGGCAGGTTTCGGCGCCGGCGCCGGACGAGCCGGGACGCCGCCAGGACCGCGGCGAGCCGTACGCGGTGCTTCTTCCTCGTCGGCTTCGAGCGCCGGTCGCGCACCGGCCGGTTTTGCGATGACCGCATCGGTGCCGAACCGCTTCTTGGCGACCTCGTCAGCCTTGCGCTTGGTTTCTTCATCGTGCTTGCGGCGATCTTCTTCGTCGCGCTTGCGCGCTTCTGCCGCCGCGCGCTCGGTTCGTTCAGCCTCTTCACGGCTATGACGAACGCGCGCTTCTTCTTCGGCGATCTTGCGTTCTTCCGCCTCGCGCAGACGCGCGTCGGCGAGCGCATGCGCGCGCGCACTGCGCTCCTCCTCGGTGAGCGTTCGCAGCACGACTCCGGACGGCTTGGGTGAAACTGCCGGGGCTGCCTGGCTCGCCATTGAGCTTGCAGGAGCTCTCGCCGTTTCGCCGCCGCGCTTCTGCACGGGACCGCGTTCCGGAGCCGCAACAGGCTCGACCTTGGCCTCGCCGGGGCCGGAGACGCGGCGCTTGACCTTCTCGACGACGACCGCCTTGCTGCGACCATGGCTGAAACTCTGGCGCACAACGCCCTGCTCGACGCCGCCTCGCTTGAGAGTCAGCGTCTTGGTCGAGCTTACGCTCAGCTTTTCGCCACCATTCTTGGTCGTCTCAGTCATCCGCATCCATTTCCATACGCATCGATGTCTTCGGTCGGCGTCTCGGGCCGGCGTCGCATCGCGAGTTCAGTTCGGCGCAGTGCCGGCCCGGAGGTCCAGGTCGCCGGTCCGAAACCGCTCAAGGCGCCGCACGCGCGCCAAGAACGTGTCGCTGGCTCGACCGGCGAGCAGGGCTGCATGTACCACATTTGGGCGTCCAAGTGCCAAATCCAATTGTGCCGAGGTCAGGATTTGAATCTTAGGGATTGGATGGTCCGCCGGCCGTCGCCGCAATGCAGCATCGAGTTTCCGCAGGCCGTCAGGCGACGCCTCGGCCGCATGGATCACGGCAATGACCTTCTCGCGCTCCAGCGCCGTTTCGGTTTTGCCGAAGCCGGCCACAACCAGCCCTGATTTGCCGGCAATCGCCAGTGCATCGAGCGCAGCGCTCTCAAGAAGGCGCTCGGTGCGGGCAATGAGATCAGCGGGCACCTGAACGTCCCGCTTGAACCCCCGCCCAAATGCCTTGCGCCTGATGGCGTCCGCAAGCGCGGACCGCGTTGCCGTCACCCAGGCGCCCCGCCCGGGCAGCTTGCGCTTGAGGTCGGGTATCACCTCACCGTCAGGTCCAACGACGAACCGGATCAGCTCCTCGACCGGATGCACCGCACGCGTGGCCACGCACAGCCGCGCCAATTCGCGTCCGTGCGGTCCGCGGTCGAGTTCGATGCTCTGGTTCTCTTGGGCCTGGCTGATCATTCGTTCGTACGTGCGGTTCCTAAGCGTGCGCCTCAGTGGCCGGCGCCTCTTCGGCGGGTGGGGGCGGTGCGAGGTCAGCCTCGGTGATCCAGCCCGCCTTTAACCGGGCCTGCATCACGATGGCCTCAGCCTCTTCACGCGAAACTTCGAAGCCATCGAGAATTCCCGCTTGGCGGACGGATTCGCCGTCCTTGCGTTCGGTCCAGCCCGCGAGGTCGTCGGTGGCGCAGCCCGCAAGATCCTCGACCGTCTTGATCTCGTTCTCGCCGAAGCGCACCAGCATGGCGGTCGTGATGCCCGGAATATCTCTGAGGGCGTCCTCGACTCCGAGTTCCTTGCGCTTGGCGTCAAGTTCGCCTTCGATCTTGTCGAGGTATTCGCGCGCGCGATTTTGCAGTTCGCTCGCGGTGTCCTCGTCGAAGCCCTCGATGCCGGCGATTTCCTTCACGTCGACCAGCGCGAGTTCTTCGACCGAGTTGAAGCCTTCCGAGGCCAGCAGCTGTCCGATGACCTCGTCGACATTGAGCGAGTCGATGAACATGCGTGTGCGGTTCTCGAACTCGGCCTGCCGGCGCTCCAATTCTTCCTGCTCGGTCAGGATGTCGATGTCCCAGCCGGTGAGCTGTGACGCCAGCCGAACGTTCTGGCCGCGCCGGCCGATGGCGAGCGAAAGCTGCTGATCGGGGACGACGACTTCGATGCGCTCGCGCTCTTCATCGAGCACGACCTTGGCGACTTCGGCGGGCGCCAGGGCGTTGACGACAAACGTTGCGGTGTCGTGCGACCAGGGAATGATGTCGATCTTCTCACCTTGCAGCTCGTTGACCACCGCCTGCACGCGCGAGCCGCGCATGCCGACGCAGGCGCCGACCGGATCGACCGAAGAATCACGCGATACGACGGCAATTTTGGCGCGCGAGCCGGGATCGCGCGCGACCGCCTTTACCTCGACAATGCCGTCATAGATTTCCGGCACTTCCTGTGCGAACAGCTTGGACATGAACTGCGGGTGTGTGCGCGAGAGAAAAATCTGCGGCCCGCGTTGCTCGCGCCGAACGTCGTAGATGTAGGCGCGAATACGGTCGCCGTTTCTGAAAACCTCGCGCGGCAGCATTTCATCGCGGCGCACGATGGCTTCGCCACGGCCGAGATCGACGACGACGTTGCCGTATTCCACGCGCTTGACGATGCCGTTGACGATGTCGCCGATGCGATCCTTGTATTCGTCGTATTGGCGATCGCGTTCAGCCTCGCGCACCTTTTGCACGATCACCTGTTTGGCCGATTGCGCGGCAATCCGTCCGTATTCCAGCGGCGGCAGCGGATCCGCAATGGTGTCGCCAATTTGCGCGGCAGGGTGTCGCCGCCGCGCCTCATCGAGACTGATCTGCATCGCCGGATTTTCGACGGCGTCAACCACCAGCATGTGACGCGAGAGGTGAAGCTCGCCGCTCTTCGGATCGATCTCGGCGCGGACTTCGGTCTCGCTGCCGTACCGCGAGCGGGCGGCCTTGGCGATCGCGTCCTCCATCGCGCCGAGCACGATCCTGCGATCAATGGCTTTTTCTCGCGCGACCGCGTCCGCGATCTGCAGCAGTTCGAGTTTGTTGGCGCTTACTGTCGCCATCAGTCAGTCTCCCTTGGGTTGGGTCTCGTGCTGAGTGTGTCTGTGTGCGGCGTTGGTAGGTCTAGGGTGATGCCGTTTCGGACGATGCGGTGGCTCATCGTCGGTGTCGGCCGGCGCGGGTGTCGCGCGTTCGCCATGCTTGCTCCGCCGCAGCGACTCGGAAATAAGCGCGTCGGTCAGGACAAGCTTGGCTTCCATGATGTCGTCGATCCGAAGCGATATTTGCTGACGCTCTGCAGGACTTGCGGCAGCACTTGCGTCACCGCATCGCATCAGGACGTTGTCGCCATCGGTACCGACAAGCTCGCCGCGAAATCGTCGGCGGCCGTCGATGAGAACCAGCATCTCGACTTGAGCGGTGTGACCGGCATAACGGTCGAAATCGGAACGCCGCACCAGCGGCCGGTCGATGCCAGGCGAAGAAATTTCCAGTCGATACGCGCCCTCGATCGGATCTGCGACGTCCAGCACCGGCGAGAGCGCCCGTGAGACTGCTTCGCAGTCTTCGATGGCCATCATGCCGTCCGGCCGCTCGGCCATGATCTGCACAGTGCATCCGGCGGACCCCGAGATGCGCACGCGCACAAGCCGAAACCCGAGCTCAGCGAGAACCGGCTCAGCGATCGCAGCGACGCGCGCGGCGCGCCCGGACTCGATGATGAGCCGCGGTTCGCCGGTGAACGTCGTCAGGCTATCGTCCATACTCGTCGGGGCCATAGACCTTGGTATGTCGCGTGCCGCAACACGCATCCTGCAAAGGAAACCGACCCGCCTGGCCTCAGGTAACAAAAAAGAGCGGGTCCCGGGGGCCCCACTCTCAAAACCGTTCGGATCTACCGATCGTTATGAGGTATCCATGACGGACAGCCGGAATATAGCGACTTATCATGCCGTTGCAAGGCCGCTCGGCAGAGGACCCGGCGAATAAGCCGCGCACCCGTTAACGCCGCAAGATTTCGTTCAGACCTTTCGCACTATCGTGGCGTCCAAGACCGTCTAGTCTTCACCAAATCCGGTGCTTGCGCGGGACCGGTATGCCGGTACTGCGTCATTTGCCGTTGGAAGTGAGCAATGGGTACTGCTGCGCTTTCGCTGATTCCCGAGCTTGAAGACGTCATCCAGCATGGTTCGCGCGAAAAGCGCACCGATGCGTTGAAGCGCATTACTGCGCTTTTCCTTGACGGCTCCGACCGCTACAGCGACGAGCACGTGAACCTGTTCGACGATGTCTTTGGTCTGCTCATCCGAGAGATCGAGAGCAAAGCACGCGCGGAGCTGTCCAATCATCTCGCGCCGGTCGACAATGCGCCGGTCAGAATTCTGCAGACACTCGCCAAAGACGATGATATCGCCGTCGCTGGCCCCGTGCTGAAACTCGCGGTACGACTGCCGGAAGCCGACCTCGTCGACCTCGCAAGTACCAAGAGTCAGGCCCATCTGCAGGCGATTTCGGCTCGTAAGGCGCTGGGCGAAGCTGTGACCGATGTGCTGGTGCGCCGTGGCGATCTCGATGTCGCCCGCCGTGTTGCCGGCAACCATAACGCCCGCATTTCACAGAGTGGCTTCTCCAGTCTCGTCAAACGCGCCGAAGACGATGGCGTCCTGGCCGAGAAGGTCGGCCTGCATCCCGATATTCCCCGGCCGATGTTCCGTGAATTGCTGACGAAGGCGACCGCCGTTGTTCACAATCGCCTGCTCGCTTCGGCAACTCCCGAGCTCAAGGCCGAGATTCAGCGTGTGTTGGCTAAGGTCTCCAAGGAGGTTGGCGCACGCGTCGGTCCGCGTGACTTCACCGCGGCACAGCGACTCGTGCTCGGCCTGCACCGCTCGGGTCGCATGAACGAGGCGGCTTTGGCCGAATTCTGCAGCGAGCGCAAATACGAAGAGACAGTGGTCGGACTTGCCGCGCTCGCCAAGGTTCCGATCGATGTCGCCGACCGTCTCATGGCCGGAGAGCGACCGGACCCGGTCTTGATCCTCTGCAAGGCCGCGGGGTTCAGCTGGCCCACCGTAAAAGCCGTCATCATGGTGCGACCAAGCGGAAAAGTTGCTGCCGGTCAAGGACTTGAAGCTGCATTCGCGAATTATGGACGGCTGTCGGCCTCGACCGCTCAGCGTGTCGTGCGCTTCTGGCAAGTGCGGAAAAACTAGCCGCCATAAGCAGTCCGGCAGTTATTTTCTATTTTCGGCGAAAAACCAAAAAACACGACGCCCGGCCTTCGCGAAATGCCTTGGCGTGGTAGCGAGTCGGGATAAAGCCCGGCCACGCCTTGCGCCAATCGTCAGCGCACTGGGCTGACCATTCAAAGTCTTGCGACCTGAGCATGTGCTGTAACGTCCAAGCGGCATAATCGGGAATATCAGTTACGAAGCGAAATTCTCCGTCCTTCCGCAAAATTCGGGCGAGCCGTGTGATCATTTGATCCTGAATAAATCGCCGCTTCCAATGTCGCCGCTTTGGCCAGGGATCGGGGTGGATCAGGTCAATGCGAGCCAACGAGCGATCGGGGAGCCACGCGATCAGGTTCGTCGCGTCTTCGAAGTGCAGGCGAATATTTTGCAGCCCTTCCCGGTCGATCACGGCGAGTGCTTTGGCCATGCCGTTGACGAAGGGCTCGACCCCGATGAAGCCGGACTGCAGCCGCTCCAGCGCCTGCGCGGTCATGGACTCGCCGCTGCCAAACCCGATCTCGAGCGCAACGTCCATGACCGGGACCGGAAACAGTGTACGCAGGTCGGCGGGTGCGGGGTTGCTAAGATTGATGGCAAGTTTGGGCAACAGCGTCTCGAACAAGTGCGCCTGCTGCGGACGCAGTTTGTGGCCCTTGCGCCGCCCGAAGAATGCACGCTTGTTCTGTTGATCGCGATCCATCAGCCGTTAGGGCAGCGTGCGACGGTGCGGGCAAACGCGACCGTTCGCTCCCTTCTCACCGTACATTTCAAGACGCCAACGGCCGGCGCAAGTTTATACTTGGCCGGCCGTCCTGAAGGCAGTTCGCCGCAACCCGGTAATGAACTCGCCGATCACCGCATTGCGCGCTTGAGCGCATCGGCGAGATCAGTTCGTTCCCATGAGAACCCGCCATCTTTTTCCGGCGCACGGCCGAAGTGCCCATACGCCGAAGTACGGCGATAGATCGGCCGGCTGAGTTTCAGGGTGCGGCGGATGTTGGTCGGCCGCAACGGGAACAACTCGGGCAGCAGTTTTTGCAGCTTTGCCTCTTCGACCTTGCCCGTCCCGTGGGTGTCGACATAGAGCGACATCGGGTCGGCGACCCCGATCGCATAGGCGATCTGGATGGTGCAGCTGTCGGCGAGGCCCGCGGCGACGACGTTTTTGGCGAGATAACGCGCCGCATAGGCCGCCGAACGGTCGACCTTGGTTGGGTCCTTACCGGAAAAGGCGCCGCCGCCATGAGGGGCATAACCCCCATAAGTATCGACGATGATTTTGCGACCCGTCAGGCCGCAATCGCCATCGGGTCCGCCGATAACAAAGTTGCCAGTTGGATTGACGAGAAAATCGCCCGGCTTCTTCGGCATCCAGCCTTCGGGCAGGGCGGACTCTACCGAATCGGCAATCATCTCCCGGACCATGCCGGGGTTGTATTTTTTGCCATTACGGGTCTGCGCATTGTGCTGCGTCGATACCACGACCTTGGTGCAGCCGACCGGCTGACCATCGACATACTTCACGGTGACTTGGCTCTTGGCGTCGGGCTGCAGATCGAACAATGAGCCGGAGCGGCGCTTCTCCGACAGCACCTTGAGGATCTTATGCGCGAAATAGATTGGCGCCGGCATGAACGAGCCCTTCTCGTAGACCTCGCTCTCGGTGCAGGCGAAACCGAACATCATGCCTTGATCGCCGGCGCCCTCTTCGTCGCCGCTTTTCTTTTTCTTCGCATCGACGCCCATGGCGATGTCCGGCGACTGGCCATGCAACAACACTTCGACGTCGGCGCCGTAATAGGAAAAGCCGTCCTGATCGTAGCCGATATCCTTGACGACGCTGCGCGCGATATCAGTGATCATCTCGCGGTTGACCACGGCCGCTGCGCCATGTTTGTGAAATAGCGGTGCTTGGCCACGGCCTTCACCGGCAACGACGATCTTGTTCGTCGTGCAAAGGGTCTCGCAGCCCAATCGTGTATTGACTTTGCTCTCGTCGGCAATGCCGAGTTTGACGTCGTTCTCGAGGAAAGCGTCGAGTATCGCGTCGGAGATTTGGTCGCAAACCTTGTCCGGGTGCCCTTCCGAAACCGACTCGCTGGTGAACAGATAGTTAGAACGTTGCACTGCGAAACACTCCCCTCGTAAGGCTGGGCCACTATCCTCTAGAGCCTATTTGCTACTGACGATCAAAGCGCTGCCCAGCGCCGGCTGTCGACCGTGCTGATCCGTGGAGGGGTTCTTTGCAGCGTACCCTGCGCGCGGTCAAGATGTGGGCGGAAAGTGGGCGGTGGCCGATGCCGCGTCAATCGGGGGCGACTCGGCCGTTCAATGCTTCTCGGTGCTGGCGATCTGCTCGACAAGATCGACGATGCGCCGCCGCAACTTCAAGTCGCCGATCCGCGTAAATGCCTTGGTCAGCGCCAGCCCGTCTGATGTCGCGAGAAAATCGGATACGTAGGCGGGCGACGGAGCCTCGTTCATTCCATCCGAACGTGGTCCTGAGTGAACAGTGGGTGCACCTTCAAAAAAGAACGAAACGGGGACCTGCAGAATCAGCGAGATCTGTTGCAACCGGCTGGCGCCGATGCGGTTCGTTCCCTTCTCGTATTTCTGCACCTGCTGAAACGTCAGACCGAGAGCGTCACCGAGCTTCTCCTGGCTCATGCCAAGCATCATCCGGCGCATGCGCACCCTACTACCTACGTGCTTGTCGATTGGGTTTGGCGCCTTCTTGGCAATCATAATCAACTCCTATGACACCCCTCTTTAGCGTAATACCTCTGGATATCAAATCTGTCGCATTTGAATACTAGCCATTACACATTATGCATCCTGATAGTTCTGCATTAGATCATTCGGAAATGTGATAAACTTTAAGTATAATACATTGCGTCATTGCGCACGTGATAGTTGCATATTCGGCAAGATTGTCAGTTGTGTGAAATGTTCGTCGATCCCACTCGCTGGGCGGCGATAAGCGGCAAGGTTGTACAAGTTGGAGAATTTTAAACCTTCAGGCTCGTCGCCTGAAGCCGGCGACGAACGACGACAAAGAATGCGATCGCAACCATCAGCGCCGCGGGCGCGTCACCGACGCGGGCGTAAAGCGGTGCGCGAATCGGACGCGGCAACGGCGAGTCGATCACGCCTTCTCGGCCCAGCGGCAATGAATTGATCACGCGACCGAGCGGATCGACAACCGCGGAGATGCCGGTGTTGGCCGCGCGAACCACCGGAAGTCCTTCCTCGATCGCCAGCACCCGCGCCTGCTGAAAATGCTGGTAAGGGCCGGTGCTGATACCGAACCAGCCGTCGTTGGTGACGTTGATGATCCAGCCCGGCCGTTGGCCGGATGGTATGGCCTCACCGGGGAAGATGATCTCGTAGCAAATGAGTGGAAGCGCAGCCGGCGCTCCCGGAACCGAAATCAGCCGGTGCCGGTCGCCGGCAAGAAAGCCGCCGCGCTGTTTTGTAAGTTCCTGCAGGCCGAGACGTTCGAGAATATGCTCGAACGGCAAATATTCACCAAACGGCACAAGGTGCACCTTGTCGTAAAGCGCGAGAATCGAACCGCTGTGATCGATGACGTAGATCGAATTGTAGGCGGCAGGATTGGCCGGATCGACCGGCTCGGCGAGGCGCATGGCTCCGGTGATCAGCACAGTGCCTTGCCGCAGCAACTGCGTGATCTGGGCGAGCGCATCGGCCTCACGCGTGAGGAAGAACGGAAACGGTGATTCCGGCCAGATCAGATGCGTTGCGTCACGTACGCCCAACGATTGCGGACCTGACGCGCGATCCGACAGAGCAATGTACCGGTCCATCACCTGCTGCCTGGCCGAATAATTGAAGCGAACATCCTGCTCCAGGTTCGGCTGCATGATCCGCAAGTGCACTTTGTCGACGAACCGCGTCTGCGTGCGCGAAAGACGTATTGCGCCATATCCGCCAAAACCGGCGAGCACGGCGAGGCCAAGCAGCAGCGGCAGCCACGGTGACGGGGTTTCGGCGCGGTCGTCGGTCATTGTGGCGGGGCTCGCGAAGACCACGATCGCAATAAAGGTGAGGCCCCAAATGCCGAGTGCGGCCGCGCTCTGCGCAAGCGCCAACGGAGCCGTCAACGAGTAGCCGAAGGCGTTCCACGGAAATCCAGTCAAGATGTGTCCACGCAGCCATTCCGCCGTCGTGAGCGCCACTCCGAGCGCAAGGATGCGCAGCGCTCCGCGTGTCCAGAGGATTCGGGCAAGACCGACGCCCAGAGCGGTGTAGACGGCTAGAACTGCGGGCAACCCGATAACCGCAATCGGCAGGAGCCAGCCAAACGTCGGCGCGTCGACGAGGAAGGCGTAGCCGATCCAATACAGGCCGGCGAGAAAATAGCCGAAACCAAACCACCAGCCCGTCGAGAGCGCGGTCGTCACTCCGCCCCAGCGACCAACCCCGGTCCCGTCGATCAGCCAAACCAGTGTTGGAAATGTCAAAAACAGGATCGGCCAAAAATCGAACGGGGCCATTGCCAGACGCCGACAGCGCTCCCGCTACGAACGCGGTCAGCCAACGCCGCCAGCCCCAGACCAGGACGATCGAATGGTTCAGCCGCTTCAGTATCACGGCGAGCGCGGCGAGTTTGAGTTTGGCCGACTGGCTTCATCATGCGCTGACGGTGAGCGGGATGCGGGTGCCTTTGCGGTTGCCGGCAATTCGCGTGACGTTGCCGGACGACGATCCTTGCTCCGATAGATCTTGACCCGCTTGACGCGGCGCGGATCGGCGTCGAGCACTTCGGCCTCGAAGGTTTCCGGTCCCGGTACGATCTCGCCACGCACCGGTACGTGGCCGGCTCTCATGACGAGATACCCGCCGAGCGTGTCCACTTCTTGGGCGGCCTCCCCGACATTGAACTCGTCTCCGATCATGGCGCGGACATCCTCAAGACTAGCGCGGCCATTGGCGATGAACGAGCCGTCGCTTTGTCGCGTCAACGCCGGCATCTCCGCTTCGTCGTGCTCATCGGCGATGTCGCCGACGATAAGCTCGACAAGGTCTTCGATCGAAACGAGCCCATCGGTGCCGCCATATTCGTCGATAACCAGTGCGAGGTGGATGCGCGTGGCTTGCATTTTGGCGAGTAGATCGAGCACCGGCATGGACGGCGGCGCATACAGAATCTCGCGCACGATCTTCGCCGCCGTCAGAGGCATCGAAAGATCGATGTTCGCAAGATTGAGAGCGGTCGGCTCCGGCTGCTCATGCTGCGCTGCGGTTGCGGGATTCTGTGCGGCGCGCGCCGCCATAAAAGCGATCAAATCGCGAATATGGACCATGCCGATCGGATCATCGAGCGTGTCGTTGTAGACGACGAGCCGCGAGTGTGCCGCGCTCTCGAAAACCTTGACGAGCTCGCCGATCGCGATGCCCTGCTGCACGGCGACAATGTCGGCACGCGGCACCATGACACTATCGATCCTGCATTCGCGCAAGCCGAGAATATTCTTAAGCATCGCCGCCTCTTCCGGCGAAAAACCGGATTCGGGCTGCTCGGCCGTGAGGAAGAGTTCAAGATCGGCTCGCGTTGCGGCTGCCTTCCAACCAAACAAGATTCGCATCACGCGCGAGAGCCAGCCCTCATGCTGTGCATCACCCGGCTGCGGGATCACCACCGGAAGATTGCGATGCTGGCTCTCGGTCGATTCGCTTCGTGTCGGCAATTGACTCATGGCGCGTGTTCGCGGTCTATTTTCAGTGTGATCTTCAGATCGGCAGACTCAGGACGACAGTTTGAGGGAGCGCTTCGAAGGCTTTGCTGTACGCCGATACGGATCGGGGATCGCCAGCCGATGCAGAATCTCTCGCTCGGCCTGTTCCATTCTTTCCGCATCGTCGTCGCGCTCGTGATCATAGCCGATGAGGTGCAGGAAACCATGGACCGCGAGATGGGCGACATGATGAAAAAACGGCTTACGCTCCGCGCGAGCCTCCCGGGCGATGGTCTCATAGGCCAAAACGACATCGCCGATGTGAGGTGGTTTAGTCCATCTGTCGTTCGTCGGAAACGACAATACATTTGTGGCGGCGTCAACGCCGCGCCAGTGGCGATTGAGGATGCGGATCGCCGCATCGTCTGTCAGAACGACGGCAAGCTCGGCGCTCGGAGTTGACGTTGCGGTCGCCGCTCGGGTGACGGCGCGTCGAACGGTCGATCTCGCCTTTGCGGGCTCCTTCCAGAGATCAGAGTCGACACGCACCTCGATCTCAAGCTTCGGCCGTGCCGCAACCCTCATGCCGGCCGCTCGCGTTTGCGAGCGGTCGCCTTGTCGTAGGCTTCGACGATGCGCGCCACGAGCTCATGGCGGATCACGTCCGCGGAGGAGAACGTGACGTGGGCGATCCCGTCGATGCCTTCGAGGAGACGCACCGCATCGGCGAGCCCTGACGTTTGCCCCGAAGGCAAATCGACTTGGCTGGGATCTCCGGTTACAACCATGCGGCTGTTTTCGCCGAGACGGGTCAGCAGCATTTTCATCTGCATCGCGGTGGTATTTTGCGCTTCATCGAGAATGATGGCGGCGTTCGACAGCGTGCGGCCGCGCATGAAGGCGAGTGGTGCGATTTCGATTTCGGTACTCTGCAGCGCGCGTTCGACGATGCGCGCATCCATAAGGTCATAAAGCGCGTCATAGATCGGCCGCAGGTACGGATCGACCTTTTCGCGCATGTCACCGGGCAGAAAGCCGAGGCGCTCGCCGGCTTCGACCGCCGGTCGTGACAGGATGATGCGATCGACTTCCTTACGCTCGAACAATTGAATCGCGTGAGCGACCGCGAGCCAGGTCTTTCCCGTGCCGGCCGGGCCGGTCGAGAACACCAGCGCGTGCCGTTTGAGCGCGCGAATATAAGCGTCCTGCGCGGGAGTGCGCGCACGGACGCGGCGCTTGCGCAGATTGATTTCC
Source organism: uncultured Alphaproteobacteria bacterium (assembly GCA_963836055.1). Taxonomy (GTDB): domain Bacteria; phylum Pseudomonadota; class Alphaproteobacteria; order Rhizobiales; family Xanthobacteraceae; genus BOG-931. Next base: position 313,461 of record CAWIID010000006.1, read on the forward strand.
TCGAAGCTCTGTCTGGAAGACGCGGGATCGAAGTCGAAGAGCGAGCCTTGCGACAGCGCAAGCCGGATCGTGCCGTCAACATCGCCCTGCGAAAGCTCATCGCCATGCTTCAGTCGTTCGTAGAGCGTGGCCAGCACGCGGCGCGCTTGCTCGCAGGCTTCGCGCGTGCCTTCGATGGTGACGTGATTGCCGCGCGAATTGGCAACGACGCCAAGCCGCCGTTCAATGAGGGCGAGGTTTTGCCCATACTGACCAAACAAAGCCGAGGCGAGCCGATTGTCGTCAAAGGTAAGAGTGACCTGCGTTGCGCTGTCTTGCGCGGCCACCAGCGATCCGTCTTCGCTTTCAAGTTGTTGCATTCAGGCTCCTGCGCCGAGGAGACTCGGCTGTTGCGCGGGTGCATGCGCAAGCACACCAAACAGACTGTTGCTGGCGATTTCCGTAATGGTGACGGTGGAAACCTCGCCGATGAGCGAGGCCGGCGCCGTCACCTGGACCGGCTGCAAATAGGGTGAACGGCCGACAAGCTGGCCCTGATAGCGGCCGGGGCGTTCGAACAGGACATCGAATGTACGGCCGAGGCAGCGCTGATTGAACGCTTCTTGATGCCGGTCGATGGCTTGCTGGAGCCGATACAGCCGCTCCGATTTCACGTCTTCGTCAACTTGATCGGTCATGTCCGCTCCTGGCGTGCCGGGCCGCGGCGAATATTTGAACGAAAACGCTCCCGAATAGCCGATGCTATCGACGAGGCCGAGCGTAGCGGCAAAATCATCTTCCGTTTCGCCTGGAAAGCCGACGATAAAATCGGACGTGAGCGCAAGGTCGGGACGGGCTTCGCGTAGCCGATCGATAATCGTGACATAATCCTTGCGGGTGTGCCGCCGGTTCATCGCGGCGAGAATACGATCGGACCCGGATTGTACCGGCAGATGCAGTTGCGGCATCAGTTGCGGCAGCTCGCGGTGTGCGGCGATGAGATCGTCGGCCATGTCGCACGGATGGCTCGTCGTGTAGCGCAAGCGTTCGACGCCGCGCCGCTGCGCGACGCGATCAAGCAGACGCGCCAACGACCACGGCCGGCCGTCGGGTCCCTCACCGTGATAAGCGTTGACGTTCTGCCCGATCAGCGTGACCTCGCGCACTCCGGCGTCCACGAGCCGCTCGATCTCGGCGAGGATTTTTGTCACGGGCCGGGAGATTTCGGCGCCTCGCGTATAGGGGACAACGCAAAACGTACAGAATTTGTCGCAGCCTTCCTGAACGGTGACGAAGGCCGATACGCCGCGGGCGCGCGTTGCTGCAGCGCTTGGCGCTGCCAAATGATCGAATTTGTCGTCGAGCGGAAATTCAGTGTCGACGGCCTTGCCGTCGCGCGCGGCGCGCGCCAGCAGTTCGGGCAGACGATGATAATTCTGCGGCCCAAAAACCAAGTCGACGGCAGGCGCGCGCCGGATGATCTCCTCGCCCTCGGCCTGCGCGACACAGCCAGCAACCGCGATGACGAGGCGACGGCCTTCCGCGGCGGCGCCTTCCTTCAAACGGCGCATGCGGCCGAGTTCGGAATAGACTTTCTCCGCGGCCTTCTCGCGAATATGGCAGGTGTTGAGGATGACGAGATCGGCGTCAGCCGGGCTTGTGGTCTCGGCATAGCCCTCGCGGTGCCAAGGTGTCCGTCATACGCCGCGAGTCGTAGACGTTCATCTGGCAGCCGAAGGATTTTATGTAGAGTTTGCGAGTTCCGTTCATTCCCGTCGTGTTCGCATGTGAGATTTTCTCACTGCTCCTACTGCAACAATATATCGCCTTTGCGATGATGCGTCAGCCCAGCGTGTTTCTGCCCAGCGTGTTTCATACCAGGTCACGGCGCAGCACCAGGGCAGCTGTCCCCGCAGCGTAATAGCCCTCCCGCCGTCCGACCTCACGAAATCCGGCCCCCTTATAGAGCCGGCGAGCCGCGGCGTTATGTTCGTCGACGTCGAGGAACACCGTCTGGACACCAAGACCGGCCAGCCGCCGCAGGTGCAGATCGAGAAGCGGGCGCGACAGCCCGCGCCCGCGCCAGGCCGGGGCCACGGCGATCGACAGAATCTCGGCTTCGCCGGCGGCCATTCGGGACAGAATGAACGCACTGGTGACCCGCCCCGATGTGGCGCGGTGAGCGACGACCGAGTGGTCGATCAACAGCCGGTGAATTTCGTCCTCGCCCCAACCACGCTGGAATGAAGAGGCGTGCACCGCAGCGATGGCGGCCGCATCGCGAGGGCGCGCTTCGGAAATCGCAGGCTGGGCGCGGGCGAGCAGGCGAGAGACGAAGTTCATCATCGGCGCGGCAGCTGGGCGGCGTTTTGTGGCTGCGCGTCAGGGGCACGCAGATATTGCGGCGTCGGCGGCGACAGCCCTTCCGGCAGGGCAGCACCCATGCGCGCGACCCAGGAAATATCAGGCGCTTCGCGCTGATCGATCACCTTCGGTTGGGCTTGGTCTGCTGTTAGCCTATCGGCGACCGCTTGGGCGGCCGAGCCGACAATGCGGGCGGCTGTCCCGGCCGCCGCCCGTACCGCTTCGCTCAGCGGAGCGAGCCGCGGTGTGACCACAGTCCGGCCTCCGGGGCCGAAAACCTGGAGGTAGACGTGGTCGTGCCGTGCATCGATGACAGCAATGACGGGCGAGCCGTCTTCGCTGGCCAAGTGCGGTGCGGCGTAAACGGAGAGCGTGGACACACCAAAAGCGGGCTTTTCGGCCGCAAGCGCGATGCCGCGTGCCGCTGAGATGCCGACCCGTAATCCCGTAAAGCTGCCCGGCCCGGTCGTTACCGCCACGCGATCGAGATCAGTGAATGCCAAACCGGTCTTATCGCTCAGCCGCGCAAGCAGCGGCATGAGGGCCTCGGCATGTCCGCGAATCATCGGCAGGCTCTCGCTCGCTAGAATGCCGCCCTGTTCGGTGTCGAACACGGCCGCCGAGCAGGCCGCCAACGCCGTATCAATGGCGAGTATGCGCATAGGCATATGAAAGCGTCGGTGATTCACGACGATGCCGGCGACAGTGCCTGCCACCGCATGGCCCCGACAAGGGCTCGCAAAATAGACTTTGGAGCTTTGTGGGTACTTGGGCGGACTTGTCCACCGGCCCCTCGCTGCGCCCGGTCAATTTGACCGATCGGCGTGTCTGGTCACGCGTCTGATCACATGGCCCGAACTTCGGTCACGTCCGGGATGAAATGGCGCAGCAAATTCTGGATGCCGTGCTGGAGTGTGGCCGTGGACGACGGGCAGCCCGAACAGGACCCCTTCATGTTGAGATAGACGACGCCGTCCTTGAAGCCCTTAAACGTGATGTCGCCGCCGTCGTTGGCGACGGCGGGGCGCACGCGCGTCTCGATCAGCTCCTTGATTGTGGCGACGGTTTCGGCGTCAGCCGCATCAAAAAACTCATCGCCGCCGCTCTGCTCGGTACTACCGGTCACGAGCAGCGGCGCCCCCGACATAAAATGCTCCATAATGGCGCCGAGGATCATGGGCTTGAGCTGCTGCCATTCGCCCGCGTTCTTGGTGATGGTGATGAAATCTGAGCCAAAAAACACGCCGCTGACGCCGGCAATGCCGAAGAGCTCTTGGGCGAGCGGCGACTGCGCCGCCTGCTCGGCGTCGCGCAATTCCAGCGTGCCGTTTTCCAATACCGCTCGACCAGGCAGGAACTTCAGGGTCGCCGGGTTCGGGGTGGCTTCGGTCTGGATGAACATCGAGTCCTCCGCAGTCTCCTGGTGGTCCCGATCATGCTGCGCCAGCGCAGGGAACCGGGCCGTAACCGACTTAAATACAGTCTAATACGTGGGCGAATTCTGTTGGAAGTTCAAGTACGGGCGTGGTTTTCCCGGTTGGCGGCGATTCCGCTGCGACCCCGCTTCGCTCCCCAAACGCCCGTTAGCAAAGCATTAACTGTTGTCATTAAGATTTGAAACATGCTGCATCCCATTATCGAGGAGGTCTGGACGACGGGAGTCGATCCAAGGCCGGTACGACGAGCTCGGATCAAGGACGCGAGACACGGCTGGGATGCCGCCTATGAGCGAGCGAAGGAACTCGCCTCCTATTTCGATGAATCGGACTTCGTCCACGGCGAACAATATTCCTACGCCTGGGGGCGGAACAAGAATTCCGAGCAAACGCACCGGTTTATCGTCAGATAGCCCTCCGGGCGGTTTCCTCTACGACCGGACGAAGCCGACAATATCCTTCACCGCTTTCATCGTTTCCCCGGCGAGCTTTTGTGCCCGGGCAGCGCCGTCAGCCAGAATAGAATCGATTGCGACCGGATCGTTCAGCAGCCGCTTCATCTCGGCGCCAATTGGGCCGAGTTTGGCGACGGCAAGATCGGTCAAGGCCGACTTGAACGTCGAGAACTGCGCGTTGCCGAATTGTCCGAGCACGCCGGCGCGCGTCGTGTCGGCGAGCGCTGCGTAAATGCCGACGAGGTTGTCCGCTTCTGGACGGGTTTCGAGGCCTTTTTCTTCGCTCGGCAGCGGTTCTGGATCGGTTTTCGCGCGGCGGATTTTCTGCGCAATGGCGTCGGCGTCGTCGGTGAGGTTGATGCGGGAATTGTCGGAGGCGTCGGACTTCGACATTTTCTTAGTGCCGTCACGCAGCGACATCACGCGTGTGGCTTCGCCGGTGATCACCGGCGCCGGCAACGGAAAGAATGCGTCGCCATAGCCGCGTTCGTGGATCGAGTGACTGAAATCGTTGTTGAATTTCTGCGCGACGTCGCGTGAGAGCTCAAGGTGTTGCTTCTGATCCTCGCCGACCGGAACATGGGTGGCGCGATAGACGAGAATGTCAGCCGCCATCAGTGTCGGATAGGCGTAAAGGCCGACCGATGCATTTTCGCGGTCCTTGCCGGCTTTCTCCTTGAACTGTGTCATCCGGTTGAGCCAGCCGAGACGGGCGACGCAATTGAAAATCCAGGCGAGCTCGGCGTGCTCCGCCACCTGGCTCTGATTGAACACAATGTGCTTTTGCGGATCGATGCCGCACGCGATGAACGCGGCAGTGACCTCGCGAATAGCGCGCGGCAATTCGGCCGGATCCTGCCAGACCGTGATGGCATGCAGGTCGACGACGCAATAGATGCAGTCGTAGCGATCCTGCAACTCGACGAAGCGCTTGATGGCGCCAAGATAGTTGCCGAGGTGCAGGTTGCCGGTCGGTTGCACGCCGGAAAAAACCCGTTCCTGAAATGCCATGCCGTCCTCTCTGCGGATCGCGCGTCCCCATGCCACGGCGCTGGCCGGCCCCGCAAGGGCTGCCTGTCCGGCCGAGGCCTTGCCGCGATGATGAATGACCGGTGCCATTGCCAGCGGGATCGCGCTCGCTATAGTGCGCGCCGTTCCGCACGAGTTTTCCCATGGCTTCAGCCCGTTACGATGTTCTCGGCCTCGGCAATGCAATCGTCGATGTGATCGCCCGCGCCGAGGAAGATTTTCTCGTCCAGCAAGGCATGCACAAGGGCACGATGGCGCTGATCGACGAAGCGCGCGCTGAGGCGATCTATGACGCGATGGGGCCGGCGGTCGAAATGTCCGGCGGCTCGGCTGCGAACACGATCGTCGGGCTGGCCTCGCTTGGCGCGCGGGCGGCCTTCGTGGGCAAAGTCAGGGACGATCTCCTCGGCCGCGCGTTCAGCCACGACATTCGCGCTGCGGGGGTGGCCTTCGCGACGCCGCCGGCCTCCGATGGCGCCTCGACCGGGCGCTGTTACGTGCTGGTGACGCCCGACGGCGAGCGCACCATGAATACCTACCTTGGTGCCGCGCAGGATCTGCATCCTGCCGACATCGATCCAGAGACGGTCGCGGCGAGTCTTGTGACCTATCTCGAAGGCTATTTGTGGGATCCGCAGCACGCCAAGGAAGCGTTTATTAAAGCGGCGGAGATCGCGCACAAGGCCGATCGCAAAGTGGCGCTGACGCTGTCGGATGCATTTTGTGTCGATCGTTGGCGGGACGAATTTTTGCACCTGATGCGCTCGCGCACGGTTGATCTCATCTTTGCCAACGAGTCCGAACTGCACAGCCTCTATCAGACGTCTGACTTCGATGCCGCCGTGAAGGCGCTACGCGGGGACATCGATATCGCCGTCGTGACGCGCAGCGAAAAAGGCTGCCTGGTGATAGGGCCCGATGGCGCCGAGGCGGTCCCGGCCTTCCCGGTCGATCGCGTCGTTGATACGACGGGCGCCGGCGACCTGTTCGCGGCTGGATTCCTCTCGGGTCTCGCGCGCGGCGCTGACGACCGCACCTGCGGCCGCCTCGGCGCGCTCGCTGCGGCCGAAGTGATCCAGCATCTCGGCGCACGTCCGGAGACGTCACTCAGAGATCTCGCTCGCGAGAATGGATTGGCGGACTGATCGCAATTTTTGCCGAAAGGCCGGGTGATTTGCGCCGCAGCAACGTCCGGTAACCAAACGCTAACCAAAAAAGATTAACGACGGATGATCCGAAATTCGGAGGATTCCGTCATGAGTGATGAGCCGGACAAGGGTGAGAAGGCCCAACCCCAGGCCGCCAATGCGCCCGGCAACGAACCTGCCGGAATCTCCCGCGAAACAACGCGGACCGAAGCCAGCGCGCCCGATAGCAATCTGCCGGTGATTTGGTCTCCCAGGCTCGATGCTGGAGAGGCGATGGAAAACAAATCGCCAACGCTCGATACTGACGAGGCGGCGCCGCCACACGATAAATCGACGACAGCGGACGCTGGCGGGGACGCCACGGCGGCCCCTCCTGCACGATCGTCGCGTTTCGCCTTGCTGGCGGCGACGCTCGCGCTCGCTGCGGCACTGGGTTCGTTCGTCGGATCGCTCAGCGGATCCGCGGTCGGGCGGCTCATGCCAGCGGGAGCAAGCTCCGGTGCCGAAGATGCGACCAGCGTTGTTCAGGCCATGAAGGCGCAACTTGCCGAACTGTCCGCCATCAAGACGAAACTCGATGGCGCCACCCGCGACGCCAATACGCAATTCGCGAAAATCGCGGATCGGCTCGATCACGTCGAGCGCGCCGAAGCCGAACCGGCGACGAAGATTGCGCACATTTCCGATACGGTCGACCGCCTCGACAAGCGCGCGAGCGCTGCGCCCGACGTCACAGGTTCGATCGCCAGCCCGCCGGCGGCGGACGCGAAAATCACCGATCGTATTCTGGAAGGCTGGGTTGTCCAGGATGTGCAGGCTGGCCGCGCGCTGATCGAAAACCGCAACGGCGGCCTGTTCGACGTCGGTACCGGCAGCGTGCTTCCCGGCGTCGGCCGCGTCGATGCGATCAAGCGGCAGGACGGCCAATGGATCGTTCTCACCGCGCGTGGGACGATAACGTCGGGCCGCTGACAATCGGGGCGCCGACGATTCGCCCCGCAGTGCGTTACGCCGCGGGCTCAATGCAGCTATCCGCGCGGTAGAAACGGCACCAGCATGGGCACGCGGCGGCGGTAGGCGCCGTATGCGTCGGCGCCAAGCTCGGCCGTCAGGAATCGCTCCTCGGCACGCGCCTTCAACCACATGCCGGCGGCGATCAGTCCGGCACCCAGAATTCCGGTCAGCGTCGCTTGCGCGGCCGCCGTCGCGAATATTGCCGCGATGAGTCCCGTATAGATCGGATGCCGCACCAAGGCGTACGGGCCGGTGTCAACGACGCGATGGTGTTCCTTGCGCGTGATCGCGCTGGACCAGAGGCGGCCGAGGTGAATTCGCGCCCACCACGCAAACAAGATGCCCGCCAGCGTGAGCCCGGCCAGGGCATACGCACCGTCGTAGCCGACATGCCAGATTCTCCCCTCATGCAGCAGTGAGGGTATCCGGGGCCAAAGCAGGACCGCTCCGATGACGATCAATGCGCGATAGAACCAGACGTCGCGCGTAGGAACCTGTTTTTCTGTCCGGCTGGACCAGAATGATGCGGTCACCCAACTGACGATCCAGCCGATCCAGATCGCGGCAAATGCTTCCCTCGGGCCGATCATCATGGTCCGCATGGCTCCTTGCTGCAACCGCACCGGCGCGGCCGGTAGCTTGCAGCCACGTTCCGTGCGAAACTTTGTTTTTATGTGACGCAGGCCGGGCGACGAACGACGGAGTGAAGCATGAGCGGAATTGTTTGGCTCCTGCGCTTTGTGGCCGTTGCGCTCATGGCGGGGGCATTCGGCTCGATTGCGCACGCCCAACCGGCCGATGCGCCGTCAGCCAAACCGGAAATGACCGAGAATTGTCCCGGCCTCGTGGCCGCGAATCGGCCGCGTCTGACACCGGCTGCTTTTCATCTCGCCGCGCTCGACCCCGATCAGGTGCGGCTCACCTTTATCGGCCACGCCACGTTCCTGATCGAAAGTCCGGAGCTGGTGCGGATCGCGACCGATTACAACGATTATGTGCGGCCGCCGGTTCTGCCCGACATCATCACAATAAATCATGCGCACGATACGCACTACACCGACCGCCCCGATCCTGCGATCAAATACGTGCTGCGCGGCTGGGGGAAAGGTCCGGACGAGCCGGCGATTTGGGATATCAAATATCGCGATGTCCGCGTCCGCAACGTGCCGACAAACATCAGGAGGTGGGACGGCGGGACCGAGCGCTACGGCAATTCGATCTTTATTTTCGAGATTGCCAACTTGTGCATCGCGCACCTCGGGCATCTGCATCACACGCTGACGCAACAGCAGCTTAACGAGATCGGCCGCGTCGACGTGGTGATGGCGCCGGTGGACGGCAACTTCACCCTCGACCTCGACGGCATGATGGAGGTCCTCACCGCGCTCAAGGCGCCGCTCATCATCCCGATGCACTATTTCAGTCAGTACACGCTTGATCGTTTCCTGACCCGGGCGCGGCAGCAATGGGACGTCGAAAGGGCCGAGGTCCCTTCAGTCGTGGTATCCAAGACGACATTGCCGACGAATCCGAAGGTGCTCGTTCTGCCTGGGCGCTGAAGCGCTCTCGGTTCCCGGTCGCGTATATTGGCGATAGTGTGAGCCGCCTTTCCCTGTAAGCGAGAACTGATCGTGACAAAGAGGTCCCTGAGATGTTGAGCGCGGAGCAGAACGATCTCATCACCCGTACTTCGCCCGGGACCGCAGCAGGCGATCTGATGCGGCGCTACTGGCAACCGGCAGCGCTCGTCGACGAACTCTCCGGGAACCGGCCGGTGAAACCGGTTCGGCTTATGGGCGAGGACCTTGTGATCTTCAAGGATGACAGGGGCCGCTACGGGCTGATCGGACGCCATTGTCCACATCGCGGTACCGACCTCGCCTATGGCCGGCTCGAAGACGGCGGACTGCGCTGTGCGTTTCACGGCTGGTTGTTCGACGTCGATGGCCGGTGCCTGCAGACCCCGGCTGAGCCCGACAACAGCAACCTCTGCGCCAACGTCAAACAAAAATCCTATCCGGTCGTCGAGAAGAGCGGCATCCTGTTCGCCTATCTGGGGCCCGGTGAACCGCCGGCGTTTCCGCATTTCGACTGCTTTGTCGCGCCGTCGACGCACACCTTTGCCTTCAAGGGAATGATCGATTGCAACTGGCTGCAATCGCTCGAGGTCGGCATCGATCCTGTGCACACCTCTTTCCTGCATCGCTTCTTCGAGGATGAAGACCCCAACAAGGGCTACGGCAAGATGTTCCGGGACACGTCGAAAGACTCGGATATGCCGATGACCATGATCATGCGCGAGTTTCCGCGGCCGCGCATTGAGATCGAGCCGACCGACTACGGCTTTCGGCTGATTACGCTGCGCGAGATCGGCGGCGGCAAGGCGCACGTGCGGGTCACCAATCTGATTTTTCCGAACGCCTTCATCATTCCGATGAGTCGGGAGATGACGATCTCGCAATGGCACGTACCGATCGACGACCTGAAACATTATTGGTACGCGATTTTCACCTCGTTCGGAGCGCCGGTCGATAAGGACGAGATGCGCCGGCAGCGGCTCGAGCTTTACGAATTGCCGGACTATGTTCCGCGCAAGAACAAGAGCAACGATTACGGCTTCGATCCGCACGAGCAGGCGCACGCGACGTATACGGGCATGGGCACCGACATCAACGTGCACGACCAGTGGGCCTGCGAGTCGATGGGCGCGATCCAGGACCGCACGCAAGAGCACCTCGGCACGTCCGACAAGGCGATCAGCGCTTACCGGCGCCTGTTGCGCCAGGCGCTCGATCAATCGGGCAAAGGCGAAAAGCCCATCATGGTGCTCGATCGAGCGGAGGCCGCGAACATCGGCGGACCGGCCTGCGTCGACGGCATCGGCCCGGCGGGCGACTGGCAAGTCTATTGGCAGCGCACCGATCGCAGCCGGCAAGAGACCAAAAGCTGGGCAACGGGGGGATAGCGCGTGGCGAATAGCGAACAGGAACGCTACGGCACACGCAGCTTTGCTATTCGCCGTTGACTATTCGCCCAAACAAGATGCCTCCGCGCAGCCGAATCTCCGCAAGTTTCGTCGAGCGGCACGGTCTGTGGACCGGCGAGCAGTTGCGCGCGGCAAACGTTGCCGCCCAAGAGATCAAGAAGAACAATATCGAGCTGGTGCGCTTTTCTTTCGCTGATCAGCACGGCGTGCTGCGCGGCAAGACCGTGATGGCGCACGACGCGCCCGCCATGATGCGAAGCGGCGTCACCATGACCACAACGCTCCTCGCCAAGGATACGGCGCACAAGACGGCGTATCCGGTTTTTACGCCCGGCGGCGGTTTTGACATGCCGGAAATGCAGGGCGCCGCTGATTTTGTCATGGTGGCGGACCCCTCGACGTTTCGCCTGCTGCCGTGGACCAAGAATAACGGCCCGCCGAATACTGCGTGGTTTCTCTGCGACATCTATTTCACAAACGGCAAGCCGGTGCCGTTTTCGACGCGGCAGATTTTGCGCGATGCTTTGGCACGGCTGGAAACGGCGGGGTTCGAATATCTGGCTGGGCTCGAGGTCGAATTTCATCTCTTTAAGATCGAGAACCCACGGCTCATGCCGGCGGATGCCACGTGGCCACCGCAAGCGCCTGAAGTGAGCCTCATCAATCAGGGCTATCAGTATCTGACTGAGAGCCGCTTCGATCAGATCGATCTGGCACTGGAGCCGATCCGGCGCGGCGTTGCCGCGCTCGGCATGCCGCTGCGCTCCCTCGAAGTGGAGCTTGGACCGAGCCAGTGCGAATTTACTTTTCGTCCACAGCTCGGCCTTGCCGCCGCCGATACGATGATCCTATTTCGCGCGGCGACCAAGCAGATCGCGCGGCGCAACGGCCATTTCGCCAGTTTCATGTGCCGGCCCGGATTACCCAACCTGTTTTCGAGCGGCTGGCACCTGCATCAGTCGCTGATCGAACGCAAACGCCGGATCAATGCCTTCGCGGGCGATGGATCCGATGGTCTTTCCAATCTCGGCCGCTGTTTCCTCGGCGGGTTGCTGGCGCACGCGAATGCGGCCGCAGCCTTCACGACGCCGACGATCAACGGCTACAAGCGCTATCGCTCCTATACGCTCGCGCCCGATCGCGCGATCTGGGCGCGCGACAACCGCGGTGTGATGGTCCGCGTGCTTGGGCAGCCGGGCGATCCGTCGACGCATTTGGAAAACCGCGTCGGCGAGCCTGCTGCGAATCCCTATCTCTATATGGCGTCGCAAATCTATGCCGGCCTCGACGGCATAGTGCGCCGTCGTGATCCCGGACCTTCGGCCGACACGCCCTACGAGACCAAGGCGCCCCACTTGCCGAAAGATCTCGGCGAAGCGCTTGCCGCATTGCGCGCGAGCGAGGTGTTTGCGAAGGCTTTCGGTCCGGCCTTCATCGACTATTACGCTCACATCAAGGAGGCCGAGCTGGCGCGCTTTAAGTCCGAGCCGGGCGGAGAAACGAGCACGGATGCACCGAACGGCGTGACGGCCTGGGAGCAGAACGAATATTTCGATCTGTTTTGAAGACGATCAAACGTCCACGCTGGCGGTGAGCGCGTGCTCCTCGATGAACACGCGGCGCGGCTCGACCTTGTCGCCCATGAGTTCGTCGAAAATCGTGTTGGCCTCGTCGATTTCCTTGACGCTGACCTGCAGCAGCGAGCGTGCGTTGGTATCGAGCGTCGTTTCCCAGAGCTGGCTGGGGTTCATCTCGCCGAGGCCTTTGTAGCGCTGCAAATTCACGCCCTTGCGGCCGGCCGCGGTGACCGCATCGAACAGGCTGACCGGGCCATGGATCGGCGTTTCCTCATCCTTGCGCCGCAGCGTCGCGGGTGGTGTCGGACGGGGATAAGTCTGTTGCAGCGTAGCCGCATATTCGTCGAGCTTGCGCGCGTCGGCCGAGCCAAGGAGCGCCTGATCAATCACCGCGACCTCTTTGACGCCGCGCACCGTGCGCTCGAACTGAAAGCCTCGACCCTCAGTGAATTCGCCGTGCCAGCCGCGCTCGGTTTCATCGGTTAAGGCATCAAGACGTCTGGCGATATATTCGGCAGCCGCCGTGGCGTTCGCGGGATCGCCCGTGACCCGCTGGTGGAGGACTCCGGCAATGGCGGCTTGCTCGATAACCTTGCGATTATATCGGCTGTGCAGATTGTTCAGGAGATTGCGAATCGAGCGCGCTTCCTCGACGAGCTTGCGCAGGTCATTGCCGGCGCGCACTTCGCCTGACGACAAGCGCAGCACCGCCTCCTCGATTCCGGTGTCGATCAGATAGTCCTCGAGCGCCCGCTCGTCTTTGAGATACTGCTCCGACTTGCCGCGTGCGACTTTATAGAGTGGCGGCTGGGCGATGTAGAGGTGCCCGCGATCGATGATCTCGCGCATCTGCCGGTAGAAGAACGTCAACAGCAAAGTGCGAATGTGCGCGCCGTCGACGTCGGCGTCCGTCATGATGATGACCTTGTGGTAGCGCAGCTTGTCGGCGGTGAATTCGTCAGTGCCGATGCCGGTGCCGAGCGCGGTAATGAGGGTGCCGATCTGCTCGGACGACAGCATCTTGTCCATCCGTGCGCGCTCGACGTTGAGGATCTTTCCACGAAGCGGCAAGACGGCTTGAAATTCCCGATTGCGGCCCTGCTTGGCGCTGCCGCCGGCGGAGTCGCCCTCGACGATGAACAGCTCGGATTTGGCCGGATCGCGTTCCTGGCAATCGGCGAGCTTGCCGGGCAACGATGTGACGCCGAGCGCGCTCTTGCGGGTCATCTCGCGCGCCTTGCGTGCCGCCTCGCGCGCCGCCGCCGCCTGGATCACTTTGCCGACGACGGTCTTAGCCTCGGTCGGATGCTCTTCGAGCCACGACTTGAGCATGTCGTTGACGATGCCTTCGACCGCCGGCCGGACTTCGGACGAGACAAGCTTGTCCTTGGTTTGCGAGGAGAATTTCGGGTCCGCGACCTTGACTGAGAGCACCGCAGTCAAGCCCTCACGGCAATCGTCGCCGGTCAGCGCAACTTTTTCCTTGCGCGCGATGCTGCCCGATTCGGCGTAGCCGGTAATTTGCCGAGTCAGGGCGCCACGGAAGGCGGCCAGATGCGTGCCGCCGTCGCGCTGCGGGATGTTGTTGGTGAAGCAAAGCACCGATTCGTGATAGCCGTCGTTCCACCACAGCGCGCATTCGACGCCGACGCCATCGCGGTCGGCCTTCATGACGATGGGCTGCGGGATCAGCGGCGTCTTGTTACGATCGAGATATTTGACGAAGGCTTCGATGCCGCCCTCGTAGACCATCTCCTCGTTCTTCTCGACGGCATGGCGCTTGTCAGAAAGCACGATGTGAACGCCGGAATTGAGAAAGGCGAGTTCGCGCAGCCGGTGTTCCAGCGTGGCGAAATCAAAATCCGTCATGGTGAAGGTTTGCTTCGACGGGAGGAAGGTCACCTCGGTGCCGCGTTTGTCGTATGCCGCGCCAACGACGGCAAGCGGCGCAACCGGCTCGCCGTCGCGAAATTCCATGAAGTGTTCTTTGCCGTCGCGCCAGATCGTGAGCTTGAGCCAGCTCGACAGCGCGTTGACAACGGACACGCCGACGCCGTGGAGGCCGCCGGAGACCTTGTAGGAGTTCTGATCGAATTTTCCGCCGGCATGCAGTTGCGTCATGATGACTTCTGCAGCGGATACGCCTTCGCCCTTGTGGATGTCGGTCGGGATGCCGCGGCCGTCGTCACGAACGGTGCAGGAGCCGTCAGGATTTAGGGTGACCACGACTTCCTTGGCAAAGCCCGCCAATGCTTCGTCGATGGCGTTGTCGACGACCTCGTAGACCATGTGGTGCAGGCCCGAGCCGTCGTCGGTGTCGCCAATGTACATGCCCGGCCGCTTGCGCACGGCATCGAGACCCTTGAGCACCTTGATCGACTCAGCGCCGTAATCCGAATCGGAGGGTGCATCCGGGCTTGGTTTGCGGATGGCTTCGGCCATGCATGAAGCTTTCGAATCGCTTGTAAGAAAACGTCAGAATCGCCTTTGTCTTGTACACGAAAACAGGCCCGCGTACAGGGCAAAGTGGATATGCGTAACATATTGTCAAATCGTGGTTTTTCAAGGTTTTTGCGACGCGGAAAATGAGGCTGATTCAAGCCCCTCGGACAGCCTGTTTGAAGGCTGTTGCGCGCCGCAGTGGCGGACCCGATCACGCCGAGAAATTTGTCCAAGCCAAAGACGTGCAGGCCCGAGAGGTGAGCGAGGCAAGCGCCGCCCAAGCTATGTTGTCAGCGCCGAGGCTGCTGCGTATCGCGCTTCAGGGTTGGCAGGAGGTATTGGTCGCCGGGACGGTAGTCCGGCACTGGACGGTGAAAATGGCCGAGCGCGGCCGTCCAGAGTTCCACGCGATCCAAGTCGCGGTGGAGACGCTCAACGGCCTCGATGAGATTCCGGACGATCATGTCTTCGGCCTGTTCTTCGGCCTGTTCTGGCATTGCGGTCGGGCCTCAACTTACGACGGACAATTCCTTTTCTTGCAGGTTAAGAGGCTTCTCGCGCTGTTGGTTCCGTTGCCGCCAACTTGCGATGTGGCGTGTTTAATGAGGCATCTGGAACTTTCTTCGCGGCGCAAATCGTCAGTGTTTCCCATGTTTGAGGTCTAACCGGCCGGCTCGAACTTCCATCACCATCGCACTGTCCGAAACCTCCGCAAAGAGCGCGGGATCGGCGCCGGTCATCCACACCTGCGCGCCGAGCAGCCCAAGTTCCGCGTGAAGCGCCGCGCGGCGCGCGGGATCAAGATGCGCGACAACCTCGTCGAGCAGGAGGACTGGCGCGAAGCCTGTCATTTCGGCGATCAATCGCCCATGGGCAAGCACGAGTCCGATGAGAAGCGCCTTTTGTTCGCCAGTCGAGGCATCGCCGGCGGCGATACCCTTCTGTGCATAGGTGACCTTGAGATCAGTGAGATGCACGCCGTCGAGCGTGCGTCCGGCTGCGGCGTCGCGGGGGCGGTTGTCGCGCAACACGGAACGGTAACGCTCTTCGATCTCGATGGCGGGATGATCGGGGATGAGCGTCTCAATCCAGCCATCGAGCGCGATATCGGCCGGCGGAAAGGCCGAATCCTTACGGCTTGCCAACTCGCTCGCGAGCCGCCGTACGGTCTCCACTCGCTGTCCGGCGACTGCAACCGCGAGGTCCGCAGTCTCATGTTCGACGGCATCGAGCCAGTGCGCGTCGGGTCGTGCGTCTTCAAGGAGTCGATTGCGCGAGCGCAGGGCCCGCTCAAGCGCGTTAACGCGGCTGCCGTGCTCCGGATCCACCGCGAGCGCCAGGCGATCGAGCCAGCGCCGCCGTTCGGATGGAGCGCCAACGAAAAGCGTGTCCATTGCGGGCACCAGCCAGACCACGCCCAAGTGATCGGCAAAGGCCGCGGCCGACGGGACCGGCTCGCGATCAATGCGGCATTTGCGCTGACTGGGGGCGCCGTCTTCCGCCGGCTGTTCGACTCCCGTGCCGAGAGTCGCGAGTCCCAGCGCCCCTTCGATTTCAGCAGCGACTGCCCACGAGCCGTCACCCTCGCTGAAAGCCACCTCATCGATTGTCGCGCGCCGCAAGCCGCGGCCTGGGGCCAGGAATGAAATAGCCTCGATCAGATTGGTTTTGCCGGCGCCGTTCGGCCCGACCAGCACGATTGTCGTCGCGCCGGCCTCGATCGTCGCCGCATGATAATTGCGGAAGTTATGAAGGGTCAGGCGCCGGACGCTGGCTGGGGTCATCAGACCCGCATCGGCATCAGCACATAGAGTGCGCCGCGCGGGTCCTTGTCCTGGATCAGCGTCGGAGAGCCCGGATCGGCAAGCTTGAGGACTGCGGCCTCGCTTTCAATCTGGGCGGCGATATCGAGGAGGTAGCGGGAATTGAAACCGATATCGATCGGTTCGGACTCATATTCGACTTCGAGTTCCTCATTGGCGCTGCCGGAATCGGGATTGGTCACAGACAAGACCAGTCGGCCGCCAGTGATCGATAGTTTGACGGCCCGGCCGCGCTCACTCGACACGGTTGAGACTCGGTCCACGGCGGCCTCGAAATCCTTCTTGTCGACCACCAGTTCCTTGTCATTGTTCGTCGGAATGACGCGCCCATAATCCGGAAACGTTCCATCGATCAGCTTTGAGGTCAGTACCGCCTCGCCGACGGTGAAGCGAATTTTTCCGGCTGATAGTTCGATTGCAACTTCGGCGTCACCGTCCTCCATCAGGCGCTGGACCTCGGTGACGGTTTTGCGCGGCACGATGATGCCGGGCATGCCTACGGCACCAGGCGGCAATTCGAGCTCCATTTGTGCGAGGCGATGGCCGTCGGTGGCGACGGCGCGCAGCGTCGGCGCCTTGGCGGTGCCGGCGGCGTGCAGATAGATGCCGTTGAGGTAGTAACGGGTTTCCTCAGTCGAGATGGCAAACTGGGTTTTATCGATCAGGCGCTTGAGGTCGGCAGCCTTGAGCGTGAACTTGTGCGTCATTTCGCCAGGGGCGAGATCGGGAAAGTCGCTCTCCGGCAGTGTCTGCAGCGTGAACCGCGAGCGGCCGGCGCGGATCGTCAGTGCCGCCCGGTCGCCGGAGGATTCGAGAACAATCTGGGCACCCTCAGGCAATTTGCGCACGATGTCGAAGAACATGTGAGCCGGTACGGTGGTCGAGCCGGCGGGTCCGACCTCGGCGGCGATCGTATCGGTGACTTCAACGTCGAGGTCGGTCGCCTTGAGGGCGAGTTTCGAGCGGTCGGCGCGCAGGAGCACATTGGCGAGGATGGGAATTGTGTTGCGGCGTTCGACCACGCGATGCACGTGACCCAGCGATCGCAATAATTCGGAGCGCTCTACGGTGACCTTCATAACAAAAATCCATTCAAAAGGCGGAGGGGCGACCTAAGGGGGCGTACCGCTTTCGGAAATTGGCGCAGCGAGCCGCTTTCGGCAAGTCCGGGCCGCAATTGGCCCCGGGCTTTCCCCTGCGTTTCATCGCTTCCCCCAACGCCGGCGGAATGGCTGGCTGCCCTAATTTCAAATTTGGCGGTCGAGCCTCTCAGCGCTCGCTCGCCGGGTTCAAAGGCCCCCGCCCCGGGCGCAGATGCTCTATCGCGCCAGTCGTTGCACTCAGTCCGTTGCGGTCAATCCTGGAGCTGGCGTTTGAGCGATTCGATCTCCTCCGCAAGAGCGCTGTCGTTGCCTGCGAGATTCTCGATCTTGCGCACGGCGTGAAGCACCGTGGTGTGATCCCGACCACCGAAGCGGCGGCCGATTTCCGGCAGCGATCGTAGCGTCAAAATCTTGGCGAGATACATCGCTATTTGCCGCGGCCGCACGACGTTTGCGGTCCGCCGTGACGACAAAAGATCGGCGCGGCTCACGTTGTATTGGCGCGCTACGACACGTTGGATGTCCTCGATCCTGACCCGCTTCGGTTCGGCGGGCCGGATCAGGTCGCGCATTTCGCGCTCGGCCATTTCCAGCGTCACGGGCTGGCCGGTCAGTTTGCTATGGGCGAGCAGCCGATTGATTGCACCTTCGAGATCGCGGCCGTTGTGTGTCACCGATTTGGCGACAAAGCCCAGCACCGGTGCCGGAACTTCGAAGCAGGGATGATGGGCGCGGGCGGCGGCAACCCGGCTTTTGAGGATTTCAAGCCGCAATTCTTCGCCCAGCGAGCCGATCTCGACGACAAGTCCGCCGGCAAGCCGCGAACGGACGCGATCGTCAAGACTCTCGAGGTCTGCAGGCGGGCGGTCGCTGGCAATCACGACTTGGCGGCCCGCGTCGATCAGAGCGTTGAGTGTGTGGCAAAATTCGGCCTGCGTCGATCGCCCCTGCAAGAACTGCAGATCGTCGATGACCAGCACATCAATCGCCCGCAACGCTTCCTTGAAAGCAAGAGTTGTCTGGGTCTTCAGCGCCGATACAAAGCCGTACATGAAACGCTCGGCGGTCAGATACAGCACCTTGCGATCGCCGCCATTGCCGGCCCAGGTAATCGCCTGCAGCAGATGCGTCTTGCCGAGCCCCACCGCGGCGTGGATGTAGAGCGGATTGAACATAAGCTGCTCGCCGCGGCGACCGGTCGCGACTTGTTTGGCTGCAGCATGCGCCAGCGTATTCGAGCGACCGACGACGAACGTTTCGAACGTAAGACGCGGGTCGAGCGGCGAACCGCCGAGCGCTTCGTGGACCGTCATGAACGGTACGCTTGCGCGCGTGTCGGCTCCGTTCAACGCGAGCTCACGGGTTTCGCGCGGCAGCGTGGGCGGATCCGGCAGCTTGAGCTTAGCCACGGGCGGGCGAATTGCAGCCGAGCGAACGCTCAATTCAAGACGGGTGACGACGGGTTCTTCGGCTTGCCATTTGGCCAAGACGCGTTCGCTATAGTGCGCCTGAATCCAGTTACGCAGAAAGCGCGTCGGCACCGAAAGCCGAACCGCTCCATTTTCGACTGTGTCCAGCTCCATACGCCCGAACCAGCTGCTGAAAACGTCTTCGCCCAGTTCGACACGCAGACGGTCCTTGACCCGCTGCCAGCGTTCCTGATCGATGCTCATCATGTTGGCCTGCTGTTTTTGTTTTGAGAGACTCAACCGAGCAACTCAGGCGAGGGTACACACCGCCATGCCCGACATCAGGTGGACGCAACGCACTTCGTGAAGTTTGGCTGTGACGGCTGCGCTGAAATGGAAATGCAGACGCCAAGAGCTTGAAGGACGGCCCTAACCGCTGGGGGTGCCGGGCGATCCGGTACAGCGGCGAGGCGCCGGCGGAAGCGCAAAAGGGGGTAACGACCCGAACGCACGGTTGCGATTTAGTTCCGCGACCGTGGGATGAGCTTGAACAGTTGATGCGAGCGACCGACAAGCTTGGGGCGAACCAGCTCCGGCGGCTCCAAATAATTGGTGGAATGTTGTCATCATGCCCCCACCTCCATCGCTCCCAGATTCGATGGTCGTCTCTGACTATCTTCGCCGTCTTGCGAAAACGTCAGTTCGCGACATTCTGCATCAGCATCCAGCTCATAGATTCATAAGCCGGCTTTCTCGTTCAGAAATTCCAACTATTACTCACTTCGACTTCCCCAACCGGACACAGTTCTCCCCTACCCATAACGAGAATGAGTCCCCACTCGGACCGGTTTTTGATGACCTTCGGAGACCGAAGGGAACTAAAAATTAGCACGGCGCTTAGGGCCCGCAACCGCAAAAAAACCTCGTTAACATTGGACTTTCAGAACCGCGCGTGCGCTGATGAATTCGAACCCGGTCGCGCAAAGCATTGACTCAGCGGGCTGATTTACAGTTCCGTGACAGCTCTGAACTGTCCAAAATCAAGAAAATTACGGACGCGAACAAATAAAACTGGGCGCAACGGATTCGACCGGAATTCTAAATCCCTGTCGGACGTGTCCATTAACCCCTTAAAGGCGCAACAATTCTTCTGTTCGATTTTCAGGGTAGCCGTCGCCAGAAATCACATGGAGCAAACAAGAATTGGCACTCCCATGCGCGAGCCGCGACGAGAGTACCCCAATTTGCAACTTTTGCGGATCGACGTGACAATTCTGCAACAGATTAATGGCAATCCACCATAATGGATCGCTGACGCCGACTGCTAGCCGACGAACTGCAGACAAAAATGCGCTTGATCGAACGGTGGAGGAGCGCGACCGCGCTGGATTGCCCAGCCGAATAGCTATTTCGCGAGCTTGGCAATGCGATGAGCAAGCCGCGAAACTTTGCGGCGCGCGGCATTGCGGTGCACGATACCTTTTTGTGCAGCGCGAATGATCGCGGGCTCGGCTTCGGACATGGCCGCGAGTGCGGCTTTGCGGTCGCCGGACGAAATTGCCTCTTCGACCTTACGCGTGGCAGTGCGCACACGAGACCGCCGCGACTTGTTGATCACGGTGCGACGGGCGATTTGGCGGGCTGCTTTTTTGGCGGACTTGGTATTGGCCATGGCTTGGTCGACGAGAAACCCAATGAAACGATGGAGTGATGGATGTGCGCAAGCCAAGCTTGCCACCTTGGGCGGCGCTTATACGGGCGCACGCCGCCGCCGTCAACGGCGGCGGACCGGAATTTAGCGCTCAGGCGACCCGTTTGGCCCGTACGGCCTCGTAACCAGCGATAACGGCCGTCAGATCGACCTGCGGGAACGGCGACAGTGGCGGCTCAACCCGCGCCCATTGGGGCTCATTATGTATATGAGCGAGCAGAGCCTTTACGCCGGCAACCAGCGGCTTGCCATCGAACAGACTGCGGATCGCCACCGCTTCCGCCAGCGCTGCCGTATCGCCGGCGCGATAGGCCCGGCCGCAGAGGTCGGCGTTGAGATTGGCTGTCGCCGAGATGCAGCCAGCGAAAGGACCCGACCGCGCCTGTGGCAATGCTGCCTCGGTCGATGGAAAGACCTTGAAGCGTGGCGTAATGGCCGCCGCCTCCCGCGCGAACGCCATATCCCCGGAAGAATCTTTGAGACCGACGATGCGCTCGCCGAAGGCTTCAAGCAGGCGCCGGATCAAGGCGATGTGCCAAGGCAGGCCCGACAGCGCCGGATAATGATAAAGATAGATCGGGATCGGCCGTGCTGCCGTCGCGTTCAGAATTGCCTCAATCCCAGCGAAAAGCCCGTCGTCGGGTACGCCCTTGTAGTAGAAGGGCGGCAGAACCAGCGCCCCGGCAAAGCCGACTTCGGCAGCGTGCTTCGTCAGTGCGATGGCGTCGGCAAGCGCTGCGGCGCCGGTGCCGACCATCATGCAGTCCAGCGGCAGCCCGCTTTGCGCATAGGCGGTCATGACGCCCCGGCGCTGATCGAGCGAAAAGGAGGTCGCCTCGCCGGTGGTGCCGAGCACGTTGAGCCCATCGCAGCCATTGTCGAGAAGAAAACGCGCCAGCGCGATCGAACGCGCAGAATCGGGCTCACTCTTCTCATCAATCGCGGTGGCGATCGCGGCGATCACGCCGTTGAGTGTTTTTGGACCGGTCATGGGAGCACCGTGCTGCTGCGTGTCGGGGGCATTGTCGCGGCTTGCGCAAGCCAGTGATCCAGTAAAGCATGCGGCGCCGTTGTTCAATCAGACGCCAGGGCCGGCGCGGCGGCAGGGCATTGACGCAATGGGATTGAGATGACGAACACCTTCGATGTCATCATCGTGGGTGCCGGTGCGTGGTCGAACGGTCATCGATGCCGCGAGGCAACACCAATATTCCGACCATCATGGTGGCGGAAAAACTGAGCGCCGAAATGCTTCGCGAAAGCGGTTAGCCTGCGTCACGCCACAGCACATCGGCGCCCATTGTTCCGACGTTGACCATGGCCGAGACGATGGCGGCGTTCGCAGGACCGGCGTGCGTGCCGATGCGCACCACGCAAATGTCTCCTTCCTGCAGTGTCGAAGGGGAGTTCGCGCCGAGAAACGGCGCTTCCTCGCGTGATAGACCGATACCATTGGCCAGACTCGCGGCGACGAAGGGATGTGTATCAAAGCCCGCGGCCGCCGCGCGAACCGTTTCGGCCAACCCAGGTGACGCGGCGCCGGGCCGGATTTCGTGCAATACGGCGGCAAGGGCAGCCGCGGCGTTTGTGAATGCTGTCGTCTGCTTCGACGCAATCGTAACCAGGCCCTCGGCCCAATAGCCGGCGAAGCGTACGGCGATACAGGCGAGCAGGGGATTGGGGTGCGGGTCGTCCGTTCCTTCGAGCGGTTGGGGCATGCCGCCGTCCTGCGCGCTCACGAGAATCCGAAAGTCCTGGGCATCTTCGGCATAGGCGGCGCGCTCGGCGGCGAGCGCCGCGGAGCGTGTGCCGGTGCCTTTCGCAATGGCGGTGCGGAATGTCTGAACCGTAACGCGCAGAATATCGCACGCACGCGCGATGAGGGATCGCTCGCGCTCCGTCTTGCGGCGCCGCAGCGCGTCAAGCTCGTTATCGAGCACAGTGAGCGGCGATGGCGCGGCGCGATCGAGGGCGCCGCGCACGTCGCTGGTGATTGCGTAGTCTCCCCAAAGCGCGAACCGCGCGCCTGCGGCTTCGCCCAGCCAGGACTTTGCGTCCTGCTCGACGCCGCGCAAGGCGCGGACATCGGATACGAACGTCAGGCGTTGCGCCGACGGCAACATCGGCGGTCCACCCGAGAAGGCGATGCGGATGTCGCCTTCGCCTGGGATGAACGCAATTGCGGGACCGAGTTTCGGCACGAAGCCAGTCAAATAGTTGAGCGCGCCGTGCTCCGGGCTGGTGCCGCCGACAAACAGGCCGGCAAAACCGCGTTCGCGCAGTAGCGCCCGAACCGCCCCGATGCGGGCATCGAACTCGGCGCGCGGCAATAGGGTCGCATCCCAATCATAAGGACCGGTCAGCAGAGCGGTTTCGAGCATGCGCACGCGATCGTCTCAGCAATCGATGACGGCAAGCGCCGCGGTGACTTTGCTCAACACTTCGACACCGTCGGTCGTCACCCGGACCGGTTCGCCGCACAGCATGTAGCCCGGGCCTGGCAGATATTGGTTCGGATGCACGACGAAAAGTTCGTCCGCTTCGAGGATGATCTCATTGTCGCGGGCGATGTCGCCGGGCCACGTCGAACCCAGCCCGAATCCGTGCCCGCGCCGGCGAATATGCGGCGGAAGGCAGTACTCGGCAAATCCGTTTTGCTCAAGGACACGATCGACGCCGTGACAGACGTCGGCGACGCGTGCTCCCGGGCGCACAGTCTTGATGCCGGACCACATCGCGTCGACGACGAGGGCGTACTTTTCCTCAAGCTCCGCGCTCGGCGGGCCAAGAACGGTGGTTCGGCAGGTTTGGATGAACTGTCCGGCGACGCCAGGCGTGAACTCGGCAAGGATGATGTCGCCGCGCTGCATCGGTCGCGTGCTCGATGGCATGATGCCGCGCGCGTGCGGTGCGGCGCTCAGCATCATGAAATTATCGTCGGCGCCCAGCGCTTTCATGGTGAGGTTCAGTTCGACCGCGAGATCGCATTCGCGCATACCGGGCCGCGCAACTTCGACAAGACGTTCGAATCCGCGCTCAGCAATCCACGTCGCCTTGCGGGCGTTTGCAATCTCGGCGTCGGTCTTTCGTCCGCTGGCGGCATAGAGTGAAGCATCGAACGGGCGCGCCTGTGAGCCTGCGATCGCGCCGACACGGTCTGCAAATTGCGGCGACAACTGGCTGAGCCCAGCTGTTGCGATTTGCCGGTTGCTGGAGCTGGGGATCAGCCGGGCCAGCTGCTGCGCGACGTCATCGGCCGCCATAGCACTGACGCCATTCGTGCGCGCCGTGACGCGCTCAAGATCCCACGCCGGGCTGACGACCAAAGTGGCTTCGCCATCGCGTGTGAGAATAAGCAGACTTTCGCCGAGCGACTGGTAGCCGCTCAGGAACATCACCGGATCACAGACGTCAAACGGCCGAAAACCGCTCGATGCCGCAATGAGAATGTCGACGGCTTCTGCGGTCATGCGGCGCGTGACCGCTGCGCGCCGATCCGAGAGGTTCACGTCCAACTCCTCCTGTCTGCATCCCACGCGCCCACGGTTGTGAGCGCATCGTCGAGCGTATGGCATGCAGCCGGCGCATGCCAGCGCTTGACAGGGTCGGAGCACCGCGGAAGTTTGCCGCCCTCAGCCAAGGCGGGTGGCGGGGACATTGATGGGGAGAGTTATGGCCAATCTGCGTTTGTCGTTTGCGTGTGGACCCTACGATCGCACACAGGCTTTGCGCGACGGCACAATCAGGCCCGAGGGCATCGAAATCAACTACGTGGCCTTGCAGCCCGCGGAGATCTTTTGGCGCATGCTGCAATACAAGGAGTTTGACGCTTCCGAGATGTCGCTGTCGAACTATACGACCCTCGTCGGCAGCGGCCTCGCGCCATTCGTGGCGATCCCGGTCTTTCCATCGCGCGTGTTTCGTCACGGCTATTTCTTTATCAACACGGACAAGGGAATTTCGAAGCCGAGTGATCTCAAGGGCAAGCGTGGCGGCGTGCCCGAATACAGCATGACGGCGGCGGTCTATATGCGCGGCCTGCTCGAGCACGAATATGGCGTCAAGCCGTCCGATATCGAATGGGTGCAGGGTCGCGCCGATCGCCTGAAGCACGGCTTGCCGCCGGACGTCCGCCTCACTCAGGCGCCTCCGGGCACCGAACTTGGCGATCTGCTGGAACGCGGCGAGCTCGACTTTCTGATGACCGCGAACAATCCGCTCTCGTTCCGCCGCGGTGCGCCGAACGTGAAGCGGCTGTTTCCGAACTACCGCGAGCTCGAGCAGGATTATTATCGGCGCACCAAAATCTACCCGATCATGCACACGGTGGTGATCCGCCGCGACGTGTACGAACGCGATCCCTGGGTGGCGATGAGCCTCTACAAGGCGCTGTGCCGCGCCAAGGATTATGCTTTCAGCCTGGTCGTCGAAGGCGGTTCGCCCAAAGCGTCGTTTGCCTGGCTGCAGCCTTTGATCGAAGAAGAGCAGGCGATCATCGGTAAGGATTGGTACCCCTATGGTATCGAGGCAAACCGGCCGTCGATCGAGGCCTTGCTGCAATATACTCACGAGCACGGCTTGACGCCGCGGCGTCTCAAAATCGAAGAGCTGTTTGCGCCGAGTACGATGCGCGATATCCCGCTCAGTGAGGGGCAGCTCGTCTGATCAGCCGGCGATGCTGACGTAAATCTGACCGTTGCGAACGGCCACTTTGATCGGCGTCAGCCGCACTGAAGCGTCGCCGGGATGGCAGCCGGTTTCGAGATCGAACTCGTAGCCGTGCCAAGGACAGACAATATTGCGCTGTTTGCCGAAGCGCAGGCCGGCGCTTTTCTTGTCGGGGGTGAGCACCTCTTCGACTTGATTGAAAATCTTGCCTTGGCAGACCGGTCCGCCGGCGTGCGGACACACGTTCTCGTACGCGATCACCTTGTCGCCTTGGCGGAAGATGCCGACTTCAACGGCGTCGAGAGCATAGATTCTGTAGTCGCCGTCGGGCACGTCGGCGAGCTTGGCGACCGGAATTTCATCGATGTCACTCATGGCGATTCCCGCGTTTCCAGTGGCGCCGGGCGATGAAACCACATCGCCACGTCGAAGAGATTGAGATCGGCGGCGCGAATCATCGCACATGCGGCGACGACCGTTTCCGTCGCCGTAATCGCACCGTCCTCGAATGGTTTTACCTCGCCGCCACGCCGTTCAACTTTCGCCGCGTAGATTCTCACGGCGGCAGTAAGAACGTCTTGCAGCAATTTGTCCGGTACCGCATCCGGCTCACCGCGCGCGAGCGCCGTACGGGCGAGCGACGAAAAATCCTCCGAATGCGCGCGCGCTTGAGCTTTTGCGGGCTTCGTCGACTTGCGTTGCGGCTTTCTCGGCATCGAGGCACTCTTGGAGCCACTCTTGGAAACACGCTTGGAAACACTCCTGGAAAAACTCTTGGCTGCGGTCATGCCGGCACCGGCTCGCGCCGCGCTGGCGACGTCTTCGGTTGTTTGTGAGCAGGCACCGGCAGATCGAAAAGACGGGCCGCGTTAAGGCCCAAAATATTGCGCTTAGCCTGTTCGCTCAGGAACGGCAGCGTCGTGATCGAACTCGGCAGGTCGAAATCCCAATGCGGCCAGTCCGACGCAAACAGAAGCTGCGAGTCGGCCTTGATCGCCTCGAAGGTCGCTTCCGTAAGCTTCATGTTGGAGCGTTCGAGCGGCTGGCTGGTGAAATACATGTCGGCGATGTACTCGCTCGGCCGCCGCTTGAGCAAAGGCGCTTCCGACGAGCGCATCATGTATTCGGAATCGAGGCGCTGCATCAGGAACGGTGCCCACGCGAGCCCGCTCTCGATCCAGATCACCTTTAGCTTCGGAAAGCGCTCCGGCAGGCCGTTCACGAGCCAGTTGGTGAGATGGATCAGGTTGAAGTACACGAACGAAATTGCGTGCATGGAGATGAATCGGTTGCATTGCTGCATCGATTGATCGCCCCAGTGGAATCCAGAATGGAAACCGAGCGGCTTGCCGGTCTCCTGGATCAGCGCATAGAGCCGCATGTAGCTGTCGTCATGCACTGGCCGGTAGCGCGTCGAGGTGACGGTAAAGCCGATGACTCCCGGCGTATCGGCAAATCGCTCCACCACCTTGGCGCAGGCTTCCGGGTGATTGAACGGCAGGTAAAGCATCGCCTTGATGCGATGATCCTGCGGCAGAATCTCTTCCACGAGCCAGCGGTTGAACGCGTTGCCGATCATCACCTCGGTATCTGCCTGCGGATGCATGCCAAGCACCAGCATCGGCGTCGGGAACACGACCATGTAATCGATACCCATCGAGTCCATGGCGCGCTGCACCAGCGTAACCTGGGCGTGGGTTCGGCCGCCCGGCACGGCTTCGCCAAGGCGCTGCTGGTGCGGGATGCGGCCGAACACGTCTTGCTGCAGCATGCCCGGCGTTGCATTAAGAAGGCCAGGTGGTGAACCACCGCGGTCCTTAAAGGCGCGTGCCATCTGCTGGTAGACGTCGCTGTCCATGCGGTCGACGACTTCCGACCAGAATGCCGTCTCGGTAACATGGGCATCAACATCGACGATGAAATAATCGTCGAGTCGGGCTTCCTTGGCGGCGTGGGCAAGGATATCGCGGGTGTCGGTCTGGACCGTGATTTTCGGCAGTTCACTGACGCGCGGATTCTTTTTTCCGTTTTTGCCAGTTCGTGGGGCAGGCGTCGGCATGGTTTCCTCCGACCATGGATCGGTGCGTTGTCGCAACCTCAAAGCGTAATCGTCAACGTATCAGCATTCGCGGGCGATGGACATGCCCAGCGGATTGGCGAAACTCGCAGACATTTTCGGCCCGGCCGCAATTGATTTTTCGCCGTAGCGGGCGGATCATTTGCGTTCTGCCGGTTTTGCCTTCCGATTTGCGGGGATGCCGCCGCGTATGGACCAATCCGCCGTCACCGTCACGAGCAGCGGAGCGCAGGTTCGGCTACGCCAACTGAGCAAGTCCTTCGGCACGGCGCCAGCGGTCGATGACATCTCTCTCGATGTTCCCGCAGGCGCTTTTGTTTCGCTCTTGGGGCCGAGCGGCTCAGGCAAGACCACGACCCTTAATCTGATCGCCGGGTTTCTCACGCCCGATAAGGGCGACATCCTCATCGACGAGCGTTCGGTTGCCGATGTGCCGCCGCATAAGCGCAACATCGGCATGGTGTTTCAATCCTATTCGCTGTTTCCCCATATGACGGTTGCGGAAAATGTTGCCTTTCCGCTGCGCATGCGCGCCAAGCTCACGCGCGGGCAGGCGCGCGAGCGGATCACGGAGATGCTGGCGCTGGTGCAGCTTGGCCAGCTTGGTGAGCGTTATCCGCGGCAGTTGTCAGGTGGTCAGCAGCAGCGCGTGGCGATGGCGCGGGCACTGGTGTCGCGGCCGCGCCTGCTCTTGATGGATGAACCCCTCGGCGCGCTCGACAAGAAGTTGCGCGAGCAGATGCAGGCCGAGATCAAGCATATTCATCGTAGCGTCGGGACGACGGTCGTCTACGTCACCCACGATCAATCCGAGGCGCTGACCATGTCGGATCTCGTCGTGGTGATGCATCGCGCCCGCATTGCCCAGATCGGCACGCCGCGCGCACTCTATGAGGCTCCCGCGAGCGCGTTTGTCGCGGATTTTCTCGGCGACTCGAATCTTATTCCGTCGACAATTATCGAGGCCGGCAGCGATGGCTTTGCGGTGAAGATCGGCAATGGTGTCGTCATGCGCGGCGTGTCGGCGCGCTTTTCGCCTGCGAATGGCGAGCGTGTCTTCGTCCTTATTCGCCCTGAGGATATGACGGTGCAAGCGATGGGCGCGCTGCAAACCGACCAGCGGCAACAACTGAACGGAATCGTGACGGAGCACAGCTATCACGGCGATGTCTTCAAGCTTAGTGTCGCAGTCGGCAGCGACCTATTGAAGGTCAAAGTCCCGCGCGAGCAAGGCGGTAACTTCGACGTTGGCCGCAAAGTATCGCTGTCGTGGAAGCCGGGAACCGCGCGGCTTTTGCCGACAGCAAGCGACGATTTCCCGATGGCCGCGAGCGCTGCGTTATGACGGCGATCGCGCAGCAAGCTGCGGCACCGCCGCGATCGCCGACGCTCCCGCTTGCGCGCCTCGCGCCGGCGCTGCTGCTGGCGCCGTGTCTGATCTGGATCGCATTCTTCTTTTTGCTGCCGCTCGCGCTGATGTGCTGGCGAAGCCTTGCCGGCCAAGGCTTTTCATTTGCGGCTTATGCGGCGCTGTTTACGTCCCCTCTTTACGCCAAGGTCATGTTGACCACCGTGAAGACGGCAACGATCGCAACCATCCTGGCTCTCGTTCTCGCCTATCCGGTAGCCTATGCGCTGACGATGAGCGGCGGCAAATTGCGCGCGCTGATCCTGATGTTCGTTTTCATTCCGTATTGGGTCGACATCATCGTGCGCAGCTTTTCGTGGCTGATTCTGCTCGGTGACCACGGCCTGATCAACAAGCTTCTGATCGCGCTCGCGATCGTGCGCGAGCCGCTGCAACTGCTTTACACGCCATTCAGCGTTCTCATTGCGATGGTGCAGATCTTGCTGCCCCTGACAACAGTGACGCTGTTTGGCGCTATGCTGCGCATCGACCGAACGTTGATGGCGGCGGCGAAAATCCACGGCGCGAGCGGCTGGCAGGCTTTCCGCAATGTATTTTTCCCCTTGAGTCTACCCGGCGTTTACGGTGCGGGTCTGCTCGTCTTCGTTTTGTCGCTCGGGTTCTACGTGACGCCGGCGCTGCTGGGCAGCCCGCGCGAGACCATGATCGCCCAAACCATCATGGTCGAAGCGAGCCAGTTGCTGGATTGGGATCAGGCAAGTGCGGCCGGTTTCGTTCTACTCCTGATCACCACGCTCATCGCCGCGATCTACAATCGCTACTTCAGTCTCGATCGCCTGTGGGGAGGCTCCGATACATGAGCATCACCGTAGGGCGCGTCGTACTTGGTACGGCCGTCACGGCCATCGTGCTCTATCTGATATTCCCTGTGATCGTGGTGCTGGCCATTTCATTCAGTTCCGGAAATTTTCTGGTGTTTCCGCCCCCCGGCTTTTCGTTGCGTTGGTACCAAGCGATCGCCGGCGACCCGGAATGGGTCAGTGCACTTTTCGTAACGCTGAAGGTTGGATGCCTCACCGCGCTGCTGGCGACGCTGCTGGGTGTGCCTGCCGCTTTTGCACTGGTTCGATACGTCATTCCCGCGAAGGCATTGCTGAGCGCCCTCATTCTTTGTGCGCTGGTGACGCCGCCGATCGTCACGGCAATCTCCACCTATTTGTTTTTCGTCCCGCTCGGGCTGGTCAATACGATCTTCGGTTTGGCGTGTGCGCATGCCGTCAGCGGCATGCCGTTTGTGGTCATCAACACGGCCGCAAGCTTGCGCAGCGCCGACCGCAATCTCGAACGCGCCGCAATCATTCACGGCGCGCCGCCATTGTGGGCCGTCATCCGCATCACACTGCCCATTATAGCGCCGGGCATCCTCATCGGCGCGATCCTCGCTTTCGTGCACTCGGCGCACGAATTACTCATCGCGACGTTCGTGCTCGGCGGCGTCGGCAAGCCGGTCGCGGTCAAGATCTGGTCGGGCGTGCAGGCGACGTCGGATCCGACCATCGCAGCCGCGTCGGCGATCCTGATCGGATTGGCAATATTGACCTTCGCGAGTGTGGCGGCATCGCAAGCGCTGACACGCCGGCGCAGCGCGTGACATGCAGGAGAAAACGATGACCCTCAACGTTGACGAAACCTGCGCCCGTTTGCGCCAAGTCTTGAACGAGACACGAGGCCTCGGCCGGCGCGATTTTATCAAAGCGCTGGGAGCGGCCTTCGCCGGCGCGACGTCGCCGGCGCTTCTGGGAGGGGCGAAACACGCTGCCGCGGCCGATTTGCCGGTGACGGCATTCGTGTTCGGCGGCGTTTGGAAGAAAGCGGCGATGAAAGCGTTCGGCGAGCCGTTCACGCAGAAGACCGGCATCGCGATGGCGTACCAGGACCCTTACACATTCGGCAAGCTGCGCGCCATGCACGAAGCGCACGCCATGCAGGTCGACGTCGTTTCGGTCCAGGGCGAGGAGATTTATCAGGCCGAGCGCATGAACATGATCATGCCGCTCGATTTCAACGTCATCGATCGCTCGGTGCTCGATCCGCGCCAGCTCCGCCACGGCAACGCTATTGGCGCCCACACGCTGTCGTATGTGATCTGCTACAACAAGAAAAAATGGCCGGGCGACGATCATCCGAAATCATGGGCCGATTTCTGGAACGTCGAGCGCTACCCCGGCCGGCGGATGCTGCGTACCGAAGAGTTATGGACCATCGAAGCCGCCTTGAAGGCAGACGGCGTCAAAGACAGTGAGTTCTATCCGCTTGACGTCGATCGGGCGTTCCGCAGCCTCGACCGCATCAAACCGCATGTGAGGACCTGGTATTCCGACAATTCGCTCAGTCAGCAATTGATGGAGCAGGAAGAGATGGATCTCATCGCGATGATGAATGGCCGGGCTACGGAGTCGATCCGCGATCATCGCGCGCCATTCGAGATCGTATGGAACGAGGCCATCTGTGAAAGTGGCGTGCAAGGCTGGATTGCACCGGTCGGCTGTCCGAATCCGCAAGGCGCCATGAAGTTTCTCGACTTCGTTGGCCGGCCCGAATACGAGGCGATTTTCGCGCGGCTGATGTATTACGGACCGCAGAATCCCAAGGCCTACGATCTGGTCGAGCCCGACATCGCAAAGCTTTTGCCGACCTATCCGGAAAACCTGAAGGTCTCCCACATCGTCAACTTCGATTGGTGGGCCGACAACCTGCCGGCAATGCAGCGGCGTTTCCAGCTTTGGCTGCAGTCGTGATCAGATGGCAACTGGCCGTGGCGCCGGCGAACAGAATTTGGCAGCACTGCGGAATATCACCATGGAGCCGATGAAGGCGCTGCTCGAGCCTCGCGCCATCGCGGTGGTGGGGGCATCGCAAAAAAGGGGGCGCGGCACGGGTGTCGTCGCCAATCTCCGCGACTGTGGATTCAAAGGCGACGTTTTTGCGGTCAACCCGCGCTACGACAACGTGCTCGGCTACAAATGCTTCGCCAGCGTCGCCGACCTTCCGGGGAGCGTGGACTGCATCGTCGTCGCGGTCGGCGCGGATGCGGCATGCGACGTGCTCGATCAAGCTTACGCCAAAGGCATTCCTGCTGCTGTCGTGCTTGCAGCGGGTTTTGGCGAAGGCGGCCACGGCGAAGCTCGGGCACTACGCCTGCAATCGCTCGCCGCGAAAGGCATGTGCATCTGCGGCCCGAATTGTTTCGGGCTTATCAACCTCAAATCCAGCGTGGCGGCTTTCAGTGGACCGATCCCGCGGCCGTTGCGGGTGGGTTCAGTTGCGATCGTGTCGCAAAGCGGCGGCCTCGGCGCCAGCGCCTTCACGCCGCTGATGGCGGACCGCGAACTCGGCTTCGCCTATTTCGTATCGTGCGGCAATCAACTGGGCGCTACGATCGAGGATTTCGTCGCGTATTTTGTTGATGACACTGATGTCGACGTTATCGCGATCGTCGTCGAGGGATTGAAGAATCCGCAAAAGCTCGCCACCCTGGCCCGCAAGGCGCACGCGCAGCGAAAATCTCTGCTGCTCTATCAGGCCGGGCGGTCGGCCGCCGGCCAGGCGATGATCCGTTCGCACACGGGCGCGCTGGCCGGCAATGCCGAGGTACTTGCTGCTTTTTTGCGCCGATGCGGCATCGTACAAGTGACGAATTTCGATGTGTTCGTCGAAACCATTGCGTTGTTCGCCACGGCGCCGCGTGACGAAACCATTGCGGATGACGTCGTGGTCGTTTCCGGCAGTGGCGGCGGTGCTGCGATTGCGACCGACGTTCTCGATGCGGCAGGCCTGCCACTCGCGGAGTTCGAGCCGGCGACGAAGGAGCGACTGCGCGCGGTTCAGCCGGAATTCGGCAGCGTGACCAATCCGATCGATGGTACCGGCGCGATGTACGACGATGCGGCGCTGCTGCCGAAAATCTTCGACGCTCTCGTTGCTGAAAGCCGCCGTCCGGTCATCGCCGCGAGCGTCAGCGTGCGCGCAGGCGGCAACGAAAGCATGCGACGGCTCGGCACCGGTATCGCCGCCGCGGCGCGCGCCTCGGGACGAACCTTTGTGGCTTTTCAGTACACGCCGCTTGGCGGTCCGCTTGATTCCGAGATGATCGGCACCCTGCACGCGGCTGGCGTCCCCGTTTTGCTCGGCACGACGAACACGATGCAGGCGCTGCGGTACTTGCCCATGCGCCGGGATTACTGGTTGCGCGCCGCGACAGGGACAAGGCGCGGCGCCGCGGCGCCCGGCGGTGCGAAAGTTGGTGCCATGGATTCGGATTTCCTGAGCTTGCGCAAAGCGCTGACGGCTTGCGGTGTTCCAGTCGTCGACGCGGCGCTCGCGCGCTCAGAGGACGAAGCCGTCGCGTTCCAGCGCCATTATGGCGTGCCGGTCGCCGTCAAGGCCGAGACGCCGGGCCTTCTCCATAAAAGCGATGTCGGTTGCGTGCGCCTTGGCTGCGCGGACGCCTCGGCGGTCGCGGAGGCCTATCGTTCGGTCATTCACAACGCGCGCAATGCAGGATTCAAGACGGCCGACGTGCTGGTTCAGCCGATGGTCGGCGGCGTCGCCGAAGCTTATGCGGGCGTGATCGACGAGCCGCTTCTGGGGCCCGCAATCTGCTTCGGTCTTGGCGGCGTCTTCGTCGAAATCTTTAGCGACGCGAAGACCGAAATGGCGCCTCTGTCGCACGATGATGCCATGGCCATGATCCACGGCATCAAAAGTGCGAAAATTCTCACCGGCGCACGTGGCCGCCCGGGCGGTGATGTCGAAGCGCTTGCCGACATGCTGGTTCGTCTTGGGGAATTCGCCGTCGCCCATGGTGGCCGGTTTCGTTCGCTCGATCTCAATCCGATTATCATCAAGGCGCCAGGCCAAGGCGTCGTTGCTGTCGATATTGCCTTGGAAACGTCTCGGGAAAATGCAGCAGACGTTGCTGCACACGCCGCCTCGTAGCTCATGCGAGGGGGCCAACAGAAAGGATAAAAAATGAGCTATCAGGACTTGCTTTACAGCGTCGAGGACAAGGTCGCGACCGTCACGCTCAATCGGCCCGACCGCATGAATGCGCTGTCGCGAAATCTCGAAGCGGAAATTCATCGCGCCCTCGACGAGGCCGACGCCGATCGCAACGTCCGCGCGATTATCCTCACCGGAAACGGCCCTGGGTTTTGTGCCGGCTACGACCAGGCGGCCGCGCCGGCCTCTGGCGTGCGGCACTCTGATCCGCAGGGCAAGTCGCACGCCGAATACATCGAACACTGGCAGCGCCACGATGGCAGCCGGGTCAACAACTGGACGCACATGTGGATGCTCGGCAAGCCGGTCATCGCCGCGGTCAACGGTTGGGCCATGGGCGGCGGATTTTGGTACCAGCTCGCCGCCGATATCACGATCGCGTCCGACAAGGCGGTGTTCGCCCAGCCGGAAGTCCGCCATGTCTCCAATTCGAGCTACCTGTTCACGGCGTTGTGCGGGTGGAAGGCGGCGAACCGGTGGGCGTTGACCGGCGATCACTTCGACGCGCAGGAAGCGCTGCGCATCGGCATGGTGAACGAGGTGGTGCCGCACGATGAACTGATGCCGCGCTCGCGTGCGCTCGCCAAGCGCATCGCGCTCGTTCCCGAACCCTCGATCCGGCTCAACAAGGCGATCGCGATGCAGGGGGCGCTGGCCGGCGGCGTTCATTCCGCGCTGCTGCTGGAAGGCGCGCTGAGCGCGCTTGTTCATTCATCCCATAACGAAGACCGCGAAAGGCTGTTCGAGGCGCAACGCACGAAAGGTCTCAAGGCCTATCTCGAAATGCGTGACGGTCCGTTCCAGCCTGAGCCGATGGGGCCGCGATCGAAACCACGTGCAAGCAAGGCGTGAAATCGAAATTCGCGATCAGGATGATCCGCTTCGATTGAATCGGATCATCATCTGGGGTTGACTGCGGCGCAGGAACACTGCCGCACGGCGGACAGGAGGAGACCGGCGATGAGTGATCGGCACGATAGTGACGTCGATCTGGCCTGTTCGCTGCTCCACGATGTGCTGATGGAGACTCGCGGCCTGCCTCGGCGTGAATTTATTCGCGCCCTCGGCAAAGTGGCTGCCGGGTCGGCGTTGCTTTCGCCTCTTGCCGCGCTTTCCGCGTCGGCCGAGGAGAAGCCGGTTACCTACTACACCTATGGGGGCGCCTGGAAGCAGGCGATCATGAAGGCATTTGGCGAGCCATTCACCAAAAAGACCGGCATTCCGATGCAATATCAGGAGCCGTACAATTTCGCCAAAATGCGCGCCATGCACGAGGCGCACGCCCAGCAGATCGATGCGGTGACCATTTCGGGGATGGAGGTCATCGTCGCCGAGCGCATCGGCATGGTTACGCCGCTTGATTGGAGCCTGATCGATAAGTCGCAGCTTTCCGACGTGCAGTTGCAGCGGCCGAACGTGATCGGCGGCGCCTCGCAATCGATGAACGTCTGCTACAGCACCAAGAAATGGCCCGGCGACCCGCATCCCAATTCCTGGGCCGACTTCTGGAATGTCGATAAATTCCCGGGCCGCCGTTCGCTGCGGCGCGATCCGCTGTGGACGATCGAAGCGGCCGTCAAGGCCGATGGGGTGAAGGATTCCGAATTCTATCCGATCGACGTCGATCGCGCATTCCGCAGCCTCGATCGGATCAAACCGCACGTCAAAACGTGGTGGTCGGACAACTCGCAGGCGCAGCAGTTGATGGAGCAGGAGGAAGTCGACCTCATTCACATGACCAACGGCCGAGCCTCGCAGTCGATTCTGGATCACAAGGCGCCGTTTGCGTTTGTCTGGAACGAGGCAACCTATTCGGGCCACGGCGAGGGCTGGATCGTTCCGACCGGATGCCCCAATCCGATCGGCGGAATGAAATTTCTCGACATCGTCGGACGGGCCGAATATCAGGCGGTGTTCGCGCGGCTGCTCTATTACGCGCCGCAAAATCCCAAAGCCATTCCGCTGCTTGATGATAAGATCGCCAAGCTGATGCCGTCATATCCGGACAATGAAAAACTTGCTCACCTCATCAATTTTCAGTGGTGGGCGGACAATCAGGCCACCGTGGCCCGACGCTTTGAACAATGGCTTCAGTCCTAGTGTGCCGCATCCTGACTGATCCCACCCGAAGATCGGCCTGACGTGGCAGACACTCACACCATCGGCAAACCCGTGCTGCGGCTGGAAGACGAGCCGCTCGTGCGCGGTCGCGGCCGTTTCGTCGACGATCTCAAATTCGCCGGCATGCTCGAGGCGGCCTTTGTCCGCAGTCCGCACGCTCACGCGGCTCTTCGTCATATCGATGCCGATGCGGCGCGCCGGGTGCCGGGCGTTCACGCCGTGTTTACGCTTGCCGACCTTGCACCGATGCTGACGAGCGAGCGGCTGCCGCTGCAATTTCGCACCGACCAATTGCCGTCCGATGTGGCGCCGCTGGTTCTTGCCAAGGACGAAGTCGCCTATGTGGGTGAAGCGGTGGCCGTCGTGATCGCGCAAACGCGCGCCATCGCGGAGGACGCGGCGGCTTCGGTCGCCGTCGACTACGAGCCGCTGCCGGCGGTGTCCGATTGCCGCGATGCGCTGCGCCCCGGTGCGCCACTCGCGCATCGCCGCAAGGCCAGCAACCTCCTGATCGAGTTCCATCAATCCTATGGTGACATCGCCGCAGCCTTTGCGCGTGCGCCGCATCGCGCGCGCGTCAATCTTAAGCAGCACCGGGGCGGCGCGCATTCGATCGAAGGTCGCGGCGCTGTCGCGATTTATGACGTCAACGAAGACCGGCTGACATTGTGGTCATCGACGCAACTCGCCCACGAGGTGCGAGCGTTCCTGATGCGGCTCCTGCAGCGCGACGAAAACCAGATTCGCGTCGTGGCGCCGGATGTCGGCGGCGGGTTCGGCGCCAAGTTCGTCATGTATCCCGAGGAAGTCGTGCTCTCGGCTGCTGCTCTGCGGCTGCGGCGGCCGATCAAATGGGTCGAAGACCGGCGCGAGCATTTTCTGGCCGCGGTGCAGGAACGCGAACAATATTGGGATCTCGAGGCCGCCTGCGACGCTGAAGGCCGGGTGCTCGGCCTTCGCGGTGAGTTGATTCACGATCAAGGCGCCTACACGCCGCAGGGGCTTAACCTGCCCTACAACGCCTCGACCGGGGTGCCGGGCCCCTACATCGTGCCGGCCTACGATCTGCGGGTGCTCGTTGTCGAGACCAACAAGGTCGCGACCATGCCAGTGCGGGGCGCCGGCTATCCGGAAGCCGCGTTCGCCATGGAGCGCGTGCTTGATCAGATTGCGCGTGTGCTTGGGCTCGATCGTACCGAGGTGCGGCGGCGCAATCTCGTGCCGGTGGAGAAGATGCCCTATGTCTCGCCGCTGAAAACCCGCTCCGGTTCGCCGGTGGCGCTCGACAGCGGCGATTTTCCACGCTGCCTCGATATGGCGCTCAAGGCCATCGACTACGCTGGATTTCCTGAGCGCCAAGGCCGCGCGCGCGAACACAATCGCCATCTCGGTATCGGCGTCGGCAATGGCGTGAAGGGGACCGGGCGCGGACCGTTCGAGTCCGGCATCGTCCGGATTGGCCGCTCGGGCCGCATCTCGGTCTATACGGGTGCCATGCCGATGGGGCAGGGCATCAAGACTGCGCTTGCACAAATATGTGCCGAACAGTTCGTCGTTCCTGCCGATACCGTGACGGTGATGGCCGGCGACACCACCATCATTCCGTACGGGCAGGGCGGCTTTGCCAGCCGGCAGACCGTGACCGCCGGCTCGGCCGTGCATATGGCGGCGGTCGCCGTGCGCGAGAAGGTGCTCAGCGTTGCCGCGCATCTCCTCGAGACCGGTGTCGAGGATCTTGAATTGCGTGACGGCCGCGTTGAGGTTGTCGGCGCTCCGGGCAGCGGCATGACCCTGCGTGAGGTCGCCGAAGCAGTGTCCGGCGTGCCCGGCTATGCGATGCCGGGGGGCTTCGAGCCGGGGCTGGAAAGCCTGCAGTCGTTCCTGCCCAATGCGTTGACCTACGGGATGGGATGCCATGCGGTCGAGGTGGAAGTCGATGCTGAAACCGGCGGCGTGCGCATTCTGCGTTACGTCGTCGTCAACGACAGCGGCAGGCTGATCAATCCGATGATCGTCGAAGGCCAGTTGGTCGGCGGCACGGTGCACGGTATCGGCAACACATTGTACGAGTGGATGGGCTACGACACCGGGGCGCAACCGCTGACCACCACGTTCGCCGATTATCTGCTCGCCAGCGCGACCGAGGTGCCGAAAATCGAAGTGCACTTCCTCGAATGTCCCTCGCCGCTTAATCCGCTTGGGGTCAAAGGCGTCGGCGAATCCGGTTGCGTCCCTGCTGCCGGCGCGATCGTTGCTGCGGTCGAGAACGCACTGTCACCATTCGGCGTCACGATCGGCGAGTATCCGGTGACGCCCGCCCGGTTGTTTGCACAGATCGCCGCGGCGCGGTCGTAGGCTGCCGGCGCTCAAAATCGCTCGCGCTCCAACGTTCGCCACCGCGACAGGCGGCGTTCGATCCACATGATGAGTTCGGTGAGCACGACACCGATCAGCGCGATGACGATGATCGGCACGAACAGCTTAGCGGTTGCGAACACGTTGGCATATTCCACAATCATGCCGCCGAGCCCGCTGATTGCGGTAAAGAACTCCGCGACCACGATGCCGATAATGGCGAGTCCGACCGAAAGTCTTACGCCCGCCATGATGAAAGGCAGCGCCGCCGGTAGGATGATCTTGAAGAAGATCTGCGATTCGGTCGCGCCGTAGGCGCGGCCGATTTCCAGCATCGAGCCGCGCACGTCGCGGATGCCCGCGTAGGTATTGACGATGATCGGAAACACCGCGACGGAGACCAAAATGGTCACCTTGCCGGCGAACTCCAGTCCGGCCCACAGGATGATCAAAGGCACGAGCGCGATGCGCGGAATGGCATAGAGCGCGTTGATGAAGGGATCGAGGATATATTCGACCGTTCGCCATTGAGCGATGACGATGCCGACGGCGATGCCGATTGCGATCGTCAGCACCATGCCGACGGAAAACGGCCACAGACTCTGCAACAGCGCCTTCTTCAGCGCACCGTTTGCGATCAATTCGCCCGCCGCGCGAAAGATGGCGCTCGGCGGCGCCATGAAGATCGGATCCATGCGTCGGCCGAAATATTCCCAAATCACGAAGAACACAGCGACCGACACGCAGCGAACGGCATTCGGGCTGAGAAGCAGCGCGCGCAGGCGCTGGGCTGCCGTCACCTTTGGCGCCGGGACAAGCTTGCGGGGCGCCGAATCCGTTGTGCTCATGCCGCGTCGCTCCTCAAAAGTTGCCGCAGATCGGCCCGGCAGGTGGCGAAGGCCGGATTCTTGTGGACGTCACCGGCAAGCCGTTCGGCCGCGACCGGCAACTCGACGATCGTCTGAATACGGCCCGGCCCGGTGGCGAAGACAAAGATCCGATCCGACAGCAACAATGCTTCATCGATTGAATGGGTTACGAAGATCACCGTCGCCGCGGTCTGCGACCAGATTTTCAAAAAGTCGTCCTGCAATTGTTCGCGGGTCTGGGCGTCGAGCGCGCCGAACGGCTCGTCCATGAAGATGAGGATGGGACGACGCATCAGCGCGCGGGCGATGCCGACACGCTGCTGCATGCCACCGGACAATTCGTGGGGGAAATGATCGCGGAACGGTGCAAGTCCGACGAGATCGATGAAATGCTGCGCGACCTCGCGCCGCTCTGCCGTCGTGACGCCGTCGATTTCCAAAGGAAACTCGACGTTGCCCTCGACGGTGCGCCACGGCAGCAGGCCGAAATTCTGGAACACCATGCAGGCATCCTTGCGCGGCTTCGTCAGCGTGCTTCCCGCAATGGTGATTGAGCCCTCGTCCGGTGCGACAAGTCCCGCAGTCAGCCGCAGCAGCGTGGTCTTGCCGCAACCCGAGGGACCAAGCAGAGTCACGAGCTCGCCCTTGCGCACGGTCGCATTGATGCGATCGAGCGCGACCATCAGGTTGGCTGGCTCCCGATCGTTGGCTTGAACACGGATCGGAAAAAACTTGCTCACGCCCTCGTAGACGACCATGGGCGCGGGCGGGTCGATCGCCATAACGGTTATTTCTTTTTGTACGGCCCAAGTTTCTTCAGCGCCGCCTCGACGAAGCGTGGATCGAGCACATCGTTGGGGGCTGGTGCGGCTTTGAGGCTGCCGAGCTTCGTGTAGAGGTCCGCTGTGTATTGTTCGATCGCGGGATCGAGTCCGCCATCGAAGCCCCACAGGTGTTCGCTGTTAAGATCGCGCACCACCGCCTTGAGGAACGTGACATCAAGGTCCGGGATCCGCGCGTGTAGAATCTCGGCGGATTCGTCCGGATTTGCCATGATGAAGCGTACCGCCCGGATGCTTGCTTCAGTCATGGTCTGAAACGCAGCACTGAGCTGCGGATTGGACAGTTCCTCGGTGCGCACGACGTTCCATGAATAGCCAAGGCCGGGAAATTCCTTGGAGAGCTTGGTCAGCACGATCACCTTGTCGTCTTGGACCCCTCTGAGCGTCGTGACGGTGTTGATCAGCGAGGCGT
Organism: uncultured Alphaproteobacteria bacterium; assembly: GCA_963836055.1. GTDB lineage: Bacteria > Pseudomonadota > Alphaproteobacteria > Rhizobiales > Xanthobacteraceae > BOG-931. Next base: position 353,711 of record CAWIID010000006.1, read on the forward strand.
CGGCACGGCCGGCGATGATGGCCTGCAGCCGCGCCGCGTGGCCGCCGACCTGGACGAAGTGCTCGGTGGAATCGTCGATGTTGTATTTCTTCAAGATCATGCGCGCGAGCTGATCAGGGAGCGCGCCTGGGCCCGAGGTGGCAAAGGTCTTGCCCGCGAGATCGGCGATCGTCGTGCCCTTTCCCTTGGCGAGAACAAGACTGTAGTCGCCGATCGGCTGCCAGGTATTGATCGCGCGGACATTCGCGCCGGCTTGGATGGAGGCAAGCACGTTGAGCATGCCGATCCATGCGATATCGACATTGCCGGAAATGAGCGCGCGCATGGCGTTCGAATCTCCGGTCACAATGACTTCTTCAACGTCGAGGTCGCCGAGCCAGCCTTTTTTCTGCGCAACATAAAGCGGCAGAGAGAACGTTGTCGGCGGGCCGGGAAATGCCATTCTGATTTTGGCGGCCAATGCGGCCGAGCCGTCCAGCGTCAGCGCCGCAACGAGGCAACCAGCAATCGCAACCGAGGCGGCGCGCAGTCGGAAAGTGAAGAGTGACGACATCGCTATTCCCCAAAGGATGATCAACAGTCGATCGAGATGACGCCGGCCAGTGGTGTTGTAGCGGCCAAGTTTCGCCTTGCCTAGGCTATGCCGCGCCTTGCCTAGACTGCAGAAAGTCGCCACGCTTGGGATTGCCCACCGGGTTGGCAGAACGCCAGCCGTTCAGCGTGCCGGCGCTCGAACTGGAGGTTGTCGCCATGAATGATATCCCGCGTCTGCTGCCGTGGATCGGCGGCACGGCCAGCGCCACGAGCGGCGCTGCGTTCTCGCCGCTGGTATCGCCGATCGACGAGAGCGTTGCCGCTCACATGATCGAATCCGACACCGGCATCGTCGATGCCGCGGTCAAACATGCGCATCGAGCATACCTCGCGCATTACGAGGCCACTACCGCCAAGCGCGTCGAGTGGCTTTTGGCGGCGGCCGAGGCCATGGACAGAATCGAAGCCGAACTGGTGCGCTCGCTCATTCGCGTGATTGGCAAGCCGCGGCGCGCCGCGACGTTCGAGGCCAAGCGAGCCGGCGCTTTCATCCGTGCCTGCGCCGCACAGCTACCGCATCTCAATGGCGAGGTATTGCCACTCGACGTGGCGGCGACCGGGGCGGGCCGTTTCGGCTTCACCGTAAGGATTCCTTACGGCGTCATTGCCGCGATTACGCCGTTCAACGGCCCGGTCAATCTGCTGATCCAGAAGGTTGCGCCGGCGCTTGCGGTCGGTAACGCGGTCGTGGTGAAGCCGTCGCCGCCCGGTACGGAAGTCGCGCTTCTGATGGCGGAAGCCATAAAGAAGGCGGGCCTGCCCGACGGCCTGTTCAATGTCGTGCCCGGCGGCCGCGAAACCGCGAAGTTGCTTGTGGCGCATCCGCTCGTGGCGGCGGTCACGGTGACCGGCAGCACGGCTGCCGGCAATGAACTGGCGCGCGCTGCCGGCGCCAAAAAGTTTGTCGGTGAGCTCGGTTCCAATGCGGCGAACATCGTCTGCGCCGATGCCGATCTCGCCGACGCCGCGACCCGGATTGCCGGTGCGGGTTTTGAGGCGAGCGGCCAGCAGTGCATTTCCGCCCAACGCGTGATCGTCGAGAGAGCCGTCTATGACCGCTTTCTCGAACAGTTCGTCACCGCGGCAAAAAAACTCAAAGTGGGCGATCCTGAAGACGCCGCGATCGATGTCGGTCCGATGGTATCGAGCGCCGCCGCCGACCGCGTCGAAGCGATGATCGCGGATGCCGTCGCCAAGGGCGCCAAGCTCGTCCTCAAGCCTGAGCGCCGCGGCGCTATTTTGGGCCCTGCGATCGTCGCGGAGGCGCCGCCCGAAGCGCGGCTGATGAGCGAGGAGGCATTTGGACCCGTGGTTGTGGTGCAGCCGGTCGCAGACGTCGACGCGGCGCTCGCCATGGCAAACTCGTCCGAGTTCGGATTGCAGGGTGCGTGCTTCACCAAAAGCCTCGAGACGGCCTTCAAGGTGTCGCGCAAGCTTCGCGTCGGATCGCTCTGGATTAACGACGCCAGCCGCTTCCGCCTCGATACCTATCCGTTCGGCGGTGTCGGCTCATCGGGCTTCGGCCGCGAGGGCGTGCGCTACACCATGGAAGAACTGTCGCAATGGAAATTTACAGGCATGCGGCTGAGTTCGTGATGATCGATTGCCGGAAATGATCACAGTCGGATTGATCGGCTATGGCGGAATTGCGCAGGATGCAGTCGCAGCGCTGCGCGCGTCCGGCGCAGCGGTCAAATTCGTCGGCGCGCTGTGCCGACCGGGACGAACGGCGCAGGCGCAGAATGCGCTCGGCGATATTCCGGTATTCGAGTCGCTCGACAATTTGGTCGCGTTGCGGCCGGCGATCGTGGCGGAAGTTGCCGGCCAGCCGGCCGTCGCCGAGTACGCCGAGACGATATTGTGCGCTGGCATCGATTGCCTGGTGATCTCTGTCGGCGCGCTGGCCGATCCGAAATTGCTGGAGCGCTTGAAGACAGCGGCCCGCGACGGTGGTGGCCGCATTCTGCTGCCGGCCGGCGCAATCGGCGGCATCGACGCTATCGCCGCCATGCGGCTTGGTGGGCTGCACATGGTGCGGTATCGCTCGCGCAAGCCGCCGGCGGCTTGGCGCGGATCGCCGGCGGAGAAAGTGACCGATCTCGAGAAGCTGACCAGCCGCGCTGTGCTCTATCGCGGCACCGCAGGCGAAGCGGCGTTGCTCTATCCGCAGAATGCCAACGTGGCCGCCGCCGTGGCGCTCGCCGGGCTGGGCTTTGACGCGACCGAAGTCGAACTCGTCGCCGATCCCGATGCGCCCGGCAATGTGCACGAGATCGAAGCCGAAGGCGCCGCCGGCCGGATCGCCATTCAGCTGCAGGGCAAACCGTCGAAGACAAATCCGAAAACGTCGGCTCTTGCGGCGCTGAGCGTCGCAAGAGCACTCCTCAATCTGGAAGCGACAATCGTCATATGAGCATCCCAACGCAACGCGCGACCAACGCATTTGTCGGCAGTCCGATCGAGCGCGTCGAAGATCTTCGCTTTCTTACCGGGCGCGGCCAATACATCGACGACCTTGCCAGCGTACACGCGTTGCATGCGGTGGTGCTGCGCAGTTCCGTCGCCCATGGCCGAATTCGCGCGATCGACGCGAAGGCGGCGCTGGCGCGGCCGGGGGTTCACGCCGTGATCACCGCAGCCGACATCGGTGATGTGCCGAGGATTCCCTTGCGTCAGGAGCCGCTGCCGGCACTCAAGCGCTACGAGCAGCCGATCATTGCCTCGGAAAAGGTGCGTTACGTCGGCGAGCCGCTTGCGCTTGTTGTCGCCGACAGCGCTGCCATTGCCGAAGACGCCTTGGAGGCCATTGTCGTCGACATCGAGCCATTGCCCGCGGTCGCGACACGCGATGCGGCTCGCAAGGACGATGTGCTTCTGTTCGAGACCGCCGGAACAAATCTCGCCAGCACGATCACGGCGGTGCGTGGCGACACCGAAGCGGCGTTCAGGGACGCACCCTATGTGCGCCGCGAGCATTTTCGCGTGCAACGTCACGCGGCCGTGCCAATGGAGCCGCGCGGGCTGTTGGCCGTTTGGGACGCAAATGCTCAACGCATGTCGGTGAGCGGTGCGGCCAAGGTGCCGTTCACCAATCGCCGCGTGCTGGCCAAGATGATGGGGCTGCCGGAGACGTCGGTGCGCATGGTCGAATACGATGTCGGCGGCGGCTTTGGGGCGCGCGGCGAGTTTTATCCGGAGGATTATCTTGTGCCGTTCGCGGCGCGGCTGCTCGGCCGACCCGTTAAATGGACGGAGGATCGGCGCGAGAATTTGATGGCGCTCAACCATGCGCGCGACGCCGAATGCGAGCTTGAAATCGCCTGCACGCGCGACGGTACGATCCTGGCGCTGCGCGGTCGCGCCTTTACCGATCTCGGCGCGTACCTGCGCACGGTCGGCGCCACGGCGTCGCGGAATATCTCGCAAATCATGTCAGGCGCTTATCGCATTCCGCACGTGCGCATGGACGTGACGCTCGTCATGACCAACAAGACGCCCTCCGGCACCTATCGCGGGCCGGGACGGTTCGAAGCCGATTTCTGCCGCGAACGATTGTTCGACATGGTGGCGGCCGATCTCGGGATCGACCGGGTCGAATTCCGGCGCCGCAACCTGATCGCGGAAACGGACATGCCGTATTCGCTGGCGACCGTGCAGGAGCTCGATATTGCGACCGAATGCGACAGCGGCGATTACCGGATCACGCTGGATCGCTGTCTCGACGAATTCGAATGGAGCAAACGGTCGAAGCTTCAAGGCAAGCTGATCGATGGCCGCTATCACGGCATCGCGGTCGGCTGCTACATCGAGGGTGGCGCGTCCGGGCCGAAGGAAAACGCGCGCCTCGTCCTTGAGGACGACGGTTCGGTCTCGGTGTTCATCGGCTCATCGGCCGTCGGCCAGGGCGTCGAGACGGTGTTCGCGCAGATTGCCGCCGACGCGCTGGAAATTCCGATGGAGCGCATCAAGGGCGTCTTCCACGGCTCGACCGATTATCTCGACGAAGGTTTCGGCTCGTATTCGTCGCGGTCCATCGTCATGGGTGGCTCTGCGGTCATTGCGGCCGCCGGGACGTTGCGCGGGGCCATTCGTGAGGCGGCCGCGAAACGGTTGAACTGCAAACCGGACGAGATTGCGATCGATCGCGGCATGGCGCTGGGACCCGGACGCGTCTCCATCGATTTGCGGGAATTCGCAGGCCTCTCGGCCCCTGGCACTTACGCCAGCAACAAAAGGACGTATAGCTACGGCGCCCATGCCGCCTACGTCGCGGTCGATCCCAAGACCGGTCACGTCGAGCTGATAGACTATGTTGCGATCGAGGATGTCGGACGCATCATCAACCCGCTGACGCTGCACGGGCAGTGCGTCGGCGCCATCGTCCAAGGCCTCGGCGGCGCGTTTTTGGAGCACTTCATCTACGACGAGAACGGCCAACTGCTCACCGGCTCTCTTGCCGATTATCTGATGCCGACGGCGAGCGATTTTCCCAATATTCGCGCCACCGCGCTCGAACTCAAGCCGGCGCCGCACAATCCGCTCGGCGCCAAGGGCGCGGGCGAAGGCGGCATCATTCCGGTCGGCGGTGTCGTCGCCAATGCGGTTGCGGCGGCGCTGAGTTCGTTCGGCGTTCAGCCGCACGAGCTCCCCTTATCGCCGCCGCGCGTCTGGCAGATGATTCAAGATGCGCGTTAGATCACGCATTAAATCTTGGACAGATCGTAAGTCGACGGCGCGAACATTTCGTTGATGTCGAGTTTGCGGACCGAGAGGCCCTGCTCGTAGGAGTAACGGACCAGGGTCTCCAACACGTGACGGTTCGCTTCGACGCCATAGCTCCAATAATCGTCGCCCATCAGCTTTTTCAGCCGATCGTTCTCGGCGACGCTCCACGGCAGTGACGTGGAGAGATGGCCGATCTGGCCGAGCTCGTGCATGCAATGGTTTTTGGCCGCGAGGAAAGCTTTGTAGACGCTGGTCGCCAACCACGGATGTTTCTCAATGAGCGAGCGCCGGATACCGATCGTGTGCATGATCGGGAAGATGCGAGTCTTGCGAAAGTAAGCCTCCTCGACCTTCGGATAATCCGGAAACAGGCGGCCGACATTCGGCGCGCCATTCAAAAAGCACGTCGGCGCGCGCGCCCCGATCAGTCCGTCGAGTTCGCCGGTGGCGAGCATCTCGGTCAAGGTGCGGTGATGCGGAATGTCGTCGAGATCGATATCCGGCGGCAGCTTGATCGGCGTGCGCTCGTCCCGGCCGGCCTCTTCCTGGCCGCCGCGCCGCCATTTGATCTCGCTTGGCTTGACGCCGTACTCGTCTTGAAGGATGCCCCTGATCCAGACGTTCGCCGTGATCTGATATTCCGGCAAGCCGATGGTCTTGCCCCTGAGGTCTTCGGGGCGGTTGATGCCGCGGTCGGTGCGGATATAGATGCCGCTGTGCCGGAACAGCCGCGACACGAATGCCGGAATGGCAACGTAATGGGAATCTCCGCGCGCCGTCGTCATCGTGTAGCTGTGCAGCGAAATCTCGCTGATGTCGAAATCCTGGAACTTGAAGGCGCGGTGGAAGGCTTCTTCGGGCTCCAACGCGACCGCCGCGACATCGCACCCCTCGATCCGCGCGCGGCCGTCAAAAATGGCGCGCGTACGATCGTAGTCGCCGACGGCCAAACTTACCTGCAATGCCATCTTCTTGTTCTCCAGATTCCAGAAGCCGTGCACGCTACGCATTGCGGTAAACGGCTGCAACACGTTGACCGACCGGTTGGGCCGATGCTAGGAAACTTATGAAGAATATATCGCTGTTCCTGCGGTTCGAAGCGGATATCTCCGGGTCATGAAATTACCGCCCTTCGAATACGCTTGTCCGACGAGCATCTCCGAAGCGGTTGCACTTCTGGCCTCGCACGACGGTGACGCGAAGCCGCTCGCCGGCGGGCAAAGTCTGGTGCCGATGCTGGCGTTTCGCGTCGCTTCGCCGGCGCTGCTTGTCGACCTGCGCAAGCTTGCGGAGCTCCGCCAAATAAAGATTTCACAAGACGGCGTATCGCTCGGCGCCATGGTGCGCTGGCGCGAAATCCTCGACGATGATCGGTTGCTCACCGCGCATCCGCTGCTGGTCGCGGCGGTCGAGCACGTGGCGCACTATCAGATCCGCAATCGGGGCACCGTCGGTGGCAGTGTCGCGCACGCCGATCCCGCCGCGGAGATGCCCGGGATTGCCGTGACGTGCGAGGCAAAGATCGCCGTCGTCGGCAAGGCCGGCGAGCGTGTGATTTCGGCTGGGGATTTCTTCCAAGGGCCGCTGATTACCGCGCTCAAGCCCGATGAGATCATCACGCAGATCCATCTGCCGGCGTGGCCAGCGCGGCGCCGTTTTGGTTTCCAGGAATTCGCCCGGCGCCGCGGCGATTTCGCCATGGCGGCCGCAGCGTTGTTTTATGATGAGGACAACGAGGAAAAGGCGCGCAACGTCCACGTCGGCGCCATAGGGGTCGCCGACCGGCCGTTGCGTCTCACCGCCGTCGAACAAGTGCTGAACGGCAACAGGATCGACGACGCCGTGATCGCGAAGGCAGAAGCGGCGGCGTCCGCGGCCGTCGACCCGGCGGACGATATCCATGCCAGCGGCGCCTATCGCAAGGCGCTCGTCGGCGTCATGGTCGAACGTGCGCTGAAAAACGCCGCAGCCTAACATCGCGATCAAAACAAATGCCCGTACGCTTTGAAGTCAATGGCAAGCCTGTCGAAGTCGAAGTCGAGCCGCGTTTGACGCTGGCCGATTGTTTGCGTCATCACTTGCGGCTCACGGGTACGCACGTCGGCTGCGAGCATGGCGTGTGCGGAGCCTGTACGGTGCTGGTCGACGGCGCCGCCGTGCGCTCATGCCTTCTGCTCGCAGTGCAAGCCGAGGGCGCGAAGGTCGTCACCGTCGAAGGGCTGTCGCTCGAAGAGGGCCTTACGCCGCTGCAGGCGTCGTTCCGCCGGCATCACGCGCTGCAATGCGGCTTCTGCACGCCGGGCATGATCACAACTGCTCACGCCTTGCTGAGCGAAGAGCCCGACTGCGACGCGGATCGCGTACGTGAAGTGCTCTCGGGCAACATCTGCCGCTGTACCGGCTACATCTCCATCGTCGAAGCGGTGCTCGATGCGCGCGCCGCCTATCGGAACGACGGGAAGAGCGCATGAGGACGGTCAACTCGTTCGTCGGCCAGCCGATCGAACGGTTGGAAGACCTTCGTCTGGTGTGCGGGCGCGGCCAGTACGTCGACGATCTCGCCCGCAAAGATATGCTGCACGCGGCGATCCTGCGCAGTTCGGTCGGTCATGGCCGCATTCGCTCGATCGATATTTCGGCGGCCAAAGTCATGCCGGGCGTGCGTGCGGTCATCACCGCTGCGGATCTTGGCGAACGGACGCCGGTTGTTCCAATGCGGTTGCAACCGCTGCCGGACTTTGAACCGTTTGCGCAGCCGGTGATGGCACGCGATAAGGTCCGCTATGTCGGTGAGGCGCTCGCAATGGTGATCGCCGACACCGCGGGCATCGCCGAGGATGCCGTCGGCGCAATCGATGCCGATATCGAGCCCTTGCCCGCTATCTCGACCTGGCAACTCGCATCGAAAAACGAAACGCTGCTATTCGAAGACAAAGGCAGCAATACCTCGATGATCTTCCGCGCTGTGCTCGGCGACGCTGAGGCTGCGTTCAGGGATGCGCCCTATACGCGACGCGAGCGCTTCAGCACGCAGCGCCACACGGCATTGCCGATGGAGCCGCGCGGCGTTTTGGCCGAATGGAACGCGGCGCAAGGCCGCCTGACGGTATGGGGCGCCGCCAAGGTGCTGTTCGCCAACCGCCGCATTCTTGCAAAGGCGATGGGCCTTGCCGAAGACGCCATCGACATGGTGGAGAACGATGTCGGCGGCGGCTTCGGTGCGCGCGGCGAATTCTATCCCGAAGATTTCCTTGTTCCCTTCGCGGCGCGCCATGTCGGCCGGCCGGTGAAATGGACCGAAGACCGCCGCGAACATCTCATGACGATCAACCACGCGCGCGAGTCGGCGTGCGAGGTCGAGATTGCGTGCAAGCGCGACGGTACGATTCTCGGCGTGCGCGGTCATGCCTTTGTCGACATGGGCGCCTACATGCGCACCAACGGCGCCGTCGGCGCACGAAACATCGCGCAATTCATGTCCGGGCCCTATCGCATTCCGAACATTGATATCGATGTCGCGCTGCTGCTCACCAACAAGACGCCGGTCGGCACCTACCGCGGACCCGGCCGTTTCGAGACCGATTTCTTCCGCGAACGTTTCTTCGACATGGTGGCGCGCGACCTCGGTATCGATCAGGTCGAGTTTCGCCGCCGCAATCTCGTCCGCGAAGCCGAGATGCCCTACCGGGTCGCCACCATTACGCCGTTCGAAAGCAAGGACGAACTCGACAGCGGCGACTATTCGGTCACGCTCGACCGCTGCCTTGCCGAGATCGGCTGGGCCGAAAAGGCGAAGCTCAAGGGCAAGTTGATCGACGGCCGTTATCACGGCCTTGCCGTCTCCTGCTTCATCGAGGGCGGCGCCGCCGGTCCGAAGGAGAGCGCGCGGCTCGTGCTCGAATCCGACGGGTCGCTCACCGTCTATATGGGCTCGTCGGGCGTTGGCCAGGGATTGGAAACCGCGTTCGCGCAGATTGCCGCTGACGCGATGGAAATGCCGATGGACCGCATCAACCGCGTGCTCCACGGCTCAACCGCTTATGTCAGCGATGGTTACGGCGCCTATCATTCGCGTTCGATCGTGATGGGCGGCTCGGCAGTGCTCGATGCCGCAAAAAAACTACGCGACGTCATGCGCGCAGAGGCGGCGCGACGGCTCAATTGCGGAGCCGACGAAGTGGTGCTCGCCGATGAACGCGCGTCCGCTCCCGGCGGCAAATCGGTGTCTTGGGCGGAACTCGCGCCGGAGCCGATCTCGGTCGAAGGCGCCTTTCTCAATCATAAACACACCTGGGCCTACGGCGCGCACGCCGCCCACGTGACGGTCGATCCGAAGACCGGCCAAGTTTCGCTCGTTGACTATGTTGCGGTTGAGAATTGCGGCCGGATGATCAACCCGCTGACGCTGAAGGGACAATTGGTCGGCGCGGTGGTCCAGGGGCTCGGCGGCGCATTCCTGGAGCATCTCGTGTATGACGACAACGGCCAGCTGCTGACCGGCTCGCTCGCCGATTATCTTGTGCCGACCGCGAGCGATTTTCCAAAAATCCGCGGCTTCGTGATGGAATCGCATCCCTCGCCGATCAATCCGCTCGGCGCCAAGGGCGCCGGCGAGGGCGGCATCATCTCGGTTGGCGGTGTGATGTCGAATGCCATCGCCGACGCGCTGAGCTCGTTCGGCGTCGAGCCGCGCGATTTGCCGCTGTCGCCTTCGCGTGTGTGGCAGCTCGTACAAGATGCGCGCAAATAGGCCGCTCGACGCGCGGCGAAATGTAGGGCTGCCGTCGCGGATTGCGCATTGCTCGATCGGGGTTCGTTCGTTGACTGTTAGCTTGCTCAAAGAATAGATTCACCTTAATCCGCGCATTGACAGGGAGCACAACCCATGAGCGTCGCCCGTCATCCACGTCCGAAAGAGCTTGAGGGCGTTCCGATCGAAGACATCATGAAACGATACGTCGGCCGTTTCAAAGAGAAGAAGCCGGACTGGGCCGCGTTCGAGGATGCCAAAATCGAAGGCTTCAAGCGCGCGCAACACCGTTTTATCGGCGCCGGCGGCTCCGGCAAGCACGGCGATCCGTCGGTGATTCCGGCCGGAAATTTCACGCTGTCGATCATGTATGTGGAGCCCGGCCAAGGCAATGCCGCGCACACTCACGAAGTCGAAGAGTGCTTTTTTGTTCTGCAGGGTTTTCTCGACGTCTTCGTCGAAGATGAAAGTGGCAAGCGCCTCACCACGCGGCTCGGTCCCTGGGAGTGTGTCTCCTGTCCGGCCGGCGTGATTCACGGGTACCAGAACGACTCGCTCGAGCCGGTCTATTTCCAGGTGATGCTGGGCCGCGGCAAACCCGAGACCATGGGCTATGCCGACGAGGATTTGTTCAAGCGCAAGGACGCGCACCTGAAGGCGGTATGAATGGCCGACGTCCTTGATGCCGCTCGCTACGAGCTTGCGCTTGCCAACCGGATCATCGCGAATGAGGGCGTGCTTGACGGCTTCGGACACGTCAGCATCCGTCACCCGAACGATCCGAGCCGTTATCTGCTGGCGCGATCGCGCAGCCCCGAGTTGATCGAGCCTTCGGACTTGCTCGAATTCACGCTCGATTCGGAGCCGGTGGTGCCGCCTAAGGGGGAGATGTACGGCGAGCGCGTCATCCACGGCTGCATCTATCAGGCCCGACCGGATGTGAACGCGGTCTGTCATCACCATTCACCCTCGGTGCTGCCGTTCTGTGTCACCGGCATCGGACTTGAGCCGGTTTTTCACATGGGCGCCGTCATGGGTCAGGTGGTGCCGTTCTGGGACAGCCGCGACGAGTTCGGCGATACCAACCTCATGGTTGTCAAACCCGAAGAGGGACGCTCTCTGGCGAGGGCGCTCGGTCCGCACTGGATGGTGCTGATGCGACGGCACGGCGCGACGCTCGCCGGCACGACATTGCGAGAGCTGGTATTCCGCACGGTATACTCGCACGCCAACGCGGAAATCCAGTTACGCTCGATGATGCTCGGAACGATCGGCGCGTTGAACGAAGGCGAGCGGCGCCATTCCGAGCCGCGCCAGCTTCAGCCGCGCCCGATGTCACGTGCCTGGGAATATTGGACCACTCGGCTGCAAAAGGCTGGCGCGCTGCCGCCGCAAGGCAAATCCAGCAAGGCCAAACCGGCTGCGCTCAAACAGCGCCGAGCCAAACAGGCCAACATCAAACCGAGATCGTCTGGAACTCGGTCGAATAAGCGTGCATCCGCCGCGCGCCGGTCGCGGTGATCTCGACCGTCTCCGCAAAGACGCAGCCGGTTGTGCCGTTGTGCCAAGCCGGATCGTAAAGGTCGATGTTGAAGGCGAACACCATACCGGGTCGGAATTCGTCGCCAACCGATTTGAGAGCGTCCTGATCCGCTCGCAACGCGTGGAAGCGGTAACGCGGATATTCGAGCGAGGCGAGGCCGTGGCCGTGAATGCCGGTTTCGCAGATCGCAAGTTGGCGCTCCTCGATGATCTGCTTCACCGCGCCCATGGCCTCTGAAATTTTCTTGCCTGGCCGGAACAGTTCAAGGCCGCGCTCATAGGCGGCGACGCAGCCGTCATAGATTTGGCGCTGCTTGGTCTCGGGTTCGCCGAGGCAGAACGTGCGTTCCACGTGGGTGAAGTAACCGCCGATCTTTGGGTGAATCTCGCAAATAATCACATCGCCGCGTTCGAGTTTGCGCGTCGTCGGCACGCGGAACGGATGCGGATAGGGATGGCGGTCGCAAGCCCACAGAAAAAGCGTTGGTTCTTCGCCGCCATTCGCCAGCATCACTTCGATCATGCGGCCGTAAACTTCGCATTCCTTGACGCCCGGCCGCGCGGTGTCGCGGCAAGTCGCAAGCATCAGGTCGCCGATCTTTGCTGCCTGGCCGAGGATATTCAATTCCTCCTCGCTCTTGATGGTGCGAACCTTCTCAAGCATGTCTTCAAGATTGACCAGTGTTGCTCCGGCCAGAAGCTCTTGGAGTCTCACATAGACGCTGTGCGGCACCCAGCCGTCGGGGTCGAGCGGGCCCGCAAGGCCATCCATGCCGATGCGGCTGCGATCGAGTTTGAGTTCCTTGAGACGCTCGGCAACGGTGTCCGCCCATGTTCCCTTGCGCGGCCGGATGTCGCCCACCCAATCCTGCGCGCTGCGCCAGCCAGTGACAAAGGTCGGCATCTGCACGAAGCAGGTGGGGTCGCCCTCACGCGGGAAGATCAGCACATTGAACTCCGCATTGCCGCCGACGGGGCAGAGATACCGCGCATTGGCGATGCAGAAGTCCCACATCAGCGGCCAGCCCCATAGCACGAGGCAATCGAGATCGCGCGCTTCCATTTCCCTGCGCACCGCAGACCAGCGCCGGTCGCGCTCGCGTAGTGAGAGCCTCGGTAGTTCCAACGTCGCGCGCATGTGAGTCCCTCAACGTGTTGCTTAAGCCGCCTGCAGCTTCAGCCGCTCCAGGCTTTCCAGATAGTCAGCGATGCCCCGTTCAAGGTCATATTGCGGCGTATAGCCAAGCTCTTGCCGCGCGCGAGAAATATCGTAGATGCCAGCCATCGGATAAGGCGAACCAAGAAAATTTAATCCCGGTCCCACTTCGATCACCGCGTTGGGCATGTGTCTGCGCAAAACGCCGGCAACGTCCTTGAGGGTGACGCCGATCCCGGTGCCGATGTTGAAGATGCGGTTGGTGAGCTTTTCGGTCACAGCGGCCAGATAGATGCCGAGCGCGGAATCTTTGTTGTAGATGAAGTCGTCTTTTTCATCGCCGCCTTGAGCCAGCCGGAATGGCAATCCGCTGGCCGGATTTTCGACGATCTGGCTGGTCACGCCCATCTTGCCGTGGCGCGCCGTCTTGCCGGGACCGTACGTCGTGGCAAAGCGCAGAATGACCACATCGAGACCGAGCGTGCCCCAATACTGCGTGGCATGCTCACCCATCAGCTTCGCTGAGTCGTAGATGCGCTTGGGCTCCTTGGGGTGATCCTCGGTCACAAGCTTGTAGGTCGGCGCGCCGTATTCTCCGAGGAACGGTCCGTAGACGCCTTTGGCGCTGGTATAGACGACACGTGCGACGTTCGCGGCCCGCGCGGCTTCGAGCACGTTGACCGTGCCCATGACGTTGATCTCGACACTCTCGGCCGGCTGCGCCGCCGACAACGCGCTGATATATGCCGCCGTATGCACCACATGCGTGATGCCGCGAGCCTTCATCACGTCAGCCAGCCTTGCGCGATCGAGGATCGAACCAAGGTCGATATCAACTTTGTCGACGATATCGCGGATCAGCGATTCGTCGCGATGGCGAGCGTAGATAACGGGCCGGTGTCCTTCGCGGACGAACTTGCGGCTCGCCTCGGCGCCGATGACGCCCATTCCACCGGTGATTAGCACGCGCATATCGGGTCTTCCTATTCTCGAGCTATCGGTGCGACCACATCCTCGTAGGCGTAGCTGGCTTTGATGATGCCGAGTTCCTTGCTGATCTGTTGAGTGCGCTCGATGTTCGCGCGCGTGAATTTGCCGTCGCGCGAGAACAGTTTATCCATACGCTCGAAAGCGCTCTGGATCACGTCCGGCTTCATGCCGGGGAACTCTTTCCGTGCCAGCGCGAGCGCGCTGGCGTGATCGCTGTGCAGAAAGTTGAGCGCCTCCAGCAGAGCCGCGTGCAACCCATCGGCCTGCTTCGGCGATTTCGTCAGAAATGCCCTGCTGATCGCGAGCGGCGCCGAGGAAAACGCATTGAGGCTCGCGCCAACATCAACCAGGATGTCGGCCACATCCTGCGTCACCGCGACTGTCACGAACGGTTCGAACAGCATAGCGGCTTCGACCTTTTGATCCTGCAGCGCACCGAGGATCTCGCCGCCGCCGCCCACCGAGATCAGGCCGACATCGCGATCCGGATCGAGACCCGCCTGTTTGAGCAGGTAGCGCGCGATGTTCGACGTAAGCGAGCCTGGGCTTGTCACCGCGACGTTCTTGGCCTTGAGCTCGGCGACTGATTTGATGCCGACATCTTTGCGGGCGAGCAGTGCGAACGGCACGCCAATTGTCTGCGCGAAGAACAAATCGACATCGATACCGCGCTCGCGCATCAGGCCGACTTCCGGAAAGCCGGTGCCGACAATCTGCACGTCGCCCGAAATGAAGGCATTCATCGCCTCGCCACCGCCGCGGCTGGCGATGACTTCGATTTCGATGCCGCGCTTGGCGAAGTAGCCGTTATCCCTGGCGATAAAGATCGGCATCGATTCGAGCGACAGCACGGGTAGGGCTATTTTGATCGACTGTGCTGATGCGGGCAAAGAACCCAAAGTCAGTAAAACAAAAATACAAAGCAACGCCCGTCGCATCGCGTTTCCTCTGGAGATTTTATCCTTTGTCGTTGGCTTCCAACCTATCACTTCTCGTCGGCGAAATGCCAGCGAACGAGGACCGGGCCGAGCCGGTTAATGGCAATGCTTAATCCTGCGGGCGATCGGCTGCCCGCTGTGTCCGGTAAATCCGGAACTGACGTCGCGAAATGACGTAGCGCCGCCCTAACTAGCCGAACGTTGGCACAAACAGCTTCTCGATCGGAATCGGCGACGGAATCAGGCCCTGCTCGACCATGTACGAGACCAGCGCTTCAAGCGTCGGCCTATTGGGTTCGATACCGTAGGGCCAGCAATCGCCGCCGAATACTTCGTTGATCTCTTCCACGTCATCGGGAAGCCATGGCAGCATGTACCGGAGCGTGCCGGTAAATCGCATCTTTTCACGCGCGCGGTCCTTCGCCGCGCAGAATGCATTGTAGAGGCTCGTCGCCACGAAGGGATTCTGCTCGTAGATGTCATTACGAATGACGATGAGATGCATGATGGGAAAAATCTTCGTACGGCGGAAATAATCCTTCTCGCGTGCCCGGTAATCCGGAAACAGACGAACCACGTCCGGATGCCGGTTCAGTGAGCGCGGCAGGTTCGAGCCGATGATGGCGTGGATTTCACCTGATTCGAGAAGCTCGTTCAGTGATTTTCCGCTTTTGTTCGGCTTCATGTTGACCGGCTTGAGCATCGGCATGACCGACGGGTTGCCGTACGGGCCCGGTTCATTGATCGCACCCTCGACCCACTCGATCTTCGAAAGGTCGATGCCGAGGTCGTGCTGCATCAGTCCGCGGATGAAGAGCGCTGCGGTCTGCGTGTAGAGCGGAACGCCGACACGTTTGCCGGCAAAATCGTCGGTCGATTTGATGAATTTGCGATTCACAACGATGTAGCCGTGGCGAAAGACCCGCGAGGCAAAGACCGGCAGGGCGACGAATGGCAGTTTGTTGGCGGCGTAGCGGGTCACAAACTCGGAGCTCGACATCTCGCAGGCATCGAATTCCAGCCTGTTGGACATGCGATCGAAAATCTCGCGCGGATTGTCCATGACGAGAAAATTGAGATCGATGCCTTCAGCTTTGATTTCGCCGGTCTGGAGGGCCAGCATGCGATCGTAGAGGCCGCAGGCGAAGGTAATTGGCAAGGCGGGCATGGAATTCACCTATCGGAGAGGGGCAAGGAGGAGGGACTGCGCACCTATCACATAAGACGGGCCGCCGGGAAGCAGCAAAAGCTTCGGAACATCGCCGTTATGCAAGATCGGCCAGCTCAATCTCGACATTGAGATAGCCGTCGATCCGCGCGCGTTGGCCAGGATAGACAACGATGGTCGAGGTCTTTTCCTCGATAACGGCGGGACCTTGGATCGTTGTACCGGCAGGCAGCGCGGTGCGACGAAACACCGGGACTTGCTGCGGCGCACTCGGCCCGAAATGCGCGGCACGCGTTTCCTGTGGCGTCGGTGGCTTCGGTCGCTCGGGCGTTGCAATCTCGCTGAATTGCGGTTTCGCGATTTCTCCAACTGCCGTGACCTGGAAGTTGACGATCTCGATCGCTTCGCCCTCGGCCATGTGACCGTAGCGGCGGCGATGCGCTTCGTGAAACCGCTTGCCCAGCGTCACCATATCGGCGTCGCTTTTCAATGCCGAGACGGGCACGCCGACTTCATAAGACTGTCCGCGGTAGCGCATGCCCGCAGTACGCAACGTCGTCAGCCGGTCTCGCGCGAATTGTTCCTGGATCAACTCCGCGAGGGCCGATTCTTCCATGCCGGCAAATATCTTTTCCAGTTCCTCTGGCCGCGCGGCGTCGAGGCGCGTGATGCGGGTGAAACTGCGTGTCTGGTGCACATCAGTGACCAGCATGCCGAATGCGCTGAACGTACCGGGATCGCGCGGAATGAGGATCCGCGCGATGCCAAGTTCGGAGACGACCCGGCCGGCAATCGTCGGCCCCATCCCGCCGAACGGCACCAGGGTGAACTCGCGCGGATCGTACCCGCGCTCGATCGTGATGGTGCGCATGGCCATGGTGACATTGGTGGCAAGCACGGTGAGGACGCCCCAGGCAGCCTCGACTGGCGTAAGCCCAAGCGGCTGCGCGACGCGCGAGGCCACGGCTTCGTGTGCCATGGCGTAAGAGATCGGCATGGCGCCTTCGAGCAATGCGCTTGGGCTGAGGTGGCCGAGGACAACGAGGGCGTCGGTGAGCGTCGGCTCGCTGCCGCCGCGGTTGTAGCAGGCAGGCCCGGGAGTGGCACCCGCGCTTTGCGGCCCGACCTTGAGGACGCCGAGATCGACCGAGGCGATGCTGCCGCCGCCGGCGCCAATGGTCTCGATGTCCACGGTGTGGGTGCGCAGCGGATGCCGCGCCACCGATACCTCGGACTTGAACAGCGGCCGTCCCGGCAAAACCGCCATGTCGGAACTGGTCCCGCCGGTGTCGAACGTGATGACGTTCTCGACTCCTTTGACGTCGCCGAGGTAACGGCTGCCGATCACGCCCGCCACCGGGCCCGACATCACCGTTTCGATCGGCGTGCTCGAAAGCATCCGGGCGCTCGCAGCGCCGCCGTCGGATTTCATCATCAGCGCGCGCGAGCGTGGAAAGCGCCGCAACGATAGCTCTTCGAGTTCGCGCAGATAACGGGAGACCGGCGGCCCGATATAGGCGTTGGCGACGGTGGAGGCGGTGCGCTCGTATTCACGCCATTCCGGATTGACCTGGTGCGACAGCGAAACATAGATGCCGGGCGCGATCCCGCGGATGATTTCGGCCGCCGCCTTCTCGTGCGCCGGATTGGCGTAAGCGAACAGAAAACACACGGCGATGGCTTCGACGCCGTCGGCGACGAGTTTTCGCGTCGCAGCCGCGACTTCGTCCGCATCGAGGGGATCAATGACGTTGCCGGCAAAATCAAGCCGCTCGCGGACGTCGTGGATGCGGTCGCGAGTGAGCAGCATTTTCGGCGCCGGCGCGAATATGTTGAACACCTCGTCGCCGCGCCATTGCCGACCGATCTCGTAGACATCGCGAAACCCGCGCGTGGTGATCAGGCCGACGCGCGCGCCTTTGCCTTCCAGCATGGTGTTGAGTGCCGCGGTCGAGCCGTGCAGGATCAGCGATACCGAATCCGCGCCGAACTCCGCGGCGAGATCGCGCGTGATTTCGTCCATCACGGCGCCCGGCTGCGCCGCATTGGACGTATATTTGCGGATCGCCACGAGCGCGCCCGCGTCTTCATCGAAGGCGGTGACATCGGTGAATGTCCCGCCGACGTCGATTCCAATCCGCAATTTCATGAATGGGCCTTGTGAGCAACGCCGGCGCGAAGCCGCGCTGTCGCCTCCGCGTCGACGCTGAGGTCTTCTTTGAACGCGACGCCGTAATCCTCGCGGGCAGATTTAAGCGATACGTAGCCGCGAACTACGTCTTGGTGCACCCGCTCGGCGTCTCGCTCGCGCGGATCGCCCCAGCCGCCGCCGCCGGCAAAATCCATGGATAGCAGGTCGCCTTTCTTGAGGCGCAAGCCGGCCACCTTCGAGGTCAGCGGGCGCGGATCGGCGCCGTCGGACTTGAGGGAGGCGGCCGACGCGCGGGCAGGTTTGGCGCCGAAGATTCCCGGCGACGAGAATTTGAAGCGGTCGGTACGCAGATTGATGACCGAACTCATCGCCGAGAATGCGCCATTGCCGGCGGACGCCGAGCCCGCCCCGAAAGGCGCCTGGACCGCCGGAATCCTGCGCCAGTTCATAGCGCTCGACACGAACCGGAAATTCGGTCTCCACCGCCTCGACCGGGGTGTTCATCACGTTGACGACGAGCTCATCCATGGCGCTGACGCCGTCGGCGTTCGGCCGCGCGCCGGTGCCGCCGCTCAGAATTTCATACTGCGAATACCAGCGGCCGGACTGCGGATGACGTCCGGCGCTGGAGATGGAGCCGCCAGCGGCACTTCCCGGCGCCGGTACTCGGCCCGGTACGGCGCGCGCCAAGGCGCGGATCGCGACCGATGTCGTGACCTGGCTCGGCCGCACATACATGTTCACCGGCGCCGGAAAGCGCGGATTGAGCAACGAGCCTTCAGGCGGATAGGACACCTGCACCGGCCGCGACAAGCCGTCGTTCACGGGAAGCCGCGGAATGAAGACCATTTTGACCAGGCACTGAATGAAGTTCCGCGACACGCAGGGCCGCAAATTGATCGGCCCGCGGGCCTGCGGATCGCTGTCGAGGATGAAGTGCAACGTGTCGCCCTTCACTTCGAGCGAGACAGAGATGCGGTAAGACTTGTTGAGATCGATGCCGTCGTCGTCGAGGTAATCGCTCTCCGGGCCGTAAATTCCATCCGGCACTTTGGCGATTTCCTTGCGCAACTCGCTTTCGCAAATGTCCATCCAGCTCTGCCAGCAGGCCAGCACTTTGTCGGTACCATATTTCCCGAACAGCTCCGCGAACCGGGTGAGGCCATACACATTGGTATTCACCTGCGCGCTGATGTCGCCCCAGGTCACTTCGGGCGTACGGGTGTTGGCGCAGATCATCGCTTCGACGTCGGTGTTCAGTTCGCCGCGCCGCAGAATTCTGAGCGGCGGGATCAACAAGCCTTCCTGAAAGAGATCGGTAGCATCGCCAGCGTTGGTGCCCGGCACCTTGCCGCCGAGATCGGGCTTGTGCGCCGTATTGCCGATGTATCCGACGATGCGGTCATCGATGAACATCGGTGTGATGATGCAGACGTCGGTCGAGTGATTCTGGCAGGCCTGATACGGATGATTGACGATGAAGGCGTCGCCCGGCGCCGCGTCGGCAAAACGGCGGCGAACTTCGTTCACCTGCGCCGCCAGCGGACCGATATGCAGCGGCTGTGGAATGCCCTGCGCCACCATGCGGCCTTGGGCGTCGAAGATTGCGAAGGTGAAGTCCTGGCTCTCCTTGATGATCGTGGAGTAGCCGGTGCGCAGCATGTTGAGCGTAAGTTCGCGCGCGATCTGCAACGTCGACTGATAGATGACTTCGAGATCGATTGCATTCATCATTTGATCGGATACGCCTTCGCCATTTCCTCGAAATAGCCGTTCTTTTTGAGATCCTGAATGATACTCATGTCGAGATATTCGTTGACATCCTTGCTGCCGACCTCGATCCCGATCGCCTGGAGCTGCGCAATCACGTTCTTGGCGCCGGCAATCGACGGCGCCGCATCGAGCGGCATCAGCCGCTTGAAATCGTTATAGGTTGCGTCGATGACCTTCGGATCGGTGGTCTTGTACTTCTGTCCGATCACCTCTTTGGCTCGCTTGACGTCGGACAGCGCGAGATAGGCGCCGGCGATATAGGCTTTCACGAAATGGACAAGCGCGTCGCGGTGTTCTTTCAGATAGGCGCTGGTCACCACGACCCCGTCGAAAATCCACGGCGTGTTGGCCGCGGCGAGGTCGAGAAGGGGATTGAATCCTTTCTCCTTCGCCGCGGTGATCGTCGGCTCGAGCAGCGGTGCGGCGTCGATCCGTCCGGCAAGCAGCGCGCCGAAGCGCTGCGAGCTCCCGCCAATCTGCGAAATCGTGACGTCCTGCCGCGTGAGACCCAGCCGTTGCAATGCGATGCTGACCGCAACGTCGGTTTCCGAACCGAACGTCGAAATGCCGATCGTCTTGCCCTTGAGGTCCTGCGCGGACTTGATCGTGGGCGACGCGAAGATCGTGATGGGAATGGTGTTGGCGGTGGACGTGACAAGGCGCAGATCGGCGCCCTGCTTGTTGGCCTGCACCACTGGCGCAAGGCCGACATGCATTGCCTGAATCTCTCCCGACAACAAGACCTGGACGCCGCGGCTGCCGCCCTCCATGGTGATCGATTCGACTTTCAGGCCTTCCTTGGCGTCGAGGCTGGCGATCTGGGCCATCCAGACAGGGAAGATGGTCACGACCGGAGCGGAGATGCCGATCTTGAATGGCGCGAGGTCGGCGGCGCGCGCCCCGTGCGTGGCGAAAACCAGTGCCCCAACGGCAAGCCAATTGCAAAGCTTCCGCCCTCTACCGGAAATTTGCATGACGTTCTCTCCCTGTTTCGACCTGTTGTCGTCACGCCGGGTTCAACCCGGCCATCCATTCATTCCTGGTACAAGCTCAACCGCAGGACGGATACGTCGGTCAAGACCTCGCGCGACTGTCAGCGGCGATCGGACGCTGCCTTGGCCTTCACGTCCTCCTCGATCAGACCCCAGATGCGGTCCTCCAGCGCATGGAAGCGGGCCTGCCGCTTCACGCCGATCGGACGCGGGCGTTCGATATCGACAGTGATACTCTCCTTGACTGTTCCGGGGCGCCCGCTGAACACCACGACGCGGTCCGCCAGATAAATCGCCTCGTCGATCTGATG
Organism: uncultured Alphaproteobacteria bacterium; assembly: GCA_963836055.1. Lineage (GTDB taxonomy): Bacteria > Pseudomonadota > Alphaproteobacteria > Rhizobiales > Xanthobacteraceae > BOG-931. The sequence continues at coordinate 374,802 of CAWIID010000006.1, forward strand.
GGTGATGAACAGCACCGTCTTCTTTGCCTTCGCCCAGATCCGCGTCAGTTCTTCCTGCATCAGCTCGCGGGTTTGCGCATCGAGGGACGCGAACGGCTCGTCCATCAGCAGAATTTTTGGATCGACCACGAGCGCGCGGGCAAGGTTGACGCGCTGTTGCATACCGCCAGAAAGCTCGTGCGGGTAGTGCTGTTCGAAGCCGGCGAGGCCGACAAGCGAAATGAATTGCTGCGCGCGCTGCCTTGCTTCGCGAGCGCGGACACCAAGGCATTCAAGCCCGTAGCACACGTTAGCCAGCACGGTGCGCCACGGCAGCAGCGAGGCGTCCTGGAAAACAACCGCGCGGTCCGGTCCAGGCCGCGTCACCACTTCGCCGTCGACCAGGACCCGTCCGCTGGTCGCCGCAATCAAGCCGTCGACGACGGATAGGAACGTGGTCTTGCCGCAGCCTGATGGGCCAACAATGGCAAGAAATTCGCCGTCCATGATCTGCAGATTGACACCGCCGAGCGCGACAACCTCGGTGCCGGTGCGCGGTTGCGCGTAAGTGAGGCGAATCCCCTGTGCTTCGAGTTTCGGGCGCATCGTCATGCTCCGACCGGCGGCCGCCAGACCTCGACGCGCTGCTCGATGCTGCGGATGATTTCCACGAGCGCGACGCCGGCGGCGGCGATCGTCAGCACGCCAACGAACACCTTGTCGGTCTCAAAACGCGAGCCTGCCTGGTTGATCATCATGCCGATGCCGGCAGACGAGCCGTAGATTTCTCCGACAACGATCCCGATCATGCCGCGCCCGACAGCGAGCCGCATCCCGGCGAGGAGGAATGGTACGGTGCTGGGCAAGACGATGGTGCGGAACAGGCGCCAGTCTCCAGCGGAGAAGCTTCGCGCAACGCGAACGAGCCTGGCATCGACGGTGCGAACCGCGCCGATCGCATTGATGGCGATCGGCAGCACCGCGAGCAAAAAAATGATGAGAACCCGCGATGCCAGTCCGGTTCCGATCCAGAGAATCAGAAGCGGCAGCAGCGCCACCTGCGGCGTCGCGTTCAATGCGGCGAGGAATGGATCGGCGGCATAGCGGAAGCGGCGATACCAGCCGGCGGCTAGACCGAGCGGAATGCCGATTGCGAGGGCAAGGGACACGCCGAGAGTGAATTCAAGCCCGCTGCGACTGAGATCTTTCCATATTTCTCCGGTCACGACGAACATCTGGAATGCCGCGGCGGCAATTCGTGTTGGCGACGAAATGAAAATCGGCTTCAGAGTCAATCGGGCTGCCGCCGGGCCGAGCGCGGGCCGTAGTAACTCCGACCACCAGCCGCGTGCAAAACCTTCCCACAGCACAAGGAATGCCACGGTAACGGCGATGCCCAGGATCGCGCGTTCGTGGGAGAAGTAGAAGCGCGCGAGGCGTCCTGCGGGCGTTGCTCGCTTCATGCGGCGGATCCAACATTCGGCCGCCATCGATCGAATCGCCGTTCGAGCCGGTCAAGGGCCGCGGTGACGAGAAGGCCGGTGGCCGTGAATATGAAGACGCCGAAGAAAAGCGTGTCGGTCTGAAACATATTGCCGGCATCGGCGATCATGTGCCCGACGCCGGCGGTCGCCGCATAAAGCTCGCCGACCACGACGCCGAGAAGGGCGCGCCCTGCGGCGTACTTCAGACCGGTGAAGATAAAGGGAACGGTGCCGGGAAGTATGATACTGCCGAATATTTTTGCGCGTGACGCCGAAAAGCTGCGCGCCATGGTGAGGAATCGAGCCTCGTTGGTTTTGACGCCGGAGAGCGCGCTGATGATGATCGGGATGACTGCGCCAAGAAACACCACCGCAACCTTCGACCAGATGCCGATGCCGAACCAGATGATGAGGAGCGGCAGCAGGGTCACGCGCGGCACGGCGTTAAGCGTATCGACAAACGGGCTGAGGAGATAGGACAGGCGCCGTGAGGCGCCCATCGCCAGTCCAAGCGGAATCCCGATGGCGGCAGCGGCAACATAGCCCCAGAGGAACTCGCTTGCACTGACCCTGACATCGTTCCAAAAATCCGGGTCAGACATCAATTCGGCGCCGGCGCGAGCCACGCGGGATGGGGAGGAAATGAAAAGCGGATCGATCGCCCCGCTGTCGGCGCAGATTTCCCAAGCCAGCAGGAACACCACGAGGGTGCTGCCGCCGATCAGAAATCGCTCGCGGCCGGAAGGCGTCATGCCGGACCGCCTGTTTGGCGTTCAGTTCGGGAGAATGAGTTCCTTAGAATGAATAAGGCAAACGGCACGCAGGGGTAAAGACAATGACCGTGAACGAACGATTTGATTTTTCCGGGCGCAGCATCATCGTCACCGGCGGCGGCAAAGGAATCGGAAAAGTCTATGCCGAGGAATTCGCCAAAGCCGGCGCGCGCGTGGTCGCCGCCGACATCGATGCCGACGCCGCGCGGAATGTCGCCGATACGTTGCGTCAGGCTGGATTCGAAGCGACAGGGCTCGGGGTCGACATCGCGAGCGAAGAGGCGACCGCGGCTTTGGCGAAGGCCACGCTCGATCGCTATGGCGCAATCGACGTCTTGATCAATAATGCATCGCTGATGAGCGTGCTGCCGCGCCGCTCCTGGCTCGAGATTCCGGTCGAGGAATGGGATCGGGTGATGGCCGTCAATCTGCGCGGCATGTTCCTGACGTGCCGGGCGGTCTTCCCAGCAATGAAGGCGCAAAAGCGCGGCAAGATCGTCAACATTTCTTCTTCGCGCGTGTGGGAAGGTGCGCCGAACCGCTTGCACTACACGACGTCGAAGGCCGGCGTGATTGGCTTCACCCGGGCGCTTGCGCGCGAAGTGGGCGAATTCGGCATTACCGTCAATGCGCTCACGCCGGGCATGACACAAAGCGAGACGCAGGTCGCCTCGTCGTCCGGCAACTATCTCGCCACGCGCATCGCCGGCCGGGCCATCGAGCGTGTGCAGGTCCCGGCCGACCTTGTTGGGGCGGTGATGTTCTTGTCGTCCGCCGCGAGCGATTTCATGACCGGCCAGACCATCAACGTCGACGGCGGCAAGTCGATGCACTGATGTCATTGCGACGCATCGATCTTACTTCAGCCGTTTTGCCGCATCCTGGGCCAGGCTGAGATCGGAATGCGCCTTGACGTTCAAGCTCGCGTGGATGAAGCCGAGATCCTTTGTCATGTCGACGTTCTTCTGCAACGCATCGAGGTTCGGCAACATGTTGGGATCGCGGTAATAGTCGGCTTTGGTGTAGACCCATCCGAAACGCTCGGCCGGCTGCTTCGTCAGCCGTGAGGCTATTGCCGCCACCTGGTCGTGGTTCTTGGGGTCGAGAAACCATCGCTCGATACGCAGTGTGTCCTCCAGGAAATCGACAAGGGCAGCGCGATGCTGATCGATAAACGGCTTGCGCGCCGTCCACACGATGAACTGTGAGACGCCGATTGCGTCGTGGACCGAGAACAGTGGCCGCGCGATCTTTTTGAGCTCCGGATCGAGCGAGAATGGCAACACGGTCGGGATGAGATCGACCTTCTTCTCCGCGAGCATTGCCCGCATGGCGGGGAACGGCGCCTCGATGATCGTGTAGTCGCGATTGGCTTCGAGGCCATGCTTGCGCAGCATGGCGCGCATGGCAACGTCGACGCCGCTACCGGCGGCATTGGTTGCAACGACCTTGCCCTTGAGGTCTTCGACTTTCTTGACTGGGCCGTCAGCTAGGACCTCGAAATCGTCATCGCGATAACCGGGAACGCCGTCCTGAAACTCGTCGGCGATCACGCGGATGTCGTCCATGCCCGCGTTCTGGATCGCGATCGGCAGAGTGGAATAGGCGAGATCGCCGATTTCCAGTTCGTTATTGGCGATCGCTGTGATCATCGGCGGCGTACCGGCGTAGTGGGTGGCCTCGAAGACATAGGATTTGCCGAAATGCTGGGCGAGGTCCTTCTTGTCCAGCCAAACTGAAAACCAGTTGGCGAGCGGGGCCACCCAGGCGCCGCGGATTTTCAGCGGGTCGGCATGGGCAGTGGTGATGCCAAGGGTGAGCAGGACGCAGCTCACCAATCCAATCTTTGCACGCATTGTCTCCTCCCAGATTCTTTGCAGCTGGCTGTTGGCCATTTACCTGAGAACGATTGTTTGCGCAAAGCGCGAAACGGCGCAAGCTAAACGCGCGTTCCGCGGACGCGGCGGCGATCGCCCATGGCCGCCGCCTCGCTATCCGGATTTCGCTTCACGATCGCGTCAAGCACAGGCGTGTCATTTCGAGTTTACCGGGTGTGCCTGTTAACGAGCGGCGCGGCGCCGATCAGACTGCATCGTCGCATAAATCGAGGGCGATTATATTGAAGCGATCGACCGAGGTTGTCGGGCCCGAAGGGCGAAACGCGATGCGGCAGCGCCGAAGTCCTCAGCAGTCGCAGCACCGAGAGCGTTGCCTCGCAGCTTTGGCGACCTGGAAAGCCCGCGGTTCTGCGCGTCGCGGCGGCAAGCAGCCCAAATACTAAGCATTTACAGCGCTCTGGGCAGTTACATCGCGTTGGCGGTCCGATCCAAAGACATTGCCCCATGGCTCGGTGCTGCACGACTATGGGGCTGTCCGCCGTGAAGAGGACGTGAGCCATGGACCAACCTTACGTCAAAGACCAAGCCGCTCCGACGCCTTCCAAGCGGCTTTCCTTGCCCGGCCAAGTGGTCGTTGTGTTTCAGGGCGGTGGGGCGTTGGGAGCCTATCAGGGCGGGGTTTATCAAGCCCTCCACGAGGCGGGAATCGAGCCGAACTGGGTCATCGGCACGTCGATCGGAGCCATCAACGCCGCCATCATCGCCGGCAACGAATTCGATCAACGGCTGGAACGGATTCAGGAGTTCTGGAGTCAGATGGAGCGCAAGCCATTCTGGGGAACGATGCCGTTCCCGGGAATGGGCAGTTTGGGCAGCGCTGCCGCGAACATGATGACCATCTTCAACGGCATTTCCGGCTACTTCTCTCCGAACCGCGCGCTTGCTTGGGGTCTCAACGCGCCAGTTGGTATCGAGCAGGCGGCTTTCTATACGACCGAGCAATTGTCTGAAACGCTTCAGCGCCTCGCTGATTTCAAGCGGATGAATTCTGGGAAGCCGCGATTGACGGTGGGAGCCGTCAATGTGCGTTCGGGCAAGATGCACTATTTCGACAGCCGCGATACTCCCATCATGCTACAGCACATCCTCGCGTCCGGCGCGCTGCCGCCTTCCTTTCCGGCAGTCAGGATCGACGGCGATCCCTATTGGGACGGCGGCCTCTACTCCAATACGCCTCTTGAGGTGGTGTTCGACGACAATCCGCGGCGCGATTCAGTCGTGTTCTCGGTCCAGATGTGGCAGGCCGCTGGGCCTGAGCCGGAATCGGTTTGGCAGGTCCTCAACCGGGAAAAAGACATTCAATTTGCCAGCCGCGCTGACAGCCATATCGCGCGTCAGGAACATATCCATCAGCTTCGTCATATCGTCCGCGAGCTGGTTCGTCTGATGCCGGAAGAACAGCGCGAAATGCCCGCCGTCAAGGAGATGGCCGGTTACGGCTGCGGCACGTTCATGCACATCGTGCGGCTCAATGCCCCTCGGCTCGATCATGAAGATTATCTTCGCGACATCGATTTCACGAGCAGCGGCATTCATGCGCGATGGCAGGCCGGCTACGGCGACACCATGCGCACCTTGGAGCGCCGGCCGTGGGACGTGCCTGTCGATCCGATGGTCGGCGTCGCCGTCCATGATTCGGATGCGCCGGATGTTCCCAAGCCGTAGCGGCGGAGTGTTTACCGGGCGATCGAGGCGTGACGTGCAACCCGGCGTATGGTCTGTTCGCACAGCGAGCCGCGGATCGAATTGCACTGAAATCTCAGCCGGAATCACCTCTGCTCCGAGGTCTCCTGGTGCCACACCAGCAGCCGGCGGCGGACGAGCGCCATCGCCTTGATCAGGACATAGCCCACGATGGCGATCTCGACGATGCCGGCGAACACGCCGCGTGAATCGGCAAAGCGCGAGGCGCTCATCATGGCGCCGCCGAGGCCGTATCCTCCCATCGCCATCTCGGCGATGATCGCAACAATCAGTGCAATCGGCAGAGCAACTTGCAGACCGGTGAAGATTTGCGGCAGTGCCGCGGGCAGTTCGATCTGCCACATCAGTTCGCGTTCGCCGGCGCCCATGTTGCGTGCCGACCACAACAGTTCTTTTTCCACGCCGGCGATTCCCGCGATCGTTGCCGTCACAACTGGAAAAATCGCGTCGAAAACCACCATGGAGATTTTGGAAACGTCATAAAGGCCGAGCCACAGCATGATGATTGGCAGAAATGCGATCTTGGGCATTGGGAAGCCGACCGAAATGATCGGGTCGAAAAACCAGCGCGCGAGCTTTGAGCGAGACATCAGCGCTCCGAGCGCGATCCCGCCGACTGCGGCGATGAGAAAGCCGGTCATCGCGCGATACACCGTCAATCCGAGATTGATCCAGAGATCGCCTCCGATGGCGTCGGCGTAGATGCGTGCCGCCACGGCGCTGAACGGCGGCAGCATGAAGGGGGTCACTTTGCCGCTGCGGGCGAAGGCCTCCCAGGCGACGAGTAGAGCCAGAATGGAAAAAAGCCCGGCGCCGGTCCGGAAAATGACGTCAAATCGTCTGAGCGCGTCCTGCGAAATATCGGCCTCCGCGCCAGCCAACGAAACTTGATCTTCTATTCGCGCCATCGCAGCAGCCATTGCATGAGGAACTGATAGAGCCGGTCGGCGGCAAAGCCGAGCAAAGCGACGGTGAGCACCACCGCGTACATGCCCTCGTAGGAGCCGGTCGAGCCGAGATAGCCGATCAGATAGCCAAAGCCCTTTTGCGACACGATCAGCTCGGAACTCACAAGCAGAATAAAAGCGAGCGCAAGCGCGGTGCGGATACCGTTGAGAAGTTCGGGCAGCGCGCTCGGCATGACGACGTCCCACAGCATGCGCACGCGGCTTGCGCCCATGCTGCGCGCCGACCAGATCAGGACATGATCGCTGCCGCGGGCACCGTTATAGGCGCCGATGGTGACCGGGATCATGCAGCCGAGAAAGATCAGCAGAATCTTGGAGCCGTCGCCGAAGCCGAGCCAAAGCACGGTCACCGGAATGAGTGCCGATTTCGGCAGCGGGTAAAACAGCTCGACCAGCGGATTGATGAACAGGTCGAGCAGTCGCCAGCGCGCCATGGCGATGCCCAGACTGCCGCCGACGACGACGGCGAGCAGGAGGCCGACCGAGCCGCGATAGAGCGAGGCCGCGCCATTGTCGACGAGCTCGCCGTCGCGGACAAGATCGACCCAGGCGGTCGCGATGTTGCTCAACGACGGCAAAGCGAGCGAAGACACAATATCGAAACGCGACGCCGCTTCCCACGCCAGTGCCAGGATCAGAAGCGGCAGATATCGGACCGCGGTCCGCATCACGGCACTTTTCTCTCCTGCGCCTTGATCGCCTCATCACGCACCAGATTCCAGATTTCGTCGACCTTTTCGACAAAGTCCTTGCTGCGCAGGAGGCTCGGATCGCGATTGCCGAATTTGTTGTCCACGACCGCCTTGATCTGGCCCGGCCGTGCCGACATCACCGCGATGCGATCGGCGAGATAGACGGCCTCCTGGACGTCATGTGTGACGAAGATGACGGTCTTGGGCGAGCGCTTCCAGATGTTGAGAAGTTCGGTCTGCATGAGAGCGCGCGTCTGCGCGTCGAGCGCCCCGAACGGCTCGTCCATCAAGAGAATGCTGGGATCGATCGCAAGCGTGCGCGCAATCGCGGCGCGCTGCTTCATGCCGCCAGAGAGATGCGACGGATAGCTGTCCTCGAAACCGCTCAGGCCGACGAGATCGATGAAGGATTGTGCGCGCTTCTCGCGCTCGGCGCGCGGCATGCCCCGGCGTTCCAGACCATAGAGAACGTTGCCGCGCACGGTCTTCCAAGGGAATAGCGCGAAGTGCTGGAACACGATGCCGCGGTCAGGTCCGGGCGCCGACACCGGCTTGCCTTCGACCATGATTCGGCCGGTCTCGATGGGCAGAAAGCCACCCACCAGATAGAGCAGCGTCGACTTTCCGCAGCCCGAAGGCCCAAGCAGGGCGAGGAATTCGCGCGGACGCACCTCGAGGGATACGTCCGAAAGCGCGAGCACGGCGCGCCCGCGGGGTGGCCGATAGACGTGATTCACCCTGTCGATGACGATTTGTGCTTGGCCGTCCATGCGTCCCCACGCATTTCCGGCACGTCCCCTCGATGTACCGGCGGGCGCAGACTAGCCGGACCGGCGCGCCTCACCAAGTGGACCTGAAGCGTCGCCGGCAGGGCAGATCGGCGTCCGTCGGCCAGGTTTGGTGGGACTAAACAAAAGCGGATATCATAAGGGTGCGCCACCAGCCGGCCGGCAAACAGGTCCAAAGGGGTTCATGGAACGCTCGTTCAAAAAAGAAGTGGATGCACTGCGGCTCGGTGCGGGCGAGGTTTTTCGCGGCGAGGGCATTCTCGCGGTCACCAAGGCGCTACTGCAATCGGGCGTCAGTTATGTGGGCGGTTATCAGGGCGCGCCGGTATCGCATCTGCTCGATGTGATGGTGGATGCCGAGGATTTGCTCAGCGATCTCGGCGTGCACGTTGAGACCTGCACCAATGAAGCTGCAGCTGCGGCCATGCTGGGTGCGTCCATCAACTATCCGCTGCGTGGCGCAGTGACCTGGAAATCGATCGTCGGTACCAATGTGGCGGCCGATGCTCTGTCGAATCTTGCGTCGCCTGGGGTCATCGGCGGTGCACTGATCGTGCTCGGCGAAGACTACGGCGAAGGCGCCAGCGTCATCCAGGAACGCTCCTACGCCTATGCGATGAAATCCTCGATGTGGCTGCTCGATCCGCGGCCCGATCTGCCGACCATCGTGCGCATGGTCGAAAAGGGCTTCGAGCTTTCCGAAGCAAGCCACGCGCCCGTCATGCTCGATCTGCGAGTCCGCGCCTGCCACGTCACCGGCGAATTCGTCGCCAAGGACAACAAACGCGGCGCCTATAGCGGCCGCCACCGCCTGGAAGGTCCGCCGCGTTTCGAATACGGCCGCCTCGCGCATCCGCCGGTTATCTTCACGCAGGAGCGGCTCAAGATCGAACAGCGCTTGCCGGCGGCGCAGAAATTCATTCGCGATCAGAAACTCAATGAAGTCATTCCGGGCGAGCTTGCGGATGTCGGGATCATCGTGCTGGGCGGGCTGACCAACAGCCTGCTGCGCGCGCTGGCGCGATTCGATCTCGCCGACCTTTACGGTGCATCGCGCATCCCGATCTATGTTTTGAACGTCGCGTATCCGCTGGTGCCCGAGGAGGTGAAGGACTTTTGCGCCGCAAAGCGCGCCGTGCTGGTCGTCGAAGAAGGATCGCCCGATTACGTCGAGCAGCAGATCAATGTCGTGCTGCGCGGCGCCGGCATCGCGGCGCGTGTGTACGGCAAGGGTTGCCTGCCGCGCGCCGGCGATTACACGTCCGAGTCGCTGCTGCGCGGCATCGCGGCATTTCTCGCCGAGGCTCAACCGGCCGGCGTCGACGTCGCAGCGGTTGCGGCGCGCGCCGACGCGATGTTGGCGCACAAGCCGGCGGTCGCCGCCGCCGTCGGCGACATCCCGCCGCGGCCGCCGAACTTCTGCACCGGCTGTCCGGAGCGGCCGGTCTTTGCGGCCATCAAGCTTGCCCAACGCGACATCGGTCCGACGCATATCAGCGCCGATATCGGCTGCCACTCGTTCGCGACCTTCGCGCCGTTCTCGCTCGGCAATTCGATCCTCGGCTATGGCATGTCGCTGGCGAGCGCCGCGGCCGTGGGTCCGAACATGGCGAGGCGTCCGATCGCCGTCATGGGCGATGGCGGTTTCTGGCACAACGGTCTGATCACCGGCGTTGCGTCGAACATGTTCAACAAGGGCGACGGCGTTCTGATCGTGATGCAGAACGGCTACGCCTCCGCGACCGGTCAGCAATATTTGCCCTCAAGCGCGGCCAACCGCAGCGGCACGCCGACCGGGATCAGCATCGAGAACACGGTGCGGTCCCTCGGCGTCACCTGGCTGCGCACGGTGCGCACCTACAGCGTGGCCAAGATGGTCGCGACGCTGAAAGAGGCGATGCGCACCGCCGAGCGGGGCCTCAAGGTGATTATCGCCGACGGCGAATGCATGCTCGCCCGCCAGCGCCGCCTGCGCGTGGAAAACGCCGAAAAGCTCAAGCGCGGTGAGCGCGTCGTGAAGACACGCTTCGGCGTCGATGACGAAATCTGCACCGGAGATCACTCCTGCATCCGGCTTTCCGGATGTCCTTCGCTGACCGTCAAACCAAACCCCGACCCGCTGCGGAGCGATCCGGTGGCGGCCGTGATCGAGAGCTGTGTCGGTTGCGGCCTGTGCGGAGAAGTCGCACACGCGGCGGTGCTCTGCCCCTCGTTCTATCGCGTCGATGTCATCAGCAATCCCACCCGGTGGGATTACGTGCTCCATCGCCTGCGCAAGACGGTCGTGGGTTGGATGAGCGGCGAGCGCGCCGCTGTGTTTGCTCCTTCTCAAACGCAACCCGATGCCGCTCTCCCGCAAGGGGGAAGGGTATCAGCAAGCCGATCATCAGAGACTGCGGTTGTTGGTGGCTCTCACGTCCGTCCAGTGACGATCCTCATCGCCGCTCTCGGCGGCGAAGGCGGCGGCGTGTTGACCGATTGGATCGTCGCGGCTGTGGCGAGCCAAGGTTACCCCGTGCAATCGACATCGATCCCGGGCGTGGCGCAGCGCACCGGAGCGACCACCTATCACATCGAATTCGTGCCTGCGGCGCCGGCCGCGTCGGAAAGGCGCCGCCCGATTCTCGCGCTGGCGCCGGGCGCCGGCGATGTCGATCTCGTTGTCGCCAGCGAACTGATGGAAGCCGGCCGCGCCGTCGCCGGCGGCTTCGTCACATCGGATCGGACCATGACGATCGCCTCGACCAGCCGCTCCTATCTGGTGACTGAGAAGATGGCGATGGGCGATGGCCGCTATGATCCGCAGCGGCTTGTCGCCGCCGTCGAGAAGAACTCGCGCAAAACGCTGCTGTTCGACCTCGAAGCAATTGCGCGAGACAGCGGCGCGATGATCAACGCGGTGATGCTCGGCGCCATCGCGGGCTCTGGCGAACTGGCAATCCCCGCCGAAGCGTTCGAGGCAGCGATCCGCGCCGATGGCAAGGCCGTCGAATCGAACTTGCGCGGCTTCCGCGCGGGGCTCGACGCGGCGCGCAGCGGGGCTCGGACGCATTCCAATCCATTCAAGCGCCGCCGCGCGGCTTCCGCTTCACTCGAAGATCTTGAACGCGAAATCGCGTTGATGCCGGAACCGGCGCGCTCCTTCATGACAGAAGGCGTCCGCCGGCTTGCCGCGTATCAGGATACGGCCTACGCGCGCCTCTATCTCGATCGTCTTGCACCCATTCGCGACGCCGACGCTGCGGCCGGAGCCGACGGTCAACTTCTTGCCGAGACGTCGCGGCATCTCGCGGTGCGCATGTCCTACGAGGATGTGATCCGCGTGGCGCAAGCCAAGATTGATCCAGCGCGATTGGCGCGCGTTGTCGCAGAGCAGGGCGTCGCGCCGGGTCAGCCATTGCGCATCACGGAGTTTCTGAAGCCCGGCGTCGATGAATTTTGTTCGGTCCTGACGCCATCGCTGGCGCGGCGCGTGCTCGCGTTTGCCGAGCGTCACGGCGCCCTTGGCCGTGCGCATTGGGGCATGGAGATCCAGACATTATCGGTGTTCGGCTATTTGCGCTTTTGTCTGCTCGCCAAGCTGCGCCGATTCCGGCCCAAGACATTTCGTTTCGAGGAGGAGCAGCGCGCGATCGAGGAATGGCTTCGTCTCATTGCTGAAGCAGCGCGATTGTCCGCCGAGCTCGCGATCGAGATCGCCGAATGCGCCCGCCTGATCAAAGGCTATGGCGACACGCATAAGCGCGGCACCTCCAATTATCGGCTGATCGAATCGGAACTGATCCGGCCGGCCCTTGCCGGCAGCATTTCGCCGCACCCGGCGGCTGAGGCTATCGCCAACGCCCGCACGGCAGCCTTGCTCGATCCCGAAGGCGAGGCGCTCGCCAAGTGTCTCGCCGACATTCAATCGCAATGGGGTCGGAGGATCGCCGCCGAATAGCGAAACGGCGCGGCTGCTCCGGAACAAAAGCGCACCCTGTGTGATTTGTCCTCGGCCAGGTTTGATACTCACAGGCAATGCGATGGCACCCACGACAACGCGGCGAAAGAGTAGCTTAAAGCCGAAGCGTCGCGGCAAAGCGTCAAGCCACAAAACGACCAGCCGTAAGACGACCGGCTCGGAAATCCACGCATTACTGGTCCGGTCGCGTCACCCGCGAGAGCAACGCGCTCGACCTGGAAGGCGGTGTTTTCTCGCAAAAGGACCCGAAGCGTATCGCGGCCTCGCTGAAACGCTCAGCGGAGCGCAGCCACCGGCGCAAATCGGATCCGTTCCGGTCCGCGCTGTCGATGCTCACCTTCTACATCAATCGAGCCGGGAAGAATCTGCCCGCCGGCCGTCGCCGAACGTTGGAGAAGGCTAAAGCCGAACTGCGCAAGCAATTTGGACGAGCCTGAGCGTTTTGCGTTTCTAGGAATCCTCCTTCGGCAAGGCATTGCGTCTCGCTTGAGCGAGACACTCGGCAACACTATTGCCGGCGGCAACACGTATTGTCGGTGCCAAGTCTTGTCGGCACCAAGTCGACCAGCTTTAATCGGATCGTCACGTCCGGAGATGATCGATGGCGGCTGCAGGACTATCAGAAAGCGATACACCTCTTCGGTTCGCCGCCGGTGCCGTATGACGGCGCCGAAGCAAAGAACACTGCCGTCGCATTGGTGGTGGGACTTGAGCGCGCGGGATTTTGCTGCGCTCGACACCAGCGGTCTTGTGGCTGTGTTGCCCGTCGGCGCCGTTGAGCAGCATGGGCCTCATCTGCCGGTTCGGGTTGACGCCGCAATCAACGAAGCGATCGTAGCGCGAGCGGTGGCGATCATGCAGGACAGCACGCCGGTGCTCGTTTTGCCGGCGCTCGCGATCGGTAAATCCAACGAGCACATCGGTTACCCCGGCACGCTGTCGCTGTCGCATGAGACGCTGATCAACACTTGGCTTGAGATCGGCACTTGTGTTCATCGCGCCGGGATCGAGCGGCTGCTCATCTTCAATTCCCACGGCGGCCAGCCGCAAATCGTCGATATCGTGTGCCGCGAGCTTCGCGTCCGGCATCGCATGCTGGCGGTCGGAACGATGTGGTCCCGGATCACGCCGAAATCCGATCTGTTTGACGAGCACGAGCTCAAGCACGGCATCCATGGCGGCGAGCTGGAAACCAGCGTGATGCTGGCGAGCCATCCCGATCTTGTCCGGATGGAGTTCGCGCAGAACTTTCCGTCACTCTCCGTCGCTCTGGAATCAGCCGGCGGGCTGCTGACGCCGGAAGGCGCCGTCGGCTTCGGCTGGCAGGCGCAGGATCTTTGTGCCGACGGCGCCTGCGGCAACGCCGCCGCCGCCGATGCCGAGCGCGGCGCCATTCTCATCGATCGCGCGGCGCGCGAACTCATTCGTCTGTGCGAAGAGATTTCGCAATTCCCACTGTCGAATTTACGAGCCGCGCCGGGCGACTAGGTAACCGCGATACCCGGCGAATGGTCGAACGACATGGTGTGCACGTGTCTGGGCCTTGTACGACGGTCTGGGTCACATATGCTCGCAATGGGGGGACGGGGATGCGGGCGCGATGCGAATAAGCTCGGATGGAGCGAGGCATGGCAAAGCGGGGCATGGCAAAGCGAGGCTTGGCAAAATGGGTAGGGCTTGCTCTTCGCGTTTCGGCCTTGGCGGCGGGCTTGGCATTGGTGCCGGTGGCGGCTATGGCCGGGCCGCCGTTCCGGACCGACGATCCCGAGCCGGTCGATTATCAGCACTATGAATTCTACACGTTTTCGACAGGCACCCATGTCAGCGGCGACACATCGGGCGTCGGGCCGGCTTGGGAATTCAACTACGGCGTCATTCCAAACGGGCAATTCCACATCGTCGCGCCGGTTGCCTTCGACAGCCCCAGCGGCGGCCCCACGCAATTCGGCTATGGCGACACCGAACTGGGCTTCAAATACCGGTTCATCGATGAGGACACCCGCGGATCGCGTCCGATGGTCGGCGTGTTTCCGTTGCTTGAGGTTCCGACGGGCGACCAGACCAGCGGCCTCGGCGCGGGCCACCTGCGGATGTACCTCCCGGTCTGGGTGCAAAAGAGCTTTGGAGATTGGACGACCTACGGCGGTGGCGGCTACTGGATCAACCACGGCGGCGGCACCGACGACAAGAATTATTGGTTCTTCGGCTGGCTGTTGCAGAAGAAGGTGACGGAGAAGCTGGTTATCGGTGGCGAAATTTTCCATCAAACCGCCGACACGATCGACGGCAAAGACAGCACCGGCTTCAACCTCGGCGCAATCTACGATTTTGACGACCACAACCATTTGCTCGTATCGGCCGGACGAGGATTCCAAAACGCGTCCGAAACGAATCTTTACTCGTGGTATGTCGGCTATCAGATCACAAACTAGAAGCGCCCATTTCCGATTCAATCGTCCTGTTCCCGATCCGTTCTAAATGTGCTACTTTTTGCGGGACTCAGAGGCTGTAGATGGCCGACATCGCGCTCCCCCCACTCACTCGACCGCTTCAGCCGCCTGCCGGCCGGATCGTCACGGCGCTCGCGCTCGTCGCCGCAACGATGCTGCTTTTTGCAATCCTCGCCTCCATCAATTGGAGTGCTGTACTCGCGAAGACTGAGCGCGCGTGTGATTTGCGTCCTGGTCCATTCAGCTCGGGCTTCGACCGTGGCTTTGCGACGTACAGTTGCGAGTGCAGTTCTCCATTCCACTTCGCCGAAGCATGTCCGATACCCGCAACAGTCCTGCCGTCGAGCTTTGCGCCCGCTCTTTAGGGGCGTTTAGTGAGCGGGCGCTGTTCAGCACTCGGCGCACATGACGATGGTGTACGCGTTCGAGGCAAAAGCTGGACGTTCGTCAGCAGCACTCGCCGATGTCGGTTTCGCGCTCTCCGCCGCCGGCCGAACTTTTGCGGCCGCAAAAGCCGTGCTATCGTTTCGGTCGGTTCGATTTTGTTCGCGGAAATCGTCCGGGTGGGTCCGGCAAATAAGCGTCCAACAAAATCGGGCCAAAATCGGAGCAGTGGGCACTTCGCGGGCGTAGTTCAGTGGTAGAACGACAGCTTCCCAAGCTGTATGTCGTGGGTTCGATTCCCATCGCCCGCTCCAACTAAGCCGACGTAAAGGGCGGCAATAAACTTTTTGGGGGGACTGATGGATCAGCAAAGCGAAAGGCGATCGGGCTGGAGCTGGTGGTATCTGCTCTTCGTGATCCAATTTGTTGCTGTGCTCTGGCCGTCCTTCTACAACAAAGCCGGGCCCGCCTGGTTCGGCATTCCGTTCTTCTACTGGTACCAGCTTCTTTGGGTCGTTGTTGGGGCCATCCTGACCGCGATCGTCTATTTCGCGACCGACGATTGAACGGTTCGGCGCGATCGCAGCAAAAGACTGTATCAAAAGTCTCGTAGCGAAAGACTTGCATCAAAAGATTTGCAGCGAAAGATGCAAGTCATAACGAAGAAAAGCCGGGGGGTGCGTCGTGCAGGACGTGAACTGGACTGCTCTCATCGTCTTCGTGGCGTTGTTTGGCCTGATTACATGGTTGGGATTCGCCGCTGCCCATTGGCGCAAGGGCGATCTTGATCTGCTGCACGAATGGGGGCTTGGCGGCCGGCGCTTCGGTACGATCGTCACGTGGTTCCTGGTAGGAGGCGATCTCTACACGGCCTACACTTTCGTCGCCGTTCCGGCGCTCGCTTTCGGCGCGGGCGCCGTTGCGTTCTTCGCGGTGCCGTACACCATCATGATCTACCCGATCCTGTTTCTGGTGTTTCCGCGGCTTTGGTATGTCTGCCACAAGCACAACTACATCACGCCGGCCGATTTCGTGCGCGGCCGCTTCGGCAATCGCTGGCTCGCGCTCGCGGTGACGATCACCGGCATCGTCGCGACCATGCCCTATATCGCTCTCCAATTGGTCGGACTGCAGGTTGTCATTGGCGGGCTCGGTATTTCGGGCACCGGCTATGTCGCCGATCTGCCGCTGGTCGTCGCCTTCGTCATTCTCGCCGCCTTTACGTATTCGAGCGGGCTACGCGCGCCGGCTTCGATTGCGATCGTCAAGGATATCTTGATCTACGTGACCGCCTTTGCGGCGGTGATCGTGATTCCCATTCAACTCGGCGGTTTCGCCAAGATCTTCGCGGCGGTTCCAGCACCAAAGTTGTTGCTGGCTGTGCCCGGCGCCAACACCACCGGCTCCTACGGCGTCTACGCGACGTTGGCGCTCGGCTCGGCGCTTGCGCTTTTTCTCTATCCGCATTCGGTCACCGGCATTTTGAGTGCCAGCAGCGGCCACGCCATCCGCCGCAATGCCGCGATGTTGCCGGGCTACTCATTCATGCTGGGACTGCTGGCGATGGTCGGTTTCTTTGCCATCGCGGCCGGCGTTGGCAGCCTTCCCGAATTTGCCGCCGGCTTCAAACAATTCGGCAACAATTTTGCGGTGCCGGCTTTGTTCCTGCACAGCTTCCCATCGTGGTTCGTCGGTATCGCCTTCGCCGCAATCGGCATCGGCGCCTTGGTGCCGGCGGCGATCATGTCGATCGCCGCGGCCAACCTCTATACGCGCAACATCCATCGCGAGTTCATCAACAAAAATCCCACCGACAAGCAGGAAGCCCAGATGGCGAAATGGGTGTCGCTGATCGTCAAGCTCGGCGCGCTCATCTTTATCGTCTTTGTCCCGACGCAATACGCGATCCAGCTTCAGCTCCTCGGCGGCATCTGGATCATCCAAACGTTGCCGGCGGTGATGCTTGGCGTCTACACGCGCTGGTTCAACGATTGGGCGCTGCTCGTCGGTTGGGCGGTGGGAACATTCGCCGGCACGGCGATGGCGGTCGCGGCGAATTTCACGCCGACCTATCCGCTCGCTCTCGGCGGCATGACCTTCCCGGGCTACTCGGCGCTCTACACCGTCGTGCTCAACCTCGTGGTCGCGGTCGTACTCACGCCCGTGTTCAAGGCTATGAGCGGGTCACCGATCGACGAAACCGTGGCGGCTGATTACCGGGCGTCAAGGGCAACTTGACGGATCATCCCAGCGGAAGCAGAGATCTCGCAAATCGGCGAGTCACTGGCTGCTCGTTACTGACCGCTCGTCACTGACTCTTGCGCTCGACGTCCTTGATCGCGATCGCCTTTTTCACCATTGCGAGGACACCCGGCGATGGCGTCACGATCCGTTCGACGACCCGCTGCAGCTCCTCGCCGCTCATCGGGTTGATCTCCATGTTCGCCTGTTTCGCCGCCTCGATGAATTGCGGGTCCCGCATGGTCTCATCAAACGCCTGCCGCAGCGCCTTGACGCGATCCGCCGGTACGTCCGGCGCGGTCAGGATTGGCCGGCCAACCGACACGTCGCCGGAGAGAATCTCGAGCACCTGGCGCTGCTCATCGTTCTGGGCGAGCTCCGTCCATAACGGCACCTCGGCGAGGTCCTTCTCGCGCCGCGGACCAACCTGAAACAAGATGTTGATCGTATGATCGCGGATCCAATCCGGATGCGTCGACTTCAGCGACGCCCAGGAATCGCTGCCGCGGCCGTCCACTTCGTGGCGCTCCACCGCGATGTTGATGTCACCGCCGCCCGGGTATCCGCTGATGATCTTGAACTTGGTCCCGAGCAGATTGTTCGAGACTTGCGGATAAAGCACCGAGGGTGAGCTTGCACCGCTCGCGCCGATCGCCAGCGGTTTCTTCTTGGCCTCGTCGATCGTGGTGACGCCGCTGGCCGCCGAGACGAACAGGATGTTGTTGACCACGCTCAGGTTGCCGATCCAGTTGAATTTGCGTGAATCGAAGCGCACGCCCGGCTGTTCGAGCACCTGATCGGTCGGCGTCGCCTGGCTGAGGCACGCGATCACGGTGCCGTCCTTGGGCGCTATCAGGGCGAGCCAGTTGGCCGCGCTGCGGCTACCAGCGCCCGGCATGTTCTGTGGCACGATCGTCGGATTGCCGGGGATATGCGCGCCGATGAAACGTCCGAGCAGGCGCGCATAGATGTCGTAGCCGCCGCCAGCGCCGTAGCCGATGACGAGATTGATTTGCTTGCCGCGATAAAAGTCGGCGACACCGTCGGCCGATGCGGGCGACGCAAGTCCTGCCAAAGACGCTCCGGCAATAATGAGACGCAAAAGGGGGGCGAATGTCATGAAAGCAACCTTTAGGGTGAAGGCCTGAAACCGGCTTTGTAATAGGCGGAGAGATCACTGCCCAGCCATTCCGTCGGAATGACCTTGTTGGAGCCCTCCGCGACAGCCTTGCGGTAGAGAATGCCGCCAGCCGCGGCAAACTGAATCGCAAGACCTGAATTGTTCTTATAGTAAATAATTCGATTGTCCTTGTCGCCGCGCGGCGGCTGTTTGACGCGGATCTTGCCGTTCAGCAGATCGCCGAGTTCGTGGACGCGATCGCGGTCGATGACGCCTTCCTTGATCGGATCGAGCAACTCGGTCTGATCGTTGTCGACCACGCTCTCCCAATCGTTGATGATGATCGAGCTTGCGCGCTCATAGGTGCGCCGATCCACTTCGGATCGTTTGTTCGTCACGTCCGAATTGGCGATCGAGACCACGAGCTCTCCACCCTGGAGCCAGTCGCCGTCGAAGACGGGCTTCATGGCGGCGGTCGCGCAACACACGATGTCGGCGCCCGCAACCGCAGCGTGCGCGTCAGCCGCTGCATTCACCGTGAGCCCGTCGCGGGACATTTCCTGGGCAAACGCCTCGCGATGCTCGGCATGCGGGCTGTAGACGTTGACTTGGTTGATCGGCCTGACGACGGCGATGGCCTCGAGCGCGCTCCGCGCCTGCTTGCCGGTGCCGAACAAGCCAAGCGTGCGGGCGTCCTCGCGTGCGATCTCGTCGACGGCGGCAGCCGTTGTCGCTCCGACGCGCATGCCTGATAAATAAAACTCATGCAGCAGGGCCAGCGGTTCGGCGGTCGCGAGGCTGTAGAGGATGACGATCCCCCAATTGAAGGCTTGTGGGTTCTCGTAAAGCCGCCGATCGTTCGTGGCGCTCGCAGGTTTGAGAATCTGCGAGCCGGCGCGCACGCAGGCGATGCCCGACGATGGCACCGCGCCGACGTGCACGTTGGCCATATATTTGCGCTCCGGGTCGGGGTGCTTGGCGAGATAGCGCATACGGGGGCGGTTCACCGCCGAGCCGTCGGCGAAATCGCGGAATGCGACGCGCATCGCCTCAATGCATTCGTGCATCGGCAGCAGGCGCCTGACATCCTCGTCGGTAATGATGATCGTCATAGCTTCAGTTCCTGGGGATCGCCTTCGGAGCAGCGAAGGTGCATGTCGGGAGAGATCGAGCGAGGTCGGCAAGGTAGCCCTGGACCGCGGATCGTGGCAAATTGAGGCCGATCGCGCGATCATGCGCGAGCCTGCTATGATTTTCCCGGTCGGTCGCCGGTGTATCCGTTGTGCTATGAAGTGCAGGCGACATAACAATCCGCTTCACGCGTGTCGCGGCGCGGCGGGTAGGGCAAGAAGCAGCCTTGGAGGAACTGATGTACGACTATAACTTTGCTAAATACGAAGGTTTGTTCATTCCGACGGTGACGCCGTTCGACTCCTCGGGTGAACTCGACCTCAAGAGTCTGGCGCGCGTTGCCCACTACCAAGCGGCGATTTCCGGCGTGGCAGGGCTGGTATCTTGTGCCCGCATCGGCGAAGGCACGGTGGTTCGGCCGGATGAAAAGCTCAAAGTCTGCGACGTCATGGGCACGGTCGCGCACGAGCACGGCAAGGTCCACACCGCCGCCATTGCGCCGCAATCGACCAGCGAGGCCATCGAGATGGTCCGTAAGCTGGAGAAGATGCCGGTCGATGCCGTGATGATTTTTCCGCCGCTTTTGTTTGCCTGGGGAAAGGTCGGGGGCGACCTCAAAGTCCGGTTCTACGAGGACCTCGTCAACGCCACGGCGATGCCGATCACGCTGTTCCAGATCCCCGTTGCGAACTACTGGTACGATCCCGATACGGTGTGCCGGATCGCGGCGCTCAAACACGTCGTTTCGTTCAAGGAGGCGTCTTTCAACGTCGATCTGTTTGCCGAAACCTGCCGCAAGCTTAAGGCGAGCAACGCGCAAATGCGCATTCTCACCGGTAACGATCGCTTCGTCGGCAAGAGCTACCAGCTCGGCGCCGTTGGTGCGCTGATCGGCATGGCCAATGTGGCGCCCGACCAATGGGCGGAACTCGATCGCGTCGGCCGCGCCGGCGATTTTACGCGGGCGCTCGCGCTGCAGGAAGAACTTGCGCCGCTCAGCAATCTCATCTTCGACGAGCCGATTGTCGAGGCGGTTGCGCGGATCAAGACTGTGCTTAAAAACGAAGGCCTGATCGCAAACGACTTCGTGCGACCGCCGCAGATGGGTATCGGCGCGGCGGAAAAGACCGAGCTGTTGAAACGGTATGCGGCGTTGCGCGCCAAGACCGGTGCGCATTTCAGGGAAGCGGTCGGAGCGTAGGACCGGCTATTGAATGGCGCCGCGACGGCTGTCGCGGCGCCGGCAAGAACAAAAGGGAGGAATGGTGATGGCCAACGGAACGCGGCGTGCGGTGTCCGCCGTGCCTGACGTCACGGGAAAGGTAACGAAATTTCGCCGGGTCGAGGCGTTGCGCCCGAAGGCGAAGGCAGTGTCGCCGGAAAAGATCGCAGGCCGGGACATGAAAGCGGTCCAGTTCTACAGCCCTTACGGTTATCGGGCGCGGATCGGCGTGATCATTCCGGGAGTCAACGTCAATCTGGAGCCCGAATTCTACCGCGTAGCGCCGAAAGGCGTTTCGATCCACACCAGCCGCATGATGCTGCTCGGCAAAGCGACGCAGGAATCCTACTTGCGGATGGAGAGCGATACCGAGCGTGCGGCAGCCGAGCTTGCGACGGCCGAAGTGGACATCGTCACCTGGGCCTGTACATCGGGCGGCGTGCTCCTCAAGCCCAGCAAGATCGAGGCGACGATTGCGCGCATCGCCGGGTGTCCGGCGATCAGTGCGCTGACCTCGGTGATCGCGGCGTTGAAGGCGTTCGGCGCCAAGCGCGTCGCGCTGGGAACGCCTTACGTTTCGTTTATCAACGAGACCGAAATCGAAGTCCTGGAAGAGGCCGGCTTCAAGGTGGTGTCGATGTACGGTCTCGAACTCGGGGAGACTCAAGAAGAACGTCGCGGAATCGCGCGCGTTCCCCCGCAATCGTTGCATCGCTTCGCGCGGCACATTGATCGCCCTGACGCCGACGCTATTTTCATCAGTTGCACCAACGTCGCCGCCATCGAGGAAATCGCCGCGGTCGAAGCCGCCTGTGCCAAACCGATTATCACCAGCAACCTTGCCACCATTTGGCACGCATTGCGTCTTGCCGGCATTAACGATCGGATCGAAGGGTTTGGCCGGTTGTTGAGCGAACACTGAAGCTCCCACAGCAAATGCTGCGGGAGCAGGCGACATGTAAGAGGGATGACATGGCCTATATGAAGGCAACGGATATCGCCTATGGGCGTCTGAGGTCTCCCGATCTCGACGTCATGGAAGAGTTCCTGACCCAATTCGGCATGCGGCGATCGGAGCGGACCAACAATGCGCTCTATATGCGCGGGACCGATCCGGCCCACCACATTCACGTCACCGAGAAGGGCGATCCGAAATTCGTCGGGCTCGCCTATTATGCCGAGAGCGAAGATGACCTGCGGCGCTTGACCAAAGCGCCCGGCGCTTCAGCGATCGAGGATATCGATGAGCCCGGGGGCGGCAAGCGCGTGCGCCTTATCGAGCCGAACGGTTATCAGATCGAAGTGGTCTGTGGCATCGCGCCGGTCGCGCCAATCCCCGTCAAGCGCCAGAAACTCAACTCCGGCGAAGCTCCGCTATCGCGTGCCGGTGAGTTGATGCGGTTGCCGAAGGGTCCGGCGCACGTCAAGCGAATCGGTCACGGCGTGCTGATGACTCCGCGATTTCGCGAAACGGTCGATTGGTTCCGTGAGATTTTGGGTTTTATCTGCTCGGACGACGTTTACGTCGAGGAGAAGAACAACATCATCGGTTCCTTCAACCGCTGCGATCGCGGTGAACACTTTGTCGATCATCACGTGTTCTTCTGCCTCAATCATGAAAAGACCGGTTTGAACCATCTTTCATTCGAGGTTCCGGACATCGATGATGTCTGCATGGGGCATGATTATTTGAAACAGTTCGGCAAGTACGAACACATGTGGGGCATCGGCCGCCATGTGCTCGGCAGTCAGGTCTACGATTATTGGGCCGATCCATGGGGTCGCGTTCACGAGCACTGGGCCGATAGCGATCGCCTTAATCTCGGGAACGGCTCGAACCTCGTCCCCGCCGAGGAAGCGCTCCTGTCGCAATGGGGCGAGGCGCCGCCCGAGAAATTCATCAACCACGCGAGCCCGTGATGCATTCGCCACGCTCCCCGCAAAGGGGGGAGTGTTCTAGAATGTATTCATGACGCGCAAGCGCTTCCCTTCTCTGGCCCATTGGGGCGCCTTCAACGCGGTGGTCGAAGACGGCCGCGTGATCGGTTGCGAGCCATTCGCCCACGATCCCGCGCCGTCGCCGATGCTGGGGGCTATTCCGGCGATGGTGCATTCGCCGCTGCGGATTGCGCGTCCGGCGATCCGTGAAGGCTGGCGGGAAGGCCGCGAGCGCACCGGTACCGATCGCTTCCGTGAAGTCTCTTGGGACGAAGCGTTGACGCTGGTGGCGGACGAACTGACGCGGGTTCGGCAAACGCATGGCGCCGAAGCGATTCTCGGCGGCTCCTATGGCTGGTCATCGGCCGGCCGCGTTCACCACGCGCGTACGCTGACGCGGCGTTTTCTGTTCCTCGGCGGCGGCTGCGTCGACCAGATGGGAAACTACAGTTTCGGCGCCGCGCAATTCTTCCTGCCGCACGTCATTGGGACTTTCGAGCCGGTGGCGGGGCGTGTCACCGACTGGTCGTCGGTCGCTAATCACACGCGCCTCATCATCGCGTTTGGCGGGCTTGCGTTGAAGAACGGGCAGGTCACGTCCGGAGGCGCCGGCGCTCATGTCATGGAGCACTGGCTGCGCCGCGCCGCAGACGCCGGAATCGATTTCGTCGTGGTCAGTCCGAATCGCGGCGACGTCCCGGATTTTCTGGGTGCGGAGTGGGTGCCGATCCGGCCCAACACCGACACCGCGATGATGCTGGCAATGGCGCACACGCTTGTCGCGGAGCAGCGCCACGACGCTGATTTTCTCCAGCGATATTGCAGTGGTTTCGACGCGTTCAACCGCTACCTGATGGGCGTGGACGATGGCATCGGTAAAGAGCGCGGACTGGGCGCAATCGATCACTGGCGTTCCGGCTACCGCCATTCGTGATCTGGCGCGACGCGCGGCGGACGTGCGCAGCCTGATCACTTGCGCGTGGTCATTGCAGCGGGCGCATCATGGCGAGCAGCCGTACTGGGCGGCAATTACGCTGGCTGCGATGCTCGGCGACGTAGGTTTGCCTGGCGGCGGTTTTGCCTTCGGGCATGGATCCGTCGGCGGCGTCGGTACGCCGCGTGTCGATCTGCCCGGGCCGGAACTGGCGCCGCCGCTCAACCCAGCGCGCCGCGGCGTGCCTGTCGCGCGCATCACCGACATGCTGCTGCAGCCCAACCAGGAGTACGAGTTCAACGGCCGGCGCGCCGTCTACCCCGACATTCGTCTCGTCTATTGGGCGGGCGGCAATCCGTTTCATCATCATCAGGATCTCAACCGGCTGCAGCGCGCGTGGCAAAAGCCCGACACAATTATCGTGCATGAAAACTGCTGGACGCCGACGGCGCGGCGCGCCGACATCGTGCTGCCGGCGACGACGCCACTGGAGCGCAACGACGTCGGCGGCTCCTCGCGCAATTCGTTTCTCTTCGCCATGCATCAAGCTATCGGCCCGGTCGCGCAGGCACGCAATGATTTCGATATTTTCCGCGCCCTTGCCGATCGCCTTGGCTACGAGGCTGCCTTCACCGAAGGCCGCGACGAGATGGGCTGGTGCCGAGCGGTCTACGAACGCTTCCGCACCAATGCCGAGAGAAAGGGTCTGAGCCTACCCGGCTTCCAGGAGTTCTGGTCCGAAGGTTACGTGACGCTGCCGCCGCCGACGCGCGAATACGTCCTGTTCGAGGACTTTCGTGCCGACCCGGAACGGCATCCGCTGAAAACGCCGTCCGGCAAGATCGAAATTGTATCGGAGACCCTGGCGAAGTTCGGCTACGACGACTGTCCGGCGCATCCGGCCTGGATGCCGCCTGCGGAATGGCTCGGCAGCGCCGACGCGGAGCGCTTTCCGCTTCATCTCATCACCAACCAGCCGTCGACGCGCTTGCACAGCCAGATGGATCCCGGCCCGGTCTCGGCATCCGCCAAGATTGCCGGCCGTGAGCCGATCCGGATCAGTGCAGCAGACGCGGCGAGCCGGCAAATTCGTGACGGTGACGTGGTCCGCGTCTTCAACGATCGTGGTGCCTGCATCGCCGGCGCTGTCGTCGACGATGGCGTGTTGCCCAACGTCGCGGTGATGGCGACCGGGGCCTGGATGGATCAATCCGACAGCGAGCCGGAGCGTCAAGGCAATCCCAACGTGCTCACGCTCGACATTGGCACCTCGCGGTTGACCCAGGGCTCGAGCGCGCAAACGGCTCTCGTCCAGATCGAGCGATGGAGCGGACCGGTGCCGCCGGTGCGCGTATTAACGCCGCCGGCGATGGCGGACTGACGAAGCCGAATTGGCGTGTTAGTGTGACGGAAAGCCTTGTGGCCGGGCTCATCCCCGGCCATCCGCGTTTCGGGCCGGGCCAGCGCGAGACCCATCGATGCAGGAGAATCTCATGTCGAAACAAAAGCTCATCGGTTCTTTCGTCGCGCTGATCACGCCGTTCAACAAGGACGGTTCGGTCGATTTCGCGGCCTTCCGTTCGCTGCTGCAATTCCAGGAAGCCCACGGGACGGCCGCCGTCCTGATCATGGGCTCGACGGGCGAAACCTCGATGCTGGCGCCGGAAGAGAAAAAGAAGATCATCGTCGAGACCGCGAAGATGAAAAGCCGCATGCCGATCTTCTTCGGCTGCACTGGCAACAACACCGATGCCACCATCGCTACGGTGCGCTTCGCCAAGGATAACGGCGCCGATGGCGCTATCCTCGCAGCGCCGGCTTATATCTGCGCCCCGGAAGCTGATATCGAGCGGTTTTTCCTCGACGTCGCCGATGCCACCGATCTGCCGCTCGGCATCTACAACAATCCGCCGCGGGTGAAGAGCGATTTGCATTGGGAGCATTTGCTGCGCATCTTCAAGCATCCGAATTACGTGGTGCACAAGGAATCGACCGCGCGCGTCGGTCAGGTGGCGCAGGTGCTCGCCGCCAAACCGGATGTTGCCGTGATGTGTTGCGACAGTCCCAACCTCGGACTGGTCGTTCCGACCATGAGTCTCGGCGGTCACGGCACCGCGAACATGACCGGCAATATTGCACCAGCGGAGCTCGCGACGATCTCGACGCCATGGGCGAACTATAGCGACGCGGAGAACTTCAAGACCGCTTATCTGCGGCTCCTGCCGCTCCTGCACTTCACTTATTCGGCGATCAATCCGGTGGCGGTGAAATCGCTGATGAAGGCGCTCGGCATGCCGGCGGGCGATCTGCGCAAGCCGCTGACGGGTCTTGACGCCGAAGCGCTCGGCAAAGGGCTTCGCATCATCGCCGACCTCGGGCTCGACAAGACTTACGGCTACAAGCTCAAGCCGCTTGCGGCCGTGGCGGCCTGATTACGCTCGTCGTTTCGCTCGCGCATGGACCTCGGCCTCAGGGGCAAGACCGCGCTGGTGTGCGGCGCCAGCAGGGGATTGGGAAAAGCCTGCGCGTTTGCGCTTGCGCGCGAGGGCGTCGACGTCGCGCTGGTGGCGCGCACGCGTGATGCGCTGGAGGCCGCCGGTGCGGAGATCGCGCAAGCAACAGGCGTCATGGTCAAGACCGTCGCCGCCGACCTCACCACCAGCGGCGGCCGCGCGGCGGCAGTCAGCGCCTGCCCGGCTCCCGATATTCTGATCAACAATTCGCAGGGCCCGTTGCCGGGAGACTTTCACGAGTGGTCACGCGATGACTGGCTCGTGGCGCTCGACGACATGATGCTCGGGCCGATAGAGATGATGCGGCTTACGGTCGACGGCATGATGGCGCGCGGCTTCGGCCGCATCGTCAATATCGTTTCGCGTAGCGTGAAGGTTCCTCAGGCCGAGCTTGGCCTGTCCAATGGTGCGCGTTCAGGCCTGGTCGGTTTTGCGGCGGGGCTCGCGAGGCAGACTGTCGCTCGCAACGTGACAATCAATAATCTCCTGCCGGGTATTTTCGACAGCGAAGCCCAGCATCGGCATATTCGCGGCATGTTGGCCGATAGCGGCAAAACGTTCGAACAGGTTTTTCGCCAGCGGGCGCAGACAAACCCGGCCAGACGCTACGGCGAGCCGGCCGAGTTCGGCGCCTATTGCGCATTTCTATGTTCCGCGCAGGCAGGCTACATTACGGGCCAAAGCCTGCTGATTGACGGCGGGAGCTATCCGGGGACGTTCTGACCATCAAATAAGGACTCGGTCATGAGACGCATCATCCTTTCCTCGCTTGCGATTGTATTTGCCGCCTTCGCATCGGCTGCGATGTCGGCGCAAAATTATCCCGACCGCACCGTGACGGTCATCGTACCGTTCCCGCCGGGCGGGTCAGTCGACGGTGTCGCCCGGATCCTTGTCGACAAGCTCAATCAGACGGTCGGCCCGCACTTCATCGTCGAGAACCGCGCCGGCGGCGCATCCGGCAATGTCGGCGCCAATGTCGTCGCCAAATCGGACCCTGATGGCTACACGCTCTTGCTCACGGCTTCGGTCCAGGTCGTTAATCCGTTCCTCTACAAGAGCGTACCGTTTGACGTCGTGAAGGATTTCACACCGGTAACGCTTGTTGCCGCCGGGCCACTGATCATCAGCACGACACCGAGCGTGCCGGCGAAGAACCTGAAGGAGTTTTTTGATCTGGTTCGCAAGGACCCGCAAAAATACACGTTCGGCACCACCAGCGTTGGTTCCGCCAGTCACATGGTGGTTGAGCTGCTCAAACGTGAGGCGAATCTCGATACGCTGGTCGTCGCCTACAAGGGGACCGGGCCGGCCCTGACCGATCTGATGAGTGGGCAGATACAGCTTCTCGCCGATCCGATGCTGTCGTCGCTTCCGCTGGCGCAAGCGGGCCGCATCAAAGCGCTCGCAATCACCAGCCTCAAACGCCAAGCTGCCGCGCCGGACATTCCGACCGTCGAGGAATCGGGATTGCCCGGCTTCGAGTTCGTTTCATGGTACGGCGTATGGGGTCCCAAAGGTCTTCCGCCGGAAGTCGTCACAAAGGTGCAGTCGAGCATAGCCAACGTGCTGGGCCTCCCGGATGTAAAGGCGCGTTTGACGGCGCTCGGTTTTGAGGCAATCGGCTCAACTCCGGACTATTTCGCCAAATTCATCACGAGCGAAATGGACAAATACGGTAAGATCATCCGCGAAGCGAACATCAAAGCCGAGTAGAAGCGGCGGGTGTTGGCGGGGCGCGTCAGGAGGGAAGCCATGACGATGAGGATTGCGCCGGTCGCGCTCGCGGCCGCGATTTTTGGATTTGCGGGAAGCGCAAGCGCACAACAGCCGGCGCAACCGGCCGCGCCGCCGCAACGCGATTTCTCGAAGACGGAGATCAAGACCACCGATCTCGGCGACAACACCTATATGCTGCAAGGTGAAGGCGGCAATATCACAGTCGCCGTCGGCGGCAACGGCGTCATCATGGTGGATTCGGAATTTGCGCCGCTGCACGACAAGATCAAGGCGGCGATTGAGAAAGTGACAAACCAGCCGATCAAATATCTCATCAACACGCACTTCCACGGTGACCATACCGGCGGTGATGCGCTGTTCCACAAGGACGGCGCGATCGTAGTTGCGCAAATCAACGTGCGTAAGCGTCTCGCGGCCGGAACTACCAACGGCCTAACCGGCGCAAAAACGCCGCCGGTCGAGGCGGATGGACTGCCGACGAAGACTTACACCGTGCAGTCGACGGTCAAGGTGAAGGGGCGGGTCGCCTATCTTGGTCATCCGCCGAATGCCCACACCGACGGTGACACCTACGTGTTCTTTCTGGATGCCAATGTGCTGGCCACCGGCGACATTTTCACGAATGGCCGCTACCCCAATATAGACTTCGCCAACGGCGGCAACATCAAGGGCATGATCGCAGGCGCCACCAAATATCTGAACCTCGCGAATGACAAAACCAAGATCGTGCCGGGCCACGGCCCGTTGGCGAGCAAAGCGGATCTGCAAGCCTATCTCGCCATGTTGACGACGGCGCGTGATCGCATGGCCAAACTCGTCAAGGAGGGCAAGAGCGAATCCGATGTCGTCGCGGCGAAGCCGTTTGCCGATTTGGACACGAAATGGGCGACGAGTGACCGGGCGAGCACGAATTTTATCCGGGTCGTCTATCATTCGCTCGCCGACAAGCCGATGCCGGGTATGAAAACAAGCGGCAACTGAACCTGTGCGCAGACGGATGGCGCGCCGGCCACCGCACGGCGCGCATCGCCCCCTCGGCAAGTCCTACTGTTCCATTGTGATGCCGAGCTCGTGCACCACGCGGCCGAATTTTTGGCGCTCATCGGAGAGGAACGCCCGTACGTCCTGCGTTTCGCTCGGCTCGACGCCTTGAGCGGCGAGGAGAGACAGGACTTTCGGGTCTTTGAGCGCCAACAGCGTCTCTTTCTTCAACCGCGCCACGATGTCCGGTGCGGTACCCTTTGGCGCCAGCAGCACATCCCAGCTCGCCAGATCAAAATCGGAGACGCCCGCTTCCTTGAATGTCGGCACGTTGGGAAGTGCAGCCGAGCGTGCGTTGCCGGTGACGGCGAAAGCCTTCACCGTGCCGGAATCGATGGCGGCCTTTGCGGCGGCCACGCCGGCATAAAACATGTCGATATGGCCGCCAATGACGTCGGTAACCGCTTGCGCTCCACCGCGATACGGAACGTGCGTGGTCTTCAGTCCGTAAAGACGGTTGAGCCACGCCCCCATGATATGCGAAGGGCTGCCGTTGCCGCCGCCGTAGGTGTATTTGCCGGGCGCCTGCCGCAGCTCCTCGATCAGGTCCTTGAGCGTGTTGGCGGCGATGTTCCTCGACCCGATCAGCACGACCGGAACGATGCCCGTTACGGCTATCGGATCGAAATCGTCGATTGAATATTTTGCGTTCTTCGCCAGTTCCGGCACGACGACCATTTCCGACGTAAAGGCCTCGAAGAGCGTATAGCCGTCGGGCGCGGCATGAGCCGCATAGGTGGCCCCGATCGAGCCGCTCGCGCCGGGTTTGTTGAGCACGACCACGGGTTTACCGAAGCGGTCTTGCATTTTCTGTGCAATGGAGCGCGCCACCAGATCGGTCGATCCGCCGGGGCTATAGGATACCACGATTTCGATCGTGCGGTCCGGATAGGCCGGCTGCTCTGCGCGCGACGCCAAAGGGGCGAGGGCCACAAGCACAATAATAATGCAAAGCTGCCGAAGACTTCGGAGCATCGCTATTCTCCCACTGAGCATTTTTGTTTGTTGCTGCAGAGGCGGAGTTCAGGCAGCGAGCCCGCACGTGCGGTACCAGCCCAACTCCGCCTCCACGAAGAGGCCGGCCAATCACATCCGCGTCACGCGGACATGCAGGAGCGCTGGGCGGCCGCCCCGAACTTCCTTGGCGCATCGCGCGAGGGCTGCCGGCACGTCGGCGGGATCGCTGAGCTTCTCCGTATGGGCGCCGAACGCCTCGCCGACCTTGGAAAATTCGACATTGGGCGCAAGTTCGGCTTCGAACTCGTTGGCAGACTTTGCCTCGCCGCCCGGGAACACGCGCAGTGTCAATTCCTTCACCGCCGACCAGCCGGAATTGTCGAGCACGATGGAGAAAATCGGCAGATTGTATTGTTGCGAGACCGCAAGAACCGAGCACGGGTTGCCGAAATAGAATCCGCCATCGCCGGAAATCTGCACCATCAGCCGGTTCGGCGCTGCGAGCTTGGCGCCGAGAGCCATGCCGCCGGACCAGCCGAGCCCGCCACCACCGGAGCGCACGATCGTGTTGGGAACGGGCCGCGGAATTTGTGTCAGCGCCGCGCCGGCATTGCGCACGCCTTCGTTGAAAACGATGTCTTCGTCCTCGAGCACCTTGCCAAGCTCCGCCATCAGGTAATGCGGATTGATTGCGCCGGGCTTGCCTTTATCCGCCGCCAGCTTGGCGGCGCGGGACAGGCGCTCTTCACGCGCTGTTTTGAGCCGATCGAGCCGCGCCGCCGCTGCTTCCTTGAAGCGCTGGCGTTGCTTTGGCTTTCAGCACCTCTAACAACTGCTCGAGGATACGGCCGCTGTCGCCTTGCATGCGAATGTTGGCCGGGAAGGTCCACATCGGCGAGGCGGGTTTGAGCGTATCGATATCGATGTGCGCCCAGAAGGTCTTTTCACTCGCTTCCACATCGCTCGGAAACCACGGCACATCGACGTCCACGAGAATTCCGACGTCAGCATTCGGCAACGCCTTGTCTGCCGCGAAACCGGCGAAGCAGGGGCTCTCGTGCGAAATGTTGTTGGTCATGTTGGCTTCGTACACGGCGATGCCGGCGAATTGTGCCAGCGTCTCAATCATTTTCGCCCCGTGCACGTTGCGACCGGCGTAGCCGGTGATCAGAATTGGATTTTCGGCCGCAAGCAGCCGGTCGGCGAGCGCCGACACCAGCTTCGGATCGGCGCCGCCGCCCGGCGTCGCGCCGAACTGCTCGGCGGGATAACGGCGAACGTCATCGGCGTTCCAGTGCTGGGTGAGAGTTTCGCGCTGCATCATCAGATAGACCGGACCGCGCGGCTCGCTATGCATGATCGAATGCGCGCGCCGCAGCGCTTCCTTGACCACGACGCCCGACGGCAGCGTCCACTCCCACTTCAGGTAGGGCCGCACCAGGCTCGCCTGATCGAACGGCTCCTGCACGAAGTGCACGTAGGTATCGCGTGATCCGACGAGTTCATCATGGGCCGTATAGGGCGCTTTGCCCGCCATCAGCAGCACCGGCAGGCGGCTGCGGAATACATTGTGCATGGCATTCGCCGTATTGGCGGTGCCGACGTCGACATGCACGAGCACGCCCTGGCCGCGCCCGGTAACGAGCGCATAACCGGCCGCCATGTGGGCTGCGGTGTTCTCGTGGGGACATCGCACGATGTTCGGCATGGCGTCGCCGCGCTTTTTGCGATGCGCCATCTCTTCGATGATCGGCGCGTGGTCAGTGCCGAAATTACAGAACAGATATTCGATGCCGATCTCGTTGAGGCCTTCGAGCAGATAGTAGGCGGTGGCGAAATCGGGAGCATTGGTCTTACGCGCGACGGACGTTTCCATGATTTGAAAGCTCTTTCACGATGCTGTTGGGGGGCTAGGGGTCGCTCACGCCACCTTGCGGCCGACGGCGAGGCCGTCCAGATGGGCGAGCACCTCTTCGAGGTGCATCACGTCGGCATATTTGTGGTGCAGATCGAACAGATTGACTTTGTGACTGATCGTCGAGCGGTCATAAGTGCACTCCTCGACCAGCACGTTATGGAAGCCGTATGAGTAGGCGTCAACAGTAGAGGCCCGCACGCAGCCCGATGTGCTCTCGCCGCAGATGATGAGCGAGTTGATCCGCTTCTGCTGCAGGTGCGCAATCAACGGCGTGCCGAAGAATGCGGATGCCCGCTCCTTGTAGATCACCAGTTCGCCGGGTTGTGGCGCGAGTTCGGCCTTGATGTCGTAAATATCGTCGCGCTCGCGCGCAATATTGCGATTGGTCGAATGCACGCCGGCGGTGTCAACATGACGCGTCGTGTAGATGATCGGTATGCCGGCGCGGCGCGCCGCGGCGAATAACTTTTGTGTCGACGGCAGCGCCTCCCAGGCGTGCTTGCCGCACGAGCCGGAAAATTCGCGGTCGACTTCGCGCACCGGTCGGTCGCCGCCTTGATAAGCCTTGTTGTAAAGGTCGATCGCAAGCACGGCGGGATTGTCGCCGACATATGTTTTCCGGCGATAGGCTCGATAAATCTCGATCGTGTCGGCGTCGATAATGTCTTTCCAGCAGTGATCTTCGAAGTCGCGCGCCATTTTCAGGTCCCCGCATGTGCTTTAGCATTTGTGGTTCCACCTTATAGCATCCCTTTTTGCGGTCGTCCGCCATGGCGGACGGCCTTCGACCTGCACGCCCCGGAGGCACCGTGCTGCGAATTCAGACGGCGGGCCTCTGTGAGTTCCAGATAATTCCGGGAATTATTAATGTGTAAAATTCTCGAACTCTTGCCACAATACGACGCAATGGTCGGGGTGATTGAGCGGGGAAGGGTTCCTCTATGAAGTGGCAGGCAGTCTTAGCCGGCGCGCTGGCGGCGGCTCTCGTTTCTACTATGGCGTCCGCGGAGATCCGCATTGTCGGCGATCCTGGAGGTGAAGTCTCCTCCTACGTCCAAAAATACCAAGGCGTACGCGCTTCCGGGCAGCGCGTCGTTGTTGACGGTCCCTGCCTTTCGGCATGTACGCTGCTGCTCGGAATTGTGCCGAGAGATCGGATTTGCGTCACCAGCCGAGCCATGTTCGGGTTCCACGCGGCGTCCTACTACGACGATGCTTCGCGCTCCCTGGTGCCGACTCGCGCCGGCAGCCGTCTGGTCATGCGGCTCTATCCCGCAACCATCCGTAATTGGATCGAACGCCATGGCGGATTGACGCCGAGGCTTATTCAACTCCGCGGCCGCGAGTTGACCTCGCTCTACAACACCTGCCGGTAGAGCCTGCCGGGCACGGCCCTGTGCGGGTCCTCGAGGGTCCTTGCGACGGCTGACGCGGTTGTCGCGCGGAACTTTCCGGCTTATGTACGGATGGCCGGAATTTGCCTATGCCCGAGACTGTTGCACCCCACCCGATATCGCGGCCGCTCCTGCTGCTCGGAGCCGTGATTGCGCTCGCTTTCGCGGGCACAGTCTTGCTCTGGGCACATTACGGAACGACAGTCTTCTTCGAGACCATCCGCACCGGCCTCGCTGCGTGTCTCGGTTAGGCGGAGGAGTGTGGTGAACGAAAAGACCTCTCGCGTTTTGCTGGTGTTCGGCGCCTTTCTTAGCGGCTTGGTGCTGTTTTTCGGCGCTATTCTCTTCGTCACCGGGCATGCTCCGATCGGGTCTGCCGTCGCAGCCGTCGGCGGTCCGTTCCACCTCGAAGACCAAAACGGCAAGCCGTTCACCGATCAGGACATGAAGGGGCGCCCCTACCTTGTTTTTTTCGGCTTTACGCATTGTCCCGATGTTTGTCCGACCACGCTGTTCGAGCTTTCGCAGATATTGAGCAAACTCGGGCCCGATGCCGATCGCACCGGCGCGATTTTCATAACAGTCGATCCGGAACGCGATACGCCCGACAAGATGAAGGATTATCTTTCGAACTTCGATCCGCACCTGCGCGGGCTGACCGGTGATCAGGCGTCTGTCAACGAGGCGATCAAGGCCTATCGCGTTTATGCGAAGAAGGTTCCGCTCGACAATGGCGACTACACGATGGATCACACGGCCGTCGTCTATCTCATGGACAAGAACGGCCGTTTCGTCGCGCCATTCAAAATGAACCGCACGCCCGAGGCCGAGGCCGCAGATTTGCGCCGTTATTTTTGAGGCTCGGGAACACTCTGAGACGGGGGCGCGATGAACCGCAGGGACCGGCGCGCCGCCGCCAAGGGTGCCACAAAGAGCGGTGCAGGCGTGGCACTTCCGGGCACCTTGGGCGCTAACGACAGCGCGATTTTGTTTGCGCAGGCCTTGCGTCATCATCAGGCCGGCGACCTGCGCGAGGCTGAGCGCTTGTACCGTGAGGTACTCGCGCGCGATCCCGCCCACGCTAACAGTCTCAATCTTCTCGGTCTTCTCGCGCATCAGGTCGGGCGCAACGACGCTGCTGCCGAGCTGATCGGCAAAGCGCTCATCGTCAACGAGCAGAATCCAGAGTCCCACTACAATCTCGCGGTGGTGCTCTCCGTGCTCGGTCGGCTTGATGAAGCGATCGCGCACTACGAACGTGCGATTCTGCTTCGGCCCGATTACGCCGATGCCATCATGAACCTCGGCAATGTGCATGTGCAGCAAGGGCGGCCCGACGAAGCGCTCGCATCCTACGAACGTGTGCTGGCGTTGCGCCCCGATATAGCCGCCGCGCATTACAACATTGCCAATATTCTCGCGCAGCGCGGCGATTTGGAACAGGCGGCTGGTCGATATCGCCAAGCCATTGCGATCAAGCCCGATCTTGCCGAGGCTCACAACAATCTCGGCAACATTTTCAAGGAGCTCGGCCGGCCCGAGGAAGCGACGGCGCACTACCGGCACGCACTGTCTCTCAAGCCTGACTACGTCACCGCCTGCGATAATCTGGCGAGGAACCTGCTCGCCGCGGGCAACATGGGTGAAGCCTTCGACCTGCTGCGGCGCGCGCTCGCGCTCGGTCCGACAGACGACACCAAGATTCTCATTGTGCGCTGCCTGCAGAATCTCAAGGCGACATCCGACGATCCCGATTTGCGTTCGCTCATCCTCCGCGCATTTTCGGAATGCTGGGTGAGCGCTAACGAGCTCGCACCCGTCGTTGGCTCGTTCCTCAAGGGAGCCGATGGGATTCGGAGCGCCATGGCGAGGGTCAGCGAAGCATGGCCGCGTCGCTTGTCGTGGGATGAGATTTTAGGCCCCTCCGCGTTTGCGGAAATTGCCGGCGACACGCTCCTGTGCGCCCTTCTGGAAAGCGCGCCGATCTGCGACATTGAGCTTGAGCGCTTGATGACCGCCATCCGCTTCGCGCTGCTGCAGACCAATGCCGGCACTCCTGCACCCGTGGTGGAGCGCGGCGACGGTTTACGATTTTGCTGCGCTCTGGCGCGGCAATGCTTCATCAATGAATACATTTTCGATCTGACGCCGGATGAAGCCGAGATGGCCGAGGGGCTCCGGCAAAAGGTTGGGGCAGCGGTTTCCTCAGGGGCAGCGGTTTCACCGCTGCAACTCGCGATGCTTGCAGCCTACGTGCCGCTGCACGCGCTCGACGGCGCCGATGCGCTTCTGAGCGGCAGTTGGCCGCAGGTCGTCGACGCGCTGCTGACCCAGCAAGTGCGCGAGCCGCGACGGGAGCAGGCGGTACGAGCGTCGATCCCGGCGCTGACCAAAATCGATGATGAGGTTTCCGTCGCGGTGCGACGTCAGTATGAAGAAAACCCCTATCCGCGATGGGTCATGGCACCTGCCGCCGGCACGCAGGCACGGCTCGAGGACGATCTGCGCGCCAAGCTGCCGCACGCTCATATCCGCCGGCTGGCCGGCGATCGTCCGTTGGATATCTTGGTTGCCGGGTGTGGCACGGGACGCCACACCATCGAGACCGCGCGACGTTACGCCAACACGCGGATCCTGTGCATCGACCTCAGTCTGGCGAGCCTTGCTTACGCAAGCCGGAAGACGAGCGAACTCGGTCTTTCCGGTATCGAGTATGCTCAGGCCGACATTCTCAAGCTCGGCTCAATCGGACGAACGTTCGACGTGATCGAATTGAACGGCGTGCTGCATCATCTCGGCGATCCTTTCGCCGGCTGGCGCGTGCTGGTCGGGATGCTGCGCCCGAACGGCCTGATGAATATCGGCCTTTACAGCGCTGCGGCGCGGCGCGACGTAACGTCGGCGCGGGCATACATCGCCGAGAAGGGCTATGGCCTGAGCGCCGAGGACATTCGTATCTGCCGGCAGGATTTGATCTCGCATCCGGAAAACACTCCGCTGCGCAATGTCACGCGATCCCGCGACTTTTTCAGCACCAGCTCTTGCCGCGATCTGCTGTTTCATGTGCAGGAGCACCAGTTCACGATTCCGCAGATTGCTGCTTTCCTGGCCGCGCACGATCTTCGTTTTCTCGGATTTGAACTGGACATCAGCGTGATCCAGCGCTTCCGCCGGAAATTCCCCGAGCCGCAGGCCGTCACCGACCTCGATCGCTGGCACGATTTCGAACAGGACGATCCGACCGCATTTGTCGGCATGTATCAATTCTGGTTGCAGAAGAACGGTTGATCGAGCGTCCGACCCTATCCGCCAGTGCCGATCATCGGCCCGCGTGCGGTATGCATGATTCGCATCGGCCCAACCGGAGCAAAAGTCGAAGAGGGTCCGCTGGCGGTCGGGCGATGCTCCGCTTTGGCAATCCGCAAGCCGGACATGCGCGCTGCCGCCTTGCGCGAGGTCTTTGCCAGTCCGTGTTCGGTTTTCTCCCAGCGCTGCGGATCGTCCAGAAGCTGGAACACCGCGCGCCAAGCGGCAAGCGAAAGAAGAAACCAATAGATCGGGGTCAGCACGAGCACCCAAGCATGGGCCAGCATGCGCCGCCGCCGCAAACCGATCAGGTCGACAACAACTGTTGAGGCGTAGCCCGACAATAACGTCACGGCGAAAACCGGCGCAACATGACTCATCGTGTGGGCTGCCCAGGCCTTCGGCATGGCGAACAGTGCGACGCCGAGCGCCGCCATGAAAACGGGGTGGATCAGGGCCGCCAGAACGTTGCAGGAGAAGAAAAGCTGAAACGCCAACGCGCCTGAGGTCCCAAGGTCCCGGAATAGCCTTACGGGGCGGCGCATGTGGACAAACCACGTCTGCATCCAGCCTTTGTACCATCGGGTGCGCTGCTTCAGCCACGGCGTGAGACGAACCGGCGCCTCTTCGTAAGTCGTGGACGGCAGCACCGTCGATCCGTGGCCGAGGCGACGAAGGCGAATGCCGAGATCGGCATCTTCGGTGACATTGTGGGGATCCCAGCCGCCCACCGAGCGAAGCGTGGCTGTCCTGAAATGATTCGATGAGCCGCCAAGCGGGAACGGCAGATGCAGCGCCGCGAGCCCGGGTAGGAAAACATCGAACTGTCCCGCGTAATCAGCCGTGAACATGCCCGCGAGCCAATTGTCGGCGGTGTTATCGATCGTCAGCGACGCTTGCACGCAGGCAAGTCGCGGGCCGGCTGCGGCAAAAGCATCGACGGCACGGCGGAGTTGATCTGGCTCCGGGACATCTTCGGCGTCATAGACGACCGTGAATTCGCCGCGAGCCAGCGGCAGCGCCACGTTGAGCGCTTTCGGCTTGGTACGTGGCCCAATCGGCGGTGCCGTGATGATCTCGAACGGCGGCCCGAGCTCGAGTTCGGCGAGGGCGCGGCGCGTGTCGGGATCGTCTCCTTCGATAACGAATTTCACATCCAGCTTCTCGGGCGGATAATCGAGCGCACGAATCGCGGTGACGAGCTTTTTCACGACGGCCGCCTCGCGGTAGAGCGCGCAGATGATCGTGTAGATGGGAAGCCTGTCATCGCCGATGTCGCGACGCTGGTCCGACGTTTTGGGCATGAAGAGTGCGCTCGACATTCGCAACGCGGCCGCCGTCAAAAAAAGCATGCACAGCGTCGCGCTGAGCGCTTCGATCACAGCGGTTGGAGCAACGGCTGTCATGGCGGCAGTAAGCGTCACAAAAGCAATCGCAGGGGTGATCCGCCACATCGTCGACCGTGGTGCGCTGGAAAACAGGGGTCGCGTACGCCGGAGTTCGTCGGTGGCGCGCTGCCCGAGCGCACGTTGGCCGTGCCGTGTCACGAAGCGGCAGAGCTGGTCCGAAGACGTCAGGCGGAACCGTGCCGGCAGTGGCGTGTTTGGATCGGCGAGGCGCCGCGCGTTGAAGCCGCGTGGGGCAATGATCCAAACGAGGTCGTGACCCTCACGCAACGGCAGCAATCCGGTCTTTGCCGCGTGGATGAGTTGATCATCGTTGATCGGACATGCGGAGCGGGAAACGTCGTCAAGCGCCTGATACGATGTGCCGAGAGAGTCCGCGAGGGCTGTGAGATAGGCCTCTTCGGTCAGGGCGTCGGCGCAAATGAGGACGTGCTCGGCCCCAACGCCGATCGACCGTGCCCGACGTTCCGCCGCCGCAATCATGCGATGAGGCAGAAGATGGCGGATGCAGTCGATCTCCGGACAAGGAATTGGCCGGTCCATTGCCCGGTGCCGGTCCTGCGGAATCGGCGTTCGCCAGGACTCGCAATCCACCCATTCGTTCGCCTCGATCCGGCGAACGGTTGCCCTCACGGCATCTGACGCCACCACAAAAGCCCCAAACCCCGAACAGCCCGGCTTCACCTCGACTTTTCGCTTCGCTCCCGCTAAGCGGGCCGGGTCGCGAAAGTCAAAGTTCCCTCAGCCGATCGTTACCGATGCAATCTGGAATTGCAATAGGCCTCTACAACGCCAAATGGCCGACTGCCCTGATCGGCGCGATCGTTTTCGCCTGCTTGGCGCTGCCAGGTTTCTTTGGAACCGTCCCTGCCGCAGCTGCCGAGGCGGTGCAACCGCGAACCGTCGTGGTTCCGGGTTTCTGGGACCCGCGTCGCAGGCCTGAGCGGCCCGATCTCTCTCGCCTGCAGACCATTCGGTTCCTCACTGAGACGGATTATCCGCCATTCGACTATGCCGGCCCCGACGGAAATCCAGCGGGGTTCAATGTTGATCTCGCGCGCCTGCTTTGCGAGGAGATTAAAGCGACTTGCACCATTCAGGCGCGACGGTTTGATACGCTGCTCGATGCCCTGAACGACAACCGCGGCGACGCCGTAATCGCGTCTATCGCTGCGACTGCCGAGACCCGCCAGAAAGCCGATTTCACTGACCCCTATTATCGGACGCCCGCCCGTTTCGCGGCGCGTGCCGACAGCGGCATTGGCGATGTGCTGCCAGAGCTGGTCGAGGGCAAGAAAATTGCCGTTGTTGCCGGCACGGCGCACGAAGCTTTTCTCAAGCAGATGTTTACCGAGGCCGAGGTGCGGCCATATCCCACGGCTGACGCGGCGCGCCAGGCGTTGCGCAACAAGGAGGTCGATCTCCTGTTCGGCGACGGCATTGCGCTGTCGTTCTGGCTCAACGGCACGGATTCAGCCGGTTGCTGCGTGTTCCGCGGAGGACCATTTCTGGAGAGCCGCTTTTTCGGCGAAGGGGTCGGTATCGCGGTCAAGCGCGGCAACGATCTTTTACGGCAAGCCTTGAACTGGGCGCTGTTCCGGCAATGGGAAAAGGGCAGCTTTACCGATCTTTGGCTGCGATATTTTCCGATTAGTCCGTTTTAAGACGTCCAAATTTGACGCCATATCGGGGGCTACTTACTGTCCGCCCGCAAAGAGCATGATGGCGAAAAGTGGACATCGCCTTTCGAAGTGCATCATGCTCAAAGCTCCAGAGCCATGACGATGTCGACCGCTACGATCGAAGACCCGACAACCTTGCGCCAGCTTGCCGAGCAGTCGCACGCCTGGCCGTTCGAGGAGGCGCGCAAGATCATCGCGCGGCTGAAGCGGCGGCCGAAGGACGAAGTGATCTTCGAGACCGGCTACGGTCCGTCCGGTCTGCCGCACATCGGAACATTCGGCGAGGTTGCGCGCACCACCATGGTCCGCCACGCCTTTCGCGTGCTCACCGACGACAGGGTTAAGACGCGCTTGATCGCGTTTTCCGACGACATGGACGGGTTGCGCAAGGTGCCGGACAATATTCCGAATAAGGAACTGGTTGCGCAGCATCTCGGCAAGCCGTTGACAAAGGTCCCCGATCCGTTCGGCACGCACGATAGCTTCGGCGCCCATAACAATGCGCGGCTGCGTGCCTTTCTCGACCAGTTCGGATTCGAATACGAGTTCATGTCCGCAACCGCCTGTTACACATCGGGCCGATTCGATGCGGCACTGATGAAGGTGCTGGAGCGCTTCGACGAGGTGATGGCCGTCATGCTGCCGTCGCTGCGACAGGAGCGCGCGCAAACCTATTCGCCGTTCCTCCCAATCTCGCCCAAGACCGGGACCGTGCTGCAGGTGCCCGTCGTCGCGCACGACGCAAAAGCGGGAACCATTACGTACGAAGATCCCGACGACGGCGGGCGCACGACGACCCTCGTCACCGGTGGCCGCTGCAAGCTGCAATGGAAGCCGGATTGGGCGATGCGCTGGGTTGCGCTCGGCATCGACTACGAAATGGCCGGCAAGGATCTGATCGACTCGGTCAAGCTCTCGAGCGAAATCTGTCGCACGCTCGGCGGCACTCCGCCCGAAGGCTTCAACTACGAACTCTTCCTCGACGAGAACGGCCAGAAAATCTCGAAGTCAAAGGGCAACGGCCTGACGATCGAGGAGTGGCTGCGCTACGCCAGCCCCGAAAGCCTGTCGCTCTTCATGTATCGTGAACCGAAGGCCGCCAAGCGACTTTATTTCGATATCATCCCGCGTCACGTCGACGAATATCAGCAATACCTCGAAGCCTACGAGCGCCAGGGCGCCAAGGAGCGGTTGGCGAATCCGGTGTGGCATATCCACGGCGGGGCGCCGCCCAAGGCCGACAATCCAGTACCGTTCGCGATGCTGCTCTCCCTTGTCACCGCCTCCAACGCCGAGAATGCCGACACGCTGTGGGGCTTTATCGGCCGCTATCGTCCGGGCGTAACGCGGCAGACGCATCCGCATCTTGCCGCGCTCGTCGAATACGCCATCCATTACTTCCGCGATTTTGTGCTGCCGGCAAAGAAATTCCGAGAGCCGAGTGCGGCTGACCGCGCCGCTCTCATCGACCTGCGCGATGCGCTGTCGCAGCTTCCGTCCGACACCACGCCCGAAGCGATCCAGGAAGTGGTCTACGAAGTTGGCCGCCGGCCGCCGTTTCTCGACGAGAAGAAAAAGGGCAAGGACGGCAAGCCTGGCGTCTCGCTCGAATGGTTCAATATGCTTTATCAGGTGTTGCTTGGGCAGGAGAAAGGCCCTCGCTTCGGCTCCTTCGTTGCCGCCTATGGCCTGCAGAATACCATCGACATGATCGACGGCGCTCTGGCGCGATCGGCGTGATCCGTCGGCGGCTCCCCGAGACATGGGTGTGTCGCGGCCTTATCGGTGGTCACCGCCGCTGCTTCAAATAAGATTGCCCTTTCGCGAACCTGAACAGTGAATCGCCTCCACGCATAAACCCCCGCATTGAATGACCCTCGCTGTCTATTCCCTGATCGGGCTCACCATCGTCGTCAGCTCGTTCGTTTCCGGCGTGTTCGGCATGGCTGGCGGGATGATTCTGCTGGGCGTGCTGCTCAATTATTTCGATGTCGCCAGCGGCATGATCCTGTTCTCCATCATTCAGTTCTCCGCCAACGGGTGGCGTGCGCTGCAATGGCGCGAGTATGTGCGATGGCCGATTTTCTTTGCTTACCTGGCGGGAGCGGCGATTTCCTTCATTGCCATGTATTCGATCTCGTTCGTGCCCAACAAGACCATGGTTTATTTGACGCTCGGCCTCATGCCGTTTGCGATCGAAATCCTGCCGCGCAACATGCGTCCCAACATCGAATGGCGCGGCGTGCCGTTCATCACCGGCATTTTGACGACCGTCATCCAGGTCCTGGCGGGCGTCGGTGGTCTCTTCCTCGATATTTTCTTTCAGAAG
Source organism: uncultured Alphaproteobacteria bacterium (assembly GCA_963836055.1). Classification (GTDB taxonomy): domain Bacteria; phylum Pseudomonadota; class Alphaproteobacteria; order Rhizobiales; family Xanthobacteraceae; genus BOG-931. Next base: position 416,755 of record CAWIID010000006.1, read on the forward strand.
AGCATGCTTGATCGCAGAACGACCAACGCAACCAAAGCAACGGTGCAAACGCTCAGTCACGTCGTGCGAGCGACCTATTTCGGTTCGCTCACCGGTCTGGGAAGCGTTCCGAAATGGGCGCTCGCTCCTTCGGTCGTGCTCGCCATCGCGGCGACGTCGCTCGCGCCATTGGTGATCGAGCGAATGACCGATCACGGCTACCGGCAATGGACGCGCGCCATCATTTTTGCCGTCAGCACCGTCTATCTCATCCGCGGCGGCATTTTGTTTTGGCGCGGGTGATCACAAGCATGATCCCGAAAAGTGGAAGCCGGTTTTCGGAAAGATCATGCTTATAAAAGTGCATGATCCCGAAAAGTGGAAGCCGGTTTATCATGCTCAGAAACTGCATCACTGACTGGCCCACAAGATGCGCGCAATCCAGAGCACGTCGGAGGTTGCGATCGTGCGATCGGCATGTTGTGCGTTCAGCGACTTGAGCTCGATGGATTTTGAGGTGTTGCGCTTAAGCTCCTTGGCCATCACCTCGCCCGATCGGGTCTTGACCACGACGCGATCGCCGCGGCGGATCGGCGCAGCCGGCGACACGATGATCACGTCGCCGTCCCGATAGGCCGGCTCCATCGATTGCCCCGAGACTTCGAGCGCAAAGGCGTGATCGTCGCTCACGGCCGGGAAAGCGATTTCATCCCAGCCCTCGCCGGCCGGAAAACCGCCGTCGTCGAAGTAACCGCCCGCGCCGGCTTCCGCAAAGCCCAGCAGCGGGACGCCTCGCGCGGCCGGTCCGTGTGCGCCCGGCTCGATCAATCCGACGAAAGCGTCGATCGAGGTGCCGGTTGCGGCCAGCGCCTTGGCGATCGATTCGGTTGATGGCCAACGGGCGCGGCCATCCCGGGTGATCCGCTTGGATTTGTTGAATGTGGTCGGATCGAGGCCCGCGCGCCGCGCAAGACCGGAAGCCGACAGGCTGGCGCGGGCGGCGAGGCGATCGATCGCCGACCAGACCTGCGCGTGGGTAAGCATCAGTCTCCCCCTGCGCCCGCAACGCGGTGCCGCAATGCATAGATACCTAACATGATAGGAATTTATTGGCTCGTCGCTCAAGCCCGAACCCGGTAGCGTGGGTCGGCTCAGGGGATCCGCTCATGTCGGCCGCCTTGAACAAGCCAATTCACGCCGATAGGGTCGCCGGCCGGACGGGGGCGGAAGGGTGGGTACGATCTACAAAATCTGCGATCGAGCGTCGTGGCGCGCGGCCGAGACGGATGGTGTGTTCCGTGGAACTGCCGCCGATGAACGCGACGGTTTCATCCACTTCTCGACCGCGGCTCAGCTCGCCGAGACCTTGGCTAAACACTACGCTGGCGCATCCGATCTGATTCTGGTTGCGGTTGACGGCGACGCCGTGGGGCCGCCGCTGGTGTGGGAGCATTCGCGTGGTGGCGACCTTTTTCCACACCTCTATGGCTCTCTGCCCCTATCAGCGGTGCGGTGGGCGCGGCCCTTGCCCGACGAGATCGATGGCCGGCGTGCGATTCCGGAGCTTGATCCGTGATCGGCCTGCTCGACCGTCTGACCCGGCCGCTGCTCTATGCTCTCGATCCGGAAAATGCCCACGGGCTCGCGGTCAGGATGCTCAAGCTTGCGCCGCTGCCGCAGGCGCCTCGAGACGATCCACGGCTCGCCGTGCGCGTGTTCGGACTGAACTTTCCCAATCCAGTTGGAATCGCTCCCGGCTTTGACAAGAACGCCGAAATACCTGACGCACTTCTGCGTCTCGGCTTCGGCTTCGTCGAAATCGGCACCGTTACGCCGCTGCCGCAGCCGGGCAATCCGCGGCCACGCTTGTTTCGGCTCGACGCCGATCAAGGCGTCATCAATCGGCTGGGTTTTAATTCGGAAGGCGCCGACGCCGTGCTCAAGCGCCTCGCCGCGCGTGCAGATGCCGGCGGGATTGTCGGGATCAATATCGGCGCGAACAAGGATGCTCCCGATCGCAGTGCCGATTATGTGCAGCTGATCGAGCGCTTCGCGCCGGTCGCAAGTTACGTCACCGTCAACATCTCCTCGCCCAACACGCCGGGCCTGCGCACCATGCAACAGGCCACGGTGTTGGACGACCTGTTGTCACGCGTGATCGACGCGCGCGAGCGTGTGACCCGGAGCGCGGGTCCGACGCCGGTTCTGCTGAAGATCGCTCCCGACCTTTCGCTCCCCGATCTCGATGATATCGTCGGGATCGCCCGGTCGCGCCGGGTTGACGGCATGATTGTCGGCAACACCACTCTGGCGCGGCCCAAAAGCCTGCGGGAGATCGAAGCCGCGAAGGAGGGCGGCGGCTTGTCCGGCCGGCCGCTGCAGGCCCTGGCCAATCGCATGCTGGCCGAAACCTACGTCCGGGTGGAGGGCGTATTTCCTTTGATTGGAGCCGGTGGAATCGATTCCGGCAAAGCCGCGCTGGCTCGGATTCGCGCCGGCGCAAGCCTGCTGCAGATTTATTCGGCGTTGGTGTTCCGCGGTCTTGCGCTCGTCACTGAGATCAAGGCGACGCTTCTTGCGGCGCTCGAAAGCGGCAGCCTCGATAGCCTCACTGAATTCGTCGGCGTCGACGCCGCAGCCGTCACCGCCGAACCCTGGCCGGACTAGGTTGGCTCCGCTTCAGCCGTCTTTGACGCCGGACCACCCATCATTCGGGGTCCGAGCGCGGTTTTGGTGCGACCTGGGGAGGCGAGGATGGCACGATACAAAAACGCTGTGCGACTAGGCGCCGTCGACTGCTTTCCGCAGCGAAGCCTGCACCCGCAGCGCCGCGTCTTTCAGGCGCGGATTATCGACGGCCTGCATCGACGCTACCGGATCGATGGCCGCGATCTCAGTTTGATCGCCGCCGAGTTCCTGGATGACGACATTGCATGGCAGCATGGTGCCGATCTTGTCCTCCAGTTGCAATGCCTCATGGGCGAGCTTTGGATTGCACGCTCCCAAAATACGATAGTTGCGAAAGTCGATGCCGATCTTGGACTTTAGCGTTTGCTTCACGTCGATCTCGGTGATGATTCCGAAGCCCTCGCGCTTCAGCGCTTCGGTTGTGCGCCTTACAGCCTCGTCGAAGGGAACCGCCAGCGTCTTGTTGAAATAATAGCTCATCGCAACTCCCTGAATTTTGCGGACGGGTGAGCCGAAGCATTCGTCACCGCACCGCGAGTTCCTCAAGACAGTCGTCTTCAGCAACCAAACTACAGCGTGGCGAAGCCTGTGAATTGATCGATGTCAAACAGCGGTGCGGCCAAATGACCTGGCGACGGAGCACGATCCCTCAACTACGACGCCGATCAACGAAAGCTCGCGATGGTCAAGAGTTGAAAGCCCGCGACTTACTTCGTGACTCCTGCGGGCTTGGCGCCTGCGTCACGCAGCGCCGCCGCCCCTGATGCAGGCGCCAGCACGGGTTTGAGAGCGGGAACAAGCCGGCGCTTCTCGCGCCGGGCCGGGATGGCGCGATAGACCTGCTTGGTCGCTTCCACAATATGAACGCCGGCGAACGGCGCCGAAATTGTCGCTCCGGTACGCTCCCAGGCTACGGCCGAGCGCAGGAACCAGCCGCGCGCGATCGGCGGCACATAAAGCGCTTCCCCCCAGCCGGTCGGCGTGAACCAGGTTTCGCGCAACAAGTGGGTAATCTGCGAACGCGAATAGGGCCGGCCGTGACCGAACGGTGTCGTATCCATGCGTGCCCAAAGGCCGCGCCGGTTGGGCACCACGGCGAGCAACCGCCCGCCAGCCGCCAGCACCCGCCATACTTCGCGCAATAACTCGACTGGGTCGGACGACATTTCCAATGCATGTACGAGCAGCACGCGATCGACAGCCGAATCGGTCAACGGCAACTCGTCTTCCTCAACGAGCGCAGCGAGCGCCGGCCGTGCCGACGGCCAGCGTATGACCCCTTGCGGCGCCGGCATCAAAGCAAGGCAACGTTCCGCCTCCTCGCGGAACAGGCCAAGATAAGGCGTCGCGTAGCCGATTCCCAACACACGCAGCGACCGGGTATCGGTCCAGCGCGTGCGTATACCGCGGCCGACGAAGCGGCGGGCCACCGTGCCGAGGCGTTGGGCGTAGAAATTGCGCAGATCGACAACGTCCATGGCTGCAAAATAGCATGGATTTTGCTGATGTTCCGGGCACTCCTTGACGGCGTTAATCGGCCCTTATTGCGTCATCATCCGCGAAAGCCGATGATCCGGAGCACAACGATCAGGAATTGGACCATGGCCGCGGAGACGTACCTTTTTCCCTGCCTCAAGGATAATTTCGGCGTTCTGCTGCACGATCCGGAAACCGGCGCCACCGCCTCGATCGACGCCCCGGAGGCCGCCCCAGTCGAGGCCGCACTCGCCAAAACCGGCTGGCGGCTCACGGATATTCTCGTCACGCATCATCACGCCGATCACACCCAGGGCATTGGCGAACTCAAAGCGCATCACCAATGCCGCGTCGTTGCGCCGCGCCATGAGGCGCAACGTATTGCGCATGTAGACGCGACGGTTGGTGAGGGCGATACGATCCGCGTCGGCGCGCTCGAAGGGCGTGTCATCGACACGCCCGGCCACACAGCAGGGCACATCTCGTATTTCTTCCCGGCGGACAAAATCGCCTTCGTCGGCGACACGCTGTTCTCGATCGGCTGCGGGCGCGTCATCGAAGGCAACGCCGAGATGATGTGGAATTCGCTGCTCAAGCTGCGCGGCCTGCCCGACGATGTGCGGTTTTACTGCGGCCATGAATATACTGAGGCCAATATCCGCTTCGCCAAGACGATCGAGCCGAACAACAAAGCACTCGCCGCGCGCGCCGATGAAGTTGCGAGGCTCATGGCGGCGCACAAGGCGACGATTCCTGCATCGATCGGTGCCGAAAAGGCCGAGAATCCGTTTTTGCGCGCCGACGTCGCCGAAGTGGCAAAATCGGTCGGGCTAGCCGGAAGCCCGGCGTGGAAGGTCTTCGCGGAAATCCGCGAACGCAAAAATCGCTTTTGAAGATCGCTTTTGATTGCCGCGCTCACCGCTCGCGACGTTATCCGGCTGCTCGACCTCAAGCCGCATCCGGAGGGCGGGCATTTCTGCGAGACCTTCCGCGATCGGCGGCAGGTCGAAGGCGAACGCGCCGCCTCGACCGCGATCTATTTCTTGCTGGCTCGAGGTCAGCGCTCGCACTGGCATCGCGTGGATGCGGCGGAGGTGTGGCACTGGTACGCGGGCGCGCCGCTCGAACTCGAAATCGCGAAGGAAAATGCAGGTGTCGAACGCGTCACGCTTGGCTGCGATCTTGCCGCCGGCGAACGGCCGCAGGCCGTCGTGCCGGCTCATGCCTGGCAGGCGGCGCGGAGCCTCGGCGAGTGGACGCTGGTTGGCTGCACGGTGGCGCCGGGTTTTGAATTCGCGGCGTTCGAATTAGCACCCGAGGGTTGGACGCCGGATCGGCAATCACGCAAATAAGCTACGCGAAATATTGCCCGCCGTTCGCGGTCAGCGTCGAGCCGGTAATCAGCCCGGCATCGTCCGAGGCGAGAAACACCACGCAGCGCGCGACTTCTTCCGGTTCGCCGAGCCGGCCGATCGGGATTTGCGGCAGCACGCTCTTCTGTAGCACTTCCTGCGACATCGCCTTGACCATGTCGGTCGCAATGTAGCCCGGACAGATTGCATTGACGGTGACGCCGACGCGCGCACCTTCCTGCGCTAGTGCCTTGGTGAAGCCGATCTCACCGGCCTTGGAAGCCGAATAGTTTACCTGGCCGAACTGCCCCTTCTGGCCGTTGATCGAGGAAATATTGATGATGCGGCCGAACTTGCGTTCCCGCATGCCCTCAATCACCTGCCGGCTCATGTTGAACAGCGAGCCGAGATTGGTGTTGATCACCGCCGTCCATTGCTCGGGTTTCATACGATGAAGCTGCGCGTCGCGGGTGATGCCGGCATTGTTGACGAGGACGTCGATCGGACCGAGATCGGCCTCGACTTGCTTCACGCCCGCAGCGCAGGCATCGAACGACGAGACGTCCCACTTGTAGACGTTGACGCCAGTCTCAGCCTTGAATTTTTGTGCCGCCTCGTCATTGCCGCCGTAGGTGGCGGCGACGGTGTATCCGGCCGCTTTGAGCGCTTTGCAAATGGCGGCGCCGATGCCGCGCGTTCCTCCCGTGACCAATGCGACGCGCGGCATGACAACCTCCCTGTCCCTTCGTTTCATGTCCGGCGTGGTGCCGGACGACCTCATGGTGGTCTGAAAATCAGCTTAGGAATGTAGATGGCCGGGACAAGCCCGGCCATGATTTCGATCAATGCACAAGGCAGGCCAATCTGGCGGGCTTTCCTAGCGTTCCAGGCACATCGCGATGCCCATGCCGCCGCCGATGCACAGCGTAGCCAAGCCCTTCTTGGCGTTGCGTTTCTGCATCGCATAGAGCAGCGTTACCAGCACGCGGGTACCGGACGCGCCAATCGGATGGCCGATGGCGATCGCTCCGCCATTGACGTTGACCTTGCTGGTATCCCAGCCGAGATCCTTGTTGACGGCGCACGCTTGGGCAGCGAACGCCTCATTGGCTTCGATCAGATCGAGATCGCCAGCACTCCATCCTGCTTTCTTGAGGGCGGCCCGCGAAGCCGGAATCGGGCCGGTTCCCATGATCTTCGGATCGACGCCGGCCTGGGCCCACGACACGATACGGGCGAGCGGCGTCTTGCCGAGCTTGGCCGCTTCACTCGCCTTCATCAGCACCACAGCGGCCGCACCGTCGTTGATGCCCGAGGCATTGGCAGCGGTGACCGTGCCTTCCTTGTCGAAGGCCGGCCGGAGCTTGCTGATCCCTTCGAGGGTTGTGCCGTGCTTCGGATATTCGTCGGCGTCGACGACGATGTCGCCCTTGCGGCTCTTGATGGTGACCGGCGTAATCTCATCCTTGAACTTGCCCCCCTTTTGCGCTGCTTCGGCCTTGTTCTGCGATGCAACGGCAAATTCGTCCTGTTGCTGGCGGGTGATCTGCCACTGGCGGGCAACGTTCTCGGCGGTATTGCCCATGTGATAGCCGTTGAAGGCGTCCCACAGGCCGTCCTTGATCATCGTGTCGATCATCTCGAAGTTGCCCATCTTCACACCGCTGCGCAGGTGCGCGCAGTGCGGGGCAACGCTCATGGATTCCTGCCCGCCGGCGACGACGATGTCGGAGTCGCCGTTGACGATGGCCTGGTAGCCGAGCGCGACCGATCGGAGGCCGGATCCGCAGAGCTGGTTTACCCCCCAGGCCGGTACTTCGACCGGAATACCGGCCGCAATCGAAGCCTGCCGTGCCGGATTCTGGCCCTGCCCCGCCGTGAGAATCTGCCCCATGATGACTTCGGAGACGCGCGGCGCTTCGACGCCGGCGCGGTCAAGCGCAGCTTTGATCGCGGTCTTGCCAAGCTCGTGAGCCGGCAACGATGCGAAGGCGCCGTTGAATGCGCCGACCGGCGTGCGCGTCGCGCTGACAATGACGATATCGTCTTTCATGGGAAGCTCCCTTCGGACTGATTGGATTTGTATATAGACGCGGGTCCGCCGCAGGCTGCTTGATATATGTCATAAGGACGTGACTCGCCGCCGACAAGGCAGAAAGCATTCGCATTGCTGGCATTCCAGGCGGCGACCAAGTGAGGCCAAAAGTCACGGCCGGCGCGCATTCGCGCCGCAGGAGTCGTCGCAAGCGAGCGCGGTGACAAATCCGATCACAAAATGGTAGCCGGGCCGAACAAAACCGCCTATTTTGATGGCAAGCCTGAGGTCCTTACCGAATGACCGAAGCCATGACCAAGACCGTAGAGCCGGTCACGATCAAGAAATACGCCAACCGGCGGCTCTATAATACCGGCACGAGCACCTACGTCACGCTCGAAGACTTGGCCGCCATGGTCAAGGCCGGCGAAGATTTCGTAGTGTATGACGCCAAGAGCGGCGAAGACATCACTCGTTCGGTGTTGGCTCAAATCATTTTCGAGCAGGAGAACAAGGAAGGCCAGAATCTCTTGCCGATCGCCTTCTTGCGCCAGCTCATCCGGTTTTACGGCGACAGCATGCAGATGCTTGGTGCCGCGCTATCTGGAAGTTTCCATCGAGTCGCTCACCCGCGAGCAGGAGAAGTTTCGCAATCAACTGGCCCAGGCGTTCGGCGTCGGCGCATTTACGTCGCTCGAGGAGCAGGTGCGGCGAAACATGGAAATGTTCGAGCGCACCTTCGCCATGTTTGCGCCGTTTGCGCGGCGTGAAAGCCAGAGCGGTGAATCCACATCGGAATCGGACAAGCCGGCGGCAAAGTCAGGAGAGCTTGACGATCTCAAACGTCAGCTCGACGAGATGCAGAAAAAAGTCGACCGGCTTTCTGAAAAAGGCAGCGGCGACTGAATTTCGTTCGTCATACAGCCTGCGCCAGCCCGGCGGCCCACGGCCGCTCGATCGAGGCAAGACCGATCAGGGCGCCCTGCAGATAATCGCAGCCCCATTCTTCCAGCATCGTGGCGGCCTGTTCGCTTTGGACCCATTCGGCTACCGTCGCCAGCTTGAGCCGCCTGGCGAGGTCGATGAGCGTGCGCACGAAGGCGCGATCATCATCCGATCGCATGATGTCTTGGACGAACGCGCCGTCGATTTTGACGATGTCCACACCGAGCTTGCGCAGGTTCCGGAACGAGGTGTAGCCGGCACCGAAATCGTCAATGGCGATGCGGCAGCCGACATCCTTCACGCGCGCCACGAAGCCGCGGGTTTCGTCGATGTCGAGGATCGCGGCGCTTTCGGTGATCTCGACGATGAGGCGTTCCGCGACGCCGGTATGCGATCGCAACAGCGAACTCAATCCCGCCCACCAGTCGGGGTCGGTGGTTGAGGCGGGCGAGACGTTGAGGCTCGCCTGTAACGCCGGCGTTGAGATCATTTCATCGACCACGAGCTCAAGCACGCGGTAATCGAGCAACCGGACAAGACCGAGGCGTTCCGCGACCGGCACGATGTCGTTTGCCGCGATCAAGCTGCCATCGGTGCGGCGGATGCGCATCAGGCACTCATAGAACGCCGGCTGCCGGTCCTTTGCCGCGACCACGGTCTCGTAGGCGAGGAAGATGCGCCGTTCGTTCAGTGCGGCGACGATTTCATCGGTGGCGCGGATATTTTCGCGGCGCAGCGCTTCACGCTCGATGTTCGGGCGATAGGCGAGGAATGAGCTGCGGCGCTTTCCCTTGGCTGTGACGAGGGTCTCCTGCGCGTGTGCCAGGATTTCCCCTACGCCGCGGGCATGGCGCGGCGCCGTAATGCCGCCGATGGTCACCGTCACGGTGATCGGTCCGGCGCTGGTCGGCACCATCTCATCGTGGACGCCCGCCAGCAGCCGTTCGGCCGCAATTGCCATGTCGTCGGGTGTGCAATCACGAAGGACGATACCGAACTTGCTTCCGGAATAGCGACCCAACGTGTCCTTGCCGCGCATGCGGCTGCGCAGACGCTTGGCGACGGCGTTGATTACCTGATCGGCGACGTCGAACCCGTACGATTCATTGACCAGCGCCAGATTGTCGATGCCGACCAGCAAAAAACCGCAGGATGAGCGGAAGCGGATCGCGTCTTCCAGCGTATCTTCGAGGATTTCGACGAGATGATGCCGATTGAGTTCGCCGGTCAGCCCGTCACAGTGCGCCAGGTAAGTCAGCCGACGGACATGTTCGTAGCGTTCATTGATGACGCGCACGAGCCCGTGCGCGCGCAAAGGCCTGCCGTCGGGCCCCGCAAACCATCGGCCGGCGTCCTCGACCCAAAGCCGCGTTTCCGAGGCCGGGTCGGGCCGGATGCAATATTGAATCTGGTAGCGGACGCCGTGTCCGTCATCGCGCTTGTCCGATTGGGTAACGGCGTCGAAACGGGCCTGCGCGTTCTCGGCCTCGAGAAATTGCGCATAACCGCGACCGGTCGAAATCGCGTCCCGCGCGCCGATCAGCAGCACGTCGGTGACGTTCGCGCCCCACAGCAGGGCGTCGTCGTCGATCCGCCACTCGTAGGGCACCTCGCCGATTGAAGCGAGAATTTGTGCGGCGTCGGGGCCGGCCGCGGCTTCGTCGCGCGGAGGTATCGCGCCGGTCCCCATGGTCCGGCCAGGCGGTCTTGATGGAATCGTAGGTCTTTGCGGACCGTCGTGGGTCACGGTCGCCTCAATCGTGTATCGGCATGGCGCATTGGGATGGCGCGCTGGTGCAATCCGCCGGAGGGCGGCAGCAGACGGCCGGTTCAGGGCCAACCTAGCGGAAGAGCCTAAACAATTCGGAAAGTTTCGCGCGGTTTGGCTCATTCCGGAACGCGGCACAGCGCTTGCGAGTTTCTCACCAGAAGCCGACAAAGTCCCATTTTGGGACAGGGAGGCGCAGGTGATAACAGCACTCGTTCCTGTCGCGCCGTCCGAGCAAGAGTGTTCGTCGACGCCCGCGAGCGGCCGTTGCAACGCCGATTTCATCGCACACCTGGTTGCCACAAAAAATCAGGCGCCGCAGACTCGACTCCGCCGCCGTGCTGAACCGGCCGAGGCGATCGCCGCCTATTCGGCACTGGGCCAACGGCCGATGCCGTCCGGGCGCGCGCTATGCCGCTCACTGTGAGTCTTGAAGGCGCAACCGTTTCAGATTGAATCGATTTGCGCCCGGCATCATGGGCGGTGGGTCTGGAGCGAGCCGCTTCAGATCGCTCGCTCGGGTCCTTCGATTTCGACCTGGCGCTGCGAACTGCGGATGCTGACGATGAATCCGGCGAGCACGTCAACGAGCGCAATCGCCATCAGCAGAAAAAACGTCGACGTTCCCGCCCGTTGCACCAGCAGAAATTCGACCAGCATGGCGACGAACAGCGCCATCGCCAGCAAATGATCCATGATCGTCCGCATGCCCATCCGCGTCGATTTGACGATCTCGATCCAGAGCAGAAAAATCGAAAACGCGATCAGCAAATCTTCCCAGGTCAGTACCCAGTCCTGCCCCGACATCATGTGCACGGTTGTCACTGGCGCCGTCCAGCTTACGCCTGGGGTGAGGAACGCGATCATGTTGTAGATGGCAAACGGAACGAGAAGCAGAGGAAAGCCGAGAACGAACATGGCTGTCTCTTGGGGGACGTCCTTTGGCGAACGTCATTTGGCAAGCGTCACTTCACGAGCGTTTCAAAACGCGAAACGCCGCCGCTCATCGCAGGGCGACGCCATCAGTGTATCCGCCTGTTGGCCGCTTCACCAGCCGCCAATGTGCGCCGGCTGACGTTCTAGGATTCAGTCTTCCTGGTCAGAACCTGCCGGCCGCGGTACATGCCGCTCTTCAGGTCGACATGATGCGGGCGGCGCAATTCGCCGGAATCCTTATCCTCGACATAGGTCGGCGCCTTCAGCGCATCGGCTGACCGGCGCATGCCGCGCCTTGACGGCGATGTTTTTCTCTTCGGAACGGCCATGAGGTCGCTCTCCTCTCAACGGTCGGTCATTCGGGATGCCGAGCTTATAGGGGAAGGATCGGGCCAGCGCTAGTGTCCCAATCCCGAAGCCGGTGCAGTTTCGGATTTGAAAATTCCTGACCGCGATCAATGGGACCGGATACAGGCATCGAGGGTCGGAAAGGCTGCCGAACGGCGCTCGTAGAGCCCGGCAAGCCTGCGAACCAAGGCGCTCGGCACACGGGCGCTGCGCCGCACCGGGTTCGGCAGGATAGCGGCGAGCTCAGCCGCCTCCCGCCCGTTAAGGTCGTGCGCCGACCTGCCGAACGCCCAGCGCGCAGCGGCTTCGGCGCCGAACTCGCCGTTCGGGCCCCACTCTGCGATGTTGAGGTAAATTTCAAGCACGCGGCGCTTGGGCAGCACCAAGTTGAGCCACAGCGCCAGCGGGATTTCGAGCGCCTTGCGCACAAAGCTATGCCCCGGCCAGAGGAATAAATTCTTGGCCACCTGCTGGGTGATGGTCGAGGCGCCACGCGCCTCCTCAAGGTCGCCGGCGCTATGTAACGCCTCGCGGATCGCGCCGAGGTCGATGCCGCGATTGTGGCAGAAGCTGCCGTCCTCGGCGACGATGACGGCCAGCGGCAGCGCCGGTGCAATGCGGCTCAGCGGGATAGGGATGCGCTGAACGCGCGCGCCGGTTGCCCAGCGCCAGAGCATTGGCGTCGAGACCGGCAGGATCATCCGGTAGAGGGGGGCGATCAGGTAAGGCGCGGCAACGAAGCCGATGGCCAGGACCGCAACAATGACGACCAGGCGCCGCAATGCGCCCATCACAGAAAGCCATCCGCTACGGATTGCGGCGGTCGCATCTGCATCTCGTTCCGGCGCGGTCCTGTTCTGTGCTGTCGGCAAGTTCTTCGCTGTTGGTAAATCATGGCGATATTCTAACCCGGACCTGTGGCGATGGCGTGCGCCGGGCGGCCGCATCGAACGGACGCGGTTCCCGGTCCAGGCGGCCTTGCGGGGCAGTTGTAGAACCTGCGAATATCGCTCACTCATCAGCGGCCGCCAGAGCTGCGCACAACAGGGAGGGGAGCGTGCCGAAAGACCTCGTCGTTTCCAATGAGCTGGCGGATAAGTTTCGAACCGAGAAGGATTCGCCCTATCGGCGCTTCGTGCGCAATGATGGGCTCGACATCATCAGCGCCCATTACGTAGCCAATCTGCGCACCGTAGACCTCAAGCCATGGCCGCGACGCGCCGCCAAAGGCGTGTTCATCAATCACGAGGCGTCGCGCTTTTCCAACGACTGCTACGTCTGCGAGATCGCTCCCGGCAAATCGCTCGCGCCGATGCATCATCTCTACGAGGAGATGCTCCTGGTGCTCAGCGGCCGTGGTTCGACCACGGTTTGGAACAACGCCGGCAATCGCATCACCTTCGAATGGAAGGAGGGCTCGATCTTCGCCATCCCGCTGAATTGCTGGTACCAGCATTTCAACGGTTCTGGTCAGGAGCCGGTGCGTTTCGTTGCGGTAACCAATGCACCGTCGGTCATCAATCGTTATGACGATCTCGATTTCATCTTCAACTGCCCCTACGATTTCAAGAATCGGTTTTCCGGCGAACCGGATTATTTCAGCTCGAAAGGCGAGCAGGACGGCTTCCTGCTGCGCACCAACTTCGTTCCCGACGCGGTCAATCTGCCGCTGATCAGCGCCAAAGAGCGCGGCGCCGGCGGCGGGCATATTCGTTTCAACATGGCCCGCGGCACGATCGCGAGCCACATTTCGCAATTCCCCATCGGTACCTACAAAAAGGCGCACGCCCACGGGCCGGGCGCTCACGTTATTATCCTGTCCGGTGAGGGCTATTCGCTGATGTGGCCGGAGGGCGAGGAGCCGCAGCGTTTCGAATGGCAGGTCGGTACGCTGGTCGTGCCGCCCAACATGTGGTTCCACCAGCATTTCAATTCCGGTCCGTCACCGACGCGATATCTCGCTTTCAAGCATTGGTCGCCGCGCAATACTCAGGGCGTGCCGATCTCGTGGATCAGCCGGCGGCTCGGCGGCACGCAGATCGATTATGCCGACGAGCATCCCCGAGTACGCCAATTGTTTGCCGAAGCGCTGGCGAGGCACAGCCTCACCTCGCGGATGGACGATGTGTATGCCGCAGAAGTCCTGCCGTCGCAGGCCGCGTAAGAGCGGGAGAGAGCGATGTCGTCACGTTTCGCCGTCGTTGGATGGTCCGCAGCTTTCGTTTGTCTCGCGCTGACGACCGGCGCGTGCACCCAAGCGAACGCGGCTGATACCAATTATACCGCGCCCGATCGCATGCAAAGATTGGTCGAAGACGCCAAAAAAGAGGGAGTCGTGTCGCTGTATTCATCGGCGGTGGTCGATGACAGCAACGCCATCGCGGCTGCGTTCAAGAAGAAATACGGCATCGACGTGCGGCTGTGGCGCGGCAGCTCCGAGGACATTCTGCGCCGCGCCGTCACCGAGCATCGTGGCGGCCGTGACGACGTCGATGTCGCCGAAACCGCCGGTCCCGACATGGAGGGCTTGCAGCGCGAGCGATTGCTGCAGGAGATATCGCTCCCGGTTTTCGCCGATCTGATCCCAGAGGCCGTGGCGCCGCATCGCGCCTGGGTCACGGGGCGGGTAAGCATCTTCACCGCGATGTACAACACAACACTGATCAAACCCGCGGAGGCGCCGCACGCCTACGAGGATTTGCTCGACCCGAAATGGAAGGGCAAGCTCGGCATCGAGGCTGACGACGGCAACTGGTTCATGACGGTGGTGCAGGCCATGGGCGAAGCCAAGGCCCTGCCATTGTTCCGCAGCATCGTCGCCACCAACGGCATGTCGGTGCGCAAGGGCCATACGCTTCTTGCCAATCTGGTCGCCGCCGGAGAAGTACCGCTGGCGCTGACGGCCTATGGCTACCGCATCAATGAAATGAAGATGAAAGGCGCACCGGTCGAGGGTATTCTAATTCCGCCGGTCGCCGCGCTGCCGACCGGTATCGCCGTGTTCGCCAAAGCGCCGCATCCTCATGCGGCCGCTTTGTTTATGGATTTCTTTCTGACCGACGGCCAGAAAATCCTACTCGATCGCGGCAACGTGCCGACCAACCGGACCGTTTATACGCCGCCGCCGGATCTGCTCTTCGTCGATGTCGCAAAATTTCTCGACGAAGGCGACAAGTGGACCAAGCTGTTCAAAGAGACGTTCGCAAGCCCGATGCGCTGAAGGCATTGCACGCGATGCCAATTGCGCTGCCTGTGGCCGCTTCGTCCGGCCTGGCGAGTGCGGCGCTGCTCAGGACAGGCGCCCAAACTCATCGAGGAATGTCGCGACGAATGGCGAGCGCAATGGATCACCATTGCGAAGCTCGAAAACCGAGTTTGCCCGTTCGGTGCAGGCCAGAAATATCAGCGTAAGCTGGCGGTCCGGTATCTTGAACAGAAGTGACGAGAACGCGGTGGGGTATATTCCGTAATGCCAAACCAACTGCCATTTGCTGCCGAAACTTCCCTGAACGAACCAGCCAAGCCCGTACGGAAATATTTGTCCCGTGGGCGATACTGATGCAGTCCAGATCTGCTTTTTAGCCTCGGGGCTATAAACGAGGCCACGGTCAATGCCGATGTCGTATTTGGCAAGATCAATGACCGTCGAGATGATGCCTGACGATGCGTTGCATCGATCGAAGGATCTCCAGCTGCCGCCGGATTCCACCAGATCACCATCTTGATTGAGCGCGTATGGTTTCGCCATTCGCGAAACGACGGCCGCCTTTTTCGGATCCTTCGTGCCGAGCGCGGAGTCCTTCATTCCAAGAGGATCGAGGATGTCGTCCTCGACCAATCGCAGGAAGCCCTTGTCTGATACGGCATCGATGACTGCCGTCAAACGTGCAAACAGGATCGCGCTGTAATCGAAGCCTGTTCCCGGTATGCCTTGTTCCGTGTGGTTGAGGTGCTGGCGAACGGTGATCCGCTCGGTGTCGCAGTGGAAATTGCTCCACGCTTCATTGCCGGTCTTGAGGCTCGCGCACCACTTTCCGTAGCCGGAATCATAGGTCGACATCGGCTCGTCGAGGTCGAGCTTGCCATGCTCGACAAGCCTCATGATCAACGCCGTGGCGAATGTCTTGGTGATGGATGCGATGGGGTAGGGCGTATTGACCGCGGCCGGGATCTTGTGCGCGAGGTCAACCATGCCGAAGCCATGCGCCAAGATCACGGCTTGCCGGTGGATGACGGCAACCGACATCCCCGGAATATCGAGCGATTGCCGAATCAGATCGATGCGCTTTTGGAAGCGCACAACGTGGCGCGTCACCGATTGCGTGTTCGCCGGCAGGTGCTGCGCGCGCGCCCGATAGCGGCCGTTAGCGGTCATCGCGACGCTCGCCGCGGTGGCACGCGCGGCAACGCCAAGGACGCCGCGGCGGCTGATGGTCGGCAGTGGGCTCGTCGCGCTCCCCGTCGTCATGGACGGTTATTCCTCGACAAGGAAGCATAGCCGTATTCAAGCGCGCCACGAGAACGATTTGTCGTGCTTTGAAAGAAACGCACTTGCCGCATTTCACCTCGTGCGACGCCGCCTACTCCCGATTGCGAAAAAGCCGCCCCGTATGCTTGGCGGTGGGCCCGCTGTGGCGTTTTCGCAATTCTTTCCCCCTTGTGATCCTCGGCGCTTGCTGCGAAAATTCTGTGATCACAATCCCGACCCGACAGTCCGGCTTGGTCAGACCTCAGCGGTCTTGCCCGCGAGCCGGAATTGAAGAGTCTCGATCGATAGTCCGTTTCGTATCGCCAGGCCACCCGTCCGGCCCAACGTCTAAGGAGAACAACATGCACGAAGTCACCGATGACCACTGGCACGAACCGGAGGGGCAAAAGAACGCGGGTTATGGGGCCTGGAAGCGACCAAACACATCCTACGACAATTACATGGAGGAACAGGGTATTCCGATCTTCCGCGGCATCGGTGTGCGCCGCGTGCAGGACATGCCGCTCAAGCCTTGGAAGCGCATGGGCGGCCAGGGAACATTCATCCAGCTCTACGGCACCGAGGGCCGGTGGGGCTGCTACGTGGTCGAGGTGCCGGCGGCTGGCGCGCTCAATCCAGAAAAGCACATGTACGAAGAGATCATGGTGGTGGTCGAAGGCCGCGGCACCACCGAAATCTGGCTCGACGGACAGGCCAAGCCGCACACCTTCGAATGGCAGCGCGGCTCGATGTTCTCGATCCCGCTCAACACCAATCACCGGATCGTCAACGCGGCGTCGAGCCCGGCGCTCATTCTTGTCGCTTCGACTGCGCCGAACGTCATGAACATCTTTCGCGACCGCGACTGGATCTTCAATTGTCCGGTCACTTTTCCCTCGCGCTTCGACGGCAGTCAGGATTTCTTCAAGGCCAAGGACGACATCGTGCCCGATCCGCTGCGCGGCTTGGCGCTGCGCAAGAGCAATTTCATTCCCGACATCATGAATGCGGACCTTTATCTCGATAATCGCCGTTCGCCCGGTTATACGCGCGTCGAGCCGCACATGGCGAACAATGTGTTCTATGGCTTCGTCGGCGAGCATAAGACCGGGCGCTATTCGAAGGCGCACGCGCACATGTCGGCTGCAATCTTGGTCTGTCTCAAGGGCAAGGGCTACACCTACACGTGGCCGCGTACCGACGGCATGACGCCCTGGAAAGACGGCAACACCAAAAACGTCTACCGGCAGGATTACGAACCGGTCGGCCTCGTCACTGCCGCGCCCTATGGGGGCGATTGGTTCCACGCGCATTTCGGCGTCAGCAAGGAGCCGCTGCGGCTCATCGGCTGGTACGGACCCAACAATCATCGCAAGGACAAGCCGGGCGTGCCCGGCGAGAAGGACACCGATGAAGGTGCCATCGACGTCACCGAGGGCGGCACCGCCATTCCGTACTGGCTCGAAGACCCGTTCCTGCGCAAGGAATATGAGGAGACGCTGAAGAAGGAAGGCGTCAAATCCGATATGGGTGAGGAACTTTACCGCGCGCCGGCTGGGTATCGCGAACCGGCTAAAGTCTGATGCGCACGGTGGCCGAGCTGCGCTCATTTCTGCGCAAGCGGAAAAAGGCGGGCCGGCGGCTCTGCACTTTTCTTTGTTCGGTCCCCGCTCTTGCGGGGACGAGCGGATTGTTGATCGCGGCGCTCGCCGCTCTTCATCCGGCGCGTGCCGAGGATGCCGCCTCGTTCTATTCGGGCAAAACTTTGAAGATCATCGTCGGCCTGCCGCCGGGTGGCGGGGCCGACGCTTATGCACGACTCTTGCAACGACATCTGCCGCAACACCTGCCGGGTGCGCCATCGATTATCGTGCAAAACGTGCCGGGCGCCGGCTCGCTGAAGTCCGTGGTGTATCTGGATTCGCTTCCCGATGACGGCACCGCCATCGGTACGTTCAGCTCTGGGCTGCTCACCGAGGCACTGACCGCGCCGGAACGCGTCAAGGTGGATTTCCGCACATACGGCTGGATCGGCAATATCAGCGAGGACTCGCGCGTCTGCTATCTCTGGCACGCGACAGGCGTGCGCAACTGGCAAGAGCTGCTGGCGCGTCCGCAAGTGGTTTTCGCGGCATCGGCTTCCGGCACGGCGGGCAATGTCGATATTGCCATGTTGCGCGGATTGTTCGGCGTTAAGCTGCGAGAGGTCAACGGGTATCCTGGCAGCGCCGATAAGCGGCTTGCCGTTGAAAAAGGCGAAGTCGACGGCGATTGCGGCGGCTGGACGTCGATGCCGCAGGACTGGCTGCGCGAGCACAAGGTCAACGTGATCGTGCGGTTGTCGCCCACACTGGTGGCGGGCATGGACCCTGAAATTCCGTTTGCCGGCGATCTCGTGAAGAATGAACGCGACCGGCGGATTTTCAATTTTCTCATGGCGCCGGAAAAGCTCGGGCGCTTGTTTACTGTGACAGGGCGCGTACCGGCGGATCGCGTTGCGGTGCTGCGCAAGGCGTTCGACGCTACCGTCGCCGATCCGGCATTCCTGAGCGACGCGCAGAAACTTCGCCTCACCGTGACGCCGATGAGCGGCGACGATGTCGCGCACGATGTCGCCGCGCTCTACGCGACGCCTGGCGATCTTCTGCAGAGCGTGAAGTCGATCGTCGGCCAGTAAGCGGTTCTGGAACTCCCGCCAACGCCGGACGTTCTTATTGGGTGTGCCTTTTGGGCGCGCGATTATTTATTCTTTGGAGGAAGACGATGCCGCGCGGCGACAAGTCGAGCTATACGAATAAACAGAGGCGGATGGCCGAACATATCGAAGAGGGTTACGAGAGTCGCGGCATCGGCGAAAAGGAAGCTGAACGGCGCGCCTGGGCGACCGTCAACAAAGAAACCCGCGGCGGCAAGAAGAGCGGCTCCGGCCGCGGCAAGAAAAGCAGCTATGCGTCTTCGCGCAAGGGCGGCCGACTGGGTGGCCGCACCGCAGCCAAACGCCCTGCGGCAGCCCGATCGGCATCCGCGCGCAAGGCGGCAAGAACGCGCAAGAAGCGGACGTCGCGCTGAAAGCTAGCCTTCGCGGGCGATTTTATCCGGAAACCGGCAATCAGTCTTCGGATCATGCTCAGTGCACCACGATCGTGGTGTTGTGCATGCCTTCACGCTGGACCAGACCGAACAATGCGGCGGCGTTGCCGGGATCGAGACGCACGCAGCCATGAGAAACCGGCCTGCCGAGCCCTGCGACCTCGTACGTGCCGTGAATCGCAATTCCGCCGGTGAAAAAGATTGAATGCGGCATCGGCGAGTTGTGATAAAGGCGCGAGAACCAAGTGCGCGCCAGCCGCTGCGGATGGTACGTGCCACCCGGCGTGCCGAGGCCGCGCCGTCCGGTCGATACCCGCCATTGGTAGCGCAATGCCCCGTCGACGCTGACCGCCATTGTCTGGCTTGATCGGTCGATCTGGACGAGAATGGAAGCTTCGGCGCGATTTGAAGATGCGAGGGTGGCTAGAAGGAGCGCCACGAACGCGCCAGCGCCCAACAAACGACGCATGCAAACCCCTGGTGCACTCCTCTCCGTTCCTCAAAGCATTGCGGCAGGAAATGGAACTTGTAAAGGGGACACCGCACCGACAGTTAATCCAGTCCAACGACGAGGATATGCGAACTTTGGCCGCGTTACGCGAAGTTAATTTGCAAGGATACGGCGATGAACGCGGTTGTTGTGAAATTGCCGTAGCTTATTGGTTAAACTTCAGCGATGTCTGCTTTTGATTTGTTCAGCATCGGTCATTCCAACATGGCGGCGGAGCGCTTCATCACGATGCTGCGCGACGCCGGCGTGAGCACGATCGTGGACGTGCGCTCCACGCCATCGTCGCGCCGTTTCCCGTGGTTCTCAGGTAAGAATCTGGCGCTGCGGCTGGCGCAGGACGGCATGACCTATACCGCCTGCGGCGATGCGCTCGGCGGCCGTCCGCGCGATCCGGTGCTCTATCGCGATGGTGTTGCCGACTATGAGGCTATGGCACGGCGGCCGGAATTTAAGGCAGCACTCGACCGCTTGGCGAAAGACATGGAACGGTCGAGCATTTGTCTCATGTGCGCAGAGCGCGAGCCGCTCGACTGCCACCGCTGCCTGCTGGTTGCCCGCGCGCTCGCCGAGCGCCGGCTCAGCATCCGCCATATCCTTCATGACGGCACAATCGAGCCGCACGCGGCGACCGAGGCGCGGCTACTCGCGCTCTGCGGCGGGGACGACGATCTGTTCGTAACTGGACAGGATGAGCGACTCGGGGCAGCGTATCGCCGCCGCGTCCGGGCTGTCGCATACCGGGTCAAGGCGCGAGCGAGCGGGGCGATTGTCGCAGCGGAGACTCGATGATGCTTGCTCCGGTTCGCACTCTGATCATCCTTGTCCTCATCGGAATGGGACCGGCGCTCGCGCAGGATGACAATTCGCCCGATCCAACGCCGCCCGGATCGCTCAATCCCGCACCGCTGCCGCCTCTCGCTCACCCGGAATCGCCGTCGACGCCGGCGAAGGAATTGTTTGCCCGCAAGCCGACGCCGTTTCCCGGCCCGGCGCGGTCGATTGGATCCTACGCCGATGGCTGTCTCGCCGGTGCTGCGCCGCTGCCGATCACCGGGCCGGCTTGGCAGGTCATGCGGCTGTCGCGCAATCGCAACTGGGGCAATCCCAAGCTGGTCGAATTTCTCGAACGGTTCGGCAACAATGCCAAGAAGGTCGGCTGGAACGGACTGTTGGTCGGCGACATGTCCCAACCCCGCGGCGGCCCGATGGTCACCGGCCACGCCAGCCACCAGATCGGGCTCGATGCCGACATCTGGTTTACGCCGATGCCCGATCACGTGCTGTCACGTGAGGAGCGTGAGCTCGACGGTGCGGTCAATATGGTGACGTCGGATCGTCTCGATGTCGATCCCAAAGTGTGGAGCCACACGCGCACCGAACTTATTCGCACCGCTGCGCAGGACCCTGTCATCGCGCGCATTTTCGTCAACGCGGCCATTAAGAAAGTGATGTGCCGCGAGGCCGGGAAGGATCGAGGGTGGTTATCGAAGGTGCGGCCGTGGTGGGGCCACTCCGAGCACTTTCACGTGCGCATCAGTTGTCCCGCCGACAGCCCGGCGTGCAAACCGCAAACGCCGCCGGGACCTGGAGACGGCTGCGGCCACGAGCTCGATTACTGGTTCAAGGAGTCCATCCGGTTCCCGCAGCAGCCGTTGATCCCTCCCAAGCCGAAGCCGGGCATTACACTTGCCGGCCTGCCAAAAGCCTGCCGGCAGATCGTGGAAGCACCGTGATCGACCGAGCGGCGTCGGTCAAACACTCGGCGCGCCGAAAGCGGCGCGCTCTATGGCGGCGAAGATGAGCGTGAGCAGACAAGCGCTGAGGACGACCGACGCCGTGTAGCTCACGGATTTCTGCTCGGGCGATTTCATCAAAAGCGGCAAGCCGGTTCCCAGTATGTAGGCGCCGTAAAAGCCGGTGAGGGCAAGAAAGCGCAATCCCGGCAACAGCAGAAAAATTCCGGCAAGCCACACCGGCGTGTAGGAATAGACCGCGAGCTTGAACGAACTGGTAAAGCTTCTCTGTCCGCCGAACGTCGGCGCCAGCAAGTTGATCATGAATCCCAGCAGGAGGACCGTGGCGAAGGCAACCGCGTAGCCGAAGATCGCGCCGAACAATCCATCAACGATCGGAGCGCGTACGAGGCCGTTTTCCGGTACGGTTGCGCCAATGACACTGACGCCGATGAAGCCGCAAAGAGCTGGGATCAGCGCGAGCAGCGCGACGTATCGGCTCAACAAAAAAGCCGGGTCGCCGGTCTCCTGTTCGATCCGCGCCCATTCGCCGGCCGGATCGATCAGTATCGACTTGGCGCGCAGTACCGCCGCCTTCACGACAGGCTCTTGGCATCGGCGCGAATCAAGCCGGCGCCTTTTTCCGCGATCATCATGGTCGGTGCATTGGTGTTGCCCGACGTGATCGTCGGCATCACGGACGCATCGACAACGCGCAGCCGTTCGACCCCCGCGACGCGCAGGTGATCGTCGACCACCATCATCGGATCGCTTGCGAGACCCATTTTGGCCGTGCCGACGGGATGAAAGATGGTCGTGCCGATGTCGCCGGCCGCCTTCACCAGCGCTTGCTCATCGTCATGTACATTCCGGCCCGGCAGAAATTCGTTCGGATGAAAAGGCGCAAGCGCCGGTTGCGCGACGATGCGGCGCGTCACACGGATGGCATTCGCGGCGACGCGGCGGTCTTGGTCTGTCGCAAGGTAGTTTGGTTTGATGATCGGTTTGTCGGCCGGATTGGACGAGCGCAGTTTTATGTAACCGCGGCTCGTCGGCTGCAGATTGCAGACGCTCGCCGTGAAGGCTGGGAATGTGTGCAGCGGCTCGCCGAAGCGATCGAGCGACAAGGGCTGAACGTGAAACTGCAGGTTGGCGCGTTCCTGGTCGCGATCCGAGCGGGTGAATACGCCGAGCTGCGATGGCGCCATGGTGAGCGGCCCGCGGCGGAAGAACGCGAATTCCGCCAGCATGCGGGTAAAGCCGAATGGCGCGTGATAGCGCTCGTTCAGCGTCGTAATGCCGTCGACTTTATAGATCAGGCGCAGTTGCAGATGATCGTGCAAGTTTGCGCCGACGCCCGGTCGATCGATCACCACCGGTATGCCGTTCCGTTGCAAATGCTCGGCTGGTCCGACGCCGGAGAGCAGCATGATGTGCGGCGATCCGATCGCGCCGGCGGCGAGGATGACTTCGCCGCGACATCGCGCCGACCGCGCTTCGCCGTCCTGCCGCCAGCGCACTCCGGTGGCGCGGCGGCCGTCGAACACGATACCTTCGACCAGACAGCCGGTCTCAAGACGCAGATTCTGCCGATTGAGCACCGGCTTGAGAAATGCGCTCGCCGCCGACCAGCGCCGGCCGCGCCTCTGGTTCACATGAAAGACGCAGCAACCCTCATTGTCGCCGGAATTGAAATCCGCGATCGACTTGATACCGGCCTGCTCCGCGGCGGCGCGGAACGCATCGAGCAGATCCCAGCGCACGCGCGGAGCGGCAACGTCCAGTTCGCCGCCGACCGCGTGCGCGTCGTTCTCGCCCATGAAGTGGTTTTCGTGCTTTTTGAAAAACGGCAGCACGTCGTTCCAGCTCCAGCCAGCGAGTCCGAGCTGGCGCCAATGATCGTAATCGGCCGCTTGGCCGCGCATATAAATCATGGCGTTGATCGACGATGAGCCGCCGATCGCCTTGCCGCGCGGATAGTTGAGGCTGCGGCCGTTGAGGCCTTCCTCCGGTTCAGTCTTGAAGCACCAGTCTGAGCGGGGATTGCCGATCGCGAACAGATAGCCGACGGGAATGTGAAACCAGATCCAGTTGTCGCGACCGCCGGCTTCGAGCAATAGCACACGCTTGTCGGCGTCAGCGGAGAGCCGGTTGGCCAGCAGACAGCCCGCCGAACCAGCGCCGACGATGACGTAGTCGTACTCGCCCTCGATCGTATCTGACCCAGCCACGCGGTATGTCCTCGGCTGACTTTTTACGAACGTGCGACGCCCCTAGTTGCGCTGGGCGACCGTCTTATCCCTCGTCTGCAATTTGACGAAAAGAAGAAAAGCGCATTGTAGAAAACATAGCACGTTGACCAGGACGATAGCGGGCGCATCGATCATGCGTCCGTAGGCGATCCAGATCACCATCGACACCAGAGCGACCACAAGCCACGCGGCCGATATGTCGGCCGCCGAACGGGTGCGCCACGTCTGAACAACCTGCGGCATGAGCGACACCGTCGACAGAATCGTGCCACTTGTGCCCAAAATACCGACCAACATTCCTTCCATCTGCCCCTCCGCGAATCCCGCCAAACGATAGCATGCCATGAACTGTACGGGAGCGCTCTTTGCCAATGGCCGGGCCGGCTGCTATTGTTCAAATGCGACGAGCGGCGCGCTGCGCGCGTGCCGCGAAGCCTGGAACGACGGTTCCCCGAGGCGGTCGTGCCAATCCCGTGATTCGAGCGATGCTGCGCGTGCTTTACGCGCAGGGTCAAAGCTGTTGGAGAATCGTCGTGCTCGCAAAAAAGCCCGTTTTGGCGGCGCTCGCCGCCGCCCTCGCGATTGTCGCCGCGCCGTATGCCGCCAAGGCGCAGGACCAGTCGATCACTGTCTTTGCCGCCGCCTCAATGAAGAACGCGCTCGATGATGTCGATGCCGCCTACACCAAGAAGAGCGGGGTCAAAGTCGTCGCCAGCTATGCTGCAAGCTCGGCCTTGATGAAACAAATCGAGCAGGGTGCTCCGGCCGACGTCTTCGTTTCCGCCGACCTGCACTGGATGGACTACGGCGCCCAAAAGAAACTGATCAAGGACAATACGAGGGTCAATCTGCTCGGCAATAAGCTGGTGTTGATCGCCGCCAAGGATTCCAAGATCAGCAACGTGACGATCGGGCCAGGCTTCGATCTTGCCAAGCTTGCCGGTGACGGCCGCGTGGCCACGGGCGACGTGCGCGCGGTCCCGGTCGGCCTTTATGCCAAGGCGGCTCTCGAGAAGTTGGGCGCCTGGGCCGCGGTCGAACCGAAAATGGCGATGGCCGATAATGTCCGCGCGGCCCTTATTCTGGTCGCGCGCGGCGAAGCGCCGCTCGGCATCGTCTACGAAACCGACGCCAAGGTTGAGCCCGGCGTGAAGATCGTCGGCGTGTTTCCGGACAATTCGCACGATCCCATCGTCTATCCGGTGGCGGAGACGACAGATGCCAAGCCTGCTGCGGCTCCATATCTGGCATTCCTGCGCACGCAGGGGGCGAAATCGATATTCGAGAAATACGGTTTCACCTTTCTGATCAAGCCGACGTCGTGACGGCTGTTTTCCATCGCCTCCGCTCTGACTGAGAGCCAGGTAAGACGCCGTCGTGTTCGGTCTGTCGCCCACTGAATTGATAGCCATCGAGCTGTCGCTGCGCATCGCGGTTGTGGCAACTGCGGTCGCTTTGCCGTTCGGCATTGCGGTTGGCTGGCTTCTGGCGCGGCCAAAATTCTGGGGCAAGACCGTGCTCGACGGCATCGTGCATCTGCCGCTGGTGATGCCGCCCGTCGTCACCGGATACCTTTTACTCATCTCGTTCGGCCGCAGGGCGCCGATCGGAGCTTTTCTATACGATCACTTCGGGATTGTGTTTTCGTTTCGCTGGACAGGCGCGGCGCTAGCCTGCGGCGTGATGGGCTTTCCGCTCATGATCCGCCCGATCCGGCTCGCGCTCGAAGCGATCGATCGCCGGCTTGAAGATGCCGCATCAACGCTCGGCGCCGGCCGCTTTCTGGTGTTCCTGACCGTTACGTTGCCGCTCGCTTTGCCGGGCATCGTCGCCGGCGTCATGTTGTGTTTCGCCAGGGCGCTCGGCGAATTTGGTGCAACGATTACGTTTGTGTCCAACATTCCAGGCGAAACGCAAACGATATCGGCGGCGATCTACACGCTGACGCAAGTTCCGGGCGGCGATGCTGCTGCAGGCCGCTTGGTGCTGATCGCGATTGCGTTGGCGTTTGCGGCGCTCGTTGCCTCCGAATGGTTCGCGCGACGGGCCGCAACACGCTTCCACGGAGAGTGATCGTGCTCGCCGTCGACGTGCAGAAACAGCTCGGCACCTTTAAACTCAACATAAGCTTCAAGGCGGCTGGCAACGCGACTGGGTTATTTGGTCCATCCGGCTCGGGAAAAACGACGCTGGTCAATATGATCGCCGGTCTCCTCACGCCGGATCGCGGTTCCATTGCGGTCGATGATACGGTGTTGTTTGATTCCACAGCCCGGATCAACGTGCCGCCGCACCGGCGTCGCATCGGCTACGTGTTTCAGGAGGGTCGGCTGTTCCCGCATCTCAGCGTGCGGCAGAATCTCGATTATGGCCGGCGGATGAGTTGCCGTCCGCGCGACGCGAAGGAATTCGAACGGATCGCGGCGCTCCTTGATATCGGTCACTTGCTGGATCGCCGGCCGCGCATGCTGTCCGGCGGCGAGCGCCAGCGGATCGCTGTCGGTCGCGCGTTGTTGATGGCTCCGCGCCTCATGTTGCTCGACGAGCCGCTGGCGTCGCTCGACGCCGGTCACAAGCGCGAGATTCTTCCCTATCTGGTTCGTTTGCGCGACGAGGCCATGATACCTGTCGTCTATGTGAGCCATACGCCCGCGGAACTGCGTCAAATCGCGACGACCATCGTACGTCTCGAAGCCGGGCGCGTTGTCGCGGCCGGAGGCCTCGAACTTCTCGACGCAGTCACGGATACTCTTGCCTGACGGCTAGGCCTAGGCGTCGACCAAATGGCTGAGACCAGGAAGACGGCATCCATTGTGGTCATGACCCCGCAATTTTGCCACTCTGCCTGGAATGACTCACGCTCCAACGACGTCCGTAAAGTCTGCAACGGCGCTGGGTGTGTTGTGCGGCGTCGGCTCGGCTTTGTTCTGGGCTCTTGGCTTCGTCGCGGCGCGACACGGCGTGCTCATCGGGATGTCGCCGCTGGTACTCGCCTTGCACCGCTTCGTCTGGCCGGGTCTCGCGCTTCTTCCTGTGATTGCCGCCGGCGGTTTGGGCGAACTCGGCGGCGTCGGGTGGCGGCGGGGAATCGTGCTGACGCTGTTCGGCGGGTTGCCGTTGGCTTTGCTAAGTTACATCGGATACCTGTTCGTCCCGCTCGGCCACGGCGGCATCATTCAACCCTCGTGTGCGGCGCTCGGCGGTTTGGTGCTGGCGCGCCTCGTCCTCAAGGAGCCATTGCCGCCGCGCCGGGTCGCCGGCGCGTTGGCGATTGTGATCGGCCTCAGCGTGATCGGCATCGAGGCGCTGCGGACCATGGGCTCGCAAGGGCTTGCCGGCGACCTCCTGTTTGTTGCGGCCGGAAGCTCTTTCGCGGTCTTCGGCATGTTTTTGCGGCGATGGCGAATATCGCCGATGCGGGCTGTGGCCGTGACCAGCGTCTTATCGCTCGCCGGTCTGCCCGCGTTGCTACTTTTTGGGTTCGGCGGACTTTTGACGGCGGGCTTTTTGGAAAACCTGTTGCAAGCCGTCGCGCAAGGCGCGTTTGCTGGTGCCGGCGCCACCTACCTCTTTACGCGTGCCGTAGTGCTGCTTGGTGCAAGCCGTGCGGTGTTGTATCCGTCGCTCGTCCCGCCCTTCACATTACTGATCGGATTCCTTGCGCTCGGCGAGGTGCCGAGCATCTCGCAACTCATCGGGCTCGCGATTGTCATCGTCGGCTTCCGGCTGACGCAGACGACGTAATGCTTGGCGCTGATCAAGACGCGGGACGGCTCACGCCGCCTTGCGGCTGGCCAAAAACTCGCCCATGCGGTCAAGTGCTTTGAGGATATTTTCGGGCGAATTGGCGTAGGACAGCCGCACATAGCCTTCGCCAAGGATGCCAAAGTCCGGTCCGCCAATGAGCGCAACGCCGGCGTCTTCAAGAAGTGCGGAGGCGAGCGCTTTTGCCTTCCAGCCGGTCCGCGTGATGTTCGGAAAGGCGTAGAATGCGCCCTTGGGCGTCGCGCAGGATGTGCCCGGCAGGCGATTGAGGCCCTCGACAACAAGCTTCCGGCGTTTGTCGAACTCGGCGACCATGTTTGCAACCTCATCCTGCGGACCCGTGAGTGCCGCAAGCCCGGCGTATTGCGCCGACGCATTGACGCACGAATGCAGATTGACCGCGAGTTTGCGCGCGTAGTCGTACAGTTTGCCCGGCCATACGGCGTAGCCGAGCCGCCAGCCGGTCATCGCGTAGGTCTTGGACCAGCCATTGAGCAGGATCAGCCGGTCGCGGATCGACGGATAGGAGAGCAGGCACACGTGCGTCTCGCCGTCATAGACCATGTGATCGTAAATCTCGTCCGACATTACCGCGACGTCGGGAAATCTCTCCAGGCCGGCGACAAGCTTGTCGACTTCGGTCTTTGGCGTCACGCCTCCGGT
The DNA here is from genome assembly GCA_963836055.1 of uncultured Alphaproteobacteria bacterium. Classification (GTDB taxonomy): domain Bacteria; phylum Pseudomonadota; class Alphaproteobacteria; order Rhizobiales; family Xanthobacteraceae; genus BOG-931. The sequence goes on from CAWIID010000006.1 coordinate 444,764, forward strand.
CGGGTTGGCCGGCGAGTTGACGATGATGAGCCGCGTCTGTGGCGTGATGAGACCGAGCGTCTCCTCGGCCGAGAAGGCGAAATTGTTTTGCTCGCGAATGGGCACCGGAACGGGCCGCGCGCCCGTGTACTCGATCATCGAGCGATAAATGGGAAAGCCAGGGTCGGGGTAGAGAATATCCGCGCCCGGTTCGCCGAACATGAGGATCGACATGAACATGGTCGGCTTGCCGCCCGGCAGGATCATCACTTCGTCGGGCGACACGGAGACCTTGAAACGCTTGAAGAGGTCGGCGGCGACGGCCTCGCGCAACGGCAGGATGCCGACGGCAGGCGTGTAGCCGTGGTGGCCGTCACGCAACGCTTTGATCGCTGCTTCGACGATGAAGTCCGGCGTGCGAAAATCGGGCTGGCCGATTCCGAGATTGATGATGTCGCGACCCTGCGCCGCAAGTTGGGTGGCGCGCGCGAGAACCGCGAAGGCATTTTCCTCGCCGATACGATCGAAGGCAGGAACCGTTTTCAGCATGGCACGTCTCAGCGTTTTGAACCAATCCGTCGCGCCGTACTTCAGCCCAATCGCCTGCTCAATGCAACGTGACGCGCCAGCCATGCAAAGGGACGTGTCGTTACATGCGAGGAGCCCCGGACATAGTCCGGGGCTCCTGAGAACAGCGCTCTACGCGTTGAACGGCTTAATAGCCGCCGACAGATTGACCGGCGTCGCGGGCCAGTTCGGAGCGGATCTGTGGATCAGGATCGGTGCCGAATTCGTCAATGACATTGTCCGGGGCCTTCACCTGCACCTGTACTGTATGAGCGGCCTTTTGATGCGGCCGTTGTGCGAGGGCCGGAGTCGCGAGCATCGCAATGCCGAGCGCCGACAAAATCAGCTTGGTGTTGAGCGATTTCATTTTTCATACCCAGTTTCAACGTCACCCTTGGCGCCTGAATACGGGAGATTCGCCATCGCACAAGACATCTTGTGGTCAAGCCAGAATCACAAAATTATGATGAGAATCAATGTGTTAATACACATTTTATTGGCGTCTTTATGATTGATGTTGCGTTGCAAGAGGGACTGGGAACAAAGCTCCAAGCCGCGCCGAATAGGCGCAACAAAGATCCCGCCAGGAGGTTTAGGAGATTCGTTTCTTGCCTTGCGCGTCAGTGTGAATCGAGCGCGGCAACCGGCGGCATTAAATCACCATATCTACCGAGAGGGACATCGGGAGACCGCAATGACAAAGGTTAACGGTAAGCAAGATTCGCAACGCTTTCGTTTGCGGTCTCAATTATGGTTCGACAATCCGGAAAATCCCGGGATGACGGCGCTCTATCTAGAGCGCTATCTCAATTATGGTCTCACTCGCGCCGAACTGACGTCGGGCCGGCCGATTATCGGCATCGCGCAAACCGGGTCCGATCTCAGTCCATGCAATCGCCATCATCTTGAACTCGCCGAGCGTGTCCGCGCAGGTGTTCGCGATGCCGGCGGCATTGCGTTCGAGTTTCCGGTCCATCCGATTCAGGAGACCGGCAAGCGTCCGACGGCGGCACTAGATCGCAACCTCGCCTATCTCGGTCTTGTCGAGATCCTCTTTGGCTATCCGCTGGATGGCGTGGTGCTGATGACCGGGTGTGACAAGACCACGCCCGCTTGTTTGATGGCCGCGGCAACCGTCAACACGCCGGCGATCGTGCTGTCTGGTGGTCCGATGCTCGACGGCTACCGCGGTGGCAAGCTCGTGGGCTCAGGCACGGTGATATGGCAGGCGCGCGAGGATCAGGCCGCCGGCAAGATCGACTACAAGGAATTTCTCGACATCGTCGCATCATCGGCGCCGTCCATCGGCCACTGCAACACCATGGGCACGGCGTCGACGATGAACGCGATGGCGGAAGCACTCGGCATGTCGCTGCCGACCTGCGCCGCGATACCAGCGCCGTACCGCGAGCGCAGGCAGATGGCCTATGCGACCGGAATCCGCGCGGTGGAGATCGTGCGCGAAGATCTGAAACCGTCCGACATTCTGACGAGAGCGGCTTTCGAGAATGCGATGGTGGCTTGCACGGCGATTGGTGGGTCGACCAACGCGCCGATTCATCTCAACGCTATTGCGCGGCATATCGGCGTCGAGCTCTCGATCAAAGACTGGGAAAAGATCGGGTATGACGTGCCTCTCCTCGTCAACATGCAGCCGGCCGGGGAGTATCTCGGCGAAGATTATTTCCGCGCCGGCGGACTGCCGGCGGTGATGCACGAATTGATGCAAGCCGGCCGCCTACACGGCGGCGCGTTGACCATCAACGGCAAGACAGTTGCGGAGAACGCCGCGAGTGCGGAATCGACGAACGCAAACGTCATCCTGCCTTACCACAAGCCGCTGAAGCCGCAGGCCGGTTTCAAGGTGCTGCACGGCAATCTGTTCGATTCAGCGATCATGAAAACAAGCGTCATCTCCGAAGAATTCCGCCAGCGCTATCTGTGCGATCCCAAGGACCCGAATGCCTTTGAGGGCCGCGCCGTGGTGTTCGACGGACCGGAGGACTACCACAAGCGCATCGACGATCCTGCGCTTCGCATCGATGAGCACACCATTCTGTTCATGCGCGGCGCGGGGCCGATCGGCTATCCGGGCTCGGCCGAGGTCGTAAACATGCAGCCGCCCGCGGGGCTGATCAAAAGGGGCGTGACATCGCTGCCGTGCATTGGTGACGGCCGGCAATCCGGCACGTCGGGCTCGCCGTCGATCCTCAATGCTTCGCCGGAGGCAGCAGCCGGTGGCGGCCTCGCGCTCCTCAAAACCGGCGACCGGGTCCGGATCGATCTCAACAAAGGGACCGCCGACATCCTGATCGCGAGCGAGGAATTAGCGGAACGCCGCGCTGCACTCGCCAAGAATGGCGGCTATCATTACCCGCCGAGCCAGACGCCCTGGCAGGACATCCAGCGCGCCATGGTCGATCAGCTCGGCGACGGCATGGTTCTCGAGCCGGCCGTGAAATACCAGCGCGTGGCGCAAAAATTTGTGCCTCGCGACAGCCACTGACGTGCCGATTGGCGAAGTTGCCGATTGGTGCCTGTCATCGCGTCCGTCACCGTGGCAGGGTATGCCTTGTCCGAGACAGCGAGGCTTCGATGAGACGTCCGTCAACCGCCGAAAAGCGCAAAACCTTTCGCGCCCTTCATGAGGCCGGTTGCTTCGTCATTCCCAATCCGTGGAATGTCGGCAGCGCGCGCTACCTGCAAGGTCTCGGCTTCAAAGCATTGGCGACGACGAGCTCCGGACATGCCCACTCTGAAGGCTGCGCTGACGGCGCGCAGAGCCGCGGTGACGTGCTTGTTCATTTTGAAAAGCTTGCGGACGCGACGGACATTCCCCTCAACGGCGATTTCGAAAATGGATTTGCCGACGATCCCGACGGCGTTGCGGCGAACGTGACGCGCTGCATTGCGACGGGTGTTGCCGGACTGTCGATCGAGGATTCGCCGAAAAGTGCGACCACGCCGTTGTATGATTTTGACCTTGCGGTCGCGCGCGTGAAAGCCGCGCGAGCCGCGGTCGATCGCGCCGGCGGTGATGTTGTTTTCACCGCCAGGGCCGAAGGGTTTATTCGCGGGGTGCCCGATCTCGACGATGTCCTTCGCCGGCTCAAGGCTTACGCGGCGGCTGGCGCCGATTGCCTTTACGCACCGGGAATCAGAACGCGCGAGCAGATCGAGGCGGTCGTAAAGGCCGTGGCGCCGCGACCGGTGAATTTTCTCAACAGCGGAGATTTCGGTTTCACGGTGAACGATCTCGCTGCGATGGGGGTGCGGCGGATCAGCGTTGGTGGTTCGCTCGCTCGGGTGGCGATGCACGCCTTCATCAAGACCGCGACCGAGATTGCGAAGGAAGGCAAATTCGGCGGTTTTGGGGGGCTGATTTCGAACCAGGAGCTGAACAAGTTCTTCAGCGAGGATGGCAAAAATCGCTCGTCTTGACCGGGGCAGCCTTCCCGAAACTCAAAACCTGTTGGCGCGTTATGTCAGGGGGTGAACTGGCACATATCCGAGAAAACCCATGACCAACAGACTGGAAGGCAAAGTCGCGCTGGTAACGGCCGCTGGGCAAGGCATTGGGCGCGCCATCGCTCAGAAATTTGCCGCGGCCGGCGGCATCGTCATCGCGACCGATCTCGCCGAGGACAAGCTCGCGGGTTTGAAGGCGAAGAAGCGCGTCAAGCTGGATGTTCGCTCGCAGCCCGACATTGACGCTCTTGCGGGTGATATTGCCCGCGAGTTTGGCCCGCTCGATATTCTCGCCAATTGCGCCGGCTATGTGCACCAGGGCACGGTGCTCGATTGCTCCGAAAAGGATTGGGACTTTTCATTCGATCTCAACGTCAAGTCGATGCACCGCACGATCAAGACGTTTTTGCCGGGAATGCTGGAGAAGAAATCCGGCTCGATCGTGAATATTTCTTCCGCGGTGTCCTCGATCCGTGGCGTGCCCAACCGGTACGCCTATGGCGCCACCAAGGCCGCGGTCATCGGGCTCACCAAGGCGGTGGCGGCGGATTTCATCAAGCTAGGCATTCGCTGCAATGCGATCTGTCCCGGCACGATCGAATCGCCGTCCCTGGACGAGCGCATTACGGCGCTGTCCAAGGAGACCGGCCGACCCATCAACGCGGTGCAAAAGGATTTTGTCGATCGCCAGCCGATGGGCCGGCTCGGCACGCCCGAGGAAGTCGCTTGGCTCGCCCTCTTTCTCGCGAGCGACGAGGCAAGCTACATTACGGGGCAGGCGCACCTCGTCGATGGAGGCATGGCGCTGTAACGACCGGGGCGTCGCCATGCGACTTCATGACAAACTCATCACGATCAGGCTCTGCGGTCTTTCGCTTTTTGCCTTCTTGCTTGCTGTGTCATCGGCATCGGCGCAGAGCTGCACGCGCAACGGCACGGCCGTGACCTGCGACGATGGACGCAGCGGCATATTCACCGGCGACGCGATTATCTGGCCGGATGGCTCGCAGTCGCGCGCGGCGCGCCAAAGCCCCAGCGTCATCATCGGCAACAATGCCTCCGTGCATGTCGGCAATGGCGTGTTTGTTGGCAACGGCAAGGGCGGTGTTCAGCAGCTCGACGATCCGATGAAGAAGCGCTGCGCGACGCTTGACGGCGTTTCCTACTGTAACTGACGCCGCGGCCGGCAAGCCATGCACATCGCCATAACCGGCGCCGCGGGGATGCTTGGGCGCAAGCTGACGTCGCGTCTTGTCGAAGCCGGTGCGCTGAACGGCAGAACCATCGACAGGCTGACGCTGTTCGATGTGCAAGTACCAACATATCCGGAGAGATTTGCCGGGCGTAGCGAAACCACCGCCGCAGACGTCGCCGATCCGGCAGCGGCTCGAGCGGTCGTTGCCGATCGGCCCGACGTCATCTTTCATCTCGCTGCGGTCGTCTCCGGTGAGGCGGAGCTCGATTTCGAGAAGGGGACGCGGGTCAACCTCGACGGGTCGCGCGCGCTACTGGACGCTGTACGGGCGGCTGGCGAAGGATATCGCCCGCGATTGGTCTTTACGTCGTCGATCGCAGTCTTCGGCGCGCCGTTCCCCGAGACGATTGCCGACGATTTTCATGAGACACCGCTGACCTCCTATGGGACCCAAAAGGCCATCGTCGAGCTTCTCCTGGCCGACTACACGCGCCGCGGCTTCGTCGACGGCGTCGGCATCAGGTTGCCGACCATCGTCGTCCGGCCCGGAAAGCCTAATCGCGCCGCTTCGAGCTTCTTTTCCTCGATCATCCGTGAGCCGCTTGCTGGCGAAGAAGCGGTGTTGCCGGTCGAAGACAGCGTGATGCATTGGCACGCCAGCCCGCGCGCCGCGGTGGAGTTTCTTGTCCACGCTGCGGAATTGGAAAGCCAAAAGCTCGGCCCGCGCGTCAACCTCACCATGCCGGGCGTATGCTGCTCGGTCGCCGAGCAGATTGCGGCGCTGCGCCGGGTGGCGGGCGACCGGGTCGCGGCGCGCATTCGCCGCGCGCCCGATCCGCTCGTCGCGCAGATCGTGGCCGGCTGGCCACGCCGGTTCGATCCGCGGCGCGCTCTCGACCTTGGCTTCAAGGCAGAGGCTTCGTTCGACGATATCATTCGCGTCCATATCGAGGACGAGCTTGGTGGCCGAATTCGCCGCCTGATTTGGAAAAGGCGTGACTGACTTAGAGAGCGCATTTCTGCCCGTAAGACAGATTTGCATTCCACCGTCATCGTGCTTTCGGAATGAGTCTCATTCTCCGCCGTCAGGGCCTTTCCGGATTTTGCGTTTAGCGCTTATGTCTCGATCATGCGATTTCCCACGCCGCTGATCCCGGGCACCCTTGCCCGTCGTTACAAGCGTTTTCTCGCCGACATCGTGCTCGAGTCCGGCGAGATGCTCACGGTGCACGTTGCCAATCCGGGCGCCATGACCGGCCTCGACCGACCGCTTTCAAAAGTGTGGTTGTCCAATTCCGGCAATCCGATGCGGAAGCTTCCCTACACGTGGGAACTCGTCGAGACGGATCTCGGCGGCGGCCCGGAACTTGTCGGCGTGAACACGGTCCATCCCAACCTGCTGGTGGCCGAGGTGCTTGAAACCGGGCTGATCCCGGAATTGCGCGACTATGCAACCATCCGTCGAGAGGTGAAGTACGGGATAAACTCCCGGGTCGATTTCCTGCTCGAGGCCCCAAACCGGCCGCCCTGCTATTTGGAAGTCAAGAACGTCCATCTCATGCGCAAGGCGCGATTCGCCGAGTTTCCGGATTGCGTGACCGACCGGGGCACCAAGCATCTCGACGAACTCTCGGCAGTTGCGGCTTCCGGCAAGCGTGCGGTGATTCTCTTCGTGATCCAGATTCCGTCGGCGGAGGGCTTCGCCGTAGCGTGCGATATCGATCCGGCTTACGGCGCGGCGTTCGACCGGGCTCGTGCAAGTGGCGTAGAGGTCTTGGCTTGGCGCTGCACGGTCAATGTCGAGGGTATCGAAATTGCGGCCCCGGTTCCGATCCTCGCCGCTTGACGGCTTGGCAGGTCGGAGATCGCGGCTTGCTTGCGTTGTCCGCTCCCATGCTTACATTGCAGGTCAATTGGCGGTTCTAGCCGCTTTCATCGCGACTAAGGGCTTCGGGGCGTTATTCTGGCATCCAGTACTCCATTCACAATGACCTACGTTGATGCGGCCTGCGCGCCGCTACGCAAGACCGGACAGATCAAGATTCACGGCTCTGCCGCCTTCGAGGGCATGCGCAGGGCCGGCCAGCTGGCGGCATCGTGTCTCGATATGCTGGTCGGCGAAATCAGGCCAGGTATCTCGACCGAACGCATCGATCGGCTGGTTTATGCATTCGGCAAGGATCACGGCGCCATGCCGGCGACGCTCATGTATCGCGGCTATCGCAAGGCTACCTGCACCTCGGTCAATCACGTGGTGTGCCACGGGATCCCATCGGAAAAGCCGCTGAGAGAAGGCGACATCATCAACGTCGATGTGACCTTGATCCTCGGTCACTGGCACGGCGATTCCAGCCGCATGTACACGGTTGGTGAAGTTCCGCGCCGCGCCGAACGCCTGATCGATGTTACCTACGAAGGCATGATGCGGGGTATTGCGGTGATCAAGCCGGGCGCGACGACCGGTGATATCGGGGCCGCGATCCAATCCTACGTCGAAGCCCAGCATATGAGCGTGGTGCGTGATTTCTGCGGCCATGGTCTGGGCCGGCTGTTTCACGACGAGCCCAACATCGTTCACGTCGGCCGGCCGGGCGAAGGCATCGTTCTCAAGCCCGGCATGTTCTTCACTGTCGAGCCGATGATCAATCTCGGCCGCCCGCACGTGAAGGTTCTCTCGGATGGCTGGACCGCGGTCACCCGCGACCGCTCGCTCTCAGCGCAGTTCGAGCACTCCGTCGGCGTCACCGAGACCGGCGTCGAGATTTTCACGCTGTCGCCAAAGGGGCTGGATAAGCCGCCCTACCCGGCGACCTGATCCGCGTACGGATCAGCCCCCGATTGCAAATTACCGCAATCCCGTCATCCTTGAGGGCGGCAGCGTCGGCCGGCGCCGCCGCCGACGGCCGGTATCACGTGCATGCAAGATCGCAGGGGCGACAAGAGGCCAGTTCGCAGCCAGGGCCTGGCGGAGGCGCCGCCTCATTATCATGGTCATCGCGAACGCCTGCGCGAGCGTTTTCGTGAGGCCGGCGCCGACGCCCTGTCGGATTACGAGTTGTTGGAACTGTTATTGTTCCGCGCGCTGCCGCGGCGAGACGTCAAGCCGCTCGCCAAGACGCTTCTGGCGACATTCGGTTCGTTTGCGGAAGCGATATCCGCGTCGGAGGCGCGCCTGACGGAGGTGAAAGGCCTAGGCGCCGCGGGGATCACAGAGCTCAAGATTGTCCAGGCAGCGGCCAGCCGGCTTGTTCGCGGAGCGGTCAAAAAGCGACCGGTACTGTCGTCATGGTCGAGCGTGCTCGACTACTGTCGCACCGCTCAGGCGTTCGCCGACCGCGAGCAATTTCGTGTGCTGTTTCTCGACAAGCGCAATCAGCTCATCGCCGACGAAGTGCAGCAAGTCGGCACCGTCGATCACACGCCAGTCTATCCGCGCGAGGTGGTGAAGCGGGCGTTGGAATTGTCGGCGACCGCCATCATACTCGTGCACAATCATCCGTCGGGCGATCCGACGCCATCCCGGGCAGACATTCAGATGACGCAGCAGATTATCGCCGTCGCGCAGCCGCTCGGTATTTCGGTGCACGATCACATCATCGTCGGCAAGGAAGGCCACGCAAGTTTGAAAGGCCTGAAGCTGATCTGAGCGGACACTCGATCGCGCCATAACATTCGGCTACGCGGCGCATCGTTGTGGGCTTGACCCAGGAGGGAGCGTGCATGACTGGGCGGAGTCTACAGCCGGACCGCGATCGCGCCGCCACGGATACCGACGTCTTGCTGCTCGATCCGCGACAAGGCGATATCGAGGACGACGCTTCAAGTCCAAAGCAGAGATCGCTCCTTGCGATCGCCGGCAGTCTCCTCGCCGAAATCAGCCTGCCAAAGCTGTTATTTGCCTGGACCGTTTCGATCCTGCTGCCTGCCGTATTGCTCGGATTGGCGCCGCTGATCGCCACTGCCTGGTTCGCGAAAGCGTCGCGGGTCGTCGCCGAACTGACGGGATTCGGCGCGGCGTTGCTTCTCCTTGGGATCATCGGATTGGGCTGGTTTGGATGGCGCCCCCTGTTGCGGACCGCCGAGGTCAATTTTTGGTCGCTCAATGCACTGGCCGTGCAGCCGGGATACGCATTCTGCTGCGAGGCCTTGCGTTATCTGACCGAGCATACGCTCGGCAAAGGGTCTGGAGTCATCCCGCGGGCACGTCTGCGTGCGATCAGCTCCGCCGGAGCCGCCATCACGCTCTGCGCCTTCGGCGCGTTGATCGCGGCGCTTGCCTGGCCGGCCTCGCGCTGGGTGGGAACGGTCGGGGATCTGCTTGATTTACCGGGCCTCATTCTCCCGACGCTCGCCAACGCTGTCGTCTTGGTCTCGGCGTATCTCGCGATCGCGTCGCTTGTTTGGGGCTTTGCGGACGCTGGCATGGATCAGCCAATCGATCTCAGCGCATTCGATACCGCATCGAGCGGTCCGATTTGGCGCGTCGCGCATCTCTCGGACATCCATTTGGTCGGCGAGCAGTACGGTTTCCGCATCGAAAGCGGTCGCAGCGGGCCGCGGGGCAACGGACGCTTCGCGAGTATCCTGGCCCGCCTGGAAGCGATCCATAGCGCCCGCCCGCTCGATTTCGTTCTCATCAGCGGTGACATGACCGACGCCGGGCGGGCAACCGAATGGGCGGAATTCCTCGATGCGGTGACGCAGTATCCCGCGCTCGCTGAGCGGATGATCGTCCTGCCTGGAAATCACGATCTCAACATTGTTGACCGTCTCAACCCGGCCAGGCTCGATCTGCCGTTCAGCCCGGGAAAGCGGCTGCGGCAGATGCGGACGCTGTCGGCAATCGCGGCCGTGCAGGGCGATCGGATGCGCGTGATCGATCCCATCTCGAAGAAACTTGGGCGTACGCTCGGCGAGGCGCTGGCGCCGCATCGGCAGCGGATCGCCGCCTTCGCAGATTCGGGCAGTTTGCGGCTGTCGGCGGGCCTTGCGGAACTTTGGAACAGCCAGTTTCCGTTGATCTTGCCGCCCGCCACCGAAGGCGGTCTCGGCGTGGCAATCCTTAACTCCAATGCTGAAACAAACTTCTCCTTCACCAATGCGCTTGGCATGATCTCCGTCGGGCAAGCACAGAGGCTTGCGGCTGCGGTCAACCAGTTTCCGCACGCACGATGGATCGTTGCGCTGCATCACCACCTGATGGAATATCCAATGTCGGTGGCGGCCTTTTCAGAGCGCATCGGAACCGCGCTGATCAACGGCACTTGGTTCGTCCGTAGCCTGAAGCCGTTCGCGGCACGCGCGATCGTCATGCACGGCCACCGTCACATCGACTGGATCGGCGTGTGCGGCAGGCTGAAGATTATTTCTGCCCCTTCACCGGTCATGGGGGCGAAGAACGATGCGCCGAGATATTTTTTAATCCATACCCTGGCATCAGGGCCGGACGGACAGCTTTTGTTGCTTGCTCCAGAACGGGTGGAAGTTGCGGGCGAGACCGCGCCAGGCTGAATTAACACCGTGGCCTGACCTCCTTGATGCCATCTGGTCCGCCGAACAGCTCGGCAATCCAGCGGCTCGACGGATGCTGGGCGCAGAAGGTGAGAATGGCCAGTGTGATCGGAACGCCGATGAACGTGCCGAACACGCCCCACAGGAAGGTCCAGAAGAAAATCGCGAACAGCACGACGAACGGGGAAATGGATAGCACGCTTCCGGAGACGCGCGGCTCGACATAACTGCCGACGACGAACTGGATGATGTTCAGGCAGATGAAGATAGCGAGAACGGCCTGCCAGCTCTCGAATTGCGTCATCGCCAGCAACGTCGGAAACAAGGTCGCGATGAACGGGCCGACGAAGGGAATGTAGTTGAGCGCGAATGCGATCGCTCCCCACTCGGCCGCGAATCTTAATCCGGCGAACCAGGCGAAGGTTGCGACGAGAAGGCCGGTTATGACGCTCATCTGCGTCCTGACCAGCAAATACTTTCTGAACTTGACCGCGGTCTGCGCGCTGCCATCCAATAACAAGTGTGCCGCGTCGCGATTGCCGAGCGCCTCCACCTTGCGGCGGACGTCGTCGACCTCGAGAAGCCCGAGCACGACGTAGACGAGCGCGATGATCCAGAAGCTCAGCGTGGTGTTGATGCGGCCGGTGACCTGCTGTGCGGCCCGCAACAGCCATCCGACATTGAAATGTTCGGCCCACAGGCCCGCGACCGAAATGCCATGACCGTCGAGCCACATCACCAGGTTGTCGTAAAGCGCCTGATAACGCGCAGCATCAGTGATGAGGGAGCGACCCACCCGGCCGAAGCCCCATACGGCCAATGACCCGAAGGCAACGCCCACCGCAATGGTGATAAGAATGGTGATCGCAAGCGCGACAAGTTTCGGCATGTACGACTGCAGCCGGGCTTGCAGCGGCCAGACGATGGAGATGATGAACAGCGCGAGGACAAGAGGCGCGAAGACGCTGGCTGCGAGATATGCGGCGGCGGAGACTGCTACGACGGCAACGATTCCGGCTGTGATCTTCAGTTCAAGACCGGCAGCCATGCGCAAGCGTCCTTCGTTCCGTGCGGCTGCTCAAATTCGTGCCGACTGCCCCATGCGGTCATTCATCGCCAGAATTCGTAGAAATTGCATCACACGGTGGTGAAACGGCTACTACACGCCTCCCACGACTTTGCCGATGATGGCGGCCGCGTCAACGGGCGTTCCGTCTCCCGTCCATACAGCATAGCGATCGGGACGCACGAGTATGAGCTTGGCCTCATATGCCGTGCGCCCATCGCGATAGCTGTCGCGGACGATTTTCAAGGGCACGCCTCGTGTCTTTGCCGCTTCGACAAATGCAAGCACCGTCTGGTCGTCGGCATCGAATGCCAGCAACGTGAAATCGGGCCCCAGTTCCTCGAAGACGTTGCGTCCGGAACTCAGAAGTTGCGGTGGAAGGTGGTGTCCGGCCCGTGCCTTGAAGGTATGTGTACCGTGAGCACTGCTGACGCCTTGCGGCGGCCCGAGGACGACTGATGAGCCTTCGTAATTCGGCTCATAGGTCAGCACGCGGGGCGCCGCGGCGTTAGCGTGCTCCTTCCAGGCGCGCTCGAATTCCGGCCGGTCGCGGTCAGGGCTGTAACGAGCGAGGAACTCCTTGTCCCGCCGGATGCCAGCCTCGATGAAGTCTTCCGCTGTTTCCTTGAAGATGGGACGCCGTTCTTCAGTGTAAGTCCGCAACAGAGCGTCACTGCCCCAGCCCTTCAGTTTTGCGGCGATCTTCCAGCCGAGATTGACCACGTCGTCGAGGCCATTGTTGAGACCGTACGCCCCATAGGGCGGATGAGAATGCGCGGCATCGCCTGCGATGAAGGCGCGGCCGACCTGATATTTCTCGGCGACGGAGATGCGCAGATCCCAGAAGCCCACATAGTCGAAATCGCATGTGAAGGTGAAGCCGGCGGCCTTCTCCATGAGCCCCTGAAAGTCGTAACTCTCCCTGGTCGTGTTTGCGGGCACAGGCGAGTGGAAGAACCAGCTCTCGCCGACATCGACGCGCCCGAAGAATTGCCAATAACCCTTCAGATCAGGGTGGATCACTCGATAGGTTGAGCGCGGCGGAAAGCGCTGCAGCTTTTCATGGAGCTCGCGCGAGCGGAACAGTGCGAGCACCATGAGCTGATTGAAATCCGCGCCGCCGCGCTCGATGCCGATCTGCTCGCGAACAGTGGAATGGCCGCCGTCACAACCGACGACGTAATCCGCCTCCAGGATTTCGCGGCCGGCACCCCCGTCCTGGGCGATGGTAACGCGCACGCCGCCGTCGTTCTGTTCGATCGTCTCAGCCACCCAACCGAACCGAGTTTCGGCGCACGAAAGCTGCGCCAATCTCTTTCGCAAAACCTGCTCGGTCTGGAACTGCGGCAGCCTTTCGTTCTCCTGGAAATAATAGGAGTTCACGATTTCGCGAAGCGGCGGCGCATACCAGTATTCGTTGTTGAGGTCGCGGTAGGCGACAATTCCGCTCATCGGATAGGACGGCGGCAGCATGCGCGCGGCCTTCAGCTCGTCGGCGACGCCCCAATAGTAGAAATGCTCTGCCGAGCGCTGCGTCAGATTCTGTCCTTTGGGAATGCGCTGCGGTTCCAAGCGTCGCTCGACCACCACGGACGAGATTTCACGCTGTCCGAGTTCAACTGCAAGAGCTACACCGACGGGTCCACCGCCGACGATCACGACTTGGTATCGTTTGTTCATTTCACAGCGACCTTCATGGGGATTACTGCGGACGTCGGCATCAGGCTGCCGCTTGCGGGAGCGTCGATGTTGCCGTGTTGGACGGCGACGAATCGGCCGGCTGCAGCCTTTGGCCAAGGCTTGCGTCCGTAACGCTCGCCGATCCATTGCCAGGCCGCGCCCGCTGCAACCAATAACCGATGGCGGCAGATCCACACGATGACGATCGTGAGAATGAGCAAATCACGCACCTGAGGATTGATCGAGATATGGCTGGACTGTCGGAAAGCCAGACCAAGATCCCATACGGCACGGTGAACAGCGCAGCGAAAAGAGCCACAGCAGCGGCATTTCGGAACGTTCGGTCAAAGATTGCCAAGACGGCCAGGACGCAAGGCGCATAACAAAGTCGCGCCCATCCAGTGCGCGGCTTGGATGATCGGAACGTTCTGTGAAAGCAGCGCGCCGACGAGCGCGGTCACCAGCAGCGAATTCCGCCGAAAGATCGCTTGCCCGGCAAGCACTGCCGCTTTTAACTTGCACCCCGCCGATAATGACGAAGGCCGAAGGCAAACGTGATTGCCAGTGACGCCGCAGAGGCAACAAGCTCAATCAGCCACGCACCAGGACGGCTGATTCGAGCCAAATGCGACGTTCAAAGCGACGTTGGCAAACGACCGATGGCGGCGAATGCCGCAGGCCGAACAGCGCCAGCCTGGCAGGCTGCGAACTTTCGGCGACGTTCGATCGACTGGCGCTTGCATCATCGATCAGCTGGTAGCCAAGAAGTGCGTACCACCAGAGTCCAACCGATAAGGATATAATACCCCTGCAGTCGAAGCATTACTGGACAGTGAATTAAAGAAGAGCACCGCAAGGATGTATGTGCCTACCAGAACCGTCCATACGTAAGAGATTTGAAAGCGGGGAGTGAAAATCGCCATTGCGGTTACGATAACGGGTGCGGCAAATGAGATATTCCACAGATAGGACGCATTGTCGGTGACCGTGGGACGTCAATATAGACACAAAAATTCCCCCTCCGCAAGAATGCGCCACCAAAATCAATGCGCCGGCCAGCAATGCCCGCATCGGTCCGAGCCCCGCGTAGCGCCAAAGTCCAAAGGCGAAGGACGTCGCCATGCAGCTCCGGACATAACATAGTGAATACAAGGATGGAGGGAGCTACGGAGGAGTGGAAAACCGTGAGCAAAATACCGGAGGCGAATACCATGCAAACGGAGAACGCCGCCAAGCTGAATAGCCGGCATAACTAAGGGGCGCAAATCTTCGCCGCTGCCATTCGCTGTAGTCGAGAAATTTCATGGTCGGCGGGAAAATCGCCACTGTAGCGCCGCGCCCAAGCGGCGTTGGGCTTCTGCTCCTCGCGCCACGCCAGCATGTTGGCGAGTTCAGCGCCCTTGCAGGGGCTGGCCGTCTTCTAGCCGATCTCTCAGCCGGCGCCATTGCCGGCGAGCGCGGGCCTCAGCCTCGACCCATTGCGAAAGCTGCTTCCACTGCCGGATCAGGCTTTCGTGGCTGATATCGATAATGGATTCGTCGGTGAGGGGGCGCGGATTTTCTGGGTCGAACTCAGGCGCCAGGAAATTGCACCCCGGTGCGCGAAAGGCGTCGACCACACCGCGCACGATCGCCGCGTCCGCGTTGCAAATCTCCACCAGTTCGCCGAAGCGCGTCGGCCGGCGGACAGCGTCGGCGGCGTTCGAGCCGTCGGTGAGCGCTCGAAACGCCGCCTCGGCAACGGGACGGTTGCTTTCGCCGAGTGAGCGCAAAATCTCATCCGCATGGGCATTGAGCGCGCCTTCGAGCCCACCGATCTGTTCATAGTCGGAACGCGTGAGGACGATGGGCGCCCCGTGAGCATTGTCGCGTGCACGGATCCACATCCGGTTGAGACAATATTGCAGCAGCGGTAGTTGATCGGCACGGCGGCCCAGGCGCTGGAGCTGATCGTGGGCGCTGCTGCGATCGTCCCACGGCGCGAACGCGGCAAGGTCGTTGAGTAGCCGATTGGCGAGGGCGTCCTCGATCTTGAAATTGCAAACTGCGGCCGGCCCGACAATGGCGTTGCGGCATTGCTCGCGAGTCATGCGTGGAATGAGGAACATGCCGGTACTGATCGCTTCGGCGAGGCCATCGATGAGAGCGCAGGCACCGAGATATTCCGAACGCATCGTCAGTGCGACGTAGATCGGAAATTGTCTTTGGCGCGCACTTTCGAGCAATAGGCCGGCGAAGGCTTCGGCCTCTTCACGTCCGGCGTAATCCTGGTAGCGAAACAGTTCTTCGAATTGGTCCACAAGCAAAAGCAGATTGGTGTTGCCCGGCAAGTGGCCGTCACCGCACCATTCGGCGATCGAGCGCGGGCCGCGGAGTAGAAAGGCGCGCAGCAGCGCCGCGTCGTCATCCGAGACTTGGCGTAGCGCTTCGGTTCCGCCCGTTTCGAGCAACCGAACCGCAAGGTTCTTCAGCGGTGCGCCGCCAGGTCTGAAATCGACGACGCGCCACGTCGAGCCGGCCGACGCCATCAGCCCGAGGTCAAGGGCGTCGAGCAACCCTGTCTTCACCACCGACGATTTGCCGGCGCCGGATGAGCCAAGCACTGCCAGAAACCGCGTCGCGGCGAGCCGGTCGACCATCGCGTTGATGCAATCTTCTCGACCGAAGAAGAGATCACTCTCCTCGCGGCGGAATGAACGCAGACCCGGATAGGGCAGACGCAGGGAGCTGGCCGGCATCAAAGCTGCAGTCCGGCGAGGATGCTATCGATCTGCTGCACGACGTTGCCGTTCTGGCAGTCGATTTTCTCGAAACCGCCGGACCAGGCGAGCTCGGCCTTGGGAGCCGGAGGACCAAGCAGGATGCGTTTGAGCCGTGGCGGTGCGTCGCGGAGCTGCTCGAGCTTGCTATAGCGCAGCAACTGCGCGCGCACCCAGGCCGGCGGCGCACTGCCGTAGAGCATCAGCAAGGCCTGGCAGTTCATCAGGTTTGCTTCAAGGTCCTCGACGATGTCCTTCGCTGAGCCCTCGAACAGGGGCCGTGCCGCCGTACAGGTTTTCTTGTCATCAAACACCTTCAGCAATGCGTCCGCCAAGTCCTTATCGCTGCGGTCCGCATTGATGAAGACGTGATAGCTACCGTTTTGCGGTACGGCCGTCTTCGGTGGCGGTTGAGTGCAGCAGCGGAGAATCTCGCCCTTGAATTCCTCGAGTCCGACAGCGAGCACATCCGGTCCTTCCAACAAGATCTTGTCGCGATGACTGATGGACGCCAAGTCGAGATCGGGACGGCGCCATTGCAATATTTTCAAGCCGCGTGTCTTGGCAGTCTCGTATTGATATTGAGAGTACGTCTGCGGCAAGTCCGGCGGCTTGCGCGAACCGAAATTGCCGAGCAATTGCACAAACAAAGTTGAGCGCGCCACGTCGGCGTCGAAGGCCGCGGCGAAATCAGTTCCACCCTGCGGGTAGTCATTCTCGGGGAGGACCTTCGTGCCGAACTGCTCGAGGCAAGCGCGGATTCGTTCGCATTCGTCGTACAAATCGTCTGTTGTTTGCGCGAGCAGCACCGTACGGGGCGCGGGCTCGGCGGTAACGGTCGTCTGCGCTTGCGGCCGGGCGCGTGGCGCTTCATCGACGCTCGCGCGTGGCGTTGCGCCTTGGCGCTGGTCGACCAGCAGCTTTTTGACTTGATGCGCCAACACCTGCAAGCGCTCGTTATACGTTTCGGGATTGAACCGAGGTGTGACTCGGAGCGGTATGTCCTGTTCGGCTGGATCCTTACGCCAGAATGGCGTTCGCTTGCGGCCCTGCAGCAGGGGATGGTGTTCACTTTCTTCCGCGGGCAACAACTCGACCACAACGACCGGACTTACGCCAGAGGCCCGTGTGCAGAACGCCTCCAATTCTCTGATCGTGAAGTCGCGCGCCACGTAGCTCGGTGACAGCAGCGCGACAAAGATCGCCGATTGCCGAGCGTTCTCAAGCAGGAAGTCAACGTGGTCGCTGGCCTCGAAACTTCGCGTATCGAAGAAAACTTCAGGATCCTGGCCAAGGCGCTGCCGCAATGCGTTTTTGAGATCAAGTTGAAACCGGCTCACCCAGCGCACGCCCTGCGCGTCTTCCTCGTTGTCGAAATGCGCGTAGCTCAAGAACAGATCGTGCTTGAAATCCGAGACGAAGCTCATGAATTGCAGGCCCCGTGAGCGCTCAGCCGACGACAAATCGCATAACAGCGCGAGCGCAAGTTAAAGAGGCAAAAATCGAGAATATCAAGAAGGCGCCGACGGAGGCGGTTTCGGCCAGCCGCGATATTCACCTAACTGATTGAAGTGATGCGTAAATCCGAGAGGGCCTTAGCGGCCGATGACCTGACGTGCGCGCTCAAAGACGGCTGGCGAAAACGTCGAAAAGCGCTTCAACAATTCCTGTACCTCTTCGGCCGTGGCGGGGTTGATATCGAGGCCGACCTTGTTCGTTTCGGCGAGGAAATCCTTGTCTTTCATCGTCGCCATGAAGGCCTCACGCAGGGCGCCTAGGCGATCCGCTGGAATTCCAGGCGGCCCAGCTAGCGGTCGGCCGAGCACAAGTTGCTTGAAATAGACATCGAGTACCGCACGATCGTCATCGGTCTTGGCGTAATCGTAAACGCTTGGGATGTTGCCAAACTCGGTCGACTTTCGTGGGCCCATCTGAATCACGAGCTTCATTCGGCCCGAGGTCAGATCGTCACGAAACTGCGCCTTGATCGAAGAAGCGTAAAGTCCGCATTCGCCGTTCACCTCGCCGCGGTGCATGGCGAGATCGATATCGCGCGTGCCCGCATAGCCGGGAATCACGCGGATATGCGCGCCGAGCACGTTCTTGAGAATCATGGGATGCTGAAACGTGATCGCCGCGGGCGCGCCGCCGCCGAAGATCGTCTCTTTTTGAAACATATCGTCGAACGAGGCGGCTGCGCCGGGTGTCTGCCAAACGCCGCAATAGGCGATGTCCTGCGACATGCTGCCGATCCAACTGAATTTCGTGGGTTGGAACAATGCAGCCTTGTTGCCGAGGAGCGGCTCCATGATCGCCGAGGACGCAAACATGCCGAGAACCGTGCCGTCGTTCGGTTCGCTCGAAAAAATGTGATTGGCCGCGTTCATCGAACCGGCCCCGGGCAGATTCGACGGCACGATCGAAGGATTGCCCGGGATGAATTGGCCAAAATGCCGGGCGAGAACGCGCACATACGTGTCGTAGCCGCCGCCGGGCGGGAAGCCGGCGATCAGCGTGACCGTCTTATGAGCGTAAAAGTCGGAAACCGAGTCCGCCAGCGCCGAGCAGGTCGTGGCGGCGACTCCCATGAGCGCGCATAGCGCCAGCCGACCAAGCGGCCTGTTGATTTGTCCAATGAGCGACATGATTCCCCGGGGCGTTGCGGAATTTTCTGGTTGTCACGTCCGCGTCGGATAGGAACCGAAGCCTGATCAGGCTGGTGCGTCAACCGGATTCATTGCCGCACCATGAGTACCGGATCGGCACTCTCAGGCAGCCGCTGCCAGGTATTGGCGTCATTTTCCTCGAATCGCCAAATCTGCCCGCGTGCCGAAAGAAGGATCAGTTCGCCCTTGTCCATGCGCCAGGACGTCGGTCCGAAGCGCGTGACCAGCGCATCGCAGCCAGGCTTGACCTTTAACGCCAGAATGTCCGGGCCTGACGCCGTGTTCGCCAGCGTCAGCGCGCAGATCGGCTTGCCGGTGCCGCGCGCAATCGCCCATTCGCCGACCATATCGTCGGCCGAGCAAATCGGCGCCGCGGCGGCGGCTTGCAGGATGTAGCGGCCTTCTTCCGGTTTGAAACCGTCATACATGCCGCTTTCGACCTCGGTCAGTTCGATGACGGCTTCGCCATGGGTGTTGAGCAGCCGCAAGTTGCCGAAATTGTCGACCGCCCAGCCGACGATATCTTTGGTCGTGGGAAAAACATTCGGACAATTCTTGTCGATATCGAGCTTATAGCCACCGGACGTTGCGTCGGTGCGAAAGTTGAAACGGCAAATTTTATCGCGATCGGCGTTGGAAAATTCCCAAGCACCGATCATGGCACTGACCGGGTCGGTCTGCGGTTGGGTATCTTGCGAGGGCGTGTCCTGAGACGGTGTGTCAGATGGCGTGTTTTGCGCCAACGCGGGATTGCCGCAAAGAGTCGCTGCGATCGCCGCAACAATGATTCCGCACCAATTCACGCTGAAGGGACTAAATCTCATATTCAAATTTTAGCACGCTCGAGCCGCGCCGTCATGCCGCCGCGGCGCGTGCCGTCGTGTGCAGCATATGCCAAAGAACCGATTAGCTCTTGTTCCAGGACCGCCATGGTGTTTCCGGCACGGGCGTCAGCGGCGGCTTGCCGGCCGCCCAGGCTAGAATATTGTCGACGACAAGCTGGTCCATCTTCTCGCGGGTGTGTTCGGACGCTGAACCGAGATGCGGCAACAGCACGACATTGTCCATTTCGATGAGTTCTTGGGGTACTTGCGGCTCCTTGACGTAGACGTCGAGGCCGGCGGCCATGATCCTTTTGGCCTTGAGCGCCTTGATCAGAGCCGGCTCATCGACCACGGAGCCGCGCGCCATATTGATCAAGATGCCATTCGGGCCGAGCGCATCAAGCACCTCGGCATTGATCATGTTTTGCGTTGCCGCTCCACCCGGCACGATCACCATGAGGGTGTCGACGGCTCGTGCCATGTCGAGAAGGCTCGGATAATGGCGGTAGGGCAACTCGCGCCGCGCCTGGCGCGTGTGATAGACGACCGGTACACCGAACGCTTCGAGCCGCCGCGCGATGGCTTGTCCGATCGCGCCCATGCCGACTATGCCGACCGTTCGATTGCGCAGCGTAGCCTTCGAGAGCGGATAACCGCGTTGCAGCCATTTGCCGGCGCGGACGTAACGCTCCGCCTGCGGTAGCTCGCGCACCGTGCAAAGCAGAAGCCCAATGGCGGTGTCGGCAACTTCTTCGGTGAGCACCTCCGGCGTGTTGGTGACGATGATGCCGTGGGCGGCGGCGTATTTGACGTCGATGTGGTCATAGCCGACACCGAAGGTGGAAAGGATTTCAAGCTGCGGAAATTGCGCCATCAAGCTGCCAGGGACCAATTCGGTCGTGGCGCTGCAGGCAATGGCGCGGATATCGGCGTGGTCGGCGACAAAAGCGGCGAGGTCTTTCGCGGCGGAGAGATGATGCACGGCGCAGTCGGTAAAACCTTTAACGATGACCGGTTTTAATGGGCCGATCAGTACAACTTCAGTCTTCGTACCAGCCATTCTCTAGCTCGTGATCATACCAACATGCTCACCGGCGTCTCGATCAAAGACTTGATCGCGGCCAGGAGCTCAGCGCCGAGCGCGCCGTCGACCACCCGGTGATCGCAGGACAGCGTCGCGGTCAGCATGCTTGCAAATGCTATGCCGCCGTCTTCCTTCTCGACCGCCTGCCGCCGCGCGGCGCCGACCGCGAGGATGGTGGCATGCGGCGGATTGATGATCGCCGAGAACTCGCGCACGCCGTACATACCGAGATTGGAAATCGCCGACGATCCGCCTTGGTATTCGACCGGCCTGAGCTTTTTCTCACGCGCGCGGGCGGCAAGATCCTTCATCTCAGTTGAAATGGCGCTGACCGATTTCGTTTCGGCCTGATGAATGACGGGCGTGATCAGGCCGCCTTCGAGCGCCACCGCGACGCCGATGTCGGAATGCTTGAAACGCAGGATGCGATCGCCAGCCCACACGGCATTTGCCGACGGCACGCGCTGCAGGGCGAGCGCGAGTGCCCGGATGATGAAGTCGTTGAGCGAGAGCTTGACAGCCGGATCGCCGTCTTTGTCTTTGGGTGCGGCGGCATTGGCTTCTTCGCGCAGCGCGGTGAGGCGTCCGATGTCGATGTCGGCGGCGAGATAAAAGTGCGGGACGGTCTGTTTTGCGTGTGCGAGCCGTGCCGCAATGGTCTTACGCATGCCATCGAGCGGCAGCTCCTCATAGCTTTGCGGATCGTAGAGCGCCTTGATCTCGGCTGCGCTCGGACTTTCGGCCGGCGCCGCCTGCGTCGCCCGTATCGTCTGCGGAGCATTCTCGATGTCGCGCGCGACGATCCGGCCACGTGGGCCGGAACCGCTCAGGCGCGACAGATCAATCCCTGCCTCGACAGCAAGACGGCGCGCCAGCGGCGTGACCGAAGTGCCGCTCGGCAATCGTGCCGGCCCGAAGTTGCGCTCCGGCGTGCGCACTTCGAAGAACGGATCAAGCTTGATGGGCTGACGCGTTGGCCGGCGGTCTTCGGCGACAAGCTCAGCCGCGGCCGCCGCCGGACGAGGCGCTGCGGCGGCAGGCGAGGGCGCTCGTTGGGACATCGGCGTCTTTGCGTTTGCTTGAGGAGATGCATCGGCGCCGGCCTTGTCGGCGATGACCGCAACGATGGCACCGACGGGGGCCACGTCGCCGGCCGGAACGCGGATTTCAGCGAGCACCCCGGTCGTGGTCGAAGGCACTTCCATCGAGACCTTGTCGGTTTCGATCTCGAACAGATTGTCGCCGGGTTTCACCGGCTCGCCGGCCGACTTGTACCACTTGGTGATTTTGCCCTCGGAGACGGTCTCGCCGAGTTGAGGCATCAGAACGTCCATTCACTCCCCACGCATCTTATTTGATCCGCTCCCAAATCACCTCATGCGCAACCGGGCCGACGGGACGCAGAATGAGACGATCGCCGACGAACTCGTAGCCGCGCACGACGTCACCCTTATCGCCGGGTTGTACGCTGCCTTCGCGGTGATGCGTCACCGTGCGCGCCTTTTCGTCGACCGAATAGGTACCGAAATAGGCGATGTGATCGGCGAGCGCGGCCTTCGCCTCCTCGCCGGTCGGTTCCTTACCGGCCTTCGTCACTTCGCGGTCGGGCGCCACATGGCAGGCCATGTGGCCGTGAGCATCGTAGATGATGATGCCCTTAGGCTTCGCGCCGCGTCCCGGATGGGGCTTGCCGTCGATGTTCGAGCCGATGTAGCGCCACGAGCCGATCAGGCGCTGGGCGGCCGATTGGGATTGTTCGTTCACTGGGGCTCCAAAAGACTTGCGTTTCTGGGCGTTCCATCAATTTATACGCGCCCGCGGGTGCGCTCTTGCTATTCGATCCGCTCCCACGTGACTTCCATCGTGGAGTTGGGTGGCCGCAGCACCAAACGATCGCCGACGAATTCGTAACGTCGCACCAAATCTCCAGAGTCGCCCGGCTGTATGCTGTCCTGGCGATGATGCGTCACGGTGCCGGCTTTCTCGTCGATCGTGTAGGTGCCGAAATAGGCGATGTAATCGGTCAACGCGATCTTGGCCTCTTCGGGCGTCATTACGGAACCGGCACGCTTGCGTTTCACGTCGGGCGCGATCTGCACCGCCATTTCGCCGTGCGGGCCGTAGTAGATCATGCCCTTCGGATTTGCGCCGCGATCCCAGTTTCCGCCATTGATTCGCGTGCCGACATAGCGCCAGGCGCCGATCAGCTTCTTTGCAACGTCACCTTGGATCATGGGTCGCCCGCTCGTCTCACCACGTTACCGAGACGTATTGTGTTTCCAGGAACTCCATGAGGCCTTCGTGCGCGCCCTCGCGGCCGAGCCCGGATTGTTTCACGCCACCGAAGGGAGCGGCCGGATCGGAGACGAGCCCGCGGTTCAGGCCGATCATGCCGAAGTCGAGCTGCTCAGACACCCGCATGCCGCGGCTCAGATCCTTGGTGTACAGGTAGGCGACGAGGCCGTATTCGGTGTCGTTGGCGCGCGTGATCACCTCGTCCTCGGTTTTGAATGTCTGGATCGAGGCGACCGGGCCGAAGATCTCCTCGTTGAGCATTTTTGCATCGTTGGAGACATTGGCGAGAACCGTTGCGGGATAGAAATAGCCTGGGCCGCTGGGCGTCTTGCCGCCGGTGAGCACCTTGGCGCCTTTCTGGACCGCGTCGTCGACCAGCTCGATCACCTTGTCGAGGCCATCCTTGTTGACCAGCGGACCGAGCGCAACGCCGTCGTCGAGGCCGTTGCCCATCTTCAATCCCGCCATCTTCGCCGTAAGCTTCTTGGTGAACTCGTCCTGCACCTTCTCGTGCACGTAAAAGCGATTGGCCGCCGTGCAGGCCTCGCCCATGTTGCGCATCTTGGCGATCATCGCGCCTTCGATCGCGGCGTCGATGTCGGCGTCTTCGAACACGATGAAGGGTGCATTTCCGCCGAGCTCCATCGCTGGTTTGACGACGCAGTCCGCGGCTTCGTGCAGAAGCTTGCGGCCGACTTCGGTCGAGCCGGTAAACGACACCACACGCACGCGCGGATCGTGCAGCATTTCGCTCACGACCTTGCCGGACGAGCGCGATGGGATGACGTTGACCACGCCCGCCGGAACGCCGGCTTCTTCCAGGATCGGCATCAGAGCCAGCATGGTGAGCGGCGTATCGGAAGCCGGTTTGAGCACGACCGGGCATCCGGCGGCGAGCGCCGGGCCGATCTTGCGGGTCGCCATCGCGGCCGGAAAATTCCACGGCGTGACCAGCACGGCGATGCCGGCCGGCTTGTGATGAACGAAGATGCGCGCGCCCGATGCCGGTGCCCGGCTCACTTCACCGATGTTGCGCACCGCTTCTTCGGCATACCAGCGGAAGAACTCTGCCGCGTAGGCGACCTCACCGCGAGAGTCGGACAGCGCCTTGCCGTTCTCGATGGTAATCAGCTTCGCCAGCCGTTCGGCGTCGCGCATGATCAGCTCGAACGATTTTCGCAAAATCTCGGCACGCTCGCGCGGCTTCTTGCCGGCCCAGCCGGGAAAGGCGGCGCTCGCCGCGTCGATCGCGGCCTTGGCGTCATCAACCGTGGCGCTGGCGACCGACGCGATCTTGTTTTCGGTCGCCGGGTCGATCACATCGAAGCGGCCGCCGTCGGACGATTTGCGCCACTTGCCGCCGATCCACAGATCGGTCGGGACGTTAGCGAGGAGATTGTCGTACATGGTCTGCGTCCTTTGCGTTTCTCCCCCGCTCATTCCCGCCCGAGCGGGAATCCAGACAATCTCTGGAGGTCCGGAGTCCCGTTTCAGCGGGGACGAGCGGAATTCTCAATTTTCCAACGACCGCTTCACGCGATCGACGATCCGATCGACGGTCGGCAGCGCAATGTCCTCAAGGATGTCGGCCGCCGGCAACGGAATGTGCGGCGTCGTAATTCGCACCGGCGGCCCATCGAGATCGTAGAACGCTTCGTCGGCGACGATCGAAACGATCTCCGCGCCCCAGCCGCACAGCCGCGGATTCTCTTCCACCGTGAACAAGCGATGCGTGCGTGCGACCGAGCCGAGGATTGTCTGCGTGTCGAGCGGCACCAGCGACCGCACGTCGACAACCTCGCAATCGATGCCGTGTTCCGCCTTAAGCTTGTCGGCAGCGGCAAGCGCTCGCGGCACCATCAGCGCCAGCGCCAGAATGCTGGCGTCCTTGCCGGGCCGCACGATCTTTGCCGTGCCCAGCGTGTCGACGATCTCGCCATCCGGGACTTCGCCCTTGGTCGGATAGAGCGACTTGTGTTCGAAGAAAATTACCGGATCGGGATCGCGCACCGCAGCCGCCATCAGCCCGATGACATCGTGCGGTGATGACGGCGCGACAACTTTGAGACCTGGAATCATCATGCACCAGTTCTCGACGCTCTGCGAATGCTGCGCGCCGAAGCGCGAGCCTGCGCCATTGCCGGTACGCACGACGAGCGGGCATTTCAGCTGACCGTTCGACATGTAGCGGCTCTTGGCGAACTCGTTGGCGATGTAGTCGAAGCACACCGCGAAGAAGTCGGAAAACATGATCTCCGCAATCGGCTTCAGGCCGGTCATCGCCGCGCCCATCGCGGCGCCCAGGATGGCCTGCTCGGAGATCGGCGTGTCGCGCACCCGCAGCGGGCCGAACTGTTCGAACAAGCCGACCGTCGCCTTGAACACGCCGCCGGCCTTGGCGACGTCCTCGCCGAGAAAGACGACGTCTGGATCGCGCGCCATCTCCTGCGCAATACCGCGCGCGACCGCGTCACGGTAAGTCAGTTCCGCCATGCGAAGCCTCCGTCGGCGTAGACATCGGTGGTGAGGATATCGAGCGGCGGCATCGGTGCGGCTTTGCATTTTTCCGTAGCGTCGTCGACGCGCCGCTTCACGTCGTCTTCGATGCCGACAATCGTATCCTCGCCGATGCCGAATTGTTGCAGCCGGTCGCGATAGATCTTGATCGGATCGCGTTCCTTCCATTTCTCAAGCTCGCCTTCAGGCCGGTATTTCGCAGGATCAGCGCGCGAGTGCCCGCTGTAACGATAGGTCATGCATTCGATGATGGATGGTCCGCCGCCCGCGCGGGCTTTGTCGTAAGCCGCGGTGGCGGTGCGGTACACGACGTCGGCGTCATTGCCGTCGACGACGATGCGTTCCAGCCCGTAGCTTGCGGCCCGATCCGCTGCCGGATGCGGGACGGCCGTGACGTCGGCGATCGGTGTGTATTCCATATAGAGATTGTTCTCGCAGACGAAGATCACCGGCAGCTTCCACACCGCGGCGAAATTCAAAGCTTCGTGGAATGCGCCGATGTTGGTCGTGCCGTCGCCGAAGAAGCATACCGATACATCTTTCTGACCCTTGTATTGCGCGCGCCACGCCGCGCCGCAGGCGATCGGCAGATGTGCGCCGATAATCGCATAGGAGCCCATCACGCCGTGATCGGCTGATGTCAGATGCATCGAGCCGCCTTTGCCGCGCATCAGCCCATTGTCGCGCTGCATCAGTTCGCCCAGGACTTTTTCGATCGGGACGCCGCGCGCCAGCGTGTGGGCGTGCCCGCGATAGGTGCAGAAACTGAGGTCGCCCGGGCGCATGGCCGCGGCAAAGCCGGTCGCCACCGCTTCCTGGCCTAGCGAAAGATGACTTGTGCCCTTCACCAGATTTTGCAGAAAAAGATCAAATGCGCGCTGCTCGGCCTCGCGAATTTCCACCTGCATGCGATACATGCGAAGCCGCATTTCTTCGCCGATATCGTCGTTGAGGCTCGCCTTTGCGGCGAGCGCGCGATCCTCGATCGTGGCCATGAAATATCCTCGGAAAGCCCGAAGTTCGCTCGGACCGGCCGCAACTTAGCGCCAGTTGCGCAGCCGAGGCAACGCCATCGGCGGCAGGTGTCGGACATTTGACGGATCGACGGCATAGGCCGGATAGCGACGGCGTGATTTCCGCGCTGTGCCGCTTGCGCCTATCAGGGTAAGTTCCTAATTGACGCAATCGGGAGATTCCGATGGCCCAGGAATACAGTAACCAATACGTTCAGCGCTTCTTCGGCGGCCCACCGCTTGCGGTCATTGGCCGGCTGATCCTGCTATCGATCCTTGTCGGCGTGATCCTTGCCGCGGTCGGCCTCGATCCCTGGAACATCATCGAGTCCGTCCGTCAGCTTATTCGGCATATCTGGAACATGGGCTTCGACGCGGTGCGCTGGCTCTGGCAATATTTCCTGCTCGGAGCCGTGATCGTCCTGCCGATTTGGCTGTTGGTTCGGCTGGCTAAGGTGCCCCGCGGAGGCTGAACGTTTCGCCTTCCGGGAAAGACAACGGGCGGACCCGCGAGCCCGCCCGAAATTGTCAGCTTGTCGGAGAACTTTTTAGTCGTTGACCGGCCGCGGCCCGTTCGGCGCGGGCAAATCGCCGTCGCCCATCATCGATTGATCGCGCGGGCCACGATGACGCCGGCGGCGCCGATGCAGCGGAAAGCGATCGGCCTGACCGTCGTAACCATTCTGCCCGTTCGGCCCCTGGCCTTGCTGCGGGGTCTGAGGCTGCTGGGGCTGTTGGCCGCCGGTGATGAATGACGGTAACCGGTCAACATCTTCTTCGTTGTTTGGCTGAAATTGCTGCGGCCGCGGCTGAAACTGCTGGGGCTGCGTTTGCGGTTGTTGTTGCTCGCGCTGCGGATAGAACGGCTGAGGCTCGCGTGGTGCAAACGGCTCGCCGCCGATGAGAGGCTGTTCGTTCTCGCCGTCGTCGTATCCGTCATCCGCCGCCATATTGCCGCGCATGTCACCCGGCTGCTGCTGGAAATAGGGCTGATTTTGGCGAAGCTGTTCCTGCGCGGCGGCGATCAGGCGAAAATAATGTTCGGCATGCTGATAATAGTTCTCTGCGGAAATTGGATCGCCGGAGCTCTGTGCGTCACGGGCAAGCTGGAGGTACTTCTCCGCAACGTGGGACGCCGTTCCCCGAATTTTCACGTCCGGCCCGTTGGACTCGTACATGCGCGACAATGGATTTTGATGATGGCCACCCTTGCGGTTGCGACCCCGCATGCGCTTGTTTTGACCGTTTCTCATGGTTTGCTGTTCCGCCAACCCCTGTCATTTGCGGCGGCGCAGATGCCGCCGTTTCTCTTCACCAAAGAACCTTGTTAACCGAAAGCCACGTGATCCAGCCGCGCTTGCCGCACCCCTCGTTCGGCTCGACGGCATAAGTTTCATGCACTCTTTGATCGTCACCGGCATTGACTGCAAATGCGCGCAAACGCTCCAGCGCGAACGTCACGAAACCTCCGCAAAACAGCCCTCATCGCCGGTCCCGCCGTGATGCTGCAAACCCCCCGGTCCTGCACACGGCTGTTCCGTATTAATTCACGCCCAACCGATGAATCTTCTCGGTCTAAATTTCTCGGTCTGTATCTGGCGATCCCGTCTGCCGTCCGATCCGGCTTTCGCTGGTCCTAGCCTGCGCTACAAACCTCAAGGAGCATAGCTCCGGGTTTTCAAGGCAGCGCGACGCCCTCATCTCGATTTCGGGCCGATTCCGTGCGCGCAAGCTAGTCGGTTCCGGCAGATATTCCAAGTGCTTTTTTGCCGGGGTCCAATGCTTCACGGTCATGCCCTTGTTCGAGCAACAAGCGCTCGCGGCACACTCATAAGATCGGGGTAGGGCGGCGACGGCGCAAGCCCCGCCGCGCGAAAGAGTGCTGTAACAGATTGTTCCTGACCGGCCCCAAGTTCAACGACCAAGACCCCGTCGGGCGCAAGCAGAGCGGGCACGGTAGCTGCGATCACGCGATAGAAGCTTAATCCATCGGGGCCGCCATCGAGCGCGGCACGCGGGTCGAAATCCCGCACCTCTGGAGCCAGGGCGGCAATCTCGCCCGAAGCGATATACGGCGGATTGGCTACAATGGCGTCGAAGGGCCCGCCGAGCGCTGTTGCCATGTCGCACGCGGCAAACGACGCTCGCGTTAACCTCAATTGGCGTGCATTGTCGCTTGCCATGCGAAGGGCCGCGATGCTCACGTCGGTGCCGATCCCGATCGCGTTTGGCAGCTCGGAAAGCAGCGCCAGAAGCAGCGCGCCGGAGCCGGTGCCGAGATCGCCAATACGCAACGGTCTTGTCCGGGACCCTCGTGCATCGATTGCGGCGAGCGCCGCTTCGACGATTGTTTCGGTCTCGGGTCTCGGCACAAGCGTTGCTGCATTGATGCGAAGCGGGAGACTCCAAAATTCCTTACGCTCGACAATGCGCGCGACAGGCTCACGGGCCAGCCGCCGTTGCGCCAATGCGGCGATCGCTAATTCCTCCTTGGCATCGAGACTGCGCGGGCCAGCGGCGGCGAGGGCGGCATGATCGAGCCCGAGGGCGTGGCCGACGAGAATGCGTGCGTCGACCTCGGGCGAATCAAGTCCGCAGGCCCGGAATTTCGCGGACCATATCCGCCTGACGTCTGCAACCGTGGCGGGCGCGGTAACGGCTGCCGCTGCATCGGTGCGCAGGCTCGTCACAGGGCTTCCTCGGCCGCGAGCTGAGCCGCCTGATGTTCGGTGACCAGCGCATCGATAATTTCACCCAGCGCCTCGCCTTCCATGATCTGCGGTAATTTATACAGCGTCAGATTGATGCGATGGTCCGACACGCGGCCTTGCGGGAAATTGTAAGTGCGAATGCGCTCGGAGCGGTCACCGGTGCCGACTTGGCCGCGGCGTTCGGCGGCACGGGCGGAGTCCTGCTTCTGCCGCTCCAGATCGTAAAGCCGCGTCCGCAGCACGGCGAGCGCCTTGGCGCGATTGCGATGCTGCGAACGATCTTCCTGCATCATGACGACGATCCCGGATGGAATATGCGTCACTCGTATGGCCAATTCGGTCTTGTTGACGTGCTGGCCTCCGGCCCCGCCAGAACGCAGCGTGTCGATCCGTAAATCGGATTCGTTGATGGCGACATCGACGTCCTGTGCCTCAGGCAGCACGGCGACGGTCGCGGTCGAGGTGTGAATGCGCCCGGAAGCTTCGGTATCGGGCACGCGCTGAACGCGGTGCACGCCGGATTCATGCTTAAGCTTGGCGAAAGCGCCACGGCCGCGGATTTCCGCGATGATTTCCTTGAAGCCGCCCATCGAGCCCTCGCTCGCGGTCACGATCTCGACTTTCCATCCCTGTTTGGTCGCATAGCGCTCGTACATGCGAAACAGATCGCCGGCAAAAAGAGCGGCCTCGTCGCCGCCGGTGCCGGCGCGAATTTCGAGAATGACATTGCGCTCGTCCATCGCATCCTTGGGCAGCAGCGCGACACGCAGCTCCTGCTCCAGCGCGGATCGGCGGGCTTCAAGTTCCGGCTTTTCGGCCTCGGCGATCGAACGCATCTCGGCATCGGTTGCGGGATCTGCGATGAGGCTCGTGATCCCGTCGAGTTCGCGCTGCGCGGCGCGGTAGGATTTGACCGCTTCCACGACCGGCGACAGCTCGGCGAATTCGCGCGAAAGCTTTACATACGTCTCGGGCGGCAGCGCCGCGGAGAGATCGCGTTCAAGCGCTGCATGACGTACGACAAGCGCATTGAGTTTCTGTTCAGGTAACATAGGCTTTTATTGCCACAGGCGGCTTATTTTAGGTGTATTCAGGCACGCTAGTGGTCCAATTCTAACATTCGCATCCCGGTTGGGCAGGCTGTCTTGCGAATGTTAGAATTAAAGGACTACTAGCAAATATAAGTGGTAGTGGAGCTTTGGATTTGACATTCGCTTCGCCGATTCGCGGCTAGGTGGGTAGCGAATGTCAAATCCGCTCCACTAGGTAGAAGATGCAATCGGCGGCGACAAGCCCGGCCCAAGCGGCTTCTTGAGCTAAATCTGCAGGCCGGTGCTGACGGCGAATTCTTCCAATTTACCTCGGATCGGCGCGCCGCCGCTTGGGTGCTCGATCAGCGGGCACAGGAAGGCGGCGGCCTTGCGCGTGTCGAGGTCGAGCAGCATGGCCTTGACCGGTCCCACCGCGGATGCGGTGACCGAAAACGCACGGTAACCGATGGCCGCGAGCGCGAGCGCTCCGATCGGTTGCGACGCCAGCTCGCCACACAAGGTCACGGGTTTTTTGTGCTCGCGGCCTTTGTCGGCGATGTCCTTCAATGCGCGCAATATCGGCGCCGAGAGCGCATCGAAGCGATTGGAGACCCGCGGATTGCCGCGGTCGATCGCGTAAAGGAACTGCACGAGATCGTTCGAGCCGACCGAAAGAAAGTCGACGTGCTCGAACAACTCATCGAGCTGATAAAGCAGCGAGGGTACTTCCACCATGCTGCCGACCTCGACTTGAGCCGGGAGCTTATGGCCGTGGCGACGCAAATGCGTCAGCTCCTTTTCGACCAATTCCTTGGCCTGGTCGAATTCCTGCACAGTGGCGATCATCGGAAACATGATCTTGAGCGCGCGGCTTCCGGCGGCTCTGAGCAAGGCGCGAAGCTGGGTGCGCAACAGGCCGGGCCGGTCAAGACCGAGCCGGATCGCCCGCCAGCCAAGCGCCGGATTCTCTTCTTCAACGTTGCGCATGTACGGCAGTACTTTGTCACCGCCGATATCGAGCGTGCGAAAGGTCACGGGCTTGTCGCCGGCGGCATCAAGCACGGAGCGGTATAGCGTGAACTGTTCGCTGGTACGCGGAAAATTCGGCGCGACCATGAATTGCAATTCGGTGCGGAACAGACCGATGCCTGCGGCGCCGGTGTCGGCAATGTGTGGCAGGTCGACGCTGAGGCCGGCGTTGAGCAGCAAAGTTATCTCTTCGCCGTCTTTGGTCACGCACGGCTTATCGCGCAGCGCCTGATACTGGAGTTGGCGATGCGCGCGCAGCCGGACGCGCTCGGCGTAGGCCGCCTCCATGTCGGGCAGGGGCCGGATGTGCAAATCGCCCGTCGAACCGTCGACGATGATCGCGTCGCCCGGATCGGCGATGCCGGTGGCATTGTCGATCTCTCCGACCGTCGGGATGCCAAGCGCGCGCGCAACAATGGTGACATGCGAATGCGGGCCGCCTTCCTCCAGCACCAGCCCGCGCAGGCGTTTTCGATCGTAGTCGAGCAGCGCCGCTGGACCCATCGAGCGCGCCACCAAAATGGCATTCTCCGGCAAGCTGTCGCGCGACGGCGCGTGATCGCGGCCGGTGAGCTGACGCATCAGGCGATTGGCGAGATCGTCGAGATCGTGCAATCGCTCGCGCAGGAAGGGATCGGTCTGACGGAGCATGCGCGCGCGGATATCGGACTGCACGCGTTCGACCGCGGCCTCGGCAGTCAGTCCGGTCATCACGGCTTCCTCGAGCTTGTGGACCCAGCCGCGATCGTAGGCGAACATACGATAGGCTTCGAGAACATCGCGATGCTCGCCGCCGTCGACCACGTCGCCGTGTTCGAGCAATTCGTCGAGATTAGAACGTAGCGTCTCCACTGCCGCTTCAAGGTGCTTAAGTTCCTTCGGCACGTCGTCGGCGATGAAATTGGTAACGACGACGCGCGGCTCATGCAGCACGACGTGACCCAGTGCGATGCCCTCGCTGAGCGCGGCGCCCTTGAAATGAACCGATCGCCGCGCGGCCGGTTCGGCACCTGGAAGCGCCATCGCCGACAACTCGCCGGAGGCGATCATCTCCGCCAGCACCATCGCCGTCGTCTGCAGCGCTTCGACTTCTTCTTCCGAATAGGTCCGCCGGGCGCGGTTCTGCACTACCAGCACACCGAGCGTGTTGCCGGCGCGCAGGATCGGGACGCCGAGGAACGAGTGGTAAATCTCCTCGCCAGTTTCCGGACGGTACGAGAAGGCCGGATGGGCCTGTGCGTTCGACAGGTTGATGGGGCTGGCTTGGCTCGCGACGAGGCCAACGAGACCTTCATCACCCTGCAACACAGTCCGGTGCACGGCGCCGCGGTTGAGGCCCTCAGTGGCGTAAAGTTCGAGCGTAGCGTCGACGCGCAGCACGTAGACGGAGCAGACCTCCGCAACCATGTTGGCGGCGATCAGCACCACAATCTTGTCCAGGCGTTCCTGCGCGCTGACCGGCTCCGCCATCACTTCGCGGAGTCGGCGCAACAACACGCGCGGACCGCCGAGCGCGCCACGCATGGCGTGAGGTCCCTCGGGCCTTTGCTTTGACCGGAGCGCCGCCCGTGGCGCATCGGCCTGATCGAAGAGGAATCCGCCCGGACCCCGGGCCCGCGGCGAGCACCCTTCAGCCTATATCGAATGCGGTATGCAAACCGCAAGCCAGAGACAACGATATGACGGCGTTGTTATTGTGCGCTGCAGCGAGACGACGTCGCCTGCTTCTCTCTTTTTTGAGCTGCTACGGTGTTTTATCGAGACCGTAGAGCGAATGCAGCGTGCGCACCGCAAGCTCGGTGAAGGCCGCGTCGATCAGCAGGGAAAATTTGATCTCCGACGTCGTAATGGCGCGGATATTGACGGCGCGTTCGGCGAGCGCGCGAAAAGCCTGCGCGGCCACGCCGGCGTGGCTTCGCATGCCAATGCCGATGACCGAAATCTTGGCGACATCGGTGGCGCCGTCGAATCGCGCGTAGCCGATCGCCGGCTTCGCCTTGCCGATGACGTCAAGCGCACGCTGATAGTCTGCGGCCGGTACCGTAAAGGTGAGGTCGGTGGTCTTTCCGTCCGCGGAAACGTTCTGCACGATCATGTCGACATTGACGTTGGCTTCGGCCAGCGGGCCGAAAATGGCGGCCGCGACGCCGGGCTTGTCCTGCACCTCGCGAACGGAGATTTGCGCCTCGTCCCTGGAGAAGGCGATGCCGGTGACGACCTGCTGTTCCACAATCTCCTCCTCGTCGCAAATCAGGGTTCCGGGCGGGCCGCCAAACGGATCGATATCTTCGGGCCGGTCGAAGCTCGACCGTACGAAGATGCGGACCTTGTGCACCATACCCAGCTCGACAGAGCGAACTTGCAATACCTTGGCACCGAGCGAAGCAAGTTCCAGCATTTCTTCGAAGGCGACCTTTTCGAGCCGCCGCGCGCGCGGCACGACGCGGGGATCGGTGGTGTAGACGCCGTCAACGTCGGTATAGATGTCGCAGCGTTCGGCGCTGATGGCAGCTGCCACTGCGACAGCGGATGTGTCCGATCCGCCGCGCCCGAGCGTGGTGATGCGGCCGGTTTCCTGATGGACACCCTGGAAGCCGGCGATCACTGCGACTTCCTTGCGTTCCTCGAAGCGCCGACGCAGTTCGGTGCCGTTGACATCGAGAATCCGCGCCGAGCCGTGCGTATTCGTGGTCGAGATCGGAAGCTGCCAGCCCTGCCAGGATCGAGCATTGATGTCCATATCCTGCAGTACGATTGCGAGCAGACCGGCGGTCACCTGCTCGCCTGTCGCGACGACGGCGTCATATTCGCGTGCATCGTAGATGTGGCGCTCCTTCAGGGCGGCATCGCACCATGCAACGAGCTGGTTCGTCGTGCCCGCCATGGCCGAGACCACCACGGCGACTTCGTGGCCGGCGTCGACCTCGCGCTTGACGTGACGCGCGACGTTGCGGATGCGGTCGATATCGGCGACCGACGTTCCGCCGAATTTCATGACGAGGCGGGACATAACGTTTGCTGGCAGCCTTTTGTTACGGCAATTGCGCCGGCGCCCGTTTCGAGGCGGAGCCGGCACGAAAAGGCGCGTATACATAACGGCGGGGTCCGGTGGCTGCAACCGGACCCCGCCTCACTCAGCGTAGCCGCCTCCGGCTACGGTCAGTTCTTGACGTACTTCTTCACGTCATTTTTGGCCGTGAAGCCGCCGTACACATTGCCGTCCTTGTCGGCAGCCACCCCCTCGGGCATTTCGAAATCCGGGGATGGGGCACCAATGAAGGCCGTCACCTTGCCGTCCTTGACGCTGCCGATACGAATGCCTTGCTTGAATGGCGCGTTGTACTTCTCACCCGATTGCGAGTCGGCCACATAGAGAATGTCGTCGCGGATATAGACGCTGCTTGGCCGGCCGAATTGCTTCCACTCCGCGAGGAACTTTCCATCCTGATCGAAGATTTCAACGCGGTTGTTCGACCGGTCGGCGACAAAGAGGCGACCGGCGGAATCCATGGCCAGGCCATGCGGCACGTTGAACTCGCCCGGTCCCGATCCATGGTGTCCCCAGGCCTTGATGAATTTTCCGTCGCTTGAGAATTTGGCGATGCGGTCGTTTGTCTTTTCGCCATGGCCGTCGGCAACGAAAATGTCGCCGTTCGGCGCGACCAGGATGTCGGAGGGCCCGTTGAGCATGCCCGGCGCGTCGCCGGCCACACCCGCCTTACCGAGGGTCATCAGCACGCGACCGTCCGGGCTGAATTTGATCGCCGTTTGGCCTCTGTCATTGCCCGCTTTGCCATCGGTGACCCAGACATTTCCGTCACCGTCGACGCCGAGCCCGTGCGGCCAGTTGATGAGGCCCGAGCCGAAGCTCACGACCTGCCGGCCCGACGCGTCGAATTTCTGGATCGGCGCGATTTTCGAACCCTCGCAGGTCTTTCCGCCGCAGCGATCGTAGACCCAGACGCTGGTGCCATCGCGATCGATATCAATCCCGATCGCCTGCCCCCAGGGCCGACCTTCCGGAAGCTTCGCCCAGTTCTCGACGACATGATATGGATTAGGAGCGCTGTTGGGGTCGTCCGCCTGAACTCGGCCGGTGGACAGTGCCATGCTCCCGACGGCGGCCGTGCCGATGGCGGCCGCCCATAGCGTTGCTCTTGCGCGATCGCGCATGTTGAATCCTCCCTCGAATGATGCAGCGCCTTTGCGGCGTCTGCGCGCCGTTCTTGGATAGCAAGCAATTGAGCGTGCGCTCTTTTGCTGGCGGCAGCAAGCGGCGGTTTTTGCTTCGCCGGTTTGTCACGCGATGTTGGATCGTGATACAGACCCACGGCATTACGGACCAAAACAAGCGGACGCGTACGGCAGCTCGCGTTGCCGCGTGCGCGTTGGGCGAGGGTGAGAAATGCCGGCTGTTGTCGACCCCGTGAGCGGGCTCGAATTCTACGAACTTAGTCATCGCTGGGGCATGTATACGCCGATCTTCCCGGGTTACGAGGAGATCAAGCTCGAACGCATTACGCATCACGCCAAACAGGGTGTGATGACGCATAAGATCACGACGATCTTTCATACGTCCACGCATCTCAACGCGCCGATCCATCTCATTCCCGGAGCGCCGGCGGTGGGCGACTTGGCACTCGATCGGTTTTTCGGAACGGGTGTCGTGCTTTCGATCCCAAAGAAAAAATGGCAGCTCATCGAGCCCTCCGATCTCGAGCGCGCGAAGCCGAAAATCCAGAGCGGCGACATCGTCCTCATCAATACCGGCTGGCATCAGAAATATTCCGACAGCAAGGAGTATTTCGGTCATGCGCCGGGTCTGAGCAAAGCCGCCGCGGCATGGCTGGTGAAAAAGCGCGTCAAGCTCGTCGGCGTCGACACGGCGACCGTCGATCATCCGTTGGCGACTTCGCTCGGTCCGCATCGCAACGGCCCGCAGATCAAATATTTGCTGCCGGAATACAAACAGGCAACCGGGCATGAGGCTATCGAGGATTTTCCGGAGTGGAACGCGGCGCATCGGGCGCTGCTCGAAGCCGGAATCCCGACCATAGAGAATGTCGGCGGCGATCTCGCCGAATTAAACGGCAAACGCTGCGCTTTTCAGGGCTTTCCGTGGAAATGGCGTGAGGGCGACGCCTGTGTCATCAGGCTGGTTGCGATCCTCGATCCGAAAAACAAATTCCGGCTTGAACGAGGTACGGCGACAAAGTCAGCTGTATCGGCAAAGCCGTCGACAGCGAACGGCCTGCAATTTTTCGACCTCAGTCACCCCTGGGGTCATGGGATGCCGCAGTGGCCGTCGCGCGCCAATCTCAACGTGCGCGTACTCGAGTTTCACGCCAAAGACGGGCTTCTGGTGCAGCAATTCGAAGGCATCATGCATCGCGGCACGCACATGGATGCGCCCATTCACGTGCAGGAGAACGAACCGACGCTGACGGGCTATCCGTTGTGGCGCTTCTTCGGCACTGGCGTTGCTGTTTCGATACCGAAGGGAAAGTGGGGCGTCATCACGCCGAAGGATCTCGATCGCGCGGAGCCGAAGATCCAGAAGAACGACATCGTGATGATCAACACCGGAAGCCACAAAAACTACGGCGACAATCCGGATTATTTCGCCTATTCGCCGGGCCTCTACAAAGAAGCGGCCGAGTGGCTGGTGGAACGCGGCGTCAAGCTCGTCGGCATCGACGTGCAGGCGCTCGATCATCCGCTCGGCACGTTCCTCGGTCCGCATGGACCGGGACCGGCGCAGCCGCACCTTGACGTCGAGTACAAGGCGGAGACTGGCCGCCACATAATCGAGGACTTCCCGTATTGGGAGCCGGCGCACAAGATCATGATGACGAATGGTATTCCCGGCATCGAGAACATCGGTGGCGACATCGATAAGATCACCGGCCGGCGCTGCACGTTCTTCGCCTTCCCATGGCGTTGGCCCGAAGGCGAGGGCTGCGCGTTGCGCGTCGTCGCTGTGATCGATCCGAAGCAGTCATTCAGATTTGAGACAGGACATTGATAAAGTCGCTCGCGTCGGCAAAATCGATGCAGCTGTGAGAAAAATTCCAATGATATCCGAGCCGCTCCGAAATCCGCTCTCGCTATTCGACGTCAAGGATAAGGTCGCGATTATCACCGGCGCCTCGGGTACGTTCGGCCGTGCGACGGCACTTGCGCTCACCTCGCTCGGCGGCAAGGTTCTGCTCGCTTCCGGCAGCAAGAGCGAACTCGATGAGGTTGCCGCCGAGGTGCGCGAGCTTGGCGGTGAGCCGGCGACCGTGGTTCGGCGGCCGGACAGTCTTGCAGACGCGGAGGCGATGCTCGACGCCGCGCTGGCGACGTTTGGTAAGGTCGATCAACTGGTCGTCGCCTCCGGCTTCAACAAGCCGGGGTTCATTCACGAACTCGCGTACGAAGACTGGCAGGCCGTGATGGACGCCAATGTGCGCGGCATCTGGTTCATGGCGAAGGCGGTCGGCACCTACTGGATCGAGCGGAAGGTGCACGGAAAAGTACTGTTGATGTCGTCCGTCCGCGGTCGTCATGGCAATATTTCCGGATACACCGGCTATTGCGCGTCGAAGGGAGCGACCAACTCGCTGACGCGGGTGCTTGCCACCGAATGGGCGAAGCACGGGATTACCGTAAACGCGATTGCGCCGACGGTGTTTCGTTCGAAGCTGACCGCGTGGATGTACGGCGACAATGAACTCGGTCAACAGACGCGCGCTCGATCGCTGGCACGTATTCCGCTCGGTCGGCTTGGAGAAGTCGAGGATCTGGTAGGAATGGCGATCTATCTGCTGTCGCCGGCGTCCGATTTTTGTACCGGACAGGTGATGTATGTCGATGGCGGCTATACTGCCGGTTAGTCGCGGCGTTCGGGCACCTTCACGGGAATCGGTCGGCTCACTTCGCTCCAACACGCGGCAGTAGCCATCATCGAAGACCAGAAAGCAACCCACAAGAGCGCAGGCATGACCGTTTCTCCTCTGCGGATTGGCCAATGATGAAACAAGCGATGAAGAAACGATTGGCCAAAAGCGAAGTTCCAATTTTGTGTTGAGAAAAAAATGTCCATCCAGGCGGAACAAATAATCGGTGTTGTCGGTGGCGGCCTCATGGGGCACGGCATTGCATATCTCTTTGCTGCGGCCGGACATCAGGTGAAGGTGTTCGAGCCGGCTGCGGAGAGCCGCGCATCGTTGCCGCAACGGCTGCGCTCGATCGCCGAACTTTTTGGCGACGACCTTACCCTGTTGCAACGCATCGCCGTGCACAGCGAGCTCGCTGTGGCCATGAAAAATGCGACCTTTGTGTTCGAAGCTGCGCCCGAGAAACTTCCGCTCAAACAACAGATTTTTGCAGAGCTGGAAACGGCTGTTGCTCCGGACACCATCCTTGCGAGCAACAGCTCAGCCATTCCGACGACGGAGATTGGACGCAATCTCAAGCATCGCGAACGCGTTGTCGGGACGCATTTCTGGAATCCCCCGCATCTCGTTCCGCTCGTCGAAGTCATCCAGAACGAGAAGACCAGCGCGGCTGTAGTGCGCGATACGATGGCGCTCTTGCGCCAAGCCGGCAAGGTTCCGGTTCACGTGCGCCGCGACATACCGGGCTTTGTCGGCAATCGGCTGCAGCATGCGATGAAACGCGAGGCGATTGCCCTGGTCGCTGCCGGAGTCTGCGACGCCGAGACGATCGATATTGTGGTCAAGGAAGGCTTCGGCGCGCGCACCGCCGTTCTCGGTCCCATGGAGCAGTCCGATCTCGTCGGACTGAATCTGACTCTCGATATCGCTGAAGTCTTGTATCAGGACCTCGATCGGACGCCCGGGCCGCATCCGTTCCTGCGCGAGAAGGTTCTGGCCGGGAAGCTTGGAATGAAAGCGGGCGAGGGCTTGCGCAAATGGACCGCCGAAGAAGCCGACGCGGTGCGACAGCGGCTGTCGCGCTTTCTTGTCGAGCAGGCGAAGGCAAGGAAAGCAAAATCGGCCTAACTTGCGCGGGCAGGGCCAGCGCTTTCGGGACAGCGCTAATACGGCAGTCCCACATAGTTCTCCGCAAACGAGGTCGCCGCGGCCTTCGATCGGAACAGATAATCGAGTTCGGCAAGCTGCAGCTTGAGATCGAACGGATTTTCGGAAATCCGGTGCAACGTCATGGTCATCCACCAAGAGAAGCGCTCGGCCTTCCAGATCCGCGCCAGCGCTCGATCGGAATAGTGATCGAGGCCGGCGTTTGATTTTTCCTGGTAGTATTCAACCAGCGCCCGCGCCAGGTACTGCACGTCGCTCGCGGCCAGATTGAGGCCCTTGGCGCCGGTCGGCGGGACGATATGAGCGGCATCGCCGGCGAGAAACAGCCGGCCGAAACGCATCGGCTCGGCGACGAAGCTGCGCAACGGCGCAATGCTCTTTTCGATCGATGGACCGGTGACGAGACGCTCGCGGGCCTCGTCGTCGAGCCGCGGCTTGAGTTCAGCCCAGAACCGTTCGTCGGGCCATGCTTCGACATCTTCGGCGAGGCTGCACTGGATGTAGTAGCGGCTGCGCGTGTGCGAGCGCATCGAGCACAATGCAAAGCCGCGTTGATGTCGCACGTAGATCAACTCTTCCGAGACCGGTGGCGTATCGGTCAGAATTCCGAGCCAGCCGAGCGGATACACGCGCTCATGGGCGGTGATCGCGCTTGCGGCCACGCTCTGGCGGCTGATGCCGTGAAAGCCGTCGCAGCCGGCGATGAAGTCGCAGGCGATTTCGTGCGATGTCCCGTCCTTATGGTAAGTGACGCGCGGCTTGTCGCCGGCAATATCATGCAAGGCGACGTCTTGCGCGGCGTAGATCGTTGGTGCGCCCACGGCTGCGCGGCCGTCCATCAGGTCTTTGGTGATCTCGGTTTGGCCGTAGACCATGACCGTCTTGCCGGTCAGATCCTTGAACGAGAGGTGATGACGCACTCCGTCGACACAGATCTGCACGCCCTCGTGGATGAGGCCGTCAGCGTGCATGCGGGCGCCGACGCCGGCTTCGTCGAGAAGATCCATCGTGACCTGCTCGATGACGCCGGCACGGACGCGGCTCAAAACGTATTCGCCGGTGTGCCGTTCAAGAACGATGTTACCGATGCCGTGCTTATGCAGCAGCTGGCCGAGCAGCAATCCGGCCGGCCCCGCGCCGACGATCACGACTTGGGTGCGCATCATTGGCCCCGTTTTAAAAATGATAATCCGTGAACCGGTTTCCTCATTTGACTTAAATCATGACCCGGCGATCCCCATCGCCTCGACGAATGCACGCCTCACCTCAGCCGGTTG
This sequence comes from uncultured Alphaproteobacteria bacterium, assembly GCA_963836055.1. Classification (GTDB taxonomy): domain Bacteria; phylum Pseudomonadota; class Alphaproteobacteria; order Rhizobiales; family Xanthobacteraceae; genus BOG-931. The sequence goes on from CAWIID010000006.1 coordinate 485,484, forward strand.
GCCGTAATGGTGGCGGAATTCCTTGAGGCGCTGGCGCAGAATCGGATCCTTGTCGAAATCGGCAAGCGCAATGCCATCGGTGTTGAACTCGCGCGCCATATTGGGCAGCGAAATGCATTGCGCTTCGTTGGCGCTTCGAATGATACCGCTCGGCTCCTTGCCAGCCGCCATGGCTGCGATCTCCTCAAAGAAGCGATTCCGCATCATGGCTATGCCGATGTCGCTTGATCGCAAATTTTCCTTGGTGCGATCGGCGATGCGGCCCTGGCCGACCCAAGCGACGATGTCCTGGTTGATCACGTGGCTCGTGATCCAACGTCCACTCTCGTCGGTGATCGGACTGACCCAGGTCGGTACGGTTTTCTGCACATAGGGCTCGCGGCCGTTCGGCACGCGCATGAAAAACCATGCGACGCTGAGCGTGTTTTCGTCGTCGACCGGGACGCGCCATTCGAAATGGTTGCCGAGGTAAAAGCCGTTCGGCCATAGCGCGACGCGTCCGACGGTCCAGTAGCGATCCTCCAGGCTCTGGCCCTCGCGCACCCGCTTGTAAATGAAGCCATGCTCAAACGCCTCGAATTTGAGCTTGAGATGCTTCGGCGCGCCGTTGGCGTGGCCGCCGCGCAGGCGGCCGCCCCAATTGTCGTGCATCCATTCGAAGTGTACCGGGTCGATCGAATTTTCCTGGCATTGGAACCAATTGCATGGAATGTCCGCGAGTACGACTTCGCGAAAGCCGTTGCCCCAGGTAAACGGCTCCCAGACCGGCAGTTCCGGCGCCGGCAGCGGACCCAGGTAGGCGAACAGCAAACCCGCGCATTCCTTCACCGGGTAGGCCTTGGTCTCGCAGCCGGCCTTCGATGGCTTTGGATTGGTGGTGTCTTCATAGGGCTGCTCAAGGCAGCGGCCGGTCTCGTCCATCAGCCAGCCGTGATAGCTGCAGCGAATGCCGGTCTGCTCAACCCAGCCATAGGCCATATCGGCGCGGCGATGCGGACAGTGGCGATCGACAAGGCCGTAACGGCCACCGAGATCACGGTAAAGAACGAGGTCCTCGCCCATGAGTCGGATTGGTTTGATTGGGTTGGCGTCAAGTTCGCTGGCGCCGGCGACGGGCTGCCAGTAGCGGCGTAACAGTTCGCCCATCGGCGTGCCGGGTCCGACGCGAGTGAGCATTTCGTTGCGCGCAGCCGTGAGCAAGATTTCCTCCAGATGATCGTTTTCGGCTTCCCTACAATGACGATTATTTCATTTCTTGCGATGTCAGGGGAGGGGGCAAGTACAAGGTTAAACTTCCCCCGTGCCCTCGTCGAAATGACGGGCGAAGAATTGCGACCGTGCCAAGCCGCCATGGACATGACGCCGCTCGATTCGCCACGTCGGGTGATCCGCCAAAATTCGATGCAAATTGAAATTAATTCCTTATGGGCCTCACAATGGTTTTCGCGTTCTGTGTTTTGATGGACACAATTGAGCATCCGGGCGCCCAAGCGACATCATGGTTCGCAGAGCGGGATGCTGTACCGACGCCCACGCGTGTCACCCGTGCATCGCTCATCAGGCTGGACGAGGAGCGCATCCGGTCCGCGCGCATCGCCATCGTTTCGTCGTTGTTCCTCGCCCTTGTGGGTGCGGCGTTGCTGATCGTCGGCCACGCCGCAATTGATCCTCTTCTTCAGTCGGCAGTTGCGGCGCGCGAGGCGAAGGGAGTTGGCGATCTCGTTTATACGATGCCCGACGGTATATTTTGCCGTCACATGTCGATCGACAATATGACCGGGGAGATCAGCGGCGGCGGTATAGAGCGGTGCTCGGGCGATATTTCCAGGGGTCGACGCCGATTCCCGTCGAATTTTGAATGGGGCGGGCGCTGATCGGGCGGTTCGCGATCGGGCGGCCAGATGCTCTTCTTCAAGGATATCGACGGCGGAGCCGCGTATCGCTACCCTCATTTTTGGAGCGAATGGCGTCCGTTATGTGGGGAAGTCACTCATGCAAATGGTTCGTTTCTTTTTTCGGCTGACGTTGCCGATGGGCGCCCTGCTGTGTGGCCTTCACTGCGCCGGAGCACAGGGTGATGCCGACGCTCGACAGGCTTGTACGCCCGATGCGATGCGGCTTTGTTCGGAGTTCATTCCGGACGTGGCGAAGGTGACGGCGTGCATGGCATCAAAACGGTCGCAACTGAGCCCGGCCTGCCGCACCGCCATGGGCGGCGGCAGCCGTGCTCATCGCACATATCGTCACAGGGCTCGTGTGCACTGCAGCAAATACAGCCACCACTGCCACTGATCGATCGGGAAGGTTGGATCGGCCCACCCTGAACTGCGGCGCGGCGTCGCGACCGTTGCTGCCGCCTTGAGAACTCTTGTCCGAAGGTGCCATGGTGCTCCGTCGACGGTTCTGGGAGACCGTCACGGCATTCAGGCCGGACTTCCGCGAAGAGAGATAATGCGACGGGCCGTCCAATCTGCTGTACGTCGGTGGTGGCTCGGGGCGCTCATTTCCGGCGTATTGATCGCGGTCCTCGTAGAGCTCAAGGCGCAACCGGCGCCAGGCGATGACGCGACCGTGCTCACAGCGGATCAGTCGCTCGATCATGCCGTGCGCACCGGCGACAAATCGGTCGTTCGCCGGTTATTGTCGCTGCAATTCACCTTCGTCGATGAGAACGGTGAGATTCACACGCGTCACGATTTTCTGCACGATCTCAAAGGTGTCGCGGGGTCACCGACAAGCGACGCGACGGTGAAGGCCTATGGCCGAATCATTACTGTGAGTGGTCATCGTAAATCTTCGCACGATAGCGATGTGTTCTTCCTCGATATATGGGCCAAGCAAAAGGGCACCTGGCGCGCGATGATTGTGCAGGACGTTGTGCCTGCTTCGGCCGATGCCCCGCATTCGGCTCCGGCGACGACGGGCACGGTTTCGAAGCCCTATGAGTGCAAAAATCCCTGCGAAACGATTCCCTACCGCGTGCGGTCGCCGTCCGAACAAGACGTCGTCAATTCATTTCAGGCGGTCGAGAAGGCGGCGATCGCCCACGACGCCGACGAGTGGTCGAAGCATATCGCCGACGAGTTCGTACTCTACCGCGGCGGCAGGGCGCCGATCCCGAAGCCCGGTTGGATCGATGTGATGAAGCGGCAAAAGGCCGACAACGCCGCCGTCGTTGTCGGCGAAGTCGAGACCATGCGGCTCTCAGTCTACGGCGATGCCGCCGTGATGACAGCGACCCAAACCGTGCCGGATAACTCCCGTCCTCCATATCGCGCCGCCCGAGTCTGGGTGAAGCGCAACGGCCGTTGGCAGATGGCGATCAGCGTGCAGACCGACGTCAAATAGCGCCAATTCACTGGGTTGCTTTGACACCGAGGTCCTTGGCGAACGCAGCCACCATCGCTCGCTGTTCGTCGATCGATTTGGCGAATTCATCCGGTCCGCCGATATTCATGATCTGACCCGTCGTCGTCAGGCGGCTCTCGACAGTCGAATCGGCGACCGCGTGGATATCGGAGGTGATCCGCTCGCGAAGCTTGAGCGGCATCCCGGTGGGGCCGAACAGACCGACGAGACCATCAATCGTCAGAATCGGATAGCCGGCCTCCTGCACCGTCGGAACCTTTGGTTCTGTTGGCGCGCGCACCGTGTTTGTCACCGCAAGAAGCTTGACTTTACCGGCTTCGAGTTGCGGCCGTACGATCGCCAGTGCCGCCTCATAGACCTGCACGCGCCCCTCCGCGAGATCCTTGGCTGCATCGACCGGGTTTCGGTAGGGCACCTTGGTCATGTCCAGCCCCTCGCGCTTGAGCCAGCCGGCAAAGAAAAAATCCAGCGCGCCGGTCACGCCGGCCCAGTTGAGCTTGCCCGGCTCCGCGCGTGCCAACGCCGCCAACTCCTTGAGCGAATTGACAGTCAGGCTGGCGGGCACCGCAATAACGATGATGGTGTTGGAGACCCGAGTGATTGGCACCAGGTCACTCGGCTTGTAAGGCAGGTTCTCGTGCAGAAACGGGTGCGCGGTGAAGGAGGAGGACGGCGCGAACAACAGCAGATGATCATCGTGGGCGCCGACGAAAGCATTGATGGCAACGAGGCCGTCGCCGCCCGGACGATTGTCGACGATGACCGGCTGTCCCCATCGTTTGCTCAGTCGGTCGCCTAAAAGTCGCGCGCCGATGTCGGAGCCGCTGCCTGCGCCCAGCGTCAGGACAAATCTGACCGGCCGATTCGGCCAGTCTTCGGCGGCTGCGGGCGTGGCGGTCGCGGCCGCAGCCGCAACAAAGGCGCAGGCGAGTATCAGCAGGCCGTGCAACTTCAGGCGCATGTCTTCCTCCCGATATTAATTTCGCGATTGTCTTTCGCGGTTTCTTAAGTTTGGCGCCATTCGGCGCCTTGATCTGGCTGCTTGAAACGCAGCTGCTCGAACGTCAATTACTCCAGGCCGGTTGGCACGTTCTTGTTCTCGCTCGTCAGTTTCATGCCGGCGGCGAGCGCCATCGTCTCGGCAAGCGCCGCAAAATCCTTCTCGAGATATTCTTTCGGATTCTTTTGCAGCATCGCGGCGCCGAAATGGCTCTGCAACACTTCGCGGGTCGCCGCCGTCACCGGCATCGGCACGTCCATCTCCCGCCCGAGCTCGAGGCCAAGATCGAGATCCTTGCGCAAGAGTTCCGGCGTGAACGTCGTGGTCCAGTCGAGGTTGACCAGCGCCGGGGACTTGTAGCGGGTGAACATCGAGCCCATCACGCCGTTGTTGAGGAAGGCGAGAAAAGCGTGGCGCGGTACGCCCATCTTGTTGGTGAGCAGCGTGATTTCAATCAGGTTCTCGATCACCACAGCCAGCATGACATTATGCGCGATCTTGCAAACGCGCGCGAGTTCGCCGTCGCCCACATAGAACACGCCTTGAGGCGCGAACACCTCAATCAGCGGTGTTGCGATCTTGCACGCTGCTTCGGGCCCGGAAACGACGGCGGACAGCTTGCCGGCCTTGATGACTTTGGCATTACCGCTTACCGGCGCGGCAACGAACTCGGCGCCAAGCTGCTTGAGCTTGTCGCGGATCTCGGCGGATTCCTCGACCGCAATCGTCGAGCAATCGACGATCACCGGCGGTATTTTGCCGCCCTGGCTGCAGACGCCGTTCTTGCCGTACAGCACGTCCTGCACGTCTTTGCCGGTGGCCACGATCGAGAACAGAACGTCGACGTTCTTGAGTTCGAAGAGATGATCGACCACCTTGCCGCCGATCTTCGCCAACGGTTCGGCCTTGGCGCGCGTGCGATTCCAGATCGTGACGTCATGCCCCGCCTTGATGAGCCGCTCGGCCATTGGGAAGCCCATGCGGCCCATGCCGATCCAGCCGATTTTCTGTGTGTTCTTCGAGGCCATGCCACGCTCCCTTGTTGTCCGGCGCTCTCTATCACAGAGCGCGCACGCTGTAACGGCTTGTCCCAGGGTGACAGGCAGCACTATCCTTGAAGGCATCATACCGGCGCAACGCCCGGGGAGCGGGAGGGATTTGTAGTTCGCGCAATGCACGATATTGCCCAAAATACCGACGTCGTGCCCGCTTCCGTCTCGGTCGACGTGGGACCGTTGCGACGCGCCGCAAGGAACGTATTTCCATTCGTCGTGGTCGGTTCCTTGTGGGAGCTTGTCGCGCATCTCGGCGTGTTCCCCCAGCAATTGTTTCCATCACTGGAAACCGTCGCGACGGTCTTCGTGCGGCTGACCCTCAATGGGATTCTGCTGCATCACGCTTTTGACTCGCTCGTGCGGCTCACGGCCGGCTTCGTGCTCGCGGCTCTGGTGGGCGTAACGATCGGTGTCCTCATGGGACGATCGCGCCGGGCCGAGGATATATTCCTTCCGCTGGTGAGTATCGGCGCGCCCATACCGGGTCTCGCTTATGCGCCGCTGTTCTTGCTGTGGTTCGGCCTCGGTGATTTTGCAGCCGTGCTCCTGGTCGCATTCGTTTCCGCTTTTCCGATCATCTTCAACTCCTGGACCGGGGTGAAAGCCGTCAAGGAAATCTGGGTGCGTTCGGCGCAGGCGATGGGCGCCAACGATCGCCGCTTGTTTCGCCACGTGATCCTCCCGGGCGCGCTGCCATACATCTTGACTGGCTTGCGGCTCGGCTTGGCCCAGGCGTGGCGCATTCTGGTTGCCGTCGAGATGCTTGCTGCCGTGCCATGGGGATTGGGATGGCTGATTTTCGGTGCACGCGAATTTTTGAACACCGATGTGATGCTGGCCGGCATCGCCGTCATCGCGCTCATCGGGATCGCACTTGAGAAGCTGGTGTTCGAACCGCTCGAAACGTTCACGGTCGTGCGCTGGGGCATGATGGCGTCATGACCAAGGAGCGCGTGAGATCATTGAGGCGCGGTGCGCTCACGATCGTGGCGGTTGCAACGCTGTATGAGGTGGTCGCGCGCAGTGGCCATTTCGCGCCGGCGTTGATGCCGCCGCTCGGTGCTGTGGCGACTACGCTTTTCGATTCGCTCCGGGACGGCAGCATGTTCGAACATGCCGCTGCGACGCTCTATCGGGTCTTGTGCGGCTTCGGTCTTGCCGTTGCGGTCGGATTACCGCTCGGCGTGCTGATGGGGCGCATACGAGCGGTGGAAAATTTTGTCATGCCGCTCACCAGCGCTCTGATGCCCATACCATCGCTGGCCTGGGTTCCGGTTTTCATTCTCTGGTTCGGGCTTGGCAACGCCGTCACGATCCTTGTCGTGTTCTACGCAGCGCTGTTTCCGATGCTGCTCAACACCTGGTCCGGCGTGCGCTCCGTCAATCCGATCTGGCTGCGTGCAGCCGGCGCCATGGGGGCCAACGAACGCGCGCTGTTCTGGAAGGTGATTATTCCCGGCGCATCGCCGTTTATCATCGCCGGATTGCGGCAGTCGTTCCTGCGGTCCTGGATCGCGGTCATTGGTGCGGAAATGCTCGCTGCCTCAGACTGGGGCCTCGGCTGGGTCATTTTCGATGCCAAGGAGTTCCTCAATACCGACGTGATGTTGGCCTCGCTCGTGGTCATCGGCTGCATCGGGTTTATCACCGAGCGGCTTGTATTCGGCTCGATCGAGCGCGCCACCATCTATCGCTGGGGTATGGCCCGCACGGCGAGGGGATAGTGGCGCGCCGCGGAATCATTCGGCCTTCACGCCCGCTTGCGCGATAATTTCCTTGTACTTGCCGATCTCCGATTGAACAAAGCCGGTGAATTGATCGATCGACAAAGCGGTCACAACGGCACCGTCGTTCTGCAGCCGCGACTTGATGTCGGGCTCAAGCAGGATTTTGTTGATCGCCGCGTTGAGCCGCACGGCCAGATCCTTCGGCGTGCCGCGCGGTGCGAAAAATCCGACCCATAGCGTGAAATCGAAATTTGCTATGCCGGTGCTCTCGGCGACCGTCGGAATGTCGGGAGCAACCGGCGAGCGCTTGGCCGACGAAACTGCAAGCAGCTTGACCTTGCCGGCTTGCATCAGCGGTACGGCTGCGGGAAATCCGGGGAAATAGAAATCGACATGGCCGCCCACGATATCGTTCAGCGCCGGGGCTGCGCCTTTGTACGGCACGTGCGTGAGTTTATTGTTGAGCTTGAGCTTCAAGAGTTCGCCGGCGAGATGGCCGGGCGTACCGACGCCCGCCGAAGCGAAGGTGAGCGGCCGATCGGTCGTACGAAGGAACGTCACCAGCTCAGCCATCGTCGAATAGGGCGCGCTCGCCGGCACCACCAGCGCCAGCGGCACGACGCCTGCAAGTGCGATGGGTTGTAGATCCTTCAACGGGTCGTAGCCCGCGTCTTTGAGGAAAAATGGATTGATGGCGATTTCGGGCGTTTGCGCGACCGACAGCGTGTAGCCGTCGGGCGCCGCGTTGGCGACGTCATGAGCCGCAATCGTACCGCCCGCTCCGGCACGATTTTCGACCACCACCGACTGGCCGAGTTCGGCGGAAAGCCTGTTTCCGATCAAGCGTCCGACGATGTCGCCGGTGCCGCCGGGAGCGAAGCCGACGATCAGATGGATCGGGCGGCTCGGGTAAATCTGCGCCGAGGCCGGCAATGCTCCGGCCGCAAATCCCAGGGCAAGAATTGCGGCGCGCAATGCAGCCACGCCGGCGCATGCGACAGATATCGCTCTCATGGCGGTCCTCCCGTTTCTGGCTGGCTGTCAGCGGCAGCTTCTGGCACAACGTCCGCGCGCCACCAGAAGCGTGCATGTTAGAGCATGATCCCAAAAAAGCCTGCCCCATAAGGGGCGACGGCTCGACTAGGATCGCCTTACAGAAGGTTGAGGAAACGACGTAGGAAGCGGCGATGGCCCATATTGAGGTTCGCGATGTTTCGCTCGTCTACGAGACGCCGAGCGGCCGGACTCCCGGCGTCGCCGGCGTAAGCATCGACATCGCGACATCGGAATTTCTTTGCATTGTCGGGCCAAGCGGGTGCGGCAAGTCGACGCTGCTCAACATTATCGCGGGCTTTTTACCGCCGACCGCCGGTGAGATCAGGATCGGTGGAGCGCCCGTCCGCGGTTCCGGCATGGATCGTGGCGTTGTCTTCCAGGATTTCGCCCAGCTTTTCCCTTGGCGCACCGCCCTCGGCAACGTTGCTTTCGGGCTGGAAATGAAGGGGCTTGCCAAGGCCGATCGCGAGGGCATTGCGTTGGAGCAGCTTCGCCTCGTGAAGCTTGAGAAATTCGCCAAGTCCTATCCGCACCACCTGTCCGGCGGCATGCAGCAGCGGGTCGCGATCGCCCGAGCGCTTGCCTACAATCCCGCGGTGCTGCTGATGGATGAGCCGTTTGCGGCGCTCGACGCCTTGACCCGCGACGACATGCAGCGGCTGCTCGCCGACGTGTGGCGCACAACGCGCAAGACGGTGATCTATGTCACCCACAATGTTGCGGAAGCCGTGTATCTCGCCGATCGCGTGGTGGTGATGTCGCCGCACCCCGGGAGGGTGAAAACCGAAGTGTCGATTCAACTAGACCGTCCGCGCGATCCGCTCAGTGTTGAATTTCTCGACTACCAAAAGGAGTTGCTCCGCCTTCTCGGGCATCAATCCGAAGCCAATGCATAAGGAGCGTGACCGAATTCGATTGTATTTCGACCGTCACGCCGTCAGGAAGATCGATCAGGGGAGTTGAAATGCCAGGAGTAGAAATGTCGCGTCACGTTGCCGGGGTGAGAAACGTTCTCGCCGCCTTCACCCTTACGCTCGCAACGCTTTGCGGCTTTACGGCGAACGCCGAAGACGCCTACCCGAGCCGCCCCGTCCGTTTGATGGTCGGCTTCGGCGCGGGCGGACCAACCGATATCCCGGCTCGCTTCATCGCTGACAGGCTCAGTAAAGCGATCGGGCAGCCCATCGTGGTCGAGAACAAGCCGGCCGCGGGAGGAATAGTGGCGACACGCGATGTGATTGCGCAGCCGGCGGACGGTTATACGTTGCTGTTGTGCACGCATTTCGATGCGATCAATACGGCGGTATACCGCAATGCGGGTTACAAGCTCAGCGACATTGCACCCGTCTCGCTGATTGCCGAATACTATTACGGCCTTGCTCTGTCGAATGAGATACCGGCCGAAAACTTTCACTCTTTCATTTCGTACGCGAAGGGTCATCCGGGCGACGTCACCTACGCCACGGTCGGGACCGGGTCGGCGCAGGAGATCATGGCGCGGCAACTGGAAAAGCTCACCGGCATCACGATGAATCGCATTCCGTTTCGCGGCGGAATTCAAGTCGTGCAAGAACTCATGGCCGGTCGCGTCGGTTTCTACGTTTCACCGACGCTGGCGATTGCGTCGCAATATCGGAGCAAACAACTCAAGATTTTGGCTACGACCAGCCCGGAGCGTCTCAAGGGTCTCTCAGAGGTTCCCACGCTCAAGGAGGAGGGCATAGATTTTGTCAGGTTCGGCTGGCTTGGCATTTGCGCTCCCGCCGGCACCCCGCAGCCGATCATCAAGAAACTACATGATCATATTGCCCCAATCGTCGCCAGTGCGGATTATCACACCATCATCGAGAACGGCGGCTCGATTGCGATTTCTTCCACGCCGGAAGAACTTGGTGCGGTCCTCAAAAAGACGCTGGACGACGTGTCGGCGAGTATTCAAGAATTCGGAATGCAGCAGGAATAAGCGAATAAGCAACGTTGCAAGGTTGAAAACTATCGGCAGCTTGGAGGACGACCCATGAGGAAACAATCCGCAATAACTCGACGGCAGTGCCTCACTGTGGCTGGTGCCGGCGCTTTGGCAATCGGATTTGGCTCGACGCGTCGCGCGGCGGCGCTGGAGGCCATCCGGCAAGGCTATCAGACCAACATCTGGGGTATGCCGACCTATTACCTCATGAAATCCGGCTATCTCGAGAAGCATGGCCTGGCCTTTCAGGAGTTTGCCGTGCCGTCCGGCAACCTGACCATGCAGCAGATGGTGGCCCGCCAAGTGGACCTCGGCACCTATGCCGGCCAATCCTTCATCATCGGCAACGCCAAAGGCGGTCTGGTCGCGATTGCGCTGATCGAGCATGTAGGCAAAACGGCGCGCATCACGACGCGTAAGGACTTGAACATCACCAAGGTCGAAGAACTGCGCGGCCGCAAGATCGCCAATCAGACCGGCTCCTCAATCGGGAACGTCTTCGTCGATACCATCATGCCGCAGCATGGGCTGCATAAGGGCGACTATCAGGAAGTCCGCATGGACGTAAACGACATGGTGGCGGCGCTCGCGGCCAAGACGGTCGACGCGATGGTCAACGTCGAGCCCTATAATGTCATCGCAGTTGCCGACGGCATTGGCAGCGATCTCATGGATTTCTCGGGCGTCGATCCCATGCCGGTTTTCATGGCGGCGACCCCCGAGTTCGTCGAGAAGAACCCCGATACCGTCGTGGCCTATCTCAAGGCGTGGCTCGACGTGGCTCGCGACTTCAAGGAAAATCCAAAGAAAGTCGACGACGTCATCTATTCATTTTACACCAGTAAGGGCTACAAGATGTCGCCCGATACCTTCGCCACGGCGCTGTCGCGCGTCGAGGTCAATCCGGGCTTTCCAGGCAACCTCAAGCCCTACATGCAGCAACAGGCAGAGATTCTCTTGCAGGATAAGAAGATCAAAGCCATTCCGGATTGGAGCAAGGCGCTGCGGCCTGATTTTATGGAACGCGCTCGCGCGGGAGCGTAATATCGCAACGCTCGCTCCCGCCGAATACCGAAGAATTCCCAACAGGAGACTTAGAGAATGGCTGCTACGGACCAAAACCCGTTGACCCAGGGCTATCAACCCATCACCTGGAATTTCAAGCTCTTGGCTCACGACACGCTGGCGGGTTTTGGCGGCATGGGCGAAGGCATGTCAGTGCAGATCGCTCCGGACGGACGGCGGATCATTTGGCTGGCGCACGAAAGCGCGCCGAAGAATTTCACTGCCGTCGACGTCTCCGATCCGCGTAAGCCGAAGGTCGTCTGCCAGACCGATCTGCCGCATGCCAACATGCGTTCGAATTCGCTCGAGACCTGCGGAAACATGATGGCGGTCGCCTATCAGACGTCGAAAAAGGACCTGCAGCCAGCAGGTTTCGAACTGTTCGACATATCGAAGCCGGAAAATCCCAAGTCGATTTCGTTCTTCGATTGCTCGGGGCCGCACTCGCGCGGCGTCCATCAGCTTTGGTTCTGTGACGGTGAATACGTCCACTGCGCTTCGGGGTCGCGCGATTTCGTTCCGACCAATCCGTCCGATGATCAGTTCTATCGCTGCGTCGACGTGCGTAATCCGTCCAAGCCCGTCGAGGTCGGCCGCTGGTGGATGCCTGGCACACGGCAGGGCGATAACGTCATGCCGCCGACACGGCACCAGATCGACAAGGGTTATCGCGCCCATAACACCAACGTCTATCCGCAACGGCCTGACCGCTGCTACCTGGCCTATATCGACGGCGGCATGTTCGTCCTCGATATCTCCGACAAGGCGAATCCGAAGAAGGTGTCGCATTGGACCAATTCGCCGCCCTATACGGGTTTTATGCACACGGTGGTGCCGTTGTTCGATCGCGGGCTCATGCTGGTGACCGACGAGTCAACCGAAAACAATTGCGCGGATTGGCCGAAGCTCATCTGGGTGCTCGACGCCCGCGACGAAACCAATCTGGTGTCGATTGCGACGTGTCCGTTGCCCGATCACAAGGTCTATGCGCAGGCCGGGCGGTTTGGCGCTCACAACATTCACGAGAACACGCCGCTGCCGACCTGCTGGCATTCCGATCAGATCGTGCTCGGCACCTTCTTCAATGGCGGCTTGCGCGCCTACGACATTTCCAATCCCTATCAGCCGAAAGAGGTCGGCATCTTCATGCCGCCAGCGCCTGCGGGAGCGCCGACCGGCACCATTCAGATGAACGACGTGTTCGTCGATGAGCGCGCGATCGTCTACACCGTCGATCGTCACGTCGGCGGTCTCTATATCCTTGAGATGGATTTCTGATCATCCTACGTCATGGCTGGGACAAACCCGGCCAAGCCCGGCCATGACGACAGGGTGCTTCATCGATGCTTGATCTTTTTCCCTCGCGTGAGGCCAGCCCCTTCGGGCGAAGGCTCAAGCGCGAGCGTGGCGCGCGCATTCCGGTGACAATCGTCACCGGGTTTCTCGGCGCCGGAAAAACCACATTGTTGCGCCGTTTCCTGGCCTCGCCCGAGGGCGCAGGTACGGCGGTGATCGTCAACGAATTCGGCGCGGTCGGCATCGACGATGCATTGGTGCGCAGCAGCGCCGACGAAACTGTGCTCCTCGGCAACGGCTGCGTCTGCTGTATCACCCGCACTGACCTGCAGGCGGCATTGCGACGGCTGATCTTCGACCGCGAGCGTGGCACCGTGCCGCCGTTCAGCCGGGTCGTGATTGAAACGAGTGGGCTCGCCGATCCAGGACCGATCCTGCAGACGTTTTCCACGGATCGCGCCCTTGGCGGCGAGTTTCACATCGACGTGGTCCTCACCGTGGTCGACGCCGTGACCGGAGAGCGAACTCTCGAAACGGCCGCCGAAGCCCGCAAGCAGGTGATCCTCGCCGACCGTCTCGTGATCTCAAAGAGCGATCTTGCGGGGCCGTCGATCGTCGAGCGCGTGACCCGGCGGCTGCGAGCGCTCAATCCGCGGGCGGCGATCGATATCGCCGTCAGTGGTGCGCTTGATCCGCATCGCGTGATCGAGCCTGCCGGCGGTGACCGCAGCGGTTTCGTCGCCGAGGCCCAGCACAGTGACGGCATTGCGAGTTTTGTAATCGAGCAGTCCGAGCCGATCGAATGGCTGACGTTTTCGCGCGCCATGGAGACGCTGATCGCGCTTCGCGGCGCCGACCTCCTGCGGGTGAAAGGTCTGCTCAACGTCTCCGGATGTCGTGGCCCGGTCGTCGTGCAATACGTCCAGCACCTCGCGCATCCGCCGGTGGAACTCAAATCCTGGCCGGACCAAAATCGCAACAGTCGCGTCGTGTTCATCACGCGAAACGTCGCGGAACGCGATGTCAAGGCTTTGTTCGCGGCAATCCAGGCCCTCGCGGCGAGCTAAAATTCTTCACGCCACTTGCCGGCAACTCTGGCTTCTGCATTATTTGATCTTCAGGCGCAACGAGCAGCGTCGTATCAAAGAAGGTCCAAGGAAGCCAAATGAGTCTCATCGAGGAGTGCCGCCGCCGCATTGTCACGACCAGCGTGGGCAGTTTCCCACGGCGACATGCGTTATCTGAACTTTTGTTGGCGCGCCTCACTAAACAACCCTACGACCCAAATGTTCTCACGCGCGAAACAACAGAGGCGGTTGCGGAGGTTGTCCGTCAGCAGCTCACGACGGGACTTGATGTCGTCAGCGACGGCGAGCAATCGAAGACCAGTTTTCAGCACTACATTTCCGATCGGCTGACGGGGCTGGAACCGATCAGGCCTGCGCCTGGAGAACGCCGGACCCGCGAGAACATGGCGTTTCCAAGCTTTTACAAAGATGGCGCTCATTCGGGCTCGCAACGGGCGAGGCTCGCCTGCACCGGTCCGATCCGCTATGCCGGCCAGAAGCAATTGGCTGAGGACATCGGCAATTTCAAAGCCGCGCTGAAAGGCAGCAATCCCGTTGATGCGTTTATTCCGTCGGTGTCGCCGTCTAGTTGTGCCGGCACGATGGAAAACAGGTTCTACAAAAGCGAGGAGGAACATCTGCTCGCAGTCGCCGAGGCGCTTCGCGAGGAATACGAGGGTATCGTCAACGCCGGATTCATGGTTCAGATCGACGATCCCCGACTGGCGATGCATTACATGCTGTCGCCCGAGGAAACGACGGAGGATGCGCGGACGTGGGCCCGCAAACGCATCGAGATTCTCAACCACGCTCTGCGCAACATTCCGCCCGACCGGATCCGTCATCACACGTGCTACGGTATCAACATCGGCCCGCGCACCAGCGATTTCGAACTCAGGCATCTCGCCGATCTCATCGTTACGATACGCGCCAACTATTATTCGTTCGAAATGGCGAACCCTCGTCACGAACATGAATGGGCGGTGTGGCAGACCGTGAAGCTTCCGGACGACAAGGTGCTGCTGCCCGGCTGCATCACGCAGGCCGCCGTCGTCGTCGAACATCCGGAACTGGTGGCGCAACGGATTACGCGTTTGGCCAAGGTCGTTGGCCGTGAGAGGGTGATCGCCAGCGCCGATTGCGGCTTCGCATCGACCATCTTTACCGACAAGCCGCCTGAGATCGAACCTGAGATCGTGTGGGCCAAATTTGAAAGTCTTGTCGAGGGTGCACGCCTTGCAAGCAAGGCGCTGTGGTCCTGATCGGCGTCCAAATTGAGAACGTCGCGAACAGTCAGGCCCGCGCCCGGACGATCCATAAGGCGCCGGGGAGCACGACGCCCTCCGGACCGTCATGACTCTGGAAAAATGCTTCCAAACTTGAACGCACGGCTTCGCGCGGCACCGTCGGCGTATTCAGCATGGCGCGCACCGCTGGACCAAGAATCATCGCGAAGTCCGCCGCGTCAGCCGCAGCGCCCGGTTCGGCAATCCGGATCAGAGGATCAAGCGGCGTCAATGACACGTCATGAAAGCCGGCCCCTTCAAGAATGCGATGAACCCGTGTCGGATCGGCCCACGAGAACTGCCCGGGCTCATCGGGTCCGGGAGGTGACGGAGGTGGGAAAAGGTGACGGATTGCGGCCATTTGAGCGGTGACCCAAACATTCTCACGCGCAGTGCGGAACACCGCAAAAGTGAGACGCCCGCTGGGCTTCATGGCTCTGCGCACATTTGAGAAAGCCGCCGTCGGGTCGGTGAAGAACATGACGCCGAATCGCGAGAACGCCAGATCAAAGCTGCTCGGTGCGAAGGCGTAAGTCGATACGTCGGCCAGAATCACCTCCGCGTGGCGTAGGCCGGAAGCGGTTATGCGTTCACGAGCCCGTTCCAGGGATTGTTTGGAGATGTCGGCGCCCAACACGGATCCGCCGGGACCGACACGCGCCGCCAATTCGAGCACCGTCGTCCCGCTGCCGCAGCCTATATCGATCACCGTCTCTCCCGGCTGAGGCGCGGCGGCGTCGAGCACCTGTTGGGTCACGCCGGCAAACATGCGGTCGATACGCTCGTGCCGTTCGGCCCATGGCCGCGCGGCGGCGCTATTCCAGTATTCCACCTCGTGGGCGTTCGGAGGGATGGCGTGCCGATCTTCCATGGTGGCGGCTAACCCTGATCCCGCCCGGCGATTTCCGCTTGCCAGGGCGCGATGACGCGCTCGCACCAGCCGATCACTGAATTGAGTCCCACCGCAAGAACCATCAGCACGATGATCGGTACGAACATGGTCGCGGTGTCGAAGTTGTTGGCGGAGTTGATGATGATCGCGCCCAGTCCGGAAATTGTGGTGAAGAATTCCGCGATCACCATCCCGACCACGGCGCGTCCGACCGCAAGCCTGATGCCCGCCATGATGTAGGGCAGCGTTGCCGGCAGCACGATACGGCGGAGGATGACGGTATCGGAAGCCACCAATGATTTGCCGACTTCGATCAGCGATTTGGGGACCGATTTAACGCCGAGCCAAGTGTTGATGCAGATCGGGAACAGCGCCATCAGAAAGATGATCGCAGCCTTGACTGCAAAGCCGAGGCCGAACCACAAAATCAAGAGCGGTACCAGCGCCACCAGCGGCATGGCGTAACCGCCGGTGACGAGAAGGCCGAGCGCTGCTTCCGCCACCCAGAACCGTCCGATCACCAGGCCGAGCGGCACGCCGATGGCGATCGCGAGCCCATAACCGACGATGAAGGGTTGCACACTCTGCCATAGCGCGACGCCGAGCTTGCCGCTGCGCACGAGATCGACGAAAGCGTCAAAGATCGCGCTCGGATACGAGCCGAAAATTGGATTCACATCGCGGCCGAAATATTCCCAGAACGCCAGGAACACGACGAGCGTTCCGACCGTAACGGCCCAGCGCGGTACGCCGCGTTTGGTTGGCACCATCTCGCTGGCGTCATTCGCCGCGGTCTGGCGATCCGCGATGTCGACCATTTCGGTCCTCAATGCACTGGTTGCGCGCCGGCATGCAACGCCTGCCAGATATGATAGCGCGTTTGGGCAAACTCGTCCGATCCGCGAATTTTTGCAAGATCGTCGCGCGGACGCGGCAACGGCACCGTAACAATCTCCTGGAGGCGCCCGTGCTGCATCACGACCACCCGATCGGCCAGCAGGACGGCTTCGTCAAGGTCATGGGTCACGAACAGGATCGTCTTTTTTGTCCGGGCGTGGATCTCCAGCAATTCACCCTGTAACGTCTCACGAGTCTGCGCATCCAACGCACCGAACGGCTCGTCCATGAGCAGGACTTTCGGATCGATTGCGAGCGCCCGCGCGATCCCGACCCGCTGCTGCATGCCGCCCGAAAGCTGGTAGGGCCTCCGGTTCACCGATTCTCCCAAGCCGACAAGTTTCAAGTACCGCATCGCGGTGTCGCGTAAGGTAGCACCGCGCATACCCTTCATTTCGAGACCGAACTCGACGTTCTTGAGAGCGCTCAGCCACGGCAGCAACTCGGCGTGCTGAAACACCATGCCGCGGTCGTAGCCGCAGCCGTGAACCTGGGTGCCATCGACGGTCACGCGGCCCGCGCTGGCGGTCTCGAGACCCATGGCGATCCGCAATGCGGTGGTCTTGCCGCAGCCGGACGGTCCGATCAGCGCCACGACCTCACCGTCGCGCACGCTGAAGGTCAGGCGATCGAGCGCCTGCACGGTATGCTCGCTACCTTCGATGCGCAGCGTAAAGCGTTTGGAAACGTCAATGAGGCTTACTTCACCCATAACATCTTAATCGTAGCAGATACCCGAGAACTTTGGCCGCGACATTCAGTTCAACTTGGCCGCCATTTCAAGCGCCTGCTCGCGCGGCTTCGGGTCAATGATGTGGGAGATGTCTCCCGCCTTCGCCAAGCTTCCGACAGCGACCAGCTGGTTCTGCAGCCAAACGAGCTTGTCCAACGGAATAGGCACGTCTGTTCCGACTCGCGGCTTCCTTAACGGCGAGATCGTACATGAATGCCGGCCGCGGGTCGTCTGCCTTAAAGCCGGTCGCTTCCTGCGTGACCTTCACCACGTCATCCTTATGCGCCATGGCGTAGCGGAGGCCAAGTATCTCAGCGGCGAGGAATTTGGCTGTGTCGTCCGGCCGTGCGGCGATTGTTTTTGCGCTCACGTGCAGGCACATGCGAGGGAATTCCGGGAGCGCCTCCTTTGCGGATACCAGCATATTGATGCCCTGCTTTTCCGCGATTGGCGTGACTTCGCCCGAGACGACGGCAGCATCGACAACGCGTGCCGTCAGCGCTCGATAGCGGTCGAGGTCGCCGCCCAGGCTCGCCAGATTGACCTCGCTGACGGGGATGTTGAATTTCGCGAGCGCGCCGCGCGCAAAGATGTCGGGAAATGAACCCGGCGCCGCAACAGCAATGGATTTTCCTTTGAGCTGATCCATCGACGTGATGTCGTCATGAACGAAAATGCCGTGCGGTACCGTGATCCACGTGCAGCCAATCACCTTGACGTCGGCACCGTGCGCATCAGCAAGGATCGCTGCGGCCGGGCCGCCTTCGTAACTGTCGGCCGCACCGGAAAGCACGGCTTTGAGTGCGAGTTCGTCGTCCTTGACCGATATCAGTTCAACCGGCAGCCCGACCTTATCAGCAAAGCCGCGCTTGAACGGCATCAGGAGTATGCCGGCGTCGCTCTTCGGCTGAATAATCACGTGGCGCCAGGGCTTCGCCGTTTGGGCTGAGGCTCGATTGCCTGTGAGGCCGAGGCTAAGCGCGATTATGACAACGGCAAGTCGCGCGAAAGCGTCACCGCGCCTCCACGTGGTCAACGGACTTTTGGTCATTTATTGCGATCCTGTCTGAGTGCCACAAAACTTCGCCAAGCAAATCTCGCGCCGTTGCGCGGTTCCTAGACGTTAGATTTGGGAATGACGCTCTCGCGGCACGGCATGGCGGCTCAGCCATGCCGCCACACGCTGCAAACCACTTCAGAAGAGCTTGTTACCTGGGCGGGTCCCGTCCCAGGGCGCCGCGAAGCCTCAATGCATCTGCGCGATGAGCTTGAGCGCATCCTCACGGGGTTTGGGGTCAAGCACCTTCGACAGGTCCATTGGCTTCGGCAGGCTGCCGACAGTCACCAATTGGTTATTCAGCCATTCGAACTTGTCCGTGGGGATTGGCAGGTCGGTGCCGATGGCGTGCTGCTTCATGGCGAGGTCGTAGATGAAGGAGGGCCGCGGATCGTCCGGCTTAACGTTGGCGACTTCCTGCGTAACTTTCATCGCCTCGTCCTTGTGGGCGACGGCGTAACGCAGTCCCAGCATTTCACCTGCCAGGAACTTGGCGGCATCATTGGGTCGCGCCGCGAGGTTTTTTCCGGTCGCGTGCAAACACATGCGAACGAACTGAGGGAGCGCCTCCTGCGCGGAAACCAGCATCTTGATGTGCTCTTTCTCGGCTATGGGGGTGTATTCGCCGGAGACGACGGCGGCATCGACCACGTGTGCCACCAACGCCTTATAGCGATCGAGATCGCCGCCGAGGCTTGCGAATTTCACGCTGTCGGCAGGTACGTTGTAATGGGCAAGCGCTCCCTTGGCGAAGATGTCCGGAAATGCTCCCGGCGACGAAATGGCGATGATTTTTCCTTTGAGTTGATCCATCGACGTGATGTCGTCGTGGACAAAAATCCCATGCGGCACGATCACCCAGCTACAACCGATGACTTTGATATCTGCGCCGTGCGCAGCAGCAATCAAGGCACCGCTCGGCCCACCCTCGAAGCTGTCGAGGTCTCCCGAAATCGTCGCCTTCAGCAGAATCTGATCGTCCTTGATCGGTACGATCTGGACATCGAGACCGACTTTTTTGAAGAAGCCGCGCTCGGCCGCCATCATGAGAATGCCGGAGTCGGACTTAGGCTCGATGACGCCGTGTCGCCAAGGCTTCGACGATTGCGCGGAGGCCGGGCTGGCAAGCGCCGCCGACAGCAGCAGCACAAAAAAACATGCGAATGCTTTTCTCACGGAACCATCCTCCCGTTGTTTTTGATAGTCCGCCGAACATAGCGGAAATGTCGTCCGGAAGCATGTTCCCCTACCGCCATTTTCGGAATAGTCTCCGCACCCGCGGTTGCTGCGGCAGCGGGACGCACCCAGCGAATCAACGCTCGGGCGCCGCCAAGATTGCCGCCACGCTTACGGAGGACGCCGTCCCATGAACCGGAAGTTCACGCTGAACGTCAACGGTCAGGTCCACACCGTCGAAGCCGACGAGGACATGCCGCTTCTTTATGCCTTGCGCAACGATATCGGGCTCAACAATCCGCGTTTCGGTTGCGGGCTCGCCCAATGCGGTGCCTGCACCGTGCATCTTGACGGCCAACCGACCCGCTCCTGCGTCACGCCGATGTCGGCCGTGGGCAATAGCAAGGTTGTGACGCTGTCCGGTCTCGGCACGCCGGAAAAGCCGCACCCGCTGCAAACCGCCTATGTCGAAGAGCAGGTGCCGCAATGCGGCTATTGCATCAACGGCTGGATCATGACGGCGGCGGCGTTCCTGCGCGACAATAAGAAGCCGACCGACGCGGAAATCCGTACCGCGCTGCAGAGTCTCAAGTGCCGCTGCGGTACGCACCTTTCCATTCTGCGCGCGGTCAAGCGCGCGGCAACGATGATGGGTTGAGGGAGCACGCCATGACCAAAATGGATAAAACCGCAACCTTCTCGCGCCGCGCCCTGCTCAAGACCGCTGGCGCAGTGGTCGTTTCGATCGGCATGCCGGTCACGTTTGACACCGTGCTCGCCGCCAACGACGCCTTGCTGCAAGGCACGCGGCCTCCGGTCGTGCCCAACGAGCTGTCATCCTACATCGCCGTGAATTCGGACGGCTCGGTGTCGGCATTCTTCGGCAAGACTGACATGGCGCAGGGCCTCTACACCGCCATCGGTCAGATCGTGGCGGAAGAACTCGACGTGCCGTTCCAGAGCGTCAAGGTGTTCATGGGCGACACTGCCTCGAGCGTCAATCAGGGTGGCGCCTCCGGTTCAACCGGCGTCCAGGACGGCGGCAAGCAGATGCGCGTGGCCGCCGCAGAAGGGCGGCGTGTATTGGTCGAGATGGCCGCCGACAAACTCGGGGTCCCTTCAGCCCAGCTCACCGTCACCGATGGTGTGGTTCATGCCGTCAACGATTCGACCAAGAAGGTGAGCTACGCCGAACTTATCGGCGGTCGCTACTTCAACGTTCAGCTCGATTGGAACGGCAAAGTAGGCAACCCGCTTTACGCACCCGGCAAGGCGAAGCCGAAAGATCCCAAGGACCACAAGATTGTCGGCCAGCCGATCAAACGTCTCGACATTGCGCCAAGAGTTTTTTGCCAGGAGGACTACGTCGTTGACGTCAAGGTCCCGGGCATGGTGCACGGCCGGGTCATCCGTCCGCCGGTCGCTGCCGCGGTGCCGGTGAGCGTCGATGAAAGTTCCATAAAGGACATTCCGGGCGCCAAGGTGATCCTGGAAAAGCGTTTCCTCGGCGTCGTCGCTGACAGCGAATGGGGCGCCATCCAGGCGTCGCGCAAGCTCAAGGTCGAGTGGTCGAATGCGGCTCCGCCGTTCCCCAACCAGGACGCGCTTTACGATCACATCCGTTCGGCGCCGGTGCGCAAGCGGGAGATCGGCGGCAAGGAGGTCGGTAACGTCGACGATGCGTTCAAGAACGCAACGCATGTCATCGAGGCCGAATACGAATGGCCGTTCCAGTCCCACTCCAGCATGGGGCCCGGCTGCGGCGTCGTCGAGATCAAAGGCGATCAGGTGACGGTGTGGACCGGCTCGCCCAAGCCGCATTTTTGCCGCGACGGCGTAGCGGCGATCCTGGGCGTGTCGCCCGATAAGGTGCACGGCGTCTCAATGCCAGGCGCCGGTGCCTATGGCCGCAATGATGCCGGTGATGCCTGCATCGAGGCCGCTGTGCTGGCTCGCGCGGTCGGCAAGCCGGTGCGCGTGCAGTACATGCGCGATCAAGGTACCGGCTGGGATCCGAAGGGTCCCGCCTCGATCCATCGCGCGCGTGCTGCCATCGACGCTTCCGGCAACGTGGTCGCGTACGAATATACGAGCAAGGGCTTTTCGCGGGTCGACGTCAACACCAACGAAAGCAAGCCCTGGGACACCATCGCCGGTCAACTCCTCGACATACCGTTGAAATCCGGTGATGGCTTTGGCGTACCCGCAGAGTCTTACGTGTTCGCGAACAAGCGGACGGCGTGGGAGACGATCGCGCCGCTGCTCGACCGCGCCTCGCCGCTGCGCACCGCACATTTGCGCGATCCCGTTGGCCCGCAGATCCACTTCGCCAGCGAGTCGTTCATGGATGAGGTGGCGGCAGGGCTCAACATGGACCCGGTCGAGTTCCGGCTGCGCTACGTCAAGGACCCGCGAGACGTCGCGCTCATCAAGGCGGCGGCCGAGAAGTCGGGTTGGCAGACGCGGCCGTCGCCGCGTCGCGATCAGAGCGGCGAAACCTTGAGCGGTCGCGGCATCGCCTATTGCCAGCGCGGTCCGACCCGTGTCGCGATCGTTGCGGAGGTCGATGTCGATCGCGCGAGCGGAAAAGTTTGGGGGCGCAAGTTTACGGTCGCCCACGATTGCGGTCAGATCATCAATCCCGATGGCCTGAAATATACCATCGAAGGCAACGTCATCCACGGCATGAGCCGCACGCTCGTGGAGGAGGTCAAGTTCGACAACAAGGCGGTGACCAGCGTGGATTGGCAGACCTACCCGATCCTCGACATCACCGAGACGCCGGCGCAAGTCGACGTGGTGCTGATAAACCATCCGGAGATTGCGCCTTCCGGCGCGGGCGAACCGTCAAGCCGTCCGATGGCGGCGGCGATCGCCAACGCCATTTTCGACGCCACCGGCGTGCGCATACGCCGGGTGCCATTTACCCCGGAGCGGGTGAAGGCGGCGTTGACGCGGGCGTGATTTCATCATCGCATCGCCGATGATGTGTCGTTGGTGGGCAAGGGCGTGACACGCCTTTGCCCACCGTGCATTTGGCTGTAGGGGTGATCCCGCCAAATCTTTACGTGTCGCAATCAAGAGGGAATACCTGGTGAAGACGGTCGAAGCGGGGGTCATCGGTGTCGGATGGATCGGCGGCTTGCGCGCGGAAACGCTCTCGCGCACCGCGCTGGTGGACAAATTGCACCTGTGTGACATCAAGCCGGATCGGCTCGCCGGAGTGAAGAAGCTCTACAAACCGGCCACCGCGACGCTCGACTACAATGACATCATCAGGAACGAAAAAATCTCCGTGGTCTACGTGTCGACCACCCCGGAAGCGAATCACTATCCGATCGCGCGCGACTGTCTGAAGGCCGGTAAGAATGTCATGCTGGAAAAACCGATTGCCCTCGAATTGTGGGAAGCCGACGAACTGATCCAGTTGTCGAGACGCAACAATCTCAAATTCACCATCGGTTACTCGCAGCGCTTCAATCCCAAAGTGGCGTTCGCCAAGAAGAAGATCACCGACGGAACGCTCGGCAACGTCGTGTCGGTGCTGGTCAGTCGTCACCTCTCGCGCGAGCTCGGCAAGAAGATCGCGAGCCGCGTGCGCCTGTCGCCGGTGGTCATGGAATCGACCCACGATCTCGATTTCGTGTTCTGGCTCTTGGAGCCGGCGAAGCCGGTGCGGGTCTATAGCCAGGGCGCCTACGGCTATATGAAGCCGGTGAACGGCTCACACGACATCATGTTCACCACGGTGACGATGGATAACGGCGTGGTGGTGATGATCGGCGGCGGCTGGAATTTCCCGCCGAGTTATCCGAACTACTGCTCGACCTGGATCGAGATCACCGGCACCGAGGGGGCGCTGACTCTCGATGATACCCAGCGCGACAACTGGCTCAATACCGCCAAGCGCGGCCAGGAATTTCCGATGTCCACCATGCCGGGCGAGTGGGTCGATCACGTGTTCGCTGGCGGAATCGGCCCGGAGACGATCCACTTCCTCGAGGCCTGCATCCGCGACACGGCGGTGATGGTGACCCCGGAAAGCGCGCGCCGGGTGATGGAAACCTACAGCGCGGCCGATCTGTCTGCCGACCGTAACGAGCCGATCGACCTGCCGCTCACCAACGAGACGATCTCAGGTATCGCCGAGCTCAAGCAGAAAAGCCGCGCGGGATTGAACGTATGAAGAAAAACGCCAAGGGTATCGGTCTTGCCATTGTCGGGGCAGGCCGAGTCGGCCTGTTCCGCGGCGAGGTCGCAGCGCGTCATCCCTCGGTCGAATGGATCGGCATCGCCGAACTCAACCACAACCGCGGTGGCGATGTTGCGGCGCGTATTGGCGCCGATTTCGTCACGACGAACCATCGCGAACTTTTAGCGCGGCCGGAAGTTACTTGCGCCATCATTGCCACCGACGAGCATCTCCACGTCGATCCCATCATGGCGGCGGTCGAGCGGGGCGTGCCGATGCTGATCGAGAAGCCGCTCGCGACCGACCTTGGCCAATCCGCACGTGTGCTGAAGGCGATCACCGACGCCAAGCTCGACGCGGTCGTCGGCTATACCCAGCGTTTCCGGCGCAAGTGGCTTGCCGGCAAGGAGAAGGTGAGAAGCGGCGCGCTTGGGGACGTCACGCTTGTGACCTCGCGCGCATTCATAAATCGGCTTGTCGCCATCGACAATTACAAGCGCACCAACGATCCGGCCACAATCTCACCCATGGTCATCTCCGGGACCCACGCCCTCGACATCGTCATGTGGTACCTGGAAGAGAAGCAGCCGGTCGAATGTTATGCGCGCTCGGTCGACAAGGTGCTGGGGCCGCTCTACCAGGGCATCGACGCCACCGCCGGGATGATCATGTGCGCGGACGGCACCGTCTATCACCTCAACATTTCCTGGGCGCTGCCGGTGACGTGGCCGGGCGCCGTCTATAGCCTTGAAGTCGGCATCAACGGTACGCACGGCGTGCTGACCATCGACGATACGCATCGCGATATGGTGCTGGCGGTATCCAAGCCGCAAAGTGAAGGCTATGCACCCGATCAAAGCCGCCTGGTCGACTTTCTCGGCTCCTATCCGCCCGGCGACATGGCGCTCGGTGAATTGCGGGGCCCGATGCGCGAAGAGACCAATTCCTGGCTGAACCGCGTCTCGCTTGGTCTGCCGACGCAAGCGGCTACCGCCGCCGAGGCCCATAATCGGTTGATGCTGACCAAAGCGCTTGATCTGTCGGCAAAACTCAAACAGCCGGTCAAGCTGCCGCTCGATCCGGAGGAGGGGCGCCGGGCGGCATAACATCCTCCGTCATTCCGGAGGGTGCCAGAGCTATCGTCCCCGCAGCGATTTGCCACGGCCGTGGCGATGAAATTCCAGGGGTCGCCGCGCTCTCGGAATGACATAAAGCGATCGCGTCAGACAAAAGTTGGGAGGAAAAGACAGTGAACAAATTTTTGCTTGTCCTTCTCGCGCTCCTCATATGCGCGCCGGCGAATGCGCAGGAGGACGCGGCGACCTTCTTCAAAGGCAAAACCGTGCGCATCGTCGTCGGGACGGGCGTCGGCTCCGGTTACGATATCACCGCGCGCGTGCTCGCGCGTCACATGGGTTCGCACCTTCCCGGCAATCCCACGATCATCGTGCAAAACCAGCCAGGCGCCGGCGGGTTGACCATGACCAATTCGCTCAACGCCAACGGCCCCTTCGACGGAACGGTCATCGGCGCGCCGTTCAACGGCACACCGACGATGCCGCTTCTGTCGCCGCAAACCGCGCGTTTCGACGCCTCCAAACTTTCCTATATCGGTAGCACCAATCGCGAAACGCAGGTCATGTACGTTTGGCATACGGTGCCGATCGATAAGCTTGACCAGGTGAAAACCACGGAGCTCGTGATGGGCGCCCAGGCTCCCGGATCGACGCAATATGATTATCCGGTGCTGCTCAACAATCTGCTTGGTTACAAATTCAAGGTCATTAACGGTTACGAAAGCACGCCAAAAATTCATCTGGCGCTCGAACGCGGCGAAGTGCAAGGCACGATCGCCAATTGGTCGACGCTTAAGGCGCTCAATTCCAATTGGCTCGCTGAAAAGAAAATCCGTCTGTTGGTGCAATGGGGCCTCAAGAGGCAGGCTGAGCTTGCCGACGTGCCTCTCATCTTCGATTATCTGACGAACGACGCTGATCGCGCGGCGGTAAAGCTCATGGTGGCGCGGCTCGAATTCGGCAGGCCGTATTTCGTACCGCCGGGCGTTCCGGCCGATCGGGTCGAGGCGCTGCGGAGCGCGTTCGATGCGACCGTCAAGGATCCGGCCTTCCTCGCCGAGGCGGCAACGGCGAAGATCGACATCGATCCGCTCAGCGGGCAAGAAGTACAAACACTCGTTGCTGAAGTCGCGCAAACTCCGCCCGATGTGGTCACCCGGGTTCGCAAAGCACTGGAAAACAAGTGACGGCTATGCGGGTTGCGTGACGCGATCGACGATCGCACGCAGTTCCGGTAGGCAGGATCCGCAGTTCGTGCCGGCGCGCAGCGTCCGCCCAATGTCGGCGACGCTCGTTGCGCCGCCGTTGGTGACGGCCTCGCGGATTGCACAAAGTCCCACCCCGAAGCAGGCGCAGATCAAAGGGCCGGTTTCCGCCAGCCCGTCGCCGCTGCGGCCCGATAGAAGCACACGACGCTCGCGCTCCGTGATCGCTTCCGACTCGAACAGCGGCCGCACCACATCCCATTGTGGCGGGGCATGCGCCGGGCCAACAAAAATACACGCTTCGATCCGACCGGAGCGGAAAGCGGCGATGCGAGTGAGCCCGCGCGGCGGATCGATGTATTCGGCAAGCTCCGCATCCTCGGGGATGATCCGGCTCGCAAGATCGCGCCAGAGGTCCGTCGCCGCGTTCGTTGCGAACAGCAGGCCTGAGCCGCCCGAAATGGCAACGCGCGCGAACCATGTACCGGGCGGCGGCGAGATAGCACGTCGCGTCAGGGCAAACCCCCGATAGGCAAACGTAACCGGTTCGATCCGGGCCGGCGTGGCCTTGAGCTCGGGTTGGCCGGAAAACGGGTCGTTTGCCGGCATGGCCAAGTCGCCGACGCGCGCGTCGGCTGCCGTGGCACCGCTCCAGTGGATGGGTGCGAATATCGAGCCTTGCTGCTGGCCGGCCTGAACGGCAACCTTGAGAATCGCGCTGCCGTGCCGTGTTGTTATTTTGGCGAAGCCGCCGTCGGCGAGCTTCGCCGCTTTGGCGTCGTCTTGATGGACTTCGATGCACGGTTCGGGCGAATGGGCGCCAAGTCGCGGGCTTTTTCCGGTGCGGGTCATTGTGTGCCACTGATCGCGCACCCGTCCGGTATTGAGGCGCAGCGGAAACAGCTCGTTCGTCGCGGTGCGCGGATGAGGCGGCTGCGGCGCGATGAAGCGGCCGCGACGGTCGTTCGTGAAAAAGTCTCCGGCGCTGAAAAAGCGCTGCTCTTTGAACGTCTCGCCCGCTACGGGCCGGCCACATCACCGCATCGAGATTATCGTAGGCTTCGACCGAGAGGGATGCGAGCGCGCCGATATCGAAGTCGCGTTGCCCCTGGTTTTCGAAGGAGGAGAGACCAGCGTGTTCGCGAAAAATGTCGGCTGGACCGCGGTACGCGAATGCGGCTCCAAAACCAAGACGTCGCGCCACCTCGCTGACGATCCACCAATCGGGCTGCGCCTCGCCTGGACGCGGCAGGAACGCGCGCTGTCGCGAGATGCGCCGTTCGGAGTTGGTGACGGTCCCATCCTTCTCGCCCCACGCTGCGGCCGGCAGCAGCACCTGCGCACCGGCCTCAACGGTGTCGTTGCTGATGACGTTTTCGGAGATGACGAACAGCTCGAGCCGCTTCAAGGCGGCGCGCACCGCGCCGGCGCGCGGCAGCGACACGCCCGGATTGGTCGCCATCACCCACAATGCCTTGATCGTTCCGCGTTCGATGGCTTGAAACATATCGACGGCTTTCAGCCCTTCGCCGGTCGCCATGCGGGGCGCGTTCCAGAAGCGGCCGACGCGGCTTATTTCGGCGGCCGAGAAGCCCATGTGGGCGGCGAGTTGGTTGGCGAGCCCGCCGACCTCGCGCCCGCCCATGGCGTTGGGCTGGCCGGTGAGCGAAAACGGCCCCATGCCGATTCGGCCAATGCGGCCTGTGGCCAGATGCACGTTGATGATCGCATTCACCTTGTCGGTGCCCTGGGCGGATTGATTGACCCCTTGCGAGAAGGCGGTGACGACGCGACGGGTGTCGCGAAAAAGTTCAAAGAAGCGCGCAACATCGGCCCGGTCGAGAGCTGTGGCCTGGGCGGTAGCCGCTGCATCGCCGGCGATTTCGCGGGCGCGGGCCAGCGCCTCGACAAAACCCGTCGTGTTCCGGTCGATATACTCGTAGTCGAGAGCGAGTGTGTCGGCGAGGTTCACGAGCAGACCGCAGAACAGCGCGGTATCCATGCCCGGCGCGATCGGAAGGAACAAATCGGCGTCTTCGACCGTCGCGGTTCGCCGCGGATCGATGACGATCAGTTTCGTGCCTCGTTTCCGCTTGGCGGCGATCATCCGCTGATAGAGGACGGGATGACACCACGCCGCATTCGAGCCGACCAGCACGATGAGATCGGCCTCATCGAGATCGCCGTATGTCCCTGGGACGATGTCGGCGCCAAAGGCGCGACGGTGGCCGGCGACTGACGAGGCCATGCATAGGCGCGAGTTGGTGTCGACGTTCGACGAACCGAGGAAGCCTTTCATCAGCTTGTTGGCGACGTAATAATCCTCGGTGAGCAATTGGCCGGAGAGGTAAAAGGCCACAGCGTCCGGCCCATCGCGATCGATGATCGCGCGCAAGCCGCCGGCAACGCGTCCGAGCGCGGTGTCCCAATCGACGCGCGAAAGCGAGCCGTCCGATTGCCGCATCATCGGATGCAGCAGGCGCTGATCGAGCGAAAGCGTCTCGCCGAGCGCCGAGCCCTTCGAACACAATCGGCCGAAATTTGCCGGATGAGCGGGGTCGCCGGAAATTGTTGCGCCACCCTGTCCGTCCGGCATGGCAAGCAAGCCGCAGCCGACGCCGCAATACGGACACGTGGTGCGTATGGCGGGTGGATGCGGAGGCAGGGCGTTCATTTCAGCTTCTTGGGCTGATCCACGGCGTTTCAGTAGACGTCCTGCTGATAGCGGCCACGCTTTTTGAGATCAGCGACAAAAGCCACCGCTTCGTCGGTCGATCGCGCGCCGAATTGCGCAACGATATCGACCAGCGCTCGCTCGACATCCTTGGCCATGTGCTTGGCGTCGCCGCAGACGTAGATGTAGGCGCCGTCGGCAAGCCAGGCCCACAGGTCGCGGCCGACTTCGCGCATGCGGTCCTGGACGTAGAATTTCTCACCCGTGTCGCGCGACCAGGCGAGCGACAAGCGCGTCAGCACTTGGGTCGACCGCATCCCGGCAAACTCATCCTCGTAGAAGAAATCGAAGTCGCGGTGTTGATGGCCGAAGAACAGCCAGTTGCGGCCCGGCGCCTTCGTCGCCATGCGCTCGTGCAGGAATGCGCGGAAAGGGGCAACGCCGGTGCCTGGCCCAACCATAATCACCGACGCTGCCGGATCCTCCGGCAGCGCGAAATGTTGCGCCCGCTGCACGTAGACTTTCACCTTGTCGCGGGGCGCGATCCGTTCGCCGAGGAACGTTGAGGCAACACCGAGCCGCGCGCGCGGTCCGATCTGGTAACGCACGGTATCGATCGTGAGCGAGACGCGACCCGGATTGCTCTTGAGCGAGGAGGAAATCGAATAAAGTCGCGGTTGCAGTGGCTCAAGCGCCTCCACAAATGCTTCCGGGTCCGGCTGTACGCCGGCAAATTTCTCCATGGCGGCAAGTACGTCGAGGTTCGCCGCGTCTCCATCCGGGTCCTCACCGGACGAAAGCCCTTTGGCTTTCAGGCGTCGCTCGCCGCCGGTGATGTAAGAATAAAGTTGGAATAGACTGTCCGGTGCCAATCCCAGTGCAACGCTGTCGGTCAGTACGTTGCGCAGTGAGCGATCTTTGATTGGAAGGTCCGCGGATACACCGAGCGCCCCAATGACCGCATCGACTAACGCCGGATCGTTAGTTGGAAAAATACCGAAGCAATCGCCGACAACGTAGTCGAGTCCGCACGGCGATAAATCGAATTCCACATGCCAGGTTTGTTTCGCCGAGCCCGGCTTGTTGAGCAATGTGCGCGAATGAAAAATCGCTTCAGTCGGATTGTCTCGCGAGCGGCCGGCTGCAACGTTCGGTGGAGGCTCTGCCGCGGCGGGCGTCGCCGGCAAGCACGGGTGTGGCAAGGCCGGCCGAGCCAATTTCGCCGTAGAGCGATTTGAGCGTGCGCAGCGTCTCCTTGCCGCCGGGCACACACAAGTTGAGCTTCGTTTCCTTATTCAGCGTGATGGCGTCAGCATAGTCCTGACAATTGTAGCCGCACTGCCCGCAATCCTGCTGGCCCATGGCCGCCATCATCCGACGCCGCAGCGGCCGGCCTTCGGCGAGCTTCATGCGTTCGTTGATCGGCATCGTCTGATCATGCCAGGGCGCGCCGTCGTCTTCGTCCGCCGAAGCGGCAGCGCCGGCCATCAGAGCGGCGCCGTCTTGCGGAGAAAGGGCTGTGACGCCGGAGTCGGTCAGGCCGAGTGCAGCGGCGAAAAACCCATCGAGCCAGGCGCGCTGCTCAGGCGTAAACGGCGCCGTCTCCGGTAACACCGACAGTTTGGGTGGGGGCGGATTGTGCGTCATGCGGCCATCCCTAGGCTGCTTTCCGATCGGCCAGCGCTCGGCCGAACACGAGGTCTTCGCGGACGGAATCGATCTCGACGCCGCAGCGGATGAGATCGAGGTACCAGAGCGCGTCCGTCGTATCGCCGTAGAGCAGCGCGCCGACGAGACAGCCATTGCCGATGACGAGCTTTCGGTACGTCCCAAGCCCGGGATCGGCGAGGATGATCGATTCTGTACCGGTGGCGCCGAGAAAGTCGCCGGCGGAGAAGACGTGGACGCCGGAGACTTTGAGATTGGTTGCGTTGATGCTGCCGTCGTACCGGACATCGCGATCCGCAAGCCGCGCGGCTAGCACGCGCGCCTGCTCGTGGGCAGGCTCGACCAGTCCGTAGCAGACGCCGCGATGCTCCGCGCATTCGCCGATGGCGAACACGCCCGCGGCGCTCGTTTCAAGATGATCGTCAACGATAATGCCGCGGTTGACAGCAAGACCGGCGGCCTTCGCGATCTCGGCATTCGGTTTGATCCCGACGGCGACGACGACCAGGTCGGCCGCAATCGTGCGACCATCCATCAGCTCAACGGCCTCCACACGATCATTGCCGGTCAAGCGGGTAGTCGCGACCTCGAGCACCACCTCGATGCCCTTCGCTTCAATGGCTCGCTTGAGCATCGCCGCCGCGCGAGCGTCGAGTTGTCGTTCCATCAGGCGATCCATGAGATGGATGAGCGTGACCGCCGCGCCGGCCTTAGCGAGACCGTAGGCCGCTTCGATACCCAGGAGCCCGCCGCCGATCACGGCGGCACGCGTTCCGCGGCGCGCTGCGCTCGAAATCGACGCGACGTCAGCCATGTCGCGGAAGGTGTGCACGCCGGCCAGATCGGTGCCGGGAATCGGCAGCTGAGCCGCACGGGAGCCTGTAGCAAAAACAAGCTTGGCGTACGGAAGCATGTTGCCGTCAGCAAGCGTCACGGTGCGGGCCCGGCTGTCGACCATCGTGGCTGCCGCGCCGTAACGCAGCGTCACGCCGCGATCGCGCCACCAGCCTGTCGGCTGCAGCGTAATGTCGTCCGCCGCCACGTCACCGGCGAGAACCGATGAGAGCAGGACACGGTTATACGCAAGCTGCGGTTCCTCGCCGACGACCGCGATGGCGTAGCGGCCGAGCGCATGCCGCGCGAGCTCCTCGCACAGCCGGGTTGCGGCCATGCCGTTGCCGATGATGACGAGGGGCTCGCTCATGTGCTCCTATTCGGCCGCGGCGCTGCGGCCGTAGGCCTCGCCGATCATGTATTCGGAAAGGATCGTGTAGGCCGAGCCCCAGGCTGCCGCGAGTTCGGGAGTCCATTGGGCGCCGAGACCCTTCTCCAGGGTCCACAGCAGGGCGGCGCCGACTGGCGCGTAATCGGCGGCCTTCACACCATAATCGACGTGGCGCTTGGCCAGCGCGCTTGCGGCCGGCAATATGCTTTCGAGATTGCGGAGTCCGTTGACCACGACCGCAAGCGTCGCCATCAGCTTGCGGCCCTGCTCTTTCATGTCGCCGTGAAACAGCGGTTTGACGTTAGGTGCGATCTCGAACAGCCGCTCGTAGAACAGCGCGGCGGCCTGTTCGGAAATTGGCGCGACACTGGCAAAACTGTCTTGGATCGCCTTGATCTGGTCCGGTGTCATCTTCGTCCTCCGTTCAACCCGGCGAAATCCGTCGTCACGTCAGGCCGCCGCCGGCCGCGCAGCCACGCGACCGCCGGTGCCGCTTTCAAATTCTTCGAGGAAGCTCAGCAACTGCTGACGATATTCGTAGTAGCGCGCATGCTCGAGCAACGCGCGACGCGTCCGCGGCCGAGGGATGTCGACGTCCATGATGCGGCCGATCCGTGCATTCGGCCCGTTGGTCATCATCACGACGCGGTCAGCGAGCAGGATTGCTTCATCGACATCGTGCGTGACGCAAATTGCGGTCACTTGCGTGCGCGACCACACCTCCATCAGCACTTCCTGCAATTCCCAGCGGGTCAGCGAATCGAGCATGCCGAACGGCTCATCGAGCAGCAAAAGCTTCGGGGAAAGCGCAAAGGCGCGGGCGATGCCGACGCGCTGCTTCATGCCGTTTGAGAGATCGGAGGCGCTCTTGTCCATGGCGTCGCCAAGCCCGACGCGGGACAAATAGTACGTCACGATATCGTCGCGCTCGGCACGCGACGCATGCGGATAGACGCGATCGACGCCGAGCGCGACGTTCTGGCGTGCCGTCATCCACGGCAACAGCGACGGACTCTGGAAAACAACGGCGCGGTCGGGTCCGGCGGCCACCACTTCCTTGTTGTCGAGCACGATGCCGCCGCTCGTAATCTCGCTGAGACCCGCCACCATCGACAGCACGGTGGACTTGCCACAGCCCGAATGGCCGATCAGCGAAACGAACTCTCCTTTTTGCATCAGCAGATTGAAGCCGTCGACGACGGTCAGTGCGCCGTTCGGCGTCGGATAATCCTTGCGCACTTGGTAAAATTCGACATAGCGTTCCTCGAACGGTGTGTCGGCGGCGTCCTTGTAGGCGCGCGGCGGTCCGTGATCGAGCTGCAGCGGAACGACATTGGGCAATTCGCGACGCTCTTCGGTTGTCTTCGAGTTCCGGCGCAGCCCAGCATCCATCAGGTATTGGGTGATGGCAGCGCGCAGCGTCTTGTAGGCAGCGCTCGCGTTCATTGCGGAGCGCTGCCGCGGCCGTTCGAAGGGCACACGAAATTCCGGACCGAAGCTCGCGTCTGGACCTGGATTGAGCGGGACAATGCGGTCGGCGAGCAGGATCGCCTCGTCGACGTCGTTGGTGATCATCACCACCGTCTTTTTTTCCTGCGACCAGATGTCTTCGATTTCGCTCTGCAGCTTGGCGCGGGTCAGCGCGTCGAGCGCGGACAGCGGCTCATCGAGCAGCAGCACTTCGGGATCCATGGCGAGGGCGCGAGCGACCGCCACGCGCTGGCGCATGCCTCCGGACAATTCCGCCGGCTTGCGGTTGCTCGCGTGCGAAAGTCCGACCATCTCGGTGTAGCGGGCGACGCGCGCGTGCCGTTCGCGTGGCGGCTTGCCGGCGAGGACAGCATCGACGGCGAGCGCCACGTTGCCGCGCACCGACAGCCACGGCATCAGCGAATAATTCTGAAACACCACGCCGCGCTCGGGACCCGGCTCTTTGACCGGCTTGCCCTTGAACAGCACCTCGCCGGAATCCGGCGCGATGAGGCCAGCCATCAGGTTGATCAGGGTCGTCTTGCCGGAACCGGAAAAGCCGACGATCGCGACGAACTCGCCTTCCTCGACGCGAAGCGAGGCATTCTTGAGCACGCGCGTCCGCGCGCTTTCCTCGCCGTAGGATTTGCTGACTGCTTTGAGTTCAATGATCGTCATCGTCGGGCTGCCTCAGCGAGTTGGGCCGAACGTGAAAGCGGTTTGCAGCGCCAGCATGATGCGGTCGAGCACGAAGCCGATGATGCCGATGGTGAACACCGCGACCATGATCTTGGAGAGCGAGGCAGAGGAGCCGTTCTGAAATTCGTCCCAGACGAATTTGCCGAGACCCGGATTCTGCGCCAGCATTTCGGCTGCGATCAGCACCATCCAGCCGACACCGAGCGAGAGCCGAAGCCCGGTGAAGATCAGCGGCAGCGAGGATGGCAGCACGATCTTCACGACCTTGGTGTACCAGGGCAAGCGCAGCACGCGCCCGACATTGATCAGGTCCTTGTCGATCGAAGCGACGCCGACCGCGGTGTTGATCAACGTCGGCCACAGCGAGCACAGCGTCACCGTGATGGCCGAGACCAGGAACGATTTCGGAAAGACCGGATCGCTGGAGACATAAAGCGCGCTCACCACCATCGTCACGAGCGGCAGCCAGGCGAGCGGAGAAACCGGCTTGAAGACCTGTACGAGCGGGTTGATCGCGGTATTGACCGTCTGCGACAGCCCGCACAATACGCCGAGCGGAACGGCGACCAGCGTTGCGAAGATGAAACCGGTGAAAACCGTTTCCAGGCTGGTCAGGATCTGATCGAGATAGGTCGGCGCGCCGGTATAGGCACGGATTCTCACGTCCGCCTTGGGATCGCTCGCGAGCAGTTCGGCGTTGCGTTTTTCTTGCCGCTCGTAGAAAGCGCGCGCCCTGGCGCGCTCCGCGAGGTGGTCAGCCCACAAATTTTCGGCCTGCTGCCAGACCTGCACCGGACCTGGAAGCGTCCCGAGACTTGTCTTGACTTTCGGCGCTGTGAAACCCCAGGCGGCGAGGAAGATCGATATGGCGAGCACCGGAATCCCGAACGATCGCCATAGTTCGGTCAGCTCCGGTTTGATCGGCTCGCCGATCGCGATGCGTAGCAACGGTGCGATCCAGCCGAGGCCGAGGACGTTGAGGAAGCCGGCGGTGCGCGAGATGCGCGCTTGCCAGCGCTCGCGCCGGACCCCGCCCGCGGGTTCGGCCGTCACAGCGGCGGCGCCGATAAAATCGCTGGCCGTGGACATTTCAGATTTCCTCGCGCTGTCTTGTGCGTTGAAGGGTCGGGGGCGGCATCAATTGGCGACGACGTTCGCCCCGGAGACGTGCTGATCGCTCTTCAAGCCGATCTGAAGCTTGCCCAGATACTCGTTGGGTTTGCGGCCGTCGTATTCGATGTGGTCGATGAAGTCCGCGTTCGGCGGACGATAGCCGTCAGTGTCCCACGGGAAGTCGGCTTGCTTGGCCTTGCCTTCGGCGACCAGCAGCTTGGCCGCCGCGAGGTAGATCTCGGGCTTGTAGACGTCCTTCGCGGTTTGATCGTACCAGCTGTCCGGCTTGCCTTCGGCGATCTGTCCCCAGCGCCGCATCTGCGTGAGGTACCAGATCGCGTGCGAATAGAACGGATAGGTCGCGAAGTAACGGAAGAAGACGTTGAAGTCGGGCACCGCGCGCTTGTCGCCCTTCTCGTATTCGAACGTGCCGGTCATCGAATTGGCGATGACGTTGGCGTCGGCGCCGACATATTCAGGCCGCGATAGGATCTGCACCGCTTTCGGGCGGTTGGCATTGTTGTCGGCGTCGAGCCACATGCCGGCGCGGATCAGCGCTTTGGTGGCGGCAAGCACGGTATTGGGATTCTTGTTCTGGAAGTCGGCGGTGAATCCGAAGACCTTCTCGGGCTTGTTCTTCCAAATCTCGATATCGGCGATCACCGGTACGCCGATGTTCTTGAACACCGCCTGCTGATTCCAAGGCTCGCCCACGCAGTAGCCGAGAATGGTGCCGGCCTCGAGCGTCGCCGGCATTTGTGGCGGCGGTGTCACCGAAAGCAGCACGTCGGCCATGATCTGGCCGGATGTGTCGGTCGGCGAATAGTAGCCGGGATTGAGGCCGCCCGATGCGAGCCAATAGCGCAATTCGAAATTGTGGGTCGAGAGCGGGAACACCATGCCCATGTTGAAGGGCTTGCCGTCCGCCCTGTACTTGTCGACGACCTTCTTGAGGGCGTCGGCGGCAATTGGATGGACCGGCTTTCCGTCCGGTCCTTTTGGAACATGTGGCGTCATCTCCTCCCAGACCGATTTGGCAACCGTGATGCCGTTGCCGTTGAGATCCATGGAGAAGGGTGTGATGACGTGCGCCTTGGTGCCAACGCCGATCGTGGCGCCGAGAGGCTGCGGCGCCAGCATATGGGCGCCGTCGAGTTCGCCGGTGATGACGCGATCGAGCAGCACTTTCCAGTTCGCCTGCGGCTCGACCGAGACGTAAAGCCCTTCATCCTCGAAATAACCGAGCTCCTTGGCGATCGCGATCGGCGCCATGTCGGTGAGTTTGATGAAGCCGAACTTCAGGTCTTCCTTTTCGGGCTTGAGCGCCGCGCGCGCCTTTTGCGGCGTCAACATCAGTCCCGAAGCGCCGGCCAGCGCTGCGGCTGTGGCGCTGCTCTTGAGGAAGGTGCGACGGTCGATGCGGGGCCGGCCGCGTTTGAACTCGGTGTCGTCGCTCATCGCACGAAATCCCTTTCGCGTTTGCCGTGGAAGCCCGCTGTGCGGCTGCCCCGCTTGTTGGCCGTTCGACCAAAAAAAACCGCCGCTCCGGGGTGCGCATCTGGGCGTCCCCGGAACAGCGGCGTTGCTATCGGTCCGTCGTTAGACCACCGCGGCGCCGCACGCGGCGTCGCCATCCTGATCTAACCAATTCAAGCTTCGTGCCAGTCTAAGCCAGTGTTAGAAAACTTAATTATATCAATAATTTATGGATCAAATGATTGTCGGCGGGGGATTTGAGTGATGCATAGGACGGCCGCAACGTGCGGAAACTTTGTGCATCGCAGCACGGGTGCTACGTCTTCGCGTCGCACGCCGCAACATATCCTGCGATGTCGCCGGCGTTGAATGACGGTCCGGCGAAGGCTCCAATCCGATCAGCGGGAGCGCCCGTCGCGAGGACGCTTTTCCCGACCGCCGCATCATAAAGATCGGGCCGAAAGCAGCCGACGGCAACCGCCAGAAGTTCGGCCGAAAGCGGGGCTTGATGCCAGCGGACCATCTGCGCGTAGAGCCAAGCTGCGTGCACCGGCTCGGGCCGCGCCGAGCCGTCGCGGCCGATCAGCATGTAGGACGGCGCTGTGCGGGGAGCGCAATGAACGGCGACGCGCAAGCGGCCTTCGAGCGTCGACCGCACCAATTCGGGCGCGACGTCGACACGGTGTGGCGCCGCCACGAGCGTGGCAACTTCCTCGACATTGGGCGGGTCGTTGATGAACGCGACCGCTCGATCCAGTGCGCGCAAGAGCCGCGGCAAAACGTCGGCACGTTCTGCTAGCCATGCGGCGCGTATCGCGAGCGCCTTCTCCGGCGCATGCGCAACGATATCAGAACCGAAATGCAGGATGTGCCCGACACCGAGATCGACCGCAATCGAATTCCACGGCGCGCCGACACAGAAGCCGTCGACATGGCGATTAACGAGGCTGTCCACCATGTAGGGCGGGGGCAGCACAACCAGTCGCACATCTTCGTCAGGATCAATTCCGCCCGCCGCCATCCACAGGCGAAGCTGGTAGTTGTGGGTCGAAAACGGAAACGTCATGCCGAACATCAGCGGTTCTGCGCCGCGCTTGCGCCGCTCGGCAACCACGCGGGCGAGTGCGTGCGCCGAGACTCTTGGATCGGCGAGGTCGCCGTCGGCGACTGCGGTAAGTGCTGCGTGAAGCACAGGCGAAACCGTGATCGCATTACCGTTAAGGCCGAGCATGAAGGGTGCAAGAACCGGAACCTTGACGTGTCCGATGCCGAGGCTTGAAGCGATGGCGACCGGCGCCAAAAGATGCGCGGCGTCGAACAGACCGATATTGAGCTTGTCGCGCACGTTGGACCACGAGACCTCGCGGACCAGATCGACTGCCAAGCCCTCCGTCGCAGTAAAGCCCTTGTCGACGGCAACGATCAGCGCCGCCGCGTCGGTCAGCGGAATGAAGCCGATGCGCAGGCGGTCACCGGTCATTTCAGAAGCTCCGCGGCAGTGACAACCGACTGGGCGACCTCGGCGATCTTTTTGTTCTCATTCATGGCCGTCTTGCGCAACAAAGCATAAGCTTCGGCCTCGCTGATATTCTTGATCTTCATGAGGATGCCCTTGGCGCGATCAATCACTTTGCGCTCGCCGAGCGCGTTTCGCGTGCGCTCAAGTTCGTCCTGCAAGCGCGCGAAGGCGTTAAAGCGAGAAATGCAGAGATCGAGGATGCTCTTGATGCGTTCTTTCTTGAGGCCATCGACGATGTAGGCCGAAACGCCGGCATCGACGGCGGCCTCGATCGCGGCGGCGTCGCTCTGATCGACGAACATGGCGATCGGTCGTTTGACGGCGCGGCTCACCTGGAACATCTGCGCCAGCACGTCGCGGCTGGGATTTTCCAGATCGATCAGAATGACGTCGGGATCGAGTGTGTAGATGCGCGCCAGCAGGTTCGTCATCTCGTCGATTTGCGAGACCTGCGTGTAGCCGGCTTCGCGCAATCCGTCGGCGAGGATCGCGGCGCGAAGCGGATTTTCGTCAACGATGACGATCTTGAGCGCGGGATCCATCCGACCGACAAAGTTCGAGCAAATTCTCGCCGTTCGCCCAACCAGGCTTGGGCGCCGTTTCAATGTCCCGGGCTCTATGTCTTGCACCGAATTCGGTGATCAATGCAATGCGACGAGGAGGATGACGATTTCGCAAACCTGCTCGAGTGCGCCCAATACGTCGCCGGTTTGACCGCCAATCTGGGCCTCGCATAGCCACGCCATCAGAAAAGCGGCAATTGCGAGCAAAATCACTGCCCCAATCCCAGGCAGCAGACCAAGCCCGGCGACCAGGAGGAGCGCTCCCAAGGCGGCCGCGATGGCAACGCTCAAGCTCGGCGGCTGGCCGGCGTCATGGGAAAGCCCATCGCGGCGTGCCGCCGGCACGAGTGACATGAACATCGGCAGCACCGCGCGGGCCGCGCCGTGCGTCATGATCAGGACCAGGGCGACGGTCGCCGGACCGGCGAGAGCGGCCAGCACACTCACGCGAAGCAGGATCGCGATTGCCAGCGCGCATACCCCGTAGGTGCCAATTCTGCTGTCGCGCATGATGTCGAGCTTGCGCTCGCGCGTCTTGCCGCCGCCAAAACCGTCCGCCGTATCGGCGAGGCCGTCCTCATGCAGGCAGCCTGTGGCCCAGAGTGTCGCGGCGACGCTCAGTGTCGAAGCCGGCCACGCTGGCAATCCGAGCGCATGCGCCAATGCGTAGACCGCCGCACCGATCAGACCGACGACCATGCCCGACAAGCGGAAATGCCCAGGCCGTACGCGCAATGTCGAAGCCGACGCCGGGCGCTTCCCGTGACAGCGGAATTCTGGTCAGGAAGGTCACGCTCGCCTTGAGCTCGTCGGCGCGATCGGCAAGCCATGGTTCGGAGATCGTCATCATTCGTTCTCGATGCCGAAGGTGCCGGTTATGGCCGTGCTGCCGTGAATTTGCTAGACGTTCCGCATGGTCCGGCCGGCGTAAGGAAACAACTCGGCGATGACGAATTTCACCTCCCTTTCCGATCTGCGCGCGATTTGCCTCGATCTGCCGAGTGGGCATCCGGCGGCGAGTTCGGCTGTCCTGCGACGCGATGCCGTGCTCACCAAACCGCCTGGCAGTCTTGGCCGTCTCGAGGATCTCGTCGCCTGGCTGGCGCATTGGCAAGGCCATGCGCCGCCGCGGCTGGACCGCGCCGAGGTACTTGTCTTCGCCGGCAATCACGGTGTGACGAAGCTCGGTGTCTCGGCTTATCCCGCCGAAGTGACGGCGCAGATGGTGGCGAACTTTGCCTCCGGCGGCGCCGCGATTAATCAGCTCGCGCAAACTGCGGGCGCCGCGTTGCGCGTGATCCCACTCGCGCTCGATCACCCGACGGCTGATTTCACCGCGCAGCCGGCGTTGATGGAGCAGGAGTTTCTCGATGCGGTCGCGACCGGTTACGACGCGGTGTCGCCGCAATGCGATCTGGTTTGCCTCGGCGAAATGGGCATCGGCAACACCACGGCGGCGGCCGCAATCGCTGCGGCGTTGTTTGGCGGCGGTGGAGCACGCTGGGCGGGCCGCGGGACGGGTGTCGACAGCGAGGGCTTGGAGCGCAAGCGCGCCGTCATTGACCGTGCGCTCGATCGTCACGCTGCCATTCTGCACGATCCGTTGGCGGTCGCCGCGGCGTTTGGTGGCCGTGAACTGGCGGCGATTCTCGGCGCAACATTGGCGGCTCGCCGGCAGCGTATCCCCGTGTTGCTCGACGGCTTCGTCTGCACCGCCGCGGTCGCGCCGTTGGCGAAACTTCGGGCCGACACGCTCGCGCACTCGCTCGCCGGCCACGTTTCGGCGGAAGCTGGGCACAGGATGCTGCTCGAAGAACTCGGCCTTAAGCCGCTTGTCGATCTGAATATGCGTCTCGGCGAAGCGTCTGGCGCCGCGGTGGCGCTACTTCTTCTTCGCGCGGCGCTGGCGTGCCATAAAGGCATGGCGACGTTCGCGGAAGCTGGCGTGTCCGACAAGCCTGCCGATGACGCGGTAAAACCGAAAGCGGCAGGCTAATCGGCCTGCGCAGGCGCAATCGCGTGAAAGAATGTGCCGGTGACGTTGCCGCGCCGTGCGCCTGCAGGACCCAGCGAACGGCCTTCAGCGTCTGCTAGTTCGGCAA
Source organism: uncultured Alphaproteobacteria bacterium (assembly GCA_963836055.1). Classification (GTDB taxonomy): domain Bacteria; phylum Pseudomonadota; class Alphaproteobacteria; order Rhizobiales; family Xanthobacteraceae; genus BOG-931. The sequence continues at coordinate 526,111 of CAWIID010000006.1, forward strand.
GCGGTTCGTCGGCTCCGGCCGAAACGAGTGACGCGTAGTGAAATTCGTGTCCGCGAACGACGGTGTCTTTCGAGCCAAGTACACTGTCCGAAAGAAGCCGCGCCGTACGGTAGCCGAGATGCAGTTTGCGTTTGGCGAAGCTCGTCATATGGCCGAGCAGTCCCGTCATGGCGTGGCGACGACCCTCCGCGTCTTCGAGGCTCTGGCCCAAAACCATGTAGCCGCCGCACTCACCGTGCACTGGCCGCGTCTCGGCGAACTTCTGCAATCCCGCACGAAAGCGTTCCACAGCGACGAGCGCATCGGCATGAAGTTCCGGATAGCCGCCCGGCAGCCAGCAGCAATCGGCGTTCTCCGGCGGCGGCTCGTCAGCAAGCGGCGAGAATGGAAAGATCTCGGCGCCGGCGTTTCGCCAGGCCTCGATGAGATGTGGATAGACGAAGCTGAAAGCCTGATCGCGCGCCAGCGCGACACGCTGTCCCGGCGGCGGAATGGCCCGCGCCCCCGGCGTCGCCGCGACGGCGAGCGGCACGGCGTTTGCGACAATGGCCTCGAGATCGAGATGCCGCTCCGCCATGGCGGCAAGGCGATCAATCAGCGCGGCAAGATCGGCATGCTCGCCGGCCTGAACAAGACCGAGATGGCGCTCCGGCAGCGCCATCGCTGCATCGCGCGGAACGGCGCCGAGGACCGGAATACCGAGTGCTGCAATGGCTTCACTCACGAGCACACGGTGCCGCTCGCTACCGACACGATTGAGAATAACGCCAGCGATGCGCACCGCCGGATCGTGGGTCGCAAAACCTCGCACCAAAGCCGCGGCCGACTGCGCTTGGCGCGAGACGTCGAGCACGAGCACGGCCGGCACGCCGAAATGCGCGGCGAGATCGGCGGTCGCACCGCGCCGGCCGCGCGGCGCATTGGCGCCATCGAATAGACCCATCACGCCTTCGATCACGACGATCTCGGCGCTTTGAGCTGTTTGGGCCATCAAGGCCTCGAGCAGCGTCGGCGGCATCGCCCAGGAATCGAGATTGACGCTTGCGGAATTTGTAGCAGCCGCGTGAAACGCTGGATCGATGTAGTCGGGGCCGGCTTTCGCCGCGCGCACGTTGATGCCGCGCCGTGCCAGCGCCGCCAATATTGCGAGCGTGACCGTAGTCTTTCCTGCGCCAGAATGCGGCGCGGCGATGATCAGGCCGCGCGCCGTCACGTTGGCTCCTTCTGCGCCGATGTGGTCTCGCCGAGAAGAAGCCCACGTGTCTTCACAATGTCGCCGATGACGACGATCGCCGGAGGTTCGAAAATTTGCTCGCGCACATCGGCGGCTAGTCTTTCGAGCGTTGAGACCAGGATGCGCTCTTTCGGCGTGGTCGCCGAAGCGATCACTGCGGCAGGGGTCTGTGCGGCGAGTCCCGCTTGCATCAATGCCGCAGCGATACGCTCGAGATTGTGCATCACCATGTAGAGCACGATCGGCTGGCCGGTCCGCGCCAGCGGCGTCCAATCGAAATCGTCGTCGGCGCCGTGCCCGGCCGCCAGGATGATGGCGCGGTTGGTCCCGCGCAGTGTCGCTGGGATCGCTGCCGCTGCAAGGGAGGCGAGGCCAGCCGTCACGCCGGGTATCACGCGGAAGGGGACGCCAGCGCCCGCAAGCGTCATCGCCTCCTCGCCGCCGCGGCCGAACACATAAGGATCGCCGCCCTTGAGCCGCAGCACGCGGTTTCCGGCACGCGCCAGCGCGACAAGCCGCTGGCTGATGTCGGCCTGGGTGGCCGATGGTTTGCCGCCCCGCTTGCCGGCGAATTCTAATCGTGCCTGCTCGCCAGCGAGCGCCAGCACGCGCGGATCGACCAACGCATCATGCACGACGACATCGGCCTGGCTGAGGCCGGCGAGCGCGTCGAGCGTCAGAAGGCCGGGATCGCCAGGTCCCGCGCCGGCAAGCCAGACGTGACCCGGAGCAAAGACCGGGATACCCGTCCGCCGGGCCGCCAAGGTGTCCCAAGCGGTCATGGCGCCACGCTCCCGTGGTGACGGTTGATACGCAGCGGACTAAAGGGAGGAGCATGGCGAAACAAGAACGCCCCCTGCGTCGCGGCTGGACCACCGGCACTTGCGCTGCTGCTGCGGCAAAGGCCGCATTCACGGCGATGGTGACGGGCGCGTTCCCCGATCCGGTCGAGGTGACGCTGCCGCGCGGCGAACGGCCGAGTTTCGCGCTCGCAATGACGCGAACGGACGGAGATGGTGCGAGTGCCGGCGTCATCAAGGATGCGGGCGACGATCCCGATGTGACTCACGGCGCCCTGGTTTGCGCGACAGTTCGCGCCGGCGCCTTCGGCGCGGGTGTCACGTTTCGCGCCGGTGAAGGCGTCGGTACGGTGACGCGAGCTGGTCTTCCTATTGGGCCGGGGGAGCCTGCCATCAATCCGGTGCCGCGGCGCATGATCCGCGAAGCGATCGCCGAGGTCGCCGCGGCGGTGAATTGCGCCGCCGATGTCGAAGTGGAGATTTCGATTCCTGGCGGCGAAGCACTTGCGGCGAAAACACTCAACGGACGCCTCGGCATCGTCGGCGGGTTGTCGATTCTCGGCACCACGGGAATTGTTGTGCCGTATTCGTGCTCGGCGTGGATCCACTCGATTCATCGCGGCATCGACGTTGCGCGTGCAGCCGGCGTCACCCATATCGCTGGCGCCACCGGCGCAAGCTCCGAAGCCGCGGTGCGAAGGCTTTACGATTTGCCCGAAATCGCACTGATCGACATGGGCGATTTCGTCGGCGGCATGCTCAAATATGTGCGCAGTCATCCGGTCCCGCGCGTCACCATCGCGGGTGGCGTCGCCAAGATGACCAAACTCGCTCAAGGCCTCACCGATCTTCACTCCAAACGCGGGGCCGTCGACCTCGAGAGCCTCGCGACATTCGCGCAAGCCGCCGGCGGCTCTGCGCAACTTTGCGATCGCATCAAGTCGGCCAACACGGCCGCGGAAGCCTTCGAGATCGCACGATCGGAAGACATCGCCCTCGGCGATCACGTTGCGCGCGCGGCGCAGGCTACCGCCGCACACCTCGTCGAAGGCCGTGATATCGGCGTCGACATCGCTGTGTTCGATCGCGAACAAAATCTGGTCGGCCGCGCGCCGATTTGATTTGCTCAACTGACGCCCCCTCGGAACCGGCGGCGATAATCGGCATCGTAGAGCGCGCTGTCGCGAAAATCCTGTGCAGCAAGCGCCCGGCCGACCAGAATGAGCGCCGTTCGCTCGATTTTTGCCGCAGCGACCCTTTCGGCGATATCGGCGAGTGTACCGCGCAAGATGCACTCCGTCGGCGCGCTGGCGTGGAAGACGACGGCCGCTGGACAATCCGCGCCATACTTTGGCGTCAGTTCCCGGACGATCGCGTCGATGGCGTGGATCGCGAGGTGAATGACGAGAGTGGCCCCGGTCGCTGCAAAAGCCGCGATCTGCTCAGATTCCGGCATGCGCGATGCACGGCCTGAAACGCGCGTCAGCACCACGCTCTGCGCAACTTCGGGCACTGTCAGTTCGCACCCCAAGGCCGCCGCGGCCGCGGCGAATGCCGGCACGCCTGGCGTCAGCGTATAGGGAATGCCGCGCCGTTCGAGACGGCGCAGCTGCTCGGCGAGCGCGCTATAGATCGAAAGGTCACCGGAATGAAGTCGCGCCACGTCACGCCCGGCTGCATGCGCCGTCGCAAACTCGGCGTCGATCTCGTCGAGCGACAGCGGTGCGGTATCGACGATGCGCGCACTGGGTGGGCAATGTTCGAGCAACGCGCGCGGTACGATCGACCCGGCATAGAGACAGACCGGGCAGCGCGCGATGAGATCGCGGCCGCGCACGGTGATCAGATCCGCCGCGCCGGGACCGGCTCCGATGAAATGGACGGTCACGACTTCACCTCCGTGGCGGCGAGCGCGCACGCGGCAGCCCCGATCACAAGTCGTGGACTGACGAGGCGACCCGATGGCCCGGCCGCTGCGAGGGCGGCGGCTTCGGCGACGGACGGAACGCCCATGAGCGCCAGCACGCGTTCGGATCGCGTCTCGGCGCGCTCGCCCGCCGCTTTGAGTTCGTCTTGCGAAACCACGACAACGGCGACACCAAGCTTTGCCGCCGCTGTCTCGATCCCAGCCTCGCCGTCTTTGGCTGCGATCGTCGCAATGCAATCGAGCGCGTCAGATGCGATGCCGGCCCGGCTCAGCACAGTGCGGATGGCCGCTTCGACATCGGCTGCGGGCGCCCCCCTTCGGCATCCAACGCCGGCGACAATCATGGCTTTGTCCAGACCCATTGGGTGACCGGCATTGCAGCGCGCCAGCCGGTCTTGCCGCCGACCGCGCCGGCGCGTGCGATTGCGATACGAATGAGTTCGCCGCCGCGCGCTGCGTGGCGCGCAATCAGCATCGCTTCGGTCTCGGTCGTCACGGCATTAACGACGAGCCGGCCGCCGGTGCGCAACGCTTCGACCGCAGTGTCGAGGACTCCGGCATCGCTGGCGCCGCCGCCGATGAAGATCGCATCCGGCGCGGTGAGGCCAACGAGTGCGGCCGGCGCTTCCTCTTCGATGATCTCCAGTCCCGGCACGCCGAACGCCGCGGCATTGCGGCGGATGCGCGCTGCGCGATCGGGGTGCCGCTCGATGGCGATCGCGCGCATCGTCGGATCGGCCAGCATCCATTCGATCGCCACGGATCCTGCGCCCGCGCCGACATCCCACAGCAGTTCGCCACGGCACGGCGCCAATGACGACAGCGTCAGCGCACGGATTTCGCGCTTGGTGATCTGGCCGTCGTGCTCGAACAAGTCATCGGCGAGACCGGGCGTTCGCGCCAGGACGCGGGCGTCCGGCGCAGCCTTCACTTCGATGGCGACCGTGTTGAGTGCGTCGATCGCAGCCAATCGAATTCCGCAGCTTTCGTGCTGCGAACCCGCTCGCGGGGCCCGCCAAGCGCCTCAAGGATCGTCAGACGCGAAGCGCCGAAGCCGGATTGCGTCAGAAGCTGTGCAAGCGCAGCGGGCCCCTTATCGTCGGAGGTCAGCGCGAGAATGCGTGCCGACGGCTGCAGGTGCGGTCGCACCAGATCGAGGTTGCGGCCGTGCAACGAAAGCAGTGTCGCCTGCGGCAACGGCCAGCCGAGGCGGGCCGCCGCCAAACTGAAAGCCGACGGCGCCGGCACCACGATCATTTCGCTTGCATCAATATGCTGCGCCAGCACCGTACCGACGCCGTAGTGAAACGGATCGCCCGTGGCGAGCACACAAATGGGTCGGCCGCGATGATGCAGCACCTCGCCGGCGGCGCGGTCGAAGGGGCTCGGCCAGGGCCGTGCCGCGCCGCGAATGAGCGGCGCCGCAAGACTCAAATGGCGCCGGCCGCCGAACACGATTTCCGCTGAACTAATGAGCCCGCGCGCGACAGGGCTCAGACCCTCGACACCGTCCTCGCCGATGCCGACGATGGACAGCCAGCGCGGTGATGCGGCAGTGTCCGGCCCGACGGCATCAGAGAACGGCATTTCAGAAAGAGACATGACGCGCGTCCTGATCCTTGGCGGTACGACGGAGGCACGAGTCTTGGCGGGCCGTCTGGCTGAGCGCCGCGACCTCGACATCACGCTTTCGCTTGCCGGCCGCACCGTTTTGCCCGCATCGCAACCTGTGCCGGTCCGGGTCGGCGGCTTCGGCGGTGCCGCGGGACTCGCCGATCATCTGGTGCGGGAGCGCATCGATGCTTTGATCGACGCGACGCATCCCTACGCCAGCGGCATCTCGGCAAACGCCATCGTCGCCGCCCGTAAAATCGGCGTGCCGTTCGTCGCGCTGCGGCGCGCGCCCTGGATTGCCATTGCGGGCGATCGCTGGACCGCAGTCGGCGATGCGGGTGAGGCGGTGCGGGCAATCGGTCAAACGTCGCGCCGCGTCCTCGTCACGCTCGGCCGCAACGAACTCGCGCCGTTCGTTGCGGCGCCACAACACCATTACCTGATCCGCAGCGTCGATCCAGTCGATCCGCCGCTCACCTTGCCGCATGCCGACTACATCACCGCTCGCGGTCCCTTCGCCGAAGCGGATGAGCGCGAACTGTTGCGGCAACATGCCATCGAAGTTGTTGTCGCCAAGAACAGCGGCGGCGCCGCGACTTACGGCAAGATCGCTGCGGCGCGCGCGCTCGGTATTGGCATCATCATGCTGCGCCGACCCGCAGAGCCTGAGGCTCCGGCGGTCGAGACGGTGGACGAGGCAATCGCCTGGCTCGATCATGCGCTGACCTCCACGACCGCACGCGGCGTGTAGACGAGCGAAGCGCGTCCCGGGCGCGCGATGATGCGCGTCTCGCGCGACCCGACGATGATGAGCGTCGCCATGTCGGCGTTTGCCACTTTCACGGCCTCAAGGCTTGTGACGCTGACGCGCTCATCAGGCCGGCCGATGGCGCGGCCGAAGACAACCGGGGTCGACTGCGGCAGGTGGCGGCGCAGCCGTTCGAACGCGCTACCAAGTTGCCACGGCCGCGCCCGCGAAATCGGATTATAGATCGCGATCACAAAGCCCGCGCTCGCCGCCGCATCGAGCCGTTTCTCGACAAGCTCCCAAGGTTTCAGATTGTCGGAGAGCGACAACGCGCAGAAATCATGACCGAGCGGCGCGCCGACTCGTGCGGCGACTGCGAGCATCGCCGTAATGCCGGGGACAATTGTGACATCCAGCGTGCGCCAAGCGTCCGGTCCCGCTTCGATTTCTTCGCATACCGCTGCCGCCATGGCGAAGACGCCCGGATCACCGCCGGAAACGACGGCAACGTTTGCGCCCTGTGCGGCATGAAGCAGCGCCGCCGCAGCTCGCGTTTTTTCTTCCCGATTGTCCGAAGCATGACGGCTTTGTCCGGGCCGTACCGGGACACGGTCGAGGTAGGGGCCATAACCGTAGAGCGCCTCGGCACCGGCGAGCGCGTCCTCGGCTTCCGGGGTCACATAACGTGGGTCGCCCGGCCCCAGTCCGATCACGGCGAGGCTGCCGGTCACTTGCTTCCTCACGGCCGCTTCTCCCAACCGGGCACCAGGACGACCGCGAAATAGGGCGCTTCGTCGTCCAGCTTGGTGCTGAGCGGAATCATTTTCGCATCCGCCATGGTGCCGCGCTCGACATAAATGGCGCGCGGCAGCCGGCCGCTGCGGTCGAGGGCACGGCGCACTTTCGGCAGATGCCGTCCGACTTTCATGACAACAGCGGCATCGGCCTCCGTAAGCCGGCGCACGAGTTCTGCTTCGCCGAGCGTTGCAGGCAGAACCGTGAAAACATCGTCCCCTTGCGCGATCGGCATGCCGGCCGCCGACCAGCAGCCCGACATGCCGGTTACGCCGGCGATGATTTCGGTCGGGAAATCGGGGCGCGAGACGCACATGCAGGTGCATGTAAGAGCCGTAGAACAATGGGTCGCCTTCGGAGATCACTGCGACCGATCGTCCGGCCTCGAGGTGGGCGGCGATTGCCGCGGCGGACACGTCATAGAATTCGCGGATCGCGTCGCGATAGCCGGCGCTGCATGCCGGCATCTCGGTGGTCACCGGATAAAGCAGCGGTAGCTCGAGGGCATCGGCGCGCAAGTACTGCGATGCGATTGCGCGCGAATGACTGGTGTTACCCGCCTTGGCGAAATGCGCGATCACGTCGGCTTCACGAAGCGTGCGCGCCGCCTTGAGCGTCATCAGCTCCGGATCGCCGGGTCCGACGCCGACGCCCAAAAGCTTTCCCGTACTCACAGTCCAGCCCTCGCAAGCGCATTGACCGCCGCGGCCGTCATGGCGCTGCCGCCCATCCGGCCGCGCACGATAATGAACGGCACTCCGCGCGGATTGGTGGCGAGCGCCTCCTTCGACTCCGCCGCGCCGACGAACCCGACCGGAATGCCGAGAATGACGGCGGGTTTGGGCGCGCCCGCATCAAGCAGATCGAGCAGGCGAAACAACGCCGTCGGCGCATTGCCGATCGCCACCACGGCGCCGGAGAGGCGGTCGAGCCAAAGATCGAGCGCCGCCGCCGAGCGGGTTGTGCCATGCTTTTGGGCGAGGCTTGCGACGCGCGCGTCGTTGAGCGTGCAGATCACCTCGTTGCGCGCCGGCAGCCGCGCCCGCGTGATGCCTTGCGCCACCATCTCGGCGTCGCACAGGATCGGTGCTCCGGCGGCGAGCGCCTGTCGTCCGGCTACGACCGCGTTGGCGCCGAACACGATATGCTGTGCCGCCTCAACCAGCCCGCAAGCGTGGATCATCCGCACTGCAACGTCCGCCTCGTCCGCCGAGAAGCGCGACAGATCGGCCTCGGCGCGGATAATGGCGAACGAGCGTTGGTAAATCGCCGTCCCGTCGCGAAGATAGGCGGCCGCATCAGCCATGGCCGCCCTCGCGTAACTTGTGCGCATAATTCGCGACCGTGGCCGGTAACTCCTCTCTCGCAACAAACAGCGTCGGTGCGTCACCTGGTGAGCCGTCAGCGATGAGCGTGCAGCCATCGGGCGTGCCGACGATCTGTGAGCGCGGCGGGTGTGGGATGCGCGCAACCCTTGGCGCAGCCGGAAATGTGTATCTGAAGGGCGCTGCCGACGAACGGTGCGGCGGCCTGCGCGACTAACGGAGCAAGATCGCGTGCGGCGATGTGCGCCGACTCGCAGATCGGTGCACCCGCACAGGCGATCACGTGGCGGCGCGGATCGTCGGGGCGCACGATGAAGCCAAGCGTCTCAGCAGCAATAGCGAACGCGGACGCTTTGTCTTCCGTCAGGCCGATCACCAAGAGAGCTCTGCCAGGCGCCGTGCGCACGCCATTGGCCTCGGCCGCTTCGGCGGCTTCTGCGAGATGTTCGAGGGTAGTGGCGTCGGCGTGACCGAAGGGAAGGCCGATACCCCTGGCAAACGATCCATCGCGCAGCCGATGCAGTCCGATTACTTCACCGGACCGGCGTGCGATCGTTCGAGGTGGATTGCCAATGACAAGATCGGCCACGGCCGATTGGAATGACGCTACGCCTTCCGCAGTGATCACACTGTGCGCCCGCGCGTCGTGGCCATGCTGCGCCAATACGTCAAGCAGGCGGCCAACAACGTCAGCGGCATGCGACATTGCAACGTAGCCGACCGGGGCGGCGTTCGCCGCGTTGCCTCCGACCATGACACGAAGCGCGATCGCGCCATTCACCGTCTCGACGGCGAGGCGCACGTCCGCCGGGATCGCGTCGAGAGTGAGCGCGCCGCGTCCGTCGATGGTGATTGAGACTTTGGCGGCGAGCCTTGCGGCCAGCGCGCGCTGCGCGAGTGCGCCGCGCAAATCCGCCGCCAGCGCTGTTACATCCAAAATTTCTTCAGCATCGAGCCCAGCGAGCGGATTGATCAGGACTGGAATTCCGTCCGCCGCTGCGATCCGTGATGCAGCAATCGCCGCGGCGAATTGTGATGCGGACGCAGCGCGTAGTCCGCGCACCTGGATACTGCCCCGCGACGTAACTTCAATGATGCCATTGCCATGCGTTCGCGCCGCGCCGCACAGATCGGCGAATGCAGCGAGCGGTATCGTCCCGGTCGGCAGCAGTCGCACCAACAGTCCGTCGCCGGTGGGCATCGGCGCCGACAGCCCGGGGCAGGCGCCGCGCCGCTGCGGAGCAGACCATGCGTGACGAACTGCGGCATGAACCGTCATGTTGGAGCCTCCGCGCGGAGCGCTGCCAGTCCGTGATCGACGTCGTTACGGCGCGGATGCCAAAAGCCGTGCCGGCGCGCTGCGTCGAGCCGTCGCGGCGATAGCGGCGGCGGCTTGCGGATTCTCACGCAGCAGGAATGCCTGCACGGCTGGATCGGCAATGTACGCATCGTGCAGAAGATCGAACAATTCGCTCGCGACCGCGCCGGTCGTTTCAGCGAAGCCCACAAGACGATCAACGGTTTCGGCAAGCTCCGCGGCGCCGCGCGGTCCGTGGCGCATTTGGCCGGCAATAAAGCGCTGATTGACGGCGCGGGCGCGGACGATGCGCGCGAGTGCCGCCGAGAGAGAGCGCGCCCGCGGCCGGTGCGGATCGGTGCCGTCGAGCATGACAAGATCGACCGGACGGCCGAGGAGTTTCGCCGCGGCAGCGAAACCGCCAACGAAGGCGACATCCTCCGCGCCCTCGAGAAGGTCGCGGCCGGGATCGTCACTCGGATGCACGAGAATATCGGTTTGCGCGACGCGTTGCGCGAAGCCACCGGGTGCCGCGCTCGCTTCACCATCCGGCCCGCCATAAGTGTGTGAGGCCGCGGCGAGATAAGCGGCGCCGATGCTGTCGGTTTCGGTATCGCGACCGAGCAGTTCCTCGACGCCTGAGCCATACTTTCCCGGAGCCGTGCCGAAGATGCGATCGAGCCGTGTTGCCCCCTTGCCGTTGATGCTGCGGCGGGCGGCCGCGAGCGGATTCTCGTCGTCATCTTCGTCGCGCGCGGCGACTGCCTGGATGGCGGCGTCGATGAGCGCAATCTGCGCAGGGAAGAGATCGCGAAACAATCCTGAGATGCGCCACGTGACGTCGATCCGCGCGCGTCCCATCGCGGCGGTCGGCAGCACTTCGACGCCGGTGACGCGCCCGCTGGCGTGATCCCAGATTGGCCGGCAGCCCATCAGCGAGAGTCCCTGTGCGATCTCCTCGCCGCCGGTCCGCAGCGTGGCGCTGCCCCAGAGATCGATCACGGCGGCGCGGACCATCTCGCCGTGCGTTTGCAGATGTGCACGGACGATCTCGTCGGCGGCAAGCCGGCCAAGCTCCATCGCAGTCGGCGTCGGCAGCGTGCGCGGATCGGCGGTGAAGAGATTGCGGCCGGTCGGCAACACATCACGCCGCCCTCGCGTTGGCGAACCGGCGGGGCCGGGCGCGACGCGGCGGCCGTCAAGCGCTGCGATTAGCGCTGCGCGTTCGGCTTCGGCACTACTCTGCCAAACCCGATCGTCGTGATCGGTGGGAGCGCGGCCGTAAATGTGCAGGCCGTCTTTGATCGCGAGGTCTTTCAGATCGCACAGCCAGGCGTCGATGCGGCGCAGTGCTTCATCAGGATGGACGGCGGTGTCGAGCCCGGCCTCGCGGGCCAATCCGGTTCGTTGTGCGGTTTCCACGATAAGCGTTGCCAGCCGCTCGCGCCGTCGCCGGTCGAGACCATCGGCTTGGGCGTATTCATCGAGCAAAAGCTCAAGCTCGTGCGCCTCACCGCTCGGACCGCCGGCAACAAGCGGCGGCGGCAAATGGCCGATCGTCACTGCGGCGATCCGGCGCTTGGCTTGTGCCGCCTCGCCAGGATTGCTGACGATGAATGGATAAAAGATCGGGAGCGCCCCGGTGACGATCTCAGGGAAACAGTCCGATGTCAGCGCGATCGCCTTGCCGGGCAGCCATTCCAAGGTCCCATGCGCGCCCATATGGACCACCGCATCGGCTTTGGCGACGTGTTGCAGCCATAGTCCGAAAGCGACGAGCGCGTGCCGCGGCGGCAATTGCGGATCGTGGTAGTCGGCGCGCCGCTCGACCGTGCGGCCGCGATCGGGCGGCAGCGCGACCAGAAGGTTGCCGAAACGTCGGGCACGGAAACGAAACGCGCCATCGTGCACCTCCGGATCGTTCGCCGGTTCGCCCCAGGCCTCACGCAGACGGGCGGCCGCGCTGATCGGAATCTGTGCGAGCAGTTGCTCGTATTCCGCGATGGGCAGCATGGTGTTGGCGGCGCCGGACAAAAGTGCATCCAGTAATTCGCGCGGTGACTTCGGTGCATCGCTTGCGGCGTAGCCGGCGTCGGCGAGGTCGTCGAGCAGAGCGACGACGCTGGCCGGCACATCGAGCCCAACCGCGTAGCCCGTGCGGCCCGGTGCACCGGGATAGTCGGGCATCAGGACGACGACGCGGCGTTGGCTGCGCTGCAGATTGCGCAACCGGACCATCGCGGCGATCCTGTCCGCCACCATGGCGACGCGATCCGGCTCGGGACGATTCGCGAGCGCGGTGAAGGCGAGACCGTCCTGCGGCGGCAGCGGGTCTTTGAAGGCGATCACGCCCGCGAGCACGCGGCCGTCGAGCTCAGGGAGCACGACATGCATCGCGAGATCGGCGGCGCCGAGGCCGCGCGGGCTGTCGCGCCAAGCCGCGCGCTTGGTGGTTGCGCAGATGACTTGGAGCACCGGAACATCCGTCTTGTCGAGCGCCGTCGGCTCGCCGTGACTGCCGCCGGCGGCGAAGGCGGTTGTGGTGACGATCAAGTCCGGATCGAGGCGGGCGAATGCTTGATGAAGAAAAGCCGCCGCGTCGCTGTCTTTCAAGCTGGTGATGACGAGCGCGGCCGGTGCCACGCCTCGCTCCGTCAAGGCCGCACAGAGCGCGTCGATCGGCGCGGTGTCGGCAGCGAGCAGCAGCGCGCGATAGAACAGGATGGGTACCACCGGTTTGCCGGGTTCGAGCGCCGCGACAAGTTGATCGAGATCGACCGCGCCTTCGCCCGGCAGATATCCCGCCAGGCGCGGCACGGGTTTGGGCTCCCGCGCCGTAATATCCGATCCGGCGTGGCGAGCGAGCCGCCGCAACAGCGCACGCAGATTCGCGGGACCACCTTCGCGAAAGAAACGTAGCAGTGCATCAAGCTCTCGCGGCGGCAGCGTCGAAGCTGCCGCGAGGCGCGCGTCGTCACGATCCTCACCTGGGAGCACCGCGAGCGCGATGTCGCGGTCACGGGCGAGCGCGGATAAGCGCTCGATGCCGTATTTCCACCAGTCGAGGCCGCCGAGCAGGCGCACGACGATGACTTTGGCATGAGCCCCAACACGGTCGATCCAGAGGTCGACCGACATGGGATGGCGAAGGTCGCGCAAATGCGCGAGCCGAACGCTCGGCAACGCGGCTCGCTCCGCTTGCCATGCGGCGGCGAGGCCGGTGAGGTCGCTGTCGGCGAACGACAGCACGACGATGTCGCCGGGCGTCTGGCCGAGATCGACGGCTTCGACGATCTCGTCAAGATTGGTCGAACTCGTCGTAAGCAGATGCATCGTTCAACTGACCCTTCAACTCACGAGCGCGCGCGTCACCGCCGCACGATCGAGGCCCTTCAAACCGATCACGACCAGACGGCCCTCACGCGCCTCATTTGAGGTCCAAGGCCGGTCGTATTGATGCGTCACGCGAGAGCCCACCGCCTGCACGAGAAGCCGCAGCGGCTTGTTGGCGACGGCGGCGAAACCCTTGACGCGCAGGACGTCGAATTGCTCGGCGAGCGCTGCAACGCGCGCAGTCAGATCGGCAGCATCGGCGATTTCGCCAACCGGCACGACGAAGCTGTCGAAGTCGTCGTGATCGTGCTCTTCTTCGGCGTCGTGCCGGGTGCGGCGATTTTCGATGTCGTCCTCGGTGCCGACACCGAGACCGAGCAGAAGCGTCTCATCGACTTTGCCGTCGGTAACGGTGACAACCTTGACGCTGCGCGGCAACGCGCCCGAAATTGTCGCCATCGCCTTGTTGATGCCGGCCTCATCCAACAGGTCGCGCTTGTTGAGCACCACGAGATCGGCGCAGGCGATCTGATCCTCAAATACCTCTTCGATCGGATCGTCGTGGTCGAGTGCGGTGTCGGCGGCACGCTGCCGCGCCAATGCACCCAGATCGTGCGCAACGCGACCGTCCGCGAGCGCCGGGCCGTCCACCACGACGATAACGCCGTCCACGGTGACGCGGCTCTTGATGGCCGGCCAATGGAATGCTTGCACGAGGGGCTTCGGCAAGGCGAGGCCCGAGGTTTCGATCACGATGTGCTCGACGCCTCCTTTGGCAAGGATGGCGTCGAGCGCAGGGACGAACTCGTCGGCCACCGTACAGCAGAGACAGCCGTTGGCGAGTTCGACGATGTTTTCCTCAGGGCACGCGGCGTTGCCGCAACCCTTCAGGATCTCACCATCGATGCCGACGTCGCCGAATTCGTTGACGATCACAGCGAGGCGCCGGCCCTGCACGTTGGCGAGCACATGGCGGATCAGCGTCGTTTTGCCGGCGCCGAGAAAGCCGGTGACGATGGTGCAAGGAACGCGAGCGAGCGAACCATTCATTCGGTTTGTCCTTCGAAATCGATGGGGGGAACGCGGGCGATGAGGCCGCGCTTGAGCGGTTCCGGCCGTCCGCGCCAAGGCAAGATGCCGTCGACGGCACGCGCAAGAAGCTCGCGCACCCTCGACAAGCGATTCGCCACACGTCGCGTCGAGGCCGCCGAACACATAGGTCCATGAGCCGTTACAGCGCATCGCCGCACTGGGTCCGCGGGTGCAATTGGCGAGGCACCGGATTTGCCGGACGGTGACGTCCGTGCCGTCTGCCGCGCGAGCAGTCGCCGCGGCCAGGATTGCGCCGGGGCGTGGATCGGTGTCGGGATCGCCGGCGCGCTTGCAGGTGATGCAGACATAGACAATCGGCGTGTTGGCCGGTGCCGCTTCGGTCGGGATGGATCTGTCCGGGCTATTCGTCATCCGGTGATCCTCAAGCCCGCTCGACTAGCGGCCGGTCGAGGCCTTGCCAGCGATAGAGCAGGTAAGAGACCGCCCAGCTCGCGATGAAGATGCCGACGACCAGATAGCCGAAATTGGCGAGACCGCCGTTGACGCCGCCGATCATGCTCCAGAATCGGCCTTCGAGGCCGAGCTTGTCAGCGATAAGCCCGAGCGCCTCGATGCCGCCGATCAACAGCGCGACAACAACCGAGATGGCCGTAATGGTGAGATTGTACCAGATTTTACGGATCGGATTGAGGAACGCCCAGCCATAGGCGCCGACCATCAGCACGCTGTCGGTGGTGTCAACGAGCGTCATGCCGGCGGTGAACAGCGCCGGAAAAATCATCACCGTGCCGAACGTCATGCCGCCGGACGCCTGGCTCGCCGCCACGGTGAAGAGACTGATTTCGGTTGCCGTATCGAAGCCAAGGCCGAACAGAAAACCGATCGGAAACATCTGCCAGCTCCGCGAAACCATGCGGAACAGCGGGCGGAACAGCCGCGCCAGCAGGCCGCGCCCGGACAGAAGAGCGTTCAGTTCCTGGTCGGCGACCGGTTCGCCGCGCCGCGCGCGGCGAAAACTTTGCCAGACGTGGCGCAGAATGACGAGATTGATCACCGCGATGGCGAGCAGGAAAAATGCGGAAGCTCCGGTGCCGATGACGCTGCCAATCGACTTGAACTCCTGAAAGCGGCCTTGCAGCGCGAATGCCGCCGCGGCGATGGCGCCGACGGCAACAACAATGGAGAGTGAATGGCCGAGCGAAAAGAACAGGCCAACCGAGTAAGGCCTCTTGCCTTCCTGCATCAGCTTGCGCACGACATTGTCGATCGTCGCGATATGGTCGGCGTCGACGGCATGCCGCAGGCCGAGCATGTAAGCGAGGAAGGCAGTGCCAAGGAGCGTGGGCCGGCCAGCTAGTGCGATAACCGCCCAAGTCCACACCAGAGCGTTGGCCAGAAGCAATGAGACATAGATGGCGGAAATCTTCGCGCGATGATCGGCCGATGCGTCATCGACCGCGGCCTTCAGGAAAGTGAACACGAATAGTCCTCGCATGACCTACTGTCGGCGCGAGCGAGGACCAAAAGACTTGCGTCTTTCAGATCATCCACCGGCACACCCCGGCCAGTGTTTGTCGCGTCGACTCGGCCGAGGGCAGGTCTCCTGGCTCGCGGATCGGCGCCTCGCCCAGCCTTCCCGGCGACACAGTGTCGCCAGTGGCTCAGTCTATCGGACGAGACTTCTCGCTCACAGTTGCGGGGGCAGCTGCGGATTTGGCCCTAACTCCCTGGCCGCACCGCATTCCCTTTTCACCCTCTCGCGAGGGACCTTCGGTGCGCTAGTGATAGATTTCAGTGACAGGGGCTGTCAATCTGGCTGCTTGGTTTCCGAGTTCCGCGTGTAAGTTGATGGATAGCTTGCCAAAACTCACGTTCGTCCTCGGCGGCGCCCGTTCGGGAAAAAGCCGGTTTGCCGAAAGCTTGATTGCCACGGTGCCGCCGCCTTGGATCTATGTGGCAACCGCAGAGGCGATCGATGAAGAAATGGCCGAGCGAATCGCGGCCCATCGCACGCGGCGTGGAACGTCCTGGCAGACCATCGAAGCGCCGCGCGACCTTGCAACAGCGCTTGCAGCATCCGAGAAGGGCCCGGTTCTCGTCGATTGCCTGACGCTCTGGCTCTCGAACATTCTTTTGGCGGAATCGGACATCGAGGCTGAGATCAAGCGATTGGAACAGACACTCGCGGCATCAACGACGCCCATGGTGTTGGTTGCGAACGAGGTTGGCTACGGGATCGTGCCGGATTACCCATTGGGGCGGCGGTTCCGCGATCTGCAAGGCGTTCTCAACCAGCGCATCGCTGCCTGCGCCGACCGCGTCATCCTTGTCGTCGCGGGATTGCCGCTCGCGATAAAAGGAACGCTTTAAGGTGAGATCATGAGCGAAACGATCGACAAGGCGGAGGCCGAACGCCATCGCGCCAAAATGGCGAAGCGAAAAGCCGTCCAGGATGCCGAGGTCGCGGAAAAGACGATCGAGAAGGGCTTGCTCATCGTCCACACCGGCACCGGCAAAGGAAAATCGACCGCCGCGTTCGGCTTGGCGCTGCGCATGCTCGGGCGCGGACATCGCGTCGGTGTGGTGCAGTTCATCAAGGGCGCTTGGCACACGGCGGAACGTGATGCGCTGGCGAAATTCGGCGAGCAGGTCGTGTGGCACACGATGGGCGAGGGGTTCACCTGGGAGACGCAGGATCGCGCGCGTGACGTCGCCGCCGCCGGGCGCGCCTGGTCGAAGGCGGTTGAGCTGATGGCCGATCCGAGCTTTGGGCTGATCATCCTCGACGAACTCAATATCGCGCTGCGTTACGACTATCTCGATCTCAACGCCGTCGTCGCGGCGCTCGCTGCACGGCGGCCCGGTTTGCATGTCGTTGTCACCGGCCGCAACGCCAAGCCGGAGTTGATCGCCGCCGCCGATCTTGTCACCGAGATGACGCTGGTCAAGCATCACTTCGCGGCCGGCGTGAAGGCACAGCCGGGCATCGAGTTCTGATAAAATGTCCGCGCGCGCGCTGATGTTTCAGGGCACGGGCTCGGACGTCGGCAAGTCGCTGATCGTCGCCGGCCTGGCGCGCGCATTCACGCAGCGTGGTCTGAAAGTCCGCCCGTTCAAGCCGCAGAATATGTCGAACAACGCCGCGGTGACGGCAGACGGCGGTGAAATCGGCCGCGCGCAGGCGCTGCAGGCGAGGGCGGCGCGCGCGCCCACGAGCGTGCACATGAATCCCGTCCTGCTGAAGCCGCAAAGCGAGATCGGCGCACAGATCGTGGTGCAAGGCCGCGTCTACGGCAACGCCAAGGCGGCCGCCTATCAGCACATGAAGCGCGATCTCATGCCGTTCGTACTCGACAGCTACGAGAGACTGACACGCAAGGCTGATCTCGTGCTCATCGAAGGAGCAGGCAGCGCTGCGGAAATCAACCTGCGGGACAATGACATCGCCAATATGGGATTCGCGCGCGCCGCGGACGTGCCAGTCGCGATTATCGGCGACATCGATCGCGGCGGCGTGATCGCGAGCCTGGTTGGCACCAAGGCCGTGCTCGCACCCGAGGATGCGGCGCTGATCTGCGGCTTCATCGTCAACCGGTTTCGCGGCGATCCAGCGTTGTTTGCTGATGGCATGGAGCGGATCGCACAGCTTACGGGGTGGCGAGCCCTGGGCCTCGTGCCGTTTTTTTCCGATGCACGGTTGCTGCCGGCGGAGGATGCGCTCGCACTCGATCAAAAAAGGCCGTCGAAGCCGCAGGCGCGCATGCGTATCGCAGTGCTGGTCCTGCCCCATATCGCCAATTTCGACGACCTCGATCCGCTCGATGCCGAGCCGGCGGTCGATCTTGTGCGCGTGCGGCCGGGCGCGGCGCTGCCGGGGGACGCCGACCTTATCGTGTTGCCGGGATCGAAGGCGACGATCGCCGATCTCGCGGCTTTGCGTTCTGCCGGTTTTGACATCGACATCGCCGCGCATCTGCGGCGCGGCGGCATGGTGCTCGGCCTCTGCGGTGGTTATCAGATGCTCGGCCGCACGATCGCCGATCCCGGCGGCATCGAAGGTCCGGCGGCGACCGTCGCAGGCCTTGGTTTGATCGATGTTGAAACCACTCTCTCATCCGAGAAGCGTCTCGAACCGGTGCGCGGAACGACGAGCGATGGCGCGCCGTTCTCGGGCTATGAGATGCATATGGGTGTGACCGAAGGGCCCGACCGCGAGCGCCCATTTGGGCGGCTTGCCGACGGCGCGCCCGAAGGCGCGATCTCGGCCGACGGCCGCGTCATTGGCACTTACATCCACGGACTATTCGCGGACGACCGGCAGCGAGGCGCTTGGCTCGATCGCTTTGCTGCGGGAGCCACGCACGTTGCCTATGAAGATTCAGTCGACAAAACGCTCGACGCGCTGGCGGCGCACCTTGCGACCCACCTCGACCTCGATGTGTTGCTCAAATTGGCGCGATGACGATCGCGGCGAGAATGGCGACGAGCACGATCAGGATGGCGTCGGCGCTGCGATAAAGTGTGAGTGCGCGGCGGATATCCGCGGCGGTGGCGTCGCGGCGACCGTCGCCCATCATGGCGTCGTCGACGCGAACGCCGTCATAGATGCGCGGTCCGGCGAGAGAGAGCCCGAGCGCTCCTGCTGCCGCCGCTTCGGGATATCCGGCATTTGGGGAACGATGGCGCTTGGCGTCGCGACACACCGTGCGCCAAGCATTGCCGGCCGAACTCGACTTGCTCAACGCCGCCGCCGCGATGAAAAGAACCGCCGAAAGTCGCGATGCCGGCAGATTGACAAGGTCGTCTAGCCTGGCTGCCGCCCAGCCGAAGGCCTCATGACGCGGTGTCCGGTGGCCAATCATGCTGTCGGCGGTGTTGATTGCTTTGTAGAGTGCGGCGCCGGGGAGTCCGGCGATGGCCATCCAAAGAACCGGTGCCACAATTCCGTCTGAGAAATTTTCCGCGAGGCTTTCGATCGCCGCGCGCGCGACGCCCGCTTCATCAAGTGTTTCAGTATCCCGACCGACAATGTGCGAGACTGCATGGCGGCCGGCGGCCAGGCCGTCTTTTTCCAGCGCGCTGGCTACATTCGCCACATGCTGGTAGAGGCTCCTTTGCGCAATGAGCGAACTGCCAATCAAAGCCGCGGCCATGATCCCAAACGGAAGGCGAAGCATTTCGCGCTCCACGATGAATGCGACCGATCCGACGACTGAGAGGAGAATGAGGACCGCAACGACGCCGGCGGCGCGCCGGTGGGGCTGTTTGGCCGCGTCACGGTTGAGCAAACGGTCGAGCGTGGCAATAAAGCGGCCGATCCATGTGACCGGATGGCCGATCGCGCGTGTAAGCCGCTCCGGATAGCCGACGCAGAGCTCGATCACCATGGCGATCAGTGCAAGCGCGACAGACATGATGTCCTACTTCGCGGTGGCCGAGCCGCTTGTGCATGGCGGTGATTTGAGCGCCGCCCGCCGCCTGTTTCCCGATGCTCCCGAACCATTCATCGACCTATCGACCGGGATCAATCCCATTCCTTATCAATTGCCGCGCTTGTCGGCCGATCTGTTCGCCCGGTTGCCGGATTCGGCCGCCGTTGGCGCTCTCGCGACGATCGCCGCAAAAGCCTACGGCGCACCTTCGGACGCCCATGTCGTGCCCGCACCGGGCACGCAGATTCTGCTCTCCACAGTGGCCGGTCTGGTCCGGCCCGGCCGTGCCGTGGTTATTGCGCCGACCTATGCGGAGCACGCGCGTGCCGCGGAACTGGCCGGACACAGCGTGACGGAGATCAGTGACATCGGCGCGGTCGGCGATGCCGGGCTGGTCATCCTGACCAATCCAAACAATCCCGATGGCCGGCTCTTCGAGAAGACGGCCTTGATTGATCTCGCCAAAGATCTGCGCCGCCGTGGTGGCGTGCTTGTCCTCGATGAAGCCTTCATGGATGTCGGGCCGCCCGGTGCGAGCCTCGCAACGGAGGTCTCGCGCGGTAACATTGTCGTCCTGCGGTCATTCGGCAAATTCTTCGGACTTGCCGGGTTGCGGCTCGGCTTTGCGCTCACCTCGCCCACCATGGCGGCACGGCTTTCCGCGACGCTGGGTCCTTGGGCCGTTTCCGGACCGGCCATCGCGGTTGGGACAAAGGCGCTCGCGGATACTGCGTGGATTGAAAGAACGCGACGGCGCTTGGCGAAGGCGGCCGAGAGGCTCGATGCGATTCTGACCGATGCAGGCCTCGAAATTGTCGGCGGCACGACGCTGTTCCGGCTGGCGAAAACCGCGGCAGCAAAAAGTTTGTTTGATCATCTTGGTCGCGCCGGAATTTTGGTGCGGATGTTTCCAGAGAATAAGACGTGGTTGCGCTTTGGATTGCCGGCGAACGCGCAAGATTGGAGACGACTGCAAATCGCAATGGCCGCATTCGCGAGATAGCAGATAAGGTTGCGTCGATGAGCGCACGATCAGGCCCCAAAGTGCAAAACGTCGCCGTCGCGGCGAAGAAATCCATCGGATTTGATGACGGCTTCCGTGCGCGTTTGCACGATCTTCTCGCTTGGCGTCGCGATGTGCGGCGCTTCCGCCGCGATCCATTGCCGCCAGGGACGTTGGAAGCGCTCATCGATCTGGCGTGTCTCGCACCATCGGTTGGTCTGAGCCAGCCCTGGCGCTTTGTCATCGTCGACGATGACGGGACCCGCTTCGCGATCCGGCAAAATTTCGAGACGTGCAATGCCGAAGCACTCGCCGTGCAGGGCGAGGAACGTGCGCGCCTTTACGCCCGCCTCAAGCTCGCCGGCTTGAATGAAGCGCCTTGTCAGTTCGCCGTGTTTGTCGACCGCTCGACCGAACAGGGCCATGGTCTCGGCCGCCGCACCATGCCTGAAATGATCGAGTATTCGGCAGTCACTGCGGTGCACACGATCTGGCTTGCCGCGCGGGCGCAGGGCATTGGCATGGGCTGGGTCTCGATTCTTGATCCTGCGGCCGTGGCTGCGGTGCTGGACGTTCCAACCGAATGGAAACTCATCGGCTACTTCTGTCTCGGTTATCCGCAATCCGACAGCACCGTCCCGGAACTTGAGCGGGCCGGATGGGAGCAGCGGCGATGTCCGTCGGCGGTCATTATCAGGCGCTGATGAACCTCATCCGAACATCTGAGGATAGGCCAGCGAATCCGATGTCGCCTGCGGCGCGCCCCATCGCCAAGCCCAAGGGTCGCCACAAACCTTAATGTGCCAAAATAGGGCACTGCTGCTGGCATTTGCTTTGCTCCCCATGGACCGACGATTGGCGGGTGTTTCGCTTCGGCGCGAGCCGGTTTTGCCGAAAAACTCGCGAAATCGAATGTGAATCGAGCCCGCGACCCGATTGAACCCATTCGGGACGCGGACCAGGGAGCGATCGGTGTTAACCAAAAGCTGTTGCAAAGCGACCTCGGCCAAGTGGCTCGCCGCGTATATCGCTGCAGTCACGCTGTCGGGCATCACCTTTACCTCGGCACATGCCCAAGGCGTCGTCGTCAGCGGCTGCGTCGGCGGAGGCTGGTTTTCAGTCTCCTGCGTCAGGCGATGGGGTCCCGCGGAAGATCCGTACGTCAGGCTCGTGCCGCAGTCGGCGGACAGCGCCGAACAGGAGCGCGCGACCGAACGTGACCGCAAATGGCTCAGTCGTTGCCAGCCCGTTGTCAGGGACGACCGCTACGGCGTGGCCCGGTATGAGTATGCGGCGCCGGGTTGTGAATTCGGTGTCGGCGAAGATTAGAAGCAGAATTCGGCGCGCCGGAGTTACCTCTCGGATCACTCTTAGCGAACCGGGTACGTCCCTCGCAGGCCGGTCTGGCTATGCCGCGGCGCTGAAATCGAACCCGTTGCTTGAAGCTGATCGGGCAAGTAGCGCGCGACAATGACCGGATCGAGGTCCTTGGCTGCGCTGTCGGGCAGGCGATACCAGGTCTCGTTGCGGCCAAGAATCACAAAGCCCAGATAGCCGCGAACGGTCAGCGTTTGACCGTCGGGACTGACCGTCATCATGGCGTTGTAGATCTTGCCGTCCCGCGGATCGAGGATATTGCCGTTTTCGTACTTCAAGCCGTTTCTCTTCATATCTCTGACCAGAGAGATGCCGAGAAGCGGCGCGTTCTTGCGGTCGTCCTTGCAACTCGAACAAATCGGATTTGGAGGGTCGGTCGGCCGCGGAAACAGCTTCGCGATCACGCCCTCATATGTTCCGTCGCCGTGATCGATAAAAAGAAACCATCCGACCGGAGTTCGTGTCTGATCGTCGATCTTCTGCCATAGACCCGCGACGGACGGCTCGGCCGCCGCTGCATGAACAGCGGCGAATAGCGCCATGCACCCCGCCAAGACGAATTTTGCCGATTGCACTGCCAATGGGTTTCTCCATTCGCCGATGTCAAAGGGAATCGATCCGGACCGCATAGATGACCCAGAAAGGCTCATCGGACAATGCGGAGATTTGAAGACATGACATCGCCTCGCGTGGTCGTAAGGGTGCGGTCGTAAGGGATGATGGACTGCGTGGCAATTCACCGAATGGCTCTCAGCACTACAATACCACCGGCTTTGGTCGCGAAGTCCTGATCTCCCTGCCAGTTAACGCGGCGCGGCGCAGGGCCGCGGCGCCATAGCCACATCGCGGGACGCGCTCGCGCGACAAAGCTATAATGCGTTTCTCTACGACCGTAGCGTCAGGAGACGGCAAATCGATATGCCGCCGCCCTGGGTTGCCGGACCCGGGATGATTGCCATGATGCGATTGCGTGCTTTGCTTATTTTGATGGGAGCTGTGGCGCTTGCGATGTTCGTTGCGCCAGCGCACGCCGCCGAGCGAGCCGTCGTTCTCGATGTCCATGGCGTGATCGGGCCCGCTATCGCCGATTACGTTGTGCGGGAGGTGCACTCAGCGACGCCGAGTGACGTCGCCGTCATCATTCTCCGCATGGATACGCCGGGCGGTCTTGATACCTCGATGCGCGAGATCATCTCTGCGATCCTGGCGTCGCCGGTGCCGGTGGTTACCTTTGTCGCGCCGAGCGGTGCGCGTGCCGCCAGCGCCGGGACCTATATCGCCTATGCGAGCGCGATCGCAGCGATGGCGCCGGGCACCAATATCGGCGCCGCGACCCCAGTGCAATTCGGCGGCAATCCAATCTTGCCCGGGAGCGGGTCGGAAAAAAAGCAAGACCAAAAGAATGCCGCGGGTGAATCGGCGGACACCGAAACCCGCAAGATCGTCAATGACGCAGTCGCTTACATTCGCAGCCTTGCCACGCTCAATGGGCGCAACGCCGACTGGGCCGCCGAGGCGGTGCGATCGGCGGCAAGTCTTCCGGCCACGGAAGCGCTTTCGCTTCACGTCATCGACGTCATCGCCGACGATGTTCCCGATCTTCTTCGCAAGATCGACGGGCGCACCGTGACCGTCAATGGCCACGCCGTTCGTCTGTCGACGTCCGGGCTTAACATCGTGACCGTGACGCCCGACTGGCGCGTCGATCTTCTTGCGCTCGTTACAAATCCGAATGTTGCTTTCATCCTCATGCTCATTGGCGTGTACGAACTCATTCTTGAATTTTTCAATCCGGGCGCGGTCGCACCCGGCGTCATCGGCGCCATCAGCCTCGTGGTTGCCCTGTATGCGCTGGCGCTTCTTCCGATCAACTATGCCGGTGCGGCGTTGGTGCTTATCGGCATCGGCCTGATGGTGGCCGAAGCCCATATCGGCGCCTTCGGCGCGATCGGGGTCGGCGGCATCGCCGCCTTTGTCATCGGTGCGCTGATGATGTTTCCGTCCCGCGTGCCGGGTTTCGGGCTCTCCGGTGCAGTCGTGACCGGAGCCGCGATCGGCAGTGCTGCGCTGTTACTCCTGGTGCTTGCGGTGCTGTTGCGATCGCGCAAGCGGCCGATCGTGACGGGGAGCGAGGCGCTGATCGGCGCCGCGGGTGAGGCAGTGTCATGGCAAGGCGCAGAGGGCAGAGTGAGGGTGAACGGTGAAATCTGGCGCGCCCGCAGCGCCGCGCCGCTTGCTGCTGGAGGCCGGGTCAAAATTATCAAGCGTGACGGCCTCGTTCTTCTCGTCGAAGCGATTTGACCGGCTGGTTCAACACAAAGGTACGCCGGACGATTTGAAACATTCCGAACCAGGAGACTGTCATGCTTTTTACCGCTCCGATCGTCGTCGCCATATTGGTCCTCGTATTTCTTTATGCGTCCATTCGCATCTTGCGCGAATACGAGCGAGGCGTCGTCTTCACGCTGGGCCGCTATACGGGAACCAAGGGTCCGGGGATCGTTCTGCTGGTGCCTTTCGTGCAACAGATGGTGCGCGTCGACCTGCGGGTCGTCGTCGATGAAGTTCCGCCCCAGGACGTGATTTCCCGCGACAACGTTTCGGTCAAGGTCAGCGCCGTCATTTACTTCCAAATCGTCGATGCCGAAAAGGCGATCATTCAGGTGACCAACTACCTCATGGCAACGAGTCAGCTTGCCCAGACCACGTTGCGCTGGGTTTTGGGCAAGCACGATCTCGATGAGATGCTGGCCGAGCGCGACAGGCTCAATGCCGATATCCAGGACGTGCTCGACAAGCAAACAGAAGGCTGGGGCATCAAAGTCTCTACCGTGGAGATCAAGCGCATCGATCTTGACGAGAGCATGGTCCGCGCCATCGCGCGCCAGGCGGAGGCCGAGCGCTCGCGGCGGGCAAAGATCATCAATGCGGAGGGTGAGCAGCAGGCCGCGCAGAAACTCGTCGATGCGGCTCGTATCCTTGCAGGAGCCCCTCAGGCGATGCAGCTGCGCTATCTGGCGACGCTGTTCGATATTGCGGGTGAGCGCAGTTCCACCATCGTATTTCCGTTCCCAATCGATCTCGCGCAGGCCCTTCAGGGTGTGACGCAGCAAAGCATGGCACCACGCACCTGACCGTTCTGAGCGCGGTCATATTGCGCTTGTTTCAGCGCGCTAAATCGAGGCTCCGCGCTCGGGCGAGAATGCCGCTGGGGAATGAGCGCAATATTGTTTGAATGAAGCGGCCCGAATGTTATGTGGTCGCAGGTACTTCGCTGCCGCGCCCGGGCCGAGGGCACGGCTTCCTGCGACAATTCTGTGACACACCCGGGCATCAAGACATGCGGTTGATCGTCCCAATCTCCGTCGTCGGCTGGTCGAGACTGTTCAATCGTTGGGAGATCCTTGCGGTTCTTTTGATTTTTGGCCTTCTGGTATTTTTCGGCGAGGCAAGCCACAATTTATTTCAGCCGCTTGCCGAACTGCAGCGTTCGCCGCCGTCGCTTGATCCCCGCCATCTGCCTGAATATGCCGCCCGCACGACGTTGCGCATGTTCGTCGCGATGGCGCTGTCGCTGCTCTTCACCTTCACGTACGCAACGCTGGCGGCCAAGAGCAAGCGCGCCGAACGGCTGCTCGTTCCGCTCCTGGATATTCTCCAATCCGTTCCGATCCTCGGTTTCATTTCGGTAACGGTCGTTTTCTTCATGGCGCTTGCGCCCGGACGTGTGCTCGGCGCTGAATTCGCCTCGATCTTTGCGATTTTCACCAGCCAGGCCTGGAATATGGCGTTCAGCTTCTATCAGTCGCTCCGCACTGTACCGACGGAGCTGGTGGAGGCGTCGCGCAACTTCAGGCTGAGCCGATGGATGAGTTTCTGGCGCGTCGACGTACCATTCGCGATGCCCCAGCTCGTCTGGAACATGATGATGTCGATGTCGGGAAGCTGGTTCTTCGTGGTTGCCTCGGAAGCGATCAGCGTCGGCAACACAACCGTGACGCTGCCGGGCATCGGTTCCTACATCTCGCTCGCGATCGAACGCCGGGATTTGGGGGCTGTGGGTTGGGCGATCGGCACAATGCTGGTGGTGATCCTGGCCTACGATCAGATCTTGTTCAGGCCGTTGGTCGCTTGGGCGGACCGATTCCGTTTCGAACAGGAGGCAGGCGTTTTGCCGCCCCGCTCGTGGGTCTTCGATATCCTGCGCCGCTCCCGGCTCATCGACACGATCACCCAACCTTTCGCAACATTGTGGCGGCGCTCGCTGCAGACGCGCTTGTTTGACGGCTCCGATGATTTCAAGCAGGCGCCAAAGAATCGCCCTTGGGTTCCGTTCGTGTGGGGTGGCATCGTCATCCTGCTCGCCGGCGCTGCTCTGGTGGAGGTTGTCAGCTTCGTCGTCGAAGGAGTCACCCCGGCCGATGTGGGCACGACGCTCATTCTCGGCCTTATTACGCTCAGCCGGGTTGTGGTCCTCATTGCGCTTGCAAGCGTCGTCTGGGTACCGATTGGCGTCTGGGTCGGCACGCGTCCGCACGTCGCCAACATGGTTCAGCCGGTGGCGCAGTTCCTTGCTGCCTTTCCGGCGAACGTTCTGTTTCCGATCGCGGTATCGGCGATCGTTGCGTTCAAGCTCAATCCGAATATCTGGCTCAGCCCGCTGATGATCCTCGGCACGCAATGGTACATCCTGTTCAACGTCGTTGCCGGGGCATCGGCGATCCCCGCCGAACTGCGCGCGGTCGGAGCTAATCTTCGCGTCCGCGGCTGGCTGTGGTGGCGGCGGATCGCGCTGCCGGCAGTGCTGCCTTACTATGTGACCGGTGCGATCACTGCCTCCGGCGGATCGTGGAACGCGAGTATCGTGGCCGAGGTCGCGTCCTGGGGCGATGAGCATCTGCAAGCGACCGGTCTCGGCGCCTATATTGCCCAGCAGACCGATGCGGGCGATTTCCACCGCATCGTGCTCGGAATCGCGGTGATGAGTTTGTTCGTCGTTGTCGTCAATCGCGTGTTCTGGCGACCGCTGTATCTCTATGCCGAACGCAAATTCCGGCTGGGATGAGGATCGATCATGAGTGCCGCTCTCCTCGACATTCACAACCTGCGACAATCGTTTCCGCGAGCCGACGGCGGCGAGCATCTCGTCCTTGACGGGGTCGATCTGGAAGTTGCGCAAGGTCAGATCGTCGGGCTGCTCGGCCGAACCGGGTCGGGCAAGTCGACCTTGCTGCGTCTGATCGCCGGTCTCGCCCAGCCGTCAGCGGGAACCGTCAACTATCTCGGCCAGCCCGTTAACGGGCCGGCGCCCGGTATCGCGATGGTGTTCCAGTCCTTCGCGCTTTTTCCCTGGCTCACAGTGCTGGAGAACGTTCAGCTCGGGCTCGAAGCGCTCGGTCTTCCGGAGGCGGAAATCCGCAAGCGCGCGCTCGCGGCCATCGATCTGATCGGCCTCGATGGATACGAATCCGCGTATCCGCGCGAACTGTCCGGCGGCATGCGGCAGCGTGTCGGTTTTGCGCGCGCGCTCGTCGTGCATCCGAACATTCTGCTGATGGATGAACCGTTCTCGGCGCTCGATGTGCTCACCGCCGAGACGTTGCGAACGGATTTCCTCGACCTCTGGGGCGAAGGCAAATTGCCGATCAAGGGCGTGATCCTGGTCACCCACAACATCGAGGAGGCGGTGTTGATGTGCGACCGCATCCTGTTGTTTTCGACGAACCCTGGACACATCATCCGCGAGATCACCGTCGACCTGCGGCAGCCGCGTAATCGTCTCGATCCGCAGTTCCGCGACCTCGTCGAGAAAATCTACGTGGCGATGACCGCGAAAGGTCCCGCTCCGACGCGCGCAGGTACCGTTACGGAACGCGTGTCCGAAATCACGATGAATACAATCCTGCCGCGGGTTTCGGCCAACCTTCTGTCAGGTCTTATCGAAACGCTGGCTGCGCCGCCCTACAACGGCAAGGCCGATCTTCCGGTCATCGCGAACGAGCTGCGCTTGGAATCCGATGAGCTGTTCCCGGTCGCCGAGGCACTGCAGATGCTGCGGCTGGCGGAAGTCGAAGGCGGCGACATCAAGCTGACCGATACCGGAAAGCAGTTTGCCGAAATGGGCATGGATGATCGCAAAAAGCTCTTTCAGCGCCAGTTGTTGACTTACGTCCCGCTCGCCGCCCACATCCGTCGGGTGCTGCAGGAGCGCACCAACCATGTGGCGCCGAAAAGCCGCTTTTTCGACGAATTGGAAGACCACATGAGCACCGAAAACGCCGAGCACACGCTCCGTGCGGTCACCGCGTGGGGCCGGTTTGCGGAGGTGTTCGCCTACGATGACGATTCAGGTATGTTCAGCCTTGAAAATCCGTCTTGAGGCCGAATGGGTCCGGTGGCGGCACGCCGGTGGGGCAGCTTTCGCCATGATTGCCGCCGCCGCTCCAATGTGGTTCATCGCCGTCTGGTTAATCGCCCAAGACGGGTTTCGCTTCGGTACGGTTGATCGCTGCTGATCGGAGACAGCCATGATGTCCACTCTGTCAAAAACGATAGGTGCCGCCGCCTATGCCCGCTGGCTGTTGCTGGGCTCGTTGGCGCTCAATCTTCTCTTTGTCGGAGCCGCCGGAGCCGTGGCGTTTCGCTATTCCGGCTCGGTGCCGCTGACGACTGTTGCGCGGCTCAATCGCGGCGCTGCCGATCGCCTCGATCAGCTGGCGGCGACGCTGCCACCTGCCGACGCACAGATCATGCACGCGGAGCTTCAAGCCGACGCCGAAGACATCGCTGCGGCCCGCGCCGATGTTCGCCTCTCGCAGGAAGATTTGCGCAATAGCCTGCGAGCCGATCCGTTCGATCCCGAGGCCATGCGCGCGGCGATGGCGCAAGATCGCGTCGCGCACGAAAAATTCGAACTGGTACTGCACGACGTCATTGCGTCCGCGGCGGCGAAGATGTCGGTCGTCGGACGCAATAAGCTCGCCGATTGGCAGCCGGCACGACGCCGTAAAACAGCCCGCGACTGATTTATGCCGCACTACTGCGCCGCGCGTTTGCCGCGATCGCGAGCAGCGCGCGTTCTGCGATTGTATCGGCGAGCGAAGCGTTGCGGCGCAACTCCAGCGTAGCGTCGGCAAGTTCAGCCATGACGGCGCCGAGCCGCGCGACGCTCCACAATTTGAGCGCGGCTTCGACCAGCGTCTTGCGGCGGAAATGCAGCGGCGGTTGCACCGCGTCGAGCGAAAACGGCGAGCCGTCTTCGATGGCGATCCGCCATTTGTGCAGCTGCGCGACCTGACGCTGGGCGGCAAAAAGCATTGATCCGGCTGGCGTGCCGGCGGTGCGAGCCTTCGCGAGCTGCGCTTCGAGCTCCGCCGGCCGTCCGGCGAAGGCCGCATCGACGATATCGTCGAGCGCGAGCGCCGAGGCGTCGGAGACTACCGCAGTGACGGCGTCGACGCCGACCTCGCTTTGCCCGCGGGCATATAGCGCGAGCTTGCGAAGCTCGTTGCGCGAAGCTTGCCGGTCGCCGCCGAGCAGCGGAATCAACAAAGCGCGCGCGTCGGGCGCGAGCATAAGGCCCGCGGCGCGCATCTCGTCGTCGATCAGCCGTGCCCGGTCGCGTTCGCTGTCGGCGTAGCAGGGCAGCGCCGCGGCATTCTTTGCGCGCTCGCACAAGGTTCGCAGCGGCGCATTGCGGCGCAGATCGCCAGCTTCGATCACAACGCGGCATTCAGACTTGGGACCGGCGATCAGCGCCTCGACTGCGGGCGCGATGTTGCGGCTTCCCGCCTTCACCCAGACCGCGCGGCGGCCGCCGAACAGCGGAATCGTTTGCGCCTCCTCGACGAGCCGCGACGGTTCGGCGGCAAGATCTTCGCCATCGAGGCGCGCCAGCGCGAACGGGTCATTTGGATCGTCGACTGACGCTTTGACAATGGCGTTGACGCGTTCGCTGACGAGACCCGCGTCGGGTCCGAAGACAAGCACGATGGGCCGCGCCGGATCAGGGCGTGCAAGAAAGGCGTCGACGTCCGCAGCCTTGATGGCGACCATTGAGCCGAGGGCCGTCAAGTTCCGGCGACGAAATACGACGCCAGCCGGTTTCGGATGGCTTCCGCAACAACGTTGGTGGCGCGGTCTTCGGCGTGGCGTTGCGCACGCTGCGACGCGAACCGCTGCGCGGTGCCCGGAATGTCGTAATCGACGTGCGCAAAGGTATTGTCGTTAACGACGACCTTGCCGGTCGCAATCTCGATCAGTTGGTAGCTCGCGTTGACCGAGGAGACTTGGTCCTCGGCGCGGCCGCTCGTCACGTCGACCGTGACGGTCAATCCCGACACCCCGACGTTCATCACGAGCCGATAGGTGGGCGCGGTCGGCCCGGCGGCGCCGTTGAGGTCGTACTGCAAGGCGTTGCGCAACTCGACGGCAATCCGCGAAGCGGACTGGCCCTTCGGCGCCGGAATGACTGGAATCTCGATCTGAGCAAACTTGTCGCGAACGGAGCTCATCTCCATCGAAGGCCGATTGCCGTAGAGCGGCTCGAAGCAGCCGGCCGTCAGGCTCGCCGCAGCGAGCACAAAGGCGAGCGGAACAAGCCGCCGCCGTGCTGCGCCGGAATCACACCACCACATTGACGATCCGTTGCGGAACAATGATCACCTTTTTGGGCGTCTTGCCCTCGAGCACTCTTTTTACCGCATCGAGCGCCAAAACGGCAGCTTCGATTTCGGCGGTCGCGGCGTTCCGGGCCACAGTCACGTCGGCCCGCTTTTTGCCATTGACCTGCACCGGCAACGTCACGGTGTTTTCGACCAGCAGTTCAGCTTCGACCCGAGGCCAAGCCGCTTCGGCAACCAGTGTTTTGTGCCCGAGTGCAGCCCAGCACTCCTCGGCAAGATGCGGCATCATGGGGTGAAAGAGTTGCACGAGAATGTTAACCGCTTCACGCATGGCCCATCGCAGGTCCGCCGCGATGCCCCCTTCCTCGGAGTCGATGTTGCCGATGAACTCATTGAGCGTATTGGCGAATTCGTAGATGTGCGCCACGCAAACATTGAAGTGCAGCTTTTCGATGTCATCGGTGACCGCGGCCAGTGTCCGGTGGGTTGCCTTGCGGAGCGCCAGGGCCGCCGGCGAAAACTGGGTGGGGCGCGCATCCGGCGCCACTTGGGCGATTTCGGCCGCCTCGCCGACCAGCCGCCACAGCCGTTGTGAAAACCGCCATGCGCCCTGAACGCCCCGTTCGGTCCATTCCACGTCGCGCTCGGGCGGTGAGTCCGACAGCATGAACCAGCGCGCCACGTCGGCGCCGTAACCTGCGATGATTTCGTCGGGGTCGATCGTGTTCCTTTTCGACTTCGACATCTTTTCGATGGCGCCGATCGTGATCGGCTCGCCGGTCGCGACCAGGCTGGCGCGGCGTGCGTCGCCGTCGGCCTCGATCTTGACCTCGGCTGGCGCCGCCCATTCGCCGTTCGCCTTGCGGTAGGTCTCGTGCACGACCATGCCCTGCGTGAACAAGCCGGCGAACGGCTCTTCAAGGCCGACGTGCCCGGTCGTCTTCATCGCGCGGGTGAAGAAGCGGCTGTAGAGCAGATGCAAGATAGCGTGCTCGATACCGCCGATATACTGATTGACCGGCATCCATGCATCGGCAATTTTGGGATCGTCCGGCTCGGTATCGTTCTTCGGATCGGTGAAGCGCACAAAATACCACGACGAGTCGACGAAGGTGTCCATGGTGTCGGTCTCGCGCCGTGCGATACGGCCGCATTGCGGACACGTGACGCGCTTCCAGGTCGGATGATGATCGAGTGGATTGCCCGGCCGGTCGAAGGTGACGTCGTCCGGCAGCGTCACCGGCAAATCCTTTTCCGGCACCGGCACCACGCCGCAGGCTTCGCAATGGATGATCGGAATCGGACAGCCCCAATAGCGCTGCCGCGAAATGCCCCAATCGCGCAGGCGAAAATTGATTTGGCGCTGCGCGGCCGGACGGTTGCCCACGCTTTCCCTCTCCAGTCGCCGCGCGACTTCTTCCTTCGCCTCGGCGATTGTCATGCCGTCAAGAAAGCGCGAGTTGATCATGCGGCCGTCGCCGTCATAGGCGGTGTCGGTGATGACGAAAGTTTTTGGATCCTGGCCGGGCGGACAGACCACCGGCACATTGCCGAGGCCGTATTTGTTGACGAAATCGAGGTCGCGCTGGTCGTGCGCTGGGCAGCCGAAAATCGCGCCGGTTCCGTAATCCATCAAAATGAAATTCGCGACGTAGACCGGCAGGGTCCATGACGGATCGAACGGGTGCACGGCCTTGATGCCGGTATCAAAGCCGAGCTTCTCGGCCTTGTCGATGATCTCCTGCGCGGTACCGTGGTGCTTGCACTCAGCGATGAAATCCGCGAGCGCGGGATTCCTTACCGCAGCGGCCGCCGCCAGCGGGTGATCTGGCGCCAGCGCCAGAAATTTTGCGCCGAACAGCGTATCTGGCCGCGTTGTGAAAACTTCCAATTCGCTTTCGCCCGCCGGGGTTGTTTTTTGATCGAGGGCGAAGCGCACCAGCAAACCTTCCGAGCGGCCGATCCAATTCTTCTGCATCAGCCGGACTTTTTCCGGCCAGCGCTCGAGCGTATCGAGCGCATCGAGCAGGGAGGCTGCAAACTTCGTGATGGCGAAGAACCATTGCGTCAGCTCGCGCTGCTCGACGAGAGCGCCGGAGCGCCAGCCGCGGCCGTCAATGACCTGCTCGTTCGCCAGGACCGTCTGGTCGACCGGGTCCCAGTTCACCTTCGATTGCTTGCGCTCCACCAGGCCGGCGCGCAGGAAATCGAGAAACATCTTCTGCTGGTGTTTGTAATAGGCCGGGTCGCAGGTGGCGATCTCGCGGCTCCAGTCGAGCGACAGCCCCATCGATTTGAGCTGCTTCTTCATGGAAGCGATATTGTCGTAGGTCCACGCCTTGGGGTGGACCTTGCGCTCCATGGCGGCGTTCTCGGCCGGCATGCCGAAAGCGTCCCAGCCCATCGGGTGCAGCACGTTCATCCCCATCGCGCGCTTCACCCGCGCCACCACGTCGCCCATCGTGTAGTTGCGCACATGGCCCATGTGGATGCGCCCCGACGGATAGGGGAACATTTCCAGCACGTAGTACTTCTGGCGCGGGTCTTCGTTCTTCGTGGTGAAGATGCCGCGTTCGTCCCAGACTTTCTGCCAGCGGGCTTCGGCTTCGGCGGCGTTGTAGCGTTCGGTGGTCATTCTATTTCGCAGTGGATTCGGTATTACGCTGTGAATTCGCGACGGGTTTCCGGCACGGTCATGTTGGGCATGATCTTGTCCGAAAACCGGCTTCCACGCCGGATCATATCCGGGAGATGCTTTTCGGGATCATGCCCGGGAAAAAGGCCGGGCGACGTGACACGAAATAGGAAGAGCGGTCAACGGGTTGGGTAGACTGAATAACGCCGGCCGCCGGCGGAGGGCCCCGATCGGACCTTACCGCCGTGCGGCGATCATGAGCGCAATCCCCACGATCGCTATTGCCCCGCCGTAATAGACCCATCGGGTCTGGCTGATCATGAAGCTTTCAGCCGGCCACGGAATGTATCCCGAGCCCTGGCCCATGAAGAGCAACCCCGCGGCCAGCATCAGGAGTCCGATGAGCATCAGCAGCGTTTTCATTGTTCCTCCAGTTCCCCCCCGGACATCGGAGTACCCGATTTGGGAGAGGTTTAGCGAAATCTTGCGATCAGCGGCGACGCGAAATCAGATACGGGGCGCGAAAACCGTTCATCGTTATTGACGTCCAACTCGCGCCGTCATGGAACCAAGGAACCGCTTCGGACTTTCTAACCCAGGGTATGTTTCACGATCAGGAGGATGGCCGATGCGAGCGGCGCTTCCCGCCGGGGGATATGGTACGAACCGCGCGTCGGCGACAACCTGGTTCGGCAAGCTTGCCAGCAAGACGGCGCACATATCAGGCAAGCCCGCCACGTTTCTCAGTGCGGCGGCGGTTGTCATCATTTGGGGGATCACCGGTCCGATCTTCAAATACAGCGACACTTGGCAACTGGTGATCAATACCGGAACCACGATCGTCACGTTCCTGATGGTCTTTCTCATCCAAAACACGCAGAATCGCGACACCCTTGCTCTTCAGGTGAAGCTCGACGAGTTGATCCTAGCGACCAAGGCCGCGCCTAACGCGGCAGCCGGCATCGAAGACGGCTCCGATGAGGAACTCGACAATGCCAAGGCGGACGTGCGCCGGCGCGCTGACAAAATTGCGGCCTGAGTCCGGAATAAAGCTGACGTCGCCCCGCGTGCTGACGAGAACTGGCAGTCCCACCAGTCCAGCCATTGTCTGTTACGCAAAGCGAACGAAGATCATTCTGTGCTTCGTGCGATCGGAAAATAATTTCAAATCGCCATGACGGCGCGTTGGTGATTGTGACGCCCCGGACCATGCGCCCGACACGCCCCGTATGAAATGGCCCGATTAGTGCGCCGAGCGTCACATCGTAATTGCGGTGTCGGGCTGCTCCAGCGGTGCGCCGAGGCGTGCCGGGGCGTTCTGCGGCTCATCAAGTTGCTTTTCGATCTGACGGATGACATGCCGTGAGAACGGACCCAGATGCAGATAAAGGGCCGTCATCAGGACGATAATCCGCGCCCATTGCGGATTCGTCGACGCACATTGAATGATCGCTCTTCTGAAGGTGTCTTGCGCGCCCGGCAGCTTGGAGACAAGACGATGCACAACCTCCAGCCCGCCAAGTTTGCTCCTGGAATCATTCGCGCGCACCTGACGATTGGGGTTGGATTTGCCAAGCAACTGCGACAGACGCTGGAGGCGCTTGGCATAGGCAACAGGTTCGTAGACTTTTTCCAGGACGCGCTTGTAGTCGGACAGGATTTCACTTCTCGGCCGCAGCGTGTCGAAATTCAGACCTTGCGTGCACTGATCCATGCCGGCGGCGGGATCCAATAACATGTCGGGGTGCAGGCGGCCCTCGCTCGCCAGCCGTCGCGTGAGTTGGGTATTCGGCAGGGCGTAGAGCAGGCCGACCATGCAGACGGGGATAGCCGCCTCCTCGATCAACTCGACAATGGCGTCCGCGACCGATCCCTGCTCGCTGTCGAAGCCGATGATGAAACCCGCTGTCACATAGAGCCCGGCGGCGTAAATCTTATGGACACTCTGGGCGATGTTCCGACGCGTATTCTGTTTCTTCCGCATCGCGATCAGCGTGTTGGTGTCGGGACTTTCGATTCCCATGAACACGCCGATGAAGTTGGCCTCATTCAAAAGCCGCAAAAGCTCCGCATCGTCCGCCAGATTGAGCGACGCCTCGGTCGTGAACTCGAACGGATAATCATGGCGTTCAAGCCAGTTTTTTAGTTCGGGCAGGAACGCTTTGACGGCTTTCTTGTTGCCGATGAGATTGTCGTCGACGAAGTCGACATGACCGCGGTAGCCGAGATCATAAAGCGTCTCCAGCTCATGCAGCATTTGGGCGTTGGTCTTGGCCCGAGGGACCCGCCCGTAGAGTTCGATAATGTCGCAGAACTCGCAGGTGAACGGACAGCCGCGCGAGAATTGCACGCCGATGTAAAGGTAATGCTCGACCTTCAGAAGATCGAACCGGGGGACCGGAGTCTTCGTCACATCGATTGCAAACTTTTCGGCGGTGAAGACTCCCTCCGTCGCGCCTGCCTCCCAGGCTGCGATGAACTTGTCGATGATGCCCTCGGCTTCGCCGAGCACCTGGAAATTGGCTCTGCTGTAAAGCTCAGGCACAGAGGTCACGCCCGGCCCGCCGACGACGACCGGCTTGCCGCGCGCGCGACACAGTTCGATGACTTCGATCGTGTCGAAATACTGGGGCAACATGCCGCCGGTCATGACCAAGTCGGCCCATTCAAGATCGCCGTCGGCCAAATCCTCGGTGTTGCGGTCCACCAGCCGGATGGACCACGCGGGAGGCAGCAGCGCCGCTACGGTGATCAGGCCGAGAGGGGCCGTCGGATATTTCGCGTTGAACAGCTCGCAGGCCGCTGCGAAATTCCAAAATGTCCCCGTCCCAAAGCGCGGGTAAATCATGAGGACATTGCACGAACGCGCTGACGACATAAGCCCCCAATGACCCTGTTCAGGCCCAATCCGTTGCCCAAAACATGATTGGCTGGCGTCCGCCTTG
The DNA here is from genome assembly GCA_963836055.1 of uncultured Alphaproteobacteria bacterium. Classification (GTDB taxonomy): domain Bacteria; phylum Pseudomonadota; class Alphaproteobacteria; order Rhizobiales; family Xanthobacteraceae; genus BOG-931. The sequence continues at coordinate 562,253 of CAWIID010000006.1, forward strand.
TTTTTTCATTCCCGGCAGGCGGCCGCATGCGAACCATATCAAGTTAGTGGGGCGCATGAAAGCCCGGTGGGAGGCGTCCCTGCCGCCCAATCAGCCCAAACAGGTCTTTGGATCAGGCTGCCTTAATCCGGCGAGACCTCATACATCCACTTTCAAGGCCGCAATAAAGGCCTCCTGAGGGATGTCGACCTTGCCGAATTGGCGCATGCGCTTCTTGCCTTCCTTCTGCTTTTCCAGAAGTTTGCGTTTGCGCGTCACATCGCCGCCGTAGCACTTCGCCGTCACGTCCTTGCGGAAGGCCCGTACCGTCTCGCGGGCTACGACCTTGCCGCCGATGGCGGCCTGAATCGGCACCTGGAACATGTGCGGTGGAATGAGTTCTTTCAGTTTCTCCGCCATGGCGCGGCCGCGGCTTTCGGCGCGCGTGCGATGCACCAGCATGGCGAGCGCATCGACCGGGTCGCCGTTGACCAGCATCTGCAGCTTGACCAGATCGGCCGGCTTGTAATCGGTGAGGTGGTAATCGAACGATGCGTAGCCTTTGGACACCGATTTCAGCCGGTCATAAAAGTCGAACACCACCTCGTTGAGCGGCAAATCGTATTTCACCATGGCGCGATTGCCGACGTAGGTCAGTTCGACCTGGTTGCCGCGGCGGTCCTGGCAGAGCTTCAGTACGCTACCGAGATATTCATCCGGCGTCAGGATTGTGGCGCGAATCCACGGCTCCTCGATTTCCCTGATCTTGACCACATCCGGCATGTCGACCGGATTGTGAATCTCGAGCTCCTTTCCATCGGTGAGCTTGATCTTGTAGATGACCGAGGGCGCGGTCGCGATCAGGTTGAGATTGAACTCGCGCTCGAGCCGCTCCTGGATGATCTCGAGGTGCAGCAGACCGAGGAAGCCGCAGCGGAAACCGAAGCCGAGCGCGGCCGACGTCTCCATCTCATAGGTAAAGCTCGCATCGTTGAGCCGGAGCTTGCCCATGGCGGCGCGCAAATTCTCGAAATCGGCGGCATCGACGGGAAACAGCCCGCAAAACACGACCGGGATCGCCGGACGAAAACCCGGCAGCGCTTCGGCGACCGGCTTCCTGTCGTCCGTAATCGTATCGCCAACGCGGGTGTCGGCCACTTCCTTGATCGAGGCAGTGAGAAAGCCGATTTCGCCGGGTCCGAGTTCCCCGAGTTCGACCCGCTTCGGCGTGAACACGCCGACACGGTCGACGTCATAGGCCGCGCCGGTGCCCATCATGCGGATGCGCTGGCCTTTTTTCAGGACGCCGTCGACAACTCGGAACAGCACGACGACGCCCAGATAGGCGTCGTACCAGCTATCGACCAGCAGCGCCTTGAGCGGCGCATCGCGGTCGCCCTTGGGCGGCGGCAGCCGTGTGACGATCGCCTCCAGCACCTCCGGTACATTGAGCCCGGTCTTGGCCGAGATCAGAATCGCGTCGGAAGCGTCGAGCCCGATCACGTCCTCGATCTGCTGCTTGACCTTGTCGGGCTCGGCGGCCGGCAGGTCGACCTTATTGAGCACCGGCACGATCTCGTGATTGTTGTCGATCGCCTGGTAGACGTTGGCGAGCGTCTGCGCCTCGACGCCCTGGCTGGCGTCGACGACGAGCAGCGAGCCCTCGCAGGCGGCAAGTGAGCGGTTGACCTCGTAGGCGAAGTCGACATGGCCGGGGGTGTCGATCAGGTTAAGGACGTAATCTTTGCCGTCGCGCGCGCGGTACTTAAGGCGCACGGTCTGCGCCTTGATGGTGATGCCGCGCTCGCGCTCGATGTCCATGGAATCGAGCACCTGGTCGACCATTTCGCGCGCTTCGAGCCCGCCGGTGAGCTGAATCAGCCGATCGGCAAGCGTCGATTTGCCGTGGTCGATATGGGCAATGATCGAGAAATTGCGGATGTTGGCGATGGGGACCGCGGTCATGCGGCGCAGATAACATCGGCGGCCCGGAGCGGCAAGAAGCCGATATGGGTTTGACGTTCCGGCGGGCAGCCGGCTTGGATCTCTCGTCAGTCTTGCTTCGACCCGGCGATTTGCGCCTTGAGCGTATAAAGCGCCTCAAGCGCGTCGCGCGGTGACATTTCGTCGGGGTGAAGTGCAGCGAGCGCTTCAACCAGAGCCTTGAGCCCCGAATCGCGCTGCGGACCGGCCGGCGCCGGGCGCGCCGCCGCGAACAGCGGCAGGTCGTCGATCAGCTTTCGCGCCGAGGTGCGGTCCTCGGCTTCGATCTGGGCGAGCACGATTTTCGCGCGCTCGATGACGCTTGGCGGTAGCCCTGCGAGTTTCGCCACCTGGATGCCGTAGGAGCGGTCGGCGGCGCCGGCAACGACCTCATGCAGGAACACGACGTCGCCCTGCCATTCCTTGACCCGCATGGTGGCGTTGTGGAGCCGCGGCAGCTTGGCGGCGAGCGCAGTCATCTCATGGAAATGTGTGGCGAACAGCGTGCGGCAGCGGTTGGTCTCGTGCAGATGCTCGATCGTCGCCCAGGCGATCGACAGCCCGTCGAAGGTCGCGGTGCCGCGGCCGATCTCATCGAGTATGACGAGCGCGCGTTGGCCGGCCTGGTTGAGGATCGCCGCCGTCTCGACCATCTCGACCATGAAGGTCGAGTGCCCGCGGGCGAGATCGTCGGCCGCGCCGACCCGCGAAAACAACCGGTCGACCACGCCGATATGGGCGTGTTGCGCCGGCACGAAACTTCCCATCTGCGCCATGACGGCGATCAGCGCGTTCTGGCGCAGGAACGTGGACTTGCCCGCCATGTTCGGGCCGGTGATCAGCCAGATGCGCCCGGTTGTCGCGCCCTCCGGCGGGGAAAGATCGCAGTCGTTGGCGACGAACGGGCCGCCACTGCCGCCGAGCACCTGTTCGACGACGGGATGGCGGCCGCCCGCGATGGCAAAGGCGAGGCTGTCATCAACGTCGGGCCGGACGTAGTTGCGTTCGACGGCGAGGCTTGCCAGCGCCGTTGCGACGTCGATCGCGGCGAGCGCGTCCGCCGCGTCCTTGATCGTGGCGCTTGCCGCCGTGACCGTTGCGGCGAGCCGCTCGAAAATATCGAGCTCGAGCGCGAGCGCCCGATCGGCGGCGTTGGCGATCTTTGCTTCCAGTTCGCCAAGCTCGGTGGTGGTGAAGCGCACCTGCCCGGCAAGCGTCTGGCGATGGATGAAAGTCGCGTTGAACGGCGCACTCATCAATTTCTCGCCGTGCTGCGCCGTGACGTCGACGAAATAGCCGAGCACATTGTTGTGCCGGATCTTCAGCGAGCGGACGCCGGTCGTTTCCGCGTAGCGCACCTGGAGCGCGGCGATGATGCGGCGCGATTCGTCGCGAAGCCCGCGCGCTTCGTCGAGCGCAGTCTCGTAGCCGGGGCGCACAAAACCGCCGTCGCGGCGAAATGCCGGCAGTTCGTCGGCGAGCGCGCGGGAGAGTTCGGCAGCGATTGCAGCGTCGGGCCGCTGCAATGCCGCTATCGCTTGCGCGAGGTCGCGCGGCACGGCGGTGAGCTTTGCGAGGCGCGCGGCAAAATCCGCCGCCGCGAAAATCCCGTCACGGATCGCGGCAAGATCGCGCGGTCCACCGCGGCCAACCACGATCCGCGCCAGCGCCCGCGCGAGGTCAGGCACGGCCTTGAGGCCGCCGCGCAAATCGTTGCGTGCGGCCGGATCGTCGGCAAAAACCGCAACCGCATCGAGCCGGTGCGCGATCTCCGCCGGATCGGTCAAAGGCGCGGCGAGACGCTGCGCCAATAGCCGCGATCCGGCCGACGTGATTGTTCGATCGATCGCTGCAAGGAGCGAGCCACGCCGTTCGCCGGCAAGCGTCCGCACGAGTTCGAGATTGCTTCTCGTCGCCTGATCGATGGCGAGCGTTGCGCCGGTCGCTTCGTGTTGCGGCGGTGAGAGCGGCGGATGCTTGCCGATCTGCGTGCGCTCGACATACGTGACGGCGGCGGCCGCGGCGGTGAGCTCGACGCGCGAGAACGCGCCGAACGACGCCGACGTCGCCACGCCGAAGAACGACGCAAGCCGCCGCTCCGCGGTTGCGCCATCGAACACGTCGCGGGTGAGCGGCGTCACTGCGGGCAGGCCGCGCAGCACTGGGGCGAGCTCCGCGTCGGCATAGAGCGCATCGGAAACAATGATCTCTCCGGGCTCGATGCGGGCGATCTCGGCGGCGAGCGCCGAGCGGTCGCATTCGGCGATGCGAAATTCCGCCGTTGAAATATCGATCCAGGCCAGCGCGAAGCGGTCTTCGGTGGACGAGATGCGCGCGCGGGCGACAGCGAGCAGATAATTGTTGCGCCTGGCATCGAGCAGCGAATCCTCAGTGAGCGTACCGGGGGTCACCAGCCGCACCACGTCACGGCGCACCACGCTCTTGGCGCCGCGTTTTTTCGCTTCCGCCGGGTCCTCGAGTTGCTCGCACACCGCGACGCGATGGCCGAGCGCGATCAGGCGATGCAGATATTCATCGGCACGCTCGATCGGCACGCCGCACATCGGGATATCGCGACCGAGATGCTTGCCGCGCTTGGTCAGCACGATGCCGAGCGCGCGGGAGGCAATTTCGGCATCATCGAAGAACAGCTCGTAGAAATCGCCCATCCGGTAGAACAAGAGGCAGTCGGGATTGGCGGCCTTGATCTCGATATACTGCTCCATCATCGGGGTGATGCGGCCGGTATCGTCGGCCGCCTTGGCCGCGGCGCGATCCGTGGCCTCGGGCGCAAGATCCGCAGTCTCGGTCACGATGGGGCGTGCGGCATCCATGATGCGGCGACGCTAGCAGAACGCGTGCAGGGATTCATCGGGCCGCGCGGCATTCTCCCGCCCGAGCGCGCGTTATTTTTCCGGCGCGGGGATATGGATCAGACTGGCGATCTGTTCCTTGTCAGGGGCGCGGCGATGAATTTGAATGTGACCGCATCGTCCATCAGCGCCTGCAGTCCCATGATCTTTTCCGGCTGCAGAATGGCTTCGGGGAAAAACTCGTCGCGGACCTGCTTCGCCGTCGCGAGGGGAATGTTGGCGAATGCCGCGTAGGCCTTGAGCGCATCGTCGCTCGCGTACATCCAGTCGATGGTTTCGCGATAGGCTTGCAGGAATCGCGCGAAGACCGCGGGGCGCGCATCCTGCTTGGCGGCCAAGGATGCCAGCACACGAATGGTCTGGCCGCGAACCGATTGCAGATTCTTGCCGTAACCGATGACGCGGATTTCGTTCTTGTTGATCTGCGGCAGGCCGAACGGCGGCGCCGACCAGCCGACGTCGACCTGGCCCGACATCACCTGCGTCAGCGTTCCGCTCGGGCCGCCGGTCGCGACCAGCTTTGCCTTGACGCCGGCCTCCTTGGTGAAGGCAAGCGCCATGCTGTTGGTCGAAGCCCCGACGGTGGAAAACGCGACGGTCTTGTCGTTGGTGTCCTTGAACGATTTGATCGGCGAGTCGGCGCGTACGTACCAGTAATCCGCGGCGCCGGTCGCCTCGGCGGCGACGATGCGCAACGGCGCGCCTTTGGCAAAAATCGCGAACGCGCTTTGCGTACCGAGGAGGCCGATATCGGCGCTGCCGGCCAGCAGCGCCTGCTGGCTTTCGCCGGCGCCTTGCGTCCACAGGATTTCGAGGGTGAGGCCGTGCTTCTTGAAGATACCGGCGTTCTGGCCGAGTTCGGCGATCGCCGTATCCCAATTGCCGCGTTGGCCGAGCGCCAGCGTCAGCTTGTCTTCAGCGTGCGCCAATGCGGGGCATAGCGACAGTACAATGAGCGCGAACAGCGCCCGGCAAAAACCTTTGGGCGTCATGGTGGCGACCCTCCCTGTTTTTTGTTCGACTTTTTCTTTCTATTCCACGCCGCCGACCGCCACTTGCTTTTTGAGGCGTGACGGGCGGCGCACTGGCTCGACCGAACAGAGCGGCGTCGGAATCGGCGTCCGCTCGAAATTGAATGTGCCGTCGCGTTCGCCGACATCGACCCAAGCCAGCCAGTTCTGATCGTCGCGCGCTTCGTAGTCCTCGCGGAAATGACTGAGCCGGGATTCGGTCCGCATCAGCGAGGCGCCGAGGATCATGCGCGCGGCCAGCAGCATGGCCTCGGTTTCCTTCAGGCGCACCAATTCGTGCACATGGGGCGCGGCAATGTCGTCGAACTGACGCGACAGTTCCTCGACCTGCGCGCGCGCATGTTCGAGGCGATCGGCCCGTTTCAGAATCCCGACGTCATAGGCGAACATGATCTGCTGCAGGTCGCGCAGGATACGGTCGGACTCCGCTTGCGCCGTCGGCGCAAGCGGCTTGAACGCCTCGTCATGCAAGGCGTAGATTTGATCGGCGTCGATCGCGGGCGGCGGCAGACGATCCAAATCCTCGATGGCGCTGCGGCCGGCGATCCAGCCATTGCCGACACAGAGTCCGATGTGGAAGCCGGCGAAATGGTTGGCACAGCCCGCTTGCGCGAGCCCTGCCGCGAGAAGGCCCGGCACGTCCGACCGGCAATCGGCGCCGGTTCGCACCCCCATCTTGGTCATCTGGTTGAGCGCGTAATACGGCGTTTTGCCGAACATGTCGGTCTTGGCTTCGCTGCCGAGCTTGCGGAAGAAGTAGTCCATCCATTTGACTTTGCTGCCGATGAACACGTCCCGCATGTGCTCGGGGATGGCCGACATATCGAGATACATCGGGTCATGGCCCAACTGTTTTTCAGCTGCCATCGCGCGCGCGATGCGGGGCACGTCGGCCTCGTCGGCCCAGTCGGGCTCGTATTGCTGCATGAACGGCGTGCCGGCGGCGTTGACCCAGCGCGCGCCTTCCTGGATCGCGAATGTGATGCCCTCGAAGTAGAATTTCGGCGTCCCTGGACGGACGTAGCTGAACTCGGCGTTGCGTAAGGTCGCGCCGGCGCGATACGCGAGCAGCGTGCCGGTGCCGGTGATGTCGCGCACGAAGCCGGAGCGGAACGTGATCGCGTTGGTACACACGATCGTGGAGCGCGCCTTGACGGCGTGAAATCGTCCCGTGCGGCTGTCGATGCCGACGGCGCCGACCACGTTGTTTCCGGAGCGCAGCAAGCCGGTGATGAACAGCCGATCGATCAACTGCACACCGATCGGCTCGAGCGCGCGGCGCAACAGCCAGCAGAATTCCAGCCCGCCGCCGTCCGGATACATGACGCGGGCAAGATCGAGACCGCGCGTCGGCCGTCGGACATAAGCGCCGTCTGTTCCACGATGGAAATTCATGCCCATCGCTTCGAAATCCTTGAGCCGGTCGTAGGAGCCCTCGAGGACTTCGCGAACGAGCATTTGGTCGGCGATGCCGTCGTTGCCGGCGACGATCTCGCGCAGGATGCCGTCGATATCGTCGTCGGGAAACGCCACAATCATCCAGGCGTTGGAGAAGGCGGTGTGCCCGGTGCGGCCGATGGTCCAGGAATTGACCAGCGTGACACGCGTGCCGGGCGAGCCGTGCCGCTTGGCGCTGAGCGCCGCCAGCATGCCGCCGGCTCCGGCGCCGATGACCAGGACGTCGGTTTCGGTGAGCGATCCTTCGAATTCAGCCATGGCTCACCACGGCCGCGGACGGTTCTTGACCGACGGGTGAACGTCGACGATCTGCTCCGGGCAAAAAATTTCGCAGCTGAAACACGTGATGCAGTGCTCGCGAAATTTGATGACGGGCAGCTGGAATGTCGGTTTCAGGCCGGCGACGGCGCTCGCCGCCCGGGGCTCGGCCGGCTCCATGTGGATGACGTCGGCAGGACATACGATGTCGCAAATCCCGCAGCCCGTGCACTTTTCAAGCGTGATACTTTCAATCATCCGCGACTACTTCCAGCGATCATCCGCATAACTATCCCGGATTTCGCCACGATCAACAGAGGGTTTCGCTTGCCGCAACGGCGGTTGGCGCATGGCCGGATTGTTGGGCAGGCAGTGGGCGGGGTCAATGAGCAAGCGAAGTCAAATTGAACGAGGCGGTGCCGCTTCTCACCACCACCACGGCGTCACGCCGGTAAAGGTCGAGCCGACCCAGCTATACAGCGTTCCGCCGGTCCGCCATCCCCATTGATACCAGTAGTAACCGTAGTGCGTGCGCGGCAGATAGGTGCGGTGATGATGACGAACCCTCGCCTGTGGGACGCTCTCCATGCCATCTGCCCACGCCGCCAACGGGAAGCCGATCGCCGTCATCGCCAAATAAATTGAAATTGTCAGAACAATCATTCGCCGCATGATCGAATCCCGGATCGCTGTTGCGCCGGCAGCGTAGATCGACGATGGTCGAAAGAAAAGGGCGCGTACAATGGGTGAGAATCTTCTCCTGGTGGGTAGCGTTCCGCTGGACTCCGTCGAAGAGGTGATGCGGACATTCGGCGGCGCGCTTGGCCGCGAGTTGCCGGCGATGCCGGATGGCGAAGTCGGCGAGCGCCGCTCGTGGGTTAATCGGCTCGGCTATCAGATCTTCAACGGACATCTCGACCTCGATACGGTCAGGCGGCCAAAGCCGGTCGACGGCGTCGAGCAATTGCTGCCGCGCTCTCGCGACGATTCCTGGCAATTCAAGGTGAAGCCGGGCATTGAGCGCGTGCGGTTCGGCAATCCGGGATCGCGGCTTGGCTACGCCAGAGATGCGGTCACCTCCTACTTTGTTTTCAAGACGCTACGCGAGAAGGGGATTTTGCCAGGCGATCTGCGGTTTCAAATTTCGATCCCGATGGTCAACAGCGTAATCCGGCCGCACTATTTCCCCGAGCCGCAGGATCTGCCGCGTGTCAGGCCGGGCTTCGAGGCGGCGCTGGCTGCCGAAGTGGCGGTCATCGTCGACAAGATCCCGCACCGGGATTTGGCCATCCAGTGGGATTGCGCCTGGGAGCTGCAGGCGGTGTGCGGCGCCGGCAAGGTCGTGCCATCCGAGCTTGAAGTGGCCACCCATGTGCCGCCGATCAGCCGGTTATCGAATATCATTCCGGACGATGTGGCGCTGGGATTTCATTTTTGTTTCGGCACGTTCGGCGGCTGGCCGGCCTTCGCGCCGGAGGATCTCAGCCGGCCGGTCGAGCTGATCAACGCTGCCGCCGCCGCCATCGACCGGCGAATCGACTGGATTCATATCCCGACGCTCGATCGCACCGACGACGCGTTTTACGCGCCGCTTGCGCAACTCGATGCCAAAGGCGCGCGCGTCTATCTCGGCGCAATCCACACTATGCCGACGCTGAAGCAGCGTCTTGCCGTGGCGCGCAAATACCTGCCCGATTTTGGTCTCGCCGCCTATTGCGGCTTCGGCCGCACGCCGCCGAGCGAAATGCCGCGCATTTTGCAGGACCACCTGGACTCGCTGAAAATCGCGGGCCTTGCGTGATGGTTCCAATTTTGACTGTCATGCCCCGCCAACGGGTCCGGCCCGAAGTGGCCGGCCCGATGACAAGCTCCGGCGGGGCATCCGGTAACCAAAGGCGGCGGAGCACTTCAGAAATGCTTTGATTACTGGATCATTCGCCTTCGCGGATAATGACAGCATACGGCCGAAATTACTTCACCAGCTTCTTACCGGTGACCGCCTCGAGGTTTTTGTAGAACACCTTATCGCTCAGCTCTTTGTCCATCTTGAGCGATTCCAGGATCTGCAGCGTCACCCGCGGAAACATCGTGCCGCCCTCCGGATCGAACGGGCAATCGGAGGCGAACACGATCTTGTCGGCCGGGAAGAATTCCATGCCGCATTTGGTTGCCGGCACTGCGGTGAAGGCGGCGGTATCGGCCCAAAAATCCTGTTTGAAATAATCGAGCGGCCGCTTCTTCAAGCTCTTGCGCAGCGAGACGTAGTCCTCGTCGGTGGTGCGGTTGCCCATCACGTCATTGCCCGGCCCAAGCCGGCCTTCGAGCATCGGCACGATGCCGGCGAAATGGTGGGTGATGATTTTCAGATTGGGATGCGTGTCCATGATCTTGGAGTAGACCAGGCGCAGCATCGCGGCGGCGGTTTCGTACGACCAGCCGATCGTCCACCAGATTTCGTAGAGCGACTTCTTCTCGTCGACATAGTCCGGCGTTTCGGCGCCGCGCGCCGGATGCAGCCAGATCGGCGCGCCGAGCTCGTTCATCTTCTTCCAGAACGGCGCGTATTCCGGCCGGTCGAGCGGCTTGCCGGCGACATTGGTGTAGATCTGCACGCCAAGCGCGCCGTTTTTGATCGCGCGCTCGGCTTCGGCGGCGCCGGCGTCGGGCGCGGCGAGCGAGACGTGCGCCACCCAGGCCGGGAAGTGATCCTTCTCCTTCGCGATCAGCTCGGCGAAGCCGTCGTTGATGATGCGGCAGAATTCGTCGATGTCCTTCGGCGATTTGGCGAATTTTTCGATCGGCGGCTGCGGATATGACAGGACCTGCTGATAGTCCTTGTGGCCATCGACGATCTTCTTGCGCACGTCGAGATCGAACAAGGCCGGCAGCGAGCGGATGCGCTTGCCCATGTCCTTGTAGTCCCCGGCGACTTCGTTGAGCTTGTCGAAGAATTTCTTCGGAAAGAAGTGGGTGTACGCGTCGATCCGCATGGGCGTTTCTCCTATTAGCGCGCAAGGCTTCTAGCACATCCGCAGCCTGCCCCTGCAAGCGCTTGGCGCGCCCTCAGGGTCCGCTATGCGTGAAGCGCGCGACAACCTCGGCGGGCATCGGCTGCGCCGTAATGCGCGCCGGATCGTCGGCGTGGGTGTTTGCCCACACGCGGGTCTCGAAACCTTCGACCGCCAGCGCGCCGTCCTTGGTGAGACGATGCTGCAGCTTGAAGCTCGATCGGCCGCATTCGACCAGCGCTGTTTCGATAACGACCTCGTCACCGAACCGTGTGGGGATGAGGAAGCGCGCTCGCGTTTCGACCACGGGATGACCCAGGAATTTATAGGCCTTGAGGTATTCAATCTTCTTCATGCCGAGCGCGCGCTCGACGAGGGTCGTCGTTGACGTATCGAACATCGCGAAATAGCGCGGATAAAATACGATGCCGGCGGGATCGCAGTCGCCCCATTCGATGCGGATGTTGCGGATGCTGGTGAACATTGGTTCGGCGACAGCCAATCAGCGCGGCGCCATGCGCAGTGCGCCGTCGAGGCGAACAACCTCGCCGTTGAGATAGCGGTTTTCGATCATGTGGCGCACCAGCGCGGCGTATTGCGGCGGCTGGCCAAGGAGTTTGGGAAACGGCACCGACGCCGCAAGGCTTTGCTGCGCGGCCTCCGGCAGCGCATGCAGCATCGGCGTCGAGAAGATGCCGGGTGCGATGCCGGTGACGCGGATGCCGAACTGGGCGAACTCGCGGGCCGCCGGCATGATGAGGCCGACCACGCCGCCTTTCGACGCCGCATAGGCGGCCTGACCGATCTGACCTTCGTAGGCCGCGACCGACGCCGTGCAGATGATGATGCCGCGCTCGCCGTCGAGCATCGGTTCAAGGTTCTGCATGGCGGCGGCGGCAAGCCGCATCGCATTGAAGGTGCCGATCAGATTGATTTCGACGACGCGCGCGAATTCGGCGAGCGGCATGATGCCGTCGCGGCCGACGATGCGCTTGGCCGGTCCAACGCCGGCGCAGTTGACGAGGATGCGCGCCGGGCCGTGGTCGGCGGCGGCCTTGGCGAAGGCGGCCTCGGTCCCGGCGCTGTCGGTGACATCGCAGGTCACCGCGATGCCGTTGATATCGATTGCGACCTCCGCCGCTGCCTTCTGGTTGACGTCGAAGATCGCAACTTTGGCGCCGGCCTCGGCCAGCATGCGCGCGGTGGCGGCGCCGAGGCCGGAGGCGCCGCCGGTGATGATCGCGGCATGTCCGCGAATATCCATGGTCAGCTCGCTTTTTCTGCTGGTATTGCCGCTGCATTTGCGACGAGGACGTGGGGCGGCGGCGGGTTTGCGTAAAGTTCTTCCACCAAAGCGGCGCGATGCGCAAGCACCGCCCGCTGATTGATTGAGCCCTTGTCGGTCATTTCGCCGATGTCGAGCGACGGCGGTTCGGCAAGCAGCACGGCGCGTGTGATCCGGCTCGATGTACCGGTGCCGGCCGCGGTAAACGAATCGAGGAGGCGCGCGAACGCGCCCCGAACACGCGGATCGGCAAGCAATGCTGCGGCCGGCGTGTCCGCGGCGACATCGGGTGCAAGCTTGCGGCAGGCGTCGAGATCGGGAAAGACCAGCGCCGTCGCTTCGTCGCGGTCGACGCCCGCCAGCACGACGTCGCGAATGAGCGGCGCGCAATGGGCGATGAACGCCGCGCGCAGCGGCCCGACGCTGACCCAGGTGCCGGTCGCGAGCTTGAAATCCTCGGCGAGCCTGCCATCGAACAGCAGACCCTTTGCGGGATCGGAGGCGTCCTCGAATTTCAGTGCATCGCCGATCTTGTAGAAACCCTCGTCGTCAAAGGCTGCCGCGGTGAGTGCCGGGGCACGCCAATAGCCGGGGGTGATGTTGGCGCCCTTGAGCCGCGCTTCGAGCTTGCCCTCGCGCGGGACGAGTTTGAGCACTACGCCCGGCGCCGGCAGGCCGATATTGCCGGCATGTTCGCTTTCCCAACAGCAAGCCACCGCCAGCGGCGCCGTTTCGGTCGAACCGAGGCTCGACAGAAAGATGACGCGCTTGCCCGTGGTCTTTACCGCAAGTTGCTCCAGCCCATCGCGAACGTGCTGGGCGAGGCCGGCGCCGGCGTAGAACAGCACCTTGAGGCGGCTGAAAAATCTTTCCCGCAAGGCCTGGTCTGCCTCGAGATGCGGCAGCAGCATCTCGAACCCCTTCGGCACGTTGAAATAGATGGTTGGCGCGATGTCGCGGAGATTGCGCACGGTTCCGGCGATCGCATCCGGCATCGGTTTGCCGTCGTCGATATAGAGCGAGCCGCCGTTGTCGAGCACCATATTGAAATTGTGGTTGCTGCCGAAGGTGTGGTTCCACGGCAGCCAGTCGACAACGACCGGCGGCTCGTCGCCGACGAACGCAAAGCCGGCGCGCAGCATCGCCTGGTTGGCGCACAGCATGCGCTGTGTGTTGATGACGCCTTTGGGCTGGCCGGTCGACCCGGAGGTGAAGAGGATTTTGGCAACGGTGTCGGGACCAACCTCGGCATGCGCCGCGTCGGCGGTTTCGACCGGTCGCGTCTTTGTCAGTTCGCCGAACAGCGTCGCTTGCCGATTGTCCGGCGGGTTCGCAGTGACGACCAATTCGACGCCGGCCGGCACGGCAGCCGCGATGGCGCGGGCGAACGCCGTTCCGCTGGCGGCGAAGACGAGGCCGGGCGTCAGGATCTTGATGATCGCTTTGAGCTTGCCGAAATCCTGCGACAGCAGCGAGTAGGGCACCGAGATCGGCGCGTAGGGAATGCCGACATGCATGGCGGCAAGCCCCAGGAGCGCGTGCTCGATGTCGTTGCCGGAAAGAATGGCGATCGGCCGCTCGGGCGACAGATCGCGCTTGAGCAGAGCGGCGGCGACCGCGCGTACGCGCGCGAACGTCTCGGCGTAAGTCAGGGTGCGCCAGTCGCCTGCTGCGTTGCGCTGCGCGAGAAAGACGCGGTTCGGCGCGCTCTTCGCCCAATGAACGAGCCGTTCGGTGATGTTTCCCGGATAGGGCGGTAGCGGATGCGGCGAACGCATGAGGATTACGCCGTCGCCGCGGCGTTCGACCAGGACATCCTGGGGCCCGAGCCGGACCTCACGTAGCGGCGGCCTGCTTCGTTCTGAATGTGCCATCTCGAGCGTGGTTGTCATGACGCTAGCTGCGCGTGACCTTCGGTCCGCGCTTTTCCAGAAAATCTTTAAGCCGTGATTTCGCTTCGTCCTCGCCTTGCGCGATCGCCGCGGTCAGTGCCTCGGTCGCAAAGCCGGTGGCGGGATCGCTGCGCGCGATGCGCGGCAGCATGTGCATCACGGCGAAATTCGTGAACGGCGCATTGCCGGCAATACGCTGCGCGAGCTGAAGGCCCTTGGCGAGGCCTGTGCCGTTGTCGACGAGATAGTGGGTGAGCCCGATCGTCTGGCCCTCTTCGGCTGACAGTGTGCGTCCGGTGAGCATCATCTCCATCATGCGCGATGTGCCGATCAGCGGCGGCAGCCGTACCGAGCCGCCGCCGCCGACGAAGATGCCGCGGCTGGTTTCAGGCAGCGCATAGAACGCCGAGCGCTCTGCGACCCGCACATGGGTCGCTGCGGCCAGTTCAAGGCCGCCGCCGACCACGGCGCCGTGCAGCACGGCGACGACCGGCACCTTGCCGAACTCGATGCGTTCGAAGGCGCGATGCCAGGAGCGCGAATGCTCGACGCCGGCATAGACATCGCGCTCGGTGAGCTCCGACAAATCGAGCCCGGCGCTGAAATGCTCGCCCTCGCCGGCAAGGACGACGGCGCGGATGTCGTCCGGCAGCGAAGAAAAGAATGCTTCGAGACCCGCTACGGTCGTATCGTCGAGCGCGTTGCGTTTCTCCGCGCGGGCAAGCTTGAGCACCGCGACGTCGCCGCGCCGTTCGGCGCGAAGCGTCGGCGGCAGCTTGGCGAACTCGGAGGCCGGTGCGCGAGCGGTCATGATGATCCTGCAAAGACGGGCCATTTGACCCTGTCCGCCATGCCCCGTAAATAGCCCCTCGGGAACGAAAAATGCCGACGGAGCGAGCGATGCGCGAGGTCTTTATTTGCGATGCCGTGCGCACCGCGATCGGCCGCTACGGCGGCGCGCTCGCCAAGGTACGCACCGACGACCTCGCCGCCGTGCCGCTCAAGGCGCTGGTCGCGCGCAATCCCAAAGCCGACTGGTCGCGGCTCGACGAAGTCTTCTTCGGCTGCGCCAATCAATCGGGCGAGGACAATCGCAACGTCGCGCGCATGGCGCTCCTGCTCGCCGGCTTGCCCGATACGATCCCGGGCGTCACGGTGAACAGGCTTTGCGCTTCGGGTCTCAATGCCGTGGGCGACGCGGCGCGGGCGATCCGTTCCGGCGAAATGGAATTCGCCATCGCCGGCGGCGTGGAATCGATGACGCGCGCGCCTTTCGTGATGGCCAAAGCGGGCGAAGCGTTTTCGCGTTCGGCGGAAATCTACGACACGACGCTCGGCTGGCGCTTCATCAATCCGGTGCTGAAGGCGCAGTATGGCGTCGACTCCATGGCGGAGACCGGTGAGAACGTCGCCGAAGAATTTCAGGTCGCGCGCAAAGATCAGGATGCCTTCGCGCTTCGCTCGCAGCAGCGCGCCGCAGCGGCCATTGCCACCGGCTATTTCGCCAAGGAAATCGTTCCGGTCGAAGCTCCAGCCGGCAAGGCTGGGCCGTGCATCGTCAACGAGGACGAGCATCCGCGTCCCGACACCACGATCGAGGCGCTGCAAAAGCTCAAGCCCATCGTGCGCAATCCCGGCACCATCACGGCCGGCAACGCCTCGGGCATCAACGATGGCGCCGCTGCGATTATTCTGGCGAGTGAAGAGGCAGCGAAGGCACACGGCCTGAAACCCCGCGCCCGCGTGCTCGGCATGGCATCGGCCGCGGTGCCGCCGCGCATCATGGGCATCGGCCCGGTGCCGTCGACGCGCAAGCTGATGGAGCGGCTCGGTCTGAAAATCACCGACTTCGATCTCATCGAGCTCAACGAGGCATTTGCGTCGCAGGGGCTCGCCTGTTTGCGCCAGCTCGGCGTCGCCGACGATGCGGAGCACGTCAATCCGCACGGCGGCGCCATTGCGCTCGGCCATCCGCTGGGCATGTCGGGTGCGCGGCTCACGCTCACCGCCGTGCATGGCCTCGAGAAGCGCGGCGGCAAGCGGGCGCTCGCCACGATGTGTGTCGGCGTCGGCCAGGGCGTCTCGCTGGCGCTGGAGAGAGTTTAGCGTTGTCATCGTCCGCGCAGGCGGACGAATCCAGTAACCACCGGGCGTTCGGTGATTACTGGGTGCCGCCGCCTTCGCGGGGCATGACAGAGTGAACAATGGAGAATCCCGAGTGCCGATGAGTCCCGGTTACATTCCGTTCCATCCCAATCCGTCGAAGCCGAAATACAAGCCACCGGCCGGCGCGGTCGACGCGCATTGCCACGTGTTCGGACCGGCGTCGAAATTTCCGTACGCGCCGGAGCGCAAGTACACGCCCTGTGACGCGCCGAAGGAGAAGCTGTTCGCGCTGCGCGATTTTCTCGGCTTCGACAAGAACGTGATCGTTCAGGCGTCCTGCCACTCGAAAGACAACCACGCCATGGTCGATGCGCTCGACGCCTCGAACGGTAAGGCGAAGGGCGTCGCTTTCGTCGGCGAAGAGGTGACCGACGACGAGCTCAAGTGGATGCATAACGCCGGCGTGCGCGGCGTGCGCTTCAACTTCATCAAGCGGCTGGTCGATTTTACGCCGCGCGACGTATTGCAGCGCATCGCGGCGCGGGTGGAAGAACTCGGCTGGCACATCGTGGTCTATTTCGAGATGCCGGATTTGCCGGAGCTCGAACATTTCTTTACGTCGCTGCCGACGACGGTCGTGGTCGATCACATGGGCACGCCCGATGTGAAGAAGGGCGTCGATCATCCCGAGAACCAGCGCTTCCACGCGCCTGATGCAAAAGCACAAGAACTTTTATGTGAAGGTGACGTGCCCGGAGCGCATGAGCATCGCGGGGCCGCCCTATGACGACGTCGTGCCGTTCGGCCGCCAACTCGTCGAGCGTTTCCCGGACCGCGTGATCTGGGGCACCGATTGGCCGCATCCCAACATGAAGAAGGAAGCGCCCGACGACGGCGTGCTGGTCGATTACATCCCCAAAATCGCGCCCACCGCGGTGCTGCAGCAGGCGCTGTTGGTCGACAATCCGATGCGACTTTATTGGGGTTAGATCGGCTCTATCGTCGCTCGTTGCCGCTGCAGCGGAAATCCAGACAGCCTGCAACGATTCTAAACTCTCTCTGCTTGCGTCCCGCCGTTGCGGGAGCGAGCGGCCTGAAGGAAGGCTTACGTTGCCAATCTTTCCTGCGCTATATATGTCAGGCGAAACGGGAGATCCGCCGATGGCACGCGAACAGCACGATTACGACGATATTCCCGGCACGTTTGTTTTCGATCAGGAGCGTTCGCGCCAGGGTTTCGGCATCAACATGTTCTGCATGTCGCTCATGAAGGATGAGAACCGCAAGGCCTTCAAGGCGAACGAGCCTGAGTATCTCAAGAAGTTCAATCTGACGCCGGAGCAGACCGAGGCCATCCTCAAGCGCGACTGCAACCGCATGCTGGAACTCGGCGGCAATATCTATTTCACGGCGAAGCTCGGTGCGACCGACGGCCATTCGTTCCAGCATCTCGCCGCCGTCATGACGGGATCGAGCCAGGACGAATACGCCGACATGATGCTGGCCGGCGGCCGCTCGGTCGAAGGCAATCGCAGCAAATCGGCAAGGTCGTCAAACCGGCCAAGGCAAAAGCAAAGCCGGCCAAGAAGGCGGCGAGCAAGTCGCCGAAGAAGGTCGCCAAACCGAAGGCGAAGGCGCGCAGCAAGTCGAGGTCAAAACGTGGCTAGGATCATCGCAGGAGTTTCGTCCTCGCACGTGCCGGCGATCGGCGCGGCGATCGACAATCATCAGACCGAAGAGCCCTATTGGAAGCGGGTATTTTCGGGCTTCGAGAAATCCAAGGAATGGATGGCGCAAGCCAAGCCCGACGTCGTCATCCTGGTCTACAACGATCACGCCTCGGCGTTCTCGCTCGAAATCGTGCCGACCTTCGCGCTCGGCTGCGCGGCGGAATTTCCGCCGGCCGACGAAGGCTGGGGACCGCGTCCGGTGCCGGTGGTGAAGGGCCATCCGGAGCTCGCCGCCCATATCGCGCAGTCGGTCATCCTGGACGAGTTCGACATCACCATGGTCAACAAGATGGAGGTCGACCACGGTCTCACCGTGCCGCTGAAGCTGCTGTTCGGCTCGCCGAAGGAATGGCCGTGCCCGGTCATCCCGCTCGCCGTCAATGTCGTGCTCTATCCGCCGCCGACCGGCCATCGCTGCTTCATGCTCGGCAGGGCGATCCGCAAGGCGGTCGAATCCTATCCGGAAGATTTGCGGGTCGTGATGTTCGGCACCGGCGGCATGTCGCACCAGATCAGCGGGCCGCGCGCCGGCCTGATCAACAGCAAGTTCGACAAGGCCTTCCTCGACAACCTCACCAAGGATCCGAAGAAGCTTATGCGCCTTCAGCATATCGAATACATGCGCGAGGCCGGCGCCGAAGGCATCGAGATGGTGATGTGGCTGGTCATGCGCGGCGCGCTGCCGGACAACGTCGAGGAGGTCTATCGCTTTTACACCGTGCCGGCGTCGAACACGGCGGTCGGCCACATCATTCTCGAGCCGAAGCACCGCGCCGCAAAAAAATCCGCCGCCAAAAAGCCGGCGGGCAAGGCCAAGCGTCCCGCCGCCAAGATGAAGCGCGCGGCTGCGCGCGCCAAAATGTCTGTTCGTAGGAGCAAGGACGATGAAGATTTGCGTCGCCGGTCAAGGCGCTTTCGGTCAAAAGCATCTCGACGCGCTCAAGCGTATCCCTGAGGCGGAAGTCACGTCGCTCGTCGGCGGCAATCAGGATTCCACCGCCGAGGTGGCGAAGAAATACGGCATTCCGCACTGCACCGGCGATCTGTCAGAGGGCATCAAGCGGGCCGACGCGGTCATCCTCACCACGCCGACCAAGATGCATTCCGCCAGGGCGAGCAGGTCATGCGCGCCGGCAAGCATGTGCTGATCGAAATTCCGGTCACCGACAGCGTGGAGGATGCCGAAGCCTTGGTGAAGATCGCCAAGGAGACCGGCGTCATCGCGATGGGCGGCCACGTGCGGCGCTTCAATCCCAGCCATCAATGGGTGCACAAGCGCATCGTGAAGGGCGAACTGAAAATCCAGCAGATGGACGTGCAGACCTATTTCTTCCGGCGCAAGAACATGAACGCCGCCGGCAATCCGCGAAGCTGGACCGATCATCTGCTCTGGCACCACGCCGCCCACACCATCGATCTTTTTCAGTATCAGGCCGGCGAGAACATTTCCGACTGCTACGCGGTGCAGGGGCCGATCCACCCGCAGCTCAATATCGCCATGGACATGGGCATCGTCGCCAAGACGCCGTCCGGCGCGATGCTGACGCTGTCGCTGTCGTTCAACAATGACGGACCGCTCGGCTCGTTCTTCCGCTATATCTGTGACAACGGCACCTACAAGGCGTTCTACGACGATCTGTCCGACGGCAAGGACAACAAGATCGACGTCTCCAAGGTCGACGTCTCGATGGACGGCATCGAGCTTGAGGATCGCGAGTTCATCGCCGCGATCAAGGGCAAGCGCGAGCCGAACGGCAGCCTCGCCCAGGTGCTGCCGTGCATGCACGTGCTCGGCAAGCTCGAGAAAATCATCGACCCGCAGCGCAAGGCGCACGCGTAACGCTCAGCGTCATTTTGAACGCCGCCACCGGCGTCCGGGTCCCGGAATGACGCAGCACTGATTTCTCCGCTATAATCCTCCCGTAGGATTGAAAAAATTCGGGAGGACCACAAATGCTCGCGCTGCTTCGCGCTCTGTCGGCAGCCATGGCGCTCGCGGCGCTCGGTGCCACCGCCGCCCTCGCCCAGACCGCCTACCCCTCGAAGCCCGTGCACATTTTTGTGCCGTATCCGCCCGGCGGCGCCGTCGATATCGTAACGCGCACGCTCGGCGACGAACTGGCAAAGCGCTGGGGCCAGTCGGTGGTGATCGAGAACCGGCCGGGTGCCGGCGGCGTTATCGCCGAGCAGGCTTTGGCGCAATCGCCGCCCGACGGCTACACGCTGATCGTCGTTGCCTCCGGCCACGCACTCAACAGCTATTTCTTCACCAAGCTGCCGTACGATCCGTTCAAGGATTTCACGCCGATTTCGCTGATCGGCTCGTCGCCCAACATGCTGATCGTGCGCGCCAATTCCGAGTTCAAAACGGTCAGCGACGTGATCGCCGCGGCTAAGGCCAAACCGGGGCAATTGTCATACGGCCACGCCGGCAATGGCACCTCGCCGCATCTCGCCGGCGAGTTGTTCAAAGCCATGGCCAAGATCGAGATCACCGCCGTGCCCTATAAGGGCGGCGCGCCGGCACTCGCCGATCTGATCGGCGGCCACATTCCGCTGACCTTCAACAACATTCCGGAATCGATGGGCCAGATCCAGGCCCACGCCGTTCGCCCGCTCGGCGTCACCACGGCGCAGCGCTCGCCGGTGCTGCCGGACGTGCCGGCGATCGCGGACACCTTGCCGGGCTACGATACCGGCGTGTGGTGGGGCTTTCTGGCGCCGGCCAACTTGCCCGCCGACGTCAAGCAAAAGCTCGCCAAGGATTGTGCGGAAGTGGCCCAGTTGCCGGCAGTGAAAGAAAAGCTTTTGAAGCTCGGCGCCACACCGATCGGCTCAACGCCCGAGGTCTTCACCAAGCTCATTCACGACGAATACGTGAAATGGGGCCCGATCATCAAAGCCGCAGGAATCAAGCCGGAATAGGCGACCGAGGTGCGTCATTGCGAACGCAGCGAAGTGATCCAGCGCCCTTGAAGTTTGCCTGGATTGCTTCGTTGCTTCGCTTCGCGCAATGACTGGGCCCTACGCCCAGCTTGCGAAACTCAAGCCTGTGCCGGTACCCGCCGGCGTGCGATAGCCGGGAACATATTCGAACCAATTCAGGTCGAGGTGCTCGGTGGCGCCGGCAACGCCAACCCAATTGAGAATTTCCGAGCTGCCGGCGTTGAGCTTGTTGCGCGGCAAGGTCTGCAGGAACGCAACATCCTTGTCGGCGCAGGCCTTGAGGATGGCGCGGTCGAACTCCTCGTCGACCAGAAAGTGGCTCAAGCCGCCCGACGCGATGACGCCGACGCGCGCGTCGTCCGGAAATGCCTCGACGGCTTTGCGGATGGCCTGTCCGAGCTGATAGCAGCGCCGCGGCCGCGGCTGGTTCGGCGGAAAGTAGGTGTTGAGAAAGACCGGCACGACCGGGACCGGGTTTTTTTCGTCCATTACGCGGCGGTGCACATAGGCGACGGCATGGCCTTCGCCCTCGCCCTTGCGCATGCATTTCGATGACGCGGGATCGAAGCCGTTATCCATCAGCCAATCGATCAGATGCAGCGCGAGTTTTGAGTCGACCGGATAGGCGCGCGGTGCCGTGTCCTCGAAAAATCCCTGCCGGTTCTTGATGTACCACTCCGGGAAGCGCTGGTAGTAGGCCTCGTGCTGCGTGTTGCTGTTGAGGATCGTTTCGCCGTAATAGATCGCAAAAGCCGGCCGGCAGTCTTCCAAATAAGCCTCGTCCTGGTCATCGCCGAGCACGATCAGCGCGTCGAGCTTTGCGTTAACGAGCGTCTTGTTGAGATGCGCGATCGCCGCGCGGGCCTTGTTTTGCCGCGCCACGAGCTCGGCTGGGGCGACCATCTGGGCCATCTTCGGATCGGCTTTTTCAAGAAGCTCGGCATAGGTAGCCGGGCGGCCTTCCTTGTCGCGATGCTTGATCTTCTGGTCGGTTTCCAGAAAGCGCGGCAGCGTCTCGTCGGAGGCGAGCAGCATCGGCGTGTGTGACGTTCCAAGCCCGAGAACGATCTTGGCCATTTGAACCTCCCAGGAGGGCGAGCGGACGGTTGCTTGTGTAATGCTACCACAGCCCCGGCATGGCCGTGCAACATCGGCGCGACTTGCATCCGCCATGGGCGAGGGCGGTCCAACTTAGCAATTAGTCGATGAGACAGCCCCGCAACTGGACAAGCGTAGGCCGGAATGGTTGGTATGCGGCCAATCCGCGAGAAACATACCAAATCAGGAGGTTCATGGTGCGGAAACGTATTTGGGCTGCGGCTCTTGCCGCGCTTGCTTTGTCGGCTGCCGACAGCGCGCTGGCTCAGGACACCGTCAAAATCGGCTTCATTCTGCCGATGACGGGTCAACAGCAATCCACCGGAAAGCAAATCTCGGCGGCGGTAAAGCTTTACATGGCGCAGCAGGGCGCCACCGTCGCCGGCAAGAAGGTCGAGCTCATCATCAGGGACGATGGCGCCGTGCCGGACAATACCAAGCGCATCGCACAGGAGCTCATCGTCAACGACAAGGTCAATTTTCTCGCCGGCTTTGGCGTGACGCCGGCAGCGCTCGCAGTTGCTCCGCTCGCGACGGAGTCCAAGACGCCTGAAATCGTCACGGCGGCCGGGACGTCGATCATTACCGAGAAGTCGCCTTACGTCGTGCGGACGAGCTTCACCTTGGCGCAATCGACGGTGCCGATGGCCGACTGGGCGGCGCAGAACGGCATCAAGAAGGTTGTCAGCATGGTGTCGGACTACGCGCCGGGCGTGGATGCGGAGGGCTCGTTCAAACAGGAATTCACTGCGAAGGGCGGGCAGTTGCTCGAAACCATCCGTTTCCCGCTTGCTAATCCCGATTTTGCGCCGTTCCTGCAGCGTGCGGCCGATCAGAAGCCTGACGCAATCTTCGTCTTCGTTCCGTCCGGACAGGGCGGCATCTTCGTCAAGCAGTTTCTCGAGCGTGGACTCGACAAGGCCGGGATCAAGATTATCGGCCCGGGCGACGTGACCGACGATGATCTGCTCAACGGCATGGGCGATGCCGTAATCGGCACCATCACCGCGCATTTCTATTCGGCCGACCACGACTCGGCGACCAACAAGGCGTTCGTCGAGGCCTTCAAGAAGGCCAACGGGGGCATGCGGCCGAATTTCATGGCCGTGAGTGGCTATGACGGTATGCACCTGATGTACGAGGCGCTGAAAAAAACCAGCGGCAAGGCCGACGGCGACTCGCTCGTCGCCGCCATGAAGGGCATGAGCTGGGAGAGCCCGCGCGGTCCGATCTCGATTGATCCGCAGACTCGCGACATCATCCAGAACGTGTACATTCGCAAAGTCGAGAAGAAGAACGGCGAGCTCTACAACGTGGAATTCGCCACTTTCCAGGCGGTCAAGGATCCGATCAAGGCCGCTGCGAAGAAGTAGGGACGGAACGCCTTCCAGCGAAACGCGCTGGCGCATAAGATCGTCATGCCCGGGTTCGACCCGGGCATGCACAGGGCTTGATTGCCAGGACGGATTGTCGGGTCACCGGCGAGCGGAGCGACCCCGTCCTTTCGGCCGCCGGGCCTGGCAACGACGAACGAGGGTTTTCGCGCGAAGTCGTGACCACTGAGCCGCGCCAGGGGAGCGTTCGGCCGACCATGCTGACCATCCTGTTCGACGGAATTGCCTACGGGATGCTGCTGTTCGTGCTGGCGTGCGGGCTGTCCGTCACGCTCGGGCTGATGAACTTCATCAATCTCGCCCACGGCTCCTTCGCCATGGCAGGCGGCTATTGCACCGTCATTCTGGTCAATCGCCTGGGCGTTCCATTCGCACTCGGACTACCGATCGCATTTCTGGTGACGGCCGCGCTCGGTGGCTTGTTCGAGCGAACGCTCTACGTTCACGTCTATGCCAGAAGCCATCTCGACCAGGTGCTGTTCACCATCGGGCTCGTGTTCATGTCGGTCGCAGCGACCGATTACGTGATGGGCTCGTCGCAGCAATTCGTGCAGATCCCGGACGTGCTGCAAGGCCAGTTCAATGTGTTCGGCGTCGGCATGAGCAAATACCGTCTGCTCATTATTGTCGTCTGCGGGCTGCTCACGGTCGCGCTGCAGTTGTTGCTTGCCAAGACGCGGTTCGGCAGCCGCTTGCGCGCGGCGGTCGACGATCAGCGCGTGGCGCGTGGCCTCGGCATCAATGTGGGCGCGGTCTTCGGCATCACGTTTGCGTTCGGCTCGGGTCTGGCCGGACTTGGCGGTGCGCTGGGCGCCGAAATCCTCGGTCTCGACCCCACCTTCCCGCTCAAATACATGATCTATTTTCTGATCGTGGTGACGGTCGGCGGCACCTCGAGCATCATCGGGCCGTTCCTCGCCTCGATTCTGCTGGGTATCGGCGACGTCGCCGGGAAGTATTACGTGCCGAAGCTCGGCGCCTTCGTCATCTATACAATCATGATCGTCGTCCTGATCTGGCGGCCGCAGGGCTTGTTCGCCCGCGGCACGGCGCGGTGAACGCAATGGCCTCGCTCGCCGACGATATCTCCTCGTACCTCAAGCGCCGCGCGCGCTGGTCGCCGCTGGAGATCGCGTTTTGGATTTTCGCCTTCGCGAGTATCTGGCTGTTTCCGAGCAAGCATCTGATCCTGACCGAGACCGCGATCCTTGCTCTGTTCGCGCTCTCGCTCGATCTGATCCTGGGTTACGCCGGCATCATTTCGCTCGGCCATGCGGCGTTCTTTGGCTTTGCCGGATATTTCGCCGGCTTGGTCGCCAAATACGGCATCATCAACGAGCCGGTCATCGCGCTGATCTGTTCGGGCGTAGTCGCCGCGGCGCTCGGCTTTGTCACAAGCTTTCTGGTCTTGCGCGGCTCCGATTTGACTCGGCTGATGGTCACGCTCGGCGTCGCGCTGATGCTGCGCGAGGTAGCGAACCGATTTTCCGACCTGACCGGCGGAGCCGACGGGCTGCAGGGCGTCACCATCGCGCCGATCCTCGGCATGTTTCGGTTCGATCTGTACGGTCACACCGGCTACATCTATTGCCTCATCGTGCTGTTCGTCTGCTTCGTGATTGCGCGCCGCATCGTGTATTCGCCGTTCGGCCTGTCGCTGCGGTCGCTCAAGGGCAATGCGCTGCGCGCCTCCGCAATCGGCATTCCGGTCAACGGCCGGCTGGTCGCGATTTATACGGTCTCTGCGGGCTTTGCCGGCATCGCCGGTGGTCTGCTCACTCAAACCACGGCGTTTTGCTCGCTCGACGTGCTCTCGCTGGAGCGATCGGCCGATCTTCTTCTCGTCCTGATCATCGGCGGCACCGGATATCTCTATGGCGGTTTGATCGGCGCGGTGATCTACAAATTCCTGCAGGACTGGATCGCGAGCCTCACGCCACAATACTGGCAGTTCTGGATCGGCCTCGTGCTCGTCGTGATCGTGCTGGTGGGCCGCGAGCGCGTCGAAGGCTGGATCAACGCAGGGCGGGCCGCGCCTCGCTCGGCTCGGTGCACGGTTGGTGTCGCGGCCCGCGGCACTCAGCAAAGCCGCTCCGGACGGGTCCTGAGACCATCGAGCATGCCGATCCTGGAAACCATCAGACTTGAAAAGCGCTTCGGCGGCATAACTGCGGCGCACGACGTCTCGCTCGCTATCGAAAAGGGCGCGCGTCACGCCCTGATCGGACCGAATGGCGCCGGCAAGACCACGGTGATCAATCTGCTCACCGGCGTGCTCAAGCCGACCGCCGGTAGTATCATTCTCGACGGCCACGACATCACCGCGCTTGAACCGCACCAGCGCGTCCGGCTCGGCATGGCCCGCACCTTCCAGATCAACCAATTGTTCGTTGACCTCACGCCGCTCGAAACCATTGGGCTCGCGGTCTCCGAGCGTCTCGGTTCGGGCGCCGATTGGTGGCGGCTGGTCGGGAGCAAGGGCGAGGTGACCGATGAAATCGTCGAAATCGTCGAGCGCTTCCATCTTGCCGACATCATGCACGAGCGCGTCGCAACTCTACCCTACGGCAAGCAGCGGCTTCTGGAGATCGCGCTCGCTTTCGCCTGCCGGCCGCGCGTGCTCCTGCTCGACGAACCGGCGGCCGGGGTGCCGGAGGCTGAACGTCATGAACTTCTGGCCACCATCGCCGCGCTGCCCGAAGACGTCACCGTGCTGCTGATCGAGCACGATATGGATCTGGTGTTCTCGTTTGCCGACCGCATCTCCGTGTTGGTCAACGGCGGATTGTTTGTCGACGGCGCCCCCGAGGAAGTGGCGCGCGATCCACGGGTCAAGGCGGTCTATCTCGGCGAGGAACTCGATGCCTGATCTGCTGAGTATCGAGCATCTTTCGGCGGGTTACGGCGAGGCCGTGGTGCTGTCGAACGTCTCGCTCTCTCTCCTCGAGGGGAAGGCGCTTGCGCTGCTTGGCCGTAACGGCATGGGCAAGACGACGCTCATCAACACGATCGTCGGCGTCACTCATTATTTCGGCGGCAAGATCGCGCTCGACGGCGTCGACATCACGCGGTTGCGCCCCGACCAGCGCGCCCATATCGGCATCGGCTGGGTGCCGCAGGAGCGCAACATCTTCAAATCGCTGACGGTGCACGAAAACCTGACCGCGGTCGCGCAGCCCGGACGGTGGACCACCGAGAAGGTGTACGCGCTGTTTCCGCGGCTCGCCGAGCGGCGGCAAAATCTCGGCAATCAGCTCTCGGGCGGCGAGCAGCAGATGCTCGCGGTGGGTCGCGCGCTCATACTCAATCCGCGCATCATGCTGCTCGACGAGCCGCTCGAAGGACTGGCGCCGATCATCGTCGACGAATTGCTGGTGGCGCTGCGCCGGATCATTCGCGACGAAGGCATGTCGGCGATCCTCGTCGAGCAGAATGCGAAGAAAATTCTCGGCGTCACCGATCGCGCCATCATCATCGAGCGCGGCGCCGTGGTCCATGCCGCTGAGAGCGCGACACTGATGACCGACCGCGCCGCCCTCGAAACGCATCTTGGCGTCACCGATACCGGCCCGCGCCGCATGGGGCGTCCGAAGCGGTGAGCGCGCGCCTCCCGGCGACCTTCGAATTCGCCGATTTCGGAACATAAGACTGCGGCTGCCGGATGCGGCGCAACGCCGAGTCCTCCCGACTCTAGCCGGGCAAGGTCACGTCCACCGCGTCCTGGATAAAACCTCTCAGCGCGTCAGTATCGAACGGCTTGCGCAGGATCCGCAGGTTGGCCGGGGCCGCTTGTGCGGCATCGCTGTACCCGGTCGTCAGGACGACCGGCAAATGGGGATATTGCGCCCGGATTTCGCCCGCGAGACCGACGCCGTCGATCGTCCCCGGCATAACGATATCGCTGAAGACAAGATCAATCTTCGTGCCGTCCGCCAGCAACTTCAATGCCGCCTCGGCCGACTCCCGATAAACCGTGCGGTAGCCGAGATCCTCGAAGAGCGATGAGGTCACCTCCGCCACTTCCGCGCTGTCGTCGACGATAAGAACCGCCGGGCGTAGCGCTAGCGACGCGTCCACGGCAGAGATTTCCCTGCCGGTGACCTCGCTGTCGGGATATGACGGCAAATAGACGGTGATTGTTGTTCCTTGACCGATCTTGCTGTCTGCCCTGACCATGCCGCCCGCCTGGTGGGCAAAGCCGTAAACCTGCGACAGGCCGAGCCCGGTTCCTTTGCCGACGTCCTTGGTCGTGAAAAATGGATCGAAGATCTTTGACAGAAGATCCGGCGGAATGCCCGTGCCGCTATCGCTGAACTCGATGCCGACGAATTCACTGCCGGGATGATCCCCGTCCGGATCGAACGTGACGTTGCCAATGGATAAGCGGAACGTACCACCGTTCGGCATGGCATCGCGGGCATTGACCGCAATGTTGACGATGGCGAGTTCCAACTCGGAAAGGTCGACTTTGACCGGCCACACGGCCGTATCGATCCTTTCCTCGTAGACGATGTTCCCGCGCAGCGAACTTTCGATCATTGTTCGCATGTTCTTTATACTGGAATTCAGATCGACCACAGTCGGGCTGAGATGCTGACGGCGAGCGAACGTCAACAATTGGCGCGTGAGGCTTTCGCCGCGCTTGGCCGCCGTTTGTATCGCCTCGATGGCTCTCGGCAATTTCGGATCAAGCAGGCGCTTGAAGGTCTGGGCATTGCCCCCAATGATCATCAACAGGTTGTTGAAGTCATGCGCGATGCCGCCAGTCAGCTTGCCGATCGCCTCCATCTTCTGAGCCATCGCGAGCTGTTCACGTGCTTCGATCAGTTTCTCATGCGCGTCGCGCCGCTCGGTCGCGTCCCGCATGATGCTGGCGAAGCCGATCAGATTTCCCGCGCTGTCGCGAATTGCAGTGATCGAACCGGTCACGAACAGCAGCGTGCCGTTCTTTCGAATACGCCATCCCTCCACTTCGTGCTTTGCTCTTTGGAGGGCGAATTCCAAGGCGCGATTCGGCTCCCCGGCGCGGCGCGCGTCCGGTCGATAGAATATCCCGAAATGCTTGCCGATGATTTCCTCGGCGGTGTAGCCGGTGATGTGCTGTGCGGCGCTATTCCAGCTTGCGACACGTCCCACCGTGTCGAGGACGAAAATGGCATAATCGACGACGCCCTCGATCAAAATTTGGAAGTGACGCCTGGAACTGTCCAGCGCCGAGCTGGTCTGTGCAATCTGGCGGCTCAGTTGTTCCTGAACGCCAAGCAGACGTGTCTCCGTGGCTCGGCGTGTAGCGATCGCCGCGCTGAAAATGAGCGCCGTCAACATCGTACTCGTCGAAAGCACGAGCAGCAGCAACGACGACCCGGTTGGATCCGACTTCGGAAATGGATTGCTGCCCGCCGAGAAGGTCCACACCGCAATCGCGCAAAAAATGAACGCGGCGGTGGCGGCGTTGAGTTGGTTGCCGCGCAAGGCGGCCCACGTCAGAGGAAGCAAAATAAGAAACCCGAGCAGGTTTTGATAACGTTGCAGGTCATGGAGCTGGGCGCTCACGAGCGGACTGAACGCGAGAAAACCGACGGCGGCTGCGAGCGCGAAGATGCCGACTGCCTCCAGGACGGTCCACTTGGACAATCGATGAAGAGGCGCCGCGACCCAGAGTACGATAACGGGAGCAACGACCAAGGTTCCGGCGGCGTCCGCCAGCCACCAAACCGTCCAGGTGGCGACATCGGCGAAGCTGACACCGCCGGCAGGAAGCAATCCGGCCAGCGCGATGCTTGAACTCATCATTGCGATCGGAACAAAGGAAATAAGTGCAAAGCCTAAAATGCCGGAAGGAGTTTCGAACGTTCTCCGGCCGTTCGAGAAACGATTGACCAGCCACGCACCGGCCAGCGCGGCGAGCAGCGTGCCAAGCGCGATGACACCCGACGCCAAAAACGAGCGATCGGCCATCACGCTGGCGGCGAACGATCCTAATAAGATTGCAGGCCAGGTTCGGTAGCCGCACAGCAAGAAGAGAGCCAACGCAAAGCCGGTCGGCGGCCACAACGGTGTGGCGGTCGGATTGATGGCAGGCAACACGATGGCGGTGTCGGCGAGAGCGAAATATGCCGCCCCGGCTATGATGAGTTCGAGCACATAAGGTGCAGCGCTCCACGCGCTGCGAAGAGCCGGAAATCTAGCCCCGCCGGTTCCTGCTCTTTTCATCGCGGGGGTCTCTCCCGAATGAAGAACCTCAAAATAACCGATTATGAGTTGCTAAATATAGCATTGTTCGGTCATGACAAAGAAAGTTTGAAGCATGGCTGGAACCGGCGTGCCGGGCCGTTCTCGCTTCACGCTGACGTCGATGCGAAGCGGATTTCGCGCTTAAGATCGCGGCAAACCAATGAGCGACGAACGATCCGCGCGCCTTACTTCGCCGCCTCCTTGGCTTTGGCGATGATATCGGCGGGCGTGGCATAGACTTCCTTCACCAGCTTTTCGACGTCCTCGCCCGAGACGGGATTGATCTCAAGATCGGTCTTGTTGGCTTCCGCCAGGAAATCCTTGTCGTTCATGGTGTCCATGAAAGCCTTGCGTAGCACTGCGACGCGATCCGCCGGCATATTGGGCGGCGCCACAAAGGGCCGCCCCATCACTTGCCGGGCAAACACCATTTTGAGGATTTGCCGCTGCTCGTCGGTCTTGGCGAAATCGGTAACGAGCGGCACATCGGGCAGCTCGGGATGTTTGTGGAGCGAGAGCTGAACCAGCACGATCATCTTCTTTTGATCGATCCAGGCCTTGTGTGTCGACTTCACGCTCGACCACGACCAGCCGCAGCGGCCGCTGACCTCGCCGCGCTCCATGGCCAGCACCACGTCGTTACCACCGGGGTAGCCCTCGATGATCTTGAAATGAGTGCCCAATATGCCGTTGAGCACCCGCGGGAACTGGTCGGTATCGGCGCTCGTACCAGTGCCGCCGACGGTGAGTTGCTTGGTGAACAGGTCCTCGAATTTGGTGATGCCGGAATCCTTCATCGCCACACAGACGCTGACTTCGTTATTGGCGCTGCCGAGCCAGTTGAACTGGGCCGCGTCGAACTGGTCGCCCTTGCCGATGAACAGCGGATCGAACGCGATGCCGCGCCCGATGGTGCCGAACACCGAGCCGTCGCGGGGCGCGACGCGATAAAGCCAGTTGGCGAGCCGCAGGCTGCCGGCGCCTTCCATGTTCCTCGGCACCAGCGTCGGGTTGCCCGGGATGTGGGCGCCCATATGGCGGCCGATCACCCGGGCGTAAAAGTCGTAGGCGCCGCCGGTGCTGTAACCGACGTACTCGTCGACGTTACGGTTCTTGTAGAAGTCGGCCGCGCTCTGAGCACTGACGGGGCGGGCGGAACCCAGTCCAAGGAGGGCAACAAAAAGGGCGCCGATGATAGCACGCGCATGGTTATTTCGCAGATATGACATGTTCCTCCTCACGTGACTCCAGCATTCATGTTCGCGCGGCGCCGTCTCTCGGGCGAGACGTTGCGGCAACGCGACGGTCCAGTTCGGGACGACGCATTAGCAGATTTTGCGTGCAATGGAATGCAAAAGGCGAGGCAAGGAACCCGGCTGGGTGAAGCAATGAAGTTGGCCAATGCCTAAGGTTTCGTCAGGGCGACCGGCGGTCCCGCTACAGGTCGGCAAGGCTCTTCGAAATCGATCGAATGCACCGCCAAGCGCTGGCCCAAGAAGACAGCCCCGACATTGCACGCGTGCAAGAAATCCCTTAAGGACCAGCACGAAGCGTCGATGATGCGCTTTTGCCGGCGGCGCGGCGAGCGGCCTGCGCGCGGTCAAAGCGCGGCGAACAGAATAGGGAGCCCGGAATGACGGGAATGCTCGAACACGAAATGCCTGGCCTCGGCCACAACAAGCCGTCGCCGGAAGACCAGGACGAAATCAAGCACGGCAAGTGGGACCGTTGGGCGAAAAAGCGCACCTTCGTCCGCGCGCTGGAAGGCACCTACAGCCATCTCTATAAAAAGCTGCTCGAGGAACCACGCGTCTACTCCTCCAAGGACCATCCTTGGAAGGGCGGCCCGGCGATGTACGGCAAGCACATCATCAGCCCGCAATCGGTCAACATCGTGCAGTCGATCGAGTTGCACATCGAGTGCTACGCGCCGCTCAATGCCGGCCAGAAGCACGGTCACCTCAACAGCGCGGTGTTCTACGTGCTCAAGGGCCACGGCCACGATGTCCACGACGGCCGCTACATGAAGTGGGAAGCCGGCGACGTGATGCTGGTCGAAAACGGCTGCGTGCATCAGCACTTCAACGACGACGAAAAGGAATCATGCATCCTGCTCGTGTTCAAGGCGAAGCCGCTGTTCCTGTTCATGCATCTTCTGTTTCAGAAGATGGTGGAATGGCCGACCGACAAGCTGCCGCCCGGCGTCAAAGAATTCAATCCGCCGACTGAAATCTAAGCGCAGAGAGCATCATGGCCTTATTCGAAGACAAACAGGCGTCGCTGTCCGGCGATCAGACCAGCACTTTCCTCGCCGAGGCGATGGCCGAATCGGAAAGGTTCCGCGCCGAATATGCGACGCTGCCGAACGTCATCAAGGCCAAGGATATGCCGTGGGAACGCTCGCCTGACGGCCTCATCAAGCATCTGGTGAATCAGAAGATGCACACGCGCGAGTGCTGCATGGAAGCCTACATGCAGTTCCTCAAGGATGGCGAGCGCTCCGGCAAGCAGCGTCACATGTGGGAGGAGCTGTTCTTCGTGGTCGAAGGCTCCGGCTATGACCTGCACTGGGATCTGAAATGGGATTGTCTCGAGGCCTTCGACTGGCAATGGGCCGAGACGCCGAAGAAATATGAGTGGACGGTCGGCGACTATGTCTACATTCCGCCGTTCACCATGCATCAGCACTTCGCCAATGCCGGCCAGGAGTGCCGCATCATCGTGATGAGCAACCGTATCGTCAAAGACATGGGCTTCGACTGGTTCGACCAGGTCGAACGCGCGCCGGGATTTTAGTACCCGGTCCTTAGCTGCCAAGACCGACGCGGGATTTCCGCTCAGCCGGCACGCGCACGCTGCTACTGCAGCGTGATGTGAGCTTCCCTGATCACGCGGCCCCACAATTGCGTCTCTTCGGCGATGAACTTGGCGGCGTCGGCAGTGGTGCCGGCCATGGGTTCGAGCCGGAGTGTGTGCAGCTTGCCGCTGATTTCCGGTTTCTGCAGGATTTCCACGACGTCGCGATTGATCTTTTCGGCCAGCGCCGCAGGCGTGCCGGGCGGCCCCGCGATGGCGAACCAGGTGATGGAACGGAAGCCGGGGACTCCCGATTCGGCGATCGTCGGGATTTCAGGCACGTCGTTCGATCGTTCAGGGCTGGCGACGCCGAGCAGCTTCAGCTTGCCGGCACGGTAGAGCGGCACCGAGGTCGTCAGCGTGTCGAAGAACATGTCGACATTGCCGGACATCACGTCAGTGAGCGCGGGCTGCGCACCGTGATAAGGCACATGCACCATCTTGATGCCGCCGAGCACTTCAAGCTCGCTGCCCGACAGGTGCGCGGTCGAACCGACGCCTTGCGAGGCGAAGGTGAGCTTGCCGGGGTTGGCCTTGCCGTAGGCGATCAGGTCTTGAACCGTCTTGGCGGGAAAATCCGGCCGCACCGCCAGCACATTTGGGATCTTCGCCAACAGCGCGATCGGCACGAACTTCGTCGGGTCGTATTTGAGGTCGTGATAAAGCAACTGCTGGATCGACAGTGGCGACGGCGGACACAAGAACAGCGTGTAGCCGTCGGGGGCGGCGTGCGCCGCGTACTCGGCGCCGATGTTCATCGCCGCTCCTGGCATATTCTCGACGATGACGGGCTTGCCCCATTTCTGGCTGAGCTGGTCGGCGACCAGCCGCGCCAAAATATCGGTCGTCGATCCGGGCAGGACGGGGAGGACAACTTTTACGACATGCGTCGGATAGGAATTCTGGGCGTGGCCGGTCGTCGCCATCAGAACGGCGGTGCAAAAGGCAAGCAGCCACGTACGTACTTTTGTCATGTCCTCCCCCGAAATCGAGCATTTGCGCCACGGCGCAAGCGACTATAGGAAATTCCGCAAGCATGAGCCAAGGCCGCGCCATCGCTGGGTGGCGCGACCTTTTCGCAGCCCGGGCGCGCCGGCGCTCAAGGTGTTGCAGCAGGAGGACGCCGTGCGAGAATTTGGCAAGGGGAGCAACTTCTAGGCAATGGCGACAAAGTATCGGTTGGGCGTCGATGTCGGCGGTACCCACACGGACCTCGTGCTGCTCGACGTCTCCGACGGCTCGATCGCCGTGGAAAAGGTCTCGACCACGCCGGCAAATCCTGCGCTCGGCATCATGCGCGGCATCGGCAATTTCGCGCAGCGCGGCGTTGATCTCGGCGCGATCGAATTTTTCTCCCACGGCACGACGATCACCACCAACGCGCTGTTGGAAATGCGCGGCGCCAAGGTCGGTCTGCTCATCAATCGCGGCTTTCGCGCCATCCAGGAGACGCAAGGGCAGGCGCGCGATGGCAATCCGTTCGATTATTTCTACCAGAAACCGACGCCGATCGCGCCGCAAAGCCTCACGCGCGAGATCGGCGGCCGCATCGATCATAGCGGCGCGGTTCTCGAGCCGCTCGACGAGGACGCGGTGCGCAAGGCGGCGGCCGAGCTCAAAGCGGCCGGCGTCGTCTCGATCGGTGTTTGTTATCTCTTCTCGTTCATGAACCCCGCGCACGAGGAGCGCACCGGAGCGCTCATCCGCGAGGTTTTTCCCGAGGCGAATATCTCGCTCTCCTCCGAGGTGTTGTCGCGCGTGCGCGAATGGCCGCGGCTGTCGGCGACATTGTTGAACGCCTATCTGGCTCCGGTTCTCGTCGGCTACATCGCCGATCTTGAGAAGCGCCTGAGCTCCGCCGGCGTCACCACGCAACAGCGCTTTTTGATGCAATCAAACGGCGGCGTGATGCCGTTTGCTGCCGCGGTTACGGGTCATAAGACCGTGCACAGCCTGTTGTCGGGACCGGCCGCCGGCGCCCAGGCGAGCGCCTATCTGCCGCACGAGGATGCCCGCGGGCTGGTCACGCTCGACATGGGCGGCACGAGTTGCGACATCGCCTTCATCGAAGGCAGCACGCCGCTCGAAGTCACCGAAGGCACCGTGGCGCGCCGGCAGCTCGACGTGCCCGCGCTCGATCTCACGACGATTTCCGCCGGCGGCGGCTCAATCGTGTGGCTCGACCGCGCCGGCTTTCTGAGCGTCGGACCGCAAAGCGCCGGTGCCGATCCGGGACCGGTGTGTTACGGCCGCGGCGGCGTCAATCCGACGGTGACCGATGCGGACATCGTCTGCGGTTTCCTCAATCCGGATTATTTTCTCGGCGGCACCCAGACGCTCAACGTCAACGCGGCCCGCGCCGCCCTCGAAGCCAAGATTGCAAAGCCTATGGGCTTGAGCGTCGCCGAAGTCGCCGCCGGTATCCGCCGCATCGTCGACATGCGCATGGCGGATGAGGTCCGCGTGTTCGCCGCGCGGCGCGGCGTCGATCTCGGCGAATTCGCGCTGCTGCCGTTCGGCGGCGCCGGCGCCGTCCACGCCGCGGCGGTCGCCGAGGAACTGGGCATGCGCCGCATCATGGTGCCGGCGCGGCCTGGAGCATTCTCGGCGCTCGGGCTTCTCTGCACCGACGTGCTGCACGACTACATCCGCTCCGAACTTGGCCCGCTCGATCGGCTCGATCCGGCGCACGCCGAGGCGATGTTTCGCGATCTTGAGGCGAAGGCGGCGAGCGAGCTTGCCGAAGAAGGTCTCGATCCGAGCGCGGCGGCCTTCGAGCGCGATCTCGACATGCGCTATGCCGGACAAGGCTACGAATTGCGCGTGCCTCTGAGCGGGCTCTGGCAAAAAACGCTCGACGCCAAGGCGCTGGTCGCGGCGCGCGATCGCTTCGACGAGGTGCACGAGCGAATTCACGGCCATGCCGCCAAGGAAAAAGGCGTCGAGGTCGTGAGCTATCGTTTGCGGGTGCGGGTGAGCGTGCCGAAATTCACGCCGCGCGCGTTGGCCGATCGTGCGCCGTCGGCGCCGACGCCTGCGGCGATCAAGGGCAAGCGCCGCGTCTTTTTTGATGCGAACGAACATTCGGAGACGACGATTTACGATCGCGACAAGCTCGAGGTCGGTGTCACGTTCGCAGGTCCCGCCATCGTCGAACAATTCGACGCCACCACGGTCGTGCCGCCGGGCTGGCACGCGCTTGTCAACCGCTACAGCAATCTCATTCTCGAACGGAAAGAGTAAGACGAGGCCCGAACGATGATCGACGCCATCACCACGCAGGTCGTGCGCAACCGTATCGGCAGCCTGATGCAGGAGATGCACTACCATTTCTATCGTTCGGGCTATTCGACCATCATCCGCGAGTCGCGCGACTTCTCCTGCGTCATCCTCGATCGCCACGGCGGGCTCATCGTCGCTCCGCCGATGTTCTTCCATGCGCCGGTCTATCGGCATCTGGTCGGCAAGATCATCGAAATCTACGGCGACGATGTTCTCGAAGGCGACGTGTTCGTCTGCAATCACCCCTATGAGGGCGGGCTGCCGCACGTTTCCGACATGGCGTTCGTGGCGCCGATCGTCAGCGGCTCGACGCTCGTCGGCTTTGCCGGCTCGATCGCGCACAAAGCCGACATCGGCGGCACCATGCCGGGCTCGACCTCGGCCAACGCCACCGAAATTTTTCATGAAGGGCTGCTGCTGCCGCCGGTCAAGATTTTCACGCGCGGTGCCTTCAATGCCGATCTCGAGCGCCTCATACTCGCCAACAGCCGGCAGCCCGAATTGGTGCGCGGCGACATGAATGCGCAACTGGCCGCGACGCAGATGGGTGTCGCGCGCATTCTCGAGACATGCGAGCGGTTCGGCGCGGCGGCGATCATGGATGCATTCGCGGCGCTGCTCGCCGGTGCTGCCGCCGAGCTGCGCAACGCAATCAAGGCGCTACCGGATGGCGAAGCCTCTGCCGAAGGTTTCATGGATAACGATGGAGTCGAGCTCGATCGGCCGGTGCGCTTCGCGGTGACGGTGCGCGTCGAGAACGGCGACATCACCTTTGATTTCACCAAGAGCGACCGGCAGACCAAAGGGCCGATCAATCTGCGGCCGTCGATGGTCGAGGCGTGCGTGTTCTATTCGTTGATCGGCGCGCTCGATCCGCGGCTGCACTATAACGACGGCATGCGCGAGGTGGTGCGCTTCAAGTACGCGCCCAACACCGTCACCAACGCCAGCCCGCCGGCCCCGGTCAGTTCCTATCAGGCGGCCAATCTGAAGCTCGTCGATGTGATCCTGGAGGCGCTGGCGCCGTTTCGGCCCGAGCGCGCCGTCGCCAATGCCGGGTCAAGCGGCGCGCTGCTGATCTCCTGGAAAGGCGGCGGCCGGCCGGGCCAGCCGTCGATGCAGTACGAAATCCTGGGCTCAGCTTATGGCGGCGGCAAAGGTAACGACGGCGCGTCGGCGCTTGCGACCCACTTGAGCAATCTGCACATCACGCCGATCGAGATTCTGGAATCCGAGTTTCCGTGCCGGATCGCGGCCTTCGATCTGGTCGAAGATTCAGGCGGGCCCGGCGAGTTTCGCGGCGGGCTCGCCTTTCGCCGGACTTACGAATTGCTGCAGGATGCGACCGTTGTGCGCCGCTATGATCGGGCGAAATTTCCGCCAAACGGCGTGGCCGGGGGCAAGCCCGGCAGCCGCAGCCGGTTCGTGATTCATCTCGGCGGCAAAGACGAGACGGAAACGCCGGCATCGGGCCGCTACGAACTGCACGCCGGCGAGCGCTTCATGCTGCAGAGCGCCGGCGGCGGCGGCTACGGCGATCCGAAGAAGCGCGACCACGCGGCACTCGCACGCGATATCGCGGAAGGCTATGTCTCGGCCGCTTCGGCCGAGCGCGATTACAACAGCAAGGGATGAACGCTATGGCGGACGCCAAGAAGGAACGGGTCGGTATCGTCGGTGCCGGCCGCATGGGCCTGTCGATGCTCAAGCACCTCGTCAAGAAGGGCTACACGGTGACGGTGTGCGATATCAGCGAGAAACAGCGCGAAGCTGCGCGCGTGGCCGGCGCCGCGATCGTCAACACGCCGGCCGAGGTCGGCAAGGTGAGCGACATCGTCATTCTCGGTGTCGGCTATGACGACGAAGTCAACGATGTGGTGTTCGGCAAAAACGGTTTGCTGGAGACGATGGCGCCGGGCTCGATCATCGCGGTGTCGTCGACGGCCAAACCCGATACCGTCAAGGCGGTGGCCGCGCGCGTCGCCGAGAAAGGCATCGAAGTCCTCGACGCGCCGATCTGCCGCGGCCGGTTCG
The DNA here is from genome assembly GCA_963836055.1 of uncultured Alphaproteobacteria bacterium. GTDB lineage: Bacteria > Pseudomonadota > Alphaproteobacteria > Rhizobiales > Xanthobacteraceae > BOG-931. Next base: position 599,700 of record CAWIID010000006.1, read on the forward strand.
CGGCGGACGAAGGCACGCTGCTTGCCCTCGTCGGCGGCAAACCCGAAGTCGTCGCGCGGGCGCGGCCGGTGTTCGGCACGTTTGCGTCCGACATCATGCATCTCGGCGACGTCGGCCATGGTCAGGTCGGCAAGACCATGAACAACATGCTGCTCTGGGTGAATGCGATCGGTTTGCTCGAAGCCGGCCGCCTCGCGGAGACGACCGGCATCGACCTCGTCAAACTGCGCGAGGCGTTGATGATGAGCTCGGGCGCATCCGATGCACTCAAGGAATGGGACATGATCTCATTCACCTGGGCGCTGAAGGACATGCAGATCGTCACCGACATGACTGACAAAGCCGGCCTGTCGCTGCCGATCACCGGTGCCATCAAGGAGCTGGTCAAGGACGCGCGGCGCGTCAAGGCGAGTAATCCGCCGAACTGGACTGGCAACAAGCCGGTGAAATACGGGTAGCCTGGTCATTCCGGGGCGGCCCGAAGGGCCGAACCCGGAATCCATAACCTCGGCGCTCGGCTTTGGCGCGGAGCGACGATCTCCAACATTGTTGATTACGGATTCCGGGTTCCGCGCAAGTGCGCGGCCCCGGAATGACGGCGGGCTACGACAGATCCATCGCCGAAACGCCGCCGTCGACGAACAGATTGGCGCCGTAGATGAACGAGGAATCGTCGCTCACCAGAAACAGAATAGCCTTGGCGGCTTCTTGGGGTTCGCCCGGGCGCTTGGGCATGTTGGGGACGGGACGCGAGGGGTCGAACTCGTCCTTGCCCACCGGGGAGCCGATCTTGTTCGGCACGATGGCGTTGACTCTGATCTTATGCGGCGCGAGCTGTGCCGCCATGGCGCGCGTCAGATTGGCGACGCCACCCTTGGCGGCCGAGTAGGCGATGGCGCGGCTTCGGCCCATGAAGCCCGAGGTCGAGCCGATATTGACGATGCGGCCGCCGCCGCCCTGCGCGGCCATCTGCTGCCCGACAAACTTCGCCATCAGGAATTGGCTCTTCAGCGTCACCGCCATGACGCGGTCCCACTCCTCTTCGGTGATATCGAAAATGTGCTTGTTGTCCGAGATAGCGACGTTGTTGACCAGAATGTCGATGCGGCCATAGCGGGCGACGATATCCTTGACGAGCTGCGCGACGTCGCTGCCCTTCGACACGTCGGCGGTAAACAGCGTGGCCTCGCCGCCCGCCGCCTTGATCGCGCTGGCGACCCGCTCGCCGCGCGCTTTGTCGAGGTCGACGATGGCAACCTTGGCGCCTTCGGCGGCGAACAGCTTGGCGATTTCCTCGCCGATGTTGCGTCCGGCGCCGGTTACGATCGCCACCTGATCCTTGAGCTTCATCGCGTCACTTCCCTTCCTTGCAGTCGCGTTTCGCGGTTACCGCAAGCACGATAACCGCGTGATACTGTGCCAGCAATCGCAACCGTGGCGCGCGCCGGTTGGGCGTCGGAAAATTTCCGACGCCGGCGATCGCGACACAATCGGCAATGCGCATGACACTGCGAACGCCGCTTTGGACTTGCAAGCCGCGCCGAAAGGCTGCGCCTCGTCTATTTGGTGGGCCGGCCTAGTGCTTCTCGATGCCGGCGCGTTCGATTACCTCGGCCCACTTTTTGATGTCGTTTTTCAATTGCGTATCCATTTCCGCAGGCGTGCTGGCCTTGGAATCGACGCCGAGATCGAGCAGGCGCTTTTTGACGTCCGGATCGGCGAGCACTTCGTGCATGGCCTTGTTCAACGTGTTGATGATTTCCGGCGGCGTTCCGACCTTGACATAGAATGAATTCCACGATGCCGCCGAAAAGCCCTTCAGCCCCTGCTCGCTCGCGGTCTTGATGTCGGGCATTGCCGGCGAAGGTGTCGGTCCCGTCCAGGCGATTGCGCGCGTCTGCCCGCTCTGCAGGCCTGGTTTCAATGCCGCGTAGAAATCGATGATCACCTGCACGTCGTTGCGCAAGAGAGCAACGATCGCGTCCGGCGTGGTGCGGAACGGCACGATGACGAAATTGGCGCCGCTCGCCTGCTTGAAGTAGTTGGCGGTCAGGCTTTGCACGCCGCCGGTGCTGACAGCGGCGACATTCAGCGTGCCCGGTTTTGCCTTCGCGGCCTTGAGAAAATCCTCAAGGGTCTTGAAATCGGATTTCGCGTTGACCGCCATCAAACAATCGAAGTAACCCATCGACGAGACCGGTGTGAGCTTGCTCAGATCAAACGGAAACTCCTTGTATTGCGGCACCGCGCCGGCAATGCCGCCGGTCAGTAGCAGGATCGAATAGCCGTCGGCCGGGGCGTTGAGCACGGCTCGGGCGGCGACGATACTGTCGGCGCTGGGCATATTCTCGATAATGAAGCGCTTGCCTAATTTGTCGCTGAGTTTTTCGGCGACAATGCGGGTGCTGATGTCGCCAACGCCGCCGGCGCCGAACGGCAATACGATACGCACCGGGCGATCGGGATAGGTATCGGCGACCGCGGCCTGAGCCAACACGGCGCAACCAAGCGCGACGGCCGACAGCACCGCAGCACGTCGGACGGTGGACCAAAACAGCATGGACGTCTTCCTCCAGTTCAAAAAATACGACGCGGGCAGCGGGGGGCCTTTACCGGATTCAAGCCGGGCACCGTACGATGCGGACCCGATCGTCGTGGCTGCCCCCGCGATCCGTTGTTTCGACGGCATTCCTTTATCACGGCGCGACAGCTTGGGTATGCGGCACGATGGGTGGCCGATTATCCGCGCGATTTCGCACCATTACTTGTTGATTTTATTGTATAATTTTCGGCGTCGGCAGGCCTTGCAAGGGGCTTGCTCCGAGCCGATCTGCCTGGCAATTGACGCGTCGCCAATGGCGGCGCCGCCGTCTAGACTGCCCGAAGCAGCCGGCACCGGCCGAATCACGAAGCAGATGGCAGGAGAGAAATGTCCACGTCCCTGATGACGACGCGCCGTTTCGCCCCACTGTTCTGGTGCCAGTTCTTCGCGGCGTTCGGCGACAACTTCCTCAAGACGGCGCTCGTCTTCGTGATTTTGTTTCAGGTCTCAGGCGCCAATTCCGCGGCCTTGATTACGCTCGCCGGCGCGACCCTCATCGCACCGTTCTTCTTCCTGTCAGGGCTCGGCGGCGAACTTGCCGACCGTTACGACAAGGCGTTGGTGGCGCAGCGCATCAAGTTCGCGGAAATCGGCGCCGCCATCATTGCGGTCGCCGGTTTTGCCTTTCATTCGCTCATTGTGCTGTTTCTCGCCGTCTTCACATTCGGAACTCTGGCTTCCCTGTTCGGTCCGATCAAATACGGCATTCTACCGGATCATCTCGAGCGCCGAGAACTGCCGTCCGGCAACGCGCTGATCGAAGGCGGCACCTTTCTCGCCATCCTGCTCGGCACCATCACGGCGGGAATTGCGGCGCGCGGCGAAAGCAATCCCATCCACTTTGCCTGGCTCATGATCGTGACCGCGCTCGCGAGCTGGATTTCGAGCCTCTATATCCCAGGCACAGGTCAGGGCGCGCCCCACCTCGTCATCAACCGCAACATTCTGGTTTCGACCGCAGCCCTGATCAGAGATGTCCGCACGGACCCGCGGCTGTGGTGGGGCGCGATCGTGGTGAGCTGGTTCTGGCTCATTGGCGCCCTTGTCCTGTCGTTGCTGCCGCCGCTCGTGACCGTCAACATCGGCGGCTCCGAGGCGGTTGTTACAGTATTCCTCACGATCTTTTCGGTCGCCGTGGGCGTCGGCTCGGCGTTTGCCGCCTGGCTCGCACACGGGCGCATCGTGCTGTTGCCGACGCTGATCGCTGCGGTGTTGCTCGGGCTGTTCTCGCTCGATCTCGGCTGGACCGTTTCCGCCGTGGCGCCTGCAGCCAGTCCACTCGGTGTCGCCGGCTTTTTCGCCTCGCGCTACAGCATCCACATCGCGCTTGATCTTGCCGGGCTCGCGATTGCAGGCGGCCTGTTTATCGTTCCGACGTTCTCGGCGGTGCAGGCGTGGGCCGGCGCCGATCATCGCGCCCGCGTCGTCGCGGCCGTCAATGTGCTCAACGCAGCGTTCATGGTCGTTGGCGCGCTTCTCCTCGCCGGCTTGCAGAAGCTTGGGTTCGGCGTGCCGATTCTTTTCGCTCTCATCGGTGTCGCCAACCTTTTGGTCGCCATCGCCATCGGCCGCACCATGCCGGCGAGTTGGCTGAACGATTTTCTCTCGATCGTGTTTCGCACCTTTTACCGGCTCGAGGTCAATGGACTGGAGAACGTCGCCAAGGCCGGCGACAACGCCATCATCGCGCTCAACCATGTGAGCTTCCTCGACCCACCACTGGCGGCGGCGATCCTGCCGAAGCGGCCGGTCTTTGCCGTCGACGTGGCGATGTCGAAGCGCTGGTGGATCCAGCCGTTTCTTAAATTCGTGCGCACCATGGCGCTCGATCCGCTCAAACCGTTTTCGCTACGCGCTATCATCAATGCGGTGCGCGACGGCGACATGCTGGTCATATTCCCCGAAGGCCGCATCACCATCACCGGCAGCCTGATGAAAATTTACGACGGCGCCGCAATGATCGCCGACAAGTCCGATGCGATGATCGTTCCTGTCCGCATCGACGGTCCGGAGGCGACCATTTTCAGCCGGCTGAAGCGCTCACAGGTGCGGCGCCGGTTGTTTCCGAAGATCACGGTGACCATCCTCGAGCCGGTGAAGCTCGAGATCGATCCAGAACTCAAGGGGCGCAAACGGCGGCTGGCCGCGGGTGCTGCGCTCTATGGCATCATGTCCGACCTCATCTACCAGACCACGACGACCGATCGCACCGTCGTCGAGGCGGTGGTCGAGGCTGCCAAGATCCATGGCCCGAGCTGGCTGGCGATCGAAGACCCGGTGAGCGGTCAACTGACCTATCGGCGGCTGTTGCAGTCGGTCGCCATCCTCGGAGCGAAGTTGATGCCGCTTGCGCTCCAAGGGCGCGCACTCGGCGTCATGCTGCCGACATCCAATGGCGCGGTCGTCACGTTGCTGGCGGTGATGTCCGCCGGGCGAGTGCCGGCGATGATCAACTTCACGGCCGGAGCGACCAACATCTTGTCGGCATGCCGCGCCGCTGATCTCGACACCATCCTCACATCGCGCGCCTTCGTGGAGAAGGGCCGGCTTCAAAATCTTGTCGCGCAGCTCGAGAAGCAGGTCCGCGTCATCTACCTCGAAGACATCCGCCCGACGATCGGCTTCTTTGACAAGCTCCGTGGTCTCCTCAACTGGAAGAAGCCGCTGGTTGCGCGCAAGCCTGACGACTGGGCGGTGATCATGTTCACCTCCGGGTCCGAAGGCACGCCCAAAGGCGTGGTGCTGTCTCACCGCAACATGCTGTCGAACGTGGCGCAGGCGGCGGCCCGTATCGATTTTGGCCGCGAAGACAAGCTGTTTAACGTGCTGCCGGTATTCCACTCGTTCGGGCTGACGGCGGGGACCGTGCTGCCGCTCGTTTCCGGCGTCCCGATCTACCTTTATCCCTCGCCGCTGCATTACCGCACGGTGCCGGAGCTGGTGTACGGCGTCTGTGCGACGGTGCTGTTCGGCACCGATACGTTCCTCAACGGCTATGCCCGCGTGGCCAACCCTTACGACTTCCGGTCGTTGCGCTATGTTCTCGCCGGCGCCGAGCCGGTGAAGGAATCGACGCGCCTGATTTATCTGGAAAAGTTCGGGCTGCGCATCCTCGAAGGCTACGGCGTGACCGAGACGTCGCCGGTGATGGCGCTCAACACGCCGATGTTCAACAAATTCGGCACCGTCGGCCGGATTTTGCCCGGCACGGAGGCGAGACTGGAGAAGGTCGAGGGTGTCGAGGAGGGCGGGCGGCTCTTCGTCAAAGGACCGAATGTGATGCTGGGCTACGTCCACGCCGACAAACCGGGCCAACTCGAATCGCCGCTGAACGGCTGGCACGATACCGGCGATATCGTCACGATCGACGAGCAGGGGTTCATCGCCATCAAGGGCCGCGCCAAACGTTTCGCCAAGGTTGGCGGCGAGATGGTTTCGCTTGCCGCGGTCGAGATGCTTGCCGCCGAGTTGTGGCCGAACAGTATCTCGGCGGTGGCAGCCATCGCCGACGCGCGCAAGGGCGAACGGCTCATCCTGGTCACCGACAAGCACGGCGCGACACGTTCCGAATTCATCGCCTATGCCAGGAGCAAGCACGCCTCTGAACTGACGTTTCCCGCCGAGATCGTCGTACTCGACAAGCTGCCGATGCTCGGCTCCGGCAAGGTCGACAATCTGGCGGTGACGAAATTCGTGCGAGAGCAGGCCGCGGCGAAGGCGGCTGCGGCCGAGTGATGTGCGCTCGGTCACCTTGGCAAGCCAGGAGTGTATGTGTATAATAATTATAGTCTATACACATAGCGGCGGAATGCGCCCATGCGCACCAATATCGAGATCGACGACGTGCTCATGGCGGAGGCTCAGAAAGCCTCCGGACTTGCCACCAAGAAGCAGACCGTAGAGCAGGCTTTGCGTTTGATGATCAGGTTGCGCCAGCAGCAGAAGCTCGATGCCGCCTTCGGTAAATACCGCTGGCGCGGTAACCTGGCCCGAAGCCGCAAAGGCCGAGGAGCCGCTTGATCGTCGTCGATAGCAGCGTCTGGATTGACTTTTTGAACGGGCGTAACGCGCCCCACGTGCGGCGATTGCGCGCGTTACTCGGCGTGGATGAAATAATTATCGGTGACCTCATGCTTTGCGAGGTACTGCAAGGCCTGGAGAGCGAGCGTGCCGCTCAGGAGGTCGAGGCGCTGTTGCGTCCGTTCGCGATCGTGCCGATGGCAGGCGAGGCGATGGCGATCGCGGCGGCGCGCAATTTCCGCTATTTGCGCGGACAGGGGATCACTATTCGCAAGACCATCGACATGCTGATCGGCACCTGGTGTATCGCGAATCGAAGGCCATTGCTCCATAACGACGCCGATTTCCGTCCGATGACACGCCATCTCGGATTGATCGAGGTCCCGGTTGGGTAGTGGAGCGGACGTCAGCTCCCGCGCATCTTCAGCACCCGGTCGACCATCGCGCCGGCTTCGCCGAGATAATTGGCCGGATCGCAGAGTTTTGCCAGCGCCGCGCGGTCGAGGTACTTCGAGATTTCCTCGTTCTCGGCGAGTAGGTCGACCAACGGCCGGCCCGTAGCGACCACCTTGCGGCAAATGTCGTAGACCAGATCGTGCGCGTATTGTCGTCCGAGGTGCGGGCCGAGCCCCATCATCACCGCTTCCGACACGATGAGCCCTTTGGTGATGTCGAGATTGGCCCGCATCTTTTTCTCATCGACCTGCAGGTCCTTCAGGACAAACAGCGTCTGCGCCAAGGCCCCGGCGGTCAGCGAAAAGATTTCCGGCAGCACGATCCATTCGATCTCCCACGGGCCGGTGGCGCGCTCGTGGTCCTCGACCATGGCGTCGAGCAGCGCGGCAGTCTGCTGTCGCACCACCGACGTGAGCGCGGTGATGTAGACCGAGGAAATCGGATTGCGCTTCTGCGGCATGGTTGACGACGAGCCGCGGCCCTCGTGGAACGGCTCGTAAAGCTCCTCCACTTCGGTTTGCATCATCAGCTTGACGTCGAACGCGATCTTGCCGCAGGTGCCGGTGACGAGGCCGAGGAAGCAGCCGACCTCCGCGATCGTGTCGCGCACCGTGTGCCAGGCGATCGCCGGCTGGCCGAGCTTGAGCTCCTTCATCAGTTCGGCCTGTGTTTCCAAGCCGCGGCCGCCGAGCGAAGACAGTGTCCCGGCGGCGCCGCCAAACTCGCCGACCAGTACGCGCGTGCGCAACTCCTTCAGGCGCTGTTTGTGGCGCTCAAAGGCGGCCAGCACGGTCGCCATCTTGTAGCCGAAGGTGATCGGCACCGCTTGCTGCAGATTGCTACGGCCGGCCATCGGCGTGTCGCGGTACTTGCGCGCCAGCGCCGCGAGCGCGTCGGCGATGGCGTCGAGGTCCGCCTCGATCAGCGTCAGCGCCTCGCGGATTTGCATGACTGTCGCGCTGTCGGTGATGTCCTGCGTGGTCGCGCCCCAATGGCACCACTCGCCCAGTCCGTCTCGGCACAGCGCGACGAGCTGCTGCACGACCGGCAGCACCGGATAGCCGATGCGTTCGGTCTGCGTCTTGAGCTTGGCGAAATCGATTTCGGCGACGTTGCAGTGCCTGCAGATCTCTTCCATCGCCTCCTTGGGAATGATGCCAAGCCGTCCTTGCGCTCGCGCCAGCGCCGCTTCGAAGTCGAGATACTTTTGGATGCGGTTTTCATCGGAAAAAACCCGCCGCATTGCTTCGGTCGAAAAGATGTCGCGAAACACGGCGGAGTCTATGGTTGTCGTCGGCATGAACTCGATGCTCCCAGAGAGGTTTGCGGCCGGTCGCGCAAAACGGCCGATCCGGCGCAAAAAGTTTACGAAATCGATTTGCGAAACGGTTCACCAAATGCTGCGCGGCCGAGACGCCGCTTCGTCCTTAATAGTGTACTACCGCTTTTCTTACAAAACGGCACGCCCGAATTAACGCATCGTCGTCGCAAGCTTGGGCGAGGAATCGCACGCGGCGCGTGGATTTCCTCCACGTAACGCGCCATGCGCCGCTGCAATTCGTAAAGGATATCTCTTCACTTCGAACGAAGCGATACACACGCCGTAAACAATACGACTTCAAGCAATCTTCAGCATAGCTGGAGAACCCCACGTAGTTTCACTAATTGCACACGACCAGCGGACCAATACTGCTGGCGACCAAAGAAGAATTTTTTGGCGTCACTCAGGGGACAGACGTGCGTACGAGTACCGTCGTCATGATTGCCTTTGCGGTCCTGTTCGGACTGCTTGCGGTATTCCTGGCGCAAACCTGGCTCAACAATCAGGCGGACCTGCGCATGAGAAGTCTGGAGGCGCAGCGCAAAGCTGCGCCTCCGGCACGCACCATCGTCGTCGCGAGTAAACCATTGCGCTTCGGCGACGAGATCAATTCATCTTCGCTCCGCGAAGTGGCGTGGCCGGAGAATGCGTTGCCGGCCGGCGCGTTCGGCAAAATCGCCGACGTCACCTCGACCAAGCGCATCGTGCTGATGCCGATCGATGTGAACGAGGCGGTACTCGCCGCCAAGATTACCGGACCCGGTCAGCGCGCGACGCTGTCGGCGACGCTGCAGAACGGCATGAAGGCAGTCACGATCCGCGTCAACGACGTCGAGGGCGTTGGCGGATTTGTGTTGCCCGGCGATCGCGTCGACGTCGTGCTGACGCGCCAGAACGACAAGAATTCCGCAGTCAACGATGTGGTCATTCAGAATGCGCGGGTGCTCGCGATCGACCAGATCGCCGACCAGCGCGCCGAAAAACCGTCGGTCGCCAAGGCCGTCACGCTCGAAGTGAGTGTGACCGATGGTCAGAAGATTGCGCTCGCTTCGGCTGTCGGCACGCTTTCGCTTCTGCTGCGCAAGGCCGGCGAACTCGCCGATGACGCCACGCGGCGCGTCACGCTGACCGACCTCGGCAGTCCGACTGTGCCGTCGCGCGATCTGCGCTTCGTCACCGTCGAGGTCACGCGCATGACCAAGCATGAGAACTACAGCGTGCCGGTCGAGGGCGGCGAAGGACATTCGGCGGCTCTTTCAGTGCAGGGGCCGGCACACGACTGACGATCGGGGACATCGAGTTTCTGGGGACAATGAGCAACGGCGGGGAGGCCGACGTGAAGAGCCAGTACGAGAACGATAACGATAACGCAGGTAAGGGCCGGCGAATTTTGGACAGGACCACCAGGATCGGAGCGCTGTTGCGCTGCCGCCGGATGGCGTTGGTGTTCGGGGCAACGATCATCGCGGTGCTTCCGCTCGCGACGGCATCGTCGCAGGCCCAGCAGAAAATCGTCATCGCCAATTCCGCACGGACGGCGATGGTGAGAGTGACGGTCGGGAAATCGCAGGACCTCCACATTGATCAGAGCTTCATCGACATCATGGTCGGTGATCCGGAGGTCGCGGATGTCAACCCGCTCACCGATCACGCGCTGTCCATTCTGGGCCGGAAGATCGGCACCACGCGCGTCAGCGTGTACGGTGAGGGCAAGAAGCTTGTCGGCATATTCGACGTCGAGGTCTCCTACGATATCTCGCGGCTGGCGCTGGAGATTGCGCGTTTCACCGACGGCGGCATCAAGGTCTCTTCGATCAACGGCCGCATCATGCTGAGCGGCACCTCGCCCGACGCGGCCAGTCTCGACAAGGCCGTGATGATCGCGCGCCAATTCGGGCCCGATCCGATCAATACGGTTCAGGTTCTGCAGCCGCAGCAGGTCATGCTGGAGGTGAGGTTCATCGAAGCCTCGCGTCAGGCAAGCCGCGAACTCGGCGTGCAGTGGAATATGTTCGGCAATTCGGTCAACGCCAACACCGGCTCCCAGTTGTCGGCTTCGAGCCTGCCAATCACGACGCCGGGGGGCGCCTTCCAGCAACCGGGAACCACGGTCGGCGGCGCCAACGTCTCGGCGAGTTCAACGACGATTTCGCCCATCGTCGCCGCCGGCGTCTTGTCCGGCACGGCGCCATTCGGATTTGCCGTCGCTCAATTGTCGAAATCGCTGCAAATGCAGATCAATGCGCTGGAGCAGAGAGGCGCTGCCCGCAGTCTGGCGGAGCCCAATCTGGTGGCGCTGTCGGGCGACACTGCAAGCTTCCTTGCCGGCGGCGAATTTCCCGTCCCGGTGCCGGGCACGCTCGGCCAGGTCTCGATCGACTACAAGCCCTATGGCGTCGGCTTGGCCTTTACACCGACCGTGCTGAATGGCGGCCTGATCAATCTGGTGATCAAGCCGGAGGTGAGTGAGCTCGACTCCGCCCATTCCGTCCAAGTGGCTGGCATCTCGGTGCCGCCCCTGATCGTGCGCCGCGCCTCGACGACCATCGAGTTGCGTGACGGCCAGAGCTTCATGCTCGGCGGCCTGTTACAGAACGACATCGCCAATAATCAGGACCAGTTGCCGTGGCTCGGCGACGTCCCGGTGCTCGGCGCCTTGTTCAAAAGCGACCAATACCGGAAGGCCGAGACCGATCTGGTGATCCTCGTGACACCGCATCTTGTTCGTCCGCTGCGGCCAAACGATCCCGTCCACACGCCGCTCGACAACACATTGCCGCCGAACGACGTGGACTATTTTCTGATGGGTAAAACCGAGGTGAGCCCGGAATTGGCGCGGTTCACCGCGGGTGCTCTCAACCGGCCGTATGTCGGTCACGTTCTCGACCTGCCGAAGAATGGAGGCGTCTATGTCTCGGTCAAAGACTAGATCGATGTCGCGCTTGATCGCTGCTGTGGTCGGCGGCGCGGCTTTCGCCGCATCGCTCGGCGGGTGCTCCGACCTTTATTTCGACCGGCGCGAAACCATCGCGCTCAGCGCCGGTGACGCGATCGCCGCCAACGAGATCCAGCAAATGGTCGATCCGTGGCCGGCGTATAGCGGCAATAGGAATATCCGCTTCAATGGCCAAAAGATGCAGTCCGCCGTCGAACGCTATCGCACCAACAAGGTGCGTCCGCCGGCGAACATCACCAACTCCGCTTTGGAGAGCCTGCAGGAATCGCCGATCGCGTCGTCGGGGTCTGGTAGCTCCAGCACATCTGGGAGCGGCACGCCTGGCACTTTACCCCAATGACGCCGGCGTAACAACAATCCGGACCTGAGCCATGCGTATGGGCCGCGCTACAAATTCTGCAAGTCAGGTCAAGGTCGTCGTACTGACCGCCGACGATACGTTCGAGGAGTCGGTCCGCAGCACGTTTGGTGGCAACGCGCAAATCAGTCTCGATGTCATTCGCGGCAAGCTTACCGGCCGTCAGAGCGACATCGACACGGGCGACGCTACGGTTGTGGTCGCCGATATCGACAGCGCTGATGAAACCGAGATGCAGGCGCTGCAGCGCTTCATGGCGCGTCTCGGCAATTGGCCGCCGGTCGTGGCGATTACCGACAAATTCGAGGCGGATGTCGCGCGCCGCCTCGTCCAGATGCGGGTCGCCGACTTTCTGGTCAAGCCGGTGGCGCCGATCGAGTTGGTACGTACTTGTGCGCGTGTTGCCAAACCGCCGGCCGGTGCGGACACGACGGAAGCCGAAATCGTCACCTTCCTGCCGGCCGTCGGCGGCGCCGGCGTGACCACGCTCGCGGTGCAGACCGCGATGTTGCTCCTCAACAGCGGCGCGCGCGGCAAAACCGCGACCTGCCTGGTCGATCTCGACTTTCAGCACGGCGCCTGCGCCGATTATCTCGACATCGAGCCGCGCCTCAACCTCAGCGAGATCGAACCGCGCCCGGAACGGCTCGACCGGCAATTGCTGGAGGTGATGCTGTCGCAGCATCCGTCCGGCCTTGCGGTCATTGCCGCGCCGAATCGTCCGGCGGAAATGCGCTCGTTCGATCCCGACGTCGTTACGCGACTGCTCGATCTCGTGTCATCGCATTTCGATTACGTCGTGTTCGATACGCCGCGCACCTGGTTCTCATGGACCGACAACGTCCTGCTCGGCTCCAACAAATTGTTCATCGTGAGCGAGACGACGGTGCCGGGTCTGCGTCACGCCAAGCAGCTCGTCGAAGCGATCCGCGAACGCCTCGGCGACGGGCCGAAACCGCAGGTCATCATCAATCGCTTCGTACCGAAGCTGTTTTCCGCCGGGCTTCGTCGCAGCGACATCGAGCAGGCGATCGGCAATTCGTTCGTGGCCTGTGTGCCGAACGATTACGCGCTCGTTCGCGAGGCCATCGACCGGGGGGTCCCGCTCGAAGAGGTCAGGAAAGGCAACAAGATCACACAAGAGCTGAAGAAACTCATTCTGCCGCAGCTCAATGCCAGGACCGGCAAGGAGGCTGTCGGCGGCGCGAAAAAGCTCAAGCTCTCGTGGGCGCGGTCGTAGGTCCAAAGCCGTGCCGCATCGACATTAGGACTGCAATATGATCGGTCGTTTTTCGACACGCCGCGTCGCCGCTCCGGAACTCGTTCCGGCGACCGAGGAGCCAGCGCCGGAGAGCCCGTCCTGGACAGCGTTGCCGGAAGCTCATGCTGAGCCTGTAGCGCCGGCAGCGCCTGCGGCTTCCAATCCGCTGCTGACCGACAAGCTTCTTGACGCCAAGGTGCGGCTGCATCGTCGGCTGATCGAGGAAATCAATCTTTCGGCGCTCGAAAAGCTGCCGGACGAAGAGATGCGCGGCCACGTGCAGCAGCTTGTGTCGCAATACGTGCTGACTGAACGATTGGCGCTCAACACCCAGGAACTCAACGATTTCGTTCTGGAAATCCTTGACGAGATGACGGGCCTCGGTCCGCTCGAGCCGCTGCTCAAGGACGCGTCCGTCAACGATATTCTCATCAACGGCCACGAATGCGTCTACGTTGAACGGGGAGGCGTGCTGGAACCGACCGGCGTGCGATTTAAGGACGAGGCGCACCTTCTCCGCATCATCAACAAGATCGTGTCGGCGGTCGGCCGACGCGTCGATGAATCGCATCCGATGTGCGACGCCCGTCTGCTCGACGGCTCGCGCGTCAACGTGGCGGTGCGGCCGGTGGCGGTCGACGGCCCGCTGATGTCGATCCGCAAATTCTCCAAGCGGCCGTTCAACCTCAACAAACTTGTCGAAATCGGCGCGCTGCGGCCGCAGATGGCCGAGTTGCTCGCTGCGGCCGTGAAGGCGCGCGTGACCTTGATCATCTCCGGCGGCACCGGTTCGGGCAAGACGACGATGCTGAACGCGCTCTCCGCGTTCATTTCCGAGAAAGAGCGATTGCTCACCATCGAGGACGCCGCCGAACTGCAATTGCAGCAGCCTCACGTCGGCCGCATGGAGACGCGGCCGCCGAGCATCGAAGGCAAGGGTGAAATCCGCCAGCGCGACCTGGTCAAGAATGCCCTGCGCATGCGGCCCGACCGCGTGATCCTCGGCGAGTGTCGCGGCGAGGAAGCCTTCGACATGCTCCAGGCGATGAATACCGGCCACGAAGGCTCGATGGCGACGATCCATGCCAACACGCCGCGCGACGCCATTTCCCGCCTTGAGCAGATGATCGGCATGGCTGGGCTGCCGATGACGGTCGCCAGCATCCGCGGCCAGATCGCCGCCGCGATTCGCGTCATCGTGCAGCTTTCCCGCCTGTCGGACGGCAGACGGCGCGTCATGAGCATCGCCGAGATCACCGGGCTCGAAGGCGACATCGTCCAGATGCAGGAGGTCTTCAAATACGTACGCACTGGAACGGCACCGGACGGCTCGGTGCAGGGCCATTTTCAGGCGACCGGCGTGCGACCGCGCTTTTTGACCGATCTCGTTGCCATGGGGATCAAGATCCCCGGCGCCTATTTCGATCCCTCACAGCCGCTCTGACCGCAGCTCCGGCCCCACATGGCGTTCGATTTCGATCCCATCTATCTGATCTGGCTGTTCGTCGCGATTTCCGCGGGACTGGCCGTCGAGGCCGTCTATCTCGTGTGTTTTTCCGCTGCGTCCTATCGCAGCCGAATCAACCGGCGGCTGATGATTTCCAAGGACCGCACAGATCGTGAAAGCGTCCTCATCGAGCTGCGGCGCGAGCGCGGGCTCACCAGCGGCGGTAATTATCAGCTCAATTTCGTCTCGCTCAATCGGCTGATCCTGCAATCCGGCCTTACGATCGGGTTGACGCGCCTTTTCCTCGTCGTCGGATTCATCGCCGTCGTCGCGTTCGCCGCCGTCATGATCGTGCGCGGAAGTGTCGTGGAAGCCGGCCTCGCCGCGCTGTTCGCCGCGACCGTGCTGCCCTATATGGTCTTGCGCATTCTGCGCGCGCGACGGCAGAAGAAATTCGGCGCGCAGTTTCCGGACGCACTCGACATCATCGTGCGCAGCTTGCGCGCCGGTCACCCCGTGCCGATCGCCATCACCATGGTGGGCCGGGAAATGACCGACCCGATCGGCAGCGAGTTCGGTGTCGTATCGGATGAGATTACCTACGGCGCCGATCTCGAAACGGCGATGCGCAACCTTTATTGCCGCATCGGTTCCGATGATCTGCCGCTGTTCGTGACCGCCGTCGCCATTCAGGGCTCGACCGGCGGCAATCTCGGCGAGATTCTCGAAAATCTATCCGGCGTCATCCGCCAGCGCTTCAAGATGCGGCGGAAAATCCGCGCACTTGCGGCGGAGGGTCGTGCTTCGGCCATGATCCTCTCGGCGTTGCCGATCGGCATGTTTCTCATCATCCAGTTCATCGCGCCGGACTTTTACGGCGCTGTCTGGCACGAAAACCTGACCAAGATCCTGCTCGGCTCCGCTGCCGGCTGGATGTGCGTCGGCAACCTCATCATGTTCAAGATGGTGAACTTCAAGATCTGAACGCAAGACCGAATCATGGACACAAGCGGCACCTTCAGCCTGTTCGGCGGCGATAGCGCGGCGACCATGCTGGGCGTTCTGGTTTTCCTGGCTACCGGAACGCTCGCCTTCGCGGTAATGGTCGGCGTGCGCGCCCGCGAGGCGGTACGCCGCCGTGCGGCGCGCGTGAACGTCGACGATGAAGAATCAGCCGGTCGCCGTTCGTTGCGGTATTCAGGACTGAAAGTCGCACAAAAACTCGTCGACTACACGACCAAGCATTATTCGTCCGGCGACAACAACGACGTGAAAGTGTTGCGCCGTCGTCTCATTCAGGCCGGCATCTACGATCCGCGCGGCGCGGCGTATTTCTTTTTGGCTCGCTTGCTCCTTGCCTTGGGCCTGATCGGCATTTTTTTTGTTGCGCTGCCGATGTTCGGACTCAAGGGCAGAACGGCGTTCTGGCTCTTTGTCATGGCGGGCGGCGTCTTGGGCTATTTGCTGCCGAGCTTTTATCTCGATCGGCGAATCGGGGCGCGGCGCCTGGAGCATCAGGCCGGTTTTCCCGATTTCATGGATCTCCTGGTCGTATGCGCGGATTCGGGGCTGAGCATGGAGGCCTCGCTCGATCGCGTCGGCCGCGAGCTTGGCGATTCCTATCCGTCGCTGGCGGCCAACATCCACATGGCCAACCTGGAAATTCGCGCCGGCCGCACGATGAGCGAAGCGCTCGAACATCTCGGCGACCGGCTCGGCCTCGACGAAGCGCGCTCCTTCGCCACGCTCATTCAACAGTCCGACGAACTCGGCTCGAGCATCAGTGACGCCTTGCGCGTCTACTCGGACGATATGCGGCACAAGCGGCTTTCGCGTGCCGAGGAGAAGGCCTACAGCCTGCCGGCCAAGCTTGCCGTCCCCATGATGGTCTGCATCTTTCCCGTCCTGTTCGTGGTCATCCTCCTGCCGATCATCGTCAGGCTCTCGACCGGCAATTGGTAATTTTTACAACTAAAGATTGTATTTCGTGCTGTGCATCCTGATGGCGCGACCCGGGCGCGCGGAACTATCGAGGGATTCCTTAACTAACGTTGCCTAGTTTTACTTCTCCGATGCTGCCCAGCCTATTGGCGGGACAGTTCAATCCTCGCGTCGACGGGGCGTTGGCTGGGCGTCTTGCGGTCCGGAGTCGCGTTGATGAGTATCCGAGTAGCGCGGGTGCTGATCGCCATGTCGGCGTGTCTGACGTGGCTGGGCGGCTGCTCGACATCGACGAAGCTCGCGGATCTCGGCAAATCGCCGGCAGCGGGATCGGCGGCCGCCACCACAGGCGATCCCAGCGACACGACGGGCACCATCGTCACCCAGCCAGCCGAGCCGGGACCGAGCGGCGAGCCGGTCGCCCCGCTGTCGACCCCCGGGCTTCTCGGCGACGATCCCAATGACGACTTGCAACTGGGCAAGAAATATTTCCGCAGCAACAATTTTGGCCTTGCCGAGAAGAGCTTTCGCCGCGCCACCGAGACACATCCGCGCGATGCAGAGGCCTGGGTCGGGCTTGCTTCCTCCTACGACCGGCTGCGCCGTTTCGATCTCGCCGACCGCGCCTACGCCGAGGCCATCCGTCTGATCGGGCCGACCGCGCAAATTCTCAACGATCAGGGGTTCTCCTACATGCTGCGCGGCGACTTCGCGCGAGCGCACCGGAAGCTCCAAGAAGCCCAGGCCAAGGACCCGTCCGATCCCTACGTCCAAGCCAATATCCAATTGCTGGAAGATGCCTACCGCAAGGCACATGCCGTTCAGTGATGCCGGCGGCCTTGCGGATGGGATCGAAGCCGCTTGAGGCTTGAACGGCACGCTTTACGTCGCGATATGAACGTGGGACTAAGGCCCGCCCAACGGGAAGGTTTCATGTTCGAATCTTTCAAGAATTTCATCTCCGATTTCGTCGACGGCGAGAAACACCCGCAACAATTCGCCGACAATGACTACCGCCTCGCGGCGGCGGCATTGCTTGTGCATGCTGCAGCCATCGACGGCGAGATGTCGCAGCCCGAGCGCGACAAGTTGCACGCCCTGGTGAAGCAACGTTTCAATCTCGACGATGCCACGACGAATGAATTGGTCGATCAGGCGACCGAGGCCGAGCACGAGGCCGTCGATCTTTATCACTTCACCAGTTTGCTGAACCGCACGCTCGACGAGGAAGGTCGTGCCCGCATCGTCGAAATGATGTGGGAAATCGTCTATGCGGACGGCCGGCGCGATGAACTCGAGGACAACCTGCTGTGGCGCGCCGCCGATCTGCTCGGCGTATCGCCGCGCGAGCGGATCGAGCTGCGCCGGCGTGTTGGCGGCGAGGCATCCGATTCCGGCAGCGATGCATGAAGCCCGTCGCGCTGATCACCGGCGCCTCCGCTGGGATCGGCGCCGAGCTGGCCCGTGTCTTTGCCGAGCACGGTCATGATCTCGTTCTCGTGGCACGGCGCGAAGCACGGCTTGTGGCGCTGGCCGACGAGATTGCCGCCACGGGCCGGCCCCGTCCAGCGGTGCTGGCGATCGATCTCGGGCAACACGATGCCGTGGCCAAGATCGCCGCAGAGCTCGCGGCTCTCGGCTTCGAGCCGCAATTTGTCGTCAACAACGCCGGGTTCGGACTCTCCGGTGCGGCCGCAGCCCTCGATCATGGCGAGGAGCTCGAAATGATCGATCTCAACATCCGGGTGCTGACGGAGATGTCGCTCGCCTTCGTCGAAAGTCTCGCCCGCCATCGCGGCGGCATTCTCAACGTCGCGTCCGTTGCAGCCTTCCTGCCCGGTCCCGGGATGGCGGTCTACTATGCCAGCAAAGCCTATGTGCTCTCGTTCAGCGAAGCGCTTCACCGCGAACTCTTGGGTCGTGGCGTGAGGGTCAGCGCGCTGTGCCCGGGTCCGGTGTCGACCGAGTTTCAGCAGCGCGCAGGCCTGCGGGACGGCGGGGCCGAGCGCGTCCTGTCGGTGCCGGCCGACCGCGTGGCGCGTATCGGCTATCGCGGCCTGATGCGCGGCCAGCGCGTGGTGATTGCGGGCTTCGGCAACAAGATCGCGGTGTTTATGCTGCGCCTGATGCCGCATGCGTTGCTCTTGCCGATCATCGATCGCCGCAACGGAGATACGCGTGGCGCTTCATAGCGAGCGCGCGTGACGCTTTGAAACCAGCGCCGAACGCGATAGAAAATCGCGGAGGCCGTTTCGAATCACTTGGGTTATGCAACAGCCGATTCTGATCATTCTGCACCAGGAAAACTCTACGCCGGGTCGTGTCGGCAACGCTCTGAAGCAACTCGGATACCCGCTCGACGTGCGCCGGCCGCGTTTCGGCGATCCGCTGCCGCCGACCATGCAGGACCATGCCGCCGCGATCATTTTCGGCGGTCCGATGAGCGCCAACGACGAAGACGACTTCATCCGCCGCGAGATCGACTGGATCGCCGTGCCGCTCAAGGACGACAAGCCGTTTCTGGGCATCTGTCTGGGCGCGCAGATGTGCGCGCGGCAGCTTGGCGGCACGGTTTTTCGCCATCCGAAAGGCCATTGCGAAATCGGTTACTACCCGATCCGGCCCACCGCGGCCGGCTTTGCCGTGGTCGGAGAATGGCCGGAACGGGTCTATCAATGGCACCGCGAGGGCTTCGACCTGCCGACGGGCGCCGAGCTCTTGGCGGAGGGCGATACCTTCGAGATTCAGGCCATCCGCTACGGGCGCGCCTACGCGCTGCAATTCCACCCCGATGTTACCCACGCCATGATGCACAAATGGACCACCCGCGGCCATGAGCGGCTGGAACTGCCGAACGCCCGGCCGCGCGACACCCATTTCGCCGACCGCGCGGTTTACGACTTCAGCGCGCGGGCTTGGCTCAGCGTTTTTCTCGATCGCTGGATGTCCGGAACGTCGTCAACCTTGGCGGTCGCTCAGAGCACAATCGCCTCAGATTGAATCGATTCGCGCTACATCGTCGGTTGAGCAACCTTTGTGGAAAGCCGGTTTCCACCTTTCCGGGTCACGCCCTACTACCGCTTTCCCTCCACGGAATAAAAAGACATAGTCGAAGTGTCGGCGGGGGCGAGCTTGCCGGCGTCATCCGTCGCAAGACCGTGGTCGAGCCGATTCCCATAGCCAGATAGACATGCACGCACCTTATCTCCGGACCGCCGGTTCAGCGCCGGCGGGCTCCGCCGTTTCGCCGCTGCACCAATTCCTGATGCGCTGCCACGCGGAATGTCGCGACGACCGCAGCGGCGCGGTTGCCGATTACATCCCTGAGTTGAAGAAAGCCAACCCCAATCATTTCGGCGTTTGTCTCGCAACCATCGATGGCCATGTCTACGAGGTGGGCGACAGCGCCGTTCCGTTCACCATCCAGTCGATCTCCAAGGCCTTTGTCTTTGCCCTGGCGCTTGAGCTGCTCGGCGCAGAACAGGTCGAGACCGTGATCGGCGTCGAGCCGAGCGGCGATGCCTTCAATTCGATCCGGCTGCGCCCCGACAATCGCCCGTACAACCCGATGGTCAATTCCGGCGCCATTGCGTGTTCCGGTCTGATCCATAAGGCGAAGGGCAGCGACGCGTTCGAATATATCCGTGCGGCGCTCGGCCGCTTTGCCGGCCGCGAACTCGCGGTCGACGAGCAGGTCTTTGCCTCGGAGCGCGAAACCGGCGATCGCAATCGCGCCATCGCTTATCTGTTGCGTAATTATGCGGTGGTCGAAGGCGATGTCGGCGCGGTGCTCGACGTCTATTTCCGTCAGTGCTCCGTTCTGGTGACCGCGCGCGATCTCGCCGTCATGGCCGCAACGCTCGCCAATAACGGCGTCAATCCGGTCACGGACCAGCAGGTCATGAAGCCCTATACGGTGGCGCGAACGCTGTCGATCATGACCAGTTCGGGCATGTACGATTATGCCGGCGAGTGGGTTTATCGGGTCGGCATGCCGGCAAAGAGCGGCGTTGGCGGCGGCATCGTGGCGGCGCTTCCCGCTCAGCTCGGCCTCGGCACGTTCTCGCCGCCGCTCGACGATCACGGCAACAGCGTTCGCGGGTTGAAGATTTGCGAGACGCTGTCGACCCACTTCGGACTCCACATGCTCAATCGTACCGGCGATGTGCGCACCTCAATCATCGCCGATTACGACATCGGCGGCATCACCTCGCGCCGCAGCCGCCAACCCAGCGAACAGCAGATCCTTGAAGAGCATCGCGAGGACGTTCGCGTCATCGAACTGGTCGGCGCGCTGACCTTTGCGACGATCGACTATGTGTCTCGCCGGCTCGGAGAAAAGCCATCGCCGCTGCTGATCCTCGATTTTCGCAGAGTCGCATCGATTACGACGGCCGCTGGGCTGTTGCTGGCGGACATTCTGCGCACCATGACCGCAGTGTCGACCACGGCGATCCTTGCCGGTATCGATCCCGCCTCGTCGGTCTGGGCCACGATCGGCCCGCTTATTGCCGACATCGACAAGTTGCGCGTTCTCCCGCTGCTCGACGAGGGGATCGAGTGGGCGGAGGATCAGGTCATCTTCCGATACGGCGGCTACGTAACGCTCAAGAGCGATTCACACCTCAAGGAGCAGCCTCTGCTCGCAGGTCTCTCCGACGATGAGCTTGTTGAATTTTGCGCCCTCGGCACGCCGCGCTCCTATCAAACTGGAGAGCGAATCGTCGCCGCCGGAGACCCGGCATCGTCGCTGTTCTTTCTGCAGAGCGGCATGGTCAGCGTGAAGCTTCCGAGCGGCGTCCGGCTTGCGAGCCTCGGGCAGGGCATGGAATTCGGCGAAATGTCGCTTCTCGGGGAGCAACGGACCGCCGATGTTTGGGCCGACACCAACGTCGTCTGCCTGGAAGTGCCAATCTCGGAATACGATCGCTTCCGTCGGGAGCACCCGCATATCGGCGAACGCATTGCACGCAATCTCGCCGCGATCCTCGCCAAGCGTTTGATTTTGGCGAACACAAAAATCGATCTGCTGAGCGCCTACTGAACGATGCGGCGGTAATAATTTATTCCGCCGCGCCGTCTTTGATCTCGACAAGGGCGAGACCGTTGACGCCGCTGCAGGCGAGCGCCAGATGGTGGCCGTCCGATGTCGGCATCATGTTGCGCACCACGCCGCCACCCGACGGAATAGCCCAGGTCTGAAATCTTTCGGTCTTGGGATCGAAGCGCACCAGCGCGTTCGGCGCCAGACCGGATTCGACGTACCAGATGATGTCGTGGAGCGCGGTGATGCCGTAGGGCTGCGTGCGCGGGCCGCCGGGCGAGGGGTATTCGGTCACCTTGCCGGTCTTTGGATCGAGGCGGCCCAGGCGGCCGCGCGAATAATCGCCGTACCAGATGATGTCGTCGCTGGTGATGGCGATGCGGCGCGGCCGGCTGCCGGTATCCGGCAGTGGGTATTCCTTGATCGCCATGGTCTTGCGGTCGATGCTGGCGATCTTGTTGGTGCCGAACATGTCGAAAAAGATGGTTTCGCCATCGGAGGTGAACACCATGCCGTAGGGCTGCGACTTCGGCGTCGGCATGGTGACGAGCTTGATGTCGCCGGTCTTGGGAACAAGCCTGCCAACCATGTTGGCGTTTTGCAGCGTGAACCAAAGTACGCCGTCCTTGTCGAACAGCGGCGTATGCGGATCGCGCGCGGCGGGATCGGGCATCTTGTATTCGGTGATGTCGCCGGTCGCCGGATTGAGCTTGCCCACATAGCTTGCGAAATTCGCCGTGAACCAGATGTCGCCATTCTTATCGTAGGTCAGACCATGCGGTCCGGAGAACGGTGTCTTGAGTGGATACTCCTTGATGATTCCCGTCGCCGGATCGAGCCTGCCGATTTTGTTCGACATGTTGCCGCTATACCAGATAGCGCCGTCGGGCGTGGCCAGCGGATCGTGGGGACGCGAGCCTGGCGTCGGCACCGGCCATTCCTTGAAAGAGACCTGCACCGGTCCGGCGATGATGCTTGGCGCGGGCTTCGGTTTGCCGGGGAAGTTTTTGATCAAATAGTCGGTAACCGACTCTTTCTGCGCCGGCGTGAGCGGCGCGCCTGCCGACACCATCATGTTGATGACGTTGTGCCATTCCGCCTGCGAGTAATTGGAATGGACGACCCGTCGCAGATCGTGACAAGCGACGCACACCGTTTCGATCGTCTGCTTGGCGTCACCGTCCGGCAGGCTGTATTGATTAGCCGATGCGGCTTCCTGGGCGGAGGCATGCCCTGCCACGCAAAATGCCGCCGCCGCGATCAGAACGACTCTCATGGAAGTTTCTCCGGCTGACTCGATCTATTCTTGTCCGGCGAGCCGCTGGGCAAAATAGGCGACGGTCTTGGTATAGACCTGCGACGCGTTCCACTGCAGCAGCACCTGGAAATTGGCGGTGCCCTCGCCCCAGGGCTGGCCACGCTGCCAGCCATAGCCTTTCAGATAATTGGCGGTGGAGGCGAGCACGTCCGGTACGCTGTGAATGAGATCGCGGCGGCCGTTGCCATCGTAGTCGACGGCGTATTTGAGATAGGATGACGGCAAGAATTGAGTCTGGCCGATCTCGCCGGCCCACGCGCCGCGCATCTCGGACGGACTCATGTCGCCGCGATCGACGATGCGCAGCGCCGCGATCAGTTCGCCGCGAAATTTGTCCGGCCGGCGGCAATCGTAAGCCAGCGTCGCGAGCGAGCGGATGGTCGGAAACTTTCCGGAATTGGCGCCGAAGTCGGTTTCCAGCCCCCAGATGGCGACGATCACGGGTCCCGGCACGCCGAATTGCTGTTGGATCCGGCTGAATATCGGGGCGTATTGCTTCAACAGATGGGCCCCTCGGGCGAGGCGCGGCGGCACCATGCGGCCGGAAAATTGCTCGAAACTCTGCCGGAACACACCTTGCGCGTGGTCGCGCGAGATGATCCCGGGATCATAAGTAACCCCGGCGAGCGCGGATTGGATCGTGCGCTGCGAGATGCCCTGGCTGGCCGCCTCCTGTTTGACCCCCTCCAGCCAAGCGCCGAAATCGCCGCCGCAAGGCGCCGCCACGGCCGGCGACGCGACGCCGCCGATCAAGAGGATGATGCCGGCGACAACGCTTGGCGCAAGCCGGCCCACGCGAACGGTGTTCGGTCGCATTGGTTTTCCTTTGGCGCCGCCCTGAATGATCAGCGCACGAAAGCATGATCCCGAAAGCTGGCGCCGGTTTGGGGAAAGATCATGCTCAAACGAAGGCCATGATGCCTCAGCGCGCGCCCCGCTTCCAGACTCATCGCGGTGCTCACGGCGCCGGTCGCGCGGTTTGTCACCCGGCCTGCTGCTTGACCAATTCGTAGCGGTCGGCCCGCAACAGCTCGCGGAAAAATCCTGCTGAAATCAAAACGACCGCGACCGTGCTGAGTCCGCCGATCAGCACCGACGGGATGGTCCCGAACAGGGCTGCGGTCGCGCCGGCGCGAAAATCGCCGAGCTGGTTCGAGGTGCTGGTGAACATCGAGTTCACCGCATAGACGCGGCCGCGCATCTGGTCTGGAGTGTAAAGCTGGACCAGAGTCTGGCGAATGACCACGCTGATCGTATCCGATGCGCCGACGATGCCCATGGCGCCCATGGCCAGAACGAAGGTCGGCGACAGCGCCAACAGGATCGTTCCGATTCCGAAGGCGGCAACCGATCCGAACATGATCCGTCCGACTTGCCGCGAGATCGGCCATCGCGTCAGGACGATCGAAGTGAGGATCGCTCCGGCCGCTGGCGCCGCGCGTAGCGCGCCGAAACTGAGCGGGCCGGACATGAAAATGTCGCGGGCGAAGATCGGCAGCAGCACGGTCGCGTTGCCGAGCAGCACGGCAAATAGATCGAGCACGATGGCGCCGAGCACGACCTTATGGCGTCCAATGAAAACGAAACCGCTGAACAGAGAAGCCAGGTCGACCGGTTCGCGCCGCGGCGCGACCCGCTCCATTTCGATGCCGCGCATGACAAATCCGGATGTCAGCCAGAGTGCCGCGCAAACCGAAAACACGAGGGTCGGACTGAGTGCGACCAGCAAACCGCCCAGCGCCGGTCCGGCGACGATGGCGCTTTGCGCAACCGAATTCGAGGCAGCGATCGCGCGCGGCAGCGTGCTCTCCGGCACGATGTTGGGCAGGACCGATTGCAGGCTTGGCTGTTCGAAGGCGCGTCCGGTGCCGATCAGGAACGCCATGCCGAGGAGAAGATGAGGCGAGAGCCGATCGGTCGCGGCCGCCAGCGCCAGGATGGCCACGGCCAGCGCCTCGAGGAATTCGGACAGTGCGGTGACGGTGCGGCGGTCGTAACGGTCGGCGGCGTGACCTGTGGCGAGGAAGAATCCGACTGCCGGAATGAACTGCACCAGACCGACGAGACCAAGGTCGAATGAGCTGCCGGTCAGGGCGTACATCTGCCAGCCGATCGCGACCGCATTCATCTGCAGCGCGATCGTGGCCGCAATCCGCACGTAGAGAAAGCGCACGAAGGCGCGGTGGTGCAGCAAGCGGACGGTGGAGGGGTCGCCTGAGGTCATTCCGCCTGTTTCAATAGGCGGAGCGTCGCCTTTTGTCTCGGCTGTCGTTATCCGCCGCAGTCGGCGGGATATTCAAATCCGTACTTGATCAGCCATGCCCGCCCCGCTTCTGTCCGGTCGGCAAGCGCTTCGGCGATGATGGCGGTGGTAACAAGAAGAGCAATGGAAGCCACGACAATGGCGGCTCTCCAGAAGATAGAGGCTGTTTGGGAGCGGATCGGCCGTTGCCGCAGCTTGATCGTGCCGTGCTCCATTGTGCCGTGCATATCGCTTGGTCGGCGGCGGGCTTTTGCTGGTTCGAAAAAAGTAGGATTAAAAGCTTGTCGAAGCGCAGCTCACAGCGAGCGATGGCTGGTGGAGCCGAGGGGATTTGAACCCCTGACCTCCGCAGTGCGATTGCGGCGCTCTCCCAACTGAGCTACGGCCCCGCCGCGAGCTTGAGCCGGGTAAAATCGTGCCGGCCTTTGGCGAGTGCGGGCCATTTAGGGCCGCGGCCACAGGGTGTCAAGGATGGCTGGCGACCCCATGCCGGTGCCGTCGAGGGCGGCGGAAAAGCCGGGAACGCCTCCGGGCTTCGTCTTGTTCACGCCGCCACAAGTCGCTAGTTTCGGCCATCCTGTAATGTGAAACCCATCAATGCGCGCCCTTTTTCTCGTCATCGATCTTGCTCTCGAACTCTACATCTGGATCGTGATCGCGATGGCGATCTTCTCCTGGCTCGTGGCGTTCAATGTCGTGAACACCAGGAACCCGGTGGTCTCGATGATCGGCGACTTTCTTTATCGCATCACTGAGCCGGTGTTGCGCCCGATCCGCAACATGCTGCCGAATCTCGGCGGTATCGACATTTCGCCCGTCATATTGTTTTTGATCATCGTGTTTATTCGATACGTGATCGCGCTCTATATCCTGCCTTACGTATTCTGAGCGCCGTGACCCGCGCGCCGTGGACTGCATCGGCCGATGGCGTCGTTGTTGACGTTCGTCTGACGCCGCGCGGCGGTCGCGACGCGATCGAAGGAATCGAGCGGCGTGCCGACGGCCGTGCCGTCCTCAAGGCGCGGGTGCGAACCGCACCGATTGAGGGCGAAGCCAATGTCGCGCTGTGCCGCTTGCTCGCCGCCGCGCTCGGTATCGCTCCCCGCCAGGTCAGCGTTGTCTCTGGAGCGACGGCACGCGTGAAACGGATACGGATCGCGGGCGACGGTGCGGCCCTTGCGGCCGCACTGGAGCGTCTGGTCAACGCACAGTCCAAGGCGGCCTCATGAGCGCTCGGATCATCGACGGCAAGGCAATCGCGGCTGAATTGCGCGCCGCCGTGGCGGCCGAGACGCGTCGCCTCGCAGCTGCGCATGCCCTCAAGCCAGGATTGGCGGTCGTCCTTGTCGGCGAAAATCCCGCGAGCAAGACCTATGTGGCGAGCAAATCTCGCGCGCTGGTCGAGGCCGGTATGCAGCCGTTCGATCATCATCTGTCCGCCGCGACGAGCGAAGACGAATTGATCGCGCTGGTGCGCCGGCTCAATGCGGATAAGGCGGTGCATGGCATTCTGGTGCAGATGCCCTTGCCGCCGCAGATCGACGCCGCACACGTCATCGCCGCAGTTGACCCTGACAAAGACGTCGACGGCTTTCATCCGCTCAACGCCGGACGCTTGGCGTCAGGGCTGCCGGCGCTGGCGCCGTGCACGCCGATCGGCTGCGTCAAGCTCGCCAAAACCGTGCATTCGTCGCTCGAAGGCCTCGACGCCGTGGTCATCGGCCGCTCGAACATCGTCGGCAAGCCGCTCGCACAGCTTCTGCTGGCCGAAAACGCAACAGTCACCATTGCCCATTCGCGGACGCGGGATCTCGCTGCGGTGTGCCGCCGCGCCGACCTGCTCTGCGCCGCGATCGGCCGCGCCGAAATGGTGCGTGGCGAATGGATCAAGCCGGGCGCGACCGTCATTGATGTCGGCATCAATCGGGTGCCCGACGGCGCCAAATCGCGCATCGTCGGCGATGTGAATTTTGCCGAAGCGGTTCAGGTTGCCGGCGCCATCACGCCGGTGCCCGGCGGCGTCGGGCCGATGACGATCGCGTGCCTTCTCGTCAACACGTTGCGCGCAGCTTGTGTCCAGGCCGGATTGTCTGCGCCATCGATTTGACGGCGTGCGACATTCGTCAATGCGACGAACTGGCCGAACAACGTGTTTTGATACGGAGACCGGCTAGCTCTGCCAGCCGAAGGCAACCTTGTCGAGCACGCGCGTGCCGAACTTTTCCGATGAGCGGGCAACGGCCTTGCCACCGAGTGCCCGATAAAATTCGACGGCGTTCTCGTTTTCCGACAGCGCCCACACGATCAGCGATTTCAGCGCGCTTTGCGCGAGGTCGCGGCGCGCCGCGGTGAACAGACGCCGGCCGAAGCCAAGCCCTTGGAACTCCGGCCGCAGATAAAGCTCGTAGATTTCGCCGTCGTAATAGAGGCTGCGCGCGCGATTTCGTCCGTAATTGGTGTAGCCGGCGATCTTGTCACCGAATTGCAGGAGCGCAATGCGGCTGCCCTTGCGGATCGCGCTGTCCCACCACGCCG
The DNA here is from genome assembly GCA_963836055.1 of uncultured Alphaproteobacteria bacterium. Lineage (GTDB taxonomy): Bacteria > Pseudomonadota > Alphaproteobacteria > Rhizobiales > Xanthobacteraceae > BOG-931. The sequence continues at coordinate 627,222 of CAWIID010000006.1, forward strand.
GGCCGCGGCGGATTACGAGCTTCTCGAGTTCGGTGCCGGGAATGATGCCCTGATAGGCCATCCGCCATGCCTCGTCGTGGCATTCCGCGACCGCGCCGGCATCGGACGGCTTGGCGCGACGGATCTCGATGAGGACTGTGTTGCTCATGGTGTAATCAAAGCAAGCGATTCCGCGGGCTTCAAGTACCGAGATTCACGTTCAGTTAACGATGTGGATTATTAGCCGAACGAAGGGGGTCGCGCCATCGTTGCGAGGCGAAAAATTCGTGATCCCGTCGCAATCTGGCGAGGCTGTTGCAGCAGCGCCACGGTTTCGCGGAATATTTCGCGGAGACGTATCGTTTAGGGACAGTTGCGGTCGTAATGGCGTTCGTCTGAGATCAAAACCTGAACCGCGCTAAATCGCTTCGCTCAGACCCGCTCGGCTTCCTTGCGCCGTTCGTCACGCTTGCGATCGTTGGGATCGAGCAGCTTTTTGCGCAATCGGATCGATTTCGGCGTGATCTCGACCAGTTCGTCGTCCTCGATATAGGCGAGCGCCTTCTCGAGAGTCATGCGGATCGGCGGAGTAAGACGAATCGCTTCGTCCTTGGAATGCGTGCGGATGTTGGTCAGCTTCTTGCCCTTGAGCACGTTGACCTCGAGGTCGTTGCCGCGGGTGTGTTCGCCGACGATCATGCCGCGATAGACCTTCCAGCCCGGTTCGATCATCATCGGGCCGCGGTCCTCGAGATTCCACATGGCGTAGGCGACGGCCTCGCCCTGGTCCGTCGAGATCAGCACGCCGTTGCGGCGGCCGATGATCTCGCCGCGGTGCGGGCCGTAATTGTGAAACAGCCGGTTCATCACCGCGGTGCCGCGCGTGTCGGTCAGAAGCTCGCCCTGGTAGCCGATTAATCCGCGTGTCGGTGCGTAAAAAATAAGACGCACTCGTCCGCCGCCGGAGGGGCGCATCTCGACCATCTCGCCCTTTCGCTCGGCAAGCTTCTGCACGACCACGCCGGAATGCTGCTCGTCGACATCGATCACGACTTCTTCGATCGGCTCGAGCAGTTCGCCCGACGCGTCATGCTGGAACAAGACCTTGGGCCGCGACACGGAAAGCTCGAACCCTTCGCGGCGCATGGTTTCGATCAGGATGCCGAGTTGCAATTCGCCGCGGCCGGCAACCTCCATCGAATCCTTCTCGGTCGACTCCGAAATTCGCAGCGCAACGTTGCCTTCCGCTTCGCGCAGCAGCCGCTCGCGAATCACCCGGCTCTGCACCTTGTCGCCCTCGGTGCCGGCGAGCGGTGAATCATTGATGCGAAACGTCATGGTGAGGGTCGGCGGATCGATCGGCTGCGCCGGCAGTGGCTTGGTGACTTCGGGAGCGCACAAGGTGTGCGAGACGAATGCCTCCGGCAGTCCCGCGATGGCGACGATGTCGCCGGCAAGGCCCTCTTCGATCGGCGCGCGCTCGAGGCCGCGAAAGGCGAGCACCTTGGTGACGCGGCCTTCTTCGATGAGGCTGCCGTTGCGGTCCAGCACCTTGATGGTCTGGTTGGGCTTGACCGAGCCCGAGGAGATGCGTCCGGTCACGATGCGGCCGAGATACGGATTGGCCTCGAGGATCGTGCCGAGCATGCGGAACGGGCCTTCCTCGACCGCCGGTGGGGCGACGTGGCGGATGACGAGATCGAACAGCGGCGCCATGCCCTGATCTTTGGGGCCTTCGGGGGCTGACGCCATCCAGCCCTGCTTGGCCGAGCCATAGAGGATCGGGAAATCGAGCTGCTCCTCGGTGGCGTCGAGGGCGGCGAACAGGTCAAAAATCTCATTGGCCACCTCGCCCGGCCGGGCGTCCTGCCGATCGACCTTGTTGATGACCACGATGGGGCGCAGCCCCATCTTGAGCGCCTTCGAGACCACGAATTTCGTTTGCGGCAGCGGCCCTTCGGCGGCGTCGACCAGTACCAGGGCGCCGTCGACCATGTTGAGGATGCGCTCGACCTCGCCGCCGAAATCGGCGTGTCCGGGCGTATCGACGATATTGATGCGGGTATCCTTCCAAACTAGCGAGGTCGCTTTGGCCAAGATGGTGATGCCGCGCTCGCGTTCGAGGTCGTTGGAATCGAGCGCGCGTTCGACAACGCGCTGATTCTCGCGGAACGAGCCCGATTGCTGCAGCAGGCGGTCGACCAGCGTGGTTTTGCCGTGGTCGACGTGGGCGATGATGGCGATATTGCGAAGGTTCATTGATCCACAAACCAAAACGAGCCCCCAAGGGGCCCGCAATTCTGGCCCGTATATAGTCAGTTTCGGTGGGGACGCAATGTTGGGGCCACGGAATGAGTTGCGGGCACGGTATGGTGCGCCCCTAAAGGCGCAGCATGGTGACACGCGACGCCGGTGGGGGCGCTGGATCGAGCGTGATCGACCACAGGGCCTGATCGCCGACGTCCTTGAGCGTGACGGTGAGCGCTTCGGTGGCGCCGTCGATTGCGACATGACCGAAGAATTGCAGCCCAAAGCATGGGGCGAGGTTGTCACCCTGCGCTGCCGTCGGCGACTTGTGGAACACGACCCGCGGACCGAACGTGCGCTCCAGCGTAACCGGCGTCCAGGTTCCGGCATGGATCGGCCCCGAGACGAATTCCCAGAACGGCTCGAAATCCTGAAACACTGCCCGGTTCGGATCGTAGTAATGAGCAGCGGTGTAGTGCAGATCCGCCGTGAGCCACAGAATGTTGCGTACGCCGGCCCGCCTGATGAAGGAAAGCAGATCGGCGATTTCGATGCCGCGGCCCCGCGGGCCGTCGGCATGTTCGATGCCGGTGGCATTGATGGCGTAGCCGATGGCCGTGTCGGCGGCGATCACCTTCCACGTTGCCTCCGAATGCACGAGCTGACGCTTGAGCCATGAAATCTGTGCTGGCCCAAGCAGATAATCGTTCGGTCCATAGACGCGGTCGGCATGCGGTCCGTCCGGGCCGCGATAGCTGCGCATATCGAGCATGAAGACGTCGAGCAGCGGCCCGTACTGGATCCGGCGATAGACCCGGCCCGGTTCGGCCAGCGTCTCACGGATCGGCAGAAACTCGTGGAAGGCGCGGCGGGCACGGGCGGCGAAAGCCAGCGTGTTCTTTTCGCCGGCGGGCGCGTGCGGCAACGCCTCGTCCGGCCACCACGATTCCATGACTTCGTGATTGTCCCAGAGCGCGAAGGTCGGCACTTCAGCGTTGAATGCGCGCAGATGATCGTCGAGCAGATTGTATTTGTAGTTGCCGCGATAGTCGGCGAGGGTTTCGGCCGGCCTCGACTTTTCCTCGGTGACGACGCTGCGCCAGACCCCGCCGTCGGGCAGCTTTTGCTCTGCCTTGATCGGACAGTCGGCATAGATGTTGTCGCCGCAATGAATGAAGAAGTCGGGCCGATTGCGGCGCATGGCGGCGTAGGTGCGCATGCCGCCGCGTGAGCGGTCGATGCCCCAGCCTTGGCCCATCGTGTCGCCCGACCAAAGAAATGAGACCGAACGCCGGTCGCCGGGCGGCGTGCGAAATCGTCCGATCTGCGGCTCGCCAAAGACGGCCGAGGACAGATCCTGAAAGCTGATGCGATAGAAGATGTCCTGATCGGGCGGCAATTCTTCGATCAGCGCCTTGGCGGTGAAGTCCGATTGCGGCAAGGCGTCGACAAAGACCGCGTTTTTGATGTCGCGAAAGCTGTCGGTGGTCGCGACCTCGACCAGCATGCGCGAGGGCCGGTCGGCGCGCGACCACACCACGCCCGCATGAGCAGACACGTCGCCGGACTGCACGCCGTGGGTGATCTGCGGACGGTCCGGCGCCCAGCTCAGCGAAGGCCGCGCAATGCCGCCGACCGCGGTGACAGCCGCAGATGTAGCAACAGTCTTCAGCAGTGCACGACGCGTGAACGCCGCGCGGCCTGGCATCGTGACGGCCATTGGGCCTCCGCCGTCGAATCGCGGCGGACAGTGAAGGGCGATTCTGACGAGGGCTCGAACTTTATGCGACGGCGTGATGACTCTGCGTGGCGCGATAAAGGCAATGTGCCGGTGTTTGATCGTGGAACCGCCCGCCTACAACGCCGGCCGGAGGTGCCGTGCTTATGCGGCTGCGGCCTTGCTGCTGCTGCCGAGACGATCGAGGATCGCGGTTCGGCGCGCCGCGATCGCGAAGCGAAGCTGATCAAGGGCGAACGCGAACGACATGCGGACGGTCTCGTCGAATTCCTCGTGCTCGCTGTGATGAATGATCGCGATCACGAGGTTGTCGGCGTCGATCTGCAGTTGCTCGATCGTCTCCAAGGTTTGCGCGGCGTGGGCTTTGCGGACCAGATCGAGCACGCGCTGCAGAAGCCGCAGCCGGCGTGTGCGTCCATCGTTGCGGAAGTAACTCGCCGCGCCCGCGATGGCCGATCCGAAAACCGGAAAGATCAGCATGCCGTAAAAAATGTCGTCGCCGTATTTGTCGAAGAAGGACTGCTGATTGTCGCTCAGATAATCAAGGGCGCCTTGCTGCACCAACACGGCGCCATCCTTGTCGGTCGACGGCGCCTCGATCTTGATCTCGCCGGGCATCGCATTGGCGAGCGATTGCCGCGCCGAATAGATGATTTTTGCCAGTGCACCGACGGCGCTCGAACTGACCGATTTGTGCGCTACAAGGTATTCGGGAAAGCTCAAAGTCGTCAGCGTATCGTCGGGGCTGGGCGGTTTGCCGCCGAAAGTGCCGGCGTCGATGTCCAACGATGCGAACGCGGGGTTGCGTTTCGAAATGCCCTCCGCCTGGTCGACCGGGATGAAAGTTGGCGCGTCGCCGCCGCCCGAGGCCGCCGCAACTGCACCGGAAACGGCCTGTCCGGTTGCCGAACCGGCAACGAAGATGACGTCGATCTGATTGTTGTGGATGGCGTCGGCGAGATTCTTCGGATCGATCTGCGAGACCTGCACCTTGGCCGCGGGAACGCCATAGTGACCAAGAACGACGTCAAGCAGACCACTGTTCGCCTCGCCACCGGTGACGATGCCGACGCGACGGCCCGACAGCTGCGATATCTTTTCGATCTTCGCCGCTCTTCCCCTGCCCTTCTTTGACGTGATCGCGCCGGGTGCCGGAACGATGAAAACCATCACATTCTGACGCAGGATTGCGATCACCGGCCAATTCAGCGAATCGCCGACGCTGCTCGGCAGGATGGCAAGATCGGCTTGATGATCGGTCATCGCCTGCGCGCTGCCCTTCGCGCCGGATGTAGGGACGACCTGGAAGTGGATTTTGCTGTTGTCTTTCTTGAGTTGATCAGACAGGACCTGCACGAACTTTGCGTCGACGCTGCCGTCCGGGCCGACCGCAATTTTCATGACGTCTGGTTTGGTGGTGAAAAAGACGGCCGCCCAGATGATGCCGCCGAGCACGATCGTTCCCAGAAGGGCGATCAGCATGGTGTGCCGCAGAAACATTCTGACGCGGCTTCGCACCATATGTTCAAGCGACTCGATACTCATGGCTTTACCCAATGAGTGGGCATGCGCCGGCGACGCGGAGTTAGCGTCGCCCGAATGGCCGAAGCGGCGCGAAAGCCACAGTCTCATGGCCAAAGGCGGACGGCGCGGTAGTCCGGGCGGCATGGTTAATCCTAACACGGCTCTGGCGGTTTGACGCCAGGCAGCAGCCAGGGGTTCACCGGCCAAACCAGCGCTTTGGTTAATCGCGCCCGTCCGGCCGTTCCCACTCAAATGTCGGGCCCAGTTGTGACCCAACTTTGACAAAAAACCGCAAGGAAACGCGGTTGATGAGGCGTTGCCCGCGCGAAATGGTGTTGCGATCACGCGCCGGCGGGCCGGCTCCACGGCCCGAACCGGAAACCGGCCGGCATTGCTTGATGCAGCATGAGCATCTCGCCCACGGTTTCCGACGTCACGAGGCCGATGAGCCGTTCCGACGCGTCGGTGACCCCGACCGCCGGCACCGATTTTTCCTGAAGCAACCGAAACGCCTCTTCGAGACAACTCCTATGGCTAACGGTCGGAATGCGCGCCGTCATCGCGTCGGCGACATGGGCGTCCGGGCCGCGCTCCTTCATCGCCCTGATGAGGTCGTTTCGCGCCAGCACGCCGACCGGCCGTCCCTGGCCATCCACCACCGGGAACTCGCCTTGGCTGGTCCGCAGCAATGTCTCCACGGCGGCGTCGACATGCTCATCGGGCGTGAGCGTTGCGAACTGCGTCATCATCGCGGCTGTTACCGGCACGCCGCGCGACATGGCGCGGATCGCCACCACATGGGCCTCCGACGCCGCGGCGAGATAGACGAATATCGCGATGAAGATCAGCAGCGGATTGCCGAACAGGCCAAGAAAACCGAGGAGGAACGCCACCCACTGGCCGATCGCAGCGGCGATTTCGGTGGCTCGCACATAGCCGAGACGGCTCGCCAACAGTGCGCGCAACACTCTGCCGCCGTCCATTGGAAAGGCGGGGATCAAGTTGAACACCGCGAGGAACAGATTGACGACGGCAAGCCGGTCGATCATGCCGACGTTTTGCGCGTCAAGCGCGGCGAGGTTATCGGCACCGAGATTGGCACCGCCGATCACGACCAGAAGCAGCGTGATGACGACGTTGACTGCGGGGCCCGCGATAGCGACCAGAAATTCCTCGCTGGGCTTTTCCGGAATACGCTCAAGCCGCGCTACGCCTCCAATCGGCAGCAGGATCACGTCCGGCGTACTGACCCCGAAAGCGCGTGCCGTGAAGATGTGCCCGAACTCGTGGAGAAGGACACAGAGGAAAAGAAGGATCACGAAAACGAGACCGCTCCAGGCGGTCTGTGCGCCTTCCGAAAAGTAGTTGACGCCGAATATCCAGGCGAGAAACAGCAGGAATGTCACATGGATGCGGACCGCCGTGCCGGCGATCGCTCCGATCTTCACGGACCAGCCCATCATCACCTCCCGAAAGCGCCGATTGCCCGGAACCTCGCGCCTCGCAGTATTGTTTGGTAATTAGTGGTCTTGCCGCATTTTTGCGAGAGCGGCATCCAGCGCGCTCGCATGACAGACGGTGCTTTGAGGAGTTTTCATATGGCTCAAAAACTCTCCGGCGAGGCTCGCCGCAGCGCACTCTCCCGCCTCGCGAGTTGGAGCGAGGCCAAGGATCGCGACGCCATCAGCAAAAAATTCGTCTTCGCCGACTTCAATGAGGCGTTCGGGTTCATGACACGTGCGGCGTTGATGGCGGAGAAGCTCGATCACCATCCCGAATGGTTCAACGTCTACAAAACCGTCGAAGTAACGCTGTCGACGCATGACGCCGGCGGCTTGACCGATCTCGACGTCAAGCTGGCCGAGGCCATGGACAGGCTGGCCGGCCGATAAATCGCCGAAAGGCGGCGGATATTTGTGCCTTGCGGATGCCGCGTTTCGGGGCCATCTGAGGCCGGATTGGAGCGCGTACGAGGGGCAGATGTGGTTCCGGCAACAAACCGCTTCCTGGCAGGAAGCTGAGACGCTGGCGCGCCAGTTTGGTTCCGACCAGGCGTCCGATGACAGGGAGCTTCGCCGCAGTTTCTGGCGCAAGCTCCGCGCAACGGTGGCCAGCCTGCCGTTCGCCGAAGATTTGCTCGCCGCGCATTACTGCGCGTTCGACCGCCAGACGCCGCTGCAAGTGAAAGCCGTTCTGGTCGGCGCTATCGCCTATTTCGTGCTGCCGACGGATTTGATCCCGGACTACATACCGGTGATCGGTTACACCGATGACGCCGCCGTACTCGCCACCGCCATCAAGCTCGTTGCCTCGCACATCACGCCGGATCATCGCGAGGCGGCACGGCGGGCTTTGGTGCGCCTGAGCGGCGAGGCACCGTCACGGCCGTAGCACGATCTTTCCCATCACCTTGCGGTCGGTGATGGCTTTGAGTGCTGTGGCGATCTCAGCGAGCGGATAGACCGCGTGCACGTGTGCGCTGAGCTTGCCTTCCGCACACCAGCGCACAATGTCTGTCATCAAAGAGCGTTGCGCCGTTGGCTCGCGTGCGGTCCAGCCGCCCCACAGCACGCCGCGGATATCGCAGCTTTTGAGCAGCACCAGATTGAGCGGAATTTTCGGGATTTCACCGGCCGCGAACCCGACCACCAGGTAGCGGCCTTCCCATCCGAGCGAGCGCAAGGCGGGCTCCGCATAAGAACCGCCGACGGGATCGTAGACGACGTCGATGCCATGTTCGCCGCCAAGCCGTTTGAGTGCGTCGCGGAGATTTTCGACGGCGTAATTCACGGTTTCGTCGGCGCCGTGAGCCCGAGCGAAATCGAGTTTCTCGGGGGATGACGCACAAGCGATCACCCGGGCGCCCATCATCTTGCCAAGCTCGATGGCAGCAAGGCCGGTACCGCCTGACGCGCCCAGTACAACGAGGGTTTCACCCGGTTTGAGTTCTGCGCGTTCGCGCAGCGCATAGAGCGTCGTGCCGTAGATGACGGTAAGGCCTGCTGCGCGGTCGAAGTCGAGGTCGTCAGGCAGCTTCACCAGCTGCTGCGCCGGCACCGCAACGGCTTCGCGCGCCGCGCCCCAGCCCATATAGCCCATCACGCGATCGCCGGGCCCAACGTCCGTCACCCCCGCGCCAATGCTTGCGACGATTCCGGCGAATTCGGCCGCGGGCGAAAATGGAAAGGGCGGTTTACGCTGATATTTGCCGGCGATGATCAGCGTGTCGAAGAAGTTGAGCGCTGCGCTTTTGATACGGACCACGGCTTCGCCGGGACCTGCTTGGGGCTCCGGAATATCCGCAAGTTCGAGTTCGTCGGGCGTGCAGAAACGACGGCAGAGGACGGCTTTCATGGATTTTCATTCCGAGGCGGCGCGAAGGGCTGGGCGTGGAATCCATAACCACGAAACATGCGCGCATTGGAAGTGGCGCGGACGGCGTTGCCCTACGTGTCCGTCACGCCGAGGTCGAGCAGGAAGCGACGCAGGCGTGAGAACGCGAGCCGCAGACGCGACTTCACGGTTCCGAGCGGAAGTTCCAGCCGCGTCGCGATGGTGCTGTGAGAAAGTCCTTCAAAGAACGCCAGATGCACGAGCGTGAACTGCTCTTGCGGCAGCGCGTCGAGCGCGGCATGGACGTACGCCTCGCGCCGCACGGTGTCGATGCATTCGTCGGTCGCTTCGGCCGGATCGGGTATGTCGAAAAAATTCTCTATCGCGACGCTGTGTTCGCGGCTGCGCCGGCCGACATCGACGTGACGATTGTGCGCGATGCGAAAGATCCAGGTGGCAGCGGCGGATTTGCTTCGATCGAACAGATGCGCTTTGCGCCAGATCGTCTCCATCACGTCCTGGGTGATGTCGGCCGCAGAAAACGGCGCGAGGCCCCGACGGACCATATGAGCGTGTACGCGGGGTCCAAAATGATCGAATAAGACGCTGAATGCATCGCCGTCGCGGTCAGCACCCACCGCGGTGAGAAGATCGTCCAACTCATTCACCCCTGTCGCCGCAAATTTGCGGTGGCCCGGGGCCTCGCCGGTATGACTGAAGGTCGACACGGCCGATACTTTCCGAATTCCGACCGCGCGTACCCGCTGGGACACAGGCTTGCGGCGCCCACCCGGATTGCGCAGTCAACAAAACAACTATCGGGCAGACCGGCGCGTTCGACTGTGTCGGCCGTCACATTGGCGTCGAATTGTTCGTGAAATCGCGTTGTGCCTGCATTCCCGCGAGCGGGCCACAGCGCGGTCCGGGCAGTGCAAGCTTGCCAACTCGTTCCGTAATCGACCGAATTGGATTAAAATTAAAAGGTTTGGTAACAATGCCAGGGGTGCAGCGAGGTCCGATGCCGATCAACCGACAGTGGGGGGTTGTCGCTTTGCTGCTCGTTCCGGCAGCATTTGCCGTTCCGGCTGGCGCACAACAGCCTCCCGCACGTGAATCGACTGCTCCGGAGAAACCCGCAAAGCACGCGGCTGGCGCAGCGCATCCCACGCTGGTTGGTCAATACGGCGAGTGGGGTGCCTATACGGCGTCCTCCAACGGCAAAAAGATCTGCTTCGCGATCGCCAAGCCGGCATCATCGGAAACCAATCCACCAAACCGGCCGCGCGATCCAAGCTACATGTTTATTTCCACTCGACCCGCCGACAAGGTGACGAACGAGGTGTCCATCATCATCGGATATCCATTCAAACCCGGCTCAGAGGCGACCGCGCAGGTCGGTTCTGCGACCTTTGCGCTGTACACCCAACAAGACGGCGCCTGGATCAAGAACGCCGCCGAAGAAGCCCGGATGGTCGATGCCATGCGGTCGGGCCAGAGCGTGGTGGTAAAAGGCGCTTCCAGCAAAGGCACCCAATCGACCGACACGTTCTCGCTGAAGGGCCTCAGCCAGGCGCTCGACCGCACCGCGCAGGAATGTAAGTGAACGGGCTCAAGTGACCGGCTCAAGCGGGTGGACGCCTGAGCTGGCGCTTCAAGAACAGCCAAGCCGGCACCATCTATAGCCGAACTGCGTTTTCGCCATCTGGATGACGATGACCTCCTCGCTTGCCGCTCCTCAACTGAATGCCGCATCGGCCGAGTTCGTCGAAAAGCGGCCGCTCGAGCAGTATGTGCCGCCTGCGAAGCCGTCGCTGGTCGGCATGTCGCGTGATGCGCTCGCGCAGGCGCTCGGCGATATCGGCGTGGCCGAGCGAAAGCGTCGCATGCGGGTACAGCAGGTTTGGCACTGGCTCTATGTCCGGGGGGCCCGGGACTTCGATCAGATGACCACCTTGTCGAAGGACATGCGCACGGCACTTGCGCAGCATTTTACGCTCGATCGTCCCGAGGTCGCCGCCGAGCAGATTTCGGTCGATGGCACGCGGAAGTGGCTGCTGCGCCTGCCGGGCGAGGCCGGCGCCGCGCCGCACGAGGTCGAGTGCGTCTACATTCCGGAAGCCGATCGCGGCACGCTCTGCATTTCGAGCCAGGTCGGCTGCACGCTCAACTGCACGTTCTGCCACACCGGCACGCAGCGTCTTGTTCGCAATCTCACGCCCGGCGAGATCGCCGGTCAGGTGGTGCTGGCACGCGACCGCCTCGGCGATTGGGAGCGTGCGGCGTCGACCGGCGCAGAGCGGGAAAAGCGTCTCGTCTCCAACGTCGTCATGATGGGAATGGGCGAGCCGCTCTACAATTTCGAAGCCGTGCGCGATGGCCTCAATGTTGTCGCCGACGGCGACGGCTTGAGCATATCCAAGCGGCGGATCACGCTGTCGACTTCGGGCGTCGTGCCCAATATCGCGCGCGCGGGCGCCGAGATCGGCGTCATGCTCGCCATCTCGCTGCATGCCGTGACCGATGAGCTCCGCAACACGCTCGTCCCGCTGAACCGCAAATATCCGTTGAGCGAATTGCTTGACGCCTGCCGCAACTATCCGGGACTTTCCAACGCGCGGCGCATCACATTCGAATACGTCATGCTCAAGGGCATCAACGATTCGCTCGCCGACGCGAAGGCTCTGGTGCGTCTCGTCAAAGGACTTCCTGCCAAGATCAATCTGATCCCGTTCAATCCCTGGCCGGGCAGCAAATACGAGTGCTCCGATTGGGAGCAGATCGAGAAATTCTCCGAAGTCGTATTCAATGCCGGTTATGCCTCGCCGGTGCGCACGCCACGCGGGCGCGACATTCTCGCCGCTTGCGGTCAGCTCAAGAGTGCGACGGAGAAACTCTCCATTCGCGAACGGCTGGCGCTGCGCGCCATGGCGATGACGGATTGATGCCGGCCGATGTCCGTCATCGGGCGCATCGCGGTGATGATCTTTGCCTATTTCCTGGCATGCGTCGCCGCGTCCATCATTCTCACCGTCGGCATGCTGACGCCGGATTGGAATGACTTGCTCGAAATGGGACTCCAGACGGCAGCCATTGGCCCGGTGATCGGACTGGGCGCAGCCGTCATTGCAGGAATCGCGATGGTTCCGTCGCTGCTTGTGATCGTGCTCGCGGAGGGATTTGCGCTGCGATCGAGCGTCGTATATGCCGCGCTCGGCGGTGCGCTGGCGCTGTCATTGAGTTACGGCCTCGATTTCGCCGGCTATGTCGGCGAGGCTGACAGCTACACTGTGCGGGGTCGTGAAGTGCTTGCGGCTGCGGGCATCGCCGGCGGATTTGTCTACTGGTTGTTCGCCGGCCGCAAGGCTGGTTCCTGGAAGTGATAACCCCTATCGAAACGCCTTCAGGCCTGATCGCATGAACCGGACCGGGCTTGCCGTTGCGCTGACTGTCGCTGTCGTCGTGGGCGTGTTGTTTGCTCTCTATCCGCGACTTGACCTCGATCTCGCCGGCTTGTTCTTCAATCGGCAAACCAACTCATTCAGCGCGGGCTTGCAAACCTGGGTGCTACGCTCGCGCGATGCGGCGCGATATTTCATTGCCCTGCTCGTCGCACCCGCCGCCGTCGCCATCGTCGGCAAAATCTTCATGCCGCGCCGACGCTCTCTGATGGGCGTCCGCGCCGCCCTGTTCCTGGTATTGACGCTCGCGATCGGCCCCGGCGTCGTCGCCAACCTGATTTTCAAGGATCATTGGGGCCGCTCGCGTCCGATCGACGTCACCGAGTTCGGCGGCACCGATCGGTTCACCGCGTGGTGGGATCCGCGCGGCGAATGTCCCAACAATTGTTCCTTCATTGCCGGCGAACCATCGGGCGCGTTCTGGACACTGGCGCCGGCCTCGTTTGCGCCGCCGCAATGGCGTCTCGCCGCTTACGGCGCTGCTCTCGCCTTCGGGGCTGCGGTGGGCGTGCTGCGGATGATCGGCGGCGGGCATTTTTTCACCGACATCGTATTTGCCGGCGTGTTCATGTTTTTGGTGATTTGGGTGTTGCACGGCGTCATCTTTCGCTGGCGATCTCTGCGCCAAACCGACAAAACCAAGGGCCCGGATCGGGCCAAGGCGCCGTAAACTTGCGCCGCTTGTGTATCGCACTATAGTCCGCGCCGAATTCAGACGAGTGTCCCGATTCCGAAGTTCGCATCATCGCGCGGCATACTCGTTTGCGAACTTCGGAATCGAAGGACACTAGCAATTTATTGATCCTAGTGTGGCTTTGGTTCAGAAGTCCGCATGACGGGGTCGCGGCGAGAATGATTCGGACTTCTGAACCGCCACACCAGGCAGGTGTTTTCTTTGGTTCTTTTCCTCAAGGCGATGCAAAGATGAGTGACGTCAAGAAAGTCGTGCTGGCTTATTCCGGCGGGCTCGACACCTCGATCATTCTCAAGTGGCTGCAAAACACCTACGGCTGCGAGGTCGTCACCTTCACGGCCGATCTCGGGCAGGGCGAGGAGCTCGAACCGGCGCGCGCCAAGGCGCTGACGCTCGGCATCAAGCCGCAAAATATCTTCATTGAGGATTTGCGCGAAGAGTTCGTGCGCGACTATGTGTTTCCGATGTTCCGCGCCAACGCGCTCTACGAGGGGCAGTATCTGCTCGGCACGTCGATCGCGCGGCCGCTCATCGCCAAGAAGCAGATCGAGATCGCCGAGAAAGTCGGCGCCGACGCCGTGGCTCACGGCGCGACCGGCAAGGGCAACGATCAGGTGCGTTTCGAGCTGGCCTATTATGCGCTCAAGCCGGACGTGAAGGTCATCGCGCCATGGCGCGAATGGGATTTCCGCTCGCGCGAGGCGCTTATTGCATTCGCCGAGCAAAACCAGATTCCGATCGCCAAGGACAAGCGCGGCGAGGCGCCGTTCTCGACCGACGCCAATCTTCTGCACACCTCATCGGAAGGCAAAGTGCTCGAAGATCCCGCCGGGGAAGTGCCGGATTACGTTTATTCGCGCACCGACGATCCGGGTGCTGCGCCAGATGAGCCGGACTACATCACAATAGATTTCGAGAAGGGCGATCCTGTTGCGATCGACGGCAAAAAGCTGTCGCCCGCCGCGCTGCTCACCCAGCTCAATACTTTCGGCCGCCGGCATGGCATCGGCCGGCTCGATCTGGTCGAGAATCGTTTCGTCGGCATGAAGTCGCGCGGCATGTACGAGACGCCGGGCGGCACCATCCTGCTCGCCGCGCATCGCGGCATCGAATCGATCACGCTCGACCGCGGCGCTGCCCATCTCAAGGACGAGCTGATGCCGAAATACGCCGAGCTGATCTACTACGGCTTCTGGTTCGCGCCCGAGCGCGAGATGCTGCAGGCGGCGATCGACAAGAGTCAGGACTTCGTCAGCGGGCGCGTGCGGCTCAAGCTCTACAAGGGCAACGTCGGCGTGGTCGGCCGCGAGAGCAAATATTCGCTCTACGATCAGGACCTGGTGACGTTCGAGGAAGGCGCCGTCGCCTACGACCAGCGCGACGCCGCGGGCTTCATCCGCCTCAACGCGCTGCGGCTGCGCACGCTGGGGCAAAGGAAGAGGAAGCTGAAGTTGTGAGGCGCGAAACGCTTGCGCCATCTTCCTTCTCCCGCAAGGAGAGGGATGGCAGCTACACCTGCCGCTCGACCAGCATGCGCTTGACCTCGGCGATTGCCTGCGCCGGATTGAGGTGCTTCGGGCAGGCCTTGGTGCAATTCATGATGGTGTGGCAGCGATAGAGCCGGAACGGGTCTTCGAGATTATCGAGCCGCTCACCGGTGGCCTCATCGCGCAAATCGGCGATCCAGCGATACGCCTGTAACAGCGCAGCCGGTCCGAGATAGCGATCGCTGTTCCACCAATAGCTCGGGCAAGACGTCGAGCAGCATGCGCACAGGATGCACTCGTAGAGGCCATCGAGTTTGAGCCGGTCGTCGTGGCTTTGCTTCCACTCCTTCGGCGGCGTCGGCGAGACGGTCTGCAGCCACGGCTCGATCGAGGCGTGCTGTGCGTAGAAATTGGTGAGGTCCGGCACGAGGTCCTTCACCACCGGCATGTGCGGCAGCGGATAAACGCGCACCGCAGCCTTCACGTCGCTCATGGACTTGGTGCAGGCGAGCGTATTGGTGCCGTCGATGTTCATCGCACAGGAACCGCAGATGCCTTCCCGGCAGGAGCGGCGAAACGTCAGTGTCGGATCGATATTGTTTTTAATCCAGATGAGGGCATCCAGGATCATCGGCCCGCAATCCCCGGTATCGACATAATAGGTGTCGATGCGCGGGTTGTTCCCGTCATCCGGATTCCAGCGATAAATGCGGTATTCGCGTTCGGCCTTCGCTTTGGCCGAACGAGGCCAGCTTTTGCCTTCGCCGACCTTGGAATTTTTCGGAAGCGTCAACTGGACCATTCAAATCGTCCTGTGCTTTCAGTAAACGCGCGCCTTCGGCTCGATATACGACACGTCGTTGGTCAGCGTGTAGGTGTGCACCGGACGATAGTCGATGGTGACCTTGCCGCTGGCCAGGTCGAGCCAAGACAGGGTGTGCTTCATCCAGTTCTTGTCGTCGCGATCGGGGAAATCCTCGCGGGCGTGAGCGCCGCGGCTTTCGGTGCGATTGGCGGCCGAGTCCATGGTGACGACGGCCTGCTCGACCAGGTTGGCCAATTCCAGCGTCTCGATCAGATCGGAATTCCAGATCAGCGAGCGGTCGGTGACGCGGACGTCCACGATACCTTCTAAAACCTCATGAATAAGCTTGGAGCCTTCCTTCAGTACCTCGCCGGTGCGAAACACCGCGCAATTGTTCTGCATGATGTGCTGCATCTTGGCGCGCAATTGCGCGGTCGGCGTGCCGCCGGAGGCGTTGCGGTATTTATCGAGCCGCGACAGCGACTTTTCGGCGGAGTCCTTTGGCAGGTCGGGCTGCTTGTCGTTCGGTGTCAGAATATCGGCGCAACGCAACGCTGCTGCGCGGCCGAATACGACGAGATCGATCAGCGAATTCGAACCCAGCCGGTTGGCGCCGTGGACGGAGACGCATGCCGCTTCGCCGAGCGCCATCATTCCGGGAACGATGTGATCAGGATTGCCGTCCTTCTTGGTCAGCACCTCGCCATGATAGTTCGTGGCGATGCCGCCCATGTTGTAATGGGCTGTCGGCACAATCGGCACCGGCTCGCGGGTGAGATCGACGCCTGCAAAGATGCGCGCGGATTCGGTGATGCCGGGCAGCCGTTCGGCGAGAATCTTCGGGTCGAGATGATCGAGGTGAAGGAAAATATGGTCCTTCTTCGGCCCAACCCCGCGTCCTTCGCGGATCTCGATCGTCATGGCGCGGGAGACGACGTCGCGTGACGCCAGATCCTTTGCGGACGGCGCATAGCGCTCCATGAAGCGTTCGCCGGACGAATTGACCAGATAGGCGCCTTCGCCGCGCGCGCCCTCCGTGATCAGCACGCCGGCGCCGTAAACGCCGGTCGGATGAAATTGCACAAACTCCATGTCCTGGAGCGGCAGGCCGGCGCGCAGCACCATCGCGTTGCCATCACCGGTCTGCGTGTGGGCACCGGTGCAGGAGGCGTAGATTCGGCCGTAGCCCCCAGTGGCGAGGATCGTCATCTGCGCGCTGAAACGGTGGATCGAGCCGTCGTCGAGATTGATGGCGACCACGCCGCGGCAGCGGCCTTCGTCGTCCATCATCAGGTCGATGGCGAAATATTCGATGAAAAATTCGGTCGAATGCCGCACCGCCTGGCCGTACATCGTATGCAGCATGGCGTGGCCGGTACGATCGGCGGCGGCGCAGGTGCGCTGCGCAGTGCCCTTGCCGAAATGCGTGGTCATGCCGCCGAACGGACGCTGGTAAATCTTGCCGTCCTCACGCCGCGAGAACGGCAGGCCCCAATGCTCGAGTTCGTAAACCGCGGCCGGCGCCTCGCGCACCATGTATTCGATCGCATCCTGATCGCCGAGCCAGTCCGCCCCCTTGACGGTGTCGTACATGTGCCAGCGCCAGTCGTCCTCGCCCATATTGCCGAGCGCCGCGGCGATGCCGCCCTGCGCTGCAACCGTGTGCGAGCGCGTCGGAAACACCTTGGTGATGCATGCAGTCCGCAAGCCCGCTTCGCTGCAACCGACCACGGCGCGCAAACCGGAGCCGCCCGCGCCGATAACGACGACGTCGTAGGCGTGATCCTCGATCGGATAAGCGCGACCGTTGATGGCGGGCGCCGCGCGTCCTCCGTTCGATCCGTTCCCTGCCATGCTCAGACCCCGAACGAGAGTTTGAGGACGCCGTAAGCCGAGGCGAGACCGACGGCGACGGTGAAGAATGTATTGGCCAACAGCAACGTGAGCTTCGCCAACTCGTCGTGCACGTAATCCTCGATGATCACCTGCATGCCTAGCCTCATATGGGCGGTGATCGAGGCGATGAACAGCAGCATGATAATGGCGATCGCAGGCGAGCCGAGAATCTGCGCCGCTGCGGCCTGGTTGCGGCCGAGAAGCGTGATCAGGATGACGACCACCGTGATGGTCAGCGGAATATTGGCGATCGCCGTCACCCGCTGGTGCCAGAAATGCGCGGTCCCTGATTTGGCGGAACCGCGGCCGCGGACACGCGCCAGCGGCGTGCGGATATGCTTGGGCTCGGTCACCGCGGTCCCCCCATGGCCAAGAGGCCGACAATCCACAGGATCAAGGTGATGGTGATCGAGCCGATCAAGTTGGCCGCCACAAGCCACTCGCGCTCGCTCGGCCCGAAACCGCGGCCGGTGTCCCAGATCAGATGGCGCACGCCCCCCAGCATGTGATGGATCAGCGCCCAGGTGTATCCGAATAAAATGAGCCGGCCGATGAGCGAGCCCGCGAACCACTCGAAATTCGCGTAGGCGTTGGGTCCTGCAGAGGCTGCAATCAACCACCAGGCCAGCAGCAAAGTCCCGAAATACAGGGCAAGCCCAGTGGCACGATGGACGATGGACATCATCATCGTCAGCATCGGGCGGTAGATTTGCAAGTGCGGCGACAATGGCCGCTCGGAGGGGGCCCTGATTTCGGCCATGGCGTGTCCTTTGTCACTCCTTTTAGCAGTTGAAAACGCCAGTGCAACGGGGCCTTGGGATTATCGAGGCCCTGTGCGTTCAGCGCGGCATCAGCACCCAATAATCGAGATCGAGCAGGACCGCCGGATCGTAATCCTCGCCGGTCTTGAGCGGAAACTCGGTGCACGGCTGGTCGCGCGTCGCGATTGTGCGCAGCCGCAACGCGGCGACGTCATCGCGGCCCGGTATCTCCGACTTCGCCAGCACTTCCGACCACGCGAATATGGTGCCGCCGGCAAACAGCGGTGAAACGTGACGGCCGCCGTTGATGGCGGCGACATGGAAGGCATTGGCGAGACCGTTGAACGACAGCGCGCGCGCCAGCGAAATGACGTGCCCGCCGTAGATCAGGCGGCGGCCGAAACGTCCCTTGCCTTCGATGTACTGGTTGAAATGGATGCGCGCTGTATTCTGGTAAAGTCTGGTCGCGATCTGATGCTCGGCCTCTTCGACAGTCACGCCGTCCATATGATCGATCCGTTCGCCGACCTCGTAGTCGCCAAAGCGGTAGGGGCTCCCGGCGAGCGTAAAATCGTAGGCCGGAATGTCGAGCGCGGGGCACGCCTCGCCGAGCACTTTCGGATCGAGCACGGTCGGCAGGCGCGGCACGTGATCGCCCGGCGGCGGGGCCGCCTCGTCGTGCTTTCGCACCATGACCCAACGCACGTATTCAAGGACGGGGATGCTGTCCTGTTTGTATCCGGTCGTACGCACGTAGACGATGCCGGTCTTGCGGCTCGAGTTTTCCTTCAGCCCAATGACTTCGGACAGCGCGCTCAGCGTATCGCCCGGATAGACCGGGGAGCGGAAGTAACATCCGGCATAGCCGAGATTGGCGACTGCATTGAGCGAGACATCGGGCACGGTTTTGCCGAACACGATATGAAATACGAGCAGATCGTCGATCGGCGCGTCGGGATATCCGATCGCCTTGGCGAATGCGTCCGACGACTGCACGGCAAAGCGCGGACCGAACAAACCGCTGTAAAGTGCGACGTCGCCGGTCGTGACCGTGCGCGGAGTGGCATGTCGGATAATTTGTCCGATGCGGAAATCTTCGAAATAATTACCGGGGCTGGTCTTGGACATTGGCAATCCTTTGACGTCGGAACCCGGCATTCCGTGCGCGCTTCATAGCCTACCGTCGGCCGCCGGGAAAGCGGCCCTTTGAACGTTTGCTTGCGCTTAATTTCTTTCAAAAAGATGAGCTTTAACCCGGGCAGGGCGGAGCGGTTTCGTCCGGGACAGACAATGGTGCGACTTCACGGGTGCGACTTCACGCGTCCGTGACAACGCGGCCGAAACCCGCGCGGAAGGCGGCCGTATCTCCATGTGACGACGCGAACGATCGCGTCTCGCCGGCGGCTCATCGCCGAATATTCTCAAACGGAGACCATCATGTCCAAGCGCTTTGCCCTGCTCGCTGCTGCGGCTGCATTTGCTTTCGTTGCAACCGCGTCCACGCCGCTCTTCGCCCAGATGTCGGAGAAGACTGTCACCGTTGGCGGTGCGCCGATGTACCCGTCGAAGAACATCATCCAGAACGCGGTGAACTCCAAGGACCACACGACTTTAGTTGCCGCGGTCAAGGCCGCAGGCCTTGTTTCGACGCTGGAAGGTCCGGGTCCGTTCACCGTTTTCGCGCCGACCAACGAAGCCTTCGCCAAGTTGCCGGCCGGCACCGTCGATACCCTGCTCAAGCCCGAGAACAAGGCGACTCTGGTCAAGATTTTGACCTATCACGTGGTCGCTGGCCGGATGACAACGGCCGCCCTGATGAAGGCGGTCAAGGACGGCGAGGGCGAAGCCAAGCTCAAGACCGTCGCGGGCCAGGACCTCGTCGTCAAAGACGGCGGCCCCGGCAAACTCACCGTGACCGACGCCAAGGGTGATGTCGCCAATATCACCATTGCCAATGTCATGCAGTCCAACGGCGTGATTCAGGTCATCGACACCGTCCTGCGGCCGATGTGATGTGACGGCACGGGCGCCGAACGAACCCTCTCCCCCATGCACGGGGAGAGGGTAAGGCCCATCACGCCGCTGTGTTATGGTTTTGAGTTGGGCGTGACACGAATGTGAGGCGCTTCCGGGCCGTCATTTTGTTATAGATTTTGTGAATCGGCCGGATGCAATTTGGACGAAAGCGATGCGGACGGTGCCATGACGATCGAAGCCGCAGCCAATACACCCTCGGTTCCGGATACGGCGGCCGGCCAGATCGTTCATCCGCTATGGGTGCGCATCACCCACTGGGTCAACGCGCTCGCCATGCTGATGATGATCGGTTCGGGCTGGCAGATTTACGACGCATCTCCTTTATTCAAGTTCCTCGAATTTCCGCCGCAAATTGCCCTCGGTGAATGGCTTGGCGGCGCGTTGCTGTGGCATTTCGCGGCGATGTGGCTGCTGGTGATCAACGGCGTCGTCTATGTCACGCTCGGGCTTGCGACCGGCCGGTTCCGCCGCAAGCTGCTTCCGATCCGCCTGCGTGACGTGGCGAGCGATTTCGTCGCCGCCTTGCGCGGCCGGCTCTCCCATGCGGATCTCACGGTCTATAATGCGGTGCAGAGGCTTCTTTACGTCGGCGTCTTGTTGGTCGCCGTCGTTATCGTGCTCTCAGGTCTCTCGATCTGGAAGCCCGTGCAGTTCAAGTGGCTCACCGCATTTTTCGGCGGTTACGATACGGCCCGCTACGTGCATTTTTTTGCGATGGCGTCGATCGTCGCGTTCTTGACCGTGCACGTCGTGCTCGCATTCCTCGTGCCGAAGAGCCTCCGCGCCATGATTGTCGGCCGCTGATCTCGAAGGAGAAGACAATGCCCCGTCAACGTAAGCAACTGCCCGGGGTCGATCCGAAGCTTCTGATCAAGGATGCGGCAAGACTCCTACCCGAGCCTTCGCGGCGGCTGTTTCTGCGCGGCGCCGTGAGCCTCGGCGCGCTGGCGACACTGACCGGGTGCGATATCATCGACGGGCCTACGTCGGAGAGCGCGCTGCGGGTCATTTCGCACTTCAACGATTGGGTGCAGGCGCGGCTTTTCAATCCCAATACGCTGGCGCCGGAATATCCGGAAAGCGCCATCACCCGGCCGTTCCCGTTCAACGCTTATTACGCCGAAGATGAAGCGCCGGACCTCGACGGCGAGACCTACCAGCTCGAGATCGGCGGATTGGTCGACAACAAAAAACCCTGGAGGCTTCCTGAGCTCTATAAGCTGCCGGAAGTCTCGCAGATCACGCGTCACGTGTGCGTCGAAGGCTGGAGCGCGATCGGGTCCTGGCAGGGCGTGAAGCTATCCGACTTTCTGAAAATGATCGGCGCCGACACCAGCGCCAAATACGTCTGGTTTCAATGTGCAGAGGGTTATTCGAACACGATCGACATGCCGACGGCGCTCCACCCGCAGACGCAATTGACGCTCAAGTTCGACAATAAAATTCTGCCGCGCTCCTACGGGTTCCCAATCAAGATCCGCATTCCCACCAAGCTCGGCTTCAAAAATCCGAAGTATGTCACCGCGATGTGGGTGCAAAACAACGACGCCGGCGGCTATTGGGAAAACCAGGGCTACAACTGGTTCAGCGGACTGTGAATTTTCCGGCCCGGCCGGATTCCTGAACACGATCGCGCGATTCCGACAATTTACCGGAACCTCGCCAGCCATCGTTTGTTTGGCAGATGTTCACCTGTCTGGCAGGAGCCGTCATGCAGCCGAAACAAAGTTCCCAGGCGGAACAAGGCGATCCGCGCCATCACGTCCGCAAAGTCGAAAGCCGATTCCAGGAGCTGATCGATCACTTGCGCAGCGACATCGAGAAAATCGATGAGCCCCAGTGCAAGGCGATGTTTGAAACCTCGGCCGAAGTGCTCGGAGGTCTGAAAAAGGCCTTTCACGATTACGAGCGGAAAGACGAGACGGCGTGGCGCTGATCGCGCGTCGCGGCCGCGATTACGGACGTCAAGCTCGCGCCGAGCCGGACCGCCGTTCCGGGCGCCGCAGAGCAGCGCGTATTACTTCAGATAACCATGCTGCCGCAAAATGTTGTTGAAGCCCTCCATGGCCTGCTGCTGCATGTCCTGCATCCGCGGCGATATTGTTGAGACGAACTCAGACATCACTGCGGGCAGTTCGCGCATCGCCTTGGTGCCGATGGGGCTGCGATAATACGCAATCAATTG
Source organism: uncultured Alphaproteobacteria bacterium (assembly GCA_963836055.1). Lineage (GTDB taxonomy): Bacteria > Pseudomonadota > Alphaproteobacteria > Rhizobiales > Xanthobacteraceae > BOG-931. Next base: position 649,366 of record CAWIID010000006.1, read on the forward strand.
GTGAAGTTCGTCCACGGTGAAATGACGCGCGTAAATCGGCGGCGCCGCTTTCATGATCTCGGCGAGATTTTTCATCTGGACGCGGTCGAACTCCTGGCGCAGTTCGGCGATCGTAGCGTCGTCGATTTTCTGTGCGCGAGCCCTTTGCTCAAGTGCCGGCCACATCAAATTGGTCATTTGCGCCGTCATCTGGCGCATCAGGTCGGGCGACAGAATCGAGAAAAGTTCGTTGGCGGCCTGCAATGCTTCGGGCGACGGCGTCTCGTCGGCGCGTGCGCGATCGAAGGCGCCGCCAAGCAGCAGCAGGACGGCGAGGATGCGCAGGATGTGCATGTTCGGCCCTTTTTCCGTTCCGGCGAAACTTATCACCTTGGAGGTCGGTTGCCGATTAAGACGTGCACGACAATGCGGCTCAATTAGCGCGAAATGTATGGATTGAAGACGTCAACTCCGAAATCCTTGAAGTCTCTGATATTTCGTGTCGCCACCCGGAGGCCGTGACGTTTTGCCGTCGCGGCGATCATGGCGTCTTCCATCAGGGAATCGGAGCGCCGGTGCATAAGTTTGGCCCACAGGCGGAAAGTTGCTGCGTCCATCGGCAGGACGTTCCACAGGTCGGCGACTTGATCTGCCCAGGCTTCAATCTCTGTCGCCTTTGCCGCATCGCGTTCACGCGTTATTTCGATGCCGGCCTGAATCTCGCCCAGCGTCACTGCTGAGATATAAAGGTCGTGCTCGTCGAGCGACCGCAACCACGCCACAACCGCCCCGTGGGGGCGCGGTCTTCGAAGTTCCGAGATGACGTTGGTGTCGAGCAGATACATCAACAATCACGCAATGGAGCGGGGTGTTCGGCGCCGTCCTTTGCCGCGCGGCGGTATAAGAAGCTCGGTACGTCCGGTATCGCTCAGCAGAAGCTCTCGGAGACCGGGCTTGGCGGCAAGCCGCTGCCATTGATCCATGGGAACCAGAACTGCGGCTTTCTCGCCGCGCCGGGTGACAAGCTGCGGACCTTCGCGCAGGCACGTTTCGAGCAGTTCGCTGAAACGGGCCTTTGCGTCCTGAACGGGCCAGGTTTTCAAAGCACGCCCTCGTTTCCTGAGTTGTTGCACACTAGTCAGATATCTAGTTTGTTTCAAGGCGGTCCTGCAAGCTTGTTGCCATCCGCCGGTCCGGTGATTAGCACTGCGACCCCGCGCTCCCCGAACTGAGGTCTATTCATGCCCACCTACAAGCTCCTTCTTCTCGCCGGCGACGGCATTGGTCCGGAAGTCATGGCGGAGGTGAAGAGACTGCTTGGCTTCTACGCCAAGAAGGGCATCGCCACGTTCCAGACCGAGGACGGGCTTGTCGGCGGCGCCTGCTACGACGCCCACAAAGTCGCCATTACCGACGAGACGATGGCGAAGGCGCAAGCCGCCGATGCCGTCATCTTCGGCGCTGTCGGCGGACCCAAATGGGACAAGGTGCCGTTCGACGCGCGCCCCGAGGCGGGTCTGCTGCGCCTGCGTAAAGACCTCGGCCTGTTTGCCAACATCCGGCCGGCGATCGTCTATCCGGCGCTGGCCGATTCATCGAGCCTCAAGCGCGAGGCCGTCGAGGGACTCGACATCATCATCCTGCGCGAGCTGACCGGCGGCGTTTACTTCGGCGAGCCGAAGACCATTACGGACCTCGGCAACGGACAGAAACGGGCCATCGATACGCAGGTCTATGACACCTACGAGATCGAACGCATTGCGCGCGTCGGCTTCGAGCTGGCGCGCAAGCGGCGCAACAAAGTGACGTCGATGGAGAAGCGCAACGTCATGAAGACCGGCGTGCTGTGGCACGAAGTCGTCGAGCAGGTTCACGAGCGCGAATACAAAGACGTGCAGCTTGAGCACATGCTGGCGGATGCCGGCGGCATGCAGCTTGTGCGCTGGCCGAAACAGTTCGACGTCATCGTCACCGACAATCTGTTCGGCGACATGCTGTCCGACGTCGCGGCGATGCTCACGGGCTCGCTCGGCATGCTGCCGTCGGCTTCACTCGGTGAGCTCGATCCCAAGACCAAGCGCCGCAAGGCCATGTATGAGCCGGTGCACGGCTCGGCGCCCGACATCGCCGGCAAAGGCATGGCCAATCCCATCGCCATGCTGGCTTCGTTCGGCATGGCGCTGCGCTATTCGTTCAACATGGGCAAGGAAGCCGACCAGCTCGACGCGGCGATTGCCGCGGCGCTCGCCAAGGGCCTGCGCACCGCCGACATCAAGTCGGATGGCGCCAAGGTCATCAGTACCGCCGAGATGGGCGAGGCCGTCGTCGGAGAATTGGAGCGGCTGGCGGCCTGAAGGCAGCGCGACTGCGCCAGCACCAGGGGCTGGCTTACCGTCAGAACGGCGTGTTCGGATTGAAACCCGGGATGTAGAACGGCCCAGGCAGCGGGAAGCTGCCGGCGCCGCGGACATCGGGGCCATAAAACCAATAGGGACGGCCCGGGTCACCGCCCGGCGGCAGCATATAGTCCCGATCGCTGCCTTCGCCGACCGAAACCTCCGTGCCAGGGTCCAGATAGGAGCGCCGAGGAACGACGATCACGGTGGTGTGGCCGTACTGGTCGTGAATGATGGTCTTGGTGGGTTCAATCACGGTACCCGCAGCCGACCGCATCACGGGAGGCTGCTGCTGCTTTTTCTTCGTTGCAGCGGCGGCGGAGCCGGCGCATGCCGAAAGCGCGGCCAAAGCGGCGACGACGACGGCAATCCTACGCATGGCTCCTCGCTTTCCCTCAAACCCACTGTAACTCGCTTCGGCCGTTTTCGACAGTCTCTTGGCAACCGTGCCAGTGCCGCGCGGTTCCGGTTTCGGCTCCGGATAACGAATCTACGGCAAGCAACTACACAAGAACATTCTACTCCTAAAGATGGTCTTTATGTCACATTATTCCTCGAATAGCGTTGCGATATGCGCTGGCGAAGCTTGGCGTCAGACGTGCCGCAAAAACAAGCAGTACGGAGGAAACGTTTATGATCAATCGACGACGTGTGTTGGAAGCCGGCGCGGCGATGGTCGGGACCGGATGGGCGCTGCCATCGATCCTTGAGGCGAACGCCGCCGGGCTCGATCTGCCGTCCGCATTGCCAGCGGGGACACGAGCCGAAGCGACTCTGGAGGCTCTGCCCGGAAAGAAGCCGCTTATCAGGCTCGCTTACCGGCCGCCAAATTACGAAACTCCCATCGAATACTTTCGCACGCCGATCACGCCGAATGACGCGTTCTTCGTGCGCTACCATCTGGCAGACATTCCCGATGTCGATGCCAAGACCTGGAAGGTCGCGGTCGGCGGCGATGGCGCCAATAACCGGATCGAACTCAGTCTCGACGACCTCAAGGCCATGCCGGCCCATGAAATTACCGCCGTGTGCCAATGCTCCGGCAATCGGCGCGGTTTGTTCGATCCTCACGTCGCGGGTGTTGAATGGGGCTACGGCGCCATGGGTTGTGCCACGTGGAAAGGCGTGCGGCTCAAGGACGTCCTCGACAAAGCCGGCCTCAAGAAGGAGACGATCGAGATTGCGATGAACGGCGCCGACGGTCCGGTCATCGATAAAACCCCCGACTTCGTCAAAAGCATCCCGGTCGAGATTGCGACCGCGGAGAACACGCTCATCGCTTATGAAATGAATGGGCAGCCACTGCCGCATTTCAATGGCTTCCCGGCGCGCGTCATCATTCCCGGCTGGACCGGGACCTATTGGGTCAAGCACGTCATCTCGCTTAACGCACTCACCAAGCCGTTCGACGGATTTTGGATGAAATCCGCGTACCGCATCCCAAACGGCAAATTTCCGATCGTGACGCAATTTGTCAGTCAGACAACAGCGGTCAACACGCCAATCACCGAGATGGTCGTCAACTCGCTCATCACCAGCCACACGGATGGCGAGAAGGTGAAAGAGGGCCGCATCACCGTGAGCGGTGTGGCCTGGGATGCCGGCTATGGCATCCGCGCGGTCGAGGTGTCTACGGACGGTGGCAAGTCCTGGTCGGAGGCGACGCTCGGCAAGGATCTTGGGCGCTTCGCATTCCGGCCCTGGAGTTACGTGCTCACCGCCAAGAAAGGCGCCAATAGCGTCATGGTGCGCGCCAGCAACGCTGTCGGGCAGACGCAGACGGCGACATTGATCGCAAATCCGGCCGGCTATCATGACAACGTGATGCAGAGCATCACGCTCAACGCCGGCTGAGGGAGGTGACCATGCGCATCGTTGCACTCGCCGTATTCGCCTCTCTTGTTGCGCTTCCCGCCGCCGCGGATGAGCCGGTGATTCAGCTCAAGCCGGGACCGGGGCTCGACAAGGTCGAGGGAAACTGTGGCGCCTGCCACAGCCTCGCTTACATCCAGATGAATTCGCCGTTTCTCAACGCGGCCGGATGGAACGCAGAGGTCACGAAAATGATCAAGGCGTTCGGCGCCCCGATCAGCGACGCCGACGCCAAGGACATTGCGGCCTACCTGGCGAAGAACTACGGCACGTAGCGAGCCGGACGCTCAGCGCTGCGCGATACGACCGCGCAGCTTGACGCCGCGGAGGTTTATGGCTCGCGGCGTCACCACCTGCACTTCGTGTTCGGGCGTGGCGGCAAGGATGGGGCTGCGCTGGCCGCAGAACGTGCGTCTGAGCTCGGCGTGAGCGAACAACGCGTCGAGCTTGGGGTCGCCGCCGGCGGAAAGGATCGTAAGCCGATCGAGCGCGCAGCCGATCGTCGCGCGATCGACCACCTCCTGGCCCGAGCTGCAATACCATCCGGCGATCTGCATGGCCGGAGAGTCGAACGCGCGTGCGAAGCCGAGGCAACGGCGTTCCCGACCGTCTGGTGCGATGGCGAAATCAACGAGCGGCACGGAACCGAATTTCGTATCGAGCTTGCCGACGAGCTTGACGTCATCGCTGACCTTGAATTTGACGATGCGCGCCGCGATCTCGCTCGGCGGGTCGATGAAGTCCTCGCCCATGGTCCCCGGCCGGTAGACTTCGACCATGACGTAAGGCCCGCTGCTGCCGGCCTCGCCCCACGTCAGGACATCCTTGCGCGCTCCGTCGGCGTTCCGGCGCAGGATGGCGTAGTCCGGCTCGCTCGCCGCAAGCTCGGGCATCGACAGTTCGAACGCTGCATGAGGGCGATCGACATTGGTCCATTCCGCCTGCGGCGAGGTTTCGAACGCCGCAAGGCTGTCCGGCATCCGCAATAAGCTTGCCGCCAGGATGGCAAGGGCAGCGAGGCCGCCCATATAGGCAAATGTCCGAACGGCGGTCGCGCGAATGTCTTCCAGGAGGGAATAGGGGGCGGCGTGCCGCATCGCGGCCTTCCATCGGCGTTGTGTTCGCGGTGGTTCTCGCCTAGAAGCGCTTCCGCCCGGGTTCCTTCCTCGCCGGACCGGGTGCGAATTTTTTACGGAGAGTTAACAATGGGTTATAGCGTCGCCGTCGTTGGCGCGACCGGCAATGTGGGCCGTGAAATGCTCGGCATCCTGGCCGAGCGTTCGTTCCCGGCCGACGAGGTTGTGGCGCTCGCCTCACGCCGCAGCCAGGGCACCGAAGTGTCGTACGGCGACAGGACGCTCAAGATCAAAGCGCTCGAGCACTACGATTTCTCGGCGACCGACATTTGCCTGATGTCGGCCGGCTCCGCTGTGTCCAAGGAATGGTCGCCGAAGATTGCGGCCGCCGGCGCGGTAGTGATCGATAATTCGTCGTGCTGGCGCTACAACTCGGACGTTCCCCTGATCGTGCCGGAGGTCAACGCCGACGCCGTTGCGGGTTTTCGCAAGCGCGGCATCATCGCCAATCCGAATTGTTCGACGGCGCAGCTCGTGGTCGCGCTCAAGCCGCTCCACGACAAAGCCAAGATCAAGCGCGTCGTGGTCGCCACCTATCAATCGGTTTCGGGTGCCGGCAAGGAGGCGATGGACGAATTGTTCACGCAGACCAAAGCGGTCTTTCAGATCGACGAAATCGTGCCGAAGAAGTTTCCGAAGCGGATCGCGTTCAATGTCATTCCGCAGATCGACGTCTTCATGGAGGACGGCTACACCAAGGAAGAATGGAAGATGCTGGTCGAGACCAAGAAGATCCTCGACCCGAAGATCAAGCTCACCGCGACTTGCGTCCGCGTGCCGGTCTTCATCAGCCATTCGGAGGCCGTCAATATCGAATTCGAGAACCCGATCACGGTGGATGAGGCGCGCGATGTCCTGCGCCATGCGCCCGGCTGTCTTGTCATCGACTCGCACGAACCAGGCGGCTACGTCACCCCGTACGAGGCGGCGGGAGAGGATGGCACTTACATCAGCCGTATCCGCGAGGACGCGACCGTGGAAAATGGGCTCGCGATGTGGATCGTCTCCGATAATCTGCGCAAGGGCGCAGCGCTGAACGCCGTTCAGATCGCCGAATGCCTGATCAACCGCAAGCTGATCACGGCGAAGCGGAAGGCGGCCTGAACGCCGCCTTCCGGCGCGGCCGGTCAGGGCGTCACCGTCCCCGGCAGGCGCGCAGATAGCCGGTTCGCGCACCGCGCTCGGCTTCGACCGTCGCGATGGGTTGGGTCAGGCACCAATCAAAGTGCACCTGATACTCCGGCGTCCAGCGCGGTCCACGAGCGCCTGGAGCACAGGCCGGATTCGACATCGCCGCGCGGACCTGATTGCGAGCGGCGTTGGCGTAACTTTGGCAATAGGCGGGATCGGCCGCTTGCGCGGCAAGCGGCGCCAGAACCGTCAGCGCTGCTGTCAAAATCGTCGCCGGTAGCGGCGCCTTGAACATGTCGTCCTCCGCCGAATCCGTGCCGCCCCGCAAGACGCATCATCACGGCGACAGCTTTAAGTCCAGCCCGTGAGGGAATGCCGATTGGTGGGTCTGTGGAAAACCGCGCAGCGGCCCGACGGCGTGTCGCCGTTCGGAGCGCCCAGCTGGCACGCGATCTGCAAGGCATTCAATCGCGATCGCTTTCAGTTTGGCTGATCAATGGTCTAGCTTTAGGGTTGGGACAGCAGGGGGCTTGAAATGACCATCCGCCCGCGGCGCAGTGTGCTCTACATGCCCGGCTCAAATGCTCGCGCGCTCGAAAAGGCGCGTGAACTGCCGGCTGATGGCCTCATTCTCGATCTTGAGGACGCGGTGGCGCCGGAGGCCAAGGCGGCGGCGCGCGAACTCATCATCAAGGCGTTGCAAAACGGGGGCTTCGGCGACCGCGAGGTGCTGGTGCGCATCAACGCCCTTGATACGCGCTGGTGGATCGAGGATCTCGACGCCGTCATCGCAGCGCAGCCGGATGCCGTATTGGTGCCGAAGGTGTCGGAACCGCACCAGCTCCAGGACGTCGCCGAGCGTCTCGTCGACAAGGGTGCCAACCAGCACCTCCGCGTCTGGGCGATGATGGAGACACCGCTCGCCATGCTCAACGCCCGCGACATCGCCGCCGCCGCGCTCGATTCCGAAACGCGGCTTGCCGGCTTTGTCATGGGCACCAACGATCTCGCCAAGGACACCCGCGCCCGTATCGTGCCCGGCCGCGCCCCGATGCTGCCGTGGCTGATGACATGCGTCGCGGCGGCGCGCGCGTATGGGCTCGATATCCTCGACGGCGTCTACAACGACCTCGGCAATGCGGAAGGCTTCGTCGAGGAATGCCGGCAGGCCCGCGATCTCGGTTTCGATGGCAAGACGCTGATCCATCCACGGCAGATCGAGCCGTGCAACGCGGCGTTCTCGCCGACAGCCGAAGAGGTCGAGGCGGCGCGCAAGATGATCGCGGCGTTTGATTTGCCGGAAAACGCCAACAAGGGCGTCATTCAGATCGACGGCCGGATGGTCGAGCGACTGCATGCCGAGATGGCGCGGCGGACAGTGGCGATTGCGGATGCGATCGCGAAGCAGCAGCCGGCTTGATGACCCTGGCGCTTCGGTCAAGGTCGGATCGTCGGCCAAAACGCCGATTCTAAACGGCTCGGACCGTCACTCGCGAGATGCTCTGAAACTCGCGAACAAGATCTCGGTCGAGTTTGCGGTCCATCTCCTGGAGGGCTTGATATGCGACCTCGCCCGACAACGCGGGCTTATAGGAGCGCCGTTCGATGAGGGCACCGAAAATATCCGATATCGTGAGAATACGAACGAGGTCGGGTATCTCGCCCCCGCTGAGCCCATGCGGATATCCCGACCCGTCGAGATATTCATGGTGGTGAAGCACCACATCGATCATTTCGGCTGGAAGCTCGGGCACGACTGCGAGCGCTTCCAATCCTAACAACGGGTGCTGCTTCATGATGTTCGACTCGGTGTCGTCCAGCGCTCCGCGCTTTTCAAGGACGGACACCGGGATCCTGGCCTTTCCGATGTCGTGGAGGATGCCGGCGAACGACAGCCGTTTCATGTCGGCATGGGAAAGCCCGAGATGCCGGCCGAAGCCGACTGCCAAGCCGGTTACCAGAAGGGAGTGCTGATAGGTCTGGCTATGGTGCTTGCGGACGGTCTCGATCCAGGGGCCCAAGCCCTCGGACCGGATTTGGCAGACGATGGCTTCGCCTGCCTTGTCGAGGGCAGCCTGATCGAACGAAGCGCCGACGCTGGCCGAAGTCAACACATCCTGCAACGCGGCCAGGGCGGCCGTGATGCCGGGTGACGCCTCATCTTGAAAAACCGAAGAACTGTCGGCAAGCGATTTGAATTCGCCGAAAAGCTTGGCCAAGAGCGCGTTTGCTTTGATCGGTCGATGAACGAGGCCGGTCGCACCGATGGCGTAAGCCTGAGCGGCCTCAAGCCGAGAGCCTCTTTCAGTCACGAAAATGAGCTTCGCTTGTTTAGGCTTCCGCTGCAGCCAATGTCTGAGATCGCGGATTTGGTCGGGATCGCTCAGATTGACGCCAATAACCGTATATTGTCCGGGCGGCCCGGTATCCAGTATCCGATTTGAAGGGACGCATCGCGTCTCGAAGATACCTTCGAGTTGCCGACGAATGCTTTGAGCGTCCTCGGGCAACTCGCAAACCGCAGCAAGCTCATTCATTGTCGCGCGCCTCGAGTCGCCTTCCCTCGCCGACCGTGAGGTTGGCTCCTTCGGCCATCGTCACGAAGCACGCTCAAACCCACGCGCTTTTTACCGATTATTTGCACACCAATTCGCACTCGGCGTCGCGTGAAAGCGAAGCAGCAGACGAGCGGGGATATTTATTCAATCTTCGCGGGTGACAATGGGCTTAAACGATTACTGATTTGTTGATTCGCCGGCGCAAACCCTCGGCGGCTCCGCCACCAATCATATTAGGCTGAATCGATTGCTGCTCCGGCCCTTTATTCACGGACAAGGTCCGTGAATATGCCGTTCCGCACCAGGCTCCGATACGGCGCGTTAACGCAAAATATAGCTTGAGTTTATCGGCACCCCGGCAGCATTTCCGGAAGCGAACAGTGGGATGTGCGCGCCGCTAATTCTTGAGCCGATAGCCGGTTTTGAAGAACCACCAGACGATCACCATGCACACCGTCATGAACAAGATGGTCATTGCCAGGCTGATAACGACATTGACATCGGCGATGTCGAAGAAACTCCAGCGAAAGCCGCTGATGAGATAGACGAGCGGATTGAACAGCGTGATCGTGCGCCAGAGCGGCGGCAAGACGCTGGTCGAATAAAATGTGCCGCCGAGAAACGTCAACGGGGTGATGATCAGAAGCGGCACCACCTGCAGTTTCTCGAAGCCGTCGGCCCAAAGACCGAGGATGAAGCCCAACAGGCTGAAGCTGACGGACGTCAAAACCAGAAAAGCCAGCATCCACACGGGATGAATAATCTTGATCGGCACGAACAATCCCGACGTCGCCAGGATGATCAGACCAAGGATGATCGATTTGGTCGCCGCCGCGCCGACATAGCCGAGCACGATCTCGAACGAGGATACGGGCGCGGAAAGAATCTCGTAGATCGTTCCCACGAAACGAGGGAAGTAGATGCCGAACGAGGCATTCGTCACGCTTTGCGTCAAGAGCATCAGCATGATCAGGCCGGGCACGATGAATGAGCCATAGCTGACGCCTTCGATTTCGTTGATACGCGAGCCGATCGCGGCGCCGAACACCACGAAATAGAGCGAGGTTGAAATCACCGGCGCGACGATGCTTTGCAGCAAGGTCCGGCCGGTCCGCGCCATTTCGAAAACATAGATGGCGCGCACACCGTGGAGGTTCATCGTGAGATTCACTTCTTTTGCCTCACCAGACCGACGAAGATGTCTTCGAGGGAACTCTGAGTCGTTTGCAGATCCTTGAACCTGATGCCCGCGTGGCGGAGGTCGTCGAGCAAGGACGTGATTCCGGTGTGTTCACCCTTGGTGTCGTAGGTGTAGATCAGTTCATTGCCGGCGGCGTTCAAGGAGAGCTGATGACCGGCGAGAGCGGCCGGTAGCGCGTCGAGACGCTCGCGCAGCTCCAGCTTCAATTGCTTGCGGCCGAGCTTGCGCATCAGCTCGACCTTGTCCTCCACCAGGATGATCTCGCCCTTGTTGATGACGCCGACTCGATCGGCCATCTCCTCGGCCTCTTCGATGTAATGCGTGGTGAGGATGATGGTTACGCCCGACTCGCGCAGCAGGCGCACGAGCTGCCACATATCCTTGCGCAATTCCACATCGACGCCGGCGGTCGGTTCGTCGAGAAAAAGAATCTGCGGCTCGTGCGCCAGCGCTTTGCCGATCATCACCCGGCGCTTCATGCCGCCGGACAGTGTCATGATCTTGGAATCTTTCTTATCCCACAGCGACAGGTCCTTGAGCACGCGCGCGATGTGTTCGGCATCCGCCGGCTTGCCGAACAGTCCGCGGGAAAAGCGCATGGTCGCGAGCGGCGTCTCGAAGGCGTCGGTCGTGAGCTCCTGCGGCACCAGACCGATCATCGCGCGGGCCGCGCGGTAGTCCTTCAAAATGTCGTGCCCGTCCACCGTCACGGCGCCGGTCGACGGTTTCACGATCCCGCAAATGACGTTGATGAGCGTCGTCTTGCCGGCGCCGTTCGGGCCGAGCAGGGCGAAAATCTCGCCGTGGCGGATGTCCAGGTTGATGTTCTTGAGGGCCTCGAAGCCGGAGGCATAGGTCTTCGACAGGTGTGAAATTGAAATGGCGGGCTTCATAAGTGTTTCCAACTCAATGTCCGCGGCGTCATCACCGAGCTTGATCCGGTGATCCATGCATACGGCCAGAAACAGAGATGGATTGCCGGATCGAGTCCGGCAATGACGACGGAGAGGAAATTTGGAGCTGCCTCACACCCAGGGGCGTGATGCCTTGGCCTTCTGCTCGAAGCTGTCGATCTTGTTCTGCTTCGCCATGGTCAGCCCGATTTCGTCGAGGCCGTTGAGCAGCGCGTGCTTGCGATGCGGGTCGATGTCGAATTTGACCACGCCGCCGTCGGGCCCGCGGATTTCCTGCTTCTCAAGGTCGACGGTGAGCGTCGCGTTGGCGCCGCGATCGGCATCGTCGAACAGCTTGGCGAGATCCTCCGGCGATACTTTGATCGGCAGCACGCCGTTCTTGAAGCAGTTGTTGTAGAAAATGTCGCCGAACGATGTCGAGATCACGCAGGTGATGCCGAAATCCATCAGCGCCCACGGCGCGTGCTCGCGCGAGGAGCCGCAGCCGAAATTATCCTCGGCGACAAGAATCTTGGCCTTGCGATAGGCCGGCTTGTTGAGAATGAAATCGGCGTTCTCGCTGCCGTTCTCGTGATAGCGCTGCTCGTGGAACAGGCCTTTGCCGAGGCCGGTGCGCTTGATCGTCTTCAAATATTGCTTTGGAATGATCATGTCGGTGTCGACATTGATCATTTTCAGCGGCGCCGCGACGCCTTCCAGTACGGTGAACTTTTCCATTCCAGCATCCTATGAGGCTAGATTTGCGGAACCGGCTGTTCCGCGGCCGTGACGGCTAAATGCCGCTTTGTCGCGCGGCGGTCAACCCGCCGCTGCCGTTGCTTCGGCGGCCTTGAATCGCGATTCGCGATCGAGCGTGCAGACCTGAACGTGGTACTCGATGTAATACCGTTGCCGCGCCAGCTTCTGCGCCGCGACGTGCTCGGGGTTGGTCCGCCAGGCGCGCATGCCTTCCTCGGTTTCGAATTCGACGATGGTCACCCGCTCGCCGTCGTCGGCGAAAAAGCCCTTGTGCGAGACGTAGCCCGGCATGGTCTTGGCGATCTCGGCCATGCGGTCGACCAGGGCGACATATTCGTCGCGAACGCCCGGTCTCAGACGCGAGCGAAACACGGTCACGATCACGGCGGCGCTCCCTTGTTTTGGCAAGCAACTCAGCGCGTTGCCTTGCCTAACTATGGCACGATGGCGCCTTGCCGACCCATCACGCCGGCGGCTGCTTTTCGTTCTTAGGGACATTGGCAAGCTCGGTGACCCACGCCCGCGCCGAACGAAACCAATTCTGCCGCCGCGGGACGAGCTGGTCGCGTTGCCGCAATATGCCGACCCGCACGGTGTACGAGGCCTGCTGACCCTCGCCGGGCGTGGTCGAATAGATCGGCGAGCCGCATTTGCCGCAAAACGCCTGCAGGCGCGGTCGGCCGCTGTCCGCCGTCGTCTTCAAGTAAGTCGCCGGCTGCCCGGTCATTTTAAACGTAGCGCCCGGGACCGGGATCGAAACCCGAAAGGCCGTGCCCGTGCTCGTCTGGCAGTCGGTGCAATGGCAGATCTGGGTCTTTTCCGGATCGGCCTCACCTTCAATTTTGATGGCGCCGCACGCACATGCACCGTCGATCTTCATGGCATTGCTCCCTTTGCCGAGCACGATCCCGAAAGGTGGCTACGCGGTTTTCGGAAAAGATCATGCTCAAATAAAATCTCACCCCGCCCGCTCAATGGCCGCCATATCGTCATCCGACAATCCAAAATGATGACCGATCTCGTGCACGAGGACATGCTTGACGATGGCGCCCAGGGTCTCGTCATGCTCGGCCCAGTAGTCGAGAATCGGCCGCCGATAGAGCCAGATCATGTTCGGCATTTGTATCGGCGCGCTTTCCGAACGGAACGGCAGGCCGACGCCCTGGAACAGGCCAAGAAGATCGAACTCGCTCTCGGCCCGCAATTCTTCCAATACCTCTTCGCTCGGGAAGTCGTCGACTTGGATCACGAGGTCGGCGCATAGATCGCGAAACTTGCGTGGCAAATGGCGAAACGTCTCGCCGGCAAGGATTTCGAGCGCGGCGAGTGAAGGCGCCTTGACCGGCCGCCAGGCGAGCGGATCGGATGCGAGATCGGCCATAATTCGGTTCTATAGGCGAGGGCGGCGTCCGGGCCAAGCAACGCAGCCCCGGTGCCGGAGTTGACCGCGTGGCCGCGATACGAAACCCTGGGACGGGCAAGGATATGAGCGCACAAATGTCGGTAAAATCGCTGATTGCTGTCTTGGCGCTGACGGCGTTGCTGGTCGCTGGCTCCGCGCCGCGCGTGATGGCGCAGACGACGCCGTATCCATACCCTGGCTGGACTTATCAGCCTTCGCGCCAAGTGCGTCAGGTGCGGCCGCGCATCGAAGTGAACCCGCAGCGCCTGCTCTACCGGCGCTGCATCGACTGGTACGAATTGCAAAACCGGCCGAGCGGGACCGTGCTGTTTCCGGAAATGCGTTGCTGGTGGGTGCGCGGGTAGCCGTTGCCGCCATTCCGGGTTCGCTGCTGCGCAGCGCCCCGGAATGACAGGTGCTTACTTCCACTCCCGCACATCGACGAAGTGCCCGGCAATCCCGGCGGCAGCCGCCATCGCCGGCGACACGAGGTGGGTGCGGCCCTTGAAGCCCTGCCGGCCTTCGAAATTGCGGTTCGAGGTCGAAGCGCAGCGCTCGCCGGGTGCGAGCTTGTCGGGGTTCATGGCGAGGCACATCGAGCAGCCGGGCTCGCGCCATTCGAAGCCGGCTTTGAGGAAGATCTTGTCGAGGCCTTCGGACTCGGCCTGTTCCTTGACCAGACCCGAGCCCGGCACGACCATCGCCTTGACATTGGCGTTGACGGTCTTGCCGTCGACCATCTTGGCCGCCGCGCGCAAGTCCTCGATCCGCGCGTTGGTGCAGGACCCGATGAACACGCGGTCGATGGCGATGTCGGTGACCTTCTCGCCGCCCTTCAGCCCCATGTAGGACAGCGAGCGTTCGGCGGCCTGGCGCTTGTGAGCGTCGGCGATGTCCTCGAGCCGCGGCACGCGGCCGCTCACCGAGATGACCTGCTCGGGGCTGGTGCCCCAGGTCACCAGCGGCGGCAGCTTGGCGGCATCGAGCTTGATCTCGCGATCGAAATGCGCGCCGTCCTCCGAATGCAGCGTTTCCCAATAGCGCATGGCTTCGTCCCACGCCTTGCCTTTGGGCGCCTTGGGGCGATCCTTCAGATACGCGTAGGTCTTTTCATCCGATGCAATGAAGCCGGCCTTGGCGCCGGCCTCGACCGACATGTTGCAGACCGTCATGCGGCCTTCCATCGACAGCGCCCGGATCGCCTCGCCGGCATATTCGAGCGCGTAGCCGGTGCCGCCCGCGGTGCCGATTTCGCCGATGATGGCGAGGATGATGTCTTTGGCGGTGACGCCCGGCGGCAGCTTGCCGTCGACCACGGCGCGCATGTTTTTCGATTTGGTCTGGATCAGCGTCTGCGTCGCCAGCACGTGCTCCACTTCCGACGTGCCGATGCCGTAGGCGAGGGCGCCGAAGGCGCCGTTGGTCGCGGTGTGGCTGTCACCGCAGACGAGCGTGACGCCGGGCAGCGTAAAGCCCTGCTCCGGACCGATGATATGGACGATGCCCTGACGGCGGTCGAACTCGTCGTAATATTCGAGATTGAAGAACTTGGCGTTCTCGGCGAGGTACGCGATCTGCGCTTCGCTCTCCGGATCGGGATTGGGCAAATGCCGATCGGTGGTCGGCACGTTGTGATCGACTACGAGCAACGTCTTGTCGGGCGCATGCACCTTGCGGCCGGAGAGCCGCAGTCCCTCGAACGCCTGCGGGCTCGTCACTTCGTGAACGATATGGCGGTCGATGTAGATCAGGGCGGCGCCGTCCGCCTCTTCCTCGATCACATGGTCTTGCCAGATTTTATCGTAGAGAGTGCGGGGGTTCGACATCCCGGATAGCTCCTCGGCACCGCTGTCAGCCCAGACGCGACAGGTCTTGCGTATATAGTGTCGGGCCGTCCTTTAGCGCCTTGGACGCGTCAGGAAAAGGGTGGGCATTCTGTCGCCAGCCGGACGTTATGATCGGCGGCAAAGGGGGACAACAGGGGACTCAAGCATGCGGCGAAGTGACGATGCTATCCGAACCACCCACGCCGGCCGGCTGCCGCCCGTGGCGGCTGCCGACGAGACCGACCTCACCCGCCAAGTCGCCGCTGTTATCCGCAAGCAGGTCGAGCTTGGGGTGAGCTGCGTCGGCGACGGCGAATTCTGGAACGGGCGGAGCTTTTCCTATTATGGACAGCAAATCGCCGGCGTAACGACGCGGGCGCTCCGGCCCGGCGAGCTAAGCACGGCCCGGCAGCAGACCCGCGAGCGCGACACGTTCCCGAAGCTCTATGCCGACATGGATCGTGCCGGCACGATGTTCTGCGTCCCTGGTGAAGAGCCACGGTTCTTTCCCACGACCAAAATGATCGTCAGCGGTCCGGTTCACGGCAAGGCCACCGATGCCATCAAACGCGAGGTTAAAGTCTTCAACGACGCGCTCGCGGCCGCAGGCGGCGCCGAGGAGGCGTTCGTCTGCGTGTTCGCGCCGGGCTGGCTCGATCATCACATCTTCAACGAACACTATCCGACTTACGAGGCGTTCATGTTCGCCATGGCCGACGCGCTGCGCGAGGAATACCGCGCGGTGGTCGATGCCGGCTTCGTCCTTCAGATCGACGATCCCGGCGTGATGACGAGCTGGGACGTTATCAGGCCGAAGCCGACTATCGCCGCATACCGGCACCATCTGAAAATCCGCATCGATGCGCTCAATCATGCGCTGGCCGGCATCCCGGAGGATCGCGTCCGCCACCATTTCTGCTGGGGCAGCTGGCACGGCGCCCACACCCACGACCTGCCGCTGAAGGAAATCATCGACTTGGTGCTCGAGGTGCGCGCGCAGGCTTTCAGCTTCGAGGCCGGGAATGTTCGTCACCAGCACGAGTGGACGCTGTGGCAGGACATCAAGCTGCCGCCCGGCAAGATCATCGTGCCGGGCGTGGTCAGTCACGCCACGAACATCGTGGAGCATCCCGAACTGATCGCGCAGCGAATTGTAAACTTCGCTGAGGCGGTCGGACGCGAGAACGTCATTGCCGGCACCGATTGCGGCCTTGGCAGCCGCGTGCACGACGATCTGGTCTGGGCGAAGCTCGCCGCTCTCACCGAGGGCGCGCGCCTGGCGTCGAAGACGCTGTGGGCGCGCTGAGGCAGAAGATATTCATTGCGCCGCGGATTGGTATTACTCCGCGGCCTTCTTGCCTCCGCCGGCTTCGGCCTGATTGGTGTGATCCTGCCGTTCGGTAATACGCGCGCGTTTGCCGCGCAGCCCGCGAAGATAATAAAGCTTGGCGCGGCGGACCTGACCGCGGCGCACGACCTTGATCGAGTCGATCATGGGCGAATACAGCGGGAAAACGCGCTCGACGCCTTCGCCGTACGAAATCTTGCGGACGGTGAAATTCTCGTTGAGCCCGGCGCCGGCGCGGCCGATGCAAACGCCCTCATAGGCCTGCACGCGGCTGCGCTCGCCTTCGACGATTTTGACGTTGACGATCAGCGTGTCGCCCGGCTGGAATTCCGGGATTTCCTTACCGGCGGTGAGCTTGGTCACCTGTTCTTGTTCGATTTGTTTGAGCAGGTTCATGGTGAAATCTCCATCGGCTGCGTTTGCGGCACGCGGCTCAGACCGGGTCTAAACGGGTTGGCGCAGCTTCTACGCTACCGCGCGAACTTTGTCACCTTCCGGTCATCCGGTCGGTGAGCCGCCGTGAAGGCGGCGCAGGAAGGCATTCCAGAGGTCGGGACGGCGCTCGCTGGTCAGCTTTTCGGCCTCGGCGTGCCGCCAGGCGGCGATCCGGCCGTGATCGCCCGACAGCAGTATTTCGGGGATCGGCCGCCCCTCCCAGACCTGTGGGCGGGTGTATTGGGGGTATTCCAATAGGCCGCCGGCGAAGCTTTCCTCGGTGCCGGACGCCGCCGCCCCCATGACCCCCGGCAACAGCCGCACACAGGCGTCGATCAGCGCCATGGCGGCGATTTCGCCGCCCGACAGCACGTAATCGCCGATCGAAATCTCCTCGAGCCCGCGCGCCGCGATGACCCGCTCGTCAACGCCTTCGAAACGGCCGCAGACCAGGACCACGCCTTGACCGGCCGCCAGCGCCTCGACCCGCGCCTGGGTCAGCGGCTTGCCGCGCGGCGACATGAGGAGGCGCGGACGAGCGTCGGGAGCCGCGGCGTCGATGGCGCGGCCAAGCACGTCGGCCTTCATCACCATGCCGGGTCCGCCGCCGGCCGGCGTGTCGTCCACCGTACGATGCTTGTCTGTCGCAAAGGCCCGGATGTCGACGACGTCGAGCGCCCAGACGCCGGCCGCCAAGGCCTTGCCGGCGAGGCTCGCTCCGAGCGGCCCCGGGAACATGTCAGGAAAAATCGTGAGGATGCCGGCGCGCCACATGTTTTGATCTCGCTTGCCGCTCAGCGGCCCGCTGCGCGGCTTGTCGCAGACGCGGCCGAATGTGACCTTCATTGATCCCGCGGCTTCAGCTCGTCTTGGCTTCCTTGGCCTTGAACAAACCTTGCGGCGGATCGACGACGATTTTTCCCGCCGTGACGTCGACCGCCGGGACATGGACGTCGTCGAACCGCACCAATTCGGTCTTGCCGCCAGCATCCGGACGCACCTCGAGCAAATCGCCGGCGCCGAAATTATGAACTGCGACGACGGTGCCGAGCCGTTCGCCGGCGCGGTCGACGGCCGTGAGGCCGATCAGATCGGCGTGATAGAACTCGTCGTCCTCGATAGGCTCGGGCAGGCGGTCGCGCGGCACGTAAAGTTTGGCGTTGACGAGTTGTTCAGCGGCGGCGCGATCGCGCACGCCGGAAAGGCGAGCGACGAAATGGTCTTTCGCCGGCCGCATGGCCTCGATCTCGAGCGCGCGGCCATCCTCGGTTTCGAGCGGGCCATAGCCGGCGATCGCTTCCGGTTCGGCCGTGAACGAACGCAGGCGAACCTCGCCGCGCACGCCGTGCGGCGCGCCGATTTGGCCGAGGCAAATTCGAGCCCCGCCTGCCATCATTCGCGCCTGTTAGGCCGCCGGAGCGGCGCCAGCCGCGGGTTTGGCAGCGCCGCCACTGGCCGCGGCAGCTTTCGCCGCCTCGGCCTGCGCCTTGCGCTCTTTGCGCGGTACCGCCTTTTCCGGATTGTTGCGCTTGGGGCGCGTCATCACGCCCGCGGCGTCGAGGAAGCGCATCACGCGGTCTGATGGCTGCGCACCCTTGACCATCCAGCTCTTGACCTTTTCCAGATCGAGCTTGAGCCGTTCGGTTTTCTCCTTGGGCAGCAGCGGATTGAAATGGCCGAGACGCTCGATGAAGCGCCCATCGCGCGGCGAGCGGCTGTCGGCGACCACGATGTGATAGAACGGCCGCTTCTTGGTGCCGGCGCGCGCCATGCGAATCACGAGAGACATTCAGTTTCCTTTCGCTGTTGGAATGACGATCAATAATTGAATCTGCTCTGCATCACTTTTTCTTCCCCAAACCGGGAAGGCCGGGAAAACCGCCCGGCAGCTTCGGTCCGAGACCGGGCAGCCCGCTCGGAAGTCCGCCCGCAGATTTTGGAAAGTTCGGCGGCAATCCGGGCATTCCTGACGGCAGGCCTGAGCCGCCCGGCATTCCGGGCGGTAGGCCGCCCGGCATCTTTGCCGCGAGTTGCGCCATCTGCTCGGGGCTCGGTGCACCGCCGCCGAAGCCGAGCATGTTGGCAAGACCGGCCATCGGTCCGCGCTTGGCGCCGCCCATGGCCTTCATGACGTCGGCCATCGTGCGGTGCATCTTGAGCAGACGATTGATGTCCTCCGGCTTGGTCCCGGAGCCGGCGGCAATGCGGCGCTTGCGGCTTGCCTTGAGGACGTCGGGGTTGCGGCGCTCCTGCGGCGTCATTGAATCGATGATCGCCATTTGGCGCTTGAGCACCTTTTCGTCGAGATTGCGTTCGGCGAGCTGGTTTTTCATTTTCGCGATGCCCGGCAGCATCGACATCAAGCCGGTCATCCCGCCCATTTGCTGCATCTGCGTGAGCTGCTCGCGCAAGTCGGCGAGATCGAACGCGCCCTTGCGCATCTTCTCGGCGACGCGCGCCGCTTTCTCGGCGTCGATGGTCGCGGCGGCTTTCTCCACCAGCGAAACGATGTCGCCCATGCCGAGGATGCGATCGGCAATTCGCTGCGGATAAAAGTCCTCGATGGCGTCGAGCTTCTCGCCGGTGCCGATGAGCTTGATGGGTTTGCCGGTCACCGCGCGCATGGACAACGCGGCGCCGCCGCGGCCGTCGCCGTCGATCCGGGTCAGCACGATGCCGGTCAAACCGACGCGCTCGTCGAACGAGCGCGCGAGGTTCACTGCGTCCTGGCCGGTCAGCGCGTCGGCGACAAGAAGAATTTCGTGCGGATTGGCGCTGCGGCGGACTTCGGCCGCTTCCGTCATCATGGCTTCGTCGAGCGTCGTGCGGCCGGCGGTGTCGAGCAGCACCACGTCATAACCGCCAAGCCGCGCCGCCTGCTGGGCACGCCCGGCGATCTGTACCGGCGTCTGGCCGGCGACGACCGGCAGTGTGTCGACGGTCACCTGGCGGCCGAGCACGGCGAGCTGCTCCATGGCGGCCGGCCGGCGCGTATCGAGGGAGGCCATCAGCACCTTGCGCTTGGCGACATCGGTCAGGCGCTTGGCGATTTTGGCCGTGGTCGTCGTTTTGCCTGAGCCCTGCAGGCCGACCATCATGATGACGACCGGGGCCGGCGCGTTGAGGTCGATCGGCTGGGCGTCCGAGCCCAGCGTTTCGATCAACTGATCGTGCACGATCTTCACGACCATCTGGCCGGGCGTGACCGACTTGATCACCTCGACGCCGACCGCGCGCTGTTTCACCTGTTCGGTAAAGGCGCGAGCAACATCGAGGGCGACATCGGCTTCGATCAGGGCGCGCCGGACCTCGCGCAGCGCCGTCTCGACATCCTCCTCCGAGAGTGCGCCGCGCCGGGTCAGGCGATCGAGCACTCCATTCAACCGTTCGGAAAGGCTTTCGAACATGAATCTTCCTTTTCGTCGTCACCGCCGGGCTTGACCGAGTTCGAGCCCGAACACGACGAGCAGCGCCCGAGGGCGCATCGCGCTGTCGGGCGGTAGCCTCCGGCCTCCCGGGCCGGTCGGCGGTCCTAAATTTCGATCTCTTGCGAGAGCGGGCGGAAAATAGGTGCGGACCCCGCTCCCGTCAACCGCGGCTTTGTGCCCGTGCCGGCGTACCGCCCAGGCTGTAAGGTACCGGGGCAATGTCGCGCTATTACAGTGGTCCGGCCTCCGATCATTTCGACGGCGAGCGGTTTTTCGACCCCCACGGCACGCCGGCGAGGACCCGGCGCGAACTGCTGCGCTGGCAGTTCGACCGCTTTTGGCGCGGCACCAAAGCAAGCTGGCCAAAATGGGCGCCATCGCCTCATGCCGATCGCCCGCCGCCGCGTGTCGAAGGCGGCGAGTGGCGCCTATCCTATGTCGGTCACGCCAGCTGGCTCATTCAGACGGCCGGTCTCAATATCTTGCTCGACCCGGTGTGGTCGAAGCGTGCTTCGCCGTTCTCCTTTATCGGGCCGAAACGGGTCAACGATCCGGGGATCGCGTTCGCAGACTTGCCCCCGATCGATGCCGTGCTGGTGTCACATGGCCACTACGATCATTTGGATGTCGCTACTCTGTCGCGGCTTGCCGCCGCTCATCGTCCGCGTGTCATCACGCCGCTCGGCAACGACACCATCATGCGAAGTCATGATCCGAAAATCGGAGCCGAGGCCTACGATTGGCAAGATCGGGTGGACATCGGCGGGGGAGTAGCAGTGACGCTGGTCCCGACGCGGCATTGGTCCGCGCGCAACCTGTCCGATCGCAACATGTCGCTGTGGGCGTCATTCGTGATCGAAGCGCCCGGCGGCCGAATCTACTACGTCGCCAACTCCGCCTACGGCCGGCATTTCCGCGACGCCTGCGAGCGCCACGGACCGTTTAGACTGGCCATTTTACCGATTGGCGCCTACGAGCCGCGCTGGTTCATGCGCGATCAGCACGTCAATCCGGCCGAGTCGGTGCAAGCGTTCGTCGATAGCGGGGCCGAGATTGCCCTCGGGCATCACTACGGCACGTTCCAACTCACCGACGAACCGATCGACGCGCCGCTCGTTGCGCTTGCCCACGCCTTGGAGGCTTCCGGAATACCGCCGGACCGGTTCCGCACGTTGCGGCCTGGGCAGGCGTGGCAACTGTGATCGTGGCGGTTCACTTCACCATGACGAGCACGTTGATGACGAGCTTGTCCTGGTTGCTGGCCACCGGGTCGGTCACGTATTGCTCGATGAACATGTCCTTGGCCTCGAGCCGCTTCTCGTCCAGATAATTCGTGATCGCCTCGTAGGTGTTGTCCAGTCCGTCGTAAGATCCGCGATGGACGAACTTGAGGGCATGACCCTCCGGCGATTGTCCGACAGCAATATCGCCGCCGCGCGGTGGATTCTTGGGCAACTCGGCGACCGGGACGGCCGCCTGATATTGGAAGCCGGTATCGTCGGTCGACGTGAAGATCGTCATGTTGAGGCCGTCGGTTTTGAGGCCTTCCTTGTCGACGTAGGCTTTCACCTTCTTGAACGCGCCGGTGATGGTCTCGAAGGCCTTGTCCCAGGTCCCGGTGCCTTTCAAATACACGATCGGCTGTGCTGTCAGAGTTGTATCCTCACCGAACGCATCGGCCGGTTCGGCAGGATTAGCCGGCGCCGTCTCCGCCGGCTTGGTATCCTGTTTGGCATCCGGCTTGGCTTCGGGCGCGGCCGGCGTCACCGGCGGAGTTTGTGCCCGCGACGGCGGCCCAGCGACAGCCATCGCCATGACAATCGCCGCGGCTGTCATGCCGATGCGCAACGCAAAGCGAAGAGACATCAAGCTCTCCTGGAATAGGCTCCGCGGCGCGCCCGGTCGGCGCCGTCGCCTCGTGGTCCCACACGCCCCCTAACACGACGCTAGCACGGCCGAGTGTGCCCGCCGCTCGAATCGACGGCATGCTCGGCATGCTACTGGCGCAAAGCGGCCAAGTCCTCATATAAGTCCTTCGCATTCGGGCATTATCATGGGCGCTTTGTCGGATCGGAACTTCGTCAAGATGAACGGTCTCGGCAACGAGATCGTGATCGTCGATTTGCGCCGTGCGCCCAGTGAAATTTCTGCGGCCGAGGCGATGGCGGCGGCGCGACACGAGCCATATGACCAGCTCATGGCGCTTTATCCCGCGCGCGGCGATACGGATGCCTTCGTCCGCATCTACAACAATGACGGATCGGAGGCCGGCGCTTGCGGCAACGGCATGCGCTGCGTGGCTGCCCTGGTCAGTGCCGGGACCGGCCGCGACAAGCTGCAATTCGAAACGCCCGCCGGACTTATTCCATGCTGGCAAGCGGACGATGGTTTGTTCACCGTGGATATGGGCGCGCCGCGTTTGCGCTGGGACGAAATCCCGCTGGCGCGGCCAATGCCCGACACGCGCGCGATCGATCTTCGTTTCGGCCCGATGGAGGCGCCGATCCTGCAATCGCCGTCTGTCGTCAACATGGGTAATCCGCACGCCATCTTCTGGGTCGATGACGTCGACGCCTACGATCTGCGGAAGATGGGGCCGGTTCTCGAACACGATCCGCTGTTTCCGGAGCGCGCCAACATCACGGTCGCGGCGACGCCGGCGCGCGATCATATCGTGATCCGCACCTGGGAACGCGGCGCCGGCCTCACCAAGGCGTGCGGCTCGGCGGCCTGCGCCGCCGCGGTCGGCTCGGCTCGGCTCGGCCGCACCGGCCGCAAGGTTAAAGTGACCTTGCCGGGCGGCGATCTCGCCATCGAGTGGCGCGAAACGGACGACCATGTGCTGATGACCGGCCCGGTCGAATTCGAACACAACGGCCGCTTCGACGCGGCATTGTTCGCCGATGCGGGGGCCGCATGAGTGTGGGCATACGGCAATGAGCGTCGATGTCGTCACCTTCGGTTGCCGGCTTAACGCCGCCGAGTCCGAAGTGATCCGCCGCGAAGCGGAGCGCGCCGGCATGCGCGACACCATCGTGGTCAACACCTGTGCGGTGACGACGGAGGCGGTTCGCCAGGCGCGTCAAACGATCCGCGCGCTGCGGCGCGAGCGCCCGCAGGCCAAGATCGTCGTTACCGGCTGCGCGGCGCAAACCGAGCCGCAAACCTTTATCGCCATGACCGAGGCCGATCAGGTTCTCGGCAACGCGGAAAAGCTCAGCGCCGCCGGTTGGACCCAAGCGCGCGCGGCTTTGGATCTGGAGAACTCCCCGAAAGCGATCGTCAACGACATCATGGCGGTCAAGGACACTGCCGCGCATCTCATCGAGGCGTTCGAAGGCCGCACTCGCGCTTTCGTGCAAGTCCAGAACGGCTGCGATCACCGCTGCACGTTCTGCATCATTCCTTACGGTCGCGGCAATTCACGCTCGGTGCCGATGGGCGCCGTGGTCGAGGATGTGCGGCGGCTCGTCACCAATGATTACTGCGAGGTCGTGCTCACGGGCGTCGACATCACGAGCTATGGCGCGGACCTTCCGGGCGCGCCGAGGCTTGGCGCGCTGGTCAAACAGATCCTCAAGCACGTCCCCGAGCTCAAACGGCTGCGCCTGTCGTCAATCGATTCGGTCGAAGCCGATCACGACCTCCTCGATGCGCTGGCGAGCGACCCACGGCTGATGCCGCATTTGCATCTTTCGTTGCAGGCCGGCGACGATCTCGTCCTCAAGCGCATGAAGCGGCGGCATTTGCGCGCCGATGCAATCGCGTTCTGTGAGGCGGTGCGAAGATTGCGGCCGGACGTCGTATTTGGCGCCGACCTGATCGCCGGCTTCCCGACCGAGACCGAGGACATGTTCCAGAATTCGCTCGACCTCGTCGAGGAATGCGGACTGACGCATCTGCATGTGTTTCCGTTTTCGCCGCGGCCGGGCACACCGGCGGCGCGGATGCCGCAGGTCGATCGCGGCGTGGTCAAGGAACGCGCGCGTCGATTGCGAGACCGTGGCGCACTTGCGCTGCGGGCGCATCTCGACGCCGAAGTCGGCGCGACCCGGCGCGTGCTGGCGGAGTCGCCTGAGATGGGCCGCACCGAGCAGTTCACACAGGTCAAGCTCGCGACGCCGGTCGCGCCCGGAAAGATTTTCGATTTGAAGATGACCGCGCACGACGGCCGACATTTGCTGGCGGCTTGAGCAGCATTAATCCGGCGGCCGCGCAGCAGGTTCGCTCGTTTGCCGCGCATCTCGGAGAGACGACTGAGCGATCTCCTGCTCTTCGTTCCATCCGCATTGCAACAAACGTTCGCGCATGTGTGGTGGAACCGGCGCCGTGATCCGGATCGGCGCGCGATTCTTATAAAGTGGCACGACAATCTCGCGTGCGTGCAGATGCAGGCCGGGGCCGCCGGAGCGCGGCGCATGGCCGTAGATCGTGTCGCCCACAATCGGCCAGCCCATTTCTGCGCAATGTACGCGAAGTTGATGAGTGCGGCCGGTCACGGGTTCAAGGGCGAGCCAGGTGATGTTCCCTCCCCCCTTGTGGGGGAGGGTTGGGTGGGGGGTCCGGAGGTCGCGTGAAGCGTTGACAACCTTGGCCGACCTTGCGACCCCCCTCCCCACAAAGGGGAGGGGAATGACGGCCCAGCACCTTCCACCGCGTCGCGGCGGGCTGTCCTTCGGGATCGTGTTTCATCCACCAGCCGCGCGTGGCGTCGAGGCGACCGAGCGGAAGTTCGATCAAACCCTCGTCCGCGTCGGGGGAGCCTTCAACCACAGCCCAATAGGTCTTGTCGATTGTCCCGTTCTTGAAGAGCTTGCCGAGTTGGGCGAGCGCCTTGCGATGGCGGCCGAGCACGAGGCAGCCGGACGTATCGCGGTCGAGCCGGTGCGCGAGTGCGGGTGCGCGCGGCAGGCCAAAGCGCAAAGCGCCGAAATGATCCTCAAGGCTTTCGCCGCCCTTCGGGCCGCGGTGCACCGCGAAACCCGCCGGCTTATCGAGCACCAGCATCAGCCCGTCGCGATACAGCAGCCGCGACACCATCTCTTCCGGGGTCATGCCGAAACCGCTATCACGGGCAACCCATGAACGACAGCACGACCAACGACAGTACGACGGAAACGAAGGGAACCTGGTGGCAGCGCCTCACCGGCGGGCTCAAGCGGAGCTCCTCGGCGCTCGGCACCGCCATCTCCGATCTCGTCGCGAAGCGCAGGCTCGATGAGGCAACGATTGTCGAAATCGAGGACGTGCTGATCCGCGCCGATCTCGGCGTTGATACGGCGGGCCGCATCGCGACCGCGCTTGGCGAAGGCCGCTACGATGCGGCGATCGCGCCGGACGAAGTCAAGGCCATCGTGGCTGCGGAAGTGGAAAAGACGCTGGTCGATGTGGCGCAGCCGCTGGTGATCGATCCGGCACAAAAGCCGTTCGTCATTCTGGTTGTCGGCGTCAACGGCTCCGGTAAGACCACGACCATCGGCAAGCTTGCGGCGAAATTCCGTGCCGAAGGCCGTGCGGTGATGCTCGCGGCTGGTGATACATTTCGCGCCGCTGCAATTGATCAGCTTAAAATCTGGGCGGAGCGCGCCGGCGTGCCCGTGATTGCGCGGGACGCGGGCGCCGATGCGGCAGGCCTCGTCTTCGACGCGTTGCGCGCGGCGAAAGAGCGCGGCGTCGATGTGCTGCTGATCGACACGGCCGGACGGCTGCAGAACCGCACCGAATTGATGGACGAACTTCACAAAGTCGTCCGCGTCATGAAGAAGGTCGATGCGTCGGCGCCGCACGCCGTGCTGCTTGTGCTCGACGCCACCGTCGGGCAGAACGCGCTGTCGCAGGTCGAGATTTTTCAGAAAGTGGTCGGGGTCACCGGCCTCGCCATGACGAAGCTTGACGGCACCGCGCGTGGCGGGATTCTCGTTGCCATCGCGTCGAAATTCGGGCTTCCGGTGCACTATATCGGCGTCGGCGAGAGCGTCGACGATCTCGCTTCATTTTCGGCCCACGATTTCGCCCGCGCCATCGCGGGCATCGGCTCGTAATTGCTGTGCTCAGTCAAGCCACGCCAGACACATGCCCACGATGACCAAAACGACGAAACCGCAGCTCAACCCGCTTCTGAAGATCGCCTTCGATCTCGGGCCGCTGGTGCTGTTCTTCTTCGCCAACTCCCGCTACGGGATTTTTGTCGCTACGGCCACGTTCATGGTCGCGGTGCTGGCGGCGCTCGCCGCGTCCTATGTGATGACGCGGCGCCTGCCGATCATGCCGGTGGTGACGGCTATCATCGTGCTGGTGTTCGGCGGCTTGACGCTGATCCTGCACGACGAAACCTTCATCAAGGTCAAGCCGACGATCATTTACGCGCTGTTCGGGGCGGTGCTGCTCGGCGGGCTATTCTTCAACAAGCCGCTGCTCGGCGTGGTGTTCGAACTCGTTGTTTCATCTCACTGAGGAAGGCTGGCGAAAACTGACGCTGCGCTGGGCGATTTTCTTTTTCGTGCTGGCCGTGCTCAATGAGATCGTCTGGCGCAACGCCTCGACGAACGTGTGGGTCGACTTCAAGGTGTTTGGCGTGATGCCGCTCACCTTTCTATTCGGCGCGCTGCAAGTCCCGCTGTTGAAGAAGTATGAAGCCGAGCCCGCGGAGTAGCGGCGCAATCTAACTGGGATTTGCCGCGAGCGCTTTCTCGATCTGCGGCTTGAGCACCGCCTCGATATTCTCGGCTGTGATCGGGCCGACCAGCTTGTAGGCAATGCGGGCGTCCTTGCCGACGACGAATGTTTCCGGCACGCCGTAGACGCCCCATTCGATCGCAGCGCGTCCATTCTCGTCGGCGCCGGTTGCGGCGTATGGATCGCCGTAACGGCCAAGGAACCGCCGCGCGTTGTCCGGGTCGTCCTTGTAGTTGATGCCGATCACGCGCAAGCGGCGGTCCTGCGCCAATTGCACGAGCAGCGGCGCCTCGTCGCGGCACGGCACGCACCAAGACGCCCAGACATTCACGACGGTGACCGCGCCCTTGAAGTGCGCCGCGTCGATACCGGGAACCGGTTTGCCGTCGCGCTCCAGACCGGCGACAGGCGGCAGCGGCGTTTGCGGCGCCGGATGGCCGATCAGCGCCGATGGGATCAACGAGGGATCGCCGGAATAAAGGCGGAATACAAACAACAATGCCAGCGCAAGAAAAAGTGCGAGCGGCGCCAGCACCAGGAGGCGCCGCCGCAGCACGTTGGTGTTTTCGTTCGCTACGCTGCTCACGCTTCTTCCTTCGCCTCTTCCATCGCTCGCCCGGCCGGCTCGGCGGCCGAGCGGCGTGCAATGCCGCGCTTGTCGAGCTCGGCGAGGTTGCGCCGCTGCGCGCGGTAATCGAGCATCACCCAGGCGGTCAAGCCGGCGATCACGACGATGGCGGCCGCATAAGACGCCACGATGAAGCCGATATGGTTCACTGTTGCCATCGTCAGCTCGCCGCGCTCGCCTGCATCAGTCGCAGCGTGCGCACGCGGCGGCGCAAAATCTCGTTGCGCATGGCGGCGAGCAACAGCGTGACGAACAACAACGTGAATGCCAGCGCCATGATGAAGAGCGGAATGAGAATCGACGGATCGATCGTCGGGCCGCCGAGACGAAACACCGAGGCCGGCTGGTGCAAGGTGTTCCACCAATCGACGGAGAACTTGATGATCGGCAGATCGATGGCGCCGACCAGCGTCAGGATCGCCGCCGCCCGCGCCGCGCGCGAAGGATCCTCGACCGTCCGCCACAGCGCGATGACGCCGAGATAGAGCAGGAACAAGATCAGCTCCGAAGTGAGGCGAGCGTCCCATACCCAGTAGGTGCCCCATTCGGGCCGTCCCCACAGCGAACCGGTGACGAGGCACAACAGCGTGAAGGCCGCCCCGATCGGCGCTGCAGCCTTGGCGGTCACGTCGGCAAGCGGATGGCGCCAGACCAGCGTGCCGAGCGCCGCCACTGTCATCAGGCTCCAGCCAAGCATCCCGAGCCAAGCGGAAGGCACGTGCAAGAACATGATCTTGACGGTCGCGCCCTGCTGATAATCGTCGGGAGAGACCATGGCCTGATTGATCCCGAACGCGAAGGCGATCACCGTCACGCCGCTCAGCCACGGAATCGTGCGGTTGGCGAAGCTGAGGAAGCGCGATGGATTGGCGAAGTCGATGAGGGCCATGGTCAGCCGCCTGGATTCGAGCCGCTACCTAATCCCTAAGCCACCGGCACACAATGCCGACGGTCGGGGCCGCTTTCAAATTCGCATGATCCGGTTCGCATGGTCGGCTTCTTTGCATATGCCGATTCTGATGGGGCAATGTGGCTATTCCATTTCCTGACGCAGCGCCGCCGCTGCGGCGAATGGCCCGACTACGACGCTCATCAGCGTCAGAGCGCACAGGATGGTGAACGGCGTTCCGAACGGCACCGGACCGGCCACCGCGGCGTTTGCGGCGGCAACGCCAAAAATCAGCACCGGAACCGTCAGCGGCAGGACGATGACTGCCAGCAGCAATCCGCCGCGCCGCAACGCAACCGAAATGGCGGCGCCGATCAGGCCAATGAACGTCAGCGCGGGTGTGCCGACGAGGAGCGTCACGACAAGCGCCAGTTCGGCCGGTGCATCAAGATTGAGAAACAGGCCGATCAGCGGCGCCGCCAGAACGAGCGGCAGCCCGGTGGTGAGCCAATGCGCAATGCCTTTGACCGCAACCACGAGTTCGAGGGGCGCGCGCCCGGTGAGGATGAGATCGAGCGAGCCGTCCTCGTGGTCGGCTGCGAACAACCGGTCGAGCGCCAGGAGGCTCGCCAAAAGCGCGGCAAGCCAAAGAATCGCCGGGCCGATGCGTTTGAGCAGCGCGAGATCGGGGCCGACCGCAAACGGCACCAAGGTGACGACCACGAGGAAAAACAGCACGCCCATCAGCGCGCCGCCGCCGACCCGCATCGCGATTCGCATGTCACGGATGAGGATAGCGGCCAGCGCCGTCATCGCGGTTCTCCCAGCCGCAATTCCTGCGTCTGATCGAGCCCCGTTGGGCCGTGTGTCGCGGCAAGGATGAGGCCGCCGCCGGCCAGATGGCTGCGCATGAATTCGGCCAGGCGCCCTTGCGCGGTCGTGTCGAGCGTGCTGGTCGGTTCGTCCAGGAGCCAGATCGGTCGTTTGACGGCGAGAAGGCGGGCAATCGAAAGCCGCCGCCGCTGCCCCGCCGAGAGGTAAGCGGCGGGCAGGTCGGACAAGGTGGCGAGCCCAACCGCTTCGAGCGCCGGGCGCAGTTCGACGGCGCCGCCGCCAAAAAATCCAGCCCAGAATCGCAAGTTCTCTTCGACCGACAGCGAAGGTTTCAGGGCATCCAGGTGTCCCAGGTAATGCGCCTGTTCGGCGATGGTCAGTTCGGGATCGCCTCCCTCCAGCGAAAGCCGCCCGCCGGCTATTCGGACCAGGCCGACAATGGTGCGGAGCAGGGACGACTTTCCGGCACCGTTGCGGCCGGTGACGATCAGGGCCTCGCCGGCGCCCACCGCGAAGCTGATGCCCGTGAAAACGTCGCGCCCGCCGCGGTGGCAGGCCAAATCAACAGCGGTCAGCCGCATCACTGACGTCCCGGGCAATAGTTTGAGCGCCAAACACAAGTTGTTTCGGTCTGTGCGTTCGGATCGAACGCGCAGGCAGGTCCACACGCTTTATCGAGCATTTCTTGCCGATCTGGCACAAGACTTGAAAAGACCTTATAAGCCGCAAGTCGAACCGCGGCGCTCCGGCGACGCTAGTCGCGTTCGATGGTCAATGCTCCTTTAGGGCCTGTTCTGGCAATCAATTGCCTCCAAAATGCCCCGGCGCCCCGCCGGGAGGATGGGAAAAAAGTCATGGATTCGCTCGACAGCTTCAAGTGCCTGCGGCCCCTCAAGGTCGGCTCGAAGACCTACGCCTATTACAGCCTCCCGGTAGCGGAAAAGAACGGCCTGAAGGGAATTTCGCGGCTGCCATTCTCGCTCAAGGTCCTGCTTGAAAACCTGCTGCGCAACGAGGACGGCCGCTCGGTGTCGAAGGACGATATCCAGGCCGTCGCGCAATGGCTCAAGACCAAAACCTCCGAGCGGGAGATTGCATTCCGGCCGGCGCGCGTGCTGATGCAGGATTTCACCGGCGTGCCCGCCGTGGTCGATCTTGCCGCCATGCGCGATGCGATGGAGCATCTCAGCGGCGATCCGAAGAAGATCAACCCGCTGGTGCCGGTCGATCTGGTCATCGACCATTCGGTGGCGGTGAATTTTTTCGGCAACAACTCGGCGTTCAAGAAGAACGTCGAGGAAGAGTACAAGCAAAATCAGGAGCGCTACCGGTTTCTGAAATGGGCGCAGCGCTCGTTCGAAGATTTTCGCGTCGTGCCGCCCGGCACCGGCATCTGCCACCAGGTCAATCTGGAATATTTGTCCCACACGGTGTGGACGGCGAAGACCAAGATCAAATTTTCGGACAAGGACAAGACGGTGGCGACCGAGCTTGCCTATCCGGACACGCTGGTCGGCACCGATTCGCACACCACCATGGTCAACGGGCTTTCCGTGCTCGGTTGGGGCGTGGGCGGCATTGAGGCCGAAGCGGCGATGCTCGGCCAGCCTTATTCGATGCTGCTGCCGGAAGTCATCGGCGTGCGGCTGAACGGCAAGCTCAAGGAAGGCGTCACCGCGACCGACCTCGTGCTCACCGTCACTCAGATGCTGCGCAAGCGCGGTGTGGTCGGCAAGTTCGTCGAATATTTCGGGCCTGGTCTTGCCAGCCTATCGATCGCGGATCGCGCGACGCTGGGCAACATGGCGCCCGAATACGGTGCGACCTGCGGATTCTTTCCCATCGACGACGACACGATTCGTTATCTGAAAGAGACCGGCCGTCCGGCGGATCGCGTGGCGCTCGTGCTGGCCTACGCCAAGGCGCAGGGCATGTATCGCACCAAGGCCACACCCGATCCGATCTTCACCGATGTCCTCAAGCTCGAATTGTCCTCGGTCGAACCTTCGCTCGCCGGGCCCAAGCGCCCGCAGGACCGCGTGGCGCTCAAGGAGGTCAAGAGCGGCTTTGCCCAGTCGATGGACAAGGAGTTCAACAAAGCGTCCGAAATGGACAAGCGCGTTCCGGTTGAAGGCCGCGACTACACCCTCGGACACGGCGACGTGGTGATCGCCGCGATCACGTCGTGCACCAACACCTCCAATCCCAGTGTGATGATTGCTGCTGGCCTGGTCGCCCGTAAGGCGGCGGCGAGGGGTCTGACCGTCAAGCCCTGGGTGAAGACGTCGCTTGCGCCCGGCTCGCAGGTCGTCGCCGAATATCTGTCAAAGTCCGGGTTGCAAAAGGATCTCGACACGCTCGGCTTCAATCTTGTCGGTTTCGGCTGCACCACCTGCATCGGCAATTCGGGCCCGCTGCCGGAAGAAATCTCCGAAGCGATCAACAAGAACGACCTCGTGGCTGCGGCGGTCCTTTCCGGCAATCGCAACTTCGAGGGCCGCGTCAATGCCGACGTGCGCGCCAATTACCTCGCGTCGCCGCCGCTGGTCGTGGCCTATGCGATCGCCGGCTCCATGCAGATCGATGTCGCCAAGGCGCCACTTGGCACCGACCAGAAAGGCCGCAAGGTGTATCTGCGCGACATCTGGCCGACGAGCCGCGAAATCGCGGACGTCATGCACAAGAGCATCAACAAGCAGATGTTCACCCGTAAATACGCCGACGTGTTCAAGGGCGACGCGAACTGGCGCAAGATCGCGATCAAGGGCGGCCTGACCTACAAGTGGGACGATCGTTCCACCTACGTTCAGAATCCACCCTATTTTGAAGACATGCCGAAGCGCAGCCAGCCGATCGAGGACATCGTCGACGCGCGCGTCCTCGGCTTGTTTCTCGAACTCGATCACGACCGACCACATTTCGCCGGCTGGATCGATCAAGGAAGAGAGTCCGGCTGGCGAATATCTGCGCGACCATCAGGTCCGCCCGAAGGACTTCAATCAATACGGCACGCGGCGCGGCAATCACCAGGTGATGATGCGCGGCACGTTCGCCAACATTCGCCTCAAGAACCAAATGGTGCCGGGAATCGAGGGTGGTTTCACCATCCATTATCCGTCGGGCGAGCGGATGACGATCTACGATGCGGCCATGCGTTATAAGCGCGAGGGTGTCCCGCTGGTCGTGTTCGCCGGCAAGGAATACGGCACCGGCTCGTCGCGGGACTGGGCGGCCAAGGGCGCAATCCTGCTCGGCATACGCGCCGTGATCGCGCAATCGTTCGAACGCATCCACCGCTCGAATCTGGTCGGCATGGGCGTGGTGCCTCTCGTCTTCGAGGAGGGCACGTCATGGCAGAACTCTCGGCCTCAAGGGCGACGAGCAGGTGACCATTCGCGGCCTGCATGGCGATCTAAAACCGCATCAGCGCCTGCAAGCGGAGATCGTCGCCTCCGACGGCGGCCTCAAGCGTGTCCCGCTGATCTGCCGCATCGATACCGCAGATGAACTGGACTATTACAAGAACGGCGGCATTTTGCAGTACGTCCTACGCCATTTGGCGGCCTGAGTTGGTGGCGGTTTCCCGCATGTTTGACTGTTTGGCTTCGCGGGTACCGCCTCACCTCAAATTGAGTGGCGGGTGAAGAACGCTCGCGCTAGAACACCGCACGGACGAAGATTGGGTGTCGAGGGGTACGCAGGGTGGAGATAGGAATGCCGCGTCGCCGCCTCGCGTCGGCCTCCCTTGTCGTCGGCTTTCTCATCGCTACAGCCGCCTTCGCGCAAGCGCAGCCGCGCGCGGTCTTGGAACTGTTCACCAGTCAGGGTTGCTCTTCGTGCCCTGCGGCCGACAAGCTTCTTGGTGAATTCGCGAACGATCCCTCCGTCGTTGCGCTCAGTCTACCGATCGATATCTGGGACTATCTCGGCTGGAAAGATACGCTCGCCAGTCCGGCGCATACGGCGCGGCAACGCGCTTATGCGCACGTGCGGGGAGATCGGCAGGTTTATACGCCGCAGGTCGTCATCAACGGCGCGATGCATGTGCTCGGCAGCGATCGCTCTGCGATCGAGCGTGGAATTGCGCAGACCGACCGCAACGGGGCGATCATGTCGGTGCCGGTGCTGATGTCGATCGGGGGCAAGAATCTGACCGTAAAAATCGCCTCCGGCGAGGGCGAACACGTCGTCGGCGAAGTCTGGCTATGCCCGCTTGCGAAGGCGGTGCCCGTCGCCATTGGCCGCGGCGAGAATCGCGGGCGCACGGTGACCTACCACAACGTCGTGCGGCGCTGGGTGAAGCTCGGCGAATGGTCCGGAGCGGACGCGTCTTGGACGATGCCGATATCGGATATCAAGACTGGCGAAATCGACGCCGTCGCCGTCATGGTGCAGGAAGGCACGCGCGAGAAGCCCGGCGTGATTCTCGGCGCCGCCTATACGCCGCTCGGAGCAAGAGACGTCGTGTCCGGCGCATCGCGCTGACGACATCGTCTGGACGTCTGAGCTTTCCCGTTCTCGTTTTTGCGCGCCGTCGCGTTCTTTCCTCATCGCACCAAACAAAAAAGGCCGGCAACTTGTGCCGGCCAAAAGGATTGGGGGATTGAACCGTACGCGAGACTCTGGCCCGGTCCGTTCGTGCCCCGGGGGGCTGGGGGGCTGAGGAATCCGGAGAACGATCCGGACCGGGCACTGAGGCAACAGTTGTTTATCTCGCAAGTTAGCTTGGCGTGTGGTGGGCCGAAATGGGGCCGCTTTATGATTCGCTTAACGAATTTGTGATTCTGGCGGTCGAAAATGCCGCACTGCGCGATGTTGATCGGCGCGGTGCCAATCACCAACAGCTCCTCCTCGCATCTGTTTTTGCCGCGGATTTGCCGCAACGGAAGT
Organism: uncultured Alphaproteobacteria bacterium; assembly: GCA_963836055.1. Classification (GTDB taxonomy): domain Bacteria; phylum Pseudomonadota; class Alphaproteobacteria; order Rhizobiales; family Xanthobacteraceae; genus BOG-931. Next base: position 683,646 of record CAWIID010000006.1, read on the forward strand.
TCTCGACAAGCTCTTGCCGCAGCGCTCGTCCGGCGCGATCATGAAGCCGTGATGACAAAGGAGGCGCCGTATGAATATCGGCGAAATCGAACCGAGCGCGTTGCGCGGGGGCGAGCTGCGAGCAACCGCCCCCGCAAGAGAAGTCACCTTCAGCCGACGTGAGCTCGACCGCATTCTCGGTCTTTACGGCCGCAAGGTCGCAGCTGGAGAGTGGCGCGATTATGCAATCGATTTTCTCAAGGACCGTGCGGTATTCTCAGTTTTCCGCCGGGCGTCGGAAGTCCCCATCTACCGCATCGAGAAGAATCCGCGGCTTGGACGCAAGCAAGGCGCCTACAGCGTGATCTCGGCGACGGGGCATATCCTGCGGCGCGGTCACGAACTCGATCGCGTTCTCGGCGTCCTTGATCGTTCGCTCCGCTTGGTCGCCGGCTGAGGCATCTCGTTCGAGGGTGAAGCGCAATCGTTTCAGATAAAATCGATTCGCACCCGTTTTCGACGGCGCGCGCTGCGCGCTCCGGATCGTAATCTCGCTGATTGCCGATGAAACCATCGGTCGACAATAAAAAAGCGCCCCGAGGAATCTCCCCGGGGCGCCAATATTAGCATTCCCGTTCGTTCAGCGGCGGTCGCCAAACAACCGCAGCAGCATCATGAACAGGTTGATGAAGTCGAGATAGAGCGACAGCGCCCCCATCACCGCCTTGCGGCCGGCGATGGTGCCGTCGTCCATCGGGCTGTACATCTCCTTGATCTTCTGCGTGTCGTAAGCGGTGAGGCCGGTGAAGATCAGCACGCCGATCACCGAGATCGCCCAGTCGAGCCCTGTCGAGTGCAGGAACATGTTGACTAGGCTCGCGATGATGATGCCGATCAGGCCCATGAACATGAACGAGCCCATGCCGGTGAGATCGCGCTGGGTGGTGTAGCCCCACAGGCTCATCGCCCCGAACGTGGCGGCCGAGATGAAGAACACCCGCGTGATCGACGCTCCGGTGTAGACCAGAAAGATCGACGCCAGCGACAGACCGAGCAGTCCGGCATAAACAAAGAACAGCGTGAGTGCGGTTCCCACCGATAGCCGGTTGATTCCGAAGCTGATGGCGAAAACGAGCGCAAGCGGCGCCAGCACCAGAACCCACATCAGCGGGCTTTGGAAGATGGCCTGGCCGAATGGCGTCAGCGCGAGCGAGCCTCCGGTCTGAGTGACCGCGGCCGAGAATGTGAACCACGCGACGATCCCGGTCAGCGCGACGCCGGCGGTCATGTAATTGTAAACGCGGATCATGTGCGCGCGCAGACCCGCATCGATCGCCACCTGGTCCGTGCGGTAGCCGGTCCTGGCGGTCACAACATTCCGATCGAAGTCGGACATTGGAAAATACCCCTGGGTTGCCCCGGCACTTGCCGGGATAAGGCGTGCGGCGGTGAACGCCGGTTACGCGTGGCGTGAATCTAGTGCGAAAGGGCCGAGTGCGCCAGATGGGTGCGACCCCATATTCGACAGGGTTACAAACGATTCATCCTGTCCGGTGGCGCTCCCGAACCGTCGAAACCGCGCCTTGAATTTAAAGATTCCTTAATACCGCCGCGGGCTTACGGCCGAGCGCCGTATAGGTACCGGCAAGGCCGAGGACGAGCGTCACCAGAAGCGCGGCAAACGCCGCAGCCGCCGCCTGACCCGGCACGAAAACAAAGGGAAATTCCATGACTCGGGTGACGATAAGGCCGGCGGCCAGCGATCCCATCGCCACGCCGAACACCACGGCGGCGAGGCCGATCAAGAGATATTCGAGCGCATAGGCTGCAAGCAGGCGCGCCCGCGTCGCCCCGAGGGTTTTCAGGACCACCGCGTCATAGACCCGAAAGCGCTGGCTCGCCGCCAGCGCGCCGCCCAACACCAGGGCCGCGGCAATGAGCGTGATGGAACTCGCGCCGCGCAGCGCCAGGACCAGATTGGTCACGATACTGTCGATGGCATCGAGTGCCTCCTTGACGCGCACCGCGGTAACGTTGGGAAACGCGTCGGCGAGGTCCTTGATGATGGCGGTCTCTTCTTGCGGCGTGCCGCCATCCGCAAAGGTGAGCGTCGCAATGTCGGTATGCGGCGCGCCGTTGAACGTGCCGGGTGAAAAAACGAGAACGAAATTGATACCGAGATTTTCCCAGTCGACGGCACGCAAGTTGGCGATCCGCGCCGTTATGTTGCGGCCAAGCACATTGACGGTGATGGGATCTCCGATCTTGAGATTGAGATCTTGCGCGGTCCTGCTTTCGAGAGAGACCAGCGGCTCTCCGGAGTAGTTTGCGCTCCACCATTGCCCGGCAACGATCCGGGAGCCGGCCGGGATCGTGGCCGCGTAGGTGATGCCGCGGTCGCCGCGCAGCACCCAACTCGATCGGGCGGCTGGCTTGAGGTCTTCGGCCTTGGTTCCATTCGCCGAAATAATACGGCCGCGCAACATCGGCACGCGCTCAAGGATGGATAGCGGCGCATGCGCGCGGACGAAGCCATCGAAGCGATCGGCATCGGCTGAAGCAATGTCGAGGAAGAAAAACGACGGCGCCTTTTCGGGCAATGCAGCGGTAAACTGGCGGTGCAGGTTGCCGTCGATCTCGATGACCGTTACGAGCAGGGCCAGGCCGAGCCCCAGCGACAGCACGACGGTCGGCGTCAGTGCGCCGGGCCGATGAATGTTGGCGATGGCAAGCCGCGCGATCGTCGAGCGCTGGCGCGGCAGACGGCGGGCGATCCACATCGTGAGCATCGCGACGAGCCGCAACAGCAAAAATACCACGACGGCCGAAGCAACAAAAATCGCCGCGATGCGATGATCGAAGGTCGTCAGAATCGCGAGCGCAACAAGAACCGCGACGATCGCCACCGCCGCAACAATGTAGCGTCTGCGCGGCCAGGATCGCTCTGCGGCGATCTGGTCGCGAAACAGCATCGACACCGAGATGTCATGGGCGCGCCCGAGCGGCCAGAGCGCAAACGCAAGTGCCGTCAACAGGCCATAGGCAACTGCGAGCGCCAGCACTGCCGGATGCAGCGCGGGTACAACAGGCAGTGGAATGATCGCGCCGAAGGCCCATACGATCACGAAAGGCAGGGTCGCCCCGAGGGCAGCGCCCAGGAGAGCAGCAAACAGCGCGACCAAAACGATTTCGGTGCAATAAATCGCGAAAACGTCAGCGCCCGTCGCGCCGAGCGCCTTCATGGTTCCGATCACGTCGCGCTTGCGCGCAAGGTGGGCCGCGACCGCGTTCGCTACGCCAACGCCGCCGACCAGCAGCGTCGTCAAACCGACCAGCGTCAGGAATTGACTGAAGCGGTCGACGTTGCGTTCGAGCTGCGGCGAAGCCTTGCTCCGCGTGCGGATGTCCCAGCCGGCATCCGGGAACGACGACTGCGCCTGTTTTTCGATAGCGGTCACCGTGGCGTCGCTTGAATCGGCGCTCGGCAGGCGTAGCCGGTATTGCCAGCGCACCAGACTGCCGGGCTGCACCAGGCCGCTCGCTCGCAACGCGGCCTCGCTCATCAGCACGCGCGGTCCAAACCCGATGCCGTTGGCAAGCTTGTCTGGTTCGCCGGTCAGCGCGGCCCGCAGTTCGATGACTGCATTGCCGATGGTGATGCGATCGCCGGTTTTCAGATCAAGCCGTGCCAGCAATGTGGGATCGACGGCGGCGCCGAATGCGCCACCTTGCTGTGCGAACAACGCCGGCAGCGGCATAGCCGGATCGGTGGTGACGGTGCCGAACAACGGATACGCCGCATCGACGGCTTTGATCTCGATAAGGATCGAACGGCCGTCGCTGGTGCGCGCCATGGCGCGCGTCGCCGTGGCGACCGAGACCGTTCCGTGGGCGTCGAGGAAGGCGCGCTCGCGATCCGTGGCCGCGCGCTGGATGAGGGAAAATGCCATGTCGCCGCCGAGGATCACGCGGCCCGCTCCGGAAAGTCCGTCGGCGAGGCTCTCGGCGACTGAGCCTATTCCGGCGATTGCCATAACGCCGAGCGCGATGCAGGCGATGAAGATGCCGAAGCCGCGCACGCCGCCGCGGAGTTCGCGCCAGGCGAAGCCGAGGGCAAGCCTGGCCCGCTGTCCGGCGGTCGCGGGTGCCTGAAGCGTCAAACGGGCCGGCAGGGGCGCACGCCCGAAGGGCGCATCGAAGCTCGCCATATCAGAGCCCCGTTGCGGCCGTCGCGGCTGAACGGAGCGGTTCACCGAGGCGCCCTGAGTGAATCTGCATCACGCGATCGCATCGCGCGGCGAGCTCGGTGTCGTGCGTCACAAGCACAAGTGTCATGTCGCGTTCACGATGGCCGCGGAACATCAGCTCGATGATCTCGCGTCCGGTGGTCTCGTCGAGATTTCCGGTCGGCTCATCGGCGACCAGGATCGCGGGATTAGGCGCCAGCGCCCGGGCGAGCGCGACGCGCTGCTGTTCGCCACCGGAAAGCTCGGCCGGATAGTGCTGGAGGCGGTCCTTGAGGCCGACGGCCGAGAGCTCACGTTCGGCGCGTGCGAGCGCGTCGCGAGCGCCGGCGAATTCGAGTGGCACCGCGACATTTTCGAGCGCCGTCATGGTCGGGATCAGGTGGAAGGCCTGAAACACGATACCTACATTCTTGCCACGAAACCGCGCTAGTTCGTCCTCGTCGAGCCGTCGCAGATCCTCTCCGGCAACGCGTACGGAGCCCGAGTCAGGCTGTTCCAGTCCGGTCATCACCATGAGGAGTGTCGACTTGCCCGAACCCGACGGTCCGAGAAGGCCAACGGCTTCGCCGCGCCCGATCGTGAGGTTGATCTCTTTGAGGATGTTGACGCGGGCGGCGCCACGGCCGAGCGACAGGTTGACGCCGCTGAGCATGATGGCGTCAGTAGCGCAAGGATTACCCGAGATGTCGTTCATGTTTCTGACTGGCCCGCGATTCTCACCGCCACTTGCTGCCCCAACATATGGGTGGCGTCGTGTCGTGATCCAAATCGTGTCTGCGGTGGTTTGTAGCGTGGCGTTGATGACCTGGACAGCCGATCTGCCTGCACGCGCCGAGACACCGGTCAAGATCGTTGCGCTCGGCGATTCGCTGACCGCGGGTTACGGCCTGCCCAACAAGGATGGCTTCACGTCCCGCCTCCAAGCGGCTCTCACCGCCCGCGGGGCGGCGGTGGAGGTCGAAAATGCCGGAGTCTCCGGCGACACAGCTTCGGACGGACTTGCGCGGCTGGACTGGTCGGTGCCGCCGGGTACCGAAGCCGTCATCGTCGAATTCGGTGGCAACGATATGCTGCGCGGAATCAAGCCCGAGGTCACGCGCGACGCCCTCGATAAGATCCTTCAGCGCCTGACGGATCGCCACATCGCAGTCCTGCTGTGCGGCATACGCTCTGCGCCCAACATGGGCGCCGAATACGGCCAGGCGTTTGAAAGCATTTATCCCGACCTTGCGCGTAAATACGGCGCGTTGCTCTACCCGTTTTTTCTCGATGGCGTTGCCGCCAATCGCGGCCTCGCGCAGCACGATGGCATGCACCCCAACGCGGCGGGCGTCGACGTCATCGTCCAGCGCATTTTGCCCAACGTGGAGGACCTGATCGCGCGCGCCCGCGCGCTTCGTCCATCGTAACGCTTGCGCGATTCGCGCGATCACCGCATGCTGCGGCTGCTGCGAATCGCGACCACGAGCCGCAGGTTTGACATGCCCCGCCTGTTTACCGCTCTCGAAATCCCGTCTCACGTCGGCCAATCGCTCGCGATGATGCGCGGCGGACTGCCGGGTGCGCGCTGGATCGATCCCGAGAACTATCATCTCACGCTACGGTTCATCGGCGATATCGATCACGCACTGGCACGCGATATCGCCGGCCTCCTCGGGCGCGTGCGGCGCTCCTCGTTCGAACTGCGCGTTGATGGTTTGTCATCGTTCGGCGGCCGCAAGCCGAGGGCGGTGGTCGCCGCGGTTGCGCCGGCCGGGCCGCTGATGGAGTTGCAGTCGGAACAAGAACGGCTTCTGCAGCGCCTCGGACTTGAGCCCGAAGGCCGCAAATACACGCCGCATGTCACGCTGGCACGGCTGCGTGATTCGTCGAGCCGCCAAGTGGCCGACTATCTCAGCACACGCGGTCACTTTCGTTCATCCTCGTTCGAAGTCTCGCGCTTCGTGCTGTTCTCCTCGCGCGACTCTGTCGGCGGCGGCCCCTACGTCGTCGAAGAGGCCTATCCGCTCGAAGAGACCGAGTTCAGGTGGGCGCAAAACGCAAAATGATCGTGCGCTCTATCTGGGCCAAGCCAACGCGATCATGCCCTCAGCATGCGTGATTGCAGATCGAGCATCGCAGTCGCGAAGCCGTGACTGTCGGCCATGATCTCACGCATCACGGACAGCGGCGTTGGGCGTGACGATTCGACTTCGCCGACGACGTTGCCGAAGTCGAACGACAGTTCCGCGTCGAATTTTCGCGCGAGCTGCTGCATGCGCCGGTTTTCCGCGAGACAGGCCATATGCAGGAGCTGATAACCGCGATTACGCGCGGCGAGCAGCGTCCGCCGCAGCAGCGCCGAACCGACGCCGTGACTCTGCCACGCCTTCTCCACACTGATCGCCGCCTCCGCCTGGTGCGGCAGTCTGATGCCCAGCGGACGCAGCTCAGCCGCGCCGCGCATCGTGTCGCCAACGAAAAAGCCGTGCACGACGGCTTCGAGCGAGATGGACAGATCGACGTATTTGCAAACAAAGTCGTCGGAGACGCCGCCGGCGAAACGGCTGTGGCGGCTTTCCGGGTCGAGACGTAATATATGGTCGCGATATTTGGCGGTCTCGCCGATCCACAATTTACGGATCACACCGCCTTCGGGAAGAACATCCTGCATACCAAGGGTCTCCTGACATTGCCGCCAAAAAACCTCCTGATCGTGTCCTCCGCTCAAACCTGCTGCATAACGAACGTCTTCATGCGTGCGTTCCGAATCGCATCATCATGTTGTGTGGCGCCAAAGTTTGGCAAGGCGAAGCATTGAGCAACATGCCTACATTCCGTATACGCATGGCTAGTGGGGCTTTGGATTTGACATTCGCTTCGCCGATTTGCGGCTAAGTGGGTTGCGAATGTCAGATCCGCTCTACTAGTAAATTGTTCACGACGATTTAACGACAACACAATCTTGGCACGCACTCTGCAAGGCCGCTATGCATTCCTGAACTGATGCCACGTTTCAATCACACCGATTAACAAACAACCTCCAGATGTCGCGCTCCGTTCCCGCACAATATGACGCCGGCATTGCCGCGGGCAGAGTCGAGCCCGACGGCGCGCAGCTCGTTGTCGTCGGCATGCTGGCGCGCCTCGAGGCGCGCATTGCGCAATCCCGGCTGGCGCGAAAATCATCTTCGCTGGGTTGGCTGTTCGGCAGCCGCGAAAAGGCGCTGCCGCAAATCAAGGGGCTCTACATTTACGGCGCGGTCGGGCGCGGCAAGACGATGCTGATGGATTTTTTCTTCGAAGCCAGCCCGGTGGTGCGCAAGCGTCGCGCGCATTTTCACGAATTCATGCTTGACGTGCACGACCGCGTTCACGCCTTTCGGCAAAAAATGAAACTCGGCGAGCATTTGGGCGAAGATCCGATCCAGCTCACCGCCGCCCAACTGGCGGAAGAAGCCTGGCTTCTGTGCTTCGACGAATTCCACGTCACCGATATTGCCGATGCGATGATTCTCGGGCGGCTTTTCGCGCAGCTGTTCGAGCGCGGCGTCGTACTGGTCGCCACCTCGAACGTGCATCCCGACGAACTCTACAAGGACGGATTAAACCGCGCCTTGTTCGTGCCGTTCATCCACATGCTCGAACAGCACATGGATATCGTGCGCCTCGACGCCCGCACGGATTTCCGGTTGGAGAAGCTCGCCGGAATGCCGGTGTGGTACGTGCCGGCCGATGCGGCTGCCGACGCCGCGCTTGACGACGCCTGGCATCGGCTCGCCGGCGGAAACGGCGGAGTCGCGCAGGAGCTTCCGCTCAGGGGGCGCTCCGTTCATGTCCCGCGCGCTGCCATGGGCGTCGCGCGCTTCACGTTCCACGAGTTGTGCGAACAGCCGCTTGCCGCTGCGGATTATCTGCGGATCGCGCACGAGTACCACACCATCATTCTCGACCACATTCCGCTGATGTCTTTCGATACGCGCAATGCCGCCAAGCGCTTCATCATCCTGATCGATACGCTCTACGACATGAATGTGAAATTGATCGCCTCGGCCGCGGCCGAACCGGATGCGCTCTATCAGGGTGACCAAGGTTACGAGGCGCATGAATTCAAGCGCACCGCGTCGCGCCTGATCGAAATGCGTTCTGAAACGTACTTGGCGCGGCCGCACGGCGCCCCTCACGCGGGGACATCAGGCTCGTCGGCCGGCATCGTCGAGACCTGAGCTTGCCGGATGGCCAAGACGGCTTTCAAGGCGGCTTGAACGGTCCTGCCGAAAGGGCTAATGACCGCGCAGCCGGCCCTTTTTGCCAATCAAGGAAATTCGTCGGATGGCGCGAAGCAAAATTGCACTGATCGGCTCAGGTCAAATCGGCGGCACCCTCGCACATTTGATCGGTCTCAAAGAGCTCGGCGATGTCGTCATGTTCGACATTGCGGAAGGGGTGCCCCAAGGTAAGGCGCTCGATCTCGTCCAGTCGTCGCCGGTCGACGGCTTCGACGCGCGCTTTACCGGAGCCAATTCCTACGAGGCGATCGAGGGTGCGGCGGTGTGTATCGTCACGGCCGGCGTGCCGCGTAAGCCGGGCATGAGCCGCGATGACCTGCTGAGCATCAATTTGAAAGTGATGGAGCAGGTCGGCTCGGGCATCAAAAAATACTGCCCGAACGCGTTCATCATCTGCATCACCAATCCGCTCGACGCCATGGTCTGGGCCTTGCAAAAGGCGTGCGGACTGCCGAATGCGATGGTCGTCGGCATGGCGGGCGTGCTCGATTCGGCGCGCTTTCGCTATTTCCTGGCCGACGAGTTCAATGTCTCGGTCGAAGACGTCACGGCGTTCGTGCTCGGCGGTCACGGCGACTCCATGGTGCCGCTGGTGCGCTATTCGGCGGTGGCAGGAATTCCGCTGCCTGATCTCGTCAAAATGGGCTGGACCACCCAGGCGCGCGTCGATGCCATCGTCGATCGCACCCGCAACGGCGGCGGCGAGATCGTCAGCCTGCTCAAGACCGGCTCGGCCTTCTACGCGCCCGCGGCTTCCGCCATCGCGATGGCGGAAAGCTACCTGCGCGACAAGAAGCGGGTGCTTCCGGCCGCGGCGTGGCTCAACGGCGAATACGGCATCAAGGACCTCTACGTCGGCGTGCCTGTCGTGATCGGGAGCAAGGGCGTCGAGCGCATTGTCGAGATCGAGTTCAATGGCGCCGAGCGCGGCATGTTCGACAAATCGGCGGATGCGGTGAAGAGTCTGGTCGAGGCCTGCAAGAAAATCGCGCCCGATCTCGGCAAATAGCCGTCCTTCCGCTGTCATGCTCCGCGAAGGCGGAGCATCCAGTATTCGTCGCGGGTCGTGATGTTGCACCGTCGCGTGTTTGTTAGTCGGTTTATGATTACTGGGTTGGCCGCCTTCGCGGGCAATGACACGTAATAGGCACTCTCAATGAACATCCACGAATATCAGGCGAAAGCCGTATTGCGCGAATTCGGCGTGCCGGTGCCGCGCGGCATCCCGGCCTTCAGCGTCGCGGAAGCCGAGAAAGCCGCCAACGAACTCGGCGGGCCGGTCTGGGTGGTGAAGGCGCAGATCCACGCCGGGGGACGCGGCAAGGCCGGCGGAGTGAAAGTCGTCAAGTCGGTCGCCGACGTGAAGCGCGAAGCCGAACGGCTGCTTGGATCGACGCTGGTGACGCATCAAACCGGGCCGCACGGCAAAGAGGTGAGGCGCCTCTATATCGAGGAAGGCTCGAACATCGATCGCGAGTATTATCTGTCGGCGCTGATCGACCGGGCAACCTCGCGGGTCGCTTTCGTGGCTTCGACGGAAGGCGGCATGGACATCGAAGAAGTCGCGCGCACGCATCCGGAAAAGATCTTGAGCTTTTCGGTCGATCCGGCAACCGGCTTCATGCCGCATTACGCACGTCATGTCGCCAATGCTTTGGGATTGAATCGTGACGTCGCCAAGCAGGCCGAGGCCGTACTGCCGAAGCTCTACGAGGCCTTCCTTGCCAAGGACATGAGTCTGCTCGAGATCAATCCGCTGGTCGTCACCAAGACCGGCCAGCTTATTTGTCTCGACGCCAAGATCGGCTTCGACGATAACGCGCTCTATCGTCATCCCGACATTGTCGCGTTGCGCGATCTCACCGAAGAGGACGCCAAGGAGATCGAAGCCTCACACTACGATCTCAATTACGTGGCGCTCGACGGCACCATCGGCTGCATGGTCAACGGCGCCGGTCTTGCCATGGCGACCATGGACATCATCAAGCTCTACGGCATGGCGCCGGCGAACTTCCTCGATGTCGGCGGCAGCGCAACCAAAGACAAAGTGGCCGCGGCGTTCAAGATCATCACGTCCGATCCGAACGTGAAGGGCATTTTGGTCAACATTTTCGGCGGCATCATGAAATGCGATGTGATCGCCGAAGGCGTGGTCGCGGCCGTGAAGGAAGTGGGCTTGCGGGTACCGCTCGTGGTGCGGCTCGAAGGCACCAATGTCGATCTCGGCAAGGACATCATCGCCAAATCGAATCTCAACGTCACCTCGGCCGACGATCTCGACGATGCTGCGCAGAAGGTCGTCAACGCGGTAAAGCAGGTAGCGTGATGAGTGGCCCTCTTTTGTCCCCTCCCCCTGAAAGGGGGAGGATGGCGAGCAAAGCGAGCCAGGTGGGGGTCGAAACCCCATACAATCGCACGCCAGTTAAGACAGCTCGTGCACGAAAATTGCGCCGAACATCGAGTGAGGTCGAAAAGCGCTTATGGAGCAAGCTGCGCGACAGCCGCTTGGACGGATTGAGCTTTCGGCGACAGCATCCGGCTGGGCCTTATGTTCTTGATTTTTACTGCCCGTTGTTACGTCTAGCGATCGAACTGGACGGCAGCCAGCATGCCTTTCGACGTCAACAATTGCATGATGAAAGGCGGACGGCGTGGCTGCGCGCCTGCGGGGTCACCGAGCTTCGCTTTTGGAACAATGAAGTCACGCAAAATATCTCCGGAGTTTTGCAAACAATTATTGTGGCCGCCGAAAAACTACGAGGCCTAGCGTCAACCCCCACCCGGCGCTGGCGCGCCGACCTCCCCCTTTCTGGGGGAGGTTAAGAAAGAGCCGCGCATGCCGATCCTCATCGACAAGAACACGCAAAGTCATCTGCCAGGGATTTACCGGCAAGAACGGTACGTTTCACTCCGAACAGGCGATCGCCTACGGCACCAAGATGGTCGGCGGGACTTCGCCGGGCAAAGGCGGTTCGACCCATCTCGGCCTGCCGGTCTTCGAAACGGTGTCCGAAGCGCGCGAGAAAACCGGCTGCAATGCCAGCGTGATCTACGTGCCGCCGCCCGGTGCGGCAGACGCCATTTGCGAGGCGATCGACGCCGAAATTCCGCTGATCATCTGTATCACCGAAGGCATCCCCGTCATCGATATGGTCAAGGTCAAGCGGGCGCTTTCCGGTTCGAAATCGCGCCTGATCGGGCCGAACTGTCCGGGCGTCATGACCGCCGGCGAATGCAAGATCGGCATCATGCCCGGCAACATATTCAAGCCGGGCAAAGTCGGCATTGTGTCGCGTTCGGGGACGCTCACCTACGAGGCGGTGTTTCAGACGACCCGGGAGGGCCTCGGCCAGACCACCGCGGTCGGCATCGGCGGCGATCCGGTCAAAGGCACCGATTTCATCGACATGCTGGAGATGTTTCTGGCCGACAAGGCGACCGATGCCATTATCATGATCGGCGAGATCGGCGGTTCGTCGGAGGAGGACGCAGCTCAGTTCCTCAAGGATGAAGCCAAGCGCGGCCGCAAGAAACCGATGGTCGGCTTTATCGCCGGGCGCACAGCGCCGCCCGGGCGGCGGATGGGGCACGCCGGCGCCATCATTGCCGGTGGCAAAGGCGGCGCGGAATCGAAGATCGCCGCCATGGAGGCCGCCGGCATCAAGGTTTCGCCGTCTCCCGCGCGCTTGGGCAAAACCCTGGTGGAAGTATTGAAATCGTAATTCACTTCTATTGTCTTTGCGCTGCCGCATCCAAACCCTAAATAGGGTAAAAGAGAAATCGCCTGGGCCGGGCTAGGCTGATTCGGAATTTCGCACCTCACTGGGTGCGTCGTTTCGCTCGTACGTCCCATACCTCAAGCTCGGGATTGTTCAGCAACCGCCCAGAGAATCGCCCCCAAGAAATCGTCTTGAGAAATCGTCCCAGGAAATCCGCTCCAGGAAATCGACCATGTCTCGTCAGGACGCGAACGCCGCCTTCGCACTCACCTCGTTCCTCTATGGCAGCAATGCCGCATACATCGAGGATCTGTATGCGCAGTATGAAACCGATCCGAAATCCGTCGACGCCGAGTGGCAATCGTTCTTCCAAAGCCTGAAGGACGACGCTGGCGATGTCGCCAAGAATGCGCGCGGCGCATCTTGGGGCAGGCCAGACTGGCCGGTGCCGGAACGCGGCGAACTCATATCGGCGCTCGACGGCAATTGGGCCGACGCTGGCAAAGCCGTCGGTGGCAAGGTGAAGGCGCAAGCGCAGGCGCGCGGCGTCGAACTCTCCACGGCAGATATCGAACGCGCGACGCGCGAACTCGGTGCGGGCGCTGATGCTGATCCGCGCCTATCGGGCGCGCGGCCATTTCCACGCCAACCTCGATCCGCTCGGTCTTGCCAAGCCCAACAACGAGGAGGAACTCGACCCCCGCACCTATGGCTTCGGCGAGGGCGATCTCGATCGTCCAATATTCCTCGACAAGGTCTTGGGCCTGCAATTCGGCACGATCCATCAGATCGTCGCCATTCTGCGGCGCACATATTGCCAAACGCTCGGCGTCGAATTCCTGCACATCTCCAATGGCGCGCAGAAAGGCTGGATCCAGGAACGCATCGAGGGACCCGACAAGGAAATCACGTTCACGCGCGAAGGTAAGCGCGCCATTCTCAACAAGCTCGTCGAAGCCGAAGGCTTCGAAAAATTCTGCGACGTCAAATTCACGGGCACCAAGCGCTTCGGTCTCGACGGCGGCGAGTCGATGATTCCGGCGCTCGAGCAGATCATCAAGCGCGGCGGCGCGCTCGGTGTGCGCGAGATCGTGATCGGCATGCCGCATCGCGGACGGCTCAACGTGCTGGCCCAGGTCATGGCCAAGCCGCATCGCGCGATCTTTCACGAGTTCAAGGGCGGCTCGTCGACTCCCAACGAAGTGGAGGGTTCGGGCGACGTCAAATATCACCTCGGCGCGTCGTCGGATCGCGAGTTCGATCAGAACAAAGTGCATCTGTCGCTGACCGCGAATCCGTCGCACCTCGAAATCGTCGATCCCGTCGTGCTTGGCAAGGTGCGCGCCAAGCAGGATCAACTCGGCGCTTCGCCTGAAGATCGCACGATGGTGATGCCGTTGCTCATTCACGGCGACGCGTCGTTCGCCGGACAGGGCGTGATTGCGGAGTTGTTCGGGCTTTCCGGATTGCGCGGACACCGCACCGGCGGTTCGGTGCATTTCATCGTCAACAACCAGATCGGGTTCACTACCGATCCGCGTTATTCGCGGTCGTCGCCGTACCCATCCGACGTTGCCAAGATGATCGAGGCGCCGATATTTCACGTCAACGGCGACGACCCGGAAGCCGTCGTCTTTGCCGCCAAGATCGCGACCGAATTCCGGCAGAAATTCCAGAAGCCGGTCGTCATCGACATGTTCTGCTATCGGCGCCACGGCCATAACGAGGGTGACGAGCCGTCGTTCACGCAGCCGCTGATGTACAAGGCGATCGCGGCGCATCCGTCGACACTGGAAATCTACGGCAAGAAGCTCGTCGGCGAGGGCGTCGTTACCGCCGGCGAAGTCGAGAAGATGAAGGCGGATTGGCGCAGCCGGCTCGACGCCGAACTTGAGGCCGCCCAAAGCTACCGCGCCAACAAGGCGGATTGGCTCGACGGCCGCTGGGCCGGGTTCAAGACCGCGGGCGATACCGAAGATCCGCGCCGCGGCCACACCGGTGTCGAGATCGCGATGCTCAAGGAGATCGGCCAGAAGATCACGGCGCTGCCGGCGGGCTTTCACGTGCACCGTACGCTCAATCGGTTTTTGGAGAACCGGCAGAAATCCATCGAGACCGGCTCGAACATCGACTGGGCGACGGGCGAAGCACTCGCGTTCTGCTCGCTGCTGCTCGAAGGTCACCGCGTGCGGCTGTCGGGCCAGGACTCGGAACGCGGCACCTTTTCGCAGCGCCATTCCGTCCTGACCGACCAGGAGGACGAACAGCGTTACACGCCGTTCAATCATCTCAGCGACAGCCAGGCTCGCTTCGAAGTCATCAACTCGATGCTGTCGGAGGAAGCCGTGCTGGGCTTCGAGTATGGCTACACGCTCGCCGAGCCCAGCGCGCTTACCCTGTGGGAAGCCCAGTTCGGCGATTTCGCCAACGGCGCGCAGGTGTTGTTCGATCAGTTCATCTCATCCGGCGAACGCAAATGGCTGCGCATGTCGGGGCTCGTTTGCCTGTTGCCGCACGGCTACGAGGGGCAGGGCCCGGAACATTCCTCGGCGCGGCTTGAGCGCTATCTGCAGATGTGCGCCGAAGACAACATGCAGGTGGCCAACTGCACGACGCCCGCCAATTACTTTCACATCCTGCGCCGGCAGCTCAACCGCGACTTCCGCAAGCCGCTCATTCTGATGACGCCGAAGTCGCTGTTGCGTCATCGCCGCGCTGTTTCGCGGCTCGAAGAGATGGGCCCGAACACCTCGTTCCATCGCCTGCTGTGGGACGACGCGCAGATGCTGCCGGATGAGAAGATCAAGCTCGTCACCGACGAAAAAATGCGTCGAGTCGTGATCTGCTCGGGCAAGGTCTATTACGATCTTTACGACGAGCGCGAGAAGCGCGGCGTCGACGACATCTATCTCTTGCGCATCGAGCAGCTTTATCCGTTCCCCACCAAGGCGCTGATGACGGAGCTGGCGCGCTTCAAGCAGGCCGAAATCGTCTGGTGCCAGGAAGAGCCGCGCAACATGGGCGGCTGGGTGTTCGTCGACATCTTCCTCGAATGGATCCTCAATCAAATCGGCGCCAAGCATCGCCGCGCGCGCTACGCCGGCCGGCCGGCTTCGGCGTCGACCGCGGTTGGTCAAATGTCGCTTCACCTGACGCAGCTCAAGCAATTTCTGGAAGACGCATTGGGATAGCCGCAACGCCGTCATGCCCGGCCTTGTGCCGGGCATCCACGTCGTGACGGCGCAACCAAATCGAAAGGCGTGGATGGCCCGACAAGCCCGGCCATGACGAAGAGAATGCCAAAGAGGACATGATGGCTGAGATTCGCGTGCCAACGCTTGGGGAGTTGGTCACCGAAGCGACGATCGGCAAGTGGTTCAAGAAGCCGGGCGACGCAGTCGCGGTCGACGAACCGCTGGTGGAGCTCGAAACCGACAAGGTGACGATCGAAGTCCCGGCGCCGGCCGCAGGCGTGCTGTCGGGTATCACCGTCAAGGACGGCGAAACGGTCGCGGTCGGTGCGCTGCTTGGCGAGATCAAGGAGGGAGCGGGCTCTGCGCCCGCCAAGGCCGCGCCGGCGCCGCCCGCCGCCGCTGCCAAACCCGCTGCAGCGGCGCCGGCTCCAACGCCGCCCCCGCCCAAGCCAACCGCGTCGAGTGCACCACCCGCCGATGCGCCACTGGCGCCCTCGGTGCGCAAGCTGTCGGCCGAAGCCGGCGTCGATGCCGCGACGGTTCCCGGCACCGGCAAGGATGGCCGCGTAACCAAAGGCGACATGCTGGCCGCGATCGAACGCGCCGCCGCGCAGCCGATGCCCGTTGCGGCGTCGGCCGCCGCCGTTCAGGTGCGCGCGCCGTCGCCGGCCGACGATGCGGCGCGGGAAGAGCGCGTGCGCATGACGCGGTTGCGCCAGACCATCGCGCGCCGCCTCAAGGATGCGCAGAACACTGCGGCCATGCTGACGACCTTCAACGAGGTCGACATGGGCCACGTCATGGCGCTGCGGACGCAATACCGCGATCTGTTCGAAAAGAAGCACGGCGTGAAGCTGGGCTTCATGGGCTTCTTCGTGCGCGCCTGCGTGCAGGCGCTGAAGGAAATTCCCGCCGTCAACGCCGAGATCGACGGCGCCGACATCATCTACAAGAACTACTACCACATCGGCATTGCGGTCGGCACCGAACGCGGCCTCGTGGTGCCGGTGGTGCGCGATTGCGATCTGAAATCGCTCGCCGAGATCGAGAAGTCCATCGCCGAATTCGGCCGCCGCGCCCGCGACGGTTCGCTCAAGATCGATGAGATGCAAGGCGGTACGTTTACGATCACCAATGGCGGCATTTACGGCTCGCTGATGTCGACGCCGATCCTCAACGCGCCGCAGTCCGGCATTCTCGGCATGCACAAGATCCAGGAGCGGCCGATGGTGGTCGGCGGCAAGATCGAGGTGCGGCCGATGATGTATCTGGCGTTGTCCTACGACCACCGCATCGTCGACGGCCGCGAGGCGGTGACGTTCCTGGTGCGCGTCAAGGAATGTTTGGAGGAGCCGGCACGGCTGGTGCTGGATTTGTAATTTCTCTCACTCGGTCATGGCCGGACTTGGTCCGGCCATCCACGTCTGACTTGCTCTGTGTAAAGACATGGATGCCCGCGACGAGGGCGGGCATGACGACAGATAGGTGTTCGCGTCATGCCCTACGACCTCATCATCATCGGCGCCGGCCCCGGCGGTTATGTCTGCGCCATTCGCGCGGCGCAGCTGGGGATGAAAACCGCCGTCGTGGAGAAACGCGCCACCTATGGCGGCACCTGTCTCAATATCGGCTGCATCCCATCGAAGGCGATGCTGAATGCCTCCGAGCTTTACGAGGAGGCCGGTCACAAATTTTCCGAGATGGGCATCAAAGTCGGCAAGCCGAGCGTCGATCTTGCGGCGATGCTCAAATACAAAGAGAAGGGCGTCGAAGGTAACGTCAAGGGCGTCGAATATCTGTTCAAGAAGAACAAGATCGAGGGGTTCCGCGGTGCCGGCCGTATCGTCGCGCCCGGCAAGGTCGAGGTGACGGCCGACGACGGCAAGTCGCAGGTGCTGGAGACGAAGAATATCGTCATTGCCACCGGCTCCGACGTGGCTCGCCTTCCCGGCATCGATATCGATGAGAAGCGCGTCGTATCGTCGACCGGGGCACTCGATCTCGCCAAGGTGCCGCAGAAGCTGGTCATCGTCGGCGCCGGCATCATTGGGCTCGAGCTTGGCTCGGTGTGGCGGCGGCTCGGCGCCGAGGTGACGATCGTCGAATTTCTCGATCACATTCTGCCCGGCATCGATGGCGAGGTCGGCAAGCAATTCCACCGCATGCTGCAGAAGCAGGGCCTGACCTTCAAACTTTCTTCCAAAGTCACCGCGGTCGATGGGTCCGGCAAGGTTCTGAAAATCAAGGTTGAGCCCGCGGCCGGCGGCGGCACGCCCGAAACGATCGAGGCGGATATCGTGCTGGTGGCGATCGGCAGGGTGCCTTACACGGAAGGTCTCGGTCTCGAGGCGGTCGGCGTGAAAAAGGACAATCGCGGGCGCATCATCGTCGACCCGCATTTCGCAACGAACGTTCCCGGCATTTATGCGATCGGTGACGTCATCGCCGGCCCGATGCTGGCGCACAAGGCCGAAGAGGAAGGCGTCGCGGTTGCCGAAAATCTTGCCGGCCAGTCGGGTCACGTGAACTACGACGTCATCCCCAACGTCGTCTACACGTATCCGGAAATCGCCTCGGTCGGAAAAACCGAGGAAGAGCTGAAAGCCGCCGGCGTCGCCTATCAGGTTGGCAAATTTCCCTTTACCGCCAATGCCCGCGCCAAAGTGAACTTGACGACCGATGGTTTCGTCAAAATACTAGCCGACAGCAAAACCGACCGCGTGCTCGGGATACACATTCTCGGGCCAGATGCCGGTAACATGATCGGGGAGGCGGCTATCGCCATGGAATTTGGCGCTTCATCCGAAGATATCGCCCGCACCTGTCACGCCCATCCGACGTTGACCGAAGCCATCAAGGAGGCAGCTTTGGCCGTCTCAAAGCGAGCCATCAATTATTAACGTACCAAGTCCAACATTCAGGTCTTGCATCAGGTCGTTATCATGATGCGTCGCCTCATCCGCTGGTTCTGGATTACCGTTGCGCTGGTTTTCCTGCTCGAGGCGTGGCTGTGGGATCATTTGCAGCCGATGGCGAGCTGGATCGTGGCGCGGCTGCCGCTCGAGCAGGCCAAGCGTCGCATTGCCGGGTGGGTCTCGGAGCTTTCGCCGGCGTTCTCTCTGATCGTGTTCGTGCTTCCCATCGGACTTCTGCTGCCCTTCAAGCTTGCCGGATTGTGGCTGTTGGCGCGCGGCTATTGGTTCGGCGCCTGCGGCACATTGCTTTTCGCCAAGATGATCGGCCTCGGCTCGACCGCATTCGTATTTGATGCGGCGCGCGCCAAGCTGCTGCAGCTCGGCTGGTTTTGCGTCCTGCACGACCAGCTCATCGTCTGGCGCGCCTGGTCGCATGCGCTGGTCGATCCCGTGGTCCAGGAAATGCGGGCAAATCTGGCGCTGTTCGCGCCGCGCCGTGCCGGCCGCGCCGTGCGGCTGATGTTGCGTATTCGCCGCCGCGTGCGCACGCCAGTGAGCCCAAAGCTGAGCTGAAGCGACGCTGATCTTCTAAAAACAATCGTCTCAGATTGAAACGACGCGCGGTTTTCCGCCCCCGGATCAAGTCCGGGGGCAGGTTTTTCCGGCATCATGCTCTAAAGATTCGACAGGAACGGCACGGCGTGCGGCGCGAACAGGCCAAGGCCAACCAGGACGAGGCCCGTGGCGCCGAGCGCACCGGCGAACCAGGAAAGCGCAATCATGCCGGTAATCACCGTCGCCGATGCCAGCACGATGCCGATCTGAAAAGCAGCTGACGCCAATTCGTAGTGATGATACCGCGCCATGGCGAGATCGCGGCTCTCCTCCGCCTCTTCGGCGCGTTCGCTGAGCTCCTTGCGGCCTTCGTTCGTTTCCGGCTCCGAATCGTAACGCGCGACGGTCTTTTTCCAGGCGTCGATTTGTTTGGCTATTGCGGCTTTTGCCGCCGGATCGGCTGCGCTTTCCGCCGTCACCGTCATTTGTTCGGCGGCGGTGCGCAACTGCGTCATGCGGATCGTCTTGGCCTGGAAGAACGCCCACAGGTTCGAGGATTCGACATTGGCGGCGATCGCCTCGGTCTGCGCGCTCTTGCCGAGCGTTTCCGAGAACGACAGAAACAGCGCCAGAACCGCAATCAGCAGCGCCACGCGTTTGTTGAAGCCGGCGGCGTGTGCGGTGTGCTCGGCTTGTTCGATCTGTTCGTGTGCTTCCGGCATTGGTTGTGGCCCCCAAGTTTGCGTCTTTCGGAGCGCCGCGCAGGTCTGCGTTTGGCGCGGCTCCGCAATGGCGAATCAATCGGGCGGGCGCAAGTCCAACGACGAAAAGTGGACAGCTATTTTCTCAGAGCATGATCCGGAAAAGCCTGTCCCCGGACTTGATCCGGGGGGCGGAAACCAGCTTTTCCGAAACGATCATGCGCCGCCAATGATGGTGAGCGCAGATCGATGTGAAACGATTGCGTCACTACGCGCGCGGATGCGCGCTGCGATACGCCTCGATCAGCCGTTCGGCATCGACTTGCGTGTAGATCTGCGTCGTCGACAACGAGGCGTGGCCGAGCAATTCCTGGATCGCGCGCAGATCGCCGCCGCCGGCGAGAAGGTGCGTCGCGAACGAATGCCGCAACGCATGCGGTGTCGCTGTCTCGGGCAGGCCGAGCGCGCCGCGCAGCCGCGCCATGGCAAGCTGGATGATGCGCGGAGAGAGCGCGCCGCCTTTGGCGCCGACGAACAGCGGACCGGCCTCGGGCAGGTCGTAGGGACAGAGCGCGATGTAATCGGCGACGAGCGCCGCGACCTGCGGCAGCACCGGCACCATGCGCTGCTTGTTGCCTTTCCCGGTCACCGTGATGGTGTCGCGCGCGCCGAATTCGCCGCGTTTGAGGCCGAGCGCTTCGGAAATGCGCAGCCCGCTGCCGTAGAGCAGCGCCAGCACGGCGGCGTCGCGGGCATGAATCCATGGTTCGCGTTCGTCGCCGGCGGCGAGCTCCGGATCCGTCATGGTCTTGGCGGCGCTAGCGGGCAGCGGCCGCGGCAAAGTCTTGGCGATTTTCGGCGCGCGCACAACGGCCAGCGCACCGACCTTGCCCTTGCCGTTGCGCTCGAGAAATCGCGCGAACGCGCGAATGCCGGCGAGCGTGCGCATCAGCGAGCGGCTGCCGATACCCTCGGCACGGCGCGCCGCCAGGAAGGCGCGCACGTCCGCCGGCGCAAGCGCGGCGAGGTCTTTCAGCGACGGCGCGCCGCCGAGATGCCCGGTGAGAAAGCTCAAGAATTGCAGCACGTCGCGCCGATAGGCCTCGAGCGTTTTGGGCGACATGCGGCGTTCGGCGCCGAGATGCTTCGACCAGTTCTCGATCTCGGCGGCGACTTTGGGGGCGATGGAGAGGGGAAGTCCGCAACCTCCCCGTGAAAGGGGGAGGTTGATGGCCAAAGGCCGTCGGGCAGGGGTCTGCTTTGCCCGCGACTTTCTCAAAGCGGACCCCTCCCCGGCGTGCTGCGCACGCCGACCCTCCCCTTTCAGGGGCGGGTGTCTGTGTGAGTTGTCCGGCATAGCCGGCACATTAGTCGCGCCGCCCTTTATCCTTCCTAAACTGCCCGGAATCGGCAGAAGATCGCCGCATGGCCAAGCGTGTCGTCGATGTCCTGGTGCCGGTCGCGCTCGACCGGGCCTATTCCTACCGGGTGCCCGAAGAGCTCGATCTCGCGCCCGGCGACATCGTCTGCGTGCCGCTCGGCGCCCGCGAGGCAACCGCCGTGGTGTGGGCGGACAATCCCAAACCCAACCCTCGGCTCGACAACCGGCTCAAGGACGTCGAGGAAAAACTCGAACTGCCGCCGCTCAGGCCCGAGCTGCGCAACTTCGTCGACTGGGTGGCGAACTACACGGTGAGCTCGCGCGGCATGGTGCTGCGCATGTGTCTGCGCATGGGCGAGCATCTGGGCGCCGAGCGCGAGCGTATCGGCGTGCGGCTTGCCGGCGCGCCGCCGCAGCGCATGACAAGCGCGCGGCAGCGCGTGCTTGGGCTTCTCGCCGACGGCATGGTGCGCGGCAAGGGCGAGGCGGCGCGCGAAGCGGGCGTCAGCGCCGGCGTCATCGACGGATTGATCGACGAGGGCACGCTCGAAGCAATCGTGCTGCCGCCGGAGCCGGTTGCGGAAAAACCCGATCCGGATTTCGTGCGATCCGAATTCACCGCGGATCAGGCCGCTGCCGCCGCGGCGTTGCAGGCAACGCTCGCCAAGGGCGGTTATTCGGTGACGCTGCTCGATGGCGTCACCGGTTCGGGCAAGACCGAGGTTTATTTCGAAGCGGTCGCCGACACGATCCGCCGCGGCCGGCAGAGCCTGATCCTGATGCCGGAGATCGCGCTGACCGCGCAATTTCTCGACCGCTTCGCGGCGCGCTTTGGCGTGCGGCCGGCGGAATGGCATTCCGAATTGTCGCCGCGCCGGCGCGCGCGCACCTGGCGCGCGGTCGCCGACGGTGACGTGTCCGTCGTCGTCGGCGCGCGCTCGGCGCTGTTTCTGCCGTATGCCGATCTCGGGCTGATCGTGGTCGATGAAGAGCACGATCCGGCCTACAAGCAGGAAGACGGCGTGCACTATCACGCCCGCGACATGGCGGTGGTGCGCGGCCACATCGCGCGCATTCCGGTGGTGCTGTCGTCGGCAACGCCGTCGCTCGAAACCGAAGTCAATGCCCGGCGCGGCCGCTATGGGCGCCTCGCGCTGCCCGAACGCTTCGGCGGCCAGCGCCTGCCGTCGGTCGAGGCGATCGATCTGCGCCACGAGCGACCGCCGCCCGGCCGCTTCATCTCCCCGACGCTCGCCGGCGCGGTCAAAACCGCGGTCGAGCGCGGCGAGCAGGCGCTGCTGTTTCTCAATCGCCGCGGCTACGCGCCGCTGACCCTGTGCCGCGCCTGCGGCTTTCGCTTTTCCTGCCCGAACTGCGACGCCTGGCTGGTCGATCACCGCTTTCGCCGGCAGCTCGTCTGCCACCATTGCGGCTTCGCCATGCCGCATCCGGCCCATTGCCCGAAATGCCAGGCGCAAAATTCCTTCGTCGCCTGCGGGCCCGGTGTCGAGCGCCTCGAAGAAGAGGTGCGCGAGCTGTTTCCGCAGGCGCGCCTGCTGGTGCTCTCGAGCGACCTCGTCGCCACGGTCGAGCGCATGCGCGAAGAGCTTGCCGGCGTCGCCGAAGGCCGCTTCGACATCGTCATCGGCACCCAGCTCGTCGCCAAGGGCCATCATTTTCCCATGCTCAACCTTGTCGGCGTCGTCGACGCCGATCTGGGCTTGAGCAACGGCGATCCGCGCGCCGCCGAACGCACGTTTCAGCTCTTGCATCAGGTGGTCGGCCGCGCCGGCCGCGATGCCGGCGTCGGCCACGGCTATCTGCAGACGCACCAGCCCGAGCATCCGGTGATGCGCGCGCTGATCGCGCAGGACCGCGAGGCGTTCTATTCCGCCGAGATCGCGGTGCGCGAGAGCGCGCACTATCCGCCGTTCGGCCGGCTCGCCAGCATCGTCATTTCCGGCCCCGACCGGCACGAGACGGAACGGCACGCCCGCGCGCTCGCCCGCGCCGCGCCGGTCAACGACGACGTCCGCGTGCTCGGCCCCGCCGAGGCGCCGCTGGCGCTGGTGCGCGGCCGGCATCGTCTGCGCTTGCTGATCAAGGCGCCGCGCGCCTTTGATCTTTCAGCTTATCTGCGCGAATGGCTCGCCGCCGCGCCGAAAGCCAAGAGCAATATCAAGCTCGACATCGACGTCGACCCGCAGAGCTTTTTGTGAGGCGCTGAGTTTTGCGCTGTTACGAGTGGGCTTGTGAGCTGTCGGTAGTTCGGTCAGCGAAGGGGAAATCCGTATCACCAATGGATTTTTACCGTATGAGTGCCTTACCGCTTGCATCGCTACCCTGTTGCGCTACACATAGCCGCATCGCAATTTTCGCTCATCAAGCCGCCCGGCCAGGGGGGTGACGCCGGGCGCACCGCCATTATATCTTATTAAGAAATCGCTGGGTTATGCTTGGCGTCCAACTCATCGAGGAGGATGGAATGGCTATTCGAAAAGCGACGCTCAGACGAGCGCCGCCGCGGCCAGAATTGGAGCGGCTGCTCTCGGAAGCCAAAGAACGTGGCATCACGGATGCAGACCTTCAGGAGCAGAGAGTAAGTTTCGCTTACGGCAATGCACCGGAGAATTCTAGAATTACCAAAGAGTTCGCCCGTTCGGCGGCAACAGTCTGCGCCTAGTACCCACTATCGCTGATGAATGAGGTCGACGAATAAAGGTCAAGGCTAAGGGAGGAACGGAGGCCCGGACGTTATCCTGGATACTTGCGGAGCGTCGTGTCACACGAGTCGTGCGTAGCTACGGGAGAGGCGTGAAGTGCGTGTATTGACCGACGAGTCGATGTCGTGGCACGACGATCCCGATTGTCGCAAAGGCCGATGTGGTGTGGGCTCAATATGGCGCTGCCGAGAGCGCGATCGTCATCTGTGTCGACGAGAAGCCCTCGATCCAGGCGCTGGAGCGAGCGCAGGGCTACCTCAAGCTCCCGAACGGCCGGGCCTTGACCGGCCATAGCCACGATTACAAGCGCAACGGCACCACCACCTTGTTCGCCGCTTTCGAGGTAGCGACCGGCAAGATGACCGCCGCGCACAAGACGCGCCGGCGGCGCATCGAGTTCCTCGATTTCATGAACGATATCATTGCCGCTCACGCGGACACCGCCATCCACGTCGTGCTCGACAATCTCAACACCGACAAGCCCAGGAACGATCGCTGGCTCAGGCGCCACCCGAACGTTCATTTCCATTTCACGCCGACGCGGGCCTCCTGGCTCAACCAGGTGGAAATCTGGTTCTCGATCCTGCAAGGAAAGTCTCTGCACGGTGCGTCCTTCACCTCGGTCAAACAACTCAGGGAGCACATCGATGCCTTCATCAAGGCCTACAACATCAATGCCACCCCGTTCGCCTGGACCAAGTCCGAGGTCCATCGAAAGCGCCTCAGACATCGTTTCGCGCATCAATGATTCCGGGTACTAGCTCGCCGATAGAGAGAGGAAGAAGCCCGGTCCGCCGGGCTTCCTTTTGCCGACAATGATTGTGTCGGAAGGCAGTGACCCGTCGTTGTTTGATTGGGTTCAGGAGCAGAACCTAATCCGTCAATATGATTTCCTGACGAATTGCATAGAAATAGGACTTATACAGGGGCACACAGCACTCGACAAATATACCCTTTGGGCTCTCAACCACATCGCGGTCGCGAACATTTCACAATTCGGCGGGCGATTCAGGGAAGAGCCTATATACGTGGGCAACCACTTACCGCCACATTTCCGGGAGGTTCCGGAATTGATGGACAGATTTATTTCCACAATTCATGAGAACTGGTTCAATTGGACAGCCACGGAATTGGCTGCTTACGGCCTTTGGCGGCTGAATTGGATTCATCCGTTCATAGAAGGCAATGGAAGGACTGCTCGAGCGACTTGTTATTATCTTCTGTGCGTTAAATCCGGCGCCCTATTGCGCGGGAAACGAATTGTGCAAGAACGAATTAGGGATGACCGCCAGGGTTATGTTGCGGGCCTTATTGCAGCCGATCGTGCCTGGGATGCAGGCAATTTGGATTTCTCGGAATTGGAATCTTATCTTGCGCGTCTCCTTGAGGCCCAACTGCGAGACGTAGACTGACGGGCTGCGGCTAGGTCGGCTCTCCATACAATCCTGCGAATGGCACTCCGCCGCAGGTAGCGATGGCTGGTTGGGCCATGCTACGGTATCAAGCTCGACATCGACGTCGACCCGCAGAGCTTTTTGTGAGATACTCATTGTTGCCGGGAAGAGCTTCGGTGATATCCGTTGCAACGCGCAGCGAAGCAACACGACATCGCGTTCGCGCTGGCCGGACTTGGCGGCTTCAACGCCCACGGCGCCGGCTTTCTTGCCGCCGCGTCGAAATGCAATGTCGTTCCTGACCTGATCACAGCGACCAGCGGACAAATCGTCGTCGCCGCCGACTGGCTGCAGCACGAGGATCTTGAAAAGTCCCTGGTCGATCCGGAGCTTGAGCACGATCTATTCGCGCAGCTTGCCATTGCGCTGTCCGGCGATCCCGGCGTGTTCCGGCCGGCCTACTTCGAAATGATCAAACGCTGGTTTGCGCCGCCGCAATTCTACGAAAACCCGTTCAAGGCGCTGGCCAATCGCCTGCTTCCGGCGCAGCTTTACGTGTCGATGCGGTCCGCGGCGGATTTCGCCAAGATCGCCAAGGTCTTCAACGAGAAGGCCCGCATCGGCGATCACAAGATCGGCATTGTCTTCAATGCCTATGATCTGAAATCGGGAGAAGCCGTCCTGTTCGGCAATGACCAGGCGCGCGCCCTGTGGGAACCTGAGAAATCCATCCCGCGTGCGGCAAAGCCGGGTGCCGGCAACCGCCCGGTTCCGGAAGCGAAGCTTCTGCCGATCACGGCCGAAGCCGTGGAGTCCGCACTTTGGCTGTCGCTCTATGGCTTCGATCATCTTCCCAACGGACTCATGGATGGCGCCTACAATCGGTCCTGCATTGTCTCGGAGCTTCACACCTTCAAGCGCATTTTCGTCGCCCGGCCGCTTGCGCAGGGCTGGCGTGCCTACGGACGAGGTCCGCGGAACTGGTTCGAGGCCCAGGATTGGCAGACCGAGATGTGGTTCTCGGCGAGCTACAAGGCCGAGGTCGCGACGCTCAATCAGATCAACGATCTGATCGACAACCATTACTTCAAGGATCGCGATCATCCTTTCAAGAAGGTCGAGCTGATCGAGATCGCGCCCGAAACACCCGCGGGATTTTTCAACTATTTCATCGAGCGCAAATCCGTTTACGACCGCGCGTACAAGGACGCTGTCGCGCAATTTTCTGCGCTCAAACTGGGGTCTCCGGCGCCCGTGGGGTCGTGAGAATGCTCGTCACATTTTCATTGACATTTGTCACCATTTCAGTTACATTGCTCAGCGAATCTCGCTCTCGTCAAGGACGCTGGCTGCTGACTGCAGTTAGCGGAGCGAGTGCGGTGCCCGCGGGCGTTGGGCTCGTCAACCCGCACCCGGGCGGCTCGGGCATCATGCCTGCCGGCACTATGACCGGCGCGCGAGGTGCATCGCTGGAAGTGGGTGCGGTGCTGGCGGGGCAACCCGCCGCGTGGCTCGCCGTCCACGAAGCTGGCACTGCAGCTGAGCCCTGGGATGAGGGGTCCCTTGGCAAGAACCGCGGTGGAACGCCGAGAGGCGTGCTGCTCCCGCAGGAGAGCGCGGCCCGAAGGCTGCGGTGGTGGCGTTTCGGTTCGTCCTTACGAGCAAGGGCCGCGGTGGGGCGCCGATGAGGCTCGCAGCAATCCCGCTGGATGCAGCCGCGCCTGAAGCTTCGCGCACGCCGAATGACAACATTTCCTTTGCGTGCGCGCGGTTTATAAACTGGTGCCGCCTGTCGGACACTCCGCCATCCCTGGGTTTTGTGTGGGGGAACTGGATCAAACAAAGCTCGGGCGCGAAATGCGTCGCGAGAACGGTTTCATATTCCCTCCCCCCGCGAAGCGGTGGGGAGGGTCGGCGAAATCGCGCCAGCGATGAGCCGGGGTGGGGGGAAGTTAGAAGCCCCCCACCCTTGATCCCTCCCCACCACGCGCGTTGCGCGCGGGGGGAGGGAAAGGCGTTGCATGGAAACATCCGGTTTCGGTTGGGGAGAGGGGAAGTGAGAAACGTGTGCGACGATGACTATGCTTTATGTCCGCAAGGTGAGACGGAGCGGGGGAATTCAGCAAGCGCCCCCACCCTTGATCCCTCCCCACCACGCGCAATGCGCGCGGGGGGAGGGAAAGGCGTTGCATGGAAACATCCGATTTCGATTGGAGAGAGGGGAAGTGAGAAACGTGTGCGACGATGGCTATCTTTATGTCCCCGACGATGCTCAGGTCATCCTGAGCGGAATTTCGCCCATGAAATCGCGCTTGCCGATATCGACGCCGCAATGACGCAAGATCGCGTAGGCGGCGGTGCAATGAAAATAGAAGTTCGGCAGCACGAAGTGGTTGAGATAATCGTCGCCTTTCATGTGGCCTTTGTTGGTCGGGCCGAGCGGAAACGTGATTTCGCGTTCGGTTGCCGCATCGATCTTTTTGGCATCGAGCGTTTTCAGATAGGCGACCGTCTTGGCAAGACGGTCCTTGAGCTGGGCAATCGTCGTCTCTTTGTCCTCGACGCTCGGCGGTTCGACTCCGGCAAGCCGCGCCGCGCCTCGTCTGGCCTGATCGGTCGCGACCTGGATCTGGCGGGTGAGATCGAACATGTCCGGTGACAGACGCGAATGCAGGAGGACCGCGGGATCGATCTTCTTGCTGGCCGCATAAGCTTCGGCCTTGTCGAGGATGGCGGACAGCGCATTCAGATTGATTTCGAAGACCGGCAGTGACGCTTGAGACATGGATTGCGGCATGGAAGGGGTCCTGGAATTGTTGCAGGAGAATGCAGAAACGGCCGGAATGGCAAGGCGTTGTCCCCGGCCCGGCTGGATATGGCTTCGCATTGCCTTCGCCGCAAGGCGCGGTCGAACGCGATCGGGCGCCGAACCGCTGCGCCTCTCAGTCTGCTTCCAATTCCGGCACCGGAACGTTGAAGCCGTTCAGTGTCACCGAGACCAGACAATACAGTCCCACCAGGTAGATCAGTTCGGCCGCCCCATGCTGCCCGAAGGCTTGCACGGCGGCCCGATAGCTCAATTCAGGCAATGTGCCATGGTGGACCAGCGAGGAAGCGACATCGTAGGCGACCGCCTCGTCGCGTGTGAGATCGCTCGGGCGCTGGCCGGAAACGATGGTGGCGAGCTTCTCATCGGACAGTCCGCGCCGCTCGCCGGCGATGACGTGGGCATAGAGCTCATACGCCGAGTGGAAGCTCGTTCCGGTCACCAGGATCGCCACCTCCCGGCTCGTGCGCGGCAGCGAAGGCGACACCGACAGCGCCAGTGTCAGGTCCCAGATCGGCTTGCCGAATTTCGGCTCATGCAGCCACGGATTCCAGGGCCCCATCAGCGCGCCGTTGGCGGCGATGGTCTTGAATCCCTGAAAGTTCTTTTCGATGCCCGCGCGCATGTCGTCGTAAACCGGACGCTGCTCGCGGCTCAGTTCGGCGGGGGCGATCAAAGGCAGGCGCATGAGATTTTCTCCTTGCAGGACAAGCGCAATTGATACAGCAGCAACTTCGAGAACGTTTGTGGCGCGATGTGGTTCGTGTGCTCGGTCCATCTGACCAGGCGGCATGGAGCCCCGTAGAGCCGATCAGCGAAGCCTTGATGACGCCTTTCGCTTGGCGCGCCGGCGTGGCGCAAATTTCTTGCGCTCGGCGATGGCGAGTGCGCGTCCGGCCCAGACCGCGAGCTCATCGGGATCGTCATAGAGCCGTTCGGGCAGGCGCCAATAGGCCAGCGTGGCACTGCTGGCGCGACCGGTATTCTTGCCACGGGTGTAGGTGAAGGCTTGGCTGCCTTCGCGTTCGAAATTCGCGATGCTGGTCTCGTCGACTTTGAAATAGATCACGTCGCGGACCACCAGCCCGAACATGACTCCTTCGGCGAACAAACCGGCGCCGCTGAACATGCGCCTGATCGTGACCGGGCGGAACTGCGCAAACAGGTCGCGGAGGAACTCAGGGTCCAAGCGGGCATTCCCTTGCACGTGCGGCAATCTAATCCCGCAGCTGGGTGGGTAGCGAATATCAAATCCGCTCCACAAGGCGAAATCCGGACATGCCTTGACCCCCGCTGAAGACCCGGCATCCTGCGACCATGACGGCGATCATCCATACGATTGTGCTGCTGCTCGGCGTGCTGGTGATCGTGGCGATCGTGGCGCGACGGCTCAACACGGCGCCTTCGATCCTTCTCGTCATCGCCGGCATCGGGCTTGCGCTGGCGCCCGGCCTGCCGCGGATCGAGCTTGCACCGGAACTGGTTCTGCTCGGCATTCTGCCGCCGCTGATCTATTCGGCCGGCGTCGCCATGAGCTGGCGCGAATTTCGTTTCAACCTGCGCCCGATCACGCTCTTGGCATTCGGTTGCGTCGTGTTCACGACATGCGCGGTTGCGGCGGCGGTGCATTGGCTCATCGGCATGCCGCTTGCCGTCGGCTTCGTGCTCGGCGCCATCGTTGCGCCGCCCGACGTGGTCGCCCCGCTCGCCATCGTTCGCCGCCTTGGTGTGCCGCGCCGGCTCATCGTCGTGCTGGAGGGCGAAGGCCTTGCCAACGATGCGACCGCCTTGATCCTTTACCGTTTCGCCGTTGCGGCCGTGAGCACGGGCATTTTTTCGATCGGCGATGCGGCTGGAACATTCGTTCTGATCGTTGTCGGCGAAATCGCCTACGGCATCGCCGTCGGCTGGGTCAGCTTGCGCTTGCGCCGCTGGGCGGCCGATGCGCGCGTCGAGATCACGTTGTCGTTGATGACGCCGTACGTCGCGTTTCTCGTCCCTCAGTATTTGGGCGGCTCGGGCGTTCTCGCGACCGTCGCGGCCGGCCTGTTCGTAAGCTGGAACGGGCCTCTGCTCATTCCGGCGGCGACGCGCCTGCAAGGCATCTTCTTCTGGGACCTGCTGGTCTATTTGCTCGAAGGTTTCGTTTTTCTGGTCACCGGCATGCAGACGCGCACGCTGCTCAACCGGATGGATACGGTGCTGTGGCAACATCTCGCCTTTGCGGTCCTGCTGACCGTGGCGGTCGTCATCGTCGCGCGATTCATATGGGTCTATCCGGCGACCTATTTGCCGCGCTGGCTGAGCCCCGCACTGCGCCGCCGCGATCCGCTGCCGCCCTGGCAGTGGGTCTTCATTCTGGCCTTGGTCGGTGTGCGTGGCGTCGTTTCGCTCGCGGCGGCGCTGGCCATTCCGTTGACCACCGCAACCGGCGCGCCGTTTCCGGGCCGCGATCTCATTCTATTCGTCACCTTCGGCCTCATCGTCGTGACGCTGATCGGCCAGGGTCTCGTGCTTCCCAGCGTGGTGCATTGGCTCGGACTTGACCAGCACGCCGAAGCGGAACGTCGGCGCGAGCACGAGGCCGAACATAATGCACGTGTGGAAGCCTTGAACGCGGCGCACGGCCGCTTGAAGCA
Source organism: uncultured Alphaproteobacteria bacterium (assembly GCA_963836055.1). Lineage (GTDB taxonomy): Bacteria > Pseudomonadota > Alphaproteobacteria > Rhizobiales > Xanthobacteraceae > BOG-931. The sequence continues at coordinate 714,188 of CAWIID010000006.1, forward strand.
ATTCGTGGCCGACGGCCGGGTTTCGCCCGAGGCACTGACGATCTTGCGGGCCCGTCACGATTATCGCGCCGGGCGGCTGCCGGACAATACACCGGACAGCATCGATGCGGCGTCGGTGGCAACGAACCTGCGAACGGAATTGATCGCGGTCGAGCGCGAATACATCTACCGGCTGCTGCAGGAAGGCCAGATCACCGATGAAGCGCGCCGGCGCATCGAACGCGAGCTCGATCTCGAAGAGGCGAGCATCGCGTGCAAGAAAGAAGGCGGACAGGAGCCGCCGCTCTAGCGGTAGGCAATTGGGCCCTTGGACGCCCGCACTGATTTGCGCAGCAAGGCGTACAGCGAGCCGCCTGTGACCGCGCCGAGCACGTAGACGATCACCGCCAGAATCGCGAGCGGCGCGCGGACGCTGAAACCCAGGAAAGCCATCGTGACCAGTTCGCGGTTTTGAATGCCGAAAATCACGATGGCGGCTACGAACACAACAATGATAGTCAGGTAAACCCAGCGCATGGCGGCCTCGCTTGAACATCGGAAGGCGACGAGAGTCTACCGCGAATTGCGCCCGGGCGGAATTCGAGGCAACCCGTCGCCGTCGAAGCGATCCGACCCTCCAGCTCGCGCGAGCATCGGCGGCGGTTGCCGCGCTCAAACAGAATGTGCGGCGAGCACGACGACTTTGGTTCCGATCGGCGTGCGATCATAGAGATCGACCACGGCATCGTTCCTCATGCGGATGCAGCCCGACGATACATCGTGACCGATGGAATCGGGCTCGTTCGTGCCGTGAATCCGATAAAGCGTATCAACCTTGCCCTGCCACAGATAAAGCGCCCTGGCGCCGAGCGGATTTTCGGGGCCGCCGTGCATGCCGATGCCGCTCGGGAGCTGGACCATGGCGCGCATGATTTCCGGTTTGCGCTCGAGGATTTCCTTGGTCGGATACCAGTCCGGCCATTCCTGTTTGCTGTGAACGGCCGCCAAGCCGGACCAGCCGTAGCCTTCCTTGCCGACGCCGACCTCATACTGCAGGGATTGCCCGCCCTTTTGCACCAGATAAAGAAAATGATTGGGCGGATCGACCACGATGGTGCCCGGCCGTTCGCGGGTCTCATAACTGACAACCCGATAATTTGGGCCAGTGTATTGCTGATGGACCGGCGCTGTTGCGCAGCCGGCAACGCCCAAGGCGGCGCCGGGCACAATGGCGAAGAATGTCCGGCGGCTTGGATGATTGACGTGGTCGCGATCGTCGTGGTTGCTCATGGCTCACTGTCCCCCAGCCTGCAGAGCAAACAAATGATGCGCCGAATTGGTGGCCTCATTGCGGCGTATGGCGTCGCCAGATAACCAACTGTAAAGCTTAAGAAAATCTTTCTTTCGCTCTGGCTCGGGCTCTTTCGGCTTCGGCTTCGCGATTTCGCGTCGGGCTTGCGGTTTCCAATGAGGCGAGAAGGCGGCGTGCGGCGTCCGCGACTTCATCTACGGCGCGGCCGAACGCCGCCTCGTTGACGCGCGAGGGGTGCGTGAATCCGCTGAGCTTGCGGACGAACTGCAATGCGGACGCACGGATTTCGTCCTCGGTCGCCGGCGGCTCGAAATTGAACAGCGTGCGGATGTTGCGGCACATCGGGTCCCTCCATGGCTTGGGAAACGATCGGCGCGGCAGTAAATTCCCGCGCGTTGACTGGTTCCGGGAGCGCATCGTGTCATCTGCAGCCGCAAAGCCTATCACGATTGCTGTCGATGACGCCGCGACCGTTTCGGGCTTGCTGCAAACGCCGCCGCGCGCGCGGGCGTGTTACGTGCTTGCGCATGGCGCTGGGGCCGGAATGGAACATCCCTTCATGGCGGCGGTCGCCGAGGAACTGTCGCAGCGCGGCATTGCGACGTTGCGCTATCAGTTCCCCTATATGGAACGCGGCTCTCGGCGGCCGGATCCGCCAAAGCTCGCGCAGGCGACGGTCCGCGCCGCCGTCGCCGCAGCCGCTCGCGCACTGCCTGAGCTTCCGCTGTTTGCCGGTGGCAAATCCTTCGGCGGCCGCATGACGTCGCAGGCGCAGGCCGCCGATCCGTTGCAAGGCGTTCGCGGGCTGGCATTTCTCGGATTTCCGCTGCATCCCGCCGGCCGGCCGTCGCAGGACCGCGCCAAGCATCTTTTTGAGGTGAAAATCCCGATGCTGTTTCTGCAAGGAACGCGCGATAATCTCGCCTCGCTCGATCAGCTTGAGCCGCTGTGTGAAGCGCTCGGTCGCCGTGCGATGCTGAAACTGTTTGCGGATGCCGATCATTCCTTTCACGTGCCGGCGCGGACCGGCCGAAAGGATGCGCAGGTTCGCGCCGATGTTCTGGACACGCTCGCGGCGTGGATCGGCGCGTGCGTGGACCGGTCGGGATAGACCCCACGCGGCTAGGAATGAAACAGCATCGAGCGCCGCAGCCTAATCCTTCCGCGGCAGCATCCGGTCCTCGGTCTTGAAATAATGTCTGGCAAAAGCGACGAGTTGCCCGTCGCTCGGATGATCGACGGTTTCCACGCCGGCAATAATCGTCATCAACTTGGGATCGTGCTGGTCAATGTGCTTGACCAGCTCGTGCTTGGCGCTGCCCGGCCCGGTAATCAGAACCGCCCCGGCGTCCGCGATCGCTTCGGCGGTTGCGTGAAGGAAATTGTGATCATCGGCGGCGTGCCCGCTGCCGATGGAGTTTGCCTTATGGTGGATGTGCCGCGTCGGGTTATCCGGGTGCAACACCAGCCGATCGACATCGGTCGGGCTGAAATGGAACACGCGGGCCTCGCGGTGATCGATCCAGATGACCGCATGATAGTGATGCGTCGTCATGGAATAGTGCCTTTCGATCAAGTATCGCGCTCCCGCGCAGGCGGGCAGCTTGCTGGATGTCGATGGAGCCGCTGGAAAGAGGGCGCGAACGGGCGCTCATTGTGGCGCGGCGGCTGGAGCCTCGACCAACGTGTTCGTGTTATCGACACTGTCATACACCGACACCTGAACGATTGGGTAGGCGGTCTTGATGACCAGCGCCGCCGATTGAGCAGCCTCCGATGTCGTGTAGGAACCCTTCGTTTGACGATCGACTTGGAGGAGATACCGGCCGCGCTCTGGCCGCTTGCGTTGTGAGAACACCTCATCGGGTTCTTTTTCCAAATCGTCCTTCTCCTTCACAGGCATCTTGATTTGGCGCGAGGCCATTCGCTGCTCCTTTTGTGGGGGAACCTGTTATGTAGAGCGTCCGGGTGCCGGACGCTAGTGTCCAGATTCCGAAGGCCACGAGACCTTAGGGTGGATGAGAAGGCAAATCCGCTGTCTCTTTTACCCTTCCGATGGGTTGGAGCGCGGACAGAGACGAGCACCGATCAAAAAAAGGCCTGGATCCCGGTCTGGGCGCGGCCGAGCACCAGGGCGTGGATGTCGTGCGTGCCTTCGTAAGTGTTGACCGTTTCGAGATTGCACATCACCCGCATGACGTGGAACTCGTCGGCGATGCCGTTGCCGCCGTGCATGTCGCGGGCGAGGCGGGCGATCTCCAGCGCCTTGCCGCAATTGTTGCGCTTAAGCAGTGAAATCGCCGGCGGCGATGCCGTGCCCTTCTCGATCATCCTCGACAGCCGCAGCGCGGCATGCAGGCCGAGCGTGATCTCGGTCTGCATGTCGGCGAGCTTTTTCTGAATGAGCTGATTGGCGGCGAGCGGCCGGTTGAACTGCTTGCGCGTCAGCACATAGTCGCGGGCGCGATGCCAGCAGAATTCCGCGGCGCCGATCACGCCCCAGGCAATGCCGGTGCGCGCGACGTTGAGACAGCCGAACGGACCGGCGAGGCCGGAGACATTCGGCAGCATGTTCTCTTCCGGCACGAATGCGCCGTCGAGCACCACTTCGCCGGTGATCGAGGCGCGCAACGAAAGCTTGCCTTCGATCTTCGGCGTTGAAAATCCCTTGGTGCCGCGCTCGACAATGAAGCCGCGGATCTTGCCGTCGAGTTTGGCCCAGATCACCGCGATGTCGGCGACCGGCGCGTTGGTGATCCAGGTTTTCGCTCCGCTGAGGCTGTAGCCGCCGGGCACCTTCTCGGCGCGGGTGATCATCGAGCCGGGATCGGAGCCGTAGTCGGGCTCGGTCAGGCCGAAGCAGCCGACGAATTCGCCGGTGGCGAGCTTCGGCAGATATTTGCGGCGCTGCGCCTCGCTGCCGTAGGCGTAGATCGGGTGCATCACCAGTGACGACTGCACCGACATCGACGAGCGGAAGCCGGAATCGACGCGTTCGATCTCGCGCGCGATCAGCCCATAGGCGACGTAGCCGAGGCCGGCGCCGCCGTATTCTTCCGGAACCGTCGGGCCGAGAAGACCAAGCGCGCCCATCTCGCGCACGATCTCGGGATCGTAGCGCTCATCGCGATAGGCGGTGAGGACGCGCGGAAACAGCTTCTCCTGGGCAAAGTCGCGCGCGGTGTCGCGCACCATGCGCTCTTCCTCGGTGAGTTCGCTTTCGAGGTCGAGCGGATCGTCCCATTTGAACGCGGCGTCCTTGATCTGCACGCTCTTCGGCTCGCGTTTCTCCGCAAGTTGCGTCATCGGGGCTCTCCTCGGGGGCTTGCATCCGGCTGCCGGCCCCGGCTCGATCTGCGTTTGGCGGCGAAGCTTAGGAGGCGACCCTGTGGGCGGCAAGCGGGCGGCAAGCGTTGGCAAGGGCGACGCGCGGCCGTTGCCGCAGTACCGGCCTTCGGCTATCTAACCCTCAACGCGCCCGTAGCTCAGCTGGATAGAGCGCTGCCCTCCGAAGGCAGAGGTCAGGGGTTCGAATCCCTTCGGGCGCGCCATATATGTAAAATCAATGGCTTAGCAGGGGTCTTAGGCCCATTAGACCCAAGGATTAGGCACAGGGTCGGCAGGGCTGTTTTACCATTCCGACGTGTTTATGGGAGGATGGTTGGGAGGCGCTATACGCCGCGCAGCGGAGCGCGCCACTGCTACCCATACCGCGAGTTCACTTTCAGCGTATCGATATGCAGGCCGGGCTCGTACGTGTCGAGGCCTGCCTTGCGGTGCGGCTGTCGGGAGTCATCTGGTGTTTGGCGCCGTCGCCGCGTCCAGTGACGAGCCGAAAAAGGCTCATCCAACTCTGAAATTGTCCTGAGATCATCGCCCAGCCCCCGGAGGTACTCGACGACCAGGTGAATGAACATCGCCCTGGCGCTGCTCCCTGCCGCCGCGGCATACGAGCATGCTTGAGCCCGGGATGGTGCGGCGTTTTGCTTCGAAGACCGAGCGCCAGACGATAAGGTTGGCGATCAAGGTTTCGTCTTCGAGTGTGATGAAGATGACGTCCTTGGCCGAGCCCGGCATCTGGCGCACCATCACCGCGAGCGACGTCCGCGATGCATTGGTAGCCGCATCGGTTGCGGTAGAGCGGATTAAACCAGCCTCGACGCGCCCGTAGCTCAGCTGGATACCGAACCCCAGACTACGAATTTGATGCCGTGGACGGCTCCTCCACCGGCACGTAAGTGCCAAGGATGTGGGCGCTGTTAAGGCTCCCACGATTCGGAGGAGCTACCCATGCAAACGGTCACGACAATCGGTCTCGACATCGCGAAGTCGGTTTTTCAGGTCCACGGCGTCGATGCGGAGGGCAATGTTCTCCTCCGTCGCCAGATCAAGCGCCGCTATGTGCTGGCATTCTTCCAGAAGCTGCGGCCGTGCCTGGTCGGCATCGAAGCCTGCGGCTCGTCGCATTATTGGTCACGCGAACTCCAGGCGCTTGGTCACACCGTTCGCCTGATGCCACCGGCCTACGTAAAGCCCTACGTCAAGCGGCATAAGAACGATGCCGCTGATGCCGAGGCAATCTGCGAAGCGGTCACTAGGGCCAACATGAGGTTCGTCGCGACCAAAACGCCTGAGCAACAGAGTTGCCTGACGCTGCATCGTACCCGACATTTTTTCATTCGCCAGCAGACCTCGGTGATCAATGCCATCCGCGCTCATCTTGCGGAGTTTGGCATCGTCGCGCCGGTTGGGCGCCATGGCGTCGAGCAACTGCTCGGTGTCGCCGCCGATTCAAATGACAAGCGGTTGCCCGAGGTTGCACGTGCCTGCGTTGCCGCTCTCGGAGCCCAACTGCGGATGCTGAAGGCGCAGATCCTAGAGTTCGATCGCATGATCAGGGCTTGGCACCGATCCAGTGAGGCGAGCAGGCTGCTCGACGATATACCAGGCGTCGGTCCGGTGTTGGCGACTGCTCTGGTTGCCAGCGTCGCTGATCCGAAGGCTTTCCGCTCAGCCAGGGACTTCTCGGCCTGGATCGGGCTCGTCCCCAAGCAGAACTCGAGCGGCGGTAAGGACAGGCTCGGCAATATCAGCAAACGAGGCGATCGCTATCTACGCAGCCTGTTCACTGCTGGCGCTCTTGCCGTCATCCGCTATGCCAAAATCCGTGGCGCCAAACATCGGACTTGGCTCACGGAGCTGTTAGCGCGACGACCCACGAAGGTCGCGGCGATCGCGCTTGCCAATAAGATCGCCAGGATGGCCTGGGCGATGATGGCCAAGGGCGAACGTTAAAAGAGCCCGCAGCGCTTGCGGCTTAGAGATCACACTGGGCACCCGGGTGATGTGAAGGTTGGGAGGGCGAACAGCACGTAATGCAGAGCCGGTCGATCTGGCGATCAGGACAACCCGCTGACCCCCACGCATTGTCGAATGCGGGAAACTGATCGGGACCTGATCCGCGGAGGGCATTATGGCCAGCGGTCACGTGAACCGCGCAAACAGATCCTATGTAGGTGGCGCGAGCAGGCTAGGCTGCCGGCCATCCCAAACTGGAGGATCTTTTGAATGTCGCTGACAGTCGCCGCTCCGATACTTGCCGCTGTGGATTACGAGAGGACGCTCGTCCTCGCGATTGAAGTGAGCAACAAAAGTTGGGTGCTTGCAGCGCAAGTGCCTGGCCTGCCGCATACGAAAGCGAAACGCACAATCAACCCGGAAGCCGAGGCTTTACTGGCGGCCGTTGCCGGATATCGCACCCGCGCCGCCGCCACGGGCCGCAGCATCGAGCGCGTGATTGCTGTCTACGAAGCTGGATGGTCGGGCTTCTGGCTGGCGCGTTGGCTTATGAGGCATGGGGTAGAGGTTTACGTGGTCCAGCCTTCCAGCGTTCCGGTTGATCGTCGGATGCGCCGCGCAAAGTCTGACGGGATTGATTCCGAGTTGCTGCTCCGGACACTTCTCGCCTGGCTGCGAGGCGAGCCGCGCGTGTGCTCAATGGTGCCGGTTCCTGACGAGGCCGATGAGGATGCCCGACGGTGTGTTCGCGAACGGACCGAACTCATCTCCGAGCGCGTCGGTCTGACCAACCGGATCGGAGCTGTTCTGGCTACGCTCGGCGTGAGCGATTACAACCCGTTGCTTCGGAACCGAGGTCGTCGCCTAGCCGAATTGCGGACTGCTCTCGGCGAGCCACTACCTGCAAACGCGCATGCCAAGATCAAGCGTTTGCTTGCTCGGTTGGAACTGGTACTCACGCAGATCGCTGAGCTGGAGCGTGAGCGTGATGCGGTGTTGGAAACGGAAGCGTCTGACAGAGCTAGCAGGATGATCCAGCAGCTTACTGCCCTGCGTGGTATCGGCGTTCAGAGCGCGACCGTGCTGGTACGCGAAGCGTTCGTCCGTCGCTTCGCGAATGGCAAAGCACTCGGATCATATGCCGGTCTGGCTTCCTCGCCGTATAGTAGCGGTGGGATCGACCGCGAGCAGGGCATCGGAAAGGCCGGCAATCGGCGGGTTAGAACAGTGATGGTCGAGCTTGCGTGGCTATGGACGCGCTACCAGCCCGATGCTGCTCAGGTTTGTTGGTTCCGTGAACGGGTTGGATCCACAGGGCCGCGTGTTCGCAAAATCATGGTGGTGGCCCTGGCCCGGAAACTGCTGATCGCGCTGTGGAAGTTCGTCATGGACGGTGTGTTGCCTGAAGGAGCAGTCTTTAAGCCCGCTGCCTGATCGGCCCAACAATCCGGGTTGCGCTGCGAACGCAGAGCAGTCCGGCGATCCGAGGGAACGTCGCCGTTGTTCGGCATGGCGCTACCGCGCCGTCTATACAGAGTGGTGCCGTTCTCTTGGAGCTCTCCCGTCCCGAATGCGGGACAGTGGTTGGGATCAACTCCCACCGGATGTGAGGTTTTGTAGGGAAGCCTGCAGAAATGAGAGCCCCACCTTGGATCACGGTCTGCCCACTCAGCCCTTGACGGAGACACCATCATGTGAGTTCGTCATGGACGGTGTGTTGCCTGAAGGAGCAGTCTTTAAGCCCGCTGCCTGATCGGTCCAACAATCCGGGTTGCGCTGCGAACGCAGAGCAGTCCGGCGATCCGAGGGAACGTCGCCGTTGTTCGGCGTGGCGCTACCGCGCCGTCTATACAGAGTGGTGCGTCTCTTCGAGCTCTCCCGTCCCGAATGCGGGACAGTGGTTGGGATCAACTCCCACCGGATGTGAGGTTTTGTAGGGAAGCTTCAGAAATGAGAGCCCCACCTTGGATCACGGTCTGCCCACTCAGCCCTTGACGGAGACACCATCATGTAGGCCGAACACATGGCCGCACCGACCAATGCTGCAGACGTGAAGAAAGTCCTTGCCAACTCGGAGCCGTCCACACATGGGGGTCAGGAGTTCGAATCTCTTCGGGCGGCCATAACTCCAATGTTTTCGGGAGGATTATGGGCATCGGTTAACGTGCCATGCAGAATGAAAAAATCTGCATGGCATCTGCATGGCTGCGCGCAAATTCGTTGCAATTCGGCGAATATCTCCCGCGCTGAAACAGAATTGGCCATTTCGTTTCAGCCGAGGAAACTATGCACGAAGCGCTTTGTCGGAGGTCTCTTCAATCACTTATAATTAGCCGAGGTTTTGCGATGGGACCGGATCGGCGAGCTTGCGGATCGGAAATCCGGGTGTTGCATAGTCCAGGTATGTCTCGGCGCCGTTGATGATGCGCAGCAGCATGCGGTGGAACATGACTTTGAGAAGCTTGATGTCGCGGATCACATCCAGCTCTTCGCCGGCCTCCATCGCTATTCTATGCGCCGCCTCGTGCGTCGCCGCCAAGCTTTAATATCATCGACCCCGAGTTCAATGCCAATATCCAGTGTCATCGATGATCTTTTGCGGAAATTGATCTGGCTTTGACGCGGCGTACTGGCAAATCAGCATCTCGATTGCCGCTAAGTGTACGGCCGCGATATGAGGCGTGGCGCATAGCGCGTGCCAATAACCCCAGCGCAGATCGCTGAAGCTGAAGCCAAGCGCCTCGTATTTTTCGAAAACCGCATTCACCAAGCAGGGCGTACAGCCAGTCGATCTGTTCCTGTCGGTGATTGCCGCGCCGATGGTCGGCGAGAACAGCATTGGCATCCGCCTGGCTTGGCGTTCATTCCAGGCACCGACTAGGCGCTGGGCATCCATAGTTAATCCTGACGGCGGGAGAGTTCTCGGACGTGATTGCCTCGGTAGTACCCCCAGACTCCCGACCCATTCCGGTTGAATGTGGTTAATTTTGCACAGACTCGTCTTGGCAAAGATGGAAGGCTTTTTTGATTTTTTTTGAGATCGGGCCTGTATGAAAAGGAAGCGCTGTTTTCAGGCCACGTCTTTGAGAGATTGCTTTTCGGCATAGGCCCACGGCAAGAGCTCGTGATGCGGCTGTTGGGATGGCTGTTGACGATCTTGGTGATCACGTCGGTGAGATAAGCGTGGGGATCGACGCCGTTGAGTTTGCAGGTTTCGATCAGCGATGCGATGACCGCCCAATTCTCGGCACCGCC
>CAWIID010000007.1:0-743325 GCA_963836055.1 uncultured Alphaproteobacteria bacterium
TAATTTCGCACCGATGGGGCCGTTCCTCGTTCCGCGCGCTTTCGTTCCCGACCACATAATCTGTTCATCCGCCTCACCGTCAACGGCGAGATCAAGCAGAACGGCAACACATCGCAGTTCATCTTCACGCCCGAGGAGCAGATCGAGTACGCCTCGAACATCCTCACCATCGACAGCGGTGACATCTTCAGTTGCGGTACCTGTGGCGGCGTCGGCCAGGGCACCAACACCTTTCTCAAGGCGGGCGATGTCATGGAGACTGAGATCGAGAATCTGGGCAGGATGCGAAATAGGTTCGTCGCCGAAACTGCATAGGCTCAACGGTAACGGCCAGATGTTTACGTTGGCTGAGCTTGAGACAGTGATCCCGCTGGTACGCGCGAGTGTGCCGCCGACCCCACAATATACCTGGCCACTGCTTGAGGCGCGCACCGGTGTGGAAGTCGTGGTGAAACACGAGAACTACACACCGATCGGCGCTTTCAAGGTTCGCGGCGGTGTTGTCTATTTTGATCGGCTCAGGCGCGAGCGGCCGCTGGTGCATGGGATCATCACCGCGACGCGCGGCAACCACGGCCAATCGCTGGCCTTCGCCGGGGCGCGTGCCGGCGTTGCCGTGACCATCGTAGTGCCTTGCGGCAACTCGACCGAGAAAAACGCGGCGATGCGGGCCTTCGGCGCCCAGCTAATCGAGTATGGCCGCGACTTCGACGAGGCGAAAGAGCACGCGATGCGGATCGCGCCTAAGCGTGGCCTGGAATATGCTCCTTCTTTCCACCGCGATTTCGTCATCGGGGTTGCGACTTACGCTCATGAGCTATTCACAAAGGCTGGCGACCTCGACGCCGTGTATGTTCCAATCGGACTTGGCTCCGGCATTTGCGGGGTAATCGGCGCGCGCGACGCGCTTGGGTGCAAGACTAGGATTATCGGCGTGGTCTCCGCCGCTGCAAACGCTTATCGCCGATCGGTCGCCGCCGGCCATGTGGTGCCCACCGAGTCGGCGCTCACGTTCGCCGATGGCATGGCGGTGCGCGTGCCCGACGCTACGGCGCTCGAGATCATTCGTCGCGGCGCAGAGCGGATTGTCGAGGTTTCCGACGATGAGGTCGCCGAGGCGATCCGGATCATCTACAGCGCCACCCATAGCTGCGCCGAGGGCGCTGGTGCCGCGGCCTTGGCGGCGCTGATCAAGGAGCGCGCGCGGCAGCAAGGCCGACGGGTCGCCGTGATTGTGACCGGGCAAAACATCGATCGCACCTGGATGCAAAAGGTGCTGGCCGGAGGCACCCCGCAGGTTGGCTGACGCGGTCGAAGATCGAGAAAGGGAAGCCCTGGCAATGCCTCGCCTTTAGATACGATCCGGATAAGGCATGATGAAATTGTCCCGATTGGGCATTTTCACCTGCGGCAGCGACTTTGCGTCCATGACATCGTTCTCGCCGATGAGCTTGTTGAGGGCAAGAATATACGCGGTAAGCGCGTAGACTTCGTCGTCCGTGAGCGAACGCGGAGCGTTGTACGGCATACCTCGCCGCGTGTAGTCGAAGATCGTAGTCGCATAGGCGTAGTAATTGGCGATCGTCTTCGCTGTGTCGATGCCGTTCGTAAGCGGCGCGCCGCCAACCAGTGCTGGGTAAGCGGGGGATACGCCGCCTTTTCCAGCCTCGCCGTGACAGGCCGAGCATTTTTCGGCAAAAATCTTGGCACCCTGTGCCGGCGTACCGCTGCCGGGTGGCAGGTTCGTGCCGTCAGGCAGGATTGCAATGTCCCATTGTTTGACATCGTTTTCAGAGATTGGTTTGCCAAGACCCGAACTTTGAGCGAATGCCGCCTCCGCACAGAACGCGAGCGCAAAGGTGATCGCGGCTAGTGTCTTATGCATACACATGTTTGATCTCCCCTTTGCTGTCGACCGCCCAGCTGGTGGTGCTGTTGTAATGCTGATTAGGGAAAGCAAGCGGCGTGGTGACCGGCTTGCTCGCCTCGCCCCGCATTGCCACAAATTCTGCGCGTAACGGCTGGACATTGCCCCCGTCGTCATAAGCGCGGCTTTGCAGAATTGCCGGTTGGCCATCCCAGCGCCAAGGCAGGCTGAAGCGGGTGAAGGCCTTCTCATGAATCGGACCTTGCAAGGCGGCTTCGCCCCAGCTTTTCCCACCATCGGCTGATACCATCACCTTGGAGATCCGTCCGGTGCCCGAGTACGCAACGCCAGAAATAGCGTAGAGCCCCGGTCCGTTGAGCCTGAGACCGAACGAAGGATGCGTGATGAAGCTTTTAACTTCCATGACGAAATGGAAGCGCCAGGTCTTTCCGCCCGGCAAGATTTGAGAATAGTTTTTAGTCTCGAAGTAGCTGTAGGCAGGCTGATCGACCACTTTGATCCGGCGTAGGAATTTCACATTCATGTTGCCTTGATAGCCAGGCAGCAACAGCCGCATTGGATAGCCATTGCCCGGCATCAGGTGCTCGCCGTTTTGGTAGATCGCGACCAGAGCGTCGTCATAGGCTTTCTTGACTGGAACGCTGCGGTCGAGGAACTGTGCGTCCGCGCCTTCGGCAACAAGCCATTTTGCCTTGGGGTCGATCCCGGCTTCATCGAGTAACGTGGACAAGGGCACACCGGTCCACTCAGCATTAGAGACAAGTCCGTAAATCGCTTGTGCGGTGACCTGCAAGGGCTCCTTGGAGAACATTGGTGCCGAATTGCCGGCGCACTCGACGAATGCCATGCGGGTCACCAGGGGATAGCGCGACAGCGTGTCCAACGTGAATTCCAGGGGTTGTCGCACCATGCCGTGGATCACGAGCTTATGTTGCGCAGGGTCGATGTTGGGGATACCGCAGTGGTTGATCGAGAAATGGAGGCCGTTTGGTGTAACCGTGCCGCCAAGTAATTGGTGCGGTGTGCGGGCGTGCGAATTGCGGAATTCGCCCTTCGGGTTGCTGAGCGAACGCACAACGTCCTTTTCGAACGGCGATGGCATCTGCACCGGAGGAGTGATTCCGCCGAACTCCAAGCTCCACTGTGGGTCACTAAGCGGCTCGGCCGCAGCCCCAGTTACGGCTCCGGCGGCGCCCACTGTGCCCGCGACTGCAAGACCACGGCCGATTAGAACACGCCGGTTGATGAGACCATTACCAGCCACGTAGTCATACGAGGGCGAGCGCCCTCGACGCTTCAAATCGCCCATAATTTCCTCCCTGTGAGTGGCGCCTTACAGGCAGCCTTCTGAGAGCGACATCGTGCTTTAGCGCGCCGCCCATGTCGAGGAATTCTTCGAGGTGCTATGGAGGTTTCCGAACTGGAGGCGATGAACCGCCCCGGGTTTGCCGGAGGCTCCAACTCCTGAGAGGATGGAGCTATGACGAAGCAAGACGACGAACAAATTTTCGCCTGAGGTCCGCGCAGCGGGCGGTGCGGATGGTGCTGGATCACGAGCGCGAACATCCTCGCGGTGGGCGGCGGTCGTCTCGATAGCGGCCAAGATCGGCTGCACGGCGCAGACGCTGAACGAGTGGGTCAAGAAGGCCGAGGTCGACAGCGGCAAGCGGGCCGGCGTACCGACGGACGATGGCGGAGAAGACTGAAGGCACTGGAGCGGGAGAACCGCGAGCTGCGCCAGGCCAACGAGATTCTGCGCAAGGCGTCGGCTTATTTTGCGATGGCGGAGCTCGACCGCCGGTCGAAAACATGATCGCGTTCATCGACGATCATCGCGAGGCCCACGGGGTCGAGCCGATCTGCAAGGTTTTGCCGATCGCCCCTTCGACCTACCACGCGCATGTCGCCAAGCGGCGCCGATCCCGAGAAGCTGTCGGCGCGCGCCAAGCGGGATGTGGCGCTGCAAGCCCGAAGATCACGCGCGTGTTCGACGAGAACTTCGGGGTCTATGGCGCGCGCAAGGTCTGGCGGCAATTGAGCCGCGAGGGCGTCGCAGTCGCCCGCTGCACGGTCGAGCGGCTGATGCAGCGACATGGGCTTGCAAGGCGTCATCCGCGGCAAGCCGGTCAAGACGACGGTCAGCGACAAGGCGGCGCCTTGCCCGCTGGATCACGTCAACCGGCAGTTCCACGCGCCGACGCCGAACATGCTGTGGCTCTCGGATTTCACCTATGTCGCCACCTGGACCGGCTTCGTCTACGTCGCCTTCGTGATCGACGCCTATGCCCGCCGCATCGTCGGCTGGCGCGTCTCGCGCACGGCGCACGCCGGCTTCGTGCTCGATGCGTTGGAGCAGGCGCTGCACGATCGGCGGCCGCGCGTCCGGGCGGCCTGATCCATCACAGCGATCGCGGCAGCCAATACGTCTCGATCAAATACACCGAACGCCTGGCCGAGGCCGGCATCGAGCCGTCCGTCGGCAGCGTCGGCGACAGCTACGACAACGCCCTCGCCGAAACCATCAACGGCCTTTACAAGGCCGAGGTGATCCATCGGCGCGGGCCATGGCGCAGTCGTTCGAGGCCGTCGAGTTCGCCACCCTCGAATGGGTCGACTGGTTCAACAATCGCCGGCTTCTGGAGCCCATCGGCAACATCCCGCCGGCCGAAGCCGAAGCAGCGCTACTACGCCATGCTGGAAGAGCCCAGCCATGGCGGCGTAACTCAAACCAAACAGCCTCCGGCAAACCCGGGGCGGTTCACGATGGTTGTTTCGAACTTTTCTCGGAGTCAAGTTCGAGCAGCCGACGTACATATGCCGACCAGCTTCTGTGAAAAGATAGATGCCTGACTGCGGCATATTCCGCGGGAGCGTATCATATACGAGCGGGACCATTGCACGTAGCCGCTCAAGCTTTGGCGCAAACCTGGGCCTTACGGAAATTTCGTAGAGAAAGTTTCTATGTGAGAGGTGTGGGTCTGCTGTTGTAGAGGCAACTTCAAAGTGACGAATAACGGGTGTGTACATGCCTCTAGTATGCCGTCCTCAGAATCGGATTTGTAGTTATTTGGGTCGGCCAATTCCGGTCGCCAATATTCGTGGCGGTCGTCAGGTGGAAGCGCTTCAAGGAAAAGCGCGAAAAACTCTTCAATCCAAGCGTACGCCTTTTCAGCGCGCTCTAAATTGAATTTTTCATCGCCTTCTTTGGAGCGTGACGTTCCTGGATGAACGACGTAAGTGCCGACCTTTTGTTTTATCTGTGTTGGCGGTCCAGGCGCGCAGAACTTCACATACAGCTCGGCTCGGCTGTTGCGACTGTCCTTGTCGTTCCTGAGAAACATCTCAAAATTACGGGCGTGGATTGCGAAAGCTTCCAAAAATGCATTCCACATTAGCTTGTGCTTTGTGTCGTGGAGCCGCGCATATGTGTAGCGAAGCATCAGCAACTCGTAGGACCAGTGGTGGCCGAGGTATCTCAGTTTCTCTTCTCGCGACGACATTTGTCGCCCTCTCGTGTTAGAAATTATCGGCTATGTTAGCACACACTGCGGCGTTTCGGTTGTTGCCGTCCTCATTGCCGTGACTCGACGGTCATTTCCTCGTCGCCTAATCTAAGCGCAATTATTTCCCTTTTCTCCGAGTTGGCCTGCGCTTCTTCGGAGCTTTGGTATTAGTCGTTTTTCGTTGAGCTGTGTCCAATGCCCTTTGTAATCGCCGTAAAAACACTTTTGCTTGTTGACGCGCAATTGGAGCACGAAGAGTTTCATATCTACCCGCTAATACGAGATTGAGTGTGAGTTCGATGGTCTGACCGTCCCACTTCGCCCCAGCTTCTTGCACAACGTGGAGGTCTATTGGGAGATCAAGATCTTCAGCTTCAATTGTAATTATTCGCATAGCTCTCGCATCTCCGATGATCTTCATTATTCCGGTTCACGAGTGATGGTCCTGCCCTGCTGCATTGGCACAAAAACCGCTTCGGTCGCCAATACGAAATAGTATCAGGCTATAAAGGACCATCGCCGCGCCCGATTCTGCCCCAGGCCTCGCGGAAGTTTTCGGTGTGATACTTGTTTGGTTGGAGCCAGTACGAAACCCGACCGTCTATCTCACCACGGTGGGCAAGACTTTTGACTTCCTCCGGCTTCATGATGAAGCACTCCGGATTGTCGGTTGTGGCCTTGGTAACGATGATCCAAAAGTCGCCCATGAGATTATCAACGGATTTGCCAAGAGGGACGGGTGGTGGCCTGTGCTCCTTTGAAAGTGCCTTGACCTGAATGCCCAGTTTACGGCCGGCAGCGGCGTCGTAGGCCAGCAGGTCGATGCCCCGCGCGTTCCTCGAAGTCGGCATCACGTTCCAGCCCATCCGCGATAGACGATAGGCCGCGTAGTACATACCGACGTTGCCGACGACTTGCGACCGTGCCATCTGTCCTCTCCCATCCAAACGACACGCATTTGCTTTTTATTGCGGATACCATAATTGCCGACCTAAAATCGGCTCGGGATAGATTGCGATGACCGGGCGCTGCGCGAGATGCCATGCGCTGCTACCGCGCAGACCATTGGCCAGCCAGCGGCGCACCGCTTCAATAGGGTCCTCTCTCAGGCCAACATCAATCGACCGGCCGAGAATGTCTACGTGCCGACCTTCATAGTGATCATCGGGGTGGCGACCGAAGCGCGAGGGTCCGAAGTCGCGCCTGCCGTGACCCCGGGGTGGAAAAGACACGTTTGGCAACGCCTTGAAGAAGCCCCACACATCGAAGTCTTTAACGCCGTGTCGACCATCGACATAATGCAACGCGGCGCCCTGACAGAGTGCCACCAGCAAAAGTCGGCCACGAAAGCGACCGGATGGATATGGCCTTCGCTCGAACAGGTCATCGAAGTATTCGAGTGCGAGCGTGGCCAATCGGCGCAAGTCGATTTTAGTTATGCGCTCTAACGAGTATTCACACACGATGCCGCTAGCCATAGACTCCCCCCTTGCTCTGCTTATCGCGATTGGTACCTCCTCCGAATTTTCTGCGGCACAATCAGCCAGTGCTCCGTCGCTTGGCGCGCGCCGCCGCAGCCGTGGTCACTGGTGCCTGGCGGTGGGCCGGGGGTGTGGCCAAGGCCCTATCAGCAGCTTGGGAGGGCCGTAGCCCCGCCGTAGCCCTGGCGCGTTTTTGGCTGAAGAAGCTGAGGGGCCTGTGCCGCTAACCCCTTGTTTTGCTTGGCTCCCCGGGCCGGATTCGAACCAGCGACCAACCGGTTAACAGCCGGTTGCTCTACCGCTGAGCTACCGGGGAACAACGCTTCCTGCTCGCGTGCGAGCGCATATAACAAACCCGGTTCCGCTTTGAAAGCCGCCGCTGCGAATATGTGCGGCTTGAAGAAGGTCCGGAGCCGATACTCTGAGGTCGAAGGATGTGGAGGCCACGACAGGAATTGAACCTGTGTAAACGGTTTTGCAGACCGCTGCGTAACCACTCCGCCACGTGGCCGTAACCCCAGCGCCGCCGCGAGCTTACCGGCGCCGGAAGGGCTCTGCTCTATAATTGAATGCCCGCATCCGGGCAACCGTCGCACCAAGGCGTTAACGTTCCGCCATCGTTCCCCGGTACGGTGTCGGTCCGAATTGACGCGGGGGAAGCTTGCGTTTTGCTCGACTGTGCCTCAGAACAACTCGGGGTTAGATATAGGAATAGAAGGCATGTTCGACACCGCCGCAGCGCGTCGGATGATGGTGGACGGGCAGATCCGCACCGCCGATGTGACCGATCCCGACCTGATCGCGACGATGCTGGCGCTGCCGCGTGAGCGCTTTGTGCCGCAAAACCTCGCCGAGCAGGCCTACTTCGACGGCGACATTGCGATCGGAGACGGGCGCACGCTCCTCAGGCCCATGGTTCTTGCCAAGCTCATTCAGGCAGCGCGCATTCGCCGGGATGACCACGTCCTCGATGTCGGATGCGGCACCGGCTACTCGGCCGCGGTCCTGGCCCAGTTGGCGGGTTCCGTCATCGCGTTGGAACAGGATGCGGCGCTGGCGCGCCAGGCGAATGAGGCGCTGGCGGCTGTGAATGCCGCCCACGTGACGGTCGTCAACGGACCGCTCACCGAGGGCTGGCCTGCGAATGCGCCTTACGACGTGATTCTCCTCGATGGGGCCACCGAGATTGTCCCTGACGCGCTTGGACGCCAATTGAAACCTAACGGTAGGCTCGCTTGCGTGTCCGGCAGTGGTCCCACCGGCAAGGCGATGATTTTTCGCGCCATCGAAGGGCACCTAGTCGGTCGCCCGATTTTCGACGCCTTTGGTTCGGTGTTGCCGGGTTTCGTCGCGCCGCCGGCCTTCGTTTTCTAGCCTGGCTGCTCCGGACCCACCTCTCCGGCATGCTTCGCCCGCTATTTCTGGGGCCGACTGTTCGGGTTCCGTCAGCACCTGTGGCCTATATGTGCCAACCCCCAGAAATCTGCATTTGACCACTAGTCCAGGGGTTTAACCCCTGTCATCCGCCCCTTATTGTGCCATGTTCAGTACCTCGACCCCTCGGGGGCCGCGGCGTGGCGTTGTTCGTTCGGACGGCGATTTGCGCAGCGTGCGGTGGGGTGAGGCGGGAGAGTGGGTTCGCTATGACGGGACGGGGAGTGCGGGCGCATTTCCGGGCCATTGCAGGCCTCTCGTTGGCGAGTGTTGCCGCGCTTGGTGCGGCATGCACAAGCGCCGCGGCGGATACGCTCGAATGGGCCCTGGTGCAGGCCTATCAAAACAATCCGTCCCTCAACGCGCAGCGCGCCTCGTTGCGCGCGACCGACGAGAACGTGCCACAGGCCTTGTCGGGCTATCGCCCGAAGCTGAGCGTCACGGCGAACGGCGGCTATAACTATTCAGATACGCTTGCGCATGTCGTGAACCAGTCGACGTTTCCCAATACCGTGGCCTACTCCAGCGTCGCCGGCAAGTTTGTCTCGCGCGGCTTCGGCGCGACCGCAACTCAGACACTTTTCAACGGCTTTCAGACGGCTAACCGCGTTCGTCAGGCCGAAAGCCAAGTCATGGGTGCGCGCGAAACCTTGCGCGTGACCGAGCAGCAGGTGCTGCTTGATGCCGCAACGGCCTATATGAACTTGTTGCGCGACGAGGCGATCCTCGAGCTCAACCGGCGCAACGTCGAAGTGCTGACGGAACAGCTCAAACAAACGCGGGACCGCTTCAATGTCGGCGAGGTGACGCGAACAGACGTGGCGCAAGCCGAATCGCGTCTTGCCGCAGGGCGATCCGCGCTGCTGGGTGCGCAGTCGAACTATGTGACGTCGCAGGCCAATTATCGCCGCGTGATTGGAGTCGACCCAGGCAAGCTCGCACCGGGTACGCCGGTCGATCGCCTCTCGCCAGAAGTCCTGGCCTCCGCGATCGGGCAGGGTCAGCAGCAGAGTCCGTCGGTCTTGGCTTCCATGTACGGCGTCGATGTTGCCGAACTGGCGGTAAAGGTCAGCGAAGGCTCGCTTTATCCGAACTTTGGCCTCACCGCCGGTGTTTCGAAAAATTATGATTCGACGTTGCAGACCAACAGGCAGTTGCTCGCCTCGGTGGTCGGCCAATTGACAGTCCCCATCTACCAGGGCGGCGGCGAGTACTCTGCAATTCGCCAGTCGAAAGAATCGCTGGGCCAGCAACGGCTCAACCTCGACGTGACCCGGGATCAGGCGCGTGCGACCGTGGTGCAGAGTTGGGGCCAACTCGACGCCGCCAAGGCGCAGATCGAGGCGACAACGGCGCAAGTCAATGCCGCCGAGATCGCGCTCAATGGCGTGCGCGAAGAGGCGCGGGTCGGCCAGCGCACGACGCTCGATGTCCTCAATGCGCAGCAGGAACTGGTCAACGCGCGGGTTGCGCTGGTGACCGCCCAGCACGATCGAGTCGTCGCATCCTACACTTTGCTGGCGGCGGTCGGCGGGCTTTCGATGCAGAGGCTGGGCCTCAATGTCACGATTTATGACCCGCAAGTTCATTACCAGCAAGTGCGGGATGCGTGGATTGGCGTGCGCAGTCCTGACGGCCGGTAATCGCAATTCGGCTTGAATCGGTTAGGTCAGACGGCCGCTACGCGCCGGCAACCGCCGGTCCTGTGCCGCCACCGCGTCGATCCAGCGCCAAATCCAGCGGCCGAATCAAAATGTCCGATCGACGGTGGCCATGTCCACAGGATCGCGATTGCGCTCGACTTTCGCCATGACACACTTCCTGACAAAGTTGCATAGTTGTTCAGCGTGATTCGCTGTTTCCTTGTCGGCCGAAGGAAACAGACATGATCGGCTGAACGTGAGGACGCCATACGAGCAGGCGAGGATGCGGGCATGACGCAACCAGCGAAATCGCAGGAACCGTCGATGGAGGAAATTTTGGCCTCCATTCGTCGTATCATTGCCGATGACGATGCAAACAAAACGTCGCAGCGTGCGCCCGAGCCGCCTAAGCCTGTTGCTCCAGCGCCAACGCCGCCCGTTGCAGCGCCACCGGCGACCGAGTGACGTTGCTCCTGAGCCGAGTTTTGCCGAAGTCGTGTCCGAAACGCCCGTAGCGGCTGAGCCTGCGCCGGCTGCTGATGCCGATTTGGAGCTTCAATCGGCCGATATTCTCGATTTGACGGAATCGATGGCCGCGCCGATGCCCATCCAATCTGAACCCGATTCGCAGCCGCTTGCGGAGCCGGCCCCCACGCCGCAATTTCGCACGATCGACGGCGGTTCTGACATCGGGTTCGATGAGGCCCCCGAGCGGCCGCCGGCGCCGCCGCCTGTCGCTCAAGTCCGACCCCGCATCTCACGGGACAATGAGCGTGCGCGGCTTCTTTCGAGTGAAACCAGCGCCGCCGTTGATTCCGCCTTCAATACGTTGGCGCAAACCGTGCTGGTGCAGAACGCCCGTACGCTTGAAGATCTGGTGCGTGAGATGTTGCGGCCGATGTTGAAATCTTGGCTCGACGACAATCTGCCCGGCCTGGTCGAGCGCCTTGTCCGCGCCGAGATCGAGCGCGTCTCGCGCGGGCGAATGAACTAGACGAGGGACGGCAATTTGCGCCCGCGAATTTGGAACGGCGCGCCGGCGCACTCTCGTTGAAAGAATCGTCGGCCGCAGGATCTAGTTTTTCAGCGCGGCGGCGAGCCGTAGCGCTTGGTCTGATAAGATCGCCGGCTCTTCCTTGACGCTCGCCGGAGGCTTCAGCGCTTCACCCACCTTGCGTGGAATAACGTGGACGTGCAGGTGAAACACCACCTGTCCGCCGGCGGGCTCGTTGAATTGCTGGATCGTGAGACCGTCGGCGTTGAACACTGTCATCGCAGCCCGGGCAATCGTCTGGGTCGTTTTGATGAGGTGCGCAAGATCGTCCGCGGCGATATCGAGGATCGTGCGGGCAGGGGCCTTCGGTATCACCAGCGTGTGACCGGGAGCGCGCGGCATGATATCGAGAAAGGCGAAGCTCCGATCATCCTCGTAGACCTTATGCGCGGGCAGTTCGCCGCGCAGGATTTTGGCAAATACGTTATTTGGATCGTAGCTCGGCATCGCGCGCTCCGCATTTTTGCACGATGATAATAAAGCGCAATCGTCTTCGATGGAATTGCTGTCAGAGCCTTTTGACCGGGCGCGATCTCTGCCGAACGTAATTGTTCCCTTTTCCGCATCATTGCGGATCGAGAGTTAAATCCTTGCGGTATGGCGCCGTGGCGGCAAGGTCGGCGCCGACCTCTTCGACATAAGCTCGCTCCCGCACCAGGTAGTCGGCAATGGCTCGGCGCAAGCCTGGGTCCGCGATGTAGTGCGCGGAGTGTGTCGTCTTGGGCATGTAGCCGCGGGCGATCTTGTGCTCGCCTTGGGCGCCGGCCTCCACATAAGGCAGCTTATGCGCAATCGCATAATCGATGGCCTGGTAGTAACACAGTTCGAAGTGCAGAAACGGATGGTGCTCGATGGCGCCCCAGTGCCGGCCGAACAGCGTATGTGAGCCGATGAAGTTGATGGCGCCGGCGATCCACCGGCCGGAGCGTTTGGCCATGACCAGCAAGATCCGGTCGCGCATTCTTTCGCTGGCGAGCGAATAGAACGTCCGGGTCAGATAAGGACGACCCCATTTGCGCGAGCCGGTTTCCATATAGAACTCGAAAAACGCGTCCCATACCTCTTCGGTCAAATCGCTGCCGGTGAGCCAGTGCACGCTGATGCCATTCGCCAAAGCGTCTTGCCTCTCGCGGCGAATGGTTTTGCGTTTGCGCGACGTCAGCGCCGCAAGAAAATCGTCGAAAGTGCCGTAACCGGAGTTTTCCCAGTGAAATTGTTGATCCGTTCGCTGCAGAAATCCGAGTTCGCCGAGAAGGTGGTATTCCGGTTCGGTCGCAAAGGTGACGTGGACGCCTGATGCGCCATTAAGCCGGCAAAGCTCCACCAAACCTCCGGCGAGCGCCTGGCGGATCGCTTCCGCCTGCGCTCCAGGCCGCACCAGAAGCCGGCGTCCGGTTGCCGGCGTGAACGGTACGGCGACCTGCATTTTGGGGTAATAGCTGCCGCCGGCGCGTTCGTAGGCCTCGGCCCAGCCGCGGTCGAATACGTATTCGCCGCGCGAATGGCTCTTGAGATAGCAAGGCGCGGCGGCAAGCAGTGTGCCGTCTGCGCTGTGCGCGAGCACATGTTGAACGTGCCAGCCAGAGCGCCCGCCGACCGATTTGGAGTCCTCGAGCGCGGACAGAAAATCATGCGATATGAAAGGATTATAGACGGATTCTTCATTTGAGATTTGAGCAACCGGCAACTCTGGTTCGCCTTGCTCTATCCGCAGCCTTATGCTGCGTCCCGAACGGCTGATGACACTGGGAAGATTCCGGCCGTGGATTTGCGCAGGCATCCCACTCGGCGGCGCTTACCTCGCTAATGGCGTTGGCCGTGCGCACGCGCAATTCGGCTCCTCCTCGTCCTTGCTCCCGAACCGAGGCGGGGCCGTTGCGCAGGTTGCTCATGGCCGAAAGCCCTCAAAAATAATCTGGTCGGCCCAACGCGCTGCGCGTTGCCGCTCGATTGGCGTCCGCACCGCCCAGGTGAGTAGCGGCAGGCACAAAACGTGCCGCGCGAACAGAGGGGCGACGGCCGGCAGATCGGCTACCGCATAGGCTATGAATTGCGGTCGCGCTGTAATTGCCGTCACCAGGTACCCCATGCCGTGTCTCATCCATGCGGGCATCAAGTCCCAATATGGGTGCGGCCGGTATTTCGCCGCAACAAGCCCGCGGACGAGGCTTGGGGCCTCATGCCTTAATTGCGCGATCTGCCTCGGATCGAAGGACATCGGCGCTATGGGGCCGCCATAGCCGGCGAGAACGGCAGCAACGCGAGCCGGAAGACGCCGATCGCCGTCAAAGCGGCTCTTGAGCTCGATGAGCAGGGTGACGCGGCCGCCGACGATGTCGCAGAGCTCACCCAGTGTCATCATGCGTTCATCGCTGCCACGGAAGGGAACACGCTTGAGTTCGGCCGCGCTGAAGCGATCGAGCCGGCCTTCGCCCTCGGTGAGGCGTCCGAGCACATCGTCGTGATGCACCATGGCTTCGCCGTCGGCGCTGATCTGCAGATCGACCTCAATTCCATAGTTACTTTCGATCGCCGCGCGTACGGCGCCGGCCGTGTTCTCGATGATGCCACAAGCGGCGTCATGCAGCCCGCGATGCGCGATGGGTCGTGCGGTCAGCCAATCCAGCGTTTCCGGCACCGTTCACGACACTTCGAACAGGCCTTCGACCTCGACCGCCGCATCGGCCGGTAAGCGCGGCGACGCCGACCGTCGAGCGCGCATGTCTTCCCTTGTCTCCGAAGACCGCGACCATCACATCCGAAGCCCCGTTCAGGACCTTTGGCCCGTCAACAAAACCCGGCGCTGAATTGACGAAGCCGCCAAGCCGGACAACGCGCGTGACCTTATCGAGATCGCCGATCGCCGATTTCACCTGCGCAAGGAGGTTGATCGCGCAGGCGCGCGCGGCCTTCTGTCCATCCTCGATTGAGACGCCGTCACCAAGGCGTCCTTTGGCGACAAGCTTGCCGTCACCGTCGAAGCAAAGCTGTCCCGATACCATGAGCAGGTTGCCGGTCCGAACGAAGGGCACGTAATTGGCGACCGGAGCAGCCGGTTGCTTGATCGCGATGCCGAGCTCCTGCAGTTTCTTCTCGACGTTTCCGGCCATCGCATCCTCCAAAGAAAATTCGTCCAAGCGTCCGTTAATCTGTCAGCAAGCGAAACCGCCCTTTTTTCGCCGATCGGATTGCCCCGCGCAAGCGGTTGCCGTGGAACGCAGTTGCGGCCATGAGGTAAGAACCCTATCTTCGCCGCAATCGGGGTGACGAAGGTATCCTAACGATTTGAGGGGGATGGCCGGGGGGCGGGTGAATTCCGCTAGCGAGCAGAGCGAGAAAGGTTCTTGGCTGTAAATCACGCGTTTGCGTCGCGGGGCGTGGCCCTTGCCCTAACATTGATAGTCTTCGCGCCAGGGCCTCAGGTCGCCGCGCAAGATGCGCCCATCGCACTCGTTCCCCACCGTGCAATCTACGATCTCACCCTCGGTGAGACCCGAGGCAATTCGCAGATCATAGGGGTGCGCGGACGCATACTCTATGATTTCGACGGCAATGCCTGCGAAGGTTATTCGCTGGAATTCCGTCAGGTGTCCGAACTCGACACCGGCGAAGGCAAAGTGTCGACAAGCGACTTGCGTTCGACGACGTGGGAAGGCGCCGACGCCAAAAGCTACAAGTTCACCTCCCAGAATTTTGTGAATCAAAACTTGGTCAATTCCGTCGACGGCCATGCCGAGCATGGCCCGACCGCGACGGCCGTCGACCTGAGCAAGCCGGAGCACAAAAACCTCGACCTCGACGCCAAGGTCGTCTTCCCGACCGAACATATGATGCGGGTTATTACGGCGGCACGCGCCGGGCAGAGCATTTTGAGCTTTCCGGTTTATGACGGGTCGGAAACGGGTGAAAAGGTTTTCGACACACTCACCGTCATTGGCAAAGAAATCGCTCCCGGCGAGCACAAGCACGATGATGCCGCTGCTGACGAGCCGAAACTTGCCTCTGTCCCTCGATGGCCGGTCACGATCAGCTATTTCGAGAAGGACAAATCGAAGCAAAACACCGACCAGAACTCCGGCTTACGCCATCGGCTTCGAGCTTTATGCGAACGGCATCTCGCGCGCGTTGTCGCTTGATTACAACGACTTCGTGGTGACCGGAAAGCTCAGCTCGCTCGAAATCAAAGAGCCGAAGCCGTGTCAGTGACATCAACCGATCTTGCGCCGCTTCAAAGCGTGATTCGGAAAAGGTGAAAACCGGCTTTCCGACAACGTCATGCCCCGCTGCTTTAGCAATCTTCCCGCCGCTCGAACGCAAGCCCTCTGATGACGGCATCGTCGCCGAAGCGGGCACGCACGCTGTCGACGGCGTGCTCGGCTTGCGCCGCACGGCCGTCGACGAGGTCGGCGGGATCGGCTTGATCGGCGTCTGCAAGCGCACTCAGGCCTACACCGAGCAGCCGAAATCGCGTGCCGTCGGCTTCGCGTTCGAGCAGGCCCCGTGCCGCAGCGAAGATTCGTCTTGCGAGCTGCGTCGGCGATTCCAGTGAACGCGCACGAGTGCGGATTTTGAAATCGGACGTCTTCAGCTTCAAGGTGATGGTTGACCCGGCAAGAGTTCTTGGACTTCAGACGCGCCGAGACGTCTTCCGACAAGCCCCACAGAATGCGTTCGAGCGCGCGGAACTCTGAAATGTCGTGCTCGAATGTCGTCTCGGAGGATACGCTTTTTGTCTCTCGATCCGCGCTGACGCTGCGCGCGTCGATGCCGCGCGCGAGCCGAGCCAGTCGCCGGCCTTCTTCGCCATAGCGCCGCATCAGCTCGGTCTCGCTCGTCTTCTGCAGGTCGGCAATGCGGTGAAAGCCGTCGCGAGCGAGTCGCGCTGCGCTGGCTTTGCCGACGCCGAAGATGAAGCTCACCGGCTTCGGCGCCAGAAAATTCTGCGCTTCGCTCGCGCTCAGCACCGCAAATCCCCTCGGCTTGTCGAGATCGGAGGCCACCTTGGCGAGAAATTTGTTGCAGGAGAGCCCGATCGAAACGGTAATCCGAAGCGTTTTCTCGACGTCGGCGGCGAAACGTGCGAGCGCTTTGGCGGGCCACATGCCGTGCAGGCGCGCGGTGCCGGAGAGGTCGAGAAAGGCTTCGTCGATCGACAATGGTTCGACGAGCGGCGTCAAGCGCCAGCATCATTTGGCGCACCTCGCGACCGACTTCGGAGTATTTTTCCATATTGGGGCGAATGACCTTGGCCTGTGGGCACAGTTTCAGAGCCTCGAACATCGGCATCGCCGATTTCACTCCGAACGTGCGGGCGACGTAGCATGCTGCGGCAACGACACCGCGCCGTCCGCCGCCGACGATGACCGGCTCTGCGGCGAGTGACGGGTCATCGCGCTTCTCGATCGTAGCGTAGAAGGCGTCGCAATCGACGTGCGCAATGCTCAGAGTGGCGAGTTGTTCGTGGCGGAGCAATCGCGGCGAGCCGCACGCCGGGCAGCGCGCTGATTGCGGTGCAGCCTCGGCGAGACAATCGCGGCAGAAGCTTGAGCTCACGGCACGTCGCGTTCCCATCGTTTGCCCAGCGCGCTACGCAGCCGAGCGACCGCGGCGGGATCGATCCCAGCGCTTTCGGCAAACGCGATCAACAGGGCTTCGTCGCCCAGCATATGATCAAGTACGCCGGCGAGAAAGTCCGGCTCTCGCGCGGCGTCGCGGATTTGATCGGGCGCGATGCCGGTGACCGCGAGGAAACGCGATAGCTGTTCCGGCTGTTCGGCGATGAACACAAGCGCTTGAACAGCCAGGGTTTCTGCCGCCTCTCGGGTTGGTCGCGAACGCGCCTTCATCCCCATCTATTTGCCTTTCCGTAATATATCGGGACTAACCTGTGGATTCTGGCGGTGGCGCTTGACCCGGTATCGGCGCGCTACCGCCAATGGTATCGGACTGGGGACGGTAAGGGTTGTGGGAATGGCCAAAACTGTCCTGATTGTGGAGGACAACGAGCTCAATATGAAGCTCTTCCACGATTTGTTGGAAGCCCATGGCTATAACACGGTCGGCACACGCAACGGCATCGAAGCTCTCGATCTCGCGCGCAAGCATCAGCCCGACTTGATCCTGATGGACATTCAGCTTCCGGAGGTTTCCGGCCTCGAAGTCACCAAGTGGCTGAAAGATGATCAGGAGTTGCGGAGCATCCCGGTCGTCGCCGTCACTGCTTTCGCCATGAAAGGCGATGAGGAACGCATCCGGGAGGGTGGCTGCGAGGCGTATCTGTCAAAGCCCATTTCGGTCGGAAAGTTCATCGAAACGATCCGGCATTTTCTAGGAAATCCGTAGGTCAGCAATGACAGCCCGCATTCTCGTCGTCGACGATGTGCCAGCAAACGTCAGGCTGCTCGAGGCGAGACTGTCGGCCGAGTATTTCGACGTGATCACCGCCATGAGCGGCAAGGAGGCTCTGGCGCTCTGCGAACGTGCCGAATGCGATCTCGTATTGCTCGATGTCATGATGCCCGACATGGACGGGTTCGAAGTATGCCGACGGCTCAAGACGAATCCGGTGACCCACCACATCCCAGTCGTGATGGTGACGGCGCTCGATCAGCCGTCCGACCGGGTGCGCGGGCTTGAAGCCGGCGCCGACGATTTCCTGACCAAGCCGATCCCCGACCTCGTATTGATTGCACGCGTGCGCTCGTTGACGCGGCTCAAGATGGTCACGGATGAACTGCGCATGCGTGCCCTGACCTCGCGCGAAATCGGCATCGAGTCCCCGGAACGCGAGGCAGTTGCGGATACCGGGCGCGGCGGTCGCGTGCTGATTGTTGATGATCGTCCGGCGTCGTACGAGCGCGTTGCGGCGATGCTTGCCGAGGAGCAAGCCACCGAGGTCGAGCCGAATCCGAGCGAAGCGCTATTTCGCGCTGCCGAAGGCAACTACGACCTGATCATCATCTCGCTTGAGCTCGAGAATTTCGACGCGCTCCGACTGTGCAGTCAGATCCGCTCCCTCGATCGTACCCGCAACGTTCCGATTCTGGCGATCACTGAACCCGATAACAGCGCCCGGATGTTGCGCGGCCTCGAGATCGGCGTGAACGACTATTTGATGCGGCCGATCGACAAGAACGAGCTCTTGGCACGCGCGCGAACTCAGGTTCGCAAGCGCCGTTACACCGAGCGGCTGCGCGACAATGTTCAGATGTCGATTGAGATGGCCATCACCGATGCGCTGACGAGCCTGTTCAATCGCCGCTACATGGAAAGCCATCTCGGTACACTGGTCGAACAGGCGAGTGCGCGCAACAAGCCGCTGGCCGTGCTGGTGCTCGACATCGACTATTTCAAATCGATCAACGACAGCCACGGTCACGATGCCGGAGACGACGTGCTGCGCGAGTTCGCCCTCCGCATCAAACGCTCCATCCGCGGCATCGATCTGGCGTGCCGCTACGGCGGCGAAGAATTCGTCATCGTCATGCCCGAAACCGATATGGCGGTGGCCGCGATGGTCGCCGAGCGGTTGCGCCGGCGCATCGCCGCCGAGCCGTTTGCGATCCAGCAGGGCGCGCGGAGCATTCCGGTGACGATCTCGATCGGCCTTGCGGCGCTGCGCGGCAAGAACGAAAACGCCGCTGCTGTCCTTAAGCGGGCCGACCAGGCGCTTTATCGCGCCAAGCGTGACGGCCGCAACCGCGTCGTGCCGGACGCCGCATAAAGCGGGCATCTGATGACCCGTCGCCGAAAAAATAATACCGGATGTTGCCCGTGAAATTCTGTCCGGCTCAAATGCCGTCGCCCGGTAAGGTCAATTCTTGTGGTTGACGGCACTTGCGCCATTAAGGCGAAATTTTGGCCGTTGATTTCCTAATTGGTTGGGATAGCTTCAACAAAGACGGACTTTGCCCGATTGGCAAAACGACTTTCCGCGAGCCAGGCGACGGCCGGAAGTCGAACAAGTTTCTTTGATAACCCTGCGGAATGCTCAGGTCCGCCGCATCTCCTGGGTCCGTGGGGTTCGGCCGGCGCGGGAGCGGTGCGAGTGGCCTCCTCATAACACCGTTCCCGGCCGGCCACCGATTTTTTGTTTGTCTGTCGCGTTCGCTACTTATCGGTGTTTTACAAGAAAGTCGACGCGAGCGTTGGCGACGCGGTCAGCGCGTGTGCCATGAATTCCAGTGCGCCGCGCACGGAGGCTCGATCAGCCGGGCCGCCGAGACAGACACGGACCGCCTCGGGCGGCGTTCCGTCGGTCGCGAATGCATCGCTTGCTACCACGCCGATCCCTGTCGATCGGGTGTGACCGACGAAGGCAGAGCGGGTCCAGGATTCGGGCAATGAAAGCCAGAAGTGAAAGCCTACCGGATCGGAGCGGTAGGTCGCCCGCTTCATGATCGCGGTGACCAAATGCTGCCGCTCGGTCGATTCCCGACGAACCGCAGCAAGTAGCGCGTCGGCGGTGCCGTCGTTGATCCAGCGGGTTGCCAGCGCAATCGTGACCGGCGAAGCCATCACGGTCGCGGTGCGCACCGACGATGCAAACAGCCAGCCGGAGCGGACGTCGGGCACGATCGACATACGCAATGCGCAAGCCGGCGCCGAGGCACTTGGCGAGCCCCGCGACATGCCAGGTCAGATCGGGCGCAAGCGCCGCAAAAGCGGCAGGCCCGTCGACGGGCAAGAAGCCGTAAGGATCGTCTTCGACGATCGTGTACATTGAAGCGGCGCGCAATTTTGGCGATTTCAATCCGGCGCGAGGCTGAAACCGTGTGTGTCGTCGGGTTAAGGAGCGTCGGATTGAGATAAAGTGCCTTGGGGCTGAACCGCTTGCAGGCATCGACAAAGGCTGCGGGCTCGACGCCCTCGTCGTCCATGGTCAGACCGACAGAGTTTCAAACCAAGTTGAGCCGCGATCGAGCGCACGCCCGGATAGGTGAGCGACTTCTGAGAGCACCACGTCACCGGCCTTTGCGACGATCCCGAAAATACCGAGCAAGCGCGGCGTGAGCGCCCGGTGCAATGAAAAGGCGATCCTGCGGCGGCGCCAGGTCGCGGCGCTCGCAGCCATTTTGATGCCGCATCCTTGTCGGCTTGAACGCCGCCGAAGCCCTGATAGCGCATCAAATAGACGAGGTCGCGCCCGAGGGCCTCCAAACCATCCTGCATGCGGTCGAGCAATTCCGGATCATCGGGTTCGGGCGGAAGGTTCATCGATAGATCGACGATTTCCGGATGGCGCGCGATCGGACCGTGTCGCCGTTTGGCTGAGGAGCGGACGAAGGTTCCTTGACCGACCCTGGATTCGATCAGGCCGCGCTTCTGCGCCTCGACGTAGCCGCGCGCGACAGTGGTGAAGTCGACATGGAGACGGCGAGCAAGCGTGCGCTGCGGCGGCAGCCGATCGGATGGCGACAGAGTACCGTTGCTGATGTCCTCAGCGATGGCATCGGCGATCGCGAGATAGCGTGGCTTACCCAATTTGGAGAGTTGCGGAATCCAATCACCCATTTTCATTCTTTACTGGTGCGGATGCCGATCGGTCAGCGAACAAAAATTGACTGTATATTGTTGCAAGACGCATCGCCAGTGAGAATTTGTTGTGACCAAATTTTCAGGTGGTCGCCATTTTTCAGGAACTAAAAATGTCCCGCGGAATTGCGCGATTCTTCAGCACAAGCCTGCTCATTTCGACTGCGCACAGTCAAATGGAACGAGCGGCCGCCAAAATGTCAGGCAGAAATTGATCGTAAAAGTGTGCGCGATTGACTGGATTTGATGAATGGAAATGCATCCCGCCATTGGCACACGCCTTGCAATTCCTTGGATCGGATGACCCGCACGGGCGCCGATCAACGCTAGCAAGGAGTGGACCATGCCTGCCGTCACCATGCCTGCTCACAAGAAGGGCGACTATCTCGTCGATTACGAGGAAAAGGTTTTCGAGGACGTCAAGGCTAAGCCGGGTGAGAAAGCGCTGATCACGTTCCACACGGTCGCCTTCGAAGGCTCCATCGGCTTGGTGAATATCCTTCAGGCGCTGCGTCTGCAGCGCAAAGGTTTCAAGACGACGGTGCTGCTTTATGGGCCGGGCGTCACGCTCGGCGTTCAGCGCGGATTTCCGAAGCTTGGCGACGAGCCGTTTCCGGGTGCGCAGAATTTCGCCAACCAGTTGACCAAGTTCATGAGCGAAGGTGGCGAGATTTATTGCTGCCGTTTCGCGCTGCAGATGCTCTACGGTCATGGCGAGCCGTCGCTACTCCCGGGCATCCGGCCGATCAGTCCGCTCGACGTGCTGGACCTTATTCTCCTGCATCGGCGCGACAGCGCGTTCATCCTGAACACCTGGACACTCTGAGCGGATAGGCGCGCCCGCGGAGCGGGAGAACAACGGTATGGTGGAGAAGAGAACGGTTCGGGTCGCTGCGGTGCAGATCGCGCCGGATCTCGAAACATCAGGAGGAACGGTCAACAAGGTCCTTGCCGCGATCGGCGAAGCGGCCGGAAAGGGAGCGCGGCTCGTGGTTTTTCCCGAGACCTTTGTGCCGTGGTACCCGTATTTTTCCTTCGTCCATCCGCCGGTCGCGACCGGAGCGGAGCATATCCGCCTCTACGAGAATGCGGTCGTCGTTCCGGGCCGGTCACTGAGGCGGTCGCGGCGAATGGCCAAGCGCCACGGCATCGTGGTCGTGCTCGGTGTCAACGAGCGCGACCACGGCTCGCTCTACAATGCGCAACTCGTGTTCGACGCCGACGGGCGCCTTGCTCTCAAGCGCCGCAAGATCACGCCGACGTTTCACGAACGAATGATCTGGGGGCAGGGCGACGGCTCCGGACTGACGGTCGTCGAAACGGCGGTCGGACGCGTCGGCGCGCTTGCCTGCTGGGAGCACTACAATCCGCTCGCCCGCTACGCGCTGATGGCGCAGCACGAGGAAATTCACGTCGCGCAATTTCCCGGTTCGATGGTCGGACCGATTTTCGCCGACCAGATCGAGGTGACGATCCGTCACCACGCGCTGGAAAGCGGCTGCTTCGTGGTGAACTCGACCGGATGGCTCACCGAAGAGCAAATCGCAAAAATTTCGCCGGACGAAAAGATGCGCAAGGCCCTGCGCGGCGGCTGCATGACGGCGATCGTCTCGCCTGAGGGCTCGCATGTTGTGCCGCCGCTCACGCAAGGCGAGGGCATGCTCGTCGCCGATCTCGACATGAGCCTCATCATCAAGCGCAAGCGGATGATGGACTCGGTCGGCCACTACGCCCGCCCTGAGCTTCTCAAACTTGTCCTCGACAACCGTCCGGCACGGCCCATGCAAACCGAGACGTTGCCGAGTTCAGCTCCACGACCAATCGAATGGGAGTGCGTCCGATGAAGCCGACGACACCCAAGGCCATGCCGACCGCGCAACTGATCAACGAGTTGCAGTCCTCCGGGGTTCGGCTCGTTGATCCGAGCGCCGGGCACGAAAGCCGCCGCGGCGGCGCCGGTCCTTCGGACCATAAGGCGATGACGATCGACGGTATGACCGTCATGGTGCCGGTGCACACCGCGCCGGCTTTCGAGAGCCCCTATGTCGTCGAAAAGCCCGACGCACTTGGCAGAAGCCATATCAGCCGGGACGGCGTAACGCTTGGCAGCGTCAGCTTTCCGACGCGGCCGCGCTTTTACGACCGGACGACCGCGGACGGCATTCCTTATTGGAAGATCGCGGTCTTGCACAGCCGCGACGTTCTCGCGACCACGGTGCTGCAAAGCTGCATTCGTTATCAAAGCCGGACCAAAACGTGCCAGTTTTGCGCCATCGGCCAGTCGCTTGCTGCGGGCCGCACGATCAGAGCGCAAGACGCCGGCTCAACTCGCGGAGGTCGCCAAGGCCGCCGTCGAGCTCGACGGCGTCACACACATGGTCATGACCACCGGCACCCCGCCGGGACGCGACCGCGGCGCCGCGATCCTTGCCGAGAGCGCGCGCGCGATGAAGGAAGCCGTCGATTTGCCGATCCAGGGGCAATGCGAGCCGCCCGATGACGATGCCTGGTTCGCACGCATGACAATCGGACGGCATCGATTCGCTTGGAATGCACCTTGAGGCCGTGACGCAAGAGGTGCGAACGCGAATTATGCCCGGCAAGGCGCAGGTTTCGCTCGATCGTTATTTTGATGCCTTCGCCGCCGCGGTTCCGGTGTTTGGCAGGGGCCAAGTATCGACCTACATCCTGGCCGGCCTCGGCGATCCCAAAGAGGCGATCCTTGCGACCTGCGAAAAGTTGATCGCGCTCGGCGTGTACCCGTTCGTCGTGCCGTTCGTGCCGATTTCAGGCACGCCGATGGAAAGTCATCCGTCGCCATCGCCCGCGTTCATGCACGAGACACTGGGAGCCGTTGGCGCTGATGCTGCGGAGCGGTGGATTGAGAGCAACTGATATCAAAGCCGGCTGCGGCCGGTGCGGCGCATGTTCGGCGCTGTCGACTTATGAGCGCGAGGCCGTCACATGATCTTCGAGCCGTTTCCCGACTTTCTGCCATCGGAATATCGCGTCAAATTCGCGACCGAGGCCTGGGAACGCCGCGAAGCTGCCGCGTTGCGTCGACGGGTGTTTTGCGACGAGCAGAGGATCTTCCCCGGCGACGACCGCGACGCCATCGACGATGTCGCGATTCCGATCGTTGCCATTTCGTCATTCTGCGTCGTGACTCAGGAAGTCGTAGGCACGGTCCGCATTCACGAGGCCGAGCGAGGCGTTTGGTGGGGCTCGCGCCTTGCGGTCGCTGCCGACTATCGCAGGATCAGCGCGCTCGGTACGTCGCTGATCCGGCTGGCTGTCTGCTCGGCGCATGCGCGCGGATGCAAGAGCTTTTACGCCCACGTGCAATCGCAGAACGCGCCGTTGTTTCATCGATTGAACTGGGTGACGATCGAAGAGACTGAGCTGCATGGTCGTCCTCATCACTTCATGGAGGCCGATCTCAGCCACTATCCGCCGTTTGCTGATGCGGAAATCGGCTTTCTCGCTTTGCCGAAAAAGGCCGCGTGATGCTCGGCGCCGCAGCACTCCGAGAGCTTGCGGCGGGATTGCGGTCAAGCCGCGGTGTCGCGGCCAAGCATGATATCGCGGCCGTTGCTGCGCGGCTGTCGCTTGCGAGCACTTCCGATATCGCGGTCGGCGATGATTGTGCGGCAATCCCCGACGGTGACGGCTTCCTGCTGTTCGCCATCGAGGGATTAATGAACGAGTTCGTCGCGGGCGATCCATGGTTTGCCGGCTGGTGCGGGGTGATGGTGAACGTATCTGATATCGCCGCCATGGGCGGGCGGCCGCTCGCCGTTGTCGATGCGGTATGGGCGGACGGCGATGGCGAAGCGGCGCCCGTCCTGAACGGCTTGCGCGCCGCTTCGGACACCTACGGCGTTCCCATCGTCGGCGGCCACACCAACGTCCGCAACGATCGCGGCCAGCTTGCGGTCGCGATTCTCGGCCGCGCAAAACGGCTCCTGACGTCATTTGACGCCCGGCCTGACGATCGCCTGATCGCGGCCATCGATCTGCGTGGTCGCTACCGCGAGCCGTTTTCCAATTGGGAAGCTGCGACGGACGCGCCGGCGGCGCGACTGAGGGGCGATCTCGAAGTTTTGCCGGCGCTGGCCGAGGCCGGTCTTGCTCACGCGGCCAAGGATATTTCGCAAGGCGGACTGGTCGGCACGGCGATGATGTTGGCCGAGTGCTCGCGCGTTGGCGCGGCGATCGAGGTGACGCGTGTTCCCAAACCGAGCGGTGTTGCGCTCGACCGATGGCTCCTGACGTTCCCGAGCTACGGCTATCTCCTGGCGGTTCGGCCGACAAACGTGGCAGCGGTGCTTGCACGCTTTAATGACCGCGGTCTCGCGGCGGCTGAGATCGGGACATTCACCGCCGATCACTGCGTCAACATCGTTGACGGCGCGGCCGTCGAAACAATCTGGGATTTCGCGCGTGAACCGCTGATCGGCTACGCCAAGGTCGAGGTCTTCGCATGAGCCGAGCCTTGCGCATCGCCATTCTCACCCACTCGACCAATCCGCGCGGCGGGGTCGTTCATGCGCTGGAACTTGGCGATGCGCTCAACCGCCTCGGGCATGAACCGACCGTCTTCGCGCCGGACGTAAGCGGTGTGGGCTTCTTTCGTAGCACGGTGTGCGCGACATCGACCGTCGCCGCGTCTTCGGCGGGACGCAATGTGCGGGCGATGGTCGAAACGCGCATGACCGATTACGTCACGCACTTCGAACGAGCGGAAAATCGGAACTTCGACGTCTGGCACGCGCAGGACGGCATTTCGGCCAACGCGCTCGCGACTTTGAAAGAGCGCGGACTTATTCGCGGGTTTGCGCGCACCGTGCACCACGTCGATACGTTCGACGATGCGGGGCTGAACGCCTTGCAATTGCGCGGCATCGCGTCCGCCGATCGTTTATTCGTCGTCAGCCGCCTGTGGCAGGATTGGCTCAAACACGAGCTTGGGCGCGATGCTCTACTGGTCGGGAGCGGCGTCGACACGAAACGCTTCTCGCCGACACCCGATGAAACTGACGACGAGTTGCGCGCGCGCCTGAATTTATCGAATGCAGCACCGGTATTTCTCGCTGTGGGCGGTGTCGAGGAACGCAAGAACACAATTCGCCTTTTGCAAGCCTTCCAGACTCTTCGCTTGCAATATCCCTCGTCTCGGCTGGTGATCGCAGGCGGCGCATCGATCCTCGATCACGATGCCTATCAGGCTCGTTTTGCCGGAGTCCTTCGGCACGGCGGTGCCTCGGCCGGCGCCGTCATTCGCACCGGACCGTTGCGGCATAAATTGATGCCGGCGCTCTATCGCGCCGCCACTTCATTCATCTTTCCGTCGATCAGAGAAGGCTTCGGGCTCGTCGTTCTGGAGGCCATGGCAAGCGGCGTGCCCGTCGTGACGTCACGGATCGCACCGTTCACCGAATACCTGGATGATGACGACGTGCTTTGGTGTGATCCGCTCGATACGTCATCGATCGCAGCAGCCATGGCGCAGTCGGTGGATACTTCGCGGCGGGAGCAACTGAAATCAGGCGGTCTAAAGATTGCGGCGCGGCACGACTGGGCCAGCGCCGCGCGATCGCATCTTGCGACTTATGAGACGCTCCGGGAGCCATTGCATGCCTGAGATGCGCTTTCTCATTCGTTGGCCTGATGGCACCGCCGAGAGCTGCTATTCGCCGTCTCTCGTGGTGAAGGATTTCTTCTCGCCCGGTGAAAGCTACCCGCTTGCCGAGTTTGTCGGCCGCAGCCGCACCGCGCTCGACATCGCCAGCGAGCGGGTCAAAGAAAAATTTGGGTTTCACTGTTCGCGGGCGATGGCGCAGCTGGCGCGGATCGAATCCGGCGCTGCTGCTTTCGCGCATTGTCCCGGCGCGCGCGTCACCATCGACGCTTTCGAGGAATGAAGGAACCCTAGGTCATGAACGAGACCACTCCGGTCGCGCATCATACCGTCGCGGTCATCGGCGGCGGCCAGGCCGGCCTCTCGATCAGCTGGTATTTGGCCCAAAGCGGCATCGATCACGTTGTGTTCGAAAAGGAGCGCGCCGGACACGCGTGGCGCGCCGAGCGCTGGGACACCTTCTGCCTCGTCACGCCGAACTGGCAGTGCCAGCTTCCAGGCTTTCCTTATCAGGGTCCGGACCCGCACGGTTTCATGCTGCGCGATGAGATCGTCGCCTATCTGGACGCCTTCATTGCCTCGTTCGATCCGCCGCTGTTGGAAGGCGTGACGGTGCGACAACTGCGTGGCGACGCCCAGCGCGGCTTCATGATCGAGGCAACGGATGGAATACATTTCGCCGACCAGGTCGTGATTGCGGCCGGCGGCTATCAAATACCGATTATCCCGCGCAGCGCCGAAAAGCTTCCGGAAGACATTCTGCAAATTCATTCGTCGATTTATCGCAATCCTCATTCGCTGCCCGAAGGGGCCGTGCTGGTCGTCGGCAGCGGTCAATCCGGCTGCCAGATCGCCGAGGATTTGCATCTTGCCGGCCGCAAGGTTCACCTGTGCGTCGGCGACGCGCCGCGGGTTTCCCGTCGCTATCGCGGCAAGGACGTGGTCGAGTGGCTGCATCTGATGGGCTACTACGACCTGCCGGTGCACGAGCATCCGCTGCGCGAAGGTGTCCGCGACAAGACAAACCATTATGTGACCGGTCGCGACGGCGGCCGCGATATCGATCTGCGCCAGCGCGCACTGCGAGGGCATGGAACTGTACGGTCGGCTGATCGACGTGAAAGGCGATCGTCTCGTCTGCGACGACGATCTGGCGATCTGCCTCGACCAGGCCGATCAGGTTTCTGAAAGCATCAAGACCAGCATCGACGGCTTCATCGCCAAAAAAGCAATCGCGGCGCCGGAAGAAGCTCGGTATCGCCCGGTTTGGGCTCCGCCAATGGAGCGGCCGGAATTCGATTACCGCGCCGCCGGTATCACGTCGATTGTGTGGTGCATCGGCTTTCGCACCGATTACTCTTGGATCGATCTTCCGGTATTCAATGGGCGGGGCCACCCTAGCCACGTGCGCGGCGTATCGCCCGTGCCTGGGGTATATTTTCTCGGCCTGCCTTGGCTCTACACCTGGGGCTCTGGACGTTTTTCAGGTGTCGCGCGAGATGCGGAATATCTCGCGGAGCACATTAAAGCCAGGGTGGGATTGGCGCCGGTTGACCGGCAAGCCGCGCTCAACGAAGCCGCGATCGGTTCCTAATCCGCTTACTTGATCTTGGATTCACGAAACTCGACGTGCTTCTTCGCCACCGGGTCGTATTTCTTCTTGGTGAGTTTGTCGGTCATGGTGCGCGAGTTCTTGCGCGTGACGTAGTAGAAGCCGGTGTCGGCGCTCGAAACCAGCTTAACCTTGATGGTGGTGGCTTTAGCCATAGTGGGACCTCGAAATCGGCTCGATTGCTGGCCGTCAACCTAGTCGGCGGGCTTCGAAAGTCAAGAAATCGCGGCGGCGCCTACAGAATTTCGCGAAGAAAGCGTTTGTGCAGCATGCGGTAAAGCGGCGCCGGGTGGTCATGGCTCATGCCCGTGGCTATGCGGTCCTGCAGTTCCTCCAGCACGACCGCCGTAATGCCGGGCATATCGAGAGTGCGCGCCTCGGTGATCGGCAGCCAGACAAGTTCGACCAGTTCGGCTTCGGGGCCTACGAAACCATCCTCGCGTCGCGCAATCGCGGTGACGTCGGCGGCAAAAAAGCGGCTGTCGAAGCGAAGTGGGCGTCTGGGTGGCGTGATGGCCCGGGCGATGAAATGGATGACGCTCAGATCCGGGAGGATACCCGCTTTGCCGAAGGCCTCCCACATGCCCGGGGGCGTGGTGAGGCCGCCGGTGCGGGGTGTTCCGAGCATCAGCCCGGTTTCCTCGTAGGTTTCACGAATGGCGGCAAGCGCGAAGCCAGTTGCCTTGGCGGCACTTGGCCGCTTCACCTTTTGCATCAGGCGCGTGACGTCGCGCTCATGCAACGGCGCAGCCGTAGGCATCTGCCTGTCAACGTGTTCGATACGGCCGCCGGGGAAGACGAATTTCCCGGGCATGAATTTGTGCCGCGCGTGGCGGCGGCCAAGCAGCACCTTGGGCACGGTCTCGGTACGGTCGATCAAAATGAGCGTCGCGGAGTCACGCGGCTTGAGGTTCGGGAAGCTTTGATCGCGAATGGTGCGTGTCAGGCGTCTGGCGCGGTTGTCGAACACGTCTTCGGCGGTTGCGTCGCCAATATCGTCGTTCATGAATTGCAGACCTGATCGTTAGCGCTTCTTTCGCCGCGACTTGTCCTTGCGCGATAGCTTTTCCTGACGCGCAAATGTTCGCCGTTGCCCCGGCGGCTGTCCAGCCCTCCGCGCGGCGGCCGGAGCATGCCGTACAAGCTTGAAACGCAGAGCGCCGGCGACCGGCGCCGCCTCGACAAGCTCGACCGTCACGGGGTCGCCCAGCCGATAAGTTTCAGTATTGCCGACGAAAGCGCGGCTCGCCTCGTGAAAGCGAAAATACTCGTCGCCGATGAAACGCGCTGGAATGAATCCGTCGGCACCGGTTTCATCGAGTTCGACGAACAGGCCGGCACGCGTGACGCCGGAAATATGCCCATCGAAAGTCGCACCGACGCGGTCGACCAGGAAATGGGCGATCAGCCGATCTGCGGTCTCGCGCTCCGCCTTCATGGCGCGGCGTTCCGCCGCCGATATGTTGGCGGCGATCTCGGCAAGCGAGCGCACGTCGACGTCATCCGGCAGGCCATCCGGCCCGAGCTTTTGGGCGCGGATCAACGCGCGGTGCACGATAAGATCGGCATAGCGGCGGATCGGCGAAGTAAAGTGTGCGTAGCGGCGCAGATTGAGGCCGAAATGGCCGAAATTCTCGGGCGAATATTCCGCCTGCGCCTGCGACCGCAACACGACCTCGTTGACCAACCGCTCGACATCGCGACCTTTGACCTGCGCGAGGATGCTATTGAAAGCGCCCGGCCGCAGCGATCCGCTCTTAGGCAGTGAAATGTCGAGCGTTGCCAGAAATTCGCGGAGCGCATTGAGTTTCTCCTGGGTCGGCTCGTCGTGTACGCGGTAGATGAGGGGGGTGCGCGCTCGTTCGCATGTCTCGGCGGCCGCGACGTTGGCGAGGATCATGAATTCCTCGATCAGACGGTGCGATTCCAGACGCTGTGGAACGATGACGCGATCGACGGTGCCATCGGATTTCAGAACGATTTTTCGCTCGGGGATATCGAGATCGAGGGGCTCGCGTTCATCGCGGGCGTGGCGCACCGTCCGATATGCGGCATAAAGCGGATCGAGAATTTTTGCTGCAATCGGCTCGGTGACTTCGTCGGTCCGGCCCGAGACCGCGAGCTGTGCTTGTTCGTAGTGCAGCCGCGCTGCCGAGCGGATCATGACGCGGTGGAACGTGTGCGAGCGCTTGCGCCCGTCGGCGCCGATGACCATACGCACCGCCAACGCGGGCCGATCCTCGCCGGGCCGCAGCGAGCACAGATCGTTTGAAATACGCTCCGGTAGCATCGGAACGACGCGATCGGGAAAGTAGACCGAATTGCCGCGCCGCAACGCCTCGCGATCGAGGGCCGAGCCGGGCCGCACATACTGCGCGACGTCTGCGATGGCGACGCTGACGATATGGCCGCCCGGATGACTCGGATCGGGCACCGCATGAACGGCGTCATCGTGATCCTTGGCGTCGGGCGGGTCGATGGTGACGAACGGCACCTCGCGCCAATCCTCCCGACCGCTGAGTGACGCTGGGTGCGCTGCCTCGGCTTGCGCCAGTACGGCCGGCGCAAACACGTGCGGAATGTCGTGGGCATGGATGGCGATCAGGCTGACGGCCCGCTCGCTCTTGATCGAACCGAGCCGCTCCACGACGGAGCCCGTGGGCAGGCCGAACCGGCCATGGCGCGCGACCTCAACCGCGACGAGATCGCCATCGACCGCGCCGCCGGCACGATCGGCTGAGATCGTGAGTTCGCGGCCAAGCTGCTTTTTGTCGACCGGCACCAGCCGGCCGCCGCCGCCGGGAAGTCCGCGAAAGATTCCCAGCATGCGGTGCTTGGCGCGGTCAACGAGCTTGATGACTCGACCCGTTGTCTCGTCGCCTTCGTTGCTGGGGTGTTCGACCCGTAACAGCGCCCTGTCGCCCACGCCGGCAACCTCGCCCGGCCGCGCGCGGCGCGGCACCTCGACGTGGATTACCGGCGCCGCACCGTGCGCCTGCTCATCCCATTCGGTCGGTCGCGCCAGCAGTTCGCCGTCGGCGTCGCGGCCGGTGATGTCTGCGAGTACCACCGGTGGCAGCGTGCCGCCGTGATGCAGTCGCTTGCGCCGCCGGTCGATATGACCTTCCTCGGCAAGCTCGCGCAGCATGCGATTAAGCGCCGCTCGATCGGCATTCTTCGCGCCGAATGCACGCGCAATTTCGCGTGCGCCCACCTTTCCGGTGCGCTCGCGGATAAAGGCGAGGAGTTCCTCCCGGGTAGGGAGGCCGGTGCGTTTCATCGGCCGCTCCCTGGCCATATCCGTGGCCAGTGGGCCCGCGTTGGGGTTGGGCTATTCTGCAGCTTGCGTGCGTTTCCGGGGGGATTTGGGTGTTGCAGGTCGTTTCGCAGCGGACACAGGGGGACTCTTGGCTGGCCGCTTCCCTGATCGCGCGGCGGCCGGCGCGGTGCGCGCTGCCTTGCGTGGCCGCGAACGGGGGGCGGGCGCAGTCCGCTCGGACCTGGCATCGAGCAGCGCGACCGCTTCTTCGAGCGTGATGGTCTCAGGCGTCTTGTCGTTCGGCAGCGTGGCGTTGACGCCGTCGTGGTTGACATAGGGCCCGTAGCGGCCATTTTTCACGACGATGGGTCCGCCCTTGGTCGGATGATCGCCGAGAGCGCGGCCAGGATCGGGACCGAAACGGCGTCCGCGCGGGCCCTTGGCCAGTTTTTCTGCGATGAGCGTTACCGCTCGATTCAATCCGATCGTGAACACCTCGTCGCCGGATTCGAGGTTGGCGTAGGTCTTCCCATGCTGCACGTAGGGTCCAAAACGCCCGATGCCGGCGCGGATCGGTTCTCCATCCTCAGGATGGCGCCCGACTTCGCGCGGCAGCGACAGCAATGCGATCGCGCGATCAAGATCGATTTCGTCGGGCGACGTGCCCTTCGGCAGGCCGGCGCGTTTCGGCTTTTCGCCGTCCGCACCTTCGCCGAGTTGCACATAAGGACCAAAGCGGCCGCTGCGCACGGTGACATCTAATCCGGTCGCGGGGTCAACGCCGAGCTTCTTGTTGGCGATCTCGCCCGACCCGTCGGCTGAAGCCGAGAGCGCGCGGGTATAGCGACATTCGGGATAGTTCGAGCAGCCGATGAAGGCTCCGAATTTGCTGAGCTTGAGCGAAAGCCGGCCATTGCCGCATGTCGGACAGACATGCGGGTCGCTGCCATCTTCCCGCGGTGGAAAAAGATGCGGCGCCAGAAGTGCGTCGAGCGCGTCGATCACCTGGGAAATGCGAAGGTCCTTGGTGTCGTCGATGGCGCCGATGAAGTCGCGCCAGAAATCACGCAACACGTCGCGCCACGGCACTTCGCTGTTCGAGATGAGGTCGAGCTGCTCCTCAAGGCCGGCCGTGAAATCGTATTCGACGTATTTGGCAAAGAAGCTTTCCAGGAACGCGACGACGATGCGACCGCGATCCTCGGGGTAGAGCCTTCGCTTATCGAGCCGCACATATTTGCGGTCCTTGAGCACTTGCAGGATGGAAGCGTAGGTCGAAGGCCGGCCAATGCCGAGCTCCTCCAGGCGCTTGACCAGCGAGGCTTCGGAATAGCGCGGCGGCGGCTCGGTGAAGTGCTGCGTCGCCGCGATTGCGCGCTTGGCGAGCCTTTCGCCGGCGCTCATGTTGGGCAGCCGGCGCGCCTCTTCGTCTTCCGGGTCTTCGTCCTGGCCTTCCTGGTAGAGGGTCAGGAAACCATCGAACTTCACCACCGTTCCGGTCGCACGGAGTTCGAGAATACGGCTCCCCACCTTCGCCGTAATGTCGACGGTCGTGCGTTCGAGTTCGGCCGATTCCATCTGGCTGGCCACGGTCCGCAGCCAGATCAGCTCGTAGAGCTTGGCTTGGTCGGCATCGAGGTAGCGCTTGGTTTCGCTCGGCTTGCGCGTGAGGTCCGTCGGCCGGATAGCCTCATGGGCCTCTTGCGCGTTTTTGGCCTTGGTTTCGTAACGGCGTGGCGAGGACGGAACATAGCGCGCGCCATAGTCCGACTCGATGACGCGTCGCACTTCGGTGATGGCCTCGCTGGCGATCTGCACACCGTCGGTCCGCATATAAGTAATGAGACCGATCGTCTCGCCGCCGATGTCGACGCCTTCGTAAAGCCGCTGCGCTACGCGCATCGTGTGTGCCGGAGCAAAGCCGAGCTTGCGGCTCGCCTCCTGCTGCAGCGTCGATGTGGTGAAGGGCGGTTGCGGATGCCGCTTGACCGGCTTCGCTTCAACCGAGGCCACCGAGAATGTCGCTGTCTCGAGCGCCTGCTTAAATGCTTCGGCCTCGGCGCCTGAGCCGATATCGAGACGCTGCAGTTTCTTGCCGTCGGCGCCGACGAGACGCGCTTCGAATGTCTCCTCGCGCGGCGTCGCGAGTGTCGCAACGAGCGACCAGTACTCGCGGCGAATGAATTTTTCGATTTCGAGCTCGCGGTCGCACACGAGCCGCAGCGCGACCGACTGGACGCGTCCGGCCGAGCGTGCTCCGGGGAGTTTGCGCCACAGGACCGGAGAAAGCGTGAAGCCGACCAGATAGTCGAGCGCGCGGCGGGCGAGATAGGCATCAACCAGGGCCTGGTCGATGGCACGCGGGTGC
The DNA here is from genome assembly GCA_963836055.1 of uncultured Alphaproteobacteria bacterium. Classification (GTDB taxonomy): domain Bacteria; phylum Pseudomonadota; class Alphaproteobacteria; order Rhizobiales; family Xanthobacteraceae; genus BOG-931. The sequence continues at coordinate 33,418 of CAWIID010000007.1, forward strand.
TTCATCGCCTCGGTCACGGCCTGCTTGGTAATAGCGTTGAACACCACGCGCTCGATCGCCTGCTTGCTGAGCGCCTTTTTCTGCTTGAGGATTTCGAGCACGTGCCAGGAGATGGCTTCGCCTTCGCGATCAGGGTCGGTTGCGAGAATGAGCTTGTCGGCCCCTTTGACCGCCTTGGCGATGTCGTTGAGCCGCTTCTGGGCCTTGGGATCGACCTCCCAAAGCATGCGAAAATTCGCCTCGGGGTCTACCGACCCGCTCTTCGCCGGCAGGTCGCGCACATGGCCGAAAGAGGCCAGCACTTCGTAGCCGCGACCGAGGTACTTATTGATCGTTTTCGCCTTGGCAGGCGATTTTACGAGTACGAGATCCATGATAACCCAATGATTTTACAGCCGTTTTATATGTCCGCGGCGTATCCCGCCGCTTCCTGGCCGCCGGGAACATGGGTAATGCGACCGCGCCTGTCAAATCGTTAGCGGGAAGCCTTGCTGGTGGGCAAAGCAGAAATGCGTAGAGAAGCTGTCACATATGCGTATCGGACGATGGCATTTCACAGTTAAACGATGACTACTCGTGTAAGTAGAAGTATTGTCATATATATCAAAAACATATACATTAGATACAGGCGACGCGATCTGACTGCAGGTACGCTGCGGCGGTCTCGCCAACAGGAGGCTTCGACGTTTCAGGAGCCCGAATGCATCATGCGAGAATCGGAAGACGCCGAGTTTGTTTCGGCGGTGACACCAGCCTCCGTGGCCGGCTACATCTCAACGATTGCGGGTGAACTTTCTCAACTCGCGAAAAGTAACGGACTCGAATCCCTCGGCTACATTCTTGATATGGCCCGGCTCGAAGCCGAGGAAATCTCTAAGTCTGAATGAGTGACAAGTCTGAATGAGCGATCGGAATTTTCCAGGTCACGTTTGGCACTGTGAGGGTTTGCGTTCGCTCACGGCACCAGCGCTCCGATGCGGTTCATGAAGGCCCGGCTCGGTTGACCGTCGGGGATCATTCCGTATTGGCGTTGCAGCTCGCGGACGTCATCGCGTAGATCAAAGTCAAAATGGCCGTCGAAATCTTGAATTTTGTAACCAAGGTCAGCCAATTTCCGCTGCAAGGCGATCCGCTCTGCGCGTGACGGTTGAAAGTCTTGATGCGGCCAGGCGCTTCGAATCGGACCAAGCCCGCGCAGCCGATCGGACAGATGCGCCACAGCAAGGGCATAGGCATCCGAATTATTATATTGCTTGAGTACAATGAAATTGCGCGTCACGAGGAAAGCTGGCCCCGCCGAGCCGCTTGGAAAAAACAAGATGGCGTCGCCGTCGTCGGGAAATCGGCCGCCATCAGCGCGTCTGAAGTTTCGTTCGGCCCATTGACGGAATGTCCCGCGGCTTGCGCGATAGTCGAAGCCGGCGGGTACGAGGACTTCAAAGCCCCATGGCCTGCCGCGCTGCCAACCCCATTTCTGCAGATAGTTCGCGATTGAACCCAGGACGTCGGGAACGCTCGTCCAGATATCGGGGCGTCCGTCGCCATCCAGATCGACGGCATACTTTAAATAGCTCGATGGCATGAACTGCGTCTGGCCCATCGCGCCCGCCCATGAGCCGACGAACTGCCGGCGCGGCACGCGGCCCGCCTGCAAGATTTTCAGGGCGCTCAGCAGTTCGCCGCGGAAATAGGGATGTTGAAAGCGCGCGTACGCCAACGTTGCCAGGGAACGGAAGACGTCCCAATGTTCGTCACCGCCGCCAAACGACGACTCGATGCCCCAAATGGCAACGAGCATCGTCGGTTCGACGCCGAACCTGTTCTCGACCGTCTGCAAAGTATCGGCCCACTGCGCGGCTTTCCGCTGACCGATTCCGATCCGTGATTGAGAGACCATGCTTTGCACATAGTCGCCGAAAGGCTTGCCGTATTCGGGCTGCCGCCGCATCGCAGCCATCACGCGTGGGTCGGGTGTCACCCCGGTTAGGGCGGTGTCGAATGTCGCGCCGGTAACGCCTTGCGCCACGGCGTCCACTCGCAGTGCCGTAAGGAATGCATCGAACGATTCCGCGGGTTCGCCGCTCGCTCGTCCGACCGCGAAGACGAGCGCCAGAATCGGCAATATTCGCCGCAACTTTGGAAGCCTTTCAAATCGTGCGTTCATGTCGCCGCAGGCTACACCAGCGAGACCAGGCTGCCGCCGTGACGTTCCAAGCGCCCGGCGATTTCGAGTTCTAAAAGAACCATGCGCACCACACGCGGCGACGTTTTGGACAGCCTTACCAGATCATCGATGGAAACCGGGGCGGGACTAAGGAGCCCGAGGATTCGCTTGCGCTCGTCCGGCTCTGGTTCGCCGCCACGATTGTCGCTGTCTGGGATCTCAGGTTCCTCAATCTGAGATTCCGGTTCGACGCCCATAATGGGTTGCAGCACCGAAACAATATCGGCGGTCTCGGTCACCGGCGTGGCGCCCTGCTTGATGAGGCTGTTGGTCCCTTCTGCTCGAGGATCAAGCGGGGAGCCCGGAATCGCAAAAACCTCACGGCCTTGTTCGAGCGCAAGCCGTGCGGTGATTAGCGAGCCTGAGCGCTTTGCGGCTTCGACGATGACCACGCCGAGGGAGAGCCCTGAAATCAAGCGGTTGCGGCGCGGAAAATCCCGCGCCCGCGGTTCCCAGCCGAGCGGCATTTCGGTGAGCGCGACACCGGTTGGCAGAATGGCCTCAAGCAACTCCTTGTGCTCTGGCGGATAAATGCGGTCTTGGCCGCCGGCGAGAACGGCGATCGTTCCCGTCTCGAGACTGGCGCGGTGCGCCGCCGCGTCGATCCCTCGCGCAAGTCCGGAAACGGTCGCAAATCCCGCCTCGCTAAGCCCGTGCACGATGCGCTGCGTCAATTTGAGACCGGCGGCGGAAGCGTTTCGCGAGCCGACGATGGCCACCGCGGGCATTGCGAGTGCTGCGCGGTGGCCGCGTAGCGCGATGAGCGGCGGGGCGTCGTCGATCATCTGCAGCCGGCGTGGATATTCGGGTTCGCCGATCGCCACGAACACAACGCCAAGCTTGTGGGCCGCCGCAATCTCACGCTCGGCCTGGTCCCGCGAATAGACTTGCGGCGAAACGCTGCCGCCGCCACGGCGCGCGAGGACCGGTAAGGCTTCGAGCGCTGCGCGCGCGCCACCATAATGATTGATGAGGGCGCGAAAGGTGCGCGGACCGACGTTCTGGCTGCGAATGAGACGCAGCCAGTCGATCCGCTGTTCGTCGTTCAGGCGGACTCCCCGCGTTCCGTCGTTCACCTCGCCCCCAGGGTCAAATCACGGGGTTCCCCGCGCGACCATACTCCACAAACGGCAATTTGGGGCAGGGGAACCCGATGTACGTGTTGCAAAGTGCCGGCCAAACCCTCACAGTCGCCCGACTCCCGCGCGCCGTCTCGGCGGCGGTTTCGCGTTCTGGAGGGTGTCCTGGCTAAGCGCGCGTTCAGGGTCGTCCTGATCAAGCCTTCGCATTACGACCAGGATGGTTATGTCATCCAATGGTTGCGCTCGACGCTGCCTTCGAACAGCCTCGCGAGTGTTTATGGGCTGATCGAAGAGTGCGCCCGCGATCAGGTGCTCGGTCCGGACGTCGCCATCGAGGTCGAGGCCTGCGACGAGTGCAACACCATCGTTGATGTGGCTGGCGTCGTGAGGCGCATTCGCGCGGCGGGCGGCGGCATGGTCGGATTGATTGGTGTTCAATCCAACCAATATCCGCGGGCGCTTGATCTCGGACGCCAGTTCCGTGCGTTCGACATTCCAGTCGTCATGGGCGGTTTTCACGTCAGCGGCTGCATTTCCATGCTGCCCACGTTGCCGCCGGATCTTCAGGAAGCCCTCGATCTCGGCATTCACCTGTACGCTGGCGAGGCCGAAGGCCGGATGGGCGGCGTGCTGCGCGACGTCGCGGCCGGAACGGCAAAGCCGATCTACAAATATCTCGACGATTTGCCCGAGATGGCAGCCGCGGTTTATCCGATCCTGCCGCGCGAGGTGGTAACACGCGTCGCCGGTCACTATTCGAGCTTCGATGCCGGGCGCGGCTGTCCGTTTCAATGCAGCTTCTGCACCATCATCAATGTCCAGGGCCGTAAATCGCGCTATCGCACCCCCGACGACGTCGAAGCGATCGTGCGTGCCAATGCCGCCCAGGGCATTACGCGGTTTTTCGTCACCGACGACAATTTCGCGCGCAATCGGAATTGGGAGCCGATCCTTGATCGCCTGATCGAGCTGCGCGAGCGCGAGAAATTCAATATTCGCCTGCTGCTGCAGGTCGACACGCTCTGTCATCGGATTCCGAATTTCATCGAGAAGGCGGCGCGCGCCGGCTGCACCGCCGTCTTCATCGGGTTGGAGAACATCAACCCCGAATCCCTGATGGGCACCAAAAAGCGTCAGAACAAGATTTGGGAATACCGCGACATGCTGCTGGCGTGGCGGCGCCAGAAAGTGATGACCTACGCCGGCTATATTCTTGGTTTTCCGACCGATACGCCGGAATCGATCGCGCGGGACATCGAGATTATCAAGAAGGAATTGCCGGTCGATATCCTCGAGTTTTTCTACCTGACGCCATTGCCCGGCTCCGAGGATCACAAGAATCTCTACCTGCGCGGGGTGCCCATGGACCCCGACATGAACAAATACGATCTGGAGCACGCCTGCACCGGTCATCCGCTCATGTCGAAAGAGACCTGGATGCAGGTCTATGCCGATGCCTGGAAGCGGTATTACACCGACGAGCATGTCGAAACGATCATGCGCCGCGCTGTGGTTTCCGGCATCAATCGGACGAAGATGCTCGACTCTCTGACCATCTTTTCCGGCGCGGCACGGATCGAGGGCGTGCACCCGCTGCAATTCGGCTTCTTTCGCCGCAAGCTTCGCAAGCAGCGGCGATACGGGATGCCGATGCTCAATCCGCTCGTGTTCTATCCGTGGCGTTTCGTCGACTTCCTGAAAGTCACGACGCAATGGTTGCGGCTGGTATGGCGTTATCGCCGGATCATGGCGCGGGTCATGGCGGATCCCACATCGCGGACGCATTTTGATGAGGCCTTGCGGCCCCACACCGGCGAGGGTGACACGGATCACTTCGTTGAAGTGTTCGCCGATAAGATTCCGCACACTCATGGTGCGCCGGTCCGCGCCGCAGTGGCCGGCTAACAGGTCCGCTCAAGCCGACGCGCCGCCCCGATCTTGCTCTCGGTGCCGCCGATCAGCCGCGCGATGTTGGCGCGGTGCGTGATCCATAACGCCGCGGTTAGCAGTAGGAACAACAGCGCCAGCGAAGCCCCATGGTCCCACCAGATGATCGCGGGCGTCGCAGCACTGGCGACGAGGCCGGCGAGGGATGAATAGCGCGTCGCCAGCGCTATGCAGAGCCAGATGACGCAAAAGGCGAGCAGAGCAAGCCATAGCTTAAAACCAACCAATAGCCCGATGAATGTTGCGACGCCCTTGCCGCCTTTGAAACCGAGCCAAACCGGAAACAGGTGGCCGAGAAATGCGCCGATCGCCGCGACAATGGCCGAGGTCTCGCCGAAGAAATGGTTGACGACGAGAACCGGCACGGCGCCCTTGAGCATGTCGCCGACGAGGGTTGCTGCAGCGAGTGCTTTGCGCCCGGTGCGCAAGACATTGGTGGCGCCGATATTGCCAGAGCCGATCGTGCGAACGTCCGGCACTCCCGCAAGCCGCGTCAGCAGGACACCAAATGGGATCGAGCCGCAGAGATAGCCGAACGCAAAGGCTGCGGCATACTCGGGCAAATTCGACCAGTTGATTGCGGGCACCATGGCGGCTGAACGGCGTCCTGGGCGAGGGAAACGAACTCGTTGCCGGCCAATTGTGCCAGCCTTCCAAGTACCTTCGACTAACCTATTCGGACCTTCTTAGCGGATTCGCGCGCTTGAAATCCTGCGGCCGTTGCCTCGGGTTCGTTTTGATAGATGATGAGATGCTTGAGCCTTTCCGCAGGCGCGCGTGCCAGCGTGGCCAAGCCGGGCACAAACGTTTTCCGCGTCGTGTCGGCGACGACGAAATGGGCAGCAGCCTCATCTTCAACATCAGTTTCGCAATAGACACAGCGAAGCTTGCAGCGCTGTTGCGATGCCTCTTCGATGACATAGAACCTGTTGGCCGCGTATTGGCGCTCCGCCGGATCGCAGACGATGCAGTTGGCGTTGCCGCATTGCAAACCCGTTCCGATCGGATGGGCATAAACGGCATGATCCGGTTTGGCAAAACCGCCGGCAAATTTGTGCAATGATTTGTTCTTATGCAAATGAAGCAGCAACGAGATCAGAGCCATGCGGACTGGAACGCCGTAGGCAGCCTGCTGGAAATAAACCGCTCGGCGGTCGGTGTCGAAGGAGGCGTCGAGTTCGTTGACGCGGGGCAGCGGGTGCATAACGCTTGCTTCGGAGTATTTATCCTGGCCGAGAAATTGTGCGTCGATTTTCGGATAGGGCCGATCCTTCTCGGTCCAGCGTTCTTTCTGAAAGCGGGTTACGTAAAGCGCGTCGGTCTTTTTCTTCAGCACCAGTCCATAATCGACTTCCGGCTCCGCATAGAGCGAGAGCTGGTGTGGCTGATCGGCCGTCACATAGAGCGCATCGATGGAGCCACTGCCGGGCTGACCGTCGGACTTTGAAACCATGCGGCTGTGAAATTCCTCGCGAAGCCGGCGATCGACGTGTGGCGGCAATTCCATTCCCGGCGCCGGCAGCGGATCGATTGTCGCGCCAAATCGCGCCAGCGCGTAGACGAACGAATGGATGGTGCGGCTGCCCTTGAGATCTCCGGAAATCGCAACCTTCATGTTCTTGAGGCTCTTGTTCTTGGAGCGCAGCGTGAAGAGGTCGCAGAGCGTTTGCGTTGGATGTTCGTGGCTACCGTCACCGCCGTTGATCACCGGAATTTGCGAGTACTCGGCGGCGAGCCGTGCCGCACCGTCGCGCGGGTGGCGAATGACGACAATGTCCGCATAGTTCGAAATCACCCGGATCGTGTCGGCGAGGCTTTCGCCCTTCGCCGCCGAGCTTACGGCCGGATCGGCGCTGGTGATGTTGGCCCCGCCAAGCCGCAGCATCGCGCTCTCGAACGATAGTCGTGTCCGGGTGCTCGGCTCGTAGAACAGGCTTGCCAGGATCGACTTTGATGCGATGTTCGCGCTACGCCCGATCCGGTAGGGCACGTTGGCGTCGGCAAGTTCCTTCAAAAAGCCCTGGGCGACCTCGAAGATCGTTTCGATCTCCTTGTTGCTGAGGTCGTTGATCGAAACGATATGACGCGTGAGCGGCTGGGCCTTGGTCATCAAAGCGGTGCTATAGGCCCAATTGGCGCGGTCCGGCAAGCCCTGCTCCGGGGTGCAGGATTAGTGATGCACCGGGAAATCTCGGCCGCCGCAACGGGCATGCTACGATCGGCGCTCCCAAGAGGGGAATCGCCATGGCACCGCTCTCGCGCTTCGATACGCACGAGGTCTTCAACCAGTCGCCGCCCTACGAGAACGTCGACCTGTTCGACAGCGACGCGCCGCTGAAGGACGCGGTTGCGGCAAATGGCGCTGCCGGAGAGGTGGCGGCGCTGTCGAGGTTCGGACAGCAATGGGGCGCCGCGGACATGTTGGCCCTGGGCCGGCAGGCGAACGAGAATCCGCCGAAGCTGCACGCTTTCGACGCCAAGGGCTTTCGCCGCGACACGGTCGAGTTCCATCCGGCCTATCACGAACTGATGCGCCACAGCATCTCGGCGGGCCTTCACGCCTCGACGTGGACCAAAACTGGCAAACGTGCCGCGCCGCCGGCGGAAGTCGCGCGCTCGGCGCGCTTCTACATGGCGGCGCAGGTGGAAACCGGTCATCTTTGCCCGCTCACCATGACGCGCGCCGCGCTGGCGCCGCTCACCGCCGAACCTGCACTGGCCGTGCAAATCGCCCCGAAAGTCGTCACCCGCAGCTACGACGCCGCGTTTCGGCCGTGGTCGGAAAAATCCACGATCACGCTGGGCATGGGCATGACGGAGAACCAGGGCGGCACTGATGTGCGCGCCAACACAACGCGTGCTACGCCAACAGGCGATGCTTATTCGATCATCGGCAATAAATGGTTCCTGTCGGCGCCGATGAGCGATGCTTTCCTGGTGCTCGCGCAGGCGCCCGGCGGGCTGACTTGCTTCCTGATGCCGCGCTTCAGGCCGGATGGATCGGTGAACGCGCTGCGATTCCAACGGCTGAAGGACAAGCTCGGGAATCGGTCCAATGCTTCGAGCGAGGTCGAGTTCACCGAAGCATTCGCCTGGCGCGTCGGCGAGGAGGGGGCCGGAATTCGCACCATTCTGCAAATGGTGCAATTGACGCGGCTTGATTGTGCGGTCGCTTCGGCCGGCTTGATGCGAATGGCCTTGGTGCAAGCGGTGCACCATTGCCGCTATCGCAACGTTTTCCAGAAGCGTCTTTACGATCAGCCGATGATGCGCGCCGTCTTGGCTGACATGGCGCTTGACGTCGAGGGTGCGGTCGCATTCGTGATGCGGCTCTCGCGAGCGCTCGACCGTGCCGCCGAAGACCCGCAGGAGGCCGCCTACGCGCGCCTGCTCACTCCGGTCGCCAAATATTGGATTTGCAAGTGCGCACCCGCCTTCACGTATGAGGCCATGGAGTGCCTCGGCGGCAATGGTTACGTCGAGGAAAGCATCATGCCGCGGATTTATCGCGAGGCGCCGGTCAATGCGATCTGGGAGGGTTCCGGTAACGTCATGTGCCTCGACGTGCTGCGCGCGCTTGAACACGAAGATGACGCGAAGGAACTCGTCGCTGCATTGGCACGCGATGTTTCCGCGGCGGGCGAAGATGAAGATATAGATTTGGAAGACAAAATCGCGAGCCGCCCGAGTGAGGCAAGCGCCCGAATCTTTGTCGGTCAGCTGGCTTTGACAGCAAGCGCTGCCGCCTTGAAAGCTTCGGCGCCAGCGATAGTTGCTGAAACTTTTATTCGAACGCGTCTTATTGAGAAACGCGGCAGCCTTTACGGTGCCTCAAATATCGATGCGACAACAACGCAAGCATTATTGCAGCGCGTTTTGCCGTCGGATTGAACTCTTTTGCATTGCGCAAGGAACCATGTGGGCGAATGCGCCGTTTGGTTCGGAGTTTGGCGTCGTCGAAGACGGCGATCCGCCGGGCTGGGAACTCGTCGCGTTTGTTCAGGAGGTGAAGAATGATCATGCGTTCATTCAGACATCACGGAAGCAGAAAATGCGCCATCACCGCGGCGTTGATGCTCGCCGCCTTGACCCTGGGTTCCATGCCGGCTTTTGCACAATGGGGGGCGCCGACAGCGTCGCCCTACGGCCTATCAGCGGATTCCGGCTATCCATCGAACTCTGCCTTTAGCTCCGGCTATTACGACTATGCTCCGGGAGCGGTCGTGGCCGCGCCGACCCCCTCGTCCGTCGGAACGTATTACGATGTCGCCCCCTATTACTTTCGAGCCCCGGACTCCAGTAGTTCTTATCAATTCGGCTGGCACGATCCGGCCGGCTGCGGTCCGGGCGAACCCGTGTGCTGACTGGGCCGGACATCCAATCAACGCTCGCTGGGGCTTTCATCGCCCGCCACATCTGGCTGGTGCGATAGCCGATCGAGTGCGCCTTGAAGAATGAACGAAGCCGCGTGTTGGTCGATCACGGCCTTGCGTTTTGCACGGCTGGCATCGGCGGCGATGAGTTCGCGCTCGACGGCGGCGGTCGACCATCGCTCATCCCATAATGCGATCGGGAGTTCTGTGAGCTTGGCGAAGTTCCGGGCAAATGCGCGGGTCGATTGGGCGCGTGGACCTTCGGTCCCATCCATATTGATGGGCAGCCCGAGCACGAAGCCAACCGCGCGCCGCTCGGTCGCCAATTCTATGAGACGTTGAGCGTCGATGGTGAAGCGCCGGCGCGCGACGGTCTCGACCGGCGTCGCGAGGCGACGGTCCGGGTCGCTCGCCGCAACACCGATCGTCTTGGTGCCGAGATCAAGACCGATCAGTGCGCCGCGCGCCGGGAGCAGCGCAGCGGCTTCTGTTAACGCAAGGACCGGCATTGCGTCCCGCTAGCACGCCGGCTTATCGCCGCCAACGTATCTTTCGCGCGACGCCGCGCCCGACTATGGTGATGCTTCGCATCGCAAAGGCTCAGGCGCGGCAGGCGGTCATGCAAATCACACGCTATGGGCGTTCCGCTTTTCGGCTCGATTTTGCCGGTCGCGCGATCCTGATCGACGCCTTTTTTCACAGGCAATCCTGCTTTTTGGCTCATTTCCGATCATCGAGCCCAACGCGGACACGTTTGAAGCCGCGATGAACGGTCACACCACCAAAGTCATCTTGCCCGCAAAGGGCAAACCCGTCAGTGTCTAGGGAGTCACTATGAAAATCGCGTCCACAATTCTTGCCACTGCGCTTACGCTCGTCATGACACAACTTGCTGAAGCTGCCGAAATCAAGGTCATCAGTGGGGGCGCCTTCAAAGGGGTGCTCACGGCGCTCACGGCGCAATACGAAAAGGAAACCGGCAACAAGGTCGATCTCACGTTTCGTACGGTAGGCCAACATCTCAAGCTCATCCGAAGTGGTGAGGAGAGTTTCGACATCGCTGTCCTGACGCCGGAATCGATTGATGGCCTGGCCAAGGAAGGAAAGATCGTCCCCGGCACCCGCAGCGACCTCGCCAAGGTCGGAGTCGGCGTGGTGGTCAAGGCGGGGACGCCGCTCCCCGACATCAAGACCGTCGACGCCTTCAAGAAAGCGCTGCTCGCGGCCAAGTCGGTTGCCTACATCGACCCGGCGGCGGGAGGATCGAGTGGAATTTACGTCGGCAAGCTGCTGGAACGGCTCGGCATCGCCAAGGAGGTCAATGCCAAAGCGGTGCTGGTCCAGGGCGGCGCCGTTGCCGATCATATTGCGGACGGCGAGGCCGAACTCGGCGTCCACCAGATCAGCGAAATATTAGGCGTGCCCGGCGTTGTGCTGGTTGGGCCTCTGCCGGCGGAAATCCAGAATTTCACGATCTACTCGGCGGGCGTAGGGGCGGCGGCCAAGGACCAAGCGACGGCCGGAGCCTTCCTCAAATTCCTATCGGGACCGCACGCCTTGCCGATCATCAAGGCCAAAGGGATGGACCCGGCCTCGTCGTAGCCCTCCCCACAAAAAAGCAGCGCCCGCACGGAGGCGGGCGCCAGCTTACGCAACGGCAGGCAAGCGTTAGCCCTGCGCGTGTTCCCACGCGAGGCGGGGGATATCCGAACGGGTGATCCCGATGTCGGCGAGTTCCCGATCGTTGAGATTCGACAGTTCCTGCACGGCAACGCCGTAGCGTTTCCAGGCGTGAAGGAAGCGGATGATCGATACGAGCATTTCTCTAGTCCTTTCCCCGGCGAAAGCCGGAATCTAAGCATCGATATAGGCCGCTATGGTGCAATGCAAAATCGTTCTTGCTGCAGTGCAGCTACGAGTATTTTGCATATATTCGGCAATGATTTACTAAGATTTCGGCGCAACCGCAGATAGCTGCGAGCGAGCATGAAGACAAACAGTGGGATGTCATGCTTTTGATGCACCGCTAAAGCGCAGTACCTGGCCTCCAACCAAATCCGCAAAGCGCTTGGGCACACTTTGAGCCTAGGGCAGGGAAAGGCTACCCGCTTCGGCATGGCCATGGTCGCCGCCAATCGCCCCCATTCGGTCATCGAATGATCCTGGCTGCGCCGTACTTATCCGCTCTTATCGGTAGCGTGTTGTTGCCTTGAGTTCAGATGGGAGGGTGTGTCGTGGGGACGACCCAAGATCATCGTAAGAGGGCTGAAGAATGCGTCGCGAAGGCGCAGCTTTCCGACCAGGAGAGTGACAAGGTCCTTTGGTTGACGCTGGCGCAGTCGTGGGTGCGGCTGGGCGAGCACGTCGCCCAGGCTGGTGCTTACTCGGCCGAGTCGCTGCACGAGGAGGAACCCCTTCTCAAGGTTCCATCCGGATAAGATCGGGCTCCAGCAACTGCGCCGATGGGTGGCGCGGCTGTCCCGGGTCAGCCCAGTCGGTTCACGTTAGCGACCGTTGCCCGTTAAGACAGCGTTGCATGCGGCGCTGATATGCGACCGGTTGGCCTGCAGGCAACTCGCTATGGCGAAGGGGTCGACCGGGGCGTTCGGGTCCGGTGGCACGAGCTGCTGGCAAAACTTTTTGACGTCCGGCTGACAAGCGGTGCGGTCCTGCTGAGTTCCCGGCAGCTTCGGCGGTGGCGGTTGCGCCGGAAACTGCGCGAACGCGGCCGACCCAGTGATGAGCGCGAAAATTACGGTCAAGCTCGATATGCGGAACATGTTCCCCCCTGCCGGCAATGGCCCCGCCTCTCAGCTTTCAACTATCCCATATTTCCGTTGCGGTGACACGCGCCTCCAGGGACATATCATTTGGATTTCGGCAACCCGTCGCAGGAAAGTCGCACTCTGTACCGGGTACCAGGCGCGTGACGCTATAGACGCGACGCCCTTGCGCGTTCCAGCGCCTGAGCGATACATGTCGCGGTGAGGGCGGTTAGCTCAGTTGGTAGAGCGTCTGCTTTACACGCAGGATGTCGGCGGTTCGAGCCCGTCACCGCCCACCAGCCTCGCAAGATGATCCGCGCCCGATATCGCGCCAAAGCCATCGGGGCGGAAAGTGAGCGCGATGCGGTAGCTGGCCCCGGCAACCCACTTCGGCGTGGGCTCAAGCTCCGCTGCAACAACGTATCAGCCACATGCGTCCACAACATCCCGGCCGGTTCGAGCGAACCGATTTGCTGACCTCTTAACGCAACCAACAAAAAACCACCCGCCTGCCCACAGCTCAATGAACGCTGCAGGCAAGCGGGCGGTCAATATTCCAGCGAGCCGTTTGTTAGATCGAGCCCGACTGCATCAGCGGTAAAAATCAGATCGCTTCCTTGAGCTCTTTCGACAGCGCGGAACGCGACTTTCTTGCTGGCCTTGATCTGAATGGCTTCGCCCGTGGCCGGATTGCGGCCCATGCGCGCGGCGCGCTTGCGGACCTGCAGAATGCCGAGGCCGCCGATGCGGATGCGCTCGCCTTTCTTGAGGTGTTTGACGATCTGACCTACCAGGCCGGCGAGGATGGCTTCCGATTGCTTTTTCGAAAGTTCGTTGTCCTCCGCAAGGCTCGCCGCAAGATGCTTCAATGTCACGGTAGTGGCTGGTTTGGCTGCCATTAGGCCCTCCTCGATGAAGCGGCGGCGTGCAAAAAATGCCGCTCACCGCGATGCAGTTAGACGATTCGGCTTCGGCTGACCACGCTTGTTTTGCCGATTCCAACGATGTTTTCGCGCTTCCTGAGGTTTTCTGAAAGCAGTCTATGGCGCGTGTAAGGCAGACCATGATGGGTGGTTTAGGCCTTCAATCCTTGACTTGTTCGAACGTGGGCCTTAACTCCGCACCGCGCCCGCGGGGGCGTAGCTCAGTTGGTTAGAGCGTCGGCCTGTCACGCCGAAGGTCGCGGGTTCGAGCCCCGTCGCTCCCGCCATCATCGAATAATTTCAAAGACTTAGCAATCGTCGCGAAGCCGATTTCGCGCCCCCGTCTGGCGCGGGCAAAGGCGCCGTGCCGGACCCTCCGCGCCACCGCGAACGACCGAACCGGCCGCACTTGTCGCGCGACGCAATTCGGCGGAGCCGTACTCGCGAGGCAGTGGCATTTGCCGCATAGTGAGGCGAAATGATCCACACCCTTCGATTGATCCGGACGACCTGGCTGGCCGTGTGGCTGGGCGTCGCCACGGGTCTTCAGCCCTGGGTTGGGGCCTTTGCCGACGAGAGGACGCAGCCCAAGCAGCCGCAGACGGCGCCCGAAGACAAGGTGCCCCAGAGCGCGCGATCGGGCGACACGCCGGCTCCGGCTACGCCGCAAGCTTCGCTGCCCCAGGCGCAAGTTGCCGGCTGCGAAGGCCACAACTTCATCACGCCCACGGCGATGCTCACCGCAATGATGGCCGATCTCGATCGCCTGAAGCTGCGCGCCAGAGGCACGCGCTATCTCACGCTCACCCACCTGGCTAATGTTTGCGTCCGCGCCGACGCCATGGAGATTTATCGGCAAGGCGCGATCAAATTGCTCAACAGTCTGAGCCGCACATCCAACGTGCAGCGGATCGAGGCGATCGATCCAGAACGCACGATTCTGCGCATCAACATCGACGACCTCGGCTGGGACGCCGCCGATTGGGATGACTTGGTCGCCGCCGATCCTTATGCGGTCCGGCCCGACGGTCCGCTCTCAGCGGCGCTGCAGACTGCGACCGGCTCACGACTGCCTTATCTGCGCGCCGACTGGTTCGCGTTCGCGGCGGCGCGGCCGCCGCTGTACAATACGCTGCTCCGGATCGGTCCCAGCGTGCAGGCATTGGCGCTCGCTCAAAGCGTCGACATTGATGGCGACATCAGGCGCCACGCGGTGCTGCGCGCCGGCTTTCGGACGTCTGGCGAGAACGGCAATAACCGTATCATCGAGCGGCACACCTCGCGCAGCGGCTATTTTTGGCTGTCCTACGAGTTTGCCGGTCATCGTGCGCGGCAAAATATCTTGGAGTATCCGCTCGGGCCCGGCGGCAGTTTTGGCTTCAGTCCCGATGGCAGGGCAGCGATTTTCAGCCTGCCCGACGGCTTCCAGGGTTATTTCAGAGAGGGCACCAAAAGCGGACCCATGGACTCCGCGCTTAGCGACGCGAGCGCGGCGTCTGCCATATCGTGCATGGGTTGCCATCAGGGGGTGCGCGCGGCGAGCGACGAAGTCAGGGACAGTGTTCTTGGAAATCGCTCGTTGCCCCAGGCCGTTCGCGACGAAGTCGACGCATTTTATCCGCCGCGCGAACGCATGCAGCAAGCTTTCGACGATGATACGCGCCGCTTCGCCGAGGCGATGAGCCGTGCCGGCCTCGACCCCGCAGCCAATCTCGACGGCGTCGAACCCATCAGCGCGCTGTCTGTTCGATTTGAAAGTCCGATTGGCACGGCTCAGGCCGCTGCGGAGCTTGGTATCACGACAGAGGCCTTTGCCGCGGCAGTCGCGACCCGCGACCGGCAGTTCCAGTCATTGGCGATCCGTCTGGGGCAGGGCGGCGTGTCACGCCGGGAGTTCGGCGAGCGTTTTGCCGAACTCATCAGCGTCTTGACCAATCAAACAACGATCGTGCCCGACAAGCCGATCGCGCTGCAGCCGGGCAAGCCGCACGCTGCAAATCCGCTTGCGTCAACTGCGCCGCATCCCCGCCATTGATCGAAAACGGGGGCGCGTTTTTCACGCGTTTTCGAGAATCTTGTCGGTCTTGGCCCGGAAATGATAACGGGGAATTGTATCGAGATCGGTGCCGGTGATGCGGATGACCCAGGCCTTTTGCGGGTGTGCGGTCGAGTGGATCGCGCCCGACGCATAAGCCTGCGTCTGACCCGGGCGGAGCGCATATTGCTTCGCCTTCTCCAAGACGGCGCCGTCTTCGCTTGCTGGATTGACTCGCCGCCACTCCGTCATTTCGGTCACGCCGCGTGCGGTGCCGTAAATCGCCCATGACGCGCCGTGGCTGTGCGGCTTGCCGGTCTTGCCGCCTTCCTGGACGTGAGCCAGGACGTAGGCGTCCGTTTGCGGATCATGCCAAAGCTCGCGCTTGCCGACGGGGGTATCCTCTGAAAACGTCTCCGCGACGAAGGCCGGATTCTTGAGGAGTTCAGAGAGCTTGCCGGCGATGTCGGGCAGACCGCTCTGTCCTTTCGTTTTCAATGTCGCTGAAAGATCGCTGCAGAAATCCGTAAGGGAATAAGGCATGGCCGGCGTCTCCTGCTCTTGGGCCCCAAGGGCTCGTCGCAACTGGGGCTCGTTGCGACTGGGGCTCGTTGCAACAATTTCTACGCCTTCGTCCGAGCGCGTCAATCGGGCTTCCATCGATGGGCCCTACTTGCGGCTCGGTCCGACCAGCGCATTGTAGCGGTCGATGACGTCACGCGGGGTGGCGGCGGCGTGGGCGATCGACTTCAAGACCGCCGCGCCATCGATGGGACTCATGTCGATGCCGAGCTTTTCGGCATCGGCGAGCGTGGCCGGGTCCTTGCACATCTCCATGAACGCCGTTTGCAACGCCTGCGCGCGGTCGGCCGGTATGCCAGGGGGCGCCGCGAACGGCAGCGAGATGAAGAACTGCAATTCGGCGAAATCGAGCAGCGCCTGCGCGCTGGGATCCTTGGTGAGTTCGTGTCCGGTGGGGACATCGGGAAAGTCTGCGAGCCGAGTTCGAGCGCCCGAACTGCGCCAGCGCGCGGAACGCGTGGTGGGTCCACAGATCGCGCTGCCCCGTGCGCACTGAGCTGAAGCCGACGACCTGACCGTCGATTTCACCGCGTTGCATGGCGAGAAACATCGGTGCCGCGCCGGTGTAGCCGCTTACGATCTTGATGTTGAGGCCGAGGATTTCCTTGGCGATGGAGGCGAAGATCAGATTGCTCGAGGCCGAATTGTCGCCGCCGAGCGTGATCGATTTGCCGGGTTCCTTGAGTTCGGCGACCGATTGGATCGGGTTGGTCGCCATGATCAGCATCAGATAGGCGTCCTTTGCATAGGACGACAAGCTGCCAAGCCAGGTCAGTTTGAGCGGATCGAATTGGACGTTGGGATTGCCCTGTATGGCGATCAGCGGCACGGCCCGTTCGAGCTTGGCGATGACGGAGCCGTCGCGGGCAAAGACGTTGGCAAGGCGATTTGCCGAGGTAATGCCGCCGGCGCCGGGCTGGTTTTCGACCACGATGCTCGGATTTCCGGGAATGAATTGGCCGAGGTGACGGGCGACGAAACGCGCCGAGATGTCATTGATGCCGCCGGGCGCGGTGCCGACCACCATGGTGATCTGGCGGCCTTTGTAGAACTGCTCGACTGATTGAGCGTTTGCCATTGTGGCGTTCGCGCCGAACATGATAGCGCAAGAAATCGCGAGCGCTGCGTGTTGCTTAGCGGTTTTCATCGATCCTCCCATCGTTGCCTTTTTATCAGTGTCTCAGCGTCGGGTTCAGGGCATGGCCGAAAGCAGGTGGCCAAAGCCTTGACGCGGCTCGCGCACATGAAGCCGTTTCTGAATTTCCCAGATGCGCGCCGGTACCGGATGCACTACGGGGACCTGCAGGTCCTGCTCCAGCATGTCGATGATGTCGAGGGTGCGCCAGCCGGACCCGAGCATGTAGATCGCGTCGGCGCCCTTCTGCTTGAGAAAATTCTTCTTGATGTGCGCGTAGACCTGCTCGCCGGACAGCGTCTGGACCTGGTTGAACGGCACATCGATGCCTTCCATGCCGCGAACCTTGAAGCCGGCATCCTGGAAGTATTTGGCAAAGACGGCGTTGAGCTTTGCGGGGAAATATGTGGCGCCGACAATGGTCTTAACTTTGAGGGCATTCAATGCATTCACGTGGTTTTGCGCCACGCTCATCACAGGCACTTTGTATTTCTTTTCCCACTCCTTGACGATCTTCGCTTCGCCGGCGCGGCCCAGCACCATGAACGGAGGTGCGCCGTGGGGATGAATGAGATCGCATTGCTGCTCGGCAAGCACGGCGACGAGCTTTTCATAGTGCGGCATCATGGTTTCGAACTCGTCCTCCGTGCCGCGACGGATGTTCAGGAAGAGCGGAATGAGGCCGATACCTTCGGGCAACAGTCGGCAGACCTCTTCAGTCACGCCCGGCCGCATGGTCGGGTTGATCATGCCGACCACGCCGCGCCAACTGGAAAACGCCATTGCGGGGACCTTTCGATGGGGAAGTGTTGTTGTGCGAATGCATAAGTGTAGCACCGAATCCGCGCCTTGAATTGCCAAGGGTGCGGATTTACGGTTGCGCTTAATAAAGCAGAACGAACGCGCGGCTGCATAGGCTGCGGCTGTGGGATGGAACGGAGGGCGACATGACGACGCGGCGATTGCTATTGGCATTAGTCACCGCTGTTGCGGTGATGTCCGCACCGGCCTTGCTGGGATCGGCAAGGGCGCAAACCGGGGCGGCGCTGACTGGTCAGGTCTCCTCGGCCGAAGAGGGGATGATGGAAGGCGTCGTGGTCAGCGCCAGGAAGGACGGTTCGACAATCACCTATTCGGTCGTCAGCGACGACAAGGGACACTTCGCCTTTCCGGCCGCGAAAATCGATCCCGGCCACTACACGCTGTCGGCTCGTGCGGTCGGCTACGACCTCGATGGTCCGAAAACGATCGACGTTGCGTCCGGCACGCCGGCCAACGCCGACATGAAATTGAAGAAAGCTAAAAATCTCAGCCATCAGCTGACCAATGCCGAATGGATGCTGAGCGTCCCCGGTACCGAAGAGCAAAAGACCAGCCTGATCAATTGCGTGAGCTGCCACACCGTCGAGCGCATCGTGAAATCGACCCACGACGCGGACGAGTTCGTGCAGGTGATGACGCGCATGGCGAACTACGCGCAGGTCAGTCAGCCGATCAAGCCGCAGCCGCGCGTCGAGCACTCCCGCGCCGCAAATCCTGAAAAATTCCGCAA
Source organism: uncultured Alphaproteobacteria bacterium (assembly GCA_963836055.1). GTDB lineage: Bacteria > Pseudomonadota > Alphaproteobacteria > Rhizobiales > Xanthobacteraceae > BOG-931. Next base: position 52,036 of record CAWIID010000007.1, read on the forward strand.
AATGGCGGAGTGGCTCGCGTCCATCAATCTGAGTCAGGGCCCGTGGCAATACGATCTCAAGACTTTGCCGCGCGTCAAAGGCCGCGGCACCCACGTGTTGATCACCGAATACGATCTGCCGCGCAAGACCATCGAACCGCATGACGTCGTCGTCGACGCTCAAGGCACGGTCTGGTATTCGAATTTTGCCGAGGAGTTTTTGGGCAAGCTCGATCAAAGGACCGGTCAAGCGACCGAATTGCCGCTGCCTGAATTCAAGAAGGGCTATCCGACAGGCTCGCTCGATATCGAGTTCGACAAGGCCGGGAATATCTGGCTCGGCATGATGTATCAGGCCGGTGTCGCGAAATTCGATCCGAAGACGGAAAAATTTCAGTTCTATCAGGTGCCGTCACCGCGGAACCGGGATGATACCCAGCTCAACATGATCACGATGAATTTCGGCGTTGACGGCAAATTGTGGGTCAACGACGCCGGCCCATCGACGATCTTCCGGCTTGATATCGCAAGCGGTACATTTGAAGAGTTCGATCCGCTGAAGGACCTGCCTGGCGGGCACGCCGCGCACTCGGTCTACGATATCGCCGCCGACTCGCAGAACAATCTGTACCTGACGGACTTCCAGCAGAACTACATTGTCAGGATCGATGCCAAGACCGGCAAGTTCACCTCGTTTCAAGTGCCGACGCCGTTCGCACGCAATCGCCGTGGCAACATGGACGAGCAGGATCGTTTATGGTTCGCCGAGTACCGCGGCAACAAGATTGCGATGCTCGACACCAAGGAAGAGTCATTCAAGGAATGGCCGTTGCCCACGCCTCACACGCATCCCTATGACGTCGTCTGGGACAAGAACGGCGATCTGTGGACGGGCGGAATGACCACCGACCGCGTCGTCCGGCTTGATCCGAAGACCGGCAGCGCGGTCGAATATCCGCTGGCGCGCGATACCAATATGCGCCGGATGTTCGTCGACAATTCAACCACGCCGCCAACGTTCTGGGTCGGCAGCAATCACGGTGCCTCCATCGTCAAAGTCGAGCCGCTGGACTGAAATTGCGCTCGCGGGAAGCGACGTAAGGACGTCGTAGGCCGCAGAACAGGGCATCGAATAGCGAACAGGAAAGTGGCGCACGCCAACTCCATTCGCTATTCGGCGCGCGCTCTTTCGCCATAGAGGGGAGGGATCGACTGGCACGGCTATGCGGAAAAGGTGAAGGCTCCTTATCTCGTCGCGGCCGGAGGCTCTGACGAGCTGTGCCCGCTCGAATACTCGGAGCAGTTCGTCAAGGCGTTGGCCGGACCCAAACAGTTCATAGTCTATCAGGACGGGCGCCATGGCATCGGCGGCGTGCCGTCAGCGGTCAACGGCCCCGAGCCGCGGACGTATCAGGCCGAGTGGATCATGGCGCGGCTCGCCGGAAAGCCGTTCGACAGCGAGCGCTGGTTTGTCGAGGCAAGCGGCAAAATCGACAAGACGGAATTGTAGCGGCCACCCTTAGTGAATGCGCCGTCACCCCCGATAGATCGGCGCCGGCTGCGCAAAGAAGTTCCACAGGATGTGGTAGACCAGCGCGTAGTTCTTCTGCTGGAAGCTCGCGTGCGAGATGCCCGGCATGACGGCAAAATGCTTGTCGGGGTTTGGCAACTTTTCGAAAAACTTGATGAGGTCGCTGAAGCTTGCGATGCCGTCCCATTGCCCGCGCATGATCAGCGTCGGCACCGTGATCTTCGCCGGATCGACGACGGGCAGGTTCTCGCACATGTCGACGTAGGTTCCGGTCGGCACCGAGCTGTCGAGGGCTGTCACCGCGTCGGCGAAGGCATCGATGACCGCTTCTTCGGCCGTGCCGGGATGATCGCGGTCGAAGATCGAGTGGATGAAGGCTTTGTCGATGGGGCGACGGTTTTTGGCCTTGAACTCGGGCAATTTCTTGCGCCGTTCGGCGAGCGTCGGCGAGCCCTCGCCAGTCCAGACCATGGCGTCGAGCGCCAAGCGGCTGACGAGATCGGGATGGCGCTCGGCGAACAATGCCGCGCGCAACGCGCCTGACGATATTCCATAGACCAGCAGCGGCCGCTTACCGCGCAGCTTCTGGATGTAGGTGGCTGCTGCGAAACAGTCGTCAGCCCCTTGTGCAATCCGCGCGTTATTGTCGCGATCCTTGGTCGAGCGGCCATAGCCCTCCATATCGACGCACCAGCAATCGAAGCCGCGCCGCGCGAACCAGTCCATGACCGAGGAATCCGGCCGCCCTGGAACCTGGAGGTCGAAGGTGGGCTGCCCGGCCATGGACGAGCCGTGGACGAAGAGGATCGTGCCGGTGCTCGCCGCGGGATCGCCGGCGGATTTCTCGAACAGGAACAGCTTCACGCCGCCGTCCTTGGTGGTCCAATGCTCTTCGCCCTTGATCGAGCCCGCGGTCGGCACCGTCATCTCATTCATCGTTTGCACCTAGTTGATCAGCGCGATGTTGTTGGCTTTGATCACCTTAGCCCATTTCTCGACCTGCGACTGCATGAACGCCTCGTAGGCGGGCTGAGTCATGGTGAAGGGACGCGCGCCTTGCTTCTCCCAGGCGTCCTTGATGTCCGGCCGGCTGAGAATTCCGGTGATTGTCCGGTTCAGTAGATCGATGATCGGCTTTGGTGTCGCCTTGGGCGCCATGAAGCCGATCCAAAGCGTCGATTGAAAGCCGGGAACGGTTTCGGCGATGGTCGGCACGCCGGGCAGAATGGGGGAACGCGTCGTGCCGCTAGTCCCCAGCGCACGCACCAGGCCGGCTTTGATCATCGGCGCCATGGTCGGGACCGAGTCGAATGCCATCTGAATCTGCCCGCTGACAACGTCGGTCCGCATGCCGGTCGAGCCCTTGTAAGGCACGTGCACGATGTCGATGCCGGTGAGGCTTTTCAAAAGCTCGGCCGACATATGGTAGTTCGATCCCGGTCCCGACGAGCCGAAATTGAGCGTACCGGGCTTGGCCTTGGCCAGCGCCACTAACTCGGCCACATTCTTCGCAGGAACCGAGGGATTAACGACCAGCACCAGGTCGGTATCGATCAGAGGCGCCACGGCAACGAGGTCGCGCATCAGTTGGTAGGATTTGTGCGCATAAAGCGTTTCGTTGACGGTCTGCGTGCTCCCAGCCATTAGCAGCGTGTAGCCGTCGGGGGCCGCATGCGCGACCAGATCGGTGCCGAGCGTTGTGCCGGCGCCGGGATGGTCCTCGATGACGAAAGGCTGATGAAGAGCCTTTTGCAGCTCCTCGGCAATCGCGCGCGTGTAGACATCGGTCGGACCGCCGGCGCCAAATGGTGCGATGATTTTGACCGGCCGCGATGGATAGTCATCGGCGCGGGCCGCTGATGCCGAGGCTGCCAGCGCCAGTGCCAGCACGAGCGGAGCTGCAATCCGTGACCTTGAGACAAACTTGAGAGCCATGTGCGTTTCCTTGTTGGTACGTTTCCTTGCCGGTCGGTTTCAGAGCGCCAGTATCGGACGCTCGTCGCCATGTGGGTGTGACATCGTCCGAGCTTGCCTCACTCCAGCTTGACGCCGGTGATGCGAATAACTTCCCCCCAGCGCTGGTATTGAGAAGCGATAAAAGCGGCGAAGTCCTTCACTGAAGTGGGTCTCGGTTCGCCGCCGAGGTCGATGATTCGCTTCCTCACTTGCGGATCGGCCAAGCCTTCGTTCACGACAGCGTTGATCTTGGCAACGACGTCGGCCGGGGTTCCGGCAGGCGCCACGATGGCTTGCCAGGAATCCGGCGGCATCCCCGGATATCCGAGTTCATCCATCGTCGGCACATCGGGAATTTCCGGAATGCGGTTGGGGCTGGTCACGGCAAGGGCGCGGACCTGACCTGACTTGACGTGCGGAACGATCGCAGTCGTGCCCTCGAAGGTCATGTTCATCTGGCCGGCCAAGACGTCGGTCGCGGCCTGCGAGGCGGTCTTGTAGGGCACGAAAACGATATTGGCGCCGGTAATGTGCTTGAACATTTCCCCGCTCATGTGGGGCGGGGTCCCGATCACCGCGCCGTAGTTCAATTTCCCGGGGTTTGCCTTGGCATAAGCGACCAGTTCCCGGACGCTATGGGCTGGAACGCTCGGGTTGATCGCGATGACCAGCGGAGCCGATGAGACAAGTGCAACGGCGGTAAATTCCTTGATCGGGTCGATTGCGGCCTTCTTGTAGAGCTGCGGGCTGATGGCAAGCGAACCCGCGGTCGCGGCGAGCAGCGTATAGCCATCGGGTGGAGAGGACGCCACGGCTCTGGCCGCGAGCGTACCGCCCGCGCCGACGTGGTTCTCGACCACGACGGTGCCGAGGTGGTTCGATAGCCAGTCCCCAATGATCCGCGCTGCCACGTCGGGCGGCCCGCCCGCGCCAAACGGCACGATGAGCTTGATCGGCTTGTCGGGGAAGGTCTCAGCGCGCGCACTAGGCGCGAAGGTCAAGGCCAGAGCTACTGTGAGCACGAGCGCGGCTCGTGCGTGAACGGCTCCCCAGAGCACCCGTGGCTGTGCCATTGAACCTCTCCTCCCAATAAATTTATCTCGTAGACGTAGTATCGCCCGGGGCAGCGCCGTCAACGCGGCCGGTCAACACACAGGCCGCCTTGCACCTTTTTGTGCACTGCGCTAAGGGTCGCAACGTTCGCTGTTCTAGCGCGAATCCGCTGCGATTTGGGGCAAATCAGCGCGGTCCGCCTGGTAACGGAACTACGCCGCGGAGGACATCATCCCGTTCGGGGATCGGTGTCCGCGATGGCCGACCAGAAGGGCTCCCCGATGAGTGAATCGATGAGTCAATTGCTGCTCGGCTACCTTCCACTCATTGTGTTCGTCGGGGTCGCGGCCGTCATCGGGCTTGCACTCCTGATCGTTGCTTTCGTGGTTGCCTACAAGCAGCCGGACCCGGAAAAGCTCTCCGCCTATGAGTGCGGCTTCAATGCATTCGATGACGCGCGGATGAAATTCGACGTGCGGTTCTATCTGGTCGCGATCCTGTTCATCATATTCGATCTCGAAGTCAGCTTCTTGTTCCCGTGGGCCGCGGCCTTTGGTCACCTCGGCGTGTACGGCTTCTGGTCGATGATGCTTTTCCTTGCGGTGCTCACGATCGGTTTTATCTATGAGTGGAAGAAGGGAGCGCTCGAATGGGATTGAGCGAACCCATGATCGCCACACCGAGTCGAGACGTGCTGGACCCGCGGACCGGTAAGCCGGTCGGCGCCGATGATCCGTTCTTTGCCGACCTCAACAGCGAGCTTGCCGACAAGGGATTTCTCGTCGCGGCGGCCGAAGACCTCATCGCCTGGGCGCGCACCGGCTCGCTCATGTGGATGACATTCGGCCTCGCGTGCTGCGCGGTCGAGATGATGCAGATGTCGATGCCGCGCTACGATGCCGAACGCTTCGGCTTCGCGCCGCGCGCTTCGCCGCGCCAGTCGGATGTGATGATCGTCGCCGGCACGCTTACCAACAAAATGGCGCCGGCGTTGCGCAAGGTTTACGACCAGATGCCGGAGCCGCGCTACGTCATCTCGATGGGTTCCTGCGCCAACGGCGGCGGCTACTACCACTATTCGTACTCGGTCGTGCGTGGCTGCGACCGCATCGTACCGGTCGACATCTATGTGCCCGGTTGTCCGCCGACCGCCGAGGCACTCCTTTACGGCGTGCTTCTTCTGCAGAAGAAAATCCGCCGCACCGCGACGATCGAACGCTGATCATGGATGAGACGCTAGAGACGCTCGGCAAGACCATCGCTGATGCACTTGGCGCGTCAGTGACCAACTTTACGATCGCGTATCACGAACTGACCGTCACGGCGCAGGCGCGCGACATCGTGCCTGTCATGAAGTTCCTGCGCGACGATCCGCGCTGCCAGTTCTGGAATTTCGTTGATGTGACTGCGCTCGACTGGCCGGGCCGGGAACGGCGCTTCGACGTTGTCTATCATCTATTGTCGCCGAAACAGAACGTCCGCATCCGGGTCAAGGCCGAGACCGACGAAACGACACCGGTGCCGTCCATCATCGAAATCTTCCCAGGCGCGGAGTGGTTCGAACGCGAGACCTACGACCTTTACGGTATTGTGTTCGCCGGCCACCCGGATATGCGCCGGATCCTGACCGACTATGGCTTCGAAGGTCATCCGTTGCGCAAGGATTTTCCGCTGACCGGTTTCGTCGAAGTGCGTTACGACGACGAACTCAAGCGTGTCGTCTACGATCCGGTGCGACTCGCGCAGGAATTCCGCAATTTCGATTTTCTGTCGCCGTGGGAGGGAACCGACTACGTATTGCCTGGCGATGAAAAGGCAGGCGGCCGCGGGCAGGGGTCGTGAGGTCAGGCGATGAAATCAACGCTTAAGCCCGGCATCACGCACCGCTTCTCCTACAGGGTGCCCGAAAACAAGACGGTACCCTATACCTATCCTGAAGCGCCCGAAATCGCTGCGATGCCGAAAGTGTTTGCCACCGGATACATGATTGTTTTGATGGAATGGGTGTGCACGCAACTTCTGGCGCCGCATCTCGATCCCGGCGAAGGCAGTCTTGGCGTGCACGTTGACGTCAGCCATCTGGCGGCGACGCCGCCGGGAATGACGGTCACGGTCGACGCCGAGTGCGTCGCGGTTGCCGGGCCGCGCGTGACTTTCGATGTGAGGGCGCACGACGGCGTCGACCTGATCGGCGAAGGCCGACATGAGCGTTACGTCGTCATGTGGGACAAATTCAATGCTCGCGTTGCGGCGAAAACCGCAAAGATGGCGCAGGTTGCATAATGGCGGAAGCAGCACCCCGCACTTTTACGATCAATTTCGGGCCGCAGCACCCGGCGGCGCACGGCGTGCTGCGCCTGGTGCTCGACCTTGACGGCGAAATTGTCGATCGCGTCGATCCGCACATCGGGCTGCTGCATCGCGGCACGGAAAAGCTGATCGAACACAAGACGTACCTGCAGGCGATTCCGTATTTCGACCGGCTCGACTATGTCGCGCCGATGAATCAGGAGCATGCGTTCTGTCTGGCAACAGAGAAGCTTCTTGGCCTGACGATCCCAAAGCGTGCGCAATTGATCCGTGTGCTGTACTGCGAGATTGGCCGCCTGCTGTCGCATTTGCTCAACGTAACCACGCAGGCGATGGACATCGGCGCGCTCACCCCGCCGCTGTGGGGTTTTGAGGAGCGCGAGAAGCTGATGGTGTTTTACGAGCGCGCGTCGGGCTCTCGAATGCACGCGGCGTTCTTCCGCGTCGGCGGTGTCCACCAGGATCTGCCGCCGAAACTGATCAACGATATCGCCGCATTTTGCGATCCCTTCCTCAAAGTTTGCGACGATCTGGAAGAACTGCTGACGGAGAATCGCATCTTCAAGCAGCGCAACGTCGATATCGGCGTGGTGAAGCTCGAGGACGCCTGGGCGCGGGGTTTTTCCGGCGTGATGGTGCGCGGCTCGGGGGCGGTGTGGGATTTGCGCAAGGCGCAGCCCTATGAATGTTATTCGGAACTCGAGTTCGACATTCCGGTGGGCAAGAACGGCGACAACTACGATCGGTATTGCATCCGCATGGAAGAGATGCGCCAGTCCGTGCGCATCATGAAGCAATGCATCGAAAAGCTGCATGCGCCCGACGCGCAGGGGCCGGTGACGATCGATGATCACAAGATCGTTCCGCCGCGGCGCGGAGAGATGAAGCGCTCGATGGAATCGCTGATCCATCACTTCAAGCTTTACACTGAGGGCTTCAAGGTCCCGCCGGGCGAGGTCTACGCGGCGGTTGAGGCGCCAAAAGGTGAGTTCGGCGTCTATCTGGTCGCTGACGGGACCAACAAGCCCTACAAGTGCAAAATCCGCGCGCCCGGTTTCGCGCATCTGCAAGCCATGGATTTTCTATGCCGCGGCTACATGCTTGCGGACATTTCGGCGATCCTCGGCAGTATCGACATCGTGTTCGGGGAGGTCGACCGATGAGCGTCCGCCGCCTCGCCGAAAAGCAGCCGCCAAGCTTCGCCTTTACCCCGGAAAATCTGGCTTGGGCGAAAACCCAGATTGCGAAATATCCGCAAGGCCGGCAGCAGTCCGCGGTGATTCCAATTCTCTGGCGCGCCCAGGAACAATCCGGCGGCTGGCTGCCGCAAAAGGCCATCGAGGCGGTCGCCGAATTGCTTGGTATGGCGAAAATTCGCGTGCTCGAGGTCGCGACATTTTACACGATGTTCAATCTCTCGCCGGTCGGACGCTTCCACGTGCAGTTCTGCGGCACGACGCCATGTGTGCTGCGTGGCGCGGACGGACTCAAGAAGGTCCTGCATCGTATGATCGGCGAGGAGAACCACGTCACCAACGACGGCACGTTCTCCTGGGTCGAGGTCGAGTGCCTCGGCGCGTGCGTCAACGCGCCGATGGTTCAGATCAACGCCGACTATTACGAGGACCTGACGCCGGAATCCCTGACGCACATCCTCAACGATCTGTCTGCAGGACGAACGCCGAAGCCGGGTCCGCAGATCGATCGTCAACAGTCGGCACCGGTCGGTGGCCCAGACACGCTGACCGATCCGTCGCTCTACGAAGGCAAGAAGTCATCGACACCTGATTCATCCGATCCGAGGCCCGGCTGATGCTTGCCGATAGGGACCGCATATTCAGAAATCTCTACGGCCTGCACGATTGGGGGCTTGACGGCGCGCGGGCGCGTGGCGCCTGGGACGGCACCAAGACAATCCTTGAGAAGGGCCGCGACACGATCATCAACGAGATGAAGGCGTCGGGGCAGCGCGGGCGCGGTGGCGCTGGTTTCCCGACCGGTCTCAAATGGTCGTTCATGCCGAAACAGTCGGATGGGCGGCCAAGCTATCTCGTCGTCAACGCCGACGAGTTCGGAGCCCGGCACCTGTAAGGATCGCGAGGTGATGCGGAACGATCCGCATCTGCTGATCGAAGGATGTTTGATTGCCGCCTTCGCCATGGGAGCCCACGCCTGCTACATCTATGTGCGCGGGGAGTTTATTCGCGAACGCGAGCGTCTCGAAGCCGCCGTGCAGCAGGCTTATGACGCCAAACTCATCGGCAAGAACAACGTGCACGGTTTCGATTTCGACATTGTCGTGCATCACGGCGCGGGCGCCTACATCTGCGGCGAAGAAACGGCCTTGCTCGAAAGCCTGGAAGGCAAGAAGGGACAGCCACGGCTCAAGCCGCCATTTCCGGCCAATATGGGCCTTTACGGCTGCCCGACCACCGTCAACAATGTCGAGACCATTGCGCAAGTGCCCGACATCATGCGGCGCGGCGCAGCGTGGTTCGCCGGCATCGGCCGGCAGAACAACACTGGCACCAAGCTCTTTTGCATTTCCGGTCACGTCGAGAAGCCCTGTAACGTCGAAGAGACGATGGGCATTCCGCTGCGCGAACTCATCGAGCGGCATGCCGGCGGTGTGCGCGGCGGCTGGAATAATCTGCTTGCTGTGATCCCCGGCGGCTCATCGATGCCGCTCATCCCGGCGGGTCCCGATCAAGCCGACACGCTGCTGATGGATTTCGACGGCTGCCGCGACAAAAAGTCGGCGCTCGGCACCGCGGCGGTGATCGTGATGGACAAGACCGCCGACATCGTGCGGGCCATGGCGCGCATCTCTTATTTCTACAAGCACGAGAGCTGCGGTCAGTGCACACCCTGTCGCGAAGGCATGGGCTGGATGTGGCGCGTGCTCAATCGCATGGCGGAGGGCCGCGCGCACAAGCGCGAGATCGACATGCTGATGGAAGTGACGACCCAGATCGAAGGCCACACCATTTGTGCCTTCGGCGACGGTGCGGCGTGGCCGGTCCAGGGGCTGCTGCGCCATTTCCGCCCGGAGATCGAGCGGCGGATCGACGAATACACCGCCAATCCGCATCCCGAGCCGGTTTCGGTGGCGGCGGAGTAAGCGGCATGACCAAGCTCATCGTTGACGGCAGAGAAGTCGACGTTCCGCCGGAGTACACGCTGCTTCAGGCTTGCGAGGCCGCGGGAGCGGAAATCCCGCGTTTTTGCTTCCACGAGCGGCTGTCGATCGCTGGCAATTGCCGGATGTGCCTGATCGAGGTTGCGGGCATGCCGAAGCCGCAGGCTTCTTGCGCGATGGGCGTAAAGGATCTGCCGCCGAACAAGGATGGTTCGCCGAAGGTGCTGAGCACGCGCTCGCCCATGGTGCGCAAGGCGCGCGAAGGCGTGATGGAATTTCTGCTGATCAACCACCCGCTCGATTGTCCGATCTGCGACCAGGGCGGCGAATGCGATCTTCAGGACCAGTCGATGGCCTACGGGGTCGGCGGCAGCCGCTTTCACGAAAACAAGCGTGCGGTCGAGGACAAATATCTCGGCGTGCTGGTCAAAACCTCGATGAACCGCTGCATCCAATGCACGCGCTGTGTGCGCTTTGCGACTGAGGTCGCGGGCGTCCCCGAACTCGGCGCCATCGGCCGCGGCGAGGATATGGAGATCACGACCTATCTCGAACAGGCGATGAGCTCCGAGCTGCAAGGCAACGTGGTCGATATTTGTCCGGTTGGCGCTCTGACCTCGAAGCCCTATGCGTTCGCGGCGCGTCCTTGGGAGCTCAATAAGACTGAATCGATCGACGTCATGGACGCACTTGGCTGCGCCATCCGCATCGATACGCGCGGCCGCGAAGTGATGCGCATCCTGCCGCGCACCAACGACGACATCAACGAAGAGTGGATTTCCGACAAGACCCGGCACGTGGTCGATGGCCTGCGCACGCAACGCCTCGACCAGCCTTACGTGCGCGAGAATGGGCAATTGCGGCCGGCGAGCTGGAACGACGCATTTCGCGCGATTGCGGGCAAGCTCGCGCGCGCCAACGTGAAGCGCGTCGGAGCGCTGGTTGGCGATCTCGCCGCCGTCGAGGAGATTTTCGCACTCAAGGATTTGATGACGCGGCTTGGGGTTGCGAACCTCGATTGCCGGCAGGACGGCTCGGCGCTCGATCCGAAATGGGGGAGGGCGTCATACCTCTTCAACGCCACGATCGCGGGAATCGATGCAGCCGACGCACTTCTCATCGTCGGTGCGAACCCGCGCAAGGAGGCGGCCATCCTCAATGCAAGGATCCGCAAGCGCTGGCGGGCCGGAAATTTCCCGATCGGCCTGATCGGTCCGAGGGCCGATCTCACCTACACGTATGACTACCTCGGCGCCGGCTGCGATACCCTCGCCGACATCAGCCGGCACAGTTTTGCCGACACGATGCGCAAGGCTGCACATCCGCTGCTGATCGTCGGCTCCGAAGCTTTCGCCCGCGGGGATGGCGTGGCGGTTGCTTCGCTGGCAGCTAAAGCTGCGGGTAATCTTGGCGTTATCAAGGATGGCTGGAACGGCTATTGCGTGCTGCACAGCGCAGCTTCCCGGGTCGGCGCGCTCGATCTCGGCTTCGTGCCGGGCGAGGGCGGTCTGAACACCAAGCAGATGACCGCATTCGGAACGCTCGACGTTGTCTTTCTTCTCGGCGCCGACGAGGTCGATATCCCGTCGGGCGCCTTCGTCATCTACATCGGGACGCACGGTGACCGCGGCGCGCTCCGCGCCGACGTCGTGCTCCCGGGCGCTGCGTATCCAGAGAAATCCGCAATCTACGTCAATACCGAGGGCCGGGTTCAGATGGCGACGCGCGCGTCGTTCCCGCCTGGCGATGCGCGCGAGGATTGGGCGATCTTCCGCGCCCTTTCCGACGTGCTGGGGAAAAAGCTTCCTTACAACTCCCTGGCCGCATTGCGCCAAGCGCTCTTCAAGGCCCATCCGCATTTCCAGCGCATCGGTCAGATCGCGCCGGGTGACGCTGCGGATCTGCAAAAGCTTGCCGCCATCGGCGGCACTGCGGACAAGGCGGCGCTGCAATCGAGCGTTGACGATTTTTATTTCACCAATCCGATCGCGCGCTGTTCCGCGGTGATGGCGGAATGTTCGGCGCTCGCCGAAGGGCGCGCGACCATGACGGCGGCGCAATAGGGGACCCAAACGGATGGCCGCTTTCTGGTCCGACTATATTTGGCCTTTGGTGATCATGGTGGCGGAAAGCTTGCTTCTGCTCATCGTCTTGCTCATTGCCGTCGCCTACATCCTGCTTGCCGATCGCAAGATTTGGGCCGCTGTTCAGATCAGGCGCGGCCCGAACGTGGTCGGACCCTGGGGGCTGCTGCAGTCGTTCGCCGATCTCATCAAATTCGTGCTCAAGGAGCCGGTCATTCCCGCCGGCGCCAACAAGGGCGTGTTTCTGCTCGCGCCGCTTGTGACTTGCGTACTGGCGCTCGCCGCCTGGGCGGTCATTCCGGTCGATGCCGGCTGGGTCATCTCGAACATCAATGTCGGCATTCTCTACATCTTCGCCATCTCGTCGCTCGGCGTGTACGGCGTGATCATGGCCGGCTGGGCATCGAACTCGAAATATCCATTCCTTGCCGCGCTTCGTTCCGCCGCCCAGATGGTGTCCTACGAAGTTTCCATCGGCTTCGTCATCATCACCGTGCTGTTGTGCGTGGGTTCGCTCAATCTTACGGCCATCGTCGATGCGCAGAATACGCCGTGGGGCTTTTTGCGCTGGTACTGGCTGCCGCTGTTTCCGATGCTGATCATCTTTTTCGTCTCGGCGCTCGCCGAGACCAACAGGCCGCCGTTCGACCTCGTCGAAGCCGAATCGGAACTCGTCGCCGGCTTCATGGTGGAGTACGGCTCGACTCCCTACATGATGTTCATGCTTGGCGAGTACGTGGCGATCACGACCATGTGCGCCATGTGCACGATCCTGTTCCTTGGCGGCTGGCTGCCACCGTTCCCGGTGCCGCCGTTCACCTGGGTGCCGGGCGTCATTTGGTTCGTGCTCAAAGCGTCCTTCGTGTTCTTCATGTTCGCCATGGTGAAGGCGTTCGTCCCGCGCTATCGGTACGACCAACTGATGCGGCTCGGCTGGAAGGTGTTCCTGCCGATCTCGCTGGCCATGGTCGCAATCGTCGCCGGCGTCCTGCAGATCACCGGGTGGGCGCCGAAATGAACGGAGCACGGCATGGAGTTGTCACTGCCGGCTTGGATCGGCGGTCTTGTAGGAACGATCATTGCGGTCGCGGTCTACGTACCAGCGATCCGCGTGATCGAGCAGAGGCTGCGTTCGCAAAGCGGGCCAAAGACCCTGGAGCAGCGCGCCGAGTTCGAGGACAAGCTGTCGGTGGTGCGAAGATTGATACTGGCGGCCGACGTCGCCATCCTCGCCAGCTTGGGCTATTGGATCGGCCATGTGTTCGGCGCGAGTCATCCGCAGCTCTAGGCGGCGCAAGAGGTTGATATGAAGCTCGATCAAGCCGCTCGTTCGCTGTTCCTCAAGGAATTTGCTCAGGCGTTCGTTCTGTCGATGCGCTATTTCTTCAAGCCGAAAGCGACAATCAACTACCCGTTCGAGAAGAACCCGTTGTCGCCGCGGTTTCGGGGCGAGCACGCGCTGCGACGCTACCCGAACGGTGAAGAGCGCTGCATCGCCTGCAAGCTGTGCGAGGCGATCTGCCCGGCGCAGGCGATCACCATCGAAGCAGGGCCGCGCCGCAACGATGGCACGCGGCGCACCACGCGCTACGACATCGATATGGTGAAATGCATCTATTGCGGACTGTGCCAGGAGGCGTGTCCGGTCGATGCCATCGTCGAAGGCCCGAACTTCGAATTCGCCACCGAGACGCGCGAGGAGCTTTACTACGACAAGGAGCGGCTGTTGGCGAACGGCGATCGCTGGGAGCGCGAGATCGCCAAGAACATCGCGCTCGATGCGCCTTATCGGTGAGATGCGCCGCCCATGATCGTTCACGCCATCTTCTTCTATCTCTTTGCTGGAATAACCGTGGCTTCGGCCGTCATGGTCATTGCCTCGCGCAATCCCGTGCACTCGGTGCTTTTTCTGATTCTTGCCTTCGTCAATGCGGCCGGGCTGTTTGTGCTGATGGGCGCCGAGTTCCTGGCAATGATCCTGATCGTGGTCTATGTCGGCGCGGTCGCCGTGCTGTTCCTGTTTGTCGTGATGATGCTCGATGTCGATTTTGCCGAGCTGCGACAAGGCTTCCTCAATTACCTGCCGGTCGGCGGATTGATTGGAGGGATACTGCTCGCCGAGCTCATAACGGTTGTCTTTGCCTGGGCGATCGGACCGAACGTGTCGCAAGCCATTGCGTCGCCGATTCCCAATGCCGCCGACATCAACAACACGCAGGCGATCGGGCTCGTGCTCTATACGCGCTACGTCTACTTCTTCCAGGCGGCCGGACTTATTCTCCTTGTCGCCATGGTCGGCGCGATCGTATTGACGCTGCAGCATAAGCCGGGGGTCAAGCGGCAGAATATCGCCGAGCAGGTTGCGCGCCGCAGGACGTCCGCCATCGAGGTCGTCAAGGTCAAGTCGGGGCAAGGACTATCATGAAGCGGGCGCTGTCATGACGATTGGGCTCGGTCATTATCTGTCCGTGGCGGCGATCCTGTTCACGCTGGGTATTTTCGGAATCTTCCTCAATCGGAAGAACGTCATCGTCATCCTGATGTCGATCGAGCTGATCCTGCTGTCGGTCAATATCAACCTCGTCGCGTTCTCGACGTTCCTTGGCGACATCGTCGGCCAGATCTACGCGCTGATTGTGCTGACCGTCGCGGCGGCGGAGGCCGCGATCGGTCTTGCCATTCTGGTCGCCTATTTCCGCAACCGCGGTTCCATCGCCGTGGAAGACATCAATTTGATGAAGGGCTAGCGCATGATCCCGAAAAGTGGATGCCGGTTTTCGGAAATGATCATGCGCCCAACGAAAATGTCGATCGGGCGGCTAACTCAACCCGGACGGAGCGGGCTCTAAGATGTACGAAGCCATCGTCATCCTGCCGCTCATTGGCGCCATCGTCGCCGGCATTATCGCGCTTGTCGGCGCGCGCAATCGCTACCCCGGCGAAAACCCGGCGCCGCCCCACGATGATCATGCCGCTCCACTCGTTTCAGAGGCTCATGCGCGCGCGGCGCCGTCGCCGCACGATTCGCACGCCGTCGCAGCCAACTCGCACAGCGAGGAACGTGAAGCCACGCCATCAGCCGCCGGTTCTCAGCTTGCCGAGCTGATTACTACGACGCTCCTCGTGATTTCCTGCGTGCTGTCATGGTTCGCGTTTGTCGATGTCGGCCTGAACGGCCACGACGCGCGGGTCACGCTCTTTACGTTTATCACGTCCGGCGATCTGCATACCGAATGGGCGCTGCGCATCGATCCATTGACGGCTGTGATGCTCGTCGTGGTGACGACGGTCTCGTCGCTCGTCCATCTCTATTCGATTGGTTACATGGCGGAAGACCCCTACAAGCCGCGGTTCTTCTCCTATCTGTCGTTTTTCACGTTCGCCATGCTGATGCTGGTGACGGCCGACAATCTTGTGCAGATGTTCTTCGGCTGGGAAGGTGTCGGGCTCGCGAGCTACCTGCTGATCGGCTTTTGGTATTACAAGCCCGAAGCGAACGCCGCGGCGATCAAGGCCTTCATCGTCAACCGTGTCGGCGATTTCGGCTTTTCTCTCGGCATTTTTACGGTTTTCGTACTCACTGGCGCGCTCGATTTCGATACCGTCTTCGCTCAGGCGCCAGGGCTGGTCGGGAAATCGTTTCACTTTCTCAGCTTCGATGTCGACGCGCTGACGCTTGCCTGCTTGTTGTTGTTCATGGGCGCCATGGGCAAGTCGGCCCAGTTCCTCCTCCACACATGGCTGCCCGACGCGATGGAGGGACCGACCCCGGTCTCGGCGCTGATCCATGCCGCCACCATGGTGACCGCCGGCGTCTTCATGGTGGCGCGGCTGTCGCCGTTGTTCGAGCTGGCTCCCGATGCCAAGGCATTTGTCGTCTTCATCGGCGCGACGACGGCGATGTTCGCCGCCACGATCGGTCTTGTTCAGAACGATATCAAACGCATCATTGCGTATTCGACGTGTTCACAGCTTGGCTACATGTTCGTTGCCATGGGCTCCGGCGCCTACTCGATCGGCATGTTCCATCTGTTCACGCACGCCTTTTTCAAGGCACTGCTGTTTCTTGGTTCGGGCTCTGTGATCCTGGCCATGCATCACGAGCAGGACATCCGCCACATGGGCGGCCTGTGGCGCAAAATACCGTTCACCTACGCGATGATGCTGATCGGAACATTGGCACTGACCGGATTTCCCTTCACCGCCGGTTACTTTTCCAAGGACGCGATCATCGAGGCCGATGAAGTGGCCAAGGGCGCCATGTCGAGTTACGGCTTCATCATGACGGTTGCCGCGGCGGCGCTTACTTCGTTCTATTCCTGGCGGCTGATCTTCAAGACCTTTCACGGTGAGCCGCACGACCGGCATCATTACGAGGCGGCGCATGAAAGCCCCAAGGTGATGCTCATTCCTCTGGCGGTGTTGGCGTTAGGATCCCTTGCCGCCGGTTGGCCGCTCCTTGGCTTGTTTACCGGCGAGGGCGCGCTCGGATTCTTCCGCGAGTCGCTGAAATACGCGCCGGGCAACACGGTGCTCGAGGACATGGAGCACCTGCCGCTCGAAATAGCGCTGGCGCCAACGGTGATGATGATCATCGGGTTTCTGGTCGCGTACCAGTTCTACATTCGACGTCCGGATCTGCCGGTGGCCCTGGCGCGCGATCAGGCCGTGCTGTACCGCTTCCTGCTCAACAAATGGTACTTCGACGAGATCTACGATTTTCTGTTCGTTCGTCCCACCATGTGGCTCGGCCGGCTGCTCTGGAAGGGCGGCGACGGCTACGTGATCGACGGATTTGGCCCTGACGGCGTTTCGGCGCGCGTGCTCGACGTCACCCGCAACGTTGTTCGTCTGCAGACTGGTTACCTCTACCACTATGCCTTCGCCATGCTGATCGGCGTTGCCGCATTCATCACGTGGTTCATGTTCTCGGGAGCGCACGGATGAGCTGGCCGATCCTCTCCGTCATCACGTTCCTGCCGATTGCCGGCGCCGTTTTCATCATGACGCTGAGCGATGACGAGGCGGGTGCGCGGAACGCTCGCTGGGTTGCGCTGTGGACGACGCTCATAACGTTTGCGATTTCCCTGCTGCTGCTGTGGCGCTTCGACCCAAGCTCGCCGGAATTCCAATTTCTGGAAAAACGGCCCTGGCTCGGCGGCACCATCAACTATTCGATGGGTGTCGATGGCATTTCGCTGCCTTTCGTGGTGCTCACCACGGCGCTCATGCCAGTCTCGATCCTGGCGAGCTGGGATGCGATCCAGCGCCGCGTCCGCGAGTACATGATCGCCTTCCTGGTCCTCGAGACGCTGATGGTCGGCACCTTCTGCGCGCTCGACTTGGTGCTGTTCTACCTGTTCTTCGAGGGCGGCCTGATCCCGATGTTCCTGATCATCGGCGTTTGGGGCGGTCCGCGACGCGTCTACGCCAGCTTCAAGTTTTTCCTCTATACGCTGCTCGGCTCCGTGCTGATGCTGCTTGCCATCATGGCGATGTATTGGGAGGCCGGCACGACCGACATCCCGACACTCCTGCATCACGCGTTCCCGCGCGCTTTGCAGACCTGGGCGTGGTTTGCATTCCTTGCGTCATTCGCCGTCAAAATGCCGATGTGGCCGGTTCACACATGGCTGCCTGACGCTCATGTCGAAGCGCCGACGGCGGGCTCAGTAATCCTCGCCGCGATCCTGTTGAAGCTCGGCGGCTACGGCTTCCTGCGTTTTTCGCTGCCGATGTTTCCGGACGCGTCGCAAGCGCTGGCGCCGCTGGTTTACGCGATGTCGGTCATCGCCATCATTTACACATCGCTCGTGGCGTTGATGCAGGAGGATGTGAAAAAGCTGATCGCGTATTCCTCGGTGGCGCATATGGGCTTTGTGACCATGGGGATTTTCGCGGTCACGGCCCAGGGGGTCGCCGGCGGAATTTTTCAGATGATCTCGCACGGCATCGTCTCGGCTGCTTTGTTTCTGTGTGTCGGCGTCATCTACGACCGCATGCACACGCGTGAAATCGCGGCGTACGGCGGATTGGTCAACCGTATGCCGATTTATGCCTTCGCGTTTCTGGTCTTCACGCTGGCCAATGTCGGCCTGCCGGGAACGTCGGGTTTCGTCGGCGAATTCCTGACCCTGATCGGCACCTTCCGGATCAATACCTGGGTCGCGACGCTCGCCACGATCGGAACCATTCTGTCGGCCGCGTACGCGCTCTGGCTCTATCGGAAGGTGATTTTCGGCAGGCTGGAAAAGCCTAGTCTTTTCAACATCAAGGATATCGGCTGGCGCGAAATGGTGGTGTTGGCGCCGCTGGTCATCCTGACCATCGTGTTCGGCGTCTATCCGAAGCCGGTGCTCGACGTCTCCGCGGCTTCGGTGACGCAATTGATCGACAATTACCAGCACGCGCTTTCACCCGTTAAAGCCGCGGAAGCGAGGTGAGGCGATGAACGCTGCCCAGAACGCTTCGTCCTTCATTGCGCTTCTGCCGGAGATTGTACTTGCGCTCGGCGCCATGACGCTTTTGATGATTGGTGCGTACCGCGACGCGCGCGTGGTGCGCGTCATCGACGGCGCCGCGATTGCGCTTCTTGTGGCCGCCGGCGTGATCGTGCTGCTGTTGCCCGCCGGCAAGCTGGTCAGCTTCAACGGCAGTTTCGTCGTCGACGGTTTCGCGCGCTTTCTGAAAATTCTCGCGCTGATCGGTTCGGCGACGGCGATTGCGATGTCGCTGGACTACGCCAAGCAGGAGCACCAGCAGCGGTTCGAATATTCCGTGCTGATCGTACTCTCGACGCTCGGCATGCTGATGCTGATATCGGCCGCCGATCTCATCGCCCTTTATCTCGGTCTCGAATTGATGAGCCTGCCGCTCTACGTGGTGGCCGCAAGCCATCGCGACTCGCTGCGCTCGACCGAAGCGGGCCTCAAATATTTCGTGCTCGGCGCGCTGTCGTCCGGGATGCTGTTGTATGGCGCGTCGCTGGTCTACGGGTTTACCGGCACGGTGACCTTCTCGGGCATCGCCCAAGCGGCTCCGCAAGGCGGCGTCGGGCTGATTTTCGGCCTCGTTTTCTTGTTTGCCGGGTTTTGCTTCAAGGTCTCGGCAGTGCCGTTCCACATGTGGACGCCGGACGTCTATGAGGGTGCGCCGACCCCTGTCACAGCTTTTTTTGCCGCCGCTCCGAAGGTAGCGGGCATTGCGATGTTCGTGCGCGCCGCCGTCGTCGCATTTCCCGGCATTACCGCGCAGTGGCAGCAGATCGTCGTGTTTGTCGCCATTGCCTCGATGCTGCTCGGTGCTTTCGCCGCCATCGGCCAGCGCAACATCAAACGGCTGATGGCGTATTCGTCGATCGGCCATATGGGTTTTGCGCTCATCGGACTTGCCGCCGGAACGTCCGAGGGCGTGCAGGGCGTTCTCATCTACATGGCGATCTATGTCAGCATGACGCTCGGCGTTTTCGCCGTGATCCTGTCGATGCGGCGCAGCAAGGGCATGGTCGAGTCGGTCGACGATCTCTCGGGTCTCGCTCGGACGCACCCCGGCATGGCATTCTTCCTCGCCATGCTGTTGTTTTCGATGGCCGGCATTCCGCCTCTGGCCGGCTTTTTTGCCAAGTTTTACGTGTTTCTTGCCGCGATCAAGGCGGGGCTTTACGTGCTCGCCGTGATCGGCGTGCTCGCCAGCGTGGTCGGCGCCTATTACTACTTGGCGATCATCAAGGTCATGTATTTCGATGAACCGGTGGAAGGCTTCAACGCCATGCCGGATGAACTCAAGATTGTCATGGCTGTTTGCGCCCTGTTTAACATCCTGTTCTTTCTCTATCCGGGGCCGCTGGTCGGAGCGGCGAGCGCGGCGGCCCATTCGCTGTTTTGATGCAACTCGACCCGTCGGCTACTTCCGCAGGTGCTCGCCTTTTGGCGTTCGAGTCGTTGACGTCGACGAACTTTGAGGCGCTGATCCTGGCGCGCCGTGGCGAGCAAGGTCCGCTTTGGATCGTGGCCGGCCGCCAAACTGCGGGCCGCGGCCGGCGCGGGAATGAATGGATTTCGGAGCCTGGCAATCTCTACGCAACGCTTCTCCTTTCCGATCCGGGGCCGGCCGAACGGGCGCCGGAACTGTCGTTCGTCGCGGCGCTTGCCGTCCATGACGCGATCGTTACCTGCGCCGGGGAATTGCGCGCAAGGCTTGCGTTCAAGTGGCCAAATGACGTTCTCTGCGCCGGCGCCAAGCTCGGCGGTATTCTCATCGAAAGCGAAATTGTTGGGGCGCGATTGGTTATGGCAATTGGTATCGGCGTGAATTGCAGACATCATCCATCGCAAACCACTTATCCGGCGACCGATCTCGCGGCAGCCGGTGCCGAAGTCTCGGCCTCGGATCTGTTTTGCGCGCTTTCTGCCGCGATGGTGCAGCGCCTGTCGCAGTGGCGCGGCGGTGGCGGCTTTTCCGAAATTCGTTCGGATTGGCTTGATCGTGCCATCGGAATCGGCGCTGGGATGACGGTGCGGCTGCCCGGGCGCGAGCTCTTTGGACGCTGCGAGGCCCTCGACGAGCACGGCCGGCTGCTGTTGCGGCTCGCTGACGGGACTTTGGAAACGATCGCGGCTGGCGACGTGTTTCCGGTTACATTCAGCGGGCAGCCGAGCGCCGACCAAAGCGGAAGCGTCGACTGATGGCCCACGACGAACTGGTGTTCGCTCCGCTTGGCGGCATTGGCGAGATCGGGATGAATCTCTCGATCTATGGCTTTGGCGATGAGCGCCGGCGGCAATGGCTCATTGTCGATTGCGGCGTTTCCTTTGCCTCCGAAGAGCATCTGCCCGGTGTCGATCTGATCCTGCCGGACATCCGCTTCCTCATCGAAGAACGAAAAAACATCGTCGGCCTGGTCCTCACGCATGGTCACGAGGATCATCTTGGCGCTTTGATCGATCTGTGGCCGCGTCTCAACGTGCCGCTCTATGCCACGCCGTTTACCGCTGCCTTGTTCGAAGCCAAGCGCCTTTCCGAACCCGGCGCGCCGCAAATTCCGGTGAAAGTGGTCCCGCTTGGCGGCAAGCTGACGCTTGGGCCATTTGGCATCGAGTTCATCAATGTTGCCCACTCCATTCCGGAATCCAACGCGCTGGCGATCCGCACGCCCGTAGGCGTCGTGCTCCACACCGGCGATTGGAAGATCGATCTGACGCCGCTGGTCGGCGCGCCGACCGATAGCGCGAGGCTTACGGCGCTCGGCGACGAAGGCGTGCTGGCGCTCATCGGCGATTCCACCAACGCCGTCCGTGATGGCCGTTCACCTTCCGAATCGGATGTCGCAAAAACCCTGGCCGAGTTGATCCGGTCGGCGCGCGGCCGTGTTGCGGTGACGACCTTTGCCTCGCACGTCGGGCGGATCCGTGCGGTCGCCGATGCCGCACGCGCTGCGGATCGCGAGGTCGTTCTGGTCGGCCGGGCGATGGAGCGCGTCACCCAGGTTGCACGCGAGACCGGCTATCTCGACGGCGTGCAGGATTTCCGCTCCGTGGAAAGCTACGGCTACCTGCCGCACGACAAGGTTTTGGCGCTGTGCACAGGGAGCCAAGGCGAGCCGCGCGCGGCGCTGTCGCGCATCGCCGAGGACGAACACCCCGAGGTGACGCTGGCCAAGGGCGATCGCGTCATTTTTTCCTCGCGCGCCATCCCGGGTAACGAGAAGGCCGTGGCCCGGGTCATCAACGGTCTGGTCACTCAGGGCGTCGAGGTCATCACGGACCGCACGCACCTCGTTCACGTGTCCGGACACCCGCGCCGCGCCGAACTGCTCGATATGATCGGCTGGGTCAGGCCCAAAATTCTCATTCCGGCGCACGGCGAAGCGCTCCACCTTGCGGAGCACGCCGGACTGGCCCGCGGAGCCGGCGTGCCGCACGTCCTCGTTTGCCGCAACGGAGACTTAGTCCGGCTTGCCGCGGATGGACCCGCCATCATCGATGAGGTGCCATCCGGCCGCCTCTACAAGGATGGTTCGCTTCTGGTGAACGCCGAGGCCCGAACAGTCGCCGCGCGGCGCCGTTTGAGCTTTGCTGGCATCGTCAGCGTTGCATTGGCGCTGAGCGAGAAGGGAATTCTCGTCGTCGATCCCGAGGTTGAACTGGTGGGCATCCCCGAGACCGACGCCGGCGGCCTCTCAATGACCGAGATCGCGCTCGACGCGGTCGAGGAGGCGTTCGAATCGTTGCCGAAGCCGCGCCGTCGCGATCCCGATGCCGTCGCCGAGGCAGTGCGGCGCGCCGTGCGTTCTGCCATCGGGAGCCGCTGGAACAAGCGGCCGATTTGCCACGTCCATGTCCTGACGGTGTAGGCGATCAATCGCCTTGGTCACGCAGGCGGAGAAGGTCGGTTGCGAGATCGCTGAGCGAGGGTTGCGGCAGTGATGCAAACGGCAATGGGCGGGTGACCTCGATCGCCGCGAGCCCAAGCCGAGCCGTCAGTAATCCGTTGAGCATGCCCTCGCCCAGTCGCGTCGAAAGCTTGGCGACGACGCCATGACCGAGCACCTGCTGCACGAGACTGTCGCCGACAGCAAGTCCGCCGGTGACCGTCAGGTGCGCCACACAAAGCCGCATCAGGCGTATAAGGGCGAGCGTCCCCGGCCGCCCGCCATAGAGATAAGCGAGACGTCGCATCAAACCCACCGCCGTCACGAAGACAAACAGCACGTCGACGACGGCCCGCGGGCTGACCGCGGTGACGATGGCAACGCGTTTGGCTGCCGCGCCGACGAGGCGCTTCGCTTCCAGATCGAGGGGCGCCATCAAGTTTCGTTCGGCAAGGCGCACAAAGTCGGCGCCGTCGATGATGTCATCGATATGCGTGGCGAGAACTTTTCGCGCGCGCGCCAGAGGCGGCGAGTTGCGGGTCAGGTGCAGCAACTCGCGGACGACCGCGACTCCATCCGCCCGCTGATCGCTGACGATGGTCGCCGTTGCCCGGTCGCGCAAATGCTCAATCGTGGAGAGCCGTAGCAGACTGCGAATTTCCCGCGTGACGATGACGAGGAGCGCCAGTGCGGCGATCGCAGCAAGCGATAGTCCGGTCCACCCGAGTATGTCACTGCGCGCGAAGAGAACCTCGACGAACTGGGTGACGGCAACGGCGAGGCCCAAGGCGACAAGGCCGCCGACGGCCGACCAGAACAAGCTGGCCCAGCGAAAGCGCGCTCTCGGCCGCGCGACCGCCGCTACGATCGGCGTCATCAAATCCGTGGCGGAAGGCTGCAGCGCAACGTCAAAGGCCTCGGCCTTCGGCTTCGGCTTTTCCTCGATGACGACGGTGTCCGGATCGTCGAGCGCAAACGCTGCCGGGCGGCGAGATCGGGTGCTCATTGCAGGCGGTCTCCAATGAGAAATTGAAGCGCTCGGTCGAGGCGAATCTGCGGCAACGACGGTTCGCCATTGCCGTCGTCGTGCAACTCCGGCGGCAGCAAGCGCAGGAAACGAAAGTCGGCGTCCTGCGCCGAGGTCTTTGTCAGACCGCGAAAGGCCGCGGCGTCGTTCAACAGCGCTTCGGGGTTGTCCGGCAGATCGCCGGGAAACATTGCAACCTCCGTCATGCCGTCGAACGTCTTTTTCCCGATCATTTCGCCGCACACCGGAACGCCGACGATTGCCGGGAGCAGCGTGCCACCCTTGCTGATCGTCACCTCGCGGGTCGCGCGCACCGCAGCCAGCGCAATGACGTCGACCTCGGATCCGGCGAAGCGAGCCCGTGCCGCTGCGCGCTCGACGATCCGCCGAAGGAGAGATTCCAGTTTTTCGTGGCTCGAACTGTGCAGACGGTCTGCCTTGGCCGCGGCAAACAGGATGCGGTCGATGCGTGGGCTGAACAGCGCGCTGAAAAGGCTTTTGCGACCGAGCCGGAAGCAAGCAAGAATCGAGGCGAGCGCCTCGTCGAGATCGTGCAGCGCTTCGGGGCCGGCGTTTACCGCGGAAAGCACGTCAACCAGGACGATCTGGCGGTCGAGCCTGGAGAAATGGTCGCGAAAGAACGGCTGTACGAACGCCGATTTGTAGGATTCGTAGCGCCGCTGCATCATCGCCCACAGCGAATTGCTCGGCGGCGAAGAGCCTTCCGGCAAGTCGAGCGGCGCAAACGTCAAGGCCGGCGAGCCCGCGAGATCGCCCGGCATCAGAAACCGGCCCGGCGGCAACATGCTCATCGCGTATCGCTGGTCGCGGCAGGATTTGAGATAGTCGGTGAACAATGCGGCCGCGCTTAATGCGGCCTGTTCGTCCTGTGGTCCTTCGGGATTGAGTGTTTTCAGAAGGCTGTGCCACTTTGCGGCGAGGGCTGCTCGTGGCTGCTGTCGCGAAAGCTTGAGGCTCTCGACCGACCATTGTTCGTAGCTTTGGGTCAGAAGCGGCAGGTCGAGAAGCCATTCGCCGGGATAGTCGACAATGTCGAGCGTCAGCGTGCGCATCGCTCCACGCTGGGATTGGTATTCGATGATGAGACGCAGTTCGCTGATCTGCCGGGTCGATTCCGGCCAGCGCCGTTCGACGACCAGCGCGCGTACGTGGCTCTCGTAATCGAAGCGAGGGACAGCGTCATCCGGCTGCGGGGCAAGGCGAGCTTCGGAAACGCGTCCGCTCGCCAGTGCCTCGAAGACCGGAAAGCGGCCGCCCCGCACCAGTCCATGGATGAGGGCGGTAATGAAAATTGTCTTCCCGGCGCCGGACATTCCGGTCACACCAAGCCGCACCGTCGGATTGATGAGGTGACTGCCAAACTCGAGCAGCGCTCGGGCGCTGATCCGAGTCTGTTCGATCATCTGCTCGAACGAAGTGGGCATGCGTGACGCAATGGCCTTTTGTGTGCTCGGCACCAAATCAAAGTCGGCATCCGGCAGCCGCAAGCCGGCCGGCGAGGGCACCGGACGCTAAGGGCGCAGATGCATCGGCGCCGCGAACGTTGCATACAGATAGGCAGTTCGCGCCGAATCCGATACCATATTTATGGCGAATCGCTCCTGAGTCGGCGCATTTGAGAGGCCGCGAAGATGGCGGGCACGATCATCACAGTGGCCACCATGAAGGGTGGCAGTGGCAAGAGCACTGTCGCCAGTTGCCTCGCGGTCTATTGGCACCTCCGCGGGCGGCGGCCGACGCTGATCGACGCCGATCCGCAGCGTTCCATCATCCGGCTCGCCGCGCGTGAGCGTGGGCTGGGCGGCGTTTGCGTCGTCGAGGATGCAACCGACGAGGCCTCGAACACGGCACGTAACCTCGCCAGCAGCGGCCCGGTTATCATCGACACGCCGGGCTTTCGCTCCAGAACAACGCTAGATTGCATTGCCGTCGCAGATTTTGTGCTCGTCCCCGTCAAACCATCGCCTTTCGACGTCGACCGTATGCTGGATACGCTCAGCATCTTGACCGATCGCGCCGACGGCCGTCAGCCGCTGTTCCGTTGTCTCCTGACGCAGACGACCCGTGATTCGGTCATCGTAAAGCATATTCGCGCCGAGCTTGCCGAGGCGGGCTTGCCAGTCCTTCGCAACGAGATGACGAACCGGGTCGGCTATCCTGAAGCTACGCTGTGGGGAGCCACGCCGAGCCTGATCAGCTGGAAAGGGCCGGCGGCGCGGGAAATTGCCGCCATCGCTGACGAAGTTGATGATGTGCTCGGCGCCCAGCAGGCGGCCGCATGACCCGCAAACAGCTCCCGAAAGTCATCACGCGGACGGTGAAGGACTTGCGGTCGGCGAATGCTCGCGTCGTTCCGGACGAAGAGGCGCCTCTGACGGAGGGCGCCGCGCAACGCGAGAGGGTTGAAGCGGAGCCTGCGCTTACGATTTCCGCTTTGCCCGCTGCGAATGACCCGCATCCCGCCTTGTCGATCCAAGCTCAAACGTTGGCGGCAAAGCGGCGGACGCTGGCACGAAGAGTTGTCGAACGGCATAGAACCTACGCGGCTGTCGGCGGGTTGGTCCCGGTGCCAATCGTGAACATTGCCGGCGTAACAGCGATCATCATGCGAATGGTCAAGCAGCTAAGCGCTCTCTACCAGCTGCCGTACGAGCCTGACCGGACGCGATCGATGATCATTGGACTCATGGGCGGTGCGACGCCGACGGGTCTCGGGACCGCGACCTCCTCGACGCTGGCTCTTGCAATTCCAGGTAGTGGGTTCGTTGGTCTTGCTGTTTCGGCGATTACCGCTGGCGCATTAACCCGCGGCATCGGCCTTGTCTTCATCGAGCATTTCGAGAAGGCGGCGATGTCGCTCGGCGATCCTTGGGCGTACCAATCTAGCCCTTAGCCCTGCATCACGGCGACCAGCAGTCAGGGAATTTCGTAGACTGTCGTCTCGTCGGCGATGCCACGCAGCGCAGCGCGCCGCATGGCCGGCTGCAGCCCCATGCTTTCGAGGATCTTTGCAGCCTTTGGATTTTCCACCACGGGCTGAGTCACGAAAATGGCGTGCGAAGAGGCCAAGCCCTGCACGCGAGCCGCCACGTTTACCGTCTGGCCGAAATAGTCCTGGCTGTTGTTGAGCGTCACCGCCAGGCATGGCCCTTCGTGAATGCCGATCTTGAGCAGCAGATCTTCGTTCTGACGTTCGTCGTTGATGCGCGCCATTTCCTTGCGCATGCGCAGAGCTGCAGCCAGCGCTCTGTCGGGCGTTGCGAAGGTTGCCATCACCGCGTCGCCGATGGTCTTCACGATCGCTCCGGCTTCTGCCGAAACCACATCGTACAGCACATGAAAATGCTGACGCACCAGATCGTAGGCGGCGAGATCGCCGACGCGTTCGTAGAGCGCCGTCGAGCCTTTGAGATCGGTGAACAGAAAGGTGAGGCTGGTGATCTTCAGGCGCTGATCGACATCCAGCGTGTCGGTGCGAAAGATGTCGCGGAAAGTCTGGTTGGTTAAAAGCTGCTTGGCGGTGAGAAACGGCCTGCGCTTGCCGAGCAGTTCGTGGAGTTGATCGCCGGCGATCCACAGCGCCGGCAGCACGCGCCGATTGGTGCGGTTCTCGAGCGAAAGCCGCAATGGCCCGGGTCGCATTTCGACTGTCCCGACCGGCGCTTTAACGTCGTTGAACACCATCGATAGCGTCTGCCGCTCACGCGTCGGCTCGCCTTTGACGTCGATAAATTGTGTTCCGTGCGTCACCGGATCGAACGCGATGACGAAATCGTTGGGCAGCTGCACCGACAATACGGCCTTCTCGCCGGGCGGCAGTTCAATGGAATCGACGGTGAAATCGGCGAGAGTATCGCCGAGCGTCTCCGGCAGAGCGACGCCCGAGCTCCAGAAAATCTGGCGGTAATATTCGACCTCGGGAAGCGTGTCTGGCCGGTGCCCCGCGATGTGACGAACACGCGGGCTCACAGTGAACGTGACTTCGACCATTTCATCGAGCGTCGGTTTGTAGCCACTGGCGCACAGCCCGCAATCGTACTCTTCGCGATTGACGGTCTTGAGCGTTGCAGTCGCGTCCAGCACACCGCCGCACCCGGGGCAGAGCACATTCCACGACAATTCAAACAGGCCGAGACGTGCCGCGTGGAGGAAAGCCGCTATGGCGCGTTCTTCATCAAGGCCGTGCTTGGCGGCGAAAGCGAGCACATTGATGCGGCAAAGATCGCGATCGGGTGCTTCAAGAACCAAGGCTTCAATGGCGGCAACGCTGTCGGCATCGGCCGATTGCCGCAGCACATTGAAGAGGGCTTCCGTGTCGCTCACGTAGCGCGGTCCTCTGTCGGGTTCGGTTCATACCGTGGCAGACAGCCGAAAATAGGCACCGGGTCACGCTACAGCAAGGCTCGCAACACACCCGCGAGATCGATTGGATCACTCGATGACCCACACCAAGGATTTCGGGTGGTCAATTCGTTATCGCGTCAAGCGACCGTATCCGGTCTCACTGCGCGACGACGTCTTGAGGCGCGGTTTCGAGATTGAACGCGGCAGCGAAGAGGGCGCGCGTATAATCGGTCTTCGGATTGCGAAACAATTCCGCGGCGTCGCCGGCTTCCACGACCTTGCCGTGCCGCATGACCAGCAGGCGGCTCGCCAAGGCGGCAACCACGCGCAGGTCGTGCGATATGAACAGATAAGTGAGGTTGCGACGCTTTTGCAAACCGCGCAGGAGATCGACCATTTGCGCCTGGATCACCATGTCGAGCGCGGAGGTGGGTTCGTCCAGCACGATGAAGCTTGGCTCGAGCACCAGGGCGCGCGCCACCGCAATACGTTGCCGCTGGCCGCCGGAAAATTCATGCGGAAAGCGAAATCGCGTCTCCGGATCGAGGCCGACATCGGTGAGAGCGCGGATCACGCGCTCATCGCGCTCACGCTCTGGGAGGTCCGGTTGGTGAACGTTGAGGCCTTCCTTGATGATCTCTGCGACCGACATGCGGGGCGACAGCGAGCCGTAGGGATCTTGAAAGACGATTTGCATGTCGCGGCGATAGGGACGCATTTCCTTGAACCGCAAGCCCTGCAGCTCGTTGCCCATGAACGTGATCGGCCCGTCGGAGGAGATCAGCCGCAGAATGGAAAGTCCGAGCGTGCTCTTGCCTGAACCCGATTCGCCGACGATGCCGAGCGTCTCGCCCTTGTGCAGGGTGAGGCTGATGCCATCGCAGGCCTTGATATGGCCGACGACGTTGCGCAACACGCCGCGCTTGATGGGAAACCAGACCTTGAGGTCGCGTGTCTCCAGCATCGTCGGCGCGTCGGGCTGCAGCGGGGCCGGGTCAGGTTTCGGCTCGGCGGCCAGCAGCGCCCGCGTATACGGGTGTTCGGGAGCCGAGAATACGCGCTCGACGGTGCCCTGCTCGACGATCTTGCCCTCTTTCATGACGCAGATCCGGTCCGCGATCTTGCGCACGATACCGAGGTCGTGAGTGATGAAGAGAAGCGACATTTTCAGACGCTTCTGAATGTCCTTGAGAAGCTCGATGATTTGCGCCTGCACTGTCACGTCGAGAGCCGTTGTCGGCTCATCGGCGATCAGCAGATCGGGTTCGTTGGCCAGTGCCATCGCAATCATGACGCGCTGGCGCTGGCCGCCCGAGAGTTGGTGCGGATAGCTTTTCAGTCTGCTTTCCGGATCGGGGATGCCCACCTGGGTCAGAACCTCGATGGTCCGCGCCCGCGCCGCATTGCCGGTGATGCCACGATGCAGTTGAATAATCTCGCCGATCTGCTTTTCGATCGTATGCAGCGGGTTGAGTGACGTCATCGGCTCCTGGAAAACGATAGTGATATCGTCGCCGCGCACGCGTCGGATCTCACGCTCCGAAAGGTGCAAGAGCTCCTGTCCCCTGAAGGTGATCGTGCCCGAGGGATGGCGGGCCGTGGGGTACGGCAGCAGTTTCAAGATCGACAGCGCCGTCGTTGACTTTCCCGAGCCGGATTCGCCAACCAAAGCAACGCATTGGCCCTTGACGATATCAAAGGAAACATGATCGACGGACAACGTCTCCTTGCCGCCGGAGCGGAAGGTGACGGAGAGGTCGCGAACCGAGAGGCAAAGCTCCTCGCTCATGCAAACGTTTTCCTCGGGTCGAAGGCGTCGCGCACGGCCTCGCCGATGAAGATCAGCAGTGAGAGCATGAGGGCGACGGTGGAAAAGCCGGTGAGGCCGAGCCAGGGCGCCTGCACATTGGCTTTGCCTTGCGACAGCAGTTCACCGAGCGACGGCGAGCCGGGCGGCAAGCCAAACCCGAGGAAGTCCAGCGCCGTGAGCGTCATCACCGACGACGACATGATGAATGGGAGAAACGTCATCGTCGCCACCATGGCGTTCGGCAACAAGTGGCGGAACATGATGACGGCGTTCGATACGCCCAGCGCGCGCGCCGCCTGGATATATTCGAAATTGCGGCCGCGCAGGAATTCGGCACGCACCAGGCCAACGAGCCGCACCCAGGAAAACATCAGCAGGATGCCGAGCAGTACGAAAAAGCCGGGTACCAGCACCGAAGAGATGATCAAGAGGAGATAAAGCTCCGGCACCGAGGTCCAGATTTCGATAAAGCGCTGGAACAAAAGGTCGATCCAGCCGCCGAAGTAGCCCTGCACCGCACCCGCGGCGACTCCGATGATCGAAGACACGATTGTCAGGACGAGGCCGAACAGGACCGAGACACGGAACCCATAAATCAGACGCGCCAGCACGTCGCGACCCTGATCGTCGGTGCCGAGCCAATTGTATTCCAGCGTGCCGCATTTGGCGTATCCGTTCTTGGCGGCAAATTCGCAGTCCTTGTCCGTCAGCATCCAAGTCGGTTTCGATGGAAACGCCGATGGCGGATTGTCGTTGATGGTGGAGTAGGAAAACCGGATCGGCGCCCAGATTTCGATGGCGTGATGCTCGTTGAGAAAATTCTGCAAATGCGGATCGCGGTAGTCGGCCGCCGTGCCCAGATCGTCGCCGAAATCGGTGTCCGGATAGGTCACGAAGATGGGAAAATAGCTCTTGCCGTCGAAGTGGATGAATAACGGCTTGTCGTTGGCGATCAACTCGGCACACAGCGAAATGACAAACAGGACAAGGAATATCCACAACGACCAATAACCGCGCCGATTGGCCTTGAAGTTTTGCCACCGCCGCACATTGAGCGGCGAAAATTCGAAGCCCCTCGGCAGCGTTGCGAGGCCGAGCGGACCCGCCGGCTCGACGTCCGGCGTAAAGTTCGGTGCCAGCATTTCGCCGCTGTCGGCGCCGGGTTCTCTGCTTTTGTGCGCGCTTATCCTCGCGTCCACCTCACACCTCCCGCGACTCGAAGTCGATGCGCGGATCGATCCAGGTGTAAGTCAGATCGGAAATCAAATTCACGACCAGGCCGACGAGAGCGAAAATGTAGAGGTTGGCAAATACCACCGGATAGTCACGGTTGAGTACGCTCTCGAAGCTCAAAAGCCCCAGGCCGTCGAGTGAGAAGATCGTCTCGATCAACAGCGAGCCGGCAAAGAAGGCGCCGACGAATGCAGCTGGGAAGCCGGCTATGACGAGCATCATGGCGTTCCGAAAGATGTGGCCGTAGAGCACCTGCCGTGTGGTGCAGCCCTTGGCCCGCGCGGTGAGGACATATTGCTTTCGCAGTTCCTCAAGAAACGAGTTCTTGGTGAGCAGTGTCATGGTGGCGAAGGACGCGAGCCCCATGGAGATGATCGGCAGCGCCAGATGCCAGAAATAATCGAGAATTTTTTGCCACCAGGGAAACTGCGACCAGCCCTCCGACGTCAGCCCGCGTAATGGGAAGATTTGGAAAAACGAGCCGCCGGCGAACAAAATGATCAGCAGAATGGCAAATAGAAATCCGGGAATTGCATAGCCGACGATAACGACGCTGGACGTCCATACATCGAATTTCGAACCGTCGCTTACGGCCTTGCGGATGCCGAGCGGGATCGAAATGAGGTAACTCAGAAGCGTCATCCACACGCCGAGCGATATGGACACCGGCAGCTTTTCCTTGATGAGTTGCAAGACCGTCACGTCGCGGAAATAACTCTTGCCGAAATCGAAGCGCAGATAGTTCCAGAGCATAATGAAGAAACGTTGATAGGCCGGCTTGTCGAAGCCGAATTGTTTTTCAAGGCTCTTGATGAATTCGGGGTCGAGGCCTTGCGCGCCGCGATACTTCGAATTGGCGGCGTCGAATTGCGCGCCGTTCTGCAATGAGCCGCGGGCACCGAAATCGCCACCGGCGGACCCGGAAATGCGCGAAGTGGCGCCGGTGTCGCTGCCGGAGAGTTGGGCGATGACCCGTTCCACCGGACCGCCGGGTGCGAACTGTACCACAACGAACGACACCAGCATGATCCCGAAGATCGTCGGAATCATAAACAGAATGCGGCGAATGATGTAGGCGGCCATTTCGTTCCGGCGGAAACCTGTAGCCGGGCTGGTACCCTATTTTGCCCGGTGGATTGTCGCTGCTTTGATTTGCATACTAGCACATCGGGCGGATGATCGAGTAACGATAGCGGTTGCGTCGCACCCAGAGCGGCAACCGCCTAATACGCCCTCCCGGGAGGGAACTCGCGCACGCTTCGAATTGACGCAGTGAGGACCGTCCCTACGGGCTTCCCGTTTTTGCCGCCTTGGCGGCGTCCCACCACCAAAGGGCGGGGAAACCGGATATGCCGTATCTCGGCAACGGGTCGTGATGGCTGAACCGATCCCAGCGCGCGGTACGCAGCTTGTTGTAGCTCCATTGCGGCACGACGTAATAATTCCACAACAGAATGCGGTCGAGCGCCTTGGCGGCGGCGACGAGATCTTCGTGGGTCTTGGCGAAGATGACGTGATCGATCATCGCGTCAACCGCCGGGTTCTTGATGCCGACCATGTTATCCGAGCCGGATTGATCGGCCGCCTGTGAGCCGAAGTAGTCGCGCAGCTCGTTTCCAGGCAAGAGCGATTGCCCCCAAGAGTAAGTGATAATGTCAAAATCCCAGTTGCGCAGCCAATTCTCGTATTGCGCCTCATCGACGGTACGAACCGTCACAGTCATGCCCAAGCGCTCGAGAGAGGGTTTGTAGAACAGGTTGACCCGCTCGAAGATCGGGTTGTTGCCAAGAAGCTCGATCGTGAAGGGCTCGCCGGTTTTGACGTTGACGAGCTGCTGGTCGCGCACCGCGTATCCGGCTTCTCTGAAGAGCCTGACGGCTTCGCGCAGGTTGTTGCGCATCGCCTCTGGATTGCCGGCAGTCGGATTGGAATAGGGCTTTTTGAATGCAATGGCGGGGATCTTCTCACGCACCGTTTCCATCAGTTCGAGTTCGCGTCCGGTCGGCAGGCCGGTCGCGGCGAGGTCGGTACCTTGGAAATAGCTGGTAATGCGCTTGTACTGCCCGAAGAAGAGCTGCTTGTTCATCTCCTCGAAATCAAACGCATAGTTGAAGGCAAGCCGTACGCGAGGGTCCTCGAATTTGCTGCGCCGAATATTGAAGGCGAAGCCCTGCATCACGCCGACATTGTTGATCGGGAATTCCTCAAGGATCACGCGCTTATCCGCAACCGCCGGGAAGTCGTAGGCGGTAGCCCAATCTTTGGCGCTGTTCTCGATGCGCCAGTCGACGCCGCCTGCTTTGAATGCTTCTCTGGCGACTGTCGTGTCGCGGAAATATTCAAACCTCAGCTCATCGAAGTTATTGCGGCCGATGTTGACGTTGAGATTAGCGCCCCAATAGTTCTTCACCCGCTCGTAAGCGATACTGTGACCGGCGGAAAACTCCTTGATACGGTAGGCGCCGCTGCCCATGGGCGGTTCGAGCGTGGTCGCGCCAACGTCACGCTTTTTGCCGTCTTTGTCAACTCCCGTCCACCAGTCCTTGGGCAGAATGGTCAGCTGACCGACGATTTGGGGCAGCGCACGATTGCCGGGCCCATCGAACGCAAACGTGACTTCGCGGTCGCCGGTCTTTTCGGCTTTGACGACATGCTGCAAAATCTCGGCTGACTGCGGGCTTAATTTTTTGAATGTGTCGAACGAAAAGATCACGTCTTCGGGCGTGATCGGTTTGCCGTTGTCCCATTTGGCCTCTGCACGCAACCGATAGGAGGCGGATGAGAAGTCATC
The DNA here is from genome assembly GCA_963836055.1 of uncultured Alphaproteobacteria bacterium. GTDB lineage: Bacteria > Pseudomonadota > Alphaproteobacteria > Rhizobiales > Xanthobacteraceae > BOG-931. The sequence continues at coordinate 85,683 of CAWIID010000007.1, forward strand.
CGGATAACTCAGTTCTTCGGCGATGAGGCCGTAGGCGCTCGATGCTTCGTCAAGCGACGACACCAAAAGAGTATCGTAGATAAGATCGATACCGGAGGCGAGCGACCCTTTGACTCCGGCAACCACCATGTTGAAATTATCAAACGTGCCGATTGCGATCTGCCTCGCGGTACCGCCTCTCGGCGCGCTGGCATTGACGTAATCGAACATTTTGAAGCTTGGCGGGTATTTCAGGTCGCCGAAGGGTGACGAACCGTGGCGCCACCGCTTTTCGTCTGCCGCGGCCGCGCTGACCCAGGTAGGGAGAGGAAGCCGCCGCGCTACGAGTGCGAGCAGTGCTGATTTGAGCAGGGATCGGCGATTCACCGGACGCTCCAATGGAATGCGGGAGAGCGGGAAGGGCAAAATCATCTGCCGCCTGGCCGCGGCAGGACCCAGCGTGCCCGATTTTACCCTCGCGTTGCAAGTTGTTGCATGATGCGCCGCAACAATGCACTACTCGAACTATGAAGCCTCTGTGAATTGGCCTTATCATCGCTCGGGGTCCGCGGCGGCGGCCGGGTATCTGTCTCGGACAATCAGCCTTGCAAATCCGTTGGATGCGAGCAGACAGCGGAAGAACCAGTTTCGTGGTGGCCGCCGGCGGCTCCGGCTGAGAGTCAACTCGGTTGCTGGACAGGCTGCGGATGTCGATCCCGAACAGCCGATAGCTTGTCTATGAGCACGCATGCCCTATGACAAGGATGGGTATTGAAGCTGTCGCAGGCAGAAACAACAGCCCAGTCATTGACCGCCGCGAGTGGTGCAAGAGGCCCGTCGCTTGGCACAGGCTAGCCATCATGTTAGGCTTTCGGTCGGGACTGAGCCGGCGAATAAATGCGAAGCGGTTCAATCGATTGGGGGACCCGGCCCGGGGGTGATTGAGGAAAGGATCCGCTATGGCACAGAAACCGACGACGTCCGTGAGCCCTGAAAAAGAAGCTGTTGCGGAAGTGACTCCGATTGACGTGGAAACGCCCGAGGGGCACGAGCAGCGTGAAGAATTAGCTTCAAAATTGGTCGACCGATTTGCGATCTGGTCCGGTGTTGCCGGGCTTGTCCCGTTGCCGGTACTTGACGTCGTCGCTGTTGGCGGTCTCCAGATCCAGATGTTGCGGCGTCTTTCGCAGATCTACGGCGTGGCATTCTCCGAAAACCGCGGCAAAGCATTGATCGCGGGATTGGCTGGGTCGATGATACCGGCGACGAGCGGCATGGGCGCCGCCAGTGCGCTGAAAGCGGTGCCTTTCTTTGGAACGCTCGTCGCAGGATTCGTCATGCCGGTGCTTTCTGCGGGAGCGACTTACGCCATCGGCAAGGCTTTTATTCAACACTTTGAGTCCGGCGGGACACTCCTCGACTTCAACCCTCCGGACTATCGTGAGTTCATCAAAGCGCAAAAGGAACTGTGGGATTCACGATCGTCGAAGTCCGCCAAGGATGCCCCGAGCAAGGCACCTCCCTCCGGCTCGTCCGATACCTCCATGGGCGCGACCGCAGCCAATTCTTAATCACGCGAGGGCGTAAGCAGGCCGATTGGGACGTGGCTTTACCTAGGGAGATGGTGCGACAGTCGATTGACGAGACCGAGCCAAATGCTCGAAACTATCGCCTGTACCGTTTTCTGCCTTATCACGAGACTTTCCGGCATCGACCGCCGCATTGGTTTTGTTGGGACGTCTTGCATCGCTCTTGTCACGATTCCGCTGTCGGTATTGGTGATCACCGGCCCGTCACGTCGCTTCGAATGGCGCCAACGAACGCGGACGAAACGTAACCCACCGGCCGGACACTTCATCCCTCAATGAACCCGCGGCATCTTGTAGAAGAGTAACGGAAGACATCGCACCAATGTCCTTCCTTCAACTCGTCAGCCGCGAAATGCAAAGCTCGCCTCGGAAGCTGGTCTTCATGTCCAGCCTCGGAGGCATCAGCAACGCCACTATTCTGGCGGCGATCAATGCCGGCGCCCAGGCTGCCGACACCGACAAAAATTCCGGTCTGTGGGCGGTCACGCTCTTCGTCGTCTCGCTCTTTCTTTTCATGAAGACGCAGGCCTATGTCACGACGACGGTGACGGCCGAAATCGAGGCCATCATACACAGGCTTCGCGTGCGCCTTATGAATCATGTGAGGCACTCGGAACTGCTAGCCATAGAAAGGATAGGGCGAGCGCGGATCATTGGTGCAATCACCAGCGACGCTGCGGTGCTGACGCAGGCGAGTAATATGCTCTGCTATTCAATGCAGAGTCTGGTCCTCATCTTTTTTGTGGGGATCTACGTCATCTACCTTTCCTTCGCGGCGTTCATCCTCAGCGTCCTCATTGTTACCGCAGCGGGAACGATCTTCCACTACCGAAGTCGCCGGCTCACGGCGGAAAGGGCCGCGGCGGCGGAGCAGGAGCGCCGGTTGTTTGATCGGCTGGCTGACTTCCTCGACGGGTTCAAGGAGATAAGGCTGAACAGCGAACGCAGCTCCGATCTGTTTGAAGACGCCGTCGGCGTGTCGAGAACTGCGGCCAGCATCAAAATCAACACTCAGACGGAAACCTTTCGACAGGTCGTATCGGCACAGACCTCCATGTACATTTTGCTCGGCGCCGTCGTTTTCGTGGCTCCGCACTTCAGCGATTCATTAGGCAGCGGGTCAATCACAAAGACGACGACGGCATTGTTGTTCGTCGTCGGTGCCTGTTTCGGTCTGGTGCAGTCGATACCCATCCTCATGAACGCGAATGCCGCGGCAGACAGAATGAGCCAGCTTGAGGCCGCCCTCGAGGCGACGGCCATGTCCGGCGAGGTTGATGAATTCAGGGCGCCCAAGCAATTCGACGTTATCGAGATGCGGAACATTATGTTCCGATATGTCGACAGATTTTCCGATACCGCTTTCAGGATCGGGCCGATAGACTTTACCTTGCGATCCGGCGACCTTGTCTTCATCACCGGCGGCAACGGTTCAGGTAAATCGACGTTCTTGAGAGTGCTTGCGGGTCTCTATCCCCCAGACTCAGGCGAGATTACCCTCGACGGAATTCCGATTACCGACGATACGCGCGATATGTACCGCGGGTTGATGTCGGCGATCTTTTTCGATTATCATCTTTTCCGGCGGCTCTACGGAATACCAGAACCGGAGCCTGGCGAGATTCATCGGCTGCTGACGCTATTCAGATTGGCCGACAAAACGGCGCTGACGCACGGCGAGTTTAGTACGCTCGATCTTTCTGGCGGCCAACGCCGGCGTCTGGCGCTGATTGTGAGTTTGCTCGAAAAGCGTCCGATCATCTTGCTGGACGAATGGACAGCCGAGCAAGATCCCGAATTTCGGCGCAAATTCTATGACGAACTTGTCCCTGAGATGATGCAAGCCGGCGCTACCGTGGTGGTGATCACGCACGATGACCGCTATCTCGACGAGCTCCATCTACCTGCGCGCAGGATTCGCTTCGACGAAGGCCGTATTGTCGATCAGCGCACGATGGGATGATGGTGGCATTCGATGGAGAACGGCCGATGGTAAAGTACCCAGAGACGCTTGATGGAAAACCGCCACCGCCGCGAACGCGGAGCTGGTGGCGTTTTATCGGCCGGCACCTCCCCAGCCTATCGGTCGTGTTGCTGGTGACGATGCTGGTCGTCACTGCGCTCTGGCCTTACGTGGTGATTACAGTGCCGAGCGGGGGAGTCGGCGTCCTTTGGCGTCGGTTCTACGGTTTTGATTTTTACTGCGCGTGCTTTGTCGGCCGCGGCACGACGCTCGATCCCCGCGAGTTGAGGGAAGAAGGTCTCCATCTTGTCTGGCCGTGGGACAGGCTGTTTATCTATAACCTGCGGCTGCAATCCTCGACGCAGACGTATAATGCAATTTCAAAGGACGGCGTCAGTTTGACGGCGCAGATCAGTATTCGGTATCAACTGCTCCACAACTCCGTCGCCGTGCTCCACAAGTTTATTGGTCCTGGTTACTTCGCCTCGGTCGTAGCTCCCGAAATCGGCAGTCAGGCGCGCGAAGTCATCTCGCGATATACGGCGCAGGAAGTCTATACGTCACGCAAGGCGATTCAGGACCAAATTCGCGATAGCGCGCAAGCCAGTCTGGGCGCCCATCTGAACACCTTGGTACAGCCCGAGGCCATGGAGGAGCTCGACCCCAAACACTACAACGACTTCCTGCAGCACGCGATTCAGATTCTTGATACGCTCGTCCTCAGTATCGAATTGCCTCCCGAAATCATGGCAGCCATCAACCGCCAGACTGAGCAGTATTATCAAATCCAGGAGGCCAAATACCGGGTCGAGCGCGAAGCAGAGGAGTCGGAGCGCAAGCAAATCGAGGCCAACGGCATCGCCGCCTTCCAGCGAACGGTAAGCCAGGGGATTTCAGATTCGTATCTGCGCTGGCGCGGCATCGAAGCCACGCTTCAACTTGCGCAATCCCCCAACGCAAAAATCGTCGTGATCGGCACCGGCAAGGACGGCCTGCCCATCATCTTGGGAAACGTCGATACCCCAGCGGCGCCGAGCAAGGCACCGCTAACTGGTCCAAGCAGTAAGGCCCCGCCGTCTACGGATTCGGCAGAACCGACGGACAAAGCGCCGCCTGCGCCGTCATCGTCGGCGCCTGAAGCAGAGCACTCGCAGGACGGATCACCGGAAGCCGAAGCGCCGAGCGGGTCGCGGAGTGAGAGTGCGCCATCGACCTCAGAGAAAACGGCGACGGCCAGTGCGTCCGGCACCGCAGCGCAGAGTTCATCGGGTTCGCTCGGTCTGCCCGACGTCCAATCGGTCCTGTCTCGCATCACCGGCGCCTTGCGCTCAACTGGATCAGATTCTAGTTCTGGAGCCCAGACGAAGCCGAAGTAATCCGCCGGTTGCGGCGACGTCATGCGAGGCGATTGGGAAGGAACGGCAAGGTGATCGACAGGAGGGGATTGGATCGCTCGGTCGGGGTCGAGATGAGCCCCCGGCTGTATTATTCCCTGATGACAACTCGGGGCCGGGTCGGACTGGTAGTCCTCGGCGTCTTTCTTGTCCTGTTTGTTGCCGTCGTGGGTCACATCTACGGCCGGGTATTGGCGTCTCGCGATATCCTGAGTCGTGATGCAACGATCCAGCGCCTGCGGTCCGAGAGTCAAAGACTCGAGGTGCGCGTGGCCGACCAAGAGGCAAAGCTCAGTCTGCTGCAGGGCGATCTCGCTAAATCCAAGGCTGCGTTGGAAGCAATCGTGCCATCGAAGAACACTTACGTCGTCAGCCCCAATGAGTCGCTGATTGTCGCTGACGGTCGTCTGAGTATTGGATTAATCGGTTCTCCGTCGAACGAAGGCATCAACATCAACGTCAACGGCCAGCAGCGGTCGGTGGCCGCGGGCGATACTGTCAAGGTTGCGCCCGATCCGGCAACGACCTGTCAGGTGACAGTGCAGTCCTTCAATATGTTCAAAGCTGTTGTCAACGCGTCGTGCGCGCCGGCGAAATCCGAGTAGATTTCTCGATCTCGTCTGCTTCGGGTGACCGCCTATTCCCAGACGAGGATGTTGGGAAGCGAAGCGTCGGCTTGCCGCAGTAATGTATAGCCGACGCCGGCAAGGCCGCGAAACAAACCGAGATTGAACTGTCTTTTTCCGCTGTTCCAGCGGTAATCGCCCATCGATGACGCTTCTGCCAGAACCGCCATCAGCCGCTGCGAGGCAAGTTCGCGAAGATCGTCGCGGCCTAGCGCGCTGGCGGCTTCGCAAAAGAACTCAACGCTGCCAAGCGTCCCGCAGCATAGGGTGTCCAAGCTCGCAGGCCAGCTCCGCTCCACACCCTCAAGTGCATTCTGAACATCCATAGAGGCGACCTTGGACGCGACCTGGGCCGCGACCTCGACCTTCGCTCCGCCCTGTTTGGCCATAGCGATCCGGGCCAGACCGACACCGGTCGCGCCGTGACACCACTGACAAGGCCAGCCCGGCTCTCCATCGCCTCGCCAATCGGGCCAATTCTTGCGCTCCGCGCTGAAGCTGGAATCCTCGAATGCGATACATTCCGCCGCCGCCTTGGCAAACTTCTCCCGGCCGGTTGCCGCAGCTAACGCAGTGAGCGCATAGGCAAAGCCGGCCGCACCATGCGACATGCCGTTAAGGGCGCGCGAGCCAAGGCCGTGGCCGATCCAGCTGCGGAGACCCTCCGGTCCAAGCCGTCGCTGACCCAGCAGGTGTTCGCCGCATTTCGTTGCGCGGTTCAGCACGTCGTCGGATCGGGTGTCTCGATAGAGGCGGAGCAGGGCAAGTATGGCACCGGCACTGCCGCCGATGACGTCCAGATGTTTGTCTGCGGCGATGAGATCGTCGGTGAATAGCTCCGCCACGACGTGAGCATCCAAGAGGAGATCCTCATCCTTGAGGCACCTCGACATCACCGTGAGAGCGTAGACGATCGAGCCGAGTCCGGTGGCTCCGCCGATGCCGAGGGATCGCGCGATACGCGCCGCATTGCGGCTTCGCAGATTCTTACGAATATGCGCGATGCCGGCGCGGGCGAGTTCGCCCGAAGATCCTCGCCCCGAAACCGCCGCGTGCGCTGCCAGAAAGACTGCGATGCCGGAAATGCCGTTGTAGAGCTCGGGACCCAGGCACACGAGCTGGAAAACTTCGGCGTCACCCAGCCAATCGAGGCCGATCCAGGCGGCGCTCGAGCCGCGGCGGATCGCGCGAGAGGCAAGCTCTTCGGCGATCTTATCGGCTTCCGCGATGAAAATGTCTCTTGCCGAAACGCCGGCGGCAGGGCGCAAAGTTTCTTTTAGTTCCGCACGCGGTCTCCGGCGTCCCGGTCGTTCTCGGGATCGCGTTGGTGTTCTCGCGGATGACGTCGACCTGCCAAGCCAGTTCCCGCTCATCGAAAGAGCGTATCCGGGCCCGAGCGCGATCCAAACCAGACATCGCCTCGGTTCGGATCGAGATGCCGGTTGCATCGCGTATCCCGCTTCGATCGCTATGCGACACGAAGTGCGGCACATTCAGCGAGACCAGAGCCAATCGCTCGGCCTGCTGCAACGGCCAACCGGGATCGACATCTTTCTCCCACTCCGCAAGCCTTGCGATGAAGTCTGCCTGTGCGGACCAGAGCACACCGTCATCCATGCTACGGTGGTTTTTGAGGCGCTGGAGCAGCATGTAATAGAATCTGGTTGGATGAATGACCTTGCGGACTGCAACGCCGGCAAAATCGTCGAACAATCCTCCCTGATTTGCGTCCCTGCTTCGATCGAACAGAAACTTCGCGTAGTCCTCAAAACCCGCGATAAAGCTGTCGACATGGTCGCCAAGCTTGGCGTATCGGCCGTTGACGTGCGGCAGGTTCGGATTGGTGGCTCCGGCGTCGTTGAACTTTGCGGGACGCATCGCGTCGGAATTGATGTCGTTCCACCTGAGTTTAGTTGTCGAGCTCCAGTTCGCGGTCAATCCGCCGATGGCAAAGACCTTGTTGTCGGGAGAGCGTCCGTAAGCGGGAAGAAGGCCGACCGTCATGACCGAGTTGGCGAGAATACCTGTGGCGGCATGGAAGGCTTGCTGTTCGGGTTCTTGGCCTTTCTGCTCCTCGTCGCTGGCCTGAAGGATCATTTCCAGATCGATTGGCACGGGGTGATCGCCGGCCGCGATCATGTTCTCCTGATGCATGTCGGTAGCTGAGAAGCAATGAAACAGCGCGAGCCAGGCGCCGGCACGTCGGAAAAATCTCTGGCAACCCTCCTGGTCCGTGCATCCCGCATGTTCGATGAACTCCGTCCAGCCGTAACCATCTCGCGCGATGGCACGCGCGGCCTTCAGCTCGATAGGGGATTGTGATCGGTTCAATCGGTCGACGAGGGCATGCCAAGCGACGTCGACCTGCAAATCCTTTGGCTTGTAAACGATCCGCGAACCGTCCTCGAAGCTGACAATCTTCACCGAACGTCCGCCATTGTGCGGATCGGACAGATCGCCTTCGATCTTGCTAACTTTGCAGTGAGCGATGGAGTGCAGGATGTCTCCACGGATGCTCGCCAGATCGGCGTCCAGGCGCAGCACGAATTCGCGCGACGCTTCCATCCATTGCCGCGTCATCACGGCGATCAAACGCAATAGGACCGGCTTGTCCTCGAACAGGCGCCGGAACCCGCCTGCTTTCATGTCGGCGACGAAGTAATCGTAGCGAGATGTTCGGGTGTCTTGCTCCGGCTTCGCGGCATCCGCCGGCTGCACGCTCGCCTTACGCGCTTGATCGAAGCGCTCGTAGATTGCCGGCGCAGCAAGCCTGGACAGTGCCTCCAAAAGCGAATGGCGCAGGCAATGATACGCCTGTTCGTTCAGGTTGTCGGCCGCGCGCGCGTCGATGTCCGACCACAGCAGCGCCTCTGCCTTATCGACCACTGGCGCAAGCAGATGTTCGAAGGCACAAGCTTCGGCCTGGTCGGCCGCGACGGCCGGCTCAGCGCTCTTGGCGGTATTTTCCAAGGCCGCTTCAATCCAGATGGCGTCGCGTATCCACGCAGGGGGAGCGGCGGAAGCTTTACGGCGAGTGGTCGCGAATCTCTCGAGAACCTGATCGATCGTCAGTCCGTCACGGCTCAGTCGCCGGCTGAACAGCGACCAATCGCCGCTGGCACATGACACGCACCACGCGGCAAGGCGCCGTGCCGCCAGATCGGCGTCGCCTTTTTGGCCGGGCAGCGATTCAAAATCGTCGGACAGTAGCTCGTCGATCGTTGCGGCGCGAACAATTGCCCGCTCGTAGTGGGCATCCATACAATGGCTCTCCGACCGGGTGCTCTCCATCGGCGTCCCGGTCTGTGGTATTTCCGTAAAGCTTAACGTCATTGCGCCCGCTGCACCGCCTTGAAGATAATGATCGAACAGGCGGCGCGGTCCGAGCGCTTCCAGACGAAGATATGGGGAATCAGGCCATTCCTTTCATCGGGCTTGAATCGATGACGAGGAGCGGTCCGATGCCAGCCGATCAGACCGGAGCCAATCCTCGCGGGTCCGATTTTAGCTCAAAAACCGGCATCTGCCGCTTAAGCAGTCATCTCTTAGTCATAACAAGGCATCCTAACTGTACAGACTTTACACTCCAGGCGGCCAATGGTTTAATATTGTGCGTGGGGGGCTAAGGATATTTCTCCTCCGGAGTGCCGAGGCCGCTAGCGAACGAAAGGATAAATGCCATGAAGGACGCAACCACCAACGGACTCGACCTGAGCGAAGAAGAGGTCCTCACCTACGAAGTTTCCGACGAGGCGTTGGAGACGGCGGCAGGCATGGGGAATGAGAAGGCAGGGGCCTGGACACTAGGGGCCTGCACCGGCATTTCGGTTTGCCCGGGTTAATCAGCTTCTTTGCGGTCCTAATTTTCTAATTTCATCATCTCGGACCGGTGAGATCTTTGAAGAGGCGCCGCAGCTACGGCGCTTCTTTTTTATTTTTTCGACTGCCGCTACCCCAAACGCGGGGCACGATGTTATTTCGTCGAGCGGGCGGTCGCCGGCTTCGCTTCCATTAAGCAAAAAGCCCTGTGGCAGCGCTGCGAAAAGCCGGCGCCCGCATGCCGATTTGTCAACCTCGACAATATTGCCGGCGCAAAACAAACAGCGAAATGCCGAAGCACCGCCAAGGCATCAGCGGCGACGACGCGCCTGCAAAAGCCGGCTGACGATGCATAGTGCCATTTGCACCCATTTACGGTGCGGATTTTTGGCTCAAGAATGCCCGAAGATATCGATGAAGCGATTTTCACTGCCGGGCAGCAGGAGAATATGGCGATGATCGGCAGGCTCAATCACGTTGCGATCGCGGTGCGCGATATTGGCAAGGCCGCGTCCGTCTACCGGGACACTCTCGGAGCACAAGTTTCCGCTGCCGTGCCGCAGCCAGACCATGGTGTAACCACAGTATTCATCACATTGCCGAACACCAAGATCGAACTGCTTGAGCCGCTGGGGGAGGGGTCTCCCATCGCCAAGTTCCTCGAGCGCAATCCGGACGGTGGCATGCACCATATCTGCTACGAGGTCGACGACATTCGCGCCGCGCGGGATGCGCTCAAGGCGGCCGGGGCGCGTGTGCTGGGCGACGGCGAGCCAAAGACCGGCGCCCACGGCAAGCCCGTATTGTTCCTGCACCCGAAGGACTTCTCCGGCACGTTGGTGGAACTCGAACAAGCTTGACATGTCGTTCGCCACGGGACTGGCCATTTTCTTTTTGATCTGGTGGGTCGTGCTGTTTGCCGTCCTGCCCTGGGGAATTCACAGCCAGCATGAAGGCGGCGAGATTGCTCCGGGCACCGATCCCGGCGCCCCTGCGGTCACCAACCTCAAGCGGAAGCTCGTCTGGACAACGCTGGTCGCGATGATGGTCTTTGGCGCTTTCTACGTCGTGTATGCCAACCGGCTGGTCACGATCGACGGACTTATGGCGCCGTTCGAGACGAAAAATAAATGACGATTTTGCTGCAGGTTAAGCAATATTTCTGAGAATCTATCATCGTTGTCGCTTTACGCTTGCCGGCAAAAGAAAAAGCAGGGCAAGTGCCCTGCCATTTAAGATCCTTATCCGAACCCTCATCCACGATTTTTGCTGACTGATTTTGTCAATCGTGGCAGCCGCGTTGCTTCGCGCCCTCGGGCTATCCTCCCAAGACTTGGACCGCTATCCCAATATGCCGAGATTAAGTTCTCAGCCCCAGGACCACCGCCCACTCGTAATCGATATTGGCGCGATTGTCATCATATTACCGTGAGTGGCCGCCAAAAAAAGATGCTGCAGTGCGGTACATTCAGTTTTCGCATCCGCCTGCCTCTTGTATTTGAAGTCGCGTTACGGCTTCAGTGCGGCGCCAAGTTGATCAATCATCTCGTTGGATTTCATGCGCCTTTCCCAGTTTTTCCTACCCAATCTGCGCGAGACGCCGAAGGAGGCGGAAATCGCGTCGCACCGCTTGATGTTGCGCGCCGGCATGATTCGCCAGGAGGCCGCCGGCATTTACACCTTCCTGCCGTTGGGACTGCGGGTGCTGCACAAGGTCTGTGGGATCGTGCGCGAGGAACAGGATCGTTCGGGCGCCATCGAACTCCTGATGCCGACCATCCAGTCGGCCGACCTTTGGCGGGAGAGCGGCCGCTACGAGGCCTATGGCAAGGAGATGCTGCGGATCAAGGACCGGCACGAGCGCGACATGCTCTACGGGCCGACCAACGAGGAAATGATCACGGCGATCTTCCGGACGTATGTCCGCTCATACAAAGATCTGCCGCTCAATCTCTATCATATTCAGTGGAAATTTCGCGACGAGGTGCGGCCGCGCTTCGGGCTCATGCGCGGGCGTGAATTCCTGATGAAGGATGCGTATTCGTTCGACGTCGACTTCGCCGGCGCCAAGCATGCCTACAACCGCATGTTCGTCGCGTACCTCCGCACTTTCGCCCGCATGGGATTGCGGTCAATCCCGATGGTTGCCGAAAGCGGACCGATCGGCGGGAATCTTTCACACGAGTTCATCATCCTCGCCGATACCGGCGAGAGCGAGGTGTTTTGCCACAGCGACTATCTCGGTTTCGAGGTTCCCGGGCCGGATGTGAATTTTGGCGATGCCGCAGCCTTGCAGGCAATTGTGGATAAGTGGACGTCGCTCTACGCAGCGACGTCGGAGAAGCATGAGGCCCCGGCTTTCGAAAAGCTTCCGGCGGAAAAGCGCGTGTCGGCGCGGGGCATTGAAGTTGGGCATATCTTTTATTTCGGCACCAAGTATTCCGAGCCGATGAAGGCTCTTGTCGCGGGGCCGGACGGCATCGAACGGCCGGTCCATATGGGCTCTTACGGTATCGGCCCAAGCCGCCTCGTGGCCGCCATCATCGAGGCCTCTCACGATGAGGCCGGCATCAAGTGGCCGGAGGCTGTTGCGCCCTTCAAAGCGATCATTCTCAACCTGAAGCAAGGCTCCAGCGAAACCGATGCCGCGTGTGAGGGGCTCTATGGCGCCCTGACCGCCAAGGGCATTGACACGCTCTACCACGACCTCGATGAGCGGCCTGGCCCGAAGTTCGCCGCCGCGGACCTTATCGGCGTGCCATGGCAAATCCTCGTTGGGCCGCGGGGGCTTGCCGAGGGTAAGGTCGAGGTCAAGCAACGCTCCGATGGATTGCGGGAACTCATGTCTCCTGCGGACGCCATCGTGCGACTCAGTGCATGAAGCTGTGCGCTGCGGCGTCCGGACGCGACGTTCGGAGGCTTGAAACTGCCAAAATCGTGTGAAACTCGGGGCGTGCGCGGGAAACAACAGTGATGCACGAGCCGACCGGCACCCATCCCTTTGCACCGTTCGAGTGGATGCTGTCGCTGCGCTATCTGCGCGCGCGGCGCAAGGAGGGCTTCATCTCGGTGATTGCCGGGTTCTCCTTTCTCGGCATCATGCTCGGCGTTGCGACGCTGATCATCGTCATGGCGGTGATGAATGGCTTCCGCCAGGAGCTGCTTGGCAAGATTTTGGGCCTCAACGGGCATCTGCTGATTCAGCCGCTCGAGTCCCCGCTAACCGACTGGGACGCCGTTTCCGACCGGGTCTCAAAGATTCCCGGTGTCCGGCTGGCCGCGCCCATCGTCGAAGGTCAGGCACTGGCCTCGTCGCCGTTCAACGCATCCGGCGTGCTGGTGCGCGGCGTTCGCGCCGCCGACCTCATGAAGCTCACCTCAGTGTCCAAGAACATCAAGCAGGGGACGCTGGACGGCTTCGACCAGGGCCAGGCACTGGCCATCGGCAGCCGCCTGGCCGAGCAGCTTTCGGTGCGAGCCGGCGATAACATCACGCTGGTCGCTCCGCGCGGCGCCGTAACGCCGATGGGCACCACGCCGCGCATCAAGGCCTACAAGGTCGCGGCAGTCTTCGAGGTCGGCATGTCGGAATACGATTCCGCATTCGTCTTTATGCCGCTCACCGAGGCGCAGGCCTATTTCAATCGGACCGGCGACGTCACGGCGATCGAGGTCTACACCGACGATCCGGATCATATCGACACCTTCCGCGATCTGGTGACGAAGGCCGCCGCGCGCCCGATCTACATGATCGATTGGCGCCAGCGCAACGCGACGTTCTTCGGCGCGCTGCAGGTCGAACGCAACGTGATGTTCTTGATCCTGACGCTGATCGTGCTGGTGGCCGCGCTCAACATCGTGTCCGGGCTGATCATGCTGGTCAAGGACAAGAGCAGCGACATCGCGATCCTGCGCACGATGGGCGCAACACAGGGATCGATCATGCGGGTTTTTCTTATCACCGGCGCGGCGATCGGGTTTGTCGGCACCGTGGTGGGTTTCCTGCTGGGTACCATCGTTTGTCTCAACATCGAATCGATCCGACACTTCCTGTCCTGGCTCACCAACACCGAGCTGTTCCCGCCCGAGCTTTACTTCCTGTCCAAGCTGCCGGCTGACATGAGCATCAAGGAAACGACTGCTGTTGTGATCATGGCGCTGGGGTTGTCGCTGCTGGCGACGCTCTATCCGTCGTGGCGAGCGGCGCGGCTCGATCCGGTCGAAGCCCTGCGCTACGAGTGACCAAGCGCGATGGATGAGACCACGAAGATCAGCGAGGCTTCCGCGGCAACCGCCGGCGACGAAGAGCATCCGCTCGTCTTTCTGCACGGCGTCAGCCGCCAATTTCGCCAGGGAGACGCGACGCTCGATATTCTCAGAGGCGCCGAACTTGCGGTGTGGAGCGGGCAGTTGGTCGCCCTGGTCGCTCCTTCGGGAGCGGGAAAATCGACGCTCCTGCATATTGCCGGGCTGCTCGAACAGCCGGACGCCGGCGAAGTCTACATCGACGCGGTCGCCACCACGCATATGAGCGACATGCAACGAACCCGGATCCGGCGCAGTGACATCGGGTTCGTCTATCAATTTCATCACCTGCTCCCGGAATTCTCGGCGCTGGAGAACGTGATGATGCCGCAGTTGATCCGCGGCCTTACAGGCAAGGAGGCGCACGCGCGCAGCGTCGAGCTATTGAATTATCTTGGCCTGAAGGATCGGCTGACGCATCGGCCGGCGGAGCTATCCGGCGGCGAACAGCAGCGCGTCGCCATCGCACGAGCGGTCGCCAACGCGCCGCGAATTCTGCTCGCCGATGAGCCGACCGGCAATCTGGACGTGCGCACCGCGGATCACGTTTTCGCGGCACTCGGGCAATTGGTGCGCGCCTCGGGCTTGGCCGCGGTTATTGCCACGCACAATATGGACATCGCCGCCCAGATGGATCGGCGCGTGACGATCCGCGACGGCCAGGTCGTCGAAATGCCGTGACCGGCTTGCAGGCGCGATCTCACGAATGTGCTTTGGACCTGGTCCTGGGCCGATGGTGAGCGGCAGGCGCAACCGTCACCGTTGCCATGTATCGCAGATTTTGCATGCAATAGCCGCCGACTCCGCTGACGGTGGCCATGCATTGCTCCCGGCTTACAAAACCGCAATTGGTGCCGCCGTTGTCGTAGGCGTATTCCGCACACCAGGGATATTCGACAGCGCGGGCCGGCGCGCCGATAGCCGCAGCGACGAGAATTCCCAGCATGAACGGCAAGCACCTCATGGCCGCGCTCCCGGAGTTCCTTCGTCCCATGGCTATTAACGCCCAAGCCGCCCGCATTATTGCCATGGCTGTGAAAAATAGGCTGGTTGTCACGCAGGCGTGACTGCGCGCGGCGCCGATCGCGCGCAACGATTTGCGATGAGTGGGGCGCTATAGCCCGACGGCGTGCTCGATCTCGGCTTCAATCTGGCCGATATGGGCAAACGCCGACACTTGCGTCCAGTTCAAGATGACGATGGCCAGCGCAACAACGGCGACGGCGGCCAGCAACAACTTGAAGGTCGGGCGGGTCGGCGGATATTCGCGGCTCGGGTCGCGGTATTCGGTATTGGTCACGAGCGCCTCCACAATCGAACAGTGGGCCGGAGCAGCGGTCCAACAGCAAATGTTCATCCGCTTCACGCCCCAACGCTATGTGCCAATTGATCGCACGCAGGGGTCACGCGGCCGTTTCGGAAAGAAAGAGGCCGCCCGGAGGCGGCCTCGGCCGTAATCGTTTCGTTTCGAGCGCGTCGCTTACCAGCAGTGAACGCACCGGCGATAATAGGCATTCCAGACCCATCCGGGCCCACAGCCATAGGAACCAGTTCTTCCGTTGCACGCCGCCTGTTTGACGATGGGAGTCGCGTTTTGAAGCTGCGCATGGACGCCCGCCGCGCCCACGGCCTGAGTTTGTGCGTTGGCGGTCAACGCCATTGATCCCAAAGCAAGGGCGGTTGCAGCCAGAGTGATAGTAAATCGTCGCATCGGATCGTCCTTTTCGCTATTGTTGCAGCGCCGAATAAGCCAAGAACATTTCGGCAGATCGACAACGCACTGACACGGTTTCGAAACCGCCTGGGAGGAGGATTTTTCCTCCCCGGCCGACACTTAGTATGACCGAGACGGTGCTCGGTTCAGGCCGTTGATTGGTGGTTAAGCGACTCTGAACCGCCTAGCTGGCGCTTCCACCGTTTTGGAAAAGCTGACGGCGCCGGTGGCGGCCGATAAAGAATCGGGCGCATAATGAACATTAGTGGCGAGCCTTGCAGGGAATTATCCCATGCGAGATTGGCTTCTGGTCCTGGCTCCGCTGGCGACCGCGCTCTACTTTACGATCCACCCGGACCAGTTCAGAGCTTCGCTGGACTGGCTGACAAGACTTTTGCAATGACAAAGACTCCCCAAGGCGCCCTTGGAATGCGAGCCAGGCAGCTCAACGCGTCGTAGAACTTGCGCCGTTAACCATGTTTGCGACAATCGAGACTGCCCTACGACCTCGTTGTTGACCGTGAACAAGATGCGAACTATGTTCCCTTTATGTTCTAGACAGAAAGGGCATTACAATGGTCCGCGCGGTTGTCGAGGAGGCGCTTGCACTGGCATCGATCACCTTGTTCCTGGCGATGGTCGCCGTATGGGCCCAGGTTCTCGGGGTCCTTTAGCTTTGCCAGGTTTCTTGAGGAGCAAGCGGCTGTCAGTCTGCCGGTCTCCGGTAAGGAGGAGGCTTCGGAAAAGTTTCTGTGCGCGGCCGGCACTCCTGGCAGCGCGGTGATGGACACGGCGGCGCGCCTTCGCCCATCCTCTGACGCTCAGAAATTAGAAGAATCGGAAGCCGAGAGCGCTACGCACGATGTCCGCCGCCAATGAAACTCCCGGAAAAGAGCCGGGCTTCGTCCATCTGCATGTGCATTCGTCCTATTCGCTGCTCGAAGGCGCGCTGAAAATCGCCCGACTGGCCGAGCTTGCGAAGAAGGACCGCCAGCCGGCACTCGCTCTCACCGACACCGACAACATGTTCGGCGCTCTCGAGTTTTCCGAGAAAATGGCGGGCGTGGGTATTCAGCCGATCATCGGATGCGCCTTGGGCATCGACTTTGGCGATCAGGAAAACCGCAACACCGCGGCCGGAGACGGGTGGCCGCGCCTTGTCTTGCTGGCCGCCCGCGAGGACGGCTACCGGAGCCTGATGCGGCTGTCGTCGCGTGCTTACCTCGAGACCGAGCAGCACGATCGCCCGCATATCAAGCTGGCTTGGCTTGAGGACTCGACGAGCGGATTGATTGCGTTGACGGGCGGCCCCAACGGGCCGCTCAACATTCCAATCGTCGGCGGACAAAATTCCCTCGCGGTCGCACGCTGCGAAGAGCTGCAACGTCTGTTTGGCGATCGGCTCTACATCGAATTGCAGCGCCACGGGATGCCAACCGAGCGGACGGCGGAGCAGGCGCTTATTGAACTTGCCTACACGCGCGGTATTCCGCTCGTCGCCACCAACGAGCCGTTCTTCGCCGCGCGCGACGACTTTGAAGCGCACGATGCCTTGATTTGCATTGCCGAGGGCAAGTTGCTCGCCGATAGCGAACGCCGGCAGATTACTCCCGAGCACCGTTTCAAAAGCCGCGCCGAAATGGCCGCGCTATTTGCCGATTTGCCGGAGGCGCTCGCCGCAACCGTTGAGATCGCGCAACGCTGCTCGTTCCGGCCGCGCACGCTGGCGCCGATCCTGCCGCGCTTCTCGACCGGACCAGGTGCCGGCGCGGTGGACGAGGTGCAAGAGCTGCGCCACGCCGCCCAGACTGGCCTCGAGCAACGGCTGTCGCGTCACGGCGCCGCTCACGGCTGCACCGTCGAGGAGTATCGTGACCGGCTAGCCTTCGAGCTCGGCGTGATCGAGCGCATGAAGTATTCCGGCTACTTTCTCATCGTCGCCGATTTCATCCAGTGGGCGAAGGGGCAGGGCATTCCGGTCGGACCGGGCCGCGGCTCGGGCGCGGGGTCGCTCGTCGCCTATGCGCTGACCATCACCGATCTCGATCCGATCCGGTTCGGGCTTCTGTTCGAGCGGTTTCTCAACCCCGAGCGCGTTTCGATGCCGGACTTCGATATCGATTTCTGTCAGGAGCGCCGCGACGAGGTCATTCATTACGTCCAGGAGAAATACGGCCGCGCTCAGGTCGCTCAGATCATCACGTTCGGCACGCTGCAGGCGCGCGGCGTCCTGCGCGACGTCGGCCGCGTACTGCAGATGCCGTACGGGCAGGTCGACAAGCTGTGCAAGCTCGTGCCGCAGAACCCGACCAACCCGATCTCGCTCGGCCGGGCGATCGATGACGAGCCGCGCCTGCAAGCGGCCCGCGACACCGAACCGATCGTCCGCCGCGCCTTTGATATCGCGCAAAAGCTCGAAGGTTTGACCCGGCATGCTTCAACGCACGCCGCAGGCATCGTTATCGGCGACCGTCCGCTCAGCGAACTGGTGCCGCTCTATCGCGATCCAAAATCCTCAATGCCGGTCACCCAGTTCAACATGAAGTGGGTCGAACCGGCCGGCCTGGTGAAGTTCGATTTTCTCGGCCTGAAGACGCTCACCGTGCTCGATCGCGCGATCAAACTGGCGCGCAAACGCGGCGTCGAGATTGATCTGTCGCGCATTCCGCTCGATGACGCCAAAAGCTACGAGATGCTGGCGCGCGGCGAGACGGTCGGCGTGTTCCAGGTGGAAAGTCAGGGCATGCGCCGCGCCTTGATCGATATGCGGCCCGACCGATTTGAAGACATCATCGCGCTGGTCGCGCTTTATCGGCCGGGTCCGATGGCGAACATACCGACCTACTGCGCGCGCAAGCAGGGGCTTGAACAGCCCGATTACATTCATCCCAAGCTTGAGCCGATCCTGCGCGAAACCTACGGCGTCATCGTCTACCAGGAGCAGGTGATGCAGGCCGCCCAGGTCCTTTCCGGTTACACTCTCGGAGAGGCCGATCTTCTGCGCCGTGCGATGGGCAAGAAAATTCGCAGCGAGATGAAGGCGCAGCGCGACCGGTTTATCTCGGGTGCCATAGAACGCGGTGTCGCCTCGACCCAAGCCGATGCGATCTTCGATTTGCTGGAGCGCTTTGCCGACTACGGCTTCAACAAGAGCCATGCCGCGGCCTATGCGCTCGTCGCCTACCAGACCGCCTACATGAAGGCGAACTATCCGGTCGAGTTTTTGGCGGCGTCGATGACGCTCGATATGGGCAACACCGACAAGCTTGCCGAATTCCGCGCCGAGGCAGAGCGCCTCGGCATCAAGGTGGAGCCGCCGTCAATCAACCGCTCGGGTGTCGAATTCGACGTCGAGGGCAGCGCCATCCATTATGCGCTCGCGGCGTTGAGAGGTGTCGGACGGCAAGCGGTCGAAAGCATCGTCGCGGCGCGGGGTGCGAATCCGTTCGCGGACCTCGCCGATTTCGCCCGCCGCATCAATCCGCGCGCTGTCAACAAGCGCGTGCTCGAGAGCCTGACCGCCGCCGGCGCCTTCGATGCGATCGAACCGAACCGCGCTCGCGTCTTCAGTGCGGGCGACTTGATCATGGCCACGGCGCAACGCACGCACGATAACGCGGCGCGTGGACAGTCCGAACTGTTCGGTGGCCCGGCGACACCCGAGCCGATGGTGCTGCCGACGATCGAGCCGTGGCTGCCGGCCGATCGGCTGCAGCGCGAGTATGATGCCGTCGGCTACTTCCTCACCGGTCATCCGCTCGACGATTACGGCGCGGCGCTCAAGCGCCTCCGCGTGCAATCGTGGGCCGAATTCGCACGCGCCGTGAAGGCTGGCGCCAGCGCCGGACGAGTCGCCGGAACGGTTGTGGCGCGCACGGAGCGGCGCACCAAAACCGGCAGCAAGATGGGAATCATCGGCCTTTCCGATCCAAGCGGCCACTACGAGGCGGTGCTGTTTTCAGAAGGGCTTGCGCAGTATCGCGATCTGCTGGAGCCGGGAACCGCGGTGCTGTTGTTCCTCACAGCCGAAGTCCAGGCCGAAGAGGTACGCGCGCGCATTCAATCGGTCGAACCGCTCGATGAAGCGGCGGCAAAAATGCAGAAGGGACTGCGCGTCTTTCTGCGCAACGAATCTCCCATCGATGGCCTGGTGCGACGGCTCGAACCGACCAAGGCCAGCGTTCGCAACGGGACGGACCAGGCTGACGGCGAAGTCAGCATGGTGCTGCTGCTGGAGAACGGCAGCGAGGTCGAGGTCAAGCTGCCAGGCCGTTTCAAGGTCTCGCCGCAGATTGCCGGAGCCATCAAGGCGGTGGCCGGCGTGGTCACCGTGGAGGCATTGTAGACGTCGCTTTCCTTGGCACGGCGCGTGCTTTCGCTATAGTCGGCCGACTTAAAGAACTGGCCCAGGTGCCGCCATGACCGCCATCGATAAGTTCAACGATCATTGCTGGAAGGATGTCATTCCCGCGGATGACCTGAAGGTTTATTCGGGTTGGCGCCGCGAAACTTACGTCGGTCCTCGGCCGGCGGTGCTGGCGATCGATTTATACGATCTGGTCTATCGCGGCGGTCCGCTGCCGCCGGTGGAAATCAACGATCGCTATCCCAACACCTGCGGGATTTTTGCCCATCGCGCGATCGCGCCCACCAAAAAGCTCCTCGCGGCCGCGCGGCGTGCCGGCGTTCCGATTTTCTTCTGCACGCAGGAGACGCGCCCCAATAATCGCCCGCCGGGAGCGGTCTCGACCAAGCGCCGCGGCGAGCCATTGCCCGCCGACAGCTACGCGATCTACCGCGAGTTTCCGGTCGAGCCGCAAGACATCGTCATCTGGAAGCAGCGTGCCAGTATTTTTCAAGGCACGCCGCTGTTCTCGCACCTGTCACTGCTTGGCGTGCAAAGCCTGATTGTGTGCGGCGAAAGCACGTCCGGCTGCGTGCGCGCGAGTGTCGTCGACGGCCACTCAAGCGGGTTCCATGTCACGGTCGTCGAGGAATGCACCTACGACCGCGCCGAACTCACCCACAAAGTCAATTTGTTCGACATGCATCACAAGTACGCCGACGTCATGCACGTCGATGAAGTTGTGGCTCACCTCGATTCCATGGGATTGGGGCGAGCTGCGGAGTAACGGCCCGTAGCCCGACGGGCTCAAGACGCTAGGGGCGGGTCCTAACCTGCCGCTTAACGAATACCGCAGGGTGGCGGTTCAGAAGTCCGCATCATTCCTGCCGCGACCCGTCATGCGGGTTTCGGAACCAAAGCCACACTAGATCAATAAGTTGCAAGTGTCCTTTGATTCCGAAATTCGCAAAACGAGGATGCCGCGCGACGATGCGAACTTCGGAGGCAGGACACTGGGTGCAACGTTCAGGTTGCGCCGCTGGGGCGCATCCCTATATAAGGCGCCCAACCTCACACGCGGACCTTGGCTTAACGGCCGTCCGGTGGTGCCTCCCAGGAGACACCTCATCGGTCCGCGGCGGATCAACCGGAGAATGACATGTCGCTGCCTGACTTCAGCATGCGCCAGCTTTTGGAAGCTGGCGTTCATTTCGGCCACCAGGCCCATCGTTGGAATCCGAAGATGTCCGAGTACATCTTCGGCACCCGCAACAACATCCATATCGTCGATCTGACGCAGTCGGTACCGATGATGCACCGCGCCCTGCAGGCGGTCAGCGATACCGTCGCGCAAGGCGGCCGCATCCTGTTCGTCGGCACCAAGCGGCAGGCTCAGGACGCCATCGCCGAGGCGGCGAAGAAATCGGCGCAGTATTACGTCAATTCACGCTGGCTCGGCGGCACGCTGACCAATTGGAAGACGGTGTCGAATTCGATCAAGCGGCTGCGCAAGCTCGAAGAGATGCTGAGTTCCAACGAAGCGCAGGGCTACACGAAGAAAGAGCGGCTGACCCTGCAGCGCGAGCGCGACAAGCTCGACCGCGCGCTCGGCGGCATCAAGGACATGGGCGGCCTTCCCGACCTCCTGTTCGTGATCGACACCAACAAGGAAGACATCGCGATCAAGGAAGCACGCCGGCTCAACGTTCCGGTCGCGGCCGTCGTCGACACCAATTGCGATCCGGAGGGCATCACCTACGTGGTGCCGGGCAATGACGATGCCAGCCGCGCCATTTCACTGTATTGCGATCTGGTCGCCAAGGCTGCGATCGACGGCATCTCGCGGGCCCAGGGCTCGCACGGCATCGACGTGGGTGCTCAGGCCGAACCCATCGTTGCCGAGGAATTGCCGCCGGAAACCAACAAACTTGGTTTCGAGCAGCTGTCCGGACCGCGCGGTGTGGCCGACGATCTCAAGAAGCTGTCTGGGGTGTCCCCCACGATCGAGAAGAAACTCAACGATCTTGGGATTTTCCACTTCCAGCAGATCGCCGAACTCTCGCCAACCGCTGCCCACAATGTCGGCGAGGAAGTTGGCCTTCCGGGCCGCGTCGAAGGCTGGATCGCCAAGGCCAAAGAACTGACAGCCGAGGTCGAATAGCTGCAAGCCGTATTTCCGGTTCGTGGGATCGGCTGCGAACCTGGAATTTCGATTTCGGCGGGTAACGCTTCTGACGGTGCGAGCCACTATTTGAAGGATCGTGGTTCGAATTCCGGACGCCTCGTTCTGCTCCGGAATGTCGATTGGATAAGGATCAACGGCGATGGCGAACATCAGCGCGAGCATGGTGAAGGAGCTCCGTGACAAGACCGGAGCAGGCATGATGGATTGCAAGTCGGCGCTCAACGAATTGAGCGGCGACATCGAGGCGGCGGTCGATTGGCTGCGCAAAAAGGGCTTGGCCAAGGCTGCGAAAAAGGCCGGACGCGTGGCCGCCGAGGGGCTTATCGGCGTTGCCGTCTCCGGGACGAAAGGCGTGGTGGTTGAAGTCAATTCCGAGACCGATTTCGTGGCGCGCAACGACCTGTTCCAAGGCCTGGTCAAGATGATTGCGGATGCCGCACTCGGTACCGGACCGGCGGTCGACAAGATTCTGGCTGCGCCCGTCGGCAGCAGCACGATCGCCGATGCCATTGCCGAAACCATCGCCAAGATCGGTGAGAACATGACCTTGCGCCGCGCTGCCGAACTTTCCGTCGGCAACGGCGTGGTGGCGAGCTACGTGCACAGTTCGGTGACCGATGGGCTCGGCAAGATCGGTGTGATCGTCTCTCTCGAATTGGCCGGTAAAGCCGATGAGCTCAAAGCATTCGGCCGCATGGTGGCCATGCATGTCGCATCCGCCAATCCCCAGGCGGTGGATTCGTCCGGTCTCGATGCCGCGACCATCGAACGAGAAAAGGGCGTGCTCGCAGACAAAGCGAAGGCCCAAGGCAAGCCGGCGAACGTCGTCGAGAAGATTGTCGAGTTCGGGCTCAAGACTTTCTACAAGGAGGTCTGCCTGGTCGATCAGGCTTTCATCTTCGACGACAAGAAGAGCGTGGCTCAGGCCGTCAAGGAGGCCGAAGCCAAAGCGGGGGCGCCGATCAAGATCGGCGGTTTCGTGCGCTTTGCGCTGGGCGAAGGCATCGATAAGCCGAGTGACGATTTTGGCGGCGAGGTGGCGGCGCTTGCCGGCACCCACTGAGAATTTTCCGGACGTGGTTGGGATTGGCGCGCATTTGCAGTAGGCCGTGTTGGTGAGATCTGGGTGGGGCGGCGGAGGGGATCCGTCGCTCGTAGATCCGAGCGGACAAACCGATGACGAAGCCGAATTATCGACGGGTGATCGTCAAGCTGTCCGGCGAAGCGCTCAGCGGCCCGGAGAAATTCGGCATTCACCAGCCGACGATCGACCGCTTCGCCGCGGACCTCATTGCCGCCCACGGAATTGGAATAGGTCTGGGAGTCGTTGTCGGCGGCGGGAATATTCTGCGCGGCGCGCAGATTTCAGAAAATGGACTGTCACGGCCCACCGCGGATGCCATGGGAATGCTGGCGACCGTCATGAACGCGCTCGTTTTGGAATCGGCGGTCGAGCGGGCCGGGGTCAGCGCGCGGACCATGTCGGCGCTGGCCATGCCGCAGGTGTGTGAGACCTACGAGCGGCAACGGGCGCTGCGGCATCTCGAGGACGGCCGCATCATCATTTTCGCCGGCGGGACCGGAAATCCGTACTTCACAACCGATACGACGGCCGTTTTGCGCGCCGCCGAGATGGGCTGCGACGCCGTCCTCAAGGCGACTGACGTCGACGGCGTCTATACCGCGGACCCCAAGCGGGACCCGAAGGCGACCCGGTACGAACGCCTCACCCATCAGGAGGCGCTGGAGAAAAATCTCAAGATCATGGACGCCACGGCCTTCGCGCTTGCCCGGGAAAATCGTATGCCTATCATCGTTTTTTCAATTCGGGAGCAGGGCGCGATTGAGACCGTCCTGCGCGGTAAGGGGCACTTCACCACTGTCGGCTGATGATCGCGCGTAGCGTGGCAGACCGGCAGGTGCCGGCCTGCAAGGCCAATCGCGGAGGGCGCCATGGCGACGACGACATTCGATATGAACGACCTTAAGCGGCGCATGCAGGGGGCGATGGCGTCGCTCAAACAGGAGCTGTCGGGGTTGCGTACGGGCCGAGCCTCGGCCGCGCTGCTCGAGCATGTCCAGGTCGAGGCTTACGGCAGCCACATGCCGCTCAATCAGCTCGCCACGATCAGTGTGCCGGAACCGCGGGTCCTGAGCGTTCAGGTTTGGGACAGGTCGATGGTTCACGCCGTCGAGAAGGCGATTTCCGCCGCAAATCTCGGATTGAGCCCTTCGACCGAAGGCCAGGTCCTGCGGCTGCGCATCCCCGAGTTGAACGAAGAGCGCCGGCGCGAGATCGTCAAGGTTGCGCACAAATATGCAGAGGCTGCGCGTGTGGCGGTGCGCCACGTCCGGCGCGACGGTCTCGACCTTCTCAAAAAGCTCGAGAAGGATCACAAGATCAGTGAGGACGACCACAATCGCCAAGCCGAGCAGGTTCAGAAAGCGACCGACGCGACCATCGCGGAGGTCGAGAAAATGCTAGCCGGCAAGGAAAAGGAGATCATGACGGTGTGAGCAACGCGGCAAGCTCGACAAGCGAGACGGCGCAGCCGGCGGGTGCAAAGAGCGACGGCTTCGAAATGCCCCGGCACGTCGCCATCATCATGGATGGCAATGGACGTTGGGCCGCCGCACGCGGCCTGCCGCGGGTGGAAGGCCATCGTCGCGGAGTTGAGGCCGTGCGCAAGACGGTACGTGCCGCGCGAGACCTCGGCATTTCGGTCCTCACCATATTTTCCTTCAGTTCCGAGAACTGGTCGCGACCACCATCCGAAATTCGCGATCTGCTGGGCCTGTTACGCCGGTTCATCCGAAACGACCTGGCCGACCTGCACAAAAGCAATGTGCGCGTGCGCATCATCGGCGAGCGCGACGATCTTGATCGCGATATTCGCCGCATGCTGGAGGAAGCGGAGGATCTAACGCGGAATAACGATGGCCTCACGCTCGTCGTGGCGTTCAATTACGGTGCCCGCCAAGAGATTGCGCGCGCTGCGCGTCGGGTTGCCGCCCAGGTCGCGGAGGGGCGTTTATCCGCCAACGACATCACGCCAGAACTTCTGACGCGGCATCTCGATGCTCCTGATGTGCCTGATCCCGACGTCATCATCCGCACCAGCGGCGAGCAGCGGCTATCCAACTTCCTGCTGTGGCAGGCTGCCTACAGTGAGTTGGTTTTCGTTCCGATCAATTGGCCCGATTTCGATCGGGCCGCGCTCGAGAACGCCATCGCCGAGTATCATCGGCGCGAGCGCCGCTTTGGCGGTCTGATCGCCCAGACCGGGTCGTGATCTCACTCAACCAGCGCGGTCCAGGCCCAGGCAGAAATACCTCCTCGGGCGGGAGCGGCCCGAGCAATCTCAGGCTTCGCATCGCGTCGGCCGCTGTGCTCGCACCGGTTGTTCTTGCGTGCGTGTATGTCGGAGGTTGGCTGTTTCTGGCGCTTTGTGTCGTTGCGGCGTGCGGAATTCTCTGGGAGTGGACACGCCTCGTGGCCAACGAGGCTGACCCGCGAATTCTGGCGCCGGGGGTCGCTGCATTGTTCGCCGCCGTTATGCTGGCCGGGTTGGACAAGGGCGAGGCCGCCTTCGGCTCGATCGCAATCGGCGCAATCCTCATCGGGGGGCTCGTCGCCGCCCGACGTCCATCGGCAGAGGCAATTTGGGCCGTCGGCGGAATAATTTACGCTGGCGCCGCGTTTCTCGGTCCGGCGCTCATGCGGCGCGACCCCAAATTGGGCCTCATTGCTGTGCTTTTCGTGATCGCAATTGTCTGGATCACCGATACTTTCGCCTATTTTGTCGGCAAGGCGATCGGTGGTCCGTTGCTATGGCCCAGGCTCAGTCCGAAGAAGACCTGGGCCGGCGCCATTGGTGGTCTGATAGGGGGGGTTGCCGCCGGCACCACGGTCGCCTATGCGAGCGGCATGGGTAGGCTGGCGGTCGTGGGGGCTATTGCGTTCATGCTTTCAATTCTTGCCCAGGCTGGAGATTTGTTCGAGTCGGCCGTCAAACGCCGCTTTGGCGCTAAGGATGCGAGCAACCTCATTCCCGGTCACGGCGGTTTCATGGACCGTCTGGACGGCTTCCTCGTTGCTATGCTGGCGGCTCTCTTGATCGGAACCGTGCGGAGCGGAATCACCTCGCCGGCCCAGGGCCTGCTGATATGGTAGGCGCAATGAAACACAAGAATCGGGCGGCCAGGATTGAGCCGGTACCTTCGTCGCGCTCAGTAACCCTCCTCGGGGCCACGGGGTCGATCGGCACGAGTACGGTCGATCTTTTGCGACGCGAGCCGGGGCGGTATCGCGTCGAGGCCGTGACCGCGCATCGTAACGCAGCCGATCTGGCGCGCCTCGCGCGGGAGCTCGGCGCGCGCTTCGCGGCGGTCGCCGATCCGGACGCCTTCAACGAGCTCAAAGCCGAACTTTCCGGTTCCGGCATAGAGGCGGGCGCCGGCGCGGCAGCGGTCGTCGAAGCGGCGCAGCGGCCGGCCGAATGGGTGATGGCGGCGATTACCGGCGCGGCCAGCCTTAAGCCAACGTTGGCGGCCGCCGAACGCGGCGCCACTGTGGCGATCGCCAACAAAGAGTGCCTGGTTTGCGCCGGCGCGCTGTTCATGCGCCGTGCCGCCGCCAGCAACGCAACCATTTTGCCGGTCGATTCCGAACACAACGCCATTTTCCAAGCGCTGAGTGCGGGACGCCGGGAAGATGTCCGGCGAATCATCTTGACCGCGTCGGGCGGGCCATTTCGGACTTGGCCGCTCGAGGCGATCCAAAAGGTGACTGTGGAACAGGCGCTGAAACATCCGACCTGGACCATGGGCCCCAAGGTTACGATCAATTCGGCCACGCTCATGAATAAAGGCCTTGAGCTCATCGAGGCTCATCATCTTTTCGGGCTGAGTCCCGATGAACTCGACGTGGTTGTCCACCCGCAGTCGGTGGTCCATGGCCTGGTGGAATTCCGCGACGGATCGGTGATTGCTCAACTCGGTTCGCCCGATATGCGTATCCCGATCTCCCATTGCCTGGCTTGGCCAGTACGCATGGGTACGCCAGCACCCCGGCTCGATCTCGCACGCATATCCACGCTCACGTTTGAAGAACCGGACCCGATTCGATTTCCGGCCCTTGCGCTTGCACGCCGCGCCTTGGCGGCCGGTGGCGCGCGGCCGACCATTCTCAATGCCGCCAACGAGATTGCTGTCCGCGAATTCGTGGCTGGACGGCTTGGATTTGGCGGTATTCCAGCTCTCGTCGAGGCCACGCTCGACGCCGCCGAGCGGCGGGGAGAGGTCGCAGCGCCTCAATCGGTCGAGGAGGCAGTCGCCATTGACCATAATGCGAGAAGGTCGGCCGTCGACCTCTTGCCCGAAATTGCCGCAATGGCATCCTAGCGTCCCGGACTGGGTCGGGACACTACGAGTCACTTTGGGGGGCGTTCAGGCATCGTCATGGGGTCGAATATTTTGTCGCATTTGCACGCGTTTGGCGGCGGCGTTGTGGGATATCTCATCCCGTTTCTATTCGTCCTCAGCCTCGTCGTGTTCTTTCATGAACTTGGCCATTTCCTTGTCGCGCGCTGGTGCGGCGTGCGGATCTTGGTGTTTTCCATCGGCTTTGGGCCTGAACTCATTGGCTTTAATGACCGGCATGGTACGCGGTGGAAAATCGCAGCCATCCCGCTCGGTGGTTTCGTAAAGTTCTTTGGCGATGAGAACGCCGCGAGCGTCCCGGATACGGATCGCATTGAATCCATTGATCAAAGCGAGCGTGGGGAAACTTTCTTCTTTCAGCCTGTCTTGAAGCGTGCGGCCATTGTCGTGGCCGGTCCCATCGCAAATTTCATATTGGCTATCGTCATTTTTGCCGCGATCTTCATGATTTACGGCAAGCAGACCATGAGCGCGCGCGTTGATACGGTGCAGGCTGACAGCGCCGCTGCTGCTGCGGGTTTCAAGCCAGGCGATTTGGTGTTGTCGATCGATGGCCACGCCATCTCTGACTTTTCCGATATGCAGCGAATCGTCAGCGAAAGCGCCGGCGAAACTCTCAAAATCACCGTAGAACGCGCCGGCGCCAAGGAGGTCCTCGAGGCCACCCCGGCCTTGAAGGAGGTCAAGGACAATTTCGGCAACGTTCATCGAATCGGAATTCTCGGCATCACGCGGTCCATGGCTGCCGGGGATCTCAAGGCGCAGCCTGTTGCACCGCCGCAAGCGGTGTGGATGGGGGTGCAGGAAACTTGGTTCGTGATTGACCGCACGCTGAGCTATATCGGCGGTGTGATCGTTGGTCGTGAGGCTGCCGATCAGCTGGGCGGCCCGATCCGAATCGCGCAGATGTCGGGACAGGTGGCGACAATGGGATTCGCGGCACTTGTCCATCTCGCCGCCGTGCTTTCGGTCTCAATCGGATTGCTCAATCTGTTTCCCATTCCGCTGCTCGATGGCGGCCACCTTTTGTTCTACCTGATCGAAGCGTTACGAGGTCGTCCGCTTTCCGAGCGGGCACAAGAAGTTGGTTTCCGAATTGGCCTCGCGATCGTCGTAATGTTGATGATATTTGCAACTTTCAATGACATAGTTCATTTGACGACATCCTAAATCGACCGCCAGAAATGAAGCGGTCACAAGGGTTTGGGATGGTTGGGGGCATTGCGTCTTTGGGAGTTTGATGCGTCTGGGGGTGTGACTTGGGTGTGAGTTGGTTGGGGTGTGGTCGAGGGGAGAAATATCATCAGCTTTGAAACACTGAGCAGCCGAGGGAGATTTGCGGCAACCCGCCTTTGGGGGCGGCCACGAGGGGAATGAAGGCGCTTTGCGCATGAAAATGTGTGTGCGGGTAAGACGAGGGCTCGTTGTGGTCGGCGTGCTCCTCGGCGTTGGTCTTTTTGGCTTTATGACTGGCGCGGCGTTGGCTGCGCCGGCGCAATCTGGCTTGTCCTCGAGCTCCATCATTGTGCAGGGCAATCGTCGCGTCGAAGCCGACACGGTCCGGTCTTATTTCAAGGTAGCGCCCGGCGAACGTCTCGACGCGGCCGCGATCGATGCCGGGCTCAAGGCGCTTTACGCCTCCGGCCTGTTCGAAGACGTGCACATCTCGCAATCGGGCGGACACATCATCGTAACGGTGGTTGAATCGGCGGTGATCAATCGGGTTGCCTTCGAAGGCAACCACCGCATGAAGGATGAGCAGCTCCAGGAAGAAATTCAGTCGAAGCCGCGCGGTTCGTTGTCGCGACCGACGGTTCAGGCGGACACGCAGCGCATCATTGAAGTCTACCACCGCAATGGGCGATTCGACGTCACAGTGGTGCCGCAGATCATCGACCGGCCAAACAATCGGGTCGATTTGATCTTTGTCATCAACGAGGGCGAAAAGACCGGCATCAAATCGGTCATTTTCGTCGGCAACAAAGCCTATCCGGCTTGGCGTCTGAAGGAAGTTATCAAGACGGCGGAATCGAACTGGCTCAGTTTCTTGCAAACCACTGACGTCTACGATCCCGATCGTATCGAGGCCGACCGCGATCTGATCCGGCGCTTCTACCTGAGCCACGGCTATGCAGACGTGCAGGTCGTTTCGGCGACCGGTGAATATGATCCCGCCAAGAAGGGATTCATCATCACATTCACGATCGAGGAAGGACCGCTCTACCACTTCGGAGCAATCGATATTCAATCGAATGTCCGCGCCATCAATTCCCAGTCGCTGAAATCCACCCTTCGGACCAGGCAGGGCCAAGTCTATAACGGCACCGCAGTGGAAAAGTCGGTCGAAGAGCTCACGGTCGAGATTGCCCGGCGCGGCTATCCCTTTGGGACGGTGCGACCGCGCGGAGATCGCAATGCCGAGACCCGAACGATCGGCGTCGTTTATGTCGTCGATGAAGGCACGCGCGCCTATATCGAGCGAATCAACATTCGCGGTAACACGCGAACCCGGGATTACGTGATCCGGCGCGAGTTCGACATCGCCGAAGGCGATCCGTACAACCGCGCCTTGATCGATCGCGCCGAGCGTCGAATCAAGAACCTGAACTTCTTCAAGTCGGTCAAGATCACCAATGAACCGGGATCCGCGCCCGACCGGGTCGTGATCAATGTCGATGTCGAGGAGCAATCGACCGGCGACTTTTCGATCATGGGTGGATTTTCGACATCGGACGGCTTTATGGCTCAGATGTCGATCTCAGAACGCAACCTTCTGGGAACCGGTCGTTTCGCCAAGGCGTCGGTCACCTACGGACAATACACGCGAGGCGCCGAGCTCAATTTCGCCGAACCGTATTTTCTCGGTCAGCGAATTTCAGCCGGTATCGATTTGTTTGCGCGGCAAACCCTGGCCAACAGCTATCTTTCCTACGGTACGGAATCGTACGGCGGAAATCTCAAATTCGGCATTCCGTTGCGCGAGGATCTGACCTTTCAGCTAAGGTATTCGCTATACACGCAGAACATTACGCTGCCGTCGTCACTGGATGATTGCAACAATCTAAACCCGGATTTTGCCAACACTTTCGCCACACCAGCGGCGATTGCTGCGGGTGTCGTGCCGAACGGCACCAATGATGCGGCTAATGCGGCTTACAATTCCGCCGTTTCAAATAGCGGCCAAACCAGCTGTTTCCAATACGGTCAGGCCTCACTTCCTGTTCGTGTCGAACTAGCCAATGGTGCTTATCTGACGTCAATGGCCGGATACGGTTTCACCTACAACACGCTCGACAATAACAAGAGCCCGACCAGCGGCATCCTTCTCAGCTTCGGGCAGGACTTTGCCGGCCTCGGCGGCGACGTGAGCTACATGCGCTCGACGGCGGACTTCCGGACCTACTACGAGGTCGCATCCGACCTCGTCAGTGTGTTGCATCTGCAAGCCGGCAACATCACCAGCTTGAATGGTCAAGAAGTGCGTATGCTCGACGATTTCAAGATGGGGCCCAATCTCGTTCGCGGCTTCGCCCCTGCGGGCATTGGCCCGCGCGACATTACATCCGGGACGTCGAACGATCTGATTGGCGGCACGATGTATTGGGGCGCCAGTCTGGAGTTTCAATATCCGTTCTACTTCCTGCCGAAGGACACCGGTTTCCGCGGCGCCTTGTTCGTCGATTCCGGTTCGGCGTGGGACTATAAGGGTGAGACGTCGTCGCCTGCGACGGGAGAAATCAACGGCCTCGTGAACGGCATCAACTGCCAATGCGCGATGGTGTACGCCGATACTGCGTCGGTGCGCGCCTCGGTCGGCGCCAGCATCATCTGGGATTCTCCGTTCGGGCCCCTGCGCTTCGATTTCGCTTATCCGCTTTTGAAAACCGGGTACGACAAGACCCAGTGGTTCAGCTTCGGCGGCGGCACGCATTTCTAATCGCGGCCATCGCCGCGGACGGGCGCATGGCTTCTTCCCTCCGACACCACTGCGAGCTGACGATCGAAGAGATCGTCGCCTTGACGCACGCGAAGCTGCGCGATGGTCAGCCCCTTGATCGGCGCATCGCCAATATCGCTCCGCTCGACACGGCCGGTGCGACGGACATTAGTTTTATCGATAGCCCGAAATATCTTGACCAACTGGCCGTCACGCGTGCCGGCGCCTGCCTTGCCGCGCCACGTTTCGAGGCCGCGGTGCCGAGACGGCTGGCCCTGCTGGTCACGCCGGAGCCATACCGTGCATTCGTTGCGGTGGCGCGCGCGCTGTTTCCTGGGGCGCTACGTCCATCGTCGTTGTTTGGCGTCAGCGGACATTCGCCAGCGGCTCATGTGCATTCCTCCGCGCGTCTCGAGCCGGGGGTTGCCATCGATCCCCTTGCCGTCATCGGACCCAATGCCGAGATTGGCGCCGGCACATTGATTTCGTCGGGTGCAGTGATCGGTCCGGAAGTGTGCATCGGCCGTGACTGCGCCATCGGTGCGGGAACGACCATCCAGCATGCGCTGATCGGCGATCGCGTCGTCGTCCATCCCGGGGCACGTATCGGTCAGGATGGTTTCGGCTATCTGCCCAGTCCGAAGGGCCATCAGAAGATTCCGCAAACGCGCCGCGTCATCATTCAGGACGATGTGGAAATCGGCGCCAACACCACGATCGACAGAGGCTCGACGCGGGACACCATCATCGGAGAAGGCTCGAAGATCGACAATCTCGTCCAAATCGCGCACAACGTGTCCATTGGACGCCACTGTTTGATTGCCTCCCAGACCGGTATTTCCGGCAGCGTGCAAGTCGGGGATTTCGTCATGTTGGCCGGTCAGGTGGGCATCGCAGATCATGTGTCGATCGGGACCGGCGCCGCGCTGGGCGCGCAGAGCGGTCTGATGTCGGATGTGCCTGCCGGGGCAAAGTGGGGCGGTTATCCCGCTCAACCGGCGCGCGATTGGATGAAGGGCGTTGCCGCGTTGCGCCGTCTGGCGCGCCGTGGCGGCAAAGGCGAAGGGGAGGGAGCATGAACGACGAAACCCTCGGCGTCGCCGACATTCGCGACATCCTGCGGATGCTGCCCCATCGCTATCCGTTCGTCATGGTCGATCGCGTCATCGATATGCGCGGCGACGAGCATGGTATCGGGATCAAGAATGTTACGATGAACGAACCGCAATTTCTCGGCCATTTCCCGGAAAATCCGGTAATGCCCGGTGTGCTGGTGATCGAGGGGATGGCGCAGACGGCGGGTATTTTGTGTCTGCGCCTGATGAAGCCGCTGGAGCAGCGCCGTTCGATGTATTTCCTCACCATCGATAAGGCCAAATTTCGCAAGCCGGCCGTGCCCGGCGACACGCTCGAATATCACGTCAACAAAATCGCGCACCGCCGCAACATGTGGTGGTACCGGGCCGAAGCCAAAGTCGGGGAAGTCCTGATCGCCGAGGCTGAAGTCGGCGCAATCATTTCCGAGGGTTGAATGGCGATCGATTCGACCGCGCGCGTCGCCGATGGCGCGCGTATTGGCGAAGGCGTGGAAATCGGGCCGTACTGCATCGTTGGACCGCAGGTCGAACTCGGCCCCGGCGTACGCCTGATCGCACATGTCCACGTCACGGGTGTTACAGCCATTGGCGAGGGCACGGTCGTCTATCCGTTTTCCTCGCTCGGAACACCACCCCAATCGGTACACTATCGCGGCGGCCCCACCAAGCTGACGATCGGCGCGCGATGCGAGTTGCGCGAAAGCGTCACGATGAACACCGGCACCGAAGATGGCGGCGGCGTAACGCACGTCGGTGAGCGCTGCTTTTTTATGGTCGGCTCGCATGTCGGCCACGACTGCCAGGTTGGCGATAACGTGAACCTCGCCAACAATGTCGTTCTCGGCGGCCACGTCAGCGTCGGCGATCACACCTTTCTCGGCGGACACGTCGCTATCCACCAATTCGTGCGGATCGGCGAAGGCGTTATGATGGCCGGAATGTCTGCCGCCCGCGACGACATCATTCCTTTCGGCTTTGCGCTCGGCCAGACCGGCGCGCTGGTCGGCTTGAATATCGTAGGCTTGCGGCGCCGGGGCGCAACGCGAGCCGAACTGCATCGACTGCGCCGCGCCTACCGTCACTTGTTCTTCGTCGAAGGCCGGCTGGCCGATAGAATTGATGCGCTCGAGCGTGACTTTGCCGATGATCCTTTGGTCGGCAAAATCATTGCGTTCATCCGCGCCGGCGGTAAGCGGCCGCTGATGCGGCCCCGCGCAAAACGGGCAGCCGACGAGTCCGGGGACGATGCCGCCTGACGCCGCAAGCGAGGCTGACGCGACGCCTGCACACGATCCGGTTGCGATCATCTGCGGAGGCGGCAGCTTTCCCGCAGCAGTCGCCGACGCCGTTTTGCGTTGCGGTCGGCGTCCGGTGATGTTCGGCATCAAGGGTTGGGCCGATCCGAAGGTCATTGAGCGTTACGCGCATCATTGGATCGCGATTGGGCAGGCTGGACGTTTCTTTCGCTTGGCGCGGGCCGAACATTGCCGCGAGGTCCTGTTTATCGGAACCCTGCTCAGGCCGGCGCTGACGCAAATTCGGCTCGATTGGCAGACCATCCGTCTGCTGCCGCGTGCCATTCAGTTCTTTCGCGGCGGCGATGATCGCCTGCTCTCTGGCGTCGCCAGCGTGGCGGAGGCTGGGGGCCTGCGCGTCATCGGAGTCCAGGATGTGGCGCCCGAAATTTTGGTCCCCCAGGGTGTGCTTGGCCGCTGCCAACCGTCGAACCGAGACAAGGCCGACATTGCCCGCGCGCTGGCGCTGATTGCCGCCATGGGGCCATTCGATGTCGGCCAGGCGGCGGTGGTCGCCGACAATCACGTGCTCGCCGTCGAGGCCGCGGAGGGTACCGATAATGTCCTGGGGCGGATCGCCGAGATGCGCCGCCAGGGACGCGTGACGACGCCCCCCGGAGTGGGCGTTCTCGTCAAAGCGCCGAAGCCGGGTCAGGATCGCCGGTTCGATTTGCCCTCGATCGGTCCGCGAACGATTGAAAACGTCGCGCGTGCCGGGCTTGCCGGCGTCGCCGTCACCGCCGGCAGCACGATTATTGCCGAAGCCGCCGAGGTAGCGGCTATCGCGGATCGCGAGAAGATCTTCTTCGTCGGAGTGAGCGAGGAAACGGCACGATGATGCCTGCGCCGCAGCCGCGCCCATTATCCATTTTTCTTGTGGCGGCAGAGGAGTCCGGCGACGCATTGGGCGCCGCATTGGCCCGTGCGCTTACAGCGCGGCTCGGCGGCGCGCTCAAACTTTCTGGAGTAGGCGGGCGGGCCATGGCGTCGGCAGGGATCGTCAGCCCGTTCCCGATCAATGAACTCTCGATTATCGGTCTCACCGCAATTCCGAGCCGGCTGCCAACGATTTTTCGCCGCATCCGCGAGACCGCGGATGCGGTGGTGGCTGGTCGCCCAGACGCTCTGGTCGTCATCGACAGTCCAGATTTCACCCACCGCGTGGCCCGTCGCGTACGCCGGCTGGCCCCTTCGATCCCTATCCTCGATTACGTGTCGCCCTCGGTCTGGGCTTGGCGGCCCGGACGCGCGCGGGCCATGCGGGCCTATATCGATCAGGTTCTCGCGATCCTTCCGTTCGAGCCGGCCGTGCACGTGCAGCTTGGCGGACCGCCTTGCCTTTATGTCGGCCACCCTCTCGTCGAGCGCATTGCCGAACTACGCCCTAATGCCGACGAGGAGGAGCGACGCCGCACCGACCCCCCGGTCGTCCTGGTCTTGCCCGGAAGCCGGACCAGCGAGGTTCGGCGGTTGCTCGACATCTTTGGAGCAGCAATCAATCTGGCCATTGGTCGCGCTGGGCCGATGGAGCTGGTGTTGCCGACCGTGCCCCACCTCGTGTCGCTGGTGCGGGAGGGCGTTGCCCGCTGGTCCGTAAGCCCGCGGATCATTGTTGAGCCCGCTGAAAAGTGGGCCGCCTTTCGCACCGCACGCGCCGCGCTCGCAGCGTCCGGCACAGTGACGCTTGAACTTGCGCTCGCCGGGGTGCCGACTGTGGCGGCGTATAAGGTCCCGCTGATCGAGCAAATCATCATGCACCTGATGACGTTGCGGGCAAAGTTTCACACCGTGATCCTTGCCAATCTGGTCATCGGCGAGAATGTCGTGCCGGAATTCCTGCAGCGGAAATGCACGCCGGACCGGCTTGCCGACGCTTTGGTGCCGCTGGTCTCTGGCGGGGAGGAGAGGCAGCGCCAGATCGAGGCTTTTAAGCGCCTCGATACGATCATGGCGATCAATACCACCGATCCAAGCACGAAGGCGGCTGCCATTGTCCTCGATGTGGCGCAACGGGGTCGGCGTGATGCGGCAACCATGGGTGCGGCGCCACGCCTATGCTAGTCGCTCGCGGGAAGCCGCTCTACCATTGCTGCAAGCATCCTGCTAAGGCCGCAGGCAATCTGCCTGTCACAAGCGCTATTTCAAAGTATCCCGCGTGAGCAAGAGCAAGAAACTGGTCCGGAAATCTCCGATCCACGCCGCGATCACCGGGGTGTACGGCTACGTGCCCCCCGATATTCTTACCAATGCGGAATTGGCGGAGATGGTCGACACGAGCGACGATTGGATCGTCGAGCGCACCGGAATCAAAGAGCGGCACATACTAAAGGGCAAGGGGCTCGGCACATCGCACATGGGCGCCGAGGCAGTCCGCGGGCTCCTGACCAAGACCGGCACCACGCCGGGCGATGTAGACCTTTTGATCTGCGCCACCACGACGCCCGATTTCGTGTTTCCGTCGAGCGCCAATCTCATTTGCGACATGGTGGGCATCCGCAGTATCGGCAGCTTCGACGTACAGGCAGCTTGCTCGGGTTTCGTCTACGCGCTCACTGTCGCATCGCAATTCATCGAGACCGGCAAGTACCGGAAGATCGTCGTGGTCGGCGCCGACAAGATGTCGGCGATCATCGATTACACCGATCGCGCGACGTGCGTGCTTTTTGGCGACGGCGCCGGTGCGGTTCTGATCGAGCCGAACAAAAAGTACGGCATCTTGGACACGCTGATCGGCTCCGACGGCGCGGGCATGCCGCACCTTCATCAGAAGGCCGGCGGCAGCCGCATGCCGCCCACCGCGGAGACGGTGGCCAAGCGTCTGCACTACGTCCATCAGGAAGGCGCGGCGGTCTACAAATTCGCGGTCGCGCGCATGGCGGAAGTTGCCACCGAACTGATGAAGCGCAATGCTTTGACCAGCGACAAGATCGACTGGCTTGTGCCGCATCAGGCCAACAAACGTATCATCGAGGCAACCGCTGAACGCATGAAGCTTCCCCGTGAGCGGGTGATGATCACGATCCACAAATACGGCAACACGACCGCGGCCACGATCCCGCTTTGCCTGTGGGATTACGAGAAAAAGCTGAAGGCCGGCGACCGTATCGTGCTGGCGGCCTTTGGCGGCGGCTTTACATGGGGCGGCGTCTACCTGACGTGGGCGTATGATCCACGTTGAACAGGCCCGCCGAAGTGGCATCACCTACACCGCGCACTCTTTAAGGCTAACCGGGAGGATATCGTGGAATTGACCCTCGCCCTCGATCGCTACGATCGTCATATGCCGTTTTTCGACGGCACGGTCCGCCAGCCCAACGGCTTCGCGCTGAAGGCCCTGCAGGTGGGGCAATCGTACCCGCTCGCCGGCGGTATCGATCGTCATGGCGGCATGCTGGAGGGCAAATACGATATTGCCGAGTTCTCCATGTCCACGTTTCTGATGGCGATCGATCGGAAGCTGCCGATCACCGGAATTCCGGTGTTTCCGCGCCGGCTCTTCAGTTCGGGCCTGTTCTTCGTGCGTGGCGACAGCGCCATCAGCAAACCTTCGGAGCTGAAGGGCAAGCGCGTAGCCATCCGATCGTTTCAGACGACGTTGTCGCTGCTGGCCAAAGGCGATCTGAAATTCGAATATGACACGCCATGGGAAGACATCCATTGGCTGATCGAGAGCGAAGAGAAGATTCCGTTCGAGCCTAAAGCCGGAATAAAGATCGAAGTGCTGCCGAGCGGCACCGATGTCGGTTACCTGCTGCGAGACGGCCGCTGCGACGCGGTCATTCAGCCGCATCCGCCAAAGTCGATCACGAGCGGTGAGGTCGAAATCAGACGCCTGTTTCCGGACCCCGATGCCGAGGAGCAGCGCTACTTCAAAAAGTACGGCTGGTGGCCGATCATGCACATTCTCGCGATCCGCACGGAGATCGCCGACCGGTATGGTTCGCTATGCCGCGAATTGATCGGCTCCTTCGAGCAAGCGCGCGAAATTTCGTGGGACTACTTTTCCGACCCCAACTGGTCGAGCCTCGCCGGAGGCCGGCGCTACTACGAGCGCGAGCGCCAAGCCTTTGGCAAGGATCCTTGGGTGTTTGGCGTTGCCGGCAACCGCGGCAATCTCGAGCAGTTCATCATGTACAGCTACGACCAGGGACTGATCAGTCGTCGGCTTGATGTCGACGAGCTCTTTCATCCGTCGGTGCGCAATACTTGATAAGGCCTCCGCGAAGACGGATGCGCCGTCTACTTGCGCTTGGACATCGGCTGGTAGTCGCGGCGCGGTGAGCCGGTGTAGAGCTGCCGCGGCCGCCCGATCTTCTGGTGCGGGTCCTCGATCATTTCCTTCCACTGCGCGATCCAGCCGACCGTGCGCGCCAGCGCAAACAGCACTGTAAACATTGTGTTCGGGAAGCCCATCGCCCGGAGCGTGATGCCCGAATAGAAGTCGACGTTCGGGTAAAGCTTTTTCTCGATGAAGTATTCGTCGTGCAGCGCGATTCGTTCGAGCTCCACGGCAATGTCCAGCAGCGGATCGTTGCGGCCGATTTCGTTCAAGACCTCGTGGCAGGTCTTCTGCATGATCTTCGCACGCGGGTCGTAGTTTTTGTAGACCCGGTGGCCGAACCCCATCAGGCGGAAGGAGTCCTTCGGATCCTTGGCGCGTTTGACGTATTCGGGAATGCGGTCGACCGTGCCGATCTCGGCCAGCATCTTGAGAGCGGCTTCATTGGCGCCGCCGTGGGCAGGCCCCCACAGGGCGGCGATGCCGGCGGCGATGCAAGCGAACGGATTGGCGCCCGTCGAACCAGCGAGACGCACCGTCGATGTCGACGCGTTCTGCTCGTGATCGGCGTGCAAAGTGAAGATGCGATCCATCGCGCGCGCCAGCACCGGGTTCGGCTTATAGTCTTCGCACGGCACGGCAAAGCACATGCGCAGGAAGTTCGTCGCGTAATCGAGCGAGTTCATGGGATACATGAACGGCTGCCCAATCGAGTATTTGTAGGCCATCGCCGCGAGCGTCGGCATTTTCGCGATCATGCGGATCGAGGCGATCATGCGCTGGTTGGGATCGGCGATGTCGGTGGAGTCGTGATAAAAAGCCGATAAAGCGCCGACCGAACCCACCATCACCGCCATCGGATGAGCGTCGCGGCGGAAGCCCTGGAAAAAGCGGCTCATCTGCTCGTGCACCATCGTGTGATGGGTCACGCGATCGACGAAGTCGACTTTCTGCGCTGCCGTCGGCAGTTCGCCGTAGAGGAGCAGATAGCAGGTCTCCAGAAAATCGCCGTGCTCCGCCAAATCCTCGATCGGATAGCCGCGATAGAGCAGAACGCCCTCGTCGCCGTCGATGTAGGTGATCTTGGACTCACAGCTTCCCGTCGACGTAAAACCGGGGTCGTAGGTGAAGATGCCGGCCTCGGAATAAAGCTTGCCAACGTCCATCACCTCCGGGCCGATCGTTCCATCGTAGATCGGGAATGACCAGCTCTTGTCGCCAAGCGTGAGTTTGGCCGTCTTAATATTGGCGCCGGTCTTCGCGTCCATGATCATATCCTCGATGTGTGGCGGCCGGGGGTATCAGGCCGCACGCGGCCGGAACGGCCAATTCGGGTAGGGCAGCATCACAAATCCGGCCCTTATTGGCGTACCGCAACCTAGTGTGCGCTGCAAGATGATAGCCGAATGGTAGAGATGCGTGTAGCCACCTACCTGCCAAAAATAGCTGGCAAAAAGCTTGGTCGCTAAAAGCCCGCGGCGAGAACACGCAGTTCAGACCTGATCGCCAATGCGCGCCAGGCTCTCGGCTTTGCCAAGCACCGCGAGGACCTCGAATATCCCTGGCGAAGTCGTGCGGCCAGTCAGCGCAGCGCGTAGCGGCTGCGCGACGGAACCAAGCTTGGCGCCTTTGTGCTCGGCGAATGTGCGCACGGCATGCTCGGTCGCCTCCGACGTCCACGGCTCGATGGCGGCGAGTTGGCTTGCGATGCCGCTGAGGAGCGCTCGCGCATCGGGCGTGAGCAGAGCCTTCGCCTTGTCGTCAATCGGGATCGGCCGATCGGCAAAAAGAAATTTTGCGCCGTCAATGATATCGAGCAACGTCTTGGCGCGCTCCTTGAGGCTCGGCATGGCCGCGATCCATTGCTGCCGCAGGCGTGGGGTCAGCTTGGCGGCGAGGTCTGCGCCCTCCGCAAGATGCGGCAGGAGCTTCTCAATGCTGTCGAGCAATACCGCGTCGTCGGACTGCCGGATGTAGTGGCCGTTGAGGCTTTCCAGCTTGGCGAAATCAAACCGTGCCGGGGACCGGCCGATCTGCGGCAGATCGAACGCCGCGATCATTTCCTCGGTCGAGAAGATTTCCTGATCGCCATGGCTCCAGCCGAGCCGGACAAGATAGTTGCGCAATGCCGCCGGCAGGTAGCCCATCGCCCGGTAGGCGTCGACGCCGAGCGCGCCATGGCGCTTCGACAGCTTCGAGCCATCGGGCCCGTGGATCAGCGGGATGTGAGCCATCACCGGCACCGGCCAGCCGAGCGCCTCGTAGATTTGTTTTTGCCGCGCCGCGTTGGTCAGATGATCGTCGCCGCGGATGATATGCGTGACCGCCATGTCATGGTCGTCGACCACGACAGCGAGCATATAGGTCGGCGTGCCGTCCGAGCGGAGCAACACGAGGTCATCGAGATTCTCGTTTTGCCAGACGACGCGGCCTTGCACCTGATCCTCGATCACGGTCTCGCCGGTGAGCGGGGCCTTGAGGCGGATGGTCGGCTTGACGGCCGGCGGAGCCTCCTTCGGATCGCGATCGCGCCAGCGGCCGTCATAGAGCTTCGCACGCCCTTCGCGGCGTGCCGCCTCCCGCATCTGTGCAAGCTCTTCGGGGGTTGCGTAGCAATGGTAGGCATGGCCCGTCGCCAGGAGCTGCTCGGCCACCTCGCGGTGGCGCGCCGAGCGGGCGAATTGATAGATCGCCTCGCCGTCCCAATCGAGGCCGAGCCAGCTCAGCCCGTCGAGGATGGCGTCGACCGCGGCCTTGGTCGAGCGCTCGCGGTCGGTATCTTCGATCCGAAGCAGCATCTTGCCGCCGCGGCCGCGCGCATAAAGCCAGTTGAACAGCGCGGTGCGAGCCCCACCGATGTGCAGGAATCCGGTAGGCGAGGGTGCAAATCGGGTAACGACAGCCATATCTAACAGGGTCCTCGCTGGGCGCCGGCTCGTGTACCACACCCAATCGTGAAAGCGAGCATAACGGTTCCCGAGCAGCGATGCCGGGCTTGACCCGCTGCGCCAACTTGTTCAATCCGGGCCCAACTCGGGCGGCGCCACGGATTCGGCCCACCGGCTGGGACCATCGGAGCCCCTTCGAGCGGACATAGACATGACGGTCGCCGAGACAGCAGTACGGGAAGCAGGACAGGACTTCATCCGCGACATCG
This sequence comes from uncultured Alphaproteobacteria bacterium, assembly GCA_963836055.1. Classification (GTDB taxonomy): domain Bacteria; phylum Pseudomonadota; class Alphaproteobacteria; order Rhizobiales; family Xanthobacteraceae; genus BOG-931. The sequence goes on from CAWIID010000007.1 coordinate 126,809, forward strand.
TGCGGGCCGATCTGGAATCGGGGCGACGCACCTCGGTTGTTACGCGCTTTCCGCCTGAGCCAAACGGCTATCTGCATATCGGTCACGCCAAGTCGATCTGCCTCAATTTCGGCGTGGCCGAGGAATTCGGCGGACGCTGCAACCTGCGCTTCGACGACACCAATCCGACCAAGGAAGAGCAGGAATATATCGACGCCATCGAGCGTGATGTGCGCTGGCTCGGCTTCGACTGGGGGCGGCATCTTTACTTCGCCTCCGACTATTTCGAGCAGCTTTACGGCTGGGCCGAACATTTGATCCGCGCCGGCAAAGCCTATGTCGATGATCAGACGCATGAGGAGATGCGGGCGGCGCGCGGAACCTTGACCGAGCCGGGGAAGAACAGTCCGTTCCGCGATCGCGCCGTGGAAGAAAACCTCGACCTGTTCCGCCGCATGCGCGCCGGCGAATACCCGAATGGCGCGCGTGTCCTTCGCGCCAAGATCGACATGGCGTCGGGCAACATCAATCTGCGCGATCCGGTCCTCTATCGCATTCTCCATGCCGAGCATCCGCGCACCGGCACCAAATGGAGCATTTATCCGAGTTACGATTTCGCCCATGGTCAGTCGGACGCGATCGAGGGCATTACGCATTCGATCTGTACCCTCGAGTTCGAGGACCATCGGCCGCTCTACGACTGGTTTTTGGCCAACCTGCCGGTCCCCTCGCATCCCCATCAGTACGAGTTTGCGCGGCTCAATCTCACGTACACGGTGCTGTCGAAGCGTGTGCTCACCGAACTGGTTCGCGGCGGTTATGTCGGCGGCTGGGACGATCCGCGCATGCCGACGCTCGCCGGGCTGCGCCGCCGCGGCGTGCCGCCGGCGGCGATCCGCGATTTCGTCAAGCGGATCGGCGTCGCCAAGGCGAATAGTGTCGTCGACATGGCGATGCTGGAATTTTCGATCCGCGAGCACCTCAACAAGACCGCGGAGCGGCGCATGGCGGTGTTGCGACCGCTCAAGATCGTGATCGAAAATTATCCGGAGGGCCGCAGCGAAGAGGTTGAAGCGCTCAATCACCCGGAGGACCCGGGCGCTGGAACGCGGCGCGTGCCTTTCAGCCGCGAGCTTTTCATCGAGCGCGACGATTTCATGGAAAATCCGCCGAAGAAATTTTTTCGCCTCGCTCCAGGCCGTGAAGTCCGGCTGCGCTATGCCTATTTCATCACTTGCCGTGAGGTCGTGAAGAACTCGGCCGGCGAGGTCATCGAGTTGCGCTGCACCTATGATCCGGCGACCCGCGGCGGCAACGCGCCGGACGGCCGCAAAGTGCAGGCCACGCTGCACTGGGTCTCGGCACTGCATTCGGCGACTGCGGAAGTTCGCCTCTACAATCCGCTGTTCAATCGGCCTGATCCGAATGCCGGGGATTTTGCCGCCGACATCAATCCCAATTCTCTTGAAGTCGTGACGGACGCGCGTGTTGAACCCGCCTTGGCCGGGAGAAACTCCGGCGACGCCGTGCAGTTCGAGCGACAGGGCTATTTTTGTCTGGATCGGGATTCGACTTCAGATCGCCTCGTGTTTAACCGTACGGTCGGACTGCGCGATACTTGGGCGAAAGCTTCGGCCAAGGCCTAGGGCGAGCGCTCGTCAAAGCCGCTGTGTGCTTTTCCCCAAGCACCCTCGCCACATTACAACCGTCTCGTGTAGCATGATGGCGGATACTTCCGGCGCCCGGGGGGCGCGCAGTGACACACGAGGACAATCCGCAAGCCCGCGCGCGCAGTCGCGCGTGGGTTTGGCCGGTTGGTGGAGCGTGGCCGGCATGGGGCATCGCCAGGCCACGGCCCGAATTCATCGTGCCCGCGCGCATACGCGAGTGGGCCGCCCAAGAGGTCACTGCCGGACGCCTTTTGCCGTGGTTTGCCGTCGCGTACGGTTTCGGCATCGTCCTTTACTTCACTGCCGAACGTGAACCTGCGTGGTGGGCCGCGACCGGCTTAGCGGTCGTGTGCGCGACGTGCGCTGTTGCTGTGCGCCGTCATCTTGTCGCTTTCGTGTTGATGCTCGGCCTGTTCGCAATCGCGGCCGGCTTTGCCGTTGCAACGATAAAAACTGCGCTCATCGATCACCCGGTGTTGCGCTTTCCGGCCTCGGGCGTGGTGATCACCGGATTTGTCGAACTGCGTGAGGAAAGCCAGCATACCGACCGATTTGTGTTGCGGGTCGAGCATATCGAAGGAACCCGCATCGAGGACAAACCGCGGCGTGTGCGGCTTTCGGTAAAGCGCGGCATGGCGCCTCCAGCCGGTTCGTTCGTGGAGGTGAAAGCACTCCTTGATCCTCCGCTGCAGCCGCTCGCCCCCAACAGCTACGATTTTGCCCGGGACCTTTTCTTCCAGCGTATTGGCGCTTCAGGCTTCGTGCGCGGCCCCGTTAAAATCATCGCGGCGCCCGCTCAACAAAGCCTGCTGGCCCGTGCCGACGCCATCGTGCAGAGACTTCGCGATGCGATCGACGCGCGTATCCGCTCGGTCGTGCCGGGCGATCCCGGCGCCATCGCCTCGATGCTGCTCACGGGAAAGCGCGATGCGATTGCGGCCAATGTTTACGACGCGATGTTCGTTTCCGGCATCGGACACGTCCTGTCGATTTCCGGCTACCACATGGCCGTCGTTGCCGGCGTGGTCTTTTTCATCGTCCGCGCGCTGCTCGCATTGATCCCGGGGCTTGCAGACCGGGCGCCGATCAAGAAATGGGCGGCCTTTGCGGCTCTCGTCGTGACAGCGTTTTACCTCGTGCTCTCCGGTGCCGAGGTCGCGACCCAGCGCTCGTTCATCATGATCGCGGTCGTGCTGATTGGTGTGCTGCTCGACCGGCCGACATTGACGATGCGGACGCTGACAGTGGCGGCGCTGCTGGTGCTCGTGTTGGCACCGGAAGCAGTCGTCCACCCGAGCTTCCAGATGTCGTTTGCAGCCACGCTGGCGCTCATCGCGACCTACGCCCGCGGCGTGCCGAGAGCGAGAGCGGCCACAGACACGTCGCTAGGCGCTCGTGCGGCATTGTGGGGGGTGAACGAGGTCAGCAGCCTGGTCATTGCGTCACTGGTCGCGGGCCTCGCGACCACGCCCTACGCGGCGTACCACTTCCACCGGATCGCGCCCTACGGCGTACTGGCCAACCTGTTGGCCATGCCAGTCGTCTCCGCATGGGTCATGCCGATGGGAATTCTTGGCATCCTCGCCATTCCATTTGGTTTCGACGCCGAATGTTGGCGGCAAATGGGTTACGGCATCGAATGGATGGATGCGGTGGCGTTGTGGGTCGCGCGCCTTCCCGGCGCGTTTGGCCGAGTCACCTCGTTCGGGACGCGGACCGCTTTTGCTCGCGACGGCGGGCCTTCTCGTAATCGGACTACTCAAGACGCCGCTTCGCTGGAGCGGCGCACTGTTCATTGTCCTTGCGGTGATCGGAGCGGCGAGAACTCCGGTGCCCGACATTCTGGTCGCCGAGGATGGGCGGACATTCGCGGTTCGCGGAGCGGATGGGAAACTCGCCATTCATCATACCGGGGGCGACACGTTTGCGACGCGTGAATGGCTGGCCGCCGACGCCGACGGCCGCGATGTCCACGATCGCGGTCTCGGCGTCGGTATCGCGTGCGATCCGTCCGGCTGCATCGGCAAGCTCGCAGATGGACGGCTCGTGTCCTACGCGCTGACCCCCGATGCGTTCGAGGAGGATTGCCGGCGCGTGAGCGTCATCGTGGCGATGCGCCCGGCACCGCCAAACTGCGCCGCGATGGTGATCGGACGCCCTATTCTCCGCGAACGCGGCGCGCTGGCGCTTCGGCCCTCTGGCGGGGATTTTGAGATTGAGTCGGCCCGGCCGCCGAATTTCGATCGCCCCTGGGCGCCGCGATGGGGACGTCCTGCCGGGACGTCAAGCACACGGACAACAGCGCCTAACATATCACGGACACCGCCTCAGGATGCAACCCCTCGGCCTGAAGATCTCGAAGCAAACGATTGAGTGAATCGTCCGCAGCCAACTAGGCCGTGGCGAAAGCCTCAATAGCGGCGGAACAGTCCCACCAGCTTGCCCTGAATGCGCACGCGATTCGGCGGCAGGATCCGAACCTCATAGGCGGTATTGGCGGGTTCGAGCGCGATCGATGCGCCGCGCCGCCGAAAGCGCTTCAGGGTCGCTTCTTCGTCGTCGATCAGCGCGACCACGATGTCACCGGTGTCGGCCGCATCGCTGCGCTTGAGAAGAGCGATGTCGCCATCGAGGATTCCGGCTTCGATCATCGAATCGCCGCGCACCTCAAGGGCAAAGTGCTCGCCCGTCGTCAGAAGCTCGGGCGGCATGTTGATGGTGTGGCTGCGCGTCTGGATGGCTTCGACCGGCGTGCCCGCGGCGATTCGGCCCATCACTGGGACGGCGACCGGCCGGCCGCCTTCTTCTTCCGATGCGGCGCGAACGCGGCCGAGATTGCCCTCGATGACGCTCGGGGTGAACCCGCGCGCGCGGCCAGCCACGATGCCGTGCGCAACCGACTCCGGCAGCTTGATGACTTCGATCGCGCGAGCTCGGTTGGGCAGGCGGCGAATGAAGCCACGTTCCTCGAGCGCGGTGATCAACCGATGAATGCCAGACTTCGAGCGCAGGTCGAGCGCGTCCTTCATTTCGTCGAAGGAGGGCGGCACTCCCGCTTCCTTGAGGCGCTCGTGGATAAACCGCAACAGCTCGGCCTGCTTGCGAGTCAACATCGGCGCCTCCTCATTGACCGTATCGGTGATTGAAACAAATCATGAACGGACACTATCCGTTCCATATGTGTTCCGCAACCATTTAATTTGGAGTGAACAACTCGAGGAGCGCGTCAAACGCTCGCTTAACGCTCGAACTTAAGAATCTGACAGCGGCTGCCGGCCTTCGCCGCGGGCGCGTGAGGCTCACGAATCACAAGACAATCCGATTTGGCGAGCGGCGCCATCATGGAACTGTCCTGGGCTGCGAACGGCGTCGCGATCAGCCCGTCGGTCCCGTCGGCGAGCGTCGCTCGCAGATAGTCGGCGCGCTCATCATTGGCGGGCAGGTCGCAGCCAAGGCGAGCCGATTCGGCTGGAGGTGAAAGATCGGTACGGCCACTCAATCGGCGAATAAGCGGCACGAGGAAGAGGAAGGCGCAGACGTAGGACGAAACCGGATTGCCGGGCAGGCCCAGCACCTCCATCGCTCCGAGCTGTCCGTGCATGAGCGGACGGCCGGGGCGCATCGCCACCTTCCAAAATGACAACTTCATGCCTTCCGCGGCGAATGCCTTCTGCACCAGATCGTATTCGCCGACCGAGGCACCACCGGTCGTCACCAGGATGTCGGCGGCGACCTCGCGCGCCTGCCGAACCGCGTCGATGGTTTCGTCAAGGCGGTCCGCGACGACACCGAGATCGACGACTTCGGCGCCTTCCTCGCGCGCCAATGCGGCCAGCGAGAAGCCGTTCGAATAGACGATCTGCCCGGGCCCGGGTTCGGTGCCGGGCGGCACGAGTTCATCTCCGGTGGCGAACAGGGCAATCTTCGGACGCCGGTGAACCGGCAGCAGCGGATGGTTCATGCCCGCCGCGAGTGCAAGGTCGCGTGCGCGGAGCCGGTGACCTTTGGCGAACAGCGCATCGCCCGCGCGGAAATCGAGCCCCTGTGGGCGGACGTTGCGGCCCTTGGCGGTGGGCTTCTCGATCTCGACGCAATCGCCATCGCGCTTGGTCACTTCCTGGATGACCACCGCGTCGGCGCCTTGCGGCACCACGCCCCCCGTGAATATGCGGGCTGCCTCGCCTGGCCCGACGACAGACGCGAATGGCCGCCCAGCGGCCACCTCGCCGATGATTTTCAAGCGCACCGGGGCGGTCGCTACGTCGCTGGCGCGCACGGCATAACCGTCCATGGCCGATACGTCGGCGGGCGGCTGCGTGCGCAGCGCTTTCAAACCGTACGCCAACACCCGGCCGTCAGCTTCAGCGAGCGGCACCTCTTCGGCCGGCAGCGGCGCGGCGTGGGCAAGCACGTGCTCGAGCGCCTCGGCAACCGATATCAACGCCACAGCTTTACTCCCGAACGCGATAATGACCGCTGCGGCCGCCGCTTTTCTCGACGAGCCGGATGCCCTCGATCCGCATGCCGCGCTCGACCGCTTTCACCATGTCATAGACGGTGAGGCAGGCTACGGAAACAGCGGTCAGCGCCTCCATCTCGACGCCGGTCTTGCCCGCGACTTTGACGCGCGCCGTCACGGCGACGCCGGGCAGCTTGGCATCAGGCACGACATCGACTTCGACTTGCGTGATGGGCAAGGGATGGCACAGCGGGATCAATTCGTGGGTGCGTTTTGCAGCCATGATGCCGGCAATGCGTGCGGCGCCAAGCACGTCGCCTTTCTTGGCATCGCCCTTGCGCACGATCGCGAGAGTCTCGGACTTCATCAAGACGCGGCCCTCCGCGACCGCGACACGCTCGGTCGCCGGCTTGGCAGAGACGTCGACCATGTGCGCCTCGCCGCGCGCGGAAAGATGCGTAAGTTTTGCAGCGCGCCCCAAGCCGTTCACCGTGCCGGCGCGAGGACAGTGCTGCGTGCAAGCAAGCTCCGCGTCGCTGCGGCGACATCGCGCTGGCGCATGAGACTTTCGCCGACGAGAAACGTCGAAATGCCGGACTTCGCGAGCCGGGCAAGATCGGCGGACGTGAATATGCCGCTCTCGCCGACAATAACGCGACCGGCCGGAACCCGGCCGGCAAGCCGCTCGCAGGTCGTGAGCGTCGTCTCGAAGGTTTTCAGGTTCCGGTTGTTGATGCCGAGAAGTCGTGACTTCAGCCGCAGTGCCCGATCGAGTTCGTCCTCGTCGTGGACTTCGATGAGCGCGTCCATGCCAAGGGCAAAAGCGGCCGCTTCAAGCTCTGCCGCACAGGTATCGTCCACCGCCGCCATGATGATGAGGATGCAATCGGCGCCGCCGGCGCGGGCCTCCACCACCTGATAGGGATCGTACATAAAGTCCTTACGCAGCATCGGCAGAGCGGCCGCCGCGCGCGCTTGCTGAAGGTGTTCGAGGCTGCCCTGAAAAGAAGGGCCATCGGTCAACACCGACAGGCAGGTCGCGCCGCCGGCCGCATAGGCTTTTGCCAGCGCGGTCGGATCGAAATCCTCGCGGATCAGGCCCTTCGACGGGCTCGCCTTCTTGATTTCGGCGATGAGGGCGTAATCGGCTGCCGCCAGACGCTGCTCGATTGCACGCAAGAAGCCGCGTGGAGCGCTCACGGCCTTGGCTTCGCGTTCAAGCGCAGCGAGCGGGCGAGCACGCTTGGCGGCGGCGATCTCCTCGCGTTTATAGGCGGCAATTTTCTCGAGAATGTCAGCCATCGTTCGAAACCACGATCAGGCGGTCGAGCCGTTCTTCCGCCTTGCCGGTATCGAGCGTCTGGCTGGCGAGAGCGAAAGCCTCCTTCAGGTTCTTGGCTTTGCCGGCGACCACCAAGGCGGCTGCAGCGTTGAAAAGCGCCACGTCGCGGAATGGACCCTTTCGCCCTTCGAGAACATCTTCGACGGCTTTGGCATTGGTCGCGGCATCGCCGCCGCGGAGCGCTTCCGGCTTGACCTTCGGCAATCCGACGTCCTCCGGCGAAATCTCGAACGAGCGTATGGCGCCATCCTCCAGCGCGGTGACGCTGGTCGATCCCGAGGTCGTGATCTCATCGAGGCCGTCGGAACCGTGCACCACCCACACCCGCTCGGCGCCAAGATTTTTCAGAACCTGCGCCAGCGGCTCGGTCCATTGCCGGGAAAACACGCCGACCATCTGCCGTCGCACGCCCGCCGGATTAGAAAGCGGCCCCAGCAGATTGAAAATCGTCCGGGTCCCGAGTTCGACGCGCGTGGCCGCGACATTCTTCATCGCCGGGTGATGCGCCGGCGCGAACATGAAGCCGATGCCGGCTTCGCTGATGCAACGCCCGATCTGTTCGGGCGTGAGGTCGATGTTGACACCAAGTGCTGCCAGGACGTCCGCTGCGCCGGAGCGCGAGGACAATGCGCGATTGCCGTGTTTGGCGACCGGGACGCCGGCACCCGCGACGATCAGCGCCGCGCAGGTGGAAATATTGAATGAGCCCGAGGCGTCGCCGCCGGTGCCGACCACATCGATGGCATCCGGCGGCGCGCTGACGCGCAGCATTTTTGCCCGCATCGCGGCGACCGCACCGGTGATTTCTTCGACAGTCTCGCCGCGCACCCGCAGCGCCATCAAGAGAGCGCCCATCTGCGAGGGCGTCGCTTCGCCCGACATCATCTGCTCGAAAGCGCTTGCAGCTTCGTCTCGGCCAAGCGCCGCGCCGGTCGCGACCTTGCCGAGGAGCGCTCTGAGTTCTGCGGTCACGATCTGCCCCTCAATTCACACCCGCCCACGCTTTTTGCCGCTTGCTTTGGAGTGCTCCCGGCGACGATTGCCGTCGTCCGGTCGAGACGTTCCAGGCCGCGGCGATGTTGAGAAAATTTTTCAACATCAGATGGCCGTGCTCGGAAGCGATGCTCTCAGGGTGAAACTGCACGCCATGCACCGGCAATTGCGTATGCGCCAATCCCATGACCAGACCATCGTCGGTATCTGCCGTCACCGTCAGCGCGCGCGGCAGACTGGCGCGTTCGACGACGAGCGAATGATACCGCGTTGCCTGGAACGGCGCGTTGATGCCGCGAAAGATGCCGGCGCCCTCATGCCGGATCACCGACAGCTTGCCGTGGACCGGTTCGGGCGCGCGAACGACCTTGCCGCCGAACGCATGTCCAATCGCCTGATGGCCGAGACAGACCCCGAGGATCGGAATTGACGGCGACGCTTCCGCGATGAGTTCGAGGCAGATGCCGGCTTCTTTGGGTGTGCAGGGACCCGGCGACAGCACGATGGCATCGGGATCGTCAGAAATGACGTCGCGGCTCGTGACCTTGTCGTTGCGATGGACCGCAACCTCAGCCCCCAGTTCACCGAGGTAGTGAACCAGGTTGAAGGTGAAGCTGTCATAGTTGTCGATGAGGCAAATCACAGAGAAAAGCCCTTATTTTCAGTGTTCATGGCCCGCCGGCGCCCCGACATGGATGATTTACCGCGATCGGGTGGGGGCCGCTAGTGGAGCGGTTTTGACATTCGCTACCCACCTAGCCGCGGACTCCGGGAGCGAATGTCAACGACGAGCGTGCAGCACGCCCTACGACTTATTAATCATGGCGCGTACGCTTTCAGCCATACAACCATTTATTGATCCTCGTCCAATAAACCAGCGCCTGCATGCGGGCTAGACCGCATTGCAATCGGGTGGGCGTCATGAGGATGCCGTGCGTCGCTCTTCTTCTCTGCCTCGGCCTGACGGCTTGCGATTCCGGCCCGACGTTTGATGCGTCGAGCTTGCCGGCTTATCAAAACAGTCTCAAGGCGATCACGGCGACGCTCAGCGCCGATGATCAGCGCCGGCTGGCCGTCGCCTTGATGACGCTGGCGCTTGGAGATTCGCCGCAGTCGAATGCGTTCGAACTAGCCAATCCCGGATCGATCGCAGATCTCGTGTCGCTCGCCGGTGTGGCCAATCCTCTTATCTATCTTGATAGGCTACGGCCTGGCATCGACGGCAGAAGCGCCGCCGCAGTGATTAGCCGAGTCGCCACCGACCTCGACGACGAGATTTCACGGGCTGAGGCGAGCTCAGGTGGTGCCGACAAGTTGCTGGCTGACGTGAAGATCGACAGCCCGAGATTTTACTGGGACGCGCGCAGTCATCTCCCGACCATCGAATTCTCCGCGTACAACGGTGGCCGAACCACAATCTCGCGCATCAACGTGAGCGGCGTCATGGCTCAGCATGGCCGTACCGGAAAATGGACGACCGGCGGGCTCAATTACATCTTTGAAACGGGTCTGGGACCGGGCGACGAGCGGCCGGTCAAGCTGACGGCGAGAGTCTTCAGTGCGCAGACCGCGAAGCAACTGCAGAATCTCTATGACGCCGACTTCACCTTGAAGGTGACCAATATCGTCTATGTGGACGGGCATAAGCTCATTCCAGTGGACACCGATGCGTTGGCAGCGATGCGCCAGAAGAGAGATTTCTTGCGCGGAAGCTGAGCGTGGCGTCGTCGTCACGTTGACCTTTCTGCCAACGGTCGATCCCAACAAAATCCCAAACGCTGACTGTGCAATTGCCCTTCGGATTCCGATGGGTCCGGACGGCTGCGCAGCAGTCTTGGTCAAAGCGCGCGGATGCGGATATAGATGAGCCCAACCGTACCGCAATACGAGACAACGGGGAGAGAAACGACATGATCCGCAGACGCATCCTAATGGCATTCCGGCGAGCAGCGCTGCTGGGCACGCTTGCGATGGCGCCGCTTGCGTCAGTTTTCGTCATTGGCGCGGCGCAGGCTCAAGACTATCCAAGCCGCCCGGTCAAAATCATCGTGCCGACCCCGCCCGGTGGGCCGGTCGACGTCATTGCGCGGATCACGGCCAATTATTTGCAAACTTCGCTTCACCAGGGCTTCGTCGTCGAGAACCGGCCCGGAGCCGGCAACACCATCGGATCGAAGGATGCGGCCGAGGCCACGCCGGACGGCTACACGTTGCTCTATTCCAGCGCCAGCGGGCTAGTCATCGCGCCGCTCCTGCACCCCAACGCCGGGTACAATCCGCTCACCAGCTATGATCCGATCGCGCTGGTCGGACAGAGTTCCAACATTCTCGTGGTCAATCCATCGGTGCCGGCCAAGACCGTGCAGGAGCTTGTGGCCTACGCAAAGGCCAATCCAGGCAAGGTGAACTTCTCCTCCGGCGGCATCGGCGTGCTGCCGCACCTTATCGGAGAAATGTTCAAGGCCCGGGCCGGCGTCGACATCGTGCATGTCCCTTACAAGGGCGGCGGACCGTCGATCACTGACCTCGTCGCCGGCAATGTGCAGATGACGTTCGAGGGCACGAGCGTGCTCTTGCCGCTGATCCAGGCTGGCAAGCTGCGAGCGCTCGCCGTGACCACGCCGAAGCGCATTCCGCAACTGCCCGATGTGCCGACCATGGTCGAGAGCGGCTTTCCGAACTTTGTGTCGACCAGTTGGACGGGCCTTTTAGCTCCGGCACATACGCCCGAGGCCATCATCGCCAAGCTGAATGGGACGATCAATGCAGGTTTGAAGACCCCCGAACTCGTCAAAGCGCTGAGCAACTTGAGCAACGAACCGCTCGGTGGCACGCCGCAGGATTTCACGAACACGATCAAAGCCGATCTCGCCAAATGGTCGCCCATCATCAAAACGCTCGGGCTTGATAAGCAATGAAAGACTTCGAAAAAGGCAGAACAACATCATGATCAATCGACGCACCGGCATCGCCGCGACGCTAGCGGTTTTCTTTATTGTCGGCACCGCGCTCGGCGCCCTTGCCGAAGACTATCCGACACGCCCGATCCACGTCATCGTGCCGTTCCCGCCGGGCGGTCCGACCGATGTTGTCGCGCGCATCATGGCGAACAGCATTTCGCCGATCTTGGGCCAAGCCGTCGTAGTGGAAAGCAAGCCCGGCGGCGCCGGCGGTACGGTTGGCAGCAAGTTCGTCGCAGGCTCCGATCCCGACGGCTACACGCTTTTGATCTCGCAGGTCGGCTCGCTGACGATCACCCCGTCGCTCTACAAGCTCGACTACGACCCGCTGAAAAATCTCGCTCCGATCGCAATCGTGGCGCAAAGCCCGCAAATCCTTACGGTGAACGCAGCGGCGGTACCTGCCAAGTCATTGTCCGAATTTATCGCCTACGCGAAAAGCAATCCCGGAAAGATCAATTTCGCGTCGGCAGGGGTCGGAACGCAGCCGCACCTCCTCGGCGAACTCTTGCAGCTCGTTGCCAACATCAAGCTTGTCCACGTGCCATATCGCGGCTCCGCTCCCGCGATCACCGACATTCTGGCCGGACAAATACAGATGATGTTCGACAGCCCGTCGGTCATGCTGCCGCATATTGAATCCGGCAAGGTGCGGGCACTTGTGGTTACGAGCGAAAACCGGCTGCCGCAACTTCCCAACGTACCGACCGTCATCGAAGCCGGATATCCGCAGCTCGCGGCGACGCTCTGGACAGGACTTCTCGCCCCTGGCGGCACGCCCGCGCCGATCGTTCAAAAGATCAATGCCGCCGTCAACGAAGGCCTTAAGACCCCCGAAGCACAGGAGGCGCTTCATAAGCTCGGAGTCGATACCAGGCCGATCTCACCGGAACAATTCGCGACATTCATGGCGGCGGAAACCCACAAATGGGCGCAGGTCGTATCGCAGGCCGGCATCAAGGGCCAATGAGGTTCGCGGCTCGACCGTCAAAACACGAATGAGATTGCAACCACGAGCAAAACACCGGCTGCAATCATCAGAACCTCGACGGCGTCATAGCGCGGCAAATGATTGCTTGGACGCTCCACGCTTTGGATGGGCATGATCAGGTGCCTTCCTACACAACAAGCGATGCTCAGGTCATGCAGCGCATGAAAATATGCGCCCTTGCCGGATCAGCGACCGGACTGAAGGCCGGATCGCAGCCAAGCGGTGTCTGCTTGGGCCACACGCGGGTCGCAGTGGGCGACGTCGGGTTATTTTGATGCTGACGCGATAGCGGCGCTTGAACCAGTCGATCACCCTTGTGGGACCGATCGATCGAAATCGTCGGGGCCTCGACATTTTTAGCAACGCTGGGACTGGTCATCTCGGCGATACCGCCAGCGATAAAGCAGCTGAAAAGCGCAGCTGCGATCACCCCTTTGAAATTGTATCCGAATGCATTGCGCATCGAATTCTCCGAGGCATTTGAGGTTACCGCCGTACCGGCGCTGTGGGCCTGCGGCCGAGCAAATGGAGCTTATGAGGATGAGAAATGTCGCTCTACTGTACGTAGGTGACGGCGCCATATCGAATCAGATGAGCGAACCAATACGAAGGTTTAGATCGGTTCCGGCTTCCGATACCGGGTCGCGGTTCGCTGCACTGAATGCCTCGCCAGCTTATGCCTTCGTATAGGGGCGGCTTTAACCTTTTGGTAACGAAGCAGTCGCATCATCAAAATCAATAAATATATCAAATGTTCGATTCAATTTAGCTGCGGTTCAGCGGATTCAGGTGCGCTAAAAGCGGTATCCGCCCATGATCTCAATCGTTGACGACGACGAATCCGTAAGAGAGGCGACTAAGTCGCTCGTTCGATCGCTTGGACACAGTGCAGCGACATTTTGTTCGGCCGAGGCGTTTCTCGGATCGGCAGCGGTGACAGCTACGGAATGCCTGATTTCCGATGTACAGATGCCGGGCCTGAGCGGAGTTGAGCTGCAAAAACGCCTGATCGCCGACGGTCACCGTTTGCCGATCATATTCGTGACTGCGGCATCGAACGAAAAACAAAAGGATCAAGCGCTGAGAAGCGGTGCGGTCGGCTATTTGCAAAAGCCATTCAGGGAAGACCGCTTGATCGAATGCATTGATGCAGCGCTGAAGATCGGTGGCGGCGGCAACGCGCAGCCGTAATTCATCTCTGCGCCGGTATCACCTGCGCGCCACAGACCAGCGAGACCCCTTCGGGCGTTTGCCAATATGCTTTACCCTGACTTTTGAGCAGGCCGCATTGAGAAATGCGAATTCAAAGTCGTCGCAAGACGCTACTGCGTGCGGGTGGTCTACTTCAGCGGATTTGGCGGACGGTGCGCGGGAAATCGTGAATGTAGTGGCTGCTGAAGTTGACGGAGTCTGGTCGATTGGCGCGACCGCCAACGCTTCTGCGCTTGTTTGAGTGAACAGGCCAGCCATCGTGCCAGCTATGACGATGCCAACCGCCACGCATAGCGTCGTCGTCAGCACTTTTCGCAGGCGGCGAGAGCGGCCTCGACGATTAAGCATCTTATAAGAGCTGGACATGCTGTTAGTGGGCGTTGGCCGACTTGGTCCGCACGACCATCGCCTGGTTGAAGTGCGTTAACGCCGCGCGGCACGCTGCGGAGATCTGATTGCGGTTCGAAAGCAGGCACGTTGCAACGCGCTCCCGGTCCGGTATGAATCGTCCGCATACCGTCATCGCATCAGTCATGCAGGCCTGCTGGTTCTGTTGTTCGTCGGACCTGGCGGCCGCCGGCAAAAGTGTGACGCCAAACAGTGCAAGTGCAAAAGCGATGCGGATATTCACTGGCCCCTCCTCATTCCGTGGCGCTTAGCCTCCCCAAAGAGGAACCCCAAGCACGCCATGTGCTTGGGGTTCTTGGGTTGTGGCCGCAACCTAGGCCGGGCCGAGCGGCGGGGGGTGTCGGGGGGATGGGGAGCCGCGCGGTCGAGACCTAACGCGCCAGCATTACGGGGACAAAACCAACTGCTCCATTGTACGTAGGTCGCGCCGCAACGTCGAAAGAGATCAGAGAGCCAATACGAAGGTTTAGGACCTGTTCAATTCCGTCCGCTGACCGCAGCTTCGCACACGCAACTTGACGGGCGGCGCGCAACCAGGACGCCTCGAAATAGGGCCACTCGCGTTGGCTGCAATCCGAGGCCAACGGTCTTGTATCCGCCCGATCAGACTTTCCGCTTGCTGCCGGAGCGCTAGCTTCGACTTGCAGCGACAGGCTGGGGAACGCGACGAAGCGGGCCGCTCGGCCTAGGCCAGGATGCCGAGCCGTTGCAATTCGCGGTGCGCGCCGCGCATGAAATCCATCAGCACGGCTTCTTGGAGCTTGCGCAGAAACGGATTGCGAAACAGCTTCAGCGTACTGGAAATTCGTTGATCTCCGAACGCCACCCATTCATTGCACGTGAGGTCCTCGTCGGCACGATCGGACGTCGCATGCAGAATGAGGCTGCCGCCAAGCCCCACGGTTTTGTCTCTCAGCAACCGGCCGTGGACGTTCCATTCCTCATCGGACAGGACCATCGCCCCACCACGCGTGCGGACGACGATATTGAAGGCGTTCTGCTCGAAGCATGTGTGCGTCGTGAAGCTGTTCGTGAGTTTACGCCAATCGTCCAAAAAGGCCTGCGAGCGGCAGATGACAAAGCCGACATTCAGATATGGCTCGGTTGGTGCAATTTTCGTCGTGGCGAGCGCCTCAACGAAAGGTCCGACCGATTGTCCTTTCGCGATGAAATCGCCGATCGTGCCGCAGGAATCGACGCACGCGGCGACCTCGCGGCCGTTGTTGTCCATTTGCCGCAACACCGCTTTGAGGCTTTCACCGACGGCGCCCACGGCGATCATGTCACTGTCGAGCCAAACGAGGCTGGTCCGCCGGACCGCGCGCAAATACTCCCCCATTGCGGCCTTGTACGAATAGGGGTGCTGCGCCGCGCCGAGTTGCTCCGGCCGGCGAACGACGGTGCAGATGGTGTCCAGAAACTTTCGCTGCGGGCGCTCCAGGCCGAAATCGAGAAAATAGACCGGCAGGCGCGGCGCGCATGTCCGCAAACTGTGCACGAGCATGCAGCCCATCAGGAAGTAGGCCTTGTCGCCGCCCGTAACGAGGATGGTGCGCTCCATGGGGTGCAGGTAAGCAGCCATCGCCGAAAGGGTGCAAGATGCTTTGCGGGGGTAGGGGAAACCGCCTTGCGGTTGCTTTCAGTGCAAGCTAGACCCCCGGAATGCCGCGCGTCGCCCTTTTTGCCGGATCGTTCGATCCCATCACCAACGGCCATCTCGATGTGGTCGGGGGCGCCGTGCGCCTGGCCGATCGCCTGGTCTTGGCGGTCGGCGTCCATCCCGGCAAGACACCACTGTTTTCGGCCGACCAACGGCTCGCCATGCTTAAGGAGATTTGCACGCCGGTCGCGCAAGCGGCAGGCTGTGAGATCGCCTGCACGACCTTCGCCGACCTCGTCGTTTCGGCGGCGCAGCGGGCCGGCGCCACGATGCTGATCCGGGGCGTGCGCGATGCCACGGATTTCGACTATGAAATGCAGATGGCCGGCATGAATGCGGCTATGGCGCCAATGGTGCAGACGGTGTTTCTACCGGCGTCGCCCTTGGTCCGCCCCATCACCGCCACCTTGGTGCGCCAGATCGCCGGCATGGGAGGTGACGTTTCGGCTTTCGTGCCCGCACCGGTCGCCGCGATGCTGAAGAAGAAGTTCGCGAAGGCCTGAAGATATTCATCCCGGGAGATGACATGACCCGTCTTGTTGCATTGCTGTTCATGCTCGTGTGTGCGGCGCCGGCCTGGAGCCAGGGGCTCGCGAACCCGGCGGCGCTGAATGAAAAAGCCCCGGCGATCTACAAGGCCGAATTCGAGACCAGCAAGGGTGCTTTCGTCGTCGAAGTTCACCGCGACTGGGCGCCGAACGGCGCCGATCGGTTTTACAATCTGGTCAAGAACGGTTTCTACGACAACGCGCGCTTCTTCCGGGTCGTCAGCGGCTTCATGGTGCAATTCGGCATCAACGGCGATCCGAAACTTTCGGCCCTGTGGCGAAACGCGCGAATTACCGACGATCCGGTTCGGCAGAGCAACAAGCGTGGCTACATCACGTTTGCAACCGCGGGTCCGAACACCCGCACGACCCAGGTCTTCATCAATTTTGGCGACAATAGCGCCCTCGATCGCCAAGGTTTTGCCGCGTTCGGTCAGATCGTATCGGGAATGAACGTCGTGGATGCGCTCTACAGCGGCTATGGCGAGGGCGCGCCACAGGGACGCGGACCCGAACAGGGCCGCATCCAACAGGAAGGGAACACCTACCTCACTCGCGACTTTGCCAAACTGGATTATGTAAAGAAAGCGACGATCGCGAAATAGGTCGTGGTTCCACTTTATGCCGGAATTTTCGTCGTCGGCGACCGGCCATTTGCACGAGCAAAGGAATACTCAAAATGCCTGCACAAAATACCGATCCGGAAAATACGCTGGTCATTGAGACCGGACCCGGCCAGATCGTGATCAAGTTGCGCAACGATATCGCACCCCAGCACGCCGAACGGCTGAAACAGCTCGCACGCGAGGGCTTTTACGACGATGTGCCGTTCCATCGCGTGATCGAAGGCTTCATGGCGCAGACCGGGGATGGCCAGCATGGCAACGGCACCGGCGGCTCGAAATACCCGGACCTCAAGGCGGAGTTCTCCGACGTGCCGTTCACGCGGGGAGTTGTCGGCATGGCGCGCAAGGGCGGCAACGACCACTCGGCGAACAGCCAGTTTTTCATCATGTTCGACGACGGTTCATTCCTCAATCGTCAGTACACCGTCATCGGCGAAGTGGTCGACGGCATGGACGTCGTCGACAAACTCAAGCGAGGCGAGCCACCGGCCAAGCCGGATCGCATCATCAGCATGCAGGTGGCCGCCGACGTAAAGTAATGGGGTGCCATGCGTGTGCTCCGCCATGCGACTGTTGTTCTGCAGCGTGGTCATGGTTGGCCTCGGCGCGCTTGTCGCCCAAGACCGCGCGCTGGCGCAACTCCGCCTCCCTCCGGCGCAGGCGCCGTGCAGCGTCCTGAGCGGACGTCCCTGTCATCCGTCATTTTGCGGCGTTTTCCACGGCGGACCGTGTTTCCCCGAATACCTGCCGCCGATCGGTCAGGATCTGCGGCTGACCATCGTTTCGACCGACGAAAACGATCCGCAGAGCAATAACGCTGCAGATGCAGGCAACGGCGGCGGGGCAAAGACCGGCGACAATGGCGATGCGTCTGCCGCGGACAACGGCCTTGATTCAATCGGAGCGTTATATGCGGCGCTGCGCGCTTGCTGGGTGCCGCCGCCAAAAGACGAAGCACGTCACGGCATGCAATATACCGTGCGGTTCGCCTTCAAACGCGACGGCGATATTCTCGCTCCGCCGCGCGTCACCTATGCCAGCCATGACGCTCCAGCCGCAGTGCGCGACATTTACCGTGACGCTGTAAACGCGGCGCTCGCCCGCTGCACACCTCTGCACTTCAGCAAAGGCATGGGCGGTGCGGTGGCGGGGCGCCCCATCGCGATCCGGTTCGTAGATAACAGGACCGTCGACAACACCAAATCGTTGCAGTGAAGCAACGCGCGTCGCTTCTTGCTCGACCCGGCCGCGACAGGCATGTATTTTCAGTAAGGGGTGCGACGACACGGGCGACTTCGGGAGCAAATATGAAAATGCGCCTCAACGTCAGTCTCTTTGTCGCGCTGGCTGCATCATTGCTGTTCGGCGCCGCGCCGGCCAGAGCCGACACAAACTACCCATGGTGCGCGGTCTACTATAACGGCGACGGCGTCACGTCGTGTAGCTATGAGACCGAGGCCCAATGTAAGCTGACAATAAGCGGTATCGGCGGCACATGCAGCCCTAACGCCGCCTACAACCCATCGCTCCCGATGGATCCGATGACGGCGACGCCGCCTCCTGCGCCACCAATTCCACCCCGGCGGTAACACCGCGCCGGGGGTGGGTAGCGAATGTCAAATCCGCTCCATCAGCGCTTAGTTCTGTTGCGTTTTGGCTGCGAGATATGGCGTGACGCTCTCAAGCACCCGAGCGGGCGAAATGTGCTGCATGCCGTTCGGCGACGGGCCGCCCTCCGGCACGATCGGGTGGATGAATTTGGAATAGCTCAGCACGGGCGTTGCGCCGAACATGGCGAATGCGTCGGTTGCCGTCGCAGCAGCAATGTTCATTGGGCCCGAAATCGGTTCCCACAAAAACGTCAGCTAGACGCAAGAGAGCAGCGGCTTCTGCAAGCGCAAGATCGCAAGCATTGATCGCGCTCATGACTGCGCTTCGCGCAATGAGATTTTTTGCGCGCGCCTTGATTTTCCGCGCCACCGATCAAAAAAACCGTGCCGGTGGTGCTGCGGCAAATCTTTTCGATGAATTCGACCCAATAGGCGTCCGGCCAATCCTTGTCGGCTTCCGAGGCGCCGATGCCGAGCACGATCCAGGGGCGTAAAAGGTGCGCGAACTTCTCGCTGATCGCCTTAAGGAGATCGCCGGCAACCTGCAGCTTCGGTTCGGTTGACGGCAGCGGCACCTTCATCGCCGCCATCAGCGCAACGAGCCACTCGATCGGCTGGTCGTGAAAATGGCGCCTGTCGATGCCCGAATTTGTAATGAACATCCGCTGCGGACCGAGGCCGAGGCCGACGCGCTCCGGCACACCGGCCAGCATGGCGGCGAGCGCCGGACGGATCGTGCGATCGAGAACCCACACCGTCCGATAATGATTGCGCCGCAGCAGCGCAGCGAGCCGCGCCAGATTGAGGCCCCGCCTCAACTCGGAGCCGCCATGCTCGAAATAGATCGTCTCGGCGACGCTCGGTTCGGCGGCAAGCAATTCTTTCGCATGGCTTGAAGGCGGCGCGAGAAACGTCACCTGGCGGCCGATCGATACGGCGGCAATGGCGCGGACAAACGGAAGGTGCCAGATGACGTCACCGATGCCGCGTTTGACTTGAATGACCGCGCTCGGCGTCACGTTGATGGCCGTGTCAAGTTGGCGATAGCACCTTTTAGAGCATGTGATTGACGGCGCGAACCGCTTTTCGATCGCCTATCGCTTCGCGCTCAAACCGACCTGTTGCAGAATTGGCCTCCACCGGGCGATTTCGCTCTTGAGATATCGCGTGGCGGATGCGGCGTCCGACTCGGTCACCGATTCAAAGCCGGCGGCCGAGAAGCTTTTTCGCAAATCAGGGTCTTCCATTGCGACATGAGTGGCGGCGTCGACCTGAGCGATAATCGGCTGCGGCGTTTCCGCGGGCGCGAACAGACCGACGAAAAGCCGGGCGATGAGATCGGGAAATCCCTGCTCCGCCGCCGTGGCAATGTCCGGCATTGCATCAAGCCGGCGTTCCGACGCCACGGCGAGCACCCTGATGCGGCCCTGCCGATGCAATTCGATGATGGTCTGCGACATCATCGGGGTCATGATCGGAATATGATCTGCAATGAGATCGGACATCGCCTCGCCGCCGCCGCGGTAGGGAATATGCGTGATATCGGGCAGACCCGCTTCGCGCTTGAAAAGCTCGCCCGCCAAATTCGATACCGTGCCGGCACCGGCCGAGCCATAATTCAGTTGGCCCGGATTTTCTTTGGCGTAGGCGACAAGCTCGCCCAAATTGGTGGCGGGAACGTTCGGGTTGACGACGATCGCCGCAACGGATTCGCAGATGATGGAGATCGGCTCGAAGCTTGCGACCGGATCGTAGGATTGATGCGACAGGATGGGGCTGAGAACCAGCTCGCTGGTCGTTCCAAACAACAGTGTGTACCCGTCAGCCGGCGCGCGAGCCGCAAAGGCTGCGCCGATCGTTCCGCCGCCACCTCCTATATTCTCGATATAGGTGGCGCCGAGAACTTTGTTGACCTTATTGCCCCATTCTCTGGCGATGATATCGACAACGCCACCGGCCGGACGCGGTACGATCAACTTAATGACGCGGGCCGGGTAAGCCGGCTCGGCCTCGCTTCTTGCGGGAGAGAACAGCGCCCAAATCGACAAGCCAGCGCCGAACTTTAAAAGCGCTCTGCGGTTCAATTTTGCTTCCTCGTTTGACCAAATATGCAAGCGTCGAAACTCCCAAAAGACGGGCAAGGTGCGTCAATGCTCTTCGCCGAATGGCAGCTCCGTCCCCAGCCCTCGGCTGAGGGCGCGCTGATAGATCCAATGTCCGACCCCGACGTCGAGCAGTGCCAATCCGGCGCATTCATAAAGGATGATTTCATCATCTCCGGTGCGGCCCGGCTTTTTTCCGGCGACGACATCGCAAAGGTCCGCGGCGACGTCGTCCGGCCCGAACCGGCCGTCGGCGACCAAGCGGTCGAAGGGCTTGCGCGGTGGATCGTCGCCCAGCACCTGATCGATTGCAGAGAGAAATACGCGCGAACGCTGGACAACTTCTGGACCAAATTCCCCCGGTGCCAACGACATCAGCAGCATGCCGGGTTCAAGCCAGCCGGCGTCGAACACGATGGTATTCCCGGACGTCGCCGTAATCGCAATGTCGGCCTTCTTCACCGCGTCGCGTCCGGAGGAACAGGGCGCCACTTCGATTCCCAGGCTGGCGCCCATGTCGTCGCAGAAGCTCCGGACGTTCCCAGGATCGCGGCTGTAAGCCTGTATTCGTTTAATGGGACGGACGGCGCAGACCGCCTGCGCCATGCCACGGGCATAACGGCCGGTACCTATGATACCGAGGGTCGTCGCGTCGGTGCGGGCCAGATATTTAGCGGCCACCCCGTAAGGCGCACTTGTACGGATGGCGTGAAGATGAAAATCAGAGATGATGGCGGACATCCTCATGTCGGCCCAATCGAACAGGCAAATGACTTCCGATCGATTTGTTCCACGGTATCCGGAATACACACGGACGGCGGCTGCGCCGAGTTCAGGCACCATGCCGGGCAACATGCGAATATTGTGCCACAGGTGTCCAGGATGCGCCGGATGGGTCATGGTGTAACGCTTCAAATGGAACGTCGTGCCGACGGATTGCTGTCGCAGGACGTCCTCGATGACATCGACGGCCTCCCGATAGGCGTCGTCGTCCGCCATCGCGTTTTTTACGTCCGCTTCGGTCAGGAACAGCATCACCGAATCCCATTTGCCGACGCAGAGGAAAGAGCGGCATCAGTGCGACGTTGGCTTTTCACAGATGACAATGTTCTGCAAGGCACACCGATCCGTTGGCGATCTCTATGCCTCAGCCGGCAGTTGTGGGCGGCGAACTGAAAAATGCGGACCGATCTATTCGATTTCGACCTGCCCGAAGATCGCATCGCGCTGCGGCCGGCAGTTCCGCGAGATGCGGCGCGCCTCTTGATTGTGCGTCCGGGCGCGCAGGTGGAATGCGAGGACCGCATCGTACGCGATCTGCCGGATTTGCTGCGGCCGGGCGATGCTCTTGTCGTCAACGACACCAAGGTGCTTCCGGCATACCTGCATGGCCGCCGCATCGGCCGCGGCGATTATGAACCTGCAATCGCGGCGACGCTCACGAAGCGGCTCGACGGTTCGCGCTGGCTTGCCTTGGTGAAGCCCGCGAAGCGCCTCGCAATCGGAGACGTGGTGCGTTTCGGTAGCGAGGGACGGGTATGTTTCTTGGAGCAACTTGACGCCACGGTCGAAGCCAAAGGGCAGGGTGGGGAAGTGACGCTGGCGTTTGCCTTCGACGGCGCCATACTCGATCAGGCGTTGGTCGAGCGTGGCGAGCCGCCACTGCCACCCTATATCGCGAGCCGCCGTCCGGTCGACGAACGAGATCGGACCGACTACCAGACGATGTTTGCGCGAGAGGAGGGATCGGTGGCCGCGCCAACCGCTGGGCTGCATTTCACCGATACCCTGGTGCAGTCGTTGCGCAACCGCGGCATTGACCTCTATCGCGTGACGCTTCACGTCGGTCCGGGCACGTTCCTTCCGGTCAAGACCGAAGACACGTCCGGGCATGTCATGCACGCCGAGTGGGGAACTGTCGGCGCAGACACGGCTGCTGCGCTGAACGCCAAGCGACGGGCCGGCGGGCGCATCGTGGCGGTCGGCTCGACCTCGCTGCGTCTCATCGAAAGCGCGGCAACGGAGGATGGGACGCTTGCGGCCTATTCGGGCGAGACCGCGCTGTTCATCACGCCGGGCTACCGGTTTCGCGCGGTCGACGCCATGCTGACAAATTTCCATCTGCCGCGCTCGACGCTGTTCATGCTGGTCTGCGCCTTGTGCGGCCTTGAGGTGATGCGCCGCGCCTATGCCCATGCGATCGAGATGGGCTATCGCTTTTATTCTTACGGCGACGCTTGTCTCTTGTTTCGCGCGCCTTGATGGTCATGCCCCACGCGTTTTCCTACAGCCTTGACGCAACAGATGGCGCCGCACGCGCCGGTGAAATCACCACGCCGCACGGTGTCGTACATACACCGGCGTTCATGCCGGTCGGTACGCAAGGAGCCATCAAAGGCGTTCACCATGATGACGTGCGTGCTTCGGGCGCCGAGATCATGTTGGCGAATACCTACCATCTGATGCTGCGGCCTTCCGCCGAAAGGGTTGCGGCGCTCGGCGGGCTGCACACGTTCATGCGTTGGCCGTATCCGATCCTCACCGACTCTGGCGGCTTCCAGGTGATGTCGCTCGCGGCTTTGCGCAAAGTGGCGGAGCAGGGGGTTACGTTCCGCTCGCATCTCGACGGCGCGATGGTCGAGCTGACACCGGAACGCGCCGTCGAAATCCAGATGCTGCTCGGCTCCGATATCGCCATGCAGCTCGACGAGTGCGTGCGGCTGCCCGCCGATCGAAGCGACATCGAGCGCGCCATGAAGCTCTCGCTGCGCTGGGCCGAGCGCGGCAAGCGTGCTTTCGAACGCGCTGCTCCCGGGCATGCCCTGTTCGGTATCGTGCAGGGCGGTGACGATCAGCGGTTACGCGAGGAAAGCGCGCGCGGCCTTACCGGGATCGGCTTTCAAGGCTACGCGCTTGGCGGCCTGGCCGTCGGCGAGCCGCAGGATGTCATGCTCAAGGTCGTCGCCGAGACAACGCCGGCTTTGCCGGCAGAGCGGCCGCGCTATCTCATGGGTGTCGGCACGCCGGACGACATCCTCCAGGCCATCGCGCGCGGTATCGATATGTTCGATTGCGTGATGCCGACACGCAACGGCCGTCACGGTCTGGCGTTCACGCGGTTCGGGCCGATCAATATCAAGAACGCCCGCCACGCCGACGACCCGCGTCCGCTTGACGAGGAGAGCCGGTGTCCCGCCGCGCGCAATTTTTCGCGGGCGTATCTGCATCACCTGTTTCGCAGCGGCGAGGCGCTTGGCGGCACGCTCCTGTCCATCATCAACCTGTTCTATTATCAGGACCTCGTCTCCGGTGCGCGACAAGCCATCATGGCGGGGCGATTTGCCGATTATCTGGCGCAGACCCAGGAACAATGGATCGCAAAACGCGACCTGAGTTCCTGAAGCGCGGCGTTGGTTTTACGCCGCGGGATGAATGGGTGTGTTGCACACCCGCACTTTCAAACCGGGCGCAACGTGGCATATAACACCCTGTGCCAGCGCCGGGAGGAAGGTCTTGGGTGTTCAGAATGAAATCGGCTCTCGTCCAGGTCACGATCGCAACGCGTATCGCGGCGCTCATGCTTGCCCTTGCGCTCACCGCCGTCTCGGTGGGCCACGCTCGGGCGCAATCTTATCCTGATAAGCCAGTCCGGATCATCGTGCCGTTCGCGGCGGGCGGTCTTGCCGACATTACGGCGCGTCTGGTGGCCGAAAAGCTCAGCGACAAATTGGGGCAACGCTTCGTCGTTGAGAACCAGCCGGGCGCCGGCGGGATTGCGGCAGCAAGGTCAACGATTGCCGGCGGCGCCGACGGCTATACGCTAACGCTGCTGACCAACAGCACAGCGATCAGCGTCTCGCTGTTCAAGCACTTGCCGTACGATCCGGTCAAGGATTTCGCACCGATCTCCGCGATCGGCGAGTTTCCTTGCGTGTTTGTGGTCGGCGCCTCTTCGCCGTTCCACACGCTCGACGATATGCTCAAGGCGGCGCGCGAAAAGCCCGGGACAATCAATGTCGGCACCATCAACGTCGGCAGCACGCAAAATCTCGCCGCCGAGCTGTTCAAATCGCGCAGCGGCGCCAATGTCGTCATCGTGCCGTTTCGGTCGACGCCGGACGAAATCGTAGGCGTGCTGCGCAACGACATCCAGGTCAGCATCGATTTCTATCCGGCGCTGATACCAACTCTGGCGGACGGCAAGGTTCGCGCGATCGCGACGACGGCGGCGCAGCGCATCGCTGCGCTGTCGAATGTTCCGACTGTACAGGAGTCGGGTTTTGCCGATTTCGACGTAGCGTCGTGGAATGCACTGTTTGCGCCGGCGGGCACGCCGGCGCCGATCATCGACAAATTGAACCATGCACTGCGCGAAGTCGTCGCCGATCCGGATTTCAGGAAACGCGCGCATGATCTCGGCATCGAGGCGAAGGCCTCGTCCCCGGCCGAGGTCGACGCCCGCATGCGATCGGACGTCGACAAATGGGCTAAGGTGATTGAGGCCGCCAACATACCGAAACAATAACGACGCAATAGGGAGGACTATCGATGCCGAAGGAGATCAGACGTATCTTCTACGTGATGCTGGGAGCTGGAGCCGCACTTGCCGCGCTCGCGCTCCCAGCCATCGCGCAAAGCACACGTTCGACGATCGTGACGGTTCCGGGAGCGCCGAAAGTCGGCGATCCGCCGGAGGCCAGCAATATGCGGCTCGTCGGTTACAACGATCTGCAGCATCGCAGTGCCTATCAGCCGACCATCCACCACCAGGGAAATCGCTATATCGCCTATATCGGTCATCACGGCGGCACCGAGGAAATTCCGAAGCCCGTCAATCCGATGACGGGACAGCCGGAATTCAGCGGTACATCGATTATCGACGTGACCGATCCCGCGCATCCGCAGTACCTCGCCCACATCCCCGGCACCGAAGGCACCTACGAGCAGGGGGGCGCGCAGATGACGCGCGTATGCGACGGCAAAACGCTGCCGAAGGGTGACCCGAACAAGACGTATCTCCTGCGCGTCTTCGGCGGCAAGGGTCACGAGATCTACGATGTGACCGATCCGGCAAAGCCGGTCCGCATCTGGCATTCGGAAGCGCCGCTCACCGACACGCACAAGAGCTTTTGGGAATGCGACACCGGCATCGCCTATCTCGTGTCCGGCGTGCCGGGCTGGCGCGTCAAGCGCATGACCGAGGTTTACGACATGAGCGATCCGGCGCATCCGGTGAAAATCCGGGAGTTCGGCCTGCCCGGCCAGGAGCCCGGCGCGACCGGCCCGGTGCCGATCCAACTTCACGGCATGATATCGCTCGGGCCGCAGGCGAACCGCGTCTATTTCGGCTACGGCACCAACAACGGCGGTATCCTGCAGATCGTCGACCGCGAAAAACTCCTCAAAGGTCCGAAAGAGCCGACGCCGCAAAATCTGCTCTATCCCGAAATCGGCCGGCTCGTGATGTCGCCATTCAACGGCGCCCATACGGTATTTCCGATGCCGAAAATGCCGATCCCGGAATTCGCCAAGGATACGCAAGGTGCGGTGCGTGACATCGTCATGATCGTCGACGAGCAAATCCGCAACGAGTGCGAGGAGCCGCAGCAGATGGCGTGGTTCGTCGACGTGACGGTCGAAGCGCACCCGATGGTGATCTCGAACTTCCAGGTGCCTGAGGCAAGCGGCAATTTCTGCTCGCGCGGCGGCCGGTTCGGTACGCATTCCACCAACGAAAGCATGGCGCCGGTGTTCTACAAGAAGATCGCGTTTCTCGCGTACTTCAATGCCGGCGTCCGCGCCGTCGATATTCGCGATCCGTACCATCCGAAGGAGATCGGCTATTTCATACCCCCGATCACCGAAGATACCGACAAGCGGTGCATCAAAGTGAACGGCGAGGATCGCTGCAAGATCGCGATCCAGACCAACAATGTCGAGACCGATGATCGCGGCTACATCTACATCGTCGACCGCGCCAATACCGGAATGCACATCCTCGAACTGACCGGCGAGGCGCGCGCGATCGCCGGGTTGCAATAGGCTCGGGTACAGCGCCCGGCCACGAGGACAAAAAAGAACCCGCCGGCCCCGAAACGCCAGGCCGGCGGGCGATTTAAATCGGTCGAATAAAGCTACAAAGCCGCGCGGCTACATCTTGGTCAGTTGACCGCGCAACTCGCCGCCCGGGTTCGCGGCGGTATGAAAGTTGACGTACAACCGACCGGACATGAGGTCAGAGACCTGATCGTCGGTGAGCGTCGCCGAACCATCAAAGGGGCTCTTCAGCGGGGTGCCTTTTGTCGAGATCCAAACCAGCACGCCAGCGTTCTTTCCGGGTTCGGCCGGGCCATGGAAATGTGCGGCCATGACGTCGCCGGTCAAGCCCGAGAAGGTGCCTTTCCAGGACAATTTCTTCGTCGCGGTGTCGAACGTTGCGGTGAATGATCCGGTGCCCGCAGTTTGATTGGGCGGCACTTCGCTTGAACCGTTCATGGTGGCCTTGAACTGCATCGTCTCGGCATATGAAGGTCCGGCGAATGCCAGAGATAGGGCGATCGCGATGATCCCTGAGAGCGAGAACGCTAGGCGCATGGTCATATCCTCCTGGTGAGCTGTTCCGCGGCAATAACAATAACACCACTTGCTTATCATTATTGCGCGTTCGTGCCCGCTGAGGCCACGCGCTCATTCGGAATCTGACATGTTGGAGGTCTCGGCGCACCGACCCGAGACAATCGAAACCATATACACGATTGGCGGCTTGGGTCCCGCCTTACCGCGACCACAACCTGATGGAGGTCACGAACTCATGGCCGCACTCGTCGCACGACCAAGTGTGCCGGATACGGCCCTTGAGGTTGAACTCGGATTCCTCGGCGAAGAGCAGGACGCTGCCGCAGCTTGGGCAATTCGGCCGGCTGAGATCTTTGGTCGGCGTCGGCTGGCACGCGGTCTCAACTCGCATCGTCGAATCTCCTCGACGGCCCGTCACCCGCTCCCCGATGGTTAATGATACTAGGCGACCTCTGTGGCGCTGCCAAGACGTGATCGTGAAACTCCAATGGCAATTTAGATTTCCAGCAGGCTTACGTTGCGCTGCACCCAAAGCGGCCCGCACGCAAAGTGGCCTGTACCCAAGACGCTCCGATGGAACCGTGATAAAAGCCGCTTCCCAACCGAGGCACACTCGACATGCAAAAATGGATCGTCGTGGCCGTGCTGGCCGCGCTCGCGGCCTATGTGGTTGCGATCTTCAACCGGCTGGTGCGTCAGCGCAATCTCGTGCGTGAAGGATGGAGCGGGGTGGACGTCCAACTCAAGCGGCGCACCGATCTCGTTCCCAATCTGGTTGAGACCGTAAAGGGCTACGCCGCTCACGAGCGCGCGGTGTTCGACGAGGTCACATCGATGCGCGCGTCGAGCATCGCGGCCGGCGACGTCCCCGGTCAGGCTTCGGCGGAACGCGGCTTGCAGGCGTCCCTCGGCAAACTGCTGGCGGTTGCCGAGGCCTATCCGCAGCTCAAGGCTGACCGGAATTTTCTGGCGTTGCAGCAGCAATTGGCCGAGATCGAAGATCAATTGCAGATGGCGCGGCGCTACTACAACGGTACGGTGCGAAATCTGAATATCAGCATCCAGTCGTTCCCGAACAATCTGCTGGCCGGTATGCTCGGTTTCCACGAAGAGCCCTTCTTCGAGCTTGACGATCGCGGCGAAGCAGCCGTTCCAGGGGTCGCATTTCGACCGGCCCAATCATGATCCCGTCCTAGCGGTGAGCAAGCCTGAGCCATGGCCCGACGCTTCGCGATAGCCCTGCTTGTCACGATTGCCGCGATCAGCCCGGCCTGGGCGGTCGAACGTATTTTGCATTTTGTCAGCGATGTCACCGTCGAGCGCAACGGCGACCTTTCGGTCACCGAGACGATACGCGTTCAATCTGAGCAGAGTGTGATCCGCCACGGCATCTTTCGCGATTTTCCGACCACCTATACGCGGCGCGACGGGAGCAGGGTGGTCGTCGGCTTCGACGTCCAATCGATCACGCTCGACGGCGCGAAAGCGCCGTGGACGACGGAGCCGCTGGTCAACGGCGTGCGCGTGCGCATCGGCAAAGCCGACACGATCCTTCCGACCGGCCAGCATGAGTTCGTGATCCGATACTCCACCACCCGGCAGATCGGTTTTTTCCCCGACTACGACGAACTTTATTGGAATGCCACGGGCAACGGCTGGCCCTTTGCGATTGACGTCGCACAGGCGCGCATCACGTTGCCCGAACCGGTGCCGTTCAAGCAGACGGCGTTCTACACCGGCCCGCAGGGCGCCACCGGCAAGAATGCGATGATCGTGTCGGAAAGGCCGGGCCAGATTTTGTTTCAGACCACGCGAGCCTTGCTGCCGCGAAACGGACTGACCGTGGCGGCGGCTTGGCCAAAGGGCTTGATCGCCGCGCCGACCAATGCGCAGCAGGCGAGCTGGTGGATGCACGACAATTCGCCGTCGGTCGCCGCCTTCCTCGGGCTGATCGGCGTCGTTGCGTTCTACCTGTTCGCGTGGCGGCGGATCGGCCGCGATCCGCCGCGCGGCACCATCATCCCGCTGTTCGGTCCGCCGGACGGAATGTCGGCCGCTGCCGTGCGGTATGTCGAGCGCATGAAGTTCGACGATCGTTGCTTCACCGCCGCGATCATCGATCTTGGTGTGAAGGGCCAAATCCGCCTGACCGGCACCGGAAAGGAGACCACGGTCTGGCGTTGCGACGGCGGCAAGCCCATTGGTCCGCCTGAATTTGCGGTCAAGAGCAGGCTATTCGCGACGAAGCCGTCGCTGATGCTCACGCAATCCAACTATAAGACGCTCGGCGGCGCCAAAGGAGCGCTGATGCAGAGTCTCAAGAGCAGCTACGATGGCACGCTGTTCAGGGACAATTATTTCTGGTCCGGCACGGGCTTGGTGTTGGCCGCCATAGTGGTCGTGTTGACCGCCAACCTGATTACAGAGACCTACGGCGGCAATCGGGCGCAGACCTTGAATTTCGGCATGTGGCTGCCCGTTGTGCCGATTGTGCTCGGCGCCCTGCTGGTCAAAACAGGCCGGGAGCGCGAGTCATGGGGCATGCTGATCATCATAGCCGGGGTGCTGTTGATGACGCTGGCGGCGGCCGGCGGTCTCGCCCTGATGGCTGCCAATGCTCCTGCGGTCGATCTCTTGCCCTGTGTGGCGGTCTATATTTTGGCTCCGCTGGCGTTGCTCGGTTTCCGCTGGCTGCAGGCGCCGACCGTCGCCGGCCGTGCCGTCATGGATCGCATTGAGGGCTTTCGCCAATACCTCGGTGTTGCCGAGGAGGATCGGCTCAATGCGCTCAATCCTCCCGACAAGACGCCGGAACTGTTCGAGCGGTTCCTGCCTTACGCGCTTGCGCTTGATGTCGAGAACGCCTGGGCGAAGCGCTTTACCGCTGTCCTCGCCGCCGCGGGAGCGAGCGCAGCCGTCGCCTCCTGGTACCAGGGCAGTCAATTCGG
This sequence comes from uncultured Alphaproteobacteria bacterium, assembly GCA_963836055.1. Taxonomy (GTDB): domain Bacteria; phylum Pseudomonadota; class Alphaproteobacteria; order Rhizobiales; family Xanthobacteraceae; genus BOG-931. The sequence goes on from CAWIID010000007.1 coordinate 156,893, forward strand.
CAACGACCCGGTCGCCTTCACCCACCAGCTCAGCGGCGCCCTGTCGCAAACGATCTCGTCAGCCTCAAGTCCTCCCGGATCGAGCGGCGGTTCAGGTGGCGGTGGCTCGTCGGGCGGCGGTGGCGGCGGTGGTGGCGGCGGCGGCTGGTGAATCTTCGGAGCCTAACGCGCCTCAATGGGCGCGCCATTCGTCTGCGAAACGATGCGGTGTCGGCCAATACCGGCGATTTTTGTCCGGACGTCGGCGAACGTTACACTCAAGCCGAGACGAAACTGCGGGACTCCAATACGACCTTCTTCTTGCAAGACTGGCAATTGAACCTCGTTTCACCCCGCTCGAGCTGCACGCTGATCGGTTCCTGGCAATGCGGGCAATTCCCGCTCCAAATCCCGTAGTCCCTGGTCGAAAACGATATGCAGGCCACGAAAAATAATAGCCCGGCCATGATGCCGATGATGGGATGGGAGAGCATCGCCAACACGATGCCGATGAGTACCGCGGTGACAAGGCTCGCAATGCCTCTGAAGAGGACCGCTATTGCGGCCCTGAACAAGTTTGAACGCTTTATTCGGCCGTGGGAAATGTAGTTCCACCGGGCGTAGTGGGCAGGATTTGAGAAGACCGAGAGTCTTGCCATCGAGGAACCGTCCCGTCTCTGACATGTACCCCATACCACTGAGGCACGTGCCGGATATAGTCGGGCTCGCTGTGGCGTAAAGCCGGTGCGTGACAGGGCAGGCAAACATATCATCGCCCGGCGCGGCTGCCAGCAGACGGACGTGGGGAAACCACGGCAAAGCATAACTCATCAATTATGTAACACCAGCGGCTTTGGCCACCAACTCGTGTCACTGTCATCATCCGCGAACGCGGATGATCCAGTAATCATTGAGGCCACATTGAACGCTGGGAGTACTGGATGCTCCGCCGGAGCTTGTCATCGGGCCGGCCACTTCGGGCCGGACCCGTTAGCGGAGCATGACAGGTCGGGAATTGTCGCGGCGGGTATAATATGAGGATTTAAGAGGGGCACGCTCGCGCCTTCGGGGCAACCTGAACCTGAGACGGACGAGCGATTTTGAGCGCCCAAATTTTCGCTTGAATTATATAACCGAACGGTTATTGATTTGGGTCGATAGCCAACAGGTTATTGATCATGACGCCGGACCCTCGTGACAGTCTTTTCAGATCGCTGGCCGATCCGACCCGGCGGGCCATCTTTGAGCGACTGTGCCGTGAAGGCGAGCAGACGGTCGGGGCTCTGACGGCTCGGGCCGGGATCTCGCAACCGGCCGTCTCGAAGCACCTCGGCGTTCTGAAGCAGGCGGGGCTGGTGCGCGACCGCCACGAAGGTCGCCAGACCCACTATAGCGCGCAGCTCGGCGCGCTCGCCCCGCTGATCGACTGGACAAGCCAAATGGCCGGCTTCTGGCAAAGCCGGTTCGACCATCTCGAAGACTTGCTGAAAAGGATGGACCAATGACCAATGCTGCGACCGAAGCGCTCTCTGTCATTGTCGAACGTGACATACCTTACCCGCCGGAAAAGATCTGGCGCGCGCTCACGCAGCCACACCTGATCGAGGAGTGGCTGATGAAGAACGATTTCAAACCTGTCGTGGACCACCGTTTCAATCTTCGCGCCGACTGGGGCGCTGTCGACTGTCAGGTCCTGGCAGTCGAACCGAACAAAACGCTGTCTTACACCTGGGCGGCCTATGGTCTCGAGAGTGTCGTCACTTGGACGCTCACCCCTACGAGCACGGGGACCCGCCTGCGGATGGAACAGTCGGGCTTCCGGGCTGATCAGCAGCAGGCCTACCAGGGCGCCAAGTACGGATGGCAGAAGTTCTTTGCAAGCCTGGAGCAGGTCGTGGCGCGGATTCACTGAGCCGGGGAACGTGCGACGCGCGCGCCGTTCGCCGCGTCTGCGATGCGCTGAAAATCCCCCGCTGGCGCTTGCCGTCCCCGACGCGTGTGCCGCCGCGTCCTGGCGGAACACAGTTCTGCCGTGATCCGCGAACGTAGTTGATCCAACGGACATCATCGCGCTTAGGGAGGTGAAAATGCCATCCATGCAAACGATCCGCGCGCACGCGAAATCTCTCGCGGCATTCGCCGTTGGGCTCGTCTTCATCGTCGCGGCACTGCCTGCGCTTGCCCAACAGCAGGGCTCGACCCCGACACCAAGCGTCCCCACGCCGAACGGCTACCCCTACGGACACATGATGTGGGGTGGACCGTGGAGCGGTCCGGGAGGCGGCCCGGGACATTTTGGGATAGGCGGGCCAATCGTTGCGGTGCTGGCCATCATTGGTCTTATGGCCATCTTCGTGTGGCTGGTGCGCTTGGCGACCCGCGGCCATCCGTTTCTTGGCCACGGCTTCCGCCATGGCGGCTGCCCCTGGTGCGGCGGTCCCGGCCGTGGCCGCGCCGCGCTCGACATTCTTGATGAGCGCCTGGCCAAAGGCGAGATCGACAAGACGGAATTCGAGGAGAAACGCAAGCTGCTCGGCCGATAAGACCGGAGGATGCTCGGCGGGTTGAAGGTGCAGCCGACGAGGGCAATCCGGCGCGAAGCAAATCCGGCAGCTTGGCGAAGTTGACCGCCACCCTCATCGGTGGCGCGGCTGGGTTTTTGATCGTCACCCACGGTCGGACCAATACGTTGAGCGATAGGCATGACCGTCAAAAAACGCGCCCGCATGTGATATTGCCGTCACTGCTGTGGCGCTGACCGAGCCGACGCCGTGAGAGCACTTTTCCATGTGGCGGTTGTCGTCTCTGTTGTTGGCCTGTGCGGCGTCGCCTGGCTCGCCTACTATGAATTTGTCGTCAGCCCTCGCACCACCGCGTTCTGCAAGTCGCGCGGTATGGAGCGCATGCGTGTCGGTTTTGCCGACGTTTGCGTCGCCCCCGATGGGCGCGTGTATCAACTGCCGCGCCTTCCACCGCGCTGAAAGAGTTCAGCCGTCGCCTGACGGCTTGAACGCCGCTTGAAAAAGCCTTCGTCGATACTGGTCGTGTTTTTCGGAAACGACACTTCGGCGTTCCGCATCCCGACGAAGCCGTAGCCAGACCGAAGTCGCTCACGGTTCAATGAAGCAGATGAGCAGCTTGAAGTCAGAAACAGGGCAGCGTGCGGAACCAGTATCCGTCCCATCCCCGCCGCCAAACGCAACCGTAGCTGTCGCCGAAAGGAGAGTAATAGTAAGACTCCGCCGTTGGCCCTATTGAGCCGCTTCGATGGTGATGCAAAGTTCGGACGTGACGCGCTTTTGCGACGCTTCGACGGGAGTGAGTGACTGCACTCGGTAGGCTCCCGTCTATACGCGAGTTCGCCCCCGAACCCAGAAGAGTGCTCGGTGTTGCCGGTGAGAGGGGTTTGTAGCTCGGCTGAGGCACAGTGTAGGGATATGATGGATTGAAAACCGGCGGCGGTGGTGGGGCAGGTTCGAAATACTGTGCATACGAATAGCCGCACGCGCCGAAGAATGCTGCGCACCCGACCACGATAAACTTCGCCAGCGCTATCCGCACCAAGCTCCTCCTATGCATTGCGATCTCCTTTGAGCCGCCAGACGCATTTGAAGCGCCAGAGCAGACGGCTATCGAAAGTCCTCTAGCGAATCTAATAACCGATACACCGACGCTGAGACGGTCAACCGGCGTGAGGGCCGCCGCCACTCATTTGTTCTGATATTTGGTACGCGAAGGCTACTTGTCGATGGGTCGCCCCAGGGTCGGCAATGACGGCCGTAGTGATCACGCAGCACTTTTGAACGGCCAACGTATGCCGGCCAGCTTCGGTGAAAAGGTAGACGCCTGATTGCGGCATGTCTCGCGGCAACGCTCCATAGCTGAGGGGGGCATGGCAAAGAGCTTCCCAAGCCTCGGCGTTAGGGTTTCGACCAGGACTGCGAATTTGGGGGCCATGGTCGCTAAGCTGTCTTACCGCGCGCAGAACCGCCCAGAACTGCCCCAGGGTCGCGCCGTCGGGGCGGCTGCCGGCTCAAACGCGCCAGCGGGCGTTTCTGCCGACCTACCGCAGACACCGAATTGCACCCCTTGAATGCGACCCAGAGTCACCTCATCAAGCCACTGAATTATCGGTGATTTTCTGGTGAGCCCGCAGGGATTCGAACCCTGGACCCCGTGATTAAAAGTCACGTGCTCTACCAACTGAGCTACGGGCTCGCTGAAAACCCCGCCCGCGCAGAGCGTGAGCAGGAGACCGCCCGCGGGGCGGCCAAGGCGGCCTTCTGGTATCAGATTGAGCGGCCCCGAAGCAACGCGCCTCGCGCAGATTTAACACAAAGGCGGCGAGCCCTCGTCGAGGGCCGCCAGCCGCAGGGTCAAAGTGGGACGTCTCCGGGGCGAGATCAACGGGCTGGCCGGTGCTAGAAGCGATCGTATGGCACGTTCGCAGAGCGGTCGCCATTTGCTAGAGTGGGGCCGCCTGCCGGGTGAGCCGCGAGCAAGGAGCCATCCGATGCCAATCGTCAATCGTGTCGCCGACTTGCACGGTGAGATCACCGCATGGCGGCGAGACCTGCATGCGCATCCGGAACTCCTCTATGACGTGCACCGCACGGCGGCGTCCGTGGCCGACAAGCTCAAGGGCTTCGGCTGCGACGACGTCGTCGCCGGCATCGGGCGAACGGGTGTTGTCGGCATCATCCGGGGACGCAAGCCCGGCGCCAAGGTGATCGGCCTGCGGGCCGACATGGATGCGCTGCCGCTCGAAGAAGAAACCGGCCTTCCGTACAAATCGACCGTGCCCGGCAAGATGCACGCCTGCGGCCACGACGGTCACACCGCGATGCTGCTTGGCGCCGCCAAATATCTCGCCGAAACGCGCAATTTCGCCGGCACGGCGGTCTTGATCTTCCAGCCTGCGGAGGAGGGCGGCGCGGGCGGATTGGCGATGGTGAAAGACGGCCTCTTCACGCGCTTCGGCATCGAGGAAGTCTACGGCATGCATAACTACCCCGGCCTTCCGGTCGGCACATTCGGCATGCGTCCGGGCGCCATGATGGCGGCCGCCGACCACATCGAGATCGTGATTGAAGGCGTCGGTGGGCACGCCGCGCGGCCGCACCTCGCCGTCGACACTGATTCTGGTCGGCGCGCAAATCATTAATCAGCTGCAGTCGGTCGTGGCGCGCAACGTCGATCCGCTCGAGGCGGCGGTGGTGTCGATCTGCATGTTCCAGGCGGGCCATACCGACAATGTCATCCCCCAGCACGCCAGGCTGCGCGGCACGGCGCGTAGCCTGACGCCGGAAGTGCGCGCACTGCTGCAAAAGCGCGTGCAGGAGGTCGTGGAGGGCACGGCGCGGCTCTATGGCGCCAAAGCCGAGGTCAAATACTCGATCGGTTATCCGGTCGTGGTCAACGATGAGGATCGGACTTCGTTCGCCGCCTCGGTGGCGCGCGAGATCGCAGGCAACGACAAGGTCGATGCCGATTTCCCGCCAATGATGGGCGCGGAAGACTTCGCTTACCTGCTTCAGGAACGCCCGGGCGCGTTCATTTTTGTCGGCAACGGCGATAGCGCCGGGCTGCATCACCCGGCGTATGACTTCAACGACGAAGCGATCCCGATCGGCACGTCCTATTGGGTGCGGCTCACGGAAACCGCGCTCGCTGGGTAGCGGGCGAGGCGGACCCTGGGCGGATGCCCGGGCAGGCTCACCCGTGATGTGGAGAGCCTGATCAGAACCGGCCAGTTTATTTCTTACTGGGCCGCTTCGATGCGGTTGTCGACCGGCAGCTTCGGCGCCTCGGTCATCACCGGCGGCTGCGGCAACAGATCGGCTGCCTTGGCCTCGATGCGCCGCCAATACGCGAGCGAGTTGAACCGCGTGCCCTCGATGGTCGCCAGCCCGACTGCCGAGAGGAAGGGCAAACTCTGCACCACCAGAACAAACGCGAAGATATCGATCTCGCGGACCTGCTTGTAGTTGGTCATGACCAGGGTCAGCGCGCCCGTGAGCAAGAGCCCGGCGATCACCGCTTCCCAGAACGCAGGGAAATCGGGACCCTTGAGGCTGGCGCCACCTTTGGACGTCCGCAGGAACGGCACGCGTTCCTTGAATACGCCGATCCCGACGGCGCGCGCGACGGTCCATTGCACGGACATGGCGGCGAACACGGCGCCCAGCATTTGCCCGAACGGCACCTTCACGCGCAGCCGATAGAGCGCCACGAAATGCGCACACGACACGACGAACGCGGCAAGGATCGGTAGAGTCAGGATCTGGTCGGGCACGGCGATGTTGGCAAATGCGACCACCGGCACCCACAGGATATTGAGGATCGCCACGACGACACCGATGCTCTCCGCGCCAAGCCAGTTGAGCCAACCGATGCCGTACTCGCGTTTCTGCTCGCGCGTGAGGCCTTCGGACCACGGCAGCATCCGCCGCCAATGCTTGCGCAAGATCTGCAAGCCGCCGAACGCCCAGCGGTGACGCTGGCGCTTGTAGGCGTCAAACGTATCGGGCAACAGCCCGTAACCGTAGCGCTTGTTGGTGTAGTAGCTGAGCCAGCCGTGCTCGAGCAGAGTGAGCCCGAGGTCGGTATCTTCGCAGATGGTCTCGCTTGACCAGCCGCCGGCGGCGCTGAGCGCAGCGCGCCGTATAAGGCACATGGTGCCGTGCACGATGATGGCGTTGCACTCGTTCCGCTGCACCATGCCGATATCGAAGAAGCCAGCGAACTCGGCGTTCATGGCGCGATGCATCAAGGAACGATCGCCGTCGCGGTGATCCTGCGGCGATTGCACCAGACCGAGGCGTGGATCGGCAAAGTGCGGGACCAGATCCTTGAGCCAGTCGGGCTGCACGACGTAATCGGCGTCGATGATGCCGACGATCTCCGCGTCCTCCGCCGTGTTGGCGAGGGCGACGCGCAGCGCGCCGGCCTTGTAGCCTTGCAAGTTCTCGACGTTGATGAACTTGAAGCGCTCGCCGAGCTTGCGGCAATGTTCTTCGATCGGCCGCCACAGCGTCTGATCGGGCGTGTTGTTGATCACAATCACGCACTCGAAATTGGGATAATCAAGCCGCGAGACGGCATCGAGAGTCGCCTTGAGCATTTCGGGCGGCTCACAATAGGCCGGGATGTGGATCGAAACCTTCGGAGCGAACAGTTCCGGCACAAGCGGCGGCGACAGCACGAGACGGCGCGGTGGCCGGCCGAAGGCGATGGCGGCAATTTCATCCAGACGAGCGAGCGCGATTGCCACCAACGGCACCAGGAGAACGATGCCGAGACCAAGCGCAAAAGCGGCGCCCGGCACGAAGTAGTGCCCCTTCCAGAACGCCACGATGGCGGCAAACCAGGCCCCAACCGCGTTGGCGGATATGGCGAGCAGCAACGCTTGCGTCGCGGTCGCACCGCTCATGGCCAAGATCGGCAGCGACAGCACGAGGCCAAGCAAGACGGCGAGGCTTGCGCGTTTGATGTAGTCGGGGTCGGTGATCTGGCCGGTCCAGGAAAACTTCGGCTGACGCGAGGCATCGAACATGCCCCAATACGGACCGACGCCGCCCTCGGCGGTCTTCCAGGGCTGATCGATCGCCTCGACGATGTTGTAATCGATGCCATAGGCTTCGGCCCGGGTGACGAAATCACGGATCACCATGGCCTGCTCGATGCGGCCCGGGTTGGCATCATGGTAATTGTAACCGGCGCTCGGCCAACCGAACTCGGCGATCACGATCCGCTTGCCGGGATGGACTCGGCGCAACTTGTCGTAAAACTCGATGGTGTGATCAACCGCCCGTGAGGCGTCGAAGCCCTCCCAGTACGGCAGGATGTGCGCGGCGATGAAATCGACCGCGGAGGCAAGTTCGGGGTGGTCGATCCAAACGGTCCAAATTTCGCCGGTCGTCACCGGCACCGGGCTCTGCCGCTTCACCTTCTGAATGAGATGAATAAGATCGTCGACGCTCATCTCGGCGCGGAGCGTCGTTTCGTTGCCGACGACGATCGCGTTGACGTTGCTGTTATGGCGGGCGAGGTCGAGTGCGGAACGGATTTCCCGCTCGTTGCGGTCTTTGTCCTTGCCGATCCAGGCGCCTACCGTGACCTTGAGGCCGAATTCGGCGGCAATCGGCGGGATCAGCTCGGCGCCACCAGTGGCCGAATAGGTGCGGATCGCCCGCGTGTAAGGAGCGATAGCCTTGAGGTCGGCCCTGATTTGTTCGGCCGTTGGCCGCTCGCCGGTGTCGGGGTGCGAGCTATTGGCGAACGGTGCGTAAGAAACGCTGGCGAGCTGCCCAGTGAAATCCGGCGCCGTCGCATTCGTCTGGAGTAAAGCCCACAGCCCGGCATGCACGCACGCTACGAGCGCGAGCACGGCAGCGACGGTGCGCATCGACTTTTCAACCACGCGGGGCGAGAACGACACGGGCCCGAACCTGTCCCCAAGGTTCGACAATGGTCGTAAGGCGATGAAGCTACCTTGCGAGCGGCAAACAAAAACTAACGTCGGGCCGTGGCAAATTCAAGACGACGACTTTGTCCTGCCAAAACTTTTCGTCGACAGCGTTTGTCAGGCGTTAGCGGGTCGTCGTCGGGCTTGGCGCGGCCGCCGCCGGGGCCGGCGCCGCGGCTGGGGCGGCGGGAGCCGTGACCTGCAGGGATGGGTTGATCCAGCAGGCGTGAACGCGGCCATTGAGGCTGTCCGCGGCCTTAGGATCGATCGTGTTGGCGTGCAGAACCAAACATCGGAAAGTCGCCTGGATATGGCCGCTCGGACAGCCGAACCGGTCGTACAGGTCCAAGTGGCGGAATGCGGTGTCGAGGTCATCGCGCCACAGCAGGCTCACGACCCGGCGGCCGAGCCAGACGCACTCCGGATTGCCGGCCGGTCCGTTCAGGACCCGTTGGGCTTCCGCGTACTCATCGACCTTTTGGGTGTCCTTGGTCGCATCCGGGCCGGCCGGACCGGCTTTTTCGGCGGGCTTGCCGTCATTGGTCTGGGCCTGCGCGACAGGCGTGAATGAGACAAAGGGGGCCGAGAGAAGCCAGAGTACTGCACACAAACCGCCGACAACGCTAGACACACGATGAGACATGATCCGTCTTGAGTTTTTGGGCCGGCAAGAGCCGAGGGACGTTTCCTTCGCCATGGAATTGAGCCGCTATTGCGGCATCGGTCCGCGGCGCAGCGGTCGTGACATCACCCTAAGTCCGACCGTTTGTCCAGCGCACACGGCGGCGCACCACGGTTGAGCTTGGCACAACGCGTCGGCAAGGCTAATGCGACGCTCGTGTCGCGCTTGCCAGGACATAGCTTCGGTCAGCCCCTTGCGCTTTTTGGGCTTACGGCGCTCGCGATTGCCGCAGCCTGGTGGTGGCTGGGTGCGCCAATCAAGCTTCCCCCGTCGCCGCTCGCGACCGGCGAAAAGCTTTACTGCGTGTCGTATGCGCCGTTTCGCGATGGTCAGGATCCCCTCGTCGAGGGGACCGTCGTGCCGCCTGAGCAGATCGATGAGGATCTGGCGTTTTTGTCTCACTACACCGATTGCGTACGCACCTATTCGATCGCAAACGGTCTCGACAAAGTTCCTGAAATTGCCGAGCGCCACGGACTGAAGGTCCTGCACGGACTGTGGCTGGCCAACAATGCGGAGAAAAACCGCCGCCAGATCGCCACCACCATCGAACTCGCCAAGAAGTTCCCGAACACGATCCGCGCCATCATCGTCGGGAACGAGGTGCTCCTGCGCGGCGAAATGTCCGCCACCGACCTTGCCGCAATTATCCACGAAGTGAAGTCTCAAGTGTCGATGCCGGTGACCTATGCGGATGTGTGGGAATACTGGCTGCGCTATCGCGACCTGCAAAGCGCGGTCGATTTCGTGACCATCCATATCCTGCCGTATTGGGAGGACTTCCCGCTGCCGGCATCGTTGGCCGCAGCCCACGTCGATAGCATTCGCAGACAGGTCGCCGCCGCCATTCCCAACAAGGAGATCGTCATCGGCGAGGTCGGCTGGCCGAGTGCCGGCCGGATGCGCGAAGGCGCCCGGCCGTCGCCGTCGAACCAGGCGCGCGTCATTCAGGACGTGTTGACCCTTGCGCACCGCGAAAATTTCCGCGTCAACATCATCGAGGCTTTCGACCAGCCCTGGAAGCGGTGGCTCGAAGGGGCGGTCGGCGGCTATTGGGGAATATTCGATCGCGCGACCCACGCGCCGAAATTCAATTTCGGCGGCGCGGTCTCCGATCATCCACACTGGGTCGTTCAGGCGCTTGCCGGCATCATGCTGTGCGCTCTCGTGTTTGCGAGCGCCTGGATCGCTCGGCGGCGTTCGAACCCCGAGCGGCTGTTGTGGCCCACGATTGCCGCGCTTGCCTTTCTTCCCGGCGTCCTGTTCGGCTGGACGATCGAGACCATTGCCGTCGATAGCTTCAGCGTGGGCGGCTGGTTGCGTTCGCTGGCGTTGGCGGCAACTGCTGCGGCAGCGCCGATTGTATGCGCGGCGGCGTGCGCGGCCGACCACCCGTTGCCGACGTTTTCCTCACTGATTGGCGGCTCGAGGCAGCGTCCCGATAATCTGAGCTGGCTCCTCGGCGGCATTTTTGCCGCCCTTGTTCTTCTGTCCGTTCAGGCCGCTCTTGGGCTCGTATTCGATCCGCGTTACCGCGAGATTCCATTTGCGCAGTTAACCGGAGCTATCGTGCCGTTTCTGTTTGTACGCTTCTCGATACCGCATCGAGCCGGTTTGCGCGCGATGGCCGAGACGGTCGCCGCCGCGGTATTGGCGACTTCAGCCTGTTACATCGCGTTCAACGAAAGCTTCGCCAATTGGCAGGCGCTCTGGTTCTGCGCCGCGCTGATCGGGCTCGCTATTATTCTGGTACGGGCGCGGGACGTGCCAAGCTTAAAATGAGTACGCCGGCCGCAAGCGCCGACAGATCGGCGTTATGCAGCACAACGCCAAATCCGGCGAACGCGAGCGTCAACGCAACAAGAACGATCGAAGGCCGCAGCAGGTTGAGCACGGCGACGGCAAGGGCCGCGCCACCGAACACCTGGTGGTTAAAGAGAATGATCGAGAGCCGGAAGGCACCGCAAAGCCACGTCTTGAGACCGGCCTGGCAGGCGAGCGATGCCGTCGGGTACTCGATCACCATGTAGCGCAGATAGAGCGCCTCACCGACGGAGAGAAAGGCGACGACCAGAAGCCAATTGAGCTGGACGGCGGTCGGCCGAAACAGCGGACGGCGCATCACATTCAACTCCCGTCGGGGCTTTGCCCGACAATAGCCGTCACCGTGCGGGTTTTGCTTCCGCCGCGGGCGAACACCGGGGCCCAAGCTTAGTTGGGTATGTCTAGCGGGGTATTTACTGAAGCGCGAGGTGTTGACGATCGAAGGTCGTCGGCCGGCAGTATACCCGGTAGGCTGAAAGCGAAGCGCAAAGCTGTGTTGCCGCGTCGGCGTCGGCGAGCGGTCCGACCACCAATCGCAACTCGGCGCGTGTCGACCGCGCCAATTCCTTCAGCGTCGCCACCGCTTGCAACTTGTCGAAGATCTCGGGGTGGGCGGACCGAATTCCAGCCCAGCGCGCCCGGAGCGCCTGGATGCTCACGGCGCTGCCGATATCAACACCGTATTCGGTCGGCGGTGCTTCCGCCGGCTTTGTCGCGGGCGGCATCAAGGGATTGGTCGGCACTGGAGTCGCAATACCGCTGGGTGGCGGAACCTGAGGTTCTACGACGGAAGCGATGGTCTCAGGCGTCGCCGGAGTTGGTGGATCGGTGCTCGGCCAAGCCCGCTCGGCGGTGGCCGCTTTGACAGCGTCGATCTCCTTGCTGATCGAGCCGGTAACGTCGTCCATGTTGTGCTCGAGGGCATCCAGACGCAATTTGAGCTGGTTGCCCTCGACGGCAAGCCCGCGAACCGCTTCCGATAGACGTCGCGTCTCGGCTTCTGCGTCGAATTTATGCACGGGCGGGCCGTCGGACCGCAGCAGCGAGGCGCCGCTGAGCGACCCAAGTGCCACTGAGGCCCGTTGCGAGCCGATTTCGCTGCGGCCGGCGAGGACAGCGATCAGGAGAGCGCATGTGGCGGTGCCGCCCCACAACAGCAAGCGCCACAGCCCCGACGCAGGATCGGCCTGCTGCGGCACGAACCGCCTCAGCGGCGCCCTCAAGGCCTGCGGTTGACCCACCATCCAGCCGGTTCCGAATTTTCTCAAGCGAATCAGCGCGAAAAGCGTAGCAGATTCTCGTTGTTCCGGCCTTCTCGCCTGGGCCGGACAAGCGTCGTTTGCGTTTGCCATTGGCCAAGGCCGCGCTTCCGGGGACCGAAGGCCTCGGCTATGAGAGCGTCGCGGAGGTTGCGATGAACGCTCGAAGCTGCTTGGCGATCGTGCTTGCGGCCGGTGAAGGCACGCGGATGCGTTCGACGATGCCCAAGGTTTTGCATCCGCTTGCTGGCCGAACGCTGCTCGCCCATGTCCTGTCTGCGGTCGCCGAGGCAGGTGTAACGTCGACCGCGGTTGTGATCGGTCCAGGCCAGGATGCCGTTGCCAAAGAGGCGAAACGCGTTCTGCCCGGTGCTGAACATTTCGTGCAGCAGGCGAGGCGCGGGACCGCCGACGCGGTGCTTACCGCAAAGTCCGCCATCGAGCGGCGCCCCGACGACATTCTGATTGTTTACGGCGACACCCCCCTGGTCCGGCCGGACACGCTCGCCCGGCTCCGAGCCCCTCTGGCGGCCGGCGCAGCGCTCACCGTCCTCGCCTTCCGGCCGTCTGATCCGACGGGGTATGGACGGCTCATCGTCGAGGATGGTGAGCTTCTGGCCATTCGCGAGGAAGCCGATGCAAGCCCGAACGAGCGGGCGATCAATCTTTGTAACGGCGGGCTCATGGCCTTCGCCGGGCAAACCGCGCTCGCAATTTTGCAACGAATTGGCGACGAGAATCGCAAACGGGAATTTTATCTCACCGATGCCGTCGAGATTGCGCGCGAGATGGCGCTCAAGGCGGTCGCGGTCGAAGCGGAGGAGGACGACGTGCGCGGCATCAACACCAAGAGCCAGCTCGCCGAAGCTGAAGCGGTCGCGCAGCAGCGCTTGCGTCAAGCGGCGCTCGACGCCGGCGTCACGCTGATCGCTCCCGAAACGGTGTTCTTGAGTGCCGACACCACCTTCGGCAAGGACGTCGTGGTCGAGCCCTACGTGATCTTCGGCGAGAAGGTGAAAGTGGACGACGGCGCCGTCATTCATTCGTTTTCGCATCTCGCCGGCGCGCATGTCGGCAAGGGCGTGTCGGTCGGCCCGTTCGCCCGGTTGCGGCCGGGTACCCGGCTCGGCGACGGTTCGCGCATCGGCAACTTCGTCGAGGTCAAGGAAGCCGTGGTCGAGGCCGGAGCCAAGGCCAATCACCTGAGCTATATCGGCGATGCGTTCGTCGGCGCCAACGCCAACATCGGCGCCGGCACCATCACCTGTAACTACGATGGTGCCGATAAGCACCGCACGGAGATCGGTAAAAACGCGTTCATCGGATCGAATTCGGCCCTGGTCGCGCCGGTGCAGATCGGCGCCAATGCCTATGTGGGCTCAGGCTCCGTGGTCACCGAGAACGTGCCGGACAATGCGCTCGCACTGGGCCGTGGACGCCAGGTCATTAAGGAAGGATGGGCAACACGCTTGCGTGCGCTTAAATCACTTGGCAAGAAGAAGGCTCATTCGCACGATTGACGCGTGTGTGGGGCATTCGTCTCCGGTGCGGACAATCTGTCATGCAGCGAAACGTTTTTTGATTTTTGTTTCTCGGCCGCAGCGTTCTAACAGTTATCGGCACGGCGGTTTCGGCCGAGATTGAGGAGAGCATCCAATCGGATGTGCGGCATCATCGGAATTATTGGCCAGGAACCGGCCGCGCCGCAGCTCATCGACGCGCTCAAGCGCCTCGAATATCGCGGCTACGATTTAGCCGGCGTCGCGACGCTGGAGCATGGCGTCCTGACGCGGCGGCGCGCCGAAGGCAAGCTCAAGAACCTGGAAAACAGGCTCGCGCACGAGCCGCTGTCCGGCACGATCGGCATCGGTCACACGCGCTGGGCAACGCACGGCCGCCCGACCGAGAACAATGCCCATCCGCACGCCACGGAAAAATTGGCGGTCGTTCACAACGGCATCATCGAGAATTTTCGCGAGTTGCGACATGAACTGGAGGCGAAAGGCGCCAAGTTCACGACCGAGACCGATACCGAGGTGATCGCTCATCTGGTCAGCGAGGAGATGAAGCACGGCCTGTCGCCGGTCGAGGCCGTCAAGGCGGCTTTGCCGCGTCTGCGCGGCGCATTTGCGCTGGCGTTTTTGTTCGCGGGCGAAGAGGACTTGTTGGTGGGTGCGCGTAGAGGCTCGCCGCTCGCTATCGGCTTCGGTGATGGCGCAATGTTCGTTGGCTCAGACGCCATAGCGCTCGCGCCGTTCACCGACACGGTGAGCTATCTCGATGACGGCGACTGGGTCGTCGTGACCCGCAAAGGTGCGGAGATCCACGAACTCGAGCGGTACAATCGTTCATCGCACCGTACTCAAGTCACAAGCCTCAGTCATGCTGATCGACAAAGGCAATCATCGCCATTTCATGGCCAAGGAGATTCACGAGCAGCCGGAAGTCGTTGGTCACACGCTGGCGCATTACATCGATATGGCGGCCGAGCGTGTCATGCTGCCGATGGCTCTGCCTTTCGATTTCCGTACACTTAACCGCATCTCGATTGCGGCGTGCGGCACCGCCTATTACGCCGGAATGGTCGCCAAATACTGGTTCGAACGCTTCGCGCACTTGCCCGTCGAAGTCGACATCGCTTCCGAGTTTCGCTATCGGAGCGCGCCGCTCGCGCCCGGCGATCTCACCATCTGCGTTTCGCAGTCAGGTGAGACGGCGGACACGCTTGCGTCGCTGCGTTATGCACGCGAGCACAAGCAGCACGTTCTTTCGGTCGTCAATGTGCCGACTTCGACCATTGCGCGCGAGAGCGACATTGTGATGCCAACGCTCGCGGGTCCGGAAATCGGCGTTGCCTCGACCAAGGCTTTCACGTGTCAACTGGCCGCACTGGCGGCACTCTCGATCGCCGCCGGCCGCGCACGCGGCACACTGACCGAAAGCGACGAAAAGAAACTCGTCCGCGCTCTGGTCGAGGTGCCGCGTCACATGAGCGAAGCGCTGGCCCTCGAGCCGCAGATCGAACAGCTTGCTCGCGATCTCGCAAAATCTCGCGACGTGCTTTATCTCGGTCGCGGCACAAGCTATCCGCTCGCGCTCGAAGGCGCGCTCAAGCTCAAGGAAATCTCCTACATCCACGCCGAAGGTTATGCGGCCGGAGAGCTCAAGCACGGTCCGATCGCGCTCATCGACGAGACCATGCCGGTGATCGTCATCGCACCGCACGATCAGGTTTTCGAAAAGACCGTGTCCAACATGCAGGAGGTCGCTGCGCGCGGCGGGCGACTCATCCTGGTGACCGATGCGGAGGGTGAGCGTGCAGCCGACGGCCAATCGCAGGTAACTCTCACTTTGCCGGCCACGCCGGAGACCGTGACACCGCTCGTTTATGCGGTTCCGGTGCAGCTGATTGCGTATCACACGGCCGTCGTCATGGGCACCGACGTCGATCAGCCGCGCAATCTCGCCAAATCGGTTACAGTCGAATAGCCTCCGCGTCTCGTTGCCACGGCGGCGCTCTGCCTGCCCGGACACGTGTTTTTCCATTTAGCGTGCCTATATAGTTACGCTATGAGTACGGGTGGCGGCGACAAACCATGACGAACGACACCGATCAGAGCGAGGGGCTCGCCACGAGCGCCGCAAAGCCTTCCTCGCGCGCCGTGAGCCGCATTCGCAATTACTTCCTGACCGGTTTGATCGTCGCGGGACCGGTTGCGGTCACGGTGTGGCTGATCTGGTGGTTCGTCACCTGGGTCGACAACCTGGTTCGGCCGTTCATCCCGGTCATCTACCGGCCTGAGACCTATTTGCCGGTTAATATTCCGGGGCTTGGACTGATCATCGCCTTCGTGGCGCTCACTTTGCTCGGCTTTCTGACGGCGAATTTGGTCGGCAGCAAGCTTGTCGACTTCGGTGAGAGCCTCTTGAACCGCATGCCGATCGTGCGGCCGATCTATCGCACCACGAAGCAGATTTTCGAGACGCTGTTCTCCAGTTCGGGTTCCAGCTTCCGCCGCGTCGGCCTGGTCGAATTTCCGGCGCCAGGCATGTGGTCGCTGGTGTTCCTCACGCAGCCGCCGAGCGGAGATATCGCAGCATGCCTGCCGGAGACCGAGCACGTCTCAGCGTTTCTGCCGTGCACCCCGAACCCGACGACCGGCTTTTTCTTTTATGTGCCTCGGCGGGACGTAATCGACCTCGACATCACCGTCGAGCAGGCCATGCAAGTCATCATGTCAGCCGGGATTATTCAGCCCAGCGGCGATCCGCAAAAGCGGCTCGTTGCGATGGCGGAGACTGCCCGCGCGGCGCAGGCGGCTCGGAGCGTGACGCCGACGGCGGTGGAATAGCGTCGGCATTTGCATCGCCGGCGGCTGTCCTTACCCCGCGCTGAGGAGTTCTGATCGCCTCATCGCGCGCAAACAGATAGAGCAAATGACGTAGCGCTTCGCCGCGCGCGGAACCGAGTTTCGGATCGCGCGCCAGCACCAGCGCGGCGTCATCACGGGCCGCGGTGAGGAGCTTGCCGTGGACCTCAAGGCGCGCGATACGGAACCCGGGCATGCCGCTTTGCCTCGTGCCGAGCACGTCGCCTTCACCGCGCAACCGCAGGTCCTCTTCGGCGATCCGGAACCCGTCATCGGTTTCGCGCAGGATCGCAAGCCGCGCTTTCGCCGTCACGCCCAGCGGCGCCTTATAGAGCAGAAGGCATGTGGAGCGTTCCGTGCCGCGCCCGATCCGACCGCGCAACTGGTGAAGCTGCGCCAGGCCAAAGCGTTCGGCGTGCTCAATCACCATCACGCTCGCCTCCGGCACGTCGACGCCGACTTCGATCACCGTTGTCGCGACCAGGAGTTGCGTTTCGCCGGCGGCGAAGCGGTCCATGGCGCGATCCTTGTCGGCACCGCGCATGCGGCCGTGCACCAGCCCGACAATCGTTCCGAACCGCTTCTTCAAAGCATCATAACGTTCTTCGGCGGCCGCGAGATCGGTGGTCTCGGATTCCTCGACCAGCGGACAGACCCAATAGACGCGCCGCCCTTCATCGATCGCGCGCGCGACCGCATCGATCACCTCGTTGAGCCGATCGAGCGGTACAGCGCGGGTGTCGATCTTCTGCCGGCCGGCCGGCTTTTCGCGCAACTCCGAGACATCCATGTCGCCGAAATAGGTGAGCACCAGCGTGCGCGGGATCGGCGTTGCAGTAAGCACGAGGAGATCGACCGCGTCGCCTTTGCGCGCCAGCGCCAGCCGCTGATGGACGCCGAACCGATGCTGCTCATCGACGATGGCAAGAGCGAGATCGTGGAAGGCGACATCCTCCTGGAACAGCGCATGCGTGCCGACCAGAAGATCGATGTCGCCGGCGGCAAGCGCGGCAAGAATTTCCGGACGCTCCCGCCCGCGTTCGCGGCCGGTCAGCACGGCGACGCGGATACCAGCCGCGGCCGCCAGTGGCGCGATCGTCGCAAAATGCTGACGCGCCAAAATCTCTGTCGGCGCCATCAACGCCGCCTGACGGCCCGCCTCGATCACGGTCGCCGCGGCCAGCAGAGCAACCAGCGTCTTCCCGGAGCCGACATCGCCATGCAGGAGCCGCAGCATGCGCTGCGGCTGGGCGAGATCGGCCACGATGTCCGTAACCGCGCGCTGCTGGGACATCGTCAGCGAATAGGGCAGGGCGGCGATGATTTTGGCGCGCAAATGTCCGTCGCCGGCGCTGCCGCGCCCGGGGCGCGTCCGCTGATGCGCGCGCAACAAGGCGAGTGCGAGCTGTCCCGCCAGAAGCTCATCATAGGCAAGTCGCGACCATGCCGGACTTTCCGGCGCAATGTCGTCAGGGGCTGATGGGCGATGAATGCTGCGCAATGCATCGGAAAATGCCGGGTAGGCGTTGCGCACGAGCCATGCCGCGTCCTGCCATTCGGGGAGCTTCGGCACACGTTCGAGCGCAATCTCCACAGCCTTGCGCACCTGGTTCGGATGCAGGCCTTCAGTGAGCGGATAGACCGGATCAAGGAGCGGCAGCCGGGCCAGACCCGCCGCATCGACCACCCGATCGGGATGCACCATCTGCAAATGGCCGTCATAGAGCGTGGCTGTGCCCGAGACGTAACGCAGTTCGCCCTTCGGCAGGAGCTTCTGCAGATAATCCTTGCGTGCATTGAAATAGGTGATGGTGAGCGTGTTCGTCTCGTCGCTCGCATCGATATTGTAGGGCGCACGCGGCCGGTTCGGCGGCGGCGGCCGATGCCGGTCGATGGTGACGGCAACGGTCACGACGGTGTCGGGCTCTACCTCACTGAGCTTCGGCTGGTTTCGCC
Organism: uncultured Alphaproteobacteria bacterium; assembly: GCA_963836055.1. Classification (GTDB taxonomy): domain Bacteria; phylum Pseudomonadota; class Alphaproteobacteria; order Rhizobiales; family Xanthobacteraceae; genus BOG-931. The sequence continues at coordinate 175,430 of CAWIID010000007.1, forward strand.
GGTCGACAAACCCGGTCGGCAGATGAAACAGCAGATCGATGATGCGCGGCGGTTCGTTGTCGCGTCCGATAAGACGCGCGAACAGCTTTTCCAGCCGCGGCCCGATCCCCGGAAGCGCCGACAGCGGAGCAAAGAGCGGATTTAGAACGTTCGGCCGCATTGAAAACCGCTGACATCCGATGCCTCGCCCTCTATATACCCCACGCCCGGCCGCGTCCGGGCTTTCGGCGTTTGGAACCGCGATGACGGAACGATCGAGCGAAGGACTGGATGTGCGGCGGCGCAAGGTGCTGTTTCGGGCCTGGCGCCGGGGCGTGCGCGAAATGGACTTGATCGTCGGCCGGTTTGCCGACGCCTACATCGATCAGTTCGACGACGCCACGCTGGACGATTTCGAGCGGCTGATCGAAGCACCCAACGCCGATCTTTACGGCTGGGTCGTCGGCGCCGAGAGCGCGCCGCCGGACTACGACACCAACGTGCTGCGGCAACTGATTGCGTTTCACACCCGCGCTCGGGAATCCCGCGATCGAGATGTAAAGGCCGAGGAGGGACGGTGACAGCGAAAGTCCAATCGCGGGTCGAGTCGCCGGCGGCGCGCCTTGCGCCCGGCCGCGCGCTCACGCTGACCGGTATTGCTGACGGCGCCGAAGGCCTCGTCATTGCCGACCTCGCCCGCTCGATTGCGTCCGGTGCGAGACCGCCGGCGATCAGCATGGCGGTGATCTGCCGCGACGGCGCGCGCATGGCGATGCTGGCCCGCGCGCTTGGCTTCTTCGCGCCCGACATCGAGGTGCTGGAGTTTCCCGCCTGGGATTGCCTGCCCTACGATCGGGTGTCGCCGCATGCGGGAATCGTGGCGCAACGGATGACGACGCTGGCACGGCTCGCGCGCGTCAAGGGCCGCGAAACGCCGTCGGTCCTGCTGACCACGGTGAATGCCGTTCTGCAGCGCGTGCCGGCGCGTGAGGTCGTTGGGCGGCAATCGCTGGCGGCTGCGCCCGGCAATCTGCTGCCGATGTCCGGCATCACCCAGTGGCTCGAGCTCAACGGCTTCAACCGTGCCGGAACCGTACGCGAAGCCGGCGATTACGCCGTGCGCGGGGGCATCATCGACTTGTTCGCGCCCGGCATGGACGCGCCGGTACGGCTCGACTTCTTCGGCGATACGCTCGAATCGATCCGCAGCTTCGATCCGGAAACCCAACGCACGACGGAAGAGCTTCGCGCGCTCAACCTCGTTCCGATGGCGGAGTTCCAGCTCACCTCGGAGACAATCCGGCTGTTTCGCACCGGCTACGTGGCGGCCTTTGGCGCCGCCGGCCCGGATGACGTGCTCTACGAGGCGGTGAGCGAAGGCCGCCGCCACGCCGGCATGGAGCATTGGCTGCCGCTGTTTCATAAGCAGCTCGAAACTCTGTTCGACTACGTCGATGGGAGTCCGGTCGCAATCGAGCCACTCGCCGAAGAGGCCGCCCACGAACGGCTCGCGCAGATCGCCGATTATTTCCAGGCGCGAAAAGACACGGTCGATCAGGCGGGCGGCGGCGCACCCTATAAGCCGCTGCCGCCGGATCGGCTCTACCTTGCCGAGGCGGAATGGCGCGAGCGGATAGCGAAAGCCCCGCTTGCACGCCTGACGCCTTTTGCCGCGCCGGAGGCGGCGGCCGACGCGATCGAAATCGGCGCACACGCCGGTCACAATTTCGCGGCCGAACGGAGCACGCCCGGGACCAACGTGTTCGAGGCGCTGACCAAGCACGTCCATGCGCTGCAGGCGGCCGGCAAGCGCGCCATGATCGCGCTGTGGAGCGAGGGCTCGCGCGAGCGCATGGCGCACGTCCTCGCCGAACACGGCCTCGTCAATCTCAAGCCCGTCGCATCGTGGCCGCAGGCGCTGGCGCTGCCCCGGCACGAGGTCGCGCTTGCCGTCCTCGGCATGGAGACTGGCTTCGAGACCGCCGATGTTGCGCTCATCACCGAAGAAGACATCCTCGGCGAGCGGCTGGTGCGTGCGCGCCGCCAAACGAAACGCGCCGAGAATTTCATCGCCGAGGTGACCAGCCTCGCTGCGGGCGATCTCGTCGTCCACGTCGATCACGGCATTGGCCGCTTCGTCGGCCTGCGCGCCATCGAGGCGGCCGGCGCCCCGCACGACTGCCTCGAAATTCATTATGCAGGCGGCGACAAGCTGTTCCTGCCGGTGGAGAACATCGAACTGCTGTCGCGCTACGGCTCGGAAGGCGCCGGCGTCGAGCTCGATCGGCTCGGCAGCGGCGCCTGGCAGGCGCGCAAGTCGCGGATGAAAAACCGCATCCGCGAAATCGCGAGCGAACTGATCAAGGTCGCGGCCGAGCGCCAATTGCGCGAAGCGCCGCGGCTCGCCGTCGGCGCCGGGCTTTACGACGAGTTCTGCGCCGGATTCCCCTACGACGAAACCGACGATCAACTGGCTTCCATTTCGGCGGTGCTGGACGATCTCGCCTCGGGCCGGCCGATGGATCGTCTGGTCTGCGGCGACGTCGGTTTTGGCAAGACCGAGGTCGCGCTGCGGGCCGCGTTCGTCGCCGCCATGAACGGTAAGCAGGTCGCGGTCGTGGTGCCGACGACGCTGCTGGCGCGCCAGCACTTCAAGACGTTTTCGGATCGGCTGCGCGATTACCCGGTCCACATCGCGCAAGCCTCGCGCCTTGTTTCCGCGGCAGAACTCGCAAAGACCAAAAAAGGCATTGCCGACGGCACCATCGACATCGTCATCGGCACGCACGCGCTGCTCGGCAAGGCGATCAAGTTCAAGGATCTCGGCCTCATCGTCGTCGACGAAGAGCAGCACTTCGGCGTCGCGCACAAGGAAAAGCTCAAGCGGTTGCGCGCCGAAGTTCATGTACTGACGCTGACAGCGACGCCGATACCGCGGACCTTGCAGCTTGCGCTTTCCGGCGTGCGCGAAATGTCGATCATCGCCACGCCGCCGGTCGATCGGCTGGCGGTCCGCACCTTTGTCGCGCCATTCGATCCGATCGTGGTGCGCGAGGCGCTGCTTCGCGAGCGCTATCGCGGCGGCCAGGCGTTTTATGTCTGTCCGCGCATCGAGGACCTCGCCGAAACCAAGGCGTTCCTGGACAAGACTGTGCCGGAGGTACGTGTTGCAGTCGCCCACGGCCAGATGCCCTCCACCGTGCTCGAAGACATCATGTCGGCGTTCTACGACGGCAAGTACGACGTACTGCTGTCGACCACCATCGTGGAGTCCGGCCTCGACATTCCGACGGCCAATACCCTGATCGTCCATCGCGCCGACATGTTCGGGCTCGCACAGATTTATCAGCTCCGCGGCCGCGTCGGCCGCTCGAAGCTGCGGGCCTACGCGCTGCTCACGCTGCCGAGCAACCGAAAGATCACGCCGCAGGCGGAGCGCCGCCTCAAGGTGTTGCAATCCCTCGACACGCTGGGGGCGGGCTTCCAGCTTGCTTCCCACGATCTCGACATTCGCGGCGCCGGCAACCTCCTTGGCGACGAGCAGTCCGGCCACATCAAGGAAGTCGGCTACGAGCTTTATCAGCAGATGCTCGAGGAGGCGGTCACCTCCATGAAGGCCGGAATCAGTGCGCCGGTCGCCGACCGCTGGTCGCCGCAAATCACGATCGGCACGCCGGTTCTCATTCCGGAAGATTACGTCACCGATCTGCCGGTGCGCCTCGGACTTTATCGCCGCCTCTCTGAAATCGAGGACGATCGCGACATCGAGGCGTTCGGCGCCGAACTGGTCGATCGTTTTGGTCCACTGCCCGAAGAGGTCGAATATCTGCTGCAGATCGTCGCCATCAAATCGCTGTGCCGCCGCGCCAACGTGGAAAAGATCGAAGTCGGACCGAAAGGCGCCGTGCTCGCCTTCCGCGACAACACGTTCAATAACCCCGAAGGTCTGATCTCGTACATCGCCAAGCACCCGGTCGGCGCCCGCATCCGTCCCGATATGAAAGTCGTGTTCTTCGACGAATGGGACACGGCCGACGAGCGGCTCAAAGGCGCGATGAACATCCTGCGCGCGCTGGTCGGCATCGCCGAGAAGGGCGCCAAGGCGGCGTAGAAGAAATTCGCCTCCGGTCTGGAGATTGAATAACGCCTGCGGCAACGCCCGCAACGTGGTCGGGTATTCCGAAATACGGCCCTAACCGGACATGGCTCCGACCGGCCAAGGCAAATCATTGAAGTTCCGCCGCCGGCTGATAACGTCTGAGGCTTCACCTGAGGGCACGCCATGGGCATTCATCTCGGACGGGTCGGACATATCGGCATCCACGTCACCGATATGGATCGATCAATCGACTTCTATCGCAAAGCGCTGGGCCTCAAAGTCACTGGACGCTGGGGTCCGCCGGACTTTGGCTGTCCCATTTGCTTCATGCGCATCAACGACAAGCACCATGACGTGGTGTTGTTCGGGCTTTCCGGAGGACATCAAAAAAACAGGCGTCGCGCCAGTGGACTCCCGGGTTCGCACCCTGCCGGGTCTCGACCATATCGCTTTCGAGGTCAATTCAAGGGAAGGCTGGCTCCTGGCGCTTGATCACGTGCGCTCCTGCGGCATCGAGCTCGTCAGCGGACCCTACGTGCATGCCCCCGAGGGAGGCGATAAAGGGTTTGTCGGCGGCAGCGGCAGTCACGCGTTCTATTTCCTCGATCCCGACGGCAATAGGATCGAGGTCTACTGCTGGATGATGACCGTGACGGGTCCAAGCATGGCGGCTCCGCATCCTGACCTGTAGGACGAGTCAGGAGGCTGCGCGATTTTTTTAGAAAGCTTGCCGATCACGCCTCATGGCGGAGCGGCCGCAGCATGGCCGCTGGCCGCGCGTGCGACAGACCGTCCAATCGCATTGTGAATTCCTCCCGTGCCTTTATGGCGTCGGTCGTCCCCTGCCGTGCTAGGCTCGTCCGGGGCGCAACGAAACGACAAGAATTCGGAACTCGGAGGGAGCGATGACCGCCATTTTCAGCCGCTTGTTTCTGCTCGCCTGCCTGCTCGCGAGCCCCGCCGCCCTGGGACAGACCTACCCCGACCGCAACGTCACCATCGTGGTGACCTCGGCCGCCGGCGCTTTGACCGACACGCTCACCCGCGCCGTTGCGCAGCGGCTATCGGAGATGTGGAAGCAGGGCGTGATCGTCGAAAACCGGGGCGGCGCCGGATACTCGATCGCGGCCCAGTACGTGATGCGGGCCGACCACGACGGCTACACGCTGCTCGCTTCGGAGACCGGCTTCTACACGACCCAACCGCATCTCTACGCTGAAGGCAAGCTGGCCTACGACGCGGAGAAGGACTTCGTTCCGGTCGCCGGTTACGGCACCATTCCGACAGCGCTGCTGGTGAACCCGTCGGTGCCGGTGAATTCGGTGAGCGACCTGATCGCGCTCGCCAAGAAGAAGCCCGGAACCGTGACGTTCGGCACGGCCGGCGTCGGCACGGCGCTGCACATCGCGGGGCTTGAGCTGGAGAATCTCACCGGCATCAAGATGACGGCGGTGCACTATCGTGGTGCGGCGCCTGCGCTGACGGACGTGATGGCCGGACACATCGACGCTGTGATTATGGGTCCATCCGTGGCGCTGAGTTCGGTGAAGGCCGGAAAGCTCAAGATGCTTGCGTTCGGCAGCGAGAAGCGATTGCCGCAATTCCCCGACGTGCCGACCATCGCCGAGACCGTTCCGGGATACGAGGCGAGCGTATCGTTCGGGCTGTTTGCCGCGACGGGCACGCCCGCCGACATCATCAAGAAGGTCAACGCCGACGTACAAAAGATCGTCAGCGATCCCGAATTCGAGAAGAAATATCTCGAGCGCTTCGCGGTGCAGCCGGTACCTGGGTCGCTCGACGCCTTTGCCGAATATCTACGCAAGGACTCGGCCAAATGGGGCGAGGTCATCAAGGCAGCGAACGTGAAGCTCGAATGAGCGCGGCTGGGCCGGCGCCGCCGTTTTCTCGGCGGTAGCAGGAGTTCGAGTCTCGAAGAGAGTCTTTGGGGATAAGCGGCGCAAGAAAGTGTTGCTATCGCCTATTGGAAACGCGGAGCATTTCGCCCGCGCGTCGAAAAAGCCGGTGGGGTCGATCGCGCCGTGCCGTCGCTGGCTGCGCCACGTGGAGACAAGCGTGAGGGCCTGTCACCCGGCGCGGGCTTGGCGCCGTGTCGCACATTGACCCTGCCGGAGTGAGAACGCATCGGTGCATTTGCTTCTCGCGCCATGATTTTCACGAGATTGGCTGGGTTTCGGATCAGGCGCTTTGCTTCGTCGAAGATCATTTGTGGATTCGGCCGCTGCGACAGCGCAACGCTCCAGGGGTGGTTCGTCCGTCGATACAGCCAAGCGATCGCAACGAGGCTCGGCGATAGAGCAACCACCTGGGCTACCCAGTTCCACGCATTGAAATACGTTTCAGCCACCCACGTAAGGCCGACCCACAGAGTAGGCGCAGTGACCACCAAACCGATGATCGCAACGATGTTCAGAACGACAATCAATCTGATCCAGACATTTGCGAACCACAAAAGCGACTGATCAAGGATCCTGGCCGCCTGTTCTCGTTCCAGCAGCCGACTGAACACGCTGCGAATGTCGTCATTGAGGGCCCGAGGCGAGCGGGCCATAGCCGGGGCGCGCTGGGAAGATGGGGTGCGCCACTCGCTGATGTATCTCTGGAAGGCGCGGCTGAATTGATCATAGTGTTCGGTCTGGATCGCTTCCGCGTTTTCGATGCCAAGCCATTTCAGCACCGTCCGCGCGTCCTCCCTGAGACTGTCCGGCGCCCGCGGCTGGGCGGCATCAAGCATCAACTGATCGAGCCAGTGGATTCCGCGCAGGCTACCGAAAGCCGAACCATTTGCCCTTTCGATCGCTTCGTCAGCGGGCTCCTGGTCGTCCGAGCGAGTTGCCGGCGTCATTGCTGTGCCATTCGCCGCCGCGCTCTTGTCAAGATTCTCCGGTGTCTCGCCGACTGAAGACGAGTGCGTCGATCCTGCTTGCGGCACCGCGGCTGTCGCGGATTCTACTTCGACTGTGGAGCGCTTGGCCGGCGCCGCGTGCGTCGATCCTGCTTGCGGCACGGCGGCTGTTGCGGATTCTACTTCGACTGTGGAGCGCCTGGCCGGCGCCGCGTGCGTCGATCCTGTTTGCGGCAGCGCAGCCCTCGCTGAATCCGCCTCAACTTTTCGAATGGCCTCCTCGAGGGCCGCGCGCTCTCGCACGATTTCGGCGTCCGACGCCGGCGGCTGTCGGATGCGGAGCTGGTCGAGCAGGATTATCCGTACGCGTTCGAACACCGCCTGCCGGGCCTTGGGCGTGTTGTTGCCCTCCAGTCTCGAAACAGCCCGAGCAATGAGGGGATAGTAGTCGTGCATAGGGTGACGCCACAAAGCTATAGGGGCCCGATGACCCATTCCGGGAGCCATTTAGCCATTTTTTACGACAATACGCGATAAATTCCGACCGGATCATGGCGGAATGCGCGCCGCGCAGCATGCTCGCGCGTTCACGGCCGCGATCATCACAGCTTTGCCGGAACGCCGCAGCTGCTTCTGTTCGCCTTCACGAGAAGAATTTGAATGCCCGCGTGTGTCGGTTGCGCGCGCGACCGTCGCTGTTGGGCTCGCGGTCTAACGGACCCGACCTCGTGAATGCATCGGTCGGCGCGTGGGAGTGCGGACCGCAGGGGACTCGGGGGGCGACGTAAGCGTCGAAAGCTGCCGATTGATCGTCTCCTCGGCTGCTTGCAGCGCAGCGATGTCTTGGGCCATTTGCTCTTGTCGAGAGAGCATCTGCTCCAACAGCCGCCTCACATCAGCGAGGTCACTGGATTCGGTCCCGCCAGACTTTGCTGAAGTCGTAGTCGCCGGAATAACGCTGGCCGCGTGGTCGGTCGGCTTTTCATCCGAAGATTTGATTTCATCCGAAGGCTTGTTTGCGTTCGAAAGCTTGTTTTCGTTGGAAGGCTTGTTTTCGTTGGAAGGTTTGGAGATCGCCAGCGTCGGCTGCGAGCCTTTGGGCGAGCCGGCACCAGAGACCGGATCCGACTGTGTCGATGCAAGATAATCTCGTGCTCCAAATAAAATTTGCTTCACCTGGCTTTCGTAAGCCAGCAGTGCAAATCCAGCACCCACCACGCCGATGACGAAGACGCCCCAAACACAGGTGCGCAACAATCGCCTTGCCGCTGACGGGCCGCGGCTCGAAATGTCGTGAGTTAGCGGGCTTTCGTTCTCCGGATTTGGCTCGGCTAAAGGCTCCGGCGGCGAGATGCTGGGACTGCTGATCATGTCATCGTTATTCTCACTCACTTCCGGATTATTTTCACCGACTTCCGGCCGAGTGAGCTCGATGAGGTGTTTCGCCATATCGTCGGTCGCCGCGGGGCGATCAGATTCCTTCTGGCCGAAGTCGTCAGGTTCTTTCCGGACAGAGTCAGCAAGGTCATCCGGGGTGACCGATAGGTTGGGATGCTCCTCTATCTGCTCGATCCGAGGATCCTGGAGTATGCTCTCCCTTATGGCAGTGAAGATCCGTTTCTCGGTCTGAGTGAGCTGTTTCGGATGATTCGATGCAACCATTGACCGCTCCCGCGCCAATTATATTTGGCCTCGACGATGATGGCCACCTTCTAGTCACCTTTGCGACGGCCATGTGGCAAAGTCGGGGATTAACAGCGATCCCGGACCAGAGTTCCACCGCACGGCATAAGTCCAAAGTCAGAGGCAGGGGCGCGACGGTATCGTAGCGTGCTGCCGTTCCTCATCGGTGATCGAGTGATACCAAATGGCAGACAGAATTCTGGGCTTGCCGCGCAACATCTTCTTTCTGGGGCTGACCAGTTTTTTCAACGATTTTTCCTCTGAGATGGTCGTTTCAGTATTCCCGGCGTTCTTCATATCGGTGCTGAAAACCGGCGCCGAATCGCTGGGGCTCATGGAAGGCATCGCGGAGGCCGCTTCCAATCTCATCAAAATCTACTCCGGCCGGTGGTCCGACAGGATAGAGAAGCGCAAAATATTCGCCGTTGCGGGCTACACGCTCTCGGTTTTCACCAGACCCTTTTATATTTTCGCGGGCACCGTGACCGCCGTTGTCGGTCTGCGGCTCGCGGATCGCGTCGGCAAAGGCCTGCGCGATTCGCCACGGGATGCCCTGATCTCGCTCTCGACGCCCGAAGCAGAGACTGGTCGTTCGTTCGGCTATCACCGTGCGATGGACACGCTCGGCGCCATTGCCGGACCTCTGGTCGCCTTTGTTGTCCTCTCGTACAACCCGGCGGCCTTCAACAGTGTCTTCGTCATCGCTTTTGCGGTCGGACTCGCAGCGATTGCGAGCTTGTGGCTTGTGCAGGATGTCCGGCGCACGCTCGCAGTCCGACGTTCTGAAGCGCCCGACCGCTTGTCCCGAAAAGTCTATGGATACCTCGTTTCCATATTTATTCTTTCGATCGGGACGCTGCCGATCGCAGTCTTACTCCTGAAGACCAAAGATCTTGGAATCACCGTTGCCGCGATACCGCTGTTTTACGCGATCTCAAATATCTCATACGCACTTCTTTCCTGGCCTGCTGGACGCGCCGCGGATGCGTGGGGGACCGGGACGGTCATTGTCATCGGCTACGGGTTTTTGATTCTCGGCTATCTCGTTCTTGTGGTTTCGTCGTCACCCGCGGTTCTCGTTGTCGGGTTTTTGCTGGTCGGCACTTTTTCGGCATTTACCGATGGCGTGCAGCGTTCGCACCTGTCGCGCGTCGTTGAGGATCGTTACAGGGGAACCGCGTACGGCTACCTCAACGCGGCGCTGGGATTTGGCGCTCTCATTGCCGGCATAGCGGGCGGCTATCTATGGCAGCAATTCAGCGACACGACGGCGCTCATGACTGCTACATGCGTCGTCGTTGTCGGGCTCGGCGTTTTTATCGCCGTCTGAACGATGGGTCTGAAACGCGCGCAGACCGACGTTAGCTGGGATCGCTTCGCTGAAATCGGCAATGGCGCGGTCGGCGCTGACGGCCGGTCACCCGTTCCCGTAGCGCTCAACTTTCACCGACTTTATGGTTAATTCCATCGCGGGCATGCCAAAAGCGCCCATTGGCGGCCGTTTTTCGCCTGCAAAGCTTCTCCATGTCCTTGCCATAAATGCCGGTAATTGTCCGGGTCTGTACGAGGGCGCAACAGTTCGGGCGGCCATCGTCCCGCCTGCGGCGAGGCCCGGCGGATCGGTGCCGCCGAGGCCGGGGTGGCTGAGTTGTTGCGAGGGAAGTCGGGGAAGTCGCGCGTGAAGAAGCTGTCGATCGCTATTGCGTTGTGTGGTTCCTTATTCTGCTCGCCGGTCCATGCCAAAACGTTTGTCGGCGTGTTGTGGCCCATGTTCGGGCCTCCCGCCGCCGTTGGACTGGCTGAACTGGCCGCCGAACTCAAAATGATGCCGGATGTCGAGGTCGCGACGTATCTGCATCAGTCATGGCCGTCGCTGGTCGAGGACATCGACCGGCAGCCCGAAGGAACGCGGATCGCCGTGATCGGCTATAGCCTGGGGGCGAACAGTTCGGTGTTCGTCGCCAACAAAGCCAAGCACGTCGATCTCATTGTCGCGCTGCAGCCGTCGATGTTCAGCTGGAATCCGAGCGTCACCGGCAATGTCGGAAAGATGATTGAAGTCTATAACCCCAATCCATTGATGACATTCGGCGGGATGGGATCGAAGAAACTGGTCGGACCCAATATCGAATATATTGCGAACAACGATTCTCATCCCGGCGCGCAATTCAATTTGGAGTTCCGCAGCCTGGTCAAAAGTGAAATCGCCAAGCTTGCTGCCGGGAATGAACTGGATATCTGCGCGGGCTGACATGCCGAAGCTGCCGGCGCGGCCCAAACCTGAGCCCAAGCCCGAGCCTGTCATCGCCAAAATGGCCACCCACGACAATCTCAAAACTGCGCAGGCTGAGACTCCTCGTCGCGCCGACCCGCCCAAGCCGCGAATTGTCGCTGAGGAGCGGCCGAACCATCAGCTGAAAGGGAACGTGGCTTTTCTCGATACACTTTCAGGCTCGGTCAATTCGGGGGACCTGTTGACGGAGCGGCGGCTGACGCGCGCGGAAATGATGGCCTATGCAAAAAGGACTTACCGTCTTTCGCATACGGCCGACAATTTTCGCGACCGCGAGATTCTAGCGTTGAGCGGCGACGTCACCGCCACCGCCGCCGAAACCCGCAGCCCGTAGCATCCGTCGTGCTCCCATCGTCATCCTGAGATGGCCGCGCCATAGCGGGCCCAGCTCGCGTACCGCTTCGCAGCGATGCGCGGCCGGCGAAGGATGCTGCTCGGGCACCGGCCTCTTGCTTCGTCGACACGGGGGCGCTCCTGGCAGTTCAACCGGGCGGAAGCATGCTGTCGGGGGTAAAGCCGGTCGGCAGGTCGTCGATGCTCGTCATGTTCTTTAGACCCCAGTATTTCCGCAGATTGTCGAAGCCTTGCGCCGCCCAGTAGCGCACGAGGCTGCCGCGCTCCTGCTTGTAGTCGAACAGAGGCACGCCCAGCCCGCACGAGGTCGACTGCTAGTCGAACGATCTGGCGCGCGCCTGGGACCTCCTCGAACTTTGGAACGAGAGCAGCGTACGCCGGCGTGCCGCGCATCAACGAGTGCCCCTGCCCATATAGCCGCAGGATCACCGGATCACCTTCGAACGCGCAGAACATGATGGTCAGACGCCTGTCGTCCGAGGCAATCAAGTGCGCGCGCGTTTCGCTGCCGCTGCCGGTGCAATCGAGGTAGGCGACATCGTTGTCACCAAGAACTCGGAATGACGACAACCCCTTGGGGGAGACGTTGATCCTCCCCCTCGGCGGGGCACTTGCAACAAAGAAGATCTTCTGCCGCTCGATGAAGGCCTTGTGATCTTGCTCGATCCTGGCGAATTGCTTGCTCATGGCCCGTCCGCCCTCCGCGCACCGACGACGCACGGACTAACATGGTATGTGTACCAGTTTAATGGTGCACTTTATCCTGGTATAATGAGCACCATGAAGCGGCATGAACTGATCGCTCCGGCGCTCTCACTCAGCGCATTCTTGCGAGCGCTTCGCGAGCGCCATTCTCCGGCAGACTTCGGTCTCACTGCGGGACCACGACGGCGCACGCCTGGCCTCAGGCGCGAAGAGGTCGCCCAGCTCTGCGGATTGAGCGTCACTTGGTACACCTGGATCGAGCAGGGCCGGGACGTGTCGGTTTCGCCGTCGGCACTTGCACACCTGGCTCGCGGCCTGCGCCTGTCGCGGGCGGAGCGGAGTTATCTGTTCGAACTTGCCGGAAAGCGCGATCCTGACCGGCCGAGTGACAGCGATGATCCACCCGGGGCCGTACTGTCATGCGTCAATGCGATCAACGGCCCCGCCTACATTCTCGATCGCACATGGAGTGCGCGTCGCTGGAACACGAGAGCATCCCGCCTCTTCACAGGTTGGCTCGATGCCAATGGCGAACGGAACCTCCTGCGCTACATCTTCCTCAGACCCGAGGCGCGATCGCTCATCAAGGACTGGAACTCCCGCGCGCAACGCGTGGTCGCAGAATTCCGCGCCGCCGTGACTGCTTACTCCAACGATCCAGAAATTCGCCGGCTCGTCGACGAGTTGAGCATTGCCAGCACCGAATTTGAACGCTGCTGGGCCACACAAGGCGTCTTGGCGCGCGAAGGGGGCGAACGCGTATTCAATCATCCGACAATGGGGATGCTGTACTACCAACAAGTCTCGCTGTCGCTCGCCGGCTGGCCGGATTATCGGCTCACGATGCTCATCTCCGCGCCACGAGCCAGCAATTAAGGGCCGGTATCGGCCCCAGTCCGCGGCGCCAAGCCGAGCGCGACTGGGGTTCTTCCGTCTCACGCGCGAATGCGAGCGTTATGCTCTCAGGCGCGCGTGCTGTCCGGCGCTGCGCTCGATGGCGCTGGCGAGATATTCCGGCGACTGCGCACCGGTGACGATGACGCTGCCGCCGAAGATGAAACACGGCACGCCGTCGACGCCGGCCTCCTTGGCGCCATTGGCCTCGTTCTCGACGCGATCGACATCAGCGTCGCTCGCGAGCAGCCGCCGGACCAGGTCACCGTCCATGCCGCAGTCGGCGGCGGCCTGAATCAGCACCTTGGGATCGCTCAGATCGCCGCCTTCGGCGAAGTAAAGCTCCATCAGTCGCTGCTTCACCAGAGCCGGATCGGTCGCGCTGCGCGACCACAGGATGAGACGATGACAATCGAGCGTATTCGGCTGTCTGCTCATCTTTTCGGGCGCGTAGACAAGTCCTTCCATCGCGGCCGCCGCGGCGACGCGTTCGGCGATCACGGCATAGCGTTCGGCGGAACCGAACTTGGTCTCCAGATACGTCTGTCGGTCGATGCCTTCGCGCGGTATCCACGGATTGAGGAAATACGGGCGCCAGTTGATGTCGACGGTGATGTTGGGATTAAGCCCGATTGCCTGTTCGAGCCGGCGCTTGCCGATATAGCACCACGGACAAACCACATCGGAAATGACATCAACATGCACGGACGACGGCGGCGTTGAAGACGCAACAGCCATGACGAATTCCTCCGAAGTCGATTGGTTCGCTCCGAACAGGTCCGGCGGCAGCGCAAACCGACCTTCCTGAGCGAGTCTGCACGATAAATGGTACGTGCGCTATCCTGCGGCAACCTCGCCCACCACTCGCGCGATCAGCGAATCGACGCTGTCGGTCGGCTTCAAGGTTGCAAGCGTCACCGCCGTCTCGACGCCCTGCGGTCTGCGCTCCGGCGCCAGCATCGTGTTTTTCAGGACGCTCGCGATGCGCCGCGCGATGACGTGGGCGGCGCGCAGATCGGTTTCCGTAAACACTGCGAATATCGAATTGTCAGCCTCGCGACAGGCGAAATCGACCTGGCGCATCAGCCGGCTGACCAGACGCGCAGCGTCGATGCCGATACGGCGGTCGCTGCCGTCGAAGCAAAAGCGGGCAATCGACAAGCCGACGCCGCGCTTCTCCGCATCGTCGACGGCGCGATTGAGGTCGCGCCAAAACGCCTCGTGCGCCAGCAATCCCGTATCCGGGTCGATCATCCCCTTGGCGTCGAGGGATTTGAGCATGCGCCGCAACCGTTGCCCGAAGGCATGCAGACGCACGAACGGGAGAAAGCGCTCGACCAGCCGTTGCGGCCCTTCGGCGATGCGCTCCAGATTCGGCAAATAGGCGCTAAAGGCCTCGGTCACGCCGGGATGGCCGCCGAGCACGGCGACGGGCAGGTCGCGAAAGCGCACGTCCTCGGCGAGGACGGTCAGCAAGGCTTCGATGACCCGCGGGCCGAACCCGTCGCCGATCACCATGCCGTCAATATCGCGAGCATTGAGGGCGCGCGCCGCGTTTTCGACGCTGAGCGCGCCGACCAAACCGACCCGCTCGCCGATGGCAACCGACAGCGCCGGGTAGGAACGGCCGCGACCAGTCACCAGAACCGTCGCGTCGTCGAGCGGATCGGTCAGCGGCAGTTCGGGCGGCAGCTCGCCGCGTGAGGCGAGCGTATTCGTGCGCCGCAGAACCGTGCCGTGCAGCGTGCGAATGCGTAGCGCCGCGACCAGCCGGCGCACGATCCGCTCGGCGGGAGCGTTGGCAGCAACGGGAAGCGCGTCGGGCAGGGCTGTTGCCCCGTCATCGCGCGTCCGGGCGACGACGGGTGTGAACGGATGATTGCCGGTCTTGAGCCGGTCGCAGAGCACTTGGCCGAGCGCGGTCGCCTGGGTGCGGACACCGAAGGGCTCGGCCAGCACAATCGCTTCGGGCTCGACTGAGGCGAGAGCCGCCGGCGCGTCGGCCCAACCCGCCTCAATGATCGGGAAGGCTCCAGCCGCGCGCAACATCTCCACAACATCCGGCACGGGGCTGTCGGCAACGACGACAAACGGACCTTGCAGCGCCATGGCGGATCAATGACAGGTGTAAAAATGAAATACTGGCTTGCACCATGCCAAAGCGCTGTTAATGCCGCGTCAACGCCGCTGTTCGGGTTTTAGGGCTGCAGCGGCAGGGCGGGACCGGTTCGGTCGAACGCGGCAGCGAGGATCGGATTGGCGCCCGCCGCATGAAGCGCGGCCTTTACGCTCGCGCAATCGGCCGCGTTGCCGATCAGCCGGTGGCCGATCAGCGGATCCGGCAGCACTGTCACCGTTGCGCTGTCGTCGATGCGCCTGACTGTGTCGTTCAGTTCGTCGAGCGGAAAACGATAGGCGCCAACTCTGATCATCTCGGACGGTACGTCCGTGATGGTGACAGCCTGTGTGACGGAATCGACATGGCTCTTGTAGCCGGTATCGACCAGTCCGCCGGCCCCGATCTGAAAATGCGGCTGGCCAGAACGCTCTGCGCCGGGAGGGAAGGTGTGATGCGGCACCATTGGTCCCCGCAAGGCCAAGGAGTCGGCCGCGGTGCGCACCAATTCTGCGAGCACGATCGATCCTGCACCGCCGCGCGGTGCGGCGACGGGCCCCAACGGGGCCGGCAACGGCCTGCCATCCGGGCCCCTGCGAGCGGCGAACAATCCGGCTTCGCCAAATAGGGCGACGTCGATCAGGCTCGTTTCACTCCGCCGCCAAGTCGGGCTCGTTGCGAGTTGTTCGGGCGCGCGCCATGGTGCGATCACGGAGGAAAGATGGTCCGACAATGTGCCGGCATCAGCAAGACGAAACGCCACAGGAGCGGGCGCGATCAGCGTGCTGCAACCCTCATCCCGCATTTGCGCGCCAAGAACGCTTGCATCGAAAGGATGGTGCAGCACCAGCGTTCCGCCATTGAGAAGCCACGGCAGCATCGTCAGGCACAAGCCGCCGAATGAAGAGGATGCGACGGTCGACAGCAGAACGCTGTCTTGCCCCAGACGGCTTTCGAGAAAAACGGCCAAGCCGCCGGACAGCAGTTCGAGATGATTGCGTGCGACCGGCACGACGCCGCCTTCGTCTCGATCGAACGTGACAACGGCAACATGCGCGGCTGAATTGCCGACGCGTTCGCGTTCGTAGGGCGGGATCGGATCGAGCTTGTCGGCGCTGAACAAATCGTCGAACGGTACCACGCCGTCAGGCAGATTTTTGCCGAAGCCGCAGACGTAGCGGATGGTGAAAACTTCCGCCGCGATGTGCATGGCGAACGGTGCCTGGCTGAAACTGCCGACCCGGCCGGATGTCATCAGCATCTTGCCGCCAATCCGCGCCAGCGCGTCGATCGTTTCGGCGTGGCGCCAGAGCAGCGGCAGCGGCGCGGGGATCATTCCCGCCCGCAGGACGCCAAGGATCGTGAGAATGTTTTCGACGACGTTGGGCAACTGGATGCCGATGATCGCATCCATCGGCAGACGCATACGGTGCAGGCGGCCCGCAATGGCGGACACCATGCGGTCGGCTTCCGCAAAGGTGAGGCGGCGCGGCGCACCATCGGTGAAGGTCTCGCGGTTGGGCGGGTCGACAAGGGCGAGCGTATCCGGCCGGCGCTCGGCGAGCCGATGGAACACTTCGTCGATGGTGATGCGGCTCTGGCCCTGCGGACCTTGGGCCGATGCCGCTGCGGGGTCGCCGAGGATCATTGCAACGCTCGCGCCGGTTGATGCCACCAGGTCTCAGGCAAATAGCCGGAGAGCGATGTTCGCGCCGGGTGCCGGATATAAGTCCAGCGCGCGACCCATTGTTGGGGCAGATAGAAGAGCGGTACAACGTAGACGCCGGACATCAGCAGACGATCGAGCGCGCGCACGGCGGCAACAAAGTCGGAACGCTCTCGGGCACGCAGCATGGCGGCGATCATGCCATCGATCGCGGCGCTGTGCACGCCCATGTAATTTCGCGATCCTTCCTCATCGGCTGCCGCTGAACCCCAATAAAAGCTCTGTTCATTGCCGGGTGAAAGCGATTGATCCCAGCTATACTCGATCATGTCAAAGTTAAATGTGAGACGGCGCTGATCGTACTGGACGGCATCGACCAAACGGACTTGCACGGTAATCCCTGCGCGCGCAAGGTTGTTGGCGAACGCGAGCGCGAGACGCTCCTCGTCTTTGCTCGTCACCATGATCTCGAAGGTGAACGGCTGATGGCTGTCGCGCTGGCGCAGCGTGGTGCCGCTCAGTTCGTACCCAGCTTCATTGAGCAACGCGAGCGCTCGGCGGAGCATGGCACGGTCGCGGCCCGAGCCGTCGGAAATCGGAGGCGACCAAGTGCCGTCGAGAACGTCGGGACGGACGGCATCGGGAAATGGAGCCAGCAGGGCGCGTTCGCGCTCATCCGCCGGGCGATGGAAGGCGGAAAGCTCCGAACCATTGAAGAAGCCGGCAGCGCGTTCGTAGAGGTTGAAGAAGAAATTGCGATTGATCCACTGGAAGTCGAACAGCATCGCAATGGCCTCGCGCACGCGGATGTCGGCAAAGATCGGCCGCCGCGTGTTGAACACGAACGCCGAGGTCGTTTTTGGCAGTCCGCTGGGAAAGGACTCTTTGACGATCCGGCCGTCGCGCACGGCCGGGACGTCGTAGCCGGTCTGCCAGCGGCCCGGATCGCTTTCACTGCGGACATCATACAGGCCGGCTTTAAAGCCCTCGAAATAGGCGTTGGCGTCTCGGTAATAGTCGAAGCGGAGCTCGTCGAAATTCCAAAGTCCGCGATTGACCCCAAGCGCGCGCCCCCAGTAATTGGGATCGCGTTTGAACGTGACGGTTTTGCCCGGGTCCACATCCGCGACCACATAGGGCCCGCTGCCGATCGGCTTGGCCAGGGTCGATTGCTCAAAGGTCGCCACGTTAATCGCATGCTTTGGCAGAACTGGCATCAGCCCGAGGATGAGCGGCAATTCGCGATCATTGCTTCCGGCCAGATCAAAACGCACGGTCCGCTCGCCGAGAATTTCAGCTTTGGCGACTTTTGAATAGTACATGCGGTGATTGGGGCGGCCGTGGTCGCGAAGCAGCTGCCATGAGAACACAACGTCTTCAGCCGTGACCGGCACGCCATCTGAGAAATGAGCGGCCGGATCGAGCTTAAATGTCACGTAGCTGCGCGCATCGTCGGTTTCGACGGTGCGCGCCAACAGCCCGTAAAGCGTGAACGGTTCATCGTAGCCGCGCGCCATGAGACTTTCGACCACGTAGCCGCGGATCGCCTGCACGGCGAGCCCTTGCACGATGAAGGGATTGAGACTGTCGAACGTCCCAAGCACACCCTGCACCATGCGACCACCCTTCGGGGCATCGGGATTGGCGTAGGGGAACGACGCAAAACCGTCGGGCAGGGCAGGGGAACCGTGCATCGCGATGGCATGCGCGGCTTCGGAAGGCCCGGCTGCTGCAAGAACGCCGAAAATCACGGTGGCCCGCAATGCGGCCCTCACCCCGTAGCCGGCAAAAGCGGTCGACACGATTTGCATCGGAACGAGTAAAGTCACACACGATTCGACTTGGCTAATTATAACTATACCACATCGTCGCGCGGCTACGGCCGCAGTCTGTAGCGAGCCAACGGGATGCGCCGTTTTTCTGCGGTATTTGGCCAGAAGGCTTTATCGGCGAGCGGAATTGGGCTATCTGGCCGGGGCGCGGTGTCACGCTGTTGCCGTATTCTGCGTCGATTGACCGCTGAAGCGGGGGCGTCGGCATGGCGCGACGCGGCGACGGATGTCGGGTCGGCCCGATATCGAACCATAGAATCCGCAAGTCTGACCAGGCAAATCGCATCCACCGATTTGCGGGCGGCGGCACGAGAGAGGGACTGCATCTCATGACTTATTGGAAGGCGCCGGCGCGTCCGGTGAGCCGCTCGCTCGCTGCCATCACGCAGACCGCAGCACTTGCTCTTGCGCTTGCCGTTGCGACCGGTCCGATCGCGTTCGCGCAGCAGCCCGCGGCTCCCGCCGCCAAGCCGAAGCCGGCCAAGAAGCCCGCGCCCAAGCCGACGTCACCGGGCGCAGCAACAACCCGAAGCTCAGGCTCCGGCCGCCCCCCAGGGCGAACAGCAGCAGGTTCAATTGATTTATTCGCCTTGGACCAAGTTCTGCCTCAAGGGGAAGGAAGCCAACGCCAAGCAGGTTTGCTTCACCGGCAAAGATGCGCGCATCGAATTGGGGATGCCGGTGGTCGCCGCCGTCTTGATCGAGCCGGAAGGTGAGCCGAAGAAAATCCTCCGTGTGACATTGCCGCTCGGTATGCAGCTCATTCACGGCACGCGAGTCATCATCGATCAAAACCAGCCGATGACCGCACCCTATGTGATCTGCTTCACCAACGGCTGCATGGCCGACTACGAGGCCAATCCGGAAATAATCGGCAAGATGAAGAAAGGCCAGGGTCTGGTCGTACAGGCGATCAACTCGACCGGCCAGCCGATCAGCCTCGTGCTGCCGCTGCAGGATTTTGCCAAAGCCTATGACGGCCCGCCGACGGATCCGAAGGAGTTCGAGGAGCAGCAGAAGAAGCTGCAGGAAGAGCTACAGCGGCGCGCCGACGAAGCACGCAAGAAGCTCGAACAACAGCAGGGGACGCCCCAATCGCAGGCTGCGCCCGCGCCACAGGCCGGCAAGACGCCGTAGCATCCGGGCGGCGCCTCCCGCGCGTGCTGAGACGGGCGGGGGACGAAGGCTTGGCGTTCACTCAGTGCAAGGTCGCTGAACGCGGACGGTAGCCGCCTTTGCCGTCCTTGACGAAGACCTCCGCGACTTGCGGATGCCGCACCGGCTCGCCGCTCGTATCGGGCAAGAGATTTTGCTCGGAAACGTACGCGACGTATTCGGTCTCGTCGTTCTCGGCGAACAGATGATAAAACGGCTGATCTTTGTGCGGACGAACGTCCGCCGGGATCGAACTCGTACCACTCGTCGGTATTGTCAAACACCGGATCGATGTCGAATACGACACCGCGAAATGGATAAAGGCGGTGCCGCACGACTTGGCCGATCTGATATTTCGCGTTGCGAATCTTGGCGTTGCTAATCTTGGCGCTTCGAATCTTGTTCATGTCAGCCTGCATGTTACAGCCTGTTCGCAGCAATGATGCAATGACACGATTGTGGCGCGGAGCGGACCAAGAAGTGAACATCCGTTCATAGGCCGTACCGCGCACCCATCTCGGGATCCTTGGCCGCCACCAGCCGCGCGAGGTCGACCAGCACCTTGGCCTGCTTCCAGGTCGCGTCGTCCTGCATTTTACCGTCGATCATGACCGCGCCGCTCCCATCGGGCATGGCGGCGATGATCTTGTTGGCAAACGCAACTTCCGCCGGATCGGGTGAAAACACGCGCTTGGCGATCGGGACCTGGTTCGGATGCAGCGTCCACGCGCCGACGCAACCCATCAGGAACGCATTGCGGAACTGCGCCTCACAGGCGGCGCCGTCGGCGAAGTCGCCGAACGGCCCGTAGAACGCCTTGATGCCGGCAGCGGCGCACGCGTCGACCATTTTGGCGATCGTGTAGTGCCACAGATCTTGCTGAAAGGAACTGCGAGGCGCATCGGGCGCCGCGCCTGGAGCAGCATCCGCCAGCACCTTGTATTCCGGATGTCCGCCGCCGACGCGCGTGGTCTTCATGGCGCGCGAGGCAGCGAGATCGGCGGGGCCGAGACTGATGCCGTGCATTCGCGGCGATGCCGTGGCGATCTCCGCGACGTTGTTCACACCTTCCGCGGTTTCGAGAATGGCGTGGATGAGGATCGGTTTCTTGACCGCATGTTTCGCTTCCAACTGAGCAAGAAACTGATCGAGATAATGAATGTCCCACGCGCCTTCGACCTTCGGCAGCATGATGACATCAAGCTTGTCGCCGATCGCCGCAACGATGTCGCCAATATCGTCGAGCACCCACGGTGAATTGAGCGCGTTGATGCGCGTCCACAGTCCGGTTTCGCCGAAATCGCACGACTTCGCCATGGCGATGAACCCGGCGCGCGCCGCTTCCTTGGCGTCAGCCGGAATGGCGTCCTCAAGATTGCCCAGCACCACGTCGACCTGGTGCACCAGGTCCGGGACGCGAGCGCGGACCTTCTCGATATGGGGCGGCACGAAATGGATCATGCGCTCGAGCCGCAACGGCAATTCGCGAAGCGGCGCCGGCGCTCCGATCGCGAGCGGCTTGAAGAAATTGCGCGGGAGCTTCATGCGATTAGTCCGCTAACAGCCGTTTGAGCATGATTTCTTCCGAAAGCCGGCGTCCACTTTTCGGCATCATGCCCGAATACGACCCAACCGTAGGATGAACGGCGGAACCTCGCCAAGCCGCTTTTGACGCCAGTCCTGCCTACGAAATAGCGTTCGTCACACCATTTCTCCACGCATCAGGCGGGGTTGCGAGGCCGCCGGCGCGACACCCTCACGCATCAGCGCGCGGCGCAGCGGTCCGATGCGGTCGGCAAGGTAGAGCGAAAGCCCGCGGGCGCCGTTGGCAGGAATGAAATCCGTCAGCAGGCTGCGGTTCAAAACGTCGACGACAATTGTGCGGCTCATGACGTCGGCGCGACGTTGCGTATCGTAGCGCGCCGTTAGCGCGGCGGAACCGACGTCGAAATTCTGCCGGTGCGCGTCGGCGACAAGTTCGGCGATTGTCGCGCCGTCGCGCAGTCCGAGGTTGAGCCCCTGAGCGCCGATCGGCGGCACGACGTGTGCCGCTTCGCCGACCAGAACAATCCGGTTGCGCGCGAATGAAGCCGCGGTCTGGACCACAAGCGGAAAGATGCCGCGGCCCGGCTCGACGGCCATCTTGCCGAGGAGAGAATGCGCGCGGCGCTCGATTTCGTCGGAAAGTTCCGCGTCGGTCATCCCGGCTAGTTCAGCCGCGGTGGCCGGATCAACCACGCAGACGAGGCTCGACCGCCGGCCGGGCAGGGGGACGAGCGTGAAGGGGCCGGTCTCCGTGTGGAATTCGGTCGATGTGTCGCAGTGCGGCCGGGCGTGCGCGAGATTCAGTGTGATCGCCGTCTGCGGATAAGTCTGCCGCCGCGCGCCGATGCCGGCTGCCGCGCGACACAATGAGCGCTGTCCGTCGGCGCCGATCACAAGCCGAACCCGCACCTCACCTTTCGCGTGAGTGACTGTCGCGCCGTCGTGATCACTTTCGATCTTGAGCGCCGTATCGGCGATACGCCGAAGATTGAGCGCCGCGGCACGCGCATTCAACGCCGCCATGAGATGCCGATTTTCGATGTTGTAGCCGAAAGCATCGAGGCCGATTTCCGATGCGGCGAATGTCACTTCCGGCGCGCGGATCAATCGCGTCGTATCGTCGATGATGCGAATCTTGGACAATGGCGCAGCGTTCGGCAGGCAGCCCTGCCATGCGCCGAGCGTCGCGAGCGCCGTGACAGAACCTGCGAGCAGGGCCGTCGTTCGATGATCAGCCTCCACCGGCGGAGCGACGAGCACGGTTTCGACGCCGCTCGCAGCCAGCGCGATCGCGCAAACGAGACCGGCCGGTCCACCCCCGATGACCGCTACGTCAGCGGCAATCCGCCCACCTGCATCGCTCACGGTCGATCCCGGCTGGTTGATAAGATCATGTCATCTTGCATGTGATTTATGGCCGCAACATCGCAGTGACGGAGCGGGCGCGGACGTTGGCCGATTCCCCGTGTAGGGTAGGCAAATGGACCCGAACGAGTCATCCGTGCAGCCTTTATCACCGCGCGAGGCGGCCGCATTTGCAGTCCACATCTTCACGGCCTCCGGAGCAGCGTGCGCGCTGCTGGCACTGATCGCCGCGGTGCGCACCGAGTGGCCGAACATGTTCGTCTGGCTCGGCGTTGCTCTCGTCATCGATGGCATCGACGGAACATTTGCGCGGCGTCTGCGCGTGGCCGAGGTGCTGCCGCGCTGGTCAGGCGACGTGCTCGACCTTGTCGTCGACATCCTCAATTACGTCTTCGTGCCGGCCTATGCAATTGCCGCAGGCGGCTTGCTGCCGGAGTCGATCGCGTCTGCACTCGGGCTCGTCGTTGCCGTGACCGGTTCGCTCTATTTCGCCGACCGACGAATGAAGACGGTGGATCATTATTTCCGCGGCTTTCCGGCGCTGTGGAACGTCGCTGCATTCTATCTCTTTCTGGTGAAACCGAGCCCCTGGCTCGCTGCGGCGAGCGTCACCGCCCTCGCTGTGCTCACCTTCGTGCCGTTTCACTTCATCCATCCGGTCCGCATCCCGCATTTGCGCGCCCTGACGATGGCCGCACTCGTGGCCTGGGCGCTGCTCGCGATCCGAGCGCTGGTCGATCGCCTCGATCCGGGTTTTTGGACCGTTGCGGCCTTGTGCGCTCTGGCGATCTATTTCATCGGCGTCGGCCTCCTGCGCCGCCACCAAAAGTGAACGGACGGAGCGATGCTCGCACTTCTGACCGATCCGAACGCATGGGCGGCGCTCCTGACACTCACCGCGCTCGAGATCGTGCTCGGCATCGACAACGTCGTCTTCATTTCGCTTCTCGCAGGGCGGCTCGATCCAGTGTCGAGCCGCCGTGCACGACAAGTCGGGCTGCTGCTGGCTTTCGTCTTTCGGATTGCCATGCTGTTCGCGTTAACGGCGCTGGCGCGACTGCGCGAACCCATCGTCACCATTTACGGCAATGAGATTTCCTGGCACGACATTATCCTGATCGGCGGCGGCCTTTTTCTCATCGCCAAGGCGACATTTGAAATCCACGGCGAGATCGACGACGCGGAACAAGAGCACAAACTCGCCGCGGCGTCCGGCATCCTGCTTGTCATCCTGCAGATCGCCGTGATCGATCTGGTTTTCTCCATCGATTCGATCGTGACCGCGATCGGCATGGCGCAGCACATCGAAGTGATGATCGCCGCCGTGCTCATTGCCTTGATCGTCATGTATGCGGCGTCGGGCGCGGTTGCAGGGTTCATCCTGCGTCACCCGACCACCAAGATGTTGGCGCTGTCGTTTCTGATCCTGATCGGAGTCGCCTTGATCGCGGACGGATTCGACGTTCATATCCCGCGCGGCTACATCTATTTCGCGATGGCCTTCGCCGGCAGCGTCGAAGCCGTCAACATTCTGGTGCGGCAGCGACGCGCGCGGCGACGCCCGTAATGAAGCTTGCCGGATTGATCCCTTGCGCCGTGGCGACGACTACCTATGATCGCGCGCGATCGGCATAAGGCGCCTGTGACAGGAGAGGAAAATGGTTGCTGCAGTACGCGTTCATAAGGTGGGCGGGCCCGAAGTTCTCAGCTACGACGACATTGACGTTCCGGCTCCGGGTCAGGGACAACTCCGGGTCAAGCAGCATGCCTGCGGCGTCAATTTCATCGACGTCTACTTTCGCATCGGCCTTTATCCGTCACCGACCGGCTTGCCGTTCGTCGCCGGCAACGAAGGCGCCGGCGAGGTCGTCGCGGTCGGCCCAGGCGTCACCGAATTCAAGGTTGGCGATCGCGTCGGCTACGTCAGCGCTCTCGGCTGCTACGCCGCCGAGCGGCTGGTGGCGGCCGACCGCGCCGTCAAGCTGCCAGCCAATATCGGCTACGAGCAGGCCGCCGGCATGATGCTCAAGGGCATGACCGCGGAATATCTCGTGCGCCGCACCTTCAAGGTGGAAAAGGGCATGAACGTGCTCATGCACGCGGCCGCCGGTGGTGTTGGATTGATCCTGTGCCAATGGGCCAATCATCTCGGCGCCAATGTCATCGGCACAGTCGGCTCGAAGGAAAAGGCCGAGCTCGCGCGCGCCAACGGCTGCCACCATACGATTCTCTATCGCGACGAGGATTTTGTTGCGCGCGTCAAAGAGATCACCGGCGGCAAGCTGTGCGACGTGGTCTACGACGGCATCGGCAAGGCGACCTTTCCGGCGTCGCTTGATTGCATCCGGCCACTCGGCATGTTTGTCAGCTTCGGCAGCGCGTCGGGACAGATCGACGCCTTCAACATCAACATTCTGCAGACGAAAGGCTCCCTGTTCGCCACGCGACCCACGCTCAACACCTACGCGGCCAAGCGCCAGGACCTGCTCGCCATCGCCAACGGTCTGTTCGAGGTCGTCGGCAGCGGAGCGGTCAAAATTCCGGTGAACCAGAAATATCCGCTGCGTGACGCCGCCAAGGCGCACCGCGACCTCGAAGGACGCGCCACGACCGGCTCCTCCATCCTGGTTCCGTGAGGTCTGGCGGACACGCTACGCGAGGCGATTATTATCCAAGGATTTGGCCGATGAGCGCTATTGGGCAATGAAAATTTGGGGTTATTGGGCGACGCTCGCCTGGGCGGTCGTCGCCTTCCTCGTTGGCCAATTCGTCGCCATGGCGGCGATGCTGTGGTGGCAGCAGAGAAGCTTGAACGCCCTCCTTGATACGCCCTATGACGGCGTTCTCGTCACGATTTTCATTCTGATTTCGAATCCGATCACGATCGCGGTCCTGGCGTTGGCTGCAAAACTCGCGCGGGCGGAGCCAAGAGACTATTTCGCTCTCGCATGGCCGCCGGCGCGCGATGTTTTGACGGGAGTTGTGGCGCTCGCCGCGCTGATCGCCGTGAGCGACACATTGCTTTACGTCAGCGGCTATTCGCTGGTCACCCAGTTCCAATTGCAATCCTACAACAGCGCCGCTGCGGAAGGTTGGCTATGGCCGATGTTCGCCGCCGCGATCATCGTGGCGCCAGCCGGCGAGGAAATGATGTTTCGCGGGTTTCTTTACCGCGGTTGGGCGCGCAGCGAACGCAGCACCTGGCTTGCGATTATCGTGATTTCGCTGCTGTGGGCCGGTTTGCACATTCAGTATGACTGGACCGGAATATTGCAGATCTTCGTCGCCGGCTTGTTTCTGGGCTGGGTCCGCTGGCGCAGCGCTTCGACCTTGCTGACGTTCCTGCTGCACGGGTTGTTTAATCTCGAAGGCACGATGGAAACCGTGCTGAAGGTGCACTTCTTCTCTTAGATTACGATCGATCTTTCGGCTATTTCGGTTGCCGTGGTGTGCCGCGGCCCGAGGGGTCAAACAGACGCCCGAACGGCGAGGTGCTGCCTTGCGCACCCGGACGCCGCGCGCGCGGTAGACCGATCACCGGCTCGACGAAACGCGCGATGGTCGCGACCGTATCATCGAGCGGAACGGTGCTCCCCTGCGTCTCGCTGACGATGATTGCGAGCAGGTTCATATCGCGCCGGAAAAGAGAATCGAGCGCCGTCAGCGTATGACTGATGGAGCCGAGATAGCTGCCGGTGACGAGAATGAGCGGCAGCCGTAGCGCCATCATCACGTCGAGGATGGTCCGTTGTTCATCGAGCGGCACCATGATGCCGCCGACGCCCTCGATCAACAAAACGCCGCGCCGGCGCTCGATGCTGGTCCGGCAAAACGAAACGACTTCATCGACATCGATGGTGCGTTTTTCGTGCCGCGCCGCCAGGTCCGGGGAGAGGGCAGCGCGAAAGCGCCACGGCGATATCCGCTCAATTTCATCCGGCGTAACCGGCAGACCGAGCGCGCTGAGCAGGATGCCCGGATCGCTCGCCGCCGCTTGCGCCGGATCGAAGCCGCTCACGACCGGTTTGATCGCCTCGACCGCGTGGTTCATCTGGCGCAAATGCCGGATCAAAGAGGTGGCGACAAAGGTCTTGCCGACATCGGTTCCGGTTGCGGTGATGAAGATTGCGGTCACGGCTCGCGCCTCAGCACAAGCGTTCGCACGATTCCGGCGAGTCGCTCAATGTCGGCGTCGGGATGTTGTGCGGTGAAGGCGAAGCGTAAACGTGCAGTGCCGGCGGGCACTGTGGGAGGCCTGATCGCGACGACGAGGAAGCCTTCCTCCTCCAGGCGCTGCGACGCGATCAACGCCGCCTCGGCGTCGCCGACGATGATCGGCACGATTGCGCTCTGCGCTTCAGGCAAGTTCAGGGTGCGGGTAAAGAGTTTGGCTTTGCGCAAAGGCTCGCTGGCGTAGGCCGGATCGCGTTCGATCAGGTCCACGGCGGCGATGGCGGCGGCGATAACGGCCGGCGGCAAGCCGGTCGAGTAGATGAACGTGCGCGCCCGCGTACGCATCAAATCGATAACGGCCTGTGAGGCGCAGAGATATCCGCCATAGGCGCCGATCGCTTTCGACAACGTGCCCATCTGCAGTGGCACGTCGACGGCGCCACCATCGGCAAATGTCGAACCGCGTCCGCCGCCCACGACGCCGACACCGTGCGCGTCATCGGACAGAAGCCAGGCGTCGAAACGTTCCGCCAGTTCCGCAAGAGCGGCGAGCGGTGCCAAATCGCCGTCCATCGAAAATACGCCATCCGTCGCGATAAGCGCGTGGTCGTGATTCGCACGATGCGCGGTCAGAAGTTCTTCCGCATGGCCGACATCGATGTGACGATAGGGCTTCACTGTCGCGCCACTCAGCTTGGCGCCGGCATGGATGCAGGAGTGGGACAGTTCGTCGACCAAGATGAGATCGTTCCGACCGACGAGCGCTGGGATGACACCGGTATTGGCCAGGTAGCCCGAACCGAAGACGCAAGCCGCATCGGTACCTTTAAGTCGCGCCAGCCGGGCTTCCAACTCGGCGTAGAGCGGGTGATTGCCGGTCACCAGGCGCGAGGCACCGGCGCCGGCGCCATACCTGCGTGTCGCCGCTATGGCGGCTTCGACGATGGCGGGATGTTGGCTGAGGTTGAGATAATCGTTGCAGGAGAACGACAGCAGGCGTCGCCCGCCGCGCTCGGCAAAGATGCCGGAGCGCGCCGTTTCAACCGTCGTGCGGCGCAGTTGGGTGCGTTCCAGTGCCGCGAGCTTGCCGCGTGCGAATTGATCGAGCGAACGCATCCCCGCTCCCTCGGGATCCTCCCGCGGTACCCCTTGATCCATCGTGACCTCAGCAGCGCCGGGAGGCAAAATAAAAGTCCCGGGCCAGCCCCAACGTGGCATGAAAGCGCCGAATGTCGGTGAACACCAGCGAAAACAATAGAGTAGGGCAATTCGCCCAGCCCGATTGGTACGCAGCGGGCCTTGATCACGTGTGGCTGCCTTACGCACAAATGAAGACCGCGAGCCCGCCGCTTGCGGTCGCGGCGACGAACGGCAGCCGCATCGTGCTGGCCGACGGTAGCGAACTGATCGACGGGATCGCTTCGTGGTGGACGGCCTGTCACGGCTACAACCACCCTCATATCCGCGCCGCCGTTGAGCGCCAGCTCGCGGTCATGCCGCACGTCATGTTCGGCGGCATGGTGCACGAACAAGCGCTCACCCTTGCACGCCGGCTAACCGCACTCGCAGCCCCAGGGGAACTCGATCGCGTCTTCTTCAGCGATTCCGGTTCGGTGGCTGTCGAAGTCGCGCTGAAGATGGCGGTGCAGTACTGGCTCAATCGCGGCAGTCGCGGCCGCAACCGCATTCTGGCGTTCGGCGGCGCCTATCACGGCGATACGACGGGCGCCATGGCGGTCAGCGATCCGCAAGGCAGCATGCACAAAGCCTTCCAGGGGCTGCTGCCTGAGCAAATTACTGTCGATTTGCCTGTCGACGACGCGAGCGCGGCTGCCTTCGAGGCCATGCTGGCAAGCCACGGAGAACAGATCGCTGCGATCATCGTCGAGCCGCTGGTCCAGGGAGCCGGCGGCATGCGCTTTCACGAGGCGCAGGTTCTGCGCACGATGCGTGCGGCCGCCGACCGCCACGATGTCCTCCTCATCTTCGACGAGATATTCACGGGTTTTGGCCGCACCGGCCCGCTGTTTGCGTTTCAGGCCGCCGGCGTTGTCCCGGACATCATGACGCTATCCAAAGCGCTTACCGGGGGAACGCTGCCGCTTGCCGCCACGATGGCTCGCAAAAGCGTTTTCGAGGCGTTCTGGTCTGACG
This sequence comes from uncultured Alphaproteobacteria bacterium, assembly GCA_963836055.1. GTDB lineage: Bacteria > Pseudomonadota > Alphaproteobacteria > Rhizobiales > Xanthobacteraceae > BOG-931. The sequence continues at coordinate 204,309 of CAWIID010000007.1, forward strand.
ATCCCAGCAAGGCGCTGATGCATGGCCCGACCTTCATGGCAAATCCTCTCGGCTGCGCCGCGGCGAACGCTTCGCTTGACCTGTTCGAGCGCGAACCGCGGCTTGAGCAGGTGGCAGACATTGCGGACGCACTGATTCGTGGTCTCGAACCGTGCCGCGAGATCCCCGGCGTCAAAGACGTCCGCGTTCTCGGCGCCATCGGGGTGGTCGAGCTCGATCACATCGAGAATCTGAATGCTTTGCGGCAACGGTTTATCGCTGCGGGGGTTTTCGTCCGGCCGTTCGGCTCGGTGGTCTATCTCACACCGGCCTTTACGATCGCTGAGGACGAGCTGACGACGCTGATGAGGGCCGTGGAAACCGTGCTCGGCGAGTGGCAACGCGGCGCACGCTGATCAGTATCCGACCACGGTGCCGTGAAGATCGTATTCGTCGGCGCGCTCGATCTTGACCGTCGCAATCTCGCCAACGCGGAGCGGCCGGCGGCTGGCGACGAAGACCGTGCCATCGATCTGCGGTGCGTCACCTTTGGTGCGGCCCTTCGCGACAGTCGGACCGACTTCATCGATGATGACGCGCTCGCGGGCGCTAACTTTGCGCTTGAGCCGTCTGCGCGAAATCTCCTGCTGGCGCTGCATCAGACGGTTCCAGCGCTCATCCTTTTCGGTGTCTGAGACAGGAGGGGCGAGATCGTTCGCCGTCGCACCTGCAACCGGCTCATAGCGAAAGCACCCGACACGATCGAGCTGGGCTTCATCAAGCCAGTCGAGCAACCGTGAAAAATCCGCTTCGGTTTCGCCGGGAAAGCCGACGATGAAGGTCGAACGGATGGTCAAATTGGGGCACTCTGCGCGCCACCGCGCAATCCGATCGAGCGTTTCCTCCTGCGCCGCCGGCCGCCGCATGCGTTTGAGGACGTCAGGGCTCGCGTGCTGAAACGGAATATCGAGGTAGGGAAGAATCTTACCGTCCGCCATCAGTGCGATAACGCCGTCGACGTGGGGATAAGGATAAACATAGTGCAGCCGGACCCACACGCCGAGTTCGCCGAGTTCGCGCGCGAGATCGATAAACTTTGCGCGCACCTCACGGCCTTTCCATGAACTCGCTGCGTATTTGAGATCGACACCGTACGCCGAAGTGTCCTGCGAAATGACGAGAAGCTCCTTGACGCCGGCTGCGACCAGCCGGTCCGCCTCGCGCAGCACCTCGGCAGCGGGACGCGAGACCAGATCGCCGCGCAGCTTTGGAATGATGCAGAAGGTGCAGCGGTTGTTGCAACCCTCTGAAATCTTTAAATAAGCATAGTGCCGCGGCGTGAGCTTGATGCCCTCAGGCGGGATCAGATCGGTGTAAGGATCGTGCTGCGGCGGAACGGCTTGGTGCACGGCCGCCAGAACGCTTTCGTATTGCTGCGGACCGGTCACGGCCAGCACGCCGGGATGCGCCGATGTGATTTTCTCCGGTTCCGCGCCCATGCAGCCCGTAACAATGACCTTGCCGTTTTCAGCCATCGCCGTGCCGATGGCGGCGAGCAATTCTGCCTGCGCGCTATCGAGAAACCCGCAGGTGTTGACGATGGCGAGGTCCGCGCCGGCATGGTTCTGCGAAAGCTCATAACCCTCGGCCCGCAACCGCGTAATGATGCGCTCGGAATCGACGAGTGCCTTCGGGCACCCGAGCGAGACAAAGGAAATACGGGGGGCACTGTTCATTCGCGTCATCCGATCAGGGCCCGGCGTTAGGCGACGCGACTTCAACCGTCAATCACCGTTTTGGACGCCGCACGCCGCCGTCGAGAACGCAATTTGCGGCTCGCCCCAGATTTGCCACGAAAAAGCCGAACCGAGCCCCTGATTTCACCGGTAGGAAGCATCAAGAGTCCCGCCTCGTTCGGGGGAAATTAAGGATTTCGCGGTCTTCTCGGATCGTGGTGACTCTTGGGGATTTGTTTCGCGGCACCCTTCTGAGGACACGAGCCGACGCGCCGGGCGCGGATCGTTCGGTTTTGTCTCTTTCTTCGAACGCCGAAGAGTGAAGGCGCAAGCGTATGGTAGGCACGAAGCATTTCGCATCGATCCTGGTCGCGGCCTGCCTATCCGGCTGCGGCAGTTATGCGATGTTCGATTCGGCCTCGACGGCGTCTTTTGGCGGATCCGGCAGGTCTCCCGAGTGGACGAGGAGCGCCGACGCGACGCCCGAGCCGCCACCGCCCGAACCACCGGCCCCCGTTATCCAAGCGCCCTCAACCGTTTCCTCAACAGTTTCTGCCGCCAAGCCGACGTCGCCGCCCGACGCAGCATCGAACGGGCCGAAATCATCGAGCACGTCGTTGTTCGCCCGCGCGTCCGAAACAAAGGTCGAAACCAGGCCATTGGATTCGATCGCGTCCCTCGTCAGCGACACGCCGAACAAGCCCAGTTGCGGCGGCCGCGCCGGTCGCACCGCCGCCTGCCGCCATCGAAAAAGCGGTGATCGAGCCGCATGGCCGCGCCTATTTGTTTCGCGGCATTGCCGGGCTGATCTATTCGCGCGGCATGGACAGGCTCGCCGACCGGATCAACCGGGCCGGCATCAAGGCGACCGTGGATACCTATTTGATCTGGCGCGTGATCGCCGATGAAGCCGTCCGCGAATACCGGCGTGATCCCGAACCGATCACCATTATCGGCCATTCAGCCGGCGGCAACTCCGCGATGGCATTCGCGGAAGTCCTCAATGCGGCCGATATCCCGGTCAGCCTGCTCGTGACGTACGATCCAACACGCATCGCCGACAGCGTGCCGCCCAATGTCGAGCGCTACATCAATATCTTCCAGTCGCGCAACATCATGGGCGGTGGCGATATCGTGCAGGGCCGCGGCTTCCACGGCAATTACGCGAGCTACAATCTTTCGCAACACAGCGAGATCATTCACATCAACATCGAGAAGGCGGAGCGCCTCCACGAACAGCTGGTTACAAAGATCGCTGAACTGTCGGCAACGCCGGCGAACAGCGAAGGTGAAGCGGTTCCGATCCGATTCAACGTTCCCGCCAGCGCACCGATAGAACTTTGGGACAGCGGCGTAGCCGTCTCGGCCCACGCCGGCGATACGCTGCAGACAATCGCCGCGAACTATCAAGTGCCGGTCTGGTCGCTCGACCAGATCAATCGGATGTCGATCCGCACGCCGCTCACGGAAGGTCAGCGCGTCATTATTCCGCGCCACCTGGTGCCGATGCCGTCGGCAACCACCAGCGCGGTTTCAAGTTACGCGCCGACGCGCTGACATAACCACTCGCGTAGCAACCAGCGCCAAACTCCGCTACACTGCCGCCAACGGCGGTGCGGCAGTCTTGCCGTCGCCGACAATAAAAATCTTGTGCTTTGGGGAGGTTGGCATGAGCCGATTGGCGCTTGTCCTTTTTACTGCAGTTTTGGCGTGTTCATTTGGCGCCAGCGCGCGTGCGGAAATCAAGACACAATGGGTGGATTACAAGGAGGGCGACACGCCGCTTCGGGGTTATCTCGCTTATGACGATAGCCTTAGCGGCAAACGGCCCGGCGTGCTGCTGATCCACCGCTACGACGGCATGTCGGATCTTACGTTAAAGAACGCCGAGATGTTCGCGCGCCAGGGCTATGTGGTCTTCGCGGTCGACATCTACGGCCGTGATGTGCGTCCGAAGACGGTCCCTGAATTTCAGGCCCTGTCGGCCGTTTACAACAAAGACCGGCCGCTGATGCGGGCGCGGGCTCAAGCGGGCTACGAGGTATTGCGCGGTAACTCATTGGTAGATCCGGCGAAAATCGCAGTTGTCGGCTATTGTTTCGGCGGAACGGTCGCGATCGAGTTCATCGAAGCCGGCGCACCGGTCGTGGGTACTGTGACGATCCACGGCTCGTTTCGCAATTTCACGCCGGGAGCGGCGAAGAACATCAGCGGACGCGTGCTGATCCTTCACGGCGCCGAGGATCCGGTGGCGCCGCTCACCGAGGTCGATCTGCTGGTCAGCGAATTGCGCGCAGCCAAGGTCGGTTGGGAGTTGAACCTCTATAGCGGCACCGCGCACGGATTTTCGACGCCCAAGAACGCCGCCGAGGAGCGCGCCAATGCGGAATCGCAGATTGCGACAGCGCGTTTCTTCAAGCAGGTCTTTGGACTCTGAGAAACGCGTATTGCGGAGCCGCTGATGCGGCCCCGATTGAAATGATCGCGGTCGGCAGTGCACCACTGGCTCGGCCGTGCGCAGACTCCCGCCACCTTTAGAGCTATGCGCTTTTTTGGGGGAAATGCGCTTTGCGGCCAGTGCCGGAGTCAACACCGCCCCCGCCAACGCAATCGCAAGTGCTATGGTTATCGGTCACTGATCAAGCCTGAGAATGATATGGCAAATGACATTGCCTGATCCGCCATTGCTTTTGGTCACCGATCGCCGGCAAGCGCGTCGGCCGCTTGCGGATATCGTTGCTGCCGCGATCGAAGGCGGCTGCCGTTGGGTGAGCCTGCGCGAGAAGGACTTGCCCGAGGACGAACAGGTTCCATTGGCGCGCACGCTGTCGGCCATCGCGCATTCCCGCGGCGCGCGGGTCACGGTGCACGGTGAGTTGGCGTTGGGAACTCTCGCTGCCGTCGACGGGGTTCATCTTCCATCCGGCAGCGATCCAAAGGCCGCCCGCGCACTCCTCGGGGCGGGGAAGCTACTTGGTGTCTCGATCCATACGGTCCCCGAAGCCGAAGCGATCGATCCAACTGCGGTCGACTACGCGCTTGCAGGACCGGCCTTCGAAACCGTCAGCAAACCCGGCTATGGCCCCGAAATTGGTCGCAAGGGTCTCGCCGAAATGGCTCGCGCCGCCCGCGTGCCGCTTCTCGCCATCGGCGGGATTAATACGGCGCGGATTGCCGAGGTCATCGCTGCCGGCTGCGCCGGCGTTGCGGTGATGGGGGGTGTCATGCGCGCCGCGGACCCGGCGCGGGAGGTGAGGGCGCTTCTCGCGACACTCAGAGGCTCCCTTGCGCTTAGAGCATGATCCGCAAAGAGGCTGCCCAGCCTCCCAAAGAATAATGCGTCACCGAATTAGCGTGCCCGGTAGGTACCAACGCCCTGATCCGGCGCCCAAACGTTGGCGGGCAGTTTTCCGGCTTGCCAGAACACGTCGATCGGCATGCCGCCGCGCGGATGGAAATAGCCGCCGATTCGCAGCCATTTCGGCTTGAGCAGGGCGACCAGTCGTTTGCCGATCGCCACCGTGCATTCCTCATGGAATGCGCCATGATTGCGGAAACTGTTGAGATATAGTTTGAGCGACTTCGATTCCACGAGCCAGCCGCGTGGCACGTAGTCGATGACCAGAGTCGCAAAATCGGGCTGGCCGGTCACCGGACACATCAGTGTGAACTCGGGGAATGTGAACCGTGCGACGTAGTTCGTATCCGGATGCGGATTGCGCACACGGTCGAGCACCGCCTCGCCGGGCGAGGCCGGATTGGTGACGGGCCGGCCGAGTTGAAGCACTGTTTTCGCCATCCGCCCTGCATGCCTTGCTTTAACGGGGCATGACAAGGGCCTTGCCAATCCTGTAGAAGCCGCTCGGCGGCGCGTGATCCCGAAAAGTGGGTACCGGCTTTCGGAAAGGATCATGCCTCTTAGAGTAAATTCCGTCGGGAGCCAGCATGACCGCTATCGTCGATATTATCGGCCGCGAAATTCTGGATAGCCGCGGCAATCCCACCGTTGAGGTTGATGTCGTTCTCGCAGACGGCTCGCGCGGCCGCGCCGGCGTGCCCTCCGGCGCTTCGACAGGCGCTCACGAGGCCGTCGAACTGCGCGACGGTGGCAAGCGTTATTCCGGTAAAGGGGTGCGCAAGGCGGTCGACGCCGTCAACGGCGAAATCTTTGATGCGCTGAGCGGAATGGACGCCGAGGCGCAGATCAAAATCGACCACACGATGATTGCGCTCGATGGCACGCCGAACAAGGCTCGGCTCGGCGCCAATGCGATCCTCGGCGTTTCTCTTGCCGTCGCCAAAGCCGCCGCCATAGCGAACAGTTTGCCGCTCTATCGGTACGTCGGCGGCACCGCGGCGCGGCTCCTCCCGGTGCCGATGATGAATATTCTCAATGGCGGCGTTCATGCCGACAATCCCATCGACTTTCAGGAGTTCATGATCGTACCGCTCGGCGCGGCGTCGTTTAGCGAAGCATTGCAGGCCGGCGCGGAGATCTTCCATACGCTGCGCGCGGCCCTCAAATCCGCCGGCCACAACACCAATGTAGGGGATGAGGGCGGCTTCGCGCCCAATCTGCCGACGGCCGAAGCCGCGCTTGATTTCATTCTCGGTGCGATCGAGAAAGCCGGTTATCGCGTCGGCCCAGATGTCATGATCGCGCTCGATCCGGCTTCCAGCGAATTCTTCAGTGATGGGGCCTACCGTTACAAAGGCGAAGGCAAAGTCCGCTCAGTGGATCAACAGGCGGACTATCTCGCCGAACTGGTCAAGCGCTATCCGATCATATCGATCGAAGACGGCATGGCCGAAGACGACTTCGCCGGTTGGAAAACGCTGACGCAAAAAATCGGCGCGCGCTGTCAGTTGGTCGGCGACGACGTTTTTGTGACCAACGTTGCACGGCTGTCGGAAGGGATCAAAAACGGTATCGGCAACTCGATTTTGATCAAGGTCAACCAGATCGGTACGTTGACGGAGACGCTCGCCGCGGTCGAGATGGCGCACAAGGCCGGCTATACCGCGGTAATGTCGCATCGCTCCGGTGAGACAGAGGACTCAACCATCGCCGATCTCGCGGTCGCCACCAATTGCGGTCAGATCAAGACCGGCTCGGTCGCGCGCGCCGACCGCACAGCCAAATACAACCAGCTTCTCCGCGTCGAGGAGGAACTGGGCACGCAGGCGAGCTATGCAGGCCGTGCAGCCTTCAGGGTGATTACGTAGGCGTTACCACTCCGTAACTTGTCCGGCTGGCCGCACTGGCGTTATAAATATGTTGCGCTGCGGAGCAGTTCGGGACCGCGGCTTTCGCGGATGCATCATGGATCAGACGCCTGAACTGAGGCCGGGGAGCCGCAGGCTTGCGGTCGAACGGTTACGTGATTTCGTGGTTACATCGGTCGATGCTGCACGCGCCTTCGACGCGCCATTTTACCATCTCGTATTCGACCGCGTCTTTCCCGACGATGTCTATTCCGCCATGCTCACGAACATGCCGGAAGCATCGGACTACCGGCCGATGCACGGACGCAGCAAAGGACACGACCTCGCCGACGGTACGCACACGCGGGTCAAGATCGATCTTTTTCCCGAATATATTCGCCACCTGACGGCGGAAAAGCGTGCGGTCTGGGACATCGTCGGCCGAGCGCTCTGTTCGCGTGCGGTGAGAGACGCTTTCATACGCCGTCTGGCACCGCCACTGGGGCGCCGCTTTGGCGCCGGCTACGCCGACGTCGGCATGTACCCGATCCCCGTGCTGACGCGCGACATCCCCGGCTATCTGATCACGCCGCACACCGATACGCGCTGGAAGGGGATTACCGTGCAGCTTTACCTGCCGCGGGACCGCTCCACCACGCACATCGGCACGATCTTTCACGAGAAACTCGCTGACGGATCCATGCCGAAGAAGAAGCAGATGACGTTTGCGCCCAACACCGGCTATGCGTTTGCGGTGGGGACCGACACTTGGCATTCCGCCGATGCGGTCGGCTCCGAAGTGCGCACACGCGACAGCATCCTGCTGACCTATTTCGTCGATGCCGGTGCGCTCCGCTACCTGCGCAACCGCGGCAAGCGATTAGGCAACTTCGTCCTCAGCGAGGTTCGCAACCGCCTGCCGTAACGCGTTGCAACGCGGCGTGACCGGCGGCGACTCGGTTGGAACGGTCTTTTCATTAATGCGGTCTTAAGCCGAAGCCTCCCATGCTATGGCATGGTCACCCGCAAACGCTTGCGCTCGTTCCTGACCGCGCTTGGCCTCTACGTCACGGCGGCGCTGCTCGTCGGCTATTTTGGCGTGAACGCATTCAGCGGCAATCGCGGTTTGAAGGCCAAGCAGGACATCGACCAGCAGATGGCCACCCTCTCCGCCGAGCTTGACCATCTCAAACTGGAACGCGCGCAGTGGGAACGTCGTGTCAGCCTGCTCAAGTCGAACCGGCTCGATCCCGATATGCTCGACGAGCGCGCACACGCGCTGCTCGATTACGTCGGGCCGAATGACCTGATGCTGATGCTCGATCCGCGGCCGCACCCGGAGCGGGCGGCCCACCCTTGAACTTCACCCCGCCGGTCCCAAAATTAATTTTTAATGGCAATGCTTTGGGCGGCGGCATCAATCCCCGCAATTAAGAGGCCGACTTCCGCAACCGGATGATTTCGGCTATGGGGATGAAAGCCAGCCCGCGATGTCTTGAGGACAATAAATGGCCGTCGCCCAGGAACTCCGCCCCGCCGTCGATTGGAGTGCGTCACACAGCCCAGTTCCGGAGTTCACCAAGGAAACGGAATTCCAAGCGCTTCGCCAAATGCTGCTGATTCGCCGGTTCGAGGAAAAGGCCGGCCAAATGTACGGCATGGGTTTGATCGGCGGGTTCTGTCACCTCTACATCGGCCAGGAAGCTGTCGTCGTCGGTATGCAGATGGCTAAGGAAGCCGGCGATCAGATGATTACCGGCTACCGCGACCATGGCCACATGCTCGCTTGCGGGATGGATCCCAAGGGCGTGATGGCGGAGCTCACCGGACGCCGCGGCGGCTATTCCAAAGGCAAGGGCGGCTCGATGCACATGTTCTCCCGCGAGAAGAATTTCTATGGCGGGCACGGCATCGTCGGCGCGCAGGTCCCCCTCGGCACGGGCCTCGCCTTCGCCAACAAATACCGCGGCGATAATCGCGTCTGTCTGACCTATTTCGGCGACGGCGCGGCTAATCAGGGCCAAGTCTACGAAAGCTTCAACATGGCGGAGCTGTGGAAGCTCCCCGTGGTCTACATCATCGAGAATAACCGCTACGCCATGGGGACCGCGGTTTTGCGCTCCTCGGCGCAGACCGATTTTTCCAAGCGCGGCCTGTCGTTCAACATCCCGGGCACACAGGTCGACGGCATGGACGTCCGCGCAGTCAAGGCGGCCGGCGAGGAGGCTATCGCCTGGTGCCGCGCCGGCAAGGGCCCGACTATTCTCGAAATGATGACCTACCGCTATCGCGGCCACTCGATGTCGGACCCGGCAAAATACCGGACCAAGGAAGAAGTCGATAAGGTCCGCACCGAGCAGGATCCGATCGAGCAAGTGCGCCAGCGGCTGCTCGGCAAAAAATGGGCGAGCGAAGACGAGCTCAAGAAGATCGACGCTGCGGTCCGCGCCGTCGTCAATGAAGCGTCCGAATTTGCCACTCACGACCCCGAGCCTGATCCCGCCGAACTCTACACCGACGTCTATCGATGAGAATGCATTGTGCTGGCGTGGCCGTCCCGGCGCCGTGAGCATCGATCAGTAAAGCCATTGAGCGACCTATGCCGACCGAAGTTCTGATGCCCGCACTCTCGCCAACGATGGAGAAGGGCAATCTCTCCAAGTGGCTCAAGAAGGAAGGCGATACGGTCAAATCCGGCGACGTGATCGCCGAGATCGAGACCGACAAGGCTACCATGGAAGTGGAAGCCGTCGACGAAGGGACGCTCGGCAAGATTCTGGTGCCGGAAGGCACCAACGATGTGGCCGTCAATACGCCGATCGCCATGATTCTCGGCGAAGGCGAAGACAAGGCCGCCCTCAAGGACGGCAAGCCTGGTCCGGCCGTGGCGGCGCCGGCGCTGCAGCCAAAGGCGCCGGAACCCGCGCCACCTGCGCAGCCGAAAATCGCAACGCAGGAGGCGCCAGCACGCGCGGCCGAGCCCGAGCCCGACGTGCCGCAAGGCACCGAAATGGTCACGATGACCATGCGCGAAGCGCTGCGCGACGCCATGGCGGAAGAAATGCGCCGCGATGCCGACGTGTTCGTCATGGGCGAAGAGGTCGCCGAATACCAAGGGGCCTACAAGGTGACCCAGGGATTGCTGCAGGAGTTCGGCGCACAGCGCGTCATCGACACGCCGATCACCGAGCAAGGTTTTGCCGGTCTTGGAGTCGGCACCGCGCTGGCCGGGCTAAAGCCGGTTGTCGAGTTTATGACGTTCAATTTCGCCATGCAGGCGATCGACCAGATCATCAACTCGGCGGCAAAGACCCCCTACATGTCGGGCGGGCAGGTGCAGGTCGCGATCGTGTTTCGCGGGCCAAATGGACCCGCAGCACGCGTTGGCGCGCAGCACAGCCAGGATTACTCTTCCTGGTATTCGCACGTTCCCGGCCTGAAGGTCATTGCGCCGTCGACGGCGGCGGACGCCAAGGGACTGCTCAAGGCTGCGATCCGCGATCCCAATCCGGTGATTTTCCTCGAGAACGAGATTCTCTACGGCCATTCGTCGCCGGTACCGAAGCTTGACGATTACGTACTGCCGATCGGGCGCGCGCGCGTGGTGCGCAGCGGCACCGACGTGACGATCGTCTCTTGGTCGATCGGGATGACTTACGCGCTGAAGGCCGCGGAGGAGTTGGCCAAGGACAACATCAACGCCGAAGTGATCGATCTGCGCACGCTCAAGCCGATGGATAGCGCGACAATCGCGGAGTCGGTGAAGAAGACCGGCCGTCTCGTCACCGTCGAGGAAGGCTGGAAGCAATCCGGCGTCGGCGCCGAGATTGCCGCCCGCATGATGGAAGAGGCCTTCGACTATCTCGATGCGCCGGTCGCTCGCGTCTGCGGCAAGGATGTGCCGATGCCTTACGCCGCCAATCTCGAAAAGCTTGCGCTGCCGTCGGTCGCCGAAGTCGTCGAGGCGGCGAAAGCCGTCTGCTATCGCTGAAGTTCTTTACGCCACTCGAGTTTGTCGCCCCATGCCCATCAACATCCTCATGCCGGCTTTGTCGCCCACGATGGAGAAGGGCAACCTTGCCAAATGGCTCAAGAAGGAAGGCGAAGCCGTCAAGACCGGCGACGTGATCGCCGAGATCGAGACCGACAAGGCGACGATGGAATACGAAGCCGTCGACGACGGCGTCATCGCCAAGATCGTGGTGCCGGAAGGCACCCACGACGTGCCGGTCAATCAGCTCATCGCCGTGCTGGCGCAGGAAGGCGAAGACCCGAAGGCGGCAGCGGCCGCAGCCGGGAAGGGCGCTGCCCAGGCGCCAAGCGCGCCGGCCCCGGCTTCGGAACCTCCTGCCAAACAGGCCGCGGCCGTGACAGCCGCCGCTCCAACGGCAGCCAAGACGCCCGCGCCGACTCCGGCGCCCCAGCAAGTTGGGACTGGCGGGACGCCACCTATAGCCAACGGTCACGGTGCCGGCACCGCTCGCATTTTCTCATCGCCGCTGGCGCGTCGCCTCGCCAAGGATGCCGGCATCGAGCTTGGCCGCATTCAAGGAACCGGCCCCCATGGCCGGGTCGTCGCCCGCGACGTCGAGGCAGCAAAATCAGGCCAGGGTTTGCGTGCACCAGGCGCGGCCGTGGCGGCGCCAGGATCGGCACCGCCCCCGGCAATCGCGCCTTCGATGTCGGATCAGCAAATCCGCTCGCTCTATGAGGACGGCAGTTACGACTTCATCCCGCACGACGGCATGCGCCGCACCATCGCGCAGCGGCTCACCGCTTCGACGCAGACGATTCCGCATTTTTACCTGACGATCGACTGCGACATCGGCAAGCTTCTCGATGCGCGCGAGGAAATCAACGCGAGCGCCCCGAAGGACAAGGACGGCAAGCCGACCTACAAGCTTTCGGTCAACGATTTCGTCATCAAGGCTTTGGCGCTCGCGTTGCAGCGCGTCCCCGACGCCAATGTGAGCTGGACCGAAGCGGGGATGCTCAAGCACAAGCATTCCGACGTCGGCGTTGCGGTCGCTTTACCGGGGGGACTGATCACCCCGATCATCCGCAGCGCGGAGACCAAATCGCTGTCGGCGATTTCGAACGAGATGAAGGATTTGGCGGCGCGCGCGCGGGCGAGAAAGCTCAAGCCGCATGAATATCAAGGCGGCACCACCTCCGTTTCGAACCTCGGCATGTTCGGCATCAAGGATTTCACCGCGGTGATCAATCCGCCGCAATCGACCATCCTTGCGGTCGGCACCGGCGAAGAGCGCGCCGTCGTGCGCAACGGCAAGGTCGAAGCCGCGCAGATCATGAGCGTGACGATGTCGTGCGACCACCGCGCCGTCGACGGGGCGCTCGGCGCCGTGCTGATCGGCGCCTTCAAGGCGCTGATCGAGAACCCGGTGATGATGCTGGTGTAGGCATTTTTCTTGCTTTGCTGTTCGCATCGCGATGACGCGGTCCGTGAAAAATTGATCAGCCGATGCAGTCCCGATGGATGACCTGATCAAAGGCTATCGCCGGTTTCGCGCCGGCACTTGGCGCGCCGAACGCGGCCGGTTCGAGGAACTGAGCCGGCTCGGGCAACACCCGCGGGCCTTGGTCATTGCCTGCTCGGACAGCCGCACCGATCCGCAGATGGTGTTCAACGCGGCGCCGGGTGAGCTTTTCGTGATCCGTAACGTCGCCAATCTCGCGCCGCCCTACGGCCCCGACGACCAGCCGCACGGCGTGAGCTCGGCGATCGAGTTCGCCGTGCGGGCGCTCCGCGTGCGCCAAATCGTGGTGATGGGCCACGCCATGTGCGGCGGCATCAAAGCCCTTTTGGAGGGGACTCCGGCGGAGGTTACCGATTTCGTCGGGCAATGGGTGCGCATCGCCGAACCGGCGCGGCGTCGCGCGATGCAGGCGCCGCCCGAGCAACGCCAGGACGTCTGCGAGCACGAGTCGGTTCGCTTGTCGCTCGACAACCTGATGACTTTTCCCTGGATCAAGTCAGCGGTCGCGGCCGGCGAACTGAGGCTGCACGGCTGCTACTTTGGCATCCGTTCCGGCATTCTCGAACGGCTCGGCGAGGACGGCGTATTCCGGCCGATCACCGACGCCGAGCAGCCCTAATCTCCTAAACTGCGGCGCCTGAAATTAGGCCCTTGCACCGGCGCTTCCGATAAGGCTCTAACGTCGCTCGGCACCCTTCCTTACATGGAGGGTGATCGGGACCCCGTGAGGTTTGGAATGGCTGATACCGCCTTCGACGTCATCATCATCGGCTCGGGACCGGGCGGCTATGTCTGCGCGATCCGCGCCGCTCAACTCGGCTTCAAGACCGCCATTGTCGAGCGCGACTATTTGGGCGGCATCTGCCTGAACTGGGGCTGCATCCCGACCAAGGCCCTGCTGCGCTCGGCGGAGATTTTCCACTACCTGCAGCACGCCAACGACTACGGGCTCTCCGCCGGCAAGGTGACGTACGATCCGAGCGCCGTGGTCAAGCGCTCGCGCGCCGTGTCGAAGCGGCTCAATGATGGCGTCGGCTTCCTCATGAGGAAAAACAAGGTCACCGTGATCTGGGGTGAAGCCTCAATCGACGCACCGGGCAAAATCACGGTGAAGGCCGGAAAGAGCGAAGCGCCGAAGGGCGCACTCGGTCCCGGCGCGTATCAGGCCAAGCACATCATTCTTGCGACCGGGGCGCGTCCGCGCGTTCTGCCTGGTCTTGAGCCGGACAAGAAGCTCGTCTGGACCTACTTCGAAGCCATGGTGCCGGAGCGCATGCCGAAGTCGCTCCTCGTCATCGGCTCAGGCGCGATCGGCATCGAGTTCGCGTCGTTCTACCGCACGCTCGGCGCCGACGTGACCGTGGTCGAAGTCCTGCCCCAAATCCTGCCCGTCGAGGACGCCGAGATCGCCGCGTTCGCACGCAAGAGTTTTGAAAAGCAGGGCATCAAGATTTTCACCGGCGCCAAGGTGCAAAAACTCGATAAGAAAGCCGACAGCGTCACCGCCACCATCGACGACGGCAAAGGCGGTACGCAGACGCTGACAGTCGAACGCGTCATCGCCGCGGTTGGCGTCGTCGGCAATATCGAAAATCTGGGCTTGGAAAAGCTTGGCGTGAAGACGGAACGCGGAGCGATCGTGGTGGACGGTGTCGGCAAGACCAACGTGCCTGGCATCTATGCCATCGGCGACGTCGCGGGTCCGCCGCTTCTCGCCCACAAGGCCGAGCACGAAGGCGTCATCTGTGTCGAGGCCATCAAGGGCCTTCATCCGCATCCGATCGACAAGCGCCTCATTCCCGGCTGCACCTATTGCACGCCGCAAATCGCCTCGGTCGGCCTGACCGAGCAGGCAGCCAAGGACAAGAAGATCGACATCCGCGTCGGCCGCTTTCCTTTTGTCGGCAACGGCAAAGCGATCGCGCTCGGCGAGGACCAAGGCCTCGTCAAAGTGATCTTCGATAAGAAAACCGGCCAGCTTCTCGGCGCCCACATGGTCGGCGCCGAAGTCACCGAACTTATTCAGGGCTACGTCGTGGCGATGAATCTCGAGACCACGGAAGAAGAGTTGATGCACACCGTGTTTCCGCATCCGACGCTGTCGGAGATGATGAAGGAAGCGGTGCTCGATGCCTACGGGCGCGTCCTGAATATGTGACGGCGACCCTTATCCCACCAATCCCGTCATCGGCCTCACGGCCGCGCTGCCTGGAAAAACATTGTCCGCCAGCGCGCGATCGTCGGCGCGCAAATGATCCTTCAACAGTCCCTTGAGGACTGCGCGCAAATCGGTGGTCGGCTTAAGGTCGCGGTTCTCGTAGAGGTCGGCGGGCTTGAGGCCCGGCCAATCCGCGATCACACGGCCGCCCTTGAGAGCCCCGCCAACAAGAAGCGCGACCGTCGCCGTGCCGTGATCGGTGCCGTCGGTGCCGTTGATGTGCGCGGTGCGGCCGAACTCAGTGACCAGCACCACGACGGTGTCGCGCCACGCCGACCCCATATTGGTCTGGACCGCGGCCAGCGCCGCATCGAGCGCGCCAAGCAATTGGGACAAGCGGCCGTTGGCGATGCCTTCGTTGAAATGGGTGTCCCAGCCGTCGAGCGCCAGCGCGCCGACGCGCGGACCCTCAGGCTGCGCTAGAAACTTCGCCGCGGTTCCTGCGGCCTCGGCAAAATAAGCGCGTACTTGCGCCGGGCCGACGCCGCCGGGCTTTTGCACCATATCACCGTCATGCTCGATGGCGGTCAGTTTGGAATTGTCTTCGAGCACGCTGGCGAGTTTCACGTCGGTGTGGCGGTAAAGATCGAGCAAGCGCTGCACAGTGTCGGGGCTCGCCGGCATGATCCGCTGCGGCGACCAGGACAGGACCGGCGCCGGTCCACGCACAACGAGCGGCGTCACCGGACCGACGGCGAACACCTTGCTGCCTTTTGGATCGACGCGGCCGCCAGGCGACAGGCCGGCGAGCGCCCGATTGAGCCAGCCGCTGTCGCTCACGGCCGGCTTCGGCAGACCGCTTTCCAGGAGGTCCTGGCCGTCGAAATGGGAGCGTTCGCGATAGGGCGTGGCGCAGGCGTGAACGACGATCGCCTCGTTGGCCTGGAACATGCGATGCAGATTGGGCATCGCCGCGTTGAGCGCAAAGAAGCTGTCGAGCTTCAGCGGCGGCGCTTTGCCTTCGAACGTGAGCGCATTATCGCCCCGAAGCGCAATCCAATCCGGATCGCCGACGGGGGCGACCGCGGCGAGGCCGTCGAGGGCGCCGCGCAGAATGATCGCGAGAAAGCGCGGATCGCGCCCTTCCGCATGGGCGAGTTTCGGCAGGTATGCCCAAGCGAACAACGTCCCGGAGGCAGTAAGGAGTTCCCGGCGTGAGGGCGCATGGAGCAGGTTCATCGTCATCTCCGCAGGAATTCCGGCGCCATGACGAGCAGCGCCAAAGCTTGGGGACGGCTCTCCGCACGAGCAATGGTTTCGCGTGTCTCGGGCGAAGCAAGCGGGCCCAGCGCATCATCGATCAAAGCGCGCGGGTCTTTGTTGTTTGCCGCGACTTGTCCGGCGAAGCCGTTGGCGATGTCCAGACGGTGCGGGACGCCGTCAACCCACGCGGCCTCCGTATCGGGATACCCGTTTGGCGCCGGCGGCCGCCATAGTGCTTGCCCGAGCTGAGCCTGGGAGCCAATGAAGCGCCCAATAGGCATGTTCGGCGGCATGCCAATCAGGCGCAGCATGCCGACGATCCACTCCGCAGGCGGCTTCAGCTTGGTGCGCTGCGGTGTCCATGCCTCCTCGGCGCTGACGAGCGCCACAGCGACTTGCTTGAGGTCGCCATCGCTATCCTTGAACGTATTTTCGAGTTTCGTGACGAGGGAGGGCGGCGGCTCGTCGGCCACAAAATGCCGCGCCAGTTTCAGCGCGACATGCTGCGCCGTCGCCGGATGCCGTGCGAGGTCGGCGAGCACGGCGCGGCCCTGTTCGACGCCGCTTTCGGCGTAACGCTTGCCGAGGACGATCTGCG
This sequence comes from uncultured Alphaproteobacteria bacterium, assembly GCA_963836055.1. Classification (GTDB taxonomy): domain Bacteria; phylum Pseudomonadota; class Alphaproteobacteria; order Rhizobiales; family Xanthobacteraceae; genus BOG-931. The sequence continues at coordinate 220,746 of CAWIID010000007.1, forward strand.
CGCCCGGCTCATGCAGACGCTCAACGAAAACGAATTCGCCGCCGTGGATCGGTTCACCCAATCCGATCCAGGTCCAGCCGGTCAGCACGTTGGCGAAACTGGTGACATCCTTCTGCGAATAGCCGCTGCGGACACCGAGCGTGTGCAGTTCGAGAATCTCGCGGGCGAGGTTTTCGTTGAGCCCCTTGTCGCGATTGATACCCGCGGTCGAATCCGGTCCCATCGATTGGACATTGTCCAGATAAAACAACATGGCCGGGTGGCTTTCGACGGCGGTCAGCATGTCGGCGAAGCGGCCAAGAACGTGCGGACGGATCGCTTCCCGTTCGTAAGCCCCGGCCATGGAAACGATTTTGTCCGCCGATATGCAAAAGTGGTTCGACCAGAACCACACCAGCCGTTCAACGAATCCGACGTCGGCGCCGAGGGCGGCGTCGAAACGCGCTTTGGCTTCGTTCTGAAACAGCTGTGCGGGGAGCGGAGGCAGTGGATTTTGGACGGGTTTTTGGGCCGGCGGAGCCGTGATCGACGGCGCCGCACCGGCCGTATCTGAAACAGCCATGGCGCCGCTGTTGGCTTCCGCCTGTTTCTTGGCGCGCAGCTCAAGCTTTTGCTTCGCCGCCTGCTCGGCACGGAAATCGAAGACTGCTCGCGCCGCCTCGCCGCTTGACGGCAGATTCGCCGCCGCCAAGCTTCCGGCCTGCGGACGCTCGAGGTCGGCGAGCACCGCGCCGCGAGGATCATCGGCAATGGCCGATATTTGATCGCGCACCGGTCCGAAGCCAAACCGATGCAGCGCCAACGCCGCTTCCGCCTTCCGATCGATCGCCATGACAGGCCTCCGCGCGGCCGGAATTGCCGGGCGTCGAGAGTCGCAACTATTTTACCTGGCTTCTGCTGCAATTATAGCCAGTAACCGCAGCTATTCGTAACGAAAGATGAACGAAACGGCGCCTTGCGAACCGGCGTGCTGCCTCGTAAGTAACAGCCAATAATTTTGGAGCTTTCATGGCCGTCGTGATCGACACCACGCGTGCCGCGACTGGTCTGCCCCGCCATCCGGAAAAGGCGCATCGGCCGGACCAGCCCACCCTGCGCAAGCCCGACTGGATCCGCGTCAAAGCCCCGGTCTCGCCGGGCTATGCCGAGACGCAGCGGATCGTGCGCGACAACGGCTTGCACACGGTGTGCGAGGAGGCCGGGTGTCCCAATATCGGCGAGTGCTGGGACAAGAAGCACGCGACATTCATGATCATGGGCGACACCTGTACGCGGGCGTGCGCCTTCTGCAACGTCAAGACCGGACTGCCCAGTCCGCTCGATCCGGCCGAACCGGCGCGGGTCGCCGACGCTACCGCCAAGCTTGGCCTCGCCCACATCGTGATCACCTCGGTTGACCGCGACGATCTCGACGACGGAGGGGCTGCGCATTTCGCGGCGGTCATCCATGCCATCCGCGCGCGTTGCCCGAAGACCACGATCGAGGTGCTGACGCCGGATTTCCTGCGCAAGCCCGGCGCTGTCGAGACGGTGGTTGCGGCGCGGCCCGACGTGTTCAACCATAATCTGGAAACGGTACCATCGAACTATCTCACGGTGCGTCCAGGCGCGCGCTACTTCGCCTCCATTCGCCTGCTGCAGAGCGCGAAGGAGATCGATCCGCAGATCTTCACCAAATCGGGAATCATGGTGGGTCTCGGCGAGCAGCGTAACGAAGTGTTGCAGGTGATGGACGACCTGCGGGCGGCCGATGTCGATTTCCTCACCATCGGCCAATACCTGCAGCCGTCGCGCAAGCACCATCCCGTCATGCGCTTTATACCGCCCGAGGAATTCAAAACTCTGGCGACCATCGCCTATGCCAAGGGATTTCTGATGGTGTCGGCGTCGCCGCTCACGCGCTCATCGCATCATGCCGGCGAAGATTTCGCCCAATTGAAGGCCCAACGGGCGGCCCGCTGATCCATGCCGCAATTCTCCACCAAACGGCGGGTGCAACACTCCGCAGCCGACATGTTCGACCTCGTTGCGGACGTCGAGCGCTATCCTGAATTCGTGCCGCTCTGCCAATCCCTGAAGGTGCGCAAGCGCACGTCCGGGAGCGACGGGAAGGACGTCATCGTCGCCGACATGACGATCGCCTATAAGCTCATTCGCGAGACCTTCACGAGCCGTGTCACGCTCGACCGGAAGAATTTCGAAATCCTGGTGGAATATCTCGAGGGTCCGTTTCAGCGGATGAACAACCGCTGGAATTTTCGACCCGCTGGCGACCACGCCTGCGACGTCGAGTTTTTCATCGTCTATGAATTTCGCAGCCGTACTCTTGGGCTGCTGATGGGCGCCGTGTTCGACGCCGCTTTTCGCCGGTTTGCCGCAGCCTTCGAGCGCCGTGCCGATCAGGTCTACGGCACACAGCCGGCATAGGGGTACAGATTTAGCGGCTTCGGCCCTGCAAACAGCAGCAGATTTCCATCGACGTCTTTCACGACGAAGTTTGTTGATCCCCAGACCTGCTCTTCCAAGGCCTGAGCGAACACGACACCCGCCGATTTGAATTCCTGATAGAGCATCTCGATTTCGCCGCGCGTCGCCACGGTGATCGCGGTCGATAGCAAGCTCTCGCGATCGCGCCTCGCGGGATCGACGACGGGGACGTCGACACAACGCAAATTGATCCGCGCTCCGTCCCTGGCGACTTGTCCGTAATAGGGTGGTTCACCGTAAACAAACGACACCTTGAAGCCGAGTTTTTGCACGAAAAAGTCACACGACGCTCTTACATCGGCGACGAACAATTGCGGCTCGGCCGCGATCAGAACGGCCTTGATCGGAGACTGAACTGAAGTTTCGGTCATGGTGCGATCCTGAAAATATCCGGGATCGAGCTCGGTCGAGCGCGTTTCAGGCCGGCGCGTCCTGCGCCAGGATTCCCAACAGCTTGAGCGCTTCGGCGACCGACTTCAAGCGCACCCGTCGTCTTCCGATCTTGCCAAAAAGCCGACGGCGCTCGATCCGGCGCCCGTCGCGGCGCGCCGCGGCGAAGTGAACGAGACCGACCGGCTTCGCTTTCGAGCCGCCGCCCGGTCCGGCAATGCCGGTGATCGCCACTGCGAGATCCGCCTGGGAATGCTTGAGCGCGCCCACGGCCATGGCGATAGCGGTTTCGGCGCTCACCGCGCCATGGCGCTTGAGCGTCGCGGCGGGCACTTTGAGCATCGCTTCCTTCGCGGCGTCGGAATAGGTGACAAAACCGCGATCGACAACGTCCGAGGAACCGGCGATTTCGGTCAAAGCACCGGCGACCAGCCCGCCGGTGCAGGATTCCGCCGTTGCAATGCGCAAACCACGAGAGCGACAAAGCGCGAGCAAGGCCTTTGCCGCCTGTCGAAGCTCTGCATCGATCACGCTGCGCTCCACGGCAGACGAACCGTCGCTGTCGCCATGGCGACAATGCCTTCGCTGCGTCCGGTGAAACCGAGCTTCTCGCTTGTCGTCGCCTTCACGGCGACGCGAGCGGGAGAAATGCCGGCAATCGCAGCGATGCGTTCGCGCATGGCGTCGCGATGTGGCGAGACGCGCGGAGCTTCGCACACGACGGTGACGTCGAGATGGGCGATCATGCCGTGACGCGCCCGCACGCGCTCGCAGGCAAAAGCGAGAAAGCGGTCCGATGACGCGCCGCGCCACTGCGGATCGCTCGGCGGAAAATGCTGGCCGATGTCGCCTTCGGCCAGCGCGCCAAGGATGGCATCGACCAGTGCGTGCAGAGCCACGTCGGCGTCAGAATGTCCGGTCACGCCGCGCGTATGCGGAATGCGCACGCCGGCGAGCATGACGTGATCGCCCTCAGCGAAAGCATGCACGTCGAAGCCGTTGCCGGTGCGGATATCAGCAAGCGCTGCCGCGCGCGCGGCCTCGGCGCGGAGGAAATCGTCGTTGGTCGTGAGCTTCACGTTGCCAGTCTCGCCTTCAAAAAGGTTGACGCGATGTCCGGCCCATTCGGCAAGCGCCGCATCGTCGGAAAAATCCTCAAGCCCGGCCGCTGCCGCCCGCCGATGCGCCTCGATAATGAGATCAAAGTGAAAGGACTGCGGCGTTTGTACCGTGCGAAGCCTGCTGCGATCGAGGGTTTCGACGACCATCCCCTCGGAGTCGATCTTCTTCACCGTGTCGGTGATGGCGATGGCCGGCACCGCGGCGCCATATTGCTCGCCGGCGTCGATCGCACGGTCGATAAGGCGGTCGCTCAGGAAGGGACGGGCCGCATCATGGATCAGGACGATGCCGGGTGCTTGCGCCGCCACGGCCTCGAGCCCGGCGCGCACTGACGCCTGTCGGGTCGCACCGCCGAAGACTGGCGGCGGAAGGTCCAGTCCGGTGGTCGCCGCTCGAAACATGTCGGCGTCGTCGGGATGGATGACCGGCTGCACGGTGCTGATCCGCCGGTGAGCAAGAAGCGCCGCCAGCGTCGAACAGACGACAAATTCCCCCGCAAGCTCCCGATATTGTTTCGGGATGTCGCCGCCAGCCCGCAGGCCGCGCCCAGCTGCAACCACGATGGCTGCTACCCTCGCTGTCATAAACTTGTCTCGTATTGCGGTGCCGTGCCAAGGCTTTAGCGCGTCAGGGGCATAGCCGCAAACCGATTTCCCAACGGTCGTGCCCAACCTTCCGGACAGGTCTGCTGAAAAATTAGGAATATTGCAGTGCAACACTTGCGCAAGGGACGATTTTGTCTAAACTCTATGCAGATAACCTAGTCGCCCATTTAGTGTGCAGATGCAGAATCGTCCACCCGAAATGACCCCAAAGTGCCCAAAGGGCTCGCTCCGCATTGGACCGGTTGTGGTGCCGAATCCGGTCTTTTTGGCGCCGATGTCCGGCGTCACGGATGCGCCTTTCCGGCGCCAGGTCGCTGCTCGGGGCGCAGGTCTCGTCATCTCGGAAATGACTGCATGTGCGGCACTCGCCGAAGGACAGCGCAACGCCCAACGCCGCGCAAAGCGTCACGGCTCGGAACCGCATGCGGTGCAGCTTGCCGGGTGCGAGGCCTATTGGATGGGAGAAGGTGCGAGAATTGCGGAGAGCCTCGGCGCTGCAATCATCGACATCAACATGGGCTGCCCGGCCAAGCACGTCACCAACGGCGCGTCGGGCTCTGCTCTGATGCGCGATCTTGATCACGCGCTCACATTGATCGAGGCGGTGGTTCAAGCGGTCAGCGTGCCGGTAACACTGAAAATGCGGCTCGGCTGGGACGAACGTTCACTGAACGCGCCGGAGCTTGCGCGGCGCGCCGAACAGGCCGGTGTGCGGCTCGTGACGGTGCACGGCCGCACCCGCTGCCAGTTCTACAAAGGACGCGCCGATTGGACGGCGGTGCGACAGGTCAAACAGGCGGTCTCGATCCCTGTCGTGGTCAACGGCGACATCGGAGACTTTGACGACGCTGACGACGCGTTGGCGGCGTCCGGCGCCGATGCGGTGATGGTGGGCCGCGGCGCCCAGGGCAGGCCGTGGTTTCCCGGGCAACTCGCCCGTTATCTCGCGACCGGCCAACGGGAGGCGCCACCCGCGCTGACCGAACAGCTCGCGCTTGTCAGCGCGCTCTACGGCGAAATGATTGGTCATTACGGCATCGACATCGGTTTGCGCCACGCCCGAAAGCACTTGGGGTGGGCGCTTGATGCCGCCGCCGCGACAACCGGCACACCGGCGCATGTGCTCAAGGCTCATCGCAGCAGCGTGCTCACCGCGACCGATCCCGCGATCGTCCTAAGCCGCCTGGCGCAGGCCTTCGATGTCTTCAGCACGCCAGGCAAGGCGTGGAGGAACGCTGCGTGAGCGCGATGGAACCGCTGATGACGGCATCGAGTGCCGATGCGGTGCTCAACGCGCTGCCGCATCCGGTCATCGTCGTGTCGTCGGACGGCAAGGTGACCGACGCCAACGTCGCCGCGGAGGCTTTCTTCGAAGTCTCGCTGTCGCTGCTGCGACGCCATCTGCTCCGCGATCTCGTCCCGTTCGGTAGTCCGTTGCTGACACTGATCGAGCAGGTGCGCGCGCGGAGCGCCGCGGTCAACGAATACAAGGTCGACCTCGGTACGCCGCGTAACCCGGGCGACCGGCTCGTCGACCTTTACGTTGCGCCGCTGCCGGAACAGCCGGACCACGTCGTCGTGATGCTGCAAGAGCGCACCATCGCCGACAAGATGGACCGCCAGCTCACACACCGCGGCGCCGCGCGCTCGGTGATCGCGCTCGCCGCCATGCTCGCGCACGAGATCAAAAATCCACTGTCGGGTATCCGCGGCGCTGCGCAATTGCTCGAGCAATCAGTCGAAGATGACGACCGCACGCTGACCCGGCTGATTTGCGACGAAGCCGACCGCATCGTGAAACTCGTCGACCGCATGGAGGTGTTCGCCGACGAGCGGCCGGTTGAGCGCCAGCCGATCAACATTCACGTCGTTCTCGACCACGTGAAGCGGCTGGCGCAATCAGGCGTCGCCCGGCACATCAAGTTCGTCGAGGACTACGACCCCTCGTTGCCGCCGGTGTTGGCAAACCGCGACCAGCTTGTGCAGGTGTTTCTCAACCTGGTGAAGAACGCAGCCGAATCGATCGGAGAAAATACCAGCGGCGGCGAGATCGCGCTCACCACCGCATTTCGGCCGGGCGTGCGCCTGTCGCTTCCCGGCGCCAAGGCGCGCATCTCGCTGCCGCTCGAATTTTGCGTCAAGGACAATGGGCCTGGCGTGCCCGATGAATTGATGCCGCATCTGTTCGATCCGTTCGTGACCACCAAGCCGACCGGATCAGGTCTCGGCCTCGCGCTCGTTGCCAAGATCGTCGGCGATCACGGCGGCATTATCGAATGCGAGTCGCAGCCGCGACGAACCATTTTTCGAGTGCTCATGCCCATGTACACGGGCGAGGGCGGCGAGCCGGAAAGCGCCCTTCAGCCACGAGGGGATCATTGATGCCCGCGGGAAGTATCCTTGTTGCCGATGACGACGCCGCGATCCGGACGGTGCTCAATCAGGCGCTGTCGCGCGCCGGTTACGAGGTCCGCTCGACCGGTAACGCCGCAACGCTGTGGCGCTGGATCAGCCAGGGCGACGGCGATCTGATTATCACCGACGTGCTGCTGCCCGACGAGAGCGCCTTCGATTTGCTGCCGCGCATCAAGAAGGCGCGACCGGACTTGCCGGTCCTCGTCATGAGCGCGCAGAACACGTTCATGACGGCAATTCGCGCTTCCGAGCGCGGCGCCTACGAATACCTGCCCAAACCTTTCGACCTCAAGGAGTTGATCTCGATCGTCGGCCGCGCGCTGTCCGAGCCGAAAGAGCGGATCCGTCAGCCGGCGAAAGTCGAGGATTTCGAATCCATTCCCCTCGTCGGCCGATCGCCGGCGATGCAGGAAATCTATCGCGTGCTGGCGCGACTGATGCAGACGGATCTCACCGTCATGATCAGCGGCGAATCCGGCACCGGCAAGGAATTGGTGGCGCGCGCCCTCCACGACTACGGCAAGCGCCGCACCGGCCCGTTTGTCGCCATCAACATGGCGGCAATCCCGCGCGACCTCATCGAATCCGAACTGTTCGGGCACGAGAAGGGCGCCTTCACCGGCGCCAATACCCGCAGCGCCGGACGCTTCGAACAGGCCGAGGGCGGCACGCTGTTTCTCGACGAAATCGGCGACATGCCGATGGAGGCGCAGACCCGGCTGTTACGCGTACTACAACAGGGCGAATACACCACTGTCGGCGGCCGCACGCCGATCAAGACCGACGTTCGCATCATTGCGGCGACCAACAAGGACCTGCGCCAGCTTATCCAGCAGGGCTTGTTCCGCGAGGACCTCTTCTTCCGCCTGAACGTCGTGCCGTTGCGATTACCGCCTTTGCGCGAGCGTACCGAAGATATCCCGGATTTGATCCGGCACTTTTTTGCCCAGGTCGCGCGCGAAGGATTGCCGCCCAAGCAGATCGACCAGGCCGCGCTTGACCGCATGAAGCGCCATCGCTGGCCGGGCAACGTGCGTGAACTGGAAAATATGGCCCGGCGCCTCGCCGCGCTCTATCCGCAGGAGATGATCACCGCAGCCGTGGTTGATGCCGAGCTATCGCAGCCGGCACTCGTGACCGGGGGCGAGCCGAGCCGGAGCGACGACAATCTATCGATCGCCGTCGAGCGCTATCTGGCGCATTATTTCTCCGGCTTCGACGAGGGTTTGCCGCCACCCGGTCTCTACCATCGCATCCTGCGCGAGGTCGAAGGCCCGCTACTTTCCGCGGCGCTGACGGCGACCCGTGGCAATCAAATTCGCGCCGCGGACCTCCTCGGCGTCAACCGCAACACGCTGCGCAAAAAAATCCGCGATCTGGAAATCCAGGTTTATCGCACCAGCGGTTGATCTTACCCCGAACCCTCTGCCTCTTTCGCGACCATGCTCCAGCGTGATTGAAAATCACGCCAAGGAATTGTCGCAATCGGGCAACATTGTTGTATAAAGGCAACTAGGGCGAGGGGCCGGGGCTTCCTCTTGACGCGTCTTTAGCGCCACAGTCCCTTCCTCAAAGCGTTCAAAAAGCTCCAAGAAGCGTTTATGACGACTGTGGATCAGGTTGTCCCTATTGAACCTGCCGCCGCGGCGCCGATGCCGGTCGCATCGCGTCTGATCGGGGCGATTGCGGTCGGCGTTGCGCTGCTCTCGGCCACCGCGACCTTCCTGGTGATGGCGGGACTGACGCCGATCGCTCCGGTCGAACTCGGTGGTCAGGGAGCTGCTGCTCGGCAATCTGGTAACGGGGTTGCTCCTGCTCGTCATCATCGGTCGGGAGGTCTGGGTGGCCGTTCAGGCGCGGCGCCGCGGCCGCGCCGGCTCGCGGCTGCACGTGCAGATCGTCGGCTTGTTCGCGGTCATCGCCGCAGTGCCGACCGTCTTGGTTGCCGTCGTAGCCAGCACAACACTCGATCGCGGTCTCGACCGATTCTTCGCGACCCGCACACGGGCCATGATCGAACAGTCAATGATCGTGGCCGACGCCTATGTCAGCGAGCACGCCCAGGCGATCCGTGGCGAGGTTCTGGCGATGGCCTACGACCTGGGCCGCGCCAAGCCCATGTTCGATCAGGACCGCGACCGGTTCCGCAAATTTCTCACCGCGCAGGCCACGGCGCGCGGCCTTTCGGCCGCCATCATCATCACGCCGAACGGTGGAACCGTGGAGCGCGCCGACGTCACGATGGACAAGACGATCGTGCTGCCGTCGCGCGAGCTTCTCAGCGAAATTACCGAGACGGAGCCGCAAGTCGCGCTCATTCCCGAGGGCGACCACGTCGCCGCCGCCATCAAGCTGCACGGCTACGACGACATGTATCTGTATGTCGCGCAATTGCTCGACCCCCGCGTCGTGCAGCAATTACGCGCGACGCAGGAAAGCGTCAGCGAATATGCCAATCTCGACGCGCGCCGCCTCGGCATCCAGATCGCCTTCGCGCTGATGTTTACCGTCATCGCGCTCATCGTGCTTTTGTCGTCGGCGTGGATCGGCCTCGATTTTGCCAATCGCCTGGTCGCTCCGATCCGCCGCCTGATTGGCGCGGCCAACGTCGTTTCGACGGGAAATCTGCACATTCAGGTTCCGGTGCGCCGATCGGAGGGCGACCTCGCCCAGCTCGGCGAGACCTTCAACAAGATGACACATGAACTACGCACGCAGCACGAAGACATCGTGCGGGCGCGCGATCAGATCGACAGCCGCAGGCGTTTCACCGAGGCGGTGCTGGCCGGTGCGAGCGCAGGCGTCATCGGCGTCAATGCCGAAGGACTCGTCACCATTCTCAATCGCTCAGCGGAACGACTGATCGGGCGTCCCGAAAGCGAGGCTCTTGGTCTGCCGCTCGGCGAAGTCGCCCCCGAACTTGCGGAAATCTTTGACGCTGCGCGCAGCGGTCAACAGCGTCTTGTGCAACGCCAGGTCACCATCAACCGCGACGGCCAGGAACGGAATTTTTCCGTGCGCGTGACCAGCGAACAGGGAACGGAGTCCGAACACGGCTACGTCATCACCATCGATGATATTACCGAACTCGTCCTCGCACAGCGCACGTCGGCCTGGGCCGACATCGCACGGCGTATCGCGCACGAGATCAAGAATCCGCTGACGCCGATCCAGCTGTCGGCCGAGCGGCTGCGCCGCAAATACGGCAAGGTCATCGTCGAGGACGCCGCCATCTTCGAGCAGTGTACCGATACGATCGTGCGCCAGGTCGACGATATCAAACGCATGGTCGACGAGTTCTCCCGCTTTGCCCGCATGCCCAAACCGGTCATCGCCGACGAAGATGTGGCCGATACCGTACGCCAAGTCGTCTTTCTGCTGCGAGTGGCGCATCCCGACATCGATTTCGAAGTCGAGCTGCCCGCCGAGGCGATGCCGGCTCGCTTCGATCGCCGGCTGATCTCCCAGGCGCTGACCAACATCGTCAAGAACGCCACCGAGGCGATCGGCGCCGTGCCACCGGACGAACTCGGACGCGGCCGTATCGTCGTCAGCGTGCGGCGCGAGGGCAAGGAGGCGGTGATCGACGTCATCGACAACGGAATCGGCCTGCCGAAGGAAAACCGGGCCCGCTTGCTCGAGCCTTACGTGACGACGCGCGAGAAGGGCACCGGGCTTGGCCTGGCCATCGTCGGTCGCATTCTCGAGGAGCATGGCGGACGCATCGAGCTGCGCGACGCGTCGGAGAAAATCCCGGGTGCGCGCGGCGCCTGGATGCAACTGCGCTTCACTGCCGAAACGCTTGCCGCCGCCGACAAGCCTGTCGAACCCCGTGAAGCGGTGGCCTGACCATGGCGTCCGATATCCTCATTGTCGACGATGAAGCGGATATCCGCGAACTGGTCGCGGGGATCCTGCAGGACGAGGGCCATGGAACGCGCACGGCTCGGGACAGTGACGATGCGCTGGCCCAGGTCGTGGCGCGCAGACCCAATCTCGTTTTTCTCGATATCTGGTTGCAAGGCAGCCGGCTGGACGGCCTTCAGCTCCTCGACGCCCTCAAGCAGGAGCATCCCGAACTGCCGATCGTCATGATTTCGGGACACGGCAATATCGAGACCGCCGTTTCGGCGATTAAGCGCGGCGCCTACGACTTCATCGAGAAGCCGTTCAAGGCCGACCGGCTGCTGTTGGTCGCCGACCGTGCGCTGGAGAACTCGCGGTTGAGGCGAGAGGTGCGGGACCTCAAGCAGCTCACCCCGATCGTTACAGTCCTCGTCGGCCGCTCGCCCGCTGCCAATCAGTTGCGGCAAACGGTCGACAAAGTGGCTCCGACCAACAGCCGCGTGCTCGTCGTCGGCCCTCCCGGCAGCGGCAAGGAACTCGCCGCGCGCACCATCCACTCGCATTCGGCGCGCGCCAGTGCGCCGTTCGTCGTCATCAACGCCGCCGCCATCACGCCTGAGCACATGGAAGTCGAGTTGTTCGGCGTCGAAGGAGGAAACGGCACGCAAAGCCGCAAGATCGGCGCGCTCGAAGAGGCCCACGGCGGCACGCTGTTCATCGACGAAATCGCCGATATGCCGCGCGAGACGCAGAACAAGATCATGCGCGTCTTGGTCGAGCAGACCTTCCAGCGCGTCGGCGGCAGCAACAAGGTATCGGTCGACGTGCGTATCGTGTCGTCGACAAGCCGCAACATCGAATCCGACATCGCCGCCGGAAAGTTTCGCGAGGACCTCTATCACCGCTTGTCTGTCGTTCCGATCCGCGTGCCGGCGCTCGCCGAACGTCGCGAAGACATTCCGGAACTCGTCGAATATTTCATGACGCAGATTTCGCAGACCACCGGCCTGCCCAAACGCAAAGTCGGCGCCGACGCGCTTGCGGTTCTGCAGTCGCACGATTGGCCGGGCAACGTGCGGCAATTGCGCAACAACGTCGAGCGGCTGATGATTCTTGCCGGCGGCGACGCCGAGGCTGAAATCACTGCGGCCATGCTGCCGCAGGACGTCGGCTCGATGATCCCTTCGATGCCGAACGGCAACGGCGGCGAGCATCTCATGAGCCTCGCACTGCGCGAAGCGCGCGAAGTGTTCGAGCGCGAATACCTCTTGGCGCAGATCAACCGCTTCGGCGGCAACATCTCGCGCACGGCTGAGTTCGTCGGCATGGAGCGCTCAGCGTTGCACCGCAAGCTCAAGGCGCTGGGGATCGACTAAATCCGATGTCCCGCATCGCCTATGTCAACGGCCGCTACGTGCCGATGCGTGACGCCATGGTCCACGTCGAGGATCGCGGCTATCAGTTTGCCGACGGCGTCTATGAAGTCTGCGAGGTGCGGGGAGGGCGGCTGATCGACGAGCGGCGCCACCTTGAGCGGCTCAAACGCTCGCTCGGCGAATTGCGCATTCGTTTGCCGATGTCGCTTGCGGCTCTCGGCGTCGTGCTGCGTGAAGTGGTCGCCAAGAACCGCATCAATTACGGCACCGTGTATTTGCAAATCACCCGCGGCGTCGCAAAACGCGACCATGCCTTTCCGGCGCCGGATACCGCGCCGAGCCTCGTCGTCACCGCGCGTACGCTCAACCGTGCCCGCAATGAAGCACTCGCCGAAAAGGGTATCGCGGTCATCAGCGTGCCGGAAAATCGGTGGGCGCGGGTCGATATCAAAACGATTGGCCTTCTGCCCAACGTGCTGGCGCGGCAGGCTGCGATCGAGCAGGGGGCGCGCGAGGCCTGGTTCGTCGACAAGGACGGCACCGTCACCGAGGGCGCTTCGGCCAACGCCTGGATCGTCACACCGGCCGGCGTGTTGGTCACGCGGCATGCTGATCACGCCATCCTGCGCGGCATCACCCGCACGGTGGTGTTCGAAGCGATCAAGGCACAAGGGTTAACCGTCGAGGAGCGCCCGTTCACGCTGAAGGAGGCCTACGCGGCGCGCGAAGCCTTCGTCACATCCGCGAGCCAGATCGTGCTGCCCGTGGTGAACATCGATGGCCGGGTCATCGGCGACGGCATGCCGGGCCCGGTCGCCAAGGCACTGCGACGGGAGTTCCACCGGTACGCCGAAACCGGCTGACTTGGCACCTGTGATCACGGACGTGCCACGACCGCCGCCGCCCGGCGCTCCCGCAGCGTCATGCCCCCAACTTGGGCTTGCATCGACCGCGGCCGCGCCCTCTAATGGCTGCGCCTCGTGTTCGGACGGCTGGGGTGGCCGGCGAATCGAGAAAGCCGTAGAGTGGGTTGAGCTTCGTTAAGCCTATCGAGTCGTAGTGGAGTTATTGAATTGTGGTGGGTTTCATTTCAGCAAACCCGCCTTACTTAAGACGCTAAGAAAAGACCCGCGGGGCAGGGGCCCGCGCGAAAAAGAACGGAAACAACGGCCATGGCAGCCGACCGCGCACAAAATCTACAAGACACCTTCCTCAATCACGTCCGCAAAGCCAAAATCCCGCTCACCATCTTCCTGGTGAACGGTGTCAAGCTGCAGGGCGTCGTGACCTGGTTCGATAATTTCTGCGTGCTGTTGCGCCGCGACGGGCATTCGCAGCTCGTCTACAAGCACGCGATTTCGACCATCATGCCGGGTCATCCCGTCCAGTTGTTTGAAGGCGCCGAAGAACCTCCAGCCGTGGACAAAGTCTGATTGGAGCCGCGCCCTCGCGACACGCGCGCTGACCGGCTGAACCCTATCGGCTCATCGACCGGACGCGCGCTCGTCATCGAGCCGGTGCTGCGGCGCGCGACTGCTCGCACGGCATCGACCGAGCGCACGCCCGAGGCCAAGCTCGATGAGGCGGTCGGACTGGCGCGCGCCATCGATCTCGACGTCGGACAAGCCGGCATTGTCATGCTGCGCGCCCTGCATCCGGCGACCTATCTCAGCAAGGGCAAGGTCGAGGAGATTGCCGGCCTGGTGCGGACATTCGAGGCCGGCATCGTGGTGATGGACTGCGCGCTCACGCCGGTGCAGCAGCGCAATCTGGAAAAGGCCTGGAACGCCAAGGTGCTCGACCGCACCAGTCTCATTCTCGAAATATTCGGACGCCGCGCCCGCACGCGCGAAGGCGCGCTGCAAGTGGAACATGCGCATCTGACTTACCAGAAGGGCCGGCTGGTGCGCACCTGGACGCACCTCGAACGCCAGCGCGGCGGCTTCGGCTTTCTCGGCGGCCCGGGTGAAACGCAGCTCGAAGCCGACCGCCGCATCATCGAAGAGCGCCTCGCCAAGATCGAAAACGAGTTGGCCAAGGTCAAGCGCACCCGCGAACTGCACCGTGAGAGCAGGCGCCGCGTCCCTTATCCGATCGTCGCGCTCGTCGGCTACACCAACGCCGGCAAATCGACGCTCTTCAACCGCATGACGCGGGCGAGCGTGCTCTCCGCCGATATGCTGTTCGCAACGCTCGATCCGACCTTGCGTGCGGTGGATCTACCCCATGGCGCGCGGGTGATCCTCTCCGATACGGTCGGTTTCATCTCCGACCTTCCCACCATGCTGATCGCGGCCTTCCGCGCTACGCTGGAAGAAGTCGTGGAAGCCGACGTCATCCTGCACGTCCGCGACGTCTCGCACGAGGATGCCGAGGCGCAATTGCAGGACGTCGAAAAGATTTTGCGCGAACTCGGCATCGACCCGAAAAACAATCCCACCCATAAGCGCGTTCTGATCGAGGTGTGGAACAAAATCGACCGCGTCGATGCTGAAGAACGGGCGCGGCTCGCGAACATCGCCGAACGCCGCCCGGCGCAAGAACGGCCGGTGCTGGTTTCGGCAGTGACCGGGGAGGGCATTGACACCCTCGAGAACGCTATCGAGGTCCGGCTCAGCGCCGGCCGCGTGCTGCTCGAGCTTAAGCTCGATCCAGCCGATGGTGCGGGTGTAAGCTGGCTGCATCGCCACACCGAAGTGATCCGCAAGGCGATGGACGAAGCCGGCCATCTCGCAATGACGGTGCGCGCCGATCCCGATAAGGCCAATGCGGTGCGGGCGAAGTTCGAAAGCGCGCTCGCCGAACCTCACGCAAACCGTCATGCTCGAGCTTGACCCGCGATCCAAACCGGCGATGCGCAAAAGGCGGAGCGAAGCGGAGGACCGATCATGGTGCCACGAACACTGATCGCTCTGGCGGCTTTGGCTGCATTCGCTGGCTCAGCCTATGCGGAACCGACGAAGCTGCGCTTCGGTCAAATCCCGTCCACCGTGCATTCAGTGACTTCCCTCTATCACTATATCGCGGAAAAACAGGGGTTTTTCGCTCGCGAAAACATCGTGGTCGATCAGGTGCCGATCCCGGGCGGCACCGACAAGATGGTTGCCGCCCTCGATCGCGGCGAAGTCGATCTGACGCAGACCGCAACACCCTATCTGATCCAGGCCGTATTAGCCGGCTCCGATGCCGTCGCGATTGCCGGCGAAGTCGCCAATCCGATCTATAGCTTGATTGCGAAGCCGCAGATCGAAAGCTTCGAGGCTCTCAAAGGCAAGCTGATCGGACTATCGCTGCCGATCGACACGATCTCGATTTCGACCCGCAAACTCCTGGCGCTCAAGGGGCTGGGCGACGCCGACTACCGTGTCAAGGAACTCGTCGGCACGCCGCTGCGCGCCGCCTGTCTGAAGAGCGGTGAGTGCGATGCTGTCCCGCTGGGTCAGCCGGACGATCTCATTGCGGTCAAGCAGGGCTTTCATCGGCTGGGCGGCTCCACCGAGGCGATCGCCGCATTCCAATTCGAAGTCGTTGCCGCACGGCGCGCTTTTGCACGCGAGCACGCCGAGGTGATGATCCGCTTCGTTCGGGCACTCGGCGACGCGTTCCGCTATATTCGCGATCCAGCTCAGCGCGATAACGTGGCTAAGGCAATCGTCGAACTCACCGGCGCATCGGAAGACATCGCACGCGAGACGTTGGCGCTCTACTTCGATCCCGATCGCGGCGTCCTACCGCGACACGCCGAGATCGATCTTGGCGGTTTCGCGCAGGTCATCGCATTTATGGGACAGAGCGGCACCATCAAGCCGCCGCTTCCCACGCCGGAGCGTTTCGTTGATCTGCAATACCTCGCGGCCGCTGGGCTGAAGTAACCCCGCCAAGCACCACTGGTGGAATTCACTCCTGCGCCTTGGCCTCGTTCCATAGCGCATCCATTTCGGCAAGCGTTGCCTCCTGGGGCGTCTTGCCTCGCGCCGCAAGCGCTCGCTCGATCGCCGCAAACCGCCGCTGAAATTTCTGATTGGTCTGCCGCAACACGGCTTCCGGATCGGCGCGCAGGTGGCGCGCAAGATTTACTGCGGCGAACAAAAGATCGCCGACTTCCGCGGCCGCTGCATCGTCCTCGCCGTTGTCGAGCGCAGCCTCGATCTCATCGGTTTCTTCGCGGATTTTGCGCAGCACCGCGCGAGGATCGTTCCAGTCGAAGCCGACCTTGCTGGCCTTGGCTTGCAATTTCAGAGCGCGGGTGAGGGCGGGCATCCCGACCGGCACGCCGGCAAGCGCGCCCTCTTCCGAGGATGCGCCGCGTGCAGCTTTCTCCTGCGCCTTGATGCTCTCCCAAAGGCCCTCGACGGCTTGGGCGCTGTGCGATTGCTCATCGCCAAAGACATGCGGATGCCGCCGGATCAGCTTCTCGGTGATCGCCTCGACGACGTCACCGAATGCGAAAGCATCTTGCTCCTCCGCCATGCGGGCGTGAAAGACCACCTGCAGCAGCAAATCGCCCAATTCCTCCCGAAGATCGGCAAGATTATCGCGCTCGATCGCGTCGGCGACCTCATAGGCTTCCTCAAGCGTGTAAGGCGCAATCGTCGCAAAGTTCTGCGCCAAATCCCAAGGACAGCCGGTCTTCGGCGTCCGCAGCGCGGCCATGATTTCAAGAAGCCGGCCGATATCGCGGGAAGGGGTCATTCCAACAATCCTGATAGGGTCTCGCACCGAAGGCGCAAGACCCTATCAGACGCTGAACCTGGCTGCGACCGGGACAGAGCCGCAAAAGGCTATTACTGGCCCTTATGCGCGGTACGACTTGCCTCGAACAAGAACCACGTGCGCCGCTCGGTCTCGTCGATGAAGTTTTCAAGCAGACTGGCGGTCGCTACGTCCTCGTGTTCCTCGGCGAGGTCGTGGGCCGCGCGCATGGCGGCAGCAACCGATTTGTTGTCGCCCATCAGCTCGCGCAGCATCTCGTGCGCTGGCACAAAATCCGCGTCGTTGTCCTTGATGCTCTGTAGCTTTGCGATCTGTCCGATCGAGCGCAGCGTCGTGCCGCCGATCTTGCGTACGCGCTCGGCGATCTCGTCGGTCGTGGCGAAAATCTGTTCCGACTGCTCATCGAGCAGGAGGTGATAGTCCCGAAAATGCGGGCCGCTGACGTGCCAATGGAAGTTCTTGGTCTTCAGATACAGTGCAAATGCATCGGCCAAGATGGCGTTGAGCTTGGCCGAAAGCTCTTCGACTGCGTCTGCGGAAAGATCGGTCGGCGTGTCAAGGGAAGGCGCAACCTTGTGGCGGGTATCGAGTGCTCGGACTTTGTTCACGGCATCACCTCGCAAAATGTGACGGAATGGAGAAACTCGTGCGACCACCCGACCCGTTTCTGCCGCAGGGCCAAGGCAGGCTTGCCAATGAACGCGCCGGCGACAATCTTGGTTCCAACCACGACCGCACGTGATCTGCCGTTCGACGCTGCCGTACGCTTCAACGCTCGGAGTCGGTAATGCCCATTTCGGCCTACCTCCAGGCTGGCCTTTTCGTGGCTCTCGCTGCCGTCGCGCTGTTCGGTTCCGCTGGCACCGTCGAGATCCTTGGCTTTTGGGTTTATGTGGCGATCTTCGCCGCGGTCATGGTGGCGTCGTTCACGCTGCTCGACCCGGACCTCTTGCGCGAGCGCATGCGCCCGGGCGGCAGACGGCCGCCGATCGCTTTGCGGCTTTTCACACTCGTCATGATCCTGCATTGGGTCATTGCCGGGCTCGACCGCGGGCGCTTCCATTGGAGCGACAGCGTGCCACTCTGGCTGCGCGTTGCCGGCCTCATCGTTGTCGCGGGCGGCTACGCACTCGCGCTCTGGGCCATGCGGGTCAATCGGTTCTTCTCGTCGGTGGTGCGTATTCAATCCGACCGCGGGCAACACGTGATCACGACGGGGCCGTACGCTTACATCCGGCACCCAGGCTATCTCGCCGGAATCCTCATCATCGTCGCGAGCGGCATCGGCCTTGGGTCGTGGCTCGCAGCAGCGCTGCTCGTGATCTTCAGCCTGCCGTTCTTGCTCTATCGCGCCGTGTCCGAGGACCGGGTGCTGCAGAGCGAGCTTGCCGGCTATCGCGACTACGCGAGCCGCGTGCGATGGCGGATCGTCCCGGGACTTTGGTGAGACCGAGCAGGGCTTTGTGCGAACGTAACGCCGGACGCCTTAGAACCCGATTCGCATAAGACATATTATGGAATATCCGCCGAAATCCCAATATTTGTGGGGCTAATCGGGCGCTTCAAATGCGATCCCGTCGAAGGCCGGCTCGACATGCGGCGGCAGCTTGCCGCGCAGGACGGCGTAGTCGAGATCGGCATGCAGATTGGTCAGAATGGCGCGACGCGGCTTGAGCCGTTCAATCCAGGCCAGCGCATCCGCCACGGCGAAATGGCTCGGGTGCGGCCGGTAGCGCAGCGCGTCAACGATCCAGATATCGAGGCCGGCCAAAGCCGCAGCGGTTTCGTCCGGCATGCCGCTGAGGTCGCACGAGTAGGCGATGTTGCCGAAGCGAAAGCCGAACGAAGCAATGTCGCCATGGTCCTGCAGGAGCGGGAGCGCGGAGATGATGCCGCCCTGCCCCTGAACCACAACGGGATGACCGGCCGTCATGCGGTGCTCGGTCACAATCGGCGGATACTCGCTGCCAGGGGGCGTCGTGAAGCAGTAGCCGAACCGGCCGTGCATGATTTTCGACGTGTGTTCGTCGATATAGACATCGACCCGTTGTCGCTGCTTGATGCAGACCGAACGCAGATCGTCGATGCCGTGGGTGTGATCGGCGTGCTCATGGGTATAGAGCACGCCATCGAGCCGATCGACTTCGGCGTCGATGAGCTGTTCACGCAGATCAGGCGACGTATCCACGAGCACGCGTGTGACGCCGCCATTGGCGTGCCGCTCGACAAGCAGCGATGTGCGTCGGCGACGATTTTTCGGGTTTGTTGGATCGCAATCGCCCCAGCCCAAGGCCGGCCGCGGCACGCCGCCGGACGATCCGCAGCCCAGAATGGTGAACTTCAGCGTCATCTGGACTTCAAGATCATGCGGCGGCCGCTTGCGGGCGCGGCACCTTGGCGAACAGGCGGAAGAAATTGTCGGTGGTCTGTTGCGCCATAGTGTCGAACGACACGCCGCGCGTTTCTGCCAGCACTTTCGCGGTTTCGACCACATAGGCCGGTTCGTTGCGTTTGCCGCGAAAACGGCCAGGCGCCAGATAAGGCGCGTCTGTCTCGACCAGGATGCGATCAGCCGGAAGTTCCGCCGCGATCGTCCGCAACGCGACCGAATTCTTGAAGGTCAGGATGCCCGTGAACGATATGAAAAGACCGAGCGCGATGGCGCGGCGCGCAAGATCGGGACCGCCGGTGAAGCAATGCAGCACGGCCGGGAAGGCGCCCTTCCCGGTTTCTTCCTCGAGAATCCTCGCCACGTCGTCGTCGGCTTCGCGTGCGTGGATTACCAGCGGCAACCCGGTCTCACGGGCGGCCGCGATGTGGGTGCGGAAGCCGCGCTCCTGCGCCTCGCGCGGCGAGTTGTCGTAGTGGTAGTCGAGACCGGCCTCGCCAAGCGCAACGACTTTGGGCTGGCGCGTGCGCGCGACGAGGTCGGCCGCGCTGACGTCGAGTTCCTCATGGGCGTAGTGCGGATGCGTGCCGACCGAGCAGAACACGTCAGGAAAACGCTCCGTGATGGCGAGCAAGTCGGCCTGGCGCGCAACCCGCGTCGAGATCGTGACCATGCGCGCGATGCCTGCCGCCCGCGCGCGCGCCACCACGCCATCGAGCTCGGTGGCAAAGTCGGGAAAGTCGAGATGGCAATGGCTGTCGATCAGCATCGTCATTGCGCCACGCGCGCCTCGGCTTCAACGTAACGCGGGAACACCGGCGCCGGCGCCGGAAGCTTCGCGCCCGGGGCAATACGATGGGCTCCGCCGAGGAACGAGAAATTCCGCTCGGCATTCGGCACCGCCAATATGTCGAGCAGTTTGCCGGCCGACTCCGGCATGAACGGCTGCGCAAGAATCGCGACCTGGCGCAACACCTCGGCAGTCACGTAGAGCACCGTGCCCTGCCGTGCCGGATCGGTCTTCGCCAGCGCCCACGGAGCTTCACCGGCGAAATATCGGTTGGCGTCGGCGACCACCGCCCAGACCGCATTGAGCACCTGATGCAATTGCTGTGTCGCCATGACGTCGCGCGCCTTGGCGATCATGGCGTCCGCAGCGTTCAGGATTGCCTGGTCGTTCGCGCTGAATGCCCCGGGCTTCGGCAGCACACCGTCGAACTGGCGCGTGACCATGGTCAGCGAACGTTGCGCCAGGTTGCCGAGATCGTTGGCGAGATCGGCATTGATGCGGGTGACGATCGCCTCGTGGCTGTAGTTGCCGTCTTGTCCGAACGGCACCTCGCGCAAAAGAAAAAAGCGCAGCGGATCGACGCCGTAAGCATCGGCCAACGCGAACGGATCGATCACGTTGCCGACTGATTTCGACATTTTTTCCCCGCGGTTGAAGAGGAACCCGTGGGAGAAGATGCGACGCGGCACGTCGATCCCTGCCGACATCAAGAATGCCGGCCAATAAACCGCGTGGAAGCGCACAATATCCTTACCGATGACGTGCAGATCGGCCGGCCAGTATTTCTTGAATTTCTCTGATTTTACATCTGGATAGCCGACCGCAGTAATGTAGTTTGTGAGCGCGTCGACCCACACATACATGATGTGCTTCGAATTGCCGGGCACCTTGATGCCCCAATCGAACGTCGTTCGCGAAAGCGAGAGGTCTTGCAGGCCGCCACGCACAAAGCTCGCGACCTCGTTCATGCGCTCCTTAGGCAGCACGAAGTCCGGAACGCGCTTGTAAAGGTCGAGGAGTCTGTCGGCAAAGGCGGAGAGACGAAAGAAATAGCTCTCCTCCTCGACCCATTCGACCGGCGTGCCTTGCGGGCCGAGACGCTGGCCCTTGTCGTCGAGGCGGGTTTCGCTCTCGTCATAATAGGCCTCGTCGCGCACCGAGTACCATCCGGAATATTTGTCGAGATAGATATCGCCGGCCGCCTGCATGCTCTGCCAGATCGCCTCCGACGACCGGAAATGGCGCGCTTCCGTCGTTCGGATGAAATCGTCGTTCGAGCAATTGAACCGTTTCACCATGGCCTGAAAGCGCGGCACGTTGCGCTCGACGAGCTGGCGCGGCGTCAAGTTCTCCTTGGCCGCCGTCTGCAGCATCTTGATGCCGTGCTCATCAGTGCCGGTGAGGAAGTACACGTCACGGCCGTCGAGCCGCATGAAGCGGGCGATCGCGTCGGTGGCGATGGCTTCGTAGGCGTGGCCGATATGCGGCGCGCCGTTCGGATAAGCGATCGCAGTCGTGACGTAATAGGGTTTGCCGGCAGTTTCGCTCTGGGCCATGGGCGTAGGTATCAACCGCGCGTGGCCTCGGCAAGCAAGCCGAAAACGCTGAAAACGAGCGGCTTTCGCTCTAAATTGAAGGTTTCGGCGTCGCGTGCAGCCTGGTTGACATGCTCCCAGGCATCGGCGAGGCGATCAAGCCGGCCGATTTCACTGAGATCGCGGGCGACACGCTGCGACAGCCAAGCGTTCACGGTGTCGATGAAGGCGGCAAGCGGCTGCGGGTCGGTTCCGGCAAGCGCATCACCTAATGCATGCAGGGCGCGGGGATTGAGCGCCGGCAGCCGATCGAGCAGCTCGATGGCCTGCTGGCGCAGCGCGAGCGCGCCGTCATCGAGCAGGACGATCGCACGCGCAACGCTGCCGTCGGCAGCAGCCGCTGCGGCAACGACCTGAGGATCGTCGGCCGGCCGGCCCAGCGCCACCGCAACCGCAGACGCCACGTCGGCTTCGGCCAAAGGCCGCAGCGCGACCATTCGGCAACGTGACCGCAGTGTCGCCGGGACGCGCGCGGCCGAATGACTGACGAGGACGAGCAACGCGCGCTGCGGCGGCTCCTCCAAGACCTTGAGCAAAGCATTAGCGCTCGACCGGTTAAGTTCATCGACGGCGTCGACGATCGCGATCCGCCAGCCACCCTCCCCGGCGGTCGACCCGAAAAACGATACGGTGCGGCGCACGTCGTCGACGGCGATCTGCTGCCGCAAGACGCCCTTGTCGTTGAGGGTGCGCTCCAGCACGAGGAGATCACCCTGCGCTTGAGCGGCGATCCGGCACGCCACCGCGTTCTGTGCGTCAACAGCAAGCGAACTCGCCGCGACGACCGCGGGCGCCGCCGGATCGGGATGCGCCAGAACGAACCGCGCCAGACGATAAGCGAGTGTCGCTTTGCCGATCCCCTTGCCGCCCACCAACAAGAAGGCGTGCGGTACGCGGCCGCTGCGATAGGCGGCAAGAAGCGCGGCTTCGGCGTCGGCGTGACCGAATAGAACGTTCGTCGCGCGCGGATGCGGCGGTTCGACGGTTTCGTCAGCCTTCGGGCTCATGACGCCATGTTGGTGAAGACGAACGGGGCCGTCGCCGGGTCGAGCCTCCCATTCACGGTGTCCCACACGCGCTTGGCCACGGCGTCCTTCGACATGCTGGCATCGATGATGACGCAGCGTTGCGGAGCGGCGGCAGCAAGTGCGAGATACGCCGCGCGCAGCTTTTCGTGAAAATCGACTTTCTCCGCTTCGAAGCGATCGGGATTTGCATTGCCACGGCGCTGCGCAGCCCGCTCCAAGGCGATCGCGACCGGGACATCGAGAACGAACGTCAGGTCAGGATTCAGGTCGCCGATGGAGATGCGTTCGAGCGCCCGGATGAAGCGTTCATCGACGTCTCCGAGCACTCCCTGATAGACGCGCGTCGAATCGGCGAAGCGATCGCAAATCACCCATTTGCCGGCTTCGATCGCCGGCTCGATCGTGCACTGGATGTGATCGTCGCGCGCGGCAGCAAAGAGCATGGCCTCGGCTTCCGGCCCGAATGGCTTGGCCGCGCCGGATAGCAACACGTGCCGGATGATTTCCGCACCCGGCGAGCCGCCGGGCTCGCGGGTCAGCACGACATGAAGGCCGAGGGACTCCAGCCTAGCCGCCAGCATCGACGCCTGGGTCGACTTCCCGGTGCCCTCACCGCCCTCGAAGGTAATGAACCTACCGCGCATCGCGGAAACCTGGGCGAGACCGGCGGAAGGTCCGTCCGGATAGGGTCGTGGCCACGTGGCAATCCATTCCGCTCAATGACTTATGCTGACTTCCGGATACGCAATGCGAAGCAAAAGCGACGCCAACCACTCCAATATAGAGAGCCGGGGCGTGACGCGCACCGTGGCCGGCCACGACCCGCTCAAGGGCATTATAGCCGATCCACACCGGCTCTGAAGAAGCCGATCATCAGCTCGGTCACCCCGTCCATCGCCCGTTGCGACATGCTGCCGGTACCAACATCTTCGGCCGCCTGCAAAGGCACTTCGAGCGCCAAGTTGTCGCCACGCCACACTTTGAGTTTCCCGATCGGCTGACCCTTGGCGATGGGGGCCTGCACCGGGCCAGTGTAAATGATACGCGCCACCAGCCGCTCGCTGCTATTGCGCGGCATCATGACCTGGAGGATGCCGGGTGCGACCAGGGGCACATAGCTCGAAGCGCCGCCAAAAACTTTGGCCTCGCCAATCGTCTGCCCCTCAGCAAACAGGACCCGAGACTCAAATCCGTGGAAACCCCATTCGAGCATCTTGCGCGCCTCTTCGGCGCGCTCCTTGTCTGACTTTGCGCCCGTCACCACGACGATCAGGCGCAACCCGTCCTGCACGGCCGATCCGACCAGATTGAATCCGGCTTCCGAGGTCTCGCCGGTCTTGAGGCCATCGGCGCTGATGCCCATGCCAAGCAGCGGATTGCGGTTGGTCTGGCGGATTTTGTTCCAGGTGAATTCGCGCTCGGCGAAATACGGATAGAAGTCGGGATAGTTCTGCATGATATGGCGGGCCAATTCCGCCATCTCACGGACGGTGACACGGAGCCCGGGATCGGAATAGCCGGTCGCATTGGTGAACGTCGATTTTTCGAGTCCGATTTCGCGTGCGCGCTTTGTCAGCAAGTTTGCGAAGGCCGTCTCATTTCCCGCCAGCGCCTCGGCAATGGCGATGCAGGCATCGTTGGCTAAATCAACAATGATACCGTGGATCAGATTGTCCACGCTGACGCGGCTGTGGATTGCCGCGTACATGGTGGAGCCGTGGGAAGGTGCGCCGCCCTTTCGCCAGGCGTTCTCACTAATAATATACTCGTCGTCGAGCTTGATGTGGCCTTGCTTGATCTCGTTGAACACGTACTCGAGCGTCATCAGCTTGGTGAGGCTCGCGGGCGCGACTAGGTCATCGCCGCCCTTCTCGAACAGTACGCTGTCGCTTTCGGGATCGAGCAGAATGGCGTTAGGCACGCTGGTCTGAAATGAGTCGCCGCTTTTCGTCAGCGTGGTGGGCGCGGCGTGAGACGGGGTCCCGGCCACAAGCGCCGAAAGCCACAGGCCGACAACGCCCGCTCGCAATGCTGTACGACGTCGGCAGCAGCCCATACGGCCCCTGTGCACGTTGGCCTCCCTTGCTCGCGCCTTCCCCATACTCATCGGATCATTTCGCGCGCAAGAGGGCACGCTTAAGACCTGGACCGGGTCGCGCTGAAATGACACGGCCTAGGGCGGCCCGCCTGGGAGTGGATCAGTAGAGACCGCGACCGTTGAGAAACTGGTCCGTGCCGTCGCGACCCGAGGGCGAACCGGCAAATGACATCGCGCCCGTAGTGGAGGACCCTCGTGCCGAACCGTCAATGCTTGCGGTTGTGGTGAAGCGGCTATTTCGCGGCGACCACGGCGCCATTGCGCGCGGAACGATCGGCGTCGCGGCGAGCCTGTAGCTGCCCGGATCCGGCGCGGGTTCGTTCTCTCGCAAGGTCGCCGCAAGCACCCGATCGTCCGACCCTTCCATGGGGGCACGGCCGACATACTCGACACGAACCATGGCGGTACCGCTCCGGTGGAAGCCGAGAAGGTGCGCCGCCCGTTTGGAGACGTCGATGATACGGTTGCCGTGGTAGGGCCCGCGGTCGTTGACCCGAACAATAAGCGAGCGGCCGTTGCTGAGATTTGTCACCCGCGCGTAGCTCGGCAACGGCAAGGTCGGATGCGCCGCCGTGATGCCGTCGATGTCGAAGACCTCGCCGTTGGCGGTGCTCCGGCCGTGAAAGTCCTCGCCATACCATGAGGCAAGACCTTCGGCCCGGTAGTGCGGATTTTCTTCGGGGACATAGACGCGCCCAGCGACCACGTAGGGCGCGCCGACGCGATAAACTCCGCCGCCCTTGGGGACCTCCTCGCCGAAGTCGACGACGCGCGGGCTTGGAGCGACACCATAGCGTGGATCGATATGAGGGGAATTGGAGCAATTTGCGAGCGAAAGGCACAACAGCGCGCCGGCTCCCGCGAGCGCAAACCGTCTTCCTGCCGAGCTCGCTCGACCCCGCATCATCCCCGATCCCAACCCAACGGGTATCTGATTCTAGCGTGGTCAGATTGTGGCGGAAATGGGCGATGCGTTGCGGATAGTGAATAAGGCCTTGCGCAACCGCGCCCGGCGAGGCCGGTCGCGGCAGTCCCTGATCGCGCAAATTCGACGGACGCCGAACTCGGCCGCCGAACTCGGCGCAGCTAATCGTAAAGCGGCTTCGCCTCGGCCACGATTTGCGGCGGCACATCCATGAGCTCTTTGACGATCCCCTCGGCCTTCTCGCCGGGCACCGGATAAACCGGCAACTGCTGTTTCGCCATCTCGGCGAGGAAGGCCGGATCCTTCATGGTGTCGTCGAACGCCTTGCGGATTGTTGCGACCCGGTCCGGCGGCACGTCATGCGACATGATGAACGGCCGGCCGACTTCGTCCCCGCCATTCAACAATTTCAGCAGGTGTTGCTGGTCGTCGCTGGTCGCGAATGTACCGATATAGACGGCGCTTTCCGGAATTTCAGCCGGTCGCTGCTTGCTGAAACGCACGAAGGAATGCGCCAGCCCATCCTTGATCCATTGCGGTGGAATGCTGCTGTAGGACCCGCAATCGCCATCGAGTTCGCCCTGCTCGATCGCAAGCCGCTGCTCGGCGCTGCCGGGAAAACCCAGGACCTGCTTCACCGGCGCGTGGAATACTTCCCGCAGCGTCGCACCGTTGATGTAGTTGCCCGATCCCTTCCCGGTCGAACCAAGAATGAACTCCTTGCGATGCATCATGTCGTCCCAGCTCTTGACCCCCTTCGGTCCATAGCCGTAGCAGACGCGAAAATCCGGCGTGACGACGCCGATCCAGGCATATTTTCGGAAATCGAGTTTGACCTTCTCGGGCTGGACGATGGATTGCGTAACGAGGCCCGGGTTGAAGATCGTCATCACGGTGCCGTCCTTGGGCGCCGTCAGATCGAGGTAACGCACCGCAGTCAGGCTGCCAGCGCCCGGCATGTTCTGCACGATGATGGTCGGGTTGCCCGGGATATGGCTTGCGATGTAGCGGGACAAGATCCGCGCGTAGGTGTCATAACCGCCCGCCGGCGAGAAGCCGACGACGATCGTGAATACTTTGCCCTTGTAGAAATCGTCAGCGCGCGCCGGCAGGACGGCGGCCGCCAGCAAGCCGATCAGCGCAAGCGAAAGTGGAACGGCGCGTCCCCTGAGCATCGTCATCCTCCTCTTGATGGTCCGAGACCACGCGGGTGTTCTTGATTGCTTGGCACAAACTACGCTATGGCGGCCGAAAATGTTAGTGCGCGCCGTGGGCTTCCTGTTGCGACAAAACGTACTGGCCCCGTGCTGTTTGCGATGCAGCGTCCGGCTCAAAACGGACGTTGCCGTCCGACCGTCGCCCGGTCGCCCGGCCGTGTGCCGCCACGTCAAGCTTCGAATTTGACTTCCGCAAAAGCGTCCATGGCCAAGCCTTCAACTGAGCCAATCCCCAAAGACCTACGCGAAGCGTTCCATAATGCTGTGTGGCTCTATTCCGATTGGACACCATCGGACCCCGAGCCGAACGTGCGCGTTGGAATGATGCTCCGTTCGATCACCGAGCTGTGCGACACAACGGACCAATTTCACGACGATCTGCCGGACGATGTCTTCGACAAACTCATGAGCTATATGGGTGGCATACGCTACACGCTGATCCGGCAAAAGCTTGCAGCCAACAAGTCGTATGCGGCGGCCGCGCGCTGCTTTTTAAGGCTGATCGAAGATCGCAAGACGTTCGGAAAAGCAGATAGCTCCCCAAGGCGCTCCGGCCGCTCTCGCACCGATCCGACGTAACGGATAATACCGCACCCCTCTTCACGGGCCGGTCCGCTGGCGACGTGCGCCATCGCTCCACGCTGGGGGCGCCCACGAACACCATTGTTGTGCGCCAATTTTTCCA
Organism: uncultured Alphaproteobacteria bacterium; assembly: GCA_963836055.1. Lineage (GTDB taxonomy): Bacteria > Pseudomonadota > Alphaproteobacteria > Rhizobiales > Xanthobacteraceae > BOG-931. Next base: position 248,427 of record CAWIID010000007.1, read on the forward strand.
TTAATTTGCCAAAATTAGTCGCTGTTGCGTGGGGACAGGTCGTGTTTAGTGCGGAAGAATGCCGCGAGCGTGCCAGCGAATGTCTGCGCGTTGCGCAACTGACGCCGGATGATCCGGAGGCGAACCAAGGCTGGCGTCAACTTTCCGAAGTCTGGCTGAGGTTGGCTGACGAGCTGGATGGACATTTGCCACGGCCGGCGCGCGAGTGGCCCCAGTCGCGTCGCGTCGAGACCGTAAAAGTTGCTGACGTCCTTCGCCAGCGTCTTGCTCTCAGCGAGCCCGCCGAAAACCCTGGACGCCGATCGACTCCTCGACGATAGGCGGCACGGCGTTCCCACCGACGATGCCATACCCCGCGCGACGTTGCTTTGCTTAGCTTCCTGATTGCCAGATACCGGGATAGCTGACGCCGAACTGCTCGGTGGTCGCCCACGTTCGGCAGCCGATCGTCATCCACCAGGCAGTTCTGAACGAAAGACGAAATGGCGCGTTGATGAGCATCATCGCAAAAATACAGGAATAACCAATGGACGAAAATCGTATCGCCGGCGCCGCGAAAAGCGTGGGCGGCCAAGCTCAAGAGAGTTTTGGCCGCGTTACCGGCAACGCTAAGACCGAATCTGAGGGGATCATAAACGAGGTCAGCGGAGCCGCCCAAGATCTATATGGCAAGGCCCGAGACCAGGTTTCAGATCTGGCCGATGTCACCACCAAGAAAGCTCAAGACACTGCCTCATCGTTCGAAAAGGCGCTCCGCACAAACATCGAAAATCAACCCTACACTGCAGTGGTCATCGCTCTCGGTCTAGGATGGCTGTTCGGTCGAATGCACCGGCCACTTTGATATACACTTTGGACGTGCGGTATCGATCGCCTGGACTTTTAGCGCTGCAGGCCTTTCATGACCAAATTGTTGGTGCTCGGCAAAGACACCGCGACGAGTTGGGTGGCCCACAAGGACCCTCGGCTTGGGGCCGCATTGGCGTATTACTCTATCCTTTCCCTCGGCCCCCTGATGGTCATCGCTGTTGCCATCGCAGGCTCAGTGTTTGGAGAGGCCGCTGCCCGTGGCGAGGTAGAGTTGCAACTACGGGGGCTGCTTGGCGAAGTCGCGGCTAAAACAATCGATGCGATGTTGGCGGGAGCAAGCAAGCCTGAGCAGGGGATCATCGCTACGCTCGTCGGCACAGTGATTTTACTGTTCACTGCGACGGGCGTGGTGATCGGACTGAAGGATGCTTTCAACACCGTGTGGGAGGTGGATGCAAAGAAGGTCAGCGGAATTTGGCAATTTATCCGCTCCTACCTCGTGTCGCTGGCGGCGATCGTTTCGCTTGGATTTCTTCTGCTGATCTCGCTCCTATTTACAACCGCCCTCTCCGCGACCGGCAGATATCTAAGCGGGCGCCTGCCCGACGCCTCCTTGCAGGCCGCTGGGTCGCTTGTGTCTTTCGGCGTGATCACCTTATCGTTCGCCATGATGTTCAAATGGCTTCCGGACACGCAGGTACGCTGGCGCGATGTCTGGGTCGGCGCTGCCATGACAGCGGGGCTGTTTGAAGTCGGCAAGCTCATCATCGGAATTTACGTCGGCAGGCAAGCTCTCGACTCGACTTACGGCGCTGCGGCTTCGCTCATCGTCCTATTGATCTGGGTTTACTACTCGGCGCAAATCGTCCTGCTCGGCGCGGAATTCACCCACATCTACGCTTGCGGGCACACAAGGCCTGATCAAATCACTCAAGCGTCGCTCAATGAATGTCAAAGTCGGACTTGAAGCTGGGTCTCTGACAACTCGAAGCGTGACCGCTTTTCAGCACTCCCAATGACGGCGGTTAAAATAATAGCTGTAAGTAGTTGCACCTCCGCAATGGAAGTTTGACATCGCATTGCGGACACTTCAGGGCTTCGGGGCCTGCGCCCGTTGCAAGCAACGGTCCACGAGAGAGTTCTGGATCACTTGACGGTGACGACTACCCGCATGTGACGGACACGATGCAGTGCGATGCCGCGGCCCCTCTCGACGGTGCCTTTCGCGTTGCGCAAAAAGGGCGCGGCGCGGCGGAATGAAAATTTCCCTAGCAAATGGGTAGCAAAAGGAATTTTGGAGATTTTAATAGCTTGGAATATCTTTACTAATCAATGACATGGAAGGGTGGCCGAGTGGTTTAAGGCACAGGTCTTGAAATTCTAATTAGGCCATCTCTGCCCGTCCCTCCCCGCCCCGATCAATACGCTTTTTGTCGGATATTTCGGGGCTAGCGACCTTGGCCGTACTACTTCGTCCTAGTTGATGCTAAGGCGTCGGGTGGGCAATTTGGGTGGCAAAAACCGTGAACGTGACTGCGGGCGCCGACGCTACGATCGCAAGCCAAGGAATGAGACCCGAATGACGCTGGCCGCCGTATGGCTGGACGGCGACCGCCTCTGCGCGATCGCCGACACCCGCATTGTTCGCTCCCCTGGGAACGTCCTGACTGAGCACGGCCCCAAGCTTCTGCCGATTAACATATCGTGCAAGAAGCCCGGTCCTTCGGGATTCTTCGATCTTGAGGCCTATCGAGCGTCCGTCGGATTTGCTTACGCGGGCGGCACGTTGCCCGCCCTGTGCACTCACGCACTCGCCAATACTCTCTTCCAGAACCTCGCCGGTCCATCAGACGCTCCCCCGCCGAGCATGCAGGAGATCGCACGCGTTATCGGCGAAACCGCCGAGCGTTATATGCGAGAAGTTAGCCAGCTATCAGGGACAGGAGGCTTGTTCGACGCAATCGTCTTTGGCTTTTGTCTCGCGACCAGCCGGCTCAGGGCATTCGCGATCAGACCCAGGATTTCCGAAAGGTCACTTCAAGTCGATGTTACAGAATGCAACCTTGCCGAAGAGGACATGCTCCTGGCAATAGGCACACGGCCCGAGCGCTTGGTAGCGCGTGTCGCAGAAATGCGAACTAACGTGCATCCCGCTGTCGTAGGTGACCTTCCGCGACGAGCATTACGGTCTTTGATCAATGAAGGTCACGACGAGACAGTGGGTGGCGCCGTTCAATACGGCTGGGCCACGCGTCGCGGATTTGAACCAATCGCCGACGGCGTGCCAATCAATCCGCCGCTTGCTTCCGGGCGCAATATCGCGTCACTGGTCCTCGGATTTGACGTCCTAGCACTCGACGCGGTGGGACCCTACTGTTTCAGCATGGCTGGTCGCGTTTAGATGTCTCCCGCCAGCGGCCAGCCGCTCGCCTGCGTGTACTTTGATGAAGAGCCGCAGCGCCGATCGGTGACGGGGCCGCCTGTCACGCCATAAAGCGCGTCGGATCGCGGCCAACATCGCCAAGCTGCCGGACCTGTTGCGCCGGCTGTGAATGATTTACACGCGACGCTCGCTTAGGCGGTGGAACCCATGTTATTCAAACGTTGCGGATAGCACGGTTTGGACATCGTGTGCTCCGTTCCCAGACTTTTGCCCCGGCTCGCATTGCGACCGGGGTATTTTTGAGCCGCGATTCACCCGGCCCTCGTCCGGCCTTGCCTGCCGATACCGGCGCGATATGTTGGCAACGTATGAGTGCGACCATCAACGATCCGGCCAGCTACATCACCGCCCGCCGGCAACGGCACGAGCGCGACTTCGAGGCTGATTTGACCCGGCTTGAAGTCGAACACGGCGCGCGGGTTGTGCGTGAGGCGTTCGCCCTGTCGCAACGACGCGATCAGCGCCACGACAGCCGCCGACGCGCCGTGTTGCATCTCGATCGCTTCGCGGGGTGAATGGCCGGGCTCGGGGTGTCCCGGGACGACGGCACGCTTCGCGATTACTCGCGAGCCTATCCCGACGTCACGCTGATCTTGATCGATCGCTACGGCCGCGCCCATGTGACGCGAAACCCAAACGCGATGCACACGGCGGTCGAAGTCGCCTGGGCGACCGCCGATCAGGCGCGCGCCATTGCCCGCCACGTCAATGCGTATGCCAGCAGCATCGCCGAAGCCGCGACCGATCTTGGAATCACGGTGACGGCGCACGATCGTTTGACAGAGCGGGTCCGCGCCGCGGTCGCCGAAGTCGACGCGGTACTCGATGACGCGGAGGCCGCCGGCCTTCTGAAATTCTTCAACGCCAACGACCGCACCGCCCGCCGCCGTGCCCGCGAATCCGGCAAGGGCTTCATGGCCTATCAGGTTGCCGTCCGCCGGCTGCGCGCCGCGATCTTCCGGCGCCTCGCCGACGTGCGGCGCTACGGCGTCATGGTGCCGCAGATTTTGCAGGACGGTTTGATGGCCGACGTGTTTGGACCGGGTTACCTAGAGTGATCCAGGCCAATCGAACTTATAGTTCAGGCCAGCACGCACGATGGCCACGGACGTGTTGAACCGCACGTTATAAACCGCATTAGCGGGAAAGGCCTGGGAGCCCGGCGATATCCAATTGGCCGTAACAGTGTTTAATTGTGCGTAGAGTGCTTCGCCCTTGACCGTCCAATTCGGGGTCAAGGCGTACTCCAGGCCGGAGCCTATAACCCAGCCAAGGCGCGTGGAATCAACGTTATAAGATGGCGTGTTAGACGTCGGAAACTTAGACGAATTGTAGAGGACAGTATTTGTAACGTCGCCGATAGCGAGACCCGCCGTAAAATAAAAAAGGGTGCGATCAACCGCGAGACCAAGGCGACCGCGCACCGTCCCGAGATCATGCAGAGTATTGATCTCTGATGGATAGAAATTGTTGATTGCGCTGTTGGGATCAACATACGTCGATTTGTTGCTAAGCCAGCTTAAATCGCCTTCTAATCCGTAGACCAAGCTTCCTGCCTGCAAGTTAAATCCAATTGTTCCACCTCCGGCGAAGCCCTTGCTTTGATCGTTCGCGAGGCCGGGATAGCCCAAAAACGCACCAGCGAGATCGTCATAACTGTGAAAGCCGTTCGCATAACCGGCAGTAATGCCGAGATATAGACCCGACCAAGTGAAACTTGCGGGTGGCATATACATCGGAGGAGCCGGGGGCGGTGCGAGGTCGGCAGCAGCTGCGCCTGTGGCACTTAGTATTCCAATCGCAGCGGCAAATAGAACCGATTTCAAGGCCATCATTTTGAGTCCTCGAATCATTCACCGATACGAGGAATTACGAACTGTAAAGGTTAATCCGGTCCTAATGACCGAGCTGAGACACCCCGCGGACCGAACAAATAGACCGCGCCGCTTAACCGCACTTGTGCACTAGCGATCTGACTCAATGTCCGCTTCGCACCGAAAGCGATCGAAATGGTGCGTTGCCACGAAATGACGCGATGTGCCACTTTCGACCAAAGTGCGCTGCAGCAATATAGCGCGGAGCGTGCGGCTACAATCTGCCAATCGACATTTCGACTAGCCGCGCTGGGTACCAGTGACCGTCAACCAGTGCCAAGAACCTGCCATCGTCATCACCGACTTCCTGGTCGATGCGCGCGTTTAGCTTATCGTTCAGCGCCATGATCAGGTCGCGTTTGGCGGCGCCGTCCTGCGCCAAGTTGCGCATCTCGTCCGGATCGTCTTGCAGGTCATAGACTTCGAGATCGTTGTTGGCCGCCAACGCCTCGTAGGCAGTCGGCCGGTTGAAGTGTACTGGCGAGAAATATCGGCTGAACCTGTAGCGGCCATCAAAAATGCTGCGGATGGCGCCGCGATTGTTGAAGTTCGGTTGCATCCGCACAATTTTCTCAAGCTTCACCACCATGGGCTCGTCCGATACAACGACCTTGATCAATGGAGCGAACCATTTGGTGTCGAGATAGGAGAACATGTTGTAATTGTACAGCGCCGCTGGACGCACGGCGTCGGCGGCTGCCTGCTCGGGCGCGCTCAGGACTTTCGACAAGTCGCGTCCGTGCAAACCCGCGCCTGCGCTAGCGACCGCGTCGGACGGCTTGCCGGTCAGTGCCAGCAGTGTCGGCGCGAGGTCGACCTGAGAGGAGACCGCTTTGGTGCTTTTGCCGCCAGGATAAGCGGGGTGCACGATCATCAGCGGCAAATGTTGCTGTTCCCGATAGGCGTTTGCGCCCTTACCGCGCATTTGGTGAGCGCCGCCAAGTTCGCCGTGATCGGCGGTGAAGACCACAATCGTTGAGCCATCGAGACCGTTGGCCTTTAGTTCTTCGAGCAACCGAACCACATGGCTGTCGCAGTCCCGAATGCAATTGAAGTAATAGTTTTGCAAAAGCCTCCAGCGTCGATCTTCGTTCGGCCACTGCCCGAGCAGAATGTCTTGTGTCGCCTGATATTCGTAATGGGCGCGCGGACGGCCAGGGGCGTCGAATGCCTGGCGTCGCGTTGCCGGTAGCGGCACATCCCACTCCGCAAGATAAGTGTCGTTCTGCGGCGGCCGATCAATCGGATAGGCCGCGTACTTGCCCTGGACTGTCTCGCCCGGAGCGTCTGAATTGACGTACATCACGTCATGCGGATTGACCAGATTGACCGCCATGAACCACGGCAGGCCCTTTGCCTTCAACTCGGACGCCTTGGTGCGCAGCCACTTCACCGCCGACGTTATTGCAAAGCTGTCGTATGTGTATCCGCCAATCGGGCCGTCAATTAGGTCACCTATTCCCAGGAAATCATCGAAGCCGTAGGTTTGGATGATGTCTCGGTATTTGAGCATTGGTGCGTCGACGGCTTCCTTCGCCGTATCGACATTGCCGCTGAGATGCCACTTGCCCTGATAGGCGGCGTGATAGCCAAGCTTGCGCAGCCGATCACCAATCGTCACGACGTCGGTCGACATGTCGCGCTGCCAAGGCGCCTCCATGTTGTCGAAGACGCCGGTATGTTGGATGTGCTGCCCCGTATAGATGACCGACCGCGCCGACGAGCACACCTGTGAGGCGCCCTGATGATTGAGGAAGGTGACGCCGTTCTTTTTCAGGTACTCGCGCCCCGGAACCGGAAACGGCCATTTGTCGAAGAAATGCTCCTGGTCGACGAGGACGAACAGGATGTTGTAGCCCGGCGGCGGCGTCTCGGGCGCCTTGGCGGGGAGCTTGAGTTGGGCGAGCGTCGCCTTGGCGGGGGGCGACAAGACATTGGCTCCGAGAAGGACGCCGCCCGCGCCGACGACATCGCGACGCGATGGTTTGCCGGAATACTCCCGCGTGCCAGTCATGGATCGCTCCTCCTGTTGTCGCCGCAGCATGGGCCGCCGCACGGTCGCTAACGTCAATCGTCACCAAGGCGCCACCTCGCAATTAAAACCGACGTTCCTAAGGCATCATTTTGCGTAGCAGCAATTCAGTAGAGCGACGTGCAGCAACGGGTCATTCTCGACCAATCGATCCGGTTTTGGCCACCGCATCATGTCCGCTTCGCCCCGAAACGAGGCCTTGTCGGGCGTGCCAAACACGGATGATCGGGCGGCGCAGGTCATGGAGGCAATGTTCTCGCGTGTGAAAACGGAGTAGGAACGTTACGCGATCGGGCGCGGTGGCAAACGGGTGGCATTTTCGACTTTTACTCTCCCCTCGCCTCTGCTAACGCATTGAAATATCGACATGGAAGGGTGGCCGAGTGGTTTAAGGCACCGGTCTTGAAAACCGGCAGACCCGCAAGGGTCTCGTGAGTTCGAATCTCACCCCTTCCGCCACCGCCCCGTTCGCTGTCCTTTCTCTGCTAGTGTCCCAAGTCTAACATTCGCATTCAGGTTCGGCGGGCTGTCTTTGCGAATGTCGGAAAGTCGCAGGCGGCTCAGTGGACTTCCGCTTTGTGATGATGGACATGTCGCCGCCGTGATGCGAGTTAACATTTTTGGCCCATTTCAGACATCGGCGGTTCAAGTTTGCTGTGATGCGCAATGCCCTCACCAATGGTAGTTTCCTGGGATAGCGGGGGCAGCCCATGAGGCGTCGGGAGTTCATCACGATTGTTGGCGGCACAATGGCGACGTGGCCGCTCGCGGCACGGGCGCAGCAGACGGCGCCAACGCTGATCGGACATTTGAGTGGTCATTCGGCCGACAGTTACGCGCGCAATGACGCGGCGTTTCGCAAAGGTCTCGCCGAAAACGGGTATGTCGAGGGCCAGAATCTGCTGATCGAATATCGTTGGAGCGGCGACCACGACGATCAGCTTCCCGAGTTGGCCGCCGATCTCGTGCGGCGGAACGTAGCACTGATCAATTGTGGAGGCAGCCCAGCCGCAACGCCGGCTGCCAAGGCGGCGACTTCGACGATCCCTATCGTGTTTACGACGGGTATCGACCCAGTGCAGGCGGGCTACGTTGAGAACCTCAACCGGCCGAGCGGCAACGTCACTGGCATAGCTTTTCTGGCCTCGCAGCTAAGCGCCAAGCGCCTCGGATTGCTGCATGAACTGCTCCCGAACGTCACGACGCTCGCAGCGTTGTTAAACCCCCAGCATCCTAGCAATGCCGGAGATATCAAAGAGGCGGACGAGTCCGCGCGATCGTTGGGGCTTAAGCTTCACATCCTGTCTGCCAGCACCGAGGATGAAATCGTCGCTGCGTTCGCAACCCTCGACAGCTTCAAAGCAGGCGGGTTGCTGGTCGGTCCCGATCCGCTTTTCTTCGCCAACCGCCGCAAGATCGTCTCGCTTGCGGCGAGTCACGCCATGCCGGCGGTCTACGAACTGCACGACTTTGCCGACGACGGCGGCCTCATGAGTTACGGCGCCAGCATCGCTGACGCGTATTATCAGGCCGGTGTTTACGCCGCACGGATTCTCAAAGGCGAGAAACCAGGCGACTTGCCGGTCATGCAGTCCACCAAGTTTGAACTCGTGATCAACCTCAAAACAGCAAAGACGCTTGGCCTGACCGTTCCGCCGACGCTGCTCGCGCTCACCGATGAGGTGATCGAGTAGTTTGGCTGCCGCCTTAGCCGCCGCATCGCATGGCCTCACCAAGTCAATTCCACAGGCCCCTTTGGCTCGAACTGACCGGACAAATGGACGCGCGGCGATATTGCAGGGCAAAGAAAAGAGCCCCGGACGCGTTTTCGGGCATTTCGGGTAATTTGCTGAAACAGCACAGAATTCAGCTGTCGGCGCCAACCCCGTGCTCATTCTCCTGCAACGCCTCGCCCACCATGGACGATACAACTCTGGACGACTCTGGCCTCCTGGTTCGCCTACGGCCGATTTCTTATTATCAGGGAAGTTTCTAGACTTACCGAGAATCCGGCCGGGCACACCGTAATTGGCGCGGTGGCGGCGGAGAGATTTGGCTTGGGAGGATACAAGGTGACCGAGGGGCGGGCCATCGCAGTTGGTTTTTACGGCGTGAGGAAAAGTTTTACCAAGGGAGCAAACCCACTCGCGGTTCTAAACAAGGTCACGCTGGAAACTGCTGAGAACGAACTCACATGCATTCTCGGACCGAGCGGCTGCGGCAAGACCACGCTTCTTAGCTTGGCCGCCGGTCTGTCGACGGTCGACGTCGGCCGGGTTGAATTTCGCGGCCGTGCTGTGTCCTCCGTCAATACACAGGTTGGTTATATTACGCAGGATAGCAATCTGTTGCCGTGGTACACCGTACTCGAGAACATTGAGCTCCCTCTTGAAATTCGCAAGGTCGGCAAATCTGCGGCGCAACGGCGCTCGATGGCGCAGCACTGGATCGATCAGGTCGGTCTCGGCGGGTTCGAAAACCACTATCCCCATCAATTATCGGGCGGAATGCAGAAGCGCGTCTCGATCGCACGAACACTGGTGTACGATCCCGAGGTCATCCTGATGGACGAGCCGTTCGGTCCGCTCGACGCCATCACAAAGATGACTTTGCAAAATCTGCTGCTGAATTTGTGGCAGGAGCGGCGCAAGACGATCATTTTTGTCACCCACGATCTCGCGGAAGCCATTCTGTTGGGAGATCGCGTGGTGATCATGACCCGGCGGCCGGGGACCGTTAAGGCGGTGCTGCCCGTTGCCATGGCGCGACCGCGAGACGCCTTCGGCCTGACCGAAACCCCTGAATATGCTGCCATTCATCGTCAGTTCTGGGAACTGATGCGATCGGAAGTGGACGAGTCAAATGAAAGTCGCAATTGAGCGCAGCGGCGAAGCGTTGGTTGCGGAGCGCGGAGAAGAGAAAAGCGAGCCCGCGCTTGCTCGAAGGCGACGCTTCGTCTCCGAGCGGATGTTGCTTCTGATCGGCCGCATCGCGCTCGTCGCCGCCCTGCTCGCGCTTTGGCAGTTCTTGGACGGCCGCGTCCTGCCTGATTTCGTCATCAGCAGCCCAACGCAGGTTGCAGCTCGGCTCGTGCAGGATCTCGGTCAGCCTGCGATCTGGAACGATATCGCCGTGACGTCTGAAGAGTTGGTCATGGGATATGCCCTCGGCGCGGTCTTCGGCATCGTGTTCGGGCTGTTGCTTGGGCTGAACGGCCTGGTGCGCGGGATTTTCGAGCCCGTCCTGTCGACCATCAACGCGATTCCGAAAGTGGCGCTTGCGCCGCTGTTCCTCGTCGCCATGGGCCTTGGCCCGGCGTCGAAGGTAGCGATCGCGGCAATGATGGTGGCTCTTCTGATGTTCTACAACACGCTCGGCGGCGTCCTGAATGCACCAAGACCGTTGATCGACGTGCTCCGCGTCATCGGCGCAGGGCGCGGCACGATTATCAGGAAAGTCCTGCTGCCGTATCTGAGCACGTACATCATTGCCGGCCTCAAGAGCGGAGTGCCTCTGGCGATCGTCGGCGTCATTGTCGGCGAGTTCATCGGGGCGGACGCCGGAATCGGCTTTTACATTCGCCAGTCCACAGATCTGTTCGACGCCGCCGGCCTGTTCTCCGGCGTCGTTATTCTGATCGTTCTCACGCTCGTGGGGAACGGGCTTGTGCAGCTTCTTGAACGCAGGCTGTTGCGATGGCGAAGCTGACATTCCGATGAACAGGTTTATCGACGTTAGGATTCACGACATCGCGGAGTTGCCCGCGAGCTCGATGGTCAGGGAGGAATAACAGATGAACGATGGAAACGAGATTCGACAAGCCGAGCCAAGGCGTCGGCGCAAAATAATCCCGGCGGGTGCCACCCTTGCCGCGATTGTTGCGATGATGAGCCTGTATATAGGAGCCCCGCCCGCGTCGGCCGAAATGCAGACGGTCACGATCGGAAAAGCGGTCGATACTATCCCATTCACCGTCATCGATGTTGCGATTGAGAAAGGGTTCTTCAAGAATAACGGGGTCGATGTAAAGGAAGAGTTGCTCCAAGGCAGTTCGGCGGCCAACGCCGCCATGGTCGGCGGCAGTCTTCAGTTCACCTGCGAGGCCGCCGTTCCACTCATGCTGGCGCGCTCGCATGGCGTGCCAATCATCGCTGTCGATGCGCTCGACGACAGCGTCACCCTGCAGCTGGTGGCCTCGAAACAATGGCTGACACAGCATCCAATCGCCGCGAACGCTAGTTTTAAGGAGAAGATGACCGATATAGCGGGCGCGACGCTGGCCCGAGTTTCGACCACGGACCAAGCGTTCTACGCGCTGCTCCGGAGCTGGGCCGGACTTCCTTCAGGCGGTTATCGAATCGAAGGACTGAATTCGCTGGCAGCGATCAGCATCGCCATTCAGAAAGGCATCGTCGATATTACAATTCAATCCCCTCCGCGTTCCGTAGAGCTCGCCGAGAGCGGATATGCGACGCTGCTCGTCGACCGCAATGACGTCGAGCAGCTCAATAACGTCGCCTATGACATCCTGACGACAACGAACGATTTCGCCAAACAGCATCCGGAGACGACGACAAAAGTCGCAACCGCGGTTGCCCAAGCGCTGAACTTCATGCGCACGCACCCCGATGAGACGCTCGCGATCGAGCAGAAGCATTTTCCGAAGCTCGATAAATCGGTTTTGCTGAAAAGCATCAAATTCATCCCGTTCGCCAAAAACGGCCTGCAATCCAGCGACGGCTGGGCCCGCGCGGTGAAGCTTGCAGGGGATACCGGATTCGTAAAAGACGTGAAATCCGCGCCGGAGGGCGAATATTGGACGAACAAATACATCGATCTGTCGAAGGTCGGCAATTGAGCGCCGCGCGCTCGATCAGCTGACCTATTCAGCGCATCGCCAAAATGGCGAAAATGCCCGATGACGCTAAGAGGGTTTTGTTTCGGCGTGCAGCTAGTTCGCACGTCGCCACGTGGCCGGTGCGGTGCCGAACTCTTTCTTGAATGCGCGCGAGAACGCGGCGTCAGAACTCATAGCCGACAATCTGGGCTACCTGCGCAAGGGATGCGCTGGTATTGCGAAGCTTCTCAGCCGCGACCTGCATGCGCCAACTGGCGAGGTAGTGCATCGGCGGCACGCCGATCAAACGAATGAAGCGATCGGCCAACGCAGACCGCGACAGCCCAACCTCGCGGCCAAGCTCATCGACGGTCCAATTCCGAGTAATATCGCGATGCAGCAGCGCCAGTGCTCGCGCAACGTGAGGCTCGCGCAAACCCGCCAACCAACCGGTCTGCCCGTCTGGCAGGGTCTCGGCGTGACGCCGCACCGTCTCCACGAATAACAGCTCTGAAAGCTTGGCCAACACGGTCTCCGATCCTGGACGGCCAGCGGCCACCTCCTCTGCGGCGTATTGGAATGTCGACCGGATCCATTCCGCAGCGGCGCCCTGCTCGACGCTGAGCTTGAGCAAGGGCGGCAGGGTGGAGATCACCGGATTGCCTTCGCCGCCGGCGCAACCGAGGAAGCCGCATATCATCCGCGTGCGACTGCCATTGCCACCATGATGGATTGAGTACAGCCCACCCTCTTTCGGCGGTTGGACAATGTCGCGGCCTAACACCGGAGGCAGGCTCAAGTCGCTACCCATCAGATGCGGGTCGTTGCGCGGCAGAAGAACAATTTCGCCACCGCCAATCACAAGACTCTCTTCATTTGCACCGTCAACTCGGATGCGAAGTTCGCCCTCGATCACGTAGTGGTAAATGATCAGGTGGGACGCAGAGCCGAGCGTAGGGCCACAATGCTCTCGCGGAATCCGCGCTGCGATACACCACGGCGCGAAGAAGTCGGCGTGCAAAAACACGCCGCCCGTCAAGTGCGCCACCCTCAAGACGTCGGATAACGCGTCCATACCTGCCCTTCTACCAGGATACGGCGTTTCGGTCATGTCTTCCGGTGGACCGGTCATAGCCCCGCGTTCGCTTGTCGACCTACAGATGGCCGCATCAGCCGACCGGTCCATCCATTCAGTCGGCGAACCACTTTGGAAGAGGACACGCGAAATGAATGCGATCGGTAAAATCTCCGCCAGCGACCGGTATGAGCGCTGCGTTCAGACGTCCAAGCGGGTGCGCTGGGACATTGACGACGATGTCATCCGAGGGCGTCACTTCGATGCCGCCCACAAATTCCTGCCGGATGGGCTGTCGCTCGTTGAAGCGTTCACCACCCTGTCGGCGGATGAACAGCGGTTCGTGAGCCAAATCCAAGGCCGCACCTACGCCAACATATTTGGGCTGGTCGAGCGCTTCATCAACGCCAAGGTCTTGGAACTGAGCGAAGATCATTGGTTCGGCGACCAGGTTGCGCTCGAGGCGCTGGTTCGTTTCAGCGACGAGGAGTTGAAGCATCAAGCGTTGTTTCGTCGTATCGATGCGATGGTCGGAGATGTCCTGCCCGACGGTTACCGTTTCGACATCGATTCCAACGGTGTCGCCCACGCTGTGCTGGGCAAGAGCACATGGGCAGTGCTGGCGCTGACGTTGGACATTGAGCTGTTCACCCAGCTCCACTATCGGCAGAGCATTGAGCCTGACACTGAGCTCTCCGAGCTGTTCAAGGACGTATTCCTGTATCACTGGAAGGAGGAGAGCCAGCACGCCATCCTCGACGAACTCGAATTGGCGCGACACGACGCCGGGTTGACGGCGGAGCAGCGCGACCGTGCGGTCGACGACTTCATCGAATTGGTCGCCGCGGTGGACGGCATCCTGCAAACCCAGGCTAAAGCCGACGCAAATTATTTTGCAGCGAGATGCGGCCGTGCGGTCGGCGAGGTCGAAACGCGGTCAATCGGTGCTGCATTCCTCAAGGCCTATCGCTGGCAGTACATCCACTCGGGCGCCCAACACCCGCAGTTCAGCAAGGTGCTGTCCAGCCTGATCACCGAGAAGCAGGGCAAGCGCATTCAAGCAGCCCTCGCCACGATCCAATAGTCCGGCGTGAACTATTACTTCCAATCAAGCAGAGGATCCTATCATGATTACGCAGACGAACACCGCTACGAAGACTGTTGAACGCAACGTCGTCAATGGCATCAATGTCGACGACCTGTTTGCCCTGATCGAGGACGTCAAGCGGAACGCCGCGACAGGCAAGACCGACTGGCGCGTGACAACGACGTGGCAGGGCGGAGCGCGAAGCCGCGCACAGGTCGACGGCTTTGTTATCGGCGGAGAACGCGTGCCGCGCCAGTTCTCAATTGACATCGACGAACCTCGCGAACTCGGTGGAACGAACCGGTTCGCGAACCCGCAAGAGCATTTGATTGCGGCACTCAATGCCTGCCTGATGGTGGGCTACGTCGCGCAGTGCGCCGTTCACGGGATTACCCTCGAAAGTCTGGAGATCGAGACCGAGGGTGAGATTGATCTCCGCGGCTTCCTCGGAATTGATCCCGCCATACCGCCGGGCTACGAGAGCCTAAGCTACACTGTCCGCATCAAGGGCAGCGGCACCAAAGATGAGTTTGCCAAGATCCACCAGGCGGTGATGGCGACTTCGCCCAATTTCTACAACATGTCCCGGCCCGTGGCCCTCAAACCGACCCTTGTCGTCGAGTGATCGCCGAATTCGCATTGCGATGGCATTCGCATACGGCTAGTGGTCCGATTCTAACATTCGCATCCCGGTTCGGCAGGCTGTCTTGCGAATGTTAGAATCAAAGGACCACTAGCAAATACGAGTGCTACTCTGGCGTACGAAGAGCCGCCTAAAGCGGATGCGCTCTCTGGTTCACTTCGATGCTCGTGCCCCATGGATCGTGAATGAACAGGAGCTTGACGCCATTAGGCAGAGTCTCAATGCCGCGATCCAGCTTGATGCCATTTTCCTCAAATCTTTTGGCCGCCGCTTCTATGTCGATCACGTCAAAGCCAATGTGGTCGAGTATGCGGCCCTTGGTCGAAACCGTCGGCGTATCGGTCTTGGAAAAAGTCAGATTCGCCCCGGGCACGTCGGCGGCCTGGTTCGCCCCGCGCATGCCTGGTTTCGCGCCAAAATTCTTGCCGTACCAAGTCTGGATCTCGGCGATCGCCGCCGCTGGAACAAAGAAATGCACGTGATGGAATCGGATTGGAACTTTCTGATCCTTGTCTTGGAGCACCTCAACGCGCAAACCGTCCGCCGTCACGACAAAGGCCTGGTCGAGGCGACCATTGTTGCCCGGCAACACCGGCACGCCCGAGGCCTTCCACTTTGTGGCGGCTTCCTGGACGTTCGGAACCAGAAAGCCGACGTGATTGATCACGGTGCCGACCGTAGGACCGGCCTCGGGCGGAGCACCTGGCGGCAAATTCAGTATGATGTTGACACCGGGAAACCTTACGTACTGCAGAGCGCCCAGGTTCAGCGCCTCGCCGCCCATGCCGACGAAGATTTTCTTGTTGGCCTCGACGTCGCGCGAGTTGAGATGCAGATGCCCCATAGTCACCCCGGTCTCGTTGGGCGGCATCGTCTGCGCGACGGCTGTCCCTCCGACAAGGGTGGACGCGAGCCAAAATACTGCAACGAAGTTTTTCATCAATTCCTCCCAAGCGCTGCTTCGCCGTTTGTCGGCGATTAAGGAGGAAAACATATCACTCGCGTGATTCGGGCGATACCGGCCGGAATACTTTCCGATAGTTTGATGTTGCAGGGACGAACTGGAGCCCGAACAGCAGAAGAAACGAAGCAGTCGGCTGCCCCGAGCTTAGCGACCCCGGCTTGCGATCTCAGAAATGCGATCGCCGACATCGGTTCCATTGGCAAGGAGGCCTAGGTCCGATGCTGATACGACGAATGCAATCCATGCACGATGATCGCGCCCGGCGACAATTCCAGTCCGCTATGCGGAGGTTGCCTGGTGCGTGAAAATCCTAGCCGCTGCGGCCCATCGCCTGCATGGTGCGCTTCACAATAGCGGGCGGCGTCTTGTAGGCGTTGGCGATCAGATCGCCGATTTGCTGCCCGGTGATCGGCACGACTCTCAGCTTCTGCTTTTCAGCGTCGTCAAGAAACGCCGGATCGTGGAGCGTCGCATCAAACCCCTGGCGGAGCGTAGCAATACGGTCAGCGGATACCCCGGGCGGCGCAACGAACGGCCTGCCAATCGATGCCCGGGTAAAGAATAATTGCAGCGCCGCGCGCTCCTCAAACTCCCGCGCGAATTCCAAGCCGTACGGAATGCCCGTCAGCCGGGGATCGGGTTCGAGCGAAGCCTGCAGCAAGACGTTGATCTGATGCGCTCGCGCCAGAGTGCCCCGTTCAAGTGAATCGTAAGCCAGGCAAATGCCTTGCACTTCGTTGCGTTCCATCGCGAGTTGAACGTCGTGCGAGCCCTTGTAGCCCAAAACAACTTTGAATTTCATGCCAAGGAGCGCCGAGAGAAACTGCGGGTAGACAGCGGTATCGGCGCCCGAGCCGGTACCGCCGACGGTGAGCTCCTTGGTGTACAAATCCTGCATGGTCTTGACGTCGGCGTCCTTGCGTGCGGCGCAAACGGTGGTGTCTCGTCCCGGACTGCCGATGTAGTTGAATTTGAGGGCGTCGAACTGGTCGCCCTGGCCGCCGAGAAGCGGCTCGAACGGAATACCGCGGTTCATCAGCCCGATGACGGTCCCGTCCTTGGGAACGGTATTGTAGAGGCGATTGGCGACAAGAAGCCCGCCCGAGCCCGGCGCATTCTGCGGCACCACGGTTGGATTGCCCGGAATGTGGTTGCCCAAATGGCGTGCGATGGTGCGCGCCCAGAGATCGTCTTCGCCGCCGACCCCAAAGCCGATCAGAAGCGAAATGGTTTTTCCCTTGTAGAATTCATCCGGCGTCTGCGCTTGCGCGATGCCGCCGAGAGCCAGCACCAGTGCGAAGGAAGCAAGCTTTGCAAATCGGCTCCGCACATGCATCGGCATGCTCCTTGATCGTCAGTCGCGAATGTCCTGCAAAAACCACTCGGTTGGGATGACGCGTCCTTTTCCGGCCTTGACGGCCTGCGCATAAACCCAACCGCCGACGGAAGAAAACTGCAGGCCTTGATTGCCGACGTTGCGGTAGAACGTCACCTGGTCGCGGCTCGTACGACCCTTGCACTTTCCCGTGACCAGATCGGCAAAGTCCGGTTTGTCGCCGCCGCGGCCCCGATCCATGAATTCGGGGCTATCACCGCCGAACCCGGGCTGCGTATTCTTCTCCGGAATGCGTTTCATCTCCTCAACGGTGCCGCCGATGAACGCTGCAGGCGACAGGCCCCGCTCGGCTTGAAAGCGCTCCGTCTGCTTCATCTGCAAGCCGGCCGTGCCTTGGCGCACCACGACGTCGAACTTGTCCGTCACCGCATCTGGAATCTCGCGCCGCCCGAGATTGGTGACGTGCATACCCTTCTCGATCCACTCGGCATCGTAGACGGGCTGCATGCTGTCGGTACAACTGGACAGGAGATCAGCGCCGCGCACTGCCTCCCTGGCGCTATCGACCGCGCGAACCTCCATGTTGAGTCGGCGCGACATTTCCTCCGCAAAGGCCTCGCGGTGCTCGGCGTTCGGGCTGTAGACCTTGCACAATCGCACATCGCGCACGCACTTGAACGCTTCAAGGAAGGTGCGCGCCATGCCGCCGGAGCCGAGCATCCCGACAACATGCGTGTCATCCCGCGCGAGATATTTGACGCCGATGCCAGCGCCGCCGCCGACACGCATATGTTGCAAGACCCCGTCATTGATAAAAGCGAGCGGCTCGCCATTACGGGTCGACACGAGAAATATCACACCGCAATAAGTGCCCGGCTCCCGGCAGTACTTTTCCTCGGTCCAGTTGCCATCGGCATCCTTCGGCCAAGTCATGATGTCGGACTTCATGCGGATGGCGAAGTAGCCGTCGTTGGCCCCTTCCATCGTGCCCCAGCGGAAATAGCCGTCTTCGCGCTCGCACGGGAAATACATGTCGATCCGCGGCCGGTGGATCGCCCCGCCGGTCGGCAGCTTGCGAAACGCCTCCTCCTGCACGCGAATGCAGTCATCCATGGTCAGCAATTGCGACACGGTCGCGTTATCGATAATCAGCATGCTTGGCGAAGTCCTCGCGTTTCGACCCAATGGTCTCACTGCATTGTTCTGAAGAGCTGCAGATGAGTGATCGTGGGGTTGATAACACTCGCGGAACGATTTTTGAAGGCACTTCGCCGACGAAAGGATCGGTGAGCCAGCATGGCAACGGGTATCCTCAATGCGAGGTTGATCTGCGATCCCCGGCCGATCTACGGTGCGAACCTGACTCAATCTTAGCTGGCCGTTGCCACAACCGCGGCGGGCATCAAAACCGCGCCTGCGGTCAATCGGAGGAAACATGAAGGTTCTCGCGTATCCAGACCTGCACGCGCACATCGCCGCCTTGGAGCAACAGGGGCTTCTGATCCGCGTGCAGCGTCCAATCAACAAAGATACCGAGATGCACCCATTGGTGCGCTGGCAATTTCGCGGCGGCATTCCGGAATCGCAACGCAAGGCATTCCTGTTCGAGAACGTCATCGACAGCACAGGGCGCCGTTACGACATGCCGGTGGCGGTGGGAATCCTTGCCTCGAATTCGGGAGATTTACAGCGTCGGCATCGGCTGCAAGGTCGAGGACATCAAGAAGCAATGGGACCATGCCGAAGAGCATCAGTACGAGCCGGTGTTCGTCGAAAATCCCGCCTGCCAGGACATCGTGGTGCAGGGTGCGGCGCTCAACGAGCCGGGCAAGGGCGTCGACGGCTTGCCAATTCCGATTTCAACTCCGGGCTTCGACAATGCGCCCTATGCGTCTTGCTCGATGTTCATCACCAAGGACCCCGACACCGGACGGCAGAACATCGGCAATTACCGGGCGATGGTGAAGAGTCCGACCCGGATGGGGATGAACCCGGAGATCGAGCTGAACCAGGGCATTCACGAGCATTTTCTGAAATACAAGGCGCGCGGCGAAAAGATGCCGGTGGCGCTGATGCTTGGTGCGCCGCCTGCGATCACCTTTGCCTCGGTGCACAAGCTGCCAAAACATCTCGACGAATTGGCGGTGGCGGGCGGGCTGGTCGGCGCGCCGATCCGGGTCTGCAAGGGCAAGACCGTGGATCTGATCGTGCCGGCCGAAGCGGAAATCGTGATCGAAGGTTATCTCGATACCGAATGGCTGGAGCCCGAAGGCAGCTTTGGCGAGTCTACACGGCTACATGAACCTGAAAGAGTACAACGCCTACTTCGACGTGACCGCCATCACGCGGCGAAAGGATGCGGTGCTGGTCTCCATCATCAGCCAGGTGACGCCGAGCGAATCAAGCCTGATCAAGCGCGTGGCCTACGAACCGGCCTTCCTGCATCATCTGCAGCATCATCTGAACATCAGCGGCGTCACCCGCGTGTTCATGCACGAGCCCCTGACCAATCTGCGCAAGCTGATCGTGATTCAGTTGAAATCCGACACGCTCGATGCGGAGGTCTGGCGTGCGCTATACGGCGCCTCGTCGTATTCGTCGTCGGTTGGCAAGATGACGATCGCGGTCAACGAGGACATCGACCCGGAAAATCTCGACATGGTGATGTGGGCGATGTCGTACCGGATGCGGCCGCATCAGGACCTGCGCATCCTCGACCATAAGGACATGGGACACGGCCCGCGTACCGGCGCCGATGATAACCATTACGAGGCGACCGACTCGGCCATGCTGATCAACGCCATGCTCAAGCGCCCCTACCCGCCGATCTCGCTGCCGGCCAGGCAGTTCATGGAACAGGCCAAGGTTATTTGGGAGGAATTGGGATTGCCGTCGTTGAAGCCGGAAATGCCCTGGTACGGCTACTCGCTCGGACAGTGGCCGGACGAATTCCAGGTCGAGGCCGATCGTGCCGTGCGCAGCGAATACTGGACGACCGGCGAGGTCATCAAGCAGCGGCGGCGCAACGACAAACGCCTCAACGATCCCTATCTCTCGTTGTGATCGGATCCGGCCTGGCAGATTTCGGTTGGCGCGCCTTGGTACGGAGTCCGACCGTTCTTCCGCGTGCTCGTGCGCCCTCTCAACTCGGCCTGCGCGATTTCACGAGCTGCCAATGGCGTGCATGAATCGCTGGAACAGCTCGCGCGGCGAATGGATCGCTTTGTTCGCCGCGCCCTCGACCGCCTTGTAGTCGGCGGGCGTGAGATCGACGTGGCGCTTCTCGGCGTCCGCGATGAAGGCGGGATCTTTCATCGTGTCAGCGAACGCTTGGCGCAGCGCGACAACGATATTGTCGGGAACGCCTGGCGGCGCCATGACCGAATAGCCGATCGATGTGGTGACGAGCGACATGAATTCGATGAGCTGACGGTCGGCTTCATTCTTGGCAAGTTCGCTGAGCAGCGGGACGGTGTCGTAGCCTGGCAATTTCGATAAGCCGATCTGCACCAGGAATTTCACCTTGCCTTGCTGAATCCAGTCAGCGTGATTGCCGGCAAAGTTGCTCCAAGTCGCCGACACGACGTTGATTTCCCCGCGCTCGAGCGCGAGCAGCAAGTCCGCGGAGCCTTTGTAGCCCGCGACGATTTTGATCTTGGTGCCGAACACGTGGTTGATAATCGCCGGATTGATGAAAGTCTCCGAGCCTTTGCCGGTCGTGCCCGCAACGCTGTCAATGGTCGTTAGATCGTCGAAACTCTTGATTTTCGAATCCGTCCAGACCGCGAGCAAACGCGTGATATCGGCCATTTGCCCCAGCCAGATGAATTTCGAGGCATCGTATTGGACCGAAGGGCCGCCGGTATATTGCCCAAGAATAATCGGCGCGAGCGGGATTCCGATGACGGTGCCGTCGTGCGGCGCGACAGAATAAAGATAATTGGCGGCAATCACGCCGCCTGCGCCCGCCCGATATTCCGGCACGACCACCGGTCCGCCCGGCAAGTGCCGGCCGTAGTGCTCGGCGAAAAGCAGCGCGTAAAGGCCGTACGCTCCTCCGGGACCGGTCGGAACGATGAGCTTGATCGTTTTGCCGTGAAAAAAATCGGCGACCGGATCGGGCGACTGCGCCACCGCCAAATCCGAAGCCGCGAAATGCAAGGCCGCGCCGACAGCCAGGAACGTGAGCGTTCGAAAGAGCCAGTGAAGCATCGCTTCTCTCCGTATCCGGCCGATTGAACGCACGCAAAAGGTCAGCCGTTAGCTGCGGGCGTCCAAAAATTTGGACAAAGCGGCATTGAAAGCCGCGGGGTTGTCGAGATTGCTCAAGTGACCGGCTTCGGGGATTGTTTCCAAAGTCGCGCCAGCGATGTTTTGTGCCAGATATTCGGCGGCCGCCGGTGGCGCATCCGTGTCGTTCTCGCCGACCAGTACGAGCGTCGGCGCCTTTACGGCCGCCAGGGTTGGCGTGAAGTCATCGAGCAGCGCCGACTGCATCGTCTCAACGTAATTCTTGGGATTCATGGCCGCGATGGTGTTGGCCAGTTCGTCCTGGACGTCGAGTGGCGTCGTGAACATCAGATGCTCGGCCGCGTACTGGGTGCCGAATTCCTGCATGGAGATGTAGGCGATCGCTTCGCGCGTCGCGGTCACGAGGTCAGCGCTGGTTGCCGCCGGTTTCGCGGCGCTGTCGGCAAGGACGATCGAGCGGGCTATGGTCGGCCATTGCGCGTTGAACGTCAGTACGACGGCGCCGCCCATCCCGAGACCCACGAGGTGACAGGTTGTTACACCAAGATGATCGAGCACGGCTTTGAGGTCTTGCGCGGCGTCGGCCACCCGTGCCGCACCGTTGGCAGACGATTGGCCGTGGCCGCGGCAATCCATGGTGATCAAGGAATATCTGTCTTTGAGTGCCTCGATTTGCTGCTTCCAAATATGGGCGCTGGCGCCGAGGCTATGGAGGAGCGCAACAGAAGGTCCCGAACCGGTCTGCTCGTAGTGGATCGTTTCGCCGTTGGCAGCGAGCATGGGCATTCCGACTCTCCCCCATCGAACCGCAAAGATTAGCCGATCAATCCCAAGGCTGCTCCGCCGCTACCTCACGGCCGGCAATGCGTCCGGTGACGAAGCATTCGGAGATATTGCCGCCGGCGAGATAGAGGTGGCCAAACGAGCTGCCGAGTTCGCCCGCGGCGTAAAGCCGCGCAATTGGTTTGTCGTTCACATCAACGATCTGCTGGCGACCGTTGTGGACCGGGCCGCCTTGCGTATTGGACACCACGGGCCACACTTCGCCGGTGTAGAACGGCGCGTGCCGGATCGGCATCATGGTTCCGGCAGGCCGACCGAAATCTTTATCCTTCTTCTGCGCGCATGCCTCATTCCAGTGCGCGATCGTCTCCTGAAGGCGATCGCGGTCGCAGCCGATCGTATCAGCAAGTTCCTCGATCGAGCCCGCCTTCTTGAGAATACCGAGCTCGACTTCCTTCAGATTGTCCCGGCTCCAGCTGAAATTCACCGTCCGGTCGTTGTAGGTCGGATTACCCAGCGGATAGCGCCGGCGGCCGGCTTCATCCACGATCATGTGCGCTGGGATGCGCGGAAACGTCTGCGTCACGGAATCAAAATATTCGAGGTGGCGCGCGCCCTGATCCTGCACATAGGGTGGCATCTCGTTCATGAAGCGCTGTCCGGTGCCATCGACAAGAATCCATGCGGTCTGAACCACCGCGAGATTTTCCTTGCCGGGGATCCAATCCGGGAAGCGCTTCGTCCGGATCGCGAATGGATAATCCGGATCGGTGTGGCGGAAGCCGTAGGAGCCGTGGAAGTGCCACATGTGCCAGAGCTGGGCGCCGAGTTCTTGCGCCATGCGGATGCCGTCGCCGGTGTTGGCGCGGCTGGCAGCACCGTAGACCGGCTTCATCTGCCAGTATTGCCGCTTCATCTCTTCGTTGGCTTCGAAGCCGCCGCAGGCGAGCACGATCCCTCTTCGCGCCTTGACCCGGCGCTCGCCGTCCTTTCCCTCGATCACCAAGCCCAGGACCTGTTTGGCCGCGTCGGTTATCACCGACTTGGCCGCCGTTGATAACCGAATCTCGATCGGTAGACGATCGATGTTGTCTTGGAGAATTTTGAAGACCATCGGTCCGCCAGGACGGCCGCGCACGTTCGGATAGGATTGGCTGGCGTCGAAGTTCGGAATTTTCTCGACCTGCGTGTAATAAAATGCATCGACGCCGGGCAATGGATAGTTGCCGCCGCGTTCGCGGACAAAAATCTCCGCGTCGCAGATACTGGCAAGGTCCCGGAAATATGCTTCGACTTCGCTCATCCCGCGGGTGAAGGCTTGCAGGACGTCGTCGCGCGTCCGGCCTGCGTTGGTGGCCCGCATATACTCGAGCGCCTTGGCGGGCTCGCGGGTTGAGCAGATGGCACCATGCGAGCAGATGGAAATGCCGCCCGGATCGGGCATCTTCTCGATCAGGAGCACTCGTGCGCCAGTACGGGCCGCCTCAATCGCCGAAACGCCACCAGAGAACCCGTAGCCGACCACGATGACGTCGAATGTCTCATCGAAATCGGGCGCCGCGATCGCGAATGCTGCCTTGCCTGCCATCACTCCCCCAGGTCTCCGTTACGCTACGGTTCGTTCATTGCCGCGGCGCGCGATAGTGTCGATTGGCCATCGTGCAAGCAAGCGTGAACAGCGTCTGGGGTTATGCGCGTGACGTATGACTTAGCGCCGCCAGCGATGCCGAGTTGTGCGCGCACGCGCTGCACGTTTTGAAATTGCAGCATCGCTACGTGGAATTCCGGGCTAGTTAGGCGAGCCCACATTGCGTGAGGAATTCCAGCGTCAGCTTCACGCACTCCTGCGGTTTTTCAATCTGCAGCAGGTGACCGGTTCCCTCGACGAAGTTGTAGTCGTAACCACCTTCGATGCCGAGCGCCTGGTTGGCGGGCCCGGTCGCGGGCGTGCCCTTCATATTCGGATCGCAGCCGATCAACTTGACCGGCCCGCCGAATTCTTTCGCGCGAGGCCAAAGATTTAGGGTCATGGCCTGCGCGTAAATCGTGGCCTCGTTTTCCGGATCGCACACCAGTTCGTAGCCGTTGCCGTCTGGGCTCTTGCGGAGCACCGACCGGGCCATCAGTTCATGCTCACCCTCAACCCAGCGCGCCGTCGCGCGCGATTGCCGATATTCCTCGGCCAGTTCCTCAATCGAGGCGAAGCGCCGGCGGCGTTGGCGCGCCCATTCGGTGAGCCTTTTCTCGAATACTTCCATGGCCGGATAAGCCGGGTGCCCGGGCGGTGGAACGTTGGGCGGATCGAACAGGACGAGCGCATTCCAGCGCCATCCAATCTCAATGGCATGCTTCATCGCTGTGCGACCCGACATCGAATGGAAGAGGCCGGCCGTCGGCTTCTCGCCCAGGCGGGATTTCACATCCTGGATGACACGTTCGAGATCGCGGGTCAGCTGCTCATAGGTGTGATGCGGCGGCACAACCGGCACGTTCTGCCCATGGTTGCGAAAATCGAATACCAGCAAATCGAATTTGGGCAAGAGATGCTGCCAGTAGGGAAAGTACGCATCGGCCGCGAAACCGTTGCCGTGCGTGAGAAGCAGGCGAACGCCGTCGGGATTGCCATGCCGCCTCATGCAAATCTTGGCGCCATCGTCGAGCGTCACGTCAAAGGTTTCGCTGGGCGCCGGAATTTCAAAAGCCATGAGGGGTCCCTGGGGCAATAAGTGACGGGGTGAATCGATCCGGAAGGCTTATGAAGAGGCCCATGCGCGCGGTCAACGCCGCACCCGCTCTGCCGTGCCTTTACCTGCCGGGTCCCCCTTGTTAGCTATGGCCAAGGGTCGCCGATACAGAAACCCCTACCCAAGGTGACGAATTGCCGCCGCTGGTTGGAACGCCCGTCCGTCGCAAGGAAGATCCCGCGCTTTTGTCGGGACGCGGCCGTTATGCCGACGATCTTCCGGTGCCGTCGGGAACGTTGCATGCCCATGTGATCCGCTCGCCGCATCCGCACGCCGATATTGTGAGCATCGACGCGAGCGAGGCCCTGGCCAAAGACGGCGTCTGGGCGGTCATCACCGGCGACGAGATTCGCAAACTATCCGACCCATTTCTCGTTGCGCTCAAGACGCCGGTCTACCAGTGGTCGCTGGCTGTCGATCGCGTGCGCTATGTCGGAGAGCCGGTAGCTCTCGTTGTCGCGGAGAGCCGCTATCTCGCCGAGGACGCCGGCGAACTGGTGCAGATCCACTATGCGCCGCTCGACGCCGTGATCGATCCGGAGGTTGCATGCACCCAATCGGCGCCGGTGCTGCATCAGGAAGCCAAGACCAACGAGATTTCCGTCCGCAAATTCACATACGGCGACACCCAAAGCGCATTCGATCGCGCCGATGCGCGCGTCGCCCTGAGAACGACATTTCCGCGTCTCTCTTTTACGCCGATGGAATGCTACGTCGTCATCGCGCAATATAATCCAGCCGACGATGGCTACGACGTCCTGGCAAATTTTCAGGGGCCGTTCAGCACCCATCCGGTGATGGCGCGGGCCTTGCGCGTGCCGGGGCCAAAGCTGCGCTTGCGTATTCCGCCCGACAGCGGCGGCAGTTTCGGCATCAAGCTTTCGGTCTTTCCCTATGTGGTGCTGACCGCGATCGCCGCCCGCATCACCGGCCGTCCGGTGAAATGGGTGGAAGATCGCGTGGAACACCTGCTCGCTGCGAGTTCGGGACCCAACCGCATTACTGAAATCGAGGCAGCGGTCACCAAGGATGGCCGCATCCTCGGTCTGCGTCTCGACCAACTCGAAGACTACGGCGCCTTCCTGCGCGCGCCGATGCCGGGTCCGCTCTATCGCATGCACGGTGCAATCACGGGCGGCTATGACATCGCCAATGTCGATGTGATTAATCGCGTGGTGCTGACCAACAAAATGCCGGCGAGCCTGATCCGCGGCTTCGGCGGCCCGCAGCTCTACATGGCGCTGGAGCGGCTTATTCAGCGCATCGCGATCGAGCTTAACCTCGATCACCTCGACGTCATCAAGCGCAATCTCGTGCCGGCGGCAAAAATGCCGTATCGCGCCGCGGCGGGCGCGCTCTACGATTCCGGCGATTATCCGCGTGCGGTCGCAACGGCGACCGGCGACGGCCGGCTTGACGATCTGAAGCGACGGCGCGACGCCGCCCGTGCCGCCGGGCGCAAGTACGGCATCGGCTTTGCCGTCGTGGTGGAGCCGGCGATGTCGAACATGGGCTATCTCTCGACGCTCCTCACCGCAGATGCCCGCGAGAAGGCCGGCCCGAAAAACGGCGCGGTGTCGATGGTGACCGTCAATATCGATCCGTTGGGCGCGGTGTCGGTGACGGCCGATGTCACCGTGCAGGGTCAGGGGCACGAGACCGTGCTGGCGCAAATCGTCGCCGATCAGCTCGGGCTTAGGCCCGACGACGTCAATGTCGTCCTCGAAATGGATACGGCCAAAGATCAGTGGTCGATCGCCGCCGGCACCTATTCGTGCCGGTTTACGCCCGGCACGGCGGTCGCAGCCCACATGGCGGCGAGCCGTATGGCCGACAAGCTGAAGGACATTGGCGCGAAGCAGCTCAATGTGTTGCCCGCCGACGTGGAACTCGCGCAAGGCAAGATTCGGAGCCGCAGCAATCCGGACAACGCGGCGCCGTTCGGCCGTGTCGCCGGCACGTCGCATTGGTCTCCGGTGATGCTGCCGGAAGGCATGGCGCCGGCTTTGAGCGAAACCGCACTATGGACACCGCCTGAACTCGAACCGCCGTCGAGCGACGACCGCATCAACACGTCGCTGACTTACGGCTTCGTATTCGATATGTGCGGAATCGAGATCGATCCCCTCACCTATCAGGTCCGCGTCGACCGTTACGTATCGATGCATGACGCCGGCCGCATCCTCAATCCGATGATTGCCGATGGCCAGATGCGCGGCGCGTTTGCACAGGGCATCGCGGCGGCACTCTATGAGGAGTTCACCTATAACGACGAAGGCGCGTTCCTCACCGGCACCTTTGCCGATTATCTCGTTCCGACCGTCAGCGAAATCCCGCCCGTTGAGATGCTGCATCAGGAAACACCGTCGCCGTTGACCCCGCTCGGCGCCAAGGGTTTGGCCGAAGGCAATTGCATGAGCGTGCCGGTCTGCATCGCCAACGCGGTTGCGGATGCGCTCGGCGTCAAGGACGTCCAGGTGCCTGCGACGCCGCGGCGCATCCACGCGCTGATGGAAGGAGCCGGCCGATGAAGCCGCGTCCCTTCGATTATGTCCGCCCCGATACCGTCGACGAGGCGGTCGCCGTGCTCGCCGAGCACGGCGACGAAGCGCGCGTCCTCGCCGGCGGGCAGTCGCTGCTGGCGATGCTCAACTTGCGCCTCGCCGATCCGGCGGTCCTTGTCGACATCACGCGCATCGCGGCGCTCGATGACATCCGCGATCTCGGCGACAAGATCGAAGTCGGCGCTGCGGTCACGCAGGGCCGCCTATTGGCCTGGCCTCATCTTGCCGACAAGCTCCCTCTCCTCGCCGCTGCCCTGCCCTTCGTCGGGCATTTCCAGACTCGCAACAAGGGTACGGTCTGCGGCTCGGTTGCGCACGCCGATCCCAGTTCGGAAATTCCACTGTCGCTCGCTATCTTGGCCGGCGAGGTGGTGCTGCGATCGCAACGCGGCACGCGCGTGCTCGCCGCCGATGCGTTCCAGCACGACATGCTGACGACGGCCCGCGAAGCCGACGAGTTGATCGTTGCCGTTCGCTTTCCCGTCATTACCCGCCGCGGTGTCGCTTTTCGCGAAGTGGCGCGGCGCCATGGCGACTTTGCCATCATTGCAGTGGCGGCGCTCGTGGAGGAGCCTGGCGCAATCCGGCTCGGTGTCGGCGGCGTAGCGGGCAGACCGGTGGTGCGACGAATTGCGGCCGCCGACGGATCGGCGGCCCGCGAGACCATCGATAAAATGGCTGATGAGCTCGAAGGCTACGATGACCTTCACGCCTCCGCGGCCATGCGGCGCGATCTTTTGCGCCGCCTCGGGCCGGCCGTGATCGACGAGGCATTGCAATGCGCCGCATAGGCAAGGATCAGCGCGCCCGGATCAGGCTGACACTCAACGGCCGTGCCTTATCGGCCGAGGCCGAGCCGCGCATGCTGCTGAGCGACTTTCTCCGCCATAGCCTCGGCGCGACCGGCACCCATGTCGGCTGCGAGCACGGCGTTTGCGGCTGCTGCACCGTCCTGCTCGACGGCGCCGCCGTGCGCTCCTGCCTGACGCTCGCCGTTCAGGCCGAGGGCCGCGACGTGCGAACGGTGGAATCGCTTGCGGCGCCGGACGGCAAGCTCAATCGGTTGCAGCAGGCGTTCCAGAACCACCACGCCTTGCAATGCGGTTTCTGTACGCCCGGCATCCTGATGTCATTCACCGATTATCTTGAACGCAATCCGTGTCCGTCCGAGGCGGACATCCGAGAAGTTCTGAGCGGGCATCTGTGCCGGTGTACCGGCTACGCGGGCATCGTGTCCGCGCTGATCGAGGCGGCAAGCCAACAACAAAGTCATAAATCGTGATTAGAACCCAGAACCGTGATTAGAACCCAGGAGAAAGTCATGAACAAACAGCAGACCAAGCAGGATACCAAGCAGCCCGCCAAACAGGTTTACCGCGAGCTCGTCACCATCAACGGCAAGAACGTCGTTCTTGCCGCACAACGAGCCGCCAGTGATCAACGCGGGCGTCCTCGAATACGCGGACATTTTCCGCATGATCAATATCTTCGACGAGAAATTCTCGCCGACCAATATCGACAAGGCGGACGGCACGCCGCTGCGGCTCTATACGTCCGACCGGGTCAAGGTCGACGTTTCCAAGCGCCGCAAGCACGATATGGGCTTTTGGCATCGCAACATCGACGCCCACGAGATCATCTTCTGCGTCAAAGGCGCGCTCAAGTGGGAAACCGAGATGGGCATGAAGATCATGCATCCGGGCGACATGCTGTTCATCCCCAAGGGCATCGGCCATCGCTCGATGCTGTGCGAGGATTCGACCGACGACAACGTCCTCATCGAACTGAAAATTGCCGACGAGCTGACCTATGTCGGGGAAAACAAATAAGCAGGTAAGACGTGCAAACCATCGACTTGGTCATCGCCGATATCGATTGGCTGATCACCGTTGATCCCGGCCGCCGCATCATACGCGATGCGGCTGTTGCCGTGGATCGAGGCAAAATCGTCGCCATTGGCAAGACGCATGAGATTGCCAAGGCCTATTCCGGCAAACACAAGGTCGACGGCCGGCATACCGTGGCCACGCCCGGCTTGATCGACTGCCACCTGCATGCCTCATTTCAGTTTTCGCGCGGGCTGGCCGACGAGGCGAACGCGCAGTCGTTCCTGTTCGACCGCATGTATCCCTACGAAGCGGCGCTCGACGGCGACGACGTTCGCGTCTCGGCAACGCTCGCCGGCGCCGAACTGCTCAAGCACGGCGTGACCTGTTTCATCGATCCCGGCAATTATCACCCGGAGGCATCGGTCGAAGGCGTGATGTCGACCGGCATCCGCTGCATCGTCTCGCGCTCGTCGTTCGATCTGACAAAGTCGGTGCTCGGCATCCTGCCCGAACGCATGATCGAATCGACGGCGGTGGCGCTCGAGCGCGCCGAAGCCGTGCTGGAGCGATACGCCAAATCCGGCAATCCCCGGCTCGGCGCCAGCGCGTCATTTCGCGGACTCAACAACGCCTCCGACGAATTGATCCTCGGTCTCGACAAGCTGGCGCGCAAATACGGCACCTTGCTGCAGACGCACGCCTGTTTCAGCTACTCGACCCACGATTCCAGCGTCGCGCGCACCGGCATGGCGGAGATCGAGCGGCTGGAATAGCTCGGCGTCATCGACGAGCGCATGTTGATCGTCCATTCCGGATGGCTCGAGCCGGAAGAAGTGGCGATCCTCGCGCGGCGCAAGCCCTCGCTGGTCTGCGCGCCGAGTTCGAGCCTGCACAACGGCTACGGCAATTTCCTGTTCGGCAAGCTGCCGGAGCTGATGGCGCTCGGCGTCAACGTGACGATCGGCTCGGATCACGCGTAGCTCCGGCATCGTCGACATGCCGCAGGAAATGCGGCTGGCTTGCTGCTGCTACAAGGAGACCCGCATCAATCCGCGCGTCATGCCGCCGGAGACCGGACTCGAAATGGCGACGATCAATGGCGCCAAGGCGGCGCTGATGAGCGATCGCATCGGCAGCATCGAAGTCGGCAAGGATGCCGATATCGTGTTGTTCGATACCAAGCGGCCGGAATGGCAGCCGCTGATCAATCCGGTCGCCAATCTCGTCTACAGCGCGACCGGGGATTCCGTGCGCGACGTGTTCGTCGCCGGCGAGCAGGTTGTCGCAGGGGGACGTCTGACCAAGGTTGACGAGAACAAGCTCTACGAAGAGATTCCGGTCGCGGTCGCGCGTTTCGGCAAGCAGTTGAAGTTCGAGCAGATGGTACAATTGCGCTGGCCGGTGTCGTAGACGACCGGCGATCGCTGCCTCGATTTGTTCGGTTTCCGCTATAATATTGGCGGTGGGGAGGGAAAGGAGAATAACGCCGTGAATATCTTCGGCGATCACCAGCTTGGCATTCCTTATGAACCGGTCGCTGACCTCTTGGCCCGCTACAGCGCGCGCGATCCCGAAAAAATCGCGATCGTCGACGTCGATACAGATGCGGCGATAACCTTTGGCGAACTCGACCGACTGACGACCGACATCGGCGTTTATCTCAAAAGCCGCGGCCTCGGCAAAGGCAGCCGCGTGCTGCTGTTGTCCGATGAAAATCTCGAGAAGCTTCTGATCTGGCTCGGCGTGTGGCGGATCGGCGCGGTGATTTGTCCGTTCAATACCGAGATCAACGAAAAACAGATGGTCGAGCTGGCGGCCGCGCTCGACCCAGCACTGGTCGTCTATCACAAGGACATCGACGTCGCCGCCATGGTCGGCGACTTGCGCGCTCCACGCCTGCGTTTCGATACTTGGACCGGTTCGACCAACGCCGACGCGTCCGGCGATTTCTTCGCGGCGTTGCCGCGTGGCCGCAGCGCGGCCGATATCTCCGAGCGCAACAACGCCGATGACACAGCCTGCGTGTTCTGTACTTCGGGAACGACGGCACGTCCGAAGATCGTTATTTACGATCACGCCGCCTACTGGCTCAATGGTCTCGATACGCTCGAATTTCTCGGACTCAACGAAGATGACCGCACGCTCGAATACCGCTCGTTCGGTTGGAATTCCGCCCAGGTCCTGAGC
Source organism: uncultured Alphaproteobacteria bacterium (assembly GCA_963836055.1). Taxonomy (GTDB): domain Bacteria; phylum Pseudomonadota; class Alphaproteobacteria; order Rhizobiales; family Xanthobacteraceae; genus BOG-931. The sequence continues at coordinate 279,886 of CAWIID010000007.1, forward strand.
CTTTTGCCCTTCCTGCAAAAAGGCCTCACGATGCACATCGCCAAGCGGTTTTCGCATAGCCGCTTCTTCGAGTGGGTGCAAAAATACGGCATCACATTTTCTGCCGGCGTGCCGACTGTCCTGAACATGCTGCTCAACAAGCCGCTGGGCTATACCGCAAAAGACATCCCGACGTTGCGCCTGATGAGCTGCTCGACCGCGCCGTTAACCGCGCAGCAATGGGTGCAGTTCGAGGAGTTGTATGGCGTGAAGCTGCTGCAACTCTACGGCATGTCGGAGACCGGCTGGGTGTGCGGCAACCGCTACTACACGCGGAAGATGGGCACAGTGGGTCTGCCGGCGCTCCATCAAGAACTCAAGATCGTCGACGGCGCCGGCAACGAGTGCCCGACGGAGGTCGAGGGTGAAATCACCGTCGGCGGGCCGCAAATGGCGATCGGCTATCTGCTGGACGATGGCTCGATCGACCCGGTGCGCGGAAAGCGCATCAAGACCGGCGATCTGGGAATGAAAGATGCCGAGGGTTTCATTCGTGTTACGGGACGAACGAAGGATTTGATCATTCGCGGCGGTGTCAACATCGCGCCACAGGAGATCGACGAAATCCTGCTCAAGCATCCCGGCATTCTCGACGCCGCGGCCGTCGGCGTGCCGGACAAAATCTACGGTGAAGAGGTCGTGTGCTACGTGGTCGCCAAGGACAAGGGCCTCACCGCGGCAAGCGTTGAAGAGCACTGCAGGAAATTCCTGCCACCGGCAAAATTGCCGAAACAGGTCATGATCGTGGCCGAGCTGCAGAAAAGCGACCGGGGCAAGGTGCTCCGAGACAAGTTGCGCGCGGATTGGATCGAACGCATAAAGGTTTCCGCGTAGCATAGGGGACCGGCCGGCTGCCAAAGTGAGGAATTGCTGAAATGGACGCCATTACCAAACCGAAGGGCAAAACCGACGTCGCGCCCAAGCGGTCATATCCCGATCTCCACGATCACCTCCGGGCGCTCGACAAGGCCGGATTGCTGGTCAAGGTCGACCGGCCGATCAACAAGGACACCGAGATGCACCCGCTGGTGCGCTGGCAGTTCCGCGGCGGCATCGAGGAGAAGGATCGCAAGGCGTTCCTCTTCACCAACGTGGTCGACAGCAAAGGACGCAAATACGACATCCCGGTGCTGGTCGGCGGGCTTGCGGCCAATCGCGAAATCTACCGGATCGGCATCGGCTGCCCGTTCGAAGAGATCGATGCGCGCTGGGTCGAGGCGTCACGGCATCCGATCGCGCCGCGCATCGTCGACAATGCGCCCTGCCACGAGATCGTCATCACCGGCATCGGCGCTCGACAAGCCAGGCAACGGCCTCGACGGCATCCCGCTGCCGATCTCGACGCCCGGCTGGGACATCGCGCCCTACACGACGCTATCGCAATACATCACCAAGGACCCCGACACCGGCATCCAGAACATGGGCAACTACCGCGGCCAGGTGAAAGCGCCGACGGCGGCTCGGCATGAATCCGTCGCTCGAACTGCGTCCCGGCATCTACAATCATTGGGAAAAGCTGCGCGCGCGCGGTTTCAAGAAGCTGCCCTGCGCCGTGGTGCTCGGAGCGCCGCCCTGCATCACCTTTGCCTCGGTGCAGAAGCTGCCCGAAAGCCTCGACGAATTGCACGTCGCCGGCGCGCTGGTCGGCGCGCCCATCAACGTCGTAAAGGCAAAGACCGTCGATCTGCTCGTCCCGGCCGAGGCCGAGATCGTCATCGAGGGTTTCATCGACACCGAATATCTCGAGCCGGAGGCGCCGTTCGGCGAATCGCACGGCCACGTCAATCTGCAGGAATTCAACGCCTACATGGACGTGACCGCGATCACGCGGCGGCGCGACGCGATTCTGACCTCGATCATCTCGCAGGTGACGCCGTCGGAATCGAGCCTGATCAAGCGCATCGGCATGGAGCCGCTGTTCTTGAACTTTTTGCGCGACACGCTCGGCATCAAGGGCATCAAGCGCGTGTCGATGCACGAGCCGCTCACCAATATCCGCAAGGTGATCGCGCTGGTGTTGCGACCGCGACATGCCGACGACGGAGATATGGCGCGCGCTTTACGGCGCCGCCGTGCTGCATCGCGCCGCCGGCAAATACGTCATCGCCGTCAACGACGATATCGACCCGGAAAACGCCGACGCCATGCTGTGGGCGATGTCCTATCGCGCCAATCCGATGCTCGATTTCCATATCCTGCCGCATCGCGACCAGGGCCACGGCCCGCGCAGCCAGCGCAATGGCGGCCAGGATGCGTCGGTGCTGATCGACGCGACGCTCAAGGAGAACTTCCCGCCGATCTCGCTGCCGAAGCGCGCCCTACATGGAGCGCGCCAAGGCGATCTGGGAGGAGCTCGGCCTGCCCAAACTGAAGCCGGAATCGCCGTGGTTCGGCTATTCGCTCGGCGAATGGTCAGCGGATCTCGACGAAGCCGCCGAGCAAGCAACCCGCGGCGATTATTTGGACAACGCGAAGCTCTTGGAAGCGCGCCGCCGCAAGGACCTGCGGATGAATACCGAGGTCCGCAACGTCAAGGAACGGGCCACCAAGCCGCGATCGAAAAAGAAACGTTGAGCGGGACGCCATGGCTGCGGCTGCGACCGGGCTTCGGTTTCTCTCTGCCGGTGCAATGTGCGAGATCGTGCTTGAGCTGGGCGAGGCCTACAGCCGAGCGTCGGGAACGAAGCTCTCCGGCGAATTTACCCGATCGCCGCTCGTCCGCGATCGGATTCGCAGTGGGGAAGCCTTCGACATCATCGTGACCACAAAACCGAACATCGAACAACTGGTTCGCGAGAACAAGGTACTTTCCGACAGCGCCGCGATCTTGGCGCGCTCCCATATCGGCGTCGCCGTGAAGCTCGGACGGCCCAAACCGGACATCAGTACGGTCGGGGCTTTCGTAAACACGTTACGGAATGCCAAGTCGATCGCATGTGCCGATCCGGCATTCGGCACGGCCAGCGGACTCCACCTCACGGCCCTTTTTGACCGTCTCGGATTGACCGCCGAACTGAAACCAAAGTTGCATCTGGTTGGCGCCGTGGGCGGCGAACCGGTCGTCGTTTGCGCCGCGGTCGCCGACGGCAAGGCAGAACTCGGAATTCAGCAGATTGCCGAAATTGTTGCGGTACCGGGCGTCGAGGTCGTTGGCCCCCTGCCCGCGGAGTTACAGCACACGACGGAGTTCGGGGTCGCCGTGTCGTCCGTTGCGCGGAATGCAGATTTGGCGCGCAGCTTCGTGACTTTCCTTACTGCAGAGGCGGCGAAGCCGATCATTGCGTCGCACGGGATGGAACCAGCCTGACGCAATTGACGTCGCGTTCGTCTAACGCGGCAGTTCGCGCAACGACTTCCGATCGATCTTGAGCAACGTCGTGCGCGGCAGTTGATCGATAAAGACGAAGGATTTCGGGAATCTTGTAGGAACCGATCGCGCGCACGGTCTCGCGCAGTTCATCGAGCAATGCCGCCGATCGGTCAAAGCCGTCGCGCACCACCAAATAGGCGCGCGGCTTTGTCAGGCCGTCAATGTCTTCGAACGATATCACGGCCGCCTCCCGGATCGCCGGGTGGCTGGTCAGTGCCGCTTCAACCTCGATCGGCGACACCCAAAGGCCCCTGACCTTGAAAAGATCGTTGGCTCGGCCGCTAAACCAGAAGAAGCCATCCTCGTCGAATTGCAAATGATCGCCCGTGCGCGTCCACTCGCCGACAAACGTCTCACGCGACTTGTCGTACTTGCGCCAATAAAAGAAGCATGCGGTGCGGCTCCGAATCCACGCCTCGCCCGGAACATTCGGCTCGGTGACGTCCCGCCCGTTGGCGTCAACAAGGCGCACGGCATAGCCGAAGACCGGCTTGCCGAGACTGCCCCGCTTGAATGATTTCGGCCGGTTGGCGATCCACTCGTAGGTAATCTCGGAGCTGCCGATCGAGTTCGAACAGTTCGACCCCGGTGAGATCGTAAAAACGCTCGAACATCTCGGGCGGCATTTTCTCCGAGGCGCTGGCGACGAAGTTCAGCGCCGGAAGATTTGCCGGTTCCTTGGTCTGCATCAGACGCTCGATGACGTTTTTAAGCACGGTCGGCACGGTGATGAACTTGGTGACCGCGTGGTCCCGCAACACTGCCAGGACGGCCTCCGGCGTCGGTGGCCGGCGATCCAAGATCGCCGTCGCGCCCCAGTACAGCGGGATCAGCAGTCCCGGCCACAGGCCGTGGGTGAAATACTTCTTTGAGGTCGCGAATACGACGTCACCGGCGGAGTATTCCCAGAACCGGCCATGGCGCTCCGGCACCAGTATGAAATCGTGGGCCAGGTGGGTGACGCCTTTCGCCGTGCCGGTGGTGCCGCCCGAATAGAACATGTAGGCGACGTCGTTGGCGTGCCTGCGGCAAGGCGCGACCACGGCGGCGCCGGCGCCGGCCGAAATAGCGGTTCGCAGATCAGAGACCGTCTGGTTCGGGAAATGATGGGCGATTGCGGCCGCACCGTCGCCGCGCACCACGATCGTCTGCAGCGAGGCCGGAAGGTCGCTGGCGATCTCGATGAGCTTGGCAAGCTGCTCGCTGTCGATGAAGAGAGCGCGGACGCTGGTATCAACGAGAAAGTAGAGCAGATCGCGCGGCTTGTAGAGATCGGACACGACGACCGGCACAACGCCGAGCCGGATGGCGGCGAGCCACGTCGCGACATAATCCAGGCTGTCGGTGCCGAACAGCAGCATCCGCGATTCCGGACCAAGCCCTAGCGAAGCAAATCCGCCGGAATAGCGCCGGATCAAGTCAGCAAGTTCCGCGTATGTGATCGGCGTCCCATCGGCAATGATCGCCGCCTTTGTTTCCGCCGGTGTGCCGCGGTGGCGATCCATGAGCACGCCGACCGGATCGATCCAATCCGGGACGTCCGGATCGTTCCAGGCACGCCATTCGGCAGAATAGATATTGTCGTCGTACGACGTACGGACGCGATCGAGCACGGCGATGTCCATCCCTACGATTGCGATTACAAATGTCTAAAGTGCTTCGCCTCCGGATGCGATTCAAAAGGCAAAGCAATTAGACCGCGATTCACACGCCGATCGCGGCCTTGATCCGTTGTTTGCTCAGCGGCAGGTCGCGCAGCCGGTGCCCGGTCGCGTCGGCCACCGCATTGGCGATGGCGCCGGCGGCCGGGCCTTGCCCGGTTTCGCCGCTGCCAAGGAACGGCTGGCCCGGCCGATTGATGACATGCACGTCGATGCTCTCAGGAACAGCGTCGAAGCGCAGGATCGGATAGGTCGACCAGTCGACACTGGTAATCCGGGTATCATCGAAGCTGACGCTTTCGTAGAGCGTCCAGCTTGCGGATTGCAGGATCGCGCCCTCCACCTGATTGATGAGGCCATTGGGATTGACCACCTGTCCGCTGTCGACCGCGGCGACGGCGCGAACGAGCCGCACGCGGCCGGTCTCATGTTCGATCGCGATTTCAACCGCAACGGCGCAATAGGCCGCGAGATTTTTATATCGCGCAAAGCCAAAACCTCTTCCGCGCCCCGGCTGTTTCTGGAACGACGACCAACCGAATCGTTCGGACGCGAGGGTAATGACATCGCGCGCTCGTTGGTCGTCGAGATGTTTCAGACGAAACGCAACCGGATCGGCGCCGGCCGCCTTGGCGAGCTCATCCATGAAGCTCTCGATTGAGAACACGTTCATATAGGCGCCCAGCGCCCGCAGTGCCGAAACGCGCACCGGCATGGTCGGCAGGAAATGATGAACGACCCGCGCGCTTGGAAAACGATAGAGCGGGATGGCGTTGCGGTCGCCGCCGCCCTCCGGCATCGGAATCGGTCTCGGCGGCGGGACCGCGAACGGCTCCGCCTTCTGCTGGCCCGCAAGCAGCGAACCGGCGGTGCCGGGACGCATGGAATGCGTATTGCTCCAGACGCCGTAATCCCAATCGACGATCGTTCCGTTGCTGTCGAGCGAAGCTGCGACTTTGGTCACCATCGCGGGGCCGAACGGCTCCCAGCCGTGCTCCTGTTCGCGCATCCACTGCACGCGGACCGGCTTTCCCGGCACCGAGCGGGCGATCAGCGCCGCATCGGCAGCAGCGTCGTCGGCGCCATTGTGACCGTAGCAACCCGAGCCCTCGACTTGAGTGCAACGCACCTGCTCCTGCGGAAGCTTCAGCATTTGCGCGATGGCTTGGCGGTCGGGATACACACCTTGCGTGTGCGTCCAGACGCGCACGCCGTTGTTCTCCCATTGCGCGACCGCGCAGGACGGTCCGATCGATCCGTGCGATTGATAGGGCCTGGTGTAGGTCGACTCCACGCGCTTGGCCGAATTCACGCCCTCCTGGTGGTGATCCAGGATCGTCGTGTCTCGCGACGGCAATCCGAGGAGCACCGCGGCAAGGTCGGATTGCTTCGGCAGACTTGGTTTTTCCTGCCATCGCGCAGCGCGCGTCAGCGCGCGCATGGCCTTGATGGCCTGAAACTCCTTCGCGGCAACGACGGCGAGGAAATTGCCATCGCGGATGACTTTCTGCACGCCCGGCATTTTTTCGATGCTGGCCGTATCGACATCGACAAGGCTCGCGCCATAGCTCGGAGGCCGAACAACGCGGGCATGAACCATGCCCGCGGGCCTGAAATCCTGCACATAAGCCTCCCCGCCCGTCACCTTAGCCGGAATATCGACGCGAGGAACGGCACTTCCCATGATTTTGAAGCTCGATGGGTCCTTTAGCGGCGATTGCGGCTGTGCCTCAACGTGCAGGAGTTGATCCGACACCAATTCACCGTACCGGAGCTTCCGGCCGTCGTCGGAAACAACAACGCCAGCGGCAGTCTTGATCCGCTCGGGTGGCAGTTCGAGCCGTCGCGCGGCCTCGTTGACCAGGAGCGCGCGCACCTGGGCGGCGGCGTTGAGAATGGCCGTCCCGCTGTCCTGCAGGGAATGACTGCCGGCAGTGTAGCCTTCATTCGGCGTGAGACTGGTATCGGCAGTGACCACCTTGAGCGTCTTGAAATCGACATCGAGTTGCTCGGCCGCGATTTGCAAGAGCGCCGTCTTGATGCCTTGGCCGAGTTCGGCCTTGCCGGTGAAAATCGTGATGGAGTCGTCGGCACTGACGCGGATCCAGGAATCGAGAAACGGGCTGCCTTTGAGACTACCAGGAAGCTTGGGCGGTGCCGGTTGTTGGCCGCCCGCGGGCGCGTCTTGAGCGATCGAACGGCCGACCGACGAAAAGCTGAGGACGAGTGCACCGGTTCCAGCAAGAACGCTGCGGCGGCTGATGAGGTCTGCGGTCGTCATCGCACGCCTCCCACTGAGCCGGTCGCATCGGCGGTCTTCATCAGGTTGGCGGCGCGGTGCACCGCACGAAGGATTCGCATGTGCGTGCCGCAGCGACAGAGATTGGTCTGGAGCGTCGTGCGAATCTCGGCATCGGATGGATTTCGGCTTCTTCTGCAGCAACGCCTGCGCGCGCATCATCATGCCGGCGATGCAGTAGCCGCACTGCGCCGCCTGTTCTTCGATAAATGCACGCTGCAGCGGACCCGGATTGTCGATCGTGCCCAACCCCTCGACCGTCGTCACTTTGCGGCCTTCGAGGAGCATCACGGGTGTGACGCACGAGAACACCGCTTCGCCATCCACCATCACCGTGCAGGCGCCGCACTGGCCGAGACCGCAGCCGAACTTGGCGCCGTTGAGTCCGAGTTCGTCCCGCAAGACGTAGAGCAAAGGCGTGTCCGGGTCGGTATTGATGTCGTGTTCGTGGCCGTTGACTGAGAGCTTCATCGCTGCGCCTCGTGCTGGCTGACGATAGCATTTGCGGGGTCGGTACCGTGAGCAGAAGGCGCCGCGAGCGGTCCCCTGCTCCGGGCTTCTCGAATGTCTTTGTTGATGTCTGTCCAGGCTGGCTTGTTGCCGCCGAAATGCGACCGGACGTAACCAAGAACATCTGCGAGTTGCTGGTCGCTCAGCATATTGGCAAATCCCGGCATGATCGGGCTGCGCTCGCCTTGCACCGCCGGCAGGCCCCACAGCACGACGTTGATCACATTGCGCGGGTCAGGCGAGCTTGGACCAGTGCTGAGCGCCAGGTCGATACCGCCGTACGGCAGCGATCGTCCGCTCTCGTGACAGGTCGCGCAGGCGGCTTCGTAGATGCGCGCCCCACTGATCTCAGTTTCGCTGGACGGACTCGGCGGTGGGCTCTTCGAGCCGCTGCTCGCTCCGTTGGTGAGGCGCACGCGCTCGACCAGAGCATCGGCCGCGCGCTTTCGTTCCGCGCTCGGCTCGCCAAGCACGCCCGCCATGTACGTCGTCACCGCGGCAAGATCGGAGTCGGAGATAGCGGCGAGGTTGTCGATCACCGCAGCCATCGGACCGCTCGCGATACCGTGATCGCTCTGCCAGCCGTTGCGCAGGTAGGCGCGCAACGCGTCGACGCTCCAGGGCACGGGAGCGGGCGAAGCCTCATTGAGCGCATACGCCGTCCAGCCTTCAACGTCCCCGCCCCCGAACGCGTTCTCCTTGTTCTCGGCGCCGAGCACATTGCGGGGCGTATGACAGGCGCCGCAATGAGCAAGGCCTTTGACAAGATACGCGCCGTGATTCCAGGCTTCGCTTTGGCTCGGGTCAGGTTGATATGGACCTTGCCGGAGGAACAGAAGCTTCCACCCGGCAACGATCAAGCGGACATTGAACGGGAATGGCAGTTCATTTGGTGGTGCGGTCTGGCGTACCGGCGCTCTCGTCATGAAGAACGCATAGAGCGCACTGATGTCGTCGTCCGACAGCAGCGTGAAATGATCGTAAGGAAATGCCGGGTAAAGTTGTTCACCCTCGCGATCGACGCCTTCACGAAGCGCACGGCGGAATGCAGCTTCGGACCAGGAGCCGATACCGGTGGATTCATCGGGCGTGATGTTGCTCGAATAAATGATGCCAAACGGCGTCTGCACGCCGAGCCCACCGGCAAATGACCGGCCGTCCGGCACCGTGTGACAGGTATTGCAGTTGCCGATGGCGGCAAGTTCGGCGCCGCGCGCGATCCGCGCTTCGTCGAAACTCTTGGCGCTTGGGCGCGGCACCGGGTCGATGGCGGACCGCCACGCCGTTGCGGCGACGCCCACCGCCGCGACGGCACAAAGTACGACAATGATTGCGAGTATCCGCAACAATCCCATCGGCCTCCCCAGACCTTGATGCAGACAAATGATGCACCAGTGCTTCAACCCTTCGCGTCAACTGCTTGTGCACGTTAGGGTTCCGCAACGCCCTTATAGGCGTTTTGCGACCCCGGGTCACCCCATGGTCGAGCGCTAGAAAGCCGGTTTCCAGTTGTCCGGACCACGCTTTAAGGCTTTGCCACCATCAGATAGAAAACGACAACGATGGCCGGAAACGCCAACGTGCCGGCGGCGATCCAGCACTTGTCCATCGCCCAATAGGCGTCGGGCAACGGCTTCCCTGTGGCGAGCGCGACCTTCGCCATGTCGCGCATTTTGATCTGCATCCACACGACGGGAAGCCAGCAGGCACCCGCGAAAAAGTACAGAACGATCCCCCACAGCACCCAGCGATCCGACAGCGCGTAGCCGCTCAGGTGAAGGAGCCACAGACCGGTCACGAGCTGAACGATGACGGCGGGCGTCGTAAACAACCAGTCGGCGATGACGACATGGGTCGAGGCGAAAGCGATGCTTGCGACGTCTCTTTTGCGGTTGGCCATAAACAGATAGAACGCGCTGCCTAGTCCCGTACCGAACAGGATTGTCGCGCTTAAGATATGAATCCATTTCAGCAGCAGATAATCCATCGTCTTGGTCTTCCGAGCGCTCGCCGTGATGGCGGCCATCGCTCCCCATCGAAGCGCACCTATGAAAGTCCTGATCCTTGGCGGCTACGGCAATTTTGGCAAGCGCATCGCTGAGCTGCTGACCCGTCAGGGCGTGGCCGTTATCATCGCAGGTCGTGATCGCGCCAAAGCCGCGGAAGCCGCAAGAAGCTTGCCCTCCGGCCTCGCCGAGATCGCGGCGTTTGACGCGACGACGGATCTTTCGCGGCAACTGGAAGCCCTAAAGCCATCTGTTGTCATCAACACCGTCGGCCCGTTCCAAACGAGCGACTACGGCATTGCGCAAACCTGCATTGCCGGCGCCACGCATTATATCGATCTCGCCGATGGCCGCGACTTCGTGACCGGCATTACGGCGCTGGACGCGGATGCCAAGAAGCAAAATGTCGCTGTGATCAGCGGCGCCAGCACTGTGCCGGCCCTCACCTCCGCCGTCGTCGAGCATGTCTTACCTCGATTCTCCGAGATTTCCTCGCTGACGTTCGGCATCGCGCCCGGCCAGAAGGCCGAGCGCGGGCTCGCGACAACAAAAGCCATCTTGAGTTACGTCGGCAAAAGGCTGAAGCCGTGCGCCGGATACCAGACGCGCTACGGCTGGCAGGATTTGTATTTGCAAGCCTATCCCACGATCGGCAAACGCTGGATGGCGAACTGCGACGTTCCCGATCTCGATCTGTTGCCGGCAAAATACGGCATCGGAAGAATCCGCTTTTCGGCCGGCATGGAAAATCCGTTCATCCATTGGGGGATGTGGCTGATGTCTTGGGGCATCCGTCTTGGACTTCCGGTCGATCTGTCGAGACATGCCGCGACGCTGCTCGCGGCCAGCAACCGGTTTGATTTCATCGGCTCTGCCGACGGCGGCATGCATGTCATCCTTGAAGGCAAGGACAAGAATGGCCGTATCGGTGTGACAAAGTGGTTTATCGTCGCGCTCAATGGCGACGGGCCCTATATACCGGCCGTGCCCGCGGTCGTCCTGGCCAAGAGAATTATTGCTGCAAAGCCGATCGTCTCCGGCGCCACACCGTGCGTGGGCCTGATAACGCTGGACGAATATCTGGGCGAACTGAAAAGTCTCAACATCAAAACCTACGAGTTTGAAGAGTAGACCGATTATGGCAACGACTTTTGAATTCGGGCTCGACACCTTCGGCGACATCACCGCGGACTCCGACGGCCGCCTGCTGACGCAGGCGCAAGTCATTCGCAATGTCGTCGAGGAGGCGGTCCTCGCCGATGACGTCGGCGTCGATGCCTTCGGCGTCGGCGAGCATCATCGGCCGGACTTCGCCATATCGGCTCCCGAGGTCGTGCTCGCCGCCATCGCGGGCCGCACCAAGCGCATCCGTCTCGGCTCGGCCGTGACGGTGCTCTCATCGGACGATCCGGTGCGCGTCTTCGAACGGTTTTCGACGCTCGACGCCGCCTCGAACGGGCGCGCCGAGGTGACGCTCGGACGCGGCTCGTTCACCGAGTCCTTTCCGTTGTTCGGCTACGACCTCTCCCAGTACGAGGAATTGTTCGAGGAGAAGCTCGATCTGTTTGCCGCGTTGATCCGACAACAGGCCGTGACGTGGCGCGGCAACACGCGATCTCCGCTCACCAACCAGCGCGTCTTCCCGCCGCTCGAGACCGGGACGCTGAGGACCTGGATCGGGGTCGGCGGCAGTCCGGAATCCGTCGTCCGGGCCGCGCGCTACGATCTGCCTTTGATGCTCGCCATCATCGGCGGCGATCCCAAGCGGTTCGTCCCCTATGTCGATCTCTACCATCGCGCCTACGCGCAGCTCGGCAAACCGGCGCAGGCGATCGGCCTGCACTCGCATGGCTATGTCGCCGACAGCGACGAGCAGGCCCGCGAAGAGCTATGGCCCGACTACAAGAAAATGCGCGACCGGATCGGCGCCGAGCGCGGCTGGCCGCCGATGCAACGCGCCGATTTTGACCGCGAAGCCGATCACGGCTCGCTTTATCTCGGCTCGCCCGAAACAGTCGCCCGAAAAATTACCGCAACCGCCAAAGCGCTCGGCATCGCACGCTTCGACATGAAATACAGCGCCGGTACGCTATCGCACGAGAAAATCATGCGCTGTATCTCGCTTTACGGCGAGAAAGTGATGCCGATGGTTCGGGAGATGCTGGCGTTGCCCTCGTGAAGACTCCCCGAGCACTGAAGTATTCGACATTAAACGATGATGATCTCGTGCCAGTAGGGTAGACGATGCGAACGACTTTAACATTGGACGATGCGCTGTTAGCCAAGGCTCGGGCCTTGACCGGAGTGAAAGAACTATCGGCTCTGGTCCAAGAGGCGCTCAAGGCCCTGATCGAGCGCGAAAGCGCGCGACGATTGGCGCGTCTGGGCGGCAGCGAGCGCAAGCTTTCAGTACCGCGAAGACGGCGATTGCGACTGACGTGATCACGGTCGACGCCTCAGTGTCAGGTTGAATATCAACGCGGTCTTTGCACTACGTCCCCACCAGCCCAAACTGCGGGCTCGACGGCTCGGCGTGGGTGCGTTTGGCGATGCGCCCGGCGAGGCGCGAAAGACGGCCGGCCTCGACAGCAGCGCGCATGCTTTTCGCCATCGTCACCGGATCGCGCGCCTTCGACACCGCGGTGTTGATCAGCACAGCGGCGCAGCCCAACTCCATCGCCAGCGTCGCGTCGGAGGCAGTGCCGATGCCGGCGTCGCAGACCACCGGCACCGGCGAGCGTGCGCAAATGAGTTCGATCAGGTGCGGGTTCGATACCCCAAGACCCGAACCGATCGGTGAGCCCATCGGCATCACGGCAGCAGCGCCGGCGTCGGCGAGCTTGCGGCACGTGACCGGATCTTCGGTGCAGTACGGCAGCACGACAAATCCCTTCGCGACCAGCGTCTGCGTTGCGCGTACCAATTCCTCGACGTCGGGATAAAGCAGTTCACGGTCGCCGATCACTTCGAGCTTGATCCAATTGGTATCAAGCGCTTCGCGCGCCAGTTCGGCGGTGAGCACGGCGTCCTTCGCGGTCTGGCAGCCTGCCGTGTTGGGGAGAAATTTGACGCGGTCGCCGAGCAGATCGATCAGGCTTTCGTCGTCGCCCGCAAGGCTGATCCGTCGGATCGAAGCCGTGACCATCTCGGCGCCGCTCGCGGCGATTGCATCGAGCATCAGCTTCCGATTGGGATAGCCGGCGGTGCCGAGAAACAGCCGCGAACCGAATTCGTGACCGGCGATAATGAGCGGATCGGACATGGCTGCTGCTCCTGAACTTTGTTCGCTCATTCCCGCGTTAGCGGAAATCCAGTCGTCGGGTCCCCGGGGTTTGCGGGGACGAGCGGAAAAACTCCTAGCCACCCTGCCGCGCGCGCACGATCTCGACGCTGTCGCCGGGCTGCAAGGCCGTGTCGCGCCACGCCGCCCGGGGAACGACGGCGCCGTTGAGCGCCACCGCGATACCGCGCTGGCCGGTATCGACGGCTTTCTCCGCCAGCAAGGCATCGAGCGTCGCAGCGGCGAGCGGTTCGTGTTCGCCGTTCACGCGGATCGTCGCGTCGGTCATAGGCTTCTCCATTCACTCGGCCGCGCGCGCCGGCAGGAACCGTTCGAGGCCGAACGGGCGGATCGCAGGATCGAGGACGCCGTCGAGCACGAGCTGCGCCATGGCGTCGGCGGTGACCGGGGCAAGCAGAATGCCGTTGCGATGGTGGCCGGTGGCGTAGAACAGGCCTTCGAGCGGCCCCGGCCCCAGGATCGGCGCATCGTCGCGGCTGCCCGGCCGGTGCCCCACCCAGATTTCATCGATCGGCAGTTCCTCGACGGCGGGGATCGCCCGCCACGCGGCGTCGAGCAGCGCCAAGAGGCCGCCCGCCGTCACCGTTTCGTCAAAGCCCTTTTCCTCGACCGTCGCGCCGACGATCAGGCGGCCGTCGCGGCGCGGCACGAGATAGGCGCCGGGCGCCCACAGCACGTGATTGAGCAGCGGCGCCGCAGGATCCATGCGCAGCGCCAGCATCTGCCCTTTCACCGGTCGCACCGGCGGACGCCGATCAGGCGGCAGCCCCGCGATCGAGCGCGACCAGGCGCCGGCAGCGAGCACCACGATGTCGGCCGGCGCAATCGTACCGTCCTCGAGCGCCACGCCCCTCGCCCGCCCGCTCTGGGTGACGATCTCCTTGACCGGCGTATGCTCGCGAATGGTCACGCCCGCACTTTCGGCGGCAATCCGCAGTCCTTGCGCGAGCTTGCGGTTATCGACCTGATGGTCCTGCGGGCTGAAAACGGCGCCGGCGATCTTTCCGGCGAGATGCGGCTCGCGGGCGCGCGTCGCCGCGGCCGACAGCCATTCGAGCGGCAGGCCGAGCCGGTGTTGAAACTCGAGCCGATGCGCAATCTCGGCCTGATCGTCGGCGGTGAGTGCAAGCACCAGGGTGCCTTCGTCGCGCAATTCGACGTCGATGCCGCTGGCCCGCTGCAATTCGGCAGCGAACGCGGGCCAGCGCGCCTGGCTCTCCCGGCCAAGCGTGACCAGAGCCTCTTCGCCGGGCTCCGCCTCGCAGCAGGCGGCCAGCATGCCGGCAGCAGCGTGGCTCGCGCCCGATCCGGCCTTGGCGCGATCGAACACGGTGACGACGGCGCGGCCGGCCAGCCGCCAAGCGATGCCGAGGCCGACGACGCCGGCCCCGATGATGGCGACGCGCGGCTTTCTAGCAGTGTGGGGCGAGTGGTCCGTCAGAACTTGCCTCCCTCCGCTGGCATGACCCAGACAGGTTCGATGGGTTTGATCTCAGCCGCGTGTGACGCGGCACCCCAGGCGAATGAAGCTAATGATGGGAGATTTAGGCTCCTTCGGCAAGTCCCGGGCCCTGGCGGCGATGCCGCAGGAACCGGGCGCAAACCAGCCCAATGGCGAGGATGACCGCCGAACTGAGCAGCAGCGGCTGGCTGGTGCCGAAGCGGCTAAAGGCAAAGTTGTAATAAACCGGGCCGATCGCCTGACCGAAATAGAATGAGGATGAGTGCAGCGACAGCGCCGCGCCGCGCGCCGTCTGCGTCAAGTCGGTGACGTGAAGCTGGATGCAGTTGTGCAGCATGTAAAAGCCGACGCCGAAGCCCATAAAGACGACAGCCTGCACGTACCATGCCATGTTGAGCGCGATCAGAATGAACGCAACGGCGGCGCAACTCGCGCCGGTCAGCATGAGCTGCCGTTCGGTCATGCGCCTGACCAGGACTGGCACCGTGAGCGAATAAACGACGCCGCCGAGACCAAATCCGGCAATCACGATGCCGGCGTATGACGAATGGGTCTGTCCGCCGACCAGCAGCAAGAGCGCCACGAAAGGAAACAGGCCGTGGATGATGATGCCTTCGAAGAAGACCGAGCCGAAACAGAACTTGGCGCGCGGGTCCGCCAAGACGCCTTGAAAGCCGGCGGCGGCGGCCTTCAGATTGAAGGGCTTTGGCTTGGCGGTGCGCAGGCCGCGAAACGCGAAAAACGCGACGATCGCGACCAGCAACCCAAATGACCCGATACTGAAGAAGACGCCCCGCCAGCCGAGCAGGTCGCCGATCACGCCGGAAATCGTGGCGCCGATGAGATTTCCGGTCAGGCCCACGGCAAGCAATCGGCCGATCGCGACTTGACGCTCGTTCACCGGCACGAGATCGCCGATGATCGCCATGCCGACCGGAAAGATGCCGCCAGCCAAAACTCCGGCGATCATGCGCATGACCACGAGCAGCGTAAAACTGCTCGCGAATGCGCAGATCAGCGTCGTCGTCACCACGATGGCAAGGCTGATATTCATCAGCCGCGTCTTGCCGAAGAAATCGCCGATAGTGCCGAGCGCGGGCTGCATGATCGCGTAGGGGAACGTGAAGGCCGTCGAGAGCAGGGCCGCGGTTTTCACGTCGATGCTGAGATCGGCGGCGATTTTGGGAATCACCGGATCGACGGCGCGGGTAAACAGCGTCGATGCGAACACCACCAGGCTGACGACTCTGAGGACCGGGGGAATGGCGAATTCTCGCAGCTATCGTGAACGTCGTGGCCCGGCCATTAGCCCGCTTTGGCCAGGGCGTCGAATTGCATCAATCGGCGAAGAAGCGGTTCCATGTCCTTGAGCGCCATCATGTTTGGCCCGTCGGACGGCGCGTGGTCGGGATCCTGGTGGGTCTCGATGAAGACGCCGGCAACACCAACCGCCACGGCCGCGCGCGCCAGCACCGGCACATACTGCCGTTCGCCGCCCGAGGACGCGCCCCGGCCGCCCGGCTGCTGCACCGAATGCGTCGCGTCGAAAATGACCGGCGCGCCGGTTTGCGCCAGCACCGGCAACGCGCGCATGTCGGACACGAGCGTATTGTAACCGAACGAGACGCCACGCTCGGTGACGAGCACGTTGGGATTGCCGGCGCCGGTGACCTTCTGCACCACATTGGCCATGTCCCACGGCGCCAGAAACTGACCCTTCTTGACGTTGACGACGCGCCCGGTTTTGGCCGCGGCTA
This sequence comes from uncultured Alphaproteobacteria bacterium, assembly GCA_963836055.1. Taxonomy (GTDB): domain Bacteria; phylum Pseudomonadota; class Alphaproteobacteria; order Rhizobiales; family Xanthobacteraceae; genus BOG-931. Next base: position 296,291 of record CAWIID010000007.1, read on the forward strand.
GCAGCAAATCGGTCTGCCGGCAAAGAAACGCAGGAATTTGCAGCACGTCGACGACGTCGGCGACCGGCGCGCACTGTTCCGGCTCATGCACATCGGTGAGCACGGCAAGCCCCAGTTTTTCGCGCAGTTCGGCAAAGATCGCGAGCCCCTTGTCGAGGCCGATGCCGCGCGCGCTCGCCGCGCTGGTGCGGTTCGCCTTGTCGAACGACGTCTTGTAGACCAATCCGATGCCGAGCCGCGCCGTGATCTCCTTGAGCGCCGACGCCATCTCGAACGCGTGCGCACGGCTTTCGAGCGCGCACGGACCGGCAATCAGGGCGAGCGGCAATCTATTGCCGAAGCGCACTTGCCCCACGGCGACGACGGTATTGGGCTCGGCTTTGGACGGCTTCATCGGCGGCGACCATGACGACGGCGGTGGGCCCGGTCAATCGGCCATCCCGGCCCGCGCCGGCGCATCTGCCATGCGGTTGCAAGTCATGCCTATTTGACGGCGGAAAACGACGTCGGCTGAAGTATCTGATTGCTCACGCTTTCGACCAGGGCGCCGTCGCGCTCGCTGGCGCTGCGCGCGGCGTGCCACTCCGGGTCGCCGGCGAAAGCGGGCCATTTCTTCTCGCGCTCGGCGAGCGATTCCCAAGCCAGCATATAGGTGAGCTGATGATTGGACTCGCCGATCAGCGTCGTCCAGAAACCGGCTTGGCGAATGCCGTGCTTTTTCCAGATTTCCAGCGTGACCTTTTCGAACCGCTGCAGCAAGGCCGGAAGCTTGTTCGGCGCCACGCGATAACTGCGCAATTCATAGAGCATGATGGCCTTCCTATCGATTGGTCACGTGGCGCGACATCGATGCCGCCGAGTCAAAAGACGACGAGCTTCTACACCAGCCGGCTCTTGTCGACCGCGGCCTCGATGAACGAGGAGAACAGCGGATGCGGCGCAAACGGCCGCGATTTCAGCTCGGGATGAAACTGCACCCCGATGAACCAGGGATGATCATCGTACTCGATGATCTCCGGCAGGAGGCCGTCGGGTGACATGCCGCAGAAGCGCATGCCGTGCTGGGCGAGGCGATCCTTGTACGCGGTGTTGACCTCGTAGCGGTGGCGGTGCCGCTCGGAAATCTCCGACATCTGATAAATCCCGGCGACCTTGCTGCCGCGCTGAAGGATGGCGGGATACGCGCCAAGCCGCATCGTGCCGCCAAGATCGCTGCCCATGCCGCGCTTCTGCAATTCGTTGCCCTTCATCCACTCGGTCATCAGACCGACGACCGGCTCGCTGGTTGCGCCGAATTCGGTCGAATTCGCCTGCTCGATGCCGCACAGGTTTCGCGCCGCTTCGATCACCGCCATCTGCATGCCGAAGCAAATTCCGAAATAGGGCACCTGCCGCTCGCGGGCGAACTGCGCGGCGCGGATTTTTCCCTCGGCGCCACGCTGACCGAAACCGCCCGGCACCAGGATGCCGTCGACGTGCTCGAGGAACGGCGTTGGATCCTCCTTCTCGAACACCTCGCTCTCAATCCAATCGAGGTTGACCTTCACCTTGTTGGCGACGCCGCCATGGGACAACGCCTCGATCAGCGACTTATAGGCGTCCTTCATGCCGGTGTACTTGCCGACGATGGCGATGGTCACGTCGCCTTCGGGGTTGCGGATGCGCTCGTTGATGAACTGCCAGGTCGCAAGATCGGGCGCGGGCGGCGCTTCGATCCCGAACGCGGCGAGCACTTCGCCGTCGAGGCCGCCGGCATGATAGGCCTCAGGGACCGCATAGATGTTGTCGACGTCGCGCGCCTCGATGACGGCGCTTTCGCGCACGTTGCAGAACAAGGCAAGCTTGCGCCGCTCACCTTCAGGGATGGGCCGGTCGGTGCGGCACAGAAGAATATCGGGCTGAATGCCGATGGCGCGCAGCTCGCGGACCGAGTGCTGGGTCGGCTTGGTCTTGAGTTCGCCCGCACTCGGAATAAACGGCATGAGCGTCAAGTGGATATAGATCGCGTGGCCTCGCGGCAGGTCGTTGCCGAGCTGGCGGATGGCCTCGAAGTACGGCAAACCCTCGATGTCGCCCACCGTGCCGCCGATCTCGCACAGCACGAAATCGAAGGTCTCATTGCCGTCGAGGATGAATTCCTTGATGGCGTTGGTGACGTGCGGAATGACTTGGATGGTGGCGCCGAGATAGTCGCCACGGCGCTCCTTGGCGAGAATCTCCTGATAGATGCGGCCGGTCGTGATGTTGTCCTGACGGCTCGCCGGACGTCCGGTGAACCGTTCGTAATGGCCGAGGTCGAGGTCGGTCTCGGCGCCGTCGTCGGTGACGAATACCTCGCCGTGCTGGTAAGGCGACATCGTTCCCGGATCGACATTGAGGTAGGGATCGAGCTTGCGCAGGCGAACCTTGAAACCACGCGCCTGCAACAGCGCACCGAGCGCCGCGGAAGCCAAACCCTTGCCAAGTGAGGAGACCACGCCGCCGGTGATAAAGATGTACCGCGCCATGGGGCTTAACGTTTAGCCCGGCTTGCACGATTCGACGAGCGATTTTCCGGAATATCTGCTGCGCATGTCTCAACGGCCCCCAGGAACGCGGCAAAACTCATCGATCTCAATAACTTCAAAGGAAATCCTCAGGTCGCCGTTTCGGCACCTTTGAGTTCCCGGAGACGGGACTTCCGGGCGCTCGCAACCTCGCCGGCTATTTCGACTGCGGCACCTGCGGACCGCTCGGCGCCGCCGGTGCACTGGGCGCCTTCGGCTGGTCGCCGCCCAGTTGATTGAGGACGCCGCCGCCGGTGCTGAGCGGAGCCGTCGGAGGCGCATTTGCTGGCGCCTCCTGGGTCGATGGGGCGCCGGTGTGAATGATCGAACTGGGTTTGCGCTCGTAGCCCGCAAGCCAGGACAGCATCAGACTGGTGACGAAGAATCCCGCTGCAAGGACTGCCGTTGTTCGCGACAGGACGTTTGCCGTGCCCCGGCCGGTCAGGAACCCACTGGTCGAGCTGACGAGCCCGCCGCCCTCGGACTTCTGCAACAGCACAACGCCGATCAGGGCGATGACGAGCATGAGGTGAATAACGATAATGACAGTCAGCATCGATGATGTCCGCTAGCAGCGCCGGCCGAAAAGCGTTCCGCTCCCCTGCTTCGCGCCTTCGATATAGGAAGTTGCCGGGGTCTCTACATGATCCGCCGGGGCTTTTCCATGGCTGATCTGGCGCGACCGATCCGCCCAACCGGGCACGTTTACGGGGGTTCTGGCCCAGCGGACATGCCGCTCAAGGGCCCGGACGAGCGCCGATCGAGGCCTCTGGCCTGCCTGATGGGCTACTTCAGCGTCTTGAGATAGGCGATGACGTCGTCGACATCCGTGGGATTGCTTAAGCCACCGAATGGCATTCGGTTCCCGCGAACTTCCGCCTGAGGATCCTTGATATAGGCGCGCAAGTTCGACTCGTCCCACGTGAGATTCGCTCGGATCATGGCATTCGAGTAGCGGAAATCATCAAGGGAGGCAGACTTGCGTCCAAAGACACCGCGCAGGCTCGGGCCGATCGCGTCCGGCTTGTCGCTATGGCAAGCCACGCAGGTCTGAAACACCTCTTTGCCGTGAACCGGGTCGGCCGCCCACGCCGCATTCGCCGATGCCGCGACCAGAACCGCAACACCAAACGCGGCAAGAAGAGCGCCACCGGGCGTGACGCCCATTTTCCTCGTACGCATCGTCTCTCCCTCAATTTCTGACACCCGCCTTTGGTTCAGGCGTGTGATCCTCAGGCGTGGACAAGCGGCCCCGGATTCTTGACGTAGTTCGTCGTGATCGCCTGCGCCGACCAGTAGGCGAGCGCGCCGACCGTGCCGGTCGGATTGTAGCCGTGCTGCTGCGGGAACACCGAGGCGCCCATGACGAACAGATTGTGCGCGTCCCAAGCCTGCAGGTAGCGATTGACCGCACTCGATTTCGGGTCGGAGCCCATCATGGTGCCGCCGGTGTTGTGGGTCGACTGATACGGCACGATGCTGAACAGTTTCGGCCGCGCGTGCATTTCATAGTGGGTCGGATTCATCGCCTTGACGATGCCTTCGAGCTTCGTCAGCAGGTAGTGCGACATTTTGTGGTCGTTGTCGGAGTGATTGTAGGTGAGCCGGATCAACGGCCGCCCGAATGCATCCTTATAGGTCGGGTCGAGGTCCATGTAGTTGTCGCGCGTGGCGTAGACCGAGCCCTGCGTATTGAACTTGGCGACGTGGTTGTACCACTTGACCGTCGCGCGCTTCCATTCCGAGCCCCAGCTCGGCGTGCCGTGCGGAACGGTGCGGCCGCTGATCGGCGGCGCCGATGATGTGTTGCAGCCGAAATAGCCGCCGCCGAAGAAGCCGAGCCCGGCGTGATCGAAGTTCTCGCCGTTGAAGTCGTCGATGCACATGCCGGTGCCGGCCGAGCCCATATACGGGTTCAGGTGTTTGTCTTCGAAGAAGGCCGCCGCGCCGGCCTCGAACTGGTAGCCGTAGTTCTTGCCGACGACGCCTTTGCCTGTTGCAGCGTCGTACGGCTCGCCGATGCCGGCGAGCAACAGGTGCTGGGTATTGCCGAAAACATACGACGACAGCACCACGATTCCGGCGGGCTGCTCATATTCCTCGCCGGTGCGAAGGTCGGTGTACATCACGCCGGTGACCTTCTTCGAGGCCTTGTCGTAGTTGATTTTCGTCACCCACGAGCGCGTGCGCAGCTCGAATTTCGGTTCGAGCCGCAGCACCGGCAGCACCGTGTCATTGGGCGACGCCTTGGCGTTCGCCTCACAGGCCGTGCGATTGCAAAAGCCGCAATACTCGCACGCTCCCATCGCCACGCCCTCGACATTGGTATAGGGCGCACTGGTGATGCTGATCGGCTGCGGGAACGGATGATAGCCGAGGCTCTTGGCGGCTTCGGCAAACATCAATCCCGCATTCGAGGTCTTGATCGGTTTGTTCGGATAATGATCGCTGCGCGGACCTTCGAACACATTGCCGCCGTCGATCTTTTTGCCGCGTAGATTTCCGGCCTGGCCGGAAACGCCGCACAGCTTGTCGAAACGGTCGTAATGCGGCTCGAGCTCGTCGTAGCTCACCGGCCAATCCGCGATTGTCATGTTGTCGGGGATCGACTTCGCGCCGTAGCGTTCGCCGATTTCACTTCGGATGCGGAAATCCTTCGGCAGAAAGCGCCAATGCAGCCCACCCCAGTGAATGCCGGAGCCGCCTACGCCCTCGCCCGGCAGGAACGCACCGATGCGCCGAATCGGCAAAGCCTGCTCGTTCGGAAAATTACGGAACGTCAGGGTGTCGGTCGAATTGTCCATCATCAACTCGAGCCGCTGCGAATAGCGCAGTTCGTCGCGCACCGACGGCAGGATGAAATCCTCGCCCGGCGTGCGGTCCTGGCCGCGTTCGAGACCGACGACGTTGATGCCGGCCTTGGTGAGTTCGCGCGCGAGAATGGCGCCGGTCCATCCCATGCCGACCATCACCGCGTCGACTTCCTTCAATTTTTTCGCCATGACGGCCTCCAATTACGAGAAATCGGCGATGGATTGCGGTTCGACGATGTACGGCTTGTCGCGGTACTCCTCGATCAGATGGGCGTAGGTGGCCGGCAGACCCGGGAAGCCGATCATGCGCCAGGATGCCTTGTTGCGGTTGCCGCCGTAGATCGGATCGGAGAAAAAGCCCTCCATGGTGATGCGAAGAAGTCGTCCGAAAAAGGCGCGAGAGCTGAAATCGGCAAACTCAGCCTTGCCGCTCTCCATCGCCTTCATGGCTTCGACGCGCTGCTCGGGAGAAAGCCGGTCGAAGGTCTTGCCATAGGTTTTGTGGGACCAATTATTCGCTGCGGCGATGCCAGCGGCGAAGAACTCACGCGGCGTGAGCGGAAGTTGATCGCCCTGCTCTGGCTTGCCTTTGATGAACGGGCCGCTGCGATACGACTTCGCACCGCCACCCCAGGCGCTGGCGAGCTGACGGTCGACGAACGTCGCTATTCCGCAATCGCTGCCCGAGGGCGACAATTCGTCGGCGGGAATGAGCGTGTCGACGGCCGCAACGACGAATGCGTGTTCGGTCTCGGTGAGCGCAAGCAATGGCTCCGCCTGAGGCGCCGCCGATGCGGGTGCAGCAGCCGCCGCAGGCGTTTGAGCCTCGGCCGCGCCGGACGGCGTCAGTCCAGTCGCGACCGCGGTACCGGCTAGACCGGCCCCCAATAGAAATTTGCGGCGTGGAATCGTTTCGTCAGCCATGGCGTCCTCCCTGCCGCACTGAGCGGGCGGCGGATATTTTTCGTTAGAATAACACTAGACCGGATTACGCCGCGATGGGAGGGGGTAATGCACTCAACACCCCTGCTCCGCATTCATTGCTGGCGAACGTTTCAATCCATCAGCAGAGTTTCGATGAACACCATCGGATCGGCGCAAAGCTCTTGCACGAGGCGACAGCCAACCGTCTCGATAATCCTGATCGGATCGAGTTCTGCATGTGGATAATCGCAAGGTTGAGGCTGTCAGCCACGCCACGAAGCATCTGCCGCGCTGCCGACTCAGAATATAACCAAGAGGCGATGGAGATTGGGCGGCGGCGGCCTGACCAAGCGGTTACTCATCGTCGCGACTTTAAGTAACGCTTCAATCCAATGGCAACTTATCGCCCCTAAGTTAGGAAACCTTCTTGCATACCAGCCCTCCGAACCCGGCGGGACTGATGTGCGTTGTCGTATGGCCTTGGCCCTTTGATGGAGGGTGCGATGGACGACCAACTGCAAAACCACAACGTCGACAACGATCTTCAGCCTCGCCTCGAGTTTCAGAATGGGGCGGATGCCGCGGGGCTTTGGTTTGCCGCGGCCGCGCTCATTGCCGTTCTGGCGGCCGGTATCATCATTTACCGCGCCGGCAATCGCGAAATACGCACCGCCGCAATCGATGGTGGGCCCGCAAGCTCGCTGATCACCCCGCCGCCGATGTTGCCGTCGCGGTGATCACAGCGGCGGCGGGCCGACAGTCCAGAACGTACCATCTGGGACCTGCTTCTACGCGTGCACAAGCGGGCCCGGACTCTTGAGGTACTGCGTCGTAATCGCATTCGCCGCGTAATAGGCGAGCGCACCGACGAGGCCGGTCGGATTGTACGAGGCGTTCTGCGGGAACACCGAGGCGCCCATGACGAAGAGATTGTCCGCCTCCCATGCCTGCAGATAGCGATTGACTACGCTGGTCTTGGGATCGGTTCCCGTGATCGTGCCGCCGGTGTTGTGCGTCGATTGGTAGGGCACGACGCTGTAGTCACCACGCTTCACGTTCACGTTGCCCATCACCGTCGGATTCATGGCCTTGGCGAGCCGGCCGAGCACATCGCCGACGTATTTCGCAAGCTTGTAGTCGTTGTCGTGAAAATTATAGGACATGCGGATCAGCGGTCGGCCGAGCGCGTCCCGATAGGTCGGATCGAGATCCAGGAAATTCTCGCGATGGGCGTAGTTGCAGCCGGAGGCGCCGATGGTGAAGGCGTGGTTGTACCACTTCGCCGTCGCCTGCTTCCAAGCACTGCCCCAGCGCGGTGTGCCGGGCGGTACGGGTCGCGTGAAGATCGGACGTCCGTTCGTTGGGCCGGCCTGGATCCAGGCACCGCCGAAAAAGCCGAGCCCGCCGTGATCGAAATTGTCGCCGTTGAAGTCGTCGATCAGAACGCCGTGGGCGCCCGCGGCCATGAACGGATTGATCTCCTTGTCCTCGAAGAACACCGTCACGCTGTTGCCGCTGACCTGGTAGCAATAGTTTCTGCCGACCGCTCCCTTGCCGGTTTTGTAGTCGTACGGCTCGCCGATACCGGCCGTGAGCATGAGCAGGACATTGTTGAACACGTAAGCGCCGAGGATCACGATGCCGGCCGGCTGCTCGTATTCCTCGCCGCTTCGCGTATCGACGTAGCGCACCGCTTTCACCTTGCGCGCGACCTTGTCGTAAACCAGCTCCTTGACTTGTGCATGATCGCGCAACTCGAATTTCGGATCGGCAAGCAGTGCCGGCAGCAGGCAGACGTTCGGCGAGGCCTTGGCGTTCGCTTCGCAGCCGAAGCGTTCGCAATGGCCACAATACTCGCAGGCACCCAGCGTCAGCCCTTCCGGGTTGGTGTAGACTTGGCTGGCGTTGCTCGACGGCGCCTGAAACGGATGATAGCCGAGGCTTCTTGATGCGTCGGCCATGATTGTTCCCGCCATGCTCATGGCAAGCGGCGGATTTGGGTATTCGTTCTGCCGCGGCCCTTCAAACACATTGCCGCCATCGATGATCTTGCCGCGCAGATTGCCGGCCTTGCCGGAAACACCGCACAGCTTCTCGAATTTGTCGTAAAACGGCTCAAGCTCGTCATAGGAGACGGGCATGTCCTCAATCGTCATCTCGGCCGGAATGGCGTTCTTGCCGTAGCGCTCGGTGAGATGCGAGCGCAGCTTATGGTCCGACGGCAGCCATCGCCAGGTCATGCCGTTCCAATGCGCACCGGCGCCGCCGAGATCGGTGCCCGGCAAGAATGAGCCGAGGCGCCGGATCGGCAATGCCGTCTCGGCGGGCGAATGGCGCAGCGACACCGTCTCCAACTGCGTATCCTGAAAGAGCTCCTGACGGACCGCGTATTTCAGATCGTCTCGCACCGACGGAATCGTGAAGTTCTCGCGCGGCATGCGTTTCGCGCCGCGCTCCAGGCCGACCACGTTGAGGCCCGCCTTGGTCAGTTCGCGCGCGAGAATCGATCCGGTCCAGCCGACGCCGATAACGACTGCATCCGTTTCCTTGAGCGTGATGGCCATGATCCGCCTCCCTCACGAAAAGTCCGCGATCGAGCGCGGCGGCTTGTCGTATTTCTTGCCAAAATATTTCTTGATGTCTTCGCTGTAGTTCGCCGGCAAGCCCGGATAGCCCACCATCTTCCACGCCGCCTTGTCGCGATTGCCGCCGTACATCGGGTCGGCGAAGAAGCCTTCCATGGTGATCTGCAGCAAGGCGTTGAAAAACATGCGGCTGGAAAAGCCCGGAAACTCCGCCTTGCCGGCCTCCATCGCCTTGAGTGCCGCTTCGCGATCGCCCGCGGCGAGATGGTCGAAATCCTTGCCGTGGGTCTTCCGCGACCACTCATTCGCCGCGGCAATCCCGGCGCGGAAAAATTCGCGCGGATTAAGCGGCAATTGATAGCCGAGCTCGGGCTTTGCCTTGGTGAACGGACCATCGCGATAGAGCCGGGCGCCGTTGCCGTAGGCGCCGGCGAGCTGACGGTCGATGAAGGTAGCGACGCCGCACTCGCTGCCGGACGGCGATAAGTCATCCGCCGGGATCATGGTGTCGGCGGCCGCAACAAAGAAGGCATGCTCGGTTGCGGTCAGCGTCAGTAGCGGCTCCGCGTCGGGCGCAGTTGCGGCCGGGGCAGCCTGTTGCGTCTCCGCGCCGGCCGGCGCCGAGACAGAGGCAGCGAGCGCGGTGCCCGCTCCCACCAAAAAATGACGACGACGAATCGGATTGCTGGCGTCCGCCATTGGCACCCTCCCTGATGCTGCGATCGATTTTAGTCGCAGCTTTCGCCACGCGGCTAAGACGTTTTGCGCGACGATATTCTTGATCGTTGGAATAAGATTAACTTGAATCGGGAAGGCCCGCGAGGGCTCTGGCGGCAACCCTGCTCCGCAAAAGCACGATCACGACACGCCCGTCGGCGGCTGCGCGTCTCAGCGATAAGCGCCGGCAATCGCTAGAAAGTCTTCGGCTTTCAGGCTCGCACCACCAACCAGAGCGCCGTCGACATCATCGACCGCCATCAATTCCTTGGCGTTCGACGGTTTGACGGAACCGCCGTAGAGAATGCGCAGCTCCTCCCCGGCCTCGCCGAAACGCGAGCGGAGCCGCTGCCGGATGAAGCCGTGCATGTCACCGACATCGGCGGGCGTTGGCGTCAATCCGGTGCCGATCGCCCAGACCGGCTCATAGGCGACGACAAGATGATCGGCGCGCTCCGGCAGCGAGCCGTCGAGTTGCGTGCGAACGACCGCAAGGGCGTGGCCGGCATCGCGCTCGGCACGCGTCTCGCCGACACAAACGATGGCGAGAAGCCCGGCGCGGTGTGCGGCAAGCGCTTTGGCGCGGACCTCGGCGTCGGTCTCATGATGGTCGCTGCGCCGCTCCGAGTGGCCGACGATCACCGCGCTCGCGCCGGCGTCGGCCAGCATTTCCGCAGCAATGTCCCCGGTATGCGCACCCGACGGCTCGGCGTGGCAATCTTGCCCGCCGATTTCGACCCGCGTTCCTTTGGCGCGCGACGCGAAATCCGGAACGAGGAGAAACGGCGGGCAAACCAAGACATCGAGACGCCCGGGAAGGTTGGCCGAACCCGTAATGATCTTGTCCAGCTCCGCCCGGGACGCGGAGAGTCCGTTCATCTTCCAATTGCCTGCAACGAGCGGGCGGCGCGCCATTCATTCCAGCCTTGCAAATGCGACAAAGAGCCGTTAGCAGACCGGTTGCACGCAGAAAAGAGGCGTTTTAGCTGTAAATCCCGTTGGTTGCCGCGGAACCCGGCGCTCCTTATCATGCGCCGCATTCATGGCAGCCTGACCGGCACGATTTACCGGCATTATTCCAAGAGCGTTGGACCCATGCTTCGAGGTATCCGCAAAGCCTCTTCTAATTGGCTCGGCCGCACGGTCATGGGCGTCGTCATGACGCTGTTGGCGGGCAGCTTCGCGGTCTGGGGCATCAACGACATTTTCCGTGGCTTTGGCCGGTCGACGGTCGCCAAGATCGGCGGCGTCGAAATCCCGATCGAGACCTTCCGACAGAACTATAACCAGCGCATGCAGCAGCTTGCGCAACAGCTCGGCCATCCGCTGACGCCCGAGCAGGCGAACGCGCTCGGTCTACAGGGCCAAGTGCTCGGCGAAATGGTGGCCCAGGCAGGCCTCGACGAGCGTGTTCGTCAAATGCGGCTTGGCGTCTCCAATCAAGAGATCGCACGGCGCATTACGACTGACCCGTCATTCATGACTCCCAACGGTCAGTTCGACCGCGCGCGCTTCGAACAGCTCATCCGCAGCGCCGGTTACACGGAGCAACGCTTTGTCGCCGAGCAGCGCGGCGTCATGCTGCGCCGCCAGATCATTGATTCCCTCTCCGGCAACCTCCCCGTGCCGAAGGCCTGGTACGCCGCCATCAACCAATTCCAGAACGAGCAGCGCACGATTACTTATGTGGCGCTGGGCCCGGCCCAGGCCGGCGACATTCCGCAACCCACGGCGGAAGAGCTCAGCAAATATTTCGACGAACGCAAGATCCTGTTCCGCGCGCCGGAATACCGCAAGGTCGTGACCGTGGTCGTCACGCCGCAAGAGCTCGCGAAATCGGTTGAGGTGTCGGACGAGGACGTCAAGAAGGCATTCGAGCAAAATCGCAGCCGCTACATCACTCCAGAGCGCCGGCACATCGAGCAGATCGTGTTCCCCACCATGGCGGATGCACAGGCCGCGAGCGCCCGCATCAAGGGTGGCCTGAGCTTCGCGGACCTTGCCAAAGAGCGCGGCCTCAAAGAGCAGGACATCGATCTCGGCACCGTGCCGAAGTCCGGCATTATCGATCCGAAAGTGGCGGATGCTGCCTTTTCTCTCAAAGATGGCGAAGTCAGCGACCCGATTGCCGGCCAGTTCGGCGCCGTCATCGTGACCGTATCGCAAATCATTCCCGAGGACGCCAAGTCGCTCGCCGACGTCACACCGCAAATCCGCAACGACCTCGCGCTGGAGCGAGCCAAGACGCAAGTCCAGGACATTCACGACAAGGTCGAAGACGAGCGCGCCGGCGGCGCCACACTCGAAGAGGCGGCGCAAAAGTTGAAGCTGCCGATCGTGACCTACGACGCGATCGATCGCTCCGGCCGCGATCCGTCCGGCAAGCTCGTCACGATCCCGCACAACGGCGACGTGGTCAGCGCCGCGTTCGCCACCGACGTCGGCGTCGATAACGATCCGGTCGAGGCCGACGGCGGCTATATCTGGTATGACGTGACCGGCATCACCCCGGCACGCGACCGTACGCTCGACGAAGTCAAGAGCCAGGTGGAAGAGCGCTGGCACAACGATCAGGTCGCTTCGCGGCTCAAGGCCAAAGCGTCGGACATGCTCGACAAGCTGAAGAACGGTACGCCGTTCGATACGCTCGCCGCTGCCGACGGCCTCAAGGTCGAGACCGCGAAAGATCTTCAGCGCGAGAAAGCGACCGGCGCAATTTCCGCAAAGATGATCGATGCCGTCTTTCATACCGCGAAGGACGCGTTCGGCAGCTCCGAGGGTGACCAGCCGACGCAATGGATCGTCTTCAAGGTGACGGACGTTAAGACGCCGCCGCTCGATCCGAACTCGCCCGAAGCCAAAAGCCTCGATCAGACTGTGCAACGCCAGTTGAGCGACGACGTTTTCGGCGAGTACATGGCGTGGCTCGAAGCCGACCTCGGCACGACCGTCAATCAGGCGGCGGTGGCGCAAGCGCTCGGCACCGGCGCGCCGGACACCGACTAGCGCATGATCCGGAACAGTGGAAGCCGATTTCTCGGGACACTGAATGCAGATTGAGCCCTCGGCCGAAACCTTCGCGGCGCGGTATTCGGCCGGCGAACCACAGGTGGTCTGGACGACTCTGGTCGCCGACCTGGAAACGCCGGTTTCCGCCTTTTTGAAAACGACGGGTGCGCGGCCCAAAGGCGAGCCGGCCATGAGCTTTCTGCTCGAGTCGGTCGAGGGCGGCGCGGCGCGCGGCCGCTATTCGATCATCGGTCTCGAGCCGGATCTGATCTTCCGCGTCAACGGCACGCACGCTGAAATAAACCGCACGCCGCAAGGCGATCCGAATGCATTTACACCGCTCGGTGAGGAACCCCTCACGGCGTTGCGCGCATTCATCGGCGAAAGCCGCATCGCTTTGCCGGACACGCTTCCGCCCATGGCGGCCGGCGTATTTGGTTATCTCGGTTACGACATGGTGCGGCTGATGGAGGATTTGCCGGAGCCGGGCAACGACCCGATCGGCATTCCCGACGCCGTGCTGGTGCGCCCAACCATCGTGGTCGCCTTTGACGCCGTCGAAGACACCATGACCATCATCACGCCGGTGCGGCCGCAGCCCAACGTTGCCGCAAAAGTCGCGCTGGCGCGCGCCGTCGAGCGGCTGTCCAAGATCGTTGACGCGCTCGATCGTCCGCTCGACAAATCGGCCGTCGACATCCACACCGGCCCGCTCGACGTGGCGCCGCGCTCGAACACGACGCCGGAAGAATTCAAGGCGATGGTTCTTCGCGCCAAGGAGTATATCGCGGCCGGCGATATTTTTCAGGTCGTGCTGTCGCAACGCTTCGAAGCGCCGTTCTCACTGCCGCCGTTCGCGCTCTACCGCGCGCTGCGCCGGGTCAATCCTTCGCCTTATCTGTTCTATCTCGATTTCGGCGCGTTCGCGGTGGCGGGATCGAGCCCCGAGATTTTGGTCAAGACGGCCAATGGAACCGTGACCATCCGCCCGATCGCCGGCACGCGGCGGCGCGGCGCGACACCGCACGAAGATGAAGCGCTCGAGGCCGAGCTTCTGGCCGATCCCAAGGAACGGGCCGAGCACCTCATGCTGCTCGACCTCGGCCGCAACGATGTCGGCCGCGTGGCCGAAATCGGCACGGTGGAGGTCACGGATCAATTCTTCATCGAGCGCTACAGCCAGGTGATGCACATCGTCTCGAACGTGGAGGGCAAGCTACGCCAGGATCGCGATCCCCTCGACGCGCTCGCTGCCGGATTTCCGGCCGGCACGGTGTCGGGCGCGCCAAAGGTGCGCGCCATGCAGATCATCCACGAACTGGAAAAAGAGAAGCGCTCGCTCTACGCCGGCTGCGTTGGCTATTTCTCGGCCGGCGAGGAAATGGATACCTGCATTGTGCTGCGGACCGCGCTGGTCAAGGACGGCACCATGTACGTGCAAGCCGGCGCCGGCATCGTTGCCGATTCCGATCCGGCATTTGAACAGCAGGAATGCATCAACAAAGCGAAGGCGTTGTTTCGCGCCGCCGAGGAAGCCAAGCGCTTTGCCAGCGCCGCGCGACGGGGGCAGTAGGCCGGCGCACACCGCAAAAATGGTTTCTCCATCGTTAAGATTGATACAACCAATCTGCATTAGCATCCGGCGCGCGGCCTTCCTTCCGATCAAGGATTTGCGCGATGACGCAAAACGAACCCATTCAAGGGGTCGAGTCCCGATATAAGCTCTATGGGCTGGACGCCGAAGCCCGAAGCGCGATCAAGAAGCTGTGGCCGACGATTGCGCCGCATCTCGATAAGGCGGTCGAGGCTATTCTTGATGCCACGGGGCAATTGCCGCATCTCGCTCAAGCGATCACGCAGCACAGAGGCCTGCTCAAGGAGATCGAAACATCGCACCTGGTGGCGCTGATCAATGGCGACCTGGACTCTCACTATTTCGAGTCCTGTCGACGGACCGTCGAACAGGAAGCCGCTCTCGGCATCGACGGCCGATTCCGCAGTACAGCCGGAAACTATGTCTTGCGGGCGGCGTTGGATGCGCTTGGGCGCAAACACAAATTCTCCCCCGCCAGGCTTATCGCAGGTGCGAAGCTGGTGTCCCAGGTCATGGCGTTCGACGTCGCCAACACGATGACGCTGCACCGCGAAAGGGCGCAAAATACCGCGCGCAAACGACGTCAGACCATCGACGTCGCGATTGCGGATTTCGCAACCGCCATCGGCGATGTCCTTGAAGCCATCAAAGACGCCTCGTCCTCGCTGACGACAACGTGCACGACGATGCGGAGTCTTGCCGACGATGCCGTCAGCCGCATGGCGGTTGCGTCGACGGCCGCGGCGGAAACGACGCAGCGCGTCAAAGTCACAAGCGAAGCCACCGAGGAACTGTCCGGGTCGATCCATCATATCGGACAAGAAACAGCCCGCGCCCTTGAAATGGCGCGAGCGGCGGTCGGCGACGCGCACCGCACCCAGCAGGCCATTCACTCCTTGAACGATACGGCCGAACGGATCGGTTCAATCGTGAGCATCATTTCCACGATTGCGTCGCAGACCAACCTCCTCGCACTCAACGCCACAATCGAGGCGGCGCGCGCCGGCGACGCCGGCAAGGGCTTCGCCGTGGTCGCTGCCGAAGTGAAGGCACTCGCCAACCAAACATCGCGAGCCACGGAGGAGATTTCACAGCAGGTGAACGGCATTCAGGACGCGACAAGAAAATCGGTCGACGAAATCTCGGCGATCGCGCACACCATCGAGCACTTGAAGACTGCGGCGACCAGTATCGCATCGGCCGTCGAGCAACAAAGCACGACGACCCGCGACATTGCCGGCAGCATTCAAACGGCGGCCGGATACACCGCGAGCGCATCGACCGAGATCGTGTCGGTCGAGCAGGCCGCCCGGCGCAGCGCCACCGCCTTCACCGACATCGCGGATTTGACCGCGCGCTTGGCCTCCCGTGCGAGCGACCTTGAATCCAGCGTGGCCGAATTCTTCAACCGCGTGCGCGCCGCTTGAATCTTGACACATATCCTCCTTGCTCCGAGCTCGGAGGCGGAACTGGCGTGGCCCAAGACCGCGTCGATGATTTTCTCGCATCCCTTCAGCAAACTGTGCCATTAATGCGCGAAACGACGCCAGCGGAGGTGCGCCATGAACATAGAAACCAAGCTCACGCACGGCAGAATGTTGATCAATGGTGATCTGGTCGACAGTGAAAGCCGCGAACTCCTCGAAACAATCAATCCGGCCACTGAAGAAAGTCTCGGCCACGTGCCGGCGGCAAGCGCCGCCGACGTCGACCGCGCCGTCGTTGCGGCTGAAGCCGCGCATCCGGCCTGGGCCGCACTCGAACCCAAGGAGCGGTCCAAGCTGGTGCGCAAGCTCGCGCAAGCGGTCCGCGACAATTTCGACAACATCCTGCGCATCGAAGTCGTCGATACCGGCAATACCATTGCCAAGATGCGCGCCGACGTCGCGACGGCCGGCGACACGCTCGACTTCTATGCCGGCTTCGCGACCGAGATCAAAGGCGAGACCATCCCGGCGAGCGGCAAGAATTTGCATTTCACCATTCGCGAGCCTTATGGCGTCGTCGGCCGCATCATCCCCTTCAATCATCCGATCAAGTTTGCCGCCAACGCGCTCGCCGCGCCGCTGATGGCCGGCAATTGCGTCGTGCTCAAGCCGCCGGAAACGAGCCCGCTCTCGGCCACGATCCTCGGCGAGATTTGCCGCCAGGTCTTGCCGCCTGGCGTCGTCAACATCGTCACCGGCTATGGCCTGCCCGCGGGTGACGCCATCGCGCGCCATCCGAAGGTCAAGCGACTCGCCTTTACCGGATCCGTTCCCACCGGCCGCGCCATTCAGCGCGCTGCCGCCGAGGGCGGCATCAAGCACGTCACCTTGGAGCTCGGCGGCAAGAATCCGCTGATCGCGTTCCCGGACATGGATCCCGACAAGATTGCGCAGATCGCCGTCGCCGGAATGAACTTTGCCTGGCAGGGCCAGTCCTGCGGGTCGACCAGCCGACTGTTGCTGCACGAGTCGCTCTACAAGCCCGTGCTGGAGCGCGTCGTCGAGCGCGTGGCCGCTTTGCGGCTCGGCGATCCACTCGACGACAAATCGCAGATGGGACCGATCAATTCCAAGCGCCATTATGAACGCGTTTGCGCCATGGTGGAATCCGGCCGCGCGGAAGGCGCACGGCTCATGACCGGAGGCAAGCGGCCGAACGGCAGCGAGTTCAAACGCGGCTATTGGCTCGAACCGACAGTCTTCGCCGACGTCAAGCCATCCATGAAGATCGCGCGCGAGGAAATTTTTGGACCGGTCCTCTCGGTGTTCAGCTGGAAGGACGAGAACGAGGTCATCGCGCTGGCCAATGCAACGGAATACGGTCTCACCGCGTCGATCTTCACCAACGACATCAAGACCGCTTTCCGCGCGGCGCGCGCGGTCAAGTCCGGGTATGTCTGGATCAACGGTGCATCGGGACACTTCTACGGCACGCCATTTGGCGGCTTCAAGAACAGCGGCCTCGGACGCGAGGAAGGCATCGACGAGCTGCTGAGTTACACGGAGGTCAAGACCGTGCACGTGCTGCTTGGCGATGGGCCAGTGAGAGATTGATCGGCGCAGCGAACCGCGCTGACCTCCGACTATTGCTGGGCGAGGACCAATCATGGACGTCGAAGCCCGGACCGTTCGGAAGGTTTCTGCGCGGCTCATTCCGTTCCTGATCGTCTGCTACTTCGTTGCTTACCTCGATCGGGTGAATGTCGGATTCGCCGCGCTGACGATGAACAAGGCGCTGGGTTTGACCGCGACCATGTTCGGCTTCGGCTCCGGCATTTTCTTCCTCACCTACTTCATCTTCGAAGTGCCATCGAATCTGCTCCTCGACCGGTTCGGCGCCCGCAGGTGGATCGCGCGCATCATGATCAGCTGGGGAATTCTTTCCGCGCTGACGGCGTTCATTCCCGGCATCGCGCGCGTGACTGGACTTAGCGGTGAGACCACGTTCTACGTCATTCGGGCGCTGCTCGGCTTCGCCGAGGCCGGTTTCTTTCCCGGCATCATCTTCTATCTGACGCTGTGGTTTCCCTCGGTCTATCGCGGCCGCATCATCGGCTCGTTCATGGTGGCCATCCCGTTGTCGTCAGCCATCGGCGCGCCGATATCCGGACTCATCCTCGGCATGGATGGGGTCGGCGGCCTGGCTGGCTGGCAATGGCTCTTTATCATCGAGGCTGCGCCCGCGGTGCTGCTCGGCATCGTGACCTACTTCTACCTGACAGACCGGCCGGCCGACGCGCATTGGCTCGCGCCGGACGAGCGAGCCTGGCTGAGCAGGCGTCTCGACGCCGAACGCCGGCAGCGCGAAGCGATGCACAGCCTTTCGGTCACGCAGGCCATTTTCAATCCGCGTGTCTGGGCGCTATCGCTCGTCTATTTCGGCGCGGTGGCCTGTGTTTACGGCGTCGGCTTCTGGCTGCCGCAGATCATCAAAGCGTTCGGACTGTCGAACGCCATGACCGGTTGGGTGACTGCCATCCCCTACGCGATCGGCGCCGCATTCATGGTCGCCTACGGCTACCATTCGGATGCCAAAGGCGAACGCAAATTACACACCGCCGGCGCGCTCGTGATTTCCGCCGTCGGCATCGCCGGGGCCATTTTGACAGGCAGTCCGACAATGACCGTCGTTGCCTTTACCATCGGCACCTGCGGCGTGTTCGCGGCGCTGCCGCTGTTCTGGACTTTGCCGACCGCGGTGTTGTCCGGTACCGCAGCCGCAGCGGGTATCGCCGTGATCAACTCGATCGGAAACCTCGCCGGGTTCTTTGGGCCTTATGCCATGGGGTGGATCAAAGACGCGACCGGAAGCTTTGCGGGCGGTCTATTGTTGATCGCTACGCTCGCAGCGATCGCCACGGTCGTCGTGCTCGTACTCGGGCACGACCACGCGCTCGAAAGAACGCCCGCAGTTCTGAAAGAAGGATGATTCCACTGTAATTTCACCATGCCAACACTAACGAACGCCAACGAGAGAAGCGCTCGTTCTGCGTCAGCCAGTGGCGAAACGGGTTGCTGATCGCACCGATTACAAACACAATATGGCTTGCCGGGTACGAGTAGCGAACCCAACGCTGCCGAGTCATGCCGGCAATCAAGCCGAAAAACGGGAGGATATCCATGCGTGCGCGATTTCTCGCTCTCACCTTCCTCGTGACCGCTGTGGCGTCGGAAGCCTTGGCCCAACAGGCCGCCTCGCCTCCGATGACCTCATTCATGAACAACAAAGAGATCATGGGCCTGGTCGACAAGGCCAAGGCTGACCGCAAAGGCGACGCACCGCAGGTCGCTGAGCCGATCCTATCGCTCGCGCCGTACCGCGCGCAGCTCGAATACCGGCCCGGTACGGCGCGGGCGGCCTTCCATGAAAAAGATGCCGAACTGATGGTCGTGCTGGAAGGCTCGGGCAATATCGTGACCGGTGGCAAGCTGGTCGATGAGAAGCGCACCAACGCAAACAATCTGAGCGGTTCATCGATCTCGGGCGGCGCCTCCCATGAAGTCGGCAAGGGCGATATGATCCTCATACCGGCCAACACACCGCATCAGGTCATCCCGGGCGGCGGCGCGCCGATCGTCCTGATGACGATGCATGTGCCGTATCCGCCGATGAATTGGCCGCCGACCAATTGAGCGGATAAAAAACACGCAGATTGAACGGTGGTGATCCGAAATTACCGACGAGGGCTTGACGGCTCTCGCCGCCGTTCTCTTCTCTCTGATCTGCAGCAGTCCGAAACTGTCGTCATCCGGACACCGACCCGGATGCGGCCGCCCTCGACCGCTTGAAATGCGGCCCTGCCGCTCACAGATAAGTCCCGGAACAACCTGACCCACCTCGGTTCCCGGTGTCGCAACAGCGACACAAATCCTCCTGCCATTTAACCCTGAGTGGCGCCCCGTGAGGTCAGAATTCAGTTGAAATCATGCAGTACATCATCTCCAACGTCGAACAGCACGGACTGTTGGTTGTTTTCTTCAACCTCCTGCTGACCCAGAGCGGACTGCCAGTACCGGCTGTACCGACCCTGGTGACCGCGGCAGCACTCGCTCATCACGTCTCGTACCGGCTTCCGGAAATCATCGTTGCCGGCGTCAGCGGAGCCTTGCTCGGCGATCTCGTTCTGTATTGGTGCGGCCGGCGCTACGGACGACGCGGCCTGGGGCTGCTTTGCAGAATTTCCTTCTCGCCGGATTTCTGCGTTCGCCAGACCGAGATGGTGTTCGCAAAAGTTGGCGCCTGGTCGTTGCTGTTTGCAAAATTCTTTCCGGGTCTCTCGGCGCTTTCGGTGGCGATGGCCGGTGTTACCAAGATGCCGCTGCCGGTCTTCCTCCTGCTCGACGCCATGGGAAAGCTCCTGTTTGTGAGCACGGCGGTCGCGCTCGGCCGGATATTTCAGGATGCGATCGCCAGCGTGCTGGCCACGCTTGCCGACTTCGGCAAGGTTGGCGTCTTGGCCGTCGCCGCGGCGTTGGCTTTGTTCGTGGTGGCGAAATGGTCTCAGCGCCGGCTATTTATCCGCCAACTTCGCATGGACCGCATCACCGTTGCCGAACTTCGCCAGATGATCGACGAAGGTCAAAACCTCGTCATTGTCGATGTGAGGCCGAAGGACGTTCGCGAGCAGGACGGCATCATTCCTGGCGCCGTCTCGGCGCATCCGTCCGACATCGATCCCATCGTCAGAGACTTTCCCCGGGATTCGGAGATTGTCGTCTACTGCGCATGCCCGAATGAAGAATCGGCCGCCACCGCCGCGAAGCATTTGAAGCGTGCCGGATTCAAAAGGATACGGCCGCTGCTCGGCGGCATCGATGCCTGGGTCGAAGCCGGTGAGCCGGTCGAACGCGCGCAGCTCGCAGATGATGACGAGGCGGACGATTTGGTCGGCACGCACGCGGAGACGGTCCAGGCATCAACGTGACGAGCCGAAAAAAAATCAATCGCGGTTGAATAGGCCGGCCGCCGCGCTTACTCGCCGCCGTTGTCTTCGCCCTCTTCCGACAGCCGCTCAACCGACGCGACGCGCTCGCCCTCAGCGGTCGAGAACACGATGACGCCCTGCGTCGCGCGGCCCGCGATGCGGATGCCGTCGACCGGGCAGCGGATCAGTTGACCGCCATCGGTCACCAGCATGATCTGATCGCTTTCCTCGATCGGGAACGACGCCACCAGCCGGCCGTTCTTCTCCGTAATCGTCATGGCGACGATGCCTTTGCCGCCACGGCCGGTGGTCCGGTATTCGTAGGACGACGTGCGCTTGCCAAAGCCTTTTTCGGAGATCGTGAGCACGAACTGCTCGGCCTCGGACATCACGACGTAGCGCTGTTCGCCAAGCTCGATGGCGCCCTCGGCCTCCTCGGCATCGGCGCCGTTCTCCTCCGCCTCGCCGTTCGTCCCGCGCCGCACCGCGTTGGCGCGCTTCAGATAAGCGGCGCGCTCGTCGGCCGTCGCCTCGACGTGGCGCAAGATCGACAGCGAAATCAATTTGTCGCCGTCCGCGAGATTGATGCCGCGCACGCCCATGGAGGTGCGGCCCTGGAAGACGCGCACGTCACTGACGGCGAACCGGATGCACTGGCCGGCCGCCGACGTGAGCAGCACATCGTCGTTCTCGGTGCAGATTTGCACGTCGACGATAGCGTCACCCTCGTCAAGCTTCATGGCGATGATGCCCGAACGCCGCACGTCGGCGAAATCCGAGAGCTTGTTCCTTCGCACCGTGCCGCGCGTGGTCGCGAACATCACATCGAGCTTATCCCAGGTCGAACTCGTCCTCGGGCAGCGGCATGATCGTGGTAATGTTCTCGCCCTGCTCGAGCGGCAAGATATTGATCAGCGCCTTGCCGCGCGCCTGCGGCGCCGCCAACGGCAGGCGCCACACTTTCTCTTTGTAGACCTGGCCGCGCGAGGAGAAGAACAGGACCGGCGCGTGTGTCGACGCCACAAACAGACGGGTGACGAAGTCCTCTTCCCGTGTCTGCATCCCCGAGCGGCCCTTGCCGCCGCGTTTCTGCGCCCGATAGGTCGACAGCGGCACGCGCTTGACGTAGCCCGCATGCGACACGGTGACGACCATATCTTCGCGCTGGATGAGGTCCTCATCCTCCATCTCGCCTTCCTGGTCGATGATGACCGTACGGCGTGGCGTGGCGAACTCGGTCTTGACCGCGATCATTTCCTCCTTGGCGATCGTCTGGATGCGCGCGCGCGAGCGCAGGATATCGAGATAGTCGGCGATCTCTTCGGCGAGCTTGTCGAGTTCGGCCTTGATCTCATCGCGGCCGAGCGCGGTGAGCCGCTGCAGACGCAGGTCGAGAATGGCTTTGGCCTGTTCGATTGAGAGGCGCGTCGTACCCTCAGGCGACACTCTGTGCCGCGGATCGTCGATCAGCGTGACCATCGCGGCGACGTCGCGGGCCGGCCACTCGCGCCCCATCAACTCGTCGCGGGCTTCGTTGGCGTCCTTCGAAGCGCGGATCAGCCTGATCATCTCGTCGATGTTGGCGACCGCGATGGCGAGCCCGACCAGGATGTGGGCGCGGTCGCGCGCCTTGGTCAGCAGAAACTTGGTGCGCCGCGAGATCACCTCTTCGCGGAATGCAACGAAGGACGTGAGCAGGTCCTTCAGATTCATCACCAGCGGACGGCCGCCGTCGAGCGCCACCATGTTGGCGCCGAAAGAGGATTGCAACGCGGTGAAGCGGTAGAGCTGGTTGAGCACGACATCGGGGACTGCGTCACGCCGCAACTCGATGACCACGCGATAGCCGTCGCGGTCGGATTCATCACGCAGCGCCGTGATGCCTTCGATTTTTTTCTCGCGCACCAGCTCGCCGATGCGCTCGACCATGTGCGCCTTGTTCACCTGATAGGGAATTTCGGAGACGACGATCGCCTCGCGCTCGCCGCGCAAGGTCTCGAACTCGACCTTGCCGCGCATGACGATCGAGCCGCGGCCGAGATGGTAGGCGGCGCGAATGCCCTGGCGGCCTAAAATGACGCCGCCGGTCGGGAAATCGGGTCCCGGCACGATGGCGATCAAATCGTCGATCGTCAGCGCCGGATTGTCGATCAACGCAATGGCTGCGTCGATCACCTCGCCGAGATTGTGCGGCGGGATATTGGTCGCCATGCCGACAGCGATGCCGCCGGCGCCGTTGACCAAAAGGTTCGGAAAGCGCGCCGGCAGCACCGACGGCTCGTGCTCGGAATTATCGTAGTTGGGCAGGAAGTCGACGGTGTCTTTGTCGATATCGCGCAGCAATTCCATCGCCGGCTTGGCCAGCCGGCATTCGGTGTACCGGTAGGCCGCCGCGTTATCGCCATCGACCGAGCCGAAATTGCCTTGACCGTCGATCAGCGGCAGGCGCATGGAAAAATCCTGCACCATGCGCACCAGGGCGTCATAGATCGATTGGTCGCCATGGGGATGGTATTTGCCCATGACGTCGCCAACGACGTGGGCGCATTTCACATATTTCTTGTCCGGCGTGTGCCCGTTCTCGTGCATCGAAAACAGGATGCGCCGATGCACCGGCTTGAGGCCGTCGCGCACGTCCGGAAGCGCGCGCGCGACGATCACGCTCATGGCGTAATCGAGGTAGGAGCGCTTCATCTCCTCCGTGATCGAAGCGGGACGAATGTCGGAGGGATCGCCGTCGGTGGGCGGGGGGTTAGCCTGGTCTGACAACTATTGAATCCTGCACGAATCGCATCGGATTTTCATAGCCGATCGAGCTTGATTTCGCCACCTAAATCGGCATCCAGTACATAGGATTTTCCATTTTTATTTCAATGCCTTATTGGGCAAAATCAGAGCCGTCCGGGCGACGCCGTTGGGGGTGCCGAACGGCGCCGTTTTGGGGCCGGTTCATGCACTCAGTCCCGATGCCGTCGCGCAGGCGACAAGACCGTGTCGCGCGGTCCTGGCAGTATGCGCCAGCATTCTCATGCGAGGCCCGCCCATGGCGTTGAACTACGCCGTTTCTGCGCTGCTGACGCTCTTCGTGGTGGTGGACCCGGTGGGTCTCGCGCCGACCTTCCTGGCTGTGACCGACGGCATGCCAACCTCTGCCCGCCGCAGCGTCGCCGTGCGCGCCAGCGTCATCGCCGGCATCATTCTCACTGGCGCGGCTCTGATCGGCGATTGGCTGCTGCAAAGTCTGGCGATCTCGCTCTCGGCATTCCGCATTGCCGGCGGCCTCCTGCTGTTTTCGATCGCGTCCGAAATGGTCTTCGGCGTGCGCATGCGCCGCGAAGGTCAAGCCGCCGAAGAGGCCATCGAAGAACATGTTCGCAACGTCGCGGCCTTTCCCCTGGCGATCCCGCTTCTGGCGGGGCCGGGCGCGATTACGGCGACCGTCCTGTTATCAGGACGTGCCGCCCACGACGTGCTGCTGCTCGCATCGCTGATCGGCGTCATCGCACTGGTTGCGGCAGCCTGTCTTGCCGTCTTTTTGTTTGCCGCGCAGATCAGCCGGCTCCTTGGCAGAACCGGCAACATTGTTCTGTCGCGCCTGCTCGGCGTGCTGCTCGCGGCACTGGCCGTGCAATACGTCGTCGATGGCATTCGCGCCCTGCTCGGCTGAGGCGCTAAAGATTCATTAACCGTGTGCGCGCACCGTGATGGAATCAAGATCGCGGGGATTGCAATGCAATCGGCCTCGTTTCGTGTGCGCGCGGCTGAGCCCGCCGACATTCCGGCGCTGATGCGTCTCAAGCGTCTTTTGGCGGAGGGCGAGGACTCTCTTCACGTCATCCGCGCCACCGAAGCTGACTGGCTGCGCGACGGCTTCGGTCCGAACGCCGGCTTCACGGCCTTTGTTGCCGACAGTGCCGGCTCTGTCGTGGGGATGGCGACCTGCAATCAGCGCGCCATTACCGGCTGGGATACGCCAACGGTCTTTCTGCAAGACTTGTTCGTCGAGCCAGCGTTTCGAACCCACGGAGTCGCCCGCGCCTTGGTGGCAGCCGTCGCTGCACTCGCGCGCGACCTCGGCAGTCCGATCGTTGAACTCACGGTGCGAGCCGATAATCCGGCGCAGATGTTTTATCAGCGCACGGGATTCCGCCCGCTCCCCGAATGCCTCACCTACATATTGGCCGGACCGAGCCTCGCGGCGCTCGCCGAACAGGGCCACAGCGCCGATCAAGAGCAGCGCACGATTGCGCTTGCCGGCTGATCGGCGGCAACGACGCATTGACACGACGAAACCGGTCACGACCAACGCGGCTGCCAGATCATCAGCGCGAACATCGCAATCATGCCGCCGAGAATGGGAACAGCGAGCGCGGCCCACACGCGGAACAATAACCGGTAACCGCCGGGCAAAGGCTCGCTCTTCAAGGCCGCCTCACGCGTGAGATTGCGCATGAGGTATTCGATGCGAAAAGCAAAAATCCAACACAGCACGACGACGCCATAGATCGCGAGCGAAAGCACGATCCATAGTTCGTTCATCGGCGTCAGCCCGATCGCGTAAGCGAGCGGAATCCCGCTGATCGGCTGTAATATAATGGCTGCGGCCATGACGATCGTCTCGACCCGCACGACGAACTGCGACGTCAGCGCCACCACGGATGTGTTGCGGGAGCGATGGGCGAACAGAACGAAGAGGGCAATGCCGAGCCACGTTCCGAACATCGCCGCAACCGAGAGCAAATGCACGAACTTGATGGCGAAGATGATATCGATCATTGCGACTGGACGGCGCTTACGGCCCCGGGGCCGAAGACGACGGCGTGCATGATGCGGCCAGGCCACAGCGTGAACGCGCCGGCGATGACAAGCGCTCCGAGAAACAGCGAGATCATCGCCGTCCGATGGCGGGCGACGGCATGCCGCCGCGCGTGCAGCACCGCAATCGGAAGCATGATCAGCGTGAAAATCGCCAGCAGATGGATCGGACTCCACGGGCCCCAGAGCCGGATCTGATGAATGAAGAACGCGCTGATGCTGACGGCGAGCATCAGCGCAACCCATAGCCAACCGATGGTGCGATGGGTCAGCGTGCCCTTGGGCGCGCTTAGTTGCACAAGTCCCACAACGAAGGCCGCCATCGCGGCGAACGCATGAATTTCGATCGTGGGGCCCGCATTCAATAACGGCGCGAGGCTCATGTCCGTGGGCCCGAAATGACCTGTCGCCCTCGCGGCGGCGCGTGGATTCAGAATGGGATTTCGTCGTCCATGTCCCCGCGCCCACTGCCGCGCGCGCCGGCCGCAGCGGCAACCTTGCGGGTGGGCCCCGGCGAGCCGAAATCGCCGCCGCCCGAGCCGCCCATATCATCGGAACCGAAATCGCCACCGCCGCCAGCGCCGGCGCCCGCCCGGTCAAGCAGCGTCAGTTCGCCACGAAAACCCTGCAGCACGACCTCGGTCGAGTACTTGTCCTGGCCGGATTGATCCTGCCATTTGCGGGTTTGCAATTGGCCTTCGATGTAAACCTTCGAGCCCTTCTTGAGGTACTGCTCGGCGATCCGGCACAGATTCTCATTGAAGATGACGACGCGGTGCCACTCGGTCTTTTCCTTGCGCTCACCGGTTGCCTTATCGCGCCAGGAATCCGAGGTGGCGATGCGGAGATTGGCGATCGGACGCCCGTCTTGCGTGCGACGGATTTCGGGATCGGCGCCGAGATTGCCGATCAGAATTACCTTGTTGACGCTTCCCGCCATGATCTTCTCCGCCTCAACCGCTGTACGCATCGGCGCGCGCTAACGGCGCGCCATGCCAAACCAACCTATCCAAACCAACCTAGTGCTGGATCGTCCCGTTATGCCAGTGCGCAGCGGTCACCATTGCCGCTTTCCACACAGGACTCTTTCGCAACGCATCGAGCAGCGACCAGCGCCGATCGACGCCTATATCTGTTGCGTTCTTATTTTGTTCCTTGAAGGAAATCAAGGCCGTTCGGCGAATCGGGGTCTCAATAGAATGTGAGAGAGGTCATCATGTCCTGTTGATAAGTGCCGAGCAGCGACACGCAGCAAGTCTTGTCTTCACCTTGATCAAACAACGGAAATTCGGCCGAACACCCATCCAAGTGTGGCACAAAGGCTACACGAGTTGATGTCCCCTGAATCCCCAACTTCTAATGTTGAATTCGTGGCCGCGCTTCTCTACGGTCAATCAGCCCGGCTTTCATTTCCGTCATGACAGAGCAAGCCCGGCCTGAGCGAGCTCCGATGTGGCTAACACGTCGGGGCTCATTCAGTTTTCAGTTAAGGACTCATTCAGTCTGACAGTCTGATTTTTGCAGTCTAATTTTTGTGAGAGGCCCATGCCTCACCGCCGCCCAAAATGCTACGACGTTAATCCACTGGAATTTATTGGGGAATTCGTCATCAGGCGAAAATTGGGGCATTTTCTGGGCGATTTCGATGCATCGATTGTCGTCCGCTGTGGCCTTTAGGTGACATCTTTCCCGAGGAAGATCAGCTACTTGTCTGCGGAGCGACGGCAAGGGCAGTTGCTGAACAATAACCATTCTTACTAGCGCGCGTTCACGGGATCACGCGCTCTAAAAAGGAGAGGTCACATGAATATCAAACTGGTGTTGACCGCTGGCGCGTTCGCGCTTGCCGCCGGGACACAGGCTTTTGCTGCTGACCTTCCAGTAGCGCCGCCACGCGCACCGGCGGCATACGTTGCGGCCCCGCCTCCGTTTACCTGGACCGCATTCTATATCGGCGGCAATCTCGGAGCTGGCTGGAACCACGGCGACATTTCGGATAACCGTCGGCAACACCTGGGGCCTCGATAACAGCACGACGTTCGTCGGCGGCGGCCAAGTTGGTGGTAATTACCAATTCAACTCCGTGGTCGTCGGTATCGAAGCCGATTTCGACTGGTTCGCCAACAACAACAACTCGAGCGGTGGAGTGACGGTTGGCGGCACAACCCTTCAGGGCAGCAGCAATGGCCGGTGGCTGACGACTGTGACCGGTCGCCTGGGTTGGGCGATTGACCGCGTTCTCCTTTACGCAAAGGGCGGCGGCGCGTGGGTGGGCAGCAACAATTTGACCATTCTCGACGTGTCGTCGGGTAACTCGGTCGCCTTTGGTAACAGCAATACCAATACGGGCTGGACCGCCGGCGCGGGCGTCGAGTGGGCCTTTGCCGACAACTGGTCGGTGCGAGCCGAGTACGATTACGTGGGGCTGAGCAACGACAGCTTTACTGTTCCCTCCGGCTTCCGTTCTTGCTGGAGACTCGATTGTCCACCGAGCAATCGCAACATCTCGTTGCTGACCGTCGGGATCAATTATCTGTTCCACTAAGCTAGTGTGAAACATCCACAGCCGTACTGCTGAATCCAACGGCTTGTTGTTTTTTTGCACTATCCAGACGTTCGCAGAAGCATTGTACTGGCGAACGTGATCCCGAAAACGCCCGCCCCGGACTTGATCCGGGGTGGTCGCGATTTCGGACGAGGTCACGATCGAATAAAAAACGAGAGCCCGGCTCTCGTCAGAACACGACGGTCCGCTGCGTGGTCCGAGGGTTAGGTATGAGGCGTCTCAATCCTGCTCTCTTGTCGCTCCTGGCTACTGCGGCTGTGACAGCCGTCGCTGCCCCCGTGCGCGCAGCCGACCTGCCGGCCGCGCCAAGCTACACGCCGCCCGCCTTCTATCAACCTGTCGTCTACAACTGGACCGGAATCTATTTCGGCGGCCACGTCGGCGCCGGCCTGTCCTACGACCAGTTCACGGCGTCGACGACCGTTCTGGAAGCAGCCGGCACACAGACCAGCGTCAATCCATACGCCTTTGTCGGCGGTGCGCAGGTCGGCGCAAATTACCAATTTGCGCCGTGGGTGGTCGGCATCGAAGGCACCTATTCGGTGTCGGATATTTCCGGCAGCGCCATCGCACCGACAACGCTGAGCTCCATAGGCGTCACGCAGCGATCGACAGGAGCGCCGAAGTGGTTCGCCACGGCCGCGGCCCGCGTCGGCTACGCCGCCAATGACCTGTTGTTCTACGCCAAGGGCGGCGTCGCCTGGATGCAAGCCGACTATATCCAGGACGTCATGGTCGGCGGCGCCGTGAGCTCGACGCAGGGCATCACCGATACCCGCACCGGATTTCTCGTCGGCGCCGGCATCGAATACGGCATGACCGAAAATCTTTCGGCGAAGATCGAATACGATTTCCTCGGTTTCGGCACGGCGACGTACGCCTTCAACAATCTGTCGCTCAACGGAGTGCCGCAGGGCAGCATGCCGATCTCGGTTCAATCCGACGTGCAGATGTTCACCGTCGGGCTCAACTACCGCTTCGCTTTGGGTGGGAGGTAGTGCGGTCGTCGCGACCTAGTATTGAGTACCCCCCTGGTTGAAGCGCGCAGCAAGGGCCGGCGAGATGCCGGCCCTTGTCAGTTCAGACCCACCGTCGTCATTGCCGGCATGACGAAGACAACGACCTTTCGTTCCGCGCCGCCGCGTTTTCCGGGGGAATTCCCCGCCCCGCGCTCTGGCAAATCGGCCGCGTTCTCACTACGTTCGTGTTGAGGCTTGTCCTGCGTTCCGGCCAGCGCTTCGCCGGCTCGCGCGCCGGCCGCCCGGCCCGCAGCGGGAGCGGGGCCTTCGTCGCATAACCCCTGCGTGACCGCTTGCCCATGAAAGATATGTTCGACAGAGATATGGCCGACCGTCCCGACAAGACGCCCGGCCGGCGCGACAGCCGCACGCTCTCCATCCGCGGCGCCCGCGAGCACAATCTCAAGAACGTCGATCTCGATATTCCGCGCGACAAGCTGGTGGTCTTCACCGGCCTGTCGGGCTCGGGCAAATCCTCGCTCGCCTTCGACACCATCTATGCCGAGGGCCAGCGCCGCTACGTCGAAAGCCTGTCGGCCTACGCGCGGCAATTCCTGGAGATGATGCAGAAGCCGGACGTCGACCAGATCGACGGCCTGTCGCCCGCCATCTCCATCGAGCAGAAGACCACGTCGCGCAATCCGCGCTCGACGGTCGGCACCGTCACCGAGATCTACGACTACATGCGGCTGCTCTGGGCGCGCGTCGGCGTGCCCTACTCGCCCGCGACCGGGCTGCCGATCGAGAGCCAGACCGTGTCGCAGATGGTCGACCGCATCCTCGCTTTGCCCGAAGGCACGCGGCTTTATCTGCTCGCGCCCGTGGTGCGCGGCAGGAAGGGCGAGTACCGCAAGGAACTCGCCGAGTTCATGAAAAAGGGCTACCAGCGCGTCAAAGTCGACGGCGCGTTCTACGAGATCGCCGACGTGCCGGCGCTCGACAAGAAATTCACCCACGACATCGACGTCGTGGTCGATCGCGTGGTGGTGCGGCCCGATATCGCGACCCGGCTCGCCGACTCGCTCGAGCAGGCGCTCAAGCTCGCCGATGGGCTGGCGGTGGCGGAGCTTGCGGACACGCCCTCTGCCGGACCTCCCCCTGCAGGGGAGGGTGCAAAGCAACCCGAGCGCGCCAAGGCGAACCGGCAGCGTAACGAGACCTCCGAGCGGCTCGTGTTCTCGGAAAAGTTCGCCTGCCCGGTGTCCGGCTTCACCATTCCGGAGATCGAGCCGCGGCTGTTCTCGTTCAACAATCCGTTCGGCGCCTGCCCGAAATGCGGCGGGCTCGGCGTCGAGCAGCACATCGATGCCGACCTCGTCATCCCCGACAAGGAGCGCACCTTGCGCAAGGGCGCCATCGCGCCGTGGGCGAAATCGAGTTCGCCCTATTACGTGCAGACGCTGACCGCGCTCGGCAAGCACTACAAGTTCACGCTCGACACCAAATGGAAGGACCTGCCGAAGAAGACGCAGGACGCCATCCTCTACGGCTCGGGCGAGACCGAAATCCGCTTCAGCTACGACGACGGCATGCGCGCCTACGACACCAAGCGCGCGTTCGAAGGCGTCATCACCAATCTGGAGCGGCGCTATCGCGAGACCGACAGCGATTGGGCGCGCGAGGAGATCGGCCGCTACTTCACCGACGTCCCATGCGAGGCATGCCAGGGCTATCGCCTCAAGCCCGAAGCGTTGTGCGTGAAGATCGGCGGCAAGCACATCGGCGAAGTCTCCGATATGTCGGTCAAAGGCGCAGCACACTGGTTCACCGAGCTACCCCAGCGGCTGACAAGCAAGCAGAACGAAATCGCCGTGCGCGTGCTCAAGGAAATCCGCGAGCGGCTGCGCTTTCTGGTCGACGTCGGCCTCGAATATCTCACGCTCGCGCGCGCCTCCGGCACGCTGTCCGGCGGCGAGAGCCAGCGCATCCGGCTTGCCTCGCAGATCGGCTCCGGGCTGACCGGCGTGCTCTATGTGCTCGACGAGCCCTCGATCGGCCTGCACCAGCGCGACAACGCGCGGCTCCTCGATACGCTCAAGCGCCTGCGCGACCTCGGCAACACCGTGATCGTGGTCGAGCACGACGAGGACGCCATCCGCACCGCCGACGAAGTGGTCGACATCGGCCCCGGCGCCGGCATCCATGGCGGCCACATCATCGCCCAGGGCCAGATCGAGGACCTGATGGCGGCGCCGCGCTCGTGGACCGGCAAGTATCTTTCCGGCGAACTGATGGTCTCGGTGCCGGAGCGGCGGCCGTTCAACGCCCACCGCACGCTGAAAGTGGTCGGCGCGCGCGGCAACAATCTGAAAAACGTCACCGCCGAGATCCCGCTCGGCCTGTTCACCTGCATCACCGGCGTCTCCGGCGGCGGCAAGTCGACCTTGCTGATCGACACGCTCTACAAGGCGATCGCGCGGCGCTTGAACGGCGCCAACGAGGCCCCTGCCCCGTTCGACCGCATCGAAGGCCTCGAACACCTCGACAAGGTGATCGACATCGACCAGTCGCCGATCGGCCGCACGCCGCGCAGCAACCCCGCGACCTATACGGGCGCGTTCACGCCCATTCGCGAGTGGTTCGCGGGCCTGCCCGAGAGCAAGGCGCGCGGCTACGAGCCCGGCCGCTTCTCGTTCAACGTCAAGGGCGGCCGCTGCGAGGCCTGCCAGGGCGACGGCGTCATCAAGATCGAGATGCACTTCCTGCCCGACGTCTACGTCACCTGCGACGTCTGCAAGGGCAAGCGCTACAACCGCGAGACGCTCGAAGTTCTGTTCAAGGGCAAATCGATCGCCGACGTGCTCGACATGACGGTCGAGGAGGCGCTGGAGTTCTTCAAGGCGGTGCCGCGGGTGCGCGACGTGCTGGCGCTGCTGCATCGCGTCGGCCTCGACTACATCCATGTCGGCCAGCAGGCGACGACGCTGTCGGGCGGCGAGGCGCAGCGCGTCAAGCTCGCCAAGGAATTGAGCAAGCGCGCCACCGGCCGCACGCTTTACATTCTCGACGAGCCGACCACCGGGCTGCACTTTCACGACGTCGCCAAACTTCTCGAAGTGCTGCACGAGCTGGTCGAGACCGGCAACACCGTCGTCGTCATCGAGCACAATCTCGAAGTCATCAAGACCGCCGACTGGATCATCGACCTCGGCCCCGAAGGCGGCGACGGCGGCGGCGAGATCGTCGCCGCCGGCACGCCGGAAGACATCGTGCGCGAGAAGCGCAGCTACACCGGCGCGTTTCTGAAACCCGTGCTGGCGCGCGGCAGCGCCGATCGCGGCAAGAAGAAACGCGTCGAGGCGGCGGAGTAGACATCCGCCGCTGAGGCAGAGCTTGTCACGGATGGCTAAATTCACCACCACTCAAGGACTGAGCATCGCACAAGCCGAATTGGACTTTGTGGACGTCAATACAACGACGGATAATCGCCTGTATCTCGACCCCTACGCTATTCAGATAAGGGACGATGAATGGTCTGCTGAATGCGGTGACCATATTCGCTCGTTTTTCAACGAAATTTTGGACGCCCTTCGCACAGGTAACGATGCTCGGGCGATCCATCTGCTAAGCAATCTCCACGAGCCAAACGAGACGTTCCTCGGCGAATCGAAAGGCTTACCGAGCGGTCGCGGAATTGGCGCTGATAAAGCCAATGATCTTGCGGCGGCACTTAAAAAAAGCCGGGCATTCAGCACTGGCCTCCTCTCTGATATTTCAGAGGCCGAGCTATTCATACCCAATATTGGGCCGGACACGATTTCCGATCTGACAACCAACGTTCTTCGGGGGCTTCTGGCTAGTT
The DNA here is from genome assembly GCA_963836055.1 of uncultured Alphaproteobacteria bacterium. Taxonomy (GTDB): domain Bacteria; phylum Pseudomonadota; class Alphaproteobacteria; order Rhizobiales; family Xanthobacteraceae; genus BOG-931. Next base: position 329,093 of record CAWIID010000007.1, read on the forward strand.
ATACCGGCGAGCAGTGCGCTCTGCACGGCATCACCGTTCATCCAACAAGCAATCTCGGGCCTGTTTGGTCCATAACCGATAGTGATTGGCAGTCGAACGTTCTGCACCTTCCTATTGCGAACGGCCGTCCCGTTCTGTTGGTGCCGAAGTATTCCGTCCGGCGCGGCCTGAGTCTGAATAGTCAGGAGTTCTATAATCGCCATATGGTTGAGTTTCTTCGACAGGAATACCTTCAGGCAGGCGGCGCTCTCGTTCGAACATTCAGAAGTAAAAAACGACGCGGCGAAAAGTACGTCACAAAAAAATCCGTCAAGGAACGACATCCCCTAATAAAGGACGATTTGGCGACCTTTGTGCAAAGACACCCTGAAGTGTTGGACGCGTACAAGCAATTGAAGGGTGCCAAGGGGCCGCTGGAGAATGATGACTTTGAATACGGCTTTGATGAGAAAGCATTCGCGAGAGCTTTGATCGCTCGTTTGCAACAAATTGCAATGGGCAACGAGTTGGCCAGCGAATATCACTCAGTAGCAATGGGAATATGCACATTCCTTTTTTATCCAGACCTCATTAAACCTGTGAAGGAGCGGGAGATACACCAAGGGCGCAAGCGCATCGATATCAAATATACGAACGCTGCAGAGGCCGGATTCTTTTTACGGATGCTGCAAGCGCCTCAAACTCGCGCGATAGCTATACCGTTCGAGTGCAAGAACTATTCAAAAGATGTTGCGAACCCCGAATTTGACCAACTCACATCCCGTTTTGGTCATCAACGAGGGTTTTTTGGCGTGATCCTTTGCCGTCGGATCGACAATCGGCAGCGGATCGTCGCCGCCAGCCGAGACGCGGCAAATGATGGCCGTGGGTACATGCTAGTGTTCGATGATACTGACCTCACCCAAATGCTGGAGATGATAGAGCAAGGTAGGCGAAGCGATCTCGATGCATTTCTGCAGCGTAGATTTGACGATATCTCTCACTAACAATCATAAGCCAGTCATGGGTTCGTCGAGGATGTAGCCGTTGCAGGGTGTTAACCGGAAGCAAGCGTAGCCCGGCTTCAGCAAAGCGAAAGCCGGGAATGGCGTTTGCGAAAACGGGTCGCCCCCGGATTTCGCTTTGCTCAATCCAGGCTACATTCTTTCGTCGTCACCACCGGGCGTGACCCGGTGGTCCATGCTGACTCGCCTGCCGTATGGATTGCCGGGTCAGGGCCCGGCAATGACGAGCATTAAGAGCTACTACGCCTGTCATGCTCCGCCACCGGACCCGCGCGGTCCGATGTCATGCTCCGCGAAGGCGGAGCATCCAGTATCCACTGACGTTGGAGTAACCCCAAGGCATCGATGATTACTGGATCGTCCGCTTTCGCGGACGATGACAAAATTGGACACCGTCGTCGCAGATGCGGAGACGCTGCCGCAGCAAGCAAGCGTAGCCCGGCTTAAGCAAAGCGAAAGCCGGGATCGGTGATTGCGGAAACGGGTCGCCCCCGGATTTCGCTCCGCTCAATCCGGGCTACATTCTTTCGTCGTCACCACCGGGCAGAGCCGTTCGCAGAACGGCGTCGCTTCGCTCGCCTATGACCCGGTCGTCCATGCTGACTCGTCGGCCGCATGGATTGCCGGATCATTCGATCCCAAGACGGCCCGCCGCGCTTTTGTCCCGCTTCCGTCGGCGCTCGGCCGCTGTGTTATGCCTTGGCCGGCCTACTCAACTTCGTACGCTACTGCGATCTGCCGCGCCTTTCGCTAACGCGCCCTTTGGCTTGCTTTCCCCGCCAAAGGCTCGCCAGCGCAGTTCGACGCCGAGCCGCAATTCCGCAGCGGACGCATCAAGCAGCGCATGATTCAGCACCACCTGCACCAGGTTGCCCTTTGGGACGAAGCTGGCGTCCCAGCCCGGGCCGCGCAGGATCGGCGAGCCGACGTAAATATAGCGGTCGTAAAAAGTCTCCGAGACCAGCACCACCGTCACGCCGTGAATGGACCTGACGTCGCGCCCGAACCGCGCCGTGACGTCGATCGTTTCCACGCCGCGCACCTCGTGCCAGGGAATGAGAAACACCTTCACCCATTCGATGCGCATGCGAATGCCCCGCGGCGACAATACGACGAGCGGCTTGGCGGAACGAAGCAGCCAAACAAGCGCATAGATGCACGTGATGGCACCCACGACGATCGCAAACACCGTCATGGCGCGGTCCCCGAGGGTGAAGTCCGATGGCCGCACATAGACGACGACGACGCCGTATCCGAGCAGGAACAGGCCACCTGCCAGCCAATGCCAGCTCAGTGACCGCCGGATGCCATAGGACAACGTCCGTTGAACGTCCGACACTCTCTCTATCGCGTCATCCACGCCGATAGCCTCTCTCGTCATCGCTGGACGAGGTGCGCGCACTGCCCCGGATCGTCGGCGACGAGATGCGCATGCGTCTGAAGAATAACGCTAGGTCGTCCCAGCTCATTTCTGTTTGAAACGCCGACATCAATTGCCGCTCAGCGTGCACACGATCAATCGGCCTCATGAAATAAGACATCGCCCACACCCAAATTCGACACTTGGTTCCATCTCGATTTGCAAGGGACAGGTTATATCATCACCGCCGATCGCGGGCGTTTGCGGAAACGGGTCGCCCCCGGATTTCGCTCCGCTCAATCCAGGCTACATTCTTTCGTCGTCACCACCGGGCACCGCAAACACGCCCCGCTATGGCGCCCGGCAAACCTGATGTACGCTCGCGATCAGGCCAACGATCCACCTGCCCGGGAGCCGCCGCCATGCCCTCAAGCACGATCAAAATCCCCTCGTCGTCCGGCGGCGCGTTCGATTGCTACCTCGCGCTGCCCGCGTCGCCAAACAAGACCCCCGCGGTCGTGTTCGGCTGCGCCATCCTCGGCGTCGACCAGGATTTGCGCGAGCTTGCCGACGAGTTTGCCGCCCACGGCTACATCGCAGCGGCGCCCGATCTGTTCTGGCGCACGGTGCCGGGACCGCTGAAGCACGAGGACAGCCGCACCCGGCCGCGCGGCCAGCCGCGGCTCGAAAAGATCAAGACCGGCGAGGCCGATATGGCCGACACGCTCAAAGCGGTCCGCGCGCTGCCCCAGCACAACGGCCGCGCCATCGCGATGGGCCTGTGCTACGGCGGCCCCTACGCGATCCTGGGTCCCAAGCGGCTCGGCTTCGACGCCGGCGTGTCCTGTCACGGCAGCCAGTTCGTCGACTTTCTCGCGGAGCTCGACGGCGTGACGGCGCCGGTCTGCATCATGTGGGGCGACAAGGATTTCGCCGCGCCGCCCGAGGTGCGCGATGCCTACCGCGCCGCGGCGGCGCGCCAGAGCAACATCGAGGTCCACGTCTTTCCCGGCATCGATCACGGCTACATGCTGCCGCACACCGTCGAGGCGTTCGACCCGAAGACGCGCGCCTTCTCGATGGCGCGGGCGCTGGCGATCCTGGATGGTTTGCGCGGCGACGGCCGGGACGTCCCGCAAACGGGCGTGCAGCGCGAACGCTACGCAGAAACGAAACAAGCGTAGCCCGGCTTAAGCAAAGCGAAAGCCGGGAATGGCGTTTGCGGAAACCGATCGTTCCCGGATTTCGCTCCGCTCAATCCGGGCTACAGCAGAGCATGGTCGGCCCCTGAGCGAACCGCGTGCCGGCCCTCGGAACATGCTATTCTTCGCCGATGAAGCTCGAAGACATCGAAGAAGCCATCCTCAAGCTTTCGCCCGAGGAGCTGGCGAAATTCCGGCTGTGGTTCGCTGAATTCCAATCCGGCATGGCGGCGCCAAAAATCCCGGAAGCGACGGCGGTCAAGCTTGGCCGCTTCGCCGGAAAGGCGATCGCCGAGTTTCGCAAGCGCACGCGCGAGCCGTAGATCGCAATCGATCGCGCTCAACGTCATCCGCCAAACATAGGGCGCAATACACTGCGCTATTGCGCCGTCCAGTCCCGTGCTCGTCATGCTGATCGCCGCTTTCATCATCCTGGGAATAGCCGTGCTGTTGGGCACGACGCTCGCGGTGCTGCATCTGGGCGGCCGAAAAGGCGCTGCTCCGCCTTGGCCGCTCGCGGCGGTGCATGGGCTTGTCGGCGTCGGCGGCCTTCTTTGCCTGGTCCTCGCGCTGCGCGGGCCGCCCAGGGGGCTCGATCAGGGGGTCGCCTCCTTCGGCGCCATCGGCGCGACATTGATTGCGCTGGCAGCTTTGGCCGGCGGCGGCATCCTGGTGACGCACCTCCGCAAGGGGCGGCGCGCGGGAGGTCTGATCGGCGTCCACGCCACGCTCGCCGTGAGCGGCTTTGTCGTTCTCGCCGCTTACCTCTTGGCATGATGGCGGGCACGGCGAAGCTCCGCGCGGCCTGCTGGTGACGGAGGCGCAGGCTGGCCGGGCCGTCGTGACCTATCGCCGCCGCCCCTGGCGCGGCGCCGCCGTGCCGCCTATGCTGGCGGTCGTTGTCTCGGCAGCAACTCTCGGGAAAGACTGGGGTCGGCAATGGCAAAGAAGAGACGCAAGACGGCCGCTGCGAAGGCGGTGAAAAAATCAAAAGCCCGCACCAAGACAAAGGGCGCCAAAACAAAAAGCGCGAAGAGAAAGAGCGCCAAGATGAAGAGCGCCAAAACAAAAAGCGCGAAGACAAGCGTCAAGAAAAAAGCCGCAGTCGCGAAGAAACCGCGCCAGGTCGCAGCGCCGAAAAAACCCGAACCCGTAGCGGCAAAAAAACCGGCGCCGAAAAAGACCGTCGAGCCGCCGCCGAAGAGCTTCCCGGAAAAGGTCGCGGGCGCCTTCTCCACGGTCGTCGACATCCTCACCGACGCCGAGCAGCTGCACCACAAATTGGAACCCGAGATATCGCGCGAACCGGAATAGTTCAGTTCACGCCGCATCCGCCGGCCGTACCCGGCGGGTGATCTCCGGGCCTCGCTCGCCCACTGATTCTTGCGTTCGCCCTTCAGCTTATGCCAGGACGAGCGAAGCGCTGGGCCGGTCGCAAAGCTGCATCCCGCCTATCGCCGCGCTCATGGGCCTGCATCTTGCTATAAGAATGGCATGAGCGATACCAAGGCCCCGCAGTGACCGGCAAACGACCCGTCGTCGGCGTGATCGGCAGTACGCAACTCGTCGAAGGCCGGTTCGCCGCGCAGCGGGTCGGCGAGCGCAATCTGCGCGCCGTCGCCCAGGCCGCCGGCGCGTTGCCGCTGATGTTTGCCGGCACCCCGGAGATCACGGATATCGGCGCGCTGCTCGAGACGGTCGACGGCATCCTGCTCACCGGCGCACGCGCCAACGTCCACCCCAGCCGCTTCGGCCTCGAGCCGGACCCGCGGCACGAGCCCTACGATCTCGATCGCGACGCGCTGGCGCTGAAGCTGATCGAGACCTGCGTGGCGCGCGGCGTGCCGCTGTTCGGCATCTGCCGCGGCTTTCAGGAGATGAACGTCGCGTTCGGCGGCTCGCTGCATCCGGAGATCCGCGAGCTGCCCGGGCGGATGAACCACCGGGCGCCGCGGCTCGAAAACGGCGAACTGCATCCCGATGTCGCCGTCATCTTCGCCGACCGCCACGATGTCCGCCTCACGCCGGGCGGCGTGTTCGCCAAAATCCTCGGCGCCAAGACGATCCGCGTCAACTCGCTGCACGGCCAGGGCATCCTCGAACCCGGCCGGCGCATCGTCGTCGAGGGCGTCGCCGAGGACGGCACCATCGAGGCGATCCGCATCGCCGACGCACCGGGCTTTGCGCTGGGCGTGCAATGGCACGCCGAACACGACGCCGCGCACAATCCGGTCAATCGCACATTGTTCGAGGCATTCGGCGCCGCGCTGGCACAATATCGGCAGACGCGCCGATCGGCGCACGGATTGCCTCGTCGCCGCCGCGCGCCGCAAAAGCCGAAATAGCGCCGTCACATTTTCATTGACATTTGTCACTGTTTCAGTTACAAGCAGCCACGAATCTCGCTCACGTAGGGGACGTCACCGGTGACGCCGACTGATGGAGCGAGTGCGGCGCCCGCGGGTCGGGGCTCGTCACCTCGGCTCCCGGGCGGCTCGGGCATCATCCTGCCGGCACAACGACCGGCGCGCGAGGTGCTTCGCTGGACTGGGACAGGCGCGGCGCGGGTCAACACCCGTGGAGCAGCGTGAGATCTCCGCCCCCCGGTTGGGGCGGCCGTATAGGATTGAACGCTCCGGCCACGTCCCAGGAAGCATGGCCTGACGCTGAGCCTTTGGGATGAGCAGTCCCTTAGGCGAGAACCGCGGTGGAACGCCGAGAGGCGCGCTGCCCCCGCAGGGGCAGCGCCGCACCGCAAGGTGCGGTGGCTGGAGTCTGCGTCTTTCGGCGTTCCGCTTCCCTTTCTTTCGTCATGGCGAGTGAAACGAAGCCATCCAGTTCGGCGGCCCGGCGACTAAGCGGTACCGGGTTCTGCCCGCTAGGCTGGATTGCTTCGCTGCCGCTCGCAATGACCTGCAAAACTCGGGCGCGATGCGTCGCGGGAACGCACGTTCGTTTTCGTTATCTAAACCGCGTCGGCCTCCTCGCGGATCCAGGCCATCACCAGTTCCCACGCAATGGCCAGCACGATGGGACCGATAAACAGGCCGATCATGCCGTGCGCAAGAATTCCGCCGATGACGCCGATGAATGTCACCGGCATCGGCGTTTTCAGACCGTGGGCGAGGACGATGGGGCGCAGGATGTTATCCAGAAGACCGACAGGCACCATGTAGACGGAAAATATCAGCGCCGCCGTCGTGTCCATGGTGAACCAGGCCCAGATGATCAGCGGAGCCAGCACAACAGATGCCCCGATCTGAATAATTCCAAGAAGCAAAACCAGAAAGCTGAACAGGCCCGCCGCCGGAACGCCGGCAATGATGAAGCCGACGCCCGCCAGCAAGGCTTGCAGCAGTGAAATGCCGATCACGCCGCGGGCGATGTTGCGAATCGTCGCTCCAGCCAGATCGACAAATTCCTCGCCACGCTTGCTCACGATGCGTTGTGAAATCGCTTTGAAGGATTCGACCAGCGACCGGCCGGACGGAAACAGAAATCCTGAGATGGCCACCGCGGTCAGGAACTGCAGCGTATTGATGCCCGTGCTTCCGGCTACTTTCAGCACGGTGCTGCCGATGGTTTTCAGGTGCGGGCTCAGTTCGACCAACGCACCCTTCAGATTGGTCGCCGCCAGATACCAGCTTTCATACAACCACTCGCCGATCAGGGGCCAGTCCTTGATGCTGTCGGAAGGCAAGGGAAGCGTGATGGCGCTCGAATTAAACTGCTCGAAAATATATCGAAGGCTTTCGATCAAACTGATTCCCAGCCAGGTCGCCGGCCCAAGAACGACCAAAAGGCTGACGATCGTAATCAACAATGCCGCCAGTCCTTGGCGCAGCCGCAGCGTTCTCACCGTCCAATCGAAAAGCGGGTAGAGCACGACGACAAGAATGATGCTCCAGACGATAATCGTCAGAAAAGGCTGAACCAGGAGCAACGACCAATAGAAAAGAATTGCGAGACAGCCGATTTTGATGATCCAATCGATCGGCACCGCACCGAACGGTTTCGGGCGAGCAGGTTCACCCGCGTCGTCGGTCACTGCCGGCATCCTTCAGGCGTTCTTCGCAGCCGGTGAATTGGAACCACGTGCGCGCTTTGGTTGACTGGTGTCGGTTTCGGCTTTCACAAGCCGTGTGAATGCGAAAGGCTTTTTCAAATGCAAGTTGCATGGGAGCAAGTTCATCCTAATCCCTTTTCCTCTGCCAGGCGAGGGCAACTCAGGCGGGCTATGTTATCGGCTCGGCCGATCTTTGCGGAGGTATCGTCATGAGCCCACGTTCCGGTCGCATCCTGATGGCGATTGTGCTCGCCGGCTTGTGGACGGCAGGCTCGTTGTGGCGTGCCACGTCCCACGACCTGCAAACCGTTGTTCTCACCTGCATCGTTGGCGCGATCGCCGGCCTGCTCATGTACTGGCTGCTCGACAGATTCAGCGGACGTCTTCGCGGCTAGCGGTCCAATTCTAACATTCGCATCCCGGTTCGGCACGCTGTCTTGCGAATGTTAGAATCAAAGGACCACTAGCAAATATCAGTGCTAGTGGAGCTTTTGGATTTGACATTCGCTTCTCCAATTCGCGGCTAGGTGGGTAGCGAATGTCAAATCCGCTCCACTAGGCGCAATTCTTTGGGTGCAGGATCAGTCCGCGGCGCGCCGCTGGCCGCGATCCAAATCCTCATTAAATTGCCGACGAAGTTTTAACAAAGCCGATGTAAACATCGACAACCTGCATTACGGCTACTGCGTTACGGCTACAAGGATCCGCTTCGATGTCGCTCTTGTCCCGCATTGAGACCGGCTGGCAGAAGGCGTTGCCCTTCCTTAGCGTGCTCGGCTTGGCCCTCTGGATCGCCCTGTTCCGGCACGACCCGTTGAGCGAGCGTGCACTGTTCGCCGCGCTGCTCGTCATCTACATGCTGCATCAGATCGAAGAGCATCTGTGGCCGGGCGGCTTTCGCCAATTCACCAACGCCCACGTCTTCAAAAGCGGCAACGACGACTGGCCGGTCGACATCCCCGGCGTTGCGCTCATCAATATCGGCTATGTCTGGCTGCCGGTCGGGCTCGCCGTGCTGTTTCCGGAAGCGCTGCGCTGGGTCGGTCTCGCCTGGGTCGGCCTCACCTTGATCAATGGCATCACCCATATCGTGAGCACGATCCGGCTGCGCATTTACAATCCGGGGCTCGTCACCTCAATCGTGCTGTTTTTGCCGTTCACGATTTTCATGCTGGCTTGGGAAGCTGCGCGCGGCGCGCTGTCGGGCGCCGAGATCTCCTTGATCGTGCTCGGCGGCGTCGTTCTGCACATTCCGGTGGCGGCCTTATTCGTGGTGCCTTATCTGCGCCGGCGCTCGGCCACGGCCTGAAGCCGGGCAAGCTCCTCGAGCCTTGCCGCGAGCTGCTTGAGCTCCCACGTGTGCGCTAGCACGGCGGCTTTCGCCCAGCTCGGTGTTTGATCGGACAAGCGCGGCAGCGGCGCCTTGCGGTCCATGGTGGCGATCGAACGAAACAGCCGCAAATCGTCGGCCTGCTTGGCAAAACGGCCGGCTTTCAGGATCGCCGCGAGGCTCCCGTATTGGTGCAGCAGATTTGCCGCGCCCTGCGCGCCGACGCCGGGCGCGCCCGGCAGCTTGTCGGACGGATCGCCGCGCAGCGCGATGAAATCCGGCACTTGCTTCGGGTCGACGCCGTAACGGACGCGAACTTCGGCAGGACCAATACGCGCCATCTCGCCGGCGCGGACCGGATAGAGGATCGTCGTGTTGTCCGAGGCGAGTTGAAACGTGTCGCGGTCGCCGCTCGCGACCAGCACGGTACCGCCGCGCTTTTCCTCGGCGGCAGCCGCAGCGGCCAAGAAGTCGTCGGCCTCATAGCCGGCGCGCTTGACGTTGGCGAAACCGCAGGCAGCGACGAAGTCCGGAATGACGTCAAGTTGCTCGACCAGATCGTCGTCGAACTCGCGGCCGCTCTGATAGTCGGCGAATTCCTCGTGGCGATAGGTCGGCGCCTCCAAGGTGTCCCAGGCGACCAGCACGGCCCGCGGCTGCTCGTCGCGATAAAGCCGCAGCATCAGATTGGCGAAGCCGAGAATGGCGCCGGCAGGTCTTTTGCCCGTGCGCAATATAGTCTTCGGCAGCGCGTGATAGGAGCGATGGGCGAAGGAATCGCCGTCGATCACCAGCAGCGGACGACGGTCGTTTGACGACTTCGCTTTTGGCCTTGCGGTTTGCATTTTTGCGTTTTTCATCGCAGCAGCACGTTCACGCAACTCGATCCAAACCGGCGCGTGATCGCTCGCGCCCTCTCGGCCGCGCACGTCGCGATCAACACCCGAAGCCCCCAGCCGCTGCGCGGCCTGGGCACTCAACAGCAGATGATCGAGGCGCAGCCCAGCGTCGCGCGGCCAACGGTTCCGCATATAGTCCCAAAATGTATACATCGGCGCATCGGGATGAAGCGTGCGGATCGCATCGGTCCAGCCCTGGTCGAGCAGGCGCTGAAACCGTGCCCGGCTTTGCGGCTGAACGAGCGCATTCTTGGCGTAGGATTTTGTCGGATAGATATCGCGATCCGTTGGCACGACGTTGAAGTCGCCGGCAAGCACGACCGGTACGTTCGCCGCCAACAGTTCCGCAGCATGAGCAACGAGGCGATCAAGCCAGGCGAGCTTATAGGCGAATTTCGCGCCAGGCTGCGGGTTGCCGTTCGGCGCATAGAGGGACGCGAATACCACACCTTGCACTGCCGCTTCGATGTAGCGCGCTTGCGTATCATTCGCATCACCGGGCAACGCGTTGCGCGTGACGATCGGCTCGCGGCCGCGTGCCAGGATGGCGACGCCATTCCAGGATTTCTGGCCGCACCACACGGCGCCGTAACCCGCCTTCTCGATCGCTGTTTTTGGAAACTCTTGATTCGCGGCTTTCAGTTCCTGAAGGCAGACCACGTCGGGCGCGGCCGTGCGCAACCAGGCGAGGAGATTGGCCAGACGCTTATTGACATTGTTGATGTTGAAAGTCGCGATTTTCATCGGGTGCCGCGCCGGCCTCGGCCCGGCTGTTGCCGCAAGATCGCTGTGGCGATTCGCCCGAATACGACCATCCGTTCCACTCCTACCATCAATTCCAATCGCAGCTGCCAGTGGGTTAGTGCGCTAGTCGCCCGCTGACATTTCATTCATCTGTGCGGCGGTCGCGCGTATCGTCGCCTCGGCCGCGCCGCGTCGCCGCCGTTGGAACTCCTTAGGGAACTCACTTTGATGTTTCTAATTCAAGAAAGCATCTGTTTGGAACAGGTGACTGTTTACAGAATTGACATGAGTAGCCGTCAAGGCGACGGCGACCATGAGGAGGAACGATGGATAAGAAAATTGCTGGCCTTTTGGGCGCCGCAGCGGCGCTGACGGCCGTCAGCAGCGCGCAGGCTGCTGCACCGCAACAGACTGCGCCTGCGACTCAGTCTAGCTATCGCGAATTGCTCGAACCAATTCCGAATGCATTAGAAGCATTGAAGGCCGACGACGCTCGGCTCGCGGCGAATGCGGCGGAAACGCCGGTGCAACTGGCGCAATACCATCACCACCACCACCATCATCACCATCATCACCACAGAGTCTTCCGTGTGGTTCCACCGCCGCGGCCGTACCACCACCATCACCATCATCACCACCATCACCACGGCTTCTATTTCGGCATCCGCTAACGCGGCGCATAGCCGAAATCAACGACATTCAGCGGGGCGGTCAAAGGTCGCCCCGCTCCTCTCTGCCTGTGATATTCCGACCGTTGACTTCGCTGGCGATGAGCGCCGATAAGCGTCGCTAACGCCCTCGTTGTGGCAGATTTCCCTGTTACCAATCCTCCCATGAAATGACCAAACGACTGTATTATGGCCCGACCGCCAAGGTCTTGCATTGGCTTGTCGTCGCTCTGCTCGCCATCCAGTATCCAATCGGCTGGCTGATGCCGGACATCCACCGCGGGATGACTCCAGGCGTCGGCATGACGTGGCACATTTCAATCGGGACTGTCGTTCTCGCGTTGATCACAGCGCGCTTCGCGTGGCGTCTCAGTCATCCGGTCGCGCCGGAAAGCTCACTGGCGTCGTGGCAGCGCGTCGCCTCCGAACTCATGCATTGGCTGCTTTATCTCCTGGTGCTGGCTACGACCATAACCGGTTGGTTTTTCGCATCCGCACGCGGCTGGAGTATCTCCTGGTTCTTCATGACGCCCCTGCCGATGCTGACAGACGAGAACTCGCCTATTGGCCAAGCTATCGGCCGCTGGCACGAGAACCTGGAATGGGCGCTGCTGATTGTGATCGGGCTCCATGTGGCCACGGCGTTTCTACACCTGTTCTATTACCGCGACGGCGTCATGCGACGCATGTTGCCTCAGCGGTGAAGACCTGCGAGCAAATCCGGGCGCTCCTTTGGTGTCGGCTGCACTGAGGGCCGCGCGTCGCAACGGGTTTCTCTCCATCGATCCTCGCTGTACATTATCGCCATGCCCGCCATCGTTCGCGATATCCCTGCCCTCTCACGATACGAACTGGACGCCGGCGGCGGCGCGGTCGCCGTGGCACACTACGAGTTGGCCGGTAACGTGATAACGCTCACCCATACCGAAACGCCGCCGCAAGCGCGCGGCCGAGGTATCGCGTCACAACTCATCAACGGCGCCCTCGAGGACATACGGGCCCGCGGACTTAAGGTGGTGCCGCGCTGCAGTTTCGTGCGCGCCTATATCGCGAAACATCCGGAGTTTCAGGTTCTCCTGGCGACGCGCGCATAGTCTGGGCACTATCAAAGAACCGAGCAACGAGGGTCATGAATGGTACGGGGTTGCATTCGGATGGCGTTCGTTGCCGTCACCTTGGGCACGGGATGCCTTGGCGGCCCTGCGCGGGCACAAAGCGGCGACCTGCCGTGCGACGCCTTCGCCAAGAACGCCGACGGGTTGTGGTATGCGACGCGCAATGCCGATATCCCCGGCACTGGAGAAAGTCTCACGATCCGGCAAGGCAGCATCCTGCGACCGGGCGCAGCCATCAGAGGATTGGATCTTGCAACGATGCTCGACCGGGAATGTCCTGCCGCGGCCGCAGCGCCGCAGCCAGCCGTGACAGCGCCCGCCGGCGCGCCGCCGGCGCAACAGCAAGCAGCGCCGCCGCGAGCGGCGCTATCGCGCTACGCAGACGCGAACGGCAACATCGACGTGCAGAGATTGACCTGTGGCGAAATTGCTGATTCGCCGCCGCAAGAGGCCGAGTTTTTTCTGTCGTGGTACAGCGGCTGGTATAACGGACAGGCGAAAAAGCGCGGGATCAACATGGCGCGCGTCCGACTATGCAATCGGCAATGTCCTCGCGTATTGCAAAGCCAATCCGGATAAGCGGATTGTTCAAGTCATGGATCTCATGTTGAAGTGACGGGTCCGCCGCGTTGAAGTGATGCCTCTGCCGCGCCGGATTATGGTTGCGCGCTGCATCGTGCCATCGCAATCCATTGGCCCGACGGCGGCGCTGTCGATGACTTGAGTATAGAACTATTTCGGCGGTTGGCCCGTGGCGGCAGGCGTTGCGACGCCACGAGGATCGTTTTTGTTGGACATGCATTTTGCGATGAACGCGCTGCGCGCTTTGCCAGTAAGCTTCTGATCGTCCGCACCAAACTTACAGGTTGCCATCTTGGCTTGTGCGCTGACCGCGAAAGACGGCGTGCTGGGCAGCAGCGCGATCAGCAACCCGGCAACGAAGACATATCGATGCATCGCGGCAACTCCTACTATCACACACTTTACCTTAACATTGATCCGCGCTGGCGCGGACGATCCTACGGACGTCCGCGACAGATGCGGGCCTCGCGGGTTATGACGTTGTCTTCGAATGGAGCACAGCGATTCCACATATGCCTTCCCCTCCTCCAGTCAGCACCATCCTCGCCGGCATCACGCCTGGCCTCACCGGTACGGCCAATCTTGTGGTCGGCCCTGAGCACACCGCGCCGTTTGTCGGGTCGGGCCGCATCGCAGTGTTGGCCACCCCGGTAATGATCAATGTGATCGAAGCAGCCGCCCTGGCGGCGGTCGAACATCTCCTGCCCGCCGGCCATCAGAGTCTAGGCATCCACCTTGATGTAAGCCACATTGCGGCAACACCGGTTGGGCTCCACGTCACAGCCACCGCCGAAGTCCTGCGCGTCGAAGGCCGCACGATCACCTTTCGTGTCGAAGCCCGTGACAACGTCGAAACGATCGGCGAAGGTACCCACCAGCGCGTTGTGGTCAGCGTGGCACGCTTCGACGAGCGCGTGCAACGCAAGTTGCGTAGCGAGGGATGATCGCAGGACTCCGCCGGCGCATTAAGCCGTTCTGGAGCGGCCGAGAAACCAACCGAGGAGGAACAGGATGACGGCTGCGCCGGCTGCCGCGTAGGCATGCTTCATGTGAATGACAGTCGAACCGTCCGTGTGGCCCGGCATGAACGACGGCAATGAGCCGGCCGGCATTACGTAGTACATCACGGCGGCAATAACGCAAATGATCGCAAGAAGATAGGCCAGCATTTTCATCTGTTGTTTCCCCTCATCCGCAAAGGCAGCATAGCGCATGCGGGCGATGGGTTAGCATGAGGCCCTGAACAATGAAACCGTGTGCGCGCGGTGAAATGATCATGACCCTGAGCTTGCCGTGACGACCAACTTCCCGGAGCGCAAGGCCACCGCCGGAGTAAGTGACGTCGCCCAAGCGCTTTATCGACAGTTCGCGCAAAAATAGCATCGCGGTCTCGACCTTGGACGACGGGCGGACAAGGAACGAACCATCGCACGATCGCCGCATTGTAGTGCGAGATGCCGCCCAGATGTCAGTTCCACTGCGCCTCACGATGCCGCTGCTCTCGATCCTGATCGCCGCGCCGGGTGCCGGCGCGTTACCCGAACTCGGCACTGAGGTTGAGCGGATCGTCGCGCGTGACATCGCGCCCATGGCCTCGCCGAACGGAGCCGGCGGTGTGGCGGCAGCCGTTCGCATCGCCGGCCGCACATTCTTCTTCAATTACGGCCTCGCCGATCAAGCCAACAAGCGGCCGATCAATTCGGACTCTCTCTTCAACGTGGGTTCGGTCCGAAAGGTGTTCGAAGCCACGCTGCTGGCCCAAGGTGTCCAGCGCGGCGAGCTTAAGCTTGACGATCCGGTCAACAAATTTGTCCCCGAATTGCAGGGCGCCTACATCCGCAAAGTTACGATTGGCCAACTTGCGACGCACACGTCGGGACTCCTCCTGCCGACCGATCATCCGCCCTGGCCGACAGAGGACTACTCGCTCAGCGGTTTCCTCGACGCGCTCAACAACTGGGCTCCTCACGAGGGCGAGCAGCCAGGTAAACAGCGAATCTATACGCACGCCGGCTACGTGCTGCTGCAGCTTGCCTTGGAGCACCGCTACGGCACGCCGATCGGTGAGCTGATCAACCGCAGCATCCTCACCCCGCTCGGCATGACTTCAACCTTTGTCCCGGAACGTAGTGCCGACGACCGCGCGCTACTAGCTCCACAATTCATGCAGCGTGCCGTGCAGGGCTATGCCTATGATGGCGAGCCGATTGGTCAACCCGGCAACCAGCAGGGCTATTTCAACTTTCCCGGAACGGGTCAGATGTTCTCGTCGGCGCACGATCTCGCAATTCTAATTGCGGCGTGCCTCGACGATGCGCCGGTCGATCCGCAATTGCGCGATGCGCTGCAACTGGCGCAACGCGAAGTCTTTCGGGTCAGCCCGCAACACGGACAGGCTATGGCGTGGGAGATCGAGAGGCTTGGCGGTCCTACCATCGTCGACAAGCCCGGCGGAACTCGACAACGCGTCGGCCTATATCGGCCTGATACCGGACCGCAAGATCGGCATTGTGATCCTCTCCAACCGTGGCGATCTTCACCCCTACGAGGCAGCCCGCCAGATCATTCTGCCGGACTTGGCGCGGCTGTAGGCTGAGCCATTTCAATACGGCCGCACGTTGCCTTCGACGGTCGTGCGCAACATCAGCCGACGTTCAGTTGAGGGGAAATCGGTGCGCGCATGCGACGAGCAGCGGTTGTCCCATAACAGCAGATCGCCGACGCGCCAGACATGCTCGTAGACGAACTCTTGCTTCTCCGCATGATCGTAAACGGCGTTGAGCAGCCGATCGCTCTCGTCTTCCGGCATGTCGAGCACCTTCACCGTCATCAGCCGATTGACGTAGATCGCCTTCCTGCCGGTGTCCTCGTGGGTGCGAAAAACCGGATGAACGCGCTCAGCGAACGCCTCCGTGCCACGACTGTCGCCTTTGATCGTTGAGCCATAATTGTAGTGGTGCAGCGCTTGCTTGCCTTCGAGCCGGTTGCGAATCGCCGGATCGAGTGTGTCGTATGCCGCATAGCCGCTCGCGAACAACGTATTGCCGCCGGTCGACGGTATCTCGATGGAATAAAGGAGCGTCGCCTTGCTCGGCACCTCGGCATGGATCATGTCATGATGGAACATCATCTCGCCGTCGGGCAAGGCGCCAATCGGCTCGCCGTTTTCGCGGATGTTCGAGATCATCATGATGCCCGGCAGAAGCTTGGAATAGCCCTTCGGAAAATACTTCGGCGGTCGCGATAGCTTGCCCATCTGACCGAAAAAGCCGGTGGCACGGATCAAATCTTCCTGCTCGAGCTTTTGATCCGGGAAAATCAGTACTAGGTGATCAAGCCACGCCTGATAGATCGCGCGCACGGTTTCCTCATCGGGCTTGTCGCGCAGATCGATCCCACGGATTTCCGCACCGATGTGCTTGCTCAAAGGAACGACGTCAAGTTTTATTTTCGTTGTCTCGGCAACGTTCATAGCGTTCCTCCGCTCTCAGCGCACCTGTCCCGGTCGCAGCTCAGGCAGATTAGCGGAGCCCATTACCAGGGCGCAACCCGGCAAGGTCTGCGCCACCGGATGACTGCTGTGCACGGGCTCGATGCGAGGTGCACCAGCGCCGCCACATCTCGCGGTAGGCCGCCTCGACCGCGCGAGCGTACTGCGCGGGATCGGCGATCGCAGAATTGGCCAGCCGAGGACGAAGGCTTGCGCGCAGACCGGCAAGCCCATCGATCTCGTTGGCTTTCTCAATGGCAAGGCCAACGTAGGCGTCGGCATCGGGCGCAACGAAGTCGCTCAGGCCGAGCGCCGTCATCGTCGCCGCGGCAAGCCGCGAGGAGATAATCCGTCCAGGCCATGTTACGACCGGCACGCCCATCCACAACGCGTCGAGCGTTGTCATGCCGCCGCCATGCGGAAACGGATCGAGCGCGATATCCATCATTCGGTAGGCCGCGAAATGGTCGTAACGACTCATCGGGTCAAGCATAGTGATCCGTTCGGCGGCGATTCCTTGATCCGCCAAAACCGCCATGATCGGCGCCGTTTGCGCAGCGTGGTCGAGCTGACGGTCCCTCTTGAGCAAGAGGCGCGAGTTCGGCACGGCACGAAGGATCTGCGCCCACGCCCGCAGCACCGGATCGAGCACCTTGGAGAGCCGGTTGAAGGAGCCGAACGTCACATAGCCGTTCGATTGCGCCGGTAACGGTCCGGGCTCGGGAAGTGGGTCCGGCGTCCAAAAGCCCAGAAAGTTTGGCAGGTCGAAAACCGTCTCGGCGAGCGACGCCCGCTCCGCCTGCGGCACGAGCACGGGATCAGCCAACAGGTAGTCGATCGTCTTGAGCCCGGTGCCAGTCGGCTCGCCCCACGCCGTCACCTGGATTGGCGCTGGCTTGCGGGCGAACAACGGCAGACGATGCCCCCGCATATGACCGACGAGGTCGACCAGAATGTCGATGCCGTCGGCACGCACGAGGTCAGCGAGTTGATCGTCCGACAATTTTGCCGTGCGGTGCCATGTCGTAGAGCTTGCACGCAGCCGATTGGTCACCTCATCTTCGTTTTGTGTGTCCGAATAGCACACGATATCGAACTGATCCCGATTGTGGCAGACGATTACGCCACCAAACGAATATGTTGCGGCCTGTTCGCAAAAATACGGGCTGACATAGCCAATGCGCAGGCGGCGTTCGGCGTCGACCACGTTGCTGTGGGAGCGTGCTGTCGCGTAGAGCGGCTCGTAGCACTGCGCCCAGCGCGTGCGTTCGGCCTGCTGATCAGCAGTTGTTGAATCGGCGTCGAAGTTGAGCGTGAAGATCAGTCTCGTGCGGATCGTATGATCATCGGGTGCAATCGTGAGCGCCCACCGATAATCAGTGATCGCGTCCTTGGGCCGGCGCAGATGGAAGTACGCGTCGGCGCGGCTCGTATAGGCATCGGCTTGATCCGGATTAATCGCCAATGCGCGATTGAAGCTCTCGACTGCGTCGTGCGGCCGGCCGAGATCAAGCAGCGCGTTGCCTAGATTGTAGTGTGCGCTCGCATAGTTCGGGTCGAGCGCCAGCGCGCACTTGTAATCGGTAAGCGCCTCCTCATAGCGCCCAAGTTCCTTGAGAGATGCTGGCGCGATTGGTCAGCGCACGCACGTCATTCGGTTTGATCGCAAGCAGCTGGTCATATCGCGCCAAGGCATCGTCATTCCGGCCGAGCTTGGTCAGCGCGTTGGCGGCATTGTTCAAAGAATCGAAATGCTGAGGTGCGAGCGTTAGGACTTGCTCGTAACACCGAAGAGCTTCGGCGTAGTCTCCGAGACTGGCGAGGACGTTGCCGAGATTGAAGAGGGCCGCGACGTTATTCGGCGCGAGCGACAGCGTCTTGCGATAGCTCGCAGCGGCCTCGTCCGGCCGCGACAGCGCCGCCAGGACTACGCCACGATTGTAGTGCGCCGCAGCGTCGGCCGGCCGGATGGCCAGCAACGCGTCGAGCTTTCCCAGGGCCTCGGTTGGCCGGCCGAGCGACAGCAACGCGCCGGCAATCATCGACAGGTCATCCGCAGAATGCGGATCAATCGAAAGGGCGCGCTCGAGCAAAGGCAGCGCCTCGGCGGGCCGGTTTTGCTGCATGCGCAGCAGACCGAGGAAATGCAGCGCCTCGAACTGTTCCGGATGCTGCGCCAGAACGGATTGATACAATTCTTCCGCCGCGGCGAGCTTGCCTTGACGATGGAACTCGACGGCGTTCCGGACGGCTTGCGCCTGCTGGGCCTTATTCAGCATCGGTCGCGGCACTGTGCGTACCGCGCCGGATGATGCCCGACCGGCGGCATTGGGTGCATGCTGCTATTCGGCGGCGACCACAGCGGCCGGTGCAGGTGCGGCGTGCGCCGCTTCACCGCTCGCGAGTGCGGCCAGGATGCGTTCGACAAGCGCCCGCGCTGAATCGGCGCTGAGCTCGACGGCAACGCGGTCGCGGCCACCCTCGCCCTCGTTGGTGAAATCGATGGCGAGCACATGATCGAGTGTGGAGTGGTACGGATGGTCAAAGTAGACGTTCGCCGTATCGATGCGCATCCAGCCTTTACGGCCTTTGGCGCTGCCGACCAGAGCCGCTTTTTCGACGATGTAGGAGCACATGACGATCTCCTGGTGTCTTCGCGCGCCTATTCGGCGGCGATGCTGGTAGCGGAGGCCGCCAAATGGCGATTGAGGAAGGCAAATACCTTCCGCCAGCCATCCATGGCCTGGTCCGGCCGATAGGCGTCGCGCGTGTTGTTGAAGAATGCGTGCCCGGCGCCATCGTAGCGATGGAATTCGTAATTCTTGCCAAGGCGCTTGAGCACCGCCTCGGTGCGATTAACCTGATCGGCGGTGGGATTGTGGTCGTCGTTGCCGAAGATGCCCAGCAGCGGACAGTTCAGCTTCTCGGTCAAATCAATCGGCGCAACCGGACGCTTGCTGGTGAGATCTTTCGGATTGTCGACGATGACATTGCCACCCCAGCAGTCGACTGCAGCGTCGACACCGGGGAGTGTGCAGGCGGCGAGATAGGTATGACGACCGCCTGAACAGAAACCGATGATGCCGACCTTGCCGGAGCAGTTCGGTTGCTCGCGCAAATAAGCCATCGCCCCCGCCACGTCACCCACAACGGATTCGTCGGCCACCCCGCCGGCGGCCCGCACGCGCGCGCCGATATCGTCGGGGCTTCCCGGGCCCTCGCGGAAATAAAGATGCGGAGCGATCGCGAGAACACCGTGATGCGCAAACTTGCGCGCGACCTCGATGATCCATTCGTCCCAGCCCGGCAGATGGTGAATGATCACGATTCCCGGAAACTTGCCGGCCCGCGAGGGCCGCGCGTAATAGGCTTCGCCCTTGTCGCCGTTATGGGCGCGGAACGCGACCATTTCCGCCTGCAGACCTTGGTAATAGCTCATGTTGCACTCCGTCGTTTTCTAGCGACCACAAAATGAGGACATTTATAACATGCAGTCCGGACGGCGGCGGCCAAGCCCGCCTAATCCGGACACGGATAGAGAATCGCCTTGTAGTTCCCGTCGCGATCCACGAATTCGACCGTTTTGTCGGGTCGCGGCGTGAACAAAAGATCACCGATCAGCGGCCCCCCGGCCAGCTTGCATTCGACATGCGCCGAAATGGTTTTGCCGTCGTTCTTCTTGTCGAGAAAGGTGCAGACGCCGACGTTCGAGACAATCTCGTTGGGCGATATCTTCACGCGAATGGCGACCGGATCGCTGCCGTCGCCCTTACATTTGGCGTTCTGCGTATAGTTTCCCGTGAGCGGAAAATCGTCTTCCGCAAGGGCGACACCCGTCGCCGCAGCGGTGGCCAATACGAGCGCGATGCATCCGGCGACGGAGTTGATCATTGTGAACACGAATCCCTCTAAGTGTCGTTCCGAGGCGAATGCCGGGAAGCGATGGCCGTGCCCAGACCGGCAAGCAGAATTTAGCCAATGTTGCGCGGCTGGCCAATCGCTATTGCGGGCGAAAATCGGAACTCTTGTCGCGGGTCAGTGCTTGCGAAAACCATCGCTGATGACGCGCACGCGAGCGGCGGACCACTGTTTGGGTTCATCTTCCGCACTGCGGCTGAAGGCAACCTGACAATCGACAAACCCCTTGTCGGTGAACCGTCCATTGCGATTGTCGAACATGAGTTCGCGACAGGCATTGCCCTGATCGGGCATATACAGGATCGAGCCAGTATAGACGTCGCTCTTGCTCGCCGCGGAGGCGGCATCAGCCGCTTGCCGCTTCGCCGTAATGACTTGCTGTGTTGTCAGAAAGCCAAGTCCCAGCAACGCTGCCATCGCGACGATCACGATGAATGGGCGCGCGATGTCGCGGGAACGGCGGCGGGTCTTCGATGGACGTGCAAAGCTCATGTGACGCGCCATCCCAGAAACGCCCGCCTTTTGACATGTCAATATACACTACTGCCGATTTGCCTGGGCAACCGTTTGCCGAAATAGCTTAGGAATCGCTAATGGCGCGCCCGATTCCTCATCCGGACATGAAAGAGGCGGCGCCCTGGATCGGGCGCCGCCTTTGAACACACGTTAGGGCTTCCGTTCAGTGCGCGGTGAGGCCTGAAGAATCCTCCTCGACCACAGGCTCCGGAACGTCGACCGGCTTGGCCGTCGCCTCTTCCCACACGATCGCCTCAGGCATCCGCACCAGCGCGCGCGCCAGCGCCTCGTCCATGCGGGAGACCGGGATGATGTCGAGCCCGCTCTTGATGCTGTCGTTGATCTCGACCAGATCCTTGGCGTTCTCTTCCGGAATGAGCACGGTCTTGATGCCGCCGCGGTGTGCGGCAAGCAGCTTCTCCTTCAGACCGCCAATCGGCAGCACGCGACCACGCAAGGTGATCTCGCCGGTCATCGCCACGTCGCGGTGCACCGGAATACCGGTCATGACCGACACGATTGCGGTGACCATGGCGACGCCTGCCGACGGACCATCCTTCGGCGTCGCACCCTCGGGCACATGCACGTGGATGTCACGCTTGTCGAAGGCCGGCGGCTCGATGCCGAACGCGACCGCTCGCATGCGCACGTAGGACGCTGCGGCCGAGATCGATTCCTTCATGACATCGCGCAAATTTCCGGTGACGGTCATCTTGCCCTTGCCGGGCATCATGGCCGCCTCGATGGTCAGAAGCTCGCCGCCGACGTCGGTCCAGGCAAGACCGGTGACCACACCGACTTGATCCTCGTCCTCGACCTCGCCGAAGCGGAACTTCGGCACGCCAAGGTAATCGGCAAGGTTCTTTTCCGTGACCTGAACCGACTGCTTCTTCGAGATCGTCAGCTCCTTCACCGCTTTGCGGATCAGAGTTGAGAGCTCGCGCTCGAGATTGCGAACGCCCGCTTCCCGCGTGTAGCGGCGAATGAGCAGAAGCAACGCATCGTCTTCGATCGACCACTCTTTCGGTTCGAGGCCGTGCTTGACGATCGCATGCGGGATCAAGTGCTTGCGCGCGATCTCGATCTTCTCGTCCTCGGTATAGCCGGCGATCCGAATGATCTCCATGCGGTCCATCAAGGGCGGCGGAATATTCAGCGTATTCGCCGTGGTGATGAACATCACGTTGGAAAGGTCGTAGTCGACTTCCAGGTAGTGGTCATTGAAGGCATGGTTCTGCTCGGGGTCCAGCACCTCGAGCAGCGCCGACGATGGATCGCCGCGGAAGTCGGCACCCATCTTGTCGACCTCGTCGAGCAAGAACAACGGATTCGAGGTCTTCGCCTTGCGCATCGACTGGATGATCTTGCCCGGCATGGAGCCGATATAGGTCCGCCGATGTCCGCGAATTTCCGCCTCGTCACGCACGCCGCCGAGCGAGACGCGCACGAACTCGCGTCCCGTCGCCTTGGCGATCGACTTGCCGAGCGAGGTTTTGCCCACGCCGGGAGGACCGACCAGGCACAAGATCGGTCCAGTCAGCTTGTTGGCGCGCTGCTGCACCGCAAGATATTCGACGATGCGTTCCTTGACCTTCTCGAGGCCATAGTGATCGGCGTCGAGAATCTGCTCGGCGAGCGTAAGATCCTTCTTGATCTTCGACTTCTTGTTCCACGGGATCGATAGCAGCCAGTCGAGATAGTTGCGCACGACGGTGGCTTCCGCCGACATCGGCGACATCTGCCGCAGCTTCTTGATCTCGTGTTGCGCTTTCTCGCGCGCCTCTTTCGAGAGCTTGGTGCGCTTGATCTTTTCCTCAAGCTCGGCGACCTCGTCCTTGCCGTCCTCGTCGCCGAGTTCCTTCTGGATCGCCTTCATCTGCTCGTTGAGGTAGTACTCGCGCTGCGTCTTCTCCATCTGGCGCTTGACGCGCGTGCGAATGCGCTTCTCGACCTGCAGCACCGAGATTTCGCTCTCCATCAGCCCGAGCACCTTCTCCAGGCGCTCGGTCACGACGGGAGTCTCCAGTATGACCTGCTTGTCGGGAATCTTGACCGCGAGATGCGAAGCAACGGTGTCGGCGAGCTTGGCATAGTCCTCGATCTGCTGGACCACGCCGACGACTTCCGGCGACACCTTCTTGTTGAGCTTTACATAGCCTTCGAATTCATTGACGACCGACCGCGCCAGCGCTTCCGCCTCGACCTGGTCGCCAGGCGAATCGGCAATCACGGTGGCATCGGCTTCGTAATATTCTTCGCGATCGGTGTACTGCTTCACCTGGGCGCGCGCGGCGCCCTCGACCAGCACCTTGACGGTGCCATCGGGAAGCTTGAGGAGCTGAAGCACGCTTGCGAGCGTGCCGATGCTGTAGATGGAATCGGTCGCCGGATCATCATCCGAAGCATTCTTCTGCGTCGCCAGCAGAATAAACGTCTCCGAGCGCATCACCTCTTCGAGCGCCTTGATCGACTTCTCGCGCCCGACAAAGAGCGGAACGATCATGTGCGGGAAGACAACGATGTCCCGCAACGGCAACACCGGGTAGGCCCGGCTTTCGCCGGTCGTCAGGGGTGGCTTCGGTTTGGCGGCACTGGTCATGGCCCCACTTCCTTATTGTTGTGCACTTCCGTCGAGACCCGCAGCATGCGCTGTCTCAACGGACTGCCGATGGGCCGGGAGGGGAAGAACGGACGCTTGTCTGTCCGCACCCAAAGGGTGGGTACGAAACCCTGCCCGGAATAAGTCCACGCGATCCTTCGTACGCTCTTTTCGTTCGCACACTATACGTGGCGTTGCCGCCCGAGCGTGTCAAGAAAGGCCGAGTTTGACAGCAAAACACCGCCTCGCGAAACCGCACCGAGGCGCAGCGCACCGAATCGGAGGTGTCGGGCGGAGCTGCCGCCACTCAGGCACTCGCCCCGCCGGCATCGCTGGCGCGATCCGACCGGTCGGCATAGATGTAGAGCGGCCTGGCGTCGCCCTCGACGACCTCTCTCGAGATCACGATCTCCTCAACGCCTTCGAGGCTCGGCAGGTCGAACATCGTGTCGAGCAGAATGCTCTCCATGATCGAGCGCAACCCACGCGCGCCGGTCTTGCGGTCGATCGCCTTGCGGGCGATTGCCGAGAGCGCTTCATCGGCGAGGGTGAGATCCACCGTCTCCATCTCGAACATGCGCTGGTATTGTTTCACCAGCGCATTTTTTGGCTCGGTGAGAATGCGCTTGAGCGACGGCTCGTCGAGGTCCTCCAGCGTCGCAACGACGGGAAGCCGGCCGACGAACTCGGGGATGAGGCCGTACTTCAGCAAATCCTCGGGTTCGACCTCGCGGAATATCTCGCCCTGCTTACGATCCTCCGGCGCCGCTACCCTGGCGCCGAAACCGATCGAGGTGGAACGGCCGCGTGCAGAGATAATCTTTTCGAGACCCGCGAACGCACCACCGCAGACAAACAGGATGTTCGTGGTGTCGACCTGGAGGAATTCTTGCTGCGGATGCTTGCGGCCACCCTGCGGGGGCACGCTTGCAATGGTCCCCTCCATGATCTTCAGCAGGGCCTGCTGCACACCCTCGCCAGATACATCGCGGGTGATCGAAGGATTGTCGGACTTGCGTGAAATCTTGTCGATTTCGTCGATATAGACGATGCCCCGCTGCGCGCGTTCGACATTGTAGTCGGCCGACTGCAACAGCTTCAGAATGATGTTCTCGACGTCCTCGCCGACATAACCGGCTTCCGTCAGCGTGGTCGCATCGGCCATCGTGAAAGGCACGTCGAGGATTCGGGCAAGTGTCTGCGCCAACAGCGTTTTGCCGGAACCGGTCGGGCCGATCAGCAAAATGTTCGACTTGGCCAGCTCGACATCGTTGTGCTTGCTCTGGTGATTGAGCCGCTTGTAGTGGTTGTGGACGGCAACCGAGAGCACCTTTTTGGCGTGATCCTGGCCAATCACGTAATCATCCAAGACCTTGCGAATCTCTCGCGGCGTCGGAATCCCGTCACGGGACTTCACCAGCGAGGATTTGTTCTCCTCGCGGATGATGTCCATGCAAAGTTCGACGCACTCGTCGCAAATGAATACGGTCGGCCCGGCAATGAGCTTGCGCACCTCGTGCTGGCTCTTGCCGCAGAACGAGCAATAGAGCGTGTTCTTGGAGTTGCCGCCGCCAACCTTGCTCATTCCATTCTCCGTCTTCGCCGCGAGGGCGGAACCTCACACCCTACAGGCCACTGCGCTAAAAATTGGTAGCACCGTTCGCGGACTCCGCCCGATTAAGACTCTACAGTGACAGCACTTAGCGATGCAGTACAAGCGGCCATGCTAACGGCGTGCCAACCAAGAATCCATTAACGATAACGCGACTTTGGGCCACTGTGTTTTCCGGATCACACCGCCGAGATGGCCCACGGCCAGCCATAGGGCTGTTTTGGGGCGTCAAATCGGTCCATTTGATGGCACTATTAGCGCGTCTCAGGGGTCGCCCTACGCCTTGAGGGGAACCGGCTCTGACTTGAGCGACGGCTCGTCGGGGCGCTTTTCGATGACCTTGTCGATCAGGCCGAAATCCTTGGCCATCTCGGCGGTCAGGAACATGTCGCGTTCCAGGGCATCCTCGATCTTCTTCAGCGGCTGACCGGTATGCTTGACGTAAATCTCGTTCAGGCGACGCTTGAGGTTCAGGATCTCCTGGGCATGCAACATGATGTCGGTCGCTTGGCCCTGGAATCCGCCTGACGGCTGATGGACCATGATCCGCGCATTGGGCAGCGCGAACCGCAAATCCTTGGCTCCCGCCGCTAGAAGCAGCGAACCCATGGACGCGGCCTGTCCTGTGCACAGGGTCGAAACCGCCGGCCGGATGAACTGCATCGTGTCGTAAATCGCCATGCCGGAGGTCACGACGCCACCGGGCGAGTTGATGTACAACGACACTTCTTTCTTGGGGTTCTCCGCTTCGAGGAACAGCAGCTGGGCCACGACCAGTGACGCCATGCCATCCTCGATCGGGCCGGTAATGAAGATGATCCGCTCCTTCAGCAGCCGTGAATAGATGTCGTAGGCTCGCTCCCCGCGGTTGGTCTGCTCGACCACCATGGGGACGAGATAGTTCGTGTATGTTTCCGATGGATCGCGCATGGATCACCTATCAGGAGGACTCAAAGTGCTCGAACTTTAACCTGCCCGCTCAATGTGACTGAGTTGAGCCAGCCTTGTCGAAGCCAGGGTTCTTTTCCAAGCTATGCTAGCGGGCTAGTACCGCCACACAATTGGATATGCAGCTATCGCAGATATGTGCGGAAGCTCCGGCCACAAGATGTGCAACCTGGCTCGAACGGCGTCACACCTTTCTTCAGTCTGCTTTCCTCAATCTGCGTCTTCCTTGAACAGCTCTTCCCGCGAAACCTTCTTCTCGGTTACGTCGGCAAGCTCCAGAAGAAAGTCGACGACCTTCTCCTCAAACAACGGTGCGCGCAGCGACGCGAGCGCATTCGGGTTGTTTCGGTAATATTCCCAGACCTGCTGCTCCTGGCCAGGTAGCTGCCGGGCGCGCTCGACGACAGCGGCCGTCAACTGGTCGTCCGTCACCTTGATATTGTTCTTCTCGCCGATTTCCGCAATGACGAGGCCGAGCCGCACGCGCCGTTCGGATATGGCGCGATATTCGGCGCGAGCCTTCTCCTCGGTCGTTCCCTCGTCGGCAAAAGTGCGATTCTGTTCCTTGAGGTCGCTTTCGACGGTCGTCCACACGTTATTGAATTCCTGCTCAACCAGACTCGGCGGCGGCTCGAATTTATGGCGTTCGTCGAGTTGATCAAGAAGAGCGCGCTTGATCTTCTGGCGTGAGACCGCCGTGTACTCGCGCTGGATACGGTCACGGACCGCCTCGTGCAGCTTGGCAAGGGACTCCAATCCGAGCGTCTTGGCGAATTCGTCGTCGACAGTCACCGAGCCGGGCGCTTCAACCGTCTTTGCCGTCACGGCGAAGGTCGCATCCTTGCCGGCAACACTGGCCGCCGGATAATTTTCCGGAAATTTGATGTCGAATGTCCGGCTCTCGCCCGCCTTGATACCGTTCAGGTGATCCTCGAAGCCCGGGATAAATTGTCCGGAGCCGAGCACCAGCGGCACATCGTCCCCGGACCCGCCCTCGAACGGCTTTCCTTCCATCGTACCTTGGAAGGATAGCGTCACCCGGTCACCCTTATCGGCGCCTTCGGACTTGGCGTTGAAAGGCCGGTTCTGCTCGGCGATCTTCTGCACCGCTTCGTCGACCTCGGCGTCGCTAACGTCGGCGGTAAGCCTTTCCAGTTTGATGGTCTTGAAATCCGCCAGTGTGATGGGCGGAACGATCTCAATCTCAACGGTGTAATCGAGGTCGGATTTGCCGGCGATGACGCCTTCGACGGCGCCCTCTTCGGTCGGCAGTACAACCTTTGGCTCAGTAGCAAGCTTAAAGCCATGATCGGTGACAATCTTGGTGTTGGCTTCCCGCACCGCCGCTTCAATGACTTCCGCCATCGTGGACTTGCCGTAGAGCCGCTTGAGGTGCGCGACCGGGACTTTTCCTGGACGGAATCCACGCAGTTGCACGCGGCCCTTGAGCTCATCGAGGCGTTCATTGACTCGCGCCTCCAAATCGGTGGCGGGAACGACGACCCGGTACTCGCGCTTGAGCCCAGCGGCGGCAGTTTCAGTGACTTGCATTGGCATTTCTCATAACGGCCCGAGGTGCGGCCCAAGATCGGGCGCAATCCCGGCCAAACTTTTGAAAAATCCGCCCAGCTGGTGCGGGCGGAGGGGCTCGAACCCCCACGACTTTCGTCACGGGAACCTAAATCCCGCGCGTCTACCAATTCCGCCACGCCCGCGACACGCAGGGCGGCCCGGTGGCGCGGCTTATATCATGTAGGGCGCAAAGACCACTACTAAAATAGGCCGCGATGCCTCGTTTAGCCACTGACCAGCAAGGCAGTCTGGTGCGTTCTACCGATGACTGGCAACCGACGACTTGCACCGATGGCTTGCAACCGCGAACACATCTCATCACGCTTCGGTATCGAAACACCCTAAGGCACACGATTCGTGGGCTTCCCCTCCTCGCTTGCGCGCCGGCACATTCTTTCCGGCCTTCTCGCAATCAGCTGCGCGACGCTCACGAGCCGGCGCAGTAAGAGCGCTACCGAAGCGCGCAGCGCGCGCTTGCTGCATGCACGCCCGAACGCATCGTCGGCAACGGCGGCCTCAGCCCCTTTGCTGTGGGGCTACGAGGGTGTGGTGCCCGGTCCAACATTGGAAGTCCGGCGCGGCGAGGAGGTCTGGGTTCGCCTTGTCAATGAACTGCCCGAACCGACCGCTTTGCACTGGCACGGCGTACGGCTTCCCAACGCCATGGACGGCGCCCCACCCCTGACCCAGCAGCCGATCGCACCCGGCGAAAGCTTTGATTATCGCTTCATCGCGCCTGACGCCGGCACGTATTGGTACCACCCTCCGAGATCCAAGCGGCGCGGCCTCTACGGGATGCTGATCGTGCACGAGCCCGAACCAGTCGCTGTCAATCGCGACGTCGCCCTCATCTTCGACGATTGGCGCAGCGACGACAGCGCAGCACCCGCGTTCACCGTCAACGGCGCCCCCTCCCTCGAGATTCGCGCGGGGCAGAACGAACAAATCCGGCTGCGGCTCCTCAACGCATCGGACGAAGCGATTTTCGCGGTGCGCGTCGATCGGCTTCGCCCGCGCGTGATGGCGATCGACGGCCAACCAGCCCAGCCATTCACCGCGCGCGAAGGCCGGCTCCTGCTCGGCCCCGGCAATCGCGCCGACGTGTTTGTTGACTGTACGCTGACATCCGGCCAAGCCGCGGCAATCGCGATGCAAGGCACAGGCCCCGAAATACCGATCGCCCAAATCATCTGCGATGCCACCGCGCCCGTCCATCCGGTGCTGCACGAGGGTCAGCCACCCCTGCCGACAAATGACATCCCGGAGCGGATGGAGCTTCGCGGGGCGCTGCGTTTCGACGGCGCGATCGACCGCCCCACCGCACAGGAGGGTCGGCCGCTTTTCACCGCGAAACGTGGGCGGACGGTTGTGCTCGGCATCTCAAACCCGACTGAAGCAAGCCGCTCCATCCACCTCCACGGACATAGTTTTCGGGTCCTTGATGCGCTCGATGACGGCTGGACACCGTACTGGCTCGATACAATCCCGATAGCGCCGCGGGCGACCGTGCACCTGGCCTTCGTGGCCGACAATCCCGGGAAGTGGCTTATTGAAGGTCTGGACCGGCGAAGCAAAACAGAAGCGTGGTTTGAGGTTCGCTAGCTTCGCCCGCGCGCGGCCAAACGCTGGTAAACCCGCGGCAACATCTCCGGCAAATCTTCCGAGATCAGACCGGGACCGAACGCGGCCGCGGCTTCGCCGTGGAGCCAGACCGCGGCAGAGGCCGCTTCGAAGGCCGGCATGCCTTGCGCTAGCAGGCCGGCGGTGATTCCGGTCAGAACATCGCCGGCGCCCGCGGTCGCAAGGTAGGGCGGCGCATTCGCCGCAATCGACGCGCGGCCATCAGCGGCAGCCACAACGGTGTCGGCGCCTTTGAGGACCACGACCGCTCCGATGCTCTGCGCTGCAAGTCGTGCCCGTTCGAGTTTCGAACCTGCTTTCGTTCGCCCGTCCAACGCTCCGAAATAGCGAGAAAATTCGCCTTCGTGCGGCGTCAGAATCGTTGCCGAACTACCGCGCTCCCGAATGGCAGTGGCAAGCCGCTCCGGGGTCGCAGCAAAGCTTGTCATCGCGTCGGCGTCGAGCACGACGCCGCGGTCGCCAGACAGGACCGCCAACACCAGTTCGCACGTTGCCGCGGACACGCCCACTCCTGGCCCTATCGCCAATGCGTTGAGGCGGTGATCTGCGAGCAAAGCCGATAGCTCTCCGGCGCCGTCGACCGGCCGAACCATCACGGCAAGGTTCGATGCCGCGTTGACCGTCAGTGCCTCGCGCGGGCTCGCCAGTGTCACGAGCCCAGCCCCGGCCCGCATGGCGCCACGGGCAGCAAGCCTCGCCGCTCCCGTCGACCAAGATGGACCGGACACGACGACCGCATGTCCGCGGCTATATTTATGTCCCTCGATTTGCGGCGACGGAAATTGCGCCTGCCACAGCGCCGGCACGTTCTCGAACGTCTTAGGCGCGATTTGTGCCAGCACCGCCCCCGCAATGCCGATGTCCGCGACGGAAACCGCACCGCAATGCAGGCGGCCTGGGATCAGGACATGTCCGGGCTTCTTACGAAAAAACGTCACCGACTGAACAGCATTTGCAGCAACGCCCATGACCGCGCCCGACGTGCCGTTGACGCCGCTCGGCAAGTCCACCGCGACGATTGAGGCACGGTGCGCATTCATGGCTTCGATCATAGTGCGGGCAAGACCTTCAACCGGCCGGTCGAGTCCAGCTCCAAAAAGGGCATCGATGATAACGTCTGCGTTTTCGAGGCCCCTTGGGCTCGCCGGCGCAATCGACCCGCTCCACTTATTCATGGCGAGGGCCGCATCACCCCTTATTCGTGTGGGTTCTCCAACCAGCAACAACTGCGTGCGATAGCCGTATTCGGTCAGGAGCCGCGCGGCGACGAATCCATCGCCGCCATTATTGCCGGGGCCTGCCACGACGGCGATCCGGCAGCCGGCAGGAAAATGCGCCCGCACGGCATCGGCAACCGCCCGACCGGCGTGTTCCATCAGTTCGATCCCGGGCACACCTCCGGAAATCGTCAAGCGGTCAGCCGCTGACATTTCGGCATTGGTCAAAAGCTCAATCATGTCGCGCGCAGGCTAACGAAAGCGGCAGGAGGCTTATTCCACATGTGATCAGAGGGTTCTCCGAGGGAAAAATTGACGTAAACATAGGCAGCATGCACAATTTATCATCTACGGCCTCGTCGAGGAGGCTATAGCAGGCCCAATAATGGATCATATCACTTTGATCCGATTTGCTTTTCTGCCCCAACGAAGCTTTTGGCACGGGACCTGCTAACCAACATCGCGGTTCTAACGGTGGTTTTTCCAGACCGTGGAGCCGGGAGATGAAACGCGATGAAGAAGATCGAGGCCATCATCAAACCATTCAAACTCGACGAGGTGAAGGAGGCGCTGCAGGAAGTTGGGCTGCAAGGAATTACGGTCACCGAAGCCAAGGGGTTTGGACGCCAGAAAGGGCATACCGAACTCTATCGCGGGGCCGAGTATGTGGTCGATTTTCTACCCAAAGTGAAAATCGAGATTGTGCTCGGTGACGACATGGTCGAAAAGGCAATCGAGGCGATCCGTCGCGCCGCCCAAACCGGGCGGATCGGCGACGGAAAAATCTTCGTCTCGAGTATCGAAGAAGCCATCCGGATCAGGACCGGGGAATCCGGAATTGACGCCATCTGAACCGATGGTCTGACTGCTTGCGCTCACCCGACGCCGGCAGGGCTCGACCAGCGCGATGAGGCAATCACAGCACCACGAAAGGGTACGCATTCCATGACGACGCCAAAGAATGTCATGAAAATGATCAAGGATAGCGACGTTAAATACGTCGACTTCCGATTTACCGATCCGCGCGGCAAGTGGCAGCACGTCACTTTTGACGTGAGCATGATCGAGGAAGAAACCTTCGCGGAAGGCCAGATGTTCGACGGCTCGTCGATCGCGGGATGGAAGGCGATCAACGAATCCGACATGTGCCTCATGCCGGATCCCGCCAGCGCATGCATCGATCCGTTCTTCGCCGAAACAACGATGTCGCTGATCTGCGACGTCCTCGAGCCGACCACCGGCGAGCCCTATAACCGTGACCCGCGCGGCATCGCCAAGAAAGCCGAAGGCATGGTCAAGTCCATGGGTGTCGGCGACACCGTGTTCTTCGGACCAGAGGCCGAGTTTTTCGTATTCGACGACGTCAAGTACAAGGCCGATCCCTATAACACCGGGTTCAAGCTTGACTCGGTTGAACTGCCGTCGAATTCCGACATGGATTACGAAGGCGGCAATCTTGGCCACCGTGTTGGCACCAAGAAGGGCTACTTCCCCGTACCGCCGCAGGATTCAGCGCAGGACATGCGTTCGGAAATGCTTGCCGCCATGGCGCGCATGGGCTGCGTGGTCGAGAAGCACCACCACGAGGTCGCTTCCGCGCAGCACGAGCTTGGCCTGAAGTTCTCACCGCTCACCGTGATGGCCGACCGGCTGATCATCTACAAGTACTGTATCCAGCAAGTCGCGCAGGTTTACGGCAAGACGGCAACCTTCATGCCAAAGCCGGTCTACGGCGACAACGGCTCCGGCATGCACTGTCACCAGTCAATCTGGAAATCTGGCAAGCCGGTCTTCGCCGGCAACAAATATGCCGACCTGTCAGAAACCTGCCTGTCTTATATTGCCGGCATCATCAAACACGCCAAAGCGATCAACGCCTTCACGAACCCGACGACGAATTCGTACAAGCGGCTGGTGCCTGGTTTTGAAGCTCCGGTGCTGCTCGCCTACTCGGCGCGCAATCGTTCGGCGTCCTGCCGTATTCCCTATACGACGAACCCGAAGGCCAAGCGCGTCGAGGTACGCTTCCCTGATCCGCTCGCCAATCCGTACCTGGCATTTTCTGCGATGCTGATGGCCGGTCTCGACGGCATCAAGAACAAGCTGGATCCAGGCGAAGCGATCGACAAGGATCTCTACGATCTGCCGCCCAAGGAGTTGAAGAAGATCCCGACCGTGTGTGGATCGCTCAGGCAGGCGCTCGAGGAACTGAACAAAGACCGGACCTTCCTCAAGGCCGGCGGCGTATTCGACGACGACTTCATCGACAGCTACGTCGACCTGAAAATGAGCGAGGTCATCCGCTTCGAGCACACCCCGCATCCGGTCGAGTTCGAAATGTATTACTCTGCGTAAGTCGTGGCGTGGGTATCCTCCCTGCATTGCAGTTGCGATGCAAACTCAAAGGGCGCCGTTCGGCGCCCTCTTCTTTTGCGGAAAAGCAAACAGATATTGATCGGTAGTCGCCGGTTCAGGACGCACAAAGCTCCTTGCGGCGCGCACCCCGCAGACGCCCAACGACAGAACGCGAACGGACTGCCAACTGTCGCGACGACGCACTCGACGCTCGCGCATTGGCGTCAGAGTCCGCGGCCGCGCCGACCGCCTCTTCGGCCACCTCGACCCTGTCCCGCCCGTTCGCCTTGGCACGGTAGAGCGCAGCATCGGCTCGGGCGATAAGCGTATCGATCTCGGCAAAAGGCGAACCACACGCTACGCCGGCGCTTACGGTTGCCGCAATCTGCGGGCCGCCGGGAGCGGCGCTTGCGGCCATAAAGGCCTTCCGGACACGTTCGGCGGCGACGTTGGCCTCCGTCAGAGTCCCGGATACCAGGGCGACAAATTCTTCTCCCCCCAACCGGCCGATGATGTCATTGGCCCGCATCGTCTTCCGCACGACGCTCGCGAACAGACCCAGCATGGAATCACCGACATGGTGTCCGTACCGATCATTGACCGATTTGAAATGGTCGAGGTCGAACACCAGGATGCTCACCGGCTGCATGGTAGGCTTGTTGCTCTCCATCATCTCGCCGGCAGCTTCAAAAAAGCCGCGCCGATTGAGCAAATCAGTCAAAGGATCAGTTGCCGCCGCTCTCTTGTAGCGGCGCACCGTTCGATCCTTCGCCAAGACCAGGACGATGAAGGCTGCGCCGACAACGTAGAGCACGACTTCAATCGCAAACACCGCAACCCAGCCCGAACCAAAATTATACAGACCGCCATCCTCACTCGAAAGACCCGCCAGACCGACTGGAAAAAGGAAAATCGTTCCATGCAGCATCGGAACAAACATGGCCGGCCAACGCCTGAGCAGCGACTTGCGCCGCTCGCGCCGAAGCTCCGCGGCGATGAGGAAGGTGTAGACGGCAACGATGACCGAGCTGACGAGCACGTGCGCCTCAGCCGATCCCGTGAACCGTGGCGACATCCCCACCGCAAGCCAAACCGCCGCGCCGAGGCACATTGAACCCCAAAGCACGGGACGGCCGTGAAACAGCCGCGCCGCGCTCCAAATCATTCCGACAGCGATAAACAGCAGCACGCTGGCCGTATTTGACGGCAATGGCGGCGACACCGTATCGCCGAGCCGCCAGATGACGCCAGAAACCCCGCCGACCAAATAAGCCAAACCCCACCATGCCAGAGCGGCGAAGCGATCCTGCATCCACGCGAACAGCAGGAACAGACCAAGGAGCGTGGTCACGCACGTGGCGATGACGAACAGCGTTCCAACATCAAGCGACAACGCTGCGTCGGCGAAGCGTCCTAACATGGATGAGGCACTCCTTTTGTTATTTTCTGTTTCTTCTGGCGAAAATACCTAGCACCAAATTTTTCGCCGTGCTGAACGTTTGAGATTCAGGCTTTGCCAAGTGTGTGGCGTAAAAAGCGGGTTTTCATGAAAAAAGATTGGAAAATTGCAGTAGTGAAATAGGCGCGAAAATTTTGAAGCAATTTGCCGGAAACGATTTGCGAAAAAATGACCAGAATTCGCCCGTCAGGAGGCCGCGCGCCAACGCCGGCCAACGGAGTGCGCTCCATTGCCGCCGCGCCCCGGCCCGATAATGGGCACGATAGAAGGCGCGACCGCCACGGCATTGCGATCGTCCGTGAACTCCGTCTCGACGCGATTACGGCCCAGTGCCTTGGCGCGGTAAAGCGCACGATCCACGGTCGCAAGTAACGTCATGATCTCGGCTTCCGAGTTACAGCCGAGAGTTACGCCGACGCTCACGCTCGGCGTCAATTCCCCATTGCCGAAACGGGCTGCGGCGGCGGCAAAATTGCGCCTGACCCGGTCTGCGACCGCATAGGCCTCGTCGATATCGCCGACAGGCAGGCAGGAGGCAAACTCCTCGCCGCCGATGCGCGCGAACAGCACATCGCAGCCCAGCGTTGCCGTGGCAGTGGCGGCGAACGTCTTTAGCACCGCATCGCCAACCGCATGGCCGCAACGATCATTGATTTGCTTGAAGCGGTCGAGATCGAACAGCAACACGGCTAACGGCTCGCCGTCGCTTTGCTGTTGCATCAGCAGGCTTGCCGCACCATCCAGAAAGGCGCGGCGATTGGCGACCCCGCTCAGCGGATCGATCAGCGAATTAATCTTGTATTTGAGCTCGGTGCGCTCCTTCGTCATGTTGAGCTGCAAAAACGCCATGACAACCGTAAACAGCAGGGCGCCGAAGGTGAGCAGCGCGAATGACAAGCCGCTCAGTACCGAATTGCTGGCGAAATCCGGCGCCAGCAGCGTCGCCGGGACGCGCGCAAATAGCGCCACGGCGTAGGCAAGCAGGACGATGATCGAAGGCCAACGCGACATCAACGGCTCATCGCGTCCGCGCCAAAACTCCCAAGCCGTGAGCAACGCAAGCAGCGCGAGCATCGTCGAGACGGCGGCAACTCCGACGCCGGCGTCACCGGTGATCAAAGGCAACCGGCAAAGACCCAGCCACAGCGTTGGCGCAAGCAACAGGCCGAGCGGCATGATTTTGCGGCCATCGAAGATCCGGGCACCGCTCCAAGTCAGGCCATAACCAAACAGGACCAGTGCGTTGCCGACGTCGATCGTGACGAAATCGAGTGCTTCGCCGCGCAAACTCAACAGCCCGAGCCCGGCGGCATTGACGATATGGGCTGCACCCCACCACATCGGAGCGCGAATGCTGCGGTTTTGCAGGCCGGCAAAGACCAGCAGAACTCCCAGCAGCGCAGTAATGAATACGGTTACGATGCAGAGCGTTTGGACGTCGAGATGCATGAGCCTACCGCCGACACTGACAGCGCAACGCTAGGCCGCAAGCGTTCTATAGACGTTACTTCAATTTACCACCAACCCGATGGTCGCAAACACGATTGCCGAGGCGTAAACCGCCATCGCGCGATTTGATGCATCGTCGTTTTGGCAAGGCAAAACCAGCGGGCCGCCGCCCGCAAAATCCGGGCTTTGCGGGCCTGCCCTTCACTTGGCAACGGTTCGCTCCTAGAGTCCGGCGAGGGACAGGAGTTCATCAATGGTTCAGACAGCCGAACTTGACGTCGCGCCCGACACGATCGAAGCAACGCTTAACTATATTGTGGACGACGGCACCAAGGTTTTCACAATCACGGCCGGTCCAGGCGGGCAGGACGTGCGTAGCGGCGGCACCCCGGACCCGCATCGCGTGGTCATGCATAACGGCCGGCCGCATGCGAAGGATTTTATCCTCGACCGCAACGGCTTCCGCTTCGTGCAGCACGATACAAAGGTCGCCGACTTCTACGACGAGAGCGAAATCAAACGCGTCTACTATCCGGAGATGGAAGCGCTGATCAAGGCTGAGAGCGGCGCGAAGCGCGTCGTCGTGTTTGATCACACGTTGCGCACGGCCGACCACGATTTGCGCGAGACCAAGAAAATTCGCGAGGTCGTTCGCCGTGTACACAACGATTACACCGAATGGTCCGGGCCAAAGCGGGTGCGCGACCTTCTCCCTGCCGAAGCCGACGAATTGTTGAAGCGGCGGTTCGCCATTATCCAGGTCTGGCGGCCGATCAAGCATCCGGTGGAGACCGATCCGCTTGGAATTTGCGACGCGCGCACACTGTCGCCGGATAATCTGGTGATCTCGGAGCGGCGCTATCCCGACCGCATTGGGCAGACTTACGCGATCACCTACAATCCCGCACAGAAATGGTTCTGGTTTCCGCGCATGCGGCGCGAGGAAGCGCTCGTCTTTAAGGTTTACGATTTATTGACAGATGGCCGCGCGCGCTGGACCGCGCACACCGCGTTCGACGATCCGAGTGCACCGCCCAACGCACGGCCGCGCGAAAGCATTGAAATCCGCACCCTGGCGTTTTTCTAAGCGCCATTCCGACACGCGGGCGGAATCCGGAAGGGCTTTTCCGGTGACGCCAGTCCCCGCTTTCGCGGAGACGAGCGCAGGGTAGGTGCGCGAGCGGAATTTATCGCTTCGAGAACTGGAAGCTGCGGCGCGCTTTGGCCTTGCCGTACTTCTTGCGCTCGACTACGCGCGAATCGCGAGTGAGAAAGCCACCGCGCTTGAGGACCGTACGCAGGTCCGGCTCGTGGCGCATCAGCGCCTTCGACAGACCGTGACGCACGGCACCAGCCTGA
This sequence comes from uncultured Alphaproteobacteria bacterium, assembly GCA_963836055.1. Taxonomy (GTDB): domain Bacteria; phylum Pseudomonadota; class Alphaproteobacteria; order Rhizobiales; family Xanthobacteraceae; genus BOG-931. The sequence continues at coordinate 366,198 of CAWIID010000007.1, forward strand.
CCCGATAGTCCGCCGCCGGAGACCGTGCAGACCACGTCGTATTGACCCTGGCGGTTCGAGGCGACCAGCGGCTGCTGGATCATCATACGCAGCACCGGCCGGGCAAAATAGGTTTCCACCGGGCGGTCGTTGATCATGATCTTGCCGGCGCCCATCTTGATCCACACCCGCGCAACGGCGTCCTTGCGCTTGCCGGTCGCGTAAGCTCGGCCCTGTTTGTCGAGCTTCTGCACATAGACGGGAGTCTGCGGCGCTGCCGCCGGCTTCAGCGTCGAAAGTTCTTCGAGCGTTTGGATCGTCTCGGCCATCACGCGCTCCTCTTGTTCTTGCGATTCATTGCGCCGATGTCGATTTTTTCCGGCTGCTGCGCCGCATGCGGATGTTCGGCGTGCGGATAGACCCTGAGATTGCCGAGTTGACGGCGGCCGAGTGGCCCATGCGGAAGCATGCGCTCCACGGCCTTCTCGACGATCCGCTCGGGGAAGCGACCGGCGAGGATCGCCTTGGCGCTCCGCTCCTTGATGCCGCCGATATAACCCGTGTGCTTGTAATAGACCTTCTGCTCGACCTTGCGGCCGGTCAGTACGACCTTTGCCGCGTTGATGACGATGACGTTGTCACCGCAGTCGACGTGTGGAGTGAACGACGGTTTGTGCTTGCCGCGCAGCCGCATCGCCACAAGAGAAGCGAGCCGGCCGACGACGAGCCCTTCGGCGTCGATCATGACCCACTTCTTGTCGACCTCGGCGGGCTTGGCCGAAAAGGTTTTCATAGTTCTATCCATGATGATCGGGCGTCCTATCGCAGAACGCCGCGCGCAGGCTTCTAGCCGCGGCGTGCGCGCGCGTCAATGATTTCCGAGCATATTCGAGATATTTCTCAAGAGCTTGGAATAATGGTATTATAATACTTATTAGACCGCGCCCGGTGGTATTGAATATGTCGAGGTCACGTGCGCGATGAGGTCGTCCTCGCCTTCCGAGTGAATGCAGATTTCGCCCACGGCGAGCCGCTTTCCGAGTTTCAAGAGCCGTGCCTCGGCGAGAAGATCGCGGGACTTGGGCTTGTTGAGGAAGTTGATGGTCAGATTGGTGGTGACGGCAAGCGGCACCCAGCCGATGGCGCTCAGAACCGCGAAATACATGGCATAGTCGGCAAGCGCCATCATCGTTGGACCGCCGATCGTGTCGCCCGGGCGAAGCAATTTCACATCGTAGCGTTGACGCAGGCGGCAGCCCCCGAGCCATAGCTCCTCGATGACGAAATCGCTCGAAGCATGGAACACTTCGGGGAATTCGCCGCGGAGACGCTCCTCAAGCTCGTTTCGCGTAAGCTTGGGCGGCGCCAATTGATCTTCCTTATTGTGGGACCCGTCCGCGAACTCCGTGTCGATATCCGCCATCGCGCTGCTCCCATACGACCGCTGATCGGATACAATGCGTCAAAGCGATCGACAAATCTGCTGCATAACGCTGGAAAAAACGCATGAACGCCCACACTGCCGCCGTCGCCGACGCGCCGTCCTCGCCCATCCTGGTGCGTGAGGACTTGGCGAAGGAGTTAGCAGGCATCGCCGTCCTTACGCTGAACCGGCCGCAGGCTCGCAATAGCCTTTCCGAGGCAATGTTGGCGGCGCTCGGCGACGCACTGACCGCCATCGCGGACGATAAATCCGTGCGAGCGGTCGTTTTGACAGCAAATGGCCCGGCATTTTGCGCCGGCCATGACCTCAAGGAACTCAATCAGCATCGCGGCAATGCCGACCGCGGACGCGCCTATTTCAAGCACATCATGGGGATGTGCAGCACCATGATGCAACAGATTGTCAACCTGCCGCAGCCGGTGATCGCTGCCGTGCAGGGAACCGCAACCGCCGCAGGATGCCAATTGGTGGCCAGTTGCGATCTTGCCGTGGCGTCACGCGCCGCCAAGTTTGCGACGCCCGGCGTCAATATCGGCTTGTTCTGTTCGACGCCGATGGTTGCGCTATCGCGCAACGTGCCGCGCAAGCGGGCCATGGAAATGCTGCTCACCGGCGAGATGATTTCAGCGGGAGACGCCGCCGACTTTGGCCTTCTCAACCGCGTCGTCGCGCCAGGCAGCGAGCGCCAAGAGGCGCTCGACTTTGCGCAAAAGATCACCGCCAAATCGGCGTTGACGCTGAAAATCGGCAAGCAGGCATTTTATCGCCAGATCGAAATGCCGCTTGCCGAGGCCTACAAATACGCATCCGAAGTGATGGTCGAAAACATGCTGGCGCGCGACGCCGAGGAAGGTATCAGCGCCTTCATCGAGAAGCGCGCACCGAAATGGGAAGACCGCTAAACCGGCGCCCTGCCCTTTCGTTGGCGGCAAGACGTGACTATGTTCGCGCCGCGCACTTTGCGTCCACCATGTGCGAACCTCGGCGCTCCGATGAATCACGATTCCTACCCTGACAGCTACATCCGCGGCATCCTCAATACGGTGAAGTCGATCGCCATGGTCGGTGCCTCGGAGAAGCAAAACCGGCCGAGCTATTTCGCCTTCAAATATCTGCTTGAACGCGGCTACAACATGATTCCGATTAATCCCGGCCGCGCCGGCCAGGAGTTGCTCGGACGGCGGATTTACGCGCGTCTTGCCGATGTTCCCGAGCCAATCGACATGGTCGACATTTTCCGCGCCTCGCAATATGCGCTGCCGATCGTACAGGAGGCACTGACACTCAATCCGCGACCGCAAGTGATCTGGATGCAACTCGGCGTCCGCAACGACGAGGCGGCAGCACTGGCGGAAGCGAACGGCCTGAAAGTCGTGATGAATCGTTGTCCAAAAATCGAATATGGCCGGCTCTCATCAGAAATCTCCTGGATGGGGGTCAATACCAGAACCATCTCCTCGAAAAGGGCGACGGTCGGCGGCATTCAACGCATGTCGCTGAATCGGACGACAGCACAAGGCGGCACGACCGCCGCCACTGATCGCGCCCAACGCGAGGAAAGCGGTCATTGACGGTGCGCGCGTGACAGCGGCCCAGCCCAAGCGGGTCCGCGCGCCGCGAAGGCGAAATCGGGTGCGACGAGGTCTCTGTTGAAACCTTCTTGACGATTAGCGCGCCTAATGCGGGAAGCTGCTAAGATTTGTCGGCGCGCAAGCGCCGAAAATCCGGAGGGGCCATGAAAATCCGCACCGTACTCGCGCTTTCGTTATTTTGCACTGCACTCGCACCCGTCGCCGCAACGGCTGACGCACAGCAAGACCAGGACGCCTGCATGGTCGACGCCCAAACGGTCTGCGGGCAATTCATTCCGGACCGGGAGCGCGTCGCGCAGTGCCTCATGAGCAATCGAAACCGCATTTCGCCAGCGTGCCGCGTTGCGCTAAAGCGCTTCAAATAGCACTGAGACCGGCTCTCGCACGCCGTAGCGGGAGATGAAGTTTTCACAGCCGCCGCGCCTGCCAGCGCGGCGGTTGCCTATTGGCGCGAAGCCTCGACCTCGCCTTGACGGAACCGGCCCGTCCTATAAACCGGAACGCGCTCCCCCGATCACCAAGGATGAGCCCAAGAGGAACGGCATATGAGCGAACGCACTCCGGGCTTCTCGACACTCGCCATTCATGCCGGCGCGCAGCCCGATCCGACCACCGGTGCGCGCGCCACGCCGATTTATCAGACCACTTCGTTTGTATTCGAAAACGTCGATCACGCCGCTTCGCTGTTCGGTCTTCAGACATTCGGCAACATCTACACGCGCATCGGCAACCCAACCAACGCCGTCCTCGAGGAGCGCGTCGCCGCGCTCGAAGGTGGCACGGCGGGGCTCGCGGTTGCCTCCGGACACGCAGCGCAGGTTTTGGTTTTCCATTGCTTGCTGCAGCCCGGCGATGAGTTTGTGGCCTCCAAAAAGCTGTATGGCGGCTCGATCAATCAGTTCAATCACGCCTTCAAGAACTTCGGCTGGAATGTGGTGTGGGCGGATCCAGACGACATCACGTCGTTCGAGCGCGCCATCAGCCCGAAGACCAAGGCGATTTTTACGGAATCAATCGCGAATCCTGGCGGGGTCATCACCGACATCGACGCGGTAGCGCAGATCGCCCGCCGTGCGGGCGTACCGTACATCGTGGATAACACGCTCGCCACGCCGTACCTGTGCAACCCCATCGACCACGGCGCCGACGTCGTCGTTCATTCGCTGACAAAATTTCTTGGCGGCCACGGCAATTCGATCGGCGGCCTCATCGTCGACGGCGGCACCTTTAACTGGTCGCGCGAGCGCCGTTACCCGATGTTATGCGAGCCGCGGCCGGAATATCATGGCATCGTGCTGCACGAGACGTTCGGCAATTTCGCCTTTGCCATCGCTTGCCGCGTGCTGGCGCTACGCGACATCGGCCCGGCCTTGTCGCCGTTCAACGCGTTCCTGATCCTGACTGGTATCGAAACGCTGCCATTGCGAATGCAACGGCATTGCGAAAACACCCTTGCCGTCGCCGAATGGATTTCGTCGCATCCAAAAGTGGCGTGGGTGAGCTATCCGGGACTGCCAGGAGACCGCTATCACAACCTCGCCAGGAAATATTGTCCGAAAGGAGCAGGCGCGGTCTTCACCTTCGGGCTTAAGGGCGGCTACGACGCCGGCGTGAAGCTTGTCTCCGGGGTGAAACTATTTTCACACCTTGCCAATATCGGCGACACCCGTTCGCTGATTATTCACCCGGCTTCGACCACGCATCGCCAACTGAGCGATGCTCAAAAGGTCCAAGCCGGCGCCGGTCCTGACGTGGTGCGGCTCTCGATCGGCATCGAGGACAAGGACGATATCATCGCCGATCTCGAGCAGGCATTGGCCGAATAGTTGAAAGCTTACGCCCCGGCGAACGAGGGAACGCGTTGCGGCATGTGGTGAGCGGTCAACGCAGCATGGGTCGCCGCTACCGTCAGCACGACCATTGCCATCGCCTGATGCAGCATCGCGAGCGCCAGGGGCGCCTGGTGCAGCAGCGTGACGATGCCCAACACGGCCTGAATCGTGACGGCGATGAACAGAGCCAGTGCGCCGGCCAGCGCCGGACCGCGCCGGCCGCTCCACAGCACATCCGCAACATGACACGCGGAAAAGAGCCACAGTGCATAAGCAACCATGCGATGGTCGAACTGCACGGTCAGCGCGTTCTCGAAGAAATTCCGCCATGCCGGCATACTGAAGAACAGGTGCGAAGCATCGGGCACAAAGGCACCGTCGATCAGCGGCCACGTGTTGTAGATCAATCCGGCCCGCAGGCCGGCGACCAAGGCGCCGAGGTAGATCTGCACCAGCACGAGGACCAAAAGACCGATGGCACTTGCGCGGATGCGCGCAGGTAGTGAAGCGATCGGCCGATCGTCATAGAGCCGCAGCGCCGTCCAGATCATCGCCACATAGATCACACAGGCGAGTACCAAATGCGTCGCGAGGCGATATTGCGAGACTTCGATTCGGTCTGCCAAGCCGGAGGCGACCATCCACCAGCCGACCGCGCCCTGCAGCGCGCCGAGCCCGAAAATGAACCACAGCCGTGCCCGCAATCCCGGCGCGACCCAGCCGCGCCACAGAAACCATAGAAACGGCAGCAGAAACGCAACGCCGATCACGCGGCCCAGCAGGCGGTGCGTCCACTCCCACCAATAGATCGCCTTGAACGCGTCAAGGCTCATGCCCCGATTAAGCGCACGATATTGCGGAATAGCCTGATATTTTTCGAACTCGGCCTGCCATTGCGCCTCACCGAGCGGCGGAACGGCGCCCATCACCGGCTTCCATTCGGTGATCGACAATCCCGATTCCGTCAATCTCGTCGCGCCGCCAACCAGAACCATGGCCACGACGAGCGCGGCTACGGCAAAAAGCCAGAACCGGATCGCGCCCAAACGCACACGATTTTGGCGGTTTATTGGAAGTTCTGCGCTCATTGCCGATCGCTTGTCGAAGCTGCGCGGACCATATAGTGGTGCTTGCTGCTCTCGCAACCGTCGTTATGTCGATCTTTATGCCGATCCGCCTCCGCAAACTCATCGGCGCCGTCGCGCTTTTCGTGCTCGTTATCGTGTGGGCGCTGGTCGCGATGGCGCTGGCACAAAATCCCTTCATCCGGGAAAACCAGATTGCGTCGATCACATATTATGTCGTCGCCGGGATGGGCTGGGTGTTGCCGGCCATGCCGCTCATCTCCTGGATGTCGCGGCAAAGCTGATGACGGAATCACGCCGCGTCGAGGCGGCGGAAGCCGTTCCACATCGCGGTCGCGGAGCCCGACAGCAGGACGCGCACATAACGCAGCCGCTGAAACTCGCCGTTCAGTGAAATACGCGGCAGCGCGGTGAGACACCGGCTGTGCTGCGGAAACAGCACCCCAGGCCGAGTTGTCACGGCGGTCTTGAAGCCGAGTTCGGCCGCGATCGCGAATTCGCGCGGTCCGGCCGATGAACGATCGCCGATCGGATAGGACAAATGCTGCGGCCGCATCGAAAGCGCGGCTTCGATGACGGAGCGGCTCAGATCCATCTCCGAACGCACCGCCTCTATCGGCAGCTTTGCCAGCATTGGGTGATTTACGGTGTGTGCGCCGATGGTGACAAGGTGGTCAGTCGCAAGCTCGGCAATTTCCTCCCAACCCATGCAGAGGTCATTACAGAACGCCGCAATGTCGACGTGATAACAGGCCGCCAGATTGCGAACCACATCGCGCATTTCTGTTTCCGTCGGCATGCCGCGCAGCCACCAATATATCTCGTCGTAAAGGGCGCGCTTTTCGGCGACCGTGCGGCAGTCGAAGGTTCGATTACGGCCACCGATCTGCAGGCCGATATGATCGTTGCGTGCGATGACCGCTTCGAGCGCCAACCACCACAGTTCGCCCAGTCGATCTGGAAAGCTCGTCGGCACGTAAACGGCGAACGGCACGTTGCCTTCCCTTAGTATCGGATAGGCCCATTTCATCGTGTCGCGGTAACCGTCGTCGAACGTCAGACAGACGAAACGCCTTGAGAAATCGCGCTCGGTCATGCGGCGGTGCATCTCGTCGAGGCTGACGAGATCGACGCCGGAGCCGCGCAGATATTTCACCACCCGCGTCAAAAAGCGCGGCGTAATCTCCAGAATACGGTTGGGCTGAAAACGATCCGGCCGCGGTGGGCGAACGTGATGCAGCGTCAAAATCGCCCCAACCCCTTGAAGCAGGGGTTTGAGCGCCAAATGCGCGCCGGTGAAATAAAGCGATTCCAAGCCGCCGCGGATAATTGTCTGTCTGAAACCGGCCACGGACAATCTCGTGTTGAACGTGGAACTATTACAGTCTTTTCTTGACAATCCTTTGCCAAAATAACGTTTGCGGCCACCCCAGGCGGCGTCAACTCACCGTACGGTTCGTCCCCAGCCAACCAACGAAAGCCTGCACCTACCGCGGTCGCGGCTCGATCTTCATGGGAAGAAGAGGGCCGCCCGGTGTCCCGAGCGGCCCTCATTTTTGGCGAACGTATCAGGGAAAACGAGTGATCAGCCCCACCGAATGGCGATCGCGCCACCAATCGGCAGCGGGCGGGTACGAACCCGGTTGCCGTCATTGCCGGACTCGACGAGCCACTGGCCGTTCTGTTGACCGACGATCTTGCCGACGTGGTGCGGCCAGACCACCACGGCTCCGACGCCTGCCGGTCCGGAGTGTCCCCAGTGCGCCCAATTGCGTGCAAGATTGTACGAAGGGCCAGGATCGCTCCCCACAAGTTGCCGCATCTCCCAACCACACCAGGCGGCCGGGCGGCCCCCTATGCCGCCGTGGTATCCGCGTTGCACCGAATCATTCGATGCCTGCCACTCCGCGTGACGATAGGCCACGCGTGCTGGACGGACGTGTGGTTGCCTTTCCGTGCGGCCGTAACCGGCCTGCGCAGAATACGCGTAGGGTTGCTGCCAATCCGAGCGACCGTAGGTCCCCTGTGCCGAAAAGGCGTACGACTGATCCCAAGAACGGGACCGCTGTTCTGTCAAATGGTGCTTAGCAAAAATCTGTCTCCTCACTTCGTGATGATTGACATTCCGATGATGGGTGCTGCGCGCTTGTGCGGATTGCGCACACACAAACACGGACGCGACTGCAACCATTGTGGTCGTCAACTTCATTCCAACACTCCTAACTGTTACGACGAGGCTTCTTTTGATCTCATCAGCAAACAAAAACCCCGCCAAACGTGTTTGGCGAGGTCATGCCGATGACGATGGCCTTGCGAACAGCAAGGCCGGCGGCGTCATAGCATCATGAGGCTCTTTGAGATCGCCCTGATATGCATAGCAAGCATTGGCTCAGCGGGCGCGCACGCCAAATTTTCGCCTCGTTCCACATGACAGCTTTTTGTTAAGACTTGTGGCGGTGTAACGACAGCAAATAAGATCGCGCTTCTCACTGCGGCTGAAAATTTGCGGCCTTGAGAAGCTTGGCGCTGCGCTCGAAATCGCCCTTGATGAATTTGGCGAACGCTTCCGGAGATTCCGCTGCCGGCTCGATGCCGAGCTTACCGAGACGTCCCTCCTCGGCCAGCGCCTGCACGGCACCATTGACCCAACCGTTGAGCGTCTGCACCAGTTCGGCCGGCATGCCGGGCGGGCCCCACATCGCCCACCACGCTCCGAAATCGAGCTCCGGCAAACCGAGTTCCGTCATGGTCGGAACCTCAGGCGCGAGCGCACTGCGCTTTTTGCTCGTCACCGCCACCGCACGCACGCTGCCGGCTTTTACCAGCGGCAGCAGCGCGAGGATCGCTTCGATCATCATCGGCACATGCCCACCGACGACGTCGTTCGCAGCCGGCGCCGTGCCGCGATAAACCACGATCGGTACGTTGAGCCCGGTGAACTGGTTGAACGCCACCTCGGCGAGATGGCCGGGTGCGCCGAGTTGGGCCGTAGCGAACGACCAGTCGTCGGGTTTTGCTTTCGCTGCAGCGACAATGTCCTTGACGGTCTTTTCCGGTCTGGCGTTGGCGATGATATGAATAAGCGGCGCCTCGCCGGCGAGCGCGATCGGCGTGAAATCGGTCACCGGGTCGTAGGGCACGTCACGCATCACCAGTCGCGCGACATTATGCGTCGAGGCGTGAAACAGCACCGTGTATCCGTCAGGCGTCGCGCGCTGCACATCAAGTCCGCCGATCGTGCTGTTGCCGCCGGTCCGGTTCTCGACAACGAACGAAACGTTGCGTTGGCTTGAAATCTTCGCCGCAATGAGCCGCGCAAATACGTCGACGCCACCGCCCGGTGAGACTGGAACAATGATCCGGATAGCGCGATTGGGGAAACCCGCTTGCGCTCGCAAGACGCCAGGTGCAAACACCGCACCCGCGCTCGCAAGGATCGATGAAATAACATCGCGGCGATTCATGCAAAAATCCTCCCTCCTCCCCAATGCCATTGCGGTCAGCATAGGTGGAGATATAGTCGGGTGCAGTTTGCCCGGCACACCCGGCATGCGAAGGAAGAGTGCACCATGGCGGCGGAAAATACGATCCCCACAATCGATCTGTCAGCATTGCGCGGCGGCAGCGAGAGCGAACGACGCGAGGTGGCCCGCCAGATCAACGCCGCATGCACCGAGATCGGATTTTTCATGGTCGTCGGCCATGGCGTGCCGCAGGATCTGATCACCGCAACCCGCCAGTGCGCGATCGACTTTTTCGCGTTGCCCGACGAAGAGAAGCTCAAGGTGCAGCGGCCTCCGGCAAAGATCAGCCGGGGTTACAATTGGGTCGGCGACCGCTCGCTCGCCTATTCACTCGGCCAAACCGCGCCGCCCGATATTCAGGAGGCGTTTGGATTCGGACCCGATCGTGTTGCGGATCTGGCGGCGCACGTCGACAAGGCGAGTGCGCAACTCTACGCGCCGAACATCTGGCCGGAACGGCCGCACGATTTCAAGCCGACCATGCTGGCCTATTACGATGCGATGTCGGGATTGGCATCACGCGTGCTGCGCGCCATGGCGATGGCGCTCGACGTTGACGAGAGCTACTTCGCCGACAAGTTCGATCGGCAGGCAAGCGTGGTCCGTATCATCCGTTATCCCGCAGTAACGCAGCCGCCCTTGCCGGGACAATTGCGGGCGGGCCTGCATACGGACTACGGGATCATGACGTTTGTCCGCGGCGACGACACGCCGGGCGGCTTGCAGGTCAAGCATCGTCAAGGCGGCTGGATCGATGTTCACATCCCGCCCGACGCTTTTGTCTGCAACATCGGCGATCTCATGATGCGCTGGTCGAACGACCGTTGGCTATCGACGCTACACCGCGTCGCCGTTCCGCCGCCGGATGCCAAGCCATCGGACCGCATTTCTCTGGTGTTCTTCCAGAACCCCAATCCCGACACGGTCATTCGCTGCTTTAAGAGTTGCGTAGGATCGGGGAAAAATATCCGCCCATGACATTCGCAGAGCACTATCTGGGCAAATTGATGAAGGCCGGTCATAGCCGGCTTGACGCCAAGGCTGAGGACGCGCTGGCCTAAGCGACGGTGGGCACCTAAGCCGCCGCAGCCGCTGTCGTTCGATAAGCGCCGGTGCGCGCACCTACGAGGACCGTGACGTCGTTGAAACCCGCGGCAACCAGCCGGCCGCGCGCCAGAACGGCATTTTCGTTCGACATGGTTTCGGCCAGCAGCACAGCATGCGTGGCAATCTTCCCAATCGCGTCGAGTTCAGGCCCCAAGGCGGCTCCCGCATCAATGACGACGTAATCGTAGCTGCGCGCCAAAGCATCGAAGCTGACGCTCATACCGGGTGAGGATAGAATCTCGATGCGATCCGTCGGCGTACGGCCCGACGAAATAAGATGCAAGGGTGAGTGCTTATCCTTGGTGATGATGTCGTGGAATGACGCGGTGCCGGCGGCAAGTTCGGCCAGCCCGCTCGCCGCCGGTTCGCTCGACGCGGCCTTGATCGCGGCATCGACAAAGCCGAGACCGACGAGAACGACGCGGGCATCCACCGCAAGCGAACGTGCGAGACTGAGAGCGACCCGGCTCGTGTCGATCGTCTCGATAGCGCCAAGCACAGCGATGCGGCCATCACTCCCGTTGGCATGACGCAGACCGTAGGCGACATCCTCGATTGCGCCGATCGGAATACCGACGGCACGATGCGCTTCGCTTAAAGGCGATTCGCTATGGCGCGTTCCGTTCTGCGGTGCTTCGCCGCCGTGCGTTTCGTCCATGACTGCTTCATTCGGATGAGGCTCGCGATCGGGCCTCTTGCCAAACTGCAATTCTCTGAGCCTTTCGCTGGCGACAGACTCCTTCTCTACTCTGGCGGCAGCCATATCGGCCTCGGCAAGCGTCGGCGCGATCCGCTCCGGAGCTGCGGTAACGGGAGCCGCAAGAAGTTCCTTTGTCAGAATCATGCCGCAACAGAGCACAAACGTCGCCAGGCTCGCGATCAGAACTATTGGGAGTTTTTTCGGGTAGGCCGGCACGTTCGACGGCGCTGCACGCGAGATGATGCGGGCGTCGGCCGGCGACGCGTTGGGCGTATCGCGCGCCGTCGCCTCGCGATATTTGGCAAGATAAGATTCCAAAAGGTCGCGCTGCGCCTTGGCTTCGCGCTCCAAAGCGCGCAACTGCACGTCTTGCTCGTTGGTCGTCGCCGCCTGGTTCTTGAGCTGATCGAGACTCGCCATTTGCGAGTCCAACCGGGCTCCGGCGATCTTGGCATCGTTTTCAAGCGAACGGGCGACAGTCTCCGCCTCCTGCCTGATCTGATGATCAAGGTCGGCAATCTGCGCCTTCAATTCCTTGATACGCGGATGGCCGTCCAGCAGCGATGAGGATTGCTCCGCGAGCTGGGCACGCAGCGTGACGCGCTGCTCGGACAGCCGGCGAATGAGCTCGGAATTGAGAATGTCAGACGATTCAATCGGCTGGCCGGACTTTAACATGTCACGGATCAACTTGGCCCTGGCCTCGGCGTCGGCCTTTTGCGCCCGCGCGGCGGCGATCTGTGCGTTGACATCGCCGAGCTGCTGCGCAGAGAGCGTGGTGTTGTTGTTACCGACGAGCAGATTTGTCTTGCTGCGGAACGCCTCGACCTTCGCCTCGGCCTCGGCAACACGCTTGCGCATGGCGTCGATTTCGCCGGACAGCCAATTACCGGCGGTCCGCGCCTGGTCCTGCCTGGCGCGCTCCTGCAGCACCAGGTAGTCGCTGGCGATGGCGTTGGCGACTTTCGCGGCAAGGTCCGGATCTTCGGACTGAAAGTCGATGACGATAACGCGCGACTTTTCCACCGCATAGGCGGTCAGCCGGTCGTAATAGGCTGCGAGCACGCGCTCTTCCGGCGTCATGCTCATCGGATCCTTGATGATACCGAGCCGGCCGAGAAGCGCCTTGATCGGCGATATGCCCGCCAGAACCGGATCAAACTCGGGAAGCTCACCAAGCTTGAGCTTGGCGATCACATCGCGCGCGAGGTCGCGCGAAAGTACGAGCTGAACCTGGCTCGTCACAGCCTGCTCGTCGATGACGTTGCGATCGGCCGGATCCTTATCGGCGTCCGGACGCAGGTAGATATTGTCGCGCGCTTCGATCAGGACCCTCGCTTCCGACATATACCGTGGCGTAATGAGCTGAACGACAACGAGCGCGAGCAGGCCAACAAGGATCGTGGGTCCGAGGATTTTCCATTTTTTGCGCCAGAGAGCCGAGCCAAGAGCCGGCAGGTCCAGCTCCGCGTCGGCGACTGGTCCGCCACGCGAATACCGGGGGGACTGCGACGCTACGCTCATCTCACAACTCCTACTGACAAACAGACTGCAACGCCGCCAGCGATCACAAACTATTAAGGTTGCTATCCGGTTAAGGCTGCACGCACTTTGCGGTGATCGGGACGTGAGGTGTTTCTTAACCCAGGCGAGGCTCAATCCCACTTAACGCTTTACTGCGAGCTTTAAGGATTCGCTCATGGGCGGTCTGAGCCCCCTGACTTCGCTTGCCCCCCTCGCCTCGTCGCCCGCCGCCAAGTCCTTCATCGGCGCGACAGACGCCGTCACGACTCGCACGCCGCAGACCGCGTCAGGACCATCCAGCCTCAAGATCATGCACATCCTGCGGGCGCCGCTCGGCGGATTGTTCCGCCACGTCGTCGACCTGGTACACGGCCAAGCCGAGCGCGGCCATCGTGTTGGCCTCATCGTCGACAGCACCACCGGCGGAGAACGTGCCGAAGCGCTTCTCACCGAGCTCGCGCCGCTTCTCGCGCTCGGATCCGTGCGCATTCCGATCGCACGCCAACTCAGCCTCACAGACACCCACGCGCTGCGCTGCGTCGCGCGAAGGATCCATGCGTTTGCGCCCGACGTGCTGCACGGACATGGCGCCAAGGGCGCCGCACTGGCGCGCCTGACGCCAAGCGCCAATGGTGCCATCCGCGTCTACACGCCGCACGGCGGCTCGCTCGTCTATTGTCCGGGCACGCTCGGCGGCGGCTTTTACCGCACGCTCGAATGGATGCTGAATTGGCGCACGGACCTGTTTTTGTTCGAGAGCAGTTACGTCGCCGATCTGTTCCGCGCGAAAATAGGCCGGCCACGCGGCATGGTCCGCATCGTGCGCAACGGCGTCGGCGAAATCGAGTTCGCGCCAGTCACTCCGATACCTGACGCGACAGATCTCGTTTGTGTCGGCGAATTGCGACCGGTGAAAGCGATCGACGTTCTCCTCAACGCACTTGCCGTCCTCAAGCGATCCGGCCGACATGTGACGGCAACGATCGCCGGTGAAGGTCCCGAAGCTCCGAAGCTCAAGGCCATGGCCGATCGGCTCGGCATCGCCGAACAGGTTCACTTCATCGGCCATTGCCCGGCGCGTACCGCATTCACGATGGGGCGGATCTTCGTTATCCCGTCGCGAGCCGAGTCGTTGCCCTATGTGGTGCTGGAAGCCGCCGCCGCCGGCATGCCGATCATCGCCAGCGAGGTTGGCGGGGTACCGGAAATCTTTGGCCCGGAGGCCAACCATCTGATCCCACCCGACAACACGACGGCACTCATTGGCGCCATCACCACGGCGCTCGACGATCCGGCGCAAGTCCGCCGCATTGCGCAGGCGGTGCAAGCACGGGTGCACAACGAGTTTTCCATCAACGCCATGGTCGAAGGCGGCCTTGCCGCCTACCGCGAAGCCTTGGCAATCCGAAAACTCGCTCAATTCGCATAACCAATTTTTGAAACTTGTTCACTATTTTGCCGCCGTGCCGGCGCGGGGGTGGGTGCGCCTGATCGCCGGTTGAAAGTGTGCGTTAACCATGTCCAGCGCCGATCAAGGCTCGATCTTCAAGGCAACTTCAGCGGTTTCGTCGGCGCTCACGACGATGCCGCGCGGCAATTCCAAACAAGCGAAATCGCGCACATTATCGCCTGCGGCGCTCGAGGTCGCAGCGCAACGATCGATGGGCGCCTATTCGCCGATCGTGCTTGCCGGTACGGTACGGCTCATCGAGTTCGCCCTCGTCGTTACCATCGGCTTTGCCGTCTATGTCGCATACGTGGTGCCGGCGTGGGGTTTTGCCTGGCATTACGTCGCAGCCATTCTCGGCATCGCGCTTTGCGCCATGCTGGCATTTCAGGCCGCCGATATCTATCAGGTTCAGGCCTTCCGCGGCCACGAGAAGCAATACATGCGGCTCGCCTCGGCGTGGTCCGTGGTCTTTCTGATCGCCATGAGCGTCTCTTTCTTCGCCAAAGCCGGCGATCAGTTCTCCCGCGCCTGGCTCGGCGCATTCTACGTCCTCGGGCTCATCGCGCTCATCGCCTTCCGGCGTTGCTTGTTCCTGCTGGTGCGCCGCTGGACGCGGCAAGGCCGGCTCGATCGTCGCACAGTCGTCGTCGGCGCTGATGAAAACGGAGAAACTTTGATCAATTCGCTGGGCCTCCAGCGCGATTCAGACGTCCGCGTCATCGGCGTGTTCGACGATCGCGGCGATCAGCGGACGTCCGCGAGTTGCGACGGTGTTCCCAAGCTTGGCACGGTCGACGATCTCGTCGAATTCGCACGTCGCACCCGCGTCGATCTCGTGATCTTCTCGCTGCCGATCTCGGCGGAAAATCGCATTCTGCAGATGTTGAAGAAGCTATGGGTGCTGCCGCTCGACATTCGCCTGTCCGCTCACAGCAACAAACTGCGCTTCCGGCCGCGCTTGTATTCCTACATCGGCAACGTTCCTGTGCTCGACGTCTTCGACCGCCCCATCGCGGACTGGGACGTCGTGATGAAATGGCTGTTCGACAAGATCGTCGGCTCGCTGGCGCTGCTTTGTCTCTCTCCGGTCATGGCGCTCGTGGCGCTCGCGATCAAACTCGACAGCAAGGGTCCGGTGCTGTTCAAACAGAAGCGTTACGGATTCAACAATGAATTGATCGAAGTCTACAAATTCCGCTCGATGTATGCCGACCAGGCGGACGCGAACGCAACCAAGCTCGTCACCAAGGACGATCCGCGCGTGACCAGAGTGGGCCGCTTCATCCGGAAGACGAGCCTCGACGAACTGCCGCAACTCTTCAATGTGGTCTTCACCGGTAACCTTTCCCTGGTCGGTCCGCGCCCGCACGCCGTGCACGCGAAGGCTGAGGACCGTCTCTACGACGAGGCTGTCGACGGCTATTTCGCCAGACATCGCGTCAAGCCCGGGATCACCGGCTGGGCGCAGATCAACGGATGGCGCGGCGAAACCGACAGCCACGAGAAGATTCAGCAGCGTGTCGAGCACGACCTCCACTATATCGAGAACTGGTCGATCCTGTTCGATATTTACATTCTGGCCCGAACGCCATTCGCGATTCTTCGCGGGGAGAGCGCGTATTGAATGACGCCGCCGGCTCTGCCGCGACGCTTGCGGTTCCGTACGATTTTCATCGCTCGGCGGCCTTTCCGCAGCGGCTGCTGAACCTCGTCCTATTCATCACCATACTCGCGAGTTCGATCGCTTTCATCGAGCCTTCACCGCACGATGCTCTGATGCTCGTGCTGCTGACGATGTGCGTTGCGGCGCGCGTCCCATTCGAGCGAAAACTTATTCCACTCATCCTCATGTTGATGGTCTGGGTGGTTGGCGGCTTCCTGTCTCTGATGCATGTCGGCGACCAGCAAAAGGCCATCCAATATATCGGCACTTCGCTCTATCTGGACATCGCCGCGATCATGTTCGCTTGCCTGTTCGCAGACGGCGATTTGGTTCGATTGGCGATCCTGCGGCGCGCCTATATTCTCGCCGCTTTGATCGCGGTCATGGCGGGATTCGCCGGCTTCTTTCATCTCGTCCCGCATGCCGATATCTTTCTGACCAACGAACGCGTCAGCGCAACCTTCAAAGACCCCAACGTCTACGGTCCGTTCCTGATCTTTCCGCTTTTGCTGTTGATCACCGACGCGTTGACGCGCGGAATAAAGATCCTCGACATCGTCGTGACGACGCTTTTGCTGGGCGGCCTTTTTCTGAGCTTTTCGCGTGGCGCATGGTTCCACTTCGTCGTTTCGGCGACCGCCGCCATCGCGATCCTCCTTCTGGTCACGCCCGACCCGCGCATGCGCACCCGCATCGCAGTTCTTGGCGTTTTCACTGCGATCGCGCTGGCCCTATTCGTCATCGCGCTGAACTCGGTCGATTCGATCCATGACTTGTTCATCGAGCGGGCGAAAGTCATCCAGCCCTACGACGTCGGGCCGGGAGGACGATTCTGGCTGCAACAGCTCGCCTTGAATACGATCCTCGATAATCCGAACGGCTTGGGACCGTTCGAATTCGATCGCATTTTCGGCTTGCAGCAGCACAACGTCTACATGCAGGGATTTCTGGTCTATGGCTGGCTTGGCGGCACCGCCTACTTGACGCTGGTCGTGGTCACGCTCGTCGTCGGGCTGCGGGTCGTGCGCGTACCAACGCCGTGGCAGAACTATCTCGTCGCGGCCTATGCCGGTTTCATCGGCGAGATCGCCGAAGGGATGATCGTCGACACCGACCACTGGCGGCATTTCTTCCTGCTGCTCGGCCTTGTCTGGGGACTTGCCGCGGCCACCTTCAATTTTCACCGCGCGCAGCTACGATTTTCGATCTAAGTCGGCCTCCCGATCCGAAATCATGAACGCGGCCTCGCGCGGGAGCGATTGACACGCACCTGTCGGCGATTGAGACTAAACCAAAGTGCCAAAGGTGCCGCACGGCCAACGTGCGCAAAATTCGGCAGGGAGAGATTCCCCGTTCATGGCAGCGGCACGACAGATCAAGCTTGGCATGTTTCTGCGCCCGGCCGGCCACCACATCGCCGGCTGGCGTCACCGCGATGCCTGGGCTGACGGCGGTCTCAATTTCGAGACCTATGTCACGATGGCAAGAACTGCGGAGCGCGGCCTGTTCGATCTCATGTTCTCGGCCGATGCCCTGACCGGAGAACGTTACGATCGCGACTCTCTCTCGCGAACCTCCTACGTGGCCTGGATCGAGCCGATGTCGCTGCTCACCGCGCTCGCACCGGTCACGCGGAACATCGGGCTCGTGTGCACGGCAACGACGACCTACGACGAACCGTATCACATTGCGCGGCGCTTCGCGTCGCTCGATCTCATCAGCGGGGGGCGTTCGGGCTGGAACCTGGTGACGTCCGCCAATGCGGCGGAAGCACAAAACTTTGGCCGTGAGGATCATCTGCCGAAACACGAGCGCTATCGGCGCGCACGCGAGTTCGTCGACGTGGTGCGTGGATTATGGGACAGCTGGGACGACGATGCCTTTGTGTTCGATAAGCAGCAGGGGCGCTTCTATGAGCCTGACCGGCGGCACGTGCTCGATCATGAGGGCGAGTTCTTCAAGGTCAAGGGACCGCTCACGGTGTCGCGTTCGCCGCAGGGACAGCCCGTCGTCGTGCAGGCCGGTGCCTCGGACGATGGGCGCCAGCTTGCGGCCGAGACCGCCGACGTCGTGTTTTGCGCGCATCAGACCCTGGAAGACGCAAAGAGATTTTACGGCGACGTCAAAGGACGCATGGAGCGCTATGGGCGCGATCCCGATCATCTCAAGATTATGCCTGGTCTCGGTGTCATGGTCGGCCGCACCCGTCAGGAGGCCCGGGACAAGTTCGAGGAGCTGCAGAATTTAATCCCCACGGAAGTGGGTGTGGCGTTGCTTTCCAAATACATCGCATGGGATTTGACCGGCTACGATGTCGACGGGCCGGTGCCGGTGGTTCCCCAGGACCGCGGTGCGCCGACCCGCTCGGCTCTCCTCAGCGACACCGCGCAAGCAGAGGGGCTGACGATTCGCCAGCTTTATCAGCGCATCGCCGGCGGGCGGGGCCATTATCAGATTGTCGGCTCGCCGAAAGACATCGGCGACATGATGGAAGAATGGTTTGTGGCCGGAGCCGCCGACGGCTTCAACGTGCTGCCGCCTTTTTTTCCCAATTCGCTCGACGAATTCGTCGAACTGGTCGTACCGGAGTTGCAGCGTCGCGGGCTCTATCGCTTGGCCTATGAGGGCGCAACGTTGCGTGAGAATCTCGGTTTGCCGCGGCCGTCGAGCCGTTATGCGGAGAAAATAGCCAAAGCGGAAGCGGCCGAGTGAATGCGGCGCCATCGCCGACATGATCTCGGCCGGAATAAACAGAAACTCATAAGGGAGGAAGCGATGTTGAAACCCTTCGGCGCGTCGCTGGCGTGCCTCGTGGCGCTCGGAACAGCGCAGGCGTGCGCCGACCCGGTGAGCGATTTCTACACCGGCAAGCAAATCCAGTTCATCGTGCGAACGACCCCGGGCGGCGATTACGATCTGCTCTCGAGGCTTCTTGGCCGCTTCATGGGAAAATACATTCCCGGCCATCCCTCGATCATTGTGAGCAACATGCCGGGCGGCGGTGGCATTGTTGCCGCCAATTATCTGGCAGAGATCGCTCCGCATGACGGAACGGTCATTGAAATTGTCAGCCAAGGTCTGGCCGTGGACCAGGCTCTTCACATCTCCGCGCCACTGAAGGCCGATCTGCGGAAATTCAATTGGATCGCCAATGTCGAATTTTCGAACCAATTGCTTGTTGTCTGGAATACGTCGCCGACGAAATCGCTGGAAGACGCAAAAAAGCGCGAGACATTGATCGGCACGACCGGCGCCGGCTCGGCTTCGGTCCAATATCCGGCCTTCTTCAACAACGTGCTCGGCACTAGGTTCAAGATCGTATTCGGCTACCCTGGAGGCAAAGAGATCGATCTGGCGATGCAGCGCGGCGAAGTCGAAGGACGAGGAATTAACCCATACGACGGCTATATGGCCTCGGAGCCAACGTGGATACCCGAGAAAAAGATCATCCCGCTCATTCAAGTCGGCGACGTGAAAGAGCCCGCTATCCCCGATGTACCGTTGCTGCTTGATCAGCCCGTCAAACCAGAGGACAAGCCGCTCTTGGAGTTCATGTCGCGATCAGCGACGGTCGGGCGACCGCTGGCGACGACGCCCGATACTCCCGCCGAGCGGGTCGCCGCTCTACGCACCGCCTTCCAGGAAACCATCAAGGACCCGGAGTTCAAGGCTGCCGCGACTGCACAGCACCTTACGGTTAGGCCGATGACCGGCGATCACCTCGCCGGCATCATTGATAGCCTTCTCACCGCCCCGGCCGACGTCCGCGATCGAATGAAGATCGCCTTGGAGCCGAACAAGGAGCAGTTGATCAAACAAGCGAAGCCGTGACGTAAGGCTCAGGAAGATGAGGCCCGAAGGAAGACCTTTTTCCGGATAGACGCGATGTAAAGTGCGGCACCGACCACGTAGACGGCGGCATAGCCGCCGAGAAAACCCACGATAGTGGAGCCGGAGGCTATGGCGATCGCCGTCATTACCGCCATCGCTCCGACCACGAACGTGGCGATCCGTGCGATTTCGTGAAAAAATCCCGTATGCAATAGCAGGTTGCTTGCTACGTTTTGAACCATATTGGCAAGCAGCAGCACGATGAGAATCAAGGTCGCCGCACGTGGCATCGTGGCGGCGTGGCCGAGTAGCAAAGCAAATAGGCGGTCGCCGGCGAACAGCAGCAACGCGCACAGGACAAATGTCGGAATGGCGCAGAGGATCGCGGCGGTCCAGGTCGCTTTCTTCAACGTCGGAATATCGTGCTCGGCGAACGCGCGGGTCTGCCGCGGCACAAGGGGGTCGAGGCCCGCCGCATAGATCAGCGTCGCGCCGCGAAAGACCTTGAACACGGTGTCCAGGATGATGGTCGGGCCTGCAAGGCCGAACGCGATCGGGACAACGAGATAGGGAAAATTGTAAATCACGATTTCGCAGATGGAATAATTCCCGCTGCGCAAAAGCTTAGCGCGATTATCGTGCCAGAAAGGTCTCAAATCGGTCCACAGGCCGCACACCCGAGGCGCCAGCGCGCCCTTGTGAACGAGCCGGACGATGCAGACGGCAAATATGCAAAACCACAGAAGGTTGGCCAGCAACAAAAATGCCGTCAGCGGCAAACCGACCAACATCGCCAGCATGAGCGAGATATGGCCGATGCGCCTGATCAATTCCAGCGCCTCAAACATGAGGAACTCGTCCACCGCGTTACTGACGTTGCGCAGTGGAAACCACGCTAAATTGAGCGCCGAAAAGCTGAAGAACAGCGCGAACTGCGCCGCCTGCCACGATGTCACGGCGGGTCGCGCCGCCATCACCGCGAAGCAAAGCAACGTGCCGGCGAGCACAATGAGATTATAGAGGAGCACGACCGCGCTCGATTGCGCGGACACGGCATCATCGACCCGCTGCCCGAGATGTCGGGCGCGCTGATGTACAAACAAGATCTTGGAGGCGCCGAGGTCGAACAGCCACAACGATACGCCGACAGTGCCGATCAGGATGTAGATTGAAAAATCTTTCGGCGTCAGGACGCGCGCGAAGACGAATGTCTGGACCAGGCCGTTGACGACCGCCGCCGCGGCGGTGAATGCCCGCAGCGAAAAGTAACGCAGCGAGAGCAGGCTCGTAAGCTGCCGCGATAGCCGCCGCACGCTGGAGGTTCCTTCGATGGCGGAGACCTGGGAGCTCATCCTGAGAAATTAGCGGCGAGACGGCTTTATTTGCTTAACGATCGTGGTGAACAGATCGCCCGATCGGTCATGCAAATTCGAGCAAATGGCGTTAAGGAAAATTAGCCGGACGGCGGTAATCTTCATCCAAATCCGCAATTTCCGCGCTGAAAACATGACGTCCGCGGCCGCTCCAACGGCAAATACTGGCACGCCATCCACCGAGTTCGGCAAAGACCGTACCCGCGGTGAGTGTCGTCGTAGCCTGCTTCAATGGCGGCCGCTTTCTCGACGGCCTCATGGCCTGTCTTGAGGCGCAGACCTTCCGGGATTTCGAGATCATCATCGTCGACGACGGATCGACGGACGGCCTGACCGTAAGCAAGCTTGCCGCCCTGGGGAATCGGGCACGCGTGATCCGGCAACCGAACCGCGGTCCGGCGGCGGCACGAAACACCGGCATCCGCCTCGCCCATGCAAGCATCATCTTTAATCTCGATTGCGACGACACAATCGAGCCGACATATCTCGCCGAGACGGTGCCGATATTGCGGGCCGCACCGGCCGATGTGGGTATGGTCGTTACCGACAGTCGCTTCGTCGGCGCGGATTCGGGCGTACTGCCCCGCTATTTCAATCGCTTTGATCTTCTCTTCACCAACACGCTGTCGACCGGCCTCGTTATGCGCAAGGAAAGTTGGCGTGTCGCCGGCGGTTACGACGAAACGATGCGCGAGGGCTATGAAGACTGGGAATTCAGCTTGCGGCTTGCGCATGCCGGTTTCCGCGGCATCGAAGTGGCCAAACCACTCTACCTCTATCGCGTCGCCGGTGAAGATCAGGCAAGCGTTTCGAACGGCATTCACGTCAAGCGCCTGTACGCCAAATTGTGGCGCGAAATACGCAAAAGGCACGTGCAAAGCTATCGACCCTTGACGATGCTGAGCTTGTGGTGGAATTCGCGCGATGGCAGCGGCCGGATACCATTGTGGAAGGGCCTTGCGGGCTACCTGCTCGCGGTCGCGCTGCCGGATACCGCATTCAACGACTTGTTCGAAAAGCTGCATCGGCGAACACCGTCACGACAGCCCGCGACAGCGTAACCAGCCGCACGACGTTCAGGGAACGCCAGAGCGCACGCTGGAGCTTAGATTTTTCCACTGAGAGCGGCGAGGGCCAACTCGACGTTGTCGCGCATCGTCTCGCGATAGATGCCGGAGCGGAGCAATCCACAAACGCGCGGCAGCAATCCTAACCTTCTCGATCGACGAAATAGTTCAAATACCTCCTTGTTTTCATCAAGCATCGAGCCTTGGACACGCGTAAGAGCCTCGATGTTTAGATCGTTCCAGGTCTTGAAGCGATTCAGCAAAGTCTGATATCGCCGCCATCGGCCTTCATTCGAGCCAATCAGATTCCGGGCGTGGATGCGGTAGGCGACGGACGGATAGGGGTCGAAATAAATGCGGCCTCCGACCGCCGTTATCGCCAGATAGATCCACCAGTCATGAACAGCGGCTCTCACATCCGCACCGGCCCGCATCAGCAGGCGTCGCGTCTCCTCGTTGAACATCATCGTATTGCCGATCGCGATGTTCTGCACCAGCGCATTGCGGAAATCGGGAGCCTTCTTGTAAAGCGGCGTGAAGCCCAGCTCCGCGCCTTGCTCGTCGATCATGCGGGCACGCGAGCAATAGACGCCGGGCACGCCGGCGGGAACAGTCATCAAGTACGACCGCGACCGCGCCAATTTATCAGCCGCCCAAACATCGTCTTGATCGGATAGCGCGTAGTAGTCACTCTCAACCAACGGATCGCAGATCAGCGACAAAAAATTTGCGACGAATCCTTTTCCAGGGCCGCTGCGCACCTGCACCCTGCCCGCTCCATGCTTAGCCTGAAACTCTTTCAATAAGGCCAGCGTGTCGTCCGTCGAACCGTCATCCGACACGAACAGGCGCCAGTCCTGAACACTTTGAGCTTCGAACGAAGCAAGCTGCAGGGGCAGAAAACGAGCCCCGTTGAACGTGCAAAGTAAAATCGCGACCGATCCCGAAGCGATTTGCGGCTTTTCGCTACCGCTCGAATTCTTCTTCGCAGACGCGGACGGTAGGCTGCTTGCCGTGGTCGGCGCCAGCGTGACTTGATCGGCGATCACCACACCGGCCTATTTGCGACACAGCAATATCGGCTGGTGCTGCTCGCCGCCGGGCATGTGGACGATCTCGCACGTCGAGAATCCGATCCGCCGGCACAGGCCGAACAAAAAGTCGGTGTGATAAGCGACCGCGGCCTCCGGCTGCGCCTCGGACTCGATCTGAGCGTTGCCGCGTTGGTGCTTGAAGGTATGGCGGGTGCCGAAAGTTGCCGGGGGATACTCGATATTGAAATGCGAATGCATCATGCTACCGCCTGCTTTCAAGAGGCGAAAGGTTTCACGCAGGTAATTTTCGAGTTCGATCTCGAGCAAATGCGTCAACAGCGAGTTGGAAAACACAAGATCGAAGGTGTCGTCCGCCTCCGGAATGCGATAGGGGGAGCGCGGAGCGCCGTTCTGGTTGTAGGACACGCTCGCATCACTCGAATGATGGAAACGAAAGCGCTGAGCATCATAGTTTTTTTCGCACCACGCGATCGCTTCGCCATCGATATCAATGCCAACATAAGTTCCATCGAAACGCCGGCCGCGGAAATTATAATCCCGCAGCCAATGCGCCCAACGGCCGCATCCGACCCCGATATCGAGGATATTGGAATGCAGATTGGCGATACCCTCGCTGAATACGAACATCCAAAAATCGCGAGCGTGTACCAGGAAGTGAGTTCTGATTGTTGAGGATGCGGTTGCCGACGCCGACACGGATGCGCAGATGGTTGGGCGGCAAAGCGCGAAATTCCGGATAGATCAGACGAGGAACCAAATCACTCGCATTCATCACCGCGCGGAACAACGGATTGAACGTTAATTTCGATGTCGACGGGAAAAACTTGCGCAGCGCCCGGTCGATGCTCAGACCGGCGGCCGACCGGCCAGTGGAACCGGATGTCGTGGACGTAAAAGCCATAATCGCATCCAATCGCGAAAGTGACATGGATTGGTTCACGATTTGGTTAGCCCTGGGCGATTAAGATCACGTTACCGAATTGGCGGCTTTTTCAGTGGTTTGCCGCCTTCAAGTTAAAGTCCAGGTTTATGCAGGCGCACGTCGCAACATTGTCGGCCGACCCTACCGCGGCAAAGAGCGGACCAGCTCGTCTCATTTCGATTCCTTATATGCTGCTTCGCGCGTCGACGGCTGCTGCCGCCGCCGCCATGGGACTGGTTCAGACGCTGGTGTTTGCGCGCGTGCTCAGCCCCGATCGCTTCTCGATCTTCATCGTGGTCGGCGCCGTCGGCTATTCACTGTGGCTCTGCGATCTCGGTCTCGCCAAGATTCTGTTCGTGCAGTTGCGCGCCGCTCACCTTGCCGGCCGCAGTGACGAGCAGGCCGCGCGCCAGGCGAGCGCAGTCATCCTTTTCTACATACTCCTCGCGCTCGCAGGTTCCCTCGTTTGTTTTCTCGTGATGCTGGCCCGGCCTGCTTTTGGAATCATCGATGCGGCGGATTTCGGGTTGTTCTTTCTGTACGTTTCGCTCAATCTCGCTTGGTTCAGCTTGCGAAGCATCAGCATTTCAATCGACGAATTCGTTTTCTACGAGAAGCTCGAACTGGTTCGCCGTGTGGGCAACATGGCGACAATCCTTGCCATGCTGGGTGGGCTGCCTCTCGACGTCTTCCTGATCGGTTCGAATGTGTTATGGGCCGTGCTATTAGGGTCGGCCGTCGCAAGACTTATCCGGCAGGGCGCTTTGACGCCACGCGTGCAGGGATTTTCGCGCGAACTGGTGCGGTTCTTTCAGTTGAACAAGCGCTCGATCCAGCGTAGCGGCACCTCTGCCTTGGGCGATCTCTTCACCTACACGTTTCCCTACTACGTCGTGCCGACGGTGTTCGGTCTGGGCGCGCCAGTCATCATTCTTGAGGCCACCTTTCGCATCTTCCGCGGTGCCAGCGTTATCTATGCGGCCGCTTGCGACCTTGCCGTCCCAGGACAAACTCGCGCCCTTGCCGCGAGCGACGCGCCAAGATTGATACGGACGACCCTGGTCGCGGCAGGGTTATGCTGCTTGCCTGCTGCATTCGCGTGCGGATTGCTGGTCTTCGCGGCCCAGCCATTGTTCGCGTTTCTCTTGCGGTCCGCAGCAACCGTGCCGACGGCGGTTACGCCGATCCTCATCGTTCTGCTCTTGGCCAATCTGGTATGGATGGTCATGCAGTCGCTGATGCAACACACTGGCTTTTTCCGGGAGATATCGCGCATCAGCGCAAGTGTTGCCGGGGGTATGGTGGCAGCAACCCTCGTCTGTATCGTGCTGAAATTTGATATTGTCGGATTCCTTGGCGCCTATGCGGCGGTCTACACTGGAGGCGCGATATATTACGTCATTGCCGCAATCCGCGGTCCGATCCGGGCGGCGGCATCCCGCCCCAGCCGGCCGTGCGTGGCCGCTTAAGCCAATCCGAAACGGATCGCCACGGCCGCGAGCCACGTCAATCCCGCAAGCCACAGCGCGCAGAATACTGCGGCGGAGCCAAAGTCCTTGATCATACCGATGTGGCGGTTGTGCTCGGGCGTGACATGGTCGGAAAGCTTCTCGATCGCCGTATTCAAGAGTTCGATAGCAAGAACCACCAAGAGCACGCCGATCATGGCAACGTACCAAGCCAGATTCGGTGCCAAAAAACCGCCGAGCGGCACCGCCAGGACGAAAACGACGGCCTCCTCGCGTACGGCCGCTTCGCTGTTGATGGCGTAGCCGAGCCCGCGCAGCGAATTCTTTGTGGCGCTAAACAGCCGCTTCACGGCGAGGCGAAATCGTTGTGCCGCCGCCTTTTGGGCGGGCGTGTTGCGGCTCCAAAGACCGATCACTATAGTGCCGCCGGACATTCGGAGCGTAGCGCAGCCCGGTTAGCGCACCAGTCTGGGGGACTGGGGGTCGCGAGTTCAAATCTCGCCGCTCCGACCAACAAAGCCCTTATGAAAAATCGGGTGATTTCTAGACCATGCATCTCATGTTGCGGAGCATTCGATAAATCGGAACGGAGTCGCGACGCAGAGGATATCGACAATCGCGCGTCATGAAGCGTCCCGAGAAATCCGTGCGGAAATAGTTCTTCGTCTGTTCATGTCGCGCATCTTCGCTCTTTTGTCACCACCGTTGCAGATTGGATCGGGCTATCACCATGTGCTCCCGTGCGCGAGTTGTAGTCTGCCAAGGCGGCATCCGGTGACGCACCGGGGTGAAAGTCCCGATCTCCCGCGCAGAGACATCATCGGATGCGTAATCCCGAAGAAATCGAAGCCATCGCTCGTGCGTTATGGTCCAGCGATTACCGTGTGAATAACGTTGCGTGGGGGATCGGCGACGCTCAGCTTAGGGCCTTCTACAGAATTCTAGTCTAGCCGTAGCAGCCATCCATGCCGATGGAGTCTTGAGAGGAAATAAGCCAGGGCGCAATCGGTGGCTGGCCGCGATACAGCCTGGCGTACGATGACGGATCGTGATGCCGATCGGCGCGCCAATTAGGAATTGTTAAATCGCCTGGGCTAGACGTGACACCGGAGCCTGCCGGCGACAATTGTAATGGCAGAGCGCTTCACCTCGGATGAGAGCGACGGCCATCGTCCGCGCGCCATCCGCCGATCCGCGCCATGACCTTCTCACGGAAGTGCAGCGCGTCGTCGTGAGATTAGCCGGAGCGCAGGTATTAACCACTTCTCGCAGCCACATCCTTGCCCATATCAATTTGATCGAGAGTCCTTGAGGCATCTATATTAGATGGTCGTCTCAAGTTCGGGCGATTTCACAGCGCCATCCTCTGAGAATGCAGCCGCATCCAACGCAGCCAGAATCTTTCTGATCAGATCACCCTCCGCCACCGCTCTTATCTCCTGCAGAGGAATGCCGGCAAGAGTTGCGTCTTCTCGGCATTTTGTTGCAAGCCGAACGGCTTTGCCCAGCCTTTGAACGGCTGGCACAGTCCCGACGTTTATCGACAGCCAATAAATCATAAATTCGTGCGCTCGTTCACTCATTAAACTGCTCCCCCGTCACTTGAGGGTTTCGATTACAGCTTCAACTCCGGGCGAAATTGAGCGCTCTCGTTGTCCGAACGACGGCAGGCACGACACACGAGAGGCGACGATGAGGCGGCGGAACGGGCGTCAGCCGACCCTACCCGTCCGAATCCATATCGGCGTAGGTTGACGAAGCCAGTACCCCCTGGACTTCAATTCATAGAAGGCGTGCACAAGACGGATATTGTTCGGTGGGCTGCGCTCGGGAAAATCAACGTTTCGACCAACCGACTGCGCATGAGACTCGCCCTCGGATCGATGCTTCTCCAGCGGCTTTGTCGCCAAGGCGCTGTACCAACGCGTTTTCAATGTCGTCACGAATCACGACGGCACCGGCACGTCGGAGGTCGTCCAACACGCCCCGCTGATTCAGAAGACTGAAGTGCTGATCGGGATGATCCGTCGCCGAAGGCGTCGGAATGCGAACCAATGGGCCATCAGCACAACGGCATTGTCTTACGACTTGTCGGACGAGATAATGAGAGGGGGCCGTAAAGCTAGGTTACGCAGGGTTTCATGAAATTTCGCATACCGATGCTAGCGGCTTTTGCTCTGCTGAGCACGAATGCCCCCGCAATGTCGCAGGTAAAGAATGTTTTGGGTGAGGGAAATGCGCCCTGTAGCGAGTGGACGAAAGAGCGCGCTGCGAGATCAGACCTGAGCGTTGAATTGGAAGCGTGGGCTCGAGGATATATTTCTGGCGCTAACGTAATGCAAAGTTATAAAGATAATCTCTTTGTCGTGACGGATGAGGAGATGAACACAGTAGAAGCGTGGATTGATGATTACTGCGCAAAACATCCCTCAAACAAGCTTCGGGTTGCCACAGACTTACTTGTGACAACATTGATTGCGCGGTAGATTTTTTTCTGATGTCGGCGGCTCATCCGAGGGAGAGCGCGGCCGACAGCGGCTAACGGCGGCTTGATTAGCGCCGCCCCTCCGGGACCGAGCGCCTTCGAGCCTGCTCGACAAGAAATCAGAGTGCATCCAAAGTTCGGCCTTGTCCCGCTTTTTCGTTCATCACGGTGCGCGCCTCCGCGACGCTATCGATCTGCACCTTAGCGGTCGGATTAGCAGCGAGGAAACGTCGAAAATCCGTTGCGCTGAGCACAAGCAGTTGGCAGTAGCCCATCGCTATCACGTCCGCTGTACGCCGACGACCGCTCAGTAGCGCCATTTCGCCAAAGAAATCGCCGCGCCCGAGCCGAACCTTCTCTTCGGGAAGCATGACCTCTACGGCTCCGGACGAGACGAAGAAGACGTGCGTGCCGCGGTCGCCTTGCCGAATGATCTTTTCCTCCGGAAGGGCAAGCCGCGGCCGAAACAGGCGTGCCAGCGCCTTGATTTCCATCTCGCCCAGTCCTCGAAACATATCAAAGCGCTTGATCAACTCCTCGGTTCTCAAACCGAGATCGAGCGGGTGGAGGTCGCCGGCCCGACGCCGTTCAGAGGCGTGTTCGCGTTCGAGCGCGTTAAAGAGTTCGCCACCGATAAGTCCTTCATCACGCAGTTGCCGAAAGAGCGATACCTCAAGCTTCAGGCTGGTCTGTCTCAGGAAATGCCGCTCAAGCCCTGCTGCGTGTTCGGGATATTGCAGACGCAGTGCTTCAAGCGCGCGTGCCGTAGCGGCAATTCGCGATTCAAGTACCTCGCCCACGAGTTGCACAACGTGATCTCCCACCAACGGCCGCAAACGCCGTTCATTGAATCTCACCAGTTCCTTCAACGCAAACGCGTGCACCAGCAAGGTCTCGAATCGCATGGAAATTTGCTGTTGGAGCAGGCGATCCATGGCAAAACGGCGATGCAGGAAGTGAGCGAAGCGGAACGCCGGTGAATAGGCGAGCAAGCGGGCGGCGCTGCGGTTGTAGCCTGCTTCACCCTCCGCTTTTGTAGCGTCCAGGACCAGGTCCGTATGACGCAGGAGCCGCTCAATCGCGGCGGTCGAAACACTGCGTTGAGCATGATGGCCGAGTACGATTCGGCGCTCGCGATTGATAAGTGTGACCAGCCCGATGGTGATGCGGTCTCGATCCGAGATCAAATGCTCAAGCCCTGAGCTTTCCGCCTCGCGCCGCTGATCCAGCTTGGCCGCAACGGCATCCGTAACGGAAGGCGCCAAGTCGAATTCCCGGGAAGTTTCTGCGATCGCGTCCCGAACCTCGGCAAGCGCGAGCGCTACGACTTTGCTCCTCAACACCTGATTGAGCGGTGATAGGCGATCGAGCTTGAGCAGGCGCATGACTGGCCGGAGCGTGAGGCCGTTGACGAGCAAGGTGAACAACACAAACCCTGTGGCCAACACGGCGACAAGACTTTGAGTAGACGCGTCGAGGTGGGGGTTTTCGGTGACGGCGAGCGCGAGCGCCAGGGTGACAGCGCCGCGCAACCCTCCCCAAGTGATCGCCAGCTTATAGGCTGAATCGACGGGCCGGCTGAGCTGCAGAGCACTCAAGATCGGCAGAAGGCCGAATAGGACGACCGCTCGGGCAGCGAATGCGCCGATGACCACCAGACCAAGAAGCCAGACATCGCGGACATCGACCGTCAGCAATAGCCTGGGCACCAGAAGCGAGGCCATGATGAAGATGAGCGACCCGGCCCAAAAGCCGATCTGTTCCCAAACCTCCTCCAGATAACGCCAATTTTCCGGATTTAGGCGAGAACGCCCGACCGCTCCGGCCGTCAATCCGGCACTTACGACTGCGACAACGCCGGAGACGTCGAACAGCTTTTCGCCCGACAGATACATGATGTACGGAAGAGCGAGAGCCAGGGTGACCTCGGCAAGCTTTGCGTCGCCCAGAAGTGGTACGAGCGCACCGAAGATGCGTCCGCCGATGAACCCAAGCACAAGCCCACCGCCGAAGCTCGTCAGGATTTGCACTGCGTTAGCTACGAGTTTCGGCTGAGTACCGTCAGCGAGGATCTGGAGCAGAACGGTAAACAGCACGATGGCCGCAGCGTCATTGAGCAGACTTTCCCCTTCCACAAGCCTGACAAGCCGCAACGGAACGCCGAGGTCGCGAAAGATACCGACCACCGCCGCCGGGTCAGTCGTGGCAACGATGGAGCCGAGGAGAAGCGCGACCACGAGCGGTACGCCGCCGACGATGGAGAGCGTCAAGCCGATGCCCGCCGCGGCGACGAAGACGGCCACGATCGCGAGCGTAAGGATCGGTGCCGCATCTTCCAGGAGTTCGCGAACGTCGATGGTCAGCGCTGCCTGAAATAGCAGCAGCGGCAGAAAGACGACCAGGAAAACCGTCGAGTTCGACCGGAAACTTGGCGAGAGGTTCAGCGATGTAATCGAACGTGTCCGTGAGCGGCGTGTAGAAGAGGAAAGAAGCAAGGCCGGCCACAGCCGTCCCGATGATCGCGAGCAATACGGTGTAAGGAAGATGGAGGCGTTCAGCCGCAGGCTGGGCGAAGCTGATAAGTACCAGCAATGCCACGATCAGCGCCGTAAGGACCCAAATGCTCAACAAGTCCCACGATCCAGTGTTGTTCCGGGCTTGAGTATCGTCGAGCAGGCAGCAACAAGGCAACGTGCGTCAAATGATGCTCTTGCAAACAACGGTAGTACGACCTTTACGGCGCCCGCGATCCCGGCTGTCGATTCTCGCATCGGATGCGGTCGGCGCCCAGCCTTAAGAGCGACAAACCGAGACGTCCGCAGTCCAATGCCGCGATCTGGACATTGCGGCGAGCACCGACGCGAACCTTTCCCTGCCGCCAGGACGTTTGTCGAATCCGCAGACGGCTGGTCGTCCAATTCGACGGCCATGCCGACGCCTGCTAGAAGCGCGGCCGCAATGTCCCTGTGTCCTCCCGCCTGCCGAATTCCCTCTCACGTCCAAGCTTGGCTACGGTCCGCGAAGTGCCTCGTCCGGGGCGATTCGCGTGCTCGGCTCGGTGCCTGGCGACGCTACGCACCGCTGGGCGACGTGGCGCGAGGATAGCAAGCGACAGTAAATGCGCGCCTGCTGACAAAGCACTCACTCCAAATGGAAAGGTAACAAGAAGATGGATTTCGTTGACGTCGGACTTTGGGTTGTCTTCGGCGCTATCATAGTGCTTGTGGTATGTGGTTGCATCCTTACGAGTTCCCGCCGTGCTGAGCAGTGACCGGACGCGCTCTTCACCCGCTTTAGCAAATCATCGGCCCCAACCCCCGGTGGCTGAGAATTTGGGAGACGAAAGTTCCCGTACCGCTGGTTGACGCCTGTTTTGTGCGGGTATCACGCGGAACTCGTTGCGATGTCCAACATTGGCCTCGCGGATGGGATCAGCCGCCGGGTCGCCCCTCCAGCGGTGTGCCCCCTATTCAGACCCTCGACCGGTTCCATTCCGCTTTCTTGCCGTCGGCGCAGGAACTGGTCTGCGATTTCTGACATTGGACTACCGGACGGGATTGCCCCCAACCCCTGACATCCCAATCCCGTCCGGGAAGCCCCGTCCGCGCAACCGGGGCTTCTCTTACCTCACGGAGCAAAGCGGCCCGGGTCCGCGATAATCGGGCAAGCGCTCAAATCGAAGTTGACGTAGTTTAGTTTCGATTTTTGGGAAGCTCGATGAGTGGCCGTCCGCTCCTGACTTTGCGGTGCCGCGCCGATCTTCGAAGTTATCGCAAAATGACCCGATAAGCTCCACACGATCGTAAGGGTTGGGCTGTTACTCGCTTTTCTCAGGCCATAAGCCCCGTGCGGACTTTCCGCACATTTCCGGGAGATTGGCAATGAAGAGCCGGCTTAAAACCACTGTGTACTTATTGTGCACGATGCTGTCGGTGACTTTCGTGCGCTCCGTGTGCTTTGCCCAAATCTACGAACAGAATAATGCGCAAAATTCGCCGAGTTCGCAAAACTGGGCAAACAGTCCACAAAATTGGCGGAATAGTCCTGACAACTGGGAAAACAGCTCGCAAAATTGGCAGAACAGTTCGCAGAACTGGCAAAACAGTCCGCAAAATTGGCAAAATAGCGGCGACAATTTCAACAGCACCAACGGCATCTATGACAGCAATGGTAATCGCGTCGGCTATAGTGTGCCCACCCCCAATGGCGGCATAAATTACTTCAATAACGATGGCAGCCGCAGGAGCTACCAGCCTGGCCATTAGCCAGCAACTGTGTCGGCGAAGCCGCTAGGGGCGCTGCGGCGAACTTCGTTGTTGTCAACGGAGGCGGCGATCGCGGTCACCAGCGGCAAGACGGGAAAGCATACCTGGGTCACACGCGTGGGCCACACGCGTGCTCGATCACGCCGTGAGCTTCGTGAGCGCCGCCCGCAGCGCCCGATTTCGCAGCCCGGTCAGGGAGTGTAGGAGCAGAAGGAGAGCTCGGTCGCGACGCTGAGGTCTCAGTCGCAGTCACAGAAAAGGAACTGAGACCTCCGCGTATTGGCTTGCTCGTTCAGTGGAGGGGTTTTGCAGAGGGATTCGTCACCGGGCCATGCGGCGTGTAATGCCCCGGGATCGATTTCACGTACTGCCCCGCTCGCGAAGGGTCAGTTACTGGAGCAGAGGAATGATAATCCCCGTTGATGTCAGTCGTCACTGTCGTTCCGGTTGGCGGATAGTTATTCGGTGCCGCTAACACCGGGCTTATCATGAGGGCTCCCAGAATCAGGGCGCAGCAGATCGCTAGTTTACCCATATTTTATCTCCCTATTCGGGTTTTCACTCAGAAAATGCGCGCGTCGACGACGGTCCCGCACGCGTTGACATAAATTCTGAGTAACCAGATAACCTGACAAGGCGACGCCGGTTCCAAACACGCGCGAATTATTACTATCTGCCGCGCGCCGAACATCAGGCTTGTGTCGGGCATCGAAAAAAGGCCCTGAATGCGGGGAAGCGCACGAGCCAAGGTACTCGGACAACAGCGCAGGACGGCTAAGACCTTACCTGAGGCTCGACCAAGTTCGGTCCAGTCCACAGCTGACTGATTGAAGCAGCGAGCGCTTCCATTTCGCAGAGCTGTCACCAACGCCGCGCTAGTCAATGTTTGCCCCGCGCGAACAGGGCAATCGATCAACGACGGTGGAACACGTGGCGACGTCGAAGGCGTACTCTGGCTGCAGATACGGAAGGACTTTGCGATGAGCCTAATTTCGCACTTTTTCGCGTCACGGCTTGGCAATTACGTGATCGCCGTCCTTGTCGCGTGGATGTTGCTGTTCGTTATTGGGTATTTGCTTTACGGCCCGACGCCCGGCCGTCCGGCCTTGCACGTTTTTCCAGGTTTTCTGCTCGGCATGGTGTTCATATACATTGCGACGCGTCTCTACGGCACGCCACAAAACAGCTCGTACGTGATCGGTGTTCTTGTCGCGTCGATATTGCTCTTCACGATCGGGTATTCCCGCTACGGCAGCGCGCCCGGCCATCCCATGTTGCAGGTCTTCGGAGGCCTTCTGCTCGGCATGCTGTCCATGTCCATCGCGATACGTCTCTATGGAATGTCGTAGAAACAGCTCGCACGCCTAAAGCATTAGATACAAACTACCGGCTGCATGAGTTGGGTCGCCAACGGACCAACAGCCGACATTTTTGTCTATCCGAGAACGTCTGTTTCAGTCCCCATAAGGACGCATGTCGGGCATCAGGCGAGGTCAGAATCATGGAGAGAAACATGCTCGAACAACTGCATGACGCTCTTTGGGTCGCAGAGGGAGAGACCGTCAGCTTCTTCGGCCTCCCCTATCCGACGCGCTCGGTCATCGCCCGATTAGCAAACGGCGATCTGTGGGTATGGTCGCCGGTCAAGCTAACCGCTGATCTGCGCAACGAAGTGGATAGTCTGGGCCCTGTCCGACACCTCGTAAGCCCCAACAAACTGCATCAGCTATACTTGCAGGAATGGAAAGCGGCCTATCCCGCGGCACAATTGTGGGGGCCGCAAACGACCATCAGGAAGCGGCCCGACATCAAATTCCAGGAAGCGCTGGCAGACAGCCCGCCGGCCGAATGGCTTGCCGATATCGATCAAGCATGGTTCCACGGCTCTTTCGCCATGGACGAGATTGTCTTTCTTCACCGCCCCTCCGCCACTGCGATCGTCGCCGATTTGATCCAGACCTTCAGCGATCATTTTCTCCGAGAACATTGGGGTCGGTGGCGCTTCTTGGCGCGCCTCGATGGCCTCACCCAGGACAAAGCCTGCGCGCCGCTCGAATGGCGATTATCGTTTATCAACCGCGCACCGGCGCGCCGCGCGCGCGACAAAGTG
This sequence comes from uncultured Alphaproteobacteria bacterium, assembly GCA_963836055.1. GTDB lineage: Bacteria > Pseudomonadota > Alphaproteobacteria > Rhizobiales > Xanthobacteraceae > BOG-931. Next base: position 400,675 of record CAWIID010000007.1, read on the forward strand.
CTGAACTGGAATTGCCAACGCGTCATTGTGGCTCACGGCGAGTGGCCCCGTGCGAACGGCAAAGCCTTTCTTGCAAATTCGTTTCGCTGGCTTGGAACTTGATCTGATAAAGCGCGCGGATTTTACACACCCAAGCGACGCGACTGGCTTCGCGCCCTTGAGGATGCGTCAAACACAATTTCCGAACACCGCCCCTCGCGATCGGAGGATGGCACGCCACGTCGCTGTAATCCAGTACAGCCACTCAAGTCCGCTTGTCGGAGTCTGTAGTCGTCGGCATGGGACTTACCTTGCCCTCAAGCCAATCCTCGCCGGCGGCCAGTTCGTCCAACGCCTTTCGTCGTTTGCGCTCAAACGACAATTTCCTTTCGCACCACTCGACGCGTGTTGCAGCTTCTTTCGCCTGATGCCGGTAATCAGTTCCCTGGGACATGATGACGACCCTCAAAATGCCGGAAAGAGAATTCGCCGCCCTTAAAACGCGCTCGCAGTCCCCGGGTTCCACGCTGCTCATATTTTGGCACGTTATTGAATTGCCGCGGAACCATTGGAGAATAATGGGATTTCCAGTGTTGAGGACGCAAAATGGCGATGACAGACAAAATTCCAGACAGAAAGGCTGCTTGCGGCCCCGACATTCGAGCCGCGTTGGGCGAACAACTCAAGGCGTATTACGAAAGCATGCAAGATATGCCCGTCCCCAATCATCTCTCCGAACTCATCGCGCGCTTGGTTGAGCGGATCGATGAGGCAGATGGCAACGGGCGGTAATGACAGTCGACGAATTCCAGCTCTGAGGAAGCGGGGCTGGGTCTACTGGCGTCCCAAGCCGTTTTGGCGATAGCGCCATCATCGGTGGCGTGACGCCGGGTCGGCGACCTCGACAATTCCGGTCGACCCCAAACCGGACCTTAGTCGTCGCCCCTCACAGCGCAGCGAACCACGCAGTCATCAAGCCCTAAATGCTTGTTCAATCGAATGTTCCACCGAGGTCTGGAAACTCAGGCTCGTGGCTCAGTCCCAAGCGCACCAATTCCAGCAGGAACAACGGCGGCGCAGCCTGTTTGGCCAAATCTATAATCCATGCCTGCAGTTCCTTGACCTTCTCGGGATTCTGGTCGGCGACATTGATCGATTCCGAAGGATCCTTCGACAGATCGAAAAGCTCGATGCGCGGGGGCAGCAGCGTCGTCCAAACCAGCTTCCAGTTTCCCTTTCGCACTGCCGCGCGATATGGCTCGACATTGTACACCATGTCATGGCGTGGACTGGGTTTGCCTTCACTAATCGTTGGCCAAACATCAACCCCGTCGAGCGGCTTGTTCTTGCCAAGTTGCCCTGCCGCAAGACCGACGAAGGTCGGGTACATGTCGACGATGTGCATCATCTCGTTCACGACGCCGGGCTTTATCCGTCCGGGCCAGTTTGCCAGCGCAACAACTCTTGTACCGCCCTCGTATACCGAGCCTTTCCCGTCGCGATACGCTCCGTTGTTCGGCGGCAAATCGCCCTTCACTTCCGCCTCGCCGACAAAAAGATTTGACCGAGTGCCCCCATTATCGCTAGCGAACACGATGAGGGTGTTGTCGCGCATATTCCGCTTGGCGAGCGCGTCGAGCACATTGCCGATCTGGTCGTCCATTGCCGTTATCTGGGCTGCATAGGCACGGCGCAATGGGTCGGCAATCCCCTTGTACATGTCGAGGTAGTGCTGTGGCGCTTGATAGGGCGTATGAGGAGCCGTGAAGGCAAGGTAGAGAAAAAGCGGCGACTTGGTGTCGTGTGCGTTGATCACTCGGACCGCGTCTGCGCCAAACAACTGCGTATCGTAGCCCGGTTCTTTGACCAATTTGTTGTTTCGGTACCAATCGGTCACACCGTGTGACTCATGCTTGAAGTGGTCGATCTCCCCGATCAAAGGACCATAGGAATAATCAAAGCCCCGCTGGCTTGGCCAATACTTCTGATCAAAGTGCCCAAGATGCCACTTGCCAACGATCGCAGTCTGGTATCCAGCCTGTTTGAGCGCCTGCGGTAGCAACCACTCGTCGGTAGCAAGGCCGTATTTTCCCGCGGAAGGTATGACCGCCATCTGAAGCCCGTAACGCAGCGGGTAGCGTCCCGTCATGAAGGCGGCGCGTGCAGGCGTGCATATCTGCTGCGAGTAGAACTGTTCCAGCCGAACGCCGGTTTGCGCCAATTTATCGATATTCGGCGTTTTGATGTCGGAGCCGTGGTAACCCACGTCCTTCCATCCAAGATCATCCGCCAGGATGAAAACGATATTCGGCTTCGTCTCTGCCATCGCAGATGTCGCTGAATCCAAGCTGAACTCCGACAGACCGATCGTGCCCATAGCCCATGTCAGCGCCGAGGCGCCGCTTCTCAGCAATAGATTGCGCCGTGCAACGCCCATATCGTCCATGCGGTCGAGAACCTCTTTTTCAGTGGCCATTTCTTTTTCAGTGGCCATGTCCGATGTCTCTCTGTCTTGAGGAAAAATCAATGGTGTGGCGTGCCGATCGACGTCTCGACCCCACGTTCAGTGCCCGTTAACAGGTGCAAAGTCCACCCACGCACAGTGAATGTGCCAATACTCAACGACAGAAGCACTGGGAAGAAGAGGAAGCGAAGGCAAACGTTTGCTGCATCTCATGGCTCAACTCCTTTCAGGCCGGAAAAGACGCCGCCAGCGAGCTATCTGACCCGGCTCAAAAATCGTCGCCGCGGCCCTGCGCGCTTCGGCGCCCAACGCTGGACTCCCGCCCGCCAGTCCCGCACACTGCGAAATCCGTGTCGGCACCCTGTCGCCACCGAAGCGAAAATCGCGGCGATTAGTCCCCTAAGACCCTTCCGGGAGACCCGACGAGCGCCGACTGCAAATCGTTTGCAGAGTTTGTTGGACAGCCGTTCGGAAAACACATTAGCCGTATGCCTGCTATCGACGAAGTCTCACTCAACCGTCAGCGCAACCTCGGCTACTTTTTCGCCGAATCGGTTCGACGGGTGCCAGACAAGGTTTGTATTATCGATTTGCTCAATGGCATCGAGCGCCTAATCACCTATCGGTCATTAGACGACCGCATGAACCGCCTCGCCGGCGCTCTGACGCGCCTCGGGATCGAGCCAGGCCAGCGCGTCGGGATGCTGGTCAGGAATCGCGTCGAGTTCATCGAGACCATGTTTGGCTCCATGCGGATGGGGGCGATCCCTGTTCCCGTCAACACGCATCTGCCAGCCGACACGTTGGCCTTCGTCCTGCAGGACGCAGAGTGCGTTGCTGCCGTGGTCGATCCCGAGAGCCATCCACACGCCTTAGAGATCATCCGACGCATACCACTCAAAGAGCGTTTGCTCCTGGATCGCCCTGAACGCGGCTTCCGGCTCTATGAAGACGAATTGGCCGTCGGTGGACCGGTTGACCCGCCGCAGATTGCCGACGATGCGCAAGCAATTCAGCTCTACACGTCTGGATCCACAGGGCGGCCAAAGGGCGTCATCATCACCCACAGAGGCATGCTCTGGTATGTCGCGCACAATCAGAAATATTGGCCGGCGTCGGACGATGACCGTGGCCTGATCGCATTGCCGCTGTTTCACAAGAACGCTCTACGCGGCACCGTCAAGCCGATGCTTTATGCCGGCGGCTCATTCGTCATCATGCCGGCTTTCGAGCCCCAGGCCTTTCTCGACGCGCTTGCGAAATACCGCTGCACTTTCACGCGCGGCGTTGCCGCCGTCTTCTCGACGTTTCTGCAGCATGCCGACTATCTCAAAACGCTCGATCTGAGCGCACTGCGCCGTGTCGAGGTTGGGTCCGGAATCGTGCCACAGGGCCTGCTCGACTCGGTCGAGCGCGCGCTCCCAGGCGTCAAGGCCTCGGAAAGCTACGGATCGACCGAAGGCGGAAGCCCGCTGCGTCCGCCGATTGATGGACGTCCAGTCCCGCGGGGCAGCATTGGCACGCCAATCCCGGGTATCGAACTGAGGCTGATCGATAACGATGGCAACGACCATCCCAGCCTTGGAGAGCTCGTGTTTCGCAGCCCGTATGTTTGCCTCGGCTATCACAACCAGCCTGAGGCCAGTCGCGACAAAATCCGCGATGGGTGGCTCCACACCGGCGACATCTTCTCGAAGGACGATGATGGCTTTTATTACTTTCTAAGTCGCAAGGACGATATGTTCAGTTGCGGCGGCGAAAACGTCCACCCCAAGGAAGTCGAGGATCTCCTGTTTACGCATCCGGGGGTGGCAAATGCCGTGGTTGTTCCTTTACCGCACGCCAGCAAAGGCTTCGTGCCGGCGGCTATGATCGTTCTCCGCACGGGCGCATCAACGACGGAGCAGGAGCTGAAGGCATTCTGCCTTGAACGAGGACCGGCCTACGCCCATCCTCGGCTGATTAAGATCGCCGATTCCTTCCCCCTTAATGGCGCCGGAAAGCCGGATCGCGCGCTTGTTCAGCAGACATTGAAATCAGCTTATGCGGAGAAAGCCGGCAATGGTGACAGCTGACAGGCGCCCAAGATGGCGCGCGCGAGGATGAGCCGCTACTGGAGCCCCGCACTTTCGACCGGCAGCGAAAAGAACTTTTGGCCCTCGACGTTACGAACCTCGACGGACCAGCCGTTCCAATCGTCGCAGATGCGGTGCTTGAGATCCTGGGCAATCGCTTTGGCGAAATCGATGGCCGCATGGGAACTGTGAAATTCGTTGCCGCGATAATCGAGGAGCAACTGGTCTTTTTTGGTGTAATCGAAGAAAAAGCGCTTCATCCTTGCAGCCTCTGAAACTCTCGTGGCGTACCGAATGTAGCCAACACGCACTGTCATTCGTTTAAATAGATTCATAAACATCGACTAATCTGGCGTTTGTGCGCGTTGCGCTTGCGACGTCGACCCGAAAGCCGTCAGCTCGCAACCGCAACATCGGTGGGCAGAAACGCAAGATCCTGGTGCTGTCTTGCAGGTTACGATGGCTGGATTTGTCGCGCCCATCCTTGGAGCCAAAGGACAGCGTGCTTTCATCGTTCATGATTTCTGAATCACGTACGTAAAATTGTCGCCGATCAATTCAATCTCGACCGAGGCCGAAGCAATCCACCTGCCGCGCAAGAGTTGTATTCGACCGTATAACGGCTCTCTCCCCAACGCTCGGCGGATTTGCTACCCGGTAGAACGAGGTTCACCTGCACAGGAATCTCGGGTATCGTTGCCGACTCTGTCCTTAGCTCGTGGAGGTTCCCGACCATGTCCGGTTATTCGGGAACTACAACACGGCTATTCATCCCTTGAGTGGTAACATGGCGAGTGATGCACTCTCGGTGATGTCTACGCGCCCGGAACTCGACGGCATCCTCATTGTCGATGACAATGAGGACAACCGATATACGCTGCAGCTACTCCTGGAGTCGGATGGTCACGAGCGGGTGACGAGCGCGTGCGACGGCAACGAAGCTCTAGCGCTGCTGGCCGAGAAGCAATTCAGCCTCGTTCTGCTCGACATGATGATGCCAGGGCTGAACGGTGACGAGGTCTTGAAAATCATCAAGACCAATCCGAACACGCGTGAGACGCCGGTTGTGATGATCAGCGCCGACACCGACATCGAAAATGTCTGCCGATGCATCGAGCTTGGCGCCGACGACTACCTTCCAAAGCCCTTCAATCCGACGATACTGCGCGCACGCATCAATTCCGCTTTGCGGCGACGTTCCCTGCGCGCATTGGAGATCGATTATCTCGGAAGGATCGAACAGGAAAAGCAGCGTTCCGATAGCCTGCTGCGTAACGTGCTGCCGCCCGAAATTGCCATCCGGCTCCGCACCGGCGAAAGCAGCATCGCCGACCATTACGACGACGTAACGGTCATCTTCGCCGACATCGTCGGTTTCGGGAAGATTACGGCGCGTATGAAGCCCTACGAGATCATCGGCTGTCTCAATCATCTGTTCACCGAGTTCGACCGGTTGGCCGAGGACGTCGGCGTCGAGAAGATCAAAACGATCGGCGACAACTACATGGCGGCGGCGGGCATTCCGACGCCGCGTTCCAATCACGCGCGGACGGCTACCAAACTCGCCCTCGATATGATCACGGCCGCCGAGCGGCTTCATTCCCGATTGCCGGCGAGGTTTTCGATCCGGGTAGGACTGCATTCCGGCCCCCTTATGGCGGGGGTCATCGGCACGCGCCGGTTCGCCTATGATGTTTGGGGCGATACCGTAAATATTGCGGCCCGGATCGAGGCGGCGAGCCAGCCCAACCGAGTGATGATTTCAGCCGCGACGGCCAAAGCCCTGGGCGACGACTTTATTCTTGATGGCCCGCAGCGCATCGAGACCAAGGAAGATCGTGTGCTCGAGACATTCTTCGTCAGCCGCCGGTCGTAACCGGTCTCACGCGCGTCCCCGGCGCGCGTCTCTTGCGCGTCTGAGCCACGACTTGACGTTACCGCGATGGCGAGTGCACGGTTCAAGCTGAAGTTGCAAAACATCCATTGGGGAATAGCCATGATAGTTACTTTATTGAGGGCTCCGCTATTGCGACCGGGGATTTTCGCGATCGCGATGCTGACAGGCGCATTCGCCGTCTTTGGCGCCGGACCGTTGCGCAGCGAGACCAGCGACGATAACGCCGTGGCGGAAAGCCTGGCCGCCATGCTGCGGGCCGGCCGTGTCGTCGTGGCGCGGCATCAAGCCGATATCAACAACCCGGCCGTAGGCAACAAAGGTCTGACGGGCGCCAAGGTTTTGGCGGAGGTCGTGCAAGTCTACCAGGAAACAACAAAGGTCGACCCTAACAGCATCGATCCTTCGACCCGACAGGGCCGTCTGTTGCGCGCCCAAATGGATTCGATTGTGGAAGTGCTGGACGCCAATCAGGACACGATCAACAAGAAGGGGCTGGGCTTTAAGGGCTTCATTCCGTCGACGTTCGGCCGGCTGGTCAACGAGGCGTTCAGCCGGCGCGCCAGCAATGAGGCCGACGTCAAAGTCACCGCGCCGCCTGATCTTATCCGCAACCTCAAGGCGCGACCGGATCCCTGGGAATTGCAGGTCATCACAGAAAAATTTCTGCAACCGAGCTGGCCCAAGGGCAAGGACTACTCCGCTATCTCTGACAGCAAGGGACGGCCCGCTTTTCGCATGGCCGTGCCCGAATATTACGCGGCCTCCTGTCTGTCATGTCATGGCGGTCCCAAGGGCGATATCGACGTCACTGGCTATCCGAAGGAGGGACGTCAAGAGGGCGACCTGGGCGGCGTGATCAGCATCAGTCTTTATCGCTGAGCTGCGGCGAGGTGGCAGCCGATGCTGCGACGACTGAGCATCAAAACACGGATTCTGCTCGTTACCGCGATCCTAATCGTTATTTTGGCGGGAACGACGCTGTTCATGACAGCGAAGCTCGCCGACAATGCGCGGGCTGTGGCGAAAACAGCCGAGCTCGCCGAACTTACCGAACTCGCCAATCAAATCCGCTCCACCTTTGGCGAGTACCGCTATTGGCTTACTGATCTTGCGGTCAGCCTGTTGCGGCTGTCCGAAACCAACGCCGACGCCGCCAAGGAGAAGCTCACACAAAAGCTCGATCAACTGGCCAAGAGCCGGCCGGACGTCGCCGCCGCGATCAAATCGCAAGTCGCGCAATTCGAGAACGACGACATGCGCGCGGTCGACGCATACACCAACGACCAGCGTGTGGTTGGCAACACTTTTTTGGCCGCCGCTCGCCAGCATAGTGTCGCGATTGACGCAAGGCTCACGACGTTCGTCGACGGCCTCAATCGTGAGGCCGCGCAGGCACGCAGCGGAGTGCTGGCTGACGTCGCCGAAACGACGCTCGTCGCCGCAATTGTGGTCGCCGTCATCATCCTTATCGGGATCCTAGCCACCGTGGTGGTGCTGCGCTCGATTTCGGCGCCGCTCGACGCTGTTGTCGCGGCCATGGCGGGAATTACGGCCGGCAATCTCAACGCTCCGATCCCAGCGCCGGCGTCCGACGAGATCGGCGCTATGGCCCGTACGCTCGAGCTGTTTCGGGACAGCATTCGCGAGCGAACGAAATTATCGGCACAAAGCGAAACGCAGCGGCGGATGATCGAAACTGCCATCGAAACGATCTCCGACGGCTTCGTCCTGTACGATCCGGATGACCGGCTGGTCCTATGCAACAACAAGTTTCGCGAGCTTTACCCGAAACTCGACGACGTGGTTCAACCAGGAACGACGTTCGCGGACGTACTGAAGGCCGGCGTCGAGCGCGGCGTACTCGACATCGGCAGCCAACCTCCCGATCAATGGATTGCGGCGCGTCTCAGCCACCACGCCGACCCGAAGGGGTTCATCGAACATCACCACGGCGAAATCTGGGTGCGCATCAGCGAGCAGCGGACGCCTGACGGCAGCACCGTGGTCGTCTACACGGATATCTCAGAGCTGAAAAAGCGCCAGGAAGAGCTCGAAGACGCCATGCAGCAGGCCGAAACGGCAAACCGCGCGAAGTCTGCATTCCTCGCCAACATGAGTCACGAGCTTCGCACTCCGCTCAATGCCGTTATCGGTCTGACCGAGATGATGGTGAGCAACGCGGCCCGCTTCGGCACCGAGAAGGCCCTGGAACCGCTGCGGCGCGTGCATCGTGCCGGCAAGCACCTCCTCGAACTCATCAATCAGGTTCTCGATCTGTCAAAGATCGAGGCGGGAAAACTCGAACTGAACTTCGAGACCGTCAATATCGCGCGTTTGCTTGAGGAAGTGGCAGGGACAGCGCGGCCGCTGGCCGAGCAGAATAAGAACCGGCTTATCGTCCAATGTCCGAACGACATTGCGCCGATGCATGTCGACGCGCTGCGTTTGCGCCAAATCCTCCTCAACCTTCTGAGCAATGGCTGCAAGTTCACCAAAGATGGTGAGATCGCGCTGCGGGTAATTCCCTCTTCCCGCGACGGACGGCGCTGGCTTGATTTTGTCGTCACGGACACCGGCATTGGGATGACGCCGGAGCAAATGGACAAGCTGTTCGAGGACTTCGTGCAAGCCGACCAATCGACCGCCCGCCGCTACGGCGGCACCGGCCTCGGCCTTGCGATCACCCGCCGGTTGTGCCGCATGATGGGCGGCGACGTGACGGTCACCAGCGAGGCCGGCAAGGGCTCGACGTTCGTCGTCCGCTTGCCGGCCGAGGCGGAGACTGCGGCCTCTGTGGCAGACTCTGCCGAAACCGGCGCGGCGATGATTCTGCAGGCCAAGTCCGGCGACAAGCACCGGACGAATGGGGATTGCATCCTGGTCATCGACGACGATGCAACATCCCGCGAACTGATTGCCAATCATTTGCGAGAGGAAGGCTTTTCGGTAGCCACGGCCGCCGGCGGGCGCGAAGGCTTGCGGCTTGCAGAGGAATTGCATCCGATCGCAATCACGCTCGACGTACTGATGCCGGATATCGACGGTTGGACCGTGTTGGCGGCATTGCGCGGCAACCCCGCACTGGCCGGAATTCCCGTTGTCATGGCCACCATTACCGATCAGCAGCGCAAGGGCGTGACACTCGGTGCGGCTGGCTATCTGACGAAACCGATCGACCGCGAGCAGTTGATTGGGCTGCTGCAGCCATTCAGGGCCAGAATCAGACCGACTTGCGTACTCCTCGTCGAGGATGACCCGGCGCAGCGCGAATCGATCCGATCCGTTCTCGAACCGCAGCACTGGGCCGTAACCGAGGCCGATAACGGCCGGGTGGCCCTCGATTGCCTGGGCTTGAGTATTCCAGATGTCATCCTCCTCGATCTGATGATGCCGGAGATGGACGGCTTCCAACTCATCACGGCACTGCGCGATCGCCCAGAGTGGCGCCGCATCCCGGTAATCGTGATTACCGCGCTCGATCTTACGGCCGCCGACCACAAGCGGCTCAATTCAGGCGTCGAGGCTATTCTGCTGAAGAACTCCTTCGACCCCGCTCAGCTCGTGCGGACAGTCCGGCAGGCGGTTGCCGATGCCGGCCGCCAACATCAGGTCCCGGAGATGAATTCGTGACCAAAATTCTGTACGTCGAAGACAATGACGACAATGTTTATATGCTTAAGATGCGGCTCGAATTGCTCGAAGGCTTTGAGGTATCGACTGCCGCCGACGGTGAGGCCGGCTGCGCCGCGGCGGCGGCCGAGTTGCCCGACCTTATTCTAATGGACATGGACCTGCCCGTGATCGACGGCTGGGAGGCAACGCGCCGGCTCAAAGAAGGTGCGACAACCCGGCAGATACCGATCATCGCGCTCACTGCCCACGCCATGGCAGGCGCGCGCGAGAAAGCGCTCGCGGCCGGCTGCGACGACTTCGACACCAAGCCGATCGATTTCAATCGGCTGTTGGAAAAGATCAATTCGGTGTTGGCGAAATAGTCTGCCGGCGCCGGGCACTTTTCACCCGTTAGCAGGAATGCCAACAAGCGCGCGATCTTCGCTCCGCCGATCAATTTACCAAACAGGATCGGTCACCAGCGTACATAAAAAGCATAAATCGCGCTCTTCGCTGCAGCAAAGTACCAGCCGCCAAACCAAATCGCGTCGATACCGTAAAGGATGGCGAAACAAGCTGCCGCAGCGACGAGTTGCTTCATCTTCACCCCACGAGGAGGAGAACAGCAATCAGCATTATTATCATAGCCTCAGGCAAAAAAGTTCCGCAAGCGGCGCGGAGAATAACGCGCCCTCCAGTAACGTAAATTTCAGTTCCGCATTGCGGAAATCATTTGGTGCGCATATCGAATTGCCGTCGACGCCACCCCATCCCAACGACAAAGGCGGCGGCACACGTCCGCCAAAGCCCCCAGCCCGGCGGACATTTTAGAACCAAACAATAATCGACGAACGGAAGCCCTGGCCGAAAGACCGGGGCTTCTTTCGCATGTCATGGCGGCGGTACACGAAATTACTATCGAGAATTCGGCCCGATCGCACGGAACCATGGCATTGTAACGGCGCGCCGCCCTCCTCCGCCCCCTCGGACCCGGAGCCGCGATCTAAGCTGCAATGAAACTCCGCAACCTTTGCGCCCGATCGTCGTAGACATCCATCTCGGGCACAAAAATTCCGTCAATAAATTGCGCGCCGCGATCAGCCAGTCGTTCACGAATAGATCGTGGCACTTGGCGGTATGCCTTCGCCCGTGGATGCGGCATCTCGGCGATAGCATTGCCGTTCGGATAAAGCGCCTCGTGCTCGGCCCAATTGTCAAAACCGAGACGATCGACGTTGTCGACAAAGGTTTCTGCCGGGGTGTTCTCGGCGAGGATCAGGGAATGGTCCTCCAGTTCAATATGGAAGTACGTGAATATTTCTGGGGGCTCAGTTTCTCTGACAATCGAGATGCTGTTCACCAGCGCGCCGGCCTGAATGAGGATGTTGTCAACAAGAAGAGCATGATCGGGCGATACAAGCAGGTCCCGTGAGGGGACTTCGTCGGCCAACGCACTGGCCTTGATGCGTATCGGCCACACCTTGAGCGGATCGGAAAATCGAGCCGCCACATTGCGTCGCCCAATCCATTTGATCGGCCGAATCATACCGGAGACTGTCACCACTCTGTCGCCTATCGCCAATTCCTCGACCGGCACTTCGCCCCGGTCGGTCTGGATGAGCGTACCGCGACAGAAGCAGGCCGGCTCGGCTATGACCGAGGTGTCCTGGTTGTCGGATGTTGTGGCGCCGTCAAATGCCGCCAGATTGAAGAACGTGGTCGTCGTCGAGCCGCTGATGGACGGTGTGAAGACCAGCGCGTCGAGTTCTGCTGAGACGGCTTGCGTGGAGCCCGGAGCAAGTGTGTAGGTGCCGACATCCGTTTTGGTGAGATCGGCGCCAGAGAGAGTCCCATTGGCATCGGTGGGAGTCAGATAATCGCCGGACGAGTCAAATAGCGTAATCGTCAAGCCCTGGATCGAAAGGCCAGCCGAATCCGTAATCTGCACCGCGCTGAATGGATCGATCGAGCTCCCATCCGTCACCGTCTGGTTCGCGGTTACTCCCGAAAAGATAGGAAGGCCGGCAAGAACCTGGGCATCGGCGACCACCGGTGGCGCGATGCCGTCGGAGACCGACATGTCGACATAGGTGCTGGTGAAGCCGGGCGTGGAGGGATTGGCTACCGCCGTAAATTGGAGCGCCTCGATCGCATTCGTTACATCGGCGGGACTGCCTGCGGACAACATGTAGGTGCCGACGCCGGTATGCGTCAGCGTCATTCCTGGCATCGCGAGCGACAACGTCCCGGCGCTGTCCGTCGGCCCAAAGAACGGGCTGTTGGTCAGCGTGAAGGTGACGGTCTCGGTCGCTCCGACGTCGGGATCGGTGATTGTTCCGGCCGCGAACGGATTGAGCGGAACGTTCCAATAGCCCTCGACCAGGGCGCCGCCGACACCTGAGATCACCGGTGCATCATTCAGCGCGGTGATGTTGACGGTGGTCGCAGCCGCAGTCGAGAACATCAGGCCGTCGGTCGCCGACAGATTAAAGACGGTGGTGACCGACTGACCGGGAGCGACTTGGTTCTCCACCGGCGTGAACACCAAGCCATCCAGCGCGGCGGTCACCGTTGCGGCCGTCCCGCTCACGGTATAGGTGCCGTGCACGTCGTCGTAGGTTCCACCCGCAAGGTTTGACAGCGTGCCGTTGAAGGGCGAGGACAGCGTCACGGTAACGGTTTCGGTCTGTCCCGAGTTCGACATCCGACACAGTCACGCCGGCGAGTGGATTGAGCGGCGTATGGTCGTCGCCGTTTACAATTCCGGTCCCCGAGATCGACGGCGGAAAATCTCCGGCGATGTCGATCGCCGTGACCAGCGTGCCCCCGTGATTGTCGGTGGCGGTGAAGAACGACTCGCCAGTGAAATTCTGCGCCGGATCGAGCCGCAATTGAACGGTGGTGGTACCGCCAGTAACGGTCAGGATGTCGCCCGCGCCCGGTACGGCGCTGGTCGCGGTGCCGATGCCCTGGAGGTCGATGACATCGCCCGGCAGGAATCCGCTGATGATATTGTTCGGCACGTCGCCTGCGCCGACGATAAGCGTCGTGGCAGCGCCGTATGCAAAAGTAATTGCGCCGCTGCCCGCAGCGCCCGGAGCCTGCAACGACAACGTGCCAGCGTCGAGCGCGGTGCCGCCAGTGTAAGTGTTGGTTGCCGACAGCACTACCGTCCCGCTGCCGCTAAGCATCAGGCCGGTCGCTCCAGTATCGCCGGAACCGGCACTGTCGCCGATCACGTCGCCAATGCTCAATGTCTGACCAGCCGCTGGATCGAAGGTCAGCGTTTCCGCGCCCTGGGCAAAAATGCCGCTGCCGAATGCCGCGCCGGAACCGCCATTTCCGCTGCCTTGGCCGCCCGAGACCCCGCCTCCAGTCAGCGAGCCGCCGGCAATCGTGAGCGAGCCACCTTGCTGGACGAACACATCCCCGCCCGCACCGAGGCCACCACCCGCGCCGCCCCCGGCACCAGAACCGCCGCCAAAGCCGCCCGCCGCTCCGCTACCGCCGCCACCCCAACCGCCGGCGCTGTTCGCGCCGCCGCCACCGAAGCCGGCCGCCTTGCCGCTCGCGGCGCCGCCGCCGAAACTACCGCCAACCCCGCCGTCGCCGGCCACGCCAGGATAGCTGCGGGAGCCACCGCCACCTTTGCCGCTCCCGACGGTCGTTATCTGCCCGGCGGCACCGCCGCCGCCGCCATCACTGCCACCGGCGCCCCCTGCATGGGGACTGGTTCCGGTGCCACTCATGCCAGATGCGGCACCAATCACGATACCGGTTCCACCGGCGTGGCTTTCCCCTGATCCGCCAGTAGCGCTGACCCCGATGCCGCCGCCGCCGCCTGCGTAGTTTCCAGACCCGGCACCACCCGCACCACCGAGGCCGCCGCCGCCACCGAGACCTGTACCGCTCGTAGCGCCAGCCGCACCACCGACCGCTTGGTCGTTGATGAAAGTCACATTGTCGAGCGTCGCTGCACCTTGGCTGGCCACGAACAGGCCGCCGCCCAGCCCCGCGCCGCCGCCGCCAGGCAGCGCGCCCGATCCGCCCGCACCCCCGCTCGCCACGGCGTTCTGGATCGTCAGGTTTTCCAGAGTAAGAGCGCCCGCGTAATCGAAGAAACCGCGATAGGTGCCTGCGCCGTCGATCGTGTAACCGGCGCCGTTTATCGTCAGCGTATCGCCGGATCCGAGATTGATCGCATCAAGGTCGCTCGTGAGAGTGAAACTCGACGTTAGAGTGATGGTATAGGCGAGATCGGGAGGCGCGCCTGCGCCTGGAACATCGATCGACGCCAGGATGGCGTTGAGATCGGCCTCGTTGCCGACGAGAAAACTGGTTTGTACGACGCTGACCAACGTGCCTGCCGCAGCGCCAATGCCGGAATCCGCGGACAGCACGAACGTGTCGGCCGAATAATTTTGCGTTGGATCGAGATTGAGCGCCGCTGTGCCCTGGCTGCCCGAGACGGTGAGCTGATTGGCGGGCGACAGGCTGTAACCAGCCGGCGAGCCGATGCCGACGAGGTCGATAGTGTCGGCGCTTGCGAAATCTGTAGCCGCGATCGGCGCGAAGCCATCGATCAAATTCGTCGGCACGTCACCAGCGCCAACGATCAGCGACTCGCCCGTCTGCGCGATGAAAGTGATGGCGCCTGTGCCGGCTGCGCCCGCCGCCATGAGTGAGAGCGAGCCGTCAACTTGCGTTCCGCCAGTATAATGATTGGCGGCACTCAGCGTCACGGCGCCCTGAATAACCACGGAGCCCGCACCGGAGCCCAGGCTCGATCCGGACTGATCGGCGATGTGTCCGGTGACGGTCGTATTGTCCAGGGTGATACTGTTGTTCCCCTGAATGAAAATGCCATTCCCCGCCGCGGTGCCACTGCCACCGATCGATCCGCCGGTGACGTCGAGGCTGCCGCCCTGCGCCACGAAAATTGCGCCGCCAGCTGGCGTGCCGCCGTGGGCAGAGTCGCCGTTGAATGTCGACCGCGCTGGTGATGACGACGGCATTGGCGCCGACATAGAGCGCACCGCCGCCAGCCGGACTGCCGCCGGTGCCGCCCGGGGCCGTCATGCCCGTCAGCGACAAATCACTAAGGACCACGGACCCGGCGTTGACGACGAACCCGCGGTGACTGCCATTGCCATCGAGAACGGCGGTCGTGTTGTAGATGCTGCTGCCGGTGACCGTGAGGTTGTCGCCGGACGCGAGATCAATCGGCGTGATGTCGGCCGTCAGCGTGAAATCTGAGGTGATCGTGATCGTGTAGCTAGTATTAATCGCCGACGACGTGCCGCCGACATTTATCGCAGCTATTGCTGCGTTCAGTTCCGCTTCATTCGCAACGCTGAAGTTGGTCGTCATTGTCTTGCCCCCTTCCAACTAATTTGCGAAAAATTTTCTCGTTTTCGAATACTCTCCTCAAAGATGACGGCGCGCCTCGCTGAATTGACTGCGCACTGCGATTCATGCTGCCATCCACCGTGGAACTTCACCAGCCCGATTTTGCGACTGGAGTAAAAGCGGCGGTGCAAAAATAATTCCACATTTCCAGTCTTTTCGTCCGAATACGATGTGGGTTTGATCGCCAGCACAATTGCAAGTAGCAATCCGGCTTGCCCAGGAATTAGGCCCCTGGCGAAACGTCGGTCGAATCAATGAACGCGCTGAGGCTGCAATGCCTGTCGATCAGACTCAGCAATTCCGCGAACGCGGCCTTCGCCGTCAGTGCCGTTCAAGCTTGTCCGCATAAGGAGCGCCGCGCCCGGATCGCGTGCCTGCATTTCGGGACGGCTAGGCCGTTACGCTTCCCACAACAAGCTCTCGCGCAAATTGGTCGAGTTCCGGCGACAGCACTGCCTGCCAATGGGGAGGAGTGATAGTGAAAATCCGCTGCAATCGCGCCAAATCGAGTCGCGAGTTGTGTGGCCGCGCTGCAGGGGTTGGATATTCATCGGTACGGATGGGAATGATCTCTTCGACGGCGAGGGAAACACCCCGCGACCTCAATCCTTCTACGATCGCACTGGCAAATCCAAACCAACTCGTTTCACCGGAGGCCGCGAGGTGAACAACACCGTTCGCCTGGACAAAGCGTGCCCGCAAGCGGCCAAGTCCGCCCGCGATCATGTCATCAACCGAAGCCGCGATCAGCGCCGCCGATGTCGGGGCTCCGACCTGATCCGCGACGATGCGCAACTCCCGACGTTGCTGCGCGAGGCCGCCCACCGTCCGCAAGAAATTTTTGCCCTTCGCCGCGTAAACCCAGGACGTACGAACGATCAGAAAGCAACCGCCCGCGGCGCGGATCTCATTTTCCCCGGCGAGTTTGCTCGCCCCGTAGACCGACAGCGGCTGTGGCGCGTCTCCTTCACGCCAAGGCCGCTCGCCGATGCCGCTGAAAACATAGTCGGTCGAAAAATGGATCAATGGAACGTCGTGCTGCGCGGCCCAGCGCGCGAGCACGCCCGGCGCAGCGGCATTCACGGTCATCGCCAAATCGCGTTCCGTTTCCGCCTTGTCCACGGCCGTGTATGCGGCCGGATTAATAATGATATCGGGTGCTAAATCATCGAGCTTGGCTGAGAGCCGCCCTGGTTGCGTTAGATCGAGCATTGCGCGATCGGCTGAGATCAAGGTCCCATGGGTCTTTAAACGCTCAGCCAAAGCCCCACCGACCTGCCCGCTTATGCCCGTGAGCAGGATACGCATTAGATCGTCCCGTAGTGCGGCAGCAGGCCCTCAAGCTGTGCAAGCGTTCGCCCGTCCGCATCCCGATTGGATAGTGTGGGGGACGTATGACCCCAATCGATGCCGATCGCTGGATCGTCCCACTTCAGCACCAGCTCGTCGGCCGGGCTATAAAGGCTATCGCATTTATAGAAAAAATCGGCCGTATCGGACAAAACAATAAAGCCGTGTGCGAAACCGCGAGGCACCCAGAATTGACGTCTGTTTTCATCGTTGAGGACGACAGAGACGTGGCGCCCGAACGTCGGACTATTGACTCGCAAATCCACTGCAACATCCAACACAGTACCATGCAGAACTGTCACCAGCTTGCCTTGCGGATTGGGATTCTGCAGATGCAGTCCGCGCAGGGTGCCCTTTACCGAACGTGAAAGGTTATCCTGTACGAAATGGTTTCCGATACCGCTCGTTGCATACCGATCCGCTTGGTAAATTTCCGTAAAGAAGCCGCGGCTATCACCGAAAATCCGAGGTTCAATAATCAATACGTCAGGGATAGCGGTTCTGGTAACGTTCATTGGATCTCAAAGCCGGTGATGACGAGCAGTGATGTAAAATTTGCGATGAGGTTATCAAGTCGAGGTCCGGCAATAAAGGTCGTCTGCGTTTCTCTTGGAAAGCGATTGCGTCCCCGATCGACCGTGCTACACCGTGACCTGAATAAGCATGCAAACCGTGATCTGACAAAGACAGAGCGTCCGGTCACCGATTTGCCTTAAAATGACAGTGAGCTTCCGCAAATGAAGGGGATCATTCTGGCTGGTGGAACGGGCACTCGGCTTTATCCATGCACGTCGGTGGTCTCGAAGCAGTTGTTGCCCATCTTCGACAAGCCGATGATCTATTACCCGCTGGCCACTCTCATGTTCGCCGGCATCCGCGAAATCCTCATCATCACCACGCCGCAAGACCAGCCGCTGTTCGAACGCTTGCTGGGGGACGGTTCGGATTTTGGATTGCGGTTTTCGTACGCTCGCCAAGATCAACCAAGAGGACTGGCCGACGCGTTTATCCTCGGCGCTGATTTCATCGGCACCGATCGCGTCGCTCTGGTCCTCGGCGACAACATTTTTTATGGGCACGGGTTGCCCGAAATGCTCGCGCGCGCAAATGGACGTGGCACCGGCGCAACCATATTCGGTTACGTGGTCAATACCCCGGAGCAGTTTGGGGTCGTCGAAATCGATGGCACCGGCCGCGCACTCTCCATCGAGGAAAAGCCGCAGCGACCGAAGTCGAATGTCGCGGTGACGGGTCTTTATTTCTACGACAACGACGTCGTACGTATAGCCGCATCATTAAAGCCGTCGCAGCGCGGCGAACTCGAAATCACCGACGTCAACAAGACCTATCTCGAACGCGGCGATTTGTTTGTCGAGGTGCTGGGCCGCGGCTTTGCCTGGCTGGACACTGGCACTCACTCCTCCCTGGTCGAGGCCAGTCATTTCGTTCAAATCCTTGAACAGCGCCAAGGATTGCGTGTCGCATGTCCCGAAGAAATCGCTTTAAGGCTCGGATATATTACGCTCGATCATTTCGAGAAACTCGCTTTACGGTGCGCAAAAAGCAGCTATGGGGAATACCTTTTGAACATACACCATTCATTTACCAAATCGCGCCGTGCGGAGCTCTAAGAGGATGCGTTTTGAGAACGAGGTGGTTTTCGTCACTGGCGGCGCCGGCTTCATCGGCTCGGCCGTGATCAGGCATCTGCTCGACGACACTCAGGCCCATGTCGTCAATATCGATAAACTTACATACGCTGCATGCCTCGACTCGCTTCCTCAAGCTCAGGGCAACTCTCGTTACCGCTTTGCCAAAGTCGACATTTGCAATGGTTCGGCATTGCGCCAGCTCTTCGAGGAATTCGAACCACGTTATGTGATGAACCTTGCGGCCGAGAGCCATGTCGATCGTTCGATCGATGGCCCCTCCGAGTTTATTCAGACAAACATCGTCGGCACTTTCACGCTCCTGCAGGAGGCGTTGCGCCACTGGCGCCGGCTCGATCGCCCGGCACAGCAGCGTTTTCGCTTTCATCACATATCGACCGATGAAGTATATGGAACGCTTGGCCCCGAGGGGCTTTTTACCGAAACCACGCCGTACGCGCCGAACTCGCCCTACTCGGCCTCCAAAGCATCGTCCGATCATCTCGTCCGCGCATGGCGCGAAACCTACGGTTTGCCGACGATCGTCACTAATTGTTCAAATAATTACGGCCCATATCACTTTCCCGAAAAGCTCATTCCGCACATCATCATCAAGGGTCTGGCCGGTGAACCGCTGCCGGTTTACGGCGACGGTCAAAACATCCGCGATTGGCTTTACGTTGACGATCACGCCCGAGCGCTCACGCTCGTGGTCGAGCGAGGGCGCGTCGGCGAAACCTACAACATCGGCGGCCGCAACGAGCGCGCCAATCTTGTCGTCGTTCAAACGATATGCGACCTGCTCGATCGGCTGGAACCTTTGGCAAGAGGTCCTCGCCGTCAGCTGATTTCCTTTGTCACTGATCGTCCCGGCCACGATCGACGTTACGGCATCGACGCCTCCAAGATCGAAAATGAACTGGGCTGGCGGGCCGCTGAGACTTTCGAGACAGGGCTCGCGAAGACAGTAAAGTGGTATTTGGAAAACCGGCCGTGGTGGCAGGCCGTTTTGGACCGCGGCTATAAGGCGGAACGGTTGGGCTTGTCCAATTCACATCTGAAATCTGCTTGAACTGCGCCGGCAACGATGTTTGAAATCGTTGCAAGACGAACGAAAAGTAGGCATTCGATCTATATTTAAAGTACTCTGTTCGTCGTAATTTTACTTTGGGCCTCGCGGGGGCTTGTTCTGGGCGTGACTGAGGGCACTCCGAGTCAGAGTATCGATTCGTTGGTTGAGCTTGCTCGCGCAGCACGGCGTCAGGGCGACCGCGCAGCGTCGCTGGCCTCATTTATGGCCGCCGCAGCTATCGATCCGGCGCAGGTTGTATTGAAGTCGGAGGCCGCGGCAGATCTGCGGGCGCTTGGACGGTTTGAAGAGGCAAAAAAATTACTGCAGCAAGCGCTTGCGCAGCAGCCGAAGCACGCCGGCGTGCTGGCCGAGATGGGGCATCTTGCAAGAAGCAGAGGTGATCGCTCCGCGGCTTGGGCGGCGTTTGCCGAGGCGGTGGCAGCGCACCCGGCGCATCTCGGCCTGAAAGCCGAGGCTGCGACGGACCTCAGGGAACTCGGTCGGTTCGATGAGGCCGAAGCCCTGCTGCGGGAAGCGCTAGCCGTCGATCCCAAACACCTTCCCTCTCTTATGGGGCTTGGGCAGGTCGCGCGACGCCGCGGCGATCGCGAAACGGCTCTAGCTGTTTTTGCGGAAGCCGCAGCGGTGAATCCCGGTCAGGCCTGGCTGAAAGTGGAGGCGGCAGCCGATTTGCGGGCGCTTGGCCGTCTCGACGAAGCGGAGGATTTGTTGCGGCTGGTGTTGGCGATCGAGCCGCGGCACGTCCCTTCACTGATTGGAATCGGCGACATTGCACGCCGCCGCAGTGACCGAGCCGGCGCAATCGCTGCCTATAAGGCGGCGCTGACGAGCGTGAGCGATGGCGGTCCGACGCTCGAAATCGTGAACGCCTTGCGCGAGTTAGGACAGATCGAGACAGCGGAAGCAAAGCTCGAAGAGCTGCTCGCAAGTCGACCCGACAATTGGATGGCATTACTGGCGCTCGGCTCGATCAGGCTCGAGCAATTTCGCCTCGATGACGCCGCTGAGATATTTCATCGCGCTCTAACGGCGGCCCCGAACGAGCCGGCGTGTTTGCTCAGCCTCGGGCGCCTCGCGCGCCAGCGCGGCGAACGCGAGCAGACACTTGCCTTTTTCACCGCGGCGCGTTCTGCAAACTCGAGCCACGCCGGAGCGGCGCTCGAAACTGCCGCCGAACTGCGCGAGCAGGGACGTCTCGATGATGCACGAGACATCATCGAGCATCAATTGGCGATAAATCCGCAAGACGCCAGCGCCATGGTCCAACGCGCCGCGCTCTATCGCAAAGAGGGCAATCGCAAGATGGCGCTCGAGTACTTCAGAGCCGCGCACGAATTACAGCCGCAGCAGGCTCAAATTCTCGTCGAGATGGCACTCGAACAAAGGGCGCTCGGCTACCCCAGCGAGTTCGGAGAATTCGCTGCGGCGCGCACTTGAGATCTTTCCCGACCATCAAGCCGCGCTCGAGCAACTAACCGAACACCACCTCATGGCGGAGAATTTCGACGAGGCCATGACACTCGCTCGCCGATCAATGGCGGCCTATCGGCATCGACCTGGTCCTTATCTACGAGCGAGTCGCGCCGCCGCGGAACTCGGCCTCAAAGAAGAAGTGAAGAAAATTCTCGATGACGCCGACGAGTTTGCCGGTCCTCATCCGGAAATCAGGGCTGCGCGCGCCGATCACTATATGAGACAGCGCGATTGGGACACAGCCCTTGGACTGCTGCGTGACCCGCGCGCACAGACATCGCATCACGCATGTCTGTGGACGCTGCTCGCACGGCTGGCGCTGACCACAGGGCGCCTTGAACAAGCCGAAGCGATCTTACCGACGAAGCCGATCACTGTTCACGACACATCGCGAGTGGAACTCTTTCGCGGACAACTCGCAGAGGCACGATGGAACCTCGATCAAGCGGCGATCCATTACCGGGCCGCTATTCAAATTGAACCGGATGATGGCAGCGCGCACAACGAGTTGGCCCGCCTATCGTTGAAACTGCTCGACTTGGATGCCTGTCGGTTTCACCTCGGTCGCATGAGAGACATTACCGCGTCCTCTCTCAAACTCCGCGGCCAATCGCTGCAGCTGTCACAAACCCATGTCGGCCAGTTGCTTGACGAATTTGCTCTCGATCCAGAACAGCTCGAGGCTTTGCGGCGCAACCGCCTGCTACCGCCCGAACAACGGATCGCGCCGCTCAAGGAACTTGTTATCGCCAATCCCGACCATACCCCCACCGCCATCATGCTGCTCGTGGCGATGCGAGAGGCGGGGCAACTCGTGCGGGATGATGGATCTTCTCCAAATGGGACCTTCAACCACATTCCAAAGCGGATCATCCAGTACTGGGACAAGCCTGAACCGCCTTCGGAAATCGCCGATTTGATGCGGACATGGAAGAATGCGCATCCCGATTTTGATTATGCCCGCCTGAATGACCAAAGTGCACAGGAGTTTCTCGCAGCACAAGGCATGCTTGATGTCCTGAACGCCTATCGGCGAGCCCGCGAACCGGCGCAGCGCGCCGATATCGTCCGTTTGGCCTATCTTGCCGTTCACGGCGGATTCTATGTAGATGCCGACGACCGCTGCATCGTTCCACTTGGATCGTTCGTGCCGCCGAACGCTGTTTTTGCAACTTATCAAGAGGATTTCGGGACGCTCGCCAACAATTTCCTCGGCATCGTCCCCGGACATCCGGTCATACGTTTGGCACTGCAGCTCGCCACCAAAGCGATCAACCGCGGCGATTCCGATTTTTTGTGGCTGTCAACGGGGCCGGGGCTGCTGACCCGCGCGTTCGCTCAAGTCGTCTCTCGCGCGAAAAGTGAAATGTCCGAGCACGCTGCTCCAACAATATTTGACCTTGGATTTATTGCGCAACGCATCGGTCTGCATTGCCCCGTTCGCTATAAGAAGACCGAGCGTCACTGGGGACGAACAAGTTTTGGCAGAACACGGCCGCCGTCGTCTTTCAACCAACTCGCTTAAAGACGCGCAACAACCTCGCCGATCGGCGGTAGCAACGCCGGACCAAGGACCAAGCGCATCGCCTCGTCGAGCGCGGCTTCGGAAAACGCCCCTCGCACGTAGCGTGCGCCGATGACGCCACATTCGGCATTTGTACTTTCATTGTCGTGCAGCGTGCAAATTGCCGCCGCGAACTTTTCGGCGTTCTCAGCCAAGCAAGCCGACAAATCCCGCGGCAATTCAAGACCCTCAGCAGCAATCGGAGTGCAGATACAGGGCACTTCGGCCGCGAGGCTTTCGATAACCTTGCCTTTTATCCCGGCACCATACGTCAACGGCGCCACGGTGAGCCGCACCCGATCGAAAATCTCAACGAGACTCTTGACGTGGCCAAGAGCGATTACGCCGTCGCCGCATAGCTTGCGCAGATGTTCCGGCATATTGCTGCCGACCAACAGGCATTCTATTTTAGGATTGGTCTTCCGAACCAAGGGCATGATTTCGCTGATCAGCCATCGAACCGCATCGAGATTGGGTTCGTGACCAAAGTCGCCGATGAAGGCCACGCCGTGGCGCTGTGCGAACGAAACAGTTGATGGCTTGATCGCCGTCGACCAGAGCACTCTGTGGACCTTGTTCGGCCCAACCAGCTTGCGCAGTGCCTCGGCCTCGACGGTTGAATGGGTGATGACAGCGTCAGCCCAAATGGCCGCAACATGTTCAGCAAAACGGAATTGCTGGCTTCGAACCAATAGCTCAGGTCTATCCTCGGCAACGGACTGCCGCGCGAAACGAACGTGGTGCAAGTCCGCAACGCTGTAGATCCGCCGTGCCTTCGGGACATAGCTGCGGACAAGTTCACTGTATTTCGTCGCATTCGAGACGCGATGCATATAGACGACATCGAACTCGCCGGCCTGGCGGCGCAGCACCTCCTCGACGGAACCATAGTATGGCGGACAAGCACAGCTTATGCCGATCTCCTTCAGATCGTCGTGCTGCAAGTCTTGCAATGCGAACTCGGCGGCGGGCGTGAAGGTAACCTCAAAGCCCAATCGAAGCAGGGACCTCATGTGGCTAAGAACAGCCAGCGATCCGGCGTCGCGGTCACGCCTCGGGATCCAGTCGTCGATTACGAGCGCACGGCGAACGTCATGGCGTGGAGCAGAACCGCCGACACATCCTGCCGTCCCATTTTGCTGCGGCGACGCACGCCAACGCTGGATCCATTGACGATAGCGTTTACGCTCGACGCGCTGGCTGTCGCGATTCGCCCTTTGCTGCAATAAAGCATCGACCTGTCCGACCAGAAAGTCGATCTTCGATTCAATGTCATGGTCGGTTCCGCTACGCTGCAGGAATTCTGCAACGCCCTGCATCGCGGACGCGTCGAACACGGTGTTGGGGTGTAAGGTAACGGGCGATTGCGGGAGATCGTCGCCGTCGGTCTCACGGCATATTCGGATGACGTGCTTGTCGAACGGCGACAGGCTGGCCGGGAACTGAAACTCAAAACTGTGGCGGCCCGTGCCAACCCCTGCCTCCTCCAGATCGGCGCGATGCCGATTCGCAAGGACGCGACCTGCGAGTTCACCGTTCACGGTAACAATGAGGCTTAGAGGGGTATTCGGTTGCGCGTCATCTTGCGCCCAACCGGCAACTTCATGCAGGTTCACAATGTCGAGGTGGCCTCTTAGCATTTTGAGTTCGCAGTTGCGCTTATTTGCTCGATGAGAACAAGTACCCTGCCCTGGCGCTTTTTCAAAGCGTCAGCTTACCCCGCGTCGACGCCCAGCGTTGGCATTCTGCTTGCTACGGGTTCTCATGCCCAATTCGATAGCTCATTGGTCAAGTGTCGAGGGCTGTCGCAAATAATTCGTTATCGTATCCTCCTACAGTGTCTTTTCGGCAAGGTATCAGGTCGCAAGGGTGAGTTCTCGGAACGACGCATAACACCCCGTTTCCAGATTTAATCGTACCAAAGCTTGCGATACTCAATTGAAGAGGTCTCCCAGGTGTCTTCGGATCAACAGCATCGACTCGATCAAGCGAAGACGACCCTCTTTGGGCGTTGGCTATCTCCGCAGGAGAAGATCGAACCACATCTGTCAACTCCCGGTTACGAACTTCCGGACATTTCCGATTTCGGTTGGCATCCCGTTGGCACCGGCACTGGAAACAACTGGGTTGTGGCGCCGAGCGAAATGGCGAATTGGGCCCAAAACCGCCGCTTTGACTTTGCTTCAGATGCCAAGGACAACGTGATTGTTCTTGGAAGAAATTCAACGACGTCCGGTCGAATGCTATTCCGAGGCTCCAGCAATTTGGCAATCTTTCTCGGCGCGTCAGCCAGTGTGAACCCCGTGAATGTTCATTTCTTCAGCGATCACCACGTCTTTTTTTGGGGGAGCGGTTGCACATCGAACACAACCACATTTGAACTTGGATCGGATCGCACGAAGATTATCGTCGGGCAGGATTGCATGTTTTCTGCTGGCATTGCCGTGCGCACGCATGACGAACACGGGATTCTGGACCTGGATTCAGGCGCCGTACTCAATGTTGCGGGAGACGTGCACTTCGAGCCGCATGTGTGGGTTGGTTTGGAAGCTTCGGTCCTGAAGGGTGTCAGAGTGGGCTTCGGCTCGGTCATTGCAACCAGAGCGGTCGTCACTCGAGCCGTGCCGCCGAAATCGATTGTGGCAGGAGTACCCGCCCGGGTGATCCGACGGAATATCGGATGGGTCCGCGAACGCATCCCTGGACCCGGCGCGCTCCAGTATCTCGCCACACTCGATGCTCAATTTGGAGGCGACTGACTGACCGCATTGTCGGCATTCAAAGGACGGATGCCGGCCCGATGCCCTTGCTCAGCCGCCCTGGGTCGGTCACGCAACCCCCTAGATTAACCCCGAACAAAACTCGATCTTGTGCGTTGCAATACCACCCTTTAGTGAAACTTGGTGACGGTGCTCGCCATGTCTGGACATGATCGCTTGATTGATTTTCGTGACTTGCCGCTTTGCCGTTGCGGCAAAGAAATGCGCGCCGCAAATCCCGAATCGCTGCCGGCCGAGAACAAAACGCACGTCCGGCTCTACAAGTGTTCGTCGTGCCAGCACGAGATGCGGCTTACGGTTTGGGGCCCAGACGCGTTGGGTTAGGACGCTCGCTTCCGCACCGAGCTTCCGACCTGCGCCGGCGGGGCAGTAATTTATTCCTTCGCCCGCAGCCGCGCCGGTCCCGTTGCGGACAGCCGACCGCGATTTGCGGCGACCCAGTTGTAAATCGGACGGCCGAACAAGCGACTGACCACCGGCACATAGCAGAACGGCACCAGCCACCACAGGCCAGGTACGCGCAGCACGACATACCGATAAGCCTCGAAACCCGGCAACGCCCGGCCATCGGGCAGAAGCGTGTACAGCGCCTTTTCCATCTGTGCGTCGCTGACAACGCAGGACGGATTGGCGCGGAAGTCGCGTATCTTGATCTGCGCAAGGCCATCAAATGCGAGAAACCAAACCATCGAGCGCACGCAGAACCCGCACTGGCCGTCGTAGATCATCTCCATGTCGCCCATCTTGCGTTTCCACCATGAACCGAGACGATGCAGCCATTCGGGCCGCACAAAGCTCATGTGGCCCATAATCATCACGAATGAGAAGTGGATTAGTCCGAGAAAAATCGCGAACTGGAGATGAAGAAATATGGCCGCAGCCAGCAGATAAGGCCGCGTGCTGCGCTGCCAGATCAGGAACGGATAAGCCAGTTCAATGAAGATGGTGGCATAAGTGGCAACAACGCCTATCCAGTAATGATGGGCAAGGATGTCCACATAGAAATTGTTGTAATAGTCCGACGACGAAAGAACCACCCATATGGCATCTCCGTTCCGCCATACATCCCATTTTATCTTGCTGACGCCGGTGTAGAAAAATATCACCGCCATCTGGATCTGCATCATTCTGATGCAGGCCCCTGCCCAGGGGCTGGTGTAGGGCGGCAGCGTGGCCTCAAGATTATTGCGCTTCGCAGCGCGCACCGCACGCACCCGGTCCAGGCTCATCGCCCGTCCGACCGGCGCGAGGCAGAAGATCAACAGCAGGCAGCAAAGGACAATATCTGCACCGTAGGGAAGAACCTGGTTGCGGTAATCATAGGAGAGCTTGCCGATATACAGGACCCACTTCGCCCACGGCGTATGCCACCCGACCATGAAGGCGGCGCAGCAAAACAGGAAGAAAATATGAAAGACAACCAGTTGCCAGGGCGCCGAAAAATAGAAAAAGATCGATTGTCCCGGATTATTCCATTGCATCGCCACCCACAGCGGCATCCAGCCCGCGTCGGTCCAGAATTCGAACAGGCGGGGAGTTGCCCAAGCGTAATGGATGAAAAGCAACGCCCCGATACCGATGCGGGCGATCTCAAGCGGCATCGTCGAGGTATTCTGAAACCAAAGCTGGCACCACGCGCTATGGCCGACCGTAAAAAGCCGTCGGCATAGTCGGCTAAGCGTTGCCAGTCCAAGCGGCCCGCGCCATTGCGGGTGCGATATCCCGTGAATTGCCGTGCGACTATGACGTGGAATCAAAACCGGATTATTCCGCGCTTGCGCGGTCGAAATACCCTCCTCATCCGCGACTGCGTCCGTCATTGTTGCGGACAGGCGGCACGCAGCAGCGGATACAAAGTGAAATTTGCCGGATCGGTGGTGCGCTGTTTGCCCAGCAAATAATCCTGCGGCCAGAACTCCTTCTCTTCGAGATAGAGGAGCGTGACCGCAACCGGCCTCAGCGAGGCATGTTCTCGACAGAATGACTTCGTGAAGTAATCCCCAATCAGGGTCGGAGTCGAAATAAGTGTCGCGAATATTCTCTCATCCCATCGATGGTTCGGCGTGAGCCAGCTGACCTCCTGAATCGGTGTAAAAGTATGCTCGTTGCCGGCGGCATCCTGGATGGTATAGCGGAATTGATAGGAGCTGCTCAGAGGCGAAAAGAAATCCCATGTCGTATCGATTCCGGTCAGGGTCAGATAAGGCTGGTACACATTTCGGAACGCCTGCACGATCACGTTCTTCTCAGGCACCGGTGCGAGGATCGTCGCAATCGTGTGCCATCCTAAGAACAGCGACATCGCCGAATAGGTCAAACGCTCCCGCCAGCGTTTCGACATCGTCATCGCTGAAAGTCGACTGCGATTTTGGGCGACCCAATTATAAATCGGGCGGCCGAGCAACCGGCTGACCACCGGCACATAGAAGAACGGCACCAGCCACCACAGGCCGGGTACGCGCAGCACAACATATCGATAGGCCTCGAAGCCGGGGAGCGCCCGACCGCCGGGCAGAACCGTGTACAGCGCCTTTTCCAGCTGCGCGGCGCTGACAACAGCGGACGGATGAGTGCGGAAGTCGCGGATCCTGATCTGCTCGAGCCCGTCGAAGGCGAGAAGCCATGCCATCGAACGCACACAGAACCCGCACTCGCCATCGTAGATCATTTCCATGTCGCCCATCTTGCGCCTCCACCAGGCGCCGAGGCGGTGCAGCCAATCGGGGTACAGAAAGCTCATGTGCCCGACGGTCATCACGAAGGAGAAGTAAATCAGACGCAGAATGATACCGAACATCAGATGAAGGAAAATGGCCCCAGCCAACAGATAAGGCCGAGTGCGCCGCTGCCAGATCAAAAATGGAAAAGCGAGCTCGATCAAAAGCGTGGCGTAAGTGGCCACATTGACCAGCCAAAAATGCCGCGCCAGCACGTGCAGAAGAACAGGGTTGTAAAACTCATAGGTGGCTAAGGCGAACCATACGGCATCGCCATTCCACCATTCATCGACTCGCAATTTATCCGTGGCGCTATAGAAAAACAGCACCGCCATCTGGATTTGTACCAGCCTGATGCAAGCGCCCGCCCAAGGGCTAGTATAAGGGGGGAGCGTGGCCGCAAGGTTGCTGCGCTTCACTGCGCGCACAGCACGCACCCGATCCAGGCTCATCGCGCGTCCAACCGGCGCCAGACAGAGAATGAAAACGAGGCAGGCAATAATACTGTCGGCACCGTAGACGATCGTCAGGTTGCGATGATCGTAGGAGATTAGGCCGAGCAGTACGATCCATTTCACCCAAGATGTCCGCCAACCCAGCATAAACGCGGCGCAGCAAAACAGGAAAAGAGTATGAAAGACGATCCACTGCCAAGGCGCCGTAAAATAATAGAAGACCGATTGCATCCAAGGGCCGGAGATGTATGCCTGCGCAACCGCCGGCGGCATCCATCCGGAGTCGCCCCACAAATCAAAAAGAAAAGGGGTCCCCATTGCATAGTGGAAAAGTACCGCCGCGCCGATACCAATGCGGACAATCTCCAGTGGCGTCGTCGTGCTGTTTTGAAACCAAAAGCACGACCACGCCTGGCCGATGCAAGCTATCGTCTCCCGCCCAAGGCGCACGACTGCTGCTAGTCGTGGCATGAGATGCCGCCTTTCACCTTATTCACGACGAAAGCCCCAGGCTCGCCCGCGTGGCTAAACACCGCGAAGCACCACCATCGATTGTCGAACAAATCATGATGGCTTCCTCACCGGGCGAATGGACGAGCGAGAAGACGGAGAACTGTCCGGGCATTCAACGCGCTTGAGAGGGACAATGGCGACAAATTCGGGATCCAGAGGGTGCTTGCCGCGCAACTCATCCTCCGGTCCGTAGTTCTGTTCCGCGACCTCAAGGAGAGTGACTGAAACGGGTTTCAGCGAGGCGTGTTTCTGGCAGAGCCGTGCTCCGGCGGCGTCGCCACGGAATTCGGGAGACGCCATAATTCCATCGTTCAAATACTTGAACTCGCGCCACCAAACATAACCGGCAAGGGATCGGCTCGCTTCCTCGCTGGGCACAAAGGTGTGCTGGTTCCCGGCGGCGTCTTCGACGACGTAGCGAAACTCGGCGTGCTTGCCGACCGGCGCAAAAAAATTCCAGGGCGTCTCCAACCTGAATAGCGCGAGATAAGGGTGGAAGAGCAGCCGCAGCGAGTAAACGATCGCACTGCCGTTCGGCGCTGGTGAGACCATCATGGCAAGGCTGTGCCACCCGACGACCAATGACATCGCCAGGTAGATCAGGCGCTGCCGCCACGGCGTCGAATTCACGATCCCCCCTGAAGATTTGGATCCGGTGAGCTGCTACGCGAATACATCCTCGATCGCCGAATGCTATCGAAATCTCTTGGCAAACAAAAGGCACGCTCACGTCACGCGGTGTGCAGGTTGATCTGGTCACCGAACAGCAGCACCTTCTGTTTTCCGCGCATGCAAAAGCATGACCAGATAAAAATCAAATCAGCTTTTCGACGAAGCCGAAAGGCTTCATTCCGACCCGCCGCAACTTTTCTTCTTCAGGAAGCCATCGACTCTGTGCCGAATTGGACGTAGCCTGAATTTTTACATATCACTTTGCGGCACGGGGGAGCTTACATGCTCGGGGCGATCAGGGCGATCTGCCGATCGATTTTTGCCGGCCGTAGGAACGCCCACCAAGCGAGCGTTCAGCTTTGGGTGGGAGCCGCGATCTGCACATTCGCGCTCGCTCTGACAAGCGTTCCGGCGCACGCCCAGCAAGAGTTTCTGACCTTCGAGTCAGTGCTTTCAACGCCGACCGTCGCCTGGTGCATCGATATTCCACAGGCTCGCTATCAAGCCGGCACCCAATTGGCGATCGCCGCTTGCACCGAAACGTCCAGGCAGACGTTCGGCTACCACAATAGCGGCAATTTAACCGCCGGCGGATTTTGTCTCGATGGTCAGCCTCCAAGCGAAGGCAGTCCGGTCATCCTCAACCAGTGTGATGGTACCGACCTGCAAGTTTGGTATCTGCTCCCATTTACAGATTACCCCGATGTGTACGCGATACAGAGCCCAGATGGCCTGTGCGTTACCGTCAGCGGCGAAATCGGGCCGGGAGCTCCCCTCGTGCTGGCGCAATGCCAGCAGATTTCGCCCCAAGGCTGGATATTTCCTCAGGCGATTGCACGCCCGCCCGTCTACGGGACCTATACCGAGCCCCTGTACTATTGGGTCGGTAGACAACGCTATTGTTGGTATGACAACGGCTGGAATGGCCCCGGTTGGTACGTCTGCGGCCAGTTCACCAATCCGGGCCAAGGCTGGGGCGGGCCGGGACCGGGCTTTCCGACCGTACCGCCGACAGTAGCGCCAACCGTCCCACCGACGATCCCTCCAACGATTGCGCCGCCGTTCCGCCGACTGTACCGCCGAACTGTGCCGCCGACCGTACCACCAACCGTTCCCCCGACTGTGCCACCAACCACGGCGCCAACCATGGCACCGACGATCAAGCCGACTTCTCACGCCGACGCTCGTGCCGACCATCAAGCCGACGCTGACACCGACTCTCGTGCCGACGATCAAACCGACGTTGACGCCAACGCTTGTGCCGACGATCAAACCGACGCTCGTCCCGACAGTCACTCCGACCGTTACGCCGACGATCAAGCCGACGTTGACGCCAACGCTTGTGCCGACCGTCAAACCGACCCTGGTGCCGACAGTCACACCGACGGTTACGCCGACGATCAAGCCGACGTTCACGCCAACCCTCGCGCCGACGATCAAACCGACCCTGGTGCCGACAGTCACTCCGACCGTTACGCCGACGATCAAACCGACCGTCACGCCAACCATCACACCACGATCGAGCCGACGCTCGTCCCGACAGTCACACCCACGGTCACGCCGACGATCAAGCCGACCGTCACGCCAACGCTCGCGCCGACGATCAAACCGACGCTCACGCCAACGGTCACGCCAACGATCAAGCCGACCATCACGCCAACGGTCGCGCCGACGATCAAACCGACCCTCACGCCAACGGTCGCGCCGACGATCAAGCCGACGCTCACGCCAACGGTCGCGCCGACGATCAAGCCGACCGTCACGCCGACGATCAAACCGACCGTCACGCCAACGGTCGCGCCCACGATCAAGCCGACGCTTCAGCCGACCATCAAGCCGTTCAAGGAGCCGGCTGAGCCGGAACATCACTGATGGCAGTCACCGGATCGGCGTTAGCGAGGTCACATACTGCGGGCGTCAGCAGTTCGGCACGCTGAAGGCCGACCAGATCAAACGATCTTGGAGCCTGTCCGGCTCGCTGGATTGAATGATTGTCCGAGCATAATCGAAAGAGTAGTGCGATCAGCGATGTAGGCTAATGGCCCTACAACGTCTTTTGTTTGTGGCCGCATTCCTTGCACGTGTATTGAACACGGACCTCACCTGGGGCCGCCGAAACGCGATTTGGCGCGCCGCACTTTCCGCAGATGGCATCGATGCGGGTATTGCCGTGCTTCACGGCGATATTTTTCCGCTCCATCGCCTCCTTCACCAGACGCTCGGCTTCCTCACGCATCGATTGCTTTGACATTTTCGACCCACTCCATTGCTCGACCTCGGTCTACATGCGATCGCGAACATCGGCAACGCACTTGGAAGCGATCACACCCTATGGCAGCGCCAGAAGACTGGTAGCGATCGCCAGCATGACAGCGGCCGATATCGCGAGCGACCAGTGCACGCCGATAAAGCTTCCCAGCAGCCCGACCGAAACGCCGCTGAACGCACGCAAGCCCAAACTCGCCATATTGAACAGGCCGATGACGCGCCCGCGCATACCGACCGGTGCGTGAAGCTGGACCAGCGTCTGTGCCATGGCGTTGAACGACAACTCGAAAAAGCCGGCACCGAAAAGGAGCGCCAGCGCGAGCAGATAGCTGGTTGCGAGCGCAAACCCTGTCAGCGACACACACCACAGCATCGCGAGAACGATGGCCGTCCGCGCTCGCGGCGGCAAAAGGCCCCTTCCTTCCAGCACGATACCCGCCAACAGCGCGCCGGCGGCGTCCGCTGCCAAGAGCATGCTGTACGAGACGCCGGGATCGCCGTGGCCGAGGTCCTGGGCGAAGCTCGGCATTTGCGGACTGTAGGCATTGCCGACGAAGAACGACGAGCACCCGGCCAGAAGCGTCATCGAAATGACGACGGGGTGTTCCGCGATGTCGCGGATTGCGTGCACGATGTCGGCAAACCCGCGCACCGCCCGATGCGGCGGCGGAGCGCCAACTCTGAATCGCGGACCGTATGGCGCGTTCACCAGCCACAGGATGAGCGGCAGGTAGAACAGGGTATTGAGCAGGATCCCATGAGAAGGCCCAAGCGCCAGCATCATAGCGCCGCCCACCGCCGGCCCGACCAGCACGCCCAGATAGCGCGCCGTGGCATTGAGCCGTACCGCGCTTATTAGATCCGAGGGACCGACGATCTCGTAGAGGAGAAGTTGATTCGGCGTCTGCCACAGCACGCCGGCGCAGCCATGGATGACCAGCAACACCATGGCATGCCACATCTGCAGAGTGCCGGTGATGAAAAAATAACCCCAGCCCAGCGATGCGGTGATGAACAGCAGCATTCCACATTGAATGATGCGGCGCGAATCGAGGCGATCGGCAAGTGAGCCCACGGCCACCGAAAACACCAGAAATGGCAGCCAATGAGATACCACCGCGAAGCCCGCCAAGGCAGGCGAATGGAATTTTTGAAACACCATCCAGTAGCTGATGACGTGCTCGATGTTGTCGGCCATCATCGCCAGCACGTAGGTAAAGAACTGGGCACGGAATCCCGGATGGCGCATGGCCGCGAAGGACCGCTTCGCGGGTGCCGGCGGGGCTGCGGCGCGTGACGGCATGACGTTCAAGGGAGGACTTTCACGAGAGGCCGCGCGGCGGCAGCCAATAGACAGCTTAGGATCACGGATTTGTCATTGGCACTATTATGCTGCAGCGCCAAGCGCCGATCGCGCTGGTGGCCCATGCAAGAATGCCCGCCGGCGGCCGAAGCCGGCACGGCGGCCAAGACCATTTTCTGACCGCATCACAACGCAATAGCAAGTGCATCGTCAAAGATCAGCATGGCCGACAATCTCTTTGCACGCGCTGAAGATGGCTGGCTGCTTACGAGTGCCGATGCGTGCTGCGGCGCACACCCACCGCCTTGCCATCAATGTCGAGGGGTTTAAAAGCTACCCGTACGCGCCGAAGAATCGGCGAGGAAACGATGCCGCCGTGCTGGAGTTCTTGTTGAGCTTACGGGGCGGTCAAGACGAAGATAAGGGAGGACGCCCGTGGCAAAATCTCATGACCAGCAGACTCCGGAGAACGCGGTGGCGCACAGGGCGTCGAACGAGTTGGTCAAACTCATCCGTAAATTGCGCTGGATGGGAATGGAAGAAGAAGCGCAGGGTCTGCAGAAGGAACTCGAGCAACGGCGCGCCAAGGCTGCCGATAGCGTGCTCGCAACACCGGGCGAGACGGATTGAACTTGGCGTGCTCTGATACGCGCTGGCTGAAGACGCTCGGCGACAGATCGAAAGTCGAGAGATACTACCAGCGGCAGACTTTCACTCCGGCACTCCAGTAACGTCGCGCCATAGCTAGGCGACAGGCCGCCTCCGGACGACAGTACCGCGCCAACCTGCACAGCCGGCCTGGTAAACACTGTCGCGCACAGGCATAGCGTTGCGACGAGCAGTTCCAAGCTGAAGGAATAATGGCGCCCGCCCGGGGTTGTGCGTGTGACACCTCCTGTCGATAGCCTGGCCCGTTCTCCCTTCCGCGAGCGACACGATGCGAACATTGACACGCCGTTCGCTTCTCTCCGGTTCAGCGGCAACCGCACTCGTCGGGGAGGCCGCTCCGGGTAGGGCCGCGGCGCCGCCGGCCGTCAAGCCGACACCTGGAGTTTATCGCTACAAAATTGGTACGTTCGAGGTGACTGCGCTCTATGATGGCATCTGGTATCGCCCGATCAACGCAAAATTCATCCGTAACGCACCGTTCGCCCAGGTTGAACATGCGCTCGCCGACGCATTCATGCCAACGGACAAGCTCGCGACGCCGTTCACGACGCTGATCGTCAACACCGGCAAGAAGATGATCCTCATTGATACCGGCACCGGTGGTCAGATCGCGCCGTCGGCCGGAGCACTACGCAGCAATCTCCTCGCGGCAGGGATCGATCACAAGGACGTCGATCTGATCGTCATCTCGCATTTTCACCCCGATCACATCAATGGCATCAAGGACAAGGACAACGCGTTGGTTTTTCCCAATGCCGAGATCACGGTACCGGCGGCGGAATGGGCTTACTGGATGGATGACGGAAACTTGAACGCGGCACCGTCCGATCTGAAACTCACCTTCCGCAATCAGCGCCGGATCTTTTCGGATATTGCACGGCGCGTGACGCAGTTTGCGCCCGGCGCGGAAGTTGCGCCGGGCATCGAAACTCTGCCGGCGGCGGGCCACACGCCGGGGCATACCGTTGTTGCGATTCATTCCGGCGATCAATCGCTGCTCGTGCTCGGCGATACCGCACAGCACCCGGCCGTGTTCGCGCGCCACCCGGATTGGCAGGCCGCCTTCGACATCGACGGCGAGGCGGCAGTAGCGACGCGCAAGAGATTGTTCGATCGTGCCGCGACCGACCGCATGCTGGTAACAGGCTATCACTTCCCCTTCCCCGCGTGCGGCCATCTCATCAAGACCGCGAGCGGCTACGAGCATGTACCGGTCGAGTGGCAGCCGAATTTGTAGGCCTCGTGCGACCGCCGCCGTCACCAAAGAATTTGTGCGACCCCAGCAATAGATCGCGCCCAAAGTGAGGTTGTGGGTTGCGGGTTTCGTTCATACGTGAGGCTTGCTGATCCGGCCGGCGTAATCGGGGTCGAAAGCCGTGTACTTAAAGTGTGCGACGACGGGATGATATTGTGGGGTGCCGGTGTTTACCGGTTGCAGCACACGGAACGTTGCAGCACACGGAACCTGGAGCAGGTCATGCGCAAATCTCGATTGCTTGCAGCCACCATCATCGTGAGTGCAATGACGTGCGCGGCCAATATTGCCGCCGCCATCGAGGAATCTAATCCAACTCCGCCGGCGACCACCGCACAACCGAGTTCGGGAGCGCCGACGCACAGAAAGAAAACGACGAAGAAGCCAAAACCGACCAATCAGAAAAGCGGCTCAGCCGAGGATTTCCTCGATGGGTATCATCGAGCCTACGCCCTCATTTACGACAAGGACGACTATGTCGCCGGCATAGCAGCGCTGCGTGCGCTCGGCTACGACGACAATGCAGATGTGGCGACGCTCATCGGCTATGCCAGCCGCAAGCTCGGCCGTTACGACGACGCAAAATTCTGGTACGACCGTGCGCTTGCTGCCGATCCTAACCACGCTGTCACTTGGTCTTATTACGGCATGTGGCAGGCCGAACAAGGCAACGTGCTCAAGGCCAAGGACGATCTGGAAAAGGTGCGCACCATTTGCGGCAACACCGAATGCCGGGAATATCGCGCACTCAAGGAGGTGATCGACGGCACCGTGACCTACTAACAGGCGCCCTGCCCGTCACCCGTCGAGCCACATTTTAGTCGAGGCTCACCTTTGCCTCTCGTGCGACCTTTTCCCAGAGCGGCACTTCCTTGCCGAGCACGGCGCTGAATTCCTGCGCGCTCAGCGTTTGCGGCTGCAGTCCAAGTTTGCGGATTGCGGCCTGGGTTTCGGCTGAACGCACGCCGGCATTAATCGCATTATTGAGCTTCATGATGACGTCCGGCGGCGTTGCCGCCGGCGCCATCATGCCAAACCACAACGCCGTCGGAAAACCGTCCAAGCCGCTTTCACGCAGGGTCGGAACGTCGGGAAGTTCAGGCCAGCGCTCAGCGCTCGTCACCGCCAGCGCACGAAGCTTGCCGCTCTTGATCTGCGGCAGCAGCGTAGATTTGGCGCTGGCGTAAATCTGAATTTGGTTGCCCAAGACGTCGGCCATGGCCGGCGCCGCTCCTTTGTATGGCACGAAAACGATGTCGGTGCCCGTGCGCGCGCGCAGGAACTCAAGAAGGAGATGCGGAGCGATGCCGAGCGTCGAACCCGAGGTCAGCTTGCCCGGGTTCTTTTTGGCGTAACTCACGAGTTCGGCGAGAGTTGTCGCGGGCACCGACGGATTGACGACGACCGCGTTGGAGTCGGTTGCGACCGCCGCCACGGGCACGAAATCGCGCACCGGATCATAATCGAGATTCTTGTACAGCGCCGGCGTGATGGCGTTCTCGTTCGAACCGCCGGACAGCAAGGTGTAACCGTCGGGCGCCGATCGTGCGACGGTCCGGCCTCCCACCCTGCCGCCCGCACCCGGCTCGTTTTCGATGATCACGGTCTGTCCGAGATTTGGGGCGACGTTGTGGGTCGAAACGCGCATCACGGTGTCGGAGGGGCCGCCGGGCGGATAAGGCACCACAATCTTGACGGGCCGATCAGGAAAGTTCTGCGCGCGCACGACAGCCGCAGCCGCAATCAGGATGGCAAAACCCGTCAACGCAACCGCAAGCGACCTCTTCATATCATTCCTTTCCTTCCGTTTCCGCCACGATCCATGCGTGATAGTCAGGATCGACTTTCTCAATCGGCACCACGAGTATGGCTGGAGTGGTGTAAGAATGCATCTGCTTAACCGCGGCACCCACCGCCTCGGAGAGCCCGGCACGAGTCTTGATGATCATGACGACTTCGTCACCGCGCTCGATCGATCCTTGCCACCAATAGAGCGAAACCATGCCGGGGAGGATGTTCACGCAGGCGCAGAGGCGGCGCTCGACCAGCGCGCGGCCCGCGGTCTCCGCCTCGACAATGGATGGATAGGTCGTATACACGAAAACAGCGCGTTCCATGCCATTCTCCCGCGGCCCCGCGCCGCCGTTTGCGACGAGCCTTGCCCTCTCGATGCCAAAGCGCCCTGCCCGCCGCTACAAGCATATCGCCTTCGTGGCCAGCGACGTGCCGGCGGCGCAGCGCGCACGACGGGCGCTGATCCGCCGCTATGGTGACGCGCGGCCGGAGACCGCCGACGTCATTGTCGCCCTTGGCGGCGACGGCCTCATGCTCGCGACCCTGCAACGGTTCATGAATTCCGGCAAGCCGATCTACGGCATGCACCGCGGCACGGTCGGCTTTCTTATGAACGAGTTCTCCGAAAACGGTCTGGCAGAGAGGCTTACTGCGGCGCAAGTCACGGTGATCCATCCGCTGTTGATGCGAGCGCGCGATGCCGCCGGTCGCGTACACCGCCACCGCGCCATCAACGAAGTGTCGCTGTTTCGGCAGAGCTACCAGGCCGCGCGCCTGCGCGTTCTGGTCGACGGCAAGGAACGGCTATCTGAACTCGTCGCTGACGGCGTCCTGCTGGCAACACCGGCGGGATCCACTGCGTACAATCTTTCAGTTCAGGGACCGATCATTCCGATCGACGCTCCGCTTCTTGCGCTGACGCCGATCAGTCCGTTCCGACCCCGGCGCTGGCGCGGCGCTCTTCTGCCGGATCGCGCGCATGTCACGATCGAGGTGCTTGAGGCTGGCAAGCGCCCGGTCGCCGCCGTCGCCGACCACGATGAGGTGCGTTCAGTGCGCGCAGTCGAAATCAGCATGGATCACTCGATCGACATGCACATGCTGTTCGATCCCGGCCACAGCCTCGAAGAGCGGATTCTCAGCGAGCAATTCGGCTATTAGCCAAGGCTACGCTTACTCAAGACCACGCCTGCCCAACCAAAGTCCGACGGTCCGCCAGAGTTGGGCTGTTCCGTTGGGCGACTATCCTGATCGCGGTCGTGCAATTCGCATTGTCGCTCATCGGTGAGCAGTCTAGGGTCGTGGCAAGAACACAGATTGAACTGGAAACTCCGGGATGGAAGCGATGCATAGACCAATAGTCCAGGGACACAAGGGCACGTTACGCATGAAGATTATTCGCAGGCTCGCCGCCGCTTGTCTCGCCGCTCTGCCGTGGAGCGCGGGGCGCAACGCCGATGCGGCCGAGCCGCCGCTGGTCATCGCCAAGTCCGGGTACCTGTTCGCCGGAGGGCATATCGACACCTCGGTGGCTGGCTCGCCGATGATCGGCCAGCTCTATGCTGAATTCCAGATTCCGCAGAAGCTGCTGCATCCCTATCCCGTCGTCATGATCCACGGTGGCAGCCAGACCGGCACCAACTTTACCGGCACCCCGGACGGCCGAGAGGGATGGGCGCAGTATTTCCTCCGTCGCGGCTATGCCGTCTACGTCGTCGATCAGGTCGCGCGTGGACGCGCCGGCTACTGGACCGAAGCCTACGGTTCGGTGCGAATGCCAAGACTTGACCGCACCCTGGAGCGCTTCGCCGCCCCGGAACGTTACAAGCTTTGGCCGCAGGCGCATCTGCACACGCAATGGCCGGGCACAGCACAAGCTGGCGATCCGATCTTCGACGCTTTTTACGCCTCGCAATACCCGTCGCTCAGCGATTTCGCCAAACAGCAGGAGCTTAATCGCGATGCCGGTGCCGCACTCCTCGATAAGATCGGTCCCGCGGTCCTGCTCACCCATTCGCAATCGGGCGCAATGGGCTGGCCGATCGCCGACAAACGGCCGGATCTGGTGAAGGCCATCGTCGCCGTCGAGCCAAGCGGTCCGCCCGTTCACGACACCGAGTTCAAGGGCGCGCCCGATTGGTTCAGCGATGCCACAAAAACCAAGATTTCCGGATTGGGCGATATTCCGCTGACCTATGACCCACCGCTCAAGGAAGGCGAAAAGCTCTCGTTCGTGCGGCAGGACAAGGCAGACAAGCCCGAGCTGGTACGCTGCTGGGCGCAAGCACAACCGGCGCGCCAATTGCCGAACCTCAAGAATATTCCGATTCTCATCATCTCCTCGGAGGCGTCGTACCACTCCTCTTACGATCATTGTACCGCCGCCTACCTGACACAGGCCGGAGTCAAGAATACGTTCATTCGCCTCGCTGATGTCGGCATTCACGGCAACGGTCACATGATGATGCTCGAAAAGAACAGCGACGCTATCGCCGGCGTGATGGAGGGCTGGCTGTCGAAAACGCTGCCGGCCAAGCCGGCGAGCCCTTCCGCGCAACGCTGAACCAGGGAGCTGTCGCTGCGATCGGGCTCCCGGGGACCCGTCCTTTAACCGAGCGCTAACGGCGAATATTTACTCTCAGCCTCCCGAGGATGGGCGTCTCGGCGCCCGCCGCGCGGAGGCTGCATGATCCGAATCGATTTCAATCGCCTGCGCTTTCTTGTTATCGACGACAACGCGCACATGCGGCGCATTGTTCGCACATTGCTGCATGGCTTCGGCACCCGCGAGGTCTACGAGGCCGAGGACGGCGCCGCCGGCCTCGAAGCCTTTACCCATTACATGCCGGACATCGTCCTCGCCGACTGGGTCATGCCGATCTTCGACGGCCTTGAATTGACGCAAATGGTCCGCCAGCTCGGCGCCAATCCGAATCCCTATGTGCCAATCATCATGCTGACCGGGCATTCCGAAAAGGCGCGCGTGGTTGGCGCCCGCGATGCCGGCGTCACCGAATTCCTCGTCAAACCGATTTCCGCCAAGGCGCTCTACGAACGAATTTTCAATGTCATCGCCAATCCGCGTCCCTTCATCAAGACGAAGACGTATTTTGGGCCCGACCGGCGCCGCACCATCAACCAGAACTATGTCGGACCGGAGCGGCGCAAGGGCGGCAATTCGGACGTGATCGAACAACACCCATTGATCGAGAAGGCAAAGGTCTTCGTCTGACCGCTTGGAGCAGGACCCGCAATGGCCACTTTCGACGACGATGCGCCAACGGTCGCCAGTTACGCGGATCACGAAGTGATCAGGCCGCCGCACAAATTGCGCAAGGCCATCAAGAACGCCACGGAAAGCCATGATGCCGTGATCACGCGCGCCGAAACGGCGCTGGAGCAGCTATCGAACGAATTCGCCGACTGGATGCTGGCCGAGTGCGAACGCCTCGAACTGGCGCGTCAGGAAGTCAAACGCGTTGGCTTCGACGAAAAAACATACGACGATCTATTTCGCGCCGCACATGACATCAAAGGCGAGGCCGATACGTTCGGCTACCCCGCCGTCGTTGGCGTCGCAAACAGTCTGTGCCGGCTTGTCGAACATACACCGACGATGACACGCATTCCAATTTCGCTCGTCGATCAGCACGTCGATGCCATGCGCGCCATCGTCCGCGAATATAGCCGCTCGGATCTGCAGGAGATCGCGGGCGCGCTGACGCAGCGGTTGCGCGAGGTCACCGACGAGTTCCTGACGAAAGAGAACAGTTTTCGTCCGGATTATCTCGAACGTATTTTGGCGCCGTAAATCTGACAGCAGTCGACTGCGTCATGCACGCAGATTGCGGCGGCCATCTCGCTGATCCCGGAAGCCGCGCTATGCCGCGATCGGGCGCTCCTCCTCATAGAAGTCCTCGGCCTGGTACGGATCTCCGGCTTCATAGGGTTCCTCGGCGTCGTAAAGCTCTTCAACATATTGCTCTCGAAAATCGTACTGAGTTTCGCTGTCGTATTGCTCTTCACCGACGAGTTGCGCTTCGGCGTCGTATTGCGCCTCGACGTCGAACCGCTCTTCAACAACGAACCCCTGTTCCGCAACGAGTTCGTCGCAGAACAACCTCGCTTCTTCGCGTGCAGCCTCCGTTGCGAACCGGCGCAATAGCGTGAGCAGCGGTGCAAGCTCGTCGATTTCATCACTTTCGCATCGTGTGAGAACGCGCTCGATCATGCGCCGCTTGAGCCGCGCGGCGCCGCCTGGTTCGCCAATGAACCCGCCCTCCCGCATCGCTTCAATCGCCTCCTTGAAGGCCGGATAGGTCGAGGCCGGCAGCCCCGCCTTGTCGAACATCGCTCGCAACCCGGCGCTGCCCCGATCGTATAGGAGGCTTGAGACACGATTGATCGGCAATTCGCTGAGTTCAGCCAAAGCTTCTTCGAAAAGCGCAACATTGCCGGACAAAAGCGCGCGCAAAATCAGTCCGGCGGTGAGCTGTCCGCTAACCCGCAAGTGACGGATCAGCGGGCGAATCTCGCTTCCCGGCGTTTCGGCCGCAATCGTCACGGTCGCCTTTTCGCAGGCTTCGCGCGCAATTCGCTGGGCGTGATCGGCGTCAAGCCATTCCCGGTCGACGACGAAACCGGTGAGCGTCTC
Source organism: uncultured Alphaproteobacteria bacterium (assembly GCA_963836055.1). Lineage (GTDB taxonomy): Bacteria > Pseudomonadota > Alphaproteobacteria > Rhizobiales > Xanthobacteraceae > BOG-931. The sequence continues at coordinate 442,320 of CAWIID010000007.1, forward strand.
CGACAACTTGATGACGAGTGTCTGGCGGGTTGCGACCGTCAGGTCATCACGAGCGAGCAACGTTTCGCGTATCGCGGCGAGGTGACCAAAGCGTTCGACGATGCGGTCGATCGAGAATAGTGCGATCTCCGCGTCGCGATTTTCCAGCAGGAGCAGGCACGATTCGGCCGTCGCCACCTCCGCAATGGCCGCAGCGACTGAGCGCGGCAAAGCGGCCCGGATGGCGATCGCGGCTTGTACGGCGGGCGCGCCGGTCGCCACGGCATCAACGAGGTCGGCATCGACGAAAAGCGGTGAAAGCGCGAGCACCGCCGCCGCGATCTGCGGCTGGTCGCCCGCAAGTGCGAACACGATCGAAGGCGGCGCACTCGGGCTCGCGGCGAGCGCGTCGGCGAGCGCCCGGCGCACCAGCGGCGAAGGGTCGTCAAGCAACATCAGCATCGCGCCTTCGGCGGCGGCGAGATCATCGCGCGAAAGATCGGAGTAGAGATAGGCTCGCGCCAACGCACTGGTTGCTTCGGCGCGTTCGCCGGCCGGAGCAGTACGTACCCACTGGAGGAAATGGCGGACGATCATGGTTCGATCACGCAACACCCAATTAGAGCGTGACACAATCGTAGCGGAACGGCCTTAACAAACCGTTCACCATAAATCTTTGCAAAGATTGCCGATATCTTAACGAGGATCGCCCGTGGGCTGCGGCTGATACCGTGCGCTCACGATCGCTGAACGGGGTCCTTGAAGAGATCGAACATGCTTGCTCCACCTTGATGCGCGGAGTTGCTGTCCGGCACGCCCCAGAGCTGACTGACGACGGCCGCCAGCGGCGCGGTCCGATCGGTGTCCTGAAAAAGGCCGTGAAAGACCTGGTTGTCGTGAGCCACGGGGGTCGGTACAGCCGCGGCAAAAACGTTGGTCAAACCGGCCGTGTCCGGCACTGTGGCGCTTGCCGTCGTCGTCGCTGCTGCCGGGATCGGTACTGCCGATGCTGTGGCTGACGGGTCGCTCGACCTCGAACGCGCAACGTCATAACGGGCGGTGAGAACGTCCCGCACTTGAGCGAGACTGCGCGGCCTTCCCGTCGTCCTGTCGTAGAAAATCGGCGAGTTCGCCTGCGCAGCACTGGGGAAGAAGTCGACGGCCTTAGCATTCGGATCGGTGGCCGCAAGCCTGATCAACCTGGCCGCGCCGCCGGCGCCGAGGAAATGCGCGATGTAAAGTTCGCCCTCACTTGGCGCACGGCCCAGCTTATCCGTCAGAATCGCCGCATTGGCCTGAGTAAAAGCGCCAGCCATGACTGCGTTCGCGGTCGGGTCGTTGCGCAGCTTGAGAATTTCGTTTCGCATCGCCGGGTCCTGGACCTCGTACTGTCCCGATGCGGTCTTCGTTATGGCATCTGCGTAGCGGCCATAGCCAAGCGCCGAGCCGGCCTGCTTGATGGTGGCAAGCCAAGTCTGCTCGATAAATTGGAACAATCCGCGCGCCGATGATGTCGATGCTCCGGCCTGCGGATTGAGACCCGATTCGACTTTCGCCGTCGCCAGCAAATAATTGAAGCTTGTGCCGGTGGCTTGTGATGCTTGACGAATGGCGCCGGCCACCGACGAGCCGGTGTTGGAATTGCTGGGGTCGACAAGCATGACAAACTCCCAGCCGGACTCAGCCGGCGTTTTGGGCGTTAGGAATAGTTAACGATTGTGGTAAACGGAACCTTAACACTCGCGTCCAGTTCCAAGCTTCGGGAGACGACAATGGCGCAACACACCGCTATCCGGCACAAGCGCGGCGGGCTCTATTTCGAGGACTTTGTTCCTGGCGAGGTCGTCGAGCACCGCTACTCGCGCACTGTCACCCAGATGGACAACATGCTGTTCTCCAACATGACACTCAACCCGCAGCCGCTCCATATCGACCGGCACTTCTGTGAGCAGGAGACCGAATGGGGCCAGCCATTGATGAACTCGCTGTTCACGCTCGGCCTGATGATCGGCATGTCGGTGAGCGACCTCACTGTCGGAACGACCATCGCCAATCTCGGCATGACCGAGGTGAAGTTTCCCCACCCTCTGTTCGAGGGCGATACCGTGCACGCCACCACCGAAATCATCGGCAAGCGGGAATCGAAATCGCGACCCGGAGCCGGCATCGTGGAGTTTCACCACCGCGCCTATAATCAGGACAATAAGCTGGTCGCCGAATGCCACCGCCAGGCGTTCATGCGCATGCGGCCGAAGTGATCAGCCAAACGCCTCATCCAGATGCGCTCGCTTCTCTTCGTTCCCGCCGACAGCGCCAAAAAACTCAATAAGGCAATGACGAGCGGCGCTGACGCAGTCATCGTCGACCTTGAAGATTCGATTGCGATCGAAGGCAAAGCCCGCGCGCGCGACAGTGCCGCCGCGTTTCTCAAGGAGGCTATCCCATCCCGTTCGCGACCTTATATCCTCGTTCGCGTAAACGGTTTGCAGACCGGCCTTACCGACGCCGATCTCGACGTGATCGTGCCGGCCAGACCGGACGCCATCATGCTGCCGAAGGCCGAGGGTGGCGCGTCGGTGCTTCACGCCGACGCCAAGCTCGCGGTACGCGAGGCCATGAACGATCTGCCGGACGGGCATATCAAGATCATTGCGCTTGCCACCGAGACCGCGGCCGCCTTGTTCGTCGCCGGCACGTTTGCCGGCGCTAGCGCGCGCCTGACTGCGCTGACCTGGGGCGCCGAGGATTTGTCCGCAGAACTTGGCGCACGGGCTAATCGCGACGCGCAGGGTCGCTTTCTTGATCCCTATCGGCTTGCCCGGGTGCTGTGCCTGGCCGGCGCCGCCGCCGCCGAGATTCCGGCGATCGACACGGTCTACGTCGATTTCCGCGATAGCGACGGCTTTCGGCGCGAATGCGAGGATGCGTGCCGTGACGGGTTCGTCGGCAAACTCGCCATCCACCCCGCGCAGGTGCCGATCATCAATGAGGTGTTCACGCCGACTCCCGACGCGATCGCGCGCGCCCAAGCCGTCGTTGATGCGTTCGCGGCCGCTGAAGGCGCCGGGGTGGTCGGTGTCGGCGGCGTCATGTATGACCGGCCGCATCTTGCGCGTGCAAAACGCTTACTCGCGCAGGCAGTGCCGGTAACAAAGCGCGGCCTTTGACGACGCCGCTAAGATTTATTGGTGTCGTAGACGGCCTTTGGGTCGAACACCTTCTCCTCGCGAAATTCGAGCGTGGCCGCGCCGGCCTTTTGTCGCAGCGGCACCGCTCGATAGAAGCAGGAGCGCCGCCCGGTGTGACAGGCTCCGGCGACCTGCTCGACCTTGATCCACACCGCATCTTGATCGCAGTCGACGCGCATCTCGACCACGCGCTGGGTGTGACCGGATGTTTCGCCCTTTTTCCAAAGTGTGCCGCGCGAACGGCTGAAGTACCACGCCTCGCCGGTCGCGATGGTTTTCGCCAAAGCTTCGGCGTTCATGTGCGCGACCATCAGGACGTCGCCCGAGACAGCGTCCGTGGCAACGCATGTCACGAGCCCGTCGGCGTCGAACTTTGGCGTCAGCGCGGAGCCTTCTTCGAGCTCGGAGGATGATCCGGGCGGTCCGAATGGTGCATCGTCGGACAAGCAAGCCTCACCATGGCAATGGTCCCGCGCCTGAGAATGGCGCGGTCATCGTGATCGTCTCGCATATCGTCCAAACATTGTCGAGCCGACGACTTTTCGCCTCGCCTAAAGCGGACCGCAGCCGAGGATGCGAATTCAGCTCATAGCCTCGGCATTTTTAAACTTCACCGGAATTGTCAGATAGCGGACGCCATTCGCACTTGCCGGCGGAAATCGGCCGGCACGGATATTGACTTGAATTGACGGTAATAACAGCCGCGGCGCCGCGAGCGTCGCATCACGAGCGGTACGCGCGGCGACAAACTCGCTTTCGGTAATGCCCTCCTTCACGTGGACGTTCCTCTCGCGCTCCTCGCGCACCGTCGTCTCCCAGGCATAGGCGTCTCGTCCGGGGGCTTTGTAGTCATGGCACATGAAGAGCCGGGTCTCCGGCGGAAGGGCAAGAATTCGCTTGATCGAGCGATAAAGCCGATGCGCGTCACCACCCGGAAAATCGGCGCGCGCCGTGCCGTAATCGGGCATGAATAGCGTGTCGCCGACAAACGCGGCGTTTCCGATCTTGTAGGTGACGTCCGCCGGCGTGTGCCCTGGCGTGTAAATGATTTCCCCGACAAGCTCGCCGATCCTGAACTGCTCGCCGTCCTGAAAAAGATGATCAAAGTCGCTGCCATCGGTTTTCAGATCGGTGGCGTTGAAGACCGGCCGAAAAATCTGCTGCACATCCTTTATGTGCTCGCCGATCCCGATCCTGGCGCCGGTTTTGGCTTTGACGTAGGGCGACCCCGAAAGATGATCGGCGTGGGCGTGCGTCTCAAGCGTCCACGCGACCTTGAAGCCCTGCTCCTCGGCAACCTTGAGGATAGCGCGCACCGAGCGGGTGTCGACCTCTCCGCTATTGTGGTCGTAGTCGAGGACAGGATCGATGATGGCCGCTTGTTTGGTGGCTGGATCGGCGACGAGATAGCTCACGGTGTTGGTCGGCTCGTCGAAAAACGCGCGAATGATCGGTTGCCCGGACATGGCGTGCCCTCCTGCTTCGGACTTGACGAATATATTAGTTTTATCTAAATCAGCAATGCCTAAAGTACTGGAAAGCCGACACGCGATCCTTCCTGGAATGCTCGAACAAACGGCGGCAGAAGTCTGCGGCCGGCTCGCCTTCAGCTATATACGTGCCGTGGAATCGCGCTGCTTTTCGTCCAAGTGTGCCTACCGCTTAAGACATCCGGGTTCGCAAAAAAAGCCGAGTCATCGAATGGTCGACTCATTGACGCAGGTGGCTCTCGGAATCGCTTCGGGCTCGCTTGTCGGATTTTCGCTTGGCCTTGTCGGCGGGGGCGGTTCGATTCTTGCCGTCCCATTGCTCATTTACGTTGTCGGTGTCGGAAATCCCCATGTGGCGATTGGCACCAGCGCCGTCGCAGTTGCCGCGAACGCCGCCGCGAACCTGCTGAACCACGCTCGCGATGGCAACGTGAAATGGGGTTGCGCCCTGGTCTTCGCGGCGGCTGGAATTACCGGCGCTTTTGCAGGCTCAACGGCCGGCAAGATGGTCGATGGGCAGAAACTCCTCGTCGCCTTCGCCATTCTGATGCTGGTGGTCGCCGGACTGATGCTGCGAAAGCGATCGAGCGCAGGCGATCACCAGGTTCGCCTGAACCGGGCGAACCTGCCCTGGTTGCTCGGCATCGGTTTTGGCACCGGCGCGCTGGCGGGATTCTTCGGCATCGGCGGTGGTTTCCTGATTGTGCCGGGTCTCATGGTGGCGACCGGCATGCCGATCCTATTCGCCGTCGGCTCTTCCCTCGTCGCCGTTACCGCATTTGGCCTGACCACGGCGGCCAATTACGCGGTTTCGAATCTCGTCGATTGGATTCTTGCAGGATCGTTCTTAGTCGGAGGCATCGCTGGCGGTCTTGTCGGTGCCGCCTCGGCCAAAGCCCTGGCAAGCGGTCGCGGCCGTCTTAACACCGTTTTCGCAGTCCTGATCGTAGCCGTCGCATGCTATATGCTCGTTCGCATCCTGGTGCTTACGCGCGCTTGATCAAGAGCGTCAGAATGCAACAGCGCCGCCAATGACTGGGCGGTCAGCGCTCAACAGGTGCGGCGCCACGCACCAGCGTAACGAACCGAACCTGGTCTTCGGTGCTGTCGCGGAACGTTCCCAAGAAACGCGTCGTTATCGTCGATACGCCCGGCTTGCCGACGCCGCGAACCGCAATGCAGGTATGCTCGGCCTCGATCAGCACGGCAACGCCGCGCGGCTTGAGGACCTCCTCGATTGCGGCCGCCACTTGCGTCGTGAGGCGCTCTTGGGTCTGCAGGCGGCGCGCATAGACGTCGACGAGGCGCGCAATCTTGGACAGTCCGACGACGCGCTCCACCGGCCGGTACGCCACATGCGCCTTGCCGGTAATCGGCATCATGTGGTGCTCGCAATGCGACGTGAATGCGATGTCGCGGATGAGGACGAAATCGTCATAGGGCCCGGTTTCGCCGAAGGTACGATCGAGCGCGTCGGCGGGAATTTCGTGATAGCCCCGATAAAGTTCGTCGAGCGCGGCGATGACACGCTTTGGCGTGGCTAAGAGCCCTTCGCGCGCTGGATTATCGCCGATATAGGCGATGAGAGCGCGCACAGCGGCCTCCGCTTCCTCGCGCGACGGCCGGCTTTCGACCGGCGCCGGCGCACTCCGCACGTGATCCGAAAGGATCCCGCGTGAAAACTGTTTGATGGCGGCGTCCATCATCACTCCAATCGCCCGGTCTCAATGCCGGGATTATCAGCGAGTACCACCGCGCTCGCCGACACGGCTTTTGCACCGCCGCGGCGCCGGTCGTCACATTCACATCACGCATGGCTCGACGGCAAAGCCGGGACTCTCGCCCCGGCCCGCCCGTGCCTATATAATCGATTGACGGGTATACACAATAAACTCGGTCGAAACGGCAACAACCGACGATTTCGCGATGCTGAACGAAGTCTACAATCGTAGAATTATCGAGCTTGCAGGCACGATCCCTCGCATCGGGCGGCTCGCCGACCCGGATGCAACGGCGACAGCGCATTCGCGGTTGTGCGGCTCGACGGTTACCATCGATCTCAAGATGGACGGCGATACGGTCACTGATTTCGCCCACGAGGTAAAGGCGTGCGCCCTCGGGCAAGCGTCGTCCTCGATCATGGCCAGCCACATCGTTGGCTCGAAGGCTGGCGAGCTTCGCGCCTTACGGGAAACCGTGCGCAAGATGCTCAAGGAAAACGGCGCACCGCCGGCGGACGGCAAATGGGCCGACATCGCCGTGCTCGAGCCGGTGCGTGACTACAAAGCGCGTCACGCCTCAACCTTGCTGACATTTGATGCCGTCGTCGACGCCATCGGCCAGATCGAGGCCAAACGCGGCGCCAAAGCCGCGGCGGAATAGATCGTAGCTCTGGCGCCATCGAGCTCGAAGGTCATGGACCTCGACCATCTTTTCGACACCTCGTGCCGCGTCCCTCGCCTCGCCGGCCGGGGGCTGGTGAAGGCTTATCGTTATACGCTTTCGCCGCTCGTCGGCTTCGACTGCCGACACCTGCCCACGTGTTCGGAATATGCCGATGAGGCGCTTGACCGCTTCGGTCTTTGGGCTGGCTGCTGGATGACCTTGGCGCGTCTGTTGCGCTGCCATCCCTGGGGCACATCAGGACTCGATTTTGTGCCGGACGCGCTCCCGCCTAACGCACGATGGTATCTGCCCTGGCGATACGCGCGGTGGCGCGGCACCAATGCGCCGCGTTCCGCATCGAGCGCGTAAGGCCATCAGGCTGCGAGCCGCTGGGGCGCGGTTTTACGGAGCCGCTTGATCGAGTTTCGCGAGCCGCTCCGAGGCAGTGTCCGAGCCGAGTTCACGGGCCTTCCGATACCATTTGCGGGCGAGCTCCGGATCAGGCTCGGCCCCGACAGTGCCGAGCCGGCGAAGAGCGTGCGGGTCGAAGGTCGCGCCGAGAGCCAGCGCAGCTTTGGCGCTTCCGGCCTCGGCAGCGCGCCGAAGCAGCAACCGCGCAGAGGCGATATCCCCGTTTGCAAGTGAATCCTCGCCACGCTTGACCAGCGTTGCGATCTCCGCTTCGTCGAGCTGCAAGTGGTCCTCGGCCGGCGCCGGCGAAGTCGCCGCCGGGCGGCTCTCCGCTGCAGCGCCCACAGGCTCGGTCGGCCTTGTTCCGAGGTGCGGTTGAACGGTCAGCGCTTGTAACTGCTCATCGGTCACAGCGGCCTTTTCACGCGGCGCCAAGCGCGCCACCGTCAAGGCTCGTGTGGGATCCTGTGCGATACGATCGAGCGCGGCCTGCAACGCCGGCATGCCAGACGTTACGTTTTCGCTCCACAGCAGTTTCGAGGCGCCCGGGATCGACATCACGACCCATGCGACGAGCGCCGCAGCGGCCGCAACACCGCCCATCCGCAACGCAATCTTTCCGCGGGCGCGTTGGCCGTCGAGCGACCGCGGCGGGTCTGGAACGAAGTGTGGGTCAAGCGTGAGGCGGCGCTGCAACTCGCCCATGGCGCAGTCGCCGCTGAACACACGATTTTCTGCCCAAAAGGAGCGGCCCTTTGACGGCCTTGCGATCGGCTGCGCCGCCCCCCTCTCAGCGGCGATACGCGCCTCATCCCGCACCCGCGGCGGAACAATCGAAGCGGCATCGAAATCTTCAGCGTGATGGATCGGAGAACTCATGACCGCCCCCCCGTGCTTTCAAGCTCCGACAAAAACAAACTGCCGTCAGTTCATTTCTACCGCACGCATCTCCTCTCGACCGGACGCATCTCGAGCCTGATGATGTCGACGATTAAGTCGTCGACTTTCCTGGTGTTGCCGCTATCAAAATCCAACGGAGGCCGACGCGGAGTGCCTGGACCCACATGTCGGAAATTCAAATGGCGCAAATTCTCGCCGTCGCCCTTCCTGACGATCCGCGCACCGCCGAAATCGTACGCATCGTTAAAGCAGGGCAGAAGAAATCGCGAAGCGCGATTGAACGCTCGCCCAGGCCGCCGAAACACAGAAACCCCGTCGTCCACCCCTCAGGACGCCCCCGAAAACTGATTGTAGCGAAAAGGCTGCGGTCAGCAGAACGACGACCACTACGCAAAGCACCTGAAATGGCCCGTGCGGCCACCGCAAGCCCCCCTTCACCAATTTGTCCCAGAGCAGGCCTGCACCTTAACCCAACCACACGTGACAGACCCGCAGAGTCAGACACCCCTGCCCGCGCCTGAGACTGCGCCCGTTTAATTTGCGATGCGCAGCCCCAAGCGGACGCGCTAAAGATCATCAGGCAATGGGGCAACGATATGATCTCGGTTTGATGATTCCGGGGCGAGCCTGCCGCAATCTGTCACGCTGACTAAAATCCGCTTGATGCTCCGATCGAAGTTATGGCCCACCTGGACGCGAGCGGCGGGCGCCCCTCGCGCCCGCGCCCCCGCCAGTTCGATGCGGTCGTTTTCCCGTTCCACTAATGCGGCCCTCAATTTCCCTTCTCGACATAAATGGCGCGAACTTTGTCGACCAGGTCCGGCGGAAGATTGCTGACCTCGGCAACGAGATTTTGCAATTGGACACCGTCGATCGGATTAACCGTAAGCTTAAGACGCTCGGTCTCAGCGAGAAAATCCGGATCCTTCATCGTCTGGTTAAACGCTTGCCGCAAAGCGGCGACGCGATCCGGCGGCACACCGGGCGTCGTCATAAACGAAGTGCCCACTTCGGTCGCGTTCATCACCGCACGCAGGACGGCGCGCTCCTGATCGTTGCGCGCGAGATCGACGACCACCGGAACGTCCGGAAGCTCGGGGTGTGGCTTGAGCGCGTATTGGACGATGATGTTGATCTTGTGATCGGCAACCCAATCCGGATGCGCGACCTTCACCGCCGTCCACGCTGTCGAGTGTCCCTCGGCTTCGCCGCGCTCAACGGCAAGCTGGGCCTCGTTCGAGCCCTTGTAGCCCATGATCAGCTTGAATTTCGTCCCCAGAACGTTGTTGGTGACCGTTGGATAGATGGACACCGTCGAGCCGGCGCCAGTCGCCGCGAGCTTCGAATTCCATGCGCTGCGCGTCGGCGAATGTCTTGACCGGCGAAGTGTGCCACATGAAGACGATGTTGGTCAGCAAATCGATGCGGCCAATCCAGTTGAACTGAGCTGTCTTGAAGCGCACGCCTTGCGAGCCGAGTTTTTCGTCAAGCGGCGCCGTCGGCGCGCCAATCCCGATCTGCGTACCATCCTTGGGCGCGACGTTATAGAGATAAGCAAGCGCCAGAAAACTGCCGCCCCCCGGCATATTCTTGGGAACAATCGATGGGTGACCGGGAATGTACTTGCCGAGGTAGCGGCCAAGCGTCCGCGCATACACATCGTTGCTGCCCGCTGGCGGATAGCCGATCACGAGATCGATGGTCTTGCCTGTGTAAAACTGTTCGAGAGTCTCCGCGAAGGACGGCCCACTATACAAAGCGAGGGCCGAAGTGGCGAAAAGAACCGCGCATCGAAAAATCCGCATGATGTCTCCTTCATCCGTTCCTGGTTGATCCAACAATTGTTGTAGACGGAAGTGTGGGCTAACCGACCGGTCGGGCGACCGATCTTTTTTTGAAATCGTCAGACGTTTTCGGGCCCGTCAACCGCTCCGTTGGGCAGCCGGCCCAACGCCTCAAATCGCATTCCAGTGATTGTGTGTGCCAATCATTCCTTTAGGTCAGGCCTTTCCAGATGTCTCAAACGTCACTGCATCCATCGCCTCGCGAGCGGATTTATTCGCCCAGACCACGAACTGAAACGCCGGATAATAGCGCTCGCAGGAATCGAGCGCGGTGCCAAGCGCCGCCTTACATTGCCGGCCGGACGCTGCTATGCCGTCGACCAGAAGCAGCGCATGGCGGAACATCACCATGCCGTCCTCGAGCCAAACACCGAAATGTCCGATCCACAATTGCTCGTTGATGCTGGCGATAAGTTGCTGCACTTCGGACAACCGGCGCTCTGGAACTTTCATCTCGAACGCGCACGCGAGATGCAGCACCTCGATGTCGTTCACCCAAGTGAATGCGATACGGTAATTGGTGCAGCTTCCCGTGACGACAAGCGCGATCTCATCTTCGAGCCTGCACTCGAACGGCCAATTGTTTTCGGCCGCGATGCGCTCGACCACTTCAAGTGGATCGTCCCGCAGCTGCTCCTCTTTTTCGGTCATAGACATGCTGGTCTCGTCTGGTAGAATTTGTGTGCGCAAGTCATTTCGTTGCCATCCGTGCCAGTATGTTTTTAGCTTCTGTCGATCCCAGTTCCGTCGCACGTTGATACCAAACGCGCGCTTTAGCCTCGTCGCCGACGACGCCGACAACATTTTGTCTGGCAAGGTAGCCGGGATCGTAGGTGACCGCGAGCGCCAGCGCCGCGTCTGCGTTGCCGGCGTCAGCCACGCGGCCGAACGCGAGCCGGGCCGCCGCAATATCGCCGGTCTTCAGAGCGTCTTGCCCGCGCTTCATCAAAATGGCGGCTTGTTCGGGATCGATCGGCTGGATGGACGGCGCCTTCGGAGCGGCCGTATCAGCGCGATCGACGACCGCGGGCAAAACGGGCTTTCTGGCAAGCCATTCCAGGCGCACTTGGCGTCGGTCCAGAAGCCTTTGGTTGGACGAGAGCAGATCGATCGCGGTATCCATGACGCCGACAAAATCCTTGGGCGCGTAAAGGAACAATCCGGCTAGGTCGTGCGACGATACTCGCCACACCAAGTCGCCGACGGGCGTGCCCGCCGATACCCGTGTGCCCGCGGCCAATCCTGCGAGCACAAGAAACTCACGACCAGTCGATGGATCAACGGAAACGCTGAGCGGAAGAGGCTCGTTGACAAAAGCCCGCTGGTTTTCCGCCAGCAAGTGCGACGTTATTTGCGGCATTTGCGGCGAACTCACCGCCTCGTGGAACACTGGTGCAATCGCGGCGAGGGCTTCGGTTGCGCGCTTAGGCCAACCGCTGTCGGCCTGCATCGATGAGATCACGGTGTACCCGTACGCCACCGCCGCGGCGGCACCGACCACGAGTACGAATCTGAACAGCAAGGCAAATGCGCCGCGGGAATCCCCCCGCATCGGCGGTTCTGGCACGATGTCCGGATCGAGGCGCAAACGACGCTGAGGGAATCGCGAAGCACCGCGGACACGCGACGGCAAATCTGCCGGGGGCGGCCAATCGATGTTCTCAGCTGGTGGTAATCTTGAGGGCCTGTCACGAATGGGCGCGGCGGGAGCAACAGGCGCGGAGTTGCGAAGCGGCGGCTCGACGTCAACCGCCTCGTGGATGGCCTGTTCGAAGGCCTCCAGGGCGGTTTCCTCGAGTGTTTGTTGATCCGCCTCATCAATCACCGGCAAGTCGTCCACCATGTCATCGCCATCATCGCAAGGCCGATCATCGGTTTCCGCCGCTTGGATTTGTCCAGCGTCCGGTAGTTCCGGCGGCGACAGCGATATTTCATCTTCTGGCACCGCCCGCACGCGCGCCCGCCGCGGCGCATAAAGCTCAAGCCCTTGCAATTTGTTGTCGCGCGAAATTGGAGTACTCATACTTGTCTCCTCGGCCTCGCGGTCGCTCCATCAACATGCACTTCTTGCTGCTATCCTCCGGTATGTTGTCCCGCGTTCTGCCCCCGCTGGCGTTCCTGATTCCACTTCAGAAATTCGCGGAACAGCTGTTCGCGCTGTTCCGGCATCGTGACTGTCGCCGAAGCGCCGGCTCGCTGTGCCAAGAAGTGGTCGAAGTCTTGTTGCTCGGAAGCTGAAGGCGCTGCGGCGCGATGGCTGTCGAGCCAAGCCTGAGCCTCGGGAAAGCGCTTCCAGCCGGGCAGATCCGCCGCCAGGTTCACTTCGCGCCAGGTCGGATGACGGGGCGGCTTTCGAAATTCGGCAAAGTGCGAAAAGAAGCGATCGACGAATTGTGCGATTCTTCGGTAACGATCGGAATCCTTCGGCCAGTTGTAGGCGATCATCACGGCGCCGTAGGCGATCGTGTCGATGCTCTGATCTTTGCCGATCAGTCCCGGATAGTTCTCGCTGGTAAAGTTCGCAGGCAAGTAGTCCTGCTGCAGCCGTTTGTCGTAGGGAACAGGCAGCAGGCGAAAACCATCGCTGGCGCGCAACTTTGCAATCGCCGGGGCCGGCATTCCGCCGAACTGAACCGTTGCTGCGATTTCGCCGTTTTTCATTTTTTCGTAAGCGTCGGCCTGCCCCATATTCACTTCGACGGGCTTGATGCCGAGCCGATCGAAAACGTCGCCAGCGGACACTTCTGTCGCGCTGCCCATGTCGCTGAAATTGACTTTCTTGCCGTCGAGCTGCTGCAGCGAGGTGATGCCGGAATCGGCACGCACCAGGACGTGCATCTCGTCGTTGAAGAGCTTGGTGATATAGACGATCTTGTCGTCGATATTTCCGAGTTCGCCGGTTCGGCGAAATTTGCCGAGCACGCTCGTAACCGTAATGCCGAGATCGACACCCTTTAGGTAGCGAACGTCACGGACGTTCTGTGCGCCGCCTTTGCCGACGACCGGCAAGACGCGGAAATTGTTTCCGTCGTCGAGAACAGCAGACAAGTCGTAAGCGATCGTGAGCCAAGCCGCGTTGATATTGCCCGACACGATGGCAATCGTGTTGGCGTTGATCTGGGCCCCGATGGAGCCTAAATTCGGCTTGTCCGGAACCGGCTCGTTACCCTCAATGTACCGACGTTTTTGCGCATGAAGGGGTGAGGCTAAACTAGCCGACACCATCATTGCGACGCTCAAGACGCACAACAACCGTCGCAGCCAAACTGGCCGCTGCAAACAGGCCCCCATCCTCTGTCCCCATGCTGCAGGCTGACCCTACGCCACACACACTGGCAGGCCTGCAGCGAACGAAACACCCCGACTGCCGCACTTGAGCAACACGCGTTTGATTATGGTACGCGAACACGTGCGGACTTCCTTAACGCTCAACAATCAATGGGGCGACGATATGATCTCGGTTTGATGATTCCGGGGCGCAGTCGCGGTAATTTGCGCATCACACGGGAAAAACATTCGGTTGCACCGTCAAATTGTGGCGCTCTTCGCCACATCGACGCCTGGGCCGCATTCTCTGTCCACCGAACGCACCTTGCACGCACCTCGAAGAGCCGCGATCCCAGGTTGCGTTACAGCATTCAACTGCTATATCGGTTCCGAGCGCTTACCTGCATTCGTAGGCAGCGAGTGAGCAACCAGGAGCAGACCATGTCCGAGGATAGCTCGGCTCAATTTAGCGGTATCTCAGCTGGCGAACAGCAAAGAAATAAAACAATCGCATTGACCTTTCCCGACGGCGCCCGCCGGGACTATCCGCAAAGCATAACAGGCCTCGATATCGCCAAGGGCATTTCGCCGTCTCTCGCCAAGCGCACAGTCGCAATGGCTCTCGACGGCAAGCTCGCCGATCTCGGCGATCCAATCGCGCACGACGCAAAAATTGAATTTTTGACCCGCGACGATCCCCGCGCGCTCGAGCTCATCCGCCACGACGCCGCACACGTGCTCGCCGAAGCGGTGCAGACTCTTTGGCCCGGCACGCAGGTGACCATCGGCCCCGTCATCGAAAACGGCTTCTATTACGATTTTTTCCGCAACCAGCCGTTCACGCCGGAAGACTTCGACGCGATCGAAAAGAAAATGCGCGAGATCATCGCGCGCGACAGGCCTTTCACCAAGGAAGTGTGGTCGCGAGATCAGGCGAAGAAGGTCTTTCGCGACAAGGGCGAATTGTTCAAGATCGAGCTGGTCGACGCCATACCGGACGATCAGCAGATCAATATCTACAAACAGGGCGATTGGTTCGATCTGTGCCGCGGCCCACATATGACCTCAACCGGCAAAGTGGGCAATGCGTTCAAGCTCATGAAGGTGGCGGGCGCGTATTGGCGCGGCGATTCAAACCGTGAAATGCTGTCACGCATCTACGGCACCGCCTTCGCCAAGCAGGAGGAGCTGGACGCCTACCTCAAACAGATCGAAGAGGCCGAAAAGCGCGATCACCGCAAGCTCGGTCGCGAAATGGATCTTTTTCATTTCCAGGAGGAAGCGCCCGGCTCGGTGTTCTGGCACCCGAAGGGATGGACCCTATTCCAGACACTGGAAAATTATATCCGGCGCCGTCAGATGGAGGCCGGATATGCCGAGGTCAATGCCCCCCAGCTTATCAATTCGTCGCTGTGGGTAGCGTCTGGCCATATGGCGACTTTCCGCGAGGGGATGTTTCTCGTCGAGCCGCGCGAGGAGGACGAGCGCACCTACGTGGTTAAGCCGATGAACTGCCCCGGGCACATCCAGATTTTCAAAAACGGTCTGAAATCCTATCGTGATCTGCCCTTCAAGATCGCCGAATTCGGCAAGGTGCACCGCTTTGAGCCGTCTGGCGCATTGCACGGGCTGATGCGCGTGCGCGCGTTCACCCAGGACGACGCACACATATTCATCACCGAAGACCAGATCGCGGAGGAGGTGCTCAAGGTCAACGATCTGATCCTGTCGATCTATCAGGATTTCGGCTTCGACGACGTCCGCATCAAATTCTCCGATCGGCCCGATAAGCGCATCGGCGACGATGCGGCATGGGACAAATCCGAGGCCGCATTGATGCAGGCGCTCAAAGCATCGGGCCGGCCATGGACGCTCAACAAAGGTGAAGGCGCCTTTTACGGTCCAAAACTCGAATACGTGTTGCGCGACGCCATCGGGCGCGATTGGCAGTGTGGTACCGTACAAGTCGATCTCAACATGCCTGGAAGGCTTGGCGCGTTTTACATCGACGAGCATTCGAACAAGGTCACGCCGGTGATGCTGCACCGGGCGATGTTCGGCTCACTCGAGCGTTTTACGGGGATCATGATCGAGCACTACGCCGGTCATCTGCCGCTGTGGCTGTCGCCGCTGCAGGCGGTGATCGCCACCATCACGTCGGACGCGGACGATTACGCGCGCGAGGCTATCTTGGCCGCGCAACGGGCGGGGTTGCGGGTTGCGGGTGATTTACGCAACGAGAAAATCAACTACAAGGTCCGCGAGCACTCCTTGGCGAAAGTCCCGGTCCTGCTCGTCGTCGGCAAGAAGGAAGCCGCCGAGCGAACAGTCTCGATCCGGCGGCTTGGCAAGGACGGTCAGCAGGTCATGCCGCTTGACGCTGCGCTCGCCGCACTGACGCAGGAAGCCGTACCGCCCGACGTGGCGCGCGTGAAGAAAGCGGCGTAAGGCATTGGGCGAGCGGTTGGAGCATGTTCCAGGAAAACGGGCGCGGTTTTCCGATGAGATGATGCCCCACCAATGATGTAGAGCGCGAAATAGATTCAACCGAAGCGATTGCGCTCTAATTGTGCGCCAGGACCTCGACTTCGCCGTCGACGCCGGTGATGACCTTGAAATCGCGCTGGTAGGACTTGCCTTCGTTGCGCGCAATGACGTGATAGTCGCCCTCTGCAAGAACCACGCGCGGGAACGCGCCGATCAATTCCTTGATCACGTCGCCGCCGGGCGTCAGCACCGTCCATTGCGTATTGGCCAGCGCCTCGCCGCCTGCCTCGTTTACGAGTTTCAACGTCAGCACCGCCGCACGATGGGTAACGATAATGTCGGTGAGCTTGCCCGCCTGAACGCGGACGTCAGAGCGTACCACCGAATTGCCGTCGCCGTAGTTCGACACGATGTAATAGGTGCCTTCAGGGAGCAGCACGACGTCGCCCGTCATGACGTTTTGCGCAATCGGGCGTCGATCGGAGGTATCGAACTGGCTGCCCGGATAGATGTCGAACGAAATTTGTCCGGTGGGGATGCGCACGTCGCCGACTTTGCCTTCAAGCCGCATGCCGCCGGCGGGAATGTCGAAAACCTCGCGAACCGTCTCGGAGCGCAACTGGACCGCCTTCGCCATACTTGCCAAGCCGAAGCTCGCATCCACAACGTAGTTACCAGGCGGCAGCACAAACGTGGGCGACGCAGCTTTGTCCTCTTTGATCAGCCGGAACACTCCTGTCGTATCCGGCTTGCTGGCATAGACCCGCCAGATCACGCCGCCGCTGATCTGCGCCGCGTCGCGGCCGTAGCGGGCGGCGACGGACAATGCCACGTGCCCGGCAGGGACAACTGGCGTGGTGGCTTGCGCGGTCGGCGGTAATAAAGGCGCCGGTGCGAACGGCGCAGGTGAAACAATGGTCGCCCCCGGCGATCCTGTCCCAGGGGTAAGCGGTGCGGGCGCCGTCGCTTGTGGCGCCATCAAATTGCGCATCTGGGCAAATGATTGGACCGGCGCTGCGACAAAAAGGATGAACGCAGCCGCCGCGACCGCCCAATGCCGGAACAGCCTTAAACCGACCCCTGACATGACCCCTCACACGACGGCTTTTCTCGATCCCAATCGCGGCAATTTCATGCCACCGGGGCGGCTTACGCCATTGGCTGTCCTACTGACGTTTTCACCATATTCTCGCATCCACCTTGTTGCCGCAGCGTCCGCGCTGGATCATGCGCGGCCGCAAGGAAGCCGTAACTGTGCTGCAAGCCATCCTTCGACGCGCAAAAGGCGAAGATCCAGTGACAACATTCGAAGTCGGCGCACCGGCCGCCGACGGAAAAGCCGTTGGCATCAAAAGCGGCCAGCCCTCGATCGGCCTCGTCCTTGGCAGCGGGGCGGCGCGCGGCTTTGCTCACATCGGCGTCGTTCGAGCGCTTCAGGCGCGCGGAATTACTCCGAGCGTCATCGTCGGTACGTCCATGGGCGCCCTGGTCGGCGGCTGCTATGCCACGAACCGATTAGATACGCTTGAATCCTGGGCGCGATCGCTGACGTTGCGGCGGGTCCTTAGTTATCTCGACGTCAGGCTGGGCGGCTCCGGGCTCATCAATGGAGGGCGCCTTGCGAACAGGCTCGAGGAGTTGCTCGGCACCACGTCGATCGAAGATCTTCCAGTCCGATTTGCCGCCATCGCGACCGAGATCGGGACCGGACACGAAGTGTGGCTGACGCGCGGCTCCTTGTCGCTGGCGCTGCGCGCGTCCTATGCGCTGCCGGGCATCTTTCCGCCGGTCCATCTCGGCGGTCGCTGGCTGGTTGATGGAGCACTCGTGAATCCGGTACCGGTGTCGGCCGCTCGCGCGCTCGGCGCTCGCGTCGTCATTGCCGTCAATCTTGATGCCGACCGCTTTGGCCGCGGCGCCACGATCGCAAGTCACGGCGCCGATCCCGGTGATGGCGAACATCTGCCCTCAACTGCAAAAGGTCGCAACGGCTTCCTTGGCCTGCGCGGCGTGTTCGGCGCGGAGCGGGCGCTCAAGCGCCAAATCATTGCTTCAAAAACGCGACCGGGCTTCTCGACCGTGATGATCGAGTCCTTCAACATCATGCAGGATCGTTTGACGCGAATGCGGCTCGCCGGCGATCCGCCGGACGTCCACATCACGCCGCGCATCGGCCACGTCGGCTTTCTTGACTTTCATCGCGCCGCGGAAGCGATCGAAGTGGGTCAGGCCGCGACCGAAAAGGCCCTGGATTCAATCAGCGAGTCGATCGCCGATCTGAGCTGACGAGCAGAATTTTCGAAGCATTACCGGGACGGCGATGCCCGGGCGCAGGTTGTCTGGCACTGCAACTGCTGGCTGGAGCAGCCGATCAGACACGATGCGCTGGAATTCGCATTGCTGGTCGTAGTTGCGGCGCCGATCGGCGCAGTGCCGGGCACAACACAGGCCGCCTGACAGGTCGACGCCTGTGAATTGCACAACATCATGCAGTTCGTGGTTGTCGAGGATTGCGCCAGACGAATTCTTCCGTCAGCCGCCGCATCAGTGCACGCTGCGGCGACCGTCAGCGCAGCGAAGAGAATCAGCAAGGGCCGCACCACAACCTCCCGGACGATCTCACACCATCCAGGCCACCATAACCAATCGGCGGCCGCCGGGAAATGCGTAAGACGTTGCTCCCCAACCGGTAGCCGTCACAACGGCGGTTGCCAACGTCCGACCAGCGGATACTACGCCGTCAAAATATAGTCTCGCATCGCCGCCAATTCGCTTTCCATCTCATGCAGCCGATGCTTGACGACGTCGCCGATTGAAATAATTCCGACGAGCTGGCCCTGATCGACGACCGGGACATGGCGGAATTTTCCGGCGGTCATGCGCTCCATGATCTGGACCACAGTCTCGCTCTCGTTGCAGGTCGAGACCTTGCGCGTCATCGATTGGCTCACCGGCTCATGGAGCACGGTCGCGCCACGGTCGGCGAGTGCGCGGACGATGTCGCGTTCGGACAAGATCCCGACAACACGACGGTCTGCACCGAGAATCACGATTGCGCCGATTCGCTTCTCGGCGAGAAGCCCCACGGCATCGCCGAGCGTGGCGTTCGGTTCGATAGTGACGACCTCGCGGCCCTTGCCAGCGAGGATCATGCTGACAGTCATCGTAACCTCCCTCGATCATCGGCTGCCGGCCGCGGAAGCGGGTCGGCGCCGATGGAAGCGTCATATCTTCAAGTTTCGGGGTCGGCACCGAGTTCCCTCGGCGGGCCTGCGCAGACGTCATTGGCGCGGCATCGAGCCATGCGTGGATCGCCCATAAACCAGCGCCGACTCCTGATTTAAAGTCTCATGGGAATGCGGCCTTGGCGTGGTGCAACCGGGAGATGTGCACACTTTTCAGCCGCTGGGCTCCGTATCGAGTGCGCGCTCGGGCACGACCGGGTCGAACGCCGTAAATAAGAACAGGCCGGCAAAAAAACCGCCGATGTGCGCCTGCCAGGCAATCTCTTGTCCGTCTTCGCCCCCAATCGACACCGTGCCGAGACCGAACAGCGCATTGAGGCCAATCCAAACTGCGACAAAAGCCAAGAACCGCGGGTCACGGAGCGTCGTACTCAACGGTACGGCGGGGACGCGGTAGGCGTCGCTGCCGTCTTCAGTGCGGCCCTCTCGCCACACGCCGAGTGGACCACCCTGCTGGAAGACGAATCGCATCGCGGCCGCCATCGCCCCGGAGATTGCTGCCGAAGCGCCAATCATGGGCACCATTGCGCCAGGGTGACTGACGAGATGCGCCATGGCGCCGGCCGCCGCAACGACCAGCATGAAGACCACGTAGCGCCACGCGCCGAAACGGCGCGCGAGGGCGGTTCCGAAGGGAAGCAACCATGCGAGATTGAGGCCGATATGAAGAAGATCGGCATGAAGAAACGCGTAGGTAAAGAACGTCCAGAGATCCGCGGCAAAGCCGCCCGGAAATGACCTGGTCGCAAGGACATCGGTCCCATAACGAGCCGGTATGAACGCAAAAGTCAGAAGGAACTGAACGTCCTGGGCGTCCGTCAGGACGAATACACGAAAGGCGTGGACCAGAACGAGGACGACCACCGTCGCGATAACGACCGGCGGCACATTGAACATCGGCTCGCGTCGTGTCACCGGGATTCCACCTGCTTGCTGCGGACATAGGCCGCGCTCGTCGCCACGGCAAGGCGGATAGCAGGTGCACGGATAAAGAACAAAAGGGAGGGTCTTGAGACCCTCCCTTTTGCATCGCGCGCGGGGGTTCCGCGTTCGACACCGACGATTGGGGGCGCGCCCTCGATCGTTTTTCCGATGTCCTCGATCGGGCACCGGCTCGGCGTCGGTCACATCCCCTCGCCTCCCGTTATTTGAAAAAAAGTGACTGAGTAGGGCCGGCAGCGCTCGTTTGAGACGACCGTGGCACCAGCCTATGCGGCCGCGGCAACGCCGCCAATGTCAACGTTTCGTTAACGCTAATTTCGCGTTAGCGCCGCTGGCTCATGCCGGAACCCTCTTGCGGCATGCCCCCTGCTCCAAGTCTGCCGTACGGCCGAAGAACACTAACAGGCGTCCCATTCAGGGACAGGTGCGCGGCCGCGGCGTGAGTGGAGAAGCGTCCATGAAACATTCGGCCAGTCGCGAACTGTATACTTACTGGGAAGACCGGCGCGGCCAGCGATCAGCACCAGAGCGGTCCGATATTGAGCCGGGCGCAATTCGCCACGTGCTCAGCGATAGTTTCATTCTCGCCGCCGGCGACACCGCCACAGGCTGTCCGTTTCGGCTCGCGGGTACACGTGTGTGTGCGCTGTTCGGGCGCGAACTCAAGGGGGAATCCTTCGTCGAGCTTTGGGATGCCGCTGATCGCCGCACGATCGCTAACCTGCTCGCAATTCTAGTCGATGAGGGGGTCGGAACCGTCGCCGGAGTCTCGGCCCACAGCGCCGTAGGCGATCTGATCGAACTCGAGCTCTTGCTGCTGCCGCTCTATTCGCGGCGGCCGGCGCTCGCCCGCGCCATCGGTACGTTGGCGCCGCTCAAACCGCCAGTGTGGCGCGGCGCCTCGCCGATTGGAGCACTTGGACTGGGTAGCCGCCGCCACGTCGGAGCGGCCACAGTTTCACGCTTCATACCGCGATTTATGTCGGCGCGAGGCCGACGGGGCCTCATTGTTCACGAAGGCGGCCGTTCGTGATCCAGGCTGCCTAGCCTTTGCAATCGCCTCCCCCGCATTTTGCGCCAACGCAAGTTAACTGCAGCTAACGGGCCGTTAACATCGCGCGCCTAGGTTAACCCTCGAGGGGTGGTGGACAAGTGATCGCATGGCGCTGGTTGAACAAAAAGCGAGTTTGCGGGCACTGAGCGAGGATCGCCGCCGCTATCAGCGCGTGCGGGTCAATCTGCTTGGACGCTACATGTTGGCAGACCGGCGCGAGTTTCCCTGCCAAGTGGTGAACATGTCTCCCGGAGGAATGGCGGTGATCGCTCCGGTGGGCGGCGCACCCGGCGAACGCGTGATTGCCTATGTGGATCATCTGGGGCGGGTCGAAGGCCATATCGCGCGGACTTTCCAAAACGGCTTCGCCATGACGATTTCGGCGACCGCACGCAAGCGCGACAAGCTCGCCGCGCAGCTCACTTGGCTCGCCAACCGACACCTTCTGGATTCGCCGGAAGACCGCCGCCACGGCCGTACGGTGCCGCGCAATCCGATCGGCCGGCTGATCATGCCGAACGGTATCAACGTCGCCTGCCGGATTATCGACATGTCGCAGTCCGGCGCCGGCATCGCGACCGACCAGCGACCACCCCTCGGCGCGCTGGTCACCATCGGCAAGGTGCAGGGGCGCGTCGTGCGCTACCTCGAGGACGGCTTCGCCGTCGAATTCACACGCTTGCAGCACCCCGATTTTCTTGAAGACAACATCACCGGCGAGTAAACGCCGGCACGATCGTCTCACGGCCGCTTCACCATTCGAAGCACCTGCCCATGCGCATTAGCGGGTGCCTGTGCGCGACCGATAGCCCAAACCTGCCAATCAATCGCGTCACAAGTGCTGCAAATACGGGGCTGTTCTCGCTGCGCGTGACGAATTGAATAAAATTTTAGTCGAAATTGAATATGTACAATTTTATACAGTATTCGCGAAAACAAGCGGCAATTATTGCTTTCACTTGATCCAATATTACTTCAAATTGAACTACTCAACTTAGCCGCACCGCAAAAGCTTTGTGCGAAACGTGACCCTGACGAGACGGGAAGGGGTCACAATGCGTTCGGGTGCAAAGACAATCTTAAAACGTTGTGCGGCCGCGAGCATCGTTGCGCTCGCGGTGATCTCGTCGCCGACGGGCAGCACGGCGGACGAACGACTGCTATTCATCTCGGTCGGCGCAGCGACACGGGCGCCTATCGGCTGGGTCGAGTTCTGCATCGAATACGATCCGGAGTGCAAAACCAAGCCGTCGACGCCGCGCGATGTCGTGCTCTCGACCCGGGCGTGGAAAGACTTGGCTCGCGTCAATCGCTGGGTCAACACCAACATCAAGCCGATGACCGACATGGATCATTGGGGCGTGGTCGAGCGCTGGAATTACCCCGACGACGGGTACGGTGATTGCGAGGATTACGTCCTCCAGAAGCGCAAAATGCTGATGCAGGCCGGCTGGCCGCGCGAGGCTTTGCTCATCACCGTGGTACGCGACAAGAACGGCGACGGTCACGCCATTCTCACCGTCAAGACCGACAAGGGCGAGTACGTCCTCGACAACCAGACCGACGACATCCTGCTGTGGTCCGACACCGGCTATCGCTTCGTGAAACGACAGTCACAGGCGGATCCGAATGTGTGGGTCTCGCTGGGCGAACCACACATGACGCCCGCCACCGCCAGTTCGCGCTGATCGCGCGGCTTTCATAGGAGATACGCGACCCCGGTCACGTCCCCACCCCTCCCCGTCCCCAGACCGGGTTCGCGCGCGGCCGGCTCTCCCCCAAGAGCCGGCCGCACCTTTTTGCGTTTACAGAAATCTTGTCTTTACACCGAAAATCTCCGCCGCGCTCAACAACGATGCGCGGGTTTTAGCGGCCGTAGTGTTGCGAACAATTTTCGACCGGACTTCGTGTCACGCATCATCAAAACATCAAAATACTTTTCGATCCATGGGCCAAAATCGCGAAACGCCCGTGTTTCGGGCTCAACAGTGATGCTCCTAATGTCCATGGGGTCAAGGTGAGCTTTGGGCTTACCCCTATGCGTGACTCGGAATATCCCTTTGCAGGCTGGTCGCCTCCCTTTTTATGATTGTGGTCTGGTCGCTCCCCGGAATTGCCGCGAGGAACAAATGCGATTTCCAACAAAATCGGCGATCGCGCTCGGCGCAGTGGCGATTGTCGCCTATGCGGACCTTGTTTTGGATATCAGAACGCCACGCTCGGACCTGTCCCAGACGCGCGCGCTGGGCGCTAGCGCATCGCTTCTTATATCCGAATACAATCAAAAGGTCGCACAATACAGTCAGAGATATGGCGATCGCGCGCACGTTATCCTCGAGGGGTCATCCGGGAAGGCCCGCGTCGAACTTGATGGCAAGGTCATTGAGCAATGGCAGATCGAGCGACAATTCGCGGGAATGTATGGCTTGTTCGTTGTCAGCGGGCAGGCCGAACGCGAAAGCATATTCCCATTTGCCATCGAACCCGGAAAAACTCCCGAGGGACAAGAACCGAATATCGCTCGTCTGAAGAGTCACTTCGAGGCAACTTTGCCGGCTAAAGACTTGGATTTTGCTAACAGCGATTGGGCGCGCGGCACCTGTGACGTGCCGCCCTTGCAGGAGATCGGCTTCGGCAAATTTGCCGATTGGCTTCATATCCGGTCGGAGACGTTCTGCGTCATTCATTGGAATGGAGCCGGCGGCGGGTCGATGTTAGCGAGCGTGACTTTGGCCGACGGGGACCCATGGATGCGGCCGTTTTCGCGCCGCCTATGCCGGGTGATCACCGAGACAGCGCTCACGAAGCTTGCCGCACCGGGTCAGGAGCGACCAACTTACGCGGCCTGCGTGCTGGTTGATCGGCCCCATAGAACCGGACCGACCGCAGCGCAGACGGCGTTTACCAGCGAGGTTTATGAGGTGCGCGGCGGCGATCTGGCCCGCATCCCATAGCAAATCCCGGGATACTCATCGGTGTATGAAAATGATAAGAATCTGGCCGCTCTGTATCGCGTTGGTCTGGTCGCAGATTGCACTAGCCGTCCCTGAGGCACCATTCCTGCCTTTGCCCAACGTCACGGACTATGTCGCGACGTTTTTTGTGCGGCTCTACCATGGGCCAACTCTCGAAGAGGTCCGTGTCCACCACGGCAGATGGACGCGGGTCGACGAGGGTTTCAACCGAAATTCTTGGCGTTCGAGAAGCTATTTCGGTCCCGGCGAGCTATTCATCAGCTTCGCATACGAACCTTCGGCACGAATCGAGGGCTTCGACTGGTTGCATGTCATGCGTGGGCCCGCGATGGCGCATCTCATTCGGTGGGGCGTAAGTCCTTTTAAGATTGGTGAAAGTGAGACATTCTTAGGTGAAAGCTGCGACGTCTGGAATTTGAATTTATCGAAGGGTCTTTCCCGCCCCGATGCCAGACGTCTGAGCTGCGTGACACCCGACGGTATCGAACTGTGGTCCCGTGTTGAGAACGATGTTCTCCCGGGCACGTCGTATGCGGCTACTGCGCTCGTGCGCAGACAAGTCGAGCCCGACGAAGTGCGACCGCCGAGCGACAAGCTTGATCTGAAATCCTGGCTTACGATGCCGAGCAATGTGACGACACCGTCCGACGCGCCGGGCGACATCACCGTGGTCATGCAAGACGCAGCCCGGCACCGGACTCGGACAATTCGGCGGCACTATCCTTGGACTTACACAGAGGATGTGAATGAAAAAGGGGTGCGAAGCCTCGCTTTCGAGAACAAGGTGGAGCGGCTCAGCATCCATTTCCAAAGCAACGCGGATGGCGAGCCGATGCAATTAGATATCGAGAAGGCGCTTAGAGATATTGTCCGTCCGAAACCGCCGGATAGCGGTCGAACTGAAACGGTTCTGGGCGAGTCGTGCGTGGTTTCTGAGCAAAGGCGTTTCGAAGAATATTCAAACCAATGCCGCACTGCTGACGGTGTGTTGCTAAAGGACGCGGGAGGCGATTTGTTTGGGAGGTATGATCTCGTTGCGGTCAAGCTGGACCGCGGCCAGGTGAATCTTGACGCCGTTCTGCCGCCAGTCGGCATATTTACGCGCGCGACCTGGGGCATACCTGACTAGGCCGACGACATGTGGCATTGCGAACTGCGAGCCTCTACGCTGGAGTTGCGAGCGTCGGGCGTGGCCAAACGGCAAGCTCGCAGGTGGACCGCCAAGTCCAAGCCGAATCCGGCGACGGACTGGCCGACCGAGGATCACACGTCTGCCCTCAACGGCTAAAAAAGCGCAGGTGTCAAATGACATAGGGCGTTCATCCCGAATCCTTTACGATTACTCGCGCGAGCATCGATTGGCTCTGAGCCGCCCTTCGAGACGGGCCCCGATGTGTCATCGCGGAGCAATTTAATGGTGGCAAAATTGCTTCCCTGAGTTGTATCTCGTGAGTTGAACCAATTTGGACCTCGTTAACACTAATCGAAAGCACGTTGCCCGGCGATTGGACCGGTATTCAGGTATTGCCTCAACTCAGACAGGACTCAGAAGTGGCCTCAGACCCGACAAGCTCCAGCCCACCCTCGCCTTTTCGAGATCTTTGGCCGGTGTCGCTCCTCATTCTTGGATTGGGACTGACTGCGGCCTGGACGAGCTTTTTGGGATTCAAGCTCGTCGAACTTGCTTTGAAATTACTATAGGGGCAACGGCCGCCCTCCAGGGACAAAGCGCGAAGCGCTAGGCCATCGCTCACCAGAAAATCGCGGAAGTAAGGAAGAACAAGACAGCGTCATGACCCTACATGAAGGCAGTTCGATTGGTCGGCAGGGGAGCGCCCGAGGCGACGCCGCACCAGCGTTGGGACTAAACCGGAGCGCCAAACGCGTATTTGACGTCCTCGCTGCGGTCACCGGCCTTACACTATTTTCGCCGATTATTTTGATCGCCTCCATCGCAATCAAACTTGATTCTCGCGGCCCAATTTTTTGCCGGGAGACCCAATACGGGTACAAGAGGCCGATCCGGGTCCTCAAATTTCGCTCGCAGACGACTTGCGTGGAAGGTGGCCGAGGGAACTCGCGGGTGACACAGGTTGGTCGGATCCTGCGTCGGAGCGGCATTGATAAACTTCCGCAGCTCTTCAATGTGCTAGCTGGTGACATGTCGATTGTCGGGCCGCGTCCATTTGTTACCCGACCGGATCAGTTCGAGAATTACCCAACGCCGTTGCTGATAAGCGGCGTCAAACCGGGGTTGATAGGCTACGGGCGGAATAACGAATTTCGTCGGGGATTCA
This sequence comes from uncultured Alphaproteobacteria bacterium, assembly GCA_963836055.1. GTDB lineage: Bacteria > Pseudomonadota > Alphaproteobacteria > Rhizobiales > Xanthobacteraceae > BOG-931. The sequence continues at coordinate 468,784 of CAWIID010000007.1, forward strand.
GCACAACGGAACAACGCATCAATGACGACCTGCATTATGCGCAAAATTGGTCATTGTTTCTCGACATCAAGCTTATTCTGACAAAGCTTTTCACCTAAGCGCGACATGCGATAGCCGCGACGAGAAGCGCGGATATCGGAACTGGAAACGCCCGCATCAATGATGCGTCAATCTACCGTGCTGGTGCCTCGTAAAATCGCGAATGACTCCGCGACGTCCTCTGGATAACCAGAGAGGGCCCGCGGCCGCTCCGATCAGATAGCTTATTTCAACTGTAATTATCAGCGCGATCGTCAACCAAAATGTCGACGGCCAAGTCGCAGTCTGCTTAAAAATCGCCATCTCAATAAACACGACGGCGATGAGAGGAATCAAAATTTTAACTCTGAACCACACGCCACATATCGCACCGAGCAGGCCATTCAGTACCACGATCAGCGACATGAGCATCCCCCCGCTGTGCTTTTAAGTTCAGATGAGACACCTCCACTCTTCGGCATACACATTAACGTGAAACTAAGGCCCAAGTTTCATCCGGCGAAATTAAATTCAAACACGCTCAACAATGAATTTCCCACAAATTTGACACAAAGTAAGGCGCCAGGGACGAATCAAAGCCCCCTGGACTGAGGCCGCGGCCGGCTCAGCGGCGTGGTTCGCCTGCCGTTGGACAATCCCGCGAACAGCCGCGATCGAATGTTCAAACCGTGTGCAAATCTGAGGACAGCGATGCCCCGGACCGGCGAAGACATGCCGCGCCATCAAAGCAAATCCAACCGCGCGGTGCCGGTCTTCACCGGCACCGCGCCGGCCGCCAAAAAGCAAGCCGACAAAACAAGAAGAACGATGATTTAGGAACGGCTGGCCGGCTCAACGCCTAGCCTAGCGTTCAGCGAGAATCAGCGTTGAACCTTGAGGTTCTCAGCCGAGGTCTTGCCCCGGTTCGCGACTTCCTCGTAGTCGACAACCTGACCTTCATTGAGACCGCTGAGACCCGCTCTCTCAACGGCAGAGATATGGACAAACACATCTTTTCCGCCGCCCTGCGGCTGAATAAATCCGTAGCCCTTTTGCGAATTGAACCACTTTACAGTCCCGCGCGCCATTCTTAACCCCCAATTAAGGACCGCCTAGGATAGACTCCCAATCTTGGAATAACAACGCTGAACACATGGCCACTGCTCCGAAGCGCTCAAATTCATGTCATTGAATTTGAAAGCTTGGGCGACGTGCTGGACTTGGTTGCACCGCAGCAGGAACCAATTGGTCCCGTTCGGCTCGTATTCCCTTCTTCGTGTGTCACCCCCACAAACGCGCGCCCCTCACGTTTCCTGCCTCTTCGGCCGCTCGCGCAAAGAGTTCGCGCATCAAATTTAGCTTTCTGAACGCCAATTTAATGGTGCCGGCAGGCTCGTCTGCCCATCTCCAGGCATGACGGAATCTGTAAAGGCAACCCCCATGCAACTCACTCAAAACATCAAGCAGAAGTTTATCGCACGAAGAACAATGACCGTCCTCGCCGCCGTTGCGCTCAGTATAGCGGTAGCGTCAGACGCTCTGGCCGCGGGACATGCCCGCGGCGGCCGCGGATTTAGTGGCGGCCACAAAGGCGATGGATTCCGCGGGCAATTGCTCGACAGCGTCCCCGCAATGCCCCCACCAGTCTTCAATCCATCGAGTCCGTATACCGTGCCTCAATCGCCTGAGATTCCGGTTTCCCCGGCAAGCCCGGGGTCGGTATTTGGGGACGGCTGAAGCACTTCTCGACGCATCGAAGGCGCTCGCCTCCAGTTCGCCGCCGAGTCGAGATTGCGACGTTGTGTTTGCTTCTCGAAATAAGCGGCGGCCCCAATTAGCCACGACGCGATAGTGCGCGCCGCAAACTCCGTCCCATAAGTTACGCTTGGCACAACTACCAATCCGGCCGAGATGCCCATGTAAACGTCGCATAAACACTACTCCGTAATTGCTCCCCTGACCGCCAAGCGCAGCTTGAAACAAAGTTATTGCTGTTCTCCCGCGCGCTCGGCCGATAGAGTTATCTGTGAGTGTCGCCCTCGCGCCGTAAAGCGTCACGCCCGCCTCACCGCACAAACCATCTTCGGTGAAGTCTTGATGCGGGGTTTGACCAAGGATTCCGGAGCAGACGCCGCATGATTGGAATTGTCCGCGTTGCTCTGCGGCGCCCTTACACGTTTGTCGTCCTCGCGCTTGTCATTCTGATCATTGGTCCCCTCGCGGCATTGCGCACGCCGGTTGATATTTTTCCAGATATCAGAATTCCGGTCATCGCCATCATCTGGCAGTACACAGGGCTGCCTCCCGACCTGATGGCCGGCCGCATCACCACGCAGTCGCAACGCGCGTTGACCACGACGGTCAATGACATCGAGCACATCGAGGCCACGTCCTACAACGGCCTCGGCATCATCAAAGTGTTCTTCCAACCCAGCGCCGACATTCGGCTTGCCAATGCGCAAATCACGGCGATTTCGCAGACGCAGCTCAAGCAGATGCCGCCGAACACGACGCCGCCGCTCATTCTCAACTACAACGCGTCGACCGTTCCAATCATTCAGCTCGCGCTGTCAGGATCAGGTTTGTCCGAGCAGGCGCTGGCCGACCTCGGCCTCAACACCCTGCGCACGCCGCTCGTCACCGTTCCCGGCGCCGCTATTCCGCTGCCCTACGGCGGAAAGCTGCGACAGGTTCAGATCGATCTCGACCCGATCGCGATGCAGGCCCGCGGGTTGTCGGGGCAGGATGTCGCCAATGCGCTCGCCGCGCAAAACCTGATCACGCCGGTCGGCACCGAAAAGATCGGATCCTTCGAATACGCGATTCAGCTCAATAACGCGCCCTCTGCTATTTCCGATTTGGGCGATCTTCCGATCAAGAGCGTGAACGGCGCCATCGTCTATATCCATGACGTCGCTCATGTGCGCGACGGCAATCCACCGCAGACCAACATCGTGCATGTCGAAGGCAATCGCTCGGTGCTGATGCAGGTGCTCAAGAACGGCTCGGTTTCAACGCTCGCGATTATCGACGGCATCAAGCAGAAACTGGCGGAGATCAAGGATGCGCTGCCCAGCAATCTCAAGATCGGGCAGATCGGCGATCAATCGGTCTTCATCAAGGCTGCGGTGAACAGCGTCATCCGGGAAGGTGTCATTGCCGCAGCGCTGACGAGCCTTATGATCCTCATTTTCCTCGGAAGCTGGCGGTCAACCCTGATCATTGCGACGTCGATCCCGCTGTCGGTGCTCGGCTCGATCGCAGCGCTGTCGGCATTGGGGGAGACGCTGAATATCATGACGCTGGGCGGCCTCGCTCTCGCCGTTGGTATTCTCGTCGACGATGCCACAGTGACTATCGAGAACATCAACTGGCATCTTGAGCAGGGCAAGGAGGTTGAGACAGCGATCATGGACGGCGCCGCTCAGATCGTGACGCCGGCGTTCGTCTCGCTGCTGTGCATCTGTATCGTGTTCGTGCCGATGTTCTTCCTCACGGGGGTTGCGCGCTTCTTGTTCGTGCCGATGGCCGAGGCGGTGATGGCGGCGATGGTTTGCTCATTCATCCTGTCGCGTACGCTGGTGCCGACGATGGCCAATTATTTGCTTCGCAAGCACGCACCGCATACCGACATGCACGGCCTCGATGGACCGCTGCCGCCGTCGCGCAATCCCCTTGTGCGGCTGCAGCGCGCGTTCGAAAAAGCCTTCGAGCAGTTTCGCCTTGGCTATCGCGAACTTCTTGCGTTGGCGCTGCGTCACCGCGCGGCATTCGTGACGTGTTTTCTGGCGTTTGTGTTCGGCTCGTTCGCCTTGACGCCCTATCTGGGCCGCGATTTCTTCCCGACAGTCGACGCCGGGCAGATCCTGATGCATGCGCGCACCCATGTCGGCACGCGAGTCGAGGAAACGGCGCAACAATTCGCCGAAATTCAGAAGGCTATTCGCCAGATCATTCCGCCCGAAGATCTCTCGACGATGGTCGACAATATCGGCTTTCCGACCAGCGGAATTAACATGACGTACAACAACAGCGGTACGATCGGCTCGCAGGACGGTGATATTCAGATCAAGTTGAACGAGGAGCACCGACCTACTGCGGAATATGTCCGCACGCTGCGCGAAGAACTGCCGGAGCGCTTTCCGGGGATTACCTTCTCGTTCCTGCCGGCCGACATCATCAGCCAAATTCTGAACTTCGGAGCGCCGGCGCCGATCGACTTGCAGATCCGCGGGCCCAATCTCAGGGCTGACTTTTCCTATGCCGAGATTTTGCTGCGGCGATTGCGGCACGTACCCGGCCTCGCCGACGCGCGCATTCAGCAGTCTCTCGGCACTCCCGCGTTCGACGTCGACGTCGATCGGACGCGCGCTCAATATGTCGGCATCACAGAGCGCGATGTCACGAACAGCTTGGTCGTCAATCTTGCCGGCAGCAGCCAGGTCGCACCGACCTACTGGCTCAACCCCGACAATGGCGTGAACTACGCGATCGTAATGCAGACGCCGCAATATCGGATCGATTCACTCAATGCGCTGGAAAATCTCGCGATCACCGCAGCAGGCGCGGCATCGCAAACGCTCGGCGCCATCGCCGGTATCAGCCGCGCGACCAAGCCGGCGGTTTTTTCGCAATACAACATCCTGCCGATGGTCCAAATCTACGGCACCACACAGGGACGGGACCTCGGCGCCGTCGCAGCAGATGTGCAAAAAGTCGTGGACGAATCCACAAAGGACAAACCAAAGGGCGCCCAGGTCGTCCTCTTAGGGCAAGTCAATACGATGAACAGCGCGTTTTTCGGGCTGTTGTTCGGCCTGCTTGGCGCGATTGTTCTGATCTATCTCCTGATCGTGGTCAACTTCCAGTCCTGGGGCGACCCATTCGTGATCGTTACCGCCCTGCCCGCTGCTCTTGCCGGAATCGTTTGGACGCTGTTCGCCACACAAACGACGCTGTCGGTCCCCGCGCTCACCGGCGCCATCATGTGCATGGGTGTCGCCACCGCCAACAGCGTGCTCGTCATCAGCTTCGCCCGAGAGCAGCTTGAGAAAGGTGACGATGCGGTTGCCGCAGCCCTCGAAGCAGGCTTCGTCCGGTTCCGGCCGGTGCTGATGACTGCGCTCGCCATGATCATCGGAATGTCGCCGATGGCGCTCGGCCTGGGCGAAGGCGGCGAGCAGAATGCACCGCTCGGCCGCGCCGTCGTCGGCGGTTTGATTTGTGCAACCTTCGCAACGCTGATGTTCGTCCCCGTGGTCTTCAGCATTCTTCACGACCGCCGGAACAAGGTACCAGGTCCGGCGATGGGAGATCCGCATGCCGCCTGATTCTCATACCGATCCGCCCACGCTGCCGCGCCGCAAGCTCTCGGTGTCCGCGGCATGCATTGCCGCTGTTGCCGTCATCGTCGTCGTCATGGGCGTCACCACGCGGAAGATGGCCGATGCAAAGTTGCGCGAGTGGACCGAGAAACAGGCAGTGCCGGTCGTCGCCGTCGCAGCGCCGGACACCCGCGGGAAAAAGATAACAGTCGAGCTTCCGGGCCGGCTCGAGGCTTACGTACAGGCGCAGATTTATGCGCGTGTCGGCGGCTACCTGAAGGATTGGAAGGCCGACATCGGCACGCCGGTCAAATCGGGCGACATTCTCGCGGAAATCGACGCGCCGGACCTCGACCAACAGATCATGCAGGCCGAAGCAAATCTCGCCAGCGCGCAAGCCAATTCCAAGCTCTCCGATGCGACGCTCCAACGCGGGCAGCAATTGATTCCATCCGGCGCCGTCTCGAAGCAGGATCTCGACCAAAGGGCGGCCGACGCCTCCAACAAGCAAGGACTCGTCAGGTCGGCGCAGGCCAATCTCGATCGCCTGCGCGTGCTCGAAAAATACAAACGCATCGTAGCGCCGTTCGACGGCCTCGTGACCGCCCGCAATACCGACGTCGGCGCGCTGATCAACGCCGGCGCCGGCGCCGGACCGGCCATGTTCGTGGTCTCGGACGTCAGCAAGTTACGCGCCTACGTCAATGTCCCGCAAAACTACGTCCCCAGTATCAAGATCGGAACCGAAGCCCAGATCACGGTCCCTGAATATCCGGGCCGACATTTTGCGGCGACGGTCGAAGCTTCGGCGCAGGCCGTCGACGTAGCGTCCGGCACTACACGAATGCTCCTTGTCGTCGACAACGCCAAGGGCGAATTGATGACGGGCGACTTCGCCAATGTAAGCTTTGACCTGCCTCATCCCGAAGTCGCCATCAACATACCGGCGAGCGCCCTCATATTCGATCGAAGCGGACTTCGTATCGCGACGATCGATGCCCACAACCGTGTGGTTCTCAAACCAGTTACGATCTCTCGCGATCTCGGCAGGGAAGTCGAGATCGGGTCTGGCCTAACCGCCCAGGACCGAATCATTACCAGCCCGCCCGATGGGATCGCCACGGGCGACCTGGTTCGGGTCGCGGGTACACCCGGAGAGCCCGACGCGCCCGAAACAGCTGAGGCGAAGTAAAGCCTGTTCGCCGGATTTCTGAACGCCTGTGGGTTGATCGCGTCTTTGAGCCCGGCGCTCTAGCCAATCGGCTTCAGACCTTTTGCATATTGTTTGAAGCGGCGGACGTAAATGTCCGCGCCAGCGGCGATCCCTTTCATCGCCGACTCGTCGAGCGTGCGGATGGCGCGCGCCGGCGCGCCGACGATCAGGGACTTGTCGGGAAAGGACTTCCCTTCGGTCACAAGGGCGCCGGCACCGACCAGACAATTGTTGCCGATCCGCGCTCCGTTGAGCACGATCGCACCCATGCCAATGAGCGAGTTCGTTCCGATCGTGCAGCCGTGCAGAATCACATTATGGCCGATCACACAATCCGGCCCGATCGTGACCGGGAAACCCGGATCGGTGTGCAGTGTTGAGTTGTCCTGGATTTGCGAGCGCGCGCCAAGCTCAATCCACTCGTTATCACCACGGAGAACCGCGCCGAACCAGACGCTGCAGTCGATATTGAGCCGCACCTTGCCGATCAGGGTCGCGGTCGGCGCGACCCAGTAGCGGCCCTCTTCTGGAAATTCCGGCCTATGCCCGTCGATTTCATAGATCATTGGATAAACTGCTTGCGCGTTGATACCCATCCCGCCGCCGCGAAAGCGCGCAAGTGGGCTGCGATCCGCCGATGTCCCGTAGTTACCGGAATGGGCGGAGACGGAGAAGCCAGACCTGAATATCAGACGTTGAGCAGCGCCTGAAGTGCGGCCACAACGACTGTGCCAGACATCAGGCTCCACAGCCCAGCGATCACCGTGGCCAGCATGACGGCCTCGACCCGGCGCCCTTCGATGCGGCGCCCACGCAGCGTGTTGCGCATGATGATGAACGGGGCCGAGAACATGAGCAGCGGGATGGCGGCGAACCGCGCCGCCATCGGACCAACCTCGAGGAGCCGAAAGCTCGGAAAATGCTTGCCGAACAAGCGGTAGCCGCTGGAGCAAAGCCCGGCCAAAGCAAAGCCCATGGCTAATGCGAAGAATGACTCAATGGTCTCCGGCGACACCTCCGCCAGCGCTGGTCCGAACATGCGCAATGCCTCCTTTTTTTGAAGCCATTGCAGACGGCAGAGCGCGCCGCTACGAAATGATTAAGAAAAGGTTAACGACCCAGCCGCGTTGACCTCAGATTGCGACCTCCTGTCCGCTGCACCGCCGGGCGCGGCGACACTTCGGGCGCTTGCCGTTCTACTCGTCTCGACCGTGGCATACTGCCCGCTGATTCGAGATTGCGGCATTGAGATAGGATGACGGCGCACACCGTTCCTCGACACACGGCCCGTCGGCGCGCGCGCAGCATGCTCGCTTTGCCTTTCGCGCTCCTGGCCGGACTCGCACTCGCCGGCTTGGCGTTCGTTTCCTACGTGCTGTGGCCGAGTTGGCCCACCGCGTCCATCGCGCTTGACGCGCCATCGGTTCCGATCACAGTCGCAGGCGTGCTCTTCGATATCCCGCCGGGGGCGATCCGCGCCGCAGTGCAGCGACATCCGGGACCGCACGATCGCATCGATCTTGCCTTCCTGTGGCCTTCGCTCACGCCGCCGCAAGCTGACCCCAAATCGAACGTCATATCGAACGCAAACCCCAATGCTGCGATTGACGACGTCACCAACACTCTGCCGCCGGTGACGGCGAGCGACCGGCTGTTCGTCACCATCGCCGTCCTCGGCACAGAATTGCCGCCGGCCGAGCGGCTGCGCTCGATTTATCCCCGCTATGTCGAAGCACAGGCAACCGCGGGGCCGGACGGCCTTGCCATCCTGCCCTTTCGGACCGGCACGCCCTACCAGGGCGAAGATCTAATCTATGTTGCGGCCAAGCCTGAGCAGTTCTTCGCTCTCTGCACTCGGAAAGGCCGTTCTGTTCCGGGGACGTGCATCAACGAGCGCGCGCTCGGTGCAACGGAAATCACGCTGCGGTTTCCCCGCGATTGGCTGCAAAATTGGCAGAGCGTCGTCGCCGGTCTGGATCGTCTCGTGGCGCAACTGCATCCGCAGGCGAATTAAGGATCCGCGCTATTCCAGATCGGATCCGAGGATCGCCATCTGGAAATTGTACGAACGTTCGTCGTCCTCATCGTCGACGAACAGCACACCTACAAATTCCTCGCCGACATAAACCTCGGCCGAGTCCTCTTTCTTCGGCCGAGGCACGACGCGGATGCGCGCATTGCCGAATAGCTTCTTGAGGTAGGCGTCGAGCTTTCTGACTTCTTGAACGTCCACGTAAAGTCTCCCATCACGCCGCGCCGCATAGCATGCGCCCGTGGCGACAACAATGGCGAGGGAACCAGCTCCCGAAGGGCCGTCAAATCTCGTCGAGAAACATTTGATCCATGCTGCGCGCCGGTTCAGGACAACCGGCGCGACCGACCACCCTGGCCGGCACGCCGGCTACAGTCACGTTGTTGGGCACCGGTTTGATCACAACCGAGCCCGCAGCAATTCGTGCGCAGTGCCCCACCTCGATGTTGCCGAGGATCTTGGCGCCGGCCCCAATCAGGACACCGTAGCGGATTTTCGGGTGACGATCGCCGGCTTCCTTACCGGTGCCGCCAAGCGTCACGTCGTGGAGCATGGAAACATCATCCTCGATCACAGCGGTTTCGCCAACCACGAGCCCCGTGGCGTGATCGAGGAAAATGCCGCGCCCGATCTGCGCCGCCGGATGAATATCGCACTGGAATACCGAAGACGCGCGGCTCTGCAGGTATTGGGCGAAATCGCGCCGCCCCTTGCTCCATAGCCAATGCGCCAAACGATGGGTCTCGATGGCGTGGAAACCCTTGTAGTAGAGCACGGGCTCAAGCAGCCGGCGGGTTGCCGGATCGCGGTCGACAGTCGCCATGATGTCGGCGCGGAAACTTTCGCCGATGGAGGGCTCGTCCCTGAGCGCGTCCATGTAGGCTTGTCGGATCAATTCGCCGGAAACCCCAGCATGGTCGAGCCGCTCGGCCAACCGATAAACAATCGCCGCCTCAAGCGTGTCGTGGTGCAGGACGGTCGAGTAGATAAAGGTGGCGAGCTCGGGCTCGCGCCGAACCACATCTTCCGCTTCGCGGCGGATGCGAACCCAGACCGGATCGACCGTGTCGAGCGCCGGCTTCACTTGGTACTGCGCCATCAATGTCCCTCCCGGATCGTGGCGACGGGCTCCCATCATATTGGGCTGCACGGCGCCGAAATCCAAGGTCTCAGCCCAAACGCATCCGAAGTCAGCCAATGGCTCATCAGACCAGGCCAATGGCCTATCTCCAGCCATTACGGTCGATTTTCGAGGAACTCCAGCACCCCGGACTTATAGACCTTGTCGCCGACCGCCATCATGTGGTCGCGTTTTGGGATGGGAAGAGCCTGTGCGCCCGGAATGAGGGCTGCGAGTTCTTCCGGCGAACCTGCGATCGGATCGGCCGTTCCGACCGCTACCATCAACGGCACGGCGATGCGGCCGACCTCTGCGCGACTGAGGGTCTGGCGCGAGCCGCGGAGGCAAGCGGCGAGCGCACGAAGATCAGACTTGGTCTGCTCCGCGAAGATGCGGAACATTATGGCCGTCGAAGTGGGATCGGAGACATCAGCCATTGAAGGCGCTTCGAGCGCCTCGGCGATTGTGTCCGGCAAACCGACGCCTTCGACGAGGCGAATACCGAGGCCGCCGAGAACAGCCGACCGCACACGGTCGGGATGCGCCAGCGCCAGGAACGCGGTATTCCGCGCGCCCATCGAATAGCCCATGACGTCAGCGCAGCCGAGACCGAGATGATCGAGCAGCGCACGAACATCCTCGGCCATGATCGAACTGTGATACGCGGCGGGGTCGTAGAGTTTGGTCGACTCGCCGTGGCCGCGGTTGTCGAGTGCGATGACGCGGCGGCCGGCACGCGTGAGCGTCGTGACCCAGCCTGGTGAGACCCAATTCACCTCCTTGTTCGAGGCAAAGCCGTGCACGAGCACGATCGGCTCGCCTTCGCCCTCGTCGAGAAAGGCGATCTCCACACCGTCATGAGTGAAACGCGGCATGTCTGACCATAGCCGGTCACGCCGTGCTTTTCATCTCGCGCCGAAGCCAACGTCTCCCGGCTCCGGTCAATATCTCATCAGCAGAATTGCAGTTCGGCCTGCCGGACCCGGCGCGCCTTCCGCCAGCGGATATAGCGCAGCGTCATCCGCTCGGCCGCGGCCTTGCACGAGGCGACAAAGCCCAAAAGCATGAACGCCGCCCAAAATAACCACATCGCCAAATCGAAGGCGCTCATGGTCAGCACGATGGCGGCACGGCCGAGAAGCTTGACGATCGCGCGCGTCTTGCCGCCCTTAGCTGCGGCGAGCCGCGCCAGTCGCGACATGTCGCGCGGGCCTTCGGCGACCTGCAGGCTATCCAGCGCCGCCTGCGCCCCAGCCTTGCTTTCGACGCGCCCGATATCGCTGACAAGATCAACCAAGCCTCCGGCCTCCTCGACTTTGACGGCTTCGCGCGCCGCACGGACGGCCAGCGCCGGATGGGACAGCGAAACGCGTGAAAACGCCCCCCAGTCCACTACATTGCTGAGCGAGCGGCCGATCCAACCCGTCATTCGCGCCGTCAAGCGGCCCGTTCGGCGTGCAGCTTTGACCACGGAAAGACCAATCCGCACCGGCGTCGCGACGCCTGCGGAGGCGTAAGTCCCGGCCGTAATGGCCAGTCCGACGCCGGCAAGGCCGAGGACCCAAGGGTCGGCGTGCTGGCCGGTCAGGTATCGGGTGCCTTCGCGCGCCGCGTCGCGGATATCGCCAAAGACAAAAAGATCGCCAGCGGCCGTACCGGCCAGGCTCGCCATGTCGGTGGGTTCACCGGTCCACAGCCCATGCACAAATCGTCCGGCGGTGTTGGTCAGGGATGCCGTTCTCGCGCTTGCGTCCGTTACCTGATTGGCCAGCGTGGAATCGATGGTGACGTCACGATCCGCAGCAAGTTCGAGAAAGCTTTGGGCGAGATCGGCGTCGCCTGCCGCAAGCGCCGCTCGGATTTCGCGCTCCGCGACATCCCTGCTGAAGGTTCGCTCAAGGGCTTGGTCGCTGATCTTGACCGGGTCGTCCTCGGCGGCAACGCGCGCACGCGCATCCACGCCGCCGCGAATGACTGCGAGCGTAGCGAGCGCAAAAACCGCAGCGGCGGCAACCGCTACTGCCGGATGTCGCACCGCATTAAGGATTTGCTGCTGGTCCATGGGCTGACTGCTGCCTTTAATCGCCTGTTCCCTGGTTCTCATTTGCGGCTTTTTGACAACGCTTTGCCGTTCAGCGATGCGTTCCTAGGAATTGGGCCCGCAGATCGCTAAGGTGCGGCCGGGCCGGTAACTGGCTCGGAGCATCCATCCGAAGGCGGACTTTGTTGTATCATGACAGATACGATCGTTCCTCATTTCCACAACGACGCCGGTGTCCCGGTCATCGAGATCGGGGCCAAGGAATTCATGTGTGTCGGCGCGCTGCCGCCTTTCGATCACCCCCACGTCTACTGCGATATGGGAGAGGACGTAGAGTATATTTGCCCGTATTGCTCGACGCTTTACCGCTACGATCCGACGCTTACTCCCTATGCGGCGCGGCCGGCGGAGTGTGCTCTCAAAGACGCCGCAGCCTGAAAGACCATCGCTAAGGAAACGAGCGTCCTGACGTCATCGCGTATCGTCATCGTCGCCGGCGCCGGCATCGCCGGCCTCACTGCCGCACTCGCCCTGGCCCGCAATGGCTTTCGCGTGACCGTTCTCGAACAGGCCGAACGGCTTGAGGAGACCGGTGCCGGGATACAGTTGTCCCCCAACGCTGCGAGGACCTTGATCGATCTCGGCCTCGGTGACCAGTTGCGGCCGCACGTCGTAGCCCCCACAGCCTTGCGGGTGCTTAGTGCGCGGTCCGGCCGCGAAATTGTGCGTATGCCGCTCGGCAAAATCGCGGAACAGCGCTATGGCGCGCCGTATTGGTCGATTCACCGCGGCGACCTCCAAGCCGTTCTCAGCGCTGCTGTGGCCGGCAGCGTCGACATCACGTTGAAGCTCGGCATGCGCATGGAGGACTTCGTCACTTATCCCAACGGCATTACGGTTTCGGCGCGCGGACGCGGCGGTGCTTGGGACGAGCGCGGCTTTGCGCTCATTGCCGCCGATGGGCTGTGGTCGGTGACACGCGAGCGGATCGGCTACGGCGACCCGCCGCGCTTTGCCGGACGTACAGCATGGCGCGCGTTGGTGCCGGCGAAGAATGTGGCGCCAGAATTCCGCGAGCCGCTGCTTCATCTTTGGCTCGGGCGCGATGCCCATCTGGTGCATTACCCGGTCAAGGCCGGCAAAGTGATCAACATCATCGTCATCACGGCGGATAGCTGGAATGCACCTGGCTGGAGCGAACCGGGAAATCGCATCGAACTACTGCCACGGCTGTCGAACGCGAACTGGGCGCCACAAGCCCTTGCCCTCGTCAATGCGCCGGAAGCCTGGCTGAAATGGGCGCTCTACGAGCGGCGCAGGCTCCGCAATTGGTCGAAGGGAGCGGTGGCCCTTGTCGGCGACGCCGCCCATCCGATGCTGCCATTTCTCGCTCAGGGCGCGGCCATGGCCATCGAAGATGCGGCCGTGGTGGCACAGTGCCTCGCACGAATGCCAGATGACGCCGAAGCGGCATTGCGTACATACTGGGCAGTGCGACATGCCCGCGCATCAAAAGTGCAGCGCCTCGCCGCCCGCAATGGCGAAGTTTATCATCTCACGGGCTTGCGCGGCGCGGCACGCGACATGGCCATGCGGCTCTTGGGCGGCCCCGGACTATTGCGGCATTACGACTGGCTTTACGACTGGCGTCCGCCCACAGCATTGTCGGTTTCCTGACAGATACACGTCCAGGGACGAAACCCTGGGGCAGATCGAGGAACGCCAGTCATGCCAGCGACCATTGCATCTTTGTTCCCCGCCACAATCGCCGGCAGCTTGCCGAAGCCTTCTTGGCTCGCCGAGCCAAACCGGTTGTGGCCCGCGTGGCGGCTCAAGGGTGAAGACCTCGAAGCCGGCAAGGCCGACGCGACATTGATCGCGATCAAGCTCCAGGAAGACGCCGGCATCGACATCGTCACCGACGGCGAACAGGCGCGCCAGCATTTCGTTCATGGCTTTCTCGAAGCGGTCGACGGCATCGACTTCAATCGCCGGGTCGAAATGGGCATACGCAACGATCGGTACAAGGCAATGTGTCCGACCGTCGTCGGCGAATTGCGGCTCCGCTCGCGCGTTCATGCCGCCGAAGCACGGGTGGCACGAGCCCACACGGCGCGAAAACTCAAGTTCACATTGCCCGGGCCGATGACCATCGTCGATACCATCGCCGACGCTCATTATGGCGATCGGGTTAAGATGGCCATGGCGTTCGCTGCGTTGCTCAACGAGGAGGCGCGCGCACTCGCCGCCGACGGCGTCGACGTCATTCAATTCGACGAGCCGGCCTTCAACGTCTACATGGATGACGCCGCCGGCTGGGGGATCGAGGCGCTACACCGCGCCATCGAGAGCCTTCCCTGTACGAGCGCTGTGCACATCTGTTACGGCTACGGCATTACCGCCAACATCGAGTGGAAAGCGACGTTGGGTTCGCAATGGCGGCAATACGAGCAATTCTTTCCCGCGTTGGCTAAGAGCCGAATCGATCAGGTCTCGGTCGAATGTATCCACTCACATGTACCCATGAGTGTGCTCAAACTGCTCGATGGTAAGGATGTATTGATCGGGGTGATCGATGTCGCCACTGATAAAATCGAAACGCCCGAGGAAATTGCCGCCCTGATCGGGGACGCGATGGCTTACGTATCCCGCGAGAAGATTGTTGCCTGCACCAATTGCGGGATGGCGCCGATGCGCCGCGAAATCGCCGCAATGAAGCTCGAAGCACTCGGCCGGGGCGCCGCCCTGGCGCGCAAGAAATTCGGTTGATCTGCCGCGCGCCGCAAGTTTCCATCTGCCGCATGACCCGAGCAAAGTAACCCCCCAACCACCACAAAGCGATTGGTTCGCCTTGGCGGCATCGCACGGCCGGGCGGGTAGTATTTTGTTAAAGTTTTGCCGATTGGATGGAAAGAAATCTTAAAGGGAAGCGAAAATGCAGGTGCCGTTCGTAACGACCGTCTCTTTCCCCGATCGCGATGGAATGCGCGTGAAACTGCAATATGGCGTCTCCGCGGGAAGCGAGCGTGAGGCACGAACCGAGCTTGAACGGCGCCTGCTCAATCAGGAAATCCACGGCTTCTCGATTCTCGAGGTCAGGCGCGCTACGTCCGGCGAAGAAGCGGCGCTCAATCTGCCGGCGGGCACGATTATATTGCTGAATTAAAGCGCTTCAGCTCCGACGTCTTCCTTCGAGGAGTAGCTCGCGGAGCACCACGGCGTGACTAAGATTGAGTTCGCGTACCGCCGTGATGAGCGTCGCCGCACGGCCTTTGATTGTAGCGCGGAGCGCGGCAACCGCTTCGCGTTGCGCGCTCAGCTCCTTGCGATAACGACGGCGAAATTCCGTAAAGCGTTTCGGATCATGGCCATACCAGGTCCGCAGTTCCGTCGACGGCGCGAGTTCGCGCGGCCACGCATCGTATTTGAGCGCCGCCTTCGACACACCGCGCGGCCATAGTCGATCCACCAGAATGCGTAAACCGTCGCCCGGAGCAGCTTCCTCGTAAACTCGCTTGATTTTGATTGAAATCGATCGAGCCTTCCGAGGGCGCGTTCCTGATCCCGGTCTTGGTCTTACGCGTGTCGGTACACGGGTCGTCATTGTTGCACCCAACCATCGAGCGCGCTCATCACCTGTCGAGATGCCCCTTTGATCCATATCAAGGCGCATTCGACATGCGCGACTAGAAATTAACAGTAACACCGCCGTCGGCGAAAGCTGCAGCTGCGCAGAACGAACAGTTGCCGGGCGCGGTAGGTCAAGGCGGAGGAAGGACGCATCAAATGACGGAGAACGTTGGACTGATCGATAGATCGCTGCGAGCGATCATCGGACTTCTTTTGATCGCCTTTGCCGTGGGATGGATATTTCCGGGCGCCGCCTGGAATTGGATCGGGTGGATCGGCATCGTGCCGCTGTTGACTGCGGTATTCGGCTATTGTCCAGCCTATAGCGTACTACACATTTCCAGCTGCTCGCGTCACGCTCATTGAAAGGCCGCCGCCTTCTGGTCTTCGAAACGAGTGACCAGAAAGCCGTCAGCCGGCGGACGCGGCGAGAGCTAACATGAGACTCGCTGACGTTCCGCCCGGCGCGCTCCTTTTTTTCCGAACGCGATCCCCAAGCCAAACATTTGTATTGTAGCGGCTGAATTTTCCATGTTCGTGTCGCTGCGCGCCGTGCGATCCGCCGACGCAACGCGCCAGCGATGAAAGACGGTCGGCATGAATGATCGCACGGGCATCGCAAGCGCGATCGGACCGTTCAAAGCGGCGATCAATAAGGCGAGATCAAGCATCAACTTGAATCTGTTGCGGCCTATTCGCGCCTTCCGCCCGACCTATTTTCCGCTGGTCATGGTCTATTTCGCTTACGGCGCGCTGGGGATTATCGACGTCAGCCGCGACCTGTGGATCAAGGAGAATTTGACGTTGAGCCCGGCCGAACTCGCCGGCATCGGGGTGTGGCTGAGCCTTCCCTGGACCATCAAGATGGTTTTCGGCGAACTGGTGGACAGCGTACCGATCTTCGGCTCCCAACGACGGTCCTATATTCTGATCGGCGCGTTTCTGACCGCATGCGGAATGATAACCCTCGCCGGCGCAGCCGGTGGCTGGCTCACCTTTGCCCGAGCTGACCAGCTCTACATTCTGGGCGCAATGCTGATCGTGATCGGCACCGTTATCCAGAACGTCGTCGCCGAGGCGATGTCGACCGAGGTCGTCTCTCACCGCGACACAGCCGGAAACCCCCGGCCGGAAAGCGATGTTCTCACCGAACTCGGCATGGTTCAGGTGATCAGTCGCCTAGCGTTGTGGGTGGGCATTCTGGCCGTGGCGGGACTGTCCGGCTGGCTCGCCAGCATCTTCAATCGCGAGACGGTATTTCTTTTAGGCCTTGCGGTTCCGGCGGTTTCAGTCGCCGGCGTGCTGCTGATCAGGTTGGAGACACGCGAACGGCGGCCGCTCGACTGGCGTATTCTCGGCGGCGGAATGGCGTTCGGCGCTGCAATTCTCGGGCTCGCATTCAGTTCTATCCCGTTCGGGCTGGAGTTGATTTTCACTCTCTCGATGGCGGTGATCTGCATCATGCTGGTCATCGTGACGCGCGATCTTGACGCCAAGACAAGGCGCGCGATCCTGTTCACCAGCATCGTTATTTTTGCATTCCGCGCGACACCCTCGGTTGGCGACGGTTACTTCTGGTGGACACTGGACGTTCTCAAATTCGATGCGACGTTCTACGGCGTGCTGCGCCAGACCGCAGCGATCATCGCCATCGCTGCCCTGTGGCTGTTCAGCAAGCAATTGACCGAATATTCCGTGACCAAGGTTTTGTTCTGGCTCGTCGTCGTCGGGACGGTGCTGTCGCTGCCCAGCATTGGCTTGTTTTATGGCTTGCAGGACTGGACCGAAGCAACGTTCGGATTCGGTGCTCGCCCTATTGCCGTATTCAACGCCGCCACGGCTGCGCCGTTCGCGGAGCTCGGCATGATACCACTCCTGTCGCTGATCGCGTTCTACGCAACGCCTGGGCACCGGGCGACCTGGTTTGCACTCATGGCTTCGCTGATGAACATGGCGCTTGTTGCAGGGCAATTGCAGACCAAGTATCTCAATCAGCTTTTCGTCGTCAGCCGCGGAGATTATGCCGAGCTTGGGATGCTGTTGATCGCCTCTACGGTCCTCACACTGGTCATCCCTCTTGCAGCCATTGCGGTATTCGGCCGGCGTGTTTGAGTGCCGCTGCGGCACACATCCGCCGCGAAGCACCGTCAACGATCGCTGCGCGACAGCACTTCGATCAGTTCGCTGACCTTCTGCCGCTGTTCGGCTTTGTCGCCAGATGCAATCGCATGCTCGACGCAGTGCGCGACATGGTCGGCGAGAATCTCCTCTTCGGCGCGGCGCAGCGCAGCGCGCGCCGCGGAAAGCTGAGTGACAATGTCGATGCAATAGCGGTCGTCCTCGACCATGCGCGCAAGGCCGCGCACCTGGCCTTCAATTCGTTTGAGGCGCTTGAGCACTGATGTCTTGGCAAGGGGCTGCATGCCGCTTATATACCCCTACGGGGTAACGGTTTCAAGTCAGGCCTGTCATGGATCAGTCGCTTCATTCAAACGATGCCAAGAAGACTGCCATCGATCCGGTGTGCGGGATGAAGGTCAATCCGGATACGACTTCTCATCGGTACGTCCATCAGCATCATCCTTATTTTTTCTGCTCTGCCGGCTGCCGCACGAAGTTTGCTGCCGATCCCGAAAAATATCTCAAGCCCAAGGCGGTCGAGCCGGCGCAAGCCGCTCCCGAAGGCGTGATCTACACCTGCCCGATGCATCCCGAAATTCGGCAGATCGGGCCCGGGTCCTGTCCGATTTGCGGCATGGCGCTCGAGCCTGAGGCGGGCGGTGCCGACGAAGGCGGCGAACTCGCCGACATGGGACGTCGGTTCTGGATATCTCTCGCCCTGACCGTACCGGTTTTCGCGATCGAGATGGGCAACCATATCGGATTGCTGCATCTGCCGGCGACCCTGTCGAGCCTGACGCAATTTGTCCTGGCGACCCCGGTGGTGTTGTGGGGCGGCTGGCCGTTTTTCGTGCGCGGCGCAAAGTCGCTTGTTACGCGCAACCTCAACATGTTCACGCTCATCGCCATGGGCACCGGCGTGGCGTACCTTTACAGCGTCATTGCAGCATTCGCGCCCGGGCTGTTTCCGGCTGCCTTCCGCGATGCTCACGGCGGCGTTGCGCTCTATTTCGAGGCCGCGGCAGTCATCACCGTTCTTGTTCTACTGGGCCAAGTGCTCGAATTGCGGGCCCGCGCGTCCACCTCAGGCGCGATCCGCGCGCTGATCGATCTTGCGCCTAAGACCGCGCGCCGGGTGAAGGCCGACGGCAACGACGAGGACGTTCCGCTCGACGCAGTCGTCGTCGGCGACCAATTGCGCGTGCGCCCGGGCGAGAAAGTGCCGGTGGACGGTGTGTTGATCGAAGGCCGCTCCGCCGTCGACGAATCGATGGTCACAGGCGAGTCGATGCCGGTGACAAAGCAGCCGGGCGCGAAACTAATCGGCGGAACACTCAATCAAAGCGGCAGCTTCATCATGCGCGCCGAAAAGATTGGCCGGGACACTATGCTTGCGCACATCGTCGAGATGGTTGCCGCAGCTCAGCGCTCCCGCGCGCCTATTCAGCGGCTCGCCGATCAGGTCGCGTCATGGTTCGTGCCGACGGTCATCGCCGTCGCGCTGGTCGCATTTGCGGCATGGGCGGTTTTCGGGCCGCAGCCGCGATTGACCTATGCACTCGTCGCCGCGGTGACGGTCCTTATCATTGCCTGCCCTTGCGCACTGGGTTTGGCGACGCCGATGTCGATCATGGTTGGGGTCGGCCGGGCAGCGCGGAGCGGCGTTCTGATCAAGAACGCCGAAGCTTTGGAACGCATGGAGAAAGTCGACACCCTGGTCGTCGACAAAACCGGCACGCTTACGGAGGGCAAGCCTCGCGTGACCGCCCTGCTCCCGACTCAGAATTTCGACGAAAACAAGTTACTGCGATTTGCCGCGAGCGTTGAGCGCGCGAGCGAGCACCCGCTCGCCGCTGCGATCGTTGCGGCAGCGGCCGAGCGCAACGTTGAGCTTACGCGTGTCATCGGATTCGATTCGCCGTCCGGAAAGGGCGCGCTCGGCACGGTCGACCGCAGCCAAGTCGTTCTCGGCAATGCAGGATTTTTTGCCGAGCTCGGCATCGCGATCGATTCGCTGCAAAGCGAGGCAGAGCGGCTGCGTGGCGACGGCGCCACAGTCGTTTTCGCCGCGGTCGACGGCAAACTCGCCGGCCTGATCGGCATCGCCGACCCGATCAAAGCGACGACGCCGGCAGCGCTTGAAGCGCTGAAGGCGGACGGCATCGCGATCGTGATGTTGACCGGCGACAGCCGCACGACCGCGCGCGCTATCGCCGCAAAACTTAACATCAGCGACGTCGAGGCGGAGGTCTTGCCCGAACGCAAGAGTGCCGTGGTCGAGGGTTTGCGTCGCGCCGGCCGCATCGTCGCCATGGCGGGCGATGGCGTCAACGACGCGCCCGCACTTGCCGCAGCCGACATCGGGATTGCCATGGGCAGCGGCACTGATGTCGCCATGGCGAGCGCCGGCATGACGCTGATCAAGGGCGATCTCACCGGTATCGTGCGGGCGCGAAAGCTTTCCGCAGCGACCATGCGCAACATCCGGCAGAACTTGCTGTTCGCCTTTCTCTATAATTCACTCGGCGTTCCGGTCGCGGCGGGCGCGCTCTATCCGATCTTTGGATTACTCCTGTCGCCAGCAATCGGCGCGGCCGCCATGGCTCTCTCATCGGTCAGCGTCGTCACCAATGCGCTGCGGCTGCGGCATGTGGCGCTCTGACGACGGCGATCACGCATCGTCACCAACGATGCCCGTGCGTGTTTTCGCTCTTCTTCCAACGGGGCGGAGGCGACGGACCTAAGGATTGATGGCGCGTCTGGCGCGATCGACGATGTCCTTGGGCGTGTCGTACAGCTTCTGGACCAAGTTCTGCACTTTGTCGCCCGACAAGGGGTCGATCGCGATGTGCAGGCGCTCGGCATCGGCAAGGAAATCCTTGTCCTTCACCGTGGCATCGAACGCATTACGCAGGATGTTGACCTGGTCCGCCGGCGTATCAGGTGGCGCGATAAAGTAGCGCATGAACACCTGCTGGCTCGCGACCAATTCAACGACTTTGCGGTCCTCTTCGCTCTTCACGTACTTCCAGATTTCCGGAACACCCATTTGGGTCAACTCCGGATCGGCCGAACTTCCGACTTGCACCAGCACGTTGACGCGATGATCGCTGATCCAGTCAGGCTTCATCGATTTGAGGCTCGACCAGTCCCAACCGCAGACGCCATCAATCTCGCCTCGCTCCATCGCCAGCGAGGCTTCGGCCATGCCGGGGTAACCGGTCACGACGTCGAATTTCGCTCCCGACGTGTGCATGTGGAGATAAGCGTAGTCGCTTGACGAGCCGTGACCGCTGGTCGCGCCGATGACGGCCTTGTGCGTGAGCGAATCGTCGAAGGTCTTGATCTTCGAACTCCCCATCGTCACGCAGACCCGCACGCCGCTGTCCGCCGTGCCGAGATAGAATACCTTGGTCGGATCGAATTCGAGCTGCGGCTTGTCGTCGAGCAGCGGTCCAACGATCGTGCCGGGCATCGGCGCGCCGAGCACGGTGCCATCCTTCGGCGCCACCGTGCTGACGTAAGCGGCGGCCCGGCCGCCCCCCGCCCCGGGCATATTCCGGACAACAAACGTCGGATGGCCGGCGATATGATTGCCCCAGTAGCGCGCAAGCGCCCGCGCGTAGATATCGAAGCCACCGCCGGCGGACGATCCGACCATAATCTCGATGGTTTTACCGGCATAGAAATCCGCGGCGGATGACGGGACCGCCGCGGCCATGAAGAACAAACCGGCCATTGCTGTCAGCGAGGAGGTGTCGCCCGCGCATCGTTTTCCCCTGAATGGTCACTCCGCCGCGCTATGCTGAGCCGCAAAATGCACCTCAGGCCGCCTCAGACCAAGGTGGTCGCGCAACGTCGTCCCGGAATAATCGGTCCTGAACAACCCTCGGCGTTGCAATTCCGGGACCACATGATTGACGAAATCGTCGAACGCACCGGGGAAGTGCGCCGGCAGCACCATGAATCCGTCTGCCAGACCGCCAACGAACCATTCCTCGAAAATGTCGGCGATGCGTTGCGGAGTGCCATAGATCGCCCAATGGCCCCGCGCTGCGGCCGCGACATTATAGAGGTCGCGCAGCGTCATCTTCTCGCGCCGGGCCATCTCCAGGAGTGTCTTGGTGAAAGTCTGACCGCGGTGGGTCTCCGGGAGATCCGGCACGGGTCCATCAAGCGGATAACCGGACATGTCGTGGTGCAAGCGCTTCGACAAAATCGTCAATGCTTGAGCGCTGTCGGTCCTCAGCCAACCCTGCAGGCGGTCCAATTGCTCTTTCGCCTGCTCATTGGTCTCGCCGATGATCGGCATCACGCCAGGCAAAATCGCGAGCTCGTCCGGCGAGCGGCCATATTTGGCCAAGCGCTGCTTCAGGCTGTCGTAACTGGCTTTGGCTGACGCGACGTCGCCATTGACGACGGAAAAGACCATGTCGGCGCAACGGGCGGACAATTCCTGACCCGGCGGCGACCCGCCGGCCTGAATAATGATCGGATGGCCTGACGGAGAGCGCTCGATGTTGAGCGGCCCTTTGACCGAGTAAAACCGCCCTTTGTGATCAAGCGGGCGAACCTTCGCTCGATCGAGAAATGTGCCGCTGGCCTTATCGGCGACGATCGCGCCGTCCTCCCAGGTATCCCATAGCCCGCGCACGACATCGACGAACTCGTTTGCGATCTCGTAGCGAAGATCGTGATCTTTGATTCGATCCTGGCTGAAATTGTGGGCCGCCGAATCGCGCGAGCTGGTCACGACATTCCACGCCGCGCGGCCGCCGCTGATATGGTCGATGGTCGAGAAGGTGCGAGCTACGTGATAGGGCTCGCAGAAGCTGGTCGAGGCGGTTGCACCGAGTCCGATATGACGCGTCACCAGCGCCAGCGCCGCAATCAGCGTGGTCGGTTCGAAACGCGACTGGAACGACGGATGAAATTCGAATTCCATGGAGACGGAATCCGAAATGAAGAAAAGGTCGAACTTGCCACGTTCCGCGGTGCGCACGGCTTGTTCGACGGCCGCCCAGTCGCTGTTGCTGATCGCCGCTCCTTCATAACGCCACCCAGCGGAGTGGTTGCCGGTACCGAGCCAAAATACGGCGAGGTGCATCTGACGTTTTGTGGGCGACATTCGCGCCGGTTTCCTTTGCCGAATTACGTCAGCCGGGCCGGTTCTACGGCTCGTGTCGTTGGCTTCCTCGCCAATGCTGAGGTTCAGCAATTTCAGCTTAGTTCAGGCCTTGCTGCAGGAAAAGCGCGCGCAACGTGTATGAGCATGCCGGCGGGAGCATGGGTGCAAAGGTCCCGCTTAAGCGGTCCTGGAAACGCACAGAGGTCAGTGGTCCGGGAGCGGGATGAATTCGGTTTCGCCCGGCACGGGAGCAAACCGTCCACTGCGCCAATCCTCCTTGGCCTGCTCAATTCGTTCCTTCCTCGAAGAGACAAAATTCCACCAGATGTAACGCGGCCCCTCCAATGCGGCGCCGCCGAGAAACATCAGCCGCGCGGCACTATTCGCCCGCACGGTAATGCGATCGCCCGGACGAAACACCAAGAGCCGCGGCCCCTGGAATATTTCGCCAGCAATATCGACCTCACCCTCGACCACATAGATCGCGCGCTCCTCCTGATCGGGATCGAGCGGCGCGCTCGCGCCTGCAGCAAGCGCCACATCGACATAGAGCCACTCAGAGAGCATCCCGACCGGCGACGTCTTGCCGAACGCCGATCCGGCAATCACTCGGGCGGTGACGCCCTTGTCATCGATGGCAGGCAAACTTGCCGCATCGAAATGCTGAAACGACGGCAAGGTTTCTTCGTAAGCTTGGGGCAAGGCGATCCAGCTTTGAATACCGTACATTCCTTCGGTGCCGAGCCGCGCGCCCGCCGGCGTGCGTTCGGAATGCGCAATGCCGCGCCCGGCCGTCATGAGATTCATTGCACCCGGAGTGATCTCCAACGCGTTGCCTTCGCTATCGCGGTGCATGACCCGGCCGTCGAACAGATAGGTCACGGTCGCTAGCCCGATATGGGGATGCGGACGGACGTCCATCCCCTGCCCTGCCATAAACTGCACCGGTCCCATCTGATCAAAGAATATGAACGGACCGACCATTTGGCGTTTGTCGTGCGGCAAGGCGCGACGCACGGAAAAACCGTCGCCGAGATCACGCATGCGCGGCACGATGATCAAATCGAGCGCATCGCACGACTTCTTGTCGCCAAGCATAGGATCTTTGTCGGGCATCCAGCTCATGACGTTCTCCCGCTTTTGCAGCCGGCTTGGCGCTTTTGAAGCCGCAGCCTGGGCCCCGATAATAGCTGTGTACGATACCTTCGGTTAGCAACAGCCCGTCAATTCACGAATGCCCGCCGTGTAGCCGTCGGCGGACGCGCACGCTCTTCAGAAAAGCCATTGGGCCGCGCCTTTTTGAGTTCATTCCGACGACGATGCGAATATAGTCCCGATTTGGAGTGCAACGCACCGAAGTTGCACAGCCCTCTGGCTCGCTTGCATGATTTCTGCCCCGTCACCGACCAGCATTGCGCTCCTTCTTGGCTTGAGCTTCTTCCTCGGCTTCGCGTTCGAAGACTTCTTTGCACACGGCGAACAGCGCCGACCGGGCGGCATCCGCACCTTTCCGATGCTCGCATTGGCGGGCGGCGTGCTCTACCTGTTCGATCCCATCCATTTCGTTCCATTCACCGCCGGCCTGCTGGTGCTCGGCGGTTGGCTCCTTGTCTATTACGTCGCGCATGTCCGCGAACATGACGAACAAGGCGAGCCGAATGTCGGTCTCGTTGTTCCTCTCGTCAATGTTCACGCCTATCTTCTCGGCCCAATCGTGCTGGCCTTGCCAAATTGGATCGCAGTGGCAACGACAGTGACGGCGGTTTTGCTTCTCACCGGCCGCCAACAACTTCACGAACTGGCGCGCAGGGTCGACTTAAAGGAAGTCATCACCGCCGGACAGTTCCTGATCCTGACCGGAATCATTCTTCCTCTGCTGCCGAACGAACCGGTGACGACGCTGACCAGCATCACGCCGCGACAGGTATGGCTCGCCCTGGTCGTGGTCTGTACCTTTTCCTATGTGAGCTATCTCGCACAACGCTATTGGGCCGCGGCAGCCGGCGGTCTCTGGATGGCGGCGCTGGGCGGCCTCTATTCGTCGACGGCCACGACCGTCGTGCTGGCGCGTCAGGCAAAAACGGATTCTACTGTCGCGCGCCATGCTCAAGCCGGAATCACGCTGGCGACCGGCATCATGTACATTCGCATTCTGGCGATTATCGCCATCTTCAATATGGCGCTGGCGCGCGACCTGGCGCTTCCGCTTTGCATTCTCTCGCTGATCGCCTTGACCATTTGCTACCTGCAATATCGCCTCGCCAAGCCGGCGCCGGGGCAATCTCAGGGCGCTGGCTCCACGGCGCTCGCGGCGAGCGGCAACCCGCTCGAGCTCATTCCTGCCGCAGTGTTTTCCGCGCTGTTCGTCGTCACGTCGCTCCTCTCGACGTGGGCAAAGGCGCAATTTGGAATTTCGGGAATTTACTCGCTCGCGGCGATCGTAGGGATAACCGATATCGACCCGTTCGTTCTTAATCTCGCGCAAGGCGGGTTGTCGGGCGTGCCGGCCGTCGCACTGTCGGCGGCAATCCTGATCGCTGCATCGTCCAACAACATCCTCAAGGCACTTTACGCCGCATTTTTCGCGGGCGGACGAGCGACCGCCGCAAGCGCCGCCGCGCTTGTTTTTCTGGCCATAGTCGGCGTGGCGATCGCCCTCTTTATGGCTCTCGTTCTTTCTTAAGGGATGGTTCCGGGCGCCTTCAACGAATTGTCTGGTCGCTTTGAAAGTTTGTTGTCGGCTGCTGGCATTTCTTTTCGGCCTGTTCATGCTGGACGAGCTTTTCTTCGGTCAGCACGAACTCGTAATCGGTGCGGTAGGCCAGCGTCCCGATCAAGACACCACCTCCGCCCTCACTGGCCTTGTCCATGAGAGCGCGCAATTCCTTTTCACGGCTGCTGAGTGCTTTCGCGCGCGCATCGAGATCGTTGCAGTGATACGCGTTATAATGGCCGGGATCGACGACGAGCGAGCCGGCGCCGTAATTCAATCCGCATCCTGTCAGCAGGGCAGCGACGGCCGGGCCCAATAACAGGCCAACGCATTTCGCGCGGAAGATCGAACATTGCGAATACGGCAACGCCGTCGGCGTAGCTCTCTGCGCCGTCGGCATCCCATCGATGTCGTCACACAAGGCCACTGAAAACGTCCGACTGCCTTATCTCATTGAATTATAATGCTTTACGACAATGCCGAAACCGGCACGGCGCGCTCGCCCTCATTCGAGCAGGTTCTCAGCCGGGCCGACGTCGAGCGTGGAGATCACGCGCCCACACTCCGTTTGCAGCTTTCTGCGCCGCAAATATGACGGGTCTCAAATGTCGAAGTTCTATGCGTGGTCGGCCGAGAATTTGACGCCAACGGTCGTGCCGTTGCGCCAGACGACCTCGCATTGGCGCCGCGTTCGACCTGTTGCGGTCAGCAGCAGCACGAAATGGTCGGGCGTTTCTACGCCACCTTCAAAAGCAATGCGCGCGCCGCTCTCCGACACGTTGGAAATGAGGCACGGCAGGAGCGGCTCTTTTTGATCAGTCCAAACCTGCGCGTTGTAGTGGAACGGTCGTCGCGGCTTTTTTCGCATTTCGGTCCGCGTGCGATTTCCGGCTGCAACCATCGCAAATGTCCCTGAGCGGCAAATTCGACGAATGCCCAACGCCAAAAGGTTAAGCAGCGTATGTTAACGGACCGTTAATCACATTAATCGGGCCCAGACACTATGCGCTCGCTGTCGAATGCTGCCTTCGAGCCCGACCACGGTAGCCAGATCGGCAAACTTGCAGGCGGGCCTCGCAGGTACGGCGCAGCGCTAACATCGGCACTTGCAGTTCATCGCGCTGACCGGGCGGCACATCATCGCATCGGGGTACGGCCGTCGCGGAGAGAATAGCGGAGTTGTGAAGCTGCACATCAATCCCGCGCAGCCCTACTCCGCGCTTGATCGCTCGGACGGCACGTCGCTGCCATAATTTGGAACCCCCTCGCACTATAGCGTTGCGTGACGATATTATTACAATCCTGTGAGATTTCGGTAACACGCGCGAGTTCGCAGATGAGCCTGCATTGGCTGAGCTGGTCAAACCCGGTAGCGATCTGGTGGAGCTTTCTGATTGTCATCAGCGCCGCGAACGTTGCGCTGTGGCTGTTGCTCCACGCGCGCTTCCGCAAAAGCGGCGCTGACTGGTGGACCGGCGCATTCGCGATCGAGCCCCTCGTGCTGCTGAGCGCGGCCTACGTGTTCGGCTGCGCCTTCCGATCCGTTCTGCCGCGGGCCGACGTCCAGCGGATATGTCTGTTCGATACCTGGCTATCGAGCGTTTTTGTCGGACGATCCGTCGCCACAGTCGCGGAGCTTTGTTTCGCGATACAATGGGCGATCGTTTTGCGCGAGCTTGCAAAGATCACCAACTCGGATACCGCGAAGAATATTTCGAGAATGATCGTGCCGCTGATCGTGGTCGCGGAATGTTGCTCATGGTACGCGGTGATTACGACGGATTTTCTTGGCAACGTGATCGAAAATTCGCTGTGGACGACAACCTTCCTGCTCATCGGGACCGCGTTGTTATGGCTCACAACCAGATTTCGCGGCGTCGTGCAATGGGTCCTTGCCGCCGCGGCGGTCGGGATCGTCGGCTACGTGGCCTTCATGTCCAGCGTCGACGTGCCGATGTATTACGCCCGCTGGCAAACGGAGCTGGCGAGTGGCCGCCAGTTCTTCGGCGTTCTGTCCGGCTTGCATGACGTAACAACCCGCTGGATCGTCACCCACGATATAGAGCGCTGGAAAAATGAAATTCCCTGGATGTCGCTTTATTTCAGCGTGGCGGTATGGGCGAGCCTTATGCTTGGCAGCTTCGGTCTTGTGCGACATCACTTGCCGCGATACCGCGTGAGCCCGCCCCCACTCAAACGCGCAAGCCGGCCGCTTGCGGTACCGGTCCGAATCTCTCAGCGTTAGAGAAGGCGTCCCTATGCGACCGCCTTTGCCTCTGTCACGGGCATCAAGCCCGCCAATTCGGTAGCCGGCCGTGGCGGACTGAACAGATAGCCCTGCACTTCGGTGCATCCCTCCGCGCGCAACCGATCGAGCTGTTCCTGGGTTTCGACACCTTCGGCCGTCGTCGCAATACCGAGGCTGATGCCAAGGCCGGCGACGGCACGAATGATCGCCAGACAATCGGGGCGTTCCGACAAATCCCGCACGAATGAGCGGTCGATCTTGATTTTGTCGAATGGAAAGCAGCGCAAATAACTCAAGCTCGAGTAGCCGGTGCCGAAATCGTCCATCGAGATGCGCACGCCGATTTCACGCAACTGATGAAGGGTCGCCAGGTTGACATCGGTCTCTCCGAGCAGCACCAATTCCGTGATTTCCAGTTCAAGCCGATCGGCCGGCAAACCCGAATAGGCCAACGCGGTGAGTACCGCCTGCACCACGCCGCGACTGCGAAATTGCGCCGGCGACAGGTTGACGGCGATCTTGAGTTCACTCGGCCATTTGACGGCTTCCGAACAGGCCTTGCGCAAGACCCACTCGCCGAGCGGCACGATGAGGCCGATTTCCTCGGCGAGCGGAATGAACTCCGCCGGCGCTACCATGCCACGCTCGGGATGTCGCCAGCGCAGCAGCGCCTCGAAGCCGCTGACTCCGTTGCTGCTGAGGTTGATCAGCGGCTGATAATAGAGATCGAACTCGCCGTGGGCGAACGCCTTCCTGAGGTCGAGTTCCAGGATGCGACGAGCCTGGATGCGGCGATCCATCTCCGGCTCGAAGAAGTGCGCCGTACCTCTGCCCTCGGCCTTGGCACGGTAAAGCGCCATATCGGCGTTCCGCAAAAGCGCGTCTGGGGCTTCGCCGTCGGCCGGAGCAAGCGCAATGCCAATGCTGGCACCGACAACGACCTCGTGGCCGCGCACCTCATAAGGCCTGCTGACGGTCTCAATCAGCGCGTTGGCCAAAGCGCTCGCCTCGTTCGGGTCGCGAAGAGGCGACTGTACGATGGCAAATTCATCACCGCCGAGGCGCGCGACCAGATCGCTGTCTCGTAAACACGCGCCCAACCGCTGCGCGACCGCTTTCAACAAATCATCCCCGATCGGGTGTCCCAGCGTGTCATTGACACCTTTGAAATGATCAAGGTCGAGGCAATGGACGGCCAAGCTCTCACCGTGACGACGGACCCGGGCGAGCGCCTCATCGAGACGTTCGTGAAACAAGACACGGTTCGGCAACAGCGTCAGTGCATCGTGGTGCGCCATATAGGCGATACGCGCCTCGGCCTGCTTGCGCTCGGTCACGTCAACGATGGCGACCAACACGGCCTGGCCGTTTCCGAACGTTACGCGCCGCGCATAGGTCAGAACTTCGATTTCGCTCCGATCGGCCTTGATGTGCCGCCAGGTTCGATCCGATTGATACGCGTTACCGATGGAACGCGCGACCTCGCGGTGGATATCCCACTCATCCTGCGGCCACAGATCGAGCAATGTCATGCTTTCAAATTGCGCCCGGCTGTAGCCGTAATGGGCGAGCGCGGCGTCGTTGACATTGATGATCTTCAAGGTCTTCGGATCGTATAGCCACATCGGCATTGGGTTGCCGTCGAACAGCAGTCTGAAGGACGCTTCGCGCTGCTTGAGGTCGCCGATATCCGTGAGCGTCACCGAAACAAGCTCGCCGACCGCCGCGACCCCGACATTGAGGTGGGTCTCGCCGCCACTGCTCATGATGGTGATCTCGAATTGATAGAAGACTCTTGCCTCGATTCCGGCCAGCAGGCGATCGAGAATTTCCCGCGAATGCGGCCCCAGGGGATATTCCGAGAGCTTGCGCCAGCGCATACCCTCATCGGCAACCTCGAAAAGCTTCGACGCGCCCTGATTGAAAGCAACGATCTGAAAATCCACCACAGCGCCTGCCGCATCGCGTACGGCAGCGAGCGCGAGAATACCTTCATCGATCGAGCGGAAAATTGTATCGACCAGATTATAGCGGGTGCCCTCCTCGTGCACATAAACCGCGGCCAATGGCGGTCCCCAGCGGCAGGCCATTGGAAATCCGAGCATCGCGTAGGTCTCGACCATGCCGTCGGCGACGCGATGCATACGGGACGCGACCGGGGCACGGACATCGACCGCTTGCGAAAGAATTTCGCAGACTGCACCCGCGCAATCGCGCGGCAGGTCCACAATGCGCATGCCCCGCGCATCAATTCCGATCCACTCGCGGATTTTCTTTCCAACCCGCAGGACGCGGAAGCTTTCGGACGACGTCCCCTCGACCAACAGCAAATGATCGGCAAGGCGGCCAAGGCTTCCGAGCACCACTTCTTCGTAGGGCGGCAGCTCTTTGCCGGGAGAAAGCGCCCTGTGCCACATTCGGCGGAAGATTGTGATGTCGGTCGCTGAGCTGGATCTCTCGACCGAGCGAATTGATGACGCTTTCATAATTTTGATGAGGACTTTCAGACCGTGTGCGCAACAGCGACACCACGATACGAGATAAATTTTGAGATCGAGTTAAATGCGGAAAAAATCGGCTTGAAATGACCAAAGACTAAATGACGATCTCATGACAACTACGTGACACAGTTTTTAGCTGTCATAATTTCGCATTGCGCTGAAAAGAACATTACGACGAACATGAGCACGCGTGCTGCCGATCATGCCTGCGCCACAAAAATCACGGGGACAATTCGCAATGTGTGAGGTGCCGGCCGGGATTTTGCAGTTACAATTACGCTGAACAATTACGTGAAACTGTCCCCGGCCGGCAGAATCTGCGATCTCAGGAGATGCGGCGGACCTGAGTATCTCGCAGAGCTGTCGCACGCGGAACAGCGGACGGCCAACCACTCAAACCGTTCCAGAGGGCGACAACTGTGCACGTTCTTAAGGTTATGACACCGCGACTAGTGTGAACGTCAAGCGATTGTCCCCGTAATTCATCGAGTCCAAACATTTTGGAATGGTCTTTCCAGTGCCATACGCCTGACGCAATCGAGCTCGCTTGGGATGACGATCACCGGTCCGTCGTGACTGCGCGAATGACGCGAGCGATCGCGCAATCGTCAGGCTGAACGAACCAAACCTATGATAGCCAGCCCAGCCCTTGATCCGGGAGGGGCGCTTTGACGGCGGGCCTTTTCGGCTGTACCGGATCGATCGACAGATCAGACGCTCCGAGCCCATACTGGCGTCGGCAGACGGTAGCACTTTAGGTGAAATGGCTCCTCCCCTTCTGCAACTCAAAGACATTGCCCTTACTTTCGGCGGCACGCCCCTGCTTTCCTGTGCGGAACTCTCTGTCGGCACTGGAGAGCGGGTGTGCCTCGTCGGCCGTAACGGCTCGGGCAAATCGACCCTGCTGAAAATTGCGGCCGGGCTGGTAGAGCCCGATCGCGGCTCGGTTTTCGTGCAGCCTGGTGCCTTGGTCCGCTACCTGCCGCAGGAGCCAAATTTCTCCGGCTTCGACACGACGTTGGCTTATGTCGAAGCCGATCGCGTCCCGGGCCACGACAACCATGCGGCCAACTATCTCCTCGAGCAGCTGGGACTCACGGGTAGAGAACATCCGGCCAGCCTTTCCGGCGGCGAAGCACGCCGCGCCTCGCTCGCGCGCGTGCTGGCGCCCTCCCCCGACATCCTTCTGCTCGATGAGCCAACCAATCACCTGGATCTCACCACCATCGAATGGTTGGAGCGCGACCTCGACGCCCGGCGCACGGCCCTCGTGATCATCAGTCACGACCGGCGCTTTCTCTCGAACCTGTCGCGCTCGACGGTTTGGCTCGACCGCGGTTGCACGCGACGCATCGAACGGGGCTTCGCCCATTTCGAGGAATGGCGTGACATGTTGCTGGCCGAGGAGGAGCGCGAACAGCACAAGCTGGACCGCCAGATCGTCGCCGAAGAACACTGGATGCGCTACGGCGTCACCGGCAGGCGCAAGCGCAACGTGCGCCGGGTCACACAGTTGCAGGCGTTGCGAGAGCAGCGCCGCACATATCGCGCCGCCGCCGGCAACGCCACCATCACGGCAGGCTCCGCAGCGCCATCGGGCGCGCTGGTCATCGAGGCCATCGGTATCGGCAAGAGCTACGACAATCACCCAATCGTCGACGACTTCTCAATTCGCATCCAGCGCGGTGACCGCATCGGCATTGTTGGACCCAATGGGAGCGGCAAGACAACCCTGATCAACATCCTGACCGGCAATTTGCCCCCGGATAGCGGCTTGGTGCGCCTCGGCGCGAATCTTGCCGTCGCGACGCTCAATCAGCATCGGGACAGTCTCGATCCCGACGTCACGGTCGCCGAGGCGCTGACCGGCGGCCGCGGCGATACGGTCATGGTCAACGGGCACGCCAAGCACGTCATGAGCTACATGAAGGATTTTCTATTCGCGAGCGAACAAGCGCGCACACCGCTCGGCAAGCTTTCCGGCGGTGAACGCGGCCGACTGATGTTAGCGCAGGCGTTGGCCAAGCCCTCAAACCTGCTGGTCCTCGACGAGCCGACCAACGATCTCGATATGGAGACTCTCGATGTTCTCGAGGAAATGCTCAGCGAATATCCCGGCACGATCTTGCTCATCAGCCACGATCGCGATTTTCTCGATCGGCTGGTAAGCGGCGTAATCGTACCTGAACGAAACGGACGCTGGATCGAATATGCCGGCGGTTATAGCGACATGATGATGCAGCGCGGCGCTGATCTGACACGCGAGAGCCGGAAACTGGAACCTCAGAAAGCCGCCAAGGAAAGACCGGCTTCGATTGCACCTGGACCGCAGCCGACGAAGCGGCGGATGACGTTCAAGGACAAGCACGCGCTCGAAGCCCTGCCCAAGACCATCGCGGCGCTCCAGGCAGAAGCTGACGCGCTGCAGACACGCCTCGACGATCCCCAATTCTACGCGCGGGACCGCGCCGAATTTGAAAGAGTCACCGCCGCACTCGGCAAGCTCCAGCACGATATCGCCGCGGCGGAGGAACAATGGCTGGAGCTGGAAATCCTGCGCGAAGAACTCGCCGGGGCCTAAATCCGTCACTCAGGCACATAGACCCAAAGGTCGACTTGAACGCGCGCCCCCGGAATGGGCAGCCAAGGAACTTCCGTCGGAGACAGCGGTAGCGGTGCCTGATCGAGCGCATCGTCCCAAACCTCGATGGCCGCGGGCAGATCAGCCAGGTCAGTGTGAAATTGCTGGATCCGAACGGCATTATGCAGGGATGTTCCAGCTGAAGCGCAGATCGCCTCGGCCTGGCGGATAATAGATCTCAGTTCCGCCTTGATCGGAATTCCATAGAACGGCTGCCGTTGATCGATTTTGGCCTCTTCGATGAGGCGGCCACCCTCGACTGCCATCAAGCCGGACAGGAAGAGAAGGTCGCCGCACTTGATTGCGGAAACGTAGCCGTCGAACGCGGGCTGCTCCGGACCCCGGATGATCTCACGCTTCGTCTTCCCCTTGGTGGCAAGCGATATCGTGTTGATTTCGATCCGCAGGTCGTTGATGGCGAAGCCGGGATTTCTCGTTGCAATGATTGTTGTCGCGGGCGGGCTGTTCTTAAAATGTGAAAGCCAGACCTCATTGAAACCAGGAACGTCCTCGCGATCGCTGAGGTAGACCTGCGCCTTCACCACGCTATCGACGCTAGCGCCCGCACCATCCAGTGAAGCTTTGAGCTTGCGGTTGATGATAAAGTCGGTTTCAAGCTTGATCGGCCACTGCCGCCACAGCGAGCGCGGATGGCGAACCTCAGGATCGAGCGGACCTTGATTCTCGTGGCGCGCTTCACCGGTTTGCCCGGGCACAAAGCGAAAGTCGCCGACGCTGAGCGCAGGGCTATAGCCGGACACGGCAGAAATGTCGTAGCTCGGCTTGAAGGTCTCATGTTTGACGGAAAGACCGGCGCCCGGCACCGCCGCCATGACCTGGATTTCGATGGTCTGTCCGGTACGCGAGAATCGCTGATGCAAGTTCGACGTCGACGGCGGAATCTTCGATCCGAACACTTCATGTCGAACCTCGTGATAAGGATGCATTGCACGCTCGGCGGTGTAGTATTGATCGACGCGCACGACATCCGGCATCCCGGCACCGACTTCGGCCAACACCTCCTTGACGTTCTGATAGATGCGCCGCGCTTCCCGTTTGTAATGCGATTCTCCGTTCAACGGCCGCTCCGGCTGCACGACCTCGGGCGCGAGGCCGTTGACGTAGTCCGTTCCGGCTTGTCCGGACGCGAACACCCAACGGCCTGCCCGCATTCCGCGAGCCAGCCTCGCATCCGTGTGAGGAATCGGCACCGGGAGCAGCGGCTCGACTGATACCGGAGCAGATGTGCGGCCGTTGCGCGCAGATGACTTTTTGGAGCCCGACGGCCGTTTCATGATGTCATTCCTTTCGCTCATGGAGCCTAAGATTGGCCATTCGAAAGGCCGGCATCGTGCGCAAAAGCGCGAGTTGGGCAAGAGGTAAGACGCACTTTGCACTCAAAAACGCCGACGGTTGCCGTAATGGCGTGCTTGACAGCACAATCCAAGACTTTCAACACTGAAAAATGGCGATTGCCTTGAGCTGGATCGGCGAATGAGTGTTTCCGCGACAGCCGCACACGCAGCCGTTGTCGCTGCCGGCGCACAAGCCACACCTGATCTCGCACCCGAGAGCAGCGTGATCTCGGTCAATCGTGTGGGACACATATTCCGCAGCAAGGGCCGACGCGTCCAGGCACTCTTGGAAACCGATCTCCAAATCAAAGAACGCGAGTTCATCACCATCGTCGGGCCGTCCGGCTGCGGCAAGTCGACGTTGATGAACTTGATCGTGGGGCTGTTCCCACCCTCAACAGGTGAAATCCTTTACCGCGGCAAACGCCACGGCGGCGTCAATCGGTCAATCGGCTACGTGACCCAGGCCGACAATCTTTATCCATGGCGGACGCTGCGCAAGAACATCGAATTTCCACTCGAACTGCGCGGCGTTCCGGCACGCGAACGGCGAGAGCGATCGCAATATCTGATAAGCCGGGTGGGTCTCGGCGGGTTCGAGGATTCGTATCCGCACGAGCTTTCCGGCGGCATGCGCCAGCGCGCCAACATCGTCCGCACTTTGGCGTATGAGCCCGAAGTGATTTTGATGGATGAACCATTCGGGCCGCTCGACGCGCAGACGCGGTTGATCCTGCAAAACCAATTGCTCGAACTCTGGCAGGAAGAGCGCAAGACCGTCATCTTCATCACCCACGATCTCGGTGAAGCGGTCGCTCTGGCCGACCGGGTGGTGGTCATGTCGGCGCGCCCAGGCCGAAATCAAAGCCATCGCTGTCGTGCCCATTCCACGGCCGCGCAACATCTTTGAAATCCACGCGGATGAACGGTTTCGAAAAACCTACGACGCGCTCTGGGCAAGTCTTGAAGAAGAGGTCTTGAAAGGATCGTCGCTGTGTCCACCGCCGTAAATGCCACTCCAGGCTACGCTTTGCCGCCCGGCGCCGCGAACGTCGAAGACGACGTTCGCGCATGGGAAGCGCAGGAGCGACGCCAGAAATGGAAAGTGGCGATTGCTCGAGTTGTCCTCGCCGCCGTCGTGCTGTCGTTGTGGGAGTACGGAACGGATCGATGGTTTAATGCGCTTTGGTTCTCCAGTCCGTTGCGCATCGCAAAATTCTTCTGGACATGGGCGCAGACCGATCTGTTTCACCATCTCGTCATAACGTTGCGCGAAACCTTCCTGGGCTATAGCGCCGGTACGATGCTCGGCATCATGACCGGCGCGCTCTTGGCGCGATTTGCATTCGTCGGCAAAGTTCTCGACCCCTTCATACTCGCCATCAACGGCATCCCGCGCATCGCGCTCGCCCCGCTGTTCATCATCTGGTTCGGCATCGGGGAGCCGTCCAAGATCGTGCTGGCTGGAATGCTCTCGTTCTTTCTCTGTTTTTACGCGACCCTTTCGGGCCTTCGCAGCGTCGATCCCGCCTATATCTCGATCGCGCGCGTCATGGGTGCGACGGAGCGGCAAACGTTCTTCAAAGTCGTGCTGCCCGCGGCATCGCCCTGGATCATCACCGCGATGAAGCTCGGCGTACCGTTCGCCCTCGTCGGCGCCATCGTCGGCGAATTCATGGCGGCAACCGGCGGACTTGGCTTTAAAATTCAGCTCTACACGGCACAGTTCGACACCACCGGCGCAGTGACTGGCGTCCTCGTCCTGATGGTCGTCGTCATTCTATTCAACACCGCGCTTAATCGTCTTGAGTCTCACCTGCTGCGATGGCGGCCGGACGCATCGGGCAGCACGAGTTCGGATGTCAGCTAAGATGAGGAGAAATCGTCATGTCTAAGTCCCGCGTCCTTCCGGGCCTGTCACGTCGCGCCTTTGCGATCGGCGCCGCAACGTTCGCCACGATCGGCGCGCCGGCAATTGCGCGCGCGCAGGGGCTCACCAAGATCAAGATCACCCAGCCGGCGGAAAGCCTCAGCTATATGCCGATCTATGTCGGCCGGGCGAAAGATTACTTCAAAGAGGCCGGCATCGAGCTCGAACTCGTCGTGACCCGTGGCGACGGACCGGACGTGCAGGCGCTGCTGGCGAAGGAAGTCGAGTTTGTCGCGACCCCGCCGCACCATCTCTACAATCTCTATCTGCAAAACCAGAAGCTCCTCGGTATCTGCGGCGTCCTCGGCCGCTGCGGCACCAACATGGTCGTTTCCAAGGCGGCGGCCGCGGAGCGCAATGTGACCGAGGATTCGCCGTTCGATAGGAAGCTCGCCGCGCTAAAAGGGCTGACGTTCGGCGTGTCGACGCCCGGCTCGCTGACCTACAACATGGGGCTCTATTACATCCTTCGCGCCGGCCTCAAACCGCAGGAAGACGCAAAAGTGGTCGGCACCGGCAATGGCACGGCGGCGCTTGCGGCCATGAGCAACAACATCGTCAATGCATCGATGTTTCCGTCGCCGACGGCGGACGAAGCAGTTTCGCGCGGCTTTGCCGTCTGGCTGATCAACAACACGCGCGGTCAAGATCCCGATCTCAAGGAATTTCTCCACGCCGTGATCTACGTGCGGCCCGACTATCTCAACGACAACACCGATCTATGCAAACGCATGGTCGCCGCGATCGTCAAGAGTGAAGAATGGATCAAATCGAATTCGGCGAACGACGTTGCCAAAGCGATCCGGCCGTTTTTTACGTCGCTCGACGAGAAAGTCTTCGCGAGCGCTGTCGGCAATGTCCGCGAGGCCGTCATCCCCGATGGCAAGATGACCGCAGCCGGTTCCGACGCCTATCAGAAGGTGCTGATGATGACCGGAGCGCTCAAGGCGCCCGTCGCCTTCGACGCCGTCTTCACCAACAAATATTTGCCGAGCTAAACCAAAATAAAAGTGAAAGGAAACGCCTGATGAGCGTTATCGAAGATAAGGTCAAGGCGATGGGATATGCGCTGCCCGAGCCGTTCAAGTTTCCAAAGCCCAATCGCACCGGCTGCGTCGTCGTCGGCTCGATCATCTATGCATCGGGCCACGGCCGCAACATGACCGGCCCTAACGTCAAAGCCAAAGGCAAAGTCGGCCGCGACGTCACCATCGAGGAAGGCTATGCCACCGCACGCGCCGTGGCGCTCTCGATCCTTGCAAGCCTGAAGCAGGAACTCGGCGATCTCGATCGCGTCAAACGAGTCATCAGGCTTTATGGCATGGTCAATGTCGCGCCGGGTTTCGATCGGATGCCCGAGGTCATCGATGGCGCGTCGGATTTTTTCTATGACCTGTTCGGTCCCGAAGCCGGCAAGCACGCCCGCACCGCGGTCGGCATGGCCGAACTGCCGCATGGCATCGCGGTTGAGATCAATGGCGAGTTCGAGTTGAAAGCGTGATCATTTGCGGCTCGCTTCTAAAATTCCTCGAGAATGCGTCCATAGCCGTACACGCGATCATCGATTCCGGTTCGCCGTAAAGCATCCCAATAGGTCACGGTGTTGATCGCCAGCACCGGCTTGCCAAACCATCGCTCCGACTCGGCTGCGATCGCCGCGGCCTGAAGCGCTGTGCCGACCTGAAGCAACGCATCCACATCCGGACCATCAAGGTTCTTGAGCGCGGTCCGGATTTCGGAGGCCGGAACTTGGGCAATGGCGCGCGGCGTCGCACACTTCAATCCAACAAGCCGGACGACTTCGAAGCCGGCTTCGCTCAGATAGAGGCGCACCATGTCGTCGCCGCGCGGCTGATGCGGCGTAAGCACCGCAATCCGCTTCGCACCGAACGCTTTCAGCGCGGCAACCGAGGCCGTCGAGCCCATGGATATGCCGACGCCGGCGCGCGCGGTGAGCTCCTGCTGGAACTTCTCGGCAGGCGCGACACCGCCCCAAAAGGTCTCGAGCGCGATCCCCATGATGAGATGGTCGAGACCGGCCGTCATGATCTGGTCGATGGCGGTTCCGATGCCCTCGCGCATGTCCTGCATGTGCTCGAAGAAGGCCTGCTCCGTATTGAGCGGCCGCTCCTTGATGGTCGAGCGCGCCGTGTGGTTGGTCACACCACGCGGGCGCAGCGGTTCGCACTCCGGTTGTACGGTTGTGTTGGTCGACGGCACCACAATGCCGATGCGCTTACGAAATCCCAGTGTGTCGGGCACGGACGATATCCTCGTTTGTTTGAGGGCAAGATTGCACAGCAAGACATTGTGTCACAAGCAAACGACTTACTGACGTTCAAACTCATAGGCCGTTCTGGCACGAAATGTGTATTCGAACGGCTGTCAACATTCCTCCGCGAGGCTTTGAACGAATGACAACGCGACGACAGTTTTTGGCCTGTATGGCAGCAATAACGGCGGCAAGCCGAAGTCTTCCGGCGCGTGCCGACGCGTGGCCGCAGCATGTGGTGAAAATCATCATGCCCTTCGCCCCTGGGGGCAATAGCGACATCCTGGGACGATTGATTGGACAGCGCCTTGGCGAACGCCTCGGACAGCAATTCATAGTTGAAAATCGGCCAGGCGGGATGGGTGCGGTCGCAGCAGAAGCCGTCGCGCGTGCCCCGGCAGATGGGTACACGCTGTTTTGGGCCGCCCTGCCACAGATCGCAATTTTCCCGGCGATGACCAAAGTAAGCTACGATCCGGTGAAGGATTTCGCTCCAATCAGCGATGTCGGCACCAATCCGTTCGTGCTGGTGGTGCATCCGTCCCTTCCGGTTTCGACGATGAAAGAGTTCGTCGATTACGTGCGCTCACAGCCGGGTAAGCTCAGCTATGCGAGCGGCGGCACCGGCACGCTGAGCCAC
The DNA here is from genome assembly GCA_963836055.1 of uncultured Alphaproteobacteria bacterium. GTDB lineage: Bacteria > Pseudomonadota > Alphaproteobacteria > Rhizobiales > Xanthobacteraceae > BOG-931. The sequence goes on from CAWIID010000007.1 coordinate 507,711, forward strand.
CTCTCCATGGTGTTGCTGATGAAACGCGCGGGTCTCGATATGATCCATGTCCCGTATAAAGGCGGCGGCCCGGCGCTGCCTGATGTTATTGCGGGCCAGGTCAAGATTTATTTCGGCAACCTCTCCGAGATCATTCCGCAAGTGAAGGCGCACACGTTGCGGCCGATCGCCGTATCGAGCGAAAAGCGCACGACGCAGCTCCCGGATGTACCGACTGTCAGCGAATCCGGCTTTCCGGGTTTTCGCACCGTCACCTGGAACGGGCTGATGGCACCGACGGGTACGCCGAAGGACATCATTGACAAGGTCGCGGGCGAAGTCGCGCTTGCGGTCAAGCAACCAGCGATCGCCGAACGCCTCTATGCTCTCGGCGTCGATCCGCTCGGAGATACTCCGGAGCAGTTCGCTGCGACCGTCGCCGCGGATATTCCGATGTGGGCCGAGGCGGTCAAAATTTCCGGCGCCACCATTCAGCAGTAGGATCGCCCTCGAAGATAGTCAGGGCGACGCATTTGCCGAGTAGAACCCGTTTTGCCGATTGGCTTGCACTCGACCCTCCGGCGCGACGAGCGGCGGCCGCCATTGGCGCTGAACGGGCAAAGCTCCTTGAGCCGCGGCTTCACGCATATTCCGCGCTCGCTCGTCCGCCACAGACCGCCTTCCAAGGGGCACTCGCCGGCGTGCCGTACGCCGCAAAGGACATCTTTGCCACGACCGGCCGGCGACCGACGTGCGGGCTTAAGCGCGGTGTCGATATCGGTTTTCCCGGCGATGCTGAGGTTCTGCGCCTCCTTGATCAAGCCGGCGGGGTCCGCATCGGCTTCTGCGCGATGACGGAGCTTGCCTACGAGCCCTCCGGGTATAGTCGCCATCAGCCGCCGGCGCGAAATCCATGGAACATCGACTTCATCCCCGGCGGGTCGTCGTCCGGATCGGCCGTCGCCGTCGCCAGCGGCTCGGCATTTTTTGCACTGGGATCGGACACCGGCGGCTCGGTGCGGATTCCGGCTCACGCCTGCGGCGTGACCGCGTGGAAGCCGACATTGGACTCTGTTTCCACGGTGGGCGCGATGGTGCTGGCGCCGACCTTGGATACGATCGGCCTCTTGGCGCGAAGTGCCGCCGATTTGGCTGCGCCCGCTGCCATCCTGTTCAAACAAACCTGTGACGTCCGTCCGATCGAACGTGTTGTCGTGCTCGGCGATCTGCTTGCCGCTGCGCAGCCCGCGGTGCGGAGTGCCTGTGAGGCCGGCATCGAGGCGATTGCGGCGACGGGCGTGAAAGTCGCGCGGCGCGATGCCGCTCCGGCGATCGAGGCGATCGACAAAGAAGCCCTCAAGGTCCTTCAAGGCGAGCCAGCGCGAGTTCACCGTGCACTTCTGGACGATGCGACGATCGATCTCGTTCTGCGCAGGCGCTTTGCCAAAGGACTTGCCGTCGACGATGCCGCACTGGCCGCGGCGCGAGCGGCGCGCCCGGCTCTCGCCGAGCGCTTCCTCGAGCACGTTCTTGCCGACGCGGACGCCGCGCTTCTTCCTGTCATGCCGATCCGCACGCCGCCGCGCGACATATGCGACCCGACATCGGATGCTTTCGATGCGCGCACGCTCTACCGGCTCAGCCAGTGGACGCGGTTCGTCAACATGCTCGGATTTCCGGCGTTGGCGGCGCCTGCAGGTTTCGACGACCGCGGCCTGCCGGTTGGACTGCAGATTGTAGGGCGCCCCCATTTCGACCTCGCCCTGATCGCGCTCGTCCAGGCGATGCAATCGCTGACCGATTGGCACGGGCGCATTCCTGCCGGCATCGCCGATCTCGGCGCCGATGCTAAGATGCTCCAATGACACGGCCGGCGCCATCGACCGCACTCTCGCATCTGCGCGTTCTCGATCTGACGCGCGTGCGCGCCGGTCCGACTTGCTGCCGCATCCTCGCCGATTTCGGCGCCGACGTGGTCAAGATCGAAGCGCCGCCCGGCGTTGATCCCAACGAAACCATGAGCGGCGCCCGCGACGGCTACGACATGGTCAATCTGCATCGCAACAAGCGATCGCTCACACTCAATCTCAAAGAGCCCGACGGCCTCGCCGTCCTCATGCGGCTCGTTGAAAACGCCGACGTCGTGGTCGAGAATTTTCGGCCCGACGTGAAGGATCGTCTGGGCATCGGTTACGAGGCGCTGCGGACTGTCAATCCGCGCATCATCCTGGCATCGATTTCCGGCTTCGGTGAAACCGGCCCCTATCGCACGCGAGCCGGCTTCGATCAGATCGCACAGGGCATGGGCGGCTTGATGTGGGTGACGGGCATGCCGGGACAAGGTCCGATGCGCGCGGGCATCGCGGTCGCGGACTCCTCTGCCGGCGTCTATGCAGCTACGGGCATCCTTATCGCACTGGCCGAGCGTGAACGCTCCGGCCTCGGACAGTGGGTGCAGACCTCGTTGCTCCAGGCGCAGATTGCCATGATGGACTTTCAGGCCGCGCGCTACCTGGTCGATGGCGAAGTGCCGCCGCAGGCCGGCAACGATCACCCCTATTCAACGCCCATGGGGGTGATCGCCACTGCGGACGGCTACATCAATATCGGCGTCGGCGGCGACGGTCAGTGGCGCGCGCTGTGCGCGGCGATTGAGCGAACCGATCTGTCGCAGCATCCCGATTATGCGACGCAGACGGCACGTTTTCGCAACCGGCCGGCGTTGATGCGCCTCCTTGGCGAGATTTTTCGAGACCGCACCTCCGCCGACTGGCTGCAGGTGCTGGAAGCCAACCGGGTGCCCGCCGGTCCAATCTACAAGGTCGACGAAGTATTCGCCGATGAACAGGTGAAGCATCTCGGCATCGCGGTGCCGGCCCATCATCCGACACGCGGCGACATCCGCATTGTCGGACAGCCACTGGCGCTGTCGCGTACGCCGGCCGGGATCGCCACCATGACCCCCAATGCCGGCGAACACACCGACGAGGTCTTGCGCGAAGCCGGCTATTCCGACACTGAGATCGTGGCGTTGCGAAAAAAGAACGTGGTGTGATTATGCCCCATTTGACGACCGACGACGGCATCAAGCTCTACTACGAGGAAACCGGTTCAGGCCTTCCTATCGTCTTCGTGCACGAATTCGCCGGCGACTACCGCTCCTATGAAGCTCAGGTCCGATATTTCAGCCGCGCTTACCGCTGCATAACCTTCAATGCCCGCGGCTATCCGCCCTCCGACGTGCCCGACGATGTCGAGCGCTACTCGCAGGACCGCGCGCGCGATGATATTCGCGCCGTGCTCGACGCGCTGAAGATCGACAAGGCGCACATCGTCGGCCTGTCGATGGGCGGCTTCGCCACGCTGCACTTTGGATTCACCTATCCACAGCGCACCCTCTCCCTGGTGGTGGCAGGCTGCGGCTACGGAGCTTCACCCGACAAGCGCCAGCAATTCGTCGAGGAGTCCGAGGCCGCCGCCAAACGGTTCGAAGAGCTCACGATGGCCAAAGCGGCCGAGGGCTATGCGCTGGCGCCGTCGCGCGTTCAGCTCCAGAACAAGGACCCGCGGGGATGGCGCGAGTTCGCCGATCAGCTCGCGCAACACTCGACCAAGGGTTCGGCAATGACCATGCGCGGCGTGCAGAAGCGGCGGCCGTCACTGTTCGATCTCACGGACAGGATCAAAACCATCAAGGCGCCGACCCTGATCATGTCAGGCGATGAGGATTTCGCCTGCCTTGCGCCTGGGCTGATGCTGAAACAAACCATTCTCACCTCGGCGCTGGTGGTCATTCCCAACACCGGCCACACGATCAACCTCGAAGAACCGGCGTTGTTCAACAGCGTCATCTTCGATTTCCTGCAAAGCGTCGACAGCGGCGCCTGGCGGCCGCGCGATCCGCGGGCAATGTCGGCCGCAATTCTGGGAAAGTAGTCGCCGGCGTTCGCGGGCGAGCGCGGCCGATTACTCGATCGCTCTCGGCGCTCCGCAGCATCGCAATCAGCGAACTGCGGCGAACGAATTCGTGGTGCTGCTTCGGATCGTCGGCCACACGGCGCAAGTTGTCGAGATTTTGCCGCCGCTTCTCGGGATCACGCTCCTCGAGCGTGCGCTTGTTGGCAATCGATTGGGCCTGCACATACTCGATGGCGGTGAGCCGGCGTTGCCGATCATAGCGGTCGAGCAGCGGATCGGGATCCGCGCCATGCCAAATTTGGTTGAGCTTGTCCGCGAGATTGAGGCCATCCTGAAAACCACTGTTCATGCCCATGCCGCCGATCGGATTGTTGACGTGGGCGGCGTCACCCGCGAGCATGATGCGCCCGGCGCGAAAGCCGCCGGCGACGCGCTGATGCACGGCGTACATGTTGCGGTGGACGATCTCATAGGGCGCGCCAGCCGGCAGGCATTCGGCAAAACGCGCCTGGATCCATTCGTCGCTCATGACCTCGTCGTCGCTCTCCTCCGCCTTCGCCGGGAACAGGCAGCGCCATAGACCCTTGAAATCCTCGCCCGGAACTTTCATCAGCGAGACCCAGCGATCCGGGTGGGCGCAGTAGTTGCGGAGCCGAAATCCCATCGCCGCACCGAAGTCGAACGGCACGCCGATGATGTTGAATCGCTCCGGCCAGGTGAAGCCCTCGAACGACACGCCGATTGACTTGCGTACGATACTACGGCCGCCGTCGCAGCCGATCAGATAACGGCCGCGATGAACTTCGACGCTGCCGTCTTCCATCTGCACCGAGGCTTCGACGAAGTCTGCCTCCTGATGAACCGCGACGACCTCGGCCGGGCGCACCATGGTGAATTCAGGCACCTTCTCGGCAGCAGCGAGCGCCACGTAAACCGTGCGGTGCTGCTCGAGCTGGATCACGTAAGGGTGCTCGCTTTCGTCGGCGAGTACGCTGTAGTCGAATTCGGCGACGACCTCCTGCGTCACCCGATCGCGCCATTGAAAGATCGGCGACGGCAATCCCTGCCGGAGAATTTCACCGGTCAGGCCCAGGTCTTCGAAGAGATCGAGCGTCGAGGGCTGCAGCGTAGCGGCGCGATGATCCTCAGCCGGCTTCGGCAGCCTATCGAAAACGGTGACGGGAATGCCATACTTCGCAAGCCGGAGTCCGGTCACGCTGCCGATCGGGCCGCCGCCTGCAATCAAAACGCGATCCATTTCAGTCATAGACGCTTCACTTGTGAACTAGATTTGGGGATGAGAGCCACGCTGCGGCCTTTCAAAGTTCTCCGTCCGACGTGTGCGGCGACGCGAGACGATGAAGAACCATAGGTTCGGCGCAGCAGCCGAAGGACGCTTGCGAGCCATCATGTGATGTGACACTAGCGACTGTCATTCCCTCTCGCAAATGCGGCGCCCGCCAATAGCAGCACAGGACAGTATGAGCACCGAATTCGCGCGCTTTGCGCTTGCCTCGCCCGACGACCTCGCCGGCTTCGAAGCCGCACTCGCAAAGTTCGGACCAGAGCGGGTGCAAAAGCTCGCGCTGTTTTTTCGTGTCCCGGGCGAATACGAGGACGGCTCCCGCGAAAAGGCGCGCGCCGCCGTCGATAAGCTTCTGGCACGTCACGCTTTGGCCGATCGCGCCGAGATGATCACCGTGGTCGGTTGCGAAGGCGCGACCACACCCTGCGCCTATGTCTTCGCCGATGTGAAAGATGGCGCAGCAGGCAGCGCCGAGAAGCGGTTAGCGATCGGTTTGGCGCGCGGCGTTCCGCCCGCGGACGACGAGCTCGACACCGCCGCGTTTGCGCTCAAGATCGCCGAGCTTGTTGGCGCGGCGTTGACCAACGGCGAAATGAGGCCGGGTGACGCCACTACCGTCTTCGTCAATACGCCCTCACCCACCACCGGCGACAAGGCGACGCGCGGCCGCCGTGCGCGCGCCGTTGCCGCCCTCGGCGCCGGCATTGCCTTGGGGGAAGTCGCGCCGGAGCGCGTCACCGACAAGACGATCGGCACCGATCATTCGCTTCACACGGCCCGAGTCCAGACCTTCACCGGGCCGACGGTGAAGCAGGTCGAAGTCATCGTGCTTGGTAACCGTACCGGCATCGGCGGCCACTACGTCGCGTGCAGCACGCTGACGAACGACTTGCTCGACGTGCGCCCGCTCAAGCGCCTCTTGATCGATGCGGGATTGCGCCTCGATGCCGACGGCGAACTTGCCGAGCCGGAACGCGTGGTCGCGGCGTTGATCAAATCCGGGGTGCCGGCGAACGGGCATGTGCTCGGCGAGCCCACCGTGATTTTCGCCGGCGGCTTGCCACCGGAGAAGCACGTGCGCGCCGCGCAGTCTGGCGTCTTCGGCGCCGTTCTGAAAACGACGTGCATGTTCAACACCTACGATCCGATCCAGCAGGCGCCACTCGGCGGATCGCAGGCGTGCTGCGTCATTCACGTTTCGTAGGGTTACGCTTGATACGACGAACGTGCTGGACTGCTGCGCACGGATCGGATTCTCGGAATTTGCTAAAGAGCGGCGGGAGGAACATAGCGCACGCAACTATCTGAGTCGTGGCGCTCGAATTGCTAATGTCCCTTCCCCAGCGTCCCTTGCGGAACCTGTCCGGGTACGCGCAACAGACTTGGCTGCAGCGCTAATCGCTATTTTTCGCTGAGAGCGTCACTTGTGCGCTTCGAGCGTCGATCCGAGCCCGCTCGCCGATCCTTATTAGACCGCCGCTCGCCGATTGATCGCTTTTCCGCTTCCGATCGCATATCGACGCCACGCCGCCGATCCTGGCCCGTCCGTCTGTCGAAAGTCGATCGCCTATTACCCTCGGCCATTGCTGAACCTCCGATTGCGATCTTTATATCTGGATGTCGTAAACAGGTTGTAAAAAGCGAAATAATCATCTTTTCCGAGAACGGCGATGTCAGGCTTTGCAAAAACGCACCAACCCTGCGGTTTTCCGATGATCGATAGGGATTATGTCAGGTGCTGAGGGGCCGCCGCGCTCCTCCGAAATCGCAATCAAATAATTTGAATTTTAAAATCTGCGTTTACAAACTGTGAAAATCACGAGCGCACAATTTTTTGCGAAGGGCGATACGTAAGTCGATCTTGATCGGCACGCTCATGATGCGAACCGCGGCCGTTGCGCTGGCCGCCCTTGCGGCCATCGATTTTCTGATGTTCGGGGGTGCATACACCCACCTCCTAGGACAGGTGGCTTCCGCGTTCTTTAATCAGGCGCTCTGACCGCTCCGGCAACAGACCGCACGGCTCGACCAAACCCCGATACGCCATCCAACCCTCTAAAATCCAGCACCCGACATTCCCGCTTTTTCCTCCTTTTGCCCAAGCGCGTGGTGTACCCTTGCTGCCGCATGTTCGCCGGATCTCGGTACGGCGTGCACTGCCAACGATTTGAAATGCAAACTTGGGAGGATGACATGGAAGCCATCATCATGGCACTCGGCTTCTTGGTAGCCATTTGGGCCCTCGTAATCTGGGGAGCCAGCGTATTCAATCATAACGTCAAATGAAGTGTTCGTCGGTTGGCACGCACCCGCGCTGCCAACACCGATTTCGCTGCGACCGGAACCGTTCAATACTCCCGCGATCCCATTATTCTTCAAGCAGAGAGTTGGGCAGCTTGAAGTGTTGATGTTCGTCCGGGCGCGGGTCGAATAGCTTTGGGTTCCCTGAGCCTGCGCATTTGCTATTGGCGGCATAGTGCTCGGAAAACCGCGACCCCTCGTACAATGCACGCGCGTGGGCGAACACATGCCGACGGCCTGCTTTATTAACATGGAGGCGAACCATCTGTTGGCAAATCGGGCATTGTGTCGTGAGAGGGTGAAGGCGCCGCCCTCCAAGGAGCTTGAAGAATTCAATCACCCATACGAACACGTGCCGCATGTTCCCCTCCTACTAAGCGAAATATAGCACACCCGGTGTCAAAAATCCCTCCGGATCGCCCTGCCTTCCATGATTTTGATTTTCACCATCTGCGGCGGCGATCCCGCCATGATATAGGAGCGGCAGCTACACAGATCCCCGGCGTGATCATCAGACGACGGTCTGTTGATTGAGTACGTATCCCGATTCATTCCGCTCGGAGGCGAACGCAGCTCGCAGTGCCAGAATGAACGACGGCACAATGAACAGCGGCCCCAGCGCCAGACCGGTCAAGTGTCCAAGCACCGCCGCGCAGAGAGGCAACAAGAGCAGCAGGCCACAGGCGACCTGCAGCGCTCGCGCGGAACCATAGAGGACGACGGGCTGCTGCCAAAGCCAGGCGACGACGATTCCACCAATTACCAGGTCGTAGTCCTGGAGATAGGGCGTCGCCAAAAATGTGCCGAGTACAAGCACAGCATTTCTGATATCCGCGGACACATCGCGAAGCCACACGATCACCACCGCCAGACAGGCGAGCACGGCAAAAAGCGCTTGCAATGTGTAAGCCATTTCGACTGAAGCTCCGAGCCGTCGCGCAGCCACGAAAACCGAGACAAAGCGATGCCAGACCCCGCTGCCATCCTCGAGAATCACCTGGCGCAAAAGTGCGAGATTATTCGCATAGTGCACCCACGGTTCGACACCGAACAGCAGCACGCTGACGCCCACCAATAAACATAGCGTGACAGCTGCCGAAGCCATTGCGCGCCATTGCCGACCAGCCAAGAGCGCCACCGGCAAGAGCAATGCAAGTTGCGGCTTGACGACAAGAAGACCGAAAAGAACGCCGGCAAGGGTAGGCCGGCGGTCGAGCAGCATGAGCCCGCCGCCGATGAGCGCCGCGGTCCATGCGCCATTCTGCCCGCCAACCGCATTAATGAACACCGCGGGCGTGCCAAGCGCCAACAGCGTTGCGCCTCCACTTGGCATCGCAAGCCGCAACACGCGATAGAAGCTGTACCAGCTTGCTCCCAACCACACGAACAGAGCCGGCAGGTACGGGATGAGCGCGAGTGGCGCGGTCAGCGCCAGCAGCACCGGCGGATAGCTGTAATGATAAAAGTCGATGGGCGCGCCGGCGATGCTCTGCTCGAAGGCATGGAAACCGCGGAAGCCGTAGACCTCCGACGCGCGCCCATGCAGCGCCAGGAAACCACCCGACCAGAAATTGATGAAATCATCGCCGAACGGTCGTCCAGCGCCATCCGTCAGGTGTTGGCGCGTCTCCTGCCAGAGATTGAACAGATAGCCGCAGGCTGCGACCGCGACATAGCTGCGTGCCACGACGTGGGCGAGGTGGGGGACCGGAGCTGCCCGCATGATCGGCATGAAAGAGGCGTAAGCGTTCTATCTGATCCGATGGCGTCCGGGCGGAGTGCGCAGGATTTGGACCGTTCTCGGACCGACACTTAACCCTGAAACGGGCCGACGCTTCCAACGACAAGCATCGCTGGAGTGACGCCAATTGCGGCCCTGACGTAATCGATCGATGCGGCAGGTATATTCGGGCGAAAGACGCGCCAGTAGCCCGCTCATGACCAAGCCTTTTCGAACAGTTCTCTCTTGGAGCTAACCCCGAATTCACTGCGAACACGTTAAGATCAAGTCTTCACCGGCGAGTCCGCTCCCGCCCCCAGAGTTATCCGGCCGAGCGCTCGCGTTGTTGGTTTCCCTTGTCAGAAGCCTAACCATCCCTGGCGGGCTAGTGGTCCGGTTTGACATTCGCAATACGGCCTGCCGAACAGGGATGCGAATGTCAGAAAGGACCACTCATTCAATGATCTGCTAGCGGTTCTCTTGTCGAACATTCGCAAGACGGCCTGGCCGAACCGGGATGCGAATGGATCGGACTTAGTCCCCGCGGTCCGGCTCTGAACCGGAACAGGCCTGCGCGCCTTTAACGGTCGTCGCTTGCTCGGCAAGCCTTTGCCAGCTTTGGGCCATTTCGACGAGAAATGCCTTTAACCGGTAATCTTCGCTTGTGCGCGCTTCTTGAAGGCAGCGCGCCGAGTATCGCCGATACTCCTTAGGGGCCGCCATCTCGTACTCCTCCCGCGATTTGCCTGAAACGTGCAAACGAATTCAGGCGACTTTTGTTCCGACGATTTGGACGGATATTTTCTCACTTTCGCATGCAGCGCTCCCGGCTTCCTTGCACAGCTCACACGCTATTGGCCGGCTGGCGTGGCGGCGTCGCGGGCAGCTCCGGCTCTGAAATCTCAACGTGAACTCGCCAATTGTGGTGCGGACGGTGGGACTCGAACCCACACAGCCTTACGGCCAAGGGATTTTAAGTCCCTTGCGTCTACCATTTCGCCACGTCCGCGCGGCGGCTCTTTTAGCACCCGCCGCGTGCGGATCGAAAGCGCGCGGCTCAGTCCTTAAAGACGTGCGCCCAGAGGTCATCCCAGGCGGCGCCGGAAATATCGGTGACGCGGCCGTCCTTCTCGAAGAACTTGTTGGGCACCTGGAACATCGCGAGCATCAGGCCGCCCTCGGGCGTCCAGGCGACGTGACGGCTACCGGCCTCGCGCCAGACGAACTCACCGGGATTGACGGTCAAATCCTTCGCCGGGCCCTCCTTGTCGACCAGCTTGCCTTCGAGCACATAAGTCTGCTCGATTTTCACATGCTCGTGGTCGGGGAGCGTGGCGCCGGGCGCGAACTTCATCAGCGCGGTGACGAGCCCGCTCTCCTTGTCGAGCAGCAAGCCCTTCACTTCACAGCCCGGGAAGCGCGTCTTTTTCCATTCCATGTCGGCGGGCCGCACGACGTGCGAATGGGTGTCGAGGGTGTCGTGTTTGGCTTTGGGCGTGACGGCGTCCATGGCGCTCTCCTTACGATCGTTACGGCCGTTCTGCGCACATCATAGCCGATTGCGCCCGCCCGCGCTGCAAAATCGCGGCCGCTACAGCCCAGCCTCGTTGATCGGCGGCTGGAAGGCGAGCCCGGTATCCCACGGGAAGTAGATCCAGGTGTCCTGGGACACCTCGGTAATAAAGGTGTCGACCAGCGGCCGGCCCATCGGCTTCGCATACACTGTAGCAAGGTGCGCCCGGGGCAGCACACCACGCACCACTCTCGCGGTCTTGCCGGTATCGACCAGATCATCGACGATCAGAACGCTGCCACCCTGCCCGCCGCCGCGCCCCACGACCGACGCGGCGACGTCCTTTAGCACCGTCAATTCGCCCTGGCTGGTGTGGGTATAGCTCGACACGCAGATTGTCTCGATTAGCTTGATGCCGAGCTCGCGGGCGACGATGGCCGCCGGCACCAGACCGCCGCGGGTAATACAGACAATCGCATCGAACGGGCCGACCCCGCTCAGCCGCCACGCCAGCGCACGCGAGTCACGGTGAAATTGATCCCACGACACCGGAAAAATCTTCTCCGGGCTGCGCGGCTTCTCCAGTTCGGCTGGCGGGTCGGATTGGGTTTGTTGGAGCTGTGCCATGTCGACGGCGTCCTCGGACTTTCCGGATCGGAGCATGCCGGCGCGGCACGCGGATGAAATGAATTTTCAGCCTAAAGCGAATTGATCCACTCGACCACCTGGTTGCGGGCTGCAAGCGGCGTCGTCAAATGGCCGGCGAAAATTTCGATGTACTTGCTCTTGGGGTTTTTTGCGCCGGCATTGAAGGCATATTCGCGCCCGCGGCGATCGATCGGATCGAGCATGCCCACAACCCAGAGAAACGGAATCGGCGCCATGGCGGCCGCGTTTTTGGGAATCACCGCAGGGCCGTCGGGATCGAACATGCTGAGATAGACAATGGGCGTTGCGGTCGCGACGAGGGGGATGCCCTGAGCCATGTCAGGAAAGCGCCTCGGCACATTGCCCTGCCCGGCGGCAATCAATTGCTTGGCTTCGGCAATCGCGCTCTCGGTGTGGCTGCGCAGCCCTTCGGCCTCAGGCAAGTGCCCCGGCGCCAGCGCAACGACACCGGCAAGATCGGGATGTCGCGCCGCATAGCCAATGGCCGCGTTGGCCCCGAGCGAGTGACCGATCACCACAATGCGATGCGCCCCTTTCGCCTTAAGGCCGGCGACGGCCGCATCGATTTCGATCATCGCCTGCTGGTACGTGGCGCCGTAGATGCGATGGAACGACCACGGCATTTCCGGCGTCGCGACCAGCGCGCCCTCACCCTGAAGGGCGCTGAGGATACCGCCGTTGAGCGCCCCCGGCCAACCGCCCTTGCCGTGAAGATAGACGATACCGAAGCCGTGGAGGTCGGCGCTGCGCGCGGGACCGGGGAGCCAGAATGCGGCAAGCACGGTCAGCGCAGCCACCCCGCGCGTCACGACGAGCCCTATCAAAGCGCGCAGATTCATGCCGAAAGTGCCGTGCGGTGTTTGTGTCACGTGGCCATTTTCGCTCATACCGGTGGACGAATCATGACCGCGCGATTGCGCCGCACCCCGGTCTCGGCGTCAACGGTCCCGGCAGGGGTTCAGGAGCGCTGCGGCAGCGCACCCTTGCCGGCCGCGAGCCCTGCCTTGACGCGCACCAGCATGTCTTCGACGGCGACCTTTGCGGCGGCAAGCTTTTGCGGATCGCGTGAGCGCACCACGACGTTGGTGTTGCCGCCGATTTTGTCGTCCATGAACGGATAAGAGCCGATCACGACGTCGGGATGTTGTTTGGCAATTTCGCCGAGCTCGGTGCCGATATCGCCCTCGCGGCAATCCGCGCGCACGGATTCCGACAACATCTTGACCCCCGTCTTGAGCTTCGGGGTCACATATTCGAGCATGGTCTGCATGATGTGCGGCACGCCAGCCATGACGATGACGTTGCCGATCCAGAAGCCGGGCGCCGCCGATACCTTATTGTGGACAAGCTCGGCGCCCGCGGGGATGCGCGTCATGCGCATGCGCGCCTCGTTCATCACGCCACCCGTCGCAGCGACCCGCTCGGTCATGATTTTCACGGCGCGCGGGTCGTAGTTGATCGGCACGCCGAACGCCTTGGCAACGCATTCGGCAGTGATATCGTCATGAGTTCGGCCCGATGCCGCCGGTCGTGAACACGTAGGTATAGCGGGAGCGCAATGCGTTCAACGCGCTGACGACCTCCGGTTCCTCGTCGGGAACGACGCGCACCTCCTTGAGATCGATGCCGATCGTCGTGAGATACTCGGCGATGTAGCCGATATTCTTGTCCTTGGTGCGGCCGGAAAGGATCTCGTCGCCGATGACGAGCAGAGCGGCGGTAATGATGCCGCCGTCGCTGATGGCCATAGCCGAATGCTCTGCGCTCACCTTGCTCCTCTAGCGCGGCAGCGACCCGCACTCAAGCGCGGCGCGCGCCAAGGACGAGCCGCATCGCCGCCAGACGACCCCGAATTTCGCAGATATTTTCCGAAATTGCAGCAATCGCGAGCCGAAAATCACCGCGTCGGTGGGATAGACGCCGCGAGCACGATGGCACGACCGTTTCGCGGGCCCCACCGGCCCGCGCCAGGCGTGGCCAACCTTCCCCGCCGCCCGCGGCACGTTGAACGAGCAAAAAAATTCCTTGCGCGCCAAAGAGTGCCCTCTTTGACGAAGAGATTGCCTGAGCGGGTCGAAACTGCGTCCCGGATGTTGGGCTGAAATCACTCAGTGGAGCGGATTTGACATTCGCTACCCGCCTAGCCGCGGATCGGCGAAGCGAATGTCAAATCCAAAGCCCACTAGCACTCATATTTGCCAGTGGTCCCTTGATTTTAACATTCGCAAGACAGTCTGCCGAACCGGGATGCGAATGTTAGAAGCGCACCACTAGCCGGTGATATCGTGTTTCTTCTGCAGATATTCGTCACGATTAATTTCGCCGCGGGCATAGCGCTCCTCAAGAACTTCAAGCCCAGGCGAACGCGGCGCCGGCAAATATGGCGGCTCGGCTTGCCGCGTCATGACGCGCACGAGCCAAACGATCCCCGCAATGACGATTCCCAGGATCAAAAGCCAAATAATCATATTCAGCGGTCCGTAATATCCCCATCCACCCCAACCCATCATACCGTAACCAGGTCCGTAACCCCACATGGCTCACTCCTGACGGCTGGGCAGCGCATTTGCCGGCCGGCTGAATTCAATCATCGAGCCGTTATCGCGACGGCGCGTTCAGCCCGCAGAATGGACAATTTTCCCATATGGCATTCTCCATCGTCTCTGCCTCGCCTGCTCGAAACATTTACGTACGAGCGAACGACGCTCGTTGATCGATATCAAAATCGCCTGCGACATTTTGAGCGCGCAGATCGAAATCGAGGGTCTCGGAACAATCATAAAAATTTCACGTGAATGAGTTCCATGCTGAAGACATTCGCAAATCGAATTCGCAGCACCACCAACACTCGAAGATCAAATATTTGCGATTAGACGCGTTGCAGAAGACAGCTAGCATTTCCAGAAGTTCATCGAGCGGACCCTATCACCGCCGCGGAGCGTGAAATGGATATAAAAGGCAAAGTGATCGTGATTACCGGCGCGGCACAGGGGCTGGGTCGGAAGATGGCGGAGGTCCTGGCGGCGCAGGGAGCAAACCTTGCGCTGGTCGACCTCGATCGTTCGAAACTCCAGGATACGCTGCGGCTCTGCGCGGGGGGCGCAGTTAAAGACTACCCGGTCGACGTGACCAGCGAACCGGCAGTCGAGGAGCTATTCAGAAGCGTCCATCGCGACTTCGGCGGCCTCGATGGTCTTATCAATAATGCCGGCATCACCAGCGACGCACTGCTGGTGAAGGCGACGAACGGCAAGGTGCAACAGAAAATGTCGATCGCGCAATTCGACAAGGTCATCGCGGTCGATCTTAGGGGTGTGTTCCTCTGTGCGCGCGAGGCTGCCGTGCACATGATCGAAAGCGGCCGCGGCGGCGTGATCATCAACATTTCCAGTATCTCTCGCGCCGGCAATGTCGGGCAAACCAACTACGCAGCCGCCAAGGCGGGCGTTGCCGCCATGACGGTGACCTGGGCGAAGGAGCTTGCACGCTACAAAATTCGCGTCGCCGGCATCGCTCCGGGATTCTCCGAAACGCGCATGGTGGCCACCATACCGCCGACGATCAAAGACAAAATCATCTCGACAATTCCGTTGCGACGGTTCGCGCTACCCGACGAGATTGCGCGCTCCGCTCTCTTCGTCCTTGAGAACGACTATTACGATGGTCGGATTTTGGAGATCGACGGCGGATTACGGATTTGAAAGCAAGAGGCCATAACCCCAACTCTTCAGGGAGTCATCACCATGAATCAGCGCGACATCGAACGCAGCGAAATCAATGAAGCCTTCGCCGCGATCGCTATCGCGGTGATGCGCGAGCTTGGACTTTCGGAGCATATCGTGAACGTCGAAGGCGGCGTCATCGCGCACGATCATGTGCATCGGAGGAAGCCAAGGAATCGCGTTGGTGCTCGTGGCGTTGCATTAAGATCCGCGCAATGGAAAGGACAACAAAATGAAAGCCCTCGTCTATCACGGCCCCGGCAAAAAGACCTTCGAAGATCGTCCAAAGCCTGAGATCGCCGCACCGACGGATGCTATTGTCCAAATCGTCAAGACGACGATCTGCGGCACCGACCTGCATATTCTCAAAGGCGACGTACCGACCTGCGCGCCTGGCCGCATCCTCGGCCATGAGGGCGTCGGTGTGGTCGACAAGGTCGGCGCGGCCGTCACCGCGTTTCACGTCGGCGATCGTGTGATCGTGTCGTGTATCTCGTCTTGTGGAAAGTGCGACTATTGCCGCCGCGGCATGTATTCGCACTGCGTCAATGGCGGTTGGATTCTCGGCAACAAAATCGACGGCACCCAAGCCGAATATGTTCGCATTCCCTTTGCCGATACCAGTCTCTATCACGTCCCCTCAGGCGCGGACGAAGACGCACTGGTCATGCTGAGCGACATCCTGCCGACCGGCTTTGAGTGCGGCGTGCTCAACGGCAAGGTTCAACCCGGCTCGACCGTCGCTATTGTCGGCGCTGGCCCGATCGGACTCGCAGCACTCCTCACAGCGCAGTTCTATTCACCGGCCGAAATCATCATGATCGATCTTGATGATAATCGCTTGCAATTGTCCTCTCGGTTTGGCGCTACGACGGTGATCAATAACAAAGACGGTAAGGCGGTCGACAAGATCATGACGATGACCGATGGCCGCGGCGTCGATACCGCCATCGAGGCGGTCGGAGTACCCGCAAGCTTCATCACCTGCGAGGATATCGTCGCGCCCGGCGGGGTCATCGCCAATATCGGCGTGCACGGCATCAAGGCAGATTTGCATCTTGAGCGCCTGTGGGATCGCAACATTGCGATTACGACGAGACTTGTCGATACCGTCACCACCCCGATGCTGCTCAGGACCGTGCAATCGCGACGGATCGATCCGAAACAGCTGATTACGCATCGCTTCAAGCTCGACAAGATCATGGATGCCTACGACACCTTCGGCGCTGCGGCCAAGACAAACGCGCTCAAGGTTCTCATCGAGGCGTAAACGGCGTACTCCGTTCAGTGTGCAGTCCGCGTCGCTCAAGGATTGATTTTCCCCATCATTCTGAACGATGGAAGATTCTTTCGAAATGTTAATGTGTTCGAAGGGCGCTCGTAATGTGGTCTTGTTAATCTCCTCCAATAATCAATGTCGGTTGGTAATGAGTCGGATGCGGATGCTATCCCTCAATTAATTTTGGGACGGTGCGCCATGACAAAGTTGATTGATGCGCCTGCAGACTTGTCTTCAATTTCGGTGCAGAAGCCACCCGCAGAAACTTTGTTGATCGTGGAGAACGATGCACCGCTGCTGCAGTGTCTCGCGCAGGCGATGGAAGCGCGGGGCTTTAGGGTGACAACTGCTGAATCGGTCGCCGACGGCCTCGCTCAGATTAGGCTCAGCCCGCCCGCATATGCCGTGGTGGACATGCGCCTGGACGATGGATGCGGCCTGGACGTCGTTTCGGCACTCAAGCAGCAACGGCCCGATGCACGTGCGGTCATCCAGACGGGCTATGGCAATATCGCTACCGCCGTCAACGCAGTGAAGTTAGGCGCCATCGACTATCTCACCAAACCTGCGGATGCGGACGACGTCGTCTCTGCTCTGCTCGCGCCGGCGGGCCGCAAAGCCGCGCCGCCGGAGCATGCCATGTCCGCAGGTCGGGTGCGCTGGCAGCACATCCAGAACGTCTACGAACGGTGCGGCTGCAACGTCTCGGAGACCGCACGCCAACTCGCCATGCACCGCCGTACGTTACAGCGAATTCTTGCAAAACACGCTCCGCGATGAGCGGCGTTGCAGCGGCATAGACGCCGAGAATGAAAGCTCCGTTTTTGCGTTCCGGGGTCGGGCATTAAGACCCGGTCCTAAGAATTCCGACTGTTTGGACACTCTTTCTGAACAAGCGAGTCAGAATGTATTCCGCATGAAGCTTCCGTATTCGTATTACTAAGAGTTTGGAAAACCAGACCTGTCGGCTTTGATGCAAGTCAAGGTCATCCGCGTTATTACAGGTGGAATACGGGCGTCTTTCATAGCGAGGTCCGTACCATGATTAGACCACAAGAGTTTCAAGTCCTTTATCGAGGCATCGTTGCCGGTGCGGCCGGCGGTTTGGCCGAGATTGCCTGGGTGACGCTCTACGCTGGGCTGACCGGCGGCAACGCGGCCACCGTGGCGCGCGGCGTGACAACCGCGGCTGGCGTGAGCGCTCTCTTGCCGTCATCGCCGGTGGAACTCGGTGTCGCCGTTCACATGTCACTCGCGGTTACACTGGGGATCGCGCTCTCCTACACCTGGAGCGCATTGCACAACTGTCGACCGACGCTGAGCGGCCCGTATCCCTTCGTGCTGACGGCTCTCGCCGGCGTCTGGGCGATCAACTTTTTCGTGGTATTGCCGATCGTTAGCCCAGCCTTCGTTCATATGGTCCCCTACTCGGTAAGTCTCACGTCGAAGCTACTCTTTGGCGCCGCTGCGGCAGCGACATTCAAGCGGCAGGCAACTTCCGAGTTTCTCCGGCTCTCATATCGGCGAGAGTGACATGGCGGCGCGCTCGGAAATCTCCTGTATTGGGCGGCGACATTCCTCGCCGGCTTCATCGCGGTGCTGGTCGTCCTCGCATATTTTTACAATGCGAGCCGAGGTGCACCAACGATCACGGTGGCCGCTATTGTTCTCGCCGCAGTTATTTGGCTGATCGGCTGTGCCGGGCGCCGAATACTCGTCCGACAATGAAATTTGCTTGCCACAATTAAGCACTACCGGCGTTGGAAATTGGTCTGCGCCGCTTGTCGAGGAATCGCGAATTTCGGCCGTGTGCTCGCCGATGTCAGGCCGACAGCGCGACGGCCGGGAGGCCAGCATGACGCAAAACCAACTCGCCTCGAAAACTCCGGTCTCCAGCCCCGCAGCAACCGATGCGATTGGTCTGACCGAAGCTGAAGCAGCGCGTCGGCTTGTCTCGACCGAATAACGGAACAGACAGAGCGGACGATGAAGCGCATCTTAGTGGCAACAGGCGGATCGCGCCGTCGATTACGGGGCGCATTTGGCAAAGAATCGGGATCAGAACCTGTGGGCTTCCCAATCGGCTAAAAGTGGAAAGCAGCGAATGTCGAACAAGAAATCCTCGGTCAAATCGTCCGAGTTGTCGTTGACCAGTGTTCCGGCGTTCTGGCCGATGGCCATGGCGGCCTCTTTGATCGAACAGGGAACGCAGCTTTACGCGAGAAATCTCAAGTTCGTCGAAGAGGAAATCAAGATTCACGGCGAACTGAGACCGGCCATGGCGACGCCAAACACGGTCCGCCTCGATCTGCGCACCATGCTGTTGCGGGATTACGGCAGGCCGAACGGAATACCGACCCTGGTCGACGCGCCGCACGCTGGACATACGGCCATGATCGCCGACTACCACAAGGGCCAGAGCCTGATCGAGACGCTGTTGGCGAATGGCGTCGGCCATGTCGCGCTGACCGATTGGAAATCGGCAACCGATGACATGAAGGACCTCGAGATCGATAACTATCTTGCCGAGGTTGTCGTGGCGATCGACGATCTCGGCGGCCGCGTCAATCTTGTCGGACTGTGCCAGGGCGGCTGGATGGCCGCGATGATCGCAGCGCGCTTTCCAGAGAAGGTCAATTCACTCGTGCTGGCGGGCGCGCCGATCGATACCGACGCCGGCGACGGACCGATCAAGCGCATGGTCCACGAATCCCCGCTTTCATTCTATGAAGAGCTGGTGGCGCTGGGCAGCGGTCTGATGAAGGGCAAGTTCATGCTGCAGGGCTGGAAGAACATGCATCCCGAGCAGCATTACATTCAGGATCAGATCGATCTCTACGAGCACGTGGATGACCCGGCCTATCTCAGCAAGGAAGAGACATTCGCAAGCTGGTACGAAAGCCCGATCGATCTGCCGGGCCGCTGGTATCTCCAAGTCATCGCTCAACTGTTCAAGGAAAATCGGCTCGCCAAGGGGGCCTTCGTCGGATTGGGACGCCGCTTGAACCTGAAGAACATCACATGCCCCGTCTATCTGCTCGCTGGAGAGTCCGACGACATCACGACCCAGGAGCAGGTTTTCAATGCCGAGAAGTATCTCGGCACACCGAAAAACAGGATCGAGAGGAAGCTTGTTCCGGGCGGCCACATCGGGCTCTTCATGGGCTCGCGCACCCTGAGAGAGGCTTGGCCGGCCATCGCGCGCTGGATTTCTGGCAATGCCTGAGACCCGCCGCCCCGATGGTCATATCGCCTAAATCATGAGCAATAGTGGAGCGGCGACGAGGACTTAGCGCCTCCCTTCCCCCGGCTAAGTTGGCGCGAAGATTGCTAGAACTTGCTTACGGGGCTTTATGGCTTCATCGTTTTCGTGTTGAGCTTCGAGCGGGCCGGGGTTCGCATCATGTTCGATGAAATGCGGGACAGTGGGGGCACGGTGCGGCCGGCCTATGCCGAGCTGTCACAATGGCTTGGGCAAGTCCCCCCCGACGTGCTCGACTTCCGCCGGCGCGAGGCTGAACTCATCTTCCGACGAATCGGCATCACCTTCGCGGTCTACGGCGACCCCGAGGCGCAGGAGCGCCTGATCCCCTTCGATGTCATTCCCCGTATCATCGCCGCGAACGAATGGGAGGTTCTGCAACGCGGCCTCGAGCAGCGCGTCAAAGCCATCAACGCCTATATCAAAGACGTCTACGGACGCCGCGAAATTCTAAAAGCCGGTGTTGTTCCCGAGGACCTCGTCTTCCAGAACCCGGTCTTTCGCCCGGAGATGAACGGCCAGAAGGTGCCGCACGACATTTACGTTCATGTCGCCGGCATCGACATCGTGCGCGTGGATGCCGAGACGTTCTACGTGCTTGAAGACAATGCGCGGACACCGTCAGGCGTTTCCTATATGCTGGAGAACCGCGAGATCATGCTGCGGCTGTTTCCGGAGCTGTTTTCGCGCTACCGCATCGCACCGGTCGAAAACTATCCTGACGAATTGTTGGCGACGCTAAAGTCGATCGCACCGCCGACCGCACCAGCAGAACCGACGGTCGTGCTGCTCACCCCCGGCGTCTACAATTCCGCCTATTACGAACATTCGTTCCTGGCCGACAAGCTCGGCATCGAGCTGGTCGAAGGCCGCGATCTCGTGACCAAGTCCGACGTCGTCTACATGCGCACCACCGAAGGGTTGAAGCGCGTCGACGTGATCTATCGCCGTGTCGATGATGATTTCCTCGACCCGCTGGTCTTTCGGCCCGACAGCGCGCTCGGCGTACCCGGAATTATGTCGGCGTACCAAGCCGGCAACGTCACGCTCGCCAATGCGGTGGGAACCGGGATCGCCGACGACAAGGCAGTCTACAGCTACATGCCGGACATCGTGAAATTCTATCTCGGCGAAGCGCCGATCCTGAAGAACGTGCCGACTTGGCGTTGTCGCGAGGGCGAACACCTCGCTTATGTGCTCGACCACATCGAGGAACTGGTGGTCAAAGAGGTGCACGGCTCCGGCGGTTACGGCATGCTGATCGGGCCGAAGGAAGATAAGGCCACGATCGCCGCCTTTCGCGCCAAGCTGAAATCCGACCCGAGGAATTTCATCGCACAACCGACACTCGCGCTGTCAACGTGCCCAACCTGCGTCGAGGAAGGTATCGCGCCGCGCCATGTCGATCTCAGGCCTTTCGTCCTTTCCGGGCGGGATCGTATCCGCATTGTGCCGGGCGGGCTGACACGTGTTGCGCTCAAGAAAGGCTCGCTCGTCGTCAATTCGAGCCAGGGCGGCGGCACCAAAGACACCTGGGTGTTGGACGGATGAAAATGGCTTCAGGCAAGTGCTTCTCCCTGGTCCCGCTCAGCAAGCGGTGGCGGAAGGGATAGGTCATGCTCTCGCGCACTGCCGACAATCTTTATTGGCTGGCCCGCTATGTCGAGCGCGCGGAATATCTGGCGCGAATTCTCGATACCACGTTGCGCCTCACCGCACTGCCGCTTGCCTATGTCGGCTCTTCGAACGAGTGGGAATCCGCGGTCGCGACGGCCGGCTGCGCCAATGCGTTTTTCGCGGCCTACTCGGAAGCGAACGAAGAAACGGTCACGGAATTTCTCGCGTTCTCGACCACCAATCCATCGTCGATCCGCAACTGCTTCGAGACGGCCCGGATCAATGCCCGCGCCGTGCGCACGGCGCTCACCATCGAGATGTGGGACGCGATCAATGGCGCCTGGCTCGAACTCAAGAAATGGGGCAACGGTCCGTCGTCACGCGACGAATTTGCGCGCTTTCTGCGCTGGGTGTTGGAAACCTCGCTGCGCTTCGACGGCTCGGCCTACCGGACGATGCTGCGCAATGACGCCTACTGGTTCTCCCGGCTCGGCGTCTACATGGAGCGCGCCGACAATACCGCGCGCATCCTGGACGTGAAATATCACCTGCTGCTTCCGGAGCAGGAAAAAGTCGGCGGGCCGCTTGACTACTTCCAGTGGACCTCGATCTTGCGTTCGGTCTCGGCGCTCACATCCTATCACTGGGTCTATCGCGCAAACGTCAAGCCGTGGCTTGTCGCCGACCTGCTCATGCTCAAGGATGAAATGCCGCGGTCGCTGGCCAGTTGTTACGAAAACCTTGTGCAAAACCTTGATCGGATCGCCAACGCCTATGGCCGTCAGGGACCGGCGCAACGCCAAGCCCGCGCCGTTCGCGCGCGGCTTGAAAACAGCCGAATCGAGGAAATCTTCCAGACCGGCCTGCACGAATTCATCGACGACTTTGTCGAGGACAACAATCGCCTCGGAACCGCCGTAGCACAGCAATATCTGCTTTAGGTGACGATCGACTTTGGAAATGACGGATTAAGACAGCAGGGGACAACAAGGCGCTGCGTCGTCTATCTTCACGGGTCGCCGCCCCTCCTCTATCGTCAGCCATGCGCATTCGGATCGCCCACAGCACGGTCTATCAGTACGAGCCGCCAGCCGCAGGCATCATCCAAGTGTTGCGGCTCACGCCGCGCAATCACGAGGGCCAGTATATCGTGCGCTGGCGCATCGACGTCACGCCGGATGCACGGCTGGCCGCCCACGAAGACGCCTTCGGCAACATCACGCATGTGTTTAGCGCCGACGGCCCGCTCGCCGAGTTGAAGGTCGAGGTTGAGGGCCAAGTCGAGACGCAGAACACCGACGGCATCGTGCGCGGCACCGTCGAGCGATTTCCGCCGAGTCTGTTTCTGCGCGACACCTCGATGACGCATGCCGATCGGGCCATCCGCGAGTTCGCCCAGGGCATCCGCGCGGCGAGCGGCGGCCAAGTTCTCGCGGAATTGCACGCAATTCTGGACCGGCTGCACGAAGACATGGTGTGTGAGACACCCGCGGAGCCGGCGCCCAGTGCGGCGGAGGCGTTTGCCGCCAAGCGGGGCGTGCCGCAAGACCTGACGCATATCTTTATCGGTGCGGCGCATTGCCTGAACATTCCGGCGCGCTATGTCGGCGGCTATTTTTGTACCGTCGGCGACAATGTCACGCAGCATACGCCGCACGCCTGGGCGGAAGCCTTCGTACCCGACCTTGGCTGGGTCGCCTTCGATCCCAGCAACGGCTTTTGCCCGACCGATGCCCATGTCCGCGTCGCCATCGGCCTCGATTCCCTTGGCGCCGCCTCCATACGCGGAACGCGCTATGGCGCGGGCGCCGAGTCGCTGGCGATCGCCATCAAGGTCGGACAGTAAGTCACGACGAGCGAAGAACCAGAGCAAAAACGCCGTTTTGCGTAGGTAAGGACTCAGCGCCATTGCCGCAAGCGGAACGCTGCCGCTATAACGTTCGAAGCGGGGATGGGTTGATTCCATGACCTATTGTTGCGGCATTCTGGTGCGCGAGGGCCTCGTGATGTTCGGGGACACGCGAACCAATGCCGGCGTCGACAACATCGCGACCTTCCGCAAGCTGCACGTTTTCCAGGACCCTAAAAAGCGCATCATGGCGATCGCGTCCGCCGGAAATCTGTCGATCAGCCAGTCCGTGCTCAGCATATTGACCGAGGGGTTCGACAATCCCGAAACCGGCGAGCGCGAGACGCTGATGAACGCGCCGACGATGTTCCAGGCCGCACAGCGCGTCGGACACGTCATTCGAACGATCCACGAAACGGAAGGCAAGGCGCTCGAAGCGTCCGACGTGAGCTTCGATGTCTCGTTCCTGTTCGGCGGCCAGATCATGGGCGAACGCATGCGGCTGTTCATGATCTACTCGGCCGGCAATTTCATCGAATGCACAACCGACACGCCCTATCTGCAAATCGGCGAACACAAATACGGTAAGCCGGTGCTCGATCGCGCCATCACCTACGAGATGGACCTTTACGACGCGCTCAAGGTCGGGCTCGTCTCGATCGATTCGACCATGCGATCGAATCTCAGCGTCGGCCTGCCGATCGACTTGATGGTGGTTCGGCGCGACACCTGCGTGGCCGAACTGATCTATCGTATCGAACCGGGCGAGCCCTATTTCTCGGACCTTCGGGACCGCTGGTCGGCGGCGTTGCGCGCCGCCCACATCGGAATTCCACGACCGCCTTACGTGAATAGACCGTGAGTCGCGGAACCATGGCGCCAAAAACGTCGCCGATCGCCCATTGACGCAAAATTAACGCCATTGACCGGAACAGCGCAGGCTGCGGGTGAAGATTGTTCACGCGGGTGAACTGCAAGTGATTTGCAATCTTTCGTCCTTATGGTCGCGCCGCGCGGAAATTTGCCAAGGAATTCAAGCGTGTTGCCTTCGGCGCAAACGCCAATCGCCGGGGAAAGCAAGGGGTCGCGGCGTGATCAGACTCGGCTGAGCCTGGTCATGCCGATCGGCGCGATTGTCGCCGTCGCCATCATCTGCGTCATCGCCGCGGTGCTGACGTCCGCGCAAAGGGCGGATGAGGTTTCGCTGAATCGCGAACGGCAGTTGATCCGGCAAGCCATGACCGATCAGGGCGCGCGCGTGTTGCGCGAGATCGTCAGCAGTGCCGCGACCGAACACGCCACACTGAAGCTGCGCGACGACTACGACCAGCAATGGGCCGAACGGCGCGCAGAGTGGATGGAGACCTACTTCGCGCTCGACGTCGTCGCGATTGCCGACGGGCAGGACCACGTCAAGTACGCACTGTTCCGCGCCGCGAACGACGCCGGCAAGGACGGCATAGGCGCCGAAATCGCTCCGAGTCTCGATCTCTTGCGCGGCCGGCTGAAAGCGCAGGCCGGCGACGCCGTTCCGATCATCGCGTCGCAGGATCCGGCCAAGCCCGGACGGAGCACCGCGCTCCTGCAGCGGTTCCTGGGCCGGCCCGCCATCGTCGCGGCGGTCGCGGTCGGTTCGGACAGCGATCTCGCTGCCGGCAACGACCAGGCGCCGATCGTCGTCGCGGTCAAATACATCGACGACAAGATGCTCCGCGACATCGGCAGCGCACTGCAATTGGCCGATCTGCACGAAACCGACAGTCCGGAAGCCGCGGCCGGCGAGCAGGTCACCGCCCTCACCGACGGCTCGGGCGGCACCATCGCGCGCTTGGCCTGGAAGCCGACGAAACCCGGCGGCCAGATCGTGCAAAGCGTGCTGCCCTTCATCGCCGTGGCGCTCGGCGGTTTTGCGCTGCTCGTCGGCCTGGTGATTCGATACATGCGGCGCACGGCGGAGGCTCTCGAGGCGGGCGAAATGCGACTGCGCCACCTCGCCCTGCACGATCCGGTCTGCGGGCTGCCCAATCGCATCTTTTTCAGCGAGCGGCTCGAATCCCTCCTCCGCGCGGTGCGCACCGGCGGTCCGCCGGCCGCGGTGTTCTACATCGACCTCGATCATTTCAAGGACGTCAACGATACGCTCGGGCATCACATCGGCGACGAGCTCATTCTCAACGTCACGCAGCGGCTCAGCCGCGTCATGCGCGCGGAAGATCTCGTCGCGCGCCTCGGCGGCGACGAATTCGCCATCATCACCCACTGCGCCTCCGACTCCTATTCGCTGCAGGCGATTGCCGGACGCATCATCACGGCGGTCTGCGCGCCTTATTCGATCAACGGCAACAACATCATCATCGGCGCCTCGATCGGCATCGCGGTTCTCGATCGCCACGCCCGCGATGCAGCCGACATTCTGCGTTACGCCGACATGGCGCTCTATCGCGCCAAGAACGAGGGCCGCAACCGCGCCTGCATCTATGACGCGGCGATGGATGCCGATCTGTCGAACCGCAAGCTGCTCGAAGGCGATCTGCTGCACGCGATCAAGAGCGGCGAACTGACCGCGGCCTATCAGCCGATCGTCAACGCCAGCGGCGACGATATCGTCGGCGTCGAGGCGCTGGCGCGCTGGAACCACCCGACGATCGGTCCGATCCCGCCGTCGCAGTTCATTCCGATCGCCGAGCACTCCGGGCTGATCATCGAGCTCGGCGAATACATGCTGCGGCGCGCCTGCCTCGACGGCCGCGCCTGGCCCGGGCTGACCGTCGCCGTCAACGTCTCGCCGCTGCAATTCCGCCGCTCCGATTTCGTCGAGCTGGTCGAACGCGTGCTTGCGGAAACCAACTTCGACGCCAACCGCCTGGAACTCGAACTCACCGAAAGCACGCTGCTCGGCAATCTGGAGACCGCGGAACTCTCGATGCTGCGGCTCAAAGCGATCGGCGTGCGTTTCGCCCTCGACGATTTCGGCACCGGCTATTCGAGCCTGCTCTACCTGCGGCGCTTCCCGTTCGACAAGCTCAAGATCAACTCCAGTTTCGTGCGCAGCATCGAGAAGGCGCCGGACGCCGCGGCGATCGTGCATGCCGTCGTCAGCCTCGGCCGCGGTCTCGGCATGAGAGTGACGGCGGAGGGCGTGGAAACCGCCGAACAGCATCTGTTCCTGCGCGCCGCGGGCATTCATTCGATGCAAGGCTATCGCTTCGGCAAGCCCGGCACCGCAGCCGAGATCGACGCCCGCATCGCCTCGCCCGATGATTATCGGGTCGGCAGTCCCGACCTCGAGGTCGCGCTCGCAAGCTGAAGGGCCACGTCCTTCTCCCCGCCTGCGGGAGAAGCTCGCGAGAGGGGGCGTTGCCGCCGCACTCAGTAATCGCGCGCCATGGCGCTCTAACCCCCCTCGCTTCGCTAGGATACTGGATCTCCCGCCCGCGCGGAAGATGATATGCCGGGCTGTGACAAACGAAGGGAGGCGCCGATGGCAGCGCAGAAAATCGCATTGGTCACGGGAGCCGGCACCGGCGTCGGCCGCGCGGTTTCGCTCGCGCTGTTGCGCGAAGGCTACGCGGTGGTGCTGGCGGGCCGGCGCCGCGACATGCTCGACGCCGTTGCGCGCGAAGCGAACGGCACCACGCTTGTGGCGCCGGCCGACGTCAGCGACCCGGCCTCGATCCGCGCTCTGTTCGCCAAGACCAAAGAGACCTACGGCCGTCTCGACCTTCTGTTCAACAATGCCGGGATCGGCGCGCCGGCGATGCCGATCGAGGACTTGCCGCTCGACAAATGGCAGGCGGTGGTCGCCACCAACCTCACCGGACTTTTTCTCTGCACCCAGGAAGCGATCAAGATCATGAAGGCGCAGTCGCCGCGCGGCGGCCGCATCATCAACAACGGCTCGATCTCGGCGCACACGCCGCGTCCGGGCGCCGCCGCCTATACGGCGACCAAGCACGCCGTCACCGGCCTGACCAAACAGACCGCGCTCGACTGCCGCAACTACGAGATCTGCTGCGGCCAGATCGACATCGGCAATGCCGCGACCCCGCTCACCGAACGCATGGTGCAGGGCGAAGGCGTGCTGCAGCCCGACGGCCGCAAGATGATCGAGCCGCGCATGGCGGCCGAGGACGTCGGCCGCGCCGTGGTCTACATGGCGAGCCTGCCGCTCGACACCAATGTGCTGTTCATGACCGTGATGGCGAACCTGATGCCGTTCGTCGGCCGCGGCTGACGCAGCACGCATGAATGTTGCGCCGAAACCGTCATTGCGAGTGAAACGAAGGAATCCAGTCCGGCGCCGAGATTCTGGATTGCTTCGTCGCGTTGCTCCTCGCAATGACGCCCGGGATCGGTCAGAATTTCGCAAGCGTGTATCGGGATCATGCTTCTGTTTATCTGCGCATGATCTTGTCCGAAAACCGGAACACCGCTTTTCGGATCATCCGCATGCTCACCGAATGGCACGAGTTTTACACGCTCCTCGGCACGGCGGCGGCCGCGCTGGTGGCGCTGTTGTTCGTCGCGGCCTCGATCGGCGCGCGTGCTGACTCAGCGCCGAACGCGCCGGGCCGCGACGCGCACCTTCATGAGCCCGGTCGTCTTCCATTACACCAACATGTTGTTTCATCAGTCTCGTCGCGCTCATCCCGACACAGACCTTGGCAATCGTTCGGCTTGACGTATCGGCCTGCCGCACTGGCCGGCCTCGTCTACTCGGTCGTCATCCTGTTCAATGTCATCCGCAACGAATTGCCGGACGTTGCCGACCGGTTCGGCTACGGCGCGACTCCGGTCGCCTGCTTACGCCGCCGGGTTCTCGTTGCCGTGGATCTTCGTGCTCAAGCAACGCCCGCCGGCTTGGACATGCTGGCCGGCGCAGCGTTGCTGTTGCTCGTCGTCAACATTCGCAACGCCTGGGATCTGATGCTGTCGCTGGCGCGACGGCACCCGAGCCGAAGTCGGACACCTGAATCGCCTGATTCATCGCCGTCACCTTGATCGTCACACCCGCGCCAATGCATTCTCGCGCCGCATCCCACTTTCTTCCCTCCTCCCCCGCGTGCGGAGCGCGTGGTGGGGAGGGATCGAGGGTGGGGGGCACTTCTAACTCCCCCCACCCCGCCGCTCACGTTGTTCGCGACGACCCTCCCCACCGCTTCGCGGGGGGAGGGAAAAATCAGAGCTCGCAAAAGCATCGAGGTTCTCGCGGCGCGAGGCGCGCCCGAGTTCTCCAGGTCATTGCGAGCCAACGGGTCCGGCCCGAAGTGGCCGGCCCGATGACAGGCTCCGCGACGCAATCCAGCGTAGTGCGCGGAAGCCGGCATTGCGTAAGCTTGCCGAAGCGCCGACTGGATGGCTTCGTTTCACTCGCCATGACGAAAAAAGGAGGCGGAACGCCGACAAGCGCATTGTCCATCCTCCGCGCCATCGGGCGCGGCGCGCGCTCATCGCAGACGGTGCACGCAAGTCCGCGCACACAATCCGCTTCGGAGCGCGCACGCCTGTCGGCGTTCCACCGCGGTTCTCGCCTAAGGGACTGCTCATCCCGAAGGCTCAGCGTTGGGCCATGCTTCCTGGGACGTGGCCGGAGCGTTCGATCCTCTACGGCCGCCCCAACCGGGGGGCGGAGACCTCGCGCTGCTCCACGGCATTACCCGCGCCGCGCCTGTCCCAGTCCAGTGGAGCACCCCACGCGCCGGTCGTAGTGCCGGCAGGATGATGCCCAAGCCGCCCGGGAACGGGCCGTATCCTCCCGCCCGCGGGCACCGCACTCGCTCCGCTTTCCGGAATACCTTCGCGAAAGGCGTCCTTCGTCGAGCGAGATTCGGTGGAGTTTGTAACTGAAATGGTGACAAATGTCAAGATCGTCTCACTTTAGGAGACGCCTCATCAGAAGGAACATCAGCATTTTCGTTTCAGCATTGACTATCCTGAAACATAAATGCATACTAATACATCCAGATCGCCGTCAGGCGTATGCGCGCTCGTTTTGGCTGCAACGATACGACTTGCTGCCCTCACGGCCCCGAAGACATGATCGAAAATAATCATAGGCATTTATTATTCAGCGCAGTCGTCAAATCAAAAATCTTTCGGACGTGCCCGAGACGAGACGCGCGGAACATTTTTTGCTCAATCACCCTCGATCCCGCGGTGCGCTCTGCCCGGTCAGCCTCAAGGCTTAGGTTCGGTGATGATGCCGTCACAAAGCTCATCGATGAGACAAAAAGGCGCCTTATGAATCTCCGCGATCCTCTAGGGGACCTTCACTCTTCCTCGGCTTCAACATCCCGATCAACTGCGCCAAGATTCCGAGGCGAAGATCAAGACTCCCAGTCCGCAGTGGGTTAGACAATGGCAAGCGCAGTTTCCAAGATAATTGATGATTTGCGTGATCGCGGCGGTCTGAAGGGCACAGACGTAGCCAACATCGCGGCGGTCTCGCCGGCTACTGTCTCGCGTTGGACGGCCGGCAAGGCATTACCACATCCAAAGACGCAGCTTTTAATTTCTGATCTTAGATATGTTGTAGATCGCCTGTCGGAATTCTATACGCCGGAAGAAACCCGGCTGTGGCTGTATTCAAAACATCGACTTTTGGAAGGTCAGCGCGCAATCGATTTAATCAATCAAGGCCAAGCGGATAAAGTTTTGTCAGTTATAGAGAGCCTTGATGAGGGGACGTTCACCTGATGGGTGCACGGGGTCGCGTGCATGATCGGGCGATCCTGGATGCACTAGAAGGAACTCGAGTTCGAGGTCCTCGAAGCCACTGTTTGGCGTGTTGTCCGAAAAGGACGCGATCCCTTACGCGGTGCGGTCGCAAACGGGAGATGGAATGCGGTTGGGGAATTTGAAGTTCTTTACACGAGCTTGAGTCCCGAAGGGGCGTTAGCGGAAGTTGGATACCGATTATCGATCGAGCCGGTTTGGCCCAGCCGAATTGAACACCAAATTCATACACTAAAAGTTAGGGCGGATCGCGCGCTCACGTTTGAAAGCCTGAACCAATTGCAGGGGCTTGGGGTTAATATCGAAAGATTCGAAAACTTTGATTATGCCGCAACGCAGGCTATTGCGGCCGCAGCCCACTTTTTAGAATTCGATGCTCTGATAGTGCCTAGTGCAAGATACAATGGCTCAAACGTGGTTGCATTTTTAGATCGCTTACAGGTTCCTCCGGATCTATTAGGCACTGAAGATGTCAACTGGGCCGCATGGCGTGCAAAGAAGAAGCGATAGACAGGCCGGCCTAGGAGTGGAAAGCAGCATGTTCCACGGGCTGGACGGCAGCGAGATTCGGTGGAGTTTGTAACCGCAAAGTTCTCTCGCCTGCCGCTTCATCGAAACGACGCTCCAAGCGTGCCTCCGATCACGCATGGCCGCGCGATGAGGCCGATGATGTGGATGATCCGTTCGCCGTTTTCGTGGAGTGGGCGAGCGCTGCCGATGAAAAGGCCTATTCGCGACTCTGAGCGCGGGCGGCCCGCTTGCTGCGGACTCCTCCGCTCGTCACCACCGGGCATAGCCGTTCGAAGAACGGCGTCGCTTCGCTCGCCTATGACCCGGTGGTCCATGGTGAAGTGCGGTGAATCTGAGCAAGCCGATCCTTCGCATGGATTGCCGGATCAAAGTCCGGCAATGACGAAGCGAGAAATATCGCTCGTCCCAGCGAATGCAATCGCGCCGAAAAGCTCGAGTATTGCTTCACCGCCCCATGGATTGCCGGGTCGACGCCCGGCAATGACGAGGGAGAAATATCGCTCGTCCCGGCGGATGGCGGATTACGCTGCGCTAATCCGCCCTTGTAATAGCAAATGCGATTATCGTCGGCGTGTTCCGAGAGGAATGCTCTGCCGCGGACGGCCATCCGCGGCAGAGCGGCTGGCGATCGGATCGAATCCACCCTGAGCCATTTCTGGCTGCAGCGTAGCGTGATCGCGTCAGCGCCTTCATCGGACCCGGATGGTTGCCGGAAGACGTGGTTCGCTCAACAAGGCGGGGTCGACGAAGATGACGCAGATTATCAGAACGGCGGGAATCGATACATCGAAAGCCAAGCTCGACGTTGCGGTTCACGGCGGGGTCGAGCACTGGAAGGTCGAGAATACGGCGCGTGGCTGGCAGCGGCTCGCTGTCGAGCTCTCCAGGATCGCGGTCAGGCGTATCGGCATCGAGGCGAGCGGCGGCTACGAACGCGGTGTGGTCGGCCATTTGCGGGACAAGGGCTTCGTCGTTCTGGTCCTGCAGCCAATACAGGTCAAAGCTTATGCGCGCGTGCATCTGCGCCGTGCCAAAAACGACAAGCTTGATGCGGTTCTCATCGCAGCCTGCGCGGCGACGATCGATCAGTCGCATATCGAGCCGGACCAACGCCTGGCGAAGTTGGCTCACCATCTGACCTTCGTCGAACAGATCGAAGAAGACATCGCCCGCTTCAAGGTCCGGCTCGAGCATGTCGATGATCCGCGGTTGCGTCGCATGGTCATGGCTGACA
Source organism: uncultured Alphaproteobacteria bacterium (assembly GCA_963836055.1). GTDB lineage: Bacteria > Pseudomonadota > Alphaproteobacteria > Rhizobiales > Xanthobacteraceae > BOG-931. Next base: position 539,346 of record CAWIID010000007.1, read on the forward strand.
TCGCGCGATTGAAGGCGAGACGCTCGGCCGAGTTGCTGCGGATCGTCACGGCGCTACGCACCTATGACGATCTTGCCCGCCGCCTCGATCTCGTGCTGAGCGTTCCCGGCCTCGGCCAGCGCACCGCAATCGCACTCATCATCCGCATGCCGGAACTCGGCCGCATCAACCGCGAGGAAGCCGCAGCGCTGGCCGGGCTCGCACCCTACGACGACGATAGCGGAAAGCATAAGGGACAACGACATATCGCCGGCGGTCGCGGACGTCTGCGCCGCTCGTTGTTCGCCGCAGCCCTGCCGGCCGCCTTCCGCTGGAATAAAGCCCTGATCAATCTCTACTCGCGCTTGACCGCGCGCGGAAAAGCTCACAACGCCGCTCTCATCGCCTGCGCCAGGAAACTTCTAATCTACGCAAACACCGTCGTTCATCGTGGAACACCATGGGCCGAAAGACCTGCTACTATCTAATGGTTGCTACGAGCTCCGCGCGGCGGAGAAAGGCCGAAACCTTAGTGCGTCGCCCCCGCGTCGGCGCTGTCGTCGAGATAAAAATAGCCGACCTTGTTGTTGACGGAGCTGGCGTACCAGAGCCGGCCTTTTAAATCGGCGAAGAACTCGCGCATCGAAATTTCCGAATGCGGATACGGATATTCGGTCACCGCGCCGGTCTTGGGATCGAGGCGGCCGAGCGTGTCCTGCTCGTGCGACGAGTACCAGACCATGTGGTCGCGATCGACGCCGATGGCGTAGGGGCTCGCCTCGGGGCCGGGCAGCGGAAATTCCTTGAACGCGCCGGTCGCCGGATCGAGGCGGCCGATCTTGTTGCCGCGGCGCTCGGTGAACCAGACGATGCCGTCGGCATCGATCTCGAGCCGCTGCGGCTTGCCCTTGGTCGGCGGGTAGAACTTGGTGAGAACGCCGTCCTTGCTCACGCGCGCGATCGGGCCGTCCGGCACGAACGAGGTGAACCACTGATCGCCGTTGTGGCCGACCACGTTGCCGTAGGTGCCGCCCAGATCGAAATGCTTGAACTCTTCGTATTTCGGATCGAACAGCGAGATGGCGGGGCCGCCGCTCGCCCACACCCGCCCGCTGTCGTCCACCCGGATGGTGTGCGCGGTGGTGCGCTTGCCGTCGGGCAGCGGCGTGTCCTGATATTCGATGACGATGCCGGTCCGCGGGTCGAGATGGGCGATGCGGCCGGCGGCGAACTCCGTGAACCAGACGGTGCCGTCGGGCGCCGGCACCGCCGAGTGCACGCCGGTCGAGGCGAGCTTCGGCGACGGCAGCGGAAATTCCTTGAGCTCGGCGGTGTTCGGATCAAGCCGCACCACCGAGTTGCCGCGGCCGTAATACGGGATCCAGAACATGCCGTTCTTGTCCTCGGCCGCGCTCCACGGCCCCATGCCGTTGCCGAGATCGAAGTCGTATTCGACGTAGACGATGTTCATGGCGCTCGGGCTGAACGGGCGCACCAGCGATGGGTATTGCGGCAAATCCTCGGGCGAGGCCGGCTTCGGCGAATTCGGGCCGAACAGCGTCGTCAGATACGAGGTGAAATCCGCGACGGTCGCGTCGCTCATGCGATGCCCTTCCAGCATCACGTCGCGCATGTATTCGACGCGCTGCCGCCAGCCGGCCTCGTCGAAGGCGTGGGTCGCCATGCGCTTCTGGAACGAGTGGCACGATTGCCAGCAGGACACGAAGAACGGATCGTTGTGGCTGAGATCATGCTTGTCGGTGTGCGGCAGGAGCTGGCGGCCCTGATAGGTGGTCAGATCGCTCCACTGCACCTTGGCCTTCTGCAGGGCGAAATCGAACGACGCGGTCTGATCGCCGGCGAGTTGCACGCCGGCGCGCGGATCGCTCGCAAAGCCGATGGCCTGAATGCGCAGCGTGTAGGTCGCCGCCGGCAGGTTGCCGATGTGATAGCGGCCCTGCGCGTTCGACAGCACGCTCACCGTCATCTTGTTCTTGGCGTTCTCGGCGACCACGAAGGCGCCCATGAACGGCTTGCCGTCGGGCCCTTGGACGCTGCCGGCGATGCTCGCCGCAGATGCCGCCGCGGTCAGCGGCAGCGTCAACGTCAGAGTGAGAAGAACCGTTTTGGTGATATGCAAGACTGGGTTCATGACTGCGTTCATGACTGCGCTCGTTGCCCCTGGTGCGCCACGGCGACAGTTATAGCCGCAGCCGCAAGCCAGGAAAATCACTTCAGGGGAAATCCGGGACAATCGCTCGCAGCCGGTCGCGCGGTCACGCGCCGTGGGATGTAGGGCGGATTAGCGCAGCGTCGTCCACATCAAGCCCCCCCGAGAGGTGGATGACGCATGCGTCAGGCGGCCATTTCGGGCCGAACCCGTCGGGCTAATCCGCCCCACTCGCTGGGTCCCCGCAGACGGGCACCCCACCCCACCCCCCGCTGGGACGAACGTCGGCGTGCCGGCGAGCCGGCCTGCCGGCGTATTCAGTTGTCCAGCCGCGCCACCACGGCCAGCCGCTTGATCCGATGATTCAGATAGGCCTGCAGAAACGCATCGTAGTTCTTGAACGACACGCAGCCATTCGAATCGCCGCGCGGACCGAGCATGTAGGTGTGGGCGAGCAGACCGCTGCGGCCGAAGACCTTGGTTTCGTCGATCGGAGTGAGCCGCAACGCCCGGACGCCGTGGAACAGCCCGTCCCGTACCGAAAGATCATAGACGTCGGGCGGGGTGACGCCGTGCATTCTCTCGTCGGCGTGGCGCGGATCGTCGAGCCTGTTGCCGAGACCCGAATGCGCTTCCAACTTGGTGCCATCCGGCATGTAAACCGTATGCGCCGAGATATCGTACACGGCGGTCCACTGGTCGTAGCGGCCCGGCGTTATGCCCGGCCCGCTGGCGACGCCGTCATCGGGCGAGGCATAGGCGAGCGTCATCGACGCGGGCTTGCCGAACAGCCACTCGAAGAGCGACGGCTTTTTCGGCGGCGCGTCGGCGGCGGCAGCGCTCGCCGCCTTGTCGTCCTGGAGGGCGGCGTGGCGGATAAGCGGCGACCGGCGCGGCGCGGCTTGATCGTCGCTCGCGGACTTGATCGCAGGCTTCACGGTGGATTTGGCCGAGAGCTTGGCCGCCGTGTCGGTTGCGGATCGGCCCGCGGCCGATGCCGCCGGCTGGTTGTCCGCTTCCAGGTCCGCGCTCCGTGAGAACGTCCCGGGCCGAACGCCCAGCGAAAACCGGGCATCGAACAGGGCAACATCGTTGATCAAATTCGCCGACAGCTTCGCGCTGCGGTGCAAGGCGGCTGCAAGCTCGGCGCGGTTTAAAGCCGCCGACAGCTTGGCGTAGGCGACCGCCGCCGGCGATGGCCGGGGCTGTACGGCTTGGGCTGGATCGGCGGCCGGGCTGGTGCCAGCCAGATGGCTCGACAGCATCCAGGCGCAGGCAAACGCGACGCACGCGAGCGCTGCGCTGCCCCATGTCCCCTGCGGCAACGCAATCGACGGAAAGTACCGATGTTCATAGTCCCCGGAAGTCTCACAACACTCGCAGCTGAGCGTCATTCCCCCTCGAATCCCACAATAAAGTTGGCTTGCGTGATGCGGCGCCCGACGGCCGAAGCTAGGTCATTCGGACCTTGGCCCATCGAAGCCTGGACGCGCCCCGGCGCGCCCCCGCACGGCGAAAGTCAGCGCGAGGCCTTGCGGCCCTGCACCCTTCAATACGGGTTTTGTCAGATGTCCCCAACGACACCCTTACCCACTCGCATGCCTCACTCCCCTCCGCGGCATGCACCCGACACCATGATTGAAACCAAACGAAAAGGCAAAATTGCAGCAGACCTGAGGCAGATTTGGTAAATCCAGCGGCAAAATTGCCGGGACGGCCGGCCGGGACACCCTCCCCCTGGTCACCACAGGGCATAGCCGGTCAACGAACGGCGGCGCTTCGCTCGCTTGACGACCCCATGCGCCCCTCCCTCGTCACCACAAACCAAGCCCCGCGAAGCGAGCGGGTAGAACAATCTGCTATATAACCCCCGCCGGGGAAATGGGGCCTTATCGGGAATGCTGAACCTGCAATCGGCGACGGGTGTGTTCGCCATCCTCGCGCTCGCTTGGCTCGTCAGCGAGAACCGCCGCGCGGTGCCGTGGCGCCCGGTCGGCATTGCGCTCGCCATCACCTTTGCGCTGGCGCTTCTGATGCTGAAAGTGCCGCAGGTCGAGGTGGCGTTCGCGCTGATCAACGACGCGGTCGATGCGATCGCCTCGGCGACGCGGGCCGGCACCTCGTTCGTGTTCGGCTATGTCGGCGGCGGCACGCTGCCGTTCGACCTCAAGGTGCCGGGCGCGGAATTCAGCCTCGCCTTTCAGGCGCTGCCGGTCGTGCTGGTGATGAGCGTGCTGTCGTCGCTGCTGTTTCATTGGCGCATCATGCCGCCGATCGTGCGCGGATTTTCCTGGGCGCTGGAAAGAACGTTGGACGTCGGCGGCGCGGTCGGGCTGTCGACGGCGGCCAACATCTTTGTCGGTCAGGTCGAGGCGCCGCTGTTCATCCGGCCCTATCTCGCCAAGCTCACCCGCAGCGAAATGTTCGTGGTGATGACCGGCGGCATGGCCGGCATCGCCGGCACCGTGTTCGTGCTCTACGCCACGATCCTGGCGAAGGCGATCCCGGACGCCGCCGGCCATATCGTGGTCTGCTCGGTGCTCGGCGCGCCGGCCGCGATCCTCATCAGTCTCATCATGGTGCCGGACGAAAACGAAAAGCACACCGGCGGCGCGCTCGGCGACGTCGAGCAGGATTCCGGCAGCACCATGGACGCCATCGTCAGAGGCACCGGCGCCGGCCTCGAGCTTCTGCTCAACATCGTCGCCATGCTGATCGTGTTCGTGGCGCTCGTGCATCTCGCCAATTCGATCCTCGGCCTGTTCCCGGATGTTCTCGGCGCGCCGATCACGCTGCAGCGCGTGCTCGGCTGGATCATGGCGCCGGTGTGCTGGCTGATGGGCATTCCCTGGGCGCAGGCGGTGACCGCGGGCGGCCTGATGGGAATCAAGACCATCCTCAACGAGCTCGTCGCCTATCTGCAGCTCGCGGCGCTGCCCGCCGACGCGCTCGATCCGCGCTCGCGGCTGATCATGCTGTACGCCATGTGCGGGTTCGCCAATTTCGGCTCGCTCGGCATCATGATCGCGGGCCTCGCCACCATGTGCCCGGAGCGCCGCGACGAGGTGGTGTCGCTCGGCCTGAAGTCGATCGTGTCGGGCACGCTGACGACATGCCTGCTCGGCGCCATCGTGGGTGTTCTGACCTGATCCTAAAGTGCAATAGCAGCACGCAATGAAATTATTGACTCCGATCGAGCATCTGAAACGGCTGTTGCCGGGCGTCATCGTCTGCGTCGCGATCACGATCGCCGCGATGCTGCTGCAGATGGTCGAAGTTCACTTCGCCGGCCAGCCGTATCTCGAAGCGCTGGTGCTCGCCATCCTGATCGGCGTCGCGGTGCGCAGCGCCTGGACTCCGGGGCCGCACTTTATTCCCGGCATCAGCTTTTGCGCCAAATTCGTGCTGGAGGTCGCGATCGTCATGCTCGGCGCCTCGGTGAGCATCACCACCATTCTGGCGCTCGGACCGGTGGTGATCGTCGGCATCGCCTGCATCGTCGCGCTCGCCATCGCCAGCAGCTACGCGATCTGCCGCGCGCTGGCGCTGCCGCAGCGCATGGCCATTCTGGTCGCGTGCGGCAATTCGATCTGCGGCAATTCCGCGATCGCCGCGGTTGCGCCCGTGATCGGCGCCGACGGCGACGACATCGCCTCGTCGATCTCCTTCACCGCCGTTCTCGGCGTCGTGGTCGTGCTTGGCCTGCCGCTCTTGGTTCCGATTCTGAATCTGTCGCTGACGCAATATGGCGTACTGGCCGGCCTGACAGTCTACGCCGTGCCGCAAGTGCTCGCCGCTACGCTGCCGATCGGCGCGCTGAGCAACCAGGTCGGAACCGTGATCAAGCTGGTGCGCGTGTTGATGCTCGGGCCGGTGGTGCTGGGATTTTCGCTGTTTGCCGGGGGCTTGCGCCCGGCCTCCGCCAAGCGCGAGACCGGCAGCCGCCGTCCGCGGCTCAGTCAGTTGGTGCCGTGGTTCATCATCGGCTTTCTGATTGTTCTGATCGTCCGCTCGCTCGGCCTCATTCCGCAGGGCGTGCTGCCGCCGGTTACCCGGATCGCTGCCATCTTGACCACCGTCGCCATGGCGGCGCTTGGGCTCGGCGTCGACGTTCGCGTGGTGGCGCGCACCGGAGCGCGGGTGACGCTCGCGGTCACCGCGTCGCTGATCGTGCTGGGCCTCATGAGCTACGGGCTCATTCGCCTCGTCGGAATGGCCTGAAGCAGGCTCGGTATTTTCAGTGAGCAACAACCCTTCGACTTCAGGCAACTCAATAACTCTGAAAGATGGGCGCACACTGGGATTTAGCGAATATGGATCCTTGACTGGACGGCCGGTCTTGTATTTTCACGGCGATCCCGGCTCCCGGTTCGAAGCGCGCTTTCTGGCGGACGAAGCGTTACGGCAAGGCGTCCGTATCATTGGCATCGATCGCCCCGGTATGGGGCTGTCCAGCTATAAAAAAGGGCGCCGGCTGCTCGATTGGCCGAATGATGTCGTCGAACTTGCCGATGTCCTGCGGATCGGTGGCTTTTCGGTCGTCGGATTTTCCGCCGGTAGTCCGTATGCGTTGGCATGCACATACAAGCTCCGTGATCGGGTGAGTACGTGTGGCATTGTCTCCGGCGTTGGACACCTTAGCCCCGCCCTTTCGTTGCTCGCCCGTTTGCTTCCGTGGATAATGTTGCCACTGATCGCGAAGTTCTTTGACGATCTGGAGTGCGCGGAGAAGGTGCTGACGTTTGCGACGCGTCGATGGCCGGAGGCCGACAAGCGAGCCCTTGCTATACCTGACGTTCGAGAGCTCGTGACTGCTTCGCTCCTGGAAGCTTTTCGCCAAGGAGCGAAAGGAGCCTCATACGAGGGAGTTCTATTGGGACGATCTTGGGGGTTTCAGTTGGAACAGATCAACCTTCCCGTACACCTTTGGCATGGCGAACGCGACAACGACGTTCCCGTCGCGTGGGCACGGCGCACCGCCGCAAGGTTGTCTCGATGCGAGGCCGTGTATTATTCCGGCGAGGGCCATATATCGACCATCGCCAATCATAGTGCGGAAATTGTAGCGGCCCTCAATTCGTAAGCGCGCGGATGAAACCGTCGGGACCTTGAGCGATCAAGTCGGTGGGCGGATTTCAGCGGCCCTGTCGCTCTACCGATGCTGCGGCGGATCAGTGCAGTCTGAATTCACCGTCGACCGCGCGGATTTCGGCGGGCTTGATCAGCCGGGCATGCGCGACGGTCACCGAATGTAACGGTCCCTCCAGCTTCTCCAGCCAGAAATTGAGAAACTTGTTGAGCTGCGGGAATGACGGGCAGAGATCGTAATCCTGCCAGACATAAGTTTGCAGCAGCCACGGATGATCCGGCCGCCGGTACAGGATATTGGCCGTCGTCAGTCCATAGCCTTCGAGCTGCCGGCGAAAATCTTTCGAAGCCATCATGTCCCTCCATTCCCATCCTGGGGAAATGTTCCGAGACTCGTTTGGTCATTGCAAGCCTCAAAAATGAAGAACTTGTGTATTTTCAAGGCACTAGCAGCATTCATCCGGAGTGCTAACAGCGCCAAGGCCACCAGTCCTGACCTCTAAGCCAACGGCGCTTTCTGGGCCGGGTTGCCGCGCTGGGCGGAACAATATTTTCGCTGCGACCGGCGGAACCGCCGGCGTTAACCACATTTCGAGGGCGCTCTGTCCCCTGTTGGCAATCCGTTCGGGTGAGTGCTAATAAATCTCTCGCCACCCCTTGCGGGCATAAACGCAAAGCCTATGTGGCCATCAGGCGGTCATTCACGAACTCGCGAGGGGCCGCGCGAACTCTCAAACTCTCCAGTTTTTTCAATAGCCTAGGAGGATATCATGAAGTTTCGCCCGCTTCACGACCGCGTCGTCGTCAAGCGCATCGATGCCGAGGAGAAGACAACCGGTGGCATCATCATCCCGGACACCGCCAAGGAAAAGCCCTCGCAGGGTGAAGTCATCGCCGTCGGCCCCGGCGGCCGCGACGAGGCCGGCAAGCTCATTCCCATCGACGTCAAGGTTGGCGATCGCGTCCTGTTCGGCAAGTGGTCGGGCACCGAGGTCAAGATCGACGGCGTGGAACTCCTCATCATGAAGGAGTCCGACATCATGGGCGTGCTCGACGAGCCGGTGGCTCGGAAGAAAGCCGCGTAACCCAACAACCCGTTCTTCGTCATGGCCGGGCTCGACCCGGCCATCCATGGGGCCGGCCCGGCAGCATGGATCACCGGGTCAAGCCCGGTGATGACTGATGAAAGAGGAACGTCTTTCCAGGAGAGAACTTAAATGGCTGCTAAGGAAGTCAAATTCTCAGTTGACGCGCGCGACAGGATGCTGCGCGGCGTCGACATTCTCGCCAATGCGGTGAAAGTGACGCTCGGCCCCAAGGGTCGTAACGTCGTGCTCGACAAGTCGTTCGGCGCTCCCCGTATCACCAAGGACGGCGTCACCGTCGCCAAGGAAATCGAGCTCGAAGACAAGTTCGAAAACATGGGCGCCCAGATGGTCCGCGAGGTCGCGTCCAAGACCTCCGACATCGCCGGTGACGGCACCACGACCGCGACCGTGCTTGCGGCTGCGATCGTGCGCGAAGGCTCCAAGGCCGTCGCCGCCGGCATGAACCCGATGGACCTCAAGCGCGGCATCGACCTTGCGGTCGAGGCCGTGGTCGAGGAGCTGAAGAAGAACTCCAAGAAGGTGACGTCGAACGCCGAAATCGCTCAGGTTGGCACCATTTCCGCCAACGGCGACAAGGAGATCGGCGACTATCTTGCCAAGGCGATGGAAAAGGTCGGCAACGAGGGCGTGATCACGGTCGAAGAGGCCAAGTCGCTCGAGACCGAACTCGACGTCGTCGAGGGCATGCAGTTCGACCGCGGCTACATCTCGCCGTACTTCATCACCAACGCCGACAAGATGCGCGTTGAGATGGAGGACCCGTACATTCTCATCAACGAGAAGAAGCTCTCCGCGCTGAATGAATTGCTTCCGCTGTTGGAAGCTGTGGTGCAGACCGGCAAGCCGCTTCTCATCGTGGCTGAGGACGTCGAGGGCGAGGCGCTCGCCACGCTCGTCGTCAACAAGCTGCGCGGCGGCTTGAAGGTCGCGGCCGTGAAGGCCCCGGGCTTCGGCGATCGCCGCAAGGCGATGCTGCAGGATATCGCCATCCTGACCGGCGGCCAGGCGATCAGCGAGGATCTCGGCATCAAGCTCGAGAACGTCACCCTCGCCATGCTCGGCAAAGCCAAGAAGGTGATGATCGACAAGGAGAACACCACGATCGTCAACGGCGCCGGCAAGAAGAAGGACATCGAGGACCGCATCACGCAGATCAAGGCGCAGATCGAGGAGACCACCTCGGACTACGACCGTGAGAAGCTGCAGGAGCGGCTTGCCAAGCTCGCGGGCGGCGTCGCGGTGATCCGCGTCGGCGGCGCCACCGAGGTCGAGGTGAAGGAGCGCAAGGATCGCGTCGACGACGCGATGCATGCGACCCGCGCCGCGGTCGAGGAAGGCATCCTGCCGGGTGGCGGCGTCGCGCTGTTGCGCGCCACCGAGCACCTCAAGAAGGTGCGCACCCACAACGACGACCAGAAGACCGGCGTCGAGATTGTGCGCAAGGCGCTGCAGTCTCCGGCCCGGCAGATCGCCACCAATGCGGGCGAAGACGGCTCCGTTATCGTCGGCAAGATCATGGAGAACTCCAACTACGCCTTCGGCTTCGACGCCCAGGGCGGCGACTACGTCGACATGGTGAAGAAGGGCATCATCGACCCGACCAAGGTCGTGCGCCAGGCGCTGCAGGGCGCCTCCTCGGTCGCGGGGCTCCTCATCACCACCGAGGCGATGATCGCCGAAGTGCCGAAGAAGAAGGACGCCATGCCTCCGATGCCGGGTGGCGGCGGGATGGATTTCTAAGGAAATCCGTCCAAGAAGCCGCCACCTGACTTGAAGTGATCGAAGTCGGCAACAGCCGACTTCGATGTGGCGGCGGGATGGATTTCTAAGAAATCGACGTCAGGCCGACGTGAAATGCGAAGGCCCGGGACAAAATCCCGGGCCTTTTGCTTGATGATCCCAAGCTGATGAACGATCAGGTCAGGCGATGCCGCGCGGCACGCGCGGTAACCGGCTTGGCCCTGGCGCCGTCCTTGGGTCTGGATGATCTGGGTTCGGACGGACGGGTGATCGGGAAGACTTCGCGTACATGCTCGGTCCACATCTTACAAAATGTCGTGGCGAAGTGCGGCAAGGGACGCCGCTTGTCCCACAGAATACTCAATGGCTCGCGCAACGGTTTGCCCCGATACGTCACGCCGAATATCCGCAATGCGTAGCGGTGGGTTCGCAGCGCCGAAGGAATGATCGCCACGCCGTGCCCGGCTTCGGCCAGTGCGAGCAGCGTGTGTGGGGCACGGCTTTCGAACAGAACTTTCGGCTCGACGCCAGCGAGGCGGCAGGCCGCATCGAAGGCCCGGCGAAACCCGAACCCGCTATCCAGCAAGAGCAACAGATGCGGCGCCAGATGGCCCACATCGATTGTGCCGCGGTTGCCGAGCGTCAGGCGCGGATGACACGCGGCGAGCAATTCGACCGGCTCAAGCGGTTGGATCGCAAACCGCTGCTTATCCAGTTGAACGTCGTGAAGCAGGTTCTGTGCAAGATGAATCTCGCCGCGCTCCAGCATTGCCAGGATCTCGCTGCCGCTTCCCTCGCTCACTCTCACCTGCACGTTGGGAAAGCGTTGCGCATATCGAGGCAAGAACTGCGAGAAGACACTTTCGATGTGTTGCGGAGAGGCGGCCACTTTCAGTACGCCGGTATCGCCGCGCTGCAGCACTTGGGCCCGTTCGCCGAGCGCGCTGGCGTAGCTCAATAGACCGCGGCAGTCGCCGAGCAACTGTTCGCCTTCGCTCGTCAACAGAAGGCGGCGTCCAACCCGATCGAAAAGCTTGAGTCCGAGCTCCTGCTCGAAATCGCTGATCTGCCGGGACAGAGCGGGTTGCGCGATGCGCAGGTGCACGGCCGCCTTGGAGACGGTGCCGAGTTCGGCCACGGTAACGAAGGTTCGCGCGTGCCGCAGGTCCATGCCATTTTCCTTATGCCGGATTGGTATAGATCGCTAGAGAAAACATGTATTGGACGTTAGTCGGCGTCCGCGCCACACCTGCACTGCGACCCTTTCCTCGTGCGCGAGGCCCACGTGTGAGAAGGAGGAAAATGATGAAGGCGATCTGCCTGATCCTGATGACGGCGCTCGGACTAGGGTCCGTAGCTTTGGAGGCGAAAGCACAAAGCGGAGCACAGACGAGCGCTCAGACTTGGCCGATGAAAACGCTGCGGGCGATCGTGCCCTACGGCGCCGGCAGCACCACCGACATTGTCCCACGCGTGGTGTTCGACCAACTCTCCTCGCAGTTCGGGCAAACCATCATCGTGGAAAACCGGCCCGGCGCCGGGGGAACGATCGGCAGCGCCTTTGTCGCCGAGGCGAACCCCGACGGCTACACGCTCCTCGTCAACTCGGCCGCACACGCGATCTCCCCGGCGCTTTATCCGCATTTGAGCTACGACCCGGCACGCGATTTTGCTGCGGTCATCCCGCTTGGCGTTTCGCCGAACGTCTTGGTCGTTTCTCCGTCGAAGGGTTTCAAGACAGTTGGCGATCTTGTTGCCGCGGCTAAAGCGAAGCCCGGCGCACTGACCTTCTCCTCGGTCGGTGTCGGCACTGCAACCCATCTGAGCGCGGAGCGCTTCCGGGCGAGCGCCGGAATCGAGGTCGTGCATGTTCCGTTCAAAGGCGGCGCCGAAGCCATGACTGAAGTGATGGCCGGGCGGGTCGACTTCTTCTTCGGGCCGGTCGGACTCGTTCTGCCGCTTGTTCGACAGGGCAAGCTGACGGCCCTGGTGGTGAACAGCGCCAAACGCTCGGCCGCGCTCCCGGATGTGCCGACCACACAGGAAGCCGGCTTCGCCGACGCCGAATATCCGATCTGGTTCGGGCTCTTTCTTCCAGCCAAGACGCCGCGCGATATCGTCGACAAACTGCACGACGAGACCCTTAAAGCACTGCAAGCGCCCAAGGTGCGGGACAAGCTCGCCACATTGGGCGTCGACCCCATGGTCATGACGCCGAAAGAATTCGACGCCTTTGTCCGAAAGGAAATCGCCGTCAATGCGGCGCTGGTCAAGGCGGCCGACGTCAAGACCAACTGACAACGAATGATATCGGTTCACTGCCGGCCGCTTGAATGCGCGCGGTCGCCAGTCAGCGCGTGTGCTGATCGAAACCACAGCCTCGCGCAGATGTCATCGCAGCAGCTTACTTTCATGCAGCGCGGGGGCGCGATATGGTTTCACATGGGAATAACGAAAGCCTGCCCAAGCTGCGGCAACGACATTCCGGGCGACAGCCGCTTCTGCCCGCAATGCGGCACGCCGCAAGCCTTGAGCTGCGGCGCGTGCGGTCACGCCAATCCGGCAGGTTCTCGCTTTTGTTCGCAATGCGGCGCCAAGCTTGGCGAAGCGGCAGCCAAGGCCGCGGCGCCCGTTGCTGCGGCAACGGCGCCGCCGGTTGCGCGCCCTGCCCTTGCGGCGGAACGCCGGCAGCTCACCGTCATGTTCTGCGACCTCGTCGGCTCGACGGCGCTCTCGACGCGGCTTGATCCCGAAGACCTGCGCGAGGTCATCGCGGCCTATCACCAATGCGCGGCCGACGTCGTCACCCGTTTCGGCGGCTATGTCGCCAAATACATGGGCGACGGCGTGCTGGTCTATTTCGGCTACCCCGAAGCGCACGAAGCCGACGCGGAAAATGCGGTGCGTGCCGCGCTGGCGCTGGTCGATTCCATCAGACGGCTCTTTCACGAGGACGGCGCCCACCAGGTGCGCGTCGGCATTGCCACCGGGCTGGTGGTGGTCGGCGAGCTGGTCGGCGCCGGCGAAGTGCAGGAGCGCAACGTCGTCGGCGAAACGCCGAACCTCGCCGCCCGCCTGCAATCGGCCGCGGCGCCGAACACGGTCGTGATCGCCGCCACCACGCGGCGACTCGCCGGCGATCACTTCGAATACGAGGCAATCGAACCGACCGCACTCAAGGGTTTTCAGGAACCGATCGGCGCGTGGCGGGTGTTGCGCGAGCGTACCATTGCGAGCCGCTTCGAAGCGCTGCGTGCCGCAAGCCTGACGCCGCTCGTCGGCCGCCAGGAAGAAATGGAACTGCTGATGCGGCGCTGGCAGCAAATCAAGGACGGCGAAGGACGAGTCGTGCTCTTGGCCGGCGAACCGGGCATCGGCAAGTCGCGCCTGACCGCGGCGCTCGAGGACAATATCAACAACGAGGCGCACGTCTGCCTGCGCTATTTCTGTCAGCCGCATCACCAAGGCAGTGCGCTGCAGCCGATCCTCGCACAGCTGCAGCACGCCGCGGGCTTCGATCCCGACGATACGCCCACAGACAAGCGCGCCAAGCTTGAAAGGCTACTGAGGCAGGACGCGGCAAACTCCGGCGCGGATGTCGAGACCTTCGCGGAGCTTTTGGGCTTGGCCGGCTCGTCCGTGGAGACCGCTGTGAGCGATCCGCAGCGCAAGCGCCGCAGAGTGCTGACCGCACTGATCGAGCAGTTGGAAAGTGTGGCGCGGCAGCGTCCAGTGTTGATGCTGTTCGAAGATGCGCATTGGGCCGACCCGACCTCGATCGAATTGCTGACGCTCACGGTCGAACGCCTGCAATCCCTGCCCGTTCTCCTCGTCATCACATTCCGCCCGGACTATCAGCCACCGTGGACCGGACACCCGCACGTCACCACGCTCGCTCTAAACCGGCTGTCCCAGCGCGAACGGGCATCGCTCGTGGACCGCATTACCGGCGGCAAAGCGCTGCCGCCCGGACTGCTGGAACAGATCGTCGAGCGGACCGACGGCGTGCCGCTGTTCGTCGAGGAACTGACCAAGGCGGTGCTCGAAAGCGAGCAATTGCACGAGGATAGCGATCGCTACGTGCTCGATCAGCCGATGCAGCCGCTGGCGATTCCAACCACGCTGCAGGACTCCCTGATGGCCCGCGTCGACCGTCTCGGCTCGGCGCGAGAGGTTCTGCAAATCGGCGCGGCCATTGGCCGCGAGTTTTCCTATGAGATCCTGGCCGCAGTCGCCGGCCTGCTGGACGCGGTGCTGCAGGACGCGCTGATCCGGTTGACCGAGGCTGAACTCGTCTTCCTGCGCGGCACGCCGCCGAACGCCGTCTATACCTTCAAACATGCCCTGGTGCAGGACACCGCCTATTCCACCATGCTGCGCACGCGCCGACAGCAACTGCATGCGGCGATCGCGCTGGTGCTGGAAAAGCGCTTTCCGGAAGTGGTCAATGCGACGCCCGAAGTGGTCGCACAGCAATTCGAGCGGGCGGGACAGAATGAAAGGGCCATCCGGTATTGGCAGCAGGCCGGTGACCGGGATCTGCGCCGCTTCGCCATGAAAGAGTCGGTCGCGCACTATTCCAATGCGTTGCGCCTGGTCACCGCGATGCCGGAAAGCGTGGAGCGGGACGAGCTGGAACTCGGCGTCAGCCTTGGCTTGGGCTTAGCCCAACTGATCGCCATCGGTCCCTCGGCTCCGCAAGCCCTGACGCATTATCGGCGGGCGCGCGCGCTCGGACACGCCTTGCCGGACCGTGGCCGCGAACGCTTCCTCGCCACCTGGGGCATGTGGTTTAACGCCACGACTGGCGCCCGGCCCGACGAGGCCGCCGAACTTTCCGGCGAACTTCTCGCCATCGCGCGCGAACTCGACAATCCCGATTTCCTGCTCGAGGCCTATCACGCCAGGGTCCCGATGATGCTCCGCGCCGCGGATTTCAAGGAGCTGGGTGACGCGGCGAAACAAGTCGTTCGTCTCTATGACCGTGAGCGCCATCGCGACCACGCCTACTATTTCGGCGGCCACGACGCCCGGATGTGCGCGCAATCGTTTTTTGCCTTGGGCTTGTGGGGTCAGGGTCTGCTCGACCAGGCGCACAGCATGGCTTGGCGGGCCGTCGAAGATGGCCGGACCCTCGGCCACACCTTTTCGCTCGCGCATTCGTTTCAGCGCGCCAGTTGGACGATGATGTTGCTGCGCGATCAGGAGTCCGGCCGGGCCGTGGCCGACGAGCTCCATCCCCTCGCGGAGCGCAACAAATTCAACTGGCCACTGGCGGACGCGCTCTTCCTGCGCGGCTGGCTCGAAGCACAACAGGGAAATCGTGACGCCGGCATCGAGCAAATGGTGCGCTCGGTCAATCTCCCCTACTACGCCGGTTTCCGGACAACCATGCTTCTTCAAATCGTCGAAGAAGAGCTGCGCGCGGGATATCTCGATCGCGCCATGGCCAATACCGATCGGACGGCGGACGAGATACGCGACAGCCGCAACTATTTTTGCGAGCCGGACGTCTTTCGCCTGCGCGGCGAAATTCTGCTGGCGCAATCGCCCGCCAACGCGGCCGCGGCCGAGACCGCTTTCCGGCAGGCCATCGCGATCGCGGTCCGTCAATCATGCCGGCCGCTCGAACTGCGCGCCGCCACAAGCTTGGCGAGACTGCTCGGCGATAGCGGTCGCGTGACCGAGGCGCGCGATGCGTTGGCTCCTGTCTACAGCGCCTTCACCGAAGGCTTCGAGCGGCCGGATTTGCAGGCCGCGAAGACGTTGCTTGCTGAGTACGGCTAGGGCTGAGACGGCTTCCGCCTCTGTCGCTTGCCCGCTGCGCTACCTCGTTCGTCGCATGTCGGCTATCGCAGGCGAAGCGGACTTATCACGTCACGCCTCCGGCTGCACGCCTTCGACTGCACTCCCGCCGCAATGGCGGGAGCACACCAAGCGACATCCCACGAACTCAGTAGCAGGGCGGATAAGGATAGTAACCGCAGGCTGGCCGACCGTAATAGTAGGCTCCCGCAGCCGGCCGACCGTAATAGTAGGCTCCTGCAGCGGCTGCTCCTACCGCGGCTGCTCCTGCCGCTGCGCCATAGTAGCCGCGTCGATATGCGCGTCGATGCACTCTGCGATTAACGCCGGCAACACTTCCCGGCGTGAGCGGCCGTCCCACTCTGGCATCTGCCGTGTTGAGAGACAGTGACAGCGTCTTTGCCGGCGACCATTGAACCGAGACCGGAGCTGCCGCGAGCAACGCGGCGCTAAGGGTGATACCAAGCAGGGTTAGCTTCTTCATGGCATTCTCCTGATCTAGCCTTTGCTTATTCCACTACGACATCTAGCTATTGATCCACGTCAAAACAGGGAACCTAGTTTTGAGAGTTAATTAATGATGACATCTCATTTCGTCGCTTTCGAGCCAACTTTGTGACACACCTCTATCGCCGATGTGGCGAGAGTTCCGCCGCAGGAAAAAACGCGTGAAATATGAATAACAGAAATTCGGATTAAGTCGTCAGGGAGACTGCAATGCGAAAATCAATCACGGCCGTCCTCTTGGCGACCTGTATCGCGGTCACCGTTGCTGCGCCCAAACCCGCCGAAGCAAGATGCGTGGGATGCTGGGTCGGCGCGGGCGTTGCTGCGGGCTTGATCGGCGGCGCACTACTCGCCGACGCTACGAGCGCTTACTACGGGCCATACTCCGGTTGGCCGGGGACCTATGGGTGGGCGAGCTACTACGGCTTCGGATTCCCGCCTTATGCGTATGCGCCTGGGCCAGTTAATTACGGCGTCGACACGTCGCCGTACTATCGCAGCTTCTATGTCCCGCCCGCGTACTATTATCCGCGCCTGTATCGCAGCTATTTTGGGCCGCGCCGATTTTACGCCCCCCACATCTATCGTCGCGGATATGTCCGCGTTCGCTACGCGCGTCCCTACTTCGTCCGCCGTTATCGGTGACGAAGCTTCCAGATTCAATCTCCGAAGTTCTGCGTCATTTGTGACCTTGGCCAACTTCGCCGTTTCGAAGCTCAAGGATACGGTATATTTATACTGATAAAGAGGCGGCTCGCTGCCGCCGATAACAATAATGCGCCGACAGCCCGCGAAAATGGCAAAAGGCAGGGGAGGAAATCGTGAAGAAGATCCACCTACGTGGCGTTGTGCTTGCCGTGCTCGTCGCATCCGGGCCGGCTTTTGTGGGATCGGCGGCGTTCGCCGGCGAAACGCTCAGCGCCGGCAAGGCCGACGCAAACGCGTCGCCGATCTTGCCCGTGAATGTCGCCGACAAACTCGGGCTCTTCAAGAAACACGGGCTCAACGTGACGATCGCGGACTTCACCGGCGGCAGCAAGTTGTCGCAGGCCATGGTGGCGGGCAGCATCGATATCGGCGTCGGCGCCGGGACCGAGATGGCGTTCGTCTCGAAAGGGGCGCCGATCATCGCCGTTTGCGACGATGCGCCGCCCATCCCCTTCATAGGCATCGCCGTGCCGTGGGATTCGCCGATCCACACGATTGACCAACTCAAGGGCAAGAAGATCGGCATCTCCAGCGCCGGCTCGCTCACCGACTGGCTGGCGCGCGAGCTTGCGCATCACCAGGGTTGGGGGCCGGACGGCGTGACGCGGGTCGCGATCGGCAACGGCGCAGCCGCCGTCCTCGCCGCCTTCCGCACCAATGCGATTGACGCGGACATTTCCGTGACCTCGAACATTTTCAATTGGGAAGAGAAGAAGGAGGGCCGGCTACTCATTCCGGTGTCGAAATACGTGGGGAATATCGCCGCCGGCACGATCTACGCGACGCAGCATCTGATCGCGACCGATCCCGACGCGCTCCGCGGCTTCCTCGCGGCCTGGCTCGAGACCATCGACTACATGACCAAACACAAAGCCGAGACGGTCAAGATTGAGAGCGAAATCACCGGCTATTCCGAGAGCGTGATGGCGAAGGAATACGACCTTACGATCGGTATGTTCAGCAAGGACTGCAAATTCGACGCCGATTCACTCGCCAACCTCAAGAAGGCCTTCATCGAGCAGAAGCTCGTCGAGTCGCCGCCCGATATGTCGAAGCTCTATACCGAGGCCTTCCTGCCCAAGTGACATTCCTGCTGAGGCGACCTGCCTGCCCAAGTGACCTGCCTGCTGAGGTGACGCGGGCCAAACCGCGGATATTGCAACAGCCAGCGTCGGCTTGGGAGTAGCCGTGCACGCTTGCTATTTTGAAACGGCGTTCAGCCTCTATCAAAAGGCTTGTTTGATCCGATACGATGTCGCTTGCCCACCTGCTGCGTTCTCAACGGAAGAAGGATCTCATGCCCATCAGCGAAAAGCTCAAAGCGCTCATCAGGTCTGCCTGGGATGACGGCGCGCCATGCCTTGTCGCGACGCAAGGGCCGAATGGCCCCAACATTTCGCCCAAGGGCAGCATGGTCGTTTTCGACGACGACCATCTCGCTTATTGGGAGCGTTCAAAGAAACAGGCGCTGGAAAACCTCGGCCACGATAAGCGCATTTGCGTGATCTACGCCAACTTCAAGGCGCAGCGCGACGGCATTCTCGACTCGGGCTTTTTGCGATTCTACGGAAACGCCGAACTGCATGAGAGCGGGCCGGTCCATGACGCCATATTCAATCTGCTCCTGCCGCGCGAGCAGACGCATGTCGGCGCCGACACCGGCATCGGCGTGCTCGTCAAGATCGAGCGTGCCGGCGATGTTCGGGGCAAGCCCTTGCCCTGACATCGCGGTTCACGGCCCTAAATCGGTCGTTCATGCGATGCCCATCCACGACATCGGCCACCACTGCGCGAGCTAATCTCGTGCGCGTTCGCTTGGACCGATCTGGTTCAAAGCGATAGGCTCAACTGAAGCCATTGCAGCCCGGGCGGCCGCTGTTCGCGGCCGAAGCGGCAAGAGCGACACCGCCAGAAGCAGGAGCGGCGCCACGGCAATGATTGCCGCAGCGAATCCCGCAGCGGGAAGGCTCGTACATTCAACGAGCGGACCAGTGACGGCCGCCGCCGCTACGGTCATGATGCCCGCGCCGGAGTCATTGAGGCCGATCGCTCGGCCGCGCTGTACGGTTGGAACCAGGTCGGCGATGAGCGCCGTCGATGCGACATTCGCGGCGGACCAGCCAAGCCCGACGAGAAACGTTCCGAGTGTCACTGACCAGAAGTCAGTCCCGAAGGTGACAAACAACGCTCCAACGAGCGTGGTGGCAACTCCCGGATACATGACTTGCACACGCCCCAGCCGGTCGGCGAGGCGACCAAGCGGGATAGTGAAGGCGAACATTCCGGCGGAGTGAAACATGTGGGAGAAAGCGATCGCGGTGAGCGAGTTGCCGTGATGCGCCAGCACCAGTGAGGTCAGCACCATCACGATCGACATGTTGCCCTGGCCGGCGCAATTCGCGATGACGGCGAGCCGGGCCTGCGGATTGCGCCAAAGCTCGCGTGCGTTGAATACCGTGTCTTGTCCCGGCCGGCGGCTCCGCCGGAACGCAACCGGGATAATAGTGCGCGAGATTGGTTCCGATCTCCTTCGGATCGGGCTTGACCCACGTCACCAACACCATGCCCATGAGAATCAATGTCGGCGCCATCAGCCAAGGCAAAGCGAGTGGCTCAAGGAGATCGCGTTGAGCGATGATTTCGGAAATCCAGATGAGCGCCGGACTGATGAGCAGACCAACGATCGAGCCGGTGGCAACAAAGCCCAGAGCCATTGCTCGCAACTGAGGCGGAAACATATCGGCGGCCGCCACGCGCAGCTGCTGCGCGGCGTTGAAGCCCATGCCGAAGATCAACATGCCGACAATCAGCGGCACGATCGAATGAAACAGCATCGCCACGCCGACAATCACCGTGCCAACGAGCGATAGCCCAAGGCCGAGCTGGATCCCCGGTTTGCGGCCGTAAGTGTCCGTGATTTTGCCCACCGGGTAAGCGACGAAGAAGCGACTGATCCCGAACAGCGCGACCGTCAAGCCGGCGAGACTTGCCGAGCCGGTAAGGCCGACCACCATGAGCGGCCCCAGCCCATAGCCGAATTGCGTGCTGGCACCCATGAATGATTGCGACAGCGCGAAAAGCGTCGTGTTGCGCTTGATAAGCGGCGGAATTGGAATGTAGAGGGGACGAAGAGGCTGGTGCATGGGGACTAAAAGGACCTTGGCAAGAGAAAGACTCTCATGATGCATCGGATTGGGGCGGGGAAGATCGATCAATGATCGCGCATGGTGACCTTCCCAGAGTCAGACCGTGAAGAAATCGAAATAGCCGTCGATCACGTATTCGAGCAGCAAGACCCTCTTGGACGTGATGCGGAACCTGCCGTCATCACGGCGCAGCAGATACTCGTAGGAACCATTGAGGATCTGCTGGCCGCGCGGTTCGCAAAAAGCCACGACCTGAGTGTTGGCGAAAACCTCAATCCCCGCCGGTCCGTCGCCGTCCACCATCACATTGGTGACCAAATGCCGCGTGTACGGAAGCGGATTGGAGGCGAGCGACCCGCCGCTCTCGACCCGGAACACCCGCGCCTCTAATCCGGCGCGCCCGACGATATAGATGAAATTCAGATTGGTTTCCGGCTCGCTGGTGTAGGCACGGTCCATGCCGACCGCCGGCACCCAGAAAACCGCATCCTCGTCGAACAGCTCGAGCCATTCGCCGAACCTGCGGGCGTCGAGCAGCCGGGCTTCGCGGTACAGGAATTCCGCGGCCGCCGCCGTCAAGGCGGGATCAGCCACAGCGACGCTCCTCGCCGCGTTCCATCATTTCGAGCCAGCGGCGATAGACGCCCTGCATTGCGATTTCGTGATCCCAACTGTTGCTACTGGCCTGCGGCGACATGCCGAGATCGCGCGCCGCGGCGTCGGGGCCGTCGATCTTGAAGTCGATGCCGCGGCCCATGTTGGTCCATTTGCTGTCAAACGCGAAGCTCGCCTTGTGCGCCGATTCGGCGACGGCAACGTCGTCCGGTGTCGCCATGCCGCTCGGCAGGAAGAAATCCTCGAACTTGCGCAGCCGCGCCGCGCGCATTTCCCTCGGTTCGCCGACCGGCGCGATACACCAGATCATGGTTTCCATGCGGTTGACCGCAAGCGGCCGGTAGGTCCGCAGGTGGGTACTGGCGAGATCGTTCATCAGCAGGTTTGGGAAGATCGTCATGTGCCGGCCGCGGCCTATGATCCATTCCATCTGGCCCGGCGTAAAGCGCTTCGACAACTCCTCGCGCTGCGCGTAGATCGGAAACGCCTCGGGATCGCGGCGCTTGTGCCAGAACGCGGTGTGCCCGTTGCCGAGATCGTAACTCGCCGATTCGATGCGCCCGGTGAGGCGGCCAGTGTCGGTCCTGGTCACGCCGGCGCGGTTCTCGCGTTTCTCGCGATAGGTGACGGCCTGCGCGAAGTTGTTGTGTACGACCGGCGCATGATAGGCGTCCGGGCCATTCTCGTGCATGATCTTCCAGTTGCACGCGGTCTCGTAGATGCTGAAGCCGGGCACGATCTCGAGCTCGTGCGGCGCGGGCGCAACGAAAATATCGATCAGCGCTGTCGCTGCGCCGAGATGTTCGCGCAGGCTCGGCACGTCGGCGGAGAGGCTGCCGAATACAAGGCCGCGGTAGCTGTCAATTCGAGAAATCGGCGTCAGATCAAACTGGGACATATTGAGATGCTGTTCGGTCCAGCCGGTCTTGGGAGCCGAAACAGCGGTGCACTTGCCCGCGGTGTCGAAACAAAAGCCGTGGTACGGACAGGCGAACTGTTTGGTATTGCCGATGCGCGCGGTCACCAGCGTGGCGCCACGGTGGCCGCAGGCATTCAAGTAGCAAGCGAGAGCGCCGTCCGGCTTGCGCACCACGAACACCGGTTGCCGACCGATATGCGTAGCAAAGTAGTCGCCGGGGTTGCGGACGTGCGCCTCGTGGCACAGAAAGACCCAGTTGGCCTCGAAAATATTGCGGTATTCCGCCTCGAGGATGTCCGGATCGTTGTAGATCGCCCGATCGATGCGAAACACGCCGTCCTTGGAACGGTCATCGATATAGTCGGCAAAGCTTCGCCGGTTGAGCAGCGTACCGTTCGCGGTCATTGGGATCGAGCTCAGTTCACTTTCACGTTCGCGGCCTTCCCGACCTCGACCCACTTGCTATGCTGTTCGGCGATGTAGGCGGCGAACTCTGCGGGTGAGTTGGGCTTCGCCTCGCTGCCCAGCACGGCAATGGTTTTCTGGATTTCCGGCGTCGCCAATCCCTCGTTCATGGCGTCGCTGATCGTCTTGATGATGCCCGGCGGTGTCCCAGCCGGGGCCACGAGGCCGAAAAATGTATTGGCCTCGCAGTTCGGCACCCCTTCCTCGGCCATCGTCGGGACGCCCGGCAGGAGTGGTGTGCGAGTCTTGTTCTGCAGGGCGAGCGCGCGGAGTTTGCCGGCATTGATCAGTGCGCGAAGGATGGCGATGTTCTCAAACGTCGCATCAATGGCCTTGCCGAGCACCGCGGTCGAAGACTCGCCGCCGCTGCGATAAGACACGCCTGTGAGCTTCGTGCCGCTGCGCAGCATGAACAGTTCGCCGGCGAGATGCGGCAACCCCCCTGCACCGGTATGGCCGTAGTTGATCTTGCCCGGATTGGCCTTGGCGAAAGCGATGAAGTCCTTCAGGGTCTTCCAGGGTGAATCGGGGTTGACCACGAGGATCTGGAAGCCTTCGGTGATGCGAACGATCGGCACAAAATCCTTGGTCGGATCGTAGCCCGCGCTCATCGAAACTGCCGGGATCACGGCAAGCGTGCTGGTGTTGCCGGCCAGCAGCGTGTAGCCGTCCGGCGTCGAGCTTGCGACGTCGCGCGCGCCGATCGCGCCGCCGACGCCCGGGCGGTGCTCGATCACGACGGCCTGGCCGAATTTCGAATTCAGGATTTGGGAGGCGATCCGGGCCGGGACGTCGGTCGGCCCACCGGCCGCAGCAGCCACGATGATCTTGATCGTCCTGTTCGGATAGTCGTCGGCCGCCATGAGCGGGCCGCCAAAAGTCGACGCCAGCAAGCCTCCCCATCCAAACTTCAGCACATTCCGGCGCGTGCTGGCCATGAGCCTCTCTCCCTGAACAGTCTCTTATTGGCCGCAAGACTAACATCGGCCCGGCAGATGCGGCCAGCCCATTTGCTTCGCGCCGTAGGCGAACGGGCCGACCCTATTTTGCTGCAATGCACGGCTCGGCCCGCGCCCAACCGATATGTAAATACCGGCCCGCAGGGCGCCGACTTGCCGGTCGAGCGCGCCGACAGTACGAAACTGTTGTCACCTCACCGCGCACGTTTCTGCTTCGCCAACTCCCTCGCGCCGACGAGGTGATCGGAGGCGAGCGGCGCTTCGTGGCGGAGCGATTCCCGGCCTCGGGCAAACTCGCAAGGCACCGCGATGTCACGATGTGACATCGGGCTTCCCGGCTGGCAGGACGATCCGAAAAACGGAGCCGCGCGGATGAGCTGGCGAAACAGACAGTTGACCGTCATGACGCTCAACAATCATCCGACAAAGGGCTAGCCCCAATCCCATCCCCTGCGGCTTCGTCGTAACGAACGCATCGAATATGCTGTCCAGCTTTTTCGGATCTATTCCCGATCCAGAGTCCTCTACCGCCACGTTAATCGCATCGCCGCCATGATGCTCGGTTCTGACTTGCAGCACCCGACGATCATCTTTGACAACGTCCATAGCGTCGATCGCGTTGTGGACCAGATTGACGATGACCTCCTGCAATTGACCGGCATGGCCCATGACAAGCGGCAATTCAGACGTGAGCTGGACGCGAGTTGCAATGCCATGAACCTTCAGCTCTCCGCGCAGAGCATGCAGCACCGTAAGAACCAGCTCATTCACATCGATCGGCTCTTGTTTCCGCTCGGCTCTGCCGAACAAGGAGCCAAAACTGTCGAATACCTGGCTGGTACGATGAACGTCCCCGACGATCCTGCTCAAGGCCGACTTTGCCTCCTCGAGATTGGGCGGGGTATGGCCAAGAAACCTCAGGGCTGCGCCACTGTTCGAGCCGATGGCGGCTAGAGGCTGCCTCACCTCATGTGATATCGAAGCAGCCATTGCTTCCAAGTTCATGAGTTTGTTATTTCGCTCACGCTGAAGCATCATGTTCGAGCGAGCGAGGCGCGCATACAATCTTGCCGTCTCAGCAAGCAACACCACCAGAACGACGGTCGATGCGATCAAGGAACAGATGCGGCCGGCATAAAAACCGAGACTGAAGCGCGAGCCTGAGAGCACGGCAACAAACAACAGCTCCAGGATCGACGCCAGGGCCACGACGATCAGCCATTGATCGAGCACCGAGCGCCGGCGGACCCACAACACGGCACCCGCAATCGCACAAATCATCAAATTAAATTCAACGATATAAGTTGATAATGGAGCAAGATGGGCTCTATCCAGCGCAAGGCGCGGCAGGAACTCGTCTCCCGCGGTGGCAAGCCATGTGAGCCCGCACACCAGAGTTAATACGATCGCCACGCTCCAACCAAACGCAAACAAGCTCGAAGTGTGAGTATAGGATTTCTCCGGCTTTTCGTCTTTCAGCCACGCATAGATCAACAGCGCCGCGGGGAAACCCAGGTGCCAGAAGATATAAAGCCACGCCGTGCTTTGGAGACCGGCACCAAGAAGTCCGGTCGCCGAAAACGCGCCCGGAAAAGTCAGCAGATGCGGAATGACAATCAGCGCCGTGAAAAGATAGCCGCTCGCCAGCGCCAAAAGCGCGCGTGAATGATGGATCGAAAAATGCGCGAACAACAGAATGGAGGTGATGAAGTCGGTGACAAATATCACGGCTTCGAAGGATGGAATGAAGGCGTCAAGCCGCGCCAGCGGTCTGTCCGCAAACGGCGCAAAAACTGCAAATCCCGCCAGCAAAAGCATGCCCAAGGCCAGCGCCAACCAGCTTTGCTGCGGCGTCGGCCGCAGGTTGACCAGCCATGTCTCGGCGTCGTTTGATTCGTCGCGCGGCAACTTTGGCCACGCGTCTGCTGCGCCCGCGCTCGCAGACATGAATTGCCGCCTTCCGATGCCGATCGACAATTGATCCCTCCCCGATGGGATCATGCCCGTTGCAGGGAACAAGCATATCACGCTCCGCCCGGCGGGTCAGTGACCGACTTTGCGGTCGTCCGGCAGCAAAAGGCTTGTTGTTTTGCGCCGCAAAACGGCGTTCTCGGCGCTTTCCGTCGCTTCAGCCGCACACTGTTTCACGGCAACGATCGTGGGGCAAGCCCGATATTTGTGCGGACATCGGCGATCAATTGGAAAATACCCGCCGGCGATATCAGGGGCGCAGTTTGCTGTGATCTTTCAATCGAGCACCCGCAATGATCTTCCTAATCCAATCGTATTCGGAGGCCACTTTGGCGAAAACTTCATGCGACGAGCACTTGGACTCGCCGTCAAAGGGCGCACTGTCAATTCCCCAAACCACTATTCGACGATGCCATTGCGTGTAGCCGGGGCCGCCCGAGTCACCGTCGCACACAGCTCCGCCTTTGCTGATCCGAACGGACACAGCCGAGGGTGAATAATCGCGATCGGTCATCCTCACTTGTATTTTGCGTAGCGGGTTATTTGTTTTGGTCACTCTTCTTCCGCCATAGCCGGCAACCCAGCCAGCCGATCCGTTTTTTGGAGTGGCCGAGTTGTCGGCTATCT
Organism: uncultured Alphaproteobacteria bacterium; assembly: GCA_963836055.1. Lineage (GTDB taxonomy): Bacteria > Pseudomonadota > Alphaproteobacteria > Rhizobiales > Xanthobacteraceae > BOG-931. Next base: position 565,154 of record CAWIID010000007.1, read on the forward strand.
CTGCAACGGGACCCGGTACGTGACCCTCTATCTCAAGGATCGCAAAATCGTACTCATTCTTGTCACTTGTTCGTTTTTGAATTGGCATGAAGACATGAGCGATTTTATACGAGCTTCCATCCGAGAAAATCACTCTGGTGGATTTATTCAGCTCACAATGTTTGGCGGCCAAAATGAGATTTGAAGCAATCTTGACGCCGGTGCAGTCAACAACGTCACTATAAACACTCACCGTTACAGGTCTTATCGGATCGTCATCCGAAACTGATTGCCCGTTGAAGATGGCGTTTGCCGGTTGGTTGAGACTGAAGAAAACACCAAGCGACAGCCCCACACACAATTTTGTTTTCATAGGCAATCGCAAGATTTTCACGCGGGATCACGCGATCAAGGCGATCTCGTTACCCAGATCTCAAGGGCTGAAATGGTATCAATTCTTTGGTTTGGTCGAAAGCGTTTGTCCCGGAGCGCACCTCGCCTTCTCCAATGACCGCATTACGGACGGCGCGTTCGCATTGATGGGACGGCCCACAGCCGCATCCATCTCATGATCAAGTTGTGGAATATCGGCCGAATAGCGTTGCCATAAAAAAGAACCCCGGGCAGTCTACAGACGCTTGGGGGTGCTGTTGTTGCCTCAACATGGGCTTCTGGGCCGGGCGGCTGGGTATCGGGGATGGAGCCGTCCGGTCGGCCTAATAGCATCAGCGGTGGCCGGCCCAACCCCGCCCATAGTATCGATATGGGCCCCGGTAATAACCCCAATAGCCGGGCTTGACCCACACACAGCCGAAATAACCGCAGACAAAGGTGCCTTCGGAGCGTCGGCCTTCAAAACAAAACTCGCGTCAGCGCCGGCGAGCCCGTGCGGCGCGGCAAGCATCATGGCCTCGGCCGGCCGACCGAACATGCCGCCCGATAGAACAGCCGCCGCGACGAGCGCCATAAGCAGCGTCTTACGCATGAATATTGACCCGAAGTTTGAAATTTACGAACAGACATACGCCATAGACTTTATATCTTATACTTTCGGAAATTCGGCTTCCGACCATTGATTCAAATCAACGGCGCGCAGCCCTCCTTGGACGCCAAGGGGGCATTGCGCTGACCTGCGCGGACATGGTCGATCTCTCGAGATGGGCCGCAGCGATCTGTGAGGGCGCGACGGGCACAGGTAGCAGAGAGTCCGCTTGGTGGATTAGGCCACCTGGCGCAGCGTCAGGTGACTTTTGCGATACACCGGCGGCTTGCAGCCGGTCCCTGTCGCGCTATTGAGCGCTGCGTCCGCTCTGGCGAGGATTTCAGTCCAGCCCAGGCCGCGGCGGCCATGGTCGGAATTTCCGGAACTCGCCGTATCACGCACACCGTTTAACTGCACTGCGCGGCCATGTCGGTAATCTTCTGACACACGCGCTTGGCGAACGTTATCGCGCCGACACCGATGGGCGCCTCAGCCGTTCTTGGACGCAAGACGATCTGACATAGCTGGTCTTCGGCAGCTTTGACGCGCGACCTTTCCAGTCTCAAAGCCTGCTCTGCCCTTTCGATCTTGGCGTGGGCTTCACTGATGCACGCCTCGGCCGCTCGTCGCTCTGCCTCCAGCTCTTGAATACGTTGTTCGGCAATCCACAGTCTTTCGGCGGCCCTCTCGGCGATATTTCTTGCGTAGCTTTCTATTTCATTGGCCCGATCCTCGATGCCCTTAACCACCTCGGCTGCCTGGCTGACAAGCTCCAGCGCCACGTCACTGTCTAGCGTGGCCGAAGACTCAGCCGCACTTCGGAAACCCAACACCCCTGTGCTCAGCTCGATTGAAGCCGAGTTGGCCAAGTGATTTCGCATATGGTCCCGAAGCCATTCCAAGTCATCGTCCATTGTCGGTCCCTCAGTCGGCGAGAGAACTTGGCGCCGTTTCACGGCGCCTCCGGCTCCGCACAGCCGCTCGAGGCGCACATCGGGGTGCGCGCTATCTTCCTTCAAGCCGCTGCGGATTTCTTGGAACCGGCCCGTCCTTGTCTCAGGAGCTGAGTGCGGATCGCATCCTCGATTCGGGTGAGCGCGTTCTCACTCTCATCGGCGCGCAATTCGGCCGCGCGTGCGCGCAATTCAAGCTGACCTAGCTGATCTTCGGCAGCCTTGACCCGCGATCTCTCTAGTCTCAAAGCTTCTTCCGCATCTTCGATCCTGGCGCGGGCTTCGCTGATGCACGCATCGGCCGCCCGTCGCTCTGCCTCGAGCTCTTGAATGCGCTTTTCGGCAAGCTGCAGTTTTTCAGATGCCCTCTCCGCGATGCTTCGTGCGTAAGTTCCTATTTCATTCGCACGGTCCTCGATGCCCTTCACCATCTCGGCCGCCTGATACACAAGGTCGAGCGTCGCTCCGCTGTCTCTTGTGGCCGGAGCCGGAGGGGCACCGCGGAAACGCAAGACCCCTTTGGTCGCCTCCATTGGAGCCGAGCCGGAAATGTGATTTCGCATGTGTTCTCGAAGCCATTCCAAATTGTCCATTGTCGGGCTCCCGTCCTCGGAGATCGTTAAAAAGGCATAAACCCAAGCGATAATATTGATTCGAATGGTAAATAAACTCTTACGGCGGTTGTGGCCCGCTTTCACCGCTCGGGCGATGCGTCAATTCGATCGGTCTCAGGCGCAAGCGGACGTTGCGCGGACACGGCAATAGGCAGAGGTTTGAAGCGACCTCAGCTTCCCGTGGCAAACGGTCACCGAAGCGTGTGCCTCCCATCACAGAACCCGCGATCGAAGCGTGACAATGCGTTTCTCATTGTCCAGACTACCTTGTGCGCCGGGTCGGGCTCTACGCGCACGGATTCTCAAGGGCGAAAGGCCCGCCGACATGCCAGTTGATCGGGCCACCAAGTTCGAGTTCGTGATCAACCTGAGGACCGCCAAGGCGCTTGGTCTCACCGTGCCGCCAACGCTTCTGGCCACCGCCGACGAGGTGATCGCATGAGACGCCGCGAGTTCATCACGCTTCTCAGGCGGCGCGGCTGCCGCTTGGCCGCTTGCGGGACGCGCGCAGCAGTCGGCAGTACCAGTGATAGGGTTCCTGAACAGTGGCTCGTCCGGGCCCTTCGCCCAACTCGTTGCCGCGTTCCGTCAGAGCTTGAGCGAAAGCGGTTATGTCGAGCACCAGAATTTGGCCATCGAATACCGCTGGGCAGAGGGGGCCTATGATCAGCTCCCAGGGCTAGCGAGCTGATTTAGTTCATCGTCAGGTCGACGTGATCTTCGCCGGCGGTCCTCCTGCGGCGCTGGCCGCGAAGGCGGCCACCACGACGATCCCTATCGTCTTCACCAGCGGCGGCAACCCAGTCGAACTTGGTCTCGTGTCAAGCCTCAACCAACCAGGCGGCAATGTCACGGGAGTAAGCTTCCTGATCAATGAACTTGTGGCGAAACGGCTGGAGTTGCTGCGAGAGCTGGTGCCGACAGCCACATCAATCGGCTTTCTCGCCAATATGACCCGTCCAAGTTCCGGGGCAGAGGTGCGGGATGCGCAGCAGGCCGCACAGACACTCGGGGCACAACTCTATGTCCAGAGCGCCAGCACCGAAGGCGAAATCGACGCAGCATTCGCGAATTTCGCCCAGCGCCGGATTAACGCCCTCCTGATCGGCTCCGATCCTTTTCTTCAATACTCGGCGCGACCAAGTCGTCGCGCTGGTAACCCGTCTGGCGATCCCCACGATGTACAATCTACGGGAATATGTCGCAGCGGGCGGCTTGATAAGCTACGCACCCAGCCTTGCGGACGTGTATCGCCAAGCTGGCGTTTACACCGGGAAAATCCTCAAAGGTGCGAAGCCAGCCAACTTGCCTGTGATGCAGCCCACCAAGTTTGAGCTAGTGATCAATCTCAAAGCGGCGAAGGCGCTCGGCCTCACAGTGCCGTTGATCATGCAAATGACCGCCGACGAGGTGATCGAATGAGGCGCCGCGAGTTCATCACTCTCATAGGTGGCGCGGCGGCAGCATGGCCGCTCCTGGCGCGCGCGCAGCAACCTGCGATACCTGTGGTCGGATTTCTACACAGTGCTTCGGCACTTGCCTACGCCGTGGCGGAGTTCCGCCGAGGCCTTAAAGAGCAAGGCTACATCGAAGGCCAAAACCTCCGTGTTGAATACCGGTGGGCAGAGGGACGATATGATCGTTTGCCGGCACTGGCCGCTGACTTGACAGACCACCATGTGGCCGTGATCGTCGCCGGCGGCGGCAACGGGCCAGCCGCGGCGGCCAAGGCTGCGACGCCGACCATTCCGATTGTTTTCATCAGTGGCGACGACCCTGTCGAGGCTGGCCTCGTCGCGAGTTCTCAATCGTCCCGGCGGCAACGTCACCGGCGTGGCGTTCTTCAACAGCGCACTGGTCGGAAAGCGGCTGGAGCTGCTGCATGAGTTGCTCCCCGCCGCAACCGTGATCGCCTTCCTTGTCAACCCACACAGTCTTCAAGCCGAGCAAGAAACCAAGGATGCACAAAAGGCCGCACGTGCGCTCGGGCAAGAGCTTCACATGTTGAGCACCAAGAGCGCGCACGACATCGATGACAGTTTTGCAAAAGCGCACGACCTGCACGCGCAGGCGATATTAATGGCGGCCGATCCCTTTCTCGGTAGTCGGCGCGACCAGGTGGCCGCGCTTGCCGCCAGCTATGCGATGCCGGTGATGGGCACGACCCGGGAGTACGCAGCCTCCGGCTGTCTATCAGCTACACCACGAGCATCCGGGATGCTTATCGCCAAGCTGGCGTCTACGTCGCCCGCATTCTCAAGGGAGAAAAACCGGCCGATCTGCCGGTGATACAGCCGACACGGTTTGAACTCGTGATCAACCTCAAAACGGCAAAAGCGCTCGGGGTGACGGTGCCCCCAACCTTGCTTGCGCGCGCCGACGACGTGATTGATAAATCGGCCAATGTCGGTTGCTGGCACGTCGCGACCGATCCGAAATGCCTGCAGAACGGTCGTTCGCGACTGTCGCGGGAGCGGACCCAAGAGGCCGGCTTCTCGGGGACGCGACTTTTACGACGCGGCGGGGACCTCTTGGCTCGCCGGCACTGCCGACGCTGATTTTGTCGGAGCCAACGGAATTTGTGCGGACGGAACGAGACTCTTTACGGCCGGAGGCGTGCTCGTGGCGGTACGCCGTTCCGGAACCAACGCAGCAGCTCGTGGAGGATCACGGCGACGACCGTGCTCAAGGTCAACGAAGACTTGAACAGCGGCCGAAGCCACGGCGTCACATGCGCTAGAGGTCCGGCAGGATGTCGAGGCTGAGGCCGAAACACAGCGCGCTGCCGAGGACAAAGGTCCTGCGGCTGTCCGGTTTGGTACTCAGCATGATCTGCAGGCCGGACGATCATAAAGCACACGACGAACACGACGATCACGCCCGCGACCGGCGGAGGCATAATCGACAGGAGCGCGCTGAGCTTCGGCGACAGTCCCAACAGCATGAACAACCCGCCGGCGGCAAAGCCGATGACGCGCGAAGTTGCTCCCGATGCGCCGCTCAGCGACACGTTGCTCGACGAGGTGTCGGACGCGCGCCACCGATCAGACCGGAAATCGCGACGCAGATACCGTCGGCCATCAGGCCGTTTCCGATGCGGCGCGTGTCGGGCTTCTGCCAATTGTCGTCATTGACTTTCTCGCACATGACGAGATTGCCGAACGATTTCAACGCTCCACAGATCGATACAATCACGAAGGTGGGCAGCAGCGACCAGCGGAAGCTGAGTCGAACATTCCATCGAGCGCCGGCAGCCCGATCCACGGCGCCTGCGCAACCTGTTCGAACTGAGCCATCGGCAGGAGCCCGAAGACCGCGGACAGCGCGTAGCCCGCCGCCATACCGATGAGCACGCCGTAGAGCCGCAGCTTGGCGTTGCCCCAGATGTTGAGCCCGACCATCGCCAGAAAGGTCGCGGCGGCGACCAGGAAGCTGATGACCTGGATCGGTTCACCGGATAGTCGATGTGAGGAATTTTGATGTCCCGACCGGAATCAGGCTGACGGCCACCATGAACACCACCAGCCCTGTGACCTCGGTCGGAAACAGAAACTCCAAGCGATGAACGAAGCGCGCGAATACCATCTCAACGAGGCCGGCGGCAATTGTCATCCCGCGCATCAGCGGCAGCCCGCCAAGCCATGCCGCACTCATCGAGGACGCAAAAAAATTGGGGCCACAAAGATTCGGACAAAGATAACCTGAACCGATGCCCCGCCAGTGCATCGCCTGCAGGATGGTGCCGATGCCGCACGCCACCATCGTCAACGCCACCACCGACTGCACTTGGGTGAAATCGCCGCCAAGCTCTGTCACCAGGACGACCGGCAACACCAGCGTGCTCGACATCAGGAAGATGTGCTGAACCGCCAAGAGGCACAGCGCCGAGAGTGGCGGCCTGTCGTCTACACCGTAGATCAACCCGGCGGGCTTTTGAGACATTGGAAGTTCCCTGATAAACTCGGGTGTCGAGTGGTTCGTATTTTCGTTCCGCTCATTCCCGCGCAATAGAAGTCCCGCTGCTTTCGAACGTTGTCACGGCCTCGGGTTGGTTCCCCACACTGCCGGGACGGTGTTAGAATGACCAGCCGGGGTTACACGCGCAGCCAGATCGGAGTGGCCAGGAAGAAATCCGAGCCAACAATGAAACCTCCTCGCCGACTTTCACCTTGCGCACGTAAATCAGCTTGCGCGAGGGCGTAGAACTGCCCGGCTTGGGCCACAGATATTGCACCCAGGCCTCGTCGGCATGCTCGAGCTTCTCGAGCGCGCTCTTGAACGCGAAGAACCCGACGGCATCCTGGAATTCCAGTCACCGAGCGGCCGGTCCTGTTCGGGAAGGCCGGATCGACCACTGTCTCGCCTTGCTCGTTGAGGACGAAAATGTACGAATCGAGAAAGAAAAACGACGAGGCACGATTACGAAATCGCTTGAACGCCTCGGCCTTTCCAGCACTTTGCAGCAGGCGGCTGCGCGCTCCACTCGTTCCTCGACAAAAGCCTTTTCGACCTTGATGCTGTAGCTGCCGCTTCCGATCACATAAGTCTTGAGATCCGGCGTCACCACCTTGCGAATGTAGGCCGCCTTCCAGGTTGGCGTGAGCTGCGTCTGGTCTTCCCAGAGATAGAACACCCAACCGCTGGCGTCCTTGGCGGGCCGTCTCCCAATGTTGGTGATCTGGCGAATGATCTGTTTTCCGTTCATGTCCTTAAGGTCCATGACGTTCTGACCGACCAGTTCCGGCCTGAGCGGATGGAAAACCGTGGTGCCGTCAAGAGTATATGCAAACAAATAGTAGTCGGAGTTGAGCCACTTTGAATTTTTTCGGGAAAATTCCTTGAAGGCTTCGTCACCCTTTGTTTCGATCAAGCTTGCGGCGTCCTCGACGAGCGAAACAAGGTTCTGGGTGTCCTTGTAGTATATTTTGCGAGCCGGTCCTTGCAGTTGCCGGAGCTCATCAGCAGAGCAAGCCACATGACCGCCAGCGGCGCGGCGCCCGCAGTCTCGCAGCGCGCGGCGCCAAACGGTCCGGCCTCCGGTCCGGCTGAATTTTAGGAGTGTTATCGCCATCTCAAACTCCCGGTCGCTGAAAGACCGTGAGTTAGAATCAGACACAAAAACGTAACGGCTTCGCTAACTCGGCGATTTCGCTCAATCACACTGAAGTTGGCCTGACCGGCGCTATTCCAAGCTCCGGTAATTGCATTGTTGGACCTTCTAGGAGGAGCACCCGTCAGAAGACCAGAGAAGAAAGCAGCTGTCTGGTCTGAAAGCGGGAACAGCAGCGAAAGGCAAGCTGAGCCAGTAGCCAATGGTGAAAAGACCGTAACGGCCGCCAGATCAGGGTCCCTTAGAATCCCGAAGACACGAGGCACTATGGTTTCGGCAGCTTGAATTGGCCGGACGGTGCATTGCAGGCATTGAAAGTGATTTCTCATCGGCATGGCTCATTCCCCGGCTGTCAATATTGGCATTGAACCGGCACCCGGCCTTCGCAATGCGAGACCGAAACGCTCGTACGTTACGAATTCAACAAACGTACGAAATTGCCGCTGTAGCCATTCGCCTAACCAATCAAAAAGGTACGCTTATCCGGCAATGCAGGATGTGACGGACAGCACAATCGTTCATAATTACGCGACCACCTCGTCGGCGGTTGCGAGCTGGTATTGCGGCACATTGAGGTCAAGCGCCTCTGGCTGTCTTGAGGTGATTAGATGGACCACCACCGGCCTTGGGACCGCCGAACTGGAGTGGACGCTGGCCGATTTGCCGACGCACCCTCGTTTTGTCGTACTCAGAGATTCACCGGCGAACCCATGAAATCGCGCTTAGCGAGTTCGATCCCGCAATGACGCAGGATGTCATACGCTGTTGTGCAGTGAAAATAGAAGTTCGGCAGGGGTGAAATTTTGCAACAGCCCATACCCCGTGAACTTGCGCTCATTGGTGCCGAGCTTGATGGCGATATCTTTGTCCTCGGTGCCGTCGATCTGCGCCGGCTTGAAGGATTTGCAGTAGTCAATTGTCTTGGCGAGACGCGTTTTGAGTTCAACAAAACTCGTTTCCGTGTTGGGCATGCTCGGCATCTCGGTGCCGGCAAGCGCGCTGCAACACCTGGCGGCGTGAGTGCTCGCCTGCTGCACCTGTCGTGCATATGGATACATGTCGGGAAAGAGCCGCATATTGAGGAAAAAGTTGGGGTCGAGCTGCTTCGCCTCGATATGTGCTACGGCCTTGTCGATACATCCGGATTGGGCACTCAGAAACTGCATGAAGATCGGCACCGACACCTTGTACATGGAAACCGTCATGGAATTACGTCCTTTCCTTGGGGCAAACCAATGCCGGACTTTAGCCGACATTGTGGGGTCGTCGCCAGATGAGCGCGCGCTGATCAATTTGCGCCGCTCTAACCGGCGAGCAACGCGGCGCAGGCATTGATCTGGGAGGTCGTATCGTTCGTGACAGAGAGTGGCTCCAGCGGAGCATCCAGTACTCAATGTGGCTTAGTGATTACTGGATCATACGCCTTCGCAGATGATGACAAGATAATGAGTTCGGCAGCTAACGCCGCTGGACTTACGCGACCGCAAGGGCCTGATCGAGATCGGCGATGATATCGTCAATGTGCTCGATGCCGACCGAAAGCCGCACATAGCCCTCGGTAACTCCCGTTCGCGTCTGCTCTTCGGGCGTGAGCTGGGAATGTGTGGTGCTCGCCGGGTGAATGGCGAGCGAGCGAGCGTCGCCGATATTGGCGACGTGATAGAACATCTTGAGGCTGTCGATGAATTTGCGGCCGGCATCGCGGCCACCCTTGAGCTCGAAGCCGACGAGGCCGCCATAGCCGCCTTTGAGATAGGTATCGGCACGGCGCTTCGTCTCCCCGGTCATCAGGCCCGGGAAAATGACCTTTGTGACCTTCGGATGCTTGGCGAGGTATTGCGACACGGCTGTTGCATTGCTGCAGTGCTGGCGCATGCGCAGCGCCACGGTTTCAAGGCCCTGGATGAACATGAAGGCGTTGAACGGCGACATGGCGGCGCCGATGTCGCGCAATAGCGTGACGCGGGCCTTGATGATGTAGGCGATGGGGCCGAGCGGCTTGACCGCCTGCGTCCAGATCGCGCCGTGGTAGCTCGGATCCGGCGTGTTGAGCATGGGAAAACGGTCGGCATGTTTCTCCCAGTCGAAATTGCCGCCGTCGACGATGATGCCGCCGATCGATGTGCCATGGCCGCCGATATATTTCGTCGTCGAGTGCATCGTGATGGCGGCGCCATGTTTGATCGGCTGGCACAGCACCGGACAGGCCGTGTTGTCCATGATCAGCGGAATGCCGAGCTCGCGCCCGATCTTCGCCACTTCGGCGATGGGGAAAACAGCAAGCTTGGGATTGGGCAGCGTCTCGCCGTAATAGCAGCGCGTCCGCGCATCGCTGGCCCGGCGGAAATTCTCCGGGTCCGCCGGGTCGATGAAGCGGCATTCGATGCCCATGGTGCTCATGGTGTTCTGGAACAGATTCCAGGTACCGCCATAGATGTCGGTCGAGCACAGAAAATTATCGCCGGCGTGACAGATGTTCTGTACCGCGAACAGCGATGCCGCCTGCCCCGAGGCGAGACCGAGTGCGGCCACGCCGCCTTCGAGCGCGGCGACGCGCTCCTCCAGCACGGCCTGGGTCGGGTTCATGATGCGGGTGTAGATGTTGCCGAGCTCCTTGAGCGCGAACAGGTTGGCGGCGTGCTCGGTCGAATTGAATTGGTAGGATGTCGTCTGATAGATCGGCACGGCAACCGCGGTTGTCGTCGGGTCGGAGCGGTAGCCGGCATGCAGAACAATAGTTTCCGGGTTCTGACTGTTCGTTGGCATGTTTTCTCCCTCTGGATCACCGCCAAGACTGGATCACCGCCAAGACTGGATCACCGCCAAGACGTAATACGAGTAGCCTATTTCAGTGTGATTGCGGCACAGCCGCGCTAAACCACGGGCTATGCGGCGAAGCTTTCATGCACAACACAGCTCGGCCGAACCCATTTCGCTACGGCTCTTTGTCAAGCCGGGTGGCGAAATAGGCGACCGTCTTCGCGTAAACCTCGGATTCGTTCCACTTCTGCAAAGCATTGAAGTTCGCCGAGCCCGGATCCCACGGCTGGTCCGCCGTCCAACCGTAGCTCTTGAGATAGTTTGCCGTCGAAGCGAGCGCGTTCATCGGACTGTGGATGAGGTCGCGACGCCCCAAGCCGTCGAAATCAACTGCAAACTTGAGATAAGAGGACGGCAAGAGCTGCGTCTGACCGATCTCGCCGGCCCAAGCCCCGATCATCTCGTTCGCAGCGAGGTCGCCGCGCTCTATGATGCGGAGCGCATCAAGCAGTTCAGCCTGAAATTTCTCGGAGCGCCGACAATCATAGGCAAGCGTTGCGAGCGACCTGATCGTCGAAAACTTGCCCTGGTTGACGCCGTAATCGGTCTCAAGCCCCCAGATCGCCACCAGCACCGACCCCTGCACGGCGAAGCGTTCTTCGATCCGTTCGAGAATTGAGCCGTAGCGTTTGAGCATGTTGGATCCCTTCCGCAGCCGGTCCGGTGAGACCATACGGCCGGAGAATTGCTCAAACCCTTGTTGAAAGACGCTTTGCGAATGATCGCGGGCAATGACGGCCGGATCGAAAATAACACCATTCAATGCAGACGAGATCGTCCCTTGCGAAATGCCCTGCGCGGTCGCGGCCTGTTTGAACCCCCCGAGCCAGCCATTAAAATTGTCCCGCTGGCAGTCTGCAGCCAGGCTGGGGCCAGCCCACAGGAGGAGGCACGCTGCCCAGATCATTGCGGAGGCGAATGGTTGTCTAATGCACGCCACGAACAACTCCTCCATCACGGATCGTCACAATTCCAATCTATCGCAACACCAGGGGGCGGCGACAGCGGGCTCCATAATGCGCGCGGTCATCATGACGCGCGCCAGTCCGGTCCGGCGCATATGCGCTCAATATGGCGCCGACGGCCGCATATATTGCTGCATGCAATTCAGCACGTATTTCGGCACGTGTGCGAACTTTCGGCACATGCGCGAACTTGGCTTTGGAACTTGGCCTTGAAGGAATAATCTCGAAACCAAGGCTCGGGAAGGGCGACCGCGCCGGATTGAATTGAGAATCGCGCGAGCGGGCCGTCAAACGCGCGCCGATCAGGGCTCGCAGACGATCCCGCCGTCGGAATCCACCGGCGATCGGCTCTGCCATGATTCGGCCAAAGCCTTTGGCAATATTGCCTAATTGGGCTAAACGGGGCGTTCCGGGACGGGGGCTCTAGTGTTTCCAGCACGACAGTTTGCTGCTGCTGCGACAGCGTTGTTGCTGATCGCAGGCGCATTTGCCGCGTCCATTCTCTCAGCAGTGGACTCACGCGCCGAAAATTCACCCGGCGGCTGCGAAGAGGCGGCCCAGATCGCGTTCTTGCCTTCGCCGATCGCGCCTTGGAAGGGCGCGCCTTTGCGCATCCTCATCACCGCGGAGAAGCCCCTCGAAGGCGAACTTTCGCTGATTGCGCCTGATGGCAGCGTCGCGGCCAAATCGCGCGAACGCCATGGCGGGCCGCCTTATTACTGGTATGCCGAGGTCGCCTCGCCGGCCGCGGGCGCATGGCGCGTGACGCTGGCGGTCAACCGCGCCCCGGCCGGGTGTGGCACGATCACGCGCGAGATCGCCGTAAGCGCGCAGAAGCGGCCGGGGCCGCACGCGACGGAGGCCAGCATCTGGCCGCTGCGCAATTCGTGGAACCGCTCGACCGAGGACTTGTATTCCGCGTGGATCGCCAAGCTGTTCGACGCGCCGCCCGAGGTCGAGCTGTCGTGGAAGGCATGGCATGAAGTGCTGCGCGATAAATCGCGCAACATGCTGTTCAACTATCTGGGTCTCAACGAAGACAACGTCGCGCTGAGCCTTCGCCCCGACTGCGCCGACTTTGTCTACTTCTTGCGCGCCTATTTCGCCTACAAGATGGGGCTGCCGTTCGGCTATTCAAATTGCTCACGCGGCACCGCCGGCAGGCCACCGAAGTGCTATCAGTGGTTCGACATCGAGCATCCCGAGGTTACGCGTCCGGCGCCGCCGCCCGAACAGGCCAGCGCGTCGGCTGCCCCGGCGCCGGCGCCCGCCGACACGCGAAAGTCCAACCTTTTGCAGTTGTTTTCTCAGCCCAAGCCGCCGGCGCCTCCGTCGGCCGCAGCGCAAGCGATCCCACCGGCGCCGAAGTCGAAGCCGTCGTTCGGCGCATATTTGCGGGCCGTCGGCGACGTCGTCCATACCGGATCCGTGCGCGTGTCGGCGAACGACGACAACACTGATTTCTACACTGTCCCGCTGACCCAGGACGCGTTGCGCCCGGGGACCGTGTACGCCGATCCGTACGGACACGTTCTGATGCTGGTCAAACGGGTGCCGGAGGTGAACGGCACGCCGGGCGTCTACCTCGCCGTCGACGCCGAGCCAGACGGTTCGATCACGCGCAAGCGGTTCTGGCGCGGCAATTTTCTGTTCGTTCACGAGCCGGCGCTCGGCAGCCCCGGCTTCAAGCACTTCCGGCCGATCGTGCGCGAGCCGAACGGCGCCTTGCGGCGGCAGACCAATGCCGAGATCGCGAAAAATCCGCAGTACGGTGATTTTTCGCTCGACCAATCGCAGATGAGCGCCGAACAATTCTACGATCGCATGGACGACGTGATGTCGCCCGAGCCACTCGATCCGCAGCGCGCAATGGCGGACGCCATTGCGTCGCTCGAGGAACAGGTCAAGACGCGCGTCACGTCGGTCGAAAACGGAAGAAAGTATCAGATCAGCGCCCACGGCGAGGCCGCCATGCCGGATGGGCCGGCGATCTTTGAGACCAACGGCCCGTGGGAAGATTATTCGACGCCGGCGCGCGATTTCCGCCTGTTGATCGCGATCGATGTGGTGCGCGGCTATCCGGATCACGTAGCGCGGCGGGCGGATCGCTATGCAATACCGTTTGGCAAGAGCGCAGCGGGCGTGAAGGCTGAATTGCAGAACACGCTCGCGTCGGAGCTTTCATCGCGCAAGTTTTCGTACACGCGCAGCGACGGGTCGTCGTGGACGCTCTCGCTCAAGGACGTCATCGACCGCGCAGGCAATCTCGAGATGGCCTACAATCCAAACGATTGTGTCGAGCTGCGGTGGGGCGCGCCGGAAGACAGCCAGGAAGCGTCGACATGCAAGCGGCATGCGCCGCAGGCGCAGCGCGCCAAGATGACGGAATACCGCGCCTGGTTCCGCGAGCGGCACTGGCCAACGCACGCCGGTGCATGATCGGTCGCGTGTGCGGCCGGATGGTGATGACGGTCTACTGTACCGTCGGGCTCGCCGTTCTGTTGGCCGGTGGCCCTGTTCTTGCGCAGGATAATCAGGTCCGCTTGGCGCTCGACCACCTGGTCGCGGCTTACCCGAATGCGCTCGCAGGGCATGACGCCAAAATGCTGCGTTGGCGCAATGGAACTGTCATGCCGGTCTCCGACGGTGCCGAGAGCAAGACATTCCCCGAGCTCCTTCGGCGCGCGTCCATCATCGATCAATTTCGTATCCCGTATCCGCCCGGCCCGCTCGAAAAACCGCCGGCTGTTGATGCCGATCCGGGCCGGTTCCGGAATGCCGCTTTCTTTAAAGAGATGTACGGCGACTGCAAAAAGGGTGAAGTGTCCCCTCGCCTCGCGTCCCTCACCTGGCTTCCCAAGACCTGGGGTCAAACAATCCGCATGACGTCCATCAACGACGTCGACAAGCGGTTGCGCGCCGTATCGGCCGAAATTGACGCGCTACCTCCAGACATCAAACACGCCGCATACCCGATCGCCGGCACCTACAATTGCCGGGCCGTGGCCGACACCGGCCAACCGAGCCCCCACAGCTACGGTATTGCGATCGATCTCAACACGGCCGTTTCGGATTATTGGTACTGGCGGCCGCACAACGGTCCCGGTCGTTTACCGCAACCGCATGCCCCAGGAGATCGTTACGATCTTTGAGAAACACGGCTTCATCTGGGGCGGCAAGTGGTATCACTTCGATACGATGCACTTCGAATATCGGCCTGAACTCCTCGTTGCGCCGTGAGATCGACCAGGAGAACTTTTGAAAGCGACGCTCAGCGTTCGTTTGCCGCTGTCAATTTGACGCATTGTGCAGGGTTCACTCAATGACTTCGTCGGCGCGCGCGAGCAGCATTTGTGGCACATCAAGGCCGATGGCGGTCGCAGTTATCTGATTGATTACCAGCTCGTATTTGGTTGCCGCCTGCACCGGCAGGTTGGCGGGTTTCTCTCCTTTGAGGATACGATCAATGGAGCCCGCCGCCTCCGAGCAGCGTGATGAATTTGCGACGTCTCATCACTCGACGACCTCGTCGGCGATGGCGAGCAAAGTCGGCGGGACGGTAAGGCCAAGTGTCCTGGCCGTCTTGAGGTTGACCGCCAGTTCGAACTTCGTCGGTTGTTGCACCGGGAGATCGGCTGGTTTGGCGCCCTTGAGCAGCCGATCGACGTATATCGCAGCGCGCCGATAGAGGTCGTTCGTATCGATACCGTACGAAATGAGACCGCCCTCCTGGGCCATGTAGCGGTAGGGATACATGGTCGGAAGCCTATGACTTTCGGCTTCCGCAATGATCTGGATCCGGTTTGAGCCCGTGAAGGCGTCTGGCATGACGACGACAGCGCCTCCGGCATCGCCGGTCAATTGAGCGAACGCGGGTCCAATCTCCACGCGATCGCGCACCGGGATCGTGAGCACCCCAATGCCGAGCGATGCAGCCGCGACTTTAATCGGCTCCAGATAGTAGTCGACGTATGGCGCTGTATCGGGATTGAAAAGCAGCGCTGCGCGCTTGGTCTGTGGCGCAATCTCTTTCAGCAGTTCCAGCCATTTGCCGCCAACCGACGATTCAATGTTTATAAAACCGGTGATATTGCCGCCGGGTCGCGCCAAGCTGTCAACAAAACCGCTTCCGACGGGGTCGGACACCAGCACAAAAACGATCGGAGAAATCTGGCTCTGCCCGCGCAGCGCCGCAACGACCGGCGTCGTACTGCTCAGAATAACGTCGGGCTTCGTGAGAGCGAGTTCGCTCGCTGCCGCCCGAATGCGCGCTGCGTCACCCGCGATCCAGTAATCGGCGATTTCAATATTGCTGCCCTGGACCCAGCCTAGCTCCTTGAGAGACTGCAGGAAGGCATCCAATCGAGCCTTCCCTTCTGCGTCTGCCTGAGCCGTCGACATGATGACGGCGACCTTGCGCCTCGGGCCGCCCTGCTCTGCGCGCGCCAAAAATGGCGACGCGAACGGTGCGCCGCCGAGCCCGGCTAGGAACCACCGTCGCGCGATGTTGATCGCCATTTCACCCGTCCTGTGTGCGGGGACGGTATCACGTCCCAATCGGAAGGTCTGTGGCGAGCGGGCATCTCAGGCGGCGGTCTCATGCTTAGTTTCGAAATTAAGTTCGATCTCCACGTTATTGGGATCGCGAAGGAAAATCTGCCAACGACTGCTGTTGGGGACCTGGTTCACACGGTGCGGCACGCCTTTTCCAGTGAGGTGCTGTTTCATCGCCTCGAAGCCGCGGCTGCCAAACGCGACATGATCGATGACACCTGAATCGGGGCGCTGCTGCTTGTCGGTCTGCGAGATGTCGTTGAGGTGCAGCACGGGATGGCCCGCGCTATACAGCCAGGCGCCGGGGAAATTGAACGGCGGCCGCGGACCATTCACGAATCCCAGCACATCCTCATAGAACTGCACGGTCTCTTTCAGCCGGCGGGTGGACACATTGTAATGATCGAGCACACCAACGCTCATCGCCATCGGGCTTCTCCTAAGGACGTTTTCGCTAGGGAGAATATCGCGAAATGCAGCCGCTGACGAACAAGCCGATCAAGGCTGCGGCCCAGATGAGGGGCTCGCAAAACGGAAACGACCACGTGGACAAGGCGCGCGTTCATCCGGCGTCGCCTGATCTCACCGTGGCCGTTGTGGCGATGGGGGAGTTACAATTACGCGTCCCGGCGCCATTTGCATCATCAAGCTAGCATTCTCGGGTGACAGACAGATGACTCCTCAAAGCAGGCCATATTTACCTCGGCATCGGCGGCTGGACATTCGAGCCGTGGCGCGGCGTGTTCTATCCCAAGGGCCTGGCCCACACGAAAGAACTCGCCTATGCAAGCGAGCGCCTGACATCGATCGAAGTCAACGGCACGTTCTACCGCTCGCAAACGCCCGCGACCTTCAGGAAATGGGCAAGCGAGGTACCGCCGGGCTTCGTGTTTGCGCTCAAGGGTCCGCGGTTTGCGACCAACCGGCGCGTCCTGAAAGAGGCCGGTGACTCGATCAAGCGCTTCCTCGATTCCGGCGTAACCGAGCTCGGCGACCATCTTGGGCCGCTGCTTTGGCAGTTTGCTCCAACCAAAAAGTTCGATGAAGCCGACTTTGGCGGCTTCCTGGAACTGCTTCCCGGCACGTTCGACGGGCGAACGCTGCGTCACGTCATTGAGGTCAGACACGACAGCTTCGGCAGCGCCGATTTTGTTGCCCTGCTGCGTCGCTTCTCAATGCCCGTCGTTTTTACCGATCACGCCAAATATCCGAACATCGCCGACGTCACCGGCGATTTTGTCTACGCCCGCCTGCAACGCGGATTGGACACGATCCCGACCGCCTACCCGCCGAAGGACATTGAAGCTTGGGCCGGCAGGCTCCGGCAGTGGGCACAGGGCGGCGAACCCGCTGACCTGCCGCATTGCGGTCAAGGACTCGAATCCAAAGCCAAAGCGAAGCCACGCGATGTATTCGCTTACGTCATTCACGAGGGCAAGATCCGAGCACCCGCAGCAGCGATGGCGCTGATCGAGAAACTGAAACATTGATCAGCATAAAATGAGTGTTGATTGGCCCAAAAATGCTAACGGCCACGAACGACATGGCGCGCGTACATCCGGCGTCGCCCATCGTAACCGTGGCCGTCCAACGGCGGAGCCCGAAGGCATCAACGCCGTTGTTAAGTAAATAAGCGCGGATTGCGGCTTATGCAAGACCGGCTTTTGTGCGACATTAACGGCCCCAGGCGATTCAAGTTCCTTCGGAGGCGGTCCTGGTTCTGCCAGTACTGCTGGACGCACGCATAAAGGCTCGACGTGACGATTGAGGCGGTCACCGCAGGTCCGTGACCGATGAGGGCAATTTCAGGGAGCGGACGATGACAATGAATCAACCCACCGATGAAGCAGGCATCCAGCGGGCCTTCGTGGCCACTATTCACGAGCACTGGGGCCTATTTCTGGCCGAAGGCATCGTCTTGGTCATTCTCGGATTGGCCGCCATCGTGGTGCCGGTGATTGCAACGCTTGCCGCCGCGCTCGTCATCGGCTGGTTGTTCCTGATCAGCGGCGCCGTCGGCCTGGTGACGACATTCTGGATGCGGCACGCTCCGGGATTCTGGTGGGCGCTGATCTCAGCGATCATCGGCATCGCCGCCGGACTCATTCTGCTCACCCGGCCGGTCAGCGGAGTGTTGTCGCTCACACTGGTGCTGATTGCTTTCTTCGTGATCGAAGGCATCGCGACGATCATGTATGCGATCGATCATCGCAGTCAGCTTTCCGGCCGATGGGGCTGGATGCTGGCGAGCGGCATTGTCGATCTGATTCTGGCCGGCATTATTTTCGCCGGACTGCCGGGCACCGCCGCATGGGCACTTGGGCTGCTGGTCGGCATCAACCTGTTGTTCGGCGGAACGGCGATGATCGGCATGGCGCTGGCGGCACGGCACCCGGCCTGAACGAGATCGGGACATTTGGCCGCTCCGGGGCCTGAACAGCCGCCTTCATTGTCGCGATTTTCGGGTCCGCTGCGTCAGTGCGGCGCAGGGCGCGCCTTTCGCGAATAATGCGCGTGGGATACCGTTGGGCGAAGAGCGCTGGCAAGGCGCCTACGCGACCTCGGAGGAACACACATGAATACGCCGTTCAAAGTGATGGCGCTGGGTTTTCTGGCGCTCGCGACCGCCGCCGTATTGCCGGCGCAAGCGGACGATTATCCGAACAAATCCGTAAGGATCATTTCCGATTCCGCGCCCGGCAGTGCCGTTGACGTCACATTCCGGATGGTGATGGATCGGCTCGGCAGCCTGTGGGGCCAGCAGATCGTGCCGGTCGATCAGCCTGGCGCCAGCGGGGCCGTCGCGGCCCACGCAGCGTCCGAGGCGATCCCTGACGGTTATACGCTGTTCGCGCCGGCGCTTTCGCTGTTCATTACCGTGCCCGGCAAGGCGGAGAACCTTCCCCTGGTCCTGCCGCGTGATTTTCTTCCGGTCGGCTCGCTGGTGGACCAGCCGATGTTCATTTGCGCCAACCCTCAATCCGGCATCAAGACGCTGCCGGAGCTGATTGCACGGGCCAAACAACATCCCGGCGAAATTTCCTTCGCGGCGACCGGCATAGGACGAATAACGCACCTGACGGGCCTGCTCCTGGAAAGCCGGGCCGGCATCAAATTGCAGGTGGTGCCTTACACCGGGGGCCCTGCGAGCGCGCTGAGCGACGTGATCGGCGGCCGCGTGCCATTGATCATCGAGGGATATTCCGGCTTGGCTGGTGCGATCCAGGCGCACACCATCAATGTGCTGGCGGTCGCATCGACGCGTCGCCTGCCCGGCTTCCCTGATCTGCCGACGGTGGCGGAAACGTTACCGGGCTTTGCGGCTGGCGGATGGCAAGGCATCGTGGCGCCGCTTGGCACACCAGCGGCGGCGATCAAGAAGTTCAACGAGACCCTGCAAAAGGTACTCAGCGAACCGGACCTCGCCAAACAGCTCGCGCTGCGCGGCGCCTACGTCAATCCGATGACACCGTCCGAAGTCAATGCGTTCGTCAACGCGCAGCAAACGCAGTGGCGCCCGGTGCTGGAGGCGTTCGCGGCCAAGACGAAATAGGAAAGACCGAGGCGAGGGCCGCCGCGCTCGAAGCGGCGGCCTTCAGCGCCGGTACGCAGGAGCCTACTCCGCCGGCTGCACCACGCGGGCCTTTTCCACGCCGTTCGCGATCAACGCAATCAAGAGCACCGCGACAAGGAAGCCGAGCGCGATCACTGCGGTCGTGGCGAGCACAAGATCGAAACCGCCGCGGCCGTACAAGATGGCGATCATCGACACCGCCAGACCAGACACCATGAAGGTCAGGAAATAGCGCACCGCATAAACCCGGCCGCGCCACGCGTCGGCGGTGTAGCGTGCGATGACGAGGTCATTGAGCGTGATCTGGCCGTAGATCGCCGCCATCGTAAAGGCGAGCGCAAAGAGCAACGTCACGCCGTTTGCGGAAGCGGCCCACACGACGCCGGCGAATTGCAGCACGGCGCTGATCGCGAACAAAATGTGCAGCGGAAAGCGCTCCACCAGCCGGCCTACCGTGATTTGGGCGACCGCGCCACACAAGAAGACCGCCGTCGTCAAGCCGCCGACCTCGATGAGGGAAATGCCGCCACCGACCCGTTCGTCGACGATCTTCGGCAGCGCAACCGAGATGGTGTTGAACACGAGCCCTGCACTGAGCGCGACCACAACAAAGAGACCAAAGATCATCGCGGCGGCGCTTGCGGAGAGCCGAACGTCGGGCGATCCGCTGCGTTTGGCGGCCCGTTGCTCTTCGTTGGGCACAAACCAAAGATAGGCCGCGCCCGTGATCACACAGATCAAGCCGGGGACCAGAAAGGCGCCGCGCCAGGAAATGGCGGCGGTCAGCGCCGCGGTGATGCCGGCTGCAAGCGAAACTCCGAGATTGCCGCAGACCCCGTTGAACGCCAGCGTGCGGCCGCGCTGGATGGCGTTCTCCAGGATCATCGCAGTGCCGACCGGATGGTAGATCGCCGCAAACAGGCCGAGTGCAAACAACGCGACGGCAAGCGCCGCGAGCGATGGCGCCGCCGCGGCGCCAAGCAGTGAAATCCCGCAGCCGAGGTAGAACGCGACCATCATGTTGCGGCGGCTCCAGCGATCGGCCAGCCAGCCTGCCGGCAGGGAGAACAGTCCGAACGCAATGAAGGAGGCCGTGCTGAGCCAGATAAGCTCGGAATACGAGCGCCCATAAACCACCACGAGTTCAAGCACGACAGTCGGATAGATCAGGATCACAAAGTGATCGATCGCATGCGCCCAATTGAGAAAGCCGATGGCGACCCGGCGTCGCGCCACATCAGAGGCATGGTCGGCGGTGAATCGCTCTGGGTTTGAAGCTTGGACAGTCATTGGCCTTTCCGGCGGCTCAGTTGACGTATAGCGCCCAAATTAGCTTGGGTATTCCTGAATATTGCAAAGCAGACCAGCGCAACGGATTTTCCCGAAGATGCAAGGTCGCGTACGCCCCCATATGCGACCCCCATGAGCGGCCCGCTGGCCTCATGCGCCGTCCAGACGGCTGCATCTCCAATAACACACGCGTATCGTGTACAACTATCCAGCGCATTTTCCTCGACGTGCACCCGCCTCTAAGGTAATGAGCTAGTGGTTCAATTCTAACATTCGCATCCCGGTTCGGCAGGCTGTCTTGCGAATGTTGGAATCAAAGGACCACTAGCAAATATCAGTGCTAGTGGAGCTTTTGGATTTGACATTCGCTTCGCCGATTCCGGCTAGGTGGGTAGCGATGTCAAATCCGCTCCACTAGGCGGTAACAGGCGTCGTGTCGCCGGGGCTGGCGGGACTTCAGTGTTGAAGTGGGGGCGTACCGTCGCGGTGGCTGTTGCCGTCGCGAATGCAGGGTTGTGTGCCGCGGTGGTCTCGGCGCAGGCTGCTGAGCCGAACACTGCCTCCTTTCTCTTTTTCGCCGGAACCGATCTGTGGCGCTACGGCGCGTTCTTCTATGGCGGCACGCTGTGGTCGCCCGCAGGACTCGACGCAAACGGCTTCACCCTCAAAGTGCTGCTCAGCGGCGGCGAGTACACCTATACGTCGGGCGGACTGAATGCCGACGTCGACGGCACGATGTTATCCGCCACCGCCCTTCCCGGATGGCGGTTCACGCGCGACAAACTCAGCATCAGTTTGTTTGCCGGACCCGTTGTGCAGAACTATCGCCTGACCCCTGACGATCCAGGCAGCCGGCTGCGAGGATTTTATATCGGCGCACAATTCGCCGCCGATGTTTGGTACCAGCCGACAGACAACACCATGGCGAGCCTCAATGGCACGATCGCATCAATCGGGCCGACCGGTGCACTGCGCGCAGCGTTCGGCTTTCGCGCTTCCGATCCGGTGTTTGTCGGACCCGAAACGCGGGAAATCTGGTGCGGCGATTACGAGGAATTCGAGTTCGGCATCCACGTCACCGGCTTGCGCCTCAATGCGCTCGAATGGTCGGCCGGCGCCGGCTGGTCGTTGACGTCCGATCATCGCTACGGCCCCTACCTGCACATCGGCGTCAGCAGCCGATATTGAGCGATAGAAACCAATCAGCCCGAAGAGCTTTCGGCAGTCGCAGCGCCTCTTTCGACCATTCTATCGCGATCAAGCCGCGGCGTTCTCGGGAAACGAGGCAAGTCGTTCACGGATAGCGCGCGGCACTTGCCGGCATGCTTTCGCCCGTGGATAGGGCATCTCAGTGACTGATCTGCCTTCGGGATAGAGTGCCTCGTATTCAGGCCAATTATCGAAGCCGAGGCGATCGACGTTGTCGACAAAGGTTTCTGCCGGAGTGTTTTCGGCCAGGATCAGCGAGTGGTCGTCGAGTTCGACGTGGTAATACGTAAATGTCTCGGGCACCCTTGCCTCGCGGACGATGGACGAGCCGTTCACGAGCGCGCCGGCTTGAATCAGCACATCATCAACGAGAACTGCATGATCGGGTGACAACAACAGATCGCGCGAAGGCACACCCGTCGGCCAACGCGCCGGCCTTGATACGAACCGGCCAAGCTTGCAGCGGATCGGCAAACCGAGCCGCAAGCTTTCGCCGGCCGATCCATCTGATCGGCCGCGCCTCGCTGGAGTGCGTGATCACCCGATCGCCGATGGCCAGGTCCTCAACCGCAACTTCGCCGCCGTCGGTCAGAATGCGCGTTCCGGCAAGAAAACAGCCGACCTGCGTCACGATGGTATCGGTTTCGCCTGGAGTCGCCACAAAGCTATCAGGCGCATAGTCGCCCTCAACCTTCAGGTCGAGCGGTTGATCGGGACCGCCCGACAAGGTGAGCGTCCCAGGCTGTCCTGAAGCGCCCGGCGTGAACACGGCGTTGGAATAGTGCAACCCCTCGATGTCAATCGTGTCGCCGACATCGAAGCCGATGATCGTCCCCTGATCTCCTCTCGGCACGTCGAGCACGAGGTCGCCGTCGGTATCGAGACCGTTCGGATTGAAGACGATGTTGACGCCGTCGTCGATCGTGCCGTTCACCTCCAGCGTCATCAGCGGGTCGATCTCGCCGATGCCGTTGACGTTGCCGTTGATGGTCAGCGTACCGGGCAGCGGCTGGAGGGCCTGCACTGAGCCAGAGCTCAGGTCGATGTTGGCGTTGATCGTGCCAAGCCCGACAAGCGTCGCGCCACCGATAGCGACAGCGCCGCCATCGCCGACGCCGGCGCCGACCACTAGTTCTCCGCCGCCGGTGACATCGATGGTGCCGTACGCGAGGGTGAGGAAGTTAACCAGGAACTGGGTGGTCAGGCCTCCCACCGCCGACACCGAGAGGTCGCCATTCGGCCCAACGGTGACCGAGTTGAACACCGCGGTCGAGCCGTCCTCGATCTTGGCGATGCCTGTGCCGGTCAGCCCAACCGTCAGCGAACTGCCCGCCCAGATCGAATCGCTGACGGTCACAGTACCGGTCGAGCCGTCGTTCTTACCCAGGATGGCAATCGCGCTGTAAAACTGACTGCCGCCGGAAACGTCGATCGTACCCTCGCCGTCTTCTCCAACTATCAATTCGCCATCACCGGGAGCGCCTGACCCCGATTGTGCCACGCTAAAAAACGCGCCATCGACGGTAATGTCGCCCTGGCTGTTCTCGTCGGCCCCCACGATCATGCCGAGGTCGCCGAAACCGCCGCCCGGCTGGACTTCCAGCGAACCGCTCGAGGTCAGGCCGATGATGTCAAGCGAGCCGCTGTCCGACATGCTGACACCGGAAGCGATGACGAGCGTAGAATTCTCGTCGATTAACATTCCGCCTTGTTCGTCGAAACCTGCGCCAAAGTTCCCTGAGCTGAAGGTGACGGTCGTCTGGCTGGCGATTTGGATCTCTTCGGCGCCGGCAGCACTGCCGGTGACAGTGATGTCGCCACCGAGGTCGAAGACCGCCAGATCGCCGAGGCCATCCGGATAATTCGGCGGCGCGCCTGGGTTGTTGATCGAAACCCAATTGCTCGCGAACCCGTCGTCATAGGTCCATTCGATGCCGTGTCCGCCAACCCAGCGATAATAGTTGGTGATGGCCATGGGTCGCCTCCATTAGGGCCTTGGGGCGACCAAAAATGTGCGCAGGGTCTGGCGATGAAAATCACCCAGTCCAACACACCCTGCTGTCGCCCTTATGAATGGATATTGCCATACTCATAAATCCCGGCAAGGGCGCTGGACGCTTCCTTGGGCGGTATTTTTGTAGCTCCCGCGTTCGATGCCGTTAGCAATCAAACCAAATTTTCAACAAATGAAATCATCACCTAACACCGCAGCACTCTTTGCCGAGGGATTAGCCTTGCACAAAGCCGGTCGGTTGACAGAGGCCGAAAAGATTTATGACAGAATACTAACAAACGAACCGGACCATTTTGACAGCCTTCGTTTGCGCGGTGTGATCTTTCATCAGCGCGGTAATGATGCGGAAGCAATTCATCAAATCAATCGCGCTTTGAAGGTCAATCCGAACAGTGTCTTCGCTCACTACAATCTTGGTACCTTTCTCAATGAACTGAGGAGGTTCGATGAGGCGCTATCGAGCTACGACCGCGCGCTTGCCCTGCGGCCGAACTACGCCGAGGCGCTGTGCAATCGCGGCATAACCCTCTATGAGCTGAGGCGATACGATGAAGCATTGGATAGCCTCGACCGTGCCATTACTGCGCGGCCGGATCACGCCGAGGCACTGTCCAATCGCGGCCTTGTTTTGACCGCGCTCAATCGCTTCGAGGATGCATTGGCGAGCTTCGACCGCGCGCTCGCTGTGCGGCCGGATTTCACTCAAGCCCTGGTGAATCGGGCCAACGCCCTCAGGGCATTGAAGCGCTTTAATGAAGCGCTGGCGAACTACGACCGCGCCGTGACGGTGCAGCCGGACTGTGCGGAAGCGCATTTCGACGGAGCTCTCTGCCGAATGCTGACCGGCGATCTTGACCTCGGCTGGGAAGGCTACGAATGGCGATGGGAAACTAAGCTCGCGAAACACCAAAAGCGGCATTTCACAGAACCGCTGTGGGATGGATCAAGCGAACTCGCGGGCCAGGTTATTCTCCTCCATGCCGAACAGGGTTTAGGCGACACGATACAATTTTGCCGCTACGTACCGCTCGTCGCGGAGCGCGGCGCACGTGTGATCCTGGAAGTGCAACCTTCGTTGCGCGCCTTGATGCACACTCTTCCCGGCGTGGCGCAGATCATATCGCGCAGCGATCCACGACCTCATTTTGATACGCACTGTCCATTGCTCAGCCTGCCACGGGCCTTCAGAACGCGGCTGGAGACCATACCGTCCAGAGTACCCTATCTGCGCGCAGATCCGCGGGCGGCCAAAGACTGGAACGTACGTTTGGGTGCCAGACCCTGTCCCCGCATCGGCTTGGCCTGGTCTGGCAGCCCGACACACCCGAACGATCGCATCCGATCGATCGATCTTGGTGAACTCCTGCCACTGTTGGACCTCGATGCGACCTACGTCAGTTTACAGCGGGATGTGCGCACTGAGCGACGTGGCGGTCCTGCAGGATAGAAACGACCTACTGCATTTCGGCGATGGACTGAAGGATTTTGCCGACACGGCAGCGCTGATCTCAAATCTGGACCTCATTATTGCGGTCGACACCGCCGTGGCTCACCTTGCCGGTGCACTCGGAAAGCCGGTCTGGATTTTGTTGCCCTTCATCCCTGACTGGCGTTGGCTGCTCGATCGCGAAGACAGTCCTTGGTATCCGACGGCCCGCCTGTTTCGGCAGAATGAGACGCGCCAATGGGAACACGTCATTGCGCGCGTTCACGGCGCGTTGCGTGACTTCGTATCTCACCAGTGAAGCCAGATCTCGATCTAATCCAGCGTGCGGCGGAAGCGGGTGACCGCGATGGTCATCGCAACCACCATCAATCCGGCGAGCGCCAGGGCGTCGTACTGCAATTGGGCGAGCGTCGAGCCCTTGAGCATAATGGCGCGGACGATGCGAATGTAATGCGTCAGCGGCAGGCCCTCGCCGATCATTTGCGCCCAGCGCGGCATGCCGAGGAACGGGAAGATGAAACCCGACAACAACATGTTCGGCAGGAAGAACATCATCGACATCTGCACGGCCTGAAGCTGATTCTGCGCCAGGGTGGAAAAGGTATAGCCGAACGACAGGTTCGTCGCGATGAACAGCGTGGTGAGAGCGGCGAGCAAAGTGAGGTTGCCGACGATCGGTACGCCGAACATCAGCACGCCGGCGCCAAGGATCAGCGCCGCCTGGACGAAGCCGACCAAGACATAGGGCGCGATCTTGCCGAGCATGATCTCGAGCGGCGTGATCGGCATGGCGAGCAGGCTTTCCATGGTGCCGCGCTCGATTTCACGCGTGACCGATAACGCCGTGAAGATCAGCATCGTCAGCGTCAGAATGGTACCGAGAAGGCCAGGCACGACGTTGAGCGCGGTCGATGCCGCAGGGTTGTAGCGCTCATGGGTGCGAATCTCGAACAACGGCTGTCCGGTTTCGGGCAGGCCGTGATCGTTGGCGAGCGCCGAACTGACCAGCGTCGAAAGTGCGGCAACCGCCGTTCCGGTCGCCACCGGATCGGTTGCGTCGGCGGCAATGAGCAGCGCCGGCTTGTCGCCACGGCGGAGCGCGCGCTCAAAACCGGCTGGAATTTCGATGGCGAACAGTACCTTGCCGGAGGCCAGGGCCTGATCGAGCTCGGCGTCGTTATGCAGTTGCTCGGTGACCGAGAAGAACTTCGTGTTCTGCAGCGCCGCCAGGATGGAGCGCCCGACGTCGCTCGATTCCTGCAGCAGCACGGCGGTCGGCAAATAGTGCGGCGTGGTGTTGATCGCGTAGCCGAACAGAACAAGCTGCAGCAGTGGAATCGTAATCATCGTCGCGAAGGTCACGCGATCGCGGCGCAGCTGCAGGAATTCCTTGAGCAACATCGCGCCGACGCGACGCCAGAATCCATCCGCGCCGATAGCAGCGAGCGCACTCATTGGAAATTATCCTTGGCCCGTCCCATGAGATCGATGAAGACGTCTTCGAGGGACGGCGACGCGCGCTCCCAAACGAGCCCGGTTCTGTCGCGATAAGGTGCGATCGCAGCTTCGAGTGCTTCACCATCGCGTCCGGAGACATGCAAGCTGGTGCCGAACGGCGCGACCATTTCGACGCTGGGCAGTTCTTTCAGTTCCGCGGCAAGCGCCGAAAGATTCTCACCGTTGGTCTCGCTCACCGTAAAAGTCGCCAAGTGCGAATTGGCAATGACCTCGTCGACCGTGCCGCGGGTCAGTACCTCGCCGAAGGCGATATACGCGATCTCGTGACAGCGTTCGGCTTCGTCCATGTAATGGGTGGAGACGAGAACCGTGAGGCCGTTCGCGGCGAGTTCATGAATCTCGCCCCAGAAATCGCGGCGTGCCTTGGGGTCGACGCCGGCGGTCGGTTCGTCGAGCAACAAAAGTTGCGGATTTGGCAGCGTGCAGCCGCCGAGCGCCAGGCGCTGCTTCCATCCGCCGGAAAGCTTTCCGGCGACCTGCTCCTCGCGGCCTTGCAGGCCGAGCCGCGCGATCATCGCCTTGGCGGCGCTGGCGGGCCGCGGCAGGCCGTAGATTCGCGCGATGAATTCGAGGTTCTCGCGTACGGAAAGATCGTCATAGAGGCTGAAGCGCTGCGTCATATAGCCGACGCGAGACTTGATCTTCGCCGCCTCGGTGCGGATGTCGTAGCCGAGACAGGTCCCGGTGCCCTCGTCGGGCGTCAGCAGCCCGCACAGCATACGGATTGTCGTGGTCTTGCCGGAGCCATTCGGCCCGAGGAAGCCGAAGATCGTGCCACGCTTGACCTGCATCGACAGGTCGCGGACGACGGTGCGGCCGCCGAATGATTTGGTCAGGCCGTGCACGTCGATGACGATATCGGGCGCTGCTTGAGGGGTATCGGAAGGTGTGGCGTTCATCGCGACGCCTCGGGTTGCGACTCAGGCGCCGGCTGCGGCAGCAACGTGACGTCGACCGGCTGACCGACGCGCAACGCGCCTGGCTTTTCCGGCAGGGCCTCGATCAGGTAGACGAGCTTGGAGCGCTCCTCAAGGCTGTAGATCACAGGCGGAGTGAACTCGGATTGATCGGCGATAAAGCTGACGCGCGCAGTCAGACCGCTGGCGCAGCCGTCGCACGAGACCTTGATCTGGTCACCGTAGGCGATCTTCGGCAGGACGGTTTCAGGCACGAAGAACCGTACCTTGATGTTGCCGGGAGGAAGCAACGCCAGAACGGGCCGTCCAGCCGGCACCATTTCACCGGGACGGTAATAGACTTGCTGGACCGTACCGGTCACCGGACTGAAGACGCTGCGGCGCGCCAGGCGCGTTTGCGCGGAATTGAGACGCGCCTGTGCGTCGCGCAGCACCGCAGTCGCAGCGTCAAGATCCTTTTGCGTGCCGGCGCCGGTTTTGGCGAGTTGCTGTGCGCGATCGAATGTCTGCTGTGCGTTGATCAGCGAAGCCTTGACCTGGGCAAGATCGGCCTGCTGAAGATCGTCGTCGACCGTAAACAGCGGATCGCCCTTCTTGATCGAATCGCCCTCTTTGACCGACAGCGTCTCTACTCGGCCGACTTCATCCGGTGCGACAAAGATGAGATTGGCTTCGATCCAGCCCTGATAGGTATTGTCTTTTTTATCGCAGCCGGCGAGCACGAGCAGCACGCCGATCGCGGCGAGCAAACGCAGTTTCACGGCGGCCTCCTCGCCAGGAAGAGGCGGTCGAAATGGGCGCGCATCATGGCGTGCACGTCGAGCGGCTCGAAGCGATCGAACAATCCGTTCCACACGATGGCGATGATGCCGGGCGCACCGATCAATTGCGGAAAGCGGATCAGGGTATCGTCGGCGAGTTCGCCGCGATCGTACGCCCGGCGCAGCAGTTCGCGAACCGCCGTGAGAATGCGCGACAGCACTTCGCGATAATAGAACTCGGCGATCGCCGGAAAGCGCGGCCCTTCGCTGATGATGAGACGAATCAGGTGCTTGCGATGGGTGCCGTAGACCTCGCGCACAAAGATTTCGATCGCATGGTCGACAATGGTGCGCAGCGGCAGATCCGTCGCGAACGCGGCCTCGAGCGTGCCGACCACGGGACTCATTTTGGAGCGGATGAGCTCCTGAAACAGGCTCTCCTTGTCCACGAAATGCAGATAGATCGTGCCCTTGGCGACGCCTGCCCGTTTCGCCACGTCGTCGAGCCGCGCTGCGGCGAAGCCGCGGGCGGAAAACTCGTCGAGCGCGGCGTCGAGGATCGCGTCACGGCGGGCCGCCGCTTTCGCGGAACGCGCATCTCGACGCGACGCCGCGACGATACCGGTTCGGTCGCTGCGTGCGACGGCCCGCTTCGTGGCTTGTGGTCGGCTGGACGTCATAAATTGAATATGACTGACCAGTCAGTCATATTCAAGGGGAAAAACGCCACGCTCTGTTTGCGCGTAATGCGGCAGAGGCACGCACCGCTCACACCCCGAGACGATTTCGGGGGTTCATTTCGTTGGCGGACCTAGGTGGCCGATTTGTTGGCGAACCGCGATGGCGGAACAGCAAGCGGTCGGGAGCGAAGGACCACGGCCCACGGCAGAATGAAGATTGTCGAATTCGGCAAGACCATTGAGCCGGGAACGGTCCTGGGAGAGATCGGCGTTTTCGCGCGCAACCAAAATCGCATGGCGACAATCATTTGTTGCAGCGACTGCGAAGTCTACGAATTGCGCGACAGCAAAGCGAAGCAGCTTTACTTCCAGGATCCGTCCTTTGGTCTGGCCGTGCTGCAGCTTATCATTTCGCGCTTCCTTGAAGATATGAACACGAAGCCGCCGGCCGAGAGCGAGCCTGAATGCAATCCAATGAGCCCGGACGCGATCGCGCATGTGTGGGCGGCGGCTGCCGAATAGCAATTCTTGAGTATTGCTCGTTAGCGTCCAAGACCTGTACGCTTTGAACAGGCGACGGCAGTTTCTTTAAAGTTCAAAGCCGACAAGACCGTCACGTGGGGAGCGAAGGCATGCGCGCACACCGGCGCCGTTTAGTCACCGTATTGCTGTCTTTGCTGGCGGCCTTCAGTGCCGCCGCAGGCCCGGCGCGAGCACAAGATTATCCCAATCGTCCGGTCCGCCTCATCTCCAACTCGGCGCCCGGCAGCGCCATCGACGTCATCATGCGGATCATTGCCGACGGCCTGTCGCGGGTGTGGGGCCAGCAGGCCGTATTGATCAATCAGCCTGGTGCCGGCGGCGCCGTTGCTGCGCGCACCGCAGCGTCGGCGACGCCCGACGGCTACACCTTGTTCATGCCTGCGGTCTCTGCCTTCGTGGCGGTGCCGGGAGCGGCCGACAATCTGCCGATCCAGGTGCCGCGGGATTTCACCCCGGTCGGCTACCTCGGCGGCGTCCCGCTGTTCATTACGGCCGCGGCGTGGCTCGGCGTCAAAACGCTGCCGGACTTGATCGCGCTGGCAAAGCAGCGGCCGGGCGAACTCGCCTACGGCACAAACGGGCCGGGACGGCTTACGAACCTGACGGGCGAGTTGTTGGAAAGCCGCGCCGGCATCAAGCTCCTGATGATCCCCTATACGGGAGGCACCGCGCAGGTGCTCAACGACATGATGGGCAAGCGCGTGGCTCTCGCCTTCAACTCCTATTCGGGCGTCGCCGGCGCGATCGAGTCGGGAAACGCCGTTCCGCTGGCGGTCGCATCGGCCAAGCGCATGACAAATTTCCCCAACCTGCCGACGGTCGCCGAAACCCTGCCCGGCTTTGAGGCCGTCGGCTGGCAAGCCCTGGTGGCGCCGCTCGGCACGCCGGACGCCGTGGTGCAGAAAGCGAACGCCGATCTGAAAAAGGCGATGAGTGATCCCGAAACCGAGAAGCGGCTTGGCAAATTCGGCCGTGAAGAACGCCTGATGTCGCCCGCCGAAACTTTGGCCTTCATCCAGAACGAGCAAAAGAAGTGGGCGCCCATTGTTGCGCAGATCGCTAAGAAGCGGTGAAGCGTTGCGGGGCCGATTGCGAGACCCATGGGCGCTATTTTATTTCGTGTAAATGACGAGCGCGGGCTGAACTGAAACTCCAAAGGGGAATCGGATGAAATCGTGCCGGATATTGTTACCGATGTTGGTGGTTTGCACTGCGTTCGCCGATGCTTCCCTCGCCAGCCCTTTCGTTGACCCTCGGTCCGAGCGCAATGCGGCGATCGAGGCCGCCACCGCCGCCGAGCCCCGTGATCCAGCTTGTTACACCGCAACGCTCGTATCAACGGGAGGAGCCGCGCCGCAAAATCCGCATACGCTTGCGGTGCGCTGGGCCGGCGTGTCGAACTTCGAGTTGGCCTATAAAGGCCGCATCATATTGCTCGATGCCTTTTTCGATCGCCCTGCCGCTTTCCGGCCGCTCGGCTTCACGGCCGCCGATGTCAAGAAGGCCGACCTGATCCTGCTCGGCCATGGCCATTTCGATCATATGTCGGACGCCGCTTCGGTCGGCGCGCGGACCGGTGCGACAGTCGTCGGCGCGCCGGTGACGACGGAAAAACTGCTAACTCAGGCGATCGACGCCAAGCAAGTGCAGACTGTCACCGGCCGCGGCGATGAACTGCTCCGCTTTAAGGATTTCACGGTCGAGCCGATCCTGGCGCGACACGGCCAGCCGTCGAAAGAAATCACTGCCGTCATGGAGAAGGCCGTCAATTCGCTCAGTCCGCAGCCCACGCCCGAGCAACAAGCCGAAGAAGCGGTCATCAAGTCCCGCGGCACCGCTGATCCGCGTGTCATCACCGAAGGCACGATTGCTTACTTGATTACGCTCGATGATGGCTTTCGCATCATGTATCGCGATAGCGGCGGCAAACTCACCGACTACGAAAAGTCAGCAATGGCGCGCATCGGACGCGTCGATCTCGCCATCGCGGCAACGACCGCGGATTATCTCTATCCGCTCATGATCGAACAAGCGCTCGCTTATCTGCGCACTTACAAGCCCGCGGTGTTCATGCCGGCCCATCACGATGCGCCGACGAGCGGCCATGTCCCGCTGTGGCGGGCATCGGAACCGCTGTTTCAAGCGTTGAAGGACGAGGATCCGAACCTTGTTACAGTGTCGCGCGAATACCGCGAGCCGGTTTGCTTTGACACCGAATTCAATTTGCAGAGGGCGCGATAAGCCAAACCGCAGCCGGCACTCAACCCTTTTCGTCGCAGGCCCAGGCGCGCACCATGCAATTGCGGCCGCCGAATTGGACGCAGCGGCGCATCGAGGCGTTCTCGGCCTTGCCAAGATGCGAATTGATCGCCCAGCCGAACGAGCCGCACGGGCGCTTGGCATCGACCGACATGGCCGCGCAGCCGAGGCGGATGTCGCCGACGATCTTGCAGCCACTGCCGGCGCATTTCTTCATCGCCGCTGCGCGTGCGTCGGCAATGTTCCGATAATCGTAGCCATAGCCATAGGCGCCGCACGCGCCGACCGCCAAGGCGCCGGCCGCATCGGCGGCGCCGATCATCCCGATCAACAAACAGACGGTCGCGGCGGCAAGCGCCGAACGTCGCTTGAACCAGTTCATGAAGCCCCTCCCCAGGGAACACTGAAACGCTAACCGGGAAGAGTTTCGAGTTGGTGAATTCAGCGGGGACCGCGTTGGAAACCGTTCGCGCGGCTCATCCTCCAAACGCCACGCCGGCATGCTGCCAATGCGGTCTGGCGCATTTGAAAAGACCGAAATCATCCACAGAATTGATGACACTCTTAAATTGCAGACAATTAATATTATCGTTATGATTGTATCCCAGGGTGGGGAGACTCGAATGGTAAAACGCACCTTTTTGCTGGGGGTTACGCTGCTGGCCGCCGCTGGCACCTCGGAAGCATTGGCGCAGCCGGACAGTTACTGTGCGACCTACGAAGGCCAAATGGTGCCTGATACTCTTTATGTAGCGACAGCGTGTCCTGGGAGGTCGAACGCTCGGTGCCTTGTTCCCGTTGTGCCCAGCACCACGATACAGAAGGCTGTCACTTATCGCTTTCTATACAAGACGCCGCCTACGAGCATTCAAAACAGCTTGATTGTCGTCCAGCTGAAAGGGGTGGCGGCTCAGCCAGTGCCCGCACCCGTGTCAGTAAAGTTGACGCGGCAACAACTCAGCTTCGCGTGCCATACGAAAAGCTGGACTTATGTGCAGGGACCGATTCCCGATGATGTCGATAACGTCTCTGCGGCTCCCGATGTGGCCTATGACGTGTACGATCAATTTCATAGGTATGGGTTTGCTCCACGCAAAGAACTCAAGGTACTTCTCAAATTTCACACGAGTTATTTCAACGGCTCGGCATGTGTCTCTACGCTTGAAAAAATTCGAAGAGCACAATTTCTCTTTACTGATCGAGCCAACGTTGCCGACATTCTCGTAAGCCTCTGGACGAGATTCGGGTTTGGAACCCCCATAGCGGTTGCCGCTGAAATCAACCGTTACGATCATCTTCAAGTTGTTCTCGCCAACTACAAGAAACAGCCGCAAGCGTCAGGCTGCGTCAGCTTTGTTGCGCAAAGCAATGGTCCGTCTCTGGAGATCAATTTGAGCGATTTGGAAGAGAAGGCCCAGACTGCAAATAACCAAGAAAGATTTACTCCCAAACTTTGGATAGTGAACACGAAATAGGCGGTCGCTGACGTGCCTATCCCTCTCGGGAGCGGTCAGAAGGTCATGCCATGTCCGTAAAGCCTAAACGACACGCCCAAACTCATTTGTCCGGGGCCGACAATGAAGC
Source organism: uncultured Alphaproteobacteria bacterium (assembly GCA_963836055.1). Taxonomy (GTDB): domain Bacteria; phylum Pseudomonadota; class Alphaproteobacteria; order Rhizobiales; family Xanthobacteraceae; genus BOG-931. The sequence goes on from CAWIID010000007.1 coordinate 598,927, forward strand.
TTCCGAAAATGAAACTCCGGGAACGGTAGAAGATACCTCCGGGCTTGGACCATCTCCGGAACCGGCGAATGATTCTTCGGGGCCTGACAATGATGCTCCGGGCATTGAGAATGAATTTGTATGGGCCCTTCGGCCCTTTCTTCGCAGATGTGTGATCATACTCTCATGTTGGACCATGCCGTTCGGGGAGCGTCCAAATGTTGAGACTTTCACCCGCAATGACGGCGTCAGCGCGCGAGCATTCGCGCTTTTCCTCATTGCCGCATTGACATTCGCGGTAAGGGGCGAAGCTGGCGGACCTAACCGGACGGAAGTTTTCACCGCGTTCTCTGCCGGCATCGCCGTCATTCTCTCTGCGGTCCTTAATCTGATATCTCGCGCCTACGGGATCAGAGATATCAGAGAGAGGCTGATCATCTCAGCATATGCGTCGACCATCATCGTGATGTTTCTCTTTGTAATTTTTCAACAGGTTCTGATCGTAACAGACGATTCCCTTTTGTCCCTTCTTTGGAATACCGGTGATGTTGTTGTCCCCGCCGCCTTCGCGGGACTGACAACGTTTGTTCTTTTGGTAGTGAAGTCCGCGATTTGGGATAAGCATCCCATCAACGTCGCCGGTATTCGACACGGTTTGGTACTGACCGGGGGATCAACGATTATCGTGATCGTTATTGCTCTCATGAGCTCTCGATTATTCGACGAATTGGTGGAATGGCTGAGCAAACTTCACAGCAGCTCATAGGGCAATTGCGACGCCGCACGTGCTGAGGCCAAGCCGCAAGGCGCGGTGGTTGCCGAAATTCGTCGCGATCGCCGATCGCGCCGTTGAGTTAGGTTTTTTCCAACTCGGCCTTGACCGCCATCAGGGCTTCCGGCGTGTCGACATCGGTGAGCGCGGCAGTGCCGGTGAGCGGCACTTCGGCCACGGCCTCGGGGTAGCGGCCGATCAGATGACGCGCGCCAACGTCGCCCTCGACCGTCATGAGATCGGGGAAGAAGCGCCGCGACCACACCACTGGATTGCCGCGTTTGCCATCGATGGTCGGCACCACGACCAATGCACCCTTGTCGGGATCGAAGGCACCGACCAGATGATCGATCATCGCGGCGTCGACCTGCGGCATGTCGCCGAGGCAGACGACAGCGCCGTCGACCTCTGCCGGCAGCGCGGCGATGCCGGTTTTGAGGGAAGTGCCGAGACCATCGGCGAAATGCGGATTGTGCACGAACGTGACGGGCAGGCCGGCGAGTGCGGCTTCGACGCGCTCGTGCTGGTGACCGGTGACGACGATCACGGGCCGCGCCCGCGACGCCAGCACCGCATCGACGACGATGCGCACCAGCGGCCGGCCGCCGATCTCGGCCAAGAGCTTGTTCGGGCCGCCCATGCGGCTCGATCGTCCGGCGCCGAGGACGACGGCGGCGATGTTGCGCCCCTTCTCCGGTGCCGGCTCCTCGCGCGGCTGCGGGCGGGTGACAATTTCCATGAGCAAGCCCCCTACCCCAAGGCCGGTGATGTCCTCACGCGGTACAGGCAGACCGGCAAGCAACCGCATCAGCACCCAATCAAACCCGTTCTCCTTGGGACTGCGGGCGCAGCCGGGCGCTCCGAGCACCGGATGACCGGCCGCGTCGCCAATCATGAGCAGATTGCCGGGATCGACCGGCATGCCGAAATGCTCGATACGGCCACCGATCGTCTCCAGCGCCGCCGGAATGACGTCGCGCCGGTCGGCAATGGCGGACGCTCCAAAGACGATGACGAGCTCAGCTCCAGCCTTGAGCACGTCCTCCATCGCGCGGGCGAGCGCCGCACGTTCGTGTGGCACACGACGTTCGGCAATGATGGTCGCGCCTGCAGGCGCAAGCCGCTCGGTGGTGATCTTCAGCGTCTTGTCGATGACTTTGGCAGAAAGACCCGGAAGCAGCGTCGACACCACACCAACCTTGCGGATGCGATAAGGGGCGATGCGCACCGGAGGTTCACCAACCGCGGCGACCGCTCGATCGCGCGCTGCCGCTGCGACCGCAAACGGGATGATCTTCACCGTTGCGATCATCTCGCCGGCGACGACCGGCTTGTAGGCGGTAAGCGTCGCGACCGTAATCGCCTCGTCGATGCGGTTGAGTCCATCAATCGACGCCTTGTCGACGACCAGAACGCCAGCGGTCTGCGCAAACAAATTGGCGCGTCCGGTAAACGCGCGGTCGACATGCACGCCGTTGCCCGCGATCTTTCTCGCGATATCGGCGGCCGCCACGTCCTCCGAAACATCGCCCGGCTCCAGCCGCGCCACCACGACATCCTTGATGGCCGCCGCTTCGAGTGCCGCGACCTCGGCAGGACCGATCAGCGTGCCCTTCTTGAGCACGAGAGCACCTTGCCGAATGGTGTGGACTGCGGTCGCACCGAGCGCCTCTTGTGGCGCAACCGCACCGAACTTCATGACACCGCCTTGACGACCGGCCGCTCCGCTTCGGGTTCCTCGCGCAGCCGTTCGGTGATCTGCGCCATGATCGCGACGGCGATCTCGGCCGGCGAAACCGCGCCGATGTCGAGTCCGATCGGGGCGTGGATCCGCGACAGGTCGGCGTCGGTCATACCTTGCTGCTTCAGCCGTTCAAGACGGCGCGCATGCGTCTTTCGCGACCCAAGAGCGCCGATATAGAAGCAATCACGCGACAGCGCGTGCAGTAGCGCCGGATCGTCGATCTTGGGGTCATGGGTCAGCGCCACAAAGGCGGTGTAGTGATCGACGTTCAACGGCGGCAGCGCCTTGTCCGGCCATTCGGCGATCACTTTCACATCGGGGAAGCGCTCGATCGAGGCGAACGCGGTCCGCGGATCGACGATTGTGACGTCATAGCCGAGCAGCCGTCCGATCGGTGCCAGCGCCTGGCTGATGTGCACGGCGCCGGTGATGATGAGTTGCGGCGCTGGGACGTAGACGGTGAGGAAAACGCGACCTTCGGCGGTCTCCTCCATCCCGCTCTTGCTGGTGCGCAGGTGATCGGCGAGCACCGACCTGAGCGGATCCCTGGCGATGTCGGCGGCTTTGACGAGGCGCTGCTTGCCGCTCGCCACATCGGTGACGACGATCGCTGCACGGCGCGCGGCGCGTTCAGTGTTGAGAGCCGTAAGGATGTCGAGTTTCATGGCGCGCTAATCTACTCCACCTTCTCGACGAAAACCCGTATCTTGCCGCCGCAGGACAGCCCGACCTTCCAGGCGGTCTCGTCGGCGACACCGAACTCCAGCATCTTTGGCTTACCGCTCTCGATCACGTCGAGGGCTTCGGTGACCACCGCACCTTCGACGCAGCCGCCCGACACCGAGCCGAGGAAATTGCCCTCTTCGTCAATGACCAGGTTGGAGCCGACGGGCCGCGGCGCCGAACCCCAGGTCTCGACGACGGTCGCGAGCGCTACCGCCCGGCCGTTCTTGCGCCAATCTTCGGCGGCTTTGAGGATATCGTTGTCGGTCGAGAGCATGGCTTGCCTCCGTTCTTTACGGGCGCATCGCAAATGGCGCGCCGCGAACAGCATGTAAGATATTCAACGAACTGGCCGTTCGCCACTCGCCATACGCTATATTCATGAATATATAGCGCATCACGCGACCCTTTGCATCCATAGTTTCGGGTCGCCTTCGCGGTCGCCGCCCCGCGTCAGCGCTGCAACAAGGGCCGACATCGATTCGAGATTGTGGATCGGCCGGAATTCATCGACGTGGGGCAGCATGGTTTTGATGCCGCGGGCCCGCGCCTCGAAGCCCTCGAAGCGCAACAGCGGGTTGAGCCAGATGAGCCGGCGGCACGAGCGGTGCAGCCGGTCGATTTCGAAGGCGAGCGTATCGTCGGCGTCCCGCTCAAGCCCGTCGGTAATGAGCAGAACGATGGCGCCCTGGGTGAGCACCCGGCGCGCCCAGAGCTTGTTGAAGACGTGAAGCGACGACGCGATCCGCGTCCCGCCCGACCAATCGGGCACACTTGCCGAGCAAGCCGAAAGCGCATCGTCGGGGTCGCGCTCGCGCAGTGCCCGGGTCACGTTGGAGAGCCGCGTGCCGAACAGGAACGTGTGCACGCGCTTTCGCGCGTCGGTCAGCGCATGCAGAAAATGCAGAAAGATGCGGCTGTACTGGCTCATCGAGCCCGATATGTCGAGCAGCGCAACGATCGGCGGCGGCTTCGTCTTCGGGCCGATGAAACGCAGATCGATAAAATCGCCGCCGCCCTTCATGCTGGCACGCAGCGTGCGGCGAATGTCGATCAGATGACCGTGCGGATGCGGCGCGAGTCGCCGCGTGCGCACCTCGGCGAGCGGCATGACGAGCCGCTTCATCGCGTCCTTGGCTGCGGCGATCTCGGCGCTCGTCATCTGCGCAAAGTCTTTCTTTTGCAACACTTCGCGGTCGGACACCGTCATGCGGGTGTCGAGCTCGATCTCGCGCTCTTTTTTGAGTTTGTCGTCAAGGCCGGAAAACAGCGCTTCGTGGATGCGCGTCGCACCGGCTTGCGGCGCCTGCGGCGTCGACGGCGCCTGCGGCAGCATCATCGCGAGCAGTTGATCGACGTAGCCGCGCCTGCGGAAGAAGATACGGAATGCCTGATCGAACAGGATCGAATGCTCGTGCCGCTTCACGAACACTGCGTGCAGTGTCCAGTAGAAATCGTCGCGTGTGCCGACCCCGGCGGCTTGCACCGCCTCGAGTGCGTCGAGCACCGCGCCGGGTCCAACCGGAATGCCCGCTGCCCGCAACGCCCGGGCGAAGTAGAGGATGTTCTCGGCGAGACGGCCGGACTGCCTTTCCGACGCTGGCCCGCCTGTCGTCGTCATTGCCGGGCGTCACCCGGCAATCCATGGAGCGCGGACGCAGCATGGATGCCCGGGCCAAGCCCGGGCGTGAGAAAGGAGAGGCTGTGGCACGCGTCGCACATTACTCCGCTGCCCTCAAATCCGACTTCACCTCGTCGAGCAGCTCTTTCACCTTGCTGCCCTCGAGCTTCGCGATGTCGTCCTGATACTTCAGCAACACGCCGAGCGTGTCGGAGACCGTTGCGGGATCGAGCGCGACCACGTCGAGTTCGGACAGCGCGCCGGCCCAGTCGAGCGTCTCGGCGACGCCAGGCGACTTGAACAAATCCTGCTTGCGCAACGCCTGCACGAATCCCACTACCTGCTCGGAAAGCTTCTTACCGATGCCCGGCACCTTGGTGCGCACAATCGAAAGTTCCCGCTCAGCGGTCGGATAGCCGACCCAGTGATAAAGGCAGCGCCGCTTAAGCGCGTCGTGGACCTCGCGGGTGCGGTTCGAGGTAATCACGACGACCGGCGGATGCTCGGCCTTGACCGTGCCCATTTCCGGAATCGTGATCTGGAAGTCAGCCAACACCTCGAGCAGAAACGCCTCGAACGCCTCGTCCGTGCGGTCGATTTCGTCGATGAGCAGCACCGGCGCGCCGGCCGTGTCGGGTTCGAGCGCCTGGAGAAGCGGCCGCTTGATCAGAAAGCGCTCGGAAAACACATCGTGTTCGAGGCGCGCGCGGTCATGCTCGCCCTCGGCCTCGGCGACGCGGATCGCGATCATCTGCGCGGCGTAGTTCCACTCGTAGACGGCCGCCGCAACGTCCAGTCCTTCGTAGCATTGCAGCCGGATCAGCCGCCGCCCAAGCGTGGCCGACAGCACCTTGGCGATTTCGGTTTTGCCGACGCCGGCTTCGCCTTCGAGGAAAATCGGCCGGCCCATCTTGAGCGCGAGAAACAGCACCGTCCCAAGCGAGCGGTCGGCCAAATAATCCGCCTCGGCCAAAAGGCCGACCGTGGCGTCAATCGATGTCGGAAGCGGGCGTGGAACGGACAATTTCACAGTGAACCTCGGGAGACAGCAAGCTTGCGGGGCGCCAAAGACAGACGCTCATAACCTAGGGCATCGGCACCGGACTTCACAGCATACATAAACACCCCGCTCCAAAACCGCTTGCGTCCTTTGCGGACTCGACCGCCATCGATTTACCCTCTATGATTGTATTATATGACTATACAACCATACGACCCATTGCGATCCATTCGGACCGCGCTCGCTTCTTGCGGGCCGGGATCGCCGTCCGTGACGCTTGGAATTGTCGACGGCATTCCCGACCTGCGCCATCCAGTCCTTCAGGGAGCCTCGATCGACGTTTTGGAGACGATGATACCGCCGGGTGCGACCGAACCCGACGCACACGGGACCAGCATTTGCAGTCTTATCTTTGGACGCGGGGATTCCGTTTCGGGACTGGCGCCGGGCTGTTCCGGCCTCGTGCTGCCGTTGTTTTTTCGCAAGGCCAATGAGGCAGAGCTGCGCCCCGTTTCCCAATTGGACCTCGCGCGCGCGATCAGTTTCGGACTGGAGCGAAGTGTCTCCATCATCAACATCAGCGCCGGCCAAAAGTCCGTCACCACGGAAACGGAATCTCACCTCGAGCAGGTCATTCACCAATCGGTCGAACGCCGCGTGCTGCTGGTGGCAGCGGCCGGCAATGATGGTTGTGCTTGCATACATTTACCCGCTGGGGTAGAGTTCGTCTTGTCGGTCGGCGCACTCGGCTCAGCAGGACAGCCTCTCGCCACGAGCAATTGGGCAGAGGCTTATCGCCGAAACGGACTGCTGGCGCCGGGCGAGAATTTGCCGGTGGCTATTCCCGGTGGGGGCGTAGGCGCCAGCAGTGGAACGAGTTTCGCGGCTGCCGTCGTGTCCGGAGTTGCCGCGTTGCTGCTGTCAGTCGCACTGCGCGAAGGGTATCAACTTGATCCGCTCGATATCCGCCAAATCCTCATCGAAAGCGCAACGCCTTGCGAACTCGAAGGCGACGGTGCTTGCGACCGCTATCTGGCCGGCACGCTCGACGCTGCTGCAGCGCTGGCAAGTGTGCACCGCGCCGGCCAGTCGCGGCGTTCCATCGCGACGCCGCTCGCGGCGGATCGAAGATCATTCACAGTCGCGCACAGCGGCAATCGGCAGTTCACTGATTTTGGCACGGGGGAGCTTGTCATGTCGGACTTGAGTTCGGTTGGTGCCGTTGCGGTTGAACCGGCGGGTCTATCAGCTTCGGGCCCGTCAGCTTCGGGCCTGTCGCCTTCGGCCTGTAGTTGCCAACAGAAGCCAGACGAAGAAACAAAGGCAAAGATCGAGCAGCACAGTGTCGCGAACGAGTCGAGCCCTTCACCACCGGCACCCGTTGCACAGAGCGCCCCGTCGGCGGGCGGTCTCATGCAGCAAGCCTGTTCTTGCGGCGGCGGCGAGCCGCCTCAGATCGTTTTCGCACTCGGCGCCCTGTGGTTCGACTTCGGGACCGAGGCTCGCTACGACGCACTGGTCCAGCAACTCGGCGATCCCGTTCGCGCCAACAATCCGACCGAACTAATCGCCTTCATGCGGCAGAACCCGCAATTCATGGCCGGCATCACTTTTATTCTGATGCAGGAGCAGATTCCGCTTTACGCGATCCAGCCGGCAGGGCCGTTCGCCCTGCAGGTCTACACCGCGATGCTCGACGCACTCGAGTCGTCGCTTGATGAAACACGCAACAAGGAGCAGCGCGTCTCGATCCCCGGAATGATCGCCGGATCGACGCGTCTTATGAATGGAATGACTGTACCGGTCGTCTTTCCGGACCTGCGCGGCATGTACAAATGGCAATCTCACGAACTAATCGCGGCGGCGAAAGCTGCGGTAGGCGACGAAGTCGCCGATGACGACGAAATCTTGAATTTTCTCAATCGCGTCTATTACGAACTCCGCAATCTCGGAATTGCGCCGGCGGATCGTGCCATCAATTTCGCCGCCACCAACGCTTTCCAGACCCGCCAGGCGTTCGCGGAATCTGCCGGCCGACAGCTTGCTCTCGACACTATCAATGTCGTCAAGAGTCCGATCTGTCGCCCTGACTCCGATTGCTGGGACGTCCAGCTCCAGATGTTCGATCCCGAAAACGAACGGCGCGCCAGCCGGATCTATCGCTACACCGTCGACGTGAGCGAAGTGCTTCCAGTAACGGTGGGCCGCAGTTCGCACGTGGGCCGCTCGAACAGGCAGGACTGTGAGTGCGCTAAGTTCAGAAAGTCCTCGGCTCGGTTTCTTCGTATGAGCTAACAACAGGAGGTTACGAATCATGGAATTCCCGATCCAAGCAAAGCCTGTCGAGAGGCAAGCTTACTCGAACAACGACGGCAAAGGTAGCATCCACCAATCAGACTGCCTGTTCGTGGAGCCAAATGCTGCGCTGGAGCCTGCATTACTGGTCCGTTCGGCATTAGCCATTGTGCGGGAGTTTGCGTCCCGAATCTCGGGCAATGCTGATTGGGCTTCTCACCTTTCGTCAGAAATCGCACAGTCCTGAGCCGCAATCTATCGATAAGCAGCTGAAAGTAGAATGTGGTAAAGGAGAGATCACATGAAATCGCCTGTACAAGCGGCCCCTGTAAATCGAGGATTGGCTCGCGCCATCAGGTCCAATCATTAACGCAGAGCTGCAACTGGCTCGAATGCGCCGGGGCCGTAGCCGGTTGCGCTAACTGCGTGCATTCCCAATCCCTTGAGCCCCGGCTGCATCGCATGCCTGGGTCCGGCGTGGAGCACCTGCAAGAGTTGCTTCTAGACGCGGCTGTGCTCACTGCCCTATAGGCGTCCGGTAGGGAGGAGCGATGATGGAACAACCCGCTCAAAACCCGCCGGTCGAGCGCATGTATATGCGTCTCATGGTGGGACGAAAGGGTAGGCCTGATCAGCCTGCCGAGGAAGAAACGTCGTCGCCAAAAGCCGTCCAGTCGCAAGCACACTCGGCGTCGGCGCGCAGCCGGCGCCGATTACCTCGTCGAACTGACGACTTTTCACATCAGGCCGCGTCGACCGCGCGGCGCGTAACGCCCCTACTTCCCGATTGCCTCGGCGACCGCGCGGCGGGCCAGCACGCCCACCAGATGAGCGCGGTATTCGGCGCTGCCGTGAATGTCGCTGTTCATGCCATCGGCCGGGATGGTCATGCCTTCGAGAGATTTCGGCGAAAAGCGCTTTTTCAGCGCCTCCTCGAAGGACGGCACGCGGAACACCCCGTTAGAACCCGCGCCCGTCACCGCGACGCGAATTTCGCTGCCGCGCTTTGCCACGAACACGCCGACCAGCGCGAAAGCGCGAGGCCTGATTGCGGAACTTCTGGTAGGCCGCCTTCTTCGGAATCGGGAAGCTCACCTTGGTGATGATTTCGCCGGGTTCGAGCGCGGTCGAGAACATGCCGGTGAAGAAATCGTCGGCCTTGATGCGGCGCTTGTTGGTGATGATGGTGGCGCCGAGACCAAGACACGCCGCCGGATAATCGGCATTCGGATCGTTGTTGGCGATCGAGCCGCCGATCGTGCCCATGTGACGCACCGCCGGGTCGCCGATCATGCCGGCAAGCTTGGCCAGCACCGGGATGGCCTGCTGCACCACGGGCGAGGTGTTCACGTCATTGTGGCGGGTCATCGCCCCGATCGTCAGCGAGCGGCCGCTCAATTCGATGCCGGCGAGCCCTTCGATGAGCGAAAGGTCGACGAGTTGCGGCGGACCCGCGAGCCGAAGCTTCATCGTCGGCAGCAGCGTGTGACCGCCGGCGAGAATTTTGGCTTCCTCGTTCTTGGCGAGCATGTTGGCTGCCTGCCGCAATGTTTGCGGACGATGGAAAGTAAAAGCGTACATCGCAGTCCTCCGTTTATTTCCAGTTCTCGCCACTGCCGGCGAGACAAAACTTCCTCATGCCGCGTGCGGCATCTTGCCAACCTTTTGCAGCGCCGCCCACACCGTTTGCGGCGTCGCCGGCATCGCCAGACTTTCGGTTCCGATCGCATCCGTAATGGCGTTGATGACCGCGGCCGGCGCGGCGATGGCGCCAGCCTCACCGCACCCCTTGATGCCGAGCGGGTTCGACGGACATTTCGTCACTGTGGTCTCGACCTTCATCGCCGGCAGGTGGTCGGCGCGCGGCATGCAATAGTCCATGAACGAGCCGGTGACGAGCTGGCCTTCCTTGTCGTACACCGCGCCCTCGCACAGCGCCTGCCCCACGCCCTGCGCGATGCCGCCATGGACCTGGCCTTCGACAATCATCGGATTGATCACCACGCCAAAATCGTCGACCGCCGTCCAGGCGACGATCTCGGTGTTGCCCGTATCGGTATCGATCTCGACCTCGCAAATGTGGCAGCCGGCCGGAAACGTGAAATTGGTCGGATCGTAGAACGCGCCTTCCTTCAATCCGGGCTCGAGCTCCTGGCCGGAGAACTTGTGCGCGATGTAGGCGTTGAGCGTGACGTCTCCCCACGCCGCGGATTTGTCGGTGCCGGCGACATGGAATTTCCCGTCCTTGAATTCGATGTCGCCCTCGGCGGCCTCGAGCAAATGCGCCGCGACTTTCTTGGCCTTGGCTTCGACCTTGTCGAGCGCCTTCACCAAAGCCGACATGCCGACTGCGCCGGAGCGCGAGCCATACGTGCCCATGCCGAACTGCACTTTGTCGGTATCGCCGTGCACGACGGAGACATTGTCGATCGGGATGCCGAGGCGCTCCGAGACGACTTGTGCAAACGTCGTCTCATGGCCCTGGCCGTGCGCGTGACTGCCGGTGAGGACTTCAACCGACCCGGTAGGATTGACGCGCACCTCAGCGGATTCCCACAAGCCGACGCCCGCGCCCAGTGAGCCCGCCGCCTGCGATGGGGCGAGACCGCAGGCCTCGATGTAGGTCGACAGGCCGATGCCGCGCAGCTTGCCGTGACGTGCCGATTTCCGCTTGCGCTTGGCAAACCCTTTGTAGTCGGCGAGCTCCATCGCCTTCTTGAGCGAGGCGTTATAGTCGCCGGCGTCATAGTTCATGATCACCGGCGTTTGATGCGGGAATTTCTTGATGAAATTCTTGCGGCGCAGTTCCGCCGGATCCTGGCCCAGTTCTCGCGCCCCAACTTCCATGAGTCGTTCCACCACGAAAGTGGCTTCCGGGCGTCCGGCGCCGCGATAGGCGTCGACCGGCACGGTGTTGGTGTAAACCGCATCGACCTCGCAATAAATCTGCGGGATTTCGTATTGGCCGGAGAGCAGCGTGGCGTAGAGATAGGTCGGGATCGAAGACGAGAACGTCGACATGTAGGCGCCGAGATTGGCGATGGTCTTGACACGAAGACCAACGACCTTGCCCTCGGCATCGAATGCCATCTCGGCATGGGTGACGTGATCGCGGCCGTGGGCGTCGGAGAGAAACGCCTCCGAGCGGTCAGCGGCCCACTTCACCGGGCGCCCGACGCGCTTCGACGCCCAGAGCGCCACCACCTCTTCCGGATAGATAAAGATCTTCGAGCCGAAGCCGCCGCCGACGTCCGGCGCGATGACGCGCAGCTTGTGCTCGGGCGCCATGCCGACGAAGGCCGCGATGACAAGCCGCGCGACGTGCGGATTCTGAGTGGTATTCCACAGCGTAAAGGCGCCCGTGCCGGAATCGTAGTCGCCAATGGCCGCACGCGGCTCGATGGCATTCGGCACCAGGCGATTGTTGACGATGTCGAGCTTGGTGACGTGCTTTGCCGACTTGAACGCGGCGTCGACCGCTTTGGCATCGCCAAGCTGCCACTGATAGATCGTGTTGTTGGCCGCGACATCGTGAATTTGCGGAGCACCCTTGTTCTGTGCCGCCGCCGGATCAGCAACTGCGGGCAACACCGCGTAGTCGACCTTCACCTTCTCTGCGGCATCGCGCGCCTGGGCAAGGGTCTCCGCGACCACGACCGCAACCGGATCCCCGACATGACAGGCTTTGCCGTTGGCCAGCGCCGGGTGCGCCGCCATCTTCATCGGCGAGCCGTCTTTGGAATGGATCATCCAGCCGCAGATGAGATTGCCAATCTTGTCGGCCGCCAAGTCCGGCCCGGTCAGCACCGCCAGCACCCCGGGCATTTGCGCAGCCGCCTTGGCGTCGATCGACTTGATCGTCGCGTGGGCATGCGGGGAGCGGACGAAGTAGGCGTAGGATTGGCCGGGCCGGTTGATATCGTCGGTGTAATGGCCCGTACCAGTGATGAAGCGGCGATCTTCCTTACGGCGCACTGCGGCGCCGATCCCGGTGACGCTCATGACAGGACCTCCGGCAGTTTCCTCCTCGGAAACGCGTTCTTGGCTGCCCTTCCCTACTCGGCGGCTTTTGACGTCGCGCCGCTGCCGCGCATGGCGCGCGCGCCGGCGGCAATCGCCTTGACGATGTTGTGATAGCCGGTGCAGCGGCAGATGTTGCCTTCGAGCTCCTCACGGATCGTGTGATCGTCGAGGTCGTTGCCCTTGCGGCGCACCATGTCGACCGCGGTCATGATCATGCCGGGCGTGCAGTAGCCGCACTGCAATCCGTGATTCTCCCGGAAGGCCTCCTGCATCGGGTGCAGCGGTCCGTCAGCGGCGGCCAAGCCCTCGATCGTGAGCACATCCGCGCCTTCGAGTTGCAACGCGAGCACCGTACAAGACTTCGTCGCCTTGCCGTTCACGTGGACAACGCAGGCGCCGCACTGCGACGTGTCGCAACCGACATGCGTGCCGGTCAGCCGCAGATGTTCGCGCAGCAGTTGGACCAGCAGCGTGCGTGGATCGACCTCGGCGGTGACGGGTTTGCCATTCACCGTCAGGGAAACGGCTGCCAGATTGTTGGCTGCCATTGGGGCTCCTCCTCAAAAATTCCGTGTCAAATGGCTCGATTTTCCCGGCAGCGCGGGCCGCCGGCCGCATCCAAGGCCGAATTTGTGGCGATTTTGCCGATTTTCGTACCCTGGAACAAGATTTACTCTGAACCGCCGGCTAGGCGCCGGTCAAGGGAGTTTCGGCGGGCGAATAGCCTCACTGGCAGTGGTAAAGCATTAATGCTTCCGCTGACGCGTAGCTGCATTGCACTGCGAGATGGGAACAAAGCACGCAATCATTGCTTCCCCGGTCGAGGAGACCCGACGGTAGCTCCCGGGGGCGCTATCGCGGTGCGGTGGCTGCCAAAAGGAGTACAAACAATGCGTTCAGCAAAGATCACTCTGGGCGTAGCTGCGCTCGCCCTCGGCAGTACCCTCATTGTCGCCCCGGCCTCAGCGCAATCGAGCCCACCCTCGACCCGAGGCTTACACAACAGGAGCTTGTACGACAGCGGAGCGTTCATGCCGACCAATGATGGCGGCGCATCCATCACGCCTGAAGGCAATTATATCGGATTGCCATCAGCTGCGGGTGGTCAGAGCGCCGATGCCGCATCCTGCGCCGCGCGATTCCACTCCTATGATCCATCGAGCGGGACCTATCTCGGCTTCGATGGTCGCCGTCACTCCTGTCCATAGTGACCTAGGCGCGTCGTCGGCTTGCCCGCGCAGCGGGCAGGCCGGCGAAATCAGCTCGTCGGGCTGACCGCAGCTACAAAGTTCTGAAAAAAATCGTCGGCCACTTTCTTGGCGGCGCCGTTGATGAGACGCTGGCCGAGCTGCGCCAGCTTGCCGCCGATCTGTGCCTCGACCGTGTAACTGAGCAGCGTGCCGCCGTCCTTCGGTGCGAGCTTCACAACGGCGCCGCCCTTGGCGAAACCGGCAACGCCGCCCTCGCCCTGGCCGGTGATCTTGTAGCCGTTCGGCGGATCGAGATCCGACAGCGTGACATTGCCTTTGAACTTGGCCTTGACCGGCCCGATCTTGATCGTGGCGACGGCCTGGAACGCTGTATCGGAAGTCTTGTTGAGTTCCTCGCAGCCGGGGATGCAGGCCTTCAGCACGGCGGGGTCGTTGAGCTTTTCCCACACCACCTGTTGTGATGCCGGAAGCTGATACTCGCCGTTCATTGTCATCGCCATGGCCGCTCACTCCTGCTCACGCGCCTCGCCTCGTAGCCGGCGCGGATTCATCGCTTAACGCCTCGTGCGTCGCCTGGGAAGGCCATTTTCGATGGCGGCGCGGGGATTGGCGCGGGACGCGCGGGCAGCTAAGGGTGCTGCCCGCACTCGTGTGGCGGATTTGAAATTCCTATGAACTAATGGAAAACTCACATAGGAACTTCAAATCCGAATCCAGACTGAAATTATGCCATCAACCTGCGTCCCTGAGACAAAGACGCAGGGAGGAGAAATGATAATGCCGCACGTCAAAGCCAGCGACGGTTGCAGGATCCATGCCGAGATGGAAGGGCCGGAGCAGGCTCCGATCTTGATCCTCTCGAACTCGCTCGGCACCGATCTGCACATGTGGGACGAACAGGTCGCGCCGTTCACACGGCACTTCCGCCTCATGCGCTATGACCGCCGCGGCCATGGCAAATCCGACGTGCCCAACGGTCCCTACACTATGGCGCTGCTCGGCCGCGACGTGCTGGCTATCATGGACGGCCTCGGCATCCAGAAGGCTTATTGGTGCGGCTTGTCGATGGGCGGCATGGAAGGCGTGTGGCTCGGCGCCAATGCGGGCGATCGCTTCGAGAAACTCGTGCTGACCAACACGTCGAGCTACTTCCCCGACAAGAACGGCTGGAACGACCGTCTCAAGATGGTGCGCGAGAAGGGCGTCGCCGCCTTCGCACCGACCAACATGGAGCGCTGGTTCACCAAGGGCTTTCGCGAGCGCAATCCGCAGGCGGTCGCGCGCATCGAGAAGATGTTCGCCGCGACGCCGCTCGAAGGCTACCTCGGCTGCGGCGCTGCTGTGCGCGACATGGATCACCGCGATCTCTTGCCCAAGATCAGGACGCCGACGCTTGTCATCGCCGGACAGCACGACGGCGCCACGCCGCCGGCATTAAACGAATTCATCGCCAAGCAGATCCCGGGAGCAAAATATATGACGCTCGACGCTGCGCATCTTTCCAATATCGAACAGCCAAAGGCCTACGCCGACGCGGCCCTCGAATTTCTGTTGAGTTAATTCCTGTTGAGTGAGTGACGCAAAACCGCCGAGCCAACTGCAACAATGGAGCGAGCGCACAATGGATGAGGAACGCTCTCAGCGCGGCCTGGCGGTACGCCGCAAAATCCTGGGCAATGCCTGGGTCGACAAAGCGATCGCCGGCACGACGGCGTTTAATCGCGACTTCCAGGATTTCATCAACCGTTGCGTCTGGGGCGAGGTGTGGACGCGGCGGCACTTCGATGAGCGCACGCGGCGTATTCTGGTCATCGGCACCATGATGGCGCTCGGAAGTTGGGACGAGTTTCGCCTGCACGTGCGCTCTGCCCTCACCGAGGGCGGCTTTTCCGCCGAAGACATCAAGGAGATCATTCTGCAGCAGGCCGTGTATTGCGGCGCGCCGGCCGGCAATCACGCGTTCAAGGAAGCGGGCGAGATTGTCGCCGAGCTTGGCAAGGGCGGCTGAGCCTCCAGGCGTCGTCGGTTTCCGGGTCGCTCATCGACTTGAAAGCGGACATGCCGCGGACATCGCGAAACTGAAGCGATTGACCCCGATGTATGGTCCGGCCGTGCGTTGCAAGAGTTTTCGTCGAGTTAGCGGTGAGCGGTCTTGCATCAATGTATCCGGCCTCTGATTGGAGCGTGTTGTGCTCCTGGCCATCATGGATATCAGCGCGCGTGCGATCTCATTAGCGGACAGGCCTCGACTGGGCCATTTGGGTCACCAGTGCTCGCATGCGCCGGGAAGACCGAACCTCCATCTCGTCTCATCCTCTCGCAGACCTCGGCAGGTAAAGGTTATTGAGCTAGATCATTGGATGCTCCTCATTCTGGCGTTTGGCGATCATGCAGCTAGGCGGCCGCTTCATTGAATGTCTTCACCTCGAAGCCTCGACCATGAGCCAGAACGCTCCAGGCGATGCGGGCCAGCTTGTTGGCGAGTGCGATGGCAAGAACATTGCGATGTAGCCGCTTCTTCGCTGCCTCGAGCCAGGGCTTGAGCCCGTGGCGTTCCCAGCTCTTCGGCTTGATCAACACAACCCACGCCGCCTGCACGAACAGAACGCGCAGGTAGCGATTGCCGCGTTTCGATATCTTGCCGAGGATCGTGCGGTCGCCGGTCGAGGTCTGCTTGGGTACGAGTCCCAGCCAGGCGGCGAAGTCGCGGCCCTTCGAGAACACCTCGCCGGTGCCGATCGCGGCCACCATAGCGCTGGAGATGATCGGTCCGATACCGGGAACGCTCATCAGCCGCTCGCATCCAGCGTCCTGCTTCGCAGCGGCCGCGATCTCACCGGACAAGTGCTCGATCCGCTCATCGAGCCTGCGCCAGTCCTCGGCCAAACCCTCGATGACGCGCACCATGCGGGGCGACAGCACATCGGGTGGCGTGGCGAGCAGGCGTGGCAGCTCAGCGCGCAAGAACCGTAATCCTTGCCGAACTGCGACGCCGCGTTCCAATAGAAAAGCACGGATTTGATTGATGATGCCGGTGCGCTGACTGACCAATCGCTCGCGCACACGATGCAGCGCCTGCAAGTCGAGTTGATCCGCCGTCTTCGTAGCTACGAACTTCATCGTTGGACGCTGGACCGCCTCGGCGATCGCTTCGGCATCGCGGAAGTCGTTCTTCTGTCCCTTCGAGTAGGGGCGCACGTACTTAGCCGGCATCAGCCGGGCGTCATGACCAGACGCCTTGAGCTTCCGACTGAGATGATGCGCACCAACGCAGGCCTCCATACCGATCAGGCACGGCGGCATATTGCCCAGCCGTGCTTCCACTTGGCCACGCGACCACTTCTGCCGCAGCACGATTGCACCGCGCGCATCCAGGCCGACGACGTGGAACGAGTTCTTGCCGATATCGATGCCGATTACGGCGACTGCACCGTGGAGATTCTCAGACATGGCGTGCTCCTCGTCTTTGGCGCCCCTTGCCAGCGTCGTTTGCTCGCGGGGCAGGAGCACGGCCAGACCATGCCATTAGCGGACATTCGTCCCTTTGCTGGTCGCGTCTTATGACTGACTACTCCCGAGCCAAGCGGACCGCAGCTTCTATCAAGCCTTTGGAGGAGATGAGCCGCTGATTGACCACCTCGCCGCCACGCGCCTTCGCAGCTTCCTTGAACCGCCGCTCCCAAACATTTTCAAACAGGATGAGGATTGCGGACTCGTTGGGCTGGAGCTTTTGCGCAATAGCCTGCATGTCGTTCGCGGAGAGGCCAAAATCACCTGCGGCTGAGGCGGCCACCGCGGCTTCTGCTTTAGACTTGGCCAGTTCGGGCACCCCGAGGCTGCTGCTTGTTATCGTAGCAAGAACGGCATTGATCGCAGCAATGTCGTCATCCTCCTGCAGGCTGCTACCCTCCATTCCTGAAATATTGCCGGAATCGTCCTTCCTTAGAAAAATGAATGCGTCCGGCCGGATTTGCCCCGTCTCCCAAATGTCTTTGAGCCCATTGAGGAAGTCATACGGGGGGATCGCGCGAGGAAATTTCGTTACCATCAGGTTCAAGGAACCGAATTTCGCAAAGTCCATTTCCGAGAGGCCCGTCTTTGTGGCGGCAGCACGGGGGCCGGTGTTCTTTCCGCGCACGAAGATTCCAAGCTGCATGAGCTTTGGATTCCTTTTTAGGTCAGCGCCCATTACCTGGTGCCAGTGTTTTACAAAAGTAGCGCGCGGCATGAAGGCTTTGCTCATCCTGGCAAAGGGGTCCTGGAAATACACATGGTCCTTATCGACCCCGAGGACGACGATGTAGTGTCCATTGTCCCACTCCCCGGCGGCTGAGTCAGCTGCTCTCGTTTCACTCCGCCACGCTTGAACAAGCGCGATCATTGGAGCGCCTCCAGCTGTGATTTTTTCGACCTCTTCGAGTGAAAGATGATCCCGCGCTTCTGCTTCGAAACCCAGCGCTCGCGCACCGCGCACAATGTTCTCAGGATAGGTTCCCTCCTCGGACGTGGTCTGGAGGACATTCATCAGTTCTATTTCATCGACGTTCTTACCCCAGTAGCTCATGACAGCCTGCAGCGCGCAGGCTCCGCAGGAGTATTCGGTCACCTGGCGAGTCCTCGCCAACAGACGAAATTGACTCATTGCGCTCCCCTCTCACACGCGTAGTCTACCCTCATCGGCAGTTGGGGCAGTAATTCACGTCAACAGCCCCGTGCTGCTGCGGTGCACTATGGTAGGCTTCTCTGGCGGATCAAGTCCACGTGCCAAGAAATGCTAAAGCAATTTTTCGTCGGCGGCTGCGTTAGTCTCCTTAACATCACCATTCATGCATTGGTGACGACGACGGTGGTACGACTTGCACGAGTGGCGGGTGCAAAGAAAATCTCTCACCCTTCGCTGTTTTTGATCGCTGTCATGATTCCGACCGTTACGGTTTTGATGATGACGCATGCTATTGAAGTGATCGTGTGGTCTTTGCTCTATTGGACAGTCGAGGCTGCGCCAGCCGGCGCCAACCTCCTTTATTTTGCGTTCGTCAACTATACCACGCTGGGCTACGGCGACGTGCTGCCAGTGCCGGATTGGAGCCTGCTCGGACCGATAACTGCGATGAACGGCGTGCTGTTGTTTGGGTGGTCGACCGCGATCATTTTCGAAGTGCTTAGAAGAGCATTAGCACGCAGCGGCAACATGCCGGGTGAATGACAACAAATACGCACCCAGATCAGAGGTGATCGCCTTCGGACGTTGCTCACCGGCGGCCGTAGTTTGATGGCCGACGATGTCGGCTTTCAGTTACTAATGCGACATCGCTTACCACCGCTCGGCGATGTCAGTAGTTGGTACGAGAGCGGAAGTAGCACGGTCGCGCGGCGAATACGTTGATGATCCATAGCCGACTTCGGCGGCAAAGTAGCCGATACAACTCGGGACCCCATTCCATCAGTCTGAATTTTTTGCTTTGCTCTTCAGTTGAACAGGCTGGCTGACGTGGCCGTGAGCCTTTGGGGGACCCCCTTGCCCGCTACGCGATAGCCTTGGATCATGCCCCCGACCGTCGGCAGGTCGAGTTCTTTCGGGGGCTGCACAAATGTCAGAGCGTGAAGGACGCAAGTTCTTTTTTTTGCTTCAGGCGACCCTAGCGACGTTGTTCCTCATCGTTGGCGTTGCCCTTGCCATCGAAGCTGCATCTGGTGGGTACGGCATAGGGCTCGTCATTGTTGCGGTGATGGCAAATGGGCCCGGCTTAGTGTTCTTTATTTTGGCGGCGCTGTCCGCTGCGACAGCGATGCATTTGCGGCCGTGAAGCCCGAGACCCCGGACACGGCATGATGTCTCCAATTGGCACTCATGCGACATCGATGACCCGCTTGGCTATGTCTGTCGCTGGGATGAGAACGGAAGTGGCGC
This sequence comes from uncultured Alphaproteobacteria bacterium, assembly GCA_963836055.1. Taxonomy (GTDB): domain Bacteria; phylum Pseudomonadota; class Alphaproteobacteria; order Rhizobiales; family Xanthobacteraceae; genus BOG-931. The sequence continues at coordinate 618,206 of CAWIID010000007.1, forward strand.
GGTCGCACGCGAGTTGACCCATTTTGCAAGTCGAGCATCCGCACCGGCGGCCGAAAAATGCTGTGATGCGCAATGTGACCGTCACGTTACAATGCGGTAGGCTGGGAGCCTCGGCCTGAGGGCGATCCATGAGGCGACGGGAATTCCTTGCGCTTACAGGCGGTGCGGCGGCCACTTGGCCGTTTGCCGCGCGCGCGCAACAGCCAGCGATGCCGGTGATTGCGCTTGTCAACCCGGGGACGCCCGAGAGCCTCGCGCCCCGTGTGGTCGCGTTCCGCAAAGGCCTCAACGAAACCGGCTGCATCGAAGGCCAGAACGTGACGGTCGAATACTACTGGCTGGGGAGCGATTATAATCGCCTGCCAAATCTGATGGCCGATTTGGTCCGCCGACAAGTGGCTTTGATCGCGACGACTGGTAGCGGCCCCACCGCGCTCGCAGCTAAAGCAGCAACAATGACAATCCCTATCGTCTTCGGTGTTGCCGAAGACCCAGTCCAGCTTGGTCTTGTTGCCAGTCTTTCCCGACCTGGCGGCAATGCGACAGGAATCAATTTCTTCTTCAACGAGGTGTTAGCCAAGCGGCTGCGGCTCCTACACGACCTGGTGCCCAGGGCAGTTCGCATTGCCATACTCGTCAATCCGGGCAACACTTCGAGCGCAGAAGCCACTCTGCGGAGAGTGCAGCAGGCCGCCACGCCCATCGGGCTGCAAATCCAGATGATCCTCAATGCGACGACGATTGGCGAGATTGACTTGGCCTTCGCCGCCCTTGCACGCGAGCAGCCCGATGCCCTCTTTGTCGCTCCCGACGCATTCTTCACGAGTTGTGCAGTACAATTTGCCATCTTGGCGGCGCGCGACAGAATTGCGGCGACTTATGCGGCCCGTGAATTTGTGGTCGCCGGCGGGCTGATGAGCTACGGAACCGACCTCGTGGACATGTCCCATCAAGTCGGTGTCTATACCGGCAGAATCCTCAAGGGCGCCAAGGCCGCCGAACTGCCGGTGCTGCAGTCGACCAAATTCGATTTTGTCCTCAATCTCCACACGGCGCGTGCGCTCGGCATCGAGGTGCCGTCCGGCGTGCTTTCAATCGCCGACGAGGTGATCGAATAAGTGTTGCTTTGCCGCCGCGTACTTTTTCGCTTGATCGGCCCAAAAGCAAAGTGCTCGAACGTCCGCTATTCGGTCACTGTTGGCGAACGAGCAGACATCGCTATGACTCAGTTGAGAACCGCCGTTGACCCAACAGCAAATATTGGCCAATCAGTTTTGCTGTTATGCATAGCGCGACTCGGGCAAGCCGGGTACGTGGCCGGGCAGTGTTGCGATCGACTGTCACCTCGGCGATGCTATTTTGACGATGCCAGTCGACAATCTCCCACCAACGCAAGGAGCCGTTCGCGATGGCGCAGCCCTTTGACCTCGACGCCTATCTCGCGCGCATCGACTACAAGGGGCCGAGCGTCCCAACTTACGACGCCCTCGCCGGTATGCTCCGCGCTCACATCGCCAGCATCCCTTTCGAAAGCTTCGATGTCCTCCTCGGTCGCCCCATTCGCCTCGACCCCGAAGGCCTACAGGCGAAAATCGTCACGCGTCGCCGTGGCGGCTACTGCTTCGAACATGGAAGCCTCATGCACGCGGCGCTCGATGCGATCGGTTTCGCCCCGGTCCGGCATTCATCCCGCGTTGTGCTGTTCGAACCACGCCATGAAAGCGTGCGGCAGCACATGTTTCTCACCGTCACAATTGGCGGCGTTACCTATGTGGTCGATCCTGGCTTCGGTCCGTTCGCCTCACCTCTCCCCATTCCCCTGGACGGCACACCCGTCCCGACCGACACACCCACTCATCGGCTCGCCCGTGAAGGCAATGATTGGGTCCTCTACGTCACACGGGATGGCCAACCAACCCAAGGGTGGATCTCCACCATGGAGGAGGAATATCCCGTCGATTTCGAGATGATGAACTACTACATGTCGTCTCACCCGGCTTCCTTTTTCACCCACAACATCCTCGCGAGTGCCGTCACCAAGGGGGGCCGCGTCAACATCATGAACCAGGACGTCAACTTCATCCGCAATGGCGTCGCCGAACCCGATCAATTGCCTGACCGCAAGGCCCTTCGTTCACTCGTGGTGCAGCACTTCGGCTTCGACCTCCCAGAACTTGAGACGATGCGCGTGGACGGCGTGGCCGGCTGGCAGTAAGCGCGTCTGAGGCTGTTCCACATCTGGGCTCTTGGGTAACGCGGCCCTATCGTCCCAATCGCTCCGATATTCGGTGGCGGTGTTTCATTGCACTTTGCCGCGGCACGGCGGAGTGGACTGGCCCATTTTGCCGCGATGCGAAGTACAGATCGCGCTTGGCAAACGTGCTAACCTGAAGTCGTCGGTTTGCCGGGGCGGACCTATGAGGCGCAGAGAACTACTCAAAGTCGTTGCTGGTTCAGCGATTGCCTGGCCGTTTGCTGCACAGGCACAGCAGCCAAATCGAATGCGGCGCGTCGGCGTGATTCTGCCGGCGACGGCGGACGATGGGGAGTTTCAGACCTGGGTCGGCGCGTTCTTGCAGGCGTTGGCGCAATTGGATTGGACCATCGGCCGGAATATCCGCGTCGACATCCACTGGGCGACCGCCGATTCCGCCAACATTCGCAAACAGGCGGCTGAATTGGCTGCGCTTGAGCCGGACGTTATCGTAACGGGTGGCACCTCGACGGCGGGGCCGATGCTGCAAGCGACGCATTCTATCCCCGTCGTATTCGCGACTGTTGTTGATCCGGTGGGGGCTGGCTTCATCGATAGTCTCGCGCGGCCCGGCGGCAATGCCACCGGCTTCCTTCTCTACGAATACAGTCTGAGTGGGAAATGGCTGGGATTTCTCAAACAAATCGCACCTGGCATATCGCGGGTGGCCATTCTTCGAGATCCTTCCACGCCTTCCGGGTCGGGGCAGTTTGCCGCCATCCAATCCGCCGCGTCGGCACTCGGAGTTGAGATCAGCCCAGTCAATATGCGCGACGCCGACGGGATCGAGAGCGCCGTCGCGGAATTCGCGCGCACTCCAAACGGCGGCATTGTTCTGACCGGCAGTGGGCTGTCGATTTTACATCACGAACTCATCATCAAACTGGCTGCGCGGCACAAGCTGCCCGCCGTATATTACGAGCGCTTCTTTGCTGCCGCCGGCGGGTTGATTTCTTATGGGGCTGATCGGGTCGAGTTATACAGGCGTGCGGCGGGCTACGTTGATCGTATATTGAGAGGCGAGAAGCCCGCCGATCTGCCAGTACAGGCGCCCACCAAATTCGAGCTGATCATCAATCTCAAGACTGCCAAAGAGCTGGGTCTGAGCGTGCCGCAAGGACTGCTCGCCGCCGCCAACGAGGTGATCGAGTAAAGAAGCATTTTGGCTAAGGTGCATGAGTTCTCCTTTTGGTACTCAGCGACATCGATGATCCGCGTGGCTATGTCTGTCGCTGGGGTGAGAACGGAAGTGGCGCGGTCGCACCGCTAATTGACCCATTTCGGAAGTCGAGCATCCGCACCGACGGCTGAAAAATGCCGTGATGCACAATGTGACCGTCACGCTACAATGCGGTAGGCTGGAGCCTCGGCCTGAGGGCTATCCATGAGGCGACGGGAATTCCTTGCGCTTACAGGCGGTGCGGCGGCTACATGGCCGCTCGCAGCGCGCGCGCAGCAACAGGCAATGCCGGTGATCGGCTATCTCAACAGTGGGGCGCCGGACCGGCAGGCGCCGATGACGCACGGATATCTCCTGGGCCTTGCTGAAACGGGTTTTGTTGACGGCCGCAACGTCACAATCGAATATCGGTGGGCATCGGGCCACTACGATCAATTGCCGACGATGGTTGCGGATTTGATTTCCCGGCGTGTCAGCGTCATCGATGCCGTCGCCGGCTCGGCGCCCGGGCTCGCTGCCAAAGCAGCGACTACGACAATCCCTATCGTATTCCAGACCGGCAGCGATCCCGTCAGGGATGGTCTCGTCTCCAGCATTAGCCGGCCGACCGGCAATATCACAGGCGTCACCCGATTGGGCACCACAGTGGAGCCGCGGCGGCTGGAACTCCTGCACGAATTGGTGCCTAGCGCACCGGCAATTTCCTTCCTCATCAACCCAACAAATCCGGCCGCCGACCATCAGCAGCAAGAGGTACAAGACGCGGCCAAATCACTGAGCCTTAACCTCGACGTGATGAAAGCGAGTACCGAGAGTGAACTCCTCGCCATCTTCGAGAGCTTGCCGCAAAAGCGGAGCGCAGTTTTACTCGCAACCGATCCGTTCCTCGACGGCAGCTTGCTGCCCACTCTGGCGGCCCGATATCGCATCCCGGTAGGCCATTTCGATCGCAATCAGGTCGCAGCTGGCGCACTGATGAGCTATGGCGCCAGCCTTGTGGACTCGTTTCGGCAAGTCGGAGTCTATACCGATCGGATTCTGAAGGGGGCTCAGCCAACCGACTTGCCGATCATGCAGCCGACAAAGTTTGAGCTCGTCCTCAATCTCAAGACCGCGAAGGCGCTAGGCATCACGGTGCCGCCAACTCTGCTCGCCACCGCCGACGAGGTGATCGAATAAGTGTTGCTTTGCCGCCGCGCACTTTTTCGCTTTCCAGCGGGTGTGGAACGCGGCCGGACGGTCACTATTGCCCAACGGGCGAAATCATGCTGCTTAACAATCGCTTACAACAATAGTTCTCGAGGGAGGCTCACCATGACAGTCCGGATCATCGCTGCAATTGCCGCCGGCCTGATCGCCATCGGCGTTTCGACCGGCGCCGACGCCGAGGTTCGCACCAAGACATTCGACTACAAGCAGGGCAGCACAACGCTTGAAGGCTACATTGCTTGGGACGACGCGGTGAAAGGCAAGCGCCCTGGTGTGCTGGTTTTTCCCACTTATACCGGCCCCTCCGAATTCGAACGCGATGTCGCGCGCAAACTGGCCAAGTTGGGATACGTTGCGATGGTCGCCGACATCTATGGCAAGGGCATTCACCCGACCGCGGGCAAGGAAGCTGGCGCCGAGATGGCGAAATATATGGGCGAACGCACCATGTTGCGGCAACGCGCCAAAGCAGGCCTCGACAGGTTGAACGAGGAAGAGGATGTCAACGCCTCGATGGTCGCGACCATCGGATATTGCTTCGGCGGCGCCGCAGCGCTCGAACTAGGTCGTCAGGGCGCCGACGTGAAAGGCATCGTGTCTCTGCACGGCACGCTCGCGAATCCGACGCCCGCCGATGCGAAGAACATCAAGGGCAGCGTGCTGATTTTGCACGGCGCCGACGACCCCGTCACATCTCCCAAGCAGATTGAGGACTTCAAGGAGGAAATGAAGGCGGCGGGCGTAGATATGACCTACGTGACTTATAGCCAGACGCGACATTCCTTTACGATACCGTCGGCTGGCAACGACAACACGAAGGCGTCCGCCTATAACGAGCGGTCAGCGAAGCGCGCCTGGGTGGCGATGGCCGATTATCTCCACGAAACGCTGAGCCACTGACCCGCGACAAGAACACGAAGCCTCCGCGCGAAAGCTTCGACGGAGGCTCCCTTTCTTGGCGCGGTAGCGTAGGATGTCCGTAGCTTGGTAAGAGCGGAAGTGGCCCACCGTGAAGGGTCACGGGCCGGCAAGCGTCAGCGCCAGCCAAGACCAGGCGCAACATGTTTAAGGATGGCCTCGATAACGTGGGCGTTGTAGTCGACACCAAGCTGATTAGGGACGGTCAACAGCACTGTGTCAGCCTCCGCAATGGCTTCGTCGTTCGCGAGCTGCTCGACGAGGACGTCCGGTTCGGCGGCGTAGCTGCGGCAAAAAATGAGACAGCCTGACTGACCTTCCTTATTTGAAGCAAAATTTCATCGCACTGCTTCTCGCGCGTTAGCGAATTCAAGAAAGCTTCGTGTCAGGCTCGGACAATCGAACCTAGATTATAGTGTTCTTCGCTGTCGCTGATTGAAGGAAGCAAGCAACGCCTGCGTCTCTTGACTCAGGATGCATGACGCGGGCCGGGGGCATTCAATGTCGACCGGCAGAATCCTGTTCGCGGCCGCCAACGTATTGTCTCGCAAGAATACGGGCCTGTTCTCGCGGGGATTGGTCGCGGCTGTCGTCACATTGTTCCTGGCGCTGTTTCTGCCGGTCCCCCAAGCGCAAGCGGGACCATCTCTCGGCGCAAGCCCCACCGCGATCGCATTCAACCCGCTCATGGTTGGATTTGCCTCTGCGTCGGCTATAGTCACCATCACCAACACCGGCGACGTCCCCCTCACCCACATAAGGTTCAAGCTTGCGGGACTTTCTTCGCACCAGTTTTTGATCAACCCGTTCGAGATTCCGCTGCTTCCGCCGCAGGAGACGACGACAAAGTCTGTCAGTTTCCGACCGACCGTCGTCGGAGCCCAGTCTGCCGCGCTCTGGATTGAGAGCAACGAGCTCGCGCCGCAGCCTTACGTGCAATTGACCGGCACCGCCCTCGCGCCTGCGCCGAAACTGGTAACGTCGACAGACGAGTTGGATTTCAATCCCCAGGCCAACAATAGCCCCCCGAGCGCACCGCTGACGGTGGAGCTCTTCGATGTCGGTGCGCAAAATCTCGACATCACCGGGCTGAACATACAGCCGCCGGGACAGTTCACCCTCGCGCCAGCGAACAATTGCACCGTCGTGCAGTTGGCGACGCCGCTGTCCGGTCTCAATTACCCGTCTTGCATCGTATCGGTCGAATTCACGCCCAATGGCCCCGGCCCCGTCGTGCGGACGGCGACCCTGGTCATCGACAGCACCGACCCGAACGGTCAGAAGCAGGTGAAGCTGAGCGGCGAGATTGCGCAACCGCTAATCACAGTGAATCCGTCATCGATCCAGTTCGGCCACGCTTACGTCGGCGATCCGGTTCTCGGCGTCGACGGATCGGTCGACATCGCGAACATCGGGTCGGCCGATCTTGTGATTACGTCTCAGATGATCGCCGACGGATTCCCGAACCTGAGTGATTTCTCGTTCGTGCCGGGTGCGTCTTCGGCTCTGCCGTGTACCGTGCACGCTGGCTCCGGGCCAGGATGCACCTTCAAAATCCGGTTCATACCCCATGGCACCGGTGACAGAACGGCCGAGCTCAAGCTCTCCACCAACCCGTTTTGGAACCTCAACATTATCCTGCACGGCATCGGCGATTTGGCTTTGCCCTTGCCGACGGCTCCGCCGATCGGGACCGCGACTGACGTCCTGTTCTGCTCCGCTATTCCGCCAGCGGCTGGCGCCGCACCCGTGTGCACGACGGGCACGCCGCAATCATGCGACGGCGCCGGTCAGCTTCTGCTGCAAACGATTCCCGTCACCCGAGCCTTCGGCTCGAATAATCCGGGAGCGCCGTTCTTGTTTCAGCCCACGATCGCGGCTGCGGTTGGTTCCGGGGCAATGGGACCGGCCGTACTGGAGATCATGGCTCTGGGCCTCGGACCGCCGGGTTCGCACCGCGTGATCCTCAACAGCAAAACCATCGGCACGATCACCGTGCCGGGCAACGGGCCGGGCAACGCCCAGTGGGGGCTGGCGACGATCGCCGTCCCGCCGACGACCATATTCTTCCCTGGGGTCGCACCCATAGGATCGGCGCCGACCCCAGCCACCAACATCGTCGCGATTACGCCCGATGTCGGGGGCTCCGGCGCGTGCATCTCCGTGGCGTGGGCCCGCTTGCGCATCAAGGCGATGTCGCCCGTCATTTTCATACATGGAATGAACAGCAACGGCGCCTTCTTTGCGCGACAGGCCATTGCGGGTGGCATGACTTTGTTAGGACCGCCCATAGGGCCGCTACTGGTACCGACGCCCGGGTCCTTTCAGGCAGCTGGCATTCCGACCGACACCAGCATCAACCTTCCGGGAACGGCGAGCGTTGCAGTAAACGCGGCGACCCTGAAAGCGCTCATTCCCGGCATTGTCCGCAGCTTCGGTGCGAGCAATGTGCACATCGTCGCGCACGACAAAGGCGGGCTGGACGCGCGCGAATGGCTTTCGGCGAACGCCGCGATCGACAAGGCGCGCGCCGTCGCGCCGTTCAGCGTGATCTCGTTCACGACGCTGTCGACGCCGCACCAGGGGACGGCCGCCGCCGACCTGCAGTTGGCGCTGCAGGTGTCCGCCCTCACAGCCCTGCCGGCCTCGGCACTGGGTGCACTCGGTTTCAGCGGCGTCAATCCCGCCGTTCTCGACCTCACGACGTTCGCGGCCCCGGCTGTCGAGCTTGCGTCGCCGCTGCCGACCGGAGTTGACTATCGCAGCGTCGGCGGCGACCCCGACCGCAACTTCAACGGCTTGATTTAGAGCCGGCCGCTCCCGGACGAATACATCGCCGAGCGGATCGAGCAGCCGACTCTTGCCGGGATGTTCGCCATCAATCCGCCGGCAACGGACATTGCGGTGACTTCCGTTTACCAGTTCATGTTCACCACCCGCACCGTCGTGGTGACGCCAGTATTCATCCCCATTCCGGTGCCGCCGGGTTTTCTTGTGATAACGGTTCCGACGCCGGTGCCGGGCATCCCCTCGCCCAATGATCTTCTTGTCACAACGTCAAGTGCGCTCTTTTCCCCGTCCTTTTCTCCACTCCCCGCGTTTGCAGGCACGAGCAACGTCGACCACGCGTCTGTCGCCGGCCCCAAGGTTGGCGCGGTGATCATCCCGCTGCTTGTGACGAGCGACAAAACGCGCGGGGGCCTGCGATGACGCGCGGCATTGCATCGCTCTGTGCCGCCGCGGCGCTGAGTTTGTCGCAAAGCGCGCTCGCTCAGGAGGCCGCCGCACCGCCGACGGTGTCGCTCAACGCCTTCAATTTCGCCAGCGGCACGATCGAGGCCTCGCAGCGCGCGACAACGCGAGCGCTTACGATCGACAAGGCCCGGGCGGCGACGATCGTGGTGGCGACCACCGAGGACGTGTCGGTCAGCATCGGATTCCCCGACGGCTCGACCATCGACGCCGAAAAGGCTCAGCGCGATGGCATGTCCTGGCAGAGTTTTGCGGGTCGCGATGGCCCAGCCCCTTTGGAATTGCCCGGGTTTGGCTCAGGCTTCAACACGCTCATCACGGTCGCAACGCCGCAGAGCGGATCCTACACGCTGAATTTGGCGCGGAAGAACGGCAGCGGCGCGGCGATCCCATTCGTCGCCACCGTCATCATGGACTCCGATCTGCGCATGGGTCTGTGGGTGCATTCGACGCGGGTCCTGCGCCGCGAGCCATTTGCCCTGAACGCGATCCTGCTCGATGGCGAGAAGCCTGCCGCCAACGCCGAGGTTCAGGCGATTGTCATGCGCGCACCCGCCGACGGAAACTCGGTCGCAGAGCGGATTGGCGAACAGGCGCTCGTCGACGATGGCCGGCAAGGCGTCGACGCGAGAGCGGGTGACGGCGTCTTCAGCGGCGTCATAACGCCCCAGAGCGCCGGACTTCTCCAGATCGCCATCCGTGCGCGGGGCAGATCGGCCGCCGGGACGGATTTCGAGCGGGATGGCGGCCTGGCCGTCGTCGTCAGTGAACCCAAAGTGCAGATCAGTCTCAAGCCGGTGACGCCCGTTCCTTCGGACCGGCTGGTGCCGCTGATCGTCCCGATCGAGCTCAAGGGCGAGCCCGGCGAATACCACGTCATCGTCGAGCTTCGCGGCGCCAAGACGAATACGGCCAGCCTCAGCGAGGAGCGGGTCGTGAAGCTCACGGGTGCGGCGAATGTCGATATCGTGTTTCCGGCCGAGCGGCTGGCGACGTTGGGGCCGGATCGCTCCTATGCCGTCGTCTCGGTCGACGCCTACGAGGTCACGAAAGACGATCGCATTCTTCGCGGCCGGCTGATCGTCCCACCGACCCGGCCGTGAGCTGTGCTGTCTCGAGTATGAGTTTCGAGGGCGACCATGCAAAAACTTTGCTTTCAGGTACAAGCGACGGATCTCGCAAGATCGGCGCGCCAGCGCGCCGGCGGATGCGTCGGCCTCTTGGCCGGCGTCTTGCTCGCCGGCCACGCGTTCTCAGTCTCAGCGTCCGCACAGACTGCAACACCGGCTTTCAAGCCGTATCCAGTTGCCGAAGAGCAGAAGAAAATAACTTCGACGCCGCAGACCGAAGAGGAATGGCGCAAGACGATGTCGCGCACGGCCCCCCCGCACAAAGGCTGTTTCACGGCTGCCTATCCGAAAATGGAATGGACTGAAGTGCAGTGCGCTCCGGTGACGGCCGGCTCTCACTTCCCGGCACAAGGGAACACGCTGGGAAATAACAACACCTCCGTTGCAAGCAGCATCGGCGACCTGTCTGCGGCAATCGGGTCTTTTGACAGTGTCACTGGCGTGACCAGCGAGACAGATTTAATAAGCGGAGCCGATAAATTCTCCCTGCAACTCAACACCAATTTTTTCGATGTTTCTCCGATGTGCGTTGTGGGCAGTAACTGCGGTTGGCAGCAATTTGTATTTGGGTCATTCGGATGTACGGACCCGGACAATGGAAATCAACTAACAGATTGTGTCTACATCGAATACTGGCTCAGGGATTGGCCTAAATCAACGGCTCAAACAACAATGTGCCCGAACGGATGGAATCAGGTTGCTGATGGGACTCGGACCCACTGTGCCGTTATAATTGGAGGTACATTGGTTAAACCGCATCAGCCGATCACGTCACTTCGAGACATGGCCCTTGCGGGAAGTTTACAAATCAACTCCACCGACCCTACTCAAAACACCGTCACCGAAATATTCGGGACAGGTGGAACGATGGTTTCAGTTATGGGTGGCGATTTATTGGCGTTGACTGGGACGAACCACGTCTGGACGGAGGCAGAGTTTAACGTCTTCGGTCAGGACAAGGCTTCTCAGGCGCAATTTAATCCCGGTACGACGTTGGTCGTCAGGACTCAAATACAAGACAGACAAGTCGGCAACGTTTTGCCGATTTGTCATCATTACATTGGATTTACACGAGAGACGAACAACCTGAACGTAGTTGAGCGTCCGACGATTGCAAGGCGCCCCGCCATCGATTGCGTTCACGGAAAGCAATGTTTCTTCCGTAGTGGCCCCTGACTGCGCGTTCTCTCTTGGCGACACCCACCTGATGACGTTCGACGGATTGTTTTACGATTTTCAGGCCGAGGGCGAATTTCTGCTGGCGCAGCCGCTTCGGACTTTGTCGTGCAGACGCAGCAGATGTCCGGCGCACCAAATTGGCCCAATGCGGCGATCAACAAGGCCGTCGGGGTAAAGATGGGCAAGTCTCAGGTCGCAATCTGCCTTGATCCGTTTCGGCTGGAAATCGATGGCAAGCGCGTTCGTCTGGACAAAGGCAAGTCGGTGTTGCTGCCTGGGGACGTCATTCTGCTTCGCAGGGGCGATACTTACTTCATCGCGCGGCCGGGTGGCGACGTCGTGCGTGCGACGTCAACAACAATGAATATATCGACGTGTCTGTGGGCCACGCACCGAGTGGGACGGTGGTGGGCCTTCTCGGCAACGCCAATGGACCAACGAGCGACGATATTGCGATACAGGGCGGCGCCACGCTGACGCAACCGGTTCATACACGGATCTTTACGGCCGCTACGCCGACAGCTGGCGGGTCAAGCCGAACGCGTCGCTGCTCTGCAAAGGGCGGAAAATCGAGAGCGGCAAACCGAGTGCACCGATCTACGCTAACAACCTGACTCAAAGCCAATACAACTCTGCGCTTGGCGTTTGCACAGCCGCTGGCGTTAAGGACCCGACGCTCCTCGACGCCTGCATCCTCGATGTGTCCGTCATCGGCAACAACAATGCAGCCAATGTGTTCGCCGGACTGACGCCGCCCGTTTCGGTCATGCGCGTTCAAATCGCCGGATCAGTTCCAGCCGGTGGCATAGGGGCGCCACCGGGCACGAATGGCACAACACCGGGCGGTACGCCATTGCAGGTGCCGAAGTAATCCACGGCACTTGGGCGAATGTCGAGGGTTGCTGGAAGGCCCCGCTCCGGTCTCGACCAGGTGTTTGCATTTCGGGCCGACGAGTTGATCGAATAGATTTTTTGCCGCAATGCACTTTTTTGGTCGCGATTGGCAGTAATGCGGCATCGATCACCCCTTTTCCGATGTCCGGAGTTGAGGTAAGAGCGGAGGTAGCGCGGTCGCACGGCGAATACGTTGACGACCCAAAGGAGACGTCGGTGGGCGGAAGGTTGCGCCATAGCTCAGCGCAACTGCTCCGGCGCAGTTGTGACTCTACTCTCCCCGTGAAGGTCACAGGCCGGCAAGTGTCAGCGCCAGCCAAGACCAGGCGCAACATATTTAAGGATGGCCTCGATGACGTGGGCGTTGTAGTCGACACCAAGCTGATTAGGGACGGTCAACAGCACTGTGTCAGCCTCCGCTATGGCTTCGTCGTTCGCGAGTTGCTCGACGAGGACGTCCGGTTCGGCGGCGTAGCTGCGGCCAAAAATGGCTCGTGTGTTGTCGCCGAGAAAGCCGATCGTGTCATCGTTATCGTTCTCGCGCCCGAAATAGGCACGGTCGCGGTCGTCGACCAGTGCAAAGATGCTGCGGCTGACCGACACCCGCGGCTCGCGCGCGTGCCCGGCCGCTTTCCACGCCTCGCGGAATATCCGGATCTGCTCTGCCTGCTGCACGTGGAACGGACGTCCGCTCTCGTCGTGTTTAAGCGTTGAACTCTGCAGGTTCATCCCAAGCTTGGCCGCCCAGCCTGCGGTGGCATTCGAACCGGCGCCCCACCAGATCCGATCGCGCATGCCCTCCGAGTACGGCTCGAGGCGCAGAAGACCGGGTGGGTTCGGGAACATCGGTCGCGGGCTGGGGCGGGCGAAGCCCTCGCCACGCAGCACCTCGAGCAATACCTCCGTGTGGCGTCGGGCCAAGTCGGCATCGCTCATCCCCTCGGTCGGGACGTAGCCGAAGTAGCGCCATCCGTCGATCACCTGCTCGGGTGAACCGCGGCTGATGCCCAGTTGCAGGCGCCCGCCGGCGATGATGTCGGCCGCACCAGCGTCCTCCGCCATATACAGAGGGTTCTCATACCGCATATCGATAACCGCCGTGCCGATTTCGATCCGCTTGGTCTTCGCGCCGGCAGCAGCCAGCAGCGGAAAGGGGGAGCCGAGCTGGCGGGCGAAGTGGTGCACACGGAAGTACGCCCCGTCCGCGCCGAGCTCCTCGGCAGCGACGGCCAAGTCGATCGATTGCAGGAGGGCGTCGGAAGCCGTTCGCGTCTGCGACTGGGGCGAAGGAGACCAATGGCCAAATGACAGGAAGCCGATCTTTTTCGTGGACATGCGTCGTGGGGCTGATGGCATTCAGATCTCTTCTAACCTGAAACATTCGAACCGGGACAGGTCGTGTTCAGGCGACTATGATGACGGGATGGTCGCGGCATTGAAATTACAGGTTCGTAAGACAGCGCTGAGTGATATCACCATTCGTGTCATCATCCTGACAGGCAGCCTCGTGCTAGCGATAGGCAACGGGGCGGCTCTGTCGCAATCGAGCGGTTCCCCCATGAGCAATCCTCTGCTGACACTCCAAATGCCATCACCACCGGCCCCAGTCCCGGTGGTCCTTAACCCCGCAACAACGGCATTGCTCATATTCGACATCGTCGATCCCATTTGCGCGCGGCAACCAAAATGCAAGGAGCAAATGGTGCCAGCTATCTCTTCACTCCTGGCGCAATCGCGGAAGGCTGGTGTCATCGTTGCGTATGGGACTCGGGCGCCAACCATGTCAAAGTGGCTGCCGGAGGTTTCTCCTGCGCCCGGCGACATCAAGATCGAAAGTCAAGCTCAGGACAGGTTCTACAATACCGATCTGGACAAGGCGCTAAAGGCCAAGGGGATTACAACACTCATTCTGACTGGCTGGAAGGTAAGCGGCTCGGTGACCTATACATCTGTCGGAGCAACACTGCGAGGTTACACCGTCGTTGTTCCGATAGATACGACTTTGGACGCCACGGACTACGAAATTGCCATAGGGCAGTTCCAAATTCTACATCAGAGCAGTTCGAATGCTACGAACGAGCCTTTGAAGGCTGGAGCCTCAACCCTCAGCCGCACAGATTTGATCACCTTCAAATAGCGGCATTGAATAAGACGAGTGCCCTTTGTGCCGCCGAATGGAAGTCGCTCGCTGTAGCGGTTATCCATCGCTGACGAAGAGCGGAATTGGCGCGTCCGCGGGGCGAATGCCCACTTTTTGACTCGAAGGCGACCTCGCGCTGAAGCTAAGTCAAGCTTTTCGCAACCGTACTCTCGCAAGCCCATGACGATGGGGCGCTGGTCACCGGAGTTGAATTATTTTTGACGCAATGCGCGAGTATCTTCGTCGCGTCTTTGTGATGCTTCATTAAACACCGGAACGGATATTCTACACGTGTGTAGCGTCCGGCATATCATTCAAGACCGGCATATCATCAAGACATGGGGGCTACCGCAATCAACGATGAGTGCTTTTGTACGGCCGGCGCGCGGTGACCAGCCCCCGATGGAAATCTGCTCGGCTAACAGGAGAGGCCTTTGTCAAACCATTTCACTGGACTCAGTCTCGGCCCGCCGCTGGGCGATCAACGACTCGACCTCTGCGACCTGTACGCATTCCAGTCGCCCGCCGACAAGAACAGAACCGTGATCATCCTCAATGCAAATCCCAATGCGGACGCGCTTCATCCCGACGCGATCTATCGCCTCAACATCGATAACGACGGCGATTACCTGACGGACATCGCGTTCAGCTATGTGTTCTCGAAGCCGCAGAACGGCAGGCAGACCGTTAACGTATTCATGGCGAAGGGCTCGGAGTCGCGCTCGGCCGAAGCAGTAGGGACGAAGATCATCGCCGACGGCGAGGTCTCCTTCGGCGCCAAGCCGAACATCATCAAGTCGGGTTCCCGTGTACTTTTTCGCCGGCAGCCGCAGCGACGCGTTCTTTTTCGACTTCGACGGAATCAAGAACCTGTTCGATACCAGCGGCAAACGAAACTTCACCGAGCCTCATCTCGGCGGCAAGTCTCCATGGACCGGCGTGGATTCGAATACGGAAGCGAACGTGTTTTCGACTGTGATCGAGCTGCCGACGAGTGAACTCAATCCCAAGCCCGAGATCCACATCTGGGGGCGGTGCAGCGTGAGACGCGACGGCAAGTTGGTTCACGTCGATCGCGCGGGCCATCCGAGCGTTAGCAGCTTCTTCAACACCGATGATACCAAGGAGGAATACAACGCCAGCGAGCCCGTCAACGACCGCAAGCGATGGCTCGACCAGTTCGTGCATCTGATGGGGCATACCGGCAATTACACGCGCGAGGAAGCGATTGCCGCGATCGACAAGGAGCGCACGCTTCCCGACGTGCTGAGTTTCGATCCGTCGAAGCCCGCGAAGTATCCCAACGGCCGCGTCTTCACTGACGACGTGATCAATTACCGCCTCGCCTTCCTGACGAAAAATCAGTGTCCGCCGACAGGCCTCAAGCCCCACACCGACATTCTGAAGGAGTTCCCGTACATCGGCACGCCGCATTCGAAACGTAGCGGAGCCTAAAGCCGGCACAGGTGCGACTCCCCGGACAACGCGTGCTTCAGTGATCACGTCGATGCGCTTGTTCGATCGCCCAGATCATTGGCCCGGAGCTTGTCGGGCTCGCTTCACCGCGTCGGTTGCTACCTGATAGGCTTCGCTGATCGGCGGCTTCGCCTTGGACACGTCTGCGCCCACGCTCGCGAGCGTTTCCATCATCGCCGACTGCTCATCGCGCGGCAGGCTGATGAGTTCGCCTCCGCTGTCCACCCAGGTTTTGCGCGCTTTCTCGAAGATGTCGATTGCCTGCGGATTGATCGCCACCGACTCCGAGGCGGCATCCTTGTCAACGATCCGTTGAAGATCCGCGGGCAATGAGTCGTACCACTTCTGGCTGACCTCAACGATGCCGAAGATTGCGGGCTGGCCGATTTCGGTCACGTATTTCGCCGCGTCGCGGTAATGCATTGTGGTGAAGACGGCTGTGCTGGAGACGGCGCCGTCGAGAGCATTGTCCTGGAGTGATGGCAGCACCTCACCTAGGGTCATAGGCTTCGGCGTCGCCCCAAGCCGCTCCATCGCCACGCTTTGGAATTGCGAGGCAAAAATCCGGATCTTCTTCCCCTTGAAGTCGTCGAGATGACGGATCGGAGTTCTGGCAATGAGGGAAGATGGTGTTGCCATGAACAGCCCAACGCCATGCAACCCCTTGCCGGCACCGAGGCCCAGCATCAACTTTTGCACCGCTGGATCGGCGGCAACGCGTTGCCCTTCCTCCATGGACCTCACGAGGCCAGGGGCCGCCAAAATTTCGAAGCGTTCATCGATACCGACGAGAAATTCGGGTGGAACGATCTGGCATTGAATCGCGCCAAATTGGACACCTTCGGCCTGCCGCTGGATCGAGCCCAATTGGCTTCCGGGATAGATCTCGGCCTTGATACGGCCACCCGAATCCTTCTCCACCGCAGCAGCATAGTTCTTGCCATATTGGTGCAAAGCGTCTTCCAGGGTCGCCAGCGCAATCTTCATCACGTAGGTCTTATCTTCGGCCCGTGCCGGCCTGAGCGTCACCGCCACAGACACACCAAAGAGGCCGGCGACTGCAGTGGCTCGCGCAAGGATGCCAAATACCGCGAAGCGCATGTCCTTCTCCCTCTGGTATTTGCCAATTCAAGGCACACCCATCGGTGCGCAATCAGGTTCGGTCCTGCGCCGGCGCAAGAGACAGGCATCATCGGTTGCGCCAGGCGGTGGCAGAGTTTTTTCTTTGTGACGGACTGCGGTCCCCGGCATGTAAAGTCGGGTCACACGGCTAAGCCTGATCCTGACGTTAGATGATCAGTCGTCGCCGGACAATGAGAAATGAAGTGATCGAAAAGAGTGCACTCATGACCGGTGGGCTCATTCGAACCCGTCGTCTGCTGTTGCCGGCAACGTCCGCACGAAGGGCGGCGGGCCGCCTGTTGAGGGCGTCAACCTCAATCGCCGCGATCACGGCTGAAGTCGAAGGTAACGAGCGTTTCGTAACGGTCGCTCGATCGGTCGAAAATTTCGGGATGGCGGAGCGCATGCACAGCGTCGCAATAGCCGGCCCGCCAGTGCTCCTGCATCGAGCGGCGCGAGAACTCATAGTCCTTGGAATCGCCTTCGTAGCCTCTTGGCCGATAGATCAGCTGCACGATGTTGGCGGCGTGCCGGTCTGCGGCCGAGCTTAGGTATCTCACTTCTTCGCGCCGCCTCATGTCCTCAGGCAGATCCTCAAGGAGCACCGCGAGCATGTTTCGCAGCTTTGCCATTTGCTTAAAGTAATCGGTAAAGGCGCGGGTTCGGCTGGAGTACTGGATTTCCTTTTGGCGGGTCGCTACTTCGGCAAGGTTGCGCGGAAACTCACCTCGCGCGCTCCAGAGATCGACCTGAAAAACGAGCGAATCCGGCGGGCGCTGCTGCGTCATTGCGATCCAAACAAGGGGCGTATTCGACACGAGCCCGCCGTCCCAGTAGTACTCGCCTTCGATCTCGATTGCCGGAAAGCCGGGCGGCAACGCGCCACTCGCCATGACATGCTCCGGCTCAATAACTTGGCTCGGCGAGTCGAAATAGACCAGGTTTCCGCTCCGCACGTTGACGGCACCGAGACTGAGGCGGGTCTTGCTGTGCTCGGCGTTCACCCGGTCGAAATCGATAAGCGAATCGAGCGTCGCCCTGAGGTGTGCCGTATCGTAGTAGCTTGTTGCCTCGACCGTGCCGGGGGGATGAAACCATGGGTTCGGGATCCGCGGTCGGAAGAACCCGCGCGCGCCATTCATGAGAGCCGCGACGGCGCTCATTTGATTAATCGAACTGCGCGTGGAATCTCCGCGGCCCAGCAGTGAGCCGAGTTTGCCGGCACCAGCATCGAACCATGAGCTGGTGATGCCTTCCCAGAACTGCCTTAGCTTTTCGACGCGCTGGTTTGGTGGGTTGCCGGCGATAATCGCGGCGTTGATCGCCCCGATCGAGATGCCGGCGACCCAATCGGGATGCAGGTTTGCCTCCGCGAGCGCCTCATAGACCCCAGCCTGATAAGCCCCAAGCGCCCCGCCACCTTGCAGGAGTAGAACAACGCGATCGAACGCCGACCGTTTCGATTGTCTGTGCGTCTTGCTCAGCGGGCGAGATCGGCCCGGTATGCGCACCGGCAAGT
Source organism: uncultured Alphaproteobacteria bacterium (assembly GCA_963836055.1). Classification (GTDB taxonomy): domain Bacteria; phylum Pseudomonadota; class Alphaproteobacteria; order Rhizobiales; family Xanthobacteraceae; genus BOG-931. Next base: position 636,479 of record CAWIID010000007.1, read on the forward strand.
CCTTGGACTCTGGCCGCTCGCTCCTGGTCTTCGGCGCCACTTCCAGATGGGTACGGCGTCGGGCGGAAGGTCTCTCGTTCAACGTGAACCTCCAAATTCAAGGCGATTACTAAACCAGTACCGAACGACCGGTCATCGCTGTCGGCTTGGAGTAGTCAACCGCGAGCCAACATTCGGCTACTCGCGGAGAACACGCATATCTGTTCACTCGGCATCAATGTGAGCACCTTTCTCTGCCACCGAACGCCTCATCAAGAAAACGACAAACGTCACCGCAAGCATCGCAATGGCGAACAGCCAGAAACAGTCGAAATATGCCAGCGCTGATGACTGTTGTTGGCGCAAGTTCTCCAGCGCCTGCCAGGCCAGCTGCTGCGCCGTTGCCGGATCGCCGGTCTGCAGGAGGAAACGCGCCTGAGCCTGTTCAATGAAAGAATGTACGGCCGGATTAAAGGGATCGAGGGTCTCGCCGAGCCGCAATGCATGGAATTGGTCCCGCCTCTCGTGGAGGGTCTGAGCCAATGACGTTCCGACACTGCCTCCCTCGTTGCGCAGAAGGCTCAACAGACCCACGGCCGCGCCACGCAACGCGATCGGCGTATAGAGATAGGCGGCCACATTTGCGGGTGCGAAGCATACCGACAGTCCGAGGACCATCAGGACCCGCGGCCAGACAACTTGCCCCGGGCTGATAAAAAGATTCATCTGCGACATCCAATAGTTGCTGACGGCCATCAGCAGCAATCCCAAGCCGATCAACCATCGGGCATCCATCTTTCGGCCAAGCGCGAAGCCGACGATCGGCATGGCGAGGAGTGCAAAGAAGCCGGCAGGCGACAGCACCAGTCCCGCGTCCAGGGCGTTGTAACCAAATAACGATTGAAGCAAGGCGGGCAAAGACGTGCTGGCGCCGTAGAGCACGGCGTAGGCGCAAAAGATGATAATACAGCACGCGCTAAAGTTACGTTCGCGCAGCGGTCGAAAATTGACTACCGGGTTGGGGGTACGCAACTCCCAGAAGATCAAGCCGACCAGACCCGTCACAAAGAGAATGGCCAACGTCTGCACACGCCAGAATGGATCGCTCAGCCAGTCCCATTCCTGACCCTTGCTGAGCGTCACTTCCCAGCAGACCATGACGATCACGAGCAGCGCCAAACCGATCGAGTCAAAATGGAACGGCCGCTTCCTCAGCTCCATGCGCTCTTTGGTAAGATAATCGGGGTCGCGCAGAAGGAAGTAACATCCGGCAAATGCCAGAAGACCGATCGGCACATTGATCAGAAAGACCCACCGCCACTGGTACTCGTCGGTCAGCCAGCCACCGAGAGTCGGTCCGATGACCGGCGCAAGCAGGGCCGCCAAGCCGAACAGCGTCATGGCCACGCCCTGCTTTTCCCGCGGGAAGGCGTCCAGCAGCACAGCCTGACTGCTTGGCTGCAGCCCGCCGCCGGCGAGGCCCTGGATGATGCGGAACAGGATCAGCTGACCAAGACTGGTGGCCATTCCGCACAATCCGGAACTGAGAGTAAAAATCGCAATTGACAGCAGGAAGTAGTTGCGGCGACCCAGATGCGCGCTCAGCCAGCCGGTGATCGGCAGAATGATCGCATTGGCGGCAAGGTAGCTGGTGATCACCCATTCGCCGTCATCGACCGTTGCCGACAGGCCGCCGGCGATATAGCGCAGCGCCACCAGCGCGATGGTGGTATCGAGCACCTCCATGAACGTCGGCACCACGACAACGCAGGCCACCAGCCATGGATTCCCCGCCGCGGAGGCCCTTGGAGGGGAAAGAACCGCCTCTGTCATTTGGCAGCACCGATCGCGCTCTGGTGGAATGAACCAGGGGTTTGCGGTTGAGGCACGTAGCCTTGTAGAAACTTGCCGGCATTGGGCCCGGTCGGCGGCTTGTTGATGTAGACATAGGGAACGACCGAAGTACCGATGAATAGCGGGCTTTTGTTGGGGTCGTATCCCTCGAGGTCGATGCGAACGGGTAGCCGTTGGACCACTTTGACGAAGTTGCCGGTGGCGTTCTCGGGTGGCAGCAACGCCAGAGTCGATCCGGTCCCCATCTCAAATCCGGAGATCCGGCCCTTAAAGACGTGTCGGTCTCCGTACATGTCGACATACAGATCGACAGGCTGGCCGATGCGCAAATCGCGCAGTTGCGTCTCCTTGAAATTGGCATCAACCCAGATATCGCGCAGTGAGCGGATTGCCATCAGGTTCTGGCCGGCCTGCACGTTATTGCCGGGATTCACATTCCGGCGCGTTACAACCCCATCGATCTCGGCGACAACGTCGCAGTAGCGAAGGTTCAGCTCGGCCTGAGTGAGGTCCCGTTGGGCAGCTTCGACTCTAGCCTCGGCCTGCTTGACGGCCGGCGCATTCGACGCCAGCAAAGCGAACGTGCGGTCGACATTGCCTTCGGGATCCAGCTTCTCGAATTGCTCGAACAGTTGTCTCGGTCTCAGGTTGTACGAAAAGGAAACCCCGAGTTGAGCCGCAGACTGAAGCAGGTCTGCCTGTGCTGCACGGACGGACGAGAAAGTCTGGTCCAGATCGGGCGGCACTTGACCGAGATTTTCCCCATTTTCAGGTTGTGGCGGCAAGCCCAAAGAAGCGCGTATCTGATAGGCATCGGCCAATGCTTGGGTAACTCCCGCGCGGGCAACCAACAAGGCTGCTTGCCGTTGATCGTACTGCTCGCGGCTCGCCGTCGACGATGCGAGCAACTGCGATGTCCGATCGAATTCCTGCTGTGCCAGCGCCAGCGCAGCCTTGGCCTTGTCGACCGCGGCAACGCGGTCATGGAGCAAGGCAATTTGGTTATCGACGTCGTCGATGGCGTGTTGCAATTTGAAGTGCTGGCTCCTGGCCTGCGCTTCGATGCTGTGTACCGTGGCCGTGGCTACCCGCAGATCCGCCTTTGCGGTATCAAGGGCCGCATTTTTAACGGCGACTGCATCCTGGAACGGCTCCTTGTCCAACTGGGCAAGAAGATCTCCCTTGTGAACACGGTTGTTATCATCGACCAACACCTGGGAAATTTGCCCGCCTTCGCGAGCAGCGACGAACGTGACGTGCCCGTTCACATAGGCGTCATCGGTCGAGACGGTGTTGAGCGTCAAGCGGATCCAAGGAATGCCAAATATCAAGGCAGCCGCCAGAACCGAAACTCCCAGCACTCCGAACACCAACCTTCGCTTCAATCCAGGCCGATGACTCGCCGGTGTGACTTGTTTGGAAGGAGGATCTGCTTGCTCGGACTTGGTCACATGCTCGAGCAAAGTACCTTCCTCAACTTTGGGGGAGGCATCGTTCCGAAGTGGCCCATTGTCGCCCGCGCTTCGCTTCTCAACCGTAGCCATCGATCAAACCGGGTTTTCGACACAAAAAATCAGAGCCAAGACCCGCCGCCCTTGTTGCTCTTGCCTGAAACGTTCGACGGCTCCAGTTAGTAGGCAAGACTCATCTTGGCGTTCTTCGAATCCGGCGCATCCGCGCGGACGTTGCCGAATGGCAGGTTGGTCACAAGCAACGAACAGAGAATGCGTTGAGGGAAGCCCCATCCTCCGGTTAGCAGATACACGATCAGGCCGCTCCCTGTAAGCGGCTGAGCAACTCGTCGAAGCCGGTGCGCGTTGGGTTCTGCGCGTTGAACGCAGAACCCCTCGGCTTAGCTGCCGTTCCGCAGCGATCCGCGTCATAGAGTTCGCGCCGCGGTCCACACTCACACTTGAAAAAAAGTCATTCCAAACTTGGTGCAATTGGGGGATTGCCGCCTCGAGCGGAGGGACGAAGAGCCGGTCGCCCTCGTGCCTCACAAGGCTGAAACGATCGAGCGTGTCGAGCGCTTCGGCGATCTCGAAATCAATTTTGACACCGAAGTTTTTCGCAAGCCACGTCTCGATATGGACTGCAACTTCAGCCGCGGTTGGCGCCGGCCCCGCCTTGCGGATGAAATGATATGCGAGCACCGCCTGCTTGCACTCCTGGTCCTCGGCGGTGGCGATCAGATAATCAAAAATGCCTGCATTGTTGTTGACGTTACGGAAGTAAATATTGTCGGAGAGCTCCATGTGGTACTTCAGCGATTGGCGCTGATATTTCAGCCATTGGCGCATGGCGAGACCACCGAGTGCCACGATTCCCGTCAGCGCGGCGAGCGCCGTCTTCATGTCGGCGTCCGCCACCGACCGAGATCCACCGATGTAAATTCCGATCACGACGAACAGAACGGAAATCGTGGCGTAGAGCTTGAGAAGGATAGGAATGCCGCCAACAATCGCCGGCACGCCGAGGAAAGCTTTGTCGAACGTGCTCATGACGACGCGCGCATTGGGGAACAGAGCGTACAGATCACCGCACGCAATGTTGCGAAAATATTTGAGCAGCACCGAGCCGGGAACAATCTTGCGGCGCTTCAAGATGCGCAATTGGCGCCGCGAACCGATCTCGCCCTGAGTTTTCATCGCTACCAGAAGCACGATGTCGTCGAACACCTCGATCTCAACCTTGCGCCGCCGCAGCCCGAACCATTTGCTGACCTCAAACTGCTCGACATGGTGGCCGCGTCGATAAAAGCGCACCTCACGGAAATCGTCGTGTTCCGCCTTGACTTCAATCGGTACTGTGCGCTTACGGTGAGCGTCGGCGACGTCCTCGTGCGGCAGCTCCTCAAAATTTGCGTCTTTGAGGACTTTTTCCAGCGACCTGATGAGATCGTCATAGGCGCAATCGATCTTTGTGCGATCAAGCGCGGCGACACTCGCGATTTCAGGACTGAAGTAGTAATAATCATCGCGCAGCCGATCGAGCGTCTCTGAATATTCGTAGTGGCAGACATTCCGCAGCGTCCGCGCAAAACGCCGAAAAAGCTCGCTATCCGCATCGTCTGCGAAGTCACCCTGTTTGACCAAGGTATTGAAAAGATCTTCCTTGCGAACCGGAATGAACTTATCGCGTCCTTCGCTCGCGGCTGGCTGGGAAATCCCGGTTATCGTATCCAAATGGCGGCCTCATTGGCACGGTCGACGAAGTCGTGTGTTGGACCGAAGTGGCTTCCTCGACTTACGAGCCGATATCGTAACGAATGGACTCGTTGTTACCCGTGCTTTGTTTCTTCACCATAGCCATCGATTTTTTAAGCCGGGTTTTCGACACCGAGCCTAGAATCAATGCCCGCCCCTTGTTGCGCTTGCCGGGAACGTTCGCAAGCTCGCGCCGGTAAAAAGGCATCACCTTGGCGTTCGGCGCGTCCCCGATGAACGCTGCCGAACGACAGGCCGGCGACAAACAGCGAACGGAGGATGCGTATTGTGGCGCCCTATCCTCCGGCTGGCAGACGCGCGATCAGGCTGCTGCCCGTGAGCGGCGGAGCCATTCGTCGAAGCCGATGTGGCCGAGACGCGCGTCGCCCAACGGCACCAGCGAGCGCTCCTCGACCCGGCCGCCCCAGTATCGGGCCTTAGGGTCGCGCACCACCTCACGCGGGTCGCCGACAGCCTTCAGATAGCGGGCGATGATTTCGTTGAACGGCGCTCGTTCCGGGCCGGCGATCTCGACAATACCGTTTCGCGGCGCCGCGAGCGCCACATCGGCAACGTTGGCAGCAACATCGTCCGCTGCGATGGGCTGGAACAGGACGGGTGGAAGCCTGATCATGTTTCCATCCGCACTCGAAGCGGCGATGCCGCCGAGGAATTCCATGAACTGAGTCGAGCGGACGATGGTGTAGGGGATACCGGAGGCCTCGATCAGTTTCTCTTGGGCGACCTTGGCGCGGAAATAGCCATTGTCCGACCGATCGGTGCCGACGATGGACAGCGCGACATGGTGTCGGATGCTGCCTGCTGCGGCCTCCGCCGCGAAAAGGTTGCGGCCGGATGTCTCAAAGAAATCCAGCACCGCCTTGTCTTCAAATGAGGGCGAATTGGCGAGGTCGATCACCACCTGCGCGCCGGCCATGGCCTCCTTGAGCCCTTCGCCGGTGATGCTGTTGATGCCGCTTTGGGGCGAGGCGGCGACAACGTCCTGTCCGCCCCGGCGCAAAATGGCGACGGTCTTCGAGCCGATCAGGCCGGTGCCACCGATGACGACGATCTTCATGGATGATCCTCCGTTGCGCTGTTTTCGCCCCGCGGATATGCGGCGTGGCGCACTGGCCCGCCGTTTCGGCAGAACTCTTTTGAACAGTCAGGGTTCCGCGGAACTCCTCAGAATAGTCAGGGTTCCACGATGGAGAGCCGCGCTGCGTAATTGCTTTCATAATGAGAAGGGCCGCTCCGGCCCGCCCGGAAACGAGCGGGAGCGTACCGCTCAAGAATTCGGGAAGCCGTCCGGATAGGCCGAAAAACGGAACGTCGATAAATCAGCAGCTCTCGTCACACCGGCTTATAGGCGCGGTCGTGATAAACCAGCGCCGGCACGCTCGGACCAAGGTGCACGGCCTGGACCGCGCCAAAGATCACGTTGTGCGAGGCCATCGCCTTGGTCTCGATGGTCAGGCAATCGAACGCGACGACGGCGGACGCAAGCACCGGCGAACCGGTCTTGAGCGTCATCCATTCGCCGATGGAAAAACGCTCCTCGAGGTGAACACCGCTTCTTCCGGCAAACATGTCGGCGATGTTGGATTCCGCGGCGCCAAGCGTGTTGACGCAAAACACGCCGTTTTGCGACAGCACCGGCGCGCTGTTGCTGCGGCGGTTGAGGCAGACCAGCAGCATGGCTGGCGTATCGGAAACCGAACATACGGCTGTGGCCGTAAAGCCAGTTTTGCCGCCGACGCCCGCCGAGGTCACGACATGAACCGCGGCACCGAGTCGGGCCATGGCTTCGCGGAACACCGCCGGCTCGATCGAGACAAACGGCTCGGGCGCGACCGCCATGAAAGCGCCGTCCATGGCATCGTCAGGCCGTTGGTCGATCCAGCTCATGTTCGTTCTTCTTCAACTTTGCTCACCAAAGACAACGATGAATGCAATCATCGCGCCAATTCGAAGCCGTGTCATCACGCGCAATGCGCGCCCCTACTCCGCGGCTCGCGCATCGGGCAAGCCCGGGTAGGCGACGTCGTCAGGATCGAGCCACGTATCGTCGGTCCAGCCGTTCTCGTCGTATTCGGACATGCATTGCTCGGCGAGCCCCGTCATCTGATCGAGCATGCCGTTGCCGCGCGCGTTCCACAGCGCTTGGATGCGAATATCTTCGTGATTGCCGGCATAATTTCGCTCGTAGAGTTCGTGCCGGCCGCCGAACTCGGTGCCGATCGCATCCCACAGAAGCTTCATCACCTTGATGCGCTGCTTGTAATCGATGCCGTGGGAGCCGCGCACGTAGCGCGCGAGATAGCGGTCGATCGCCGGATTTTTGAAGTCCTTGGCGGATGATGGCAGATAGATCAGCGCCGAGGCGACGATCTTCTCGACGATCTCCTTGACGCGCCCATAGGCATCGCCGGCGAACACGCGATAGCTCGATCCGGACTGCAGGTTGGGCAGGACCGCGCCGTTCACCCAGGCCGTCGGATTCATCGCCATCGCATCAGTGAGCGCCCAGAACAGATGGCGCCAGGCGATCACCTCGCCGAGCATGGCCTGGTTGCCGCGGAACTCGTCGGAGCCGGCGGCACGCAGAGCCTTGGCAATGACACCGGCAAGAAAGTCGAGCTTGACGGCAAGCCGCGTGCAGCCCTGGAACTGATAGCCGGCCAGGAAGCCTGATTGCGGGAAGAAGACTTTCAGCTTCTCGAGGTCGCGGTGCAGCAGCACGTCTTCCCAGGGGATGAAGACGTTATCGAACACAAAAATCGCGTCGTTCTCGTCGAAGCGCGAGGACAACGGATAGTCGAACGGCGTTCCCATCACGCTCGCCGTCATCTCGTAGGAGGCGCGGCAAAACAGTTTGACGCCAGGCGCATTCATCGGCGCGATGAACATCACTGCAAGGTCCGTGTCGTGCAGCGGCACGGCGGCGTTCTGGCCGAGAAAATTGTAATGGGTCAGCGCCGAAGAGGTCGCCACCACCTTGGCGCCGGAGATGTAGATGCCGGCGTCGGTGTCTTTCTGGATGGTGATGAACACGTCCTTCACCTGATCGACGGCCTTGGCGCGATCGACCGGTGGATTGACGATGGCGTGATTCATGAAGAGGACGTTTTCCTGGGCGCGCCGGTACCAGGTCTTCGCGTTCTCGGCGAACTTGCCGTAAAAGTCGAAGTTGGCGCCGAGCGTATTCATGAGCGACGCCTTGTAGTCCGGCGAGCGCCCCATCCAGCCGTAGGACATGCGCGCCCAATGGGCGATCGCGTCGCGCTGGCCGATCAAGTCCTCGCGCGAGCGCGCAGCTCGGAAGAACTTGTGGGTGAAGCCGCCCGACCCGGTATCGGTCGGGCAAGTCAACAGCGGTTTCGACTTCGCATCGTGCAGTGCATCGTAAAGTCGTGCGATCGAGCGCGCGGCGTTGCGGAACGCCGGATGCGTGGTCACGTCCTTGACCCGTTCGCCGTAGACATAGACCTCGCGACCGTCGCGCAGGCTTTCGAGGTATTCCGCGCCGGTGAACGGCCGCCCTTTAGCCTTGATCGAGTCTTCGGATTTCATCCGGTCCATTGGGCTCTCCTTGATGGTGTAGCGTTGGGCCAGCGCACAGCCCGGTGACGACACGCCTTGCGATCGAAGCCGCCCCCTTGCGCCTCATTCGCCCGACGCCCCCACGGCAGATTGACACGTCCCAGACGGCAATATCTCCGCGCTTTCGAACTGCGCCTCAACCTTGCCAACGAGGGCTGATTTCGATAGAAGTTCAATATATTGAACTCAGTATCGAATATGAAACTAAGCCAAGCTTCTGCTGTCAAGTCGCTCGACCGGGGGCTCGACATCCTCGAATACGTGGCGGGCTGTTCTGAACCCCCGTCGTTTTCGCAATTGATGGGAAGCCTGGGCATTCCTCGCAGCAGCCTGTTTCATCTCCTCACAAACTTGCTATCGCGGAACTTTCTAGAACGTGATCCGAAGACTGACCGCTACCGCCTCGGAGCGGAGGTCGTTGAAATCGCAAGGAAGGTGCGAAAGCCGTCTTTGAATGATCGGATCACGCCGATCCTGCACCAGCTCAGCGCGGAGATCAGCGAAACTTGCGGCTTCTATGTCCAGGTTATGGATTCGGTGGAGGTGGCTGCTTCCGCGATCAGCACACAGGCGCTGTCGTACACGATGAAAGTTGGCATGCATGCGCCGCTGTATGCCGTTTCTGCGGGCAAGATCGTGCTGTCGGAGCTCTCCTCGGAGGAGCTAAGCCAATATCTGGCTCGCGTTGCATTAGCGCCTGTCACGCCGAATACGGTTCGGTCCAAGAGACGCCTGAAGAAGGAGATTCAGAACGTCAAAACAATAGGCTTTGCCTATTCCAGGGACGAGTTCACCTTGGGCATTACGGCGATCGCGACTGCTGTGCGAAGCGAAGCGACATTTTACGGCGCCATCAATTTAGCGGTGCCGACCGCGCGTTTCACGCCTGACCGGGAGGGCGGCTTTCGCGAGGCTTTGCGGCGAGCGGCGCGGATCATCGCGAAAGAAATCAGCAGGGAACTGTGAGGCTTCGGCGCGATGGATCGCCAGACCCAGGCCGGACGGCTCCGAGACCCAAGCGGATTCGATTAGGCGTCTCGAACTGTCAATCGATGCAAGCGCCGACGCCGAAAATGTGCTGCGGAGGGGGAGCTTCCAATGATTAAACCCTGGCTGTTTGAATTCTTGCCTGAGCTGGGCAGCCCAAGCGTGGAACCAGAACCTCACGAGGTGGCAACACTGTTCGCGCGCTATCTCGATCTGTGGGTCCGTGATGAGGCGCTTGGTTTCGAAGGCATATTTTTCAGCGAGCATCACTTCGGCCGATCATACTCCGCGTCGCCGAACCTCCTGATCGCTGCAATCGCCTCACAAACAAAAACGCTTCGTCTAGGCGTTATGGGAGTTGTGCTGCCCTATTATCATCCGGCGCGGGTGGTAGAGGAAATCGGCATGCTGGACCACTTGACCGGCGGCCGATTGGAAATCGGCACCGCGATCGGCGTACCACAGGAGCTCAGCCGTCTGAACATGACGATGGCCGAGGCTCGCGAACGCAACGAAGAGATCGTTGCGGTTATCGATGCGGCCTTGGCTAATCGCGTTGTTTCCCATCGCGGAAAATATTTCTCCTTTTCCGATCTGCGCCTTCTGCCGCGGCCGTTACAGCAACCGTCTCCTCCGCGATGGACGACCGTCGTTAGCGCAGGGTCGGCAAGGCGAGCCGCTAGACGGCGGATAAAGATCAGCACCGGCTTCAATTCCGTACAGGTGATTAAAGACATCTTTGATGCCTATCGCGAGGAAGCGGACGCCGCCGGCTTTCGCGCTGGCCCCGAACACTTTGCTTTGCGACGCCGTGTGACTGTAGCGCCGACGAGCGACCAAGCACGCATCTATGCGCAGGCCGTGGCCGATCGTTTGAAAAGCTTTGTGTCGGAGGACGAACGCGTGAACACAAACATACCCGACGCGCCGGCGCCCTCCGGCGGCTTCACGCTCAGCGACGATGAGTTCATCACCGGCACACCGAAGGAGGTTGCTGAACACATTATCGAGCAATGCCGAGCCGTGGGCGCGGGACATTTCCTGACGGTGCTCAATTGGAGCGCACCAATCGACGAAGTTGTCCAGGCTCACGAACTGTTCGGCCGCGAGACCATTCCGTTATTACGGACGGCGTCGTGACGGACGCTACGCGCGCTGCGCGTCGGCACCGTGCGTCCGTGCTTATGGTTGGTCGCGTCGGGCAGGAAAGGCACTCCAGCCCGGCACTGTCAATGTGGGTCAAAGGAATGCTTCCGATGGGCGATTGGCGAACAATGTCTTCGAAGCTGCCGATAATATAGAAATTATTTTCAATTCGGCAGACATATAAGTGCGTATTGAGAAGAAAATTCTGTAGTTTCCCATCTGACCACCATGCCTGGCGAAATCAGCGAACCCCATCACGCCGCCGCACCCGCTCCCGCGCAACACGACTTGGCAGCATTCGCCGAACAATTGGCGAAGGCCGGCCCGCGCCAGATTGTTGAGGCGGCGGCATCTGCGATGCCCGGCCGGTTGGCGGTTGTTTCGTCGTTCGGCACGGAATCCGCAGTGCTGCTTAAATTCGTCGCCGACGTCGATCCGACGCTACCGGTCTTGTTTCTCGATACGCTGTGGCTGTTCAAGGAAACTCTGGCCTATCGCGAGGCGCTCATCGCCCGGCTCGGGCTTTCGGACGTCCGCACCATCGCTCCGTCGCCGAGCGCGCTGGCGCTGGAAGACCCCAAGCGCGATCTGTGCTTTCGCGATCGCGACGCCTGCTGCGGAATCCGCAAGGTCGCGCCGCTGGCCAACGAGCTCGTGGCATTCGATGGCTGGCTCAGCGGCCGCAAGCGCTATCACGGCGGCGACCGCGCCGCTCTTCCCGTTGTGGAAGCCGATGGGCCACGGTTGAAATTCAACCCGCTGGCGCGGTTGACGCGCGCCGAACTCAATAGCGTGTTCGCGACGGCGCGTCTGCCGCGCCATCCGCTGGAAGCCGTCGGCTTCAGCTCGCTCGGCTGCGTCCCATGTACGCACCGTCCGCCGCCCGGCGCAGCCCTCCGCGACGGGCGCTGGGGCGGTCTCGCCAAAACCGAATGCGGCATCCACGCCGGGCCGCTGCCGTCGCCGGCCGGTTAGTTCATCGCCTTCACACCACGCGAAACGAGCGAGCCGCGACATTTTGTGATTGCGCGGGACAGGCAAGCCCGCGGCGTTGCCGCTCTGTCGCCCCCCTGTTAAGAAATCCTGCGGAATCGGCGAAAGGCAGCGGACGCATGGAATACTTCGTCCAGCAGCTCATCAACGGCATCACGCTGGGTTCGATCTACGGCCTGATCGCCATCGGCTACACGATGGTCTACGGCATCATCGGCATGATCAATTTCGCGCACGGCGACATTTTCATGGTCGGTGCGTTCCTGGCGCTCATCGCTTTCCTGGTGCTGGTCGCGATCGGAGTCAGCGCGGTACCGATCGCGCTGCTGATCGTTCTGCTGGTATCCATGGGATTGACCGCGCTGTACGGCTGGACCGTCGAGCGCGTCGCCTACCGGCCGCTGCGCCAATCGTTTCGCCTCGCTCCCCTCATTTCCGCGATCGGCATGTCGATCGTGCTGCAGAACTATGTCCAGGTCGCGCAGGGCGCCCGGGTCAAACCGCTGCCGCCGCTCATTCCAGGCGGCTACACGCTGTTTGCAGACAAGGATTTCGCGGTCCGGCTCTCCAATATTCAGATCATCGTGGTCGTAACCACATTCATTCTGATGGCCGGTTTCTCCTGGCTCGTCGCGAACACGAGGCTCGGCCGTCACATGCGCGCCTGCGAACAGGACCTCAAAATGGCGGCGCTGGTCGGCATCGATGTCGATCGCACGATCTCGCTCACCTTCGTGATCGGCGCGGCGCTGGCGTCGGTCGCCGGACTGATGTTCCTGCTCTATTACGGCGTCGTCGACTTTTTCATCGGCTTTCTCGCCGGCGTGAAGGCGTTCACCGCGGCGGTCCTCGGCGGCATCGGCTCGTTGCCTGGCGCGATGCTCGGCGGCTTGTTGATCGGCCTGATCGAGACCATGTGGTCGGCTTATTTTTCCATCGAATATAAAGACGTCGCAGCGTTTTCGATTCTCATCATCGTGCTCATCTTCCTGCCGACCGGCATTTTGGGCCGGCCGGAAATCGAGAAAGTGTGAGCGAGCGGGAGCCGCGCGTGCCGCGCGAGAGCGAGCCCAGCACAAAAAAGCCCGATCCTGCGACTGCGGTGAAGGAAGCCGCAATCGCGGCGCTCGTGGCGTTCGGGCTGTTCGTTCTTTTGATCGGCATCCGCACCGAACAGGGACCGACCGGCGCGCTTGTGCTGACGACGCGCTTCGGCGCCCTCGCCGCCATCGTTGGCGCCGTGTTCGTGGGCGATCTGGTCTGGGCTCTGGTTCGGCAAAATGCCGATTTTGCCGCCCCTCACCGCGTGCCGCCCGCGGTCAGCGCGGCTGCCTCGAAGCTTGCGGGCTATGCCGCAATCGGCTTTCTCGCCTTCGCGCTTATCGTTCCCATTATATTTTATACCAACCGCTACGTGCTCGATCTTGCCATCCTGATCGTCACCTACACGATGCTCGGCTTTGGCCTCAACATCGTGGTCGGCCTCGCGGGTCTGCTCGATCTCGGTTATGTGGCCTTCTATGCGGTCGGCGCCTATTCCTACGCGCTCATCGCGCAAGATTTCGGTCTGTCGTTCTGGATCTGCCTGCCGCTCGCCGGCATTCTTGCGGCGTTCGCCGGTGTCATGCTCGGGTTTCCAGTGCTGCGGCTGCGCGGCGATTATCTGGCCATCGTCACGCTCGGCTTCGGCGAGATCATCCGCCTCATCCTGCTGAACTGGCAGGACCTCACCGGCGGGCCGAACGGCATTTCCGGAATCCCGCGCCCTTCGTTCTTCGGGATACCCTTCAATTCCGCCGACGACGGCTTCGCCGCAACGTTCGGGCTGCAATTCTCGCCGACGCACCGCATCGTTTTTCTCTATTACGTGATCCTTGCGCTCGCTTTGTTGACGAACTGGGTCACGCTGCGCCTGCGCCGCCTGCCGATTGGCCGCGCCTGGGAAGCTCTGCGCGAAGACGAAATCGCCTGCCGCGCACTCGGCATCAACACGACGACGACGAAGCTCACCGCCTTTGCGATGGGCGCCATGTTCGGCGGCTTTGCCGGAGCGTTCTTCGCCACGCGTCAGGGCTTCATCAGCCCGGAATCGTTCACGTTCGGCGAATCCGCGCTCGTCCTCGCGATCGTCGTACTCGGCGGCATGGGCTCGCAGCTTGGCGTCGCCGTCGCCGCCACCGTGATGCTCGGCGGCTTCGAGCTTTTTCGCGAGTTCGAGCAATACCGGATGCTCGTGTTCGGCGCCGCCATGGTTGTGATCGTGATCTTCCGGCCGCGCGGCCTCGTGTCGCGGCGGACGCCATCCGTTCTGCTGCAGCAGCAAGCGGCGGCCACTGATCCGCACAGGGAGACGCCGCGATGAGCGAGCCGGCGATCCTCGCCGTCGAGCATGCGACCATGCGCTTTGGCGGTCTGCTCGCCGTGAGTGACCTCTCCTTCACCGCGCGTGCGCGTGAGATCACCGCTTTGATCGGACCGAACGGCGCCGGCAAGACGACCGTGTTCAACTGCATTACCGGATTCTACAAGCCGACTGTGGGCCGGCTGCAGCTCAGTCACCCTGACGGCGGCGTCTTCCTGCTCGAGCGCATGCCCGATTTTCGCATCGCACGCGAAGCGCGCGTGGCGCGCACCTTCCAGAACGTGCGGCTGTTCGCCGGCATGACGCTTCTGGAGAATCTACTCGTCGCCCAGCACAACACGCTGATGGTCGCCTCGGGCTTCACCGTGCTCGGCTTATTTGGCTCGCGCGCCTATGGCCGCGCCGAAGCGAGCGCAATCGACAACGCGCGCTACTGGCTCGATCGGATCGGCCTTGCCGCACGCGCCAACGATCTCGCCGGCGCGCTACCCTATGGCGCGCAGCGCCGGCTCGAGATCGCGCGGGCGATGTGCTCCGATCCGGTGCTGCTCTGCCTCGACGAGCCGGCCGCGGGCCTCAACGGCCACGAGAGCGCGGAGCTCAACGAACTCCTGCTCATGATTCGCAAGGAGCACGGCACCTCCATCGTGCTGATCGAACACGATATGGGCGTCGTGATGGAAATTTCCGACCACATCGTCGTGCTCGACTACGGCATCAAGATCGCCGACGGCACCCCGGCGGAGGTGCGCAGCGATCCCAAGGTGATCGCCGCCTACCTTGGGGTTGCCGACGAGGACCTGGAAGAAGCCAGCGCGGAGGTCGGAGGATGAAGGCCGCCTCTTCCCATCTCCTCCCCTGCAGAGCGGGAGATGGCGAGCGAAGCGACCCGGCGGGAGTCTGCGGCCTCGATATTGACGCAAGCCGATCGGCCGCAACCCCCCACCCTACCCTCCCCCTTTCAGGGAGAGGGTTTCTTGTTGGAAGCGCGCGGTGAGCGAACCCCTACTCACGCTGCGCGGTGTGCGGACCTATTACGGTAACGTCATCGCGCTCAAAGGCGTCGACGTCGAGGTCAGTGAGGGCGAGATCGTCGCGCTGATCGGCGCCAACGGCGCCGGCAAGTCCACGCTGATGATGACGATCTTCGGCAATCCGCGCGCCCGCGAAGGCGAGGTCCGCTTCGACGGCCGCGATATCACGATGCTGCCGACGCACGACATCGCGAAACTCCGCATCGCGCAATCGCCGGAAGGCCGCCGGATCTTTCAGCGCATGACGGTGATGGAAAACCTGCAGATTGGCGCCACCGTCACGGAACCGACGACCTTCGATGAGGACCTCGAGCATGTCTTCACGCTATTTCCGCGTCTTGCCGAACGCCGCAATCAGCGCGGCGGAACGCTGTCCGGCGGCGAGCAGCAGATGCTCGCGATCGGGCGCGCGCTGATGAGCCGACCGCGGCTTCTCCTGCTCGACGAGCCGTCGCTGGGATTGGCGCCGCTTTTGGTACAACAAATTTTCGCCGCCATCCGCAAGCTCAACGAGCACCACAAGCTCACCGTGTTCCTGGTCGAGCAGAACGCCTATCACGCGCTCAGGCTCGCCCATCGCGGTTACGTCATGGTCAACGGCGAGATCACGCTCGCCGGCACTGGGCGCGAACTGCTGCAACGCCCGGAAATTCGCGCGGCTTATCTCGAAGGCGGAGCGCGCTGAGAATGGAACCGGTGCTCGACAGGCTCTACGCCGGCGAGGCTGTCGGTCACGTGATCCTGGTCACCGGCCTGCTCGGCGGAGGCGCCGCGTGGCTCACCGGCCGGGCGATCGCATCAAGCTGGCGGCCGCCCTGGCACGTCGTCGTCGCCATGATCCCGCTCGCCGCCGCCGCACGCTTCATCCATTTCGCTTTGTTCCAGGGCAACCTGCTCTCGCTCACATCCTACGCGAGCGATGCGTGCATTTTCCTCATTGTCGGTCTGCTCGCCTGGCGGGCGACCCGCACCACGCAAATGGTGCGGCAATATCCCTGGCTCTACGAGCGGGTCGGGCTGCTAAGCTGGCGAAAAATCGGGCAAGAAAACTGACCCGAGCAGTGCTAATTTCGACGCAATCGATCCTAGACTTGTCAGATCGCGCACCAAACGGTGACGCGGCGAAAGACTTCACCAGCAGGGGGTCAAGATGATGAAGCAGCGGCTCGGCGCTTTGGCGCTCGTTCTCGGCCTGTTTGCCGGCCCGGCGATGGCGCAGGACGTCACAGTGGCCGCTGCGGGTCCGATGACCGGGGGCCAGGCAACTTTCGGCCGCCAGATGAGAAACGGCGCCGAGCAGGCGATTGCCGACATCAACGCCGCGGGCGGCGTTCTTGGTCACAAGCTCAAGCTGCAGATCGGCGACGACGCTTGCGATCCCAAACAGGCGCGCTCGGTTGCGGAAAAGCTTTCCGAGATGCGCGTTGCCGTCGTCGTCGGCCACTATTGCTCGTCGTCATCGATCCCGGCGTCGGACGCCTACCTCGACGGCAACATTCTGCAGATCACGCCGGCCTCCACCAATCCGCTCTTTACCGACCGCAAGATGTGGAACACGTTCCGCGTATGCGGCCGCGACGACCAGCAGGGCGGTTTCGCCGCCGCCTACCTGGCGAAGAACTTCAAGGGCAAAAACATCGCCATCATCAACGACAAGACGACTTACGGCAAAGGCCTCGCCGACGAAGTCAAGAAGGCGCTCAACGCCGCGGGTGTGAAAGAGAAGCTCTACGAATCCTACAATCAAGGCGACAAGGACTTCACCGCGCTTGTCTCCAAGCTCAAGCTCAACAACATCGATATCGTCTACGATGGCGGCTATCACCAGGAAGCCGGGCTGATCGTGCGGCAGATGCGCGATCAGGGCCTCAAGACGATCCTGATGGCGGGCGACGCCCTTGCCGACCACGAATTCTCTTCGATCACCGGCCCCGCGGGTGACGGCGTCCTGTTCACATTCGGCCCCGATCCGCGCAAGCGTCCGACCGCCGCCGCTATCGTCAAGAAGTTCAAGGACAAGGGCATCGATCCGGAAGGCTACACGCTCTACACCTATGCCGCCTTCCAGGTATGGGCGGCGGCGGCCGCCAAGGCCGGCACGCTCGATCCGAAGAAGGTCGCCGACACCATGCGCGGCAACACCTGGGAGACGGTGCTCGGGCCGCTGACCTTCGACAAGAAGGGCGACATCACTGCGATCGGCTGGGCCGTCTATCGCTGGGACAAAGCCGGCAACTACGACGAAATCACCGAAGCGTCGAAGACCTGACAGGCTTTTTCGCTCAGGCGGCAGGCGACTGCGGTCGCCTACGCGAGCGCTTGCCGCCAAACATTCGGATCGCTCAGCAGATTGGCGAGTGTGGCCGGGCCACACACCGTCGCCGTGTGCGAATGGGTCATAAAAACTGGCTCCGGATTGCCGGATCGAAGATATTTTCTAAAGGGAAAATGCACCGCTTTTTCTGATCAATAAGCGCTCACGTCGAAACGGCAACACATCTTAAAAGATGATTTGATCCATTTGAGCCGTCATGAGTTGTGGGATTTCGTTCGTTTTCGCCTTAGCCGGGATCGCGCCGATATTGTCGAGCGCGCCTGCCACGGCGCAGGCGTTGGTCAGCACATCGTGGCTGCGCCAGCATCTCAACGACACGAATATCGTCGTCCTCGATGTCTATGATAACAAGGACAGCGCCGCCGACTTCGCAAGAGGTCATATTCCAAGTGCGCTGTTCACCGCTTTCCTGCAGGAGTCGTGGCGCGTGCAGATCGGCGCGGCGCCTGGAATATTGCCGCAGCCCGAAGACGCCGCAAAGCTGATCGGGAGCTACGGCATCGACAACGCGACCCACGTCGTGCTGGTGCCGGGCGGGCGCGATAAGGCGGACTTCAACGCCACCACGCGAATTTATTGGACCTTCAAGGTGCTCGGTGACGATAACGTCTCGATCCTCGACGGCGGCGACAAGGCCTGGTTCGCCGATGAATCAAACCCGGTGGCGACGGGAGCGACCACAGCAACACCGAAAGCCTTTGTAGCCCAGCCGCGTCCCGAGTTGCGCGCCGGCCGCGACGACGTAAAGCGCGCCATCCGCACACAGGACGCCCAACTCGTCGATGCCCGCCCGCCGGCGCAGTACGAAGGCAAAGTGAAATCCCCGGTCGACCGCGTCGCCGGCACGCTGCCGGGTGCAGTGAATGTTCCCTACGATCAACTCGAGACGGCGGACGGCACACGTCTTGTCGATGCGGCGATGATCGACGCCGTGCTGGCCAAGGCGGGAGCAAAGACTTTCGGCAACCAGATCGTGTTCTGCAATACCGGCCACCTCGCCTCCGGCACATGGTTTGTGCTGCACGAAGTCAAAGGCAACGAGCGCGCGCGCCTCTACGATGGCTCGATGTCGGATTGGACGTCCGATATCACCTTGCAGGTGATGAATTGGCCGGACGATTGATGATCTGTCGGCTCCACCTCTCGGTCGTCAGCCGATCTTGCCGAGCATCGGAAAGGTATCGAGCAGCCAGAAGCTTGCCTGACCGACAATGCCGGTCAGGAAGGCAACGCCGGTCAGCACCAAGAGCCCGCCCATGGCCTTTTCGACCAGACCGAGATGGGCGCGGAACCGCGCCAGGAACGCAGCGAACGGCTCGACTGCGAAGGCTGCGATGATGAATGGAATACCAAGGCCGAGCGAATAGACGGCGAGCATCCCGGCGCCCTTTGCCACCGTCTCCTCGGACGCGGCAACAGCAAGGATCGCGGCGAGGATTGGACCGATGCATGGTGTCCAGCCAAGCGCAAACGCCAGCCCCATCAAATAGGCCCCCCACAGGCCGACCGGCTTGGCGACTTCGAATTGCTTCTCGCGCATCAAGAGCGCGATCGGGGTGAGCCCGAGAAAGTGCAGGCCCATGATGATGATCACGACGCCGGCGAGAATGGCGAGTTCGCCCGAATAGGCTCGCAGGACGGCGCCGATCACGCTGGCGCTGGCGCCGAGTGTGACGAAGATCGTGGAAAAGCCGAGCACAAACAAAAGCGCGGCGACAATAGTCTCGCGCTTGACCTGGGGCTCGGCCTCAGCATCCGCTAAGCGCTCGAGTGAGGTGCCGGTCAGATAGACGAGATAGGGAGGCACCAGCGGCAATACGCACGGAGACAGAAAACTCAACATGCCGGCCAGGAGCGCAGCAAGGATGGTGACATTCGCCATGGCGCACTCATGCCCGGCCAATCCTTGGCAAGCAAGCGCGACATCGCCGCCCCGCGAGCTTGTGATCGCGACCGCCGCTTCGCTCACCCTTTCTCGACAAGGACGCGTGCAAGCAGTTGACGCTTGCGGAATAATCGTCTCCGCTGACAGTGCTCGCGAGGGTCAACTTGCGCAACCTCATCACGGACGTCCCCGGCGTTAAGGTCGGTCACGGCACGGATAGCCGGCTCGGCTCCGGCGCAACCGT
Organism: uncultured Alphaproteobacteria bacterium; assembly: GCA_963836055.1. Taxonomy (GTDB): domain Bacteria; phylum Pseudomonadota; class Alphaproteobacteria; order Rhizobiales; family Xanthobacteraceae; genus BOG-931. The sequence goes on from CAWIID010000007.1 coordinate 656,107, forward strand.
GGTCGTGTTCGATGAGCCTGCAGTCGCCTCGATCGATGTGCGCGGCGGCGGGCCGGGAACGCGTGAGACCGCCCTGCTCGATCCGGCGCAAACGGTCGAAGGCATCGACGCCATCGTGCTGTCCGGCGGCTCAGCCTTTGGCCTTGACGCGGCCTCTGGCGCGCAGGCCTGGCTCAAGGAGCAGAATTGGGGCTTTGTGGTGCGGTCCGCCCGCGTCCCTATCGTGCCGGCGGCGATCCTGTTCGATCTTCTGAGTGGCGGCGACAAGGACTGGGGCCGCTTTCCACCCTATCGCGAGCTCGGCTATGCGGCGGCGGCCACCGCTGATGCGGATTTTGCTCTCGGCAGCGTCGGCGCCGGCACCGGCGCCACCACAGTGAACTGCAAGGGTGGCGTAGGCTCCGCATCCGCGCAGAGCCGAGACGGCCACATCGTCGGCGCAATCGCTGCGGTCAACGCCGCCGGCAACGTCCTGGTCGGCGGCGGGCCGTGGTTCTGGGCGGCCCCGTTCGAACAAAACGGCGAATTCGGCGGGCGGGGCCTTCCCGCCACGTTTTCGCCCGCCGCGCTCGAACCGGCGACCAAGGGCGGCACTCGCGAGAGCACCACGCTCGTTGTGGTCGCAACCGACGCCGCGTTGACGAAGGCTCAGGCCAAGCGCCTCGCCGTCATGGCGCAATCCGGCCTTTCCCGCGCCATTTATCCCGTGCATACGCCGCTCGACGGCGACGTGGTGTTTACCGCCTCGACCGGGCGCCGCCCACTCGCCGACGCGCATTTGGGCCTGACCGCACTTGGCACGCTCGCCGCCAACGTGGTGGCCCGGGCGATCGCACGTGGCGTTTTTGAGGCGGCCGCGCTCGCTTTTCCCGGCGCAATGGCGAGTTGGAGGGATCAGTTCAATCATTAACGGAGATGTGCTCTTTTCAGCACCTCGGCACGCTCCGTCAATACATCACAGATGTTTCACACTATAATACGTCGTTTTCGTTGACTTCGCCTGCCAATTGCGCGTTGACTTTGAGTCGAGCCGGTTGGGGTGGTGAATTGGAGGGTACGATGCGCGTCGTCGTCATAACGGTCGCCGCCCTAGTGACCTTGGGCCTCGCGGCATTCGGAGTGGTAGCGGCACAGAAATCGTCCGGCCCAGGGTCGGCGGCGGCGCTTTTTGCCCGCATCGCTTCGATCGCGGAGAACGCGAAGGCTTCAATGGCGGAGAACGCGAAAGCTCCACCGCCTGCCGCGGAGCCGAGCACCGCCGTACCGCACGCGGTCGTGAATCAGGTCGCGGAGGCCCAGACGGCGCAAGTCTCGGACGCGCCGCCGGTGGCGCCCGGCGCGCCTCTTCCGCAGAAGCGCGTAGCTGAGAACACAGCGACGGCCGCTGCTGCGACAAACGCGGCGGCGCCGGCCGCCGCAAGCCCACCTGCGCCGAAGGCTATTCCGCCGTGCAGCAACCCCGATGGGCTCGGAGTTTCCCGCGTCGTCCAGATCGACACGTCGGGCGGTCCAGCCTTCGGAACCGAGCATTTCAAGCAGTACGACTTCCTTCGCGACAAAGAGGTGGTGCTGACCTTCGACGACGGGCCTTGGCCGGAGAACACCCCGGCGGTCATCAAGGCGCTGACGGATAATTGCAGCAAAGCCACGTTCTTTGAGATCGGCGAGCACGCGACGTGGCGTCCGGACCTCTCCAAGGAAGTAGCCGCCGCTGGCATGACGGTGGGCAGCCACACGTGGTCGCACAAGGATCTGGCCCGAAACCCCTACGCCAAGGATATCGAACAGGCCAAGCAAGAGATCGAGATGGGCGTCAGCGCCGTGCACATGGCGGTTGGCGGACCGATCGCGCCGTTCTTTCGGTTTCCCGATCTGCAGCAGCCCGCGGACCTGCTGACCTATCTCGGCACGCGCAACATCGCGACGTTCTCGGCGGATCTCGACTCCTTCGACTTCAAGATGCGCAAGCCCGAACTGGTCATCAAATCGGTCATGACCAAGCTGGAGAAAAGCGGCAAGGGCATCATCCTGATGCACGACTTCCAGCATGCGACCGCGGAGGCAATGCCGGAACTGCTACACCAGCTTAAGCTGGCCGGTTTCAAAGTCGTGCACATGGTGCCGAAGCAGCCGGTGACCACAATCCCGAAGTACGACGACATGGTGCGGGCGCAGGACAAGTTCTCATCCAGCAACAACACCCGCCCCGAGTTCGAGCGTGGTCAAGACGATCAGCGAGTAGACCAAGTCGTTATGGCGAGCGGGGCGAATCGATCCGGCCAAACGCCGGGCCGATGGGACGTATGACGATCAGCTCAGGAATCGTTCGGCGGCATAAGGCTTTGGATCGCAAAACGGCGTCGCGCCGGTCATCATTTCACTGAGAAGCCGGCCGGTCACCGGCCCGAGCGTCAGTCCCCAATGGCTGTGGCCGTACGCCAGCCAAAGTCCAAGCTGGCCCGGCGCCTGCGAGATGACGGGCCGGGAATCCGCGAAACACGGACGCGATCCCATCCACGGCTGCGGTTCGACCGGCTCGCCGAGCGCGAATAGTTCACGCGCCGCGGGCAACACCCGATCAAACTGAAGAGGCGTCGGCGCCGCATCGCGTGCGGCGAACTCGACGCCCGTGGTGATGCGAACGCCCTGCTCCATCGGCGCGAAGCAATAACCGTTGTCAGCATCGAGCACCGGCCGACTTAGGCTGGCATTTCCTTGCGGACGAAAATGCCGGTGATAACCGCGCTTAACCGCCAATGGCAGCTTGAGGCCGAGCGGGCCGAGCACGTCCGGCGTCCACGGGCCGAGCGCGACGACAACGTGGCCGGCATCGAGCGGGCCCTCAGCCGTGTCGACGCGCCAATTCGAACCGGAGCGATGCAGGGAGCGGGCGTCGCCCGTCAGCACGAGCCCGCCCAGCGCCGTGAAGCGCCCCACATACGCCCGCGTCACGGCGAGCGGATTGCTCACGCTCATCGCCCCGGTCCAATGCACCGCGTGGCGAAAGACCGGAGCGAGCGATGGCTCAAGCGCCAAGGCGGCCTCGGCGTCGAGCGGCACATTGGCGATTCCCCATTCCCGGGCGAGTTCGAGTTCGCGGGCTTGGCCGGCGAACGAGGCGTCGGTGCGGTAGAGCTTGAGCCAGCCGTTGCGCTTGAAATAGCGCTCGGCGCCAGCCTCGGCGCTCAGCGCCGAATGCTCTTCGACCGCGCGCGCAAACAGCGGCCGCATGAGCCGCGCGGTTTCGATCAACCGCTGAGGCTCCGATGCCGCGCGGAAGGCCATGAGCCACGGCGCGACCGTCGGCAGAAACCCGAGGTGATAGTTGGCAACGGCGGAGCGTTTCAACGCGATGCGCGCCAGTGTCGACCAGCCCGACGGAAACGCGGCAGGAAAGATCGTGTTGCCCTCGATGATGCCGGCATTGCCGTAGGACGTACCCTCGCCAGGGCTGGCTCGGTCGATCAGCGCAACCGATACGCCGCGTTTTGCCAGATGAAGCGCGACCGACGTGCCGACGATCCCGGCTCCGAGCACGATGATATCGGCGTGTGCCAAAGAAAACCCCCGACGGCAGCGATGACGAGCGCGACTGAACTACTCGCGTTGCAGCCGGTACCGCGCCGATGGGATCAAGTCCAGTGTCCCTGTTCCGAAGTTCGCGAGCGTTTTCGGCGTGCTCTCAAGCGAACTTCGGAATCCAAATCAGATACTGGCAAATTTATGATTTAATGTGGTTTTTGGATTCGAAATGCCGATGCGAGTACGCCCATCGGGACCGCCAGGCGGCAAGTCTTGCCTAGTCGCGTTGCCCGGTCCGGAGCGGCGTGTTAGGCGAACCATGAATGTTGGAGAGCGCCGTGAATCGCCCGCTCGTCATTGCCCCATCGATCCTCGCCGCCGACTTCGCGAAATTGGGCGAAGAGGTCCGAGCGGTCGACGCCGCCGGCGCCGACTGGATTCACGTCGACGTCATGGACGGCCATTTTGTGCCCAACATCTCCATCGGGCCCGATATCGTGAAGGCAATCCGGCCGCACACCAGGAAGCCGTTCGACGTCCATCTGATGATCTCACCGTGCGATCCTTATCTTGAGGCATTTGCCAAAGCCGGGTCCGATATCATCACCGTCCACGTCGAGGCGGGTCCGCATATTCACCGCTCGCTCCAAGCGATCCGCGCGCTCGGCAAGAAGGCGGGCGTGACGCTTAACCCGGGCACGTCAATCGACACGATCGAGCCTGTCATCGATATGGTCGATCTGATCCTCGTCATGTCGGTCAACCCAGGCTTCGGCGGGCAGAAATTCATCCAGAGCGCGCTGGAAAAGGTGCGTAAGCTGCGCGCCTTGGCGGCCGGCCGGCCAATCGACATCGAGATTGACGGCGGTATCACGCCGGACGTTGCACCCGAGGCCGCGCGCGCCGGCGCAAACGCTTTCGTTGCCGGCTCCGCCGTGTTCAAGGACCGTACGCCTGATTCTTATCGCGCCAACATCATGGCGATCCGCAATGCCGCTGCATTTGCACGCGGGGAGGCAGCATAATGGGTATTTTGGTCGAAGGTCAGTGGCGCGATGAGGAGCTCACCCAGGAGGCGAGCAAGACCGGCGAGTTCTTGCGCGCGGACAGCGGTTTCCGCGACCGCATCACGGCCGATGGATCGTCAGGCTTTCCGGCCGAGGCCGGACGCTATCATCTCTACGTTGCGCATGGCTGCCCTTGGGCGCATCGCACACTGATCTACCGTGCGCTCAAGAAACTCGATGGCGCCATCACGGTGGCCTACGCGATACCCGGCCTCAAGCAGCAGGGCTGGACGTTCGAAGACAACCCCAAGTTCCCCGACTGCACGCCGGACCGGGTCAACGGCTTCCACTATCTGCATGAGGCCTACACGGCCACCAATCCGCGCTACACCGGCAAAGTTACGGTGCCGACGCTGTGGGACAAGAAGACCGGCCGCATCGTGAACAACGAGTTGTCCGAGATCATCCGCATGCTCAACAGCGAATTCGATGCACTCGGCGCCGATCCGACGGATTTCTATCCAAAACCGCTCCGCGCCGAGATCGATCGCATCAACGAGCGCATCTACTCAACCGTCAACAACGGCGTCTATCGCTGCGGCTTTGCCCGATCGCAAGCCGCCTACGAGGCCTCCTATGACGCGCTGTTTACGACGCTCGACGAGCTTGAAGCGCGCCTCGGACGCCAGCGTTATCTGGTTGGCAATCAGATCACCGAGGCCGACTGGCGCCTGTTTCCGACGCTTGTGCGCTTCGACGTAGCGTATTTCTCGCTGTTCAAGTGCAACCGCAATCGGATCGCCGATTTTCCAAATTTGCAGAACTACATGCGCGAGCTTTATCAGGTGCCCGGCATCGCCGAGACTGTGAAGGCGCGCTATTACGTCATCAATTACTATTCGATTGTGCGCGTCAATCCGAACGGCATCATCCCCAAAGGCACGCCGGTCGACTACCAGCAGCCACACGACCGCCGGCGCTTCGCGGCGTGACAATCAAGCCGCAGCCCGGATCGGGGTCAGCAAGTAGCCCGCACGAGCGCAGCGACATGCGGGAGCGCTCGACCGGCTCGCTTCCCTCCGTTTGCAGAGGAACTGGAGAAATGAGAACGGCACGCTTTGACGCTGCGGATTATCTCGGCACAAAGGACGCGCAAGTCGAATACATCACGGCGGCTTATGAAACCGGCGACCCTGAATTTATCCGAGACGCCTATAATCTTGTGGCCCGAGCCCGTGGCATGGCCCGGATTGCTGCAGAGACCGGATTGAGCCGGGAAAGTCTGTACAAAGCACTCGGCGAGAAGGGCAATCCCGAGTTTGGCACAGTGATGCGGATTAACCGAGCCCTGGGTATTACACTATCAGCGCATCTTGCTAAACCGAAGCGCATGAACGTGCGGAAGGCTATAAAGCGCCGCCGTTAGATTGATCGAGGCTTTTGATGATTCCGCGCTATACCCGCCCGCAGATGGCGGCGATTTGGTCGCCGGAGACACGCTTTCGCATCTGGTTCGAGATCGAAGCGCACGCCGCCGACGCCATGGCCGACATCGGCTTGATTCCCAAGGAGGCGGCAAAAAAGATCTGGACGAAGGGCCAAGCCGCGCAGTTCGACACGGCGCGCATCGACGAGATCGAGCGTGAGGTCAAGCACGACGTCGTCGCCTTCCTGACCCATCTCGCCGAGATCGTCGGGCCCGAGGCGCGGTTCGTGCACCAGGGAATGACGTCATCCGACGTGCTCGATACGTGCCTGAATGTTCAGCTCGTGCGCGCGGCCGACATCCTGATCGCGGACGTGGATGCTCTAACCGCTGCGCTGGAGCGCCGGGCGCGCGAATACAAATTCACGCCGACGATCGGCCGCTCTCACGGCATCCATGCCGAGCCGACAACGTTCGGGCTCAAACTTGCCGTCGCTTTCGCCGAATTCGCTCGCGCCAGAAAACGCCTGGAGGCCGCGCGCCAGGAGGTTGCGACGTGCGCCATCTCGGGCGCGGTCGGCACCTTCGCTCAGGTCGATCCGCGCGTCGAAGCCCACGTCGCCCGCGCCATGGGACTTGCGATCGAACCGATCTCGACCCAGGTGATCCCGCGCGATCGCCACGCCATGTATTTCGCCACGCTCGGCGTCGTCGCCTCGTCGATCGAGCGGCTCGCGACTGAAATCCGCCACTTGCAACGCACCGAAGTGCTGGAGGCCGAGGAATATTTCTCCGAAGGGCAGAAGGGCTCGTCGGCCATGCCGCACAAGCGCAATCCGGTGCTGTCGGAGAACCTGGTCGGACTGGCGCGCATGGTGCGCGCCTACGTGATCCCGGCGATGGAGAATGTGGCGCTCTGGCACGAGCGCGACATCTCGCACTCCTCGGTCGAGCGCATGATCGGCCCCGACGCAACGGTGACGCTCGATTTCGCGTTGAGCCGGCTCGCCGGCGTAATCGAGCGGCTGATCGTCTATCCGGAGAACATGCGCAAGAATCTCGACCGGCTCGGTGGCTTGGTTCATTCGCAGCGTGTGCTGCTCGCGCTCACCCAGAAGGGCGTGGCGCGCGAGGACGCCTATCGGATGGTCCAACGCAACGCCATGCGAGTTTGGCGCGGCGAAAGCGACTTCCTCGCACTGCTCAAGGCCGATGATGAAGTCCGCAAATATTTGAGCGACAAGGAACTTGCCGCCAACTTCGACGACGATTTTCACTTCGCGCAGGTCGACACGATCTTTCGCCGCGTGTTCGGCCGCGCCTAGCAACCGACGATTAAGCCCCGACGCGTTCGCGGCTCTCGCGCGCATCCGCTGTCGCCATCCGGCCGGCGGCGATGTCGGCCAACATCGGCAGTGTAATGACGAAGAACTCCGCGCCTTCAGCCGAACGCAGCGTCTTCGTCTCGGCGCCGTTGGGGATGAACATGTAGGTGCCCGTGCCGCAGGGCCTTCCGTCGTATTCGAAAGAGCCGGCGATGCAGTACCGCAACTCCGCGTCCTCCTGAACGCCGGAAGCGAGTGCAGCACCCGGCTTAAGCCGCACAAAACTGAGGCCGGTGCGCGCCTCGCTGAACGTGCCGAGGTGCTTGATCTCAACGCCCGGATGCTTGCGGTCCGGCCAATAACGCGCGTTGTCGGCCAGCATCATCACCGGGTCGCGGTAGCGCGGCGGCGGAAAGACCAGGTCTCGGCCTTCGTGCTCTTCCCAAATCGCTTCGTAGGAGTTGCGGTTCTTCGGCGAGCCATCCGGCTTGAATCCCTTGTAGACCCCGTTCTCGAATTTGCCGCCAGCCTTGATGAGCTTGTCGTAGGTGGCGTTCATCTCTTCGTTGCTCAAAAGCCGCTCGCCGCTCGCGCCCTGGAATTGCAGAACCAGGCACGCGCATTCGCCTTCCTGCTTCTGCGGGCCGTAATAGGAGCCCTCGGGGAAATAGCCGACCTCCCCGGCCGCCAAATCGCCGTGGCCGGTGCTCTGAACGCCGGACAGCGTGTAACGGATCTGATCGAAATTGTGCCGGTGACGGGGCGTGAAATAACCGTCCGGCACGATCGAAAGCGAATATTCCATGGTCACGCCGGGAAGCCCCGTCTCGAGCGGCAGCCGCTTGCGGCGGATCATATGCACCCGCCCGCGCCGGACCTCCTCGAACGGCATCTGATTGGTGTCGCAGACGACGACGTGCGGCATGACGGATCCTCCGGAATCATTTTTGGACGCCATTCTCACTACGAGGCCGGCGACGATACGTCCAAGACATAATATCAATACGCTTCATGCCGTACCGGCATAATTTGTATCAGCCGGAGACACGACGACGTTGGCCCGCCGCCGATGCCGGCGGCTTGCCCCATATCTTGCCATCGGCCAACCCGTTGAAATGCGCACGCAAGATTTCGAGCACTGCGGCGACCGCGCGGCTCGATCGCTGATCGCGCCAGCAGGCCAGACTCGAGAGTTCAAGGGATGTCGAGATCGACGAGGCGCGTTGCCGAGACCTCGCCGCTTTGCAGCTGACGATAAATCGCGCTGTAGGGCAGGATCGTGTAGCCGTGCCCGGCGGCGACCAGCGCGCGCGTGGTGATCATACCGTCGGTTTGAATGGCGACATTGAGCCGGCCCCGCCCGAGCGCCCGCTCGATCAGGAGCCGCAAAGCGTGCGCCTCGTTCGGCAGGATAAAAGGTAGCCCGTCGAGACGCGGCTTCCTGCCAAGCTCGATGAGTTGACGCGAGCGCGGCGGTCCAACCAGATACATCGCCTCGATCAAGAGCGGATGGACTTCGATCGCCTTGTGCGGCGGAGGATTGTGCATCAAGCACAGCATCAGTCCGTGGTTGAGAAGCTGCTCGAAGATCAGGCGGCTGAACCCTTCGACGAAATCAAGCCGCAGCCGCGGATAACGCGACGTGCATTCACGCGTCAGAAGCGGAGCGATGAACTCGCTTACCGCCGGACTGACGCCGATCGCGAGCGTGCCGCCGAGATCGGAGGCGCAGGCGCGCACATCGTCCAGCGTGTTCGACACCTGGCGCAGCAGCGGGTAGGCCCGGTCGAGCAGCAATTGCCCGGCATCGGTCAATTCAAGATGTTGCCCCGCACGCACGAAAAGCCGCATGCCGATCTCGGCTTCTAGCTTCTGAACCTGGCGGCTGAGTGCAGGTTGCGCCACCCGCAGGTGCACCGACGCCTTGGAAAAGCTGCGCGCCTCCGCAACCCGAACGAAATAGCGCAGCGTCTTGAATTCCACGGGGCCTCCATGCCGATCCGGCATAAAACAAATGAGTTTTATATCTTAGACGCAGCCAGGGTGCCCGCCTAGTCTTCGACCCTCGCCGGGGCGCCCAGGTGCCACAACGAGCGTGCGCAAGATCGAATGGGGAGGATGTGGATGGCGGCCCAAGCGGCGTATTTCATGGCGGCCGGCATCAGCGCGATCTCGCGCATCGCCCGATCCATCGGCACGGGCTTACGGTGCGTCGTGGCGCTTGCATTAACGGTCGCCCTCGCGCCGGCTCTGCCGAACGCGGCGCATGCGGAGACCAGCCTCGCCGTCGCAAAAGTCGCCAACGACTTCGCGTTGATCATGGGCGACTACGGCAACAAGCTTGGCATCTTCAAACGCGACGGCGTCACGCCTGAGATTTCGCTCATCACCCAGGCGCGCATGGTCCAGGCAACCGTCGCCGGCTCGATCGAGGTCGCGCTCGCCTCGGGCGCGACGCTCGCTTTTGCGGCAAAAGGCGCACCGCTCAAGGCGGTCGCGGCGCTGTCGGGTCCGCTGACGATTCTCGTCCTCGTCGTTCGCCCGGACAATTCGGTTCCCACCATCGACGCGCTGCGAGGCCGCACCGCCGCCGTGACAAATCTTGGCTCGCTGACCGACTGGGCGGTGTCTCAGATCGCCATCGGCAAGGGCTGGGACACGAGTGAGATCAAGCGCGTGGCCGTCGGCGACACGCCGGCGCGGGTCGCGGCGCTTCGAACCGGAAACGTCGATGCGGCGGTGATCGATATTGCGGCGGCGCTCGACCTCGAGGAACGCGGCGAAGCAAAAATCCTGGTGAACTTTGGCGACCTGATTGCGAATTTCCAAAATCAGATCATCTACGCGTCCGACAAAGCCATCGCGGAAAAACCCGACGCCGTCCGCGCGTTCGTCAAAGGCTGGTTCGAGACCGTCGACTACGGACGCCATCACAAGGCCGAAACCGTCGCATTCACGCAGCAGGTCCTCGGTGTCCGCGACAGCGTTGCGACAAAGGTCTACGACCGGCTCATGCCGTCGAATTTCTTCTCGACCGACGGCCGCATTGATCCAAAAACTCTGACCGCGATGGCCAAGAGCTTCGTCGAGCTCAAGCTGCTGCCGAAGGAAGAGGACTTGTCGCGTTTCGTGACTGACCGGTTTTTACCGGCGAAAAACTAACTCACGGAGTGAACTCGCGGCTCGCGTCGTTGTGGGGCGCGTCATGGACGCAAGTCCGGCAGCGCGTCGAGCCGTTGGTGTGAAAAAATGCGGAAATGAACGGCGCTACTCGATCACCTCGTCGGCCGTCGCGAGCAGCGCCTGCGGTACGCTCAGTCCGAGCGCCTTAGCGGTTTTGAGGTTGATGACCAATTCGAATTTGGTCGGCTGCATGACGGGAAGATCAGCGGGTTTTTCGCCTTTGAGGATTCTCGCGGCATAAAGAGCAGCCTGACGATATGCATCGGCGATGCTTGAACCATAACTGATCAGTCCGCCGGCATCGGTGTATTCACGCCACGGATAGATCGTCGGTATTGCGTAACGTGCCGCCAAAGCGGCGATGAGTTCGTGTCGATCGGTGAAGTACGGGTCGCTTGCGAGCAAAAGCCCGTTGCCCTGCCGCCTCGACATTGCGGCGAAAGCAGATTCGATCTCAGTGGGAGTGCCCGCCGTGAACAGGTCTATCGCAAGTGCGAGTTTGCCGGCCGCCGTTTGCGTCTCCTGAACCTGCTGCGCAAGGCTCGAATTGTTCGGGTTCGCCAGCATGAAAAACGTCTTTGCCTGTGGCACGAGCTCGTGCAGGATTCCGAGCATTTTCGGCCGAAGCTCGGACGACATCATCGTCACGCCGGTAACGTTTCCGGCGGGGCGACTAAGGCTTGGCACGAGGCCGACAACGACAGGATCGTCGGCCGTTACGAAGACGATCGGAACCTTCGATGTCGTCGCTTTCGCGGCCCGGTCGACAGCGGTGCCCACGACGATGATGACGGCCGCACCTTTGCCGATAAGCTCGTTGGCAAGCGCTGGAACCCGATCGTAGTGGCCCTCAGTCCATCGCGCGGCGAACCTCATTGTCTTGCCGTCGACGAAACCGGATTTGGCGAGTCCGCTTTGAAGTGCCGGCAAGTAGGCGTTTTCGCCGTCACGCGATCGGCCGCTGATAAAGGCCACGACTGGCATTGCCGATAGTTGGGCCTTCGAGGCGAGCGGCCACGCGATCGCCGCACCGCCGAGTAAGATGATGAGATCACGTCTCCTCACTCAATCACCTCGTCGGCCTGCGCGAGGAGTGTCGCAGGGATATTGAACTTAAGCACCCTCGCAGTGTTGAGATTGATAACAAGCTCGAATCTCGTCGGCTGCATAATAGGAAGGTCGCTGGGCTTTGCACCAGTTAGAATTCGACCCGCGTAGATACCCGCTTGGCGGAATGTTTCTGTAACGTTGGTTCCGTAACTCATCATGCCGCCAGCCGCAGCGTAGTCGCGCTGTGGGAACATCGCGGGAATTGCATAGCGCGCCGCCAAAGTCGCAAGCTGTTCACGACGAGTTGTGAAGAAAGGATCATTTCCAAGAAGAAACGCTCCAATCTGCCGACGGTCAAAAGTCTCAAACGCGCTCTCAATGTCTGCTTCGGTAGTTGCATTAAGAACAAGGAGTTTCAGTCCGAGCGCATGCGCTGCGGCCCGCACGGCTTCATCCTCCAATCCAGCGTTCGGGTTGGTTGGATTCGCGAGAACACCTACCACTCCAGGTGTTGGCATAAGGTCGTGAAGTATCTCCAGGCGCTTGGCAGTTAAAGCGACCGTAAAGAATGTTAGACCAGTCAGATTGCCACTGGGACGATTCAGACTGTCAACGAGACCGATTTTAACGGGATCCCCACCGATGGCGAACACAATCGGAATGTTTGAAGTTGCGGATTTGGCCGCCACTGCTGCGGGCGTAGGTACTGCGAAGATCGCAGTCACCTGACGTTGAACCAGATCGGCTGCCAACCCGGCTAGTCGGCTATAATCGCCATCCGCCCAGCGGTACTCAATCATCACGTTGTGGTCTACGATGTAGCCAGCTTCTTTCAGACCCTGGTGGAACGCGGCTACAGCTTTCGATTCTGACTCAGGCGTTCCGCTGAAAAGACATCCAATTATCGGCGTCGGCCTCTGCTGTGCGCGCGTCGTAAGCGGCCAAGCAATCGTGGCGCTGAGCAAGGTGACGAGATCACGCCTTCTCATTCGATCACCTCGTCAGCGGTCGCGAGCAGCGTCTGCGGCACGCTGAGTCCGAGTGTTTTGGCCGCCTTGAGGTTAATCACCGTCACGTACTTGGTCGGTGCTTGAACCGGCAGGTCGGCCGGCTTCTCGCCCTTGAGGATACGGTCGACATATCCGGCCGCTCGGCGGTATTGGTCGATCAGATCAGGCCCATAGGAGATCAGGCCGCCAGCAGCGACGAAGAAGCGTTCCCAGTAGACCGCCGGCAGCTTGTGCCGCGCCGCCAGCGCGATAATCAAATTGCGAGCGCGCAAAGTGGCCGCGCTCGCCGTCACGATGAGACCGCCATTTGGAGTGCGCGCGAAGGTCTGGACGGACTGCTCGATCTCGTCGGCATTGGGCATGTTGATCGGGATGACGTCCATCCCGAGCGACGGCGCCACAGCTTGAATGGCGCTGAATTGGGCAGGTCCGCTGGGGATGGTGGCGTCCCGAAGGACCGCCGCTCGCGTGACGCCCGGCGCAATCTCTTTGAGCAGCTCTAAAAATTTCCCGCCCATGCCGAATTCGAAAACCATGAATCCGGTAGCGTTGCCGCCCGGCCGCGCCAAACTGTCGACGTAGCCGGCGCCGACCGGATCAACAGCGACCGGGAACACGATCGGCACCGTGTGAGTCGCCTGTAGCAATGGCGGCATGGTCGAATCGCCAGCGGCCAGGATGACGTCGGGCGCCAGCGCCACCAATTCCGTGGCCTGTTTTTGAATCTCGGCTGCCTTCGTGGCCCAGCGGATGTCGATGCGCACATTACCGCCGATGGTCCAGCCCAAAAGCGCCAGCTCCTGCTGGAAGGCCTCAATGCGAGCCTGAAATACCGCATTGTCCGCGGATGCAGGGTTCAGCACGCCAATGCGGCGCACACGCTCGCCCTGCTGCGAGTGCGCTGCCAAAGGCCACGCTGCCGCTCCGCCTAAAAGCGTGATGAACTCGCGGCGCTTCACTCGATCACCTCGTCGGCCGTCGCGAGCAGCTGTGGCGGAATGTGAATGTCGAGCAACTTTGCCGTCTTGGTATTGACCGCGAGTTCGAGTTTGACCGGGAACTGAACCGGAAGCTCGCTGGCTTTCTCTCCCTTCAGAATCCTGTCCACGAAAGTCGCGGCCCTTCGGAAATTGTCATTGATGTCGTTGCCATAAGACAAAAGCCCGCCGGCTTCAGCGTAGGCGCGGATGACGTAGAGGGAGGGTAATCGGTGTTTGGACATGATAGCGGCAATCTCGTTCAGCTGGCCGCTGACAAAGCCGCTGGGCATCGGAACAACGGCTGTGGCAGCGCTCTGTGTCTGCGACGCACAAAAGCTGTCTAGCGCGGCCAGATCTGCAATCTGAGGCGCGACCACTTCCACGCCAAAGGACGGAGCAAGCGATCTGAAAGATTTCAGGTAAATCTCCGCATAAGGCGCCGATCCCGGGTTGAACGGGACGGCAAGCTTCGTCATTGGCGGCGAAACCGTCTTCAGTAGTTCGATCCACTTGCCCGCCATCGAGGCTTCGAAATTGGCAAGTCCCGTCGCATTGCCGCCTGGCTGCGGCAAGCTGGCGACAAAGCCTTGTGCCACCGGATCGACGACTTGGACGAATACGATCGGGATGGTGTGGGTCTCCCGAAGAAGCGCCATCGTGGTGGGAGAGGCCGATGATACGATCACGTCGGGATGTGACGCCACAATATCTCGTGCAGCTTCTTGAACGCGCTGTCGGTCGGTCCCAGGCCAGCGAGGGCTCAATCTGACATTCCGACCATCGGTCCAACCGAGCTTGGCCAGCGCGTCCCGGAATGCGCTAAAGAGTATCTGACCCTCACTGTTCCCCTCTCCGTAAAGCATTTCGATAGCCACTTGCTTCAAGCCGGCTTGTTGCGCGTGAGCACACAGCGGCCATCCCGCCGCACCAGCAGCAACAAACAGAAAATCGCGCCGCTTCACTCGATCACCTCGTCGGCAGTGGCGAGCAAAGGCGCCGGCACGGTGAGACCAAGCGTCTTCGCGGTCTTCAGGTTGATGGCGAGTTGGAATTTGTTCGGCTGCTGCACGGGCAAGTCCGCAGGGTTGGCGCCCTTAAGAATACGATCGGCATAGGAGGCCGCCTCGCGATACTGGTCGAGAACGTCGGGAGCATAGGACGCCAACCCTCCGGCAGCGACGAAACTTCGGGTGAAGTAGACCGCCGGCAGCTTGTACTGAGCTGCGAGCGCGACGAGCTGTTCGCGCCGGGTTATTGCCAACGGGCTTGCAGTGACAACCATGCCGCCGTGCGGCGAGCTTGTGAATGTAGCGAGCGCGGGTTCAATCCTGGCGGAGTCACGCACGTCGATCGGCACAACGTCGACGCCGAGCGGAGACGCGACGGACTGAATCGCGCCAAAAAGACCGGCCCCGGCCGAAATGCCCCCGTCCTGAATGACTGCCGCTCGGGTAACATCCGGCGCGATCCGTTTGAGCAGTTCCAGCCATTTGCCGCCGATGCCATATTCCACCGCGGTGAAGCCGGTCGCGTTGCCGCCGGGATGCGCGAGGCTCTTGACGAAGCCGGCGCCGACCGGATCGGCGACCAGCACAAACACAACCGGCACGGTGCGGGTTGCCTGCAACAACGGCCCCACGGCTGCAGCACTGCTGGTTATAATCACGTCAGGCGCGAGCGCGGCCAATTCGGCAGCGCCTTTGCGAATGAGATTTGGATCGCCGGCGCTCCATCGATAATCGAGGTGAAGGTTGCGGCCGTCGGTCCAGCCCAATTGCTGCAAGGCTTGCAAGAACGCAACATTGCGCGCCTGTCCGTCAGGGTCGTTCTGGCCTTGGACCATCAACATGCCGATGCGCCGCATACCCCCCTGCTGGGCGCTCGCTGCAAGCGGCCATGCCGCCGCGCCGCCGAGCGCAGCGATGAAATTCCGCCTTCCAATTCGAACTGGCATTCGCCCCTCCAGCCTGAGGATGGCATTCTGCGCCATAGGGGATATCAACCTGCTTATTCAATCACCTCATCGGCGCGGCCAAGTAAGGTAATTGGGAACGTAAGACCCAAAGCTCTCGCCGTCTTGAGGTTGATGACGAGCTCGACTTTTGTGGATTGCTGCACTGGCAGATCACTCGGCTTCTCACCGTTGAGAATCCGTCCCGCGTAGATACCAGCCAGGCGCTGCGCGTCGTCGCTGCTGGTTCCATAGCTCATCAGGCCACCAGCGGTTACGAAGCGACGAAAGTGATAGATAGCCGGCACCGCTAATTGCGCGACCCGAGCAACAAGTTGCTCACGTCGCGTGTCAAAGAGGATATCCGCCTCATTGAGGAACGCGTCGATCGACTTTCCGCGGAAGCCTGCAAATGCCGCATCGATCTCATGATCATTGGTGGCGTTCATCACAGCAAGTTGCAACCCCAAAGTCCGCGCCGCCGCCAGAACATCTGCTAATTCCGACTGAGAACCTGCGTTAGAGGGGTTGGCAAGAAAGCCAAAAACTTTGGCTTTGGGCGCGAGTTCGTGAAGCAACTCGACCCGCTTTCCCCCCAAATTGCCGATCAGAAAGCTGATCCCCGTTACGTTGCTGCCGGGATGATTGAGAACTCGGAACAAGTCCGAGCTTGATTGGATCGCCGCCGGTTGCGAAGACAATCGGAATTGTCGATGTCACTGCCTTGGCCGCAACCACGGACGCTGCACCTTGCGTGGCGAAGATCATTGCCGCGCCGTGATCCACCAGCTCGGCAGCGAGTCCTTGGAGGCGCTCAACGTGGTAGTTGGCCGCGCGCGTTTCGATCGTGACGTTCTTACCTTGAATGTAGCCGGACTGTTTCAAGCCTTGGAGGAAAGGGACTAGACTTGCCTGGCTGTCCTCAGGACCGCCTACGACGAGATAGCCAATCACCGGCATCGCCGCTTGCTGCGCGCGCGCCACGAGCGGCCAGGCGGCTGCTGCGCCAAGGAGCGTGATGAACTCTCGGCGTTTCATTCGATCACCTCGTCGGCGCGCGCAAGCAGCATCGGCGAAATGTCGAGATTAAGCGCCCGGGCAGCCTTCAAATTGACGACGAATTCGAACTTGGTCGGCTGCAAGACCGGTAGGTCCGCTGGCTTGATCCCCTTGAGGATGCTGCCGGTGTAGATACCGACTTGGCGGAACATGCCCTCAATGCTGGTCCCGTAGCTCATCAGCAGGCCGGCCGCGACCATCTCGCGGGTCGAAAAACTTGCGGGTATTCGAGCGCGCGCCGCCAGCATGGCAATCTGCACCCCGCGGCTGGCCAAGAAGGCGTCCGGCGTGATGAAAAGGGCATCGCATCGTTCACGCGCAATATCAGCAAACGCCGTGTCGATCTCGGCGGACGTGCTAGCATTGAAGAAAACAGTCTCCAATCCTTGGACGCGCGCGGCTTCCTTGAGTGCTTTCGACGTAGCCTCGATGTCGGTCGCACCTGGATTGACGAGCACGCCGAAACGAGCGGCCTTGGGCAAGAGCTCATGCATGAGCCCCAGCCGCTTGGCGTTGACTTCGTCAGCAAAAAAATTGACCCCGGTCGCATTGCCAGCCGGATGCGCGAGGCTGACAACGAGGCCCAGCGCCACCGGATTCTCAGTCACACCGAACACGATCGGAATGGTTGTTGTTACAGCGCGGGCGGCGACCGAAGCAGGGGTGCTGCCGGGCGTGGCTATCACGGCCACGCGGCGTCCGACCAAATCGGCCAGCAACGCCGGCAACCGTTCATAGTGGCCCTCAAGCCAATGATACTCGACCGTGACATTCCGGCCTTCCGCGTAGCCCGCTTCGCTCAATCCCTCGCGGAATGCAGCTGCTTGGCGCGCGCCGCCATTGGCGGTCCTGCCGTTGATGAAGCCGACGATCGGCAGCGGCAGCATCTGCGCTCGCGCGGCATGCGGCCAGGCAATCGCGGCGCTGCCGAACGCAGCCAGAATTTCACGCCGTCGAATCGTGATCGTCATGGGCCCCCTCACCTGCGAGGTCGCCAGAGCAATAAAGATAACGATATCACGCTTTCGAGCCGGGTTGTGTGACGAGGGTCATACACCGGATTCTATGTTTCTAGACTTCCAGACTAAGGGCCTGGAGTCCGGAAAGAGGTCCAAAAGCGACGATTTTGCCATGTCCGCGGTATGCCGTTTTGCGGATCATCCGCAGATGCCGCTTCGATCTTGAAGTCGTCGGAATACTCGTCATTTGGGCCCCCAAACTGGTGGCCTGAAATCACGCGGTAGGTACCGGCCGGCGTCACGGAACGGCCATGACGGCGATTGCGGCAGACCCAACCCCATGGCATGTGTCGCCCCATGGCGGCACGGGAAACCATACTGGTTTTCGATTCAGGCCTCGGCGGGCTCACCGTCTATCGCGAGATCGCGGCGGCGCGGCCGCACGCCGATTTCCTCTTTGTCGCCGACGACGCCGCGTTTCCCTACGGAGCGCTGGCCGAGACCGTGCTCGTTGCCCGCGTTCTCGACCTGATGGGGAGACTGATCGAAACGCAACAGCCCGACCTCATCGTCATCGCCTGCAACACTGCCTCGACCATCGTGCTCCCCGACTTGCGGAAGAAGTTCGCACTGCCGTTCGTCGGCACCGTCCCGGCGATCAAACCGGCATGCGCGTCGTCCGTCACGCGCCGTGTCTCCGTCCTCGGCACCGAGGCGACGGTCGCGCGCGAATATACGCACGCGCTGATCCGCGACTATGCCAACGATTGCGAAGTGACGCTCGTCGGGTCGAAAACACTCGCCGGTTACGCGGAAACAGAACTCGGCGGCACGCCGGTAAGCGATGCGCGGATCAGAACCGAAATCAATTCCTGCTTTCGCGACGATGGCGCGCGCACGGACACCATCGTTCTGGCCTGTACGCATTATCCTTTGCTGATCGACCGGCTGCGCAAACTCGCCCCGTGGCCGGTGACTTTCCTCGACCCGGCGCCCGCCATCGCACGGCGAGTCACCGACCTCCTCGGCGCGCCACCCTCGGCGGCAAAGCGCGGGACCGCGCGAGCCATTTTCACCTCCGGGCGGGCACCCGTATCGGTGCTGGCGCGCTTTGGCATCGATGCGCAGCCAGCCACGCAACCGACCACGACGAACGCCGGCTGATATCTGCCTAATTGCAGGTCAGACGTTGCACCGGTTTGACAGTTTCCCGATTTGCCCCTAGAAACCGCCCACTTCGCGGGCCTTAAACGGCCCGCGCGGTGTTTCGCGACCCGTGGTTTAGGCCGGCGCTTCGGCCAAAAACCTGTCGGTTCCGGACAATGTCCGGTCCAGAGGAGGGCGCGATCCTCAGCCAAAACGGCATGATCCCGAAAAGTGGCCTTCCGGTTTTCGGACCAGATCATGCCCAGACAATCACGAGGACGCGAATGACCAAGCGCCACCAGGCGAAGTACAAGATCGACCGCCGGATGGGACAAAACATCTGGGGCCGGCCAAAGTCACCCATCAACAAACGCGAATACGGCCCCGGCCAGCATGGACAGCGCCGCAAGGGCAAGCTGTCCGACTATGGCGTGCAGTTGCGCGCCAAGCAGAAGCTCAAGGGCTACTACGCCAATATGTCCGAGCGGCATTTCCACGGCATCTATGACGAGGCGCGGCGGCTCAAGGGCGATACCGGCGAGCACATGGTCGGGCTCCTCGAACGGCGCCTCGATACGGTGATCTATCGGGCGAAATTCGTGCCGACCGTGTTCGCAGCACGCCAATTCATCAGCCACGGCCACATCAAAGTGAACGGCAAGCGCGTGACGGTCGCAAGCTTCCGCGTCAAGGTCGGCGATCAGATCGAGGTCAAGGAGAAGTCGAAGCAGCTTGCTTTGGTGCTCGAAGCAACGGCGCTCGCCGAGCGTGATGTGCCGGACTACATCGACGTCGACCACACCAAGATGACGGCACAGCTGGCGCGCATTCCGACGCTCGGCGACGTCCCCTACCCGGTCCAGATGGAGCCGCACCTGGTCGTCGAGTACTACTCGCGCTGACGCGGCGGCCGAGTTCAATACGGACTAGGCAATGTCACCGCTCCCAGAGCGGCGAGCGGTGGCAACCACGCGACAATGATTCCGCCAAGTGGTCTTTGCCGTGCTCGCATGGCAAAGGCCGCGATCGGCGCGGCGATGCACAAAACCACCAGTCCGATCCATCCGGCCGTCAACGCCGGGCCGCCGCCCATGCTTTCAGGGCCTGATCCGACGACAAAACCGGAAACGCCGACCAGCAGCGTGGCAAGAGCAAGATCGACGACGGTGGCAATGACAAGGGCGGCGAGAACCATGGCTGCGCCGCCGTATGCCGGCGGAGCGGTCAGGCCGACACGTTGTCTTTGACCGGGATGCCCTTCTCTTTGAAGAGCTGCTGCAATTCGTTCGCCTGGAACATCTCGCGCACGATATCGCAACCACCGACGAATTCACCCTTCACGTAGAGTTGCGGGATCGTCGGCCAGTTGGAATAGCTTTTAATGCCGTTGCGCAGGTCGTCGTTCTCGAGCACGTTCAAGCCCTTGTAGGGCACGCCGAGATAGTCGAGAATCTGCACGATCTGACCCGAAAACCCGCACATCGGAAACTGCGGCGTGCCCTTCATGAACAGCACGACATCGCTGCTTTTCACTTCGTTGTCGATGAATTGCTCAATGGCCATCGCGATAATCCTTGCCTGAGGCTGCGGGAATACGGGTCTCCCGCGCCGACTCTCGTTCGTTTCGAACCTGAATATATGTACCGCAAATCCGGCTCAAAGCCTATGCGATGATTTCATCCCCGCGCGCGAATCTCGCCTGCAGGGCATCGGCCGTCTCCGCCCGGCGAGGGAGCATAAAGTTCCACGGAAGCCCAACGGCAAAGAAGAGTGACCCCCAGCGAGAATAATGGCGCACCTCACGTGTTTGTCGTCCAGCAACAGCACGCCAAGAGGAGCCATCATGCACACGATTATGCCGTTAATGGCCATGCTGACCGTCTCGCTTATGGCTGGCGCGGCGCGGGCCGAAATCAACTATCCGTGGTGCCTCACGCAAGCTGATGGGCGGATCAGCTGCAGCTTTACCAGCTTCGAGCAATGCCGTTCGGCGTCGATCGGAAAGGGCGCCATCTGCAGCGAGAACCCGCGCTACAAAGCATCAAAGCGCTGATCACAGGCAGTTCGGTGTGGTCGGGCCGGTCCTACGGCGTGCCGGTCTGGAGCGCCAGGGCGTGCAACTTACCGCCCATTTCGGCCTTGAGTGCCTCATAGACGATCTGGTGCTGCTGAACGCGGGACTTGCCGCGAAAGGACTCGGCGATGACGGTCGCTGCGTAATGATCGCCGTCGCCGGCGAGATCGCGGATCGTCACCTCGGCATCCGGTATGCGCGCCCGGATCAATCGTTCGATGTCGTTTGCGGCCATGGGCATGGCGCATCTCCTCGGTAAGCCACGCTTTTCCGGCGAAGCGCACACCTTGAATTACCAGATCATCCCTCGAGGGCAAAGGTAAGGCGGTATGGGCGTGGCGCGGTGAGCGCTGGACGGCAACCATGCGGCCATGCATGTTCCGGCGCGACGAAAAACGAGCATCACCAAGAGGTGTCTGAATGTTCAAGTTTTTGCTGCTCGCTGGCTTTCTCGTCCCTTCGATTTGCAGCTTCGCCCAGGCACAGGAGCCGACGCAGGCGCAGCGGGACGCCATTCGTTCAGCCTGCCGCTCCGACTTCATCACTCATTGCTCGAGCGTACAGCCGGGCGGCAAGGACGCGCTTGAGTGTTTGCTCCGCAACGAGGGTAAGTTGTCGGCGTCCTGCAAGACGGCGGTGAGTGCTGTCGCGCCGAAGCCCGAGGCGCCGGCTGCAGCAGCGGCCGCGCCGGCGGTGCCGGCCGCGACGCCGGTCGAGACGCCGACCGCATCATCACCGTCCGAACCCGCACCTAAGACAGTCGCCGCGAAGACGACCGACGATGAGATCAAGGCGGTACGGCAGGCCTGCACTCTGAACGACTTCATGGCGCATTGTTCATGGATCGCGCCGAGCAGCCCCGAAGTCTTGCTCTGCCTGAAGGCCAATTCGGCCGACCTGTCGTCGTCTTGCCAGAGTGCACTGCAGTCCGTTCCAGCCGCGGCGACGCCGGCTGCAGTCGAAGCACCGCCGGTCGCCCCGGCCGCCAAACAGCCCGCTTCCGCCAAAAAGCCCGAAGCCACTCGCGCCAGCGCGGCCCCAGCCGCGCCGCAGAAGCCCACGGCAAAGCAGACCAGCGCGATCCGCTCGGCCTGCCGATCCGATTTCATGTCGCATTGCGCCGGCGTTCAACCCGGCGGCGCCGAGGCATTGCAATGTTTGCAACGCAATGCGGCAGAGTTGTCCAAAGGATGCCAGAGCGCAGTCGCCGCCATCGGCCCGGGTCCAACACCGGCGGCCAATAAGGGCGGCTCCAGCGAAGCAGCGGCGCCGGCTTCGCCGGCTCCCTCGGCGGCCGCGCCGCAAAAGCCCACAGCGGCGCAGACGAGCGCCATCCGGTCGGCCTGCCGCTCCGACTTCATGTCGCATTGCTCGGGCGTGCAGCCGGGCGGCGCCGAAGCGTTGCAATGTCTGGAAAGCAATGCCGGGCAGCTCTCGCCGTCGTGCAAGACCGCTGTCGCCGCCGTGGGAGGCGCCGCCGCGGTCACCGGCAGGACCATCGAGTACTGCGGCAGCGCCCGCCGTCGCACCGCTCGGACCGATGCCGCCGATGCGCCCCCGCGAAGCGCTCGCCATCCTGGCGCTCTGCAGCACCGAGCAGCGCTCGTTGTGCTCCGGCGTCCCGATCGGCGGCGGGCGTGTCCTCGACTGCCTTGCAGAAAACGCACCGCGTCTGACACCGGGCTGCTACGACGCGCTCGCGCGCGCGCGCCGGTAAGTTCGGCTATGACTTGCCGGCCATATAGGCCGGCAGCCAGGCTTCGTGGCGCTCGCGCAAACTGGCGACCGGCACGGGACGCTCCTCGCCGAAAGCAAAGATGCGTCCACCCGTGGCACCAAGGTGTCGGATCGGCACAGAAGCGGCCTGCGCGCGCTGCGTGATCGCATCCGCATTCTTGGCGGTGACGACGTATCGCGCCTGATCTTCGCCGAACCAGAAGGCGTGCGGCGCGATCCCCGCCGGGCTTTCCAGAACCGCGCCGATGCCCGAGGCGATTGCCATTTCGGCAAGTGCTATCAGGAGTCCGCCGTCGGAGACGTCGTGCACCGCTGTCACCAATCCATCGCGGATCAGTTCGCGGACCAATTCGCCATTGCGGCGCTCTGCAGCAAGATCGACCGGCGGCGGAGCCCCCTCTTCCGTGCCGCAGACATCGCGCAGAAAAAGCGACTGGCCAAGCCAACCCTTGGTCTCACCGATGAGCAGAATGGCTTCGCCCTCCCCTTTGAAGGCAAGCGTCATGGACTTGGTGAAATCTTCGAGGAGACCGACGCCGCCGATCGTGGGCGTCGGCAAGATCGCCCGACCGTTGGTCTCGTTGTAGAGCGAGACATTTCCCGAAACGATCGGAAAATCAAACGCGCGCGACGCTTCACCAATGCCGCGGATGCACCCGACAAGTTGCCCCATGATCTCGGGCCGCTCCGGATTGCCGAAATTGAGATTGTCGGTCAGCGCGAGCGGCTTTGCACCGACGGCGCAGAGATTGCGCCAGGCTTCCGCCACCGCCTGCTTGCCGCCTTCAAACGGATCGGCCTCGCAATAGCGCGGCGTGACATCAGCAGTCAGCGCCAGCGCCTTGGGACCGTCATTGATCCGCACGACCGCGGCATCGCCACCGGGCCGCTGCACGGTGTTGCCGATAATGATGTGATCGTATTGCTCCCAAACCCACCGTTTGGAGCAAAGGTCCGGCGAGCCGATCAGCTTTTCCAGCGCATCCGCTATCGGCATAGGGAGCACGACATCCGAAGCCTGGACGACCTTCCGCTTTGGTGATTCAACGAACGGCCGATCGTAGACCGGCGCTTCGTCGCCGAGTTCCTTGATCGGCAGATCGGCCATCACGGCGTCGCCGTGCCGGACAACAAAACGCGTCGTCGGGGTGGTCTCACCGACAACCGCGAAGTCGAGACCCCACTTGCGGAAGATCGCCTCGGCTTCCTGTTCCTTCTCGGGTTTGAGCACCATGAGCATGCGCTCCTGGCTCTCCGACAGCATCATTTCGTAGGCGCTCATGCCGGTTTCGCGGCACGGCACTTTGTCGAGATCGAGCGCGACGCCGAGATCGCCCTTGGCTCCCATCTCGACCGCCGAGCAGGTCAGGCCTGCCGCCCCCATGTCCTGAATGGCGATGACGCAGCCCTTCGCCATGATCTCGAGGCAAGCCTCAAGCAGCAGCTTCTCTGAAAACGGATCGCCGACCTGCACCGTCGGGCGCTTTTCTTCGGCGTCGGCGCCGAACTCGGCCGACGCCATGGTGGCGCCGTGAATGCCGTCGCGCCCGGTCTTCGAACCGAGATAGACGATCGGCATGCCGACGCCGGATGCCGCGGAGTAGAAAATCTTGTCGGTTTCGGCGAGACCGACCGCCATGGCGTTGACCAGGATATTGCCGTCATAGCGGCGATCGAACCGTACCTCGCCGCCGACCGTCGGCACACCGAATGAATTGCCATAACCGCCGATGCCGGCGACCACGCCGGAGACGAGCGATCGCGTTTTCGGGTTTTGAGGATCGCCGAAGGAGAGCGCGTTGAGGCAGGCGATCGGCCGCGCGCCCATGGTGAACACGTCGCGCAAAATGCCGCCGACGCCGGTGGCCGCGCCCTGGTACGGCTCGATGTAGCTCGGATGATTGTGGCTCTCCATCTTGAACACGACAGCGAGCCCGTCGCCGATATCGATGACCCCCGCGTTCTCGCCCGGCCCCTGGATTACCCAGGGTGCCTTGGTCGGCAGCGTGCGCAAATGGATTTTCGAGGACTTGTACGAGCAGTGCTCGTTCCACATCGCCGAGAAAATGCCGAGTTCGGTGAAGCTCGGGATGCGGCCGATCAGCTTGACCAGACGCTCGTACTCGTCCGGCTTCAGGCCATGCTGGGCAATCAGCTCAGGCGTAATGGCAGGTTCGTTAGAAATCACGTGCCGCGTGCTCGGTTGCCTTCCCTCTCCCATATGGAAAGGCCGATGTCACGCCGCCAGCTTGAAGTGATCCACAAGCCCCGCGAACAGGCCGCGGCCGTCGGTCCGGCCCATGGCGGCTTCGACATGATTTTCCGGGTGCGGCATCATGCCGAGCACGTTGCCGCGCTCATTGATAATGCCGGCGATGGCGTTCATGGCGCCATTGTGGTTCCAGTTCGGGTCGATCATGCCGTCCGGCGACGCATAGCGAAACAGCACCCGGCCTTCACCTTCGAGCCGCGCAATGGTCTCGCCGTCGGCGATGTAATTGCCTTCGCCATGGGCGACAGGAACGCGGATCACCTGGCCGGCGTTATAGCCGCGTGTGAACGGCGTGTCGGAGCGCTCGACGCGCAAGTAGACGTCGCGGCAGATGAAGCGAAGCTGCGCATTGCGCATCAGCACGCCGGGCAGCAAGCCTGCCTCGCAGGCAATCTGAAACCCATTGCACACCGCGAGCACGAGACCACCCTTGGCGGCGAAGGCGCGCACCGCATCCATGATCGGCGCGCGCGCGGCAATCGCGCCGCAGCGCAGATAATCGCCGTAGGAGAAACCACCAGGAATAACGACGAGATCGGTCCCGGCCGGCAACTCGCTGTCGGCGTGCCACACCATCGCCGGTTCGCGGCCGGAAATGAGCTTGAGTGCGCGCGCCATATCGCGCTCGCGGTTGATACCGGGGAAAACGATAACGGCGGATCTCATGAAGCGTCCTTCAATCAGATGCCGTCCGAACCAAGCTCGGCGCGAGCCCAGCGCAGCACGAGATCGCCGTTGAGGAATTTCAGCGCCTCGCGTTGCGCACTCGACAGGTCGCCGTGGTCGGCGGTGACCGTCGCAACCACCACGTCGCACTTGTCGTTGAAGGCGATCGCGGCTGCCGCACTCGTCGGCTGATAGGGGCCCGTTACGGTAAAAACCCGGCTGCGCCCCTTCATCCAGCCGACGGCAACCTGTCGACCTTCGTCAAGCCCGGCGAATTGCGGGCCGACCAGATCGATGTCGCCGACGCGATCGAGCTCGGCGTCATCGTAGACGCCGCGACTGCAATTGCAGAAGCCGATCTTCGCTCGCAGGAAAAGGTTCACGGTCTCGCCGCACGCGTCCGCGCCGCATTGAAACGCCCGTCCGGTGCCCCACTGATCGATCGGGAACGGCCACTTGACCTCGATCCAGTGCGGGTGCGGTGCACGGACCGGCGCACCGCTCGACGCCAGGACATCGCCTCCGACACCGCCGCCGAGGACGACGATCAATGGCAAGGCCCTGACGGCGGCGGCGATCATCCGGTGACCTCGATCCGGTAATTCTCGATGACGGTGTTCGCGAGCAACTTTTCGGCGGCACTCTTGAGTGCCGCCTCGGCGCCGGCGCGGTCCGCGCCCTCGATCTCGATGTCGAACACCTTGCCTTGACGCACGCTCGCCACTCCGCTCACGCCCAGCGATTTCAGGGCGCCCTCGATCGCTTTGCCTTGGGGATCAAGGATACCCGATTTCAGCGTTACGGTGACACGGGCTTTCATGGGGCTCTTTTATCGACAAACGATCGTTAGGAGATGGCTATCTCGCGACGTTACCTCAATATGGTTGAATCGAGTCCGCCGCAACCGGACAAGGGCCGTGCCGCAGCTAATGCACCGGCTCTTTGGCCTGCTCGAGCATCCGCCCGTAACCCTCGATCCGGCCGCTCTCGCCGATGAGCCGCATCGCCGCCCAGAACGCCGCCTGCGTCGACGAGACGACAGGAATGCCGTGGTGAGCTTCGAGCGGCCGGGCGACGCCGAGCGTGCGCAATCCGCCGCAGGAAATCAGAATTCCGTCGGCGCCGGGCGCCTTTTCGACGGCCGCATCGCTTAACGCGATAATATCGGCCTCGCTCTTCTTGCCGGGTCCGCCGAACTCCAGAATATTGAAGCATTCGAGCGCCAGCACCTCGATGCCAGCCGCCGTCAGCAACTCCTTCAAGCGATGGTTCACGACATCCGTGTAAGCCGTGGCAACAGCGACACGATTTGCTCCGACCTCACGCAGACCATCGACAATGGCCTGACTCATGGTGCTCACCGGCAGGCCGGTCTTTTGCCGCAAGTCCTCAAGCAGCCGATCGTGGAGCTTCCGGCCCGCGATAGAACGTGAGCGACGTGCCGATCACCATGATCGCATCGACCCCCTTGGCGGCAAGCTCCATGGCGGCGGGGGTGATGGCGTCAAAGGCGGCCGCGTAGCCCTCCGGCGTCAGCGCTCTCACGCCGACGCCGCGCGGAATAAAATGCGCGCTCGGGATACATCAAAAGGCCTTCGGCAGGCACCTCGTCGGTCGCGAATGGAACGACGAGGCCAATGGTGGATTCCTTCATCGTGCGCCACCGCTGAAAACCTCAGGAGAACCTCGTACGCGCCCACTCCAAGTCGCGATAAATCTCGGACAAAGGCAAAGAGATGCCGAGCGAAGGCAAGTTGACAGATTCGCTCAGCGATCGAAGCCTTTGTTCTGCAAAACCCATATCGCGCGCAAACACAACCACATCGATCGCGTCCTGAGCGATGACCACATAATGGGTCAACGATGGAAGGCTGGTATAGGCCGTGCGCTTCCAACGCAGATCGCGATCCTCCGTCGACGGCGACAGGATTTCGAATGCGACAATGACGTCATTGCGGTCGCGTCCCACCGGGTCCGGAGAAGAACCCGCGCGCGGAATTACCAAAACATCGGGCTCCGGCCGATTCGTTTCGGATACCCGCACCCCGAGCCCCGGAAGGATCACCCATGGAGCTATAAGGTCGCGCTCTCGCAATGTCAGCGCGAACACCAAGTTCCTGACAATCCACTGATGGACAGGGCTCGGCGACGCGTTCAAGAGCGGCTCCCCGTCAATCAGCTCCCACTTTTCCTCGTCCGGCCGCGTATCCGTGAAGGCATAAAATTCCTCCACCGTCATCGGTCCGGTCTTGATTGTCGGGACGCCCATCGCCGGGGGCTCCAGCCTTCAACTTTTGACGAGAATCGGTCCGGTGCCTTGCGGCCGTTCGCCCTCGCTCATGATGCCGAGCCGTTTGGCGACTTCGGTGTAGGCTTCGAGGAGGCCGCCGAGATCGCGGCGGAACCGGTCCTTGTCGAGCTTCTCGTTCGACTTGATATCCCACAGACGGCAGGAGTCCGGAGAAATCTCATCGGCGACAACGATGCGCATGAGATCGTTTTCCCAGAGGCGGCCCGTTTCCATCTTGAAATCGACAAGACGGATACCGACGCCCAGGAAAAGCCCGGAGAGGAAATCGTTGACACGGATGGCGAGCGACATGATGTCGTCGATTTCCTGCGGCGTCGCCCAGCCGAATGCCGTGATGTGCTCTTCCGACACCATCGGGTCGTTGAGCTGGTCGTTCTTGTAGTAGAACTCGATGATCGAGCGCGGCAGCTGAGTGCCTTCCTCGATACCGAGTCGCTGCGACAGCGAACCAGCGGCGATATTTCGCACCACGACTTCGAGCGGGATGATCTCGACTTCGCGAATCAACTGCTCGCGCATGTTGAGCCGCCGGATGAAGTGAGTAGGCACCCCGATATCGTTAAGATGCTGAAAGACGTATTCGGAGATCCGGTTGTTGAGGACTCCTTTGCCTTCGATCACCTGATGCTTTTTGGCATTGAAGGCGGTCGCATCGTCCTTGAAGTGCTGAATAAGTGTGCCGGGCTCCGGTCCCTCGTAAAGGACCTTCGCCTTGCCTTCATAGATTCGGCGACGGCGGCTCATGGGAGTGTACCGTGGCTTGGTGAAATCCATCGAATGCCGTGGCTCCATTTTGATGTCGAGATCCGCGGCGGCGAAAGTGAGCGGCGCGACTCAACGGGCGGCCCCTCCGCGACACGAAGGCTAACCGATGGTGGCGCGGAGCACAATCGGCATAGACCCGCGACGCCCTCGCCGCAATGTCGATGTTCGCCCCTGGCTGCGGTTGCCTTGACGGGGCACCCTCTATATGCAAGGCCGCAGGCGATTTGCGCCGTTCCACGCAATATCGGGGCAAGCGATGACCACATTCGACAAGCGCGAAGAGGCCTTCGAGCAGCAATTCGCGCACGATGAGGAACTCAAGTTCAAAGCCACCGCGCGCCGCAACAAGCTGCTCGGTCTGTGGGCTGCCGAGAAGCTTGGTCTCACCGGTGCAGATGCCGACAGTTACGCACTGTCCGTCGTCATGGTGGATTTCGAGGAGACCGGGGACCACGACGTCGCGCACAAGATCCGCAGGGATTTCGACGCGAAGGGCGTCGCGCAATCGGATCACCAGATCGCGCGCGTGATGACCGAGCTCATGGCAAGAGCGGTCGCCGACATCAAGGCGGGCAAATAGCGTCATGGCTATTGCCGCTTTCACCCTGGCAACACGGCTGCGTGCCGGCGAGACTGTCTTCTCCGGCTGGTGCGGATTGCCCTATCCGATCGTCGCCGAGACGATTGGCCGCGATGGTTTCCCCGCAGTTACGCTCGACAGCCAGCACGGGCTTTGGGACCTCGGCGCCATCCTCACCACGATTGCGGCGGTTCGCCAGGGCGGCGCGGCGCCGGTCGTGCGCGTGCCGGTCGGCGAATTCGCGACGGTGAGCCGCGTGCTCGACTTTGGCGCCGAAGGCATTATCGCGCCGATGATCAATACCGGGGCTGACGCCCGCGCCTTCGCCGCCGCGGCCAAATATCCACCGATCGGCGAACGGAGCTGGGGCCCGCATCGCGCAACGACGCTCGCCGGCTTGGCCGACCAATCGGTCTATCTGCGCGAAGCCAACGATCATGTGATCACGCTTGCCATGATCGAGACGCGCACCGCGCTGTCGAACATCGAGGCGATCGTCGAAACACCGGGCATCGATGGACTGTTTCTCGGTCCTTCCGATCTCTCGATCGCGCTTTCCGACGGCAAAGAGGTCAATCCGATGTCGCCGAACGTCGAGCGGGAGATCGACCGCATTCTCGGAGCGGCACAAAAGGCGAAGAAAATTCCCGGCGCCTACTGTCACACGGCGGAACGCGGCGCAGCGCTCGCCAAGCGCGGCTTCCGCTTTCTGGCGGTGATGAGCGATCTTGGCTTCCTGCGCGCCGGTACGGCCGCGGCGCTCAAAGTGCTGAAAAGCTGATTGTCGGCCCGCCAAAATCTTTTAATGCTGCGGATCGGGCTGTGCCCGGCGGCATTCACCACGACCATCAGCCGATCGCGCAAATAATTCGATCGAGCGAACGCGCCAGATCCGTCTCGACCTCGCCGGCGGGAATTTCGATCACCGTGTAATCCCGAGCTGCAAGCCATTTGCGCTTGTCGGTGCGGGCTTTGGCGGCGGCGGCGTTTTCTTCTGCCGGCGTGAGGTCGACGACCAGGCGGAGCGGAAACGAGACAAAGTCGCAGATGTGCGGCCCAACCGGAGTCTGGCGCTTGAAACCCCGGCCGGCGAAACGGCGGTCGTTGACCAGCGCCTGCCACAGCACGCGTTCGGCGTCGGTCGGATTGCGCCGCAGCAGCCGCGCCAGGCCGCGCACCGGCGATTCCTCCGAGGGAGTCGCACCCCCATGCTCGGCGATCAACGCGCGCAGCACCTCGGCCTGCTCGCCGTCGAGCACGCCGCCGCGGGCCGGCCCCTTGCGGCCCTGGGCAATCGCCATGATCGCACCGTGCAGCGTCTGAATATCCTGCTGCGTCGGCTGCATCCGCGCGAAGATATTGCGCAGATTGATCTGCATGGTTTCGCGCTTGTCCGGCGGCCGGAAAAATTCGACCTGCTCCAGTTCGCGTTCGAGCGAGGCGAAGAAGGCGAGGAGTTGCTCCTTCGGCGCTGGCGCCGATTTTTTCGGCATGTCGAACGGCAGCTTCGCGCCGCTGGCATGCTTGAACCATTCGTAGGCCACGATCACCACGGCCTGCGCCAGATTGAGCGATGCAAATGCCGGATTGACCGGCAAGGTGAGGATAGCGTCGGCGAGCGCGACCTCGTCATTTTCAAGCCCGTTGCGCTCGCGGCCGAACACGATTGCGACGGTCTCGCGACGGGCGACGCGCGGCGCCATCTGTGCCGCCGCCTTCGCTGCTCCAACGACAGGCTTGGCCTGGTCATGGGCCCGCGCCGTCGCGGCGAGGACGAACGTGCAATCCCCGATGGCGGCTTCGAGACTGTCGTAAAGGATCGCGCCGTCGAGGATGTGATCGGCGCCGACGGCCATCACAGTGGCCTTGGGATTGGGCCAAGACTGCCGCGGCCGGACCAGACGGAGCTGCGACAGTCCGAAATTCGCCATGGCACGCGCTGCGGCGCCGATGTTTTCGCCGAGTTGGGGCTCGACCAGGATTACGACCGGGCCGGGCCCCTCCGTCCAGTCCTTGGTCCGGTCTGTTCCCGCCCCTGGCATCGGTCCTCCGCAAAAATTCTAATCGCCATATAGCGAAGCGATCGGAAAAAGGTAGCGCACTTTGCCCAATGTCGGCTTTCTCCGCCCGTGAGCGGATGCTATAGGGCGCGCGCCGAACTCCCGTCAGTCGAATTCCCGGTTGACGATGTCCGCGCCGAGAACAATTCATTCGAGGGCTCGCCGGAGAAATCGTTTCACCGCGCCCGCCAATGTTCAGTTTCCGGTCGGCCCAAACAGGCACGGCGACCAGAGGTGCAAGCATGCCAGATCTCGAAATCATGTGGACAAAGGTCGATGAAGCCCCAGCGCTCGCGACCTATTCGCTGCTGCCGATCGTCGAAGCCTTTGTCGGCGCGGCGGGTGTGTCCGTGAAGCTGAAAGACATTTCGCTGGCCGGCCGCATCCTCGCCAGTTTCCCCGAGAAGCTCACCCCTGCGCAACGGATCAATGACGAACTCACCGAACTCGGCGAGCTCACGTTGAGGCCCGAAGCCAACATCATGAAGCTGCCCAACATCTCCGCCTCGATCCCGCAGCTCAAGGCCGCGATCAAGGAACTGCAAGGCAAGGGCTACAACGTTCCGGACTATCCGGACAATCCTACGACGGATGCCGAGAAGGAGGTCAAGTCCCGCTACGCCAAGGTATTCGGTAGCGTCGTCAATCCGGTCTTGCGCGAGGGCAATTCCGACCGCCGCGCGGCCGGCGCCGTCAAGCAATACGCCCGCAACAATCCGCACAAGATGGGCGCCTGGAGTTCTAACTCCAAAACGCATGTGGCGTACATGTCGGGCGGCGATTACTACGGCTCGGAAATCTCGACCACCGTCGCGGCGGCGACCAACGCCCGCATCGAACTCGTCGGCGCCGACGGCGCCGTCACGGTGCTGAAGGCGAAAACACCGCTTCAGGCGGGCGAGATCATCGACGCGGCAGTGATGAGCCGCAAGGCGCTGCGAGCCTTCTTTGCCGAGCAGATCGAAGCCGCGAAGAAGGAAGGCGTGCTGTTCTCGTTGCAAGTGAAGGCGACCATGATGAAGATCGCCGATCCCATCGTGTTCGGCCATGCCGCTTCCGTTTACTTCGCCGACGTGATCGAGAAGCACGCCGCAACGCTGAAACGTCTTGGCGTCAATCTCAACAACGGCTTCGGCGATCTGCTGACGAAGATCGAGACGCTGCCGCAAGCTGAAAAAGAAGCGATCAAGGCTGACATCAAGGCCGAGTACGCGAAGAGACCGGGCCTCGCCATGGTCAATTCCGACAAGGGGATCACAGGCCTGCATGTGCCCAGCGATGTGATCATCGACGCTTCAATGCCGGCGATGATCCGCGAGTCCGGCCGCATGTGGGGCGCCGACGGTAAGCTGCACGACGTCATAGCCGCGATCCCCGATCGGAGTTATGCGATGATGTATCAGGCGGCCATCGAGGACTGTAAGGCCCACGGCGCGTTCGATCCCAAAACCATGGGCTCAGTGCCGAACGTGGGGTTGATGGCGCAGCAGGCCGAGGAATACGGCTCGCACGACAAGACCTTCGAAGTGCCCGCGACTGGAACGGTTCGCGTCGTCGCCGATGACGGCAAGGTGCTGCTGGAGCGTCCGGTCGAGACCGGCGACATCTTCCGCATGTGCGAGCTCAGGGACGCCGCGATCCGGGACTGGGTCAAGCTCGGTGTGCGCCGCGCGCGCCTCACCAACACGCCGGCGGTGTTCTGGCTTGACGCCAAACGCGGCCATGACGCGCAGGTCATCGCCAAAGTCGAGAAGTACCTCAAGGATCAGGACACAACGGGGCTCGATATCCGCATTCTGCCGCCGGTCGAAGCGATCAAGTTTTCGCTCGAGCGCATCCGCAAGGGGCAGGACACGATCTCCGTCACCGGCAACGTGCTGCGTGATTATCTGACCGACCTGTTTCCGATCATGGAACTTGGCACCTCGGCCAAAGTGCTGTCGATCGTTCCGCTATTGGCGGGCGGCGGTCTTTTCGAAACCGGTGCAGGCGGCTCGGCGCCCAAGCACGTGGAACAGTTCCAGCAAGAGGACTATCTGCGCTGGGATTCACTCGGCGAGTTTCTTGCCCTCGGCGCGTCACTCGAACATCTGGCGCAGACCTACAAGAACGCCAAGGCGCAGGTCCTCGCCGAGACGCTCGACACGGCCATCGGCAAGATCCTCGAGTTCAACCGCTCTCCTGCGCGCAAGGTCGGCGAACTCGACAATCGCGGAAGCCATTTCTACCTCGCCCTGTACTGGGCTCAGGCGCTGGCCGCGCAGACCAAGGACGCGGAGCTGCAAGCCCGCTTCAAGCCGCTGGCCGATACGCTCAGCAAGAACGAAGCCAAGATCAACGGCGAGCTGATCGGCGCGCAAGGCAAGCCGGTCGACATGGGCGGTTACTATATGCCCGATCCCGCCAAGACGTCGGCCGCGATGCGGCCGAGCCCCACGCTGAACGCCGCGCTCGCCGCGCTCTGACGCGGCGGAGTTTTGCGCGCGGCTACTCGCTTCTGGATGCGCTTTAGGTCCACAAGCCAGCGCGGGTTTTGCGGCGAGACAGTCAATGCTATAGAGCCCGCCGCAGCTGCCGGGGTGGCGTCATCCGAGCGCGCGCCTGATCACTGCCAATCGGAACCTGCAACCCACCGCGCTCCAATGGGATCGAAGCTCTATGGCAAAAATCAAGGTCACCAACCCCATCGTCGAAATGGACGGCGACGAGATGACCCGGATCATCTGGCAATACATCAAGGACAAGCTGATCTTTCCCTATCTCGACATCAATCTGATGTACTTCGATCTCGGCATCCAGAAGCGCGACGAAACGCGCGATCAGATCACGATCGACGCCGCCGAGGCCACCAAGAAGGTGGGCGTCGCCGTCAAATGCGCAACGATCACGCCGGATGAGGGACGGGTCAAAGAATTCAATCTGCACGAGATGTATCGCTCGCCGAACGGTACGATTCGCAACATCCTGGGCGGCGTGATTTTCCGCGAGCCTATCATCTGCAAGAACGTGCCGCGCCTGGTGCCCGGCTGGACTCAGCCGATCATCATCGGCCGTCACGCCTACGGCGATCAATATCGCGCCACCGACTTCAAGGTGCCCGGCAAAGGCAAGCTTTATCTCACCTTCGTCGGCGATGACGGCAAGGAAATCAAACGCGAGGTATTTCAGTTCCCGGGCGGCGGCGTCGCCATGGCGATGTACAACCTCGACAATTCGATCCGCGATTTCGCCCGCGCCTCGATGAATTTCGCGCTCAACCGCGGCTATCCGCTTTATCTGTCGACCAAGAACACCATCGTCAAAGTCTACGACGGGCGCTTCAAGGACATTTTCCAGGAAACGTTCGACAACGAGTTCAAGGACAAGTTTGCGGAAAAGAAGATCACCTACGAGCACCGGCTCATCGACGACATGGTGGCGGCGGCGCTCAAGTGGTCGGGCGGCTATGTGTGGGCTTGCAAAAACTACGACGGCGACGTGCAGTCGGACACGGTGGCGCAGGGCTACGGCTCGCTCGGCCTGATGACGTCGGTGCTGACGACGCCCGACGGCAAAGTGGTTGAAGCGGAAGCCGCGCACGGCACTGTGACGAGGCACTATCGCGAGCATCAAAAAGGCCGCGAGACCTCGACCAATTCCATCGCGTCGATCTTCGCGTGGACACGCGGCCTGACCCACCGCGCCAAGCTCGACAACAATCCGGAACTCGCAAAGTTCGCCGCGACGCTCGAGAAGGTCACGGTCGGCACCGTCGAATCTGGATTTATGACCAAAGACTTAGCGCTCCTCGTCGGACCTGATCAGAAGTGGCTCAGTACTACCGGATTCCTCGACAAGGTCGACGCAAACTTGAAAAGCGCCATGGCGTAGGTTTGCGATCGAACTACGAAGGCTTATCTCCGAACGGTGGATAGGCCGAACCGGACACGAAGCTTGATCGGAAAGGCGGCACTCATGGTGCCGCTTTTCGCCATTCTCGCCGCTGCAGGATGGCTTGCTGCACGCGCTTGGACGTCAGTGGACGGTCCGCCGATGCCCGCCGTCGGCTACATCGCCATGGCGCTCGGCGTCACGTTTTCGGTCATCGTCGGATGTGGGCTGATGACGCTGTTATTTTACAGCAGCCGGCACGGCTACGACGAGCCGTATCGGCCTGAGGATGATCGCGACTGATCGTTCATTGGAACGGCAGACTGTTTGCCTGCGCTGGTACGCGACGATCGCGGCATGGTTCGCGATCACAAAGGCGCAATCATACCAAAAGAATGGACGCCGCTCAGACATAGAAGTGCCCCCGGCGGGGAAGTCGCCGGGGGCGAACCCCCAGAGGGAAGCTGAAGATGGTGAAGAAGTCTTCCCTCCGGGGGTCAGCTCGCGATAGATCAGATGATCACGGCAGGAAGTTGTACTGCGCGCGAAGGGCCACCGTGTACACGTCGTAGTTTGAGATGTTGTACCAGCTGGAGTTCGGTGCCGTGAGTGAGCCGCCCGACGTCGCCGGACGGGCGCCCTGAGCCGACAGCGAAGCGATGCCGGAGTTCGCCGTGTCCAGGTGGTTCCACATGAAGTCGACGCCGAGATCGAGGTTCGAGTTCGGATTCCACTGCGTCCGCGTGCCGACGTTCCAGAACGAGTTGTTCGGATCGCACGAGGAGACGATGGCGCCGAGCGCACCGCTCGAGGTGCTCGCCGAACCGCGCGGGCTGCTCGACGAGTAGCCGCAGTACATCTGGGCCGCGGTGTCGTCATACGTGACCTTGACGTAGCCGCCATAGACCGACGTCTTCCATTCCGGGGTCCAGTGATGCTCGTACATGCCGGCGACGGTCCAGCCGGTGGTCAGCTCGATCGACGAGCCGGTTTTGAAGATGCCGTCGGTGACGCTTGCCATGGCAACGCTGTTGCCGAAACCGTTGGCGCCGCCGCTGAAGCCTTCCAGCGCACCCAGGCCGTTGGTGATGTAGCCCAACGCGCCCTCGGTAAAGCCGGCTTGCAGACCGAAGGTGTCACCCTTCATGCCGAGGACATTCTTCAGGATAAAGCCGGCGCCAACCGCCCACCCGGCCTCATCGCCCGGATGACCCAAATTCTGGTTGAACGACGACGTGGAGCCATAGTAACCGCCCGCCACCCTTTGGTAGGCGCCCATCACCTGAGCGCTACCCCAAGCCTGATCGACCCGCAGTGACGCCACGACATCGGGAATATTGTAGCCCGCGTTGTCCCAGGTAATGGCGTTCACGCCCAGGCTGCCGGCAACGCCCGCGTTGTTGACCAGGCATTGCCGCCCGGCGCCGCCGCCGGTGAGCAAGCCGGTGTTGTTCTCAGCGCAGGCATCTTCCGCCGACAACGAGAACGACGCGCCGTTGCCGAGCTGCCACGTGTAGGCGAACACGTTGATGCCGGTGGCGCCGGTGTTGCCCAGGTTCGCGCGAGCGTTGGCGTAGCCGAACGGATCGAAGCTGATGAAGTCGAAGAACGACACCGCACGGCCGCCGGTGAAGCCGGCGAACTGCACGAAGCTGCGGTTGAAGAACACCGCCGAGTTGGCGTCGTTCGGCGTCGTCTGCTGCGCGCCGATGGTCCCGTAAGCACGGACCGTGCCGTAGGCTGACTGTTCGCGCACGTCGATCGAGAACAGCGTGCGGGCGCGGAACGAAGAGTCCGACGTGTCAGTCCGATCCCAACGAGCCGAAGAGTTCATGTAGGCCTGCGACATCGCCGGCGCCATGGATATCCCACTGCTCGCGGAAGTAGCCGCCGAGCTTGAGGCACTTGTCGGTGCCTGGGATGTAAAAGAAGCCCGCCCCGTACAGGCTGCAGACCTTCACGTATTCGACCGGTTTGGCCTTGACGGGAAGATCGGCCGCTTGACCGGCCGAGACCGCCATCAGACCGGCGGCAGAACCGAGGAGTAGGCTTTTTCCGATTCGCATTGGTGACCCTCCAGCTTTGCTTGTCCCCGGGAGGGTTTTGTTCTCCATCGCCCCCCCTCCTCTATCGTTCGTCAGTGCGCTTGCAGTTTTCTCGCTGATTCCCCGAAGTCGATATAAACGATCTATAACTTTCGGTTCCGGACGGCGCAAATAGAGATACAGCCGTCCACACGAGTCTGGCGTCGATTTCAGCGGGGTGTTGCGCAAATAGCACGCAGCTGCCGGATCGGCAGCCACGTTTCTGGCAGAAAACACATTCATTCCAGATATTTATCAGGATCGATGCGCGCCGGCGGCGAGGCGTATCCACCGCTTGTCTGGGACCACTTCGGGATCTCAAGAGAGCCATATGCGGTTCGTAAATTACTCATATGTTTTCTGTAAACAGATGAATAACCTACGCGTAAATATCGACTCCTCTTTCATAAACTTTGTTGGTTTGGAAGTGCCCCCGGCGGGGAAGTCGCCGGGGGCGAACCCCCACAGGGAAGCTGAAGATGGTGAAAAGCCTTCCCTGCGGGGATTATCGTGTTGATCAACCGATCACGGCAGGAAGTTGTACTGCGCGCGAATGGCCACCGTGTACACGTCGTAGTCCGAGATGTTGTACCAAGTGGAGTTCGGTGCCGTGAGTGAGCCGCCGGATGTCGCCGGACGAGCGCCCTGAGCCGGCAGCGACGCGAAGCCGGAGTTCGCCGTGTTGATGTGGTTCCACATGAAGTCGACGCCGAGATCGAGGTTCGAATTCGGGCTCCACTGCGTCCGCGTGCCGACGTTCCAGAACGAGTTGTTCGGATCGCAGGACGAGACGATGGCGCCGAGCGCACCACTCGAAGTACTCGCCGAACCGCGCGGGCTGCTCGACGAGTAGCCGCAGTACATCTGGGCCGCGGCATCGTCATACGTGACCTTGACGTAGCCGCCATAGACCGACGTCTTCCAGTCCGGAGTCCAGTGATGCTCGTACAGGCCGGCGACGGTCCAGCCGGTGGTCAGTTCGAGCGACGAGCCGGTGGTGAAGATGCCGTTGACGATGCTCGCCGTGGCAACGCTGTTGCCGAAGCCGTTGGCGCCGCCGCTGAAGCCTTCCAGCACACCCAAACCGTTGGTGATGTAGCCCAACGCACCTTCGGTGAAGTTGCCCTGCAGACCGAAGGTGTCACCCTTCATGCCCAAGACATTCTTCAGAAGGAAGCCGGCGCCGACCGCCCACCCGGCCTCATCGCCCGGATGACCCAGGTTCTGGTTGAACGACGACGTGGAACCATAGTAACCGCCAGCGACCCTTTGGTAGGCGCCCATCACCTGTGCGCTACCCCAAGCCTGATCGACGCGCAGCGAAGCCACGACATCGGGGATGTTGTAGCCCGCGTTGTCGTAGGTGTTGGAGTTGATGCCCATGCTGCCATGGTTACCGGCATTCGCCACCAGGCATTGCCGCCCGGCGCCGCCGCCGGTGGCCAAACCGGTGTTGTTCTCAGCGCAGGAATCTTCTGCCGACAGCGAGAACGATGCGCCGTTGCCGAGCTGCCACGTGTAGGCAAACACGTTGATGCCGGTGGCACCGGTGTTGCCCAGGTTCGCACGGGTGTTGTCGTAACCGAACGGATCGAAGCTGATGAAGTCGAAGAACGACACCGCGCGACCGCCGGTGAAACCGGCGAACTGCACGAAGCTGCGGTTGAAGAACACCGCCGAGTTGGCGTCGTTCGGCGTCGTCTGCTGCGCACCGATGGTGCCGTACGCGCGGATCGTGCCGTAGGCCGACTGCTCGCGGACGTCGATCGAGAACAGCGTGCGGGCGCGGAACGAGGAGTCCGACGTGTCAGTCCGATCCCAACGAGCCGAAGAGTTCATGTAGGCTTGGCCATCACCGGCGCCATGGATATCCCACTGCTCGCGGAAGTAGCCGCCGAGCTTGAGGCACTTGTCGGTGCCTGGGATGTAAAAGAAGCCCGCCCCGTACAGGCTGCAGACCTTCACGTATTCGACCGGTTTGGCCTTGACGGGAAGATCGGCCGCTTGACCGGCCGAGACCGCCATCAGACCGGCGGCAGAACCGAGGAGTAGGCTTTTTCCGATTCGCATTGGTGACCCTCCAGCTTTGCTTGTCCCCGGGAGGGTTTTGCTCACCATCGCCCCCCCTCCTCTGTCGTTCATCCGTACGGCTCGCTAGATTTCGCCCCGTTTCCCGACGTTAGATATAAAAATCATATAACTTTTTTATCCGAAGAGCCGCAAACGGAAATGCGCCTATTCACACCGCTTTGGAGTCGATTTCGGCAGGGTGTTGCGCAAATAGCACGAAAAAATATCGCTGCAGCAATGCGATGGTCATCACCTCCATCCGGCGATGGAAGAATGGAGGTCATAAGGTCAAGAGATTGGCCATAGATATTTTAGATAAACTCATAGCCGTTTAGCATAAAATTTACATAACTTTGATCGATATTTTTCATAAAGATGATTATAAATATTACGTAAACTTTGTGCCATATTTCATATCTTTTATGGTCTTGGCGAGACATTTTTCTGCGGCATCTGTTCGCGTCCCGCGACTCGCGCCAAGGCGCTATGGCGAGCACGACCAAGCGCTCCAAACAGATGAAAAATAGGCCAGTTTTGCCATCGCGAGCATAAGCCGCCTGCAATTGGGGCTATGGCTTCGGGGCGATCGGCGCTCTATCTTCATCAAGGGGTGATGACCGCTTCATTTTTCGATGACGCTTCGGGTGCAATTCGATCTCGGTCTTGCGGTTATGCGGCGCGAATTGCGCGGCATCGGAATCGCGTTGTTGCTGCTTGCGGTGACGACTGTCGTTGCCGTCCTGCTGCGGCAATATCTCGGAATTCTGCGCGGATCGGTGCTCTACCTGATCCCGGTGATGCTGGCGGGCTACCACCTCGGCGTCATTCCGGCGCTGGTCACCGCAGTCGGCGGCGTTCTGTTGTCCGGCTATTTATTTTTCGCGCAGCTTTACAGCTTCAAAGTCGCATCCCCGCAGGAGGCCCTTAATCTCGTTCTCTACATGGTCGTAGCCGTGGTGGTGTCTCACCTTGCCAATTCGGCGAAACGCCACACCACCATCGCGCGCAGACGCGAGCGGGAGATGAGCGATCTTTATGCGTTTTCCCGGCGGCTGGCCGCGGCGCCCAGTGCGTCGGAGATATTCGTTGCCATTCAAAATCACCTTGCCAATCTCGTTCAGCGCAAGGTGCTGCTGCTCGGCACAGCCGATACAGGCAACGACACCGAGGTCCCCGACCAGGTCCGCGCCGAGGTTGCGCGCGCCGAACGCGACGAAGGACGTGAGCGTCTGGTCGACGACGGCAAGGGCAACATGTGGCTGATCCGCCGTGTGTCGCCGAAGACTCCCGATTTCGGCATCGTCGCCGTCGATCTCGGCAGTGTCTCCGGCCGCGCGCTCGCCGACATGCGCCAACGCATCGACGATGCGCTCGCCGACGCGACAGCCACGCTCGAGCGGCTCGACGTCGCCCGCGCGCTGAACGAGGCGAAGATGCGCTCGGAAACCGAGCTGCTGCGCGAGGCGCTGATCGGCTCGGTCTCGCACGAATTGCGCACGCCGCTCGCGTCCATCATGGGCGCTGCGACGATCCTCTACAACGCGCCCGCGCTGGCTAAGGACAGGCGATTGCTGGCCCTGACCGGCGTGGTACGCGATGAGGCCGAGCGCCTTAAT
Organism: uncultured Alphaproteobacteria bacterium; assembly: GCA_963836055.1. Classification (GTDB taxonomy): domain Bacteria; phylum Pseudomonadota; class Alphaproteobacteria; order Rhizobiales; family Xanthobacteraceae; genus BOG-931. The sequence continues at coordinate 696,830 of CAWIID010000007.1, forward strand.
ATCGACATCCAGAACCTGCTCGATGCCACCACCATCACCCGGCAGCAGGTCAGACCAAAGCTGCAATGGGTTGAACCGGTCGACGTCGTCAATGCGGCGCTCGATCATCGCCGGCGCCGACTGGCCGGTCATGCGGTGACGCTCGATCTGAACTCGAACCTGCCCATCGTCCACGTCGATCCCGCACAGGTCGAGCAGGCACTGGTGCAGATCCTCGACAACGCCGCCAAATACTCGACGGCGGGCTCGCCGATCCGCGTCGCCGCCCATCCCAACGGCCATAACGTCGTGCTGTCGGTCCACGATTGCGGCGCCGGACTGACCAGCGAGGAAAAGCGTCAAGTCGGCGGCCGTTTCTTCCGCGGCCCGCGGCACGCCATTACGACGTCCGGCTCCGGGCTCGGGTTGTGGATCGCGAAAGCTTTCATTACCGCCAATGGCGGTAAGGTCGAAGTCGAGAGCGAAGGCGCCGACCGCGGCACCACCGTGTCAATCCTCCTGCCGATGTCGCCGGAGGCCGCTCCATTGGAGACTACTATCGATGAATGAAATTCCGTCTTCCGTTCTGGTCGTCGACGACGAGATCCAAATTCGCCGTTTCCTGCGCACCGGCTTCGAACTCGACGGCTTCTCGGTGCAAGAGGCGGAGACCGGCGCGGAGGCGTTGCGCGCCGCCACGCTGCGGCCGTCCGATCTGGTGATTCTCGACCTCGGCCTGCCCGACATGGACGGCTCCGACGTGCTCGAGCGGCTGCGGGCGTGGTCGACCGTGCCGCTGATCGTGCTCTCGGTGCGCGGCAGCGAAGGCGAAAAGGTGCGACTGCTGGAGCTCGGCGCCGACGACTACGTCGTCAAACCGTTCGGCATGGCCGAGCTTTTGGCGCGCGCGCATTCGGCCATGCGGCGGCAATTGCGCGCCTCGCGCGGCGAGCCGGTGGTGAAGTTCGGCCCGCTGGCGATCGATTTCGCAGCGCGCGCCGTGTCGATCAACGATCAGCGCGTGACGCTGACGCCCAAGGAATATCGGCTGCTGCAAATCCTCGCCCAGCACTCCGGCAACGTGGTCACGCATCAGTACTTGCTTCGGGAGGTCTGGGGCAACGAGCACGTCGACGACACGCATTATCTGCGCATCTTCGTTCGCAAGCTGCGCCGCAAGATCGAAGCCGATCCGACCCAGCCGAAAATCCTGCTCACCGAGCTCGGCGTCGGCTATCGCTTGGTGTCGTCCGATCCGATGCCGGCTCCGCCCGATGCGGCGGTCGCGACCCAGTAGGCTGCGTGTAGGGGCGAGCACGCACGAGCAGGTCAAAGCGATAGCTGAAGACAAAGCCGCAGTTGCCTGATTCGACGATGGATTTTTCGTCCATCCGGCGGATCATGGCGACTTCACGGCAATTTTAGGGCGCCCATCAACGGGATCTGAACTTTTCACCGCTATAGGCCGACAAATGCAGGAGGGGATGGGATCGATCTTCTGTCCTGCACGTTTGTCGTTGCATCAAAAGCCCCACGCGACCTCATCAGGGATGCCCATCATGAATCTCTTGCAAAATCGCCTCGGTCGAGGCGTCGCCGGCGCAATCGTGGCCGCGTCCGCCACGTTCGCCGCGACCACAAGTTTCGCCGTGCCGCGCTATGACGGCCTGTGGAGCGTGTCGATCGTTACCGAAAAAGGCGACTGCGATCGCGGCTACCGCTATCCGATCCGAATTTCCAACGGTGTGCTCGTCAATGGCGGCGATACCGCATTCACGATCAGCGGCAAGGTCGGACAGACCGGAGCCATCACCGTGACGGTCAGCGCCGGCGGCAAGAGCGCCACCGGGCTCGGCAGGCTTGCCGGCGATACCGGCGGCGGCCAGTGGAAGGGCGGCGAATGTTCCGGCACCTGGACGGCGGAGCGCCGCGGATCGTGAGCGTGCCAGAGCCATGACCGAGTCATGACCGTTCAGGAAGTCGTTTGAATTTGCTCACACCGAGCTTTTTGAAATCGAGAGAGGGGTCGCAGACGCGGCCCCTTTTACGTTGCAAGGGTGTTCATCACCAGGTGGCGGAACGGCTCCGAGATCGCCACGTTGAGTGTACGACAACGCGACGCGCCTTTGACCCAAGGAATGGCGATAAAGGAACAGCGATAAAGGAACAGCCGATGCGAAAAATCATGCCACTGGGAGTCATGCTGGCACTCGCCGCGGCGGGCTTCGCGATGACCCTCCTACCCGCAGGCGCCAATGCCTCCTCGTATCACCACGCGCGCCATATTTACCCGCACGCGGCGTATCCCTACGCCCCCCAAGGGCCGTGGGGCTGGCGCGCGGCAAATCCGAATGCCGGGCCCAATTCCCTCTTTACGTATTATCGCAACCAAGGCCGCTGCGTGATCGATGAAGGCTACGGCCGGGCGACCTTGTGCGATTAGACGCGTAATCGTTTCAGATCAGTCGTTTCAGATTGAATCGATTCGCGCTCATCATCAGATCGCGCTGAAGAAAGATGAACGGCCGGGCCTTTTGCGCCCGGCCGCCCGGCCGTTGATCTGTTCGATGCCATCGTCGCATCTGAGAGACGTCGCGCTTTGAAGGCTTGGAGCTGAAGGCTTGGAGTGAAGGCTTAGAGCTGCCGGAACGCGGGACCGAGCGGCGGCGTTTTCACCGTTCCGCGGCGTCATCGTCGTCGGCCTCGCCTTCTTCTCCGGCGAGGATTTTCTCGGCGATCAGGCCTGCGTTCTGGCGGATTGCCGCTTCGATCTTGCCAGCCATATCGGGATTAGCCCTGAGAAAGGTCTTGGCGTTTTCGCGGCCCTGCCCGATCCGCTGGCTGTCGTAGGAGAACCAGGCGCCGGACTTTTCCACGACGCCCGCCTTCACGCCAAGATCGATCAATTCGCCCATCTTGGAGACGCCTTCGCCATACATGATGTCGAACTCGACCTGCTTGAAGGGCGGCGCCAGCTTGTTCTTCACCACCTTCACGCGGGTCTGGTTTCCCACGACCTCGTCGCGCTCCTTGATGGCGCCGATGCGGCGGATGTCGAGCCGCACCGAAGCGTAGAATTTGAGCGCGTGGCCGCCGGTCGTGGTTTCCGGCGAGCCGTACATGACACCGATCTTCATGCGAATCTGATTGATGAAGATCACCATCGTATTGGAGCGGTTGATCGAAGCCGTGAGCTTGCGCAGCGCCTGGCTCATCAGCCGCGCCTGCAGGCCCGGCTGGCTGTCGCCCATCTCGCCTTCGAGTTCGGCGCGCGGCACCAGCGCCGCGACCGAATCGATGACCAGCACGTCGACGGCGCCGGACCGCACGAGCGTGTCGGCGATCTCCAGCGCCTGCTCGCCGGCGTCGGGCTGCGAGATCAAGAGGTCGTCGACATTGACGCCGAGTTTGCGGGCATAGATCGGATCGAGCGCGTGCTCGGCGTCGATGAAGGCGCAGATGCCGCCCTTCTTCTGCGCCTCGGCGAGGCAATGCAAAGCGAGCGTGGTCTTACCCGACGATTCCGGACCGTAGATTTCGACGACGCGGCCGCGCGGCAAGCCGCCGATGCCGAGCGCGATGTCGAGGCCGAGCGAGCCGGTGGACACGGTGTCGATGTCCATCGCCTGCATGTTCTTGCCGAGCCGCATGATCGAGCCCTTGCCGAAACTGCGCTCGATCTGCGAGAGCGCGGCATCAAGGGCCTTCGATTTGTCCATGGACGATCCTTCAACGAGACGAAGCGCTGCACTCATTTCTCGTGCTCCTTATGGCCGGGATTCGGAAGACCGGCAACGAACGCCCCGATGGACGCCCGATAACGCCGCCGGCCCCCTGGCTTGGCAAATGGCGATAAAGACACTGTACACGATCTGTTCTATGTTCGCAATATGTTCCAAAATTTTTTTGGGTACTGGCCCCTTTCCATCCCGACTGGTCCCTTTTGAACATTAATTTCGGGTGGCCCCTTTTGGACGCCTGCTCAAAAAGTGCTAGTCTTCACTGGCAACAATTATCGTGCACTGGTGGCTGAGATTCCAATCGTAATTCGCCGTAGGGCAAAGGAGGGAGCGATGTACGTATGTTGCATTCTAGATTGCCGAGCACTTCGCCGATTGCTTGTGCAAATGCGGCTACGACGCCACTCATCATACGACGCGTGCCTTATAAGCATTCGTGCGCTGGGAAATGTCGTCTGAGCTTCGAGTGCCTTCTTGCTGCATTGGAGCGCCGGTCAAGTATCAAGCATCGGGCGCCTTTATTAGATCGCCGACATCAGTTTAGCGGACAAACCGCTCGCTGATAACCTAATGTCCGGTGCTGGTAACTTGTCCCGACTAGAAGGGTATTATTTTCCCGGATCTGTCCTCTTCCTATCGAGGCGGAATTTTTTAGTATTGCTCCTTTCAATCACCGGCTGCGGCCCTATCGAAGCTTCGGGGTGACTGAAATTTTACTCACTTCTTCTCCCTTGGCGAGACGATGCACAATACCTGATCAGCTCATGGAGCCTCGCCATGGAGCAGTTTATCCGTCGCCAAAACATCGAGCACTACCGCAAGCTTTTGCTCAAACGACAGACGAAGCCCAACGGCAGATGCTGTTGAGGCTGCTGGCCGATGAGGAAGCCAAGGACCCATCCAAAGCCCAAGCTAAGGGTTGACGAAGGACCGTTCGCAACACCCCGCGGCTTATAAGGTTCTGATCTGTCTGTTCTGTACGCGCGTTCACCTCGTCGACCCTAAGACCGGCAAAGTCCTCGGAGAGGGCGACCAATAGGCCGCCTCAAGTTGGCGCCCAACTGTCTAGCTTCGTTTGAAAATGGGCCTGGCCCCTTTTGGATGCTTGCTCAAAAAGTGCAGTCTTCGCTCAAATTATGTTCACGGAGCGTTCCCGTAATTCCCTAGAAACTCGTGTAGTATGTTGTTCTAGATTGCCAAGATTCCTTGGGAAGCCGTAATTCCCTCGTTAGAAATCCCTCCCTTCAGACGTCTCGGGAAGGGATCGATCCTGCTTTTACATGTTCCCGTAATTCCCCCGTCATTAACACGGATCATAGTTGTAGATTGTTGGCCTCGCTTATCGTCGGGCGTTCGACTAACACTTTTCGGACGTTCGACAACACTTTATTGTGCGTTGCACAAACCGCTCCGAGATGGTCAGTTCGTTGCAGCAATTAGGCGCCAGAAGGCTGGACCACACGATGGCTGAAACGCAAGGTGCCGTCATGCCCTCCCGGGCCTTAGCCCTCACCCCGCCGCCGATGGCCCGGCCGACTTCACTCTTTCATCGCATCTGGCCGCCGGTAGCGATTGCAGTCGGATTGATCGCCACGGTGGCCTGGATGAGCCTGCTGGGATACGGACTTTTCCAGCTGATATTTTAGGCAAGCGGGCCTCAGTGGGTGCCTCGTCTGGCGGCCTCGTCTTTATCGAAATTGAATGCGCGCGCTACCGCCTGCCTCAGCCGCTCTCCCGGACTCCGCGGAAGGACGTCCAATTCCGAAGCTCTTTTCCTGCGTTGAATTATCCAACGTTGTCATCTAACGTTAATTGCCGGGTTGCATCACAACAACCGATCTGGATCCATCGCCATGAATGACGACAGCAATAACGGTCACGAACAGACTGACGAAGATATCCTCACCTGCGAAGTCTCCGACGATGCGCTGGAGGCTACGGCGGGCGCGGATCGGTTCACCGTCACCGTCTATTACTCCTGTGCCATGGCCACGTGCCCTGGATACACTCCCTGACGGCTGCGTCGGCGAGCGACGAGGATTCAAAGAGGCCGCCCCAGTTGGCGGCCTCATTCTTTGCAGCCTCATTCTTTGGTACGCGGCTTCCCTGGGCGGCAATCGTTTCGAACCGAATCGATTCGGCTGGGCATTGAATGGTGGAGCGTGATGTTTGGGAAATCCCCGCGATCGGCGTCAGCCGCCAATCCGGTCAGTCACAGTTCCCGGGCCAGCACGCTTGATCGGCGGCGCGGCGGGGTCCGGGGCGCGGGAAGGTTTTCCTGACGCGGTGCACTGTGCTCTTTTGCAAACTGCCGCTACAGTCTTCCGCCCCCGCTTCGGAGCCGCCTTCGAAGCCACGCTTCAACGCCAGCCAGGATGCCTTTTGGGAAAGGACATGCGCCATGAACAACACCGCCACTGACCGCAATCCCGACCACACCGACGAAGACCTCCTCAGCCCCGACGTCTCCGACGAAGCACTGGAGGCTGCCGCAGACCTCGACCGCGCGATCCCCACCGCTTCCGTCGATATCATCCCGCCGAACTGCTGCTGACCATCGCAAGCTTTGCAGCGCCGCGCGCCGGGTGACGCTGTTTGCAATCGTCCGGCTTCGCCCATACCATGGCCTATGGTCCTTATCCGGCGGGGGCTTTGCCTCGATGAGATTGGACATGCGGACATTCGCCTCGGCGATCTTGCTTACGATTTTCGGCGCGTCGGCGCATGCGCAGTCGCTGCAGCTTGACGGCAAGTTTGGCTACCTCGGCGAGTACGAACTCACAGCCGAGGTGGCGGCGCCAGCGTCCAACGCCAACAAGGAATTTTCAGGTCGCATGACCGTGCGGCACGTCGGCCTCTGCAGCCACAGCGGGCCGAATGAAATGGACGGCCAGATCAAGCTGCGGTTTACCGACGCCACGTCGAAAATCGCAGCGACGTTGTCGTTTGACGGGCATCAGTGCACGTACGGCGGTAGAATGTCGGAAACCGAAGTCGGTGTCCTGGTCTGTTCCGGCGACGCGGTTCCTTTCAGCATCTGGCTGAAATGAAATTGCGCACAGCCGCGATCGGCTTCGCTGCTGTTCCCTGATCCACAAAAACTCTCGCGATTTGTCCGCCGCTCGCCCTACCTGCCCACCTGTAGACACATTCATAAATCTTGATTGTCGGGTGAGCGGGGGGACCTATGCCGTATCAACAGCGGAAGCCGCGGAGCTTTGGCGCGAACGACAAACTACCTTGCGCGAGTTGCAGTAAGCCAACATCGATTACGAGACGCAGCCCGGCCGCCGATTACGATCTCCGTTATGAGCAACAGACGTTGACGTGTCGCGCATGCGGTCACCAAACGGAACGCATCGTGGACGCCGATGGAAATCCTCCGGAGTAGCGGCTCGCGACCGCCATATTTCATCCTCCGAATTTTTTACGTCACGCCGGCCTTGAGTTTGAGGAAACAACGGCGACGTTCCGCGTTGTGTCTTTTGACGCAATCGGGGCATGCAAATGGAAAGCTGGTCTTTACGAGCGGTAGCCGGCCGTTGCTTGGCCGCGGCGCGTGAGTGCTTTGACCTCCATGCGAAGCAGGAGTTCCGGGAAATCGCCGACGACCTCATCCGCAAGGCGGACGAATTGGACCGCTTCGGCCACTCGTTCGTCGATATCCGGCGCGGCGGCAACGAAAGCCACGAAGGTCGACACGAATAGAAGGGAACAAACGTCGGGCCGGACCGTTGTCGTTCGTGACGGGGTGCCGCGAAGAAGACAGAGGTGGCGCCCCCGCCGGGGCGTGTTCGGGTGAGGAACTGAGTGTGCTCAGGCCTGCGCGGCTCAAGGAGCGGACGCTCGAGGAGCGCACACCGTGAGCGCTGAGGCTTTTCCGCTTCCTATCGATCGCACCGACTTTGATCCCGAAACCGTCAATATCCTGGCCGCGGCCTACGAGGACGCGTGGCAGGCCATTGCGACCTCCGGCAGCGCGTTCGCCAAGCCGCGCTATGAAAAGGCCGCCCGCGAAATCGTCGCGCGGCGAATTCTCGACCTGGCCATGCAGGGCGAGAGAGACCGCACCCGGCTGTGCGACGACGCCGTGGCTTATCTGGCCCGCTCCTACAAGAGCGGCGAGCCCTGAGTGGTGCAGGCCTCAAACCAAACGCTGGAGGTCCCCATGTCGCATGGGGCTAAAAATCCAAGGTTGTTCAAGGCGTTTGGACAATGATCTCAGCTCGGGCATGAGCTTTCGGCGATAGTCGCCCATCCTAAGTACATTTACGTAATTGATGGCCTCAAAAGCGTCGCTTATTCGCTGTTTATGACAACTTTCATCTATCGTTGCCCGGCGACCGGATACAACGTGCAGGGGCTGCTCGCGGATCACCAACGTGGCACCGGCGGGAACGCGAATGCTTTTGAATCCGTGACCTGTACGGCGTGCGGCCGCGTTCATCTGGTCGATCCCAAAACCGGGAAAGTACTCGGCGATACCCGGAAATAATCGTTCCGGCGAAAAAGCCGGCGGCCGAACTTCGCGCGCCCCGTCCGACTTCTTGCGTTCGCGACTTCTTGCGTTCGGTTGACCGCTGATGTCACCTTGGCGTGTCCGATCCGCTGGTCGAATCGGCTGAGGGGCGACGCTTCAAGACGGAGACGACGACAAATGCGATCGAAGATCATGACACTCGGACTGACGGCGGCGATCCTGTTGGCGACCGCATCGGTATGGCGGGCCGAGGCAATGGTCGCGCCGGGATCGGCCAAAGTCGGCGCTGCGGCACAATCCTTTACGCCGATCAAACCGGCCGCATGCCGCGGCCGTGGCGCGCACTGCCCCTGGGGCCTTGTTTGGAACGGCCATCGCTGCGTGCCCTGTTGATTTCAAGCGCCCGCAGACCAACTTCGATCGAGGCCGCCGCTTCTTGGCGGCCTCACTTTTTTTCGGGATTCTTTTTCGGGCGCGCCGCGATCACGCCTCGATGATGATCTTCGGCGCAGGGCGGCCCGCGCTTTGCAGACCTTCGCGCACCCGCGCCGCGATGTCGCGATAGACCTGCGCGTTGGGGCTGTCGGGCGCGGTCGCGACCACCGGAAGGCCGGCGTCGGATTTTTCGCGGATGGCGATGTCGAGCGGCACTTCGCCCAAAAACGGCACGCCGAGGCGCTCGGCCTCGTGGCGCGCGCCGCCGTGGCCGAAAATGTCCGAGCGCGTGCCGCAATGCGGGCAGATGAAGGTCGACATATTCTCGACAATGCCGAGCACCGGCACGTTGACACGGCGGAACATGGCGATGCCGCGCCGCGCGTCAATCAGCGCCAGATCCTGCGGCGTCGACACGATCACCGCGCCTTTGAGCGGCACCTGCTGCGCCATGGTGAGCTGCGCGTCGCCGGTGCCCGGCGGCATATCGACCACCATGACGTCGAGGGCGCCCCACTCGACTTCGCGCAGCATCTGCGTCAAAGCCGACATCACCATCGGGCCGCGCCAGATCATCGGCGTCTCTTCCTCGATGAGGAAGCCGATCGACATCACCGGCATGTCGTAACGCACGATCGGTCGAAGGCGCGTGCCGCCGACGGTCTGCGGCTTCTCGCGAATGGCAAGGAGCTTCGGCAACGACGGTCCGTAGATATCGGCGTCAAGAATGCCGACCTTAAGTCCCAGGTCGCGGAGTCCGAGCGCGAGATTGACTGCGGTCGTCGATTTGCCGACGCCGCCCTTGCCTGAGGCAACAGCGATGATCGCCTCGACGCCGGGAATACCGGCGGGCGACGGCGGCCGGGCGGCGCCCTCGCGCGGAGGCGGGCCGCCTTGCGGCATTGCCGGCCGCCGCGGCGGAGGTGTGCCGGCGCCGCCGGCACGCTCGGCGGTCAGCGCGACCATCACGGACTTCACGCCCGGCACAGCGCGAACCGCAGCGTCGGCACGCTCGCGCACCGACTCCCATTCCTTCACCGCCGCAGCATCGGCCGTGATGGAGAAAAACACCTTGCCGTCGGTCGCGACGATGTCCGACAGCGCGCCTGTTTCGGTGAGCGGTTTGCCCTGCGGGCTTGCGACCTTGGCGAGCGCGGCCAGAACGTCGTCTTTCACGGATGCCATCGGATGATCCCAAATGCCGCGGTTCACGGACACGCCATACGGCCTACATAGGCCCGCTACCGCCGCGGTCAATTGCCCGCCCCCGTTGACGGGCCGCCGCAGCCCGGGCCATGACGACGCTAACCCGCTTATCCTTGCAGGATGACGGATCAGCATCGACTACGGGAGAAAGACGATGGCCAAGGTTGCGTTTCTCGGGCTCGGCGTCATGGGCTACCCGATGGCGGGTCATCTCAAGGCCAAGGGCGGCCACGAGGTCACCGTCTATAACCGCACCGCCGCCAAGGCCGAAAAATGGGTCGCCCAGTACGGCGGCAAGAGCGCGCCGACGCCAAAGCTTGCCGCCGAGGGCCAGGACTTCGTGATGGCCTGTGTCGGCAACGACAATGATCTTCGCGAGGTGATGATTGGAACGAACGGCGCCTTTGCGGGGATGGCAAAGGGCGCGGTGCTGGTCGACCACACCACGGCCTCAGCTCAGATCGCGCGCGAGCTTCACGCCGAGGCGAAGAAGCGCGGTTTCGATTTTATCGACGCTCCCGTATCGGGCGGCCAGGCCGGCGCCGAGAACGGCGTGCTCACGGTCATGTGCGGCGGCGATGACGGCGCGTTCGCAAAGGCCGAAAAAGTCATCGCCGCCTACGCACGCGCCTGCACTCTGATGGGCGCGTCGGGCAGCGGGCAACTCGCCAAGATGGTGAACCAGATCTGCATCGCGGGTCTCGTTCAGGGCCTCGCCGAAGGTCTGCACTTTGCGATGAAGGCCGGACTTGATATCGAAAAACTCGTCGCCACCATTTCGAAGGGCGCCGCGCAATCCTGGCAGATGGAGAACCGCTACAAGACGATGGCCGCCGGAAAATTCGATTTCGGCTTTGCGGTCGACTGGATGCGCAAGGACCTCAACATCTGCCTCGACGAGGCGCGGCGCAACGGCGCCCATCTTCCGGTCTCGGCCCTGGTCGATCAGTTCTACTCGCAAGTGCAGAAAATGGGCGGCCGGCGCTGGGACACATCGAGCTTGATCGCGCTGCTGCAAAGGTGACGCCGCACACACCTCCCTCTCGTCAGTCGGACGGCTCGATATGGGCATCCTTGGCGAGTTGCACCGTCGCGGCAAGATCCTCTTCGACAAACTTGCCGAATGCATCGACACTCATTTGCTCCGGCTCGACACCGAGCTTCGCCAATTTTTCCTGCAGCGCCGGGACTTGCAGAGCTTTTTCCGTCGCATCGTGCAGCTTGTCGATGATGGCGCGCGGGGTTTTCGCCGGCGCGGATAATCCCACCCAGAAGCGAAATTCGGCGTTCGGATATCCGGCTTCGGCGATCGAAGGCACGTTGGGCAACAGGGCGACCCGCTTCAGCGAACTCACCGCGAGCACGTTGAGCTTTCCGCTGCCGAGCGCCGAAGCCGCCGCCGCCAACGGAATGAAGTAATAATCGACGCGCCCCGCCATCACTTCGGTGAGACCGCCCTCGCGAAACGGCACATGCCGGACGTCGATGTTGGCGGCGAGGCGGAGGCGCTCGCCCGCCATATGCGATGAGGAACCGACCCCTGCGGACGCGAACGTCAGGGTACCAGGTTTCGCCTTCGCCGCTGCGACAAGTTCGGCGACGGTCTTGAACCCGCTCTGGATCGACGCCACCAGGACGTTCGGCTGAACCCCCATCATCGCCACTGAAACGAAATCCTTGGCCGGATCGTAAGGCAAATTCCGGTGCAGCACCTTTCCAGTACCCATCGAAGATGAGCTGACCACGATGGTGTAGCCATCCGGGTCCGCTTTGGCGACATCAGCAAAGCCAACAATCCCGCCGGCGCCAGGCTTGGTCTCGATGACTACCGGCTGACCGAGCAGTTGCGAGACTTGGTCGAGCACCACACGACTGACTGTGTCTGAGGCGCTTCCCGCGGGGAACGGACTGATCGCCCTGATCGGTCTGGCGGGCCATGTCTGCGCGGCAGCAGCGGCTGTTCCGGCTAACAGGATCGCGCCGGCGATGGCGCAGCACAAGCGACGAACTGGAATCATGTGAACCTCCCCGAGTTCCTTAAATCCTGATTGCGCGGTTTCGCGCGTCTTCCGGCCCGCGATTAACTGCGGTAAATTTGTTTGAAAGCCGCCGAAAGATCGGCTTTGTTTTGCAAGCTTCTTAAGCTTGGGGGGTGAATACCATGCGACCGATCGTCCTCGCACTTCTCGCGATCACCGCCGTTTGTTACTGCCCACGGCCGCATCAGCGGAGTGGTACTGCATGGCACGCTCGCGCACCGGGTCTTGGGGCGAAGGTTGGGCGCCGGTCAACGCCACGGCAAGAGGCATCGCGCTCGGCGAATGCGCCGTCCGCACGCCGCGCGGCTATGTCTGCGTCATCACCTCTTGCGTCGCGCGCTGAAACGAAACAGCGCCTCGTCCGGCGTGACCCGCCGCGGCGCATCGCTTTCTCAGGCCCGGAGCAAAGAAACCGGATCAGGAAGATCGTCGCCGTCGATCAATGCGCCCTGCCCGCTCAGCACGGCCTTGATCGCAGTGACATCGGCCTTGCCGTTGCGGGCGTATTGGGCGGCGGCGACGCCGCAGCCCTGCCCGGTCGCGAACGCCGTGCCCATGACACGCAGTGAAGCACCCGCCATCTGATCGCCGTCGGCAGTTCGGCCGGCCGCGAACAGATTGGGCGTATCGACGCTCGTAACGGCGCCGAGCGGGATTTCATAGACGCCGTTGCCGCCCGGCAGCGTGAACGTGCTGTCTAAAGTCTCGGCGCTGTGGAATTCCATGCCCCAGGCACCGAGCGCAATCGAATCGTCAAATCGCGCCCCGGCGAGCACGTCGGCCTCAGTCAATTGACGCACGCAATTGACGTGACGGCTCTCCCGCGTACCGAATGACGGACCGGTGACCGCCAGATACGCTGTTTCACATCCTTTGATGGTGCGGATGACGTCGAGATAAGCCCAGGCTTGCCGGCGGCCGCCGATCTCGGCCCGGCTGATGCTGCTCGCGTCGCGGGCGTCGTACACTTCGCTTGCGAGGTAGGCGATGACATCGTTCGACAGCGGCACCCGCACCACAAGCGACTTGTCCTTCGACAGCGGAGAAGCGCCCTCGCCTCGCGCCTTGCGGATCGCCGCCGTCCAGGTCTCGGCGCTGAGGTCGGCATCCGGTTTGATGCCGCCGAAGCGGGTGCCGAGCGTGCCGAGATTGATGAAGCCGTGGTTGCCGTAGCGCGTTGATGCTCCGGCAAAGAACGCAAGATCGCAATCGCCCGACGCATCGACGAAGGCTTTGCCCAGGATGTCGTGGTCGCCGTTATGATCGTGATAAGTGATGCTGTGGATCAGGCCGCCGCTGCGCTCGGCGCGCACCACGGTGGCATGCAGCAGCACGTCCACCCCGGCCGCGAGGCAAACGTCGTCCAGCACGAACTTCACCGCTTCGCTGTCGATGACCAGGAAGACACCGCGAAATTTCATCGGGCCGCTGGCGCCGCCGATCTTGCGAAGCTTCTCGACGACTGTCGCGGCGACGCCCGCCACGACGGGACGCGGCGCGTCGCCGATGGTGTACAGACCGCAATAGGTCTGCACGCATTTGAGCGTCGCTGCACCGCCGAGACATCCGGCGCTTTCGATCAGCAGCGTGCGGGCGCCGGTCAGCGCGGCGCCGACGGCCGCGCCGACGCCTGCTGCGCCGCCGCCGACCACGACCACGTCATAGCTTTCGGCATCCTTCGGCATGGTCATCACCTATGCGGTTTTGGCCGCATCGGACAACCCTTCGCCGGCCATTACCGGCGAACGACCGACACACGCAGTGCCCGGCTTTAGCGGCTTCCTTTTTGGCGAACGACCGGCCGCCCGAACAGGTTATGAGGTCCGCCGCTGCGGCGTGGGCGTGAAGAGGACAAAGAAATTGGCGACGACAATCGTGCTCGCCAAAAAATAGAAGACGGAGTTGAGCCCGTAGCGATCCGCCAGCAGGCCGCCGATCAACGGCCCGAGCGCGGCACCGAGCGACTGCGTGGCGAACAGAATGCCGATGCTCGTGCCGCCCCGATTCGCCGGCGTCACATCGAGCAGCCAGGCCTGCAGCACGCTACGGACCGCAAACAGGAAGAAGCCGAGAAACGCGACCAGGATCACGAAGGCGCTGGAGCCGCCGGCAAATGCCATCGCCAGCAATACGACCACCGTCATCGCCATGCTGCTGACGATGATGCGCTGGCGGCCGACTCGATCGGAAAAATGGCCGGCGACCGGCGTCATGGCAAAACCGGCCGCTTGCAGCGCGAACATGCAGCCGCCGACCCATTCCGGCGGGTAACCCATGTTCCGTGCCAAGTAGAGCGGGATAAACGTGAGCAACGCGCTTTGCGTCATCGACCGAAAGGCCGAACTCGTCGACAGCAGGACAAGGGTTTTGTTCTTCAAAAGATCGCGCAGATCGACGAGAGCCGCAGCCGCAGCACTCAAAATGGACTTGCGCCATTCGCCGGCGTGGACTGGTTCTGTCGCCTCGCCTGCCTCGCCGGTCATCCTCAGGCCGCCGACGCAAAACAGGATCGCGCCCGCCATGGCAATCCCGGGAACAAGGTTCACGATCACGACGCTGCGCCAGTTCAGGCTTCCGAGCAGAAACCCCGCGGCAAGGGGCGCCAGCGCGTCTCCGACGTTGCCTCCCATGCCGTGGAGCGAAACGACAAGCCCGCGCCGCTCGGGGAAGTAATGCGCCAGGAGCGGAATCGCTGTCGGATGCCAAAGATTATTGCCCATGCCGACAAGGGCGGCACATCCGAGCAGCGTCCAATAAGAGTGGGTGAATCCCATCAGCAGGTAAGGCGCGCCGACCCAACACAGCGAAGTCGCCATCAGCAGGCCTTTTCGCGGCACCGCATCGACGACAATGCCGCCCGGCACGTTCGAAAGCGCGCCGGCGACGAACTGGCACGTCAAAATCGAGCCGATCTGGCTGTAGCTCAAACCGAGGTCGTTACCGATCAGCGGGAGGAGCAGATAGAAAGTCGCCGGGTACCAATGCGTCAACGTGTGGCCGAGCGTGATCAGCCACACGTCCGCAAACGACCGCGATTGACTCGTCGGCGAAGTGATCTCAAGCGTTGCCATGCCAATCCGCGTCGTCATCCATTAAGTTTAAAACAATAGCAAGATGCCGCAACGGATTCCTTGACGCCGATCAATAAATCACGCCGCAAGATTACCAAAACGCTTGAGATTTTCCCTTTGCTTCTCGTTACGCGGCGGCAGCTTGAAAAGTCGCGCCGCCGTGCCGCCGAGAATGTTGTGTTTGCCCTTTTCCGACAGGAACGGCAGGTCGTAGATGGTGCTGGGCAAATCGAAGTCCCAGTGCGGGTAGTCGGAGGCATAGAGCAACTGCGTCTCGGCATTCATCATGCGGAAGGTGCATTCCATCGCGGCATAATCTTGAATCTCGATCGGCTGCGAGGAGTAGTACATGTCGCGCATGTAATCCGACGGCTTCTTCTTGAGCAGCGGACATTCCGAGGGCCGCAGCATGTACTCGTGATCGAGGCGCTGCATCAGAAATGGCACCCAGGCGAGACCGGCTTCGATCCACAGCACCGGCAGCTTGGGAAAGCGCTCGCCGAGGCCATTGACGACCCAGTTGGTCAGGTGGAGCACGTTGTACCAGCTGAAGCCCAGCGCGTGCACGGCAATGAAACGGTTGCAGCTCTTGAAGATCGGCTCGCCCCAGTTCGGCCCGGAATGGAACGACAAAACGAGACCTCGTTCCTCCATGGCGCGATACACTTTCATGTAGGCATTGTCGTGAACCGCCATGTGCGAGCGCACGGTCGTGACCATGAAGCCGCCGACGTGCTTACGATCGCCGAACGTCTCGATATGGCGCAGCAACTCGTCGGGATCGTTAAACGGCAGGCACAGCATCGAAAAGAAGCGGCCTTTGCCTTCCGGCAGCACTTTCTCGGTGAGCCAGCGGTTGTAGGCCCAGCACAGCTCATGCTCCATTTCCTTTTGAGGATGCAGGCCGATGCTGAGCATGCCGGTGGGAAACAGGCAGGAATAATCTACGCCCATGGCGTCCATCCAGCGCTCGCCGAGCTGGATGTCGCGCTCGCGCCCGGGTGCGGTTTTCTCGGTCGAGCGCATCGGATAGCGCGTCACCCGCCCGCCCATGTCCTGATAGCCGACCGAGCTCGGCATGATCGAACTGCGGCTCTTCTTGCGCCCCGACAGCGTCAGCTGACGCAGCACGTCGTTCTCCATGAACGGGAGAATCTCTTCGAAATTCTCGTGCTCGTAGTGATGCGCGTCGCAATCGGCGATGAGAAGGTCGTCGTAGTTGCGCTGGTGAGCCTGCTGGCGCGCATGTGCCAGCAGCTTGCTGGTATTGAGTTCGTCGACCGAGATGCGCCGGCCGCGATCAGCAATGAGTTCCATGTTCCACTCCCATCATTGGTCTTGTTTCGTGTGTTGGATGCAAACGCTATCGCCCGGTCCAGCTCTGCCACATGCCGAGTTCGAACACGGCGAGATTGACCGCCTTGAGCAGCCCGCTGGCGACAACCATGGCGTCGGTCGCGGTAACGCCGCTGCGCGGGCCGAGCAGCTCATGCGAGGCGCCCGCTTCGGCTTGCGCCGAATAGAGCCGGCAGATTGCCGCCATCAGCGCCTGCAGCGCCTCGGGCGATAGGACTTCGAGCTGTCCGCGCGCCAGCGCGGTTCTGATTTCGGCGGCGAGCCGCCGGGCGTCATCCGATGTCGCGGCGCTGGCAGAGGCCTCCACTTGGGCCGCTGCTGGCGCATGGTCCGCTACCCTGAGGACCGGTTTCCGACGCCCGGCCGGCTTTGCTGCTGCAGCCTTATGCGACGACATAGACGTCATCACCTTTCTGAACGACCTTGTACTTTTTCAGCTTCATCTTGCGGTCGCTGACGCACTCGCCCGTTTTCATGTCGTATTCCATGCCGTGCCACGGGCAGACGAAATGCATCTCGGTGTCCGAGAAATAGAGGCCGCGCGACGTCTTGTCGGGCATGATGCGCTCTTCGACCTTGGCGATCGTCAAGCCTTCGCAGGCAGGACCACCCTGGTGCAGACAGAAATTGCTGTAGGCGTAAAACTTGCCGTCGTGGCGGAACACGCCGATCTCGTTGTCGCCGACAAAAATAACGCGGCGATCGCCGTCCTTGAGTTCCGATGATTTGGCGACGAATTTCTCTGCCATGGCTTTGTTTCCTTCCTTCCCTTGTCTTGTTTTCCTGGTGAACCCGCGGCATGCCGCGCTTACTTAATCAGCGGCAGATCTCGATTTGATGGAACGGCGGCGGAGACGGCGGTGTCTGTTCCAGCGTCGCGACGCCATCCCACAGGATGTTGCTCGGCACTGCTCGGCGCGGCGGAGACAGATGACGGTGTGAATGCGAGCGGTTGGGCTGTGTCGCCGCGATGCTCATAGCGGCGTGCATGGGCGCGCTGTTCATGAGCGCAGTATTCATGGGCTCCCCGTCGGTCAAACGGCGCAATCAGTGCACGCCTAGCGCCGCACATTCGGGCTCAACGGGGGATGAGCGACCGGAATTTTAAGAACGTTACTTTAGAACGTTACAAATGAAACTAGTATGACCAAGTGACAGCGTCAAGCGATTTAACTGGCCCGCTCGCTTCGACCAAGCTTGCGTGTTTGGCCTGCAAGGACGTGGCCAAATGGACTAAAGGGCGGCGCGTTACCCCCGTAACCGCGCCGCCCCCGCTCGCAGCGATAGCATCCGCGAATATCGTTACGAGTAAAACTATCATGCCAGTGATGGCGCGGCGGAAATTGATCTGGATCAAATCGCAGGCGTTACTTTCTGGAATTTTGCACAGGCGAGGCTGCGGCGTTGGAAATCCCATGCGACACGAACTGCTGAAGCATTTGGAGAAGCGGATTCCGCGCTACACCAGCTATCCGACCGCACTGCAATTCGGTCCCGCGGTCGATGCCGGGACTTACGCGACCTGGCTTGCCGCATTGCCCGCCGATGCCTCAGTCTCGATTTACCTCCATGTCCCGTTCTGCGCCGAGCTTTGCTTCTACTGCGGGTGCCACACGACGGTTGCGCGCGGCTATGCCCCGGTTGCGTCTTATGTGGACCTGCTGAAGCGCGAAATCTCGCTCGTCAGTGACATCGTCGGTCCGCGCCGTACGACGCACGTGCATTGGGGCGGCGGCACGCCGACCATGCTGACCCCGCAGGATTTCTCGCGGGTGATCGCATCACTACAAAGAAACTTCACGTTCACGCCAAATGCCGAACTCGCCGTCGAGATCGATCCCCGTACACTGACGCACCAATACGCCTTCGCCTTGGCCGATGCCGGAGTAACGCGCGCAAGTCTCGGCGTTCAGGATTTCGACGAACGCGTGCAGCAGGCCGTTGGCCGCCTCCAGAGCGTCGCGCAAACCGCGCGGGTCGCCGACTGGCTGCGCGAGGCCGGCATCACCAGCATCAATCTCGATTTGATGTACGGCTTGCCGTACCAGACCGTGGCGTCGGTTGCGGCGACGGTCGAACACGCGCTTCGCCTCGATCCGGATCGGATTGCGCTATTCGGCTACGCTCATGTGCCGTGGATGAAGCGGCATCAGCGGCTTCTCCCCGAACAGGCGTTGCCGGACACCGACGAACGATTCGCCCAGAACCGCATCGCCGCCGAGATACTGGTTGGCGCCGGGTATCGGGCAATCGGTCTCGATCATTTCGCCAAAGCCGGCGATCCGCTGGCGCGGCAACAGCAGGACGGCAGGCTGCGTCGCAATTTCCAGGGCTATACCAGCGACGACACGCGAAACCTCATCGGTTTCGGCACTTCGGCCATCGGTTCGCTGCCCGGCGGTTACGTCCAGAATGCGCCCGCCACGGTCGGCTACCGGAACGCGCTTGCCGCCGGCAAACTGGCGACCGTGCGCGGCTGCGCGCTGACGGCAGAGGATCGGCTTCGCCGCGATATCATCGAATGTCTGATGTGCAATCTGGAGGTCGATGTGGCCGAGATGTGTGCGGCGCACCAGACGAGCGCAGATCGCTTCGCTCGCGAATTCCTTGCCATCGACGGCCTTGCAAAGGACGGCCTTGTCAAACGCAGCGGCCGCAGGATTGTCGTGCCCAAAAGCGCACGAGCCTTCGTCCGCACCGTGTGCTCCGTGTTCGACCAATACCTGGCACCGGACGAGACGCGCTTCTCCCGCGCGTCATGACTGCCGGGCGGCGCCGCAGACGCGCCGCGACGTGAGCGATCCGGTCTGACCTGCCATGCAAATTGGCGCGATTTGATCCAGATCAAGGTGTCGATCGCCAACCGCTCGTCTCATTAGTTACAAATGATACAAATTTCGCCCGTTGCGAGGAAAACGTCATGATCCAGGCAAGAAGAATCGGCCATGCGACGTTCGAGACGCCCGATCTCGAACGAGCCGTCGACTACTACACGCAAATTGCCGGCCTCATGCCCGTCGCCAAGGATAAGGACCGGGCATTCTTTGCCAGCAAGATCGGCCAGCTCGTCCTGCAAGCTCGAACGCGGTAGCGTCGCGCGGTGCACGAGGCTCTCATTCGAGGTGGCGCCGAATTCCGATTTCGATGAGATGCGGCGCGACCTCGAACGGCACGGCATTCGAAGCGATGTCAGTAATGACTTGCTGCCGGGGATTCCCAAAGTCCTGTCGTTTCAAGATCCGAAAGGCACGATCATCGAACTGTTCTCGGAGTGGAGTTATCTCGGCGCCCATCATCAGGTGATCGGCGTCGGGCCGCTCAAGCTCGGTCACGTCGCCTTCATCGCCGATGACGCGAAGAAGATCGCGGATTTCTACGAGCAGATTCTCGGCTTCAGGGTCTCCGATTGGGTCGAGGACTTCTTCGTCTTCATGCGCTGTGGGCCGGATCATCACACGGTGAATTTCCTCACCGGCAAGAAGACCACGATGCATCACATCGCCTTCGAGGTGAAGGATTTCGCCCATATCCAGAGCGCCTGCGAGCTGTTCGGCGAGAAGCAAATCCCGATCATCTGGGGACCACTGCGTCACGGACCCGGGCACAACATCTCGACCTATCACTACAATCCGGATCGGGAGGTCGTCGAATTCTACACCGAGCTCGATCAGATGAAGGACGAGGAACTCGGCTATTTCGAGCCGCGCCCGTGGCATCACGACACGCCACAGCGCCCGAAAGTCTGGCGCGGCAAGAATTCACGATCGGTCTGGGGACCGCCTCCGACCGAAGACTATCTTCGTAACACCGCGTGAGCGGCATCCCGGCGCAAAAAAGTGCGCCGACAGCGAGATCTGGGAGAGACCATCATGACAGCAACGCGCGGTTACGTGCCGGCAGCGCAGGACGGCCTTGGCGTTCATTCGCTCGATCACTTTGTTCTCACCGTGCCTGACGTCGATTCGGCGCAACGGTTTTATTCCGATTTCGGCCTCGATGTTCAGGCCGCCGACGGCGCGCTCAGCCTCAAGACGTTCGGACACGAGCAGCGCTGGGGTGTCGTCGTGGAAGGCAAGCGCAAGCAGCTGCACCACCTCTCGTTCGGCTGCTATGCGGCCGATCTTCCCTATTTGCAGGAGCGAGCCGAGGCGAACGGCATCGAACTCCTCGACCCGCCCAAAGGCTTCGAGAGCAACGGCTTCTGGTGCCGCGATCCGGCCGGCCTGCTCCTTGAGATCAAGGTCGCCGCCAAGTCTTCGCCGGATCACAAGATGTGGCGCACGTGGGCGTCGTCGCCCGAAGGCGTCGCCGGCGCACCGGTGCGGGCCAAGGCGCCGATTGTGCATCCGCGGCGGCTATCGCATGTGCTGGCGTTCACCACCGACATCGATCGCGCCATCGGATTCTATTCGACGATCGTGGGCTTGCGTCTGTCGGACCGCTCCGATCGCGTCGCCTTCATGCACGCGATCCACGGCAGCGACCACCACATTCTCGCCTTTGCACAATCACCGGCACCCGGCCTGCACCATTGCAGTTGGGACGTGAGCGGCATCGACGATATCGGCCTCGGCGCGATGCGCATGGCGGGCAAAGGCCACACCAAAGGCTGGGGACTTGGCCGCCACGTGCTCGGTTCGAATTACTTTCACTATGTGCAGGATCCGTGGGGCAGCTACGCCGAATATTCCTGCGATATCGACTACATCCCGGCGACGAAATTGTGGGAGGCCGGCGAGCACGAGCCGGAGGATTCCTTCTACCTCTGGGGGCCCGAACCGCCGGCCGACTTCACAATCAATCGTGAGATCTAGGCTGCGGACTCATAAAACCTAAGCCATAGGCGGAGGCAAGCGATTTTGACCATGGCGAGATAGTTCAAAGCGATGCGGTCGTAACGGGTGGCAATGTGCCTAAACTGCTTGATTTTGTTGAAGCAGCGTTCGATCAGGTTACGCTTCTTATACTTGGTCTTGGTGTAGGTGATGCCATCGTAGCGGTTCGATTTGGGTGGGATGTGCGGGGTGCAATCCTGATCCTCGATCAAGTCCCTGATCCAGTCTGCATCGTATCCCTTGTCGGCGATGACATCGGCGCCCGCCGGTAGTCCATTGAGCAGCAGTTCGGCCATCGGCGCGTCGTTCATCTGCCCGGGCGACAGTTCGATCTGCACCGGAAGGCCGTTGCCAATCACCCGCAGATGCAGCTTGGTGGTCAGTCCTCCACGACTTCGACCGATACAAGCGTCTCCAGCCTGTTTTTTTGGGCGGCCGCCTGCTGATGAACGCGTACGATACTGGAGTTGATCATCTGCACTTTGCCGTCATGAGCCTCGATGATGGCGTCCATCAGCTTGTCCCAGATGCCCGCCTTCCGCCACCGGTTGAAGCGATTGTAAACCGTCGTCGGAGGCCCGTACCGCTCAGGCAAATCAGCCCACGGCGAGCCGGACCGCAAAATCCAGAAAATGCCGTTCAGCACCCGGCGGTCATCAACTCGCGGCACCCCGCGCGGCTTGTTCGGCAATAGAGGCTGGATGGTCTTCCACTCAAACTCGGTCAGTTCGTAGCGGGCCATGGCAAGCTCCTTTGCAGAGCTTGAATCACCTTTCTCGTGATTTGCCTACCGTTTATGAGTATGCAGCCTAATAGAGCATCACTTGCTGTTGATCTTCTGCAACACCGGCAGCCAAGTCTCCTGCTCCTTCTGCACGAAGGCGAGCGTTTGCTCGGGCGTCATCACGCTCGAATAGTTGCCGACAGTGGCGAGCCGTTTCTTGAAATCCGGGTCGCTCTCCACCTTGCGCAGGTCAGCGCTCACTTTGCTGATGATCGGCTGTGGCGTGCCGAGCGGCGCCGCCAGGACCTGCCAGCCGGCTGCTGAAAAGCCGGGAATCGTTTCCGCTACCGTCGGCAGATCGGGAAACTCGGGCAGGCGCTCCGGCGATGCGACCGCGATCAGCTTGAGCGCTCCCGCTTTTACCGATCCAACGATGCCGGAGTAGCCCTCAACGATCATTGAGACGCGACCATCGGCAAGGTCGGCAAACGCGGCCGCCGGGCCGCCCGTATAGGGAACAGTAAGCAGCTTGATGCCCGCCCGTTCCTGCAGCAGCGCCCCGGTCAAATGCGTAAGCCTGCCGACGCCGGTCACCGCGATGGAAATCTTTCCGGGCTCTTCCTTAGCACGGGCGATCAGTTCCGGCAGCGTCGAGACGCCAAGCGATGAACTGACCGCGACGAACATCGGCTGAAAGGCGCCAAACCCGATCGGCAGAAAATCGTGCGGAAGCTTCACCGGCAGATTGGGCGCGACCGTCGGCAGCGCCACGAATGTCGACGTCACCGGAAAATACAACGTATAGCCGTCGGGGACGGCTTCGGCCGCGGCGCGAGCGGCAATGCTGCCGTTTGCGCCCGGACGATTTTGGACCAGGGCCTGCGGCCCCCAAATCTTGCTGAGACCGTCTGCGACGAAGCGGGCGACCACGTCGGGGGCGGCGCCCGGCGCCGCGTCCGAGATGATTGTCACGGCCTTGGCCGGATAATTGCTGGTCTGCGCATAGGCGGAGGAAGCGGCCGGCAACGTCAGTAAACACAGAGCGGCAATGCCAAACCAATAACGAACTCTCGTCATGCTCCCCCCTTGTTGGCCATTCATTGATGGCCAGTCATCACACCACGGCAAAGCCCACAAGCGCAAGCGGGCGGCGTTTCGGTTTGATCAGGGTAATGACCACTCGCACTGCGAGCAGATCGTTACCTATTTGTCACCGATTGGAGCATCCAGGCGCCCACTTTTCCGCCGGGCCTACTCGTTCATCGCATAATGGCCATTGGCAAGACTAGTTTCATTCGATGGACATGGTCGGCGGGCGTCTACCAAGTTTTCTGGGACGTTGAGGTCGATCGGGCTTGGAGTTTTGAGATTGACGGCGAGATCGAAAGTCCCTGGGAGGTAAACCGCTCCAGGAGCGACCCAACTCTCGCCGATTATTTGTTGGCAGAAATTGGAATGATCGCGGCAACGCACTCGTCTGCACCTACGACCCGCGTGTGATGACCTTTTCCGGAAACATCCTCCATCAACACGCTGTCGCCCGGACCGAATTTCCGCTTTTCTCCGTCGCTGGTCGTCACTTCGAGGTGTCCTTTCAAACAGATAAGAAATTGATGCTTGGGCGGATGAATGGATCCGCCGGACCAACCAGAAGGCAGTCTTATAAATTGAAGGCCGTCGGCCTGATAAGCGTGCGACACGAACAACAGCGGTGCTGGAGGCCTGTAGTCTGCCTCGTTTAGTTCAAGATTGGCATGCTCGAAATGGCTTTCGCCGGCTTTGTCGGCTTTCAACACGATGTAGCGCATGGACCTGTTCCTTCCTCACAAGCCAAACCCACGATTTTTCCGTAGCCGTTTGTGAGCGACTTGGTCTTGACGTAGGTCAAGGCCCTGATTTGCGACGAAGGTCAAAAAGCCCGCGCTACCATACGTAGCGCAGTGTGCCGGTGCCGGCGTAGGTCTGGGAGCCCGAGGCGAACTCGCCATCGAACTTGCCCGCAACCGACCAGTTGGCGGTGAGGTGCAGTTCGGCTCCCGCAGAGGCCAGCGCCGAGTTCTTTGGTGGCGCTGCGCCGTTCACCGTGAAGCTCGTTCCCGGCAGTGCTTGGAATGTCGCACCCAGCGACGGATTGCTCACCCAGTCGTGCGCCCACGCGGCACGGGCACGTAGCATCAGCGGCATGGCGCCGAGCATCGTCAGGTCATCGAACCGCACACCGAGTTCGCTGCGCGTGTCTGATGCACTCATCGCGTTGTAGGACAGCCCAAAGCCGCCGCCCGTCAAGTCGGTTTCGTTATAGCTCGGCGTATGGAAGCTCTGCGCCTGCAGGGCCGCATAAGGGGTTACGCCGATCATCGGCATCACGGCGTAGCGATAGCCGGTCTCGATGCGGCCGCCATAGCTCTGGGCATTGAAGCTTGCGGTGAGTTGATCGCCGAGCGGCGCGTAGCGGTCGGTCGTCATCCAGTTGTTGGTGAAGGCCAGCGCGGCTGCCACATAGGCCGGGCCCAAACTGGTGTTGCCGTAGACGCCGACCTGGAATGCATCGCTGCGACCACTGCCAAGCCCCTGCGCCAAGCCCCAGTTGGTGCCGCCGCCAGCGAGTGCAAAGCCTGCAACGGTGTCTGGCGTGAAGTGATAGTCCATGCCGCCGGCAAAGCCGAAGGTGCGCGCCGTGACGTTGTTGGTGCCCGCCGCAGCGTCGCCATCCGTTTGATTGCTGCCGCCAAAGGCCGAGCCCCAGGCGGCCCAGCGTTGGTCGAGTGTCGCCGGCTTCGGCGCCGCCTTGAGCACGCCCGCATAGGCGAGTGCGATGTCGGACGGGAAACTCGCCTTCTGCTCCGGTGCGAATGTGTTTGCTCCGCCCGCTATCCCGCTCGCTCGACCATCGACGAACGGGTCGAGCATGAGGTCGAGGAATTGGGTCATCAGTTGGAACGCGCCATGCTCGGCATCGGTCGTTGCTTCGCCGGACAACTGCGAGAGCGCGGTCGAAAGATTGCCGCCGGTCAGGCCGAAGATGGTGAGGAAGTTCGGCGTCAGCGTGCCGCCGCCATTGAAGAAATTATTGAGGCTGGTCGCGACGTTTTGCTGATTGCCTTGCAATCCACCACCGGTACCCAACGATGCCGAGAGGTCCAGTACGACATCGGTATTGGTGTAATTCAGGCTTGCGTCAAAGCCGGCCGGAAGATTGGTCGTACCAAGCGCGGCAAATGTGCCATTCAGACCGGCCGAATGCAGGATCGTGTACTGCCTCGGCACGTAGCTGCCGGGCGCGAAGGCTGCAAGCACGTTGCCAGCCAGCGACGCCGTGCCGGTGACATTGGCGAACGACGCCGTCGTCGGATTGATCTGCACCAGATAGATCGCGCCCGATTCGAACGCGAGATTGCCGGCGATCGTCATGGACGTGCCGGGTGAGCCCGTCGCGCCGGGTGCAAATGTGCCGCCGCTGCTGATCTGGGTGTTGCCGACGTGCCGATGCCTGTGAGTGTGCCGCCGTTGTTGATTTGGTGAGGCTCGAACTTGCAATCGAGCCATCGACCTGCAGGGTTCCCGCATTGATGTTGGTCGCGCCGGAGTAGGTATTGGCGCCGGAGAGAACGAGTGTGCCCGGACTCTGCATGTCGAGAGAGCTCGGTGAACCACCATCGGAAATCACACCGGACAGCGTCTGCGTGGCACCCAAAGGCGGCGTAAAGAATGGGTCGCCGGCAATCGTGATCGGGTTGCTGATCGTGAAATTTGCCGTGTCTAGGAATGACAGCGTGGTGCCGGCTGCCATCGCCAACATGCCAGTGCCGAATGCGCTGTTGTTGCCAGCAACGAGCGTGCCGTTCGAGACAGTGGTGCCGCCCGCATATGTGTTGGCGGATGTCAGTATCAATTGACCAGGGCCGAACTGGCTGACGGTCCCGGTGCCGGAGATCAAACCACCGAAGGTGAAGTTGTCCGAACGGTTGAAGGCCAAGTCGGCGTTGTCGGTGACGTTACCGAGAATTGAGCTCGTGGTCCCACCGTTGCCGATTTGCAGCGTCCCGCCGCTAATCGTAGTGCCGCCAGAATAGGTGCTGGTGCCAGTTAGAATCGTGGTGGCCGTTCCCTTCTTATCTAGGGCCGTCGTTCCGGTGCCATCCTGAATCACGCCGATGAACGTCGTGTTCGCGTTGTCACTTCCGATAGTCAGCGTAGCCGGGCTGGTGCTGCTGTTGGTGACTGTGCGCCCCACACCAAAGATCCGAGTGAGTGATCGACGCCCGCGAGATCGAGTAACGCGAAAGCATCAACTGGAATGCGGGCGAGCCAAGCTTCGGTCTTGCCGTTGGGATCGGTACCTGTGCCAGCAATGACGGTTCCATCAGCCGAGACGCCGAACGCGATCATATTTTGCCAACCAACGAGGCCAACTTCATTAGCAGTGAGGATATCTTGTACGGACTGCATTCCGGTTGCTGACGTCCAGCGGAATGCCCGATAGACGCTGGTACCTGCAACCCCGCCAGCACCCACCACGACAGAACCGTCGCCATTCGCAGCATTTGCTTGGCTAAAACTGTCACCCGTTAAGAAGCCAAGACCAACCATGCCTGTGGACGCCGTCCAGCGGAAAGCTTCGTCATTGACACCGCCGAACCGCTGAACGCCGCCGACTACGACAGAACCGTCACTGCTCACGGCCTTGGCCGTACTTGAGATAGCTCCCGGGAGAACGCCGAGACCGACAGGGCCTGTCGATGCGGTCCAAACAAACGCCTCGGAAAAGCCCGAGGAGAAGCCGTTGCCCACCACAACCGAGCCATCACCATTGACGCCGACTGCCGCGCTGGCGATAGACCCTGCAGGAAAGCCGAGACCGACCACCCTGACGACGCCGTCCAGCGGATTGCTTGCGGGTTAGCACTTATCACCGCGCTTCCAGCTGTGCCCACTACAACAGAGCCGTCGGCGTTTACGCCGCTGGCACTGAAATTTCCAAGCGAAACCGGGCCAGTCGAAGCGGTCCATCGAAAAGCGGCTGATCCAATACCGCTATTGAGAAGCTGACTGTCGCCGACCACGACAGACCCATCGGCATTTACAGCATAGGCGTAGCTAGCGTCGTTGCCGGGTAAATATCCAATGCCCACAAGAGCCGTGGATGCGGACCAAAAAAACGACTGGGAATTTCCATCAAATTGTGGCCGATTGGTCAATGTTGCCACTACTACCTTGCTGTCGCCACTTACGCCTGAAGCTTCGCTGTAGTCATACCCGGCAAAAATCCGAGGGCCTCGAAATCTTGGGCGTATGCGACCTACAGCAGCCCCGCCAATTGCGCGGCTAAACCGGCCACGCAAAGACTACTTGAAAAGTGGTTATGCTTCTTAATTATCGTCACGCGCGCCCGCCAAGTCGGCCTGTCGCTAACCGTGCCGTCATGCAACTGCCTCGTGAAAGTGCACACGCAAAAATTGAAGAGTCAGCTTACTAAGTCTCGAAATGGTACCGCGCCGTTGCAATCATTCCAGTGCGTGGCTCACTGCTGCTCCTGCGGCCAGGAGGTAGGCGCGGAATATGTCGACGAAATCCCACAGCCGCATATTCGCCTTGCGCGCAAGACCAACATCGGTCTTTCGATCACCTCGTCGGCGGTCATTTGCGCGATCAAGGGCACGGTGAGGCCGAGAGCCTTCGCGCTCTTAAGATTGATCACGAAGTCGAATGTTGTCGATTGCGTCACCGGCAAATCGGCCAGCTTTGCCCCCCAATCAGAACGCGCCCCCGATCATCACACCGGCATGCGGTAGAGGCCGGGTGCGACGTCAGGTGCCAACGGCGCTCGGCGTCAGCATCCTCGGAACGTTACCTCCGGGGATACTGGAGCAGGCGCCCGGATGAAGCACTAACTGCGCCGGTTTGACGAGGTCGGCGGAACGCCCGCAGCAGGTTCGTCGATCTCGGCATTGTCGGTCCAGGGGTGCTGCTCGCTACGGATGTGCACGTCGAGATCGCGTTCTGAAAAGGTGACAAGGTCGCTGTGGCCAAAACCTTTCGAATAGTCCAGCACCGAGATGATCTCCGGTTCGATCCGGAGCAATGCGACATTCGCCTGCGGCGGCCGTGGCGCGACGCGGAGCGATGCATCAGCTTTTGACGCGGCTCGCGGCTGCGCCGAATATTCCGGATATCGCCGCAGACGCAGCTTGGCGGCGTGATCGAACTCCGAGGCGTCGGTCACCTCGATCGCTCGCGCCGCGAGCGACAGCCCCTTTATGGCGGAGGGATTTGCCGCGTCATTGCCGATCGCGATCGAAATTCGCGAATCGCGCAGGACATTGGCGTACTTCTGCGTGTTGCGCGCCACAAAGCAGTAGAGAAGGAAGCCGTCATTCACATAGCCGACCATGGTCGCCTGCGGCCAGCCGTCGGGCCGGTTGGTGGCGATCGTCATCACACGGTGCTCGTCGAGCAACCTGAGGATAAGCGCTTTCAGCTTCGGCATCATGGACGTGGCTCGACGCCGGAGAACGTCTCCCGCAAGCGCTATTCGAATTCGATCCGGGTGGGATGCGGCTTGATATAGATCAAAGGCCGGCGCTGCCGGGTGAATTTATTTGTTGCGATTGGTAACTAGCGAGCCGATCGGCGTCGGGACCCCGCGCTGATTTACTGTTCCTGCTCCGGATGAAATCGTAATCGGCCTCTTGCAGCCGGACAGACAATGGCCGTTCCATTGCCTTCGAAGTCGCTCGGTAGGGAACACTAACGGATCAACAGCGCGGAACCTGCTGTTATGGCGATGTATTTTTGTCACTTGTCATGGAATGAGTAATTGGTGTATTAAGCCAATTATGATCAACCATTCCTGGGGCTTACCATGAGCAAGCTCAGTCGCGGTGAACGTCTACAGATCATGTTGTCGCCAGAGGAACTCGCGGTGGTAGATGACTTTCGTTTTAAGCAACGAATGCCAAGTCGGGCTGCTGCCGTGCGCGAACTGTTCCGGCTCGGTCTCGCAAGCACAGGACTTGCTCCGACGACCAACGGGAAAAAATCGTCTGATTTCGGTGTCCTGGAGAACAGCAACGTCGGTGGCAGAAAGCACCAAATGCCAACGAGCAACAAAGTTAGCCAAATCAGGCGTTGAGCACTTTCGCTCTTATACTACGACTGGCTTGACGATATCCGAAGTTTAGAGGCGCACTACAGTGTTCTGAATTGAACGTGGTGCTCGATTGAGTGATGCGCAGGAACGCGGTGAACATCGCGGAACGAGGGCTAGCCTCCGCGCTACGCTGCAGCGTATGTTCTCCGGTTCTATAGGCACATTTGCATTTGCATCAATTTTAGTTCTTCTCGCCACCCTGGTACGCTCGGTGTTTGGGTTCCTCGGCGAAGAGGTTTTTGTCTTTGCGGGCTACTACCCCGCAGTTCTCTTTGCAACGTACGTTGGCGGGCCAAGCGTTGGCGTTTATACCGCGGTGGTCAGCGGAGTAGTCGCTTGGTGGGCATTTATATCGCCGCATTTCGGGTTCTTCCCACTCACACTGGCCCTAGCCACGAAGCTGGCGGCGTTTCTGTTTGCATGCGCGCTAATTATCTGGGGGGCAGACCGGTATCGAACACTTCTGAAGGCGCTTGAAGACGAGCA
This sequence comes from uncultured Alphaproteobacteria bacterium, assembly GCA_963836055.1. Lineage (GTDB taxonomy): Bacteria > Pseudomonadota > Alphaproteobacteria > Rhizobiales > Xanthobacteraceae > BOG-931. The sequence goes on from CAWIID010000007.1 coordinate 726,331, forward strand.
GAAATCTCGGCAGGGCGAAGAAAGGTTTCGCGAGTTAGCCGTCGAGGAGCTTGCACATCGATTGAAAAATAAGATTGCGACAATACAGTCCATCATCAGCTTTCAACTCCGCGATAGCCCGGAGACGAGAGATGCCATCTTGGGCCGCCTTACGGCGCTGTCGGCCACCGACGACCTTATCTTGGAAGCTCAGGGCCAAGGGGCGCGGCTCTGGGAAATCCTATCAACGGAACTCAGGCCTTACGAAACGTCCAGAGTAGCGATCGAGGGGCCGGCTGCTCTTCTATCGCCTAGGTTGGCTATGACGATGGCGTTGTTGATCCATGAACTCGCAACCAACTCCGCAAAATACGGCGCCTTATCGAACGCAACCGGTAGAATAGCGATCTCTTGGTCGCTATCGGGCGCACGCCTGAGCCTCGAGTGGCGTGAACGCGGAGGTCCCATCGTAACCACTCCCATCCATCAAGGATTTGGAATGCGACTGCTGTCACGAGCGCTGCAAGACTACGGTGGAGCGGTCGAAACCGCATTTGAGCCGACCGGCTTGGTCTGCAGACTGAATGTTACGCTTTCCGAGACCACCAGCGTCTCGACTGCCGCACCTTCGCAACCTCGCTGTAGCCGGCGTGAGCTTCCCTTGAGCGATGTTCCGCTCGGTTTCCACGATGCGCCGAAGATGTGCACGAGCAAACTTGGCGAGAATGGGGGAACTTCAGCGGACCTCAAAATGTAGCCTGCCCGGCGCGTCTTGCGCCAAGGTACTTGTGATCGGCAAGAATGTTGAAATAAACGCCAAATTCGCAGCGTGGCGCTGGCTGCGAGCGATGGATTTTGGTTTGCGATGAGACGCTGGCGGCCCTCACCGGTATGCAGGGCTTTTGTCATTTCGGTCAGCACTTGGGAACAAAAATACCCCGTTGGAACTTATCTTTATTGCTTCACTGCATGAGGAGAAGCGATATGCGGGGAATGCTCCCGATTGACGCGTTCGGAACGCGCCAAGGATCAGCAGAAACGTGGTTCGCGAAGTTCGCGAGCAAGACGGCCTACTTCTCAGGCAGGCCCGTCACGTTCATTATCGCAACATTAACAGTGGTCGTTTGGGGCGTAACTGGGCCGCTGTTTAACTACAGCGACACGTGGCAACTGGTCATCAACACCAGCACGACCATCATAACATTCCTCATGGTCTTTCTTATCCAAAACACGCAGAATCGCGATACAGCGGCCCTGCAACTGAAGCTGGACGAATTGATCATAGCGACCAAGGGAGCGCCGAACTCAGCGGTGGCCATCGAGGAATCTCCCGAAGAGGAGCTTTCGGACGCAAAGGAAGATATTCGCCGGCGCGCCAAGAAAGTCGCCGCCTGATAAAATTCTCGCCTATCCAAGACGCAATAGAACGGGAGCTACTCAAGGCCGCCTAAGGCTGGGTGTAACCTGCTCGCGGATCCGCTTTATCGAAGCGGACTGCAAATGCAGCCGCAGCACATTACCTCCCTCGTTGAGCTTCATGCTCCGCGTCGTCAACGGCTGGAACTTAGGCCGGGCACTTTCGGGCGTACGACATTTCAATCTGCGGAACTCCCCCTAGCGATGTTCGTTTTCGAGTAGGTGAGTGCGCCGGGGCATCTCCTACAGGAAGCAAAAAATGACAAGATATGCGCTCATCGCCCTGGCTGCCCTAATTGGCTCAGGCGCCTCAGCAGCGGCGGCGAACAGGCTTGATCAAAAGTTCATCGACAACGCCATCCAGGGGAATCTGGCCGAAATTCGAATGGGCCAACTCGCCCAGCAGAAGGGCCAAAGTGAGGACGTAAAGTCCTACGGGCAAATGCTGGTCACCGACCACACCGCCGCAAATGATCAGGCGAAAAAGGTTGCCGACCAAATAGGAGTGACCCCTCCAACTGGACCGAGCGCCAAGCAGAACGCGATGTACAATAAAATGTCCAAGCTTACCGGCGCTGAATTCGATCGCACCTTTGCGAGGGCGATGGTTGCCGACCACAAAAAGGACATCGCGGAGTACAAGCGGGAAAGCGAAAGGAAAAATGATCCCGTTGCCGATTTAGCGAAGCAAACGCTGCCGACCCTTCAGAAGCATCTTGATGCTGCGGAAAAACTAGAAAAAAACAAGAGCGCGTCCCGCTAGCACACCCGGTCACCTCGGCAGCAACAGCCCCGCCACATCAGGCAGAGTGCGGGGCTTTTTATCTTGGTGACGAGGAAAGTGCGCCGATCGCGATTAACGACGGCCTCAGTTCCGAAATCAATGATGCGTGCTTATTCCATACTTGTCCGAGCTGACGCTTGAAACGAGCCCATAGCGCTAACGGCAATGTCACTCTCTGACATAAAGGACAGAACATGAAGCGCCTTGTAGCAACGCTGGTCGCGCTCACATCGACCGCGATTACGCTCTCGAACTCTATGGCTCAGCAATCCGACGATCGCAATCTCGGAGTTGCCAATCCCGTGAGCGTTCGAGCCATCGAGAGCGTAAACAAGCTTTATCCTGCTGCCGTCCATATCGTGATCGTCACTGACAACGGGTCGAGAATGACGCTTCAGATGGACATGATTACCGCGCGGAGTTTGGCGTCGCAGGTTCGGACCCTGGAGTTGGAGCCGCAGGGCGCTCCTTAAGTTTTCTCTTGAGTCCGCCACTGAGCCAAGTCTCCGCCTTTTACTTGTACAATTGAGAACCGATACTGGTGGTTTCAATCTATTTTCGAGGTTCCGCTGCCTCAAACACTGGAACTAACAGACAGATCGGTTGGTTGTCATTTGGTTGAAACTTTTATTTCGCTTCGCCACAGTTTTTCGACGACTGGTCAGATGAATTTTCATACACCAAAAGCAAGTAACCCGCGCAGTCAGCTGCCATCTCTGACTTCATTTCGTGGGATCGCCGCGCTTTGGGTCGTCTTTTACCACTATAGCGCACTGTATCTTTCACAGTTGGACGCAAGCCCGTACACCCATCTGATAGAAAAAGGCTATCTGGCTGTTGATATGTTCTTTATGCTCAGTGGCTTTGTTCTAACTCATGTGTATCGCGAGACGTTTTCTGAGAGCATAGCGCGGCACTATAAAGGCTTCCTGCTTTCCCGTGTTGCGCGACTCTATCCCTTGCATATTTTGGTTCTACTGTTGTTCGTTGCCACGGTATTCACGTCGCGATTGATGCAGTACACAGTGACAGGCACATTCCAGACCATTCCACTGGCTGGCCCGCGGTCGCTTACCGCATTCATTGCCAACCTTTTTATGCTACAGGGACTCTCGGCCAGCCAATTAAGCTGGAATTATCCGGCATGGTCGATCAGCGTGGAATTCGTCGCATACTTGCTGTTTCCCTTCATATTGCCGACGATTTGGCGGGCGTCCACGGCGTCGAAGATTACAGTGGCAGTATTTTTGATCGGTCTATTGGGCTGGTTTGCGTACGTCACTGGAGACAACTTCAACCAGTGGGACGGTCCTCAAGCTCTGTTGCGTTGCCTACCCGAGTTTTTGCTCGGAACGCTGTTGTACTCTGCCTTCCACAGCAGAACCTGCGCTGCGTTATTAGATCGCGATGGCTGTGCCATCGTTATTGCTCTAACCACTATACTGGCTCTCCATTTCGGTGCATCGGATATCATGATTGTTTTGCTTTTTGCGGTACTGATCCTTAGTGCGGTGGTAAATACCGGTACGTTCGCCAGGATCGCGAGCCTTGCGCCGTTTATCTGGCTCGGAAATATCTCGTACTCGCTTTATTTGCTACATGGACTCATCCAATTCGCGGTTACGAAGGTTCTCAGTGCATTCGGTGTTGCAAGTGGCTCTGATCTCTCAATTGAAGCCTCCGTTATCTTGTTGATTTTGATGGTTACCGCGTCCCTCGCGTCGGCAGCTACATCGTATTATGGCGTTGAGATCATTTGGAGACGCTATCTGCGGGAATTATTCGGACTGGGCCAGCGACATGCCATGCGAAAGCTCGCTACCGATCCACAAATCCAGGTCGCGCCATAGCGCCAGGCCGCCCTCATCCCCGACAAAATAGCGTCATCCGGTCGAACCCGTGGAACTCTTGGGTCAGACGGAGACTTTGGTCCTGGGATGACGTTCCTGTATATCCCTAGTGTCTCGATTGCGAAGTTTGCATCATTGCGCGGCATCCTCGGAATGATGCGGACTTCTGAACCGCCACGCCAGCGCAACGTTCTATCCGGATGGACGCGATGCACGAAGTCAAATTCCGACTTGCCGAGCCCGAGTTGCGGCCGCGGAGGACGAAGCTCGAGATGCCCGGCTGGGCGGGCAAGCCGGAGCCGCGCACCGACGGCTCGCACGAACACGCTTGGCACTGCGCGCCATTCACCGAAGGCGCGCAATACGGGATCGAGATTTTTTATCCCTATCAGAACGAACTGCACGTCACGCGAAAAGACGGCAAACTTGTCCTCGACGGCGATTTCGGACCCGCACCGGATGACGATCGGCAATGGCCGCCGTTTCGAAGCTTCGGTGAGGACTTTTATACCTACCAGCTTCTGCTTGATCTGAAAGTCGGAAAGGAATGGGCGATCAGGACCGAACCGCACCCGCGCTTCTACACCGATACCACAGACACCGTTCCGATTGCCGTACCGGCTTTGTTGCGAACCGAGTGGTGGCCGATGATTTCATTCGTGGTGTTCAAGACACCGGCCGAAGGTCGTACGCACATTTTTCGGCCCGGCGAACCCATGATGCAGATTCTTATTCTTCCGGTCACGGCAGACTTCAGCCTCGTTCCCATGGATGAGGAGGAAGCCGCTGAACGCGAAATGCGGGGACGCCGGATTCACGCGAGCCGGCCGACACTGGCCTCGGAGACGACGTGGACGTCGAGCACCGACACGGTCTTCGACGGCACGTATCGTCACCTGCTGCGCGCTGCGAAGGCGAAGGCCAGACAAGACTGACACACCTAAAACTCAGCAGACGCGAATCGGCACGGGCGCGCACGGATACCGCTTAGGCGGATGCCATCGGCATTTTCATAACGGAACGTTTGCTGTCGTGCACGAGTGATCCGCAGGCGACATGGGCCGATGGAACTCGCTTCATGGCCTGCAAGCACTCATCCGACCTGAATGTTGGCCGCTCGGATAACCTTTCCCCATTTCTCCGTATCTTCAGCAACGAATTTGCCGAAATCGGCAGGCGTCATCGATTTCGGAACACTGCCCACGTTGGCGAATTGCGCCTTCAACTTGGGATCGTCGAGGCTCGCGGTGATCGTGCTGTTGAGTTTGCCGATGATCTCGACGGGGGTGTTCTTCGGAGCGACCACGCCATTCCACACGATCGCGTTGTAGCCGGGGATAAACTCGGCCACGGTCGGGACGTCCGGTAACGCCTGCGAGCGCGTGTCGCTGGTCACAGCAAGGGCGCGCAGCTTCCCTGCCCGGATTTGTTGGATCGTGGTCGGTACGGGGCTGAACACCACTTGCATCCGTCCGGCAAGCAAGTCGGGCACGTAACTCTCGCGGTAATGCACGACCGTCAATTTGACGCCGGTCATCGTCATGAACAGCTCTCCGGCAAGATGGACCGAGCTTCCCTTGCCGGCGGTCGCCATATTGATCTCGCCGGGATTGGTCTTGGCATAAGCAATGAATTCAGGAACGGTCTTGGCCGTAAACGATGGATTGACCGTCATGACCATCGGGGTACGGGCGACGCTTGCGACCGGCGCGAGATCGCGGAGAAAATTGAAATTGAGATGGGGGTAAAGCGTCGCGTTGATGGCGTTCGACGACGTCGCCATAAGCAACGTGTAGCCATCCGGCGTCGCCTTTACGACCTCTTCTGTCGCCAGGTTTGTGCCGGCGCCCGGCTGATCTTCCACGATGAATTGTTGCCCGAGCCGGTCGGACAGCCCTGGGCCCATCACGCGCGCGAGGATGTCGCTGAGCCCGCCGGCAAAGAAACCAACGATCAAACGCACCGGCCGAGTTGGATAGTCCGACGCTATCGCGAGACTTGGTGCAGCCGGAAGCGCGACGGCGCCAAGCGCCAAATGCAGCAACTTTCTGCGATGAAGTTTCCATGGCATTTCCCCCACGAGCTTGAGTGGGCCTTCTGCACATGCGGAAGGCGCCCAATCCACGTCGCTTTAATTTTAGAGTTGCTCGCCCGCCGGAGGCACAATCGCTGCCTTTGATTTTGCGAACGTCGGCACGTCCCGCTGGCAGCTCATCACTACCCTACGCCAATTCCCCGGCCCAGTATAGGGAAGTGATATCGCCTCTGGCACTTTTAGGAGCGGACGCGATGTCCGGCTAAGCTGCCGTGCTCGGACGCGACGAAACAGCTCCGTGCCAGCGCCGGACATTCGCAAACGTCTCCGGCACAACAAGCTTCGACACCCGCATGAAATCCACGGCGACAAGAGCCGTGATGTCCGCCACCGTAAAGTGAGCGCCGGCGACGTACGGCCGGTCTTTGAGTTCGTCATCGAGAAATTGGAGAAACTCGAAGACGCGGGGCTTGTTGGCTTCGCCCCAGGCCGGCACCTGCGGATCGACCATCTCTTTCATCGCCGGGTGCAGATGCTGGAAAATGCTCGAGACCGGCAGGAACAGATAAAGCTCGACGCGCCTATTCCACATTTCGACCAGCGCGCTCTCCAGCGCGCCTTGGCCGAACAGTGGCGGATCGGGTTGAATTCCCTCGAAGTAACGGCAGATCGCGATTGATTCCGCGATCACCGTTCCGTCGTCCAGCACGAGCGCCGGTACGCGCTGCATCGGATTGATGGCGGTGTAGGCGTCGCTCCGCTGGTGCAGTTTGCCGAGATCCACCAGCTCAGTCGGAACCGTTATTCCCTTCTCGGCGAGGAAGATGCGCACCCGTCGCGGATTGGGCGCGCGGCCGCCATCATAGAGCTTCATTGTGAGATCTCTCTGTATGCCATTGAGCAACCGAGCTTATCTTTCTTGCCTTGGCCCTGCCAACCGGCCCGGACCCCGTCGCCGAACCCTGCCCAAATTGTTAATCAATGCTTTCATGATCAGTTAATCCGAACGGTCCTAAGCCTCGTCTTAAGGAATTTGAGCGAGTTTTGCGGCGAATATTGACGCCCACGTGGAATGTAATGCCCAGTCCGACCAGCGAACCGCGCGATTCTGCGTCGCCGGCCACGACCCTGTCTGCAAAACGGCGCTTGGCCACGCAGCATGTGCGCGAGGCCCGCGACCGGCTGACCTCGACCAGCGGCACGCGGCCGGTGTTCGACTACGAATTGCTGCGCCAATTCGCACAGAACCGCTTGTCCGGTTCGCTGGTGATCCTGCTTCTGGTTGTCACCATCGGCCTATTGTCGTGCCTGTGGACCGGCGCGATTGCTTCGGGTGTCTGGACAGCCGGCGCGCTGGTCATTCATCTCGTCATCACTCGCAAATGCCGGCAGTTCCTCGACGAACCGCCGAACACCGCCAACCTCCGGTCATGGCGGATGCGCTTTATTTTGCTCGACCTGTTCTTCGGCGTGGCGTGGACTTTCATCCTCATCAATCCCATCGGCGCTGACGAGCAGTCCGGCACGTTCATGCTCTTCGTCATGCTTCTGGTGGTGGCGATATCCAGCATGCTGGCGTCGAGCTTGCCGGTCGCGGTCTTCGCCCTGACCCTGCCGGTCACGATTGCGATCGCGCTCGACCTCGCTGTGCGGGGCACACTGCACGACTACATCCTCGCCCTCATGGCGTTGACGGCGGAAGGTTATTTCTCGCTGCTCGCGTACCGACTCTATTCGACGACGCTCGCCACCCTCGAGGCGCGCGCCGAAAAGGATGCGCTGATCGGCGAACTCGAACAGTCGAAGTCGATATCCGACGAGGCACGCCGCCGCGCCGAGGCCGCCAATATCGCAAAGTCGCGCTTTCTCGCACAGATGAGTCACGAGTTGCGGACACCGCTCAACGCCATCCTCGGCTTTTCCGAGGTCATGAAAGGCGAGATTTTCGGACCGCACGCCGTACCGGTTTACAAGGACTATGCTGCCGACATTCACAGTTCCGGCGTCCATCTCCTCAATCTCATCAACGAAATTCTCGACCTCTCGCGTATCGAAGCCGGACGCTACGAACTCAACGAAGAGGCCGTATCGCTCAACCGCGTAGTCGAAGATTGCCACCACCTGCTGAAGCTTCGCGCCGGCAATCGCGGCATCATCATCCATGAGATGTTCGAGCCCGACATGCCCCGGCTATGGGCTGACGAGCGGGCGGTACGGCAGATCTGCCTCAATCTTCTTTCCAACGCCATCAAGTTCACGCCGCAGGGCGGCGAGATTTGGCTGAAGGTCGGCTGGACCGCCTCCGGCGGTCAATACATGAGCGTCAAGGATACCGGTCCCGGCATACCCGAGGAGGAGATCCCGATCGTGCTCGCCTCCTTTGGTCAGGGCTCGAATTCGATCAAATCGGCCGAACAGGGTGCTGGCCTTGGCCTGCCGATCGCCAAAAACCTGATCGATCTGCACGGCGGTACGTTCACGCTGAAATCGAAGCTGCGGATCGGCACCGAGGTGATCGTCACCTTCCCGCCGGAACGCGTGATGTCCGCCCTCGCGCCGATCGCCGAGATGGCGCCGCCAATTCAGCCGCATGGGGACATCTCGTCGTCGTCGGATGAAGGACTCAATCACGCCAAGAGAGCGCTGTTCGGTGCGAACCACTGAGCATGACCCGCCAAAAGCCTGCCCCCGGACTTGATCCGGGGTGGATACCGATTTTTACGAAAGATCGTGCTCCATCGAAACGCCGAAGCGGCAATCGACCTCTCTAAATGATTGCCGCTCCAGCAGGCATTGTCTTGGCCGACGCGCCGGTTATGGTGCGGCGCGATTCTCTTCGAGGCAGCCCGTCGAACCAATGGCCAGCATCGAGACGCCTTGCATCCTGGTTTGCACTGTTGATCCGACGTCGCGGCGATGCGTCGGCTGTGGCCGCACGCTTGATGAGATTTCAGGCTGGATCGGCTTCAGCGCCGAGCAACGTGCCCAGATTATGGCGCAATTGCCGATGCGGCTGGCGACGATGAACAATGCAAACGCCGGGGCGGCGATAGTTCAATAGGACGGTAAACTGTGCGGCAACGCTTGCTCTGGCTTCTGCTTGTCGGGATCTCCATCACGCTTCTCATCCTCATTGCGCGCCATGGTGAGGGTACGGTCGGTTCGATTTCGACCGGCAATTTCTCGTCGCTGATCTACAAAATCCTGCTCTTGGTGTTCTTCGCCGGAAGCGTCATGACTCTGTTCCGCGAACGCTTCATACAGGCGGCTTTGGCAGCGCTGTTATGGGTCGTAGTCGGCCTTCTCTTGGTGGGAGGCTACTCTTATCGGTTCGAGCTGCACGACATCGTCGATCGCGTCATCGCTGAGCTTGACCCCGGCCGCGTGGTCACGCAGGGCCGCACCGTTGCGGTCGCGCGTACCAATGCCGGCGATTTCAACATCAAGGCGCAGATTAACGGTGCGCGCGTTGCCATGGTGCTCGACACCGGCGCGAGTTCCGTCGTGCTGACGCGCGACGACGCCAAGGCCGCCGGCCTGCCCCTCGAAGTGCTCGCCTACACCGTGAATATCGATACCGCCAATGGAAGAACCCGCGCGGCGCCCGTCACGCTTGATCGCATCGCCGTCGGCAGTCTGGTCGAGCGCTCGGTCGATGCGCTGGTGGCACAGCCTGGACAGCTCAAGACGAGCCTGCTCGGCATGAGCTTTCTCAACCGGCTGCAAAGCTGGGAAGTGAGCGGCGACCGTCTGATGCTGCGCGGCTACCCGTGACGGTAGCGCGCACACGCGCGACGCGGTCAAATCAAGCTGATGAGAAATCTCATGGACACCATCAAAAGAAATGAGCTGAAGACAATCTCCAGTGCCCGCCGCGACAGTCTATGGGCAAGCCTTGCGCCGTACGGCGCTACCAGGCTGGAGACCGGAGCCATGACCGCCACTCCGATCAGCGAGACGAAGCCGAGCGAAAGAGGCGGCAAAAGCGCACGATCATGCAGTCCGGCCAGGATATAGCCGATCGTTCCGACAATCGTGATCGGCACGCCGAGCCCCGCTGAGGTCGCGACCGCATTGTGGATCGGCTTGCCGTAAAGCGTCAGCACGATGTTCGACAGCGACCCGCCGCTGACACCCATCAGCGAACCGGCAAGCCCGATGCCAAAGCCGTAGAGTGTCATCGGCAACGTGCCGGGCAGATCGTTGCCAAGATTCCAGCGATCGCCGGCAAAGAGGAACTTTGTGGCGATGAACCCTGCGATCAGCACGAAGGCCAGCTTGAAGACCGCCGGCGGCGCGAAGGCCGCGATCACGGCGCCGCAGGTGACGCCGACGACGGCAGGAAGCGCCCACAGTCTGATCACGCGCGGGATAACCAGTCCCTTGGCGCGATGGGTAAGAAAGGAGCGGATCGTCGTCGGCAAAATGATGGCGATTGAGGTGCCGACGCAGAGCTGCATGCGGACATCATCCGGCACGCCCAGCACGCGAAAGACCTCATAGAGCACCGGGACGATGACCGCGCCGCCGCCGATGCCGAACAAACCGGCGAGCACTCCCGTGATGACTCCGCCGACGACGATTGCAAGCGCGAGCCAAAGTAGCTCGTTCAGACCGACACCAAGAAACATTTTCGCTGATACTGCTTTCGAGGGCCGCACTGAGACTTGTAGCGGAGCATGATCCTTTCGGAAAACCGGTTCCCACCCCGGATCAAGTCCGGGGACGGGCTTTTCCGGATCATTCTTTAAGCCTTTAAGCGGCGATGTGCGCCAATTTGCGGTCACTGTCCAGATTGTCGTCGCGGACCCGCGCAAGCGCCTCAAGGAGAAATTCGGCGCCGGCTTGCGGCGCAGCCGCAGCGCCCGCGAGATGCCGGCGGTATGCCCGCGCGCCCGGCACGGCGCGGAACAAGCCGTGCAGATGTCGCGTGATGGCATGAAGCCGCACACCTTGCGCAAGCTCATGTTCAATATAGGGCACGAGCGCGGCGGCGGCCTCTTTCACCGATGGGAAGCGCGTAGCTTCGCCGAATACGACCGAGTCGACGTTGATGAGTCGCCATGGCTCCTGATAGGCGGCGCGGCCCATCATCACGCCGTCGAGGCGATCGAGATGTGCAATCCCCTCCTCCACGCTCGCCACGCCACCGTTGAGCACGATCGTCAATCGCGGGTGCGCCGCCTTGAGCCGATAGACCCGCGCGTAATCGAGCGGCGGAACCTCGCGGTTTTCCTTCGGCGACAACCCCTTCAGCCATGCCTTTCTGGCGTGCACGATGAGCGCATCGACGCCGGCTTGCTCCACCGCGGCGGCAAATGTTTCGAGGGCGACTTCAGGGTCTTGATCGTCGATGCCGATCCGGCATTTCACCGTAACGGGCACGTCGACGGCAGCCTTCATCGCCGCAACGCAATCCGCGACCAGCGCAGGTTCCGCCATCAGGCAGGCGCCGAAGCGGCCGTCCTGCACGCGATCGGACGGACAGCCGGCATTCAGATTGATCTCGTCGAAACCCGCATCCGCCCCGATGCGCGCGCAGGCCGCAAGAGCGCGCGGTTCGGAACCGCCGAGTTGAAGCGCCAGCGGATGCTCGGCCGGATCAAAACGCAGCAGCCGTGCCCGATCGCCATGCAGCACCGCGCCGCTGGTGAGCATCTCGGTATAAAGGAGTGCGCGGCGCGTCATCAGGCGATGGAAGAACCGGCAATGCCGGTCCGTCCATTCCATCATCGGAGCGACACAAAATCGGCGGGACCGACTGTACGCCGTTTTTTCTGTGTTATCAGTCACTTCAATGATTTCCGTTAAGCCTGATGTCGTACCGTTTTTGGCTCATTTTGACCCATTTTGCTGCCCATGGTACGACATTGTCGTACTCTGATAATTCATGTCGTACCAACTCACTGAAAACTGGGCCAACTCGAAAGACCGACTGAGGATGATCCGGAGGCAGCGCACCGATGGGTACGATAATTGGACGAGACTCGCAAAGACGGCTCCAAGGCCTTTGCCGCCCAGATCGTTATTAAGAAGGGTGGCAGGATCGTCCACCGTGAAGCGGAGACGTTTGACCGCAAACAGGCTGCCAACGCCTGGATCGTCAAACGCGAAGCCGAACTCAAAAGCCCCGGCGGCCTCGAACGGAAGGAAGACCCTACCCTCGCCGCCGTGATCGACCGCTACATCGCGGAATCGAAAAACCCAGTGCTCGGCACGAAGGCGCAGGTACTCAAGGCAATCAAGAATAGCGATCTCGGCGAAATCAGATGCAGCGACATTACCAGCCTTAAGCTCGTCTCATTCGCCCAAGAGCTTACTAAAAGCGTCGAACCGCAAACGTGCGGCAATTACTTCTCGCACCTTTCAAATATCTTCACTGTCGCGCGGCCGGCATGGGGCTACCCCCTGTCACGCCAGGAATTCGATGATGCCGTCACCGTCATTAAGAAACTCGGCCTCATCAAGAAAGGTAACGAACGAAGTCGTCGACCGACGCTGGAAGAACTCGATCGGTTGATGGAGCACTTCGGTCGGGTCCGTGATCACCGCCCCTGCTTCGATACCGATGCAGAAGATTGTCGCGTTCGCGCTATTCTCCACGCGCCGACAGGAAGAAATCACGCTTTTGCAATGGGATGATCTGCGACCAGGATCAAATCCTCGTCCGTGATATGAAGCATCCGGGAGACAAGAGAGGCAACAACGTTTATTGCGAACTTCCGCCCGAGGCTCTCGCAGTAATCAAATCGATGCCGCGCGACTGAACGACCGGATATTTCCCTATTCAACCGATGCGACCAGCGCTGCATTCACGCGCGCTTGCCGAATTCTGGGAATTGAAGATCTGCGATTTCACGATCTACGGCATGAGGGCATTTCGCGATTGTTCGAAATCGGACGAACAATTCCTCAAGTGGCAGCAGTGTCTGGACATCGAAGTTGGAGCAGTTTGAAGCGATACACCCATATTCAGCAAAGCAGGGATAAATACGACAGCTGGAAATGGAAGGCTGTCGTCACAACTCCGATGATCAATGTACATCTCTCGAAATAGAGCACCATGAAAAGTTTGGAATCCCTCACTCTCCGCCATCTAAAGCTATAAGAGGGGAGTCGGCTTTTGTTCATCTGGATGCGTGCACGCAAAGGTGTGGAGAACGTTGCTCTCGAAGGTCGAACAGCTGAGGTATGTGAGCATATTGGAGCCGGTGATCACTCATTTCTGAACCTCAATCATCATCGGCGTTGTTTGATATCCCGTCCTATTGCAAGTTTTTTGGCGCCCCGGCGGTCATTGATGAATAGCTTGCATTGCTGGGGCAACTCGCCGATGAGAAATAGGCAAGACCTCAAGATCAATCTCGAATCGTAAGCCCGATCACCGCCGGGAGCGCCAACAGAACTAGCGGCAATTGCACAGTGATTCCTGCAATGATTGCGATCGCCAGCGGTTGCAACATTTGATCGCCTGACCCGCTGATCGCCGCCCCAAGCGGAAGCAGCGCCAAAATCATCGCGAGCGTGCTCATCGCGATTGGGCCGCATGCGGTTCAGTGCGGCCTCATGCAAGGCATCACGTGGCGGCAGTTCCTTTCGCGAGCTCTTGATATTCCGAAACGAGAAAGATGGCCATTTCCGTGGCGATGCCGACGATCATGACCATGCCCATCATCGCAGTGATGTTGAGTTCCACGCCGGTCAACCATAACCCGAAGAACACGGCGCTTGTCGAGATCAAAGAACTCAGAATGATGATGACCGGCAGCCAAAAGCTCTCGTAGAGATAAAGCAACAGAATGGCTTCACCAATTAGCGGCAGCGATGAATACCTTGATCATGCCGCGAACCGCGAGCTGTTGCTGCTTGTAGGCGCCGCCGGCTTGATAATAGACGTCATTCGGAAGAAATCCGGGGCGAGCGACGATGGAGTTGACTGCCGCGGCTGTTGAACCGAGATCGTAACCGCCGCTGATCTGCTGCGGTCACCGCAACGATTTGAGCGAGGTTATTCCGCGTAATTTCGGGCTGGCCGGCGACAAATTGCACATCGAGCAACCGTCTCAAGAGGAAACTCATGTCCATTGGGAGCGCGGATCAGTAGCTCTTCAATTGATCCTTGATAAATCTTGTCGTTCGGGGGGTCGAGCCATAACCGCACGCCTACCGGCTGCACTTCGCCGAGATAGTTCGTTACCACGCTTCCGTGGAGATAGTCATAGAGCTGCGCCTCGACCTCGGCCGGGGTAATTCCGGCCATGGCTGCAGCAGCCGGATCGACTCGCACATCCAGCGCGTCTCCCGCCGGAACAACGCCATTGTTGACCGACGCCGGTTCGATGCCAGGCACCTTGGCGATCGCTCTGGCTACCTTTGCGGCGACTTGCGGGCAGGAGCGTAGGGTCTTTGCGCTGAGCTCGATGACAATCGGTTGCCGGCGGCCGACCATGTCGCCGATCATGTCGCCAAGGAGCTGATGGGTGTCAAATCCACACCAGGAACGTTATCGGTGATTTTCTGGTTCAGGTCATCCTCAACGTCCAAATCTGCGGTCGCCGGGATGGATCGACCAAGCGGACGACAAAGTCACCCTGATAGCTTTCTGTGAAGTCGCCGCCAAAGCCCGCCCGGTGCGTCGCGAGAAGCTGGCGACATACGGGTCGTTCTTGAGAATGGCTTCGATCTCCAGGAGCTCGCGATTGGTTTCGGTCAGCGATGTTCCAGGTGCTGTATGGTAATCGATGACTAGACTGCCTTCATCCATGCGCGGCAAAAAACCGGTGCCGACGCGGCCATAGGCGAAATAGCCGGCGCCAACCAGGGTAATGAGCTGGCAATTCCAACGAGCCATGGTCGAGCGTGTCAGGCCACGTAGCGCCTGTCATGATTGCGCCGCAGCCAAGTTTCGCGGCCGTGCTGCGGATCCGATTCCATCGTGCGAAGTCGATGATGCCGCGGGCCAGGAGCGGCACTGTAAAGGCAGTGAGCACAAAGGAGATGACCAGGGCCGACGCCATCGTCAGCGCCAGAAACTTAAAAAAGGCGCCGGTGACGCCGGATAGAAAGGCAGAGAGGCAAAAAGATGACGATAGTGGCGAGACTCGATCCAAGCAGCGGGGAAAAAAATTCGCGTGCGGCGACCAAAACAGTCGCGTTGCGGCTGGCTTAGGCCGGGAACACCGGCCCGCCGCGCGATATGTTCAATCATGACGATAGCATCGTCAATCAGAAGACCGATAGCCGCCGCAACACCGCCCAAAGTCATGATGTCGAGCGTCATCCCGAGAACCGAAAGAACGAGGACGGTTATAGCGATCGATAGCGGAACGACCAGTATTGCCGTCAGTGCGACCCGCCAATTGCGCAAAAATGCGAGAACGACGATTCCGGCAAAGACAATCCGATCCCAATGGCTTCTTCCAGTGCGGCAATCGATGAGCGAATAAGCTGAGTTTGATCGTACCATTTCTGAAGGTGACGGTCTTTCGGCTGCGTCTTCATAAATGCAGCTAGCTTACCCTCAATTGCCTTCGCCACGACAAGCGAATCGGCACTGTCTTGCTGGAAAATGTCGAACGTGACCGCAGGTTGTCCGTTGACATCGACGAGAAGCCACTGCGGAACGGCCCCCATCTCAATCTTTGCGATGTCGGACAGATGGACAATGCCACCGGCATTGTTGCGGAGTTCAACCTCCCTGACTGAAGCAATCGAACCAAAAGCGTTGCTGTTGACCACGAGGTAAAGAAGGTCATTATCCTCTATCCGCCCTACCACCATGAGGTTGTTTGATGCCGAAATGGCATTACTGACATCAGCAATCGTTAATCCGTAAGCTTCGAGCTTTTGAGGATCTATCGAGACTTGCACCTCCCGCGTCTCGCCACCCAGGACGCCCACCCGCCTTACGCCCTCAATGCCGGTCAGCAGCGGTGCGATCTGATATTGCGCGAGACGATGCAAATCGGCTGTCGGTATCGTCTTGGAAATCAGCGCGTAGGAAAGAAACGGTGCAATAGCGGTGGGGCTGACCCGAATGATATCGTATTTCGTGCCGTGCGGCAAATTCGACAGTGCCTGAGCGAAGCCGGCGTCAACGCTGAGCAACGCCTGCTCCATATTCGTTCCCCAAGGAAACTCGACAAACATCTGAGCCGAGCCCCGCGATGTTGTTGAAGCACTCCAATAGCGCCCGGCACAGCACGCGCGACTTCCTCCAGCGGTTCAGTCACCTCGATCAGCATCTGCTTCGCCGGCATGCTGCCGCTTTCGACGTTAATGCGCAGGCGCGGGAAAGAGACTATGGGGAAAAGTTCGATCGGCAGCGTTCAAGCCGGCATAGACGCCGGCAAGCGCAAGCGCGAAAGCAACGGAAATAAGCGAACGGCGATGATTTTCAGTCCAACTAACGAAACTCATTTTGCAGCGGGTCTGCTCGGAAACTCTCACCCTCATGCCGCTCTTAAGCTGATAACTGCCGGAAAGGACAAGATCAGCTGCTGGGTCAAGCGCGCCGGATATAACGTCCTTGGCTCCAGCGCTGAGCAGTATCCGTATAGGAACTTCCTGCGCGATCATGTCTTTGGCTTGAACCACGTACGGATCGCCGTTGTCGTTCATTAAAACTGCATCATGTGGAACGATGTACCATCTGTCACGGTAACCGACGATTGCGGCCTGCGCCATTTGCCCCGGAAAAAAGGCGCCCTTTGGTAATGCGATATCGACCGGCACGAGGCCGCTGTGCGGGTCGACGATCGATCCTCGTAATAGAACGAGTTCCAATCGCAATCTCCTCCGCCGAGCGTCGTGACGTGGGCGGAATCGCCCTTTGGAATTTCAGCGGCGTGATCAGGTACGACTCCAGCATGGAGCACAAGTCCGTTCGTCCGAGCAAGATCGATCAGTGGCGCGCCTTGATTGACGATAGT
>CAWIID010000008.1:0-273553 GCA_963836055.1 uncultured Alphaproteobacteria bacterium
ATCACGGATCGAGTTCGGTATCCCAGTAAAGATAATCGAGCCAGCTATCGTGCAGGTAGTTGGGCGGGAACAACCGCCCGTTGCGGTGCAGATGCTGCACCGTCGGCTGGAACGGCGACTGTGACGGCCACATCTTGGATTCGTCGGGTGTCAGGTTGCCCTTCCGCAGATTGCAGGGCGAGCAGGCAGCGACGACATTGATCCAGGTCGTCAGTCCGCCGCGCGAGCGCGGGATCAGGTGATCGAAGGTCAGGTCATCCCGCGCGCCGCAATACTGGCAGGAGAACCGGTCGCGCAGGAAGACGTTGAACCGGGTAAAGGCCGGATGGGTCGACGGCTTCACGTAGGTCTTGAGCGACACCACGCTCGGCAGCTTCATTTCGAAGCTCGGGCTGCGAACCGCGCGGTCGTAATTGGCAACGATGTTCACGCGCTCGAGGAACACCGCCTTGATAGCGTCCTGCCAGGACCAGAGCGACAGCGGGTAATAGCTCAGCGGACGAAAATCCGCGTTGAGAACCAGGGCGGGCCAGCCGGACGGCGATACGTGAGCGTTCAAGCCGACGCTCCTACCTCGAACTCAATGCCGCAGTGCGGCGATGCCCTCTAGTTTATAGGGAGGCGTGACAGGATTGTGAAGCCCGTTCCGGGGCTTACGCGCCGCGCGCCAGGCCGGCTGATTCCGGCCCGATTCGGCGCGGTTGGGCTTCAGCGCACCACCGTTGTCGCGGAATGCGGGGCCACGTCACCTTCGTCGATCGGCCGGTCATCGGCCAGATCGACCGGCGCTTGCTGCCAATGTGGCGGCAGGCTCAGCGATAGCACGCAATGCAGCCCAGCCGGCTCGAATCGCATCTCAACCGAACCGGCAAATTGCCTGAGTCCTTTGTGCAGAAGGGTGGTGCCGAACCCGCCCTGCGGCGCAAGCTTCGGTTCAGGACCGCCGCTTTCGATCCAGTGAAAGTCGATTCGATTGTTGCGTTTCGTCCACGACAGGTCGACCCGGCCCTCGGGCTTGGACAGTGCGCCATATTTGGAGGCATTTGTCGTCAGCTCATGAAAGATCAGCGCAAGCACGATCGCGATCTCGGAAGGACATTCGAAATCCTCGCCCTTCAAATGAAACCGCGAAGCGTCGTAGGGCGCAAACTCGCCGGCAAGAATTTCTCGCAAGGACGCTCCGTACCACTCGGACCTGATGAGCAGATCGTTGGTGCTCGCGAGTGCCGCGATGCGTGCGTTCAACTTGCTGACGATGGCAGGTTGCCCTCGAAGTGTCTGATTGATCAGGGCCTGGACGATCGCCAATGTATTTTTGATCCGATGCGCGAGCTCGTGATTGAGGAGTTGCCGCGTATTCTCTTCGTCGCGAAGCCGCCGTAGCAGATCGCGATAGCTTTTTGACGCCCAGATGATCACCAAGGACGATGCGGCAAACAGGAAGAGACTGGCGAGTTGTTCCTCGATGAAGGGAGCTGATTTCCACTCGGGTGGAACAAACAGCCAAAAGGCCGCAAGCGCCCCAGATGCTGCTGCAATTCCTCCGGCGGTCGCTCCGCCGACCAGCGCAGCGACCAAGGTTGCGGAATAGTAAGGTGCGAACACCGCGCTATCTGGACTGATTTTGCCGATGCCGATCCGGACAACGGTCGCAATCGCCACGCATGCCAGCGCAAAAATGACCGACACGACGGAGTTGGGGGGTAACCCTCCGTGCCACAGCTCACGCCACCAACCCAGTCCTAATCTCACCATGCCGGCTCCTGGGGCTGCGGCGGCAACTGACAATTCGCGCAAAACGCTCACATCAAATAAGCAGGTATGTCACGTGACCTCGCAAAGCCGGCGAATTCTGGCCATGCGCGCGGCTGGGCCTTTCACTTTTGCGCGACCTAGTGCCGGGACAATTCGGGCGCTCCAGCGAGCCGAGCCGGCTCAAGCGGCTGCCGGCCGCGAATAAGGTCAGCGGCCTTCTCGGCAATCATGATAATGGGCGCGTTGATGTTGGCGCCGACAAGATCGGGCATGACCGAACCATCGACGACGCGAAGCCCATCGACGCCAAGCACGCGAAGCTTGGGATCGACCACCGTCATGGGGTCGGAGGCGAGCCCCATCTTGCAGGTGCCGAGCGGATGATGGACGGTGATTGAATTCGCCCGGATGTGGGCATCGAGGTCGGCGTCGGAGACGGCAGTCTCGCCGGGCGCGGTTTCGCATTCCATGAACGGCCGCATCGGAGCCTGACGGCAGACATCGCGGACAATGCGAAGGCCTGCCCGCAAAGTCTTCCAGTCGTTTTCGGTGGCGAGGAAATTCTGACGAATGCGGATCGGCGCTCGCGGATCGGCCGAGGCGAGTTCGAGCTTGCCTCGGCTCTCCGGCCGCAGCACGGCGGCGCGGCAAGCGTAGGCATCCGTGTAGGGACTGCGGAACGGCGTGAAATAGGGAGCTGCCGTCATCGGCGCGGCGTTGAAGATAAGCTGAATGTCCGGCAACGGCGCGTCCGGCCGCGTTTTCAGGAATGCCATTTGCCCGGTCGGCAGCTCGGTGGCGATGCCTTCGCCGTTGAAATAGGCGCGGGCCAACGCGCGCACAATTCGATCGGCCCGCATCGCGCGGTGGAACGGGCCCGGTTCGGTGCGTCGGTAGGCGATGCTGGCCGAGATGTGGTCCTGAAGGTTCTTGCCGACGCCCGGCAGAGCGACCTTGACGGCGATATCATGCGCGGCCAGCTCGTCCGGGTCGCCGATGCCGGACAGCATGAGAAGCTGCGGCGAATTGATGACGCCGCCACAGAGAATGACTTCGCGCTCGGCATGCGCCGTAACGGTCCTGCCGTGCTTGATGTACTCGACGCCGGCGGCGCGCGAGCCGTCGAACACGAGCCGCGTCACCAACGCGTGCACCTCGACCGTAAGGTTCTTCCTCTCAAGTGCCGGTCGCAGATAGGCGTCTGCCGCGCTGCATCGCAGGCCATTGCGCACCGTCATCTGCCAGACGCAAAAGCCCTCTTGCTGAGCGCCGTTGTAATCAGGCGTGGCCTTGAACCCCGCGGCTTGTCCGGACGCCGCAAAGGCATCGACCAGAGGGTCGGAAAAGCGAGTCATCTGCGTGGCGAGCGGGCCGTCGCCGCCGCGATAAAAGCTTGCGCCGCCTTTCCAGGACTCCTGGCGCCGGAAGTAAGGGAGCACATGGGCGTAGGACCATTCGGCGAGACCGGAGGCCGCCCAGCGGTCGTAATCGCCGCGATGGCCGCGCACATAAGCCATGGCATTAATGGACGAAGAGCCGCCGATGATACGGCCGCGGGCGCATTCGAGGCCGCGTCCACCGGTCGTTTCCTCGGGCTCGGCGAAATACATCCAATCGTGCTTGCGATTAAGAAGCAGGCGCGGCCAGCCGAGGGGAATTTTGATCCATGGATCGCGATCCCAACCGCCGGCTTCCAGCAGCAGCACCCGGGTGCCGGCGTTCTCGGTGAGTCGGTTGGCCAGCGTGCAACCGGCCGAGCCGGCGCCGACGATAATGTAGTCGTAGGTTTGGGGGCTCGGCATGGTCCGATCCGAAACTCAGGCCCTCTTGCTTTAGCTTGCGCCAGCCTCATCGACAACGACGACGCAGCAAATTTTTTGCACCGCAGAAACTGTCGCGCCGACGGCCTTGATGGGGCGGTCGGTCGGCACTCCGCGCCGAGTGATGACGCCGATATTCCGCAAGATTTGACTTAAATGATCAACACCTGCGGCGCACGCCGTATCACGATGTGTTGAAATCGCATCGAAGATCATTAGGCGGCCGAAACCGGCGGCGCCGCTACGCCGGGCCGCCGCATCGTTAATGGCGTTCCGGCCCTTCAACTCTGAGCGGTCACTCTGCAATTCATGCAACGGAATATCAATGGTTTTGACCTATGGCGGAGAGCGCAGATCCGGAAAATTTTAGTGCCGATAGGGTGAGGTCATGCTCCGCGAATTCGTGTCTCGCTTCGTTCACGACCGCAAGGGCAATGTTGCGATCATTTTCGCACTGTCGCTTATCCCTTGCGTTTTTTTGATCGGCATGGGGATCGATTTCGGATCCGCCATGGAAAAGCGGATTCGGCTGAACGCGGCGACCGACGCTGCCGCGCTAGCTGCGGTCACCCCTGCCATGATGAACCAATCGGCATCAACGGCAACAACCGCCGCGCAAAACCTCTTCAATGCGCAGGCTTCGACCCTTTCAGGGCTCAGCTACTCGACGCCAACCGTTACCATTACAAACACGGCGCTCGCCCGCACCGTTACGGTCAGCTACACGGCCTACTCGATCAATTCATTTCCGAACGTTCTTGGACTTCTCACCGGCTCGCCGAAAGAAACATGGGCCATTACCGGATCCTCGCAAGCGACCTCGTCCACGGCACCGAATATCGACTTCTATCTGTTGCTCGACAATTCGCCATCGATGGCCATCGCCGCGACGTCGGCGGGCATCGCCAAGATGGTTGCCAATACTTCCGCACAGGGCGGCTGCGCATTCGCGTGTCATGAGCAGCGCCCGTACTGCGGAACCAGTCCGTGCGAAAACCTGGGAAACGCCGGTAAAATCGACAACTATACGCTGGCCAAAAATCTTGGCGTGGTCACGCGGATCCAGAACATGGCGACGGCGACGCAGGCGCTGATGACCACAGCCAAAACCACCGAGACGGCGAACAACTCGACCTATCGCATGGCGATCTACACCTTCGCCGTTTCGGGCACGACGACCGTCCAAACACTGACGTCCAATCTGACAACCGCCGGAAACGCGGCCGCAACCGTCGACGTTCTGCAGGTCTGCACCAACAGCTGGCTCACGTGTACAAACAACAATAACGACATGGACACGAACTTTGAGTCCGCCATGACGCAAATCAACGGCGTCATGCCGAATCCCGGAACAGGTGCAACCAACAGCACGCCGCAAGAGGTGCTGTTCATCGTCTCCGACGGGGTCGATGATGAAAATAATTCGGCGAGTTGTTCGCAAAAGCTCACCGGAACGCGTTGCCAGCAGCCGTTCAACACGTCGATGTGCACCACCGTGAAGAATCGCGGCATTCGGATTGCCGTCCTTTATACGACGTACCTGCCGCTTCCCACCAACTCCTGGTACAATACCTGGATTTCGCCGTTTCAGAGCCAGATCGCCACCAACATGCAAAACTGCGCGTCGTCGGGATTGTACTTCTCGATCACGACGGACGGAGACATTACCGCTGCCATGCAGGCGATGTTCGAGCAAGCGGTGGCGACAGCGCGCTTGACGCAATAGCCGAGACTTCGCGCGTGTCATTCGGCGGGACAACGACGGCGCAAGCCGGATTTGGTGGCCGTTCAAATATTTGCTTCGGGTTCATCGGACCCGAGTTCGTTAACCGGAAGTCGCTGAATTGAGTAACTATTTCCTAGAGGTTTCGTCCTAGAAGCGCGTTGTTGGAGCAGATGCGCTATGTTCGTGGCAGTCAAACAGAGCCTGACCCGGACCGCAACAAGGCTTCGGTCCGCCAAAGATTTTGGCCGCTGTGAGAGCGGCGTCACCGTAGTTGAATTTGCCTTGGTGGCAGCGCCGTTCTTTGCGCTGCTCATTGCCATTTTCCAATGTGCGCTCGTGTTCTTTGCCGGCCGGGTGCTCGACGAAACGACTGAGTTTGCCAGTCGCGTCATTTTTACCGGCCAGGCCCAGACGTCGAACATGACCAAGGCTCAATTCGCGACGTGGCTTTGTTCCAACACGTTTGCGCTCTTCGACTGCAATAAATTCATGATCAACATTCAAAACTACAGCTCATTCTCGACAGCGAATACGTCGATGCCGACGCTGACCTTCGATGCGCACGGCAACGTCACAAACTCCTGGGGTTATAACATGGGCAATCCGGGAGACATCGTTGTTGTTCAAGTGATGTATCAATGGCCGATTGTGCTCGGGCCGCTCGGATTCAATCTTTCAAACCTGTCGAACGGCAACCGCTTGTTGATGTCGGCTGCCGTGTTCAAGAACGAGCCATACTGATGAGCCTCGTCTCCTCCTTTTTCTTGAAACTCATTTGGTCTCTGCAAGGGCTCGCTCGGAGGCGGGAGGGTGTTTCGGCCGTGGAATTCGCGCTCCTCGCGCCGGTCATGATCACGGTATATCTCGGCAGCGTCGAACTTGGCGAAGGACTATCGATCCAGTTCAAGACGACGCTTGCCGCGCGAACGGTTGCTGATTTGGCGTCCCAATATATCACCATCAGCAGCGTGACCATGAGCAACATTCTCAGCGCGGCATCCACTGTCGTGGCGCCCTACAACTCCGCCAACATGGCTGTCACAGTTTCAGAAATCGGCATTGACGCAAGTGGCATCGCGAAGATTACCTGGAGCTGCTCGCTGCACGGCACTCCTCACAGCACGGGTACGACTATCTCGTTGCCGAGTTCATTTTCGTCGATAAAGAGCGTCTCGCTGATCTGGGGTGAGGTCACCTACCCATACCTGCCGCAGATGGGCTACGTCCTCACCGGCACGATCAACGTTTATGAGAGCGTGTTCTTCTATCCGCGTGGGTCGAGTTCGGTAGCGCTCAGCTCATGTCCCTGACCCGTAGGCTGTGCGGCAAAGGATCACGAGCCAGGCGGCGGAATCTGGATCAATTCGCTCAACTGCTCCTTGGTTAGCGGCGCGTCGAGGAACTTCAGTTTCACGCCGTCGGCCATGATGCCGTCGACGCCTGAAATCTTGTCAAACTGCATTCCCTGTCGGGTCTGAAACTCGCTCGTTGTTTTCTTGACGAGGGCCTCGGGAATTTTGTTTGTTGCCGAATACATTTTGATGGCCTGCGGATCGGCAAAAATCCAGTCGAGTGATTCACGATAGGCGCGAACAAATCGCAGAAACACATCCTTGCGGTCCGTCATAAGGTGCGCGTTGGCGACTTGAACGCGAACGGTCTGATCGCGCATGGATGCGACCTCGTTGCCCGTGGCGATGATGCGGATTTGGCCATCCTCGATCTGCTTGAGGGCAAACGGCGCAACGGACCAGCCGATATCGATCTGTCCCGACATGACTTGCGTCAGCGTCGCCGGCGGGCCGCCGGTCGCGGTCGGCTTGGCTTTGACACCGAGCTCGGCGCCAAAGGCGAGTACCACGCTGTGGCTGGTCGCGCCGTTGGTCGAATACGCAATCGTGTTGCGGTCGGTCGCATCCTTCAGCGATTTAATCGGCAAATCCGCTTTGACGTACCAGAAAATGTCCCCCATTCCGGTAAAGCTGCCGCCGAAAATGCGCACCGGCGCGCCTTTGCTGAAGGCACGCATGACGCCGACCGTGCCAATCCCGATGCCGATATCGGCCGCTCCCGAGATCACCGGCTGTAGCGTTTCGCCGGCACCTTCGGTGCCGACGATATCCAGATTGAGACCGTACTTTTTGAAAATACCTGCTTGCTGACCGAGGATCGGCGGCTGCTGAGCCCACGCTTGCATCTGGCCGATGGTGACTTTCAGCGAATCCTCGGCACGCGCCCCTGTGCAAAACACAGCGACCAGCGCCAGCGCGGCGAAGCCGCGGCCGATGATTGTTATCATGTCGATCTCCTTCAGCGTTTCCGTGAGAGCTTTATGGTTCGGGATCATGCCTTGAACCGCCGCGCCAGGAATTCGCCGCCATGGCGCAGCCCTTCGGCGTCGATACCGTGCCCGATGCCGGCGGACACATGCCACTCGACGGGCACTTCGAGCGCGGCGAGGCCTTGCGCGGCCTGGAACAAGGCTTGTGGGGGGATGAGATCGTCGCGGTCGCCGTGCACCAGCAGCACCGGCGGCCGCGATTTGATTTCGGCGGCAAACGCCTCGGCGTCGACATCCGGCGGCACCACCAGAACGCCCGAGTAGCCGACGATCGCTGCAGGTGCCACGGGTCGGCGCAGCCCCACGTGCAACGCCATCATCGTGCCCTGACTGAAGCCGACGAGCGCCAACGCTGTCGGCGGCAGCTGGTGCCGGCCGAGTTCGGCGTCAAGAAAACGGTGGAGCAAAGGCGCAGCCTTGTTGACGCCGATCCAACGTTCGCCGGGATCGCGGAAGGTGAGCGCGAACCATTGGCGGCCCACCGGCGCCTGTCCGCACGGCTCGGGTGCGTGCGGCGAGACGAACGCCGCATGCGGCAAATATTGCTGCCAGGCGCGGCCGATATCAATCAAATCATTGCCGTCGGCGCCGTAGCCGTGGAGAAACACCACGAGCTGTCGCGCCGTCCCGGAATGCGGCGCAAGTCGCGGACCATCGAGATCAGCGGCCATTGACCCTCCTCTGCAACTTTCGTGTCGGCTGGCTCGGCGCGCCCTCACGCCCTTTGACGGCACGATAATACGTCCACAGCACGCGCGCCGCCACGGACCGCCACGGCCGCCACGGCTCCGCCAGCGCGACCATCTCTTTCGCAACCGGCCGCGCGCGTAGCCCGAAGGCAAGGCGTGCTGCCTCCTGAAGCGCGAGATCCCCTGCTGGCCAGGCGTCGGCGTGGCCAAGGCAGGAGAGAAGGTAAATGTCGGCCGTCCATGGACCGATGCCGTGGATGGCGGTCAGTGCCGCGTGAGCGTCCTCAGCGGTCAAATCGCCGAGTGTGGCAAGTGCGAGCTGGCCGCGCGCGATGGCCCGTGCGATTTCCTTCAGCGCGCGGATTTTCGGCGCCGACAGTCCCAGTCGCGCCAGCCGCGCCGGACGCGCGCGCATGATTGCCGTCGGCTCGATCGGGTCGAAGGCGGTCGCAATCCGTCCCCAGATGGCGTTCGCGCTCGCGGTCGAGAGCTGCTGCGCCACAATCGTCGCGGCGAGGCCGGCGAAACCATCCGGCCGCCGCCGCAACGGCGGGCGTCCAGCACTGGCGATCAGCGCGACAAAGCGCGGATCGGACTTACCAAGCGCCGCGAGCGCAATGTCGAGTTCGGTCTCGGTGTGAATGTACGACGCCATGTCGTGTCGCCCGTCAATTTGCCTGCGTATTGCCGGCTTCGGTCTGCAGCTTCGCCATCATGATGTTGATCGTCGACTTTATTGGATTGATTGACCGCTGATGGCCGGTCAAGACTTCGCGAGCGTCGAAAAGCGTACCGCTGATGTACACCCGTATCCTGCGTTTCGCGCCTAGTCCGAATGGATATCTGCATCTGGGCCATGCCTACTCGGCATTGCTCAACCAGGACATGGCGCGCGAACTGGGAGGACGGCTCCTGCTGCGTATCGAAGATATCGATGCGCCGCGCTGCCGGCCGGAATACGAAACGGCGATCTACGAAGATCTCAGGTGGCTCGGCATCTCCTGGCAGGAGCCGGTACGGCGGCAGAGCGAGCATTTCGACGATTATCGGGCAGCGCTCGCCAAGCTCGAATCGCAGGGGCTCATTTATCCGAGTTTTGAGACCCGCAGCGAGATCAGTACGCTTGTTGCCGAGCGCGATCGGCAAGGCCGCTGGCCGCGCGATCCCGACGGGGTACCGCTTTATCCCGGCCGGGCGCGCAAGCTGTCGCCGGCCGAACGGGCGCGCCGCCGTGACAGCGGCGAGCCGTTCGCGCTGCGGCTTGCCATGGACAAGGCGGTCGCGCGTGCCGGCGTGCTGACCTGGACCGAGACCGGCGCCGGGCCACGCGGCCAAACCGGCCTCGTCACTGCGGCACCGCAAATGTGGGGCGACGTAGTGCTGGCCCGCAAAGAGACGCCGACGAGTTATCATCTCGCCGTCACGCTCGACGATGCCCTGGAGGGCATCAGCGACGTGGTGCGTGGCCAGGACCTGTTCTGGGCGACCGGCATCCACCGCTTGCTCCAAGCTTTGCTTGGCCTGCCGGAACCGATTTATCATCACCACCGGCTCATTCTCGACGCCGAAGGCCGTAAGCTGTCGAAATCGACACAGGCGCAAAGCTTGCGCGAGCTGCGCGCCGCCGGGGCCATGCCAACCGACATCAGGCGCATGGTGGGACTTGGACGCTGAACTTTGGCCGTCTGCAACACCGAAACCAAGGATTCGACCTCCGAACGGGTTTTGCTCCATCCGCCGCCGTGGCATTCTGGGTGCGGCGCCGGGGGGCTGCCATGGCGCGATTGAAATCGGCGCGATTGAAATCCAAGAGAAAGCCCGCCGCCAAGCCGGCTCGACGCCGGCGGCGGCGCCCGGCCGTTGCCGGCCGGGCGATCGAAACGACGCTCGCGGCCTTCGCCCACGATATCCGGACCGCGCTCACGGGGATCCTGGCGCTTGGCGAATTGCTCGCGAGTTCCAATCTCGGCGACCGCGAGCGCCGCTGGGCCGCGGGAATCAAGACCAGCGCCGAACATCTCGCCTCGCTGACGACGCTCGTGATCGATGCCGCCAAGTCCGAGACCGGCAATCTGACGCTCCAGCGGGAGATTTTTCGCCCCCGTCAGCTCATCGACGCTTTGGCCGAATCGCTGACGGCGCGAGCGGATACGAAAGGCCTGCGGGTTGAAGTGACGATCGCCGATACGATGCCAGAATTGCTGGTCGGCGACGCGATTCGGCTCCGTGCTGCGCTCGAGAACCTCATCGACAATGCGGTCAAATTCACCGAGCAAGGCGTCGTTCGGTTTGAAGTGCAGACTGCCCGTGCCGCGCGCGGACGCGTGAAACTCCTCTTCAAGGTCACCGATAGCGGGATCGGGCTGAAGGCGGCAGAGATCAAACGTCTGTTCCGCCCGTTCTCGCAAGCCAGTGCCGAGATCGCTCGCCACTACGGCGGTTCCGGTCTCGGACTCGCTGTCGTCAAGGGTCTCGCCAAATTGATGGGCGGCGATCTGACTGTCGCCAGTTCGCACGGCCGCGGGTCGACTTTCCGCTTTACCGCCGTGTTGGAGATGGCGTCCGCCGAAGCCGCGAGCAATCCGCGTTCGCCGCAGACGACACGCGCCGTGCGCCGGCTCGCGGTGTTGTGCGCCGAAGACAATCCGTACGGTCGCGTCATTCTCAACACCATTCTGACTGAGCTCGGTCACCGCGCCGATTTCGTCGGCTCAGGCGAGGAGGCAATCGAGGCCGTGCATCGCGGCTACGACGTGGTGCTGATGGATGTCACGCTTGCCGGTGTCGACGGCCTTGAAGCGGCGCGGCACATTCGCGCCATTGGCGGCAGCGTCGGCCTTACTCCGATCATTGGTATTTCAGGCCGCACCGAAGACAGCGATGAACAGGCGGCCCGTGCGGCGGGGATGGATCTCTATCTGCGCAAACCGGTCAGCCCAAGTGCGCTGAGCGATGCAATCGCTGCAGTGGTGCCGCCGTCGAGTTCGGTCTAGCGATTGCCGCGCTACTCAGCCTGATCTGCTGAACTTTCGACGATCCGTACCAAGTCCGACATGATGCGGTTCAGCTCGAAATCTTTCGGTGTGTACACCTCGGCGACGCCGGCGCTTTTTAGAACGCTCGCATCCTGCGGCGGGATGATGCCGCCGACGACGACCGGTACGTCGTCGAGGCCCGCTTCCTTCAACCGCGCGATGACATCTTGCACCAGCGGCATGTGCGAGCCAGACAGGATCGATAGGCCCACGACGTGCACGTTCTTCTCCGCGGCGGCGGTAGCGATCGCCTCGGCGGTCAGGCGGATGCCGTCGTAGACCACGTCCATGCCGGCGTCGCGGGCACGAGCGGCGATCTGCTCGGCGCCATTGGAATGGCCGTCGAGGCCGGGCTTGCCGACGAGAAATTTCAGCCGCCGGCCAAGCTTCTTGGAAACGCGGTCGACCTCGGCGCGGATGTCGTCGAGACCCTCGGCGTCATTGCGCATGGCAGTACCGACGCCGGTCGGGGCGCGGTATTCGCCGAAAGCCGAGCGAAGCGCGAAGCCCCATTCGCCGGTGGTGACGCCGGCCTTGGCGCAGGCGATCGAGGGCGGCATGATGTTGCTGCCATTTTTCGCCGCCCGTCGCAGTGATTCAAGCGCCTCGGCGACAGCCTTGCCGTCGCGCTCGGCGCGCCACGCCGCAAGCCGCGTGATCTGCCCCGCCTCAGCCTCAGGCGAGACCGTAAGCACCGCTTCGGCGGCGTCTGCGAGCGGAGAAGACTCGGTTTCGACGAAGCGATTGACGCCAACCACGATCTGTTCGCCGCGCTCGATCGCTTCGACGCGGCGCGAGTTCGAACTCGACAAGCTGCTGCTTGAGATATCCGGTCTCGACCGCGGCCACGGTGCCGCCCATCGCTTCGATCTGCGACAGTTCCTCCTTCGCCGCAGTTTTCAGTTCGGCGACCTTCTTGGCGATGGCGGGTGAACCCTCGAAGACATCGCCGTATTCCAGAAGGTCGGTCTCGTAGGCGAGAATTTGCTGCATGCGCAGCGACCATTGCTGGTCCCACGGCCGCGGCAGGCCCAGCGCCTCGTTCCAGGCCGGAAGCTGGACCGCGCGCGCTCGTGCGCCTTTTGACAGCGTGACCGCCAGCATTTCGATCAGAATACGGGCGACATTATTCTCCGGCTGTTGTTCGGTCAGGCCCAGCGAATTGACTTGGACGCCGTAGCGGAACAGCCGCTGCTTGGGATCCTTCACCCCGTAACGCTCACGTGTGATCTCGTCCCACAGCTCGGTGAACGCGCGCATCTTGCAGATTTCGGTGACGAAGCGCAGCCCGGCATTGACGAAGAAGGAGATGCGTCCGACCACCTCGCCGAATTCTTCAGCCGCGCATTGACCGGATTGCTTGACCGCATCGAGTACGCCGATGCCGGTCGCGAGTGCGAACGCGAGCTCCTGCACCGGCGTGGCACCGGCTTCCTGCAGATGATACGAGCACACATTCATCGGATTCCACTTCGGCATCTCCTTGGTCGTGAACAGGATCACGTCCTTGGTCAGCCGCATCGACGGAGTCGGCGGAAACACATACGTGCCGCGTGACAGATATTCCTTGATGATGTCGTTTTGCGTGGTGCCTTGCAGCTTCGCGCGCGGCACGCTCTGTTCGTCGGCGAGGGCGACATAGAGCGCGAGCAGCCATGGCGCAGTCGCATTGATCGTCATCGACGTGTTCATCTCGCCGAGCGGGATGCCGTCGAACAGCATGCGCATGTCGCCGATGTGAGAAACCGGCACGCCGACCTTGCCGACTTCGCCTTTAGCTTGCGGATGATCGCTGTCGTAGCCGGTCTGCGTCGGCAGATCGAAGGCGACCGAAAGGCCGGTCTGCCCTTTGCTCAGGTTTTTGCGATAAAGAGCGTTCGATGCCGCTGCGGTCGAATGGCCCGCATAGGTGCGGAAGATCCAAGGTTTGTCACGTGACGGCTTGTCGCCCATTGGTCTCGCACGATCACTAATGGCCACAGTGTGAACCGGATTTTGTTGCGATGCAACATCGAAGCGTTCGGCTATGCAATATTCCGCTCGTGGTGGGCGTCGGCAATCGCCCGTTCCGCAACCAGCGCCATGACGATCAACACGGCGATCAAACCGACCTGGGTCTTCACAAACGGGTAGCTCAGGATCAGGGCTGCGCCACAGGCGAGGCCCACAAGATCGGTCGTCGTAAATCCCCGCGTCAACGCGTATCGGAGCAAAAAGGCCACCGCGATTGCCAGTACGACCAAGTCGTACATGTAGACGTAAGGTGTGGCGAGAAGCGTGCCGGCTGCGAGCGAAGCAGCTTTTAGTTCGAATGCCGCACGACTTTGCCATATCGACAGAACTGCTGGTGATCGGCATCCAATGCGCAAAGGCTTGCCAGCTGGCACTGCCAAAGGCGAGCCATGACAGCACAACAAGAACGGCGGCGACGCAGCAAGCGACCGCGATCATGCGCCATTGCCGGTCGGCGATCAGCACGATTCGGGAACAGCAAGCCGAATTGCGGTTTGTAGGTAAGCAGTCCCAGACAGACGCCGGCGAGCGCCGTTCGCCGCTCCATCAAGCCGAGCGTGCCGCCGATCAGTGCCGCAGTCAGAAAGCCGTTCTGGCCCGCAGTCACGTTCCAGGTAGCGGCTGGAAAACCACAAGCGACCAGAAGACCGGTGCGGCCGCCGAGAATGGTTGCCATTGCGGCGACGAAGGCGGAAAGGGTCGCCGCCAGCCAGAGAATGGCCGCCGGCAGATACGGCAGCGTTGCGAGCGCCGCAGCCACGAACAGGAACGTCGGCGGATAGTGCCAGCCGTAATAGCCATCGAAGTCGTGGCCGACAGCATGGACTTCCACCGTCCGGTGCGTCGGCCAGTCATAGGCGGCGGCCGGATTGCCATCGAGCGTCAGTTGGCCGGCCGCCCAGACATTGACGAAGTCGTTGGCGATCGGCTGGTGCTGAGCATCGGTCAAGAAATAACCGCGGACGTAAGACCCGGAGAGACATCAGATAGCCGAGCGCCAGGGTCAGACCGAACAGCTAGATGGTCCGCGCGGCCGAAAACTGCGAGGTGGCACTCGGTACGATCTGTTGTGAGACGGCCATGGAACCGCGATCAAATCACCAGCAAGGCTGCGAAGGCCGAACCGCCTGTCGCGCCTTCGCTTTAACCGCGCATTCCTTTCCGCCGTCTTATCGTTTGACCAGTTTCAGAATGAACAACAGGATCACCGCACCGATGAAGGCGTCAATGACTGCGGCGATGAAGCCGCCGCCGATGATGATCCCAATTCGAGGCAGCAGCCAGCCGGCAATGACGGCGCCAATGATGCCGACAATGATGTCGCCGATCAGCCCGAAGCCGCCGCCTTTGACGACCATGCCGGCGAGCCATCCGGCGAGTGCGCCGATGATGAGCCAGATGATGATGCTTTCAAGCATGAGAACCCCCGGTTAATTGGCAAGGCCGGGGCCGACGCAATTCGGCCCCCGTCCTGCTTCGAAGTGTAAACGCGTCGCAGTGCCCTGTCTCGGCCCTGACTTGCGCTCGGGCAGTGCTCGGCAATTCATTTCGGCTCGCGTTTCTGTCGTTACAATATTTATTGCACTGCAACATCAGGTGCGGCAGACTACCGTTTCAATGTCGCGGCGGTGATGTCGCGATCGCCGGTTCGAACCGGGAGCCCATCATGGCCGTCGCGCAGCAGAAACCGTCAGCCGCTCCACTCAAAGATCTTTACGAGATCGGCGAGATTCCTCCGCTCGGGCACGTGCCGGAGAAAATGCATGCCTGGGCGATCCGTAAGGAGCGCCACGGCCCACCCGAAAC
Source organism: uncultured Alphaproteobacteria bacterium (assembly GCA_963836055.1). GTDB lineage: Bacteria > Pseudomonadota > Alphaproteobacteria > Rhizobiales > Xanthobacteraceae > BOG-931. Next base: position 15,186 of record CAWIID010000008.1, read on the forward strand.
CTCGATGCAGTCCGAAGTGGTGCCGACTTGGCCGATCGCCGAGGATGAGGTGCTGGTTTACGTGATGGCCGGCGGCGTCAATTACAACGGCGTCTGGGCCGGCCTTGGCGTTCCGGTCTCTCCACTGGACGGCCACAAGCATCCGTTCCACATCGCCGGCTCGGATGCTTCCGGTGTCGTCTGGGCCGTCGGCTCCAAGGTGAGGCGCTGGAATATCGGCGACGAGGTCATCATCCATTGCAATCAGGATGACGGCGACGACGAGGAGTGCAACGGCGGCGATCCGCTGCTGTCGCCTTCGCAGCGCATTTGGGGCTACGAGACGCCGGACGGTTCGTTCGCGCAATTCTGCCGTGTCCAGTCACGCCAGCTGATGCACAAGCCGCCGCACCTGACCTGGGAAGAATCCGCCTGCTACACGCTGACGCTCGCGACCGCCTATCGCATGTTGTTCGGCCACGCACCGCACATCCTGAAGCCCGGCGACAACGTGCTGGTCTGGGGCGCCAGCGGCGGCCTCGGCGTGTTCGGCGTGCAACTGGTCGCCGCCTCGGGCGCCAACGCCATCGGCATCGTCTCCGATCAGTCGAAATCCGAGTATGTCTTCAATCTTGGCGCCAAGGGCGTCATCAATCGCAACGAGTTCAAATGCTGGGGCCAGATGCCCAAGGTTGGCACGCCCGAATACGACGCCTGGGTCAAGGAGGCGCGCCGGTTCGGCAAAGCGATCTGGGACATCACCGGCAAGCGCGATGTCGACATTGTGTTCGAGCATCCCGGCGAGGCGACGTTCCCGGTCTCATGCCTTGTGGTCAAGCGTGGCGGCATGGTCGTGTTCTGCGCCGGCACCACCGGCTACAACATCACGTTCGACGCGCGCTACGTGTGGATGCGGCAGAAGCGAATTCAAGGATCGCACTTTGCACATTTGAAGCAAGCCAGCGCAGCCAATCAGTTCGTCATCGATCGCCGCGTTGATCCATGCATGAGCGACGTGTTCCCCTGGGCCAAAATTCCCTATGCGCACGAACTGATGCGCACTAACCGTCATAAGCCGGGAAATATGGCGGTCCTGGTCAATGCGCCGCGAACCGGACTACGAAATTTCGATGACGTGGTCGAGGCGACCGGCGCGATGCGATTTGGCTAGCGGGCGCGGCCGCGCCGCCCGGCACCATCATGGCGATCGAGAATGCAGGGATTTGTTTCGCAAATTCCGCGCGCCCATTCGCCGATTCTTCGCATTGTTTGAAGCGTCATGAAAGTGCATTCCGGATCGCCCTTCACTACACACCAGGGATAGGGCAGGTCATGCTTCGCGGCAGGCATCGGTTGCGCCATCGACAGCACAATCGAGAAGGTTCCGAGCATCAAAACATGCGCTCACGCCCATGCGCACATGAGCAAGGCGGAATGGGAAAAACTCTACCGCGACGCCTGGCAGATCTATTACACGCCGGAACATATCGAGACGATTTTGCGGCGCGCGCAGGCGTATGGGATCAATATCCTGCGACTCGCGCAGATCATTCTCTGGTTCGCGGCCTCGCTCACCGTCGAGAAGGTCCATCCGCTGCAGGGCGGATTTTTCCGCCTCAAGAACCGGCACGAGCGGCGTCCCGAACTACCGATCCAGCCGGTGTGGAATTTTTATCCTTGGCTCGCGTGGGATTTCTTGGCGAAGCATGCGCAAATCGCCGCCTCGGCGTGGCGCATCTTCCGTATCTACCGCCGCGTCGCCGCCGACGCGCACCTTCCTTATACCGATCAGGCCATGACTCCAGTGACCGAGGACGAGACGGACACGCTCGAACTGTTCACGCACAACAAATCGGCCCGCGAAGCCGTCGATCACGCCCGCAAGGTCAAGACCCTGACGGGTGCAACACCCGCCGTTGTCGAATCGACCGCGTGACATCCGCATTTGCGGCGGACCAGGGGCAGATTTCGCCACCCTGAGGGCTCAACGCGCGTCGCCCCGCGCCCGCGCGATCGCTGCATTGAGTTCGCCGCCATAGATGAAAATCCACGCGGTGAAATAGAGAAAGACCAGCGCGATCATCGCCGAAGCGAGCCCGGCATAGTAGTTCACGTAGGTATACGAAAAGTCCGAGAGATAGCGGCCGAAAAAGAAGCCGCAGGCGAGCCACAGCACGAGTGTCGCTCCGATGCCGGGCAAGACCTCGCCGATGCGCCGGCGGCCGGCCGGCAACCACATGTGCAGGATCAACAGCGATGTCGTCAGCAAAAGCGCCGCGAGGCCGAACCTCGAGATGTTGTAGTGGCCCTCCAGCGGGTCGAGCCAGGGCGCATAGGACAGCGCGGCTCGAAAGACCAGCGGGCCCAACACAACGAGAAAGGCGAGCGTTAGAAGTCCAAGCGCGGCCACCAGGACGTAGCCGATCAATTCCAGCCGCAACAGCCACCATGGGCGCGCGTCGTTGAGCCCGTACGCTCGGTTGAGGCCGATGCGCAAGCTCTCTACTCCGCTCGACGAGAAATAGATGGCAAACACGGCGCCCACGGTGAGCACGTCGCCGCGTGCGGTGGTGAGCACGCTATGAATTTCACCGGCGATGGGATGGGAAACCTGGCGTGGCCAGGCGGCGATAATCAGCCGCGCCACTTCGTTGGCGAGATTGGTCGAGCCGATGAAGCCGGCAATCGCCGTGACCAGGATCAAAAATGGAAACATCGACATCAGCACCGACAGTGCGATGTGGCTGGCGATCGCCCAGCCGTCGTCGGCGTTGAAGCGATAGAAGGCGTCGATGGCGATGCGATAGCAAAGGCGAATTGTTTTCAACGCAGGCAATCTCCGCGGTGAGCGCAGGCCCACCGAAAGCAGGCCCACTGAAATACGTCATTCCGCGGCGCCGGCGAAGCCCCGCGCGGGCGACGAACCGGCCCCGCCTTTGTCATCGTTTGTTCGCAAAACCGCGATGCCGAGGGGAAACTCCTTCGCAAGCGCGCTCAATCTATTCGATTGGAGAGGGAGAAACGATTTCATCCTTGAAATTGGCCTCGGCGCTTGGGCGTTGACTCGGGTCACCTCGGTGGAGGCTGAGCCTCGAGGTTCGCGCTTTATTCAAAGAAATCAATGGTGTCACAAGGTGCTGCGCTCATTGGCAATCTTGTCACCGCTGTGAAACCGTATCATGGTCGCGCCGGCTGACATGAGGGAGCAGAGGCGATGAGGGTCGCGAGTTCGGGCTTGACCATTGTGTTCGTTGCGGCGGTGCTGCTATGCGCCGGTTCGGCCGGTGCGCAGGCGCAAACGTTTACCTTTGAGGTTTGCAACAAGAGCAACGTGTCGGCCTCCGTCGCCGTTTCGAATCTGGTGGCGGTCGGCGACAGCCGGTTTGAGGTCCAGGGCTGGTGGACCGTCGGAGCCGGCAATTGCAGGTCGATCGGCAACTTCCCCCGAGGATGGTTCTACCTCTACGCCGAGCAGACAAATTCGGGGCGGATCGTCTGGTCGGGCAAGGACCTCAACCTTTGCATCGAATATCCGGGGCCGTTCGATCGCATCAATATGTCGGGTTACTCGTGCTCCTCCAAAAACTTGAAGGGCTTTACCGCCGAACTTATCGGAAGTGACACCGGCACATTCACGTGGACTTTGAATTAACAAACTGGACTTTGAACGAGCCGTCACGCAGTTACGAAGGCCCCGCGCCGCCGTCCCTTGAAATGAGTATTCGTTGAAATGAGAAAAGCCGAGCCGGTCCAAAGGGGCCGGCCCGGCTTATGCCGAAGTGCGCGCGTTGGCGCTATTTCACGTCGTTGCTGACCTTGTCGGCGAGCTTTGCCTGGCTGCTGCCGTTCTGCGTTCCCGCTGTCTGCACTTTCGTCGAGGGCCGGGCCATGGCTGCGCCGCTTGACGGCGCCATGGTGGAAGACATGCCCGACGACATGCCCATAGCCCCAGCGCGCGAAGCACCCGCGGATGCCGAAGAGGCGAAATTGGCCTCGGCCTTCGGGGCAGCGGCGCCGCTCGCCTTGCTGTCGGTCTGGGCCGATGCCGGCAGGGCGACGAGCAGAGCAACACCAGCAATTGGCGCCGCGATCGCCGCAATCTTCTTCGGAAGGCTCATTTCGAACTCCCTCTGGGAATGGCTCTTCATCTGATACGACTATTCAGCGCCCACTAACAGTGCAGTGTGGCAAAATATGGCCTCCTCGCCCCAGACGGACGTGCGCTGCCCCAAAGATCAGAGACGACGATCCGAACTCTTTGCTGATCCGGAAGATGGTTGCCTGAGAAAGGCTACGCGGCTTGCACTTCGGCGAGGAAGCGACGGACTTCGCCCTGCAGGTTCGCGGCCTCGCTGGCGAGCGTGTCGGCAAGCGCCTTGACGTCGGCCGCCGTTACCCGTGCGCCATTGCTTGCGCCCGCGACACGGCTCATGGCTTCGGCGCCGCTTTTCGCCTCCAGTGAAGCGCGGTTGACGCCTTCGGCGATCGAAGCCACCGCGTGATTTTGCTCCTCGACCGTGGCTGCGACCGTCGAAGCGATCACCGACATGTCGTCGATGACTGACGAGACCTGCTCGATCGCTTGCGCAGCGTCGGCGGTCGCCGATTGGATCGAGCCGATTTGGGCGGCGATTTCCTCGGTCGCACGCGCCGTCTGCGCCGCCAGCGATTTGACTTCGGCGGCCACGACCGCGAAGCCGCGGCCGGCGTCGCCGGCACGCGCCGCCTCGATGGTCGCGTTGAGCGCCAGGAGATTGGTCTGGCCGGCGATCGCCTGGATGAGCCCGATAACTTCGCCGATGCGGTTCGCGGCGTTGCCGAGGTCCGTCATGGTGTTGACGGTCCGCTGCGATTCCGCGACGGCGCGGCTTGCAACATCGGTCGACTTTGTTGCCTGCGAGGCGATCTCCGCGATTGAGGCGGCGAGTTCTTCGATCGAACTCGCCACTGTCGTGACATTGACGGAAGCGGCGCCGACCCGGTTTTCCGCATCCCGCGATTCCGAGGAGACGGCGTCCGCGGCAATGTGCAGGCCGCTCGAAGCACCCTCCAGGCGTTCGGAGGCCTCACGCAGACGTCCGAGTGCCTGCTCCACGGACGCGCGAAATTTCTGGATCATCGCGGCGATCGCTTCGCCGCGGCGTTCGCGCGCCGCATTCGTTTCAGTCTCGACCGCCGAGAGCCGAGTGCGCTCGATCATGGTATCGCGGAACACGATCACCGTGCGGGCCATGGCGGCGATCTCATCGTGCCCATGGGTAGCGGGGATGCGGGCCGTCGTGTCGCCATCGGCGAGCCGCTCCATCACCCCAGCCAGTCCCTCCAGGGGGAGCGTGATGGAACGGCCGATCGCAAAACTGCAAAGCAGCCCGATCAGGACGGACGCGCAGCCGACCGCAATGATGAAGCGCCGTATCTGCGCCCGCGAGGCGTCGAGAGCGCTCGCGGCGGAGCTTGCGCTTGCACGTGCCGCGGCGCTGATCTTATCGGCTTCCGGCAGGACGCTCTCGGTGTCGTGGCTGATGAGTGACAGCAACGGCTGGATATTGTCCGTGCTCGCGACCCACTGCGCGAAATTATAATTGTAGGCCTGCACCTGTTGATTGAGCTTTTCCTTCATCGACGGCGCACCGTCGACGGAGTCGAACAGTTGATTGAAGTGTTTGACTTCTTCCAGGAAGTGCTGCTCGGCAGTGCGCGCGAGCGTGAGACGATATTCGATCTCGTAGCGCCGCATGGTCAAAAGCGACATCAGGAGCTTGGCTGAATCGACGTCGGCGACCCACGACAAATCGTCGTGAATGATCTTCTCGACCGCATTGCTCGCGGCAATGAGGTCGCCGGTTGTCCCTTCGTTTTCGTTGAAGCCTAGCGATCTCTCCTCGTTGACGAGGCTGGCGAAGCTTGTCTTGAGATCACGGATCGTAATGCGCAGCGGCGTGGTCACGTCCTCCTGCAAAGGGCCGACCGTCGATTCGATCCGATTGATCGATCGCATGGCGAGTTCTTGTCCGTCGGCGAAACTTTTCACTTGATCGTCAGAGGGATGCGCGACGAATTCCACGGCGGAGGCGCGCATCATCAGCAGTCCGGTCTTGAGATCGCGGCTGGCGTCGGCCACCTCGGTGTCCTGCTGGACGATGTCGAGGGCACGCCCGACCTTGGAGTCGCCGGCCATGAAGGCGATGCCGGTGGCGAGAAACCCGATCACCGGAATAATGCCGAGTGCGATGATGCGGGCGCGAACCGACAACTTTGAGAAAAGTTGCGTGATGAACATCGGTGCCCCGGGCGGAATTTCTGCTCCCCGTCTCACAACCGACGGAGCCGCAATCCACCACAGGAAACCGTAAAATGGTTAAGATTTGGCGATAAATGGAGGTTTGCACTGAGGCCAGGCCCGCCGAGGCGGCCGGCTCATTGGCTTTTGTGCACCGCACGCGTAAAATCGCTTCACCGTCCGGGCCATCAAGTCAGTCTCTTGGGAGCCGCTCATGCCGCTTGCCGTATCCCCTGTGCCCGCCGGTTACGACCTCATCGCCGCGCTCCGCCAAGCCGTTGGCACGGCTGAGGCACTCTTCGCCGACGCCCGCCGAGCCATCGCCGACCGGGTGACGGTCGAGGGCCGGCCGGTTTCACGCATTCTCGATCGAGAGCAGCGCGCCGCCCACGGGTTGGCCTGGCTCGCGACTTACGTCGAGGCGATCCGGCAACTCGCGTCCTATGTCGAGCGACTTTCGGAGTCCGGCGGTTTTGGCGAGGTCGAGGAGCTTTTGGTGCGCATCGGGGCCGGCGAATACCTGGCCCAGATTCTGGGCGGGATACCCATGAGCCAGGGCGAGATCGTCCGACTTTCGGACCTCGGATTAGGCTCCGCCGCAGTGGCGGCGCGCGTGACGCCAGCCGTCGATCATCTTATCGCGATGGGGAACACGGCGCCGAACCGGGCCCGGCTCGTCGAACTGATACGAGAGCGGCAGGAGGCCACCATCGGCGCCTGCGGTCTTGACGAAACTCTCGATTCGATTCGCGAGGAGATGCGCAAGTTCGCCGACGGCCGCGTCGTGCCATACGCTCAGGAATGGCATCGGAAAAACCAATACATTCCGCTCGACGTCGTGTCGCAGATGTCGGAACTGGGCGTGTTCAGCCTGACCATCCCCGAGGATTACGGCGGCATGGGTCTCGGCAAGGAATCGATGTGCGTCGTTTCGGAGGAACTGTCACGCGGCTATATCGGCGTCGGCAGCCTCGGTACCCGTTCAGAGATCGCGGCCGAGCTCATCATGGGCGGCGGCACGGAAGAGCAGAAGCGCACCTGGCTGCCGAAGATCGCATCGGGCGAGGTGCTGCCGACCGCGGTCTTCACCGAGCCGAATACCGGGTCGGACCTTGCCTCGTTGAAGACGCGCGGGGTGCGCCAGGGCGATACCTACAAGGTCTACGGCAACAAGACCTGGATTACGCATCCGGTGCGCGCCGACTTGATGACGCTGCTGGTCCGGACCAATCCGGCGGAGAAGGGTTACCGCGGCCTGTCGATGCTGCTTGCCGAGAAGCCCCGCGGCAGCGATGACAATCCGTTCCCCGTCGCGGGCATGACCGGCACCGAGATCGAGGTGCTCGGCTATCGCGGGATGAAGGAATACGAGATCGCGTTCGACGGCTTCACCGTGAAGGCGGAGAATCTTCTCGGTGGTGTCGAGGGCCTCGGCTTCAAGCAGCTCATGGCGACGTTCGAGTCGGCCCGCATCCAGACCGCGGCGCGCGCCATCGGCGTCGCCCAGGCCGCCATGGAGCAGGCGCTTGGTTATGCCACGGCGCGCATACAGTTTGGCGAGCCGATCGTCGCGTTCCCCCGCGTTTCCGACAAGATCGCCATGATGGCGGTCGAAATCATGATTGCGCGGCAGCTGACCTACTATGCGGCGCGCCAAAAGGATTCCGGACGGCGTTGCGACCTCGAAGCCGGGATGGCGAAACTGCTCGCCGCGCGGGTCGCCTGGGCGGCGGCGGACAACGCCGTGCAGGTGCACGGCGGCAACGGCTTCGCGCTCGAGTTCCCCATCTCGCGCATCCTCTGCGACGCGCGCATTCTCAATATTTTCGAAGGCGCGGCCGAAATTCAGGCCCAGGTGATCGCGCGCCGACTGTTGGATGGGTCGAATTGAATATCAGGGAGTCTTTGCGGGGAGCCTAGGGGTCCGGCCCGAAGGCACCTCATCGCGCCCGCGCGATGGGGACCCGGCCGGCGCGGTGACAAGCTTCGCGACAAAGCAATCAAGCTGTGGTCGCGTCATTGGATTGCTTCGCTTCGCTCGCAATGACGACTACCGCGCTCGTTCTGCTAATTTCTGCTTCTCCGTGGCCGGCAACTCCTTGAACAGCAAGCCGACATTGCCGGAGAGAATCCGCTCGCCGTCCGGGCCAAGCGCTCGGATTTCCTTGACGAAGTCGCGCACCACCTCGCGCTTGCGGATTTCCTGCGGGTAATCGGTCGCGAACACGATGCGAGACGCCGGAATTTCGCACAGTCCGGCTTTCACTGAGCCGATGCCGCCGGCAAATCCGGCAGTGTCGAATACGAGATTGTTGCGGATGTAATAGTCGAAATCCTTCTTGCCCTTCGCGCCGTGCTTGGGATTGCCGGCGGTGCCCCAGAATTCCTTGTCCTGAAAACTGCGAATACGCGCGAGCATCGAAGCGATACCGCCTGAAAGGTGCGCCATGTGCACCGTCAATTCGGGATGACGATCGAACAGTCCGGAATTGACCAGCCGGATCGTCGCCATGATGAGCGAGAATTCACGCCCCACGGCGCGTGCGGTGTCGTAGCTGTCGAATTGCTGCGCGTGATTGAGCTTGAGGGCGGGGTGCACGAAGACGAACATGCCGAGCTTGCTCACTTCGTTCCAGAACGGCTCAATCTCCGGCGCATCGATCCACTTGCCGTCGAATTCCGACGTGATGGTCACGCCCTGAAATCCCAACTCGTGCCGGCACCGCGCCAATTCCTTCAGGGCGGCGGCGCCGCCGAGCGGATGGGCGTGCGCGGCGCCGATGAAGCGGCCGGGATAGTCGCGCTCCGCCTTCCTGGCCTTGTCGTTGACGAGCCGCGACGTCTCGAGATCGGCGCACATGCCGGAGGCGCTGGTCAGCCAGGCAGCGTCGATACCTGCGGTGTCCATCATGCGGACATGTTCGTCGAGATCGTAGAGCAGCGAATGCACCGTATAGCTCGGTGCGCCGAGCGCGTCGTAGTTGAGAATGAGGCGGTCGCCCGGATCCTCCTTGATCAGTTCGCGCGGCGTAAAATGGTGCTGAAAATCGATGATCATGCGGGGCTCCTCCGGCGGATTTCGCCGCCTTCTTAGCGCATGTTTTGTGAAAGATGAAAGCCGGCTCTGCGAACAAAGCGCGGGTGCCATCGTCTGCACACTGTTGCGTCCCTCTCTCGGCCTTGATCTAGCTCAAAGCGACCCGCGATGTTCCGAGCGAATAATTTAGGTGCGTGGGGGCGCGCACTTTTTAAGCGCCCCAGATCTGGGCCGCAGAATCCAGGTTGGAGTAATCGAATATGCAAGTTGTCGAAGTGCGAGTATGGGATCCGATTGTACGGACATTCCATTGGCTGCTCGCAGCGGCTGTTCTCGTTGCTTGGTTTACGGACGAACCGCTTTGGATGCACACATGGCTAGGCTATCTTGCGGGAGCATTGGTCTTGCTGCGCATCGTGTGGGGATTTGTAGGAACCGAGAATGCGCGGTTTGTGAACTTTGTACGCGGCCCGCGCCTTGTCTTCGACTATCTCGCCGGACTGGTGCGGTTTTCATCAGAACGCTATCTCGGACACAGTCCGGCCGGGGGTGCGATGATCATCGCGCTCCTCATCATGATATTGGCGACGGTGGGAACCGGAATGGCGAATTTGGCTGCGGATCGAGGCGAGGGCCCGCTGTCTGGCGTCATCGCCAAGGTCGACCGGCCGCCTCGGGTCCCAGGCCAAAGGCGCCCGCAATTGCTGATGAAAGAAGTCCACGAAACCATCGCCAACATCACGCTTGCGCTCGTGGTGCTCCACGTCCTCGGCGTCGCACTCGCAAGCTTTGCGCACCGTGAGAATTTAGTGAGCGCGATGATCACGGGGCGAAAGAGGGCTGAGTGATGCCAAGAATTTGCGGCTGCTGAGGGCGGACCCTCTGGGCTTTCTCGGTGGGCCACGGAATGTACTCCGGCACGCAAGGCCATCAATTCCATTGGAAAGGGACATCCGGCAGATCGAATACGCTGGTGCGCGCCGCATTTCGATTGAACGCCGGCGGGATGGGCCTTAAGTAACGCTCATGTCCAATTTCATGTCTCACGTCGCGGTCCCCATCGCCGTCGGCGCAGTCGCCGTCGTGCTGTTGCTGGGCCTCGTGAACATGATGCGCGGCGGCTCGTCCAACACATCGCAGAAGCTGATGCGGATGCGCGTTTTGCTGCAATTCATCGCCATCATCGTCATCATGCTGACGGTCTGGGTGATGCACCGGTGAGCCATGGTCGTCCTCAATAAGATCTATACCCGCACCGGGGATGACGGCACGACGGCACTCGGCACCGGCGAGCGCCGCAAAAAATATGATCTGCGTATCGCCGCCTACGGCACACTGGACGAGGTCAATGCCACGCTCGGCATTGCCCGGCTCCATGCCGCCGAAGACGTCTCGCTCGATGCCACGCTTGGTCGCATCCAGAACGATCTTTTCGACGTCGGCGCCGATCTGTGCACGCCCGGGAAAGGCAAGGGACCCGGCGGCGCGCGGCTGACCGTGACGGACGCCCAGGTGACTTGGCTTGAAAAAGAGATCGACCGGCTCAACGCCGAACTGGCGCCGCTCCGATCGTTCGTTTTGCCGGGCGGCAGCGCGGCGGCGGCTTATCTGCACCTGGCGCGCACGGTTTGCCGCCGTGCCGAGCGGCTCGTCGCCGAACTCGCGGACAAACCGAATGAAGGTGTCACGCCCGAAGTCCTGAAATACGTCAATCGTCTGTCAGATTTCCTGTTCGTCGCCAGCCGCTACGCCAACAGCAGAGGCGCGCGCGACGTGCTGTGGGTTCCAGGCCAGAACCGCTGACAGAGAAGGGCGCACACGATGGTGTTGCCGCTCTACGATCACAGTCCTTTCAAATGGCCGACGCCGCCTTACGTCACTTGGCTCTTGATCGCCGTCAATGTCATCGTCTTTCTCGCGCAGATCGCCACCACCCGGGGCCAAGGGGATGCGATCGATCAGATCGCCGCACTGGTCCCGGCGTCGTTTGGCGCCGAAGGAGTTTTCGAGAGCGCGGCGCGGGCGCCGTTGACGCTGATCACCTACATGTTTCTTCATGGGAGCTTCTGGCACATCTTCGGCAACATGATCTTCCTGTGGGTGTTCGGCGACGACATCGAGGAAGCGCTCGGGCATTGGCGCTTCCTGGGTTTCTACCTTTCCTGCGGAGTCGGTGCCGGCATCGCCTTCGTGCTGAGCGATCTGCATTCCAATATGGAGCTGATCGGCGCCTCGGGCGCGGTCGCCGGCGTCATCGCCGCCTATCTGCTGTTTCGGCCGTGCGCCAAGGTCACCGTGCTCGTCGGCTTGCTTGTCGTGCGGGTGAGGGCGTTCTGGGTGATCGGCGGCTGGGCCGTCTGGCAGGTTCTCGAGGCGCTCAGCCGAGCCCAGGATGAAACCGCCTATTGGGCGCATGTGGGAGGCTTGGCGACAGGTGCCTTGCTGTTCTTCCTGGTGCGGCCGCCGGGCGTCGAACTGTTCGAATGTGCGCAACCCGAGGCGGCGTCCGTCGGCGGCCAGACGCCGCCACGTTGACCGGGAGGGCTGTGGCCGGTAGGTTGCCGCACCGCAGCATTGGCGGGATCGAAAGCGGCCCCTGGCGGCCTGACGTAGCTAAAAGCAGCCGACACCAACCATGAAAATTCTCGTGCCCGTGAAGCGGGCGGTCGACAAGGATGTGAAAATCCGGGTCAAAGCTGACGGCTCTGGCGTTGAGCTTGCCAACGTCAAGATGTCGATGAATCCATTCGACGAGATCGCGGTCGAAGAAGCGATCCGGCTCAAGGAAGCCGGCAAGGCGACCGAGATCGTGTGCGTCTCGATCGGACCGGCGCAGGCGGCCGAGACCATTCGCACCGCGCTCGCCATGGGCGCCGACCGCGGCATCCTGGTGAAGGCCGACGCCTACGTCGAGCCGCTCGCGGTGGCGAAAATCCTCAAGGCCATCGCGGCCGCCGAACAGCCCGGTCTGATCGTCATGGGCAAGCAGTCGATCGACGATGATTGTAATCAGACCGGTCAGATGCTGGCCGCGCTGCTCGGCTGGCCGCAGGGCACGTTTGCCTCGAAGGTCGCTCTCGACGGCGAAGCCGCCGTGGTCACGCGAGAGGTCGATGGCGGCCTGCAGACGGTCAAGCTCAAGCTGCCGGCGATCGTCACGACGGATCTGCGTTTGAACGAGCCGCGCTACGCGTCGCTGCCGAACATCATGAAGGCGAAGAAAAAGCCGATCGAAGAAAAAACCGCCGCCGATTACGGCGTCGACATCAAGCCGCGGCTCGAGGTGGTCAAGACCGCCGAGCCGCCGGTCCGCAAAGCCGGCGTCAAGGTCAAAACCGTCGCCGAACTCATCGAGAAACTGAAAAACGAAGCGGGGGCGATCTGATGCCCACACTTCTTGTCGCCGAACACGACAACGCATCGCTGAAGGATGCGACCAGCAAAGCGCTCACGGCCGCCAAGGCGCTCGGCGCCGAGGTGCACATTCTGATAGCCGGTCACAACTGCCAGGCAGCCGCCGCTGCTGCGGCAAAGCTCGATGGCGTCGGCAAAGTCTTGTTGGCGGACGCGACCGGTTACGAGCACATGCTGGCCGAACCCACCGCGGCGCTGATCGTCGCGCTGGCGGGTCCTTACGAAACCATCATGGCGCCGGCTACGACGTCGGGAAAGAACATCATGCCGCGTGTCGCAGCCCTGCTCGACGTCATGCAGATTTCCGATGTCATCAAGGTCGTGGCGCCGGACACCTTCGAGCGGCCGGTTTATGCCGGCAATGCGATTCAGACCGTGCGCTCGCCCGAGGCCAAGAAAGTGATCACGGTGCGCACCGCGGCGTTCCAGGGCACCGGCGAGGGCGCCGCCGCGGCGCCGATCGAACCGGCGGCGCCGGCGGCCGATCCCGGTATTTCCGGCTTCGTCGGCGAGGAGCTTTCCAAATCGGAGCGCCCTGAACTCACCTCGGCGAAGATCATTATTTCCGGCGGCCGGGCGATGCAAAGCCGCGAGAACTTCACCAAATATATCGAACCGGTGGCCGACAAGCTCGGCGCCGCGGTGGGCGCGTCGCGCGCCGCCGTCGATGCCGGCTATGCGCCGAACGATTGGCAGGTAGGCCAAACCGGGAAGGTGGTGGCGCCCGACCTTTATATCGCAGTCGGTATTTCAGGCGCCATTCAGCATCTCGCCGGTATGAAGGATTCGAAAGTGATCGTGGCCATCAACAAGGATGAGGAAGCACCGATCTTTCAAGTCGCCGATTATGGATTGGTGGCAGACCTCTACCAGGCGTTGCCGGAGTTGGCGACCGAGCTCGGCAAGCTTGGGCGCTGACCTGAGGGTGGGTGGCGTGCGGGTTGGGATCGTCGTAGGTTGATGATCGTCGTTAGAAGGTGAGCAAAGATGGTCGAGGTCAAGGATCGGCCAAAGACGCGCAACGAGCGGACGGACGCAATGGCTCACACCATTCGTAAGATCGGCGTAGTCGGCGCAGGGCAGATGGGGAATGGGATCGCGCATGTCTGTGCGCTGTCCGGTTTCCACGTCATGCTCAACGACATCGCGCCCGACCGGATCACGGAGGGGCTTGCGACGATCAACGGCAATCTGGCGCGCCAAGTCAGCCGTCAGCGCATCAGCGATGAAGAGCGCCAGGCGGCCATCAAGCGTATCAGCCCGGCCAAGACGCTTGACGATCTCGCCGACTGCGATCTCGTCATCGAAGCGGCGACCGAAAAGGAAGAGCTCAAGCGCAAAATCTTTGGCTCGCTGTGTCCGGCGTTGAAGCCCGAGGCGATTGTCGGCACCAACACCTCGTCGATCTCGATCACGCGGCTTGCCTCGGCCACCGATCGGCCGGAGCGTTTCATCGGCATTCATTTCATGAATCCGGTGCCGCTGATGGAACTGGTCGAGGTCATTCGCGGCATCGCCACCGACGATCCGACGTTCGAAGCGACCAAGCAATTCGTCACCAAGCTCGGCAAGACCATCGCGGTCTCGGAAGATTTCCCCGCCTTCATCGTCAACCGCATTCTGCTGCCGATGATCAACGAGGCGATCTACACGCTCTATGAAGGCGTCGGTAACGTCGAGGCGATCGACACCGCGATGCGGCTCGGCGCTCATCATCCGATGGGGCCGCTGGAACTGGCCGACTTCATTGGGTTGGACACCTGCCTGTCGGTCATGCAGGTGCTGCACGAGGGGCTGGCCGACTCAAAATATCGTCCGTGTCCGCTGCTCGTGAAATACGTCGAGGCTGGCTGGCTCGGCCGCAAGACGCAGCGCGGTTTCTACGATTATCGCGGCGACAAGCCGGTTCCGACGCGCTGATTTTTTCAGACTTCGCGTTTGAGGCTTCCGCCCGGCCGGTCAGTGTCCGGAATGCTCGGTCATGAGGGCGAAGCTGTGCGCCGCAGAGCAAACGTGGAGCGGATTTGACATTCGCTACCCACCCAGCCGCGAATCGGCGAAGCGAATGTCAAATCCAAAGCTCCGCCAGGATTCATATTTGCTGGTGGTCCTTTAATTCTAACATTCGCAAGACAGCCTACCGAACCGCGATGCGAATGTTAGAATCAGATCACCGGGCCGGCTCAGAGGCGGAGCCGAACGTCTTCGCGAACTCGCGCAGGAAACAGCATGGTCAACTCTCATGGCCGTTTCGTCTGGTACGGGTTGATGACGACAGACATGGAGGCCGCCAAGGCCTTCTACGCCGAGGTCGTGGGCTGGGGCATGAAGGACGCGTCGACGCCCGAGATGGCTTACACCTTGTTCACCTCTGGCAAGGTCTCGGTCAGCGGGCTCATGGAACTGACCGAGGACGCGAAGAGAATGGGCGCGACGCCGAGTTGGATCGGCTATGTCGGGGTCAACGACGTTGACGCGACCGTCGACCGGCTTAGGCGTCTTGGCGGGGCTGTGCACGTGCCACCGACGGATATTCCCAACATCAGCCGTTTTTCGATTGTCGCTGATCCGCAAATGGCAACCCTTGCATTGTTCAAAGGTCTGAAACCAAGTCAGCAGCAGCCTGTTGAGTTCGGCAAACCGGGCCGTGTGGGCTGGCATGAGTTGCTCGCCGCTGACTGGGAAAAGGCACTCGCTTTCTACGGCGAGCTTTTTGGCTGGCAGAAAGCGGAAACCGACACCGGTCCGTTGGGCACGTATC
Source organism: uncultured Alphaproteobacteria bacterium (assembly GCA_963836055.1). GTDB lineage: Bacteria > Pseudomonadota > Alphaproteobacteria > Rhizobiales > Xanthobacteraceae > BOG-931. Next base: position 30,657 of record CAWIID010000008.1, read on the forward strand.
AACTGTTCGCCGCCGAAGGGCAGACGATCGGCGGTATGTTCACGAAACCGCCGACGGTTCCGGTTCCCTTCTGGCTCTACTACTTCAACGTCGGCGACATTGACGCGGCGGCCGAGCGCGTCAAGGCCGGCGGCGGCCAGATCTTCGGCGGCCCGATCGAGTTGCCGGGCGGCAACTGGACGGTCCAATGCGCGGACCCTCAAGGCGCCATATTCGCACTTGAGGGCAAACGCACTCGCAGCGCCATCGGCTATTTCGAGCGCGCCGCATCGCGCGATCGTTCCGGCGCCCGTTCGTGAATTTGTTCACGATTGCGGCCCATCGCCGATGGCGATCGCGATGACAGTCGGCCCACGATCGTGTGCGTCGCTTTCATTCAGTCGGACGTGCCCGGCTTTGCGCCGCGACCAATCGCGAATTGGCCGACTGGACCCTCGACGTGGAATTCGATCCCCGTCATCTTCGCGAACAGATCGATATTGGCGATCCCGATGGCACATCCGCCGAGCCCCAAGTCAGCCGCCATCATGTAGAGGGTTTGAATCAATACGCCCACGTCTTTCAGAATGAGCGAATATGCGATGGAGCTGTATTTCCATGACGTCCGGCCGAAGCGCGCAGCGATCGTGATCAGGATCTGAGGGGCGGTCGAACTCGGCCATTGCAATCGCAGCTCCCGCCAATAGCGCATCGAGCTCATTCGTGGGAACGCCGATCGCCACCAGCGCGTGTCCGCCTGCGTCGTAGTGATAAAATCCCCGTGCAAGCCCTTCGCATTTGTCGACAGCCAGATAGAGCTCGAGCTCGTAGCTGGCGCCGCCTGACGGGTACGGCCTGATGGTGTGTTCGCTCGCCGGACCGCCGTCATCGAGGTCGGTTGTGCTTTCCGACCGCGACAAGACACGCGCGGTGCTGTCGAGAAACCGCGAAAGCTCGGCGAGCGTGATCGGTCGTTGGTCATCGAAGCTGCGCGTCGAATGACGTTCCCGCAGGAGCTTTGCGACCGTACTGATTGGCTCGGAATCGGCGGCCAGGAACCTGCGCAAATCGATTTGCTTTCCCGGCCAGCTGGGCCGCACCGCCGGTAACGGAGATATGGCGCCGGCGTACGGATAAACACCGCCCAGCGGGTTGGCGTGCCGACCTTGCGTACTGCGCGCGTGGAACAGAAGATCGTGAAAGTCCCAAAGAACGAGGTTGTCGTCGCCCTCGGCTCGTCGGAGGCTGCTGTCGCTGGCTCCGTCGACCTTGAAAAGGATTTGGCAGTCGACCAGCAGGGCGAGAAGCTCGACGCCTGGAAAACCGTCCTGCCGGCGGAGCCGTTTGATGTGTTGCGGCGTGGACAGGACAGCCAAGACGGCCGCAATTTTCGGATTGCAAATCTTGAACAGCGCGCCGGCGCGCGGCAATTCCAGGACCATCTCGTTGCCGCGCCGCCGCATATATGCAAACCGCGAGAGGACGAGGAGGTCGGAGTCGCCGAGCGGCGACGTTCGCGGCCAATAATCGGGAACCTGCGGCTCGATGACGACCAGGTCCTCGCCGGTTTGCGGCAGCCCGAGGCGATACTCCAAGAAACCGTGCCGGGCCAATCGCCGGACCAATCGATCGATGTCCTTGTCGACGTTGCGGCCGCCGGCAAACGAGGTGAGCGGCACACCTGCTTGCAGCTTCTGTGCACAATCCGCCGCACCAGGGCCGAATGTTCCCAAGCCGACCGAATAGCCGTCAAAGCAAGCAGCGATTTTTCCGTCTGCTTGTGCTTCGAGCGCGACGCGACTGCTGAGCCGGGCGCTGATACCTTGCCGCGCAGCCCGTCGCTTTTTCTTCACTCGGGGAGCGCGCAAGCCGGGATGACCCTCAGGTATGGGGGTGAATCGGATTGAGCTCGTTTTCGGACAGCGGTCGGTCCAACAATCCAAGCTTGACCGGAACATCGTAAAGCCGGCCTGGCGCGAAGCGGCGATAGAAATGCCGCATTCCCGGAACGATCACTCTGACAACCGGGACGCCGATGTCGGGCCGCGTCTGATCGAGGACAAGGAAATCGAGCCCCGCGCGCTTGGCGATATTCACGCAGGTGATTACCTGCTCGCGAGTGTCGAGCCAGCCGAACTTCGAGCCGGAGTCCAGTTGGACTGCCGGATGGTCGGTCGGTGTCAAATAGGGATGCTCCTGCAGGCGTAACGGCGTGGTGCCGTCGAGGCTCGATTTATCGCCCTTGCCGCCGCCCATAAGACCGATCGACAAAAATTGGTTTAGCTCTGTGAGCGCTCGCAACAACGCAATTCGTGTATCGAAATGCGCGCCTGAACCGAACTCGATGTTCTCGCGCCCGTTGTCCGTCCAGTGGGTTATCGCCACAAAGCTCGGAATCCCGAGATCGCTCGTCACGTCGAGCACCCAAAGCCGGCGTCCGGTTTCGGCAAGCTGGTTTTTCAGATCGCGGATGTAGGAATCGTCGAACCGGCTGAGGTCCACTTCGGCGCGCCGCAAATAATTGTACCACCAGATCGCGTATGCATCACGTTCCACCAGTTCGAGGAAGCCTTGAATGATCGCTTCCGCGAGCGTGTTGCCGGCTGCGCAGCCGTTGGAATCGGTACTGATCTGGCTGGGGCCCCGGTAGAAAAAATACAGGAGGCTGGTCGGAAGATATTTGAAACGTTCGTCGCGCAGAGACCAGACCGGCGACCATTCGATCTTGGCCGATGGATCGAATGGGACCGGGATCATCTGCGAATGTTCCGATTCGGGCGGCGCCTCGTGTTGCCGGAATTGCGTTTCGCTGAACAGCATGACGTCGTTCGGAAGAATTGCATCGCCCGGCGCGAAATCAGTGAACCGCCGCGTCACTCTGATCTCGTCGCCTTGAAAAATTCCGGAATAGCGCTCGATCGCCTCCATGAGCGCGCTGGCTTCACCTTGCTCGGCCGTGCTGCCCTTGCCGAAGCTGCCGCCGCTCAGTCCCGCCCTTAGCTCGTAGACGGTCTCGGCCGGCGCCGAAAAATTGTGCGTGGCACGGTAGTTGGTATTCAAGGGCAAATCGGCTTCGATCCGCTCGAGACGCGAAACCACGCCGGTGAGGGGGCTCACATGCTTTCGGAAGCGCGCCACCGTGGCCCGCGATGAGACCGTCCGGTAACCCCCGCTCGTCATCACCAGCTTGCCGCCGGTGCCAAGCTCGATCGGCGCCGGCGCGCGGCGCGGGTTCCGCAACTCTTTGCGGCCGCAGGCGGCACATTGCGGTCGGGCCGCCACGTAATGCTTCACGATGGTCGAGCCCAACAGGTCAAGGCTGATGATGTGATCGCGCAATTCCGTTCGAAAGTCGGTGGCGATCGCTTTCGCGATCTCGACGGCTGCAAGCTGGATGGCGCTCCGTCCGAACATGTCCCGGGCGAGCGGTGAAGCCGCAACGCAGCGCGCCTGCTTGCGGTCGAGAAGGGCCTTGACCTCTCGGTTCCGGTTCATCCGGTCGGCCAGACAGGCCCAACAGGCACCTTCGCCGGGCGTGAACACCGGACCCACCAGCGGAAAAATCCCGGAAGGCTGAACGAGCAGCCACGCCGTACGATCCGACAGATGCTGCCGGTTCAATTCGGCCAGTCGTTCTTCCAGATAATCACTTGCCAGCGTGATGGTCAGGTCGGGAGACCGCTTCACCACGCGAACACCCAGCCCAGTGAGGGCGGCGCCGAGTTCCGTTGCGCCGCGCACGTCGATCGATTGAATGCGGACACGACATTTCTGAAGATTCTTTTGCGCGGTCTCCGGCGGCAGACCGAGGCTCGCCCAATAGGCAGCGACGGCACCGTTGGAAGAGCGCGACGCCGGAAGGATATAGCGGCGTTCGACCAGCCGCTTGAGTGCCTCTTGGATTTTGTCGGCCGGAAAATGCTGCTCCAGTTCGCGAACAAGCTGCCGAAAACTCCGTCCACCCTTTCCTATCGCGGAAGCGAGCGCACAATAGAGTTCGCCGTAAAGAAAGAACTTCCGGTCCTCCGAATAAAGGCACACCACATCGGGCGGCAGCACGTAGACCGAGAAATTCGGCGCGAATTGCGGAATGTCTTTGCTGTTGAGTTGCGGAGAGTCGCGGCTGGCGGTCGCGAGGTCACCACGTGCGCCCCTACGACGCTTATTGTCACCGGTGTGGATTACCATTGTGAGGCGGGGTTTCTTCGGGTTGCTAGAGTTCGTCCAACTCGCCCGCTAACGCGTCCCGACAAGGTTGTCGACCCAATCGGCCGTCACGCGCGAGCCCGCCCGCGCATCGACACGAGCGACGCCGCAAATGACTGCAGCACTGCAAACAATAGATAGGGTGGCCGGGTCGAATTCAAGCCCGTCCATGGCGCCTGGCATCCATCAGCGCAATCGCAAAGTGCGCGGGTCTAACAGAAGCGGCAAGCTCCCCACGACCAACAGCAGCCGCAGCCTCCACAGCCGGCACAGCCTGCACAAGCGGCGCAAGCTCTGCAGGCCCGGCAGGCTCTACACGCTCGGCACGCTCTGCATGCCCTGCAGCCGCCGCAACCTCTGCAGCCCCAGGCAACTTGTTCAGTGCCAAGCCGGGCCGTTCCGGCGTCTTCCTTGTCGAAGACGTAGAACGTTGCCAAGCTAACGTCAGAGATTTCTTCTTCGCCGAGGAAGATTTCGTGATGCGGTGAGGTATTCTGCGACCATGTATCCGTTGCGGGTTCGTTGGCCGTTGCGGATGCTGTACCCGCCATCGCGAAAGACACCCCGGCGATGCCCAACACCGGTACGGCTTTTCTCCGAATCTTTCGCTTCGACGCCTCCTTGGTGCGCGACATAGCGGAGTCCTCCTTACAGATCTTCGAACAAAAGTTCGAGTGGCTCATAAATAGTACCGTTATGAGCCCGCTTCGGATAAGCAAAGAGCATGGCGGATTAATGTCACGGAACTTGCTCTCCTCGCTGCCTGACTGCGCTTGCGATCCAACTCAAGAATTTGTTCCGGCCGTACCGTGATGCGGCAGTGCAAGTTTGGAAGGACCGCCGCAAGTTGGTGTCGAGCGGCAACCGCAGGCGTTGGAAGCGAACTCAAACACAGTCCATCATCCAACCCCTTTCAGCGAACCTAATTTGACCGATACAATGCTCCACGTTCGGCTCGGAAAAATGACACGACGCGAGTTCATCTCACTGCTCGGCGGCGCGGTGGCAGTGTGGCCGCTCGCTGCATACGCGCAGCCGCGCTTACCGCGTGTCGGCATCCTTCTCAACGGCCACACTCTATCGCCGGCCGATGTCCAAATCGTCGGTGAGTTGGCGCGAATCGGCTACGTCGATGGGCGGAACGTAACTTACGTAATTCGGGCCGCAGAAGGCGACGTCAGTCGCCTGCCGCTCCTTGCCCGCGAACTCGTGGCGACGAAACCTGACGTGATCGTCGGGTCCGCGTCGCCGGCTGCCGTTGCCCTGTTCGATGCAACGCATGACATTCCGATCGTGATGACGGTGGTCGGCGATCCGATCGCGCTCGGTTTGACCAGCAGTATTTCGCGTCCGAGTCAGAACGTCACCGGCTTCACCATTTCCAGTTTGTCGCTGGCCGCGAAGCGGCTCGAAATATTGCACGACATCGTGCCGTCGGTGCGCAAGGCGGCTTATCTTTGGGTGCCGGGGAACCCGTTATCCGCGTCGTTCGAATCGCGCGTCAAACAAGCGGCGAATGTGCTTGGCATCGAACTGGTGTTGTTGCCGCTGACATCCGAGGCAGATATCGCGCCCGCCTTTACGCGTGCCGAAGAGGAGCGGGCGACGGCAGTGCTGGTAGAGGCTGACCCGTTGACCCTGCGCCTGAGCGGCAGCATCGTCGATGAATGTCTCGTGCACGATCTGCCCTGCATGCACAGTTGGCCGATCGAAGTGCGCAACGGAGCGCTCGTCTCCTATGGGCCGGCGACGATCGAAGATAATCGGCGGGCAGCTGCTTACGTGGACCGGATCTTGAAGGGCACCAAGGTCGCCGAGCTTCCGTTCCAGGAACCGACGGAGATCAAGCTGGTCATCAATCTTCGCACCGCGCGCTCGATCGGGATCGTGTTTCCGCCCTCGGTGCTCACGCGCGCCGACGAGGTGATCGAGTGAAAGTCGCGACTTCATCTCACTGGTTCGGCAACGCTGCGACCGTTTGGCCGCTTGCTGTGCGGGCACAGGGTTGAGGGGCTTATCGTTTGATCAGCTTCTTCAACCTTTGCGGGGTCGCGGGAAGCTGCGTCACCGCGCCCGGAATACCGATCGCGTCGTCGATGGCGCTGGCGATCACGGCGCCGACGGCGTTGATGCCGCCTTCGCCGCCGCCTTTAAGGCCGAGCGGGTTGTTGGGGCTCGGCGCATCCTCGGTGATCAGCACCTCGACCGGCGGTGTTTCGCCAAGCGTCGGCATCAGATAATCGGCGAAGGTCACGGCGAGTGGCGCGCCGTTCTCGTCGTAAGTGAATTCCTCCATCAGCGCGCCGCCGACACCCTGAATGCTGCCGCCGACAAGCTGGGCATCGAGCAGCATCGGATTGACTGCGCGTCCGACGTCGTAGGAGATCATGAGGCGTTCGATCGTCACCTTGCCGGTCTCGGCATCAACGGCCACCACGGCGAACTGCCCGCCATAGGGAAAGACCGTGTGCTCGCTGTTGAAGAAGGCTTCGGCCGACAGGCCCGGCAATTGGCCGTCATGCAACAGCTCCGACGCTGGTGCGAGCCGCCGCGCAATCTCGCCAAGGGATATGGACGGTCCGCTCGGCCGATCACGGCGCACCACGATGCCATCGACGACGTCGAGCGAGTCGGGCGGCGCCTGCAGCAAACGCGCAGCAGCGGCGATCGCCTTTTCGCGCACCTTCAGTGCGGTTTCATTGACGGCGCCGCCGGTCATCACCGTCGCCCGCGCGGCATGCGCGCCGATGCCATAGGGGATGCGGTCAGTTTGGCCGTGCACGACATGGACACGCCGATAATCGACGCCGAGCGCTTCGGCGCAGATTTGTGCCATGACGGTTTCAAAACCCTGACCGACCGACGCGCCGCCGGTGACGACCTCGACCGCGCCGCTGGTGTCGACGGAAATGCGCGCCCCGTCGGTCGGTCCACGTCCGCCCTCTTCGAGAAACAGTGCGATGCCGGTGCCGACGTGTTCACCCGCTTCGCGGCGGCGGCGGACATCCTCTTGCACCTTGTCCCAGCCGAAATGAACGAGCGATTTTTCGAACAGTGCTGGATAATCGCCGGAATCGAGCGGCAGCTCTTCGATATGTTCTTCGTCGAATTCGATCGTGTAGGGCATGTCGGCGCCGGCGATGAGATTACGGCGGCGCAGTTCGATGCGATCGATGCCCGTCTTCGCGGCGATGGCGTCCATCACGCGTTCGCGCACGAAGGTGCCTTCGAAGCGGCCCGGCGCCCGGTAGGTTGCGGCCGGCGTCTTGTTGGTCAGGCGGAAATGGCCGGTCGCGCGCAATGCGCCGACGCGGTAGGGGCCGGTGAGCATGCTCATCGTGCGCCCCATCACCCGGGAGCCGTGGGTGCGCACGTAAGCGCCCTGGTCGTGAAAGATTTCATCGTCGAGGCCAAGCAGGCGTCCTTGCGCATCGACCGCCGCGCGCACGCAATGACGCTGCTGGCGTGAGTGATTGGCGCAGGTCAGATGCTCGCGGCGGTCCTCGATCCATTTCACCGGCCGGCCAAGCCGCAGCGCTGCCGCCAGCACCAGCACGTCCTCGGGATAAAGTTCGCCGCGAATGCCGAAGCCGCCCCCGGTATGGCCCTCGTGCAGATGCAGCGTGCCGCTGCTGCGCTTGAGCATGCGCATGAGCGTGTCCTTGTTGCGATGCGGCACCTTGGCTGCGCCATGCAGTTCGAGGATATCGCGCGACGCGTCGTAGCGGCCGATCGCGCCGCGGGTCTCCATAGGAACGCCGGAATGGCGGCCGATGCGCAGGTCCAGTTCGACGACGGCGTGCGCGTTCGCGAACGCGGCGTCGATGTCGCCGAAGCTGTAGTGGACAATCGTCGGTTCGGTCTTGTGGTCGATATCGAACTCGCCGATCGGATCGTCGGCATTGATGACGATGGGCAGTTCCTCGACTTCGACATCGACGAGGTCGGCGGCGTCCTCGGCGATGTAGGGATTTTCCGCGAAGACGGCGGCGATCGGGTCGCCGACATAGCGGACGCGGCCTCGCGCCAGCACTGGCTGCCGGTAGGGCTTGAGCACATCCGACGTCGGATCGCGAAAATCGATCGGCGGAATGTCGGTGATGTCGTCAGCGGTCCACACCGCGACCACTCCCGGCATGAATCGCGCCGCCGCCGTATCGATCGAAACAATACGCGCGTGCGCGTGGTTCGAACGCACGATTCGCATATGGAGCTGATGTGGAAATGAGACATCGTCAGCGAACAGGCCGCGCCCGGTAACGAGGGGCGGGTCTTCGATGCGCGGCACCGGGTGGCCGAGCACGCGGCGCTCAGCGCTGCGGGGCGGTGTGGGATAGGCGTGTTTGGTCATTCGCTGATTTCTCCCTCCCCCCTTGTGGGGGAGGGTGGGGAGGGGGTCGGGAGGTGAAGCGCACGCGCTAGCGCATGATCTCCCGACCCCCACCCCTAACCCATCCCCACAAAGGGGGAGGGGAACAGTACGTGTCAATCTCTTGCCCGATGGAAGTCGGGCAATGGCGGGGGCCCCCAGACGTTGGTCTTGCCGGCCGTCCAGGTCTTCGGCCGCTGCGGCGTATCGTTATGCCACGGCCGCGGCTCGAAATAGCCGAGCTCCTCGTCCAGCATCTGGTCGAGTTCGCAAAAGAATTCGATGACCTGGTCGTCGGGATTGCGGTGATAGGTGGCGATGTTGTGCCCGGGGCCGTGGCGCAGCGGTCCCCAGATGATCGGGATCTTCTGCTGGCCGAACAGGTCACAGGAATTCTGCAGGTGGATGAAGTCCTTCAGCTCGAAGGCCATGTGATGCATCTTGATATTGTGGCCCTTGATGAAGTTGACCGTGTGGTGATCGGCGTTGCAGCGCATGAACACGAAGAAGTCGTCGATCCAATCGGAAACCCTGAACCCCAGAATCTTCTCATAGAATTCGGCAGTCTTCTGTGGATCGTCGACCACGAAGGCAATGTGGCCAAGCTTGAGCGGCCCGACGCCGACGGGCTGAAGGTGCTTGCCGAGATAGCTCCATTGCTTGAACAGGGCGATCGTCGTTCCTTTGTTGTCCTTGAAGGTGAGCACCGGACCCATTCCGGGGACTGAGTCGTTACGCAACTCGCTTCTGATGCCATCCTTCTCAAGTTCGCGCGTGAGCTCGCCGAAATCGGAATCTGGCGCGACCTCGAACGACAGCTCGGTGCAGCGCTCGACGTCCCCTTTGTTGAGCTGGATGGCCAATTGGCCGATTTTGGTGGCAAGAAAGGCGCGGTCCTTTTCGCGTTCCGCAAGCACGAGACCCATCACCTGCGTGTAGTAGTCGATCATGCGTTGCAGGTCGGGTGTTTCGTAGGTGGCGTGTCCGATGCGTCTGGGCTTTATCATGGCTCTCTCCAACCTGCCGCGCTTTTGTCCGGGGGCTGGGCCGGAATCAACCACCACCACGACGTTAACTCAAGACCATGCCGGCGAGCGGCCTTGCCAATTGTGCGGGATCGCGGTTTGGTCGGCGGCGAGGCTTCAAAGAGGGAGTAAACGTGAATGGCTGGGGCAAAACTCGCTGGCTATAAGCTCGCGACCTTTCAATCAAGCGACGGGCCGCGTGCCGGTTTGATCATCGGCGAGGACGTCTTTGACGCCGCAAAGCTGGCCGGCAAGGCCGCTTACGGTACGGTTCTCGGGATCATCGACGACTGGAAGACGGCCGAAGGCGTCTTGAAGAAGGCCGCCGCAGGGGCGGCAAAGAGCCGGGCGAAGCGCCAGCCGCTCCGCAAGACGAAGCTGCTCGCACCGGTTCGTTTCCCGTCGGCGATCTATTGCGCCGGAGCGAACTACGCCGACCACGCCGCCGAAATGGCGGCGCGCGAGAACCGGCCGTCGCCGGTCGATCCGCACACGCAAGGACTCAAGGCATGGCACTTCCTGAAAGCGCCGCACGCCATTGCCGATCCGGGCGCCAGCGTAAAAATCTCCAGCTACGCCAAACAGGTGGATTGGGAGGTGGAACTCGCCGCGGTCATCGGCCGGGTGGCCAAGAACGTGCCGGCGTCGAAGGCGCTGTCCTATGTGGCCGGCTACACCATCGCCAACGACATTTCGGCGCGCGACCGCGGCCGCCGGGCCAACGTTCCCGACGCTTCGCCGTTCAAATGGGATTGGACCAAGCACAAGACGTTTGACGGCTCGTGCCCGCTTGGGCCTTGGATCGTGCCGGCGAGCGACATCGGCGACCCGCAAAAGCTCGGGCTCAAGCTCTGGGTCAATGACGTCCTCAAGCAAGATTCCAATACCAGCGACATGATCTTCAATCTGGCCGAGCAGATCGAGCAATTGTCGGACGGCATGACCCTTTATCCGGGCGACCTGATCCTCACCGGCACGCCGGCGGGCGTCGGCGCAGGGCGCGGTGAGTTTCTCAAGGCCGGCGATACGGTGAAGCTCTGGATCGAGAAGATCGGCGAGATCAGCAATCGGATGGCCTGAGGCCGGCTTCCTCGAAGGCGGCATGGCTGGGTCATCAGGTATGCCGCTTTCGCTGGGCTTTCCTCCCGTCCAGTACATTTTGCTTGTCCAATTTCAGAATGGGTCTAGAAATTTTGGTATGCCGGGTTGCGGTCGCGCGCCGGCTTGGCCTGTGCTAGAAGCCCTGTGCTAGAAGCATAGGTCCGAGACGGGGCCGTGGCCCCGGTCGCAGACGCCCGCAGCTTGCGGAGCCAACCAGGAAGAAATTCACCCCAGGGAGGGTGAAAACGCGAGGGTGTAAAGCATATGGCCGAGAAGTTCGTCTCCAAGCTTTCGGAATTCAAGGACGGAGATCGCAGGATCGTTTTCGTTGGTGACAACGAGATCGGCGTTTTCCGGCACGAAGGCGAGTTCTACGCCTACAGCAATTTTTGCCTGCACCAGGGCGGACCGGCCTGTGAAGGACTGACCATCGCCAAGGTCGAAGAGCGGCTGCGTCCCGATAAGACCTCCATGGGTTTGTTCTTCTCCGAAGACGAGATGCACTTCGTATGCCCTTGGCACGGTATGGAATACGACATGAAGACCGGCGAGTGCGTCAGCGACCGCAAGATGAAGCTGAAAAAGTACAAAGTCGTGCAAAAGGGAGAGGACCTTTATGTCGTCGCCTAAGCGCGCGGCAAAGAGTGTGGCGAAATCCGCGGTCAAGGTCGCAGCCAAATCGGCAACCAAGGCCGCGCCCAAGCCGGCGCGTCGTCTGACGCGGCCACAGCCGGTGCGGCCGAGCGCTGGCGCCCTCAACGGCGCTTCCGCCGAGGCGAAGCGCCTCGCCGCCGAACTCGAGCGCGGTATCGTCGACGGACATCTCGATGTGCTTTCGACAGAGGCGCTCCAGGCGCTGATCGCCGCGGCATGCCGAGTTTATACGGCGCGGACCGAGGCCGGCGAGCAGTTTACGCCGGTCACGAGAAATTCGATTTCCGCCACCGACGTGATGGTTACGGCGAGCGGATTGTTAAGAGCCGCCGATCTCGCCGTGTTCGAGCTCGGTATGTGGCAGAGTTGGACGGGCCGCTAGCACAATCAGGCACCTAGCATCCGTCGTGTAGAGAGAATTGGAACGCCAGGAGAAACGCTATGGATCTCATCGCTGATCGCGGTCGCCGCGTGACGATCGAGGAACTGAACACCACCCGACTGCTCGCTCACGCGCGCAAGCAGGCCCACCAGCGCAATCTCGACGACATCGTCATCGTCGATGTCGACGCCCATCACTACGAGAACGAGAACTACGAGGAATTCCTGCCCTACATGGAAAATGACGTGCTGCGTCAGCTCACCATGTCGGGCCGCAGGCGGAATCGCGGCGGCATTACACCGACCCAGGTCGGCTACCAGGACATGGGTGGCCGTGTGACGCGCTATCCGATGCGCGGTTCGGAGAAGACCGAGCCGGGTTCGCTGCGCGACGTGCAACTCGGCCACCGCTGGATGGACGCGATGAGCGTCGACTATTCCTGCTTGTTCCCGACCGGCATGCTCAACATCGGCCTGCACCCGCAAAAAGAAATGGAAGCCGATCTGTGCTGGGCCTACAACCGCTGGCTTACCGAAAAGGTGCTGCCGGAGGCCGATGGCCGCTTTTATTCGTGCCTGTGCCTGCCGTTCAACGATCCCGAACAGGCGTTGCGCCAAGTCGAGACGTTCGGCGACCGAAAACATGTCGGCGGCTTCATGGTCACCACCGTTCGCTCCCATATGGGCGTTTACGAGAACGCCTACATGAAGGTGTATCGGGCGATGGAGGAGCGCGGCCTCGTGCTGTCATTCCATTCCGGTCCGAACTGGGGCGAGCCGATCTTCAAGAGCTGCAACCGCTTCATATCGGCGCATGCGCTTGGCTTCTCCTGGTACAACGTCGTGCATTGCACGAACTGGGTGATCAACGGCATGGGCGAGCGCTTCCCGAAGCTGCCGGTGATCTGGATCGAGGCCGGGCTCGCCTGGGTGCCGTTCCTGATGCAGCGCCTCGACCACGAGTACATGCTGCGGCCGTCGGAAGCGCCGCTGCTCAAGAAGAAGCCGTCCGACTACATGCGCGACATGTTCTACTCGTCGCAGCCGATGGAGATTCAGGATTACGGCGCGATGGAGCAGACCTTCCGCATGATGAACGCCGAAACCCAGTTGCTCTACGCGTCCGACTATCCGCACTGGGACTTCGATCTGCCGTCGACGATCTGGGATCTGCCGTTCCTGTCGGAGAAGGCCAAGCACAACATCCTCGGCGGCACCGCCGCGCGGCTGTTCAAGCTGCCGCCGCGCAACGAGAAGCAGAAAGAAAACCTCAAGAAGTTCGGTAATCTCTCGGCCGCGGCCTGATCGAAGAGTCCCTGCGGCAGCGATGCCGCAGGACGGGACCTTGTCGGCCCGATCATATTTTGAAATTCTGATGCCCGGCCTCGTGCCGGGCATCGGCTTTTTGGGGAGGTCGCGCCAATGGGAAAGTCAATCGCGCCGTCGCGGGCATGCTTGCTGGCCATGCTCGTCTGCCTCGCGGTCACGCGCGCGAGCGCCGAGGATAGCGTTGAGCAGTTCTACAAGGGCAAAGAGATCAATCTGATCGTCGGCTCGTCGGCCGGCGGCGGCTACGACACCTACGCCCGGCTGATTGCGCGTCACATTGGCCGCTACATCCCGGGCAACCCGACGATCGTGCCGCAGAACATGCCCGGCGCCGGCAGCAACAAGGCGGGCGGTTACGTTTACTCGCTGGCGCCGAAGGACGGCACCGTCATCGGCGCGGTATTCCCGGGGACCATCCTGCAGCCGCTGATCGGCAATGTGCCGACCCCGCACGATCCGAGCAAATTCATCTATGTCGGCAGCGCCAACAGCGACGCCTACATGTGCGTCGCGCGCAAGGACGCCCAAGTGCAAACCTTCAAGGACCTGCTGACGCACGTTTTGATCATCGCCGGCGCCACTGAAGGCGCCACGACCCACGATCTTCCCGTCGTCGAAAACAATCTCTTGGGCGCCCACTTCCGCATCGTGTCCGGCTACCCGGGCATGCGTGAAAACACCATGGCGATCGAGCGCAACGAGGTGCAGGGAGTGTGCGGCTACGGCTGGGCGAGCCTCGAGTCCCAACATCCCGAATGGCTGACGCGCGGCTTCATCAACATCGTGGTTCAGGAAAGTATCAAGGGCTATTCCAAGCTCAACGACATGGGCGTGCCGCGCACCGCCGACTTTGCCAAGACCGAGGAGGATCGCCAGATTCTCGAATTGCTTTACAGCCAGGGCATCTTTGGCCGGCCCTATGTGCTGCCGCCGGGCGTGCCGGCGGATCGCGTTGCCGCTTTGCGCAAGGCCTTCACGCAAGCCCTGCAGGACAAGGCGCTGCTTGAGGAAGCCGCGAGCATGAAGCTCGATATCGATCCGCTGTCAGGTGGAGACCTCCAGGCGCTGGTGGCAAAGCTTTATGCGCTGCCGCCGTCCATCGCTGCGCGGACCAAACAGGCGCTGGTGTATAAACCGCCACAATGAGGATCGGCGCTCAATGGCAACAATGACCTTGGAACAAATTAAGGCTTATGCGGTGCGTCTCGCCGCATCGGCGCTGCTGGCCGCGAGTTGCAGCGTTTCATTGGCCAGCGCGCAAGATGCGGTCGCCGATTTCTTCCGCGGCAAGCAGATCAACATCGTCGTCGGCTCTTCGGCTGGCGGCGGCTATGACACTTATGCGCGTCTCCTCTCGCGACATCTCGGCGCTCATATTCCCGGCAATCCCGAGGTCGTCGTCCAGAACATGCCGGGTGCCGGCAGCAACAAGGCCACCGGCTACATCTACTCGGTGGCGCCGAAGGACGGCACCGTCATGGCCGCGGTGTTCCCGGGCGCGATCTTGGACCCGCTCATCGGCGACGTATCGGTTCAGCAGGATCCGAAGAAGCTGGTCTACCTCGGCTCCGCCAACGCCGACGTCTACATTTGCTTCTTGCGCAGCGACGCCCCCGCAAAGACGTTTGCAGATACTTTCACCCACGAGGTGATCGTCGGCGCCAGCAACACCGGGGGCACGACGCGCGACCTGCCGGCGATGCTTGATAATCTGCTGGGCGCGAAATTCCGCGTCGTCACCGGATACGCCGGGAGCAAGGAGATCACGCTTGCGATCGAGCGCAACGAGGTGAACGGCGCCTGCGGCATTGGTTGGAGCGGGCTGCCGACCATGCATCCGGACTGGTTCGAAAAGAAGCTGATCAACGTCATCGTTCAGTTGAGCATGAAGGGGCACCCCGAACTCAACAAGATGGGCGTTCCGCTCGCAGTGCAATTCGCCAAGACCGATGAGCAACGCCAAGTGATGGAGCTGATCGAAAGTCAGGGCGTATTCGGCCGCCCCTATGTCCTGCCGCCGGGCGTGCCGGCGGACCGGGTCGCTGCTCTTCGCAAGGCCTTCATCGATACGCTTGGCGACAAGGCGCTGCTGGACGAGGCCGGAAAAATGCAGCTTGATCTTGATTATATGACCGGCGACGAGTTGCAGGCACTGGTCGCCAAGCTCTACGCGCTGCCCGCAAACATCGTTGCGGAGGCGAAGCAGGCCCTGGTCTACACCCCGCCGAAATGAACTCTACTGCAGCTTTGCCACGTTGGAGAGACACATGAAGCTCGGCTTCTTCATCATGCCGGTTCATCCGCCGGCGCGGAACTATGCCGAGACACTGCGGGAGGACCGAGAGGCTTTCATCCTGGCGGATAAGCTTGGCTACTGTGAAGGCTATTGCGGCGAGCACCTCACTGACCTCGCCGAAAATATCCCGAGCAGCCTGATGTTCGCAGCCTCGCTTGCCGGGTTCACCTCGCAGATCAAGCTCGGCACGGCAGTGACGAATTTGCCGTTCAGCCATCCGGTCATCGTGGCGGCGCAGGCGGCGTTCGTCGATAATTTGCTCGAGGGCCGTTTTTTGCTCGGGGTCGGCGCCGGCGTCCTTCGTTCCGACGCCGAGGCACTCGAACTTCTCGATCGCGATCGCGGCGCCATGTTCGCGGAGGCGATCGACCACGTCCTCGCCATCTGGTCCGGCGAAGCTCCTTATAATCTCACCGGCAAGTACTGGAATATCTCCACAGCGAAGACGCTGTGGCCCGAGATTGGTATCGGCAATATCGTCAAGCCGTTTCAGAAGCCGCATCCGCCGATTCTCGGCACCGCGACGGATCCCGATTCCAAAGGTTTGATGGCATTAGGCCGCCGCGGCTGGTGGCCGATCTCGTCGCACTTCTTGCACATGAATTGTCTTGGCAGCCAATGGAACAATTATGCGAAGGGTTGCGTCGAGGGCGGCCACAAAGCCGACCGCAACAATTGGCGCGTCGCACGGTCGATTTTTGTGGCCGATGATGACAAGGTCGCGAAAAATTATGGCGGCGACGATCCGAACAGCCCGTACCGCTTCTACATGAGCCAGTTGACGTCGAAGCTGAAAAAGTCGAATCGCCTCACTGCCTTCAAAGCGCGGCCGGACATGACCGACGCTGAACTGACATACGATTACATCTTCGACAACATCGTCATCCGCGGCAGCGTCAACCGAGTGGTCGACGGCATCCTGGCGCTTCACGAGAAAATCGGCGACTTCGGAACGTTGCTTTATTGCGGCAAGGATTGGGCTGATCCGTCGCTGGCGCGCCGATCCATGGAATTGATGGCCGAGAAGGTCATGCCCGCCGTGAACGCTGCCATCGGCAATCGCGCGGCTGCGGAATAGCGGGCCGGTCATCGCGGAAAAAGTTCCCCTGACTCGGCCAATTGTGGCGCTGAAGGGGCGCCAGGGCGCGTTGCGGCCCGCAAGTCTTCAAAAATTATAAAATAAAACCAGATGCTTAGACTGATTTGATGCGCTGCATATAAATGCTGGCGTTGTCGCCCTCAACACGGTAAGCAAATCGTTTCCATCATATGCGAGGGACGACCAAACAACATGAAGACAATCGTAGCCGCATGCCTGCTTCTCGGAGTTTCCGTTACGGGCGCAAGTGCCATCGATCTCGCCGAACTCGCGCCGTGCAAGCCGGCCGCTGCCCGGCTCTGCGACCGTTCCGGTGGCATGACGTGGAGCAACCTGATGCGCTGCGGTGCGACGCTCGCCGCCCATAGCTGGCGCATCGGCGACAGCTGCCGCGCAGTGCTGAAGAAGTACGGGCAATTGTAAGCGGCCTCGCGGATTATCGCGACGACCAATTATTTGATCCTTTAAGCTGAGCATTAAAGCCCGGCGCCGAGCGCCGGGGCTTACTGTTTTCAAGCCGGACAGCGATCGCGAGTCTTGTTGCCGCGCCCGAAAAATAACGCTCGATGGCCGGTTATTTTTTGACCACGACGCCGCCGAGATAGGACTTCCAGCGCGACGCTTCGGCTTGCAGATACTCGCCAAATTGTGCCGGAGAATCCGCTTCGGTATTGGCGCCGAATTTTGCGTTGGTCTTTTGGATATTCGGATCCTTTGCCATGTCGGCGATGACGCCCGCGACTTTGTCCAGGATCGGCTTAGGAGTCGCTGCCGGCGCCATCAGTCCGATCCAGGTCGATAAATCGTAGTCCGGAATACCCGCCTCCATGACCGTCGGAACGTCCGGCAAATATGGACTGCGCTTCGCGGAGGTCACGGCGAGCGGCCGGATGGATTTTGCCTGTAGCAGGCCCATGGCGTCCGATGTGAAGAGGAATGTGCTGTCGATCTCTCCTGCGAGGAGCGCATTCGCCGTCAGACCGCTGCCGCGATACGGCACGTGAATCATGTCGAGACCGGTGCGGTTTCTGAAAACTTCTCCGGCAATGTGCATCGATCCGCCGGTACCGCTGGACCCGTAAGTAATGCCGTTTGGCTTCGACTTCGCCCAGGCGATGAATTCGGCGACGGTCTTGGGCGGGGACTTGACGTTGACGGACAAGACCATCGGCACCGACGTGATGAGACTGATGGGCGCGAGGTCTTTCAGAGGATCGTAAGGCACCTTTTCCGTCACCGGCGCGATACTGATCGATCCCGTCCCGCACACGCAAATCGTATAGCCGTCGGGCGTCGCGTTGACGACGGCTGCGGTACCGATGACGCCGCCGGCGCCGTCGCGGTTCTCGACGATGACTTGCGAATGCAACGCGTCGCTCATGTATTTCGCGGTGAAACGCCCGACGTAGTCCGAATACCCGCCTGCGGCGTAGGGTACGACCAGACGGATTGTTTGTTTCGGCCAGCCTTCATCGGCAAAACCGCTGGAGACGAAAGTCAGCGTCAAAAACGTTGCCAATGCCGGTAACAACGTGCGCGTGTGCTTCATGAGACACCTTCTCCAGTTGCGAAAGCTTGAACGGGTTGTTTCTTGCGGACAACCGATGTCCGGGGGCACTTCTCAGATCGTGCCGCAGCGCTCCAATCGTTTGCTCGGAGCGTTAAGAGAAATGCAATTTGCGTGCCGATTTGACGGGTCGGGAAACCGTGCGGCAATCGCAGCTATCGTATCGCGACGGACGGCCTGCTCACACGCCGATTCCGCGTGCTATTGTCGACCGGGGAGGATGTGAGCGATGACGATTGAGCGGCGCGGTGCGGCGATCGAAATCGTGCATCTGCGCAAGCAATATGGGGCCGGCGCCAATGCGCTGGTCGCGCTCGACGACATCAATCTGCGCGTTCGTCCGGGCGAGTTCCTGTGTATCGTTGGGCCCAGCGGCTGCGGCAAATCGACTTTGTTGCGCATTCTTGCCGGTCTTGATCACCAGACCGATGGTCATATCGACATTCAGGCCAGCGGGTGGGCTGTGCAGAACGCCATGGTGTTCCAGGACAGCGGGCTGTTCCCCTGGATGAATGTGGAGACGAACGTCGCCTTCGGTCTCTTTACCCGCGGCGTACCGGCCGCCGAACGCGCGTCTCGCGTTGCGGCTGCTCTCAAGCTCGTCGGATTGACGAAGTTTCACGCCCACTTTCCGCATCAGCTGTCCGGCGGCATGCGCCAGCGCGGCGCCATTGCGCGTGCCTTCGTCACGGATCCGGCCATGCTTTTGATGGACGAGCCATTTGCCGCGCTGGATGCGCAGAACCGCGCCATCCTGCAAGCCGAGCTGGTGCGCATCTGGGAGGAGACCGGCAAGACCGTGGTTTACATCACGCATTCGATCGAGGAAGCGCTTCTGATGGGCGATCGCACCGTGGTGATGACGGCACAACCGGGCCGCATCAAAGAAATCGTCGACGTGCCGTTCCCGCATCCGCGAGATTTGATGGCCTTGTCGGCGAGCGCCGAATTTGGCCGTCTTAAGCTCGACATCTGGCGTCTTCTCGAAGACGAGGTCACGCGCGCCCGGGCGGAATTGGAACAATGAATTTACCCTCGGCAAAGTGGCGGGAACGATCGCTCTATCTGATCTCGCCGATCGGGTTGCTCCTGGTCTGGCAAGTTTTGGTGATGCTCGGCTTTGGTGATCGCCGTTTCATTCCGACGCCAAGCGACATCGCGGTGCGGTTCTGGCAGCTTACGGTGAGCGGCGAACTTGCCGTGAACCTGATGGCGACGTTGTGGCGCGTCGCCGCCGGCTTCGTGATCGGCGTCGTGCCGGCGGTCGCGATCGGTCTCTTCATGGCGATGTCCCGGGTGGTGCGCATCTTTTTCGATCCGTTGATCGCGGCGCTGTTTCCGATCCCGAAGGTTGCGCTGATGCCGCTGCTTCTTCTCGCGTTCGGTTTCGGCGATGCATCGAAGATCGCCGTCGTCGCCATCGGCGTTTTTTTCCCGGTCATCGTCAATACCTACGCGGGCGCCGCCAATATTGAAAAAATCTATTGGGACGTTGCCAGGAACTATGGCGCCAACGCCTGGGTCATGTTCACCCGCATCGTGTTTTTCGGCGCGCTCCCGATGATCTTTGCGGGTCTTCGTATCGCGGTCGCGGTGGCGTTCATCGTTCTTGTCGCGGCCGAGTTCGTGTCGACCAAAGTCGGCATCGGCTACATGATCTGGAATTCCTGGGAGTTGCTCCAGGTCGAACTCGATGTTTGTCGGCATCGTGGTGATCGGCCTTCTCGGCCTCGTCACGTCGGCGCTGCTTCAGGAGATCGAGCGCAAGGTCATTCCGTGGAGGATGGGGGAACGCTGACGCTGGCGCGGCTGGGCCGTCGCATTTCATCCCTGGGAACACGGAGAAATTGAAAGGAACGAAGCTTGCGATCGTGCCCCATCGTGGCCCGCGGACGCGTGACATGGCACGTCTTTCGCATGCTTCGCGGAGCCTATGAGAACCGGCGGGCACCGGCCTTGTGCCCAAACTTTTGCAATGGCCTTTGAGGTACGACATGAAACTTGTGCGCCGTCGATTTATGCAACTGGTCGCAGGTGCTGCGGCCTTTCCTGCACTCCCGCTGACGGCGAGGGCGGAGGCTTATCCCTCGCATCCGGTCCACATGATCCTCGGCTTTCCGGCCGGCGGCTCGTCCGACGCCATCGGCCGCATGATGGCGCAGCGATTGTCGGAACGCCTGGGTCAGCCATTCATCTTCGATAATCGACCGGGTGCAGGAAGCAATATCGGAACAGAAATGGTCGCGAAGTCCGCTCCCGACGGTTATACGATTCTGATGACTACGACCGCGAACGCGATCAACGCCACCCTCTACGACAATCTCAATTTCGATTTCGTTCGCGATTTCGCTCCCGTGGCCGGCATCTTTCGCGTGCCCAACGTGCTGGAAGTCCATCCATCCGTTCCGGTCAAGACCGTTCCGGAATTTATCGCCTATGCCAAAGCCAATCCGGGCAAGCTCAATTTCGCGTCGGGAGGCATCGGCTCGACGCAGCACCTGTCGGCCGAGCTTTTCAAGTTCATGGCTGGCGTCGATATGCGCCACGTGCCGTATCGCGGCTCTGCACCGGCGCTGATCGATCTGCTCAGCGGGCAGGTGCAGGTCATGTTCGACCTGATGCCGGCGTCGATCGGTCACATCAGGGCCGGCAGGCTACGTGCGCTCGCGGTCACGACGGCAAAGCGCTCCGATGCGCTGCCGGATCTGCCGACCGTCAGTGAATTCGTTCCGGGCTATGAAGCGAGCACCTGGAATGGCTTCAGCGTTCCGACGAAGACGCCTGTCGAGATTATTGAAACGCTGAACCGGGAGATCAATTCCGGTCTTGCCGATCCACAAATCAAAACGCGTCTCGCCGATCTCGGAGCGACAGTGCTGACAGGTTCAGCCGCCGACTTCGGCAAGCTCGTCACCGACGATACCGACAAGTGGGGCAAGCTCATCCGTGCCGACAATATCAAGGCCGAGTGAACCGGACGCTGTCTTTCTTTGAGGTTGACCGGCGTGCGTCAACTGGTTCGCGGGACGGCACGAAATTCCTTGGCGCTTGCCATCGCCCAGGCCATCTCAAACCGTTTGTCGCCGCTGCCGGCGAGCAATTCGCCGGGTTGCAGGGTCGGATATAGTTCATCGAAGCTCATGACTTCATGCGGGGAGACACGCCGCGAAAAATGCGCCGGCGCAAACTCGGTTGGATGATCGAGCCCCGCCGCGGCAACAAGCTCGGCAACCGACTCCACTGTGGCGCGTTGAAAGTTGAACACCCGTTCGGATTTGTCGGGAACGACCAGCGCGCGCTGACGGACGCGGTCCTGCGTAGAGACCCCGGTGGGACAGCGATCCGTGTGGCAGGACTGCGACTGGATGCAGCCGAGCGCGAACATGAAACCGCGTGCGGAGTTGCACCAGTCGGCGCCCAGCGCCATGGCGCGGGCGATGTCGAAGCCGCTGATAATTTTGCCGCTCGCGCCGAGCTTGATGCGATCGCGGACGTTGATGCCGATCAGGGCGTTGTGCACGAAATTGAGTCCTTCGCGCAGCGGCATGCCGAGATGGTCGGCGAATTCGAGCGGCGCCGCTCCGGTGCCGCCTTCCTTGCCGTCGACGACGATGAAGTCCGGATAGATTTCCGTCTCCAGCATGGCTTTGCAAATCGCGAGGAATTCCCACGGATGACCGATGCAGAGCTTGAAGCCCGCCGGCTTGCCGCCGGAGAGGCGACGCATCGTGGCGATGAACTGCATCATCTCGATCGGTGTGGAGAATGCGGAGTGGCGCGACGGTGATATGCAGTCGACGCCGAGGGGCACGCCGCGCGTCGCGGCGATTTCGGTGCTGACCTTGGCGGCGGGCAGCACGCCGCCGTGGCCGGGCTTGGCGCCCTGGCTGAGCTTGAGCTCGACCATTCTGATTTGGTCGCTCTGGGCGTTCTGCTCGAATTTCTCGGCGCAGAACGTGCCATCGGCATTGCGGCAGCTGAAATAGCCTGAGCCGATTTCCCAGATGATGTCGCCGCCGTTTTCACGGTGATAGGGACTATAGCCACCCTCGCCGGTGTCGTGAGCGAAATTGCCTTTCTTGGCACCGGCGTTGAGCGCACGAATGGCGTTCGAACTCAACGCGCCGAAGCTCATCGCCGAAATATTGAAGATGGAGGCCGAGTAAGGCTTGCTGCAATCCGGGCCGCCGATGACGATGCGGAACGGTTCCTTGGCGGCGGCCTTCGGCGCGATCGAATGGTGCAGCCACTCGTAGCCGCCGGCATAGACGTCGTTTTGCGTGCCGAACGGCCGCTTGTCCAAAGCCTGTTTGGCGCGCTGATAGACTAATGCGCGTTCGTCGCGCGAAAACGGCGTGCCGTCCTTTTCGCTCTCAAGAAAATACTGCCGGATTTCGGGGCGTATTTCTTCCAGGATGAAGCGGATGTGCGCGGTCAGCGGATAGTTGCGCAGCACCGCATGCCGCGTCTGAACCAAGTCGACGGTGCCGACGGCCGCCAGCACGCCGAACACCACGAGGGGAATAATGACGTAGAACGCCGAATATCCGTCGAGATATTCAGCCAAAAGGGTCCCAGTGATCACCAGCACGCAGGTGTAGACGAAAAAGCGTGCGCTTAGCGGCAATAGCAACGTGCGCATGGAATCCCCCCGGCAGGTCCGATTCTCGCGGCGATTCTAATCTCTTGCTCTCGTCCCGACGAGCCATACGACGATCATTTGTCAGTTTGATGAGGCCGTTTGGGACGCTTTGACCCGCCGATCGCCGGCCTGCCGTCATGCCGCACCCTTCTGTGCGGCCGGCGTTTTGGTATAGCATTGCCAAAGAGTTGCCAGCGGGACGTGCCGGAGACCCGCCCATCAACGGCAACGCCGATGCCTGCGGCGGGCGACGATTTCAAAACAACATCGGAACTGCCAATCGGGAGATCGAGCGTCCCGTTTTGCAAGTTTCCGACGACTTCCGAGGAAACCGCCCATGACCCTTCGACGAAGACAATTGCTGTATTTGTCGGTGGCGGCAGCCGTCGCGCCCGCCTTTCCGCGGCTCGCCTGCGCGCTCGATTATCCGACGCGGCCGGTGCGCTTGATCGAGGGGTATGGCGCCGGCGGCACCCCTGATCTGGTTTCGCGGCTGATCGGCCAATGGTTGTCGGACCACCTGGGGCAGCCCTTCATCGTGGAGAACCGCAACGGCGCGAGCGGCAATATCGCGACCGAAGCCGTCGCCGTTGCAGCGCCGGACGGCTACACGCTTCTGACCTGCGCTTCGGCCAATCCAATAAACGCTGCGCTTTACACGAAGCTGAATTTCAATTTCATCCGCGATATAGCGCCGGTCGCCGGCCTGCTTCGCGTGCCGCTGGTATTGCTGGTCAATCCTTCTTTTCCGGCAAAGACGTTCGCCGAGTTCATGTCCTACGCCAAAGCCAATCCGGGCAAGATCAACCTGGCGACGCCCGGCACCGGCACCCCCATGCACGTCGCGGCCGATTTGTTGAAGATGATGACCGGCATCAACATCGTCGAAGTACCCTACCGCGGACCGGCACCCGCGTATGCCGATCTGCTTGCCGGGCAAGTGCAGGCGTTCATCATCACGTTGCCGTCTGCGATGGGATTCATCAGATCCGGCAAACTGCTGGCGTTGGCGGTGTTGAGTAAGACGCGCCGCGAAGTCTTGCCCAATGTTCCGGCCGTAGCCGAACTTGTCCCCGGATACGAAGCGGCGGCTTGGGACGGGATCGGGGCGCCGGCAAAAACGCCGAAGGAGATCATCGACAAGCTCAACAGCACGATCAATGCCGGCCTCGCCGATCCACAGATCAAGGCGCGGCTCATCGATCTGGGCGGGGATCCGATGCCGATGACGCCCGGCGAATTCAGCAAGTTCATCGCCGATGAGACCGAGAAGTGGGCCAAGGTCATCAAGTTCTCGGGCGCCAAGGCGGATTGATCTACGCCGAATTTATTCGCGCCGAAAGCCGAGCGCTGCTCTATGGGTGCGGCGCAGGTGTTTGTGCGACAGGTCCGGGAGCACCCATCTTCGCTCTGGCCATAGCGTCCTGGCGTTTGCGCGCGTAGACCTCCTGCGCGCTGCGATTTCCGACGAGTCCGTTGAGAAATTCGAGATTGTCGTAGTCCGCCGCAAGATTGCTCCAATAGAACAGGTTGGCGGGGTCGCTCGCCGCCAATGCTTCCGTCCCGGCGGCCGCGCGTTCGGTATAGGCGATCGCTTCGCGCAGCTTTTCCCGATCCGAGCCTGCCAGAAGCGCCAGCACATTACCGATGTTGTTGTAGGTGCTCGCGAGCTCAAAAAGGAATGTCGAAGACGCTTTGGGGTCGCGTGCCCACGGCTCCATGGCGGACTGCGCCAGCCTGAAAGCCTGCAGCGCATCCGCCAAGTCTTTCGTCTGGAAATAGACTCGCCCGATGTGATTGTAACGGCCGCCGATATGCAGGCCGACTTCCGGACCCGGCGGGACCATTTTGGCGTAGGTCTGTGCCAGTTCGAGGCTCTTCTGATAGACCCCGAGGGCGTCGCTATATTGTTTGTTGTCGTAGAGAATATTGCCGATCCGCCCGATCACCGTGAACAGATGCTGCAGGCATTGCAGGTCCTTGGGGTTCTCCTGCACGCACTTGCCCAGTACCGTGTTTGCTTCGTTATCGTAATCGTACGCGGCCTTGGGATTTTCACGCTCGTTCAATTGAGCCATGACTTCGGCGGCGCGCCCCATCGCGTAGTCGACACCCGCCAAGTTTGGATTGTCTTTGCGAAGTTTCGTGGCGATTTGGTAGCCTTCGGTGGCGAGCTTGCCGCCTTGCGCGCTGCCCTGCTGGGCGAGTGTAAAGCCGAGTTCGGTCCAAGCCGTGGCGCGGATCAGTTGAACGGCCGGCGTGGTCTCGTTGAAGGACACGAGATCCTCGAGCAGTCCCTTGCCGCGATCGAGAATGCCCTGAACCACATCGAGGGGAATGCCTTTGACTTCGCGGAATTTAACCGCCAAGTCGGAGACGAGCCCATTGGCCGTGCCGGTCGCTGCGTTCAAGGTCCGCTCGGCGCGATCGCGCTGTTGCTCGGCAATCTGTTTCTGTTCGGTGGCGGTGTGCTCAGCCGCGGTCGCCCGATCGCGCTGTTGCTCGGCAATCTGTTTCTGTTCGGTGGCGGTGTGCTCAGCCGCGGTCGCCCGATCGCGCTGCTGCTGAGCCACAATGGTTTCTTGTACCGCCGCTCGCCACTGCCATGCCGCGGCTCCGCCCAGCAGCATGAGGAGGCCGACCGCGGACCAGGCCAGCGTCAGCGCGCGGCGCTGTTGCCGCACCTCCTCCGACAGCAAGTCCTCCTTCGGAATGCCGCGGATCGCCGCCGCGAAGTCGGCGCCGAGCTCGGTAAATTTGCGATCGCGATTGGGCGCGCCATCCCGGTAGGCACGGACATCGACCCACTTCGGCTCGGTTTTGAACCGTCCCTTGAGTATCGCGGGCAGTGGCGTGACTTCCGACCAATCAAAGTCGTCGCCAGCGGACTGCCAGGACAGTTCGCCGTCAGTCACCGCAATCAACAGCGTGTCGATGGCCTTATGTTCGAGCCAGTGCGTGACCTCTTTGGCGACCCAGGGCGAGCGTGCAGATTCGGCGGAGGCAAGCAGGATCAGAAAGCGCGATTCATTGAGCGCGGTTTCGATCGTCGGCCAGAGATGCGGCGTGGCCGAGAGACTGGTGTCGTCACGAAAAACCCGAAGTGCGCGGCGCTTGTACCAAGGCTTGCCGAGGGTCTGCACGACCGACTGCAGGGCCGCGGCAATCGGCTTGTCTTTGGCATGGCTGTAAGAGACGAAGGCGTCGTAGATCGCCATCTCGCGTGCCTCCGCGCAGACCCGGCAGCGACTTCAGGATAAACAGTTCAGGATTTGACTCAAGTTGCAGCGCTCATGATGTGTTGCGAAGGCTCGCCGGACGTGCGGAAGTGACCTCGACGCGACCCTATGCGGATTTGCCGTTGCGGCGCTTTGCCAAAAGTTGCTTCAGCCGTTGCGGCGTCACCGGAAGCTGCGTCACCGCGCCGGGAATGCCGATGGCGTCGTCGATGGCCGACGCGATCGCGGCGCCGACGCCGGTAATGCCGCTTTCGCCGGCGCCCTTGATGCCGAGCGGATTGAGCGGCGTGGTGTAGTCCTCGCGCAACAAAACGTCCGGCGCCGGCGTCTCGTGGATGGCCGGCATGACGTAATCGGCGAAGGTGACGGCCAGTGGATCGCCGCGTTCGCTGAACGTGAATTCCTCGAACAGCGCGCCGCCGAGGCCCTGCGCGAAACCACCGATGATCTGGCCATGGACCAGCGCCGGATTGATGGCGCGACCGATGTCGTAGGCGATGAAGTAGCGCTCCACGTCGACGCCGCCGGTTTCGCGGTCGACGTTCACTACGGCGACATGGCTGCCGTACGGATAGACCTGATGTTCGACCTTGAACCAGCCTTCGGCGGAAAGGCCGGGCTCACGGTTGCCCAGTGTCTTCGCGCCGGGAGCGAGATGCTGGGCCAGCTTGCCGAGGCTGATCGAAGGTCCGCCGCTGGTATCGCGCCGCACCACCTCGCCGTCGACAATGTCGAGCGTGTCCGGTGTGGCCTGCAGGAGTTCGGCGGCCATTTCGAGCGCCTTGGCGCGCACATTCATCGCCGCGATGTGCGTCGCCGACGCGGTCATCACCGTGGCCCGCGAGGCGTGCGCCCCGATGCCATAAGCGATGAGATCGGTCTGGCCATGGATTACGCGGCAGCGCTTGTAATCGACGCCAAGCGCATCGGCGGCGACCTGGGCCATCACGGTTTCAAAGCCTTGGCCGAGCGATGCGCCCCCGGTGAGGACTTCCACACGGCCAGACGTGTCGATGGAAATTTTCACGCCGTCGGTCGGGCCGAGTCCGCTCTTTTCGACGAACATGGCAAAGCCGATGCCGACGACCTCGCCGGCGTCCTTTCGCTTCTTCACATCGGCGTTGAGCTTGTCCCATCCGATCTTGGCGAACAGCTTGTCCATCAGCCCGACATAGTCGCCGGTGTCATAATGAATTTCCTCGCCGAGCGCCTGAAGCGGACGCGGGTAGGGCATCTCTTCGGGACCGATGGCGTTGCGCCGGCGGATCTCGATCGGATCGATGCCGAGTTGATGCGCGATGGCGTCGACCAGGCGCTCGCGCACGAAAGTCGTCTCGTAGCGGCCCGGCGCCCGATAGGTCGCGGCCGGCGTCTTGTTGGTCAGGCGAAAATGGCCGACCGAGCGGTACGCGGGCACGCGATACGGGCCGGGCAAAATGCCCGCGGTCATGTGCACGACGCGCGTCGCGTGCGTGCGCACATAAGCGCCCTGGTCATGGTAATAGAGATCGTCGATGGCCAGGATCACACCTGCGTCGTCAACGGCGGCGCGGATCTTGTGCAATTGCTGGCGCGAGTGATTGGCTGCGATCAGGTGTTCGCGGCGGTCCTCGATCCATTTGACCGGCCGGTTGAATTTTTTGGCAGCGACGCAAACCAGCACGTCCTCGGGGTAGAGTTCGCCGCGGATGCCGAAGCCGCCGCCGACATGAGATTCGTGGACGTGAATGGCGCTCGGTGGAATGCCGAGCATTCGCGACAAGAGCTCTTGATTACGGTGCGGCACCTTGGCGGCGCCGTGCATTTCGAGAATGCCGCGCGACGCATCGTAACGGCCAATGGCGCCGCGCGTCTCCAGCGGCACGCCGGAATGCCGGCCGATCGCGACTTCGATTTCGACCACATGCGCGGCCGAGCGAAACACCACATCGACATCGCCATAGCCCTGGCGGATGATCGTCGCCTCGCTCGAATGGCCGGGCGAATACTCGACGGGCGCCGCTTCCGAGTCGAGCAGCGGCGGCAATTCCTCAATCTCGACTACGACCAGATCGGCGGCATCCTCGGCGGTGTAGGGGTCCTCGGCGAAAACGGCGGCAATGGGGTCGCCGACATAACGCACGATGCCCTTGGCCAGCACCGGCTGGCGATAGGGATCGAGCGACGGAATGCTGCCCTCGCGAAAATCAATCGGCGGCACCTCGGCAATGTCGGCCGCCGTCCACACCGCGTAGACGCCGGGCAGGGCAAGCGCCGCGCTCGCGTCGACCGAAACGATGCGGCCGTGGGCGTGGGCGGAACGGACAACCCGCATGTGAAGCTGATGCGGAAAATTGATGTCGCCGGCAAACTCGCCTCGGCCGACAACGAGCGGCGGGTCTTCGAGCCGCAAGACCGATTGGCCGATCCACGGCTTTTTTGCCTGAGCGACGGTCATCGGGAAAGCTGCGCCATCAAAACTTCGCCGCGCGTTCGAGAGCCCGGCGGGTCACGGCCAGAACGAGATCGCGGCGGAATTCCGCGCTCGTCGTGATGTCCTCCATGGGATCCACTGCGGCCGTCGCCGCTTCGGCCGCGGCGCGAAACGCCTTGTCGCCAGGCGCCGCGCCTTCGAGCGCTTTTTCAGCTTCGGCGATGCGGCGCGGGTTCGGTTCCACGCCACCGACTGCGACACGCGGCGCGATGATCTTGCCATCTTCGACGCGATAGGTCGCAAGCGCCGCCGCCATGGCGAAATCACCGGCGCGGCGGTTGAACTCATAAAAACCGCAATGCGTGCCGGCCGACAGCATCGGCAAGCGGGCTTCGACAAGCAACTCGTCGTCGCGCAACGCCGTGGTCATGATGCCCTTGAAGAAATCGCGCGCCGCGATGGTCCGGGTGCCGCGCGCACTTCTCGCCACCATCTCGCCGTCGAGTGCCGTCATCAGCAGGCACCACTCGGAGGATGGGTCGGCATGGGCAAGGCTGCCGCAGAACGTCCCGCGAGTACGGATCGGATAATGGGCGATATGACGGACCACGTCGGCGAGAAGCTTGCCAAGAGGTCCTTCGCAGACCGGGCTATGGAATGCGGCGTGGCGCACGCACGCGCCGATCGAAAGCTTGCCGTCTGCGACCGCGAGACGTTTGAGCGCGTCCACGCCGTTGATGTCGACGAGGTGTGCGGGTTTGGCGAGCCGGAACGCCATGGTCGGCACCAGGCTCTGACCGCCGGCGAGGACACGGCCATCCTGTGGAGCCACTTCGGCGAGCACCGCAATGGCTTCTTCGATGGATTTCGGCGCGTGATACCGAAACGCCGCAGGTTTCATTTGGCTAGTTTCAACTTTGGGATTGACGTATGTTTTTGAAACTGATGCACCGTTTTTGGCACAGAGTCAAAGTACGCGACCATAAACACGAGCCAGTACGAGCCTGAATGAAACCGCCGCCCTTTTCCTATCACGACCCGCGCACGCCCGCCGATGTCGTCGGTCTTCTCGGCAGCCTCGACAACGCCAAGTTGCTCGCCGGCGGACAGTCGCTCATGCCGATGCTGAACATGCGTTACGTTCTGCCGGACCACATCATCGATCTCAATCGAGTCGACGGGCTGAACTATATCCGAGAGAACAATGGTGCGATCGAGATCGGCGCCATGACGCGCCAGCGCGACATCGAATTCTCCGATGTCGTGCAAAAAAGCTGTCCGCTCATGCACGAGGCGATCCGACAGGTCGGGCATCGCCAGACGCGCAACCGCGGCACGCTCGGCGGCTCGCTTTGCCATCTCGATCCGTCTGCCGAGCTTGTCTCCTGCGCCGCGGCGCTTGACGCCAAAGTATCGGTGGCTGGCCGCAACGGCGAGCGCAGCATCGATTTTTCGGCTTTTCCTGTCGCCTACATGACGCCGGCGCTTGAACTCGACGAGCTTCTCACCGGCGCGAGTTTTCCGTGCTGGCCGGCCGGTCATGGCTATGCTTTCGTCGAATTTTCGCGCCGCCACGGCGATTTCGCCATTGTTTCGGCTGCCGTCCTCATCGAGGAGGACAAAAACGGCAAGGTGACCCGCGCCTCGGTCACGCTCGGCGGCATGGGCCCAGCGCCGGTGCGAGCCACCGAGGTCGAGCGTGCGCTGATCGGCCAGACGATCGAGGAAAAAAGCCTGCGCGAGATTTGCGAGACGCTGCGCAAGCTCGACGCGGTTGACGATATTCACGCGCCTTCGTCGTATCGCCAGCAACTGGCGACGGTGCTGCCGCGCCGCGCGCTGATCAAGGCGCACGAGCGCATTGCCGAAAGGACCCGATCGTGAGTGATACGCGAAAGATCGCCGTCACCGTAAACGGCACGCGCTATGAAGAGACCGTTCCGGTACGCGTCACGCTCGCTGATTTCATCCGTCATCAGCTCGGCCTCACCGGCACTCATCTCGGCTGCGAGCACGGCGTGTGCGGCGCCTGCACCATCCTGCTCGACGGCCGTTCGGCGCGCTCCTGCCTCATGCTCGCGGTGCAGGCCGATGGACATGAGATCCTGACCATTGAAGGGATCGCTCCGAATAACGAGCAATTGCACCCGCTGCAGGAGGCTTTCCGCGACAATCATGGCCTGCAGTGCGGCTTCTGCACGCCGGGAATTTTGACCACGCTCATGGAGCTTCTGCGCGACAATCCGGACCCGACCGAAGAGGAAGTGCGGATCGGCATTTCCGGCAATCTGTGCCGCTGTACCGGCTACCAGAACATCGTCATCGCCGCGCTCGACGCCGCGAAGCGGCTCAAGGCGCTAGGGCGCGCGCCTTGAGCGCAAAGACGTTCGGCAAGAACGTTCGGCGCCTCGAAGACCCGGATCTCCTTCGCGGCGCAGGCCGGTTCGTCGACGATATCCACCTGCCCGGAATGTTGCAGGCGGCGTTCGTCCGCAGCCCGCACGCCCATGCGCTGGTTCGTGGCATCGATACCGCAAGCGTCCGGGCATTGCCGGGTGTACACGCCGTCTTCACTTATGCCGATCTCAAGCCGCACCTGAAAGCCGATCGCTTGCGCGTCGCGCTGCCGTCGCCGAGTTTTCGCCAGCAAGTCGATCGCCCGGTGCTTGCCATCGATGAGGTCGTGCATGTCGGCGAGCCGGTCGCGGTCGTCATAACGGATGATCGCTACGCGGCCGAGGATGCGGCCGCGCTCCTGAATATCGACTATGAGCCGTTGCCGGCGGTTTCAGACTGCCGCGCAGCGCTCGAACGCGGCGCGGCAAAAGTCCATCACAATGCTTCGCACAATCTGGTCGCCGAATTCGATATGGCCTACGGCAATGTCGAGGCGGCTTTCTCCGGCGCCGCGCACGTGTTTCGCGAGTCGCTCTGGCAGCATCGCGGCGGCAGCCACTCCATCGAATGCCGCGGCGTCGTCGCCGCGCACGATCGCGTCGAAGACCGGCTCACGCTCTATAGCTCGACGCAGACGCCGCACGTCGCGATGCGGCTTCTGTGCGAGCTCCTCGGCCGCGACGAGAATGAAGTGCGCGTTGTTGCGCCTGACGTTGGCGGCGGCTTTGGTCCGAAGCTCGTTTTTTATCAGGAGGAGATCGTCGCCGCGCTCGCCGCCATCCTGCTTGGGCGTCCGGTGAAGTGGATCGAGGATCGCCGCGAGCATTTCGTCTCAACCACGCAGGAGCGCGATCAATACTGGGACGTCGAAATTGCCGTCGACGCCGATGCGCGCATCCGCGGTGTGCGCGGCACGCTCATCCACGAACACGGCGCCTATACGGCACGCGGGGTCAATGTCCCATACGGCTCGGCTGCGGCGTTGCCGCTCGCTTACGAGATTCCGGCCTATCGGCTGGACATCAAACTCGCGCTGACCAACAAAGTCCCGGTCACGCCGGTGCGCGGCGCCGGCCAGCCGCAAGGCGTATTCGCGATCGAGCGGCTGCTCGACCGCGTCGCGCGCGAGCTTTCGCTCGATCGCGCCGAAGTGCGCCGGCGCAATCTCGTTGCGGCCGAGACAATGCCGCGCAAGACGCCGCTGGCGACCAGAGGCGGCATGCAGGTCGTACTCGACAGCGGCGATTATCCGGCATGTCAGCAGGCGGCGCTTGGCCGCGCCGGTTGGGACGATTTTTTGGCGCGGCAACGGAGCGCTCGAAAGGACGGCCGCTATCTCGGCATCGGGCTCGCCAATTTCGTCGAGGGCACCGGCCGCGGCCCCTTCGAGCCGGTCACGGTCCGCATCGCCCCGTCGGGGAAAATCCACGTCTACTCGGGCGCCGTCCATATGGGGCAGAGCACCAAGACCATGCTGGCCCAGATCGTGGCCGAGGCGCTTGGCGGCGACATGGCGCAGATCACCGTCACCACCGGCGACAGCGCGGCGACTTCGCTCGGCCTCGGCGGTTTCAACTCGCGCCAGGCGGTGCTGGCCGGCTCCTCCGCACATCGCGCAGCATTCAAGGTGCGCGAGCAGGCGCTGACTGTCGCGAGTCATTTGCTGGAAGCCGCACCGTCCGACCTCGATATCGAGGGAGCGGAAATCCGCGTCAAAGGTGCGGCCGCGCTCAAAGTGACATTTGCCGAGATCGCGCGCGCGACCATGGGAACCCCCGGCTTTTATTTGCCCGGCGGCGCCGTCGGTATGGAAGCGACCGAACACGTCGTCATCGACGCCATGTCGTACGCCAATGGCACGGCGGTCGCCGAAGTCGAAGTCGACGCTGAGACCGGATCTGTCGTGCTGCGCAATCTGGTCATCGCGCACGATTGCGGCCGCGTCATTCATCCACAGATCGTCGAAGGCCAGATCCTCGGCGGCGCCGCCCACGGCATCGGCAATACCCTGTTCGAGCGCATGGAGTTCGATGCTGACGCGCAGCCACTGACCACCACATTGGCCGATTATCTCCTCGTCACCGCGACTGAACTCCCGATGATCACGCTCGTCCATCAGGAGAATCCGACGCCGCTCAATCCGCTCGGCATCAAGGGTGTCGGCGAGGCCGGCACGCTGCCGACTGCCGCCGCCATTATTTCGGCAATCGAGGACGCACTATCGCCGTTCGGCGTACGGCTGGCGCAGACGCCGGTATCGCCGGCGGAGATACTGGCGAAGATCGCTGACGCATCGCGAAACTCCGCGTCGGGCCGGGTCAAGTCCTATGCCGCTGCGCTTTGACGATATCGGCAATCGTCTGAAGGCATTCCGCCTCGGGTCCGGACTGTCCGCCGAGGAAATTGCCAACCGCCTCGGCATTTCGCGCACCGCGCTTTACCGTTTCGAAAAAGGCGAGGTGGCGAAGATCGAGACGCTGGAGAATCTCGCCGAGCTGCTGCAGGTGTCGGTGCCGACATTGCTGGGCGTCGGCGTCGAATACGTGGCTTCTGCCGTGAGCTATTTCGAGCGCATGCGGCAGATCGAGGAGACCGCCGAGCATATCATCGTGCTGGCCGGGCCGATCTCCTATGTGCTCGCGTCCGACGCCTTCGATCGGGCGCTCGGCGATGTCCTGCGCGAATCGGTGCCCGAGGGAATCGGCACCAAAGAACGCGCGCTGGCGCAGATCGACGAACTGATGGGAGTGCTGCGGCAGCGCAAAGAGACTTATCGCCGGCGTCAGCCCGCGATCGTCAATCTCATCGCCGCGCTGGAAATGGAGCGCTTTTTGCGCAACGGTTTCGTCGGCCGCCCCGATCTGCCCGAGAAAGTGCGGCGAGAACGGCGGGCGTTGGCGCGCGCCGAAGCGGAGCACTTTACCGCGCTGATGGAGAACGAGCCGATCGGCATCCAGATCGGCATCGTGCTCGATACGCTGCCGCACACCAGCTTTCAGATTTTTCGGCAGCCCGACCGGCAGATCCTGGCGCTCAGTCCGTTTCGCCTCGGCGAAGAACCCAACATTCGCGTCGGCGTCGCCATGATCACTTCGGCGCCCGAGGCGCTGGCGCTGCACGAGAAGATGGCGAAGGACCTCTGGGCCAGCGCGCTGAAAGGTCCCGCCGCCGTGCGCTTCATGCGCTCAATGATCGAAAAGCTGAACGCCTGATTGGTCAGGGCGGCGGACACGCAAGCGTGAATGAGCGCAACTGGCTTCCGGCGGCTTGGTCGGCGACTATCCTTTCGGCCACGTGGGACTTCACGCGAGCATTGTTACGTCGTGAGTTGAGCGCATTTAATGAGAGAGCGTCCAATGAGAGCTACGCGCCGGGAAGTGATGGTGACAGGCGGAGCGCTGCTTTCAGCAGCCGCTGTCGGCGAGACCACCCGCGCACAGCAAATATCCGCACCCACATCGCCTGCGGACGTATCCGGAACACCTCCGGGAACCATCATGCCGAGAAACTTCGTCGCCATGGTGGCGCGCAGCGCCTATCTCTGGGGCTGGCCGTTAGTGAATCAGATCAACCGTCGCGCCACGTTCGCGAAGGCGCCCGAGCCGGGACGTCTCGGCGGCGTGCTGCCCATCGCGCCAACCGGCTATGTCAGCATGCTGACCGATTATATCGCCGCAGACGAACGCTTCGTCACGTGCCCCAACCAGGACACTGTCTATGGGGGCGGCTTCATGGCACTGGACAAGCAGCCCGTGGTCGTTCAGGTGCCGGATTTCGGCGGCCGTTTTTATACCTATCAGATGGTGGATCATCGGACCGACACCTTCTTCTCGATCGGCAAGCAATATGACACCAAACCCGGCTTTTATCTTCTTGTCGGGCCGAACTGGAATGGCACACCGCCGGCGGGAATCGCCGCCGTCGGCAAGTCCTCGACCGATCTCGCCGCCGTGTTTCCGCGCGTTTTTCAGGACGATACAGCGGAGGACAAGGCGGCCATCCAGAGCGTGCTGAAACAGATCATGGTCTATCCGC
The DNA here is from genome assembly GCA_963836055.1 of uncultured Alphaproteobacteria bacterium. Taxonomy (GTDB): domain Bacteria; phylum Pseudomonadota; class Alphaproteobacteria; order Rhizobiales; family Xanthobacteraceae; genus BOG-931. Next base: position 65,389 of record CAWIID010000008.1, read on the forward strand.
TCACCGAGTTCGACGGGCGGATGAAAACCAAAGACTGGAACAAGGTGCCGTCGTTTCCGGCGCCCCCCGGTGGCAAGGGCGAGACCAAATGGGTCATTCCCGAAAAGTTCTTTGATCAGCTTCCCGAAGTGTTGCAGTCGGTTCCTCCGCTGCCGGGTGAGGAGGCAATGTACGGGCAGTTCAAGGCGATACTCGACGCAGCGGAGAAGGATCCGAAGATCAAGGCGACGCTGACCGAGACGGCGGTGGCCGCCGAAAGCGAACTGATCAAGCCTTTGTTCGATTTCCACAACAATGGTCGCCCGGTCGGCAACGGCTGGAACTCGCCGCCCAACAACGCGCGCTGGGGAACCGACTATCTGTCGCGCACTGCAACGGCCAGGTCGAATATGTTTGATAACGCGCCCAATGAGACGAAGTACATTTACACCGATTTCGACAAAGATGAGCAGCGATTGACCGGCGCTCACCACTACACCGTCACCTTCGTCGCTGGCCAGACGCCGCCAGTCGACGGCTTCTGGTCACTCACTGTTTACAATAAGGAACACCTATTCGAGCCAAACAAGCTCAATCGCTTCTCGCTAGGCACCAAGAGTAAGTCGATGAAGCAAAATTCCGACGGCTCGCTCACGCTTTATTTTCAGAACAAATCACCAGGTGCCGACAAGGAATCGAACTGGGTGCCAACCCCTACTGACGAGTTCTCGCTGTATATCCGCGCCTACTGGCCCAAGGACGAAATCCTCAACGGTTCGTGGAAGCCGCCGGCAGCGGTGAAGATTGGCTGATGGTCGGAGCGGTAAAAATGATCTTGAAAAATGCAACTTTCGGCGCTGTCGCCCTCATCTTCGCAACTGCATCGGCTCTGGCGCAAACGTCCTCAACCAATGATCTCGAAAAGCGCACCACCGAACGCCGCGCGGTCGAAGCCGTGATCTGGGGCATGCCCGCGGTGAATTACGATCTGATGCTTCAGGAGATGCTGATCAAGACCCCCGGAAGGGTCGGCCAGGTCATTTATTGGGGGCGCCCGCTTGATTGGCACAATCAGACGCTCACACCTAATCCCGACGCACTCTACTTTATGGTGTTCTTCAACACCCAAGATGGGCCGGTCGTTCTCGATTTGCCGCCCGGTGACAAGAGTGGATCATTCAACGGCAATATCGTCACCGCATGGCAGGTGCCGCTCGAAGATGCAGGTCTTCTTGGGTACGACAAAGGTGCTGGCGGCAGATATCTAATCCTGCCGCCCGGATATAGAGGCGAGCCACCCAAAGACTACATTGCGCTGCAATCCGACACGTTCGGCGGCTACATGTTGTTCCGAGCCAATCTCAAGAGCCACGGCGATGCCGACGTTCAGGCTTCTATCGCGTACGGCAAGAGGATGAAAGTCTATCCGCTGGCACAGGCGAAAAATCCGCCTCCGACCGTTTTCACTGATGTGAAAGACATCGATTTCGATTCCACCATCCGTTACGACGCGAGTTTCTTTGATCATCTGAACCGGATTGTGCAGAACGAACCGTGGCTCACGCGCGATAAGGCGATGATCGATCCGCTCAAATCGCTAGGTATCGAAAAAGGCAAGCCGTATCAGCCCGATGACGCCACGAAGGCCGTGCTCGCATCAGCCGCCCGGGAAGCTCATACTTGGCTTGGGGCAAAATACGACGCCGGGCTGCCACCGTTCTTTTCGCCAGCGAGCCGATGGACCTATCCGGCACCGCTGGATCTCATCAAAGCGATGCAGAACGGGTTCATTGATCCTAGCACCTATCCAACTGACAGCCGCGGGCTCGCCTACAGCTATGCCTTCATTGGCATCAAGCGGCTGGGTGCCGGCCAGTTCTACGCGATCTCGATCCACGACAGTAACGGCAATTCCTTCGACGGCGGCCAGAACTATCGCCTCGCCGTGCCACCGAATGTGCCGGTCGAGCAATATTGGTCCGTCACCGCCTACGACCGCGAAACGCACGCGCTGATTAAGAACATGTCACGCGCCAGCCGCTCGTCGCAGATTCCCGAATTGCAAAGGAACCCAGATGGTTCGATTGATATCTACTTCGGGCCCAAGGCTCCGGCTGGAAAGGAGTCGAACTGGGTGCCAACCGATCCGGCGCGCCGGTTCGAATTGATGGCCCGCTTCTACGGCCCAAAGAAGCAGTTCTTTGACAAGGTCTGGAAGCTGCCGGACGTGGAGAAGCTCGCACCCCCATGATTTTTGCCGTTGGCACTTCTTGGTGCCCCCAATTCCGAAAGCTTTATCAGCTTTCCCCTTGACCCCTTGGCGGTTGAGCGGCCGATTTCGCCGGATGTAGCTGTCCCCCTCGCGTTCGCAGGGGGGATAGAGAGCGTTACGCCCGGGCGTAGCGGCCGCGGTTGAAGAAGCGGTCTTTCTGCTCCTCGGACGCCGTTTCGCGGATTGATTTGATGGCGCCGACCTTGGCGAGCGCCGCCTTGACCGCGGGCCGCTCGTTGATGGCATTGAACCAGCGCGCAAGGTTCGGATTATCCTCCCATTTGACGCCCTGGATGTCGTGATTGCGCGTCCATGGGAAGGTGGCGATGTCGGCGATGGTGTATTCGTCGCCGCCGAGATAAGGCGTCTTGGCAAGGCGCTTTTCCAGCACCTCGTAGAGCCGCTTGACCTCGGACTGATAGCGCGTCATCGAATATGAATTATCTTTTTCCTTCGGCGCAAACATCTTGAAGTGCGTGAATTGGCCGAACATCGGCCCGACGCCCGCGACTTGCAGAAACAGCCATTGCAGCGCGTCATATTTCTTCGCCATATCCTTGGGCAGGAATTTTCCGGATTTTTCGGCGAGGTACATCAGGATCGCGCCGGATTCGAACACGGTATAGGGTTTGCCGCCGGGACCTTCGTGGTCGACGATCGCCGGAATTTTTGCGTTCGGATTGATTTTCAGGAAGTCTGCATTGTACTGGTCGCCTTTCCACACATCGACGAAGTGCTCCTTATAGGGCAGCTTCGTTTCCTCGAGCATGATGTAGATTTTTTGCACGTTCGGGCTGGTCAACGCATAAAAGTCGATCATGGGTCGGTCCTCGGTCCGGGAAAGGTCGTGAAGTTAGCGACCTCGGTCGCGTCCGGCAAGGCGGGGAAAGCGCCGCCGCGGGCGGTTCGCAAACCCGCCGCACTCTTGTGCGGCATCGTGATTGCCGCGTAGGCTGACTGCATCGGTACTAAAAAGAACATCACGATGGGAGGAAACGATGCGATGTCTCGATCGGCGGACGCTTGTGTCCGCCTGGACGATTCTGGCGTTCGCAGGTTTGGCTTTGACGCTGGCGGGAGGCGCGCGCGCGGCCGATGACTATCCTAGTCACAGCGTGCGCTGGCTGGTCGGCTATCCGCCTGGCGGCTCGACGGACATTTGCGCGCGGCTGATCGGCCAGTACCTGTCCGAGCATCTGCATCAGCAATTTCTCGTCGAAAACAAGCCAGGCGCCGGCAATAATCTCGCGACCGAAATGGCCGTCAAGTCGCCACCCGACGGCTACACGGTATTTCTCGTCAACCCTGCCAACACCATCAACGCGACCCTTTACAAAAATCTGTCGTTTAATTTCATCCGCGACATGGCGCCGGTCGCCGGCTTCATCCGCGTACCCAATGTGATGGAGGTGAACCCGAGTGTCCCGGCCAAAACAGTCGCCGAGTTCATCGCCTATGCCAAGGCAAATCCCGGCAAGGTCAATCTGGCTTCCTCGGGCGTTGGCACGTCGGTGCACCTGTCGGGCGAGCTGTTCAAGATGATGGCTCACGTCGATCTCGTGCACGTGCCCTATCGCGGCTCGGCGCCGGCATTGACCGATCTCCTGGGCGGGCAGGTGCAGGTGATGTTCGATAATCTGCCGTCATCGATCGGGCACATTCGCGCCGGCCGGCTGCGTGCGCTGGCGGTGACGACGGCGAACCGCGACAAGGCGCTGCCGGACCTGCCGACCGTCGCCGAGACGGTTCCCGGCTACGAGGCGAGCGCGTGGTTCGGCATGGCGGTGCCGCACGGAACGCCGCGCGAGATCATCGACAAGCTGAACAAACAGGTGAACGCGGCGCTTGCCGATCCGGCGATGCAGGCGAAGCTGGCCGAGTTGGGGGGCAGTTTGATTCCCGGCACGCCTGAAGACTTCGGCAAACTCATCGCCGAAGAAACGGAGAAGTGGGCCAAGGTGGTGAAGGCCTCCGGCGCGACAGCCGAATAGGACAGGGCAAAATGCATCGTCGTCTATCGCGCCGTTTCGGCTTGCTCTGCGCATGGCTTGCCGTGACCGGAATCGGCTTCACGCCTCCGGCGCTCGCCGAAGACTATCCGACCCGCCCAATCCGCGCACTGACGGCAACCAGCGCGGGCGGCACCAGCGATGTCTTCATGCGCGTGCTGGGTGAAGAGGTGCGCAAGCGCCTGGGCCAGCCGATCGTCGTGGAGAACCGCCCCGGCGGCGCCATGAATGTCGGCGGCCGGGCCTGCGCGGAGGCGGCGCACGACGGCTACACGATCTGCATCCTTCCCGCCGAAACGCTGGCCTATAACCAGTTCCTCTTCAAACAAATCCCCTACGATCCGGACAAGGATTTTGCGCCCGTCACCAATCCGTTCTTCACGACCCAGGTCATGGTCGCGAATGCCGCCTTGAAGGTGCACTCGCTCGCCGAGTTGGCTGCGTTGTCGAAGGCGAAACCCGGCACGCTCAGCTACACCGCGGCCTCGATCCCGCTGATCGCATTCATGGACAAATGGGCAAAAGCGACCGGCGCCGACATCGTCAAGGTGCCGTTCCGGGGTGGCGCTGAGGCGGTCAACAATGTGATGGGCGGATCAACGCCGGTCGCCTTTTTCGGCCTCGCCAATTGGCTGCCCTTCATACGCAACGGCTCGGTGACTGCCCTTGCCGTCGACAGCAAACAGCGCTCGCCGCTGTTGCCTGACGTTCCGACGCTGACCGAACTCGGCTATGGCGACAATCTCACGCGGCTGTACTTCGGTATCGTGGCGCCTGCCGGAACGCCACAACCGATCATCCATAAGTTGCGCGATGAATTCGCGGCGATCGGCAACGATCTGGAATTCAGGCAGAAGCGGATGATTGACGTTGCGCTCGAGCCGGTGTTCGACACGCCGGAGGAATTCGGCCGTTTCCTCAAAGAGGATCGCGCGGCTTCGGCTCGCATCGTCAAGGACTCCGGCATGGAGCCGCAGTAATCATCACACTTCTTCCATTCCGGAGCAGACATGATCATCGAATGGCACACGCACGTTTATCCGCCCGAAGAGGCCGCGGCCGACGCGCTGGCGTGGGACGGCAAGAGCGGACCGACTTGGGCGGGGCGCTGTCCCATGACGATCGAGAATGTGCTGGACGCCCATCACCGCTGCGGCATCGACGTCACCGTCTTCAGCAATGCGGCGCATTACATGCGCGGCAAGGAGCCATCCGAAGAGCTCAAAGCCATCCAACGCTGGTCCGACTACGCGGCCGAGATTCAGGACCAGCATAAGGGAACGTTTTATGGCTTCGCCACGATGCTTCCGTGCGGCGGTCAGGCCTTTGTCAAGGAGACGGAGCGTGCGATCCGCGAGCTTGGCCTGAAAGGCATTCTGATCCATTCAAGCCACAAAGGGCACTATCCGGACGACGACGAAGCCCGGCCGTTCTGGGAACTCGTGGAGGATCTGGGCGTGCCCGTTTTCATTCATCCGCCGCACGTGGGTTTCGGCGAAGAGCGAGTCAAAGAATACCGGCTGGCGTCAAGTGTCGGGCGGCCTGCCGACCTTTGCCTTGCGCTGTCGCGGCTGATCGTGCGCGGCATTCTGGAAGATTTTCCGCGCGCCACGATCGTCAGCTCGCACGGCGGCGGCGGAATCTGCGAGGTCATCGGACGTTTGAACTACGCCTATGAGCTCCAGGACGAGTGCTACTTCCTCGGTCCCTATACGCCGATCAAGATCAAGCACGAGCCCGGCCATTATCTCAAACGAATGTATTTCGACACCGTCACCTACCATCCGCCGGCCGCACAGCTCGTGGTTGACACGGTCGGGCCCGACCATGTGCTCTACGGCAGCGACGCGCCGCCGCTGACCTCGCTGAAGCCCCGCGCGATCAAGCTTGTGGAAGGTCTGAATGTCAGCAGCGAAGATCGCGAGAAAATCTTCTGGCGCAACGCAGCGAAGCTGTTGAAGCTCGACTTGGCGAATGCGCATCCCCCGCACTGAATTTCGCGTGAGAGCGCGTGCGCCACACTCATTGCGATTTGATACCAGCCTTGATGATTATATCGCGGAATGAATTGATATCACGATGCAGCATGGCGCCGAGCTCTTCGGGGCTCGATGACTCGGGGTCGACGCCCTGCACGGCGAACGCATTTTTGATCTCATCAGTCTTAAGAACATCGGCCATCGCGCGATTAAGCCGCGCGACGATCGCGGGCGGTGTGCCGGCCGGCGCGAACATCGCAAGCCAGAACGTCGCCTGATAATCGGGAATGCCCGCCTCAGCCATGGTGGGTACATCCGGCATCAATGCAACGCGCTTCGGGCCGGCGACCGCCAGTACCTGCACCTTGCCGGCGTGGTAGAGCGGAAGGGTCGGCGGAATGGAGGCGAGCTGCACATGAATGATGCCCGCCGCAACATCGATGATCGATTGTGCGGTACTTTTGTAGGGAATGTGGGTGAGCTTGATGCCCATCTTGTCGGCGAAGATGAGCATGCCGACGTGCGAAATGCTGCCTTCGCCGACTGACGAGTAATTGAGTTCTCCAGGCTTTGACTTCGCCAGCGCGACCAGATCGAGGACGCTTTTGACGCCGAGCCCAGGATAGACCGCGAACACGTACGGAGTCCGGCCAGCGAGCGACACCGGCGCGAAATCCTTCACGGGATCGTAGGCGAGATCGGGATAAAGCGCCGGAGCGGAGACGTAAGCGCTCGGCGTACCGAACGCGAGCGTGTATCCGTCCGGATTGGCTCTGGCGACGGCGCGCGTGCCGACGGTTGCATCCGCGCCGGGTCGGTTCTCAATCACAATTGGCTGGCCCAAGTTTTCGCTCAACCCGTGAGCGACGATGCGCCCGATAATGTCTGTGGCGCTGCCTGCGGGGTAAGGCACGATCACGGTGACAGGATGCGTCGGCCAGATTGTATCAGATGCAGGTGATGCGGCGTGCGCCGATCCCGTCAGGATCAGCAGACAGAGCAAAGCGAAGACGCGCATGGTTGAAAATCCCGGTAAATTGGGCCCATCGTTGCATTCAGCAACCCGCGTGTCTATGGATTGTCCAACAGGAAGAAATGGGAGGCACGACATGGCGTTGGATAGCTCGTTATCGCTGGAGCGGACCGTCGCGCGCGAACAAGCCGAAAGTGCGGGTCGACCGGACCGCGCGCTGCACGAGCGCAAGATCATTGATGTCAGTCTCGATCTCGATGCTTCCAGCTACAAGATGCGCAGCTACGAGGGCTTCACCAAAGACATGCAGTTCGAAGTCGAGGTCATCAAAGACTATCCGGGCGGCCTAGGCCAGATCGTGCGCGGCGCGCATATGCGGCTCCACGCCGGAACGCACGTTGATGCACCCTCGCACATGGTCAAGGGCGGCGACGACATTCACGATCTGCCGCTAAGCCTGTTCATTGGTCCGGCAGTCGTCGCCGACGTTCGGCATCGCTCCCCCAAGGGGGGCATCACCGCCGAGGATATGGAGAAATCGATCGGTGATCACGTAGTACGCGGCGACCGGGTGCTGCTGCGCACCGATATCAACGACTCCAGATTTGACGGTTCGGCGGAATGGATGGCAAGCGCGCCATATCTCAGCGACGGTGTTATCGCCTGGTTCCGCGACAACGGCGTCTCGATCGTCGGCTTCGATTTCTACCACGGCGGCAAGCCGCCCGGTGCCGATCCGAAAAGCTCAACATCGCGCAAGCTGCATGAGCTCGGCATTTTGACGCTGCCCGCACTGAAAAATCTAGGCGCCGTGAGCAAGCCGCGGGTGACGCTGATCGCGTTGCCGCTGAAAATGATCGGTGTTGAGGCCTCGCCGGTGCGTGCAATCGTCATCGAGGATTGAGGCGTCATGTTCTATGAGCCGGACAAGCGAAATCACGGACTCAAGCACAACCCGTTCAAGGCGCTTATCGTGCCACGGCCGATCGGCTGGATTTCCTCGGTTGACGCGGAAGGCCGGCCGAACCTTGCTCCCTACAGCATGTTCAATGCGGTGGCGTCCGATCCGCCGTGTGTGATGTTTGCGTCGAGCACGCGCGACGACGGCACGCCAAAAGATTCCTGCCACGGCGCCGAAGCAAGCGGCGAGTTCGTCGTCAACATGGCGACGTACGAGTTACGCGACGCAATGAACAGAACCTCCGCGACCTTGCCGCGCGGCGCGAACGAATTCGACGCCGCGGGCCTGGAATGGCTACCCTCCCGGCTCGTCAAGGCGCCGCGGGTCAAGTGTTCACCGGTCCATCTGGAATGTGTGTTCTTGCAGGCGCTGGAATTGCCGTCGACGCGCCCGGGGCAGGGCAACTACGTCACTTTTGGAAGGGTGGTCGGTATCCACATCGACGACCGTCTGATTGTTGACGGTATGGTCGATATATGCCGAGCCCACCCGATCGCGCGTCTTGGTTACATGGATTACGCGGTCATCGATCAGGTTTTCCAGATGATCGCCCCGTCGCGCTCCGGCATGGCCTTCGCTCGCGCCGTGGAAACCTCACAGGCGTAGAGTAAGACGAATTGGCGATACTTGATCCCTGTCCCGAAGGGCTTCTGCGGATCAGTCTCTAAGAACTTGGTCACGCGAGACGCACACTCTTTCATGTGCGATATGTTTTTGGTCATATCGCCTGCGAGGCGGAGCGAGTTCAATCATGACGGCCAGACAGCGAAAATCGCCCGAAGAATTGCGCAGCTATCGCTGGCTCGGCCGCAACGACCTGCGCTCGTTCGGGCACCGTTCGCGGCTACAGCAGTTCGGCTATGACCGCTCCGACTGGGTCGGCAAGCCGGTCATCGGCATCATCAATACGTGGAGCGACATCAACGCGTGTCACGGCCATCTGCGCGCCCGCGCCGAGGACGTAAAGCGCGGCGTCTATCAGGCCGGCGGTTTTCCGATCGAGCTGCCGGCGATGTCGCTTGCGGAGCCGTTCGTCAAACCATCGACCATGCTCTATCGCAACTTCCTCGCCATGGAGTGCGAAGAGCTTTTGCGCAGCCATCCGATCGACGGTGCGGTGCTGATGGGCGGCTGCGACAAGACCACGCCCGGCCTCATCATGGGCGCCATCAGTATGGGCATTCCGGCCATTTATGTGCCGGCCGGTCCCATGCTGCGTGGCAACTGGCGCGGCCATACGCTCGGTTCCGGCTCCGACGCCTGGAAATTCTGGGACGAAAAACGCGCCGGCCGCATCGGCGATGAGGAATGGAACGAGATCGAGGGCGGCATCTCGCGCTCGTTCGGCACCTGCATGGTGATGGGGACGGCGGCCACCATGATGGCGATCACCGAGGCGCTGGGGCTGACGCTGCCGGGCGCTTCATCGATCCCGGCGCCCGACGCCAATCATCCGCGCATGTGCGCCGCCGCCGGCCGCCGCGCGGTCGACATGGTGTGGGAGGATTTGACGCCGCAGAAAATTTTGACGCCGGCGGCTTTTGATAACGCCATCCGTGTGCACATGGCGCTCGGCGGCTCGACCAACGCCATCATCCACGTCATCGCCATGGCGCGCCGCGCCGGCGTCTCCATGGACATGCAGCTTTTCGACGACATTTCGAGAAAGGTGCCGGTAATTGCCAATATCACGCCGTCCGGAAAATATCTGATGGAGGATTTTTTCTACGCCGGCGGTTTGCGCGCGCTCATGGCCGAGATGAAGAACCTGCTGGATCTTTCCTGCATCACGGTCACCGGGCGCTCGCTCGGCGACAACATCGCCGGCGGCAAGGTGCATTTGCCTGACGTCATCCATTCGCTGCAACAGCCGCTTTATCCGGAGGGCGCGACGGCGGTGCTCACCGGCAACCTCGCTCCGCGCGGCTGTGTCATGAAGCCGGCCGCGGCCGAGAAGCGTTTTCTGCACCATCGCGGCAAGGTGATCGCATTCGAGAATTACGACCATATGGCGCGCGAGGTGGAGCGCGAGGATCTCGACGTTACGCCCGATCATATTCTGGTGCTCAAGAACGGCGGCCCGAAGGGCGGACCCGGCATGCCCGAATGGGGAATGCTGCCGATCCCCAAGAAGCTCCTCAAAGCCGGCGTGCGCGACATGGTGCGCATTTCCGATGCCCGTATGAGCGGCACGAGCTACGGCGCCTGCATCCTGCACGTCGCACCGGAAAGTTTTGTCGGCGGCCCGCTCGCCTTCGTGCAGACCGGCGATGAGATCGAGGTCGATGTGGCCAGGCGGAAAATCCATCTGCACGTCGGCGACGAGGAACTGGCGAAACGGCGGGCGTCGTGGCGGGCGCCCGCGCCGCGATATCCGCGCGGTTATGGCGCAATGTTCTCGGAACATATCGGGCAGGCCGACGAAGGCTGCGACTTTGATTTTCTTGCCGGCACCGCCCATGTTGCCGAGCCGGAGATTCATTGACCCTTCTTATTGCCACTGGTGCCGTTGCGACGCCGGCGGAAAGGCCGAGCCGGTATCATTCCGCCGCTTCGCGAGGGGCTGCGCGATAGCTGCCCGGGACCGTGCGGAAAGCGATATTGAGACGGTTGGCACCGTTGATGGCGACGATCGCGAGCGTGAGGTTGGCAAGCTCCTGCTCGTCGAACTCGTCTCGCGCCTGCGCGTAGACTGCATCGGCCACGTGGCCTTGCGTGATAAGCGTCAACGCTTCGGTCCAGGCCAAAGCGGCGCGCTCGCGCGCGCTATAGAACGGCGATTCCCGCCAAGCATTGAGCAGATAAAGCCGCTGCTCGCTCTCGCCGGCCGCGCGCAGCTCCTTGGTGTGCATATCGATGCAATGGGCGCAGCCGTTGATCTGCGAGGCGCGCAGCTTGACGAGTTCGAGCAGAGTGTGTTCGAGACCGCACCGATGCACGAAACCATGCAGCTCGCTTAGCGCCTTGGCGCCCTGTGGCGACGCCTTCCTGAAATTCATGCGCGCTTCCATCGTCATCGCCCTTTCTGGTTTTTTGTTGCAAACAGTTGTTGAGCATCGACGCGCTTCATCGATGACTGCAGGATATCGAACTCGCCAGTTTTGTGCAGCTCCTCCGCGATCCGGCGTGCGAACGACATCACCGTCAGGGCGGGGCCAGAAGCCGTGCTGACCCGCGCGACGCCCGCCCGTTCGAGGCGCGCCAGCCCGGGCATGCCGGCGCGGCCCACGACGTTCACGGGAGCCTCCAGTGCTGCCGCGAGTTTGGCGATGACGTCGAGATCGGACAGGCCGAACGGAAAAATGCAGTCCGCGCCCGCTGCCAGATAGGCCTTGCCACGGCGGACGGTTTCGGCAAACCGCGTCTCCTCGCTACCGACGTTTTTCAAATAAAGATCAACGCGCCCATTAATGACGATGGGCACTCCCTCGGCGTCGGCGGCTCGCCGCGCAGCGCGGATGCGCGCGACAGCGTCTTCCAACATCCTGATCGGCTGCTCGGGGAGGTGCGTTCCGTCTTCGAGATTGATGCCGACGGCGCCGGCGCGAATGATGTCGGTGACGCGTCGGGAGACCTCATCAGGCGTTTCGCCGTAACCGCCCTCGATGTCTGCCGTGACCGGCACAGACACCGCCCTGACGATCCGCCGCGTCGCTGCAACGACTTCGTCCCAGGGTGCCTCTTCGCCATCCGGATAACCGAGCGCCCACGCCAGCCCGCCGCTGGTCGTTCCGATCGCGCCAAAGCCCGCGGCTTCGAAAATACGGGCGCTCATCGCATCCCATGCATTGGGCAGCAGCAGAATTGGCGGCGCGCAATGCATTGCGCGAAATTTCTCCGCCAGCTCCTTTTGTTCAGGTTTAGCCATCGGGTCCCCGGCTTTTTTGGCGTTGGTCGTGAATTATAACTTTCGGCGCCGACGGGTGCGAGCGCAAGCTTGGCAAGACCCTCCCACCTGTTGTTTAGATGTTCATTCCGCGCGAGACTGACGCAGGAAACGCGAGACGACGCAAGAAACATGCTGGCAACTGCGAGCGCAGGGAGAGACGCTATGATTCGCCTTTGTTCGATCACATGGACACTCGCAGCAATATTTGCGCTGCTCCTTGGCGCTGGTACACCGGCGCACGCCCAAAGTCCTGCCTTCCGGGTCGATCCGTTCTGGCCGAAACCGCTCCCCAACAACTGGATTTTGGGTCAGGTCGGCGGCATCTCGGTTGATGCACAGGACAACATTTGGGTGTTTCAACGGCCGCGCTCGCTGACCGACGATGAGAAAGGCGCCGCGCTCGATCCGCCTCGTTCGAAATGCTGCGTGCCGGCGCCGTCGGTGCTCGTCTTCAATCAGGCCGGCGATCTTGTGAAGTCGTGGGGCGGCCCGGGCGAGAACCAGGGCTACGACTGGCCGCTGCAGGAACACGCCATCCTCGTCGACAACAAAGGCTTCGTCTGGCTCGGTGGCAACGGCAAGGGCGACAGTATGGTGCTCAAGTTCACCACCGACGGCAAATTCGTCAAACAGCTCGGCAAGCGCGGTCCGCTGACGAGCAGCACGGACACGACCCAATTCGGCCTCGTGGCAGCGCTGGAGCTCGACGCAAAGGCGAATGAAATCTACGTCGCCGACGGTTACGGCAACCACCGCGTCGCAGTCCTCGACGCCGACACCGGCGCAATCAAGCGGATTTGGGGGGCCTACGGCAAGCCGCCGACCGACGAAGATCTGCCGAAGTACAATCCGGATTCGCCGCAGTTCGGCAACCCCGTGCACTGCATCGGGCTCGCCAAGGACGGTCTGGTCTATGTCTGCGACCGTATCAACAACCGCATCCAGGTGTTTCACAAGGACGGCACGTTCGTGCAGCAATTCGTGTTTGATCCGAAGACTCGAGGTTCAGGTTCGACCTGGGGTCTTGCGTTTTCGCCGCTCGATAAGAAGCAGAATTATTTCGTCTTGATCGACGGCACCAACAACGAGCTGGAGGCGGTCCGTCGCAAGGACGGCGCCGTGGTCCGCACGTTCGGCCGCCCTGGCCGCGGCGTCGGCGAGTTTCACTGGGTGCATGTCGGCAAGTTTGATTCCCGCGGCAACTTTTACACTGGCGAAGTCGATACCGGAAAACGCCTGCAGAAATGGGTGCCCGTGGAGTAACGCGTCGGCCGTTACTGCCGCACTGCATGCCCTCGCCAAGGGACGCAGCGAGTTGTTTTCAAATTGGCGTTGCATACTTAAGCGCATCTTAAGTTGTCGATACTCGTATAGGCCATGGCCGAAAAACGACGATGGATTTCGGATAAAGCCTAACGGTCTGGTCCCGCGGACCGGAAAGATCGTGCTTGGAGACAAGGCCGAGGTCATCGATTGCCGCATCGTCGATCTGTCGGCCGGCGGCGCCTGTCTCGAACTGTCGAAGCTATACGACCTGCCGAAGCGGTTTGAATTCATACACGGCCACACCCGGACGTTCTGCCGATTGGCCTGGAGCCGCGGCTACCGCGTCGGCGTCATGTACGAGGTGACGAAACAAAGGGCGATGATCGCGGGTGGCCTGAGCCGGACCACGACGGGTGTGAGCCGGCTTTCAAGAGACAGGCATAACGGCATTTGAAGTGATTTTCCGATGTCTGCTCGTGGACGGGGCAGACCTGAGCAGGGCACCGCGGGCGGCCTTGCCCAAGCGGGGTCACGCCGCAGGCAATATCACCGCGCGGCACTCGCCGAAGCCAATGCGCCGATAGCCCGGCTTGCTGCAGAAGCCGCGGAAGATGATCTCGTCGCCGTCTTCGATAAAGCCGCGCTTTTCGCCGCTCGGCATCGCGATCGGGTCGCTGCCGCGCGCGCTGAGCTCCAAGAGGCTTCCCCAGCTCGACTTCTCCGGACCCGAGACGGTGCCCGATCCGATGAGATCGCCAATCGTGAGGTTGCAGCCGTTGCTGGTGTGATGCGCGATCATTTGCGCGACCGTCCAATAAATCGTCGCAACAGACGTTTGGCTCAATCGCAGCGGCGCCGTCCCTTTGCTCCGCATCGTTTCGGTCGACATGTAAGCTTCGAGCGTGACGTCGAGGCCGCCATGCGCGCGGTCGTCGGCATCGTCGAGATGCGGCAGCGGCGCCGGATCACCTTGTGGCCGCGCGAACGCGGCGGTGTGGAACGGCGCCAAAGCCTCGCGCGTGACCACCCATGGCGAGACCGTGGTGGCGAAATTCTTGCCCAGGAACGGTCCGAGCGGCTGGTATTCCCAGGCCTGAATGTCGCGCGCGGACCAGTCGTTCAGGAGACAGAAGCCGAAGATATGCTCGGCCGCCTCGGCAACGGGAATGGTCTCGCCAAGTGCGTTCGGCACGCCAATGTAGAAGCCGAGTTCGAGTTCGAAGTCGAGGTTGCGTGAGGGCCCGTAGGTCGGCACGACCTCATTGGGGCCTTTGCGCTGGCCGCGCGGTCGCTTGAACGGTGTCCCGCTGGCGCGGATCGACGACGTGCGGCTGTGATAGGCGACCGGGACGTATTTGTAGTTCGGCAGCAGCGGATTGTCCGGCCGGAATGCGCGGCCGGCATTGGTGGCATGGAACACCGACGCGTAGAAATCGGTGAAGTCGCCGACGTCGACCGGCATTCCGACCTTCGCTTGATCCATCGGAGTGAGATGTTGCCGCAGCCTCTCGTCGCCGCGGTCGGCGCTGAGTCCTCGCGACAGCGCAAGCCGCAGGGCCGACCATGCCGGCGGTCCAAGGGACATGAGATCATTGAGGTAGGGCGCCGCACACGCCTGCGCCGCCTCGGCGGCAAGCCCGTTGAAACACGAAGCTGCTGCCGCGACATCGACGATCTGATCGCCAATCGCGACACCGACCCGCGGTGCTCCACCGGCGATCGGGCAAAATACGCCGAACGGCAGGTTTTGGATCGGGAAATCGGCGCCGGGCGCATTAGCGCTGTCGACGAAGCTTTGGCGTGCGGGATCGTGCGTTTCGTTGAGCGAGATTGCCATCTGTCTTCGTCACCGGGTTCGAGCCAACAATCCATGCTAAAGAGCGGCGGCCGGGAAGCGTTGCCGCCGGATCGGTGCAAGCGCATGCTCGGAATGGATCGCCGGGTCAAGCCCCGGGTGCGATTGAGGGGTTGTATGAGTGTTATCGCCGAGCTTGCCTCCTTCGTGACTGGTGCGAAGGCCTCGGCGCTGCCCGCATCCGAGCAGGTGCGGCTGCGTCTTCATCTCACCGACACGGCGGTGGCGGCTCTTGCGGGTCCGCGTATTCCGGAAGGCCAAGCCCTGAACAGCTTTGGTGACGATGGTTCGCTGCCGAGCCGCATCGGGCGGAGGGCGGCGGCGATCCGGCTGACCGAGATCGACGATATTCATCTGCCCTCATGCACCACGCCGAGCGCCGGCGTCGTCCCGGTCGCGCTGGGGCTTGCCGCGCACGTCCAGAAATTCGATGCGGAAGAGATCGCGAGCGCGATCTGGGTGGGCACCGAGATCACGACCCGGTTTGGCATGGCGGCGGGCGGGCCGCAGATTCTCTATCGAGGCATCTGGCCGACCTATCTGGCGGCGCCGGTCGCGTCGGCGGCGACGGCCGCGCGAGTTCTAGGTTTGGATGAAACAAGGACTGGCCATGCTCTGTCGCTCGCCTGCATGCTGATGGCGGGCGGTGTCGGCCGGATTCATGGCGCGCCATCCGGGCGCTGGTTTCTTTACGCCAACGCCATCGCCGGCGGGATTGCCGCAGCCGAAGCCGCCGGGGCGGACTATCGCGGCGATCCAGACCTTCTCGACGGACCTTGGTTCGCCGATACCCACGGGGTCGCTCTTGATCGAGCCCATCTGACCGCGCTGCCGCGCCACACATCGGTTTATCCGGCGCTTAGCCAAAAGCCGTTTTGTTCTGCCAAACAGGGCATTGCCGCCATTGAGGCATTCCGCACACTGATCAGTTCGGGCGTTGGTCCGGAAGCGATCAGGCGAGTGCGGGTGCGAGTGCCGACGGCTTATTCCGGCATGATCGCTACGCGCGCGGTGCCGGGTGCCCGTCAATCGACCTTGGTCAGCGTCGCCTATCAGATTGCGCTTGCAGCCCTCGCGCCTGAACGCCTTTACGACGTTGATCGCGGCACGCCGTCGGAGGATTCGGCGATCATGGAATTTGCTGCCAAGGTCGAGGTCACTCCGGACGAAGCGCTCAACACGTTCTATCCCGATGCCTGGCCCGCGGACGTCGAGGTCGATGCCGGGGGAAGGACTCTTCATCAGCGGGTTGTGGCGGCGATCGGCGATCCGGCGCATCCGCTGACCCAGAATGATATCGATGACAAGGCGCATCGCGTGCTCGATCCGCTGGTCGGCAATGGCGCCGCCGCCGAATGGCTGAAGACTTCCCACGCGGCGCTTGACGACAAGGCCGCGTGCCGCAAGCTTGCCGCCGCATTTGCTGAAGGCTTTTAGAGTGAGCAGCGTCGCAAAATCGGAGTAGGGACGTGACTGAAATCGTCACTCGGAATATTCACTGTGCGTCCGGATTGCCGGCCTTTCTTGCGATACCGGCCGGCGGCGGCAAAATGCCCGCCATCGTCCTCATGCACGAGCGCTATGGCCTGGTGAAACACACGCTCGACCTTGCCGAGCGGTTTGCACGGGACGGCTTCGTCTGCATCGCACCGGATTTTTATTACAAATACCCGGACCAGGACGCCTTGCACCGCGGCGACGTCGGCTATCCCTTCAAAGACACCGAATCGAACGAGCATATTGCGACCGCAATCGCCGAGCTCGTAAAACTTCCGCAAGTCGATCAGGCAAAGATCGCCATCAAAGGCGTGTGCCAGACCGGCCGCCACCCCCTTGTGTACGCCGCCGAGCATCCGATCGCCGCCGCGCTGGTATGGTATGGCGCTGCGGGCGAGAGCGAATGGAAAGTCAACGAGCGTTTTCCAAAGCCGCTCGACGAAATCATCGCGCGCGTCGGCTGCCCGGTGCTCGGTATTTTTGGCGAGGCCGATCACGTCATATCGCTCGCCGACGTGCGGCGCTTTCGCGACAGTCTCGATCGCTACGATAAGACCTACACGGTCAAGGTCTATCCCGGAGCGCCGCATGGCTGGCTCAACGACACCATGCCGGGGCGTTACCGTCGTGACGCTGCCGAGGCGGCATGGGCCTTCCAGCTCTCATTCCTGAAGAAGGTGTTCGATCCGGGCTACGACAAGTCGCGCCGCGTGCAGATCTACGAGTCGGAACACTCCGCCGACTACGACTTCTCCAAGAACGTGCGCCTGGCGTAACGGCCAAGGCGCACCAATGTCGTTATGCATTGCTGCCACGACAACGCACCGCGGCGCTTCCTGCGCACAAACAATGCTATGAGATGATCCGGCCGGACCCCGGTCAGCGCCCTCAGCAATGCACTATCGCCTTCTGTTCGCCATCCTCTCCACTGCGTTTCTCGAGCAAACGGTCGTTTCGATCGTCCGCATTACGACGTCCTATCGCGTGGTCGAACTCGGTCTGTCGGTGGTTTGGCTCGGCATCATTACCGCGGTCTATGCGGTGCTGCCCATCATTGTCGGCGTGCAGGTCGGCCGCTTCATCGACCGCGGCCATGACGCTGCAACCAGCTGGATCGGCAGCGGCCTGTTGGTTGTCGCCTGCGCCGGGTTCGCGCTCTTTCCGAGCTTGATCGCGGTGCTCATATTCACGGCGCTCACCGGCACCGCGCATCTTCTGCTTGTCATCAGCCAGCAGGTGCTATGCACGCGATGCGGCAGCGGTCCAGGCGCAATGGAGCGCGCCATCGGAAACTACATGGTGGCGAATGCCGTCGGGCAGGGTGTGGGTCCCTATATCGTGGGCCTTGCCGGCGGCTCGGCCAGCGTGCCGCCGACGCACGTCCTGTTCACGATCGCCGCCTTCGGGGCGGTGCTGTCGATGGGGTCCGCGCTGTTGCTCCGCCCCAGCGGCGAGCGAAAATCAACCGCCGGCCGTGGCAAGCCGCCGCCACTGCGCGATCTGCTGTTCATTCCGGGCCTGACCACGATCATGATGGTGAGCGTGGTGACCGTCGTGGCGCAGGATCTGATTGTCGTTTACCTGCCGCTCCTGGGCGCTGAGCGCGGGATGAGCGTCGATGCGGTCGGCACGATGCTGGCGATCAGGGCGGCAGCGTCGATGGTGTCGCGTCTCATTTTTGCCCGGCTGCATGCTGCGGTGGGGCGCATTCCGCTCACCATTATCAGCACTTTTGTCAGCGCCGGCGCCTATGCGTCGCTGGCGCTGCCATTGCCGGTTCCAGCCATGTACGCTGCTTTGGCGCTGGCGGGCTTCGCACTGAGCATCTCGATTACCGCCAGCATCGCCGGCGTGCTCGGCATTGCGAGCGGCGGTGCGATCGGCACGGCAAATTCGTTGCGCACCATGGCGAACCGTGCCGGGCAATTCTTCATTCCGTTCCTGGCAAGTCTGCTCGCGGCTGCGACGGGCACCGCCGGCATATTCGTCATCATTGGTATAAGCCTCGCGGCGTCGGGCGCTGCGGTGCGCTTCGACAGCAGGCGGGCGCGCTGACGGCGCCTGCCGTCTCTGTACGGCCTGCCGGCCCTACTTTTCTAAGGGTTAGTGATCGACTATCTCTACAAGCTTCGCGAAAAGACAGTCCCGGTTTACAGTCATTCCTATGCCGGCCGTCTGCCGGCCGATATGACCAGCTGGTCTTGAGACATTGTTCGGTGTGGGGACTGTGTCAGGTCCGAAAAATTAGACAACGACGCGCGATAGGGAGGATGCCATGGCGGGGGTGACCAGCGCGATCGCGACGCGCGCAAGCGGCGTCGTCGTCGCTCTTGCATTATCGCACGCAACGGCCTTCGCACTCGACACCGTGCGGCTCGGCAAGGCGGTGCCGAATTCGTTCGCCTTCGGCGCCGCAGAGGTCGGCATCCAAGCGAAGATGTTCGAGCAGGAGGGCATCGATCTCACCGTCACCGTTTTCCAGGGTGATGCGAAGCTGCAACAGGGATTGGCGGCCGGCGGCGTCGATGTCGGCCTCGGCTCGGGTCCGGGCATGGGTTTTCGCGTCAAGGGCGCGCCCGCCGTTGCTGTGGCAGCTATGTATGGACCGCCCGCGAATCTCGCGCTTGTGTTGCCAATGAATACGCCGGTAAAAACGATTGCCGATCTCAAAGGAAAGCGCATCGGCGTTACCACCACCGGCTCGCTCACCGAGTGGCTGGTGCGCGAGCTGTCGCGCCAGCAGGGTTGGGGCAACGATGGTATTCAGGTTCTGGCTCTCGGCGGCGTGCCGGCCCGCCTTGCCGCGATTCAGCGCGGGGAGCTCGACGGCCTGGTGATCGAATCGGCGACAGGGTACGAGCTCGAGAAAGAAGGCAGGGCCAGGAATTTCCTGTTGTTCGGCGACATCGCCAAGGACTTCTATACGCACGTCATCTATGCCACCGACGAAATGATCGACAAGCGGCCGGAATTGCTCAAGCGCTTTTTGCGCGGCTGGTTCAAGACCATCGCATTCATGAAAACGCATAAGGATTTCGTGGTGACGTCCGAAGCCAAGACCGTCGCGGTGACACCGGACATCGCATCCAAAATCTACGATGCCCAAATGGCCGGTTTTTCCACCGACGGTTCGTGGAATCCAGCTGCGATCGACGTCATCCGCCACTCGCTCAAGGAACTCGGCATCCTCGACTCCGTTCCCGATGCGAAGTTGCTTTATAATGACAAATTCGTGCCGGTGAAATTCTGACACCAGCATGAGTATCGTCGGCGTCGATATCGGCGGCACCTTCACTGACCTCGTGGGCTACCGCGACGGTGAGATCATTACGTCGAAGACTTCGACCGTCCCCGCCGACCCGACCGAAGGCATTGCGAACGCACTCACGCTTGCCGGTTGCGACCTTGTCGCAATGGATGAGCTCATTCACGGTTCGACCATCGCGATCAATACGGTCCTGGAGCACAAAGGGGCCAAGACCGCGCTTCTCACCACGCAGGGAATGCGCGACGTCTATGCGGTGGGCCGCGGCAATCGTCCGGACGCTTTCAACCTGTTCTTCCATCGCCCGCGGCCGCTGGTGCCGCGCGATCTGACGTTCGAGCTTCGCGAGCGCATGAATGCGGCGGGCGAGATATTGCTTCCGCTCGATCCGGGTGAGGTCGCCGAGCTTGCAAGAAAGCTCAGTACGCTGGGCATCGAGGCGGTGGCGGTGTGCTTCCTGCATTCCTACGCCAATCCTGCGCATGAGGCTCTCGCCGGGGAAGTGCTGCGGCGCGAACTGCCCGAACTTTTCGTAACGCTCAGCCATGAGATCTTGCGCGAGTTCCGCGAATACGAACGCACCTCGACGACTGTGCTCAACGCTTTCGTTGGTCCTCGCGTCAGCCGCTACCTGAGCCGATTGGAAAAATTCTCGGAGACTGCGCAATTTCGCGGTCAGATCGCGATCATGCGTTCGAATGGCGGCACCATGTCGGTTGGCGAAGCGCGTCGCGCGCCAGTCGCCATGATGGAATCGGGCCCGGTGGCCGGCATGATCGGCGCCGGCCGCATCGCGCAGCTTCTTGGTATCGAGCGGGCGATCGGCTTTGATATGGGCGGCACCACCGCAAAGACGTCACTGATCACCGGCGGTGTCCCACCTATCGAGGAAGGCTACATCATCGGCGACGCGTTCACGGGTCAGCCGATGCAGTTGCCGGTCGTCGACATCGTCGAGGTCGGTACCGGCGGCGGCTCGATCGCGTGGTGCGGCCGGAGCGGCGGCCTGCATGTTGGACCACAGAGCGCGGGCGCCGATCCTGGACCCGCCTGCTACGGGCGCGGCGGCACAGAGCCGACCGTGACCGACGCCGATCTGATGCTTGGCCGCCTCAACGACGTGCGCTTTCTCGGCGGCCACATGCGGCTTGACCGCGCTCGCGCCGAAGCTGCCGTGGGCCATATCGGGAAGAAGCTCGGTCTCGACGCGATGCGGGCGGCGCTCGGCATCGCGACCATCTCCGATAGCGCGATGTCGCTTGCCGTCCGCGCTGTTTCGGTCAAACGCGGTATCGATCCGCGCGACACGACATTGATCGCGTTCGGCGGCGCCGGACCCTTGCACGCTGTCTCGATCGCGCGCGAGATTTCCATCCCGAAGGTTGTCATCCCGAAGCTTCCGGGCGCCTTCTCGGCGCTCGGTATGCTGATGGCCGAATGGCGTCAGGACTTCGTGCGGACGCTGATCGGCGAACTGGGCAGGATCAACCAGGATGCCGCCGCAACCGCCTTCGCCGAACTCCGCGCTGCCGGCGATGCGGCGCTCGAGCGCGATCGGTTGAGCGGCGGACAATTCGATTTCGCGGCCGACCTGCGCTACCGCGGGCAGGAGCACACCATCCCGGTGTCCGTGACGAAGCCGCAGCAGTTGACCGACCAGACCGAGGAGACGCGCGAGCGGTTCCACGCTCAGCACGACAGCCGTTATGGCCATGCGGCGCCCGACCAGTCGATCGAGGTCGTCAATCTCCGGCTCATCGTGACTGTGCCGCGCATGCAGGATGTCATCGGACGCTGGCTGTCGGAACCGTGGACGGCGGAAGGCGAGGGGGCGGCGCAGTGCCGTCCCGTTGTGTTCGACAACGCCGAGCGCCCGGTCGAGACGCGGATTCTCTGGCGGCCTTATCTGGCCGCCGGCAGCGAAATCGTCGGCCCCGCCTTGATCGAGGAAGCCAATTCCACCACGCTGATCGCGCCCGGCGATCGGGCGGTGATCGATTCTTGCGGGAATATCATCATCACGCTGGGGGAGGACGGCGCGGAGCCATGAGTATCGATCCGATCACCGTCGAAGTCGTGCGCAACGCCGTCAACGCCTATGCGGATGAAATGGCAACGGCGCTGTGCAAGTCCGCCTACAACATGATGATCTACGAGGTGCGCGACTTCTGCTGCGGGCTCGTCGACGGCGAAGGCCAGATGATCTCGCAGAACCAGGGCGGCCTGCCGATCTTTCTGGCCGATCTCGGCGTCGCCGTGAAGGACGGCATCGAGCGCTATGGGCTCGACGGTTTCGCGCCCGGCGACGTCGTCATCATGAATCACGGCGAAGTGTGCGGCCAGCATCTCAACAACATCGTCATCTACGCGCCGTGTTTCCACGACGGCAAGGTGGTGGCTTTCGCGGCGAGCCGCGCCCATTGGGTCGACATCGGCGGCATGCGCGTCGGGTTTGGTTCGGTCGAAACGACCGAGATCTATCAGGAGGGCATCCAGTTCCGCTCGCTTAAGATCTACGAAGCGGGCAAACGCAACGAGACGCTGTGGCAGATCATCCACGACAATGTGCGTTTTCCGGAAGCAGCCCTCGGCGATCTTCGCGCCCAGATCGCATGCTGCCAACTCGGGATCAGGCGCTTTGCCGAATTGCTGCGCCGCTATGGTCGCGAGACCGTCGAGGAATGTATCCGCGCCGTATGGGAATCAACGGAGCATGATGCCCGCGCCTTCATTGCGAAGATTCCCGACGGCGTCTACGAGGCGGAGAGCTTTCTCGACAATGACGGCCGTACACTCGATGTGATGCTGCGGATCAAGGTCAAGGTGACGATCGATGACGAGCGCATGATCGTCGACTTCTCGCAGATGAACGATCAGGTGCCGGGTCCGACCAATTCCGGGTTTTCCGGCGGTCTCGCCGCCGCCCGCGTGGCATTCAAATGTCTTACGCAGCCGCATGCGCCGGTGAATGAAGGCTGCTTTCGGCCGCTCGAAATCGTCTTGCCGCCGGGGAAGATTCTCAACGCCAAGCCTCCGGCTGCGCTTGGCCTGTGGAGCATCGCGTTGCCGACGGTGATCGACACGATCCTCAAGGCGCTGGCGCCGGTGTTGCCGCAACAAATTCCGGCCGCGCACAAGGGCGACATGGGCGGCTGTTCGATCAGCGGCTACAAACCGGACGGGCGGCGTTTTTTGCTGATGAATATATTCGGCGGTGGCTGGGGCGGGCGTCCGCACGAGGACGGCGAATCGGCATCGGTCTCGATCTGTCAGGGCGATGTGCGCAGTGCTCCCATCGAGCTGCAGGAGATTCAATATCCGTTTTTGATCGAGCGCTTCGCGTTGCGCCCGGACTCCGGCGGCGCCGGCCGTCATCGCGGCGGTCTCGGCGTCGAGCTCACCTATCGCGCGCTGCAGACCTGCGTTGCCAACGTGAACTGCGAGCGCACCAAAGATCCGCCGTGGGGCCTCGGCGGCGGCAAGCCGGGCGCCGTCAATGAGGCGACGCTCATTCGCCGCGACGGCAGCGAGCGCAAGCTCAAGAAGGCGACCGGCGTGACGATGGAAGCGGGCGATCGGATCATTTTCGGAACCGCCGGCGGCGGCGGTTGGGGCGATCCGCTGATGCGGGAGCGCGAGGCGATCGCCGATGATGTGCGCGCGGGCTACGTCTCGCCGGAAGCGGCGCAGCGCGATTACGGCTTCGCGCCGAACCGGGCGGCTGCCGAATAGGGAAAAGCTATGTTGGCGCAAGAACGGCGGCAGCGACTTGTAACTGCGATGCGCGAAGCCGGTATCGGCCACCTGGTGCTTTACGGCAACGCCTGGCAGGGCGATTACCTGCGCTACGGCGCCGATTTCGGCATTCTCGAGGGTCGGGGCATCGCGCTCGTATCAGCGGACGGCGAAGTCGAATTGTTTCTCGATAGCGCCACGGACGCCGAGCGCGCCGAGGTCGAAGTGCCGCTCATTCGCGTCCACTTTGCGCCGGATATTGCGCGCGCGGTCGGGGCGCGGCTCGATCGCGTCGCTAACGATCGCATCGCGGCGGCGCCGCAGCGATTTCTGCCGCGCTGGCTCAGCGACAGGGCGCGTCATTTTACGCTGAACGACGCAACGGCGCTGCTCGACAATCTGCTCATGCACAAGATCGGCGGCGAAGTCGCCGCGGTGCGTCGCGCCGCGCAATTGGCTGACGAAGCCTATGACGAATTCCGGCGCGTCGTCAGACCCGGACGCCGACAATTTGAGATCGTCGCCGATATCGAAGCGCATCTGCGCCGGCGCGGCTGTCCGGATAATTTCATGATTATCGGCTCCGGCGGCAAGGATGTCCTTGGTATGACGCCGCCCTCCGAGCGCCGGATCGCAGCAGGCGATCTGGTCACAACGGAACTCACGCCCGCCGTCGAGGGCTACTTCGCCCAAATCTGCCGCACGCTCGTTGTCGGCAAAGCGAGCGAGGCGCAGCGCCGTGCCTTCGGTGTCTTTGTCGAGGCGCTGGAAGCGGGCATCGCCGCCGTGCGGCCTGGCGTGCGCGCGGGCGATGTGGCGCGGGCCGAGAATGATGTGTTCCGCAAACATGGTCTCGGCGAATACACGACCAGTCAATGGACGCGGGTGCGCGGGCACGGCATGGGCTTATTTGCCGATTCCAAGCCGCACATCCTCGAAGATGTCGACACGGTGCTTCAATCCGGCATGACGCTGATTGTGCACCCTAACACCTATCATCCGGACGTCGGCTACATCGTGCTGGGCGACGCGGTTGTGGTGACCGACGGCGGAGCCGAAGTGCTGTGCAAGACCCCGCGCGAACTGTTCGAAGTCCCGGCATGAGATAGAACATGCGCCGTGGTCTGATCGCTCGTTCTCCGGTCGAATTGCCCGATGCCGCACTCGAAGCGCGGCTTGATCGCGTGCGGGCTGCGATGCAGCGCGCACACCTCGACGCGCTCGTCGTCTATACAAACAATACGCAGCCGGCCGGGGTCTCGTGGCTGACCGGGTTCGTGCCCTACTGGTCTGAAGCGTTGTTGGTCGTGCCGCGCGCGGGCGCGCCTTATCTCGTGGCGGCGCTCAGTTTCCGCGTCAAAACTTGGATCGAGCGCACCAGCCGCATCGGCGAGGTGTTCCACACGCCACGGATCGGACTCAAGGCCGCGCAAGAGATTGCGGCGGCGAAATCCGACGCCGCCGTGGGTATCGTCGATTTTGATGGTCTTCCCGCCGGTATCGCCGACGATCTGTCCGAGGGCGGTCCCGGTCTGACCATGTGCGACTCGAGCGCGTTGTTTGCTCCGCTTCGTGCCAAAGCCGACCCGGCTGAGATTGCGCTCGCGATGAAGGCTGCAGCGATCGCCCATCGCGCGCTCGGCACCCCGCAAGGCGACACGCTCAATGCGATGATCGCCGGGATTGAGATAGTGGCTCGCGACATGGGGGCGGAAGAGATCTATATCGCCGCTGCTCCCGATCTCGATCGTGACGAGCGCTTCATCCGTATCGAAGGCGAAGTGGCATGGGGCCGACGCTTTGCTCTCCGTGCGACCGTTGCCTACAAGGGGACGTGGGTCCGACTTGTGCGCAGTATTTGCGATGCCACGCTCGCGCAGGAGGCGGCGGCAAGGCTTGCGCGAGCGGTCGCCCTCTTGCCGGACGATCGTGGATTCTCCGGCTTTCGTTCCTGGCTGGTCGAAGGCTGCAGCAAGACGCAGCCGCTCGATCCTCTCATGGGTTCGCGTCTTGAAGCGTCAACGCCCCCGTTTCCGGGCGCCATCGTGACGGTGCAAGGTGCCCTGACAATCGGCGGTCAGACGATCCTGACCGGTGCTCCGGCGTTGATCGGCGATCATGGCGAGGCCGCGAGCCTTCTCGTCGATCCGTTGTTCGACTGAGCGGTTGTAAAACTCAGGTCCTGGCGTCTCGGATCAGGACGGCGAGATACTGCTGTCCATCTCCAGTTCGCGCAGGCGCTGATTTTCCGTCTTGCGCCGCTGGCCCTCGGCGTCGATGGCGCGGGCAAGGTCGGGATGATGGGCCGTCAAGGTGCGAAAGTCGGCAAGATCGAGGATCAGTAGGGTCGACGGCATCGTCGTTGTCACGTTCGCGGTTCGGACCGAATCGCCCAGCAGCGCCAGCTCGCCGAAGAATGCTCCCGCGCCCAGTCGCACCGGCGCCGGCTTGACGTCAACCTGCACTTCACCCGCGGCGATGAAATACATGCAATCGCCGATCTTGCCGCGGCGAATGACGGCCGTTCGCTCGGGTACTTCGAGCCGCCGCAATAGATGCGTGACTTCAGTGATGGCCGACGGGTCGAGCGATTTGAAAAACGGCACCTTGCTGACCAGGTCCCAGGTCTGAATGAAGTTGCGCCGTCGGCTTTCGGCAGCAAAGCCGGTAGCCAGAATACCGGTCCATAATCCGAACGTGGCGATGCCACAGATCATCACGAAGGCGCCGAGCAAATGGCCGAGAGGCGTCCTCGGCACCTCGTCGCCGTAGCCGGTCGTCGTCAGCGTCACGACCGCCCACCACAAGGCTGCCGGGAACGTGCCGAATGCCCCGGGCTGGTCATCGCGCTCGAGCACATGCATGGCGGCAGACGCCAAGAACAGCACGATCAGAAACAGCGCCAGGACGCTGGCAAGCGGTTTGGCCTCGAGAATGAAAACGCGACCGAGATGGGCGAAACCAGGCGAGTTCTGCGCGAGCTTCAAAACCCACAGTGACGTGAGCAGCCAGGCCGTCGGCGGCGGCACGCCACAAAGAAGGGCAATCGGAGCCGGCAGCACGACAAGGGCATCGATAATCCCAGCGGGAGAGAGCAGGTTGCCGCGTCCGGTTCCGGACTGAACCGTCGCCCTGGCGCGAACGCCGGCTTCGATCGCAAAGTAAGCCCAGCAGCACCAGAGACAGGCGTTCAGCCAGATGCTGGCCGACTTCTGTAAATCCGGTATGGTCAGCGCCGTCATCGCCGCCAATCCGACAGCCAGAACCACAAAGGACGCAAGCGACGACGCCCCCAAACGGCGAAGCGGCGCCGTATATTGCGCAAACCCAGAGAATGCACCTTTCGACATCAGGCGTGTCTCGCGAGCGTGGGTCCGGCGGTTCTTGAGCCTGCCGCCCCCAAATTACGCTGTCCAAAATCGAACGACCAGTCGAAATTGGCCGCGCGGCCGTCGTCGGTTCTGGAAATCGGCCGGACCGGTTAAGGCCGTCGTATTTGGTCGGCAGCCCCGAGGCCAAGTTCCGCCATGTCGGCACGGGTTTTGGTCATGGACATGCTCAGACAAAATGCTAAAGGCCGGGTCCTGATCCCGAAGGGACGATAGGCTCTCGGGGGTCAGGTTTGGCCTGCATCGTCACGACCGCGATGCAGGCGCGTCGCGGAGGCGACCATGCATTGGACAGACCTTTTCAATAGTGTCGGATCGCTCTTTATCGTGGCGACCGCTTCCACCAAGACGATGGTTCCCCTGCGTATACTTGCGATCGTCGCCAATTGCTTTTTGATCGTGTTTTACGCCGTCACTCATGCGTGGATTCCATTGGTACTGCAGGGGGCGGCCCTGCCGCTCAATGGCTGGCGGCTCCAGCAGATGCTCGTTTTAATCAAGAACGTGCGCGACGCAACTCGCGGCGACACGTCGATGGAATGGCTCAAGCCGTTCATGATCGGGCGCCGCTACAAGAAGGGTGACATCCTGTTCGCCAAGGGCGAGCCCGCGAACGAGATGTTTTGCATCGTGACCGGACGCTATCGGCTCATCGAACTTGGTATCGAACTCAACCCCGGCCAAGTCGTCGGCGAACTCGCGATGTTGGCTCCCGACAATCGTCGCACTGCCACGCTTGAGTGCATCGAAGATGGCGACGCGCTGTCGATCACCTACGAGCAGGTCGAGCAGCTCTATTACCAAAATCCGACCTTCGGCTTCTACTTTCTGCGTCTCGCGACCGCGCGCCTATTCGAGAACATCGGACGGATGCAGGCCGAACTGGAAAGCCGCAAGGCGGCGCAGGCGTGAGGCACCAGCCAAGGGGGTTCTTCCGGCTGCGCGAAAACCACGGTACACGCAAAAAGCCCTTGACGAGTCATGTGAATTTACGCCAAGCGGGACCTCGCCGGCGCTTAATTTCGCAGCTTAATGCCATTACACTGAATGTCCGACTCGGGTGCTCTGCTTGGGTTGCTTTGTTCCGGGATTATCATGAAAAAGAATCAGATTTCACGCTTCGAGCTGGCGGGCTATCTGATCAGTCCGTCGTTGTTCGTGATGATCACGCTGATGGTGGTCGAGGCGATGCTGGCCGCCGCGACGACCTGGCTCGTGATCAATGCCGGACGCAAGGTCGCGGCGGGTCAGTTCCTCATCAGCGATCTGATCTGGATACTGACGGCACAGTCGACGGCCTACGTCGTCGGCGTCATCAGCTGGATATTTGCCGAACAAGCCGGATACCGGGGCTTCGGCAAATTCATGTTGCGGTTCGCCCGCGAAAATCGCGGCAAAGTGAAACTGCTCAACGACAAGCCGGCGCGCGAACAGGTCGAGCCATTTCTGACGGGCGAGACGTTTCAATGCTTCTTCAACGTCATGTACGAGCTCGAATTCGCGCTGAAACTGTTTCTGGGTTTGGTATTCAACGCGCTCGTCCTGGGCGCCGAAATCAACGTCAGCTTGCCGTTTGCTTATGTCGGAGCATTCGCGGCGTTGTTGCTGATGCAGTGGGTGCTGCAAAAGCCGATCGCGCACGCCTATTTGGAAAATCAGCGCATGAACAACCGTGTCACCGCGCAGGGTTACACGGCGTGGGACAATATTTTCAGCGGCAACAGTTACAATTTGCGCTTATGGCTGTTCGGCTTCAAGACGCGGCTGCGTGAAGGGCTGACCGCCCAGATCCGCGCCATCGTCGCGCGCGAGGGCATGAGCGCGATGAGCGGCATCGTCAGTCTCGCCATCGTATTTGCGACCATCACCATTGTCGCCCTGAACAACGTAGACAATATGGCGCTCTTGATCGGGCTCGCGACCACGTTGCCGCGACAGATCGAGATGACCTACGAGCTGCATCTTCTGGCGACCGGCTGGAACGATTTCGTCGCCATTTGGACGCGGTTCGGCGGCGTCGCCAGCAACATGCTGCCGCAGCCCGACGCCCATTACGACGATCGTATCAAGTTCGACCGGTTGGTGTTGCGGGAAGGCAAAAATTCGAACGTGGTGTCCTCGGTGGGTGATGCTCTGCGGATCGCGTTTGCCCATCCAACCGGCCGCATCAACGTGCGGGGCAGCAATGGTGCGGGAAAGTCGTCACTGCTTGCAAGCCTCAAGACCGAGATGAAGAAGCGGGCGTATTACTGGCCGACGTCGGACCGCCTCGCCTTCAAATTTACCGGTGACGTCGTGCCGGTTGATATCGAGGACGACGACGAGGGCGAGCCGATTATCGTCGCCGAATCCATGGACAAGAAGCTCGGCTTTTCCTCGGGCGAGCGGCAGCTCAGGTCGCTGGAGGAAATCGTCAATTCGACCGACGCCGAGGTCTATTTGCTCGACGAATGGGACGCCAATTTGGACGCCGCCAATAAGGCGAAGGCAGACGCATTGGTCGATGCGCTTGCTGCGCGCGCCCGCGTCGTCGAGATTTCCCATCGCGACCAGGCGGCCTAGCGCCGCCATGCGTCATCTCTCGACAGGGCGATCGGGTCTCGAATTCGCATCGCGAGAGAACGCCGCTTCATGTCAGCTTGGCTGAACGGGCTTTGATCGCGTTGTCAATTCGTATAGGCCAGTCCGGTTGTGGCCCCGCTGGCACACGAATTTTGCAATTGCGCCCCTGCGCGGTTCCGGATTTGCTCGGCAGGACAGAAGGCAGCGGCCGGGCGCTGCCCAAAAACGAGGACTGATTGTGGCTGATAAACTGACCGATCTCATTGAAGAACTGGCTCTCGCCAACCGTATTCTTGCGCATGAGGGCGTGCTCGACGCCTTCGGCCATGTCAGCGTGCGGCATCCGACCGATCCGGGCCGCTATCTCTTGTCGCGGTCGCGTTCTCCCTTGCTGATCGAGCCCGACGATATCCTGGAATACACGCTCAATTCCGAACCGGTGAAAGCGGCGAAGGTGCATCTCTACGCCGAGCGGGTGATCCACGGCTGCATCTATCAGGCGCGCAGCGATGTCATGGCGGTTTGCCATCATCACGCGCCGGCGGTCATGCCGTTCTGCATTGCCGGCAAGCCGATCCTTCCGGTCTTCCATCTCGGCGCCGCAATGGGCGAGGAGGCGCCGTTCTGGGATCAGTACACCGATTTCGGCGATACCAATTTATTGGTCGTTAAGCAGGAGGAAGGTCATTCGCTGGCGCGAACGCTTGGCCAGCATTCCGCCGTGCTAATGAACCGCCATGGCGCGACCGTTGTCGGCGGCGGATTGAAGGAGTTGGTGTCGCGTTCGATCTTCATGTGCCAGAACGCCGTGTATCAAATGCAGGCGCTCACGCTTGGCACGCCGGACACCTTGCGCCGCGGCGAGATCAAGCTCGCCGGCGCGCTCAGTCTGATGCCGACCGTCGTGACGCGGACCTGGGAATATTGGAGCATGCGGCTGCAGGCGAGCGGCGCCATGCCGCCGCGCCGCAGCGCGGGAAAAACAGCGCGCCGGGCTGTGCCCAAGGCGAGCCGCACGTCGCCGCGAGAACGTCGCAAAGGGAGGAGACGGTGACACAGATTTTGGGCGGCGGCTCTCGAAATTCTTCCGCTCATTGCCGCAATTGCGGCGGTCAGGTCGTGCCCGCGGCGGTGAGACCTGAGTCCTCGTTTGCGCGGAGTCAGGCCGAAACGAAAACGACGCCACAATGTCGCCGATGCTGACGATTTCACGCCGCCGCATCCTCGCCGCCGCAGCCGTAGGTTCGTTCGCCATGCGAAAGCCACTGCAGTCAAATCCCGCTACCGCGGCGGAAGGCTCATTTCCTGCCGACTTCGTGTGGGGCGCTTCGACGTCGAGTTATCAGATTGAAGGGGCGGCGAATGAGGACGGCCGCGGCAAGAGCATTTGGGATGTCTTTTGCCGGACACCTGGGCGGGTGAAAAACGGCGATACCGGCGACGTCGCCTGCGATCATTATCATCGCTATCGCGAAGATATTGATTTGATCGCTGGCGGCGGATTCAACGCCTATCGGTTTTCAACCGCGTGGCCGCGTATCCAGCCAACCGGCGAGGGCGCCGTCGAGCCGCGCGGTCTCGATTTTTACGATCGGCTGGTCGACGGCTTGGTCGCCGCCGGAATTACGCCGTGGCTGTGTCTCTTTCACTGGGATCTGCCCCAGGCGCTGCAGGATAAAGGCGGCTGGCTCAATCGCGATATAGCGGACAAGTTTGCCGAGTATGCGCGGATCGTGGCGCGGCGGCTGTCCGACCGCGTCAAGCATTGGGCGATGTTCAATGAGCCGAACATTCATGCGCTGTTCGGTTATGGCGAAGGAACCCATGCGCCCGGCCTGACAGGGCTGCCCAACATGCTCGCCGCATTTCATCACCAGAACCTCGCGCAGGGTCGCGCTCTGGCGGCATTGCGGGCGGAGCATTCCGACTTGCGGCTGGGGACAATCGTTTCGCTACAGGCAGCGCGGCCTGCATCCGATCGCGAGGAGGATCGCAAGGCTGCCGAACGGTTCGACGCCATGTGGAACGGCGCCTCCATCGATCCATTGTTGACAGGCGCTTATGCGGCGCCCGTCGCAGCGGATTTCGCGCCACTCATTGCCGCCGGTGATCTCGCCGCGATGCACCAGCCGGTCGATTTTATCGGCGTCAATTACTATGCGCCGATGTACGCAGTGCACGTGCCGGAGAGTCTGTTCGGGGCGTGGTTCGGATCCACGCCCGCAGGGACGCGCTTCACGGCGATGGGCTGGCCGATCGATGCCAGCGGTCTCACCGACGAGCTCGTCCGGCTGCGCAACCGCTATGGCAATCGGGACTACTACGTCACCGAGAACGGCGCCTGTTTCGACGATCCGCTCGCGGCAGACGGCACCGTGCACGACGAGGACCGCGTCGGGTATTTGCGCGAGCACCTTGCGGCCGCACGCAACGCGATCGCCGCGGGTGTCAACTTGCGCGGCTATTTTGTCTGGTCGTTGCTGGATAATTTCGAGTGGGCGGAAGGATATAGCCGCCGCTTCGGGATCACGTACGTCGATTTCAAGACGCTCAAACGCACACCGAAGGCGTCCTATCATTGGCTCCAGGCATTGATCGCCCAACAGCGCCGTCGATAACTCATCCGTTTACTTCCGCGCAGGCGGGAAATCCGCTGTAGGATTTCTGCTCTTGCGGGATCAATGCCGGTCGCGCGCCGCCGCGCTGATGGCGCTGAGCATCGCCGCGCGGTCTTTGTTGAGAACGCCGCGCACGGTTTGCTGCTTGCCGATCTGCCCCATCTCGCGCTGACGCTTCACGGTGGCGGTCGCCATCAGCGGCTCGACGCCGAGTTCACGCAGCGTGTCGGCAACTTCTTCCATTTCGGCGGCACGCCGTTCGCCATGGTTTGCCATGCGCTCGAGGTTGTAGGGCACGACCTTCGCCCAATCGAGGCCCGGATAGTTGTTCTTCAGAGAGGCGGCGACCTCGTCCACGACGCCGGCCCGGGAAGCAGCCAAAAAACACTCAAGCGTCAGCGCTTCGATGCCCTTGATCATCACACTGCGCACCATCTTGATCGCCGCGGCTGCGCCGGTCTCCGGCCCGGCGATGCTGACCCGCATGCTAAGCGCAGCAAGCGCCAGCGCGATTGCTTGGGCGTGAGGGCCGGCGAGCAGCATGGGGGTCTGATGCCGCGCCGGGTGAATTGGCGCGAGCACCGCAACGTCGACGTAGCGCGCCGCATCGCCGAGGAGCCTCTCGGTCTCCTGCTTGCGGCCCGGCGAGACCGAATTGATGTCGAGAAAGAACGGCACTCCCGCGACATGCGCTTTGACCGATTGTGCCGCCTCGACGCTTGATGCCGCGGTGACCGCGGAAATGATCATATCCGCCCCGCGGACCGCCTCGGCGGCCGAACCCGCACACCGGACGCCGATGGT
The DNA here is from genome assembly GCA_963836055.1 of uncultured Alphaproteobacteria bacterium. Classification (GTDB taxonomy): domain Bacteria; phylum Pseudomonadota; class Alphaproteobacteria; order Rhizobiales; family Xanthobacteraceae; genus BOG-931. The sequence continues at coordinate 98,442 of CAWIID010000008.1, forward strand.
TTCGCCGGCCTGCCGGAGCGTCTCACCGCCGCGTTGTGGAAACAGAATATCCCACGCTGACATCCTCTCCACGCCGGCTTCGCGCAGGCCGGAGGCGATGGCTTGTCCGGCTTCGCCGAACCCGATGAAACAAAGGGTCGGTTTTACGTCAGGCATCGCGAAATCCTTTGATCGCACAAAACTAGTGGAGCGGATTTGACATTCGCTACCCACCTAGCAGCGAATCGGCGAAGCGAATGTCAAATCCAAAGCTCCACTAGCACTCATATTGGCTAGTGGTCCTTTGATTCTAACATTCGCAAGACAGCCTGCCGATCCGGGATGCGAATGTTAGAATCGGACCACGAGATGGTCGCCGGAATGCAATGATGGAGATTCGGTGCGAGCTTTGCAATGCAGGTAACCCGGCTCCGACCGTTCGCCGGTTTCCATCCCGACTCGCGGCCGATAGGATGCGCGTGCAAGCGCCTAAAGCGATGCCAATAGTTCGGGGAGGACGACCGTCATGAAGCCAGACGCCAGACAAGCGACAAGCCGCCGCCGTTTCATTCAATTTCTCGCCGCAAGCCCGTTGTTCGCCGGCACCAGCCTTTCGGCGCTCGCCGAGGAAACGTATCCGGAGCGGCCGGCTGATCCCTTTGTGTGGGCGCCGCGCGACTACGAGCACCTGATTTCCAGCCCGAAGGAAGCGCTCGACATCTTCGATTTCGAGCCGGTGATGCACAAGAATGTGCCGCCGGCGCATTTCGGCTACATGGCCTCGGGTGTCGATGACGACGTGACGCTGCGGGCGAACCGTGAGGGTTTTCAGAAGTTTCAGCTGCGCCCGCGCCGGCTGGTCGACGTCAGCAAGGTCGACATGAGCACCGAAATTCTCGGGCAGAAATATGAATCGCCGATCATCATCGATCCGACCGGCGGGCACAAAGGTTACAACCCGGACGGCGAGGAGGGCGTCGCCAGGGCCGCGAAGATCGGCGACCACCTGATGATCCTGTCGACGCAGGCGACGACGTCGGTCGCCGACGTGATCGCGGCGCGCGGCCGGCCGATCTGGTCGCAGCTCTACGCGACCAACAAGTTCGAGGTCGCGCAGCACCACGTCAAAAGCATGGAAAGCCAGGGATCGATCGCTGTTGCCGTGACCGTCGACCGCAATGGCGGCCGCAACCAGGAGACCGCGCTGCGCATGCGCAAACTCGACACGCGGCAATGCTCCGGTTGTCATGACAACAGCTCGCTCGCTGCGGCGCAGAGGGATAAGCCGATGTATGAGGGCGCCGACCTGTCGGGGCTCAAAAACATTCAGTCGTCCGCGATGTCATGGGATTACATCAAGCGCCTGCGTGATCAGACCAAGATGAAGATGGTGATCAAGGGCATTCTGGCCTGGGAGGATGCCAAGATCGCAGCCGAGACCGGCATCGATGCGATCATCGTCTCGAACCATGGCGGCCGCGCCGATGAATCCGGCCGTTCGACCATCGAGACCTTGCCTGAGATCATTCAAGTGTCCGGCAACATGCCGGTGCTGATCGATTCCGGCTTCCGCCGCGGCACCGACATCGTCAAAGCGCTATGCATGGGCGCCAAAGGCGTCGCCGTCGGCCGGCCCTATCTCTGGGGCCTCGGCGCTTTCGGCCAGCCGGGCGTCGAACGTGTGCTCGATATCCTGCGTACCGAATTGCGCGTCGCCATGCAGCAGGTCGGTGCGCCGTCGCTGAAGGATCTCAAGCCCGCCATGGTGATCAAGGCGTAGGAGTAGTACCTGTCATTGGCATGACGTCTCACTCCTGCCGCGACCGGCTCGAACAGGCGCTCGCGCGGATCGCCGATCCCAAAGGGGAGGGCGCGCGCGCCTGCTTGACCGTGTACACCGAGGCCGCCCGTGCCGCCGCCGACGCGGCCGATGCGCGGGCGGCGCTTGGCGTCTCGCTCGGGCCGCTCGATGGCGCGATCGTCAGCATCAAGGATCTGTTCGACGTCGCCGGTGAGCCGACACGGGCGGGATCGAAAATCCTCGCCGACGAGGCGGTGCCGGCAAGAGCCGATGCGCCGATCGTGCGCCGTCTGCGCGCTGCGGGTGCGGTGATCGTCGCCAAGACCAATATGACGGAATTCGCGTTTTCGGGCGTCGGCGCCAATCCGCATTTCGGCACCCCGGGCAATCCGAGCGACCGCTCCCGCGTTCCGGGCGGGTCCTCGGCTGGCGCTCCCGTCGCCATCGCCGATGGTATGTGCGACATCGCGATCGGCACGGACACGGGCGGCTCGGTGCGGATTCCGGCTGCCCTGTGCGGTCTGGTCGGTTTCAAGCCCAGCCGGCAGCGCGTTCCGACCGCAGGCGCGTTCCCATTGAGCTATACGCTCGATTCGATCGGACCGCTCGCCCGCAGCGTCGCCGATTGCGCGAAGGCCGACGCCGTCATGGCCGGCGAGGACCATGTCCCGATCGAGCCGCTCGAACTCGCCGGACTTCGCTTCGGCATTGCGCAGGGTTTGCCGCTCGACAAGCTCGACGACACCGTCGCCGCCGCATTCGACGCCGCCATCGCGCGGCTCGACAATGCCGGCATACGGATCTCGCGCGAGACTCTGCCGTTGTTCGACGGCATGGCCGAGGTCAACGCCAAGGGCGGCATTGCGCCGCCCGAGGCCTGCGCCATTCACCGCGACCGGCTCAAGCGTCGCGCCGCCGATTTCGATCCGAATGTCCGCGTGCGCATCGAACGCGGCTGCGCGGTGTGCGCGGCCGATTATGTGGACATGACGCGCGAGCGGGCACGACTCGTCCATGCCATGGACGCGAGGCTCCGTGGTCTCGACGTCCTGGTCATGCCGACGACGTCGATTGTCGCGCCGACCATTGCCGAGGTGGCCGACCAGAAAATCTTTGCCGCGCGCAATGCGGCGCTGTTGCGCAATACCGGCATCGGTAATTTCTTCGATCTCTGCGCCATTACGCTGCCCCTTAAGGCCGCTCTTCCGGTCGGGTTGATGCTGGTCGCGCGCAATGGGCACGACCACCGGCTGCTGCGTATCGCTGCATCCACCGCACCGCTTTTCGGGGCTTAATGAGGGTCGAGCCTGCTAGACGATGATCTAATGCACCGGACCACGATTTTGGTCTAGTTTCACCCGAAGTACCGTTATTCCAAAGGCCGGTTTCCACGCTGCCGGCCCATGTTCTATAGCATCTCGGAAACCCCGGGGGAGGTCAAAACCATGTCGCAGATCCCGACGCTGCCAACTCGCCGCCACCTGCTTGCAGGCACCGCCGCGACTGCCGCCGCGCTCGCCGCGCCCGCGATCGTGCGCGCCGCGGGTGGTCCGCTGAAAGTCGGCGTCTTGCTGCCGCGCTCGGGCTTCGAGGCCGGCATCGGCCAGGACTGCCAGCGCGGCGTCGACATCGCGCCGGCGATCTTCAAATCCATGGGCCTGCCCGAACTCTCGATCGTCAACGGCGATACCGAATCGAATGTCGATGTCGCCCGCGCCCGCGCCGAGAAGATGATCAGCGACGGTGCTCAGCTTCTGGTCGGCGCGTTCGATTCCGGACAATCTTCCGCAATCGCCCAGGTCGCCGAACAAAAGGGTATTCCATTCGTCATCAATATCGCCGCCGCGCCCGATATTACCGAGCAAGGCTACAAGTATGTGTTTCGGAATTTTCCGACTGCCGGAATGATTTTGAGCGATGCTTTCGCCGATCAGAAGGAAATCTTCTCCATCGTCGGCGCGGCGCCGAAGACCGTCGTCTTCATGCATGTCAACGATACCTTCGGGACCGCCATGTCGAAAGGCATCGGCGCGGTCATGCCGAAGTTCAACATGCCGTACAAGATCGTCGAGGAAATTGCTTACGATCCGGCGGCGCGCGACCTCTCGGTCGAGGTGTCGAAGGCCAAGGCGACCAACGCCGACGCGATCCTCCTTGTCAGCCGTCTTAACGATGCGATGTTGCTGACGCGCGAATTGGTGAAGCAGCGCTGGACGCCGCAGGCGATTCTGAGCATGGGCCCGGGCTGGTATGAGGACCAATACATCAAGACGCTGGGCAAACTTTCGGATGGTCCGATGAGCTTCGTCCCCTGGTACGATCCAAACAAGAAGTTGAGCCAGGTGCTCGAAGCCGCTCTGGCCAAGTCGAGCCCCGGCGTCAATCTGAACGTCAATCACATTTTCACGTTCGAGGCCCTGCTGGTCGCCGCCGACGCCTATAAGCGCGCCGGTTCGACCGATCCAAAGGCGTTGGCCGACGCGATCCGTGCGACCCACATCACCGACAATGTCAGCATCGGCCCCGGCATCCAGTTCAATGCCAAGGGCCAGAATGACAAGGTTCAGGATGGCGCCATCCAGAACCGCGGCGGCAAACTCGTGACGCTCGCGCCGCAAGCCGCCGCCAACGCCAAGCCGGAGTGGCCGTTGAAGTCATACCTCAGCCGCGGCTAAGTCTTTTCAGTGCCGTTCGACGTCTATCTCAACGTCGCCGTCAGCGGCGTTCTGACCGGGCTCGTTTACGGCCTGATGGCGCTCGGCCTTTCGGTGATCTTCGGCGTCGTGCGCGTCGTCAATTTCGCCCATGGCGAAATGATGTCGATCGCGATGTATATCGCGGTCGTGCTGTTCTCGCAGTTTCATCTCGATCCGCTGATCATGCTGCTGCCGATCGCGGCGGTGCTGTTTGTGTTCGGCTACGCGCTGCAGGCAATGCTGATCAATCCATTCATCACGCGGCCGGAATACAGCCAGTTTCTGTTGCTGGTGGCGCTGGCGATCATCATCGTCAACGTCCTGCTGATTATTTTCGGTCCGGATGCGCGCAGCGTACAGACGTCGTACGCCTTCGACAGTTTCCAGATTGGGCCGCTGATCGTCGACGCCACCAAGGTCTATGCGGCAATCGCCGCGGTCGTGTTTGCGGCCGCGTTGTTTGCTTTCTTCCGCTTCACGCTTGTCGGCAAGGCGATCCGCGCCTGCGCCGATAACTACACCGGCGCGCTTGTCGTCGGGCTCGACGTCAAGCGTCTCTACGCGCTCACCTTCGGTCTCGGCGCCGCGTGCGTCGGCGCCGCCGGCACCATGATGACGCTTCTCATCGATACCACGCCGATGCTTGGGCCGACCTATACGTTGCTCGCCTTCGTCATCGTCATTACCGGCGGCCTCGGCTCGATGCCGGGCGCGCTGATCGGCGGCGTACTGATCGGGCTCACCGAGGCGTTGGCCGGATTGCTGTTCACGCCGTCGGCCAAGAGCATGTTTGCCTTCGGCATCCTGGTGCTGGTGCTGCTGTTCCGGCCGCAGGGCATCATCGGCCAGCGGGTGGCATGATGGCGCGTCTTCCCGGCGGCGTTTCGCCGAAGGCCGGCCTCCTTCTTTGCGGGCTGTTCGCGATCTTGCTGGCCGCGCCGTGGTTCGTCAGCGACTATTTGCTCACCGTGCTGATCATCATTCTCTATTTCGCCTATACCGGTCAGGCCTGGAACATCATGATGGGCTTTGCCGGCCAGCTCTCGCTCGGCCATGCGCATCTATGTCGGGCTCGGCGCCTATACGTCGCGGCGGTTCTCTTCACGTGCATTTCGGCGTCGGGCCGTGGATCGGACTTCTGGCGGCGATCCCCGTGACGGCGGCTTGCGGCGCGTTCATCGGATTTCTCGCCTTTCGCTTCGGCGTCGCCGGCGTCTATTTCGCCATCCTCACCATCGCGTTCGCCGAGTTCGCCCGCATCGGCTTCGACCATCTGGCCATCGTCAACGGATCGGCCGGGCTGTTCCTGCCGGTCGCGCAATATGCCCACAACGATCTGTGGCGGCTGCGCGGCAATCCGGCGATGTTCTACTACGTCCTCCTCGCGGCCACCGTGCTCGCCTTCGATCCTCTGCCGCATGGCTGCTGCAAAGCCGCATCGGCTATTTCTGGCTGGCGATCCGCGAGGACGAGGAGGCGGCGCGCGCCGCCGGCATCGACACGTTCCGTTACAAGATGATCGCGGTGATGATCTCCGCCGCGCATGACGTCGTTCGCCGGCGTGATCTACGCGTTCTACTACAACAATCTGTTTCCCGAGCAGGTGTTCGGCATCTCTCGCTCGATCGAGATCATCCTCGGGCCGATCGTCGGCGGCGTCGGCACGCTGTTCGGACCGATCCTCGGCGCCTTCGTGCTGACCGGCCTCGCCGAAACGCTCAATTCCGCAATCGGTCGCGCTCGGCCTCGATCTGCCCGGCGCCAAGCAGGTGTTCTACGGCATCTGCCTCCTGCTGGTTATCGTGGCGCTGCCCGAAGGCGTGTGGCCGTGGCTTGCGCGGCGGCTCGGCGTGACGGGGAACGGCCAATGAGCGCGCTGCTTTCGCTCAACCGTGTCAGCAAGCGCTTCCGCGGTCTGGTTGCGGTCGACCGCGTCAGCTTCGAGGTGCCCGAAGGGCGCATCTTCGCGGTGATCGGGCCGAACGGCGCCGGCAAGACCACGTTGTTCAATATGATCGCCGGCGCGCTCGCGCCCGATGCCGGCGCGATCGACGTTTGCCGGCGAACCGCATCGACGGGCTTGACGCCCGACGCGTCTGCCGGCGCGGCATCGGCCGCACGTTCCAGATCGTGCGGCCGTTCCCGGCGCTGAGCGTCGAGGACAACGTCATCGTCGGCGCGCTGCTGCGGCGCCATGATGTCGGCACGGCGCGCGCAGCACGCGCACGGCGCTGCTGCGCCGGCTCGATCTCTACGACAAGCGCCACCGGCCCGCTTCGTCGCTGACGCTGCCCGACCGCAAGCGGCTGGAAGTGGCGCGCGCGCTCGCGACCGAGCCGAAGCTGTTGCTGCTCGACGAGGTGATGGCGGGCCTGCGGCCGACCGAAACCGACCGCATCGTCGCGATCCTGCAAGGGCATCAATCGCGAGACGCGGCCTCGACCATCCTGCTGATCGAGCACGTGATGCGCGCGGTGATGGCGCTCGCCTCGCAGCGTGCTCGTGCTGCACCACGGCGCCGCGATCGCGGAAGGCGCGCCGGAGGAGGTCGTGCGCGATCCCGCGGTGATGCGGTCCTATCTCGGCGCGGAGGCGGTGTGATGCTCACGTCGAAAACCTCGACGTGTTCTACGGCGACGCCCAGGCGCTCGACGGCGTCTCGCTCGACATCGAGGAGGGCGCCATCGTCGCCATCGTCGGCGCCAACGGCGCCGGCAAGACCTCGCTCATCCGCGCCATCGCCGGCATGCACAAGCCCGCGCGCGGCCGCATCCTCTATCCGGGGCATCGATATCGCCGGCTGGCCGAGCCACAAGGTCTGCGATCTCGGCATCGGCCAGGTGGCGGAAGGCCGCCAGGTATTTCCCACGCTGTCGGTATGCCGAGAATCTCGACATCGGCGCCATGCTGCCGCGCGCCCGCGCCCGCGCGCGCAAGCAATCGTCGAGCGCGTCTACGCGCCTGTTTCCGGTGCTTGCCGAGCGGCGCGCGGCAGGCGGCCGGCACGCTGTCGGGCGGCGAGCAGCAGATGCTCGCCATCGGCCGCTGCCTGATGGGCGCGCCCGATCTCGTCATGTTCGACGAGCCCTCGCTTGGTCTCGCGCCCGCCATCGTGCAGGGCGTGCTCAGCACGATGCGCGACCTCAATCGCGACGGCCTGACCTGCGTGCTGGTCGAGCAGAACGTCGCGGTGTCGCTCAAGCTCGCGAGCCGCGCTTACGTGCTGGAGAACGGCCGCGTGACGCTCTCCGGCAGCGGCGCCGAGCTGTTGGCGGACGACCGCGTCCGCAGGCCTATCTCGGGCTATAGCGAGACGTCAAACCAGCCGCCGCAGGCGATCCATGACGGCGCCGAGCGCGGCTGCGCGCGTGCTGAGCGGCGCAAGCGGAAAGGCCTGCCGCAACCTGTTGAAGATTTCCGCCGCCGTCGGCGCTTCCACGTCGGCAAGCGTTTCCGCCATCGCGCGGGCCATATCGGCCTCGGGCCGCCCGCTTATGGGCGCGGGGACCATCGTGACGTCGCCAAACGGAACAGGCGATTGGACGCGGAGGGTGACGCGGCGGGCGGACATGGCAGCTCCCCAACAATTTGCGGTGCCCTGCCAACGCGCGATGGTGCCTCAAGTTCCATTTTAATGGTCGCGGGCTATGCTATAGGCGTCTTCCATTAAAACCACGGCGGATGACTTGATCCGGCCGCATATCGACGGAGGTTCGCCCATGAAGCTTTATTTCGCACCCGGCGCCTGCTCGCTGTCGCCCCACATCGTTTCGCGCGAAGCCGGCGTCGAACTTGAACTCGAACAGGTCGATAACCGCGAAAAGAAGACCAAGAGCGGCAAGGATTTCTGGGGCATCAATCCCAAGGGACAAGTGCCGGTGCTCGAGCTTGATACGGGACAGAGGCTCACCGAAGGCCCTGTGATCGTGCAATACCTCGCCGACCGGAAGCCCGATTGCGGCCTCGTGCCGCCGCAGGGGTCCATCGACCGGTACCGCGTCCAGGAGTGGCTGAACTTCGTCACCTCGGAATTGCATAAGTCGTTTGGTCCGATTTTTCGGCCGACGACGCCGGAAGAATACAAGAAGATATCAAAGGACAATCTCGGCAAGCGCTTCGACTGGCTCGACAAGCAGCTGGCCGGCAAGCAGTACCTGATGGGCGACCAGTTCACGATCGCCGACGCCTATTTGTTCACCATCCTGCGCTGGACGCCGCGCATCGAGATCGATCTGGCCAAATGGCCGAATGTCAAAGCGTATGTCGACCGCGTCGCCGCCCGCCCGAAAGTGCAGGAGGCGCTCAAGGCCGAAGGCTTGTTGCAGTAACGTCCATTTCCTTCCCCCGCTTGCGCGGGGCTATCGCATGTGGAGCGGTCATCATCCGGCCTCCCCCAAAAAGGGGAGGTCGACGACCGCAGGTCGTCGGGTGGGGGTCTCATTGCAAATGCATTTGCAAAGGACGGATTTGGCGAGCGATATGACGACGCGATGCTTGCCAATGTCTGCTATGCGCCGAAAGCGACGGTCGGAGTATAGATCGTCGCCCGACGCTTTGTCCCAATAGCGACCGAAGTGCAACGCAGCAAAAAAAGCCGCTATTCAATCACCTCGTCTGCCAACAAGAGTAGGTTCTCTGGAATGGTGAGCCCAAGCCCCTTGGCGGTCTTCAGATTGATAACCAACTCGTATTTAGTCGGCGCCTGTACTGGCAAGTCGGCCGGCTTCGCGCCCTTGAGAATGCGGTCGACGTAGGTGGCAGCACCCCGCTGCTGCTCCACTGTATCGAATCCATAGGACATGAGGCCTCCTTTGACGGGATCGAGACGGAATGGATAAATCGCCGGCAGACGCAGCCGGGCGGCGAGTTCAGAGATCACTTCGGTGTTCCTCGAATTCAGCGGGTTCGGCGTCACGATGAGACCGCCATTTGGCTCTTGAGCGAAGGACGTGAAGCGAGGCTCGATAGCCGCCAAATCCTGGGGGTCCATCGCCGTGACCGTGACCCCCATGGACTTCGAAGCAGCCTCGGCCGTATGCAGAAAGGCTACGTTGGCGGCAATCTTCTGGCTGTAGACGACGGCTACTCGGCGGACGCCAGGCGCGATCTCCTTGAGCAGTTCGAGCCATTTTCCGCCGATCGCGGTCTCAAAGTTCTGGAAGCCGGTGATATTGCCGCCCGGGTGCGCCAGGTTTGCCACCAGACCGCTGCCGACAGGATCGGAGACGAGTACAAAGACGATGGGGATGCTCTGTGTTGCCTGTTTCAGCGCCGCTAGACCCGGATTGGACCAAACATAGATCAATGCCGGCGCTCTTGCGACAATCTCAGCGGCGCCGGCACGAATTCGTTCGATGTTTTGAGTTGTGAAATGCACATCGAACTGAATGTTATGGCCCTCAACCCAACCAAGTTTACCGAGCCGTTGCTTGAATGCTGGCCAGAGCTCCCGGACTTGAGAATCGTTTTCATTCTCGAAAGGAATCAAAACGCCGACCTGCTGCAGGCGGTCGGCCCGTTGCGCGCGAGACGCAAGGGGCCATGTCACCACCGTACCGCCGAGAAGTGTTATGAATTTGCGCCGCCGCATGTGTGCCCCGCTTAGGACCACGCCTTGTGCGATTGTTTCAGCTTAGCATTTTGCAAGTGGGCGGCGGGTGAAAAATGGCACCAAACCGGCCTCAAATTCCGATTAGGCCCGACATCCGCCATGGGTCATTACCGCCATTTTGGTTGCTCAAGACAACCTTTTCCATGTCGGCTTCACCCCAAAAGCAGCCGTTCATGGCTTAGTTTCAAGCACAGCGTCCGGTTATCCGTGGACGCTTCTCAAACGACGCGATCAACTCGGCGGTCATTCTGAAAGGGACCGGGCAGACCGAGGAGCGGCATAGATGGATTCCGCGTCCGTCAATATGTGCTTCTCGCGAATATATTTGCGGCTGGCCTCGATCGCCTCGCGATCGACAAGATCGACTCGGCGCACTAGCAAGGCGTCCAGGGCCTGTTCGAAATTGACAAAGCGCGCAGATCGGTCTCCTCGGCTGCGAACTCTACTGAAAAATCAATATCGCTGCGCCGGATCAAAATCCGCCTCGCGCGTTGCGGAGCCAAATACTTCGAGCCTCCGCACGCCGAAGCGGCGGCACATGTCCCGCAACTCCTCGCGATGCAATACAATGTCGGCGATGATCAGCCACTCCTTGGCCACGCCAAGTATAGCACGTGCTGACCACGAGACCGGTTAAGGCGTCCAATAAGGCCGATTACTTTCGTCATGCGCGGGCTTGACCCGCGCATCCATGCGGACTCGCGGCGAACGAGGGTGTTGCGGAGACCACGCGGAAGTGGGGAGCGCCGTATGGATTGCCGGGTCAAGCCCGGCAATGACGAAGGGAGGGCGCGCGATTGAGCGATTATGCGTGGACCGATCTATGGTCACATTTTCATTGACAACCGTCGCCGTTTCAGTTACATTTTTGGCGAATCTCGCTCTCGTGAAGGACGCTGGCTGCTGACTGCAGTTAGCGGAGCGAGTGCGGTGCCCGCGGGCGTTGGCTCGTCACCCGCGCACCCGGGCGGCTCAGGCATCATGCCTGCCGGCACTATGACCGGCGCGCGAGGTGCATCGCTGGAAGTGGGCGCGGCGCTGGCGGGGGCAACCCGCCGCTTGTGGCGCCGTCGCCCACGAAGCCTGGCCTGCGCTGAGCCTTCGGGATGAATAGTCCCTTGGCAAGAACCGCGGTGGAACGCCGAGAGGCGTGCTGCTCCCGCAGGAGCAGCGCCGCATCGCAAGGTGCGGCGGTTGGAATCTGCGCCTTTCGGCGTTCCGCTTCCTTTTTGTCTTTCGTCATTGCGAGCGTCAAGCGAAGCAATCCAGCGTTTAATGCGAGCCGCTCCTGGATTGCTTCGTCGTTTCACTCCTCGCAATGACGAATGACTTTTCTTCGTGCGCTGTGCTGATCGTGACCAAACCGGCCCCACCTCCGGGAAAGTCTGACGACGATCACGCGCGGTGATGTGTCTTGCTGATGCCGTTTGCAAGACTCGGATGCGATCGCATCGCGAGACCATATTCGTTCGTCATGCGCGGGCTTGACCCGCGCATCCATGCGGCAGCGTCGCACGGTGAGATGAGCCCGGTCGTTTTTGTTTGTTGGACTTCGGCAGGCGCGGGAGGAAACTTTATTTCAGCGGCGGTCCGATCGTGACGGCAAGCTTGCCGACGCCCTCGATCTCGCACTCGATCTTGTCGCCGGCGACGGTGGCGGCGACGCCCGAAGGCGTGCCCGTCATGATGATGTCGCCGGGCGCGAGTTCGACCATCTCGGAAAGCTTGGAGATGACTTCCGGAACGTTCCAGATCATCTGATTGAGATCGCCATCCTGGCGCACCTTGCCGTTGACCTTGAGCACGATGCGGCCCTTCGCGGGGTGGCCGATTTCCGACGCGGGCTTGAGCGGCCCGCACGGCGCCGAATAGTCGAATGCCTTGCCGACCTCCCACGGCCGTTTGATCTCGCGGGAGGCGATCTGCAGATCGCGGCGCGTCAGATCGATGCCGACGCCGTAGCCGTAGATGCAATCGAGCGCCTTCTCGGTCTTGATGTTACGGCCGCCGCTTTTGAGCGCAACGACGAGTTCGACCTCATGGTGCATGTCTTTGGTCAGCGACGGGTAGGGTGCCGTGCCGCCATCGAGGACGATAGCGTCGGCCGGCTTGGCGAAGAAGAACGGCGGCTCGCGCAGGTCTTGCCCCATCTCCTTGATGTGCTCTTCGTAATTGCGCCCAACGCACCACAGGCGCCGGACCGGAAAGTATTTGTCGGTGCCGGCGACGGGAATGGCCGGCTGCGGCGGCTGCGGGATGACATAGCTTTTAGCGTCGGTGCTCATGATGACATTTCGTGTTGGAGGGAGGGACACGCCGGGCTTATAGCCCCAGGGTTCGATCCGGCAAAGTGGAAAGCCGCCTTGCGATGAGATCATCCGGGATCAAAAACCCAATCGGCGTCGTTCACCCGGACGAAGCGACCGCGGCAATGGGAGCGATCGCATGCGGCTGCTCCTTGAGTTGCAGGCGATAGAACGAGGCGTAACGGCCGCCCTTGCGGAGCAATTCATCGTGCCGCCCGAATTCGACGACTTGGCCGTCTTCCACCACAAGAATGCAATCGGCATGCATGATCGTGGAAAGGCGGTGGGCGATGGCGATCGTCGTGCGTCCCTTGCAGAGCTCGGTCAGCGCAGCCTGCACCTGGTGCTCGGATTCCGAATCGAGCGCTGCGGTCGCCTCGTCGAGGAGGATGATCGGAGCGTCCTTGATCAGCGCGCGCGCGATCGCGATGCGCTGGCGCTGGCCGCCGGAGAGTTGCAATCCGTGTTCGCCCACCGGCGTATCGTAGCCGGCGGGAAAGCTCAGGATAAAATCATGGGCGTGAGCCGCCTTGGCGGCGGCGATGATGTCGGCCTCGCCCGCGTTGAGGTTGCCAAGCGCAATGTTCTCGCGGATCGTGCCGCGAAACAGATGAACAATCTGGCCGACGTAAGCAATCTCTTCCCGCAGCGAGCGCCGCGACACGGCCGCAATATTCTGTCCGTCGATGAGGATGCGGCCGCCGTCGACGTCGTAAAAGCGCAGCAGCAGATTGAGCACCGTCGACTTGCCGCCGCCCGAAGGGCCGACAAGGGCGGTGAGTTGCCCCCGCTCGGCGACGAAACTCATGCCGCGCAAGACCGGCGTGTCGGGACGATAGGCGAACCGTACATCGTCAAACTCGACGCGCGCCTTTGTCAGGTTAAGCGGCGGCAACGCGTCATCGCTTGGCTCGCCCGGGGGACTGTCGATCACCTCATAGAGCACGCGCACGCCGACCAGATTGTTGCTCAGATCGATGTTGAGCCGCGCCAGGCGCTTTGCGGGCTCGTAGGCGAGCAGAAAAGCCGTCAGGAACGACACGAATCCGCCCGGCGTCGCGCCGGTCTCGATCACGCGGTAGCCGCCGTAGATCGTCGCGAGCGCGATCGCAAATCCGCCGAGCATCTCCATCAGCGGACTGGCCCGGTTGGAAACGCGCGCCATCTTGTTGGATTCGTGTTCGACTTGCGAAACGCTCGTAGCGAGCCGCCGCCGCATTTCGTCTTCCAGGCCAAAGGCCTTGACCATGCGCATGCCCTGCAGAGCTTCCTGCGTGGTCTCGATGATGCGGGTGCCGCCGGTGAACTGCATTCGGGCGATCCCGCGCACACGGCGGATCAGCTTGCGAAGAAAGATGAAGGCCGGCGGCGCCACGATGAAACCGGCGAGCGACATCACCGGATCCTGTACGATCATCACGATCGATAGCCCGATGAGCGACATCAGATCGCGGCCGATGGCGGTGATGAGAAGATTGATCACTTGGCTGACCGCGTTTGCGCCGGTGGTCAACCGTGCGATGAATTCCGACGAGTGGCGGTCGGCAAAGAAACCGATGTCTTGTTGCAGCAGCTTATCGAACATGCGCCGCTGATTGTCGGCGACAATGCGGTTGCCGATCCACGACAGCATGACGGCAGAACCGTAGGTCGCAAAACCTTTTGCTATGAAGATCACCATGGCGATCAAGCCGATGACCACGATGCCGTGGAAATTGCGATTGACATACGCTTCGTTGGTCATCGTGCCGATCAGATACGCGGTCAGCGCCGTCGCCGCCGCAGCAACAGCCATCAGCGCGAAGGCTATGGCGTAGCGCGCCCAGTGTCCGAGCGCCTCATCGACCAAAAGGCGGCGGACCAGCGCGACAGTCGAATAGTCCTTCGAGGATTCGGCCGTGCCAGCTTTCATGCGTGATCCGTTTGCCCCGCGCTGCGGCCAAGATCTGCGAGGCCGGCGTCAATCGCCGTTCCATGCCCGGAAGGGGCGGAACATTCAAGTGAATTCAGAGATTTTACCGGCGAGCGGAACTGGCTGCGGGAACCGCATTGCGTTGCGCCTCGATCGCGTTGCGGCCTTCACGCTCGGATGGCTGGCGCTCGCCCGATTGCGCCGCGCGACGCGCCGGGAGTTGGCGCTCCCAAGCGAGCGCATGCGCGACGATGGTCGAGAGATCATCATAGCGAGGACTCCAGCCAAGCTTTGCTCGTGCTTGTTGGGAGTCCGCCACGATCTGGGCGGGGTCGCCGGCTCGTCGCGGCGCGCTTTCGACCTTGAAGTCGGCGCCTGACGCGCGTTTGATCGCGTCGATCACTTCGAGCACTGAGAATCCGTGGCCATAGCCGCAATTCAGAGTCAGCGACGGTTCACCCGATCGCAAGTGGCGAAGCGCATCGGAGTGAGCGCGGACGAGATCGCAGACGTGGATGTAGTCGCGGATGCACGTGCCGTCCGGCGTCGGATAATCGGTGCCGAACACGTCGATCTTGGGGCGAAACCCCAAAGCCGTCTCGGCTGCGATCTTGATCAAGTGCGTCGATGCTTTGTTTGATTGACCGGTGCGGCCTTGCGGGTCGGCGCCGGCGACGTTGAAATAGCGCAGGATGACGTGGCGCAGATCATAGGCGGCGCCGGCGTCGCGCAGCATGATCTCCGTCATCAGCTTCGACCAGCCATACGGTGAGATCGGCACCGTCGGCGCATCCTCTCTCACCGGAGCCACCTCCGGGTTGCCATAGACGGCCGCGGTCGAGGAAAAGATGAAGTGGCGCACGCCGCTGTTCACGACGCATTCGATCAGGGAGCGCGAATTGGCAGTGTTGTTCCGATAGTAGCTCAGTGGATCGCGAACCGAGTCGGGGACGACGATGGAGGCGGCGAAATGGATCACCGCATCGACGCCATGTTCACCGATGAGCCGGGCAACGAGGGCTTGATCGCCGGTTTCTCCGACGACGAGCGGCACGCCCTCAGGAAGCGCCCAAGAGTGACCCGTCGAGAGATTGTCGAGGACAACGACGCGTTCACCGGCATCGAGCAACTCGTACACCATGTGGCTGCCGATATAGCCGGCCCCGCCGGTGACCAGGACTGTCATGCGCTCAACCCGCTCCTCTGACTGTCTCGCCCTACACCGTTTAGATGAATAGCGCGTTATGGGCGACCGGCATGAGCTATACCGCCGCAACGGCTGAAAGTGTCCGCTGGATCGCCGCCATGACCGCATCCGATGGGATGTCACGCATGCAGCGATGATGGCCGGGCCGGCATACCGGCTTATGGCACGGCCGACAGGGCAACTCGCTTGTCGTTTGGATCGTGGCGGCGAGCGGATTGAGGGGCGCCCAGTGCCATGGGCTGGTCGGGCCGAAGATACCGATCGACGGTGTGCCGACCGCCGCGGCGACATGAAGCAGGCCCGAATCATTCGAGACCGCCACGGAAGCGTTCGCCAGAGCCAGGATCGGCGTCGCGCAGATCGTGCCCGGTGAGATCGCGGGCCAACGTGCCGGCCACAATCTCCGAAGCTAACGGCTTCTCGTCGGGGCCGCCTAACACCCAGACCGCAAGGCCTGCCGCCAACAGACGGCGGGTCAGGTCGGCATAGGCCGCGCTCGGCCAGCGCTTTGAGGGGCCGACGGCGCCCGGAGCAAGCGCCACGACTGGCCGGCTGTCGGCATTCAGGCCGCGGTTCTTGCGCCACGTCGCGGCCTCCGCCGGGAGGACTTCGAGCTTCGGCATCGGCCACGAGGGAGGCAGCGCGGCGCCCGAGGGAAGAGCCAGCGCGGCGCAGCGGTCGACCATGCGCGGCAGTTTGCGCTCGCCGTAGCGGATGTCGTTGAGCAGGACGTAGCGCGCTTCGCCGACAAACCCAGTGCGCTCAGGAATCCCCGCGCAGAAGGGTGCCAGCGTCGATTTCCAGGTGCGCGGCATGATCAGAACGGTTCCATAGCCCTCGGCCTTGAGGCGTCGCGCAAGGGCAAGCTGTTGCCCCAGCGCCAGGCTCTTGCGTGGAAGATCGGCAACGACGGCCTGCCGTACTCCAGGCATGTAATCGGTCAGCGGCGCGCACAGCGTGGTCGAAAGCACATCAATGGGCCGATGAGGAAACCGGCTCTGCAGGAGCTGCACGACCGAATGGCAACGCACGAAATCGCCGATCCACATGTAAGGCACGATGAGGATCGGGCGCTGATTGCCGGCCGCCTGTTCGCCGCGTACGATTTTAAGATCAGAATCCATATTCATTTAAAAGTATGAACTTAAGTTCACTTCATACTTAGGTGCGCGTCCGCGTTAGCCT
This sequence comes from uncultured Alphaproteobacteria bacterium, assembly GCA_963836055.1. GTDB lineage: Bacteria > Pseudomonadota > Alphaproteobacteria > Rhizobiales > Xanthobacteraceae > BOG-931. The sequence continues at coordinate 115,139 of CAWIID010000008.1, forward strand.
GCCAACTGCATCCTGTCCAGTGTTGCCCCAGAAACCAGACTGGGGCAAAGGAGCGGTGGCGGGGCTCATGCTCCTGATGCATCTCCAACCGGTCTTACGACGTCGATGTTTTTGGTCACCGGCGGGGCCGGATTTATCGGATCGAACGTGGTCGCGAGCCTCAACGAGGCCGGGCGCGCTGACATTGCGGTAAATGACACGCTCGGCAGCGATGGCAGGTGGCGAAATCTCGCCAAGTGCCAGATCGCCGATTTTATTCCGCCGGCCGACCTCGGCTCTTGGCTCGATGGACGCAAGCTCGATGCCGTCGTCCATCTCGGCGCCATCTCGTCGACGACCGCGTCCGACGGAGACGCCATCATGGAGAATAATTTCCGGCTGTCGCTGCGACTGCTCGACTGGTGCACGTCGACGCAAACGCCATTCATCTATGCCTCGTCCGCCGCGACCTACGGCGACGGTGGTCAGGGTTTCTCCGACGACTGGTCGCCCGGCGCTCTCAAGGAACTCAGGCCGATGAACCTTTACGGCTGGAGCAAGCACTTGTTCGACCGTGCGGTCGTCGGGCGCGTCACACGCAAGGAAAAGCTGCCGCCGCAATGGGCCGGGCTGAAGTTCTTCAATGTGTTCGGCCCGAATGAATACCACAAGGGCGAGATGATGAGCCTCGTAGCCAAGCGCTTTGACGAGATCAAAGCCGGCAAAACGATCCGGCTGTTCAAGTCTCATCGCGCCGGCGTCGCCGACGGTGACCAAAAACGCGATTTCATCTATGTCGACGATGCGGTCGCCGTTGTTCGCTGGCTGCTCGACACGCCGGCGATATCGGGCATCTTCAACGTCGGCACCGGCAAGGCACGCAGCTTTCGCGACCTGATGACGGCCGTATTCGCGGCGCTCGCTCGCGATCCCGCGATAGAATATGTCGACATGCCGCTCTCGATTCGCGATAGCTACCAATATTTCACGCAAGCAGAGACCGGCAATCTGCGGCGGGCGGGCTATAATGCCGACTTCACCGGTCTCGAAGAGGCGGTGAAGCACTACGTGACTGCTTATCTCGATCGTCCCGATCGCTATCGATGAGGGGATTTTCGAGATTGGATCTGGCGGCAACACGCATGTTCGATTTCGAAGAGGCGTTCAAGCTTGTTTCGAAGCAGACCATTCTGTGCGTCGGCGACCTCATGCTCGACGACTTCGTCTACGGCGAAGTCACGCGTATTTCGCCCGAGGCGCCGACACCGGTGCTGAGGGTCCGGCACAGCGAAATCGGAATCGGCGGCGCGGGCAATGTGGCGCGCAACATCGCGGCCCTCGGCGCGCGCTGCATATTTGTCGGCCTCATTGGCAATGACGACGCGGGCCTCACGCTGACCAATGCCTTGGCCAAGCTCAATGGTAAGATTGTCCCCGATCTCGTCGTTGACGTCGAACGCCGAACGACCCGAAAAGTGCGCTTCGTATCCGAACATCACTCGGCCCATTTGGTGAGGGCCGATTGGGAGACCGAGGAACCCGCCAGCGCGCAAAGCGAATCCTCCGTCATCGCCTATGCCGAAGCAGCATTGCCGCAGGTTGGCGCGGTCGTGCTGTCCGACTACGCCAAGGGTGTTCTGACGCCGCGTGTCATTCGCGCCATTATCGATCGAGCGCGCAGTCTCAATAAGCCGGTCATCGTCGATCCCAAAGGACACGATTACAGCGTTTATCGCGGCGCGACGTTGATCACTCCGAACCGCAAGGAGTTGTCGGCTGCGGTTCATCGCCCAGTCTCGAACGAGGCGGAGATCGCCGCCGCCGCCGCAGAGCTTGCGCGGGCGATCGAGAGCAAAGCCGTGCTGGTCACCCGGAGCGAGGACGGCATGACACTTCACGTCGAGGGTCAAGCGCCAGTCCACATTCCCGCCTATGCCGTGAAGGTCAGCGATGTCTCGGGCGCTGGCGACACGGTCGCAGCCGTCATGGCGGTACTGCTGGCGATGAAAACGCCATTCGAGCCCGCGATGCGGGCGGCGAATGCAGCTGCTGCGGTTGTCGTCGGCAAGCGCGGTACGGCGACAGTTTCGCTTGCCGAATTGCGCCACCGTATCCTGCCCGCGGCCTCGCTCGCGCCTGAGGACAAGATTGTCTTCGACTGGTCGGAACTCGACGTGCGCCTTGCAATGTGGCGGCGAAGCGGGTTGCGCATCGGCTTCACAAACGGCTGCTTTGATATCCTGCATCGCGGACACGTCCGGTTGCTGGCCGAGGCACGCGCCGCCTGCGACCGGCTGGTGGTCGGGCTCAATAGCGACGCTTCAACGCGACGTCTTAAGGGCAAGGCGCGGCCGATCAATCCGGAGGCGGGGCGCGCGGAGGTGCTTGCCGCGCTGGAAGCCGTCGATCTGGTCGTCGTCTTCGAGGAGGACACGCCGCTCGAACTGATCAAACATGTTCGGCCTGCGGTGTTGGTCAAAGGCGCCGACTACAAACCCGAGGACGTGGTTGGTCGGGACGTGGTCGAGGCTGCAGGAGGGAGCGTGATCCTGGTGGACCTCGTGCCCGGTCAAAGCACCACGGCAATCGTCGAGCGCGCCCAGCCGGCGAAGGAGCCGGCGGAGGACTGAACCGCCGTGACCGATACCGCGCTCATTTCAGTCATCGTGACGACCTATAATCGCGAGGATGCCCTCGGTGCGGCTTTGCACGCTCTCTCCTGTCAATCCGACCAGAATTTTGAGATTGTCATCGCCAATGACGGATCGAGGCCTGAAACCACGGATGTCGTCGAAACTTGGGCTTCGCGACTTGCGGTACCGCTCAAGCACGTCCGTCACGAGCACAACGGCTTCCGCGGCGGCGAGATTCGCAATCGCGGGATTCGCGCGAGTTCGGGAAAGCTCTGCATCTTTCTCGACGGAGATTGTCTGGCACGCGCCGATTTCATCGCGACGCATCGATCTTTGGCAGAGCCGGGATGGTTTGTGACCGGCAATCGCATCCTGCTCTCACGTGAATTGACCGAGGTCATACTGACCGATCGATTGGCGGCTGAGACATGGAGTTTTGCCACGCTCGGCCGCGAACGCTTCCGCGGCCGAGTAAATCGTTTGCTGCCGGCATTGCATCTACCGCTGGGGCCGCTCCGCAAAATTCATCGCGGGGATTGGACAGGTGCCCAGACGTGCAATCTTGCGGTCGCACGAGCCGACCTTGATCGCATCGATGGCTTCGACAACAGCTACGTGGGTTGGGGGCTTGAGGACTCGGACCTTGTGGTACGCCTCCTTCATGCTGGTGTACGACGAAAAGACGGGCGATTTGCAACGGGCGTGCTGCACCTGTGGCACGCACAGAATGATCGCGAGCAATTGCCGGCAAACCAGGCAAGGCTGGATGACGTTATTCGTGGTAGCCGCGTGCGCGCATTGCGTGGCCTGTCTGCGCTCGCGGACAGCGCGAAAGCGGAGTTGGATCAGACGAGGCGCGCAGGATGATCGCCGTTCCTACGACTCGCGGTTTTGATCGTGCGCGTATTGCGCAACTCGCCGACTGGCTCGCAGTAGCTGTTGCGGTGTCGCTGCCCTGGTCGACGTCGGCAACCGCGATCCTCATCGCTCTCTGGCTCGTCGCGGCCGTGCCGACTCTGAATATTGAGATGCTCAGGCGTGAGTTTGCGTCCGCTGCGGGCGGCCTGCCGGTTCTGCTGTGGGTGCTGGCAGCCGTCGGTATGCTGTGGGCTGACGTGAGTTGGAGCGAGCGGCTTTACGGTCTCGGCGGGTTCCACCGCCTCTTGGCCATTCCCTTGCTTCTCGCCCAATTCCGCCGGTCCGAGCACGGCGCATTCGTTCTGTATGGTTTCCTGGTTTCCGCAACATGTCTTCTGGCGGCGTCTTGGGTCCTTGCGTTCGTTCCGGCGCTCGCACCGCACAGCAAGGCCTATGGCGTCCCGGTGAAGGATTACATTCTGCAAAGCGGTATCTTTCTCATCTGCGCTTTTGCTCTGATCGGCGCAGCCTTTGAGGCTTGGCGCGCGCACAACCTCCGGCTGGCCGTTGCGCTGATCGCTCTCGCCGTCATCTTTCTCGGGAATATTGCGTTTGTCGTCACAAGCCGCACCGTCCTCGTTGTCGCGCCAGTTTTGCTTATCGTGTTGGGTTGGCGTTTGTTCAGCGCGAAAGGCGTCGTGGGAGCCTGTCTAGTGACAGCGGCGCTGGCGGCGGCGCTTTGGGCTACGTCGCCTTATCTTCGCCAGCGCACGCTCGATTCCATCAAAGATTTGCGGACTTACTACACTGCAAACAAAGTCAACTCGACAGGATTGCACTTCGAATTTCTCAAGAAGTCGGTGAGCATCATAGCGGAGGCGCCTATCATCGGCCACGGAACGGGTTCGATCGCAGAGCAATTTCGCCTCGCCGCCGCCGGCGAAAGCGGCGCCGCCGGCACGCTGACTGTCAATGCCCACAATCAAATCTTTGCTGTTGCGATTCAACTTGGCATCTTCGGGGCGGCCGTGTTGCTGGCAATGTGGGCCGCGCATCTCATGCTGTTTCGCGGTACCGGGTTGGTGGCCTGGATCGGTACAATCGTCGTCCTGCAAAACGTGGTCTCTTCGCTGTTCAACTCGCATCTGTTCGATTTCAGTCAAGGCTGGCTTTACGTGTTCGGTGTCGGCGTTGCGGGCGGGATGATGTTGCGCGCGCGGGATTGCGGCCCCACTGCGGCGGTCGCGGCGCGGTCATGAAACCCATCTCCTTGCCGAGGAATTCCCGTGTGCTCGTCGTCGCACTGCGACGCCTGGGCGATGTATTGCTGACCACACCGCTCATTCGGAGCCTCAAGCGGGCTTTTCCCGACACATCGATTGATGCGCTGGTTTTCGCCGGCACCGCCGGGATTTTGTCAGGCAATCCCGACCTCGCCGGCATCATCGCAATTCCGGAGCGTCCGAGCGCCGGCGACAACGTCTCGCTGCTGCGACGTCTCGCCAGACGCTATGACCTCGCGGTGTCCACCCAGACCGGCGACCGCCCGACTACTCTGGCGTGGATCGCCGGACGGCAAAGCGCCGGACCGGTCGAAGCGCGAGGGTTTCCGGCTGCGGTCAAACGCTTTGCTCTCGACCGCTCCTATGTCACCGATCGGTGCCAGCACCGCGTTCTCGACGTGCTGCGCGTTGCCGAGATTCTCGGTATTCCCACGTTCTCGGAGATCGTTTGTCCGTCTGGCAACGTGTCTGGCCAAGTCAGGCGGACGGAGTCCTATGCCGTGGTGCACGCCGCACCGATGTTCACCTACAAGCGCTGGCGGAAGGACGGCTGGCGAGAGCTCGCCGGAGCGCTCCGCGAGCGCGGTCTGGCGACGATCGTCACCGGTGCCAAACAGGATCGCGCTTATCTCGATGAGGTCTGGGAGGGCTCTGGGGCGGTTCGGCTCGACGGTGCGTTGCAATGGCCGGATTTGTCCGCTCTGATTGGGAGTGCGCAAGTGTATGTCGGGCCCGACACCGCAGTCACCCACCTCGCCGCAGCCACAGGCGTGCAGACGGTATCGCTTTATGGTCCGACGGATCCGCGCATTTGGGGCCCCTGGCCAATCGGAGGCCTCGATCAGCCGTGGGCCGCCGCCGGCACCGTCCAGCGGCGCGGTAATGTGTGGCTCATTCAAAATCCCTTGCCCTGCTTGCCGTGCCAGCAGGAAGGCTGTGAGCGACGGCTCGACAGCTATAGCCGCTGCCTCGACGAACTCTCGGCCGTCCAGGTCATTTCAGCGGTCGATCAGGCGCTTGCTGTACGGCAGGCGGCGTAGTGCGGCGGCGCCGGGGTAGCGCAGCGCTCGAAAGCCCGGTAATGGATTGCCGGGGTCTTGCCGGCGGCACGGTCATAGGATGCTCGGACTGAGATTGAGCCCGCGCAGAGCGCTCGTTATTGCGAATGACCTGCTCGCTACAGCGGCGGCGGTCGTCGCGAGCTTCTATATCCGTTTCGAGGCTGACGGCCTCTGGGAGCGGCGCGAAACGCTGCTCGCGTTTCTGCCCGGTTTCGTGGTCTACGCCGGGATCATCTATTACCTGTTTCATCTTTATGAATCGAAGTGGCGGTTTGCGTCGCTTCCGGACTTGATGAACATTTTTCGCGCGGCGACGGTGCTGGCCGCGTCGATTCTTGCACTCGATTACGTGCTCGTCGCCCCCAATGTGCTGGGGCAGTTTTTCTTCGGCAAGATCACGATTGTGCTCTACTGGATTCTCCAGATGGTTTTTCTGGGCGGGCCGCGAATTGCTTATCGCTATTTCCGATATACCCGCACCCGGCATCACGCGATGGCGGAAGCGGCCAATCCCACCCTGGTGCTGGGCCTTGCGGCGGATGCCGAAGTACTGCTGCGCGCGATCGAAAGCGGCGCCGTAAAGAAGATCTGGCCGGTCGGCGTACTTTCGCCGTCCCGGTCCGACCAAGGTCAGTCCATCCGCGGGATTCCGGTTCTCGGCGACTTTGCTGATCTCGACAGTGTCGTCAACGACCTCGCCCAGCGCGACACGGCGGTCTCCCGCATCGTCTTTACGCCGTCGGCCTTCGAGCCCAATGCCAAGCCTGAAGCAACGTTGATGCATGCGCGCCGTCTGGGTTTGACGGTGAGCCGTTTGCCATCGCTCGACGACGCCGGCGAAATGCCTCGTCTGGCGCCGGTCAATGTCGAGGACTTGCTGCTGCGGCCGAGCGTCAAGATCGATTACGTGCGACTCGAAGGTTTTTTGAAGGGCCGATCCATCATCGTGACTGGCGGCGGCGGATCGATTGGCTCGGAGATCTGCGATCGCGTCATCGCTTTCGGCGCCACGCGACTGCTCATTATCGAAAATTCCGAACCGGCGCTGCATGCGGTTCTTGAGACGCTCGCGACAAAACAGTCCCATGCGGAGATCATCGGCCGGATCGCCGACGTGCGGGATCGTGCGCGGTTGCTCCGCCTCATGGCCGACTTCAAGCCGGACATCGTGTTTCACGCCGCAGCGCTCAAGCATGTGCCGTTGCTCGAGCAGAACTGGGAAGAAGGGGTCAAGACCAACGTGTTCGGCTCGGTCAACGTCGCCGATGCGGCTGCGGCCGCGGGCGCTTCGGCGATGGTCATGATCTCGACCGACAAGGCGATCGAGCCGGTTTCGATCCTTGGAGCGACCAAGCGCTTCGCCGAAATGTATTGTCAGGCGCTCGACGCCGACTTCTCCCGACATGCGGCGTCCGACCGCCGGCCGATGCGTCTTATCGCGGTGCGCTTCGGCAACGTGCTCGCATCCAACGGTTCGGTGGTGCCGAAGTTCAAGGCGCAAATTGATGCCGGCGGTCCGGTGACCGTCACGCATCCCGATATGGTGCGCTACTTCATGACCATTCGCGAGGCCTGCGATCTTGTCGTTACGGCGGCAAGCCACGCGCTCGGTCCCGCACGTTCGGACGTATCGGTCTATGTGCTCAACATGGGCCAGCCGGTGAAAATCGTCGATCTGGCCGAGCGCATGATCCGGCTTGCCGGTCTCGAGCCGGGTCGCGACGTCGATATCGTGTTCACGGGCGCGCGGCCGGGTGAGCGAATGCAGGAGATCTTGTTCGCGCGCGAGGAACCCATGGCGGACATCGGCATCGTGGGTGTCGTTGCAGCGCGACCCGTTCAGCCATCGATTGAGGCGATGCGCGGCTGGCTTGCCATGCTTGACCAGGGCCTCACGCGGGAGGAGCGCGAGGCGATTTACCGCGTGCTGCGCGATGCCGTGCCGGATTTCCGCGGCGCCGCTGCCTGAATGAGCGCTTTGAGTCCGCTGCGTGTGTCATGCGCGGGCCGCCAGCCGGCCGCGATCAGTTTGCCGGGGTCGACCCGTAAATTGCCGCCGAAGCGATTCCACAGATCGGCGTGCCGCAAGAGGCGGAGTGGCATTTCAATATATTGCCTCGGTATGGATAGCATGAGGGGCCGCCGGCCCCGCGCCTCGCGCAGCGTTGCGATGACGTCGGCAAGCCGCAGCGGCATGCCCGGATCGGCCACGATGTATGTTTCGCCAATGGCGCCGGGAGCGGAAAGCACGAAGGTCAGTGCCGAAATAAAGTTGTCGATCCCAAGCAGCGAGCGCCGGTTGCCAAAATCCTTCACCGGCAATGGCAAGGGCGAGGCCGCTGCGCGCAGCAGCATGAGAGATATTCCCTTTGACGCCGGGGCCATAGAGCACGACCGGCCGCAAGATGGTGAAGGGAACACCGGCAGAGCGAACGGCCTCTTCGGCTGCGAGCTTTGAGCGGCCGTAGGCGTCAGTCGGCGCTGCGGGATCGCGCTCCGTCAGGCCATGATCGGCAACTGGACCGCTCTGAGCACGGATCGAGGAGATGAAAACAAAATGACGAACTCCGGCCGCCGCTGCGGCCGTTGCCATTTGTGCAGTTGCCACACGATTCACCTGATCGTAGCGCTCGGGTGCGATACCGCGGCCGGCGTGCGCGATACCGGCAAGATGGACGATCTGGTCGACTCCTTCGAGCAGCGGATGCCAATCGACTGCCTGCGCAAGATCGCCATGCTGCATGACCTCTACGCCGTTGGGAAACGGCGGCTGCGGCGTGCGCCGCACCGTGGCGCGGACCACGAATCCGTGGGCCGCAAGTGCCTCGACGACGGCGCGGCCAATGAAGCCGGTCGCACCAGTGACCAGGACGCGGCTCATTTCTTGCCCCGCGCGAATGCGGCGAGAAGCAAAGCCACGAGCGCAGTCCCGCCAACCAGCGCAGCGATGTCGCTGAGTATGCCGGGCACGATCACGGTCAACACCGCCAACGCGCAGAGAATGACATTGACAACGAAGACCCGCGCGACGACCTCGGCGACGGTATAACCGTGGTCGGTGGCGGATTGATAGAAGTGCGTGCGATGCGCCTGCCAGACCGGCTCGCCCCGCGACAGTCGCCGCATCAGGGTAATCGTCGCGTCCGCCAGATAGTACAGCGGCAAGACGACGGCAGCCACCAAATGCCCGCTGCCAGCGAGCAAAAGCAGCAGCCAGCCGAGGATGAGGCCGATCGGAAGGCTGCCGACATCGCCGAGAAAGACTTTCGCGGTCGGGCGATTGAAAGGGGCGAAACCGATCATGGCGCCGCCGAGGGTGAGCGCCAGAACCGTGCCGTTCGCCGGTAATGCTTGCGCCGCCCCGATCGCGACCAGACCAGCCGTGAGCGGCAAGACCTCAACGACCGTCATCCAGTCGATGCCGTCCATGAAGTTCACAAGATTGATGAACCAGAGACCGCCGACCAGCAACAATGCGCGTTCGATGCCCAATGGCAGCCAGGGTACAACACGCAACTGATCCGGCAGCATGAAGATGACGAACGCGACCGCCGCAGCCTGAAGCAGCAACCGCGGTCCGACAGGGAGTGGGCGGATATCATCAACTGCGCCAATAAAGGCCATCAGCACTGCCGCCACCATGACCGATAACAGCGCTGAATTGAGTGAAGCGCCCAGAGACGAAAATTCAAGGGCCACCGCGGCCGCGACGATCGTGGCCGCCACGACCGCGATGCCGCCGCCCTGCGGTGTCGGCGTGCGATGAGAGGAGCGGGCGGTCGGTCTTGCCAGCGCGTAGCGCTCGAGCCACGGGTACAAAACGACGATCAGGATCGCGCAGGTCACTGCGGCAAAGATGATCGTAACTGCGCCCCCGACCATCCGATGCACCTAATAGATTGGCTTTTGCACACCGGCTGCCGCGGGCGTTATTGTACCCGTCGCCAAGTCGAACGGCGAATAGGCCACCTGATCACAGTTGTCGGTCTCAACCGCATATCGTGAATCGGCGATCGATTTTTCTTTTATGAAAAAGGCATATGTCCGCTGGTGTCCGCGGTCTTGAAAGCGAACGCAAGCCAACCAGTTCCACCCCGTCTCGGAATGCACCCAGCGCAGGTCGGATATTTCCGCTGTGTCGATCGGCGTTTGATTTTTGAATGTCTTTTTGAAGTAGTCTGCGATCGTCGTCCGGTAAGACGGATCCGCGCCCGATTCCGGCATGTCTTCCGGCGCAAAAGACAGCATGCTGCATCCACCCAATATGGCGAATACCAGGATGAGCGCCGCGTGCCGAACGTCACGCCGCAAAGTGGCGACGTATCGCCGTTGACACGGGATTAAAGCGTCTGAACTTTCTCTACTCACGTGGTGCGCCGAGAAACATCGCCGGAACTTAGTTCCAGGTCATTGACGGTTAGTTAGGAAAATCTTGACGCGGTAACTATAGACGCTTCAGGAGCGGAAATCCTGCGACTTCGAGTTTGGCAGCAACGCGACACGACAGCGACCTGAAGCCAGCGACTCTACGAAGATCACAGTGTCGCCATGAAGGCAGATCATCTGAGAGCAGCCTCGCTCGGTCGAAACCCGGACACTGGCGCTGACATGCAATTGTCCGGATGGGGAACGTTATGGGCCAAACAATCAGCGCTGCCATGAGGTTGGCTGAGCGGCGCGTGGTCGAAGGTGATCGGCAAAACGGTGCCGCCGCCTCGCAATTTCACCGGACGAGTGGCGTGGTCGCCAAGCAATTGATCGCACTTTTTATGGCGTTTTCTCTGACCGCCCTGCTCGGGTCGTGCAGCCCGTTCGCCGGATTCGTCGCCGATCATTGGCCGCATTGGGCGGGTGGCTTGCCAAGTGATGCGCCACCGCGACGAGGCGCTCCCGGCTATGGCGACTTCATTGGGCACGGCGAGGCGGCCAAGGATGCTCCAGCAGCTCCAGCCGCCGACAATAAGGCACATACGCCTACGACACCTGCGCAGGCTGGCACCGCCCAGGCCGCAGCACCTGTCGCTCCCGCGCCCAACGATCCGACGGTCGGGCAGGGCGGGCTATACTGACCGACGCCGGATTGTCGGCATCGCATGCCACGAACGTGATGAGAACGAATTAGGCGACGCCGGCGCGCAGCAGGTCGTGGAAAGTGCACGATGCCGACGGGCCGGCCCGATTCCACGACGATGAGTGCCGTGATCTTCAATGAGTTCAGGATCTGCAGGGCTTCGCTCGCCAATTGGTCGGGTCGGACGGTTTTCGGCGATGCCGTCATGACTTCGTCGACCGTCGCTTGCAAAAGATCCACGCGCATGTGACGGCGCAAATCGCCGTCCGTGATGACGCCGGCAAGTTTGCCGTCTTTGCCGGTGACCGCAACGCAGCCGAAGCCTTTGGCCGACATCTCAACGATCGCTTCCGACATCGGTGCTCCCCGCTCGATCAGCGGAACCGCGGCGCCCGGATGCATGATGTCTCGGATAAATTTCAAGGCGGCTCCAAGCTGGCCGCGCGGGTGAAAGACACCGAAGTCAATCGCGGTAAATCCTCGGCTTTCGAGAAGAGCGATCGCAAGTGCATCGCCAAGTGCAAGCTGTATGAGCGATGACGTCGTTGGCGCGAGATTGTGCGGACAGGCTTCGCGTATGGCTGGCATTGCTAAAACAATATCGGCGGCCCTGCCGAGTGTACTTTCGGCGTTGGTGGTGACGGCGATGAGGGCTATGCCAAACCGGCGAGAGTAGTTGATGAGGTCCTTGAGCTCCTCCGTCTCGCCCGATGAGGACAAGACCAACATCACGTCGTCCGACGTAATCATGCCGAGGTCGCCGTGGCTTGCCTCTGCGGCATGGACGAAAAATGCTGGCGTGCCGGTGGAGGCAAGTGTCGCAGCGATCTTCCTGGCGACATGGCCGGACTTGCCGATTCCGGTCACGATCACGCGGCCATGCGCCCCACGAATTGTTTCGACGGCGCCGACGAAACTCCGACCGAGCCCGTTGTGCATCGCGGCCGCCAGCGCTGCGACACCCTCGCGCCCTGTCTCGAGCGTGCGGAGAGCCGAGGCGATGAGCGAATTTTCGGGCTTTTGTAGCGCGGTCGCATCCGTCGGGCTCATTTCAGCGCTCCATCAAATGAGTCCACAGTCGTCGTGCCGTCGGACATGAGACAGTCCGATCACTTGCTCCATGCCGCGAACGCTTCCGCAAAGGCGCGATCGCCGGGCGGCCCCTTCTCCATGGCCAGGATCGCGCGGCCTCCATTGGTGTAGACGATGGGAATGTCGAACCACTCCCGATCCTTGAGAAGCTGCACATTGCGTTGCACGTCGGCGTCGACCGCGGAGAGACCGATCAAAAAGAAGCCGTTCGTGACCTTGACGGCGAGCCCCGCGAGCGGCGTTCCGCGCGCTTGCTCGGCTTCTTTCATCAAAACTCCGGGCACGTTTGAGATGCCGCCGCCGGGAAAATCGGTCGGCAAATTAAACATGATCTCGATCGTGTGACTCGCTGGGAGCGCCTTGTCTGTGTTCCGGCGCAGCGACCATGTCACCGTCATGCGTCGCTCCGGAATTTCGACGTCGGCGCGGACCGCAAGTTCCGGCGCGAGGCCGGGGCCCGGCGAGACCGTCTCGGTGCGCCAGATCGCGGAGCCGACAAAGCGCTTTCCCTGCGGATCGTTCGGGTCCTCCTCGTAGAGGACAACGCGCTGCGCGACCGCGGGCGTCGTTTGGCTCCCCGGCGTACTCGTACTCGGGGCCTGCCCGGTACCTTCCTGCGGCACCCGGCCGGGAAATTTAGGTTGCGACGCTGGCGTCTGTTGCGCCGTCTGGCTCGGTTGCTTCGAGCCGAGGTGAGCAAACAAGCCCGTGATGTTGGACCATTGCCAGGACGCAGTCGCCACAAGGCCCAGCAGCACAATCAGTACGACGGCAAGTTTGGCGAGACCGCGATAGGAGCGCGGTGGGCGCGGCTCCTCGTATTCATCCTCGTGCACAGGGTGCGGCGGATAAGGTCGCGCTGACGTCGGGGTGAACGCTGGCTCCTCGTCTTCCAGCTGATAGGACGATTCGAGGCTGTGCGGTTGTGCCGTATCGTGGTCGTCGGTCTGAAAATCGTCTTGATCGAGCTGCGGCTCGGGTCGACTGCGCAGAGAAGGCGGCGGCGCGTCATCGCCTTGCATCGATCGCTGCCGGGACGAAGGTGCATATGAATTGCGCGTGTCACGCGCAGACTGTGCCGCTTTAGCCGTCGCGGCGCCGAGGTCATCGACCTCGTTTACGGCGTCGCGAAGACCCTTGAGGGCTTTCTGAGCACCCGACGAGGAGCGCGCGCCCAACAGCCGGCTGCGCGCGCTCTGCGGCGCATCCTGGCGCGGCTCGCTAGCCTGCTCTTGTTCATCAAAATCTGCTTCCGGCGGTGGCTCCTGGGCCTGCGGCATTTCGTCTTCGGGCACGCCGGCTCGTTGTCGCTGGAGCGCAGACGGGGCCGATGGCTCCGGGGGTGCCGAACGAACGAGCGGACGCGGCTCGAAGCGCGGTTCTGCCCGGGCTCCAACCCGCGGCGCCGTTCGGGGCTCCGGCCGCGGTTGCGGTTCGGCCTGTTGCGCCGACCGCTCCGGTCGTGGCGGCGGTCTTGGAGCAGCGCGAGTTTCTGATCGCGGCGCTGCGCGTGGCTCCGGCCGTGCCTCGCCGCGAGTTTCTGGCCGTGTATCGGTTCGAGATTTGCGTGCCGCATCGGCCTCGACCCTGCGGATCGCTTCTTCCAGCGCCAAACGCTCCTTTGTGATGTCCGACTCGGAAAGCGGCGGGTCAACCGCGCGCAGTTGAGCAACAAGGGCGGCGCGCGCACGCTCATAGAGCGTGCGGCGAGCCTCGCCGGTGCTCTTGCCAAGCCCGTCTACGGCGCGGGCGATGAGCGGATGATAGTCGGTCATTATCTAAGCTTACGCTCGGCTGCGTTAAATTTCACCAGAACTCACGTTTCGAACGGATTTTGCATCAGAATTGTGTCCTCCCGCTCCGGGCTCGTCGACAGCAAAACCGCCGAACAGCCGATCAATTCCTCGATCCGGCGGACATATTTGATGGCCTGGGCGGGCAACTCCGCCCATGAGCGTGCGCGTGCGGTTTGCTCCTTCCAGCCGGCGATGGTCTCATAGACCGGCTCGACCCGAGTTTGAGCATGCTCGCTCGCCGGCAGATAATCGATCTCCCGTCCGTCGAGCCGGTAGGCGACGCAGACCTTGATCTCGTCGAAACCGTCGAGGATGTCGAGCTTGGTGAGAGCGAGGCCTTGGATGCCGCTGGTGCGCACGGTCTGGCGGACCAGTACCGCGTCGAACCATCCGCAGCGTCGCGGCCGGCCGGTGACGACGCCAAACTCCTTGCCGCGCTCGCCGAGCGTCTTTCCCACTGCGTTGAGCTGCTCGGTCGGAAACGGCCCAGCGCCGACGCGTGTGGTGTAGGCTTTGCAAATGCCGAGTACGTATCCGATTGCGCCCGGCCCGAGTCCCGATCCGGTCGCTGCTTGCGCCGCCACCGTGTTCGAAGACGTCACGAATGGATAGGTGCCGTGGTCGATGTCCAGCAGCGCGCCCTGTGCGCCTTCGAATAAGATGCGCTTGCCTTCGCGCCGGCGCTCATCGAGCAGCGACCATACGGTATCCATATAGGGCAGTACTTTGGGCGCCACCGCGGACAGCTCATCGTAGAGCGCACGCTGTGCGATCTCGCTCATGCCAAGCCCGCGCCGCAGCGCGTTGTGATGGGCAAGCAGGCGCTCAAGCTTGCCGTTGAGCATCTGCAGGTCGGCGAGATCCATCAGCCGGATAGCGCGGCGGCCTACCTTATCTTCGTAGGCTGGGCCGATGCCACGGCCGGTTGTTCCGATCGCCCCCTTGCCGGATGCCCGCTCGCGGGCGACGTCGAGCTCCTGATGCAACGACAAAATCAATGGCGTGTTTTCGGCGATGCGCAGCGTGTCGGGTGTGACGGTGACACCTTGCTTTGCAAGCTGGGCGATCTCGTTCAGGAGCGCGCGCGGGTCAAGCACGACGCCGTTACCAATCACGGACAATTTGCCCGGGCGCACGACGCCCGAAGGCAGCAGTGACAGTTTGTAGGTCGTACCGTTGATCACCAGCGTATGGCCGGCGTTATGACCGCCCTGAAATCGGACGACGATGTCGGCCTGCTCCGACAGCCAATCGACGATCTTGCCCTTGCCCTCGTCCCCCCATTGGGAGCCGACCACAACAACGTTTGCCATATCCGGAACTGTCCCCGAGCGGCCGATGGGATACCCGCATGGGTTTGATTTCGGCCAGTGCGGATTGTCCCGGATAAAGGATGATGCCTTTCGAAGCAAGGAAAAGCAGCGATCGCGACGCTGCGGCGCACAAGTCAAAATATTGAATTCACAGTAGTTTTCTAGCCGCATGGTTAAGCGGTGTGTCGTTCTTGGCGTCTGCCGCGGCGACAGGCCGATTGTCGCAGGCCGACCCGCCGGATCAGTCATGCGGCCTCGGCACTGGTCCTGGAGCCTGGGTCGCGGTAGCTGCTTCGCCGCATCAATCGTCGGCCGCAGAAGGGACCCTAGTCATGTCGGAGGAGGCGCGCAGTCAGCGCTTCAGCCGCGTGGGCGGCTGGCTGTTCGATCAGCCTTATCTGCTGCTGCCGCTCACGTCTCTGTTTTGGGCCGGCAACGTCGTTCTGGGTCGATTTATCGCCGGACACGTGCCGCCGATTACGCTCGCGTTCATTCGCTGGGCTGGCGCGTTTCTCATCATATTGCCGTTCGCCGCTCGGCCGCTTGCGCGCGACTGGCCGACAATCCGCAAGCACGCGGCATTCATGATGCTGCTCGCTCTGACGGGGTTCTCCGCCTACAACACGATGGCCTATTACGGCCTGAAATACACCTCCGCCATCAATGGCCTGTTGCTCCAATCGACCGGGCCCCTCTTTGTCGCCGTGTGGGGGTTTGCGCTGTTTGGCGAAAGGCTCACATGGCGCCAGGCCGCAGGCGTGAGCGTTTCGCTCACGGGGGTCCTTGTCGTCATTTGTCGCGGCAGTCTCGATGTTTTGCTCGGCATCGGGTTCAACCGCGGTGACGTATGGTTCCTTATCGCGCTTCTGATCTACGCGTTCTACACGGCAATGCTGCGCAAGCGGCCCGCCATGCATCCCATTTCGTTCCTTGCGGTGGGGATGAGCTGGGGCGCGCTCTTGCTGGTCCCGGCGGTAGGCATCGAAATCGCCAGCGGACAAACGATAGTGTTCGATGCGCTCAGCCTGGTGAGCTTTGCCTATGTTTGCATCTTTCCCTCATTGCTCGGCTACCTTTTCCTCAATCGCGGTGTCGAACTGATCGGCGCCAATCGCGCCGCGCCGTTCCTGCATCTCGTTCCGGTATTCGGATCGGTGCTGGCGATCGTATTCTTGGGTGAGCAATTCGAGCTTTATCATGCCGTCGGCTACGCGCTGGTGTTCGCCGGGATTACGATTGCGACCAGGAAGTGACGGCAGCCACGCCGTTAGCCGCGCGGGTATCCAGATTAGGGACATGTTCGAAAGTCCGCGGCTGTGAGAATTCGTGCCAGCGACTGAGTCATGCTGCTGTATTGCCGGACGGTGTCTGGCGCGGCGCCACTGCCGATGAGGTGGACCTATCAAAAGCGGAGCGGCTTGACCTGCTGCACGTTGGGGATTCTCTGCACCTCGGCAAGCAGGTCCGCTGAGACCGTGCCGTCGATTTCGACCAGCGCAATCGCATCGCCACCCGCCGAGTCGCGGCCGAGGTGGAAGGTCGCGATATTGATCCCGGCTCCTGCGAGCAGCGTGGCGAAACGGCCGACGAATCCGGGCTTGTCCTGATTGGTCACGTACAGCATCGAGGGGCCGAACTCGGCGTCCATGCGGATGCCTTTGATATCCACGATACGCGGACGTCCGTCGGCATAAACCGTTCCCGACACCGAGCGCGTCTGCCGGTCGGTGACGACGGTGACGGTCACCAGGCTCTCGTAATCGCCTTCGGCTTCGCGCCGGGTCTCCTCGACGATGATGCCGCGATCTTTGGCTATCAACGGCGCCGAGACGACGTTGACGTCCTGAAGCATCGGCCGCAGCAATCCGGCGATTGCGGCCGAAGTCAGCGCCCTGGTGTTCATCTGCGCGACCGCTCCCACGTACGATATCTGCACGCGGTTGATGCCGGTCTCAGTGAGTTGCCCGGCAAACGACCCGAGCTTTTCCGCCAGCGCCACGAAGGGTTTGAGTTGGGGTGCTTCTTCGGCGCTGATCGATGGGAAATTGACCGCGTTGGTGATGGCGCCGCGCAGAAGGTAATCCGACATCTGCTCGGCGACCTGCAGCGCCACGTTTTCCTGCGCTTCCATCGTCGAGGCGCCAAGATGCGGCGTGCAAACCACGTTCGGAAGTGCGAACAACGGGCTCTTTGTCGCCGGCTCTTCGATGAATACGTCGATCGCGGCGCCGGCGACGTGGCCTGATTTGAGCGCGTCGACCAAAGCGGCTTCGTCGACGAGTTCACCGCGGGCGCAGTTGATCAGCCGTACACCTTTTTTGGTCAGCGCGAGCAAATCGGCGTTGATGATGTTTCGCGTCTTATCGGTGAGCGGCGTGTGCAGCGTGATGAAGTCGGCGCGGCGCCACAACTCGGCGAGTTCGACCTTTTCGACGCCGAGGTCCCGCGCACGCTCGGCGGAAAGGTAGGGGTCGTAGGCGATCACCTTCATTTTGAGTCCGATGGCGCGGTCGGCGACGATCGAACCGATATTGCCGCAGCCGATGACGCCGAGCGTCTTGCCGAAAATCTCGACGCCGAGAAATCTGTTCTTTTCCCATTTCCCCGCGCGGGTCGACGCGTCGGCCTCGGGAATTTGCCGCGCCAGCGACAGCATGAGCGTGATCGCGTGCTCGGCGGTCGTGATCGAATTGCCGAACGGCGTGTTCATCACGATGATGCCGCGGGCGGTTGCCGCCGGAATATCGACATTGTCGACACCAATGCCGGCGCGGCCGATGACTTTCAGGCTCTTGGCCTTCTCCAGCATCTTCGCCGTGACCTTGGTGGCGGAGCGAATGGCAAGACCGTCGAAGCCGTTGATGGTTTCGGCGAGCTTGTCCTTGTCCTTGCCGAGGTTGGGCTGGAAGTCGACTTCGAGGCCGCGGTCCTTGAAGATCGCAACAGCGGCTGGCGACAGCGCGTCGGAAATGAGGACTCTGGGAGCCATGAGCTTCGTCTCACGTTACCCTGCCAAGAAAGCGAGGGCCGACCCGAAGGGTCGCGGTGGATTTCAATCTGCGAGGTGGGGGATCACGCGCAAATTCAGGCAACCCGATCGCCAGCCTCGAGGCGAGGTCAACGGCGTCAGGCCGCTTTCGCGAGCGCGTCCTTCGCTTTGGCGTGGGCCCAATCGAGCCACTGGGTGAGCGCTTCGACGTCACTGCGCTCGATCGTCGAGCCGCACCAGATTCGCAGCCCGGGAGGTGCATCGCGGTAGGCGTCGATGTCGTAGGCCACGCCTTCTTTCTCGAGCGCAGCGGCAAGGCCTTTGACGAACGCCGCTTGCGCGTCGGCGGGAAGACGGCTGACAGCCGGATCGACCACTTTCAGGCACACCGACGTGTTGGATCGCGACGCGGGATCGCGCGCGAGGAAATCGATCCAGTCCGTGTGTGCCACCCAGTCGGCCAGAGCCTTGGCATTGGCGTCGGCGCGGGCATGCAGCGCCTTGAGTCCGCCGATCGACTGCGCCCACGCGAGCGTGTCGAGGTAGTCCTCAACGCACAACATCGACGGCGTATTGATGGTCTCGCCCTGAAAGATACCTTCGATCAGCTTGCCGCCCTTGGTCATGCGGAAGATCTTCGGCACCGGCCACGGTGGCGAGTAGCTCTCGAGCCGGGCCGCGGCGCGGGGCGACAGGATCAGCATGCCGTGCGCGGCCTCGCCGCCAAGCACCTTCTGCCAGGAAAAGGTCACGACATCGAGTTTTGGCCAATCGATCGGTTGGGCAAAAGCCGCCGAGGTGGCATCACAGATGGCGAGACCTTGCCGATCGGCGGCAATCCAATCGGCGTTTGGCACGCGCACGCCGGACGTCGTGCCGTTCCAGGTAAAGACAATGTCGTGCGACGGATCGATCGCCGAGAGATCGGGAAGTTCGCCATAGGGCGCCCGAAGCACCGCAGCGTCCTTGAGTTTCAGCTCCTTGACGACGTCGCTGACCCAACCCTCGCCGAACGATTCCCAGGTCAACATGGTCACGGGCCGAGGGCCGAGCAAAGACCACAGCACCATTTCGACCGCGCCCGTGTCGGAGGCCGGCACGATTCCGATGCGATAATCTGCCGGGACCTGGAGGACTTCGCGCGTCAGATCGATGGCGCGTTTGAGCTTGGCTTTGCCGATTTTTGATCGGTGAGAGCGCCCGAGCACGGCATCAGAGAGGGCCTGCGGGCTCCAGCCAGGGCGCTTGGCGCAGGGGCCGGATGAAAAATGCGGCACAAGCGGCCGCACGCGGGGCGTTGCCATCGTCATGATCTATCCTTTCAGATAGGCGCCCCTCGTTGGGGAGGGGTGTCCCGCCGCCGCACTTAAGGAATCGACGGCCCGCCGTCAAGCGGACTTTCGAAGATTTGGCTACCTAAGTATTTTTGGGGTGGTGGCCGGCCGCCTAGTGGAGCGGGTTTGACAATTCGCTACCCACCTAGCCGCGAATCGGCGAAGCGAGTGTCAAATCCAAAGCTCCACTAGCACTCATATTTGCTAGTGGTCTTTTGATTCTAACATTCCAAGATATCCTGCCGAGCCGGGATGCGAATGTTAAAATCGGATCCCTAGAATTTGATGCCGGCGCCAACTCGGCCCGACATCACCGAGACCGTCATGTCGGCCAGCGGCGCAAAGCGCA
Organism: uncultured Alphaproteobacteria bacterium; assembly: GCA_963836055.1. Classification (GTDB taxonomy): domain Bacteria; phylum Pseudomonadota; class Alphaproteobacteria; order Rhizobiales; family Xanthobacteraceae; genus BOG-931. Next base: position 134,897 of record CAWIID010000008.1, read on the forward strand.
CATATTCAAATTCGCCGCGCAGGAAAATGTTTGACGTCAGTGCGACATCAAGGCCGCCACCGACCGTGAAGCCATACATCACCGCCGAATTCCCATCGCTGTTGAAATAAGAGAAATCGACGCAGCTCGGGGTCGCAACATTATCGCAGGGTACCACCGGGGGTGATCCCGGGTTCTCCTGCCCATAGACCAGGGACGCGCGGGTGTAGTCGCTGCGCCCGATCGCAACACCAACAAAGCCGTAGGGCAAGAAGTAGTTGTCGAAAATCCAACCCGCACGCGCCCGCAGCGAACCGTAATCGGTGAGATGAAGCGAAGCGCTGCCCAGGACGGTCACGTCGTAGGTGTTGCCGCCCGCCGACGTCCGACGGGATATGGGCGATTCGGCCGCCGTGGTGGTGACGTTGACCCGCGAGTAATCGCCCTCGATGCTGAGAATGAGATCCTGCCACTGGGTACTATAGCCAATAAAGCCGCCGAAGGTTGTCGTCGAATTGTTGCCTTGGCCGAGTACGGGCCACGACGACACGTTATCTTCTGCTTCCAGCGCGAGTTCGCGGAGGCTGAAAGACACCAGCGAACTCGTGGCTTTGGAAAAATCAGTATTGACGTTGCTGTAGCCGACCTGGCCGCCAAAGTAGAAGCCGCTCCAGTTCGTGAATCTGGCGGGTCCGACCGACTCCGATCCACGCAGGACGTCGAAGTCGCCTGCGAACGCGGGCGCCGACGACATCAATAAAGCCAAAGCACAGATGACCCGACGCATCGACCGACCCTTCCGTCCCAACGTTGGCGCGCCTCAGGCAGCCAACGTGCGTGATCATCAGGCATTAACCTTAATGGAGCGTTAGCTTGGCGCTCGCCGGTCCGGACCGGCTGGGTGCTGCGGCGGAAGTGCCGGCGATAGCCGCGAGAGGAGCGCGGCAAGCGCATGATTTTGCTATCCAAAAACAAAGACGGCGCGGTTGCCCGCGCCGTCTGCACCCTTTCGAGGATCGAAGCTATTTGTAACGACTAACCGCGAGTCGTGAGCGGCGGGGCCGGCATGAGCACCGGCGTCGGTTCGGGGTTGAGCATCCAGCGCAGGCCGATTCTGAAGTCCTGCGAGGTCAAGTCCTTGAACGTATAGAAGGCGCCCGGACACGGCGACGTGTTTTGACAACTGACGACGGCCGTCTCCGGCGAACCGAGATTCAGATAGCGCCAGCCGAAGTCGATCTTGAGGTTGTTGGAAACGTTGTAGGTCAGGCCGGCCTGCACGTTCCAGGCCAGATCCCAGGCTGAGGAATCGGCCAGCGTATAGCCAAAGCCGACAAAGCCGTTCGAGATGATGCCGTTGTCTTGCACGCCGCTGATGCGATTGTACGCGCCGCCGACGCCGGCGCCGATATAGGGCGTCAGGCACCACCAGGTGCCGAGGTCGATATAGGCGTTGGCCATGAACACCGACGACGAGATGTTGCCCTGGTTGACGTCGAAGCAGACGCCGCTGTTTGGACAGAAGTCGGTGTAGCTGCCGGTGACCTTGAAGGCCGCCTTGGTGCGGTATTCACCGGTCACGTCGAAGCGGAGCCAATTGTTCACTTCGTAGCCGGCGCCGAACCCGAGAATGGCCGCGTCCTGAATATCCTTCTGGACGATGGTCCAGCTGGGCGGCCAGCCGAACGAGGAGTCCGTCTGGTCGTGATTGAATTCCGAGAAGGTTTGCACGCCGACGCCCACATCGCCCCGCAGGTACCAGCCGCTCGCTGCCGCTTCCACGATGGCAGGTTGGGGTTGATACGCAATCGGCGGCTGAGGCAGATCGGCAGCGTACGCCGCCGTGCTAATCAAGGTTGCCGCACCGGCGCGGATGAAAAGTTTTACGCTGACCATAGCTTCGTCCTTTCCTCAACGGGGCCGCACAACGAACGGCCCTGCGTCGTTGAACCGGGGACGAAGATGTCAGCAAATGCTTAAGCGGGGCTTAACCTTAACTTTTAACCGTGCTTGTTAACGCACAGACGTCGCATGAATCACTTGCACCGATTTCGATGGTGTCCGGCGTCCGACCAAGCTGAGCGGCATCGTAAACGGATACGGCGTTGTTTGTTTGAACCGTCGTTTGTTTGAGCCGTCTGTTAGGAAGCCGTTAACGATTAAGATATTGCTAACGTCGGGCGTGGGAGCTGACGTGCCGCGGAGTTCCCAGCGTTCGCAAGGTCAGTCTTTGTCGTCGTCGAGCTCACCGATGTGATGCTGAGCGTAGAGTTCGAGTCCGAGCTTGGCCACGAGGTCGAGCTGTGTCTCGAGGAAGTCAATGTGTTCCTCTTCGTCGTGCATCAGCTTTTCGAACAGGTCGCGCGTCACATAATCTTTGACGGAATGGCAGTAGGTGGCGGCTTCCTCGTAGAGCGCCCGTGCCGACATCTCTGCGGCAAGATCGCAGTCGAGCACTTCCTTCACGGTCTGCCCGATGTGCAGCGGATCGAGCACCTGCATGTTGGGAAAGCCATCAAGGAAGATGATGCGCTCGACCAGCTTGTCGGCGTGCTCCATTTCCTCAATGGATTCCTTGCGCCACTGTTTGGCGAGCGACTTGTAACCCCAATTATCGAGCAAACGGTAGTGCAGCCAATATTGGTTGATGGCCGTCAGCTCGTGCCGCAGGCCCTTGTTGAGGAAATCGACAACTCCTGGATTGCCTCTCATGATCGGGCTCCTGCAATTAGGGGTTACGCCGCGCGGAGATTGCCGGCCGCCGAATTATAGACTTTGCCGCGAAGGCGGAAAGGCACCAAAGCTCACGCAAGGTGCTTTCAACAACATCATTGCGTCAGTGGGAAGGTCAGGCTCGGGTGCCGTCGGCGCGGCAACAGGCTGAACTGGCGGCGGCGACTGCTTCATTCATGATGCGCCGGATGGTTCGGGCGCATCGTCCGCATTGGGCGCTGCAACCGAGGCAGTGATAAACCTGCCCTGTCGTGCGCGGAGCATCTTCGCCCGAGGACAGCGTCGAGCGCACGTCATGATCACTGAACACGTTGCAGGAACAAACGATCACTTGGAAAATACCCGGCAGGAATTGGTACGTTCTGTAACTATCTTTAATGTAAGCCAAGTGTGGCTGCAAAGCAAAAATTTTAGTTTATAGGCATTCTAACCTTTGCGACCTCCAGCAGCCTGTACGTATTTATCAGTATTCAATCGTCGCTGTAGGTTATCGCAGGTAAATTGGAAGAATTCTTAGCGTATCGTCATGTTAAGTTAGGCCCGCGTGGGGAAAATACCGGAGATGGGCTTAATCCACAGCGCGTAAAATTCTTCAGGAGGACCGACGAGATCGCGCCTGATACCTGCTTAGATCTGTAGGTGCTCCGAGGAAATTGCCAGCTTGGATCACGCCGCCTCGGGCTCCTCGGAATCTTCCTCGTAGCGCCGGCGCCGCCGCGAACGGAGCCGGCAGATGCGCGACGGGATGTAGCAAAGATCATCGAGGAAGCCCAAAAAGCGCTGGCCGCGGGCCAGTGCCCGGTCGAGCGCAGCCATGGTGCGGGAGAGCCCGGGGTCGTCGTCATGGACCCAGGTCCGCAGAACAGAGCCAAAAAGCATTGCAAGACCTTGGGCTCGCATCATGCCGCGCGGACCGGACGCCCCGATATCGGCGGCAGTCAGCATCCACTGCTGGGACCGCACAGCAAGTCCGTTGAGCGCGAACGCAAGCGGCGGATTGCGGCGGGCGGAGCGCAGCAGCGAACGCACAGCGTCCCGATGCGGAGCAAGCGCCTCAAGCCGGCGCATCATCACGTCAAACAGTCGCTCGCGCGGCGGCTCCTCCGCCATGTCGCTCAGATCGGCGCCGAGCACGACGCGATCAATGTGCTTGGTGTGCGCCGCCAAGATTGCAAACTTCGAGCCGAATGCGCCCCGGAGCTGCTCGAGCGAAACGCCGGCCTGTCGTGCGATCTCGGCCAGTCCGATCTCCTCGATCGGCTTTTCGGCCAGGAGCGCCATAAATGCTGCGACGATTTTTTCCCGTTCGCTGGTGGGAGCTGCGGCTGGCGTCGGTGCCGATGAGCGTGCGGCGGGCTTGCGGGCTGGTCTGCGATCGGGTTTGCGGGCCATGAGCGGCCTCCTTGGCACGTGGCAGATGCGCGACAGATAACGTGAATGTAGGCTGGGCCTGAGGCGGTTCCAAGCCAGCCGAGCACCGGTATCCTTCAGCCGGCGAGTTCCCGCGAGCGGTTGGTTGCGGCGGCAATTGCTTTGATCATCAGCGGCGTGAGGCCGTTCTGGCTCATGAGTACGGCAAGCGCTGCCGCGGTGGTGCCGCCCGGCGACGTGACGTTCTCGCGCAAGGTCGCCGCATCGAGTGTCGATCGGTGCAGCAACTCGCCCGAACCGGCCACGGTTTCGCGCGCGAGTTTTTCGGCGAGGGCCTGCGGCAATCCGGCGGCGGTGCCCGCTTGTGCGAGCGCCTCGGCGAGCAGGAAGACATAGGCGGGTCCTGACCCCGAGACGGCTGTCACTGCATCGAGGAGCGCCTCATCTTCGATCCATTCGACGGATCCCGATGCCGAGAGCAGGACATTCGCAAGGTCCCGTTGTGAAGCGTTCGCGTGGAGCGGCACGGCAACCGTAATGCCACGCCCGATCGCCGCCGGCGTGTTCGGCATGGCACGCACCAGGGCGCATTTGGTCTTCAGAGCGCCAGAGAGGAAATCGAGTTTGCGACCGGCCATGATCGACACGACGAGGCTCGACCCGCCGATCATCGGTGCAAGGTCGGGGACGATCTCGGCTGCGACCTGCGGCTTCACCGCGATGACGATAACCGCGACATTTGTCAGGGCGCGACGTTCCGGATTGAGCCGGAGGCCGCGCTCAGCGAGTGCCGCGATCTGCGGCGACGGCTGGGGCTCGATCACCGCGACGCGCTTCGGATCGAGACCCAATCGCAGCCAGCCTTCGAGCAGAGCGCCCCCCATCTTGCCGGCGCCGACAAGGACGAGAAGCCCGGAAAAGTCACGCAAACTCGGTGTTTCTCCGGCAGTCCTCTCTGACGTGCTCATGACAGACGTTCCTCGCCATCCCGAACGCGGTTGTTCGGAATCCATACCCGGCTGTCACTGATAAATCCAAACCCGGCTGGCAAACCCGGCTGGCCAGTGCAAAAGATCGGGCGAGGACGTCGCGCACCCGATGGACGAGTCTCACGCCTCGCCGGACGTCTCGAACATGGCCGAGTCCATCGCTTCGCGGGCGGATTTGCCAGCCCAGACCACGAACTGGAAAGCAGGAAAGTAGCGCTCGCAGGCGTCGAGCGCGGTGCCGAGCACCGCTTCACATTGCCGTCCCGAGGCTGCGACCCCGCCGGCCAGAACAAGCGCATGTCGAAACATCACCATGCCGTTCTGGATCCAGACGTCGAAATGACCGATCCACATCTGCTCGTTGATCACTGCAATAAGCTGCTGCACTTCGGATAGCCGCGGCTCGGGAACCCGCATGTCGAAGGCGCACGCCAGATGCAGCGCCTCGATGTCAGCCATCCACGTGAATGAAACCTGGTAATTCGTCCACCGGCCGGTGACGACGAGTGCAATCTCATCCTCTCCGGCCCGTTCAAACGGCCAGTTGTTACCGGCCGCCATGCGCTCGACCACATCGAGCGGATTGTTGTGTTGATCTTGCGTCAGTTCGATAAGGGCCATGCCGTCTCCACGGAGCTTGTTAAGAGTGGAAATGCGCACGCCACAGGACTTGATCGAGCGCCGGGCTGCGATTTGACGCACGAAGAACACAAGCACGCGGATTGACGGAAAGGCGCGAATCAGCCGGCTCGCCAACTATAATCGGCTTGATTCTTCTCCCAAAATCCGCGTGAAAGCCCGCTATGGGCGCTGTCCTCGGCACTCATGAAGTGATTTGGCCCGACCGCACAATGCCGGATTCTGTGTCGTCCACAGAGGCGTGTCTGCGACAAGTTGACTCGGGAGAGAAACCGCCCGGCTGGCCGTAGGGCAGCCTCCAAGGGTGCCTAATCGAACAGACTCGAGACCGATTCTTCGGCGGCAGTACGGCTGATAGCCTCGCCGATCAGGGTCGCGATCGTCAGCACCCGGATGTTCTGAGACTCCTTGATCGCCTTGGTGGGCTGAATGGAGTCAGTAATGACCAGCTCCTTGAGCTGGGAGTTGTTGACGCGCGCGATCGCGCCTCCCGACAGCACCCCGTGCGTAATATAGCCGTAAACTGCGCTTGCGCCTTTTTCCAGCAACGCGTCGGCGGCGTTTACCAGGGTGCCGCCTGAATCCACGATGTCGTCGACCAGGATGCAAATGCCGCCGCTAACTTGGCCGATGACGTTCGCGACTTCGGATTCGCCCGGCCGTTCGCGTCGCTTGTCGACGATGGCAAGCGGCGCATTGATCCGCTTGGCGAGGCCTCGCGCGCGCACCACGCCGCCGACATCCGGCGAGACCACGATGACCTTGTCGAGATCGAAGTTCTGTTTGATATCCCTCACGATGACCGGCGCGGCGAAAAGATTGTCGGTCGGGATGTCGAAAAAGCCCTGGATCTGACCGGCATGAAGATCGAGCGTCAGCACGCGATCGGCTCCGGCATGGGTGATGAGGTTGGCGACGAGTTTTGCCGAGATCGGCGTGCGTGGTCCGGGTTTACGGTCCTGCCGGGCGTAGCCGAAATACGGAATGACCGCCGTGATCCGGCGCGCCGAGGCCCGCCGCAACGCGTCGATGATGATGAGCAATTCCATCAAATGGTCGTTCGCCGGAAACGACGTCGACTGGACGACAAAAACGTCGGCGCCGCGCACGTTTTCCTGGATTTCGACGAAGATCTCCATGTCGGCGAAGCGACGGACCACCGCTTTCGTCAGCGGTGTTTCGAGGTATTCGCCGATGGCTTGGGCAAGTGCAGGGTTGGAATTGCCGGCGACGAGCTTGATTGCTCCGTTGTTGCCCAACATTTCCTTCTCCTGCGCGCACGCTAGAGCGTTTCGTCGGACCTGATACAAGCCGCGTCCGGGGCTGGCAACATGAATCCCGCGCTTGTCCCGCAGGTTTCCGCAGCAATCCCAACAGTTTTCGGGTGTGGCCGCACCGACCCGACGGGCCGATGGGCGCGCCTGGCGCGGTTCAGTCGATCAGCGCGATGGCGTTGACGTGGCGGCCGTAATCGGCTTCGGCCCGGTGCGTGGCGCGCCGGAAGCTGAAAAAGCGCTCCGGGTCGGCGTAGGTGCACAGATCGAGGTCCTCGACGTGCCGGATTCCGGCGCGGCGAAGGCGCGAAGCGACGTAGCCGCCGAGGTCGAAATGGGCATGGCCGTCGCGCGCAGCCGGTATGAAGAAGCGGCCGCTGGCCGGGTCCTCAGCGCCAAAACGGGCAATGAGATCGGGGCCGACTTCGTAATTCCGTTGGCGGATCAGCGGGCCGAGTGCGGCGCGGATTTGGCCGCGTTCAGCCCCGAGCCGCACCATCGCCTCGACGGTTGCTTCCACGATGCCGGTGAGGGCTCCCCGCCATCCCGCATGCGCGGCGCCGATGACGCGCGCTTGCGGGTCGGCAAGGAGAATTGGACCGCAATCGGCGGTCGTGATGCCGATTGCGAGCTCCCGCATGCGCGTGACGATCGCATCGGCCCGCGGCCGTGCTTCGGGTCGCCATGGCGACTCGGCGACTACGACCTGCGGCGAATGAATTTGAAAGGCGGTCAGAAACCGAGCCGGTTCGACCCCGAGAGCCGCCGCCATGCGTGCGCGATTTTCCGTAACGTGGCCGGCATTGTCGTCCGAACCGATGCCGCCATTGAGGCTGGCGTAGAGTCCCCCGAAATGCCGCCTTCCCGGGTGAAAAACCCGTGACGGATGCCTGCAAGCGCCAGAACGTCGGCTTGAATGATCATAGCGGCGTCTCAAAGCCGGGAAGCGAATCAAGCTTCGGATCCGTGATGGCGATGGCCTTGAACAATTCGCCCATGCCTTGCGACCCGCTCGCCATGAGCCGTCCCCGCGCAAGGTCGATCTCGGCGGCGCGCTCTCTCGAGGCCTTCGCTTTGAGTGCCGCCGCCCGCTTGTCGATACCCAGGCTATTTAGAAATTCGCGCTGCAGAACGGGGCCGTGGACCCGGCCGCCGATGCTTTCCGCGGTATGCGCCAGCGCCTCGAAGTCAACGTGAGCGGTGAGATCGACCTGGCCCGGCCTGCGTAGCGGATCAGCGAAGGTGTGACGCGCGACAGCCTGCAGGGTTTCGCCAAAGCCGCACTGCGTATGGCCGTAGTCGATAATCAAAGCTGCTCCGTCGCTGCGCACGCGCCGTCCGATTTCGAGGGCAAAAGCGTCAGGGCGCCACTCGTAGATCGCGCCGTCGGCGGCCTGCCGCAAGCGCGGCGGTAATGTTGTTTCGAAATACGGCAGCGTTTGGCCGCTGCCGAACGCGAGATCGCCGTCAGGGCCGATCTCGACAACGCGTTCGTGCCAGCCATCGGCTTGTTTGATTGCTTGATGAACCGGCAGAGCATCGAGGAACTCGTTGGCGACGATGATGCTGGGACCGCCGGGAACGTCCTCGAGCTTGGCATGCCAAAGCGTCGGCACGCCGATATCGTCGAGCCGCTGCTCCTGAAAGCGCCGCAGTGCCGTGCTGATCTCCACCAGATGCAGAACGACGGCGGTGCGAAAACCCTCGACCACTTTCGCCGCGCGCAGCGCGTCGATCATGAGCGTGCCACGCCCCGGCCCGAGCTCGATGACCCGCACGTCTTCGGGCGCGCCCATCAGCCGCCATATCGACGCCAACCACACTCCGATCAATTCGCCGAACATCTGGCTGATCTCGGGCGCGGTGACGAAATCGCCGCCGGCTCCAAGCGGGTCGCGCGTGACGTAGTAGCCGTATTTCGGATGGGTGAGACACAGCCGCATGTAGTCGGCAACCGGCATCGGTCCGGCGATGGCGATCAACCGGCGGATTTCGGTCTCGAGCAGGGAGGTTTCGTCAGCCATCTTCTGGCTTTGGTTCGTGCGTTGGCTTCGGTTTCTGTTCACGCGTCAACGCAACGGTCAATACGGCGATGCCGGCGAGCATCAGCGGAATGCAAAGCAGCATTCCCATGGTGAGGCCGCGCCACAAAAAACCGAGCTGTGCGTCCGGCTCGCGGAACAGCTCGCAAATGATTCGCGCGACACCATAACCTAGCGCGAATGTCCCGGTCACAATTCCGGGCTTCTTGAGCGCGCCGGCGCGCACCAGCACATTGAGCACGATGAACAAGACGACGCCTTCGAGCGCCGCTTCATAAAGCTGACTCGGGTGGCGCGGGATAGGACCGCCATTGGGGAAGACCATGGCCCACGGCACGTCGGTCGGCCGGCCCCAGAGTTCGCCGTTGATGAAATTGGCAATACGGCCGAGGAACAGGCCGATCGGCGCAACGGCGGCGGTCACGTCGCCAAGCGACAGCATCGGGATACCGCGGCGCAACGCGAACAGAACAATGGCGACGACGCATCCGGTGACGCCTCCGTGGAACGACATGCCGCCGTTCCAGAGTTGGAGAATCTCGATCGGATGCTCGGCAAACCGCGGCAAATTGTAGAACAGCACGTATCCGATACGTCCGCCAAGGATGACGCCGAGCGTGATCCAAATCACGAAGTCGTCGAAGTCGATCACTGTAAACGGTGCGGGGCCGCCCCACAGCCGATCGGAGGCGATGATGGCGCGCGCGTAAAACCATCCGGCAATGATGCCAACGATGTAGGCGAGCGCATACCACCGCACCGCAAATGGCCCGATGGAAACCAGGATTGGGTTGATTGCGGGATATGGCAGGACCGGCAGCACGAGCATCGGATGGACTTCCATGGAAGCGCGACGCAGCATGGGTTGTCGCGCTGGCCCTCTTGCGAGTGCGCCGCACCATTGCCATTGTGTGCGAATATGGCAAGCGGGTATCGGGCAGCGCTTTGCGGTTTCTGAGGCGGTCATGGTGCAGACAACGAACCGATTTTTCGATGAGGTCGCACGGCTGATGAACGATGCGGCCGGGGTCGCCCAGGGCGTGCGGCGTGAATTTGACACGCTGTTTCGCAGCCAGGCCGAGCGCATCTTGCGCGATCTTGACGTCGTCAAGCGTGACGACTTCGAAGCCGTTAAGGAAATGGCTCGGCTCGCCCGCGAGGAAAATGAAACCCTGAAGGCACGGGTCGCGGCGCTCGAAGCCGCGCTGGGCAAAGCTGGGCCGGCCGGAAGCTCGCCCGGCGGCGCGCCGAGCGACGCATAGCCTGCCGGACCGCGATGCGAATGTTAAAATCGGACCACTAGCCTGGCGCTTCGCTGACGCGGCCACCGGCTGTCGGGAGTTCGCTCCAGCGTTCCTTGTTTTTCAACCCCTGCGCCGCTATAGAAGCCGCGACCGCGGCTCCAGCACCCCTGGAGGCTGCCGCGGAATTCCATATCAGCAACAGGACTTAGGACGAGGAATCTCATCATGGCGACCGTTACTCTGATCAAGGCGGAGGCGCGTCCGCGGGCCGGCAAGGGGGCCGCCCGGGCCGAGCGTCGCGCCGGCCGCGTGCCCGGAATCATCTATGGCGACGGCAAGCCGCCGCTGCCCATCTCTCTCGATTACAATGAGCTGCGGCAGCGCATCTTTGCCGGCCATTTTCTGACGATGATCCACGACGTCGAGGTCGATGGCGTGAAGCATCGCGTCATTCCCCGCGACTTCCAGCTCGATGCCGTCCGCGATCTCCCACTCCATGTGGACTTCATGCGGCTCGGCGAGGGCGCGACGATACGCGTCAGCATTCCGATCCACGTCCGTAACGTCGAGCAGTCGCCCGGCGTCAAGCGCGGCGGCACCGTCAGCATCGTGACGCACTCCGTCGATGTGCGTTGTCGCGCCGACGCGATTCCGACGTCGATCGATGTCGACGTGAGCGGGCTCGAAATCAACTATTCGAAACATCTCAGTGACATCGAGCTGCCGGAGGGCGTGCGCGTGGTGTCGGCGCGGGACATCACCCTGGTCACCGTGGTGCCGCCGTCGGGCTATGCGGAAGAAATCAAGGCGGCCGCGGAGGCCGCTGCCGCCGCTGCAGCCGCCGCCGCTGCTCCGGCCGCGGCCGAAGGCGGAGCCGCTCCGGCTGGAGCGCCTGGTGCAGCGCCTGGCGCGGCACCGGCCGCCGCCGCCGAGAAGAAGTGAGGTTCGGCCGCTCGGACGGTTCTGATGTTGCTCCTGGTCGGTTTAGGTAATCCGGGAGCACGCTACGTCGGCAACCGGCACAATGTCGGCTTCATGGCGGTTCAGGCGATCGCGCAGCGCCACGGTATCGGACCGTGGCGCCGGCGCTTTCAGGGGGTTGCGGCGGAGGGGCCGATCGGCAAATCCCGCTCGCTGCTGCTTTTGCCCGGAACATACATGAATGAATCAGGCTGGGCAGTCGCGGAGGCGGTGCATTTCTACAAACTCGCGCTCGACGACATTACCGTGTTTCACGATGAGATCGATCTTGCGCCCGGCAAGGTCAGGGTAAAGGTCGGTGGCGGGATTGCCGGTCACAATGGGCTGCGCTCGATCTCGGAGCATGTCGGCAACGATTATCGCCGCGTGCGCATCGGCGTCGGTCATCCCGGAAACAAGGACCAGGTCCAACATTATGTCCTGAGCGATTTTGCCAAAAGCGAGCGCGGCTGGGTCGAAGCGCTGGTGGGAATTCTCGCCGACAACGTCGATCTGATTGCGCGCGGCGAGGACGCCAGTTTTCAGAACAAGGTCCATCTCGCCATGGTGGCAAAGGGATTTGGCGAAGTGGACAGACATCAAGCTCCTAACAAAAGTAACGACGCCGACTAAAGTGTCGTCTCACAGGTGATCTGATTCCATGGGCTTTAAGTGTGGCATCGTCGGCCTGCCGAATGTCGGCAAGTCGACTCTTTTCAATGCGCTGACTGAAACCGCGGCGGCGCAGGCGGCGAATTACCCCTTTTGCACCATCGAGCCGAACGTCGGCGAGGTCGCGGTGCCGGATAGCCGGCTCGCAACGCTGGCAGCGCTCGCCAAGTCGGCCACCATCGTGCCGACGCGGCTCATCTTCGTCGATATCGCGGGTCTCGTCCGCGGCGCCTCGAAAGGGGAGGGGCTCGGCAATCAGTTCCTCGGCAATATCCGCGAGGTCGATGCCATCGCCCATGTGGTGCGCTGTTTCGAGGACACCGACGTGACGCATGTCGAGGGCCGTATCGATCCGGTCGCCGACATCGAAACGGTCGAGACGGAGCTGATGCTGGCCGATCTCGAAAGCTTGGAGCGCCGGCGCGACGGCCTCGAACGCAAGGCGCGAGGCACCGACAAGGACGGCAAGGAGGCCAAAGAGGCGCTTAATCTGGTCGATCGGGCGTTGGCGCTGTTGCGCGAGGGCAGACCGGCGCGTCTCACCGAGCGCAAGCCGGAGGAAGAAAAAGCTTTTCAGATGCTCGGCCTCATCACGGCGCTGCCCGTGCTCTATGTCTGCAACGTCGATGAAGCGTCGGCTGCGAGCGGCAATGACTATTCGCGAAAGGTCGAAAGCAGGGCGAAAACTGAAGGTGCTGCATCGATCGTCATTTCCGCCAAGATCGAAGCCGAGATCGCGGTGCTCGCGCGCGAGGAACGCGACGAGTATCTCGCGGCCGTCGGCCTCAAAGAGGCCGGTCTCGATCGTTTGATCAGCGCCGGCTACGCGCTGCTCCATCTCGTGACATTCTTCACCGCCGGACCAAAGGAAGCTCGGGCCTGGACGGTGACGCGAGGCAGCAGGGCTCCGCAAGCCGCCGGCGTCATTCACAGCGACTTCGAGCGCGGCTTCATCCGCGCCGAGACGATCGCCTACGACGATTACGTCGCGTGTGGCGGCGAGGCCGCCGCGCGCGACGCCGGCAAAATGCGGCTCGAGGGCAAGGATTACATCGTGCAGGACGGCGACGTCATGCACTTCCGCTTCGCCACCTAGTGGTCCAATTCTAACATTCGCATCCCGGTTCGGCAGGCTGTCTTGCGAATGTTAGAATTAAAGGACCACTATCAAATATAAGTGCTAGTGGAGCTTTGGATTTGGCATTCGCTTCGCCGATTCGCGGCTAGGTGGGTAGCGAATGTCAAAACCCACTCCACTAGGTCGCTGCGGTCGCGATCTGACCAATTCTGTTATTGGCTTCGGAAAACTGTTTCCTGATTCCTGAGACCCGATCCCTGATTGCGGATCGCGCCCAGATGCTCGTTGATACGGAACACGATGAGCACAAACTCGGCGATGATGCGCGCCAGGATCACGCCCATGAAGGCGCCGAGGACGCTGGCGATGATGAAGATCATGCCGATGAATGGATTGAACGCCATGGTGCCGAGCGCGGTCACCGCGCCGGCTGCGCCCAGCAGGACGGAGATGACGACGGCGAGCCAGTAAAAGACCTTGATGACAGTGGGAGTCACGAACCGCTCCCACTGGAACAGGTCGCCGATGCCGAACATGCGTCCTCCTCTCAAAGGAACCGGATTTTCAACGTGATTCTTCGCCCCGGCGGCAGACTGCACTCCGCGATTGCGGCGGTCAATCGAGGCTAAGATATGGAATTGACGGCTTTTTCGGCGCCCGCTGGACGTCGCCGCATCGCCCCGCGCCGATACGGTCCTGGTATGGCGCAAGCGCGTCAACTTTGCGCACCTGGAACCTCGCCGGGCGAAGTCTGCGACAACCGCCGCCTCATAGCAGCAGACAGGAACGTCAAGCGCGAACGGGCGTTGGGGCTTCGAGTCCGGGCCGTGTGTCCGGACGAGTGTCCGCCTATGGAGTTGCCCATGAGAAGCCTCGTCTCCAAAGCGCTGATTTCCAGAGCGCCCATCTGCTGCACTGCGCTGGGGTTAGCGCTAGCCGCCGGCACGGCCGTCGCAAACGCCCAAACGGTCATGACGCGTGAGATCACCGAACAGCCGGTCGAGACCGTGATCACGCAACAGCCGGGAGATATCGTTGTTGCCCAGCAGCCGTTGGCCGCGGTGCCGGTTCCGGCGGCGACGGTCGCGACGCAGCCCGTGCAAACCGTCCGGACGGTCGAAACCATTCGCACCGTACGCCGGCCCGCACACGTTGTACGCCGGGTCGATCATCACCGCGTGGTGACGACGCGAACGATCGTGCGCGAGCGGGTCGTTCCAGTGCCGACGGTCGTTGCTCCTGCGGCAGCCGCCGCCTATCCGGCGCCGGATTACGGCTATGACGTCGTGCAGGCTCCGGTCACGACAGCTCCGCGACCGCTCTACGACGCAGTCGTGCCGCCTGCGCCGATCCCGGCACCGCCTGCAGCCGCCTTGCCGGTGGCCGACCAAACTGTCGTTACGCCTGCGATCCCGGGCGTGACCACCTATCCGTCTTATCGATACATCTACGAGCCGGATCGGATTCTGGTGGTCGATCCCACGACCGGCGTCGCCGTACAGGCGATCCCGCGCTGACCCGCCGGTGACGTTCAAAATGTGCGCGCTGCCGAAAGCGGCGCGCGCATTAATGCGCGTGATCGACATCATCCGTCGATCAGCCGCGAAGGGTTAGCGGGATTCCCCTCTCGCCTTCTCGGCAACGGCCTTGGGCAGCACGTCGAGATAGGGCCCCATGAAGAACGCCTCACCCGAGCCTTCTCCATAGTAGCGATCGTAGGCATCGATCATGGCGCGAACCGGCGTGACGCATGACGGCATCGAGTCGACGATCAGGTCGCCCAGCGCCGCATTGGTCTTGAAACGCGGATCGGCAGCGACGGCGTGCACGATGCAATCGGTCGCCGAACGCACGAGTGGCTGCGTGGCCGCAACCTTCTCCTGAGGCGACAGCGACGACAGGCTCGTTGCGCCGGTCGCATCGTCGAGCGGATGGGTCGCCACGGTGATCGCGAGCGTTGCGCCAAACAGCGATACAGAGAGCGGGGCAATTATCATGCAGCCTCCTGACCCGGGCTGGCAGCCATAGCGGCGACAATTCGCAGCAGTCAACCGCATTTTACTGACGGATCCGATCGGTCGGCTACTTTAGCGCGGCCCAGGTGCTATATACGAAAAGCCGGATTCTACGGAGCAGTGTCATGATCCTTCCCCCCTTGTTGGCGCTCGGCGCGCAGCTCATGCTGATGCCGGTTGTCGACAGCGTCCCTAATCTCAACGTGGAACAAGTCTGCCGAGGGATCGCTCAACAGGGCGGCGTGACCTTCCACAACTCCAACATTCCGCAGGACACCAAGGAGTGCCTCGACAGCGAGCAGACCATCCGCGACCAGCTCGTCAAGCAATGGTCGAGTTTCAACGCCGCCGACAAGGTCGCCTGCACGAATAAATCCGAGATGGGCGGCGAGTCGAGCTACACCGAATTGCTCACCTGCCTGGAAATGGCGCGTGACGTCAGAAACATGGGCCGCCAGCCGTCGGACCCGCTGGGAGCGCCAACGACCAGCAAATAGAGAAGCGGAACTCGGCTTCAATAGCCGATCAGCACTTCGGACACGGTCGGCTTCACCGCGCGGATGGCGGGATCGGACGAGCTGTATTCATGGTCCGCCGGTAAGGCACCGACGGCGTCCGCAGCGGCCTTGGGATCCGCGCGCAGGCTCAGCCCGGACTTGCAGCCGCCGGGCAGGGCGGCCAGGGCGCCGCCGTCCCAGTCGCTGACGGTCGCGACGCCGTCCTTGTCGAAACCTTTGAGCTTGAACGGCTTGTGGTTGAGCTTTTCGAGCTGGGCAAGGCTCAATCCGAGCCGCATGCCGCCAGGCCCGCTCCACGTCGATTGCCCGTTGATCACGATCAGGTAAGTGTCGCTGCGGTTCGCTGGATTGGACCACCAGACTTCAAGACGCCGCTTCGGGTCTTTCGGAAACAGCACCGAGGCCGGGACCTTGCTGCCCAACGCGTCGACTTCGGTGAACGTGACGTTGCGGGAGTCGAAGGCCATGGCGAGCTTGAGATTGCTCGAGTCCTTGGCAAAGGCGCCTTTGCACGCCACCGTGCGGGAACCGGCGAGCCGTGACGGCTTTTCGGCCGCGACAGCAGCCTCGGCTGCTGCCGCTGCTGGGGTGTGGCTCGACGGATGCGTTGGGCGTCCGGAACGGTGTGTCGGTTCCGCCACGGCGGCCGGCATCTGCTGATTCAGTTGTGACGGCGCGAGCTGATCGGCTGCATCGAGGTTCGGATCGCTCTGCATGGCCGGCGCCGTCTGGACCCGCGCGCGGCGCGGCGGCGTCTTGGTTTGCGGCGACGCGGCTGCGGGCTCGTTGTTCATGATCGAGGGTTGTGCCGACGACGGTTGCTGCGCCCACGACGAGGACCACAACGAGCCGGCGACCGTCACGGCGAGGCAAGTCACAACAGTTGCCAGCAGCGTTCCGCCGATCGAGTGTTCCCGCATGGCCAACTCCTTTCGCAAACAGGCGGCACCATAGCACGCCGCACCGCCGTCTGCCGCGCACCCTTCCGCGCTCCGTTTCTTTCCTCTCCCCTTGCGGGAGAGGGCGCTGAGCGAGCGCAAGCGAGCGAAGCGGGTGAGGGGCGTTGCGCGAAGTGCGGGCGAGTTCTCAACCCCTCACCCGGCTCAATCTCGCTACGCTCGACTTCGCCACCCTCTCCCGCAAGGGGAGAGCGCAACAGAAAATCCTTCCCGCGGCACTCTGCGTACTTCTCTCTGCTCGTCACCACCGGGCTTGACCCGGTGGTCCATGGTGAAGTCAGCGAATGAAAATGTGCGGCAAGATCAAACGCATTCCGCATGGACTGCCGGATCAAGTCGGATCAAGTCCGGCAATGACGAAAGAAAATGCGTTCTCGCGGCGCATCGCGCCCGAGTGATGCAGGTCCGCGTGCCGACTGGCATCGCAGAGAGGAATGGCAATGAGTTCGCAGACCGGGAAGACAAGTCCCAAATCGGCCTTTCACGATTGCCGTGGGCGGCGATCAGGACGCTTTCGCCTGGAGCTTGCTTCGATCCGTGAGCGGGATGGCGGCGTTGCGTTCGACGTTCAGGTTCTCCTGCACGTCGAATATCCCAGCCACACGGTGTAGACGCGCCCGGTCGTCTTCGGAAAACTCGCCGCGGGCGCCGAGCACCTGGTTGATCAGATCGAACGCCTTCTGGCGGATGTCCGGGTCGGCCGGCAGCATGGACGGAATTGCGGCGAGCGCGCTTTCGGTGTCAATCAGAAGCATGTAGAACTGCTCGCGAACGGTCGCTTTGAACTCCGATAACGACACGTCGCTGTAGGTCTGGCGAATGCGTCGCACGGCTTCGAAGCCGCGCTCGTCGACGGCGGCTCGCCCCATGCCGGCGAAGAGCAGAGCGCGGATCAAGGCTTCGCGCGTTCCGCCGGCGGCAACGCGCGACTTCAGCTCAGCGATACGGTTTTTCATCAGTTCGAGATGCAACAGGCTTCGCGGCGCCTTCCTTTGCGGCTGCGTCGCGGCAGGATCCATACCCACCGCAGCCTGAAGCGTCGACGAGCCGTACACGGTCATGAAGACTCGCTCGGCGATCGCCTCGTTCGCGTCACGCCAAGCGTCGAGTGCGGCAACGATTTGACGAGATGCGTTCTCCTGGATCGCGATGAAAGGATTGTCGGCGCTCACCGGCTTTCGGTTCTTGCGAACCTGGTCGGCCATCGCGGTGACGGAGGCCAACAAGGGATTTGATTTGGAAAAGAACTCATATTGCAGCCGCAAAGGGTGCAACTGCCGCATCCATTCCGCCGCCGACGAATTGAAGAAGGCGCGCACGGCCGGCTGAGCAAACGTGCGATAGAGCGCCAAGTTCATCTCGGAAACGCGGGCCATTGCCGCGAAACAGCGCTCATCCGCGACATCGTTGCCGCCGAGCGCGCGAATGTCGTCGAGCGTCCGCGCCTCACAGCGCATCACCCAGTCGCCGCTTGCGAGATCCGGATTTGCGACGTCGCCAGTCTTGCGCTCGAAAACCGCTTCATAGAGGCCCGGCGGGAGCGTATCGATCAGGTCGATGTTGTCCGAGAATTCGCCATGCTCTTTTCGAGCGACGCCGGAGGAGACAAAGATGCCCAGGTGACCGACGCTTTCATGTATCGTGTAAACGATCGTCTGTCCGTACGCGCGGATTTCGTTCACGTCCTGGTAAAGTTCGAGGATCCAGCCCAGCGCCTGCTGCGGCGGGGTAACATTGTCCCCTTTGGAGCAGAACACGACGATCGGAGAACGAATGTTACGGAGATCGATGGCGGTGCCGTCGGAGGTCTCGATGTTGCCGGCGGCCAGATTGTTGCCGATGAACAACTCATCGACGATAAACTGAATCTCTTCGGCGTTCAGATTGACGTGACCGCCCCACCAGCGCTCAAAGCCGAGATAACGCGGCGCTTCGGTGTCGATCTTTGAATAAAGATTGTACTGCTTCGTCCACAGCGTATTCGAAGGATTTTGATTCTCGAAATTCTGCACGAGCCACGCGCCGTCGAATTTGCCGTGGCCGAGATCGCTGGTGAGCGCGGTCAGCCAGCTGCCGCCGAGCAATCCGCCGCTGTAGCGCATGGGATACTTGCCGTGGATGCCCTGCCAGTAGGACAGCGGCGATCCGGCGATAATGATCGGTCCGAATAATTCCGGGCGAATGGCGGCGAGCATCATGATGGCCCAGCCGGCCTGGCAGTTTCCGATCACGCACGGTTTGCCATCGGCGTGCGGGTGCAATTCGATGACTTTTTCCAGGAATATTGCTTCGGCGCGAGCGATATCTTCGATCGTCTGACCGGGCATGGGGTCCGGAAGGAAGCCCACAAAATAACACGGATGGCCCGCTTTGAGCGCGACTCCGATTTCGCTATCGGCTTTAAAACCACCGATCCCGGGACCGTGTCCGGCACGCGGGTCGACGATCACGAACGGCCGCCGCGTCGGGTCGATTTCGATGCCCGCGGGTGGAATGATCCTCACCAAGCCGTAATTGACCGGCCGATCAAGGCGGCGGCCGTCGACGACGGGCTCGGCCGTGTAATCGAGCACGTGCGGCACAGCTTCCGCCAAGTGTTCGCGATATTGATCGCCGCGTTGGCGCATCACGTCCCAAAACAACACGCTGCGCTGCGCGGCGTCCACGAAGTATTCGAATGCGGGAGCAAATAAGCCGAAGACCGGCACGGCAGCGCCAATCGAAGACGGCGAGGAAAGGGCTGGGCTCGACGGCATCGTTCGATTCCTTTTCCGGATTTCTATTTTGCTCGGCATTGCCGCCAAACAAAGCACATAGCTGAAAAAATTGGCGCTATTTTGACATAGGTCAAGGAAGGCCGGCGATCGGTCAGTATCACTAAAATTAATTATGGAGGATTAGTCATGGCCAACAAACCACAGGGGAATACGGCGGGTTCCGCAGAATTCGGGTTGCCGTCGTTCTTTCAGTTTGGCAACGGGCGCGGCGAAACAATGATGGGAATGCAGAGCGAACTGCTGCATGCCTATGAGGAAGCGAGCCGGGCCTGGGTGGCCCGGGTCAAATCGGAAGTCGAACTGTGGTCGGATCTGGCTACGAAACTGACGGCGAGCCGTTCGGTTCCCGAAGGTATGGAAGCCTACAGGGATTGTGTTTCGCAGCGCATGCAGATGGCCGCGGAAGATGGACGGCGCTTATTCGAGGATGGGCAGAAGATCATCGGCGCGGTAACTCGTTCGCTGTCTCACGGTTTGGCCGACAAGACCAAATAAGGCGCCAAGGGCATCTCGGAATCGAAAAACAAAAGGGGAGGGACTCATGATACAGCAGCGCGAAGGCGAGCAGCGGTTTGACAGACCTTCGACAAGTATGGGGCGGGTGCCGTCTGACTGGGCGCGATTGATCCTCAAATTGCGTTGGATTGGTTTGGAAGAAGAAGCTGAACGCCTGGAATTGGCAGTGAGCACGTTACCGCCCGGACAACGAGGCAGCGTATCGTTCGGACCCTTCAGCACCGACTAGGCGTGGTTTCTAAGCGAGTTCGGACCGCTCGGATTGTGTGACGGCGGATTATTTTTGAGAGCTGGAAATGCGAACTGTGGCCGTCGAGCAGTCGGTCGCCATGATCCCTGATGGCGCAAGCTTAATGATCGGCGGCTTCATGGCCGTGGGTACTCCCGAGCGCGTCATTGACGAGATTGTTCGGCAGGGCAAGCGCGATCTGACAGTCATCGCCAACGACACAGCAATGCCGGGCAAGGGCATCGGCAAACTCGTCGACGCCAAACTGCTTCGCAAGGCCATCGCCAGCCACATCGGTCTTAATCCCGAGACTCAGAGACAGATGATGGCCGGCGAATTGGAAGTGGAGCTCGTGCCGCAAGGCACCCTCATCGAGCGCATCCGCGCCGGCGGTTACGGGCTTGGCGGCATCCTGACGCAAACCGGCGTCGGCACGTCTGTGGAGACTGGCAAGCAGAAAATCGAAGTTGCCGGGAAGAGCTATTTGCTGGAGGTCGCGCTCCGCGCCGACTTCGCCTTGGTGCAAGCTTTCCTCGCCGACTACATGGGCAACTTGAGCTACGCACTGACGGCGCGCAATTTTAATCCGGTGATCGCGATGGCCGCCGACACCGTCATTGCCAACGCCGATCATATTGTCCCGGTCGGCGTGCTTTCGCCTGATCATATCGTCACGCCGGCGCCGATCATCGACTATCTCATCGCCAATGCGTGAATCCACCATGGAACCGCAAACAATCATCGCACGACGGATCGCTCGGGAACTGAAACCCGGCATGCTCGTCAATCTCGGCATTGGCATTCCAACCCTGGTGGCAAACTATGTGCCGAGTGACGTGCGCGTTTTCTTTCAATCCGAGAATGGTCTGATCGGCACCGGCTCACCTCCCGAAGAAGGGATGGCGCATCCGATGTTGACGGATGCAGCCGGGCGTCCCGTCACGGCTTTGCCTGGCGCCAGCACATTCGATAGCGCCATGTCGTTCGGCCTCATCCGCGGTGGTCATCTCGACCTCACGGTTCTCGGCGGCTTGCAAGTCGATCAGTCCGGGCGGCTGGCCAACTGGATGATCCCAAACAAGATGGTGCCCGGCATGGGCGGCGCCATGGATCTGGTGTCCGGCGCAAAGCGCGTCATTGTCGCGATGCAGCACACGGCGAAGGGCTCGCCAAAAATTGTCAAACAATGCGCGCTACCCGTTACCGCGCTCCGCCCCGTGGATTTGGTCGTCACCGAAATGGCGGTCATCGACTTCCGGGATGGCCGTGCAACCCTGCTTGAAACCGCCCCTGGCGTTTCCACGGCCCAGGTCGTTGCCGCCACCGAGGCGGAACTCGTAATCCCGGAGAGCGTGCGGCAAATGCCGCAATGAACGCCAGAATAGTCCGCTTTCACAAAATGCCGATGATGAAGGCTGCAAATGACTTCGATAAAGCTGGATTGGAAATCAGTCGAGGGCTTGGCGGTTGGAAAGGGCGCCACCGTTCAGGAATTCATCGCCGTTGCCGGGGATGACAAGCTCGAAATGGATGTCGCCCCCTGGGGCGAGGGGCATTTGAAGGTCAATGGCCGGGAAATCGCGCATATCGACAACGCGAAGGATAGACGCCAAGCCTTTCGCAATCTGAATAAGATCGCTCAAAGCCACCTCGCGGCAGGGAAATCCGGGCTCGACAGCAAAAGGAGATCGCAGATGATTCCCGCCGTGAAGGCCAAGCTCCTGGAAGGCAAAAAAGGACTGATCGTCGGTATTGCCAATGATCAGTCGATCGCCTGGGGCTGCGCCAAGGCGTTCCGGGCATTCGGCGCTGAACTGGCAGTGACTTATCTGAACGAAAAGGCGAAGAAGTACGTCGGACCATTGGCGCGCGAGCTCGAAGCTCCGATCGTGATGCCGCTCGATGTGAACGCTCCCGGCCAGATGGAGGCGGTCTTTGAGCGCATTGGTCAGGAGTGGGGAAAGCTCGATTTTGTCGTGCACTCGATCGCGTTTTCACCGAAAGAAGCACTGCAAGGCCGCGTCGTCGATGTATCACGAGAGGGCTTTCTCACCACCATGGATGTGTCTTGCTGGACCTTCATCCGCATGGCTCATCTCGCCGAACCGCTGATGCGCAAAGGTGGGTCTCTGTTCACGATGACGTATTACGGCAGCCAAATGGTCGTTAAGAACTATAACATCATGGGCGTCGCCAAAGCCGCGTTGGAGAGCGCCGTTCGCTACATCGCCGCCGAATTGGGGCCGAAGGGCATTCGCGTCCATGCCATTTCCCCGGGGCCATTGGCCACACGTGCCGCCTCCGGAATTCCGGAATTCGATGCGTTGCTCGACAAGGCCAAGTCGAAAGCGCCGGCGCGCAGCCTGGTCAGTATCGACGATGTCGGCGTCGCGACTGCTTTCCTCGCCCACGATGCGGCGCGCCTGATCACCGGCGAAACGCTCTACATCGATGGCGGCTATCACATCATGGATTAGGGTGAACGTGAGGAATGACCGCCGATGATC
Source organism: uncultured Alphaproteobacteria bacterium (assembly GCA_963836055.1). Classification (GTDB taxonomy): domain Bacteria; phylum Pseudomonadota; class Alphaproteobacteria; order Rhizobiales; family Xanthobacteraceae; genus BOG-931. Next base: position 157,399 of record CAWIID010000008.1, read on the forward strand.
CGGGAAGTATACGAGGCAAGTCCGTCAAAAAAGTTCGTCAAAAAAAGGCGGCGCTCTGGCATTTCGCTCAGAGCGCCGCTTTCGCTTCAGGTCGCTGCCTTCATTCGCAATGCGGTCGCGACCAACGACACTTTGATCAGCCGGGACAGACCGAAATGCCGGTGCAGGCCCCAAGAGTCCAGGCACCCGCCTTTGCATTCCCAATACCCGCCGCTCTCTCGATCGCCTCGTCGGTGACTTCGGAGACAAGAATTTCCGTTTCGTTCGGGTCGAGTTCGTTGGTGTTGGCGTCACTCATGGCTTCATTCCTTTCTTTCTTCTACGTATCATATAAAAATGAGGCGCTCGAATTGCGCTTTCATTGATCTATATCAAATTCGATCCACGATGGATTCACCCGTCGAGCTGTTATTCGTCGGCTACTGGTGGGCACGAAGATCGTTCTTATCAACCCGTCAGCTCCAGACCAGCGTTACGCCGATATCTCCGGGCACGCCGCCCGAAAAGTCGACAATTTGGAACCGCAACTTGTATCCGCGTGGCTTCAGGAATTTCTGCCAAAATTCGAACAGCTCCTTCGGCAGACCGGTGAGGGTATTCTCCCAGCCCGGCTCTTGCTGATTGATAGCCCGTCCGCGGTCCGTGCAGAGCTGGTTGGGAAAGCGGCCGACGAAAACCTCGGTCAAGCCGTTATCGGCCGCGCGTTTGATGATGGCGGCCGCCCGCTCCAGCCGGTCGTCATCGGAAACACCGGAAGGTTTCGAGAGCTTGTCCAGCAGCGCCTTTTTTTCCGCCTCTGCGGCCGTCTGCGCGCGCAGCGCATCCGAGGCCTTTTCGGCCTCTTTCAAAGCGATTTGCTTCATCAAGTCTTTCGCCGATGGCAGAGCCGCCAGCGGATTTGCTTCAGCCATATCGATGCTCCCTTGTAGGCGGCCCCTTGTACTGAGACTTACGCGGGCGGCCATTGATTTAGCGCAAAGGAAACGTTCCGTAATATCGCTCGGACTTGCAGCTAAGCTGATGTCGAAAGACCGGGGAACAATATAAAGTTTCTCCGATGCACACTTAGCCAATCGGCTACGGTTCGTTCAACCCCAAAGCGAAACAAGCTGCGTCTTTTAGTCGATCACTTTGCCGCCGCGCTGGCCTGAAGTCCCATCGCGATCAGCGCGGCGCCGCCCATAATCATGTTGATCCCGATCAGCAGTCCCATCGTCCAAGCCGAAGTTCCCGGCAGGTTGAAAATGATGATGATTGCCAAAATTATATCGATGACGCCGCTGACCAGCATCCAACCCCAGCGACTGGAAAAGTGACGGCGATGCTCGAAAGCAAACATGATCGATGCGGCCCCTTCGATTAAGAAAAACAAGACCAGGACCTTTCTCACCGGACCAAGTGTCGACAGCGCAAGCGGCCATCCAATCAACCCACCATATAAGTCCTGTGATCCGTTGCCCACGAGCAGGACACCTACGATAATCGCAAGGCCCGCCGATATTAAACACCACCAAAATCCTGCGCGAGACCGCGCCAAGAATGTTGTCACAAGACCAACTATTCCGCTCGCGAGGAAGAGCCAACCGAGCCATCGCGTCGCGCTTGAACTGCTGATCGACGGAATGACAATTGCCAGGCACCCCAATACAACAAGAACCACTCCCTCAAAAAGAAAGAGAATGCGATAGCCGTGCTGGAATGGCATGCCCGCGGAGGGATCGGCTTCCGCGCCTCGGTTGATGGACATGTTGGCGCTCCTATTGGTCAATCCAACATTCGCATCCCGGTTCAGCAGGCTGTCTTGCGAATGTTGGAATTAAAAAACCACTGGCAAATCCGCTCCACTAGCGGGTGTGCGGCGGCGGAGCAGGCCCGAGATCCCGCACCCACACACTTCCGCTATCGAACTGAATTGTCATGCCGTCCTTGGAATAGACTGCGCCTTGGTGCCAATTTTGGGCCCAGATGTGTCCCGGCCAATCGATCCAGGCTTTGGACGACTGGCCTATTTCGTTGGTGAGATTCAGCTCCGATCCATTCTGCGTGACAAACGCAGGCTCTTCCCATCTGCAGTCTTGTACACAGCGATATTGGCCCGAAAGATTTACCACCTGGGCCGAAGCATGTGTCGCCCCCAGAACGCCAACTGCGGCGAATGCAATTTCCCTTATTTTCATCGTACGCGCCTCAGCGGATCAGCGATTTTTGACGTCGAGAAATTTGCTTGCGCACTCGAGGCGCAATGCCAGGAAATAGGGAGCGAAATGGTCGCATCGCGATGACGTACACAACGATGACGATGAACAACAATGCGAACATCGCCCGGATAAGGAAGAAATGCGGAGCGTCGGAGCCGAACAAAACTGGCACGAATTCGAATACCGACAGGAACCACTCGGTAATTCGGTCAAGCACTTGCTCCTCCTCTCATAATACGGATACAAATATGCGCCGCGACCCCTTCCAACCTTGATGTAAATCAAGGATGCCAGCTTGCGCTTCAGGCATCAGTATCGCAAGGTCGCACGTAGTGGAGAACCGCGTAGCGGAGAACCCGGATGATCGGCGATCCCTTTCTCAATTACTTCGCGCTCGGTGTCCTGATATTCGTGGTCGTGGTGCTATTCTACGGCATCATCGCGATCCACGATATTCCTTATCTCATCTCAAAATCGCGCGATCATCCGCACCAGGACGCGATCCACGCCGCGGGCTGGGTGAGCCTGTTCACACTGCACGCGCTATGGCCGTTTCTCTGGATTTGGGCGATGGCTTATCGCCCTGAGCGCGGCTGGGGATTCTCACACCGGGCGGCGTCGGCAACGGACGTAAGCGAACTCGAAGAGTTGCGTCGCCGCATCGCCGCGCTGGAAAGCCGAATTGGGGCAGGAGAGTAAGATGGAACTCCTGCTTATCCTCACCTACGTTGCGATCTGCTACGTCATCTTCAAGCTCTTCAGAATTCCAGTGAATCAATGGTCGCTCGCAACGGCGGCGCTTGGAGGGATCGTAGGCATTACCTTGCTTTTGCTGGCGATGAATTACAATCATCCGTTCACGACCAACGCTCGCATCTATTTCTCTGTGACGCCCGTGTTGCCGGGGGTCAGGGGTCGCGTCATTGAGGTTCCGGTACAAACGAACGCGCCGCTCAAGGCAGGCGATGAGCTGTTCCGTATCGATCCAAAGCCCTATCAATACGTTGTCGATCAGAAAAAGGCCGCGCTTGCCGAGGCCGAGCAAAACGTGAAACAGCTGAAGGCGTCCCTTGATCAGGCCACAGCCGCTGCAGAAAGGACCAATGCACAGCTTCAATTGGCGCAGCAGGACTACGACAGACAGGCTGAACTTTTCGCAAAGAAGGTAATCGCGCAAGCGACGCTCGATACGTCGACACGTAATCTGGAGGCCGCGAAGCAATCGTTGACCGGGGCGAAGGCGGAGGAGGAAGGAGCTCGGCTTGCGTATTCGTCGAATATTGGCGGCATCAACACGACGGTAGCCCGTCTGCAAGCTGAGCTTTCCGATGCCGAGTACGATCTCGATCAGACGGTGACAAGGGCGCCGGGTCCTGGCTTTGTGACGCAGGTGGCCTTGCGGCCGGGCATGTACGTTGTCCCCGTGCCATTGCGGCCGGCCATGGTGTTCGTGAATACCGACGCGCGCGATCGCGAGCTTGGCGCGGCCTTTAGACAAAACTCCTTGCAGCGGGTGAAAGCCGGCGATGACGCGGAGGTTGCCTTTGATGCCGTTCCAGGTCGCGTGTTCAAGGGAAAGGTGCGGTTCGTCCAGGATGCCATTGCACCGGGCCAGTTCCAGGCAACCGGGGTACTGGTGGATGTTGAAAAGCTGACCGAGAGCGGGCGGGCTCTGGCTGTCATCGATGTAACGGACGACGTGTCCGCCTATCAGCTCCCGCTTGGCGCCGCGGCGCAGGTCGCCATCTATACCGAGCATTTGGAGCACTTGGCGCTTTTACGGAAGATCCTCCTACGCATGCGCAGCTGGCAAAACTTCGTTTTCCTGGAAGGTCATTGAGATGTATCGATGGGGACTATTGTGACGCTAAAACCAAAAGCCGGCAAAAGCGACAGAATGAAGCGGAAGGTTTATGAAAATGAGCTGCGCAAGCTTCAGGTCGAGCTTTGCCGCTTGCAGGACTGGGTCAAAACCACAGGAGCCAAAATCATCATTGTGTTTGAGGGACGCGACGCTGCCGGGAAAGGCGGAACTATCAAAGCCATCACCGAGCGAGTCAGTCCCCGCGTTTTCCGAGTGGTGGCACTACCGGCTCCGTCGGATCGCGAAAAGACTCAGATGTTCCTTCAACGCTATATCGAGCGTTTTCCTGCTGCAGGCGAAATCATCATCTTCGACCGCAGCTGGTACAATCGTGCCGGCGTCGAATATGTCATGGGGTTTGCGACCGACGAGCAGCATGGTCGCTTTCTCGAGCTTTGTCCGGAGATCGAAAAGTACATCGTCGATGGCGGGATCGCATTGATAAAGATTTGGCTTGAGGTGGGAAAGGAAGAACAGGAAAAGCGCTTCCTCAAGCGTATCAATGATCCGTTGCGGCAGTGGAAATTGAGCCCGATGGACTTGGAGTCTTATAAGCGCTGGTACGAGTTTTCAAAAGCGCGCGACCTCATGCTCAAGGCCACTGACAGCAAGCATGCGCCATGGCACATCGTGCGAACGGACGACAAGCGCCGCGGCAGGCTGAACTGCATATCCCACATCCTGTCGGAGATTCCGTACAAGAAAATCTCGCAAGCCAAGGTCAAGTTGCCAAAACGAGTGAATAAGAACAAATACGACGACAATGCTCCGTTGAAGAATCGCCATTTCGTGCTCGAAAAATATTAGTTTAACGCGGCAAACCTATCGGTCGTCACTGCCCAACAGACTGTCGAGGGTACCAGTCCTGTCGATGCCTCCGATCCTTTCCTCCAGGCCGTCGGCACGCAGCAGATCCCGCACCCGCCCCCGCGCGCCAATGATGCGCAGCGCGATACCCTGTGCCGCCAGTTCGCCAAAGAGATCGCGCAGCATCCGCGACCCGGCAAGATCGACGTAGGGCGACGCCGAGAGATCACAGACCACTTGGCGGACGCCTGATGGGCCGACTTCGTGCAGGCGGCTCAAGACGTCTTCACGGACAGCGTCGGCGTTGACATAGAGCAACGGCATTTCGGGGCGGAAGGCAACGACTCCCGGCGGCGTCTCGTTTTCGGGATGCCGGGCGATGTCGGAGTACTGATTGGTGCCCGGAATGCGGCCGAGAAACGCAACGTGCGGCCGCGATGCTCCAACGAGAAGCATCAACATGGAAGCCAATGCGGCAAGCAGGATGCCCTCCAATATCCCCAGAAGCAGAACGCCGAGAAGGGCGATCGCCGCGGCGTAAAAGTCGAGCCGGCTGACGCGCCACATGTGAACCAGCGCCGGAAAATCGATCAGTCCATACACTGCGGTCAACACAACCCCCGCCAGCACGGCTTTTGGCAGATTTTCCAGAAACCCGGTGAGGAAGAGAAGGCAGAGCGCGAGCGTGATCGACGCGAAGACCAAAGCGAGCGGGGTGCGCGCTCCCGCCTTGTCGTTGACCGCCGATTGGGATAGGCCGCCGGCTACGGGATAGCCCTGTCCCAGCGCCGCTGCGAGGTTGGCCGCTGCGATGCCGAGAAGCTCCTGCCGTGGGTCGAGCGCATATCCGTGCTTTGCAGCAAAGGTGCGGGCAGCTGAGACGCCTTCGATGTAGGCGAGCAGCAAGCAACCGGCTGCCAGCGGTATAATTCCTTCGACGTCACGCAGCCGCAGCGCCGGGCCCTGTAAGGTCGGCAGGCCAGCCGGGATATCTCCGGTCGTCGGTACCCCGAGAGCAGCAAGACCGAGAACGGACGCGGCAATAATTGAGAGCGCCACAACCCCGAGGGCGACCGGCCTGCCGGGCAACCAACGCTCGCCGAGTACGAGCAGTGTGATTGCGACAATACCGACGGCAAAAACAAGAAAGTGCGTCTCGCCAAGTTGACTGGCAAATAACACGGCCCGTTCGAAAAAATTTTGCCCGCCGCCCGACACGCCGAACAGGCTCGGCAGCTGGGTCATCGAGATGGTCAAGGCTGCGCCGGCCTTGAAGCCGACCAGAATGCTGTCGCTGATCAATTTGACAAGCGCGCTCAGGCGCAAGGCCCATGCCAACAGGCAAAGAGCGGCCACCGTGAAAGCCGCAAGGCTGGCAATCTGGGCGTAGTGCCGCGCGTCACCTTCCGCCATAGCCCCTACCGTTCCGGCGATCATGAGCGAAATGGCGGAGGTAGGTCCAATTGCCAGTTGGCGCGACGACCCGAACAGCGCGTAGCCAATCCCGCCCAACAGATAGCCGTAGACGCCGACCTGGACAGGCAAACCGGCCAACCCCGCATAGGCAAGCGAAACCGGAATCGCATAGGCCGCGAGCGTAACCCCGGCGACGATGTCGCCGCGCAGCCAGCCAGCGCGGTATTCCGACAGCCAGCGCGCCGCCGGAAAATGCCAAAGCCACGACCGATTGCTCGCACGGTCTGTCGATTTTGACATGCGCGGCGCTCCATCTCCCATCTATCTGGTTATGCGTTCTTTTTGCTCTTGAATGTATCTGATCGTTCCATTCGACTTGATGAAAGTTCCGAGAAGTAGTCAAGAAATATGATGGCGCGGTGATCCATCAAAAGCTCGTCAAGGCGGAAGAATTGGCGAGGTCCGCCGGCGAGCTAAGTCGGCCGCATGCGAGCGTAGCGAAATTCATCCACAGGCTTCGTTCTTATTTCCGGAAAATCTTACCTGACAACTTCCCAGCTTTAGGCGGCTTGCTACGGCGCAATCGCAGTCCGGCCGCGCAAGTTATCCAAGAGAATTCGAATACTGATCAGAAACACCCACAGCGGAAAAATAAGAAAGCTCCAGCTGACATAAACGCTGCCAAAAAGCAGAAGGAGCGACAATACATAGCCGAAAAGCGCCAGCCAACGCGGCGTAATGCCGGTGAAAAGCGCGATCGTTGACGTCGTGATCATGAAGACGCTCGCCATCTTAATCATGTAGATGTTCACGATGGCGTAAATGGCGGCGCGGGCGAAGTGAAACGTAGCAGAGCCGATCAGTTCTTCCGGTTGAGCGGCAAAAGCGACCAGAATGCCGCCGACCATTGCGGACGCGATAAACAAGGTACCCAGGAACAGGAGACCGCTACCGAAAAAGACCGTCGCAAAAAAGCGGTCCTCCAGTTGGCCGAGGCGGTCGCGCAGCACGCCGATGAACCATAGGAACGCAATTCCAGCGAACGGCACGAAATTCATGGCCAGTGCCACGGTGCCCGAATTGGAGCGCAGCCACGATCCCGGCTCCTGAGGATCGGCTGGGACCCCGATTCTGAAGAGCCAAAATGCAGCAATCAGCAGGACAGAAAATAACAGGCCCGCGATAGCTGCGGCGCTTGGAGTCTTCAAGTTCGCTCTGGTGAGGGTTTGATCGGGCATCATGCTGTACCTTCACGCCGCACCGAAAATCCCGCGCTACGGCGCCTTCATGGATTGAGACAACGCGATCAGGTTTTGCGGAAGGACGCGAATGACGCCGCCGCGCGGGCTGTCAATATCGGCTATCAGCAGCAGCGACATTGATACGATGACCGGCAGAACAAGGAGCCGCAGCCGGCCTCGGCGTCGTTCGCCATAGCCGAGCAGAGCGTTGCTTGAGATGGCTATCAGTCCCATCATGGCCCATGCTGCGATAGGAATGCGATTCCACCAGGCCGCCTGAGTGTAGCCCTGGGAGTTCAACACATCGTTCATGCCTGAAATCGCGAGGGCGACCACTGGCGTTGGTTGAGTACCGCCCGCTTGTTGGACCGTGGCCCACAGTTCATCCTGCAGCATCGTCGTGTCGGCATGGATTTGGATCAACAGATCTTCATCCCGTGTTTCGTAGAATAGGATTCGTTGATCTAGATACTTCGACAATAGCGCACGCGTGCGAGCCGCAACTTCGGTCGGCAGCAGAGCGGCCCGGACATACTCGGTGCCGATCGCATTGGCTTCGGCTTCCTCGTAATTCTTTCGTTGATCGTAACGCGTGACGGCCATTGAAAAGCTGAACCCGATAATCAGGGCCAGAAGCGTCAGCGTGGCCGCTTGCACAACATTGAAATCTTGATGCTCATCCTCGCTTATTTGCTTTCTGCGCCCGCGTAGAACCTCGCCCGCGTAAGCCGCGAGCCATTGCCCTACGAGCGAAACGGTAAAGACAGCAAAGGGGTAATTGATAATGGCAACAGCCATAGATAGCCCGTTTCTAAGCGCCGCGATGGTCGGCTCGATAAGCTGATCGACCCGGCGGATTTCCGCTTGATTCAGATCAATTCCGCTGAATCAAATTGTGTCATATTGACTTTGCCGCCGAAGTCTATGCTTCCGAAGTCTATGCTTCGCGGACCACCAGCAACAAATGGCCGAGCGGATATGAATATCGAGAGTGACAGCGATATCGGCGTTCTCAGCGCGATCGGCCCTGGGGCTCATCCGCCTGAATCGAAGTATGATCGTTTGATCGAGAAGGCCAAGACAGTGCCTTCGGCAAAAACCGTTGTCGTGCATCCGTGCGACGAAAACTCGCTCCGCGGAGCGATAGAAGCTGCAGAGATCGGGATTATCGCTCCGATTCTGGTCGGACCAGCGGCGAGAATCACCGCGGTTGCGCGCGATAACAATCTCGATATCCGGAAATATCCTCTGGTAGACGTGCCGCACAGTGATGCTGCGGCGGCGAAGGCTGTCGAGCTGATCCACGAGGCGAAGGGAGAGTTGCTGATGAAAGGCAGTCTCCACACCGACGAACTCATGCGAGCCGTAACCGCGTCAGGTACCGGCCTGCGGACGCAGCGGCGCATCAGTCACGTGTTCGTGATGGACGTGCCGAGCTACTCTGAGACGCTTTTTATAACCGACGCCGCTATCAACATTTTTCCGGACCTCGATGCAAAGCACGACATCGTGCAAAACGCGATTGATCTCTTCACCCAGGTTGGCCTTGGAACGCCGCGGGTGGCAATTCTTTCCGCTGTTGAAACGGTGACCGCGAAAATTCCTTCGACGATCGATGCGGCTGCATTGTGCAAGATGGCCGATCGCGGACAAATTACCGGCGGCATCCTGGATGGCCCTCTCGCCTTTGATAACGCCATCGATCCCGAAGCGGCTCGGATCAAGGGAATAAACTCGGCTGTCGCTGGTCGGGCGCAGATTCTTGTCGTGCCTGATCTCGAAGCCGGCAATATGCTTGCGAAGAACCTGGCCTTTCTTTTGAAGGCGGAATTCGGCGGGAATCGTTCTCGGTGCGCGGGTCCCGATCATCCTTACGTCGCGTGCGGACTCCGTTCGCAGCCGCAGGGCGTCCTGCGCCGTCGCCGTTCTTTACGCCGACGCGCGCCGGCGGGCGGCGGCCGTGCCTGCGGCGTGAGCTGTCATGGACGCGATTCTTGTCATCAATGCCGGCTCATCGAGCGTCAAATTCGAAATATTCTCGATCAGCGGCGCTCAACAGCTCGATCGCGTGATCAAGGGAGAGATGGACGGCATCGGAACGCGGCCGCGGTTTGAAGCCGAGACGCACGAGGGATCAACGCTGATCGACAAACAGTTCGCGCCGAACGAAATCCCGGATGTGCATGCGGCGATAACGGCTGTAGGAGATTGGCTGCAGCAGACTCAACAGCACGTGACGCTCGTTGCGGCCGGCCATCGGGTCGTGCATGGCGGCCCGATTTTCGACAAACCGGTCATCGTCGACCATGATGTTGTCGCGCGCCTTGAAAGTTTTACTTCTCTCGCGCCGTTACACCAGCCAAATAATCTTGCTCCCATCCGGCTGATCCTCGAGCGCCGCCCGGAACTGCCGCAGGTTGCTTGCTTTGACACGTCTTTTCATCGCGGCCATAGCGCCGTGGCCGAACACTTTGCACTTCCCGAGCGCTTCTATGCCGAGGGCGTCAGACGTTATGGGTTTCACGGACTTTCGTACGAGTATGTCTCAGGCCGCTTACGCGAGATCGCGCCGGACGTGGCGTCCGGACGTGTCATCATTGCTCACCTCGGCAGCGGTGCGTCGATGTGCGCGATCTCCGATGGGCGAAGCATCGAGAGCACGATGGGCTTTACCGCGCTCGATGGACTGCCAATGGGAACGCGGTCCGGACAGATCGATCCCGGTGTGCTGCTCTATCTTCTGATGGAGCGCGGCATGAAGCCCGCGGCCGTGCAGGATCTCCTCTATCACGACAGCGGTCTCAAGGGGCTGTCGGGCGTCAGCAATGACGTGCGAGAGCTTGAGGCGAGTTCACAACCGGGCGCGGCCCTGGCCCTTGAATATTTCGTCTATCGCGTGGGTCTTTACGCCGGGACGCTGGCGGCGGCTTTGGGTGGGCTCGATGCTTTCGTGTTCACGGCAGGAATAGGCGAAAACTCGGCAACAATTCGTGCGCGCATCGCCGAACGGCTCGTGTGGCTCGGCGCCGATTTCGATCCGTCCGCCAATGCGGCAAAAAGAACGCTGATTTCGCGGGAGGCAAGTAAGGTCAAGTTATACGTGGTGCCGACCGACGAGGAACTGGCGATCGCGCGGCATACGATTTCCCTGCTCGTGAAACAGGGGAAGCTCGCCTCTCGCAATGCGGTTTGAATATGGCGCAGCATAGCGAGCGGCGAATGGTTGTGCCGATGCCGCGGCGCGCTATCGAACAGCCGTATAGGGTTGTGCAGCGGGCGGGAAGCTCTTAATCAACATGGATCGGCCGTGATTTGACCTGGGTCAAGTCGAACAGGCCTGCCTGGGAGTATGAAGTTCAACAACCGGGAGGAACATATGCAGCGTGCAATCGGGAACTTCAGCGGCGCGAAGAAGTGGGCGGCCATTGTTGCGGTGGCGGGAACGGTTGGACTGGCCAGCGCACCAGCGGCTCGCGCCGATGATGCAAAAGCCATGTTTAAAGCCATGTCCGACTACCTTGCCTCACAGAAGGCGATATCGTTCGAGTACGATTCCAACCTCGATGTCGTCACGACGCAAAATCAGAAATTAGGGCTGGCGAGTTCAGGCAAAATGACACTCAATCGTCCGGACAAGGTCCACGCGACGCGTACGGGCGGCTTTGCGGATGTAGAATTGGTTTTTGATGGGAAAACGTTGACGCTCATCGGCAAGGATACAAATGTCTATGCTCAAGCCGACGCAGCGGGAACGATCGATCATTTGGTCGACGAGCTTCGGAACAAATTTCATAGGCCGGTGCCGGCCGCGGATTTGCTGATGTCAAACCCCTATGAGCAGCTCATGCCTTTGGTTGTGGACGCGAAGGACCTCGGCAGCGGCGTCATCGGCGGTGTTGAATGCGATCATCTCGCATTCAGGACGAAGGACGTGGACTGGCAGATCTGGATGACACAGGGAAGCAATCCTCATCCTTGCCGCTATGTCATCACCAGCAAGGAGGTTACAGGCTGGCCCGACTACACCATTGATGTCAGGGCCTGGAAAACAGGCGCCGAAGTCGCGGCCGACAACTTCAGCGCGATCATTCCGTCCGGCGCCAAACAAGTGAAGCCAGGCGATTTGCCCGATTTCGATGAATTGGGCGGTATCTTCAAGGTAAAGGGAGGACAATAGCGATGTACAAGCGCTTCGGACTTTTGTTGCTGGCTGCTGTCATCGGGTTCTTTTGCCTCGAACTGAGCGAGCGGCCCTCGGTTCCAGGCGGCAACAGTTTCTTCTCCACGGCGGAGGCGAGGGTCGGACGCCCGTTAACGCCGGTGAGCGTTGCAGGCGTTGCGCGAAGGACGGTGCGACGCTGCGCGGTGGGCGTCTATTACTGCTAGAGATGTGAGCTACTCACGGGCTTGGACGGTCGCATGTCCGTCGGAGTAGGCCGTGCGCAATCACGAGCCATGGGGCGCGGCCAGCAACAGCTGCTGCGCGCTGCTCGACTGGTCCATGACCAATGTGCCGCCGCTACCGTCGCTTGCCGTCACGAAGGCGGCCGCCATGTAGTTGCCGAGCAGCGTGATGTTCGCGCTTTGCGACCCATTGGACACCGAGAGTGTCCCGCTCGCTGACGTGCCCGAAAAACTCGCGACCGTATGGCCGGGCGAATAATCCAAGCTTGTGAGATCGATGGCGTCGTCGGCGATCAGATTGTAGTCGAGATTGGCCTGAATCTGTTGCCCGGCGGCCGACAGATGCTGATCATCGGAGTAGAAGTGCGTCTGCTCCGCGTCTGCCGAACTCAGGTAGGCATATTGCTGATTGAGCGGGACGCTCGAGTCCTCTGCAGTCGTGGTGTTTGCGCCCCACAGCCCCCATCCATTGAGCAGCGGTTTGCCTTGATTGTTGAGGTCGGTATCGGGCTCGATGAGAGCCGACTGGGTGTTCGTTCCGACCTGACCGGGTTGCACCGTCGTCGCGGTGAAGCCATACGCCGTCGGATCGTTCAAGACATCCTGCACCATCGCGTGGACGTCGCTCTTGGTGTAGGCAATCCCCGATTGATCGAGATCGTCGAACAGCCGTGTCGAATATGCAGCGGACAGGCTTTGATTGTTCATGATGGGATTGACGAGGATGTGCTCGGCCCCGTCGGCCGATAGCTTTTCGATCTCCGCCGCCAGTGCGTCCGCCTGCGCAAACATGTACGCCTGCTGCTGCCCGGCATCGGTGATGAAATTCGTCGCGTAGGAATAATCATTGCCGCCGGAACTGATGAGGTACAGCGCCGACGGATCGGCATGTCCGCCGACGGAATTCAGATAGGTCTCGAGCTGGTCGACGGTCGACAGCAGCGCCGGGTTGGGATTGGGCTTTCCGGCTTGGTTGATATTCCCGATGCTGCCATTGCCCGGATCGTTGCCGCTGCCGGGATCGGCAGCATCGACCGCGCCGGAGATGGCGTAGTTGGTGCCTCCGCCCCCCACCACGCCGCCTGTCGTATAAGCGGTGTTGGCGGTGAGACCGAAGTCGGCCGCGAGGATTTGCGTGTTCATCAAGCCGACCCCGACGGGCGAATCCGTTCCGCCATTCGCAAGGGCATTCTGCAGCCGGTCGGTCAGACCGGGGTTCGGCGGCGACGGCAGATCAGGCGACAGGTATTGCAAAGCGCCGCTATCGACCGTGCTGTCACCGAATACGAAAAAGTTGGTGAAGGTCATCGGCACCGCTCCGGCAAGTCCGGAAACCGTGCCGGTAAACGACGAGTTCAAGCTTGAGCGTGCCGACCTGACCCTGGGCGAAAGTGACTTGCGCGGCGGACGTGCTGCCGAACTCGATCTCACCGCCGCTGATCGTTGCGGCATTGGCGCCGACAGCGCCGGAGACATCGAGCACACTGCCAATGCCGTTCGACATCAGCCCGACCGTGGCGGTGACTGTGCTGTTGGTGACGTTCAGTCTGCTGTCGCTGTTTGCTTGCAATATCCCGGCCCCTGTCACCGAGGCATTGGAAATCGTGCTGGCTCCGCTGTCGGCGAGGGATTGGACGATGCCGCCGCTGCCGATGACCACCGCGCCGCCGCTGATGCTGGCACTGGATAGATCGACATGAGCGCCATTGCCGGATGTGCGGACCGAGCCGCGCCCGGAATCCGTAACGGTATCTTCGATGACGAGCCTGGCGTTTGTTCCGATCGCTTCCAGCGTTCCGCTGTTCGCAACTTTGCTGTCGATGACGACGCCTTGTGTCGTTGTGCCCTCGATCAAGCCGGAATTCTTGATTTGATGCGTGCCGGTGTCGAGGATCAGCGCCGCTCTCGTGCTGTTGCCGGCGATCGTCGCCTCGTTGACCAGCGCAAGATTGCGGCCGCCGATGGTGCCGGCCCCCTCGATGGTGTTGCCCGCATTGGTCAGCGTGACGACCGGATTGAAGAGGGAGAACGGGAAGGGGAGGAGCCCCACGCCGAGGATGCCGTCGTGGCCGCCAAGGCTCAATCCGCCGGAGTTCAATATGACCGCGCCCCCGCCGGTCAGCGTGACGTTGGCTGCGATGATGAGATCGGTGGCTGCGCCGGTCGAGTTCAACGTAATCTTGCCGCTGTTGTCGAACGTGCCGCCGATTTCAAGCGCGGCGCCGTTGGCTACGCTGATCGTCCCGGCGTTCGCGCCCGTGCCGGTGCCATGGGTTATGACGAATGTGCCGTGCGTCACCGCAAGCGTCGCGGTTTTCGCGGTCCTGAGCGATCTGATCGTGTGGTTTGTGGAGACGGTAACGGTGTAGGTGCCGGCCGCGTCGATGGCAACATCGTCATTCGCGGTTGGGACCCCGATCGGGTTCCAGTCGAATGCGGTATTGAACGAACCGCTGACGCCTAGCCTCCAATGAACGGTTGTCATCGAAGATGCCTCCTCGGCGGTTTGCGTCGCCCGGCCGTGCCGGGTCGCCTACGATCTCGAAAAGCCTAAGGCCGAAGGTCGGTTCGTTCAAGGCGCGCGCCAGCACCGATGCCATTACGATTAACGCCGAATCTGAACATGCAATCATGTTTGTTGAACATGACTTTGCTCGCTTCGGTTCTGCCTCGCTGTCGTCTGACGCCCGTCAATTCCGATCAGAAACGCGAAATGTGCCCGCCCCCGAACAAATCCGGGAGCGGGCGAAGAGGGCGATAAGCCGGCGCGCTACTGGGCGGCGAAACAGTAGAAGAGACCGTTACCGCCGGTCGCGACCAAACCGGGCTGGGTGCAGTCGCGCGACATATGGGCCGAGTTCCACGAATGCTGATACACGGTGTCGGCAATGCCCTGTCGATCGACGTGGCCGAGCATGGCGCTACCGAACGTGCTGCTTGTCCAGTTGTTGCAAGTCAAATTGAGGTTTCCCGGAAACGCCCGGCCCTCCAAGTCGGAGCCGGTGAGCATGTCGTGCATGTTGGGCGTGTCGCCGCGGACTTTGACGGCCTCGCCCTTCTCGTTGAAGGCTGTCGCCTTGCTGATCTTGTTGTTGGCGCTGTGAAGATCGTCAACGCTGGTCGCAATGACCACGCCCTTGACGTTTTGCCAGGGGCCGTGCCCGATTCGATCGCGCGCATTGATTGGTCCGCCTTGGTTGGCGGCATTGGTGCTCAGATAGGCGCGCCAGGTCTTGTTGCCCGCGCCCACTGCCTGCGCCAACGCCTGGCAATGGGCGTCCGCGCCGGCCAAGCCGCCGAGGTCGCCACCCTTGCCGGGACCGGCGCTGGTTATGAAGAAGGTCATGTCGGCTTGCTGCGACTGGGCTCTCCCGCTCGTCTCCAAAGACAAGAGAGCTACTGCCATAATGATCGAAAGCCGCACGGTATTGTTCATTTTGGTCCTCCCTTGATGTGTTTGCGCCGATGAGCCGCGCCGTCGGCTCTGCGTGACGGGATACCTAGCACGAAACCTATTTCCGTTGGCACTCGGCCGGTTGCATTGCTGGCCCGCGTCCGACCCTGCGTCGGCCACGGCGGCAAAGACCTCCACTGCTTCGGGCGTTTATGAGAGCGCGCGACCCTGTGAAATAGCGCCGTGCAAATTTAATAAATCTCATAATTGGGACTTAAGAGCCTGCATCTATGCTCTCTGTCCTTAGGGCCCGCAGGCCGATATGATCCTGGGGCAACCTTGACGGCTTGAACCATCGAGCGACTGTCCTCGACCAAAGGTTATGGCTGCACCCAGGGAGGCAACAATGCTGGCGGAAATCTTCTTCTTGCGGCTGGAAGCCGCCTCGCGCGCATCGGAAGAAGCGGTCCAGGCTGGGACCTCTCGGTTCGTCCCACTCTCCCGCAGTGCGCCGTCCGACATCAGAAAAAGGCAGGCGAGAGACTAAAGGCGCAATATTCCAAAACGGATGTGCGGTAGAGCGAATAATCACCTGCGTCAGATCTCGAAGGCCCGAGAAATTGCGATCGGGTCGGACTTCCTGGTGAGCTGAAGATAGTTCGCCGTCGACTCGATCTTGGCGTGACCCAATAGCACGCGGACCGTTTCCAAATCGCCAGTGCCATTCAAAATGTGCAGAGCCTTCGTCCGGCGAAGAGATTCTGTGCCGTACTTCCTTGCATCGAGCCCAACCTCGGCAACCCAGCTCTTCAGCAGACGGCTCATTTGCCGGACGGTCATCGAGCCATGAGCTGATCGATGGCGGCCGGGAAACAAATAATCCGAGCGGTGCTTGTCGGACGCGGTGATCCACTTTCGCAGCGCAACCGCCGTGACCTTGGACAAAGCACATCGGATCGGCTCCTTTCTGCCGGCCCGAGCAACCTCGATAATTGAATGGATCGCGCCATCGCGACGCTGCACGTCTTTGACCGTAAGATTGAGAAGTTCCCAGGCCGGCAACATGGTGTCGATCGCCGTCGAGAACAGCGCCAGATCTCTGAGCCCGGAGACCCCGCGATCCGCAAGGACGCGCCGGATGCGCTTGACTTGCGCCGGCGTGAATCCGTGCCGCCGGTCAACCTCACTTTTTTTCCCAGGCCGCTGTTTGCGTATTGGACGTTTCTTGGACGCCATAATTCCAAATCCTTTGAGTGGTTTGCGCCGCATACAACTCGTTGATGCGGTTCATTGTGACTCAGCACCGCGACCATCTGTTGGCAAGTCTCTGTTGGCAAGTCTAAGAGTGTCGCAGCGCCGACGGCGGACCACTATGCAGGAAGTGGACCACTGTGGGGAAAGCGGATTGGCAAAGGCCGCTCAGAAGGTATCGAGACTCTACACGTTCGTGTGTTAACGAGCCGGTCTGACTTCCGGTCACGAACGGTCTTCAGGCGATGAGCGCCATGTCCGTTATTCTCTCCGTAGCGACCGAAACGGACATTGCTGATGTCTCGCGCATACCAGGACCCGAGGCTCATGCGCCGCCAGCAATCGGCCCCTTTCGATCACCTCGTCGGCGGGTGCGACGGCGACTGCGGAGTGTCAGGCCGAGCAATGGTCTTCAAGAGCCATCGCCTTCGGCAACTAATTGCGCGTTCAGTTATCAAAAGCACGAGATACGCCAGCAGAACCGGCCGCAATCATTTGACCTGAATTCGATTGAGGTAATCGATGATTGCGACGATGCGACCTTGAACCATGCGGTCAAAACCCCAAATCGGCATTTCACGATTGCCGTGGGCGGCGATCAACGTGCGCCCGTCGATGATCTCATTCACCGCAACGATCGGAAATACGCCGTCGTTCTTCTTGGCGAGTTTTGTCAGGTCGGCGGGCGGTACCTTGAGCACTGCGCTGAGCAATCCGTCTCCCTTGCCATCAGTGCCATGGCATGGTGCACAGCTGGAAAGATAGGCGGTTTTCCCGGCATCGACGTCTTGCGCCCGCCCCGTCGTATTAAATCCAACCATTGCGGCAGCCATCATGAGCCACCTGAATACGGTCCTTGCCATGTGAGCTTCCTCGCGCGTTCGCGACTGAGACCTGCCTGCCAAACTGGCACGCTACCGGAGGCCTGGAGACAAGGCGTTGATCTTGATCAACCCGGCGGGATCGCCCGGCTGGGAAGGAAACCGGTTGTGCAGCTTGCCGGGATTCCTATGGGCGGCTCGCCAAGCGGCAGCTTATGCACTTGCGTGAGCGGCCTGAGAGATAGGTGACAGATCGTACCGGACACATGGGTAACACTTTTCGCCTTTGGGCGGGAGGTGTTGATGCCGTGGAAGGAGTGTTCGGTCATGGACGAGCGGCTGCGATTTGTCGCCCGGCTTCTCGATGGCGAGGCGATGACGGATGTCTGTCGCGAGTTCGGCATCTCGCGCTGTAGAATTTCTGTGTGAGGCCGGTTAGCCATCATGAGTTCACGAAGCGCTCGTTGAACATGACGGCGAATTGTGTCTTCGCCTCGGCCACTCGCGCGGCGGCCGTTTCCATTCCGCGGCAGCGTGGTTGAAAACCAAATATAGCAGTTTTGTGGCGGCGTCGTCAGATGGGAAATGCCCTCTGGTTCGGACAGCGCGGCGCAGCTTCGAGTTCAACGCCTCGATGGCATTCGTGGTGTAGATGATGCGTCGCACGCCTTCCGGGAACGCGAAGAATGGAATCACGAGTTCCCAGTTGCGGCGCCAACTCTGCGCGATCGCCGGATACTTTATGCCGACGATCCTTGTGCGAAGGCGTCAGGGCGGCCTGGCCGGCGGCTGCATCTGCGGCGCGATAGACCGTGCGCAAGGCCTGGGCGACGCTCTTGCGATCCTTCCAGGAAGCAAAATCCATCGAGTGGCGGATGAGATGGACGACGCAGGTTTGCACGACAGTCTGCGGAAAAACGGCGTTAATGGCCTCTGGAAAACCCTTCAGGCCATCCACGACGGCGATCAGAATGTCCTGGGCTCCACGGGTCTTGAGCTCATTGACGACGCGCAGCCAGAATTTGGCGCCCTCGGTCTGTTCGATCCAGATGCCGAGAATCTCCTTGGTGCCGTCCGGCAGCACGCCGAGCGCGATGTAGATCGCCTTGTTGCGCACAAAGCCTTCGTCGCGGACCTTGACCCGAATGGCATCGAAGAACACCAACGGGTAGCACAGGTCGAGCGGCCGGTTCTGCCATTCGCAACCTCTTCGAGCACCGCGTCAGTGACCGCCGAGATCAGGTCCGGCGAAACCTCGATGCCATAGAGGTCCTCGAGATGGCCGCGGATCTCCCGGACCGTCATGCCGCGCGCATACATCGAGATGATCTTGTTGTCGAAATCGGGAAACCGCCGCTGGTATTTGGCAATCAGCTTGGGGTCGAAGGTGCCGGCCCGATCCCGCGGCACCGCGAGCGTCATCTTCGAGGTGCCAGTCAGGACGGACTTCTTCGAATAGCCATTGCGGTGATTTGACTTGCCCTCAGCGCCGTCGCCGTCCAGGTGCTCGTCGAGCTCGGTATTCAAAATCCGTTCAGACAGCGCCTTCTTCAGCTCGTCGACCAGTCCATCCTTGTTGAATACGTCCTTCGGATCGCGGCCGGCCAGTAGCTGGTCCAGCAGGTCTTTCTCGATCGCCATATGATGCTCCCTCTGTTCTCATCATCATGGCCTCACACACAAGATTCCCGACAGCCCAAGACCGGCTACAAAATCTTCGACCGCTATCGGGAGCACGGCCTTGAGGCCCTCACCGACCGCTCGCGCCGGCCCATCCGCTACGCCAACCAGCTGCCCGGGCAGATCGAAGCTCTCATTGTCAGCCTCAAGCGCGATAAGTCGCATTGGGGCGCGCGCAAGATCCGCGAATTGCTGGTCCGGCGGCTCGCCGGCGATGTGCGCGTTCCGGCCAGGAGTACGATCCACGCCGTGCTCGATCGCCACGGCCTGGTCAAACGCATGGGCAGGCCGCGCCAGCGCGCCACCGGAACGCCGCTCTCGGCGGGCGCCAAAACCAACGATCTATGGTGCGCCGACTTCAAGGGAGAGTTCAAGCTCGGCAACGGACGCTACTGCTATCCGCTGACCGTCACCGATCATGCCTCGCGCTTCCTGCTGCTATGCGAAGCCTTGGAATCAACGCGCGAAGACCTGGCATTGACCGCCTTCGAACGGCTGTTTGCCGAGCGCGGCCTGCCGCTTGCCATCCGCTCCGATAACGGCGGCCCCTTCGCCAGCCCCAATGCTTTGTTCAATCTCTCCAAGCTCTCGGTCTGGTGGCTGCGCCTCGGCATCGCTATCGAACGCATCAAGCCCGGCCAGCCGCAACAGAACGGCCGCCATGAGCGCATGCATCTGACCTTGAAGAAGGAAGCCACTCGGCCACCGGGGATGAATAGCCTGCAGCAGCACGCCCGCTTCGATGCCTTCGTTCACGAGTTCAATGCCGAGCGGCCCCATGAGGCGCTCGCCATGAAGTGTCCCGCCGAGGTCTATGCCGCCTCAACACAGCCCTATGGCGGCCTGCCCGACCTCGCCTACCCGCTGCATGATCGCGATATCCTCGTTACCGCCTGCGGTCGCATCTGCCTGCACCGCAAGAAAATCAACATCTCAACCGTGCTCGCTGGACAAAGCCTCGGAATCAAGGAAGTCGATGACGGCATCTGGCTCGTCAGCTTCATGCACTACGATCTCGGTTATATCGACCTGGAGCAGAAAACCTTGCAACCCCTCGACAACCCGTTCGGACCGAGGTTGTCACCTATGTCTTAGGTACGCTCTGTTACCTATGTCTCCGGGCTGGACAGCGGAAAACTGGTGGAGCCAGGGGGAGTCGAACCCCCGACCTCTTGAATGCCATTCAAGCGCTCTCCCAACTGAGCTATGGCCCCGATCAGGGATCAGATATCAGTCACCGGTCATCAGAAGGGTTGGTCGTTGGGTTTCAGAACAGGCCGGCTCAGCCGGGCGTCTGATCACTGACCACTGATGACCGAAGTCCCGGTCAGCCTTCCTCCTCGTTCTCGATGTCGCCGCCGATAATGTCGGTGACATCGGCGTCCTCTTCCTCGGTCTCCTCAATGAACGCGGCGTCGTCGAGGCTTTCGTCCATCTCGACATCTTCTTCGAGATCAGGTTCCGTGGTCTCGACAGCCTTTTTGGAGCCCTGTGCCTCGGCGTCCGCTTCTTCGAGCGATACGAACTCGGCATCCTGCGGCTCCGGAGCCACCGCTTCCTCTGCCGGAGCTGCAGCCCGCGCGGCCACCGCCGGCTCGGGCCGCCCGCGCGGAACTTCGACCGGCACGACCTTGCCCGTGTAGGGCGAGATCACCGGATCCTTGTTCAGGTCATAAAATTTGCGCCCGGTCTCTGGACAGACGCGCTTGGTGCCAAGTTCGGATTTTGCCACGGCCGTGGTCCTTCAATTCGGGAGCTTCACTTGGCTAGTCGCGGAGCGGCTGTCAATAGTGGATCGAAGCAGTGGATCGAAGCGCGGGCCGGCCTGTCCGCGGCTGATGGCCGGATGACGCGGCGCGGCGGCCCGTGATAGAGGGCGCTATGCACGCCGTCACCCCCCTCACCGCCCGCCGCAACGGCCCCCTGACCGGGCGGGTGCGTGTGCCGGGCGATAAATCGATCTCGATCCGCGCCCTGATCTTCGGGTCGCTGGCCGTCGGCGGGACCCGGATTGGCGGATTGCTCGAGGGTGAAGACGTTCTCAATACCGCGCAGGCGCTGCGGGCGCTCGGCGCCAAGATGGAGCGGACCGGCGTTGGCGGCTGGCTGGTCCACGGCGTCGGTGTGGCCGGCTTTGCCGAACCGGCCTCGGCGCTCGATTTCGGCAATTCCGGCACCGGCTGCCGGCTCATGCTCGGCGCGGTCGCCGGCTGCCCGATCACGGCGACCTTCGACGGCGACGCCTCGCTGCGCAAGCGCCCGATGCGCCGCATCCTCGATCCTTTGGAGCGCATGGGCGCGCGCACGCTTGTTTCGAGCGACGGCCGCTTGCCATTGACGCTCGCCGGCGCGCGCGATCCGATCCCCATCGTGTTCGAGTCGCCGGTGCCGTCAGCGCAGCTCAAATCAGCGACGCTGATCGCCGGACTCTCGGCGCCGGGCGAGACCGTCGTGATCGAAGCCGAGGCGACGCGCGATCATACCGAAAAGATGCTGTCGCATTTCGGCGCCGACGTGCGAGTCGAGCCGCACGGCGCGCACGGCCGCCGCATCACGCTTGCCGGCCAGCCGGAGCTTGTGGCGCAGCCGGTCGTGGTGCCGGCCGATCCGTCCTCGGCAGCATTCCCGCTGGTCGCCGCACTCATCGCGCCAGGCTCCGACGTTATTCTCGACGGCGTCATGCTCAATCCGCTGCGCGCCGGCCTCATCACGACGCTCGACGAGATGGGGGCTTCGATCGAGCCGCTCGATCGGCGCAAGGAGGGCGGCGAGGATGTCGCCGACCTGCGCATCCGCTCAGGCCCGTTGCGCGGCGTCGAAGTGCCGGCCGAGCGCGCGCCGTCCATGATCGATGAGTACCCGGTGCTCGCCGTTGCCGCCGCCTTCGCCGAAGGCACCACCGTGATGCGGGGCTTGAAGGAATTGCGGGTCAAGGAATCCGATCGGCTGGCCGCCACGGCCGCGCTCCTTCGCGCCAACGGCGTCGATGTCGAGATCGAGGGCGACGATCTCATCGTGCACGGCAAAGGCCGCGCTCCGGGCGGCGGTCTGGTCACCACCCACATGGATCACCGCATCGCCATGTCGGCGCTGGTGATGGGGCTCGGCAGCGAGCGGCCAGTGACGATCGACGATGCGAGCTTCATCGCCACAAGCTTTCCGGGCTTCGTCGAACTGATGCGATCAGTCGGTGCTGAACTCAGCTAGCTATCGCTCAAATTGCAATTATGTAGTATTGTGCGCGTTGGAGAATTGAGATGGCAAAAGCTCGTTTTGCATCCCGCAAGAAAGCTCTTGGCGGTACAAAGCGCCCCAGGAGGCCGGTAGCCGGCAAAAAGCGTTTCAAGGCGCCATCGGGCGACTACGCGCAGGTGACCGTGCTCGACGCCAATACTCCCAATTTCGGAGCTGAATTGTTGGAAGTCTTCAGAGAGAATGTGGCCAAGGCGCGCAAAGAAAATCTCCGCCTGTTCGGCTCGCCGGATCGTGTCCCAGAAAGTAGTTGATTCACCCCGGCTCTGGATCGTCGCCGGGCCTAATGGATCCGGCAAGACCAGCATTTATGACAACGCAGATATTGAAGACTTTGGGCGCTCAGTCTGGATCATCAACCCGGACATATTGGCAAAACGCATCCGCGATATTGAAGGTATCGAGCCGCTGGCGGCAAATATCGAAGCCGTGCGCCGGATTGAGCAATGGCTTTATGCATCCGTCGAGGCGCATCAGACCGTGGGGGTCGAGACTGTTCTCTCAACGCCGAAATATCGCCGTCTGGTGCTTGCGGCAAAGCAGCGAAAGTTTACGATTCGCCTCATTTACGTCCTGCTGAGTTCTCCGCAGCTAAATATCGAACGAGTTCGCCTGCGCGTCGCCAAGGGCGGCCATGATGTGCCAAAAGATAAGATCGTTGAACGAAGGGAACGATCGTTGGCGCAACTACCTTGGTTTCTAGCTCAGACCGATGAGGCCTGGCTTTTCGACAATTCGGGCGAAAGTCCAGAGTTGATTGGCAGCAAGAGCGACGGCAAGATCAAACTCAAATCGAGCGCCCTGCCTGAAATCAAGGAGGCAGCAAGGCTTGCTACCCTGGAAATTCAGCGGGCGGTTTCGGCATGATCATCGCCATCGACGGACCGGCTGCTTCGGGCAAGGGCACGATCGCCAGGCAGATCGCCCTGGTCTATGGGCTGCATCATCTCGATACCGGGCTGATCTACCGCGCTGTCGCCAAGGCGGTGCTGGACGCCGGGTATCCTCTCGACGATGTGGCGCACGCGACCGCGGCCGCCATCGCGCTCGATCCGACAAAATTCGATGAAAATGCCCTCAAACAACAGGCCATCACCGAGGCCGCGTCTGTCGTCGCTGCGATCCCGCAGGTGCGCCAGGCCTTGATGAACTATCAGCGCCAATTCGCCACCAAGCCGCCGGGCTCGGTGCTCGACGGCCGCGATATCGGCACCGTCATCGCGCCGGGGGCGGACGTCAAGCTCTTCGTGATCGCCGATCCGAAAGTCCGCGCCGCCCGGCGCACCCTCGAGCTTCAGCGGCGAGGCGAGCCCGCCACCGAGGAGGAGGTGCTCGCCGACCTGTTGCGGCGCGATGAGCGCGATTCCCGGCGGACCGTGGCTCCGCTCAAGCCCGCGCCGGACGCGCACTTGCTCGATACCACGCATTTAGGTATAGACGCCGCATTCCGGGCCGCCGTTGCCATCATCGAGGCCGCCAGAACGGGCCGAAAACGCAGCTGACTGCGTTTTCGTCAGTGGAGGTTCAGTCCGTTCTCCGCTTCGCTTGCGATCCCCGGAACAAGCTTTGTCCTGAACGTTTGGCCTTGGCCCCAACCGCCGGTCTGACCGGTGGTCGCCGCGCGTTTCGGATCATTTTCATTCGCAGGGGCTCGGAGATTTTATGGCTCAGGCTGCCACTCAAACCGCGTCTGCCGCGCCGTCGCGCGAAGACTTCGCCAAACTGATCGAGGAATTTTTCAGCGACGGCCATCTGCAGGAAGGGTCCGTCGTCAAGGGCACCGTCGTCGGGATCGAAAAAGATCTTGCCGTGATCGATGTCGGGTTGAAGACCGAAGGCCGCGTGGCGCTGCGCGAATTCGCCGGGCCCGGCCGCCAGACCGACATCAAGGTCGGCGATACGGTCGAAGTTTACCTCGAGCGAGTCGAGAATGCGCTCGGCGAAGCCGTGCTGTCGCGCGACAAGGCGCGCCGCGAAGAAAGCTGGGGCAAGCTCGAGAAGGCGTTCCAGAATAACGAGAAGGTGCAGGGCATCATCTTCAATCAGGTCAAGGGCGGCTTCACCGTCGATCTCGACGGCGCCGTGGCCTTCCTGCCGCGCTCGCAAGTCGATATCCGGCCGATCCGCGATGTCTCGCCGCTGATGAACAACCAGCAGCCGTTCCAGATTCTCAAGATGGATCGCCGACGTGGCAACATCGTCGTGTCGCGCCGCACCGTGCTCGAAGAGACGCGGGCCGAGCAGCGTCAGGAACTGGTGCAGAACCTCGAAGAGGGTCAGGTCATCGACGGCGTCGTCAAGAACATCACCGACTACGGCGCGTTCGTCGATCTTGGCGGCATCGACGGCTTGCTCCACGTCACCGACATCGCCTGGCGGCGCGTCAATCATCCGTCCGAGGTCCTCAATATCGGCCAGCAGGTGAAGGTCAAGATCATCAAGATCAACCACGAGACCCACCGCATCTCGCTTGGCATGAAGCAGCTTCTTGATGATCCATGGCAGGGCATCGAGGCGAAGTATCCGGTCGGCACCAAGTTCAAGGGGCGCGTCACCAACATTACCGACTACGGTGCGTTCGTCGAACTTGAGCCCGGCATCGAGGGCCTGATCCACGTCTCCGAAATGTCGTGGACCAAGAAGAACGTCCATCCCGGCAAGATCGTTTCGACCTCTCAGGAGGTCGAGGTGCAGGTGCTGGAGGTCGATCCGGTCAAGCGCCGTATCTCGCTCGGCCTCAAGCAGACCATGCGCAATCCGTGGGAGGTGTTCGTCGAGAAATATCCGCCCGGCTCCGAGGTCGAAGGCGAGGTCAAGAACAAGACCGAGTTCGGCTTGTTCCTCGGCCTCGACGGCGATGTCGACGGCATGGTGCACCTCTCCGATCTCGACTGGAAGCGTCCCGGCGAGCAGGTGATCGAGGAATACAAGAAGGGCGACAAGGTCAGAGCCCAGGTGCTCGACGTCGACGTCGAGAAGGAGCGCATCTCGCTCGGCATCAAGCAACTCGCCGAGACCGGCGGCGCCACGGCGGAAGCGGCCGGCGATCTGAAGAAGGGCGCCGTCGTGACCTGCGAAGTCACCGACGTGAAGGAAGGCGGCATCGACGTCAGCATCGTCGGCACCGAGTACACCTCCTTCATCAAGCGCTCGGAACTGGCTCGCGATCGCTCCGAGCAGCGTCCCGACCGCTTCGCTGTCGGGCAGAAAGTCGACGCCCGCGTTATCCAGTTCGATCGGCGGACGCATAAAGTCTCCGTTTCGATCAAGGCACTGGAAGTCGCCGAGGAGAAGGAGGCCATCGCGCAATACGGCTCCTCCGATTCCGGCGCGACGCTCGGCGACATTCTCGGCACCGCGCTCCGCCGCAAGGGCGAGGAGAGCGAAAAAGAGGAGGCGAATGAGGACTAGGCCGGCTGAGAATTGAGCGACCGAACTTGGTACGAGTCTTTGGGGGCGTGTTAAACGAGGGCGACCAACGCCCATCCGCATTTCGAGGAACGAGACCATGTCGCTTGATGCCGACCTGATTGTCGACCGCCGCCGGATGCGGCGGAAGCTCACCTTCTGGCGCGTCATCGCCATCGCTCTGATCGTTCTCGCCATCGCGGGGACGGCAGCGGTATTGAGCAACCGCGTCGGCCTCATTCCCGGCCGTCCCTACATTGCGCGTGTTACGATTGAGGGTTTGATCCGCGGCGATCAGGAGCGCGTTCGGCAACTCGACCGGCTCGCCCGATCGTCTGTGGCGCGGGCTGTCATCGTCCACGTCGACAGCCCCGGTGGCACGACGGCGGGTTCCGAGCAGCTTTTTGATTCGTTGTCGCGATTGCGCCAGCGCAAGCCTATGGTCATCGTCGTCGACAGCCTGGCGGCTTCCGGCGGCTACATCACGGCGCTCGCGGGTGATCATATCGTGGCCCAGCAGACCTCGCTGGTGGGCTCGATCGGCGTTTTATTCCAGTTTCCCAACGTTGCCGATCTGTTGGACAAGATCGGCGTGAAAATGGAAACGATAAAATCGACACCGCTCAAGGCCGCGCCGGACGGTTACGAGCCGACCACTCCCGAGGCCCGCGCGGCGATCGATTCGATCATCAAGGATTCCTACGCCTGGTTTAAAGGTATCGTGCGGGATCGCCGTCATCTCACCGACGACGAACTGGCCAAGGTCGACGATGGCCGTGTGTTTACCGGCCACCAGGGTATCGATCTGAAGCTCGTCGACGAGATCGGCGACGAGCGGACGGCGATTGCCTGGCTGGCGAAGGAGAAGAACGTCCGCGCGAGCCTGCCGGTCCGCGACTATTCGCTGCGCAGCCGCTTCGGCGACCTGCCGTTCCTGCACGCGGCCGCCGTCGCCGCGCTCGATGCCGTGGGACTTCCTTCTCTGGCGCGAGGGCTCAGCGAATGGGGCGCCATTGAGGCCGTCCAGCGGTTCAATCTTGACGGTTTATTGGCCCTTTGGCACCCTGCGGGCGCGAACTGAGGAGCGAGCCGCCGGCTTCGGCGACTGCCTCTCAGGTGGTTCTGACGGAAGTGACTGGACAGCATCCGCGGGCGAACCAAGGCGGGACAATGATCAAATCCGAACTCGTTCAACGTATTTCGGCGCAGAACCCGCATCTTTATCAGCGCGACGTCGAGAACATCGTCAACGCCATCCTGGGCGAGATCATCGCCGCGATGGCGCGCGGCGACCGCGTGGAATTGCGCGGTTTCGGCGCTTTCTCGGTCAAGGAGCGGCCGGCGCGGACCGGGCGGAATCCGCGCACCGGCGCCCATGTGTCGGTCGATCAGAAGTGCGTGCCGTTCTTCAAGACCGGCAAAGAAATGCGCGAACGGCTCAATCGCCCTGCAGAAGCCTGAGCGAACACGTTACAAGCTATCATCATCCCGCTCGTCCCCGTGTCGGCGGGGAGCGGCTTGCCATCCGGTTTTCCGCGTCGGCGGGAATGAGCGGATGTTGGCCGACAGACGGAGGTCGGAACATTGCTCCGCAAGATTGTAACGACGCTCATTGTCGTGCCGCTCGCTGCCATCATCATCGCGTTCGCGGTTGCCAACCGGCAGATCGTGACGGTGTCGCTCGATCCCTTCAGTGCGGCGCGGCCGGCGGCGTCTCTGACGTTGCCGCTGTTCGCGCTCACCATCGTGCTGCTCATCGTCGGCGTGCTGGTCGGCGGCCTCGCCACCTGGCTCGAGCAAGGCAAGTGGCGCCGCGCGGCTCGCCGGCTGGAGCGCGAGGTGAGCGACCTGCGCAGCGAGCGAAATTTCTCGAAATCCGAAGCCGCCGCGGCTGCGAATTTTCCGCGCGAATCCGCGCCGCCGGAGCGCCTCAAATTGCGGCCGCCGGTGCGCTAAGGTCCTTCGCGCGCAAGACAAAGCGCGTGAAGCGATGTAGAACGGCGGCGGCTATGGTCGAGCAAATTCCGAAGATCACGTGATCATGTCGCTGATCGTAAAAATCTGCGGCCTTTCCACTCCGGAGGCCCTTGATGTCGCGCTCGATGCGGGCGCCGACATGGTCGGCTTCGTGTTTTTTCCGCCGTCGCCGCGCAACGTGTCCCTAGATACTGCGCGAGCGCTGGGTGTCCGTGTCAGCGGCCGCGCGAAGAAAGTTGCCCTGACGGTCGATGCCGACGACGCTATGTTGGAGGCTATTGTCAAATCCTTGCAGCCGGACCTTGTCCAACTGCATGGCAAGGAAACGCCTGCGCGGGTTGCCGCTATTAAAGCTCGATTCAAATTGCCGATCATCAAGGCTCTCGCGATAGAAGCAAAAGGCGACTTTGAACAGATGAAGCATTATGCCTCCGTCAGTGATTGGATACTCTTTGACGCGAAGGCACCGGAACACGCGACTAGGCCGGGCGGCTTAGGCAAGCCGTTTGATTGGGCCCTCGTGAGTGGCGCTATTCCCGGAGTGCCGGTCATGTTGTCCGGCGGCCTAACCGCGGAAAATATCGACGAAGCACTTGGCGTCACGCACGTTCCAGCCGTAGATGTGTCTTCCGGCGTGGAAAGCTCGCCCGGTCAAAAGGATCTAAAGAAAATTCGCGAATTCATTCTGATTGCTCGTCAAGCGCATGCGCGTGGCCCGCTTTATAAAGTCTTGAGCAATCCATGACCATCCAGCGACCCAATTCTTTCCGCACTGGGCCGGACGAGCACGGGCACTTCGGTATCTATGGTGGCCGGTTCGTCGCCGAGACGCTGATGCCGCTTATCCTGGAGCTGGAAAAGGCGTATGCGCAGGCCAAGGCGGACCCGGCGTTTCAGAAAGAGATGGACGGCTATCTCGCGCACTATGTCGGCCGGCCGTCGCCGCTCTATTTCGCCGAGCGCCTTACGGAGCATTGCCGAAAAACCAAGGCGGCCTCCGGCGTTATGGGGGCGAAGATCTATCTCAAGCGTGAGGAGCTCAATCACACCGGCGCCCACAAGGTGAATAACGTGCTCGGCCAAATTCTGGTCGCGCAGCGCATGGGCAAGAAGCGCATCATCGCCGAGACCGGTGCCGGCATGCACGGCGTTGCGACGGCGACGCTCTGCGCACGCTTCGGGCTTGAATGCATCGTCTACATGGGCTCGGTCGATGTCGAGCGGCAGAAGGCGAATGTGTTTCGCATGAACATGCTTGGCGCCAAGGTCGTGCCGGTCGAATCCGGTTCGAAGACGCTCAAGGATGCGATGAACGAGGCGCTGCGTGACTGGGTGACCAACGTCGAGTTCGACGTTCTACTGCATCGGCACCATCGCGGGGCCGCATCCTTATCCGATGATGGTACGCGACTTTCAGTCGATCATCGGCCGCGAGACGCGCGAGCAGATGATGGAGGCCGAGGGCCGTCTCCCCAATTCGCTGATCGCCTGCATCGGCGGCGGCTCGAACGCCATGGGCCTGTTTCATCCGTTCCTCGACGATACCGCGATCGAAATCTACGGCGTCGAAGCGGCCGGGCATGGACTCGATACCGGCATGCATGCGGCATCTATCGCGGGCGGACGGCCGGGCGTGCTGCACGGCAACCGCACTTATCTCTTGATGAACGAAGACGGGCAGATCAACGAAGCGCATTCGATCTCGGCTGGTCTCGATTATCCGGGCATCGGTCCCGAGCATGCGTGGCTCAACGACGTCGGCCGCGTCACGTTTTTATCGGCCACCGACGACGAGGCACTCAACGCGTTTCAGCTTCTCTCCAAGCTCGAAGGCATCATCCCGGCACTCGAGCCGGCGCACGCCATCGCCAAGGTGCTCGAACTCGCGCCGACCAAGCCCAAGGATCACCTCATGGTGGTCAATCTCTCCGGTCGCGGCGACAAGGACCTCGATTCGGTCGCCCGGCATCTCGAAAGCAGGGCGCGATGACCACCCGCATCGACGCCCGCTTCGCCGCACTCAAGGAAGAAGGCCGCGCCGCGCTGGTGACCTTCACCATGGCGGGCGATCCGGATTACGAGACGTCGCTGGCGATTTTGAAGGCGTTGCCGAAAGCGGGCGCTGACGTGATCGAACTCGGCATGCCGTTCACCGATCCGATGGCGGATGGGCCGGCGATCCAGGCCGCCGGTTTGCGCGCGCTCAAAGCCGGGCAGACCATGATCAAGACGCTACGCGCCGTGCGCGAATTCCGCGCCGGCGACGATACGACGCCGATCGTGCTGATGGGTTACTACAATCCGATCTACGTGTATGGCGTCGAGCGTTTTCTGGCCGACGCCAACGCCGCCGGAGTGGACGGGCTCATCGTCGTCGATCTGCCGCCGGAAGAGGACGTCGAATTGTGCCTGCCGTCGATGAAGACGGGCCTGAACTTCATCCGCCTCGCCACGCCAACGACGGACGACAAGCGGCTGCCGGTCGTGCTGACCAATACGTCCGGCTTCGTCTATTACGTCTCGATCACCGGGATCACCGGCGCGGCAGCGCCCGATCCCAGCAAGGTCGCGGCTGCGGTGACGCGGATCAAGCGTCACACTCAGCTTCCCGTTTGCGTCGGCTTCGGTGTGCGTACCGCCGAGCAGGCGCGCGCGATCGCGGGGCTGCAGATGGTGTTGTCGTCGGCTCGGCGCTGGTTGAGGCGGTCCGCAAGAGTCTCGGCACCGACGGCAAGACGACGCCCGCAACAGTGGCGTCGGTCAGCGACTTGGTGCGTGACCTTGCTGATGGCGTGCGCAGCGCGCGGCTCGTGCGAACTTCTTAGAGCATGATCCGGAAAAGTGGAAACCGGTTTTCCGAAAGATCATGCTCCCCAATGACGTAGAGCGCGAATCGATTCCATCTGAAACGACTGCGCTCTATAGGGGCACGGTGCCCGTTCGCGGGTCTTTATGAGATCGCGACGCGGTCCCTGGGCGTATCGATCGCAGCGATACAGCGCGCACTGAAGTTACCAACGACAACCAGACGGCTGAACGCCGGCTCGCAACCAAGCGGTATCGTCTGCACGCTCTTCACCGGTTGAACGAATTGGGGGCGCACATCGTTTTTGCCACTGCGGGTTCTCGTCGGCGTGGCGAGCGCGTTCCACCTCGCATCGAATCCGACGCCCGCAAAACGGTCACTTTTGTGAATACGATTGACCGAGTCCGATACGAGATGAGTTTGTGTCGTCAGAGTCGTTCCCGCCACAGCCGGCAGGTAAGTCAGCCCAAGAGCGACGACCGCGCTGGCGATGATGTAAGCAACGGCTGACAGCACTTTATTCCGGGAGCTTGCTCGCTGACGCAAAGTTCGTTCATTCCGGCCACCCGGACGATGTACGAGATTCGTCTTTCGCTTGTTTGACATGAACTTCACTCCCGCTGGAGCCTGACAAATCTCCCTTAATCGCTGCCCAAGCACTCGGAAATTCAGATGTTGTCCCTAAGGTGAATCCCCTAGGCCGATTTGGAGGTGGAAGCGGATGATCGAAAAA
Source organism: uncultured Alphaproteobacteria bacterium (assembly GCA_963836055.1). Lineage (GTDB taxonomy): Bacteria > Pseudomonadota > Alphaproteobacteria > Rhizobiales > Xanthobacteraceae > BOG-931. The sequence continues at coordinate 188,651 of CAWIID010000008.1, forward strand.
AAACTGAATTTCGAAAGCCCGTTGTTCCGAAGGGGTTAGCTCAAGATGAGCGGCCATTCTCACGCTTGGCGCGCACGAGCGCCTCGAATCGGCCATTGCCCGCGCTTTTGATTGACCTACATCAAGAGACGCCGGTGACGTTTTGGGATGTATTGAGAAATCATGGAATGCCGACTAGCCACACATCCCGATTTGGGCCATCCCGATCTGAGTACGATCGTCGCGGTGATCGCGAAGTCGCAGATTGTGGTTCGCGGGCGCTCAAATCGGGAGATCGTGAACCGGCTACCCGCCGGCTTCGATTTGGTTGATGTCGGTATCCTTGATTGGATTGTCAGCTTTGGTGCCGATTCCATCACGCCGTTATCGGGATAAGCGAATGCCCATGAGCGCTAAGCTGGTTGCGTTAGGCTCACTCGGCCATTGTCTTGTGCTGATTGGAGCTCTCGCGGCGCAGACCGCATTCGCGGCCGACGCCGACAGCGGCAAACGCATCGCCGAGCTGCGGTGTTCGCCCTGTCATATCGTCGTTCCGCATCAGCGTGAGGAATTGGCCAACGCCCCGCCTTTCGAATCCATCGCGCGGAAGTTTGGATTCAATGCGGAAATGCTTGCGTATTCCATCCTCGAACCGCATCCGCGCATGAACGTGACGCTGACGCGGCGCGAGGCCGATGATGTCGCAGCCTACATCGCCACGCTGGCAAAATAGCCAAACGACGGAGCGAGCCGTCGCGAAAAGGGTTGTTGGCGCGCGCACGCCAAAGCGTGCGCGGCGCATGCTGTTGCGCGGCTAGGCTGCCGGAAACGGTCCCCAGGCGCGCTGCACGGCCGGACGGGCCGCGATCGCGTCATGCCAGCGTTTCAGATGCGAATAATCGTTGAGCCCGATGTCGTTCACGCCGTGCAGGTGCACGTCCGAATACATCGTCATGTCGGCGATCGAATAGTCGCCGCCGAAATATTCGTGCGAAGCAAGATGCCTGTCGAGGATGCCGAGCATGTCGCGCAGATTGGCCGCATAGTATTCCTGCGCCACCGGCGCCTTCACCGGAGAGCGTTTCGTCCAATGGCCAAACTGTTGCGCCAGCGTGGTGAACGTTGCGGAACCGTAGAACAGCCATTGATCGACTTTGGCGCGGGCGGCGGCGTCGCTCGGGTAGAACTTGCCGGATTTTTCCGCGAGATATTTGAGGATCGCCCCTGACTTCGCAGAGCGTCACAGTCGCGCCGCCGGGGCCGTCACGATCGACAATCGCCGGTATCTTGTGGCCGGGACTGATTGTCATGAAGTCCGGCGACATCTGCGCCTTTTGACCCAGGTTGACCGGAATGATCCGGTGCGCGAGGCCGGTTTCCTCGAGCATCACGCGAGGCTTGTAGCCGTTATCGGTCGTCCACGTGTAGCAATCGATCATCACATTCTCCCGAAGGATGCCACGAGTTCACTTTGTCGGCGCGTATTTGCCGCCGGTCTGCTTGGTATGGACACCTTCGGCCCCGCTCTGCTTGTGCTGCAGGCGGGTAATGCGGGCCCAGTTGCGTTTGAGGTCGTCGCGTACGGTGATGTGCAGCGTGCCGCAGCCCTCACAGGTGAGTTCGATCTTGTCGCCGTCCATGAACGGATTGAGGCCGCGATGGTTGGTGCCGGTCGCCAGAATATCGCCGGGCTGCAGCGTGTGGATTGAAGTCACCCATTCGATGCAGCGCGGAATCTTGTGCGCCATGTCGTCGGTGTTGAAATTCTGCATGACAACTCCGTTGTTGGTGAGTCTGATCTGCAGCTTGTGGGGATCCTTGATCTCGTCGGCGGTGACGATAAAGGGGCCGATCGGAGCAAAGGTGTCGCGCGACTTCATCTGATAAAAGACGTTGGTCGGAGGCACCACGCCGCGTGCCGAGCCGTCGATGAAGTTGGTATAGCCGAAGACGTAGCTCATCGCGTCGGCGGCCTTGACGTGCGAGGCGCGCTTGCCGATCACGACGGCGATTTCCGCCTCGCCCTCGAAAACGCTTGCCGCCATATCGGGCAGCACCATGGTGTCGCCATCGCCGATGATCGCGCTCGGCGACTTCATGAAGGCGTTGATCGGAGCGGGTTCGGGCAGCGTGCCGTCCTCCATGTAGTTCACCGCCATGCAGATGATGTTCTCAGGCTTGGGCAGCGGCGGGCGGAACCTGACCTGCGAGAACGGCTTGCCTTGCGCTTTCGCGGCCGCGTCCGCGAGCTTGCCCTTGAGGGTGTCGAACTGTTCGATCACGCCGCGCATCACGTCCTGCGGGCTAAGCCGCGGAATGTTCTTCACGACGTCCGATACATCGACGACCTTGTCGCCCGTGACTACACCGAGTTTGAAATCGTCGAACAACGCGAGTTTCATGTGTGCTCCCTAGATTTCCCTGATCAAGGTGATGTTAGCCTTAACGGCGGCAGCGGGCCAACCTTTAGTCCCGACTGGGGCCGGCGCCTGCCGGCGACGTCTCCAAACCGTGTCCTTTAACAGCGCCCCCAGCCGCATCTTGCCGAGCTGCGGATCGGCTCGCGGGGCGGAAGCCCCGTTTACAACGGTTTAACCGAAAGCACTGCATTGTCGTCTGCATCGTCACGGGTCGTTAGGGGTGGAGTGGGATGGCCAAAACGAATTGCGGACCCTCTAGGCGATCGAAACCCGTCGATGCGCCGCGACCCGAGCGGCAGCCCTTGGCTTCAATTTAAGCCGTCTCTTTCGGGTAGTGCGTATGAGTTATACGACCGCGACGTTTCCGGGCGTCATCGCTTTCGACGATCGTGGTCTCGGTGCTCGTCGCCGCACTGTCTTTGGCGGTGTTGCGGTCGGACTCGGGACCGTGACCGCCGCCAGTGCAACGACCGGCGCCGTCATTGTGACTGCCGCATGGATGATGGCCGCATCTTTTGCCGCCAACCCCCATCTCAACGGCAGGCCTCCGCTTGCGCTGGAAACGGCGGCACTGACCAAGTCGTACACTCTCCTGGCTGGCGCGACGGACTTCTCGGGCTGGGCTCGAATTTTGGCCCCCTCCGCCGATCCGCCTGCTGTCGCTCCGCTGGCGGCGGAGGGACGGGAAGGAGCGACCCTTCATGCCGAACTGGCGTCCGCTGCGCTGCCGACGCATATGACCTCAGGCACGCTGATGTCGGAGCGAATAGATGGCGTGTCGTTGCTGACGCCTCATTCCCTGGCCGGTCCGCAAATTCAGGCGCAGCAAAATATCGCGCGTCGATCGGCCGGGTCGGCTGCGCCGCAGGTGGCAGCGCTCGTTCCTCCGCCCGCTGCGTCCGCTTCAGCCGATCTCTCGCCAAAGCGAACGGTCCCGCCGCAAGCGTCCAACAATTCGATTTCGTTGCCCGGTCCCGACAGCCATACGGCGGTCTATGACATCGAAGCCCATACCGTCTATCTGCCCAATGGGGTCAGGCTCGAGGCACATTCGGGGCTGGGTAAGCGCCTTGACGATCCTCATTACGTCAAAGAGAAGGATCGAGGGCCAACGCCGCCCAACGTCTACGATCTCACGTATCGCGGCGAGCTTTTCCACGGTGTTCGGGCCATTCGGCTTAATCCCGTCGACGACGGCAAAATGTTCGGTCGCGACGGCATCCTTGCGCATACTTACATGCTTGGCCCCACCGGCCAGTCGTTTGGATGTGTGTCCTTCAAGGACTATTCAGCGTTCCTGCAGGCGTTTTCAAAGGGAGAGATCGACCGCCTTGTCGTCGTGCCCCATCTCGGGAACAGGCCTTTACACGACGAGCGCGCTCGCACCGGCAATGCCGATCGCTACGCTTTGAATAATCGATAATGGCCGGATCGACGGACACGGTGAGGCTCTGCCGGTTGCGGCAAGAGATCATCGCCGGAACATGAAAATTTCCCGAAGCGCAGCCGGCGAAGTAATATGCTCCGCCGGTCCGCGTCGTGCCGCTCGTAGCACGCGTTCGTAATTTCGCGGCGCCTTCCGATTGGTCAGCCTCAAGGACAGCCGTTGAATTTGGCAAGCCGACCACACACATATCGAAACTAAACTGGAGGGGACCCCTATGGCCCGTGATGTGGCCCGTGATTGGATGTGGTCTGAGGCGTGCGAGATGCTCGCCCGGGCGGAGCGTATGCACCGCGACCTGTTCAGGCCGGCCGGGACCCAGGCGCACGTACCGGCTTGGGAGCCGCCGGTCGATATTCTCGAAACTGAGCGCGAGGTTCTGGCGCTTGTCGCATTGCCGGGTGTCGACGCCGACAAGGCGCAGGCGGTGATCGAAGACGGCGACCTCGTCATCGCTGGAACGCGCGTGTTGCCGCCCGAATTGCGCACGGCGACCATTCATCGGCTCGAATTGCCTCAAGGGCGTTTTTACCGGCGAGTTCGCTTGCCGGCCGGCCGCTACAGCACGGTACGCCGTGCCATCGTTGCCGGGTGTTTGGTGATTACGTTGCAGAAAATGGGGACCAGTCGTGGCTGAAGCAGAGATGCAGTCCAAAAGCGGACCGGGTAACGGCGGATCGCCGCCGCTGCCGCCGGATGCGCTCATCATTGTGCCGGTGCGCAATACCGTCCTGTTCCCCGGACTGGTGCTGCCGATCACGCTTGGCCGCCCGAAGTCGATCGCGGCCGCGCAGCAAGCCGTGCGCGATCAGCGTCAAGTGGGCATTCTTTTGCAGCGCAATTCCGAGGTCGACGATCCGACGGCGATCGACATGCATCGCATGGGCACGATCGCCAACATCGTGCGCTACATCACGGCGCCTGACGGCACGCATCACCTCGTCTGTCAGGGCGAGCAACGCTTTCAGGTCAGCGAGTATCTGAGCGGCTGGCCGTTCATGGTCGCGCGCGTGCTGCAGATCCCCGAGGCGGACGCGGCCACGTCCGAGATCGAAGCGCGCTTCGTCAATCTCAAGGCGCAGGCCGTCGAGGCGATTCAGTTGCTGCCGCAAGTGCCGGCCGATCTGCTGGCCGCAATCCAGTCGATCGAGCAGCCCGCGGCGCTCGCCGATCTTGCGATCGCCTACATGGACGTGAAGCCGGAAGAGAAACAGGAAATTCTCGAGACGGTCGACCTTGCGGCGCGCATGGACAAGGTCTCGCGTCTGCTCTCGCATCGCATCGAGGTTTTGCGTCTGTCGCAGGAAATCGGCCGGCAGACCAAGGCCGCGCTCGACGAGCGCCAGCGCGAGGTGTTGCTGCGCGAGCAGATGGCGGCGATCCAACGCCAGCTCGGCGAAGGCGACGAGGGCAAGACCGCCGAGATGGCCGAACTCGATGCCGCCATCACCAAGGCCGGCATGCCGAAGGAGATCGAGGACCAGGCGCGCAAGGAACTGCGCCGGCTGCAACGCATGCCCGAAGCGGCCGGCGAGTACGGCATGGTGCGCACCTATCTCGATTGGCTGATCGAGCTGCCGTGGAGCCTGCCCGAGGAAAAGCCGATCGATATCGCCGAGGCGCGGCGCATCCTCGATGAGGACCACTACGATCTCGACAAGATCAAGCGGCGGATCATCGAGTATCTCGCCGTGCGCAAGCTCGCGCCGCAAGGCAAGGCGCCAATCCTGTGCTTCGTCGGCCCTCCCGGCGTCGGCAAGACGTCGCTCGGCCAGTCGATCGCCCGCGCCATGGACCGCAAATTCGTGCGTGTCAGCCTCGGCGGCGTGCACGACGAGGCGGAAATCCGCGGCCATCGGCGGACCTATATCGGCGCACTGCCCGGCAACATCATCCAGGCGATCCGCAAGGCCGGCACGCGCAATTGCGTCATGATGCTCGACGAGATCGACAAGCTTGGCGCCGGCATCCAGGGCGATCCCGGCGCGGCGCTGCTCGAAGTGCTCGACCCGGAGCAGAACAACACGTTCCGCGACAATTACCTCGCGGTGCCGTTCGACCTGAGCCGGGTGGTCTTCATCACCACGGCGAACATGCTCGACACCATCCCCGGGCCGCTGCGCGATCGCATGGAGATCATCAGCCTTGCCGGCTACACCGCCGACGAGAAGCTCGAGATCGCCCATCGCTATCTGGTGCGCCGGCAATTGGAGGCGAACGGCCTCAAGCCGGGGCAGGTGGAAATCGCCGATGACGCGTTGCGCGACATCGTGCAGAATTATACGCGCGAAGCCGGCGTGCGCAGTCTCGAGCGGCAGATCGGCCAGGCGTTGCGCAATGCCGCCGTGCGGATCGCCGAAGGTCAGAGCGGGCCGATCCGCATCACGCGGGAGGAGCTTCCCGCGATCCTCGGCGCGCCGCGCTTCGAGAGCGAGACGGCGATGCGCACCAGCGTGCCTGGTGTGGCAACCGGTCTCGCCTGGACGCCGGTCGGCGGCGACATCCTGTTCATCGAAGCGACGCGGATTCCGGGTTCCGGCCGATTGATCCTCACCGGTCAGCTCGGCGATGTGATGAAGGAAAGCGCTCAGGCCGCGCTCTCGATCGTCAAGAACCGCGCCACATCGCTCGGCATCGACGCGAGCCGTTTCGAGAAGAGCGACATTCATATCCACGTGCCGGCGGGCGCGATCCCGAAGGACGGGCCGAGCGCGGGCGTCGCCATGTTCATGGCGCTGGTGTCGCTGATGACGGAACGGACCATCCGCAGCGACACGGCGATGACCGGCGAGATCAGCCTGCGCGGCCTCGTGCTTCCGGTCGGCGGCATCAAGGAAAAGGTGGTCGCGGCGCACAGCGCCGGCATCCGGCGCGTCATGCTGCCGGCGCGCAATCGACGGGATTTCGACGATATCCCCGAGATCGCGCGCAAGCAGATGGAGTTCGTCTGGCTCGAACGAGTCGAGGAAGCGGTCGCGGCGGCGCTCGAGCCGGCGGCGCCGGCAAGCGCTCCTATCACCGCGCCTCAGCTTGCGGATGCCGATGCGTAAAAATTCCCTCTCCCACCAAGGGGGAGGGAAGTTACTCCACCGCCGGCAATTTCAGCGCGCGATCGACCAGGGCGGTCGCGCGTTTGAAGTCGAAGTTGCGGTAGACGTTCTGCTTCACCAGGAATGACGCACCGCCATAGAATTTCTCATATTGCTGATGGCGGCTGCCGAATTCGGAACCGATGAAGTCCCAAATCAGCCGCATCAGGGCGACGCGCGTTTTCGCGTCCGACGTGGCCGAGCGCATGTAGCGCTCGAGGTCTGCCTCGATCTCCGGGTTGCCGAAATCGGCCTCCGATGATGGCAGCGTGATGAACGCGGCGCCGGCCAGCTCGCGAACGATTTCGAGCATGCGGCCGTTGAGCTCGGACTGCAGCGCCATCGCCGAATAGAGCACCGTCTTCGACGGCCACAGCACGCCGTTCTCGATCGGCGCCGCGATCTCGTGGGCGAGCAGCATGGATTCGTAGACCGACACCAGAGCGGCGAGTTCGCCCATCATGATCTGCACCGGCGGCTGCGCCGCGTTGCCGGTCATTTCGTTCATGCGCTGCGCGAGACCCGCCATGAAGCGCAGCTTCGTCACGTAGCGCGTCTGCGCCTGATGATTGCCGAGCAGATGCGACGGCGTCTTCCACCATTGGTCGCGCGAAATCTCGATGTTGCGGTAGATGAACACGTGCTCCCACGGCACGAACACATTGTCGAAGATCACGTAGGCGTCCGATTCATCGAACCGGCTCGACAGCGGATAGTCGAAGGCCTTGCCGGCGCGCGAGAATGGCCGGCGCGGATATAGCTTGACGCCCTCGGCTGCGACTGGAACGGCAACGCAATTCGCGTAGTTCTCGTCGCCCGGCTGCAAGGGATGAATGCAGCTCAGATGGATGTAATCGCACAACGGACCGGCGGTCGCGAGTTGCTGCGCGCCCGAGATCACGATGCCGTCGTCACGCTCCTTCACCACGCCGGCATAGAGCGTCGGGTCGCTCTGCTTGTGCGCCGGTTTGCTGCGGTCGATCTGCGGCGGCACGATGGCGTAGCTGGCGTAGATGAAGTTGTCGCGCATGTACTCGTGGAACGCGACGACGTTGTCGGCGAATTGCTTGCCGGCGGCGCCCAGCACCTGCGGCGTCGCCGCGTAGCCGCAAAAGAAGCTCGCGACGTGATCGGGTGTCCGCCCCATCAGGCCGAACGTCGATTCGGCCCAGGTCTCCGAGAACAGCCGGCGCGCGCGCAGGTCCTCGTGCGTGCGCGGGATCTGGTAGGTCCGCCACACCGGCTCGCCGGTCTTCGGCGACGGGAAGGTCATGCGTTCGCGCAACGAGGGCTCGGCGGCAATGTCGAACAGGTGTGCGACGGACCGCGCGGCCTGGCGAAAGGCCGGATGTTGCGTCACGTCCTTGACCAGTTCGCCGTCGACGAACACGCGCCGGCCGTCGTTCAGCGAGCGGAGATAGTCGGCACCTGTACGCATCAGCGCGCCACCTCGAATACGCCGACATACGCGGAAAAGTTCATTGGCGCCATCACGCGATACCTCTCGTTGAAACGCAGGCTCCGCCGTCATCGGCGGACGGATCATGCGTGCCACAGCAGGTGTGACCTTGCCAAGGGATGCTTGCGAAGGGGCGCCTTGCAAAGTCGCGCGGCCGCAGGTTTGCTGTGCGCCGCTAGTGTGGCGGTTCAGAAGCCCGCATCATTCTCGCCGCGACCCCGTCCTGCGGAGTTCTGAATCAAAGCCACACTAGATCAATAAGTTGCTAGTGTCCTTCGATCCAGAAGTTCGCAAACGAGGATGCCGCGCAATGATGCGAACTTCGGAATCGGGACACTAGGGAGGACGAGCATGCTCAGGAGGATCATCGCCGCTGGCGCGGCGGCGCTTGCACTTATGTGCTTGGCGGTTGCGGCCGGCGCCGCGGACTACCCGGTGCGGTCGGTCACCGTGGTGGTGGGCTTTCCCCCCGGCGGACCGAGCGACGTGCTGGCGCGGATCGTCGCCAAGAAACTCAGTGAACTGCTCGGCCAGCCCTTCGTCATCGACAATCGCCCAGGTGCAGGCGGCAATGTCGCCGGCGAGGTCGTCGCGCACGCGGCGCCGGACGGCTATACGCTGCTGATGGGCAACAATTCCATTCTCGCCACCAATGCGAGCCTCTACGCCAAGATCGGTTTCGATGCCGAGAAGGACTTTGCACCGATCACCCTGATCGGCACGCAAGGTAGCGTCCTTGTGGTGAATCCCAATGTGCCGGCGCATTCGCTTGCCGAACTGATCGCGCTCGCCAAAGCCAACCCGGGCAAGCTCAACTTCGCCTCATCGGGCTACGGCGCGGCAGCGCACCTGGCGGGCGAGCTGTTCAAGGCCGAGGCCCACATCGACATCGTCCATGTTCCCTATAAGGGTGCGGCACCCGCGCTGCAGGATGTGATCGCCGGACAGGACCAAATGATGTTCGCGACCATCGCTTCGGTGATCGGGCACATCAAGAGCGGGCTGGTGCGGCCACTCGCGGTGACAGAACTCAAGCGCGTCGCGATCCTGCCGGACGTTCCCACGATCGACGAACTCGGTCTGCGCGGCTTCGATGCCACCACGTGGCATGGCCTGGTCGCACCCGCAGGCACGCCGAAGGCCATCATCGACACGCTGCATAACGCCACGATCGAAGCGCTGAACGATCCTGACGTACGACAATCGCTGACCAAGCTCGGCGTCGAAGTCGCCGGCGATACGCCGGCCGAATTCGCGGCCTACATCAAGGCCGAAATCCCGAAATGGGCGGCGGTGATCAAGGCCTCGGGCGCGAAACTGCAATGACGGCGATGGAGGACACACGATGAGCACGCTCGCGGCCACAAGACAGAACGCGGCGACCGGTCCAAGCGAGCAGACACTGCGCGAGCAGGTCGCTGCCTGCACGTTGCTGCTTAACGACCTCGGCTTGCTCGGATACAGCGGTCACGTCGGTGCGCGTGTGCCGGGGCGCGATGCGATCATCATCCAATCGCGCGACTTGCCGCGTTCGCAGCTTGGGCCCGACGATCTTCTGGTGTGCGATTTCGACGGCAACCTGCTCGAGGGGCCGCCGGGCGTGAAGCCGCCGTCGGAGATTTTTCTGCACACTGAGATCATGCGCGCGCGCACGGACGTCAACGCCGTCGCGCACTTTCACCATGACCGTACCACTGTTTTCACCATGGTCGAGAACGTAGCGCTCAAGCTGATCAAGAACCACGCGATCCGCTGGGTGAACGGCATTCCGATCCATCCCGAGCCCGGCCACGTCAATACGCCGGCGCGCGGACGCGCGCTGGCGGCGACCCTCGGCGCCGCGCACGCCCTCTTGATCCGAGCGCACGGGCAGGTCATCGCCGCGGAATCCGTTCCCGCGGTGCTGGTCGACAGCGCGACGTTTATCGAGAACGCCGAGGCGATGATACTCGCGACCCAGCTCGGCCGCGTGCTGCCGCTGACCGAAGCGGAGATTGCCGATTTTCGCGCGAGCCTCACTCGCGATCATTTCGTCGGCAAGGCTTGGGACTATTACGTCTCGCTCGGCCGTAAGCGCGGCGTGCTGCCCGCGGACTGGACTCTCTGAGGCTTACTCGACCGCTTGCTGCTCGCAAAAAGCCTTCAGCGCGTCGATCTCGTGGCGGCGCGTGAAGGCGAGGAAGCTTTCGTCTGCCGCGGCGCGGTGTGCGAGGTACGCCTTGAGCATCCGCTCGACGGTCTTTGGCGCATCTTCGGCTTTGACGTCGCGGTAGATCTCGCGGCCGCACATGGCATCGGGGCCGAAGCCGCCGCCGACGACGATGTGATAGCCCTCGACCTGATCACCCTCCTCGGAGATCTGGACCTTGGTGCCGACCAATCCGATGTCGCCGACGTAGTGTTGCGCGCAGGAATTGGGGCAACCGGTGAGGTGGATGTTAAGCGGACCATCGAGTTGGACGCGGGACTCGCACCAATGAGCGATGTCCTCGGCGTGCCGCTTGGTGTCGGCGAGGGCAAGCCGGCATCCGGCATTGCCGGTGCATGCGACAAGACCGGCGCGGATCGACGTTGCCTTGGTGGAAAGTCCGAGCGCCGCAATCGCCGCCTCGGCTGCGGCGATGCGGTCTTCCGGCACACCTGAAATCAACAGGTTCTGCCATACCGTGAGGCGGATTTCGCCGTCGCCGAATTCGGCGGCAATTTTGGCGAGCCCGCGCATCTGATCGGCGGTGATCTTGCCGACCGGGAACACGACACCGAGCCAGCAGAGACCTTTTTGCTTCTGCGGATGCGCGCCGATATGCGCAAGCCGATCGAACGCGGGGCGCTGAGCGATGGCTTCGGCGGGCGCTCGCACCAGCTTGTGCCCGAGTCTCTCCTCCATGGCGCCGATAAATTTCTCGAAGCCCCAGGCATCGAGCACGTATTTGAGCCGCGCCTTGGCACGATCGCTGCGGTTACCGTTGTCGATAAACACCCGCACGACGGCATCCGCCACCTTGGTCGCCTCGGCGGGCTTGACGATGACGCCGGTATCGCGGGCGAAGTCTTGATGACCGGTAATGCCGCCAAGCATGAGCCGGAACCAGATGCCGGGCTCGACACCGAAGCCGTCTTTGACCTCAACGGCCTGAAAACCGATGTCGTTGGTGTCTTCCAGCACCGGGATCACGCCGCCGCCGTCGAAGCCGACGTTGAACTTGCGCGGGATGCCGTAAAGCGAACGATCGTTGAGGATGTGGAAATGCCATTCGCGCGCGTAGGGGCGTGTGTCGAGCAGTTCCTGCGGATCGATTCCCGCGGTCGGCGTTCCCGTGACGTTACGGATGTTGTCGGCGCCCGAGCCGCGCGAGCACAGGCCGAGATCCTGGATCGCCTCGACCATGGCCACGGCGTTCTTCGGCTCGATCTCGCGCATCTGCAGGTTGGCTCGCGTGGTCACATGCGCGTAGCCGCCAGCATAGCGCTCGGCGAGATCGGCGAGCCCGGCGAATTGCCAGTGGGTGAGAATGCCGTTCGGAATCCGCAGGCGGCACATGTAAGCCTTCTGCGTCGGCGCACAGTAGAACAGCCCGAAGAACCGCCAGCGAAAATTATCGTCGGGCTTCGGTGCTTCGTTCTTGGCCGCCTGTTCTTTTAGCTTCTCGTAGCCGTCGAACGGATTGAGTTCACGCTTGAACTTTTCCGGGTCCGAGAGTTTGCCGCCCGCCTTGAGCACGCGATCCTGCGCGCGCAAATGCTCGGCGTCGGGTCCCGTCGGCTCTGGCGGGGCCTGTACCGTGCCCGGAGCTGCTGCGCCATTGCCGGGTGCAGATCGCGCGTTTTTGGCGATCTGCAGACCGACCATGAAGCCTTCGAGGTAGCGCTTCTGCTCTGGCTCGAGATCGGCGGCCATGGAAATCCCCGGTAGCGTCTTCGCTCGTCCGCGGCCGAAGCCGCGGACGATTGCAAGTCTCTCGACAGCTCTACTCGGCCGGGACGCCCGAAGGCGTCGCTCCGCGCGCGGCGTCGAGGACGGGCTTCGGCTTGTAGGTCATGTAGATCGCAAGCCCCGTGAAGGTGAATCCTCCCACCAGGTTGCCAAGCGTGACGGGAATTTGATTCCACAGCCACCATTGCGCGACGGTGACCTTGGCGCCCATCATCATGCCGGTCGGAATGATGAACATGTTGACGACCGAGTGCTCGAAGCCTTGCGCGAAGAAGATGAAGATCGGCATCCAGGCGCAGGCGACTTTGCCGATCGTCGATGTGCTCGACATGGCGAGCACGACGGCCAAACAAACCAGCCAATTACAGAGCATCGCCTTGACAAAGACGGTGACGAGGCCGGCGAAACCGAGGGCCGCGTAGGCGGTGGTCTTCGCTTCGGCGATCGCGATAATGCGTGCGGCCACTCCCGCCGGTGCGGCCGTTCCCATGTTGGTCAACGCTATGGCCAACAACGCGCCAAAGGCGACGCTGCCGATCAGGTTGCCGATGAACACCCAGCCCCAGTTCACCAGCACCGCTCCGGCGCCAGCCTCACGATTAAGCCAAGGCAGCGGAGTCAGCGCGAAACTGCCGGTGATGAGTTCGAGACCGAGCAGCACAATGCTGATGAGGCCGACCGGAAAGATGATGGCGCCAACGATGGGTTGGCCGGTCTGCACTGCGGCCGTAAATGCAAGACTCGTCGATACGCCGAGCAGCGCGCCAGAGAGCATTCCGCGGATCAGAAGGTCCGAGGGCGCGAGTGCAAGCTTGCGCTTGCCAGTCTCCAGCATTGCGACCGCAACATCGGCCGGCTTCACATAGTCCATCGTCCGTCTCCTTCGATGGTCATCAAAAATCGTTCGCCGCGAGTCACGCCGGACTGTTTCGCTCGTCCTCACGCCTGTTGCTGCGAGATATTTCGCGCGCTGGCGCGGAAGCGGCGAAACGCTCCCGTTGTGCTTATTTGTTCTGATCAGCCGCGCTGCTGAAACCTTCGGCCATCGTCGTTGATGGCCGAACGGCGTATTGCACCGCAAAATGCATGCCAGCCCGCCGCGTCGTTAGAAGGCAATAAATTTCAAATAATTAGACCGTTACGAGGAGGCCTGTCGGGAATTTTCCGGCAAAGCCGACTGCCCGTTTTTGCCGCACATCGCCTGCCCATTGCGCAAGGTGTGTATGGCGGGTGTCGATTGCCGTATGGTCGAAAGATGACCGTAGCCGTTGCCGAGATACCGAAGGGGCTTATTCGCTGGCACTATTTGTGGTGGGCGGCCGCAGCCCTCGCTGTGATGATCTTGGCAATCAAGATCGGCAATTTGTGGCTTCTCAACTTCGTCCATGTCTTTTCCAGCCTGCTGTGGACCGGCATCGACCTCTTCATGGGATTTATATTGGGTCCGATCCTGCGGCGCGTCGACATTTCGGTCCGTCGAGAGATCGCGCTTCGCCTGATACCGCGCACCTTATTTCTCATGCCGACGCTTTCTATCATTTCGGGTACGACGGGCTGGTTTCTGGCGGTCGAACTCGGTTACACCGCGCTTGATTGGCCGCAGTTCGGCTGGGTCGCCGCGGCTTTGTTGCTTGTCACGCTCATGACGGTGCAGGGCCTCGGATTTCTTCTGCCCGTCAATCTCCTCGTTTGTCTCGAGCTACAAAAGAACAATCCCGATATGTTGAAAATCACCAGCTGGATGAAACGATATTTCTATGCGGTCGCCACTCAAGGAGCGATGCAAGTCGCGATCATTGTCGTCATGACGCGCTTTCGCGCCGGCATTTGATTGGCTGTAGCAATCATCGCCGGCACTCATCCATCGATTTGCACGCTGCAGCAGCGTGCCACGCCGGGCGCCAGTAGACCTCGCCTGCGAGACGGGAACCGCGGTTGATTGGGAGACGGCCTAACTCGCAGCGGCGGCGACGGAGGACGTCGTCCGCTCGGCCTCCCAGTCCTTGCCCAGCCCCGCGCTGGTCGGGAAGATCAGCGACTTGATGACCACGGGCACCGCCCCGGACGTGTCGAGGATGGCGCCGATATCGACGTAATCGAATTCCTTCAGTTCAAGACCGTCGATCGAGACGATCGGATTGTTGAACTTCATTTCTTCGCAATAGTGGATGCCGATCAGGCCGCCGACGTCGCCGTCGCCGGCGAGCACGATGGGATGGCCGTTGGCGATCACTGCGTCCAATCCGTCAGCCACTCCCTTGCAGAAGTCGTCGAGCCGCCGGAACGTCGCCGATCCGCGCCAGGGCACGAACACGGCAACCGGATTTTCGCCGTCGCCGAGATCGAGCCGCTTGAGCGCGCCCTTGATCGCAGCCGAAATGGCCGCTGGATCGATCGTCTCCTGGTCAAGCGACAAACTCGGCGCGATCACCGGGACGTTGCGCAGCGGCAGCGTCTCCAGCGGCCACACGAAAATCGTGCTGCCGGAGACCTGCATCGTATATTGGGACGCGCCGATCACGGTGGCGCGGATACGCGCCTCGGGCCGCGCCAACTCGGGTCCCCAATCCTTCAGCCGCGTCCGCACCTCGGCGGCAAGCTGCGGGCCGAGATCGCCAAAGGCTTTGGCTTCGCCGCCATAAATGTACTCGGACACGCCGCCGGAGAAACTCACGTCGGAGACTTCGCCCCGCCAGGTCAGCGGATCGAGCCGCAGCAGTTCGGCGCCGCCGGCGCGCGGCGAGAAACCGCGCATCGCTTCGAACAGGCGGTCGGCCATGCGCGCCGCAAGCGCGTGCGCCTCGGTCTCGCCGACCACAAAACCGAGATCCAGTTTCATGCCGAGTTCGGCGCCGAAGCGGCGACCGGCTTCCTCGAGGCGGACGATGCGGCGCTGGTCGTCAAGTACGACGAGCCTTGCTCCGACGTCGACCGCGGTAACGTCGAGCACCTTGCCCTCGCCACACACGGCGATTTTCGACGTCCCGCCGCCGATATCGACATTCATCACCGGCGCGCCGCTGCGGATCGAGCGCGCCACGGCGCCCGAGCCGTAGGCCGCCATCACGGTCTCCAGGCTATCGCCGGCGCTGACGGCGACCATCTTTCCCGCCTGCTGTGCGAACAATTCGCCGATGCGCCGCGCGTTGCGCCGCCGCACGGCGACGCCCGTCAAGATGAGCGCTCCGGTGTCGATTTCGTCGGGATCGACCTTGGCGTCCTTGTATTGGCGTTCGATGAAAGCGCCGAGGGCGTCGGCATCGATCGTTTCTTCGCCCGAATACGGCGTCAGCAGAATGTCGGACTGATAAAAACTTTCGCGCTGGGTCACCACGTAGCGGCTGTCGAGCCGCTCCAGCACGATACGCGAGAACACGAGATGCGACGTGGACGAGCCGATATCGACGCCGACCGAGAGCACGCATAGTTCGTCTTCTTCGCCGAACGTGCGTCCCGTGCTCGAAAAGAAAACGCGACCGCCCTGTGCTTCATCGCTCATGTATTCATTCCTGTCATCGTCCGCGCAGCCGGACGATCCAGGTGTCGCCGGCGGTCAAGTGGTGCATAGGCTGTAGCGATGGTGAGTACTGGATGCCCCGCCTTCGCGGGGCATGACAGTTTGGGGCTCGCTCTCATTCCGTCGGCAGCAGACCCCGGTAGTCGCGCTCGTAATATTCCGTGCGCATGCGGTTCTCGGCGCCTTCGCGCTTCATTCGTTCCGCGTATTCCTGCCGCAGGAACGGATCCTCCATGTAGTACGGGATCGCCGTGCCGCCTTCGGGAATATCCATCGCCGTGTAATCGGTGTGCTTCTCACCGGGCGGTCCAGGTTCGCGTCCAGGATTGTGCGGTCCGAACCAGGCGGTCAGCCGGAACGGATCCTTCGACGCGCCGAAATGTTGATGATACCAGCGCGCGCCGCCGGGGGCCGCCGAGACCATGCCGACCGGCTCGTAATCGACGCGTTTGACTTCATCAGCCTTGCCGTCCTTCCACGGCGTCAGCCCCAGTTTCTCCGGCCAAGTATACGTGTAACCCTTGCCTTTTACGCAGATCAGCACCGCTGCTGAGGTATGGGCGTGCGCCTTGGAATAATGGCCGTTCTCGTGCTGACCGATCCACAGGTAGAAGGTGTTGCCGGTCATGAACGGCTCGACCCGGCGCCAGCCGGGCGAGCGGCGATTGTCCAGTGGCAGATCGCAATTGACGATATCGGGGATGAAATTGGTGCGCCGCATCGCAAGCCCGCGCACCGGATCGGGCTCGATGTCGTCCTTGTACTTGTAGAAGTCATCGGCGCCCGAGAACCGATCGCGGAATTGGAACGGATTGTTGAAGACCGCGTCGGTGTTGTTGATGAGGTTCATCAGATTGGGCGCCGTGGTGCCGCCAAGCAGCAACGCCGGCGAGGAACTCGCATTAACGATGCGGTGCATGGCGTTCACCGGGATCGAGAACAGCGAGCCTTTCTGCCATTCGAACACGTGGCGCTTGTTGTCACCCTCCAGCCAGACCTCGGTCGAGCCGCGGCCTTCCACGACAAGGTAAATCTCCTCGTACATGTGCTTCTCAGGGTTGAGCGCACCGGCGCCCGGCACCTCGATAACGTAGGCCCCCCATTTGCCTTCCGTGCCGTAGAGCTGAATGTAGCTGCCGCGCCCGCCCATCCGCTTCCACGGTTGCAAGGGCAAATTTTGCACCTTGCTGACGCCGATATCGCGGTAGATCGGAATGTCGTCCGACTCCATGAACAGATCGTAGGGCGTCTTTGGCCGGTTGAATTTTCCAAAACCTGCGCGCTTGAAGCCTGCGGGTTCGTGCCAGTGAACTTGACCAGTGATTTCATGCATGGCGGGCATCCTCTCCAAAGCGACGAATGTGGCCGCGCCCCCACCGCAGCAAATCAGATGCGGTCCGTCGCGAGCTTCATCTGTCGGTTGATTGCATAGGCGTACTCACCATGTACAATGCGTCCGAAATCATTGCAACGGGCGCCGCAGAGCCGGATCGCGGTGTCGTAAATCGGTGTAAATTCGAGGCTTCTCGAACCAAGGGCGGGAGTTCACCGGCTGCTTGCCGTTTGTGCCTGTCGTGTGCGCCGGATCTGGAGGTTTCGTGTCGGCGCGGCTGCTTCCACTTCTGCTTCAGAGTAAAGAGGCTTCGACGGAGCATAACGTCCCAGTCGATCACCTGGTCGTCGCCGGCTGGACTGGACGCGATCGGGCCGCCGTCGAGAAGCATATCGCGGAACTTGAAGCTCTCGGCGTCAAGCGTCCGGCGACCACGCCGATCTTCTATCGTGCGGCGGCGGCGCGCCTGACAGTCGAGGACGACATTGAGGTGCTCGGCGACGCTTCGAGCGGCGAGGCAGAATTTGTTCTGCTTCAGCACGGCGGCCGTCTGTGGGTCGGCGCCGGTTCCGATCATACCGATCGCGAGGTTGAGAAATACGGCGTCTCGGTCTCCAAGCAGATGTGCGACAAGCCGATCGCCACGGTGTTCTGGGCTCACGATGATGTTGCTCCGCACTGGGACAAGCTGATCCTCCGGGCATACGTCTCAGACAAAGGCGAGCATGTTCTTTATCAGGAAGGTCCGGTAACCGCGATGCTGGATCCTGCGACGCTGATCGGGAAATTTGCCGGCAAGACGTCGCTTGAAGACGGCACGCTGATGTTTTGCGGCACGCTCGCTGCGCGCGGCGGCGTGCGGCCTTCAGATTATTTCGAGTTCGAACTCGACGATCCGGTGCTCGGGCGCAAAATCCGGCACCGCTACCGGATTCGCACTCTTCCCATTAACGGTTGAACCAAAAAGAAGCAAAAAAGGAATGCTTGCATGATGAACAAACCGCATTTGGAATTTCATGGCATCGATATGAGCGAAGGTTGGGCGTCACCCACCGGTTATCCGAGTGGCATCCAGCAGAAGATTTTGGCGAGCGATCTCGACGAGCAGCGCAAATCCGGGAGCCGCACGCGGCTGCTTCGCTTTGCGCCTGGTGCCTTTACGACGTCGCCGTTCGTGCACGACCACTGGGAAGAAGTGTACGTGCTCAACGGTGATCTCATTGTCGGCAACGACGCAAAGGGTCATGGCGGCGAAGCCTTCAAGGCGCCAACCTATGCGTGCCGGCCGCCGGGCGTGATGCACGGACCGTTCAAATCCGAAGGCGGCTGCACGCTGTTCGAGATCCACTATTACGACGAAAGCAAGAAATAGCCGCTCGATCGGCGCGGGAGGCGTCCAATGCCGTCACCGGAGCAAACCAAGCCCGTGATGCGGTCCTATCTTGCCGCCACCAAGGGCTTTACGTCCGGCGCGCAAACGCCGCGTCAGTTCCTTGAACAATCGCTTGCGCTGCTGGAGCAGTGGGAACCGCGGATCGGCGCTTTTGTCTGCACCAATCTGCCGGCGGCCCGAGCCGCTGCCGAGCGTTCGACCGAGCGCTGGAAGTCCGGACGGCCGCTCTCAGCGATCGACGGCATGCCGGTCGGCATCAAGGATATCATCGAGACGGTCGATATGCCGACCGAGATGGGATCGCCGCTCTTTACCGGCTGGCGCTCGCTGAAGGACGCCGCGAGCGTGCGGGCGCTGCGCGACGCCGGTGCGGTTATCATCGGCAAAACGGTAACGACCGAGTTTGCCGCCTCCGAACCGCGCGGCACGCGAAATCCCTGGAACACCGAGCATACGCCCGGCGGATCGTCGAGTGGTTCGGCCGCTTCCGTCGCTGTTGGGGTCGTCAGCGCCGCACTTGGCACGCAAGTGATCGGTTCGACCATCCGCCCGGCTAGTTTCTGCGGCTGCATCGGCTTCAAGCCGAGTGTGAATGCGCTCAACCGCGAGGGCAGTCACGATTATCAGAGCCAGAGCTGCACCGGCATTCTCGGGGCGTCGCTCGAGGACGCTTGGCAGGTGGCTTATGAGATCGTCGCGCGCGTCGGTGGCGATGCCGGAACGCCCGGCTTGCAAGGACCGCACGAGGCGCCATTGGCGATGAAGCCGCGAGCGCTCGCCGTGTTCGAAACGGCCGGATGGGACACCGCCGCCGGTGGCGCCAAGCACAGCCTCAGCGAATGCGTGGCACAGCTGAAATCGGCCGGCATCGATGTTCGCACCCGACATAACGACAACAATGTCGCTGCGATCGAAGACGAGCTCGTCAATGCGACCGAACTCTCGCACCGATGCAATGGCTGGGAAGCGCGCTGGTTTCTACGCACCATGCGCGACCGGGACGCGAGCAAACTGAGCCGGATCCTGATGGATCGCGCCGAGAAATACGAAGACATGACGCTCAGCGAGCATCGTGCCGATCTCAAGGAACGTGCGCGCATACGGGCCGCTTATGCCGAGCTTGCGGCGAGTTGCGACGCCTGCCTAACGCTCGCCGCACCGGGCGGCGCGCCGAAGGGCCTTACCTCGACCGGGAATCCGGAATTCGCCGTGCCTTCATCGCTGCTCGGCGTGCCGGCGTTGTCGCTGCCGCTGTTTCAGGTCGACGGCATGCCGCTTGGTCTGCAGGTGATCGGCTATTTCGATCGCGATGCCGAAGCGTTCGCGATCGCGGCGTGGCTCCAGGCGTCGTTGAAGCCGACACGCTGAGCGGTGCGCCTGATCAAGAGCGCCATCTCGCCAAACCGTTCGACGTCAGGACCATGGTCGACGACGGTCCGCTTGCAGGCGCTGGCGCAGGCAGCCAAGTGATATACAGTATGCGAGTGTAACCGATCGGCATAAACAATCGTCATGGCCGGGGCGTCTCCCGGCCATCAAAATCTGTACGGACGGCGCGTCTTTGAACTGGCGCGAACTGTGAAATGCAAATGCCGGCGCCAAGCGCGGCATAACGGGTGAGTGGGAGAGAAATGCATGCGCTACATCGATGCCTTCAATCACTTTTTTCCAAAGCGCTATTACGAGGCGCTGCTCGAGACGCCGGCGGGATCGAAGGACCTCGGCAAGCGCGTGCGCGGTATTCCAGCATTGTCCGATGTCGATCTGCGGCTGCGTATCGTTGAATCTTTCGAGAATTATTCGCAGCTTCTCTCTCACGGATTGCCGCCGATGGAGCGGCTGTGGGGTCCCGACAAATCCCCCGAAATGGCGGTGATCGCAAACGACGGGCTTGGCGAGATCGCCGCAAAGCACCCCAAACACTTCGTCGGCTGGTCGGCGCTGCTGCCGATGAACGCACCGGAGGCGGCGGCCAAGGAGGCTGAGCGTGCGCTCAAGAACGGCGCCAATGCGGTCCAGCTTGCGACCAACGCCAATGGCGTGCCGCTCGACGCGCCGGAGTTTGCGCCGATCTTTGAGGTCATTGCCAAATCCGGCAAGCCGATCCTGCTGCATCCGGCGCGCACCCGGGAAATGCCCGATTATCCGACTGAGAAGGTCTCGAAATACGAGATCTGCAGCGTGCTGGGCTGGCCCTACGAAACCGGTGTCACACTGGCGCGTTTGGTTTTTTCCAAGACCATGGACCGCCACCCTAACCTCAAGGTGATCGCGCACCATCTCGGCGGGGTCATTCCTTATCTGGAAGGCCGCGTGGCGCATTCTTTCGATCAGATGGGCGTCCGGACCTCGGATGAGGACTACGAGTCTTTGCGGAAATCGTTGAAGAAGCGGCCGTACGACTACTTCAAGGATTTCTACGGCGACACTGCAGTCGAAGGCGCGCGGTCCGCGACCGTCTGCGGCATCGATTTCTTCGGCGCCGACCATGTGGTGTTTGCGTCCGATTGTCCCTTCGACAAAGAGAAGGGGCCGGGCTACATCCGTGACACGATCAAGGTTCTCGAGTCGCTGTCGCTGTCGAACGCCGAGCGGGAGAAAATCTACTTTCGCAACGCAGAAAAGCTATTCGGCCTGGCGCCGTCGGCTGGTTGAATGCCGGCGAACGGCAGATAAAAAATGGGAGGAGAAGACGATGCGCGGAGCTGGAGTGCTGGCCGGAGTCCTGGCGTGCGTTGCCGTCTGCATGCTCGCCGGCGGAACGCTGAACGCCCAACAAAGCGCTGCGCCTGAGCAAGTGACACTCGCGCTGCCCGGCACGTCGATGACGTTCTCGCCCGGCTACGTCGCCGAGGACCTCGGGCTGTTCGCCAAGCAGGGCCTCAATGTGAAGAGCGTCATCATCACCGGCATTGGTTCGACCAATGCGGTGATCGCCGGCAGCGCCGACTTCGGCGAAATCTCCGGACCGGCGCTGACGCGCGCCGCTGCGCACGGCCAGAGGCTTCTCGCCATCGCCAATACGCTTAATCGCCCGACCGTCATGATCGTGATGCGCAAGGAGCTTGTCGGCAACTTCGATCCAAAGGCGCCGCTGGAGCAGCGAGCAGCACTGATGCGCGGCCGCACCATCGCGGTCGATTCGATCAATTCGATCATCCACGCCTACGTGCTCCTGATCGGCGCGCGCGGTCACTATGATCCAAATGAAATTCGTATCGCGCCGATGCAGCCGGTGAGCGCGATAACGGCGTTCAACTCGCACCAGGTCGACGGCTTCGCCATGTCGATGCCATGGCCATTGCGGCTCGTACTCGACGGCACGGCCGTCGCGATCGCGAGCGGGGCCAGCGGCGACCCACCCGATATGGTGCCGTTCGCGCACAATCTGGTGGCGACCAGGCGGGAGACTTGCGAGAAGCGCAAATCCGTTTGTGTGAAAATGGGCCGCGCCATCGCCGAGGCGACTGCGATCATGCGTGATCGGCCCGACGAGGTGTTGGCGCTGTTGAAGAAGCGCTTTCCGAACTTCGACGACAAGCTGCTCGCGGCCGGCTACGACCAGGTGCGCAAGGGCACGCCGTCGCCGCCCATCGTCGCAAAAGCCGCGCTCGAAAACAGCGAACGTCTCAATGTCGAGGCCGGCTTGCTCAAGCCCGAGGATCAACTCAAATCTTATGATGGGCTGTTCACGGACGAGTATGTGAAGTAGCGGCGTCTCAACTGCGTTCGTCGGCGATGCGCGAACGTAGCGTGCCGATGCCGGTGATCTCAACCTCGAGGGTGTCGCCGGGCTTCATCCACAATGGCGGAGTGCGGCGGTGGCCGACGCCCTCGGGCGTGCCGGTGGCGATGACGTCGCCGGCCGAAAGCGCGGTGAAATCCGAGCAGAACGCGATGATGTGCGGGATCGAATAGATCAAAAGATCGGTCCCCGAGCGCTGCACCTCCTTGCCGTTCAGCCGCGTCATCAGCGTGAGACGGCTGGGGTCCGGAATCTCGTCGGTGGTGACGATCCACGGCCCGAGCGGACCGGTGCCGGGAAAATTCTTGCCCGAGGTGACGGAGAATTTCTGGTAGTCGCGGACGCTGCCATCGACGAAGCAGGTGTAGCCGGCGACGTGGTCGAGGGCCCGCTCGATCTTGATATGGCGCCCGGGGGTGCCGATGACGACGGCGAGCTCACCCTCAAAATCGAAATTGTCGGAGACCGTCGGCCTGATCATCTCGCCCTCATGGCCGACCAGAGTATCGGTGAAGCGGGCAAACATGCTCGGCTGCTTGGGCAGTTCGCGGCCGGTCTCTGCCGCATGCGAACGGTAATTGATGCCGGCGCAAAGGATCTTTTCAGGATGTGGAATGACCGGCAGGAATTTGACTTCGGAGAGCTTGCGATCGGGCTTTGCTTCCTTGGCGGTCTTGCGCATTGCGTCCAGCGCGCCGGCGGCAAGCGCGGCACGAAGGTTGGTGTGTCCGACGCGGTCATTCAACGTGACGATGCCGTCGCCGCTTGCCGCTCCGAAAAACTCCTTGCCGTCCGCGATAAAACTCAACAATTTCATGTTACAGCTCCATGTCCCGTTCCACCGGCCGCCAATGGAGCGCCCGGCGTTCGATGACGTTCAGCACGCCGTTGATCGCGAGCACAAGCGCAGTCGCGACCACGATGCCTGCGAATACGCCGACCGAGTCGGAAATCTCGCGCGCGTGCTCGATGTACCGGCCGACGCCATCGGTGCCGACCAGGAATTCGCCGACGATGGTGGCGCTCACGGCGCGCGGCAGCGCGATTTTGAGGCCCGTGAAGAAATAGGGCAGCAGCGAAATCCACACGATTTTTCGCGCAATCACGTTTTCGCTGGCGCCGACGATCCGCGCCATGTCGATCAGCCGCCGGTCGACGGCGCGCACGCCGGCGATCGTCGTGACGAAGACGACGTAGAATACCATCAGCGTGACGACGACCACCTTCGGCAGATCGCCGATGCCGAACCACAGGATCAGCCACGGTGCCAGCGCGTATTTGGGAATTCCCATCGACGCGAGGATATAGGGCTCGACCGCTTCAGTGACGCGCGCCGAATGTCGTAGCGCCAATGGCAGCAATACGCCGGACACGCATCCGATCAGGAAACCGAGCGCGGCGACCCGGAGCGTCGCCACGATATCGGTAACGAGTTGGCCGCTCGCGGCCAGCGAGCCGATGCGTTCGAGCACTTCGAGTGGCGGCGCGAACAACAGCGTGCCGAGGACGCGTGCGGCGATCTCCCACGCGAAGAGCAGCAGAAGCACGAGAGCGATGCGCCCACCCGTAATCATCCATCGCCGCCGGGCGAATGATGGTTCGGCGATGTCGGCGGGAAGGGCGACGGCGTCGGTCATGGCGCGCTCATTGCACTTGCGCCCTGATCTTTTCGTAGAGGCCGGCGAAGCCTTCGAGCGCGAAAATATCCTTGACGTTTCGGGGGCGTGGAATCGGAATGAGATGTTCGGCGGCGATCCGGGATGGCGCCCGGGTGAGCACCAGCGCACGGTCGCCGAGCGCGATCGCCTCGGTAATGTCGTGGGTGACGAAGATGATGGTCTTGCGGCCGAGATTCCAGAGCGTGAGCAGATCGGCCTGCAACTGCGTGCGGGTTTGCGCGTCGAGGGCGCCGAACGGCTCATCCATCAGGATGACCGGCGGATCGTAAAGCAGCGTGCGGATCAGCGCCGCGCGCTTGCGCATGCCGCCCGAAAGCTCGTGGGGGTAATAGCGCTCGAACCCGGCCAGCCCGACGGCGCCGATCAACATCTGCGCCCTGCTGCCGGGTCGCCTCGGTCAGGTTGCCCTGGACTTCAAGCGGAAACAGCACATTGTCGATCGTCGTGCGCCACGGCAATAAATTATCGTCTTGCGTCACGTAGCCGATGCGGCGGCCGAGACCCGGCCGCAAACTCCGCGGATCCTGGCAGGCGATGGGGGTGCCGTCGAAGATGATCTCTCCTGCGCTTGCAGTGTCGATCTGGGCGATCATGTTGAGCAGCGTGGTCTTGCCGGCGCCCGAAGGTCCGACAATGGTCACGAACTCGCCTGCGCCCACTGAAAGCGACAGATTCTGAATGACCCAGGGCGATGCCTCGCGGCTTTGCCGCGCGGGAAACCGTTTGCCAAGTCCGCGTATGTCGAGCAGGGCGTCCGCCATCGTTACGTTCCGATCGCGGCGAGGCGGCGGTCCGGCGCGCGCCAGCGCAATAAAAATCTTTCGGCGATCGCCACCAGCCAGTTGGCGCCATGCACGACGAGCGTTGCAGCCAGGATCGCGGAAAATACGCTGGTGGTATCGAAATTCATGGCGCCGGTTTGCACCAGATAGCCGAGGCCCCGGTTCGACGAGATCAACTCGGCGATCACCGCAACGCCGATCGCATAGGGCAGCGCGATACGCAATCCGGCGAACACGCTCGCGACGGCTGAGGGAAATACGACGAGGCGGGCGACTTGCCGTTCGCTGGCGCCGGCGATCTGCGCCATCTGCACCAGTTTTGGATCGAGCGCGCGCACGCCGCCGAGCGTGCTGAAGTAGACGATGAAGAACACCACCGCGGCCACCAAGGCGATTTTCGAGCCAATGCCGATGCCGAACCAGAGAATGAACAACGGCGCGAGCGCGAGCTTGGGCGCGCCGTAGCCGCCGACCATGAATGGATCGAAGATCGCAACCATGATCGGATGGCGCCGGAGCGCGAACGGCAGCAGCATGGCCGGTACGGCCCCGATGATCGTGCCCAGCGCGGCTTCCTCAATGGTATATCCGGCATGGCGAATGAGCTCGCCGCTCCAAAGCTGCGCACCGAAGCGCGCGAGCGTGCTCCAGGGCGAACTCAGCCAGTACGAGCCGACGATCGCACTCGCCGCTTGCCACGCTGCAAGAATGAGTGCGAGCACAATCAGCCGGTCGCCGTAGCGGCGCCATCGTGCCGCACTCGCTGCGCTGGTTCCCCCCGTCTCTCCCATCTGGCCTCGCCGGCTTTTCCTGTTGCGCGTTGGGACTGCAGTGTAATGTCCGAGCGATCAACAGCAAGCACGTTCGGGAGGACTTCGAATGACCGATCAACTGCGGGAAACGCTCACCAATGCCGGGCGTGTCCTCGCGATGGAGGGGCAGGGCGATTATGTCGCCGGACACATATCCGTGCGGCTGCCCGGAGACAGCGGGCAATTCCTGATGAAGCCCGCCGGCATCGGCATCGAGGAAATGCGCCCGGATAACATCATCACGGTCGATATCGAAGGCAAAAAGGTCGACGGCTCCATGCCGCGGCACAACGAGGTTTTCATCCATTCCGAAGTCTTGCGCGTGCGCGACGACGTGCAATGCGTCATTCACAGCCATCCGGTCCATGCGGTGGCATTTTCTTCGCTGGGGCGCCCGTTGGTCGCCGTCGGCAACGATGCGATTACGTTCGCTGCCGCCGGCCTGCCGATTTTTTCGGAAACGACCGATCTCATCATCAATCAGGAGCGCGGCAAGGCGGTGGCGCGCTGTCTCGGCGAGCATCCCGCGCTCATCCTGCGCAATCACGGTATCGTTGCGACCGGCGGCAGCATCGAAGAGGCGGTGTGGAACGCCATCAAGCTCGAAAAGGCGTGCAAGGTGCAGTTGCTGGCGGAAGCTGCCGGGGGTCCCAAGCTGGTGGCCGAGGGCGATGATCTCACCAAGAAGCGCGGACGCGCCAACCGCCCGGACTTGCACAAGAACGTGTTCGGCTACCTGGTGCGGCGCTGGCGTTGCGTGTGTTGCGGAGAGAACGTGCCGGCGCCGCACGTCACAACGTTCGAGAACAAGGACGCAAGTTAGGACGATTTGGCGCACGGACTCATCATTGCGCAGCAAACGTCTACTCTCGGCGTGCTCGTGCGCCGAAATTCTTCACGACATGGAACGCGCCAGTGCGGCTATTAATCAGCCAGCAAACCGGGCGATCTCGTCGTGGGTGGGAAGGCGGCCCTGGGGCGTCAGCTTGTCGACGAAGCCCGGCAGAATTTGCGACAGCTGCGCAGTCACATCCTGTTCGGACATGCCCGTCTTTTCGGCCAAAGTCTTGATGATCGACGGGCCCAGCGCCGGTCCGAGCTTATCGGGCGAAACTGACGGATTTGGCCCGGTGCCAACCCATGACTTCGCCACGTCGCCCAGACCGCCCTGCTGAAGCTTTTCCAGAAGTCCGCCCAAACCTCCCAGCAATCCGCCAGCTTCCGGGTTGGCCGCCGGTTTCGTGCCCGGCGCCGACGCGGCGGTTGCTTGCTCGTAAGAACGCCTGATGCCAGCAGCGCAATGAAGGCCAGCATCAACGGTTTCGCGATACCGCTTCCTTCGGGGACGCTTTTTTTGAGCACATCGTCAAAAAATCCCATTGCCACCTCCATGTGACAGCGTCTGATCAACTCGAAGCGACCACGCAGAAAAGATCGCAGTCGCGATGGATTTTCGGGCTATTGTGTTTCGACCTTGCATCTCGACGATACTCGATTGGTGCAAGCGCCCTCTACAGGTATCGGTCATCAACGCGAAATCAAGGGCGTGACTGCTGAAATCGTGTCGAGGCCTGCTACGATGCAGGCGCAATCTGTAGGAGTGAAACCCATGGGAATCATCAGCTGGCTCATCTTGGGCCTCATCGCGGGATTTATTGGCAGCAAGATTGTCAACAAGCAGGGACAAGGCTTCTGGCTCGACATTGCTCTCGGCATAGTGGGCGCAATTGTCGGAGGATTTCTGTTCAGCGAGATATTCGGCACCGAAGGAATAACCGGCCTCAACATCTGGAGTCTCATCGTGGCGGTCGCTGGCTCCGTGGTGGTGCTTTTCGCCTATCATGCTCTGGCGGGCCGGCGGTAACGAGTCTTTCTCGACCGTCCGGTGGCGGCGCTGCTGAGACTCGACTGTTATTTTGGCGCGTCGCGGCTTTCGCGGCGTTGCAGCTTCATGTCTGTAATGGATCGCCCGGCAGACACATCGCGGCATCGCGTTACGGTAGCGATCCGCAAGTCACATCCCGGCCACTTCCCGCTTACTGGTCTGACCCGCTACCATGCTCGTCCTGAGCCTAGGGGGTAGGCAATGAGACGGCGCTCCGGAGTAGGCAGCGAACCGGTTAAAGCAAGCCGCCGCAAGACGGCAAAGCGGCGTGTTGCGCCAAAGGCCGTCCGGCGTCGCCGTTCCTCCGCCGCAGACGAAGAAACAGAGGTCGTGCGGCTGACGCGCGAATTGAAGGAGGCGCTTGAGCAGCAGGCGGCGACGTCGGAAGTGCTTCAAGCCATTTCGAGGTCGCCTGGAGAATTGCAGTCTGTTTTCCAAACGATCCTGGCGAACGCGACGCGTCTTTGCGAGGCAAAATTCGGCACGCTTTTCCTGTATGACGGCGGGGCATTCAGCGCTGTCGCAACTCACAACGCGCCCGCGACCTATGTGAAGCTGCGCAAGCAGCAGGGGCCAATCGTGCCCGGCCGGGGTACCGCGCTCGATCGCGTCGTCAGGTCGAAGCGGCCAGTCCATATCACCGACATTACAAAGGAGAAGGCCTACCTTCGGGGCGACCCGACATTCACAGCCGCAGTGAAACTTGGCGGCTATCGCAGCTTGCTGTCGGTCCCGATGGTTCAAAAGGGCAAACTGATCGGCACGATTGCGATGCAGCGCCGGGAGGTTCGCCCCTTCACCGCAAAACAGATTGTGCTTGTTCAGAATTTTGCCGCCCAGGCCGTTATCGCAATCGAAAACACGCGGCTGCTCAGCGAACTGCGCCAGCGCACCGACGATCTCTCCGAGTCGCTGGAGCAACAGACCGCAACGTCGGAGGTGCTGAGCGTCATCAGTTCTTCTCCCGAAGACCCGCAGCCTGTGTTCCAGGCCATGCTGGCGAACGCAACGCGCATCTGCGACGCGAAATTTGGAAATATTTATCGCTGGGATGGCGAATGCTTACATCTGCTTGCAGCGCACAATACTCCGCCTGCCTTCGCCGAGTTTCGCAAGAACGCGCCGTTCCGGCCCAGCCCCGATATTCCTACCGGTCGCATGGTGACGACCAAAACGCTCACTCACGTTGCCGATCTGGCGGCGGAGCCGGGCTATGCCAAGCGTGATCCGCAATTCGTTGCCGGCATCGAACTCGGCGGTATACGCACGCTGCTGTCCGTTCCGATGTTGAAAGAAGACGAATTGGTCGGTGCTTTCACGCTCTATCGCAATGAAGTGCGCCCCTTTACGGACAAGCAGATTGCGCTGGTGCAAAGCTTTGCCGCCCAGGCTGTGATCGCCATCGAGAACACGCGGCTGCTCAACGAGCTGAGGCAATCGCTCGCACAGCAGACGGCAACGTCTGATGTGTTGGGCGTTATTTCGAGCTCGCCCGGCGAGCTGGAGCCCGTATTCCAATCTGTGCTTGAGAACGCGACTCGCATCTGCGAGGCCAATTTCGGCAACATGTTTCTTGTCGAAGCCGACATATTTCGCACGGTGGCCATGCACAATGCCCCGGCCGCTTATCTGAATGCCAGATCGGCGGCGCCTTTCCGTCCGCCGCCAGGTAGCGGCCTCGGCCAACTCATCGCAACAAGGAACGTCGTGCACATCGCTGACCTGAAGGCCGAACCGCATTATTTGCAGCGGCAGCGCTTTGCCATCGAAGGTGTCGAACTGGGCGGCATTCGGACGCTATTGGCCGTGCCAATGTTCAAGGACGACGCGCTCGTCGGTGCCATCGTCATATATCGTCACGAAGTTCGGCCATTTACTGAAAAGCAGATCGCACTGATACAGAATTTCGCCGCGCAGGCCGTCATCGCCATTGAAAACACGCGGCTGCTCAACGAGCTTCGTGAGTCGCTCCAGCAGCAGACTGCAACGTCGGAAGTGCTGCGTGTCATCAGTTCGTCCCCTGGCGAGCTGGAGCCGGTGTTTCAAGCGATGTTGGAAAACGCGACGCGCATTTGCGAAGCAAATTTCGGCGTGCTGATGAGATACGACGAAGGCATGTTTTGCGCAGCCGCCATGCACAACTGTCCAGCAGCGCTCGTCGAGTACAATCGGAAGAATGGGCGGTTTCGCCCCGAGCCGGGTAGCCGTCTCGATCTCGTATTGCATACAAAGTTATTCAGCCACACTGCCGACGATATGGCGGAGCCGACGCCTGGAATTGCGGCGCGGCTTGGCGGCGCACGATCCATCATAATAGTGCCGATGCTGAAAGAGGACGATTTGATCGGCGCTATCATCATCTATCGTCAGGAGGTTAAGCCGTTCACGGATAAGCAAATCGCGTTGGTGCACAACTTCGCCGCCCAGGCGGTGATTGCCATTGAGAACGCGCGGCTGCTCAATGAGTTGCGCCAGCGCACAGCCGATCTAACCGAGTCATTGGAACAGCAGACCGCGACCTCGGAGGTGCTAAACGTCATATCTGGCTCTCCGGGTGAACTGGAGCCGGTTTTCCAGGCCATTCTATCCAACGCGACGCACATCTGCGCTGCTGAATTTGGTGTGCTGCACATGGCAGAGGGGGACGGATTCCGCACGGTTGCCTTGCACAATGCCCCGCCCGCATACGCCGAATCCAGGCGGCGCGATCCGATGATCCGGCACTTGCCGAAAGCCAGCGCACTGGCGCGGGTGCAAGCGACCCTTGCGCCGGTCCAGATTAAGGATGCCCGCGCCGAGGCCGCCTATACCGATGCCTACGCGAGTGAAAACACCTCGCGCCTGGCGTTCGCGCACCTCGCGGGCGTTCGCAGCTTGCTGGCGATACCGATGCTCAAGGAGGGCGCGTTAGTCGGCGCCATCGTCATCTACCGCCAGGAAGTGCGTCCCTTTACCGATAAGCAGGTGACGCTGGTCGAGAGTTTTGCCGCCCAGGCCGTCATTGCCATTGAGAACACGCGGCTGCTCAACGAGCTGCGCCAATCGCTCGAACAGCAGACGGCCACCGCGGACGTGCTGCGCGTTATCAGTTCGTCGCCCGGCGAACTGGAGCCGGTTTTCCACTCCATGCTGGAGAATGCGGCACGCGTCTGCGATGCGAAATTCGGAATGCTATTTCGGCTCGAAGATGACGCTATTCGTCCGGTGGCTTCGCTCGGTGTGCCCGAGCAGCTCATGGAGTATTTCAAGACCGGTTCTCGTCAGCCAAGCGAGGATGCTCCGATCATGCGGGTTGCCAGAACCAAGCAACCAGTTCATGTGACCGATTTCGCCACGGAACCGGCGTACCTCATGCGGAATCCGCTGGCGGTCGCCAGCGTCGAGCATTTCGGCGTTCGGACGCTCCTTGTGGTGCCGATACTCAAGGACAACGAGTTTATCGGTGCCTTCGCGATTTTTCGCCAGGAAGTTCGGCCGTTCAATGAAAAGCAGATCGACCTGGTCAAAAACTTTGCCGCCCAGGCGGTGATCGCCATTGAGAACGCGCGGCTGCTCAGCGAGCTTCGCGAGTCGCTGGAACAACAAACGGCAACCTCGGAGGTACTCCGTGTCATTAGTTCGTCGCCCGGCGAGCTGGAGCCGGTATTTCAGGCCATGCTGGAGAACGCGGTGCGCATCTGCGAGGCGAAGTTCGGGGTCATGTTTCGCTTCGACGCGGATGTGCCTTATCCGGTGGCGACACTGAACTTGTCTCCCGCCGTCGATGATTATTTCCGGCGGCGGGGCCGCCTCAAGCCAACCCCTGGCTCGGACCTCGATCGTTTGTGGAATTCAAAGCAGGTCATTCACACACTCGACATGTCCGAATCGCCGAATCCCACCCGCATTGCCAAGCTTGCTGGGGTGCGCACGCAAATCGCTGTGCCGATGCTCAAGGATGACGCGCTGATCGGCGCCATCAACATTTTCCGTCAGGAGGTCCGGCCATTTACCGACAAACAGATCGAACTGCTGACGAACTTTGCCGCCCAGGCCGTCATCGCCATCGAGAACGCGCGGTTGCTCAATGAACTACGCCAGCGCACCGATGATCTAAGCAAGTCGCTCGTGGACTTGCGAACTGCACAAGATCGCCTTGTGCAGACCGAGAAGCTGGCCTCACTCGGTCAACTCACCGCCGGCATCGCCCACGAGATCAAGAACCCGCTCAACTTCGTCAACAACTTCTCGTCGCTTTCCGTCGAGTTGATCGACGAGTTGCAGGAAACTCTCGGGGCCATGAAGGTCGACAACAAGACGCGCAATGAAATCACCGAGCTAAGCGACACGTTGCGCAGCAACCTCGAAAAGGTCGTCCAGCACGGCAAACGTGCGGACTCGATCGTCAAAAACATGCTGCTGCATTCGCGCGAAGGCTCGGGGGAACATCGGGCCGTCGACATCAACGCCATCGTCGAGGAAAGCCTCAATCTCGCCTATCACGGCGCCCGGGCGGAGAAAGAGGGGTTTACCATCGCCCTGGAACGTTCGTTTGATCCGGCCGCAGGCGAAGTCGACCTGTTCCCGCAGGAGATCACGCGGGTCCTGCTCAATTTGATTTCAAACGGCTTCTATGCGGCGACCAAACGCAAGGGAGCAGCCGACAGCGATGGCTTTGGGCCAACGCTGACGGCTGCGACAAGAAACCTCGGCGACCGCGTGGAGATCAGGATTCGCGACAATGGCACCGGTATTCCGCCCGAGGTGAAGGACAAAATATTTAATCCATTCTTCACGACCAAGCCGGCCGGAGAGGGCACCGGGCTCGGTCTCTCCATCAGTCACGATATCATTGTGAAACAACATGCCGGGTCGATCGAAGTCGACAGTCAACCCGGCGAGTTCACGGAAATCAGAATCATTCTCCCGCGCGCGGCGGCCTCGCTCCCTAAACCGGTGTCACAGGCCTGACCGTCACACCGCCACTAGAACTTGATCATATCGATCTTGGTCAACGTCGTCTTGCCTGAGAGCAGCGGCGCGCTGCTGAAGGTGTAGGCCGTGGTGAGGTCGGCGTAGCGATCCTGTGCCGACATGCCGTCGACCGGGACGATGACGTTCATGCCGCGGAAGGCCGCGGCGGCTGCGGTGAACAGGACCGCGCCGTTGGACGCCGTGCCGGTGACGATCACAGTCTGGATGCCTTTGTCTTTGAGGATTTTGTCCAGATCGGTGTTGATGAACTTATCGGGCCCCGAACGTACCGTCGGCTCGCTGCCCAAGGGCGCCAAATCCTTGACGACATCGGCTCCGGTCGTGTTGGAGATAAAGCTGTAGACCACAGTGACCTTTGCCGCACGGGCTTCGTCGAGCAGCTTTTTCATGCCCGGAACCGATGCGACACAGGCGGGCCGCTTACCGCAATTCTGGTTCATGAAATCGAGCATGAGCAGCGCGGTGTTCTTAACGTCAACGGTCACCGGTTTGAGCGTTGGCGCCGGCGGCGCTTTCACGGATGCCCATTCGTCAATGATCGTCTGTGCCTGCGCGGACGCAATCGGCAGACTTATCGGCAATACAATTGTCGCGAGCAGCGCGACGGCTGCGGTTGAAAATCCCCGGTTCGTTGTCATGGTCGTTTCCCTTGGTTCGTTTTTCCAGCGCCCTTGCAGAAGATTCTGGGCATGGCGCAGGGTATCATGTCAAACTGATTGCGCCCCTGTGGCACTTCGCCGGTCTTGCATGGCGAGGCACAACCGGAAAGAAACACCACGGCGGAGGAAATATTTCCATGGACATCAAGGTTGGCAAGACGGCTATCGCCGAGGCCACGCAGAAACTCAAGAACTGGGGCCGGTGGGGGAAAGACGATCAGGTCGGTACGCTCAACCACGTCACGCCGCAAGATATCGTCAAGGCGGCGAGCCTCATTCGTACCGGCAAAGTTTTTGCGCTGGGTATTCCGCTCGACGCCAACGGCCCGCAGAACGGACTGTTCGGCGGCCGCTTCAACCCGATCCATCAGATGCTGGCAACCGGCACCGATGCGATCGCCGAACGGCAGGACTGGAACAAGATTCGCTACGCCGACGACACTCTCATGTTGTGCGTGCAGGGCGCCACCCATTGGGATGCGCTTGGTCACGTGTTCTACGAGGACAAAGCCTATAACGGCCACGACGCCAGACTCATCGATTCCAAGGGTCTCAACGTGCTCGGCATCGAGCACTCGAAGAACAAGATGGTCGGTCGCGGCGTGCTGCTCGACGTCGCGCGGTTTCGCGGTGTGAAATGGATGCAGGACGGCGAAAGCATTTCCAACGACGAACTCGACAAGTGTGCGAAGGACCAGAACGTCGCCATTGGCCGTGGCGATTTCGTCATCATCCGCACCGGACAGATGGAGCGTTGCCTCAGCGAGAAGAAGTGGGGCGGCTACGCCGGCGGCGATGCGCCGGGCGTCAAGTTCGAGAACTGCTACTGGTGCCAGGAGAAGGAAATCGCGGCGATTTGCACCGACACCTGGGGCGTCGAAGTGCGGCCCAACGAGACCAAGGACGCCAACCAGCCGTGGCACTGGGTGGTCATCCCCGCTATGGGTCTGTGCATGGGCGAGATTTTCTACTTGAAGGAACTAGCCGAGGACTGCGAGCAGGACGGCATCTACGAGTTCTTTTTCTGCGGCCCGCCGCTCATCATCAGCGGCGGCACTGGTTCGCCGATCAATCCGCAAGCGATCAAATGAGCAGGCCGTCGCACGCACCATCGAGGTAAATTCCAAGGGGGGACGATGCTGTCGGCAACGACCTTTGAGCTTCCAGGCTATCGGATTATCGAATGTCTCGGCGTCGTCCGCGGCATTACCGTGCGGACGCGGTCTCTCCCGCTCACGATCGTTGGCGCCTTCCGGACGCTGCTCGGCGGCCGCGCCGGCATTTTCACAAATCTGTGTGAGCGAACGCGCGAGGAGGCATTCGATCTGATGCTCTCTCACGCCAAGGATGTCGGAGCAAATGCCGTCGTTGGCGTCCGTTACGATACCGGACCGATGGTCGGGGCTGCCGAGGTCTTGTGTTACGGAACTGCCGTCGTCGTCGAGCCGCTTCGGGCGGCGCCATGACTGAGATCATGCCTCCGGCGGATGCTGACGATGCCGCAAAGCGCGTGGCGATCGTCGGGACATGGAAGCTTG
Source organism: uncultured Alphaproteobacteria bacterium (assembly GCA_963836055.1). Taxonomy (GTDB): domain Bacteria; phylum Pseudomonadota; class Alphaproteobacteria; order Rhizobiales; family Xanthobacteraceae; genus BOG-931. The sequence continues at coordinate 223,293 of CAWIID010000008.1, forward strand.
TCTCCGTCGTTTACGAGGATGTCGCCACCAAGGAGCGCTCGCCGGTCTACGGCGAACACCCTGTTGGCCGGCAGATTGCCACGGCGGACGGACGGTGGCTCGCGCTCGCCACTGCCGAAGGCCGGCCGATTCCGAAGACCGACGCCGAACGCGCGCAGGCCCTGCAAACCATGATCGCCTACACGGGGCGTTACCGCGTCGAGGGCGGCAAAGTCATCACCAAAGTTGAGGCGGCGTGGAACCAGGCCTGGGTCGGCGGCGAGCAAGTCCGCGCCGTTCGCTTTGACGGCGACAAGCTCTATATCGAAAGCCCGCCGATGCCGCACCCAAACATGAACGACAAAACCGTGCGTGTCATTGTCGAATGGGAGCGCGACAAGGATTAGCCGCAGGCGCCAGGATGGTCGCCGCGGGTGCGAAGCGGCGGGGCCGCGGCGAGCGGCTCGCACGATCCGCAGGTCGATGCTAGCTTGGCATCCATAAGCAAAAAGGGCAGGGGAGATAGCATGACGCGCATACCACTCATCGACCGCGCCGACATGAACGCCGAACAGGGGCGGGTCTACGACGCGGCCAAGCAATCGAGCGGCATCGTCGGCGGGCCGTACCATGCCTACATTCGGTTGCCGAAATTGTTCGAGGCCTGCCAAAATCTGCGGGAAAGTCTGTCGCACGGGCCGCTCTCCCATCGCGAGCAACAGATTATAAATTTGGTCGTCGCCCGGCATTGGAATGCGCGATATCCGTGGTTCGCGCAAACGCGACGCTCGCTCGCCGTCGGCATCGATCAAACCGTCATTGATGCGATCAACGCGCGCAAGACACCGACATTAACTGATCCGCGCGAGCAAACGAGCTTTGCGGTGGCGCGCGAACTGCTCGCAAACAAAGGCCTCAGCGACGAGACTTACGCCGCCGCCGAAAAGACCATGGGGCTCGAAGGCCTGGTGGCCGTGGTCGCAACGACCGGCAGTTTTTCGATGACCTGCATGACGGCCAATACGTTCGGGATCGATCCGCCGGGGGCTAATCCGACCCCGCTTGCGCTGTAAGTGCGCCCACTTCGCCTGCAGCCGCCTGACGCCCCGGTGTCGGGACTTAATCCAACGTCAGCCTGTAGCGGATGAAGTCATCTGCAGTGGCAAATTCGTCATAAAGGGCGCGAGCCGGATTGCTCGCGCGAGTGTGCCAATAAAGCCGCGACCACCCCTCTGCTTTGGCGCGATCCATGATGTCCTGAATCAGAAGCCGCCCGCAGCCTCGGCCGCGAAACTGGGGCGCGACAAAGAGATCTTCGAGATAGCAAACGAGGGTGGCGGTCCAAGTGCTCGGATGAATTACGCTGATGCTGAAGCCGGCGATGTCATCGTCGATCATGGCGATGCGACAGAAAATTGTTGAGGCCGGATCGAGAATGCGTTGCCACGTTAACGCGGTCACGCTCTCTGGGATGCGGACTTCATAGAACGCGTTGTAGCCGGACCACAGCCGGCGCCAGTCATGCTCGTCTGCCGCCACCGGGTCTCGTATCCGCATTCTCGGCTCGGGCATGAGTATCGCCGGACGGTGGAGCAGATCAGGCGCTGATCGAATAGACCGCGCGCCTGCTTCACAAGGATTGGCGCGCGGCGGTATTGAGTGTCGTTAGTCCGTCGGTCAAAGAGATGCCGACAGCAGTTATTATTTCACATTCGGATAGAGCCCGGAGGCCTTCACCACGGCGAGGCCCTCGGCGCGGTCCGCCACCAGCTCCTTGGCGAACTGCTCCGCCGACTCCAAGACCGGCGTCAGACCGCGGTTGATCAGAAACTTCTGCTGAAAGTCTGGTTTTGATTCGATCGCGACGATCGCCTTATTCAGCTTGTCGATGATCGGCTTTGGCGTTCCGCTTGGCGCGTAGATGCCGAAGAAAGTCGCCGAAATGTGCTTTTCGTAGCCAACCTGTCCGAAAGTCGGAATGTCAGGAGCAAGCGGCGAACGCTTGTCGCCGTCGACCGCGAGTCCGACGATCTTTCCGTCGCGGATGAACGAGACGAGGTTGCCGATGCCGAAAATCGCGATCTGTGTCGTGCCGTTGAGCATGCTGTTGACCGCGTCGCCGCCACCCTTGAACGGTACACGTACGATGTTGGTGCCGTTCGTCTTGTTGAATTCCTCCATGAAGGCGACCTTCGACAGAGACGGCGCCATGTAGTTGAGCGTGTTCGGCTTGGCCTTTGCCAGCGCCGCCAATTCGGCGAACGATTTGACGTGCAGCGATGCGTCCACCGCAAACACCTGGGTCAAATAGTATGGCCGGCTGATCGGCGCCAAGCTCTTGGCTGGGTCGAAGTCGGCATTCGACTGGATGATGGGGTTGATCGTGACCGCCTCGCCGGGAAGAATGCAGATCGTGTAACCGTCGGGCGCCGCCTCGGCGCAGGCTTTCGCGCCGATCGTGCCTTCCGCCCCAACGCGGTCCTCGACCACGACCGACGTGCCGAGCGCGGGACCCAACTGGTCGCCGAGCGCGCGCATGAACAGATCACTCAATCCTCCGGGACCTTGCGACGCAATGGCCCGGATTGGCCGCGACGGATAATCCTCCGCAGCGGCGGATAACCCCGTTGTCAACAAGATGCCGAGCGTGAGAACGAGCGTGCACCGGCGCATGACTTCCTCCCTCGTGTCATTTGTTTTTTGATCGGGTAACAATGCCGCAGCAGGTCCCGGCACGAGCATGCGGCTTAAACGCGCAGGTGCCGTCTGCGATGGGCCGTCATAGTGCGTGCCGGCAGGGAGGCGGAGCGTGTCCAGCTACGATATGAAGGTCGAGAAGGGCATCACGGTGACGATGCGGGATGGCGTTCGCATCTCGCTCTGCGTCTACCGGCCGGACGCTGCAGGCACCTTCCCGGCGCTGTTTGCCGCTTCACCCTACCAATACGAAATGGACGAGGTGCCGGCCTATCCGCTGTTTCTGTGGCGCGAGACCGGTCCGGTCGAATGGTACGTGAGCCAGGGCTACAGCTATGTCCACGCCGATGTGCGCGGCTCGGGGCGCTCCGAGGGCGAGTTCGAGTTCATGGGGCTCAACGAGCAGCAGGACTACCTCGAATTGATCGCCTGGATCGTCAGGCAGCCGTGGTGCAACGGCCGTGTCGGCGGCATCGGTCAATCCTACTACGCGATGGCGCAGTGGCTGATGGCGACCTACAACCCGCCCGGCCTCGCCTGCATCGTGCCGTACGATGGCCTCGTCGATCAGTATCGCGGCTCCAACTATCACGGCGGCATCTACTGCTCTTATCGCTCGGTGTGGTACACGTCGCTGCGCGCGGACAATCAGCACCGCCTCGCCGGACGGCACGGTCGGCCGCCGATGAAATTCGATCTGGTCGGCGCCATCATCGATCATTCGCTCGACGACGAATTCTGGCGCCAGCGTTCGCCGTACTGGCGGCTGGACCGGATCAAGTGTCCGGTGCTGTCGATCGGGCATTGGGGCAAGATGGGTCTGCACCTGCGCGGCAATATCCTCGGCTATGAAGAGCTCAAAGCGCCCAAGAAGCTCGTCGTCACCGGCGCCCGTAATACGTTCGAGGCGCACCGCATGTTCGATCAGGTCGAGTTTCACGAGAAAGAACTGCTGCCGTTCTACGATCTTCATCTCAAGGGTGCGAACAACGGCTTCATGGATACCGAGCCGGTGAGGCTGTTCGTACGCGGCGCCAATGTCTGGCGCGCGCAGGAGGAGTGGCCGCCAAAGCACGCCACGCCTGTCGCGTACTATCTGCGCAAAGGACCTTCGGGCAGCGTCACCTCGCTCAACGATGGCGGCCTCTCGACTGAGCGGCCCGCGGTCGGCGAGACGGCGACGAGCTACACCTATCCGGACTGGGAATGGGTCAATGGTGTTGCGGTCATCGGCCCCGACGGACGGGTTGATCCGGCGCGGCGCGTGCTCACTTTCACCAGCGCGCCGCTCGAGGCGGATCTCGAAGTGACGGGGCCGATCGTGCTCAAGCTTTACGTGGCGTCGACCGCGATCGACACCCAATTCATCGTCAAGCTGACCGACCAGCATCCGCAAGAGTCAGCATTGCGGGCCAAAGGCGAACAGCCGGCCTATACGCCGGTGTCGAAGGGCTGGTTGAAGGCCTCGCATCGCGAGAAGGACACGGCGCGCTCGAAGCCCGAGCGGCCGTTCTATACCCACACCAATCCGCAGCCGCTCAACCCCGGCGAGATCTACGAGTTCGAGATCGAAGTGCTGCCGATTTCCTACGTGTTCAAAAAGGATCACCGCATTCGGCTCGAATTGGCAAACGGCGACTCTCCCGCTACCGACGGCGTATTCTCGCATCCCTATCATCCGTCGCTCATGGGCACCGACACCTTCCATCACGACGACGTGCACGCCTCGTGCCTTATCCTCCCTGTGATCGCCGCGGAGTAAGCCATGCCGCGGCAAATCATGGCTGTCATCAATGCCAGCGATTGGAACTCAACGTGAGTGATGCCGGAACCCTTTTCCCCGACGGAAAAGCCTACGAGCGGCGGATGGGCCGCTGGAGCCGCCTCGTCGGCGAGGTATTCCTCGAGTGGCTCGGCGTTCCGCCCGGCTTGCGATGGCTCGACGTTGGTTGCGGCAATGGCGCCTTTACGGAGGTCTTGATCGCTCGCTGCGCGCCTGCCGAGGTGATCGCGATCGATCCTTCGGATGGCCAGCTCGCTTATGCGCGAGCGCGGCCGACCACGAAGATGGCTCAATTTCGGGTCGGCGAAGCGCAGTCGTTGCCGTTTGCCGACAACAGTTTCGATGCAGCCGCGATGGCCCTCGTGATCAACTTTCTTTCCGATCCCGAGAAAGCAGCCGCGGAGATGGCGCGCGTGGTTCGTCCAGGCGGCTGTGTAGCGACCTACATGTGGGACGTTCCGGGTGGCGGGCTGCCGGTCGAACCCATCAATGTCGCGATGAATTCGCTTGGGATGAACCTCCCGGCCGTTCCGGACTCTGCCGCCTCGGAACTGAAGAACATGCGCGCAATCTGGGAAAAGGCCGGGCTTCAATCGATCGACACCCGCGTGATCCGCATTCCCGTCGTCTATCCCGACTTCGATGATTTCTGGGACTCCAACAGTGCGCCGATCGGGCCGCGTGGCAAGGCGCTCAATGACTTGTCGCCGCACGCGAAAGAGCAACTCAAAACGCGCCTTCGCGGACAATTGCCGACGGCGCCCGACGGAAGCATTCGCTACGAAGCCTTCGCAAACGCGGTGAAGGGTGGGGCTCCGGGTTGAGCGGCCTTAGGCGGAGATCGGATAAACCGCCGTCTCGCCGCTGAGCACGCGCGCGACATCGGTGGCGCATTTGGTCTGCAATTCCTCGAGTGCCTCGACCGAGTAAAACCCCGTGTGCGGGGTGAGGATCACGTTGTCGCGGCCGAGCAACGGCAAATCTTTGGCAAGCGGTTCGGTCGTCACCACGTCGAGCGCAGCACCGCCGAGATGGCCGGAATCGAGCGCTTCGATCAGCGCCGGTTCGTCGATGAGCGGCCCGCGCGCGGTGTTGATGACGAGCGCGCCCTTTTTCATCTTGGCGAAGGCGGCGGCATTGAGCAGGCCACGGGTCGCCGGCAAGAGCGGCGCATGCACCGAGATGAAATCGGAACGCGCCAGCAAATCGTCGAAGCTCACGCCTTCGACGCCCGCCGCCGCCAGCGCCTCCTTCGACACAAAAGGATCGTGCGTAAGCACCGTGAGGCCGAATGCTTTGGCCTTGGGCGTCAGCGCGCGCGGGATATTGCCGAAGCCGACGAGGCCCAGTACCTGGCCTTCGAGGCGGCGCAGTGGCACGATCGGCGGCACTTCCCAGCGCCCGGACTGAACGAGTTTGTTGGCAAACGTCACCTTCCGCGCGAGCGCGAGCAGCAGCGCCATGGCGTGGTCCGATACTTCGCGCAGGCAGTAATCCGGCACGTAGTTGACCGCGATGCCGAGCTCCTTTGCGGCCGGCAGGTCGATGTTGTCGACGCCAAGGCCGAAACGGCCGATCGCCTTGCAGCGCGTGAGCTGGCGCAGCAACTCGCCCGGAAGCTTCGCATAGGTGACGAGGATAGCATCGGCGTCGCGTGCCACCGCGAGAATGTCGTCCGCGTTCGTGCTCATCGCCATGCGGTATTCAGGGTCGAGCCGCGCCAGCGCCTTCTCGGCCGGGTCAAGCGATGGGAACGGACTATCGGTGATGGCGATGACTGGACGCGGCATAGCAGTTTCCCCTTCTCGTTCCCTCCCCTGAAAGGGGAGGGTCGGCTGCTTGCGTGAAACGAAAGCAGCCGGGGAGGGGTCACTGCGGGCGACAATGACCCCCACCCGGCTCGCTTGCGCTCGCCGTCCTCCCCCTTTCAGGGGGAGGACGTTGCCCGCAAGTGCAATTCCAATCATAGAGCAAAAATATGCGGATTGACGCAGTTCGGCAGCTTGTGCCCGCCGATGAACGCCAGAATGTTATCGACGACGATATTCGCCATCGCTTCGCGGACCTCGGGCGTCGCGCTGCCGAGATGTGGGGTGAGCACGACGTTGGGCATCTTCTTAAGCGCCGGATCGATCTTGGGCTCGCGCTCGAACACGTCGAGACCGGCGCCGGCGATTTGTTTTTTGGTCAGGGCCCGCACCAACGCGGCTTCATCGATGATCGCGCCGCGAGCGGTGTTGATGACGTAAGCCGTCTTCTTCATGAGACGGAACTCGCGCGCGCCGATCTGGTGCCGCGTTTCTTCGGTGAGCGGCGAATGGATCGAGATGAAGTCGGATTCGCGCAACAATCGATCGAGCGGCACATAGGTCAGCCCTGCCTCGCGCTCCTCGCTTTCGGGTTTCCGGCGCGGCGTCCAGTACAGCACGCGCATCGAGAAGCCATGGGCGCGGCGCGCCACCGCTTTGCCGATCAAACCACCGCCGCCGACCAGGCCGATGGTCTTGCCCCAAACGTAGGAGCCCATCAGATGCGCCGACTGGCCGCCCGGAAATTTTCCGGCGCGCGCCATGCGGTCGCCTTCCACCATTCGCCGCGCTACCGCAATCATCAGTCCGAAGTTGAGATCAGCGGTCGCTTCGGTGGTGAGCGGCGCGGTAACGGTGACCGGAATGCGCCGCTCGGTGGCGGCCTCGACGTCGATGTTCGACGGCGAAATCGACTGCGCGGCGATCATCCGCAAATCCGGATTGGCCATGACCACATCGCGATCGATGCGATCGTGCAGCAGGCAGAACAAAATATCGGCTTTGCGGACGGCTTCGATCAGACTGCGCTTAGGGATGATGCGGCTCGCATCGGGAAAAACCTTGACGCTCCCCACTTTGCGCAGCCGCGCGATCGCGCGCGCAGACACGGGCTGGGTGACGAAAATTCGCGGCCGCGGCTTTTTCGAACGCATCAGGCGAGCCACCGCACGATACCGGCGACGCCATCGACGGCGACTTGGGCGCCGTCGGGAATGCGCTGCGTGGCGTCGAGCACACCAAGCACCATCGGGATGCCGCGTTCGCGCGCGAGCGAGGCGAGATGCGAGGTCGATCCGCCGAGTTCGGCCACGACGCCGCCGACGCGCGGCAAAATATGACTCAATGCCGGACCGGCGACGCGCGTGACGAGAATATCGCCGGGCGCCACCCTCGACAGTTCGCATTCGCAGTTCACCACGACGGCCCGGCCCGAACCCCAGCCGATGCCGGCCGGATGGCCATTCAGCCCGGGATGTCTGAGCCAGATTTCGTCGGGCACGTGCGGCTGCGCGACGCGGAGCGGCCGCGCCTGCAACAGCTTGAAACCGCTTTCGTCGAGCGCCCACTCGATTTCCACCGGCATGCCGAGCAAATCTTCGGCCTTGCGCATGAGGCGTCCGAGCGTCGTCGCCTGTCCGGCCTCGAGGCATGGCGCGCGCACCAGCGCCTCGGGTACGGCTTGCGGCAGCGTGCCGGCGCCGTGAACGCAAGCTTCGCGATGGTTTTTGCGGCCGGCTTCGTTGCTGCGCACGAAGCCGTGACGGCTGAGCACGACGCGGTCCGGCACCACTTCGCCCTGGGCAATGGCCGAGCCGAGACCCCAGGTCGCGCTGATGAGCATCTGGCCGTCGGCGGTTTCGCTTAAGCCCCCGCCTGACGCGCGTGCGGCGATGAGCGGTTGGACGAGGACAGCCATCGCTGTGTCGGCGGGACCAAGCTCGTGCTGAGCCATGTATCGCCGCGCGTTGGTGGTCCACAATGCCGCCCAGCAGGCGCGCAACGCCGTGAGGAATTCGGCTTCATCGGTGACGCCGAGAAAGCTTTCGAACTGGCCGGCGAAGCTGGTATCGGCGCGGTCTTCGATCAAAGCCGAGGATCGCACCGCCGCGGGTTTCGGTGCGGCGCGCCATGCCGCAAGAATTTCGGCGAGCAGTTCCGGCGCCAGATCGGACTGATAGAGCGCCAGTCTGATCTCGACCGACAGCCGCCGTTGCTGTGGCGTGTCGGCATCGGTGTAGTCGCGCAGCGCGCCCGCGAGGCCGAGGTAATCGATCTGCCTGCTGTAGGCGTCGGCGGTGATGCAGAATCCCTCCGGCGTCGGCAAGCCGGCGTGAGCAAGCGCTGCGAGATTCGCTGCTTTCGGCCCCACGCGATCGGCATTCGCCGCAGCGCGGTCACTGAGCGGGATGATGAAAGAGGATCTCATGAATTCATGCCTCATTCGTCACCCTGAGGTGCTCAGCCGGAGGCCGAGCCTCGAAGGGTAAGGGCCCAGGCACCTCGGTCGCTTCCTTCGGCTGCATCCTTCGAGGCCCGCGCTTGCGCGCAGGCGCCTCAGGATGACGGTTTTCAATCTACGCAATCGTCATTTCACGTGATCGCCGTAGCCGGGAAGCGGATCGACCACGGTGATTTGCTTGACCGGAAAATTGGAGACGATCTCGATGTCGTTCTTGCGCACGATCAGCATCTCTTCGATGCGCACGCCATAATGGAATCGTTTGCCGTGCTGGGTCTCGAGCGCGAACGTCATGCCTTCCTTGATCTCGACCGGATGATCGAGCGACCAGATGCGCGAGATCACCGGCGGGTCGTATTGCGCCAAGCCGAGGCCGTGGCCCCAGAGATTGGCGGCGGCCTGGTCCTCGTCCTCGTAACCCCAGGTCTCCATCGCCGACGGCCATTTCAGTGCGATGTCGCGCGTGGTGGCGCCGACCTTTACCGCGCCGATGGAATCGTAGAGCCATTCCAGCGCTGTGCCGTAGGTATCCTTCTGCTCCTGGCTGGGCTCCTTGCCGACGCAATAGGTGCGGTAATAGCAGGACTTGTAGCCGTTCCACGTCAGCGCGGCCAAATCCATGAACACGATGTCACCCGGCTGAATGATGCGGTCGGAGAAATTGCGCCAGTTCGGCCAGGTGTTCGGTCCGGAGGAAACAATGACGTCTTCGACGTCCTCCATGCCGGGGATGTTGTAAAGATATTGCATCAGGTGCGCGGTCACCTGATTCTCGGTGATGCCGGGACGCAGGAATTTCATGCATTCCCAATGCGTCGCGTCGCCGATGGCGCCGACGATGCGGAAGCATTCCTGCTCATCCTCGTTCTTGACGGCGCGTGCGTCCATCATCGCGCTCATGCCGTCGGTCCAGTTGATGTTGTTCTCCTTGAAGATGTTGATCATGTTGATGTCGATGAAGTCGACGCCGAGCTTTTGCCCGGCAACGCCATTTTCCTTCATCGCTTGCAGGACCGCCTTGGTGAATTTGGTGACCTGCTGGGTCGAGGCCGGACCGGCAGCGCCTTTGATCCAGGCAAACGAGTGGCGCACGTTCTCCTTTGGAATCCAGGGCGAGTGCCGTTCGATCTGGAAACCGAGGTCGCCCTGCTCGAACAGGATCGGCGCGCCGTCGCCGCACAGCATGGCGTAGCGCAAACCTGGCTTGAGCCTGTTCCAACCCGGTGTCAGGGTGCCGGTCAGATAACGGACGTTTTCGTCATACATGCAGAGCACGGCGCCGAGGCCATGCTTCTTCATCATCTCGCGGGCCCGCTCGGTCCGGTACTTGCGCAGGCGGTCCCAATTCACCCGCTGCTGCCAGTCCAGGCCCGCGATGCCGAAATTCGCTCCCATAAGGTTCTCCCACTCCGGTTTATAAGTCTTGCCCACCTCTGTCCGAAAAATCCCGGCCGTGCAAGCGGGGCCGGGAATGCCGTAGGAAGATTTCTGCAACGACTTGTCGTCACAGGTTTAATTCGTAGATTCGGCCTGAACGAGGAAACACCAATGAACAAGATCACGCGCCGCGCGCTCGCCCGCGGCGGAGCGTTGGGCCTCGCCGGAGCGCTGGCCGCGCCCGCAGCTCCGGCCTTGGCGCAAAGCGACAAGCGCCGCTGGCGCATGGTTACATCGTGGCCGAAGCGGCTGCCCGGTCCCGGCATGTCGGCGGAGCGCGTGGCCGAGCGCATCGGCGCGCTCTCGGGTGGCCGTTTTGAGGTCAGTGTTTCCGCCGCGGGTGAAATCGTGCCGGCCTTCGAGGTGCTCGACGCCGTCGGCTCAGACGTCGCCGAGATGGGCCACACGGCGGCGTTCTATTGGCAGGGCAAGGCGCCTGCGGCAGCGTTCTTCACCACGGTGCCATTCGGGCTGACACCAAACGAGCACGTCGCCTGGATCGATGCCGGCGGTGGCCAGGCGCTGTGGGACGAGCTTTATGCGCCGTTCGGCGTCAAGCCATTCATGGGCGGCAACACCGGCGTCTGCATGGGCGGCTGGTTTCGCCGCGAGATCAAGAGCCGCGGCGACGTGCGCGGTTTGAAGGTGCGCTCGCTCGGCCTCGGCGGTGAGGTGTATCGCCGGCTCGGCGCCATTCCGCAGACGACATCGCCCGGCGAAATTCTGGTCGCGCTGCAATCGGGCGTGATCGACGGCGCCGAATTCGTCGGCCCCGGCTCCGACATCGCGCTCGGCCTCTATCGCTTCGCGCCGTTCTATTATGGTCCGGGCTTCAACAAGCCGAACGGCACCGGCGAATGCATCGTCTCGCTCAAGGCCTGGGAAACGCTCGATAGTGAGATGAAGGCGATCGTAACACACGCCTGCGCCGCCGAAGCGTCCTTCGCGCTTGCCGAAATGGAACGGCTGAACATCGAGGCGCTGAACACGCTCACGACGCGCGACAACGCGCAACTACGGACGTTTCCGCCCGATCTTGTCGCCGCGGCGCGGACGCAGGCCGGTGACGTTCTGGGTGAGCTGGCGGGCAAAAGCGCCGGGGCGAAAAAGATACACAATTCCTACGTGGCCTTTCGCGACCGCATCTCAGCCTGGTCGCGCATTTCGCTGCAGGCCGTGCTGGAGGCGAGGCAGGGCTAGGTTGACGCTACACGCCGCAACAAATCGGCTGAATTGAAATCCTGACGATGTTGCGGCGACGCAACACCTTTCTCCGCTGTTGCCATGTAGAACGGAGCTTGGGGCGACCGGTTCTACTCTGCCGGGGCAATGCTTGAAATCCGTAGCAGTCTCGCTGGCGCGTTCGGGCGCAGGTCTGATCGCAGCGGTCATCCTGCCTCTTTGCTGTAGTGCCGTTAAAGCCCAGTCGATCAATCAGTTTGTCGGATTTGGCGACAGCTCGGTCGACAGTGGCTGGTACTTCACCCACACATACAGCCTCAACCCGATCAACGAGGCCGAATACAAAGCAGCGCAGGCGGCAGGTGGCGGCATTGCGACGACCATCGGCGGCCGGATGAACTCGCAGGTGCTAGCGTCTCTGTTCGGCCTCACCGCGATTCCGATCGGCGAACCGGGCGGCACCAACTATGCCGCCGGAGGCGCCGTTAACATGGACTATGCCGGCTATCAAACATTGGCGCCCACGACCGTCAGTCAGATTCAGAGCTACCTCGCTGCCGGTAACGGAATTGCCAATCCCAACGCGCTTTATCTCATAAGCTCCGGCGGCAACGACGTTAATCACGGGATCTGTTCCAACGGTGTCTGCCCAAGCAATGCGAGTGCGCTAGCCCTCGCGTCGGCCAATGCTCTGACTGCGGCTGTCGCGCAGTTGCGCGCTGCCGGAGGCCGTTACTTTGTGGTGGCGATCGATTACGGCACCGCGCCCGGCGGCGGCAATCGATCGACATCCGTCGTGCAGACTGCGCGAGCCTATACCCAAGCTCTGTATTCCGGACTCGCGGCGGATGGCATTAATTTCGTTCCGGTGTCGGGAAAGGTCATCGCCGACGCGATCGAGTTCAATCAGGGCCTGTTCGGCATCACAAATACTTCGCCCGGTTCGGCGACCACCCATCAGGGTGGCGCCTGCGTCAATCCAAATCCCGGTAACGGCACCGGCGGCACGATTGAAAGCGCTTGGGCCGCGTATTGCACGACGCTTGTCACGCCTAATGCCCAGCAGACCTACCTTTATGCCGACGACGAACATTACAGCGCCGCAGGGCAATTGATCGAGGGCGACTACGCCTACAGTCTTCTCGTCGCGCCGAGCGAGATTTCCTACCTTGCTGAAGTGCCGGTGAAGACGCGTACTGCGATCGTCGATTCGATCTTCCAGCAGATTGCGATCTCGCAACACCAGCGCAGCGTCGGAACATACAACGCCTGGATCAGCGGTGATGTGTCGTCGCTGAGCATGGGCAACAGCTATAGCGGATTTCCAACCGATCCCGGTACGCCCGCTATGGTGACGGTTGGTCTCGATTACGCGTTTGCACCCGGTTGGCTCATTGGCGGGGCGGTGTCAGTCGGCACCACCACGCAGAGTTTCAGCCTCGGCGGCAACTTCAGGCAGAACGAATATGCGGTGAGCGCCTATGCGGCCTATGCCGGAACACCACTCTGGTTCGATCTGATCGGAAGCTACGGGGGACTGCGCTACGACGTGAACCGCGTCGTTCCGATCGGCATAGCGACGATAGCGAATACCGGCAACACGAGCGGCAGCAATGCGTCGTTCGCAACCGAGATCGGCTATAACTTTCAGACGCCGGTAGGCGACCGAGCCGTCGCCCCGCCTCTGCCGATGAAAGCGCCGCCGGCGGCCGCGCTCTATCTCACGCACGGGCCGGTGGCCGGGATCGTTCTGCAGCAGATATACGTCGACGGCTTTGCCGAGACTGATCCGTTCGCCGATGATACGTCGGGCGGCTTCACGGCCTTGTCCTATGCCGGTCAAGTCCGCAATTCCGCCGTGAGCGAACTGGGATATCAGGCGAGTATGGATATCGGCCTGTGGCATCCCTACGCCAAGCTTGTTTGGAACCACGAATTTGCGTCCACCAACCGTCTCGTGACGGCGATCGAGCCGGAAATATCGTTTGCTCCGGCCTACGCGATGCCTGCTGTGGTTTTTGGTACCGACTGGGCGACCGCCACCGTCGGAACGACAGTCGCCATCGGCCGCGGCATGACGGCGTACGCGAGCTTCACCAGCCAAATGGGCCAAAGCAACGTCACCACTTACAGCGGCGAGATCGGTCTGAACGTCGCGCTGAATGCGCCCGCCGAGCCGGTGAAGGCGAGGTATTGAAACGCGGCACTTCCTTCGTCGCTGTCCAGCTGCGCGAGGCGTAAATTTGTCGCCATGAAGCAACCTGTCATTTGCCGAGACCCTGAGATCATGGGCGAAACGCCGGTGTTCTGCGGAACCCGTGTGCCGGTACAGACACTGCTCGATTATCTCGAAGCTGGAGAGTCGATCGATCAGTTTCTTGAAGGATTTCCATCAGTCACGCGTGAGCAGGTCATCGCCTTCCTCGAAGACGCGAAGAATAAACTGGTCGAATCCGTCCCGTGAGAGTTTTGCTCGATGAGTGTATCGACTGGCCGTTATCGCGCGCCATCGTTGGTCACGACGTCAAGATGGGTTGGGCAGCCATCAAGAACGTTGCGATCGTTCGCGCGTGAATTCGGCACGGACCCGCGGGTCAAGCCCGCGGGTGACGATAATAGATGCGTCACGCCCTTGAGCGTGCGCGTCAGCTCTTGAAGCGCACGATCTTCTGCGTCTGCTCGCCGAGGCCGTCGATGCCGAGCTTCACCGTGTCGCCGGCCTTCAAAAATTTCGGATCGGGCTTGAAGCCGAGCCCGACGCCGGCCGGCGTGCCGGTGATGATGACGTCGCCCGGCTCCATGACGAAGAATTGCGAGCAGTACCAGACGAGGTGGGCGACGCCGAACACCATGTTCTTGGTCGTGCCTTTCTGCCGCGTCTCGCCGTTGACGGCGAGCCACATGTCGAGCCGTTGCGGGTCCCTGATCTCATCCTTGGTGACGAGCCACGGCCCGAGCGGACCGAACGTCTCGCAGCCCTTGCCTTTGGTCCATTGGCCGGAGCGTTCGATCTGAAACACGCGCTCCGAAACGTCATTGGCGAGGCAATAGCCGGCGACCACATCCATCGCCTTGTTCTTGGCGAGATAGCGCGCGCGGGCGCCGATAACGACGCCGAGCTCGCACTCATAGTCGAGCTTGGTCGAGCCTTTCGGGATCATCGTCGGATCGTTCGGCCCGCAGATGCACGATGGCGCCTTGTTGAAAATGACCGGCTCCTTCGGCAGTTGCATGCCGGCTTCGGCCGCGTGGTCGGAATAGTTCAGCCCGATGGCGATGAAATTGCCGACCTTGCCGACGCAAGGCCCGATCCGCGGATTGCCGCGCACGAGCGGCAGCTTGTCGGGGTTGAGCTTGCGCAGCTTGGCCAGCCCCTTTTGCGAAAGCGCGTCGCCCGTAATGTCGGGCACGATTTTCGACAGGTCGCGAATGCGCCCCTGAGCGTCCAGCATGCCGGGCTTTTCGCGGCCGGGGGCGCCGTAGCGTACGAGTTTCATCGCGGTCTCCTTGGATCGGTGATTTTATGAAGGCGAGTTGGCTCTCAGAGCACGCCGGGAAATGCCCCGCCGTCAATCAGAATATTCTGCCCGGTGATGTAGCCGGCCTGCGCCGAACAAAGAAACGCGCAGGTGTCGCCCAGTTCCTTGGGCTGGCCGACGCGTTTCGCCGGAACAGTGCCGGTCACGCGTTCGGCGAAAGCGGCATCGTAGCTGATGCCTTTTTTCTTTGCGGTCGCCTCGATATTCGAGCGGAAGCGGTCGGTATCGAACGTGCCGGGCAGGACGAAGTTGATGGTGACGTTCGATGCGGCCACCGAGCGTGCGATGCCGGCGAGGAATGCAGTGAGCCCTGCGCGCGCGCCGGAGGAGAGATCGAGGCCGACGAGCGGCATCTTCACCGACCCCGAGGTGATGTTGACGATGCGGCCGAATTTCTTGGCGACCATCGGGTCGATCGCCTTCTGCACCAGTTCCACGGCAACGATCATGTTGGCGATGACGCCATCGAGCATCTTTTGCCGGTCGAGCTCCCGGAAATCGCGAAACGGCGGACCGGCGTTGTTGTTGATCAGGATGTCCGGTTCGGGACAGGCCTCGAACAGCGCTTTCTGACCGTCGGGGGAGGCGACGTCGGCGGCAACCGGAATGATCCTGGCGCCGGTCGCCTTGCGAAGTTCTTCGGCTGTGGCCATCAGGCGGTCGCGGTCGCGGCCGTTGATGACGACCTCGCAGCCGGCCTCGGCCAGCGCTTCGGCGCAGGCGCGGCCGAGCCCGCGGCTCGATGCGCAAACAATGGCCTTGCGGCCGGCAATTCCGAGATCCATGGGTTTTTGCCTTCGATGCCGGCGTCGCACCGGCGAAATCGGGGGCTTGTCCTAACCGGTAATCGCCGAGCGCGCTAGATCACTTGCCTGGATCGCCTGGCAGGTGGCGGAAAACGCCGCTATCGGGGTGGGGTTGCTGGTGAACCTGCTCCTTGGCCGGCCCAGAGGGTATGGTCGAACCGTGCCCGCGATTCTCTCCAATATCTCGCTGCTTCAGCTTGTGCTGATCGTCGTGCTGGCGGCTTTTTCCGCTATCGCCGGCGGGATCGCGGGCTATGGCACCGGTGCGCTCATGCCCCTGATCCTGGTGCCGATGGTCGGCGCCGAGCCGGTCGTGCCGATTATCGCGATTTCGGCGGTGTTCACCAATTGCGCGCGGATGGTCGCGTTCCGTAAGTGGATCAATCCTCGCCGTGCGCTGATCGCGCTTGTCGCAGCGCTACCGACCTGCGTACTTGGCGCTTGGCTCTACACCCTGCTGACCGGCCGCGGGGCCGCCGTTGTGATCGGCACGACCTTGATCGCGACCGTGCCGCTGCGCCGCATCCTCAAGCGCCGGGGCCGTCAGCTCGGCGAAAAGGGCTTTGCGGCGGCCGCCGCCGGCTGGGGCGTGGTGGTCGGCGGTACGACCGGTGCGGGCGTTATCCTCTTGTCATTGTTGATGGCGACCGGCCTCGAAGGCGCCGCCGTGATCGCGACCGATGCCGCCGTATCCATCGTCATGGGGTTCATCAAGCTTTCAGTGTTCGGGCTCGCCGGTGTGATCACGCCGACCGTGCTGGTGATTGCGCTGCTGATCGGCTTCATCGGATTTCCCTGCACGTTCTTGGCCAAGCTCATTGTCGAACGGCTACCGGTCCATGTTCATACGGCGATGCTCGATGCCGTGGTCATTGTCGGCGGCTCGGTGATGATCTTCGGCGTGTTGCGCCGGTGAAACGGCGCAAAATTCAGCGGCTCGCGACGCGAACCGGCGTGCATTTGCCGCCGAGCGCTTCGCGCACCAGCGGCACGCTGCACCAGAAGCCGTTGGGCCGGTACTTCGCGCGGATACGTTCGATCTCGCTCATGGCCAGGCTCATATAGGCGTTGAGCCGCACCACTTCGCTGTCCAGCCGGGCTTGCAACTGGTCGGCTTTCTTTTCGGAAAAGAATTGAGCGACGTCGTTTTGATCGAGCGAGCTTTGCGATGCCCACTGTCGGACGATTTCCATCCATGTCTTGTGCGTGACGTCGAAGCAGTATTCGATGGTCAACACATGATGCTTGGCACTGTACCAGTCGACATCCAGGGTTTTTCCGTTTTTGACTTTATGGAGCGTGGACTTTCCAACCTCGAATGTCGGCATGTCCTGATCGCAATCGAAACCGAAGGCGCCCAGCAAGGACGTGCTGATCGGATCGACGCCGAGGTCGGCGTCGGTTGCCGGATCGCGGCCGATGTCGCTCGCCCAATCGAGGTAGATTTCCATCTTTCGCGCCAGCAAGTTGGTGTTCTCCCGTAAGGTGGCCGACGCCTCCTCGTACGGCTGATAGAGATCGTGCGCGTTCTTGCTGGTCAAAGCAGCCGCATCATTGGCTGCATTGAGTTTTACCGCGTGGACGAAGTCGTAGAACAGGAGGCCCTGGAGCGTGATGGCCAAGGAAAGAGCATTGGATGTTTCCGTAAATGCGCTCGTTGCCGCTGCAGTATCTTCCTGCGCCAGAGCCGAAGCCTTGTCCTGATACGCTGAGAGATATTGAAAGTAGGCTCCGATCAGCGTGCCCAACAGGCTGACAACGGCGAGCCCCTTCAGAAACGCAAACTCTCTCTCGGTGCGGATCGCCGCGCCTTTGAGCCGTTGCCAAAATCCTGGTCCGGTCTGTGAACTTTTCGGCGCCGATGCGCCGCCGCCTTCAGGGTCCGGCATTGTTGCCCCCGATCGGAACGGCCTAGGAGTGCAATCTTGGATTGTTTTGTGGGCTAACGCAACACGCCTCGCGGGCGGCCGTTAAGACCTTCGACGCGCTCGATATGCAGAATAGCCTGCGCTCACTCTTCGGACGCCGCGGTCGCAGGTGCGGAGCGAAAATCCGCACCGCGAGCACGGCCGTCGGGAACCTCAGCGTTTCCTGGCGCGGCGCTTTTCGCCGGGCTCTTCGTCCTCGTCTTGTTCCTCTTCTTCTTCTTCTTCGGCTTCGTCCGTTTCCTCTTCGTCTTCTTCGTCGGCTTCTTCCTCCGTCTCATCCTCCTCATCGATTTCAAACAGTTCGACGACTGTCAGCGCTATCGCCGGGATCGATTGCCGGAACAATTCACCGTCGTCACTGACCCACAGGCAGTCGATGTCCTCGTCGCTGACCGACACGACCGTCATGGAATGACCGCCGGACTTGAGCGTGACGACGTCGCCAGGTGCGAATGCCATTATCTCCTCCGCTGCTCGAATGATTGGACGAACAAACCCTAGAGAGCGCGTGTGACGATTGTTCGTCACGCCGCCGTTGCAGACGCGTGATCACACATATTGCTGTTGGATTAGCCGACAGGCTCAGTTCGCCTAAGGCCACTTCACCACTGGCGGCATCGACGACAAAATGGATTCGACGTTACCGCCCGTGCGCAGCCCGAAGATCGTGCCGCGATCGTAGAGCAGGTTGAACTCGACATAACGCCCACGGCGTACGAGTTGTTCCTCGCGTTCGGCGTCGGTCCAAGACTTTGTAAAATTTCGTCGGACCAGTTCAGGATAAATACTCAGGAAACTGCGGCCGACGTCCTGCGTGAAGGCGAAGTCAGCCTCGAAGTCGCCGGAATCGAGCCAGTCGTAGAAAATACCGCCGATACCGCGCATTTCGCCGCGGTGCTTGAGAAAGAAATATTCGTCGCACCACGTCTTGAATTTGTCGTACGGGGCGACCGCCGAATGAGCGTCGCATGCGGCCTTCATCGCGGCATGAAAGGAGATCGTGTCGGGATCGTCTTGCGTGCGCCGGCGGTCGAGCACAGGCGTGAGATCGGCGCCGCCGCCGAACCAGGATTTCGTCGTCACGACGAAGCGCGTGTTCATGTGCACGGCGGGGACGTGCGGATTATGCATATGCGCGATGAGCGAAATGCCGCTGGCGAAAAAACGCGGATCGTCAGCCGCGCCCGGAATATCCTTGCGAAATTCGGGCGCGAACTCGCCAAAGACGGTCGAAACGTGAACGCCGACTTTTTCGAATACCCGGCCTTTCATCATGGCCATGACGCCGCCGCCACCGGGCGAACCGCTGTGGTCCGTGCGCTGCCAGGGCGTGCGTACGAAACGGCCGGCCGCGCGGTCCGCGAGCGGTGCATCCGGGGGGAGGGCGTCTTCCACGTCCTCGAATGCGGCCACGATTCGATCCCGCAACGTCTCGAACCATGCGCGCGCGCTGTCCTTCCGCGTTTCGATGGGGGCCTTATCCATGGTCACCCGGGAACGAGGCGGCTGACGCCGCTCCCCATAGTTTGGCGCACAATGGCCGTCATGTGCGGGTCTTGTCCAGAATGTCACAATCCTGCGCGACTATGATCCCGAGGCTCCATCGGAGGTCCCATTATGCTGTGCGGCTTTGGGCCGAAACGTCTGACGCGGCGCGGTTTAATGACCGGCGCGGCAAGTGCCGGACTTCTCATGGTCGCGGCCCCCGCATTGCTGCGGCAAGCATCGGCACAAATCTGGCGCGCCGGCGACCCGTTCAGCCTCGGCGTTGCGTCCGGCACGCCGCGCCCGGACGGTTTCGTGCTGTGGACAAGGCTTGCGCCCGATCCGCTATCGACCAATCCGGAAACGCCCGGCGGAATGAACGGCGGCGACGTGACGATCGGCTACGAGATCGCGACCGACGACGCCATGCGGGATGTCGTACGCCGCGGTGAAGCGGTCGCCGAACGAAAGTTCGGTTATTCGGTGCATCTCGATGTCGGCGGAATGCAGCCGGGCCGCCCGTACTGGTATCGCTTCACGAGCGGCGAGGCGGTGAGCAAGGTCGGACGCGCCGTCACTCTCCCGGCACCGGGGGCGGCGCTCGACAAACTGCGCTTCGGTTTCGTGTCCTGCTCCAATTATGAGCACGGCTATTTCTCGGCCTATCGCCATCTCACGGACGAGAATCCCGAAGTCGTGCTGTTCCTCGGCGATTACATCTACGAGACCATCGAGGAAAACCGGCCGATCGTGCGGCGTCACTCGGACGGCATCGAGGCCGCGACGCTGCCGACCTACCGCAATCGTTATGCGCAATATCGGCTCGATCAGGATTTACAGCGCCTCCACGCTCAGGTGCCGGCGATCGTGACATGGGACGATCACGAGGTGCAGAACGATTATGCCGACCGCTGGTCGGAATATTTCGACGATCCGGCGCAATTCCTGCTGCGGCGGGCGGCGGCCTACCAGGCGTTCTACGAGCACATGCCGGTACGGCCGATCCTGTCACGGCCCGAGGGACCGGCGATGCGGGTCTACGACCGGTTCACGTTCGGCGACCTGATCGAGGTATCGATGATCGACGGCCGCCAATATCGTTCGCGCGAAGCCTGCTACGCGCCGCCGAAAAAAGGCGGCGGCCATCTTGAGACCAACGCCAACTGTCCGGAGCGGTTGTCGCCCGGTCGCACCATGATGGGCTTCGACCAGGAGGCCTGGCTCTACTCGGCGCTCGCGCACAGCAAGACGAAATGGAATGTGATCGCCCAGGACGTATTGATGGCGCAACTCAAAGAGAAGGATAACGGCATCGAGGCGTTTTGGACCGACGACTGGGACGGCTATCCGGCAAATCGCGCGCGCCTGCTTAAGCAAATCAGCGATACCCGCGTGCCAAATCCGGTTGTCATCGGCGGCGATATCCATTCCTTCTTCGCCAACGATCTGCGGCTCGATTTCAACGATCCAGGGTCGCCGGTGGTCGCCACGGAGTTCGTCGGCACGTCGATCGCGTCTTACGGACCGCCCTATGAATTGATCGCACAAACGTTGCCGGACAATCCGCATGTCCATTTCTTCGAAAGCCGGCGGCGCGGCTATGTCTGCGTCGATCTCGATAGCGCCCAGATGCAGGTGCGCATGCGCGTGGTGTCCGATGCGCACGATCCGAAGGCCGACATTGCCACGCTGAAGACCTTTGCGGTCGAAAGCGGCCACGCCGGCGTGGTCGAGGCGTAGCTGAAGGCGATCTTCATCGAGCTTATGATCAATCGGCAGTTTGCCGCTTCATCTCTCCTGCAGCCATGGCGGCGGCGAGTGCGACATTGAGCGAACGCAAGCCTGGACGCATCGGGATCATCAGACGGGCGTCGGCCGCAGCGTGAACCTCTTGCGGCACACCGGCCGAACTCGCGACCGAACAGCAGCATGTCATCGGCCCGGTAGTTGTAGTCGAGATAGGATGTCGATGCGGCCGTCGTGAACAGCACCAGACGACGGCTGGCGGCGCGCCGCCACGTCTCGAAGGCTTGCCAGGACGTATGCCGGACGATCGCTACGGCATCGAGATAGTCCATGCCGGCGCGGCGGAAGGCGCGGTCGGTGGTTGGGAACCCCGCCGGGCCGATAATGTGCGCCTCGATCCCAAGGCAAGCGCACAAACGCAGCAGCGTCCCGGTGTTCTGGGGAATATCTGGTTCATAGAGCGCAATGGGCATGGCCAATTCGGGGCGCTGCGGGCTTTGCGAGACATAAATGCGGCCGATGCGCCCGCCGTGTGGACACTCCGGCTACACGTTGGGGGTGTCGGTAAAGGCACACTTGCACTCTCCCGGCAAGGGTGCCAATAAAACTCCGCCGGCATGCGTCGCGTCCGACCTCCCCCAGGCTGGATGCGATCGGTCCATCCGCCACCCGTACGGACCATCCGGGGGCGGTTCGCAGCGCGGATGGAGCGATCGGCAAGACGGAAGAGGATCGAGACTGTGACAGCAATCTCAACGGCGGAGCCTACGCGCCGCGATTTTCTTTACATTGCAACGGGGGCAGTCGCCGCAGTCGGTGCGGCCGCCACTCTCGGGCCACTTCTCGGTCAGATGAATCCCGACGCGTCCACCATCGCCGCGGGCGCTCCCGTCGACGTGGACCTGTCACCCATCCAGTCCGGTCAGATCATCAAGGTCTTCTGGCGCAGCAAGCCGATCTTCATTTTCAACCGCACGCCCAATGACGTAAAACTTGCGCAGGACGTGGATTGGCAGAAGCTTCCCGACCCCGCACCGGACTCGGCGCGCGTCAAGGCCGGTCATGAACAATGGTTGGTGCTGATCGGAATTTGCACGCATCTCGGCTGCATTCCGTTGCCGCATCAGGGTAACTACGACGGTTGGTTTTGTCCGTGCCACGGCTCGCAGTACGATTCCGCAGGCCGCATTCGCCAAGGACCGGCGCCGCTTAATCTTGCGCTGCCACCTTACCAATTCATCTCCGATACCAAGATCCGGATCGGTGAAACGACGCCCAGCAAGGCATAAGGTTTGATGATGAGCGGAGACACGACCTATCAGCCGCAAAGCCCGTTCATGAAATGGTTGGAGCGGCGTCTGCCGATCGCCAGCCTGGTCTACTCGTCGTTCATCGTCTATCCGACGCCGCGCAATCTCAATTATTGGTGGACGTTCGGCGGCATTCTGACCTTCATGCTGGGCGTGCAGATTGTCACCGGCATCGTGCTGGCGATGCACTACACGCCGCAGGTCGATTTCGCGTTCAATTCCGTCGAATCGATCATGCGCGACGTCAATTACGGTTGGCTGTTGCGCTATGTACACGCCAATGGCGCTTCGATGTTCTTCCTTGCGGTCTACATCCACATGGCGCGCGGCATGTATTACGGCTCCTACAAGGAGCCGCGCGAGGTGTTGTGGATCCTCGGCGTCATCTTGTTCCTGCTGATGGTGGCAACCGGATTCATGGGCTACGTGCTGCCCTGGGGCCAGATGAGCTTCTGGGCGGCGACCGTCATCACCAATCTGTTCTCCGCGCTGCCCGGCGTCGGCGATCCGATCGTCACCTGGCTATGGGGTGGCTTCGCGGTCGGCAATCCGACGCTCAATCGCTTCTACTCGCTGCATTACCTGTTGCCGTTCGTCATCGTCGGCGTCGTCGTGCTGCACATCTGGGCGCTGCACATGGTGGGGCAGAACAATCCGACCGGAGTCGAGCCGAAGACCGAGAAGGACACCGTCGCGTTCACGCCCTATGCGACCGTCAAGGATGGCTTCTTCATCGCTCTGTTCTGCATCCTGTTCGCCTGGTTCGTGTTCTACATCCCGAACTATCTTGGCCACTCCGACAATTACATCATGGCCAATCCCGGCCAGACGCCGGCCCACATCGTGCCCGAATGGTACTATCTGCCGTTCTACGCCATCCTGCGCGCGATCCCGAACAAGCTTCTCGGCGTGACGGCGCTCGCGGCGTCCATCATCGTTCTCGCTTTCATGCCGTGGCTCGACACCTCGCGCGTGCGCTCGGCGAGCTATCGGCCGCTCTATCGGCAATTCCTGCTGATCTTCTTCGCGAGCGTTATCGGCCTTGGCTATCTTGGCTCGCAGGAACCGACGGGCGGATATGTGATCGCAGCTCGCATCTTCGCTCTCTATTACTTCGCCTTCTTTTTCCTGATCCTGCCGTTGCTCGGTCTGTTTGAAAAGACCAAGCCGTTGCCGAACTCGATCGCCGAAGCGGTGCTCGCCAAGGGCGCTCCGATAGGGGCATCCGCGCCGAGCGGACGTGGTTGAGGAGGCGAAGCCATGAATCCTCGTCGCAGCATCATCGTCGCCCTGGCACTCGCGGCATCGTTGTCCGGAGCGGGAATGCGGATGGCATCGGCTCAGGAGCCGGAGGCGCCGCCGCGGCAGCGCTGGTCGTTCGCCGGGCCGTTCGGCATGTACGATCCGGCGCAGCTTCAGCGTGGCTTCAAGATTTATCGCGAGGTCTGCTCGAACTGCCACAGCCTGAAGCTCATCGCCTTCCGCAATCTCGCCGATCCCGGTGGACCCGATTTCACGGAAGCCCAGGCGGCGGCGGTCGCAGCCCAATATCAGGTGCAGGACGGCCCCAACGATCAAGGCCAGATGTTTCAACGGCCGGGTCGCATTGCCGACTATTTTCCGCCGCCGTTCCCGAACGATCAGGCCGCCCGCGCGGCTCTTGGTGGAGCGCTGCCGCCCGACATGTCCACGCTCGCCAAGGCGCGCAGTTATGAATGGGGCTTTCCCCGATTCATCTTCGACGCGTTCACGCAATACCAGGAAGACGGGCCGGATTACATTCACGCCATCCTCAACGGCTATACCGATCCGCCTGCAGGCTTCACGTTGCCGCCTGGCACTCAATACAACAAATATTTTCCGGGCCACGCCATCGGAATGCCGAAGCCGCTGACCGATGGTCAAGTTGAATATACCGACGGTACTCCGACGACGGTCGATCAATATGGCCGCGACGTCGCAGCCTTCCTGATGTGGGCGGCCGAACCGACGCTCGATGCGCGCAAACGCCTCGGTTTTCAGGTGATGGTGTATCTCATCGTGCTGACCGGCCTGCTCTACTTTACGAAAAAGCGGGTGTGGCACGCGGTCGAGCTTGATCCAGATCTCGCAAAGCCGCGGCCCCCGGTCTGACTTAGACGCTGAACTTTGTGACGGCGTCTAGAACGACCAGTGCCGCATCATGACAAAGCTGCCGTTGCCGCTGAGCGCGGCAATGAAGGCTGTCGCCAGCATGAGCAGGAAGCCGACGATGATGGCGGCCGGTATCGCTGCCAGCGCCGCTTTGACGAAGAACAAGATCAGGCGGACGAAGGGAATACGCAGATCGACGATGACGAGGTGCTGGACGTTGTCGTTCATGACAAGCTTCTCCGGTTGCGTCGGCCGCTATCGTTCGCCAGAGTGCCGCCCGCTGCAAGCTTTCCGGCCGCGCTGACGCCAGATCGAGCGAACAGTACGGCGAGCAAATGAGATGGGGCACTGCGCATGACCGACGTCACCATCGAGAATGATCTCAGAGCCGCGATCCGCACGATCCCGGATTACCCGAAACCGGGCATCATGTTTCGCGACATCACGACGCTCCTTGGCGACGCGCGGGCGTTTCGTCGCACGGTCGACGAACTGGTGCAGCCCTGGGCCGGCGGCAAGATCGACAAGGTGGCCGGCATCGAGGCGCGGGGCTTTATCCTCGGCGGAGCCGTTGCGCATCAGGTGTCAGCCGGTTTTGTCCCGATCCGCAAAAAAGGCAAGCTGCCGTTCAAGCGCGTCACCATCGGCTATTCGCTCGAATACGGCATCGACGAGATGGAGATGCACGAAGACGCGGTGGAGAAGGGCGAGCGGGTGATCCTGGTCGACGATCTGATCGCGACCGGAGGTACGGCGGAGGCGGCGGTGAAGCTGTTGAAACAGCTTGGCGCCAACGTCCTTGCGGCCTGCTTCATTGTCGACTTGCCGGAGCTTGGCGGTGCGGAAAGGATCAGGAAGCACGACGTGCCGGTGCGCACGCTGGTGAGCTTCGAGGGACACTAAATCTAAGACTTTCTCGTTCGGCTGGTCCGAAAGTTTGCTACCGCGCCGGCCGTAGATCGCGCGTCGGCGGTGGGCTTGCGTTGCCGAGTGAGGCGGTCAGCTGACCCATCAGCAGCCGGAGCTCGAGTTCGCGAAATTCGGTGAAGATTGTGCTGATCCAGCTGTGGACTTCCGTCGGTCCGCCCAGTTGCTCGGTCATGTAGTGAGCAAACGAAAAGCTCGGACGATCGACGACGCCACGTACGATCGCCGACAGGCGCGGGATGCTGATGACGCCAAATTCGGTCCGAGTTCGGGGGGAAGTCGCCTTTGTTGAAGATGAGCGAGGTCCCTTCGTTATGGACAGGAACGAAGGTCATCGCCGGTAATTGCCGCCGCAAGTCGGCATAAGCGCGGACTGTCGTTGCCGCCGTATCCGTCACGAACAGCATGATCGGCTCGATCAGCCGGCGGCGCGCCTCCTGCAGGAAACCGATCTCCGCCATCACCGCAAAGAATTGATCGAACGGTGCATAACCCAGATCGATCACCTTGATGCGCTCGTTGTCGGTGATCAGCCGGTCGAACAGCGCCATCTGACCGCGCGTGTCGGTAATATCGACCGTCGCAACGATATCGGGGAAACGGCTCGCCAGCGCGGGGTCGCGCGGCTGCAGGTCGTAGCCGACCAGCGGCCGGCCGCCAGAGCGGAAGTATTCGATCAACAGCCGGGCAATCAGCGTTTTGCCTACCCGGGGTTTGGGTGACGCCACGATGTAGAGCGGCGTTTGCTGCGTCATCCCGGCAATCGGTCCATTTCGATCGAGTCAACGCCGGTGAGAGACATTCGCAAGCCGCCGGTGTCTGGCCTCAAGCTTACGATCGGACCACCTGAACGCGAGGACCGCCGCCGCTGCTTGCGGCGGGCGCCGCGCCGCTACCGACGATGTCGTTGAGCTTGATGCGGTCGTACTCGGCCCACACATTGCCGAGCCAATGGCGGACATAGCCGCGCAGCACGAACGAGTAATTGGCCGCTTCGCCCCTTGGGCCCTTGTTGGCGACAAAGGTAAGAAAGGGGACCGATGCGAGTTCTACCTGTTCGTAGGCCATCTCGTTGAGCTTGGGGATCGTGATCTCAACCGCGTCCTTGAACTTCTTGAAATACGATGAATGGGTCGCCTGGTCCCACTCGAAGAAGCTGGTGTTGTTGATGAAGTTCTTGACGAGGAAGTACTTGGCGTCCGCTGTGAACGGCGAGGTGTCCTCGATCTCATTCAGCGAGGCGATGGATGAGCCGAGAATGTGGAAGACGAGGAAGGTGAGTTGTCCCTTCTTGACCGAATCCAGGAAGCCGATGTCGCGCAGCGCGCGCAGCGTCGGCGATAGCAAGCCGGCTCGCACGTCGATGACGGTGACGCTCGAAGTCGGAGAGCGTATCGAATATCCGCATCTGATCGGCGACCGACGTCACGTCGACGACGTCGCTGATGTCGGAGTGAAACCGCTTCAGAGTCCCTTTCGGGGATTCGGTATCGAACGCGCGTGTCGGTACGTGATGCGCCGTGAAGTAATCCAACAAAGTGCGGGCCACCGTCGTCTTGCCGACGCCGCCCTTGTCCGCGCCTACCACGACCACTGTTGGCTTCGCCATCGCCGTTCCCCTCGCTGACGCCGCGTTGCCGTACGCCGCAATCTTTGCACGCCCGCAACCGGACGAAAAGACCGCGGCCGACTTGCGCGAGTTACACTATTGTCCCCGATGGTTTGTTCTACACAGGCCAGCCCATGTTTGGAAGCCTCATCCGCAACGCGTGGACTGCCTTCATTTGCAGCTTAACTTGAAATCGCTGACGGCAATTGTGACGCCTTTGCGGCTAGCCGCCGCTATGCGGGCCCCAAGGGCCGGAGGCAGGCGTAGAGGCGGGCGTTGATGACGAAGCGCCGCCGACTTCCGCCGCCGGACGCGGCGGTGGAATCGGGGCGTCGGCCTCGGCGGGCGTTCCTTCGGCGGAGCCCCAAGGCCCGCTTGGCGGAAGTTGATCGGAGTCCGACTGCTCGTTCGCGTCATCGGTCTGCGGCGGCAGCGCAATCGGGCCGGGATCATGGCCGCCGGCAAACTTGACCAGAGCCGCGACCCGGCTGTCGACCGACGGATGGGTATCGAACAGTTCGCCAAATCCCTCGCGCGGGTTGTCGACGCACATCTCCATCACGGAGGATGTCGCGCCCCGCAATTCGCCACGGCCCTTCGATCTTGCGGAGCGCCGAGATCATCGCGTCGGGATTCTTGGTGAGTTCCACCGAGCCGGCGTCGGCCAGGAACTCGCGCGAGCGGGACAGCGCAAGGCGGATGATGAACGACAGAAGGTAGGCAAGCGCGACGAGCGCGATGGCGATCAGGATGGCGACGCCGGCGCCGCCCCCTTTGCGTTCATCGGATGATCGCGAGCTTCGGAAGCTGAAGCCGTTGTAGAACCAGAGCCGGAAGACCAACTCCGCGAAGAACGACACGACCCCGGCGATGATGACGGCGATAACCATCATGCGGACGTCGCCGTTGCGGATGTGCGTGAGTTCGTGCCCGAGCACCAACTCGATCTCGGCGTCATTGAGCCGATTGAGCAGGCCCGACGTCACGGTGATCGAATATTGCTTCTCGTTCATGCCGGTGGCGAAGGCGTTGAGAGCATCGCTCTCCATGACCTTGAGCTTCGGCATGGTGATGCCGCGCGAGATGCAGAGATTCTCCAGAAGATTGTAGAGGCGGGGCTCTTCCCTGCGCTGCACTTCGCGGCCGCCGGTGAGGGCGTCGATCATGCTTTGGTGGAAAAAATAGGCGATGACGATCCAGAGCGCGGTACCGACCGTCGCGTAGGGGGCGGCCTTGATGAGGGCGATCCAGGCCTGCAGCAGCAGCGTATTCAGGTCGGCGTCGGTCGACAGCGCCTCCGCCGTCAGCGCGCCGGCGAACACCAGGACGTAGACGAGAAAGAACAAGCCGACCAGCAGCACGATCGAACGGCGCCGGTTCGATTGGATGTGGCTATAGAGTCCATAAGCGGCCATGGCTGCACGTCATTCCGGGGCGCGGCCTACGCCGCGAACCCGGAATCCATAGTCACGAAACATAAAGTCGTCGGCGAATGATCTCATGCGTCACGTGAGGCGGTCATGGATTCCGGGTTCCTCGCCTTGCTCGGCCCCGGAATGACGGATCAGAACTTCACCTGCGGGGCTTCGCCGACAGTCTTGCGGTCCTCGCCAAGATCGAAAAATTCCTTCGGCGCAAAGCCGAGCGAGGCCGCAAAAAGCGCCGCCGGGAAGCGCTGGATGCCGGTGTTGTATTCCTGCACGGAGTTGTTGAAGAAGCGGCGCGCGGCGGCGATCTTGTTCTCGAGGTCGGTCAGCTCGGCCTGTAATTGCTGGAAATTGGCGTTGGCCTTCAGGTCCGGGTACGCCTCCGAGAGCGCGAAGAGCTGGCGCAGAGCGCCAGACAGCATGTTCTCGGCGGCCGCCTGTTGCGCCGGCCCTTGAGCCGAGATCGCGGCATTGCGTGCCTTGACGACCTCTTCGAGCGTGCCGCGTTCGTGGGCCGCATAGCCCTTCACGGTTTCGACCAGGTTGGGAATAAGGTCATGCCGCTGCTTGAGCTGCACGTCGACATCGGCAAAAGACTGGTTGACCCGCTGCCGCATGGTCACGAGGCCGTTGTAGATCGAAATCACCCAGACGACGAAAACGACGATGACGGCAAGCACGATCAGGGTCGAGGTAGCCATGGCGGAATTCCTCCGGCGGGCGGCCCAATAGCTTTCGCAGCCGCAATCAACAGCATAAACGCGAATCACGACAGCTTCGAGCGGCTATCGGGGCTGTGCATTAGTCGGCCGTGCCCGTTTGATCGTTCACGGGCGGGGCGCCATTAAGGTTAGCCGTCGATCAAGATCGCCCGCCGCGGGCCTGTCGTTTAATAAAAAGTAAAGCGACACATAGGTGAGCACTATGCCGACGCAAGATCTCGGTTCGATGCTGTCTACCGCGTTGGCCGGCCCGGCTGGTTCGATTGATCTGCGCGGACTGGAGGCTGCTCGGCGCAGCCTTTCGGACAAGCACGCCAAAGACGTTGATGCGATCGCGCAGGCCGAACGGGACCAGCTCGCGCGCGACATCGCCGATATCGAGCGCGCCGCCGCAGTGCTGCGAAGGATCGAGCCCGGGCTTGAGACCTGGACCATGACGCCGCCCGCACGTGTCCACAAGCCGCGTCCGTTGTGGCTGATCATCGGCGCGTTGTGGCTTTCAACAGCGCTCGCCACGGCCGGGGCCGTCGTCGTGATCGCCGTTCTCGCCGGGTAGCGACGAGCGCCAGACTTCATCGGTGCGCAGTGGCGCGCTGCCATGTCTGTTCCTTTCTTCACGATGTGACAAGCAACAGCATTCATTTTCGCGATGCGACGCGCCCTTTCCTCTCCCGCAAGGGATAAGGAAATTCGTTCTCGCGACGCCACGCTCCGCATTTCCCTCCCCCCGCGCGCAACGCGCGTGGTGGGGAGGGCATAGGCGGCCTGCGGCCGCCGTTCTTCACGTAAAGAACGCCGATGCAGAGCATCGGCTATGGGTGGGGGCTCTTTGAGGTCCGTTCCCCCCACCCCGGCTTATCGCTCGTGCGATTTCGCCGACCCTCCCCACCGCTTCGCGGGGGGAGGGAAGACAAACAAACTCGTTCTCGCGACGCATTTCGCGCCCGAGTCATGCCGACGCCAGAGCATGATCCGGAAAAGTGGAAACCGGTTTTCCGATAAGATCATGCTCCAAAAAAATATTCATCGCCGCGCGTGATCTTCGTCAGACTTCGTCCGGCGGTGGCGGCCGGTTTGGTCACGATCAGCGCAGCGCACGGACGAAATGCGAGCCGTCATTGCGAGCGTTAGCGAAGCAATCCAGTTCGGCATCCTCGTTTCTGGATTGCTTCGTCGCTTTCGCTCCTCGCAATGACGAAAGAAACAAAAAGGAAGCGGAACGCCGAAAGGCGCGTGTCCTACCACCGCGCCAAATAACGGGCGCGGTCGCGCATCCAGCGGGATGCGCTCGCCTCTCGGCGTTCCACCACGGTTCTCGCCAAAGGGACTGCTCATCCCGAAGGCTCAGCGTCAGGCCATGCTTCCTGGGACGCGGCCGGAGCGTTCGATCCTGTACGGCCGCCCCAACCGGGGGGCGGAGACCTAAGCGCTGCTCCACGGGCGTTACCCGCGCCGTGCCTGTCCCAGTCCAGCGAAGCACCTCGCGCGCCGGTCATTGTGCCGGCAGGATGATGCCCGAGCCGCCCGGGAGCGAGGGTGACGAGCCCAAGCCCGCGGGCACCGCACTCGCTCCGCCAGACCGGCGTCACCGGCCGGCGTCCTTCACGGGAGCGAGATTCGTTGTGGCGTGTAACCGAAATAGTGACGAACGTCAATGCGAAATGTGACTGAGGCGTTCCGCGTTGCGGCGTTGGTTATTCCCTTGTCATCGTCACCGCCGGGCTTGACCCGGCGGTCCATGCTGACGTTCAGAGAATAGAATGGTTTGGCAGTTCTCAGCGAGCGGTGCTCCCGCATGGATTGCCGGATCAAGTCCGGCAATGACGAAATAGAAGATCGTTCTCGCGACGCGGTTCGCGTCCGAGTCATGCCGATGACAGCGAATAAGTGAGTGAGGCGGACGATGACGGCGAAGGAGTCCGGTTTCCGCGGCGCTGCTGTCCAAAAACTAATACGCGTTCACATAGGCGGTGGGCGAAAGCACCGTGCGGGCGATGATTTTCAGGTCGAGCCAAAGCGACCAATTGTCGATGTAGAACAGATCGCACTCGACGCGCTTGCGCATCTTTTCATCGGTGTCGGTTTCGCCGCGATAGCCATTGATCTGCGCCCAGCCGGTAATACCCGGTTTGACGTTGTGCCGGCGCGCGTAGAGCGCGATGCGCTGCGCGTAATCGTGATCGTGCGATAAGGCGTGCGGACGCGGGCCGACCAGCGACATGTCGCCGGTCAGCACGTTGAAGAGCTGCGGTATTTCGTCGATGTTCCAGCGTCGCAATAAACGTCCGATCCTGGTCAGGCGCGGGTCGTCGCGCGTCGCCTGCGGGACAACCGCGCCGTCGTCTTGCGTGCGCATGGTCCGGAATTTGATGATGCGGAACGGCTTCTGATTGAAGCCGTACCGTCGCTGCGCGAAGAAAACCGGACCGTCGCCCTGTAGAGCGATCAGCGCGGCGACGAAGATGATGAGGGGCGTGAGCATAATGAGCCCGGCAGCGGCGAACACCAGATCGAACACCCGCTTCACGACGACCTCGGCGCGCGACAGCGGCAAACGTGTCAACTGCAGGCTGGCGAGCGGTCCAAGCTTGGAAAGTTCGACCTCGTCGAACTTATGCAGGATTTGCTCCGGCCCGAGGTGAATCTCGACCGGGAGCGTGAGAAATGTCTCGGCGCAATGCTCGATCGTCTCGGTCGCCGACCACGGCATCATCAGGTAGATCGCGTCGGGCTCCAGGCTGCGAACGCTGGCAATGGCTTCGGCGAGGTCGCGATCGAGCACGGCACGGCGCATTTCGGCGGGGGCCGTGGAGGCGACCGGGGTCAGAAACCGGCAACCCACGATGTTGATGCCGAGCATCCACGGCTCATAACGGCTGACGAAAGCGCCGACATGCGCGCCGGTCCCGATCAGAAAGATGCGTTGCGCAAAGACGAGTCCGGCGGCGCGCGCAAGCGCGGTGACGCGCACGATGATGAAGCGCTGCACCATCAGCCCGGCGAGCGTTGCGACATAAAACAGGACGATCCAGCCGCGCGAATAGTCCACGCTGATCCGGGCCAGAAAGCCGAGCATGAGCAGGCAGATCAACGTCACGTTCCACAATTGGATCGTGCGGCGGCCGTGCGGCTTGAAGGTGAAGAAATTCGGCAGCCGGTATTCGCCGCGAAAAATGTTCGAAATGGTAAAAATGCTTGCCGCCAGCATGCCGAGCTGGACGTATGAACCGATGTCGCCCAAGTCGCCGTAGACGACGAGGTGGTAGGCGATTCCGGTGAGGCACGACATCGCGACGATCAATGCGGCGTCGATCAGGAATATCGCGCCCGAAAACGTGCCGCGCGACAGCACGGCCCATGTGCGCAGGAGCCGGCCGCTCTGCGGCCGGGCTGTCAGCGTGTAACCTTGATGCGTATTCATCGGCGCGCGGTCGTGCGTCTGGCGTTCTGGCCGAGTGCGTCTCGTCGCTGCCCCGAAATGGTACAGCGGGAGTGGCCTCGGTCGCTTTATCGCCAGAACCATGCCAGCCCATGGCAGGCGGCGCCGTTGACGAGCGGCGCCTGAAAAACATGCTAAAGAGCGTCACGCCGGCGTCGAGCCGGCATCGCTGGAGGTGAGGGTATCGCGCGTGCTTCTCCCTCCCCTGAAAGGGGAGGGTCGGCGCGCTGTTGGCGCGCCGGGGAGGGGTCAACCTTGCAAACGTATTTGCAGTGAGACCCCCACCCGACGACCTGCGGTCGTCGACCTCCCCCTTTTTGGGGGAGGTGGGATGATGACCGCTCCACATGCGATAGCCCTGGTTGGAGGGGAAGGACGGATGAAAGGCAAAATCGCGCTCGAGGAGCATTTCGCGATCCCGGAAACGGTCGGCGACTCCCGTGGCTACTTCCCCGATCGCGTCTGGGAGGAGGTGAAGAGCCGCGTTCTCGACCTGCACGATCGGCGGCTTGCGCTGATGGATCAGTACGGCATCGAAATGATGCTGTTGTCGCTTAACGCACCGGCGGTACAGG
Source organism: uncultured Alphaproteobacteria bacterium (assembly GCA_963836055.1). GTDB lineage: Bacteria > Pseudomonadota > Alphaproteobacteria > Rhizobiales > Xanthobacteraceae > BOG-931. The sequence goes on from CAWIID010000008.1 coordinate 256,286, forward strand.
CAATTCCCGATCCGGTACACGCCGCCGATATTGCGCGACGCGCCAACGACTATCTGGCCGAGCAGGTCCATAAGCGGCCGGACCGGTTTCAGGGCCTTGCTGCGCTGGCGATGCAGGATCCGGAAGCAGCAGCTCGCGAACTCGATCGTTGTGTCAGGGAACTGGGTTTTCGCGGCGCGCTGGTCAACGGCTTTTCTCAGGTCGACGATCCCGAGACCGCCGTCTACTACGACCTGCCGCAATACCGGCCGTTCTGGGCGACGGTCGAATACCTCGACGTGCCGTTTTATCTGCATCCCCGCAATCCGCTGCCGCGCGATGCCAAGATCTATGACGGCCATCCGTGGCTGCTCGGCCCGATCTGGGCGTTCGGACACGAGACGGCCGTGCACGCGCTGCGGCTGATGGGCTCAGGCTTGTTTGATGCGCACCCGAAGATTCAAATCATTCTCGGTCACATGGGGGAAAATCTGCCGTTTGCGCTCTGGCGCGTCGACAACGCCAATGCCTGGATCCCCGACCGGCATAATTATCCGGCGAAGAAACGCATCCGCGAGTACTTTCGCGACAATTTCCATGTCACCACGTCGGGCAACTTCCACACTCCGGCGCTGATCAACGCCATGCTCGAGATCGGCGCCGACCGGATCATGTTCTCCACCGACTGGCCGTTCGAGAACATCGACCACGCCGCCAACTGGTTCGATGCGTGCGCGATCAGCGAGAACGACCGTTTCAAGATCGGCCGCACCAACGCGCGCCGCTTGTTCAAGCTGGGGAATGATTGAGTTGATTCCTGGCCTGTCATGCTCCGTGAAAACGGAGCATCCAGTAACCGCGGCGCTATCGACAAGACTGGTGATGTGTCTTCCCGAGGAATTTGACGATCACTGCATCGCTCGCCTTCGCGAGCGATGACAACGCTGAGAAGCAAGCGATGACGATGCTTAAAACCGTCAGCTTGCTTCGCGCAGTTTGACCGCGCCTTCCAGATCGACCGAAACCAATTGCGAGACGCCGCGTTCGGCCATGGTGACGCCGTAGAGGCGGTTCATGCGCGCCATCGTGATCGGATTGTGCGTGATGATGACGAAGCGCGTATCGGTCGAGCGGGTCATCTCGTCGAGCAGATCGCAGAAGCGCTCGACATTATAATCGTCGAGCGGTGCGTCGACCTCGTCGAGCACGCAGATCGGCGCCGGGTTGGTGAGGAACACGGCAAAGATCAACGCCAGCGCGGTCAGCGCCTGCTCGCCGCCGGAGAGCAGCGACAGCGTCGCCGGTTTCTTGCCCGGCGGCCGCGCCACGATCTCAAGGCCGGCTTCGAGCGGATCGTCGTGCTCGATGAGCTGCAGTTCGGCGGTGCCGCCGCCGAACAATTCGGTGAACAGCTTCTTGAAGTTCTCGTGGACGGTATTGAACGACACGAGCAGCCGTTCGCGAGCCTCGTGATTGAGGCTGTGGATGCCCTGACGCAGCCGCTTGATCGCCTCGATGAGATCGTCGCGCTCGCTGGTCAGCTTGTCATGTTGCGCTTCGACTTCGCGCAACTCTTCTTCGGCACGCAGATTGACCGCGCCGAGGCGCTCGCGTTCGCGCTTGATACGGTCGAGCCGGGCCTCGACATCGGCGATCTGCGGCGGTTCGGCATCGGCTTTGATCTCGGCGAGTTCGGCCGTCGCGGCGGGCTCGACGTCGAGTTGATCGCGGATCTCGTGCTCGATGTCGGCGACCCTGCGCGTCGCCGCGCCATAGCGCTCTTCGGCGCGCGCCGCCTCGGCGCGTGCTTCGCCGACGGCTTCGAGCGCAACGCGCGCGGCTTTGTCGGCTTCGGCCAGATCGGTTTCGGCCTGCGCCAGCTTGTCGGCCGCCGCGCGGCGTTCGGCTGCTGCGCTTTCGACTTCGCCGATCAGGGCCTGACGCTGTTCGGCGAAGCGTTGCGGCGCGGTCTCAAGTTCGGTCCGCTCGGTTCTTGCCTCTTCGGCGCGCTGTCCGATCGTCGCGATCTGGGCCGTCGCGTTGTCCTTGCGTTCGCCCCACGCGGTCCGTTCGGTAGCGATCGCCTGCAGGCGGCGGCTGGCGAGTTCGGCGTCGCGGGCGATCGCTTGCGCCTCGACGCGGACCTCCGCCAGGGCGCCGCGATCTTTGGCAATGACCTCATTGATTCCCGCCAGCCTGGTTTCGAGTTCGTCGGTGAGCGGCAGCGCCGCAAGGGCGGCTTGAGTCTCTTCGCGAGCCGCGATCGTTTCGTTTCGGCTCGCGACGATCCGTTGACGGGCTTCCTGGAGCGCAGAAATGCGCGCCGCATTGCGGCTGATCTCGCGCTCGGCCGCGGCGTGCTCTTCGCGTGCCGTATCGGCGGCATGCTGCGCCTCGCGCCAGTATGCGCGGGCCTTGATTTCCGCGGCCGCCGCGGCTGCTCGCGCGGTCTCGGCCGCCTCGAGCGTGCGAAGTTTGGTCTCCACCTCGCTGCGGGCGCTTGCAAGATCGCCCTCGATCGCCTGCAGGCGGCCGCGCTCGGCGAGTCGGCGCGCCGCACCGGTCGGCGCATGGGCAGCGACGGCGAAACCGTCCCACCGCCAGAAATCACCCTCGCGCGATACGAGCCGTTGCCCGGGCCTGAGCAGCATCATCAGGCGCGGTCCGTCGGCGCGCTCGACGACGCCGATCTGGGCGAGGCGGCGGGCGAGCTCCGGCGGCGCCTGGACGTAGCGCGACAGCGCTGCGGCGCCTTCCGGCAGCACAGGGTCGGACGGGTCGATCGAGGCACCCGCCCAGCGCATGGGTGCGGTTTCATCGACCGGCGCATCAAGATCGTCGCCCAGCGCGGCGCCAAGCGCCTTCTCGTAGCCCTTTTCGACGACCAGAGAATCCATGACGGGCGGCCAAAGATTTCTTGTTCTCGACCGCAAGCAGCTTGCCGATCGTCTTCGCCTCGGTTTCGAGGCGCTGCACTTGCCGTTCGGCGTTGGCGAGCGGGCTTCGCGCGGCGTCGACGTCTTCGCGCGCGCGGGCGTGCGTGGCTTCCGCCGCGTGCGTTGCGCTTTCCGCTTCGGCAAGCGCGGCCTGAGCGGCTGTCAGCGCCGTCGCCAGGCCGTCCAGGTCCGGCTGTCCGCTATCGGTCGCCGCAAGGCCCGCCTCAACATTGGTGAACTCGGCTTCGAGCCGCTCGGCGCGCTGCTCGTGATCGCGCAAGGCGGTCTGGAGCTGGTTGCGGCGGGCGCTGAGATCGGCGAGCGCGCCGGTCAACTCGGAAAACGATTTCTCCGAGGCGGCAAGGGCGGCATCTGCGGCCGCGACGCGCTCGTTGACGCCGCTGAGGCGGGCGGCGTTGGCGTGTTCCTCGGCCCTGAGCGCGGTCTCCTCGGCGGCCAGACGCTCGAGGGCGGCTTCCGCATCGGCCGCGAGCGTGCGCTCGCGCTGCAAGTCGGATGCGTATTGCTCCAATCGGCGGTCGAGCTCGCTGATACGCTCTTTGGCGCGGGCTTCCTCGCGTTCCAGCGCTTCACGCGCAATGATGAGGCGCTGCAGCGCCGCCGCGGCCTTGGCCTCCGCCTCGCGCAAGGCGGGCAAGCCCGACGCCACCAAGGCTTGCTGGGTGGTCGCTTGCGTTTGCTCGCTGGTGCGTTCGGCGACGACGCGAATGGTCTCGTCTCTGGTCCGTTCGGCGTCACCGACTTCGGCCTTGGCGGCGTTCCAGCGCAAGTGAAAGAGCAGAGCCTCGGTGCGGCGCACCTGTTGGGAAACCGTGCGGTAGCGCACGGCCTGCTTGGCCTGCGTCTTGAGCGAAGCAACCTGCGCGGCGAGCTGAGCGATGACGTCTTCGACCCGCGCGAGATTTTGCTCGGCGGCCTTGAGCCGCAACTCAGCCTCGTGACGCCGGGCATGCAGGCCGGAAATTCCCGCTGCCTCTTCCAGGACCCGGCGCCGCTGATCGGGTTTTGCCTGAATGATCTCGCCGATGCGGCCCTGGTGCACCAGGGCAGGCGAGCGCGAACCGGTGGAGGCGTCGGCAAACAGCATGGCGACGTCGCGGGCGCGGACTTCGCGGCCATTGACGCGGAATGCCGATCCTTGTTCGCGCATGATCCGGCGCGAGACTTCGAGGGTCTCCGAATCGTTGAAGGTGGCGGGCGCCGTGCGGTCGCTGTTATCGATCGAAACTGCCACCTCGGCATGGTTGCGAGCCGGGCGGCCGGTGTTGCCGGAGAAGATGACGTCGTCCATCTCGGCCGCGCGCATGGCCTTGTGGGAGGCCTCGCCCATGACCCAGCGCACCGCTTCGACAAGATTGGACTTGCCGCAGCCGTTTGGGCCAACCACGCCGGTCAATCCCGGTTCGATCTCGAAGTCGGTCGGCTCGACAAAGGATTTGAAGCCGATCAGGCGCAGCCGCGTAAGCTTCATTCGCTTATGATGTCCATGTCCCTTGCCGCGGCCACAAAGGGAATCGTTAAGGGCTCACGCCTTTTAGCGTGCGTGTACGTCGGAAGATGCCGCATCGACGCGGAGAATGAATCGTCGCAAATCCGAGCGCAACAGCGGCGGGGGGTTATCCAGACTTTCTCGGTTCCCCGAACCCCGCCGCTCACTCCGCGGCAGTTCCCCGAAACCCAGCGACGCGGCGAAAAACCCTTATCCTTCCTTGAGATAGGGGTCGATCTCCTTGGCCATCGTCTCGATCGAGAGATCGCCCACGAATTTTTTTCCGTTGATAAAAAATGTCGGCGTGGAATTGACTCCCAGCTTTTCCGCGGCGCGGTCGCGCACGGTCTGGATGTTATTGAGCACTTGTTGATTCGCCAGGCACTTGTCGAATGACTCTTCGGTGAAGCCGAATTGCTTGGCGATCGCCTTGAGCGGCTCGATCGGCTTCTGCACGATCCAGTCGGATTGTTTGGCGAACAGGGTTTCCACAATCGCCATATATTTGTCGTTGCCGGCGCAACGCGCCAGCATGAATCCCGCGGCGGCGAGCGCGTCGAGCGGGAATTCGCGCAGCGTGAACCGCACCTTGCCGGTATCGATGTAGCGCTGCTTGAGCTCCGGGAACGTCGTCGTCGAGAAGTGCGCGCAATGCGGACACGTCATCGAGGCGTATTCGATGATGGTCACGGGTGCTTTGTCGGAACCAAGTACGACGTCGCCGTCGGGGCCGGCCTTCGCCAGTTCGTCCGGTGATGGATCGTCCGCCCTGGCAATGGTGGTGAAGGGAGGCAAAATAAGACCCGTACCGCCCGCCCCAGCGAGGGCAATCACCGCAGCGGCCATCAACAATTTGCGACGAGTGAGCGTCAAGGTCAACTCCTGCTTCATTTGGCGGATTTTTGTCATGGCAATGTGGCATTAGCGCGCCATTCCGCCAAGTACCCGGGAAGGCATAGCATTCACGGTCGCTTGATTAAATCGCCGAAAGCGCTGTCAGTTGCCACGTCTTACTGCCGCACCGAGCCGCGCCAGCGCTTGGCGCAAATCCTCGTCTGCGATCTCTGGCAATTCGGCCGCGATCCGCGCGGCGGCAGCGGAGTCGCCGGCCGGCGCCGGTTTTCGTGTCGATCGCCGAAGCGGCGCCTGGCGCAGCGCCACCCGTCCGACCGCGCGCCAACCGAGAAAGCGGTTGACGCGCTCGCAGATCACGTTGGCGAGGTGTTGAATTTCGATCGCGGCCGGTCCTTCGACCCGCAGCACAAGCGTTCCGGGTTGTCGTTCCTCGCCTTCCACCGGACGCACCCATTGGATTTTGATCGGCTGGCTGTGGGCGGCAATGTCCGCGCCCGCAATCTCGCCCCAGCGCGTCACCAACTCCGCCGAAGCAAAGCCCTGCCGGGTAAACGTCTCGCCCACGACCTTGCCGACAAGGTCGCGGAGTGGCTTGGCGTAGGAACGGGCGGGCTTGTTCATGAGCAGGCGGTCTGCCATCCCTCGGCAGGGATTTTGGCAATGACCGTAGCAGCGAACAGGGCAGGGCGACAGCGCGCAGACCGGCGCGGGGCGAATTGTCTGCCCGCAACCGGCCGCCTTGCTCGCCTGGTACGACCGTCATCGCCGGAAGCTGCCGTGGCGTGCCAGACCGGGCGAGCGCGCCGACCCTTATCGCGTCTGGCTTTCCGAAATCATGCTGCAGCAGACGACGGTGAAGGCGGTCGGCCCCTATTACGCCCGTTTCCTGACGCGCTGGCCCGAGGTGCGCGCGCTCGCGGCAGCACCGCTCGATGAGGTGCTGAAAACCTGGGCCGGACTTGGATACTACGCGCGCGCCCGCAACCTGCATGCCTGCGCCCGCGCGGTGATCGACCGTCACGGTGGAGAATTTCCACCGAGCGAGGCGGCGTTGCGCGCGTTGCCCGGCATCGGCGACTACACCGCGGCAGCCATCGCCGCCATTGCCTTCGATCAATGTTCAAGCCCGGTCGATGGCAATATCGAACGCGTCGTCGCCCGGCTCTTTGCCGTCGCACTGCCGCTGCCTGCCGCCAAGCCGGAAATTCGCCGGCTGGCGCGGTCTCTGACGCCGCAGCATCGCGCCGGCGATTTCGCCCAGGCGATGATGGATCTCGGTGCGACCATCTGCACGCCGAAGAAGCCGGCCTGCGCTTTGTGCCCGTGGAATGATGTGTGCTCGGCGCGCGCCTGCGGCGAGGCCGAAATCTATCCGCGGCGCACGCCAAAGCGCGAAGGTGTTTTGCGCCGCGGCGCTGCCTTTGTGGCGCGAAGAGTGGACGGTTACGTCTTGGTGCGAACGCGGCCGCCGAAGGGTCTCCTCGGCGGTATGACCGAAGTGCCGACCACGGCATGGATGCAGGACTTTGAAGAAGCCACTGCTTTCTCCGAGGCTCCCCGTTTTTCTTCGCTGCGTAACAACGGGAAGCGGGACATGCTTTGGCGCCGACTTCCGGGCACCGTCCGGCACGTCTTCACCCACTTCCCGCTTGAACTCGCGGTCTATATAGCCGAGCTACCCGCGACGACGGCCCCGCCGGCAGGAACGCGTTGGGTCGCGCTCGCTGAGCTTTCCGGCGAGGCGCTCCCGAGCGTCATGCGCAAAGTCGTGGCGCATGCGATTCCGAATTACTGAGCTCCATCGAAACAACACACCGGAGAAGGATCAGCCATGGCAATCGAACGTCACGAGACCGGACCACGCATGAGCAAGGCCGTGGTTCACGGCGACACCGTTTATCTGTCCGGCATCGTCGCCGACGCGCCCAAGGGCAAGAGCATGGCCGAGCAGACAAAGAGCATCTTGTCCCAGATCGACGGCTTCCTCGCCAGGGCCGGCACCGACAAGAGCAAGCTGCTTTCGGCCAATATCTGGATCACCGATATGGCGAAATTTGCCGAGATGAACGCGGTGTGGGATGCCTGGGTGGCGCCCGGCCATGCGCCGGCGCGGGCGACCGTCGAGGCCAAGCTCGCTTCGCCCGACTATGTGGTCGAGATCATGGTGGTTGCGGCGCGCTAGTCTCCCGGATCGCGACTGATGTCAAAGGCGCGCAAGGCCAAAGCGGTCATCCGCAAGACGGCGTCCACGGCGAAAAACGCCGTACGCCAACGGCGTTCCGCGGAAGCGATGCTGGCGGAGCTCAAGTCTCGTCTGCGCGAGATCAGCGATCTGCGTTCAGCGGGCGCCGTGCTGAGCTGGGACCAGGCGACCTACATGCCGGAAGGCGGCGCTGACGCGCGGGGCCGGCAGGGCGCCGTGCTTTACCGCTTGGCGCATGAGCGGGCGGTGGCGCCGGCGCTCGGCAAACTCCTCGACACGCTTGAGCCGTATGGCGAAGGCCTGCCGTCCGATTCCGACGATGCGAGCCTCATCCGTGTCGCAGGCCGCAAATATCAGAAAGCGGTCAAGGTGCCGCCCGACTTTGTCGCGCGCGCGAATGCGCACGGCGCCGCTTCCTACGACGCCTGGACGCGGGCGCGCCCGGCGAACGACTTCGCCTCCATGGTGCCCTATCTGGAAAAGACGCTCGATCTGAGCCGCGAATATTCGTCGTTCTTCGCGCCCTACAAGCATGTCGCCGATCCCCACATCGACGACGCCGACGAGGGCATGACGACAGCGGCGATCCGCAGGATGTTCGGCGAGCTGCGACGCGAACTCGTGCCGATCGTGAACGCGATCTGCGACCAGCCGGCGGCCGACGATTCGTGTCTGCGCCAGATGTTTCCGAAGCAGGCCCAGTTCGATTTCGCGCTGCACGCAGCGACATGTCTCGGCTATGACGTCAAGCGTGGCCGGCTCGATCTCACCCATCACCCGTTCTGCACGCGATTTTCCGCAGGCGACATCCGCATCACCACCCGCGTCAACGAGGGCGACCTTGGCGACGCACTGTTCTCGACGCTGCACGAATCCGGCCACGCCATGTACGAACAGGGCATCAGCTCGTCGCTCGATGTCGCGCCGCTCGGACGCGGAGTCTCGGCCGGCGTACATGAAAGTCAGTCGCGGCTGTGGGAGAACGTCGTCGCGCGCAGCCGCGGCTTTTGGCAACACTTCTATCCGCGCCTGCAGCAAGTCTTTCCGGATCAATTGGCGGCGGTTCCGCTGCCGGCGTTCCATCGCGCCATCAACAAGGTCGCGCGATCGCTCATCCGCACCGATGCGGACGAGGTCACGTATAATCTGCACATCATGCTGCGCTTCGATCTCGAGCTGAAATTGCTCGAAGGAAAACTCCGCGTAAAGGATCTGCCGGAGGCGTGGCGTGCGGCGATGCAGGCCGACCTCGGCATCGTTCCGGAGGACGACCGCAACGGCTGCATGCAGGACGTGCACTGGTATCAGGGCAACATCGGCGGCGAATTTCAGAGCTACACGATCGGCAATATTTTGGGCGCGCAGTTCTATGCGGCGGCGCTGAAGGCACACCCCGGCATTCCGGATGAAATCTCGCGCGGCGAATTCGGCACGCTGCGTGGGTGGTTGCGCGACAACATTTACCGGCACGGCAGCAAGTTCAAGCCCGACGAAATCGTGAAGCGTGCGACAGGCTCGGCGATGACGATGCGGCCGTATCTCGACTACCTGCGCGGCAAATACGGCGAACTGTACCGGTTGCCGGCGCAAGCACATTAGTGGAGCGGATTTGACATTCGCGACCCACCTGGTGAGGCATGGACTTCCGCTTTCGGTGCATGGCGGAAATCGGGCGGCGCCGGCGTTTAGTAGCTCGGTCGTGAATGATCCAGAACCGGACACTGCCTTCGTACTGCGCCGGATCAGGGCGCCGGCGATGCCAGCGGCTTGCCTCTCTCGATCACCCAGGTGTCGATCAGTTTGGTGCCGGATACCGAGCAAGCGTCATGGGGTACCAGAGGCTGTGTCTCGAAGGAGTCGCCTGCCTTGAACGTCTGTTCGGGCTTCCCGTCCACTTTGAGGACGAAGTCGCCCTGCATGACGTAGCCGGTGTCGAACCCTGGATGGGTGTGACGGCCCGAGCAAGCGCCCGGCGCGAGCTCCACAATCGCCGTCACGGTGGTATAGCCTGGGGGAAAATCGACGGAACGCAGGACGGTGCGCTTGATGGCAGGCTGCTGTGCGGTGGCGGATACCACGATAGCCGGCAGGGTTACGCACGCGATGGCGAGGACCTTCATCATCAGTTTCCTCCGGGTTGGCGCGAACGACCGAGCGCCGAGACACTGGATGCAAGGTGAAATTGACCGCCGATGTCCTAGGCGCTGCCGCTGAAATAACCGCGGACTTCGGCACTGCCCAGCTCTGGAAGTTCGCAACGATACTGCTCGAATTTTCCGTGGAGGGCAACAAAAGGTTGTGGCGCAGAGCGTCGTTTTGGAGGGTTCACTCAACTGTCACGATCGGAGTGAGAGTGGAAATTCCGCCCTGGCTTTGTGCCTTTCCGGAGTGATAGTGTTTACACTAGGGGCGAAGCTCTCAACCTCGTAGCTCGCATGAGACGGCGCGAGTTCATCGCAACGTTGGGCGGCGCGGTGGCGTTCCCACTTGCTGCACACGCACAGACCGAGCGGACGCGCCGCATCGGCGCCTTGATGGCTTTCACCGAGAACGATGCGGAAGGGCAGGTACGCATCGCTGCATTCCGGCGGCAATTACAGGAGCTCGGCTGGAGCGAGGGCCATAATCTACAGATTGACTTCCGATTTGGCGGAGGCGACGTCGGGCACATGCGCCCTGCGGCGGCGGAGCTGGTAGCGCTCGCGCCCGACGTGATCTTTGTGCAAAGCAATCCCGGCGTTGCCGCGCTACAGCAGGTCAATCGCACCATCCCGGCCGTGTTCGCGCAGGTTGCCGATCCGGTCGGCAGCGGCTTCATCGACAACTTGGCACATCCGGGCGGCAACATCACCGGCTTCTCCAATTTCGAAGCTGAAATTGGCGGCAAATGGCTGGAGATACTCAAAGAAGTCGCTCCCACCGTGACGCGCGCGGTCGTGCTGTTGAATATGCAGACCGCTGCCAACGTCGCTTTCCTACGCGCGGCCGAGACGGCCTCGACTGCCCTCGAGATCACGGTGACGAGCGCGGGCGTGCAGGATGCGGCGGGGATCGCAGCGGCATTCGAAACTTTCGCTGCGCCCAACTCCGGGCTCCTCCTCATGCCGCACTTCGTCACGGTGTCCAATCGCGCGTTGATCGCGGAACTTGCCATCCGCCATCGCATGCCGACCGTCGCTGCCTTTCGTTTCATGGCGGCAAGCGGGACGCTGGTATCCTATGGTGTCGATGTGGTTGACCTTTTTCGGCGCGGCGCGACCTACGTCGACCGTATCCTGCGCGGCGCCAAACCCGCTGAATTGCCTGTGCAAGAACCGACCAAGTACGAGCTCGTTGTCAATCTCAAGACCGCGAAAGCGATCGGACTAACAGTGCCTGCGACTTTACTCGCCCGCGCCGACGGGGTCATCGAATAGGCCGCCGCTTTGCTGCGGTGCCATTGGTCATTATTGGGACATTGCTGCGCATCGCGGTGGTTTCGATTTGTGATCGCTGTCGGTGGCACAACGGACATGCGGATGGTTGGTCCGGGCGACTGTCGTGGCGCAGGTGACCCCGAAGGCAGCGTCAGTCGTTTCAATTTGCAGTAATGCACAATGGCCGATTCAAATAGTGTGATAGGGTCCAGTCTCCGGCTTGGAGGCGCCTATGAGGCGACGGGAGTTCATGTCGCTTATCGGCGGGGCGGCGGCGTGGCCGATCGCCGCCTTCGCCCAACAGCGTTTGCCACGTGTCGGCGTGCTTCTCAACGGCCGTACCGTGCCGTCAGCGGATCTCCAAATTGCCGCCGAGTTGGCGCGGATCGGCTATGTCGAGGGGCGCAACATCGCTTATGAGGTTCGCGGCGCCGATGGCGATATAACTCGCTTGCCGCCGCTGGCACGCGAACTCGCAGCCGTGAGGCCGGACGTGCTTGTCGGATCGACAGCGCAAGTTGCAATCGCTTTGTTTAATGCAACGCGCGAAATTCCGATCGTGATGACCACGATTACCGATCCGATCGCGCTCGGCCTGAGCAGCAGCATTTCGCACCCAACTCACAACGTCACAGGCTTCACCATTTCCAGCTTGTCGCTTGCAGCTAAGCGACTTGAAATATTGCACGAGGCTGTGCCGGCGAGCCGCAAGATCGCCTACTTTTGGGAGGGGCAAAACCCCTCGGGGGCATTGTTCAAGTCAAGGGTCCAGGAGGCGGCGGACGAGCTTGGCATCAAGCTGGTATCGCTGCCGCTGACCTCGGAAGCAGATATTGCCGGTGCCTTTGCGCGTGTCGACCAGGAGCGGGTGACTGCCGTGCTCGTGGAGGCTGGACCGGTGACTTATAGGCTGAGCGGCAGGATTGTCGACCAATGTCTCATCCGTGACCTGCCGGCCATGCACAGCTGGCCAATCGAAGTGCGGAACGGGGCACTCATGTCCTATGGCCCCGCAGAGCCGGAAAATAACGCACATGCGGCCATTTACGTCGACCGGATTTTGAAGGGCGCTAGGGTCGCCCAGTTGCCCTTTGAAGAGCCAACGGAGATCAAGCTGGTGATCAATCTCCGCACGGCGCGCTCGATCGGAATAACCCTTTCACCTGCCTTGCTCACGCGCGCCGATGAGGTGATCGAATAGCGCGCTATTTGCTGCAGCGCACTTTGTCCGAGTCTAGCCCATCGCTGCGGTTTCGATTTGTGGTTGTTGTCGGTAGCGGACAACGAGGTTGGTCGGGCAACTTCGTGGCGCTGATGACCCAACAGCAACATTGATCGTTGCTTGTTCTCCCATTATCGGTGGCGTAGTTTTGCGGCGCCGCTTGGGGGCAGAAATTGCATCGTTCGATCGACGTTGTCGCGGCCGTGGGCCTTGCAGCTGGTGGCGCCCTGGGCATGACGGGAGCCATGATAACGCAACAGAACGTGCAGGCGATTCTGTGGGCGATCGACGGTTCTGGCCTCGTGATGGCCGCCGCAGTGCTTGCCATAAAGTACTTTCGAGCGGGAAATGACGTTGTCGCCAGCGGCTTTGTGGTTTTCGCCATCGGCGAGGGGCTCATCTTGCTTTCGGCTCCTGCCGCAGGTCTCGCAGGCAGTATTCCAGCATTCGCCGCCGGTACCGCTCTCTGGGGAACTGCGCTTCTCCTGATCAGCGTTCCGAGGCTGTTTGCCGTGCCGATCAGAATCCTGGGCGTCTTGAGCGCGGTCCTGTTTATTATCACTGCGGCAAGAATTTTCTGGGGTGAGCCGCTGCAGCCGACGTCCACACCGTTGCCGACCTACGCCTATCCCGTGCTGATCGCAACCTTCATCGGGTGGATCTGGACACTCTGGCGGGAAGCCGACAGCAAATGACGCTCTGCGTACTACTTGCCAGTGGTCCTTTGATTCTAACATTCGCATGAGAGCGTGCCGAAATGGGATGCGAATGTTAGAATTGGACCACTAGCTCGAAAAAATGAGGCACGTCGTCGTACCGTGCGCGAGCAATCGGCCCTTGGTGTCGGTGACACGGCCTTCCGCAGTGCCGACACGCCGGCCGCGGTTGAGGACTTTGCCCTCGGCCCTGATTTGACCCGTCTCTAGTTTGATGGCTCGGACGAGTGAAATCTTAAACTCAAGGGTCGTACTGCCAAAGCCTTTTTCGAGCGTCGACTGGATAGCTAGACCCATGCAGCTATCGAGAATAGTCGCGGTCAAGCCGCCATGTACCGTACCCCATGGATTGAGGTGAGCGTCAGTTGGAGCGACCGTGATGACGACGCGACCGCTTTCAGCTTCCACCACGTCATAGCCCAAGGTCTGTGCGATCGTGTTGAGCGGTAGCATGCCGCTGACAAGGCCCTCGACGAACTCCAGCCCACTCATGGCCTTCTGTCGGTCGGGACTGACCGTTCCGTAAGTCTTGGCGTCCATGGTTTACCTTCGTTTCTCTCAGCCTTCAAAAAGCTGAGCACACCAGAAGGTCGCGGCGAGAGCCACCCGAAACCTGCTCGGATACTTTCCGGAGATGGCCCGTCCCGACGTGGCGGATGACCGCCCCAATCGACGCTAATGGCACATCGCTGCACATCGCGGCGGCCTCGATTTGTGGTCGCTGTTGGCGGCACAACGGACATGCAGATGGTTGGTCCGGGCAACTGCCGTGGCGCAGATGACCCATATGTATGGTCCGGCCGTGCGTTGCAAGAGTTTTCGTCGAGTTAGCGGTGAGCGGTCTTGCATCAATGTATCCGGCCTCTGATTGGAGCGTGTTGTGCTCCTGGCCATCATGGATATCAGCGCGCGTGCGATCTCATTAGCGGACAGGCCTCGACTGGGCCATTTGGGTCACCAGTGCTCGCATGCGCCGGGAAGACCGAACCTCCATCTCGTCTCATCCTCTCGCAGACCTCGGCAGGTAAAGGTTATTGAGCTAGATCATTGGATGCTCCTCATTCTGGCGTTTGGCGATCATGCAGCTAGGCGGCCGCTTCATTGAATGTCTTCACCTCGAAGCCTCGACCATGAGCCAGAACGCTCCAGGCGATGCGGGCCAGCTTGTTGGCGAGTGCGATGGCAAGAACATTGCGATGTAGCCGCTTCTTCGCTGCCTCGAGCCAGGGCTTGAGCCCGTGGCGTTCCCAGCTCTTCGGCTTGATCAACACAACCCACGCCGCCTGCACGAACAGAACGCGCAGGTAGCGATTGCCGCGTTTCGATATCTTGCCGAGGATCGTGCGGTCGCCGGTCGAGGTCTGCTTGGGTACGAGTTCCAGCCAGGCGGCGAAGTCGCGGCCCTTCGAGAACACCTCGCCGGTGCCGATCGCGGCCACCATAGCGCTGGAGATGATCGGTCCGATACCGGGAACGCTCATCAGCCGCTCGCATCCAGCGTCCTGCTTCGCAGCGGCCGCGATCTCACCGGACAAGTGCTCGATCCGCTCATCGAGCCTGCGCCAGTCCTCGGCCAAACCCTCGATGACGCGCACCATGCGGGGCGACAGCACATCGGGTGGCGTGGCGAGCAGGCGTGGCAGCTCAGCGCGCAAGAACCGTAATCCTTGCCGAACTGCGACGCCGCGTTCCAATAGAAAAGCACGGATTTGATTGATGATGCCGGTGCGCTGACTGACCAATCGCTCGCGCACACGATGCAGCGCCTGCAAGTCGAGTTGATCCGCCGTCTTCGTAGCTACGAACTTCATCGTTGGACGCTGGACCGCCTCGGCGATCGCTTCGGCATCGCGGAAGTCGTTCTTCTGTCCCTTCGAGTAGGGGCGCACGTACTTAGCCGGCATCAGCCGGGCGTCATGACCAGACGCCTTGAGCTTCCGACTGAGATGATGCGCACCAACGCAGGCCTCCATACCGATCAGGCACGGCGGCATATTGCCCAGCCGTGCTTCCACTTGGCCACGCGACCACTTCTGCCGCAGCACGATTGCACCGCGCGCATCCAGGCCGACGACGTGGAACGAGTTCTTGCCGATATCGATGCCGATTACGGCGACTGCACCGTGGAGATTCTCAGACATGGCGTGCTCCTCGTCTTTGGCGCCCCTTGCCAGCGTCGTTTGCTCGCGGGGCTCAGACATGGCGTGCTCCTCGTCTTTGGCGCCCCTTGCCAGCGTCGTTTGCTCGCGGGGCAGGAGCACGGCCAGACCATGCCATTACCGGACATGCGAGCGTCGTCCGGTTGTCCGCTCGGTCCAACCTATCAAGCTTCGAGCCGGAGGGTGATGTTCTCGAGTGGGATGCCGCGCACCGTCGTCGTCCATGTTTCACCCTCACCGACCGGCATCGCGAGCGTCAACGTCCCAGTCGAAATGATTTCACCGGCGCCCAGCGGGGGGTTGTGCGGATCATCGGCAAGCAGCTCAACAAGGTGGCGCAGTGCGAGAAGCGGGCTGTCGAGCACGAACGCACCCCCGCCAGTCTGACTCAGTTTTTCGTTGCAGGAGAGTTCGACGCTGAAGCCCGCCAGTTCGTCTCGCCACGCTTCCTTGCGCGGCGCGATCGCGTGGCGTTTCCCGACCAGGAGCGTGCCATGGAGGGCGTTTGCCGCTATCGTGTCGAACGCTGCGAATTTCCACCCGGGAAAAATCGACTGCACCATCTCGTAGCCGAGCGCAATCCAATCGATACAGCCGAGCAGGTCGGCCTCATCCATCTGCGGCGACGGCGCGCGACCGAGCCCAAACATGATCTCCGGCTCGATGCGCGGCTCGGCGAACTTGCTGACGTGTTGAACCGGCGTGGTGTGGAGCTCGAAGGTCGTATGGTCGGTGCAATAGCCCCAGATTGGCGCCTTCACACCGTGCGCCGCCCACATCCGGCGGTTCGTGAAGCCGATCTTGCGGCCCGTGATCTTTTCACCGCGAGCCTCGAAAGCGGCGCGGAGCAGTGCCGGCAGACGATAAGCGTCGACAATTCTTGGCTCGTCCAACGAATGCGAGAATGGAGCAATCTGCTGGTGGCCGGCCAGCGAAGAGACGACTTGCGCCGCTATCGCATTCAGATCGAGCGCACCGGTCGGTACTGACATGGAGGCAATCCAAGGACGGCACAAGACAGTCGGCAATGTAACATCTTGGCCCATCGCTGCACATTGCGGTGGTTTGGATTGTGGTCGCTGTCGGCGGCGCAACGGACAAGCAGACGATTGGTCCGGGCACAACTGTCGTGGCGCAGATGACCCAGCAGCGACATTGTCCGGCGTTTTATGTTGCAGCGCGAAGCGAGTCTCAGCTCTATCAAAACATTTGCTTGAGCCGGTACGACGCAGTCTCCTCGGCAGCTGGAGGGGCGGCCCGCTAACGGTGCCCTTCCGTTTTCCCTCCCGGACGCCGGCGACGGCACCGCGGTTCGTCTGTCAGCCTCCGGGGCCGTCCTTCATGATGTAGCCCATCAGGTCGCCCACGTTGTGCTCCAAATTTCGGATGATGTCCTTGACGACGTCTCCGATCGAGATCACGCCCACGACCTTGCCCGCGTCCAGCACTGGTAGATGGCGAAAGCCGCGCGCAGCCATCATTGCCATGCAGCCTTCCAGTTGGTCGTCCGGCTTGACCGTCACCGGGTCGCCCGTCATCACTTGGCCCACCGGAGTTTGCTTCGCATCGAGCCCAGGCAGCAGCACTTTTATGGCGCAGTCACCCTGGGTCACGATACCGACCAGTACGTCGTCGTCGATGACCAGCACCGACCGGACCCGGTTGTCGCGCATCTGGCGCAAGGCTTCGATGACCATGTCGCCGGAACGAACATGGATCAGGGCGCCACTCTTCTGGGCCAGAGCGTCTTTGACTGTGTTCATCGAGCTCCTCTCGTGGGCCCTGTCCTGGCCCGCCTAAGTGGTACGCATTCCTCTTCCTTTGCTGACCCGGAGCGAATCATCAGCTGCACTTATCTCGCAGCTAGTCGCCATTCAGTGGAATTGCGCCCACGGGCCAGCTTTTTTGCTGCGACTGCTCAGGTCTGGTTATGGCACATATCCGAAGTGCGTGGATGTCTGCGTTTGCGGCGGTCTTGGAGGCAATAGCCGACTTCGGGCAGACTTCGGCTGAAGACCGCTTGTGAGCCCAAGCCTCCTGAGCTATGGAGCCAACGTTACGGACCAGTACCGGCAGGTCGGCCTCTACACCGGGAGGATTCTCAAAGGAGAGAAGCCGGGCGATCTGCCTGTCCAGCAGCCAACCAAGTTCGAACTGGTGATCAATCTCAAGACCGCCAAGGCGCTCGGCCTGACCGTGCCGCCGACGCTGCTCGCCACCGCCGACGAAGTCATCGAATAGGGACTGATTTTACTGCAATTGCTCACGTCTG
>CAWIID010000009.1:0-183944 GCA_963836055.1 uncultured Alphaproteobacteria bacterium
CTCGTGGCCCATCGCTGCACATCGCCGGGGTTTGGATCCGTGGTCGCTGTTGGTGGGCAGCACAGAGATCGAGCTTGATCATCTCGGTCGTGAATGACCCATTAGCGGAGGTGTTGGAACTTCTTGGTCAACAAGTCCCTGGTTCCGGTTTTCTTATACTGTGGCGCAACGGTCACAGCTGCTACCAAGGTCGCCTGTTATGATCCTCGGGGTCCTCTGGGCCTTTGCCTTACATGCACGGAGTTGAAGCGTGGTGAGAAAGATTGGCCTGTTCTCCATCATTATCGCCAGCACATTGGTTGGCATCTGTGGGGCGAATAGTGCGCCGGCTGGTTCGCAGACATCGGGCCAAGTTTGGTCGCTTCAGACGCCCTTTGGCATAATTTATGGCGTCATTCCACGCGAAGTCGTCGATTATCCCACCACGCGCCTCGGAGGAACCATCGTCGTCAGCACCAGCCAACGGCGACTCTACTACGTGCTCGGTGGCGGCAAGGCAGTTCGCTACGGCATTGCTGTTGGAATGGAGGGCTATGCCTGGTCGGGCGTCAGCACCGTTACCGCCAAACGCGAATGGCCGGACTGGACGCCCACACCAGGTGAATTGAAGCGGTTCCCAAATCTGCCCCGTCACATGGCCGGCGGGCCGGAAAATCCGTTAGGGGCGCGCGCACTCTATCTGGGTGCTACCGAATACCGCATCCACGGGACAAACGAGCCTTGGAAGCTTGGCGGCGGCGTGTCGTCGGGCTGCATTCGCATGTCTAACGATGACGCCATCGATCTCTATAATCGGACCAAGATTGGCGCGACGGTCATTGTGCAGCGGTGACGTCTGCAAATCTGCTCATTCATTTTAGTGTGGCAGCGGCTCGACCGAGCGTATTTATGAGATCGCGGAACTAGCCCGCGCCCATCTCCGAGCGCACCTGGGCGCGCAGCGTGTCGATCAGCGTCAGGCCTTGCGCCGTCTCGATGTGCCAGAAGGTCCAGCCGTTGCAGGCTTCCAGGCCTTGCGCCAGCGCGCCGATGCGATGGATCGAACCGACTGCCTCGCCGAGCGAAATGGCGCCGTCGGCGCGGACCAGCGCGCGATGCCGCCTCTTGGAGTCGACGAGCTTGATGCCGGGCGAGAGGAGCCCGCGTTCAATCAGCGCCGCGAACGGCACGCGCGGCGCCTCGCGCGCCGTCATGAACGTAGCGAGCGCAGGCTCGGGCAAAGATTCGGCAGCGGCGATACGCGCCTCGGCGGCTGCGGCGTAAGCCGCGTCGCGCTCGACACCGACGAAGCGCCGGCGCAATCGCCGTGCGACCGCGCCCGTCGTGCCGGTGCCGCAAAACGGATCGAGCACGAGATCGTCCGGCCGGGACGCTGCGAGAATCACGCGCGCCAGCAAGGCTTCAGGCTTTTGCGTGGGATGCAGCTTCTTGCCATCACGTCCCTTGAGCCGCTCCTCGCCGGTGCACAGCGGGATCAGCCAATCAGAACGCATCTGAATATCGTCGTTGCCGGCCTTGAGGGCCTCGTAGTTGAACGTGTAATCTCGCTTTTCGGCGTCGCGCTTGGCCCAAATCAGGGTCTCATGCGCATTGGTGAAGCGGCGGCCGCGAAAATTCGGCATCGGGTTCGATTTGCGCCAGACGATATCGTTGAGAATCCAGAACCCAAGGTCTTGGAGCAACGCGCCGACGCGGTAGATGTTGTGGTATGAACCGATCACCCACAGCGTGGCATTGGGCTTCATCACCCGGCGGCAGGCGAGAAGCCAGGCGCGCGTGAAGTCATCGTAGGCGGCGAAGCTCGAGAACTTGTCCCAGTCGTCGTCGACGGCGTCGACGCGAGAATCGTCCGGACGCTTGAGGTCGCCTTGGAGCTGGAGATTGTACGGCGGATCGGCAAACACCATATCCACGGACGCGGCCGGGATCTTTGCCATCGCGGCAACGCAATCTCCGACGAGAATGCGTGCGGCGGACTCGGATTCAATACAGACGCGGGGCGCCTTTGCAGACGCCCCGCGACGCGACACAACCATGACTCAGAACTCTGACTCAGGCGACGCTGTCGGCGACGCGGGACCTACAACCGACGAACAAGATCATGCCGTTGCAAGGTAAAGATCGGCTTAATCGCGAGACCGCTCAGCTAGGCAATAAATGCCGGGAAACACTCGCTTAATCGTGTGCGAAGGGTTAAAATTTTTTGACGTGATATGATCATGCCGGAGCGGGCGCCGCGCCGGATTTGCGAAGGGAGAATGACACATGCGCTCGGATGACTTTCGCCGCAGCAGCAATGTCGAAGACGATCGCGAAGGAAGCGCATCGCGCGGCGGTTTGCCGGGCGGAGCCGGCGGCCTCGGGATCGGGACCGTCATCATTATCGGGCTGATCAGTTGGTACTTCGGCATCGATCCGAGCGTGCTGCTAAACGGCGCGCAAATTCTGACCGGCGGCGGTACTTCGCAGCAGAGCGGTCAATCTCCACCGGTCACCGCCGGAACGCCGAACGACCAGACGGGCCAGTTCGTTGCCGCAGTGCTGGGCGATACCGAGGATCGCTGGACCGAAATCTTTGCAGCTGGCGGCCGGACCTATCATCCGCCGAAGCTGCGCCTGTTTTCGGGCTCCGAGCCGACGCCGTGCGCGTTCGCGCAATCCGCCATGGGGCCGTTCTACTGCCCGCGCGATCAGCGCATCTATCTCGACACGTCGTTCTTTGAAGATCTGCAGCACAAATTTGCCGCGTGCTCGAGCAGCAAGGCCTGCCAGTTCTCGGAGGCTTACGTCATTGCTCACGAGGTCGGCCATCACGTGCAGGACGAACTCGGCATCCTGCCGCGCGTGATGCAGGCGCAGCAGGCGTCATCGAGCAAGGCCCAAGCAAACGAGCTCCAGGTGCGCGTCGAGCTGCAGGCCGACTGCCTTGCCGGTGTCTGGGCGAACCGCGCCCAGGCCAAGCATAACTTCCTCGACCCCGGCGATGTCGATCAGGCGCTGCAGACCGCATCCGCCATCGGCGACGACCGTCTACAGAAAGAGACGCAGGGTTACGTTGTGCCCGACGCCTTCACCCACGGCACCTCCGAGCAGCGCAAACGCTGGTTCATGAATGGCTTTACTCAAGGCAAGGTCTCGGCCTGCGACACGCTCTCGGCGAACTCGCTCTAAGCCGAGTGGTCCAATTCTAACATTCGCATCCCAGTTCGGCAGGCTGTCTTGCGAATGTTAGAGTCAAAGAACCACTCGCAAATACGAGTGCTGGTGGAGTTTTGGATTTGACATTCGCTTCGCCAATTCGCGGCTAGGTGGGTGGGTAGCAAATGTCAAACCGCTCCATTAGGGCGATTTTGATTTCAATTTAGTATGGAGTGTTGCCATGGCCGGCGTCGACGAGACCAAGCAGTTCGTGCCGCTGAAAATCGCGGTGCTGACGATTTCCGATACGCGCGACATGAAGGACGACAAGTCGGGTGCGTTGCTGGTGCAGCGCATCGTGACCGCCGGACATTACGTTGCCGAGCGTGGCATCGTGCCTGATGAGGTCGAGGCTATCCGGGCGCGCGTGAAAGCTTGGATCGCCGATCCGATGATCGATGTGATCATCACCACCGGCGGAACGGGATTCACCGGCCGCGACGTCACGCCCGAAGCGATCGAGCCGCTATTCGAGAAAAAGATGGAAGCCTTCTCGGCGCTGTTCCTGGTCGTGAGCTTCCCCAAGATCGGCACGTCGGCCATCCAGTCGCGCGCCACGGCGGGCGTCGCCAATTCGACTTATATCTTCTGCCTGCCTGGCTCTCCGGGAGCGTGCAAAGATGCCTGGGACGAAATCCTCGTGCATCAGCTCGACTATCGTCATGGGCCGTGCAATTTCGTCGAAATCATGCCGCGCCTCGACGAGCATTTGCGCCGGCCGAAGGCGAAGGGGGCGTCGGTCTGATACGGGCGGCAGCTACAATTCCAAATCCCAGTATTCGCTCACTACGGGCTGCCCCCAGCTTTTATGCCTGTCGGTGCGCGTGAGCCGAAAGCCCGCCTTCTCATAAATGTGACGCGCGGCGATGAGCACGCTGTGCGTCCATAATGTGATTTTCTTATAGCCGGCATCGCGGGCAAAGCGGACGCACTCGTCGACGAGGCGCGCGCCAAGTCCGAGCCCACGCGCCTTCGGATCGACCAGCAGGAGGCGAACGCGGGCGACGGCGGCTGAATCCTTGGCGAGGAAAACGCAGCCGACCCTCTCGCCGTTCATCTCGGCGATCCAGCAGCGCTCCCGCTTCGGATCATACGTGTTGGCGAAATCGGCGACGATCTGCGCGCACAGGCCTTCGAACGGCTCGGTCCACTGATACTCCTTGGCATAAATCTCGGCGTGGCGCTTGACGACCCAGCCGAAATCGCCGGGCCGCGGCGGCCGCAAAGTGCAGGGATCACTGTCATGCAGCTCATCCTGCGATCCGCCGCCGAGCAGCGTCTCGATCGTGTGCATGGCGGCGATCAAGCGCGCCTGATCCGCGGGCTCAAGCCTGCCGAGCATCGCACCTGTATCCTGCTGCGAGCGCCGCTCCAGCGGCGTGAAGGACTTGTGGCCGAGCGCCGACAGCGCCAGATGGCTTTGCCGCGCATCGGTCGCGGAAACCTTCCGCTCGATCAATCGGCGTTTTTCAAAATTGTGCAGAACCCGGCTCAAATAGCCGGGATCGAGCTCGAGCGAGCGGCCGATCTCGGTTGCTGTCCGCGAGCGTCCGCTCGCGATCTCGTAGAGCACCCGCGCCTCGCCGAGCGAGTAGGGGCTGTCGAGGTAGGTTTTGCGCAGGACGCCGATCTGCCGCGTGTAGAAGCGATTGAAGCGGCGTACCGCGGCAATTTGATCCCGGCGGTCGTGCGGTGGCGCCTGATGCTTTCGAGTTGCGGCCATCCCTCAGCGTCGGGCAAATACTTGACTAAGTCAAGTATCAGGAACGTCACGAAATCGATGCGGCGATGGTTGGCAGCCTGACGATGCGGCGCCCGCCGAGGCGGCGAATGAGATCGCTTTCCGGGTCGCCGGCCCGATCGGAATGGCCGCCGATCGCATCATAGAATTGCTTCGAGATAAGAAGGCCCTGTTCGGGGCGCGGCCTCGCGCCAAGTGCCGCCGCGAAGAGCGACAGCGCATCCCGCAAAGCCGTCTGGGCGGGGACGCCACGGCGGAATGTTGCAGCGCTGCTTTCCGGTTTGGCTTGCTCGACAAAACGCCTGGCGTCGCCGGTCCACGGTGCGTCCAAAATGGTGCCCGGCCGAAGGAACAGGAGCCACGGCGCGCGGGCGGCAGAAGCTGCGGCTTTGAGACGCCCTGCCAGGGGGCCTTCCACCACCATGAAATTGCAGCCGGCAATATCGGCGACCGCCGCAGTCTCGTCGCGTGAACCTGCGTCAGCGACCAGGACTTCGCTGATAACCCCGGACGTCGCGCCCGGCACCAGCGCGGCGAGCGTCGGCACCAGCGCGCGCTCGGAATCCATGGTCGCGATAATGACGGTCAGCATGCGGCGCGGTGCGCATGCGGCGCCTCAGCCTCTTGCCGCGTAAGTTCAGTAGCCCTGTCGGCGAGAGCGCGGCGGCGGACCCTGGTAAAGCGGGTTTTGCCCGCAATAGCCGCCAATTCCCGAGATTGTTGCCTGGCATTGCTCAAAGGTGACAAAGCCGCAGTTCCGCGTCGACGGTCCATAAATCGCGCACCACGGATATTCCCGTGCGGCGCTTGGTTGGATCATGCCCAGCAGTGCAGTCGCAAGCAACGCGATGAAAGTCAGTGCCCGCATCGTTGCCTCCCGGCGTTGGAGTACCCGACCCGTCGTTCCCAAATATGCCTTCGAGCGATGGGTTCCAAGACCGTCAGCAAGGCGCGTTCACGGATAGTTGTTCTTGTTTTGTTCCAAAAACTGAACTAGATTGAAGCCATGAAGAGCTCGTCCGTTTTGAAACGCCCGCCGGCGCCGCTGCCCTCCGTGCCGGCGGGCGAGCCGGGAGCCGCCGTCGACCGTGAGCGCCGACGGGGAAGGGGTGCGCTGTCGAACGCTTCCGGGCGCTTCGAACCTCTAGCGCGGGTTACGTTCGACGACGGCTGGCAGGGACTTGAGGAATTACCGGCGTTCAAGACCGATGTGACGGTCAACTCGACCCGCAAGATCATCACGCGCAACAACTCGCCCGACATTTCGTTCGATCGCTCGATCAATCCGTATCGTGGCTGTGAGCACGGCTGCGTCTATTGTTTCGCGCGGCCCACCCACGCCTATCTCGGATTGTCGCCGGGGCTCGACTTTGAATCGAAGCTGTTCGCCAAGCCAAACGCTGCCGAATTGCTCGAACGCGAATTGTCGGCGCCGGGCTACGTGCCGAAGGTCATCGCGATCGGTACCAACACCGATCCTTACCAGCCGATCGAGCGGCGCTATCAAATCATGCGGCGCATTCTCGAGGTTTTGGAGCGCGCCGGGCATCCAGTCGGGATCGTGACCAAATCGGCGCTGGTGCTTCGCGATCTCGACATCCTGTCGCGAATGGCGCAGCGCGATCTCGTCAAGGTGGCGATCTCGGTGACAACGCTCGATCCGAAATTGGCGCGGACGATGGAGCCGCGCGCCTCGACGCCGCCGCGGCGGCTCGAAGCGCTACGGCAATTGGTGGAGGCAGGCGTGCCGGCGTCGACGATGGTCGCTCCCGTCATTCCCGCGCTCAACGATGCTGAGATTGAACGCATTCTCGACGCCGTCGCTGCGACCGGCGTTCGCCACGCCGGCTATGTGCTGCTGCGCCTGCCGCTCGAATTGCGCGATCTGTTTCGTGAATGGCTGCTGGAGAATTTCCCCGATCGCTACCGCCATGTCTTCAAGCTCATCCGCGACATGAGGGGCGGCAAGGATTATGACTCGACGTTCGGCACGCGCATGACCGGCAGCGGTCCGATTGCCTGGATGATTGGCCGCCGCTTCGAAATTGCCTGCGAACGGCTCGGCTTCAATGCCGCGAGGGTCAAGACCACGACCGAACATTTCAGGCCGCCGCGGCTGGCAGCGAAGCAACTCGATTTGTTCTGATAGTCAGCTCCGCTCTTTGATTTCGACCGGATTGGTCATTAGTTCCCGGCACAATCCCCGTAATCCTCTGTGCAGATGGGACCGCGTTGCGGAAGTGGCCGCGGCGTGTTCAACATGGCCACATGAGTCATGGTCCAGAGTCATGGTTCCAGAGTCATGGCCGCATGAGTCGCAACGGTCACCAGACGGCGCGTGCGCCGGCTGAGCGGCTGCCGCTCGACGAGGAGATCGTCCGCCCGACATTCCGCCGCGAGCGCGCCGCGCTCAAGCGCGGGGTGTGGCCGGTTGCCGGATGCGATGAGGCCGGACGCGGCCCGCTGGCCGGACCGGTCGTTGCCGCGGCGGTCATTCTCAATCCGGACGACGTGCCGCGCGGGCTCGACGATTCGAAGAAGCTGACGCCGGAGCGTCGCGCCGTCCTCTATGACCGCATCTGCGCGCGGGCGCATGTTGCGGTGGCCCTCGCGCCGCCCTGGCGAATCGACCGTGACAATATTCTCCGCGCGTCGCTTTGGGCGCTGGGCCGGGCCGTGCTTGCGCTGCCGGTCAAGCCACGCCTTGTTTTCGTCGACGGACGCGATCGTATCGACGTCAAATGCGACTGCGAGGCCGTCATCGGCGGCGACGCTCTCGTCGCGTCGATCGCGGCCGCTTCCATCGTCGCCAAGGTGACGCGCGACCGCCTGATGGCATGTCTGGGCGCCGCTCATCCGGGTTACGGCTTCGAACGCCATATGGGGTACAGCGTGCCCGAACATTTCGCCGCGCTCGATCGCCTCGGGCCGACGATACATCACCGCCGCTCGTTCTCGCCGGTCGCGAGTGCGCTCGGCTTGTCGGATGCCGATGCTGACGAGGTGGCCGCCAGCGTATTGCCCCTGTAACGCCCCAGCCGCTAATACGGCACCCGGCCCAGGATCTGCCGGGGCCGCGGACCGATTGGCGCCATTTAGGCAGAAAATCGCGCGCGGGGCTTGATGTACTACGTACCCCTTTACATCGAAGTTCTGCGGTCGCGCCCTGCGCTGGCGTTTTGGCTCGCAACGCTGACCCAGGCCGCCCTTTGGCTCCTGGTGCCGGCGCTGTTTTACGCCTCACCGCCCGGCGACCTGCCGCAGGTCCTGGCGATCGGGCACGAATTCCCCTTCAACGGCGATATCGGTCCGCCGTTCGCCTATTGGCTGGCGGAAATCGTCTTTCGAGTTGCTGGATTGTTTGGCGTCTATCTGCTGTCGCAGATCTGCGTGGTGACGACCTATTGGTGCGTTTTCAAGCTCGGCAGCGCGATCCTCGGTCCGACGCAAGCCGTCATGGCCGTGCTGCTCATGGTCGGTATCTCGCTGTTCACGGTGCCCACGCCCGATTTCGGCCCGCCGGTTCTCGCCATGGCGCTGTGGGCGGTGGTTCTGTTGCAATACTATCGGGCCGTTATGCAGGGCGAGCACCGCGCATGGTATGGGCTCGGCGCCGCCGCCGTATTGTTGCTGCTCACGACCGATGCCGCTCTCATTCTGCTCGGCACGCTCGCGGTATTCACGACGGTGACCACGCGCGGACGGGCGGCGCTCAACGCCATCGAACCGTGGATCGCCGCGATCGCGATCGCCGTCTTTCTGTTCCTGCACATCCTGTGGCTGGAGGGCGCAAGTGACGGTTTGACTCCGATCCTCGAGCGTTTGCTGAGCGCGCGCGCCGGCGCTGCCAATACGACCGCTTGGCTTCGCCTCCTGGCCGTGCTGCTCCTCGCCCATGCCGGGGCCGCGGTCCTCATCGTGCTGGCGAGTGGCTGGCCGCGTACCCATGCGGTGCCAAGCCCGGCCATCATTCGTCGTGAGATCGATCCATTCACGCTGACGTTCGTAAAGGTGTTTGCGCTGGTGCCGGCTTTGCTGGCCACGACAATTGCGGTTCTGGTCGGGCGTCCGTCGCCGATCGGCGGCGCCGCGCCGCTTCTCGTCCTTTCGGGGATCGCGATCATCGTTGCCGCCGGCAGGAGCATCCAGCTCTCGCATCAGCGCATTCTCGGCTACGCGTGGGCTGGACTTTTGGTTACGCCGGCGATCTTCATTCCCGTCGTGATGATTCTCTTGCCGTGGACGACTGGAACGGATCTGAAAGTCGAGCAGCCGGCGGCCGAGATGGGGCGCTTCTTCGCCGATAGTTTTCAGCGCCGGACCGGGCGGCCGCTCGCGGTTGTCAGCGGCGACGCGCGAATCGCTGCCCTCGTCGCCCTCGCGGCGCCGAGCCGTCCGAGCCTCTACTTCGACGCCGATCCCGAGCGCTCACCCTGGGTCACGCCCGACGACATCAGGGCGAAAGGGGCGATCGTGGTTTGGCAGACGGCCGATACCACGCCAGACCCGCCGTCCTACATCAAGGAACGCTTCCCCGATCTTGTGCCCGAGGTGCCGCGCGCCTTCGACCGGCCAGTGCAGGGCAGGTTGCCGCTGTTCCGAATCGGATGGGGCATGATCAGGCCGGCCAGCGCACCCGCGGCAGCGCTGGCGCGGTGATCTTAATGATACGCAGAGCCCTCGCGGACCTTGCCGCGGAACACCCAATATGACCAGGCCGTGTACATCAGGATGATCGGCAACAGGAACAGCGTGCCGATCAGCAGGAAGGCTTGCGTGCTCTCGGACGATGCAGCCTGCCACAGCGTATAGTGGTACGGCACGATCATCGGCCAAAGGCTGATTGCGATGCCAATAAAGGACATCAGAAACAGTCCGATTGCGCCCAGAAATGGCGTCAGCTCGTGCCGAGACCTCAGCGCATACCATTCGCCGACTGCGATCAGCGCCGTGACGATCGGCACGGGCGAGAGAAATGCGATGTTGGGCCAACTGAACCACCGCTGCGCGATATCAGGACGTGCCAGCGGCGTCCAAATACTGACAGCAAGGATCGCGGCGAGCACCGCGACAAGGCAGCCGCGGCCGACTTGTCGCGCCCAATTCTGTAGCTCGCCTTCGGTTTTCAGGACGAGCCACCCCGCGCCGAGCAAGCCGTAGCCGAACATCAGCGCTAATCCGATAGCGAGCGGAAAGGGAGCGACCCAGTCGAATGAGGTGCCGACGAAGTGCCGCCCGTCGACCTTGAAGCCCTGGATAAACATGCCCAGGACGATGCCTTGTGAAAAAGTCGCCAGCATCGATCCGCCGCAGAACGCGCCATCCCAGAGGCGGCGCAGTGCCGGGTGCTTGAAGCGAAACTCGAATGCGACGCCTCGGAACACGAGGGCAAGCAGCATCATCAGAATGGGGAAATAAACGGCGGGGATGATAATCGCAAAAGCGAGCGGAAAAGCCGCGAGCAAACCAAGTCCGCCGAAAACCAGCCAAGTCTCGTTGCCGTCCCAGATCGGCGCGATCGAACTCATGACGATGGCGCGATTGGCTTCGTTGGGCACGAAGCCGTAGAGCATGCCAACGCCCAGATCGAAGCCGTCGAAAACCACATAATAGAAGACGGCGAGGCCAAGGAGGACGGTCCATACCGGCACCAGATCGAGCACCATCGCACCCTCACACCGTCACGGTTCCGATACAGCGCGCGCAGCGTTCTCGAACGGGCGGTTCGGGCGGCCGCTTTCGACGATCTCCGGCTGCAGGTTTTGATCCTGCGGGCCACGCCGGACAAACTGCGCCATGAACACAATGCCGGTCGGGAACATTATCAGATACACGATAACGTAGAGCGCCAGCGACAAAGCGACATTCGCTCCGGTGAGCGAGGGCGACACAGAATCCGCAGTGCGCAACAGTCCATAGACAGTCCATGGCTGGCGGCCAACCTCGGTGGTAATCCAGCCAGCAAGAACGGCGATAAAACCAAGCGGCGCCACCCATTGGCATAGCCGCAGGAACCAGGCCGAGTCCCACAGTCGGCCGCGCAGCCTGAGAGTTTGGCCCGTGATTGCGACGAGAAGCATGATCATTCCAATCCCAACCATGGCGCGAAAAGCAAAGAACGGTGGCGCGACTGGCGGACGCTGGTCTGCCGGCCACTCCTTGAGGCCCTTGATCGCGCCGTTCCAGGAATGCGTGAGAATAAGACTGCCCAGTTCGGGGATTTCGATCGGGAAGCGCATGGTCGCGGCGGCATCGTCGGGAATGCCAAAAAGCGTCAAGGGCGCCGGCTGGGCCGTATCGTAACGCCCCTCGATCGCCGCGAGCTTTGCCGGCTGGTATTCGAGCGTGTTGAGGCCGTGCTGATCGCCAAGAAATATCTGCAGCGGCACCAGGATGATGAGAAGGTCGAGCGCCATGCGGATCATCATGCGCGCATCTTCCACGCCCCTGCCGCGGCGCAGCAGGTAGGCGCCGACGCCCATCACGACAAAAGCTGTGGTGATGTAGAAAGCGGTGACATTGTGCGCCAGCCGATAGGGAAATGACGGGTTGAAGATGATCGCCAGCCAGTCGACTGGCTCAAAACGTCCATCGACCAGCTTGTAACCCTGCGGGGTTTGCATCCATGAGTTCGTCGCGAGAATCCAGAACGAGGATAAAAGCGTCCCGAAGGCGACCATGAGGGCTGCAAAAAAATGTGCCCAAGCCGGCACCAACCGTCGCCCGAACAGCAGAATCCCAAGGAACGACGCCTCCAGAAAGAAGGCCATCAGCCCCTCATATGCCAACAGCGGAGAAAGCACATCCGCGGTGGCGTCGGTGAAGCGGCTCCAATTGGTGCCGAACTGGAACGGCATGATGATGCCGGAGACGACGCCCATTCCGAAAGAGACGGCGAAAACCCTCGTCCAGAAGCCGGATATGCGGAACCAGATTTCGCGGCCGGTGAAGAAAAAGAGTCCTTCAAGAACAGCGATATAAGAAGCGAGCCCGACCGTGAAGGCGGGTAGCAGGATGTGCCAGGCGATGACCCAACCCCATTGTATGCGGGACAGCAGAACAGGATCGAGTTCCATATGATGGACTCCGTCAGAGGCCCCGTTTTCTTATCATAGCTATATGGCAGTCGTGCCGGCCAAGGAGGCCGTGGACGAATCCGGCCGCCGAGTCATCGCGCCCTATTCCGCGAGCGCCTTCTTGAGCGCCAAGAAATCCCGCCAGGCAAACCGTTTCTGCAACGGGCTGCGCAGCAGGAAGGCGGGGTGGAAGGTCGCAAGCGCGCGGATTTCGCGCGTGCCGGTGTCAAATTTGAACCAGCGGCCGCGCGTTTTGGTGATGCCTTCCTTGGTGCCGAGCAGCGTCTGCGTCGCCGGCTGTCCGAGGCAGACGAGGATATCCGGGTTCGCAAGCTCGATCTGGCGCCGGATGAAGGGCAGACAAATGGCGGTTTCCTGCGGCGTCGGCGTTCGATTGCCTGGCGGCCGCCATGGCACGACGTTGGCGATATAGGCGGAGCTGCGATCGAGCCCGATCGCCGTCAGCATCTGATCCAAGAGCTTGCCGGAACGGCCGACGAACGGTCGTCCGCTGATGTCTTCGTCGTGGCCGGGCGCTTCACCGACGAACATGACACGGCTGTGGGGATTGCCGTCGGCAAAGACGAGTTGCGTCGCCGTCGCACGAAGCGTGCAGCCTTCGAAGCCTTGCAGCAGCGTGCGCAGCTCATCGAGGTCCTTGGCGCTTTTCGCTGCTGCGCGCGCCGCCATGATCGCGGCTTCGGGCGACGGCGGTGAGGCAACGGCTGGCGCCGGCATGCTTCCCGCCGCCCTGCGGTGAAGAGATGAGGACGGATCACTTTGCGCGCGCGGGGGGCTGCCGTTGCCGCCCGCCCGGACAGGATCGTTTCCCGTGCTTTGCCTTTCAGGTGGAGCAGCTTTGAGCTCGTCTGCCATCCGGTCGACCGGCGCTTCGCCGACAAGCGCGTCGACCCCGGCATCGAGGTAGAAGGCGAGGAGGTCGTGGGCTTCTTTGCGTCCGGAAGTCATCATGGGGAGGTCGTTCACAAACACGTTTGCGCGGTGAGCGGCAAGTCTATGCGAGCAGATGCGGGTGTGAAAACAATCATGCTCGCAGCACGGAAGGTGAGCAACGCCGGCGGGCCGTGCTTGCCCGCACACGCGATATCGGCCGGCGCTGATCGGCCGATTGCCATCGGGCGATTGTCAGCGCGCCGGATTCGTGAAAAATCATGTTCTGTCGCCGGGACGCGGAGCAGGCCATGAGTACACCCGAGCTTCCGACCCGGGAGGCTATGGAATTCGACGTTGTTATCGTCGGGGCGGGGCCTGCGGGGCTCGCCGCCGCCATCCGCCTCAAGCAGCTCGCTCCGGAAACATCGGTGGTCGTGGTGGAGAAGGGCTCCGAAGTGGGCGCCCATATCCTCTCCGGCGCGGTGATCGATCCGATCGGTCTCGATAGCCTGATTCCCGAATGGCGCGGCGAAGATACGCCGATCAAGACTGCGGTTACGGCCGACCGCTTCTACGCCCTTGGACCTTCCGGAGCACTGCGGCTGCCGAACGTTCTGATGCCGCCGCTCATGAGCAATCACGGCAACTTCATCGTCTCGCTCGGCGAAGTCTGCCGCTATCTGGCGCGAAAGGCCGAAGCGCTGGGGGTGGAAATCTATCCAGGTTTCGCCGCGGCCGAGTTGTTGTTCGAAAACGGCGCAGTCGCGGGCGTCGCCACCGGCGATATGGGGCTGGCCAAGGACAGCCATCCCAAGGCGAGCTTCACGCGCGGCATGGAATTGCGCGGCAAGTACACGCTCTTCGCCGAGGGCGCGCGCGGCAGCCTGACCAAGATGCTGATCGAGCGTTACGCTTTGGCGCAAAACCGCCAACCGCAGAAATTCGGCATTGGCCTAAAAGAGCTTTGGCAGGTCGCGCCCGAAAAACACCGCCGGGGCCTTGTCCAGCACACCGTGGGCTGGCCGCTCGACAACAGCACTGGCGGCGGTTCGTTCCTCTATCATTTCGACGACAATCTCGTTGCCGTCGGCTTTGTCGTCCACCTCAATTACCAAAACCCCTATCTTTCGCCGTTCGAAGAGTTTCAGCGTTTCAAGACTCATCCTTTGGTGCGCGACACGTTTGCGGGCGGCAGGCGCATTTGCTACGGCGCGCGCGCGATTACGGAAGGCGGCTATCAGTCGGTGCCAAAACTCACGTTCCCCGGCGGGGCTCTGGTCGGCTGCGCCGCGGGTTTCGTCAACGTGCCGCGCATCAAGGGCAGCCACAACGCGATGCTGTCTGGGATGCTTGCTGCCGAGCAGGTGGCGGCGGCGCTGGTGCAAGGTCGTGCCAACGACGAACTCACCGAATACGACGGTGCTTGGCGGTCGTCGCCGATCGGCCGCGATCTCTGGCGGGTGCGCAACGCCAAGCCATTGTGGTCGAAGCTTGGAACGCTTGCCGGGGTTGCACTCGGCGGCCTCGATATGTGGACGAACACGCTGGGCTTCTCGCTGTTCGGCACGCTCAAGCACGGCAAGCCGGATTTCGCGGCGCTCAAACCCGCGGCACAATGCCGGCCGATCGCCTATGCCAAGCCCGACGGCACTCTCACGTTCGACCGGCTCTCCTCGGTCTATTTGTCGAATACCAATCACGAGGAGGATCAGCCGGTGCATCTTGTGGTGCGCGACAGCGCCCTGCAGAAATCGTCTGAACACGACGTCTATGGCGGACCGTCGGCGCGTTATTGCCCGGCCGGCGTCTACGAGTGGGTCGAAGATGGTGGCAAGCCGCGTTTCGTGATCAACGCGCAGAACTGCGTTCACTGCAAGACGTGCGATATCAAGGACCCCAATCAAAACATCACGTGGGTGCCCCCGGAAGGCAGTGGCGGCCCGAACTATCCGAACATGTGATCGGCGGTGAGCCTCGCTCGGCCGGCGCCGCGGAACCCGGACGATTCGTCGCGACCCATCCTGCCGCGATTTCGCCTCCGTTCGGGCCTAAAAGCGCGGCCGCTTGTTGCCGATCGCCCTGAACGTGATGGAATAACCGGGCTAGCGTTCGTGAGTTGCTTGCCGGCTGTGCGTCCTTGCAGGCGAAGGTAAAAACGATCATTCTCGCGGAACGACATCTGGTAACCGATTCCAAGTCAGCCAGTGCAAGTCGGTCTGCCCGAAGTTGCCAATCAAATTTGCCAATGGAGATCTCGTGACTCACACGCTGTACCGGCAAGCTGCCGTCATTGGCGTCGCCGTGGCCCTGAGCCTGCCATCAGCTCTCGCCGCGCAGGCACCGACGGCTCAAGAGCTCATGCATTCGAATGCGGCGGGCAGCTATTTAGCGGCCCGGCATGCCGGAGTAGAACGCGATGCGGCCACCGAGGCAGCCTACTACCTCAATGCGCTCAAGTCCGATCCGCACAACGCCGATTTGCTGGGACGCAGCTTTCTTTCCGTGCTCACCGACGGCGATATCGATGACGCCGGTAAGCTTGCCGATCGGCTGATCCAGGTCGACAAAACCGATCGTATCGCGCGGCTCGTCATCGGTGTGCGCGCGCTCAAGCAGAAGCAATACGGCCTCGCCAAGCAGAACTTCGCGCAATCGGTGCGCGGGCCGGTTACCGATTTGACGGCGACGCTGCTGTCAGCCTGGGCGCTGCAAGGCGTTGGCGAGACGCGGTCGGCAATCGAAACCATGGATCGGCTCACCGGTCCGGATTGGTACGCCATCTTCAAGGACCTTCACGCCGGCCTGATCTACGACGTCGCCGGCGACAAGAAGGATGCCGGCAAGCGTTACGAGCGAGTCTACAAGGCCGATCCGACGGCGCTGCGGACCGTAGAGGCGTACGGACGCTATCTGTCGCGCTATGGCAACAAGGATGACGCTCTCAAGGTCTATCAGGACTTCGACAAGGCGCTCCCTGATCATCCGCTCATCAAGCAAGAGATGAAGCAAATTTCAGACGGCCAGAAGCTGCCGCCGCTTGTCGATTCGCCGCAGGCCGGCGCCGCCGAGGCGCTGTATGGCCTGGGCGCATCGATCGGACGCCGCGGCGGCGAAGATCTGGCGCTGATCTATCTGCAGCTGGCACTCTATCTTCAGCCGACGCACACGATGGCGCTGCTGTCGCTCGCCGATCTTTACGAATCGCTCAAAAAGCCCGAACTGGCGATCAAGGTCTATGAGCGGGTGCCGTCAAACTCGCCGCTGCTGCGCAACGCCGAAATTCAGCTCGCCGGCGATCTCGACTTGCTCGACCGGACTGACGAGGCCAAGAAGCGCCTCGATCACGTCATTTCCGAGCATCCGCAGGATACGGAAGCGATCCTCGCGCTCGGTAACATCCTGCGTGCGCGCAAAGACTTTGCCGGCTGCGCCGATGTTTACGGCAAGGCGATCGACACGGTTCCGAACCCGGAAAAGTCGAACTGGGTGATGTTCTACTTCCGAGGCATTTGCTACGAGCGTTCGCATCAATGGCCGAACGCCGAAGCGGATATGAAGAAGGCGCTCGAGCTCTATCCCGACCAGCCGCTCGTGCTGAATTACCTCGGTTATTCGTGGGTCGATCAGGGCATCCATCTCGACCAGGGCATGGATATGATCCGCCGCGCGGTCGAGCAGCGGCCGGATGACGGCTACATCGTCAATTCGCTCGGCTGGGCCTATTTCCGCACCGGCAATTACGACGAAGCAGTGAAGAATCTCGAGCGTGCCGTCGAACTCAAACCCGAGGACCCGACGATCAACGATCACCTTGGGGACGCCTATTGGCGGGTCGGGCGGACGCTGGAAGCGCACTTCCAATGGTCGCACGCCAAGGACCTTAATCCAGACCCGGAAGACCTGCCGAAGATCGAGGCCAAGCTCAAGAACGGCCTGCCCGACGATACGTCTTCCGCGGCGTCTGCCGACAAGACCAAAAAGGACGGCAACGGCGGGTGACGGCGACCTCTTCCGTTGCACTCGCCGAAAACGCGCCGGCCAAAGTCAATCTGACACTGCGGGTGCTTGGCCGGCGCGCTGACGGTTATCACGAGATCGAAAGCCTGGTGGCGTTCGCCGCGTGTGGCGACCGTTTGAGTCTTGCGCCGGGCGGTGAACTCGCGCTTACGCTGAGCGGGCCGAGTGCGGCTCAAGCCGGGGACGGGCCCGACAATCTCGTCCTCAAGGCGGCGCGAGCGCTCGCGGACCGTATTCCAGGCCTCGGCTTCGGTGTGTTTCATCTCGAAAAGATGTTGCCGGTCGCTGCCGGGCTCGGCGGCGGCTCAGCCGACGCCGCTGCGGCGCTACGGCTTCTGGCGCAGGCGAACAAACTCTCGCTTGACGATCCGCGTGTTTATGAAGCGGCCCGCGCCACCGGCGCCGACGTGCCGGTCTGCCTGGATCCGCGTGCGCGCGTGATGCGGGGCGTCGGTGAAATTCTCTCCGCGCCGGTTGATCTGCCGCCGCTGCCGGCTGTGCTTGTCAATCCAAACATTGCCGTTGCCACGAAGTCCGTCTTTGCCGGATGGAAGCCGGGCGGATCGCAGTCCTCTCTCTTAGATACCGGCGCGATCGCGAAAGCTGCGAGCGGCGAACAATTTTTGCAATTGCTGGCGACGCAATCGAACGATCTTGAGGCGCCGGCGATTGCGCTCGCGCCGGCGATTGCCGACGTGCTCGCGTCGTTGCGGGCGCTCGACGGTTGCCGGCTCGCACGCATGTCGGGCTCCGGCGCGACGTGTTTTGGGCTGTTTTCGTCCGCAACCGAAGCCGCTGCCGCCGCTGAAGTCTTGCTGGGCAAATATCCGGCGTGGTGGACTCGAGCGACGACGTTCAGCTAATGCGTGCGCGCGATGCAGAAATCGACGGTTTCGGCGAGCGCCGCTTTCATTTTTGAATCGGGAAACAAGGCCAGCGCGTCGCGGGCGATGGCGCCGTAATGGTGGGCGCGGCCGATGGTGTCCTCGAGCGCGCGATGCTTGGTCATGAGGCCGGTGGCGTGTTCGAGGTCGGCATCGTTGGCCTCGCCGCGCTCGAGCGTCCGCCGCCAGAATTCGCGCTCGGCGTCGCTGCCGCGGCGGAAGGCGAGCACCACCGGCAGCGTGATTTTGCCTTCGCGGAAATCGTCGCCGACGTTCTTGCCGAGCTTGGCTGCGGCGCCGCCGTAATCCAGCACGTCGTCGACGAGTTGAAACGTGATGCCGAGGTTCATTCCGAACGACCGGCAGGCGGCCTGTTCGGCGCGTTGCCGGGTGGCAATCACCGGCCCGACTTCGCAAGCCGCCGCGAACAGCTCCGCAGTCTTGGCACGGATCACGGCGATGTATTCGTCTTCGGTGGTTGCCGTGTTCTTGGCGGCGGCCAGTTGCATGACTTCGCCTTCGGCGATCACGGCGGCAGCGGAGGAGAGAATGTCGAGCGCTTTGAGATTGCCGACCTCGACCATCATCTTGAACGCCTGGCCGAGCAGGAAATCTCCGACCAGAACGCTTGCCTCGTTGCCCCACAACATGCGCGCGGCAAGCCGTCCGCGCCGCAGCTCGCTCTCATCGACCACATCGTCATGCAGCAGTGTTGCGGTGTGCATGAACTCGACCGCCGCTGCGAGCTTGACGTGGCCGTCGCCCACATAGCCGGTGAGTTGCGCCAGTGCGATCGTCAGGATCGGTCGCAGCCGCTTGCCGCCGGAATTGATGAGATGGTTCGCGACCTCCGGGATCATCGTCACCTCGGAGCCGGTCCGCGCGAGGATCGCCGCGTTGACACGCTCCATGTCGGAGGCCACCAGATCCACCAGCGGATCGATCGAAGGCCCGCCCGGACTTTCGAAGGGAACGACGACGGCCACGCCATTTTCTCCGTTAAGGACGTGTGAGCATAGAAACGCTATGGTGAAGCGGCAAGTGCGCCGGCGCGTGGGCAAGATCATGCGCTGGCGTCCGCAAGCCGCCAGCCTATCTTCGAGGTGGCGGCCGAGAGGGGCAATGTCAAGCGAGCAGAGTTCTGTCCTGAGCATGACGGGAGGCCGCCTTGACGTGGCCATTCTGGTGCCGTGCTACAATGAAGACCGCGCAATCGCCAAGGTTGTGGCGGACTTTCGCGCGGCGGTGCCCGACGCGACCATTTACGTCTACGACAACAACTCGACCGACAACACGGCCGAAGTCGCAAAGCAGGCGGGAGCGATCGTCCGCCGCGAGAACTCATCAAGGCAAAGGCTACGTGGTCCGGCGCATGTTCAACGACGTCGAAGCGGATGCGTACGTGCTCGTTGACGGCGATGCGACCTACGATGCGCCGAGCGCGCCGGCGATGATCGCCAAGCTCGTCGAGGATCGTCTCGATATGGTGGTGGCCACCCGCGTCGATCGGGAGCAGGCGGCGTATCGCCCCGGTCATCGCACCGGTAACTGGCTGTTGACCGGCATCGTCACGCATATCTTCGGGCACGCCTTCACCGATATCCTTTCGGGTTATCGGGTATTCTCTCGGCGCTTCGTGAAGTCGTTTCCGATTTTGTCCGGCGGTTTCGAGATCGAGACGGAGCTGACGGTTCACGCGCTCGAACTGGAATTACCGGTCGGCGAGGTGGCGACGCCCTACTATTCACGGCCGAGCGGCTCGACGTCAAAGCTGAGCACGTGGCAAGACGGTTTTCGCATCCTCCGAACTGTCCTGAAGCTCTATCGTGCGGAGCGGCCGCTGCCGTTCTTCGGAGCTTTCGGTACTGCGCTGGTCATCATGTCGATCGGATTAGCCCTTCCGATCGTCGTCACCTACGTCCAGCAAGGTCTGGTGCCGCGTCTGCCGACGGCGGTGCTGTCGACCGGATTGATGTTGCTCGGCTTTCTTTCAATCGCCGTTGGATTGATTCTCGATACCGTCACGCGCGGCCGCCGCGAGGCCAAGCTTATTGCCTATCTGGCGCTGCGCGCGCCGGGCGAAGAGCGGCGCCGGAGCTGAGCATGCGCGAACTCGTTCGCACCAACGATGCCGTGCTGATCTCGGCGATCGAGGCGTTGCTGAAAGGTGCGCATATCGACCATATGGTGGTCGATCAAAACATGAGCGTTCTTGAAGGTTCGATCGGCATCTTCCCGCGCCGCATCCTGGTCGGCGATGACGAATTTGCCGCCGCGCGACGGCTTCTTTCGGAAGCAGGCTTCGCCAACGAGCTGCGCCCCGATGCCCGCTGAAATCGGCGGGGTGAGCGAGGACGCCGTCCTCGGCGGCCGGCTCATCCTGCGACAGCCGCTGCGCGGCCACCGTGTCGGTCACGATGCGATCCTGCTCGCGGCAGCGACGGCCGCGGAGCCTGGTGAGCGCGCCGTCGATCTCGGTGCCGGTGTCGGTGCCGCCGGTTTGGCATTGGCGCGCCGAATCGATGGTGTTGCGGTGACGCTGGTCGAGATCGATCCGGAGTTGACAAAGCTTGCCAGGCAGAACGCCGTGCGCAACGGGCTCGCCGAACGGGTGCGTGCGGTTTGTCTCGACATCGAAGCGCCTGCCGCTGCTTTCGCAGACGCCGGGCTTGTGCCGAATTCAGTTGATCGTGTGCTGATGAACCCGCCCTTCAATGCCGGGCAAAATCCCTCGCCGGATCGCGGGCGCCGCGTCGCGCATGTTGCCGGGGCAGAAACGCTACGTGTCTGGGTCCGCACGGCAGCGCGGCTGTTGCGGCCGGATGGCGTGCTCACGCTGATTTGGCGCGCCGACGGCCTCGGCGATGTGCTTTCAGCGCTTGGCGATGGTTTCGGTGCGATTGTCGTGCTGCCGATCCACCCGAAACCAGGCCTGCCGGCCATTCGCGTGCTCGTGCGCGCCGTCAAAGCAAGCCGAGCGCCGCTTTCGCTGCGGCCCGGTTTTGTGCTCGCCGATGCCGATGGAAACCCGAGCGCCGAAGCCGAAGCGGTGCTGCGCGCGGGCGCGGTCCTGCATTGGACCGAGAATTGAACGCGCCGCTGCTCAGCGCTTAAGCATCACGCCGGTGTCGAATCGGGCGGCGCGGCTCGGGCTGGTTTTGGATCGCGACGAACGGGAAAATGGGAAAATCCGGCAATCGTGCCGATCAGAGCCAAGAGCATGTAGATTTTCATTGCGTCCACACCTCGCCACACAAATCGGCACTCGCATTCGAAGCAAGAAACGTTCCAAAAGGTGAACAAACGGTTACTTGAGCGTCCGCCGCGAGCATCCTATTTGCATTGCATGACAGAGCCTTCATCGAGCCAACGGATTGGAGACTTGTGCAGGCGTGCGCTTGCACCGTTGCGGCCGCTCGTTCCGCAGCGATTTCGCGGCGACCGGCCGGTGGTGCCGGTGGTCCGGCTGACCGGCATTATCGGTTTCTCGACGCCGCTGCGTCCGGGCCTGACTCTGACCGGCATCGCGCGCACGCTCGATCGCGTCTTTGCGGTTCGTAACGCGCCGGCAGTCGCGCTCGCCATCAATTCGCCCGGCGGGTCGCCGGTGCAATCGCACCTCATCTTCCGCCGCATCCGCGAGCTGGCGGAGGAGAAGAAACGCCGCGTCATCGCCTTCGTCGAGGACGCTGCGGCCTCGGGCGGCTACATGATCGCGTGCGCAGCGGACGAAATCATCGCCGATCCGCATTCGATCGTCGGCTCGATCGGTGTTGTCGGCGGTTCCTTCGGCTTCGACAAGCTGATCGCCAAAATCGGCATCGAACGGCGGCTCTACACGTCGGGCGACCACAAGGCCGCGCTCGATCCGTTTCTGCCGGAGAATGCCGCCGACGTGGAACGGCTGAAAAAGCTGCAGCGGGAAATCCACGACGATTTCATCGCACTGGTGAAGTCGCGGCGCGGCGGCAAGCTCACTGGCCCAGAAAACGACTTGTTTTCCGGCGAATATTGGACCGGTCGGCGAGCGCTCGCGCTCGGCCTTGTGGACGCCATCGGCGATTTGCGCGGCATGTTGCGTGAACGCTTCGGCGAGAAAGTCGTTACGCCCCTGGTGACTGCTGAACGCGGGTTTTTAGGACGGCGTTTGTGGGGCGTTGGCGGCAATTCGCTCATGCAGTCGGGACTCGCCGAGGATATGATCTCGGCGCTCGAGGCACGTGCGCTGTGGGCGCGGTATGGGCTTTAGAGCATGATAAGTGGGTCACAGTGGTTTCCGATGATCATGCTCGGGCAAACAGCGAGAGCGCCGATCGACTTGATCTGAAACGCTTGTGCCCCAGGGAAGGCTTGTCAGCGGGTTAGGAGTTTGAGGATGCCTCCTTTGTTCGCCTTCGCGGTTGGAGTTGTCGGAGCGGCAGCGCTGGTGCGCTGGTGCATCAAAGAGGTGAAACGCGTGAACGCCGAGCTCGACAGCGTTCGCGCCGAAGCCTCCGTCGAACCTGCCAGTCGCGAGGCGATGCCGAAACTCAAGCGCGATCCCGCCACCGGCGAATACCGTCCGGGATAGATTTTTCCGACATTGTCATTCCGGATCGCCGCGTAGCGGCGAGTCCGGAATCCATAGTCACAGTGGCCGGGGTTATGGATTCCGGGTTCCGAGCTTCGCTCGGCCCCGGAATGACGGGCGAACAGGTGTCCGTCCTGCTACTTAGTGTCCTTGATACCGCGCTCGCGGACCACGCGGCCCCATTTATCGTATTCGGCCTTCATGAACGTGCCGAAGCTCTCCGGCGTGCCGCCGGCCGGCGTTGCGCCGGACTGGACAAGCTTGTCGCGGGTTGGCGGATCATTGAGCGCGGCGTTGACGGCTTCATTGAGCTTGGCAATCACTGCCGCGGGGGTCTTCGCCGGGGCGAGCAGGCCGTACCAATTCGATGCATCGGTGTTGGGATAGCCTTGCTCGGCGAGCGTCGGCACGTCCGGCAAAATCGTGTCGCGCTTGTCCGCTGCTGCGCCGATCGGGACCAAATTACCGGCGCGGATTTGCGCGATCAGCACCGGTATGTCGGCGGCGAGCACTTGAACCTGCCCGGCGAGCAGATCGGTCAGCGCCGGAGCCGCGCCCCGATACGGCACATGGAGAAATGTCACGCCCGCGGAGGCATCGAGCAGTTCCTGCGCCAGATGCGGCGGTGAGCCGATGCCGGTCGACGCAAAGGGGATTGTGCCGGGCTTCGCCTTGGCGAGCGCAACGAGGTCCTTGACTGTCTTGATGCCAAGCTTCGGCGTGACCACCAGCACCTCGGTGACCTTGGTGACCAGGGCGACCGGCACGAAATCGCGCAACGAATCGTAATGGATGTCGCTCATGATATGCGGCGACACCGTCACCGCCCCGGCCGTCGTCAGAAACAGCGTGTAGCCGTCGGGATCGGACTTGGCGACGAACTCGCCGCCCAGCGTGCCGTTGGCGCCGGGCTTGTTATCGATGATGACGGACTGGCCGAGCACCGCCTTCATCTTCTCGGCCACCACCCGTCCCACAAAGTCGGTTGGGCCTCCGGGCGGAAAGGCGACGATCACGTGGATCGGCCGATTGGGAAAACCCTGTGCGCGTGCTATCGGCGCAGCCGCCAATGACAACGCCACGCATGCTCCAGCGAGCACGCCGCAAATGATCCGCACCGTTTCCTCCCTTTGTGTCCCCTCGGAATTGCCCTGCTTCTAGCATAGCAAGTGCCGGGCGAACCATCATTGCCCGGCCGCCCACGGCGCAAGGCTTGACCTGCGGCGAACGTTCCACCAACAACGTGCCATGAAAGAGGATTTGCCGCCGCACATGCGTCCGGAACGCTCGTTCCAGGGGCTCATCCTGGCATTGCAGCGCTATTGGGCGGACTGGGGCTGCGTCATTTTGCAGCCATACGATATGGAGGTCGGCGCCGGCACCTTTCATCCGGCGACCACCTTGCGCGCGCTCGGGCCGAAGCCGTGGAACGCCGCCTACGTGCAGCCCTCGCGCCGGCCCAAGGACGGCCGCTACGGCGAAAATCCCAACCGGCTGCAGCATTATTATCAGCTCCAGGTGATCCTGAAACCATCGCCGGACGATCTGCAGGACCTCTATCTGAAATCGCTCTACGCGATCGGCATCGATCCGAAAATCCACGACATCCGCTTCGTCGAGGACGACTGGGAGAGCCCGACGCTCGGCGCCTGGGGGCTCGGCTGGGAATGCTGGTGCGACGGCATGGAGGTTTCTCAGTTCACCTATTTCCAGCAGGTCGCGGGCTTCGAGTGCGCGCCGGTGGCGGGCGAACTGACCTACGGGCTCGAGCGGCTGGCGATGTACGTGCAGGGCGTCGAGAATGTCTTCGATCTGAATTTCAACGGCCGCGACGGCGCGCGGCGGGTCAGCTACGGCGACGTGTTTCTGCAGGCCGAGCAGGAATATTCGCGGCACAATTTCGAGTACGCCGACACCGACATGCTGTTCGAGCAATTCCGTATGGCCGAATCTGCCTGCAAGAAGTACCTCGAAGCCGGCTGGCAGGGCGACGGCGAGAACGCGGACGAGCCGCGCAGCAATCGCGGCCGGCACCTCATGGCGCTGCCGGCCTACGACCAATGCATCAAGGCCAGTCATGTGTTCAATCTGCTCGACGCGCGCGGCGTGATCTCGGTGACGGAACGGCAGAGCTACATTTTGAGGGTGCGCGAACTCGCCAAGGCGTGCGGCGAGGCGTGGCTCGCAACGCAAGGCGGAGGGAAGAGTCTATGAGCGATATGCCTGAAATCGGCGGCAAGCGGCCGATCCCGGTCAATGTCGAAGCCGGCAAGAGTTACTGGTGGTGCGCCTGCGGGCGTTCCAAGGCGCAGCCGTTCTGCGACGGCTCGCACAAGGGCACTGGTTTTACGCCGGTCGAGTACAAGGCGGCGGCGTCCGAGGAGGCGTGGTTTTGCGCCTGCAAGCGCTCCGCGAATAAGCCGATGTGCGATGGGAGCCACAAGAAGCTCTAGTCCGACGTCTCTTTTACCTCCATGCGGAGAGGATGTTCGCTCGTGCTGGTGCTCCCCTCCCCTCGCTTGCGGTGGGGAGGGGTCGGGGGTGGGGGGATTGTTTGATGCGTTCGGCTCGGCCAAAGGACAAGCGCATACCCCGCGCGCGGCAGCTCAGGCGCGATATGACCGTGGCAGAGCGAAAATTGTGGTGGCGACTCCGTGAACTTGGTGCAGCGGGTTCCCACTTTCGGCGTCAGGCCACGATCGGACCTTACTTTGCCGACTTTGCCGATCACGCTAAACGCCTCATTGTCGAGCTCGATGGTGGGCACCACGGTGACGGCGCGCAAGCCAGACACGACTCGAAGCGTGATGCTTATCTGAAACAACACGGCTACCGCGTGCTGCGATTTTGGAACAACGACGTGCGAGAAAATATCGACGGCGTGCTGAGTGTGATCTACGACGCGCTGACAAATACGCCGACGCCCCCCACCCCTGACCCCTCCCCACCGCAAGCGGGGGGAGGGGAAATTAGCGCTGTGACAGATGCCTGATCTTCTGCTCGAACTTTTCTCTGAAGAGATACCGGCGCGCATGCAGGCGCGGGCGGCGGAGGATTTGCGCAAGCTCGTCACCGACCGGCTAGTCGATGCGGGGCTCGTCTACGAAGGCGCCAAGGCGTTCGTGACGCCGCGGCGTCTTGCGCTCGCCGTGCACGGCGTGCCGGTGCGCCAGCCCGACGTGCGCGAGGAGAAGAAAGGCCCGCGCGTCGGTGCGCCGGAGAACGCCATCGCCGGATTCCTGAAGGCCGCGGGCTTGAAGTCGATCGGCGAAGCGAAAGTGCAGCCCGACAAGAAGGGCGATTTCTACGTCGCGGTCATCGAGAAGCCGGGCCGCGCCGCGATCGACGTCATCGGCGAAATTCTGCCCGCGGTGAT
The DNA here is from genome assembly GCA_963836055.1 of uncultured Alphaproteobacteria bacterium. Taxonomy (GTDB): domain Bacteria; phylum Pseudomonadota; class Alphaproteobacteria; order Rhizobiales; family Xanthobacteraceae; genus BOG-931. Next base: position 25,757 of record CAWIID010000009.1, read on the forward strand.
CAAGGGCTTTCCCTGGCCGAAATCGATGCGCTGGGGCGAGGAGTCGAAGGAGCCGGGCGCGCTCAACTGGGTGCGGCCGCTGCATTCGATCGTCGCCACGTTCGGGCCCGAGACCGAAGAGCCGGATGTCGTGCGCTTCTCGGTCGACGGCATCGCGGCCGGCAACGAGACGCGCGGCCATCGCTTTCTCAGCCCTGCGCCGTTCACGGTGCGCCGTCTCGACGATTACGCGCAAAAGCTCGACAAGGCCAAGGTCGTGCTCGATGCCGAGCGCCGCCGCAACATCATCCTCACCGAAGCAAAGCAGCTTGCCTTCGCGCAAGGCTACGAACTGGTCGAGGACGAGGGCCTGTTGGCCGAGGTCTCAGGTCTGGTCGAATGGCCGGTGGTGCTGATGGGATCGTTCGACGAGACATTTCTGCGCATTCCGGAAGAAGTCATCCGCGCTACCATCCGCAACAACCAGAAATGTTTTGTGCTGCGTGACGCGGCGCACGCTAAGCTGGTCAACAGGTTCATCCTCGTCTCGAACATCGAGGCGGAGGACGGCGGCAAGGCCATCGTCGCCGGCAACGAGCGCGTCATCCGCGCGCGGCTGTCGGATGCGAAGTTCTTCTATGAGACTGATCTGAAGACACGGCTCGAAGATCGCCTGCCGAAGTTCGAGCACATCATCTTTCACGAGAAGCTCGGCACCCAGGCCGAGCGAATCGAGCGCATCGAGCGTCTTGCTGCCGAGCTTGCGCCGCTGGTCGGCGCCGATGTGGAGAAGGCCAAGCGCGCGGCGCGGCTCTGCAAGGCGGATTTGCTCACCGAAGTGGTCGGCGAGTTTCCCGAGCTGCAAGGGCTGATGGGCAAATACTACGCCGAGGAGCAGGGCGAGGACGAAGCCGTCGCCCATGCTTGCGAAGATCACTACAAGCCGAAAGGCCCGGACGATCTCGTGCCGGCCGATCCGGTGTCGGTCGCCGTCGCGCTCGCCGATAAGATCGATACGCTGGTCGGTTTTTGGGCTATCGACGAGAAACCGACGGGGAGCAAGGACCCCTATGCGCTACGGCGTGCGGCGCTAGGGGTGATACGCACGATTGTCGATAGCAGGATTCGGATATCTCTTCCACAGGAGTTCAGGTCTGCATACAGGTTGACGTTTGCCCAAATGGCAGGCTCGACCACCGAAGGTTGAGCGCAAACCGGTGGATTTCAAAGAAATCTCAGCAATTATTGAGAGAATGCCTCGCATCCCTCGATCTATTGAATGCGAGTCTTTCTTTGCTGACGACATAGATACTATCATTGATGACAAGGAACTTTTCTCCGAGGAAAGTCTTAGGGAGCGGATCAGCTCGGACTTACAGGAGGAATTAGAAAGGCATCAAAGCCGCTCTCGGTACTTGCGGGAAATTCGCGGCGTGCACACCATTATTCCTGAGCTTCTGTCCTTCTTCGCCGATCGCCTCAAAGTCCAGCTTCGCGAGCAAGGCGCGCGGCACGATCTCGTGGACGCCGTGTTTGCGCTCGAAGGTCAGGACGATCTTCTCCTCATCGTTCGCCGAGTTGAAGCGCTTAGGGAAATTTCTCGATACCGAGGACGGAAAAAATCTCCTCGCCGGCTTCAAGCGCGCGACGAACATCATCCGGATCGAGGAGAAGAAAGACGGCCGCGAATACACCGGTGCGCCCGAGCCAGAGCGTTACGAATTGCCCGAAGAAAAGGCGCTGGCGCAGGCGATCGATGTTGCCAAGGCCGATGCCGAGCGCGCCGTGGCGTCCGAGGAATTCGAGGGAGCCATGCGCGCGATGGCGAAGCTGCGGCCGCATGTCGACGCTTTCTTCGATAAGGTGACGGTCAACGTCGACGACAAGGCGCTGCGCGAGAATCGCCTCAAGCTGCTCAACGAAATCCGCGCCGCCACGCGTTCCGTGGCGGATTTCTCCAAGATCGAAGGGTGAACCTCATGGGCGCTGTGCAGCAGCGCAAGTTCGTCTGTGGGGTGACGGTCAATGTGCTGAGCGAGCGACGTCAAGCCCAGATGTATGCGCTGTCATCATCCGCGCAGGCGGATGATCCAGTAATCGCGAAGCCTCTCGTTTTTTTGTGCTGCTTGTGGCTACTGGATGCCCCGCCTTCGCGGGGCATGACAGTCAAGATTTAACGTCGTTGGCGTTACTCAACCGTTTGCAATATCCCGGAACGTGCTAGAACCAACCGCGCCGTCGCGCGTTGTTGTCATGCCGGCGTCTCATCCCTGACGTTGCAGTCCGCCATTTGCTCTTTCCAACCTTCAGGAAAACCCATGGTCATCACCGCTGCCCACATGACGCCGCTGGTCGCCCTCATCGCCGGAATTCTGATTTTGATCATGCCGCGGCTGCTGAACTATATCGTCGCGATCTATCTCATTTTCGTCGGATTGGTCGGGCTCAATGGCATCTATCATTTCATCCGCTAGATATTTGATAGGGATCAATGCCATCGACCGTCTCATCCGCCAGCCTTGAACCAAAATCTCAGCATGGCGTTTCCCCGGGTGCCGGCATGAGGCTGGGATTGATCGAACGAAAGCTGCATCGAACGTAAGATCCAATGGCCAAAACGCGCTCGAAAACGTCCCGTCAGCCTGTGAAGAAATCCCCGGTCCGCGCCGCGAGCGCGCGGGGCCGCGGAAAATCCCGCCCGGCAAAATCCAAAGCCAAGGTCGCGTCCAAAACCAAGGTCGTGTCCAAGCCAACTTCCAAGTCTGCGCCCAAATCCGCGCCGGCCAAGATGCCAGCCAAGACGCCGGCCAAAGGCAAATGGGTCTACGCCTTCGGCGGCGGCAAGGCGCAGGGCCGCGCCGGCATGCGCAATCTTCTCGGCGGCAAGGGCGCGGGGCTCGCCGAGATGGCGCAGCTCGGCCTGCCGGTGCCGCCCGGCTTCACCATCACCACCGAGGTGTGCACGTACTTTTACGACCACGACAAAACCTATCCGAAGGAATTGAAGGCGCAGGTCGAAGCGGCGCTCGCCGATGTCGGCCGCATCACCGATAAGAAATTCGGCGATGCCGAAAACCCGCTCCTCGTGTCGGTGCGTTCAGGGGCGCGCGCGTCGATGCCGGGCATGATGGATACGGTGCTCAATCTCGGCCTCAACGACGTGACCGTGAGGGCGCTTGCGGAGAAGTCGGGCGACCGGCGCTTTGCCACGGACAGCTACCGGCGCTTCATCACCATGTATTCGAACGTGGTGCTCGGCATCGAGCATCATCACTTCGAGGAAATCCTCGACGATCACAAGGACCGCAACGCCTACACGCTCGACACCGATCTCGACGCCGACGACTGGGACCAGATCATCGACCGCTACAAGGAGCGCGTCGAGGAGGAAACCGGCAAGCCGTTTCCGCAGGACCCCCACGCGCAATTGTGGGGCGCGATCGGCGCCGTATTCGGTTCGTGGATGAACCAGCGCGCCATCACCTATCGCCGGCTGCATGCCATTCCGGAAAGCTGGGGCACGGCCGTCAACGTGCAGGCCATGGTGTTCGGCAACATGGGCGAGACGTCGGCGACCGGCGTCGCCTTCACCCGCAATCCTTCGACCGGCGAGAGGAAGCTTTACGGCGAATTCCTCATCAACGCGCAGGGCGAGGACGTGGTCGCCGGCATCCGCACGCCGCAGGAGATCACCGAACAAGCGCGCAAGGACTCCGGCTCCGACAAGCCGTCGATGGAAGCGGCGATGCCGGACGCGTTTGCCGAGCTCAAACGCATCTATGCCGTGCTCGAAAAGCATTACCGCGACATGCAGGATATGGAATTCACGGTCGAGCAGGGCACGCTGTGGATGCTGCAGACGCGCAACGGCAAGCGCACGGCGCAGGCAGCGTTGCGCATCGCCGTCGAACTTGCGCAGGAGAAATTGATCAGCAAGGACGAGGCGGTGTCGCGCATCGATCCGGCGGCGCTCGACCAGCTTCTGCATCCGACCATCGATCCCAATGCCGAGCGCAAGGTGATCGCCACCGGATTGCCGGCGTCGCCCGGAGCCGCGTCGGGCGAGATCGTGTTCTCGTCCGAAGACGCCGAACGCTCAAGAGCCAGGGCCGCAAAGTGATCCTGGTGCGGATGGAAACCTCGCCGGAAGACATCCACGGCATGCACGCCGCCGAAGGAATTTTGACGACACGCGGCGGCATGACCTCGCACGCGGCCGTCGTTGCCCGCGGCATGGGCAAGCCCTGCGTCTCCGGCGCCGGCGCCCTGCGCGTCGATTACCGCGCGCAGACGGTGACGGCCGGCGGCACGACCTTGAAGAAGGGAGATGTTCTGACCATCGACGGCTCGACCGGCCAAGTGCTCGCCGGCAAAGTGCCGATGCTCGAGCCGGCGCTCGCCGGCGAGTTCGCGACGCTGATGGAATGGGCCGACAAAGCGCGCCGGCTCAAGGTGCGCGCGAATGCGGACACGCCTGCCGATGCGCGCGCCGCGATCAAGTTCGGCGCCGAGGGCATCGGTCTGTGCCGCACCGAGCACATGTTCTTCGAAGAGGATCGCATCCGCGCCGTGCGCGAGATGATTTTGGCCGAAGACGAGAAGACGCGCCGTGCTGCGCTCGCCAAGCTGCTGCCGATGCAGCGGGCGGATTTCGCCGAACTGTTCAAGATCATGGGCCGCCTGCCGGTCACGATCCGCCTGCTTGATCCGCCGCTGCACGAGTTTCTGCCGCACACCGAGGAGGAAATCGCCGAGGTGGCGCAAGCCATGGGCGCCGATCCAAAAAGATTAGCCGACCGTGCGCGCGAACTGCACGAGTTCAACCCGATGCTCGGCTTCCGTGGCTGCCGGCTGGCGATCGCCTATCCGGAAATCGCCGAGATGCAGGCTCGCGCCATCTTCGAGGCCGCTGCCGAGGCCAGCCGGTCGAACGGAGTTCAGGTCGCGCCGGAAATCATGGTGCCGTTGATCGCCGGCAGGGCCGAACTCGATCTGGTCAAGGCCCGGATCGACGCCATGGCCGAGACCGTCGTGTCGGAAACCGGCACCAAGATCAAATATCAGGTCGGCACGATGATCGAGCTGCCGCGCGCGGCGCTGAAAGCCGGCGAGATCGCCGAGTCCGCCGAATTCTTCTCGTTCGGCACCAACGACCTCACGCAGACCGCGTTCGGTATCAGCCGCGACGACGCGGCAAGCTTCTTGGGCATCTACACGTCGAAAGGCATTTTGGCCGCCGATCCGTTCGTGTCGATCGACCAGGAGGGCGTCGGCGAACTGATCCGCATTGCGACCGAGCGTGGCCGCAAGGTGCGGCCAAAACTCAAGCTCGGCATTTGCGGCGAGCACGGCGGCGATCCCGCCTCGGTCGCTTTCTGCGATGACGTTGGCTTGGACTACGTGTCCTGCTCGCCGTTCCGCGTGCCGATTGCCCGCCTCGCTGCCGCCCAGGCGGCGCTCGGCAAACGCTCCGCCGGAGAGGCGTAGGACGCATGCATGGCGCGCGAGAGACCCCTCACCCGCCTCGCGGCGCCGCCGCTCGGTCTCCCGTAAGGGGAGAGGGAAATTTCCGGCAAGATTTCAAGCGGCGACGCCGGTGAGAAATGCCTCAACCTGCTTGCGCAATTCTCTGACGGCGGCTTCGACCGAGTGCGACGTGTCGAGCACGGTCTGCGCGGACACTCGTGTCTGCATGGCGGCGCCGGCGACGTCGCCGAGCACGGTCGCGACGGTCTGTGACGCCTGCGCGGCGCTCGCGACGTTCTGCGAGATGTGGCTGGTTGCCGCGTGCTGCTCTTCGATCGAGGCTGCAACCGCGGACGTGTAGTGCTGGATTTCCTGCATACGCTGCGTGATGCGATGTATCGATTCGACCGCGCTCGATGTCGAGTTCTGCACGGCGAGGATTTGTCCGACGATTGCTTCGGTGGCCTTGGCGGTCTGCACGGCGAGCGATTTGACCTCGGAGGCGACCACGGCGAAGCCGCGGCCGGATTCGCCGGCGCGCGCCGCCTCGATCGTGGCATTGAGCGCAAGCAGATTTGTCTGTCCGGCAATGGTCTGGATGAGTTTGACGATGTCGCCGATTTTCTGGGCGGAATCGCTGAGCGCCGCCATTTCGCCATCGGTGGATTGCGCTTCCTCGACGGCTATGCGCACCACGGAATGAGTCTGCTCGACCTGACGGGCGATTTCGGCGATGGAGTTCGACAGCTCATCGGCGGCAAAGGCCGCCGTCTTCACTCCTTCGGAAGCATCACTTGACGCCTCGACCGCGCTTTCGGCGCGCTGCGAGGTGTGGTTGGAGGCGGTCGACAGCGTCACCGCGGTCGATTTCATGGCTTGAGCGCTATTGCCAAAGGTCTTGAGCGCTTCTTCGATTTGACTGCGGAAGGCGAGAATCACGGCATCGATTGCGCCGCGGCGTCTTTGCTGCTCGGCCATGTCGTCGCGCTGCTTCTGCAGCTGCCGTTGTTCCGTGACGTCCTCATGGGTCGATACCCAACCGCCGCTCGGCGTCGGCTGATTGATGGCGTGGACGATGCGGCCGTCGCTGGCGCCGATCATCCAGCGCGAGTTCTTGCCGGCCGCGATGCTTTCCATGATCTCTCGGCAGTACTGCTCGGGATCGCCGGTAAAGAGGCCGGTCTCCTTGCGATGTTCGATGAGCTTGCGCAGCGTGCAACCCGGCCTCACCACCTCGGGTGAAAGCTTGTACATGCGCAGATATTGCTGATTGCGAACAACAATGCGGCCCGACGCATTGAACATGCACAAACCCTGCGACATGTAATTGAGCGCGTCGTCCAGATGATGGATGCGCAAGTGCATGCGTCGCATCATGACGGCGCATCCGATCAAAAGCAGCAGCGCGATGGCGAGACCGGCGGACGGCCAGTCCGGCAAATAAAACGATGCGATTTCGGGCATTTTGATACGCGTCCGGTGCGGCGGAACGCAGTATCCGGGCGCCGAATTGCCTTTTGGTTAATGATTGGCAACCCATCGCGCGAGCCGCGCATTACGGGCATTTCGCCGTAGACCCAGGATGGAACATTGCCGCGAACGTGACGCAGCGAGGCGATCGTGCGGCTCGCTATTAACGCGTTCGCAAGGTTAACCCGAGAATAGATCGAACTGTCGCATTTGCGCCACTGCGGAAATGTTTGATCGGCCGCGTAAGCGTTGCGTGGGTGTTTGGGGTAAGGGGAATGGTTGCGTTGCGTGCCCGGACGATGGGTGCTTGCTATTCTGCGCCCTTCTGGCTCAGTGCGTTTTGTGCCGCGTTGATGCCGACGTCGATCGGATACCAGGATCTCGCGGCCTTTTTTGTTCGACAACACCGCATTTCCGAAAACGTCATTGATCGCTGGCTCGCGTCGCCCTTCAGCGCCATTCACGCGGCGAAAATCAGCTTCTCACGTCCGATCGGGACGGCGATGCCGGAGCCGGTCGGCTACGAGAAAGTCAGTTTCGATCCGGGCTCTCTCGATGCCACCGTCAGGCCGCTCGATCAGCCGCTGAGGGCGACCTCCGCGGCACGGATCCAATATCCAACCGTCAATCGTTCGCATAAAGGTGATCGTCTGCCTCCGGCCGTTTCGCCGCCGCCTGCCGGCGAGCCGGAAACATTGCCGCAGGTCCAGCCGATCGATGCGGCGCCCGCCGTCGTTCCCGCGCAACCCGTGCCGACAGCGGTCGTTCCCGTGCAACCGGCGCCGCTCGCACCTGCGCTGCCGATCGACGGCACGAATGCCGACGATGTCGCGGTGCCGATCGTGCAGGCGGACCTCGGCAACGACGCCTCGACGGCCTCGTCGCCGGCGGCGCCGCGCGTGGCCGAGGCGGCCAATCCTGTTCAGATGCGTTCGGCGTTGCGTGAGCCCGCGAATGCGCGTGGCGCGGCTGTCGGGAACGACGTTGCGTTGGCCGACAAGCCGCCGGCGCTGCCCGCAGCCGGCGAAGGCGAAAACATCAACGATGCGTCTTCTTCACTCGCTTCGCTTTCTTTCCTTGAAAACGATGCCGCGAACCGCGGCGATCAAATCTATTTCGGCGAAGGTGCCATGGGCTCGCCGCGCGGCCTCGAACAATGGGCTCCGGGCGCGGAGCCGATCCTGGTGTCGCCGTCGGTCGATCCTGACATCAAGCTGTCGGCGCTCGAGCGTGCGCCTATCGATTCCGGTGTCGGCGGCGAGACCGTCGCCAACAAGGGCGATCCTGCGCTGTTGGAAAGCCCCGCCGACCGCCTCAGTCTGGAAGGCAGGTCGCGCGTGAAGGCGGAAAAGTGTCTCGCCGATGCGGTCTATTTCGAAGCGCGCGGTGAGCCGCTCAAAGGACAGGAAGCCGTCGCGCAGGTCGTGATGAACCGCGTGTTCTCGGGCTACTATCCGAACGACGTCTGCGGCGTGGTTTATCAGAACGCCAACCGGCACCTTGCCTGCCAGTTCACCTTCGCCTGCGAAGGCCGCAACCTCAATCGGATCGACGAGCCCGATATGTGGGAGCAGGCCAAGCGCATCGCCAAGGACATGCTCGACGGCAAGATCTGGCTGACCCAAGTCGGTCACGCCACCCACTACCACGCCTATTGGGTGCACCCGAGCTGGGTGCATGAGATGACGAGACTGTACAAGCTTGGAGTCCACACGTTCTATCGGCCGCGGGCGTGGGGCGACGGCGACGATGAGCCGGTCTGGGGCAAAGCCGCGAGCGTGAACACGAGCAGGGCGGATTTGCCCGCCGACGCGCCGGCCGCTGCAGCAAAAAGCGCCGAGAGCGCTCCGCCGTTGCCGGAAGCCGCGAAGAAGGCCTCCGATGTCGCGGCGTCGTCCTCGGACACTGCAACACAAACACCCGACGCTGTCGCCGCTTCTCCGGACACGGCAGCGACGACGCCCGATACGACCGGGACAATCTCGCGGCCGCCCATCGCCAGGGTCGAGTCGACGGCAAAGCTTTAGGGCGGACTCACATCTCGATATCGAGACCGATATCGAGATTCTGGACCGAGTGGGTCAACGCGCCGGAGGACAGATAATCGACTCCGGTCTCGGCGATCTTGGCGGCGCTGTCGAGCGTGATGCCGCCCGACGCTTCGATGACGAGACGGCCCGCCACCATCGTCACGGCCTTGCGCATCGATTCGAGATCGAAGTTATCGATCAGCACGACATCGGCAAGCCCGACGGCGAGCACCTCTTCGAGTTGACCCAAGGAATCGACTTCGATCTCGATCTTGACCAGATGACCGGCGCATTGCCGGGCGCGGGTCAAAACGGCGCGAATACCGCCCGCGACCGCGATGTGGTTGTCCTTGATCAGCATGGCGTCGTCGAGGCCGAAGCGGTGATTGAAGCCGCCGCCGCATCGCACCGCGTATTTCTCAAGCGCCCGCAGGCCGGGCGTCGTCTTGCGGGTGCAGATGACGCGCGCCTTGGTGTGCGCGATGCGCTGCACGAACTCTGCCGTCGCGGTCGCGATACCGGACAAATGGCCGATGAAGTTGAGTGCGGTGCGCTCCGCGCTGAGGATCGCGCGGGCGTTGCCGGCGATCGTCATCAGCTTGGTGCCGGCCTTGATGGCCGCACCGTCGCGCACGGCATGGGTCTCGATCTTGATCTCGGGGGACAGGCGGCGGAACGCTTCCGCGACGAGCGGCAGGCCGGAGACGACTCCGGCCTTGCGAGCGACAACCATGGCGCGGCCGGGCGCGTCCTCCGGCACCGTCGCGATCGACGTGATGTCGCCGGCGCGTCCGAGATCCTCCTTGAGCGTGCGGGTCACCGCATCTTCGATCTCGAGCGGCGATAAAAAGGCGTCAGAGCGCAGAAGCGACATCGGTTCGGTCCGAACTTCGGGGGCGGCGGTCGGCATCGTAGGTCATTGGTTAGACTTGATATTTCCTGGATAACAGCTTCCGCGCCACAGTGCCAGCGGGGGGCAGCCATGCGCACGCGGCCTCGGCGTTATTCGTAAGTTTCGGTTGGGCCAGCCAAGCTGAGGATTTATGGTCTGCGCTCTTGCGCGGCCTTTTGGCCGCGCTTTTCAAGTTCGTTCTTGCCGCCGGGGCATTCATGACGAGCCATAGCGAGAGCGCCAGCTCTCAAATCAAACATCCTCAATCGGTAGGATGGCGGACGCCCACTGTCGTCGTCGGCTTCGGCTGCCTGATCGCGATCATCGCGTTCGGGCCTCGTTCGACGCTCGGCTTCTTTCTGACGCCGCTGTCGAACGCCAATCACTGGGGCCGCGACGTATTCGCCTTCGCGATCGCGTTGCAGAATCTTCTTTGGGGAGTCGGGCAGCCGCTGGCCGGCATGATCGCCGACCGCTTCGGCACTGTGCGGGTGCTTTGCACCGGGGCGGTGTTGTATGCATCGGGGTTCGCGCTGATGGCTCATGCCACCAGCGCGCCGGCGCTCGACGTATCGGCCGGCGTCCTCATCGGGTTCGGTCTTTCCGGCTGCTCGTTTCCGGTGGTACTGGCCGCGTTCGGAAAGATTTTACCGCCAGAATGGCGCTCGTTTGCGTTCGGACTTGGTACGGCGGCCGGCTCGTTCGGCCAGTTTCTTTACTCGCCGCTTGCGGTTGCCCTGATGGATCTGTTCGGCTGGCAGCAGGCGCTGCTGATCTTCGCCGTCAGCCTGATAGCGGTGCTGCCGCTTTCGCTCGCGCTGGCGACACCGCATGCCGCGACGATGAGGCACGGTTCGTCGCAATCGTTGCGGCAGGCGCTCGGCGAGGCCTTCGCACACCGTTCCTACGTGCTGCTGGTGCTGGGCTATTTCACCTGCGGCTTTCAGCTTCAGTTCATCACCATTCACATGCCGCCCTTTCTCATCGACCGCGGACTGTCCGCGGAGGTCGGCGGTTGGACGATCGCGACCATCGGCCTGTTCAATGTCGTCGGTTCGTTGACGTCAGGCTGGCTCGGCAACCGCATGCCGAAGCGCTACTTGCTCTCGATCATCTATTTCACGCGGGCGATGGCGATCCTGGCTTTCATCTCGTTTCCGGTCACGCCATTCACATGCGTCATGTTCGGCGCGATCATGGGCCTGATGTGGCTCTCGACGGTGCCGCCCACCAACGGCATCATCACCGTGATGTTTGGAACGCAGTGGCTGGCGACGCTGTCCGGGTTTGCATTCTTCAGCCACCAGGTCGGCGGCTTCCTTGGCGTGTGGCTCGGCGGGCTCGTGTTCGATCGGACCGGCTCCTACGATGCGGTGTGGTATCTTGCAATCCTGTTCGGCGTTCTGTCCGGGCTCATCAATATGCCGATCGTCGAAAAGCCGGTGCCGCGCGTTGCCGTCGTGGCGGCCTGATCGGACGCGGACTCGGAGGCGCACATGGCAACTTTCAAGGCGATCGTCGTCGACAAGACGGACTCCGGACAGTCGGTTCGGCTCCGGGATTTCGATGAGAAGGATTTGATGGACGGCGACGTGACCGTCCGCGTCGAGTGGTCGACGGTGAACTACAAGGATGGACTCGCGGTCACCGGGAAGGCGCCGGTGGTGCGGCGGTTCCCGATGATCGCCGGCGTCGATTTCGCCGGCACCGTGGAATCCTCGTCGCATGCCGCCTGGAAGCCCGGCGACAAGGTGATCCTCAACGGCTGGGGCTTGGGCGAGACCCATCTCGGCGCCTACGCTGAGAAGGCCCGCGTCAAGGGCGACTGGCTGGTGCGGCTTCCGGCCAATATGACGGCGCGCGACGCCATGGCGATCGGCACAGCGGGCTACACCGCCATGCTGTGCGTGCTGGCGCTCGAACGCGCCGGAATAAAGCCGGCACGCGGTCCCGTGGTCGTGACCGGTGCTGCCGGTGGAGTGGGCTCGGTCGCAATCGCGCTGCTTGCCAAGCTTGGTTACGCTGTGACCGCGTCGACCGGCCGGCCAGCCGAAGCGGACTACCTCAAGGGGCTCGGCGCCACCGAAGTCATCGAGCGCAAGGAACTGATGGTGCCGGTGCGTCCTCTTGCCAAGGAGCGCTGGGCCGGCGGCATCGATGCGGTCGGTTCGACGACACTCGCCAATGTCCTGTCGATGACACGCTACGGCGGGGCGGTCGCGGCCTGCGGGCTTGCCGGCGGGATGGACTTGCCGGGTTCGGTTGCTCCGTTCATTCTTCGCGGTATATCGCTTCTCGGGATCGATTCGGTCATGTGCCCGTTGGAGTTGCGGCAACAGGCTTGGCGCCGACTGGACACGGACCTCGATCGAGCCAAGATCGCCGCCATGACGAGCGAAATTGGTCTTGCCGATGTCATCGAGGCTGGCCGGCGCCTCCTCGACGGGGAAGTTCGCGGTCGAATTGTGGTAAGAATTGCCTAACCTTGTTCAGAATTTGGCTACGAAGTTTGATCAACATGCGAGGCAGCTATGGTAAGGGGACGGTTAAGAAGTTTTGTTAACGTCGCTTTGCTGTTCAGAGTGGAGTTGACCATGTTGGTGCGCGTGGCTGTGTTCTGTGCGTGCTTATTAGGAGCCGCCTCGGCCGTCGCCGAGGATCTCGGGCCGGAAGAGGCCCGTGCCTTTGTCGTCGGCAAGCTGTTTTCATATACCTGCTTCGATGGGACGGCGGGTGTCGGCCGCATCTTTTCGGATGGTTCGGTTGTCGGCACCATCAAGCCGCGCGGTCGGGGCGAAGTGCGTTTCGCAGCCTTGCCGGCTGGGACGATCCGGGTGAACGGCGGTGCCATGTGCGCGCACTTGGCCGGCCTGCCGGTCGAACCCTGCTTCAAGGTACAAAAGATCGACTACAAGACCTTCCGCGGTTCGATCGCGGGCCTGGGCTTCGCCTATTGCGATTTCTATCAGCGCAACCCGCGCAGCCAGTTTACCAGCCGCGCTCGCGAGCACGCGCCGGCGACGCCGATTGCGACGGCAAGTCCGCTGCCGGAAGATTGATCTCTTCATCGACGCAGTAATGCCCTACTCGGTGGGTGTACCCGCCGATGCCGGGCGCGTGCGCGGATAGAGCAAGCGCTGATAGACCCAACCGATGCCCAGCAGAACGACGCCGAGCCCGATCACCGATAGCGCGCGGTAGATGCCGCTGATGCTCGCGGTGTCGATCACGAACACTTTGGCGATGGTCAGCACGATCACCGCAAGCGCGGCGAGCCGCGCCGGCTGCGAGCGAAGGAAGAAGCCGGCGGCAAGAAGAACGATGCCGAAGGCGAGCCACACCGTCGAATAGCTGTATTGCTCGGCGTCGGTCGTGACACCGGCCAATATCGGGCCGTGAAAGAGCCGGCGCACTTCGAGAGTGAGATAGAACAGGGCAAGTGTCACGGCAGTGACCGCGGCGACGATGCGGTACGGCATCGGGCGCGTGGTGCGAGCGATGAGCGCGAGGATGCCGGCAAGTACCGCCGGCAGGCCGTAGCCGAGCAGGATCAGATTGAAGAAGGCGCCGCCGACCGGAGCGTTGTTGAATCGCGGACCGACGACGATGGCGAGCCCGAACACGATGACGAAAAGCGTGACCGCAGCGATGATCAGCGCCGCGGCGTTGTGCACGATGCTGCCGGTCCGCCCGCGCACGCGCTCGAGCGCGATGGTCAGCGCCAAGCCGACATTGGTGTAGAGCGCGATTTCGGTCATGCCGGCCGCCGGCCGGTAAATGTCACCGCCATTGACGTAATGACGGATTTCGAGGATCGCGAGCAGGACAGTGAACAAGATGGCGCCGCCATCGACAATGCGCCCCGGCAGATCGTCGGCCCGCCGCCGCAACAGCCAACCGGCGATCCAGAACGAAGCGGCCGGAACGCCGTAGCCGTAGAGCAGCCAGTTGAAGATCGGATTGGTGCCGATATCCGAGCCGACAATGCGCGGCTCGTAACCGACGCGCGCCACAACAATGGCGACCAAGATGGCGGCGAGCCAGCGCAACCAAGGTAGCGGCCGCTTTTCGGCGATCCATGCGGCGCCGGGCACCATCAGCGCCAGTCCGACGGTGAGCCAGCCCTTTTCCAGCGCGAACGTGAGCGCCAGCGCCAGCGCCGCAAGTGTCCCCGTCGCGAACATTGCGCTCGCCGCCATCAGGCCGGGCCGCTGCTCCCGTCTGATCAGCGTTTCGGTGGCCACTCCGTCGATAGCGGCGAGAAGAAGCGCGAGCGCCGCAAACGGCAGCGATCGATCCAAACCTGCGATCCGATAATAGAGCGCGATCAGCATGGCGAGCGGCGCAAATACAGCGGACGCGCACCACAGCATCGGCACGAGCGCGCGCGGCGAGCGGCCTTGCGCCGAAAATCCGGCGATGCCGAACATCGCCGCCCATCCGGCGGCGAGGACCAGATGCCAGCCGTAGTCGTAACGCTGCGGTTCCGGAATCGCGGGCGCGGTCGGGCCTGATGGTGCGATCAGCGCTTCGAAATTCATCTGCACGGCCCAATGGGCCATCACGACCATCGCGAGGATCGCGGCAACCGGCACGGCGCCGGCTGCCGCCTCCGTGCGCCAGGCGATGGCGACAGTCGCAATGGTCAGCGCGAAGAACGCCGTCAAGGCGACCGGATCGTGGCGGCTCGCCAGTACCAGCAGCGCGGCGATCAGCAGATAAATCGACAGCGCGAGAATCGAGGTCTGGTCGATCTCACCGGGCGCTGCAGGCGGACCGTATAGCAAGCCGCAAACGATAAAGGTCGCAGCGAGTGCAAAACCCGCAACAGTATGAAACACGTGCGCGCCAAGCGCTACGACTGGATAGAGATCCGTGCCCGGCAATGTCCACAGCGCGCCGAACACGACCGCCGTGACCGCGAGCCAGCGCCACAATCGGAAACGCGCCAGCGCAAAGGCCGCTGCGGTGACGACGGCGACATAGATGTACAGCGACCAATAATCAGGTTCGTTGGAGGCCACCAGCATCGGTGCCACATAGGCGCCGACGAGGCCCAGGCCGGCGAGCGCCGGCCCATGGAGCAACGCGGCGCCTAAGGTCAGCAACGCGACTGCGCCGAGCAAAATGAAAGCGGCCGCCGGTGGCAGGAATCCGTAAAGCGCGTAGCTGGCATATACCGTCGCGTAGGCCACGGTGGTGCCGGCCGCGGTCAGAATGCTTGGTATGTGTGCCGACGGCAGGCCGGGGAGACCTGAAAGTCTTTCCGTTCGCCGCGCCCATTCTCCTGCGGCGATGAGCATCAACGCCAGCAAGGCGCCGAGCATGACGCGGACGCCGGGACCGATAAGTCCCTGCTGGATCGAATAGCGCACCAGAAAAATTCCGCCGAGCGCAAGCGCCACGCCGCCGACCCACACGACCCAGCGGGTGCCGAACCGTTCCTCGAAACCGATCGGCTCGGGCGGCAAGGGTGAGGGCGGTGGTGCCGTTGCAATCGGGACCGATGTCGGCGGTGCGGGCGGTGGCGGTGACTGGGGCAGCGGGGGCGGCAGCGGCGGCGGCTCTTCGGCAGCGGCAGGCTGCGGTGGGACCACTGGTGGCGCAGCCTGCGTCAATGTCTGCCGAGACTGCGCGCCGGCTTGCGCCAAAGCGCGCTCCAGCGTTGCCAAGCGTTCGTCCAAACGCCACACCGCGCTGCGCAGTCCGGCTACTTTGACCAGCGCGACAATGGCGATGACAGGAAAAACCAACACCACCGTCACGACCGCGGTGATGATCAAGTCAAGTGTCGAATTGAACACCGGAGCCCCCGCCGTCAATCCGTACCGCGATCTTATGGGTCGCCGGTGGCGGCGGAAAGTTCAAATCTCGATCGCCGGGCGGTAGTCCACTGCGGTGACCGCCGATTTATTCCAGGTCGAGCCGAAATGGCGCGGCTTCATCGGCGATGATTTCGCGGCCGATGGTTTCGATCGCGGCGACCATGCGGCCATCGCGGCCCAGCAGCCGGTCGGCCAGCGAGACGATGCGGATATTTGGCGTGGCGGTTGGCGAGGCGAGCCGCAACGCCTCTGCGATGCTTGCCTCGTCACGGTGCGGGTTGAGCGCGCAGACGCTGACATAGGCGCTCGCGGTCGAGCGACTGATCCCCATGAAGCAGTGCACCACCAGCGGCGCGCGACGATCCCAGCCGCGCACGAACGTAAGAAGCTCGGCGACGTGCGGCTCATCCGGCATGATATAGCCGTCGAGCGGCGTAGAGATATCGTGCAGCCGCAGCCAAAGGTGATTTTCCGGCGCGATACAGGATGGCCGATCGATTTTGTCTTCGTCACCTAGCAGCGACACGACATGGCGCGCGCCGGTATCCTCGACCGTTTCATGAAGGCGCGCGAGCGAGCAGACGTGAATCATCGATTCCTTTTCTTCAAATCAAGTTCAGCGAGGCACGTTACATATAAGTTTTTTAGACGGCGCAAGTATGACGACTTATGTGACGATTTCAAGTGCGACGATCGAACTGTGACGATTGATGACGCCTATTCACCAAATAGCTTTTCAAACCGCTCGAGATAGCGCGCCTGTGCCACTTCGGCGGGCCATGGCTTGAGGTAGTCGCGCTCCATTGTGGACGTGAGAACAGGCGGCCGGCCGAAGAAGCGCCGGGCCTCCGCGGCTTCAAAGCCGGCGAGACGGGTAGCTTCCAGATAGGCCGCAGCATGGTCGGCGGCCTTGATCAGCGCTTGGAGGTCCGGTGGGGAATCCGGCAAACTGAAGCGCCGGTGGATCGCTGCGAGCAGACGCCGTTCCACCGCCTTGTAGGAATCGCCGATGACGGCCTTGAACGGCGATATCATGTCGCCGATGACGTATTCGGGAGCGTCGTGCAGCAGCACGGCGAGACGCCGGCCGCGATCGAGCCGCGGTGTCCGTGTCCGCGCGACGGCTTCGACCAGCAGGCAGTGCTGTGCGACGGAATAAATATTTGCGCCCTTCGTCTGTCCGTTCCAGCGCGCCACGCGCGCCAAACCGTGCGCGATATCCTCGATCTCGATATCGAGCGGTGACGGATCGAGCAAATCGAGCCGGCGTCCGGATAGCATCCGCTGCCAGGCACGCTCGGCACTTTTCTTGCTTGCAATTGGCGGCACGTTCGCTATCGCGTCAAAATATCAGTTACGGTATCACGCGATTCTCCTCATTGCGACACGTACCGATTGAGCAGGAGTAGACAATGAAACCTTCGCGCCGTCGATTTCTGCAACTGGCAGCCGGTGCTGTCGCCGTGCCTGCCGTTTCGCGCAGCGCGATGGCGCTGGACTATCCGACGCGATCGGTGCGCATTGTTGTCGGCTATGCGGCCGGCGGGGTGAGCGACATCCTGGCGCGACTGATCGGACAGCGGCTGTCGGAGCGGCTTGGCCAGCCGTTCGTCATCGAGAACCGGCCCGGCGCCGTCAGCAATATCGCAGCCGAAGTGGTCGTGCGTGCGCCGCCGGACGGCTACACGCTGTTCCTGGCCGGCATCTCCAACGCCATCAACGTCACGCTCTATCCCGATCTTAAGTTTAACTTCATGCGCGACATGGCTCCGATCGGGCTGATCAGCCGCAGCCCGCTGGTCATGGAGGTGAATCAGTCTGTTCCCGCCCAGACGGTGTCCGAATTCGTCGCCTACGCCAAGTCAAATCCAAACAAGATCGTCATGGCGTCGGCAGGTACCGGCGGCGCCACGCACGTTTCCGGCGAACTGTTTCAAATGATGACCGGAATCAAGATGCTTCACATTCCCTATCGCGGTTCGCCGCCCGCTCTGACTGATCTAATGGCCGGTCGCGAACAAGTCATGTTCGACAATTTGGCATCGTCAATCGCGCTCATTCGCGGCGGCAAATTGCGTGCTTTGGGACTGACCTCCAAGACCCGGTCGGAGGCGCTCCCCGATGTTCCGTCAATCAGCGAGTTTGTGCCCGGTTACGAAGCGAGCATATGGAACGGCATTACCGCGCCGAAGAGCTGCGCCGCTGAGATCATCGGGAAGTTGAACGGCGAGCTCACTGCTATTTTAGCCGAGCCGAAGATCAAGGCTGCGTATTCCAATCTCGGTAACACGCCGGTTTCAAGCACGCCCGAAGAGTTCAGCGAGCTCATCGCCGAGGATACCGACAAGTGGGCCAAGGTGGTGAAGTTTGCCGATATCAAGCCGGAGTGAAACGATCGTTCAGCTGTTCGGTTGCGCCGCGCCCCACATATCATGCCGGCAGAATGTGCGCCCATTTGTCGTGAATGCGTTGGTCCAGCTCTTTGCTGGACCCGACTTTCTGCGGAAAGCTGTCGCGCCGCGACCAAGGTTTGCAGGCATCGATGACGACGCGCGAATTGCGCGTATCGTTTGGGCCGTAGTTCATCGGATCGGATGTGCCGGTCCAGCATCCGCGTAGAATTTCCATGCCCTCTCGCGGATCGCAGCGCGTGCACATGGCCCAGACCACCTTATCCATATCGGCGGGATCGATATCGTCGTCGACCACGACGACAAATCGATTGGCGTAAGCGCCGGCGTGACACTGCGAGGCGACAAGACCCGCCTGCTTGGCGTGACCGCCGTATTGCTGCTTGATCGCGACGGTGAGCCAGAGCCGGCTGCCGCCGGCCGGATGCGCCCACACCCCTTTGACCTCGGGAACGCCGGCAGCCTCGAGCTGGTTCCATACGGCGCCGGACCGATAGGTACCGCGATAGAACGAATTGTCATCGGGCGGAACGCCGGGGATAGCGCCCAACAGGATTGGATCGTTGCGATGCATCAGCGTCTCGACGCGGATCACCGTCTCCTTCTTCTTGCCTGCCACGTAGTAGCCACACCATTCTCCGAACGGGCCCTCGTCGATCAAATCGTTCGGATGGACCAGACCTTCGAAGGCGATCTCGGCATTGGCGGGAATCGGCAGGCCGGTGCGCGGTGCCATGACGACTTCGACGGGCTCGCCGATCAGGCCGCCGGCGACATCGTATTCGTTCTTGCCGTAGGGAATTTCCAGTCCCGAAACCATAAAGAGCGCCGGATGCATGCCGACCACGACAGCCACCGGGCAGGGCTCGCCACGCTCGTGATATTTTCGCAAGATGATGTTGCCGTGCTTGCCTTTGGTGCAATGGACGGAGGCGATATTGCGGTCATGAACCTGGACGCGGTAGGCGCCGTAGTTGATCCAGCCGGAGTTGGGGTCCTTCATGACCACCATGCAGCCCGTGCCGATGAAATGACCGCCATCCAGCTCATGCCATTTCGGTGTCGGGATTTTCTGTAGGTCGAGCTCGTTGCCGCCTTCGACGTTCTCATGGATCGCGCCTTTCGTAACGGCCTTTGGTGGGATCGATTTCATCTCCTTCATATAGCGGCGCCAGAACCGGACGAGGTCGATCTCCTGCGAGCCGGCCGGCATGCCAATCGTCAGATTGATGCGCGGTATCGAAGTCAAAATATTGGCGAGAACGCGGTACCCGCTGGGGAAGCCCGGAATGTCATCAAACAGGACCGCCTTGTTGCCGATCTTGCGTTGAAAGACATCGACGATGCCGCCAATTTCCTCCTTCGGCTCGGCGCCGCTAACTCTTTGAAGCTGATTGGCCGCATCGATCTCTGCGATCCATGCTCGGAGATCCTGTCTCGACATTTTGTTCTCCCGCACCTACGCCCGGAAACTAGCAGATCGAATTTGGAGTGCACATCGCTGCGCCGCGCCGTGTGACGCAAATTCCGCACCGTGAAAGCGGTGCAACCAATGGGTCGATCTGGAACGCCCGGTCACCGGCCTTGACCGCCTGCCCGAGGCGTTCGCGTCCGCGCGACGGCTTCGACCAGCAGGCAATGCTGCGCGACAGAATAACTGATCGATGTCGAAGCACTGCGGGCGTGACGGCGCCCGGCGCCGCGCGAGTGTCTCACTGGGGAATGGTTTCAACCAGGGCCGGCTGATCGCTCGGCTCGGCCGTTGCCGAGCGGTGCAGGTTCGGCTCGACCGTCGTGATGCCGGCGGCAAAGCGCTCGCGATAGACCTGCAGATTCTCCATCACGCGCTGGACGTAGTTTCGAGTCTCGGCGAGCGGGATGCGCTCGACCCAATCGACCGCGTCGACTTTCGGATCGCGCGGGTCGCCGTGCTGCGCCACCCATTGCCGGACTCGGCCGCGGCCCGCATTGTAGCCGGCGAACGTCATGATGTAGGAGCCGCGATACTCCTTGAGCAACGCAGCGAGCTCGGCAGCGCCCATCTGGGTGTTGTAGACCGGGTCGGACACGAGCTTGGTCCAATCGTAGGAGGCGCCGAACCGCTTGGCGGTGTCGCGTCCCGCTTCCGGCGTCACCTGCATCAGCCCGACGGCTTTGGCCGGCGACATGTCACGCTGATCGAAGCCGCTTTCCGTTCGCACGATCGAATAAACGATACAACGATCGATCTCGGGACCGATCGGGCTGTAGGACGGCACGCCGATGTCGGGAAACGCGAACTGATCCATCGGCAGGCCCTTCGCCAGTGCCGTCTTGCCGACGAGCAGCATCGCTTTGGCGTCGTTGTACTGCGCCGTGAGCCGGCCCAGCGCTGCGAGCTCGGCCGCGTCGCTGCTCTGTTCGGAGAGGTCGTTCACGAACGAAGTGACGAGGTCGCGCTCGCCGATCGTATAGAGGATGTCGGCGGCGTGCAGGATCTCGATCGCACTGCCTTGCAGCGGCTGCTGCGGCGGCGGGCGCAACGCAAAATCGCCGAGGCCGAGTCGGGCGCGCGCCAACTGGCCGTAATACGCGGTGGGGTAGCGGGCGGCGGCCTGGTACTGCGCGCGCATCTCATTGAATTGACCGGCCGCCTCGGCGGCGCGGCCGCGCCAATAGGCGGCACGCGCGCGAACGATCGGATCGGCCAAGCCTTCATCCAGGTGCGCGAAATGTTCGCGCGCCGTGGCCGGATCGGCGAGGAACCGCAGCGCGATCCAGCCGGCCATGAAGTGAAATTCGGCACGGTAATATGGATTGGCCGGAGGCGCGGCCCTGCGCACGAACTCGATACGCGGTATCCGCCTCGCCGGCATCGATGAGCTTCCGGGCCAGAATACGAATGGCGCGCCACCATTCATCGGTATCCTGATCCCGCAAGTCGTCGCGCGAAACGGCAAGCAGCAGCTTGGCCGCTCCGGCGACGTCGTCGCGGTGCAATTGCCAGTGCAGCCGGCACAGCGTGTAGCCGAGGTCGCCGCGTGCTGCGCCTGGAACCGCATCCAGCAGCGATTCGGCCTTCTTGGACTTCTCTTCGGCGGCGGTGCACGCCTTGACGATTGCGACGCCGTCGTTGCCGAGGTGCTTGGCCGCGCGCGCCGCGGCGCCGAAATCCTTGGCGCTGATGCGCCAGTCCATACGCACGGCATAGTCGGCGCTGGATAGCTCGTCGTGGAAAGCCTTGAGCACGACCGTTTCAAGGTCGGACGACATGGGCGCCGACCGCCATACTGTGCGAATTTCCCGGTCGGCGCCGGCGCGGTCGCCCTCGGCCATGAGGGCACGCGCGAGTGCCAGCCGTCCCATAAAGCTGCTCGGCTCTTTGTCATTCAGAAAACGCCGGATCGTGGCGGGGTCGCGCCGGTCCTGCCACAGTCTTGCCTCTGCGCGGCGGCGGAGCAGTGGAATGCTCGGCCAGTCGGGATTAGCGCCGATGAAGGCGGCATAGCGATCGAAGCCGGCTTCGCTGTCGGAGTTTCGCAGCAGCGCCCATTCGACGAGCTTCTGCCCTACAGGATCCGCGATCGAAGCCGCGAGCGCGGTCGCGTCGGCCGGCTTGCCTTGGCGCACCAGTTCGATTGCCTGCCTCATTGCGGCGAGATCGGGCGGCAGCGCCGCCAAAGCCGGATCAGGGGCCTCCGGCCGCTCAATCGGCAGCGGAACCTTGGTCGCGGCCTTATGCGCCGAGCGTTTCCGCTCGCTTCGGTGCGCCGCTGCGGACCGCTTTGTTTCAGATTTGGTGCGGTGCTTGGGCGGCTCCTCGGCCGCCTTTCGGTGCGGCGGTGTCTGTTTGTGATGCGACGCGGAGAACGCGTTCTCGACGCCGAGCGTCGCCATCACCGCTGACATGGCCGACGCGAACAGCCAAGCCGCCACCCGCCGCCGCCATCGCGCCGGTCCGTGCCGCTTGGTAACCCGCGAATTCGCGCTATCAACGAGGGCGGAAACGCAGTCGCGAGCTGCGCTTGGGTTTAAGGCTCGAATCCCGGTGCTCCTCTGCCGCGGCTAAGCCTAGCATGCTTCGCCGGTGTTTAGGTCGAGCATTTCGGCGCCGCGGCACGGCATGTTGTTGCTGCGGCGATTCTTATTGCAGCATTGGTTCAAAATGTGGGCGGTCTACCAGAAAGCTGGCTGATCATCTGCCGAGCTTGGCGCATTCGTCGTGGCGATGGCAGGAGATTAAATGATCATTCACCATGCCGACCGCCTGCATGAACGCATAGACGATGGTGGGTCCGCAGAATTTGAAGCCGCGCTGCGCCAGATCCTTGGAAATCGTGCGCGAAACCGGCGTCTCCGCCGGGACCTGGGAGGTCGATCGAAAGCGATTGATCTTCGGCCGGCCGTCGACGAAATCCCAGAGGTATCGTGAAAAACCGGGACCTTGTTCCATCAGCGTGAGCCAGGCGCGCGCTGAAAGCACTGTGCCCTCGATTTTGGCGCGGTTGCGGACAATCCCGGCATCCTGCATGAGGCGCTCGACTTTCTTGGGCGCGTAGCGCGCGATTTTTTCCGGCACGAAGCCGTCGAAGGCGCGGCGGAAATTCTCGCGCTTGCGCAAGATCGTGATCCACGACAGCCCGGCCTGGAAGCCGTCGAGCACGAGCTTTTCGTAGAGCGCGCGGTCGTCGAATTCCGGCACGCCCCATTCCTCATCGTGATAGGCGATGTAGAGCGCATCATCCTTGGGCCACGGGCAGCGCTTGACGCCATCGGCGTGAACGGGCGCGGTCATTCGGCAGCCTTCGTCTCGACAGGCAAGTCGAAGCACGCCCAATCCGGCTTGACGACACGGATCGGCACGTTACCAACCCGCAATCGCTCGCCGCGCGACAGCGCGTCTGCCAGACGGTCGAGGCGCAGGAGCGCTATGCCGTGGCCGTCAGCCGCCGAACCCATGATGCCGATGGGGCGCTCACCGGCCGTAATAGCGATCCCCGATTCCGGCGCGGCGCCTTCGTAAAGCACCGGTACCGCGCGTGTGCGCGCCGTGCCGCGGTGCTGCATTCGCGACACCACCTCTTGGCCGACGTAGCAGCCCTTGTCGAAGTCGATGCCGCCGAGCTGGTCCATGTCGGTCTCGTGCGGGAAGGCATCGCCGTAGCTGAAATCGGCGCCGCCTCTTGGAACGCCGAGCGCGACGCGGTGCGCTTCATATTGGCCGGCGTCGACAATCGCCGCACCAAGTTCGGCGGCGGCTTGAGGAGCAAGATGCGGCGGCAGCATCACGCGCCGACCGAGCGCCGGCAAGCGCGGATCGACGTAGGACAGGCCATATTTGGTTTTGCCGGTCCCGTCCCACGCCGCGAGCACGCCGAGCGTTTCGGACAAATCTTCCACGATCACCTTGGCGCGCAGCTTGTAGAGATTGAGTTTCTCGACCAGGGCTGTAGCGAGCGACCGCGCTACGTCGAGAAAAAATCCGCCGCCGCTTTCCGCCGGCGCCGCGGCCACGATGAAGTCCGCGATGATTTTGCCTTGCGGCGTCAGCAGCGCGCAAAAGCGTGCCTCGCCAGATTTGAGCTCGAGAACATCGGCGGTCACGAGGCCATGGAGAAAGTTTCGCGCGCCGTCGCCGGCAACCTTGATCACGCTGCGGTCGGGGAGAAGAGCAGCCTTCATGACGGAAACTTTTCTCCGTATCGCGGCGAAACGCAAGGCGCGCCGGGGAGTCCTTTGCCCAGGCGAGATACCTGTGAATATGGGCATGGGCCGGCGGCGAGCCAGTCAAATCGTGGCCTGCCCAATCCTCGGCACGCGTGAGAAATGATACGGCGCGGCGAAAGCCGGAAACGCTATTGGCGCGATAACTGCACCGAAAATTCGCCGTTGCGGATGCGGGCCCCGAGGTTTTCGGCGTAGCGGGCTGCGGCCTCCTCGCCATACGTCGTGATCAACTCGGCCAGCGCCAGGAACAGGGCGGTCTGCGCCAGACAGTCGCCTTCGATACCGTCGTGACGCGCCTCCACCCAGGCGTCCTGAAGAACAGCCAGAGCGAGCCGCTTCTGCTCATGCTCGGGGACGGCCTCTTGGGCCGCGAAATGCGTCGCCGTGCTCATTGCAAATATGCGCCACTAGGCCGTGGCGTCCCTACCCAGGGGCGACGTTAGCATGGATTCGTGGCGGCGCTATGCCACCTTAAGGCAGGGTTAATGCTGAGGGAGCGAGACCCCCTAATTGGCGTAGCGGGCCGTAACCTCGCGAGCGATCTTGGCGCCCTCTTCGAGATAGCGGCGAATCACCAGACCGGCCGCGGGGGTGCAGGAGCGATAGCTCTGCTGAAAGCCGCGATAGCCGCGGTTGAAACTTGCCACCATCTGATCGTGCCGATCGCCGTTGGGCGCTTCGGCCTCGATCAGCGCTTGCGCCTCATTGCGCCACTTCTGGCCTTCGTTCGCTCCGCAAATGCCGCGCAAGAAATGCAGCGCGCCAAGAATTTCGGATAGCCGCTGCAGATCGTGGTCGTAGGGCGTGGGCTGGGCGTGCGCTGGGGCTGCGGCGGCAGGCGGCGCCGCAGGGGCAGGCGCCGGGGCGGGCGGGCGTGGCGCCGGGCGAACCGGAGCGGGCGCCGGAGGTATCCCAAAAAATGGAAACTGGGCGCGGGCGGGCCCGGCGGCAAGGCAAACCGCCAACGTCGTCAGGGTCACTATCCGAAGCATGGCGTGGCGAACATAGTGGCGGAGTAGACCATGCAGCAAGCATCGGAACGCGGCACGGTTGGGGCGATTTACGAGGCCGCGGCGATCCGCTCGTTCGCCGTCGCGACGATCTCGGCCAAGCCCTCCGTCGTTTTCAGTCCGGAAAGCTCAGTCGGCTTGAGCCAGTGCGCTTCCGCCAGTTCCTCGTTCAAGGACACTTCGCCGACAAGCCAGCGTGCGGCGAAAGGCAGGATGACGAAATGACGTTCGACCCGCCCGTCGGCATCGCGCGCGATCGCCTGGCGATAGCCGGCGAGCGCGACCGGCTCGATGTCGAGGGCGGTCTCCTCCTGGACTTCGCGGATCACGGCCTCCTCCAGGGTCTCGCCGAGTTCGACGCCGCCGCCGGGCAGCGTATAGATGCCGTGGGCCGGCGGCCGTGCGCGGCGCACGATCAAGACGCGACCCTCGCGAAATATCGCGGCGCTGACCGCGAGGAAAGGGCGCGCGGGATAAATCCGGGACAGAGCGTTATCGCTCATTAAAGTCGGGTCCGTTTCGGCTTATATCGGAAGGCGAGGGTCGTTTGGCTCGGCAAGGAATCTCTGCTTATCCATGTGCGGACGCTATGTCATCATCTCGACGCCGGAGGCAATCCGGGCCCTGTTCGGTTACGGCGAGCAGCCGAATTTTCCGCCGCGCTACAACGTGGCGCCGACCCAGCCGATCCCGATTGTGCGCATGGTCGACGGCAAACGCTCATTCGCGTTGATGCGCTGGGGCTTGATGCCGTCGTGGGTCAAGGACCCGAAGACCTTTCCGCTGCTCATCAATGCGCGCGGCGAATCCGTGCTCGAGAAACCCGCGTTTCGCAACGCCATGCGGCGGCGGCGTTGCCTCATTCCGACCGATGGCTTCTACGAATGGAAGCCGGGAGCGCCAAAGCGCCCGTTTTTCGTGCGGGCCAAACGTGGCGCTGATGGCAACGCACCGCCGCTCGCCTTTGCCGGTTTGTGGGAAACCTGGACCGGCCCGAACGGCGAGGAACTCGATACGGCCGCCATCGTCACCACGGCGGCCAACCGCACGCTCGCCGCCATTCATGACCGCATGCCGGTCTTCGTGTCTCCCGAAGACTTCGAGCAATGGCTCGACTGCGCCAAGTTCGAGGCCAAGGACGCTGCCGCGTTGATCAAACCGGCCCACGACGAGTTGCTCGATGCCTACGAGATTTCGACAGCCGTCAATCGCGTGGCGAATGATTCCGCAGCACTGATCGATCCAGTGCCGGTCTCGGCCGATGCCGCGTTCCCTGCGGCCCCTGTGGCGGATGAGGCTGCCAAGAAAGCAGCAACAAAACCGAGACGAGCGCGCCCGCCGGATGATCAGGCGTCGTTGTTTTAAGCTGACCATAACGGCGCTCGCCTCGGCCAAACGACCGCAGCGCGCAGCCTCGCGGTGCTGGGGTGCGGCTGTTCGTACCGCGGCGTCCGGAAACTTGACTCCGCTTTGTCCGCCACCCAATTTGGGAAGCTGCCCACAAAAGGCGGTCGAATGGGAGGACATCGATGGCGTTCAGAAATGGAATCTGGCTCTCGGCGCTTGCCGCCATAACCTCGGCGACCCTGGTGGGGCCGGCGGCTACTGCTCGCGCCGCCGACAAGATTTCGGTCGCGGTGATCCCGATCGCGGACTGTGCGCCGATCTATTTGGGTAAGGCTAAGGGTTTCTTCGCCAAGCAGAATCTCGATGTCGAACTGTCGACGCAGGGCGGCGGCGCGGCGATCATCCCGGGCGTGCTGAGCGGCCAATTGCAGTTCGGCTTCAGCAATGTGCCTTCGCTGTTGATCGCGCAGACCAAGGGACTGCAATTCGTCGGCATTGCGCCGGGCGCGTCATCGAGCGGCATTCGCGGTCACGATTTCTCCGCGATCATCGCTCCCAGCGACAGTCCGATCAACAGCGCCAAGGACCTCGTCGGCAAGACGGTCGCGGTCAACAATCTGAACAATATCGGCGACACCTCGGTGCGCGCCGGCGTCCGTGCCGCCGGCGGCGATCCGAAACAGGTGAAGTTCATCGAGGTGCCTTTTCCCGATATGCCGGCCGCCATCGCCAATCACCGCATCGATGCCGGCTGGGTCGTTGAGCCGTTCCTGACCATCGCGCTGTCGCGCGGCGCCAAGGTCGTGGACTGGAATCTGGTCGACGTCGCGCCGAAGATGATGATCGCCGTGTATTTCACAACGGCGAAATACGCCAAGGACAATCCGGACATGGTCAAGCGGTTCAAGGCCGCGATCACCGAGTCGCTGGCCTATGCGGATGCGCACGAGGACGAAGTCCGGCAGATCATTCCGACCTACACGCGGATCACGCCCGACATCGCCGCCAAGATCACGCTGCCAAAGTGGCCGACCGAGATGAATCGTCAGTCGAGCCAGGTCCTGGCCGATGATGCGTTTGAGGACGGACTGATCACCAAGAAGGCGGATATTGCCGCGCTGTTGCCCTAGCGGCAAATGACAGCGCATCGGACCAACGTGCGGGCCAAGGTCAGGGCCCGCGCGCTCGTTTGGCTGCAGGGTCTCGGCGGCTTGATCGGTTTCGCGCTGCTGCTTGAGATCGTGCCGCGGATTGGGATCGTCTCCCCCCATTATCTGCCGCCGTTCAGCGACATCATGGTGGCGCTGTTTCAAGAAGTCATGACCGCCACCTTTTGGACGGCGCTCGGTGCAACCCTGCAAGCCTGGGCGATCGGGCTTGCCATATCGCTGGTCGCAGGCGTCGTGATCGGCATCGCGATCGGCAGTTCGCATACGCTGCGGACGCTCACCCACTCGACGATCGAGTTCCTGCGCCCAATTCCGTCCGTCGCGCTGATCCCGCTTGCCGTTTTGCTGTTCGGTTCGCAGATCGAGTCCACGCTCATCCTCGTCATTTATGCATCGTTCTGGCAGGTGCTGATTCAGGTGCTGTATGGCGTGCAGGATGTCGATCCGGTGGCGCGCGAGACGGCGCGCTCCTACGGGCTCGGCACGTGGGCGCAAATTCGCTATGTCACCTGGCCGACCACCTTGCCCTATCTGATGACCGGAATTCGGCTTGCGGCGGCCGTCGCGCTCATTCTCGCCATTACCAGCGAGGTCGCTATCGACACCCAGGGTCTCGGTAAGGAGATTTCCGATACCGAGTCCGGCGGCGCCGTCGCCGTCATGTATGCCTATGTGATCGTGGCCGGGATTATCGGCGTCATTGTCAATCTGGGGGCGCGCGCGCTGGAGCGGCGGGTGCTGGCCTGGCATCCCTCCGTTCGTCTGGACAGTGCAGAGGCCGGCGCATGAGCGCGGTCCGGCCCGTGGCGTTGCTGCGCCGCCTCGCCGTCGTGCTGGCGCTTCCTGTCGCGCTGATCGCCGCCTGGTGGGTCGCGAGCGCAGATAGTCAAAGTTTTTATTTTCCGCCGCTGCAGACCATCCTGCAGACGTTCGGCAAGCTCTGGTTTTCTCCGCAGGCCCTGCAGAACGTGGTGCCGAGCCTGGCGCGCTTCTCCATCGGTTACCTCGCGGCTGCGCTGCTTGGCATCGCCATCGGTCTTCCAGTCGGCGCCTCGCGGAATTTGCGCAACGTGCTCGAGCCGGTGCTTGAATTCCTGCGCGCCATTCCTCCGCCGGTTCTGGTCCCGGTGCTGATTTTGTTCGCGGGTATCGGCAACGAGATGAAGGCACTGGTGATCGTGTTCGGCTGCGTCTGGCCGGTGCTGCTCAACACCGTCGCCGGCGTGCGCGCGCTCGATGACGTGCTTGCGGAGGTCGTGCGCAGTTATCGAATCGGCGTTTTTGCCCGCTTGTGGCACTTCATGCTGCCGGGAGCGAGCCCGCAGATTTTCACCGGTTTGCGGCAGTCGCTGTCCATCGGCATCATCCTCATGGTCGTCAGCGAGATGTTTGCCGCCAGCGACGGCATCGGTTTCGCGCTGGTGCAATATCAGCGCACCTTCGCGATTCCCGAGATGTGGAGCGGCATCATTTTGCTCGGCATCATCGGCATCGTGCTGTCGCTGATTTTCCGTGCGATTGAGGCCTGGTTGTTGGGCTGGTATTACGGCCTTCGGCGGTCGCAGCGAGCAAATTGATCATGCTTGAGAAGTCGATGGACCGAGCAGTGACGCCCATGCTCGAGGTGAAGCGGCTGCGCAAGGTCTACGAGGATTCCAGCCGCACCGTCGAGGCGATCCGCGATGTCAGCTTCAGCGTCGGCCAAGGCGAACTGGTGTGCATCGTCGGCCCGTCGGGCGCCGGAAAGACCACGTTGTTGAAATGCATTGCCGGACTGCTGGCGCCGTCATCGGGCGGCGTCGTCCTCGAAGGTAACCCGGTCACCGGGCCGCCGCCGGCCATGGCCGTCGTATTTCAGGAGTACGGCCGCAGCCTGTTTCCGTGGATGACCGTGCACGACAATGTGGCGCTGCCGTTGAAGCAGAAGAAGATGACGGCGGAGCGGCGCGAAGAACTGGTCCGCAATGCGCTTGCCGCTGTCGACCTTGCCGGCGTGGACAGCGCCTATCCCTGGCAACTCTCGGGCGGCATGCAGCAGCGCGTCGCGATCGCGCGCGCAGTCGCCTACGAGCCCCATGTGCTGCTGATGGACGAGCCGTTCGCCGCAGTCGATGCGCAGACCCGCGCCGATCTCGAGGATCTGATCAGGGTGTTATGGCGTCGGCTGCGGGTCACTGTTCTGTTCGTCACCCACGACATCGACGAGTCGGTCTATCTCGGCCAGCGCGTGTTGGTGATGTCGCATGCCCCGACGGTCATCATGGAAGACGTCGCCATCGATTTGCCCGATGAGCGCTCTCAGCTCGAGACGCGGTCGATGGCGCAGTTCGGCGAGCTGCGCAAGCACATCTATTCTCAAATCCAACTGGCCAAGCAGGGCTGGCGTCCGCCGAACGAGTGACGCAAGGATACTTCGGCCGCGAACGAAGTATTCGCGATAGCCATCGCCCGCTGACGCCGCCATATTTGGTGCATGTCGAACGCTCCACTCATGGCCGAAGTTGCTGCGCTGGTCGGCGATCCGGCGCGCGCCAACATCCTGTGCGCGCTCCTCGGCGGCCGCGCGCTCACCGCCGGCGAGCTTGCCTACGCCGCCGGCGTATCGCCGCAAACCACCAGCGGCCATCTCGGCAAGCTGTCTGCGGCCAGGCTTATCGTGCTGATGAAGCAAGGCCGTCACCGCTATTACCGATTGGCGGGCCCACACGTCGGGCAGATGCTTGAAAGCATCATGAATGTCGCGCTGGTCGGTCCGCCGCGGTTTCAGCCCAAATCGAAGCTCGACGAACAAATGCGGCATGCCCGCACCTGCTACGATCACATCGCCGGTGTGTTGGGCGTCGGTCTTGCCGAACGGCTGATCGAACGAGATTTCGTTATTCTCGGTGACGAGGCGGGCGAGGTGACGGCGTCCGGTGCGGACTTTCTGTTGAAGCTCGGCGTCGATCTTTCGGCTGCGCGCGCCAAGCGTCGGGTGTTTTGCCGCCCGTGCCTCGATTGGACCGAGCGCCGCCTGCATATCGGCGGCGCGGTCGGTGCGGCGTTGGCGAGACGTTGCTTCGAACTGAAGTGGATCGAACGGGTGCGCGACAGCCGCGCGCTTGCGATCACGCCAGCCGGTCGTCGCGGTCTGATGGACGCGTTCGCACTTTCGATCTAGCGCGCTTTCGATCTCCGGTCCGCCGCTACAGCACCTTGCCGGGATTAAGGATGCCTTTCGGATCGAGCGTGCGCTTAAACGTGCGCATGAGATCGATCGCGACCGGATCCTTCACCGACGGCAGGAGATCGCGCTTGACCACGCCGATGCCATGCTCGGCGGAGATCGAGCCGCCGTATTTCTTCACGACGGCGAAGACGACGGCGTTCACGTCGTCCCAGCGCTTGAGATATTCCGTCTTGTCGGCGCCGACCGGCTGGGTGACGTTGTAATGGATGTTGCCGTCGCCGAGATGGCCGAACGGCAGCGGCCGGGCGCCGGGAATGAGCGCGACGACGGCCTCGTTGGCTTCCTTGATGAAGGCCGGCACGGACGCGACCGGCACCGAGACGTCGTGCTTGATCGAACCGCCGGCGTAGCGCTGCACTTCGCCGAACATTTCGCGGATGCGCCAGAACGCCTTGGCCTGCTCGAGGCTGTCGGCGATGGTGGCGTCGTCGACGAGGCCGCGCTCCATGCCTTGCGCCAGGACGCTCTCCAGCACATCGCGCAGTCCTTCGCGCTGCTGCGAGGACAGTTCGATCAAGACGTACCAGGCATGCGAGGCGGCGAGGGGATCGCGGCAACCCGCGGCATGTTCCAGCACCAGCTCGATGCCGCGGCGCGTCATGATTTCAAAGCTGGTGACGCCGCCGGCCGTACTTTCGGTGGCAATGCCGAGGAGTTCGAGCGCGGCCTCGGGCGACGTCACGCCGACGAAGGCCGTCTCGACCGAGCGCGGCCGCGGCACCAGACGCAGCACCGCCGCGGTGATGATGCCGAGCGTGCCTTCGGCGCCGATGAAGAGATTTTTCAGATCGTAGCCGGTGTTGTCCTTTTTCAGCTTGTTGAGGTTGTTGAGGACGCGGCCGTCGGCGAGCACGACCTCGATGCCGAGCACGTGCGAGCGCGCGATGCCGTGGGCGAGCGCGGCGGTGCCGCCGGCGTTGGTGGAGAGATTGCCGCCGATCGTGCAGGTGCCCTCCGACGGCAGCAATTGCGGGTAGAGCCGATCCACCGCGGCGGCAGCTTCGCGGGTGCGCTGCAAGGTGACACCGGCCTCGCAGGTGATGGTGTTCGAGGTCGGATCGACTTCGCGGATGCGATCGAGCCGGTTGAGCGACAGCACGATCTCGTTGTGCAGCGGAATTTGCCCGCCAACGAGCCCGGTATTGCCGCCCTGCGGCACGATCGGCGTCGCCGTCTCATTGGCAAGCGCGAGAATTCGCGACACCTCCTCGACCGATGACGGCCGCAGCACCAGCGGCGTGTGGCCTTGGAACATGTTGCGCATCTCGACGAGATACGGCGCCTGCAGCTGCGGATCGCTGATGGCGTATTTCTCGCCGACGATCGCGGCAAAGCGCGCCAGCAGGGCGGGGTCGGGCTTTGGAGGGCGGCTTATCAAGCATCGGGCGTATCCGGCAAATTTTCTGGTCTCAACACGATAGATGACAGCCGCCTTATCGCGACGCAAGCGCCGCTTGATCGTCAATGCGCCTTCAGGAAGGCGACGTAATCATTGTCCGCGCGGTCCAGTGCTCGCCTTGGCGCGGCCGGTCATCACCACGTCCAGAACGAACTCGTTGCTGTCCTGGTCGGAATCGATGCCGAATGCGCCGATCTCATAGGCCTGCTCTTTCTTGCTCGGATTTTCATAGGCGAAGCGCAGGAAAGGCGGCTTGCCGTTCGCGCGCTCGACCGCGGAGAGCTCGGAGATTCTGGCCTTGCTGTCGGTGGCCAGCCAGCGCTCGTTGCTGACGCGCGCGAAATCGGCGAGCGACTGCTGCTTGTCGGGGTGATAGAACACCTGCACATAGATAAGCGCGTCCGCGGTGGCGAAATTCTTTCCCTTCGGAACCAGCATCTGCACCTTGTTCTTGCTGGTCGCTTGCTTGTCGATGACCCAGCCGTCCGGAGGCGTGAGCACGAGCTGATAGGACGCGCAGAGCCGCTGGCCGCCACACGGATTGAGAAATTTCTGCACGTCCGCTTGTGCGGCGGCGCCGCCAAAGATCAGCGCGGCGGCGAACGCTATGCTGAGACCGGGTTGTGTCATGTCGTCCCCCGTTAGCTCACCGCGGCGCCGCAGCGCGCGACAGCCGATCGTTGATGGCTTCGCCCAGGCCCTCGTTCGGAATCGGCATTGCGGCGATCGTTTTCGCGCCGGCGCCGTCGAGCGCGCGCAGATGCGCAAACAGGTTGGCCGCCGCCTCGATGAGATCGCCGCGTTCGGACAGGTTCAACACGCGCACGGCACGGTCGGCGCCCGCGGCGAGATCCGGACCGAACGCAAGCAGCGCTTCGCCGGGTTCGACTTGCCGTAGCGTCGAGGCGCAGCCGCGTGCGCGGCGCATAATGCGAAGCGAGCAGGCCGGGCGCGAGCGGTGTGTCGTCGGGCGCGATCCCGCAGGCCGGCTCAGCCAGCGCTCGACCGAGCGCGCGCTCGATCGTCCGGCGCGGCAGCCCGCCGGGCCGCAGCAGAACGGGCTCACCCAAGCAGGCAATGATCGTCGAACTCGACGCCGATCGGCGTTGCGCCGTCATTGACGATGAGATCGATGCGGCCGCGCAAGTCAGCCAGCACGTGCGTGGCGGTGGTCGGCGAGACGTGGCCTGAGCGGTTGGCCGACGGCGCCACTACCGGCTTGCCGAAGGCGGCAAGGATTTTCCGCGCGACGGGGTGACTGGGAACCCGCACCGCGATGGTCTCAAGCCCCGCGGTCGCAAGCTCCGCAACCGGGCACCCGGCCGTCTTGGGCAAGACGAGCGTCAGCGGCCCCGGCCAGAACGCTTCGGCAAGGCGTTCCGCATCGGCATCGAAGGCCGCCAGCGCCCGCGCCGCCACAACATCGGCAACATGCGCGATCAAGGGATTGAACGAAGGCCGGCCTTTGGCCTCGTAAAGGCGCGCGACCGCCTGCCCGTTGGTCGCATCGGCGCCAAGGCCGTAAACCGTCTCGGTCGGGAATGCGACGAGGCCGCCGGCCTTGAGGCAACGCACCGCGTCGCCGACCGCAGCAGCGTCGGCCCTCGAAACCCGTGTGACCAGCGGGGCTGTCATCGCCGGGAAGAAGTGCCTAAATGGCAATAATGCGCAAGTCCAAAGCGCGCAGAGGCGGCGGCTTGCAGGCGCGGACGACCGACTGTATAAGCCGCGCGGTCAGTCGGAGTGTGGCTCAGCCTGGTAGAGCACCTCGTTCGGGACGAGGGGGTCGCAGGTTCAAATCCTGCCACTCCGACCAATCCTCATTGTCCGGCCCGGAGACATGGGTAACAGAGCGTACCTAAGACATAGGTAACAATCTCGGGCCGAAGGGGTTGTCGAGGGGCTGCAAAGTTTTCTCCTCCAGATCGATATAACCGAGATCATAGTCCATGAAGCTGACGAGCCAGATGCCGTCGTCGACTTCTTTGATTCCGACGGCCTGACCAGCGAGCACGGTTGAGAGTTGATTTTCTTGCGGTACAGGCACAGACGGCCGCAGGTGGTGACGACGACGTCGCGTCATGGAACGGGTAGGCGAGTTCGGGCAGGCCGCTGATAGGGCTGTGTGGAGGCGGCATAGACCTCGGCCGGACACTTCATGTCGAGCGCCTCATGGGGCCGCTCGCCATTGAACTCGTCGAATGAAGGCATCGAAGCTTGGCCTGCTGCTGCAGGTTCATCGCCGGTGGCCGAGTGGCTTCCTTCTTCAAGGTCAGATGCATGCGCTCATGGCGGCCGTTCTGTGCGGCTGGCCGGGCTTAATGCGTTCGATAGCGATACCCAGGCGCAGCCACCAGACCGAAGCTTGGAGAGATTGAACAAAGCGTTGGGAGTGGCGAAGGGGACGCCGTTATCGGAGCGGATGGCAAGCGGCAAGCCGCGCTCGGCAAACAGCCGTTCGAAGGCGGTGCAAAGCAGGTCTTCGCGCGTTGATTCCAGGGCTTCGCATAGCAGCAGGATAGCGCGAGGCATGATCGGTGACGGTCAGCGGATAGCAGTAGCGCCCGTTGCCGAGCTTGAACTCTCCCTTGAAGTCGGCGCACCACAGATCGTTGGTTTTGGCGCCCGCCGAGAGCGGCGTTCCGGTGGCGCGCTGGCGCGGCCTGCCGCATGCGTGTGACCAGGCCGTGGCGATCGAGCACGGCGTGAATGGTACTCCGGGCCGGAACGCGCACATCGCCGGCAGCCGACGGATCAGCAGTCGCGGATCTTGCGCGCGCCCCAGTGCGGCTTATCGCGCTTGAGGCTGACAATAGCCGCTTCGACCTGCTCGGGCAGCTGGTTGGCGTAGCGATGGGCCGGCGCGAGCGATCCGTGAGGGCCTCAAGCCCGTATTCCCTATAGCGGTCGAAGATTTTGTAGCCGGTCTTGCGCGAGATGCCGAACTCGCGACAGACATCCGGTCATGCTCTCGCCATCCTGAAGCCGGACGACAAATCGCAGCCGCTCGTCCATGACAGAACACTCCTTCCACGGCATCAACACTCCCGCCCGAAGGCGAAAAGTGTTACCCATGTGTCCGGTACGATCTGTAACCAACTGTTGGGCGAACTTATACAGGTCGAAACTTGGCTTTATACTGCGAAGGCTGAGCTTAGCACCATCACTTGGTTCAAGTTCGATTTCTGCCGCCACAGTCATGCTGTCGCCAGCCTTTAGCAGCGTGGGTAAATTCCGGTCGGGCTTGATCTGGCAGGGCCTGTAAATCTGGCGCAGGCCGATCTGTGAATTCATGCAATACATTTCCACAATGCTCAGATCCAAGTTTGAGATGTTTGAGACAACAAAGCGGCCCTTCACATCTAGATTGTCATCGTTCCCGTCTCTTATCTCAGCACTACCCAGGACCTGAAACTCGACATTCTCGTCCAGTAGACTATAGCTCCGGTACGTGAAGATCGCCGAGGCGATGGCAACTCCCAAAGATACAATGCGAAATGGCGGTTGCAGCGACAGGGAGCCAGTCAATCAAAGACAGGAGTTTAGTAGATTTGTCGGGCACACTTTTTCTCCCGCGCTTGCACGGCGTCAAACAAGGCTGTTCTTGTCCACTGAGGTTAAGAGGACACAATGACTCAGATATACAAGTAGCCAAGGAGATCGGGAGAATATCAACAAATTCAATGACTGGAGGTCACAATGACAAATCCTGCCACTCCGACCAATGCTTTCCCGGATTTGCTGCAAAAGCCGGCTGGAGATGCCGGCTGACCGGCTGGCCCAAATTCTTTTCTTCTTCGGCATGGCAAGCAAATATAGGGCTGAGCGACAGCGCCTGCACCCACGCGGCCAAGCACTGCGCGCTTAGGATCGAGAACCTGGCGGAAGAGAGTGGGGGTCGAACCCACCAAAGACCGGCTGACGGTCCCTCCCGGATTTGAAGTCCGGACGCCCCACCGGGGACGATTCTCCTCCTGATAATGCGGCGGCTGAATCCGCGTCGGGCGCGCGGCGAAATAGATCGATCCGCTGCTTGTTGATGCGCCGCAAGTCGCCGCGCCGCAACGTTACGCCGTGGCGATCGAAAAATTCGAGGAGCTGGATCGCGACTTTCCGCCCATTGTCCAAGCGGTCGCGGAGGTCAGCGGCGGTAAATTGTCCATCCGGCGCTCCTGCCGCGATATCTGCGGCGATGTTGGCGATCTCGGCCACGGTCTCGCGCAGGAAGAAATGATCGGGCGCGACTTCAATGACGGCGCCCTGGCGACTGAGCGATTTGAGCACGCGGCGGACATCCGTCTCCGGCTTCTGGATAAGCGCAGCGATCTCCTTTCCACGCGGAGGCCGGAAACGATCCGCATTCGCAAGGAGTGGCGCAATTTTCGACCAAAGTTGTCCATCTGGCGCGGTGAGCGTGGCTTGGTGGCCGCTGAGCCGGAACGAGCCGCCCTCGGCAACGATATCGCGAGCCTGCAGCAGCGCTTGGAGCACGCAGCCGAACATCGGAACTGGAAGCTTCAGGTCCAATCTCCGGCGCAACCGTTCGGCGTCGATCCCCGCCAGACCGGGGTTGGCGGTATGAAAAGCATCGAGTGCCGCGAGCACGTTGCGTTTGATGTGAAGCCAGGTGTGGGCCGCGAGGGCGAAAACCGAATTCGAGTCGGACAAGCGCACTGCGTCGAGTTGCCCGGCCATCCTCTCGACTTCGTCCAGCGTCAACGCATGGTCGCGGGCAAACGAGCCAACATCCACGTAAACCGCGCGCTCAATCAAGGCAGCGAGAGACTGCTCCGGATTGTTCAACGCGAGCGCGTCGAGCTGGGCGAGCCGCTCCGGCGTGCGCCGTTTGCGTGCCGGCGCGCGCAGATCGAGAAATCTTCCGCCGCCCATTGTGCGCAGACCGGATGTGTCGCGCAGCACGTACCGATCGCCGCTGGCGGCGGCTGTCGGCGTGCTCAATACAAGTTGAACGCGGCCTGTTTCGCCGGGAAGGATCGGCGCATCGTCAAGGAGCGCGATGCGGGCGTCGATTTCAGCAGCACCGTGATAGAGCCGCACCGGCAACCACTGGCTGGCCGGCTTCGCCTCGCTCGGCAGCAGACGCAGCGTCGCGTCGATGCGGTCGGTCGGCGCATGCAGTTCGGGATCGAGGACGACGTCGCCGCGCCGGATCGAATTTTTTGTAATGCCGTCGCCGGCAAGATTGAGCGCGCAGCGCTCGCCGGCTTGCCCGCGCTCCGTCGGTCGGTTCTGCGCATGTATGGATCGCACGCGCGCCGGCAGTCCGGAGGGACTGATGATCACCGGATCTCCGATCCCAACGGCACCGGACTGAACCGTGCCGGTCACGATCGTTCCCACGCCGGTGAGCGTGAAACAACGGTCCACGGCGAGCCGGAACCGGCCTTGCGCCGCCCGCGCCTGGAAGTTTCGCGCGGCCGAGAAAATCTTCTCGCGCAACTCCGTGATGCCTTCGCCGGTCACGGCCGAGACGGGGGTGATATCAATATGAGCCAGGCGGGTGCCGCTCAGGCGATCGCGGATCTCTTTAATGACTTGTTCGCGCCGTGCCGGCGGGACCAGATCGACTTTGCTCAGCGCGACGATGCCGTGCGAAATTCCGAGGAGATCGACGATAGCGAGATGCTCCATGGTCTGCGGCATGACCCCATCGTCAGCCGCAACCACGAGCAGGACGAAATCGATTCCCGTCGCCCCCGCCAGCATGTTCCGCACGAATTTTTCATGTCCGGGGACATCGACGAAACCGAGGACGTCGCGGTCGCCGGTTGGCAGATAGGCGAAGCCGAGATCGATCGAAATGCCGCGCGTCTTCTCCTCTTTGAGCCGGTCGGTGTCGACCCCGGTGAGCGCATGAACGAGCGCAGTCTTGCCATGGTCGATATGGCCTGCCGTGCCGACGATCATGTTGGGGTCTCGGAACCCGACCGAACGAGCGCAGCGGGGTCGAACGCAGCGAGGTTTGCGATAAAGCCGGCTTCATCATCAAGGCAACGCAAGTCGAGAACCAGCGCTCGATCCTCGATGCGGCCAATGACCGGAATGGGAAGCCGGCACAGCGCGGCAGCAAGAGCCGAGAGAGCCTTGCCGCTGCCGCGGCCAGCCGAACGAATTGCGAGGCCTGAGCTCTGCACGGTCTCGAGCGGCAACGCACCCGAGCCGATTTGGCTCGCACACGCGGTCACGCCGACGGTAAACGCCTCTCCGAGCTGCGCGGCCACCACCGGAGCGAGCCGGTGCGCCATGGCGGCAATGTCGTCCGTTGACCGTGTCAGCAGGCGCAGCGTCGGCAACTGCGAAGCGAGGCGGTCGGGATCGCGATAGAGCTTTAACGTCGCTTCGATCGCTGCAAGCCTGATCTTGTCCACGCGCAAGGCGCGCTTCATGGGGTTGCGGTTGATGCGCGCGATCAGGTCCTTGCGTCCGACGATGAAACCAGCCTGCGGTCCGCCAAGGACTTTGTCACCGGAAAAAGTGACGAGATCGGCGCCTTCGGTAATTGATTGAGCCACCGTCGGCTCGTGGGCCAGACCAAATCGGGACAGATCGATCAGCGTGCCGGAGCCAAGGTCGTTGACGAGAGGGACGCCGTGGCCGCTGGCGATTGAGGCAAGATCGCGCGGCGAGACCTCGGCTGTGAAGCCTTGAATCCTGTAGTTCGAAGTATGGACCTTGAGGATCAGTCCGGTCTTCGCATCGATCGCATCGGCATAGTCCTTCAGATGGGTCCGGTTGGTGGTGCCAACTTCGAAGAGCTTTGCGCCGGCGCGACTCATGATCTGCGGCATGCGGAATGCGCCGCCGATCTCGATAAGCTCGCCGCGCGAAATAATTGCCCGGCGGCCCTTGGCCAGGGTGTTGAGCACGATGAGGACCGCGGCGGCGTTATTGTTGACGACGGTTGCGTCCTCCGCACCCGGTGAGCTCCCGCAACAGCCCACGCACGATGTCATCGCGATCGCCGCGGTGGCCACCTGTGAGATCGAATTCCAATGTGACAGGGTTGCGCATCGCCGCAACCGCCGCCTCGATCGCCGTCTCGGCAAGGAGTGCGCGGCCCAGGTTCGTGTGCAGAACCGTTCCTGTGAGATTGAACACCGGTTTCAGCTGCGGCGCGCTTTCGGCCTCAAGGCGTGCTAACGCGCCGACGGCGGCCTTCTCCGCGTCGATACGATCGTCGCCGCAGGCTCGCGCTGCCGCGAGTGCGGTGCGGATTGCATTGACGACAGCCCGGCGGCCGAAACGATCAAGAGCAAATGAGGCCGTATGCGTCTTCAGCACTGCGTCGACCGAAGGCAGCCGCCGCAGATCGACTGCCGATCCCAACTCTCCCGGCACCAACTTCTCCAATACCTATATCCAACGATCGCAAATGGTTTGTCGCCTATCCATGTTGCGGTGCGAGCGCATCCTCGCGCGCGCTTTTGAGATTGCCATTTCGCCATGAGCCGTCGGCCAGGTAGCAATCGGCGGCGATCGCTGCGCTTGCGCCATCGCCCGCGGCGCTGGCGCCGCGACACGGCGAAAACGAACGCACGTTTCCGGCTGCGCATATACCGGCGAGCTCGGTCCGCATCGACAAATCGGTCGGGATGCGTCCGTCCGCGTCCAAGTTGATCCGATCGTCGAGACAGCCGACGTTTGGCTGTAAGCCGACATAGGCAAAGAGCGCGGCGGTCTCCAGATCGGACGCCGTACCGGTTCCGGTGTCTTGCAGGCGGACGCCCGCCACTGCGGCGTCGCCAATGATTTCTGTTACGACGGTGTTGAAACGAATATCGATCTTTGCATGGGCTTGCACGCGATCCCGATAGTAAGCTTGACCCGTCAAAGCATCGCCGCGATTGAGAAGGAAGACTTTTGAGGCGAATTCGGCGAGCGTTAAGGCCTCCTGCATGGCCGAGTCGCCGCCGCCGACCACGACGACGGTGCGGTCGCGCAGCAGCGGTGCATCGCAGGTCGCACAGTGACTCACGCCGCTACCGGCGAGGCGCTCCTCACCCGGTACGCCGAGCTTCTTAAGCGCCGATCCGGTGGCGAGTATAATGGCGGGTGCTTGAAGGTCGCCTTCGCCGGTCGTTACACGCCAATGTCCGTCCTGGGATTCCAGGCTTTCCATGCTGCTCATCATGAATTCTGCGCCGGCTGCGCCAGCCTGATCCTGCAGGATCGGACAGAGATCGTACCCCGGAATGCCATCGGGAAAGCCGGGAAAACCTTCGACCTTTTCGATGCTGATGAGTTGTCCGCCGAGAACGTCGCCTGTGAGAATGAGGGTCTTTCTTCCAAGACGCGCGCACGTCATGCCCGCCGTCATGCCGGCGATTCCGCCCCCCGCAATCACCACGTCAAATTGTTGCACCAAATTTCTTCTCCGGTGGGCCATCAAGCCGGTGTGATATGGGGCTTACGCTTCGACCATGATTGTTGGACGGCCTTCTCGAGCATGGCCGATCATGCAGGCCGCCGGATAGCCGGCGTCGCGGATGGTGCCGAGTATCGATTGGCCATGCTCGGGTGCAACGGCGATCAGAAGCCCGCCTGAAGTTTGCGGATCGGTGAGCAGGTGACGCCGCCACTCGGGCAGTTCCGCGGGCATCTCGACCTCGCTGCCGTAACTCGCCCAATTCCGGTGCGAAGCGCCGGTCACGAAGCCATGCTCTGCCAGAACCGCGGCTTGCGCCAGCAGGGGCACATCGCTGCTGCGAACCACCAGCTGTAATCGCGAGCCGCGCGCCATTTCGAGGCCGTGACCGAGCAGGCCGAAGCCCGTCACATCGGTGACGGCGTGGACGTTTTCGTCGCGTCCAAGCTCCGCGCCGATTTTGTTGAGCAAGGTCGTTGTGGCGATCATCTCGGCGTAGCCGCCCTGGCCGAGCGAATCCTTCTTGATAGCCGCCGAATAGACGCCGACGCCGATCGGCTTCGTCAGGATGAGCGTGTCGCCCGGTTTCGCACCGCAATTGCGGCGGACGTTCTGCGGCGCGCAAGTGCCGATGACGGCAAGTCCATAAATCGGCTCGGGGCAGTCGATGGAATGTCCGCCCGCAACCGGGATGCCGGCGCCGGCGCAGGCGGCAGCGCCGCCACGGAGGATGTCGCGGGCGATATCGGTTGGGAGTTTGTCGAGCGGCATGCCGAGGATCGCCAGCGCCATGATTGGGCGCCCGCCCATCGCGTAGACATCGGAGATCGCATTGGTCGCGGCGATGCGGCCAAAGTCGTATGCGTCGTCGACGATGGGCATGAAGAAATCGGTCGTCGCGATAACGCAGGTGCTGGCGTCGAGTTGCCACACTGCCGCGTCATCGCCGGTCTCGGTACCGACAAGAAGCTGTGCAAACGGAGTCGCAGCGGCCTGATCGGCGAGGAGTTGTTGCAGGACTGAAGGTGCAAGCTTGCAACCGCAGCCGCCACCGTGGGCGAGGCTGGTCAATTTCAGCTGCGGGGAATGCATATTCTTCTTCTCATTGTGGGCGCCGCCGCCCGTCGTGCTCGACGCGAACTTTACGGCTTTCAACAGCATTGTCGAGCATGGCGGCATGCCGCCATGGCTGGACTGGGCTTCATATTTGTTCGAACTAATCCTAGCGTCCCGATTCCGAAGTTCGCATCATGACGCGGCATCCTCGTTTGCGAACTTCGGAATCGGGACACTAGGTCGCGTGGGCACACGCCGCGAGATCGCGAAGTTCAGCGGCCGGCAATCTTGCGCGAAAATTCCGTTTCCAGCGCATTGAGCTTCTTTGCTTCGGCGATCGATTGGGCGGCGGTGAAGTACGATAGCTTGTGGCCTTTCAGTACCGATGAAATCTGGGTGCCCGCAACGAAGTAGTTTCCCCGCTTGGTCATTTTCTCGAACAGAATCGCCCCGTCGGGAGTCCCCAGCCAAGCGAGAAAGAGCCGCGCCGTATTGGGGTTCTTGCCGTATTTCAGAACCGAGCCGGTGATCAGCGGGACGGGCGTTGGATCGAGGATGATCAGTTTGACCGGAGCCCCTTTCTCGACCATCCGGACCGCGGAGTCGTACGCCGTGATCGCCAGCGCCAGCTCTCCGGATCCCACCGCTTCGGCCAGCGGAAATTGTCCGTCAAACAAGCGCGGCTGCAGCGCCGCAAGCTTGGCAGCGAGATCTCGCGCGCCCTGTTCTCCGATCGCCGGGATCATGTCGATGAAGAATGCGGCGCGCATCCAATGGCCGGTATGGCCTTTCCATTTCGGATTGACCATATCGTCCCAGCTCTGCGGGATGTCGGCTCCTTTGACGAGATCGGTGTTGCATAGAGCAGCATAAGGTGCGGTGGTTGCGACGATCATGTAGGGCGTCGGCGTCAGCACGGGGGAGGGCACCACGCCTAACGCAGCCCAATCCGTCTCCAGCAAAAGCCCGCGATCGAACAGCGACTGCGTTACCGCTGCGCCGTGGAGAAGCACATCGGCTGTCGGGCCGCCGGCTGTACTTTCCTGAACGATCTTGGCGGTCTTCTGCG
The DNA here is from genome assembly GCA_963836055.1 of uncultured Alphaproteobacteria bacterium. Classification (GTDB taxonomy): domain Bacteria; phylum Pseudomonadota; class Alphaproteobacteria; order Rhizobiales; family Xanthobacteraceae; genus BOG-931. The sequence continues at coordinate 68,201 of CAWIID010000009.1, forward strand.
CGGACGGAACGTCGACAAATTCGACCTTTTTGACGAAAGGGTAGACCTGCTGGAAGTTGCTCAGAATTCCTTGCGCAGCATTGCTATCGTAGTGGTCGTACCAGATCAGCCCGCTTTCAGCCTTTGCTGCTTCGATCACCTGGTCGCGGCTTGCCGCGTCAGCCGGTTTTGGCTCGGTCATCATGCCGGTCGCCGCCGCGGCGCCCGCCAGCATCTGCAAGAATTCGCGCCGATGGCGGAAGGTCAATGCCAAGGAATCCTCCCTGTGGTTGATGCGCACTTATGGACTTGCGCCGCCACGAACGTGGCTTTCCTCCATGCTATCTCAAATTTCCAGCCTGCGCCGGGTCAGCGACAAAATGCCAACCAAGGCAAGCAGCAAGAGCATCAGCAAGACAGCGAGCGCTGCGGCGCGCTCCGGGCTGCCAGTGTCCCAATAGTTGTAGAGTATGGTCGACAGCACGCTGTTGCGTCCCGATTGCAGCATGATGGCGATCGAGAATTCCCGCACCGAATGGACCAGAATCCAAATGATCGCGGCGATCATTGTCGGCGCCAACAGCGGCAGGATAATTTGCCTGATCGTGCGCAACAGTGAAGCTCCGGCCATGGCCGCCGCCTCCTCAAGCTCGCTGCTGATCTGAAGCAAACCCGATTGCATCATGCGGGAGGATATCGGCAGGAAGGCAATGACGTGTCCGAGCGCGATCACCCAAATCGTTCCATGGAGCGGCAGAAAGCGAAGCGTGAAGGTGACGAAAACGAGCGCAACGCCGATCATCAGTGGCGGCACGCCAAGCGGAATCATGCAAAGCACGTCGAGAAGCCAGGCGAAACGCAGCCTCGAGCGGATCACGACCCAAGCCGCGGCCAACGATAGCAGAACGAGGCTCAGCGCCGCGGCGACTGAGATGAGCACGGCGTTCGCCGCGGCTTCGCGCAGCTTCGCACTGGCGAACAGATCTTCATAAGCGGAAAAAGATGTCCGCCGCAGCATGTCGAGGCGAAACCCCGAGAAGTACGGAATGACGCTCGCCCACAACAGCGCGATGAACGGCAACAGCACCGCGAGCAGGAAATAGAGAGCAACGAAGCTCACGTGCCGGGTGCCGCCATGGGCCAAGTCTGGTCTGAGCCGGCTTGTATCCCTTGCCGCTGATCGTCGCGTACCGTCCGGCTTGGCGAATGGTGCGGCGATAGAGGACGAGGCCGCCGATTAAAAACACAAACAGCACCGTGTTCATCGCGGCAGCGCCGCCGTAATCCGGAAAGCTCGACGGCGGCGTCATCAGGCGAAAAATCTCAATGCTCATGAGATTGACGTGGCCCGGTATGGCGATCACCGCAGGGACGTCGAAGGCGAGCATGCCAACGATCAACAGGATCGTCATGACCGACAGCAGCGCCGGGCGCAAAAGCGGCAAGCCAATTCGCCAGAGAATCTGCCAGCGGCAGGCGCCCGCAGCTAGAGCAGCCTCTTCGAGCGTCGGATCAAGGGCGCGGATCGCCGGCGAGAGCATGAGGACCGATGTCGGTACGTAGGCGAGCGCCTGGACCAGAATGGCGCCCGGCATGCTGTAGATATCGAACCAGCGGTCGATCGGGCCGATGAGCGGTTGCAGCGCCACCCAGACGATGCCGATGCGGGGCGCGAGCAGCAGCGCCCAGCCGATAGCAAGCAGCAGACGGCGGCGTCGCCATCGGCATCAAGATCATGGCGCGAAACAGGTCGCGCGCCGGCAAATCGGTCCGCTCCAAAAGCCAGCTCAGCGCGGTCGCGAGAGTGACGGCGAGAATCGTGCTGGCGCCACTGAATAAGAGGGTGTTGGCGACGAGCTGCCAATCGTAGGCCGAACCCCACACATCGATGTAATGCTCAAGCGTCCAGCCCGGCGTCGCGGGCAGCCCATCCGGGCGAAAGCTGCCGACCAGCAAAATCGCCAACGGCGTTACCGTGAGCAGCCCAAGCACGCCGCCGATACCGATCGCCACGGTCTGCGGCGCGCCAGCGATCCGGCGCCAGACGACAAAAAAGGTGGAGAGTTTGTTGTCGGGCGACGCCAGCGCCAACTGCCGCATCACAGGGGGATCGGCGCCCAAGCGATCCGCCACCTGTACCTCCGTCAGCGACCCACCGCGCTCGTGCGCGAGCGTGGAACTAGTGGAGCGGATTTGACATTCGCTACCCACCTAGCCGCGAATCGGCGAAGCGAATGTCAAATCCAAAGCTCCACTAGCACTTATATTTGCTAGTGGCCCTTTAATTCTAACATTCGCAACACAGCCTGCCGAACCGGGATGCGAATGTTAGAATTGGACCACTAGTATCCGAGCGGGCGCTAAATCACCACCGTCCCCAAGTGGCCGAAAATTACACCCGATTACGTTCAACGCCACGCATCGACCGATACGGTGGTCACGTACCAGGCGCTGAAAATCTTCCACGCCCCCTGAGTCTCACCGCCTACCACGACGACATTGATGTCTTCTGCTTCGTACATTTCGACCATGTCGTCTGGGGCGGCTTTCAGCTTCGTGGCGTACGGCTCAACCCCGGCGACAGCGTGCGGCCGCACCAGCGTCTGGATCCACTGGTCATCCCAATAATCGCGCGCCGTGATGCGGGCATTTTCCGCGCACCATTTGATCAGATCGTCCTTCGATTTGATGCCGCGACTTTCAAAGAGGCGCGCAACGAGCGGATCGAGGATCAGGCAGGGCGGGATATGCGACGTCGCGGTCAAACACCGCCGGAATTTCGACTCCCAGGTGTCGCGCGGCCCGAATCCTTCCTGGATGGAACGGTTGCCAACGAATACGCTCACGGTGCTGTCGGTCGGCTTGAAGCCCTTTTGCACGTGAAGCGGTACCCAGGGGCTGCGTTCCTCGTTCTCGGGAAAGCACAGGCTATAGGCTAGCGGATTGCCGTGTGCGCCCATATAGGTTTCGCCCGGCACCGATCCGCCTTGGCCATTTTGCGACAACAGACTGTAAGCCCGCCCGATGGTCGTATTGGCGTGGTTGTAAGGGCCCAGCGCGCCAATGCCGGCGTTCATGCCAATCTCGTTCCGGATCGGTCCGTTGACGACGCTGAAGCAGGTCTGCGACGTGGTGCTGCCCTGTCGCGACGTCTGGTTCGAAGCTGCAAGCGCAAGAATGACCGGGAAGTATTCCGGACGCGCTCCCGCCATCACCGCATTGACCGCGACTTTTTCGACCGTGTATTCCCAGCTCTCGCGGAAATTACCGGCGCGCATGCGGCCGACGACCTTATCGGGCGGCTGGCTCGTGGCCTTGAGCATCGCCGCGACACGCTCCTCGGTCGGCAGCACGATGGGCATGAAGTCTGTCCATCGGTTCTCGATGAAGAGCTTCTCGAGATTCTCCTTCGTGTCCGGCGGGACCAGCCGCGGTGTCGTGCGTTCGAACGTAGCGCCGGTGAGATCGGCGTCATCGAGCGGCCGGGTCAAGCCTTCAATCACCTCCTGCATAAACGGCCGTCCGGAGATCGCGTCGTTGCCCTCGATGTAGGCGCGCAGTTCCGACGGCGTGCGGCCGACGACCGGCTGCGTCACGAAGGCTTGCCGCAAGTTTGGGATGCCGCGCAGCCGCGCGGTCGACTTCGCGACGCGGTGGAAGATGTGCGTATGCACCGCGATGGTGGGAACGCTATTCTCGGCTTCCAGCAGTGAGGTCAACCCGACGACCGTCGGGCTACAGGAGCTTCAAAGCCCGACACCCAGTATGGCCGCATGGCCGTCGGCGCCGATCTTCGAGCGCATGTCCGGATCGTCAACCCAGCTTTCGCGCGGCTTGATGATGCGGGTTTCGACGGCGGGCATGTTGGCGGCAAACCACTGCCGCAACTGTTCCATGAACACAGCGGAGTTATCGAACAGGCAATCGACCAGGTAAACGATCTTGCCGTCGAGGCTCTGCAGACGCGACGCCAAGCGCTTCCCGGTCACCTTCGGCGGATATCCCCGCGGATCATGTACGGTGATGAGACCACTCATGTTTCCTCCGGAGCGTATCTTTGTCGCTTTGCCAGACATCAGGCTGCGACGGCCGCGGGATTCGAAAGCTGGTGAAAATATAGAGCCAACCATCCTGGCAGTTCAAGCCAGGGACCCGACGCGGGAGCAGCGTTTCAGTCACTGCGCGCAATTCGTCGACGCAGGTTGCTTTCATTTACGCTGGGACGAAGAGACGTCTTGGATAGCAGAAGCCGAAAGCGACCTTTATGGATGGCAGAAATTGGCTACCATTGAGCCTGTCCCGCGTCGCGCAATGAACATTGTGAAAGAATTGAGGGAGGAATTTGATGAACGCTTGGCTGAGGGCTGGGCTTGCCATTGCGGCCGGCCTTTGCGTCACGGACGCATCGGCGCAACCCGCCAATCCCATCGATGCCTACCTCAAGGCCGCCAAGGAAGCGGCGGGTTTCGATTTCGCAGGGACGCTGGTGCGCGTGTGCGTCGTTCCGCAGACCGCTCCCGGTCGAGACGTGGCTCCGCCCCCGCCGCCAAGCCGGGAGAGCTGGTACACCGATCCGGCCAAAGTCTTCGACAATCTCTACTTTGTTGGCACGAAGTTTCATTCGTCCTGGGCGCTGACCTCGAGCGAAGGCATCATTCTTATCGACACGCTTTACGACTACGCCGCCGAGGAAGCGATCGTCGGGGGCCTTAAGAAGCTCGGGCTTGATCCCGCGGCGGTCAAATACGTGATTGTCAGTCACGCGCACCTCGACCACGACGGTGGTGCCAAGCTGATGCAGGATCGCTTCGGCTCCCGCATCATCATGGGTGGTCCCGACTGGGACATGATCGAGCACTCGGTCAATCAATATCCGAACGGGAAGCCCAAACGCGATATCGTCGCGACTGATGGCCAGAAGGTAACCGTCGGCGATATCTCGGTGACGATTGTTACGACGCCCGGCCACACGCCCGGAACGCTTTCAATGATTTTCCAGGTGAAGGACAACGGCAGGCCGCTCACAGTCGCCTATTCGGGCGGTACCGCGTTCAATTTCCCCAACGACGTCCCGCACTTCGACACCTACATCAACTCGCAACGCAAGATGGCGCAAGCCGCCGCCGATGCTGGAGCGACGATTCTGATGTCGAATCACTCTGAATTCGATAATGCGGTCACCAAGATCAAAACCATTGCCGCGCGCAAGCCCGGCGAGCCGCACCCGTTCGATCTCGGCCGTGATGCGGTGGCGCGCTATTTCAAGGTGACGGACGAATGTGCCCAGCTCGCGCGGTCCAAGCTGCTGGATCTACCACCGAAACAGTAGTTTGGACCCGCCCTGTTCTAAGAACGAACACGAAGCGCGAGTTCGATCTGGATGCGGACATCGGGAGATAAATTCAATGCCAGAACCAAAAATGGACAAGGCAAATGCCTTGATCTGCGCGCAGAATAGCCACCAACAAAAATCGCGCATCGTTCCTGGGACTTTGCTGTCTTCTCGCGGCCGCGCAAGGCGAAAAATTCTTGGCGCCCTGCTGTTTCTGGCGGTCGGCGCCGGAGGTGCGCTGGCCCAGGACCAATATCCGACCCGCGCTGTTCGGATCATCGTGCCGAGCCCGCCCGGTGGCGTGACCGATATTCTTGGGCGGGTCATCGGCCAGGCCGTTTCACAGTCGTGGGGCCAGCCGGTCATCATCGACAATCGTCCCGGCGCGGACGAGTTGATCGGCACCGAATCCGTGGTGAAATCGGCGCCCGACGGCTACACGCTCCTCGTGGCCAGCAACACGGCGATCACGGCCGCACCGCATCTTCACAGCCACATGCCGTATGATCCGCTAAAGGACCTGACGCCCATCCTGATGCTGTGCCAAGTCACGCCGGTGATGAACGTTCCGGCGTCGTTGCCTGTGCAATCCGTGAAGGAACTCATTGCGCTCGCCAAAGCGAAACCCGGCCAGCTCAACTACGGGTCGTTCGGCAACGGCAGTTATAGCCATGTCGCCATGGAGGATTTTAAGCAAAGGACCGGTACGCAACTGACGCATATTCCGTACAAGGGCTCAACGCCTGCGATCGCCGCCCTGCTGCGCGGCGAAATCTCCGTGCTGATCGTGAACATGAGCAACGTCTCCGCCTATGTAAAAGCCGGCAGCGTCCGGATTATCGCTGGCGCTGGCGCGCAGCGGCCGGCGATGCGTCCTGATCTTCCGACGATCTCGGAGTTCGGCGTACCGGGCTTTTCGACCGGCGCATGGTGGGGATTGTTCGGACCTGCCAATCTTCCGCATTCGGTCGTTGACAAGATCAGAGCCGATGTGATGCGGACACTTTCAACGCCGGGAGCCCGCAAAGTGTTCGAGACCAATACGCTCGAACCTATCGACAAGACGCCGGAGCAATTCGTGCAATTCATCCGTGGCGACTTCGATCACTGGGGCGAGATGATCAAGACAGCGGGCATCAAGCCGGACTAAGCGCCCGGCTCACGCTTTTGAGCGAGCACAATGCGAAGTCCGGATCAGTGGTTCTAGTGGTCCAATTCTAACATTCGCATCCCGGTTGGGCAGGCTGTCTTGCGAATGTTAGAATTAAAGGACCACTAGAAAATATAAGTGCTAGTGGAGCTTTGGATTTGACATTCGCTTCGCCGATTCGCGGCTAGGTGGGTAGCGAATGTCAAATCCGCTCCAAGAGGGAAGACCGGCCGGATTGTCATCCATTTTCCCGCGAACATTAGGCATCGCACACCCCGACATCATGCGCGCAGGTGCCGCGCGGCGGTTGCCTTGACGAGATCAAGCCGAAGGCGATTAACATGCGAGGAACCGCTTGGCATCGCACAGCGACCATGAGCGGGAGGGAGGGCCTTATGAAAACTTTCGCAGCCTTCACCAGCGTGCTCGCATTGGCCGGTATCGCGGTCCAGAGCGCGGTGGCCGATCCGGTTCGCATCGCATTCCCGGCTACCAGCGTCGATTTTGCGCCCGCTTACGTCGCGGAAAAAATCGGCCTCTTCAAGAAGGCGAACCTGGACGTCAAGATCACGGTGTTCCGCGGTGGCGCCGCGGTGCAGGAGGCGATTAACGCCGACGCTGCCGATCTTATCAGCTACTTTGGCCCCGCCGTTGCATTGGCGGTGAGCAAGGGCGCCAAGGAAAAATTCGTGATGGCAGTCCTGCCAGCCACCGCCGGATGGGCTTGTATCGTCAAGGCTGACTCCCCGATCAAGACGGTGAAGGACCTCGACGGCAAGAAGGTCGGCATCAGCAGTAAGGCCTCCACCTCTGACCTCTCCGCCCTATGGATGGCCGAGCGCGCCGGCATCCACGTGGAGCAAATTCCGCTTGGCGCCGGGCTTGCGCCTGCCCTGCGCTCGGGCCAAGTCGACGCTCTCGTGTTTTCCGCACTGACCACGCAGCGCGAAATTCTTACAGGCCATGCCCGGTTGCTGGTCGACATCGGCAAGGAAATGCCTCCAACCCTGGGCAACGGCTACGTTGCTTCGGAGGCCATGATGAAAAATCGCCCCGCAGAGCTGCGTGCCACGCTGGCGGCTCTGCTAGAGGCTGGCGCCTACATGCGCGAGAACCGGCAATGGACGCTTGATTTCCTCAAGGATTTTGCCAAGTCTGATGACCAGGCGCTCATCGAAGCGCTTTATGAGCAGGTGGTCACGCAGTTATCGCCTGATGGCCACATCGAGCCGCAATGGCTCCAGAACGGTATCAAGCTCGCCGCGCATGCTTGGGACGTGCCCGATCTTGTCAAAGTGAATGTCGGGACTCTCTACACCAACGAGTTCCTGCCGACGAAGAAATAGCGCAGGATTTAGCACGTTTATTTCTGCCCTGTGATGTCCAGATCGCAAGCGTGGACCATTCGTGCCTGCCGCTTTCTGACCATTGCCGTCATCGCGCTGGCATGGGAAGCGGCTGGACGGCTGCAATGGGTCGATCCTGATCTCCTCCCGCCGTTGTCCAAGGTGCTCGGGGTGCTGTGGCGGCTGCTGCACGACTCCGATTTCCTCACCGACATCCGCGTCACGGCGCTCGAATGTGTTGTCGCCTTCAGCATCGTCACGCCGGTTGCACTTGGCTTTGGATTCCTGGTCGGTGAAAGTCAGCGTCTGGAACGGGCGACAGGGCCCGCGCTGCAGATGCTGCTGACGGTGCCGAAGTCGGTCTTCCTGCCCGTATTCGTCCTCATGCTGGGCATCGGCCCCACACAGAAGATCGTGTTTGCGATTGTGCTTACCTTCTTCATCGTGGTGCCGACCGGAATTGCAGCCGTGCATTCGGTGCCGCGCGGCCTCGTCGTTGCTGCACGAGCCTTCGGTGCGACGCGCGCCCAGCTTTATTCGCGCATTTACGTGCCCGCGATGATGCCTCTGGTGCTCGGCGGTGTCCGGCTTGGCCTCATCTTCACCGTGCACGGTGTGGTGTTCGCCGAAATGTATGGCGCGGAAAATGGCATCGGACGAGACATCCTGTTGTGGGGCGAGCAATTCCAGATGGATTATCTATTTGCCGCTGTCCTGCTCATCGTCGCCTTCACCATCGCGCTCAACGAGCTCATGCAATTGTGCGAAAGCTTCAGCCGCTCGCGTACCCAGGCCGAGATACCGACGTGACAGATGCAGCCTATGTACACGCGCCCGAAGTTGTCGCCGCGCGTGCCATTTCCAAGACCTTCGGCGCCGGGCCAGCCGCGTTCAAGGCGCTGGACGATGTCTCGCTGTCGGTCAGAGAGGGCCAGTTCATCTCCATCGTGGGCCCGAGCGGCTGTGGCAAGTCGACGCTGTTGCAGATCATCGCTGGCTTGAGCCTCGCCAGTGACGGCGAAGTTTTGGTCGACGGCAAACGCATCGACGGCCCGCATCCCGACAAGATCGGTGTGGTGTTTCAGGAACCGCTGCTGTTGCCGTGGAAGACCGCGGCAGAGAACATCGAATTTCCGCTCGTGCTCCGTCACGAACCGGCGGAACAACGGCGCGCACGTTCAAGGGTTCTGCTCGAGCTTGTGGGCTTGAGCAATTTCGCCGGTCTTTATCCGCATCAACTCTCCGGCGGCATGAAGCAGCGCGTCGCCATCGCACGCGGGCTGGTGCGCAGTCCGCGCATGCTCCTGATGGACGAGCCGTTCGCCGCGCTCGACGAACAGACGCGGACGCGCATGTGGAGCGAGCTGCTGCAGATCTGGGAGCGCAGCCGCTCGACCATCCTGTTCGTGACGCACAGCCTGATCGAGGCGGTCTATCTGGCCGACGCAGTATTAGTGATGGGTGCACGGCCGGGGCGCATCATCGAACGCATCGAGGTTGATCTGCCGCGGCCGCGCAGTGCCGACATGGTCGGATCTGAACGCCTCGGCCAACTCCGCAACCGCATCTGGCATCTGATCGCGGAGCCGATGCCATGACGCGTGCATCGCTGTGGTCGAGGCGGCTCGTTATCACCGTCATAGTTCTGGGTCTCTGGGAGGCAGCCTACCGAGTTGGCATTCTCAATCCCCTGATTTTCGGCTCCCCCAGTCTCATTATCGCCGCTGCTCTGAAGGACGGCCGCGTTTTCGTGGCGGCGTTCGAATTCACTGCTTACGAGATCGTGGCCGCGGCCGCGATCGCCTGGGTGGGCGGCGTTGCGTTCGGAGTAATCGCTGGTGCTGGTGCGGTGCGCAGTCTGGTTCTTTCGCCGATCCTTTCGGCAGTCATCGCGGTGCCGCTGGTGGTGCTTTATCCGGTGGCGATTGCCTTGCTCGGCATCGGCGCCGGCTCAAAGATCGCCTATGCGGCGGTCGCCGGCTTCTTCCCGATCGCCCTCGCGACGCTCCTTGGCGTCCGCTCGATCGATCCGCGCTACGCCGAGATGGCGCGCGCTATCGGCGCCAACCGCAAGCAGATTTTGGCGCACATCATGCTCCGGCTTGCTTTGCCGTCGATCGTCTCCGGGCTGCGCATCGGAACTTCGCTCGTAATCATCAGCGTGGTGCAGGGCGAGATGCTGACCTCTACGGACGGGCTGGGCTTTCTGATCACGTATAATCGCGCCCTGTTCAACACCGGCCAGGTTTATCTGGGCATCGTGCTGGTATTGGTGGCGGCGGCGGCCTCGAACTACGCGCTGTCGGCGATCGAGCGGCGTTTCGGCCACGCGCGCATGTTGGAACAGGCTGGCGCCTGAAAGACCAGGACATCAGAAAATGGCTCCATATCGTCTCGGCGTGGATATCGGAGGGACCCACACCGATCTTGTGCTGACCGACATTGCCACCCGTCGATTTCGGATCGCCAAGGTTGCCTCAACCCCGGGCAATCCGGCGCTAGGGGTCGTGACTGGAATTGCGGCGCTGCTGAACGACGTCAGCCCGGGTGACATCGAATTCTTCGCCCACGGCACCACGGTGACGACCAACGCGCTGCTGCAACTCAAGGGCGCGCGCGTTGGTCTCCTCGTCAATGCCGGTTTCCGCGGCATCCAGGATGTGCAGTCGCAGGCGCGCGAAGGTAACTCCTTCGATTACTTTTTCCGGCGCCCGCCGCCCCTGGTCACACAACGATTCACCCGCGAGGTGCCGGGGCGAGTCGATGCCCACGGCCGCGAGATCGCACCGTTCGATGCCGTCGCGGCGCGCCACGCTGTTGAAGAACTGCTGGCCGCTGGCGTGCAGTCATTCGCCGTCTGCTACCTGTTTTCGTTCCTCAATCCCATCCATGAGCGCATGACTGCCGAGATCATTCGGGAACTTGCGCCGTCAGCGTCCATTTCGTTGTCTTCGATCGTGCTGCCGCGGCTGCGCGAGTGGCCCCGGCTATCGACGACGCTTGTCAACGCCTATCTGGAGCCAGTGCTGGCGACCTATGTGGCAAGCCTCGCCGAAGGACTCGATCGAATTGGCATTAGCACACGGCAGCGCTTCATCATGCAGTCGAACGGCGGCGTTTTGCCGTTCGCCGGCGTGGCAGCAGGCGGCGCCACGGTACACACGCTCCTGTCCGGTCCCGCCGCCGGCGTGTGCGGCAGTGCGTACCTGATCGGCAAGCAGCAGGGTTGGCGTAACCTGATCACGTTCGATATGGGCGGCACTTCCTGCGATATCGCCTTCGTGCAGGACGGCACGCCACTCGAAGCCACCGATTCCTCGGTGTGCCGCTACACGGTCGACGTGCCGGCGCTCGAAATTGCCACGATCACGGCTGGCGGCGGCACTATCGCCTGGCTCGATCGCGCCGGCCTCATCAACGTCGGCCCGGAAAGCGCCGGCGCCGATCCCGGCCCGGCCTGTTACGGCAAGGGCGGGATGGCGCCGACCGTCACTGACGCTGACTTGGTCTGCGGCTATCTCGACGCTGACTATTTCCTCGGGGGTTCGCAGCGGCTCGATACAGAAGCCGCCCAGCGGGCACTTGGCGCGCTGGGCGTGTCGCTCGGCCTCACGCCAGTCGCCGCCGCGCTCGGCATCATTCGGCTGATCAATGCCCGTATGGCCGATGAGGTGCGCGTGCAGGCGGCCAAGCGCGCCGTGGATCTCGCCTCCTTTGTGCTGGTGCCGTTCGGCGGCGCCGGACCGCTGCATGCGGCTGCGGTCGCGGCCGATCTCGGTATCGGTTGCGTGCTGGTGCCGCCAAACCCGGGTGCATTCTCGGCGCTCGGATTGCTGTGCACCGACATCCTGCACGATTATGTGCGTTCCAGCTTGGCGCCACTTGCAGCGCTCGCGCCGGATACGGCGACAAAAATTTTTGCCGAGTTGGAGACGCGGGCGCGTGAGGACCTCGCGCGCGAAGGATTGACTGGGCCCGCATCGATCGAACGCAGCATTGATCTGCGCTACACGGGCCAGGGTTACGAATTGCCCGTCGCCATCGCCAACAGTGAGATTTCCGCACAAGGCCTTACAGAAGCCGCCGAACGCTTTCACGCCGAGCACGAGGCATTGCACGGTCATTCCGCACCCGATCAGCCCATCGAGGTCATGAGCTATCGCGTGCGCGTTCGCGTCGCCGTGCCAAAATTCGCCTTTGCGCCGATGCAGGAAACTGCTTCACCCTCGCCGCCGATGCCGATTAAGACCACGCAAATATACGTCACTGAGAGTTCACCTCTCGCAATTCCAGTCTATGACCGGACAAACTTGCGGCCCGGTGAGGCCATCGCCGGCCCGGCGATGATCAGGCAGCTTGATTCAACGACGTTGCTGCCGCCTGATTGGACGGCGCGCGTCGACGCCTTTCTCAATCTCGTTTTGGACTCGCGCGGTGGCTAAATCCGACGATAACGTGACCGCGCAACTTCTGCGCAACCGCATCGCCAGCCTGATGGAGGAAATGCACTATCATTTCTTTCGCTCCGGCTATTCGACCATCGTGCGCGAGTCGCGCGATTTCTCCTGTGTCATCACGGATAGCAGTGGACGCATTCCAGTAGCGCCGCCGATGATTCTGCACGCGCCAGTGTATTTCCATCTCATCAGCCACATCCTCGCGGTCTACAAAAACGCGATCACGGATGGCGACGTTATATTGTGCAATCACCCATACGAAGGCAATTTGCCGCACGCTTCAGATTTCGCCGTTGTGGCGCCGATCTTCCACCAGGGCGCGCTTGTCGGTTTTGCCGGCAGCATCGCTCACAAGGCCGACATTGGTGGCACCGTCCCCGGCAGCACCTATGGCCAGGCGACGGAGATGTTTCAGGAGGGCATGCTGCTGCCACCGGTGAAGCTTTATCGCGCCGGTCGGCGCGACGAAGATATGGCGCGGCTGATCAGTGCCAATTCGCGGCAGCCACGACTGCTGCTTGGCGATCTCGACGGCCAAGTCGGCGTACTGATGCTGGCTCGCCAACGCGTCGCCGAACTGTGCGACCGGTTCGGCCGTGACGTTTTCATCGCGTCGCTCGACAGCACGATTGCAGCCTCGGCGCGCGAGTTCCGCCGCGCGCTGGCGGAGCTTCCAGACGGCTCGCACGAAGCGGAAGGTTTTCTCGACAGTGATGGTGTCGATCGCGAGCGGCCGGTTCGCCTGCACGCGCGGGCGACTATCGCACACGGCGAATTGACGATCGACCTCTCGGGCTGCGATCCACAAACAGTCGGTCCGGTGAATCTCAGGCGCGCGCTGATCGAATCGTGCTGCTTCTACGCGATCATCGGTCTAATTGATCCCAATCTCCGCTATTCCGATGGCGCACGCGATATGGTGCGCATTGTCACGCAGCCGGGAACCGTGGTCGATGCGCGTCCGCCGGCGGCGGCGAGCACCTACATCACTGCGTCCATGAAGCTGATGGACGTACTGCTCGCCGCGCTCGGACCCTTCAAACCGGAGCGCGCTATTGCGCATTCGGGCGGCACCGGCGGGGCGATGACCCTGGCATGGCATGACAAAGCCGGCCGCGCCAACCAGTTCGAAATCTTCGGCTCGTCCTATGGCGGCACAGCGAGCGGTGATGGACTGTCCGGCGTTACGGTGCATCTGTCGAATATCCGAGGTGCACCGATCGAGATCATCGAGAGCGAATTCCCGTGCCTGCTGCGGCGATTTGAACTCATTCCGGATTCCGGCGGCGCTGGAAAATTTCGCGGTGGCTTGAGTTTCCGGCGAGAGTACGAGGTGCTGGCGCCGGCAACGCTTGTCTATCGCTGTGATCGCGCCAAGTTCGCCCCGCGGGGCCTCGATGGCGGCCACGACGGCGCGAAAAGCCGCCTCACGCTGCATCCCGGAACGCCGCGGGCCCAGATCATGCCGTCATCCATCAGGCTCGAACTTGCTGCTGGCGACACATTCGAGATCCGCGCCGCTGCTGGTGGCGGCTTCGGCTCGCCGGCGCAGCGCGAGGTCGCAGCGATCCGCGACGATGTCGAGAACGGCTATGTCAGCGCCGAGGGCCTCGTACGCGACTATGGCCGGCGCTTAGCGGACCTTGGTTGCTGATCTCACGCGAAGTTGCCGCCGCCGTTGACGTGGACGATCTCGCCAGTCATGTAGCTGGCGGCCTCGCTGATGAGGAATTGCGCCACGGCGGCGATGTCCTGGGGCTGGCCGATACGACCGAGCAAGGTGCGCTCGGCGACCTTGCGCAAGGCCTCGTCATCGTAGTCGGACGTCATTGCCGTTTCGGTCGCGCCAGGACTGACGGCGTTGACGCGAATGCGCAGCGGAGCCAGGGACCGTGCAAGCGCTCGCGTCAAGCCGATGATGGCGGCCTTGGACGCCACATAGGCCGGACCGCCGCGACCATGACCGCCGACGCCGCTGACATTGATCGAGCCCGAACTGGTCAGCACGATCGCGCCGCCGCTGACCATTCGCTCAGCCGCGGCCTGCGCAATAAGAAACGCGCCGGTAACGTTGACGGCGAGGATGCGGTTGAAATGCTCAGGCGTCAGATCGCGCCAAGTCAGCGTCGAGTGTGCCGCCGCCATGTGGATCAGGCTGGTGAGCGCGCCGAATTTTTCCCTGGCTTGTGCGACCACGTTCTTGCAGTCGGCGGCATCCGCGACGTCCGCACGCACCGTGATGAAGCGCGATGCGTGATCGTGCAACTCTGCCGTTGGCACCGGCTGCAGGTCGGCGCCGCAGACTTGATGGCCCGCTGCGAGCAGGCCTTGCATACAGGCGAAGCCGATGCCGCTCGCGGCGCCCGTAACGATGATGGTTTTGGGGCTTTCGCCTGTCATCGGATGCCTCGTCAGACCCCAGGGCAGGTGGCCGTGACGCCGCCGTCGACCACGATGGTGGTCGCGGTAATGTAAGACGCTTCGTCCGACGCGAGGAACAAGCAGGCATACGCGACGTCCCAGGCTGTGCCCATGCGGCGCAGCGGGATGATGTTGTCGCGGGCCGCACGGTATTCGTCCGCCGAGTTGAAGCCCTTGATTTCGTAGTTGGGCCGCCCGCCGATCCTGCGCTGAATGAACGGCGTGTCGATGTAGCCCGGAAGGACGCAGTTGGCGCGGATGCCGTTGGGGGCATGTTGGAGGGCGATGTTCTTGGTGAATTCGTTGAGTCCGCCCTTGGCAGCGGCATAGACGGCGGTCGGCACGTTGAGGTGGCGCAGCGACGAGATCGAGGAAATGTTGATGATCGATCCGCCGCCCTGCGCCTCCATGATCGGGACCACCGCCCGGCAGGACAGCATCGCCGAGGTGAGATTGCGCGCCAGCGTTGCATTCCAGTCGGCGACCGTGATGGTCTTCAGGCTACGACCAGTGCCTTGTCCGCCGACATTGTTGTGCAGCACGTCAATTCGCTCGTAGCGCTCGACACAGGCCGCCACCAATCCAGCAACGGCATCCTCTGCTGTTGCATCCGCGGAGAATGCAAAAGCTTCGCCGCCGAAACCGTGGATGATGGCGACCGTCTCGTCGGCCGCTTCTTTGCGCATGTCGACGACGCAGACGCTCGCGCCTTCGCGCGCGTAAAGGACCGCCGCTGCCTTGCCGTTGCCCCAGCCGCGACCGATGGCGCCGCCGCCGATGACCAGCGCAACCTTGCCGCTCAGCCGATTGCGTCCGATCGGCAATTCTTCGCTTGTCGTCATGGCATCCCCGACTGATTGGTCCATGCGTCGGAGCACGACGCAACCGTCCCATTGTTCCGAGTACTTATGCCACGTAGCGTGTCCCTACAGGAAATCTCTTTTGGCTTTCGTTTCTTTCTAACGCCACCGCTTGGCGACGGCTAATCGCTGGCTCTCCTCGCAGAACGAATAAGGTTCCGGCGGTCGGCCTAACCGACGCGAAAGCGCTCGAGGACAGTTTCGTTCACCTCGATTCCGAGACCCGGTCCATCCGGCACGGCTAAATATCCGTCTCGAGGATAAACCATATCGCCGAGCGGACTTTGTTCGAGATCGGCATAGAAGAATTCTGCCATGACCTCTTCCTCCGGCATCGCCGCGATCACATGCAAGGTCGCGATCAAGCCTGGGCCGTAATAAGGCGAATGCGGTTCGGCACGGACGCCGCGCTCGCGCGCAAGCGGTAGCACTTTGCCGATCTCGGTGATCCCACCCATCTTGATGGCGTCCGGCTGCACGACATCGACGGCATCCGCGTCGAGCATCTGACGCACGTCATTGAGATTGCCAAGGTTCTCACCGGCGGCGATTGGAATGCGGCCTTCGCGTCGCACGCGCGCGAGAGCTTGGTAATCATCAGGTGGAAATAGGGGCTCTTCAAGCCACGTGAGATCGAACGGCTCGAGTTTGTGAGCCATCTCGATCGATTGAGTCATCGTCCACGTGCAGTTGGTGTCGAGCATGAGAGGAAAATCGGCTCCCGCAACTTCACGTGCGGCTGCGACGGCTTCCACAGTCCGTTCATGGAGTTTGATGTGGCGGTAGCCGCGCGCGATCGCCGCGGCGCAGACATTCTTCACATGCTCGGCCGTATGCAGCCGCAGCAGACTGGCATAGGTCGGAATCTTCCTTTTGCGCGCGCCTCCGAGCAGGCGATGAACCGGTTGGCCAGCAACCTTCCCGGCGATGTCCCACAGCGCGATATCAAAGCCTGATAGTGCAAAGCCCACCGGCCCGTTGTGCCCCATGTTTTGGACTCGGCGTCGGAGGTCATTCATGAGCGCAGGGATGTCGCGGGGATCGCGACCGACCGCGAGTGGCGCCACGACCCGTGATACAGCGGCCGCCGTCACCGGACATGCGGCA
The DNA here is from genome assembly GCA_963836055.1 of uncultured Alphaproteobacteria bacterium. Classification (GTDB taxonomy): domain Bacteria; phylum Pseudomonadota; class Alphaproteobacteria; order Rhizobiales; family Xanthobacteraceae; genus BOG-931. Next base: position 84,853 of record CAWIID010000009.1, read on the forward strand.
AAGCCGAAAGCTTCGCCCCATCCGCTGATACCCTCATCAGTATCAACGCGGATGTAGACCGCATCCATGGTCGCGCGAGTCGTGCCGATAGCGAAGATCGGCTTAGGGGCGCCGTGCTCGTAGGGGATCGAGACGTGTATGGCCTCGACGCGCTGAATCTTCATCGGGTTACTCGCAAGCGGTGATGACAATCCTCGATGTGCATGTGCTGATCCTGCGGCATAAGGGTGATCACTGATGCTCTCGGCCTTGGCCTAAAACTCATTTATAAATGCTTGTATAATGCTCACGGTGCCCATTGGAGAATGGGCTCGTCGTTGTGTCCTGGTGAAGGATGTGGCCGATGCCAGTGACGTATGAGTCGTGGCTGGTCTTGCTTTCGATTGGTATGGCGATCCAGGGCGCCTATGTGGGCCTAGGGCTCGCGGTCCAGATCAAGACCGCCACAGGCCTTCGGCGGCGCCTGCTACTCGCCGGCGCCGCATTTTCGCTTGCGGTCGCAATCTGGACCATGCATTTCGTCGGGATGCTGGCCCTGCTGGTGCCGTTCCTGGTCGATTACCTGGTATTTCCGACGCTGCTATCGTTTCTGGTTTGCGTGATCGTCGTCGGGGCAGCGATTTACGCCACGAGCTCTGGTCCTCTTACCCCTCTGCGCCTGACCTTGTCCTCGTGCCTGATGGGCGGCGGCATTTTTTCGATGCACTACATCGGCATGAACGCACTCAGTGCATGTGCGTACATGACTCATCAACGTGCCTATGTCGCCGCCAGCCTGGCGATTGCGATTGCCGCGTCCGGTTTGGCACTTTGGCTTGCGGCCGGGCGCGGCGGACGGCCGCCGCTGATCCTGTCCGCGATGGCGTTCGGCATTGCCGTTTCCGGCATGCATTACACGGCGATGGAAGGCCTCACCCTTTTGCCGTTCGCGTCGGTGCCGGCGGGAGGGCCAGCGCTGTCGAGCGATCTCCTCGCGATCGTCGTGGCGATTGTCGCGTTCTGTGTCTCCGGAATCTTCCTGTTGACCCTGCTGCCTGACCCGGCGCGGTCCGCGTCGACATTCATTCCGGTCGCGGCCGGCGACCCGCCTCGCACGGCCGCCTTGGAACTGGCCGACCTGGCGCCGGAGGCGCCGACCGCCGGCGAAGTTCGCAGCCAAATCGGCCGTAGCGGCAACGGCCACGACAGCAGTCCGGAATTCGGCCGCGGAACCTACGCGCCGCTTGGCGGCGCCGGTACGCCGCCAAGGCGTTTCGCGCGCCATCTTCCGATCGAGCGCGACGGCGGCACGCACTTCGTTGCCGTGGAAGACGTGGTGGCGATCCACGCCAATGCGCACTACACCTACATCTTTAATGGCAACGACAAGCTGTTCTGCCCGCTCGCCATCGGCGACATCGAAGCGCGGCTCGACAATAGCCGGTTCGTTCGCATTCATCGCAGCCATATCGTGAATATCAATCGCGTCGTTGGCTACAAGCGTTCCGGCGACAACGAATTGGTCGAGATGGATGCCACGCACGATTATGCGGTTCCGGTGAGCCGCAGCCGGATCGGGCGGCTGAGGTCGCGGTTGGCCGCGCTCACCGGCGACGATCCGGCCGCCGCATTGCGACGCCGTCAGCATTTTGCATCGCAATAACAATTCATTGCGCGAAGCATAGAGCGGGATTCCCCGTCTAATAACGTCAGTCACCCTGACGCAATTCGTGCAGTGCCGTCGCCGTTCGTGCAGTAACACGGCGCCTCGTGCATGACCGAGCTCGTTCGTGCAGTCGCGCTTGCTGCTGCGCCGCACAACTTGCCAGAGTTTCTGTCGTAAAGATCCAAACGGTATTGGCGCAGTTTTGCGTGAGCCCTGGCGTTGGCCTCGGTCCGGCAGACTGCGCAAGGGAGGATGCCCGTGATACCTGCTTCCTTTAGCTATCATCGTCCCACGACCGTCCAGGAGGCGGTCGGTCTGCTCGCCAAGCTGGGCGACGACGGCCGTGCCCTCGCTGGCGGGCACAGCCTGATTCCGATGATGAAGCTACGCTTGGCAACGCCGGCCAATCTGGTGGATCTCGCCGGCATCGCCGACCTCAAAGGCATTCGCAGTGACGGCCCTGACGTCGTCATCGGCGCTATGACGACGCAGCATGATCTGATCCAATCCGAACTTTTGGCCGCGAAACTTCCGCTGCTGCGCGAGACCTCGCTGCTGATCGCCGATCCACAAGTGCGCTACGCTCGGCACCCTTGGCGGCAACGTCGCCAACGGCGACCCCGGCAACGACATGCCGGCCGTGATGATGTGCCTCGGCGCCGCTTACCATGTGATGGGCAAGGCCGGTGAGCGCCGCATCGCGGCCCGCGACTTTTATCAGGGCGCCTATTTCACCGCGTTGGAGGCGGGGGACGTCCTCACTGCCGTTCGAATCCCGGCGCCGCCGGCTGGTCACGGCTATGCCTACGAAAAGCTCAAGCGCAAGATCGGTGATTACGCCACCGCCGCTGCCGCCGTAGTGCTGACCATGAGCGGCGGCAAAGTTGCGGCCTGTTCGATCGGACTTACCAACGTGGCGGAAACGCCGCTGTGGGCGGAGGAGGCGGCTAAGATTCTGACCGGCTCCGCGCTCGATGCCGCAACGATCAAAATGGCCGTGACCGCGGCCGAGGCGATCACCGCGCCAGCCTCCGATGCTCGTGGACCGGCGCATTACCGCACCAAGATGGCGGGCGTCATGCTCACGCGTGCAATCGCCGCCGCCAAATCGCGTGCCCGCGGTTAGAGGGAAAAAGCCATGGCCAAATCCCATGTCACGATGAAAATAAACGGCAAGACCGTCGAGGCGCTGGTTGAGCCGCGCACTTTGCTGATCCATTTTTTGCGCGAGGACCTCAGCATCACCGGTCCGCACATCGGCTGCGAAACCAGCCATTGCGGCGCCTGCACTGTCGACCTTGACGGCAAATCGGTGAAGTCCTGCACCATATTCGCAGTGCAGGCGAACGGCGCCGACATCCGCACCATCGAGGGCATGGCAAACCCTGACGGTACGCTCCATGCGCTGCAGGAAGGATTTCGCGAGATGCACGGGCTGCAATGCGGCTTCTGCACACCCGGAATGATCCTGCGCGCCTACCGGCTGTTGCAGGAGAATCCGAACCCATCCGAAGAGGAAATCCGCTACGGCATTTCGGGCAACCTGTGCCGTTGCACCGGCTATCAGAACATCGTCAAGGCCATTCAATTCGCCGCCGCCAAGCTCAACGGCGTGCCGTTCCAGGAGGCCGCAGAATGAACGACATGACCCCCACCTCTGCCGAACGCGCCGCCAAGCTCGAAGGCATGGGCTGCAAGCGCAAGCGCGTCGAGGACATTCGTTTCACTCAGGGCAAGGGCAATTACGTCGACGATCTGAAGCTGCCGGGCATGCTCTATGGCGACTTCAACCGCTCGCCGCACGGCCACGCCCGCATCAAGAAGATCGACACCACAAAGGCCGCGGCGGTGCCTGGCGTCGTCGCGGTACTGACTGCCGAAACGCTGAAGACCGTCAACCTCGCCTGGATGCCGACGCTCGCCGGCGACGTTCAGATGGTTTTGGCCGACGGCAAGGTGCTTTTCCAAAATCAGGAAGTCGCCTTCGTCATCGCCGAGGACCGTTACGTGGCGGCGGACGCCGCCGATCTGGTCGAAGTGGAATACGAAGCGCTGCCGGTCAACGTCGATCCGCTCAAGGCCATGGCGCCGAACGCGCCGATGATCCGCGAAGACCTCAAGGACAAGACCGACGGCGCCCACGGCAAGCGCAAGCACTACAACCACATCTTTTCCTGGCAGGCCGGCGACAAGGCGGCGACCGACGCGGCGTTTGCCAAAGCCGACGTCACGATCAAGGAGTTTATTTCTTATCCGCGGGTGCACCCGTGCCCGCTCGAAACCTGCCAGTGCGTCGCCTCGTTCGACAAGATCAAGGGCGAATTGACATTGTGGGGCACGTTTCAGGCTCCGCATGTCATCCGCACGGTCGGCTCGCTGATCTCGAAAATTCCCGAGCACAAGATTCACGTCATAGCCCCCGACATCGGCGGCGGCTTCGGCAACAAGGTCGGCGCCTATCCGGGCTACATCTGCTCGATCGTCGCCTCCATCGTGACTGGACGCCCGGTGAAATGGGTCGAGGACCGTATCGACAACCTCTCCACCACGGCGTTCGCGCGCGATTTCCACATGGACATGGAAATCGCCGCGACCAAGGACGGCAAGGTAACGGCGATGCGCTGTTACACCATCGCCGACCACGGTGCGTTCGACGCTTGCGCCAACGCGACCAAATGGCCGGCCGGACTGTTTTCCATCATCAGCGGCTCGTATGACTTCCCCGCCGCTCATTGCCTGGTCGATGGTGTCTATACCAACAAGGCGCCGGGCGGCGTGGCCTATCGCTGCTCGTTTCGCGTCACCGAGGCGGCTTATTGTATCGAGCGCGCCATGGACATCATGGCGCAAAAACTCGGCATGGACCCCGCCGAATTCCGTCTGAAGAACCTGATCCGCCGCGAGCAGTTTCCTTACACGTCCGCGTTCGGCTGGCAGTACGATTCCGGCGACTATCACACCGCTATGAACAAGGCGATGGAGAGCGTCAACTACAAGAAACTTCGCGAGGAACAAAAAGCCAGGCGCGAAGCCTTCAGGCGCGGCGAGACGCGCGATCTGATGGGCATTGGAGTCGCCTTCTTCACCGAGATCGTCGGCGCCGGTCCGTCGCGGGCCTGCGACATTCTCGGGATTGCCATGTTCGACTCGGCGGAAATCCGCATTCATCCGACCGGCAGCGGCATCTGCCGGCTCGGCACCAAATCGCAGGGCCAAGGCCACGAGACGACCTACGCTCAGATCATCGCCACCGAGCTCGGCATTCCGGCCGACAGTATCACGGTCGAGGAAGGCAATACCGACACTGCGCCGTACGGGCTCGGCACCTATGGCTCGCGCTCGACGCCGGTTTCCGGGGCGGCGACCGCGATGGCGTGCCGGAAAATCAAGGCCAAGGCGCAGATGATCGCCGCGTACATGCTCGAAGTGCACGACGACGATCTCGAATGGGACGTCGATCGTTTCCGCGTCAGGGGGAACCCGGAGCGCTTCAAAACCATGACCGAACTCGCCTGGGCGGCCTATCACGAAGTGCCGCCCGGCATGGAGCCGGGACTGGAGGCGATCAACTATTACGATCCGCCGAATTTCACCTTTCCGTTCGGCGCCTACATCTGTGTCGTCGACATTGACATCGATACTGGCGCGACAAAAGTCCGGCGCTTCTACGCCCTCGACGATTGCGGCACGCGCATCAATCCGATGATCATCGAAGGCCAGATCCACGGCGGCCTGACCGAGGCGTTCGGCATCGCCATGGGTCAGGAGATCCACTATGACGATGACGGCAATGTCACCACGGCGTCGTTCATGGATTATTTTTTGCCGACCGCGGTCGAAACCCCGCATTGGGAAACCGACTGGACCACGACGCCGTCGCCGCATCATCCGATCGGCGCCAAAGGTGTCGGCGAGAGCCCGAACGTCGGCGGCGTGCCGTGCTTCTCGAATGCGGTCAACGACGCATTTGCGTTCCTTGGCTCGACCCACATCCAGATGCCGCACGACCATTGGCGCACCTGGGCGGCGGCAGACAAGCTCGGGCTGCATGGGTGAAATAGTGCGGGCGACCGCGCGCAATAAATGACTGTCATCGCCGGGCTTGACCCGGCAATCCATCTTATCGGTGCAGAGAAAGATGGATGCGCGGGTCAAGCCCGCGCATGACGACAAGAGAGGGTGTGGGCGCCATGACCCTCAAGCGCGAAGAGATCGCCGAAAAGCTCGCCGCCGTCGGCTACGTCGCCGATCGCGACATCGCTACCGCGTTGTGGCTGATGGACTATCTCAAGCGCCCGCTGATGCTCGAAGGCGAAGCCGGCGTCGGCAAGACCGAAGTCGGCAAGGCGCTTGCCGCTTTGTATGGTACCGAGCTGATCCGGCTGCAGTGCTATGAAGGCCTCGATCAGAACGCCGCGCTGTACGAGTGGAACTATCAGCGCCAGCTCCTTGCCATCAAGACTCGCGAGAGCGCCGGCGAAAATGCCGATGCGATCGAAGAGCACATCTTCTCAGAAAAATATCTGCTGGAACGGCCGCTGCTCGCCGCCATCCGACGCCTCACGCCGCCGGTGCTGCTGATCGACGAAGTCGACCGCGCCGATGAGGAGTTCGAAGCGTTCCTGCTCGAACTGCTATCGGACTTTCAGGTCAGCATCCCGGAGTTCGGCACGATCAAGGCAACGGCGATCCCGCGCGTCGTGCTCACGTCTAACGGCACGCGCGAGTTATCCGACGCGCTGCGCCGGCGCTGTCTTTATCATTACATTGATTTTCCGGAGGTCGACCGCGAAGCCAGGATCATCATGGTGCGCACGCCGGGCATCGACACCACGCTCGCCTTGCAGATCGCTCGCATGGTCGCGGCGATCCGCAAGGAGGATTTGCGCAAAGTGCCCGGCGTTGCGGAGACACTCGACTGGGCGGCGACGCTGGCCGGGCTCGAAGTCCACGATCTGCGCCAGGAACCGGAAGCCGTTTACGAGACGATGATTTGTCTCCTCAAGACGCACGAGGATCGCGCCCGGGTTACGCGTGAAGTGAGCGAGCGCCTTCTCGGCAAGGTGGCGTGAATGATGGCCGGCGGCCTCCCACATTTCGCTCGTCCCAGCGAAGGCGGGGACCCGCAGCGCGACTCCCGCTTTCCCGGCGATGAACGCAGTGAACCATTCGGCGCGCGGCGTCGCCTCGCGGGCTTTGCGCGCACCTTGCGCGACAATGGGTTCCGCGTCGGTCTCGCTGAGACGCGCGATGCGCTGGCCGTGCTTGTTTCGCCGGCTGGGCTCCGTCCGTCCTCGTTGAAACCAGCATTGCGCGCGCTGTTCTGCGCGACGCATTCCGACTGGGAACGCTTTGACGAGATTTTCGATGCCTTCTGGCAGGGTCGTGACATGCGGCTGAGGCAATTGCTCTCAGGCGCACCGGGCGCGAGTCACGCGCCGGCACGTCGGCTTGCCGAAGCACACGTACCGCAGGAGGCGCTCAACCTGCCCGATCGCCTCGAGCGGCGCAGTGACCGAGACGGCGACGTTGCCGCCGACGGCCGCGGCCGCCGCGAAGGCGCCTCGCGCGCCGAAAATCTGGCGACGACCGATCTGCGCCACATTGTCGACCCAGATGACATCGCGGCAACCGACGCCCTTGCGGCGCGGCTCGCCCGCGTAATGCGCGCGCGGCTCGTTCGCCGCGAGCAAATTCGCCGGCGCGGACGGCGGCTTGACCTGCGCCGCACCATTCACCGCAATGTCTCGCACGGCGGAACGCCGATCGACCTCGCCTGGCGCCGCCGCAAGATCAAGCCGCTGCGGCTCGTCATCCTGCTCGATGCCTCCGGTTCGATGAGCCTCTACACCGCGTTCTTCGTGCGCTTCCTGCACGGCGTCGTTGGTGCGTTCCGCGAGGCCGAGGCGTTCGTCTTTCACACCCGCCTCGCTCACGTCTCGCCGTCGCTGCGCGATCGCGACGTGACGCGCGCGGTCGAAAAGCTGTCGCTCATGGCGCAAGGCATCGGCGGCGGCACCCGTATCGGCGAGAGTCTTGCCACTTTTAATCGCTGGCACGCGCGGCGCGTCATCAATTCGCGCACCGCGGTGATGATCGTCTCCGACGGCTACGACACGGGCGCGCCCGAGGAACTCGGCGAGGAAATGCGCCGGTTGCGCCGCCGCTGCCGGAAAATCATCTGGCTCAATCCGCTGATCGGCTGGCGCGATTATTCACCACAGGCGCGCGGCATGCAGGCGGCGTTGCCTTACGTCGACCTGTTTGCGCCCGCGCACAACCTGGCAAGCCTGGCGGCGCTGGAACCCTATCTTGCGAGGATCTGAGATGAACCACGCAGCCGACGTGCTCGACATCATCTCATCGAAAAAATCCGCCGGAGAGCCATTCGCGCTGGCGACGGTCGTGCGCACGGTCGCGGCGACCGCCGCCAAGGCCGGCGCCAAGGCAGTGATCTTGCCGGATGGCACGATCTCGGAAGGCTGGATCGGCGGCGGCTGCGCCCGCGCGGCGGTGCTCAAGGCGGCGCGCGATGCGCTCTCCGACGGTCGCTCGCGCCTTGTTTCGGTACAGCCGCCCGATGCGCTCGACGGCCAAGGCGTCAAAGCCGGCGAGGAGAATGGCGGCGTGCGGTTCGCCAAGAATATGTGCCCGAGCCAGGGCACCATGGACATTTTTGTCGAGCCGGTTTTGCCGCGGCCGCAGGTCGTGATTTGCGGTTCGAGTCCAGTGGCGGTCGCAGTCGCCGATCTCGCGCGGCGCTCCGGATTTGCCGTGACCGTCTGCGCGCCCTCGGCCGAGCAGGCAGCGTTCAACGACGCTGACCGCCGGATTGAAGGCTACGCACTGCCGGTCGCCGAGACCGGCGCGCGTTACGTCGTCGTCTCGACGCAGGGCCGCGGCGACGAAGCCGCATTGCTGGCGGCGCTCGCCGTCGACGCCGACTACGTGGCGTTCGTCGGCAGCCGCAAGAAGGCCGAGGCGCTTAAGGCGGCGCTGGCGGAGCGCGGCGTCACCGCCGGGCGCCTGGCGAAACTCAAGGCGCCTGCGGGCCTCGATCTCGGCGCCATCACGCCCGATGAAATCGCGATCTCGATCCTCGCGGAAATCGTGGCGGCGCGCCGGGGCAAAACGCGCCTGGCCTCATGAACAAGGGAGTCCCGGACCGTCGTCGGCGACGTGAAGTGCTATCGTCGCTTGACGGCGGCGAGGGTCGCCGAAACGGAGCCGATCACGAGTGCGGTTGTGACTGCTGTTGCGATTTTTCCGGCGGCGAGCCGGAAGAACGCGTATCGCCTCGTTCGCGGCGCTTATGACCGATTGCTGGACGAAGGCTCGACAGTTTGCGGGACAATATTCGTCCGAGTAGCGCCGCGGCGTTCCAAGTTGAACTTCAGATCATCCTCTCGCTTGATCGGAATGTGCTGGGCGAGCCAGGTGGTCAAAAGAAAGCGCAGATGTCGCCAGCCGTCGGGCCATGTGCGCAGGTGAGGCGGCCGCGAACGCCCGTCGACCGCGAGCGTGGTTGGAACCTCAGCGATAACAAGTTCGGCGAGGGCCGCGCGGGCCACCAACTCGCTGGCGAATTCCATGCCTGACGTCCGAAGGTCGAGAGCAAGAATAGCGTCGCGCCGAAAACCGCGCAGGCCGCAATGGAAATCGTTGATCGGAGCCCGAAAGCACATGCGCCCGATCAGGCTCAGCACAGGATTGCCGACGTAGCGATGCAGGATAGGCATCGCTCCTGGGGCAATGCCGCCGGCAAACCGGTTTCCCACCACGAGATCGCAACCATCGCGCAATTTCGCGACAAAAGAATCGAGGCCGGTGAAATCGTAGCTGTCGTCTGCATCACCCATGATGACGAAGCGTCCTCGTGCGGCCGCGGTGCCCGCTCGCAAGGCCGCTCCATAGCCGCGTTCCGTAACGGCGACGACTCGGGCGCCGCACCGGGATGCCAGTACCGCCGAATGATCGGTAGAACCATTGTCGGCCACCAGGACTTCGCCGGCGATGCGTCGACGCTCCATAAACGACCTCGCCTTCGTGACGCAGGTTGAAATCGTCTCCGCCTCGTTGAGGCACGGCATCAGAATGGTCAGTTCGATTGCATCCGCCGCATGGTCCTCGCCTGATCCGGCCGTCTCAGGCGCCAAAGCCACAGCGTCGCTTGCGGTCGGCAGAACATCACCGTATTCGGGCCAGCGCGGGTTTGTCCGCCGGCGTCCCGCCTGCTGCCCGGCACGGGCAAAGACTGGTCGCGGGGCCAACCGGAACCACGGTGCCAGCAGTTCGTAACAAGCCAAGGCTGCGGCAAGGACTGCTATTGAAATGATGCGGCTCTGGTATCGGTCGTCAACGGCCGAGAAAGCCGCACAGACGGCCGCATTGGCAATAACGGCGACAAAGACCGAGAGCGCCAACATCGTGGTGGCGGCGCGGCGCCGCCAACACAATACGATCAAGATCGGCAGAGCGAACGTCGCGCCAAGGGCCAGTGGAACCTGCAACCGATTCATCGGCCGAAAATCGATTGCGTTGTGCTGCTGCGCAGCCGACTGAAAACGCGGCATGGAATCCGGTGCGTAGTCCCGCAGCTTCCATTGCGTATACCAATCTTTCTTGGCGTCGAATCCGTCGCCGGTCGCCACTGCACCGAGCTGAGCGATTGTGTCGATCAAGATCGCACGCATATGGGCAATCGGCTGCTCCAATATACTGCCGACGATGATGCGATCGGCCTCGGGAGCAAACGCTTGCCATCCGCCAAGCGCGACGAGCGGGCCATCGCCGTCCCACAGCCAATCGTCGCTCGTCTTCGGCAGTCCGTCGCGAAAGTGACAGAGCGCCAGCGTTTGGCTGGGGCAGTTTCTCTCGAGGTAAGTCTTGACGAAGCCGTCCTGCAAAAGCCTGGCGAACAGAAATGTCGAGCCGCCCGGCGTGAAGGATGCCACGCCGGCAATGGCGTAGTTCGATGCAAGGGCGAGCGCCGCACCGGCGGCGATGCTGGCAGCCGGAATGCTCAGTCGAGGGCGTGGCAATGACGTTCGTGCGGCTGCGGCCCAAAGCGCAATCAAGACGGCAAATTGAATCAGCAGGATGGCTAAGACGGACATGTGTGCGGCGATCGCAAAAGCGACGATGGCGACCAGTGCCGCGATGTCCCATCCGCGCAATCTTGATGAGGCGAAAGCGAGCAGATAGAGCGCCAGAATTGCAACCGGCAGGAATATGTCAGGCATCAGCTGGCCGGCATACCAAGGCAGGCTCGTGCCAAGACACAATGCGCCTGCGGTCGCGATCACGGTCGCCGGGCGCTCGAACCCGTGAACACGCAGGACAAGTCGAATGACCCACGCGCCGATCAGCGCCTGGACCAGGACGGTCGGCCAGAAATCGAGCGGAATGCCTAAGGCGAGAAATGCGCCGTAAAGAGCCGAGCGGCCCAAAGACAAGTTGCCGCCAGATGATGAATCCAAGTATCCGGCGGTGTCGGCAAAGACAAAGGGAAAGCCGTTCCAAATGGCAGGCAATAGCAAAATCACGGCGCTGATCAGATAAACCGCTGCCCATTGCAGCGCGCGTCTTGCCGAAGGAAATAACGGCTCGTCCCCTTCGACCTGACTCGCGAACATTCGCCTTTCCTTTCGACCAGCCGAGATACGCGAGCCGCAGTGATCTCCGCGAGGAGGCTGCAAACAGTGCCCCCGCGGGGAATCAGTAGCTGAAACCGACTGTTATGCCCTAACCATTCAATATTTCCTTGCCCAACATAGATTCTTGCCACCCGAAGGTCGGCGCTGTCGAAAATCGCTGTACTGTGCGACGCGCGGTTCGCGGCCCTGCTGCGCGGCTACAGAATCACCGCGCGCAGCCAACATCTTACCAAGCTTGCTTCCACAACGTAGCCGCGTCAGCGCCTATTGGCCGGCTTCGCGTGGGGTATCACCCGGCGAGCCGCCGCCTTTCCGGCTGCGATTCCGACGATCGTGTGTCATATCTCCGATTGTCAAAGAATGAACAGTGCGGTGTGCCGCAGCCACTTATCTTGGTTATGCAAATGGTGGCGACTCTGTTCCATTTTTCTAAAAATGATCTCGCGGCGGCGGCGCCGGCAAGACATCAAGACATTATGTGTGGTGCGTTCAGCGCGTGGTGCGTTCCCTGCCGCAGTCGCATGGAGACCACGCCCAACTCAGCAGTCCGTATTTTTCGCTTGGCGGCCTTGCCGTCAGGCGACGCGAAGTGGGACGTCAGCGATGCCCGGATTACCGCCCGCTCCAGCTTTCAAGTCGCAGTGATGTGAAAGTTTGAGCTGCGCCCCATCAAGCGAACGCCGGACCTGCAGCGCATTCGGTGCGAATGCCAGCGTGGCCGGAGGGGCGAACGTGAAGCCATGATTCCCGCTGCCGAGGCCGGCCTGCTCGAGGTCTGTTCTATGATGTTTGGCCAGCACCTGTCCGATCAGCATCTCGCCAGCAAAGATGTCCAGGCAGACGGGAGCCTCGGGATGATCGAGGTTCTGCGCCCATCCGGCAATCAGGCGTGGGCTGATAACGTCAACATAGCCGCGCAACGTGCCGACGCTTGGCAGGCATTCCTCTGGCCGCAGCCCGGCGCGCCGCGCAATGCGACGCCTCGCGGCCTCGACCTCATAGCCGTCGCTGAGCCGGGGTGCGCAATATTGCGCCATCGCAAGCGCCGGCTTCGGATAAAGCACGGCATATTCGTGCGCGTTGTGAAACATGCCGCGGCTGTCGTCGTCGATGAAACTCTCCGACAATGCGCCCTCGGCGATGATCACGTCGTGGGTGTCAAGCTCGATATGGAAGTACTCGATCTTCGCCGCCGCGTTCGGCCTGCACGATCGACACGCCGTTGACGAGGTCTTTGGCTTCGATCAGCACCCCTTCGAGATACATCGCGTGATGCGGTGAAATCCAAAGGTCGCGCCTCGGAACGTTATCGTCGAGCGCGCCGGCCTTGATACAGACCGGCAGAATATCCTTGCGGCCCATCACGAAACGGCCGCCATAAGTGCGCCGTCCGATCCATTTGATCGGCCGCGCAGCACCGGAGTTCGTGATCACTTTATCGCCGCTCGCCAAATCCTCGACCGGCGCCTCGCCGCGATCGGTCAGGATCAGCGTCCCCGGGCAGTAACAGGGAGTTGAGTCTTCGTTGATGTCCGTCCCGCTACCGCTATCGGGAGTCAGATGAAAGTAATTGCCGTTGAAGTCTTCGGCCGGGTTGAAATGCAATTGGTAGGTGTTGCCGCCCTCTGTGATGGTCAGGATATTGGTGACGTAATCCATATCGGCATGGCCGCCGGCAACGTTCGCGATCGATGTGAGATCGATGGTGTCGCCTGCGATGAAGCCATCGATCGTGTTTGTCGGCATCGATGTGCCGTCGACGTCCAGCGTGGGATCGTTGGCAAAGGTGATGGCGCCCGAACCGGCGGCGTTCGCGTTGCCTAGTTCCAGCGTCCCGGAATCGATCGTGATGCCGCCACTGAAGGTATTGTCGCCGTCGAGAGTGACGGTTCCGATACCGGCAACGATCACGCTTCCTTGCGCGGACCCGTCGCTGATCGTGCCGGCAAACGACGAAGTGCTCGTCGATGTCGGCGTCAGCGTCAGCGTATGGCCGTTGAGTATGACCGACGTGGTGTTCGACGCGTCGTCCGAAAGCGACGCCAGTTGGTTATCGGCGTTCAGCACGAGATCAGCAGTCTGTCCGTCCACGGCGCCGCCGACGCGGCCGAGCGTGACGCCGCTCGAGCCGGCGATGGCATTCGCAACGCCGAGTGTCAGCGTGCCGGCTTCGACATAAGTCGCGCCCGTATAGGACTGGACGGCGTCGAGGGTGACGTTGCTATTGCTCGCATCGTCGCTGCCGCTGTCGTCCTTATCCAGGGAGCCCGAGAGCGTCGGACCGAGCCCCATTTCCTGGCCGTCGCTGATGACGCCGGTGAAATCGCCGCTTGTACTTTGATCGAACACGACCAGGCCGCCAGCGTCGATGATGTTTTCGTCGATCGTCGGCAGATCGGCGGTGGTGATGTCGAGGGTCGAACCCGTCTCGACAATCGTTCCGCCGGAATAAGTATTCGTACCCGTAAGCTGCAGCGTGCCGCCGATAAGGTGGAGCGTGCCGGCGCCGGAAATCGTGCCGGCATATTGGCCGCCGCCATTCTGGGCAAATTGCAGGTCGGCGCCGTTGCTCAGCACGATATTGGGCGCGCTCCCCGGCGTCGCCGAATTCTTCAGCGCGCCGGTCGCGACGCGAAGTGCGCCGCCGGTTACGGCGATCGAGCTGCCAGCCGCGAGCGAGACGGAACCGCCGGAGAGATCGAGAAGTCCCGACCCCTCTTTGATGATGGCGCCGGCGGTCACGATCGAGTCGCCGATCGTGCTCGAAAGCGTCGAGGACAGGTTATTGCTGTCGCCGATTGTCAGCACGGACCCATTGTTGATGGTGATCGTGCTGTTGTTGCCGGCGCTGTTGAGCGCCGCGAATTGGTTGCTGTTGTTGAGCGTCAGATTGGCGACCGCGAGATTCTTGGTGTTTTGCAGCAGCAGGCCTTGGGCGTCGCTCGAAAACACGTTCGTCGCCGACAAGACGAGCGACCCGGAATTGACAGTGACGAGGCCCGTTTCGCTGCTCACGGCGCTCACGGTCAACGTGCCGGTGCCGGCCAGATCAAGCCCGCCGGAACCGGTGATCGACGACGAGATGGTGCTGCTGCCGGCGATGGTGACGTATGCCTCGGCCGTGCCGAACGCCAACGAGCCGCCGGTCAGGCCGGAGCCCGAGCCGCCGTTCAGGATAAGACCGGCTTCATTGCCGTCGCCGAGCGTCAGTGTGTTGCCCGGCCCGATGGTGATGTTGAAGCCCTTCTGGATGTTCAGGGCATAGGCCTGCGCATCGCCGGACAACGACACACTGGCGCTTTGCTTGACCACGCTCGTGTCTGTCGACGTCAAGATGCTCGTCGCATAGGACGAGAATGCAGTGAAACCGGCTCCGGCGGTGTAGGTCGCGAAATCGTAGGGATTGTTTGAGGCGCCGCTGTCGATGACGATCCACGGCGCGACGATGCCGTTGGTTAGTGTGGGTGCATTGCCGGCTCCCGCGAAAATCGTCTGGGTAGCGCCGAGCCCGGCCAACAGGAGTTGGTCGCTTGAGGATATCTGTTGAATGCCATCGGTAAAGGTCACGCTCGTCGAGGTGCCGGTGCCCTTGCTGACGGTCAGTTCGAGCGCACTGCCGATCTGGAACAAGCCGAACGTCACCGAACCCGCGCCGGTGCCGGAAAGATTCGAATTGGTGACGGTCAGGTTGCGCTGATCGTCCGAGAGGACGCCCGCAAAAGACGTCGCATAACCCGCCGTATCGAATGTGCTCTTGCTCTCGACCGAAAATGAACGCACCGAACTGAATGACGCGCCGGCCTGGAATGTGCCGCCATTGAGAACGACTTCGCCGATCTCGATAGGTGAACCGGTGGTGTTGCCCAGCGCCGCGTCGCTGGTGACGCGGACCGTCGGCTTGTTGGTGTTGCCGATGATCAGGTTGCCGTAGAAATCAGGGCTGGCAGTGGAAAGGATCAGGACGCCGGTATTTTTGGAGTTGTCGTCGACGGTGAAATCGGAAAAGCCGGTAGCATTGCCGATGCCATCGCCGTCGACACCGAGTGAAACCAGCGGTCCGTTCAGGGTGACGACGTAGCCGTTCACATTGAGAATGGCGGTTTCACCGCCGACCGCGATCGCGCGATTGAGGGAGAAGGACGTGGTGCCGCCTCCCGAAGCCGTCCCGATCTGCAGCGTACCGTTGCCCTCGCTGAGGCTGTTGAAAATGATCCCGTTATCGTTCTGAACGCTGCTCTTGACGTTATTTGGATCGATCGCATAGCTGCCCGCGGCGCCGAGCGAGCCGTCGCTCGCGATGATCAACGTGCCGGCGAGGATCGAGGTCCCGCCCGTATAGGTGTTGGCGGTATTGGCGAGCGTGACCGTGTCGCCATTGTCGGCGCCGAGCTGCATGATGAAGCCGATATTCGGCGTGCCGATCCAGATCGGATTGGCCACCGTCCCGGCATTGATCTCGGTGATCCCGGTGAAGGTCCCGTCGCCGGCGAGCGCACCGTTCGTTGGGTGCCCGTTGCTGTCGAGCGCCCCGTTGCCGGCGAGGGTCTCGTTGCTGACGACGCTGCTGATCGTGATGTTTTGCGAAAGGATGAATCCGGGTAATTGCGCGGCAGTGACTGTGCCGGTTACGTTCGGCAGGGTCGTGACGCTCCCGGCCGTCAAGTTCCATTTCGTCGCCAGCGCAATGTCGCCCGGCGACAGATAGGGAAGCCCCAGGCCGCCGTTGGCGTCGCGGTAGGCAGCGGCTTCGAGAAAGTCCGAGTAGAAACCGGTCATCTTATCGAGACCGGGCGTTGCAGCGCCGATGGCGCCGGTAATATTCGATGAGGTCGTGAAAAGCTTCGAGCTCTTGTTCTTCAATATGCTGTATTCGAGCCCTCGATAAGGGTCGTTCGTCAGGTCGAGCAAGCTCGTTGGAATAGGTGCGCCGGTGGCATCGTCGACGGTTTGGGGAACGCCGTCATTCAGGGGCAGCAGCAGGTTGTTGGCCTGCATGGTCGCGAAAAATGCCGATTCGGACAGACCCGAGTAATTGGCGACGACGTCGATATAGACCGTCGGATCGCTCGCCCCGTAGATCGACTCCGCCAGTGACGTGAATGTGTGGTGTCCGTCGAGGAGATAGAGCTGGCCGTCGGGGCCGATGACAACGGGCTCGATGTCGGTCAGCAGCGCGGCTTGCAACTGGTCTGACGAGAGCAGATCGAACCCGGCGGTCTTCTTGCCAACCTCGCTTAGTCCCTCATTCATCTGCGTTGGCAGAATGGCATCGAGCGAAACGCTATAGAGCGCGAGCGGTCCCGGGGTGATCGCGTCCTCTGCGGATGTTGTGCTCGGGTAGGCTTGAAAATCCGTCGCCGTCAGTTGGCTCATTCCACTCTCCCCGCGCCCCCGCGATAGCACGAGCACACTAAGGTGCCGATCTTGACACTTCGCTGACAGTTGTGTGACGCCACCGATCAAGCGCCGTGCGGAAAAAATCATCCGGGAAACTGGATCGGGAACCGATCTCTCAACCCTGTTATTGAGGGCGAGGGACCTCCGACAATGTACGGTTCAGAATGGATGAGGTTAGCGCCCTAAGGTTTCTCCTCGTTCCGGTTACGATCCGGCGGGCGGTGTTGTTCCTGGTCAACATTGGCGTGCCCTTTGTCGTCGGCACGGCGAGAGGCCAGCCACAGGCAGCGCTGCTCGGTGCGATCGTCGGCATGCTGTTCGCGTTCGCCGACGATGACGGTGCACTGTCGAACCGATTTCGGATGTTATTCCTGGACGCGGCGGCGATCGCGGCTGGCGGCGGCCTCGGATATTATCTGCGGTATTCGCCTGACATTCTGTGGCCGGTTTTCATCGCCATGACGTTTGCTGTCGGAGTGGCGGCGCGAGGCGGTCGCGTGCCGCTTCTCGCCGGACGGCACGGTGTCATGGCGTTTGTGGTCGCTACGGCGATCCCGACGTTTAGCATGCGGGACATCTGGTACCTCGTCGGTGCGCTCCTGCTCAACGCCGCGTCCCGCACCATCGACAGCCTGATCGCAGGTCCGTTGCCGCGTTTGCCGGCGCCGCCGCTACAGCTGCCGTCGGGATACGGAGGCTGGTTCCGGTTCGCTTTGGCGTTCGCCGGCGCCGCGGCCGCAGCATTATGGATCGGCGGCACGCTCGATGCCGCGCACCGGTTCTGGATCGTCATCACGACGCTCGTCGTCATGCAGCCGGACGCGCGCGCCAGTTATCGCCGGATCGTCGAACGTATCGCTGGGACTTTCGCCGGCGTCGTTGCGGCGTGGGCGATTACGATCATGTTTCATTCCGTCACAGTTATTTGCGTCGCCGTCCTGTTGGTCGCGCCCCTGATCCCGCATCACCTTACAAGTCGATATTGGCTGCATACCGCACTGATCGCGCTCATGGTGCTGCTCGCTTACGATCTCACAGAATTCAATTCTCAGGGCATCGGCGATCTCTTGATCGAACGCGTCAAGGATATTCTGATCGGCTGCGCGATGGCGTTGGTCGGGACGGCTGTCGCATTCCCGCGCGAGGCGATTGCCGAAATCGACCAAGCCGTCAACGACGATTCCGGGTGAGAACGAGCCGCGCCGGTTGACCCGTCAGACCCCAGGTGATGTTGTTGCGCTAGAAAACGTTTCAAAAGGGGGAAACCGATGACGGAGGCGACGTCGGCGCAACCGAAACCGCGCGAGGTCAAGATCCGCGTCCATGACGGCGTCGAGATTGCGGTCGCGCTTTACATGCCGCCGGGCGAGGGGCGATTTCCGGTGCTGCTCGCGCCCTCGCCGTACCGGTACGACAACAACACACTGCCGGCGACCCCGCAGTTTCTCTGGCGCGAGACCGGCCCGATCCCGTTTTACCTGCAGCACGGCTACGTCTACGCGCACATGGACGTCCGCGGCTGCGGCAAGTCGGGTGGCGAATTCCGTCTGCTTGACCGCAACGAGCAAAGAGACCTCTACGACGTGATCGAATGGCTCGGCCATCAGCCGTGGTCGAGCGGCAAGGTCGGCGGCATCGGCCAATCGTATTTCTGCATGCTGCAATGGTGGATGGCGATTCAGAAGCCGCCGTCGCTTGCCTGTGTTGCCGCCTTCGACGGTCTCAACGATCCCTACCGGGCTTCGGTCTATCAGGGCGGAATCCTGGGCGATTTCTTCGGCAGTTATTGGTGGAACCAGAATCGCATCATCAATCGCCATCCGGCAAACGGCGAACATCCGCGCGAGCAGCCTTGCGATCTCAATTTGCTCCTGCAGCAGCATCCGACCTACGACGCGTTCTGGCGGGAGCGCTGCGCTGCGGAGCGGCTGCACGAGATCGAGGTGCCGCTTTATTCCGTCGGCGTCTGGGGCAAGGTCGACCTGCATACCCGCGGCAATATCGACGGCTTCCGCCGCGCCAAGGGACCGAAGAAACTCAAGATGATCGGTCCCATCAACGCCTTCGTCGCCAACCGCGAGTTCAACAGCCCGGAGCTGCACGAAAAACTCCTGCTGCCGTTCTATGATCACTACCTGAAGGGCAAGGAGACCGAATATTCCAAAAGACCGACCGTCGAATATTTCGTGCGTGGAGCGGATGCAGTTCGCGCCGCCGACACGTGGCCGCCGCCCGGCGTCCGCTATGTCACCTGGCATCTGAGCGGGCGGAAATCGGGTAGCGTCACGTCGCTCAACGATGGCACGCTCACGCGAGAACCGGCTTCGGGCGAGCAGAAAACCTCCTACAGCTATCCCGATCCGGGGTGGATGCTGGGTGTCGTCGGCTTCGGGCCGAACAACCAACCTGATCCGGCGCGCCGCGTTCTCACATTCACGACCGCGCCGTTGGAGCAGGATGTGGAGATTGCCGGACCGATCAAGCTTACGCTCCACGCATCTTCGACGCGCGATGACATGGATTTCTTCGTGAAACTCTCCGAGCAGATGCCGCAATCATCCGAGGATCGCGGCAAGGGCCTCAATCCCGCGTCGTATTGGATCACCAAGGGGTGGCTGCGCGCCTCGCATCGCGCGCTCGATGCTGCAAAAAGCACCGAGATGGAGCCTTATCACACCCACGCCAAACCCGAGCCGATCGAGCCCGGGAAAATCTATCGCTTCGAGATCAGCGTCGAGCCGATGGCGCATCGCTTCAAGAAGGGCAATCGTATCCGTCTGGAAATCGTCAACGGCAACTCGGCGGTGACGGATGTGCTCTGGACCCATTACTACGCTCCGAACAAGATCGGCGCCGATACCATCCACCATTCGGCAGACTATCCTTCGGCGCTGACGCTGCCCGTTACGGAGGGCGCGTGAGGACGGCTCTTCGGCGCCGGACCACGACCATACACCGCATAGATGATCATCACCGCGCCGGCCAGCAAAACCGGAGCAGACAAAACCATGCCCATGGTCAGACCGTGCGAGAGTTTTTCGAGTTGCGGGTCAGGCTCACGAAAGAACTCGGTGAAAATGCGGGCTGCTCCGTAGCCCACGCCGAAAACGCCCGCCACAAGGCCTGGACGCCTCAGCGCGCCGTTACGCACGCATATGGCAAGGACAAGCCACAGCAGCAGCCCTTCAAAGAAGGCCTCATAGAGTTGGCTCGGATGACGCGGCTGGTCGTCCACGCCAGGAAAAATCATCGCCCATGGGACGTCAGTCGGGCGTCCCCACAGCTCCGGCCTTATGAAATTGGCGACGCGGACCAAGGCGATACCGATCGGCGCAGCCGCCGCGCAAATATCCGAAATGGTCAAAATTGAAATCTTGCTTTGCCTTGCGAAATACCAAATTGCCAACAACGCCCCGATCAGCCCGCCATGGAAGGCCATCCCGCCATCCCATAGTTCGATGATCTCCAAGGGGTGCGCGACGTAATAACTCGGATCGTAAAAAAGCACATTGCCGAGTCGGCCGCCGACAACGACCCCAACGGCCAGATAAAGCACGAGATCGGCAATGCTTTCGGTGCTTGGACGAGGCGTATTTGCCCAAAGCCTGTCATTCCGTAAGATCGTCCAGGCGTAGATCCATCCGCCCGCAAGACCGCCGATATAGGCCAAAGCATACCACCGTATCGGAAATGGCCCGATATTGACCGCCACCGGATCGATCACCGGGTACGGGATGACGAAGAGGTCCATGCTGGCACCGTCCGATGAAGCGGGAATTTGCGTGCGGGACGCATGAGCTTCACGTTTCATGATGACAGTTGTGCGAAACCGGTGACGCTCGCGGGCTTCGTTCGCCGGCGAGATATCGTATAGTCGCGGGCGGCCAATTCGCAGAGCTCGATGATGTACGGCGCGACGATCGGCGCTCGACGCTATACGTTCGGCAATCTTGCGACGTTGCTGGCAAAGGCTTCGCCGTTGCGCAGCGGCGACCAGCTCGCGGGCCTTGCCGCGGAGACAAGCGAGGAGCGGGTCGCGGCACAATTCGCGCTCGCCGATCTGCCGCTCGCGACGTTTCTGAACGATCAGGTCGTTCCCTACGAAACTGACGAAGTCACGCGTCTCATCGTCGACAGCCACGATGCCGGCGCCTTCGCGCCGGTTGCACATCTGACGGTCGGCGGGTTTCGCGATTGGCTCCTGTCCGACGAGACCACGACTGCGGTCCTGACTGCGGTCGCACCCGGCATCACGCCCGAGATGGCGGCCGCCGTAAGCAAGATCAGCGGCTTGCAAGATCTCATCGTGATAGCGTCGAAATGCAGCGTGGTGACGGCGTTCCGCAATACGGTGGGCCTGCCCGGCCGTTTGTCGGTGCGATTGCAACCCAATCATCCGGCCGACGACGCCCGCGGCATTGCGGCGAGCATTCTCGACGGCCTGCTGCTCGGCGCCGGCGACGCGGTCATCGGCATCAATCCCGCGACCGACAGCCCCGAAATCGCGCACACGCTGCTGTCGATGCTCGACGATATTCGCCTCAAGCTCGACATTCCGACCCAAAGCTGCGTGCTGGCGCATGTTACGACCACGCTCGATCTGATCGAGAAGGGCGCACCGGTCGATCTCGTCTTTCAGTCGATCGCCGGAACCGAAGCGGCCAATAAAAGCTTCGGCGTCAATCTCGCGTTGCTCGAGGAGGCGCGCGAGGCGGCGTTATCTCTTCGCCGCGGAACGGTCGGCAACAACGTGATGTATTTCGAGACCGGGCAGGGCAGTGCGCTTTCAGCCAACGCGCACCACGGCATTGATCAGCAGACGCTCGAGGCGCGCGCTTATGCGGTCGCGCGGGCGTTCAAGCCGCTGCTCGTCAACAGCGTCGTCGGCTTCATCGGGCCGGAATATCTGTTCAACGGCAAGCAGATCATGCGCGCCGGCCTGGAGGATCATGTCTGCGCCAAGCTCATGGGCGTGCCGATGGGCGTCGATGTCTGCTACACCAACCACGCCGAAGCCGATCAGGACGATATGGATGCGCTGCTTGCGCTGTTGGTCGCGGCCGGCGTCAACTTCGTGATGGGCGTACCGGGTGCCGACGACGTCATGCTGGGCTATCAAAGCACGTCGTTTCACGACGCGCTTGCCATGCGCGATCTCTTTGGACGTCGGCCGGCGCCGGAATTCGAGGCGTGGCTGACGCAGCACGGTCTGATCGATCGCGCCGGCCGCATCCGACCGCAAGATTTGCCGGGCCGTTTTCGCGCGCTACTCACGCACGATCCTAAAGAGCGGGAGCCGGTTGTCTGATGCCATGACCTGCGATCGCGCCGACCTTGGTTTGCGGCAAGCTCCTGCCGATGAAATCTGGACGGGCTTGCGCCGCCTGACAGCAGCGCGCATCGGGTTGCGGCGGGCTGGCGCCGCGCTTGCGACCGCGCCGCTGCTCGAATTCCGGCTTGCGCACGCCCGCGCGCGTGACGCGGTGCATGAGCCGCTCGATGACGCGCGGCTTGTCGCCGATCTGAATAAGCTCGGCGAGCCGGTCCTATCGGTCACAAGCGCGGCCGACGATCGGCAAAGCTTTCTGATGCGCCCCGACCTTGGCCGCCGTCTGGCTGCGCACGCCGACGCCACGCTGAGGCCGTACTCGAGCAACTACGACGTCGCATTCATTGTTGCCGATGGGCTGTCGGCGCGCGCCGTGCAGTCGCACGCTGAGTCGGTTCTGTCTCCGGTGGTGGCGGCACTGCGCGCTGAGAGCTGGCGGATTGCGCCGTTGGTCATCGTTCGCCATGGACGGGTCGCAATCGGCGATGCGATCGCGACGGCGTTGCGTGCGGCTTGCGTGACGGTGCTGATTGGGGAACGTCCGGGGCTTTCGGCGCCCGACAGCATGGGGGCATATCTGACCTGGCAGCCTCAGGCGCGCACGACCGACGCCGATCGCAACTGCATTTCCAACATCAGACCCGAAGGCATCGGCTACGCGGACGCAGCCTTCAAGATCGTCTATCTGCTACGCACCATGCGTACGCGACGCCTATCGGGAGTTCAGCTTAAGGACGACTCGGATCGGTCGCTCATCGGCCGATAACGGGCGGGCCGGCGGCCCGGAGCCGCGTCGTCCGCCAACGAGCTGTCGGATCATTCGGCCGATCATTCGGCCTTGGCCCCCGAGAATTTGACGACCTTGGCCCACTTTTGGGTTTCGTCCACGAGGAGCTTGCCGAAGTCCGCCGGCGAACCGCCGAACGGCGTGTAGCCCAGTTTTGCCAGCCGCTCCTTCGTCGCCGCATCGGCGAGCGCCGCGTTGATCTCGCGGTTGAGCTTGCCGATGATTTCAGCGGGCGTGTGCGCCGGTGCGCCGATCCCGTCCCAAACAATCGCCTCGTAGCCGGGAACGAATTCGGCAATCGCAGGCACGTCCGGCAGTTCCTCCGAGCGCGTCGTCGTCGTGACGGCCAACGGGCGCAGCTTGCCCGCGCGAATGTACTGGATCGACCCGGGCACCGTGCGGAACATCAGCTGCACCTGTCCGCCGAGCAAATCGGGCAGCGGATCGCCGCGATACGGGACGTGGACCAAGTCGACACCGGCCATCGCATTGAACAACTCGCCGGCGACGTGAGCGATGCTTCCGTTGCCCGCCGATGCCATATTGATCTTGCCGGGATTGGCCTTGGCGTAGGCGATAAACTCCGGAAGTGTCTTGGGCGGGAGCGCCGGATTGATTTCCATAATCAGAGGAACACGCACCAGCGCGGCGACCGGTGCAATGTCATCGATGAAATTGAAATTGAGGTTGTGGTAGAGCGTCGGGTTGATGGTGTTTGCTGGCGTCACCATGAGGAGCGTGTAGCCGTCGGCCGCTGCACGCGTGACCTCCTCGGTGCCGATATTGCCGCCCGCGCCCGGGCGATTATCAACGACGAATTGCTGTCCGAGCCGTTCAGACAGCCATTGAGCCATGATGCGGGCAAGGATGTCCGGCCCGCTGCCGGCATAGAAGCCGACGACCAATCGCACCGGCCGCGACGGATAGGTGTCCGCCCTCGCAACATACGATAGGGCCGGCAAGGCCGCAGCACCCGCTGCCAGTTGCAGAACCCGGCGCCGCGGAAGCGTCATTGTGTCCTCCCAGCGCCGCCGCGCGGCGCACCCAAAGGCGCTCTCTATCTGAACGACGAAGCGGGACGCGTGCTGACAGCACGAGTGCTGCCGATCGCTACAACGGAATTGTCCCACGTCCGGCCGGCGCCTGTCGTGCCGACTATACCGCACGCGGCATCAGATTCCGAGGTAGCGGTGCTGGATATCGGCCGAATTCGCCAGTTCCGGTGAAGTTCCGGTCCATACCACGCGGCCGCGTTCGATGATGACGTGGCGGTCGGCAATCCGGGTGAGCGCATCGACGTTCTTGTCGATGACCAGGATCGACTGCCCGGACGCACGTAAGCTTTCAAGGCAGTGCCAGATCTCGTCGCGGATCAACGGCGCAAGTCCCTCGGTCGCTTCATCGAGAATGAGCAGGCGCGGATTCGTCATAAGTGCGCGTCCGATCGCCAGCATCTGCTGCTCGCCGCCTGAGAGGAGGTTCGCCATGCTGCCGGTGCGTTCGGCGAGCCGCGGGAACAGCGCGAATACCTTGTCGAGCGTCCAGGGATCAGCCGTGCAGGCACGGTTGGCGGCGGTCGCGACCAGGTTCTCCCGCGCGGTGAGGTTTGGAAAAACCTGGCGCCCTTCCGGGACCAAGCCGATGCCGAGCTTGGCGACGCGATAGGCCGGAAGATCGCGGATGTTCTCGCCGGCGAACTGGATCGAACCTGCCGTCGCGCGCGTCAGTCCCATGATCGAGCGTACGGTCGTGGTCTTTCCCATGCCGTTTCGTCCGAGCAGCGAAACCATTTCGCCTTGCGCGATGCTCAGCGAAATCCCGAACAGCACCCGGCTCAAGCCGTAACTGGTCTCGATGTTGGAGACTTCGAGAAGCGTCTGATCAGACATGCGCGCGGACTTCCTGTTCGCCCAAATAGGCCTCGCGCACGGCGGCGTCCGCCCGAATGGCTGCAGCGTCGCCGCAGGCGATGATACGCCCATAAACCAGCACGGTGATGCGATCCGCCAGCGCGAACACCGTCTCCATGTCGTGCTCGATCAAGAGAATGGTGATGCTGCCTTTCAATGCGCGCAGCATCTCCACCATGCGTGCAGATTCTTCCGGTCCCATTCCGGCCATGGGCTCGTCCAGTAGCAGCAGACGCGGCTTGGTGGCGAGCGCCATCGCAATTTCAAGCTGGCGCTGTTCGCCGTGGCTGAGCCGGTCGACGCGGGCATCGGCGCGGCCGGCGAGCCCGACGCGGGCGAGCGCGGCGTGCGCGGGTTCGCGCAGCGCCTGATCGCGCCATGCATTCTTCCAGAAACGGAACGAGTGTCCGCTGTGGGCCTGAACCGCGAGCGCGACGTTGTCGATCGCGCTGAAGTCGCGAAACAGCGAGGTGATCTGGAACGATCGCGCCATGCCGAGTTTGCTGCGTCGGTCGACAGGCAGCGTGGTGATGTCACCGCCGTCGAATTTGATCATTCCGCCGGCCGGCGAAATCTCGCCGGCCAGAAGGCCGATCAGCGTGGTCTTGCCGGCGCCGTTCGGTCCAATGACGGCGTGAAATTCTCCGTAGGGAATATCAAGCGTAATGGCGTCGGAGGCGACGACGCCGCCGAAGCGTTTGGAGAGACCGGAAATCTGGAGGAGCGGCTCAACCACGGTCGGCACCTCCGACAAGTCCGCCGATGCCGCCGCGCAAATAAAGCGCGACCAGCAAAACCGCGGGGCCGAGGATCAGTCCGGAATATTCGGTGAAGCGTGACAGCACCTCTTCGAGCAGCAGGTACGCGGCCGTGCCGATCAGCGGCCCAAAGGTGGTTCCCAGACCGCCGAGCACGACAAACACCATGAGTTCGCCTGATCGCGTCCAGAACATGATCGCGGGGCTGACGAAGTTTGTGTGATTGGCGAGCAGCGCGCCGGCCAGTCCGCACAGCGCGCCGGCGATCACGAAGCAGACGAGCTTGTAGCGGAATGTCGGAAATCCGATTGCGCGCATTCTCCGGTCATTGGAACGGGAGCCCTGGATAACGAGGCCAAAATGCGAATTGACGATGCGCCACACCAGATAAATGCTGGCGAGGAGCAGCGCGAAGCACAGGTAGTAGAACAGTGTCGGGTTGTTCAGGTCGAGCAGGCCGCCGAACTGGCTGCGCTGACGGATGGTCATACCGTCGTCGCCGCCGTAGCGATCCATGCCGAGGGCGGCGTAATAGGCCATCTGTGCGAAGGCGAGCGTGATCATGATGAAATAGACGCCCCGCGTGCGCAGGCTCAACGCGCCGACGATGAGCGCGAACAGCGCGGAAGCGCCAATGGCAACCGGCCACTGAGCGAAGCCCGAGGCGAGGCCTTCCTTCCAGAGGATACCGACCGCATAGCCGCCGATCCCGAGATAGGCAGCGTGCCCGAAGCTGACCATGCCGCCATAGCCCATGATCAGATTGAGGCTGACGGCGGCGATCGCCATGATGATGATGCGCGTGAAGAGCGTGACCGCGAAGACATTGCCGGTCAGAGCCGAGTAAACGGGCAGGAGCGCGATAACAATCAGCAGCCCTGCAATGGCCGCTCCGCGCGGATTAAGCCAGTCGCTCATCGGGTTGCCGCCGGGAACAAGCCTTCCGGCCGAAACACCAGAATTCCCGCCATCAGGATATAGATCAGCATCGAGGCCAGCGCCGGCCCGAGCGTGCTGGCAGCGCTTGCGCTCAGCACCGAGCGCAGCATATCGGGAACGAAGGCGCGCCCGATCGTGTCGATCAGTCCGACCAGAACGGCGGCGACAAAAGCGCCCCGAATCGAGCCGACGCCGCCGATGATAATCACCACGAAGGCAAGGATCAGGATGTTCTCGCCCATGCCGATCTGCACGGTGAGGATCGGTGCCTGCATCAGGCCCGCGAAGCCCGCGAGCGCGGCGCCTAGTCCGAAGACCAGCGTGTAGAGCAGCTTGATGTTGACGCCGAGCGCGCCGACCATTTCGCGATTGGACGCGCCGGCGCGGATCAGCATGCCGAGCCGCGTGCGCATCACCGTGAAATAGAGGATCGCAGCGACCGCGAGAGCGACCAGGATGATGACCAGACGATAGAGCGGATAGTAGAGACCGGGGAGAAGTTGAACCGCGGTGAGCATTTCGCTCGGCAGCGACAATGTCATACCGGCCGGTCCCCAGATCAGCCGCACCAGGTCGTTGAAGAAGATAAGGAGGCCGAACGTGCCAAGCACGTGGTCGAGATGGTTCCGCCCGTAAAGCGGCCGTATGGCGATGATCTCGAGCGTGACGCCGGCAACAAACGTCGCCGCCAGCGCCAGGATCGCCCCGATCACGAAACTGTCGGTAGCCGCGGCGAAAGTAGCGGCGAAGTAGGCGCCCAGCATGTACAGCGAGCCGTGCGCCAGATTGACCAGGTCCATGATGCCGAAGATCAGCGTCAAACCCGCCGCGAGCAGAAACAGCAGCATGCCAAGCTGGATGCCGTTGAGGGTCTGCTCGATGAAATAAAGCATCGGTTGAAGCTCCGGCGGTGCCGGCCGGGGTTTCTCAAACAAAACGGCGGCGAACGCCTTCGCGCGCGCCGCCGTTTGCGCGTTACGGCGCGATCACTTCATCGGGCATTGCGTGTGGTACGCGTCCTGGTCATCTTTCACGATCGTCGAGATGGTATGCAGCGAGTAGCTGCCGTCCGAATTCTTGCGCGCTTCTTCGAGATAGAAGTTCTGGATCGGCAGGTGGTTGTTGTTGAACTTGAAACCGCCGCGCACCGACTTGAAATCGGCCTTTTCCATCTCCTTGCGCATGCCGTCCTTGTTGGTCAGGTCGCCCTTGACCGCAGTCACGGCGCTGTTGATCAGGGCGACGGAATCGTAGGTGTCGGCGCCGTAGAACGACGGCAGAGTCTTATACTTCGCCTTGAAGTCGCTGACGAACTTCTTGTTGGCATCGTTGTCCAGATCGCTCACCCACATCATCGCGCTCGGATTGCCGACCGCGAGGTCCTTGAGCCGCGGCAGCGAGAGGTCGTCGATGGTGAATCCCGAGTAGACTGGAACCTGGCCTTTCAGGCCAGACTGCGCGTATTGGGTCATGAACTGGACGCCCGGGCCGCCCGGATAGAACACGTACATCGCGTCAGGCTTCGCCGCGCGCACTTTTGACAGTTCGGCGGAGAAGTCGAGCTGATCCGGCCAGCGAGTGTATTCCTCGCCGACGATCTGACCCTTGAAGGTTGACTTGAAGCCGGTCGTCATGTCCTTGCCGGCGGTATAGTTCGGCGCCATCAGGAAGACCTTCTTGATGCCTTTCTGATTCATGTAGGTGCCGACCGCGGCCGGCACCTGGTCGTTCTGGAACGACGTCGAAAAGATGTATGGCGAGCATTGGTTGCCCGCGAGCTGCGAAGCGCCGGCGTTGGTGACCACCGTCATGGTCTTGGAATCCGTCAGGGCCGGCATCGACGCCAGCAGCACGTTCGACCAGATGTAGCCGACGACGAAATCCACATGGTCGGACTGAATCAGCTTCTGGGTCTTTTGCAGGCCGACGTCTGGTTTGATCTCATCGTCCTCGTAGATGACTTCGACCGGCAGGCCGCCGAGCTTGCGGCCGACGTGGTCGAGGCCAAGTTCGAACGAATTGCGCATGTCGTTGCCGATGGCGGCGACCGGGCCGCTAAAGCTGGAAATGAAGCCGATTTTGACCGTCTTCTGCTGGGCCGTTGCGCTTTCAATTGTGGCCGGCCCCGCAGCGAATGCGAGCACGGCTGCCCCTGCAATCCATGGTTTGAACATTGCCGACGTCCTCTGGTTGGCGACTTGTTCGCACGGGCCCCGCCCCCGGCGTCATGCGCATGAATGATATTTGTAGAAAGTGAGGCTCGCTTGTGCAACATCGATTGCTGGCGCTGTAGCGCCGCAGGTCGGCCGCGACTTTGCCTTCTCCCTGTTCAGCTGCCCGGGTCAGGCCGCCTTCAGGCTCTGGCGTAGCGCTTCCGGCAGTTGGAAGGCGATCTGGGGCGCCGGAACGGGACGATTGAAGAGAAACCCTTGCGCCGACTGGCAGCCGGCGGCGCGCAAGAACACGAGCTGCTCCAGCGTTTCAACACCCTCGGCGGTCGTCGGAATGTCGAGACTCCGGCCAAGTCCTGCAATCGCACACACGATCGCGGCGCCGGTCGAGTCCCGCGTCGCGTTTCTGATAAATGACTGATCGATCTTGATCCGGTCGAACGGGAACATCTGCAAGTAAGTCATGGACGAATAACCGATCCCGAAATCGTCGAGGACGATCGATGCCCCGAGTTTCCTGATCTCATGCAAAATCGCGAGATTCTCCTCGTTCTTCTCGAGCAGAACGGTCTCGGTGATTTCAAGCTCGAGCCGACGAGGCGGTAGGCCCGTTTCGGCGAGTGTAGACCTGACGATGCTCACTAGATCGCCGTGTTTGAATTGCGTGGGCGAAAGATTGACCGCTACTTTGAGGTGTGCCGGCCATTTGACCGCATCGGCACAGGCTTGGCGGAGAATCCATTCCCCGAGTGGAGCAATCAAGCCACTCTCTTCCGCAACGGGAATGAACTGGTCGGGCAAAATGAGCCCTCGGCTCGGATGACGCCAGCGAACCAGCGCCTCGGCAGCGAAACATTCCAGCTTTCCAAGATCGACAATTGTCTGATAGTGAAGCTCGAACTCATCGCGCGATATCGCCTCGCGCATATCGTCTTCAAGCTCGCGGCGCTCGCGAGCAATCGCGTCCATGGACGTCTCGAAGAAGCAATATCGATTTCGGCCCTCGGACTTGGCCTTGTAGAGTGCAAGATCCGCATTCTTGATCAGCGTGTCGGCGTCCTTGCCGTCTTGGGGCGCCAGCGCCACCCCTATGCTGGTCTCGATGGTAATCTTGTGGCCATCGATGTCGAACGGCTCGGTCATGGATTTGAGAATGCGATTGGACAGGGCGATCACACCCTCTTTCTGATCCTTCTCCGGCACATGGAGCACCGCAAATTCGTCGCCGCCCAGTCTGGCCACGCAATCAATGTCCCGCGTCGTCATTTCCAATCGCCGAGCGACTTCCTTCAGTAGAGCGTCACCTGCCGGATGGCCGAGCAAGTCGTTCACCGTCTTGAACCGGTCGAGATCGAGCATCAAGATCGAGAACTTTTCGCCCAGCCGCCGCATCCGCGCCTGCGCGGCGTTTGCCTTCTCCATGAACAGCGTTCGGTTGGCGAGGCCGGTCAGGGCGTCGTAGCGCGCCATATGCTCAAGCTCCGTCTCGATGCGCTTCTGTTCCGTGATGTCCTGGTGGATCGCGACCCAGCCGCCGTCGTTCATCGGCTGTCGCGTGACCGAAACGATTCGCCCGTCGCGCAACTTCGTGATGGCATTGGAAGATCCGCGCTGGGCCAGTTGTTCGCTGACGCCGTCGATCGAGTCTCGCAGATCTTCAGGGACGGTGCCTACCGCGATACCGGCGTCTACAATGTTTCGCAGCGGCGTGCCCGGCTTGGTCTGCTCGGGTGTAAGTCCGTATATGTCGGCAAACTGTGTGTTGCTGACAACCAGACGCCGCTGCCGGTCGATCATCGTCAGGCCTTGCGACATGTTGTTGAGAGCTGCGTCGAGCTGTTGCGACTTTTGCGCCAGCGACGTCTCGGAATCGCTCAGGAGACGAATTTGTCGCGTGATCGCCGTGAGAAGATAGATTGAGAACAGCAAAAAAACGAGACTGCCCAGTCCCATCGCCGACGCCCGTTGTCGCCACGTGGCAAGAGAAGCGCCCTCCGTAACCGAGATATCGACGATCAGTGGATAGCCCGGCACTCTGCGTATCGACACATATCGGATGTTGCCGTCCGCCCGGCCGAGCACGCGGAAACCTTCCGCGCCTTTAGCCAAAGCGGCGAGCCAGGTCGATTTGTTGGAAAGCATCTCCCCCGCGGAATCGTGATCCTCCGGATGGCGGAATAAGATAATCCCATCCTGATTCAGCAATGTGAAGATGACGCTCTGTATCGATCGGATCGCGCCGTAGATATCTTCGAAATATTCGGTGTTGACGCTGGCAAAGATGATCCCGGCGAAGTCGCCGTTCGAATCCTGAAGACGTCGAGCGAAGACGATCGTGCGACGTCCATCGATCCTGTTGTTGGTCGGAACCGATGGTACCAACTGGTTGTCCACGCGGCTCTCGGCTTCCCTGAAATAATCTCGGTCGGCGACATTGACGTTGGGAGCCGGCCAGCGCGCTGTTGACACGACAATTTGCCCCTCCTTGTCGGCCACGGCGATATTGAAGACCTGCGGCAGACCTACCAGTCGCCTGACCAGCAATCGCTGAAATTCATGATGGATAACCGCAGCGTGAAGGCCGGAAGGGGTATCGATATCGTCCAGCGACTGTTGGATATCCAGGAGTGCGGCGTCGACCCCCTGGAGCGATCGAGACAACTGATCCGCAAGGACGCTGGCGATGTTTCCGGACTCCGCCACAGCGGCGCGAATCGCGTCGGTTCTCAGTTGCCAGATGGTCCAGACGACGGCGGTGGCGGAAAGGCCGAGAAGTAAAATGGCGGCCCACCAAAGGGCGCGGAGAGGAATCGTCCGGGTGAAGGCGCCGGCGGCGGCTACGGACCCCGATGCCGCGCTCTGGCGTCGGGCCGAGAGGTTAAGAATGTCGCCGAACATGAACCAACGGCCATTACGATGTCGACCCTGCGAATTGCCAACGCAATCATAGCCAATCGGTGCCCAATGTAGGATTAAAG
The DNA here is from genome assembly GCA_963836055.1 of uncultured Alphaproteobacteria bacterium. GTDB lineage: Bacteria > Pseudomonadota > Alphaproteobacteria > Rhizobiales > Xanthobacteraceae > BOG-931. The sequence continues at coordinate 116,423 of CAWIID010000009.1, forward strand.
TGTTGGGTTAACCGGGAACAAACAATCGGCTTTGCTTTTTAAGCTTGCCGAACGGCAATTCCCGCGAAACCGCATCGCCGCTGGCGTCCGATCGAAGCTCAGTCTTCGCCGGTCGCCCGCAAATAATCGTCGAGGCCGGCGCCGATATTAGGAACAAACAGTTCGTCGACGTTCATCTTGCGTCGCGACAATTGTTGCTCGTCGAGATATGCGACCAGCGCCTCAAGTGTCGGGCGGCTGCCTGCGATCGAATAATCCCAGATTTGTGGACCGAAGAGTTTGCGGGTCGTCTCCACCTCGTCGATCACCCACGGCAGGCTGACCGTCAGCGCGTTGGTATCGTACATAATGTGGTACGCCATATCGCGCGCACGGCAGAATGCGCGATAAAAGCTCACTGCGAGCCACGGGTTTTCCTCGTAGAGCGCCTTCTTCAGGACGACCGTGTGCATGATCGGAAAAATGCCGGTCTTTTTGAAATACTCGCTCTCGACCTTGCGCGGATCGCGAAACAGCCGCCGGATCGTCTTGCCGAGACCTTCGGGGATGACCACGGTCGCGAGTGCGTCGATTTCGCCGCGTTCGAGCATCGCATCGAGCGTGGTATCGGGCGGCAACGCTTCAATTCGGACGCCGGGCGGTGGCTTGATGGAGCGAACCGGGCTTCCCGTGACCCACACGACATCTTGCGGCATGACGCCGTATTCGTGCGCCAGGAAACCGCGTACCCAGACGGCAGCGGTCATCTGATAGTCGCCGACGCCGATGCGCTTTCCTTTGAGTTCCTGCGGCGTCTCGATCGTGGAATCGGCACGCAGATAAACAGCCGAATGACGAAACACGCGGGAGGGGAAAACCGGGATCGCAACGAAACGCGTATCGCCTTCCGAGCGCAGGATCGTATAGGAGGAGAGCGACATTTCAGAGACATCGAACTCGCCGTGATTGAGCATGCGCCAGAAGGTCTCGCCGGGACGCAACGGCAAATATGTCAGGTCGACGCCCTGCGGCTGCACGCGTCCGTCGATGAGAGGTTGGGTACGGTCGTAGCGGCCGCACGCCAATGTCAATTTGAGATTGCTCATGAGCTGTTTGCAGTGGCCTAGAGGATGATGCTCGGATTGCGGATGCACTGATCGCAATCGATCAGGTTCACCTGCTTTACCTTGATTTTCCACGCTTCGCCGTCGCGGACGACGCGGCATCCGGCCCACCCGGTCAGGACTCGCGTTTCGTCGCCCCAGAACTCGCTGATGAGGAAATTCGAACGCAGCATGCGCGTATCATCGCGATCTGTCGCGAAGACCTCCACATTGGTGATCAGACGCACCGTGCGCGACGCCGGCGCCTGCGACCAGGCAAAGCCGGTGCGCAAGCGATAGACGCGGTCTTCAAGGCGACGGCGGTCGTCGAACATGACCGATATCTCACGTCGCGGATCGCCGGCCTTCGGCGTCGAGGGGACCCAGTACACGCATTCGGCGGCGTACATCGAAAGCCAATCTTCGTAGCGTAATTGATCGAGCAGCCGCGCCTCGCGCTCCAGCAGCCGCCGGAACTCATCGCGAACTGCGTAATCGGAGACGGCGCGGGCGTCGTCCTGCCAGTCGGAAAAATGCGCGATCAGTTCGCGATAGAGCGCGTCGTTGACGTAGTACGAGCTGTGCGACGGATCGGTATTTGACGCCGGCACATTCATGTCACGGCTCGCGCTGGATCGCGAGATTCGGATGCGACTTCATGAGTCGCTTCCACTCCTTGAAGTGCTCGCGCATGAACGCCTCGTCGGTCGCCGGCGCAGTGATCGAGCCGTCATCGCCGCTCTTGACGCGGCCGGCAATGCCGAGGCCGCGGTTCATGTAGACCCACTCGTCCTCCGGCGCCATCAGCCCGTGCTGGATTTGCTCGAAGTTCGCGATGTCGTCGACCTCGCCGAAATTCGGGAACCCTTCCTGGGTGCGCATGCGCAGCGCATTGATGTCGGTCACGGCGTCATCGCCAAGCCGCGCGTCGGCATCGACGATCATGGTGCCGTACCAGATCGCGTTGGTCTCGCCGACGCTGATCGGCTCGAACACCTGGATATGATTGCCGAGCAGCGAGAAATTCGGGAATACGTTGATGTTGACGGGCTCCGAGCCCGCAAGATCGAGAAGCTCGAACGCTCGATCGCCGTAGCGCTTGATGAATTCTGCCTCGTAGTGCTCCATGCCGGGATGTGCGCTTTCCAACGCCCATAGGCCGCCGGGGCGCTTTTCGAGGTTCGGCCGCTTGTCCTTGAAGTGATTGCCGTGGCCGGTATAGCGCATGTACATCGGCTGGGTGTCGGGCGAGTTGCGATAGTACGCCATGCCTTTGGCGTTCTCGCCGGCAAAGCGGTTTTCGGTTTCAAGCAGCGAGCGGTGCGAATAGGCGACGTGATAACCGTCGCACGAATTATCGTAGGCGAGCTTCCAATTGCCCTTGTAGCGAAACCGGTTTGCTTCGCACACCACGACCTTGCCGCCAGGATTGCGGTCGAGCCATTCGTCGATGATTTTTGCAATCGGGCCGAGATGTTCGATGAGCGGCAGCGCGTCCATGTTGAGAGTGCCGAAAATGAATCCGCGATAGCTTTCGACACGCGGCACCTGTGCGACATTGTATTTCGGATCCCGCATGTCTTCCGCATAACCGTCCGGCCACGGCACGCCACGCAGCTTGCCGGTATTGAGAAAATTCCAGCCGTGGTACGGGCACTGAAACGATTTGGTATTGCCCTTGTCCCAACGGCATAGCGTCGTGCCGCGATGCGTGCAGCGGTTGTAGAGGGCGCGGATCTTGCCGGCGCTGTCGCGCACGATGATGAGCGGACGCAGGCCCATGCGGCGCGTGATGAAGTCATTGTCGTTCGGAATTTCGCTTTCGTGCGCCAGATAGGTCCAGGTGCCGCCGAAGATATTGGTCATCTCCGCTTCGAAGATGGCGGGATCGGTATAGATCAGGCGATGGGCGCGATCCTCCTGCACCAGATAGTCCCAATCGTAGAGCGCCGTCCCGCCCAGGCGGGTTGGTGGCGGACCGATCTTCTCCAGCACCGTCATGACGTGTTCCTGACCTCGAGCGATCGAGCGGCGGACGCCGCGGCGCTCAAAAGAAATCGAAGTACTCGTTTTGCTCCCACGTCGTGGGTTCGTCGGCTTGGGCCAACCGCCCGGTATCGTCGAGCGATTGCTGATACCGTCCAGCTTCCGACCGCTTGAGCTTGACGAAGTAGTCGATGAACGTATCGCCGAGTTCGCGGCGGAACAACGCTTCCTTTTCAAGCGCGTCGAGCGCCTCCGGCAGCGACTTCGGCAGCATGGTTCGCGCGGCCTCATAGGGCGCGTCATCGGCGGCCGGTGGCTGCAGTCCGGCTTCGATGCCGGCGCGCCCGGCGACGACTTGCGATAATATGTAAAGGTACGGATTGGCCGCGGGTTCGCCCATGCGATTTTCCAGGCGCGTCGCCGGATCGCCGACGCCGCCGAGGACGCGGATCATCGCGCCGCGGTGATCATAGGCCCAGGTGGCGCGATCGGGCGCCAGCGAGTTTGGCCGAAACCGCCGGTAACCGTTGACGGTCGGCGTGCCGAACACTGTGCCGGGTACCGCATAGTTGAGGAGCCCGGCGAGGTAGGACCGGCCCAGCGGAGAGAGTACGTCGCCCGACTTCTCCGGCATGAACAGATTGGCGCCGCTCGATGTATCGACCAGCGACTGATGCAAGTGCCAGCCGCTGGAGAAATAGCCCTTCAGCGCCGGCTGCGACATGAATGTTGCGAAATAGCCGAGGCGCCGGCACACCTGCCGCGTCGCAGTGCGAAACAGCAGCACGTTGTCAGCCGCCTCCAGCGCGCCGCATGGCGCGAAGGTGCATTCGACTTGTCCGGGGCCAAATTCGTTTTCGATCGAGCGAAGACCAAGCCCGAGGGTGTCGAAGGCGTCGCCGAGCGCATCGAACACCGGCTGCATCAGATCCATGTTGGATTCGGAGTGGTAGTGATGGCCGGGCTCCGCCGGCCAGGTGCGGATCGGCTGTCCAGGAACGCCCGGCAAGCCAATATTGTCTTCGCTCAAATGATCATCGGCGACGCGCAGGAGATACCATTCCACCTCGGCGCCGATGATGCTGGTGTTGCCGCGCGCCGAGAGTTTCCCCAACGCCTTGCGCAGAAGCTGGCGCGGCGCGAAATGGAACGGCCGGCCGTCGTTGAAATATTCGTCGCACAGAACCCAGCCGACGCCGGGCGCCCAGGGCAACGTGCGGAAGGTTGCGGGATCGGCAACGACGGTGAGATTGGGCGAGCCCGTCATCTCGTCGAGACCCATGCCGCCGCCGCGGGTGAAAGAGGCAAAGACGCGGGCTCCCGCGGAATCAAGCGTTGTGGTCGCGACGCCGATATTGTAGCCGGCCTTCAATGCCGAGAGGAACGCCGGAACGGTCAGAGTTTTCGCACGCGAGTAGCCATGGGTGTCGCCCCAGGCGAGCCTCACATAGCGAAGTTTTTCCCGCTCAAGGCGCAGTGCGAGTTCATCGGCCTGCCGTCTTTGCTCATCGCTCCACAAGCCGTGCTGTTCGATGAACGTCTGCATTGTCATTATTCTGTATCGACAGTTGGGCGCAGCGCCCGCTGCGGTCTAAAAATCCGGACGCCTCACAGCTTTTCGGCGAGGAAACGCATCAGGCGGGGCGCGAGGAAGCCGGTCAAGCTGGTCGGCTCGTCGATCGGATCATTCATCCAGAAATGCGGCGCGCCGGGTACGATGCACGTGCGAACGAAGAATCCCGCCTGTTTGAGGGCGAGCAGGAACGGCTCAAAATGTTGCTTCGGCGGCACCAGGTCGTCTTCAGTGCCGGTGACCAGAAAGACGCCAACCTTGTTGTTAGCAAAGGTCGTGTAGCTGATCGGTGTGGCGTCGAAATAAAGCTGCCGGCTGTCCATCGGTGACGCGCCCATCATCTTCTCGATGTTGTTGTCGCGCGGGCCATCGACTTGATAGCTCGTCCACATGGCGAGCACATCGTAGATGCCATAGACGCCGACCAGTGCCTTGACCTTGCTGCTCACTGACGCGAACGCATCCTGCGGGTAGGCGTTGGCGAAGACCTTCGCTTCGCCGCCGAGTGCGGCGAGCGCGGCGAGGTGGCCGCCGGCGGATGCGCCGAGGAGGCCGATGCGCTCGGGATCAATGTTGAATTCGCCCGCTTTGCCGCGCAAGAATTGCACGCCGGCAAGGACATCCTGCACCGCTTGCGGAAACGTCTTCTGGTTCGGTTTCGCCAGCCGATAGCTGATGGCGAACAGCGCGATGCCACGCGACGCCAGATGCGGCCCCCAATATTGAAACGCCCCGCGGGCGCCGCCGATCCAGGCGCCGCCATGCACCGCGACAAGGGCGGACGCCGCTTTCGCCGCGCCTTTGGGTAAGTAAAGATCGCCCGCGAGTTCAACGCCGTCGTGACTGGCGTAGACGACGCCCTTGCGGATCTCGACATTTCCGTCCGTCATTTCCGTTCCTCTTTGTCCCGTCGCGCGAAGAAATCCAGAAGAAGCCGGGTGGTCTCCTCGGCCCGTTCGATATTCGGGCAATGGCCGCAATTGTCGAGCACGTGGAGTTCGGCATCCTTGAATTTCGCCGCCAGTTCGTTGGCGTAGCCGGGCATGCGCAGCTTGTCGTTGCCCCCGGCGATGATGAGCACCGGCGCGTCAATATCGCCGTAGGCTGTGTTGTCGGGCTGACCGAAGCGCTCGCGCTCCCCCGCTTGTGGGTTTTTGAAGCGTGCTGCCGCTGTGCACTCCCAGGCGCCGGGGAGCAGGCTCATTTGATAGCGGCGCTCGACATAGGCCTCGTCCGCCGGCCACTTTGGATCGTGAAACATGGCCCGCACGATGCCGCGCATCGCCTCGCGCGTGCAGTCGTAATTGAGCAAGACGCGGCGATGCTCGTTGTCGGGCGAGAATCCGCCGGCGGAGACGAGTGCGAGCGCGCGCAACGGCCAGCCGTGAGGATCGGATGCAAGTCCGCGCGCGAACAGACTGCCGCCCATCGAATTGCCGGCGAAATACGCGTCTTCGACGCACATGAGATCGAGGAAGCGCCGCAGATGTGTCAAGCGGCGCGCCTGCCCAAGCGTAAAGTCGTGAATTTTGTCGGTGCGGCCGAAACCCAGCCAATCCGGCGCCAGGACGTGATAGCGCTGGGCAAGCTTCGGCAGCAGAAATTCCCAACTGATTTCAGCGCAGCCGCCGAATTCGCCACTATGCAGCAGCACGATCGCGCGGCCCTCGCCGGCCTCGAGATAGTGCGTGCGAATGCCGTCGACTGAAACGTAGCGACTATGAACCTCCAAGTTCTGCTCCTCCCCTCGCGTGAAAGCTTGTCATAGCAGCGGACCCTGCGCTCGTCATTGGCAAGCGCTCACTGCATCGCCTTGAGGTCAATCGCTTCCGGCTCGACGTGATCGAACGGATTCTCAAACAGCGCCGGCCGCGCCCGGGCAAGCGCTTCGATCGTACGCACAATGTCGATCCAGCGCGCGAACTCCGCGTCGGTCGTAAGCTCGTCAAGATCGGCCACCGGTCCTTCGATCGCGATGGCGGCGATGGCCCGCTCGCCTTGCCGTACCGGAAAGGCGACGGCGGCGCGGCCCGAGGCAAAGCTGGTTTTCTCCACCGCGTAGCCGTGCTTGCGAATCGCCGTGAGTTCCGCGCCCAGCGTCTCGGCGGCCGGCAGACGCAATCCTGATCGCTTTAGCCAGGCGTTATGGCGTTGCGCGCGGTCGTTTGATTGATACGTCAGGATGGCCTTGCCGGCGCCGCCCGCGGCGGCGAGCGGACGTACTTCGCCGAGCGATGGCGAAGTCGTCACCTCGTTGGTGCCGGGCGCGGCCGCAAGCCGCAAGCCGTACCAGCCGATTGGTACGATCAGCGAGGTGGTTTCTCCACTGGCAAACGCGAGTTGGCGCAGATAGGGCAAACAGATTTCACGGATCGGAAAGCGCGCGAACACGCTGCGGCGCAGGCGGCTCACGGCGGGGCCGAGCATGCAGCGTGATGACGCCTGATAGCGCGCGACAAAACCGCCGCGTTCGAGCGCATCGAGGCCGCGAAACACGGTGCCGGCACTGATTCCAAGTTGCCGCCCGATTTCGGTGACGCCGAGCGGGCGTTCGGCGTGGCCGATCGTCTCGAGAATGCGCAAGGTGCGCCGTGCCGAGCTACTCATGCGACAATACCCTGGGCTTGCCCGCGTTCTGCTCTCCGCCGAAAAGCAGGATTGGCGCCGCGGGAAACAACCGGCACTGCTGCTGCAGCGGCGCCAAAATTGCCGCCATGGTGCCGGCGAGTCCTTCGATGCGTTCCGGAGTGAAGCGCTCGATCGGGCCGCCTACGGTCACGATGGCGTGCGGCCGGCCGGCATCGTCGAGCGCTGGGAAGGCGATATAGGCGCCGCCGAAGGCACGCGGATTGCCCCACGAAATATGGCTTCTGCCACGAATGCTCTCGATGTCCTTCCACACCGTCTTTGCCGTCATCCCGATCGTGTCGGGAAAAATCTCGGCCTCGCTGTCGAGCGGCGCGGCGCCGGCAAGATACGCCGTGATCTCCTCATCGCTCAGATAGGACAACAGCATGCGCGACATCTTGGTGCAGTGGAGCGGCACCGAACGGCCGCGCAAGCTGTGGCTGACACGGCGGCCGCGGCCTTCGATCCAGTCGACGTTGACGCGGCTCTGCCCGACGATGATCGACAGGAACACGCTTTCGCTGGTGAGCCGATGCAGTTCCTCCAGCACCGGCCGGCACAGCGTCCTGATGTCGAACTCGTCGGTTTCCTCGCCGGCCAACTCGAGCACGCGATAGCCGAGCTGGTAACGGCGGCCGCTGGCATCGCGCGCCAGATAGCCTTCCTTGGTCAACGTGGTCAGTGCCCGGTGCACCATGTTCTTGTTCATGCCGATGAGGCGGCTCAATTCGGTCACGCCATAAACGGCGTCTCGTCCAATGAACGCTGCGAGCACGGCGAGCACGCGCTGCGCCGCCTGATTGCGGTAGCGGCTCTTGGTCTCTCCAATGCGCGTGGTGATGTTCACCGTTGTCGCTTCCGCAATTGACAGCAATTTCCCGTGTTCGATAAAATAAAATGCGTTTCACATAGTAGAACAAAATCTTCATAGAGCAATGGGTCCAGAATGAAAAGCGCCGGGAGTCCGAGGAGGCAGGGATGTCGATAGTGGCGGAAGCGCCGGCGCCATCCCTGGTCGTCGACAAAACGCGGATCGAGATGATTGACCGCGGCGCGGGACGGCCGATCTTTTTTCTTCACGCCGAGAACGGCATCGAAGCATCGTTAGCGGTCATCGACGAACTGGCGAAGGGCGCGCGCGTTATCGCGCCGACGCATCCGGGGTACGGCCGCTCGGAACTGCCCAAGGGCATGCGTTCGATCGACGATCTGTCCTACTTCTATCTCGACCTTCTCGATCAGCTTGACCTGCGTGACTTGACCGTCATCGGGGTGTCGGTCGGTGCCTGGGTCGCCGCGGAAATCGCCGTAAAGACGACCGCCCGGTTATCGCGCCTCGTCATGGCGAATGCCGTCGGCGTCAAGGTCGCCGACCGTGAGACGCGCGACATGGTCGACGTATATTCGCTGACCGACAAAGAGCTTCTCGAGATTTTGTATTGCGATCCTGAAGCCGGCCGGCGCGACTACAAGAGCTTTGCCAGAAGCCGAAGCGCTCTCCGCCGCGCGCAACCGCGAGGCGACGGCACGCTTTGCCTGGAATCCGTACTTCCACAATCCCAAGCTCAAAAGCCGCTTGCACCGCATTCGCATCCCGACACTGTTCCTGTGGGGTACGCACGATCGCATGCTCAGCGAGGCCTATGGGCGCGCCTATTGTGCGATGATTCCCGGCGCGCGTTTCGAACTGATCGAGCGCGCCGGCCATTTCCCGCATCAGGAGCAGCCGAAGGTTTTTGCCGAGAAGGTGATGGCTTTCGTCAACAGCAAATGACAACTTTCCGGTGACAAGAAAGAGCACGCCATGAAAGTCTACCAGTTCACCGAACAGCCCTATTATCCCGTCTGGAACGATCATTCCGGATCGCTGCGCGTCAATCTGCTGAACCGCAAATGCGATCCGCGGATCGCGGCAGATCTGTTCCACCGTTATTACGACGAGTGGCAGCTCTCCGACGAACTCGGCCTGGATATCATGCTCAACGAGCATCATCAGACCTCGACCTGCATGTCATCGACGGTGGTGGTCGGCCTCTCGGTCTTGGCCCGCATCACCAAAAACGCGCGATTGCTCGTGCTCGGCTATCCGATCGGCCATCGGCCCGATCCGCTGCGCTGCGCCGAAGAACTCTCGACCATCGACGTCATCTCCCGCGGCCGCCTCGACATGGGTTTCATCAAGGGTGTGCCGTACGAGTTTCCGGCCTCAAATCAGAACCCGGTCGGCGTCATGGACCGCTTCTGGGAATCGCTCGACTTCATCATCAAGGCGATGACGACGCACGACGAGCTGTTCAACTGGGAAGGCGAGTATTTCCATTATCGGCAAGTGAATGTCTGGCCGCGCGTATGGCAAGAGCCGCATCCGCCGATCTGGACGACGACCGGCAGCACGACGCAGGCGCGGCTCCTCGGCGAGCGCGGCTACGTGATGGCAACGCTCGGTTCCGGCTACAACACGCGCCCGCTGTATGACGCCTATCGCCGCGGCTATGTGGCGAAGTGGGGCAAGGCGCCCGGCCCGGACCGGTTTGCCTATCTCGGCCTGGTCGCCGTTGCCAAGGACAAGGCCGAGGCGCGCAAGCGCGGCGATCTCGTCGCCGGCTATCTGCGTTCAAGCTCGATCGTGCATGTGCCGTTCCGGAATCCGCCGGGCTTTCTTTCGGTCGAGGACAATGCGCGGATGTTGCGCGGCGTGACGCCGCCACGCAGTTTCACCAAGGACAAACGCGCCATCGACATGCGCAGCGCCAGTGTCGAGGAACTGATCGATGCCGGCATTCTGTTCTGCGGCACGCCCGATGAGGTCTATGAGCAAACGGTCGACTTCTGCGATTATTGCGGCGGCATGGGCAATCTCTTGATGATGGGCCATGCCGGCTTCCTCACCCACGAGCAGACGGCCGACAATCTCACGCTATTCGCCCGCGAGGTTTACCCGCGGCTCAAAGCGTGGAAGCAGCCGGACGCCGAAGAGGTGGCGGCGTTGGCAACGGCCGATCAGTCGCAACCGGCTCGCGGAGCGAGCGTCCGGCCGGGTGATCTCGTCGATGCGGGAATCGCCGCCAACTGATCGACGCTCCGACGGGCGGCATTATCCCGTCTGGGGAGCGCAGCAGGTCGCGCCGGGCCTCCAAATTGCATGGTACCAAGCGGGCTCGCCCGCTGGCGGGCTTGGTGGTGCCCCGCGCGCTGTGGTGGGGTCCGTTTGTTCGCCACTTAAGCAGCTGAATTTAACAGCATAATTTTTTGAACTGTTCAAAAATTGGAACAAATCTTGATTTTGGTACAGTCTGGGCGCATGTATTCGCGAGCCGGGGAGGGTGGCTGTTTTTGGATTTTGGGTGATTGCCAGATTTGGGTGATGTCATGGCCTTTGAGCCGTTCGCTTCCGATCCTTTTGTCGTCGGTAAGAGCAAGCCGGCCCTGGAGCCGGCGCGCATTCCGGCCGAGGAGTCGCTGTGTCCAGTGGTGTCCCACGAGTGGGTCAATTCCGAGTACAAGCACCTCGTGGTGCAGGCGTCGCCCAAGGCGCTGACCGTCGGTCCGGGTCAGTTCTTCAATCTGCTATGTCCATCGCCCGATGTCGGCGAGTTGTTCTTTCGCCGGCCGCAAAGCATCTACCGCGTCGATCGCGCCCAGGGTCGCCTCGAGTTTCTCTATAAATGTGTCGGCCGCGGCACGCGGGGGCTGGCCACCCTCGAGAAGGGCGACGAGCTCAATATGGTCGGCCCACTAGGGGTCGGCTTCAAGTTCGATCCGGCCTGGCGCCATATCGTCGTGCTCGGCCGCGGCGTCGGCATCGCCACGCTCGGGCCGATCTCGCAGCTTGCGAAGGAGCACGGCGTCGGCGTCACCGCAATCCTGAGCGCCCGCAACTCCGATTTCGTCATGGCCGATGCGCTGTTCCGCGAGGCCGGCGATGTCGTCAGCGTGCTCGACACCGACCATTCGAGCGCGGTCGAGAACGTCGAGGTGATCATCGAACAATTGGTCGCCGAGAAGCGTGCCGATGCGTTCTTCACCTGCGGCTCGAACCGGCTCCTGATGCTGATGAAGAAGATCGGCAAGGCGCATAACATTCCGGGTCAGGTGGCGATGGAGCAGGTGATGGCGTGCGGGCTCGGCCCCTGTTACGTCTGCGTGCGCACCTTCGAGGTCAACGGCAAAAAGGAACTGCGCCGGGTGTGTATCGAAGGGCCGGTGTTCGACATGCAGGAGGCGGTGGGATGGTAGATCTGAGCGTCAAGATCGGATCGGTGACGCTGAAAAACCCGATCATGCCGGGCTCCGGCTGTTTCTCCACCGATCTTGCCCAGGTGATGGACATCAACCGGCTCGGCGCGATGGTTGCCAAGACCGTGTCGCGCGAATTCCGCGCCGGCAATCCGCCGCCGCGCGCCGCCGAAGTCGAAGGCGGCATGATCAATTCGATCGGACTGCCGACCAAGGGCATCGAATATTTCTTCGAACACCAGGTGCCCGACTTGCGACGGTTCACGCCGCCGCTGGTCGGTTCGATCTCGGCGACCACGATCGAAGATTTCGAGGCGATGGCGCGCGATGTCGCCAAAGGCGACATTGACGTGCTGGAGGTCAATATCTCTTGCCCGACGCGCGATCCCAAGGGGGGCAATTTCGCGCTGCACGCCGAGCACACTTATGACGTCGTCAAGCTCATCCGCGCGACGACCGAAAAGCCTGTCTGGGTGAAGCTCTCGCCGAACGCGGGCGACGTTGTCACCGTGGCGCAGGCCGCCGAGCGCGCCGGCGCCGATGCGCTGGTGGTCGCGAATACCATTCTCGGGCTGAAGATCAACATCGATACGTTCCGCCCGGCAATCGGCAACAAGTTCGGCGGCTTGTCCGGCCCCGGCATCAAGCCGATCATCTTGCGCATGGTCTATCAAGTGTCGAAGGCGGTGAAGATCCCAGTCATCGGCTGCGGCGGCATCGTCAAGGTCGAGGACGTCGTGGAATACATGCTGGCCGGCGCGACCGCAGTAATGATCGGCTATCTGACCTTCCGCAATCCGAGCGGGATGATCGCGATCATCGACGGCCTCGCCGAATGGTGCGACAAGCGGGGCTTCAAGCGCGTCGCCGACCTCACCGGCGCGATGATCGACGATCCGCCGATGGAGACTTTTGCGGCGGCGGCCGCGCCAATCGGGTAAGGTGCCTTTGATTAGCTTGCCGCCAACGGACTCAATCCAATGACCACGCGTATCACCATCCGCAAGCCGGACGACTGGCACCTGCACGTTCGCGACGGCGAGATGCTCAAGGCGGTGCTGCCGTACACGGCGAAGAATTTCGGCCGCGCCATCCTGATGCCGAACCTTATTCCGCCGGTGCGCACCACGCAGGACGGCATCGCCTATCGCGAGCGTGCGATGGCGGCGCTGCCGAAGGGATCGACGTTCAAGCCGCTGATCACCTGCTATCTCACCGACGATACCGATCCGGACGACGTCGAGCGCGGCTTTCGCGACGGTGTGTTCACCGGCGTCAAGCTCTATCCGGCAAATGCCACGACCAATTCGGCGGCCGGGGTCACCGATTACAGCAAGGTCATGCGCGTGCTTGAGCGCATGGAGAAGATCGGCATGCCGTTTCTCATGCACGGCGAAGATACCGATCCCGAGGTCGATATTTTCGACCGCGAGAAGGCGTTCATCGATCGCTACTTGTCGAAGTGGACGAAGCAGTTTCCCGGTCTGCGCTTTATCCTCGAGCATCTGTCCTCAAAGGACGGCGCCGATTTCGTCAAAAGCGCCGCGCCGCAGGTCGGTGGCACGATCACCCCTTACCACATGGTGCAGACCCGCAACGATTGGTTCGGCCACGGGTTGAAGCCCTACATGTACGTCATGCCGGTCATCAAAACGGCGAAGGACCGAACTGCATTGCGCAAGGCCGCGACCTCCGGCGAGGCTTGCTATTTCCTCGGCACCGATTCCGCTCCGCACCCCTACGCCAAGAAGGTTTCGGTCAACGGCATCCCCGGCATCTTCAACGCGCCAGTTGCGCTTGAGACTTACGCGAAGGTGTTCGAGGAGGAAGGCGCTCTCGACAAACTCGAAGCCTTTGCCTCGCTCAACGGACCGAAACATTATCGCATGCCGCCGAACGAGGAGCGGATCACGCTTGAGAAGACGCCATGGACCGCGCCCGAAGAGGTCAAGGTCCCTGGCCCCGACGAACGCGCTCTGGTCTATCGCGGTGGCGAAATCATCGAATGGAAGGTGGTCAGTTGAACCGCAGCCTCTGAACCGTCATCCTGAGGCGCCGCGCCGTAGTAGGCGCAGCCTACGTGTACTTGGCTGCGTTGCGGGGCCCCGAAGGATGTCGGCTAGGGCGCATGGCCCGTGGTTCTTCGAGGCTCGCTTCTCTCGCAGATCAGGGTGAGGGAAAAATGATCTTGCTAATCGGATGAGACAACAATGACAGGCTTTCCCGACAAAGAGGTGATGGCCGAACTGACGGCGAAGATGCTCATTGAGGTCGAAGCCGTCCGCTTCATGACCGACAAGCCGTTCATCTTCACGTCGGGCTGGGCGAGCCCGGTCTATACCGATTGCCGGCGTCTCATCTCATTCCCGCGGGTGCGGCAGACACTCGTCGACTTCGGCGTGGCGACGGTGCTGCGCGACGTCGGCTTTGAGAAATTCGATGCGGTCGCCGGCGGCGAGACCGCGGGTATTCCGTTCGCGGCGTGGATGGCGGATCGGCTGATGCTGCCGATGCAATATGTGCGCAAGAAGCCGAAAGGCTTCGGCCGCAACGCCCAGATCGAAGGCCACATCGAGGAGGGCGACCGTGTTCTCCTGGTCGAGGACATGACCACCGACGGCCGCAGCAAGGTCAATTTCTGCAAGGCGCTGCGCGGCGCCGGGGCGTCGGTCGACCACGTCTTCGTGTTCTTCTTCTACGACATCTTCCCCGAAGGCAAAAAAATCCTGAGCGATCTTGGCGTCACACTGCATTCGCTCGCCACCTGGTGGGACGTTTTGGCGGTGGCGAAAAAGAGCGGCAAGTTCGATAAGGGCAAGCTCAAGGAAGTCGAGAAGTTCATGAAAGATCCCGGCGGCTGGTCGAAGGCGCATGGCGGCGTCGCGGTGGCGGCGGAGTGATTGCAAGAGGACAGGAAATGCCAAACGAAGTCGCGGATGTGATCGTGGTCGGCGCCGGCAATGCGGCGCATTGCGCGGCACTTGCCGCCCAGGAGCAGGGCGCCGAGGTGCTGATGCTTGAAGCGGCGCCCGAGGATGAATCCGGCGGCAACAGCCGCTTCACCGCAGGCTCAATTCGCGTCGTCTATAACGGCGTCGATGACATCAAAACTCTCATTCCGGATCTCACGCAGGCCGAAATCGATACCACCGATTTCGGCACCTATACGTCCGATCAGTTCTTCGATGATATGGCGCGCGTTACGCAACATCGCGCCGATCCTGATCTCGTCGAGCTTCTGGTCACAAGAAGTTTCAATTCGCTGCGCTGGATGCGCGACAAGGGCGTGCGTCTGATTCCGATCTACGGCCGGCAGGCTTTTAAGATCGACGGCAAGTTCAAGTTCTGGGGCGGGCTGACGGTCGAAGCTGTCGGCGGCGGACCGGGCCTCGTCGCGATGCTGGCCGAGTCGGCCAAGAAGCGCGGCATCGAGACGCGCTACAGCACGCGGGCGCTCGATCTTTTGTTCGATGGCAACCGGGTCGAGGGCGTGCGCGTCCGGCAACACGGCGAAGTGCGTGAACTGCGGGCGAAGTCGGTCGTCCTCGCGTGCGGCGGCTTCGAGGCCAATCCCGAATGGCGCACGCGCTATCTCGGACCCGGCTGGGATCTCGCCAAGGTGCGCGGCTCGCGCTTCAACACAGGCGACGGCATTCGCATGGCGATCGAGATCGGCGCCGCGCCGCGCGGCAACTGGTCGGGCTGCCACGCGGTGCAGTGGGAAATGAATGCGCCTGAGTTCGGCGATCTCGCCGTCGGTGATCAGTTCCAGAAGCACTCCTATCCGTTCTGCATCCTGATCAACGCGACCGGCAAGCGCTTCGTCGATGAAGGCGCGGATTTCCGCAACTACACCTACGCAAAATACGGCCGCGTGGTGCTGGAGCAGCCTCAACAATTCGCCTGGCAGGTATTCGATCAGAAGACGAAGCACCTGCAGCGCGACGAATACAAAATCCGGCAGATCACCAAGGTGACGGCGAACACCATCGAGGAATTTGCGCAAAAGCTCGATGGTGTGAACGCCGCCGAGTTCTTGAAAACCATCAAGGAGTGGAACGCCGCGGTGCGCACCGACGTGCCGTTCAATCCGAACGTGAAGGACGGCCGCTCGACGGAGGGGCTGGCCATCAATAAGAGCAATTGGGCCAATACCATCGACACGCCGCCGTTCGAAGGCTACGCGGTGACGTGCGGCGTCAGCTTCACGTTCGGCGGCCTGCGCATCAACACCGACGGCGAAGTGCTCAGCACCGACTATCAGCCGATCCGTGGGCTTTACGCCGCGGGCGAACTGGTCGGCGGCCTGTTTTATTTCAACTATCCGGGCGGCTCTGGCCTGATGTCAGGCACGGTGTTCGGCAAGATCGCCGGCACGTCGGCCGGCCGCGCCGGCAAGAACTGATCATTCTGTCATGCTCCGCCAAGGCGGAGCATCCAGTAGACCCGTCATCAGAAAAATGGTCGCCCCAGCAGGAAATGTGGTTCGGTGCTTACTGGATAGTCCGCCTTCGCGGACGATGACAACGCTCGCGAAGTCGTCGTGACATGGCATCAGTCAGAGTAGCGCCGCGGACCTCAGATCGAACTCAACGAACTCTCCGCGACGGAGATCGCGAATAAAATCGCAATGGGCGAAGTGACGTGCGAAGCGGTCGTGCGTGATTGCGTAGGTCGCATCGCAGCGCGCGACGGCGTCGTCAAGGCCTGGGTGAATTTCGATCCTGAGCTCGCGCTGGCGCAGGCCCGCGCCCTTGATCGCGGTCCGCGCCGCGGGCCGCTGCACGGCATCCCGATCGGCGTCAAAGACATCATCGACACGTTCGATATGCCGACCGAAATGGGCTCCGCGATCTATCGCGGCCATCGGCCGCTCGCGGACGCCGCTTGCGTCGCGCTTCTTCGCCGCGCTGGCGCGGTGATTCTTGGCAAGACGGCGACCTGCGAATTCGCCGGCATGGCGCCCGCGGAAACGACCAATCCCCACAATCCCGCACACACGCCGGGCGGTTCGTCGAGCGGATCGGGAGCGGCGGTCGCCGATCACATGGTGCCGGCGGCGCTCGGCACGCAGACCGGCGGCTCGGTGCTGCGGCCAAGCTCGTTTTGCGGAATCTTCGGTTACAAGCCGACCTACAATACGTTCAACAAAGCGGGTGTGAAACCGGCGGCGGAAAGCATCGACACGCTTGGCTGGCTCGCGCGCTCGATCGACGATATCGAACTTCTCAGCGCGGTGCTGCGCATGCAGACCCCGGAGACTCCGCGGACGTTGAAAAATCCGCCGCGGATCGGGCTCTATCGAACTGAGATGTGGGATACGGCGCAGGAGGAGACCAAGACCGCGGTCGAAGGCGCCGCTGCGGCGTTGCGCAAGGCGGGTGCGAAGGTTCGCGATGTCGAACTGCCGGAGGCATTCATCGGATTGCGCCTCATCGCGCGCGAGACGATCAATTTCCACGAACGCACTGCCTGCATGGCGTACGAATGGGATCATCACCGCGACCGGTTGTCGCCGCAGATGCGCCGGTACATCGAACACGGGCTGAAAATTTCGCGGCAGGATTACGTCGATGGCTGGCGGCGCGTCGAGGAATGCCGCGCGCTCTTGCCGAAGGCGTTCAAGGGGCTCGATGTCCTGTTGGTGCCGTGCGTGCAAGGCGAAGCGCCAAAGGGTCTCGTGTCGACCGGCGACGGCAGCATGCAGGCGATCTGGACCGCGCTGCATACGCCGACCATGACTCTGCCGACGCACCGCGGTCCCAATAATCTTCCTGTCGGTATTCAATTGGTCGCGCAGCGCTATGATGATGAGCGGCTGCTGGCTTGCGCGCGATGGATCTGGCAGCGCATCGGATCGCCGAGGATGGTCGGGTATGGAATTCGATAATTCGTTCGAAGTGCCGCTGTCACCGCCCCAGGCATGGGCTGTGCTGATGGATATCCGCCGCATCGCTCCCTGCATGCCCGGCGCGGAGCTGACGGAGATCGTCGATCCGCAGAACTACAAAGGAAAGATCGCCGTCCGGCTCGGTCCGGTGGCGCTCTCCTTTGCCGGCCGCATCGAGTTCGACAATGTCGACGACGTCAACCACAGCGCGCGCGTGAAAGCACAAGGCAATGATGCCAAGGGCCGCGGTTCGGCGAACGCCACGGCGACATTCCGAATCGAGCCCGCCGGCAGCGGTTCGAAGGTGCTGATTCATACTGACCTGATGCTGGCCGGCGCGGTCGCACAATACGGCCGCGGCGTCGGCATGATCCAAACGACCGCCGCTCAGATCATCGGCCAATTCGCGAGCAATTTGCGCACGCAGCTGGCGCAAGAGCCGCCGCCGGCCGCTGCCGCTTCGGCACAGCCGCGGGCGCCAGCATCGGCGCCTGTAGCTCGCGCGGCGCGTGCAGCCGCAGCGGCACCGCAACAGCCGTCATCGGTCTCGCCGTCATCAGTCTCGCCGTCATCAAAAACGCCGCTGCCGCCTCCACCCGCAGCAAAGCCAATTTCCGGACTTTCGCTGATCGCGCGCGTGATCTGGCAACAGATCATTGGGTTGTTCACTGGACGCAGACAGTAGGTATCATGCGTCAGATCGGTGCACTGTTCGCGGAAGTCTATGCTGCGCCGAACGATGTCCTGGCCCAAGGCGATGAAGACCATCGCCAAAGAGTAGTGAGACCGTGAACGAAGCGATCGGAGCACGCGTCACACGCCTAGAAGACCAAGCGCTGCTCACGGGCAAGGCGCGCTTTGTCGACGACATCGCAGCTTCCGGCGTGTTCTTTGCGGCATTCGTGCGCAGTCCGCACCCCCATGCATTGATCCGCAGCGTCGACTCGAATGCTGCGCGAGCTTTGCCGGGAATTGTCGCTGTCTTCACGCTGGACGATCTCGTTCCGGTGCTAAAGCAGCGCCGCATGACTCGAGTCTCGAATTCGGGCACGCGGCTCGATCAGAGCTGGCCGTTCGCTCTCGCTGATGGAGAAGTATCTTTCGTCGGCGAACCGGTTGCGATTGTGATCGGCGACACTCGCTATGTTGCCGAGGACGCCGCCGCACTCGTTGCCGTCGACTATGACGTGTTGCCTGCGGCGACCGACTGCCGGCCCGCGCGCGACGAACCGGTACCGGCGGTGCGTCGCGAACTCTCGTCGAACCAGATCATGTCCTACAAGGTCGCCTACGGCGATGTCGCTGCGGCGTTTGCCGGCGCGGCGCACGTGTTGCGCGACCAGCTCTGGATTCATCGCGGCGGCGCCCATTCGATGGAGGGTCGCGGCATCCTTGCGCAAATCTCCGATCGCGAGCTGACGGTGTGGGCGTCGACCCAAAAAGCGCACGATCTTATGCATGCGCTTGCTGAATTCATCGATCTCGACGAGGGCCGTTTGCGCGTGGCGACGCCGGATGTCGGCGGCGGTTTCGGCCCGAAGCTGTGCGTGTATCCCGAGGATGTTGCGGTAGTCGCCGCCGCGACGATTCTTCACCGCTCGGTGAAATGGATCGAGGATCGCCGCGAGCATTTCACCAACGCGGTGCAGGAGCGCGATCAGTATTGGACGATCGAGATCGCGGCGGATGCCGATGGACGCGTCCGCGGTGTGCGGGGGCATCTCGCGCACGACCTTGGTGCCTATGCGCTGCAGGACGTTAATCTGCCGTATAATTCCGCAACCTCGCTCACGGGGCCCTATGTGGTGCCGGCGCTGGCGATGGACGTCGTCGTCGCGCATACCAACAAGACGCCGGTCTCATCGGTGCGCGGGGCCGGTTATCCGCAAGCGGCCTTCGCGATGGAGCGGCTGATGGACCGTCTGGCGCGAGCGCTCGATCTCGACCGCGCCGAGTTGCGGCGGCGCAATCTGATCCCCGCCGAGAAGATGCCTTACCTCAAGCCGCTCAAGGCGCGCTCCGGCGAGCAGGTCCAATACGACAGCGGCGATTATCCGGGATGCCAGGCGGACATTCTCAAGGTCACGGCCTGGGACGATTTCCCGCGTCGGCAGGAGCAAGCGCGCGCGCGAGGCCGCTATCTCGGCATCGGTCTCGCCCACGGTCTTAAAGGAACGGGCCGCGGTCCGTTCGAATTCGGCAGTGTCCGCGTGTCGCCGACCGGCCGTATCACCGTTTCAACGGGCGCCGCGCCGATGGGCCAAGGGCTCGCAACCGCGCTCGCGCAGATTTGCGCTGATGCGTTCGGTGTGCGGGCCGAGGACGTCACCATCGTCGCCGGCGACACGGCGGCGGCGCCGCTTGGGCTGGGCGGTTTCGCCAGCCGCCAAACGGTCACCGCGGGTTCTTCGGTGCATATCGCAGCGAAATCAGTCGCAGCCAAGGCGCGCAAGCTTGCCAGTCACATGCTTGAGGCCGCCGAGGAGGATCTTGAAATCATCGACGGTGAAGTGCGCGTCGTCGGCGCGCCGCAGCTTTCGGTCAAACTTGGCGAACTCGCGCGGGTTCTCAAAGGCGCGCCCGGCTATGCCTTTCCGCCGGGCATCGATCCCGGCCTCGAGGCCGATGCAACATTTCGTGTCGATCAACTGGCCTATTCCAACGCCTGTCACGTCGTCGAGGTTGAGGTCGATATCGAGACCGGCGCCATTCGATATCCTGCGCTACGTCGCGATTCAGGATTCAGGCCGGCGCGTCAATCCGCTGATCGTCGAGGGCCAGGTCCACGGCGGCATCGCGCACGGCATCGGCAATGCGATGTTCGAATGGATGGGCTTCGATGCGGCGGGCCAGCCGGTGACCACCACGTTCGCGGATTATCTGCTGCCGACGGCGACCGAAATGCCGCACTTTGAGACGCTGTACAAAGAATCGCCGTCGCCGAATAATCCGCTCGGCGTCAAGGGCGTTGGTGAGGTCGGCGTCATCCCCGCTGCTGCCGCGGTGATCTCCGCGATTGAGGATGCGTTGTCGCCGTTCAATGTCCGTATTTCGCAAATGCCGGTGATGCCATACGAGCTTCTCAACCTGATCGCCGAAGGCCGGCGCCAAGGAGCCACGCGTTAGATCGATAGCGGACGGATGAATTTTTTGACGGTTTTGTGCGGCCGGAGCAGACTATGTAGGGCCGCCGAGCTTTGCCCGAGGAGGAGACCCGACATGCATCGTTTTCTGAGAGGAATACGCGCCCTGCTTTGGTCGGCGCTCGCCTTCGTTGCCGCCTCGCCGGCGCTCGCACAGACCTATCCGGATCGGCCTATTCACCTGATCATTCCTTACGGACCGGGCGGGATCGTCGACTTTACGGGTCGCGTCCTGGCCAAAAAAGTCGGCGAGGTTATCGGGCAAACCGTCGTCGCCGAGAACCGGCCGGGCGCCGGCGGCATCGTCGGCGTCAACTCGGTCGCGCACTCGGACCCCGACGGTTACAACGTCGTGCTCATGGATCCCGCCATCGTCATTAATCCGACGCTGCAAAAGGACCTGCCCTACGACATTTTCAAGGACCTGGTGACGGTATCGATCGTCGTGTCGTCGCCGGAGGTTCTGGTTGTCGCGCCGCAGCTCGGGGTAAAATCGCTCGCCGAGCTGGACGCCTATGGCAAGGCCAATCCGGGCAAGCTCAATTTTGCGTCCGCGGGCGTCGGTACGACGCCGCATCTGGCCGGTGAGATGTGGATGCTGCGCACCGGCATCGATGCCGTGCATGTGCCCTACAAGGGGATCGGCGGCTCTTTCACCGACATGATGAGCAACAAGGTGCAGATGGCGTTCTCGAGCATCGCTGGCGCACTGCCGTTCACCAGCAAAGGCAGCATCGTTGCGCTGGCGACGACCGGCCTCAAACGCTCCCCGGTCTATCCCGATCTACCGACCGTGGCGGAAGCGGGCTTGCCCGGATACGAAGTCGATCTCTGGCTCGGCCTGTATGGGCGTGCTGGAATGCCGGCGCCGGTCCTGGCGAAACTGAACGGCGCGGTCAACAAGGCGCTGCAGGACGGCGAGCTCAAGGCTGCCTTCGCTAAATTCGGCATCGAGGCGCGCGGAACAAGCCTGCCGGACGGCGCGGCCTTCACCAAGTCGGAATATGAGAAGTGGAAGAAGGTCATCACCGACGGGCATATCACGCTCAAATAGCGATCCGCCGTCGCATGATCTGGTGACGGGTACGCCGCAATGACGACACCCTGGCCGACGGAATTGCGGCTTCGGAAGGATCGCACGTCTCTCAGCGTCGCCTTCGACAATGGCGAGAGCTTCGATCTTGCCGCCGAGTACCTGCGCGTCCGCAGTCCAAGCGCGGAGGTTCAAGGCCACTCGCCGAGCGAGCGGCGGACGGTGTCGGGCAAGCAGGATGTCCAGATCATGGAATTACATCCGGTCGGTAACTACGCAGTAAGGCTCGTATTCGATGACCTGCATTCGACCGGAATTTTCAGCTGGGATTATCTCGCCGAACTCGGCCGCAACCGCGAGAAATATTGGCGCGAATATCTTCAAGAACTTGATGCAAAGAGACTTTCCCGAGTCCCGCCGGTACGATGACGTCGTCTGACGGCTATAGGCATTTCGAGGCTTTTTAAGAAAATTCTAGCGTCTCACGTAAAAGTTCCATTCATTTGTATCACTAGCTTCGGGGACGCGCGTGATCCACGCGCACTCGGGCATGACTTCTGCACGAGGAGCGAATTCAGCAGGGAAAGGACCAGTCGTGACCAAATTGCTTCGGAAGTTTATCGTCGATGACCAGGGTGCAACCGCGATCGAATATGGGCTGATAGCGGCCGGTATTTCCGTCGCGATTATCGCTGCGGTCACCACGTTGGGCAGCAACCTCAATGCGACCTTCTCGAGCGTGTCCTCGGCTCTGAAATAGGCGAGCGAGTCCGCCATCTTTCGCCCGTCCCCGGCTCGTCAACGATCGATCAACTTCGTTTCGGCATGATCGAGCAGTGTCGGGGAGGGGCGTACGATGGGGCGCCTGCCGGCATGAGAACGGCCTTGGCTCCTCGGAGCCGGGGCCGTTCGTTTTTCGTGCATCGAAGTCTTTCGAAAGCAATATTTTATCCTTTTTGCACGGTGTTGCAGTATCCGGCGAATTGCGGCCATGCTTGGTGTCCAGGAATCGGGCATGCCCTTGAACTCGCCGCCGAGACCCCGCCGAACCTCATTGACCCAAAAGTCCGCAGCTGACGTCGAGCGCATGTGGTCCGCGTCATCTTGAGCGGGGCTTTTGCTCCCATGGTTGATAAAAAGCTGCAGGCCGTCCCGGACCGTCCGGGCGCAAGCAGTTGGATGCTTTGCCCCCGTGTGACGTCGGCTCAAGAATCCGGCACATCAAAGCTGCCCTTGTTGCGTCAAAATAAGTATTTTTAAGATGCAAACCGATTCGCGAGCGGGGATGTCTGCGTGGTTGACCCGAGCCTGTGGCCGCGCACGGAGAGGGGAATGGCTGCCACTCAAACAAACGTTCGCAGAGCACGTTTCTGCGGCGCCTGTCTGCTCACCGCGTTGGTGGCGCTTTGGGCCTTCGGGCCGATAGATCAGTCGGTCGCCGGTCAGCCGCCGACAGCAGCCGCCATGGCACAATACCGCCGTGCCTTGGCAGAGTACCTGGCGGCGCGAGAAGCCTATGCGGCCGTGGCCAGCGCGTACTGGAATTCGATCGCCGCCAAGCGGCACATTCGATCGGCGAAGCGCGCCAAACACGAACAGATCACCATCGATGATTATGTGCTCAATCAGCCCCCGGTCTATACCGGCCCGTCGCGGCCAAAGAATCCGTTGGGGCCGACCGAAGAGCCGAGGTCAGCAGCGCGCTACGTTCCGGTCGTCGCCGATTTTCTCGCCGCAGCCCAGAAGGAATTCAAATTCACACCGCGCATGCCGCGGAGTGATCTCGAATTCAAGCACGCCTACGCCAGAGTAGCGTTGTCGGCGGGGCTGACCAAAAATCAGGTCGTGCGCATCTATGGTTTCGAGGCTGGCGGCAACGGCAGCTATGACGTCGAGGCAGGCCTCGAAACCATGAGGCCCGGCGCGCACGCGATCACGACGGCGCTTGGCTACAATCAGTTGCTGGCGACCAACACGGTCGAGATCGTCGCGGAGAAGGGCAATCAGTTCCTCGCGCGGCTGAAGGACGAGGCGGCGCGGTTGCCGAGTTATCAGCAGATGGTGTTCGAAGGAAAGATCGCGAGTTTCCGCAAGATGGTCGAGTTCGCCAAGAGTGTGCCGGATGACTGGAACCGGCATGAAGAACTCGCGGGCACGCAGAAGGGCCTGGGCATCCACGCGATGAATCTCGATCTCGATGTCGGGCCGCTGCTGCAAACCCAGAAGCTCATGGACTCCATCGTGTTCGCGCGGCGCAAAGGCTACGACCGGCCGCTCACCGCCGCGGAGCTTGAAATGATGAATCTCACCGGCGACGGCAACGGCTTCGACATGGTGACGATGCCGCCGGATTGGCGCGATCGCGTGCCCACGTCGAACTTCTTTCTGCAGAGCGGCTACCGGGAAAATCCGGTCGTTCAGAGAAACAACGTCGTGTCAAAGCTGATCGCGGCCACGGACAAGCGCATGGACGAGGAAGTGAAAAAGCCGGGCGCCAGGGAACTTGCGATAGCGTTCCCACCGTAAGGACGCGGGGAGGATCAGCGGCCCGGACGCGCATACGTTTTGTTAACCTGCGAATCTGTTTGCGAGGCGCAGCTGCGATTCGTTCTTTCAGAACATATGCGGATCAATCAGCGGCCAAGGCGACAACGAGGGCAGCAACTGCGCCGCTCGGCGGTAACTGGCTTTGCAACTCACCGCTGTGTGATGAGTTCCCGTGAACTCGGGACGGCTCTGCCAGCGACGAATATCCGTTCCGGTATGTGCTCCAGCCTAAACTTGCAGAAAGGGCGCAGTCATGTCTCCAGCAAACGCAGCCTTCGATGGACCGTCTCTCGCAGGCATCGTGTTCCATCTTAAGTCAAACAATCCAGATAACCCGAACGCGCCCAATCACACGCTTGAGGTCACCTCGCAAACGCCCATTAGCACCAATTTTGCGTTCGTCGAAGGTACCTGGCGCGGCGATGGGCCCAATGCCAAGAAATTTACGGGTTCACTCACTGACGGCGCGGTCTCGATAACGTGCTCGTGGGCTAACGGAATGAGCGGTACGAACACGCTCATGGCGAGGATCGCGCCCGCGTCGCGCATCGTGGCTAACCGCTGGGAACTGACCGGCAACGTTGTCGTGACCGATGGCACAGGCAATGTCGTGCCTGGTGGACCTGGGATGGTCTCAGGCGGCGGGCAAGCGCAAGTGCTCGCTCAGCCTTAGCAGACAAGACCGATCTAAGCTGCGGGATCGAGCTGTTCTCGCGAAATCAATCCAGGTGCGAAGCCGACAGATTTTCCCGGACTCGCGGCGTCGCCTTCGCGGATCGGTCTTTTTGTTTCGGTCTTGAATGGAAAACCGCAAACGATAAAGAGAGGCCGCAAACTGCGGCCTCTCTGGCGTGAAGGGAACGCGCATCAACGAGCGCTATTGATCGACGGTAGTGAGATCGTATTGCGGTCATGTGAAGGTAATGTGCATGTAATGTGGAAGGGCACTCCTCGGCAATGTAGGCTCTGTCTTGTGTTCAGGCATTCGATCGGTGAAAATGCAGAACGTCTGCGGCAGTGAAATCCCGCCAAACTCAGTGGAATGCCGATCATGCGAAACCTGCGTGCGCGATACGTTTTTCTTGTTGCTCTGTTCGCGGCAGGCACGACCCGGTCTGCGCTCCCGGCCGAACTTGTTCTGGTCAACACATCCGGAGTGACGCTCAGTCAGCTCTATATAGCGCCATGCGGCAACCGCACCTGGGGACGTAATCAGCTCGCCGGCGTGTTGGTGTGGAGTTCAAGGAGCTTCACCATCTCGGATATTGCGCCGGGTTGTTACGATCTCAAGGTGATTATTCCACCCTGGAATGACTGCATGGTAACCGGAGTCGCGATGCGTTCGGCAATGCTATGGACCATCACGTGGTCGACCGTGGAGCAATCGAATTTTGGCGATTGCTCGACCTCTCCGCACATCGCATCGGTCGGAGGTCGCCCCCTGCTCGAAGGCGAGCACCACTGGTAGGCGGCTTCGCTATCACATGACAAATCCGTCCCGTGTCTCGCGGGACGGATCGGCCGCTTAACTTTCCGCCGGTCGATCTTTTTGCCGTTGAAGGCAGTCGTCGTCGTACGCTCGGTGCCGGTCTCGCCCCGAGACCGGCACCAATAGTGCTCACGTGCGATGCGATCCGCTCAATGATCGAAATCGTGGTGGCTGAAATCAGCGTGTCCGAAATCGAACAGATCGAACATATCGCCGATGGCAGGAGAGTTGACCGGTATGTAGGGATTAAAGCGGGTCACCGGATTCGGCATGTTGTCGCGGCTGCGATGGGTGATCGGGCGCAGACGCCAGTTTCGCTCGATGAACTTCAGCGTCGAGGCATGATCGGTGTAGGTGTGCGAAATGCGCCCGCCGGTGCTGTAGGGAGAGACCACGATCATCGGGATCCGGGTGCCGTCGCCGAAGAAATCGAGCGGCTGCACGTAGCCAGAGTCCCAATAGCCGCCGCCTTCGTCAAAGGTCACGAAGATGGCGGTTTCCGCCCACAGCTTCGGGTTGGCCTGAACGAGGTCGACGATCTTCTTAACGAACCCCTCATACAGGTTGAGCTTCGAGGACGCCGGGTGGCCATCGACCAGACCGCTCGGCTTCACGTAAGCGACCGCGGGCAGCGTTCCAGCCGCAATGTCCGCATAGAGGTCCGTAGTATCCTTAAGGTGAGCGGCGCGGGCGGCCGGATTGGTCATGATCGAGGTCGAGTACTGAGCCCAATTGCAGATATTGCAGTACACGTCCTCCGGATTGGTCACATACTTGTCGGCGAGATAACGATTCCACTGGTCCCCGAAGTAGGCCCAAGAGATCTCGTGTTCACTGAGCTCGTCGCCGATAGTGCGGACACTCGACGGCGGGATCGTGAACACGTAGTTGCTCGGGTTGGTATCGGTATAGGCGTTGGTACCGTCGCCGAAATAACCGGGATTATAGTTGTTGAGCAGATAGTAGTGACCGGTCTCGCAGTTCGGATCGACCTTGCGTTTGAGGGCTCCCAGATAATTGCGGAGGGCCGAAACACCGGGTTGGCCGGGATCGGAGCAATTGACATAAGAGCCGCCGCCGTAGCTTGCGTTTGGTGCAACAGCGGTTGGCGATCCGGAACCGCCGCCATAACCATCCTGGATATAATAGTTGTTGGTCGCGGACTGCGGATTAGGGTTTTCGATTTCGCTCAACGCGCTGACGCCGTTCGGCGGTGTTCCGGGATTGGACGGGTTCACCGGATTGTGCGGCGGGACTTGCGGATTGCCGTGCGCGTCGCTGAACCAAACGGCGTCACCGGTACCCAACATGACATGGTTCGCGCCGGTTCCGCCGTTCACACCTTGATGAAAGTTGTCGCTCATCGTGTATGTATCGGCGAGATGTTTGAGATATGGGGCGTCGCCGTTTTGGACGTTGAAGAAGCCCATGGCGGTCGAGCCTTCGCCGGTCGACGTGTCGTTGAACCCTGAAGGCTGCGCTTTGCCGTTGGAGCCCGCTCCGACCGTAACCTCGACCCAGGGAAACAGGTCCGCGGAGCATCCCGAATCGTCGCTTTCCTCGGCGGCCGCGGCGCTGCAATCGAGTTGCTGCCACATCTGGAAGAAGCGATGCACCGGACTCGCCGCGTACGCATCGTATGGATATGCCGCCGAGGTGAGCTGATAGGGACCGGGCGGCAGATGGCTGGCGTCCTGACCGTTATATTTCACCCGCGTGTCAGGCGTGCCGCTGGTTTGCCCGGTGCCTCCCGTCAAAAGATACTGGTAGTAGTTGTTGTCCAGGCCATTCTCGATGGTCTTGGCGGCCGCGAGCGTCGTCGGATTGACGCACGACGTTCCGGATGCAACGCCGAGCGCTTGGCAGACATAAGGAACTGACGGGCCTCCGGCGAGCGCCGGCGGCAGGACCACATAGGGCGTCTTCGGCGGGGCCAACTTGAAGGTTGACGTATCGATCGCCGAATATTGCAGCGCTTTATGATAGTTGGGGCCGGGCGAGCCGTCATTCTTGACGATGCCTTCCGACAGCAAGTTCAAAATCGTATCGTGGCTGACAGGCTTGTAGGTCGCGAAGATATGATCGAAGGTGCGGTTCTCGCCGATAATGATGATGACGTGTTTGATCGGCGAGGCGGTGCCATTCTCGTTTGCTGCCGCTGGAGCGAACGGAATCGAGGTATTCGCCAGCATCGCCGCAACCGCGACACATGACAGCCAGCGGCGCTTTCTCAGGCCCTGACTCAGTAAACAGGTGGATTGCATGTCGCCCATCCTTTGTGAAATTGGGTTGAGGTTGTGAGCGCCGAAATGCTATTGGGCGAATTTTGCGGAGCGGTGACGTATTCATGATTTTGAATTTTTAAGCTGCAAATTTTTGGTGGATGCCACGGTTAAATGACTTCGACCTCGACGAATGATCGCAAAGGCGAATTCGTTCCAGGCGGACGGCCGCGCGATGTCCGGCGAAGATTATTTTAAATAAACGAACCGTGTCGCTTTTGGATGTCCAGTCTCGATCAGATGATCGGGCCTTGGAAGAAATGTATGGTGACGAGTGTCGCGATGCGTTTCGGAATGCTTCGGAGCTTTACGAGATGACTGCGGACGACGGCGGGAGCGACTGCGGCTAAAAAGAATCCGCCCCGCGTCGCCGCGGGACGGACCTTTCCGGAAGCTGCGACCCCTAGTCGATCTCATCCTCGAGCAGGTCATCGGCTTGATCAATCAGCCGTTCGGCTTGCCGTTCGTTGATCTCCTTGCCGTTGAAGGCGGCATCCTCGAGCATGTCGATCATTTCGGCAGCGATCGCGTTTCGCTGCTGAGTAAGATCAACAATTCTGCTCTCGAGGCGCTTGTAGGTTGCGTCGTTCTTATCGGTGCTCTTGAGCGCTCGCGTCGAAATCCCCGTAAGGGTTTTGAGTCCCAGCTTGCCGGTCGGCGCGTTGATCTGCTTGTAAGCGTCCGCCAGACGAGAGAGCGTCTCGCGGTGATCGCGCAGCGAATTGGGCAGGGCGCTGTCCTTGAGGATCTCGAAGAGCACACGACCGTCGTGGGCGTAGTCGTCCTTGAGATGCGCCAAGCTGAGAATCGTCGGACGGATGTCGGTGTGATCCGTGAATAGATCGCCGACCGATCCCGCCGCCCGGACGCCGGGGCCGACAATGCCCAGCCAAGTCCGCACGATATCCTTCTGGAAATCGCCGTGGTTCCAGGCAAACGCGCGCGATTGAAGGAAGCAGGTGGGGCCGGTGACCGCCGCGGTGCAGGACGCGGTCGCCGGGCTGTTTGTCGAGAGGAAGTAGTCCGGGTTGCCGAACAGGACGAAGTTGGGCGTCCGGTTCGGATCCGACGTGATCATGTGAAGCAGATGCTGCTCCGCTTGATCGGCCATGGCCTGAGTGACCTGATTGACACTGCCGGTGATCGGATCGAAGCCGGTGAGGAGGCCAGCCTGTTGCTCGAGCGTACGGGTCGTCGTGGAGGTTTGGGCGGGATTACCGTTGATCCAGATGCCCGGGGCATCGTCGAAGTCGATATTGATCGTAGTGGAGTTGCCAAATTCGCCGGCGAACAGGCTGCTCAGATTGGCGTCGACCTCGCCCTTCGTCGGAGGCGGATAGGTGCACGGCGTATTGATTCCGTCACAGCCTGCCGGCTGCGCGCCCGCGACCGAGCCGGCGAAATGATCGTTTTCATCGGCCGTTACGACAAACAGCGTATTGTCCTTGGTGATGCCGTCAGTCGCAAGGCGGGCGAAGAATGCGCTGAACGCCTTATCGTAGTCCTTGAGCTGAGCGACGTAGTCTTGCTCGCCGGGACCGAACGCGCCGTCCGGATCGGTGCTGATCGGCGCATCCGGGTAGTGATGATTGTCGTGAGCATCCTCGATGTACAGATACACGACCGGTACCCCGGCCTCGAGCATCTTTGCAGCGTAGCCCAGCGTTTGCGACGGGGTTGGACTGAAACCTGGGAAGCCCGGATTGCCGTGGCTGTCCGCAATCGGATTGCCGTCGAGGTCATTGATCACGAGGGAATTGCTGTTGTTGAGTGCTGGCGCCAAGTATTTGTTGCCGAAGAGCGCCTGATAGCCGACATAGCCGCCGGTGCCCTTGCCGTTTGGCTGCGGCTCGTCCGGAAGATTGTCCGGCGCCGGATGGCCGTGCGGATTGTTGCAAAGCGACGCCGCGCCCTGTGCACAGTGCAGCACAATCCCATCGAAATCCGCGACCGCCAAATTGTGATTGGCCACATTTTCATTGTGCTCCGGCGATGTTGGGCCAAAGACGTTGTCGACATCGCTGGTCGTGTTCTCGAATTCGATATTCGCGATGGAGAATGCACCGACGTCGCAACCGGCGCGGGTGAACGGCACCCAGGGAGCCGGATGAACCTTGCCGCGCTGGTCAACCATCTGCGGCACCGACGTGGTGCCGAGATTGTCGGTCCAATAGGCGAAGGAGCTGGTGAAGTTCGAGGTAGCGCCGCCGTTGACGAAGTAAAGAATGGTGTTGCCGACCGGCATACCCATCTTTTCGCCATAGACGCCCGTAAGCGCTGTCAGGATATCAACCGATGTGTGCGAAATGAGCGGCGTGTGGTGATTGGTCAGCAGCGCGCCTTGGCCCTTGAGGAAGTTCAACAGGCTCGGAATCTGCTCAAGATCCGACGGCACGTTCGGGTTGTCGCGGTGCAAATGTACGTTGTCGAATTGCAGATAGACGATGTGCTTGATCTGATGGCCGTTCGATCCGAGTTGACAGCTGGCCGCCATCGCGGGCGCTGTTCCGGCCAGGGCAACCGCCATCACAGCGCCTGCGGCCGAATAGGCAATCCTTTTCATCTCGTCGCCTCCTGATGTGTTTTGCTGAAGGGTGAGGTGCGGTACGCCGCACGTTCGGCGAACTGCGCAAAACGCCTCAGGAGAGTTAGTCGCTCAATGTAACGCACCAAACTCGAATGATTTTCAATTTTGTGACGGCTGAATACCGCCGCGTTATGCTCAATAAGAAACGATCCAATCCGAAACGCGCGATGCGAAGGACGCAACTGCCGTCAATGCCTTCACAAAAGTCCTCAAGATGCTTGCACCGAAAATTCGCATCGATTGTCGTGCATTCAAATTACCGTAGCATTGCTGTTACAGCGAACATCTACGATCCATTCCGTACTCAGCATCCCTGAGCGCTTCGCGTTCGGGCGTTCCTCGTTTTATCTCCCGAGTTCAACCTGCCAAAAACCTTTGTGGAGGCATCACTATGAGATACCGCTACGTGCTTGGCGGCCTGACGGCGGCGTTTGCCCTCGTTTCCGCCAGCGTTCTTGCCGATGATGACCAGGACCACCGCACGGCGACCCCGATCAAGCATCTGGTCGTCATCTTTCAGGAAAATGTTTCGTTCGATCACTATTTTGGCACCTATCCGAAAGCGCAAAACAATGCTGGTGAAACGGTGTTTCACGCCTCATCGCGCACGCCAACCAGCATCAACACGCTGCTCACGCCGCTCGATCCGACCAATCACTTCAAGCCACTGACCGGCCTCGATCTTCTTCACCACAATCCGAATGCGGTTGCGACCAATCCGGTCGCGCCCAATACCAGCAAGCAAAACGGCGCTGGCGCTACCAATCCATTCCGTCTGTCACCTGCTGAGGCCCTGACGGAGGATCAAAATCACAACGACGGCCCCGAGCAGAGCGCCTACAACAACGGCCATATGGACGGCTTCCCGGCCTTTGTTGGGACTGGCGGAACCGTACCAACCTCCCCGCCGGCACCGGCCGTGGTGAAAACGACTGGCCAAGTGATGGGCTATTACGACGGTAATACCGTCACCGCGCTGTGGAACTACGCCCAGCACTACGCGCTCAGTGACAACAATTGGATCACGCAGTTTGGTCCGTCATCGCCGGGCGCCATCAACCTCGTTGCGAGCCAGACCAACGGATTTTCGGCGACCAAGAATGTTCTGAGCGCGACGAACACTCTCCTGCACACGACGCATGAGGCGTTCGGCGACGCCAGCAACAATCCCGGGAACCTGACCCTGATCGGCGACGCCGATCCCTTGGGCGACGTGTGTTCCAATCCCAGCGGAGATCAGGTGACTTTGTCGGGTCGCAACGTGGGCGACCTGCTCAATGCCCGGGGAATTACCTGGGGCTGGTTCGAGGGCGGCTTCAATCTCAGCATCAAGAATGCCAACGGCACGACTGGATGCTCTCGCGAGACCGATCCGCTGGCTGGCGAGGCGGCTGGTGCAGCTGGGAGCAACAGTACCCCCGCTTTCACCTCCACCGATTACATCCCGCACCACGAGCCGTTCCAGTACTATACGTCGACGGCTAATCCCCAGCATCTGCGGCCGCACTCGGTCGCAGCCATCGGCCACAGCCTGATCCCGCACACTCACACGCCCGATCCGGCCAACCACCAATACGACATCAACGACTTCTTCGATGCACTGAATGCCGGCAATCTCCCGGCGGTGAGCTTTCTGAAAGCGCCGGCATACCAGGACGGGCACGCCGGATATTCCGACCCGCTCGATGAGCAGAATTTCCTGGTCAACGTGATCAATACTTTGCAACGGAGCAGGGAATGGTCGGAAACTGCTGTCGTCATCCTGTGGGACGACTCCGACGGCTGGTACGATCATCAGATGCCGCCGGTCGTGAATCCCTCATTCAATACGTCGGTGGATTCGCTCAACGGACCCGGCCTGTGCGATAGCGGATTCCAACAAGGCAAGCCGACGCCGGCGAAGCCCCTGAACGGCACGTCCTATCTCAACGTGAACGGCCGTTGTGGCTACGGAACTCGCGAACCGCTCCTGGTTGTCTCGCCTTTCGCAAGAACGAACTACGTCGACCACACTCTGACCGACCAGAGTTCGGTATTGCGGTTCATCGAGGACAATTGGCTGTTCGGCGAGCGCATCCAGGCGGGTGGTTCGTTCGATACCATCGCCGGTACGCTCAACAACATGTTCGATTTTGACGGGCACCATGACGAGGATACGCACAAACTCATCCTCGATTCCAAGTCTGGAGCCGTGCTGTTTTCCTTCGCGGACGATGATCGGCAATAAGCAGCCCGCGTTTGCCGGACTGCGCGTCGTCTCAACATTGCTCCCCCGTTGCAACTGCGGCGGGGGAGCTTTGCACGTCATCTGATTAATCGAGTGGCCGCATTGAGGATGCATTCGCATGTTCCCAGGCGAGTTCATCGAGCATCTAACCCGTAAGGGTGTTCTGCGCGACGGCGTCGTTCCCGGCTTGTCGGCCTCGCGAGCCGGAATGGCCGGTACCGTCGACTGGCTCGGCCTCACCAAACTCAGCCAGTCGATTTTCGCCGACGAACTGGCGAGTTTCTACCGCTGCGCCCGGGTGCAGCGCTCTGACCTGAGCGCAGGCACGTTTGCCGGCAAGGAGATGTCGGCGCGCTTCCTGCGGGAACGCCGGCTGTTCCCGTTTGAAGACCGGTCCGGACTGCTGTCGCTTGCGGTCGCTTCGCCGACCGAGGCGGAGACAATTCGTGCCGTTGAGCTGGCGCTGCGGCGTCCCGTTGCGCTCGCTGTCGCAACGGGCGAGGACATCGAGGCCGTGCTCGCCACCGCGCTCGAGGCGGAGGTTCCGAGCGGTTCAGCGCCGCCCGATGTTGTTGCGATCGCCGACGACAACCTTGACGACCTGCGCGACCTCGCACGCGGCGCACCGGTCGTGCGCGCCATCGACGAAATGCTGCGTACCGCTGTCGAACAGCGTGCCACCGATTTGCACATCGAGCCGTTCAGCGATGCGCTGCAGATCAGACTCCGGATTGACGGCATGCTGCGAACAATTCCGGCCCCACCGCTGAGTATGGCGAAGGGCCTGCTGTCGCGCCTGAAAATCATGGCCGGCCTCAACATCACCGAACGCCGCATGCCTCAGGACGGGCGGGCGCGCATCGTCGTCGGCAGCGCCGAGATCGATCTGCGCGTTGCGACCATGCCGACGATGTATGGAGAAAGCGCCGTCGTGCGCCTGCTGCGAAAGGGCGCCGGCCTGGTGGCGCTCGACAAGCTTGGCCTGTCAGCGCGCGACAAGGCCATATTGCAGGGCACCTTGCAGGCTCCGTTCGGAATGATCATCGTGACCGGTCCTACCGGCTCAGGAAAGACCACTACGCTTGCTGCGTCGCTCGCGGAGATCAACGATCCAACGCGCAAGATCCTGACGATTGAAGACCCGGTGGAATATCAGATTTCCGGCGTCAATCAGACCCAGATTCATCCGGCTATCGGATTGACCTTTGCGACCGCGTTGCGCTCGTTTCTGCGTCAGGACCCGGATGTCATTATGGTCGGTGAAATGCGCGACGCCGAGACCGCGCATATCGGCGTGCACGCCTCGTTGACCGGCCATCTGGTGCTGACAACACTGCATACAAATACGGCAGCCGGCGCCATCACGCGTCTCATCGACATGGATGTCGAGAGCTTCCTGCTGGCGTCATGCGTGCGGGCAATCGTGGGACAGCGTTTGGTGCGTATTCTATGCGACAGCTGCAGGGTGCCGCGTTGCCTGACGGACGAGGAGATTGCCCGAGAACAGAAATATGCCGCCCTCAACTTTGCCGCCGGTGACACGGTCTACGGTGCCGGAGGATGCGAATGGTGCGGCTTCACCGGATATCGCGGACGCCAGGGCGTGTTCGAAGTCATGGAGGTGACGCCCGCGGTCCGGCGCGCGATCGGACCGAAGACCGACGCGACGGAACTCGAGCAGGTCGCACACCGCGAAGGCATGGTCACGATGACCGAGGATGGCATTGCCAAGTGCCGCGCCGGGATAACGACCGTCGACGAGATTTTCCGTGTCGCCGCAAGCTTGTAGGCCACCGCAGCCATGCCGCAGTTCCGCTATCGCGCCCTGACACCAGGCGGCGAGATCGTCGCCGGAGAGGTGGAGGCGCATTCGCACGCGGAAGTCATTCGGCGCATTGAATATCTTGGCCATCTGCCGATCGAGGCGCACATCGATGCGAAGGGCAAATTTATCCAGAGCCCAACCGCCAGCGCTCCGCGCGGGCGCGACACCACGATCTTCCTGCGGCAACTGGCACTGCTGGTTGAGGCCGGGCTGACGCTCGAAGCCGCGCTGCAAACTCTCGCCGACGACGCCAACAAGTCGATCGCCCGATTTTCCGGCAATCTGCGTTCGTCGATTTCCGCCGGCCAGAGTTTTGCGGAAGCGCTGGAACGCTTTCCAGCGATCATCGAACCGACTTACGTGGCCATCATCCGGGCCGGCGAGGCGTCCGGTAAGCTCGACGGTACGCTGCGAGCGGTCGTCGAGGATCGCGCGCGCCGCGACCTCCTCGCGGAGCGCATCAGTTCGACGATCCGCTATCCGCTTTTTCTGATCGGGACGGCCGTCGTCATCCTGCTGTTTTTCTTGACATATGTTGTCCCGCAGTTCGAGGCGGTCTTTCACGATCTCGGCGACCGCCTCAACGCGGGAGCCGCCTTCGTGCTGGCGGCGTCGGCTTGGCTGCACGCGAACTTCGATATGCTCATTGCCGGCTGCCTTGCGGTCGTTCTTGGCGGATGGCTCGTGTTTCGCAGGCGCGAGCACCGTGCGCGTCTGCTTGCTCTCGTTGCCACAATTCCGGGTATTGCCGGACCCATGCGGGACCGCCGCGCCGCGAGGCTGATCGGAACGCTTGGGCTGCTGGTCGAGAACGGCGTGCCGCTACCGGCGGCACTGCGAATGCTCCGCAACGTTGTGGATGGACCGCGTCACGTTGCGGCGATCGATTGGCTGCACGATCAGGTGCGCAGCGGCCGCCGGTTTGCCGACGCACTCGCCGAAGCCGACCTGTTACCCGCGCTCGCGATTCGCATGCTCAAGGTTGGCGATGAGACCGGAGACCTGCCGGTGATCGCCAAGCACGCTGCGCAATTCTACGAGCACAAGCTCAGCGTCGGCCTGGACAGGCTGATGGGCGCTATCGGTCCCCTGACCATCATCCTCGTGAGCATCGTCATTGGAGCGTTAATTATCTCCATTATGAGTGCTCTGTTGAGCATAACGGATCTCGCATCATGATGCTGGCGCAAACTCGCACGAGGACGGCGTACGCTGCTATTCGGCGGCTCCCCAAGGACGGCTACACCCTGATCGAGATGCTGGTCGTCCTGACGATCATCAGCTTGATCGTCGGCCTCGTCGGGCCGCGCGTCCTCAACTATCTCAGCGAGTCGCGGGTCAAAACCGCCAAGCTGCAGATTGAAGGTTTCAACTCCGCGCTTGATCTCTTCTACATGGACACCGGTCGTTATCCGAGCAGTTCAGAGGGGCTTGAAGCGCTCGCCCAACGTCCGAGCGACGTCGAAGTCTGGAATGGACCCTACATCAAGGGATCGCGCGTCCCGCTCGATCCGTGGGGCCATCCCTATCAGTATCATGCGTCAGGCGATCGCTTGCCGCCTTATGTAATCGTATCGCTCGGATCGGACGGTCGCGAAGGCGGCACCGGTACAGCGGCTGATATTTCGAATGTTGACCACTGATGCACGGAGCGGCTTTACGCTGCTCGAAGTGGTGACGGTGATGGTGATCGTCGCCATGGTGGCGTCGCTGACTGTCGCCGCTATCCACGGAACCGGGCGCGCGAGTTTGAAAGCCGTGGTGATGGACACTGCGGCGCTGATGCGCCGCGAACGCATGGATGCCATTCTGGGGAGTCAGGTCAGGCGCGTATCGCTCGACGGCGACCGCCGCATTTTGATCGGCGATGATGGTCAGTCCGTCGCGATTCCGCGCGATGTTGTGCTGAATCTGCTTGGCCCCGACGCACTCTGGTCTGGTCGGCTCGCGGTCGTCAGCTTCGATCCGGACGGTGCGTCGACCGGGGCCGTGCTGAGGTTCTCACGCGAGAAGGCGGAATATGAAGTTCGGGTCAATTGGTACACGGGTGGTGTTTCGGTCCTTGCACCGCAGACGGATTAGAGCGCGCGGCGGCTTTACGCTGCTGGAGACGCTGGTCGCGCTTGCGGTGGTGCTGGCATTCGCCGCCGCGATCGGACCGTTCCTGCTTTATGCCCGCCGCATCATGGTCAGCGCCGATGATCGAGTCGCGGCGCAGGCTCTGTTGCGTGCGCTCCTTGATGATCCGGTCGACGCGGCAACTTTGGCTCATCTTTCGCGCGACGGCGAAAGTGCCGGGCTGCGCTGGCACTTGGGCGCGGAGCCCTCCGGCATCGGAACGACATTCCGGCGTGCCGCCGCGGCCAACTCGGTTGCTGCCGCAGGCAAGAGCGCGCCGCAGCCGAATTGGCTGGCCTATCGGGTGATTGCCACAGTCACATTCGGTGGGGGGCGAACTGTCAGCGCTGAAACCGTGCGGCTCGGCAAACCGGAGTGAAGGCATGATGGGCGCGCCGGCAAGCGACACGCGAAGAGGCTTCAGTCTGCTCGAAGTCCTTGCCGCTCTCGCGATTGCCTCGGTGATCATCGTCGCGACCACAACGCTGTTGCATAATGTAGCGCTCACCTTTGATCGTGGGACGAGCCGCGTCACCGGGGGCGAACGGCTGGTGCTGGCGGCAGAGCGCTTGTCAGCCGATGTCGGCGCAGCGCGCTTTGTCATCGAGAAGAACTCCGGCGGAGCCGTCGCCTTCCTGGGCGAGCCCTCAAAGATCACCTTCATCTGCGCCGACGGCCCAGACGCCGGATTGCGGGCCGCCGCCGGAACGCCCCAAGGCGATGAGGTGGTGAGCGTGGCGGTCGAGCCTGCCGGAGACGCGACCGAGATCGTGCGGCGCCGTGCTCCGTGGAGTGGACCGCATCAGCCGATCGCGGAGGTGGCACTGGGCGACCCGGTCGTGCTGATCGCCGGTCAGATCGACGCATCGTTTGCTTTCGCCCGCGCAGCGCCGGATGGCAGTCTCAGCTGGAGCACCAACTGGAACAATGAAAAAACATTGCCGCGCCTGGTGAAGCTCAACTTGCGTGACCGCTCGAGCGGCGTTGATCTCCTCGGTGGGGCCGAGTTCGTCGTTCGCGCCGACGCGCCAATGGCTTGTGCGAAGGCGGGGGCGGGAGTCGAGTGCCTCACCGGCAAGCCCCCCGCGGGCAATAGCGACACGGCAAGCCCACAGCAGGCGCAGAGGACGTCGCCGTGAGCGCCATGAGCGTCATGAGCACGCGCGCGCGCGGCGGCGTCGTCCTGGTGATCGTTTTGTGGACGATCGCGCTATTGTCGACTTTGGCCATGGCGACCGCGCTGACTTTCCGGGGATTCACCGGGATCATGGCCATCGACCGTGGCCGGGTGCAGTCCGACGGCCTGCTCACGGCGGGTCTCGAAGTTGCGGCCGGCCTCGCCGCCAGTGCCGGCGATAAGCCACTTACCGATGTGGAAACATCGCTCACGCTGTCGTCCGGTACCGTTCACATTCGCATCGACGATGAGGGCGGCCGCATCGATATCGGCAAGGCACCGCCGCAAGTGCTGGCCTCGCTGTTGCGGTCCGTCGGTGCGCCG
This sequence comes from uncultured Alphaproteobacteria bacterium, assembly GCA_963836055.1. Taxonomy (GTDB): domain Bacteria; phylum Pseudomonadota; class Alphaproteobacteria; order Rhizobiales; family Xanthobacteraceae; genus BOG-931. Next base: position 154,570 of record CAWIID010000009.1, read on the forward strand.
GATTCCGAAGGCCTCGCCCAGCAGATTGTCACCTTGCGCAAGCGCGACGCCGGCGCTCCGCCGGAGCCAAGCGCGGCGCCTGGCAACAATGTGAATCCGCCGCCGCCATCGGCAGCGCCGACGGCTGCGAATGCCGCCGCGCCGCCGGTCCCGGAATCGCCTTTCACAGACGTCGGCCAGCTTATGCAAGTGCCAGGTATGCGCGCGGACTGGATCGAGGCGATCAAGCCGCTCACCACCGTGTTCGGCAACGAGACGGTCAATCCCTTGACAGCGCCGGCGGAGGTTCTCGCTGTGCTGCCCGGGGTCGATCCGGGACGGCTTGCCGGATTTCTCGCGGCTCGCCGCTCCGGAATCGATCCCAAACAGCTGGCAGCGCAGCTCGGCGCGCAAGCGTATGTCGCAATCAAACCGGTGCAGGCGGTATCGGTTCATCTCGCGGCGCTGGTTGCCGGCGGCGTGCGCGCAGGCGCCGACGCGGTCATCGTTTGCTTGCCGGATGACCGCCAGCCGTATCGCGTGCTCGTTTGGACTCCGTTGCGCTCTCCGGTGTCATGAAGCGGCCGGCCGTGACCGATCGGTAGAACCGCGATGCAAATCAACACACTTTGGAACGGATGGATTGACAATCTCAATGCTGTGCTTGTCGGCCTGCGTGAGACATGGCGGGCGCGGCGCACCTTGGTGATTGCGCGCGAAGACGCGCACTTTGTCATCCGCCAAGGAGCCGCGACGAAGCATGCCGACGTGGCGGCCTCGCCCTCAGAATTGTCTTCTGCGAGGACGCTGGCCGCCGCCGCGCGTCGGCGCTTCGTGACGTTCGAGCTTGCCGCCGACGAGCTCGTATTGCAGCGCATTCAGGTGCCGGCGCGAGCCCGTGAGTTCCTCGCCGGGATCGTGCGTAACCAGATCGATCGTTTGTCGCCGTGGCCGAGCGATCAGGTGCTGTTCGGCTTCGACGCCGAGGCGAGCCCCCAGGATTCGGCACAGCTCGATGCACGCGTGATAATGACGTCACGGATTCATATCGATGCGGTTCGTAGCGAACTCGCAGCACTTGGCGTCGAGGTCGACCGGATCACGGCGCGCGAGCCCGGCGCCGCGGACAGGGAGCCGGTCACGTTGTGGTCGTCCTTCGAGCGCGGTCAGGAGGGGCGATCAGGACGCAGACCGGTGGCAGTGGCGGTGCTTACGGTCCTTGGCCTGAGCCTCGGCCTGAGCGCATGGGCGCTTGCGTCCGCCTTTGCCATCCGCACGGATAGCGATGACGTCGCCGAGCACTCCGCGCTCGTGCAGCGCCAACTTGAGTCAGGCCGTACCGGTGAAGGCGCGGTGCTCAATACATCGGAACGCGTATGGAACGAAAAAGCGACGAAGCCGCCTGCGGTCGTCATTCTCGATACGCTGTCGCAAGCGCTACCCGACACGGCCTATGTCACTGAACTGTCACTGCAGAAGACGACACTTCGAATTGTCGGTCTGACCAGCGACGCACCGGCGCTGTTGTCGCCGCTTGAACAAAGCAAGCAATTTGCCGGAGCACATTTCTACGCCCCGACGACGCGCGGACCCGACGGTACACTGTTTTGGTTTCACATCGAGGCGCAGGTCGCGCCGCACTTTGACATCCCAGAGAACTGACAGTGCCAAGGCTTCCGCGGGAACAGACAATAGCGATCTCGATTCTGGGCCTGCTCCTGACTGTCTGCGTCGGCTCGCTCGTTGTGACCTTGCAGATGCGCGCGGATGCCGCGACGGAACTGGCGCAGCGGCAGGACATGCTGGCGCGTCTTTCTGCGCGTCTGCATTCATCAGCCGATGCAGACCATAACGTGAAACCTGCGGCCGCTCCGCCGCGCGCCTTCATCGTGGCGGCGGCGCCGGGCCTCGCCAGCGCCGACCTGCAGGCCTATGTGACGAAGCTCGCCGAACGGCATGCCGCCCTCGTTTCATTTGGAGCACAGGGGTCAGTCGATGACAAAGCGGCAGACGCGATCCGGATCGAGGCCAGCATGGACATCAGTTTGCACGCACTGCAGGTGCTGCTCTATCAACTCGAAAGCGGAACACCCTATGTGTTTGTTGACAACATGACCGTGCGCTCCGCGGCCGCGACCACTGCGGGAAGCAGTGGGGATTTGCCATTGCGGGTGACGCTCGGACTGCGCGCGCCGTGGCATCGGGGGCCGACATGAAGCACCTGCGCCGCTGGTGCGCGGGAGCAATGGTCGCGGTCTGGCCCTCGATCTTGCCGGCCGCCGACGCCGTCCATAGAGCGGCCGATCGGCAAGACCGCGCGCTGGATAGTCCACTTGCCGCGCTTTCGCTGGATCGCCTGCAAGCGACCCGCGACCGGCCGCTGTTTGCTCCAAGTCGTCGTCCTCCACCGCAGCCGGTCGCGCAGCAGACGGCCGTGCCGGTCCAGCAATTGCCACCGCCGAACATGGTTTTGTATGGCATCGTCGCCGACCATACGGGAGCCCGCGCCGTCGTCCGGAGCGGCGGATCCGCAAAGCCTATTCGTGCGGGGCTCGGCGACGAGATTGAGGGCTGGAAAATAATTCGGATCGAGCCGCGCCGCATGGTGCTGTCGCACGACGATCGGTTGGTCACCTTCGCATTGTTCGCCGGCCAAAGTGCGAAGGGCGCCGCTTCGCCGGTGGCGATCCCTACCCCTGCCGGCGTCCCGGAGCCGCCGCCGGGCGCTCGGGAGCGTTTCAATCGACGGACCGGACGCTAAAGAACGCGAGCGTCCGTCGGCAATTGTCATGGCTTCGTTATATTCAATTCATAGCGTGCAAAGCTGACCCGTAGGCCTCTCTCCTACGTGCAGCGTATCGCTTCCATTCGATGCGGGCACAATGAATCGTGGTTGCTGTGGGGAGTTCGATGCCGCGTGCCGGAGCGCCGACCAATTGGACACCGGTGTGCGTTTGACCGCGTTCCGACGGGATGAAGCGGCTGTTATCGGGCGCTGAATGCCAACGAGATGTTGGCTGCTCGCGTGCGTTCTGAGGGGGCGAGGGGAGTTGTACGTTTGTGTTGGGTACGGTTGGTTGCGCCGCGTGTGCTGTTGCGGGCCTGCATGGCGGCGGCTATTTGTTGTTTTCTTGCCGCCTGCTCGGCGAAGGATGCGTCAAACTTTCCTGCGCCGGACGCTGTCGAACCGGTTCGCAATGCCGATTTGAGTGTCCGCTTCCCCAGCGCGGGGGAGCCATCGAGTTCGGCAACCGGTCCGCTTCGCGCGCTGATTGTTCCGGGAGCCGGTTCCGGATTGCCGGCGTCACGCGACGGGGCGACGCAGACGAGCGCGAGTACCGTCCAGCCCAATGGGGCCGCCGTCGTTCCCGGCGGCGTCGAGTTTAACTTCGAGGGCGCCGATATCCAGACCGTTGCAAAGACGCTGCTGGGAGATACTTTGGGGCTGAGTTTTGTCGTCGATCCGCGCGTTCAGGGCACCGTCACGTTTTCTTCGGTCGGGCCGATCGCGCGCAAGGACGTGCTGCCGATCTTCGAAAGCCTGCTTCGCATGTCGAACGCTGCGGTTTTGCGCGAAGGCGGCGTGGTGAAAATCGTTCCATTGCCGGAGGCGGCCGGGGCCGGCGCCGTGAGCCTTGGAGCAGGGCAGCCCGGCTTCGGCGTATCGGTCGTACCGCTCCGCTATGCCTCAGCAACGTCGATCGCCCGCATGGCGGAGAATTTCCTGTCGAGGCCGGGTGCGATCCGAGCCGATCAAGCGCGCAACATCCTCCTGGTCCAGGGAACCAGCGCGGAGCGGCAGTCGGCGATCGATGTCATCGCTTCCTTCGACGTGGAATGGCTGCGTAATCAGTCGGTCGGCGTTTATCCGCTGAAATCGACAACGCCCGAAACGATGATCCAGGAGCTTGAGCGCATATTCGAGACCAATGAATCAGGGCAAGGCCAGGGCGTGATACAATTTCAGCCGGTTTCGCGCATGAACGCGGTCTTGGCTGTTGCCAAGAGCCCGCGGCTGCTTGAGAAGGTAACCCAATGGGTGCAGCGTCTGGATCGGTCGGACACGAGCGGCAATGCGCTTCGTGTTTATCGCCTGAATTACGGTAACGCCCAGCAGGTCGCCAAAATCCTGAATGAAATTTTTGTGGGGCGGTCCGGCACGTCCGCGGAGACGCCGGCCAATCAGCTCGCCCCCGGCGGGTCAGCCTCCCAGTCCCGACTGGATTCTCTTGGAAGTGGCAGCCTGTCAGCCGCCAGCAGCAGTACGCAGGGTTCATCTGGCAGCAGCGGTCAGAGCAATACCAATGGCTCGAGCGGCAGTAAGACGGGCGGACCAATCGCTGGAGCGTTCGACTCATTCTCCGGTCGGCAAGGCGCCGGCAGCGCGAATGCGACGGAGGCGTTGAGCAGCGGCACCATGCCACGCGGATTGTTTCAGAACGTCCGCATCACCGCCGACGTCGCCAATAATGCGATTGTGATCTATTCCAACCAGGAGGATTACCGGACTCTCGAACGCGCGCTCCGTGCCGTCGATCGGCCGCAGTTGCAGGTTGCGATCGACGCCACGGTCGCCGAGGTCACCCTCACCGACGATTTGCAGTACGGGGTGCAACATTTTTTCACCAGCTCGGATGTGGGGATGGCGGCCGACAAGGGCTCGGTCGGATTATTCTCTTCCGGATCATCGACATCGTCGACGTCGTCCACCAGCACGTCTTCAACGAGTACGGATACGTCCACAACGGCGGCTGCACAGGCCGTGGCTCAGACCGTTCTGGAGCGCGTCCTGCCGGGCTTCAACCTCTTGTTCGGTCCGGAGGCGCAGCCACGAGTGATCCTATCGGCTTTGTCGACGATCACCGGCGTTAAGGTCTTGTCCTCGCCATCGCTCGTAGTCACCGATAATCAGCCGGCTTTGCTCGAGGTTGGCAACCAGATACCGGTCAGCACCAGCACGACCAATGTGCTCACCAGCGCGAACACAGTCGTGCAGACGATCGACATGCGCAACACGGGAGTCATCCTGAAGGTTCTGCCGCACATTCATGCCAATGGCATCGTCCAGCTTGAAATCGAGCAGGAGATTTCCAACGTGGTCAACCCGGATCAACAGACGCTGACACCGACGATCTCGCAGCGGCGCATCCACACCACGGTCTCGGTAACCAGTGGGCAGACCGTGCTGCTCGGAGGCCTTATCAGCGAGCAGCAGGATACCTCGAAGGCCGGAATACCCGGTCTCAACCAGATCAAGTATTTGGGCGACTTGTTCGGCAACACGTCCAAGAGCAAGCAGCGATCGGAAATCATCGTCTTCATCAAACCGCAGGTGGTGCGCAACAGCCTTGATGCGCAGGCGGTGAGCGAAGAATTCCGCCAGCGGCTCGAATCCATGCGCACCGTGCGCCCGATCATCGACGTGCCCCGCGTTACGTCTGGGGCCACATCCGGAAGTGTTCGCAAATACTAAGACTTCAAGCATGACTTCTAAAACACGGAACCCGCGCGTCAGAAGCGATCGCGTGCGAGCGTGAAGCGGCGGCATTGGCCTCTTCGCACGACTTGCGTCCACGACTGCCGGTCCTCGTTGGTGGTGGGGCCGCAATCGCGGTGGTTTCGTTTGCGACGCTGCCATGGCCGACCGCCATCGCATCGCTTGTGCTCGGGATATTGATGATTGCTGGCGCCGATGTCGACGCGCGCACGTTCCTGTTGCCCGATACGGTGACATTGGGTGGGCTGCTTGCCGGCCTCGTTGCGGCTTTTGCACTCCATCCGCAGGAGCGATGGTTCGCGTTGGAGTCGGCTGCTGCGCGCGCGGCTGGCACCGCAGCGATGCTGTGGCTGGTGCGATGGAGCTATGGCCGCCTGCGGCACCGCGAAGGCCTCGGTTTCGGAGACGTCAAGCTGGCGGCTTGCATCGGTGCATGGTTGCCGCTCGATCTTATTCCGACGTGTTTTGCGCTGGCAGCGAGCAGCGCCCTGATACTGATCTTGTACGCGCACCAGCGTGGCCGAAAGCCGGAGGCCGCTACGCGAATTCCGTTCGGTGCGTTTCTGTGTCCGGCGCTCTGGGTGATCTTCTACTCAAGCGCTGCGGCAGGTTGATTTTGGTTTTGGATAGGGCGGCGCGGTCGCCGGGGCGCCGCTAACTGGCCAAAGCCTGTTCAAAAAGCAGTAAGGCGCGATTCTGCAGTTCGGTGGCCGTCTGCTTAGCGGCGAAGTCCGAGGGCGGCGCATTGCGGGCCTCGTTGCGAATGCCGCCGGCGGTTTCGAGCATGACCGCGGCCGCTCCGATCGCGCGGCTTGCTTGCGAATTTTCGGCGGTCAGGAGGCGGGTGGCCACTTCACTCGAAACCTTCTCCAGCAGCATCAGGAGGTGCGGTCTGGGTATGTCGGCTCTCATGCCGACAGCGACCGCGAGCGCCTCGTCGCCGCCAGAACGGGTCACCAGCATGAGGAAGCCGGCATCGGAGAATCGTGCGCCCGTGTTCTTGACCACCGAATGGACGACCTCGCGGTCGCCGCGCCCGATGAGCACGTCAGTTACCGCTTCGCTCAGCAGCTGGCGCTGTGTGATGGCTAACAGATGCTGCTGGCTCTTGCTGCAGGCGTTGGCTACGAGTGCGTTCTCGTCGAGCCGTTCCGATTGAACGAGTACAGGCCGCGCGACGTCGATGTCGTCGTCAAAGGCGAGGATATGAACGACGCTCGGCGGCGCGTTCACGATCGGCGCCAGACTGTGAGCCAGCTTAGCGCGTGATTCAGCCTCGACCGTACTCACGAGACGCACCATGACGTCGTCGAAAACGCCGATCTGCTCTTCGGAGTAGCGCGCTGCGCCGGCCACGAAAAGGCTGGTGATGCGCGCGAGCATTTCGATCCGGCGCTCGTCGGTACCGGAGGTCAGAGCAGCCTGGAGCTCGTCGATCAGTGAAACTGTACGCATCTCAATGCAACGGGCGCTGCCACGTCATTGAATTTCCGCTCAAAAATGCATTGGACGCGTGAACAAAGCGTTACCCCTATTGATGAAGTCGCCCGAGCAGAGATTCCCAGGCCTGCGTCCTAGCGGTCTTTGCCCATACTGCTACTTCAATGCGGAGTAACTCCGGCCAATTCGCAAAGTCACAGCACTGCGCCGCGTCTTATCGCGGCGGCGAGTTAGGCTGAGCTGACCCCTCGGCGTCTGACGCCGCCTCGATCATGCGGCCGTCCATGCCGAACAAAACTACAATGTGACCCGGGCGAGACGAATTGTTGTCGGTCCACTGCAAGAGAGTTCGGTCTCCGATCTTCGATGTGCCGGTCGGAGGTCCGAGCTTTGCAATGGCGTCCTCTTTGGTCGATATGCCTGGAACAAGATCAGTAACCCTATGGGGGTCGGGAGCTGTTGCTGCACATGATGTGAGTAAAAATGCTACCGAAGGGATCAGGTATTTATGGTTCGACATTGCGCTTGTCTTGGAGGCGAACAATCTGCTGGCGGATAGGACGCCTGAGCGTAGGAGGGTGAAGTCGCCTTCATCCAAGGAGCCTGAAGCTGACGCTCGTCGCGGAACCAGCGCCATTCGGCTGCTCAGTCAAGCGACAAGCCCGCCGAGCTGTCCAAAAATCCGTGATGCAGCCACTCTACTCCACCTCCATCCACATCATCCGCAATTCCACATCAGGCCGATCGGCGTCGAGGTCCAGCACGGGCCGAAACTACCTCCGTTCCATCGACCGCGAAAAAAGCCTGGTTCGCCGTAAAAGTAACGGCCGCCACCATACCAATAGCTTGGCGTGTGATAGCGAACTCCCGGCTCAGGCGGTGGATGATACCCAGGCAGGAATCCATAGCCGTGCCAGTGGCGGTCAACATGCCGCTTGCCGTGCACCGGTGCGGCAACTGCTACGATTGGCAGCGATAGCGACACAGCAACCGCGACCGCAAGAGAACATTTGTGCAACGTCAATTTGCATCTCCGAAGTTGAGGACTTGTTGTGCGAACTGGTAAACTATGACGAAGAGAGGGTGTGTTTATCGTCATGCACAAGCTGATCACAATTTTGCTAATCACGAATATGATTTGCATATCAAACGCGGTCAGTGCTCAGGTCAACTACGATCTATTTCCTGGACATGGCGAGATACGTGGCTACCCCATGAAAGTGAATTACCGCGCATGGGTGATCAGCTACCGACAGAACAAGTACTATAACTGCTTTGCGAGTTACGATTTCGCTACGCCAATGACACCGACACTCACTTGCAGCGTTGGTGGCTCGTTCGATCCGCCGCTGTTAAGCGGTAACAATGTCAAAACGGTTCAGGCGCTTGGTAGTCCTCGTGGTGGTCCCGAAAGTGACGAGGCCCAATCCGGCTTCTTCTGGCAAATTGACCAGGATGCCGGCCGGGTTCAATTCTGTATGCCGGTGCTTCGTGTGAATTGTGTCGCGTTCCAGATTCCTTCGGATTCGGAAAGCTCCGAATTGAGCCGTCCGGGTCCAGCCAAATAGCCTGTAAGAACGGCCCCCCGATGGCCATCACCCGTGGAGCGATAGGCGCGTCGGAGTCGGGCCGCCGATGAAGCAGGGTGGCGGATAAATATAGCAGCGGTGTCCGGCGCAAATCGTTTCCAATACCCCCTGACTATTCCAAGTGAAATCGGTACGATGCGCTGGCGAATGGGCGCGAACAAGCCAGGGAGAGAACTATGACAAAATATCTTTTGGTTAGCTTCAAGACCTGCCCCTGGGTGCAGCGCGCGGCAATCGTGTTGCGCGAGAAGAACATCGCCTTCGAGTTCCGGCATATCGAGCCGGACAATCGTCCTGACTGGTTCCTCGCCATTTCACCGCACAAGAAAGTGCCGGTGCTGCGCATCGACGAAAAGGTGTCGCTGTTTGAGTCGAATGCGATCGCCGAATATCTCGATGAAACGATCGCGCCGCGGCTGCATCCCGATGATCCGATCTTGCGCGCGATCAACCGCGCCTGGACCGACTATGTGCCGACCTTCGCCAGTTCGGTGACAGCCACCGGCTATGCAGACGATGAAGCCTCCTACAACGCATCGGCCGAGAAAATTCCAATGGCGTTCGAGCGGCTCGAACTGGCGCTCGAAAAGCAGGGTGCGGGGCCATTCTTCAACGGCGCAAAATATTCGCTGGTCGATGCCGCCTATGCGCCTTTCTTGCAGCGCTATTTCTTTCTGGACCGCGTCAAGCCGCTCGGCATCATCGAAAAATTTCCGCGGCTCAAGGCCTGGGCCGAGGCGCTGATCAGGCGGCCCTCGACGCATTCATTTCCCGAAGCCGAGTTCGAGTCGCTCTACCGGCAGAACCTAAAACGCCGCAAGAAATGGGTATCGCAGTTTATTGCCGATGTAGCGGTCGCTGCTGAGTAGAGGACAGCGGCTCGGTTTAGGCAGGATCGGCAGTTCGGCCTAGCGCCGGACTTCCAATCAGTCTTTTTGTTGAGATTGCTAGCAGCGTATATCGAACGGCGGACTTTGGTCTTTTCCTTATGGGAACGGTCGGGTGCTTCCTAGTGGAGCGGATTTGACATTCGCTACCCACCTAGCCGCGAATCGGCGAAGCGAATGTCAAATCCAAAGCTCCACTACCACTTATATTTGCTAGTGGTCCTTTAATTCTAACATTCGCAAGACAGCCTGCCCAACCGGGATGCGAATGTTAGAATTGGACCACTAGTTTATGAATCCAGCGCATTCGCCGCGAACAGTTTGTCCATCGTCATGATCCGCTGCGTCAGGCCTTGCTGATTGGAATATTTCGCCGCCATTTCGAGCGTTATGCGATTGGCCTTAAGCCCGTGGGTAACGATCCGCGCAGCAAGCGGCTTGCGATAGTCCGGCGGCACGAGGCCGGTCTCGAGGTGATAAGCGACATGCTCGCGCCGCTCGGCATCGGCGATATCGTTAGCCCGATCGAACGCCTTGAGGATGTTGATCACCGCCCAGGGATCGCGCTCGAACACCGCGCGCTTGATGACCATGCCATGATTGATCGGATAGATGGCGGTCTTCTTGTAGTAGCGGACGGCTTCGGCGGCCGGATCCGGAAACAGCGGCTTGATGTCGGGATGATTGTCGAGATCCACATCACTGCGATCGATGAGGTCCCCTTGCTTCGGATTATAGGACATGCAGGCGTCGAGTTCGCCCGCGATCAGCATGGAGGCGATGCTCTTCTCCGGCGGAATCTGGTTGATGGTGACCCCGGCGGCGTCTTGAAGCCCATCGCGCCGGCATGGCTGCGCGCCGGCACCCGTTCCATGAAGAAGGTCATATCCTTGGGCGTGACGCCGAACTCGTTTTCCAGGACGCCGCGGGTCCAAAGCGCCGAAGTCTGCACGTATTCGGGCACGCCGACGCGCTTGCCTTTAAGATCGGCAGGACTGGCGATCCCGGCGTCCTTACGCACCAAGATGCCGGTATGGTAGAAGCGCCGCGTCGTGAACACCGGGATGCCGACAAACCGGTCATCACCGCGTTCCCGGATCATCATCAACTCCGACATCGACATTTCGGAAACGTCGAACTCGGCGAAGCTGAGTTGCCGCCAAAACATTTCGGCCGGGCCGAGGACGGTCTTGGCGAAATCGATGCCGTCGGGTTTGACGCGCCCGTCGATGATCGGCCAGGTGCGCGGATTGCTGGTGATGGCGAGACTGAGCTGCAGATTGGCCATTCTTCCTCCCCGGCGGCCGGGCGATCTCACGGGCGCGGGCGCCGCCGGCGCAAATTGCGGTCGGTTGCGGCTGCGTGGCGGCGGGTGCCGGCAAGACCGCTATCCCGCGGCGCCATCATATAATAAATTCACGCCGAGCACGCGGCATCAAGCGTGCGCAGGGGAGGCGGCTTCATGATCGTATCGCATCGGCGCGGCTCTCGGGCGCGCGTCACTGCCATCGTGGTGTTTTTCGCTGCCGCGGCGTCCGCCCCGGCCTCCGCTGAAACGATACTGACCGTCGGCAAGGCCAACGCGACCTCGGACGCCATCATTCCCGTCAATGTCGGTGACAAGCTCGGCATCTTCAAAAAGCACGGGCTCGATCTCAAGATCATCGACTTCGGCGGCGGCAGCAAGATGGTGCAGGGCATGGCTGCGGGCAGCATCGATATCGGCGACGGTGCCGGCACCGAGATGGCCTTCGTCGCCAAGGGAGCGCCGATGCTCGCCGTGTGCGAGAGCACCGGGCCGGCGCCCTTCCTCGGTGTCGGCGTGCCCTGGGATTCGCCGATCACCAAGCTCGAGGATTTGAAAGGCAAGACCATCGGCGTCTCCAGCCCGGGCTCTTTCAGCGACTGGTCCGGTCATCAGCTCGCGCGCAAGTTCGGCTGGGGGCCGGACGGCGTGAAGACGGTGGCGATCGGCGGCGGTCCGGCGCCGATCCGCGCGGCGCTGCGCGCCCATCTGGTCGATGCCGCGATCAGCACCACGGCGCTATTCCTCGCCTTCGAGGAGGCTAAGGAGGGCCGTCTCATCGCCCCGGTCTCTAGCTTTGAGGGCAATGTCGGGTCAGGGACGCTGTTCGCCTCGAACCGGCTGATCGCCAGCAATCCGGACGCGATCCGCGCCTTCATCGCCGGCTGGATCGAGACCGTCGATTATATGCGAGCGCACAAGGCCGAGACGGTGAAGATCACAAGCGACATCAACCATTTCAGCGAGAACGTGATGTCGCGGGAATACGATCTCACCATCGGCATGCATACCAAGGATTGCCGGTTCGATCCGGAATCGCTGGCGATTTTGAAGCAGTCTTTTGTCGAAATGAAGCTTGTCGAGGGCGAGCTCGACATGTCGAAGCTCTATACCGAAGCCTACCTGCCGAAATGATCGAAGTCGGCGACAATGGCGGTGCGATTAAGCTTCGTTACCGAAAAGTCGGCCGTATCGCATAAGTGTCAGACTCCACCGAATGGCTGCGCCTTTCGCATGTCCGCTTTACCTGTCATCGCCTTTCAGCCCAGAGCGGCGCGGCGAGGTCATGTCTGTCGCGTACCGACGTCCAGTGCCAGGCATAGCTGGCCGGAATATTCGTGGACTGTCATAAATCCAGCTGTGTAGTCTTCTACCAAATAGCATTGGTCTCAGTGATTTAGATGAAGACACGATGATCCTAGGCTGGAAATCATCAGTCAGATATTTTGCAATCGCGTGCTTCGCAATACCCATACTATTTTGGAGCAGCGGCGCTTTTCATCTCCGCGAAAATATGCGTGAGAGCATGTTCGATGCCATACTTCCGCTGCTCGCACCGCGAGCAATTCAGTCCTCTGTTGTGGTCGTTGACATCGATAGCGAGAGTCTTGCTCGTTATGGGCCGTGGCCATGGAGTCGGCTGCGACTGGCCAATCTGATACAAAAAATTGCTCAGGCGAAGCCGCGTGTTGTCGGCATTGATATCCTATTGTCGGAGCCGGATCGGCTGTCTCCGGCGAGGCTTGCCCGAGATCTTGGCATTGGCGCTGACGGCGAGGAGCTTGCGAAGCTTGCAAGCAAATTGCCCGATGGCGATGCCGCTGTTGCTGATGCGCTCAGACTCGCTCCAGCCGTACTCGGCTTCGTCCTGGACCCGACGGGAACCAGACCACCTCCTCCCGGCGTACCGTTTCTCGCGCATGGTCATGCCCAGGCGCCGGACATCTGGCAGTCGGCCGGTGCGATCGGTCCGTTGCCGGCGATTGCGGCAGCGAGTAGCGGGTTCGGAGCCATCGCGCTTGCCGCCGATGCCGACGGCGAAATACGCCGCGTGCCGCTCTTGGTTGTCAGCAGCGGTCAACTCAGTCCCGGACTCGCGGCCGAGGTATCGCGCGTCAACTACGGAGCTGCCTCATACATCATTGACGCGGCGCCGCAGCGACTGCGAATTGGGCCGTTGGCGGTCCCTATTGATGCGGATGCGACATTACGGATTCTGCCTAGGCCCGCCGCCGAATGGGCTAAACGGACCGTACCAGCATGGGAAATTCTCGCCGGTAAAAGCGCGCCGAGCCGCCTGGCAAATCGCATCGTGCTTATCGGTAGTGGTGCGCCTGAGGTCGGGGGGTTGCGCGAGACCCCGGTTTCCCCGATCACCCCCACTATTCAGATCCAGGCCGATGCAACGGAGATGCTTACAGGAGCAGTACTGCCGCACCGGCCGCCATGGGTTCCGAGCGCCGAAATTCTGGGGGCCGTGGTGCTGGGCCTCGCGTCAGTTGCGCTTGCGCTGTTCCGCCGTCCGGTCAGTGCGCTGGTCCTTTTGGCGTTGCTATGCCTTGGGTGGGAGGCAGGAACAATAGCCGCGTTCATACAGCAACGCGTGATGATCGACATGGCGGGGCCGCCGGCGATTGCGATCGTGGTGTTCACGGCCGCTGCAATTGGAACCTACGCTCAGACCGAGTGGCGAATGCGGGCGTTGCGTCAGCGATTCGAGCAACATCTCGCGCCCGACGTTGTCAGGATGATTGCCGAAAATCCAACAGCTCTTCGTCTTGAAGGCACGAGTCGCGAAGTAACGGCGATGTTCTCTGACATTGAGGGCTTTACAGCACTGACCGACCGCTCCGCCGCCGACGAGGTTGTTCAGTTGCTGGATGGCTATCTCGCGATTGTGGTAGATTCTGTCGTAAAACACGGTGGCATGGTCGACAAGCTGATTGGAGATGGAGTTTTTGCGTTATTCAACGTACCACTCGATCTGGCAGATCATGCTCGCTGCGCGTTTGCTGCCGGACAGGCTATCATCCAAGCGACCGAAGACTATCGTCGAACGCCCCTGGCCGCGAAACTTGGCCTCGGCCGTAGCCGCATCGGCATCGAGTCGGGAATAGCAATCGTCGGCGATGTCGGCGGTGGCAGCAAGCTCGACTACACTGCACTCGGCAACGTCGTGAATACTGCCTCGCGTCTTGAAAGTATCAACAAGGATTTCAACACCTCAATCTGTATCGGTCCGACGGCAGCAAAAATGCTGGATCAACAAGAGATTGAGAGGCTCGGTACTGTGAAGATACGTGGCCGCGATGCTGAGATTGACGTGTTCACGGAGCGAATGCCGATACCGAAGCGAGCCGTCAGCAGTGATGCCCAATGAAATATCCGCGCTGGGCACACCCTGGATCTGATTTAATCCGCTTCTTGACTGCCGCAACCGGTGTTTTGACCAGTCTCTGCGATCACGTGGTATTGCGCCGATGGCTGTTGGGCGACGACGATTAACGCGACAAACAGCTTTCAGACAACTTTTCTTGAGGGATTTCTTCGGCGAAACAGTTGGGTCACGAGAGAACTCACTCAATTCGTCCAGTCGCGGAATCAGCCGACGGAACCAAATGCGGCAGAGATGCGCTCCGGTGACCACAACTTGGGAGCACTGGGGGCCTCTCCAGCTTTTGCGAAATCAGTACCTTTGCCGACTGTTAGGCTGACGGTACGGCCGCCTCCTGTGACCGTAACGGAGCCTCGGGCAACGAACACGCCGAATACCCCGTTGCTTGGACCAGCAAAGAACAAAGTGCCGCGAACCGCGATCAGTCCGAACGGCGAGCGAACCTGCAACTGTTCTTTTCTAGCATTTTCATTACGGTCCACCAGCAATGCGCCTTGTTCGAGGTCGAGTGTACCCCCGGCGTCGATCACGAACCTGTCAATGCGAAATTTAGCGAGCGCCCCGAGCTTTACGATCGTGGACTTGCCGAGATGCATTGTAAGACCGGATTCGGCTTCGGTCTCCACCAGATCTTGGACGAAAACGTCAGCTGAAGTCTGTAGAACGCGCCGCGTGCTGGTTTGCTCGGCGAATGCTTTGCCATGAACTGAATCGATTTCTCCAGCCACGAGGCTTTGTGCGGTCACTGAACCGCCAGCGAGCGTAGCCGCACCAGACAGCAGAACCTTTCGCCTGGTTAGGCGCATGCGCGATTCCATAAGTCTCCTCGTAACATTCTAAGATGCCGAGTGTCGTTCCGTTATTTCATCGCCAAGCCGGGATCGACCAAAAAGTGTCGTTGCTGTTGCACCAAGATGCATGGAAGGAAAGGCTGAGCAGCGACATTTCAATCCAAACTCACGCTATAAGCCTTGTGCTTCCACAAGAAATACCAACTCAGCACGCGAAAATGAAGCGGTCACAAACGTGCTCTTTAACATCGATTTCGCCGACATCGCAGCGTGTTAGACATTTGGCAATTTGTTCAGTTTGAACCGGGCTTCGCGAGCCGTGGCTCCGCTCCGATGCGTTCTAGCGTGATTCTGAAATGGACGTCCCGCGGACCTATCTTGCCCTGAGAGTCACCCAACATCAAATTGCCGGCCACCTTAAATTTGAAATGCAGTTGTCCCTTGTCAAGACTAATGCCGTCAGTGGTCACAGGGGACGTGAAACCGGTATAGGCCGCGCCAGCCTTGTTGGGCGAAGATGGAGTCGGTGGCCCATTTGCGACAATTCCGGTCGCTACTCCAGAGTCGTCAATCTCCTCGATCACCACGATCGTATTCCGTCCTGCGCCGTTCCAGCCTTGATCAGCTCCCCACGCGCCCAAATAGGCCAGCAGTCTATCGGGCATCGTGTGGCTCGGGAGATTTATTGCAAGCTGACTCGGCAGCGGTATTTTTTGCTTCTCGGCAAGTCGACGGAGTGCCGCCTCATTAAACACAAATCGTGGTTCCACCGCTGGCGAAGCTCGGCTCGATTCCGCGCCTGGGGCAGAACTTTGATTCTTTGTCAGTTCCACCATTCGAGCGCGGGCCATGCTGCCGAATGTCGTGTCGCCGTATTGCCGAACAAAATCCTGCAACACGGCGAGGCTTGTCGTATTTGCGGTAGCCGCCCAAGCTTGTGCGGCCGGGTCGAGCCCCGGCTGAACTGATGGTCCTGCATTTCCTGCGCCAGCGAAAGAGAAACTTCCCCCAATCGGCGAAGTCGAGACCCACGGCTGCTGTGCGCCACCCGTCTCCTGCATGACAGCGAGTCCGACCTCGTTGAAAGTCTGGAAGATGTCCAGTCCCGCTCGACGAATCGTCTGAGCGAGGGCCTTCGTAAACGGACTGTCCTCTCCGGTTCCATCGAGCGCCACGTTGCCGGGCTGGGTGGCAAATGAAATGAGTGTCCCCTCAGGTGCGCGCATCTGGGCAAGACCGGCATCGGTGCCGCGCAATCCCCGCCCACCGAACGGATTGTTGCGGCAGGCGTCGAGGATCACAAGGTTCAGCTTGGTGCCGGCGCTTTCCATCTGGCGCAACACCAAATTTGTATTGACCATTTGAAAGTCGACATCGGCCTCAGTGGTCGGGTTCGCATCAACCGGTACGAGATAATTCTCACCGCGCACCTGGACGCCGTGGCCGGAATAATAAAGCAATCCCACATCTGCGCCGCGCAGCTTGGCCCCGAAACTTTGCACAGCGCTTCGTAGTTTCGCTTCGTCAAGATCGACCAGTGCGCCGTCGCCGACGAGAGTGAATCCCAGGTCCACCAATGTTCTCGCCATGAGCTTTGCGTCGTTCGTCGGGTTGGCGAGCCGCGTGACGTGTTGGTAGGATGAATTGCCAATTACGAGTGCAACACGCTTATCGGCGAAGGCTGGTCCGCATATGAGCAGGCAGAATAATGAAAGTGGAACGATCCACCAAATAAATCCGACCGAGCGTGCTCTGCGGTGCATCTTAGTGCCCCCTAAGAACTCCTACAGTTCGAGTCTATTTAAAAGTCGAACGCCCCTCAATCGCTTTTTTGTAGCCCGTCCGGGGCAAGAGCATCCCTGCAAATCAGGATTCGTCGTCGAAAAACTCATCGAAGAAAATAGTAATCGCCAACCGACTCTCATTCGGCGAATATCGCTTACAAACTCAGGAAGTGCTGATCCGGCTTGGTGCAGCATTTGTGCGATCCGCGCAGCTGCTCGCCGCGCTAAGAATTTAAACGGCACGGTCCCTTTGTGGTAGTATGAACTGGGTTTATTCGGTGGAGGAATCCATGTCGATCTTAAAGCGGGGCGTGCAAGTCTTGGCTATACTGGCGAGCGGCGTCTTCGTTTCCGGGACTGCACTTTCTCAGCAGCCAAGCGCGAATGATATCCTAAATTCGTTAGTCCCGAAGGCGCCCCTCACTCGTGGGTTGACCATTCAACATCCCAAAACTGAGCAAAATCAGCAATATCTCGATGGACTTCGGAACAGGTCTGCGCGTTCGATCACTGTTGAGCAGCGCGACCAGGTTGCCAAGATCGCCGAGGACAAGCCCGGCATGGATCTGGAAGTCAATTTCGACTTTAATTCAGCGAACATCGGCCCGCAGGCTCAGGACGTGCTGAGCCAGCTTGGTACAGCATTGCGCGATCCGCGGCTCTTAAATGCGCTGGTTCTGCTGGCCGGCCACACCGATGCCAAAGGCGGCGACGGCTACAACAAGGACCTCTCGGACCGACGTGCCGATGCGGTAAAGGAATTCCTGGTGGCAAGATTCGGCTTGCGACCCGAAAATCTGATCGCCGTTGGCTATGGCAAGGAGCGGCTAAAAAACCCGGCCGATCCGTTCGGGCCGGAGAATCGTCGTGTGCAGGTCGTAAATATGTCGCCGCAATGATGAGCGCTACGCTAAGGGGCGCGTATGGTTGCGGTTCAGCGCGGTCTTGAACTGCGACCTCGAGGTGATGAATGCCATGCGGCCGGATGGTCCCGATCATCATGATCACCGCTGATGGACATGCAGTGCCCAAGCGTCAGGCGCCGGAGCGCGGACGCGGAGGCGCTTCTGACCGAACCCATTGAGCCTCGGTTCGCTACATCGGCTGCCCCTGCATGCATCTCTTGAGGGCAGCCGGTCCGCCGAAGCGATGGCCGCTTGTACCGCCCAAGCGATTCTGATCGGCGGCCATTGCCGCGCATTTTTCGCGACGACTACTAGCACCCGAAGCCGGGCGAGTGCCGTCGATGTCACGTTGCTCAGCAATTTTTGCTCGGCATTCCGGCGACAGTTCGGCGCGGTGTTGTTTCATGCACTTCATTCGCGCCTCCTGGTTTCCAAGAACAGCTGTTATTTGGCGCGCAAAAATTTGCAAGCCGATTGACACCGAGCGTCCAAATGCATGGGCGCCAAATAGGCCGCGCGATGCAGTGCGACAATAATTCTTCCGGTTCCTGCCGAGCCGGAGAAGCGCCGTCGCGTTAAACAAGCGGTCGCCAACCGAAGACCCGTAGCCAGTTCCTGACCACCAGTCCTGTGCGAAGACGGCGAAGCGTTCGAACCTGACGATGGGTTTTCCGGTCCCTCGCCGCCGCCAAGGACCACCATCACACCGAAAAACTGTTCACTCCCTGATGCTTGGGCGCATCCGACGCTACTCCGCGCCCAAATTCTCGCAAAGCGCAGTCAAAAAGGTCGGGTCAGATCAGATCCGGGCAGGATGAGTCTCGGTTAATCAAACCTTAAAGAATTTATACCTAAGAACCCGTTCGGATTGGAATTAAGGTAAAGAAAGGGTTAATCTACCAATATACGCATTGTGAATCGGATATTGGTTAATGAGCCTTTCTCGACGGAATTTTGTGCAAGGGATCATCCTGGGAGGCGCCGCGTCGAGCGCGGTTGGCATGATTCAAAGCCGGCGCCCGGTACCGCCGCTTCCTCAGATAGCTGATATTTCAGGCTTGGCTCCGCCCTCGGCAGCCTTGAACTCGCAATCTTTGGCTCTTGGCAACTTCTTCCCATCCCTGCTGGATACCGATGCCACGGAGGGTCCTTTCATCGCCAACACGCTTTCCAGCGAAGAGTTGTTTGCTGGCTTCATTCGCCGGGGCGAATCTGGGAATTCCGTCTTCCTGAGGAACGCTGATGCCCGCGCCACCATTCCCTGGACACCGGTATTCGTGCGGGAAAGCGACCTTTTGCAATTGCCACCCTCGGTGACACGCCAAATCGACTGCTCTGACCTTTTGGTGATGAACGAGAGCAGTACCCGCTATCCCGTCTTCGGTAACAAGGCGCGCAAATACGAGTTTCTGCTTCCGAACCTGAAGTGGTCCGGCTCCGAGCGTCTGGGGACAATGGGCGCGGTTTCCAGCAACCATGCACTGCAATTTGCTCTGGCTAATCGCGTCGCTGATTTGACCGGCGATGGACAGCCACTGAATTGTGCTCTGGACATGGTGCTCTTTGAAGTTCCGGGAGCCACCACGGACATGGCGCGCCTGGCGATTTTGCGGAGCCTGGTTCAGAACATTTCTCTCGCCAAGAACGATGTCGAATTGGCGGGCGAGGCTTCCTATGAATACGCGAGACACTGGCTGCATCCAGACACGGATTCATTCGTTCCGCCGGGCGGCTCGAACGAAGTGAGCGCGTTGGGACACATGAATGCGATCGCCGAGTTGGCGCAGTTGCTCGATGCCGCTCAAGCGTGGACAGCGCCGCCAGATGTAATTTTTGTCGCCATGGGCAGCGGTTCGACGGTTCTGGGCCTGCTCTTGGGGGTCCATCTGATGGGATGGAATACGAAGGTGGTGGGTGTGGCCGATCAGGACAGATCCTATCTGACGCGATGGTTGGTCAACCGGCAGCCCTCCGTTCCCTTTGTGGAGGGGCATGTTGTCCAACTCGCTCGCAGCACGGTGGAATGGCTGCATAAGATCCGCTTCCCGGGTATTTCGCCTGATGTTCTTCGCGTAATGCACGATATTTTCGTGCCGGACTCCACCAGTTGGGAGCCGGGCTACGGCTTGATCGAGCAGGCCGACGGTGAACGGGCTAAAGAGTTGGAAGAGGCGGGGCTCCGCCTTGATCCAGTGTTTACTCTAAAGGCTTGGCGATCATTGCTCACCATGTCTCAAGCGGGCGCGCTGAAAAATAAAAAGGTCCTGTTCTGGAACACCTACAACAGCTTTGACTACATGCCCCCCCTTCTATCCAGTTTGGGATAGCTTGATGCATAGCTACAGATCATTGATTTTCTATATGGCTGCCGTCGCCGTTCTGTCAGTGGCGTATTTTGTATCGCCCATGTCGAGAGAGACCGCTTGGCAACTGTTTCCGACTACTGCGGCGATGGCGCGAGCGAATCCTCTTGTCACGGCGCTTATATTTTTGGTCGCGTCCGCCGTCCTGGCATTTTTGGCATTTCCATCGATGCCGATGATTTACATGGCGGCGGGCTTTTACATGGGCGGGCTTGGAGGAGGAGCAATCGTATTGCTCGGTAGTGTGTTTGGCGGTCTGAGCGCGTTTTTATTTTACCGGAAGCACTTTCGACGTCTCCGGGGTCCCTTAAATCAACAGTCCGCCAGGAACATTTGGCTGACCTTGATCGGACTGCGCCTCTCACCGATCGTGCCCGCGCCACTGGTAAATTTCTTTTCCGCGGCCTTTCATGTCTCACCCGTTCAATACCTAACGACTAGTTTGATGGGCAGTGCGCCGCTTGTCCTGCTGTATTCGCAAATTGGACAACAAGGACACCAATTCTTGTCAGACGGAACTCTTTATTGGCGACAATTTTCAGGATACTTGGTCATTTTAACCTTAAGCACGCTGTTGAGCTTGCTGGGTCCTTGGAGATCAGTGCTAAATGAATTCAAGCAGCTGAAAGGCTCGTACGGATCAGAGACGCTCCCGCTACAGCCAGATCTGGGCCGTAATCCTTGACCCTTAAACCCCGGTTTTGCGGAAAAAGGGCCCTACTTTATTGGGTTACGATATCTTTTTTTTAATTTCGGACTTTTAGATTGCGGGCGCTACCTCCTGAAATAAGGGAAAGTGCGCCTCCATGTACACGAAACGCTTCGTACTTGGGTTTCTCAGCTGCGCCATGGTCTTTTTGTTCATGGCCTCAGGTCGGGCAGCTGATCTTGCGGAGATCAAGCAGCGCGGCGAAATCCGCCATATCGGCATCCGCTACGCCAATTTCGTCACCGGCGCTGGCGACGGTTTCGACGTCGAACTGATGCAAGGTTTCGCCAAACGAATTGGCGTGTCCTACAAGCTTGTCTACTCCGATTTTTATTCGGTGATCCGCGATCTGCTTGGCAAAGATGTGACGCGCAAAAACGGCGAAGTCACGCTGACAGGCAACTATCCAATCAAGGGTGACGTGATTTCGACCGGTTTCACCATGCTGCCGTGGCGCGAGGCGATCCTTCAATATTCCGATCCGGTTCTTCCCTCCCAGGTTCTGTTAGTGGCGCCAGCAGAGTCTGATCTCCAGCCGATCGAGGACGGCGCCGATCTCGCAGCGGATATCGCCAAGACCCGGCAGGCCATCGGATCCCGGAGCGTGCTCGTCATGGAGCACACCTGCCTGGATCCGGCCAATTACGGTCTGGTCAATGTCGGTCTTGACTTAAAGGCCTACAATAAGAGCACCAACCTGAATGAGATGGTTCCGGCCATGCTCAACAAGGAAGCCGAACTTACGCTGCTTGACGTACCGGACGCTATTCTCGATTTGCGCAAATGGGCTGGCAGGATCAAGATTCTGGGGCCGATCTCCGAGCGGCAGATCTTGGCAACGGCCTTTCCGAAGGACGCGCCAGCTTTGCGCAATGAGTTCAACGCCTATCTGAGCGACATCAAGACTTCCGGCATCTATGACCGGCTCGTGGACAAATACTATCCCGGCATCCGCCGATTCTTCCCGGAATTTTTCGCCAAGACAACAAATTGATGCAGTCTTCGCTGATCAGTTTTAGTCCATCTTTGGCTTCCCATTGGCTCTCAATTGCGGCAGGCGCCTTTCTACTGCCGATGTTATTTTTGATTGGCAATCTCTATTCGTCGCAAGTGGAACTACGGCAAAACGCCGATGCCCGTCTGGTGTCAATCGGTCAAGTACGTGCCACCGAGATCGGCGAATTTTTGACCGAGCGCCGGCAAGCCGCCGAACGGCTTGCCGGCAGCGAGGATATTGCCAACTATTTCAGCAATCTCGATCTCGGAATGTCCGTTAAATATGGACTCTTCGCCAATCTGGCTGCAATCGAGCGCCGCTTTCAGTCGACCGTGGACGCGGAGAAATATCAGGGGCAACCCGCCTACCTGCGGTTGGCCTTCTTTGACCACAACGGCATGGCTCAAGTTGACGTCGGCGCGCCGAGCGCGTCAACACCTTCGCCGACGGGTAACCTGGCCGAGCCGAGCATTCAGATCGATGAGAAGCGCCGCCTAATTGTGGCTAGCGCGCCGGTGCTCCAGAAGGGCAGGATGAGGGGAGCGGTGGAGACCGTGAGCAACCTCGATCTGCTTGCATCACTGGTGTCTACCAACGACATCGGACAGCCGCACGAATTCCTGCTGGGAGATGACGGCGAGGTGCTGTTGCCGATCGAACGGGAGCGGTCACCGATTGTCACCCAAGGCCGCGCTCTGGCTGCCATTCAATCCGGCCGCGTCCAGGCTCTGTCAAATTTCGAGACTCCCGAACTGAAGGGATATCTCGCGCTGCGGTCCCCTATTGGGGGCACACGGCTTTCCGTCCTTCGGCTAGCGAGCGAGGATGAGCTTTACGACCATACGCTTTCGCCGGTCGCCGTGCTTTATATTGGCTTCTTCGCAATCATACTATTCGTATTGGCCGCAGCCTTCGAACGAATGCGTCAGAACGCGACGCGGCTGCAAATAAAATTCGTCGAATCCAATCGCCATAGAGAGGAACTGGCCGAACATAACTTCGCACTCTCGCAAGAGATAAAGCGTCGCGAAGCTGTTGAGACCCACCTGCAGCTGCAGAGCGAGGCGCTGGACAAGACCAATACTGAACTGCGCATAGCCGCCGCCGCGTTCAATGCTCAGGAAGGCATGATCGTCACGGATACCGAAGGTGTGATCCTGAGTGCCAATCGTGCCTTCCTCAGCTTGACCCGTTATACAATAGAAGAATTGGTTGGACAAACGGGGCGCCTGTTGCACGATCATCGCCTCGATGCCGAGTTCTATCAGAGTATGTGGAATTCCGTTCAAGTTACCGGCGGCTGGCAAGGCGAAATCAGTCTCAGAACCAAGAGCGGAGAACATTGTGCGCGCTGGCTTACCATATCGGCGGTAAAAAACGAGGCGGGCGAAGTTACCAATTACATCGGCTCCTATTATGATATTTCCAAACTCAAACACGCCGAGGAAAAGATCCGGGAACTGGCCTTTTTCGACCAGCTCACAGGCCTGCCGAACCGCGTCCTTCTGATCGATCGCGTGCGCCAGGCGCTCAATGCCAATACCCGCAACAAATCCTTCGGCGCTCTCCTCTTCGTCGATCTCGACAATTTTAAGACGCTGAACGACTCACTTGGTCACGACGTAGGCGATCAGTTACTGAAAAAGGCGGCTCAGCGCATCTCCCGTTGTGTCGGGATGGATGACACGGTTGCGCGCTTCGGCGGCGATGAATTTGTCGTTCTTCTCGCTAATCTCGACACAGACGAGGCGAAGGCTGCAGCTTTGCAAGCCGAGGCGATCGGAGAGAAAATTCTCGCCGCCTTCGTTGAGACTTTTCAGCTCGATCCGTATGAATATCCCTGCACACCCAGCGTCGGCGTAGCTTTGTTCTCGCCTGAGGACCGCAATGTGGAAGAATTGCTAAAAAGAGCTGATTTGGCAATGTATGACGCCAAGACTGCGGGCCGAAACGGCCTCCGGTTCTTCGACCCTGTCATGCAAACTATGATTTCGGCTCGCGCTGCCCTCGAGGCCGATCTGCGAGAGGATCTTAAAAGGGATAGACTCCTGCTGCATTATCAGCCGCAGGTCGATCATGAAGGAAGGCTGCTGGGGGCAGAGGCTCTGGCGCGCTGGCCGCATGCGCATAGAGGCATGGTTTCTCCGAGCGAATTTATCCCGGTGGCGGAAAGCACAGGTCTAATTCTCCCGCTCGGCGCCTCGATGCTGAAAATCGCCTGCTGTCAACTGGCCCGCTGGTCAGCTGATCCAGCGACCGAACACCTGACTGTGGCGATCAATATCAGCGCGCTGCAGATGCGTCAGAAGAATTTTGTCGAACACGTCCGTGCTATCATCGAGGAAACCGGCGCCAATCCGCATCGCCTCAAAATCGAACTCACGGAAAGCACATTGGTCAGCAATGTCGACGACGCGATCGCCAAGATGGACAAATTGAGGGCGATCGGCATCGGCTTCAGCCTCGACGATTTTGGAACCGGCTATTCATCCCTCTCATATCTAAAGCGGTTGCCGCTCGATCAGCTCAAGATTGATCGCAGCTTCGTCAAGGATGTCCTTGTCGATCCCAACGATGCCGCCATAGCCCAAATGATCATTGCGCTTAGCAAGAGCCTCGGCTTATCCGTCATCGCCGAAGGCGTCGAAACGGAAGAGCAATATGCCTTCCTGGCGAGTCACGGACAGCTCAATTACCAAGGCTATTTGTTCGGCCGCCCCCTGCCGCCGGAAGATTTCGAAAGCCTCGCCCGAGGTTTCTCGCCGTATCGTGGTTCGAGGCAGAAGCGCTTCTCCATCGATCGGGATCGTGCGCACGAAGTCTCATTAGAAGACCTTCACAATCTTGGAGTCGCTAGGCGGGTGAGACTTTCCAGTTAGATCAAGGGCTACGAAATTAATGGGCGCCTCGGCGTGCGCAGCGGAATCGGGCGAGCCGCAGCCAGCCGATGGAACGAGGTCGTCATGACTACGGTCCCAGCGCGACATCGCCAGCGATTCCCGCAAGCTCTGAGGCAGAGCGACCTGCACCGGCCGGCTGCGCGGGCGCGGAGGCACCTCTGACCGAACCGATTGAGCCTCGGCCCTACATCGGCTGCCCCTACATGCATCGCTTAGTGGCAGCCGGTCCGCCGATGCGTTGGTTGCCTACGCGGTTCATAGGATGCTGATCGGCGGCCATTGCCGCACATTTTTCGCGACTACTACCGCCCGAAGCCGGGCGAGTGCCATCAATGTCACGCTGCTCAGCAATTTTTGCTTGGCATTCCCGCGATAGTTCGGCGCGGTGTTGTTTCATGCATTTCATTCGCGCCTCTTGGTTTCCAAGAACAGCCGCACACAATCTTTTTGCATCATGCATGCAAGCGGCGCGAACAGCCGCGTTTGGCTCCGCCAAAGTAACCTCGCTTACGGACAGTAGAAGCGTTAGCGAGAGCAGGACCAAATAGATTTGATGTGAGCGATCCCCAGCCATGATTGCCCCCTTGTGTCGCTCCATACGCACCTGACGGCAGCAACGACTAGTCGTTGCCGGTCTCGCGGCGCACTGCAAAGATATTCTGTGCGTTATCCGCGAGGCATCTCAGACGAATGAAAAGCGTAATGGAGGTGACCCTCGTCGGCAAGGAGCGGCTTTACAGTCGCCGCTCGATAAAAAGCAGGAAACGGCGCGGGATAATTTGTCGAAATGAGTTGCCGACGCGATGTCGGAATAACAACGCGAGTTGTGCCTAACCATTTGATGAGGGGTGGTGGGCGCTGTAGGGATTGAACCTACGACCTCTCCCGTGTGAAGGGATGGGAGTTAAGTCACTTCAGTGACTTAGCCGGCTCTTTTCGCGGCATACAGACAGCGATTACAGGCACGGTTCGGCATCCTGGCATCCATCAGTAACTTATCGGCGGCGTTAGCATGCTGTTGAAGCGGCGTGAACGAGGTTCCCGTTCCAATTCGGTTTCGTTTACGTCTGGATTCGGATGTGTTCATGCTCAAGCGGACTTTTTCAACAGCCTGCGTCATGAATTTCTGCACTGTGACGGCTTTGCGATCATAGAGTTGCAAGCATGGACATCGTGGTAGGCTTCTGACCAGCGCGCCGATCAATCGTCGACGCATGGTTGCGATCGAGTTTGGGATGTGACGCTCGGGTCGCCGCGGCGGATCCTCTGGGTTGGTAACCGTCGGGTACGACAAGGTCCGGGAACAGCGTGGTGGAACGATGTCCTGAGGGGGGAATCGTCTCCCGCTCAGCGATCAGGAATCCGTAGGCGGCGAGCATCGGGTGGCGTGGTGATGGAATCCGCGCCCGTCGCGACGGTGACGCGTTCTTGGAGTAGAGGCAAACAGATCTTTTCCGGCGCATCATTTCTTTCATTACGGCGATCCACACGATGTGTTCCAAGCGAGCGGGTGGGTTTGATTCCATCCTTTGGAGGTTCGAGTCCTCCCGGGCCCACCATGTAATAAAATCAATGGTTTATCTGGATCATAGGCTACATTGGCGGCAGCAATTGGCGACAGCAGTGAGTCAGGCGCACCAAGCGTGTCGTCAAGGGCAGAAGCTTGGCTTCGCCGACTCATATAGAAAGTGGCATTTCTTCTGGCACGTTGAGCGGAGCAGCTGAGTTTTAATCAGCGGGTCCAAGGTTCGAGACCTTGTGCGCCCACCAATGTTTTCAATGACTTAGGCCAGGTCTCCGCGCTATCAGTTGCGGCCGTGTCCGCACTGTGTCCGCATTAATATTGTGGGACGGGCGCGCTACACCGCGAGCTTCAATTCCTTGCCTTGTACGGAAAGCAACTTTCCTCGAAGCCTTGATTTTGATCGCCTCGCCGGTCGCCGGATTGCGTCCCATGCGGGCCGCCCGTTTCCTAACCTGCAATATGGAATTCGCTCGCCGCGCTTCAGATGCTTGGTAATTAAGCTGACGAGATTATCCAGCATGGCTTGGCCTGCCTTTTTCGTCATTTGATGTTCTTCAGCAAGACTAGCTGCGAGCTGTTTCATCGTAATCGTCGTCTTGGCTGCCATAGCCTCCTCCTGATCGGCGCGCAACAACAGCGTCGCGGCAAGGAACTTTTAAATGGCCTACGACGTTGTTTGTTATATCCCACATCACCGTCGTTGGACGCGGCTGTCGCCACGAAAGGACGATTTATGACTGATACGAAGCAACGCGAAGTCGCAGAAAGCGCATTCAATCGTAGTCGAAGGCGAGAAGCTGAAATCAACGATGCCTTGAAACAAGAAGAGGCTCGGTATGAGGCCGTCGTCAAGAATATGCAGCGTCTGAGGGCGATGCGTCTTTCACGGGGCGAGACGCCGCCGAAGAAGACTTAGCCGCGCTGCGGACTTTTCCTCGTCCAGTTGTTCACGCGATAGTGGAGCAGGTTGCCATGCCGACCTACCGCCTTTTCCGCGAGTTGTCGTTTGATCGCGATCACCTCGATCTTATCTCGCAAGTGTTTGAACAAGTGAGCCTTGATTTGGGGCTTGGTCAGCGGGAGGACGCGATCCGCGATCTGGTGGCCCAGGCAATCATCGAATGTGCCCAAAAAGGTATCCGCGATCCGGATGAAATGCGGCGCTGCGCCCACGATTTCTTGCAAACCGCGTAGTCCAGAGTTGAAACTTTATACCTCACTGAGGAAGCCGGTATAGCAAATTGGCGAAGCGCACCGGGAGACCAACCCATGAAAGAAAAAAGCTCCATGTGAAAGAGGTCGCAGGGCGGCGTGCGCCATGACGGCAGCGAGCCAAGAACTATGCGCCGAGTCGGCCGCTTCGCCAGCGCGGCTGCGCCGCAGCTACTGCGTGCCCGCCAAGTTGGCGTTCTTGATGACCTTGGCCCAGCGCACGGTTTCCGACTTCACATAGTCGTCGAGTTGCTCCAGCGACTTGTCGCCGAGCCCGATCATGCCGAGCTTTTCCAGGGGCGTGTTCATCGCCGGCGAGTGGACAGCGGCGTTCACGTCCTTGTTCAGCTTGTCGAGGATGGGCTTCGGCGTGCCGCCGGGCGCAAGCAGCATTTGCCAGGCAACGGCGTTCGGCCAAGACGGCAGGCCGACCTCGGCAAGCGGCTTGATGTCTGGCGCCGTCGGGAAGACCCTATCGCTGGTGATGCCGAGGGCGCGGGCCTTGCCGGCCCTAATCTGCGGCAACATCGGCCCGAGGTCGACGAACAGCACGTCGATCTGGCCTGAGATCAGCGCCATGGTGGACGGCGCGCTGCCCCGGTAGGGAACATGGGTCATCTTGATACCGGTCAGGCTGCTGAACAGCTCGGCACAGAGATGATGAAACGCGCCGACACCGCCGGAACCGAAGGTCAGCGGCTTGCCTTCGGCGGCTCTCTTCTTGGCGAGCGCCACCAGGTCCGCCACGCTGTGCACCGGCAATGCCGGATTGACCGTCAGCACAAACGGCACGCCGGCCACCAAGGACACTGGCACCAGAGTCTTCAAGGGCTCATAAGACAGGTGTTTGAAAACGGTGGGGTTCATCGCCATGGTGCCGCTGGTGCCTTGCATCAGCGTGTAGCCGTCCGGCGTCGCATTGGCCGTGTCCGTCGCGGCGATCGTCGTGCCGCCGCCGGGTCGGTTCTCGATGACAAATGTCTTGCCGTACTTCTTCTCAAGAATTTGCGCATATGCGCGCGCTAGCAGGTCGGTGCCGCCGCCGGGAGCGAACGGCACCAGGATAGTTACGTTGTGCGTTGGATAGTCTTCCGCGCGCGCCTCGACGAGTAGCATCGCCATCAGCGCCGTCAGCGCCACCACCATCACTCGCCATTGGCTCATGCCCGTCTTTCCCTCTGTTGCACGCCCGCGGTTCTGCTGCCGCTCCTGGCATCGGAAAGCTTAGCGGAGGAACGCACTGGTGCTAGGCGCCATAGCACCGCAGGCGGGCGACACGTTCGACAAGGCTCAGGAACTCAACGGCAGCAGGTTTCTACCAAGCATCCAGCGGCAAAACGTCAACAGGTGCCGTTGATCCAGAAGCAGGCCGTCCAGCTGGCGCCGGCATGGACACTTGCCAGCCTCATTCTGTCCGGCGTCCTGTTCGGCGTGGCTAACGTGGCGGTCGCCACGCCAATCGCCGCCGCAATCCGCCACGCCGTCCTGCGGCTGCAGCAATTTTCGTCCGAAGGCACCAGGAGCGACTCCGTCCTTTCCCATCCCCGCTAGAACCTTCAGCGAGGATTGTCGACGATGGAGTCGAACTTGCAATAACTACATCACATCGTGTGAACCTCGTTTTCGAATTCGGAACTCGCAACTTGTCGCCGGAAATCGCCTCACTTGATCGCCGCCCGCAAACACGCGGCTGCCGCTGCGAGCGGCTGGTCCGGTGTCACTTCGGTCGTGCCCGGCGGCGCGATCTGGGCGCGCAGCGCGGCGACATCGGCCTCCTCAAGCGTCTCGTTCTGCAACAGCAGCTGCGCGGTCTTTTCGTGCACCAGCCGGTGCGCGTTGAGAATCTCGATCGCCTGGTCGAAGGCATGTCCGACGAGATCGCGAACGGCATGGTCCATAAACCGCTCGGTCTCGTCACTGAACTCCCGGGCATAAGGGCTCGGCTGTGTCGGCGTGCCGATCATGGGCGGGCGTTCACGCTCATAGGCGACGTGCCCGAGATCTTTGTCCATGCCATAGCGCAGCACCATACTGCGCCCGGCGCGATCGCCGCGGGCAAGGGGGGATCGTTTCATCCCTTGCTCTTCAGTCCATCAA
>CAWIID010000010.1:0-227165 GCA_963836055.1 uncultured Alphaproteobacteria bacterium
CCACTAGGCACACAGTTAAAATTCTCAATGGTCCCAAGCGCAATGAGCTAACGGTCGAGCCGCCGACATCGATCCTGATCAGCGCCGGCTTCAGGTGATCGGATAACACCGATCGACGTCCCAATCGCGAAGACCGAGTTCGATCCATATGGGACGTGGGTTCCTCGGAGACGCGGAACCGTGAGGGAATGTCCGGGAAACCCGGGCGAGCTAAGATAGCGCAGCGCTCTCACGCAATAATCAAGCGCTTCTCAATGACAAATCAAGCGCCGATCAAAGTCTTTCGGTCGAACCCTCGGGCATTGTCCAGGCATCTCGATCGCATCCCCCGCGATCGCAACCAGAACCCGGGAGCCAATAATGGCCGCCACAGTGCAGACCACCGCCAAAATCGCAGATCGAAGCGCAACCACCGGAAGAGCGACCTTTGCGAAGTCCGAAGGCGGGACGCAATCCCTATCGCAGGAGGCGGTGGCCGCATTGAGAGGGCGTATCCGCGGTAACGTTCTGACCCCTGGGGACGAAGGGTACGAGACGGCGCGCCAAGTGTGGAACGCCGCCATTGACCGCAGGCCCGGCCTGATCGTGCAGTGTTCCGGCGCGGCTGATGTGCGGGCCGCGGTTGATTTTGCGCGCGAAGCCGGCGCCGTGCTCGCGGTGCGTGGCGGTGGCCACAACATAGCCGGCAGCGCGGTGTGCGAGGGCGGCGTGATGATCGACCTCACGCCGATGAAGTCCGTTCGCATCGATCCGGTCGCCCGCACCGCGCGGGTTGAGCCGGGCGTCACTCTTGGCGAATTCGACCGCGAGGCACAGGCCTTCGGGCTCGTGACGCCGACGGGAGTCAACTCCACCACAGGTATCGCCGGGCTCACGCTCGGCGGCGGGTTCGGGTGGATCAGCCGCAAGTTCGGCTTGACCGCAGACAATCTGATTTCGGCCGACCTGGTGACTGCCGATGGGCAATTCGTCAGGGCGAACGAAAAAGACAACCCGGATCTCTACTGGGCGCTGCGCGGCGGCGGCGGCAATTTCGGCATTGTCACCTCCTTTGAGTTCCGCCTGCACCCGCTTGGGCCCGAGGTGATGTCCGGCCTGATTGTTCATCCACACTCGCAGGCGCGAGACCTGATCAGGCAATACCGCGAGATCGTCGCCGACGCGCCCGACGAACTCACCTGCTGGTTTGTTATGCGAGCAGCCCCGCCGCTGCCCTTCCTGCCAAAGGCAGTGCACGGAACCGGCATCATCGCGTTCGCTGCCTGTTACGCCGGTCCGATGGACGCGGCTGAACGCGCGATGAAACCGCTGCGCGCGATGGGAACACCGATCGCCGACGTCATCGGCCCTCACCCCTTCGTCGGCTGGCAGACCGTTCTCGATCCGCTACTCACCACCGGTGCGCGGAATTACTGGAAGTCACACTCGTTCGCCACGATCGAGGACGGTCTTATTGACGTTCTCGTCGAATACGCGAGCAAGTTTCCGTCTGCGGAAACCGAGTTGGCGTTCGTCCAGCTCGGCGGCGCGATCAACCGCGTGCCGGCTGATGCGACGGCCTACCCGCACCGCGATGTTGCGTTCCACATCAATCTTCACACGCGCTGGCGCGATCCGGCCGAGGACGCAACATGCGTCGCCTGGGCACGGTCGTTGTTCGACGCGTGTACCCCCTTCGCCTCCGGCGGCACTTACGTGAACTTCATACCGGAGGATGACAAGGATGGCGTCAAACGAGCCTATCTCGGAAACGCCGCGCGGCTCGCCGCGGTCAAGGCCAAGTACGACCCGCACAACCTGTTCCGCATCAACCAGAACATTAAACCAATGGCTTGAATGGTGTTGCGATCAACACGAAGAGCTGTTCGCCCATTGAAGGCGCGTCCTGAGCTCGGCCGTCCTGCGATCACGTCGGCGATGCGGCGCCCAAAGAGGAGCAAATGTGTTGCAGATCACACGACGCAGCGCCAGCAGGTGCTTTAGAGCTTTCCCTTAGGCAGAGACAAAGCTGACTCAAGGCAATCAATACCACATCTCTGACGCGGTGACCGGCGAGGCTTCGGCGATATGCCAAAGCCTCGCATCGGACATTTACGCCTTAACGTGAACCACCTGGCGCTCTGGCCATTTGTTAGCTCCAGCATTGGAGGGAAAAATGAGACGACGCGAATTCATGTTGCTGCTGGGCAGCGCAGCAGCCTGGCCGAACGCAGCGCGCGCGCAGCACGACGGATTTCGGCGTATCGGCGTTCTCCTGGCCGGCACGGCTGACGACGCGGAATCACAAGCCCGGATCGCAGCATTTACGCAAGGCCTCCAGCTGTCAGGCTGGACCATCGGGCAAAACGTGACCGCCGATTACCGCTGGGGCGGCGCCGATGCCGAACGCATGCGCCGATATGCCGAGGAACTGGTCGCGCTCTCTCCAGACGTGATCCTGGCCAATTCCAGCGCGGCGGTTTCGCCTTTGCTCAAAGCGTCCCGCACCATTCCGATCGTATTCACGACTGTCGCCGATCCGGTCGGCGCCGGCTATGTCGAAAGCTTGGCCCGCCCCAACGGCAACACGACGGGCTTTATCAACTTCGAATATGCGATCGGCGGGAAGTGGCTGGAACTGCTCAAGGAGGTGGCGCCCAACGTCACCCAAGTCGCGGTTTTGCGTGAAGCGGCCATTCCGGCGGGCCCTGGCCAGTTTGCTGCGGTCCAGACGGCTGCAGCGTCGCTTGGCGTGGAGTTGCGTCCCATAGAGGTGCAGGACGCCGGTAAGATCGAACCGGCCATCGCGGCGTTCGCGCAACATCCGAATGGCGGCCTGATCGTGACGGGGAGTCCAGCGGCATCGGTTCATCGCGCGCAGATCATTGCTTTTGCGGCAAAGTACCGACTGCCGGCCGTCTACAACGCTGCTTTCTACGTTGCCGACGGCGGCCTGATCTCCTACGGGCCTGATTTCGTCGAACAGTTTCGGCGGGCAGCCGGCTACGTCAGTCGCATCCTGAATGGCGAGAACCCCTCTGATCTTCCGGTGCAAGCGCCGAACAAATACGAGACCGTCATCAATCTACAGACCGCCAAGGATATCGGACTCGACTTGCCGCGTTTGTTGGTCGCTCGTGCCGACAGGGTGATTGGCTAGAGAGCGCAACGTCGGCGTTTGGCATTTTTCGGACCGCGCGCGATGTCCCCATCCGCCTATAGAACCGAACGGACGTGATCGGCCGGCCGCTCCCGAGCCACTTCCAGTATGCTAGTTTGACCCGCTACCATGCTTGTCCTTTCGCCCCGGGGGAGGCAATGAGACGGCGGCGGTCCAAAGCAGGCGGAGAACCAGTTAAAGCGCGACGCCGCAAGACGGTCACGCTGAAACGCCGCAATGCGCCGAAGGCCATGCGACGTCGGAGTTCCTCCGACGCCTCTCGGATGGAGTTGAGGACCAGCGAGGAACGATGGCGCTCGCTGCTCGAAAACCCGATATTCGGCGTCACCTTTCTCGATGAACATCAGCGCTTCATTACAGCCAATCAGACCTTCCGGAACATGGTTGGCTATTCCATCGATGAATTGCGGCAATTGACGCCCCTGGACATCAGCGTTCCGGGCGAACGTGAGATCAACGAGACCCTTTTCAGGGAAATGCAACAAGGCAAACGCAAACATTTTGAGATGATCAAACGGTTGCGGTGCAAGGACGGCAAGCTGATCTGGATAAATCTCTACGTCTTCGCCATTACTGACCGGAAGTCAGGCGGCAAGCTCACGTTCGGAATGGCCTCGGACATTACGGAAAAGAAGCAGGCGCAGGATGCACTGCAGGAAACGCGAGCGCAGCTTGCGCGCGTTGCGCGGATGAACCAGATGGTCGCAATGACGGGATCGATCGCTCACGAGATCAATCAGCCCATTGCCGCCATGGTGGCAAACGCCAGCGCGGGTTTGCGATGGCTCGAACGAACAACTCCCGATGTTGATGAAACGCGGGCGATCCTCAAGGGGATTATCAGCGACGGTCACCGCGCCGCCGAGGTCATCAAGGGCATCCGTGCCATGTTCAGGGCCGACGCCGAGACGCGCGTCTCGGTCGATCTGAACGAACTCATACACGAGGTCCTTTTGCTCGCTCAGGGCGAGCATCGCGATTGGCCGATCGAAGTCGACACTGAATTGGATGAAAATCTTCCGCCGGTGACGGCCGATCGGGTGCAACTGCAGCAAATGATGTTCAACCTCATCACGAATGCCATCGATGCGATGGGTTCGGTGGTCGATCGGAACCGAACTTTGCGCGTCAAATCCAAGCCTGGCGGCGGCGATGATGTCATTGTCACGATCGAAGATTCAGGGACCGGCTTCGCAGCGGGAAATATCGACCGCATCTTCGATACGTTCTTCACCACGAAGTCTCAGGGCATGGGGATGGGCCTCGCCATTTGTCGATCGATTGTGGAATCCCACGGAGGTCGAATATCGGCGGCGCACGGTCACCCGTTTGGAGCAATCTTCCAGATTGTTTTGCCCGCCAGCAGGTCGGATGCCCTTGACTGCTAATCGCAGAGGTGCCGCGGTGCTTGCTGTCCAATCACTATCGGAGCATCGGCGGACACATCGCGGCTGAGGGCCGAAGCCGTCTCGGGGACGCCGGAAAGCGGGACAACGGCCGCGTTGAACCTCATTGAGAACTCGCATGCGCGAACGAACGCTGCTAACACCACGGCATGACGATTTTGATCGTGCGTCATGGTGAGACTGACGGCAACGCAGCGCGCATCCTGCAGCGCCCCGACGAGCCGCTCAATGAACGCGGGATCAGTCAGGCGGAACGGCTCGCACAACGCTTGTCCGCTTGCGGTTTCGTTCACATCTTATGCAGCGACTTATTGCGCGCGCGCATGACGGCGGCTCCGCTCGCCGCCCGCTCTGGAATCACGATTGAAGAAAGCCCGCTCCTGCAGGAGCGCAACTTCGGCGATCTACGCGGCGTGCCGTATGCCGAGTTGAGTGAAAATCCGTTCGGACCTGATTTCGCGCCACCCAACGGCGAAGACTGGCCGGCATTTCACGCGCGCGTCGCAGAAGCATTCGCATTCATCGCGAGCCGGCGTCGCAGCGTGAACGGCAGGTTGGTGGTGGTTACGCATGGTTTAGTCTGCCATGCCCTCGTCGAGCGGCATGCGCTGTTGCCGCAGGGCGTGGTTATTCCAGACCGCTTCGACAACACGAGCATAACCGTGCTGCATGAAGATGCGCCGCACGCAGCGACCTTAATCAATTGCACCCGTCACCTCGCGGCGTCGCGCGAAGTCAACCCTCACGGCGGCGCGGCCTAGCCTCGCGAGCCTGCGCTTACTTCTAGCTCTTCACCTTGGACATTGCATCCACGGCTCTCTCAGCCGGGTGATCCAGACAGTACTCGATAAAATCGCTCGTCTGCTTGTGCAGGGTATCGAGGTCGAACGTAGAGCTTCCTGACTTGCCCAACAGAAAACCATGCAGAAACGCGATCGTGACGTCGCGGTTGCTTCCGTGCTCGCGCATCACATCTTTGCAAGAATATTGTTCGATGGTGCGGCTGTTGACGCCCTGCGCCAATGTCGGGCCCAGACCGAGCCCCGCGAGAAGAATTGCGGCACTCGTGGCGATCTTGCGACCAGGTTTCATGTCACGATCCTCCGCAGCTGCTGCTGCCGAACAAACCGATGCAGGCGTTGTGGCCCGCGCTGAAGGTCATTGCGCCCAACGTCGCCGGCGGGTCCCCTCCAAGCGCAAGATCATTTGAAAGGCTGTTTATTTGGGAAACCGATCCCGCCGATGCCGCACTCGAGGGCTGTTGTGCGAACGGCGGCGGCGGCACCGCCGATGAACTAAACGGCATTTGATCTTGTGGGGCCGTCGCCGGCTGAGAGGGATCAAGTGAACAAATGCCGCCCACGCCCGTCACTGACCGTTCACACATTTGGAGGCCCGAAAACCCACAATTCGGCGGGGATCCATCGTAGAACTCAGCGCAGTACTGGCTCTGCCCCTGCGCATGGAGAGGCGAGGTCAACAACAGGCCGACAAATACAATCCTGTATATTTGCATCCGTTGTGTATTCCCTGTGTTGTGCCGCGTTGATCGAACGTCGCTTTCGCTTTTGCTGCCTACTTCTTCCCGTTGGGGTCGGCTTTCGCCTTCATTTGGGCGAGCTCGCTACTCAGCTTTTCCATTTCCGATTTGAGCGCGGCGATCTCGGCCCGGGCAGCGCTGAGATCGCGATCGGCAGCGGCCATCCGGTCCTGGGTGTCGCGAGCCAGTTTAATGAGGGCTTGTTGAAGAAACTCGGCATTCGCCTGCAGGCATCCGGTACGACGCTCCATCTGCTTCTCGGTCGTGCAGATTTCCATTCCGCGAATATCCTGTGCGGCCGCGGGCGATAGCCATGTCACGAGCAGAACCGCGGCGCGCAGGACTTGCGCCGCTCTGGACCGTGGCCGCCAAAGCTGCTGGCATTCGCGTTTCATGCCTGGGAGCATACACGATAAAAAGCCCATGCAATTGTTCGCTTTGGAGCCCGCTATCGATCGGCGCGATACGCTGCCTACAACCGGCACATCGGCGACGTTGCGGACGACCGCCGACGAGGTGATCGAATGAAGCCGCTCGCGCCTGCTCTTGGTCTGGCCGCCATCGTCGCCGCTAATGCGGGTTGGCCCAGCATCGCCATATCGCAAGACTGCGAGGCCATGTCGTCCGGCCCGGCGCGGACCGACTGCTTCATTGGTCGCGCGCGCATACACGGGCAGCAATCCAACATTGCTGCGGGAACCGCGCGACGTCACACCGATACCGAAATTCTCCGAAACAAAACCGGCACCGGCCACACGACAAAGGTTCACCGAGCGAAATCAAAGCGAACATCACGAAGCAATTAGTGTGGCTTGCCTCACGTCATGCATTGCCAAGCTCGGTTTGACCATGTGCCTCGCTCGCTTCGCCCAGCCGACGAGGCGCTTGGCGGGCCGCGAAGGGAACTCGCGGTTCCGGGAACTCGGCTCCCGAGGGCAGCGTGCTTGCCATCTATAATTTGATCGTCATCGGCAACGAAACATCAACAGCCGTGGACATAATGTGGCCTCCGAGGGGCGCTCGGTCGGAGGACCAAATGCAAGAGCGTCGCCAAACGGTGCGTCAAAAGTGTCGCCTTCGTGGCCGTGTCTACTTCAATGATGGCAGCAAGTCGCGACGCTGCGTCATACGCGATATGTCCTACGAGGGTGCGCGGATTGACCTTATCGAGACGATCGATATTCCGGATGAGATCGAACTTTATATTCCGGCAAAGAAAAGGAGCATGCCTGCGACCGTGCGATGGCGGCATGGCAACAGGATCGGCGTGCGGCGTGTCACCGAACCGATGGTCGACCCGCAGCAACCGTCGCGCTAGGGCAGCCTATCGCAATAAGCGGGCTTGATGCTCCGTGCGGTGCGGAACTGGAACTCTCGCGGGCTTTGACTGTTCCGCAGTCGCAACTGGTGTTGACAACTCGGCCCCGGGATCATTCCCGGGGCCTTTTTCACGGGAGAAGGCCACGGCCGTCAGGATCGCTAAATTTAGCCTTATTTGCCCGGAAGGTTTGCCGGAACGTCGAGGAGCGGATGATGACCGAACGTAGTGCAATTTTCAGCAAAACTGCCGGCCGCCCTCAGATCGGTTACATCGAGGGCAACAAGGCGTTCGACCTGCTCGGCAGGGAGCGCTGCACCTTCAATGCGGCCAGCGGCAATCTTTGCGATTTCGACACTGGAAAAATTGTCGGCCATGTCTCGCTGGAGGGCCAATTCGTTGGCGCATCCTGGCTGGCCGATGAGCTGTTTGGGCGACGTGACGATGGCGAAGATCGCGCCAACGTCCGCAGCGTTGCCGAAGCACCCAGCCAGTATCCGTCCGGAGGAGACGGCGAAGCCGCAGCGGCGCGCTTGGAACTGCCTCCCATATCCATCGGCGATCAGCAGGCCGGTTCAAGTCCTTGGGACGACGCCTCGGATCAACCGATGTCGCAATCGCTCGTCATGTTGCCGGTCCCAGAACCGACGCTGACTGCGCCCGAGCCAGTCGCATTGACCAGCACAGAGACAGAGTATGAGTCGGTGGAGCGCGCGATTGAGATGATTCAGAGCGTTTTGGAGAAACGGCCAGCGTAATGCCCTGGCGGCTGCAGCTGGCGCGATTATCGTCTCACTCTCCTACCGAAGGGCGTAGCTCCCGCGGGCGCGCAACGGAGCGCGAGAGAACCTGAATTCGAAAGCAAGCCTCTCGATCGTCGCCGGTTTCAGCCGCGACCGAAATGCCTCGCCGGCAGACCGTGCCGTCTTCTGACGATCCGTTCGGCAAGCCCGGCAAGCAGGGCCATCACAAGCAGAACAGGCGGAGCATAGCGCAGAAAGCTTGCAGCTCCCGGCTCCGAAGCGAAGCTGGTCGCCAGCGGAAGGGAGACGATGAATGCTGCCCACAGGGCGATGCGGGCCATATACAGACGGCGATGATTGGACATGGCTCCTCGACGGCCCAGGCACCTCAGCAGCCGAGGTCAATGCGCGGCGTCCCAATTATCGGCAGCGTGCGCTTCGACCTGCAATGGCACGGACAACGACAGCGCCGGCATCGGCGCATCCTCCATCACCTTCTTCACCACAGGCAGGGTTTTTTCGACTTCGTTGTCCGGCACTTCGAAGACGAGTTCGTCATGCACCTGTAGCAGCATCTGCGCGGCGAGCTTTTGTTTCGCCAGCGCGCCTTCCATGCGGATCATGGCGCGGCGGATGATGTCGGCGGCGGTGCCTTGCAGCCGCGCATTGATGGCGGCGCGCTCGTTGAAGGAACGGATCGACGCATTCGACGCGGCGATGTCGGGATAATGGCATTTGCGGCCGAACAGCGTTTCCACATAGCCGTGCTTTTTCGCAAACGCCTTGGTCTCCTCCATGTAATCGCGGATGCCGGGGAATCGCTCGAAATACTTTCTGATGTAGGCGCCGGCTTCCTCGCGGGCGATGCCAAGCTGATTGGCGAGGCCGAAAGCGGAGATGCCGTAGATGATGCCGAAATTGATCGCCTTGGCGCGGCGGCGCACTTCGCCGGGCATGTCCTTCACCGGAACGCCGAACATCTCCGACGCCGTCATCGCGTGAATGTCGAGGCCGTCGCGAAACGCCTTGCGCAATTGCTCGATGCCGGCGATCTCGGCAAGCAGCCGCAGCTCGATCTGCGAATAGTCGGCGGAGACGAGTTTGAAGCCCTTGTCGGCGATGAAGGCGCGGCGGATCTTGCGGCCGTCCTCGGTGCGGATCGGGATGTTCTGCAAATTCGGCTCGGATGACGACAGGCGGCCTGTGGTCGTGGCGGCAAGCGCGTAGCTCGTGTGGACGCGGTGCGTCGTCGGATTGACGTAGCCGGGCAGCGCATCCGTATAGGTCGATCTCAGCTTCGAGACTTGCCGCCAGTCGAGAATTTTTTGCGGCAGCAGATGGCCCTGCTCGGCCAATTCCTCGAGCGCGCGCGCCCCGGTCGACCATTGCCCGGTCTTGGTCTTGGTGCCGCCGGGCAACTGCAGCTTGCCGAACAGGATATCGCCGATCTGTTTCGGGCTGCCCGGATTGATCGGCCCGCCGGCCAGTTCCTTGATCTCGGCTTCGAGGCCGGCGGCTTCCTGAGCAAACTCGCCCGAGAGCCGCGACAACACCTGCCGATCGATGGAGATGCCGCGCCGCTCCATACGCGCGAGCACGCGGAGCAGCGGCCGCTCCAGGCTCTCGTAGACATTGAGCATGTGTTCGGCGGCAAGCCGCGGCTTGAGCACCTGCCACAACCGCAGCGTCACGTCGGCATCCTCGGCGGCGTACTCGGTCGCCTTGGCGATATCGACGCTGTCGAAGGTGAGCTTGCTCTTGCCGACCTTCGTCACCTCGTTGAAGTCGATGGTCTGGTGATTGAAATAGCGCTGCGCCAGCGGATCGAGACCGTGATCGGAACGGCCGGCATCGACCACGTACGACATCAACAGCGTATCGTCGTAAGGCGCGATCTCGATGCCGCGCACGGAGAAAATCTGCCAGTCGAATTTCAAATTCTGACCGATCTTGAGCACGCCAAAATCTTCGAGCAGCGGCTTCATCGCATCGAGCGCGGCGGCCTCGGACAATTGATCGGCCGTGATCTCGCCCGGAAACAAACTGTCCTTGCCGCCTTCGCCGCCGTGGCGGTGAGACAGCGGCACGTAACAGGCTTCGTTCGGCGCCACCGCCAGCGAGAAGCCGCACAGCTCGGCCTGCATCGGATCGAGGCTCGAGGTCTCGGTGTCGATCGCGACAAAACCGAGATCGCGGGCCCGCGTTATCCAGGCGTTCAGCCGTTCGAGGCTGCGCACCGTCTCGTATTTGGCGCGATCGAATTTGGCCTTGTGGGCGATGTCGAGCCGCGCCGCGGCGAGCGCCTGGGGCGTCAGCGCGCCGTTTGCTTTTTCACCCCTCCCCGTGTGGGAGAGGTCGGCCGGCGCAGCCGGACGGGTGAGGGGTAATTGCGCTGTGTCTCTCGGACCCCTCATCCGGCTCGGCCTTTTTGTCCTCGCCACCCTCTCCCGCAAAGGAAGAGGGCTTAGCACCCGCCACAAACTTCGCGTCCGGCTCGACGTCGCTCGGGTCGATGCTGGAAAACTCGGCGACGCGCCGCGTCAGCGAGTTGAACTCCATGGCCTTGAGGAAGGCGATCAGCCGCTTGTGATCGGGCTCGTGCACGGCGAGGTCGCCGATCGGCACGTCGAGCTTGACGTGATCGTCGAGCGTGACCAGCTTTTTCGACAGCCGCGCCTTGTCCGCATTGTCGATCAGCGTTTGGCGGCGCTTCTCCTGCTTGATCTCGTGAGCGCGCTTGAGCAGCGTTTCGAGGTCGCCGTATTCGCCGATGAGCTGCGCCGCGGTCTTGACGCCGATGCCGGGCACGCCCGGTACGTTATCGGTCGAATCCCCGATCAGGGACTGCACTTCGATCACCTTTTCGGGCGGCACACCGAATTTCTCGATCACCTCGGCACGCCCGATTTTCTTGTCCTTCATCGTGTCGAACATGATGACGCCGTCGTCGACGAGCTGCATCAGGTCCTTATCGGAGGACACGATGGTCGACGTGGCGCCTGCCTCGCACGCCTCGCGCACATAGGTCGCGATCAGATCGTCGGCTTCGAAACCGTCCTGTTCCAGGCACGGCAGATCGAAGGCGTGGACGGCTTCGCGAATGAATTTGAATTGCGGCCGCAGGTCATCGGGCGGATCGGGCCGATGCGCCTTGTAGTCGGGATACATCTCGGTGCGAAAGGTCTTTTCCGACTTGTCGAAGACCACCGCGAGGTGCGTCGGCTTCTCTTCCGGCTTCATGTCGCGGAGAAGCTTCCACAGCATGTTGCAGAAGCCGAACACGGCATTGAGCTGCAGACCGTCCGACTTGCGGTTGATCGGCGGCAACGCGTGATAGGCGCGGAAAATGTAGGACGAGCCGTCGACGAGAAAGACGTGGTCGCCTTTCTTCAACGGCTGGTTCAGAGCCTTGGCGGCGGCTTGCGGCCTTGTCGGTGCTTTTTGTGCGGCAGGCATGGTGCGCATTAATATAAGAAATCGCCGCCATTCCGGAAGGCGCGAAGCGCCCATCCGGAATCCATAACCACAGCCTGTGCAGAACTCGCGCCGGGAGCCAAATTCGAATGCTGGTGATTATGGATTCCGGGCTCGCGGACTTCATCCGCGCCCCGGAATGACGGAGAGGATATGTATTTCCCCCCGCTTCCGATCGACGCCGCGCTGCCGGACCTGACCGCGGCGCTGCGCGCCAAAACGGCCGCCGTCCTTGTCGCGCCGCCCGGCGCCGGCAAGACCACGCGGGTTCCGCTCGTGCTCGGCGGCGAGCCATGGGCGAAGGGGCGGCGCATCCTGGTGCTCGAGCCGCGGCGGCTCGCGGCGCGCGCCGCGGCGGAGCGCATGGCGCAGACACTCGGCGAAAGGGTTGGGGACACGGTCGGATTACGGGTGCGCTTCGGCTCCAAGATTTCGGCGCGGACGCGGATCGAGGTCATCACCGAAGGAATCTTCACACGGCTCATTCTCGACGATCCCATGCTCGACGGCGTCGCGGCGGTCCTGTTCGACGAGTTTCACGAGCGCTCGCTCGACGCCGATCTCGGCCTTGCGCTGGCGCGCGACGTGCAGCAGGGCTTGCGCGAGGACTTAAGGCTCCTCGTGATGTCGGCAACGATCGACGGCGCACGCGTGGCCGGACTTCTCGGCGACGCGCCGGTCGTCGCCAGCGAGGGACGCGCCTTTGCGGTCGAGACGCGCTATGTCGGGCGCGACGACGCGGCCCATCGAGCAGCAAGTGGCCGAAACCATCGTGCGGGCGATGCGCGCGGAAGCGGGCTCGGTGCTGGCGTTCCTGCCCGGCGCCGCCGAAATCCGCCGCACTCAGATGGCGCTGGACGGGCGAACCGATCCTTCGACCGACGTGGTCGCGCTCTACGGCGCGCTTGCCGGCGACGAGCAGGTTCGCGCCATCGCCCCTGCCCCGCCCGGCCGCCGCAAGGTCGTGCTGGCGACCGCGATCGCCGAAACGTCGATCACCATTGAGGGTGTGCGCATCGTCATCGATAGCGGGCTTTCCCGCGTGCCGCGCTACGAGCCCGACGTCGGGATCACGCGGCTCGAAACCGTCCGGGTTTCGCGGGCGGCCGCCGACCAGCGCCGCGGCCGCGCCGGCCGAACCGAGCCCGGCGCCTGCTACCGGCTCTGGGACGAACCGCAGACGGCGGCGCTCGAACCTTATTCGCGGCCTGAAATTCTCTCCGCCGATCTCTCCGGTTTTGCGCTCGACCTCGCCGCCTGGGGTACCGATTCGCAAAATCTTGCCTTCCTCGACCCGCCGCCACGCCCCGCGCTCGCCGAAGCCAAGGCGCTCCTCCTCACACTCGGGGCGATCGACAGTGACGGCCGCATCACCGAGGAAGGTCAGCATCTGCGGCGTCTGCCGCTGCCGCCGCAACTCGCCCGCATGGTGGTCGATGCCGCGGCCGAAGGTGAAGCCGCCCTCGCTGCCGAGATCGCCGCCCTGATCGGCGAGCGCGGTCTCGGCGGCGATGATGTCGACCTGCGCGAACGGCTCAACGCGCTTCACCGCGATCGCTCGCCCCGCGGGCGTGACGCCCGCGCCATGGCGCAGCGCTGGGCGAGTATTTCATCGACTTCAATCCACCCTCCCCTGCAGGGGGAGGGTCGGATC
The DNA here is from genome assembly GCA_963836055.1 of uncultured Alphaproteobacteria bacterium. GTDB lineage: Bacteria > Pseudomonadota > Alphaproteobacteria > Rhizobiales > Xanthobacteraceae > BOG-931. The sequence continues at coordinate 13,296 of CAWIID010000010.1, forward strand.
GCCGAAGGCGATCCGGGGTGGGGTGACACCAAAGCCGCATTATCTGCATCGCTGTCACCCCCTCCCGGCCCGCCAATACGGGCCGACCTCCCCCCTCCAGGGGGAGGTGGTCGGCGACTGACAGAGCGACGAGAACTGACTGTCGGCGCGATCCTCGCGCTCGCCTATCCGGAGCGCATCGCCAAAAACCGGAGCGGCGCGGCTGGCGCATTCTTGTTGGCCAACGGACGCGGCGCCGCCATCGATCCAGCCTCGCCGCTTGCCCGCGAAGCGTTCATTGCCGTGGCTGAACTGACCGGCGCGGCCGCTCAAGCGCGCATCCTGCTGGCTGCGCCGATCACGCTCGCCGACATCGAGACGCGATTTGCCGGCCGCATCGAGACGCGCGAAGACATCACGTTCGATGCCGCGAGCGGAAGCTTACGTGCACGAAGGAGCCGGCGGCTCGGCGCCATCGCGCTGTCGGAGCAGCCGATCCGGCTGGCAGCGAGCGAAGAGACCGCACGGATGCTTGCCGAAGGAATTGCCTCCACCGGCGTCGAACAGCTGCCGTGGACAAAATCACTCCGGCAATGGCGCGACCGCGTCATGTTCCTGCGGGCCAGTGAGGGAGAAGAATGGCCTGAACTGTCCGACGCGGCGTTGGCCGAGACCGCAAGCGAATGGCTCGCAACGACACTCGCTTCCAAAACCTCTCTCGGCGAGATCACGGCCGATGAGCTCGCCGCCGCACTCAGTCAAATGCTGCCATGGGCGCTGCAACGGCGCCTCGATACGGAAGCACCCACCCATTTCGAAGCGCCAACTGGATCTCGGGTGCCGATCGATTACGACGCGGAGGGCGGACCCAAGATCGCCATTCGCGTGCAGGAGCTGTTCGGCCTCGACCGCCATCCGGCCATTGCGGGCGGCCGGGTACCGTTGCTGATCGAGTTGCTGTCGCCCGCACATCGGCCGGTGCAAATGACGCGTGACCTGCCCGGATTCTGGCGCGGCAGCTACGCCGCCGTGCGCACCGAAATGCGCGGCCGCTACCCGAGACACCCTTGGCCCGACAATCCCGCCACGGCCACCGCGACGCGGCGCGCCAAGCCGCGAAAAGGCTGACGCACCGCAAGTGCCGTCATTCCGGATCGCAGCGAAGCGGCGAGTCCGGAATGACGTGACATTTGACCGAACGCTTTAGCGTTTCATTGACCGTCACCCCGCAAATCAGTGGTGTCCGCCAGCGGCGTTAGCGTGTTTTTCGCCGCGCCGTGGTGACATGCACGAAAATTTCTCGTCGGATTTTGCGGATGATGCCCCGATGCGCCCTGTGATGATCTTTGCCGCGCTCGCGATCGCCGCCGGCCTCAGCGTTCCCCACTACTTCACGTCGATGAACGATGGCCGCCCGGCAGCAGCGATGATGGCCCAGCGTTCAGCGACTCCCGCCGCAGCCACGCCATCGAATTCACGCTCAGTGGTCGTGTCGCATGACCGCAACGGACATTTCCAGGTCGAGGGTCACGTCGACGGACGGCGGATGGAATTCATGGTCGATACCGGCGCATCGGTGGTCGCACTCACGGCGAGCGACGCGGCGATGCTCGGCATCCACCCGGCTGAGCGCGAATTTACGGCCGTGGTCAAGACGGCGAACGGCATCGTCCGGGCCGCGCCGACCCAACTCGACCGTGTCGAAGTGGGCGACCTGACGGTGCGCAACGTCGCCGCCATGGTGCTGCCGGACGGCGCGCTGAGCGATAATCTGCTCGGCCTGTCATTTTTGTCGCGATTGCGACGTTTTGAATACAGCAATGGGCGTCTGGTGCTGGAACAGTAGAAAAGCAACCATTTCGGTTTCGCGTTGTTTAGGCTATTGCTGCCGGGCCTCCCAACCGGATCGACATCTCCATGTTCCCCAAGCCGAAACCTTCGCTCAAGCCGAATACCTATGCCTATGAATCCGAGCCGATGGTGAAAGCCACCGGCTTTCGCGAATATGACGCGCGCTGGCTGTTCGGCAGTGAGATCAACCTGATGGGTGTCGAAGCGCTCGGCCTCGGCCTCGGCACGCTGATTGCCGAACTCGGCGTGAAGCCGGAAATTGTCACCGGCCACGATTTCCGGTCTTACTCGGCCTCGATCAAGATGGCGCTCGTGAACGGTCTGCTCGCCGCCGGCTGCAAGGTCTATGACATCGGGCTTGCCGTGACGCCGATGGCCTATTTCGCGCAGTTCGAGCTCGACGTGCCTTGCGTCGCCATGGTCACCGCCTCGCACAACGACAACGGCTGGACCGGCGTGAAGATGGGCGCCAACCGTCCACTCACCTTCGGCCCCGATGAGATGACGAGGCTGAAAGACATCGTGCTCAACGGCCGCTTCAAGATGAAAGCCGGGGGCGCCTACGACTTCGTCGAGAATTTCCCGGCACGCTATATCGCAGATCTCACCAACAGGCCGAAGCTCAAGCGGCATCTGAAAGTGGTGTGCGCGTGCGGCAACGGCACCGCCGGCGCGTTTGCGCCGCAAGTCCTGGAAGCGGTCGGCTGCGAAGTCGTCCGGCTCGATTGCGAGCTCGACCACACGTTTCCGAACTACAATCCGAATACCGAAGACATGAAGATGCTGCACGCCATGCGCGACGCCGTGCTGGCCCACAAGGCCGATGTCGGTCTCGGCTTCGACGGCGACGGCGACCGCTGCGGCGTGGTCGACGACGAGGGCGACGAGATTTTCGCCGACAAGGTCGGCGTGATGCTCGCGCGCGATATTTCGGCGAACCACAAGAACGCGCTGTTCGTCGCCGACGTGAAGTCGACCGGTCTGTTCATGACCGACCCCGCTTTGATCAAGAACGGCGCCAAGACCGATTACTGGAAGACCGGCCATTCCTACATGAAGCGCCGGGTCAACGAGATCGGCGCCGTCGCCGGCTTCGAGAAGTCGGGCCACTTCTTTTTCAACAAGCCGCTAGGCCGCGGCTACGACGACGGCTTGATCTTCGCGCTCGCCGTCTGCGACATGCTCGATCGCAATCCCGGGAAGAGCATGGCCGACCTCAAGAACGCCCTGCCGAAAACCTGGTCGTCACCCACCATGTCGCCGCACTGCGCCGATGAGACGAAATATGGCGTGGTCGACGAGGTGGTGAAACATTTTCAGGACGAGCAGAAAAAGGGCGGCAAGGTCGCCGGCCAGGCGATCCGCGATCTCGTGACCGTCAACGGTGTCCGTGTCACCGTCGAGGACGGCACGTGGGGCCTGGTGCGCGCCTCGTCCAACAAGCCCGAACTCGTCGTGGTCGTCGAAAGCCCGGTGTCGGAGTCGCGCATGCGCGACATGTTCAAGGCCATCGACACCGTGCTGCGTACCCACGAGGAAGTCGGCGAATACAATCAGACGATTTGATCTGGTCCCCCGCCTTCGCGGGGACGCGCGGCGAAGTAGGAAGCTACACTTCCTGAAAGACGTCGATCTCGAGGCCGCCCGGAAACATCGACCGCCAGGTTTGCAGATAGACCTGCATTCTCGCGTCGCTGGCAATTCTTTGCCGGCTGAGCTCCCAGTCTTCGCGCGCCTCGTATTCGATCTCTTGAATGTATTTGGCGGGATCATCGACGTTCTGCAGCAGCCTGACCTCGGCCTTGCCGAACATCTGATAGAACGGCGCCGAGGCCTTGACCATCGCGGCAAGCTGACCTGCATCCGCGCCCGGCAGGGTGAACCTCAAATGCAGCGTTCGCGAGACTTTCCTCTCCGACGTCTTTTGTTCCGAGGCTTTCTTATCGTTGTCGTTCACAGGGCGCTCCTCGTTGGACCGAGCCCGATTGTCGTGTCATCCCACTTCAGAGATGACCGCCAGCGTCCCCTATCTGATCGTTTCTCGAAACTTGTGTCCAGGGTAAACCCCCAGAATTTTTAACGATTTCGGCTGCGAGACGAACGCCAGCTCCTCGAGCGCAAGCTCAAGCGCGCGGTCCTTCGGATGGCCCTGGACGTCGGCATAGAACTGGGTGGCCGCAAAATTGCCTCCGACCATGTAGCTTTCGAGCTTGGTCATGTTGATGCCATTGGTGGCGAAACCGCCCAGCGCCTTGTAGAGCGCCGCCGGAATGTTGCGCACCTGGAAGATAAACGTCGTCACCACGAGGCGTTCCGAACGGCCCGCCCATTTCGGCTTGCGGGCAAGCACCACGAACCGGGTGGTATTGTGCTTGGCGTCGGCAACGTTCTTTTTGAGGATGCGCAAGCCGTAGATCTTGGCGGCCAGCGTCGTCGCCAGCGCCGCGCGCGTGATGTCGCCCGCTTCCGAGACTTCACGTGCGGCACCGGCGGTGTCGGCGGCGACGACCGCCGCGACCTTGAGATCGCGGATGATCTTGCGGCACTGGCCGAGCGCGTGGACGTGGCTCTCGATCGTCTTGATCGTCTTCAGCGTCGCGCCGTCGGGCGCCATCAACTGGTGCTGGACCGGCAGAAACCACTCGGCCACGATATTCAGACCGGACTCCGGCATCAGGTGATGGATATCCGCCACCCGTCCCGCCAGCGAATTGTCGATCGGGATCATCCCGAGCGTCGCCGCGCCGCTGCGGACGGCAGCGAAGGCGTCCTCGAATGTCGCGCACGGCAGCGGCTCATAGGTCGGGTAAGCCTCGTTGCAGGCGATGTGCGAGTTGGCTCCAGGCTCGCCCTGGAACGCGATTTTCTTGCGCTTGCTCATGAGCGATCCGATAGCATGGCCCGCGCCCGCGCCAAATCCTCCGGCGTATCGACGCCGAGCGGCACCGTGTCGATGATGGCGACATCGATCCTCATGCCCGCTTCGAGGGCGCGCAATTGCTCGAGCTTCTCGCGCTGTTCCAGCGGCGACGGCGGCAGCGCGATGAAGCGCTCGAGGGCTTTGCGACGAAACGCATAGAGGCCGATGTGATGATAGAGCGGGCCTTCGCCGTAGGGTGCCGTGGCGCGCGTGAAATAGAGTGCACGCAGCCGCCCCGGCGCGACCGGCGTGCCGACCACCTTGACCACATTGGGATTGTCGCGCTCTTCGTCGATGCGGATCTCGGCCGCGAGAGTCGCGATATCGACGGCTTGGTCGGTCAACGCCGCCAATGCGGCGGCGATGCTGGAGGGTTCGAGCGTCGGCAGATCGCCCTGCACGTTGACGACGATCTCGGCGCCGCGCCGCGGATCGACCTTGCCAAGCGCTTCGAAAATACGGTCCGAGCCGGATGCGTGATCCGGGGCGGTCATCACCGCGCGCCCGCCGGCTTTCTCCACAGCCGCGGCGATGTCGGACGAATCGGTGGCGACCACGACCGGGCCGAGCTCGGCTTCCTGCGCACGCCGCATGACGTGAACGATCATAGGTTCGCCGGCGATGCCGGCGAGCGGCTTGCCGGGCAGTCTGGTCGAGGCCATGCGGGCGGGGATCAGAATGAGGACGTCAGCCATCGCAGCACGAGCACCCGTGTCCCGCCTTGGAAGTTCGCAAGTGATTGCGGCCCGAGGGCGCTTCAAATCCGGCGCGCTTGGGTGTTTATACGGGTTGCAAGGCGCGCGGCAAACCGGCTATTTGTGCGTCGCCCTCCCCTCCCGCTGCGGAGCCCTTCAGCGATGGATTCGTTCGAACTCAACAAGATTCTCGGCGCTTTGCTGGGAACCTGCCTGGTCCTGCTTGCCGTACACATTGCCTCCGGCGCGATTTTCACACCGCCGGTGGCGGCAAAGCCGGGCTACGAGATCGCCGTGAAGGCGGAGCAGCCAGGGGAGGCAAAACCCGGCGCGGCGCCCGCGGCAGCGCCGATCGAAACCTTGCTGGCGAGCGCCTCGGTTCAGCAGGGCCAGTCTGACGCGAAGGTCTGCCTGACCTGCCATAACCTGGGCAAAGGCCAAGGCAACAAGATCGGACCTGATCTCTACGGTGTCGTGGGCCGGGCGGTCGCATCGGAGGCAGGCTTCAACTACTCCGCCGCCTTGAAGGCGAAGGGCGGCACCTGGACCTTCGATGCGCTGAACCCATGGCTTGCCAACCCGCGGGGCGACGTCCCGGGCACGGCCATGACGTTCGCCGGCGTACCGAGCGAGAAGCAGCGCGCCAACATCATCGCTTACCTTAATTCGAACTCCGACAAGCCGCTGCCGCTGCCGACCGCCCAGAATACCCCGCCGGCCGCGCCTCCGGCGCCGCAGAAGTAAACCTTTCGCCGAACGCGCGGTGCCTCCGACTGCTCCCCGTGGCCATCCCACGGGGATGTGAAGGCCAATTCGTCGCGGGCACCGGCCGGCACGCTGGCGCCGCAATCAAAAAGCACATAATCACCTGCATCGTTCGCAGTTCGCGCGCGCCGCGATTCCGAAGTCCGCGCGCGCCTCATTGGAGCGTCAGGTGAACCGCCGATCTCTGCTCAAAATATCGCTGCTCAGTTCCGCGGCCTTGGCCTTCGCCACAAGGCGGCGTCCGCTGCCCCCCTGGATCACACCGGCGCAAGCGCAGGAAAAGAACTGGCGGCATGGTCTTTCGCTGTTCGGCGATCTGAAATATCCGTCTGGCTTCAAGAATTTCGATTACGTCAACGTCAACGCCCCGAAGGGCGGCTCGGCGCGACAAATCGCGCTCGGCACGTTCGACAATTTCAATGTGGTGGTCGCCGGCCTTAAGGGAACGATCGTTGCCGGGACTGAACTCATCTACGACACGTTGCTGTCGTCGTCGCTCGATGAAGTCACCGCGGGATACGGGCTGCTCGCCGATGGAGTGAGTTATCCGGACGATTTCTCGTCGGCGTCCTATCGGCTGCGGCCGGAAGCAAAATGGCACGACGGCCAGCCGGTGACGCCGGACGACGTGATCTTTTCCTTTGATGCTTTCAAGAAGAACAATCCGCAATTCGCCGCCTACTACCGCCACGTCGTCAAGATAGCGCAGACCGGCGAACACGAGGTCACGTTCACGTTCAATTCGCCGGGCAATCGCGAACTGCCGCAAATCGTCGGGGAGCTCACCGTCTTGCCCAAACACTGGTGGGAGGGCACCGACAAGAACGGCAAAAAACGCGACGTCGGCGCCACGACGCTCGAGGCGCCGCTCGGCAACAGCGCCTACCGCATCAAGGATTTCTCGCCCGGCCGCACCGTCGTCTACGAGCGCGTCAAGGAATATTGGGGCAAGGACCTCAACGTCAACGTCGGCCGCAATAATTTTGACGAGCTCCGCTTTGAATATTTTCGCGACACGACGGTCGCGCTCGAGGCGTTCAAGGGCGATAAAATTGACTGGCGCACGGAAAACGTCGCCAAGAATTGGGCCACCGCCTACGACTTTCCCGCGGTCAGAGACAAGCGCGTCATCCTGGAGGAATTTCCCATCAGATCGCGCGGCGTGATGCAGGGCTTCGCCTTTAACATCCGCCGGGCCAAGTTTCAGGATCCGCGGGTTCGACGCGCTTTCAATTGCGCGCTCGATTTCGAGGAGATGAACAAGCAGTTTTTCTTTGGACAGTACACTCGCATCGCAAGCTATTTCGAAGGCACGGAGCTGGCGGCGACCGGATTGCCCGAAGGCAAGGAGCTGGAGCTCCTGGAAACGGTGCGCGACAAGGTGCCCGCCGAACTTTTCACGCAAGCCTACACCAACCCGGTCAACGGCAATCCCGGAAAGGTGCGTGACAATCTGCGCGAAGCAATCCGGCTCCTGAAGGACGCGGGATACGAGGTACGCAACCAGCAACTCGTCGACAGCAAAACGAACGAACCCTATGCGGTCGAACTGCTCGCCGACGACCCGAGCTTCGAGCGCGTGTTCCTGTTTTACAAGCCTTCGCTCGCTCGCCTTGGCATCACGGTGACTGTGCGCACGGTCGACGATGCGCAATACGAAAACCGGCTGCGAAGCTGGGATTTCGACATCATCACCGCGTCATGGGGCGAATCGCTGTCGCCCGGCAACGAACAGCGCGGCTATTGGGGATCGCAAGCCGCCGATCAGCCGGGCTCACTCAATCTCATTGGCATCAAAAACCCGGCGGTCGATGCCATGATCGATCATGTCATCTTCGCCAAGAGCCGGCCCGACCTCGTTGCCGCCACCAAGGCGCTCGACCGCGTGCTGTTGTGGAACAATTACGTCGTCCCGCAGTGGACCTACGGCAAGGTGCGTAGCGCGCGCTGGGACCGCTTCAGCCGCCCTGATCCGTTGCCCAAATACGGCATGTCTGCGTTCCCCGCGATCTGGTGGTGGGACTCCGACAAAGCCGCCAAGGCGGGGACGCGATCGTGACGAGCGCGCTCGCTCAACACGTCATTCCGGAAGCCGTGACACGGCTATCTGGAATCCATAACCACCGTCCTGCCCTGTACCGCACCGACCGTGGCTATGGATTCCGGGTTCGGCCCTGCGGGCCGCCCCGGAATGACGGATAGGACTCCCTGCAACGACATGCCTCGTCTGACACGCCGACGCGTCCTTTCACTGAGCGCTGGTCTTGTAGCGACATCCTTACGCGACGCCGCGCGTCCCGCCCACGCCGACGCTGCAATCGAATCGCACGGCATGTCCGCATTCGGCGACCTCGCCTATCCGCCAGACTTCCAACACTTTCGTTACGTCGACCCCGCCGCGCCCAAGGGCGGGATTTTTTCGCAAATCGGTCCGGACCGCCAATTCAATCAGAACTTTCTCACCTTCAATTCGCTCAACAGCTACATCCTCAAGGGCGACGCGGCGCAAGGCATGGAACTCACCTTCGCCACGCTGATGGCGCGCTCCGGCGACGAGCCCGACGCCATGTATGGACTTGCCGCAGCGAAAGTGCGCCGCTCGGCCGACGGCCTGGTCTACGAATTCTTCATCCGGCCGGAAGCGTCGTTTCACGACGGCTCGCGGCTGACCGCACACGATGTCGCCTTCTCGCTCAATATTCTCAAGGAGAAGGGCCACCCGATCATCAGCCAATCGCTGCGCGATTTCGTCGGCGCCAAGGCAGACGACGACGCTACGGTCACGGCGACTTTCGCGCCGAAGCGCGCCCGCGACGTTCCGCTGTTCGTTGCCGGCCTGCCGATCTTCTCCCGCGCCTATTACGCGACAAAGCCGTTCGATCAATCAACTCTCGACGTACCACTGGGTTCGGGAGCCTACAAAGTCGGCCGCTTCGAGCCCGGCCGTTACATCGAATACGACCGCGTCAAAGACTGGTGGGGAGCCGATCTGCCGGTCGCCCGCGGCCAGAGCAATTTCGATGTGCTGCGCTTCGAATACTATCGCGACCGCGATGTCGGCTTCGAAGGCTTTTCGGCAAAAAGTTATCTGTTCCGCGAAGAGTTCACGTCGCGCACCTGGGCGACGCGCTACGACTTTCCAGCCGTCAAGGATGGACGCGTCAAGAAGGATGTTTTGCCGGATGATACGCCGTCCGGTGCGCAGGGTTGGTTCATCAACACGCGGCGCAAGAAATTCGCCGATCCGCGGCTGCGCGAGGCGCTCGACGACGCCTTCGATTTCGAATGGACCAACAAGACGATCATGTACGGCGCCTATCAGCGGACCATCTCGGTGTTTCAGAACTCCGACATGATGGCGCAGGGTAAGCCGAGCGCCGCGGAGCTTGCGCTGCTCGAGCCGTTTCGCGGCCACGTTCCCGATGAAGTCTTCGGCGAGCCGTACATACCGCCGGTTTCCGACGGTTCCGGCCAGGACCGCGCCCAATTGCGCAAGGCTTCGCGGCTTCTGAACGACGCCGGTTGCGTGATCAAGGACGGTAAACGCGTGCTGCCGAACGGCGAGCGCATCACCATCGAATTCCTGATCGACGAGCCGGTCTTCGAGCCGCACCACATGCCGTTCATCAAGAACCTCGCCACGCTCGGGATCGATGCGACATTGCGCATTGTCGACCCGGTGCAATATCGCGTGCGCCGCGACGGCTTCGATTTCGATATCACCGTCGACCGCTTCAATTTCTCGTCGACGCCCGGCGATTCGCTACGCTCGTTCTTTTCTTCTCGGGCCGCCGCCCTGAACGGATCGAACAACCTCGCCGGCATCGCCGATCCTGCGATCGATGCGTTGATCGATGCGATCGTGAATGCCAAGACGAGGCCCGATCTGGTCACCGCCTGTCGCACGCTCGATCGCGTGATCCGCTCCGGCCGCTACTGGATTCCGCAATGGTACAAGGCCTCGCACTGGATCGCCTACTGGGACGTCTTCGGCCGCCCGCCCGCCCAACCGCGCTACTTTCGCGGCATCCCGGACACATGGTGGTATGATCCCAGCAGGGCGGCGAAGATCGACCGGGCAGGCTAGGATGACAGCGCCGATGATCAAACGCTTTTCGGAAGTCGGAATTTCCGTCCTCGCTGCGGCCGCGCTCCTGGTCATCGGTCTCACGCAGGCCGACGCCCAAGGCCGCGATCGCTCAATGCAACTCGTCTCGGAATATCCTCTGGTCGGCGACGAGGGCCAACACGTCCCAAATCATAGGGTCAAGCTTCTCGGACCGATCGACCGGCTGCCGGGCGTGGTGACGGTCGGCAATCCGAACGGCAAGACCACGTTGATCGAATTCTACGATCTCAACTGCCCGTTCTGCCGTATCGCGTCGACCGATGTCGGTGACCTGGTCGATGTTGATTCCGAGCTCAAGCTCGTGCTTGTCCCCTATCCGGTGCTCGGCGTCGCCTCGATTGCCGCGAGCCGCGTCGAACTTGCCATCGCCAAGCTCGGCACCCCCGAGCAGTTCTACGCCTTCCATCGCAAGATCTATTCGCAGCGCGGCACGACCGACGGCCTGCGCGCCCTCGAAGTCGCACACGAGCTCGGCTTTGACGAACATACTCTTACGGCAGTTGCGGACAGCGATGAGATTACGCAAACAATGAAGAATCTCGTCACTCTCGGCAATACACTCGGGCTCGCTGCCACGCCTTCCTTTATTGTTGGCGGCGTCGCAATCCTCGGCTACCCAGGGCGCTACCGGCTGCAGGCGATCGTCGACGCGGCAAGCACCTGCGGCAAGGTTATATGCTGAGGCGAGCGTCGCTCGACGCGCCAACAAATGCGATTCGCCTATGAAACTGTCCATAAGCGAAGGGGCTGTGGTGAAAGAACAAATCAAGCGTCACGGTATCAGCTTGACGGTTGTCGTTGCGGTCATAGCCGCAGGCCTCGGGATTTTTGTATATTCCGGCATCTACAACATCGGCGCAGATGACCATCACAGCAGATTTGTTTTTGCGGCGCTGCAGACCTTGCGCGATCGTTCCATTGAATTTCGCTCGGCGCAGCTCAGCGTGCCAAATCTCGACGACGAGGAACTCATCCTTAAAGGGGCTGGTCAGTATGCCGCAATGTGTACCGAGTGCCACCTTGCACCCGGCATTGAAGACTCCGAGGTTCGTGTTGGCATGTACCCGCAACCGCCGAACCTATCGCAAAGCCGAATTGATCCAAGAACCGCGTTTTGGGTGATCAAGCATGGCATCAAAATGAGTGCGATGCCGGCCTGGGGCAGCAGTCATGACGATCCGACAATATGGAGCATGGTTGCCTTCCTTCGTAAATTGCCGGAGTTGTCTCCCGAGCAATACAAATCCATCGTCGCCAAGGCGCCGCCCGACGACGACATGGCGTCGGGCACAAAGACTGACCACGGCCACCACGATTAGTCCCCGCGAGAGCTGTCGGCTGGCTCGCTCTCGGATTGGTCAATTTGGATCAGATTAGCCGCCGGACTCGGATCGTGCCTCTGCTCCGCGTGATTTCGCCCTCCGTCTCCATTCGGGCGAGGGTGCGGTAGAGTACTTCGTGTGTTAGCCCGAGATCGGCCGCGAGTTCCTTGAGCGTTCCAGACAACGCGACGGTTCGCCCGTCGGCTCCGACATTGACGGCGAGGAAATGTTTGACCCGGTCGCGCGCGGAATGGATATTTCGCCTTTCGAGACGCGTGCGCAGTGTCATGATTTGGTGCGCGAGCATCGCCGCAAAGGCTAGCGTAATCTTCGAATCGCGCCGTAGCTCAGCTAACAGAATGGCTTTTGGGTAGAGTCGAACAATTGCGGCCGTTGTTGCAATCGCATCGCAGTGGTAGGTCGACGAGAACAATGAGGCTTCCGCCAAAATGTCACCGGCAGAAGCCGCCTGTATGACGGCTTCCCGTCCGCTTCGATCGGTTCGCACAAGTCTGACCGTGCCGGTGAGGACTTGATATAGACCGACAGTCCTACTGCCAGAATGAAACAGGGCTTGGCCGGGCGCGAGCCTTCGCTCGATTGCGCTGGCGCGAACGGGTGCTGAAATCCAATCTGTTGCGGTCAAGAGTTATATGCCAGCCATATGATCCTAATCATATGCCATACGCCTTGGTTTCCGATAGCGTGATGGCAGATCGATTTCTACCCACAGGGGTTTAATGAAATCCGTTCTTTTGATTGGGTTCGCCGCTATCGCGACTATTGCCGTGGTTCCGATCGCAATCGCGACCCGGACCGTTCACGCCCAGTCGGCGCAGGCCGGGGCCGTGGCGACTTCGCCGATGGGCCAGACGATGCACGATCAGTCCCCCACCCGCGATCTCGGACCATCAGCCCATGCATGGAATGGGGGCCGAGGTTCCTTCCCCTGTCCGGGAAGCCTCGGACGATCCTCGCCTGCTTGTGTCGCTACCGGTTCCGATGCGGGAGCACATGCTGGCCAGCATGCGAGATCACTTGGCGACACTGAGCACGGTCATGGGTGACATCGCCGATGCCAACTTCGATGTGGCCAGCAAGCTACTGGAGGAACGCCTCGGAATGAGCTCGCTACCACTCCATCACGCCGCCGAAATGGCGCCAAACTTTCCCCAGCCGATGCAGAATGCCGGAACCAGTATGCATCATGCGGCAAGCCGGCTGGCGCTTGTTCTCCAAAACGCGTCAGTCGCCCAGACCTTCGACTCTATGCGCGAGGTGAATGCCGCGCTGCACGAAGTCACGACCGCCTGTGTCGCTTGTCACGCAGCATATCGCTTGCGCTGAATCCCACGGGAAGGTCGCGCTGGTCCCAATTTGCGTTAGATCAAAGTAACGGGTGAAGCCCGCGCGTAAAAAGGCCACACGGGCGATCCGATTTAGGAGTCTTCGCCATGCATCACTCGGTACGCGAGGCGTTAGTCGCGTTGGCACTTTCGCTCATGCTCATGGTGCCCGCTGGCGCAGCTGATCAACCGACTGTGAAAGTCTTTCTGATTGATATGACCGCTTTGTTTGGTCCGGGCGGCGGGCCTACCGCGGGCTATGGTCCTGGCAACAATATGATGGGTCCTGGCTATGGCCAGGGCTATGGCATGATGGGTCCTGGCTATGGCGGGGGCTATGGAATGATGGGGTATGGTCCAGGCTATGGCATGATGGGCCACGGCATGATGGGCGGCATGTCTGTCCGTACGAACGTCACGTCGGTCAAAGCTGGCCAGGTCACTTTCGACGTCACCAACCTGTCGCGCAGCATCGTGCACGAGATGATCGTCGTGGCGGTCGAGAATCCAAATACGCCGCTGCCATATGACTACAATACCGGCCAGATTCCGGAAAAGCAGGTCAAGATGCTGGGTGAGACGAATGGGATGGAGCCGAACGCTGAGAAGACGATCACGCTCGATCTCAAACCCGGTTCCTACCTGCTGATCTGCAATGTGCCGGGCCACTATGCCGCCGGAATGTGGACGCCGCTGACTGTTACCCAATAGCGTCGAAGTCGCGGCCCTTGGAGAGTGCCTGCCCGGTTTCATTGCGTTCGGTCGCGATTTCGTTCGCGACACACTTGCGGAGTCGCGATTGCGAACCTTTAGTCCTCGTTGCAGAGCGGAGTACGCTCGTTTAAGGTCGCCGCAGGGTCGTGCTAACTTTGGGAAAGGGCATTGTCGTGAATTGCGACGACACGAACAGATGCGATCTCGATCAGACCAACGAAGACATTCTCACCTGCGATGTTTCCGATGAGGCACTGGAGGCGGCGGCGGGTCCCGGTGCGACGGGATTTACAGTTTCATTGAGCGATCCGCATCTTTTCACCTGCGCCATCGGCTGCTGCTGATAGGGCGGAATTTGGCTGCGTGACGATGCAGCTTCCGTCGCGCCACCCATTTGCGGATCGCCGCGATATTGGCGCGAGACGGCAAATCAGTTCGCTTTGGATAGCGCCGCGATTTGCTGCGTCAGCCACGCGATCCCCGGTTTTCGCCTTGGCTCAAGCCGTCCGGCCTCATCGAGCTGTTTCAGGATTTGCAGCGCGCGCTGAAAATACGGCAGACCCTGTTCGCCGTTGAGCTGACCGAGGCGGATGAGCGGAACGGTCGAGTTCGCAAGAATCGATGTGTTGTCAGGATGTAGCGCCAAAAGCCCTGTGTAGATGGCAAGCGCCCGCTCGAACGCTGCTTTCGCCTCCGCGGTCTGATCGTCCGACTCATAGGTGTCGCCGAGCCGTTCGTCGCCGATCGCGAGATCGCGCTGCCAGGCCGCGTTGCTGGGATCGGCTTGGGCCAGTCGGTCTATGATGGCAAGGCTGTCCCGGTAGGATTTGACCGCACCAGCCAGATCGTCCTGCTTCACCTGCATGTCGCCGATTCTGGTCAGTGACACTGAGACGTCGCGCTGCCAGTCGGAATTGTCCGGGTCGGATGCCGCCAGACGCTTTCTGATGGCGAGGCTGTCTTGGTAGGACTTGACCGCGCCAGCATAGTCGTCTTGTGCCGCCTGGACGTCGCCGATCTTGTTCAAAGCTACTGAGAGATCGCGCTGCCAGTCGGAATTGCCGGGATCCGATTGCACCAGGCGCTGTCTGATGGCCAAGCTTTGCCGGTACGACCTCATCGCCTCGGCCGGATCGTTCTGTGCCTGCTGCACGTAACCGACCTTCTCGTAGGCGACCGACAGATCGCGTTGCCAAACAGCGTTGCCGGGATCGGACTGCGCGACGCGCTCCGCAATGGCAAGGTCATCGCTATAGGATTTAAATGCGCCGGCAAGGTCGCCCTGAAGGAACAGCACGTTGCCGATCTTGTCGTCCGCCACCGAGAGATCGCGCTGCCAGTCAATGTTGCCGGGATCGGATTGGTTCAGCCGGGCAATGATCTCCTGTTTGGCGCGGTATGATTTCAGCGCCCCTTCCAAGTCGCCCCGCTCCATCATCACATTGCCGACGCGTTCGTTGCTGACCCCGAGTTCGTATTGCCACGTGGCATCGCGGGGATCGGATTGCGCCAAGCGCTCGGCGAGAGCAAGACTGTCCTGGTAGGACTTCAGCGCTTCCGCGAGGTCACCTTGCGCCGCGTGCACGTCGCCAAGCTTCGCGTACGATACAGAAAGATTGCGCTGCAACTTCGTTTCGCCGGGTTGTAGCGCGAGCAGACCCGCAATGATTTGCCGGCCCTGTTCGGCGGCAGCGAGCGCGCCGTCGCTATCGCCAATAGACAGCAGCGTATCGACCGTCTCGTTGAGCGCCGCCGCGCGGCTTAGTTTAAGGTCCGGAGTCGACTTCTCCGGACGCGATGAGCTGGTCCTGTAGCGCGCGCGCCCGGTCGAGAATGTCCTTTACCAGGGATGCGGGAACACCGATCGCATCGCGAAAGCGGTGCGCGAGGTCCATGACGAGGCTGTTCGCGGTGTCGGTCGCGGCTGCCAGCGTTTGTTCGGCCCGATTACGCTCGGCGACGGCCTCTTGCTGGGCGCGGTAAGCGACAATCCCGGCGACAGTCGCTGCAGCCGCGAGAACGAGCAGCGACGCTGCAGCACTCCAGGCCAAGGTCAAGGCGCGGCGCTGCTGACGAACCTCTTGTGAAAGCAAATCCTCCTTTGGCACGCCGCGGATTGCGGCGGCGAAGTCGGCAGCGAATTCCGTAAACTTGGCATCGCGCTTGTCAGCACTGTCGCGGTAGGGCCGGAGGTCGACCCATTTTGGCTCGCTGGGAAACTGCTTTGCCAGCACTGTCGGCAACGGCGCGGTGCTACCCGCAACGAAATCTCCGCCGGCCTCATCCCAGGCAAGTTCGCCGTCAGTCAGCCCGATCAGGAATGTGTCGATTGAACGATGTTTGAGCCAATAGGCGACTTCCCGTTGCACCCATTTCGACGCTGCAGCTTCGGGCGAAGCCAGCAGCAGAAAGAAACGCGATTGCTCCAGCGCCTGCTCTATGGTCGGCCACAGATGCGGCGTGGCAGTCAGGCTGGAATCGTCCCGAAAAAGACGAAGTGCCCGCCGTCGGTACCAAGGCTTGCCGAGCTTCTGGATCGTCGACTGCAAAGCGGCGGCAATCGGCTTATCCTTCGCATGGCTGTAAGAGATAAACGCGTCATAGGCGACCATGGATCTGTCCGTCGTCCTTCTTCGCCTTCATTGTTGCATCGTGCGCCGGCCGCTCTCGCTGGCTGAGATAAGGCCAAAGAATTCATATGACTCACGGCGGTTACGAGGTCGGCAAAGCAGCGGCTTGACGCACTCTCTGGACGTAGCTCACACAAGATAACATATGTTAAAGCATCTCGTGGAGCGGATTTGACATTCGCTACCCACCCGGCCGCAAATCGGCGAAGCAAATGTCAAATCCACGGCTCCACAACACTCATATTTTCTAGTAGTACTTTGATTCCAACATTCGCAAGACAGTCTGCCGAACCGGCTTACGAATGTCAGAATCGGACTACTAGTCGGACTCTGCGTTGTCACAAAGGCATAAAGAGAATATAGTTGATTAAGGAACACCCACCGTGTGGGTAAGTCCGTGTGAGAAGCAGGGAGGAGATCATGCCGACATTCATTTGCTTTCTGCATTGGACTGACCAAGGTGCCAAAACCGTAAAGGACAGCACCAAGCGTCATCAGGCCTCTAAGGCAATGGCCGAGAAATTAGGAGGCCGGTTGCTTAGCGCGTATGTGACGACAGGCGATTATGACGTTGTTGCCACACTGGAAATGCCGAACGGCGAAGCAATGCTGAAATTTGCTTCAGCCCTTTCGGCCTCGGGAAATGCGCGGACCACCACGGTACGAGCGTACTCTCCGGAGGAGTTCTCAAAGCTCGCCGCTGAAGCACCCTCGATGTAGGGCATTGGCACGCAGCGGAAGCGGGACTCGCGCTGAGGAATGTCCGTTGCTGTCGGAAGAACAGAAGTGGTGCGGCCGTTGGTCGAATACCGGTTTTGAACAAACCCGGACAGATTTTCATTTGGCCCGGACATACGTGCGCGTATGCTTCTATGCGGCCGGCGCCTCCTTTTCGTACCAGGGCGCGCGCAAGAACTCGATCCGTTTCCAGATAGCTCTTGAGGCTCGACAATACGAGTGGCCAGCCGCTGCTGATCTTCTCGAACACTTTGCTGTCAGGCGCAAAGTCGTCGTGGGTTACAGTCAGTTTGACCTGGTCCTTCTGCTGTTCGATTTCCAGCACCACGCGCGACGGCCGCTCGGTGTGGAGACCGTCGTGCTGAGAATGAAACGTATAGGACAGCCGGCGGGGCGGATCGTATTCCAGCACTTCTCCCTTGACGATGAGTTCGCCATTCCTGTGGAACGTCACCGGCGCACCAATTTTCCAGTCGGAGATAACGGCATTTCCGAACCAGAACCGCGCGGTCGCTTCGGTATCGGTCAGAGCCTTGAACACTTTGTCAGGCGTTGACGCGATATAGGTCACGTACACGAAATCTGGCTTAGTCATCACGCACCTCCAGTGCCTTTTTCATGTCGCTCAGCGCCTGCAGGCGCGCGCGCTCGAATTTGCCTATCCAGCGCTCACCGATCTCGTGGATCGGTACCGGATTTAGGTAGTGAAACTTCTCGCGGCCGCGTTTGACCGTCGCGACCAAATTGGCCTCCTCAAGGATCGTCAGGTGCTTGCTCACCGCCTGCCGAGTCATGGCAAGCCGCTCGCACAGCTGGTTGAGCGTTTGGCCGTTGTCTGCGCGCAAGCGGTCGAGAAGTTCCCTGCGGCTCGCGTCGGCCAATGCTTTGAAGACGAGATCCATATTGACAATATGCAACTTTTTGGTTGCCTGTCAAGGGGATTGAGTTGGCGTGCAAACAGGTCGTTCTCACATCGAGCTGAAGATCGCCTTTGACCCGCGTGCGACGTGGCCGGTCAAGCTCAGTTGTTCGCGCCATGCCATCGCGGGCCCTATCAGAACGTCAGCATTACCGGTACGATCGTGCTTTCTGAGCGGGGCTTGCATGGGCCGGCGGGAATTTCATTGGTCTGATTGGTGGAGCGGCAGCTTCTTGACCGCTCGCGACACGAGCGAGCTTCGGGGTCGCGCGGACAATCGAGCCTACGGCGCGAAGGCATTTGACATGAGCGAAGTCGAAAATCTTTTCAGTGATGGCAAAGCCTACGAAAGGCGGATGGGCCGTTGGAGCCGCATCGTGGGTGAGGTATTTCTTGATTGGCTCGCTGTGCCGAGCGGCCTTCGCTGGATAGACGTCGGGTGCGGCAATGGCGCCTTTACCGAGGTTCTGATTGCGCGCTGCGCCCCGAGTGCGGTGAGCGCCATCGATCCTTCCGAAGGTCAGCTTAATTACGCGCGCACGCGACCCGGCGCCAAATTGGCGGAATTTCGCATCGGCGACGCGCAATCCTTGCCATATCCGGATCACAGCTTCGACGCAGCGGCCATGGCGCTTGCGATCAGCTTCGTGCCAGACCCGGTCAAGGCAGCGACAGAAATGGCGCGGGTCGTACGGCCGGGCGGTTGGGTTGCCACCTATATGTGGGATCTGCCCGGCGGAGGCCTTCCGGTCGAACCGATGTATCGCGCGCTCAAGTCGCTCGGCGTTGCCGTTTCAGTTCCGGGCACCGAGGTGTCGCGGCGGGACAATATGCGGGCGGTATGGGAGAAGGCGGGGCTGCAGTCGATCGATACGCGCGTGATCCGCATCTCGATCGGTTACGCCGACTTCAACGATTTCTGGCAGTCGTACAGTGTACCAGAGGGACCAGCCGGTATAGCGGTCCGCAAGATGTCGCCGTCCCAGATCGAACAGCTAAAGGCGGCGCTGCGCGACGAGCTGCCGACCGATCCTGATGGACATATTGCCTACGAAGCATTCGCGAACGCCGTGAGGGGCCGGACTCCGGATTGAAACAATATGAAACGCAGCACCGACCGGATTCTAACCACGCATACCGGTAGCCTGCCGCGCACCGCCAAGGTGGTCGAGCTTCTGCTCGCCGAACAAAAGCATCCTGGGGCGCGCAAGGCCGAACTTAATGCCGCGGTCCGCGAGGCGATTGCGCATGTGGTGCAAAAGCAGATCGAATGCGGCATCGACATCATCAATGACGGCGAACAGGGCCGCACCGACTATACCGTGCATGTGCTCGATCGGCTCACGGGCTTTGCCGGCGAAAGCACGGCGCCGCTTGGCACTGGCGATGCGGAATTCCCGGAACTCGCGCAACTGCTGACGCATTTCGCCTCGCCGTTCCAGTACCGGCCGTCCTGCACCGGCGAGGTGACCTGGAAAGATTGGGCCGCCGCGCAAGCCGACATCGACATGTCCAAGAACGCGATGAAGGGTGCGAACGCCGCCGAATTGTTCATGACCTCTCCGTCGCCCGGCCAGATCGCGCGCTATCTCAAGAACAAGTACTACAAAACCGAAGAAGCTTACGTGTATGCCCTCGCCGATGTGATGAGCCGCGAATACAAGGCGATCGTCGACGCCGG
Source organism: uncultured Alphaproteobacteria bacterium (assembly GCA_963836055.1). Classification (GTDB taxonomy): domain Bacteria; phylum Pseudomonadota; class Alphaproteobacteria; order Rhizobiales; family Xanthobacteraceae; genus BOG-931. The sequence continues at coordinate 32,985 of CAWIID010000010.1, forward strand.
CTTCATCCTGCAGCTCGATTGTCCGGACCTCGCGATGCTTCGCCACACCGTCTATCTCGACAAGACGCTCGCCGATTTCCGCAAGATCATCGCGGTGAATGTCGCGGCGCTCAATCACGCGGTCGCCGATATTCCAGCCGACCGCATGCGCATGCATGTGTGCTGGGGCTCGACCGTGGCGCCGCATCACACCGACGTGCCGCTCATCGACATCATCGACATCGTGCTCAGCGCAAAGCCGATGGCGGTGTCGTTCCCCGCCGCCAATGCGCGGCACGAGCACGAATGGAAAATCTGGCGCGAGGTCAAACTGCCCGCCGGCAAGGTGATCATCCCCGGCGTCATCGATTCGACAGTGAACACCGTGGAGCATCCGGAGGTCGTCGCCGACCGCATCCTGAATTTTGCCAATGTGGTCGGGCGCGAAAACGTCATTGCCGGCGTCGATTGCGGCTTCGGCACCTTTGCGGGCCGCGTTCAGGTCGACAGCAAGATCGTCTGGCTCAAACTGCAATCGCTTGCCGAAGGCGCCCGCCACGCCTCCGCGCAGCTCTGGGCGAAGGCGGCATAGCGGGCGCATAATTCAAATTCGGCTGCAGTCTGGCTGCGCCGGTGGAGCGATGCGTTAGCTGAAATCGCGCGAAGAATATTCAGTCCCCGCAACTCAGCATTTCGTCAACGGCGGATAGTCGCGGGTATAGACCGGGTGGGCGAGGAACTCGCTTTCCGGCCAGGTCCAGAACTGACTGACGTTCTCGTAGGTTTTTATCGTCTTATTCCAGAGTGTCAGCCCGTATTTGGCGCCCTCCTTGCCCAGGCGCCGCACGTAAACGTTCCCCACGGCGTTGTTGAGATGGTCGTATTTGAGCGGCCCACGCGGCGTGTCGGCGAGACTGACCGCCTTCAGCGTCGCCATGAACTTGCCCTTGTCGCTGAGATCGCCGCCGAGCGTCCTTAAGCCGGCATCGACGACCTGGCAGTTGATGTAAAGCGTCGCGGAGTAAAGTCCCGGTATGACGTTGTGGTTCTTCAGCATGCTTTCCACGAAGCGCTTGTTGCCGTCAGTCTCGAGGTCGACCGTATACGGCGTCGCGCTGACGAGGCCGAGGGCCTCCGCGCCGAAGCTCCTGAGCAAGGCGTCGTCGCCCCCGGTCATTCCCGTCACCACCGGGTAGGTAAGGCCAGCGCCCGCGTAGGCCTTCATGAAGCGCAATGGATTGGAGCCGGCGAAGCCCTGACAGACGCCGTCGCAATCGACAATCTGCGCTACATAAGGTGTGTAGTCGGGGGTCACCAGCGGCGGCCAAAGCTTCTTGACAACGCAGCCGCCGTCCGACTGGAACGCTGCATGGAAACCGCCGATCTCCTCATAACCGTAAGCGAGATCCTCTGTCGCGGTCACAACGCGCTTGAGCTTCATCTCGGTCGCCGCGTAGTGACCGATGACGTGCATGATCTGCGATGCGGTCGCGTCCGACCGCAACAAATAGGGATTGGCATGGCGCTGCGTGAGATCGTCGGCGGCGGCAACGCTGAGCGTCGGCATCTTCTGTTCACGGACATAATCGTTGATGGCGTAGAGTTCGAAGGCCGCGAGTGGACCAAAGATGACGTCAACTTTGTCGCGCTCGACCAGTTCCTGAGCCTTGGTCTTCGCGCCGGCCGGATTGCCGCCGGTATCGGCGGAGAACAATTCGACCGTGCGGCCGCCAATGGTGTTGTTGTTGTCCTTCAGGAACGCCAGCACGCCCTGTTCCATCTGGATGCCGCCCTGCGCCAGCGGGCCGGTCTTGACCGTGAGAAGTCCGACCTTGATCGATGACGATTGCGCGATCGCTGGTGCAGGGAAGCGCCCCAGTGCAGCGGTCGCACCGGCGGCAACGGTACCCCGGACAAGCGTACGGCGGCTGAATTTGCGACTCATCATCATTTCCTCCCGGCGCTTTTTTTGCAGCTTCAATCAACCAAGGAGCGCAAAAAAAATGCGCCCTCGGTTCGACCTGCGCGTTGGGCCATGGCGATTGCCCCGATCAGCCCGAAATTGAGTTTATGGTTGGCAGTATGGCGTGTCTATCAGCATCGCCATGTCGACCAATAGGATGCTCCGACGCGCTGCAACGCTGCCCGCGATGGAAGCTGGCCGGGGCGTCGTCCCAACATCGCGCCACTGCTCGAACGCGGGCACGACTGACGCAATGCCTCGCTGCCAGCAAGGCCATCTCCGAAATCCGCAATTTCCTCACTTCGCCGGCGCTACCAGCGAGTAGCGGCCGTCGGCGGCGAGGCATTCGGCTTGCGGAAAACCAAGCTCCTTGCGCACCATGTTGGTGCCGAGCACCAGCGATACCATCTTGTAAAAAGCGTGACGACGGCTCATGCCTTCGCGCCCCATGCCGCAATCGGTTGAGATCACGAGCCGTTCGGGCGGAATGTATTTGAGGGCGGCGCGGATTTGCGCTGCCACCTGATCGGGGGTTTCCACCTGCAGGACGTGGTGGTCGATGACGCCGATGGCAATTTTTTTCCCGGTGATGGCCTGGCCGATCGCCTCCAGATCGATGCCGCCGGAACTCGATGATTCGAAAGTAATCACGTCGGCATCGACCGTGTTGTAGATTGCCAGCGCGGGCTTGTAGCTCTGCACCTGGGCGAACATGCGCTGTTGTGAGGGGTTACCCCAGCAGGAATGAGCCCACACCTCCGTCTTGTCGCGCAAACCTTTCACTGTGCGATTGAACACCTCGACCATCAATTGCGGCGTGATCACCTCGTCCTGGATTTTGCGCACGGCGATCAGGTGGATCTGCGGTTCCTCAATCTGAATCACCGGACAGCCCGCGTCAGCGAGCTCGTGGTATTCCTCGTTGAAGGCGTCCGCGATGGCGAACATCCGCTCGGGCACGCTCTTGTAGTGACGGTCCTGCAGCGCAAACGCGACGATCTCCGCCGATACGGCGCCAAACTTGACCGGCCGTTTGGTGAACCGTTGCGCCGCTTTCCACATCGCAGTGTATTGGAGATTGCCACGTCCGATCCTTCCGATGATGACGGGCATCACGCGCGACTCGAGATAGTCGTGCAAAATATGACCGCGTGGAAAGCTGACGCCGCCTCGTCCGGCGGGCGTCGCCTCGGGATGCGCTATGTCCAGCCCGCTCATATGGTTCGGCGGATAGGCGGTCCAGCTTTGACCGCCGACATCATCATCGAATCGGCAGTCGCCGTCGGTGACGATGTCGAGGCCAGCGAGTTCCTGGTCGCGCAGATAGCAGCTCAGTGCATCCTCGTATTGCTCACGGAAGCGGCGCGTCACCATCGCCTCGAGAAAATGCCGCGTGCCGAGATTCTCCGTGTACCAGCTCGGCCGCGGCAGCGAGCCGGTAATCGTCGTCGGCAGCATGATGTCCTTGGTACCCCGATACATTTGAACGCCTCCTCTGTCATCGCGCCCACATTGTTGCGAGTGAACAGCAATCACTCGTACGGACGCAGTCGTAGTTAGCGGCCACGACGAACCCGGGCGCACGCGATGCTTTTGGGCGCTCGCCCGCTGTCACCTCATCGAGCCGGTCGCAGCCTACTTCGATCCAAGTCTCTGTAAAACGGACATGCAGCGGACATCGCATTTCGGTCGCGAATGGCCCAATGTATGGTCGGTCAGTGCCGAGCTAGTGGAGCGGATTTAACATTCGCAAGATAGCCTGCCGAACCGGGATGCGAATGTTAGTAATCAGACCATTAGAAGATGGGCGGGCACAGCTCGCCTGAACGACGACATGGGAGGGACGATTTGAACCTGCCTCGCAGAGTATTCCTGTATCTGGCAGTGGGAGCTGCCGCACCTTCGGTCTTGTCTGGGATCGCAAGGGCAGAGAACTATCCCACGCGGCCGATCCATTTGATCGTCGGCTTCCCTCCCGGTGGCGGAGTTCGACATCGTCGCGCGGCTCATGGCTCAATGGCTATCGGAGCGGCTGGGACAGCAGGTCGTCGTTGAGAACAAGCCCGGCGCCGGCGGTAACATCGCCACCGAAATCGTGGTGCGAGCGCCGCCGGATGGATACACCCTGACCTATGTTGGTCCGGTGGCCGCAATCAACGCGTCGTTCTACAAAAACCTCAGCTTCGATTTCATCCGCGACATTGCGCCGGTCGCGAGCTTCATCCGGGTCCCCCTTGTCATGGAGGTCAATCCGTCATTACCAGCGACGACGGTTCCGGAGTTCATCGCCTACGCCAAGGCTAATCCTGGCAAGATCAATTTTGCGTCGTCCGGTAAAGGCACTGCAGGTCATGTCGCCGGCGAATTGTTCAAAATGATGACTGGCGTCAATATGGTCCACGTCCCTTATCGCGGCGAGACGCCTGCGCTGACCGACCTCATGGCGGGACGAGTTCAGGTGACATTTAACCCCATATCGGCGTCAATTCCGCATATCAAGGCCGGCGCATTGCGCGCATTGGCCGTCACGACCACGACGCGTTCGGAAATTTTCCCGGACATCCCGAGTCTCAGCGAATTCATCCCAGGCTATGAGGCGAGCGTGTGGTACGGGGTCGGCGCACCGAAGAACACACCCGTTTCGATCATCGATCGGCTCAATAAGGAGATCAATGCCGCTCTCGTCGATTTGCAGATCAGGTCACGGCTTTTCGCGCTCGGCGGCATGGTGCTTGCGGGATCGCCCGCCGACTTCGGCAGGCTCATTGCCGCCGAAACCGCGAAGTGGGCCAAGGTCCTGAACTTTGCGGGCATCCAGCCGGAATGATATGCTAGTCATTATTGTTGCTCTGCGATCTGCGGAAACCGAATTCAGGGAGTGAAACGTGCCCAAGATCAGGCATCTGGCTGTCATGTGCATGAATCCCGAAAAGCTCGCGAAGTTTTATTGCGAGGTGTTCGAGATGGAAGTTGTTGGGCGCAACTCGAAGGGCGGCGTGTTCCTCAGCGACGGCTACATGAATTTGGCGCTCCTGCGTCAGCAGGCCGTCGGCAAGGCGCCCGGCCTCAACCACTTTGGTTTTCATGTCGAGGACTCCGATGAGATCGCCAGACGCATGAGCAAGTGGGATGTCATCGGTCCTGAGAAGCGCCCTGCCGACCGCACCTATGCGGAACTGCGCGGGACTGACCCTGAAGGCAATAATTTTGATATCGCCGAGGGCGGCTTCGATCGTGAAGCTGCCGACCGCAAGAAGGCCAAGACGCCCGTCGGAGCTTGATTACATTATTGAGATAGAAGCGGACACCCAGCCCGGAATGTCTAGCCGTACGCTGTGCTGTGGATGGGTCGGTTTAAGGTCGCTTACTCAACGTATCAGGCGAGCTGAGCGGCGCCCCATCCCGACACCCCGCCGCTCAGCCCTAAGAGCTTAAATCAAAACAACGAAACCCCAGGCGCTGGCCGCACTGGAGTTCTTTTACGTCAAGGTCAGTGCAAAACAGTTCCCGGTACTTCTTCTGCAGAAGTCACTCTTTGCGCCGCGCGGACTTTGATGTCGCGATGCGGATACCGGTCTTTGAGTTGCAAGCCAGCTCTCAACGCATCCACAAATCGTCGATGCTCAGATTTCACTTGACCGTCGATTTGGAGGACAAAGCACTCACGATGCAGACTATGCGCCGCAATGCCGTTTTTCATGAGACACCCCATCACTCGCCCCGAGAGAACCGAATCCTGAAAGCTGAGTTCCCGGTGGGCGTTCCCGACACCTGAGAGTTTAGCTTGATTTTGTCCAAAATGAGCCGCTCCCAGTTCTAATTTTTCCGAAAACGACTTATTGTTGCAGAAATGTCACATCAACAAAGACAGCTCTGACTGTCGGCAGCGCAGCTTAGAAGTCCGCTTTTGGGGTAAAGCAGACTCATCAGGACTTCGATCCATGAGCGCCCTGTAGCGATTGCCCCTCGGCGGTTATTGGAGCGGACTTAGCGCTCCCACTTGCCAATCACGCTCTACGCAAAGCCGAAGAAGCACGCTGGGTTGTCGACCAGCACTCGATCGCGCGCCGCGCGATCAGGCAGATAGCGCTGCAGCAGCGCGACACGCTGCATCTCGTGATCGAGGCCGTATTCTGAGTGTCCATCCTTGTCGGGCCGGATGAAGCGATGAACGTGGGGCCAGTCGGTTCCCCAAAGGCAGCGGTCCGGAGCCGCCTCATAAAACAGCCGGCCGAATTCTACGGCGTCATCCCATGGATATCCGGTGTGCGACCGCAGGTCGCCATTCGACAACCCGATCCACCAATTACCGTTCTTGAGAAGATCGAGAATCAGGCAGACCGCCGGCTGACCCGTACCTCGCCGGTAATCGGGACCACCCATATGATCAATGATCGCGGGAAACTCGATCTTGCGTAGTTCGTCCGCGACGACCAGAAAGTCATCTTCGAAGCCGAACACTTTGACGAACCAGCCAAGCTCGCGCACACGATGAAGTCCGCGGCGGAATTCCGCAAGACTCGGCGCCAACTTGAATCGGCCGCCGAAATTGAACCGCGCCCCGCGCACGCCGACGCTGCTGAGCCTGTCCAGTTCCGCGTCGCTGACACTGTCGTCGACGATGGCGACGCCCCGATAATTCTGTTTCGACTCGGTTTTCAGAACATCGTACAGCAGCCGATGATCGGTGCCGTATATCGTGGGCTGCACCAATACCGCGCGATCGACGCCCATCTCATCGTGCAAAGCCTTCATCGCCGCAAAGGTGCAATCCTGGGGCGGCGCATAGAGGGAGTTCGGATTGGCGGCGGGGTACGCTTTTGCGTCGCCAAAGATATGCAAGTGAGTATCGCAAGTGCCTTTCGGCAGTCGTTCGGGCATGGCTACTGCGGGACGATGTTTGCTTGCTTGATGATCGGCCCCCACTTAGCGTTCTCCCTCGTGATGTAATCGGCGAGCTGTTGCGGTGTGCCACCCAATGGCGTCATCCAGATTTTGGCGAGCTTCTGTCGGCCGGCATCGCTTTGCAGAAATTCGTTCACACCCTGGTTGACCTTGTCGACGATATCAGCCGGCGTGCCGGCCGGCGCGAACAGAGCGGACCAGCCGTTTGCCTCGAAACCGGGAAATCCCGACTCTTCCACGGTCGGCACATCCGGCAACTCTGGCATTCGTTTCCGGCTGGTGACAGCGAGACCTCTGAGCATTCCCGATTGCACGTTCGGCACGAAGGTCGGAACGTACTGGACCGAAAGCTGAAGGTCGCCCGACACCAGATCAGGCAGCGCCTGTGAAGTGATCCGATAAGGCACGTGGCCGATGGAAATGCCGGCGAGCGTGTTGAGAAGCTGAATCGTGATGTGAGCCTGCGATCCGACGCCAACCGTTCCGGCATTCAGCGGGCCGCCGTGGGTTTTCGCATAGGCAATGAGTTCCTTGAGATCCTTTACCGGCAATTTCGGACTGCCCACAACGATCAGCGGCGAATACGCGAGCAATGCGATCGGCGCAAAGGCGCGATCGGGGTTGAAATCGAGGTTCTTGTACATGAACTTGTTGTTGACGATCGGCCCCACCGTCCCGATCAGCAGCGTATAACCGTCTGGCGCCGCTCTCGCCGCGGCTCCCGCAGCGATATTGCCGGTTGCGCCAGGGCGGTCCTCCATAATGAAGTTTTGGCCAAATCGCTCGCTCAGCGACGCATTGATCAATCGCATCAGCGTATCGGTACTTGTCCCCGCGGCGAACGGACAAAGGACCGTCACCGGCCGCGTCGGCCATGGCTCGGCCGCCGACGCCGGCACGGCGAGCAGCCAGATCGCGGCGGCGCCCAGCGCACCGATGCACGCGTTCTGAATGCGACCCTTGATTTTCTGATTGATGCGCATCGATCTGGTGGTCCGATTCTAACATTCGCGTCCTGATCGCGGCCAGGTGGGTAGCGAATGTCAAATCCGCTCCACTAGCCTTGAAGGACGCAGCCACGGGGCAGCCTGTGACCCTGCTGCGCCGTAACATAGCAGGCTCGCCGAAGATGGCGATGTCTCTTTAATGACGCATCGCGTCAATTCGCGGCGCTGCAGCAATTCGGCTCGCTTCATCAATTACTACGGGACCCAACTTTCAGTGCGTTGCCCAAGAGGCTTCAATGACCTTCTGAAGACCCTGGGTGAGTTGGCGAAGGAGGCGGATCATCCGAGTTAGCTCTTTCGCCGGATAGTCGGCCTCCGATCCCCGTACGGGCGGAACAAATACGCGACATCCGCGTTCGTGCAGCGTTCGACGCTCACGTCGTGAGTAGCACGGCGAAAGGAGGCGACTATGACGACCAAACCCGTTGCATTGGTTCTGCTATGCCTCATGACCGGCACGGCGATGGCTCAGCAGCCTAATATCACGTCGCTCATGTCGAAAGATCTTACGGAGAATTCAAACAAGGAAGTGCTGATGATCACAGTAGAGTATGCGCCCGGCGGCTCGGACCCTGTCCACCGACACAATGCACAGGCGTTTGTTTACGTACTGGAGGGCTCCATTGTGATGCAAGTGAAGGGTGGAAAACAGGTAACACTGACACCAGGACAGACCTTCTATGAAGGCCCCGACGATGTTCATGTCGTTGGCCGGAACGCAAGCTCTACCAAGCCGGCGAAATTCCTGGTCTTCTTGATAAAGGACAAAGGCGCTCCGGTTCTCGTGCCGGTCGAGTGACTGTTGGATCGACAGGTGGGGCCGGCCATGCTGGGGGCTTGCCTGTTGGAAGAAGAGGCGACGGCGCTATGGCGAGAACCTACCGTGAAGTAGCCATAGAGGAGATGCTCGGAACCGTCGAAGACGCGATGTGTCAGGTCATTGATTGGTGGGGAGACCTGCCGCCGCCGATGAAAGAAGCGATCGAACAGTTTCGCACCCAACTTGGGGCGGCAATTGATTCCGTAGAATTTGTTAAAAGGGCGCTCGACAGACAAGTCCATGAAACTGACCGCGAGAAAGGCCCCGCCTGATATTTGCTACAGCATTGGTGGAGCATGTTCTTTTTCGGAAAAGCGGTTTCCACCCCCGGATCAAGTCCGGGGGCATGCTTTTTTCCGGATCATGCTGCTCTAAAAAAATCCGAACAGTTTTGCGGGGTTTTCAACCAGCATGCGGTGGCGCGTTCTCTCATCGGGCGCGATCTCGGCGATGAGATCGACGAGTTCGCCGTCGTTGGGAACGGCTTTGTGGTTCGGATGCGGCCAGTCGGTGCCCCAGACCACCCGCTCGGGCGCATGCGCGGCAAGGGCGCGGGCAAACGGCACCGCGTCGGCGTAGGGATAAGGCTCCTTCGTGATGCGGTCGGTCCCCGACAGCTTGACCCAGACATTGCCGCGGTCGACGAGGCGGCGCAGCACCGAAAACGCCCGACCCTTTAATCCCTGCGAGACGTCGATGCGGGCCATATGGTCGATCACGACCGGCGCCTCGATCGAGGTAATGAAATCGTAGTGTTCGACAATGCCGTCGCCACCGACGTGGATGGCGATGTGCCAGCCGTATGGCTCCGCCAAGGCGATCACCTTGCGCATATCGTCGCGCGGCATCGGTGCGCCGAGATGCGGAAAATAAAAATGCAGTCGCGCGCCGCGGACGCCGGCTTCGTCAAGGCGCTCGACCTCCGCCTCGGACATCGACGGCTCGAGCAACGCAACACCGCGATAGCGGTCCTTGCCAGCGGCGAGAAGGTCGACGAGGGCCGCGTGATCGTGGCCGTGGCACGACGACTGGACAAAAACGCCGCGCTCGAAACCGAGAAAGGCGTGCAGGCGAAATAAATCCTCCTTGGAAGCGTCGGCCGGCGTGAAGGTGCGATCGGGCGCATAGGGGAACGTCCGATGGGGGCCGAACACGTGGAAATGCGAATCGCAGGCGAGCGGCGGCAAAGCGAGCCTCGGCTTCTTCGGATTCGGGTCCGGCGGAGCAATGGTCGGCGTGAGGTCATCGGCGCGGATAGCCATGGTGCTCCTGCAATCCAAAATCAGTCGCAGCGCGCCGTCATGCCGCCGTCGACCACGATTTCGGTACCGGTGATGAAGCGCGCTTCGTCAGACGCCAAAAACAGCACGGCGTTGGCGGTGTCGCGGCCGTCGCCCATGAAGCCGAGCGGAATGCGCGCGACGCGCGCCTTGAGCAACGCTTCGACATCACCGCCGGTGCGCTGCTTGGCAAGACGCGTCTCCACCATGGGCGTGTGCATCTGGCCCGGCACCACCGTGTTTACGCGGATGCCGTCCTTGGCATATTGCACGGCGGTGACGCGCGAGAACTGAATGATCGCGGCCTTGGATGACGCGTAACCGATCTGCGGCGAGCCGGTAAAGCGGATGCCCGACGTCGACGCTGTGTTCACGATCGCGCCACCGCCCTGCTCGACCATGATCGGAATCACGTGCCGGCAGGCGAGGAACACGCTCTTGAGATTGTACTCGATCTGATTGTCAAAACTTTCTTCCGAAATTTCGGTGGCGCCGCCCGCAGCCGATCCGCCGACATTGTTGATCAGAATGTCGATGCGCCCGAACGCCTTGCGGCAAGCCTCCGCCATGGCGCCCACCTGCGCATCATCGGTCACATCGCACTCATGCGTCATGATCTCGCCGTCGTTGCCGACCCGCGCGACCGTCTCTGCCATGGCCTCCGGACTCTTGTCGACGGCGAAAATCTTCGCACCCTCACGCGCGAACAATACCGCTGCGGCGCGGCCATTGCCCCAACCGGGGCCGACGCAGCCGGCGCCGGTGATGAGCGCCACTTTTCCGGCGACACGTCCGGCCATGTCCCTAGGCCCCCCAATTGCACAGTCCAGTTTGTGCGGTATCGACCGGATGTTAGTTTAGGATTAGTGGCCGCGCCAGCGCAGCCGGGACATGTGGAAATCGCCAGCAATGCAAAACAGTCCGCTCTTCTCTCAGCACGGCAAGTATGCCGAACTTCCCGGCGTAAGGCTCTGGTTCATCGACACCGGCGGCGCGGGTGTGCCGATCGTTCTCCTCCACCCGAACACCGGCACCAGCGCAGTTTGGGACAATCAAACCAAGGCTTTCTCGGAGGCCGGATACCGGGTCATCGCCTTCGATCGCAGGGGCTGGGGCAAAAGCATCGCCGATCCCGCATCCGGTCCGCAGCCTGGCAGCATCGCGGAGGACCTCGACGCGCTGGTGGAATATCTCAAGCTCGACAGCTTCCACTTGCTCGGCGTCGCAGGCGGCGGCTTCGCTGCTCTGGACTATGCGGCATGGCGTCCGGAACGGCTACGCGGCCTTATCGTCGGCGGCAGCACCGGACGCATATCCGACCAGGAGATCACGGACTTTGTGGCGCGGATTGAAATTCCCGAGATCAGGCAGCAATCCGCGCATTATCGGGAACTCGGCCCCTCCTATCGGGGTGCCAACCCTGAGGGCACGAAGCTCTGGATCGAGATCGACGAGCATTCGCGCCAGCCGGGCGTGCCGTTTCAACCGCCGCTGCGCACGCCCAACACCTTTGCGAAAATCGCCACCATCCCCACCCCGACGCTTATTATCGCCGCCGATGCCGATCTGCTGGCGCCTCCGGCCTTGATGCGCATTTGGGCTGCGCACATGAGAAATCACGAGTGGGCCATGATCCATGATGCCGGCCACGCCATGGCGTGGGAGCAGCCTGGCGCGTTCAACGACAAAGTTCTCGAATTTCTGAGGCGGCACTGAAACCCAGCAAGCTCGCTTGGTTAACAAGTCCTTCATGCTCACGGCCGTAGTGTTGAACGCCCGCATCTCTCCGACTGGCCATTCCGATGAGGCTCGTTCAGCTACCGGTCACGACCGCCGTCGGCGCCGCGCCGGCTGTGGCGGGAGTTCAATTGCAGCTTGGACAAGTGATCCGCGGGGTCGTAGTCGCGCAGATCGAGAATGCGATATTGCGGCTGCAGACCGCTGCGGGAACGCTCGATCTTGAGGCGAACGTCCCGCTCGCCCCGGGTACGCTCGTGGAGCTTACGGTTGCCGGGACGCCGGCGCAGCCGCAATTTGTCGTGACTCCCGTTCGTGGCGAGGCCACCGCGCCGTCCTATCAATCCCCCGGGAATGCAAATGCCGCCAGTGGGCGAGCCCTCATAAGCGTCGAAGAAAATGCCACCAGTGCGGGCGCATCGGCCGACGCGGCTCAAGCTCCTGCGCAGGTCCGCGCGTCCGCCGCCCCACCGCTGAACTCCCTGCCCACGAACGCCGCGCTGTCGTCGGCCACGGCCATCGTGGAAAATGCCGCCACCCGCCAGAGCGGCGCCGCCGCGCTTTATGCCAACCTCCAAGCGATCGTCGCTCAACCGAATGCCTCGGTACCGGCGCCGGTCCTCGCCGCCGCTCGAGTGTTGCTTGGAATGCGGCTCGATGTCGGACAGAGCAAAGGCATCGATGCGAACGATATCAAATCCGCGCTGGCGCGATCCGGTCTGGTCGCCGCGGCGGCGCCCAGCAACGGCTCGCCGCAAGAACGGCAAAGCTCCGATCTTGGGCGCGCTCTGACATCGTTGCGCCAAGCCTTGCAAGCCTGGGTGGACTCGGAACCCGACAGTGCGGCGACGCCGCAGACGCCACCGCAAGCCGCCACGGCGCAGTCCCCGGTCTTTCGCGCCGCCGTTTCGATGACCGATCAGGCTTCGAGCGATGGGATGACGTCACAATCTGACGCCGCATCGCCGGCACCATCGCAAGGGCAAACGCCATCGCAAGGATCGTCCGGACAGGTTGCCATCGCTCGCGTTACCGTGTCCACGCTGAGCCAAGCTTTGAACCAAAGCTTGGACCAAGCCATGAACCAAGGCCTGAACCAAGCCGTAAACGATCTGCCCGTATCGGAGACTGACGCCACGGTGCCGCAGACGTCACTGCAAGGCTCGCCGGCTCAGTTGTCGATCTCTCGCACTGCCGTTCCGATGCCGGGACACGGTCTGAATAATTTGCTTGGTTTGGAGCCAGACATCACGGCGCCGCAGACGACGACGCCACGAGCATCGGTCGGAGCGCCGTCGATCCTCCGATCCGTCGTCCCGATGCCGCCTTATCGAGACGCACCGACCGTAGCTCAGGCTCCGGCCCTGCCGTCAATCTCGATCGGTGCGCCGCCGCGGGAGATCGCTCTTCATCTCCTCGATCAAACCGATGGAGCGATCGCGCGCCAGACGCTCTTGCAGGTTGCTTCGCTGCCCGCCGCGCAGACCATTGGCATGCCGCACAATCAGCCCGACGCGGCGCGCCTGATCTTCGATATCCCGTTGGCAACGGCGCAAGGCACGGCGGTGGCCCAAATTCGCATCGAGCGAGACGGCGCAAGACGCGGCCCGAAAGACATCGGCCCGGTTTGGCACGCGACCTTTTCGATCGACCTCGAGCCGATCGGTCCGGTTCACGTGCGCATCGCCCAGACGGGCGAACGCACGGCGGTCACGCTAAAGGCCGAACGCTCCGAAAGCGCGGCTCGGCTGTCCGAAGGCCTGCCGCTGCTCGAAGCGGGCTTGCGCGACGCCGACCTCGAACCCGGCGAACTTCGCTGTTACGCAAGCTCACCGCCGGCGCCGCCAGGAACGCCTGGCATGTTCGTGGACCACGCGACATGAGTGAAAATCGGACCTCGCTCGCTGTCGCGCTCGCGTATGAGAAACTGCATGTGCCGCGGGTGACGGCGATCGGCCGCGGCGAACTCGCGCGCCGGATCGTCGAACTGGCCGAAACGAACGGCGTGCCGATCTCGCAGAGTCCGGAATTGGCGGCGGCGCTGTCGCGTGTCGAAATCAACCAGGACATTCCTGTCCACCTCTATCGCGCAGTCGCCGAAGTGCTGGCCTACGTTCTGCGGGTCGCGGGTAAGATCGGCCAGCAGCATCACGCCGACGCTCCCGGCAAAGCAAGCCAAACCAAATAATCGCCACCGCCGCGGAGACTTTTTGCTATCGCGTACCTTCAGCCATCGCCACAATCGCCGCCGGCTCGGCGCCTGTGGCGGCCAAAAAGCCGTGCAATGCCGCCACCACTTGCGCGCCCTCGCCGACTGCTGCCGCGACGCGCTTGACCGATCCTGAGCGGACATCGCCGATAGCGAAAATACCCGGGCAACTTGTCTCCAAGAGGTGACGGTCGCCGCCGGCGGCTGCGCCGGTCAGGACGAATCCCTTTGCATCGAGTGCGACGCCGGATCCGGCGAGCCAATCCGTGTTCGGATCCGCGCCGATGAAGAGGAAGATGTGCCGGATCGGCCGCCGCACGTCTTCTCCGGTCGCGCCTCGCCGCCAACGGACTGTCTGCAGAATTCCGTCCGCCCCCTCCAGACCGGTAATTTGCGTGTCTGTCAGGACCTCAACGTTGGCGAGGCCATTGATGCGGTCGACGAGATAACGCGACATGCTTGCTCCGAGATCCGCGCCGCGGACCAGGAGCCAAACCTTCGCAACCTGGCTCGCCAAGTAGACGACCGCCTGTCCGGCAGAATTGCCGGCGCCGACCAGAACGACCTCCTGCCCGGCGCAAAGCTTCCCCTCGAGCGGTGAAGCCCAGTAATGCACGCTCGACGACTCGAAGGTGTCCAAGTCCGCAAGCGCCAGCCGGCGATATCGCGCTCCGCTCGCGATCACGACCGAACGCGCGCGCGCACACTCATTGTTCAGGAGCTTGAGAACGAAGTGATTGCGGCTGCGACCGTCAGGCAATTCGAGGCTTGCGACTTCATCGGGGATCGCCATTTCGACCCCGAACTTCTGCGCCTGGTTGTAGGCCCGCGCCATCAGCGCGATGCCGCTGATGCCAGTGGGGAAGCCGAGATAGTTCTCGATCCGCGCCGAAGCGCCGGCTTGACCGCCGGTGGTGCGGCAGTCGAGCACCAGCGCGGAGAGTCCTTCCGATCCGGCATAAACCGCGGTGGCAAGTCCCGCCGGGCCGGACCCGACGATGGCAACGTCGTAGATCTTGTTCGAATCGATCGGGCCCACCAGACCGATACAGCGGGCAAGCTCGTCCTCGCCGGGATTGCGCAGCAACTGCCCTTGCGGACACAGAACGATCGGGAGCTGGCTTGGATCGACGTGGAAGCGCTCGATCAGCGCCTTTGCCTCCGGATCGGTCTCCGGATTCAGCAACTGGTGCGGATGCGCGTTGCGGCGAAGAAAATTCTCCAGGCGAAGCACATCGCCGTTGTCAGCACGGCCCACGATCACCGGTCCGCCGGATCCGCTCTGCAGCAGACCGATGCGGCGCAAAATCAGCGCGCGCATGATTCGCTCACCGAGTTCTGCTTCGGCGATGAGCAGCGCACGCAGCCGGTCCGGCGGGATGATCAGAGTCTCGACTGGTTCGCGCGCGGTGGCGTCCACCAGCGCGGGCCGGCCAGCCAATTGCGCCAACTCGCCCATGAACGCACCAGGACCGTGCGTGATGATGGGCTCCGGGTTGTTCGACCGATCCTGGTGGAAGATGTCAATGTACCCGGAGAGGACGACAATGACGCCGTGACCGATAACACCGACTTTCTCCACTGCCTCGCCGGCGCTGAAAGATCGTACCGTGCCAAATCGCCGGACCCGTTCGATGTCGATAGCTTCCAAGACTGGAAGCACCTGGTCGTGACGCGTCTCGATGATCGATGCAATCGGCGCAGTGGCCATCGGCAAACACTAACATTTCATCAGACGACATCGCGCCGCTTGTCGCTTGGAGACGAAAACGCAATGCGCCCTGTAAGAATGGCGTGGTTCGGGACTCCAGCAGATTTGTAGCTTGGCGGCTGAAATTGCAACAGGCCTTCAGGCCGACGGCATCACTATCCGACGAGTTCGTAGGGGATTTGCGTTGGGCCGTATTGCTCGACGATCGTATTGGCCTTGCGGTCGTAAAGGTGTTGCAGGACCGTGCCTTCGCCGAGTTTCTCGCTGCGGACGATCACCGCCACGGATCGGGTCGGACCGCCCTGCTCCGCATGGATCGCGCGCGGCGGCACAAGGTCGACCTTGCCTTGCGAGCCGGTCGTCACGGAGGAAAGCTTCACCTCGGCGTAGCCCGGACGGCTGCCGTCGTCGACCCGGTCGAACCGCTCGAGACTCTCGGTTCCATCCAGCACGCCGTACAGCACCCAAGCGTCGGCGTGATCGTGAACGCTGCCGGTTCGTCCCGGCACGCGCACGACGCCGTTGATCACGAAGTGAAAATCCGGATCGACGTAAAGCAGCAGGTTCTTGCGGCCCTCCGTTGAGGGCCAGTTGGCCGAATGCGCCTTGAGCGTCGGATCCATGACCAACCGCTCGAGCAGCGGCTTGGCCTTTGCCATGCGCTGCTGGTCATCGCTGTCCGCCGCCCAGACCGCGCGCAGCTCACCGATGAATTTGTCGAAGACGGGAAGCCGTGGGTTCGCCATGATTGTCTTCCTATGAAAAATCGTCGTTGCGATGCCGGGCGAAACTCTCAGAGTCTATTCGTACAACGGCTCGCCTTCGACAGTGCAGCGGCGAAGCAGGCGGCGCTCCTCCTTCGGAAAATCGGTCCGGGCATGGATGGTGCAGCGGTTATCCCACATCAGAAAATCACCGAGTTGCCACACGTGCTCAAAGATGAATTCGCGCCGCTCACCGATGTCATAAAGCTGGTCGAGGATCGCATCGCTCTGCTCGGCGCTCATGCCCTCGATGCGGGTCGTCATCAGCCGATCGACGAACAGTGTCTTGCGGCCGGTATCGGGATGCGTCACGAAAACCGGATGAGAGTAGTGCGGAATGCCGCTGATATCGCCTGAATGGTTGGCCTGCTTGGCGCGATTGTATTCGTGGATGTGCAGCGCCTTCTTGCCTTTGAGTTTTGCCTTCAGCTCGGACGGCACGGCGTCATAGGCCTTGTACATGTTGGAGAACATGGTGTTGCCGCCGGTCGACGGCAGTTCGAGCGCGTAGAGAAAAGTGTACTTATACGGTCGCGCCGAATAGCCGGAGTCGATGTGAAACCAGAACTCGCCGTCGCCGAAGGCGCCGATCGGCTGGCCGTCCACTTTGATGTTGGTGACCAGCAGCACCTTCTCGTGATCCTGCTGCACGCCCTCGGCACGGCTGCGCAGGGGCTCGGGCGCTTTTTTGCGGCTACCGAGGTCGCCGAAATAGGATGCAAACCGAAGCTGATCGTCTTGCGACAGGGTCTGCCCTCTGAAGACCAGCACAAGGTATTTGTCCCAGGCATCTTTGACCGCCCGAACCTCGTGCTCCGACAACGGTTTGGAGAGATCGATTCCGCTGATCAGCGCGCCACAGGCCGGTGACAACGGTGTGACTTGAATATCGATCGTGTCCTGCATTGGATGCATTCTCCCGGCGGGCGAGTGTCCGCTTGATCTTGATTTTATGGCGAAAATGTAGCTCGGGACACCGGAGGTCTCAAGGAACTTAATCGCGTGGCGGACCGGCATGCTCGGCCGGGCCGAACCGGCATCGCACGTCCATCGCTCTTTTGCGCTTCATCGATATTGGCTAAATTTGCCGGGTGCCGATCTGGAGCATCATGCCATGGAAGAAGCTGTGGCTAGACTGAACATCGAGCACTACCGCAAGCTGCTTGCTGAGGAGAAGGACGAGACCAAGCGTCGGACCCTTCACAGTCTACTGGCTGAAGAAGAGGCCAAACTGGCGGCGCTCATGGAAGCGCTGAACAGGAAAAGACAATCGCGCTAGGGCTTTGCCGTCCACTCACGCCAGTGTGTGGGGTGAACATCGATCTGCCGTTTGGTTGCTACGTTCATCCATCCACTAACGATACGGCGGCATGGAAAAGCGAGAGCATGGGGACCGTCCCTTTCGATGACGGCCAACTCGAGGTCGCGATCAAATGGCGCTGACGAGATCAATTCCCACTTCATAAAATAAATTTGAGGCTCTTTGCCGCAACTCGCCTTGATCTACGTCAAATGCCCTCTCCTGCCGTTCGGCCATCTCGCTGCGCGGTACACTGACGCCACATCGATACAGGTTGGCGGCGGCGACATCGAAACGGGCCGCATGACCGCCGTATGACTATTGGCAATGCAGCGGAACTCTGATTAGTTTTTGCCGCTACGGGCAATTACTGGGAGAGGGTGATGTCGATCAAATTTGTGACAGCCGTTCTGGTTGCGGTCGCTGCTGCGTCTGGTCCAGCGCTCGCCTGCAAAGGTCCAACGCTCATTTTCTCCGACAACTTCCAGAGCGTCGATCCCGCCTGGGTCCAGCAGTTCGGAAAGTTGACCATCGGTGGCGGCAAGGCGCAGCTTTCGTCGGACCCCGGAAAGTATGCAAATGCCGATTATGAAGGCACTTTCGTCACTGTCGGCGACGCATGCGTCGATGTCACAGCGCCGACTGTCAAAGATCCGACGACGATCCTTGCCGGTATCATGTTCGGGTTTACCGACTACAGCAACTTCTACGCCTTCGTCCTGCGCGGAGACGGCCAGGCATCCGTCGTCAGATTGCAAAATGGCGGCTGGCTGACGCCGGTTCCGGTCCGCGCCGCGCCGGGTGCAAAGACCGGCGCTAACGCTGTGAACACCCTGCGGGTCACCTGGAATGGCACCACCGGCGCAGCCGCGGCCTACGTCAACGATCAGTCGTTCATCAACTTCAAGATCCAGCCGTTCAACAACGGCACGTTCGGCTTGTACGCCGAGCCTGAAGGCAACACCTATCAATTCGGCAACGTCAAGGTCACCAACGCTCCCTAGTGTGGCGGTTCAGAAGTCCGCATCATTCTCGCCGCGACCCCGTCATGCGGACTTCTGAACCAAAGCCACACTAGATCAATAAGTTGCTAGTGTCCTTCGATTTCGAAGTTCGCAAACGAGGATGCCGCCCAATGATGCGAACTTCGGAATCGGGACACTAGTGAGCATGCGATCATGCCGGCGGGCACGCCTAACTTTCCGCCGGGGTGGCGCTAAATCGGAGCCCTCGCGGCGCCGTGCCGAAGAAACGCCAGAAGGGGTGCCATGGGTAGACGAATAGACACCGTCGCATGTGCCGTGTTGTTTGGCCTTGCAACTGCTGCCGGCTTCAAACCGGCGATCGTTCACGCAGCTCCGGCGGACCCAACGGTCCAATCTTCCGACACGGCTGAGTCTAAAACCTCGGGCTCGAAGAATCGCGCCTCGGCAAAATTCAGCGTCGCCAAATCCGCCACTGGTCACTCCGGCGAGAAGGCAAAAAACCACGCAGCGTCGCTCAACAGCGCAACCTCAGCGAAAGTCGTCAAGAGTCCGGCGACCAAGTTCGCCGCCCTCCATGGCGCGTCTTCCCTCTCGGCGCGATCGCACGTCGCGCATGAGGCCGAGGTCCGCCCATCTGCCGGTACGCGCACGGCTCTGACGAAGAATAGCCTCGCGCTCCGCCGGTCTCGCCCATCCGCCGCCACGCATGCAACCCTGACGAAGAACACCCTCGCGCTCCATGAGTCCCGCGGCGGAACGCACCGATCGCTGGCGAAGAACGCCGCTGCCTCGGCAAATGTGAAAAATGCGAAGGTGCATCTTGCGATGGTAACGCCCGATGCGTCGGCGGGGCGTACGGTCAAAACCGCAATCAAAAAGCCCGCCAAATCCTCGTCATTCAACAAGGCCTCGCCGGTCAGGAAGGTATCGGCCAAAAAGGGCAAAAAGCCCAAGCACCGCGGCGCTCACCGAACATAGAATAACGATGGTGCGCGACGTGACGTCAGTCTGGGATCATCGCTCATGTCGCAGCTGAAGCGCATCGCTGCCCGGCGCGGCCGGCCAATCGCAAGACGCGCAGCCGCGATCCGCAGGGCTGCAGTATTTGGATTGGCGGTCGCGTGCCTGGCCGGCTCGTTTACAGCTCGCGCAGCCGCAGGATTTGCAGCCGAACAGCCAGGTCGACATCGCCTACGTGCCGCCAAACAATCCGGCCTATCAGGGTGTTTATGAGCGCGTTAAGGCGCGCAAACCTCTGGAGGAGTTGCAACTATTCCTGGCGCCGCTGCGCTTGCCGCAGAAACTGGTGCTGGAGACCGCGGAATGCGGCGCAACCAAAATTCCGTACGACGGTGGCCCGGTCAAGATCTGCTACGAATATCTCGACCAGATCGAGAAACTGGCGCCGGCAGACATTTCCGCCGATGGCGTCACGCGAGCGAACGCCATCACGGGTGCGTTCGTGCAGGTTGCACTTCATCAGGTGGCCGAAGGCCTCTTCGACATGCTCCAGGTGCCGATCTGGGGTCGCGAGGAGGATGCCGCCGACAAGATTGCCGGCCTCATGATGATGCAATTCGGCAAGGATGTGGCGCTGCGAACGCTCACCGGCACGACATATTTCTTCGAGGCATCAAATCATACCTGGACGGGCGTCGACTTCTCCGACCCGGAGAGCACCGAAGATCAGCGGTTTTATAATTACCTTTGCATCGCTTATGGCGGCGATCGGGCGACGTTCGGCTACGTGGTCGCAAACAACACTTTGCCGAAGTCTCGCGCAGACGGCTGCAGCCACGAATATCAGGAATTGATCTACGCCTTTAACACCACGATTATGCCCTTCGTCGATCAGGCCCTGTTGGCGAAGGTTCGCTCGATCGAATGGCTCAAGGCCGATGACGGTTCGTCCGTACCGCTCGCGCAGCCCACGCCAACGACAGCGAAGGATGCAGCCACGGCGAAAGATGCAGTCAATGGCACGCAGCATTAGGCTAAGCTGGTTGTTCGCTGCGCTGATTGCCGCGGCGGCGGCCGCCACCAGCCTCTCCGTCGCCCAAACGCCGGCTGGCGCTCCGCCGGTCACTGCACCTGGCAGTGCCGCCGCGGGCAAGCAAGACGTTTTGGAAAACAGCCAGATTTCAATCTCCTATGACCCACCAAAGACCTACCTTTATCAAGGCGTCTACAATCGGCTGAAAGCGCGTCATGTGCTGGAAGAGTTTCGCCGATTTCTCGCTCCGCTGCGGCTGCCGAACAAACTTCCGGTCCAAACCACCGAATGCGGTGTCGCCAACTCCTGGTACAAATCGACCAGCGGCGTGACCATCTGCTACGAATTCATCGATTGGATGGAGCGTGTGGCGCCGTCGCAACCGCAGGCGAGCGGACTGACCCCGGAAGACGCGATCGTCGGTCCTTTCATCCAGGTCATCTTCCATGAGTTGGGACACGCGGTCTTCGATCGGCTCAAGGTGCCGATCATGGGGCGCGAGGAAGATGCGGCCGACCAGTTTGCCGGTTACATCATGTTGATGCTCGGCAAAGACGTGGCGAAGCGGACGCTCCCCGGCGCCGCGTATTTCTGGGCGGCGACTGCTACACCCTATTCAAAGACCGATTTTGCCGACGTCCATGGCGATCCGGTCCAGCGCTCCTACAACTATCTATGCATGGCCTATGGCGGCTACCCGGATGAATTTGCGAATTTGGTCGATATCGGACTGCTCCCCAAATCGCGCGCGGCCCTGTGCGGGTACGAATACAAGCTGCTGGCGCTGGCGTTTTCGAAGACGATCAGCCCCTACATGGACGACAACCTGCTGAAAGTCGTCCAATCCCGGAATTGGCTGCGGCCCAACGATGGCACAATCCCGCAATAAGATTGCCGGCGTCGCTTCCTAAACGCACGAGGTCGGCGTTCCAGCCGCTCCGAAACGCCGTCGTGACATTCGCTACAGCAGCGATCCCGGATTTTTCCGATAACGATTCACGATCGCGTCCGCCGTCATATAAGCCAGCGCCTGGATCGTCAGCGTCGGGTTGAACCCGCTCATGGTCGGATGGGTCGAGCTCCCCATGACGAACAGGTTCGGAATATCCCAGCTTTGGCTGTATTTGTTGACGACCGATTCCTGCGGATTGCTTCCCATCCGCGTGCCGCCCTGGTGGTGGGCCCCGGGAGAACCGGGACTGAACGGCGCTGTCCAAACATGGGCAGCTCCCATCGCCTGGCCGATTTCGACCATCTTCTTTTGGACGAACTCAATGCGCGCGCGCTCGGTCGGCCGCCGCCAATCGTAGGTCATGCGCGGCGCCGGCAGGCCCCATGCGTCACGCACATTCGGATCGAGATCAATGGTCTGATCGGCGTATGGCAGGTTCTCGGTCTGGCCCGTCAGGGCCGTGTAACGCGTGTAGTATTTTGCAATGAAGTCGCGGTATGCAGCTCCCCACCGCGGCACGCCGGGCGGCGAATTCATGCTCATCACCGTGCCGAGCGGCCCGCCTTCGAGACCCGCCGGACCAGCCGAGATCTGCGCGCCGCGAATAAAGCCCAGATCCTTGTGATCGAAATTATCGGCGTTGAAGTCGTCCAGCGAATTCTTCTGCGCGCTCGGGCCCATGTAGACGTTGACGTGGCGATCGTCGAAAGCCGCGAAGGCGCGCGCCCCGATATGGGCCATGATGTGCTTGCCGACGTGGCCGCTCGAATTGGCAAGCCCGTTCGGGAATTTCTCCGTCTTCGACAACAGCAGCAGGCGCACGTTGTCGTAGATGAACGGAGCGAGGATCACGACATCGGCCTCGATCGTGTTGTCGGAACGGTCCGGTCCGTAATAGGACACACCCGTGACCTTGCCGCTGCTGTCACTGTTGACGCGATGGCACAGCGCGCCGGTGATCAGCTTGAAGTTGCCGGTGGCGTCGGCCTCCGGCAGCTTGGTGACCAGGATCGAAGACTTGGCGCCGACGTGACAGCCGAACGCCTGGCAAAAGCCGCAATAGGTGCAGCCCGGCCGATCCTTGTACGGCTCGGAAAGGATCGCATGCGGCGACGGGAACGGGTGCAGGCCGAGCTTTTGCGCCGCCGCAGTGAAATTGACGCCGACCTGATCCATGAACAGAGGCTTGAGCGGATATTCACGCTTTCGCGCCGCCTCGAACACGTTGCCGCCGTCGATTTTCTTGCCTGTGAGATTGCCGGCTTTGCCGGACACGCCGAGTTCGTATTCGGCGCGTTCGTAATACGGCTCAAGCTCGGCGTAGGACAGCGGCCAGTCGATGATCGATGAACCCTCCGGAAGGGCCGCCGCGCCGTAACGCTCGATGGTCTGCGAGCGCACCCGGAAATCGTCCTCGTGAAAGCGCCACGACAGCGCGCCGTAATGCACGGTGCCGCCGCCAGCCTGATTGCCGTTGTTCTGCGACGGTATTGGATGGGCCGTCGCGTTGGTATTCGGCCGCCAGGTGACGGGCATCCGCTTGGGATCGGGACGTAAATCCTGGCGCTGGAAGTAGCGCAGCTCGTCATGCGGCTCGAAATCAGCGGTCTTCAGACGCGGACCACGCTCGAGCCCGATGACCTTCATGCCGGCCTTACCGAGCTCTGCGGCAAGAATGCCGCCCGCGGCGCCCACGCCGACAATGACGACATCGGTTTTTTCCGTTGCCATGGCTGATGTCCTCCCGAACAGATGTGATTGTTTGTTCTATGGAAGCGCAAGCCGGATGCGACCGGCTTGCGCTTTTCTGTCGTGACTAGATCAAAGGTCCCGGATTCTTCCGGTAGCGATTCACGATCGCGTCCGCCGTCATGTAGGCCAACGCCTGAATCGTCAGGGTCGGATTAAAGCCGGTCCCCATGGTCGGAAACGTCGAGCTGCCGATCAGGAACAGGTTGGAGTGATCCCAGGTCTGACCGTATTTGTTGACGACCGAGTCCTTCGGATCGCTGCCCATGCGGGTGCCGCCTTCGTGATGCGCTGCCGGCGTGCACCAGCCGGGCTGACCGGGCCGCTCCAGACGTGCGGAGCGCCCATCGCCCGCCCGATCTCCTCCATCTTTTTCTGAATGAAGGCGACGCGGGCGCGCTCGTTGGGCCGCCGCCAGTCGTAGGTCAGCCGCGGCGCCGGCAGGCCCCAGGCATCGCGCATGTGCGGATCGAGATCGATCGTCTGGTCCGGATAGGGCAAGTTTTCGGTCTGCCCGACCATGGCGCCATGCCGCGCGTAATATTTGGAGAGGAAATCGCGATAGGCCGCTCCCCATCGCGGCACACCCGGCGGCGGAGCGATGGTTGTCGCGGCGCTGATCGGGCCGCCTTCGCAGGGTCGGCGTGCCAATCGAAATCTGCGCGCCGCGAATGAAGCCCAGATCCTTGTGATCGAAGTTGTCGGCGTTGAAATCGTCGATCGAATGCTTCTGGGCGCTCGGGCCCATGAAGTTGTTGACGTAGCGGTCGTCGAACGTGACGAAAACCGGCGCCATCATGTGCGCCATGATGTGCTTGCCGAGTTGTCCGCTCGAATTGGCAAGCCCGTTCGGAAATTTTTCCGTCTTCGACAGCAGCATCAGGCGCGTGTTGTCGTAGATGAACGGCGCGACGATCACCAGATCGGCCTCGATCGTGTTGTCCGATCGGTCGGGACCGTAATACGAAACGCCGGTGACCTTGCCGCTGTTGTCGCTGTTGACGCGGTAGCACATGGCGCCGGTGATCAGCTTGAAGTTTCCGGTCTTGTCGGCCTCGGGCAGCTTGGTGACGAGGATCGACGACTTGGCGCCGACGTGGCAGCCGAACGATTGGCAGAAGCCGCAATAGGTGCAGCCCGGCCGGTCATTGATAGGGCTGCGACAGGATCGCGTGCGGCGACGGGAACGGATGATGGCCGAGCTTCTTGGCGCCGTCTTCGAACAGGCGGCCGGACTGATCGACGAACAAGCGCCGGCAATGGATATTCGCGCTTGCGCGGCGCCTCGAACACATTGCCGCCGTCGATCTTCTTGCCCTGCAAGATTTCCGGCCTTGCCCGATACGCCGAGCTCGTACTCGGCCTTGTCGTAGAACGGCTCGAGTTCGTCGTAGCTCACCGGCCAATCGACAAGCGAGGAGTCCTGCGGAATAGCGGACGCGCCATAGCGCTCGATGGTCTTGGTACGGACGCGGAAGTCGTCCTCGTGCATGCGCCACGACAGCGCGCCGTAATGCACCGTGCCGCCGCCGGCCTGATTGCCGTTGTCGAGCACGGGATAGGATCGTCGAGTGGGCATTGGCATTGGGCCGCCACGTGACCGGCATCGTGTTTGGGCAGCGGCCGCAGATCCTGCCGCTGGAAATAGCGCAATTCGTCGTGCGGTTCGAAATCGGCCGTCTTAAGACGCGGCCCGCGTTCGAGACCGATCACCTTCATGCCGGCTTTGCCGAGTTCGGCGGCGAGAATACCCCCCGCCGCGCCGACGCCGATGATCACCACATCCGTCTTTTCCGTCGCCATGGCTCAGCCCTTCTTGCTGGAGCTCTTGGCCCGCGCTTGCAGGCCGACGATCGGCTCGCGCGTAAACGCTTCCTTGCTCTGCATATCCTCCGGCGTGAATTGCGGCTGCGCACCGGGGAAGCCAACCAGACGCCAGCCGACAAAGTCTTTGTTGCCGCCGTAGATCGGGTCGGAGAACATGCCTTCCATGGTGTGGGTGCGCACGGTGTTGAAGAATGCCGGCGCCGTCGGCCAGACGAACTCGGGCGCCTTGCCGTGTTCGAGGGCGGCAATGCACTCGTCCTGCTGCGCCGTGGTGATGCTGTGGAAAGGCTTGCCGTAGGTCTTGCTGCAATGCTCGTCGAGTTGCGCGAGCCCGCGCCGATAAAAATCCTGCTGATCGGAGTATGCGCCGGAGAGCGCGAGATCGATGTAGTTGAGAACGCCGGCGTCCGTGGCGCCGCCCTTGCCGGGCTCGCCGGGCATCAGCCGCTCGGTGAACGCAATCATCGTGCGCGAATTGTCGTCATTGAAGAACGCGCCGTGACCGCCGCTCATCGCGCTCATGTCAGGCATCGCGGCCTGACCGGCTGCGGGAGAGTCCATCGCAGCATGGTGCTCGCGGCTTTTCGCCAATGCTTCGGGGACCAACGCCACACTCGCCGCGGCGCCGGCTCCAATCGCGCCACCGACAAGAAATGCGCGACGAGATTCGTCATGCTTTTTGGTCATGCAGGCCTCCTCCCTATGTCTGCCCCTCACGGCTGTTCCCGCTGCACGAAACGGCAGCAGATGCGCGAAGTGGCGGGCTGGCATTCAATCCGGAAGTTCCGGATGCGCCAGCTCGTATCAACTAGACTGTCCCCTTTGGCACGCGCTGGCAAGACGCAAGCACGCTGCCACGCATGCCGGCAATTCAGCCATGCTCGCCGCGCGTCGGTCGCGCGTCGCACGCATGTGGCGAAGCTCATGCAGAAACGTCGACGCGCGGGCATCGCGATCTTCACCACGCGAAGTCGACAATTCTCCGGCGGACTTGATAGGGATCGCCGGAACTGCCACATCCAGTCCGCCATGAATATCCCGATCCGCGCCCCTGAGGCCGCCGCGTCCCCATCACCCTTCGCGACCGAGGTCGAGCGGCGGCGCACCTTTGCGATCATCTCTCATCCCGATGCCGGTAAAACCACCTTGACCGAGAAGCTCCTGTTGTTCGGGGGCGCAATCCAACTTGCCGGTCAGGTCAAGGCCAAGCGCGACCGGCGCTCAACGCGGTCGGACTGGATGACCATTGAACGCGAGCGCGGCATCTCCGTTGTGACCTCGGTGATGACGTTCGAATACGACGGCCGCGTGTTCAATCTGCTCGATACGCCGGGCCACGAGGATTTTTCGGAAGATACCTATCGGACTCTGACGGCGGTCGATTCGGCCATCATGGTGATCGACGCGGCGAGAGGCATCGAGCCACGCACGCGCAAGCTCTTCGAGGTCTGCCGGCTGCGCGACATTCCGATCATTACCTTCATTAACAAGATGGATCGCGAGAGCCGCGACCCATTCGACCTGATCGATGAGATCGAAAAAACGCTCGCGCTCGATACCGCACCGATCAACTGGCCGGTCGGGCGTGGCCGCGATTTCGTCGGCACGATCGACGTCGCGACCGGCGGCGTGCGCCTGCTCGACGGCGATGCCGGGTCTGCCGGCAGGCTGCGCGAAATGACGATCGCCGAAATGACCGATCTTAATTCCAACCTCGACGCGGCGGCATTGAGTGGGGAACTCGATCTCGTGCGCCACGCTTGCAGGCGCTTCGAACCTCGCGCGTTTGCCGAAGGCCATCTGACACCGATCTTCTTCGGCAGCGCGCTCAAGAATTTCGGCGTCGGCGACCTGCTCAATGCGCTGGCCGCCATGGCGCCGCCGCCGCGCGCGCAAACAGCGGACAAGCGCGTCGTTACCGCCACCGAAACCGGGATGTCCGCCTTCGTCTTCAAGATTCAGGCGAACATGGACCCGAACCATCGCGACCGTATTGCCTTTGTACGGCTTTGCTCGGGCAAGCTCACCCGCGGCATGAAAGTCAAACAGGTCCGGTCGGGCAAAACCATCACGCTGCACGCTCCGCAATTCTTCTTTGCGCAGGATCGAGCGCTCGCCGAGGAAGCGTACGCGGGCGACGTGGTCGGCATCCCCAATCACGGAACGCTGCGGATCGGCGACACCTTGACCGAAGGTGAGGATCTCAACTTCGAGGGCGTACCGAATTTTGCGCCGGAAATCCTGCGCCGGGTTCGGCTGCCCGATGCGATGAAGGCCAAAAAGTTGAAGCAGGCGCTGCAGCAGCTATCGGAGGAAGGCGTCGCGCAGGTCTTCCGGCCGACCGATGGCTCGCCTGCGCTCGTCGGCGTCGTCGGCCCGTTGCAACTCGATGTTTTGAAGGCAAGGCTAGCCGCCGAATACGGGCTGGAGATCGATTGGAGCGCGGCCGAGTTTCAGTTCGCGCGCTGGATCGCGGCCGAGGACAAGAAGAAGCTCGATCAGTTTGTCGCGAGCTACCGTTCATCCATCGCCGAAGATTTCGACGGCGATCTGGTCTTCCTGGCGCGCAGCGCGTTCGACCTCGAGTATACGGGCGAGCATAACAAAGACATCTCTTTTACCGACGTGAAGGACATTCACCGGCGCAAGCCCGGCCGGTGAAGAAATAGCGCGTCGGCCTTGCCGAGTTCGCCGCGCCCGTCATGCCCTATCGCGCCATGCGCCGGACATTGGTGATCTCGCTTCCGGCCGCGGCAATGCGGCCAATGGCGCCGACAATCGGTTCGATCACAACCGCCATATGGAACGCGTTGGCGTGCAGGAGGCTTGCGGCATCGCGCACGATGGCGACGTGGCCTTTCCAGAACACGAGATCGCCGCGCCTCGGATCGTTGTAGTCATCGCGTGAGCCTGACGGGCGTCCCGAGTGCGGCCTCCTGCATGTCGCTGTCGCGCGGACATGCAATGCCGCACGCGGTCAATGCGATCTGCACCAGCCCCGAGCAGTCGAGGCCGAGCGCGGTCTTGCCGCCCCACAGATACGGCACGCCGACGAAGCGCTCCGCCACCGCGACAAAATCCTTTTCGTTCTGGTCAATCGGCGCGAGATGCCCCGCCGGAACATGAGCCCCCGAGGGCATCACCGCCATGCGATCCACAACGCGCACGACGGCAACGCGCGCGCCGAGCGGCAATGCTTCGAGCGGCGGCAACTTGATCGACGCGCCGGGGAACGCGAACGTCCGCAGTGCGGTGACCTTATGGGTGGGCGGCGCGCCTTGCGGTACGAGTGCGTTCGCAGGAAGCCAGCCGACGTAACCATCGGCTGCAAGTTGGCCCCAGGCCCAGCCTTCCTCGTTGATGTCGTAAATGATGACCCGCTCGCCCTTCAGGGCTTCAGTGGCGAGCGACGCGTCCGGGCGCGGCTCGAGCCGCAGCGGCGCAACCGGATCGATCACGTCGTAGACGCGGCCTTCGACGTAGCGCGCCGCCGTCACCTTGCCTTCAAGGTGCTTCGCCGCGAGGTCGGCGCGCACCGGCGTAACGCGTGGGTCGAACGCGGGCATGGTTTTGCGGCGGTCAGTGATAGCGCGCGGCCAGCAGCGCACAAAGCGCGCGCGCCGCCTGGCAATCGCCGCCTTCGGGCCGGCCCGCTTTGGCTGTCGCCGTCCAGGCAAAGACGTCGAAGTGCAGCCAGGATTTGACGGTGACGAAGCGGCGCATGAACAACGCCGCCGTGATGGCGCCGCCTTGACCGCCGCCGACATTATTGATGTCGGCGACCTTGGACTCCAGCATCGCCTCGTAGGGCCGCCACAGCGGCAGCCGCCACAGTGGATCGTTCTCGGCCGTAGCGCAGCCCATCAACTCGCCCGCCAAGTCATCGTCGTCGGTGAAAAACGGCGGCACGTCGGGCCCAAGCGCGACACGAGCCGCACCGGTCAGGGTGGCGAAGTCGGCGATCAGCGCCGGCTTTTCCTCATCGGCCAGCGCCAATGCGTCGGCGAGAATGAGGCGGCCCTCGGCGTCGGTGTTGCCGATCTCGACCGTGATGCCCTTGCGCGATGTGTAGATGTCGCGCGGGCGGAAGCTTGCTCCCGAGATGGAATTCTCAACCGCGGGGATGAGAACCCGCAGCCGTACTTTCAGTCCGCGCGCCATGATCATGTGCGCCAGCGCCAGCGCCGTCGCCGCGCCGCCCATGTCCTTCTTCATGTTCAGCATTGAGGCATCGGGCTTGATATCGAGACCGCCGGTATCGAAACAAACGCCCTTGCCGACCAGCGTCACGCGCGGATGGCTGGTGTCGCCCCAAGACATATCGATGAGCCGCGGCGCCGCCGACGCAGCCGCGGCGCGGCCGACCGCGTGGATCAGGGGAAAATTCTGCGTCAGCAAATCGTCGCCGGCGATGACGCGAATATCGGCCGCATGACGTCCGGCAAGCTCGCGCGCCGCCTTTTCGAGATCGGCCGGTCCCATGTCGTTCGCAGGCGTGTTGATGAGGTCGCGCGCCAGCGTCACGCCTTCGACGACGTGCTCAAGATCGTCGCGGTCGATGCGCTGCGGCAGATCGAGTTCGACCTGACGTTTCTCGGCCTTGCGGTAGC
Source organism: uncultured Alphaproteobacteria bacterium (assembly GCA_963836055.1). Classification (GTDB taxonomy): domain Bacteria; phylum Pseudomonadota; class Alphaproteobacteria; order Rhizobiales; family Xanthobacteraceae; genus BOG-931. Next base: position 62,777 of record CAWIID010000010.1, read on the forward strand.
GCGTGAACCGGTATGAGCCGAGCGCAAAGGCGAGCGCCGCAAGGCGCGCGTCGTGCGGCTCGTTGGCAAAGCGGTAGACGCCGTCGGGCAATTGTTGCGGCAGCCGGCCGGGAAGAAACAAGTCCCTCGGGTCGTCCGCAGCTTCGAGCCCGAATAGAACGCCGCCCAGACCGTTCTTGCCCGGCAGCAGCAGGCATCGTCCCGGCTTCGGCTCGAAGCTCGCCGCATCGGCGAAGGCGCGTGCGCCGTCATCGAGCATTTTGCGTACGTCGGGATAGGTCGATGCAGTGACAAACCAGATCGGGACGGCATTCGCCGCCCCGCGCGCAACGAAGACCGATTTCATCGCGATACCCGCGCCACAAAATGTTCACGCTCTGCTAGCATGCCCGCCATCGACCGAAAAGCTGAAGCTGATGGCACTCCGCTTCAGGCGCGGGCGAGCGCCTGGGCCCGGCTGTGCCTGACGCCGTACAGCGCATAGAGCACAAGCCCGATCAAAAGCCATACGCCGAGGCGCAACCAAGTGTCGGGCGGCAGGCCGCACATCAGAAAGAACGCGGACAGCGCTCCCAACGGCGCGACACAATAGACAGCGGGCGTCTTGAAGGGGCGCACCAGGTTGGGCTGCGTGATCCGCAGCACCAGAACGCCGAGGCAGACAATCATGAAGGCGAACAAGGTGCCGATGCTGACCAGCTCGCCGACGAGCCCGATCGGCAAAATCCCGGCGAGGATCGTCACGATCAAGCCGGTGACGATCGTTGTGACATAAGGCGTTCGGAAGCGCGGATGCACCTTGGCGGCGATCGGCGGCAGCAAGCCATCGTGCGCCATGGCGTAGAAAATCCGCGGCTGGCCGAGCAGCATGACCAAGATCACCGATGTCAGCCCGAAAATGACGCCGAGCTTGATGATCGGCGCAAGCCAGTGCAGGCCACTGGCGTCAATGCCGACCGCGATCGGATCAGCGACATTGAGTTTGTCGTAGCTGACGATGCCGGTGAGCACGAAACCGACGGCCACGTAGAGGATGGTCGAAATAACGAGCGAGCCGAGAATGCCGATCGGCATGTCGCGTTTCGGATCTTTCGCCTCTTGCGCGGCGGTCGATACCGCGTCGAAGCCGATATAGGCGAAGAACACGACCGCGGCTCCGCGCAGCACGCCGCTCAGGCCGAACTGGCCCGGGCCGAGATTGGGAGGAATGAAGTCTCCCGCCGGATTGGCCGCCGTCACCCAGTGCGACGTGCTGAAGAAGGGTCCGGCCGCGGCGATGAACACCACGATAATAACGAGCTTGATGGCGACGATGACGTTGTTGACCCGCGCCGACTCGTGAACGCCGACGACCAGCAAAGCCGTCATCGCCGCGATGATCGCCATCGCCGGAACATTGATGAGTGCGCCGGTCGTATGCCAAACCCGCTGCGCCGCATCGTAGGACAACGGCGATCCGGCCAGGGCGGACGGCACCTCGATGCCGAAATCCTTGAGGAAGCTCACGACGTAACCCGACCATCCGATCGCCACCGTGGTCGCGCCCAGCGCATATTCGAGGATCAGGTCCCAGCCGATGATCCAGGCGATGATCTCGCCCATCGTCGCATAGGCGTAAGTGTAGGCACTCCCGGCGATCGGAACGGTCGAGGCCATTTCCGCATAGCACAGACCCGCGAAGGCGCAGGCAATCGCTCCGAGGACGAAGGACATCGTGATGGCCGGCCCGGCGTTGGCCGCGGCGGCGTGCCCGGTCAGCACAAAAATGCCCGCCCCGATGATGGCGCCGATGCCCAAGGCGACGAGATTGGTGGCCGAGAGGCTGCGCTTGAGCGGCACGCCGTCGTGCGTGGTCAGACGCTGCGCGTCCGGCTCGGCCGCCTCCGCCTCCAACGCGGCAATCGATTTGCGCGCCAAAATCTGCGCCACGGCAATCATCCTGTGCGACGAGCGGCAAAACGGACACGCTGCAAAACGCAGTGCGGTGAAACGCGAGCCCGACCTTACAGCAGGTAACGAAGAAATGCGCCGCCGGTTTCGCCGGCGGCGGCGTCCGTCACTGCGACGCGCTGTTTTTCACATAGGGCCCGAGCTTCTTGGAGGCCTCGTGAACGTAGCTGAGATCGACCACGTCCTCGACCTTGACCGAGCCGTCGATCTGCTTGGTGTCCTTGAAGTACTGCCACGCCATCTTCAGCGAAGCCATGTCGAGTTGGCCGTCCGGATCGACCGCCTGCGAGATGATGGCGCGGTGCACCGCCGGGTCCTTGATGAAGGAATATTCGGTCAGAATCTTGATCACATCGTCGGCGTTCGGCCCGGCGATGTGCCCGCCCTTGAGCGCGTCGTTGTAGTAGCGCATCGCCTTCACCAGGGCGATCATGAACTTCTTGGCGTTCTCGGGCTGATCCTGCGTGAATTTCGGGCTGTAATAGATCGCCGCGGTCTGAAAATCAGGAAACACATCGTCGGCGCCGACGAGCCTCACGGCACTGCCGAGCTGAAGAAGTTTGGTGACCGTCGGCTCGACCGTCAGGCTGGCGTCGATGGCCTTGTTGGCCATGGCCGGAATGTGCTGGGGGAAACCGAGAAACACCGGCTCGATATCGCCGTAGGTCAATCCGTTCTGCACCAGCGCGTAGTTCATCAGCGCGTTCTCGCTGTTGCCGTTGGCGGACATCGCCACTTTCAGACCTTTGAAGTCCTTGAGGCTCTTGACCTTGCCGCTGTCGAACAGATCCTTGCGCACCATGATCGCCTCGAAGCCGTAGCCCTTGGCGTTGCGCGCCTTGTCGGAGACGATCTTGATGTTGATGCCGCGCTTGACGGCGTTGTAGAGGCCCGCCGAGGTGGCGCCCGAGCCGACATCAACCTCCCCCGAGCCGAGGGAGGGAATCATCTTGGCCGCCGAGTCGAAGCGGACGAATTTGACCTTGAGACCCTGCTCGGCGAAGTAGCCTTTGGCGTCGGCGATAAACAACGGCGCGTCGCTCGATGCGCCGATCGTGCCGATCGTGAGCTCCTGGGCCTGCACTCGGCCGGCGAGAGCGACTGCCGCCGCGACGGCGAAACCAGCGACCACCCAACGACAGAACTTCCGCATCGAAGCCATCTGTTCTTCCTCCCAAGGACCTTTATCGTCAAACGTATCGTCAAACACATAGCATGGCACATCAGGGCGAAGCCCGCGACATCGATGCGCCCTCACCCGCCACGGCCGGCAGCCGCTTCCGTCACAGCCACGGCATCAGCGAAGCGTGGATCACGTCCTTCACGCCCTCGCCGCCGACCGACTTGATGGCCATATCGACATCCTTGAGGCCGAACCGGTGGGTCGTCACCAGTTCCAGCGGAAATCGCTTGGAGGCGAGCTGTTCGAGCGCCAGCTCGCACGCTTTGTAGCTGTGACCGCGCGCGCTGTGCATGGTGATGAACTTCACCGTGAATTTCTCCAGCGGAAAGTTCGGGAACTGCGCCAGTTCGCCCTGGACGACGATCGTCCCGCCCTTGCGCTTGAGCGCTTCGATGCCGAGCAGGATCGGGATCGTGCCTGCACCGGCGGTGCAGTCGAGCGAGACATCGACGCCCTTGCCGCCGGTGATGTCCATGATGCGTTGCAGCGGGTCTTCCTTCTGCACGTCGATGACGTAGTCGGCGCCGAGCTTCTTGGCGACCTCCATGCGGGCGCCGTCCTTCGACGTCCCGGTGACGATGATCAGCGACGCCCCGGCCTGTTTGCAGATCACCGTTTGCGATAATCCCTGCTGCCCTGGCCCCTGGATCAACACCGTCGAATTGTAGCCGACGCCGCCGTCGAACAACGACCACTCGACGCCGTTCGCCATCGGCGTCACCAGGCCGGCAAGCTCCGCCGACACACCCTTCGGCACGTGATGCACCACCGCGTTCCACGGCAGGTAGACGTACTGGGCAAAGCCGCCCCACAGATGCGGCGCCTTTTCGGCCGACGTATAGCCGTAGCGGATCGCGTCCGGATTGGTACGCCAGTTGGTGTTCTCGCAGTGCCGGTACTGGCCGGCGTGGCACCACTCGCACTTGCCGCAACTGACGTAGTGCTCGACAAAGACGAGATCGCCTTCCTTGAAGCCCTTGCGATTGGTGAACTCGCGACCGGCCTTGGCGATCACACCGATGTTCTCGTGCCCCATGATGACGGGCGCGCTGCTCGGCGGATGTTTGTAAAGCTTGACGTCGGTGCCGCAGATGCCGCCCACCTCCATCTTCATCAGCGCCGCATCCGCCGGGATGTCCGGCATGGGGTATTCGCGGATTTCGGTCTTGCTCGGTCCCGTTCGCACCGCCGCCAGCACGTGTTCTGCCACTGAAAATCTCCTTACTGCGCCTTCGCGCCCGATATGCGGATCACGTTGCCCCAGCGCTCCGCCTCTTCCTTGATAAATGTCGCCAGTTCCCCGGGCGTGCTGCCTTTTGGCACCATACTCAGGTCGGTCAAGCGTTTTGCCACCTCTGGTTCTCTTACAACTTCGCCAATACCTGAAGAAAGCTTGTCGGCAATCGCCGCCGGCGTGCCGGGCGGTGCCACGATCGCCCACCAGGACGTCACGACGAAACCCGGCAAAACTTCGGAGACCGTCGGGATGCCAGGGAGAACCGCGAGGCGTTTGTCGCTGCTGACAGCCAGAGCGCGCAACTGGCCGCTTTGGATGTAGGGTAACGACGGCGCCAGCTCACTAAACATAAGATCGACATGCCCGGCCACCAAGTCGGTGAGCGCCGGACCGCTACCGCGATAGGGAACATGGTCGATCTTGACGCCAGCCATGGACTTGAAGAGCTCGGCGGTCAGATGCGCTGCGGTGCCGACGCCTTGCGATGCGTAGTTGAGCTTGTCGGGGTTTGCTTTAGCGTAGTCGATCAACTGCCGCAGATCGGTGGCGGGCACCTTCGGGTAAGCGAGGAGCGCGTTGTAGGCGATCATGACGAGCGATATCGGCGTAAACTTGGCCGGGTCATAGGGCAGCTTTTCGTAAAGACTCTGGTTCACGACAAGCGGCCCCTGTGCCGTGAAGAGAATCGTGTAGCCATCGGGGGCCGCGGTAAATACATCCTCCGCGCCGAGATTGCCGCCGGCACCGCCGCGATTTTCGACGACAACAGCGGTCCCCCATTTGTCCTGAAGCTTCTGCGCAACAATACGTGCGACGATGTCGGTCCCGCCGCCAGCCGCGTAAGGAACGATCATCCTGATGGGCTTGGTCGGGAATTCCTCGGCGGCCGACAGCGGCGCCGAGAACATGGCTGAGAAAACAAACAAACCTCCGGCGAAGGCGGCTCTTATCACTTCCATCTCCCTGATGTCGTTTATACAGCAGCAGCAACGCGAGCACGTTCGGCGGTGCTGCCCTTCAGTGGCGGACGCTACCTGCTCCAGTGGGTACGCGCTCATACGCGGCGGCGACGCGCAAAAGCATGGCTTCATCATACGCTCGCCCAACGAACTGCACCGATAACGGCAATCCCGATGCCTTCGACAGACCGCTCATCATGGCGAGGGCCGGATGGCCGGTCAGATTGAAAGGACTGCGCCCTTGGCGTGGATATGTCCGCGCCAAGCCAGCACCGTCATCAATCCGGAATGGAGGGTCCATGCCGCTCGCCGTCAACAGAACGTCGACGTCGCGAAACGCATCGTCGATGGCATCGATCATGCGCGTGCGCCATTGCTGCGCCTGCACATAGTCGCCGGCGCTGAGGAATGCTCCCGGCATGACCTTGCGCCGCGTCGGCGTGCTGTAATCGCCGGGGCGCTCGCGGAGCCACTTCGCGTGTACGACCCATGTCTCGGCCATCAGGATGACCCGCTGGACCGCGGCGAGCTCCTGCAATCGCGGCAGGCGGATATCGCGTACGATAGCGCCGTCGTTCAAAAGAACACGTTCGACCTCATCGAGCGCAGCGGCAACTTCCGGATCGGCTACCATGTCGATCTCATGCCATTGCCGCACGAAACCGATCCGCAGGCCTTTCACGCCTCGGTCGAGGTCCGTGCCAAACGATCGCCCGGTTTCGCGCCCGACAAGAGCATCGAGCATCAAGGCAACATCGGCGACCGAACGCGCCATCGGTCCGACATGGTCGAGTGTGAAGGCCACCGGAAAGACACCGTGGCGTGACACGAGGTTGTAGGTGGGTTTCAATCCGACGACGCCGCAATTGCCGGCGGGATTGCGAATGGAACCGCCGGCGTCGGTACCGAGTGACAGCGGCACGAATCCGGCCGCCAAAGCTACCCCCGATCCGGACGAGGAGCCGCCCGGATGGTAATCGGTATTCCACGGGTGACGAGCGTAGGGAAACGGCAGTTCTTGCGACGGGCCACCAAACGCAAATTCATGCAACGACTGCTTGCCGATCAGAATGGCGCCAGCTGCGCGCAGCCTGCTGATGGCCGCGGCATCCTCACGTGCGACGTTGTCGAGAAGAATCTTCGAATGGCAGGTCGTCGGCAAACCTGCGATATCAATATTGTCTTTCACACCGACCGGAACGCCGTGCAGCGGTCCAATCGCATGTCCCGCCGTAATATCCGCTTCAGCTTGGCGCGCTGCCCGCAACGAGCCATCGGCATCGACCCTGATGAAAGCGCCGCAGTCCGCGTTGCGGGATTCGATCTCGGCCAGCAAAGCCTGCACCAATTCGACGGGTGACAATTGCCGCGCTGCGTAGGCCGCGCCGATTTCGGCGGCGCTCAACCATTGCAAGTCCGTCACCGGGTGCTCCTCACGCGCATTGAGGGCCACGGTTCAGACGTGCCATCGATGGCCGGCATGTCGGCAAGGTCGAGCGCGGCGGCCCGTGCGGCATCGGCGACGCAAGCCGGGAATTCAGCCAATGCCTTGTCGAGTCCTTGCGCGCGGGCCGCCGCCGCGATTTGCGGATCGAGTTTGTTTGCGTCCCAATCGGACATGCCATCTACCCGTTGCTAGGTGCGACGCGAAGCGCCATTTTGGCCGCACTGACCAGTATCGTTCAATCACGAGGATTGCGAGTGGCGCTACAGCGACGAAGTTGCATTTCTGCTAAGACTAACGGCATGAGATCAGCGATATTCCGGCCAGGGCGGCACCGCTTCGATCACAGCGCCGCACTCGATCGCGTCCGGGACTGGACCCGAGAGCGGTTCAAACTGGCCGACGACGAAACCATCATGGTTTCCGAAATTTCCTGCGCGATACCGGGCTGTCCGCCGCTGGAAACGGCCGTGGTGTTCTGGACCGCCGCCGGGCGCCATCATTTCAAGATTTTCAAGCCCCTTGCGGATGTGATCGAGGACGATTTGCCGCCCGCGTTCATGAAAAACGCGCTGGTTGCCCTCGAAGGTGTCGAGTGCGACTGCTGCTGAGCCGGCGTCTTACAGTCCCACCGATTTGAGCGCCGCCGCTTGGCGCTTGGCCACGCGATCCAGCGAAAAATTCTCGATCGCTTCGTTGAACAGCCGGTAGAAATTCAGTTCGGCGCGCAAGTGCAGGAAGACGGCGCCGAGACCGACCGCCGCGCGATCCATGAATACGAACTCGCGCGGCACCGTGACCGGGCCCTTTTGCTTGAGCGCCTGGTGCACGCGAAATGCTTCGCGGCGGCCATATTCGGACGGCTTGACGCCGTCCGCGATCGTACGCACGCGGTCGTCGAGCAGCGGCGCATAGATGAACCGCGCCCAGATGTTCAGCGTGTCGATCAGATCGCGCGACAGCCGGCGGAAGCCCCACGTCTCGTAGGCGCCGACGATCAGCTCGTCATCGCCATGCAGCAGACCGTGATAAAGATCGACGACGCCACGCACGAATTTCGGCGCAAAGATGCGGATGCAACCGTAATCGAGCAGATTGATGCCCGCCGGTTCGCCATCGTGCGCAAAGACCGTGTAGTTGCCGAGATGCGGGTCGCCGTGAATGACGCCGAAGCGGCTGAACGGAAACCACCAGGCGGTGAACATGGCGGTCGCCAGCGCATTGCGGATGGCGAGCGGCGCGTCCTTGTGCGTGAGCATGCGCGTGCCATCAAGCCAATCGAGCGTAAGGAGCCGCCCGGTCGAAAGCTCGGGCCACGCCCGCGGCACATGCACGATATCGACATCGTCGAGCATCTGGCGGTACAGCGCGACATGCTTCGCCTCGCGCCGGTAGTCGAGTTCCTCGCGCACCCGCGCGCCGATCTCCTTGCCGATTTCGCTGGTGTCGATCGCCGCGTCCAGCCGGCGGCGGATCGCCAGTAGCCATTCGAGCTGCTGCAGATCGGCTTCGACGGCCGACTGCATGTCGGGATATTGCAGTTTGCAGGCGAGCAATGCGCCGTCGAGCGAGCGAGCGCGATGGACCTGACCGAGCGAGGCGGCGGCGGACGGGTGATGCTCGAAGCTTTGGAATTTCTTCTCCCAGTCCGGACCAAGCTCCGCCACCATGCGGCGCTTGACGAACGCCCAACCCATCGGCGGAGCTTCACTCTGCAGCTTCTGCAGTTCGGCGGCGTATTCGGGCGGCAAGAGATCGGGAATGGTCGCCATCAACTGGGCGACCTTCATCAACGGCCCCTTGAGATTGCCGAGCGCCGACGCCAGCGCACTCGCCTCGCCGGCGCGATTAGGCTCGCCGCCGATAAGACGACGTCCGGCATAGCGCGCCGCCACACCGCCGACATTGGCGCCGACCCGCGCATAGCGCGCGGCGCGGGCGGAGAAACGGTTCTTTTCGCGGTCAGATTTCTCGCGGTCTGCCATCACGCCTTCGGCCAGTTGTCACGTATCCAGCGGGCGAGACTCTCCTCGCTCACCTCGCCCGCTGCAAGCGCTAGGATCACGGCTGCGGCATTGACTTCCGAAACTATAAAGTCGACGCCGTTTATGCCCAAAATGAGCGATCCAAAGCCAGGAGGGCTTCACCCGAGACTTTCCAACTCCGCGATCATCCGCTCGATGACGCCAAGACCGCCCTGCCAAAACGCCGGGTCGCGGGCGTCAAGCCCGAATGGCGCAAGGAGCTCGGAATAGTGCTTGGTGCCGCCGGCCGACAGCATGGCGAGATAGCGCTCGGCAAAGCCTTCGGCCGCGCTTTCGTAGACGGCGTAAAGCGCGTTCACCAGACAATCGCCGAACGCGTATGCGTAAACGTAGAACGGCGAATGGATGAAATGCGGAATATAGGCCCAGAACGTTTCGTAGCCGGGTTTCAGCTCGATTGCGGGACCGAGACTCTCGCGCTGCACGTCGAGCCATAATTCGCCGATGCGTTCGGCGGTGAGTTCGCCGTTCTTGCGCTCGGTATGGACGGCACGCTCGAACGTATAGAACGCGATCTGCCGCACCACCGTGTTGATCATGTCCTCGGCCTTGGCGGCCAGCATCGCCTTGCGCTCTTTTTTGTCGAGCGTGGCGGCGAGCAGTTTCTTGAACGTGAGCATCTCGCCGAATACGCTCGCGGTCTCGGCGAGCGTGAGCGGCGTCGGCGCCATCAGAGCGCCGTTCGGCGCAGCGAGCACCTGATGCACGCCGTGACCGAGCTCATGCGCGAGCGTCATCACGTCGCGCGGCTTGCCTTGGTAATTGAGCAGCACATAAGGGTGCGCCGACGGCACCGTCGGATGGGCGAAGGCGCCGGGCGCCTTGCCCGGCCGCACCGGCGCATCGATCCAGCGCTCGGCGAAGAAACGCTCGGCGATCGACGCCATCTTTGGCGAGAACGCGCGGTACGCGGTCAGCACCGTGTCCTTGGCCTCGATCCAGCCGACGGTGCGCATCGGCACCTGCGGCAGCGGCGCGTTGCGGTCCCAATGCGGCAGCCGCTTCTTGCCGAACCATTTCGCCTTGAGCGCATAGTAGCGATGCGACAGCCGCGGATAGGCGGCACGCACTGCGGCGACAAGCGCATCGACGACTTCGCGCTCGACCCGGTTCGACAAGTGCCGCTCGTCGGCAATGTCGGCGAAGCCGCGCCAGCGATCGGAGATCTCTTTGTCCTTGGCAAGCGTATTGGTAATGAGCGCGAACTGCTGCACGTTTTGTTTGAACGTGTGCGCCAGAGCCTCCGCGGCGGCTTTGCGTTTTACGCCGGAGCGGTCCTGCATCAACGTCAGCGTCGGCTCGATGGCGAGCGCTTTTCCCAAAACCTTGAAGCGCAGGTTCGCAATCGTCGAATCGAACAGCCGATTCCACGCCGAATAGGCCGTCACCGACTTTTCGTGAAAGAGCTGCTCGACGCGATCCTCGAGCTGATAGGGCTTGTAGCGCCGCACGTCTTCGAGCCACGGCCGATAATAGCCAAGCGCCGGGTCGCCCATCGCGGCTTCGAGCACGGCATCATCGATCCGGTTGAGTTCGAGCGTGAAGAATAACAGATGCGTGGAGGCCGCGGTCAGACGCTCCTGCACGTCGCCGTAGAACTTGGTGCGCGCCGGATCGACGGTGTTGCCGGCGTGAATGAGCCCCGCAAAGGACGCAAGCCGACCCATCAGATCGTCGATCGTCTCGTAGCGCCGCACCGCCTCAGCGAGCGATCCGCCGGCCTGCGGCCCGCGCGCAAGGTCGGCGAGCTTGCCCTTATAGATCTCTTCGAAGGTGACGCATTCGGCGTCGGCGCGATCGAGGTCGGCCTTGACCGCCGGATCGTCGATGCCGGTATAGAGGTCGGCGAGATTCCACTCGGGCAACTTGCCGAGTGCGATTTTCGGACTGGTCGGGCCGCGTCCGGCCGGCCGCTTGGCAATGGTCTTTTTTGGCATTCTTCGCGAACGGGGCATACTGTCGGCGCTCCTCACCGAGGCAACATGTGGCGCAGCGCCATGGCGCCCGCAAGGCGGCACCGGCGCGGCGGAAGCGCCCGTGGAAGGCGGACGCGTGGCCCGGTACGCCCTAAATCCACCGGCTCTGGCCGGTTAATACCGCCTTAAGCACCCTCCGCCAGAGTGCCCCGAAACGGCACAGCAGGCAGCGATTACGCCGCCAAGGGGATCCGAGGGATTAGCAATGGCCATCCTCATCGTCGATGACGATCCGGTGCAATGCCGGCTTCTCGAGGGCATGCTGCACAAATTCGAGTATGAGACGGTTACGCTCGATAACGGCGATGCTGCGCTGACGCTGCTCGGCGGCGCGGACGGCGCGCGCATCGACTGCGTGATCCTCGACCTCGTCATGCCGAACCTTGACGGTCTCGGCGTCTTGGCGCGATTGCGCCAGGCGGCGATCACCGTGCCGGTCATCGTGCAGACTGCGCACGGCGGCATCGACAACGTCGTTTCCGCGATGCGCGCGGGCGCGATCGATTTCGTGGTGAAGCCGGTCGGCGCCGAGCGGCTCCACGTCAGCTTGCGCAACGCACTCAACACCAGCGCGCTCGAAGGCGAACTCGCCCGCCTCAAGCACAGCCAGTCAGGCACGCTCGGCTTCAAGGACATCATCACCAAGAGCCCATCGATGCACAGCGTGCTGCGCATGGCCGAAAAGGCCGCCGGCTCCAACATCCCCGTGCATGTCGGCGGCGAATCCGGCGTCGGCAAGGAATTGATCGCCCGCGCCATCCACGGCTCGGGTGAACGGCGGGCGAAGCCGTTCATCGCGGTGAATTGCGGTGCGATGCCGGAGAATCTCGTCGAGTTCGATCCTGTTCGGCCACGAGAAGGGCTCGTTCACCGGTGCGACCGAGCGCCATGTCGGGAAATTCGTCGAAGCCTCGGGCGGTACGCTGTTTCTCGACGAGGTCGGCGAATTGCCGGCGGCGGCCCAGGTCAAGCTGCTGCGCGCGATTCAGGAAGGCGAGGTCGAACCGGTCGGGGCGCGCAAACCGGTGAAAGTCGACGTCAGGCTCGTTTCGGCCACCAACCGAAACCTGATCGCCGATGTGAAACAGGGACGCTTCCGCGAAGACCTGTTCTACAGGCTGCACGTTTTTCCGATCACGGTGCCGCCGCTGCGCGAACGGCCAGCCGACATCCCGGCGCTGGCCCGGCACTTCCTCGCCCGCTTCGCGGCCGAAGAAGGCAAACGTATCCGCCTCATCACGCCGGACGCATTGCGCGTGCTGATCGCGTTTCATTGGCCCGGCAATATCCGGCAGCTCGAGAATGCGGTGTTTCGCGCCGTGGTGCTGGCCGAAACCGACACGATCGGGCTTGCCGAATTTCCCCAAATCGCGGCCCAGATCGCAGGACAAGTCAGCGCAGCCGAAAACGGACATCCGGCGCCGGCTGGGGATGATGCCCCCGTCACATCGGTCGAATTCCTCGAAGCCGATCTTCACGATGCCGATTTGGTCCCTGCGGCATTCGTCGACGATCTGGCCGCACCGACCACGGCCGCTTTACCTGCTGTCCCGATCGACGCATTGCCGCTGCTTGATGCCGGCGGTGACGTGCGGCCGCTCGATGAGCTGGAAGCCGATCTCATCCGGTATGCGGTCACCCATTACCGGGGACAGATGTCGGAAGTGGCGCGGCGTCTCCGAATCGGTCGCTCGACCCTCTACCGGAAGCTGGAAGCGCTCGGCATGAGCAGCGAACGCCCTGACGACCTGACCGAGGGCGTGGCAACAGAGCGACAGCCGCGGAAAATCGCGTGAATTGATCGAACCTCGCCGCCGTCCCTCTATGACAAATTTGGCCGGCTCACGTAAGGTGAGTTGGGGGTGGAACTTTCGATCCGCGCCGAAAGCCATATTGGGCCCGCGTTTCCAGCGTCAAAATCCGCGGTCCTCGCCTGTTGGCCTTGAAGGAGAATTCGCAATGCCGGGCGTCCGTCTCGATCGGTTTCTCGCCTCGACCGCCGTCGTCCTGCTGTTGTCGGCGCCGGCCGGCCTGGCATTCGCTGCCTCTCCAGGCGCAGACCCCGGAATGCCCGCGGCGGACGCCTCAAGCGCCACATCCCCAACCTCGGACGAAACCGACAAAGCGGCGACGAAGCCGGCAAGTCCAACTGAAGAGAGCGAAACCCCAACGCCGGCAGCGGCGGCCACACCGTCCACGACGCCGAAATCGGATGATTCGGCCAGCGTGCCTATGAGTCCGGCCGTAGCAGCCACACCGGCCACTCCGGCGGAATCCGACGAATCAGCCGGCAAGCCCGCCGCTCCGGCCGCGGCTTCGGCAGAGCCCGCACCAGCGCCATCTGCAACGCCTGCCACAGCTGCGGCACCCGCGACGACCGCGGCCCCGGCCGCAAGCGCAGTCGCCGAGGCCGACGCCGCCATTTCCAGTGAGCTGCAAAACATCGCCAGCGGCAAATACGACCGCATCCTTGGCGGCAAAAAGGACCGGACCACAATCGACGCGTTCTATTCGGGCCGCAGCTACGCACCCATCTGGATCACCGACGGCAAGGCCAACGCCCGCGCCACAGCTGCGATCAACTACCTCGCCCATGTCGATGCGGATGGTCTCGATCCTGCCGATTACCCCATTCCGGATTTTACGGCGGCCAAGGATCCCGCCAGTCTCGCCGAAGCCGAACTCAAGCTCTCGACGACAGTCATTACCTATGCGCATCACGCGAGTGTTGGCCGCGTGCACTGGTCGCGTGTCAGTGGCGACATCTCCTACACCGCCACACCGCCGGAGCCGGCCGACGTTCTCGCCGCGATCGTCGAAGCCAAGGATGTGGGCGCGGCCCTCGACTCTTACGAGCCGCACGCCCCCGGTTATCTGGCGCTCAAGGCCAAGCTTGCGGAAATCCGCGCCGGCAAGGGCTATACCGGCCAGCCGCCGATCGCGAAGGGGCCTGCGCCCAAGATCGGCGCACAGGACGACCGCGTACCGGAGCTGCGCGATCGGCTTGGCGTGCCCGGCGACGGCGGCACCACCTACGACAAGCAATTGGCCGAGGCGGTGAAAAAATTCCAGCAGGAGCACGAGCTCAAAGCCACGGGCACGCTCACTGTGCAGACGATCGAAGCTTTGAACGGCCGCCTGCCCGATCACCCGACCGACATCATTCTCGCCAACATGGAACGCTGGCGGTGGATGCCGCACGAGCTCGGCAAAACCTACGTCATCGTCAATCTTCCCGATTACACGCTGCGCGTGATGCACGACGGCAAGCAGGTGTGGATGACGAAGATCGTGATCGGCAAGCCGGACAAGCCGACGCCGATCATGAGTGCGGAGATGAAGTACATCACGATCAACCCGACGTGGAATGTGCCGCCGTCGATCGTGAACAACGAATATCTACCGGCGTTGCAGCAGGATCCCACTGTGCTGGAACGGATGGGGCTCAGGGTGTCGCACAACCCCGACGGCACCATTCATATTTCTCAGCCGCCCGGCGACAAAAATGCGCTCGGCCGCATTCGCTTCAATTTCCCCAATAAGTTCCTGGTGTACCAGCACGACACGCCGGACAAATACCTGTTTGCTTATGCCAAGCGAGCGTTCAGCCACGGCTGCATGCGGGTGTTCGATCCGCCCAAATACGCCGAAGTGCTCCTCTCGCTGGTGCGCCCGGACGACGGTTACACCGAAGAACGCATCAAGAAGATGTACGGCCCCAATGAAACGGACATCCAGTTTCCGACCTTCATTCCCGTGCACCTGACGTATCAGACCGCCTTTGTCGACAACGCCGGCAAGCTCGAATTCCGCGACGATGTCTACGGGCGCGACAAGGCTCTGCTCGCGTTGCTCAAAGGGACCGGAGAAGAGCGCAAGGTCGCGGATATCCCGATTGAGCGCAAAGAAAACATCATCAAGCGACAGATACTGGCCATTCCCGACACGCCTACGCTGTGGGGCGGACGCACCGCATATAATGGCGGCGGCCAGTGGGACGGACAGAACTTCTTCTCCCGTTTGTTCGGCAACCCATTCGGCGCGCCGACGCCGCCGCAGGCCATTCCCGGCCATCACAAACCCTCTGCGCAGCGCCGTACCGAAGCGCGCTCAAGCATAGCCCGATAGGCTAAGGACGACCGAGCGGTCCGTGGTGCCGCCCCATATCAGGGGCGGCAAGCGCGAAGATGACGGCATGCCCTTGCCGGTTGGACTTTTGCGCAGCGGCGCCGGGGCACGATCAATGGCCGCAGCTCAGGAATTTCGAGTCTCCAAAGACAGTCGCCTCATCCATCCTGTCCCGACTGAAAGGTGCGCAGTTCTGCGGAGCGCTGAGCGAATAACCTCCGCCGCGGTAGTCGTAGAGCGGCGGCTTCGGACTGCGATGGTACTTCGGGTAGGGCCGCGTTTGCGCATGCGCCGAACTCGCCGCGTTCAAGGTCACTAGCGCGATCGTCGCAGCTGCGGCGTAACATAAGGCGCGTGATGGTATCCGCATGATTTTGCCTTCTCGGAGTGTCGGAGTGAATGAGTGCCATGCAGCATGCATGGCTATGGGGCGGCGTGAAGACCGAAAACGGCCCCTCGCCCTTCAGGTATCGCCCCGCGTCTTCCGCAAACTCGAAATCCTTCGCCTGGGTTCCTGCCTTCGAAGCGCACGCTTCCGCCGCTATCGGGGCTCTGAATGCGGCTTGATCGCGGACGAAGCCATAACGCCCAGGCCAACGGGTCGCCCGCACGGCCTTTCATGAGTTCTATCAATCGCTTGCGGGCGAAGATTCTCCATGGCGCTGGTCGGGCCGGCTCAGGGCGAATGGTCCGGTTCGGTCCATTAACTATGCGCCACCTTCGGCTATCCACAGGCACGGGGTCCTGCCCAATGTGGCGGCACGGGCCAGATTTTGCCACACTGCGCCGTTAGCCCTAATGGGGTCGGGGGTGGGGTGATCGTTAAGGTCTGGGTAACCCTTCCCAAATTAACAATGCGTTAGCGTTAATCGCTGCAGCGACATGTTGCGGCGTGCTTGTCGCTCAACGCGTCACAGTGAGATTGCCAGTGCCGGTCGGTAGGGCGCGCACGAATCTTTGTCGATTTTCCGCTTCGCACGCCGGCTACTCGTGCGGTCTTGCTGTACTGATGTTTCTTTTCGGCTCGAGAGCTCTGCAAAACGCGGTCGCGGAAGGCGACACGCGCACGATCTCGATGCATCACATCCACACAGACGAAGACATCACCATTACCTACAAGCGCGATGGGCGCTACGACGAGGCAGCCCTCGAGAAGCTGAACTGGTTTCTGCGCGATTGGCGGCGCGGCCAAGAGACCCGTATGGACCCGCATCTGATCGACCTCGTTTGGGAGGTTCAGCGGGAGACCGGTTCGAAAGAACCGATCTGGGTCGTTTGCGGCTACCGTTCGCCGGAGACCAACGCGATGCTCCGGCATCGCAGCAGCGGTGTTGCGCGTTTCAGTCAG
This sequence comes from uncultured Alphaproteobacteria bacterium, assembly GCA_963836055.1. Lineage (GTDB taxonomy): Bacteria > Pseudomonadota > Alphaproteobacteria > Rhizobiales > Xanthobacteraceae > BOG-931. The sequence goes on from CAWIID010000010.1 coordinate 79,047, forward strand.
CATATGCTCGGACACGCCATGGATTTCTACATTCCCGGCGTGCCGCTTGCGGAGCTTCGCGCCTTCGGTTTGCGCCTTCAGCGCGGCGGTGTCGGCTTCTACCCGACCTCCGGCTCGCCCTTCGTGCACATGGACACCGGCAGTATCCGCATGTGGCCCCGCATGACGCGCCAGGAGCTGGTGCGCGTCTTCCCTGATGGGCGGACAGTCCACATTCCGACCGACGGCCGCCCGCTTCCCGGTTACGCTTTGGCCCTCGCGGATATCGCCAAGCGCGGCAGCGTACCTTCCAGCAATTCGCTGGAGGCCGCGCGTAGCGCCGGCTTGGACGTCAGTGCCGTTGCGAGTAACGATCAGCCGAAGGCCAATCCATTCGCCAAGCTTTTGGGACTGGCGAAGAAGGATGGCGACGATGAGGAGGCGGATGCGGCCGCGCCGACCGCCGACGAGGCATCGCCGGCGAGCGCCGCCGCCAAACCGCACCTGAGGCCCAGTATGGTTGCCGCTATTGAGCGCGGCGTGCAGAAGGTCGAACATGGCGTGCAGAAGAAGGTGGCGGCCGCGCGCGCAGACGTAGCCAAGCTGAAACTGATCCGTACCGCCGCAGCCTCCGCGCTACCTGAATCAGCGCAGTCGCTGGCGCCGGCGCACCCCGCGCCGAACGCGCGGCGCGTTGCCGCCGACACGCCGAACCAGGTGATCATGCAACGCGGGTACTGGCAGGGGCCGCCTGACAGCGCACCCGCAGTCGGAGCCCGCGGCGCCGTCCGCGATCCCGGCAGGAGCAGCCGTTCCAACACCGCATCGCACCGAACTCGCGAGCGCCGATCCCGATGCCACCGGTGCGGTGAGCGCGTTCTCCAGCACGACGCAAGATCACGTACCGGCAGAACTCGCACTGTCCTATGCGGAACAGCCCGACCAAACTCCGGTCAACACGACGCCGATTGTTCAGATAACGGGACCGAGCGGGACGACGATCGCTGCAAAAGGCGTGGTCGGACGGACGACCACGGCCATTCACAACGCCCGTGAGAAATTGGCGGCGGTCATCAAGGTCGGCGTGAATTACGAGAACCCGTGGGTGCGCGCCATCGTGATGTCACCGAGCGTTCACCGCTTCCTCACCACCGTGGCGCTCGGCGCCCGTGACTTCCGGTCGCTTGCTTCACTGATGTTGAAGCCCTCCAGTTCGGTGCTGATGACATTTTCGTCCGACCCGAATCCCGGCCTGGAGCACAATCGCTTCAGCGGCAGCGCGATCGTCTTCATATCCACCGTGACCTATCCGACACGGACCGCAGCGCTGCAATAATTTGCGCGAGCGGAGCGCCTGCCCCGCGCGACGTGGCTCCTCGATCGGTTTGATTTCCTCGATGTTGCGCTACGCCAACATGCCGAGCGCATGCAGGTAGGTCTCCAGGATGGCCTCCTGCTCTTTGCGCTCGTTGACGTCCTGCTTGCGCAGCCGCACGACCGTCCGCAACGCCTTGACGTCGAAACCGTTGCCTTTGGCCTCAGCGTAGACATCGCGGATATCGTCGGCGATCGCCTTCTTTTCTTCCTCGAGCCGTTCGACGCGTTCGACGAACGCCTTGAGTTGATCCTTGGCGAAACGATGGGCGGCTTGTTCGTCTTTAACGGCGGCAGCGGTGGCCATCGGGCACTCCTCACGACACCAAATGTATCGGGAGGTTTCGGAATCGACAGCGCTCAGGTCAAGTCGCGAGCACGCTCATCCACAGCACTGCACAGGCCGACGGCAATCAACTCACCGCATCAATGCTTTTGGCTTGCTTTTTCGAATGCCGCCTTCTGCTCGGCGGACGCTTCTTTCTGATACTTGGCGCGCCATTCGTCATACGGCATGCCGTAGACGATTTCGCGGCTTTGCTCTTTCGTCATCGGCGTGCCTTTGGCGTCGGCTGCGTCCTTCATCCAGTTGGAGAGGCAGTTACGGCAGAAGCCGGCCAAATTCATCATGTCGATGTTCTGCACGTCGGTACGCCCGCGCAGGTGTTCCACCAGGCGGCGAAACACGGCCGCTTCCAGCTCGATCCGGGTCTTTTCGTCGGTAGCCATCACCTTCTCCCTTCGGACCATGATCGGATTCGATCCTGGCCTCGTTATAGGGGAAGATAGAGTTGTACCCGCAGTCATTCCATAGGCTGACCGCGGGTCGTCATCGTCGAGGTGCTCTTGGCCGGAACATCGCGGGAATTGCTCGAATTTTTGTTCCGAGCGGCGGTCGGCGCTGCGCATCCGTCGGGCTGCCTGCCGCCGAACCTCCCGGAGCCTCCACCGGCTGGAAAGCTCGTCATCCTCGCTGCCGGCAAAGCTGCCGGCTCGATGACCGAAGTCGCCGAGCGGCATTATCTCGCAAAGATGCCGGCCCCGCGGCTCGGCGGCATTGCCGTAACCCGATACGGCTACAAGCGGCCAACCCGGATCATTCCCATTGTCGAGGCCGGGCATCCGGTCCCGGACCAGGCCGGTGTGACGGGCACCGAACAAGCGCTTGCGCTGGCCGATGCTGCGGCAAAGGACGATCTCGTTCTGGTCCTGCTGTCCGGCGGCGCTTCGGCCAACTGGATCGCTCCGGCGCCCGGTCTCACGCTCGACGAGAAGCAGGCGGTGACGCGCGCGCTCCTTCGGAGCGGCGCTGCCATCGGCGAGATGAATGCGGTTCGCAAACATCTGTCCCGCATCAAAGGTGGCCGGCTTGTCCGCCACGCATTCCCCGCGCGGGTGGTGACGCTGGCGATCTCCGACGTGCCCGGCGACGACCCCGCGGTGATCGGCTCGGGACCGACCGTGCCCGATCCGACGACCCTTGAGGAGGCTCGCGAAATTGTCCGAGAATTCCGCCTCGATCTGCCCGCAGCGGTAAGGCGGGCGCTCGATGATCCCGCCAATGAGACGCCGAAGCCGGGCGACAGGGTTTTTGCCGGATCGGACTATCGGATCGTGGCGCGGCCGGCCGATGCCCTTCGCGCGGCGCAGTCTCGCGCCGGCGAAGCCGGCTATGAATGCATCATGCTCGGCGACCGGCTTCAGGGTGAGGCCCGCGAGGTCGCGGCCGACCATGCCAGGCTCGCCCGCGACTTGAGCGCGCAGGGGCGGCGCGCGGTGATCCTCTCGGGCGGCGAACTCACGGTGACGCTCCGCGGCAAGGGCCGCGGCGGCCCCAACCAGGAATACGCGCTGGCGCTTGCCGTCCATCTCGACGGCGCCCCAGGCATTTCCGCTCTCGCCGCCGACACCGATGGAACCGACGGCGGAAGCGGCCGTCCGGACGATCCGGCCGGCGCTTTCGTCGATCCGAGCACGGCGGCGCGGGCAAGGGCAGCCGGCCTCGATCCCGCCGCGTTTCTCGCGGACAACAATTCCACGGGGTTTTTCAACGGCATCGGCGATTTATTTACGCCCGGCCCGACGTACACCAACGTCACCGACTTCCGCGCCATTGTCGTTGACAGGCCATGATTTTGTCGCGGACTCTAAACCGGCATGAGGCAGGGGCTTATTTCCAGAATGGCGGTGAGCGCCGTGGCAGCGAGCATCCTCACGATGCTCGCGCTCGCCGCGTCGGCCGGCCAGGCCAAGGCCGATTTCCGCCTCTGCAACAACACGCCAAGCCGCGTGGGAGTCGCCGTCGGCTACAAAGACGCTGACGGCTGGACCACGGAAGGCTGGTGGAACCTGCCGGCGCGCACCTGTGAAACCGTGCTGAAGGGCAATCTCGTCGCCCGTTATTATTATGTCTATGCGGTAGACTATGATCGCGGCGGGGAATGGACGGGACGCGCCTATATGTGCACACGCGACAAGGAATTTACGATCCGGGGCATTGGCGACTGCCTCGCCCACGGCTACGACCGCACCGGCTTCTTCGAAGTAGACACCGGCGAACAGCGAGCTTGGACCGTGCAACTCACCGAATCCGCCGAGCAGCCCCCGCAGAAGCCTTTGCCTTCCGGCAATCCGCTGAGGTCGACGCCGCTCACCGGCGCCGGCGCGGGCACGACGCCCGGAGCAACGACGTCACCAAGCGCGACGACCTCTCCTGGAACCAAGAGCCGATGAGGCGACAACGGCGGACCAAGGTCGTGGCGACGCTCGGCCCGGCGTCGTCGGACCATGCCATCATCAGCCGGCTGTTCGCGGCCGGCGTTGACATCTTCCGCATCAACATGAGTCACACCTCGCATGACAAGATGCGGGAACTCGTGAGGACGATCCGCGCCGTCGAGACCGATCACAATCGGCCGATCGGCATTCTGGTCGATCTGCAGGGCCCGAAGCTGCGGCTCGGCGCTTTCGCCAACGACTCGGCCGTGATCGACAAAGGCCACGACTTCATTCTGGATAACGACGCAACGCCGGGCGACGCGACGCGGGTCAATCTTCCTCATCCCGAAATCTTTGCCGCCATCAAGCCGGGCGACGCGCTCCTTATCGACGACGGCAAACTGCGTCTGGTCGCCATCGAAGCCACGCCGCAACGGATCGTGACGCGTGTCGAGGTCGGCGGCAAAGTATCGAACCGCAAAGGCGTCAGCCTGCCCGACACGGTGATCCCGCTGGCGGCACTGACGCCGAAGGATCTCGCCGATCTTGAAGCCGCATTGGATGCCGGGATCGACTGGGTGGCGCTGTCGTTCATTCAGCGCCCCGAGGACATCGCCGAGGCCAAGAAGATCACGCGTGGCCGCGCCGCCGTGATGGCCAAGATCGAGAAGCCGCAGGCGGTCGCGCGGCTCGGCGAAATCCTCGACCTCGCCGACGCGCTGATGGTGGCGCGCGGCGATCTCGGGGTCGAGATGCCGCTGGAAAAGGTTCCCGGTGTGCAGAAGGAGATGACGCGCGCGTGCCGCCACGCCGGCAAGCCGGTCGTCGTCGCCACCCAGATGCTGGAATCGATGATCGAGAGTCCCGGTGCCGACGCGGGCCGAGGTGTCCGACGTCGCGACCGCGATCTTCGACGGCGCCGACGCCGTGATGCTGTCGGCGGAATCGGCGTCCGGCCAATATCCGATCGAGGCGGTGACGACGATGAACCGCATCGCCGAGGAAGTCGAAAGCGACGCGATGTATCTGCCGTCGCTGCACGTGTACCAAACCGAGCCCGAACATACGGGCGCCGATGCCATCGCGGCGGCAGCCCGGCAGGTCGCCGAGACTCTCGACCTGCCGGCCATCGTGTGCTGGACGAGTTCGGGCTCGACCGGCTTACGGGTCTCGCGCGAACGGCCCAAATCGCCGATCATTGCCATTTCGCCGATCATGGCGGCCGGCCGGAAGTTGTCGGTCGTCTGGGGCATCCATTGCGTGATCGCCGAGGACGCGCACGATCAGGACGACATGGTCGATCGCGCCTGCCGCCTCGCGTTCAAAGAAGGTTTCGCCAAAGCCGGCCAGCGTGTTCTCGTCGTGGCCGGCGTGCCGCTCGGCACGCCCGGCGCGACCAACTTCATGCGCATCGCCTTCGTCGGAAGCGACATTGCCAGCGAGGGATAGCGAGGACCTCGCGCATTGTTCCGGCCCTATGGCTGGGTCTTTGCGACCTTGATGCCCAGGATCTTGGCGAGCGCGGCGAGTTTGTCGCGCTGTTCCTGCATGCCGGCGGCGAACTCTGCCGGCCCTTCGACGGTCAGGATCTGACCAGTATTGCCGAGCCGCTGCGCAATGTCGGGATTTTCCTTCGCGATCTTTCGGAAGTCCGCCGCAATGCTGTCGCGCTCCTTCTCCGGCATTCCGGGCGGACCGAACACGCCGCCGAGGCTGTTGAACGCGAGGTCGGGATAGCCCGCCTCGGCCGCGGTTGGAACCTCCGGCATGCTGGGTGCGCGTTGATTGCTGGTCACCAGTAGCACCTTGATGCGTCCGGCTTTGGCGAGTGGCTGCACCACTGCAAGCGAGGTCGACAGCACCTGAATGCGGCCTCCAACCAGATCGTTCGGCGCCTGCATGATGTCGCGATATGGCACCTCGACGGCCTGCAGGCCCTTTTGTTTGAAGAATCCGAACAACAAGAACTGGGAAATGCCATTGGCGGCCGAGGCATTAAGCTTGCCGGGCTCCGATCGTATCAGTTTGACGAGCTGATCGATGGTGTCGATCTTCATTGAAGACGCCGTCGAGATGGCGAGCGCCACATTGACTAGGCTCACGACGGGGACAAAGTCGCGGCTGGTGTCGAAGGGCAATGTGTCATGCTGGTAGGGGAGCACATTGATCGCTCCGGCCGGTCCCATCCAGAGCGTATGGTCGTCGTGGGCGGCGAGCATGGCGTTGAGCGAGACGATACCGTCGCCGCCGGGACGATTCTCCACCACCACCGGCTTGCCCCACAGCTTGCCTAGCTTGTCGGCAAAGAGGCGCGCGGCAATATCCGTGGCGCTGGCAGCGCCGTACGGTAGGACGAGTTGCACCGTACGGGTCGGATAGGTTTGTTGCGCTGTCGCCGCGCCCATGGCCTGCGCGCTGATCGCCACCGCGAGGGCCGCAGGCGCCAAAAGCCTTGCCGTCAGCCGTTCCATCGCAATCCTCCCTGTGATCGATTTTGTCGCCACATTAGCACCGAAACACCTCAGCCGATAAGCGCGTCACAGACGCGCGCCCCCTCGCCCGCCGACTTCGAGAGTTCTCATCGCCGACGAAATCAGAAGCGGGCCAATGTTGATCTATGTCAATGTCAGGCGAGCACCGAGACGGCAACACTTCATGTCCGATTCCGCATGCGCTTCGACGCTCCTACACGCAGCTCCTACACGCACATGTACGCACCCGGCACTCGGCGGCATATCAAGGCTGCGCTCAAGGCTGGCGCGACCATGGAGGAGATCATGGAGGTTCTGAAGCTCTGCATCGTTCAAGGCGTTCAGGCCTGTAATCCCGGCGTTCCGATCCTGGCTGAGGAGTCGGAAAAAATCGCTTAAGCAGGTCTGAATAATGAACTCCTTCGCATTGTCCTGCATAATATTTGCGTTGACGCTCGGCGGCGTCGGCTCCGGAACATTTCTCCGTCGCTTCCTGCCGAAGCATCACTTGAGTAAAGACTCGCAGGATGTCGTACGGCTTGGCGCTAGCCTCATCGCCACGATCACAGCGCTTGTTCTTGGCCTGCTCATTACCTCGGCGAAGAGTTCTTTCGACACACAGAATAATCAAATCAAGCAGATCACCGCGAACATCATTCTGCTCGATAATCTGTTGGCGCAGTATGGACCGGACGCTCGTCCAATCCGCGAGCAGATGCGAAGTACAATCGGTCCGCTTGCTGATCGCCTCTGGCAGGAACAAAAGGCGAGTTCCACCGAGAGGTTTGAAGCGAACGCGGCAGGCGAGAAAGTTTATTTGGACATTCAAGCCTTGTCGCCGCAGAACGATCTCCAGCGATCCTTACAGGCCCGTGCTGCACAAATCAGCACCGATATAGCGCAAACCCGTCTCCTGCTGTTCGTAGAATCGGACAATCTGATACCGGTGCCGTTTCTGGCGATTCTGGTTTTCTGGCTAATTATCATATTCGCAAGTTTTAGCCTGTTCTCCGAACTGAACGTGACGGTTGTCACTTTTCTGTTCCTCTTCGCGCTATCGGCGTCGTGCGCGCTTTTTCTAATATTGGAACTCAGCCAGCCCTTCACAGGTCTCATGATGATATCGAGCGCGCCGCTGCGTAATGCGCTGGGACCTCTGTGACGCTTCAAGCGTCTAAGTCGGCGAATGCCGCGGCCAACACGAGCTGCTGCAGCGCGAGCAACGATGCCGGTCCCGCAAGCCACGTCCAACGCCCGTTCGCCTGCTGCAAGGCGGGCCGTCTCGACGAGCAGCGGAGCCCACGGGCCGAGGATGTATCGAGCGGGACAACGCTCGTACAGCTCTGCCGCCTTCATGGTCAGTTGCCATTGCTCGTTTGTAGCCATCCCCGAGCAGCCGCCTGCATGTCCGTTGTTCTACCAACAGCGCCCACAAGTCGAGACCGCTGCGATGGGTCAGGACGCGACCAACGGCAGTGAGGCAAAAACGCGCCCTATTCGATCACTTCGTCGGCGATTGCCATGACGCCCGAGGGTATTGTAATTCCCAGAGTATTGGCGGTTTTTTGATTGATCACGAAGTCAAACTTGGTCGGCTCCAGAACAGGCAAATCAGCGGACTTTTCCCCTTTCAAAATTCGTCCAGCGTAGATGCCAACTTGGCGGTAAACCTCCGGCAAATTAACTCCATAGCTCATTAGCCCGCCGCTAAGGGCGTACTCTTTGAACTGAAACATCGTTGGTAGCTTGTGATCCTTGGCCCAGCTCGTCAGTACGGTGCGCCGGGTATCGAAGAAGGGGTCAGCTCCAACCATAAGCGCAGAAACCCCATCATGTTCAACAGAGTCGAATGCCCTCTGCATCTCACCATCGTCGCCGGCCCAATAGAGTCGAACCCGGAAATTGACCGACCGTGCGGCATCCTGGACAGATTGCGCCTGGATTTGAGAAAGAGGCAGCCTGGGATTTAAAAGGACTCCAACCGCCGAGTTCATTGGCAGGATTTCTCGCAATAGACCAAGGCGCTTTGGTTCAAGTGAAGGGGCCAGTATCGTCAATCCGGTTGCATTGCCACCGGGATGGTTCAGACTGGCAACAAGACCTAATGCGATCGGATCGTTACCTACGGCAAACACTATCGGCACGTTCTGAGTAACGCTCTTCGCGGCAACAGCAGCGGGATCGGCACCGGCCACCAGGACTGTAACGTTACGGTGTATCAGATCGGAGATTATTTGGCGTAGCAGATCGTACTGCCCATCTGCGAATCGAAGTTCGATAGAAACCGTTTTGCCTTCGATGTAGCCATTTTCGGATAACCCATTGCGAAAAGCCGAAACAAGGGACGTCGTCTCTTCGCGTGATCTAGCGTGTACAAATCCGATCACAGGCTGCGAGCCCGGCTGTGCACGTCCTGGGAGCGACCAAACAGCCGTCGTGCTGCCTAATAGCGTGAGGAATTCCCGACGTTTCATTCGATCACCCTGTCGGCGGTCGAAAGCACCGATGGCGGCACGGTGAGACCGATCGCCTTGGCGGCTTTCAGGTTGATGACCGTCTCGTATTTGGTGGGGGCCTGCACCGGCAGGTCGCCCGGCTTCTCGCCCTTGAGGATGCGATCGACATAGCCCGCCGCGCGGCGGTAGTTGTCGAGCAGATCAGGCCCATAGGAAACCAGGCCGCCGCCGGCAACGAAGGACCTGTTCCAGTAGACCGCCGGCAGCTTGTAGCGGGCCGCCAAAGTGACGACCAGATCGCGATAACGCAATGCCGCAGCGCCCGCCGTCATAATCAGACCGCCATTCGGAGCGCTCGCGAAAGTCCCAACCGACTGCTCGATCTCGCCGGTACTGCGCATGTTGATCGGGCTAACCTCCACCCCAAGCGACGGCGCCACGGTCTGGATGGCGCCGAACTGGGCGGTTTGGGCGGGGTTGGCGGAATCGCGAAGGACCGCCGCTCGGGTCACGGTTGGCGCGATCTCCTTGAGCAGTTCCAGCCATTTCCCGCTGGTGCTGTATTCGGTCGACATGAACCCGGTGACGTTGCCGCCCGGACGCGCCAAGCTGTCGACGTAGCCGGCGCCGACCGGATCATTAACAACGGGGAACACGATCGGCACGCTGTGGGTCGCTTCTAACAGGGCCGGCAAGGTCGAGTCGCCGGCGGAGAGGATGACGTCGGGCGCGAGCGCGACCAATTCCGCCGCTTGTTTGCGAATCTCGGCGGCATTGGTTGTGGCCCAACGGACGTCGATGCTCACGTTTCTGTCAACGCTCCAGCCCAATAGCGCCAGCCCCTGCTGGAATGCTGCGAGGCGGGCTTGCCATATAGGATCGTCCGCGCGGGCCGGCTGCAGCACACCGATGCGTCGCACGTGTCCGCTCTGCTGCGCACGCGCCGCCAAAGGCCATACTGCCGCGGCGCCAAGAAGAGTGATGAGCTCGCGTCGCTGCATGCCCGTCCCCGAGCTTAGGAAGACGGCATCTTAGCGGACCAAACGAGCAGTTCGATAGGGGCTAAAACCGACATCAAAACTATTGCCGCAGTGCACGGCCAATGTCGCGCTTGGATCACTTGCGACGCTTTGGGCAGCGCCGCCGCACGTCCGTTGTTACCCTAACAGCGACCGGAAAGCTGGCGCGCCGAGAGGTCGGCTTAGCGACATAAACGGACGCATGCATTGCAAAAGAGAGACCGCCCTGCTGCGGTCTCTCTCAAATCAGACGCAGAGTGACGCATTCAGCGTTGCGGATTGCCGTTTGCCCAGTAGTCAGGAGAGGCCTTGGTGGCCTTTAGCGCGCCAAGGGTCTCGAAGCCGGGCGCCATGGAGGCGTCGGTGCCGGCCATGACCTCGTGATGATCGATGTTGAGCAGGCGCAGCCAGCTCTGTTGCCCGAGCGTGAGCCCGATCATGCAGCCGATCTCAACGAGCTCGGCTTCGCTGAAGTACCGATAGAGGCGGTCCCAGAACGCATCGTCCGGGTTCAGATGCCAAGTGATCGCCTCGGCATAGGCGAGCACGGCCTTCTGCTTGTCGGTGAAACAAGTGGATTTCTCGAAATTCAAGAGATCGAGCACGTGGTCTTCGATGACGGCACCGGTCCCGCTTGCCTTCACCGAGCGCTGATTGCCGCAATACTCGCATTGCACCGAACGCGACACATAGAGGCGAGCTAGCTCCTTCAGCCCGTGGTCGGCGATGCCATTGCGAAACAGGTCGTTCCAACTGCGGGCGAAGAACCAGAAGGCCGCCGGGACGTGCGCGCGAACGGCGGAGCTTTCCGGGCGCGGCGTTCCCTCACGCTGGCAGCGCTCCATCTCCTTACGCATTTCCGGATCCATCTTTTCCAGCGGGACGTAGCTGATGCGTTGCTTCGGCACGGACACCTCCTCGCGGCTTGTGTTTGCGTATCGGCACCCTAGGCAGGATGGCGACGACTTGCTATCGTCAAATCACGATACTGATATCGTTAAAGCCGATGGCGAAGGTCCGAACAGATTGGGAGAGCAGGATTGGGAGACGCGTTACTCTGCGCGACCTGCACATCCTGTCGTTCGTCGTGCGCTGGGGCAGCATGGCGAAGGCCGCCACGCATTTATCGACCACCCAGTCGGTGGTGTCTGATGCCATCGCGAGCCTTGAAACCGCTTTAGGCACGCGGCTGCTCGACCGCAGCGCCAGGGGCGTGGAACCGACGATCTATGCGACGACATTGCTCAAACGCATCAACGTTGTGTTTGACGAGTTGCGCGAGGGGATCAGGGATATCGAGGCGCTCGCGGATTCGACCGCCGGCGAGGTGCGCATCGCTTGCCCGGAGTTCCTCGCCGGCGGATTAATCCCAGACGTGATCGACGGGTTTTCGCGCCGCTATCCGGATATCGTCTGTCACGTGGCCGAGGCTGATGCCACGACGCTGGAATTCCGCCAGTTACAGGAGCGCAGCGTCGATCTGATGGTCGCACGAATTCCGACCGCATTCTCGGACGACGATCTCAATATCGAAGTCCTATTCGACGATCCCCACGTGGTGGTTGTCGGCGCGAAGAGCCCGTGGATGAAGCGCCGCAACGTTACGCTCGCAGATTTGGCGGGGGAGCCATGGATCATGCCCGCATCGTTGATCGTGCACGAAATCATGAAGGAGGCGTTCGAAGTACAGGGCCTGAGGGTTCCCGAGGGGAGGATCATTTCGTCATTCGTGCTGATGCGCAATCATTTGCTTGCGACGGGGCAGTTTCTTACGGTCCTGCCGGCTTCCGCGCTTCAATACAACGCCAAGCAATGGGCGCTACGCGCACTACCCATCAAACTCGGCACGAAACCACGGCCAATCGCGATCATCATGCTGAAGAACCGCAGCGTTAGCCCGGCAGTGCAGCTCTTTATCGAGCATCTGCGGGTGACAGCGAGAAACTATTTGCGGCGGCGCGATTGAGATAGTGCCAATCATATATCCAGCAACCATCTCTAGCGCATTCGCTCTACCCATTGTGCACGTGTTGGCCCCGGCTCGAATGCACCGCCGAAGTATTGGGTTTCATGGGCCACTTGTCCGCCATGAAATTCCATAATGCTGACCACGTACGATGGCTGGCCATCATATGTCAGCACAAGTTCGGTGATCCAAAGATCATCTTTGCCCAGGATGCGTTTAACGTCGAACCGCTTTTTGTTCGGTTGAGCGGCCCGTGAAAACTGGATTTGTCGCCTGCCACGGATGCGTTCTCCTGACTGCGGATAATCGAGTATTGCGTCATCGCAATAAATCTCATGCTCCGTTTCGAAGTCGCTCGCATCGGACGCGGTCCAGTGACGTTCGAGAGCAGCGCGAATATCTGGACTTGTCATCGAAATCACCTGGATCGCATGTGCGACTTTCAGAGGGAAGTTTGAGGCTCGCTGAGCATAGTCTCAACGGTCACTGCGCCTGACCAAAAAGCATTGGCGCGAAAGCAAGTGGTCCGGCGTCGTCGCCGGCCTTGCGGCGCAGCGGACGCATGCGAATAGCGCGGCGATGGCGAGGCGCGCCCGCGACGGGCGCCACGCACCTTATTTTCCGGCCGTCGGAGCGTTGTAGGTGACGCGATAGATCGTACCGTTGCCGTCATCGCTGAACAGCAGCGAGCCATCCTGTGCGAAGGTAACGTCGACGGGGCGTCCCCACACATTTTGCTCGCCCGCGGTGAATCCGATGACGAAGTCCTGATACTCCCCGGTCGCCTTTCCGTTCTTGAACGGCAGGCGAATGATCTTGTATCCAGTGTGCAGCGAGCGATTCCACGAGCCATGCAGCGCGACGAAGGCGTCGCCTTTCCACGCGGCGGGGAACATGCCGCCCGGATTGAACGAAACGCCGAGCGGCGCCGAATGGGGCTGCAGCAGCACGTCGGGCGTGATCGCCTTGCCCTTCAGATCGGGCCGCGCGCCGCCGCCCGGCCGGGTGTCCTCGTGATCGCCGATAAAATACCAGGGCCAGCCGTAATAGCCGCCCTTCTTGACGCTCGTCACGTAATCGGGGGGCGTGTTGTCGCCAAGGAGATCGCGCTCGTTCGTCGCGCAATAGACGACGCCGGTGCCCGGTTGCACCGTGAGGCCGGAGCAGTTGCGGATGCCCGACGCGTAGACTTTCTTGTCCTTGCCCTCGGGCGTGTAGGTCAGAACGTTGGCGCGCCACTCTTCCTTGCCCCACGCCGATCCGACGTTGTGCGTCTTTTCCCAATTCGCCAGATCGGCGGGCCGGGCTGGCATATCGTCGGCAATGTTGCCCGAAGAACCGACCGCGACATACATCGTCTTGCCGTCCGGCTGAGAACGCAACATCACGCGTCCAGTGACTGCCGCCGACCGCGAGATCGGACACGATCGTCTCCGCCGCGCCGGACGCCTTCATGTCGCCGACCTTATAGGGGTAGCGCAGAACCTTTCCCTCCATGCCGACATAGACCCACTTGGGGCTCGGACCGGGCGGATAGAACGCGATGCCATAGGCATCCTTCATGGCGCTCGCGAAGGTCTCGGACTTCTCGACCTTCGACCCGTCCTTGGTCGGTCGCAGAACGGTGATCTTTCCGTCGGGACGGCTTTGCGACACGAAAATATCGCCGTTCGGCGCGACGCGTATCACGCGCGCGCCGGCCAAATCCGTCGCGAAGGGCGCCACCGAAAAGCCTGGCATGGCTTTCAGCGCGGCATCCGCGGGCTTTGGAACGACCTTCGACCGATTGGCTGCCGTCGGCGTCTCGAGCGGCGCGGCGACGTCCTCCGGAGAGATCTTGCGCATCAGACCAGGCGTGTCACCGTGCCAGTCGCCATAAGCCGAACGTCCGCCGCGATAATCGAGTGCGAAGGCGGCGGTGAGACCGGCGGCAAGCGCAACAGCCGACGCCCCCGCGAGCAATATCCTCGTTGTCATGATGCATCCTCCCTTTGCGATGCGCGGAATTATTGTTGACGGATCATCCCCCGCGCCTGAACCAGCGTCAACGGGCGCGACCGCTCACAGGCCGGCGAGATATTTGGCGATTTTCGCGCGCTCATCGGCCGTCAGCGCCTTCATCATCGCGGTCATCGTCTTCTGATTTTCCCGCTGCTCGCGGGCGAATTGGTCCATCTGTTCATTCAGATACTCGAAGAACTGACCGGCCAGTCGCGGCGTCTCGCCCTCGGGGCTCGCCCCTCCCAGCAGGTCAGCGCCGTGACACGCCTTGCAAGTTTCGATGGCAGCGGGGGCTAATCCCGCGCCCTCGCCGTGACGAGGCCACGCCCGGCCAGCGAGAATTTGCGCCGCGGACGGGACATCATCGCGACGGACGGCTTCCGCCATCGACGACATGATCTGATTGTCGCGATCGCCCGATCGATAATCCAATAACTGCTTCTCGATATATTTCGCCCGTTGGCCCCAGATGATCGGCACCGTCGGATCTTTTGGCAGGCCATCCGCGCCGTGACATGAGGCGCATATCCCAAGTGCGTTCTCGACGACGTCCGCCGCTCGCGCGACACCGGTGCAAAGCACGATGATCATGCCCACCACGCCCACGGCCGTGCGCCCCATCGAATCCTCCATTCGGTACCAATCAGCGACATTGTAACCCATCCGGAAGCTGAGGGATTTGGTGTAGCTTCGTTGCAGAGCTGCCACCGGGACATGCCGATCTTCCGCGCAATCAAAGGCAGCGTTGGTGCCTGCGGCGGGCAAGCAATTCGACGATCAATCGACGTTAGTCAGGAACGCCTTCGGCATTGCAGAAGGCGCGCAACCTCGTGGAGTATCGCGATGAAATCTCCCCGTAGAGAATTTCTGCAATTAACAGGAAGTTCGATCGCGATTTTGGCGTTGGCGCCGAGCCTGGTTCGCGCGGCCGGGGCAGATACTTGGCCCGATCGAACCGTTCACATGGTGGTACCGATCGCGGCGGGCGGCCCGACGGACACCAACGCGCGGATCGTCGCCGAACGGCTCTCCAAGATTTGGCGCCAGCAAGTCATCATCGACAACAAAGGCGGCGCCGGCACCAATATCGGCAACTCATTCGTCGCACACTCTGATCCTGACGGGTACACGCTGCTCTATGGCACCACATCGCTTGCGTCGAATGGCGCTCTATACCGCTCGCTCGACTACAGTCCCATGACGGATTTGGCGCCGATCTCGCTGACCGCGAAGTTTCCGTTTTTCATGTTCGTGCCGAATTCTCTCCCGGTTAAGACCGTCAAGGAGTTTGTCGACTATGTGAAGGCTCATCCGGGCCAGCTGATCATGGCCTCTCCCGGCACCGGGAGCGGGCCGCATCTCGCCGAACTGCTGTTCCTGCAAATGGCCGGCATTCAGATGACGCACGCGCCTTATCGTGGCGCGGCGCCCGCACTCACTGACCTCATACCCGGCCGTGTCCACTGCTATTTCGGCAGTGGCGAGTTGCTTACGTATTCGCGGTCGGGCCAGATTCGTGTCCTTGCGTCGACCGGCGCGAAGCGATCCCCCGCTGCGCCGGATGTGCCGACCATCGCCGAATCCGGCGTGCCCGGATACGTGGTCGAACTCGTGGCAAGGCGTGTTTGCGCCGGCCAAGACGCCGACTGATATCGTGCAAAAAATAAACAGCGGCATCGCCAAGGTTCTCGCCGAGCCGGCGCTCGTCGAAAAGCTTGCGCATACTGCGTACGTGGTTGAGAGCTCGTCCCCGGACGAGCTTAAGAAGTTTCTGAAAGCGGATACCGAGAAGTGGGAAGCTGTCATCAAGACAATGGGGATCAAGATCGATTAGCGTTCGACCGCTCGCTCCCGATCTTGCGAGCACCGAACTCAGAGCAAGGGGGCGCGTGGCACCGCCTGTCGCCAAGGCTGTGGCGCGTCGCGATTCCAAGGATATGTTGCATCGTCGTAGCGTGGGTCGTCACGCTCATCCAAATAGCACTTTTCAGCGCGCAGCATCATGTTTCGCCGCTTCTCGGAAAGGACATAAGGTGACGCATGTCTGTACTGCCAACAGGCGCCGAAATGATCATTTGCGGCAATCTGCTTTTCAGTGAGCGGATGTTCTTCCAGGTATTGCTTTTTTGCCTGTTCGTCTTTTCCAGCCACATCATCGGCATAGGCGACAAAGGAGACCAATCCAATAGCGAGAAAGGCAAACAATAAGCGCCGCAAACGAAGTCTCTTCTGGCCGACATCAATCAGTGTCATCAAGTTACGTGGTTCATTCAAGAGTGAACGTGCTGATAAAATATATCATCCAAACGGCAAGAAGTCTGCATTGAGCGCTGGTCGCGTCGCCAGCGCTGCTGCTGCGCTTCCGAACAGGGAAATAAATTCCCGCCGCTTCATGGGCACCCCTCAAGCGAAGAAGCGCACCCTACCCTATCGTCTGTCGAGAGCAGAGTTGTGGTCAGCACGATCGGCATGTCCGAAGCCCAGGAAGCACCATTACCCTCCACGGGCCTTGTAAATTAGTATAGCGTCTTCGCAGAGCCGCCATCGGAACATGCCGACGTTCCGTGAATTTTCAAAGGCCGCGACTGTGCCCTCGGCGGGCGAGCATCAGAAAATAAATATATTGGCGCACTTGCAGCGGATGCGCTCAAGCTCGCGGGAGGATCGTCATGAAGCTTCCTCGCAGACAATTCTTGCATCTGGCCGCCGGTGCTGCCGCGCTGCCGGCAGCGTCGCGCATCGCAAAGGCGGAAGCCTATCCGTCGCGGCCAGTGCATTTGATCGTCACGGTTGCTGCCGGCGGCTCGCCTGACATTGTCGCACGACTGATCGGTCAATGGCTCTCGGAGCGGCTCGGACAGCCCTTCATTATCGAAAATCGGTCAGGCGCCGCTGGTAATGTTGGCACCGAAGTCGGCGTCAGAGCGCCACCGGATGGCTACACGCTGCTGATGGCCCTTTCGTCGAATGCGATCAATGCGTCGCTCTACAAGAGCCTCCCATACAATTTCATCAACGACACCGCACCGGTAGCGAGCATCGCCACTATTCCCCTCATCATGGAAGTCAATCCGTCGGTTCCGGCGAAGACGGTCCCTGAGTTCATCGCCTATGCCAAGGCCAATCCGGGCAAGATCAACATGGCATCGGGCGGCATTGGCAGCCCGCTCCATGTTGCCGGTGAGCTGTTCAAGATGATGGCCGGCGTCGACATGATCCATGTCCCTTACCGCAGCGAGGCCCTCGCGCTGCCCGATCTGATCGGCGGACAGGTGCAGGTCATGTTCGGCGTCATGCCGGCGTCGCTTGGCTACGTCAGGGCCGGTAAACTGCGTGCGCTGGCGGTGACCACCGCGAAACGCCAGGAGCCCTTGCCGGACGTGCCGGCGATGGCCGAATTTCTCCCGGGTTACGACGCGAGGGGTTGGTATGGCATCGTGGTGCCCAAAGCCACTCCCAACGACATTGTCGAGAAGCTCAACAACGCGATCAATGCCGCCCTTGCCGATCCGCAAATGAAGGCCCACCTCGTCGACCTCGGATGTGCAGTGTTTGCGGGCTCGCCGGCCGACTTTGGAAAATTCATCACCGACGAGACTGAGAAATGGGCGAAGGTGGTCAAGTTCGCGGGCATCAAGCCGCAATGATTTCGACCGCCCATATTCCATAGTTCTCGTTTCGCGATTTTCGTGACGTCACGCCCAAGGAGGGTCATCAACGTCGATTTCGCCAGCCGCCTTACGGCAGACGTTCCAGCATTTTTGCCTACTGTGTACTAACTACGTTGGCTTCAAACCGGCGGCCTCGACGGCCTCCGACCATAGCGCACGTTCCTGCTCCAGGAACTTGGTGAACTGTTCCGGCGTAAGGCCGAGCGGCTCGGCGCCGTAGGTATCCAGCCGCTTCACAAAGGCGGGGTCCTTCACCGCACTGACAAATTGGGCGGCGATTTTGTTGACGATCGCCTTGGATGTCCCGGTTGGCGCGAACATGGCGTTCCAGCTTTCGCCGCGGTACCCGGGAAAACCGGACTCCGCGATAGTCGGAACTTCGGGAACCTGCGCCGAGCGCTTCTCGCTGGACACCGCGAGCATGCGCACTTTGCCGGCCCGCGCCTGCGGCAGCGCCTCAGGAAGCGGCGAGAACATCGCCGGGATGTGGCCCGCAATGAGGTCGACCAGCGCCGGCGCCGTGCCGCGATAGCTGACGTCGACCATCTTCAGGCCGGCGCGCTTGAGGAACAACGACATCAAGAGATTGCCGACGCTGCCGGGCCCGCCACCACCGGCATAAGAAAGCTTGCCCGGCTGGGATTTCACATAGGCAATGAACTCGGCGAGAGTCTTTGCTGGAAATTCGGGGTTGACGATCAGGATCTGCGGACTTGTACCGATGACGCTGATCGGCTCGAAATCCTTGACCGTGTTATAGGGCAGCTTGCTCATCGCCGGCAGTATCGAGATGTTTCCGGTACCGGACCAGAGGAACGTGTATCCATCCGGCGTGGAATGAGCGACCGCCTCAGAGGCGATCGAGCCGGTCGCGCCGGGACGGTTTTCGATGATGAACTGCTGTTTGAAAGCATCACTCAGGCGCTGGCAGGTGAGCCGCGCCAGATTGTCGATGTTGCCGCCGGGCGCAAAACCGACCAGCACCCTCACGGGCCTTGACGGCCACTCGTCAGCCTCGGCGGCCGCGATCGCGGGGAAGCTTGGAAGACAAGCGAGCGCCTTCAGCAAAGTGCGACGGCTTGGGAGCCACATACCGGGCTTCGCAAAGCCCGCCGTGTCTTCAGCAGAGATCGAGCACGTCGGAGTATCGGCACCTCTCGTAGCCATGTGTAATTTCCTCCCGCTTATGGTCGTGCTCATTTTCGCGGAAGAATGTCAGGTCTGAGCGACATTGCAAGTTTTTGGGCCGGGTAACGGTGTCGCGGCTTCTCTTCATGTCGGTACCCGCGCCATACACACCATTGGGTCGCGGCAGCGGCAGGACAGCCAGCTACAGCGGAACGGCCTCGATCACGCAAACGTCGGAGCGCGTCGGTAGGCACTGCTCCAAGCGGAGTCCCGCTTTTCTCAACAGTTCGTCGTAGGCCTCTCGCGTGCGCATTTGGCCCGTCGTGACGAGAAGGAACGTCAGATCCATGAGGTGGGCGAGGCTCGGCTCGTTCATTGGGCCGGCAAGTCCTTCGATAATCAAAACCCGACTGCTCGGCGTCATGGCCGCTCGGCAGTTACCCAATATCTTGATCACCTCGTCGTCGCTGTGATCGAACAGGACACGCTTGAAAATGTATAGATCGACGCCGGCCGGCACCGACTTGAAATAGTCGCCCTCGATCAGTTCGCAGCGTGGCAGCGGACCACCCTGCCCGCCGCGCGCCGCCTCAATCGCCGGCGCACGTTCTAACAAGACACCCGAGACCCTCGGATGCGCCGTCACAATGGCCGACAAGAAGGCGCCGTTGCCTCCTCCCAAATCCGCGACGCGTTCGCACTGGCCAAAGCTGTAGGCATCCAGGATTGCCGGCGCCTCGATGCGCCCGCGATTTGCCAGGCCTGCATGGAAAAGGGCCGCCTTATCCTTATGCTGCTGGAGATAAGTGAAAAGCGGCGCACCAAGCGCTTCTTCGACGACGGGCTTCCCGTCGCGCACACTATCGGGAAGGCGTTCGAACAGCCCGTAGAGGAACTCGTGAACATAAATAGCGTAATCGCGTATCGACCTCGGCAAATCGGCGCGCAAGGTCTCGCCGATTTCCGTCAGAAAGTATCGGCCTTTGCTGTCTCCGCGTAATACGCCAAGACCCGTCAGTGAGCGCAGCAGCCGGTCGAGCCCAGACCGGTCGGCGCCGAGCAGCGCCGACAACTCATCCGCGGTCGAACCCGCATGATCGATCCGGTCTACGAGGCGAAGCTTGGCCGCGGTGTAAATTGCGCGCGCTGAAATGAAGCCCATCAGCAGGCGGATCACCATCTGCGGCGGACTCAGGTCCAATTCGCCCATTGGAACCTCGTCTCTACCGGTTTGTGCCGTCTCGATGATGCCACGCAATGCGAGATGAGGCACAAAATCGCGATTTTACATCGCGGCAGAGCGCCGCGAACGCGCTCGCTCGAGTACGGCGGGCGGCCCGTTGCTCAGATTGGCCGTTGAGGACGACGATATCCCTTGCGGGTCGTCACCGGCTGGTCCGTGCGCACCGATACCAAACACAATGCGTGAACCGCGCCAACAGGCGACCGACCACGCTCGGTCGCCTGTTTCAAGGAGGGGACGTCGACGCGGGGAGTGGAGAGGGGAAATGCGTGCTAATGCAATGCTATGGTCATCCCGGCCAGACCGAGAGACACCTGAAAGCCGGCTTGCACTCCGTGGAGCGTCAGGACCACACCCCTGCCGTTTTGCAGCGTCGCAGCCTGCCCACCGACGACGAACGTGGCCCCAGCGCCTGCCGCGCCATAAGTGCCGGCGATGTCCGAGGCGGTGTGTAAATTGGTGGCCGTGCCTACCAGATCGACCGCCGCTACCCCGAGCGAGCCGATGCCAATGCCGCCGATTGTCAGCCGGTATGTCCTCCCATGGAAGGTCAAAGTGCCGCTGCCGCCCCCGACACCGACGATAAATCCAGCTTTGACTATATGGAGCCGAACCGACCCGGTCTGCGCGCGGGATTCTGTCGACGCTCCTGCCAGCGTTGCCGCAGCGATCAAGACAATCGCAATCAGTTTAATTTTCTGAATGAAGCTGAACATTGTGATCCTCCGATTTGCTATCTTGGACTGATCGTGCGGGTCGCGCCCACTCGATAACATGCAATCGAGCCACCGAATAGCCTTTTAGATGCCCCCACTTGGTCGGGGTATCCCGGCTTGGGCTGAATTGATTTTACTCACGAAAATCCGGGTCCGAAAAGGCCATGAACCGCGCCCTGGGCCACCCAGCCGCCGCCGAGTCGGTTTCATCCTCCGATGGGGTTTCAGAATGTATTGACCAGCGGACGGTCGCGCGCCGTGAGGGCGAGGACGAGCCGGTGCAGATGATAATGAGTCGCGCATCTGAGCACGTAGATCATGGTGACAAGCGCGCTGCGGCGCACCGTCACGGCGCGCCAGCATTCGCGGAGATACACCCTTCGCAACGATTGATCAGGAATGCGCGCGAGTATGAACGCCAGTCCGAGGAAGGCGCCGAACCACAGATTGAGATTGCGCACGCGCCAAAGCCACGGATGCTCTGCGGCATAGGCTTGCCAGCCGCGATCAATCGGTATTTTCCCCGTGAGATAAAGTTCGTCGAGGCGGCTGAAATAAGCCGGCGGATCGTAGAGGCTTGCCATCAGCTGAGCATAGCCCTCGCTGAGAAGTCTCCCGGGTCATTCGCAGCGGGATGACGTTGGTGCCGTAGCGCGGATGGTCGGCCGGATCGAGCCGGTTTTCCGCCGTGAGGCGAGCGTAAAGAGGCGTGGAAGGAATAGCCGACAACATGCCCACATTGGCAATATTGATGCGGGCCTCGCTGATGAACTCCCGATGTGCATCGAAGACAGTTGCGTCATCGTGATCGAAGCCAAGAATCATACCGGCCCAAACCTCGATCCCGGCATCCTGGATCTGCGGACCTTGTCGACCATTGTGCCACCCGCGCGGACGTTCTGGAGCTTGCGCGTCTCGCGCAACGACGCCTCATTGGGGCTCTCGATACCGACGAAGACCAGATTGATGTTGGCTTCCACCATCAGGCGCATCATCTCGTCGTCGTCGGCAAGGTCAAGGGTTGCTTCCGTCAGAAACCCCAACGGATAGCCGTTGGCACGTTGCCATACGATTACTTCGGCCAGGATTTCCTTGATCGCTTTCTTATTGCCGATGAGATTGTCGTCGACGATGAAAACCGTCACCAGCTTTTGCGCCCGCAGGATTTCGAGCTCGGCGATGATCTGCTTTGCCGTTTTAAGGCGCGGCCGGCGTCCGAACATGACGATGATATCGCAGAACTCGCACAGGAACGGACATCCCCGCGAGAACTGTACGCTGCCGAAGGCGTATTGTTTCATCCTCAGAAGGTCGAGCCGCGGCGGTGGGACGCGGCTCATGTCGGTCTTATCCGCCTGCTCGTAACGCTTCGCCGCCTTGCCTTCCCGCCAGTCGGCCAGGAAGCGCGGCCAAGTTTCTTCCGACTCGCCGACAAAGATCACATCGGCGAGCCCGACGAAATAATCCTGCTTGACCGTGATCCACGGACCGCCAACCACCGTATAGACATTGCGCCGTTTCAGCTCCAGTCAAAATTTCAAGCATGCGATGCCGCTGCACGATCATCCGGTAACCCCCACAATATCCGCGCGCGCGCATCGATCGAAGTCGATCGGCTCGACGTTCTCGTCGATCAAAGTGATCTGATGTCGGTGGGGTGAGCGCAGCAAGCAGCGGCAACGCTGCGACCGGCATGTTGGCGCGCTTGCCAACCAGCGCCAGCGCATGCTCGAGTCCAAAAAACGAAATTTCAAATTTCGGATTGATCAGGACGATATCTGCCATGGTCGCCTCCGCTGGCAGGCGTGGGAGCAAGTGGCCCTACTTCAATCTGAAACCTCAGATTATCCGAGCACGGTTGTCCATTCAATGGACTTGCAACCCGCTGCGAACCGCATTCAGCAACACTTTCAGGTCCGGCGCGTGCTCTTTGCTCGTCCTGCCCTTGATGACGCGATCGCCGCAAATCCAGCGCACGGTTCGCGTCGGCAATCTGTCAGCGTGTTAGGCTTGGCGCGAAGGCGTCTTATGAGGCGGCGCGTGTTCATCGCCCCTTTTCGGGCGGTGGCGCGAGCGCAACGCCGCTCGCGCGACGCGCCGTCGAACGATCCGTCGGGACCCGTTGTTTAGGAGCGTCGGTTCTTTTAGAATGCGGTTCGTATGGAAAAGTTCTCTTTTTGCAGAGCGGGTTAACCACAATCGAAGGACCGGGCCATCGCTGACGCGAGCGAACTCCGGGTGCTCTTGTCGCGCCAAGCAGGAACGGCATCGAATGGCAGACTTGCCGACCTTCGACTGAGAGGGACTGGATGACGATGCGACTATCTGCATTGCTGGGGGTCTTCATCGCGGTCGCGGTGACGGCTTTTTCAGCATCGGCCCAGCAACCAAGCGGCCAAGTCGCCCTGCTTATCGGCAACGCGAACTATCCCAATTCCAGTGCTCCGCTTCCCACCACAGTCAAGGATGCGCGTTTACTGGCCGACGAATTTCGTCGCTATAACTTCGACGTCGACGTCAAGGAGAATGTCGGCAAAGACGAAATGCAGCGGGCCATCGATGTATTCACCGGCAAGATCCGCAGCGGAACGGTCGCACTGTTCTATTTCAGCGGCTTCGGCATCCAGGTTGCGCGGCGGACGTATTTGATACCAGTCAACGCCCAGGTGTGGTCCGAAGACGATGCCAAGCGAGACGGGATCAGCCTCGATGCGATCGTAGCTGAGATGCATCGCAAGGGCGCGCGGGTACAGATCGTCATCGTCGATGCCTCGCGGCGGAATCCCTACGAACGCCGCTTCAGAGCGGTGCCGGCTGGCATTGCCGCGCTCGATGCGCCGGAAAATACTTTGGCGATGTATGCGTCGGCGCCCGGTACGGTGACCAATGATGGCACGGGCGCCAACAGCCTGTTCGTCAGCGAATTGACCAAAGAAATGCGTGTGCAGGGGCAAACTGCCGAGGAAGCCTTCAATCACACGCGCATCAGCGTTTCGCGGGCGTCCAACAACGAGCAAATCCCCTGGGTCGCCTCGTCTCTGATCGAAGGCTTCACCTTCGGCGCAGCGGCCAAGGTTGCCACGGCGCCCTCACCCGCTCCGACACCCGCGCCAGCGCCCGCACCAAACCCCGCACCGGCGCCCGCTCTCGCACCGACGCCAGCACCCGCGCCCGCCCTCGCGGCGACGCCGGCACCCGCGCCCGCACGCGCACCCGCTGTTGCGCCGACACCCGCGCCGACGCCTGCACCCGCTCTGGCACCGATACCCGCGCCCACGCCGCGTCCCTCAGTGGCTGCTGTGCCGGCACCAGCTCAAGCGACGCATGATCAAATGAGCGCCAGCGCGCTGGAAGACGCCATAGCGCCATTTCGCAGCAAATTTGAACAAGCCTTCAACAACAAGGACAAGGACCCCGATGCGCTCATGGCGCTTTTCACAAAAAATACCTTGTTTTTCAATGTTGGCGATCCTGATTTGATCGCCAGTTCCGATGGCGTGCGAGCCTTGCTCATGCGCTCTCATGGGCTGAAAATAAAGTTGGGTGACTACTCCGTCGTCCAGGCCGCTCCGAACGTGTTGCTCAGTTCGGGATACTTCGACATGACGTTTTTCGACGGCAGGACAGTCTCCTATCGCCTGACGTGGGCTTTGGTGAAATCCAAAAACGATTGGCTCATTGCCCAATCTCACACGTCCTTTCTCCCGAGACCTGAGATTAACCCACCAAGACCTGAGATTGACCAACCACGAACTGAGATTAACCCGCCAAGACGCATGATTAACCCATCCCCTCGGTACAGATACTGAATTGTCCGCGGCGCATCGGACATCTCGGACCGGATGCGATGAGGCAGGCTTCGGACGCTCCGCATGCGCGTCGCCGCCTACACGCGAAGTCCCGCTTGCCTCATCAACGGCAGTACGTCTTGGCCGAAAAACTCCAGATCGGCGGCAAAATCGAAAAACGTCAATTGCACGCCGTCACAGCCGGCCTGCTTGAGTTGGAGAAAGCGCTCAACGACCTGATCGGGACTGCCGACGATCTGCATGTTGCCGCCGACCGCCCGGTAAGCGCCGAGATCGGTCTTCCATCCCTGCGCATCACCACTCATCCTGCGGCCGATGAACCCCTCGATCGCTTCGACATCCGCCGCTTCGACGATCGAATCATAATATGCGCGGGCTTCTTTCTCTGTCGGACGGCAAATAATCATCGGATTGATGATGGTCCGAACCTGCCGTCCTCGTTCCGCGGCCCGCGCTTTGATCTCGGAATTGAGCTTGGGCAGCGCTGCTATGGCGGCATCGACGTGGCCGCCGCCAGGACTGGTGATAAATACGAGGTCCGAATGCCGCGCCGCATAGGCGATACCCGCCGGCGAACCGGTCGCGTTGACCAGAACCGGTCGGCCGAACCGCGGCTTTGGCGTGACGTAGGCATCGATCAAATGCCAATGCCGGCCGTCGACGGTCAAATTCTCGGTCGACGCCCACAGCGCCTTCATCAGCTCGGTGAATTCGGCGGCGATCTCATAGCGCGTGTCGTGGGAAACCTGCTCGTCGCCGAACATTCTGGCTTCGCTCGGCACGAATCCGGTCACGATGTTGAGGCCCCACCGGCCGTTGGAAATGTGATCGACCGTTGCTGCGAACTTCGCGAGATAGAGCGGATGCCACGATCCGTAGAGAACATGGATCGTCGAAATGAGCATGATGCGCTGCGTGATCGCCGCGAGCGAAATCGCGGTGATGAATGGATCGAGCGATTGCTCACGAAATCGGATAGCGCCGCCGGTGCCGCCCTTGCCCATCCACTGCGCCAGGCCGAACGCGAGGTCGAAACCGAGTTCCTCGGCTCGCTGCGTCAGTCGCGCATTGTAATCGAAATGCCACGACGTGCTGCGCGGCAGGCTGGACGGCGACCAGCCGCCGCTCTGGATCGGCAAAAACAGCCCCAGCAGCAACGGCTGCCTCACGATCCGCGATAACGGCGAATCCGGGAAATCAAGCGGTGAAGCCGGCATCAGTGACAGCACTCGATCTCCGTCATGCTAGAGCCCGGCGCCGAGCTCATGCATTCGGCGAGCCGGTCGGCCTCTGACGCAAAACCATTCGGCCAACTCGACCGCGAAATAGAACAAAAATCCGATCGCGACGAGCCACAGAATGGCGGCGAATACCGTGACGGTGTCGAGATTGCCCCGCGCCAGCACGAGAAGATAACCGAGCCCGTTATCCGAACCGACAAATTCGGCGACAATCGTGCCGACCACCGCGAACGTGATCGCCACCTTGAACCCGCCGAAAATGCTGGGCAGCGCGGCAGGCAGCCGCACCTTCCAAAACGACTGCCAGCGCGTTCCGCCCATCGAGCGTATCAGCATGAGGCTTTCGGGCCGCACGGAATTGAGACCGGTGAGGGCATCGATGACGATCGGAAAGAACGAAATCAGGAACGTCATTAGAACCTTTGGCAGCAGGCCGAAACCGAACCAGACGATAAACAGCGGCGCCAATGCAACCTTCGGCAGCACCTGTGCGGTCAGCAGGATCGGATAAACGCTGCGCCGAAACCACTCCGAATAGATCATCAAGGTTGCGGCGGGGATGCCGACGATCACCGCCAGTGCAAATCCGACGATAATCGCCAGGCTGCTGTGCAGCGTCGCTTGCAGAAATAACGGGTAGGCTACCAGCAGTTTGCGTGCGATCAGGCTTGGCGCCGGAAGGAGATAGACCGGCACGTCGAAGTAGCGGACCGCGGCCTCCCAGATTGCGAGAAAGCCGACGAGCGTAAGCCCCGGCACGACCAACGCCGCGGAGATCGTCCAAGCCCGCGCGGGCCCCGGTCGCGCCAAGGGATGTGACGAAGACGGACTGTCACCCATTGGTCAGAACTCCGAGATCGAAAAATCGTCTTCTGATGTGGCTGGTGAACGCGGCGAACTGGGGCGTGTCCTTGCGATCGAGCGTCCGTGGCCGGGGGAGATCGATCGCGATGATCTCGGCGATCTGTCCCGGCCGCGGAGTCATGACGATGATTCGGTCCGACAGAAAGACGGCCTCGTCGATACTGTGCGTGACGAAGACGGCGGTCTTGCGCTTCTCCAGCCAGAGACGCTGCAAGTCGAGGTTCATCTGATCGCGCGTCAGCGCGTCGAGCGCCCCGAACGGCTCATCCATGAGCAGAATTTCAGGATCGTGAATAAGTGCACGGCACAGGGCAACGCGCTGCTTCATACCGCCGGAGAGTTCGAACGGAAACCTGTTCTCGAAGCCGGCGAGGCCGACCTGCGCCAGCAACTCTTTTGCCCGGCCGACGAATTTAGTCAGAGGCAGACGACAAATCTCGATCTGCAACAAAATGTTCTCGAGTGTGGTGCGCCAGTCGAGAAGCTCGGGATATTGAAACACGATGCCGACGTCGGTAAATGGCGCATTGATCCGCCGTCCGCCGATCCGTGCCTCGCCGGCGTCGGCCACGGTGAGCCCAACCAGAATCATCATCAGAGTGGTCTTGCCGCAGCCGCTCGGCCCCAGAAACGAAACGAATTCGCCCGCCTGAATACCGAACGTCACGTCGCGCAACGCCTCCACCGTCTCGTTGCCCGACCTGAACACCTTCGATATCGACCTGGCATCGATCAGCGCCGCAGCGGAAGGGGCCTCCGGCATCACACGGCCGCTTCCCGCAAGCGATGGACGGCGCTTGCCATCATGTCAGTCCGCCGCGTCCGCCAGCCCATGGAACAAATGTCTCATGGCGTCGCGCCAGCGCAGAACGGCATCCTGTTGTGGCGACAACGGATCGATATTGTCGAGGCGTCGCGGCATCTGCAGCGTCCCGAACACAATGTAGTCGACATAAGCCGGCGCATCCCCGGCAATGAACGGCTGGTTACGCAATAGCTCGTTCAGCGGCACAATCGCGCGATTGAGTTCCTCGAAATCCTTGGCGCGATTGGCGTACAGCACCTCCAGCGTCGCGCCGTTACGCTCCTCGCGAAGCTTGCGGAAGCGATCACGATCGGCGTCGGGGTGCAGTGTTCTCCAGATATCGAGGTAGAGCGAGCGGACCAGCGGCCGGCCGACGATCGTGTCGGTCCAGGTGTTGATGAACTTGGCGAATGAGCGGCCCTGCGCGCCATCCATCAGCATCGGACGATCGGGGTAAGCCTCATCGAGATAGCAGGCGATGTTCCAGGAGTCGCTCACCACCCGTTCGCCGTCGACAAGGACCGGCACCAGTGATTGTCCGCTGAAGCTCAACTTCTTGTCGCTGTGCCAGCACAGCTCCGCCGCGACATCGAGACCCTTGTGCGCCAGCGCCATGCGGGTGCGCCAGCAATATGGGCTGTATCGCCTGCCGTTCCCGTCGACGAGTTCGTAAAGTGTAAGAGCCAAGGGAATTCCCCGTTTGCAGTTTGAGGGTTCAGCTTTGACGATAGGTGGCGCCCGTTCGTTTGGCAATTTCGCATCCTCGTGGAGCGGATTTGACATTCCATGCCCACCCAGCCGCAAATCGGCGAAGCGAATGGCAAATCCAAAGCTCCAGAGCACTTATATTTGCTAGTGGTCCTTTAATTCTAACATTCGCAAGATAGACTGCCGAACCGGTAGGCGAATGTTAGAATTGGACCACGAGGCGGCGCGCCGGACGGCGTTGCGACGGGCGGATGACAGCGTGCCGCAATCAAAAATTGCACCTGGGTTGCGACAGCCGAATTTCGAAATTTGCCGGCTGCTCACTCAATGCTAAGTAACTCTGACGAGCGCCGGATGCGACGTCAGGAGAAAGACGATGGCGATCTGTTGGAAGGCCATAAGTTGGGTTGCTGCCACGATGATGCTGGCCGGTTCAGCCGGCACCGCTGTTGCGCAGGCTCCGCTCGACCATGTTTCAGTCCGCGCGGACGTTTTCTTCTACGGCGCCCACGTTCCGATCATGCTCGGCATTGTCGATGGCATCTACAAGAAGCACGGCATCGATGCGACCTTTGCGACCGGCCGAGGCTCCGGCACGACGATCCAGACCGTGGCGAACATGTCGGATCAATTCGGCTTCGCCGATGGCGCTACGCTCGTGCGGTTGACCGCACAAGGCCTGCACGCCAAACAGATCGTCGGCATGCTGCAAACCGGGTCGATCGCGGTGATGACGCTGCCCGACAGCAATATTACAAAACCACAGGATCTCAACGGCAAAACCACGGGCTTTGCGCCGGGCAGCGCTACCGACCAGCTGTTTCCCGCGTTCGCCAAGAAAACCGGCATCGATTTAGCGAGCATCAAGGGATTGTCGGTCGATCCGCCCACGCGCGACAGTCTTTTCTTGCTAAAGAAAATCGATTTCGACATCGCGCTGGCTGCGGCGCAATTGCCGATCCTGGAGGAGAGGTGCGGCTGCAAGCTCAACCTGATGCGCTTTTCTGATTACGGTTTGAGTTTGATGAGCAATGGAATTGTCGCAAGTGACAAGCTGATCGCCGAAAACCCCGATCTCGTTCGCCGCTTCGCCGCAGCCACCGTTGAAGCCATCGGCGCCGCCGTCGCCAACCCGCAACATGGCGTCGACGATTTCATGCAGTATGCGCCAAACGCCGGATTCAGCCGCAACGTCGTGACCGCGCAATGGAACGAAGCGATCAGGCTGTTGCATACGCCGCGAACGAAAGACAAGCCGTACGGCGTGATGGATGACAAGGACTGGCGGGATACGATCGATCTCTTGACCGAGTACGTCAATCTGCCGAAGGGCGCGGTGACGCCGGACATGGTTTTCACCAACGCGTATCTGCCACATTGAACCGCAGAAGACGGCAGTCCACGCCGTCAAGCTCGGCCTACGAGCGTCTCGATCGCGGCGATGACCCGATCGGCGTCGGGATGGTGCAGCATGTGGCCGCGGCCCGGCAGAAGCTCAAGCTTCGCGCTCGGCACAGCCGCAGCAAGCATTATGGCGTGATGCTGCGGCAGGACGACGTTATCCCGATCACCGCTGAGGATGATGAGCGGCACGGCCAGCTCGGCGTAGCGCCCGACCTGCCGGGCAAGAAATGCTTTGATGTGAGAGATATCGCGCGCATTGGTGAGCATCGCTTTTGGCCGTAGCAACAGTTGCGCGGCAGCACGCCTGGTATATCCGGCCGGAGGCCGCTGCGGCAGAAACGCCGACAGCAACGTTGGCCCAAGCAGCAGAAGCCCAACCGGCAGTGTAAGCGTACGGGTCAGAAGCCATCCGAGGAACGGTGTTCCAATCCCGACGTAAAGCCACCTCGTCCGGCGCATGCGCGGGTGGGTCGGCGGCGCGACGACGACAAGTCCGGCGACACGTTGCGGATAATCGAGCGCGAAGCTCAAAGCGAGCGCACCGCCCCAGGAATGACCGACCACGATGGCGCGACCGACGCCAAGCCGATCGAGAACCTGACACAGCACCGCCGCCTGGTAGGTGGGCGAACTGCCCTGGTCCTCTGCCCGTTCGCTCCAGCCCTGGCCCGGCCGATCGATCAGAATGACGCGATGCGCAGCGGCGAGCCGCTCCCCGAGAGCAAGCCGCATGTCTTCGAGGTTGCAGCCCGCACCATGAAGAAGAACGATCGGCAGCGCATGATCTTGTCCGCTAATATCTTCGCCCAACTCGAGGACGTGCTGACGGAAACCGGCAATGTCGAGGAAACGGCCGCGGGGCGGATGCAGCCGTTCGATCAGCCGTGCGCCGACCAGGGTCACGACGGCGCCAACACCCAGAAGCGCGGCAAGAACAGCAAGCGTATGCATCAGAGTCCGATGGGGTCCCCGCGCAGGATCAGTCCGCGCCGCGTATCCACACCCTATCAGATGCTCAGATGTCGCGTCCTTCGACCTTTTCGCTCAGCGTCTTGACCACATCGGGAATGTGCTCGAGATGCGGATCGATAGCGAGCGCCTTGCGATAGGCTTCGAGCGCGTGCTTGTCGTCACCGATGTCTTGCAGGATGAGACCGAGCCCGGACAACGCACCAAAGTGGCGCGGCTCCTTCGACAGTACCTCGCGAATGTCCGCGAGCGCGTGGCCATAATCCTTCATCAGGTAATAAACGGTGGCGCGCCGGTTCCAGGCCTCGACGTAGTCAGGCTTGATCGTGATGATGGCGTTGAGGAGCTTGATCGAAAGATCGTAATCCTTTGCGTCGGCGGCTGCCTTCGCCCGGCTCATGAGCAAGCCGCACGTGTCGCTGCCGGACGCAAGCCATACCGACCAGATGCGATCCTCGATCGCCTTGGCGCTGCTTTCATCCGGTGCGATCTTCAATGCGCTGAAAAGCGTATCGAGACTGTAGGTGGGCTCACCGCGTCCGGCTCGCGGCAGATCGCTCGGCGGCTGCACCCACTCATGGCCCGGAGAGTGTTGCGCCCATGCGGGCGACGACCCCAAAGTCGCGGCCCCCGCTGCGAGCACGCCACCAAGGATCAGCCCGGTAAATCGCAAGCTCATATGGAATCGCAAGCCCATGCGCATAAGTCTATCCGCCTGTTGCACAGCAACAAGCCCGAAAATGGCTCAACAATCGGTGATCAATGCGGCGCAAATAGGCAGGCGGGAGCGAAACACTCGGCCCAAAGTCGGAGTTGGCCAATCAGCCCTGACGGGCCTTAAAGCGGCGCTGCGTCTTATTGATGACGTAGACGCGGCCTTTGCGGCGCACGAGACGATTGTCGCGGTGGCGGCCGCGCAATGATTTCAACGAGTTGCGGACTTTCATGGCACAATTTCCTTGTCTTGCGCGGTTGATTAAGGATGCGCCTTACGCTTGTCAATGTCGGGGCAATGGCGGGATAGGACCGGCCCTTCGGCCAAAAATGTGGGTTAAAGCGCCATGATCAAGGGTTCGGCCTCCATGCGGCTTATTTCGGGGGTGGGCGCCAAGGGCCCGGCCTGTTTCCTGGTCGAGGCGGGCGGGAAGAGGCTCATACTCGACCTTGGCGAAGGACCTCCGCCGGGCCTGCTGCCCGATGTCGACGATGTCGGCCCCGTCGACGCCCTGGTCATCAGCCACGGTCACAAGGATCACGTCGGCGGACTGGCGCTGCTGCCGAAGCTGGGCAATCCGCCGATCTATGCGACCGACGTCGTCGCACGCGGCCTGCCGAAGGGCACCGTAGTGCGCACATTGCCGGTCGGCGGCTCGTCCGAGGTGCTCGGCATTGGCGTTCAAACCGGACGGAACGGCCACGCGCCGGGCGGGGTCTGGCTGCGTTTCGATATCGGTCAGGGGCTGCTCTATACCGGCGATTTTTCGACGGAATCGATCCTGTACGCGTACGATCCGGCGCCTCCGCCAGCGGCGACGGCCCTGATGGATTGTTCCTACGGCAGCTACGAGAAGCCGCTCGCCGAATGCTGGAACAATCTGGCGCCGTTCGCGGAGCGTGGAGCCTTGCTCCTGCCGGTACCCGCTAACGGCCGGGGCCCGGAAATAGCGCTTGAACTCGTCCGTCAGGGCCACACGGATATTTTCATCGATGACGCCATGCGGGGAGCGCTGCAGCGGCTTTGCGACGGTGACGGCCTATCGGTTCGATCCGATATCCGCAGCGAACTGGAGCGACTGACCAGACTGGCGAAATCGATCGACGGCGCGCGCGGGATGATGCTTGCGGCGTCAGCCGATGGGACCTCGGGCGCGACGGCGGACCTCCTCGCACATTGGGAGCATTCGCGAGAGCCTGCGATCGTGTTCACCGGCTATGTGCCGCCCAACACGCCCGCGGAGCGACTGATCAAGAGCGGACGGGCGCAATTCGTGCGCTGGAACGTGCATCCACTGCTCTCTGATACGGTCGCGCTGGCTCGCTCCGTGAAGGCGAAAACCGTGATTCCGGCTTTCTGCGATCGTTCGCAACTCGCCGGACTCACGACCGCGCTGGCGCCCGCGCACGTGACGATGGATGGGCCGGTGGCGCTGTGAGGCAAAGCTCAGTGTCTACTTGACTTGATCGCCGCGCAGCCGGGGATGGCCGATGCCCAACGGCTTGGCATCGAGCAGCACGATTGCGAGCCGCGCCGGCTCCTTGCCGCGATTGATCCAGGCGTGATTGGTGCCGCGCTGGACCATGGCGTCGCCCGCCCTCAGCTTCACGGTTGAGTCATCCATGTCCATATCGATCTCGCCCGAAAGCATCACGATGTAATCGATGGTTTCGGTGCGGTGCATCTCGGAGGCGATGCCGGGTGCGAATTCCATGATGATGAAGCGCGAGCCGTTCTCCGGCGGCGCAGTGCCGAGAATGCGCGCGCCCATGTCCTCGGCGTTCTCGCCAATCGGCATATCGACCGGCATCGCGTCCGAGCACCACAGCAGTGTCGAGGCAACCCCCTCGCGCGGCACTTTCGTGTTCGTGGCCTGCCCTTCGATGATGACCTTGGCGACGTTTTTGTTGGTGTGACCGGTAATAACGCGACGGATCGGCTTATGAGCCATGAGCATTCCCCCAAGGTTTTTTGCTGGTCGATGTTAGGCTTGGTCGACGGGCGCACGCGCGAGATCGATGAACTCGATGACGTTGCGGTCGGGATCGTGGATATAGGCGCTGCGGCCAACGAATACGCCGGCGCTTCGCTCCTCCTGCTTGAAAATCTCGATGCCCTTCGCCGGCAGCATCCGCAACGCTTCGTCATAGGCTTGCGGCGTCATGCGGAAGGCGGAATGGATCTCGTGCTTGTCGCCGACGTTGGGATGAATCGGATTCTCCGAATAGGTCAGATTGAAATAATTGTCGCCGGCGCGCAGGAAGACGATGCGCTCGGTGCGGCCGATCTTCTTGAAGCCGAGGATTTCCGTGTAGAATTTTTCCGAGCGGTCAAGATTCTTGACCGGAATGGTAAAGTGCAAAACGCCTTCGGTCTTGAGCATGCGCATCCCGTGAGAGCATGACCCGGAAATGCCGGATCGGTTCTCCGAAAATCATGGTCCATCAAAAGCCGGCAGGCGTGAAATCGCGCCCGCTTACGCCAGCGGCCCAGCTCAGGATAGCATGGATCGGCCGTCGCGTGGCTATGCGGCTTTAGCGCTAGCGGCTTTCGCGGTGACGGCTTTCGCGCTGGTGGTTTTGCTGTCTGCTTCTGCGTTGACTGCTTCCGCGCTCACGGGCGCAGACTCCCAGCCGCGGCCGGCGGAAAAGCCAGTGAGCGTGTCGACCAGCCTATTCCAGGTCCGCAACGCGTAGCCGAACGAGCGCGGCATGCTCTGCCGGCAGACGGCAAGCTTCCTCACCTCTTTGGTCACATGCCAGGTGCTGCGGCTGCCGGCGGGAAAAAACACCATGTCACCGGGTCCAATTCGGCGAGTTTCGCCCTTTTCGTTGGTAACGAAGACTTCGCCGGCAATGATGTGCAGCGTTTCGTCGACCGTATAGTGCCAGTTGAAGCGGCCCGGCGTGCAGGACCACGCCATGATCGTGGAGGTGCCGTCGGCACTTTCCGCCAGCCGCTTCGAGCGCGCTTGTGGCGCTCCATCGATGATCCAGTGCGGACGAATCGGATCAGGATCGAGTTCGACTGCGGCGGGATCGGCGAAAATGACCGACTGAAACACGGCGCCCTCCAGGAAATGCCTTGAGCATGCATTAGAGTGGGGCAATGCCGAACAAAGCGTAAATTCGTCCGACGACGCGTGTAACGGCGCGGAACGTTGGGGGATCAGCTTGACCTAACGTCAGGAGGCGTCGGCCGTTTGCCGTACGCTGCCGATCGCTCGGCCGCCACGCAATGTTCCTCCCACGCCGGAGCTCGGTCGCAGCCGCTGCGGCCGTCGCGCATTGAGATAAGCGATCCAGTTCGCGTAGATATTTGTCGCGGATTGCCGCGAGGAGCCTTCGACCCGGACCGCAAATGCGCTCATCGGAAAACTGCCCGCCAGTTCGACGCAGCGGTCCTGCAGGGCCGAGGCGCGAAAAGCGTTTGCAATTGCCGTTGCCTCCTTGCCGAAATAGCCCTGCGGCATGGCTGGATAATCCTCACGCTCGCCGCGGAGATATCGGACGATGTCGCGCCGGTATTCGCGAAGCAGCGTCACCGCCTCGTATTCCGGATGGCCCTGAAAGAACAGGAAAAGGCTCTTGTCCTCTTTGGCGAACAGATCGACACCTGCCGCAATCGAGCGGGTGATTACTTTGTAACCGCAGGACGAAAGCGCACGCTCCGGCAAATCGTTGTATCGCGAATGAGGAACGCGCAGCCGCGGTTCGACTTCCCTCATCAATGGATGTTTGGCGACCACTTCGCAATCGAAGATGCCAAACAATTTGTCAGGCAATGGAACGCGTTGGATACCGTCGACGTGGAGAACGGCCGCATGTGCTGCCAGACACGACCAGATGGTCGAAGCGGTGCCTTCGCGTGCCCAATCAATCACCCTGCTCAGAGCAGGCCAGTACGGCTCGTCCTTGAGGCTCGACGCGCGCGGCTCGGTGCCGGTCACGATCAGACCGTCGAGCCGGGTATCCCAAAGCTCGGCGATGTCGCGATACCGGCCGGCAAGAGTGGCGCGAGCGTCAGCGCCGCGCGGGATATCCGGCATCGCGAACAGCTTCAGACGCACCACCGCACCGCCCGCGGCCGCGCGAATGAGCTCGACGAATTGCCGTTCGGTGGCTTCAATCGCCGCGTCGGGCATGTTGTTGATGAGCCCGATGTTGAGGCAATTCGCCGTGCGAAATTCGAGTGCCGAGCCGGATTGCGCAGTGTCCAGTAGAAGCGGCATTCGGCCTCGCTCTCCGCGGATGATCTATTCGGCTGCAGGCCGCGGCGGGCGCCGCGAATGCGCTGCGGCAAGCGCCTGGTCGAGATCGCCGATGATGTCATCGATATGCTCGATCCCGACGCTGAGCCGGATCATTTCCGGCCGCACGCCGGCCTTGAGCTGCTCTTCGGCCGACATCTGCCGGTGCGTCGTCGAGGCGGGATGACAGGCGAGCGACTTGGCGTCGCCCATGTTGACCAGCCGCTTGAATAGCTTGAGCGCGTCGTAGAACCTCTTTCCGGCATCGAGCCCGCCGGCAATACCGAACGTCAACAGCGAACAGGAGCGCCCGCCGAAATATTTTTGCGCCAGCGCGTTGTAGGGATTGTCGGTAAAGCCGGTGTAATTGACCCATTCGACCCGCGTATCCGCCCGCAAAAACTCGGCGACGCGGCGCGCGTTTTCGACGTGGCGCTCGACGCGAAGCGCGACCGTCTCGATCCCTTGCAGCAAGAGAAACGCGGACAGCGGCGCAAGCACCGCGCCGGTGGTCCGCTGGTAGACGCTGCGGCAGCGCGCAATGTAGGCGGCGGGGCCGAAATGATCCGTGTAGACCAGGCCGTGATAAGACGCGTCGGGCTTATTGAACATCGGAAAGCGTCGCGCGTGCGCCTTCCAGGGAAACCGGCCGCTGTCGACGATCGCGCCACCGAGCGTGGTGCCATGCCCGCCCATGAACTTCGTCAGCGAATGGACGACGATGTCGGCGCCGTATTCGATCGGACGCAGCAAAATAGGCGTCGCGACGGTGTTGTCGACGATCACCGGGACGCCATGCCGCGTGGCAACCGCCGCCAAAGCCTCTATGTCGCAGATGTTTCCCGCCGGATTGCCAACGCTTTCGCAGAAGATCGCGCGCGTGCCGTCGTCAATCAGCCTTTCGATGGCATCGGGCTGATCGGACTCGGCAAATCGAACGGTGATGCCCTGGCTTGGCAGGATGTGGGCGAACAGCGTGTGCGTCGTGCCATAGAGCTGGGGAACGGTGACGATATTGCTCCCCATCTCCGCGAGATTGAGAACTGCGTAATTCAAGGCGGCTTGGCCAGTGCTGACGCACAGTGCCTGGAGCCCGCCCTCGAGCGCAGCTACCCGCCGCTCAAGGACCGCTGTCGTCGGATTGCTGATGCGAGAATAACGGAAGCCCTCGACTTCGAGATTGAACAGCGCGGCGCCATGGTCGGCGCTTTCGAATTCGTAGGCTACGGTCTGGTAGATCGGAACCGCCACGGCTTTCGTCGTGGGATCTGTTTCATACCCGCCGTGAACCGCCAGCGTTTCGTTTTTCATGCTTGTTGCCCGCCCATCATTGGAAACCGCGCCAACTCTAAGCGGCATCGAATTTTATCCGTGGCCGCCGAAATGAACAACCAAAGCGTGACAAAATAGAAGGAATAACCTTAATTGTTCGTCCTGACGAGAGCGAGCAACATCCCTGGGTCGGACGTCGGTAAGATCGTGGAACTCAGCGTCACCGTACTATCGGGCGTCAACGGATTGCTTCTAGTTTTATCTGATTTTGAAGCGAAAGATTCACTCTGATGGGTAATCATCCCATATGACCCTCCCCGAGACGCAACGATCGGCGCTACGGACCGGCGGCAAGGAATCCGCCTTGCGCGACTGGGTGCGCGCACTCGAAGCGACAGCGCCGATCGCCGGCAATCCGCAACGCATCTTGCCGCGCGTAATCGAGAACATGGCGCAAACCCGAGGCGATTCGCTTGCGTTGATCTCGGTGCGCGAGAGCCTAACCTACCGCGCTCTCGCCGAGCGCGCCAATCGTTATGCGCGCTGGGCGCTCGATCAGGACATTCACAAAGGCGAGACCGTCTGTTTGCTCATGCCAAACTGCCCCGAATACATGGCGGTCTGGCTCGGCATCACCAGCGTGGGGGCGATCGTATCGCTTCTCAACACCAATCTTCGCGGGGCCTCGCTCGCGCATTGCATCGATATCGTCGCGCCGACGCACATCATCGTCGCAGCAGAACTGCTCGAGCAATATCGTTCGGCGGCCGCCCTTCTCAAGAGTCGGCCGAAGGTGTGGACGTATAGTCAAAGCGAGTTCGCGCGGATAGATCGGGCGGTCGACGGATATTCCAGCAAACCGCTGAGCGGACCGGAGTGCCGCGAGGTCACGCTCGCAGATCGGGCCCTGAATATCTACACGTCCGGCACGACCGGCCTGCCGAAGGCAGCGAATGTCAGTCATCACCGGCTGATGCAATGGAGCTTTTGGTTCGCCGGTCTCATCAACACCGGGCCTGACGACCGGATGTACAATTGCCTTCCGATGTATCACAGCATCGGCGGCGTCGTGGCGACTGGCGCTTTGCTGGTGCACGGCGGTTCCGTCGTGATCCGCGACAAATTTTCCGCACAACACTTCTGGAACGATGTGTGCAAATGGGATTGCACGTTATTCCAGTATATCGGCGAACTATGCCGCTACCTCGTCAACGCCGCGGAACATCCGCGTGAGCGAGCACATCGGCTGAGATTGTGCTGCGGTAATGGGCTGCGAGCCGACGTCTGGGAGAAATTCCAGACGAGGTTTGCCATTCCGAGAATTCTGGAGTTCTACGCGGCAACGGAGGCGAACGTCTCGCTCTATAATGTCGAAGGCAAAGTCGGCGCCATCGGCCGCGTTCCCTCGTTCCTGAGCCATCGTTTCCCATTGGCCCTCGTCAAGTTCGATGCCGCGACCGCCGCACCGGCCCGCGACGCAAACGGTCTGTGCATTCGCTGCGCGACGAATGAGCCCGGCGAAGCGCTCGGCCGAATTCACGACGGCTCATCTCAGCACGGCGGCCAGTTCGAGGGCTATACCTCGACAGACGAATCCGAGCGCAAGATCGTCCGCGACGTGCTCGAACGCGGCGACGCGTGGTTTCGCACCGGGGATCTCATGCGCGTGGACGGCAGCGGTTTCTATTATTTCGTCGATCGGATCGGCGACAGCTTTCGCTGGAAAGGCGAGAACGTGGCGACCACCGAGGTTGCCGAAGCGATCTCCGCATTCCCCGGCGTTGCCGAGGCGACCGTCTACGGTGTGGCGGTTCCCGGCACCGAAGGCGCAGCCGGCATGGCGACGATTGTCGCCGACGAGGCGTTGGAGATCGCCGGATTGCGCGAGCATCTCGCCGACCGTCTGCCGTCCTATGCGAGGCCGCTGTTTCTGCGCATCAAAGATCGAATCGAAGTGACCGCAACGTTCAAGCACCAGAAGAGCGATCTTGCGCGCCAAGGCTTTGATCCAACTGCAATCGACGATCCGATCTATTTCGACGACCCCGCGCGGCAGGCCTTCGTGCGGTTGGACAGCGCGCTTTATGAGCGCATTCGGAGCGGCAAAGTCCGCTTCTAGTCTAGGACCCAATCGCTTCAGATCGATCGCGCTGCACAATATTGGCAGGGGAGTGCCACAAACGGCGCTACTACGCCGTGGCGCCTGCAT
Source organism: uncultured Alphaproteobacteria bacterium (assembly GCA_963836055.1). GTDB lineage: Bacteria > Pseudomonadota > Alphaproteobacteria > Rhizobiales > Xanthobacteraceae > BOG-931. The sequence continues at coordinate 118,034 of CAWIID010000010.1, forward strand.
CGACCGTGAGCACGGTGCCGGAAATGCTTCGCGCTTTGTCGCTGAGCAGGAATTCGACGGCGTTCGCGATATCTTCCACGTCAGCAAGGCGGCGCAGCGCGCTGCGGCGTATGACCTGCTGGCGCTGCTCGCCGGCGAGCCCATGCGTCATGTCGGTATCGATGAAGCCTGGCGCGATGGCATTCACGTTGATGCCGAGGCGGCCGACCTCACGAGCGACGGACCGGGTAAATCCGATCATCGACGCCTTGGTCGCGGCGTAGACGGAAAGCCCGCTGTAGCCGGTGAAGCCGATGATGGAGGCGACATTGACGATGCGCCCCGAACCTTCCGACATCATCGCGCGCACCACATATTTGGTGAGCACGATCGGCGACAATGTGTTGATGCGCACGAGTTGCTCGATCTGCGAATTGTGCATCATCGCCAGAGCACCATCGAGACCGAGCGCGGCATTGTTGACGAGGCCGAACAAGGGTCCGAAGTCCTTGCGCAGCTTGCGCACAAGGTCCGGAATCTCATCGATGTTGCCGAGGTCGAACGCCACGAAAGCAAGCGAGCCATGCTTGGCACGTTCGGCTTCCGTGATCGCCTCCGTGACCTGCTTGGTCTTCTGACGCGCGAGAGCAATGACATTGTATCCCGCGCCAGCGAGCTTTTGCGCGACGCCAAGCCCAAGGCCGCGGCTTGCACCAGTCACCAGAACGTTGCGCGGGGATTGGGCGCTCGCGGATTTAGCCATCGCGATTTAACCTTGCCGCCGCATGAGTTTGCCGGTCGCGGCCACGTCGAGTGTCGGTACAATGCTGATTAAGGCAGGCACCTTGTGGCGCGGCAACGCACCGCGGCAGAGTTCCAGAACTTCGTTCTTGACCTGAACCTCGTCGCCGGCTCGTTCGTCCTCGGACTTCAGAACGACGTCGGCGATGACGATCGAGCCGGTGATGGGGCTTTTCTTCGACCGCACCAGCGACATCCGTACCTGCGGGTGGCGGTTGATCACGGCCTCGATCTCTTCAGGGTGAACTTTCAGCCCGCCGATGTTGATGATGCCGCCGCGGCGACCGGTAAAGACGTAACGATCGCCGCGCAATTCCACCATGTCGCCGGTGTCGACAAAACCGTCGGCATCGGCAAGCGTTGCGTGTTCCGCGCCGACGTAACGGGACGCCGTGCGCGACGAACGGATCAGCAGCGAGCCGTCAACGACTTTCATCTCCACCCCGTCGCGTTCATGCTCGACAAACGCGGCAGGGAAACCGGCAAGTCCGTCATTGACGTCGAATGCGACACCCGCCTCGGTCGACGCGAAAGCGTGACCAATGCTGGCCTCCGGAAAAACCGCGCGCAGACCATCGAGGATCGCCTGGTCGGCGATTTCCCCGGAAAGTCGCACATAGCGCGGGGAGATTGTTCGTATGGCGGGGCTCATCAGCGCGCGGCGCCAATGCGATGGCGTGCCCGAAAGGTGCGTGACATGGTGGCGAGCAAGCCGAGCCAGATGATCGGCGATCGGTTCGCCGGCGCTCGATAGAATGAGCGACGCTCCGCCGATGACGGCGCGGAGAAATATCTGCATTCCGCCGTAACGACGGATATCGTAAAATGTGCCCCACACGACCGGGCCGTCGATACGCTTTCCGGCTCCTATGGGCGCCGTGAGTCCCGCAAGACTGTGCACGACCATTTTGGGCACGCCCGTCGTGCCAGACGTCAGCAGCACCCACTCGGTTTGCAACTCTGCAGTGGGCAGCCGCTGAACGGGAACGATGTCCGGCGTACAAACAACGCGCGTCCGAACATTGATCGCCTGGCCGTGCGGAGATGCCTGATCGAGCACGACGGCATCGACCTCGGCGCGCGCGATCAAAGCATCAAGATGATCGACGTTCGCATCGGGCGGCAGGATGGTGAGACGCCGCGCAACACCGTCGAGCTCGATCAGCGCCAAAGCGGCGGTCAGCTGGCTGCCGGTTGCGACGAGGACGGATCGGCCGCCGAGTGCGGTGAGCCCTTCGCCGAGACTCGTGCCGCCGGCAAGCTGATTGATAGACGTCCGCGCGGTCCGGTCCCAGAAGAACCGTTCCGGCGTTGCGTTGTCGATCCAGCGCCTGAGCGATTGCGCCTCAGTGCGCGCCATTCTCATAGACCTTCACGAGGTCCCCGAACGTCACGGGAAAGATGGCGTCCTCGGAGGCCGTAAAAGGATCGACGCCGAGCTTGTCTTCCAGGCGGGCAACAAGAACGGCAAAGCCGAGCGAGTCGAGACCGGATTCCAAAAGAACCAGATCGTCACTGAGCGGCGCCAGTGTTTTGCCTTGCTCGCGCGCCACCTGAGCCATCTCGTCCATAATGGTTAATTTTATTGTCATCGCTGCGATACCTACGGTTTATTCACTCGACTTTGGTATATTCGCGTAACGCTTGCAATCAAGTTCACGACGCGGTCGTGGTCAACGCGAATGGACTTCTCCCGTGCCGGGAATCCGTTGCCGCCAAATCGGCGAGGCTGATGTTGCAGCCGTCGTAACACTGCTTTCACGCGGCTTTCCGGCCCGCTCGCGCCAATTCTGGCTACGCGCACTGGAGCAGTTGACGCGACGCGAGCCACCGCCAGGATTACCCAAATACGGTTACCTGCTGGAGAGCGACGGCGTTCCGGTCGGCGCGATCCTGGCAATATGCGCGACGATCCGAACCGGCAATGAAAGCGTGACCCGATGCAATCTCTCCAGCTGGTACGTCGAGCCTGACTTCCGAGCCTATGCGGCTTTGCTCATTTCACAGGCGCTCAAGCACAAGAACGTCACGTATCTGAATGTCTCGGCGGCGCCGCACACATGGCCGATCATCGAAGCGCAAGGCTTCGTGCGATATTCCGACGGTGTTTTCGCCTCCTTTCTGGCTTTGAATGGGCTCTTCGCCGGCGAGGCCGTGGAAGTCTTCAGCGCAGACCGGCAGCCGGCGGTCGCCTTCGATCCGCTCGATCAGGAAATATTGTCACAACACGCCGCGCTGGGCTGCATCAGCCTGTGGTGCGCGACGCGCGAACGCGCCTATCCGTTCGTCTTTCGCCCACGACTGGTCAAGTACGTCATACCCTGCGCTTTGCTCATCTACTGCAGCAACGTTGCTGACGTGATCCGCTTTGCCGGGCCGCTTGGCCGATACCTCGCCTGGCGTGGCAAGCCGCTTGTGTTGATTGATTCGAATGCCCCGATACCCGGCCTGATCGGCACATTTCACCGCGACAAGACGCCGAAATTCTTCAAGGGTCCGCAGCGGCCGCGCCTCGGCGACCTCGCCTATACCGAATACGCTGTGCTCGGAGTTTAGCTTCGCCGTTAGATCGCCAATGCCTCGCGGGCGGCAGCCGGCCAATCCGCCAGATCGAGGCCGTGGGTCGCGAACAGCGCCAAAGCCAGACGATCGATGCCGAAGGCGACGCAGCCGGTGTGCGCCACTTCGCCGGCCTCGGTGCGCAGGTTCCACGTCGTGCCGAAATGATCGCGGTGATAATTGAAACTCATGCAGGCAGTGGGTTCCTCAGCCGAATGCACCGGAATGAGCAACTCGAATTTCAGCGCTTGCTCGACCTGGCTTGCGGCCAACAATTTGCCGCCGCGCCCAAAGAACGGATCGCTGGCGTGATCAATGCGCCAGCCGAGCCCCAATTGGTCGGCCATTTCCTGCGCCCGCGTCATCCAGCGGCGGCGGAACTCATCAATCTGTATCGGCGTGCCGATGCAGACATATTCGCGCATGCGGAAGGACTGCAGCCGATCAAGCATTTTCGACGGCTCACGGCGGAAGCAGTCGCAGGCGACGTCGAACAGCAAACCATCCGCCGGCACATGGCCGCGGCTCGCCACCAAGGGATAGACCGGATAGCAGGCTGCAGGAACTCAGGACGAGATCGGCGGGCGTCAGTCCCGGCGTCCAATCTTCGCCGGCCTCGAACCGATCGACGGCGTTGCGGATTTCCGTCTCCGTCCCGGTCAGGCAGCTGACGCAGCCGAGAAAGTGCGGAAAGCTTTTCAGATACCCGGATTTCTCCAACTGTCTCCGGCTCATCACCGGCGGAAACCGCAAGACTTCCGTGCCGGGCTCGCGATGCCGCGAGATGAAAGCGGATAAGCCGTCGACGGCCCGCTCGAACGCATCAGTACGCGCGTAAACGCCGTCGATTCCCGTTGGCAGCAGCAGCGCTTCAGCAATGGAATCGAGCGAGTGCGCCGATCGTGCCGGCTTTTTGAAAGCCACGTTCATAGGTGTTCGGCTCCTTCAGCGGCCTCAAGCCGCCCCGAGAAGTTTCAGTCGCGCAGCGACGACGGCACGCTGCTGAGCAATGACGCCGTAGCGACGTTCGCAAGAATCCGGTCGTTGCTGATCATGATCGGCGACGACAGGATGTCGCGGAGATGACGGCCTACACTGAATTCGCTGTCGTTGCGGTAACCCGAAAGACCGCACGCCTGCATGGCGCTCATCACGGTCGTGACCGCAAGCTCCGAAGCGTTGACCTTGTGCAGGTTCATGCCGGTCTGAAAGTCGATGGATTCGAGTGCGGTTGGCTCGATGGACGCGATCTCGAACCGCTGCAGCGCCGCGGCGATCAGACTGCGCAGCGTGCGCAGCGAAGCATTGGCGCGCGTCAAATGAGCGGCGCCCGGCGGCAGCGCTCCATCGGCGTGCTGCGCGGCCTTGCGGACGAAGGCGCGTGCACGATCGACCGCCGACGCCGCAATCCCGGCCCACGTGCCGCTCCATGCCAGATGCGCAAACGGCATCATGGTCTGAGCGTGAATCTTGTCGTAACCGACCGGAAGGATCTGCTCGCTCGAACCCGACGCGACGAGCTTGAAACCGTCGCTGCAAGTGCCGCGCATGCCGAAAGCATCCCAGCCGTTCAGTCGTTCGAGCGTGTAATCCTCTTTCAGAAAGACGGCGAGAACCTGATCCGTGCTCGCCGCGTCAGCCGACCGCCGGGCGGTCGTAACGATGCCATCGGCCGCTTCGCCGTAGGAGATGACGGTCGCTTGGCGCTCCAGCGTAATGCCTGAGTCGGTTCGCTCGATCGGTGCGGCGCTATTGCGGAGGTCGCCGCCTTTCTGGCCTTCCGTGGTCGACGACGCCAGCAACAATTGCTCGCTGCTGAGCCGTCGCAATAATCGCTGGTGCCAGGGGCTTGTGCCGCCGTGCCGGACGATGCAGGCGACCTTGGTCTGGTGCATCGCATAGATCATGGCGGTCGAGGCGCAGGCCCGGCCAAGCTTGTAGCAGACGTCGACAATGTCGGAGACGGTCGCGCCCTCACCGCCCAGCTCGCGCGGGACCGCGATGCTTAACAGACGTTCAGCGCGCGCAGCGGTGATGGCCTCGCTCGGAAACAGTGACTCGCGGTCGACTGCGGAGGCGTGCGCTGCCGCGATCGCCGCAACCCTTTCGACGCGGTGCGCCAGGTCCGTCGCACCGGCGGCCTGTAGGTGGCTACCGGCAACCTGAAGCCCGCCCGTTGCATGGAGCACCGGATGCTCGTTTTGACGGACGTCTTGGCGGGTCGCCGGACGAAGTTTCATAGGTGCGCTCACGATAATTGCCGCCTCTCGCAATCGGGTCTCGAACGCGTTCTTATCGGCCAGAGGTATATCAAAATTGCCAACTTCTGGCGGCTTTCGGTGGCAATTAGTTCGGTTCTTTCACGTAAAGGTTACCAATCGAAGACCCGTTATGCATAAACATTGTAACATCGATTTGATGAGACTATTGAATGATGTTGAAGCAAATAGTCGCGCAGAATTCGGAGAATCTTCGCCGTGCTGGATCGCATCGACTTTCAATCGACGGATCGCGTGGCCGCACTCGTCGGCAAGTTCCTCGCCAAGCGATCCGTCAGCCGGCCGATCGGGCATAATGACGATCTGACCGAGAGCGGACTTTCGTCGCTCGATATCGTCAATCTCATGCTGTCCGTCGAAGCCGAATTCGATCTCAAGATCCCAGATCGGGATATGACACCGGCAAACTTTCGCTCGATTGCCCGTATCGATGCGCTGGTTCGCGCTCTTCTTCGTGGCGGCAAAGCGATCAACGGCTGACCAAACTTTCGCAGCCACGCAATTCCCCGTCTCATCTTGTCGCGCGCCTTCTCGCCATCGGGCTGGGCGCCGGATTTCCCTGAAATCCGACGTTGAATCCCCTTGGCTTCGGTGGCGCTGCAGTGGATGATGTACAATCATCGAAGCCCCGCGAACAACCGCGAAGCCAAAAAAGCAGCCAAGACGAGGAAACATGGAATTCGGCATTCTCTTCACGTCGCATCCCAATACCGAGGCTGAGCCTTACCCCCACCGCGACGTGCATGCGCGGGTGACCCGGCAAGTCCTGCGGGCCGACGAACTGGGCTACGACTACGCGTGGGTCGCCGAGCATCATTTCAGCAACGAGTACGGCATCATGCCGGATGTCTTCGTCTACGCCGGCTATCTCGCGGCACTCACCAAGCGCATCAAGATCGGTACCGCGGTAGTGACGCTGCCGCTCGCCAATCCACTCCGAGTGGCTGAGAACACCGCCTTCATCGATATTTTGAGCAACGGCCGCTTCGCGCTCGGGCTGGGCTCGGGCTACCGCAAATATGAGTTCGACGGCTTCGGCGTCGATTTCGAAGCGCGGCGCGATATCCAGGAGGAGGCGCTGCCGCTTCTCATGGAGTTGTTTCACAACAAGCGCGTCGACCACCACGGCGACCATTACAACGTGAAAGTCGATGGCAGCTACGAGCTGTTTCCGCATACGCTGCAACAGCCGCATCCGCCGATCTTTCTCGCCGGCGCCACCGAGCGTTCGATCGGGGTCGCAGCGCGCATGGGCTTTGGCCTGTTCCTGTCCAGTTGGACGCCGTTCGCGGAACTGGCGCGCCAGACCGCGGGCTACCGCGCGGCGCTCGCCGAAACGCCCGAGGCGCTGCGCGCCAATCCGGCGCGCGGTCACGTCGACGTGGCACGCTGGGTCTATGTCGCCGAGACCGACGCCAAGGCGAAACGCGAGAGCGAGGCCGGCATCATGCGCAACCTCGCGCATTTCTCCTCGGGCCACACGTCGGGTTATCTCGGCACCGTCTCGCAGGACGTCGGCGCGAGCCCCCGCGACTACGACGCACTGACCCGCGACATTATTCTGCACGGCTCGCCCGCGACTGTGATCGCCAAGATCGAAGAGCTTCGGGACAAAACCGGCGCCGCGTCGGTCATGCTGCATTACCCACCTTGGTACGGCGCCGAGAAGGCGCTCGCCTCGCTCGAGCTTTTCGCCGGCGAGGTGATTCCGAAGTTTCGCGAGAAACCGCGCGCGCAGATGCGGGCGTAGCGACACCGCGCAAGCCGATGACGCTGATCATCAACAATGCCGAAGTCGCCAAGGTCCTCACCATGGAGGACACGATCGCAGCGCTGGAGGAGGCCTATCTGGCGCTGGCGACGCGCGAGGCGGTCTGCCGGCCGCGCATCGATATTCGCATTCCAACCAGCGATCCCGCGAAGAACTATCAATGGGGCACCATGGAGGGCGGCTCGACCGCCGGCTACTTCGCCATCAGGATGAAATCCGACGTCATCTATGAGACGCAATACAACGGCTCGATCACGCAGGAAAAATACTGCACGCGGCCGGGCCTCTATTGCGGCCTGATCCTGCTCACCTCGACTGAAACCGGCGAGCCGCTCGCCTTCATCAACGACGGGCACTTGCAGCACATGCGGGTCGGCGCCGACGGCGGCATCGGCGTGAAATATCTGGCGAACCCGGATGCCGGAGTCGTCGGTATGCTGGGCACCGGCGGCATGGCGCGCACCCACATGCGAGCCTTCACGCAGGTTCGCAACATCAAAAAACTGCAGGTCTTTAGCCCGACCCGCGAGAACCGCGAAAAATTCGGCCGCGAGATGGCCGCGACCTACAACATCGAAGTCGAGGTCTGCGACCGCCCCGAGGACATTTATAAGGGCGCCGACATCGTCGCCGGCTTGACCGACTCCGCCGTGCCGGTCATCGACGGCACGCTCCTTGAGAAAGGCGCGCATATCGTCAATGTCGGCGGTAGCGGCAAACCGGATGCCGAAAGTCTGCGGCGGGTCGACGTTTATCTGCGCTTTGGCGATGCGCCCGGCCCGGTCGGCAAGCCGGCGCTCGCCGTCGACGATGAATATCTCGGCTACGAAGCGAGACCCGATCAGCCGAAATTTGGCGACGGCCGCGGGAATCGCCGGCACGGCAATATGCTTCCGGACAAGCGCGTCACGCTCGCCGACATCATCATGGGAAAGGCGCAGGGCCGCACGGCGCCGGACCAGATCACCTATTCGGAGCGCGGCAACCTGCAGGGTGTGCAATTCTTCGCGGTCGCGGGAAAAATCTACGAACTCGCCAAGCGTGCCGGTCTTGGGCGCGAGATTCCGACCGAGTGGTTCCTGCAGGATATCCGGGATTGATACTGGCGCCAGCCACTGCTTCTTTTTGTTGTCATCGTCCGCGAAAGCGGACGATCCAGTAGTCACGAAGTCCGATTTACGCTGCTCGGCCTTCGTTTACTGGATGCTCCGCTTTCGCGGAGCATGACAAAGCTAAGAAATGACCCAGGTTTGTTGTCGGCCGGGCTCCAAAATTGGGCCTTTACGGTATCAACCGTGTGCCTTCTTGCCGCCACAGGCCGGCGACCCATCTTTGTTTCAAGCGATTGAAGACGAAGGTAAGGGCAAGTGCCATGTCCATCAGACCTGTGAAAAGCATCATCACCTCCAAGCCGACCACCGAGGGCGCTGGCGTCAAGCTGCGCCGCGCCTTCGGCTTCGGCGATACCGGCGCTTACGATCCGTTTCTGCTGCTCGACGATTTTCGCAACGACCGGCCGGACGATTATCGCGCCGGCTTTCCGTGGCATCCGCATCGCGGCATCGAGACGATCACCTACGTGCTCGCGGGCAACGTCGAGCACGGCGACAGTCTCGGTAATCGCGGCAATCTCGGCGCCGGCGACGTGCAGTGGATGACGGCCGGTCGCGGAATTCTCCATCAGGAAATGCCGCAAGGCGACGCGCAGGGCCGCATGCACGGTTTCCAGCTATGGGCCAATCTGCCGTCGTCGCTGAAGATGACGGCGCCGCGCTATCAGGACGTGAAAGCCGCGGAAATTCCGGAAGTCACCGATGACGACGGAACGCGTATTCGCGTGGTGTGCGGCGACTATTGGGGCAAGCGCGGCCCGATCGAAGGCGTCGCCGCCGATCCGCGTTATCTCGACGTCTTCGTGCCACCAAACAAGCGCAAGACCCTTCCGGTCGAGTTGGAGCGGCACGCTTTTGCCTACGTGTTCGAGGGCGCCGGCAACTTTCGCGCCGCCTCGGAGCCGTTCGGTGTGCTCACGGAGAAGACAAACGGCGGCAATGAAACGCTGGTCCGTGAGCAGACAGGCAACCGTTCGCTCGTGTTGTTCGATAGCGGCGACGAAGTCACCGTGCAGGCGGGCGAGGAAGGAATCCAATTCCTGCTGGTCTCCGGTAAACCGATCGAGGAGCCGGTCGCCTGGTACGGTCCGATCGTGATGAACAGCCAGGCTGAGTTGCAGCAAGCCTTCACGGAGCTGCGCAACGGCACGTTCATTAGATAAGTGAGATTTGCATCAGATAAGTGAGATTTGCATCAGATAAGCGAGGCTTCATCAGGTAGCGAGGGCCCGAAGCTTCCGCTCGTCCCTGCCCAAGCAGGGCTCGTATACACAAGACTGTTGTTTTCGCCGAGAGCGTAAAGGAAGCGCAATGCGTGGGCGCGGACAAGCGCAAGGTCAAACTGTCTTGGGCGCCCGGCAAAGGTCATCGGGGCGAGGATTACTTACTTCAGCTGATGATACCTACACGGCTGCGGTCATAGCTTCGATGTTGCGCGAGTGGCGACGGGCTAAGTCCGAGATGCGGTCCTGCGCTGGAAGAACTGCCTGGGATCATCCATAATGGCTGGCCTCACGTCTTATCTTCGCTAAGGCCTGGAGACGCCGATGGCCACGCAGAAAATCGCGATGATAACTGCTTTGGCTGCATCCGTTTCGACGGGGGTGTTTGCGCAACCCGGCAGTACCGGCGGCACCATCGGTCAGCGCGACAAATCGATCTCTGGAACGTCCGAACAAACACCGCCACCGGCTTCGACAAAAAAGACGTTTTCCGCGAAGCCTGCCCAGACAGCCTGCAGCTTGGAGAAGGTCTGGGGTAATCAAGTCGGGGACGTTGGCAGCTCAGTCTGGACGATTACTGCGGCTGGCGCGGCGACGGAGAAAGGCCTCGGAAATGCGCAAGGCCATGCCACGCTGTCCGGTCACCGTCTCTTCATCGTTTGGCATACGGCGCTTAGCAACGGCAACTATGTTGTCAATCTTAATCCGGCGTGCACGGCCGGCAGCGGCAGAACAATCGTTCTCGGCGGCTATTTGGCCGGCAAAGCTTGGAACGTGACCTTCACAGCAGCCCAGTAGCCGCGGCCAATAAAGCCAGCACTGAGGCTGAAATTGATACGGGCGTTAGCGATCTCTCTCAACAACAGGTCAGCGCAATCCTGGTGGGAACGGATCCGCTTTTTAGTCCGTCGGGACCAAATCGTCGCGCTCGCAAATCGTATTGGCGTTGCTGCGATCTTCAATCTCCGCGAATGCGTTGCCGCTGGCGGCCCGATCAGTTATGCCCCGAGCCTTACCGAGGTGTATCGGCAAGCCCAGCCCTTTGTGCCGGCATTTAGATTCCGGCTTGCGCGGGAAATGAGCGGCGAAATTACCCGCCCTTCAGCGGCAAGGGCTGCTCGTCCAGCATCGCCCGAATGGCAAGGCGCGTGGTCTCGGCATCGAGACCATGCGCCGCCGCGAGATCGCGGCAATCGGCAAGGATCGCATCGGCATCCTGCATGATCTTCAGCCGTTTGAAATGATCGTCGCGATGCAATCCCATGCTGGCGCCGACAATCTCGTACATGTTCATGATGCGAAACGGCCAGTCGCGCTCGTGTGCGCACAATTCGCGGTGGTCGGCGTGATAGATGGCGACCAAGGCATCGACGCCTGCTTCCTCCGCCGCTTCAAGCTCGTTTCTCTGCAATTCGCTGCGGTAAGCCGGCAGCGCGCGGAAGTAGTTGGCCATGAGCCCGACCGCCGGCTGATGCAGATCGACGAGATCAACGCCCGGCACCGCGCGCAAGATATCTTCGGCGGCCTCGACCACGCCGTGAATGCCCGGATGGCGGTGCAGCGCAATCCGCAACGGCACGCGGTCACGCAGCAGCGGCCGCAGCCGCTCGAGATTCTTGCGCAGGAACATCGTGAACGGCGTCATCTCGAACGGCTTCGATCCGCGCGTCTTCTCGATGGTCGGCAGCGTCGTCTCGGTGAACTGGACGTGGCAGGACGGGCACCACGACAGCACCTGTCCGGTCTTGCTCTGCGCAAGCTTGTCGAGCGTGTTCTCCGCGAAGCGACCCGAGGTCGCAACATCGCCGGTGCGCATCTGGACCACGCCGCAACAATGGGTCGGTCCGCCCATGACTTCGTAGGTGACGCCGAGCACGTCCATGATGTCGAGGGCGAGCAGCGCGATGTGCGGGGTCTTGAGCACGTTGCAGCCGGTATAGAAGACAAAGTCCGGTTTTGCGGCCGTGCCGTCTGCGCCGGTGGCCTGGGGCCGTTTGGCGCCCTGCCCAAGCCGTTCCAGCAGAGCATCGTCGAGTTGCAGCCGGGAAATGTGGGTCACCTCGCGCGCGACCTTGCGGAAGCCCTCGACGCCGCCGCGGCGCTGGGTCAGCCGCATCGGTCTTGGCCCGCGCCATGGCGACTCGCGCCATGCCGAGAAGAAAGCGCGGATTGACGCCATAGTCGCAGGCCTTGATGCATTCGCCCGAAAGCACGCACGCGTTGGCCCACTTGCGCGCTGATTTATTGCCCTCGCCGAGACGCAAAATGTCGATGACGCCGTCGATCACGTCACGCGGCTCGGCGGTGACGCCGCCGGGTCCCGTGACCGGACAGACTTCGACGCATTTGCCGCAGCGGGTGCACGCATCGACCATGCCGTCGACGCGGGCCTGTAACGCGGTTTCGAACGTCTGGGGCATAGCTGCCATGAGGTTCGCTCCCATAAGGGCGCTGCCGCAGCCTAGCGCCGCAGGAGCCCCGATTGAAGGCCCTCTCAAGTCGATGTAAGACCGAAAGCCTTCATGAAGACCCGGCTATCCGCCGGGTCTGTCTATCAAAAATCGGCGACCACAGACGTGTGGATCGGCGAAGCACGCCGCGACGGCGGAATGCGAGGAATGCAATGGGTGAATTCGCGATCGGTCAACCGGTACCCCGTTTCGAGGACCCGAGACTCGTCAAGGGCGGCGGCCGCTATGTGGCGGACATGGTCTTTCCCGGCATGGCGTTCGGCTATGTGCTGCGCTCGCCGCACGCTCATGCGCGCATTCGCTCGATCGACACGTCGAAGGCCAAGGCCGCCCCGGGCGTTCTCGCGGTGCTGACTGGCGCCGATTACAAGGCGGCCGGCTTCGGCGATCTTCCGGTGCCCGGCGGGCTCAAGCGCCGCGACGGCGCTCCCGGCTATCGGCCGCGCTATCCAGCCCTGGTCGAGGACAAAGTCCGGATGATCGGCGACTACGTCGCCTTCGTCGTCGCCGAGACCTACTACCAGGCGGTCGACGCCTCGGAGCTGATCGACATCGATTACGAGCCGCTGCCGGCCCTTGTCTCGACCGGGGATGCCGTCAAACCCGGCGTGCCGCTGGTTTGGGACGATTGTCCGAACAACGTCGGATTCGTTCAAATCGAGGGCAACAAGGAGGCGACTGACGCCGCGTTCGCGCGCGCCGCTCACGTCGTCAAAGGCGAGTTCGTGATCAACCGCGTGACCGCCGCGACCATGGAACCGCGCGGTTGCATCGGCCTCTTCGAGCCGATCGAGGGCCGCTACACGATCTACACCACGCTGCAGCGCACCCACGTCTTCCAGACCGAGTTGTCGAATTATGTTCTGAAAGTCCCCGACAGCAAGATCCGCGTGGTCTGCGGCGACATCGGCGGCAGCTTCGGCATGAAGTCGGCGGTCTACAACGAAGTCGCGCTGGTGCTGCTTGGCGCCAAAGTGACCGGGCGTCCCGTCAAATGGGTGGCGACACGTTCTGAATCGTTCTTGTGCGATGCGCAGGCGCGCGACAACGTCACCCACGCCGAGCTTGCGCTCGACAAGGACGGCACCTTCCTGGGATTCCGCGCCAAGATTTTTGCCGCCATCGGCGCCTACCTCCAGGTCGGCATGCCGGCGTTCACCGGCAATCTCGGCACGCTCGCCGGCGTCTACCGCACACCCGCTTCGCACGTCGACGTGACGGCGGTGTTCACCCACACCCAGCCGGTGCGCCCCTATCGCGGCAATGGCCGACCGGAAGCGGCTTACGTCATCGAGCGCATGGTCGATCTTGCCGCCGACCAGACCGGCATCGACCCGGCGGAATTACGCCGACGCAACACGATTGCGCCGAGCGCCATGCCGTTCAAGACCAGCGTGACCTTCACCTACGACTGCGGCGAGTTCGAGAAGAACATGAACATGGCGCTCGATCTTGCTGAAAACTCTGGCGTCGCCGGGCGCAAGGCGGAAGCACGCAAGCGCGGCAAGCTGCGCGGCATCGGCTTCTCGAACACGATCGAGCGCTCGGCTGCGGCCGGTCTCGAAGGCGCCGAGATCAGGTTCGACCGTACCGGGTCGGTATCGATTTTTTCCGGCAGCATCAACCAGGGCCAGGGCCACGAGACCGCGTTCAAGCAGGTCGTGTGCGATCGTCTGGGCCTCGATCCGAACGAAGTCACCTACATCCAGGGCGATACCGATCAGGTCTTTTTCGCCGAAGGCACCGGCGGCTCGCGGTCGGCGGCGTTTTCAGGTTCAGCCTTCACCTTGGCGGCCGAGAAGATCGAGACAAAGGCCAAGGCCATCGCCGCCAACATGCTGAAAGTCGATGTCGCCGACATCAATTTCTCCGAAGGCGTGTTCTCCAGCCAAAAGACCAACCAGACGCTCACGATCAAGGAGGTCGCGAAGGCGTCGATCGATCCGAAAAACCTGCCGACCGGCATGGAAGTGGGTCTCATTTCCACGGCGATCTATCAGGGCAAGTCGGCGAGCTACCCCAACGGTTGCCATGTCTGCGAGCTCGAGATCGACGAGGAAACCGGCGAAGTCGATATCGTCAACTACAACGTCGTCGACGACGTCGGCACGGTAATCAATCCGCTCTTGCTGCACGGCCAGATCGACGGCGGCATCGCCATGGGCGTCGGCCAGATCCTGATGGAAGACATCAAGTACGACACCGAGGGCCAGATGCTCTCAGGCTCGTTCATGGACTATGCCATGCCCCGCGCGAGCGATCTCACGGCCTTCCACGTCGAGAGCAATCCGGTGCCGACCAAGACCAACCCGCTCGGCGTCAAGGGCGCCGGCGAAGCCGGTTGCGTCGGCGCCATGCCGGCCGTCGCCAATGCGCTGGTCGACGCGCTCTCGGTGCTCGGCATCAAGCACATCGAAATGCCGGCGACACCCGAACGCATCTGGAAGGCGATCCACGAAGCGCAAGGGCAGCTGATACATCCTGAGGCGGCCGCGAAGCGGCCTCCTTGAAGGACGCATGCTCAGGTGCCCGGGCCGTCGCCAATTTCGAGCGCTCGCCACAGCGCGTCACAGACACGCCTAAAGCGCGCTTGTGGCCCGCGCCTCCAGCGACGGGTGAGGGCTTACGCCGCAATCACCGCCACGGCTTGAATCTCGATCATCATCTCCGGCTGGGCGAAGCCGGCGACCGTGATTGCCGCGCTCGCCGGAAAATCCTTGCTGAAAATCTCCACGCGCAACTCCGTCATTCGGGTCGTGTAGCGCGCGTCAATGAGAAAGACCGTCATGGTGACGAGATCGGACAGCTTGGCGCCGGCCTGGGCCAGCGTCTTTTCGATATTGCGGAACGTCTGCCGGCATTGCGCGTCGAAATCGCCGGCGAGCGATTTTCCGGCATCGTCCACCGCGCCGGTGTGGCCGGCGAGCCAGAGGGTCTTGGCGCTCCCCTCGGTGATGACAATCGGCGAGTAGGCGCGTTTCTCCGGGTACGCGCCTCGGACGAACGACTTCTTCATGGCTTCCCTCTTTCGGGCTCGTCATGCCCGCGCTCGTCGCGAGTATCCGCGACTTTGGGGCGTTGCTGCATAGCATAGACCTGGAATGGCCGGGACAAGCCTAACCAAGACGGCCTAAATTCCGCCCGTAGCCGAGGCCCTCGACCATGGTGACACACGATCCGAGCACAAGCGCGAACGATACGGCGCCGCTCGCCGGCATTCGCGTGCTCGAATTCTGTCACACCATCATGGGACCGACGGCCGGCCTGATCCTCGCCGACCTTGGCGCCGACGTAATCAAGATCGAGCCGGTCGTGGGCGACTCCACCCGTCGGCTCATCGGTTTCGCCGCCGGATTCTTTTCCGCCTTCAACCGCAACAAGCGCAGCGTCGCCATCGACCTCAAATCCGCCGAAGGGCGCGACCTGTTGTATCGACTTGTGAGAACCACCGACGTCGTACTGGAAAACTATGCGCCCGGCACCATGGATCGGCTCGGCTGCGGCTACGGCGATTTCTCGCAAAGGAATCCGCGGCTCGTCTATTGCGCACTCAAGGGCTTTCTCAGCGGCCCCTACGAGCATCGTCCGGCGCTCGACGAGGTCGTGCAGTTCATGGCCGGGCTCGCCTACATGACGGGCCCGCCGGGCCAGCCGCTGCGCGCCGGCGCTTCCGTCGTCGACATCATGGGCGGCATGTTCGCCGTGATCGGCATCCAGGCGGCGCTGCGCGAGCGCGAACGCACCGGACTCGGCCAAATGGTCAAATCGGCGCTGTTCGAATCGACCGCTTTTCTGATGACGCAGCACATGGCGGGCCAAGCCGTGACCGGTCGCGCCCCGCCGCCGATGCCTGCGCGCGAGAGTGCCTGGGCGATCTATGAGCCTTTCGAGACCGCCGACCGTGAGCAACTCTTCGTCGGGCTCACGAGCGACGGCCATTGGCGCCGATTCTGCGAACATTTCGGACGCAAGGACCTTTTGCAAAATCCCGCCTACCAGACCAATCAGGACCGGGTGCGCGAACGCCCTACTTTGCGGCCGATCGTGGCCGACATCATCGCACGCAACGGTCTCGCCGAGCTTGCGGCATTGTTCGATCGCATCGACATCCCGTTCTCGCCGGTCGCCAAGCCCGGCGACTTGTTTGATGATCCGCAACTCAACGCCGGCGGCCGCATGCTCGACATTGCATTTCCCAACGGCGCCCATGCTAAAATGCCGCGGCTGCCGGTCGAAATCGGCGAACACGATTTCGCTTTGCGCCGTCAGGCGCCGGCGATCGGCCAGCATACCGCCCAGGTTTTGGTAGAGCTCGGGCTGTCGTCGTCTGAGATCGAAGCGTTAGGCAAACGCGGTGTTGTCGGCGTCAATCCTGCGGAAGGATCGGGAGAGAAATTATGAGCGATCTCCCGTCATCCATTCAGATCACCGAGGAAGGGCCGCGCGAAGGCTTTCAGTTCGAGAAGGGTCCGATCCCGACCGCACGGAAAATCGCGCTGATCGACACGCTGTCGCAGACCGGGCTCGGCCACATCCAGATCGTCTCCTTCGTCAATCCGAAAGCGGTGCCGGGCATGGCGGATGCCGACGACGTTGTACGCGGGATCACGCCGCGGCCGGACGTCGCCTATACGGCGCTCTGGCTCAACGACAAAGGCTTCGAGCGGGCGCTCGCGTTCGACCGGCTGACGCTGAGGGGCACGATCCAACTCGCGGCGTCGGAAAAATTTCTCAAGCGCAACCAGAACCGCAGCGCCGAGCAGCAGCTCGCCGGGCAGCATCGCATCGTTGAGCTTTACAAGGCGCACGGCGTCGAGGTCGAGCGCGGCAGCCTGATGGCGGCATTCGGCTGCAATTTCGAGGGTGACATTCCGGTCTCACGCGTCGTCTCCTGCGTCGGGCAAATCCTCGATGTCGCGCGTGAGCACGGCGTCACGCTTCGCTATGTGACGCTCGCAGATACGATGGCCTGGGCGACGCCGCTCGCTATCAAGCGCGTGGTTGGCGCGCTGCGCGAGCGATGGCCCGATCTCGACGTTGCCCTGCACTTGCACGATACGCGCGGCATGGCGATCGCCAATGCGTTCGCCGGCCTAGAAATGGGCGTGACGCGCTTCGATTCCTCCGTCGCCGGCCTCGGCGGCTGCCCGTTCGCGGGACACAGCGGAGCGGCCGGCAATGTGTGCACCGAGGACCTCGTCTTTCTGTGCAACGAGATGGGGATCAAGACCGGCATCGATCTCGACGCGCTGATCGAATGCGCGCGGCTTGCCGAGGATGTCGTCGGTCATCCGCTGCCCAGCTCGGTGATGAAGGGCGGCGGCCTGCAGCGGTTCCGGGCATAAGCGTCATCCGCTCGTCCCCCCAATAGCGAAGACCCAGACCTGGTTCCCGCTGACGCGGGAATGAGCGGATCAGATGATAATCGTCACGGCTCGCCGAGAATCTTCCAAATCCCGTTTGTCGTCACGACGACGCGCGTGCCGACAAACATCTTGGCTTGCATGAACACCACCGAGCGGGTCGCGCGCACCACTTCGGCATGCACTTCGACGAAATCGCCGAGCCGCACCACGCCGACGAACTGGATATTCAATTCGATCGTGGCGTGGTTCTTGCCGCCGGTCGCTTTACGCGCCGTCATGGCCATCGATTGATCGGCCAGCGTCATCAGCATGCCGCCATGCAGATTGCCGGCGCGGTTGAGATGTTTCGACGCGACGATCAAGCCGAAGTGCAGCCGGTCGCCCTCCTCTTTTCTCCAGATCGGGCCGACCAGATTGCCGAACGCCGTGGTGGTCACGGCCTCCCAGCCATGCGCAGCCGGGTCGAACGCGTTAGCGTCTTCCGAGACAGGCTTATCGTTCATGCGCGCACCTGGCTCGGGGCTGGCGCACGCTTGGCGAGACGCCGCTTCAGATCGGGAATGAGCTTTTCGGCGTTGGCGCCGCTCGCGAGCGCACGGCCATTGGCGCCGAGCCCGCGCACCGCTTCGACATAGGCGGCCACTTCGCCGGCATCGCGCACCGCCTGCGGATAATCGGTGGCGAACACGAGCTGCGAGAATGCCAACTCCTCGATGCCGAACCGCACCCAATCCGCGCCCCATTCCGCGGCGTGATCCGGCCCCGCCCAGCCGGCGATGTCGTAGTAAAGCCGCTGATCGAGATAATGATCGAATGGCTTCGGCGGTTGCCGGCCGTGCCGCGGCACCTTGGCGGTGCCCCATTTGCCGCGCTGCTGAAAGCCGCGAATGCGGCCAAGATAGCGGCCGATGCCGCCGGAGAAATGCGAGAACTGGATTTTGAGCGTCGGCAATTCGTCAAGCAGCCCGCTGTTGATGACGCGTACCGTTGCGGTCATCAGCGAGAATTCCCAGCCGAGCATGCGGCCGAGATCGTCGGCGTCCATACGGCCCCAGCGGATCACCCGCGGCAGCGGATGGATAAAGACGTAGAGGCCGAGATCGGCGCATGACTTCCAGAACGGCCTCAGGCCCTCGGCGTCGAGCGGCTGATCCTGAAGCTCTGAGGCGATGACCACGCCGGGAAAACCGAGATCGACGGCGCAGCGTTTTAGTTCAGCGGCAGCCTCCGCGGGTTTGAGCGCCGGCACATGCGCCAATCCGATGAAGCGGCCGGGATGAGCCCTTTCCGCCTCGCGCATGCGATCGTTGATGGTTCGGCAGGTCGCGAGGTCCGGCTGATCAAAGCCGCTGCCGCAGGTGAGAACCGCGGCGTCGATGCCGGCCGCATCCATCACGCGAATATGTGAGTTGAGATCGGCCAGGAGCGGATTGAGCAGATAGTTCGGGTTGCCGTCCTGATCCACTTGGGCCGAAACGGCGGCGGTGTCGCCTTTGAGCAGTTCCGCCGGCGTGTAGTGCTGCTGGAAGTCGACGATCATACGATGTCCGATGTTAGAGGCCAATTTCTCCCCTCACCCTTGCGGACGAGGGAACGGATCAGTTTCGAATTTCTACATGATGGCGAATTCGGTGTTGCGGCGATCGGTCACCAGCATGGTGCCGGGATAATGCGTGATGCAGAACTCCGGCCGCGCGGCGGCGATCACCGATTGCGGCGTGACTCCGCACGCCCAAAACACCGGAATCTCGTCGTCGTGCACCGGCACCGCATCGCCGTAATCGGGAGCGGCGAGATCGGTAATACCGATCAGTTCCGGTTTGCCCAGATGAACCGGCGCGCCGTGCACCGATGGGAAGCGGCTGGTGATCTGCACGGCGCGGATCGCGTCGGCGGGCTTCATCGGCCGCATCGAGACGACGAGCGGCCCGCGGAACGCACCGGCTGGCGTGGTTTCGATGGACGTGCGGTACATCGGCACGGTGCAATCGCAGGTGATGTGCCGAAGCTCGATGCCGCCTTCGGTCAAGGCCTGCTCGAACGAGAACGAGCAGCCGATCGCAAAGGTGACGAGGTCGTCGCGCCACCAGCCCATGAGGTCGGCGGGCTCGTCGGCAAGCTCGCCCTCGCGCCAGACGCGATAGCGCGGCACGTCGGTGCGAATGTCGAGGTCGTCCGCCAAATTCGGCAGCCGCCAATCGCCCGCAGCCGAGACCCCGATGAGCGGGCACGGCTTCGGATTGAAGTGGCAAAAGCGCAGGAAATCCTCGGCGAGCGTGCGAGGCAAGATCGCGAGATTGGCCTGAACGAAACCCGGCGCGAGACCGGATGTCGGCCCGTTGTATTGGCGGCTGCGGATCGCAAGCCGCGCGGCAAGCCCCGTTTGAGGACCATCATTGGCGCTTTGCATCGTGACCGTCGCCATCGCACCTCTTGCCGTCGTCATCAAGCTTGTTGCCCATTTTATCATCAAGTGTCCGTCGAAACCTATGAAGGGCGCGACGATTTCCCGCGCAGCGATGCCGGCGCAACAACCGGCCCGAGGCGTGAAATCAGTTGAAAGTCCCTTCAAGATCGCGTTTGCTTAGCTCAACAAGAAAAAAGCATTGCCACTTTTGGGAGGGAGTGACTATGGGCAATCACGCATATCGTCGGGCGTTTGCCGTCGCAGCCGGCCTGTCGTTCATGGTGCCTCTGGCTGCCGCACAGGCCCAGCAGCCCGCGGCGCCCGAGCCGGTCAAAATCGGCTTCGTGACTTTTCTGACCGGCCCGGCCGCGGCGCCGTTCGGCATCCCGGATCGCAACGCGGCCGAAATCCTGGTCGAAAACCTCAACGCGGGAAAGATGCCCGTCCCCTACAATCAGGTCGGACTTGGCGGCGCCAAGATCGAGGCCAAGTACGTCGACGAATCCGGTTCGGCGGCGGACCAGGTGACCCAGTTCCGCAACCTCGTTGAGCGCGATCACGTCGACGTCGTCATCGGCTACGTGTCGTCGGGCAATTGCCTCGCGATCGCGCCGGTTGCCGAAGAAATGAAGCAGCTCACGGTGTTCGACATCTGCGGCACGCCGCGTATCTTCGAGGAAAAGCCGCGGCACTATGTGTTTCGTGTCAACCCGACCGCGACCATGGACAATGTCGCGGCGGCGAAATACGTGCTGGCGAAAAAGAAAGACATTTCGCTCTACTCCGGCATCAATCAGAACTACGCCTGGGGTCAGGATTCGTGGCGCGACTTCCAGCTCGCGATGAAAGACCTCGATCCCAAGGCGACGGTCGATAAGGCGCTGTTTCCAAAACTCTTCGCGGGGGAATATGGCGCTGAGATTTCCACGCTGTTGACGTCCAAGGCGCAAATTATCCATTCGAGCTTCTTCGATGGCGATCTTGAAGCATTCATCTATCAGTCCGTGGCGCGCGGTCTGCCGCAGCGGATTCCGTTGGTGCTCACGACGGGTGAAACTTCGGTCTATCGGCTGGCCCCGAAACTGCCGGACGGCACGATCATCGGCGCGCGCGGCCCGCACACGTTCTTCGCCCACGACAGCGCCCTCAACAGCTGGTTCCTGAAAACCTATGTCGATCGTTACAGCCAGCCGCCGATCTACCCGGCCTACGACCTCGCCCAATCACTGCTCGGCCTGAAGACCGCATGGGAGAAGGCGCAGGCCAAGAAGGGCGGCGCCCGGCCGACGCAGGAAGAGGTCATCGCGGCATTCGAAGGAATCCAGTTCCAGACGCCGAGCACGACCATTCGGATGGCAAACGGCAATGGCCACCAAGGTGTCTCCGATACGGCGTACGGGACCTACAAGTTCGACAAGAAGACGGAAAAACCCCAGCTCGTCGACATCGTGCGCTATCCGGCCGAATGCGTGAACCCGCCGGCCGATGTTGATTCGGTGACGTGGCTGCAGGGCGGCATGAAAGGCGCGAAGTGTAATTGAGTCACCGCCCCTTCCGGCTTTGTCCGGGAGGGGTTTTTGTTTGCCTCGTCCGTTCCGGTCGGGAAAACAAACATGGTGCTGACCACATTCGCCATCCTGACTGATGGGCTTGTTTACGCGGCCTATCTGTTCCTTGTCGCCGTAGGTCTGACTTTGATCTTCGGCGTCATGAAAATCCTCAATGTCGCCCACGGCTCGTTTTATGCGTTCGGCGCCTATGGCGCAGCGATCGCCGTCGGCATTTACTTCAATCAAGGCTACCCGGCGGCCGGCGGCTTCCTCCTCATGGTTCTCGTTGCCATGGCGATCGGCCTCGTGCTCGGCCTGATCCTTGAGCGCGGCCTGCTGCGTCTGGTGTACGGCAAGGACGAAGTCGTCGTCGTGCTCGTGACTTATGCGGCCTTTCTCATCCTCGAGGATGTGATCCAGTTGATCTGGGGCCCGAACTCATACGCGCTTTATCAGCCGCTCGACGTTGCCGGAAACGTCGACGTCGGCGATTTCGTGCTGTCCGGTTACGACATCGGGCTGGTCGTTTTCGCCGCGCTGCTCGCGGCGGGTGCGAGCTTTGCGCTCAAATATACAAAATGGGGCCGCCTGCTCACCGTCGTCATCTTCGATCGCGAGCTCGCCGCCTGCTTCGGCATCAACGTATCGCTGGTCTACACGCTGACCTTCGTGCTTGGGGCCATGCTGGGTGCGCTCGGCGGCGCACTGATGGCGCCGAAAATTGCCGTCACGCTCGGCATTGGCGTCGAGGTGATCGTACTTGCTTTCGCGGTGGTTGCGATCGGCGGCATGGGATCGGTTGGCGGCGCCTTCATCGGCGCGCTGATTGTCGGCCTGTGCCGGGCCGCGGCCGTGCATCTGGCGCCGCAGGTCGAGCTGTTCGTCATCTACGGCGTGATGGCGCTTGTCCTCGTGTTTCGGCCGCAAGGCCTCTTCACCCGTGCGCAACCGCGAAAGATCTGAAAGATGGCGACGCGCTCCATCGTCACCGGCCTGCTCGCCTTCGTCCTGGTCGCCGCAGCGGCGCCGGCATTGCCCGCCTGGATCGTTTCGCTCGCCACCATCGCCTTCGCCAACGCACTCGTCGTCCTCGGGCTGGTTATCCTGTGGCGGGCTGGTCTCGTGCCGTTCGGACAGGCGCTCTACTACGCGGTCGGCGCCTATACGGTGGCGCTGATCGGGCGCTACACCGGGATCCGCGACGTCCTGGTGATGATTATTGCGGGCGCGATCCTGGCCGGCCTGACCGCATACCTCACGGGATTTCTGCTGGCGCGCTACCGCGAGATTTTTTTCGCCATGCTCAGTCTCGCCATGTCGATGATTCTCTACGGCGCGCTGGTGAAGACGGAAACACTCGGCTCAACCGACGGTTTTCACGTCGAGCCGCCGACGTATTTCGGCTACGCGCCGCAAGGCGTGTGGCATCTTTTGGTTCTGTTCTGGCTGGTGCTGGCATGCTGCGCGCTCGCGGCGCTCCTCGTCTCGCTATACTTGCGATCGGTGGCGGGCTCGCTCGCCGTTCCGGTGCGCGACAGCGAAATCCGGCTGGAATTTCTCGGCATATCGGTCAACCGGCTGATCCATCTCAAGCTCGTCATCGCCGGGACGCTGGCCGGCCTCGGCGGCGCTTTGGCGGCGCTCGCGATCGAGCATGTCGATCCCGACATGTCGTATTGGACGACCTCCGGCGGCTTCGTATTCGTCACCGTTCTTGCCGGCGCGGGATCGGTGGCTGCGGCCTTTATCGGGTCGTTTCTGTTTGAGCTGTTGAAATCGATCGCCTACGACATCCTGCCTGGCACATGGCAGATGTTCCTCGGATCGGCGTTGCTGCTCACGATCTTGTTCCTGCCGGAGGGCATCGGCTCGCTGTTTGGCCGTATCAAGCGGCACGCCAAGGTCAAACCTCTGAGCACGACGTCATGAGCGCGATCCTCACCGTTCGTGATCTGGCAAAGACCTTTGGCTCGCTCGTCGCCGCCCACGATATCACCGTCGCAGTACCGGCATTACAGACGGTCGGCATCATCGGCGCCAACGGCGCCGGCAAGACCACCTTCGTCAACATGATCACCGGTCATTTACGGCCGAGCAAAGGCAAAATCCTGTTCGAGGATCGCGACATTACCGGCCGCCCCTCGCGCGAGATCACACGGCTCGGTATCGCGCGCTCGTTCCAGGTGGCGCAGATTTTTCCGTCGCTGACCGTATTCGAAAACATGTGTTCGGCGACCGCGATCGCAATCGCCTCCGGCGGCCTATTCGCACAGGTGCTCACGCCTTTGCATTCACCTCGCGCCATGGCGAACGCCGAAGCCGCTCTCGAACTGTTCCGCATCGCGGCGTATCGCGACACGGTGGCGGCGACGCTGCCGCAAGGCGTGCGCAAACTCCTCGATATCGCCATGGCGGTCGCCGGCGCGCCGCGGCTCCTCCTGCTCGACGAGCCGACCAGCGGCATCTCGATCGAGGAGAAATTCGGATTGATGGATGTGGTGATGTCAGCGCTGAAGCAGCGCCGGATCACGGTGCTGTTCGTCGAGCACGACATGGACATCGTCGAGCGCTACGCCGATCGCGTGCTCGCGTTCTATGATGGTTCGGTGATCGCCGACGGACCGCCCGTGGAGACCTTGGAAAATCCACGCATCCAAGAACTGATCAGCGGACCGAAACTCCAAACTTCAGCCCCGGCCGCTCGCCATGCTTAAGGTCGCCAATCTCTGCGTCTCGATCGGTGCGGTCACCATCATCCGCGACGCGTCCCTCGAACTCGGCGATGGCGAGATGTGCGGACTGATCGGCCGCAACGGCGCCGGTAAAACCACGCTGATGCGGGCGTTGATGGGAGCGCTGCCGGCGACCGGGACGGTTGAGCTTGGTGGCGTCGAAGTCCTGCACCAACCAGCGTACCGCCGCGTCGGACAAGGCATCGGCTACATGCCCGAAGATCGCCGGCTGGTTCCTGAATTTACGGTGGAAGAGAACATCCGGTTGCCGAGCTGGGCGGCGAAGCTGCCGGCGGTCAACGAGCGCCTCGACTGGATCTTCACCATCATGCCCGAGGTGGCGCGATTTCGCGCGCGGCGCGCACTCGAACTCTCCGGCGGTCAGCAGAAAATGGTGGCGCTGGCGCGCGCTCTGATGGCGGGCCGGCGCATGCTGCTCCTTGACGAGCCGTTCGAAGGCCTCGCCCCGGCCCTGGCGCGGCGGCTCGGCGAGGTGCTGGCCAATCTCAAGGCACTAGTCCGTGTCCGTGCTGCTCTCCGAATCGAACGAGGTTCACGTCGCGGACTTGCTGGGATGCACCTACCGGATCGAACGCGGCGCGGTGACGCGCGCCTAAGATCGCTCACCGGACATGCGCACGACCGACCCTTTCAGTGCCCGGCCTTGGCGCGTTCGAGCCTCGCGATCTCGGCACGGATCGGCGCGAACGGCCCATATTTGTGCTGCCGCTCGCTGAAACGATCGGCATAGGGGCCGTACGGCGTATCGACCGGCTTCTTCAACAAATCCGGAAAATCGTGCTGGAAATCGGCTCGGGTCGGCCGCGGCTGCGACAACACATAGGCGGCGATGTCCCAGGCGTTCTCGACCGTGAGCTGGGGATTCAGATAGTCGGTGCCATGCGGCATGTTGAAGTGGATGAAATTGGCGAAGTTGATGATCCGCGCCATTCCGGCACCGTTATTGAAAGTGTCCGGTCCCCATAGCGGCGGCATGACGTAACCGAGATCGGAGGCCGCCGTTCCATTGCGCAGGCCCGATCCGTCGCTGCCGTGGCAAGCGGCGCAGACGCGTGCATAAAGCGGTTGGCCGCGCTTCGGATCAGCGGCGCGCTTGAGCTCCGGCATCCGCCCGGCGCCGAGCCCGGGCAGTTGCTGCCCGGACGACACGCCGCTGCTCAGGAATTTGATGTAGGCCACGATCGCCTGCATGTCCGGGGCCTCCGCCGGCATGGGACGTCCGTTCATGCTCCGCGTCATGCAGGAATTGATGCGATCCTCGATGCTGATCTCGCTGCCCGAACGCGCGCTGTATTGCGGGAAGTCGCCGAACAGGCCGAACAACGGCAATCCGAATTTCTTGGTGCCGGCCTGAAGGTGGCAATTGGTGCAAGCAAGATTGTTGCCCGCAAAACGCTTCGATGCATCGGGCACGTTCGGCCCGACATACGCGTATGTGGCGGTAATCAAATCGCGGCCGTCGCGGACCTGCAGGCCATGAGCGTCGTGCGGCAGCGCGCCGATTTCGGGGACGCTCCAGAACCTCGTACTTTCAGAACGAGCCTGAACGGCCGACACCGCAACGATGGCGACGCCGGCAAGCAGTGGGACGATGACCGCGTCAACGAGACGGTGTTTCACAGGACCTCAAATCACATTGCTCGCTGCTGGGAGCCGCAACACATCTGCATTAATTGCCGGAAGCACCTTTGCCAATAAAGGCCGAGAGTGCAGAGACGTCCTTCTTGTCGGCCTCGAAATCCTCGGCGATGTGCTCGTAGAAATGCGCGGCGCCTTCGTAGAGTTCATGGGCGGTCGGATCCTCGCCGACAAAACCGGCGATCTCGTGCATCTCGGCGACCCAGCGATAAGCCTTGGGCGGCATCATCGCCAATTGCCGCTTGAACCAGGCGAACATCTCTTTCTGGCTGGTCTGCAGTTCCTCGAACAGCGCGTCGGCAGTGCCGGCGCGCGTTGCCGCAAGCATCATCGCGGCGCCGATCGCCTGCGTGCCCTTGGTGATGCCGGCGTACGACATCTTCATCGCCGAGGCGGCGCTCATCGGGCCGCCCAGCACGCGGACATCGAGCCCGTATTGCGAGAGCGTCGCAAAACGCGGCGCGGCGGGACCGGAGGCATAGAAGCGCGGGCCGGGTCCCTGCGGCTTCGGCGGCTGGCCGATGATCCCGGCATCGACGAACGGACATTCGGTCGGCGCGATTGCGGCTGCGACGCGCTCGACCGTCTTCGGATTAATGGCATTGCAGTCGACGAAGACCGGCTTGCTGTTGCTGGCCTTGAGCGCCGGCGCGAAACGCTCGGCAAGCGACAGCGCATCGCCGGGCGGCAGGATCGAGAGGATGAAGTCCGCGGCTGCGATCTCTTCGTCGCTCGCAGCAACCAATCCGGCCTCGCCCGCACGCTTGACCGTGTCTGAACTGCGGCCCTTGAGCGAGGTCAGTACTTTGACCCCGTGATCGACGAGCCTCTTTCCGACCGCCGCGCCCATGGCGCCCGGCGCGATCACTGCAACAACGGGGGTTGCGACACCTGAATTCATGACATCCTCAATTGCGGATTGAGGATCAGCATAGCAGGTCGCAAACGCCGGGCGCCAGACGGCCCGGCGACGCGCAGCTCAAACGGTCTCGCAGGTCGTTGGAACGGCCGCAGTCCTGCGCAGGCGTTGCCGCAAACCGGAGCGCGGCCGTCCGCGCCCGGCTGATAAAACACGCTAAAGCGCGCGACCAATTCGGCGAACACCGCCGCATCGGCGGGCTTTTTCACCTCGAACGAGTCGAAGCCGGCACGCACCAGAAATTGGAACTGATCGCGCAACACATCGCCGGTCGCGCGCAGCGTACCGCGAAAGCAATAATGCTCGCGTAGCAGGCGCGCCTGACTGTAGGCCCGGCCGTCGCGGAATTTCGGAAAATTCAGCGCGACAAGCGCGAGGTGGCCGAGCCACGGCTCCAGTTCGGCGACGCGGCGATCGTTCGGCCACAACACGCCGAGCGAGCCGTCGCGACGGATAAGCTCGTTTACATCCGCGAGAAAGCGCTTCGCCGGGACAATGACGGGCACACGATCCGGGATCGGCGCGTCATCGAACACGCGAACATAGCGGTCCTCGACAATATGGCCGTTCTCAACGAGTGGCATAGACGCGCTCCCTGAAGGGTTCGACACCAGTACGCTTGACGGTGTCGATGAATGTTTCATCGGACCGCTGCCGCAATTCGAGATAGGCCGCGGCGATATCCTCCACGACGTCGGCCACTTGCGCGTATGGGACCGCAGGACCGATCAATGTTCCAAGCTTGGCATCGTCGTCGGCGCGGCCGCCGAGCGTGATCTGGTAGAATTCCTCATTGTTCTTTTCGACGCCGAGAATGCCGATGTGCCCGACGTGATGATGACCGCAGGCGTTGATGCAGCCCGAAATGTTGACATGCAACCGGCCAAGATCGCGCGCGAGATCGAGATTGCGGAAACGGCGCGTGATCTCCTGCGCGATCGGGATCGAGCGCGCATTGGCAAGACTGCAATAATCGAGGCCGGGGCATGCGATGATATCGCTGACGAGTCCGACATTCGGCGTTGCGACGCCAATCGAGTCGAGGGAGCGCCAGAGCGCCGGCAGATCGCGCTGAGCGACATGCGGCAGGACGAGGTTCTGCTCATGACCGACGCGGATTTCGCCGAACGAATAAGTGTCGGCGAGGTCGGCGATGGCCTCCATCTGATCCGCCGTGGCGTCGCCCGGTGTGCCGCCTTCGGGTTTGAGCGAAAGTGTGACGATGGCGTAGCCGGGTTCCTTGTGGTTGGCGACCGAATTGTCGATCCAGGTATTGAAGCGGCCGTCGCTGCGGCGAGCCTCACGAAGTTCGGTCGGGCTGTCGTCAAGCTGTTCGTAACGGGGATACCGGAAGCGGCGAGCGATATCGGCAACGGCGGCTGGATCGAGCGCCAACGCGCCGTCCTTGATGCTTTGCCATTCCGTGTCGACTTCCTTGGCGAAGGCCTCGACGCCGAGTTCGTGCACGAGAATCTTGATGCGCGCCTTGTAGATGTTGTCGCGGCGACCGAATTGATTGTAGACGCGCAGCAGCGCCTCGACATAGCTCAGGACATCGCGCGTGTGCAGGAACGGCTTGACCGTTTTGGCGATGAACGGCGTGCGGCCGAGCCCGCCGCCAACCATGACTTCGAATCCGACTTCGCCGGCGCCGTTGCGATGCAGCCTGAGCGCAAGATCGTGGATGCGCAGGGCAGCGCGGTCGTGACTGGACGCGCCGACGGCGATCTTGAACTTGCGCGGCATAAAGGAAAACTCGGGATGCAGCGTCACGTGCTGGCGGATCACTTCGGCCCAAACGCGCGGATCCTCGATCTCGTCGGGCGCCACACCGGCCCATTGATCGGTGGTGATATTGCGCACGCAATTGCCGCTCGTTTGCATGCCGTGCATGCCGACGCTTGCGAGGTCGGCCATGGCGTCGGGAAGTTCTTCGAGCTTGATCCAGTGGAACTGGATGTTCTGCCGCGTCGTGAAGTGCCCGTAGCCGCGATCGTATTTGCGCGCGACATGCGCCAGCATCCGTAGCTGCGCCGACGACAGCGAGCCGTAGGGAATGGCGATGCGCAGCATGTAGGCGTGGAGTTGCAGATAGACACCGTTCATCAACCGCAGCGGCTTGAACTCCTCCTCGGTCAATTCGCCCGACAAGCGCCGCGCCACCTGGTCGCGAAATTCCGCGACGCGCTCGGCGACCAACGTCCTGTCGAATTCATCGTAGAGGTACATGACGGTTCGTCTTCGTTTTGATGGGCGCGAAAGTGCCTGCCGGCTTTCCGGCGCTAGATACCGAACGTCACCGGCAAGTCGATCGTCGGACCGCCCAGCCGGATCAGTTCGCGCAAGTTTCCCGGCCGCACCTGGCCGCCGGATGTGAGCTTGACGGGCGCGATATAGGGACCGACGGCACGCAGATCGTCGGCGGCCGCCTCCGCAATCAGTTGGCGTGCGCGGGGGGCATCGGTGGCAACGGCAGCGCCATCGATGTCTGTGGTCCAGCCGCCATCGGCGCGGCGGTAAACGACTGCGCCGTCACCAACGCGATTGGCTGTGACCACGACCGGTCCGGTAATCCTGATCTTCTGTTCAAGCGGCGATGTCATGCTTCCTCGCATGGCGGCAGGGACGAACAGAGGGACACGACCGCGACTGTCCGGCCCTTAAAATGATTTTCTATATATGGCGAAAAATACGGCTTCATAAAGAAGATTATTCTGCCAAAAGGCGGCTCGATGGGAGCATGAGTTCACGAGAAAAATGCTGGCGCGAGAACGTCTTTCCGGTGCGCCTTACCGGCGGCGGGCAGGTCGCTATGATGGAACCGGGGCGACGTTGGGCCGACCCAATTCGCTTCGCTCTGTGCTGCCGATCGGACCGGCAATGAAAGGAACAAAAATCGTGCGAAATTATCTGCTGCTCGCGACGGTCGTATTGGCAGCGCTGGTTGCCCCGGCGGGCGCCCAGGCGCCGAAGGCGTGGACGCAAGTCGGTGTCCTGACGTGCAAGCTCAATCCGAGCATCGGCTTCATCATCGCCGGCCACCAGTCGATGGAATGCACCTTCAAGCAGAACGGACCAAATCCGTCGCAACTTTATCAGGGCGCCATCAACACGATCGGCCTCGATGTCGGTGTCACGGCCGGCGGTGTGCTGGCGTGGACCGTGCTCGCGCCGACCGAAGGCGCACCCAGCGGCGCGCTTGCCGGCGAATATGTCGGCGCCTCCGGTGACATCGGTGTTGGTCTGGGTGCAGGCGCCAACGTTCTCATTGGCGGTTCCGGCCGCACTTTCGCGCTGCAGCCACTATCGGTCGAGGGCTCGATCGCGCTGAACGTCGCGCTCGGCGTCTCGATGCTCAAGCTGCGGACGGTTTAGACCGCAATCGTTCAGATTGAATCTTTTCAGCCGCCCGGCTCGAACGCAAAGCTCGCGCCTTTGCGGACCACATAGCCGAAGCCTGGCGCATTGACGTGCGCGCCGGCGATGGCGAGGCGCTCGGTCGCCGCCATGTCGAGAATGCGCTTGCGCGATTTGATAGCCTGATCCTTATCGAGATCGTAGGTCAGCGCCGCATCCGGATGCGAAATCTGGATCGCGGAAAGATGCACCACATCGCCGAAGGCCATGAAGCCGCCGCCCGTGGCCGCGAGCAGCCAGCAGGTATGCCCGGGCGTATGGCCGGGCGCCAAAACCGGCGTGAAGCCCAACAACTCCTCGTCGTTGCGCACCCGCCGGATGCGATCGAGGTAGGGTTTCAGATTGATCGCCGTGCGCGCGCGATTGCCTTTCACACGATCGGGCGTGCTGGCGTCGATGGGCTGCATCCAGAAGTCAGCCTCGGTCTCGTGCACGATGATTTCCGCATTGGGGTAATGTGGATTGCCGGCATCGTCGACCAGGCCGTTGGCATGATCCGGATGCAGGTGCGTCATCACGATATGCGTCACCGCGGCCGGATCGACACCAGCCGCACGCAGATTCTCCGGCAGCTTGCCGAGCGTCGGCTGCATCGTATTGCCGGCGCCGGCGTCGATCAGGATCGTCTTGCCATTGCGGCGGATCAGAAAGTTGTTCACCGGGATGTAGAGCGATCCGTTGTCGGTGCCGCCGACCAGCTTGTCGGCCTCCGCCCGCTCCATACCGATGACAAGGTCGAGCGACGTTTTCAGGATACCGTCGCTCAGCCCTTGCACTTCGACATCGCCGACTCGCATGCTCGGCAGCGCCATATCAAAATCCTTCTCTGGTGAGCGCGACCATGCAGCCGGCGGCGACCACAACGGCGATGGCGAGGAGCGCGAATGCACCGAGAAACGCGCCACCCGTGAACGCCAGGATATAGCCGATCATGACCGGTGAAAACGCGCCGAACATCTGCGTGACGAAGGCGCGCACCCCCTGCGACTTGCCCATGTCAGAGGTGCCGACAACGCTGTGCATCAGCATTTCGGCGCAGGAGATCCCGACCTGTTGCGCGCACAGCGCGCAGATCATCAGGACCACGCTCCACGTCGGGCTCGGCGCGAGCGCCGCAGCCATCAGAAACACCGCCGCCAGCGCCCAGCCGAGGCCGGCGAATGGCGCACGGCGGAAGACGCGATCCGACCATCGCCCGACGATGAGGATTGTGAGCACCGCAAAGCCATAGATCACGAAGGTCAGGTAACCGGACGTGCTGAACGTGAAGTGGCGCTCGGACCGGAGGTAGGTCGGCAACCAGCCGGACCAGCCCCAGAAGAAGATCGCATTGGCCGAAATGGCGATCGTCATCAGCCAGAAACGATGATTGCGCCATACGCTATCCACGGTCTTCAAGATCCGGCCCGGCGCGTCGTCGTTGTTCTCGATGGCGCCCGCCTGCACCAGCTCGGCCTCCGCCGCGTTGACGGCCGGATGCTGTTCCGGCTTGTCGCGCACCAGGAACCACACCATCGGCAGCGGCAGGATGAACGCAAGCACGCCAAGCGCGAAGAATTGCCCGCGCCATCCGATGGTAAGAATGAGGGTGGTGACGATAAGGCCGACGAGCATCGGCCCGATCATGGTGCCGATCCACCAATAGGACGTCGCCTTGCCGCGCTCGCGCAAGGCAAACCAGTTGGCGACCAGCGCCAGCGTAACCGGATAACAGGCCGCCTCCCCCGCACCCAATCCGATGCGCGAGGCGAGCAGCATTCCGTAACTCTGCGCTACGCCCGACCAGAAGCAGGTCAGCCCCCAGATGATGAGGCTTGCGATCGCGGCGTTGCGCGGCCCGTAGCGGGTGACGGCCCAGCCCCACAGCGGCGCCGCGACGCCATACGAGATGAAAAGGCTGCCGACGAGCCAGCCGAGCAGCTTCGTCTGTCCGGCAAGCTGCATGTCGCCGAGAAACTGCGGGTTGGCGATAACGATCGAAATGTTGCTCTTGTCGAACATGGAAACGATCCAGACGATCAAGAGGGTCGGCGCGATGTAGGTCCAGCGCACCCGCGTGGCGGCTGCAACGCTCGCGGCGTTGGTGGGCGTGAGCCCTCGAGGAACCGAAATGCTCATGCAATCCTCCCGAGTATAACGTCCGGCTTCGCTTGTTGATTTACTGGTGCCGTGCGGCGACACTCGCACCGCGTACAAGAAGTTGTCAACGATGCCGACGATGAACGAATTACCGGAAGAATCCGACACAACGACGCAGCTTCCCGCGCATAGCAGCAGTGCGGAAGTGTTTGCTGTTTTTCTCCGGCTGGGCTGCACGTCCTTCGGCGGCCCGATCGCACATCTCGGCTATTTCCACGATGAATTCGTGGTGCGCCGCCGCTGGCTCGACGAGAAGACCTATGTCGACCTCGTGGCGCTGTGTCAGTTTCTGCCAGGCCCGGCGAGCAGCAAGGTCGGAATCGCGATCGGTCTCTCGCGCGCAGGTTACGCAGGCGCGCTCGCGGCGTGGTGCGGTTTTACGCTGCCCTCGGCGATCGCGCTCGTACTGTTCGGCTATGGTCTTTCGTCCTTCGGCGGCGCCCTCAATAGCGGCTGGCTGCACGGATTGATGGTTGCAGCGGTCGCGGTCGTTGCGCAGGCGGTGCTGGCGATGATGCGCTCGCTTGCGCCCGATCGTGCACGTGCGACCTTGGCCGTGGCGGCGACAGCTTTGGTGTTGGCGCTGCCTTCGTCGTGGAGTCAGATTGGCGCCATCGTTTTCGGCGGCATGATCGGACTGGTGTTTTTGCGCGGCGCGCCTCCGGCCGACCATGTAAGCCTGCCGCACCCCGTCACGCGACAAGCCGCGATCGCGGCGATCGTCTTGTTTTTCGCGATCCTGATCGGCCTGCCCATCGTGATCGCCGCCGTTCCGAGCCACAGCCTGCAACTATTCGACGCGTTCTATCGTGCGGGCTCGCTCGTCTTCGGCGGCGGCCATGTCGTTTTGCCGTTGCTGCAAGCCTCCGTGGTGCCGCCGGGCTGGGTCAGCAACGATGCTTTCCTCGCCGGCTACGGCGCGGCGCAGGCGGTGCCCGGACCATTGTTCACGTTTGCTGCTTATCTCGGGACTGTCATGGGTCCGTCCCCCAACGGCTGGTCCGGCGCGGCCCTATGCCTCATCGCCATGTTCCTGCCCGCGTTCCTCCTGGTCATCGGTCCACTGCCGTTCTGGGACGATCTTCGCCGGCGGTCATGGGCGCAGGCGATGCTGCGCGGGGTCAATGCGGCCGTCGTCGGACTGCTGCTGGCGGCTCTCTACCGACCGGTCTGGACATCGGGCATCACCAATGCGGCCGATTTCGCGCTCGGCGTTGCCGCCTTCCTGCTGCTCTTCATGTGGAAGACGCCGCCTTGGCTGGTCGTGCTGTTTTGCGCGCTTGGCGGCGAGGCGCTCGCTCTGATCCCCTTTGGACAGTGATCCACTTGCGGCGTTCAACCTGCCGGCGTGGCGTGATAGCGCCAAGCCGTGCGCTTATTGACACAAATCAAAATGATTTGCGGCGAATCCATTATGCAGTTCCCATTGACGAGTTCGAGATTGAGCCATGAGAACAATCTTATGAGAACAATCCTTGTGCCGGCGGGAGGCAGCGAAAGCGACAAAACCATCTTCGAAACCGCTCTCTTGGCGGCGAGGTCATTGTCGGCTCATCTCGATTTCTATCATGTCAGAGTGACTGCGGGCGAAGCAGCCTTGAACGCGCCTTATGCCGGCTTTGCCATGGGCGCCGGGCTTTCCAACACGCTGGATCAATTGCAAGCCGAGGCGAACGCACGATTGATCGCCGCGCGCGAAACGGTTGAAAAATTCTGCGGCCGGCATCGCATTCCGATCCTGGACAAACCGCACGTGCGAAATGAAGTTTCGGCGAGCTGGTGCGAGGAAGCCGGCGAGAGCATGCCGCTGATGATCCGCCGTGCGCGGCATAGCGATCTCGTCATCATCGGCCGGAAGCATGCCGACCATCTGCCGAACGATTTTCTCGAACGTCTCCTCCTCGAATCAGGCCGTCCGATCCTCGTGTCGGCACCCGAGGCGACGCCCGCGCCCATCAAGACGGCGATGGTTTGCTGGAAGGAGTGCGCGGAGGCGGCGCACGCGGTCACGGCCGCCATGCCGCTACTGCGCTGTGCGGCCCGGGTTGTGGTCGTCAGCGTCGCGGAGAACGGCGACGACGATGCCGCCACGGCCGTGGATGGGCTCGCCCGACAGATGTTGTGGCATGGCATCCATGCTCATGCACAATGCGTCGCGCCCGATGGCCGCTCGGTCGCCAATGTGTTGATGGCGGCGGCGACAGACTGCAAAGCCGATCTCGTCGTCATGGGCGGCTACAGTCACAGCCGCATCAGAGAGATCATCTTCGGCGGCTGTACCGACGCGTTTCTTCGAACCGCGGACCGCGCAGTGCTGCTGGTTCATTAGAGCAGAACCACGCCCGATCAGCGGCGTTCTGAGAAATGCCCGGTCGCGACCGCGGCGACTTCAGCGGGATCCTCGGGCGCACGGTGACCCCGCCAGACCACGTGCATGTCGGGACGCAGCAGGATGAGGTCGAACCCGTAGACCTCGCGCGCAATGCGATCCGGCACATCAAGCACCGTCACCGGCGCGCCGCGGGCTCGGATGGCACGTTCGAGGCCCCCGGCATCCGCATTGGCGCGGCCGAGCTTGAGGATCGTGTAGCCGTCTGGAATGCGATCCTGCATCGGCGTGCCATCGTCGAGCCAGACGTGCGGCAGCCGCGCGCCCGGCCAAGTGGTCGGATGATACTCGCGGAACAAATGCTCCGGGCCGCCGGGCACATTGCAGATGACGGGCGAGTCGACATAGCGATAGCCGAGTTCGGCGCCGATCATCTCGTTGCTCTTGCGCTGCTCGATGTCGGCCATGCTGCTGAGAATATAGCGTGTCTGTTCGCCGCCCGGCGTGTTGTCGCGAATGTCGGGCCGCCATAGCGAGCGCCACTTTCGCCGGCCGAGCGTCGCGTAGCGCGACGCGCCGACATTGCGCTCGCCGATCTGACGGCGCTCGACCTCGTACGATTCGAGCAGGTGCGAGCCGCCCCAACCCTGCAGTGTCGCCGCGAGCTTCCACGACAGATCGATCGCGTCGCCGATCCCGGAATTCATGCCAAGCCCGCCGGTCGGGATGACGAGGTGCACGGCGTCGCCCGCCAGAAAGACGCGCTTCGTCCCGTAACGATCCGCCAGCAGCAGGTTCTGCCGCCACGGTTCGCAGGACAGCAGCTCATATTTGATCGGAACACCGACGGTCTTTTCGAACTGCCTGTTCATGTCGTCGTTGGTCTCGACGATGGCGTGAAGCGTCCAGTGTTTGGTCGAATCCTGCATGATCAGTTGCGTCGCCTTGTCGTCGGCAACGTGATAGTGGCGGCCTTTGGCCGGCCCATTACCGATCGGCATACGATCGAAAAGATCATCGCAACGGTAGAGCGCCTGCCGCAATGCCAGCGTATTGCCCTCGCCGCGCAGCTTGATGCCAAGTTCCTTGCGCACGGCGCTGGTGCCGCCGTCGCAGCCGACCAGGTAACGAGCGCGCACTTGCTCTGAGCTGCCGTTACCATTTCGCACCTGCGCCGTTACGCCATCGGCGTCCTCACTCAGCGACAGAAACTCGCAGGCAAAGCGCACCGTTGCGGCCGGAATCGTCTCGGCGACGGATTTCAGCAACGGCTCGAGCGTATATTGCGAGATCAACTGATAGGGCTCGAGCGGAAGGGTCCCGTCCGCGCTTGCTCTGATGTTGGCCTGCGCCTGGGCGACGGACGGATAGGGAAGATGCAGCAGCGGCGGCTCATTGAGCGCCAGCACGATGTACACGTCCATCGGGCATTCCGCTCGTAATCCGGCCGCGCGAATTTTCTCGTTCAGACCCATGCGGCGGTAGATTTCCATGGTGCGCGCATTGACGCGTTCCATTTTCGGAAGGAACGCCGGCCGCTCCTTTTGCTCGATCAGCATGCAGCGGACGCCGCGCTTTCCCAGGTCGATCGCGAGCGTGAGTCCCGTGGGCCCACCGCCCACGATCAGAACGTCGGTTTCCATTGCGCCTCTCTCGTCCAATGCGCTGTTATCGCGGAAGTGGGATTTCGGCGCGGGATGCCGGCGCGCGCATTGATCTAAAGCAACAGTTTATTTCATTTCGGCGGCGTCACGTCGTCGAGCGCTTGAAACGGCGCAAAGGCCGCGCCGCCGCATTGCTCCGGGGTGGCATCGACGAATTGAGTGATCCCGCCGGCCAGAAAGACCACGACTTTGTCCTTACGCTCACTGTGGCCGTTGAACCGCAGGCACACGACGTAGTGCTGGCTTTGGCCGACCGGTTTGATGGCCGGTTCGGCGATCAGCGCGCCGTGGAAATCCGCGCGATCTGTCAACGTCGTCCTGAGAAACACGGCAATCTGCTTTTGGTAATTGGCCGGATAGCTGTTGGGGTCGGCCACCGGTTCGGGTTTTGGGCCGGCCGAGCAGCCGGCAACCAACACCAGCAACACCCAGATGCCTGCGCGACTGATCCTCATAGCTGCCTTTCCTCGCAGCCATGCCCGCTCAAAGACAGCGGCCGCGGCCTTTGATCACACTCTCACTCCTCCGGTAGTGGACCGCACCATCCGGGCAGATAATTGGCGTCCTTGCCCCGCGCCAATTCCAGCGCTTTTTCGACGGCGCGATCGAAGTCGCTTTCGAGCAGCTTGCGCTTCATGCGCCGACGCAGGAAATCCGCCCAGAGAAACTCGCTGAACGGCGTCGTATCCTTGGCAAAGCCGCCGGCGCGGCGCAATTCGCCGGCGAGCGAACGAAACGGGTCGTCGACCATGTCTTTCACCGACCTCGGAATGTCCTTGTACTCGCGGCGCCGGCCCGTGTCGTCGAACGGATGCATCCAACTGCGATTGTCCATCACGACCCAGAATGCATCGCCGTCGAGCTGACTGAGATTGGCGATCACCGTCACCGCCACCTCCTTGACGCCTTCCTCATGCAGAGCGCGCGCCAGATGGTGATGGTCGATGACGTAATGCCGCTGTTTCGGACCGA
Source organism: uncultured Alphaproteobacteria bacterium (assembly GCA_963836055.1). GTDB lineage: Bacteria > Pseudomonadota > Alphaproteobacteria > Rhizobiales > Xanthobacteraceae > BOG-931. Next base: position 155,383 of record CAWIID010000010.1, read on the forward strand.
GAATGACCGGGATCATGTGCTTGCCGAGAAATTTGCCGCCCTTCTTCTTTGCCGTTTCGCGCCAGTGCTTGCGCTTGGCCGTCACCTCACGCATGCCAACGGTAATCTGGGTCGGACGGAGATCGACGATAGCGACCGGCGTCAGCATCGGCTCACGAACGGTGGTCATCTTTGGCTCCTCAAGCTGGGTCCGCCGCGATCATAGCCCCCCGTTCGCCGCTCCAAAAGCGAGCCGCCCGGCACTCCTGAGTACCGGGCGGCTTATCGTTCGCAGACGTGTCGGGTCGATCAATCCGCCAATGGATTGGGGCGAACCTGGATATGCACCACGTATGGTGTCATGCCTTTGCCGCCTTCCTTGAGCCACGGCGTGCGATCGCCCTCCGACGACCACAAGCCCCTGCCCTTCCAGCCGGCGTTCGGATCGTCGATGCGGGCGTCCAGCCCTTTGGCGTAGAAGCTGATCGGGTACGGGATTCGCAGCGAGACCATCTTGCCGTCGACCAGAGCGGCAAAGCCGTCATTCAGATTCGCCGTTGAGATCGGGACGTCCTTGCCAAGCCCGACCGCGTCGTGCTGGTCAACCCAGGTGTAGTAGCTCGCTTCGGCACTGTTATCGCCGATGCCCTTAAAGCCGGGACCCGGATATTTGTAGAACGACCAGCCCTCGGGGCATTGATCGCCGGTCGCCTTGGGGCCGTTGAGCGGACCCTTGCACTTGCTGCGATCGAAGCTGCCGAGGTGACCGCTGCCGAGCGACACCCACACCACGCCCTTGGAGTCGATATCGCCGCCGCGCGGTCCGAAGCCCGGCATTGGGATGTAGTAGACCTCCGAGAGCTTGGTCTTAGGATCGAACCGCAATACGCCGCTGCGGCCTGCGAAGACGTTGATCGTGTACCAGACCGATCCGTCCGCCGGATTGGGCATCACGGCATAGGTGCCGGATCCGCCGACCGCCATATCCTTACTGGGATCGGCCGGCTGTCCCGGCTTGGTGTAGTCGTCGACCTTGCCGTTGCCGTTGGTGTCGATCACGAACGGCGCCCAGCCTTGGGCCTTTTCGGCATTGCCGGTTTCGTCAAGAACTTTTGTGTCGAGCCAGCCGGCCCGTTCGCCACCGCCGCTGGTCCACAGCGTGTTGTCCTTGTCGAAGCCGAATTGCAGGTGATGCGTGCCGAAGCAGGTATCGACAAAAGTGAACTTCTGCGTCTTGGGATCGTACATCACCAGTTGGCGTTCGTTCTTATCGATCGGATCTGCCTTGGCATAGGGATTGTCCGAATCCTTGTGGCAGAACGCCGGCGTGCCCGGTGCATGATTAGTGCCGGTCAGCCACAGCCTGCCCTGAGAGTCGAACATGTCGTTGTGGTTGTTGATCCGCGTATCCCAGACCTGCTCCGTCCCCCAATAGGCGGACGCCGCCATCGGCTTTCTTGTCCGCGGCGTGGCCGGGACCGAGCGCCTCGGGCACGCTCTGATCTTCGGGCGGCGTGATGTAGCTGACCTTGCCGGTCTTCGGATCGAGCACCGGCAGATGGTCGCCGGCATATTCTGGCGAGCCGTACAGCAGCCCATTGGCATTCACGGTCGGGTTGCGTTTGTCCGACGAGATCAGATCGTGCAGGTATTTCTTGTCCGTGCTCCAATCCCAGGTCGTGACCACAAGATTCCGCTCGATGCCCTGGGGCCGCTCAGGCTTGGTGCTCGGCAACTCGCCCGCCGCAATGCGATCGGTCCAGTCGCCAAAATATTTCAGCGGCACGCTGCCGTATTGACCGGCAGCGATGTTCACCATGTTGGTCGCCGCCTGCCCGGACTGAATGCGCCGCGCCCAGGCGTCCTCGCCGGTTTCGAAATGTCCGAAAGCCGCCGGAATGGTGCGCGTCGCGAGCTGGCCGAGCTGGTGGCAGCCGACGCAGCCCTGGTTCTTCATCGCAGTCAGCCATTGTGTCTGCGTGATCTTCTCAGGAATATCGCTCTTGCCGCCGAACTGGTCCTTATCCGGGATTTTCAGCATCGAATACCAGTAAATCGCCGGATAATATTGCGCCGCCGCGGCGTCATTCGGGGCCGGAACTGCGCTCAGGTTCAAATGCTGTCCGGGAGTGGCGTCGACCTTCGGAGAGTCGATCAGGCCATAGCCACGCACCCACACCTTGTACTTGCCTTTCGGCAGGTCGGGCACCACGTAGCGGCCCTGATCGTCGGTGACCACCATCTTGGCATAACGGGTGGGAAGGTCGTGCGTTTCGGCGATGACCCATACGCCGGCTTCGGGCCCGTGGGGGCTGGTGACCACACCGCCGATATCGTCACCATCGATGGTAACGGCGGTTTGCGCATTCAACCGCGCCGGGGCGGCCGCGAGGACGATAGCAACGGCAATGGCCGCCACGCCGGAATATAAAGCCCGTTTCATGGGCACCTCCCTGTTGATGCAGCATGCTCGACATCGCTGCATGTACTCTAAATTACGATGGAATCTGCCCGACCGCGTCGCAACCCGCAAGGGAAACTTGGCGAACGCAAAGCCGGCATGAGGTCGCGGCAATACTAGTGGGGCGGTTCAGAAGTCCGCATCATGCTCGCCGCGACTGGAGCGAATCAGCCCGCCGATGAACTCACGGCGCTGCTCAGCTTGTCGAACAGGCCGGCGATATCCTTGCGGATCGCCGCAAGCCTGAAGCATTGTTCGCTGAGCATCGTGACACGCTCTTCGAGCTCCCGCTTCGCCTCCGAGAACCTTTTCACGCGTTCGGCAAGATCGCCCTCGTCGCTCTCCTCGATGCTCTTGATTTTCCAAATGAGGCCGTCGCGAAGCAGCCTCAGCTCACCGAGGAGGCTCACCACGCCGCTTTGTTCGGATTCCAGCGGCACAAATTTCGTCTGCAACTCGGCCAGTCTTGTCCGCAATTGATTGAAGACAACCATACGACGCTCGATGTCGTCGACGCGGCCTTGCGTATCATCGATGAAGTGTTTGAGTTCGTTGATGCGAGCATCGACGCCGTCGGCGCCCTCGCCCGTCTTGGCCGCCGACAGGGCGTCGAGGGCACCGTTCAAATTCGCAAACAACCGGACGACGTTCTCACGCAGGGAGGCCAGCTGGGAAAATTGCGCGCCGATGTGGGTAATACCTTCGTCGAGCTTTTTGTCGTCGCCGGCAAATTTCTGCACCCGCTCGGCGAGCGGTCCGTCGGGCGTCTGTTGGAGGGCATCGACGCTCGCGGCAAGTCTGGCCTGCACGTCGGTCAACTCCCTGACGCGGCTCCGAACGCCACCCTCCGCCGCGGTAAACGGAACGAGCCGGGATTCCAGAGCCGCATAATCCTCTTTCAGAGCAATCAATGTCTTGGACGCGCGCTCGATGTCGTCACAGCGCCCTTGGCTGCGCTTGATGAAATCCGTCAGAGTTTTCAGACTCGCGTCGAGAGCGACGGCATCATCGCCGCTGGCGATTTCCGCAAGTGCGCGATCGATGTCGCTCTGGCGGCTGTCGAGTTCCGCGAACAACTGCTCGATGGAACGTCTTTTATCGAGGACTGGAGTGAGCCGCTCCCGCAGTGCTTGCTGCTGATGACGAAGATAGTCGACGCGGGATTGCAGATCGAGCATATCGTTGCGGCCTTGTTGGACCTGTGCGACGCGCTCCGCCTCGACGAGCCGCTGCTGCACGGCGCCGATCGCATCTTCCGGATCGGTGCGCGCGAGATGATTCATCACGCCTTCGAGATCGGCCTGCGACCGCAGCATATCCTGCGCGCTCTGACGCACGCCGCCCATGCGCAGTTCCAGCGCCTGGGCCGCCTTGCGCTGGCGTACGAGCATGTCCCACAGTAAGACGCTCGACGGCAGCAGAACGAGAGGCACCAGCAGAACGATTGCCCAGACCACCTTGTCTAATAGCGGCTCGGTCCGGAAGGCGTCGTACAGTGCAACGACGTCTTGAGCTTGGGTCAGGATAACGAGACCGGCGGCCAGCACAAAAAGTGCGACGCAGATAATGACGAGTTTGCCCATTGTCGAAGCTTTAGTCCCGGACTGCGACGCTTCGGTTGTCTGGTACGACAGGAGCGCGACGCAGACAAGTGTGTGTGAACATCTGTCGCGAAAACAGACGGCGAGGTAATCGCCGCCGCGGGTTATTATCCATCCGGTCGAACCAGCGCGTAGACAATGGATACCAAGCTCGATATGGGCAGTGCCGAATCGGCTGCGGTCTCGCAAGAAAGGCGCGCGGGATGATTGGCTCCAGGCACGCAAGCGCGGCTTTGCTGATCGCCCTGGTATTCTTGTTTGTCGGCGCCGAACGACGATCAGCCCGCAGCGAGGAGCCTGCGCCCTCTGCGGGCAAGCCCTCGCATGCCGAGTGCCAGCGGTCGTCGTTCCGCGTCGTTGTTGATGTCGGCCACACCGTCGAGGTTCCTGGCGCGCTGAGCGCCCGCGGCGTTCCCGAATATGAGTTCAACCTTCATCTGGCCCAGGACGTGAAGCAGGCACTGCTCGATGCCGGCTTCGAAAAAACGGTTCTCTTGATTACCGCAGCCGCGCCTCCGACCGGACTGTTCGAACGCGCCGCCCACGCGAACGGCATGCCGGCCGATTTGTTCATCTCCATTCATCACGATTCGGTGCCGGATCGTCTTCTCGAGACTTGGGAATATGATGGCCAGGAGGACCATTTCAACGACCACTATCCGGGTTACGCCATTTTTATCTCCAACGACAACCCGGACCATGCAGGCAGCCTGCTGTTCGGCAAATTGCTCGGCAAAGCGCTGCAAGCGCGCGGATTGCAATACACGTCCCATTACACGCTGGCACTGATGGGCAACCGCCGGCGGGAGCTTGTCGACGCCGATGCCGGTGTCTACCGATATGACCAATTGATCGTGCTGCGGGCCACTCGCATGCCGGCCGTGCTGCTCGAAGCCGGTTCGATCGTCAATCGTCAGGAAGAACTGGATCTCGGGACCCCCGAACGCCGCGCACTGACCAGCGCCGCCGTCACCGACGCAGTTGAACAATTCTGCGCTGCACGCGCGCACCGCCACGCCGGCGCGCTCGTCAAACGCTCCGCCGCGCCACATTCCGTGCAGCGCGTTCGCGCTAATCCGGCACCATTCGCTCGCTAGGCGGCGTCTTTGCCGGCACCAGCCGATCGCTACGCGATCACCGCCGTCTGACTGCGCCGGAACGCCAGCGTGCCGATAATCATGAAATTCAGGAGGCTCACTGCCGCACCGCTGGCGAAGGCGGGTGCGTAATAGCCGAAGTGATCGTAAAGGATTCCGGCAACCCACCCACCCGTCGCCATCCCGGTGCCGCTTGCCAGAAGCAGCGTCGGAATCCGCCAATAAGCGTCCGTGACCGGAAACAACTCTCGGGAGGCGAGCACGTTGGCGGGAACAAGACCGCTGAATCCGAATCCGAACATCGCCGAGACGGTGAACAGGCCGACTTCGTCCTGCGTCAGCAGGAACGCAATCATGCCGGCGGTCTGAAGAGCAGAGCCTGCGAGCATCGTATACAAGCCGCCGATCCGATCCGAAATCGCTCCCCACACTTGGCGGCTGAGAAACGCCATGCCGAGCAGAACCGAAACCATCGCGGCACCGTGCGCCGCGCTGATGCCAAGGTCACTGCAGAAAGCAACGAGATGCGCTTGCGGCATCGACATCGGCACGCAGCACGTAAAGATCGCGCACGTCATGAGGATGAAGACGGCATTCGGCGGCCAACCCATGACCGATTTGCTCGCCCGCGACACGTTCGATGATGCGCTTCGATGGAAAGTCTCCGGCGGCGATCGCAACACGAATGCCGCGGAGGGAACGATGACGACAAGTTCCACCACCGCGTAATAGAGCATGGCGTGACGCCAGCCGGCATGAGCGATGACGCGCTCGAAAATAGGCGGCCACACCGCGCCCGCGAGATAACCGCCGCTTGAAATCAGCGCCAGCGCCGAACCGCGCCGGCGATCGAACCAGCGGCTGACATAGACATAGAGTGGCGCGTTGATGCCGCCGATGCCGATCAGCCCGATCAACAAACCGTGACCGATGTAGAGCGGCCAGGACGGTCCCAGGGTTGATAACGACAGGCCGGCCGCAATCATCACTGCGCCGAAGATCACTGTGGTGCGCACACCGAAGCGCTCGGCGATGCGACCCATGAGAAGCCCGCCGAAACCGGTGCCGACCCAAACAAGAGACGCGGCGAGCGAGGGGATCGAACGGGCGCCGTCCACTTCGGCGGCGATGTCCTTGAGTGCAACCACAGTGATCCATGGCGCACCAAATGCGACCGCCATGACCACCAGAGACATGGTGGCGACAATCCACGACGTCCGCGTCTCGACCGACGGCAGTGACGAAGAATTCAGCATATAACCCGCGTTTCTAGCGCGCCCGGCGCGGTTTTTCTCAGGTCCGAACGAAAGATATAGCAGCGGGACAAGTCGTCCGCTCCCAAAATTTCCAGCCGAGACGGGAATAAACGGCACCCTCGCTCGATCACATCCCGGAAGCCGAAATGGCTTCTCACGTTTGAACTTCAGCGGGAGACTGGCAATGAGCGAGATCGATCTTAACGACCGCAACGCAGCATTGAGCGAGGACGACGGCGTTAACCGGCGCAAGGTTCTTGAATGCATGACGTGGGTCGGCACCGGCGTCCTCTGGACGATCTCCGGCGGAGTTCCCCGCTCGCTCGGCATCATCGGCGAAGCGCAGGCGCAGGAGGCGCGCGGTTTGACGTTCCTTCAGATCAGCGACAGCCATGTCGGCTTCGACAAGCCGGCCAATCCCAATGCGCTGGGTACGCTCGAGGAGGCCATCAAAAAGGTCAATGCGCTGCCGGTCAAACCGGCGTTCATGATCCACACCGGCGACATCAGCCACTTGTCCAAAGTGTCGGAATTCGACGACGCCGACCGCATCATTTCGCAGACGCGCTTGGACGTTCATTACGTTCCCGGCGAACACGACTTCCTCGACGAAGAACAGAAACTCTACCGCGAGCGCTACGGCCGCGGCACCAAAGGCGCCGGCTGGTACAGCTTCGATGCTAACGGCGTGCACTTCATCGGGCTCGTCAATGTCGTCGATCTGAAAGCCGGAGGGCTTGGCAATCTCGGTAACGATCAACTCGAATGGCTCGAAGCTGACGTCAAGGACCGTTCGGCATCAACTCCGGTCGTCGTGTTCGCTCACATTCCGCTCTGGACGGTGTATCCGGAATGGGGCTGGGGCACGGACGACGGCGGCCGCGCGCTCGGTTACCTCAAGCGCTTTGGTTCGGTGACCGTTCTTAACGGCCACATCCACCAGGTCATGCAGAAGGTGGAAGGCAACGTCACGTTTCACACCGCCCGCTCGACCGCATTTCCGCAGCCGGCCCCCGGCACCGCGCCCTCGCCGGGGCCGATGAAAGTTGCCGACGATAAGCTGCGCACCATGCTTGGCATCGCCAATGTTACGTTCAAACAGAATGAGCAGCGTCTCGCTATCATCGACGCGCCGCTTCAAGGCTGAGGAGGCAGAGAATGGTACGAACTGTTCTTGCCGCCGCCGCGGCCGGTGCGGTCGTCGGCTCTTTACTTGGTGCGGGCGTCCTGCTCGCTCAAGCACAGACGCCGCCGACCGCCCTGACCATCGACAATTTCACCTTCAACCCGCAAAGCCTGACGGTAAAAGCCGGCACCACGGTGACGTGGACCAACAGAGACGACATCCCCCACGGCATCGCCTCGGCGAACAACGCCTTCAAGAAATCGAAGGCGCTCGACACCGACGACAGTTTTTCCTTCACGTTCACGACGCCGGGCACTTATCAGTATTTCTGTTACATCCACCCGAACATGACCGGCAAGATCGTGGTAGAGTGAATGACCGGAGACGCTGCACATTGATGCTTGTTCGGCCGCAGCAACAAGCATCCACGGCGCCGTGCATAGTGGAGTGCGACACCATGTCGGGTGACGGCGACCACGACCGGGCACGGCGTTTTCGCGACGCCGCGCTCCCGTATCTTGATGATGTTTTCACGCTGGCGCGCTATCTGATGCGCAACGCTGTCGGATGCCGAAGATGCGGCGCAGGAATGCTACTTGCGGGCGCTCGATCATTTCGACAGCTATCGCGGTCCGGCGATGAAGCCGTGGCTGCTGACGATCCTGAGAAATGTCTGCTACGCTGAATTCACGCGGCGCGGCAAACAGGTGCCGGCGGGCGAATTCGACGAGCAGGATCCCGACGGCGCCGAACAGCCGATGTGGCAGGAACCGCCACCGTCGCCCGAAGCGGAGCTGGTGCGTCAGGCAGACGGCGAGACCATCCGCCGTCTTGTCGCCGAACTGCCGCAGCCGTTCCGTGAGGTCATCGTTCTGCGCGACATCAACAACCTTTCCTATCGCGAGATCGCCGAAGTCGCGAGCGTACCCGTTGGAACGGTGATGTCTCGGCTGGCACGTGCGCGGTCCATGCTTCGCGCGGCATGGAGCGTCGAAGAGGGATCGACGGCATGAATTGCGCCGACGCAGAAATCCTCATTCATGCGCTGCTCGACGGCGAGCTTGACGCTGGCAACGCGCGCGATGTCGAAGCGCACGTCGCGACCTGTCCCGCCTGCGCCGCCAAGCTCAAGGCGTTTCGCGCGATGCATGAAACGATGGCCAACGCGAGCTTGAAGGAACAAGCACCCGCCCATCTGCGACGTCGTATCGAAGCAGCGCTGCCGGCGCCGCCGGTGACCGTCGCGGCGGAAGCCGAGCGCGATGCACGGCGCGCCATGGGGATCAATCCTCGGCGTGAGTCTCGGCGTGAGTCTTGGCGCCAATCTTGGCGCGCATTTTGGCGCAAGTCTTGGCAAACGTTCTTCGGCGGCTTCGCCATCGGCACGGCGCTGTCGGCGGCTGTCGCGGCGAGCCTCGTCATCGGTCTCGTCGGCCATAGCCAGGACGACATGATCGCGAGCGAGATCGTATCGGCGCACTTGCGCTCGCTGCAAGCCGGGCATCTGACCGACGTGGAAACGAGCGACCAGCACACGGTCAAACCTTGGTTCAACGGTAAGCTCGACGTTGCGCCGCCGGTGATCGATTTGACGGCGCAAGGATTTACGCTGATCGGCGGCCGTCTCGATTACATCAACGGTCAGCCCGTGGGTTCGGTCGTGTATCGACGCCGCAAGCACATCATCAATCTGTTCGTCGCCCAGGGATTGGGCACTCAGAACCGCAAGGTAGAGCCTGCAATCGTACAGGGCTTCAACGTGCGCCACTGGGCCCAAGAAGGTCTCGACTTCTGGGCCGTCAGCGACATCGAAGGCAGTGAACTCGACGAGTTCTGCCAGAAAATTGCTGCGGCGATTGGCCCCCCGGCCAAGCCGTCCTGACCGTCCCAACGGCAAAGCCGCCGCTTTTCAATCAAAAAATCGACGTGTTCAAAATCTGCGCCATCGTGGCGGCGGCGATGATTCCCGCCGTTTTGCTCCTGGTCGGTCGGGTACAATTGGGACGACGATCGGCCGCAATAGGACACTAAATTCGTTACCTGCCGGGAATAATTCGTCATGTGCCGGGAGTTTTCCCGGCGATTGCATGGTAAGATTAGGCACGACGGCCGCTTCGGCCGTTCGCGCTGCGAATGTAAGTCAAATTGAAGACATCATCGCCCACCAATGCGTGAGAATCATGCGCCGCAACTTTGCCAATTTCTGTTTACTCACGCTGGCGAGCATCAGCCTCGGTTCGACCGCATCGCGATCGGAGTCGTGGCCGGTCACGGTCGACGTCGTCATGGTTGAATACAAGTTCACCCCGGATCATTTGATCTTTCAACACGGCGTCCGTTACCGGCTACACCTGGAAAATCACGGCAAGGAAACTCATGAGCTGACGGCGCCGATTTTTTTTGCGAGCGCTCACATCGACAATCCCGACGCGCTTAATCGCGAGCGCACCGAAATCGTCATGCAGCCGGGTGACATCAAGGATGTCTTCCTGACCGCACCCCAGCCGGGCACCTACGATCTTCGCTGTGCCGATCATGATTGGGCGGGAATGGTCGGCGGCATCACCGTCAAATAGCGCGCCGTTCGTTCGCGCGACGGCAACGTCTTCGGGACCATGGCGAGGCCAGACCCGGCGCATGCCTTATCCTTTGGCAGCCTCCACATCTCGCTGAGCACGCCGCTGATCGACCATGCCGATGGAGGGCGGGGCACGGACGCGAAGGCGGCGACGAAATGTGATCAAGCCCAGCCTCGCTGCAGTGTCTTTCTGTATTTCAACGCGGCACCATTCTTGCTTTAATACGTTGTCGGAGGGGCCTGTTTGGGGGGGTCATGGACCTCGAAGAAAGGAGTCGCCGATGTGTGACTTTAGCCTTCAAAGCGTACGGTCGCGCCCAGCCAAAGTGGGAGACAAGCTGGTAACGCGTGACTTCGGGACGGGAACACGCGGGTTCGCCGCCTCGGACGATCCGGGCTTGGCGGTTTGCGTGCTGCCGGGAACGGAAATGGCCTTCGACAACGATGTTGCATGCCTGCCGGCCGGACTGCTCGGTTGGAAGACGAAGATGATCAACCACCAGACGGCCATCTTCAGGCAGGTCAACAAGGATAAGTTGGCCGCGCATCACGACGCGCTCGAGTTTCCCGATGGGCGCACCGTACTGTTGACGTTGCTGTGCGAGGGTCAGACGGCAACCGTGCTGCAATTGCCTGCAAAACCCACCACAGTGGAAGAAGCCCGCGAGCAGGAGCGTGTGGGTTACGTCGGCTGAAAGCGGCCGTTGCTCATCCGAGTAGTTGGGCAACAATCGGACCTAAAAACCGGCCGTCCTCCTCGGGCGGCCGGCATCTGAAAATTGCTGTATCTGCGAGACTGTTTTTCACCTCATTTGTCTTAACGTGTGAGATCGGTGAGACGGCTTTGTGCGATCCGCGATCGTCCTTTGCGGCCGATTACGTGCCTGAACCGGGCACGAAACATCGGATAACGATGCGGCTGCCGTAGCTCGAATACCAAACAACCGCATCGCCGATCGGGTTTCCGGCATCGTCGACCACGGCCTCGGGCGGCACCGGCATCCAATTCCCGTTGATCGGCACCCAATATTGATTGTCGCGCATGTCGTAATCGGTGCGGTGACCGTCGGCGATATCGCAGCAAGGCACGCCGTGAGGGGATTTGACGTTCTTGAACCAGGCTTTGACGTTATCCGGCACGTTGGCGAACTGACCGTTGTCACGCGCCAGCGCCGGCGTGCAGAAAGACATAACCGCAAGGGCCAGCCTTAAATGGCTCATGCTCATGGCGGCGCCCTCCACGGGATGCTTGAACATCCGCCCGGAGCACCAATGCCAACCACTGCCGATGGTTCCAAATCCGCCGCAATGCGCGCCAGCGCGCGCGCCTATTGGGCATTTCGGCTCGATCAAAGACCCGCCGGCCGATTTTTCAACATGAGGGAGCGAGAACTCTCGCGCAGGCCGCAAGAATGATGCGTCTTTCTGCCGGTTTCGGCCTGGATCAGGTCGTCACGGCAGGCGATGCGCCGGCGAAGCAGCGGGCGCCTGCACCCATTACCTTCCCGCCGTCGGTCAAAAGCAGGCGGCTGTCTTCGCCAATCATATTCATCCATTCCGTCAGCCATTCCTGGTATGCGGAAACTGCATCAGGAACGGTGCGCGCCGCCGTCAGCCGAGCGGGTAGTGCGAAGACGAGCTCTGTTTCCGTGGTCGCTCGCGCCAGCCAGGCCCGGCTGATGTCCTCAAACGTTTCGAACATCTCACGCTGATATTGCAGGCCGGCCTTGATGCTATTCGGGCCGAATTCGCCGATGCTGCGCAGACCAGATTGACCGGACGGCCCGTTCGACCCGTTCGTCGTTTGCAATCTTTCGGCGCGTTCACGCTCGTTACGCGGAATCTCCGCCAGCCGCTGTGCGGCGTCTTCCGTATCGGAATATGTCTGCGAATCTGCTGGAGGCATGGTGTGGCTCCTGGTGCATATTGATGAGCCCACCGAGCCACCGCCGCCTGCGTTCTTGGCTGAGCCGGCCGCGGCGCCCATCCTCAACACATTATTATTACCACCCCCACTGAGACCGTTATATGTCAATATTGCCACACTATATCTGTCTTGATGTCTGTCGCATCGACGACGCCGCAGATCCGTGAGGAACTGCGTGCGGCGTTGCATGTTTTTGTCGCAATGACGTCCGAACCAAACGGATGCATTGTTTCACTTGGATTCTTTGCCGTGTATCTAAACCGCGCTGACGAGATCGTCGGGGGTGTATTCTTGCCAGCATCAAATGTTCGGCCGTAGCTTGCTGATTATGAATTCTCCGACATGAACGATTCCCCGACCGAAGCGCGCTCCTATGCCGAACCCATAGCGCGAGCGAGCGAAGCAGTTGCTGCATCAACTGAGCCGCCGCCGCCGCGGGGTTCGCTGTTCTGGAAGGTTTTTCCCTCGGTCATGCTGCCGATGTTTCTGGCGGTCGCCGACCAGACCATTGTGGCCACGGCATTGCCGGCTATTGCGTCGAGTTTGGGAGAAATCGAGCGCATATCCTGGGTCGTCGTCTCCTACCTGATCGCGAATACCATTGCGGCTCCGGTTTACGGGCGCCTCGGCGACACATTCGGCCGTCGTTCGATGATGTTCGTCGCGCTGGCAATTTTCATGATCGGCTCGGTCCTCTGTGCGATTGCCCCCAATATCGAGTTCCTGACGGCAGCCCGCGTTCTGCAGGGATTCGGCGGCGGCGGCCTGATGACCTTGTCGCAAGCACTCATCGGCGAAGCGATCCCGCCGCGCGAGCGTGGTCGTTATCAGGGCTACCTGGCGGGCATCGCCGTCAGTTCAAGCACGTTCGGTCCCGTCGCCGGTGGCTATCTGACCCAGGCGTTCGGCTGGCAGTCGATCTTCCTCGTCAACATCCCGCTTGGGCTCGTCGCCTTTCTGATGGTGTCGCGTCTCAACTCACGGCCGGGCGATCGCCGCCGAACCACGTTCGACACGCCGGGCCTGGTCCTGTTCATCATGTTCGTGAGCCCGGTCATCCTGGCGCTGGAGCAATTGCAGCGCATGGATGCCAGCACGCTGCCGATGGCGCTTGGCCTCTTGGCATTTGGAATCCTCGCGCTTGTCGCCCTGATTTGGCAGGAAAAGCACAATACTTCACCGCTTATTCCTCCCAAGCTGTTTCAGCAGGGAACGATCTGGCGCAGCGACGGCTTGGCCGCTTGCCATGGCGCGGCACTGGTTTCGCTGATCACATTTTTGCCGATCTATCTGCGCGCGGTTCGCGGCGCTTCGCCGGCGGAGACCGGCTTGCTGCTCCTGCCGCTGACGTTCGGCATCGGGCTCGGTTCAATGATCACCGGTCAGATCGTAACGAGGACGGGACGCACGGCGGTGTTTCCGACCTGCGGACTGACGGCGGCAACGCTCGGGCTGCTGTTCGTCGCCTTCTGGATACCGCGTTTGAGCACGGGAGAACTGCCGTGGGTGTTCTTCGCGATCGCGTTCTGCATGGGTTCGGTGATGGGCGTGGTTCAGGTCACGGTCCAGGCCGTCGCCGGACAGCGCATGCTGGGTACAAGCGCGGCCATGGTGCAATTCTCGCGCTCCGTCGGTGCCGCTGTCGGCACGGCCACAGTCGCGGCTGTCTTATTCTCGTTTCTCGCGGTAACGGATCGGGAAACGGTGAGCCTGTTTGGCGCCATCATCGATCACGGTCCTGACGCCATCGCCTCATTGCCGGCCGCGCGGCAGGCGATGATCCAGTCCGAGATCGGCAATGCCTTTCGCGCCGCCTTCGTCACCATCGCCATATTCACGAGTTTCGGGACCTGGCTGGCGTGGTCCCTTCCCATGCGGCGCATTTGACGCATGAACGCTTGCGCTTCGGCGGCTGAAATCGAGAGGCATTGCCGCATGAAGCTGCAGGCGGCAAACTGAATTCGAAAGCGGGAGGCGCCCATGATTGTCGATGCCCAGGTTCATCTATGGAAAGCCGAAGCTCCGGACCGGCCGTGGGTCCCGGGCCGGGTCGCCCAACTGCCAGAGCCCTTTCTGGTAGAAAATCTGCTGCCGATGATGGATGAGGCCGGTGTCGATCGCGCCGTCATCGTGCCGCCGTCCTGGGAAGGCGATCGCAACGACTATGCGCTGGAAGCCGCTGCCAAATTTCCCAAACGCTTTGCCGTCATGGGTCGAATTCGGCTGGGGGATCCAAAATCGGCGGCGCTATTGCCGGACTGGAAGAAGCAGCCGGGCATGCTCGGCATCAGGCTGACGTTTCACGGTCCGCAAATCAATTGGCTCGCCGACGGCACGATAGATTGGTTTTGGCCGGCAGCGGAGAAATTCGGCATCCCGATCATGTTTTTCAACGCACCGATGCCGCAACTCGGTCGCGTCGCCGAACGCCATCCGCAGCTCACGCTCATCGCCGACCATCTCGGCCTGACGCAAGAGATCGTGAAGGCCAAGCAGATAACGTCGGCGATCGGGGAGACCGCGGCGCTCGCCAAATATCCCAACGTATCGGTGAAGCTTTCCACGACGCCGTTCTATTCATCCGAGTCCTATCCGTTCCGCGATATGAATGAACCAATTCGCCGGCTGTTCGACGCCTTCGGACCGCGGCGCTGCTATTGGGGCACCGACCTGACGCATTCCTTGAAAAAGGTCACCTACAAGCAGCGCGTCACGCATTTCACCGAGGAGCTCGACTTTTTGTCGAAGGACGACAAGGAGTGGATCATGGGCCGCGGGATTCTTGAGCGGCTTGGCTGGAAATAATCAAAAGGCCCGCCGCAACCGCGCATGAATCATGTGATGACGCCAGTGCAGAGATCGGCGTAGCCACAATGTCCTTCGTCGGCCGTTCGGTTCCGCGTCTCGAAGATCGGCCGCTCGTCACCGGTGCGGGCTGCTTCGCGGGCGACGTTTCGTTCCCGCATCAGCTGCACATGCGGGTGGTTCGTTCCGCGTTCGCACATGGCCGCATCCTCTCGATCGATACGAGTGCGGCACGCAACATGCCGGGCATTGCCGCGGTCTGGACGGCGGCAGACGTTGCCGACATCCCATCGATCGATTTCCGCCTCACGCGCATAGAAGGACTCGATCCCTATCGCCAGCCGATCCTCGCCAAAGACCGCGTGCGTTATGTCGGCGAGCCTGTCGCGGTGGTGTTCGCCACGGACCCCTATCGAGCCGAAGATGCCGCTGACCTCGTGACCGTCGACATCGACGAATCGCCTGTCGTGCTTGGTGCGGACGCATCGCCTGGCGAGTTCGACGCCGGCCATTCGACCGAAGTGGCGTGCGTGAACAAAGGCTACGGCAACGTCGCGCAGGCTTTTGCCTCGGCGCACGCCGTCGTCACGCTCGATCTCGCGATTGGCCGCCACAGCGGCGTGCCGCTGGAAACCCGAGGCGCGATCGCCCGAGAGATGCGCGGCATCCTCGAGCTTCACGGCGCAGCGAAAGTGCCCCATTGGAATCGCGACAGCCTCGCGCGCTGGCTCTCCCGCGATCCCTCCACCATCCAGCTCCATGAGGGCCACGTCGGCGGCGGCTTCGGCGTGCGCGGCGAGCTTTATCCCGAAGATGTTCTCGTCTGTGTCGCGGCGTTGCGGCTGGGCCGTCCGGTCAAATGGATCGAAGATCGGCGCGAACATCTGATCGCGGCAAATCATTCGCGTCAGCAGCAATTCCACGTCCGCGCCGCGGTCGACAACGAAGGCCGCCTGCTCGCGATCGATGGCGAATTCTTTCACGATCAAGGCGCCTACGTGCGCACGCACGCGGCGACAGTGCCCGATCTCGCCGCCGCCATGCTGCCGGGTCCCTATCGTCTCGGCGCCTACCGTATGGTTGGCCGGATACGCCTGACCAACAAAACACCGTGCGGCACCTATCGGGCGCCCGGCCGTTTCGAAAGCACGTTTGTACGCGAGCGGCTGATGGATGCCGTCGCTGCACGATTGCGTATCGATCCGATCGAAGTGCGGCGGCGCAATCTCATCAGCAAAGCCGAGATGCCGTTTGCGCGCGGGCTCGATACGCTTGGCACCGAGCTCACGTACGATTCCGGCGATTACGCCGGCCTCCTCGACAAGGCGCTGGCGGCCATCGGCTGGGATGAACTGCAGAAAGATTTGCGCCGCCGCCGTGAGAGCGGCGAAGCGGTCGGCGCTGGGCCTCGCCATGTTCGTTGAAAAGAGCGGGCTGGGGCCTTACGACGGCGTGCGCGTGACGATCGATACCAGCGGCGCCGTCGAGGTCGTGACGGGCGCAGCCTCGGTCGGTCAAGGCGTCGAAACGGTCATCGCACAGATCTGTGCCGACGCGCTCGGCGTCGATTACCGGCGCGTTCGCGTGGTGCACGGACAAACCGATCGCATCGCTTTCGGCATGGGCGCGTTCGCATCGCGCGTAACGGTAATGACCGGGGAAGCGACGCGTATCGCGGCAACAAAACTCCGTGACAAGGCGATTGCGGCAGCGGCGGCGCTTCTGCAGACAAGTCCGGACGCGCTCGACGTCATCGACGGCAAAGTCGTGAGCCGGAAATCAGCTCAGGGGCCTTCGGTCACCTTGGGCGAGGTAGCGCACGCGCTGGCGCCGGCCTCAAAGCTTCTCGGCGATGCGCTGCCGGGACTTGCCGCCGAAGGCTGGTTTAAATCGCACCACATGACCTATCCGTATGGCGTCCACATTGCCGTAGCGCGGATCGACCGCGACACCGGCGGTGTTACCATTGAGCGCTATTTGGTCGCCTACGATATCGGCAAGGCCGTCAACCCGATGCTGGTCGAAGGGCAGATCGCGGGTGGAGTCGCGCAGGGACTTGGCGGCGCGCTTTTGGAAGAATTTCTCTATGACGCGCGCGGCGAGCCGCTCAGCGTGACCTTCGCCGACTATGTCATGCCGACGTCGCGTGAGGTGCCGTCAATCGACGCGCTGATCACCGAAGACGCGCCAAGTCCGCTCAACGCACTCGGCCTCAAGGGCGCCGGTGAAGGCGGCGCCAACGCGGTCGGGGCCGCCATCGCCGCCGCGATCGATGACGCGCTCGGCGTGCCCGGCGCCGTGACGCAGCTCCCCGTCACGCCTCAGCGCCTGCGCGACCTTTTGATGGCGGATCGCGCAAAATCGCCGCGCTCTTGAGGGAGCGCGACCTTCGATAAGCGCCTGTCGGTCGGGCCAATCCGTGGCACACGATTTGCTTTTCAGCTCTTCTGGCCTTTGAGGGGTCGCCGCTACCGAAGGGGAAACGCTCGTGCCAAAAAAGTTTCACCTGGGATGGTTTACCAACTTCACCGTCGACGAGTGGAACGACCCCTTTGCGGCGGGCGGCGGCAATCCGTGGAACGGAAAATACTATGTCGAAATGGCACGTGCGCTGGAGCGGGCCTGTTTTGATTACCTGATGCTGGAAGATACCTTGATGCTGTCCGACGCTTACGGTCACAGCACCGAGATGTACCTGAAAAAGGCCATCATGGTCCCCAAGCACGACCCGGCTCCGCTGGCCGCTCTGATCGCAGCCTCGACCACCAGAATGGGCATCGTCTCAACGCTCTCCACGATGGCTTATCCCCCATTCCTGTTGGCCCGTCTGTGCGCGACGATCGACAATATTGCCGAAGGCCGCTTCGGCTGGAATATCGTCACCAGCGGCGAAGACACGGCGGCGCAGAATTTCGGCCTGGACAAGTTGCCGCCGCGCGAGTTGCGCTATGAAATGGCTCACGAATACATGGACGTGGTGAACCAGCTGTTCGCGTCCTGGGACCAGGATGCGGTGGTGCTGGATCGTGAGACCGACACCTACGCCGACTACACCAAGGTGCGCCCGATAAATTTTGAGGGCAAATACTTCAAATGCCGCGGCCCGCTGAATACTGTGCCGTGCCCGCAAGGCCGTCCGACCTATGTGCAGGCCGGAGGCTCGCCGACCGGACGCGCGTTTGCCGCCAAACATGCCGACTCGATCATCGCAGTGGCGAACGGCATCCCTGGCATGAAGGCTTATCGCGACGACGTCCGCGCCAAAGCTGCCGCCATGGGCCGCAACCCGGACGACATCAAGGTTTTGTTCCTTGCGGCGCCGCTGCTGGGCGAGACGGATGAAGACGCCCGCAACAAGTTCAATAAACTGGTGACATCGCCCGCCTTCATCGAACATGCCTTGGCCAAGTATGGGTCGTTCACCGATGTCGATTTCTCGAAATACGAACTGGACAAGCCGCTTCCCGGGAAACTAACGACCAACGGCGAACAGGGCTCGCTCGACAAATTTCAGCAATTCGGCAGCGGAAAAACCTTGCGCCAGCTGGTGGCCGACGGCGGCACCAGTTCGTCAATCGAGCTGGTCGGCACGCCGGATGCCGTCGCCAAGAAAATGGGCGACGCGATGGAAGAAGTCGGCGGCGACGGCTTCCTGATCAAGAGCCCTTTTCGCAACAACAGCCGCCGCTATACGGCCGAAATCACCGAGGCACTGATTCCAGCGCTGCAGCGGCGCGGACTGGTGCGCACGGAATACACTCAATCCCACCTGCGCGACACGCTGCGGGAATTCTGATCGCTACAATTCTGCGGCGATCAAGTGCGTGACTTTTGGCTCGCCCGACAACTGGAATCGCTGCACGGCTTCCTGCACCAGACGATCGGCGTTGGTGACCCGCTCGTGTTGGCGCAGGTGCTCCAACCAGGATTCCAACAGAAACGCCTCGACGATACGCCCCTCCTCCGCGGCGTCTTCGAACACGCCCCAGCGATAAGCGCCATCGCGCCGCCGCTCATGGCCGAGTTTGTTGAGGACTTCCAGGAACGCAGACCGATCCTGCGGGCGAATGCGATATTCGACCGTGACCAGCACGGGCCCGCGGTCGTGCTCGATGTCTTGAACCGTGAGCGGGGTCGGCCAGTGCATAGAGGGCGTCAGGTCGACGTTCGCTGCGGTCTGCAGTTTCCAGCGCCACGTCAGCGGAATGGCGACGAACGCGCCTGCGGCGGCAAGAAAGTGCGCGGCAGGCAGTCCGACGAAAGCGGCAACCTCGCCCCAAACCGTACTGCCGAGCGTCAGGCAGCCGAAAAACACTGTCGTATACAGCGCAAGCCCGCGCGCCCTCACCCAATCGGGCAGCGCCACCTGTGCCGACACGGTGAGAGTCGCCAAAGCTGCGATCCACGATGCCCCGGCAATCACGCTCGCGACGAGCGCCGTCACCGGCTCCCGGGCGAGACCGTAAAGCACCATGGCTAGAGCTTGGCCGAGCGCTCCAAGCGCCATCAGCCGATCCGGACCCAGCCTTGGCTTCAACCAAGGCAGGAAGAATGCGCCGCCCACCGCGCCAACACCGATGACGCCGAGCAGGATGCCGTAGAGACCGGGTCCGCCCGCGATCTGCACGCGGGCGACCAACGGCAGCAGCGCCCAATAGGCGCTGGCAAACAGAAAGAATCCGCTAGCACGCATCAGCGTCGCGCGTAGATGCAGATTATGTCGCGCATAGCGCAGACCGGCCACGACCGCTTGGCCGAAACGTTCAGCGGGCAGTTGCGTGCTCGCGTCCTTCGACTCCCGCCACCACAGCAACGCGCCGACGATGCCGAGATTGGAGATGGCGTTGATCCAAAACGGCGCGACGATACCGAAACCCGATATCGTCACGCCGCCGAGCGCGGGCCCGATCGCGCGCGAAACGTTCACGCCGACGCTGTTGGCGGCGATGGCCGTCGGCAGATCATCCTTGGGAACAAGTTGCGGCACGACGGATTGCCACGCCGGGACGGTCAATGCTCCCGCGGCGCCGATGAGGAACGTAAACAACAGCAGATTGCCGGGCGTGGCCAAGCCAAATCCCACCATCGCCGCATAAACCGCGGATACGGCCGTCGTCAGACTTTCGACCACGATCAGAAATTTGCGCTTGTCGAAAATGTCCGCGAGCGCGCCGGCCGGGATCGCGAACAGACAAATCGGCAGCGTGCTCGCCGCCTGCACCAGCGCGACGATCAAGGGGTCAGGGTTCAGGCTGGTCATCAGCCAACCTGAAGCCGCGCTGTACATCCAACCGCCGATATTGGAGACGAGCGTCGCCGTCCAGATGACGGCGAATACCGGATAGCGGAACGGCGCGGCGAACGACGAAACCCTGACCGCACCGGTGCCGGCCGGGTTGCTCATCGCAAGCTCCGGAAATCCAGCCGATGTGTGAAACGCGCCAAGCCGTCTATCATCAAAAAGTCCTGAATCGCGCGAGCAGGATTCGGGTGGGTTCCTCGGCCATCATCATACTACGATTTTGGCCCACACATTTGATGAGGCGAGGTTTCATGGCTCAATCAACCCGAAAGTCTGCAAACGCAAATCCAGAGCCGTTGTTTCAATCTGAAACCGACGCGCGCTGGACGGCGGTTACCAATCGCGATGCGCACCTTGATGGAACGTTCCTCTACGCGGTCCGAACCACCGGCGTATATTGCCGACCCGCCTGTCCGTCGCGCCGTCCCAGGCCGGAGAACGTGGTGTTTTTCGACACATCCGAAGATGCCAAGCGCGCTGGATTTCGGCCCTGTAAACGGTGTCGCCCACTATGAACGCCAACACCAACCTTGCCGTGGCCGACTCGAAGACCGTGCAAAGCCGCGTCGGCGATTATGATTGGAGCAGGATTGCCGCCGATCTGAACGCCTTCGGCTGCGCCGTTTTGGAAAAGCTATTGACGCCGTATGAAAGCAAGGACATCGCCTCGCTCTATTCATGCGAGGAATACTTCCGCAGCCACGTCCACATGGCGCGTCACGGCTTCGGCAAGGGCGAATATCGCTATTTCAAATATCCGCTGCCGAGCTTGATCGGCGACCTCCGCACCGCGCTCTATTCGTCCATCGTGACGATCGCCAACGATTGGAACGAGCGGACAAACGTCGGCGCCCGTTATCCGAAGCAGCACGCCGATTATCTAAAGGCCTGTCACGCCGCCGGACAGGTCCGGCCCACACCATTGCTCCTGCAATACGGCCCCGGCGACTTCAATTGTTTGCATCAGGACCTCTATGGCGATCTGGCCTTTCCTCTCCAGGTCACGGTCTTGCTGTCCGAACCCGGCCGGGATTTTAGCGGCGGCGAGTTCGTTTTGACCGAGCAACGTCCACGCATGCAGAGCCGCGTCGAGGTGGTACCGCTCGCACAGGGCGACGCCGTTTTATTTGCCGTTCATCACCGGCCGGTCCAGGGCACCAAAGGCACCTACCGGGTCAATCTGCGCCACGGCGTCAGCCGGATTCGGTCAGGCCACCGCCACACGCTCGGCATCATCTTTCACGACGCGCGGTAGTGCTGCGGCTAGCCGACGATGCCGCGCGCCGCGTTCCCGAGCGCTTCGACCGGCGCATCGCCGGCATCGAAGATCGCGAGAATACGGCACGGACAGGCTTCGAGCCCCTCATAGCGCCAGGGAAAAGCGCCGATGATGCAGCGCTTGCCCAGCACGCTTTCGAGATCGCCGCCCAGATTCTCCGCGTGCAGAAGTCCCTCCTGAAACGCGTAATTGTGGAACGGAAACATGTCCTGCCGGACTTTGCGCCCGGAGCGCTTGTGCGTGTACTCGAAGGTGCCGAAATAATCCGCCGGTTTCTTGCCTTTCACGTCTTCGAATTCACGCGCGATGTCGGGCCGCATGTTGCGGATCGACGTGTTCATCGGATGGTCGCACGAGCCGGTATCCATCCCGAACCATTTGATCTTCTTCTTCAGCATCCATTCGAGCGTTTCGAGAGTGGGGCCCGGGTGGTAGCAAAAGTAGCGCACGAGGTCCTGCTGGCTTTGTCCTTCGTAATATCTGTGCCAGCCGGTGTGCAGAATCAGGATATCGCCGCTGCGGATTTCGGCGCCGGATTTCTCGATCATCTCGGGCGTGATCGCCGACCAATCCGAAACTTGCGGCGCCAGATCGACGACGACGCCATGGCTGACCAGATAGTCGAGCGGCAGCGACGCCATGTCGCCGGTGCGCCCGTCGGTCGCGTGCATGGCACCGTCAAAATGCGTGCCGCTGTGCATCGACGTCTCGACGCGCTGCGCGACGATCATCTGCGTCTGCAAATTCTGCGCGTAGTACATCTTGTTGCCGGCATAGCCGACCCAGCCGGGCGTATGGATGCTCATGGTGTGGGAAAGATCGACAATCTTCATTCCGTACTCCCGATTTGTAGATGGGCGTCGCGCTCGGCGGCAAACGGCATCGCCGTCGAGGCGATGTCGATGCTTCCGCGGCGCTGCGTCGGCGAAAATCGCGGCGACATTTCAGACGAGCCGCTCATTCGCAGCCGGCGATCATCACAACCTGCAATTTATCCCGTCATCCACTGCGTCCAGCGTTCTCGGATTTCCGCGAGGCGCGGAGCGAGCCACGCGGCGTCGTGCTGAAACATGACCTTTTCGTTTCCAGGCCACGCCGGGGTCTGTTTGAGCCGCGCCTCGGGCATCAGCGCCCGCGCAGCCGGATTGGCCGGACCGTAAGGCAGCAGCATCGCGAAATTGGCTTGCGGCTGCGCCTGCGCGACGAAATTGACGAACTGCCAGGCGGCTTTGGCGTTGGGATCACCCTTCGGCACGATCAGATTCGACCAATACAGCTCGGCGCCGTTCCAAACCAGTTCGAGCGGCACCTTGTCGTCGATCAGATCGATAGCGCGCGCGCTCCACATCCCGATCATGTCGACTTCCGCATCGCGAATGAGCTGCTGCGATTGCGCGCCGTCACGCCACCACACTTTGATGTGCGGCTTGATCTGGTCCATCTTGCGAAAGGCGCGATCGATGGCGAGAAGCTTGGCTCTCGCTCGGCCTTGAATTGGGCTTGGCAGGGCCCTGACCACGTAGCCAGCAAACAGCGCTGCCGTTCGCTTGTCGGCGAAGCTTTTGATCACAGCGGCAGAGCGTACCGAAGAACGGTACGCAGGTCAAGTTCGATACTCACTCCACGCGAGTTGCGCGGGATGGCGATGCGCTATTCCGAGCAGAGGCGCAAAGCGAGTAGAAGCGTGATGCCACCTCCTCGAAGCTTCGCGCTGCAAAATCGCAAACCAGTTTCGCGCGAGATCGTTTGCGGGCAGCCGATTTTGCACGCCTGCAATTTATCCCGTCATCCACTGGGTCCAGCGCTCTCGGATTTCCGCAAGGCGCGGGGCGAGCCAGGTGGCGTCGTGCTGAAACATGACCTTTTCGTTTCCAGGCCACGCCGGCGTCTGCTTGAGCCGCGCCTCGGGCATCAGCGCCCGCGCAGCCGGATTGGCCGGACCGTAAGGCAGCAGCATCGCGAAATTGGCTTGCGGCTGCGCCTGCGCGACGAAATTGACGAACTGCCAGGCGGCTTTGGCGTTGGGATCACCCTTCGGCACGATCAGATTCGACCAATACAGCTCGGCGCCGTTCCAAACCAGTTCGAGCGGCACCTTGTCGTCGATCAGATCGATGGCGCGCGCGCTCCACATCCCGATCATGTCGACTTCAGCGTCGCGAATGAGCTGCTGCGATTGCGCGCCGTCACGCCACCACACTTTGATGTGCGGCTTGATCTGGTCCATCTTGCGAAAGGCGCGGTCGATATCCATCGGATAGAGCTTGTCGGTCGGCACGCCGTCCGCCAGCAGTGCAAACGCAAGGCACGTGAACGAGCGGTCGAACAGACAGCGCGGACCGGGAAATTTTTCGACGTTCCAGAAATCGGCCCAGCTCTGCGGTCCGCCGTTCGGAAACTTGTCCTTGCGATAGACGAGGTTGGTGCCGAGCGAATAGCTGACGATGCCGTATTCGCGAACCAGGCTCGGCGGCAGTTGCTCGGTTTTGGCGGCCTCCTTGTCGACCTTTTCGAGTAATCCCTCATGGACGGCCTGGGCGTACTCGCTGTCGCCGAGGTTGGATTGGTCGTATTCGTAATTGCCGGTCTGCACCTCGGCCTTGAGCTTGGCGAACGACACGCCCGGCACGGTTTTGATCTCAATTCCGGATTGCGCGGTAAACGGATCAAAGAACGCCTTGCGCCAGGACGTCTCCCACACGCCGCCATAGGAATTGACGTAGACCGTCTTGGTTTCCGCCGAAGCGCTTCGGATGAGAGCAGGCGCCCCAAGGACGCCGCCGGCACCCAACTGCAACACGCCACGGCGGGACATCATCTTCGGCGGTTTCATCGTTTCACCTTTCAACGAGCGCAGACACGGATCGTCTTGCGCAGTGTCGATTTGCGAGCAAGCCGGGAGCGATCAACCCCGGCGCGCATGATTTCGATCGCCCGGCTATGCTAATGCTGCGCCATGCTACATAATTTGCAAGATGATCTGCAAATAACGCGCATGCGCTGAAGGAGGGGCTCCATCGCCAGTATCGTTCGCGCCATCGATGGCGAGTCGAATGAGCCCTTATCCCGACCGGCGCCGGCGCGTCGCCGCTCCGGCGAAGCGATAACGGCCGGATTTCTCGTCGCGCCCGCGGCGATCTATCTTCTTGTCCTTTTCATCATCCCGATCGGCTATGTGCTGCTGCTGAGCGTCACCGACCCCAAAATATCGCTCGAGCACTACCGCCGGTTATTCACGGTTCCGCTTTACACCGCGGTGATGCTCAACACCTTCAAGGTGTCCTTCATCGTCACGCTGGCCTGCCTGGTCCTCGGCTATCCCCTCGCCTACGTGATGGCGCGGCGCAACGATTGGATAGCGGTGACCTTTCTGGTCGCCGTCGGCTTGAGTTTCTGGACCGGTTTTCTGGTCCGCACCTACGCGTGGCTCGTTATTCTGGGCAACCGCGGACCGCTTAGCGCGTTCTACGCGTTCGCTGGCCTCGGACGGCCGCCGCAAATCCTTTTCACGTCGTTCAGCTCGACTTTGGGGATGGTCCACATCCTGTTGCCCTACATGGTGCTCGCGCTCTATGGCGTGATGCGCAAGATCGATCCCTCGTATCTGCGCGCCGCCGAAAGCCTCGGCGCCAGACCGCTGCCCGCCTTCCGGCACGTTTTCTTGCCGCTCAGCATGCCCGGCGTCGTGAACGGCTGCGTCCTCGTCTTCACCATCTGCCTCGGCTTCTACATCACGCCGATCCTGCTCGGCACGCCGCGCGACATGATGATCTCCCAGCTCATCAATCAGCAGATCGAGGATTTGCTGGCGTGGGGATTTGCGTCCGCAATCGCGACCGTGCTGCTCGCAACGACGTTGCTGCTGCTCGCCGTCTACAACCGCTTCGCCGGGCTCGATCGGCTGTGGGGATGACGATGACGCGGCACATTCCCCTTTTGCTGGCGACGATTGTGGTGATTTTTCTCGTCGCCCCGATGGCGATCATCGTGCCGATGTCTTTTTCGACCGCGGTCTCGTTCGAGTTTCCGCCGCCCGGCTATTGGCTGGGCTACTATGTGCGATATTTCCACAGCGAGACTTGGCTCGCCGCCACGGCGAATTCCTTCATCATCGCGTTCGGTTCGATGGCACTGACGATGATCGTGGCGCTCCCTGCGGCGTTCGGCTACGTGCGCTATAAATTTCGCGGCAAGGGCACGTTCAATCTCGTGATGATGCTGCCGCTGATCGTGCCCGCCGTCGTCAGCGCACTCGGCTATTACGGCTTCCTCAGCCGGATTCATCTGGTCGGCACCCGCACCGGAATGATCCTGGCGCACAGCGTACTGTCGATCCCGGTAGCCTTCCTCGTGATCTGCGCCGCGCTCAAGGGCTTCGATCGCAATCTCGAGCGAGCCGCTTCAAGCGCCGGCGCCGGACCGTTGCGGACGTTCGTTTGGGTCACGCTTCCAGTGCTGCGGCCGGGCATCATGGTCGGCGCGCTGTTCGCGTTTCTGCACTCGTTCAACGAGGCCGTGGTTGCGATCTTCATCGCCGGCCGCGATGCTTCGACACTGCCGAAGAAAATGTTTGAGAGCGTCCGCCTCGAATCCGATCCGGTTATCGCCGTCGTCTCGACGCTCCTGACCGGCGCGGTCCTCGTCGGCGTGCTTGTTTCATTGTTTTTTCGCCAAAGGACGACCCATGCAACTTGATCCTCTCGTTAATCCGCGTTCGGTCGCAATCGTCGGAGCCACGGACCGCGGCGGCCCCGGACGTGCCGTCATCGAATCCCTCGGCGCGATCGGCTTCACCGGACCGATCTATCCGGTGAATCCGAAATATCCGACGGTGCTCAACATCAAATGCTATCCGAGCCTCACCGATTTGCCGGAAGCTCCCGACATCGTCGTGTTCAGCATCCGCAATCCGCTCATTCCCGAACAGATGCGGCTCGCGGTTCAGCGCGGCGCGCGCGCCGCCATCATCTACGACAGCGGCTTTGCCGAATTGGGCGCCGACGGCGCCAAGCTGCAGGAAGAAATCGCCGGCATGGCGCGTGAAGCCGGCATGCCGGTCTGCGGACCGAATTGCATGGGCATCCTCAATCCGCCCGAACGCGTGACCACCTACAAGCAAAACATCATGGATCCCGCGGCGATCGTCGGCAATGTCGGCATCATCTCGCAGAGCGGCTCGGTCTGCATCGGCCTATTGTCCGACTTGCGCCGTTTCGGCGTCAGCTTGTCGGTTTCCGCCGGCAACGAGGCGGTGACCCGGACCGTCGATTATCTCGAATATCTGATCGACGACCCTAATACCAAAGTGATTGCGACGTTCACCGAAACCGTGCGCGAACCCGAGCGCTATGTCGCGGCCCTTGATCGCGCCGCCGATGCCGGCAAGCCGGTCGTCGTGATCAAAGTCGGGCGCACCGAGCGCACGCAACGCGCCATTACCAGCCATACCGGCGGCTTGGCCGGATCGTCGCGGGTGTTTTCCGAATTGCTCCGCGCCCACCGCGCCATCGAAGTCAACGACCTCGACGAGATGACCGAGGTCCTCGCGGTTTGCCAGGGCAAGCGCTGGCCGAAGGGGCGCGGCATCTCCGTCATCACCGGCTCGGGCGGCCTGGCAGAACTCATCCTCGACAATGCGACGGTGGCAGGCCTCGACCTGCCGCCGCTGTCCGCGGCCGAACGCGCCGAAGCCGAACGCGTCATCGGCCGCATCACCGGCGACGGCAATCCGTTCGACGCCTGGGGCAACGGCAACTACGCCGTCAACCTGCCGCACGCGATGTCTGTGGTCGACCAAAGCGAGCGCATCGATTCCATCTGTTATTGCAGCGATACGTCGAACGACCCGATCATCGGCCATCCCGGCCGCGTGCTCGAAAACGTAGCGATGCTGAGCACCGCCGCGAGCAAAAGCACCAAGCCGTATTATCTGCTCAGCACCCGGTCGGGCGTCATGAACCGCAAGCAGATCGATGCCATGCGGCAGGAGGGGCTGGTCGTGATCGGCGGGACGCGCCAGGGCCTCGCTGCGCTCGATCGCATCGGCCGCTGGGCGATCGGATCAAAGCCGGTCCGCGAGAGCGCTGCGCAAACGCAGGGCCGCCTCGCCGATCAGCTCAAGGGCAGCCCGCGCACGATCAACGAATTCGACTCCAAAAAGCTCCTCGCCGCCTACGGCATCCCGATTACGCGCGAGCATCGCGTGGAAACGCTGGCGGATGCGGCGAAGGCCGCACAAGTCGCTCGGCTATCCGGTGGTGCTGAAAGCCGTATCCGACGCCATCGCGCACAAGACCGAGCTCGGCGTGGTCGCCGTAAATCTCAAGAACGAGGACGATCTGGCGAATGCCTTTGCGAGATTGTCGGCGCGCCTCGGCAAGCTCGAGCCGCGTCCGGCCGACTTGGCGTTCCTGGTCCAGGAATTCGTTCCCGGTGGCGTCGAGGTTTTTGCCGGCGTCTCGCGCGATCCGGACTTCGGTCTCTCGCTGGCGTTCGGCATGGGCGGGATCGCCATCGAGGTGATGCGGGATTTTGCGTTGCGCATGCTGCCGCTGCGCGACGGCGACGCCGAGGCCATGATCGCCGAGACGCGCGGCGCCGCACTGCTCGGCGCCGTTCGCGGCGGTGAAGCGGCCGACGTGAAGAGCCTCGCCGCCTGCCTCTATGCGCTCGGCGATTTCGCTTCGCACAACGCCGACCACATTGCGGAGATCGATCTTAATCCGATCAAGGTGCTGCCGCAGGGGCGCGGCGTGATCGTCGTCGATGCGCTCATTGTCGCGAGGCCGGACGCGAGAAAATGACGGGCTACCTCTGCCTGCGCAACGTCGTCAAATCGTACGACGGCAAGAGCAATGCCGTCGACGACATTTCGATCGACATCGCGCGCGGCGAGTTCATCACCTTCCTGGGCCCGAGCGGCTCGGGCAAGACCACCACGCTGATGATGATCGCCGGGTTCGAAACCCCAACGGACGGCGCCATCGAGCTTGGCGGACACGATCTGACGCTTAGCAAGCCTTATCAACGCAACATCGGTATGGTGTTTCAGAACTACGCGCTATTTCCGCATATGACGGCATTGAATAATGTGATCTTCCCGCTGCGAATGCGGCGCTTTCCGAAAAAGAACAACAAAGAGCGCGCAGAGAAGATGCTGGCGCTGGTGGGCTTGAGTTCGTTCGCCGGCCGTTATCCGCGCGAACTATCGGGCGGCCAGCAGCAGCGCGTCGCGCTCGCGCGCGGTCTCGTCTTCAATCCCGACGTGTTGCTGCTCGACGAACCACTGGGCGCGCTCGACAAGAATTTGCGCGAGCAAATGCAAGTCGAGATCAAACGCATCCACCGCGAACTCGGCATCACCATGATCTATGTCACCCACGATCAGACTGAGGCCATGACGATGTCCGACCGTGTCGCGGTGTTCAGCAACGGCAAGATTGTCCAGGTCGGCGCGCCGCTCGACGTCTATCATCGGCCGGCCAACCGTTTCGTCGGCGAGTTCATCGGCGACAGCAACTTTCTGGCCGGAAAGATCGATCCCGCGCGACCGGACATGGTCGAGCTTGCCAAGCTCGGTGTCATGCGCATCGCGTGCAAGGGCGCGCCGGCGGGCGACGTCGATGTCATGATCCGGCCCGAGCGGCTCCGGCTATGCCGGAGCGATGAAACGCGGGACACGTTGAACGGCGCCAACACGTTCGAGATGACGGTCGACGACATCATCAATTACGGCGACTCCGTCCTTGCCATCGGCAACGCCCGTGGCCTCATGCTGCGCGCCCGTATCGCCGGCGCGAAGCCCGAGGCCGTGCGCCATGGCGCGGTGGTTCGGCTCGCCTGGGCGCCGGAAGATGCGCACATTCTTCCAAGGCGCTAAGATCGTCCGCAGCCTGCAATAGGAGGTGACCATGGCAAAGTGGCATTTCGACCGCAGACGCCGGCAATTCCTGCGCGCCGCAGGCGCGACGGCCGCATTCGGTCCGCTCCTCATCACCGAACGGACCATCGCACAAACCCGCACGCTCTACGTCAATTCCTGGGGCGGCAGCTACACCGCGGCACAGCAAGCGGCCTTCTTCCAACCGTTCACCGCCGCAACCGGTATCGAGATTCGCACCGTGACGCCGGTATCCTACGCCCGCATCAAAGCGCAGGTGCAGTCGGGCAGTTACGAGTTCGACATGACCTCGATCAACTCCATGCTGTGGCTGCGCGGCAGCCGCGAAGGGCTTGCCGATCCGATCGACTGGAGCATCGTCAAAAAGGGTACCCTGCCGGATGAGGCCATCGTCGCCGACGGGCACGGCGTCTCATTCTGCATCCAGGGCACGAACCTTTGCTACCGCGCGGACAAATTCCCGAATGGCGGCCCAAAATCCTGGGCGGATTTCTGGGACGTCAAGAATTTTCCCGGCAACCGGTCGCTGTGCATCAGCGATTCGCCGCGCACCTGCATCTTTGCGCTGCTCGCCGACGGCGTCCCGCTCGATCGCCTTTATCCGCTCGATTTCGATCGCGCTTTCAAAAAACTCGACCAGATCAAGCCGTACATCAAGGTGTGGTGGCGCGAAGGCAACCAGTCGCAGCAGCTCATTCGTGACGGCGAAGTCGACATGATGTCGATCTGGAATGCGCGCGGCACCGAACTGAAAGAGCAAGGCGTTCCTGTCGAGGTGGTGTGGAACGGTGCGGTGCGAAGCTCAAGCACGTGGTGCGTGCTCAAGGGCGCTCCGAACCGCAAGCTCGCGTGGGAGTTCATTCAGTTCACTTCGGCAGCCAAGCCGCAGGCCGAGTTCAACACGCGCCTTTATTACGGCCCGACCAATCCGGACGCCTATGCGCTGATCCCGAAGAATATCTCCGTGCAGCTTCCGACCTATCCGGCCAATCTCGCCGTTTCGGTGAAGGAAAATGATATCTGGGAGGCCGACCGCATCGCCGCGGTCGAAGAGCGCTTCACGCAGTGGCTCGCCTCCTAACACGACCGCCAAGGACTCTGCAGAAAGACAAGGAAAGCGGATGGCCGAAGAACTGGTGCTGTATGACAAGGAGGACAAAGTCGGGCTGGTGACCCTCAATCGGCCTCAGAAATTGAACGCGCTCAACATGGACATGCGCGCGGCACTTTCCGCTGCCCTGCGCCGCGCCGACGAGGATGCGGCGACCAGCGTCGTGGTGCTGCGCGGCGCGGGCCGCAGCTTCTGCGTCGGCTACGATCTCGGCGGTGGTGGCGGCAACGAAGCCTGGCGTCACGACGCGCTGAAATATCACGGGCGACTCGATGTGAGTCTGAGCATGGAGTTGCAGCCGTGGTACATGAAGAAGCCCGTGATCGCCTCGGTGCAGGGTCACGCGCTCGGCGCAGGATGCGAACTCACGATGTTCTGCGACCTGACGATCGCAGCCGAAGACGCGAAGTTCGGCGAACCGGAGACGCGATACTCGCAGGCCGGGCCTGGTTTCGTCATGCCCTGGATCATCGGCTACAAGAAAGCGCGCGAGCTTCTTTATTTCGGCGAGATGATCGACGCCCCGACCGCACTCGATCTCGGCATGATCAATCGGATCGTGACGGCCGAAGAACTGCCGGCCGCCACCATGAAATACGCCAAACGGCTCGCGCTGATCGCCCCGGAGGCGCTTGCTGCAACGAAGCTCGCCATCAATCGCGGCGCTGACGCTGCGGGCTTCCGCAACGCCATGCAGGCCGGCATCGATGTCGTTGCGCCGCTCTATGCCGCGACAACTGACGTCAGCACGGAGTTTCGCGAGAAGACCCAGAAAGAAGGCCTCGCCGCGGCGGTCAAATGGCGCCGCGCCCAATTCGACGAGTAGTTACACCATCCAGAACGGC
Organism: uncultured Alphaproteobacteria bacterium; assembly: GCA_963836055.1. Lineage (GTDB taxonomy): Bacteria > Pseudomonadota > Alphaproteobacteria > Rhizobiales > Xanthobacteraceae > BOG-931. The sequence continues at coordinate 186,650 of CAWIID010000010.1, forward strand.
TTTCTGGCTTCCCTTTCCAGATCGCAGCGCGAGATACCAATATCGCGCAGTCCGGCGTCGCTGAGTGTCATCAGCTCGTGGCGCGAACGCGCGCGGCGCCGCCACTCTCCGATGCTCTGTCCAAATCGGCTCCAGCGTGAAACGCGAAGCAGCGACGTATTCTTCATATTCGTTGTCATGGCCTGCTCCATTTTTCAGCATCAGTAAAATACGCTTATCCCGCAGCGCCGAATGTGACCGCGAGCATTATATTTTATATAATTTTTTACTCAAAATCCACGCCAACCCCCCCCCCCCCCCCCCCCCCCCACCCCCCCATCCCCCCCCCCCCCCCCCCCCCCCCCCCCCCCCCCCCCCCCCCCCCCCCCCCACACCCCCCAACCCCCCCCCCCCCCCCCCCCCCCCCCCCCCCCCCCCCCCCCCCCCCCCCCCCCCCCCCCCCCCCCACACCCCCCCCCCCCCCCCCCCCCCCCCCCCCCCCCCCCCCCCCCCCCCCCCCCCCCCCCCCCCCCCCCCCCCCCCCCCCACAAAAAAACCCCCCCCCCCCCCCCACCCCCCCCCCCCCCCCCCCCCCCCCCCCCCCCCCCCCACCACAACACACCACCCCCCCCCCCCCCCACCCCCCCCCCCCCCCCCCCCCCCCACCAACCCACCCCCCCCCCCCCCCCCCCCCCCCCCCCCCCCCCCCCCCCCCCCCCCCCCCCCCCCCCCCCCCCCCACACCCCCCCCCCCCCCCCCCCCCCCCCCCCCCCCCCCCCCCCCCCCCCCCCCCCCCCCCCCCCCCCCCCCCCCCCCCCCCCCCCCCCCCCCCCCCCCCCCCCCAGATGTCTTCCAATGCGCCATAATACCCATGTCTCGGCATACCCATCTCTCGGCGCGCGCCTTACGCAGCTTGCGCCAAGGCCGAAACCTCGCACATCGTCGTCACCGGTTCCGGCAACACCGCGCCGCCCGGATCATATCCGGCGGCACGCAAGATGCCGCGGACCGGGCACATGGCGACCGCCAAACGCGTGTAGGGATTAAGCACCGGTTCACGCACCCAGTCGAACGTGCCGGCCGACACGGAGCCGGCAAAATTGGCCAGCGCTTCACGACGCGCCCGGCTGTATCCCGCCGCGTCAGCAAACGAACTGATCAGGAACCGCCGCGTTCCGATCCGACCTTCCCATCCCGGCCGGTTCGGTACCCAATCGTTTGCCGCGCTGGTCTCGTTCTGCCGTGTAACGAAACCGGTTTCGGTCCGCTCGATCACGCAGCGTTCGTTTGGCGCACAGCCGACGAGCGTAAAGATCGCCGGCCGCGCAATAGGCGTCGTTTCCAGCATGCAGCGCGCCGCGTCGTAGTCTTCACAGGCCTCGAAGACTTGCCGCAGAAGCTGATCCGGCGGCATATGGCCGACGCGAGCCCAGACGCCGATCGCGTTCAGAGCGAAGTCACAGGGGCGAAGCCAGCGATGCCGGGTGCGGCGCCACATCGGCGCCTGATTGACGCAAGCCGCGAAGCGACGCGGCGCCATCCCGGTCAGCACGCCGACATAGCCGGGCCAGGTGACGCTGAAGAAATCTCCGGCGGCGCCCCGCATCTGCGCCACCTCGACGTGGCGTCCAAGGCCGGTGAACGGCCAATCCAGCGTGCGGACAAGCCAAGACGCGCAATCGTCTTCGCAGGCCAGCGCGGTGCAGCCCCATTGATAGGAGGCATTGAGCAACCAAACGCCCGAGAAATCGAGCGACGCCGCAATCTGGGCGATCTCGGAGACGTAAGGCGAACGTGAACGCGCGAGCCAGCCCCGCGCAACCCGATCAAGCGTCGGCACCAGCGGCAATGCGGAGCGCGGGAAAAATTCGAGACAGGCGTCGCGAAGCGCCCGGGCCCGGACGGCACTTTGCCGTGCGTGGTGCGGCGGACCGCCATCACGAATGTCGACGACGGGAATGTCCGGCAAAGGCTCGGTCATCGCCAATTCGGCTGCTCGATATTCAGCCACTGTATGTAACGAAACGTGGCCTGGATCATAGGTGATCGCCTGTCCTTTCAGGATAACGCAATCGCCCAAAATCGCGGAAAATATTTGGCGGCGGCCGATCGGGTTTGCGCGTGCCGCTGCAGACGACCGCTACGGTCCCGCTCGGCTTCCGGCAAGAAGCTGATCGAGCTGCGCGTCCGACAAATCGACTTGGTAGAACAGCTTGTAGAAATCGCGGGCTTCCGCGCGCATATCGCCCGAAAAGCGCTGCGGGAAAAAGACGTGCTCGAGCCAAACCAGCCCCAGTATGCGATTGAGCGAGGGCGGTTCGTCGATCCAGCCGTAGGGTAACCGCGGACTTAAGAAGACACGTTTCTTGCGGACGGCATCAACGTCGCGCCATCCGGCTGCCGCCGGGGCCTGTTCGGCGAAAGTCGCATCCGTGGTGATGATCGTGTCCGGATTCCACGCCAAGACCTGCTCGAGCGACACATTGACCAGGCCGCCCTGCAACGGACCAGTATCGACCACGTTGACGCCGCCGGCGCGCTCGATGATTTCGGTGTTGAGCGAACCCCGGTAGCTCGTCTCCAAGCCGTTGGCGCGCCGCGCCAGATAAACGCGAGGACGCCCGGTATCCGGAACTGCTCGTAACACCGCGTCGACCTGATCGAAGACCGACTGCACGCGGGCCGCCAGCAGCTTTGCCCGCTCCTCGACACCGAGCACTGAACCGAGCAACGTCAGAGCCGGCACGGACTGCGCAAACCGGCCGTCGATCAGCATATAGGGTATGCCGGTCTGCTGTTGTGTCCGTTGCGCGAGCGAGATGTAGGTGTCCGAGATCGTGCCGAAATCGACAATAAGATCCGGCTTGGTCCCGATGATCGTTTCCAGGTTCGCGGTATTACCACGGCCGGTCAATCGTCCGATCACCGGCAGGTTTCTGGTGACGGCGGGCAGATACGGCAACTCGGCAGGAAGCGGCGCGCGGTTCCAGCCGACAAGCTTGTCGGGCGCCAGGATGCTCATCAAGACCGACGCCGGGGGACCCGCGGCGACCACACGCTCGATGTGATCGGGGACGACGAGCTTGCGCCCCGCCGCATCGACGATGTCGCGCGCGGCCAGGACTTGCGGAAAGACTCCGCCAAATGCGACCAGCAGCGCGGCGCCGGCACGCAGAAGCCATCGTCGACGATACGTCATGCTCACACTTCCCGTGGCTTCGCTATATTCGACCGAACATATCGGGCTGTAAAGGGCGCGCGACCCTGCGCCTCATCCGCCCGCCCCGTCACACTCTAGTGAGAGCGCGGATTGCAAGCTAAGCTTGACGCCAACCGTCCGGCAACTGACCGGCAACGGACAATGACATTTGAAGTGGAGGAAATGTGCCATGCACACACGGAGAGCTTTGCTGGCGTCGCTTGCTGCAATCGGCGCTATCGGGCGCGTCGGCAAAGCGGCGGCGGAAGGCTATCCGACGCACCCGATCACGATGGACATGCCGTTCGCGGCGGGTGGTCCGGGCGATGTCCTGGCGCGGATGCTGGCCGAGCGCATGAGCGCGTCTCTCGGTCAAAACGTGATCGTCGACAACATCACCGGCGCGGCTGGCAGCATCGGCACCGGCACCGTCGCTCATGCGACTCCCGACGGCTACTCGCTCATCCTCGGCAACTGGACGACGCATGTCGTCAATGCGGTCGCTTACGCACTGCCCTATGACGTCGTCAAGGACTTCGAGCCGGTATCGCTGGTCGTGACCCAGCCCGTCCTCGTGATCGCCCGGAAATCCATGCCGGCGAATAATCTGCAGGAGCTGATTGCCTGGCTGAAGGAAAACCCCGACAAGGCGACGTCAGGGAATGCGGGCGTCGGCAGCGCCACGCACGTCGCCAGCATCTTCTTCCAGCAAAAAACCGGAACACGCTTTCAACTCGTGCCCTACCGCGGCGGTGCGCCGGCGATGCAGGACCTGCTGGGGGGACGCATCGACATGATGTTCGACCTTGCCACCGACGCGCTGCCGCATGTCAGGGACGGCCAGGTCAAGGCCTATGCGGTCACGAGCAAGACGCGCATCGGTGCTGCGCCCGATATTCCCTCCGCCGACGAAGCCGGCGTGCCCGGACTGTACATTTCGCTGTGGAACGGCGTCTGGGCGCCGCACGGCACGCCCAAGAACGTCATCGACAAACTCGATGGTGCAATCGTCAACGCGCTCGCCAATCCTGATTTCCGGGCGCGGCTGATCAAGCTCGGAATGGAAATTCCGCCGCGCGACCAGCAGACGCCGCAAGCGCTCGCGGCGTTTCAGAAGGCCGAAATCGAAAAGTGGTGGCCCATCATCAAGGCGGCGGGCATCAAAGCGCAGTGAAATCGCGTTCGGAATCCCGCAATGCGCCGCGCACCAAAGCGGCGTAAAGCCATTCCGACAGGCTTTTGGGCCGCGCCAAACCGAGCCGATCGAGGCAGTCGGCGTTCCCGCCGCCGGAACGCAAACCACGCATCGCCGTGAGCGCGAGTTGCACCGGCGATGCCGATTGTAGGTCTCGCAACGCCGGAATGAGGCGTTGCTCGACTTTGCTGAAATCGGAGCCGAAAGGAAACAGCGGCAGCAAACCCGCCTGCGCCGCCGGCCGCAGGGCGCGTTCGATCGCATCGGGAGTATTGTCGCGCACCGACTTTGGCAGTTCGAAGGACCGCTCGATTTTGCCCGCATCCTTGGCTTGGCGCAGCAATTCGTCCTGAAAGCGGGAATCAGTGATCGCCAGCATTGCGGCAATGACGTCGCGGTCGCTTTTGCCGCGAATGTCGGCAATGCCGTATTCGGTGACGATCATGTCGCGCAGGTGGCGCGGGATCGTCGTGTGGCCGTAGCGCCAGCGGATGTTGGACTGCGTTTTGCCCTTCGCCGTCCTCGCCGCATGCAGCATGATCGCGGAACGCGCCCCTTCGAGCGCAAAGCCCTGGGCGATGAAATTATACTGGCCGCCCACTCCGCTGACGATGCGGCCATCGTCAAGGCCGTCGGAGATGACGTCGCCAAGCACCGTCGCCATCATCGTGTCGTTGAGGAAGCGGGCGTTGACCCGCGCGCGCCGCTTGGCGTCTTCGTCATGATAAAGCTCGTTGACGAAGGAAATTGATGTCATGCCGAATTTTTGCGCGACCTCGCGCGGCATCTCCCGGAGTGCGCGATTGAAGGCGCGCGAGCCGAGAAAGAACCCCGCATGCAACACCACGCCGTCGACCTCGCGCTTGAGTATCCCGGCCCGAAATAGATCGAGCAATCCCTCGACGAACATTTCCGAGCAACCATAGAGCCCAACCTCGAAAGGCTCGGCGTGGACGGCGGTGTCGCGCGCGGGGTCATAGCCCAGACACGCAAGCAGCTTGCAATACTCGCCGTTGCTGCGTTGGCGCAGGATCAGGGCATGCGCGACCGCATCGCCGAGCGATCCGATACCGATCTGCAGCGTGCCGCCATCGGGCACGATGCTCGCCGCGTGCAATCCGGCAGCGTAGTCCACGAGCGAAATCGGTTCGCGTGGCGGCGCGAAGAGCGGAAAATCCGTCGCCGGACTATCGAGCAGATAATCGAACTCGTCGGCGGCAATCGCCGCATCGCCGGGCATGAACGGCAGTTCCGAATTGGTCTGCCCGGCGAACAGGAAGTCGGTCCGGCCAGCACGGCGCAGCGCCAGAAGGTCCAACGTCAAGTCGGGATTGCAGCTCAAACTGTAGGGATGGGACTCTCCGGCGCGCCGCGCCACCAATTGCCCAACGACATTGACGCCGCGATCGAGCACGTAGCGCAGCGCATGGGTATAGTTGGCGCAAATGTAGTGTTGCTGGGCATAGGGCGAGCCGAGCCATCGGCCGGCCACGAAGAAGAACTCGTTGATTTCGACGTTCGGCGGCACCTTTCCGGCGCGGATCGCCGCCGCATAATCGAGCGCCGGATAGCCGGCAAAGACGTGCTGCGCAACCGGATCAAAAAAACGGTGCTCCAACACGCTTTTGACGCGCGGCGCTTCCAACGTCAGCGCGGTGAAAATAGTCAGGCGGATCGATGGGTCCGCCGCGGCTCTCGCATAGATCGCATTGACAATGTGATTGGCCTTGCCGAGACCGAGCGGCAGCGCAAGCACAATGGTCTTGCCGACTTTCTCGACGATCGCATCGGCGAGGCGCGCCGGATCGTCGTAGATCGCCGGACCGCCTCCCGAACGATCCATCAGAACGTGTCCCACCCCGGATCGGGCTGGAACCGCGGTCCATAAGTCTCGGTGAGACGTTTGAGCGTGTCGCGCACGTCGGCGGCGCCACGCGTTCGCGCATAATGCATCGGTCCGCCGCGAAACGGCGCAAAACCGGTCGCGAAGATCATGGCGCCGTCGATGATTTTCTCGTCCGCAACGATGCCCTCGCGCAGGCAGGTCACGCAGACGTCCAGCATCGGCAGGATCAGCCGGTCGATCGTATCGGCAGGCGGCACGGCGGCGTCCTGCGATTTAACGGCGTGGCCATCCTTCCAGTCGTAGAGACCCTTGCCGGTCTTCTTGCCGAGTTCGCCCCTCGCGACCTTGTCCTTGAGCCATTGCGGCGCATCCGGCATCTCGCGGTTGAGGCTGCCCCGCAGCATCTCGGCAACGTGCAGGCAAATATCGAGTCCGACCTCGTCGGCCAACTCGATCGGCCCCATCGGCATGCCGAATTTCTCCGCCGCCTTGTCGATGGTTTCCTTTTTCATGCCGGCGTCGAGCATGATCAACGCCTCGAGCAGATACGGCGTCAGCGCGCGATTGACCAAAAATCCCGGCGCGCTTTTGACCGGCGCCGGCAGGCGGTCGATCCGGCCGAGGAAGGCGCGCGCATCGGCAAGGACATCGGCGGCGACCTGGTCGTGGCTCACGACTTCGACGAGTTGCATGCGAGATACCGGATTGAAGAAATGAATGCCGACGAGCCGCTCCGGCCGCGGCAATCCCTCGCGCAGTTTTTCGAGCGGGATGCTCGATGTATTGGTGGCGAGAATGGCGTCCGACTTCATCTTCGGCTCGATCGCGGCGAAAATCTTCCGTTTGAGATCGAGAACTTCCGGTACGGCCTCGATGATCAGATCCGCCGTCGCTACTCCTTCGCCGTTGAGATCGGGGATCAGCCGGTCGAGCGCGTCGCGGACCCGGCGGCGATTGTCGCGGCCGATTTTTCCATAAAGGTCGGCGGCGCGTTTGACCGCACCGGCGATCGGCTCTGGTTTGGTATCGCCGAGGCTGACGACAAAACCATGCCACGCGCACCAAGCCGCGATGTCGCCGCCCATGGCGCCGGCACCGATCACATGCACGCGCCGCCCCTTCCATGTGCCATCGGCGAGATTCTTGAGATTCTCGCGCAGGAAGAAGACGCGCACGAGATTTTGCGCAGTATCGGTGACCAGCATTTTGGCGAACGACGAAATCTCCGCCTTCTGCATGGCCTCAGGATCGCCGCCATGCGCGACCCACAGATCGATCAGTGCATAAGGTGCGGGATAGTGATCGGCCGGCGCCTTCTTGGCGGCTTCGCTGCGCATGCGCGAGGCAAGAAGGCCGCGTGCCGGGCTGGCGTTCATAAGCCGGCCGACGAGGCCCTGTTTGGCCGGTTTCCAGTCGCCAGAGATCGCGGACTTCACCGCGGCTCGGACGTGGCGTTCCTGCGTGACGGCATCGACCAGACCGGACCGCTTTGCCTGGCGCGCGCGTTCGGTCCTGCCAGTCAACATCATCGTCATGGCTTGGACCGGATTGATCAGGCGCGTCAGCCGCACGGTACCGCCAAGTCCCGGATGCAGACCAAGCTGCACTTCGGGGAAGCCGAAGCTCGCGCCGTCGATGGCGAGCCTGTGGTCGCAGGCGAGCGCCACCTCGAGCCCGCCGCCAAGGCAGTAGCCATGAATCACCGCAATGGTCGGGAGCGGCAGGCGATCGAGGCGATCGAGAACCGCGTGGCCGCGCGTCAACAGCGCTTCGATTTGCGCCGTATCGGTGACGCCGCGAAACTGGGCGATATCGGCACCGGCGATAAAGCCCCCTGGCTTGGCGGAGCGGATGACCAGGCCGCGCGGCCGGTCGCGTTCGAGCTTTTCCAGGACAGCGTCGAGCTCGATCAGCACCTCTTCCGACAAGGTGTTCGCGCTGGCGCCCTTCTTATCGAATAACAGCCAGACGATGCCGTCCTCGTCGGTCCGCATTCGCCAATGCGTCCACGGGCCAGCGTCCTGCGGCGCTTCGTCGATCGCGAACGGACCGAGCTCGAGGTCGCGCTTGCCCAGGATCGCCAGCGCGGGCTTGGCGGCGTGCGTTTTGCTCATGCGCCGCCCCTCAAACCGCTTCGATCAGCATGGCGCCGCCTTGGCCACCGCCGATACATTCGGTGGCGATGCCGCGCTTGTAGCCGAGCCGCTTCATGGCGTTGACGAGATGCAGCACGATGCGATTGCCGCTCGCCCCGACCGGATGGCCGACGCCGATTGCGCCGCCGTCGACGTTGAGCCGATCACGCGCGATGCGCCCGGCCGGGGCATCGAGCCCAAGCGCGTCGCGGCAGAATTCGGCGTCGTCCCACGCCGCCAGGCAACCGAGCACTTGCGCGGCAAAAGCTTCATTCAGCTCCCAAAGCTCGATGTCGCCGAGCGCAAGCTGATGCCGTTTTGAGAATCGCGGTCGAGCAATAGACCGGGCCAAGGCCCATGACGGATGGATCGAGCGCCGACCATTCGCTATCGACGATCACCGCTTTGGGTGTGAGCTTGTGCTCCTTCACCGCGTCTTCCGACGCGAGGATGACCCAGGACGCGCCATCGGTAATTTGCGAACTGTTGCCTGCCGTGACTTTGCCCCACGGCCGCTCAAATGCAGGCTTGAGCTTGGCCAGGCCGTCGGCGGTGCTGTCCGGCCGCACGCCGTCGTCAAAGTCGAAGGCGGTGCCGTTGCGCGCGAAGGCCGGCTCGATTTCGCCGGCAAAATAGCCGTTCTTCTGCGCGGTCGCGAGCCGCTGCTGGCTTTCCGCGGCGTATTCGTCGGCCTGTCGCCGGGTAATGTGAAACAGATGTGCGACCAGCTCCGCGGTCTGCCCCATGTTGAGGTCGGTAATGGGATCGGTGAGCCCGCGCTCAAGCCCGATGACCGGCGTGAAAAATGATGGACGAAAGCCGAGCACCGCAGCGATCTTTGCGCTGATACCGCGAGCCGCAAAAAGCCGTGCATACCAATTCACGGCACTGCGGCTGAAGACGAGTGGAGCATGACTTAGCGATTCCGCGCCGCCCGCCAGGATCAGGTCGGACACGCCTTCGCGAATGTAACGATACGCCGTGTCGATCGACTGCATGCCGGACCCACAATTGATCTGCACGGTGAAGGCCGTCATCGCTTCGCCCATGCCGAGGCGCAACGCCGCGACGCGCGCGGGGTTCATTTCGTCGGCGATGACGTTGACGCAGCCGAGGATGACCTGATCGAAAGCATCCGGCGCAAACGGCTGACGCAACAGCAGCGGCCGGCCGCATTGCACCGCGAGATCGACCGGCGTGAACGGTCCCGGCTTGCCGCGCGCCTTGATGAATGGCGTGCGGCTGCCGTCGATAATGTAAACCGGGCGCCGCGCTACTCCGCCGCCTCCGGCGGAGGAGAAGCCTGTAACGGCGGGGAGTCCGCTTGAAATCTCGGTTGAGATGTCGCTTGCGATGACACATCTCCTTTTGTGGACGCGCCGCGGGACGTCAATTCTTCCGGCGCAAAATCGTCGACCGCAATCGCCGCTGCGACTGCGTCGGCCGTGGCCTCGAGTTGCGCGGCTTCCTCCGCTGTGATCGTGCGCTGCTTCACCGCCTGCTCAACGTCGCGCACGCGCGCCGTGTGCATACGGTCGCGGATCGGCTGCACCGCGACCGTCGCCGCAAAGGCGCGTTCCAGCAACGCGATGCCGTTGGGGTGTTGCGCGTCGATTTCCGCCGGGTGAAACAAGTCCACCGTAACGCGATCGCGGGCCGCGCCCGGGTTGGTGATGATTTCGGCACAGGCGTCAGTCACGCGATCGGATGGACCGCGGCGCCGCGGCCCGAAGGGTTGAATGAGAAATCGCAGGAACCAAGCCACCGGCCTAACGGGAAAATTCGCGATGATCTCATCGAAGCGCGTCTCGATGGTGGAAAAGCTCGATTCCATGCACCACGCCAGCAAGGGGAAATCGTCTTTCTGACGGCCTTCGTCGTTCCAGCGTTTGAGCGCGGCACTCGACAGATAAAGCTCCGAAAGAATGTCGCCGAAACGCGCCGATAGCATCTCCTTGCGCTTGAGCGCGCCGCCGAGAGTGAGCAGCGACAGGTCGACCGCGAGTGCAAACGCCGCGGCATGGCGGCTGAGTTGCCGGTAGAATCGCGAAGCGGCGCCAGCGTCAGCCGCTGGTGCGAATAATCCGCCGGTCCAAGCACGGACCCAGGCCCGCATCGCGTTGGCGAAGCTGTGTCCGACATGGCCCCAAAACGCCTGATCGAAAGCGTCGAGGCCCCGTTCGCGGTCAGCGTCTTCCAACGCCATCATTTCCTTGAGCAGGTAGGGATGACACCGGATCGCCCCCTGGCCGAATTGGATCAGGCTGCGGGTCACAATGTTGGCGCCTTCCACCGTGATGGCGATCGGCACGCCGCGATAGAGGCTGCCGAGATAGTTCAACGGACCTTCGATGATGGCTTTGCCGCCGTGCACGTCCATCGCATCGTTGACGGCAACACGTAGCCGCTCGGTTGCCTGCGCCTTCATGATGGCGGTGACGACGGCCGGATGGTGACCATCATCGAGCGCCGCGCAGGTCATGCGGCGCGCGGCGTCGATCAGATAGGCGGTCGCCGCGATGCGGCCGAGCCGCTCCTGGATGGCCTCGAACTTGGAAATGGACACGTGGAATTGTTCGCGGATGCGCGCATAGGCACCGGTAACGTTGGCGGCGAAGGCCGCCCCCGCCGCCGACAGCGACGGCAGTGAGATGCCCCGGCCTGCGGCAAGCGCGCTCATCAGCATCTTCCAGCCCTTGCCGACCTGATCGACGCCGCCGATCACGTTGTCCAGGGGAATGAAGACGTCGTGCCCCCAATTCGGCCCGTTCTGAAAAACGTGCATCGCAGGCAGATGACGGCGTCCGATGCTGATGCCTGGAAGATGGGTCGGAACCAGCGCCAGCGTGATGCCGATGTCGTCACGATCACCGATCAAATGGTCGGGATCATGGAGCTTGAAGGCTAATCCCAAAACCGTCGCGATCGGGCCGAGCGTGATGTAGCGCTTGTGCCAATTCAGCCGGATGCCGAGCACGTCGCGCCCTTCGTATGTGCCGCGGCAGACGACGCCGGAATCGATCATCGAGGCGGCGTCCGAGCCAGCTTCCGGACTGGTCAATCCGAAGCAAGGAATTTCCTCGCCGCGTGCGAGGCGCGGCAGCCAATAATCCTGCTGCGCCTTGGTGCCGAATTGCAGAAGTAGTTCGCCCGGGCCGAGCGAGTTCGGCACCATCGCGGTGCAAGCGGCGCAGACCGAGCGGGACGATAGTTTGCGGATGACCTCCGAGTGCGCATAGGCGGAAAAGCCCAGACCGCCATAGGCCTTCGGGATGATCATCGCGAAGAATTTTCGCGTTTTCAGAAACTCCCAGACGTCCGGCGGCAGGTCGTGCCATTCCCAATTGATTTTCCAATCGTCGAGCATGCGGCAAAGCTCTTCGACAGGGCCGTCGAGGAATTGCCGCTCTTCCTCCGACAAGCGTGCCGGCGCGAACGCCAGCAGCTTCTTCCAATCCGGATTGCCGGTGAACAGATCGGCGTCCCACCAGACGTCGCCGGCCTCGATGGCTTCGCGCTCGGTATCGGATAACCGGGGCAAGCGCGCGTCCCGCCATCCGGAAGATCGGCTTGGTGATCCAGTCCCGTCGAAACGAGGATTTTGACATTGGAAATCCCGGGCTTCTGACCGCGGCAAAGCCGCCGCGACGATAGAACTGATTCCCTGCAACACTATAGGTTTTACGGCCTCAAATGTTACAATTTCCAGTCTGGCTCCGCCTCTGAGATAATTATCGGTCCGGGTCGTCCGCCAGACGGACGGCTCCCTCGTACGCAAGATTTTAGCTCATGCTCGACAAGCTCGAAGCGTACCTCGGCACCAAAATTCTGCGGTTTCTCTCCAAGCCGACGGCGCGATATGCGCCGTTTTTTGCGCCCGATCCCGCCGTGGTGAGGGCCGCGCTCCGGCCCGGCGACATCGTCCTCGTCGAGGGCAATACCCGGTTGAGCGCCATCATCAAGTTCCTCACGCAGTCCACGTGGTCGCACGCGGCCCTCTATGTCGGCGAACGGCCCGGCGACACCACGGCGAACGGCGAGCCGAACGTGCTTGTGGAGGCCGAGGCGGCCACCGGTGTCGTCACCGTACCGCTGTCAAAATATGCCGGCTTCAATATGCGCATCTGCCGTCCCGTGAATATCGACGAACCGAACAGGAAATACGTCATCGACTATGCCTTGGCGCGTATCGGCAAGCAGTACAATTCCAAGCAGATCGTCGACTTGGCGCGCTATCTCTTTCCATATCCGCCGGTGCCGGTCAGATTCAGGCGGCGCATGCTGGCGATCGGCAGCGGCGATCCGACCAAAGCAATCTGTTCAACACTGATCGCCGAGGCGTTTGCGTCGATCCGTTATCCGATCCTTCCGGAAAGCGTCACGATCAACGGCAAGGACTACGGGGTTGCACCCTACGTCGAGCGTGAGAACGAACACATACGGAAGCACGGGCTGTACACGCCGCGCGACTTCGACATCTCGCCGTTCTTCGCGATCGTCAAACCCACGATCGTTGCCGGCTTCGACTATCGCACGATCGATTGGGATCCGCCGGAGCTGGCGCTGGCGAATGACGGCGGGCGCTGCCCAATGAAGTCTATTTGTCCGTCATTTCGCATCGGGCGAAGTAGCAATCGGTAGCGGACGTCCGTCGTCGCCGACGCGTACGTAGGTGAAGAGCCCTTCCGTCACCTTGATCTGCGCGTCTCCCATCCGGCGTCGCGCCCAGCTCTCGATCTTCACGGTGATCGAGGTGTGGCCGATCTTCTCGACGTCGCCGTAGCAGGTCACCTCGTCGCCGACCATCACCGGACGATGAAACGTCATCGCAGTGATCGCGATCGTGACGACACGGCCGGCCGCACGGCGCGTCGCCACGCTGGAACCCGCGAGATCCATCTGGCAAAGGAGCCACCCGCCGAAGATATCGCCATGCGGATTGGTATCGGCCGGCATGGCGATAGTGCGGATCGCCAACTCGGACCTGGGCGGGATTTCCGGGGTCGCAGGAACCTCGGATGATTTCGCGGGATCGGGCATGGAATTGCTCGCCGTTTGAAAAATGCGCACGTTAATGTCGCCGGGGAGCGAACGCGCGTATGAATTGCATGATCGGTCAACTTATTATTTTTGATCCGGAGACAATGCCTTGTAACACTTGGCCGCGGGGTCCGCGGCACAAATCCTGCATTCGGTTCACCAGAACTCTCCTGAAGGCCGCGATTACGGCCTCATCCGGCATAAACGAGGACATGACATGCTTCGACGGTTTTGCGTGCTTCGACGGCTTTGCTTGCTATTGACGGTTTCAGCGGTTGCGGGGCTCACCGCACTGACGGCGTTCGGCACGCAACTCCACGCTGCGGATTGGCCGACGCGGCCCGTCACCATCATCGTGCCGTTCGGGCCAGGCGGGAACACCGACATGATGGCCCGTCTTGCGGCGCAAGACCTGTCGGAGAAGTTCGGCCAGAATTTCATCGTCGAAAATCGTCCCGGTCCGGGCGGCGCGATCGGAACCAGGTTGGTCACCGAGGCTGCGCCGGACGGCTATACGCTGCTGTTTTGCGCGTCCTCGATGATCACTTTGACGCCGCAGTTGCAGAAACTGGATTTCGATCCGGTCAAACAACTGGTGCCGATTACCAATGTCGGAACTGGCGCGCAGGTCATGGCCATCAAGAGAAGCTTGCCGGTCAAGAATCTCGCCGAATTCATCGCCTATGCGAAGGCTCATCCCGGCAAGCTGAATTTCACCGTCGCCGGAACACAGAACCTCAGCCATTTCTCGCCGGTACGGGTCTTCGCGGCCACCGGCGTTGACATTGTGATGGTGCCGGCGCGGAGCGAGCCGCAGGCGATCTCCGATCTGCTCAGTGGCGTGGTCGATCTGTATTTCGGCAATGCGTCCGCGCTTCTCCCGCTGATCAACAACGACAAGCTCAGATTGATCGCCGTCAGCACGCCGCAACGGCTCGCAGCAGTTCCCGATCTGCCCACGGTCGGCGAGACCGTGCCCGGTTTCGAGGCGGCATCGTGGAACGGCTTCCTGGCGCCGACGGGGACACCGGAGCCGATCATCGAGGCCATCAGGAACGAGGTCACGGCTTTCGTCAAAACGCCTGAGATAACGCAACGCCTCACCAAGCTCGGCATCATACCCGGCGGATTGACCAAGGATCAGATCGCGGTGGCATTTCAGAAAGAGCATGACGCCTACGCCAGCGCGATCAAGACCGCGGGCATTCCAGCGCCGCAATAGGGCGCTGCGACGCGCCGGTGTCGCGTTGGGCCGCGCGTGATGCGCCGGTGCGGTTCGCCGGCGCGCCGGCGCCGCGGGCACTATGCCCTGCCGGCACCTCAAAAAACGCCTGCGGTTCAACGCGATGCGCCCGAAGCGACATTTTGTGACCTCGAACACAGCCCGTCCGGCGTTCGGAGGGTATTTTTGTACGTCATGATTGATGGAGGTTTCCATGGTCACCGCAACCCTTCGAACCAGAAACCCGACCGTGCAGACGCTTTGCAGGCAAGGCTTTGTCTTCGCTCGCTCCACGGATCGTCAATTTGTGGATCGTGTTGATGAGGCACGTGCGAGAGGTCAATTTTTGACCTTCCCGTTCGCGTTCTGAAACACGAGCGATGTTGGTTGAATTGTCAGGGACTTGCCGGTCGGCGCACACGACTCGTCATGCGCGATTGAGGCTTTTTGCTCCGCGTTATTTCGCGTCGCTTAGCAAAGCGTCGAACACCTGCTCTGCCGTAAGCGCGCGATCGCAGCGTTTGCACTCGAACGTCTGCATCCCGGAAAGCTTCATAGGATCGGCGCAGGTCGGGCAAGGAACGAGTTGATCGGTGCTGATTGCGCTGACGCGCATGGCCTTCGTCTTGGCTTTGCGCCTGCGCCACAACCGCGGTCCCGGCGCCGGCTGGTGGTGGCTTCTCTGTGACAGCATCCGCATATTTGCTCGCCCGTCTGGGCGCATGATGAGCGCAGTCAAGTTTATATGATCTTAATGGATTTCCGTGGAATGTGATGGCCAGCACAAAATTGCGCTTTTCTGTTGAAAGCTGCGTTAACGTTCGTTGTGCGGTGCAGGATGGCTTCCTGCCGGACATCCCTCGCCTGATCGGCCAAGCGCGGCGGCGCACACCCGTTCGTCGCTTGACTTTCGTTGTCATCCTCATCAATTTTTGTTGTCGGGTTTGATCGCAGTCGCCCGGTTTTTCCAAGGCATTTCGCCCAAGCACTGCACCTTGGCCCGCTTTGCCGGGCATAGGGCTTTTGGGGAAATGTCCATGCCATCAAACGCTTTGTTGCTTTATGTGGCTCGCGGCGTTCGCGGTTTCGGCGATGGCTTCGCGACAATTCTCTTGCCGACCTATTTGACCGCGATTGGCTACGATCCCGTTCAGATCGGAATTGTTCTCACCGCTTCGCTGCTCGGAACGGCACTTTTGACGTTGGCCATCGGCGCGATCGCGCCGCGCTACGACCTGCGCACCCTGATGCTGGCTGGCGCCGGCCTCATGGCGATAACGGGATTGGCGTTCCCCAACGTCGAGCACATCGCCTTCATCGCGTTCGTGGCGTTCGTCGGCACGATTAATCCGTCGACGGGCGATACCGGCGTCATGGTGCCGCTCGAGCACGCCATGCTTGCCCGCGGCGTTTCCAACGAGGAGCGCACGCGCGCGTTCGCGCGCTACAGCCTGATCGGTGCGCTGTCGATGGCCGCCGGCACCTTGGCGGCGGCCGCTCCGGATTTCCTCACCCAGGCGTGCATCGACAAACTCGGCGCCCTCAAGCTGATGTTCTACGCCTACGCGGTGCTCGGGTTGCTGTGCACGTCGCTTTATCGGCGCTTGCCGCACGCCCGCATGGTCGAAGCCAGCGCGAATGCTCCACTTGGTCCATCGCGCGGCGTCGTTTACAAACTCGCCGCGCTGTTCAGCCTCGATGCCTTCGCCGGCGGTTTCGTCGTGCAGTCGCTGATGGTGCTTTGGCTTTTTGAGCGCTTCAGCCTCTCGGTCTCAGCCGCAAGCCTGTTCTTCTTCTGGTCGAGCGCACTGACCGCGTTGTCCTATCCGGTCGCCGCGCGGCTCGCCGGTCGTATCGGCCTCGTCAACACCATGGTGTTCACCCATATTCCCTCCAGCATTTTTCTCATCCTCGCGGCATTCTCATCCAACCTCTATGTCACGCTCGGGTTGCTGCTGGTGCGATCCGCGCTCTCACAGATGGACGTTCCGACACGGACCTCCTACGTCATGGCCGTGGTCACGCCGGCCGAGCGGGCCACCGCCGCCAGCGTGACTGCCGTACCGCGAAGCCTCGCAGCGGCGGTGAGCCCAACGATTGCCGGCGCTTTGCTGACGACTACTTTCTTGGGTCTGCCGCTGATCGTGTGCGGCACACTCAAGATTGTCTACGACTTGGCTCTGCTGTCGTCGTTCCGGCACATCAAACCACCGGAGGAAACGTCCCGTTCGATCTCCTGAATGAAGGCCGTAAGCCACTTGGTCTGCTTCCGCGGCGAAGACAGGCCGATCTGTTCGCGGCCACGCAGACGCTGTACCAATAGCGCCCCGTCCAATCGCCGAGAGCAAATCATCGTGACGCCCGCCCAAAAACTGCGCGAGATTCTGGCCGAGCCGAATGTGGAAATCATGCCGGGGTGCTACGACGCGCTCTCGGCCAAACTCGTTGCCGCCGCCGGGTTCAAAGTCACCTTCATGAGCGGTTTCGCGGTGTCCGCTGCCCGCCTCGGCCTGCCCGACACCGGCCTCATCTCATTTGCCGAAATGCTCGACAGCCTGCGCAATTGCTGCAGCGCCGCTTCGAACATTCCGCTGATCGGTGACGGCGACACCGGCTACGGCAACGCGTTGAACGTGCAGCGCACCGTGATCGAATACGCCCGCGCCGGCGCCGCGGCGGTGATGATCGAAGACCAGGTGAGTCCCGAAAAAGTGCGGTCACACCCGCGGCAAGCAGGTGATCTCGCGCGACGAGGCGCGGATGAAAATTCGCGCCGCCGCCGATGCCAAAGCCGATGCCGACATCCTGATCATGGCACGGACCGACGCCCGCGCCGTGCATGGTTTCGATGAAGCGCTCGAACGCTGCCGCGCGTTCGAGGCCGAGGGCGCGGATATCATCTTCCTGGAAGCACCCGAGAGCGAAGACGAGATGAAGCGGTTCTGCGCAGCGATGCGAAAACCCTGCATGGCCAACATGGTGCCCGGAGGCAAGACGCCGATCTTGCCGCCCGAGCGCCTGCAGGCGGTCGGCTACAAGCTCGCGCTTTATCCGGTCATGCTGATGTCGTCGGCCATTGCCGCCATGCAGGCGACGCTCGCGGCGCTGCGTCCCGGCGCCGCGACACCGCAACCGCCGAGCATTTCGTTTGCCGAGTTGCAGCGCCTCGTCGGCTTCCCCGACTATTGGGATCGCGAGGTTCGCTATAAGGCGAGCGAGTGAGCCGGTGCGTTCGTTGTTGTGCCCTCCCCCATGCGGGAGAGGGCACGATTATATCCACCGCTGGCAGATCGGAAGTGGCGATTACTTTGCGGCAGCCGGGAACGCCGGCAATTTGTCGATGTCGCGCGCATCGTGCTGGATGATGACGGTCGCCTTGAAATTCGCCGCGATCTTTTTCAGCCGCTCGAGCGAGGCCACGGTCTGGGCGCGATCGAAGTTGAAGGCAGGCACGCCGTCGCTATCCCAGTTCTCGCGGAAGTGCGCGGCATCGCCGGTAATCAGGAAATTGCCCGATTGCAGCTTGACCAGAAGACTGTGATGGCCGGGCGTGTGGCCCGGCGTGTACAGCATGATGACGCTGCCGTCGCCGAACACGTCCTTGTCTTGCGCCTGGGGCTCAACCTTGCCCTCGCCTTTGGTCCAGTTGGTAAACGCCGCAGCGTTCACGCCCGGGCCCGGCTTCGGGCTGCTGATCGCGTCCCAGTCGCCCTTGCCGATCAGGAGCGTCGCCTGCGGAAACGAGCCGACCTGCCCGGTGTGATCGGGGTGATAATGGCTGATGCCGACGAATTTGATCTGCTCGGGCTTGAGATTGAGCTGCGCGAGCTGATCGACCAGGCTCACCTTCGGCGCCACCTTGGGCGCCGTCATGGCATGACCGGTATCCCACAACAGGTATTCGTCGCCGTGTTTGACCAGATAGCAACTGAACACGAACTGAATTTTCAGATCGCCGTAAGCATAAGTGTCTGAAAATCGCTCGTTGACGGCCACGGGCGCTTGCGGCGTGCCGCAGTCGAGACGCGTGAGCGCCATGTCGGGCGCCGCCTGCGCCGGGGCTGCGAGGCCGGCGAGCGCACCGGCGCAGATGCCGGCCGCCAGCAAATTCAAGATTCGCTGCATACTTCTCCTCCCAAAATAACGAGTATTGAATACTTCTGAGGCGGCGGATGTTGCCGGTTACGGCAGGCGCGGTCAACGCGGATTCGATCTGGGCAGGTCATACTGGTCGGTTCACAATGGGCCTTTCACACTGGCCATGTCGCAAGCATGTCTCCGCCGGTACAATGCCGGCATGCGTCACGCCTTGAAACTTCATCCGGACTCGGTTTGCGCCGCGGCGACACATGTCGACGTCGACGTTGCGCGTCCGCGCGCCGGCAGTCTGGTGTTGCGCTATGTGGTGACCGGCACGATCAGCGATCTGCAGCTACCGCCTGTGACCGCGGCTGCGCGCGCCGACGAGCTCTGGCGGCACACCTGCTTCGAGGCTTTCGTCCGGCCGTCGCCCGGCGCCGGCTATTACGAATTCAACTTTGCACCTTCGACCCAATGGGCGGCCTACCGGTTCGACAGCTATCGCGAGGGAATGCGTGCCGCGGCTGAGATCGGCGCGCCTCGGATCGAGGTGCAAACGGCGCCTTCGCGTTACGTACTGCAAGCTTCCGTGGACCTGGATCAACTACCGCGACCCTGGCGTCTCGGTCTCGCGGCGGTGATCGAGGAAACAGGCGGCCGCAAATCGTATTGGGCGCTGGCGCATCCGCCCGGCAAGGCGGATTTCCATCAACCCGACGGCTTTGCGCTTGAAGTTTTCTGACCGTATTCCAAGTGTGTTCAATCCCTCGCCTACGGCGTGTACTCATCTGTGGACGCCCCGCAAGATGCAAGCGGTTTTTGAAGAAGATCGGCACGTAGTCGGATGCTGCCATCTGTCCGGCCTCTGATGATGCAGCGATGAAGCTGCGGGGCCCGTATGGGAGTTCGCAGACCGAAGACCAAATCATAAATGCGTGCTCCAGGCACGATGAGTACACCTGGTTCAAAGTCCGCACTCAGTATCGCCACTGTGCGCCATACCCTCCTTCGACCGACTACATCTCTGACGACCTCAAGCCGCCAAGATCATGCCTTGGCTGCGACCGGAGCTCGGTAATTCTCGTGCTTCAAAAGTAGCGCCCAGACGATCCGGGCCGTCTTGTTGGCGAGCGCGACCGTCACCAGCATGCGCGGTTTGCGAGCCAACATCTGTTCGAGCCACGAACCCTTTGGTGCGCCGCGTTTGCTCGCCTGTTGCACAACGGCACTACTTCCGATGATGAGGAGGCGCCTGAGCGTGCGGTCGCCCATTTTGGATGTTGCTCCAAGCCTCTGCTTGCCGCCTGTCGATCTT
Source organism: uncultured Alphaproteobacteria bacterium (assembly GCA_963836055.1). Taxonomy (GTDB): domain Bacteria; phylum Pseudomonadota; class Alphaproteobacteria; order Rhizobiales; family Xanthobacteraceae; genus BOG-931. Next base: position 206,661 of record CAWIID010000010.1, read on the forward strand.
TGAAGGGGCGTGAGACCTAGCCAGGCGGCAAAGTCGCGGCCCTTGGCAAAGGTCTCGACCGGGGGTGCTAGAGCGGCGATCGCCGTGGCGGAGATCGGGCCGATGCCAGGAATGGTCATCAGCCGGCGCGATACTTCGTCTTCGCGAGCACGCCGCGCGATCTCTTTGTCGAGAACCGCGATCCTTCCATTGAGGCTGGCGAGCAGGTCCAGCATCAACCGGAACATGGCGTGAGCCGCTTCCGGAAGCGAGCTGACCATCCTTTCTTCCTCGATCAGGTGGGCAAGCTCCGCCACATGCGACGGCCCCTTGGGTGCGATCCAACCATATTCAGTGAGGTGTCCCCGAACTGCGTTGATGAGCTGGGTTCGCTGCCGCACCAACAGGTCTCGGGTCCGAAACACGAGACCGCCGCTTGTTGCTGCTCGCTCTTCACAGCCACGAAGCGCATGTTCGGCCGTTGCGCTGCTTCGCAAATTGCCTCGGCGTCGATCGCGTCGTTCTTTTGTCGCTTCACGAACGGCTTTACATAGGCGGGCGGGATCAGCCGAACATCATGGCCAAGTTCGGTAAGCTGGCGAGCCCAGTGATGAGCCCCGCCACATGCTTCCAGTGCGACTGTACAACTCGGTTGAGCGGCAAAGAAATCCAGCAGCTTTCCTCGGCTGATCCGTTTGCTGAATATCGTTCGCCCCCGGTCGTCTACTCCATGTGCGTGGAAAACATGTTTAGCGATATCGAGACCGACTGCGATAACTTCTGACACGGACGCCTCCCTTAAGTGGTGCTAAAACACTCCACTTTGGCACATCGATGCCGTCGGCGGGGCGTCCATCCCATCATAAAACGGGCCGTATCTGCTTTGCTGCCGAAATCGGACATGTCAGTAGAATGAAATCGCGAATAATCGCGGAGCTCGTCGCTTTCGGTTTGCTGCTCGATCACCCAGCCTGGCAAGGAGGGAGTAGGATGATGCCGCGAATGCATTTTGGTCAGGAGACACGATATGCCCGATCGCTTTGGCGCAGCCTCCGACACGGCCGTCTACGCGGGCGCGTCGGCCCAAGCTTGGTTCGCCGGCGGTGAGCACGTTGGCTATGATCCCAGAGCTCAAGCTATCGTTGGAGCGGAAGGCGCGCCCCTCAAAATCTTCTTGAGGCGGGAGGGGGAACTCGCGCACGCCGTTACCTTTATGCCAGGATTTCCCGATGGCTCGTTTGGATGGGCGAAGGTTTTGCCGCACTTGCCGAATGCCGCCGAAATGCCGAAGCTCTTCGTCGAGTATGTCGGCATGGGCGATAGCGACAAGCCCAAGGACTATGCCTATTCCACTGCCGAACGCACTGATCTCATCGAGGCGATTTGGCGGGATCAGTCCGTCCTGTCCACAACGCTGGTCGCCTTCGATTTTTCCGCGATTGTCATCTCCGAGCACCTGCGACGCCGACTTGAGCGCGCCCAGCGTGGGGAGCCTGTGGGTGGACCAGAAATACGTGGCGTTTTCATTTTCAATGGTGGGCTCTTTCCGGACGGGCATTCCCACCCATGGTTCACCACGCCGCTTCTACGCCGCATCCCCAAGCCTGCCCGTGGTGCTCTGAGGCTCTCCTTCACTGCCTTCAAGATGTTGGTGGGGGTGATCTGGTCCAAAGGATATCACGTGACTGATGCCGAGGTACGCGAGCTCCATAGCGTCTTGAACCGCCAAGATGGCTTGTTCTTTCTTGCCGCCGCAGCAGGGTTCGTAGAGGATCACAAGGCGGAAGGTGATCGCCTCGACTTTGGCCACCTCTTCGAGACTTATCGCGGTCAGTTCCCGTTGCTGGTGGGCGGCAGCGACGAAGATCCCTTCGAACACCGCCAGGTCGACCTCGCGCAGGAACGTTTGGGAAAGCTCGGTTTTCGTATCGAGCGGTTGCCCGGCGGTCACCTCACCACGAGTGAGCAGCCGGAGGCCCTGGCGGCCTTGATCACGAAGTTCGAGCGAGGCTTGTAAGAATATCGGGGCGCTGCAATCTGCTATCTCCGGGGTCGTCGCATGTCTGCTTTACCTTCGAAAATGGGTAGTGTGGATTTATGATGGGGTGGACGCCCCCCGACGGCATCTAAGTGCCAGAGTGGAGGTGTTGAACACCACTTGAGGGAGGCGTCCATGGGAGAAGTTACCACAATCGGCCTGGATATCGCGAAGACCAGGTTTTCCAGGCGCACGGCGCGGATGACTCGGGGGCGGTTGGTATTCCGCAAGAGGCTGAGCCGAGGTCGAAGCTGCTGGCCTTCTTCGCCGCTCAGCCGCGCTGCGTGGTGGCGATGGAGGCGTGCGCCGGCGCGCACCACTGGGCCCGCGAGCTGACCGGCCTGGGTCACAAGGTTCGGCTGATCCCGCCGGCCTACGTCAAGCCGTTCGTGAAGCGGCAGAAGAACGACGCGGCCGACGCGGAGGCGATCTGCGAGGCGGCGCAGCGGCCGACGATGCGCTTCGTGCCGGTGAAGAGCGAGGCAGCAGCAGGCCGGCGGGTCTGGTGTTCCGGGCCCGCGACCTGCTCGTGCGCCAGCGAACCCAGCTCATCAACGCAATCCGCGGCCATCTGGCCGAGTATGGTTGGGTCGCGCCCAAGGGGCCGTCGCATGTGACGGAGCTCGCCACCTGATCGAGCGACGTGGAGGATGGCCGAGCTCGCTGCCGGATGCGGCGCGCGCGATGTTGCAGGTTGATGGCCGGACCTGCTCGCCGGCCTCGACGAGCAGGATCGCGGTCCTCGACGCTGAGATCGCGCAGGCGCGCTCGCGAAGGACGATGTGGCGCGCCGGCTGATGACCATTCCCGGCATCGGCCCGGTCACCGCCACCGCGATCGTGGCGCTCTGGCGCCGGCGGTCGGAGGCCTTGCCAGAGGGCCGGGATTTCGCCGCCTGGCTCGGGCTCACGCCGCTGCAGAAGATCTACCGGCGGCAAGCAGAAGCTCGGACGCATCATCCAAGATGGGCGAGCGCACGCTCCGGCGCTTGCTGATCATCGGCGGCCAGTGCGGTCATCAAGCAGGCGAGCTCCGCGCGGCGCACCGGCCGGCTCATGGCTCGAGCAGATGCTGGCTCGGAAGCCGCGCATGCTGGTGGCGGTGGCGCTGGCCAACAAGATGGCGAGGATCGTCTGGGCGCTAATGGCCAAGGGCGAGGATTTACCGAGCTCCGGTCGCGGCGGCGTAAAGCTGAGCGCGGCCGTGAGGTCGTCGAGGACGTAGGCGGACGAAGGAGGGTATGGCGCAACAGTCGGCGAGACGGGGCCGGGAAAACCAGGGCTATCCACCGTGCCTTCGAGCACGCATTTGTGATTTGGACTCCGGTCCGCGAACTCCCATACAGGCCAGCAGCTGTCAACGCTGCGCATCAAAGGCCGGACAGATGGCAGCATCCGACTACGTGCCAGATCTTCTTCAAAAATCCGCTTGCATCTCGAGGGGGCGTCCACAGATGAGTCCACGTGCTGACGCACAGCAGATCGCAGCGGTCCGGCGAGCGGAAAGTCAGGCCCGGGACGCGATGCAACTCCGCCAATTCGTTCTAAAGTGTACCGATGAGATTCGGCATCGATCGGCTTATCGCCGACCGCGCCTTGCGCGCGCCGCTCCGCGGCAAGCGCGTGGCCTTGCTCGCCCATCCCGCCTCGGTCACCGCAGACCTGACCCATTCGCTCGACGCGCTGGCCGCCTGCCGGCGAGATCACGCTCGCCGCCGCCTTCGGTCCGCAGCACGGCCTGCGCGGCGACAAGCAGGACAACATGGTCGAGAGCGCCGGACTTCGGCGATCCGGCGCTCGGCGTCCCGGTGTTCAGCCTCTACGGCGAGGTGCGCCGGCCCACCGACGCGATGCTGCAGACGCTTCGACGTGCATGCTGGTCGACCTGCAGGACCTGGGCTGCCGCATCTACACCTTCATCACCACGCTGCGGTACGTGCTGGAGGCCGCCGCATCGACCGCCTGATCGCCGAACCCGCCTTGCGCGCGCCGCTCGCGCGGCAGGCGCGTCGCGCTTGCTCGCCCATCCGGCTTCGGTGACGGCAGACCTGACGCATTCGCTCGACGCACTGGCCGCTTGCGGCGACATCAAGATCACCGCCGCGTTCGGTCCGCAGCATGGGCTGCGCGGCGACAAGCAGGACAACATGATCGAGTTGCCGGACTTCAACGATCCGGTGCACGGCATTCCGGTGTTCAGCCTCTACGGCGAGGTGCGCAAGCCGACGGATGCGATGATGCAGACACTTCGACGTCATCCTGGTCGACCTGCAGGACCTGGGCTGCCGCATCTACACGTTCATCACCACGCTGCGCTACATGCTCGAAGCGGCGGCGACACACGGCAAGGCGGTGTGGGTGCTGGACCGGCCCAATCCGGTCGGCCGGCCGGTCGAAGGCCTGACGCTGCGCGCCGGCTGGGAGAGCTTCGTCGGCGCCGGGCCGCTGCCGATGCGCCATGGCCTGACGCTTGGCGAGCTCGGTCGCTGGTTCGTCAGAACGCTGAAGCTCGACGTCGACTACCGCGTCATCGAGATGGAGGGCTGGCAGCCCGACGCCGCGCCGGGCTTCGGCTGGCCGCTCGGCGAGCGCGCCTGGATCAATCCCAGCCCCAACGCGCCCAACCTCTGGATGGCGCGCGCCTACGCCGGCACGGTGATGCTGGAGGGCACGACGCTCTCGGAAGGCCGCGGCACCACGCGGCCGCTCGAAGCTGTTCGGCGCGCCGGACATCGACGCGCGCGCCGTCATCGAAGGAGATGCACGCCCTCGCGCCGCACTGGCTCGACGGTTGCCGCCTGCGCGACTGCTGGTTCGAGCCGACCTTCCACAAACATGCCGGCAAGCTCTGCAACGGCGTGCAGATCCACACCGAAGGCCCGCGCCTACGACCACGCGGCGTTCCGGCCCTGGCGCATCCAGGCGCTCGCCTTCAAGGCCATCCGCCGCCTCTATCCGGACTATCCGCTCTGGCGCGATTTCGCCTACGAGTACGAGCACGGCAAGCTCGCCATCGACGTCATCAACGGCGGCCCGCTGTTGCGCGAATGGGTGGACGATGCGCGTGCCACGCCGCAAGACCTGGATGCGCTGGCTGTTGCGGATGAGCAGGCGTGGTTGAGCGAGCGGCAAGAATATCTGCGCTATTGAAGGGCTGGCGGCTGCGCGAAGCGCAATCCTCAACGGTTCGCGTCGCTGACGACCGCCTCGGAATAACGTGTATAGAAGTGCGCGAGCCGCTCCCGCCACATATCCACGAACGCGCCCGAGGTCATCTTGTCGACCGATTTCCAGATCTTTTTGATGCTCGGCAGCGTATTTCCCCAGATGGCGCGCTTGCACCATTTTTCGCCCTTGTCCTGACCTTCGTCGGTGGCGCACATCGACTTCCAGGCCAGCCGCTCCGGATGGCTCATGTGTTCCGCGGCGCCTTGCCATCCTTGCTGATGAATCAAATAGAGATCGCTGAAATCGGGCTTCTTGTGCGCCGCCAATTCGAACATCACGCCTTCGGTGAGAATCTTATAGGCCGCCGCAACGGAATTATCGCGGGAATTGAGAATGTCACCCGAGCCGTATTTCCCGAACTCGTATTTGCTGAGCTGGTAGAGGCCGATATACGATCCGGTGCGCTGCTTCGGATCGAAGTCCGATTCGATTTTGGCGACCGCCTTCATGAAGTTGAAATCCAGACCGAACGCATCGGACACGCGTTTGATTTCCTCGATCGGCGTTCCGAGCGGGATATCCTTCATTGAATCGAGGACGGTATCCGCCGGTTTTTTGTCGGGCGGAAGTTCCGAATAAGCGTAATAGACGAGATACGAGAACGCGCCCTTTGGCGGCGGCGTCTCCGCGGAAGCATCCGGAGGCGAGGACTCGTGCTCGTCCGGCCTGGCTTGCTCGCGTTCGGGCGGAACAGCAGCGTCCTCCTCACGAGAAGCGAATGTCGGATAGAGCGTCGTGGGCAGCGCGGCAAACAACAGAGCGCTCGGCAGCTCTATGGTGAAAGGTGCCTGGGTCGCCGCATGCGCCGGCGCGACGCTCAGCGTCTTTTGCAGCGTCTCTTCGATCGTCGGATTAATGCCGACGATGGTCATGGCCACAACAATGCAGCCGAACTGCAAGGCTTTCATTGTCCCCACCCCGAACACCCAACATACCCGACGTAAATTTCGGCCTTCAATATGGCCAGAATCGGTTCATCGTCGATTAACCAGCGAAAAGGCCCGTTTTACAGGGCTTTGCGGCCTCAATACCGCTCATTTCCCAGCGTTTGCGGGGAGCGGGGATGGCGTCGCGGACGCTGGCAAGCCCGGGAGGGGGCTGCAAGCGACGGCAAGGTCGGCGCCGGCTTCGCCCTCAATACCGCGCATGCCCCGGCGTGCGCGGGAACGGGATGGCGTCGCGGACGTTGGCAAGCCCGGTGACGTAGGCCAGCGTGCGCTCGAAGCCGAGCCCAAAGCCGGCGTGCGGCACGGTACCGTAGCGGCGCAGGTCGCGGTACCAGCCGTAGTGCTCCTTGTCGATTGCGCGCTCGTCCATGCGGGCGTCGAGCACGTCGAGCCGCTCCTCGCGCTGGCTGCCGCCGATGATCTCGCCGATGCCGGGCGCCAGCACATCCATCGCCGCGACGGTTTTGCCGTCGTCGTTGACGCGCATGTAGAACGCCTTGATGTCCTTCGGGTAGTTCATCACGATCACCGGCTTCCTGGCGTGCTTCTCGGTGAGATAGCGCTCGTGCTCCGACTGCAGGTCGATGCCCCACTTCACCGGAAACTCGAACTTCTCATTTTTTGCTTGCGCCCGCTCCAGCACCGCGATCGCCTCGCCGTAATCCATGCGCACGAACTCGGACGCGACGATGCCGGAAAGCTTCGCCACGAGCCCCTTCTCGATCCGCTCATCAAAGAACGCGAGGTCTTCCTGCCGTTCCTTCAACAGCGTCTCGAAGGTGAACTTCAAAAGCCGCTCCGCCAGAGTCGCGTCGTCCGAAAGATCGGCGAACGCGATCTCCGGCTCGATCATCCAGAACTCGGCGAGGTGGCGGCTGGTGTTCGAGTTCTCGGCGCGGAACGTCGGCCCGAACGTGTAGACCTTGGTCAGCGCCAGGCAATACGCCTCGACGTTGAGCTGTCCCGACACCGTCAGGAACGCCTCGCGGGCGAAGAAATCCTTGCCGAAATCCACCTGGCCCGCCGGTGTGCGCGGCAGGTTGGCGAAATCGAGCGTCGAGACGCGGAACAACGCGCCCGCACCTTCCGCGTCGGACGACGTGATGATCGGCGTGTTGACCCAGAAGAAGCCGTTGTCGTCGAAGAAGCGATGGATCGCCTTCGCCAGCGTGTGCCGCACCCGCGTCGCGGCGCCGATCACGTTGGTGCGCGGCCGCAGGTGCGCCACCTCGCGCAAGTACTCCATGGTGTGCGGCTTCGGCTGGATCGGATAGGTGTCCGGGTCGTCGACCCAGCCGATCACCTTGATGGCATTCGCCTGCATCTCGAACGGCTGGCCTTTCGCCGGCGACGGCACGATCATCCCGGTCGCCTCCACCGCGCAGCCGGCCGTGAGTTTCAAAACCTCGTCGGCGTAATTGGGCAGCGTGTTGGGCGCCACAACCTGCACCGGATGGAACGCCGATCCGTCGGAGAGGTGCACGAACGAAATGCCCGCCTTGGAGTCGCGCCGGGTGCGCACCCAGCCTTTGACCGTGACCGGCGCGTCATTCGGCGCCTGCCCGGCCAGGATTGCGCGGACGTCGAATTCGTTCTTCTGCATCGGCTGAGAGCTATCATAGGTCTCGCTTGGATCGCAATTGAGCGGAACAAGCTCTAAGCGGGGACGGCTTCGCGCAGCGAAGCAATAATCGCCTCGCTCTCCATCAGATCCGCGTATTTCTGTTCCATGTCGAACAGATTGGCGTCGTGGGCGGCGAGCGAACGGTCGCCGACGCAGTCGCGCGCGACGATGGTACGGAAATTATAGCTCATCGCATCGACCACGGTCGCCCGGACGCATCCGGACGTGGTGCAGCCGGCGACAATGAGCGTATCGACGCCCTGCTGGCGCAGCCGTTCGGCGTAACCGGTGCCGAAGAAGGCTGACGGCTGGGTCTTGCGCAGGATCAGTTCGTTTGCGGCAGGCTTGAGCCGATCGACGATCTGGCTCGCCGACGCGTCCTCGGTGAGGGTGGCGAGAGCCGGAACTTTGCGGACGAACGCGCAATCGTCACTGCCGTCATCGGCATAAACCACTCGCGAGAACGCCACCGGCAGGCCGCGCTGCCGTGCAGCCGCCAGCAATCCGACGGTCTTGTCGACCGCGGCCCCGATATTGCCGCCGCCGAATTGCGCCGGATCCATAAAGCCGTTGACGAAATCGACGACGCACAATGCCGGCCGCGCTCCGATCCCGACCTTTTGGCCGAAGCCTTGGGCGCGGTAGATGTCCATATCCTCTCTCGGCATCGAAGCGCTCCTCTCTGCGTCACTCGATTTCAGCCGCACGGCGCATGCTGGCAATCATCGACGACTTTAACATGTACGCACAGGCCGCGGCTTTGTCGGCCGCGGTCCGCCGCATGTCGTCGAGCGCCTTCTGCCGGGTCGCCGGATCCCGCTCGCTGATGAGCTGCCGGTTGCGGTGGGTCTGTTGCTGCACCGCCTCGACCGCGACGGTGCGGCGCTGGCGGTCATAACGGTCGAGCAGACGATCGTCATCGCCTTCCCAGATTTGCTTGAGCTTGTCCGCCAGATTGAATGCATCCTGGATGCCGCCGTTCATGCCCATGCCGCCGAGCGGATTGTTGATGTGCGCGGCGTCGCCGGCAAGGAGCACGCGGCCGTGCCGGAAACTCTTCGCCACCTTCTGATGCACGTGATAGATCGAGCGATGGGCGATGCGATAGGGCTCGGCGCGGCGAACGACGCGTTGCAACACGCCCTGCAAGGATTCGTCCGACAGCAATTGCGTGCGATCCGAATTCTCCGGCGCCGGCACCAGCACGCGCCAGAGATCCGGCACCCGCAGCAGCACCAGCCATTCCAGCGGATCGGCGATGTAGTTCACATAGGCGATGTCGGTCAGGGTGTTCTCGAACGGAAAATCGGTCGAAGCGATCAAAAACAATTCCGGGTAGGTGAAACCCTCAAATTCGACACCGAGTGAGCGCCGCACCGCGCTATGCGCGCCGTCGGCGGCGATGACATAGCGTCCTGTGATCGACACCTGTTCGGATTGCGCCTGCGCCGTGACTGTTGCGGTATCCTCATTCTGCTGCACACCGACGACATCGTGCCCAAAACGGATGTCGGTTCCCGGCAGCTTGCGCAATTCCTCCTCGAGAAACCGCATCAGCTTCCACTGCTCGCACTGCACGCGATAGGGATGGTTGGTCTCGCCCGCGAGCAGCGACAGATCGAACGTCGCGACCGGTCCGGTTTCGCGGTCTCTGAACTGCCACGTCGGCGCCTTCAGTCCGGTCTCGATCATGCGCGGCACGACGCCGAACTCGTCGAGCAGATCGAGCGTCGGCGGATGGAACGTCGACCCGCGCAGCTCCTTGACGAGCTCGGTCTCGGCCGCAAGCAGCACGGTCGGGATGCCGCGGTGCGCCAACGCCAAAGCGGCCGTGAGACCCACCGGCCCGGCGCCAACAACCACGACGCGATCTTTTTCGTCCGACATACGGCGATAGTCTCTTTGCAACGAGATCAGCGATGAACCCAAGCGTCAGCATAGCGCGCAGGCGGGCGGCGATAAGCTCAAAAATGAGGCGAGACCTGCATTGCGCTTCGACCGCAAAGCTTGACGCGCCACGCCGCAGCCCCGCACACTCTCGGCACCATCATTGACTTCGATCGTATTCGCAGGGGCAATTTGACGATGAGAGATGTTCTTGGTTGGCGGTGCAAGTTCGGCGTCATCGGGCCGTCCACCAATACGATTGTCGAGCCTGATTTCGAAATGATGCGGCCGATCGGCGTCACCAATCACTACAGCCGGATTTTCACGCCGAACGCCCAGGCGGTCAGCAACGAGACTTTCACGGCGGGCACGCAGGTGATCGGCGCGAATGTGCTCGATGCCGTGCGCAGCGTGATGACGTCGTCGCCGGATTATCTGGTCATGGGCATGTCCGCGGTGACATTCTACGGCGGCGTGGCCGGCGCCGACGCCTTTCAGGAAAAGGTCGAGCGCGAATCCGGGCTGCGCATCAGCATCGGATCGCACTCGTGCACGGCGGCGCTGAAAATCTATGGCGGCGTCAAGCGCATCGCCTTTCTGTCGCCCTATTACCCGGTCGCCAACACGGAAGTGCGGCGCTATTTTACCGAATCCGGCTTCGAGGTCGTTCGCGACATTTATCTGGAATGCAAAAGCTGGACGGCAATTGCCGAAGTCACGCCAGACACATTGCGCAAAAAGCTGATCGAGCTTCACGGCGACGGCCGGGATGTCGACGCGATCCTTCAGGTCGGCACCAATCTCAGCATGGTCAGGCTCGCCGCGGCCGCCGAGATGTGGCTCGGCAAGCCGGTCATCGCCATCAATACGGCGACCTACTGGCACGCGCTTCGCCAGAACAAGATCATGGACAAGATCCCGGGACTCGGCCGTCTGCTCGAAGACTTCTGAGATGGCGCTGCGGCACTTGAACCCAATCTCAACGCCTTCCCGAGCGTAGACTGGGGGCGGCAAGTTTCAATTCACTGTGGCTTGGAGGGCACAACATCAGAGTGAATTTAGTATTAACATGGGTGAGAGGGAGCGACTGCAATGGAACGGCTTTACGCGGCGGCATTGGGAGTCGTTGCGGCTTCAGGAAGTGCGTTCGCGGCAGATCTTCAGCCGGTGTACAAGGCGCCGGTGTCGCCGCCGACTTCGGCACACAATTGGACCGGCCTTTATGTCGGTGGAAGTGTCGGCGGTGCGTGGTCGAATAACAACTGGTTCTTTCCCTCGGATTCAATCAATTCCGTCGCGCAAGAACCAACCGGCACCCCGTTCCAACCTAACCTCCTGATGATTCCGCCGTCGGGGCAGTCGACGGACCAGGTCGTGGCGGCCTCCATAGCGAGGAACTACGGGAGTCCAACCGTTGGTCCGTTCAACGTTTCCTCCGGATCGAACACAGCCTCGAGCTTTTTAGTCGGCGCGCAGATTGGCTACAATTACCAATTCGGTAACTGGGTTCTGGGTGTGGAGGGCGAGGCCAGTTGGGCCAACCTCAAAGGATCGAACGTCGATCCGAACTTCTCCATGACCAACCATACCGATACCGATTTTATCGGCGTTCTAGCCGGACGCTTCGGTTATGCGTGGGACCGGGTGCTGCTTTACGGGAAAGCAGGCGGTGCCTGGGCTCACGATAATTACTCCGTGTACACGAACTCGTCGTTCACGGTAGGCAGCGGTCCGACGGCGGTGACACAGACATCGGGTACGATGGTGGATGCCGCGAGCGTCAACCGATTCGGCTACATGTTGGGGGCTGGCGTTGAATACGCGCTGTCGCCGCAATGGTCAGTGAAGGCTGAATACCAGTACTTGGACTTTGGCACGCAGCGCACGACGCTCACGCCCACCACAACGGTCGTGTCCCCAATAGATATGGACATCACCCAACGCATCCAGATTGCGAAGGTCGGCATCAATTATAAGCTCGATCCTGAGCTCAAGGCAGATTCGGCACCCACCGATCGTTTTCGGGATATACGCCGAGTCGATCTGACACAGCGCTTCTATGGCGGCGCGGAATATTTGCTGTGGTGGGTTAAGGGCGCGCCGCTTTCGGTGCCGCTCGTGACCACCGGTCCGGACTCTACCCACGAAGGCCTTATTAGCAGCAATGAAACGACGATACTGTATGGCGCGCCGTTTTCGCCCGGGTCCGGCGGCAACGACACGCAGAATTTCAAAGCTACGTCGGGCGTCAGATTAACGTTCGGCTATTGGCTCGATGATTCGCAGCGTCTTGCAATCGAGGCCGGCGGCTTTGCGCTGAAGAAGGCGGAAGCCGATTATAATGTAAGTTCAGATTCCACCGGTAATCCCGGGCTGTCGATTCCGATGTATAATAGTTTTTTCTACCTCGGCGAAGGCGGCTGCGCCTTAAACGACCTGTTTTGCGGCACCACAGTTGGCGAGGATCGCGCACCGATTGCCAGCGCCGGCGACTGCGTGGCTGGATCGGTGGCCGTTAGGAACACCTTGCAATTATGGGGTTTGAACACCAACGCGGTGATGAACGTTATCCGCACTCCGAACTTGGAGGTGAATGCGTTGGGCGGTTTTCGCTATCTGAGCCTGAATGAAGACTTCAATATGACTACCTCCATCACGGGGGTCAGCGGGACGCCGTTTGCCGGCGAGTCCGGAAATACCAATGACGACTTCGCCACGCGGAATCATTTTTACGGCGCTCTGCTTGGCCTGCGCGGACGCGGCACGTACGGACCATTCTCACTGGAATCGACGCTCACGGCCGCGCTGGGCGTCAACAACGAAGCAATCAGCATCAACGGCATTTACAACGCCTACTACTTCTACAATACGACTGGCCCCTATGGAATGTTCGCAACGCCGGCGAACGAAGGCACAACGTCGTCGAACAAATTTGCGGTTGTGCCGGAGGTGCAGGTCAAGCTTGGTTATGACATCACGCCGGCAGTAAGAGTGACCGTCGGCTACGACTTCCTCTATTGGAGCAACGTGGTGCGGCCCACCGACCAGATCGATCGCAATATGGTGAAGGGCGAATCCTACCAGCAAGATCCGAATAGCACGAGCCTCGCTTACCCGCAGCGGCTCGACAAAACCACCGACTTCTATGCCCAGGGCGTGAGCGTCGGTCTTCAAGCGCGTTTCTGAGCGCTCGCCTCGTTCCGCCTCACCAATTGCTGTACTGAAAATGTCGCCTTCTGGCGCTCAGCGTCAATTCCACAATCCCGCTTGTTGGTCGTTCTTGCAGCAGAAGCGGACATCGAGCGATCCGCATCCAACAAGCCGGCTTACGGGTTCACGTCTCGCGCGCGATACGCCGCCATGAAGGTTTTCACCGCAATGCCGACCACGTACGCGATCCGCTCCACGTCCGGCGCTTGGCGGAAATTGAACAGCACCGGCATGAACAGCGTCGACTTGCACGCATCCAGAAACTGCGCCGCGGCAACCTCGCAATCGTCGACCGCGAGCACGCCCGCTTTCGTTTGCGCCCGCAGATAGTCGGCGACCTTGCCGATGCCGACCCCCGGCCCCGTCTCATAGAACACCTTGCCGATCTCCGGCATGCGGTCCGCGATCGCCACCACGGTCCGCAGCGCCGAGGCTTTGTCGGTATGGCAGAGAAATCCGATATAGGCCGTTCCGAGCCGGGTCAGGATTCCTTCGACGTCATGATCGTTCGGGTCGAGATTGAAGACGCCCTCGGCGTGGACCAGGCACTCCTGGTGCACGATGGCTTCGAACAGCTGCTCCTTGTTTTCGAAATAGACGTAGAGCGTGCCCTTCGAGACACCGGCGGCGCGGGCGATATCGCTCATGCTGGCGGCGTCAAAGCCCTGCTGGAGAAAGATCGCGCGCGCCCCCTCGACGATCTGCCGCCGCTTGGCGCTGTCGTCGATGCTGTGAGGGGCCAGTTTCACCTGTGCGTGGGCGTTCATTTCGCTCTCCCCGCTGGCTGGTGCCAGATTCCCTTTATCCACCAATGGTCTGGCTTTCGCCAACACATTTTATTGACCGAACGGTTCGGTCATATTGACTTGCATTAACGCACCTTATATAGATTGACCGAACGGTTCGGTCAAGAAGATCCAGGCTCTGAGCCCGGGGATATGACCAGCCCGGGAATTTGGGAATGGAGCGCGACATGTATCGCGAACGGGACAACGAAGCCGACGTCACCCATCGGTCTCTCGCCACACTGGATAGCCGGGCTCTGCAGCAGGATGCGGGCCGGGCGCTGTTGGCCCCGCCCGACGCCTCATCCGGTAGCGCTGAAGACACCAACGCGCCGAAACGTTTGCGCCGGGCGCGGTTCGGCAGGCGCACCCTGATCGCATCGGCGGTCGCCATTGCGCTTGCAGCCGGCGGTGGGTTCGGGGTGCGGTGGTGGCTCGATGGCCGCTACATCGTTTCGACCGACGATGCCTATGTGCGCGCCCACAACACGACTCTCGCGTCGAAGGTTTCCGGCTATGTCGCCAGCATCCCGGTCGAGGACAACGCACGCGTCCGCGCCGGCGACGTCATCGCCACCATCGACGACGGCGATTACCGGCTCGCCGTCGACGCCGCGCGCGAAAAGGCGGCGACCCAGCAGGCCACGGTCGATCGCATCGGTCGTCAGATCGTCGCCCAGCAGGCCAACATCGATCAGGCCAAGGCGCAGATGATCTCGGCGCAGGCCGGCGCCAAAAGGACCGAATTGGAATTCGTTCGCCAGCAGGCGCTGGCCGCGCAGAAATTCGCCAGCCAGCAGGCTCTCGAGCAGGCCGTAGCCAATCGCGACCAGGCAGCGGCCGCGGTCCAGAGCGCGCAATCGGCCATCGATGCGGCCGACGCCAATCTTCAGGTGCTCAAGGCGCAGCAGCAGGAAGCCGCACGCAATCTCGACGAGCTCAAGACGGCGCAGGCCAAAGCCGAGCGCGACCTGTCGTTCACCGTGATCCGCGCGCCGGTCGACGGCGTGTTCAGCAATCGCGCGGTGCAGACCGGCGATTACGTGCAGACCGGGCAGCGGGTCGCCAGCCTTGTGCCGCTGAGCGACGTCTACATCGAAGCCAACTTCAAGGAGACGCAACTCGACCGCATCCGCCCCGGCCAGCCGGTTTCGGTCAGCGTCGACGCGTTGCCCGAGCACGCCATCAAAGGCACGGTCGAAAGTCTCTCGCCGGCCTCGGGAGCCGTCTTCTCGCTGCTGCCGCCCGACAACGCCACCGGCAACTTCACCAAGATCGTGCAACGCCTGCCGGTCCGTATCGAGGTGCCTGAGCAAGTCGCTGCGGAACGCCTGCTGCGGCCGGGCATGTCGGTCACGGTCAGTGTCGATACCAAACAGCCAAAGACCGCTGCTGCGGGCTCGACCCTGACCACCGACGCCAATGCGGCCGAAGCGGCGCCCCACGCTCGCTGACCACTTTCACCAGACAACGATGGAGCGCGTATCGTGACATCCATCACCGCATCAGCCTCGATACCTGCGGCACCAGCGGCGCGACCCGCCGCTGCGTTGCCGCCGATCCCGCCGCGCCGGCTCCTCGCCTTCCTCGCCATGTGCTTCGGCATGTTCATGGCATTTCTCGACATCCAGATCGTGTCGTCGTCGCTCTCTGAGATTCAAGCCGGTCTGTCGGCATCGGCCGATGAGATTCCCTGGGTACAGACCGCGTATCTGATCGCCGAGGTCGTCGCGATCCCGCTGTCGGGCTTCCTGTCGCGCGCGCTTGGCACGCGCGTGCTGTTCGCGACGTCGGCCGCCGGCTTTACGCTGGCGAGCGTGATGTGCGGAACAAGCTCTTCGATCAACAGCATGATCGTGTGGCGGGCCATCCAGGGCTTCATCGGCGGCGGCATGGTGCCGACGGTGTTCGCGTCGGCTTATCTGATCTTCCAAGGTCCGCGGCAAAAGTTCATCGCGCCGGTCGTCGGCCTGATCGCCACGCTCGCGCCGACCATCGGGCCGACCGTCGGCGGCTACCTGACCGACGCCTGGTCATGGCACTGGCTGTTTTTCATCAACGTCGTGCCGGGCATCATCGTCACCATTGCGACGATCCTGCTGGTCGATTTCGATGAGCCCGACTTCGCACTGCTCAAGAATTTCGACTGGTGCGGATTGCTGAGCATGGCCGGCTTTCTCGGCGCGCTCGAATACGTGCTCGAGGAAGGTCCGCGCTACGAATGGTTCGACGACGACACGATCCTGATCGTCGCGATCGTCTCTGGAATCTCGGCGGTGATTTTCTTCGCCCGCGTGCTCACCGCCCGGGCGCCGATCGTCGATCTGAGCGCGTTCGCCAATCGGAATTTCTCCGTCGGCAGCCTGTTCTCCTTCGTGCTCGGCATCGGGCTTTACGGCCTGACCTATCTCTACCCGGTCTATCTGGCGCAGGTTCGCGGCTATGACGCGCTGATGATCGGCGAGACGATGTTCGTCTCCGGACTCGTGATGTTCGCGACGGCGCCGATCGCCGGCCAGCTTGTCGAGCGGTTCGACCCGCGTTTCGTGCTGATTGCCGGCTTCGTCTTCTTCGCCGTCGGCACCTGGGAGATGACCTACGTCACGTCGGACTGGGATTTCTGGGAGCTGTTGTGGCCGCAGATTTTCCGCGGCGTCGGACTGATGTTCGCCATCATCCCGGTCACCAACACGGCGCTCGGCACGCTGCCGCCGGAACGCGTGAAGAACGCGTCGGGCCTGTTCAACCTGATGCGCAATCTCGGCGGCGCCATCGGGCTCGCCGCCATCAACACCTGGTTCAACGACCGCATGGATCTGCACCTGCAGCGCCTGCACGAGTCGGTGAACTGGGCCAGCGTCCCGGCCACCGAGACGCTCGCCAACCTCGCCAAGCGCTTTCAGGGCTCCGACGCCCAGGCGCAAGCACTCAAGGCGCTGATGGGCATCGTGCGGCTGCAGGCCGCGGTGATGAGCTACGCCGATGTGTTTTTGTTGTTGACCGTGCTGTTCCTCGGCCTCGCCGCGCTCGGCATCCTGATGAAACGGCCGCAGCCCCCGGCCGGCGCCGCTGCGGGACATTGAGGCACTAGTCCGGTTTGATGCCGGCGTCGCGGATCACCTTGCCCCACTTGTCGGTTTCGGACGCGATGAACTTGGCGAAGTCGGCCGGCGAGCCCGTCTTCACCACGCCGCCGAGTTGGGCGATGCGCGCCTTGATCTTATCGTCGGCAAGGGCGGCGTTAATCTGTTTGCTGAGCGTTTCGATGATCGCGCTCGGAGTTCCCGCCGGCGCTCCGACCCCGATCCACGCCACCGCCTCGTAGCCGGGCAGAAACTCGGCGACGGTCGGCACGTCCGGTAGTGCGTCGAGGCGTTTCGCCGTGGTCACCGCAAGCGCGCGGAGTTTGCCGGCCTTGATTTGCGGCAGCGCCGTCGGCGTGACGTCGAACATCACCTGCACCTGGCCGGCAAGCAGATCGGTCACCGCCGGCGTCGTGCCGCGGTACGGCACGTGCACCAGATTGACGCCTGCCATGGCCTTGAACAGTTCGCCGGCAACGTGCTGCGGCCCGCCGACGCCGGCCGAAGCCATGTTGATCTTGCCCGGATTGGCTTTGGCGTAGGCGATGAATTCCGGAACGGTCTTGGCCGGCACCGACGGATTGACCTCCATGACCAGCGGCACGAGGTTGATCTGCGCCACCGGCGCGATGTCGCGGATGAAGTTGAACGAGAGATTGGGGTACAGCGCCGGACTGATCGCATTCTGCGAGTTGACCAGCAGCAGCGTGTAACCGTCGGCCGGCGAGCGCACCACCGCCTCGGTGCCGATGTTGCCGCCGACGCCGGGCTTATCGTCGACGACGAATTGCTGGTTAAGGTGGCTCGACAGCCAATCGCCGATCAGGCGCGCGGTGATATCGGACGAGCTCGCAGCCGCTTGCGGCACAATGAAATGCACCGGGCGCGATGGATAAGTGTCCGCCATCGCGATGCGCGACGCCGCGGGAAGCATCACCGCGCCAGCCGATAGCTGCAGAAATCGTCGACGGGGAAAATCGACACCGGAAAATGTCATGGCGTTCCTCTCTGGTCGCGGTCCTGCCGCTTGAAACTTCTTGGGCGTCAGTATGGCCGATGGAGCGGCGCGGCTATAGCCCACACGGCGGTTGGCGCGCGCCGTGACAATCGGTCGCGAATGTTCTAGTGGTCCAATTCTAACATTCGCATCCCGGTTGGGCAGGCTGTCTTGCGAATGTTAGAATTAAAGGACCACTAGCAAATATAAGTGCTAGTGGAGCTTTGGATTTGGCATTCGCTTCGCCAATTTGCGGTTAGGTGGGTAGCGAATGTCAAATCCGCTCCACTGGCGTTCCGCATCAGTCGAGCCGAAACCCCTTGCCGCGGACGAACTCGCCAAAATCGGTGCGGGTCGGCACGGCGTATTGCCGCGTCTTGTCCTCCGACCAGCCATAGAGCGATGCTGTTCCCCAACGCTCAGGGTCGCGCTGGCGGCGATAGGGCCGCTGCGCGGCCCGGCGTTTGTCGTACGCATCGATCTCTGCGGCGAGATCGCGAGACCGATAGTGATCCTGAACGACCGTTGTCTGAAGTGAAAGCCGCGGCGTGATCTCGCCGGCCTGCGCCGGCCAGCCCACACAAAGACCCGCCACCGGCACGGTCCGTTCGGGCAGTTGCAACAGCTTGCTCACGGTTCCCGGATGATCGCGGATGGCGCTGATCGGGCAACAGCCGAGACCGATCGCCGTCGCCGCACCGATGAATGCCGAGAGCACGATGGCGGAGTCGACGGCCGCGTTAAAGAACTGATCGAGGTGATCGTTCGGGAACGGCTTGGCGCGCAACTTGGACAAGTGTGGCAGGCGTTCTCCGTTGGCGACAAACACCAGAAAGGCCGGAGCATCATTGATCCACGGCATGTCGGGGATGGTTGCGACAATCCCTTGTCGAATGGCCATGTCGCCGACGATGACGATGTCGCTCTGCTGCAGATCGCTCTTGGAGGGCGCCGAGAGTGCGCAGGCGCACAGCAGCCGCAGCAGCTCCGGTTCGATTGCGCGTGGCAGAAAGCGCCGATGCGATCTGTAGGCTGCAATTTTCTCGAGAGCGGACAATCCCGGAAGCGCAGGATCGACCTCGATCCGTTCACCAAACCGCTCGGCGAGAGCCTGCGTGATCGCGCTTGCGACTGCATCGTTCGACATTGGATCGTTCGAGATTTTGTTGTTCGAGATTGGATTGTTCGACATGGGATATGTCCGGATTGACTGGAAAGGCGGCCACTTGGGAAATGGCCCGGGCAAGAGGTTCGGTCTTGTTACTGAGCGCAGCAAAGCTTACGAGATTCGGCGAAGTGACAGAATCGGCACGGTGCTCGGCACCTGCCTACCTGCAGGATGGACGGGTGAAGCGTAATCCGCCAAGCGCGCGGCGCAATGCGCATCCTATACGGCCTTCCGTAACCCGTAGGGCGGATTACGCTGCGCTAATCCGCCCTACATTGTCACCGTAAGAGAGACATTCCTTGACTACTGTCCCCATTTCAGTTACAAACTCCACCGAATCTCGCTCTGGTGAAGGACGCCGGCCGGTGACGCCGGTCTGGCGGAGCGAGTGCGGTGCCCGCGGGCGAGGGCTCGTCACCTGCGCACTCGGGCGGCTCAGGCATCATGCCTGCCGGCACTACGACCGGCGCGCGAGGTGCATCGCTGGAACTGGGCGCGGTGCTGGCGGGGGCAACCCGCCGCGTTTCGGCGCTACCGCCCACGAAGCCTGGCCTGAGCTGAGCCTTTGGGATGAACAGTCCCTTGGGCGAGAACCGCGGTGGAACGCCGAGAGGCGTGCTGCTCCCGCAGGAGCAGCGCCGCACGCAAGGTGCGGCGGTTGGACTCTGCGCCTTTCGGCGTTCCGCTTCCTTTTTGTTTTTCTTTCGTCATTGCGAGGAGCGAAGCGACGAAGCAATCCAGAAACGAGGATGCCGAACTGGATTGCTTCGCTAACGCTCGCAATGACGAAAGACTTTCGTTCGTGCGCTGCGCTGATCGTGACCAAACCGGCCGCCACCGCCGGAATAGTCTGACGAAGATCATGCGCGGCGAAGTTTTTTTGTTGATGGCGTCTGCAAAACTCGGGCGCGAAACGCGCCGCGAGAAAGCTGAAGCTTTGCGAGCGCTGATTTTTCCCTCCCCCCGCAAAGCGGTGGGGAGGGTCGGCGAAATCGCGCCAGCGATGAGCCGGGGTGGGGGGAAGAGCAAGAGGCCCCCCGCCCCTAACCCCTCCCCACCGCAAGCGGGGGGAGGGGAAATACAAGCGCGGGGAGTGACACCCACATGCCCACATGGCGCAACAAGCCGCCGAACCGGCAATACCTCAACAAGCGATACACGCCGCGCCAGCAACAGCAGCGCTACAACGCCGCGAAGGCTGCGACGCAGCGGCTCTACTGCGATGTGCTGCAGTTCTGGCGCGGCTGCACCGGCAAGGGCTGCCGGCGGCATTTGCGCTGCATGGGCGAGCCGGCCGCGTGTCTGAAGCGCGGATGGCAAAAGGTGTCGAACAAGCAGCGGCGCCGGGCCTTCGCCGAGGTCCTGGCCGGGGGTCCGGGCCGCATCCCGCCGGCGAACCATAAGGAGTGGAATATGCGCCACACTCCGCCGTCAACCATTGTAAGCTAGTGATCCGATTCCGAAGTTCGCATCATTGCGCGGCATCCTCGTTTGCGAACTTCGGAATCAAAGGACACTAGCAACTTATTGATCTAGTGTGGCTTTGGTTCAGAAGTCCGC
>CAWIID010000011.1:0-299389 GCA_963836055.1 uncultured Alphaproteobacteria bacterium
GGCGTTTGCCCTACTCGCTGCGCTCACGCGCGCGCGAGGGGCACGGCGAGCCTCGACGTCGGCGCGAGCGACCGCAACAGCCTCCGGAGCGCGGCGGCGTCCAGCGGCTCGCGCCGGCTGCCGCCGTCGCGATTTTGTTCCTTGTGCGGCATCTCGGTCTGGGCGGCCGATGGCGCTCGGGCGATCGAGCGACGCGGACGAGGCAGGGAGATGATGAGGCGACCGCGGCGCGGCCGCTGGTGACGGTGCCGATCGAGCGCCGCGAGCTAGGCGGTCGACGTGCGCAACACCCCGCTCGGCGAATTCCGCCTCACTAGCGCTCTCTCTGCTCGCGCTGCTGAAATCGCTTCTGAAATTGGCGGCGTTTGCCATACTCGCTGCGCACACGCGCGCGCGAGGGGCGCGGAGCGCGTCGGCGTGAGCTAGACCGATACCGCCCCAGCCGCCGGGCGCTGCGGCGACCGAGCGGCTCGCGCCGGCTGCCGCCACGTCGCCGATTTCTCTTTGTACAATCTCGGATCTGGGCTGACGATGGCGCTCGGGCGATCGCTCGACGCGGCCGGCGGATGAGGATGAGGCGACCGCGGCGCGGCCGCTGGTGACGGTGCCGATCGAGCGCCGCGAGCTAGGCGGTCGACGTGCGCAACACCCCGCTTGGCGACTTCCGCCTCACTAGCGCTCTCTCTGCTCGCGCTGCTGAAATCGCTTCTGAAATTGGCGGCGTTTGCCATGCTCGCTGCCCCCACGCGCGCGCGAGGGGCACGGCGCGCATCGGCGTGAGCAGACCGACCCGCCCCAGCCGCCGGAGCGCTGCGCCGACCGAGCGGCTCGCGCCGGCTGCCGCACGTCGCCGATTTTTGTTCTTTTGTACGAATCTCGGATCGGGGCTGACGATGGCGCTCGGGCGATCGCTCGACGCGGCCGAGCGGATGAGGATGAGGCGACCGCGGCGCGGCCGCTGGTGACGGTGCCGATCGAGCGCCGCGAGCTAGGCGGTCGACGTGCGCAACACCCCGCTTGGCGACTTCCGCCTCACTAGCGCTCTCTCTGCTCGCGCTGCTGAAATCGCTTCTGAAATTGGCGGCGTTTACCATACTCGCTGCCCTCACGCGCGCGCGAGGGGCACGGCGCGCATCGGCGTGAGCAGACCGACCCGCCCCAGCCGCCGGAGCGCTGCGCCGACCGAGCGGCTCGCGCCGGCTGCCGCACGTCGCGATTTTTGTTCTTTTGCGGAATCTCGGATCGGGGCTGACGATGGCGCTCGGGCGATCGCTCGACGCGGCCGAGCGGAGATGATGAGGCGACCGCGGCGCGGCCGCTGGTGACGGTGCCGATCGAGCGCCGCGAGCTAGGCGGTCGACGTGCGCAACACCCCGCTTGGCGACTTCCGCCTCACTAGCGCTCTCTCTGCTCGCGCTGCTGAAATCGCTTCTGAAATTGGCGGCGTTTGCCATACTCGCTGCCCTCTACGCGCGCGCGAGGGGCGCGGCGCCCTCGGCGTGAGCAGACCGACCCGCCCCAGCCGCCGGTCGCTGCGGCGACCGAGCGGCTCGCGCCGGCTGCCGACGTCGCCGATTTTCTCTGTTGTACAATTTTGGATGCGGGGCTGACGATGGCGCTCGGGCGATCGCTCGACGCGGCCGAGGCAAGGTGATGATGAGGCGACCGCGGCGCGGCCGCTGGTGACGGTGCCGATCGAGCGCCGCGAGCTAGGCGGTCGACGTGCGCAACACCCGGCTTGGCGACTTCCGCCTCACTAGCGCTCTCTCTGCTCGCGCTGCTGAAATCGCTTCTGAAATTGGCGGCGTTTGCCATACTCGCTGCCCTCACGCGCGCGCGAGGGGCGCGGCGCGCATCGGCGTCAGCAGACCGACCCGCCCCAGCCGCCGGAGCGCTGCGCCGACCGAGCGGCTCGCGCCGGCTGCCGACGTCGCGATTTTTGTTCTTTGTACGAATCTCGGATCGGGGCTGACGATGGCGCTCGGGCGATCGCTCGACGCGGCCGAGCAGGGAGATGATGAGGCGACCGCGGCGCGGCCGCTGGTGACGGTGCCGATCGAGCGCCGCGAGCTAGGCGGTCGACGTGCGCAACACCCCGCTTGGCGAATTCCGCCTCACTAGCGCTCTCTCTGCTCGCGCTGCTGAAATCGCTTCTGAAATTGGCGGCGTTTGCCATACTCGCTGCCCACACGCGCGCGCGAGGGGCACGGCGCGCATCGGCGTGAGCAGACCGACCCGCCCCAGCCGCCGGAGCGCTGCGGCGACCGAGCGGCTCGCGCCGGCTGCCGACGTCGCGATTTTTGTTCTTTGTACGAATCTCGGATCTGGGCTGACGATGGCGCTCGGGCGATCGCTCGACGGGCCGAGCAGGGTGATGATGAGGCGACCGCGGCGCGGCCGCTGGTGACGGTGCCGATCGAGCGCCGCGAGCTAGGCGGTCGACGTGCGCAACACCCCGCTCGGCGAATTCCGCCTCACTAGCGCTCTCTCTGCTCGCGCTGCTGAAATCGCTTCTGAAATTGGCGGCGTTTGCCATACTCGCTGCCCACACGCGCGCGCGAGGGGCACGGCGCGCATCGGCGTGAGCAGACCGACCCGCCCCAGCCGCCGGAGCGCTGCGGCGACCGAGCGGCTCGCGCCGGCTGCCGACGTCGCGATTTTTGTTCTTTGTGCGAATCTCGGATCTGGGCTGACGATGGCGCTCGGGCGATCGCTCGACGCGGCCGAGCAGGGTGATGATGAGGCGACCGCGGCGCGGCCGCTGGTGACGGTGCCGATCGAGCGCCGCGAGCTAGGCGGTCGACGTGCGCAACACCCCGCTTGGCGAATTCCGCCTCACTAGCGCTCTCTCTGCTCGCGCTGCTGAAATCGCTTCTGAAATTGGCGGCGTTTGCCATACTCGCTGCCCACACGCGCGCGCGAGGGGCACGGCGCGCATCGGCGTGAGCAGACCGACCCGCCCCAGCCGCCGGAGCGCTGCGGCGACCGAGCGGCTCGCGCCGGCTGCCGACGTCGCGATTTTCGTTCTTTGTGCGAATCTCGGATCTGGGCTGACGATGGCGCTCGGGCGATCGCTCGACGCGGCCGGGCAGGGTGATGATGAGGCGACCGCGGCGCGGCCGCTGGTGACGGTGCCGATCGAGCGCCGCGAGCTAGGCGGTCGACGTGCGCAACACCCCGCTTGGCGAATTCCGCCTCACTAGCGCTCTCTCTGCTCGCGCTGCTGAAATCGCTTCTGAAATTGGCGGCGTTTACCATACTCGCTGCCCACACGCGCGCGCGAGGGGCGCGGCGCGCATCGGCGTGAGCAGACCGACCCGCCCCAGCCGCCGGTGCGCTGCGGCGACCGAGCGGCTCGCGCCGGCTGCCGCCGTCGCGATTTTCGTTCTTTGTGCGGACATTCGGTCGGGGCTGACGATGGCGCTCGGGCGATCGCTCGACGCGGCCGAGCGGATGATGATGAGGCGACCGCGGCGCGGCCGCTGGTGACGGTGCCGATCGAGCGCCGCGAGCTAGGCGGTCGACGTGCGCAACACCCCGCTTGGCGAATTCCGCCTCACTAGCGCTCTCTCTGCTCGCGCTGCTGAAATCGCTTCTGAAATTGGCGGCGTTTGCCATACTCGCTGCCCACACGCGCGCGCGAGGGGCGCGGCGCGCATCGGCGTGACCAGACCGACCCGCCCCAGCCGCCGGAGCGCTGCGGCGACCGAGCGGCTCGCGCCGGCTGCCGACGCGCGATTTTTGTTCATTGTACGACATCTCGGATGCGGGGCTGCCGATGGCGCTCGGGCGATCGCTCGACGCGGCCGCGCGGATGATGATGAGGCGACCGCGGCGCGGCCGCTGGTGACGGTGCCGATCGAGCGCCGCGAGCTAGGCGGTCGACGTGCGCAACACCCCGCTTGGCGAATTCCGCCTCACTAGCGCTCTCTCTGCTCGCGCTGCTGAAATCGCTTCTGAAATTGGCGGCGTTTGCCATACTCGCTGCCCACACGCGCGCGCGAGGGGCGCGGCGCGCATCGGCGTGAGCAGACCGACCCGCCCCAGCCGCCGGTGCGGCGGCGCCGAGCGGCTCCGCCGGCTGCCGCCGATTCGCGATTGTCGCCGATTCCATGGTACGAATTCGGATGCGGGGCTGCCGATGGCGCTCGGGCGATCGCTCGACGCGGCCGCGGCGGATGATGATGAGGCGACCGCGGCGCGGCCGCTGGTGACGGTGCCGATCGAGCGCCGCGAGCTAGGCGGTCGACGTGCGCAACACCCCGCTTGGCGAATTCCGCCTCACTAGCGCTCTCTCTGCTCGCGCTGCTGAAATCGCTTCTGAAATTGGCGGCGTTTGCCATACTCGCCTGCTCACACGCGCGCGCGAGGGACGCGGCGCGCATCGGCGTGACCAGACCGACCCGCCCCAGCCGCCGGTGCGTGCGGCGCCGAGCGGTCGCCGGCTGCCGCCGATTCGCGATTGTCGCCGATTCCATGGCGGACATTCGTTCGGGGCTGCCGATGGCGCTCGGGCGATCGCTCGACGCGGCCGCGGCGGATGATGATGAGGCGACCGCGGCGCGGCCGCTGGTGACGGTGCCGATCGAGCGCCGCGAGCTAGGCGGTCGACGTGCGCAACACCCCGCTTGGCGAATTCCGCCTCACTAGCGCTCTCTCTGCTCGCGCTGCTGAAATCGCTTCTGAAATTGGCGGCGTTTACCACTCTCCCTGCTCACGCGCGCGCGCGAGGGGCGCGGCGCGCATCGGCGTGACCAGACCGACCCGCCCCAGCCGCCGGTGCGCGCGGTGACCGACGGCTGCGCCGGCTGTCGCCGATCGCCATTGTTACCGATTTCATGGCGGACATTCGGTCGGGGCTGCCGATGGCGCTCGGGCGATCGCTCGACGCGGCCGCGGCGGATGATGATGAGGCGACCGCGGCGCGGCCGCTGGTGACGGCGCCGATCGAGCGCCGCGAGCTAGGCGGTCGACGTGCGCAACACCCCGCTCGGCGAATTCCGCCTCACTAGCGCTCTCTCTGCTCGCGCTGCTGAAATCGCTTCTGAAATTGGCGGCGTTAGCCATACTCGCTGCTCACGCGCGCGCGCGAGGGGCGCGGCGCGCATCGGCGTGACCAGACCGACCCGCCCCAGCCGCCGGTGCGCGCGGCGACCGAGCGGCTCGCCGGCTGCCGCCGATTCGCATTGTCACCGATTCTATGTGCGGACATTCGGTGCGGGGCTGCCGATGGCGCTCGGGCGATCGCTCGACGCGGCCGAGGCGGATGATGATGAGGCGACCGCGGCGCGGCCGCTGGTGACGGTGCCGATCGAGCGCCGCGAGCTAGGCGGTCGACGTGCGCAACACCCCGCTTGGCGAATTCCGCCTCACTAGCGCTCTCTCTGCTCGCGCTGTTGAAATCGCTTCTGAAATTGGCGGCGTTAGCCATACTCGCTGCCCACACGCGCGCGCGAGGGGCGCGGCGCGCATCGGCGTGACCAGACCGACCCGCCCCAGCCGCCGGTGCGCCGCGGCGACCGAGCGGCTCGCGCCGGCTGCCGCCGATCGCGATTGTTGCCGATTCCATGTGCGGACATTCGGTGCGGGGCTGCCGATGGCGCTCGGGCGATCGCTCGACGCGGCCGCGGCAGGATGATGATGAGGCGACCGCGGCGCGGCCGCTGGTGACGGTGCCGATCGAGCGCCGCGAGCTAGGCGGTCGACGTGCGCAACACCCCGCTTGGCGAATTCCGCCTCACTAGCGCTCTCTCTGCTCGCGCTGTTGAAATCGCTTCTGAAATTGGCGGCGTTTACCATACTCGCTGCCCACACGCGCGCGCGAGGGGCGCGGCGCGCATCGGCGTGACCAGACCGACCCGCCCCAGCCGCCGGTGCGCGCGGCGACCGAGCGGCTGCGCCGGCTGCCGCCGATTCCGATTGTCGCCGATTCCATGTGCGGACATTCGGATGCGGGGCTGACGATGGCGCTCGGGCGATCGCTCGACGCGGCCGCGGCAGGATGATGATGAGGCGACCGCGGCGCGGCCGCTGGTGACGGTGCCGATCGAGCGCCGCGAGCTAGGCGGTCGACGTGCGCAACGAATAGCAGGAAACAAGGCGACTGCTAAGCAATCGCCCTTGTTTAGGCTTTGTCGATGAAGAGTCCCATTCCAAAAGGACGTCTACGCGTCAGCAATTGGATTATGCAAAGACTCTATAATTATGCAGTCAACGAAACCGTCGAACTCTGACTTCTGGCGGTCTTTCAACATGTAGTTGATCCAACCCGCGTTCGCACCGTCGCGGACAAGAATTCGGCCATAACCCCACTCAACCTTCGCCCAACAGTCGCGGATTAGGTTTTCAAGAGCAATGCCGTCGAAGTGCGAGGGCAATTCAATTGCGCAATGAATATGCCATCGACCTGACGTGCCACGGTCCCATGAACGTAAGGCCCAGGCGCGGACATCGCCTTTTTCAAGTACCGGTAATACACGAAGGCTTTTGCCGTATCGACGAAATGCCGCTCCATATACTGCTCTGTTGAGCAGGTTCATGAAGTGCCGAAAAGCTTGTCTGCACCGATAGTCGTCGATCTTTACCCAACCGCCGCTGTCGGGCTGACGAGCTTGCTTCAAGGTTAGGGTGACGTCGCAAAATGCACCCCAGCTGCTCGTATCGAAGAAGTGTGATTTGGCGGATTCAAAAGGATCAGACCTGACTTCCATCGGATAGTTATCGCGCGCACTGCAGAGTGACTTCAGCAAGCTCTGAAGCGCCCGACCTGGGCCTTAACTATCGAGGAAGCTTCTGAGCATCTTTGATCGGCTCGGGTGCTTGAGCTTTCGCAGTGCTTTGGCCTCGATTTGCCGAATTCGCTCGCGCGTCACCGAGAACTGTTGGCCGACCTCCTCCAGCGTGTGGTCGCTGTTCATGCCGAGGCCAAAGCGCATGCGTACGACGCGTTCCTCGCGCGGCGTCAGTGAAGCCAGCACGCGCGTCGTGGTCTCGCGCAGGTTCGACTGGATCGCGGCGTCGATCGGCAAGATAGCGCTCTTGTCCTCGATCAAGTCGCCGAGGTGGGAGTCCCCCTCGTCACCGATCGGTGTTTCAAGCGAGAGCGGCTCCTTGGCGATCTTTAAAGTCTTGCGTACCTTTTCGAGCGGCATGTGGAGCTTCGCCGCGAGTTCCTCAGGCGTCGGCTCGCGGCCGATCTCGCCAAGCATCTGCCGGCTCGTGCGCACGATCTTGTTGATGGTCTCGATCATATGCACGGGCACTCGGATGGTGCGCGACTGATCGGCGAGCGAGCGGCTGACTGCCTGCCGGATCCACCAGGTGGCATAGGTGGCAAACTTGAAGCCGCGCCGATACTCGAACTTTTCGACCGCCTTCATCAGGCCGATGTTGCCTTCCTGGATGAGGTCGAGGAACTGCAGGCCTCGGTTCGTATATTTTTTCGCGATCGAGATGACGAGGCGCAGGTTCGCCTCCACCATTTCTTTTTTCGCCTGGTGCTCCTCGCGTTCGCCCTTTTGCACCATGTGCAGAATCTTGCGGAACTCGCCGATCTCGAGGCCGGTCTCGGACGCGAGCGTGTGGATGCTCGCTCGCAGCTCCTTGATGCGGTCCTTGTCCTCGGCGACGAAGTTCTTCCAGCCCTTGGCTGAGAGCTTGGAGACGCGGTTGAGCCAGAGCGGGTCGAGCTCGGAGCCCATATAGTTTTTGAGGAAGTCTTCACGAATGACGCCGTGGCTCTCGGCCAGCCGCAGCATGTTTCCTTCGTAGCCGACGAGGCGCTTGTTGATGTCGTAGAGCTGTTCGACCAGTGCGTCGATGCGCGCCTGATTCAGCCGAAGGGACTTCACCTCGCCCATTATCTCGTTTTGCAACTTTTTATAATTGCGCTCCTGTGCGGGCGAGAGCGACCGCCTTTTGAG
Source organism: uncultured Alphaproteobacteria bacterium (assembly GCA_963836055.1). Lineage (GTDB taxonomy): Bacteria > Pseudomonadota > Alphaproteobacteria > Rhizobiales > Xanthobacteraceae > BOG-931. Next base: position 7,923 of record CAWIID010000011.1, read on the forward strand.
CTGGAACTGGATGTCCTGGTCCTGCAGCCGGCGCAACCGCTTGTAGCTGGCGGCGATGGTGTCGAAGGTCTCGATCACCTTGGGCTTGAGCTCGGCCTCGATTGCGGCGACCGAAAGCCAATTCTCCATTTCGTCGTCGTCGTCTTCGAGGTCGATTTCGCCGATTATCCCATCGGCTACCGTGTCCTCACCGTCGGTGCTTTTGGCGGCCGGCTTGAATGGGGTGGCGGGTACCGCTTCTTGCGCCGGTATCTCAGGCGGCCGTTCGGATTGGCCCGGGACCGCGATGGCGACGACGACCTGGCCGTCGGGCCCAATCACCGGCGCGGGCGAGGCTTTGGCGCCAGGACCTGCATAAGTTGCGTCGAGGTCAAGGATATCGCGCAGCAAGACCTTGCCCTCGTTGAGCTCGTCCCGCCAGATGATGATGGCCTGGAAGGTGAGCGGGCTTTCGCAGAGCCCTGCAATCATGGCCTCGCGGCCGGCCTCGATGCGCTTGGCGAGGGCGATCTCGCCCTCGCGCGAAAGCAGTTCCACCGAGCTCATTTCGTGGAGGTACATGCGCACAGGGTCGTCGGTGCGCTGGGCGGGTTCCCTGGTCCCGGACTTAGCCGGAACCGGCCGTTGCTGGACTTCAACAAGCTCGTTTTCGCTCTCCGTCTCCTCCTCGGGCTCCTCGCTGGACGCCGCCTCTTCCCCAGGCTCGGCCTCAATGGTGTCGACCACGTTGACGCCCATCTCGCTGAACGTCGCCAGGATGTCCTCCATCTGCTCGGACTTGACCTCCTCCGAGGACAGCAACGCGTTGATCTGGCCGTGGGTGACATAGCCGCGCTTCTTGGCGCCGCGGATCAGCTCCTTGACGGCCGCCTCAGAAAGGTCGAGCACCGGCCTGTCGGGCGGGGCCTCGGGCCCCTCCTTCTCAGGCATCTCTTCCTTCTGCGGCCTCACCTTGATCTTGCTTGCCATGAATCTCCAAAATCAACGCGGAGTGCCGTTGAAGAAGGTTTTTGGCCCTCGATTTTTATCGAGGGTGTCGATTACGGTTGTTCCGAGATCAGAAGCGGGGCGCGCGCGCGGGGCCGCCTCTTCCTGGCCCCCCTGGGATCGCCCGAGGTTTCATCGGCAGCAGGCCCTCGCGTTGCAACTTTTTGCGAGCAAGCTTGCGGGCGCGGCGGATAGCCTCCGCCTTCTCCCGGACTCTTCTCTCGGAGGGCTTTTCGTAATGGCCGCGGAGCTTCATCTCCCGGAAGACGCCCTCGCGCTGCATCTTCTTCTTCAGAACCTTGAGGGCTTGGTCGACATTGTTGTCACGGACGAGAACCTGCACGCGGTGTTCCTCTTCGATCGAGCGGTCGACGGGCCCGATGGCCAGGGCGCTCGGGCCCCTGGCGCACGGATATGCACTATTCTGACGGCCATGGCAGCCGCCGCACAAACCAAGTTCGATATCTGAAATTATGCCTGCCGATGGGCACCGTGACTGCCAATTGGAAGAAACGAAGACTTCGGTACGTCGCCGTTTTTTGGGCAGCTCTTCGAACCAATCGGTCCTTCGGACAAATCAGTGCATCCTATAGATAATGGGCGTGCCGGAGATAAAGAACAATAGGAGTCACCCGCTTCTGTTGGATGTCGCCGTACGACCGACTGGGTCGATCGCGACCTGTTAGATCGGCGCCGGCGCTCCCGTATTTGACGATTTCCCCAGCTATACGTCATACGGTAGACGCTTGGTTCATCTATATCGCGTATAGTGGTCAGCAGCCGCCACAGCGGACTGAGCCATCGGCTCTAGAAATTGTCATCATTTCCTTCGGGGACCTTTAATCGCCACTTTCAGAATACGAATTGGCTTTGGGGGGCGGTCGCCGGCGAGGCCGCGTCTGCCCTTTGTGGATCGATGAACGCGGCGCATAACAAGCCACGAGCTTCAGCAGTGCGTCGGCTCGCTCCTTCAGAGAATACACACGCCACGATCCGTGGTTTTTCTCCTTCGTATGTCGCAAATATCATTTTACCTACAACTACCAAGGAGTGAGCATGCAAAATGACGCAAAGACAATCATGAATGCGCGCCAACCCAGACCTGCAGCGTCATTTGCTGCACGTTCGAAGCGGTGGACGCCCGGTGCCAGCCGCCCTGAGCCGAAGAGCTTTCAAAATTCGCAGAGAAACTATGAGCGGTATCTGGCACTTGCCCGTGCTGAAGCCCAAATCGGCAACACGGTCGGGGCAGAGAACTACTACCAGCACGCCGAACATTATTTCAGATCGATGTCCTCAGACTCGGAAAAGACGTAAGAGATTTTGGTGCGACGGCCGTGCCATCGGTTCGGGCGCTGCACGTGATCCTGTTCGACGCTTCGAAGAGTAGGATTGGAAAACGTCCATTGAAAAATGAAATCAAGACAAGCATTAAGACGTGGAAAGACTAGCTGTCTATTCTCCGGCTCGCGCTCAGTCGCGCCGCTTGTGTCGAAGACCCGCAAGAATATTCCCTGTATGATTTTCTAAATAGTGGGCTGCTTTGATTGTGGCGGTCAGTCAGACTGAGGCCTTGTAGCCTTTATCAGTAAGTGTCGGCTCACCCGAAGCGGTGTCGGTGATGAGGCCGGCCGATTTCAATTCCGGAAGGCCCTTCTTGACAGTCTTCGCACTGCCAACTCTCATGTTCAATTGAATCAGCGGAATGCCGGAACCGGGCAATCGCTCAAACGACTTGATCTTTTGAAAAACTTCCAACGCTTCCCAACTAAGACCACCGCTATCAGCCATTGTCCATACTCCCGGCGCGATTTGGCGGCGCTCCCCGTCTTGGCCGAATCCCTCTGGATCGGCGGGCACGGCAGTGATCCATAAGAACAGAAGACGCAGCAATCGCCCGACTTCGGCCGTAGCCTCGCCCCGCCTCTGTGAAGCTCCCATCGTAACTTATCACACCGCCGCCGCTACTTATTCGCGGGCATAGAAAATCACTGCCGCTACACATAGGTGATCAAACCCGCAAAGCCTTCGTCCATGTGGTCCTGGTGATGACAGTGGAAGAACGTCGGGCCAGGGTCGTCGGCCACGAAGTCGACCTCGGCCGTCGAAAATCGCGGCATGCTGAGAGTATCCTTCATCAGCCCCGAAGTGGGACTTGTCTCCAATTTTGGTGACCTCGAAGGTGTGGCGATGAGTATGCACGGGATGTTGGTCGCCGCTCTGATTGTCCATGACCAGTCGGTAGCGCTTGCCCTCTTGAACACTGAAGAGCGGGTTGGTGTCGGGCCATGATTTGCCGTTGATGGTCCACCGGTTGTAGCCACCGCGACCGCCGGGGATTTTCTCGAATTTCAGGTGAAGCCGATGCTGGGACGTAATGGTGACGCCAAATGTCTGCGAGAACGGTATCGGAGCGCCGGATCTCTTCCAAGAAAGCGAATTTAACGCCCGAGCTGGGCCTTAACTATCGAGGAAGCTTCTGAGCATCTTTCATCGGCTCGGGTGCTTGAGCTTTCGCAGTGCTTTGCCTCGACTTGCCGAATTCGCTCGCGCGTCACTGAGAACTTTGGCCGACTTTCGATGCGCAGCGCGAGCGGCCCGCGTCGTGGGGCCGAAGGGACTGGGTTGGCTATATCCGGATTGACGCCATCTCAACAGGCGGTTGACCGTGCCGGGGGACCAACCGATTGCGCGAGCCATCTCCCGTTGGGTCGCATGGAAATCCTGTGCGCACGCAAGCCTCTCGGCAATTTCGCGCCATGGTGCGCGGGCCTCAACCGCCGCCTTGGCGCCGCTCAGCACCTCAGCTTTTGTTGTCCCGTATAAAACGGTTCGTGGCGCCGGTGGGGGCGCCGAGGCGGCGGAGGCGGTCGGGGAACTGTTCACCAGCGCGACCGGCTCGCTCCGGAGATTTCGGTTGGCCCGTGGTGGCCTTCAGCTGCACCGGACACTGGGATTTGGACACCTTCGGCTCGACCTGTACTCGGTGTAAAATCCAGGCGGCAGGATCTTTGATGCCGGCCTGCTTGGCCGAGCGAAATACGAGATCCCGAAACTCGGCCAACTTGTCAGGCGTAAGGTCAGCGGGGTCGGTGACGCCGAGGGAACCAAGGCATCTGTGGAGACGCTGTTCCCCATTTATGGGGTGGGCTGTCAGGAACAGCTCCACGAGCTGGGCCACGGTCGGGCCTTCCCGTGAGGGCTCGCCCAGTCTTGGGTCGCCGCTGATGACGCTCCCGTCAGTACGCAGGGTCGAAACTCCCGAATGGGCATATTTGAATACCGGGTACAAATATCGCAGACCCATCGGCATCGAATCCTATCGACGTAAATTTTTTGTAACGCTAAGAGTTCACGCCCAAGGGCCTTCATACACTGACGCGAAGCGTTCGGGATTGTGGCGCGGTAATAGCATTGGGCCGAGTTCGTGCCGGGCAGGCCGGCAGGTCGCCTAAGCATGACGCGGATCATCGCGAGGCGCCGGCAACGGCTCGTCATGGACCTTCCAGACGGATTCTGTAACGCCAAAGCCATCAAGATTCGCGTCTGCGCCATTAGCGGGAATACTACAAAACCCGCTACAAGACGGCGAAGAGTGGCCAAAAAATCCGCTGTGATATCAAAGCCTAACGTTGAGAGGGGCGGTTTCCCTTCACCCGCTCCAGTTCCACGATGAGTTTCCCTAACCCCCGTATTTTATCGGGCGGGCTAAAGCCGCCAGTTCCACCCCTTCAATCACTGAGTGTCGGCGTCCCACCTTACCGTTATCATCATAGGCTCGAGGCGGCCGTCTGTTGCGAACAGAGCGCCGGCTCAGGGTTTCCGTCCATAGGTACGCAGGATGCTCTGCGGCGTCGGCGCGTTCGGGGCGCGGCGATCATCCGCCCGGAAAAATCGCTGCTCGATCTCTACCGAGATTTGATACAGCCATTTTTCCGCTCGGTCGGCCCGCTCCTGGTGAAACCGGACATCAGCCTCGAGGTCTCGGATGCGATTTTCCGCAGCTCGAAGTTGCGCCGAAAGCTTCTGCGCGACGTCGAGCGCATGCTGGCTGTTTTCTTCGGCGATGCCGGCGGCCTTGTGGAGCAAGTCCAGAATGCTCCGTCCGGCGTTATCCAGCGGATCGGATGCATCCTGACCCGCGGCCTTTGCGTTGGGGGCAAACGGTACGACAGATTCTTCCAACGCTCGGTTACCCATCGCCCGATTACTCGTCACAGCACCACGTCACAGTTAACTCACACCAACAGTGAATTGGAAACCCAAATCATATTCGTCTGGGACGGGACAGGTATGCTGTGGATAAAAAGCTTGTTCGCCTCATCGAGTTCGCGCGCGCGATCAGACGATCACACGGAACTTTGGTCGTACGCATCGCGCGAAGATGCCCCTCGGCTCGCGAGGGGCGACGCGTATTGGACAACTCTGAAGCGGCTACTGCTTCAGCCACCTGGTGCCGTTAGACCAGTCGATCGAGTGATCAGGCCGGATAATGCCGAGTGAATTGAACGGCGCACCTGCACTGATCGTGACGTCGCTGGTGAGCGTGGCGTTGGAAATCTCACCCTTGTCGTTCTTGATTTCGAGCTTTTTTCCCGATTGGGAAATCGACGGCGTTTGGCCTGTCCAGCGGCAGGGATCGGAATTCGGCTGACACCGATACGCGCCGCTGAGATTGGGCGGCGAGGCGCCCTGAGCCTCGGCGGGGCCAGCCAACGTGATGATGCAAAGCGCTGCCGCGGCCGAAACAAGACATTAATGTAGTCGTCGTCTTGTTGAGCATTTTCTCCCGTCCTTCTTGACATGCGCCCCGCATTTACGATGGCCGCCTTGTTCCCTTCAAGACGGCGGCGATGTTCCGTCAGCGGCCGAAAAGCCCGCGCAGCGTTTCCGCCTTGCCTTCGTGCCGCCACGTAATGTCGTTCACGCGCCAATCGTTCTTGATCTTCACGAGATCCAACACCACTGTCGTCGGCTGATCGAAGTTGCGGAAACCGACTTTTGCGCTCGCTTTGCCAATGGCCGTATCGGTGAGGTCAATGGTGACGGCTTTGATCTCCCAATCCTGGCCGTCGATGAACGGATCTGCGTCAAGTTTGCCCACATCGTTGTGGCGCGCGGAATCCCTTTGATCTTTGATCAGCACAGCGGCGAGCGTGGGTTCGAAATAGTGCCGGATTTCTGCGGCCGTGCCGAGCGGAACCCCTTTGCTGTTCTTGCCCTTGTAGGCATTGTAGATCGCTGTGACGAAAGCGAGCGCGGCTGCATCTGCAGAATTTCCGGCCGTAGCGAAGATGACGCCGGCCGCGCCAAGGATGACGATCCGTCGCGACACCATCGCTTTCGCTCCCAGTGCAATCCACAGCCCATCTTCACGAGTTGATGTTCATGAGTCCGTCAGGCGAATTGGCGCGCGACTTCGATTCACGATCACGCGAAGGACGATGATGAATTTATGAAGTGCGCCGTCACTCGTGGCAATGCGGCGAATTTGGCGCACATGGAGTTTGGCCAATATGGAATTGGCGCGTTCGTCTGGGGCCAACAGGCTCGTGGCCGTTCGGCGGCGGCAGATCCGTGTGACGCGGTCGGTAAGGTCTTGCGTTGCCGGGCGCTAACAGGCATGAGAAATTCCGTTGGCCAAAGACGTTGGCCGCCGGGTCAAGCCAGTGTCCATATTTTGGATTTGGGCGAACGTATTGCGGGCGAACTCGGCGGATCCACGGCCCTGTAGGAGTGTAGCTCAATTGGCCAGAGCACCGGTCTCCAAAACCGGGGGTTGGGGGTTCGAGTCCCTCCACTCCTGCCAGCGGTGCCATTGTCCAGCCCGGAGACATAGGTAACAGAGCGTACCTAAGACATAGGTGACAACCTCGGTCCGAACGGGTTGTCGAGGGGTTGCAAGGTTTTCTGCTCCAGGTCGATATAACCGAGATCGTAGTGCATGAAGCTGACGAGCCAGATGCCGTCATCGACTTCCTTGATTCCGAGGCTTTGTCCAGCGAGCACGGTTGAGATGTTGATTTTCTTGCGGTGCAGGCAGATGCGACCGCAGGCGGTAACGAGGATATCGCGATCATGCAGCGGGTAGGCGAGGTCGGGCAGGCCGCCATAGGGCTGTGTTGAGGCGGCATAGACCTCGGCGGGACACTTCATGGCGAGCGCCTCATGGGGCCGCTCGGCATTGAACTCGTGAACGAAGGCATCGAAGCGGGCGTGCTGCTGCAGGCTATTCATCCCCGGTGGCCGAGTGGCTTCCTTCTTCAAGGTCAGATGCATGCGCTCATGGCGGCCGTTCTGTTGCGGCTGGCCGGGCTTGATGCGTTCGATAGCGATGCCGAGGCGCAGCCACCAGACCGAGAGCTTGGAGAGATTGAACAAAGCATTGGGGCTGGCGAAGGGGCCGCCGTTATCGGAGCGGATGGCAAGCGGCAGGCCGCGCTCGGCAAACAGCCGTTCGAAGGCGGTCAATGCCAGGTCTTCGCGCGTTGATTCCAAGGCTTCGCATAGCAGCAGGAAGCGCGAGGCATGATCGGTGACGGTCAGCGGATAGCAGTAGCGTCCGTTGCCGAGCTTGAACTCTCCCTTGAAGTCGGCGCACCATAGATCGTTGGTTTTGGCGCCCGCCGAGAGCGGCGTTCCGGTGGCGCGCTGGCGCGGCCTGCCCATGCGTTTGACCAGGCCGTGGCGATCGAGCACGGCGTGGATCGTACTCCTGGCCGGAACGCGCACATCGCCGGCGAGCCGCCGGACCAGCAATTCGCGGATCTTGCGCGCGCCCCAATGCGACTTATCGCGCTTGAGGCTGACAATGAGAGCTTCGATCTGCCCGGGCAGCTGGTTGGCGTAGCGGATGGGCCGGCGCGAGCGGTCGGTGAGGGCCTCAAGGCCGTGCTCCCGATAGCGGTCGAAGATTTTGTAGCCGGTCTTGCGCGAGATGCCGAACTCGCGACAGACATCCGTCATCGCCTCGCCATCGAGAAGCCGGGCGACAAATCGCAGCCGCTCGTCCATGACCGAACACTCCTTCCACGGCATCAACACCTCCCGCCCAAAGGCGAAAAGTGTTACCCATGTGTCCGGTACGATCTGTCACCTATCTCTCAGGCCGCTCACATTAACCTATTGATTTCGCTTGATTACGAGACCCGTAGAGGTTTTCGCTGGGTCTCTGATTTTCTCGGCCGGCGTTTCGCCCCGAACTCCGGCGCCGTCTGCAGCAAGGGCTGCCCTTACTGCATCGACAACGACGATATCGCCACGTCCACGGTTCCGTCGGCGTCGGCGATCACGCGCAGAGTCTTGCCGTCATAGGCGATGCCGGTAAGGCGCAGATCGCTGACGGTCACGTTGGCGCGGAAGCCGCTGCCTTGCGTCGTAAAGCCGCCGATCGCTGCGGCGATCCGCTTCTTTGCGTCCTCGGCAAAAGGTTTGAGGTCGATGACCGCCTTTTCGGAGAGCGTCTTTTGCAGGTAGGGCTCCGCCGCCTTTGCCGCCGCTCCCAACAGGCCGAACGCCGCCTCGGATTGTACATCGAGTGCAATGTCTGTGAAGCGTAGGATCTGATGCTCCTGGTCGAGCACGGGTCGTCCCCAGACGTGCACGGTTGCGTCAGCGCCGACGCGGAAGAAGCCGCGTCTCTTCACGTTGACCAAAAGCGAAATCAACAGGCGATTGCCCGACGCGGCCACGGCGGCTTGTTTGATGGTCGTCGCGAACGATCCGCTGCCGTCCTCCGGAAATGTCTTGCCCTTGATCTGAGCTTCGAGCAGACGGCTGACTTCGGTGAACGGCATGTCGATGGGAACAGCGATGTCGACGTGCCCCTCGTTTGCTTGCGGTACGATGTCGAGTTGCTGTGGGAACGGACAATTCGGTTTGGTCTCGGTCGGCACGATGCGCGTTTCGGCCTGCACGCCAACAAGAAGGGTGACCGCATTGGCGTCGATCTTCGGCTGTGCGGCGATGGCGCGCGTCGGACGGATTTCGAGCCAGAGATTGGGCGCGCCTTGCTCGGCCGCGCCGAGGGAAACGGCGCGACAGAGTTTGGTCCATTCGCTGCGGGCCGCGTTCTCGATGAACGGATCGTTGCGCAAGCGCGCCTCCAGGGCGCTGGTCTGCTGGCGCACCGCGTCGTCGAGGAATGGTTTCACTACGTTGGCGACGCTGACCTTTAGGCCGCCAATCGGCATGGAGACGTCGGTGAGATTGATCTGCGCGCCAAGATTGGGTGCGAGCCGCCAGTTCGGCGCGATGGTTGGGCGCGCAGTCGTTGTGACCGTGCCGTGCAGTTCAGCCTGCTGATCGAACGTCTGACCGGCGAGATTCTGCACCTGATGAGCGATGTTGCTTCCCATGAGGCTGCTGATGGCGCCGCCGAGTGCATTGGCTTGGCTCGTGATCTGACCCTTGGCCTGGAATGTGCCGGAAAGCGGTGTGGCGACCACCAGCGCATCGGGCCGTCCGGACACGTTCAACGGCCCGCGCGTAATGGTCCAGTGGATGTCGGCGTTCTGTAGGACTTTCGATGCCGGATTTTGTTGCGTGCCACCAAGATTTCGAGGTGCCTGAGATTCAAGCGCTTCGCGGATCGCCGGCATGGCGATTGCGGCCGGCGCCAGTACGGTCGATGTACCTGTCAGTGGCTGCAACGGCGGCATCGCCGCGAGCGCCGGGCGGCGCTGTTGGAGTGGAGCCGACGGCCAAAGAAGATTCATCAGCAGCGTAGCGCCGATGAAGGAAGCGATGACGACAACGGCGCCAAGTATGATTGCGCGAATGTTCATTCAAATCATTCGGTTCTTGGAGAAACTTGTACTATACATATTACGCATCACGAAAGTGCTGAGACTAAACGGCTCATTTGAGCCTTTTTCTGGACGCAAGCGCCGAACCCGCTGATCTTAACGAATGTTGCCCATGAGCCCTGGTGCCTTCTTGCCAAGGGCAGGCCGCATCGCTTCGTTGAACAATTCGATCGGCACAGTGATCGTGCTGATAGATGGATCGCCAATCGAGAGCACCGCTGCCGGGCGCCAGAACAGCCGTCCTTCGTCTATCCTCTTGAATTCAGTCCACGGGATGAGCGCGCAACGCCGCCCGACAATTGATATTGGCGAACTGGTCTCAAGATAAAGTCCTCGGTCATCGAAACCGAGGGTCATGCATCTACGGTACAGGACCCGCCCAACGACCACCGTTTGCCGGCGCAGCGCCTGTTCCGGCACGGGCCGCGTCGTCGCGTACGTTTCAGAAAGCATTCCCCAGCCGCCGGAGCCCTTGAAGTGCTGCGCGATGATTGGTGCGAGATACCGGACCCCGATCGCGATGCCGCCGAGGACGAGGAGTGCGAGTGCGGCGAATATGAGATAATTCGGGTCCATTGCAATCAATGCAGAACGTGGCGCCGCTAAACCATGCGCGTGACGCGTTCGCTGGGCATTGATGTCGATCAACGCTGATCGGTCGCGGCGTGAGCTTAGTCGAGTAACGGCAGATTGGCGCACAGCAGTTTGCCGGTCCCAGCATCCAGGGCGAGGTAACCGTCGATGACCCCGTTATTGAATTGGTTCTTGTCTGCGGTCACCACGACAATGTGGAACTCCCATACCGGAGTCTTCTTGGCACCACAGGCTCTGGTGTTACCATCGCGCGCGAGCTGCGCGTCTTTGATGGTCCCGGTGACCTCGGCCTGCGTTCTGCCGTAAGGGTCGCCTTTGAGAATGTTGACCGCCTTGGCGCGTGCCTGCTGCTCGGAAAGAAGCGCTGCGGCGCAAACGGCGTCATGCGCCAGCAAGAACACCAGAGCGGTCGCGGCGACCGAGCGCTTCATGTCCTATTCCCTGTTCGATTGTCTCTATTCGTGGTTGGGGGCAGGGCAGGGCGGATTGCATTGAGTGTTCTCGGGCAATTCCGGCTGCGGCTGGGCACATTGAAGAGGCTGAGGTGAACTTAATGTCATTATACACCAAGGCTGCCACAGGCCGGTCATGCCCAACGACCGCGGACGTCCGGCCCCAAATCCCTTGACCGGCGAGGACTTAGACCGTATTTCAGCCGCTTGAGCGCGCTCGCCGGTTGGCCGTATCGCGGCCCGGCGCGGCGAAACCACGAGAAACTCTTGTCGCTCCTGGTCTTTCCCTTTGGCCGTTGGGTCGAAAGTTGACCCGTGCGGCAGGGGAATATTGCCATTTTTCCGTGCCAAGGAAGGGCCGGCGAGGGTGGACGAGGCGACAACGGACGGGCGGGAATGCCGAAGATCAGTCCATTCAAGTTCCTGCAGGAAGTGCGGGCCGAAGCGCAGAAGGTCACCTGGCCGACGCGTAAGGAAACGACCGTCACCACCATCATGGTGTTCGTCATGGTGTTCGTCGCGTCGATCTTTTTCCTGTTGGCCGATCAGGTCATGCGGGTCGGCGTCAGTTTCCTGCTCGGCATCAACTCTTGAACGTTTGCAGTACACGCAGAGTTTCACAAACTGGATTCACGATCTGGAATTCATGACATGACGAGCCGGTGGTACGCGGTCCACGCCTACTCGAATTTCGAGAACAAGGTGGCGGAATCGATCCGCGAGCAGGCCAAGCAGCGCGGGCTGTCCGACCTGTTCGAGGAAATTCTGGTCCCGAAAGAGAAAGTCGTCGAAGTGCGGCGCGGTCGCAAAGTCGACGCCGAGCGGAAATTCTTCCCGGGTTACGTCCTGGTGAAGATGGAAATGACCGACGAAGCCTATCACCTGATCAAGAATACGCCGAAAGTGACCGGGTTCCTCGGCTCCGACAACAAGCCGATGCCGCTGTCGGAGGCGGAAGCGCAGCGCATCCTGCACCAGGTGCAGGAAGGCATCGAACGGCCGAAGCCGTCGGTGTCGTTCGAAGTCGGCGAGCAGGTGCGCGTGTCGGACGGCCCGTTCGCGTCCTTCAACGGCACGGTGGAGGAAGTCGACGAGGGGCGGTCGCGGCTCAAGGTCGCGGTGTCGATCTTCGGTCGCGCCACGCCGGTCGAATTGGAGTTCGGACAGGTGGAGAAGTTGTAGGCGTTGTGGCCGGCGTGGCGCCGGGCATGACGGGTTTGAAGCCGTGGGAGGTGAGGCGGTCGCCAGCCGCCGACATCCGCACCACTAACAGGAGCAAACGATGGCAAAGAAGATTACCGGCTATGTAAAGCTGCAGGTGCCGGCGGGAGCGGCCAATCCGTCGCCGCCGATCGGCCCCGCGCTTGGTCAGCGCGGTCTCAACATCATGGAGTTCTGCAAAGCGTTCAACGCGCAGACCCAGAAGTTGGAGAAGGGCACCCCAATCCCCGTCACCATCACGGTCTACGCCGACCGTTCGTTCACCTTCGAACTGCGTACGCCGCCGGTGTCGCACTTCCTCAAGAAGGCGGCGAAGCTCGAAAGCGGTTCGAAGGCGCCGGGCCGCGATGTCGCCGGCGCGGTGACGAAGGCGCAGGTGCGCGAGATCGCCGAGCAAAAGATGAAGGACTTAAACTGCGATACCATCGAATCGGCGATGCGCATGGTCGAAGGTTCCGCCCGGTCGATGGGCCTGCAGGTGAGGGAATAATCATGAGCACGCTTGGAAAACGGACGCTCGCCGCGCGTGAAGGCATCGATCGTCAGAAGCTTTATCCGCTGCAGGAAGCGGTCAAGCTGGTCAAGGATCGCGCCAAATCCAAATTCGACGAGACCATCGAGGTCGCGATGAATCTCGGCGTCGATCCGCGTCACGCCGACCAGATGGTGCGCGGCGTCGTTACGCTGCCGAACGGCTCCGGCCGCTCGGTGCGCGTCGCCGTGTTTGCGCGCGGCGTCAAGGCCGACGAGGCCAAGGCGGCGGGCGCCGATGTGGTGGGCGCCGAAGATCTGGTCGAAAAAGTGCAGGGCGGCGCCATCGACTTCGATCGCGTTGTCGCCACGCCCGACCTGATGCCGCTGGTCGGCCGCCTCGGCAAAGTGCTCGGCCCGCGCGGTTTGATGCCCAACCCGAAGGTCGGCACCGTGACGATGGATGTTACGAGCGCGGTCAAGGGCGCCAAGGGCGGTTCGGTCGAATTCCGCGTCGAGAAGGCCGGCATCGTGCAGGCCGGCGTCGGCAAGGCCTCGTTCAGCGCGGAAAAGCTGGTCGAGAACATCATGGCTTTTGCCGATGCGGTGCAGAAATCGCGGCCTGCCGGCGCCAAGGGTCACTTCATCAATCGCGTCGCCATTTCGTCGACCATGGGGCCGGGCGTGAAGGTCGAACCGGCGAGCCTGTTCCCGGCTTCGCAGTCAGCACACTAATAGTGTGTCCCGGGAAAAGTGTGTCCCGGGCGCTGCGCAGCACGCAGCGCAGCGAAGTGATGCGCTGCAGACCCGGGATCGTCGCAAACGCCGAGCGTGAAACGGTCCCGGATCGGCGGTGCACCGCTTCGCGCTGCACCGCGTCCGGGAAATGTGCCTGATCACGCTGCCGCGCGCTTACCCCATAAAATCTCCGTCGCGATCCGGGCGCCCTCGACCAGCGATTGAAGCTTGGCCCACATGATCGAGGGATGCACGCGCCGCGCAAACGGGCTTTGCGCGAAGCCGCAATCGGTACCGCCCATGACGTTCTCACGGCCGACGATCTTGGCGAGCCGCACGATGCGCTCGGCGACGAGTTCCGGATGCTCGACAATGTTGGTGGCGTGGCTGATGACGCCTGGGATCAGAATCTTGCCGGGCGGCAGTTTTGCAGTCTCCCACACGCGCCATTCGTGAGCGTGCCGCGGGTTGGCGGCTTCGAACGAGTAATGGCCGACGCGCACTTGAAGAAGGAGATCGACGATGTCTTTGAGCGGTACGTCGAAAGCGTGCGGGCCGTTCCAGCTTCCCCAACAGATGTGATAGCGCGACCGCTCCTCGGGGATGCCCCGTAGTGCATGGTTGAGCGCATCGATGCGCAGTTGCGCCCAGCGGCGGTAATCCGCGCTCGTCATCGGCGGCACCATCCGCTCGTACATGTAGGGCAGGAAGGCATCGTCGATCTGCACATAGAGCCCGGCGTCGACGATCGCCTTGTATTCCTGGTGCAGCGCGTCGGCGAGCGCGAAGAGAAACGTCTCTTCGTCCTTATAATGTTCGATCTTGGCGCCGGGCAGAGCGCTCGCTGGAGCGACCACCGGCAAGAACGCGGCGAGACCGGGATACTTGTCCTTCGCCTTGGCGACGCCGGTCTTGAGGTTGCGGATGTCGCGGCTGACCTGCTTGTCGGAATAGGTGATCGGTCCGTTGATGACGACGCGGTTGCCGAGGCGTTTGGCCAGTCCCGAGGCCGCGTCGTATTCGGCATAGAACTCGGGGAACGCCTGGTGATCGCGCCCGCCGCCCATCGAGGACATCGGGTCCTTGGCCTCCTCCGGCGTCGCCGGCCGGACGGTAATCCCGCTGAGCCGCTTGTGAACGTAAAACGCCCAATTGGCGCCTTTGCTGAATTCGCCGTCGCTGACGATGTCGATCCCGACCTCGGCCTGCTGGCGCACGACTTCGGCGATGGATTCGGTGAGGCAGCTTTCGAAGGCCTGTTCGTCGTAGGGTTTGCTGTCTTCGATGGCGCGCCAGAATTCAATGAGCTTCGGCGGCCGGATCAGGCTGCCGACATGAGTGGTCAGAATGCGATTGGTTGCCATTGTGATTCCTCCTGGATCATCGCCGCAATTCTCGTGCGCTCATCCGATTTGTGCGCTCATTCTAGCATTGTCGACGCTCGTCATCCGACTGACGTTTCGGTTGCGCCGATGACGCCATCGTCTTGACGTCGTTGCCGAACCGGCTGGGCGCCGCGGATGCGATGGTGGCGTTCCGCGTCAAGTCCGGCGCCGACTACCTGTCCTGAATTCCGGACGCTCGGACAATATTCGGAAAGTCTGCGTTTCGGTGCACGCGAGACTTGGCAAATCCATCGCGACCGGCTAAATAAACGCCGTGGGCGTGCCGGCCCGGTTTGTCGGCGCGCCTTTGTGCGCTTCTCGAAAACCAAACGAGCGAGACTCCTTCTTAGTCCATCCCACGCGGATTTCTAAGAGGCGGTGGAGCTTAGCGGCTACGGGGGGCGCATCCTGTCCGAGACTGCAGGCGCCGGCAACGGCTTAATCCGAAAGGCCTGCATAGACGGGTGATGACCTGGGGCAAGAGATTGCCCTTCGGTTCTGACCTCGATGGCCCGGTACAGCCAAAACTGTGCCGGGGGGCAGGGTGTAGATGTCGTCCTGCTGGGTTCGTCTCTGAACTTACAGGGGACGGCAGGCATCAACCCGGCGGCTTCCGGAGACGGACCGCCAACCGGAGAGAGCTGGTGGATCGCGCGGCAAAGAGCGAGCTCGTCACGGCGCTTGGAGAGGTCTTTAAGGCCACCAACGTCGTTGTCGTTGCTCATTATTCCGGCCTGACGGTCGCCCAGATGCAGACCCTGCGTCGGCAGATGAAGCAGGCTGGGGCGAGCGTGAAGGTCGCGAAGAACCGCCTTGCCAAAATTGCTCTTGAAGGCAGCGACGTCGCTTCGATCGCGCCCCTCCTGAAGGGGCCGACCCTGATCGCCTTCTCCGGCGATCCGATTGCGGCGCCGAAGGTCGCCGTCGACTTCGCCAAGACGAACGAGCGGTTCGTCATCATCGGCGGAGCGATGGGCAAGACCGCGCTCGACCCGAACGGGATCAAGGCGCTCGCCGCTTTGCCCTCGCTCGATGAGCTGCGGGCGAAGATCGTGGGTCTGCTCGTCGCGCCGGCGACCAAGATCGCGCAGGTGGTCAATGCCCCTGCCGCCAAGGTCGCTCGCGTGGTGCAAGCCTATGCCAGCAAAGGCGGAGAAGACGCGGCTGCCGCTTGAATCTCTTCAACTTTAAGGTTCGAACCGAAGGACAAGACCTATGGCTGATCTACAGAAAATCGTTGACGATCTCTCCAGCCTCACCGTGCTCGAGGCGGCAGAACTCGCCAAGTTGCTCGAGGACAAGTGGGGTGTTTCGGCTGCTGCTGCCGTTGCGGTCGCTGCCGGACCCGCTGCAGCGGCTGCACCTGCTGCCGAGGAGAAGACCGAGTTCACCGTGGTTCTCGCCGCGGTCGGCGAGAAGAAGATTGAGGTGATCAAGGAAGTCCGCGCCATCACTGGCCTCGGCCTCAAGGAGGCCAAGGACTTGGTCGAGGGCGCTCCCAAGCCGGTCAAGGAAGGTGTCAACAAGGACGACGCCGCCAAAATCAAGGCGACGCTCGAAAAAGTCGGCGCCAAGGTTGAGCTTACGTAAGCAGTGCTTACTTAGAGAGAATCCCGGCGAGTGCAGCGGAGCCAGGGTTCACGAAAAATACGGTGATGACGGGGCGTTTTGCCCCGGAATCACCGCGATTGCCGCCTAGCGGCGAGCGCATTGCGGCGACTCGGATGTCTTTGCCTAGTCGCCAGAAAAATAGGGCGTCCGACGCCTGTCCCGATGGTCGCGATGGATTGCGGCCTTCTGGAGAGTCGCCTTGATCGCCTCGATACCTCGGTCTGCGGCTCCAGCCCGCAGGCCGAGCGTGATGGTTTGAGCGGACGGTACCAAAGCCGGCGGTTCGAACCCCGATGGTTCGATTGAGCGAGAGGACATAATGGCGCAGACGTTTATCGGTCGGAAGCGCGTTCGTAAGTTTTTCGGAAAAATCGAGGAAGTCGCGGAGATGCCGAACCTCATTGAGGTTCAGAAGGCGTCCTACGACCAATTCCTGCTGGTGCAGGAACCGCAGGGCGGCCGGCCCAACGAGGGCCTGCAGGCCGTATTCAAGTCGGTGTTCCCGATTTCGGACTTCTCCAACTCTTCGATGCTCGAATTCGTGAAATACGAATTCGAGCCGCCGAAGTACGACGTCGATGAGTGCCGCCAGCGCGGCATGACTTATGCTGCGCCGCTCAAAGTGACGCTGCGCCTCATCGTGTTCGATATAGACGAGGAAACCGGCGCGCGGTCGGTCAAGGACATCAAGGAGCAGGATGTCTACATGGGCGATATTCCGCTCATGACCAACAACGGCACCTTCGTCGTCAACGGCACCGAGCGCGTCATCGTCTCGCAGATGCATCGCTCGCCGGGCGTGTTCTTCGATCACGACAAGGGCAAGACGCATTCCTCGGGCAAGCTGTTGTTTGCCGCCCGCATTATCCCTTATCGCGGTTCCTGGCTGGACATCGAGTTCGATGCCAAGGACATCGTTTACGCGCGCATCGATCGGCGGCGGAAGATTCCCGTCACGTCGCTGCTCTATGCGCTTGGCATGAGCGGCGAAGAAATCCTCAACACGTTTTACAAGCAGGTTCAGTACAAGCGCACCAAAGACGGCTGGCGCGTGCCGTTCGATGCCAACCGGCTGCGCGGCTACAAGGCGATCAACGATCTCGTCGATGCCGACACCGGCAAGGTCGTGCTTGAGGCCGGCAAGAAGCTCACCGTGCGCCAGGCGCGTCAACTCGCCGAGAAGGGGCTCAAGGCGCTGCGGCTCACTGACGACGAGTTGATCGGCCAGTACATCGCCGAGGATCTCGTCAATCCCAAGACCGGTGAAATCTACGCCGAAGCCGGCGAGGAGATCACGGAGAAGAACCTCAAGCTCCTCAACGAGCAGGGCTATAAGGAACTGCCGCTCCTCAACATCGATCATGTCAACGTCGGCGCCTACATTCGCAACACGCTGGCGATCGACAAGAACATGACGCGCGAGGACGCGCTGTTCGACATCTATCGCGTCATGCGTCCCGGCGAACCGCCGACCGTCGACACGGCGCAGTCGATGTTCCAGTCGCTGTTCTTCGATCCGGAGCGCTACGACCTCTCCGCGGTCGGCCGCGTCAAGATGAACATGCGTCTTGATCTGACCGCCGAAGATACCGTGCGCATCCTCCGCAAGGACGACGTCATTGCCGTGATCCGCACGCTCGTCGACCTGCGCGACGGCAAGGGCGAGATCGACGACATCGACCATCTCGGCAATCGCCGCGTCCGGTCGGTCGGCGAGCTGATGGAAAATCAGTATCGCATCGGTCTGCTTCGCATGGAGCGCGCCATCAAGGAGCGCATGTCGTCGGTCGATATCGACACGGTGATGCCGCAGGACCTGATCAACGCCAAGCCGGCGGCTGCGGCCGTGCGCGAGTTCTTCGGCTCGTCGCAGCTCTCGCAGTTCATGGATCAGACCAATCCGCTGTCGGAGATCACGCACAAGCGGCGTCTCTCGGCGCTCGGCCCGGGTGGTCTCACGCGCGAGCGCGCAGGGTTCGAGGTGCGCGACGTGCACCCGACGCATTACGGCCGCATCTGTCCGATCGAGACGCCCGAAGGGCCGAATATCGGACTGATCAATTCGCTCGCGACCTACGCGCGGGTGAACAAGTACGGCTTTGTCGAAACGCCTTATCGCAAGGTGAAGGATGGCCGCGTGACCGACGAGGTGATCTACCTCTCGGCCATGGAGGAGGGACGTTACACCGTCGCTCAGGCCAACTCCGCGATCGACGCAAAGGGCCGCTTCACCGACGATCTCGTCGTGGTGCGCCATGCCGGCGACGTGCAGCTCATTCCGCCGGACAAGGTCGATTTCATGGACGTGTCGCCGAAGCAGCTTGTTTCGGTCGCTGCGGCCCTGATCCCGTTCCTCGAGAACGACGACGCCAACCGCGCGCTGATGGGCTCCAACATGCAGCGTCAGGCGGTGCCGCTTGTGCGCGCCGAGGCGCCGTTCGTCGGCACCGGCATGGAAGGCGTGGTCGCGCGCGATTCCGGCGCGGCGATCGCCGCACGCCGCACCGGCGTGGTCGATCAGGTCGACGCCACTCGTATCGTCATTCGGGCGACCGACGAGCCGGATCCGACCAAGCCGGGCGTCGATATCTATCGTCTGATGAAGTTCCAGCGTTCGAACCAGAACACCTGCATCAACCAGCGTCCGCTGGTGAAGGTGGGCGATCAGGTCAAGAAGGGCGACATCATCGCCGACGGTCCGTCGACCGATCTCGGCGAGCTCGCGCTCGGCCGCAACGCGCTGGTCGCGTTCATGCCGTGGAACGGCTACAACTTCGAGGACTCGATCCTTCTGTCCGAACGTATCGTCAAAGACGACGTCTTCACCTCGATCCACATCGAGGAATTCGAGGTGATGGCGCGCGACACCAAGCTCGGGCCGGAGGAAATCACGCGCGACATTCCGAACGTTTCGGAAGAGACGCTGAAAAACCTGGACGAAGCGGGCATCGTTTATATCGGCGCGGAGGTCCGCGCCGGCGATATCCTGGTCGGCAAGATCACGCCGAAGGGCGAAAGCCCGATGACGCCGGAGGAAAAACTTCTGCGCGCCATCTTCGGCGAGAAGGCGTCCGACGTGCGCGACACCTCGTTGCGTGTGCCGCCGGGCGTGCAGGGCACGATCGTCGAAGTGCGGGTGTTCAACCGGCACGGCGTCGAGAAGGACGAGCGTGCGCTTGCGATCGAACGGGAAGAGATCGAGCGGCTCGCCAAAGACCGCGACGACGAGCAGGCGATCCTCGATCGCAACGTCTACGGCCGCCTCGCCGAGCTTCTGGAAGGCCGTCAGGGCATTGCCGGTCCGAAGGGCTTCAAGAAGGACACCAAGATCACGCGTGCGATCCTCGAGGAGTACCCGCGGTCGCAGTGGTGGATGTTTGCTTCGCCGAACGACAAGATCATGGCGGAGATCGAAGCCATCCGGAAGCAGTACGACGAATCGAAGAAGCGGCTCGAGCAGCGCTTCCTCGACAAGGTCGAGAAGCTGCAACGCGGCGACGAATTGCCGCCCGGCGTCATGAAGATGGTCAAGGTCTTCGTCGCCGTGAAGCGGAAGATCCAGCCGGGCGACAAGATGGCCGGTCGGCACGGCAACAAGGGCGTCGTCTCGAAGATCGTTCCGGTCGAGGACATGCCGTTCCTCGCCGACGGCACGTCGGTCGACATCGTGCTCAATCCGCTCGGTGTGCCGAGCCGCATGAACGTCGGTCAAATTCTTGAGACTCACCTGGGCTGGGCTTGTGCCGGCCTCGGGCTCAAGATCGGTCATGCCGTCGATCTTTATCACGGCAAGAGGGACCCCAAGCCCCTCAAGGAGCTGCTGAAGAAGGTCTACGGCGAAGACGAGACCATCAAGTCGCTCGACGAAAAGGGTCTCATGGAGCTCGGCAGCAATCTCCGCCACGGCGTGCCGATTGCGACTCCGGTCTTTGATGGAGCAAAAGAGTCGGACATCGAACACATGCTCGATCTCGCCGGTCTCGACCATTCCGGGCAGGTGACCCTGTTCGATGGCCGCACCGGCGACACGTTCGATCGCAAGGTGACCGTCGGTCACATCTACATGCTGAAGCTGCATCACCTCGTGGATGACAAGATCCACGCTCGGTCGATCGGTCCGTACAGCCTCGTCACCCAGCAGCCGTTGGGCGGCAAGGCGCAGTTCGGTGGCCAGCGCTTCGGCGAAATGGAGGTGTGGGCGCTCGAAGCCTACGGCGCCGCCTATACGCTGCAGGAAATGCTGACGGTGAAGTCGGACGACGTTGCCGGCCGCACCAAAGTGTACGAGGCGATTGTGCGCGGCGACGACACGTTCGAGGCCGGTATTCCGGAATCGTTCAACGTGCTGGTCAAGGAGATGCGCTCGCTCGGCCTCAACGTCGACTTGCACAACTCCAAGCAACAGCGCGGCGGCGACGGCATGTCCGAGGCGGCCGAGTAGTAACGCGACGCATCTCGATTGGAAGGCGATGCCTTCAGAAGCGTGAGGGCCGGGATACGCCCGGCCCTGACCAGGCAAGGACAGAGACAGCGGCCGACACGGTCGGCAAGCGGAGAAGACGATGAATCAAGAGATCATGAATCTTTTCAGCCCGCAGGTTCCGGCTCAGGTCTTCGACCAGATCCGGATTTCGATCGCGAGCCCGGAAAAGATTCTGTCGTGGTCCTACGGCGAGATCAAAAAGCCCGAGACCATCAACTACCGCACCTTCAAGCCCGAGCGCGACGGGCTGTTCTGCGCGCGCATCTTCGGGCCGATCAAGGATTACGAGTGCTTGTGCGGCAAGTACAAGCGGATGAAATACAAGGGTATCATCTGCGAGAAGTGCTCGGTCGAGGTGACGCTGTCGCGCGTTCGGCGCGAGCGCATGGGCCATATCGAGCTTGCCGCGCCGGTGGCACACATCTGGTTCCTGAAGTCGCTGCCGAGCCGCATCGGGCTTCTGCTCGACATGACGCTTAAGGACCTCGAGCGCATTCTTTATTTCGAATATTACGTCGTGCTCGAGCCGGGCCTCACCCCGCTGAAGGACCGTCAGCTCCTGAGCGAGGACGAGTACGTCAAGGCACAGGATCAGTTCGGCGCCGACAGCTTCACCGCCATGATCGGCGCGGAAGCGATCCGCGAAATGCTGAAAGCCCTCGATCTCGAGAAGATGGCGGCGGATTTGCGCCAGGAGATCATCGAATCGACGTCCGAGCTCAAGCCGAAGAAGCTTGCCAAGCGGCTCAAGCTGATCGAGGCGTTCACCCAGTCCAGCAACAAGCCGGAATGGATGATCCTGACGCATGTGCCGGTGATCCCGCCGGATCTGCGTCCGTTGGTGCCGCTCGACGGCGGGCGTTTCGCCACGTCCGACCTCAACGACCTCTATCGGCGCGTCATCAATCGCAACAACCGCTTGAAGCGGCTGATCGAGTTGCGCGCTCCCGACATCATCATCCGCAACGAGAAGCGGATGCTGCAGGAGGCCGTCGACGCTCTGTTCGACAACGGCCGCCGCGGCCGCGTCATCACCGGCGCCAACAAGCGCCCGTTGAAGTCGCTCGCCGACATGCTCAAAGGCAAGCAGGGCCGCTTCCGGCAGAACCTGCTCGGCAAGCGCGTCGACTATTCGGGTCGTTCGGTGATCGTGGTCGGTCCGGAGCTCAAGCTGCATCAGTGCGGCCTGCCGAAGAAGATGGCGCTCGAGCTGTTCAAGCCGTTCATCTATTCGCGGCTCGACGCCAAGGGTCTATCGACGACGGTGAAGCAGGCCAAGAAACTCGTCGAGAAGGAGAAGCCCGAGGTTTGGGATATCCTCGACGAGGTGATCCGCGAGCATCCGGTGCTGCTCAACCGCGCGCCGACGTTGCATCGTCTCGGCATCCAGGCGTTCGAGCCGGTGCTGATCGAAGGCAAGGCGATCCAGCTTCACCCGCTGGTATGCGCGGCGTTCAATGCCGACTTCGACGGCGACCAGATGGCCGTTCACGTGCCGTTGTCGCTCGAAGCGCAGCTTGAAGCGCGCGTGCTGATGATGTCGACCAACAACATCCTGCATCCCGCGAACGGCCAGCCGATCATCGTGCCGTCGCAGGACATCGTGTTGGGTCTCTATTACCTGTCGATCATCCGCGATGCGGTCCCGGACGAAAAACTCAAAGTGTTCGGCGACTTGGCGGAGATCGACTTGGCCTTGCACGAGAAGGTCGTCACGCTGCATTCGCGGATCAAATATCGATGGGAAGGTGTCGGCGAGGACGGCAAGCCGGTCACGCGCTGGTACGACACGACGCCGGGCCGCGTCATTCTCGGTTCGGTGCTGCCGAAGCTTGCGAAGACTCCGTTCGACCTCGTCAACAAGCTTATGACGAAGCGCGAAATCTCCGGCATGATCGACACGGTCTATCGCCACTGCGGCCAGAAGGAGACAGTGATCTTCTGCGATCGCGTCATGGCGCTCGGCTTCCATCATGCGTTCAAGGCCGGCATTTCGTTCGGCAAGGACGATATGGTGGTGCCGCGCTCGAAGCGCGTCAGCGTGGAGCGCACGCGCGATCTCGTGAAGGAGTTCGAGCAGCAATACAACGACGGTCTGATCACCCAGGGCGAGAAGTACAACAAGGTCGTCGACGCCTGGTCGAAGTGCACCGAGGAGATCGCCGAAGCGATGATGAAGGAGATCTCCACCGCCAAGCCCGCGACCGAGAAGGGGGCCGAGGCGCAGGTCAACTCGATCTACATGATGGCGCACTCCGGCGCGCGCGGTTCGCCCGCGCAGATGCGTCAGCTTGCCGGCATGCGCGGCCTGATGGCGAAGCCCTCCGGCGAGATCATCGAGAGCCCGATCATCTCGAACTTCAAGGAAGGCCTCTCCGTGCTCGAGTACTTCAACTCGACGCACGGCGCGCGTAAGGGTCTGGCCGACACCGCCTTGAAGACCGCGAACTCGGGCTATCTGACGCGTCGTCTGGTCGACGTTGCGCAGGACTGCATCATCACCGAAGTGGACTGCGGTACGACCCGCGGCATCAAGGTGCGCGCCATCATCGATGCCGGCACGGTCGTTGCCTCGCTGGCGAGCCGCATTCTCGGCCGCACCACGGCCGAGGACGTGCGCGATCCGTCTGGGAGTGACGTCCTGGTCCCGAACGGCACGCTGCTCGAAGAGCAACACGTCGATCGCATCGTCACCGGTGGGGTGCAGGAGATCAAGATTCGCTCTGTGCTCACCTGCGACACGCAGCCGGGTGTTTGCGGCATGTGCTACGGGCGCGATCTCGCCCGCGGCACGCCGGTCAACATGGGCGAGGCGGTGGGTGTCATCGCCGCGCAGTCGATCGGCGAGCCCGGCACTCAGCTTACGATGCGGACGTTCCACATCGGCGGCGCGGCTCAGATCTCCGAGCAGTCGTTCGTCGAGTCGAACTTCGAAGGCACCGTCAAGATCAAGAACCTGAACGTCGCCCGCAATTCGGACGGCGACATGATTGCCATGGGCCGCAATCTCATTGTTGCCGTCCTCGATCCGGACGGCACCGAGCGTGCGGTGCATCGCATCCAGTACGGCGCGCGGCTCCGGGTCAATGACGGCGAGCACATCAAGCGCGGCCAGCGGATTGCCGAGTGGGATCCGTATACCCGGCCGATCCTCACCGAGGTGGAGGGCACGGCGGGCTTCGAGGATCTTGTCGAAGGCCAGTCGATGTCGGAGACGCTCGATGAATCGACTGGTATCGCTAAGCGCGTGGTCATTGATTGGCGCAGCGGCTCCGCCCGCGGCCAGCAGGACCTGCGGCCGGCGCTCGTGATCAAGGGCAAGGACGGCAAAATCCTCAAGCTCAGCCGTGGTGGCGACGCGCGCTATATGCTCGCGGTTGACGCGATCATCTCGGTCGATCCCGGCTCAGTTGTGCAGGTGGCTGATGTCATCGCGCGTATTCCCACGGAAAGCGCGAAGACCCGCGACATCACCGGAGGTCTGCCGCGCGTTGCCGAATTGTTCGAGGCCAGGCGGCCGAAGGAGTCCGCCGTCATCGCGGAGATTTCCGGCACGGTTCGTTTTGGCCGCGACTACAAGAACAAGCGGCGCATCACCATCGAGCCCACTGATAAGGGTGACGAGATCAGGGAGTACCTGGTCCCCAAGGGCAAGCACATCCATCTGCAGGATGGCGATGTCATCGAGAAGGGCGACTTCATCGTTGAAGGCAACCCGGCTCCGCATGACATCCTGGCGATCAAGGGCGTCGAGGAGCTCGCGGGCTACCTCGTCAACGAGATCCAGGAGGTCTATCGGCTGCAGGGTGTTGCGATCAACGACAAGCATATCGAAGTGATCGTCCGGCAGATGCTGCAGAAGGTCGAGATCGACGATTCCGGCGAGACCGACCTGATCCAGGGCGAGCAAGTCGACAAGATCGAGTTCGACGAGGTGAATGCCCGTGCCGCGGAGGAAGGCAAGAAGCCGGCAACCGCTCATCCGGTGCTGCTCGGCATCACCAAGGCCTCTCTGCAGACGCGCTCGTTCATTTCGGCGGCTTCGTTCCAGGAGACGACGCGCGTACTCACCGAGGCTGCGGTCAACGGCAAGGCCGACACGCTCGACGGCCTCAAGGAGAACGTCATTGTCGGCCGCCTGATCCCGGCCGGCACCGGCGCCATGATGAACAAGGTCCGCGAGGTCGCCATCAAGCGCGACGCGCTTATTCTCGCCGAGCGCGAGAAGGAGGCTGCGGTAAAAGCAGAGGCGGCGGCGGAACCTGTGGCGCTGCCTGCAGCTGAATAAAACGCCCGGCGTGTTCTTGGTTTGAAGCAAATCGAAGGGCCGCCCCATTGGGCGGCCCTTTTGCCTTGAAGGCGCCGCTGCGCGCGCGCGATATAATGCGCTGCGCGGTGGTCGATCTGTGGGAGACCTTCGGTGTTTCCGCCCGAACGGATCGTTTGTTTGACCGAGGAAACCGTCGAGACGCTTTATCTCCTTGGTGAGGAGCGCCGTATCGTCGGCATTTCAGGTTATGTGGTGCGTCCGCCAAGGGCGCGGCGCGAAAAGCCGCGGGTTTCCGCATTCACGTCCGCCGACATTCCGAAAATCCTCGAGCTTAAGCCGGACCTCGTTTTGACCTTCTCCGATCTGCAGGCCGACATCGCGGCGACGCTGATCCGGAGCGGTGTCGATGTTCATGCGTTCAATCAGCGCACGCTCGTGCAGATTTTAGACATGATCCGAACACTGGGCGCCCTGGTCGCTGCCGCGGATCGCGCTGAGGCGCTGGTGGAGAAATTCACCTCCGCCATCGCGGCCTCGCGGCAACGCGCCGCACAATGGCGGTATCGACCGCGCGTCTATTTCGAGGAATGGGACGATCCGATGATCTCCGGCATTGGCTGGGTCTCGGAGCTTATCGACGCCGCCGGCGGCCTCGATATCTTCGCCGACCGTGCATTTTGCCAGTCGGCCAAGGATCGCATCGTGACGGCTGACGAGATTATCGGCCGCGAACCGGACATCATTGTTGGATCGTGGTGCGGCAAGAAGTTTCGCCCGGAGAAGGTGGCAAACAGGCCCGGGTTCGATCGAACGCCCGCAGTCCGGCGTGGCGCGCTCCACGAAATCAAATCGCCGCTGATCCTGCAGCCCGGACCGGCGGCTTTGACCGAGGGACTTGCGGCGCTGCAAGCGATCATCGGGCCGTTAACCATTTAGTAACCACTCGACCGCAGGAGCGCCCTTCGTGCTAGACTTCTCCGAAAGGAGAATCCGCAATGTCGGCCGACAGCCTGACCGCACCTGCTCATCCGCCCGCGCGGCTCGACCCGGTCGAGCCGGGGCTTGCGCCACTGTTCTGCCTCGCGTTGCTGGTAGGGGCGTGTGGGCTCGCCAGCTTCGCCTTCGCTTGCGCCACGCCGTTTGCGGCTTTTGCCGTGGTCGCCGCAGCGATGCTGCCGCTGCGGCCGGCGCTGCTGATCGTGGGGGCCGCATGGCTCGTCAATCAGGCGATCGGATTCGGGGTGCACGGTTACCCGGCTGATGCCCATACCGTCACGTGGGGGATCGTCATCGGCGTGGCCGCACTGTTCGCCACTGCGACTTCGGCGGTCGTGCTGCGCGCGTTGCCGCGCGCCGGCAACATTGTCGCCCTTGTTGCAGCATGGCTTGCTGCCTTTGCGGCTTACGAGATCGTTCTGCTGGCTGCGACGGCTTTTCTTGGCGGCACCGGCGACTTCACGGCGGCCATCGTCTCCCGTCTCGCCATGCTGAGCCTCATCTGGCTGGTCGGGCTGGTGACGGCCTGTGATGTGCTGAGCGTGCTCACCGCCGATCGCCGACACTCGCTTTCATCCTAGTGTGGCGGTTCAGAGGTCCGCATCATTCTCGCCGCGAACTGTCATTCGGACGTCTATCTCATCTTTCGATTCCGAAGTTCGCAAACGAGGATGCCGCGCAATGATGCGAACTTCGGAATCGGGACACTAGGGCGTTGGGCACGATCAAAATATTGAGCGGCGGCGCCATGCGCGCCCTCATGGTTGAGGCCGTGCCGCTCTTCGAACGCGCGAGCGGAAGTGAAGTGGATATTCACTACCGGCTCACGTCTGTGCTGACGAAGGAAATCGAGGACGGCGCGGCTTTCGACATCGCACTATTGCCGCGCCCCGAACTCGATGCCTTGGTGCAGGCGGGCAAGATCGTGGCGGGCAGCCAGAGCGATATGACGCGTTCAGCGGTTGGTCTCGCGGTGCGCGAAGGGGCCCCCAAGCCCGATATCGGCAGCGTTGCCGCTTTCACGAAAGCGCTGCAGCAGGCGCGATCCATCGCCTACAGCGATGGCCCGAGCGGCCTCTACATCGCGGCTCTTCTCGAACGGCTGGGTATCGCCGACGAGATGAAACCAAAGACGAAGCTGACCAGCGGTCCCGTCGCCGAACTCGTTGCCAACGGCGAAGCCGAGATCGGCATGCAGCAGATTGTTGCGATCCTTCCGGTCAAGGGCGCTGAACTTGTCGGCCCACTGCCGAGCGAACTGCAGAACATCATCGTATATGCGGCTGGGATCGCATCCGGCACCTCGAACAAGCCCGCCGCACGTGCCTTCATCGCTTTCATGGCGACGCCCGAAGTGAAGCGCATCATTCGGGCGAAAGGCATGGAGCCCGGGTAAGCCACGATTTCACCTCTCGCCGGCCGCTGAGGTGAAAAACCGTCCCTCGAATGGTGCAGATGTGCTTGCAACATCGCACTTTCGCGCCCATATCGGCTTGACTTGTCGCGGTGGCGCCGATACATACCGCGCACTTTTCGGCAGGCGGTGAGCTTCGCCCGTCGGAACGGCCTGCCGGGCCCCCGTATAAGCTATTGAAAGTTGTTGCTTTCTTGGCTCCCTTCTTGGGTCGTGGGACGCGGCGTGACGCCTCGACGAAGGAAGCTCAAACGCTGCCTCTGGCTTCGGAAGTCAGATTTTAGCTGCATGACCGCGGCCTTCACGCCGTGGTCCTCTGCAACGACCGAGCGCCCTTCCGCACCGGGAGCGGGTGGCGCGATTTGGTTTTTGCGCGAACGGCGTCGTTCGCGCGGCGATGGGGCGTCAGCCCCGAAAGGGCAACCGGGGCGCAAGTCCCAAAATGGCAGTCGGGGGCGTCAGCCCCCAAACGGTAGCCGGGGATGTAGCCCCGAAAGGAAAGTTTGGGCCAGCGATGCCGACGATCAATCAGCTCATTCGCAAGCCGCGAGTGACGCAACACGCGAAGAAGAAGGTGCCGGCTCTGCAGCAGAGTCCGCAGAAGCGTGGCGTCTGCACCCGCGTCTATACGACGACGCCGAAGAAGCCGAACTCGGCGCTGCGCAAGGTCGCCAAGGTTCGCCTGACCAACGGCTTCGAGGTCATCGGCTACATTCCGGGTGAGGGTCATAACCTCCAGGAACACTCGGTGGTGATGATCCGCGGCGGCCGTGTGAAGGACCTGCCCGGCGTTCGCTATCACATTCTGCGCGGCGTGCTCGACACGCAGGGCGTCAAGAACCGCAAGCAACGGCGCTCGAAATACGGCGCCAAACGGCCGAAATAACTGGAGCCTGATCGATGTCCCGTCGCCACAGGGCAGACAAGCGCGAGATCCTGCCGGACCCGAAATTCGGGAACGTCGTGGTCACAAAGTTCATGAACTCGGTCATGCATGCCGGCAAGAAGTCGGTGGCCGAGAACATCGTCTATGGCGCACTCGACATCATCGAGGGCAAGACGCGAGGCAATCCGATCAGCGTATTCCAGCAGGCGCTCGATAATGTGATGCCATCGATCGAGGTGCGCTCCCGCCGCGTCGGCGGCGCCACCTATCAGGTGCCGGTCGAGGTACGCACCTCGCGGCGCCAAGCGCTCGGTATCCGCTGGATCATCTCGGCGGCACGCGAGCGAAACGAGAAAACAATGACGGAGCGGCTCTCCTCGGAGCTGCTTGACGCGTCGAACAACAGGGGGAACGCCGTTAAGAAGCGCGAAGACACGCATCGCATGGCGGAAGCCAACCGTGCGTTTTCGCACTATCGCTGGTGAAGCCGGCGACAGCGAAGGAATAAATCCATGCCCCGCAACCATCCCATCGAGGACTATCGCAACTTCGGCATCATGGCTCACATCGATGCCGGCAAGACCACCACGACCGAGCGCGTCCTCTACTACACCGGCAAGAGCCATAAGATCGGCGAGGTCCACGAGGGCGCCGCGACGATGGATTGGATGGAGCAGGAGCAGGAGCGCGGCATCACCATCACGTCGGCCGCGACCACTGCATTCTGGAACGGCAAGCGCCTCAACATTATCGACACGCCCGGCCACGTCGATTTCACCATCGAAGTGGAGCGCTCACTGCGCGTGCTCGACGGCGCGATCTGTGTCCTTGATTCCAATCAGGGCGTTGAGCCGCAGACCG
Source organism: uncultured Alphaproteobacteria bacterium (assembly GCA_963836055.1). Taxonomy (GTDB): domain Bacteria; phylum Pseudomonadota; class Alphaproteobacteria; order Rhizobiales; family Xanthobacteraceae; genus BOG-931. Next base: position 37,099 of record CAWIID010000011.1, read on the forward strand.
AGACCGTCTGGCGTCAGGGCGACCGCTATAACGTTCCGCGCATCGTGTTCTGTAACAAGATGGACAAGGTCGGCGCCGACTTCTTCCAGTGCTTGAAGGATATCGTCGATCGCCTCGGCGCCAAGCCTGTCGCAGTTCAGCTGCCGATCGGCGCCGAGAATCAGTTCAAGGGCATCATCGATCTCGTCCGCATGGTCGGCGTGGTGTGGGATGAGGAAACTCTCGGCGCGAAATACCACGACATCGAGATCCCGGCTGAGCTCGCCGATCAGGCCAAGGAATATCGCGAGAAGCTCGTTGAGGCGGCGGTTGAGCTCGATGACGACGTGATGGCTGCGTATCTCGACGGCAAGGAGCCCGACGTCGCGACGCTCAAGCGGTTGATCCGCAAGGCGACGATTTCGAGCGCATTCTTTCCGGTCTTTTGCGGTTCGGCGTTCAAGAACAAGGGCGTGCAGCCGTTGCTCGACGCCGTCGTCGACTATCTGCCGTCGCCGCTCGACGTGCCGCCGGTGAAGGGTGTCGATCTCAAGGGCAACGAGGTCGAGCGTAAGCCGCTCGACACCGAGCCGATGGCGTTGCTCGCGTTCAAGATCATGGACGATCCGTTCGTCGGCACCATCACCTTTTGCCGCATCTATTCGGGCAAGCTCGAAAGCGGCACCGGGGTGATGAACTCGACCAAAGATCGCAAGGAGCGCGTCGGCCGCATGCTGCTGATGCATGCCAATAACCGTGAGGACATCAAGGAAGCCTACGCCGGTGACATCGTGGCGCTTGCTGGGCTCAAGGAAGTGCGCACCGGCGATACGCTTTGCAACTCGCAGAAGCCGGTGATCCTTGAAAAGATGGAATTTCCTGATCCGGTTATCGAGATCGCCATCGAGCCGAAGTCGAAGGCCGATCAGGAGAAGCTCGGCGTGGCGCTGGCCAAGCTCGTGGCCGAGGATCCGTCATTCCGCGTTACCACGGATCAGGAGTCCGGCCAGACCATCATCAAGGGCATGGGCGAGCTTCATCTCGACATCAAGGTCGATATTCTCAAGCGCACCTATAAGGTCGACGCCAATATCGGCGCGCCGCAGGTCGCCTATCGCGAGAAGATCACGCGGCCCGCGACGGTCGATTACACGCACAAGAAACAGACCGGCGGTCACGGTCAGTTTGCACGCGTCAAAATCGTCGCCGAGCCGGGCGCCCCCGGCGTCGGCTTCGAGTTTGAGAACGAGATTGTCGGCGGTTCGGTGCCGAAGGAATTCATCCCCGCCGTCGAAAAGGGTCTGGAAGGCGTGATGAGTTCCGGCGTGCTTGCCGGCTTCCCGGTGGTCGACCTCAAGGTCAGCCTTATCGACGGCGCCTCGCACGACGTCGATTCTTCGGCGATGGCCTTCGAGATTGCCGCGCGTTCGGCTTTGCGCGAAGCCTTGCAAAAGGGCGGCCCGGCGCTGCTGGAGCCGATCATGAAGGTCGAAGTGGTGACGCCGGAAGATTACACCGGATCGGTCATCGGCGACCTCAACTCGCGCCGTGGCCAAATCCAGGGCCAGGACATGCGTGGCAACGCCAACGTCATCTCGGCGATGGTGCCGCTCGCCAACATGTTCTCCTACGTCAACAACCTGCGCTCCATGTCTCAGGGGCGCGCCACATTCACGATGCAGTTCGACCACTACGCAGAAGTGCCGAGAGCCATCGCTGACGAAGTGCAGGCAAAGTTCGCCTGACATCAGATAACAGGATCAAAGAGAGCCGGAACGGAGAGTCCCATGGCCAAAGAAAAATTCAATCGCACGAAGCCGCATTGCAATATCGGCACGATCGGGCACGTCGATCACGGCAAGACGTCGCTGACGGCGGCGATCACCAAGGTATTGGCGGAAAAAGGTCAGGCGACGTTTACCGCCTATGACCAGATCGACAAGGCGCCGGAAGAGAAGGCGCGCGGCATCACCATCGCGACCGCGCACGTCGAGTACGAGACCGACAAGCGCCACTACGCGCATGTCGACTGCCCCGGTCACGCCGACTATGTGAAGAACATGATCACCGGCGCCGCGCAGATGGACGGCGCGATCCTGGTGGTGAGCGCAGCCGACGGCCCGATGCCGCAGACCCGCGAGCATATTCTGCTCGCGCGCCAAGTCGGCGTGCCGGCGCTCGTCGTGTTTCTCAACAAGGTCGACATGGTGGACGATCCGGAGCTTCTCGAGCTTGTCGAGCTTGAGGTCCGCGAGCTTCTTTCCAAGTACAATTTCCCGGGCGACAAGATCCCGGTCATCAAGGGCTCGGCCCTGATGGCGCTCGAAGACAAGGATCCGAAGCTCGGCAAAGAAGCGATCTACGAGCTGATGAAGGCGGTCGACGAGTACATTCCGCAGCCGGAGCGGCCGAAGGATCAGCCGTTCCTGATGCCGGTCGAAGACGTATTCTCGATCTCCGGCCGCGGCACGGTGTGCACGGGCCGTATCGAGCGCGGCGTCATCAAGGTCGGTGAAGAAGTCGAGATCGTCGGTATCAAGCCGACCGTCAAGACTGTCGTCACCGGCGTCGAAATGTTCCGCAAGCTGCTCGATCAGGGTGAGGCCGGCGACAACGTCGGCTGTCTGCTCCGCGGCACCAAGCGTGAGGAGGTCGAGCGCGGCCAGGTGCTCTGCAAGCCGGGCTCGGTGAAGCCGCACACGAAGTTCAAGGCCGAGGCCTACATCCTCACCAAGGAAGAGGGTGGACGCCACACGCCGTTCTTCACCAATTACCGTCCGCAGTTCTACTTCCGCACCACCGACGTCACCGGCGTCGTGACGTTGCCGGAAGGGACCGAGATGGTGATGCCGGGCGACAACATCGCCATGGAAGTGACGCTGATCGTGCCGATCGCCATGGAGGAGAAGCTGCGCTTCGCCATTCGCGAGGGCGGCCGCACCGTCGGCGCCGGCGTGGTGGCGAGCATCATCGAGTGAGGGTTTGAATTGTCGTGGCCGGGCCAGTCCCGGCCACGACGATCTTGGGGTTCGGCGGTGCAAGGAAATCGACGATGAACGGTCAGAACATAAGAATCCGGCTCAAGGCGTTCGATCATCGAATCCTCGATGCGTCGACGCGCGAGATCGTCAACACGGCGAAGCGCACCGGCGCGCAAGTGCGCGGGCCGATTCCGCTGCCGACCAGGATCGAGAAATTCACCGTCAATCGCTCGCCGCACATCGACAAGAAAAGCCGCGAGCAATTCGAAATGCGCACGCACAAGCGCTTGCTCGATATCGTCGATCCGACGCCGCAAACGGTCGATGCGCTGATGAAGCTCGACCTCGCCGCGGGCGTCGACGTCGAGATCAAGCTCTGAGCAGCGGAAAGGATAGAGAATGCGTTCCGGAGTGCTCGCGCAAAAGGTCGGGATGACGCGTCTCTTCACCGAGACCGGTGAGCATGTACCGGTGACGGTGCTGCGGCTCGCCAATTGTCAGGTCGTCGGCCATCGCACCAAAGAAAAGAACGGTTACGTCGCGCTGCAGCTCGGCGCCGGCCTGCGCAAGGTTCAGCGCACGACCAAGGCCGATCGCGGCCACTTCGCTGTCGCCAAGGTCGAGCCCAAGAGCAAGCTTGCCGAGTTTCGCGTCGACGCCGATGCGTTGATCCCGATCGGCGCTGAGATCACGGCCGATCACTTCGTCGTCGGCCAGTTTGTTGACGTCACCGGCACCTCGACCGGCAAAGGCTTTGCCGGCGGCATGAAGCGCTGGAATTTCTCGGGCCTGCGCGCCAGCCACGGCGTTTCCATCTCGCATCGTTCGATCGGTTCGACCGGCGGCCGGCAGGACCCCGGCAAGACCTTCAAGAACAAGAAAATGCCTGGTCACCTCGGCGTCGATCGGGTGACCACGCTCAATCTCAAAGTCATGCAGACCGATGTGGCGCGGGGCCTCATCCTGGTCGAGGGCGCCGTGCCCGGTGTCAAGGGCGGCTGGATCACGGTGCGCGATGCCGTGAAGAAGAAGCTTCCTGATGGTGTGCCGAAGCCCGGCAAGTTCAAGCTCGCCGAAGCGGCGGCTGCCGCGCCGAAGGCCGAGCAGGCGGCCCCCGAGCAGACGGGGAGCGCGTAACATGGAGCTGAAAGTCACATCGCTCGACGGCCAGGCGTCCGGTTCGGTGACGGTGTCGGACGCCATTTTCGGCCTTGAGCCGCGCACCGATCTCATCCATCGCTGCGTCGTCTGGCAATTGGCCAAGCGGCAGAGCGGCACCCATCAGGTTAAGAATCGCGCCGACATCGATCGCACCGGCAAGAAGATGTACCGGCAGAAGGGCACCGGTTCTGCGCGTCACGGTTCGGCGCGTGTCAACCTGTTCCGCGGCGGCGGCCGCTCGTTCGGCCCGCACACGCGCAGCCACGAGATCGGCCTGCCGAAGAAGGTCCGCGCGCTGGCGCTCAAGCACGCGCTGTCGGCCAAGGCGAAGGATGACGGCATCATCGTCATCGAGGCGCTCAGTCTGAAGGAAGCCAAGACCAAGGCGCTGCGCAGCCAGTTCGAAAAGCTCGGACTGTCCAATGCGCTGATTATCGATGGAGCCGAAGTCGACGCCGGCGTGCGCTCCGCCGCCCGCAATATTCCGAACATCGATGTGCTGCCGGTCGCCGGCATCAATGTCTACGACGTTCTGCGGCGGCAGAAGCTGGTTTTGACCCGGGCCGCTGTCGATGCATTGGAGGCGCGATTCAAATGACAACCAGCGATCCGCGCCATTACGACGTCATCCTCGCGCCGGTGATCACCGAGAAGGCGACCAATGCTTCCGAGCACAACAAGGTCATCTTCAAGGTCGCCATGGATGCGACCAAGCCGCAGATCAAGGAAGCGGTCGAAAGGCTGTTCGACGTCAAAGTCAAAAGCGTGAACACGCTGCGGCGGCGCGGCAAGTGGAAGGTCTTCAAGGGCCGCTACGGACAGCAGTCTGATTCAAAGCGCGCGATCGTGACCCTCGAAGAGGGTCAACACATCGACGTGACCACGGGTCTGTAAGGGAGCGGCGGGATGGCACTCAAGAGCTATAATCCGGTCACGCCTGGCCAGCGCCAGTTGGTGCTCGTCGATCGTTCGAGCCTTTACACCGGCAAGCCCGTCAAGGCGCTGACCGAAGGCAAGAGTTCGACCGGCGGCCGCAACAATAACGGCCGCATCACGTCGCGCTATCGCGGCGGCGGCCATAAGCAGGCCTATCGCAAGGTCGATTTCAAGCGGCGCAAGTTCGAGGTGGCGGCCAAGGTCGAGCGGATCGAGTACGATCCGAACCGCACGGCCTTTATCGCGCTGATCAAATACGACGATGGCGAACTCGCCTATATTCTGGCGCCGCAGCGGCTTGCCGTCGGCGATGCCGTTTTCGCCGGCGAACATGTCGACGTGAAGCCCGGCAATGCCACGCCGATCGCCAACATTCCGGTCGGCACGATCGTGCACAACATCGAGATCAAGATCGGCAAAGGCGGCCAGATCGCGCGCTCGGCAGGGACCTACGCCCAGATTGTCGGTCGCGACGGCGAATACGTGATCTTGAGGCTTAATTCGGGTGAACAGCGGCTGGTGCACGGCCGCTGCGTCGCCACCGTCGGCGCGGTGTCGAACCCCGACAACATGAACATCTCAATCGGCAAGGCCGGTCGCACCCGTTGGATGGGCCGGCGCGGCCATGTCCGCGGCGAGACGATGAACCCGGTCGACCATCCGCTTGGCGGCCGTACGCGCGGCGGTCGGCATCCGGTAACGCCGTGGGGTCAGCCGACCAGGGGCAAGAAGACCCGCAAGAACAAGAGCACCGCCAAGTTCATCATGGTGAGCCGCCACGCGCGGAAGAAGAAAAAGTAGGAGCGACGATCATGGTGCGTTCGGTTTGGAAGGGTCCTTTCGTCGACGGCTATCTGCTGAAGAAGGCAGAAGCCGCGCGTTCGTCCGGACGCCACGATATGATCCGGATCTGGTCGCGGCGCTCGACCATTCTGCCGCAATTCGTCGGTCTGACCTTCGGTGTCTACAACGGCCAGAAACACGTGCCGGTCATGGTCACCGAAGAAATGGTCGGCCACAAGTTCGGCGAGTTCTCGCCGACCCGTTCGTTCTACGGCCATTCCTCTGATCGCAAAGCCAAGCGCGCCTCCGGGCCGTCGGCCAGCGCGCCGGCGCCAGCCGCGTCGGGCGGCGGGGCATCGTGAGGCGGGACCAGGTATCATGAGCAAAAAGGCCCACGATCGCTCGCTCTCCGACAACGAGGCAAAGGCCGTTGCCCGGATGCTGCGGATCAGCCCGCAGAAGCTCAATCTTGTCGCGCAGCTTATTCGCGGCAAGAAGGTTTCGACCGCGCTCGCCGATCTCGAATTCTCACGCAAGCGTATCGCTCGCGATGTGCGCAAGTGCCTCGAATTGGCGATCGCCAATGCGGAAAATAATCACGATCTCGACGTCGACGATCTGATGGTCGTGGAAGCTCATGTCGGCAAGGCGCTGGTCATCAAGCGGCATCAGCCGCGGGCTCGCGGCCGTTCCGGAAAGATTTTCAAGCCGTTCGCGAACCTCACCATTGTGGTGCGCGAAGTCGAGGCGCAGGCGTAGCAAACGGGCGCCCGTAAGAAGGGGGCTCAGGAGAAGGTTATGGGTCAGAAAGTCAATCCGATCGGGCTTCGTCTCGGCATCAACCGCACGTGGGACTCGCGTTGGTATGCCGGCAAGACGAGCTACGGCTCGCTGCTCCATGAAGACATGGAGATCCGCAAGGCGCTGCTGAAAGAGCTCAAGCAGGCTGCCGTCTCCAAGATCGTGATCGAGCGTCCGCACAAGAAGTGCCGTGTCACGATCCACTCGGCTCGCCCCGGTGTCGTCATCGGCAAGAAGGGCGCCGATATCGAGAAACTGCGCCGCAAGGTGGCCGCTCTCACCGACAGCGACGTGGTCATCAACATCATCGAAATCCGCAAGCCCGAGCTCGATGCGCAGCTCGTCGCCGAATTGATCGCCCAGCAACTCGAGCGGCGCGTCGCCTTCCGCCGCGCCATGAAGCGCGCGGTGCAATCGGCGATCCGGCTCGGCGCCGGTGGCATCCGCATCAATTGTTCGGGCCGGCTCGGCGGCGCTGAGATCGCGCGCATGGAATGGTATCGCGAGGGTCGCGTGCCGCTCCATACGCTGCGCGCCGACGTCGATTACGGTGTTGCCACCGCCTTCACAACGTACGGCACGTGCGGCGTGAAGGTGTGGATCTTCAAGGGCGAGATCATGGAACACGACCCGATGGCGCAGGACAAGAAAATGGCCGAAGGCGACGCGGGCCGTCCGCGGCGCGACGCGGCGTAACCGAACGGGTCCGGAGAAGAGTTTTCGCCATGCTGCAACCGATGCGAACTAAATTTCGTAAGGCGCATAAGGGCCGCATCCACGGCATCGCGACGAGCGGGGTCACGCTCTCGTTCGGCCAGTTCGGATTGAAGGCGCTCGAGCCCGAGCGGGTCACCGCCCGGCAGATCGAAGCCGCTCGCCGCGCCTTGACGCGTCACATGAAGCGTTCGGGACGCGTGTGGATCCGGATTTTTCCGGACGTGCCGGTGTCGAAGAAGCCGCTTGAGGTGCGCATGGGCTCCGGCAAGGGCGCGCCGGAATTGTGGGTCGTGCGCATCAAGCCGGGTCGGATCCTGTTCGAGATCGACGGCGTAAGCACGCAGGTCGCCAAGGAGGCGCTGGCGCTTGCCGCCGCCAAGCTGCCGATCAAGACCCGCTTCATCGAGCGCATCAGCGAGTAGGCGTGCCATGAAAGTTGCCGACATCAGAGCCATGACGATCGATCAGATCGACGATGAGGTGCTCAAGCTGAAGAAAGAGCAGTTCAACCTGCGTTTTCAGCGCGCCACCGGGCAGTTGGAAAATACCGCGCGCGTGCGCGAGGTGCGGCGCGACATCGCACGGCTCAAGACGATTTCGAAGAACAAACGCCCCGGCGCGAAGGGCTAAGAGGACTGAGATGCCAAAGCGTACCCTCCAAGGCGTCGTGGTGAGCGACAAACAGGCGAAGACACTGGTGGTGCGCGTCGAGCGCCGCTTCACCCATCCCCTGTTCAAGAAGACCGTTCGCCGCTCGAAGAAGTACTACGCACACGACGAGAAGAACGAGTTCAAGGTCGGCGACATCGTGTGGATTGAAGAACATCGTCCGATATCAAAGCTCAAGCGTTGGGCGGTGGTTCGGGGCGAGAAAAAGAAAGCGTCATGAACGCGACGCGACCGGAATGGAACGAGTGGGGTAGCCCATGATCCAGATGCAAACCAATCTCGACGTGGCGGATAATTCCGGCGCGCGCCGTGTCATGTGCATCAAGGTGCTCGGCGGTTCGAAGCGGAAATACGCCACCATCGGCGACGTGATCGTCGTTTCGGTGAAAGAGGCGATCCCGCGCGGCCGCGTCAAGAAGGGCGACGTGATGAAGGCCGTGATCGTGCGCATTTCCAAGGACATCAAGCGCGCCGACGGTTCGATCATCCGCTTCGACCGCAACGCTGCGGTGTTGATCAATCCGCAGATGGAGCCGGTCGGAACGCGCATCTTCGGCCCGGTGCCGCGCGAACTGCGGGCAAAGAACCACATGAAGATCATTTCGCTTGCGCCCGAGGTGCTGTGATGGCGGCGAAGATCAAAAAGGGCGACACCGTGATCGTGATCGCTGGCCGTGACAAGGGTCGCACCGGCGAGGTCATCGAGATGCACCGTGACGATGACCGCGCGCTCGTGCGCGGCGTCAATATGGTGAAGCGTCATCAGCGCCAAAGTGCGACGCAGGAAGGCGGCATCATCTCCAAGGAGGCGCCGATCCACCTGTCGAATGTCGCGCTGGCCGACCCGAAGGGCGGCAAGCCGACGCGTGTCGGCTTCAAATTCGTCGGCGAGGGCGAGAACCGCAAGAAGGTGCGCGTCGCCAAGCGCTCGGGAGTCGAGATCGATGGCTGATAAGGACGAGAAGAAAGCAAAGAAGCCCGACAAGGCGCAGAAGCCGGACAAGGCCGAGGCATCCGCCAAGGCTGCAAAGGCGGACAAGGCGCCGAAGGCGGCCAAAGCGGAGAAGGCCGACAAGGCTGATCAGGCGGCCGCGAGCGGCGGTAAGCCGGCTGCGGCTGCCGAGCCGGAGCAGCGCGTCCCCGCGCGGCTGAAGGTGGAGTTCGACAAGACGATCCGCGGCAAGCTCGCCGAGCAGTTCGGCTACAAGAATCGCATGCAGATCCCGACCATCGACAAGGTCGTTATCAACATGGGTATCGGCGAGGCGGTTTCCGACCGCAAGAAGGTGGAAGGCGCCGCCAACGATCTGGGTCTCATCTCCGGGCAGAAGGCGGTGGTCACCAAGGCGCGCAAGTCGATCGCGACCTATAAGGTCCGCGACGGCCAGGCGATCGGCTGCAAAGTGACACTGCGCAAAGCGCGCATGTACGAGTTTCTGGATCGGCTGATCAACATCGCGCTGCCGCGTGTGCGCGACTTCCGCGGTCTTAACCCGAAGAGCTTCGATGGCCGCGGCAATTATTCGCTCGGCATCAAGGAACACATCGTGTTTCCCGAAATCGACTACGACAAGGCAGCCGATATCTGGGGCATGGACATTACCGTTTGCACTACGGCGCGCACCGACGATGAAGCGCGCGCGCTGCTGAGTGCATTCAATTTTCCGTTCCGGCAGTGAGGCCGAACAAGCCTCAGACGCGGAATCGCGAGGAGAACGAAATGGCGAAGAAGAGTTCGATCGAGAAGAACAACCGGCGCCGCCGGATGTCGAAGAAGTTCTCGGGCCGGCGGTCGCGGCTCAAGGCGATTGTGAACGACAAGACCAAGCCGGTGGAGGAGCGTTTCGCCGCCACGCTCAAGCTCGCCGAGCTGCCGCGCAACTCCTCGGCAACCCGCATCCGCAATCGCTGCGAGATCACCGGACGGCCGCGCGGTTTCTATCGCAAGCACAAGCTGTCGCGCATCGCGCTGCGCGAACTCGGCTCGAAGGGTTTGATCCCCGGTCTGGTGAAGTCGAGCTGGTAAGGAGCATTGCACGATGTCAATGAACGATCCGGTCGGCGATCTGTTGTCTCGCATCCGCAACGCGCAGATGCGTAATCGGTCGAGCGTCACCAGCCCAAGCTCGAAGCTTCGCGAGAGCGTGCTCGAGGTGCTCAAGAGCGAAGGTTATATCCGCGGCTACACGGTAACCGAGCGCGAAGGCCGCGCGGAGATCGATATCGAGCTGAAATATTTCGACGGCGAGCCGGTCATCCGCGAGATCGAGCGGGTGTCGAAGCCCGGTCGCCGCGTCTACACCTCGGTCAAGAACCTGCCGCGCATCAACAACGGCCTTGGCGTCGCCATCGTCTCGACGCCGAAGGGCGTCATGGCCGACCACGACGCCCGCGACGCCAACGTCGGCGGTGAAATCCTCTGCACGGTGTTCTAGGCACGGCGGCCAGCGAAAACGGCAATTGAGAGCAATGGACCAAAGTCATGTCCCGCATCGGTAACAAACCAGTCGCGATCCCTGCGGGCATCACCGCCAACGTCGAGGGGCAGACGGTAAAGGTGAAGGGCCCCAAAGGGTCGCTTCAGGTCGTGCTGCACGACGACGTCACGGTGAAGATGGAGAACGGCCGGATCACGATCGATCCGCGTGCCGAGACCAAGCGGGCGCGCTCGCAATGGGGTACATCCAGAACGCTGATCGCCAACCTTATTGCCGGTGTCACCAAGGGGTTCGAGCAGCGGCTCGAGATCAACGGCGTTGGCTACCGTGCGGCGGTACAGGGCAAGAACCTGCAGATCGCGCTCGGCTACAGCCACGATATCGTTTACCCGATCCCGGAAGGCATCACGATTGCGACGCCTCGGCCGGTCGAGATCGTCATCAGCGGCATTGATCGCCAGAAGGTCGGTCAGGTCGCCGCCGAAATCCGCGATTACCGGCCGCCGGAGCCCTATAAGGGCAAGGGTATCAAGTACGCTGACGAGCGCATCTTCCGTAAGGAAGGCAAGAAGAAGTAACGGAGCCGCCCGATGACGAAATTGAGCGATAGAATTCTGCGGCGGAAGGGGCGCGTGCGCGGCGCGCTGCGCCGCGCTGCGGGCGAGCGGAAGCGGCTGACGGTGTTCCGCTCCTCCAAGCATATTTACGCGCAGGTGATTGACGACACTGAGGGCTCAACGCTCGTGTCCGCATCATCGATCGAGAAGACCACGCGCGACGGACTGAAGACCGGCGCCGGCGTCGAGGCCGCGAAGGCCGTGGGCAAGCTCATCGCGCAGCGTGCGCAGGAGAAGGGCGTCAAGGACGTGATATTCGACCGCGGCAGCTACCTCTATCACGGCCGCATCAAGGCTTTGGCGGAGGCCGCGCGTGAAGGCGGTCTCAATTTCTGATCATTGGGAAGCGATTAGCTTGGATCGGTAACTTGGCACACAGAAATATGGCACACAGACATGGCACGTGAACCCCGCGAGCGAAGAAACGAAGAGCGCGACAGCGAATTCGTCGACAAGCTCGTTCACATCAACCGCGTTGCGAAGGTGGTGAAGGGCGGCCGTCGCTTCGGCTTCGCCGCCTTGGTCGTCGTCGGCGACCAGAAGGGCCGGGTCGGCTTCGGCCATGGCAAGGCGCGCGAGGTGCCGGAAGCAATCCGCAAGGCGACGGACGCCGCAAAGCGCGGGTTGACCCGGGTGCCGCTGCGCGAAGGGCGAACGCTCCATCACGATGTGGCCGGCCGTCATGGCGCCGGCAAAGTTTATCTGCGCGCAGCGCCTCCCGGAACCGGGATCATTGCCGGCGGACCGATGCGCGCTGTGTTCGAGACCCTCGGCATGCAGGACGTGGTGGCGAAGTCGGTCGGCACGTCAAACCCTTACAACGTGGTACGTGCCACCTTCGATGCGCTGAAACACCAGGATTCGCCGCGCTCGGTCGCCGCGCGTCGAAACGTCAAGGTCTCGACGCTGCAGGCGCGCCGCCGCGACGTCGACGCCGAACAGGCGGCCGACTAAGCGCCGCATTCGGGAGCATACGATGAATACCGGCAAGACCTCGGGCAAGAATCCGGGGAAGACCATCAAGGTCAGGCAGATCGGCAGCCCATCGCGCCGGCCATTCACCCAGCGCCAGACCCTGGTCGGGCTCAAGCTGAACAAGATCGGCCGCGTCGCGGAACTCGTCGACACGCCGCAGACGCGGGGGATGATCGCGAAGGTCGCGCATCTCGTGGAAGTGGTGGAGAATTAAGGCGATGAAACTTCACGAACTCTCCGGCCGTCCCGGGGCTCGCAAGACGCGCAAGCGCATCGGTCGCGGCATCGGCTCCGGCAAAGGTAAGACCGGCGGACGCGGCGGCAAGGGCCAGACCGCGCGTTCCGGCGTGCGCATCAAGGGCTTCGAAGGCGGCCAGATGCCGCTGCACCGCCGGCTGCCGAAGCGCGGCTTCAAGAACGTGGCATTTGCGCGCAAGCTCAACGAGATCAATCTCGGCCGCATTCAGGAGGCGATCGACGCCGGCAAGATCGATGCGGGCGTAAAAATCGACGCCGCCGCTCTGGTTGCCGCAGGCGTGCTGCGCCGGGCGAAGGAAGGCGTGCGGCTTCTTGGCGGCGGTGAAATCAAGGCCAAAGTTGCGATTGCGGTCTTCGGCGCGTCGAAGTCGGCCGTCGCGGCAGTCGAAAAGGCCGGCGGCAGCGTCGAGATCCTCGCACCTAAGCCGGAGACGAGCGAACAGGCGGCCTGATCCCCATATAGGGGCGGATCCTCAAGAGCCATACGGAGCATCGGCGGATGGCCTCTGCAGCAGAACAACTCGCAGCCAATCTCAACTTCGGCGCGCTGGCCAAGGCCGAAGAGCTCAAGAAGCGGATCTGGTTCACCCTTGGTGCGCTGCTCGTCTATCGGCTCGGCACCTACATTCCGCTGCCCGGCATCGACCCGAACGCGTGGGATCAGATCTTCCAATCCCAGGCCGGCGGCATTTTGGGGATGTTCAATATGTTCGCCGGCGGTGGCATTCACCGCATGGCGATCTTTGCGCTCAACATCATGCCGTACATCTCGGCCTCGATCATCATTCAGTTGATGACGACCGTTTCGCCGACCCTTGAGCAGCTCAAGAAGGAAGGCGAGCAAGGCCGCAAGATGATCAACCAGTACACCCGTTATCTGACGGTGGTGCTGGCGGCCTTCCAGGCTTACGGCATCTCGGTCGGCCTCGAAGGGGCGGGCAGTGTGGTGGCCGATCCGGGGCTGTTCTTTCGCATCTCGACGGTGATCACGCTCACCGGCGGCACGATGTTCCTGATGTGGCTCGGCGAGCAGGTGACGCAGCGCGGTATCGGCAACGGCACCTCGCTGATCATCATGTCGGGGATCGTCGCCCAATTGCCCTCGGCGGTCGCCGGCACGCTGGAACTTGGCCGCCAGGGCGCGCTGTCGACCGGGCTTATCCTGATCGTCCTGGTGATGGCGGTGGCCGTTATTGCGTTCATCGTGTTCATGGAACGCGCGCAGCGCCGGCTGCTGATTCAATATCCGAAGCGCCAAGTCGGCAATCGCATGTTTGAGGGCCAGTCCTCGCATCTGCCGCTCAAACTCAACACGTCCGGCGTCATTCCGCCGATTTTTGCCTCGTCGCTTTTGCTGCTGCCGACGACGGTGGCGAACTTTACCGCCGGGCAGGGGCCGGAATGGCTGACCGCGATCACGACCCAGCTGGCCCACGGCCGGCCGCTGTTTCTGGCGCTCTATGTCGGCCTCATCGTGTTCTTCGCCTTCTTCTATACGGCGATCGTGTTCAATCCGACCGAGACTGCCGACAATCTGAAGAAGCACGGCGGCTTCATCCCGGGCATCCGGCCCGGCGAACGGACCGCCGAATACATCGATTACGTACTTTCGCGGATCACGGTGGTCGGTGCGGGCTATCTCGCGATCGTTTGCCTGTTCCCCGAAATGCTGATTTCCTACGCGGCCGTGCCGTTCTATTTTGGCGGCACATCGCTCCTTATCGTGGTCAGCGTGACCATGGATACGGTGGCGCAAGTGCAGGGATACCTGCTGGCCCATCAATACGAAGGGCTGATAAAACGATCAAAATTGAGGGGGCGCCGTAGATGAGATTGATCCTGCTGGGCCCGCCGGGGGCTGGCAAAGGAACGCAGGCCCAGCGGCTCGTCGCCAAATACGGAATTATCCAGCTTTCGACCGGTGACATGCTGCGCGCGGCAGTCAAGGCCGGCACGCCGCTCGGCCGGCAAGTCGAAGACATCATGGCGCGCGGGGCGCTGTGCCCCGACGAGATCGTGGTCGGCATCGTCGAACAGCGCATCGGTCAGCCGGATGCCCGCAAGGGTTTCATCCTCGACGGTTTTCCGCGGACCGTGCCTCAGGCGGACACACTCGACCGCATGCTGGAGAAGCACGGCCTCGCGCTCGACGCGGTCATCGAACTTCGCGTTGACGAGGGCGCTTTGCTCAGGCGGATTGAAACGCGGGTCGCAGAGATGCAGGCGCGCGGCGAGCCGCTGCGTGAGGATGACAAGCCGGAAGTGCTACACCGGCGGTTGGCAGCCTATCGTGAGCAGACTGCCCCCTTGATTGCCTATTACCGGCAGCACGGTACTCTGCGGACGGTCGACGGCATGGCGCCGATCCCTGAGGTTGCCGCGGCGATCGAGAATACCCTTGCCCAAACGGCGCCGGTCAATTGAAAGGCGGCGGTTCGGAAGGGGACGAGCCAACAAACTGTGGAGCAAGGCGCGACGGATTGTCGCGGAGGAAAGTGGTCCTATCCCTGCCCAAGAGGGCCCTTACGGTCCGTCGTCAAGGGAGCAGATTTCGGTCCCGAAATGCCAAGGGCCGAGCACCCGTTTAATCGGTGAACCAATTATCCGTGAACTCGTTAGCCGAGGTTGACGACAGCGCAGGGAATCCATTAATAAGCCCAAAATATCCAGTCGGAGATTGAGCAACGATGCCGGGCCGCCATGGCAGGCAGGCGTTGGTTTTTT
Source organism: uncultured Alphaproteobacteria bacterium (assembly GCA_963836055.1). GTDB lineage: Bacteria > Pseudomonadota > Alphaproteobacteria > Rhizobiales > Xanthobacteraceae > BOG-931. The sequence continues at coordinate 52,138 of CAWIID010000011.1, forward strand.
ACGTTTGTGGCCTTTTCAGGTGACATCGATACCGACGGAGAGCGACCGGGCGCCATGACGAGCCATGGACCCGCCAGCATGAGGAGTAACTGACTTGGCCCGAATCGCCGGTGTCAATCTACCGACCAACAAGCGCATCGTGATCGCGCTTCAATATATCTACGGCATTGGCGGCGCTAAGGCCAAGGAAATATTGGAGAAAGTGTCGATGCCCGAGTCGCGCCGGGTGTCGCAATTGACCGATCAGGAAGTGCTTCAACTGCGCGAAGTGATCGACCGCGACTATATGGTCGAGGGCGATTTACGGCGCGAAGTATCCATGAACATCAAGCGACTGATGGATCTCGGGTGCTATCGCGGGCTGCGCCATCGCCGGGGTCTCCCCGTGCGCGGGCAGCGCACCCACACCAACGCACGCACCCGCAAGGGTCCGGCCAAGCCTATTGCCGGCAAAAAGAAATAGTGCGTCGACCACGACAATGTGACGGCACGGAACCGCCGGTTCCGATCCGCGAAAGGGTTCAGAATGGGTAAAGAAGCCACGCGCGTTCGCCGACGCGAACGCAAAAACATCGCCTCCGGCGTGGCCCATGTGAGTGCCACGTTCAACAACACCATGATCACGATTACCGACGTTCAAGGCAATACCATTGCCTGGTCGTCGGCGGGCACGATGGGCTTTAAGGGCTCGCGCAAGTCGACGCCCTACGCCGCGCAGGTCGCCGCCGAAGACGCCGCCAAGAAGGCGCAGGAACACGGCATGCGCACGCTCGAGGTCGAGGTCGCAGGGCCCGGATCAGGACGGGAATCGGCCCTGCGTTCGCTGCAATCCGCCGGCTTCACCATCACTTCGATCCGCGATGTGACGCCAATTCCCCACAATGGATGCCGCCCGCGCAAGCGGCGGCGCGTATAGGACACCGGCCGATGGTAGATCTGCCGCCGCTTGACCTTGGCCTCACGGAGCGGAGTGAGGCGCGCGACACGTTCGCGCCGCGAAACGCGATGGGTGATAACGTGACGATTCAAAAAAATTGGCAGGAATTGATCAGGCCCGGCAAGCTGCAGGTCAGCCCGGGCGGAGACGCACGGCGAATGGCGACGGTCGTTGCCGAGCCGCTGGAACGCGGCTTTGGCGTGACGCTCGGCAATGCGCTGCGGCGCATTCTGCTGTCGTCGCTGCAGGGCGCGGCGGTCCAATCGGTCCACATCGACGGCGTGCTGCACGAGTTCTCGTCGATCGCCGGCGTGCGTGAGGACGTGACCGACATCGTGCTCAACATCAAGGATATCGCCATCAAGATGCAGGGCGACGGGCCCAAGCGCATGGTGGTGAAAAAGCAGGGGCCGGGCACGGTCACCGCCAACGACATTCAGACCGTCGGCGACATTGTCGTGCTCAATCCCGATCTCGTCCTGTGCACGCTCGACGAGGGCGCCGAGATTCGCATGGAATTCACGGTCAACACCGGCAAGGGCTATGTACCGGCCGAGCGCAATCGTCCGGAGGATGCTCCGATCGGCCTCATTCCGGTCGACAGTCTCTATTCGCCGGTGCGCAAGGTCTCCTACAAGGTGGAGAACACGCGCGAAGGCCAGATTCTCGACTACGACAAGCTCACGCTGTCGATCGAGACCAACGGCGCCGTGAGCCCTGAAGATTCACTCGCCTATGCGGCGCGTATCCTGCAGGATCAGCTCAATGTGTTCGTCAACTTCGAGGAGCCGAAGCGCGAAACCGCGCACGAAGCCATCCCCGATCTCGCCTTCAATCCGGCCTTCCTCAAGAAGGTCGACGAGCTCGAACTTTCGGTGCGTTCGGCCAACTGCTTGAAGAACGACAACATCGTCTATATCGGCGACCTCGTTCAGAAGACCGAGGCCGAGATGCTGCGGACACCGAATTTCGGCCGCAAGTCGCTCAACGAGATCAAGGAAGTGCTGGTGCAGATGGGTCTGCACCTCGGCATGGAAGTGCCCGGCTGGCCGCCGGAGAACATCGAAGAGCTGGCCAAGCGCTTTGAGGATCATTACTGAACAGGAATTCGCTCATCAGAGATCAGTAATTGGAGAGAGAATTCTGATTACTGACCACTGATCACCGATCCCTGTCTCCGAAGGAGACGACAGTGCGTCACGCGAAGACCCACCGCAAGTTCAATCGGCGCTCGGATCATCGACGCGCGATGCTGGCGAATCTTGCCGCCGCGTTGATCAAGCATGAGCAGATCGTCACCACGCTGCCGAAGGCTAAGGACTTGCGTCCGGTGGTGGAGAAGCTCGTGACTCTCGGCAAGCGCGGCGACTTGCATGCTCGGCGCCAGGCGATCGCACAGATGCGCGACATCGCCATGGTCAAGAAGCTCTTCGATGTCATCGGCCCGCGCTACAAGGCACGCAATGGCGGTTATATTCGGGTGATGAAGGCTGGCTTCCGCTACGGCGATTCTGCGCCCGTTGCCGTGATCGAGTTCGTCGATCGCGACGTCGAGGCGCGTGGCAAGGATTCCGGCCCCGTTCAAGCGGGAACCGAAGCGGCTGCTGCCGCCTAGTCCAGGTTTTCTGGAATTCGATCGTCATCGGGGCGGCCTCGTGCTGCCCCTTTCTTATGTGGCGGGAGACCGTTCCGCCGGCGTTTTTCAATGCACCGCTCAAGTTCCGTTTGGCGCCTGGGTGACCCTGCAATATGGTGTCGCGGGGAATCGGGACAGGGGAACTTCCATGATGCGGCTCGCCACGCTTTCCATCGCGGCACTGATGATCGGCGGCTCGGCCTATGCGGACACGCCGCTTGAGCGTGGCAGCTATCTGGTCAACACCATCATGACATGCGGCAACTGCCACTCGCCCAAAGGGCCGCCCAATGTGGTCGCCGGCAAGGATTTCTCTGGCGGATTGCGTTTCAACGAGCCCCCGTTTGATGTGACGGCGCCGAACATTACGCCGGACAAAGAGACGGGTATCGGCAAGTGGAGCACGGCTGATCTGAAAAAGACCATGCTGACCGGCGTGCGGCCGGACGGCGTGCCGCTGGCGGTCGTCATGCCGACCGGCTTTTACGGCATTCTGTTGCCCTCTGATCTCGACGCGATCGCGGCCTATCTTCAGAGCCTCAAGCCGCTCAGCAACAAGGTCCCGGATCCGATTTACAAGATCGCTGTCCCCCGCCAGATTTTCCCCGGTGCGGAAAAGCCGATCGATCCGGCGGATCTCAACGACAAGGTCAAGCGCGGGCATTATCTCGCGACCATCGGTCATTGCATGGAGTGCCACACGCCGCTGGTGAGGGGCGTGCAGGACTTCAAGAATTCGCTCGGCAAGGGCGGCCGTGAGTTTCCCGGCCCGTGGGGTGTGTCGATCTCCCGCAATATCACGTCGAGCAAGGCAAAGGGTCTCGGGGACTGGAGTGATGCCGAGATCAAGCGAGCGATCACGCAAGGCATCGACAAAGACGGCAACAAGCTGAAAGGGCCCATGGGCTTTCAGTACTATGCCCATATGACGGACGCCGATCTCGACGCCGTCATCGCCTGGCTGCGCACCGTGCCGCCGAACGAGTGATGTTGCGCCATGCCGGCTTCTGTTTGGGACGCGCAGATCCTCGCCGATCAGGGGGCTCTGGAGCGGCCGCAAGCGGAGACGTGCGGCGCTCGGCGCCCTTCTAAAACCCCGGTTTGATGCCTATATGTCGCCCCGTTGATTCGGGGTTTTACATGATCTTGCGGCTACCTTTTTTGGCCTTGTCGGCCGTCGTCCTCTTCGCGATCGCGATGGTTGCGTCCGGCGCGAGCGCGCAGGAGCGCCGCGTGCCGAGCTCTGAGAGCCAGATTCAGCTCTCTTTTGCGCCCGTCGTGCACCGGGTAGCGCCGGCCGTGGTGAACGTCTATGCCGCACGGGTCGTCGAGAACCGCAATCCCTTCCTGGCCGACCCGTTCTTCCGCCAGTTTTTCGGCGGCGGCATGCCCCGCGAGCAGGTAGAGCGTTCTCTCGGCTCCGGGGTTATCGTCGATCCGACGGGTCTCGTCGTCACCAACTATCACGTGATCGCGGACGCGAGCGAAGTGAAGATCGCGCTGTCCGATAAGCGCGAGTTTGCCGCCGACATCGTACTGAAAGACCAGCGCAGCGATCTTGCGGTGCTGCGCATCAAGGGCACCAAGGAGCGCTTTCCGACCCTTGAATTCGCCAATTCGGACGAGCTGCAAGTGGGCGATGTGGTGTTGGCGATTGGCGATCCGTTCGGCGTCGGACAAACAGTGACGCACGGCATCGTTTCGGCGCTGGCACGCACGCAGGTCGGCATCAGCAATTATCAGTTCTTCATCCAGACCGACGCGGCCATCAATCCCGGCAATTCCGGCGGCGCGCTGGTCGACATCAACGGCCGTCTGGTCGGTATCAACTCCGCGATCTATTCGCGCTCTGGCGGCTCGCAGGGCATTGGATTTGCCATTCCGGCGAACATGGTCCGTGTCGTGGTCGCCTCTGCGGAAGGCGGCAGCGGTGCTGTGCAGCGTCCCTGGCTCGGAGCGAAGCTCCAGGAAGTCACATCGGAGATCGCCGACAGTCTCGGCCTCAAGCGGCCGACCGGTGCGCTGGTCGCGAGCGTGGTGCCGGGCGGACCCGCCGCTCGCGCCGGCATCAAGACCGGCGATCTGATTGTTAGTGTGGACGGACAGACGGTCGACGATCCCAATGCCTTCGATTACCGCTTCGCCACCAAGCCGCTGGGTGGTACCGCCCAGATCGGCCTCGTCCGGCAAGGCAAGGACTTGGTGGTGCCGGTCGCGTTACAGGGCCTGCCCGATACCCCGCGTGATGAGCTGAAAATTCGCGGACGCTCGCCGTTCCTCGGCGCCACGGTCGCAAATCTTTCACCGGCTTTGGCCGACGAACTGCGGCTCGACCCGCAGAGCGAGGGCGTCGTGATTACCTCCGTCGCCGACGGCTCGACGGCGCAATCGATCGGCTTCCAGAAAGGCGACATCGTCGTTTCGGTGAACGATCACAAGATCACGAGATCGTCGGAACTCGAGCGGATCGCCAACGCCGGCGGCCGGCGCTGGCAGGTCACCATCGTGCGCGGCGGCCAGCAGATTTCGGTTATGTTTAGTGGATGAGTTGACGCGGCACTGCTCTGGTTTTCACCTCTCCCCTTGCGGGAGAGGTCGACCGAGCGAAGCTCGGTCGGGAGAGGGGTCTTCTTTTGTGCCGTACCCCTCATCCGGTTCGCAGCTTCGCTGCTCACCACCCTCTCCCCACAGGGGGAGAAGGGAAAGAAGGGCGTCAATGAGTTCCCGCCCGAAAAAGAACGCACCGACCCTCTTCGCGGCCGCCGGTCTCGATCGCGACGCGCCAAGGCCGCTCGCCGACAAGCTGCGGCCCGACCAGCTTGCCGACGTGGTCGGCCAGGATCATCTGCTCGGCCCGGATGGCGCGCTGACGCGGATGCTGCAAACGCGTTCGCTTGGCTCGTTGATCTTCTGGGGTCCGCCGGGCACCGGCAAGACGACCGTAGCGCGGCTTCTGGCGCACGCGACGGAGCTCTACTTCGAGCAGATTTCGGCGATCTTTTCCGGCGTCGCCGACCTCAAGAAGGTGTTTGATGCCGCGCGGTTGCGTCGCGAAACGGGGCAGGGGACGCTGCTCTTTGTCGACGAGATTCACCGCTTCAACCGCGCCCAGCAGGATTCGTTTCTGCCTGTCATGGAAGACGGCACGATCGTGCTGGTCGGCGCGACCACCGAAAATCCGTCGTTCGAGTTGATCGCGCCGCTTCTGTCGCGCGCGCGGGTCCTGGTATTCAAGCCGCTCGATGAAGCGGCGATCGAAAAGCTTCTTGAACGCGCCGAAGCGATCGAAGGCAGAAAACTGCCGGTCGATGATGACGCCCGCGCGGCGCTGTTGCGCATGGCCGACGGCGATGGCCGCGCCGCGCTGACGCTGGCCGAAGAGGTCTGGCGCGCTGCACGCAAGGACGAAACCTTCGATGCCGCGGCTTTGCAGGAGGTCGTGCAGCGTCGTGCGCCGATCTACGACAAGGCGCAGGATGGACACTACAATCTCATCAGCGCGCTGCACAAATCGGTGCGCGGCTCGGACCCCGATGCCGCGCTCTATTATTTCTGCCGCATGCTCGATGCCGGAGAGGATCCGCTTTATCTGGCGCGGCGGGTCGTGCGCATGGCGGTTGAGGATATCGGCCTTGCCGATCCGCAGGCCCTCGTGGTGGCAAACGCCGCCAAGGACGCCTACGATTTTCTCGGCAGCCCGGAGGGCGAACTCGCCATCGCCGAAGCCGTGATCTATGTCGCCACCGCGCCGAAATCGAACGCGACTTATGTCGCGTTCGGCGAGGCGATGCGCACCGCCAAGGAAGCGGGCTCATTGCTGCCGCCCAAGCACATCCTCAATGCGCCGACCAAGCTGATGAAGACCGAAGGCTACGGCTCGGGCTACGAGTACGATCACGACGCGCCCGATGCGTTCTCCGGGCAGGATTATTTCCCGGAAGCGCTCGGCCGTCGGCAATTCTACGATCCGCCCGAGCGCGGCTTCGAGCGTGAGATCAGAAAGCGGCTTGAATACTGGGCGAAGCTGCGGCGCGAACGGTCGTAGCAAGATCGGGTATGATAGGGCGATGACGACCGGATCGCTGTTGTCTTCACGACTTACATTCGTAACGAAGATCGTCTTTCCGGTACTTTGGATTTCGGGTTTTGGAATAGGTACGATTGCCGTGTGGATGAGCTACGGCGCGCCGCCTGAAATGAAATGGGCTTTTCTGGTGGCCTTGGTCGCAGGATCGTGTTTCATTTGGTGGAGTTGCGTGCGACTAAAGCGGGTTCGATACGACGGCGGCAATTTGTATATCTCAAATTATCTAAGAGAAATCGCAGTGCCCCTCGCCCTGGTGGAACGAGTAACGGAAAATCGCTGGATCAATATTCATCCGGTGACCATTCATCTTCGGCACAGCACGGATTTTGGCGACGAGATTGTGTTCATGCCCAAAACACGAATGATGTTGCTTTGGCGGTCGCACCCGATCGTAGCTGAGATTCAGCGGATGGCCGATGCAGCTGCTGCTGGGAGCGCGTCTTGAGAGGCTCTCGTGGACCGCGTCAGCCCGGCGGCGGCAAGCAGATCGCCGGGCCGAGGGATCGCGGAGGTCGTAAATTCGATAGGCTGCGATCTCCCCTCCACCCGCGTAGCGAAGCGGAGCGGCGGGGAGGGGTCGGGGGTGGGGGGCATTTTTCCTCTCAGCAAACTCCCCCCACCCCGGCACCCTCGGTGCCGACCCTCCCCACCACTCGCGACGGCTCGTGGGGGGAGGGAAAAGTACAAACTGTCGCCGTCACTGCGGACGAGTCCGGCATGCGGGTCGATCGCTTTCTCGAGGCACGCTTTCCGGGGCTGAGCTTTTCCCACATCCAGCGCGTCATCCGCAAAGGCGAGTTGCGCGTCAACGGCAAGCGCACCCAGCCGAAAAGCCGTCTGGAGACCGGGCAGACCATACGCATTCCGCCGCTGCGGCTCGATCAGCCAAAGCCGCGCGTGGCAGGGAGCGAAGCAGACGAAAAAACCCGTGCCTTCCTGAAATCGATCACGCTGCACGAAGACGCCGATGTGCTTGTCCTCAACAAGCCGATGGGGCTTGCGGTGCAAGGCGGCTCCGGCACGACGCGTCATATTGACGGCATGCTCGATGTGCTGCGCGACGCCCACGGCCAGCGGCCGCGGCTCGTGCACCGGCTCGACAAGGATACAGCGGGATGTCTGCTCGTCGCCAAAACGCGGTTCGCGGCGGCGGCTCTGGCGAAGACATTCCGGTCGCGCTCGGCGCGCAAAGTTTATTGGGCGTTGGTCGCGGGAGTGCCCAAGGTGCAGCAAGGTCGCATCTCGACCTTTCTTGCCAAGGAGGAGCGTGAGGACGAGTCGTTCATGCGCATCGCGCAGCACGGCGAAAAGGGCGCCAGTCACGCTGTAACTTATTACGCTGTGGTGGAGACATCAGGGCCCTTGCTGGCTTGGATTTCGCTTAAGCCGGTCACCGGCCGTACCCATCAGTTGCGAGCGCACATGGCGCATATCGGTCATCCGATCATCGGCGACCCGAAATATTTCGTCCGCGAGAATTGGGAACTGCCCGGCGGCATGCAGAACAAGCTGCATCTTCTGGCGCGGCGCATCGCCGTGCCGCACCCGCGTGGCGGCGTCCTCGACGTCACCGCACCGCTGCCGCCGCACATGCAGCAATCCTGGAACCTGCTCGGCCTCGACGCCGGACGCTACGATCCGATCGTCGAGGCGCCGCAGGAATGACAGCGGGAAGCGCGCGGGGGTTGAAACGAGGGATCGCCATACAAGATCGATGCTGATGGTCCTCGCTCCCGCAAGTCTTCGGCTTTGCCTTCGTGCTGGCGGTCTTGGCGACTGTACCGGCGCGCGCTCAACTGCTGGCCTACGACGATCAATTTCCCAATTCGATCATGGCGCCGGAGCCAGGCCGCGGCGGCTATCACCGCTCGTTCACAGCGCAGCACCGCAGGATGTCTCACGCTCATCAGAGCGTGACGTCTCCGGCGAAGACATATTCTTCGTCAAAGACATATCCGCAACGACATTTGTTTACCGCCAGAGGCTCGTCCGGCTCGGTTCTGCCGACGCCTTTACCGAAGACCCAGCTTATCCCGCCGGAGGGTACCGGTACGTTGATCACCCCCGCGCTGCCGCAGCAGCAGGGTCCCACGATCGTTCCCGGCCTGAGCCCGGTACCCAATCTGGCGCACGGTCCCGAGACTTTCCAGGATCGCGCTTCGCGCTGCGCCTTCCAGCAAGGCCTTTATAACGTCCCAGGTGGGGCGAGCAGCCAGTATATGGGCTCTTGCCTGCAATAAACGGACTTCAACTTCGGCCGCTGTTGGCTTTGCTCAAGGCGCCGATCACCGCAACGAAGCGTTGAACTTCTCCAGCGCCGTCGAGCCCGGGCACAACTCTTTCTCGCTCAGCTTATTGAGCGGCGCATCGACCGTATTGAGATGCCCGTGCAGGTCCTCGGCATCGGAGGCGACGTAGAGCAGGCCGGTGACGATCTGCCCCTTGGCGGCATGGTGCTGCAGAAAACTCATGGCGGCGAGCCGGTCGTGCACGTCGTATTCGGCGTTGATCTTGCGCAGCGCGAGCGTCGTGCCGTCGTGCTGCTCGACCAGTTCCACCGTGCCCGGCGCGTAATCGACGTGGATCGGCGCACGACCGGTGATGAAGTCGAGAAAATTGACCGCTTCGTTGTGCTCGCGCACGTAATCGAAGCTTTTGGTCGAGCCGGCATGGTTGTTGAACGCGACGCAGGGCGAGATCACGTCGATGAAGGCGGCGCCTTCGTGCTCGATCGCGGCCTTGATGATCGGGGTGAGTTGCTTTTTGTCGCCGGAGAACGAGCGGGCGACAAAAGTGGCGCCGAGTTGCAGCGCGATGCCCACCATGTCGATGGCGCTGTCGGTGTTGACCACGCCGCGCTTCGATTTCGAGCCGCGGTCGGCGGTGGCCGAGAACTGGCCTTTGGTCAGGCCGTAAACGCCGTTGTTCTCGACGATATAAACCATGTTGACGCCGCGCCGCAGCGCATGGGCGAACTGCCCAAATCCGATCGACGCCGAATCGCCGTCGCCGGAGACGCCGAGATAGATCAGCTCGCGGTTGGCGAGATTGGCGCCGGTGAGCACCGACGGCATGCGGCCGTGCACCGAATTGAAGCCGTGCGAATTGCCGAGGAAATAGGTCGGCGTCTTCGACGAGCAGCCGATGCCGGAAAGCTTCGCCACCCGGTGCGGCTCGATCGACAGTTCGAAGCAGGCCTCGATGATCGATGCCGAAATCGAGTCATGGCCGCAGCCGGCGCACAGCGTCGAGATCGAACCCTCGTAGTCGCGATGGGTATAGCCGAGTTCGTTCTTCGGCAGTTCCGGATGGTGGAATTTCGGCTTGACGACGTAGGTCATGCTCCAACCTTCCGCAGCGGTGTCACTTTCAGGGCGTCGAGATGCCCGACGATGGCGTTGGCGATAAAGCGCGCGGTGATCGGCGTGCCGTCGTAGTGCAGGATCGGCACGAGCCGCACCGGGTCGATACCGCACTCGTTGACGATCAGCGAGCGCAGTTGCGCATCGCGATTCTGCTCGACGACGAAAACGAAATCGTGCTCGGCGATGAAGCTCGTCACGCTCGAATGGAATGGAAAGGCGCGAACGCGCAGCCGGTCGAGCGGCTGGCCATTGGCCTCGATCATGTGGATCGCTTCGTCCATCGCCGGCGACGTCGAGCCGTAATAGATCACGCCGTACTTCGTCGGCTTCGTCGCGTTGGCTTGCAGCGGGCGCGGCACGAGGTCCTTCGCGGTCTCGAACTTGCGCAGGAGCCGCTGCATGTTGTCGGCGTAAGGGGCGCCTTCCTCGGTGTAGCGCGCGTACCGATCGCGCGAGGTCCCGCGCGTGAAGAACGAGCCCTTGGTCGGATGCGTGCCCGGATAGGTGCGATAAGGAATACCGTCGCCGTCGACGTCGAGATAGCGCCCGAAATCCTTGCCGGCTTCAAGCTCGGCGCCGGTCATGACCTTGCCGCGGTCATAGACCTTGGCGTCGTCCCACTTCAGCGGCCGGCACAGCCGATGGTTCATCCCGATATCGAGATCCATCATCACGAACACCGGCGTCTGCAGCCGCTCGGCAAGATCGAAAGCCTCGGCGCCAAATTCGAAGGTTTCCGCCGGGTCCTCCGGAAACAGCAGCACGTGCTTGGTGTCGCCGTGCGACGCGTACGCACAAGAGATGATATCGGTCTGCTGCGTGCGCGTCGGCATGCCGGTCGACGGGCCGGCGCGTTGCACATCGAAGATCACGCCTGGAATTTCGGCGAAATAGGCGAGGCCGAGAAATTCCTGCATCAGCGAGATTCCGGGACCCGACGTCGCGGTGAAGGCGCGCGCGCCGTTCCAGCCAGCGCCGATGACCATGCCGATCGAGGCGAGTTCGTCTTCGGCCTGGACAATGGCAAACTTGTTCTTCTTGGTGTCCGGATCGACGCGCAACCGGCCGCAGTGGCGGGTAAATGCCTCGGCGAGAGACGAGGACGGCGTGATCGGATACCAGGCGCAGACCGTCGCACCGCCATAGACCGCGCCGAGCGCCGCCGCCGAATTGCCTTCGAGGAAGATGCGGTCGCCGACCGCCGTGGCGCGCTTTAGTCGCAAGCCGATCGGATGGTCGAGATTCATCGTCACCCAATCGCGGCCGAGATGCAGGGCGTGCTTATTGGCGTCGAACAGCTTTTCCTTGCCCTTAAACTGCTCGGCGATCAGCTTTTCCATTTCCGCCACGTCCATGTCGAGCAGCGCCGAGAGCGCGCCGACATAGATGATGTTCTTGAAAAGCTGGCGCTGCCGCGGATCGGTATATTCGCGATTGCAGATCGCAGTCAGCGGGACGCCGATGACGGTGATGTCGTCGCGGAATTTCGACTTCGGCATCGGCTTGGTGGAATCGTACAGCAGATAGCCGCCCGGCTCGATACCGGCGACATCCTTGTCCCAGGTCTGAGGGTTCATCGCGACCATGAGATCGGTGCCGCCGCGCGCGCCGAGATGGCCGGCTTCCGAAATGCGCACCTCGTACCAGGTCGGCAGGCCCTGGATGTTGGAGGGGAAAATATTGCGCGGCGCGACCGGGATACCCATGCGCAGCACCGAGCGTGCGAACAGCTCATTGGCACTTGCCGAACCGGAGCCGTTGACGTTGGCAAACCGGACGACGAAGTCGTTTACGCTTTGGAGTGGCATGCTTGTTCCGCGTGAGTCATGTCGATGAGATATTTCTTCATGTCCCATGCACCGGTGGGGCAGCGTTCGGCGCACAGTCCGCAATGCAGGCAGACGTCTTCGTCCTTCACCATGACGCGGCCGGTCTTCAGATCGTCGGCGACGTAGAGGTCCTGCGTGTGGTTCTTGGCGGGAGCCTGCAGCCGTGAACGCAACTCGGCTTCTTCGCCGTTCTGCGTAAAGGTGATGCAGTCCATCGGGCAGATGTCCACGCAGGCGTCGCATTCGATGCAAAGCTGGCCGGTGAAAACGGTCTGCACATCGCAGTTGAGACAGCGTTCCGCTTCCTTCAGCGCAAGCTCGACGTCATAGCCGAGTTCCACCTCGGCCCTGATGTCGCGCAAAGCCACGACTTTCTCGCGATGCGGCACTCGATAGCGCTTATCGAGCGTGATCTCGTTGTCGTAGCTCCATTCGTGAATGCCCATCTTCTGGCTGCTCACGGCCATCTGCGGCGCCGGTCGCACGGCGACGTCCTCGCCGCGGCACATCCGGTCGATCGAGATCGCGGCCTCATGGCCATGCGCGACCGCCCAGATGATGTTCTTGGGGCCGAACGCGGCATCGCCGCCGAAGAATATTTTCGGATGGGTGGAGGCCATGGTCTGAGGGTCGACCTTGGGCATGTTCCACTTGTCGAATTCGATACCGCAATCGCGCTCGATCCAGGGGAACGCGTTCTCCTGCCCGACGGCGACGAGCACGTCGTCGCACGGGAAATGCTGATCGGGCTCGCCGGTCGGTACGAGATCGCGGCGGCCCTTGGCGTCACGCACCGCCTTGACCTTTTCGAAGATCACGCCGGTGAGCTTGCCGTTCTCGTGGGTGAATTCTTTCGGCACAAGGAAATTGAAGATCGGAATGTCCTCGTGCATGGCGTCCTCCTTTTCCCAGGGGGACGCCTTCATCTCCTCGAAGCCGGACCGCACCACGACCTTCACGTCCTCGCCACCAAGCCGGCGCGAAGAGCGGCAGCAATCCATCGCGGTGTTGCCGCCGCCCAGCACGATGACGCGCTTGCCGATCGAATTGATGTGGCCGAACGACACGCTTGAGAGCCAGTCAATGCCGATATGGACATTCTTGGCCGCTTCCTGACGGCCGGGGATATCGAGGTCGCGGCCGCGCGGGGCACCGCAACCGACGAAGATTGCGTCAAAATTTTCCGCAAGCAGCGCCTTCATGCTGTCGATGCGCTTATTGCCGACGAACGTGATGCCGAGGTCGAGGATGTACTGGCATTCCTCGTCGAGCACGCTTTCGGGCAGGCGGAATTTGGGAATCTGCGTGCGCATCATGCCGCCGGACTGCGGGTCCTGATCGAACACAACGCAGTCGTAGCCCAGGGGGGCAAGGTCCCGCGCCACGGCGAGCGAAGCGGGGCCGCCGCCCACGAGCGCGACGCGCTTGCCGTTCTTCGTCTCGGCCGGTTTCGGCAGGCGATCTTTGATATCGCCCTTGAAGTCGGCGGCGACACGCTTCAATCGGCAGATCGCAACCGGCTCTTTCTCGACGCGGCCGCGCCGGCAAGCGGGCTCGCAGGGCCGATCGCAGGTGCGTCCCAATACGCCGGGAAACACATTCGATTCCCAATTGATCATGTAGGCGTCGCTATAGCGGCCTGCGGCGATCAAGCGGATGTATTCAGGAACCGGCGTATGCGCCGGGCAGGCCCACTGGCAATCCACGACCTTGTGGAAATAATCCGGGACCGAAATGTCGGTGAGTTTCATTGACTCCTCTTTCACGCAGCCTTCCGCTCTGTCTAGGCGGTACCCACGCTGCTGCGTGTGTCGGCTTCCTCCGCGGCGTGTCCCAGCGCCGTTTTCCGGGGCCGGATACTAATCGAGCAAGGGGCGGATTTCTACCGCTTCTGCCTGTAATGACAAGGTTTTGTCAGCGGGATTCACGAACAAGGAGCAGCGTGGGTTAATGAGACGGTCAAGCCGCTGACGGGTTGTCGCGGAGGTGCAGGAGCAAGATTTAAGCTGCTGATATAATAAATGTTTTTGCGACGGCGGTAGCGCATCAAGTGCCGCGGCGCAGTCGTTTCCGCCGGCAGCATGAACGGGCGGCGCATAGCAGGGAGCTAAGTTCGGCAACCGGCGGCCCTTCGCGGCGGCGCCTATCGAGCGATCAAGACGCAGTGCAAATGTGCCCGAAGAATCGGCCTATTGCTTCATCGAGTGCGACATGAGCGGTCAGTTCGGTTGCAGGCCCGGAACCTAAGACCGATTTCAGGGATATTGCTTCCTGGATACCAGGATACACAAGGATGACGCGAAATCAGTCCGTCCTCATCTCGGGGGCCGGTATTGCCGGCCCCACTTTGGCCTATTGGCTTGCGCGGTACGGCTTTAAGCCGACGCTCGTCGAACGCGCGCCCCACTTTCGCGAGGGCGGCTATGTGATCGACTTCTGGGGGCTCGGCTATGACATCGCAGAGAAGATGGGGATCCTGTGCGATCTGAAACGTCGAGCCTATCGGGTGGAGGAGTTGCGATTCGTCGACGATCGCGGGCGACGCGTCGGAGGTTTCGGCGTCGACATTTTCCGCAAGATGACCGGTGGACGTTACCTCAGCTTGCCGCGCAGCGATCTCGGACACGCGATCTACCGCGCAATCGAAAACCGATGCGAAATCGTCTTTGACGACAGCGTCACCGACGTCGAGAACGCACAGGACAGTGTGACCGTGAAATTTGAACGCTCCCCATCGCGCACGTTCGATCTCCTGATTGGTGCCGACGGTCTGCATTCCGCGGTACGTAGAATTGTGTTCGGGCCCGAGAGTGAGTTCGAAAGGTATCTCGGCTACACCGTGGCAGCGTTCGAGGCCAAGGGATATCAGCCGCGGGACGAGGGCGTTTATGTCAGCTATGGGCTGCCCGGCAAGCAGGCCTCGCGATTTCCTTTGCGGGATGATCGCACCCTGGTCTTGCTTGTTTTTCAAACGTCAAAGCATCCCCATGTCGATCCGCACGACCTCCGATCTCAGAAAGCCGTGCTGCACCGCGAGTTCGCCGAGGCGGGATGGGAATGCGCGCAGATGTTAGGAGCTCTCGACCGCACCGAGGAGCTTTATTTTGACACGGTCAGCCAGATTCGCATGGAGTCCTGGTCGCGCGGCCGCGTGGCATTGGTCGGGGATTCCGCATTCGCGCCCTCGCTCCTTGCCGGTCAAGGCTCTGCACTGGCCATGACGGCGGCTTATGTCTTGGCCGGCGAGCTTGCGATGGCGAAGGGGCAGTATCAGCGGGCGTTTGAACGCTACGAACGCGTACTTCGTGAGTTTATGGATGGCAAGCAGAAGGCGGCCGAACAGTTTGCAGGGTCGTTCGCTCCGAGAACGCGGTTCGGTCTCCTGATACGCAACCAGCTGTCGAAAGCATTTCGATTTCCGTTTATTGCTAATCTCTTGGTCGGCCGCGGTCTCCTGGATCGTTTGACGCTGCCAACCTATTCGTTGCCCGGGACGCCAATTCAAGCGGACAAGAGACAAGAGGCCAACAGCTTAAATTTGTAATGACACGCCTTAAATGAAGTCCATGCGAGACCTGTTTGACGACATCCAGCCTGGAAATGCGACCGAAGCGGCTCGCAGCGCAGTGCGGCCGATCCTGCGCCGCCGCTTCTACGACAAGGCTGCGGTGTCGTCTGCGGCCGACGGTTACGCGGTGCAACTCGATGGAAAGCCGGTGCGCACGCCGGCGCGACGGCTTTTGGCAGCACCGTCGCTCGCGCTTGCGGAGGCGATCGCCGCGGAATGGAATGCGCAGCGCGACGTGATCGATCCGGCGACGATGCCGCTGACCCGGCTCGCCAACGCGATCATCGACGGGGTCGTTGAGGCGCCGGACCCCGTTGCGGCGGAGATCGGGAAATATCTCACATCCGATCTGGTGTTTTATCGCGCGAGCCATCCGGCGGCTCTCGTCGAACGCCAAGCGCGCCATTGGGATGCGATCCTCGCCTGGGCCCGCGATGAACTCGGCGCAAGTTTCGTGACGGGCGAGGGCGTCATTCACGTCGCCCAGCCGGAGCCGGCGCTGACGGCGGCGCGTGCCGCAATCCCCGGTGATCCGTGGCGTCTCGGCGCGGTGAATTCAATCACGACGCTGACCGGCTCGGCGCTCATCGCGCTCGCGATGGCGCGCGGCCGGCTCTCGGCCGACGAAGCATGGCGGGCGGCGAACCTCGACGAGGATTGGAATATGGAGCAATGGGGCCGCGATGATTTGGCGCTCGAACGCCGCGCGTTCCGTTTCGCCGAGTTCCAGGCGGCCGCGACTGTGCTGGCGTCTTCGGTCGGTGAGTAGCGGTAAACGGTATCGGATGGCGGGAGAAGCGTTCACTCGCTGGGGGGAATTGAAACATGGATGAGCTTGCCGGCAAGGTGGCACTGATCACCGGCGCAAGCCGCGGCATCGGCAAAGGCATCGCACTTGAGCTCGCGACGGCCGGCTGTGACCTCATGCTCACTGCACGCGACGCCAAGGCGCTCGACAGCGTCGCCGATGAGGTTCGCCAGCGCGGGCGCAAGGCGGCGGTTTACCCTGCCGACCTGACCGCAAACGACGAGCCGGCCGGTCTGGTCCAAGCGCTGACGCGCGAATTCGGCCGGCTCGATATTCTGGTCAACAATGCCGGCGCTGCGAAGCGCGGCAGCTTCTTCGATCTCACCGAGAAGGACTGGAGCGACGGCTTCAATCTGAAATTCTTCGCTCATGTGCGGCTTTGCCGGCTGGCGTGGCCGCTGCTCAAAACCGCCGAAGGCTCGGTGGTGTTCATCTCCGGCATTGGCGCACGCGCACCGGTCGCCGACTACATGATCGGCGCGTCCGTGATCGGTGCGAGCGTCGCGTTCATGAAGGCGCTGGCCGATCTCGGCAAGCGCGACGGCGTGCAGGTGAATACCGTCAATCCCGGTTCGGTCACCACCGACCGTTTCCGTCACCGGCTCGATATCATCATGGAGAAGACCGGCCTCGACGAGGCTTCGGCCATCGAACACCATCGCCGCGAGATTGACATCACACGCTTTGGCACGCCCGAGGACGTAGCGGCGATGGTCCGCTTCATTGTCGCTCCGCGCGGGCGCTTGCTGCATGGATCAGCCATCGACATCGACGGCGGCCAGATTACGCCGCTGCGCATGTCGGTCTATGACTGAATCAGCGGCGTCGGTCGCAGGCATCTCGCCGAGAGAGGCGCCAAGGCAAAGAATCGTGTGCGACGAAGCTTAGCTATGTCGTTACAATTTTAAGGGGTCTCGCGCCCTAATTTTAGATAATTTGCGTGACGGTTCTCCGATCGAATCCGGCACTTCCAATGTGGAACGCCGCGATGCCTGATCGGAGGTAGGCATGGCCAATTTCTGGGATAACTGGTTCGAGGCCATGCGTTTCGCCTACGAGGCACAAGGCGTCATGTCAGCTCGGCTCATGCTCTTTGTATCTGCCGCGCCGAACGCAGCGTTCGAAGCCGAGCGCATGGTCTCTGAAAAGATCGCGGCGTTTTCCGAGGCGCAAAACGCCGCCGAGCGGGCGCTCGCGGACGGGCTTGGAATTTATACGGCTGCCGAACACGCCTACCGGCCCTTGCGCGATTGCGTGCACGCCAACAGCGACAGGCTCGTCGGCGCGCCGCACTGAGTGGGCGCAAACTCATTCACTTAATCGCACTTGATCGGCTCTCAATCTAAAATCAGCCCCCTGTCACGCTCATGTGGCGCGACAAGGCCGGCCGTTTGTGCCGCCGGTCGATGATGAAATCGTGGCCCTTGGGCTTGCGTGCAATCGCTTCGTCGATCGCCGCGAACAGAAGGTCGTTGCCCTCCGAGGCGCGTAGCGGCTTGCGCAGATCGGCCGCATCCTCCTGGCCCAGGCACATATAAAGCGTGCCGGTGCAGGTAATCCGCACCCGATTGCAGGATTCGCAGAAGTTGTGCGTGAGCGGCGTGATGAAGCCGAGCAATCCGCCGGTCTCGGCGACACGAACGTAACGAGCGGGCCCGCCGGTGCGATAGTCGATGTCTTCGAGTTGATAGCGCTCGGCGAGGCGAGCGCGCGCGATCGAAAGCGGCAGGTATTGGTCGAGGCGGCCCTCGCCGATTTCGCCGAGCGGCATGACCTCGATCAGTGTCAAATCCATGCCACGGCCGTGGGCCCATTCGATCAGCCGGGGAAATTCGTCGTCGTTGACGCCTTTGAGCGCAACCGTGTTGATCTTGATCTTGAGGCCTGCCGCTTGCGCAGCATCGATCCCGGCGAGCACTTGGTCCAACGCACCCCAGCGCGTGATCGAGCGGAATTTGTCGGGGTCGAGCGTGTCGAGCGAGACATTGATGCGCCGCACGCCGTGCGCCTTGAGCTCGTCGGCATATTTGGCGAGCTGCGATGCATTGGTGGTCAGGGTCAGCTCGTCGAGCCCGCCGGACCGCAAATGGCGCGACAGCGAGGACACGAGGGTCATGATGCCGCGCCGAACAAGCGGCTCCCCGCCGGTCAAGCGAAGCTTGCGCACGCCGCGCGCGATGAAAGCCGAGCACAGCCGATCAAGCTCTTCGAGCGTGAGCAGATCGGCCTTCGGCAGGAACGACATGTTCTCCGCCATGCAGTAGACGCAGCGGAAATCGCAACGATCGGTGACCGAGACCCGCAAATAGGTAATCGCGCGGCCAAATGGGTCGACCAGTGCCGGCCGGACGGCATCGGCCTCCAGCTCCCGAGTATGCATGCCATTTAGCTGCATGCCGTCCATGTCCGCGCGCTCCGCAGCGAAAGGCTCATGACGAGCCAAAGTACCTGTACGCTTACTCAGATAGCCTTGATTGTGCCGAATAAAACCCGGGCCGTCCACGATACGCTATGCGGGTGGCAGAACGGCGCACCCGGCCTTCAGCCAGCAGCATAGCGACCTTATTGCGGTGCAACGCTTGCGGGCGGCGCCGAGCGCTTCGTGCTTTTCTTCTTCTGCGCCGCCTTGGCCGGTGCGCCGGCAGGCTCGGCGGTACCCGCCGGCTCAAGTTGAGCGATCGCGGGATTGGGCGAAAAGTCGACCGGATAGATCGCACCGGTTTGGTCGGTCCGTTCGTACATTTCGTAGTGGAACGTAGCCGGCAGCCACGTGATCGGAATGATCTGCGGATAATAGCCGGCCAGCGTGAACGTGACGCTCGTATCCGCCATCGGCAGGATGAGTTCACACGGCGTCCGGCAAGATTGGCCCTGCGGCGCTTTCGCCTCGGCGCCCGGCGGCTCCGACTTCAGATGCAGCGTCCACTGCCCAGGCGGCGGGCTTGTTCCGCCCAGCGCGCTGCCGCCAGACGATGATGATGCCGAGCATCCCGGGAGTGCAACGGTAAAGCATAAAAGGCAGGCGATGGCGGGTGCGCGGACGCTGTTCATACAGGGGTCTCCGTTGCGCGCCGGAAACTAAGGCCCCAGCGGCCTGCGGTAAAGGGTCACGCTTGGCGCGCCAAGGCCGCGTGATCTGACAGAAAAAATAAAGCTTAAATAATGAGTTGTCGCCACTTGCTGAGATTCTGCAGCCAGTGAGGGCCGCCGCTTAGGCTTTCGGGGCGGTCAGGGGTTCGGGGTCGGCAGACCGACCAGAGCCGAAGGCAGGTCCGCGAACGAACTGATGATGCGGTCCGGGCGCAACTCGGCGACCGGCACATCCGTATAGCCGAAGTCGACGGCAACGACCGGCACGTTGGCGTTGCGGGCGGTGCGAATGTCTGTAACGGAATCTCCGATCATGATGGCCCGCGTCGGCTCGCCGCCGGCCCGCAGGATGGTTCGCCGCAGAATTTCCGGATCGGGCTTTTGCATCCCGAAAGTGTCCTGGCCGCAAATCGCGGCGAAGCGCTGGGCGAGCTGCAAGGTGTTCAAAAGCCGGACGGACAGCCACTCGAGCTTGTTCGTACACACTGCCAGGCGGTAGCCGGCGTCGGCCAGGCCATCGAGCACGGGTTCGAGGTGCGGAAACGGACGCGAACGATCGGCAATATGCTCGGCATAGTGGGCGACGAAGGCGGTGTAGAGCCGGTCGACCTCCATCTTTGAACAGACCCGTCCTTCGGTCGCCAGCGCGCGTTCGATCAGCCCGCGCGCCCCGCCGCCGATCAGCGGGCGTGCCGTTTCGAACGGCACGCTCGGCAGACCTTCTTGGATCAGAGTTTGGTTGAGCGTATCGATCAGGTCGGGGGCGGTGTCGATGAGCGTCCCGTCGAGATCAAAAACAATGGTGAGCATGATGCCTCGCGTAACGGGGGATCGTCGCCGAAGCAACGCTTTTCCCTAGGATCGCTGGCAGAACGCAGTTAGATAACGGCCGCTTGCCAGCGACTTCCAGCCCCCAGGCCGCCCGCCCATGGATATCGACGTTCATAAACGCGCCGCCGCTGCCCGTGCACTCGAGTTCGTCCGGCCGGGCATGCGACTTGGCCTGGGCACGGGTTCGACTGCCGCGCATTTTGTCGACATGCTCGGCGAGCGCGTCCGCGCCGGCCTCGCTGTGGTTGGGGTGCCGACGTCGGAAGCGACGCGTGCCCAGGCAACGCGGCTCGGCATCGCTCTGACTACGCTCGACGAGATGCCCGAACTCGATCTGACCGTCGACGGCGCCGACGAAATTGCGCCGGATCTGACGTTGATCAAAGGCGGCGGCGGCGCGCTCCTGCGCGAAAAGATCGTGGCCTCGGCATCGGCACAAATGATTGTGATCGCCGATGAAACGAAATGGGTCCCGGCCCTCGGCCGCTTCCCGCTGCCCATCGAGATTGTGCCCTTTGGTGCAACAGCGACCGCCCGAGCTGTCGAAACGATCGCGGCCGAGGTCGGATGTCCAGGCCCTGCCAAGCTGCGTGAGGGTCAAAACGGCCATGCTTTCGTCACGGATGGCGGGCACTGGCTCTTGGACGCTCAATTGGAGCGCATTACCGACCCGCAAGCCTTGGCGGCTCGGCTTTGCGCCGTTCCAGGTGTCATGGAACACGGCTTGTTCATCGGTCTGGCGTCGGCTGCTATTGTCGCCGGGCCGGACGGGGTGCGGCTCATTGAGCGGCCCTGACCCAAAGCACGGAGGAACTGCGCCTATGATCGCTCGTCTCTTTCAGCGCTCCGCCATGGTAGCGCTCTTCGCGTTTGCCGCGATCGGCGTCGCCGATACTGCTTCGGTCTTGGCTCAGACCCCGGCGCCTGCAGCCAAAGTCTCCCCGGCTGCGCTCCTGATCGCCAAGCAGATCGTGGAAATCAAGGGCGTCAAGTCGATGTTCGATCCGGTGGTGCGCGGCGTGGTCGAGAAGGCAAAGGAGGTGTTCCTGCAAACGAATTTCATGCTGGCGAAGGACATCAATGAGGTCGCGGTGATCACGCACAAAGATTTCGATCCGCGAGTGAGTGAACTCATCGATGCGACCGCACGCATTTACGCCAGCCACTTCACCGAACAGGAATTGAAGGAGATGCTGGCCTTCTACCAATCACCGCTCGGCAAAAAGATGATCACCGAAGAACCGAAGGCGATCGACGAAAGCATGCAGAATGCCGCGACCTGGGCCGACAACCTCTCGGAGGACGTCATGGCCAAGATGCGCGCCGAAATGAAGAAGCGCGGACACGATATGTAGCATGTCGGATTACGACGTCGATCTGTTCGTCATTGGCGGGGGCTCCGGCGGCGTACGCGCCTCGCGCATCGCGTCCGAGCATGGTGCGCGGGTGATGCTCGCGGAGGAGTATCGGCTGGGCGGCACCTGCGTCATTCGCGGCTGCGTGCCCAAGAAGCTCCTGGTCTATGCGTCGCGTTTCAGCGCGGAATTCGAAGACGCGGCCGGTTTCGGCTGGACCGTTCCCCACACCACGTTCGATTGGGCGACCTTGATCGCCAACAAGGACAAGGAGATCGCGAGGCTTGAGGCGGCCTACAACGCGACGCTCGATCGAGCCGGCGTGAAGATCGTCAAGAGCCGCGCTACGCTCGCCGACGCCCACACCGTGCAATTGGCGAACGGGGATAAGGTCCGCGCCGCCCATGTGCTGATTTCGACCGGCGGAACGCCCAGCATGGGCGATCCCATTCCGGGGCTGCAACACGCCATTTCGTCGAATGAGGCGTTTCATCTGCCAGAACTGCCGCGTCGCGTGGTGATCCAGGGCGGCGGCTACATTGCGGTCGAGTTCGCCGGTATTTTTGCCGGTCTCGGTTCGCACGTGACGCTCATCTATCGCGGTGAAAACATTCTGCGCGGCTTCGATGATGAGGTTCGTGCGCATTTACGCGCGGATATGGAGAAGCACGGCGTCAGAGTCCTCACCGGCTGCAAGGTTGCGGCGATCGAAGTTTCCGGTGCGCACTTCTCCGCGCATCTGTCGAGCGGCAATCATGTCACCGCCGATTGCGTCATGTTTGCAGTCGGCCGCTCGCCGAACGTCGCCAATTTGGGGCTCGAAGCAGCCGGCGTCGCGGTGGGAAAAGGCGGCGCCATTACGGTTGACGCATACTCGCGGACGAGTGTCCCCCACATCTACGCGGTCGGCGATGTGACCAACCGCATCAATCTCACTCCAGTCGCGATCCGTGAGGGCCATGCCTTCGCCGACACCGTGTTTGGCGGCAAGCCGACAAAAGTCGATCACGCCAACGTACCGACAGCGGTTTTCTCCGACCCGGAGATCGGCACGGTCGGTCTGACCGAGACCGAGGCCCGCGCGCAACTCGCCCAGACCGATATCTACAAGGCGATGTTCAAGCCGCTCAAGGCGACCCTGTCCGGCCGCGATACCACGGTGCTTTTGAAGCTCATCGTTGACGGCCTGACCGATCGGGTTGTCGGCTGCCACGTCGTCGGCGAAGGGGCTGCCGAAATGGCCCAGCTTGCCGCCATCGCCGTGAAGATGGGCGCCACCAAGGCCGACTTCGACGCGACCATGGCGTTGCATCCCACGATCGCCGAGGAGTTGGTGACGATGCGCAAGAAGAGCGCGAGTTACGCCCGCGCCGCGGCGGAATAGCCTGATTTGCCGGACTGTTACAGCGGCAAGCGGTTGTGTATATATCCGCCGTCATTCCGGCCGAGCCGCAGGAGCGGCGAGGGCGGGAATCCATAACCACTGTCGGTGTATATGGATTCCGGGTTCGCGGGCTGGTGCCCGGCGCCCTGGATTGGCGGTTTGGAGACGAGCATGTCGAAATTGTCCAACATGGCGAAGTGGAGCCCGGACTCCTGGCGCTCGAAGCCGATCCTTCAGGTGCCCGACTATCCCGACCCGAAGGCGTTGGCGGATGTCGAAGCGCAGCTTGCAACGTTTCCGCCGCTGGTTTTTGCCGGCGAGGCGCGCAACCTGAAGCGCACCCTGGCGAAGGTCGCCAAGGGCGAAGCATTCCTGCTGCAGGGCGGCGATTGCGCCGAGAGCTTCGCCGAGCACGGCGCCAATAACATCCGCGATTTCTTCCGCCTGTTTCTGCAGATGTCGGTGGTGCTGACCTATGCGGCGGCTTCGCCGGTGGTGAAGGTTGGCCGCATCGCCGGTCAATTCGCCAAACCCCGCACCTCGCCGACCGAGAAGCGCGGTGGCGTCGAGTTGCCGGTCTACCGCGGCGACATCATCAACGGCACCGAATTCACCGCCGAAGCGCGCACGCCCGATCCGCGGCGCCAGTTGGAAGCCTATCGTCAGTCGGCGGCGACGCTCAATCTGTTGCGCGCGTTTGCCGGCGGCGGCTATGCCAACCTGTCGAACGCGCATCAGTGGATGCTGAGCTTCGTCAAGGACAGCCCGCAATCGAAGCGTTATCAGGATCTCGCCCATCGCATCACCGAAGCGCTCGGATTCATGCGGGCCTGCGGCGTGGATCCTGAATCGCATCCCGAACTGCGGACGACCGAATTCTTCACCAGCCACGAGGCGCTGCTGCTCGGCTACGAGCAGGCTTTCACGCGCGTCGATTCGACGACCGGCGATTGGTACTGCACGAGCGGTCATATGGTGTGGATCGGCGATCGCACCCGGCAGGCGGACCATGCGCAGGTCGAGTTCTGTCGCGGCATCAAAAATCCGCTCGGTCTGAAAACCGGGCCGACGCAGAAGCCGGACGAACTGATGAAGCTCATCGACATTCTCGATCCGGATAACGAGCCTGGGCGACTGACGCTGATCTGCCGCGTCGGCGCCGACAAGGCCGCCGATCTCTTGCCGCCGATGGTCCGCGCGATCAAACGCGAGGGCCGCAATGTTGTTTGGTCGTGCGATCCGATGCACGGCAACACCATCACGTCGGTGACCGGCTACAAGACGCGGCCGTTCGATCAAATCCTCAAAGAGGTCCGGACGTTTTTTCAAGTTCATGCCGCCGAAGGCACCTATGCCGGCGGCGTGCATCTTGAAATGACCGGCCAGAACGTCACTGAATGTACCGGCGGTGCACGCGCCATCAGCGACGAGGATCTGAACGATCGCTATCATACTGTCTGCGATCCGCGGCTTAACGCCGAACAATCGCTCGATCTCGCGTTCCTTCTTGCCGATCTCCTTAAAACAGAGCGGCAGGGCAAGGCTAAACCGCTGCCAGCGGTAGCTGGCCTGTAACAGCAAGCAGCGGTTTCTGCTCATCGTAAAAGCGGCCGCGTCGGTGGATGAGTTAGCATCTCATCCACCATGCAGCTTTACGCCTCGCTCATGCTGATCCGCGTCTCCGCAGCAGGCGTAAGGAATATGCAAACAATTCGAATCAAACTTTTCGCATCGAATCACGGCGATTCGCGCGAGGCCTGCGGTGCGAAAAGCGGCATGGTTATTGGGGATATTGACGATCGCCTGGCCGATCGCAAACCCGGCATTTTCTGCCGATCAGGCGGTGCCGCGGTTGCCGGCTCCTGCTGCGGTCGCTCCGCCTACGGCGCCCGTGCCGGAGGTCGACTTTTTCACGCCGCGGCCGGTTCCTGCCTGGCAGGCTGATTTCGCTGCACGCTATTGGTACGGCAGCGCCAAGACCAGCAAAAGCCTTTACGACGTTCCGGCGCTGTCCAGCGCGATGGTGTCACGGCTCACCTACAGCGATATGGCTTCGAGCGCCGGCGAGTTTTTCGGGCGCGTCGCCTTCACCAATGGCTGGTTCGTCAAGGGCTACGCCGGCGCCGGCGCGCTCGCGAAAGGAAACCTGCAGGACGAAGATTTTCCGCCGGGGATCGATCCGTATTCGAGCACGAACAGCGACCAGCATGGCGGCTTCTTGAGTTATGCAAGCGCGGACGTGGGCTACAACGTGTTGCGCGGCGGTGATTTCCGCGTCGGCGCCTTTGTCGGTTACCACTACTTCAACGAAGGCATGAACGCCTTTGGATGCTCGCAAACGGCGACCAATCCCGATGTCTGCCAGCCGCCAATTCCGACGTCGTATCAGGTGATCTCGCAAAACAACACCTGGCAGTCAGTCCGCCTCGGTCTCGACGGCAGCGTCATGCTGGGCGATCGCTTCAAATTGAGTGGTGAGGGGGTCTGGTTGCCCTATGTTCATCTCAGCGGCACGGACGCCCATCTGCTGCGCATCGGCTCCGATGTCGGCGATTTCACCGGGCCGGTGCCGGAGGACGGCAACGGGCAGGGTTATCAATTCGAAGCGCTCCTATCCTATCTGGTGACTCCGTGGGCCGGCGTCGGCATCGGCGCCCGCTATTGGCACATGCAGACCAACGGCAACACACATTTCGAAGACCACGTGGTCGGCGAGCAGGCGTTTTCGCAACCGGTCGATTGGAAAACCGACATTTACGGCGTCTTCGTTCAGGCCAGTGTCAAATTCGGTCCCTATCCGATCAGCATGAACTGATCGCGGTCCGCAGGAGAGCCCATTGCCGGGATGGACTGTCCGGCGCTAGACGTTCGGCATGAACCAGCGTCCTGCTGACCGCCTCGCCATCGCCGTGGCGCAGCTCAACCCCATCGTCGGCGATGTCTCCGGCAACCTCGATCGCGCCCGGCGCGCCCGCGCGGCGGCAGCTCGCGATGGCGCCGATGTAATCGCTTTTTCCGAGTTGTTCATCGCCGGCTACCCGCCGGAAGACCTGGTGCTCAAGCCCGCATTCCAGGCCGCCTGCCGTGCCGCGACGGAGACCTTGGCGCGCGAGACCGGCGATGGCGGGCCGGCCGTCCTCATGGGGACGCCGTGGGTCGAGGACGAAAAGCTCTATAACGCCTACGCGCTTCTTGCCGGCGGCCGCATCGAGGCGATTCGCTTCAAGGTCAATCTGCCGAACTACGGTGTGTTCGACGAGAAGCGCGTCTTCGCGTCCGGACCCGTGCCAGGTCCGGTCAGCCTTCGCGGCGTGCGGCTTGGCCTGCCGGTTTGCGAGGATACCTGGACCGACTGGGGCGACTACGAGAACGTGGTCGAGACCCTGGCCGAGACCGGCGCCGAATTGCTGGTGGTGCCGAATGGGTCGCCCTATTGGCGCGACAAGATCGATGTCCGCCTCAACGTCGCGGTTGCGCGCGTCACCGAGGCGGGTCTCCCGCTCATGTATGTCAATCAGGTCGGCGGCCAGGACGAACTCGTTTTCGATGGCGCCTCGTTCATTCTCAACGCCGACCGCTCGATCGCTTTGCAGCTCCCGGCCTTTCGCGAAGCGGTGGTGACGACGCACTGGTCGCGGACGGCAAGCGGCGTATGGCGATGCGAGCAGGGTCTGATTGCGGCGGCGGAGGAATCGGAGAAGGCGGACTACACCGCCTGCGTGCTCGGCCTGCGCGATTACGTCGACAAGAATGGCTTCAAGGGTGTCGTGCTCGGGCTTTCCGGGGGCATCGATTCGGCCTTGTGCGCGGCGATGGCAACCGACGCGCTCGGTGTCGAGCGCGTGCGCTGCGTGATGTTGCCGTTCCGATACACGTCGCAGGAATCGCGCGACGACGCAGCCGAGAATCGCTACGGCGCTCGGTGTCCGCTACGACATCGTGCCGATCGAGAGCGCGGTCAATGGACTCGAGGCGGCGCTCGCCGGTGTATTCGCCGGCACGTCGCGCGACGTGACCGAGGAGAATTTGCAGGCGCGCGCCCGCGGCACGATCCTGATGGCGATCTCCAATAAATTCGGCTTGATGGTGGTGACGACCGGAAACAAGTCGGAAATGTCGGTCGGCTACGCGACGCTCTACGGCGACATGAATGGCGGCTTCAACCCGATCAAGGATCTGTACAAGACCGAAGTCTACCGCCTCGCGCGGTTGCGCAATCATTGGAAGCCGGACGATGCACTCGGGCCGGCCGGCCGGGTGATTCCGGAAAACGTGTTGGTGCGGGCGCCGAGCGCCGAACTGCGCGAGAACCAGACTGACCAGGATACGCTGCCGCCCTACGATGCGCTCGATCAGATTCTCGAGCGGCTCGTCGAGCGAGAGGAGTCGATCGCCACCATCGTTGCCGCCGGGTTCGACCGCAATACCGTGATGAGGGTCGAACGCATGCTCACCATCGCCGAATACAAGCGCCGGCAAGCCGCGCCGGGCGTGAAGGTGACGCTGAAGAACTTCGGCCGCGACCGCCGCTATCCGATCGTCAATCGCTTCCGTGATCCGGGGACGGCGCTGCCGGAGCCTGATCGGGCGCTCGTGAAAAACGCGGCCATGGCCAAGGCTGCGGCGTCGGATGTCTGAGAGAGGCGTCCGGCCGATCGCGTTTTATTGCGATGACAGGAACGGCGGTCCCACGGTGCGTACGGTGCGCTTGCCGGGAACGGCGGGCGGCTCCGAGGTCGCGGTTGTGTCCGGCTGGCTCGACTGGCTCGGCAGGCTGGCGCCGACCTTGAGGGGCGGTTTGCCGGGCGCACCGGGAGCCTGCGAGAGCGCTTTTGCCTTCTGATCGGTTACGACGATGTCGCCGCTCTCGAGTGTCGAGCTGTCGTCGGCGCCCTTGAGCGCATCGGCCCAGCTCTGACCGGGACGTCGGCACGAGCAGCCGGAGATAACCTCTTTGCGGTAACGAAATGCGTTCGGCAGTGCCGTGTAGGCTTGGCCGTTGAGCGAGACCGCCTGCTGCATGCCCTCGCCGGGATTGCGATAGGAGTAAAGCGAGACCTCGGCGGCGGGACATTCACGCTGGCAGGTGCGCTGATCGTCGGCAAAGCGGCTCGGCACCGTCGAGAACGAGATTGGGAAGTAATAGCCGTCGCAGCTGCGCACACACACCGTCCGATAGGTGCCCGACGGCGCGCCGTCGCCGCCCGGATTGACGATCGTGCCGTTGCCGAACAGCGCATCGAAGAAGCCGCGCGGCCCGGTTTGCGCAGCGGCCGAGGCGTATTGGGCGCCGCAATTGTTCTGCGCGAGCTGCCCGATCAGAAAGCGGTGCTGCCCGTCCTGATCGGAACTGCCGCTCTTGAGCTTTTCGAGATCGCTCATCGAGCGGTCAAGATTGCCGCGCATCTGTTGGATCTGCGAGGTGATCGGCCCGCATTGCGGTGACAAACCCGAGAACAGCGCGAAAAAGCCCTCGCCCGCGCAGCCGGATTTGTGCGCTTGGGCAACGGCGTGGTCGAGATCGGCCTGCTGCTTGGCGACGGCGTCTTCGGCCTGCTTGATCTGGTTGGCCCGTCCCGGATCGGTCGAGCCGCGGTCGACGGTGGCAAGTTGGCTCTCGAGGCGGACACACACAGGGTTCGAGGCCGGCTGGTCCTGAGCCGTGGCGGCGGAGCCGGAGAGCACAAGCACCCCCAGCGTGGCTTGAACCGAGGCTTGGCCAAGCCCGCGCAGCAGTCTGGTCATCATGGGTCCCGACAACGGCTCCATCCGAGGCTTGAGGATCAAGCCCCGCAATGGTGACTAAAGTGTGAACGTACGGAGGTATCAGCCTGCGCGACCTATCGCTTCACGTGCGAGGCGCGAGCGCGTCCGCCACGCTCGGTGCATCATTCGGCGTCCGGCTGATTTTCCGGTCGCGCACGATCGAACGCCGGCAGCATCATGCAGGCGGCATCGACGCCGACGATTTTTGGAAACTTGTCGAGCGGCACTTTCAGCCGCCGCGCATTGTACACCTGCGGCACAAGGCAGACATCCGCCAAGGTCGCTTCCTTGCCGAAGGCGAAGGGAGACGGCTCGATCAGCGCTTCGAGCGCCTCGAAGCCGGAAAGCACCCAATGATGATACCAGGTGTCGATCGCGGCCTGGTTCTGGCCCATTTCGTTTTTCAGATACCGCAACGGGCCGATGTTGTTGAGCGGGTGGATGTCGCAAGCGATGATCTCGGCAAGCGCGCGAACCTTCGCGCGCGCGACCGGATCCTTGGGCAGGAGCGGCGGCGCCGGATGAGTTTCGTCGAGATACTCCATGATGGCGAGCGATTGGATGAGAACGTCGCCGGCCGACGTGACGAGAACCGGCACGCGCATCTGTGGATTGATCGCGCGAAACTCCGGCCGTTTGTTGTGGCCGCCGTCCTTGACCAGATGAATCGGCAGCGTCTCGTAGGCGAGGCCCTTGAGATTGAGCGCGATGCGCACCCGATAGGCGGCTGACGAGCGAAAATACGAATAAAGCTTCACGCCTCCTCCCACTCTTTGACTTTCGACGTTTTCAACTTTTCGATCTTCAATCTTCCACGTCTTCACTTTCGCCTTGCTGCTCGACTTCGGCGACGAGCTGCGCGGATCTCTCGGTGAGCTGTTTCAATGCGCGGTAAAAGCCTTCGCGGTCCGCGGGCGTCAGGATTTCCGTGAGCCGGCGGGCGAAATCAAGCGCGTGCGGAGCAAGCTCCTCATACATGGTCCGTCCCGCGCCACTGAGCGAGAGGAACGATTCACGCATGTCGTCGCGATTGGCGCGCCGCACCAGAAGCTTGCGCTTCTCCAGGAGCGCCACCGCCCGCGAGACTTTGGTCTTGTGCATATGGGTGTGGGCGCCGACGGCTTTTCCGGTCATCACGCCGTACTGGCCGAGCGTCACCAGCACCCGCCATTCCGGCACGCCGATGCGATAGCGGCGCGCGTAGACCCGCGACAGCGCCTGCGAGACCAGGCTGGAAACCACGTTGAGCTGATAAGGCAAAAACTGTTCGAGCTTCAGCGGCGCCCGTTCGCGGTCCATTACCGGGCCCGCGACCGTCTCTTGGTCTCCGCCACCCTCGGCTGACCGGGGACTTCCCATGGTACTTGGCGTGGCACGCGCCATGGTGCGCCTCTTAGTACGCCGCCGGCCCCATCGCATTCTACGGCGTAACGGCGCCGAACATGGCCGAACTCGTGGGCGCACGCAACCGCCGCCGCTGGCTGACTGGGCGATATCCCAACGATCCAAGACGGACACAAACCTCATGTCCGGTGTTCGTATCGGTGCTACTCTGACGACACGGGAGCGGGCCTTACGAGCCGGCCCCAAATGGGGGAGGGACACTTATGTCGCTACAATCGAACAGATCATCCCATCGGTTGCTGTCCTGCACCGACGGCATCGCGGCAGGAATGAGTGACGCGCTGATTTTGCTGGGGCGGCTGCTGATAGCCGCTTTGTTTTTCCTGACCGCCTGGTTTGGTTCGCCGAATGTCGGCTATCTGACGTCGCTCGGCTATCCCGAGCCGGGACTGATGAGCCCGCTCGCCATTACGGCGGAATACATTGTCATTGTTTCGCTCGTGCTCGGGATCGCGACACGCTATGGCGCCTTGCTTGGGCTGCTGTTCGTGATCATCGCGACCGTCACCGCGCACCGCTACTGGGGCTACCCTCAGGCGCAGCAAGGCATCCAGTATATTTTCCTCACCAAGAATCTTGCCGTCGCTGGCGGGCTCCTCCTCCTGTTCGTCACCGGAGGCGGCCGCTTCAGTATCGATCAGATGCTCTCAGGCAAAAGCTGACGGCTGCGAACAGCGGGTAGGGGCGATTTCGCTATTCGCCCCATGCTCCCTGGCGGTCAGTTTCAGCGCGCGCACTCGATGGCGACGAAGTGGTCGCAGGCGGCGCCGTGGCACGAGCCAGGGCCGCTCGATGGAATGGCGCCGGTCAGTTCGTCGCGATCGACCTTACGGAACGACAACGCCTGCGCAAACTCGCGGCCGCGGCAGTAGGAATTGGCAACGGCCGTGCCGCAGCTTTCGCCCGATGCAAGGCACCGGTCGACGCCGTACCCGTCGGAATTGTTGGCGATGATGAAAATGCGCCTTTCCGCGTGAGCGGCGGCGACGCTGAGCAACAAGGCGGCGAAGGCACCGGCCGCGATCACGGAACGCATGGAGGCCCCCACTTCAATCCCCACTGAACTGGCGAACGGATGCTTGAACGGCCGCCCGCGCGGCGACAAACACCAGACACTAAGATTGCGACGGCGGGGGTTAAGGCGTCGTTAACTGGCGGGACCAGCAGAGAATTTGCAACTCGGCTGTCCCATGATTCGCGGCTGGCGGCAACGGCGTGCCGCTGCGACCGCAACATTTCCGCAGCCGGCCGCACAGTTTTCGCGCCGGCGTGGCGTCCCGGCGACAGCGTGCAGGACTTTGATCGCTGACCTTGACGCCATGGCCCGCCTCGACCATGTTGCGGTCATGAACGGCCTTAATACTATTTGCGGCATTTGCCGGGAGATTATCCGCTAGCGACAAACGCTGGCTGTGGCCGTCTTTTCTCATCATCGAGACCGTTAGACGCCCGGCCAGCAGGCCAGAGGCGCGTGATTCGATCCGATGGAACTCAAACTCTACGATACGCTGACTCGTGAAAAGCGGGTTTTTAGCCCGCTCGATCCGGCGAACGTGCGCATGTATGTGTGCGGGCCGACGGTCTACGACTTCGCCCATATCGGCAATGCGCGGCCGGTCATCGTGTTCGACGTGCTGTTCCGCCTGCTGCGCCACCTCTATGGCGCCGACCACGTCACCTACGTCCGCAACATCACCGACGTCGACGACAAGATCAACGCGCGGGCGGCGGAGGAGTATCCCGGCCTGCCGCTCAACGAGGCGATCCGCCAGGTCACCGAGAAGACCGACCGGCAGTTTCACGAGGACGTCGCCGCGCTCGGCTGCCTGCCGCCGACCGTCGAGCCGCGGGCCACCGAGCACATCGCCGAGATGCGCACGCTGATCGAGCGGCTGATCGCCTCCGGCCACGCCTACGTCGCCGAGGACAACGTTCTCTTCAGCGTGCCGTCGATGCCGGATTACGGGGCGCTGTCGAAACGGCCGCTCGACGAGATGATCGCCGGCGCCCGCGTCGAAGTCGCGGCCTACAAAAAAGACCCGCGGGATTTCGTGCTGTGGAAGCCGTCCAAGCCCGGCGAGCCGGCATGGCCGTCGCCTGCCGGCATCAAGGCGCCCGGCCGCCCCGGCTGGCACATCGAATGCTCGGCGATGTCATGGAAATATCTGGGCGAGATTTTCGACATCCACGGCGGCGGCATCGATCTGGTGTTTCCACACCATGAGGACGAGATCGCGCAATCGCGCTGCGCCTTCCATACGCCGGTGATGGCGAATTACTGGATGCACAACGGCTTTCTTCAGGTCGAAGGCGAGAAGATGTCGAAGTCGCTCGGCAACTTCGTGACGATCCATGAGTTGCTCCACACGAATGATTTTGGATCAGACCACTGGCATGGATCATGTGCTGCGGCTGGCAATGCTGATGACACATTATCGGCAGCCGATCGATTGGACGGCAGACCGCTTGATTCGAGGCGAGACGAATGTATGCAAGTGGTTGCGTGACGTCGATTCAACCGGATGGGATTTGATCAGATATCAGCGTGCTCTAAAGTCTCCAGACGAACTGGTCGTCGCGCAATTCTATCTGATGATCTTGAACTCTCCGTGCTGCGATTAGCGTACTGTATTTCAGCTTTTTCGGGAAGCGTCGCCGTCGAAGACTGAATGCAGAAGCTGCTCAATTACTGGCTGGCGTCCAGCGATTTACTTGGCTGCGGCGTCTGAGAATGGAGAATATTCGAATGAAGATCGCATGGTTATCGAAATAAGCGTCGGCGATGAGCCGGCAGACATCGACGTGAGTCCTTTCATCGAAGCTCGCAACGCTGCTCGAAAGCGAAAGATTTCAAAAATCCGACCGTATCCGCGACGAACTCGCCAAGATGGGCGTGGTGCTGAAAGACACCAAAGACCCCACGACCGGCGAATTAGTGACCACCTGGGAGATATGTTCCATGACCCCCCGCCCGCAAACAGCGCTCGCGATGCGGCCGATGCTGCCGGAGGACGTGCCGCTGCTCGCGGAAATCTTTCGCGCCAGCATCGAAGAGCTGACCGCCGAAGATTACAGCGAGGCGCAGCAGGAAGCGTGGGCGGAGACCGCCGACGATCTGGAAAATTTCGGCGCGCGGCTCGCAGCCCAGCTCACTCTGGTGGCGACCTTCGGCGGCTCCGCGGTCGGCTTCGCGTCGCTCGCCGACAACACGCGGATCGACATGCTGTATGTGCATCCGGCGGCGGCCGGGCAGGGCGCCGGCGCCATGCTCTGCGACGCGCTGGAAAAGCTCGGCGCCGCGCGCGGCACCAAAGAGCTCATTGTTGAGGCGAGCGATACGGCGCGCGGCTTCTTCGAGCGGCGGGGATACACCGCGAAGACCCGCAACACCGTGTTCCGCGCCGGCGAATGGCTCGCCAACACCACGATGACCAAAAAGCTTGCCGCAAACGGGGGCGCATCATGAAACGTGCCGATTCACCGTTCCAACGTCACTGGCTCTATTATTTCTTCCTGAAATATCTGGTCATCGCCGCCGCGGCCGGTATTACGTTGTATACCGCCTATCGGCTTTATTCCGGTTGAGGAATTGCATCATGGAAGAGCACTCGACGTTCTTCGGCTTGCGGACCCATCACGTGGTGATTGCGCTCATCGCCATCGTGATCGCGGTCGCATTGGCGTCGAATTATTATCTTTGGTGAGATCGTCATGGCGCGCGAACGGCTTTATTTGTTCGACACCACGCTGCGCGACGGGGCGCAGACGAACGGCGTCGACTTCACGCTCGCCGACAAGCTCGTCATTGCGCGCATGCTGGACGATCTCGGTATCGACTATGTCGAGGCCGGCTATCCGGGCGCCAATCCGACCGACACCGGTTTCTTCGCCGAGAAGCGGCCTCTGCACGGCAAGCTCACCGCGTTCGGCATGACGCGGCGGCCCGGCCGCTCGACGTCGAACGATCCGGGCCTCGCTGTGCTTCTTGACGCCAAGGCCGACGCCATCTGCTTCGTCGCCAAATCCTGGGACTATCACGTGCGCGTCGCGCTGGAGACGACGGAGGAGGAAAACCTCGCTTCGATCCGCGACAGCGTGCGCGCCGCCAAGGCCAAAGGCCGCGAGGTGCTGCTCGACTGCGAGCATTTCTTCGACGGCTATAAGGCGAAACCTGCTTTTGCGCTCGCCTGCGCCAAGGCTGCCTACGACGAAGGCGCGCGCTGGATCGTGCTCTGCGACACCAACGGCGGCACGCTGCCGCATGAGGTGGAACAGATCGTCGGCGATGTGTGCAAGACGATCCCAGGCGATCACGTCGGCATTCACGCCCACAACGACACCGAGCAGGCCGTGGCGAATTCGTTTGCCGCGGTGCGGGCCGGCGCGCGCCAGATTCAAGGCACCCTCAACGGATTGGGTGAGCGCTGCGGCAACGCCAACCTCATTTCCATCATTCCGACGCTGAAACTCAAGCCGGAATATGCGGAGAATTTCGAGATCGGCGTGTCCGACGAGAAGCTGCACAGCCTTGCGCACGTCTCGCATGCGCTCGACGAGATGCTCAATCGCGCGGCCGACCGGCACGCGCCGTACGTCGGCGAAAGCGCGTTTGCCACCAAGGCCGGCATTCACGCCTCGGCGATCTTGAAGGAACCGGCGACCTACGAGCATGTCGCGCCGGAGCTTGTCGGTAACAAACGAAAAGTTCTCGTCTCCGACCAGGCGGGGCGATCGAATGTGCTCGCCGAACTCGAGCGGATCGGGCTTGCCGTCGACAAGGACGATGCGCGGGTTATTCGCCTGCTCGACGAAGTGAAAGACCGCGAGGCGATCGGTTACGCCTATGAGGCGGCCGACGCCTCATTCGAATTGCTCGCCCGCCGCATGCTCGGCCAGGTGCCGCACTATTTCGACGTCGAAAAATTCGACGTCAACGTCGAGCAGCGCATCAACGCTAAGGGCGAGCGCGTGACCGTCAGCCAGGCGGTGGTGAAGGTGAAGGTCGGCGACGATATTCTGATCTCCGCCGCCGAAGGCAACGGTCCGGTGAACGCGCTCGACGTCGCGCTGCGCAAGGACCTCGGCAAATACCAGAGCTACATTACCGGCCTCGAGCTGACCGATTATCGCGTGCGTATCCTCAACGCCGGCACCGAGGCGGTGACGCGCGTGCTCATTGAGAGCGCCGACGAAAGCGGCGACCATTGGACCACGGTCGGCGTGTCAGCCAACATTATCGACGCGTCGTTCCAGGCGCTGATGGATTCCATTGTCTTCAAGCTGGTCAAATCCGGGGCGCCGGCCTGAGCAAAAAACTCCTCTCCTCTCCGAGAGGAGGGGGATAGAATCCACCTCATGATCGACCATGTCTCCCTCGCGGTGCGCGATCTTGCCAGGGCCGAGGCGTTTTACACCGCACTGCTCGCTCCGCTCGGCATGGTGAAGCTTCGCGAGTGGCCTGAGGCCGCGGTCGGCTTCGGCAAGAAATATCCCGAATTCTGGATCAACCGGCGCGAGGCGATGAGCAAGGTCGCCGACGACAGCGGCGTCCATATTTGCTTGCGCGCCCGTGACAGCGCGGCGGTCGACGCTTTCCACGCGGCGGCATTAAAGGCCGGCGCTACGTCCGATGGCGCGCCCGGCCTGCGGCCGAAATATCACTTGCGTTATTACGCCGCCTTCGTCTGCGACCCTGATGGTAACCGCATCGAGGCGGTGACGTTCCTGCCGGATGCTGCTGAATAGGTACCGCGTATCCCGGGCGCGGTGCAGCACGGAGCGCGTAGCGCGTAATGATGCGCCGGAACCGGGATCATTACAGAGACTGAGTTTCCGAAGTTCCTGGATCAGCAGTGCAACACTGCGCTTCGCTTGTGACACACTGCGTCCGGGAAACGTAGAGGGCTGCCGTTCACAGCCGCTCGGCTGGAATCACCATCTGCTCTTCCGCCTCGGCGACGCTGCGCGCGGCTTCGCGCATCTGCGGCAGAATATCCTCGATACGTTTGGCGACGAGGAAGTCGACGCGCATCGATGCCGGCATGAACTGCTGCGTGCGCATGTGATCCACCAGCGTGAGCAGCGGGTCCCAATAGCCCTTGATGTTGGCGATCAGGATCGGTTTCTTGTGGCGGCCGAGCTGAGCCCAGGTCAGTTGCTCGACCAGCTCTTCGAGGGTGCCGACGCCGCCCGGCAGAGCGACGAAGCCGTCGGCGCGCTCGAACATCGTGCTTTTGCGCTCGTGCATGTCGCGGGTCACGATCAGTTCCTGCGCGATGCGCCGCGGCCGCTCCCGCTTGGTCAGAAATTCCGGGATGATCCCGGTCGCCTCGCCGCCGTGCTCGAGCACGGCATGGGCGAGCGCTCCCATCAGGCCGACCGAACCGCCGCCGTAAATCAGCCGAACACCGTTCTGGGCCAGGACTTTACCGAACGATTGCGCCGCCTCGACAAAGGCCGGGTCGGTTCCCGGGCTCGATCCGCAATAGACGCACAGCGCATTGATTTTGCTCATGGAGTCATTCTCATTCAGGCATACATGTGGCCTTGATTCGTCGAGCCTGCAAGCGCCTTGCCAGAATGTGGTTGCCGGTGCGAAGCGCGAAGAAAACCTCTATATGACCATCACTGCTATATGACGATGATCACTGGCGGCCGATTGCGGCCCATCCAGGTCCGGGCCTGCAATGAGCGACTTCCAACGACCCTCGCACGTTTTCAAACGTGAGGTCTCCGGCGACGGCGGCGGCGCCATGCTGCGGACGCTTGTCCAGCTGTGGCCCTATATCTGGCCGGCAGACCGGCGTGACCTGAAGGGCCGCGTCATCCTCGCGACCGTGCTTTTGTTCGTCGCCAAGTTCGCGACCATCGCGGTGCCGTTCACCTTCAAATGGGCGACCGACGCGCTTGCGGGCCACGGCACCGCACCGCTCGGCCCCGACAATCTGATCGCCTGGGCGCTGGCGACGCCGGTGATGATGACGCTCGCCTATGGCGGCATGCGCATCCTGATGGCGGTGCTCACGCAGTTTCGCGACGGCATCTTCGCCAAGGTCGCGATGAATGCGGTGCGGCGGCTGGCGATGCTGACGTTCGAGCACATGCATCTGCTGTCTCTGCGCTTTCATCTCGAACGCAAGACCGGCGGCCTGACGCGCATCCTTGAACGCGGCCGCAACGCGATCGAGACCATCGTCCGCATGGTGCTCCTGCAGCTGGCGCCGACCATCGTCGAGCTGGTGTTGATCGTCGCCGTTCTGCTGTTTCATTTCGACTGGCGCTACGTGGTCGCGATCACGATCACGGTCGCGCTCTATATGTGGTTTACCTATCTGGCGACCGAGTGGCGCATCAACATTCGCCGCGAGATGAACACCAGCGATACCGACGCCAACGCCAAGGCGATCGATTCGCTTCTCAATTACGAGACCGTCAAATATTTCTCCGCCGAAGAGCGCGAAGCCAAACGCTACGACCGCTCCATGGCGCGCTATGAGGACGCCAGCGTCCGCGCTTACGTGTCGCTCGCCGTGCTCAACGCCGGACAGGCCATCGTGTTCACGCTCGGGCTCGCCGCCACCATGGTGTTGTGCGCCTACGGCATCCAGCACGGCACCAATACGGTCGGCGATTTCGTCATGATCAACGCCATGATGATCCAGCTTTATCAGCCGCTGAATTTCATGGGCATGGTCTACCGCGAGATCAAGCAGGCCGTGATCGACATCGAGATCATGTTCTCGATGCTGTCGCGCCAGCCGGAAATCAAGGACAGCCCGGACGCCAGGCCGCTCACGGTGCGAGCCGGTGCGATCCGCTTCGAGAACGTGTCGTTCGCTTACGAGCCGGCGCGGCCGATTCTCAAGGGATTGAGCTTCGACGTCGCGGCCGGGCATACCGTCGCTATTGTCGGACCGTCCGGCGCCGGCAAGTCGACAATCTCGCGACTGCTGTTCCGTTTCTACGATGCCACCGGCGGCCGTATCCTGATCGATGGCCAAGACCTTCGCGACGTTACGCAGACGTCGCTGCGCGCTTCGATCGGAATGGTGCCGCAGGATACGGTGCTGTTCAACGACACGATCCGCTACAATATCCGTTACGGCCGCTGGGACGCGACCGATGCCGAGGTCGAGGAAGCGGCGCGACAGGCGCAGATCGACGGCTTCATTCGGCGCTCGCCCAAGGGCTACGAGACTGAAGTCGGCGAGCGCGGCTTAAAACTCTCCGGCGGCGAGAAACAGCGCGTCGCCATCGCGCGCACCATCCTCAAGGCACCGCCGATCCTGCTGCTGGACGAAGCGACGTCGGCGCTCGACAGTCACACCGAGAAGGACATTCAGGACGAACTCGATCGCGTGTCGCGCAACCGCACGACGCTGGTCATCGCGCACCGGCTGTCGACCATCGTCGACGCCGACGAGATCCTGGTGCTCGATCAAGGCGTGATCGTCGAGCGCGGTACCCATTCGCAGCTTCTGGCGCGCGGCGGCCTCTATGCCAGCATGTGGAACCGCCAGCGCGAGGCGCAGATGGCGCGCGAGATTCTCGCCGAGGTCGGGGACGATACCGCCGCGCCGAATCGCAATCCGCCGGAAGTGCAGGAAGAGCTCGTGCCCGCCGCCGCCGATGCCGCGGAGTGATCAGCGGTGAACCGAATGATATCGTGTTTTGCGTTTCGAGGCGCTCAAATTTTCCCCGCTCCCCGCTGGGGAGAGGGGAAAGGCGGCGAACCTTCGTAACATCTCATGTCTGTTATCGCCTCGATCCGTTCGCAGATCTCGCCGATCCACCCGGAGGGCTATCCCTTTATCGGCGGCTTTGCGCTCGTCAGCCTCATCCTGCTGTGGCTGTGGCCGCCGCTGGGCTGGATCGCCACGTTCGCTACCGTGTGGTGTGCTTATTTCTTCCGCGATCCGCCGCGGGTGACGCCGGTGCGTGACGGCATCGTGGTCGCGCCGGCGGACGGACGCGTCAGCCGACTTGCCAATGCGGTACCGCCCAAGGAACTTGATCTCGGCGACCGGCCGTTGCCGCGGGTTTCCATCTTCATGAGCGTGTTCAATTGCCACGTGAACAGGAGCCCGGTCTCCGGACGCATCGACCGCATCGTCTATCGCGCCGGCGCCTTCCTCAGCGCCGATCTCGATAAGGCGAGCGAGGACAACGAGCGCAACGCGTTCGTGATCTCCGTCAACAAACGACAACGCATTGCCGTGATTCAGATCGCCGGCCTCGTCGCCCGGCGCATCGTACCCTTTGTGCGCGAGGGTGAGACGATCGGGGCGGGCCAGCGCATCGGCATGATCCGCTTCGGCTCCCGGGTCGATGTCTATTTGCCCGAGGGCACCCGTCCGCTGGTGGCGGAGGGGCAAACCGCGATCGCGGGCGAGACGGTGATTGCCGATTTCAAGGCGGCCGACACCGATCGGACATTTCGCGTGGCGTGAGAGAATGATTAACGCCAATATGCCGATGCGTGGCGGACGCCACCCGGAATAGCTATAATTGTTTTATGGCTATGCATCACCCCGATTTCGAAGGCGCGCGGCGGCGGCTGCCAAATCAGCGGTTCCGCCGCATCCCCGTGCGCACGCTGGCGCCGAACCTCGTCACGCTGCTCGCGCTCTGCGCCGGCTTGACCGCGATCCGCATGGCCTTCGAGAACCGCTACGTTCTCGCCTTGGCGGCAATCGTCTTCGCCGCCATCCTCGACGGCCTCGACGGCCGTCTGGCACGGCTGCTCAAGGGAACGTCGCGCTTCGGCGCCGAACTCGACAGCCTTTCCGACTTCGTCAACTTCGGCGTGGCGCCGGCGCTGATCCTTTATTTCTGGGGCCTGCACGATTTGAAATCGGCCGGCTGGATCGCCGCGATGGTATTCGCCATCTGCGCCGGACTGCGGCTCGCCCGCTTCAACGTGATGCTGGACGATCCAAATCGGCCGATATGGGCCAGCAACTTTTTCGTCGGCATGCCGGCGCCCGCCGGCGCCATTACGGTGCTGTTGCCGATCTACGCGGTTTTCCTGGGCGTGCCGCGCTCGCAATTTCTCACCTGGGTGACGCTGTTCTATACGCTCGGCATCGCCTCGCTCATGGTGTCGCGGCTGCCGGTGTTTTCCGGCAAGCGCGTCGGCACGCGTGTGCCGCCGGAATTGGTGGGGCCGCTCATCGTCGTGGTCGTGCTGTCCATTGCGCTTCTTATCGCCTACCCGTGGGTCCTGCTTACCGCCGGAACGCTTGCTTATCTCATCGGCCTGCCGTTCGGGTGGCTGTCCTATCGCGGCTACGAGCGGCGGGATCGCGAGAGCAGGGCCGAGGTGCCTATCGCCGCCGCGCCGCCGCTTGCAGCCGGGCCGGTTCATTCGTCCGACAACGACAACGAAGATCGGCCGTCGCGCCTCAATTGAGCCGCATCGCTGGCGCTTTCAGAAGGCCGCGAGGGTTGTGTCGATGCGAATTACCCGGCGCAGGTTCCTGAATTCGACGGTGGTGGCAATAGCGGCGCCCGCGGTCGTGCGACGGGCATTGGCGGATGCTCCCCAATTTGCGTTCAAGCTCCAGCATCCGCTGTCGGCAGTTTCGAGCGAGCATGACAAGTTCATCGCGCCGTGGGCGCGCCAGATCGAGGCGCAATCCGGCGGCCGCATCCGCATCGACATATTTCCTTCGATGGAACTCGGCGGTGCGCCGGCGCAGCTGTTCGATCAGGCGCGTGAAGGCGCGGCCGATATCGTGTGGACCGCGCCAAGCTACACACCGGGACGTTTTCCGAAAATCGAGTTGTTCGAGTTGCCGTTCCTGCCGTCGCGCCGGGCGCTGGTCAGCTCCAAGGCAATCCAGGACTTCGCCGAAGCCGATCTGAAGGATGAATTCCGCGACGTTCATCCGATCTGCTTTGCGTGCTCGGACCGCAGCGTGGTCCACTCGAAAAAGCCCATCCAGACCGTTCAAGATGTCAAAGGTTTGCGTCTGCATGTGCAGACGAGGTTGGCGGGCGATGCCGTCACAGCCCTTGGGGCTCACCCCGTTCCGATGCCGAGCGCTCAGCTTCCGCTGGCGATCGCCCAGCACGTCGTCGACGGCTGCATCGATCCTTGGGACGTGACGCCATCGCTCAAGCTTCAAGATTTGCTCAAGGCTCATACCGACTTCGCCGACTTGTCGTTGAGCACGGTGACGTTTGTGCTGGCCATGAACAAGACCGCGTATAATCGCTTGCCGGCCGATCTCAAGAAGATCGTGGATGACAATTCCGGTCAGGCCGCAGCCACGATGGCCGGCACGATGTGGGACCTTCAGGCTGGGGCGGTCGCCGATACGGTGAGTGCGCGCGGCGATTCCATCATCACGCTTCAGCCGGAGGCCGTCGCGCATTGGCGCAAGGCGACCGAACCGGTCATCGACGCGTGGCGGAAGCAGATGAAGGAGCGCAAGGTCGACGGCGGCAAGTTGCTCGCCAACGCCGAGGCGTACGTGGAAAAGTATCTGCTGGAGCCGGAGCCGGAGCCGGAGCCGCAGCGGCCGCGTCCGGCCCAGCCGCAACAGCCTCCGGAGGCGACGGCGGAAGTCAATACGACGGCAAAAGTCGAAAACCCGTCCGCGGCATCGGCAGCGCCGCGCGCCCACGGCCAATCCCTCGCCGCCGAGCCCGCCGGCGGCAACGGCTGCGTCGCCGCCGCCCGCTGTCGCTTCAACCGCGCCATCGCCGCCTCCGGCAGTCGCTGTTCAGCCGCCGCCTGTTGTGAAGCCCGCGCCGGTACCGGCGCCATCGCCGCCCATCGTGAAGCCCGTCCCAGCGCCAGCAACACCGCCAAAGAGCCTGGACATTCCGATCTAAACTAGCCGGACCGCGCTTCGCAGCGTGTCCTACCGCCGGCCCCGGCCGCATTGGGACGCGGGAGTTTAGCGCGAAAGCGTGATTGTCCCGCCGTTCGTGGCTTGGCCCTCAAAATGGCCGCCGGTGTAGGCGAGTTGCGCCAGCGGCTCGCCCTTGTGATCACGGACGATCAGCATGTCATGCTCGAAAGTCCACTTCCGGCTGGTGAAGAAATTGCCCGGGCATCCGCCCGCAGGCGCAATGGTGCCCTGGGACGCGCCGGGGGCGTCGCCAAAAGTCATTGAACAGGCGCCGCCCGCCGCGGCCGACAGCTTCCATTTACCGCCAAGATCGACCGGCGGTGGAGTAGGCGGCGCCGGCGGCGGAGGCGCGGCGGCCGCACTTGGAGGCGGCTGCGACTGGGGTGCGGATGTGCAGGCGGCGAGGGCAATAAGCGCCACAGCAGCGGCGGCTCCCACGCCCCAGGTAGGCCAAGACCCTAAACGCAGCAGACTGCTCATTCGCCGATCCAAAACCTACGAAACCCATGAACCTACGAAACCCACGGGCAGAGCCCTGATGGGGGCCCGGAAAGAAAGTCGAATTACGCGGACGGTGCAAGATGTCTTTCAAGCCGCCTTCATAATGAGGTTGCCGCCCCACTTGCGCCAACATTCCTAACCGAAATCAACCTTATTGTCGGGACTCGTGTCCGAGGAGGCACGTCAATGATGCCATCGAGACCTGTCCGCTGCGCCAGACGCGCGCCGTTCATGGTTGCGTTGCTGGTCGCCGGTTTCGCCTTCTCTGGGAGCTTCGCGCGCGCGGAAGACGCCAAGGACGGCGTCGGCCCGGTCGAGGAGTTCTCGCAGCAGCTCGAGAATTTCCAGAAGAGCGTGCCAGACCTCAACAAGACCATCCAGGACAGCGCCGGAACGATCGACAGCGTCACCGATGTCGAAAAGGCGCGCGCCGAGATCGACAAATTGCGCGACGCGGTCAGCGGCTTGCTGAGTGCGGTGTCGGATAACGGCCCGGTCTCGCAGCTCGGCGTCAAGGCGCTCGATCACGTGCACGACAAGCTCAAGACGCTGGCCCAGGAGACGCGCTTCAAGCCGGAAGAGCGGCAGTTTCTGATCGACCAGTGGCGCAAGCTTCAGGATCAGACCGAGAGTGCGACCAAGGAGCTCGACGATGCGCGGGCGCAATTTGCCGGCTTGCTGCAAACGTTGCAGGACAACGAGGACTTCATCGGCGAGCTTCTCGAGATCAGACAGGCCGAAAAGGCGCTGCAGGTCATCCGTAGCCTCACGCACGACATCCGCGATGCGTCAACCCAGCTCAACAAGCTTATCGGCGGCATCAAGCCGCCGGGTGCCTGATCATCTGAGAGCAGCCGGGAGCATGAACGTGCGGCGCCTGCTTGGTCTGTCGGTGAGCGCTTGTATTGTCGGCGCGGCGATTGCCGCCTGTCGGCCGACGGGCGATATCGGCTATGTCGAGATCAAAACGGTACCGGTCGCACCGCTCACTCAGACGGCGCTTTATCTCGATACAACAAAGCTCGCGCCGATCAAGAAGGGCACCGCAATCCTCCGGCAGCCGGTCGGCACAATCAAGCTTCAGGCCGGCGGCATCGCCGGCGCACTGGCGCCGCTGTGCGCCATCGAGGTCAAGAAGAACCGCATCACCACCGTGACGGTTTCGGTGCTGGACCGTCCGCCGCGCTGCCAATGCCGCTACGGCGGTGCTGACGCGGCGGCGCACGCCTGCGTGAGCTGACGTTAGTTTTGCGATTGTTGGCCCGCCAGTCGCGTTGGCCCCGTGACCAGGCCAACAACCGTCATTTCATCGTCGGGATGACGAACTCGGCGCCTTCCTTGACGCCCGAGGGCCAGCGTGCGGTGACGGTCTTGGTCTTGGTGTAGAAGTGGATCGAATCCGGGCCATGCTGATTGAGGTCGCCGAAGCCCGAGCGCTTCCAACCGCCGAACGTGTAGTAGGACAGCGGCACCGGGATCGCGAAATTCACGCCGACCATGCCGACTTCGACGCGGCTGACGAAATCACGCGCTGCGTCGCCGTCGCGGGTGAAAATCGCAACGCCATTGCCATAATCGTGTTCGGACGGTAGCCGCACCGCTTCTTCGTAATCTTTCGCCCGCACGACGGAGAGCACCGGCCCGAAAATCTCCTCTTTGTAGATGCGCATGTCGGGCGTCACATGGTCGAACAGACAACCGCCCATGAAGTTGCCGCTCTCATAGCCTTGCAGCTTGAAGCCGCGGCCGTCGACGACCAGCTTGGCGCCTTCCTTGACGCC
Source organism: uncultured Alphaproteobacteria bacterium (assembly GCA_963836055.1). Classification (GTDB taxonomy): domain Bacteria; phylum Pseudomonadota; class Alphaproteobacteria; order Rhizobiales; family Xanthobacteraceae; genus BOG-931. The sequence continues at coordinate 96,341 of CAWIID010000011.1, forward strand.
GAGGTCGACATAGCTTCTGACCTTTTCCAGATGCGCTCTGGTGATCAAGGGGCCATAGTCAGCCTGCGTGTCGGTCGAAGGTCCGATCTTCAGGTTCTCGACGCGCGGAATAAGCTTCTCCAACAAAATGTCCGCCGTCTTCTTGCCGACCGGCACCGCCACCGAAACCGCCATGCAGCGCTCTCCGGCGGAGCCGTAGCCGGCGCCGATCAGCGCATCGACCGCCTGGTCCATGTCGGCATCCGGCATGACGATCATATGGTTCTTGGCGCCGCCAAAGCACTGCGCGCGCTTGCCGTTGGCGCAGGCCGTCGCATAGACGTATTCGGCGATCGCCGATGAGCCGACGAAGCCCACCGCCTTGATGCGTGGATCGGTAAGCAGCGTATCGACTGCTTCCTTGTCGCCGTTGACGACGTTGAGGATGCCCGCCGGCAGCCCGGCCTCAACCAGCAATTCCGCAAGCCGCATGGGCACCGATGGATCGCGCTCCGACGGCTTGAGGATAAAAGCATTGCCGCAGGCCAGCGCCGGCGCAAATTTCCACATCGGGATCATGGCCGGGAAGTTGAACGGCGTGATGCCGGCGACGACGCCGAGCGGCTGCCGCATCGAATAAAGGTCGATGCCGGGCCCGGCGCCTTCGCTGTATTCGCCCTTGAGCAGATGCGGAATGCCGCAAGCGAATTCGGCCACCTCGACGCCGCGTTGGATATCGCCTTTGGCGTCGGCAAAGGTCTTGCCATGCTCGGAGGAGAGAAGGCGCGCCAGGGTATCGAATTCTTTCTGCACCAGTTCGACGAATTTCATCATCACGCGCGCGCGCCGTTGCGGATTTGTCGCCGCCCAGGCCGGTTGCGCGGCTTCGGCGACGGCGATCGCGTGTTCGACCTCGGAATGTTTGGCGAGGGCGACTTTGGCCTGCGTCTCTCCGGTGTTCGGATTGAACACGTCGCCGAAGCGCCCTGATGCTCCCTTCACCTCGCTGCCGCCGATGAAATGGCCGATCTCGCGCATGTGCCTTCTCCCTGACGATAAACGGCGGTGCGACCGTCTTGGTCCGGCATTGTGCTGGTTTTTCCCGCCTCGGTCACGGGGGCGGTCATTTTGCCCGTCGTGCGTCCACCGATGCCGGTTCTTGCAGACGCAAAAGTTCCATCGGTAACCGTCCTTTAAGCGCAATGACCGTAGGTTGCGGTGCATCCAGAGGGATGCACCCGCGCGGGGTGGGAGCGGTTAATGGACATTGCAACTAGTCTTGGCTTGCTCTCCGGGACTGTCGTGCTCTTGACCTTGATGCTCATGGGCGGCGGTCTTGGCATGTTCCTGAGCGATCATGCGGTCATCATTATTTTCGGGGGGTCGTTCGCTGCGACGCTGATCCGTTTCCCGCTGACCGCGATTTTCCATGGACTGCCGCTGGGTGCCAAGTTTGCGTTCACCATGCGGCGCACCACCCAGCGCGAACTCGTTGACGAGATCGCGGGTCTTGCCGAAATCGCGCGCAAGCAAGGGCCGATCGGACTCGAAAAGGTCGAGATCGAAGATCCGTTCCTGGCCAAGGGAATCCGTTTCGTTGCAGACGGTTACGACGCCGAGTTCATCCGCGACAATCTCGAGCGTGATCGCGACAATTTTCTCACTCATCTCGACGAGGGCCAGAAAATCTACCGCGCCGTCGGCGACTGCGCGCCCGCCTTCGGCATGATCGGCACATTGGTCGGCATGGTGCAGATGTTCGCCAACATGACCGATCCGTCAAAACTGGGGCCGTTCATGGCGACCGCGCTATTGGCAACGCTCTACGGCGCGGTGCTGGCAAATATCCTTTGTCTGCCGCTCGCCGACAAACTGCATCTCAAACTGGTCGATGAGGAAATCAACAGAACACTCATCATCGACGGCATATTGATGATGCGGGACTCGAAGAGTCCGAACCTGGTGCGCGAGATGCTGCTTGCGTACCTGCCGGAAAAGCACCGGAACGAAGAGCCAGAGCCAGTTCCGGCCTGACGCCACCCATAAGGACGGACGATGGCTCGGCGGAAGGAAGCGCACGGCGGCGGTCACGGCTGGTTCGTCACCTTCGCCGATCTTATGGGCCTCCTGGTGAGCTTCTTCGTCATGCTGGTCGCGTTCTCCAATCAGGACCAGCAGAAGCTGCAGATCGTCGCCGGTTCGATGCGCGATGCCTTCGGCGTGCAGAACAACGTGCGCTATTCCGGCATCATCGAGGTCGACGGGCTTCCGACCCGGCCAAAACTCAAAAATGCGGCTCACATCCAGCCCGAGGACGCGTCCGCGACCCCAACTCCCGACGAGCATGATCGCAAGCGCCAGTATGGCGCCAAGCTCGAGAGCGATCGGGCCTTCGCGCTGGCCGCGGCGTCGCTGCGCCAAGCGATGCAGGAGATGCCGGAACTCACCGAGGCGTCGAAACACATTATGGTCGAGGAGACCAATGAAGGGCTCAATATCGAGATCGTGGACCAGGATGGCCGCTCGATGTTCCCGGAAGGTTCCAAGGACCCCTACGAACGCACCCGGGTGATCATTCAAAAACTCGCCGGCCCCCTGAAGGCGACGCCATATCGGATATCCATTACCGGGCACACCGCGGCTTCGCGAATTCCGCCGCGCGCCGGCTACGGACCGTGGAACCTTTCCGCCGACCGTGCCAATGCGGTGCGCGAAATATTGGAAGAAGAGGGGATACCGTCGGCCACCTTCTACGCAATTTCAGGCAAGGCCGACACCGACCCGCTGTTCCCGGATGATCCCTATATGGCTGCCAATCGCCGCGTAACCATCACGCTCATGCACGAGGCGCCGCCCGTTCCACCGGACCTGACGCCCTAGTGGACTAGGCGCGGCGAAGAGCAGCGCTGCCGCGACAGCGTGTTGCGAGCGCGGTCGCAATGCTATACTTGCGCCGGCTTCCGTGATGATCCGGCGGTAATAGCGAGGCCCATGACCATTCATACCTCCGATCGTGGCCAGGCACTTGCGCCGACGATCGGTGAGAAGCCGCTGACCGGCCCTACCGCGAGCTTCCTGACGCTGACGCTGGGCAGCATCGGGGTTGTCTTCGGCGATATCGGTACCAGTCCGCTCTATGCCTTTCGCGAGGCCGTGATGGCGGCGACTTCCACAGGCGTCGTCAGCCGAGTTGCGGTGCTCGGCGTGCTGTCGCTCATCCTCTGGGCGCTGATCATCGTCGTCACGTGCAAATATGTCCTGATCCTGTTGCGCGCCGATAACAACGGGGAGGGCGGCACGTTATCACTGACCGCGCTCGCCAGCCGCGCTTTTGGGCGCCGGATGGCGCCAATTTACATCCTCGGCGTGATCGGTGCGTCGATGTTCCTGGGAGATTCGGTCATTACGCCGGCCATTTCGGTGCTGTCGGCGGTCGAGGGATTGAAGCTCGCGACGCCCGCCTTCGAGCATTACGTCATCGGGCTTGCCGTCGCCATCCTCGTCGGGCTGTTCGCGGTCCAGAGTCGGGGCACCTCCAAGGTTGCCGCCTTCTTCGGGCCGATCATGATCGTGTGGTTCGTGGTCATCGCGATCGCCGGTCTCGTGAACATCAGCGACGACCTGCATGTGCTGGCGGCGATAAACCCTTACTATGGCGTCAAATTCCTCGCCGGACATGGGCACATCGGCCTGGTGACGCTCGGCCTCGTCTTTCTCGCCGTGACCGGCGGCGAGGCGTTGTACGCCGATCTCGGTCATTTCGGCCGCAAGCCGATCCAGGCCGGTTGGCTATGCCTCGTCCTGCCGGCCCTGCTGCTCAATTATTTCGGACAGGGCGCCTTGGTGCTGGCCAATTCTTCGGCGATCGAAAACCCATTCTACCGCATGGTGCCGGGAACGCTGCTGCTGCCGATGATCGCGCTGGCGACCGCCGCGACTGTCATTGCCAGCCAAGCGGTGATTACCGGCGCTTATTCTCTGGTTGCCCAGGCGATCCAGCTTGGATTGCTGCCCCGTCTGGCCATCCGCCACACTTCGGCTCGCCATCACGGGCAGATCTACATTCCGCGCGTAACGATGGCGCTCCTCGGTGGCGTTCTGCTGCTGGTTGGACTGTTCCGCACCTCGAGTGCGCTGGCCTCGGCCTACGGCATCGCGGTTACGACCACCATGGTGGTCGACGGGATTCTCGGTTTGATGGTGGTGTGGAAGTTGTGGAAATGGAAACTGTGGCAGGCGGTCGCGTTGGTGGCGCCGCTGGTCGCCGTCGATGGCGTATTCTTCTCGGCAAACCTGCTCAAGATTCTGGACGGTGCATGGGCGCCGCTCGCGTTCGGCGCGTCCATGGTTTTGTTGATCCTCACTTGGCGGCGCGGCACGGGGATATTGATGCAGAAAACCCGGCGCACCGAAGTGCCGCTGGAGACGTTGGTGCGAAGCCTGCAAAAAAGCCCGCCGCATATGGTGCCCGGCACCGCGGTATTTCTGACCAGCGATCCCGACTTCGCGCCGACGGCGCTGCTGCATAATCTCAAGCACAACAAAGTGCTGCACGAGCACAACGTCATTCTCACCGTCGTTACCGGCGACACGCCGCGCGTATCCGAAAATGAACGCGTGCAGATGACGCAGGTCTCGCCGCAATTCAGCAAAGTCGCGCTCAAGTTCGGTTATATGGAATCGCCGAACGTTCCGAAGGCGCTTGCCATCGCCCGCAAGCTCGGTTGGCATTTCGATATCATGGCGACGTCCTTCTTTCTGTCGCGCCGCTCGCTCAAGCCATCCGCGCATTCCGGCATGCCACGCTGGCAGGACCGCCTGTTCATCATTCTGGCGAAGTCGGCGAGCGACGCCACGGACTTTTTCCAGATTCCGACCGGCCGCGTTGTCGAAGTCGGTACACAAGTCACGGTATGACGTCATCGAGGGACGCTGCACCGTCGCCGGGCGACACATCGATCGCGGCAATACCTAATCGACTATCGTCCTACCTGCCGTGGCATGGCAAAGAGCGGGCTCTGTCGCCAATTCCCGCGGCAGTGTAGGACTCGTAGGGACGCGCTGGTTCATGACTCGATCGGGCTTTGGTGATAGAGCGCCTGCGGGCGCGCTTTTTGCAGCACATGCCAGAACTGGCGAACCTCACGATGTACCGTCCCCATGACCGACAGCATTGCTGTTCCGCCCCGTAGCGAATCGGGAGCCGATGGCGAGGGCACGCCGCATGCCGGCTTCTGGGGCCTGACGATTGGCAGCATCGGCGTCGTTTACGGGGACATCGGGACCAGCCCGCTTTACGCGCTGCGCGAGGCCGTTAAGGCGGCTGGAGCAGAGGAGGGCGGCGAATTCATGCGCGGCACCGTGATCGGCGTTGTGTCGCTGATCCTGTGGGCGCTGATCATCGTCGTCACGCTGAAGTACGTCGTCATCCTGCTGCGCGCCGACAATAACGGTGAGGGCGGCACGCTGACCCTCATGGCGCTGGCGTCGCGTGCCGTGGGTCGCGTCGGCAGGGCCGCGACCTTTGTCGCGCTGCTCGGCATCATCAGCGCGGCGCTGTTCTACGGCGATGCCGTCATCACGCCGGCGCTGTCGGTGCTCTCGGCGGTCGAAGGCATCGATGTCGCTACGCCTGCGCTCGACGCCTATGTTGTGCCGGTGACCGTGGTGATCCTTATTCTGCTCTTCTCCTTCCAGTCACGCGGCACAGCGAAGGTGGCGGCCCTGTTCGGGCCGATCACGACGATCTGGTTCGTGGCGATCGCTATTCCGGGTCTGATATGGATCGCCGCCGATCCCGGAGTGCTGTGGGCTCTCAATCCGTATTTCGGCGTCAATTTCTTGCTGCAGCACGGCATCGTCGGCCTTTTCACCCTCGGCGCCGTGTTCCTCGCCGTGACCGGGGCCGAGGCGCTCTATGCGGACCTCGGACATTTCGGCCGCGGGCCGATCCAGTTCGCCTGGCTGACGCTGGTTCTGCCGGCATTGGCCATCAACTATCTCGGACAGGGCGCGTTGGTGTTTGCTCATCCGAAGGCGCTCGAAAATCCCTTCTTTCTGCTCTACCCGGAATGGCTCCGCTTCCCGATGGTCGTCCTGGCGACGGCGGCGACAGTCATTGCCAGCCAGGCGGTCATTACCGGCGCCTATTCGCTCACCAGCCAAGCCATCCAGCTCGGCCTGCTGCCGCGGCTCGAAGTCCGGCATACGTCGGCGCGACAAGCCGGCCAGATCTACATGCCGCGCGTCAACACGCTCCTTCTGGTCGGCGTGCTGTTGCTGGTGGCTCTGTTCCGGTCTTCGAGCGCGCTCGCCTCGGCCTACGGCATCGCCGTGACCGGCACTATGGTCGTCACCGGCCTGATGGCGTTCATCGTCATCTGGAGGATGTGGCGCTGGTCGCCTTATGCCGCCGCCGCCTTGATGTTGCCGTTTCTTGTGATCGATTTGACATTTCTGTCCGCCAACATGCTCAAGGTCGTTGAGGGCGGCTGGGTGCCTTTGGCGCTCGGCGGCCTGGTGATGATGGTCATGTACACATGGCGGCGCGGCAGCAAGATCCTTTACGACAAAACACGCCGGCTCGAGACACCGCTCGATGAGCTGGTTCGCATGCTGGAGCGAAAGCCGCCGCAGCGGGTTCCCGGGACGGCGGTGTTTCTCACCAGCGATCCCAAGAGCGCACCCACGGCTCTCATGCACAGTCTCAAGCACTACAAGGTGTTGCACGAAAAGAACGTCATTCTCAGCGTCGAGACGACGCACACCCCCCGGGTTGCGAACGCCAAGCGCGTGCGCATCGAGCCGGTCGGATCGACCTTCATGCGGGTGGTGTTGCGCTTCGGCTATATGGAGACGCCGAATATTCCCAAAGCGCTCGCGATTGCGCGCAAGCTCGGCTGGCATTTCGACATCATGTCGACGTCGTTCTTCCTGTCGCGCCGCTCGCTACGCCCGGCGCCGCATTCGGGAATGCCGCGCTGGCAGGACCGCCTGTTCATCAGGCTGGCGCGCTCGGCGAACGACGCCACGGACTATTTCCAGATTCCGACCGACCGGGTGGTCGAAGTGGGCACGCAGGTCTCGGTCTGAGGACTTCACCTTCGCGACGAGAGCACGTAGGGTAAATCACGCGCGGTATGGGGGCGTGGGACAGTCATCCACGCCGCATGCCGCTCTGATCGCAGGGAGATGGACGATGTCGGATCAAGCCCCCGGCGTACGCGATCTGACGCCGGAAGAAGTTGCACGCGGCCTCGAAGAGGGGCGCATGGTGCTGGTCGACGTGCGCGAGCCGAATGAGACCGCGGTTGAGCGCTTTCCCGGTGCGGTTCTCGTACCGCTTTCGGCGTTCGATCCGTCCGAGATTCCACGTTCCGAGGGATGCGAGGTCGTATTCGCCTGCCGCTCCGGGCGGCGTTCGGTGACTGCGTCGCTCGCGGCGCAAGAGCAAGGCTTCGCCTACGGCTCGCATCTGGCTGGCGGAATTCTGGCCTGGAAGGCCGCAGGGCTGCCCACCGAGACCTGAACGTGATTATTCCGTGACGGCTTCAACCCATTCGCGGCTCGGTGCCACGCAGGCGGCAGCCTGGTGTTTCGCCATCGTCATCACGGCGGCCGCCGCGTTTTACGGCGCGGCGACGCCGGCGAAGGCTCAGCATCAACGCGTCGTCAACTTCTACAACTGGTCGGACTACCTCGATCCAAGCGTGCTCGACGATTTCACCAGGACGACCGGCATCAAAGTCCGCTACGACACATTCGATTCCTCCGATACCCTCGACGCAAAACTGCTCGCCGGCAAATCAGGCTACGACGTCGTCGTTCCGACCGCCTATTTCCTGGCGCGTCAGATTGCCGGCGGCCTTTTCCAGAAGCTCGATAAATCCAAGCTGCCTAATCTCGTCAACGCCTGGCCGGAAATCGCGCGCCGGCTCGCCTTTTACGATCCCGGCAACCAATACGCCGTCAATTACATGTGGGGCACGACCGGCATCGGCTACAACATCGCAAGCGCAAGGGAAGCCCTGGGAGCCAACCAAACGATTGATAGCTGGAGCGACGTGTTCGATCCCGACAAGGTCGCAAGGTTCAAGGATTGCGGCATCCATCTGCTCGATTCTTCCGACGACATTATGTCGGCCGCGCTTCATTATCTGCATCTCGATCCAAACACGAGCGACCCGGGCGATCTCGAAAAGGCGACCGATCTTCTGATGAAGATCAGGCCGTATGTGCGGAAATTCCACTCGTCGGAATACCTCAACGCGCTCGCCACCGGCGAAATCTGCCTCGCCGTCGGCTTTTCCGGCGATATCAAGCAGGCGCAGAAGCGAGCGGCCGAGGCGAAAGGAGGCATTGAGATCGGCTATTCGATTCCGAAGGAGGGTGCGCAACTGTGGTTCGATAACCTCGCCATTCCCAATGACGCGCCTGACGTCGCCGAAGCCCATGAATTGATCAATTATCTGCTCAAGCCCGAGGTCGCGGCCAAGAACACCAATTTCGTCGCCTACGCCAACGGCAACATCGCCAGCCAGCCGTTCGTCGATAAGTCGATCCTGAACGATCGCACTGTCTATCCGGATGCGGCGACCATGGCGAACCTCTACACGGTCATCGCTCACGATCAGAAATCGCAGCGGCTGATCAATCGCTTGTGGACTCGGATCAAGACGGGACATTGAAGGGCCGGCCGGGCAGCGGTTCGCTTACCCCGGTCAGCGCTATTGTTTCGTTGATGTTGGACGTTTAGCTTAGTCGAGCGGCGCAAAAGTAAAAAAAGCAGGGCGCACGTCAAGGGGAGGGACAAGTGAGATTCAGGACAGGATTTGGCGCGCCTTCGGCGCCGTCGCGGCGCGATATTCTGAAAGGCGCCGGCGCGCTCAGTGCCGGTGTTGCTGCACCCGCGATCTTGGGCGTCCGTTCGGCCTTTGCCGACTACCCGGATCGTCCGGTCAAGTTCGTGGTGGCCAACACGCCGGGCGGACCGTCCGACATCGTCGCCCGCATCGTCACAGCCGCTCTCGATCAATCGACCGGCAAGACATTTATCGTCGAGAATCGCGGCGGCGCCGGCGGCAACATCGGCATGGAGTACGCCGCGCACGCCGATCCGGACGGCTACACAATTCTGCTCGCAACCAACGCCTATTCGGTGAACTACGGGCTGTACAATCATCTACCCTACGATCCCTACAAGGATTTCGTCGGCGTCAGCGAATTGGCGACTTCGCCGAACACGTTTGTGGTGAGGTCGGAACAGCCGGTGAAGACCATCAAGGAGTTCGTCGCGCTCGCGCGCGCCAACCCCGAGAAATACAACTGTGCGACGCCGCCCATCGGCACGACGCCGCAGATCGAGTTGGAGGTGTTGAAACTCCGCGAAAAGCTGCCGAAGCTCGAGGACGTGGTGTTCAAGGGCGGTGGCGACGCCATCGCCGCGCTGCTGAGCGGTACAGTTCAGTTGAGCTCCGGATCGCTGCCACCGGCGGCGCCACACATCAAATCAGGAACCCTGCGGTGTCTGGCGGTTACCGGCGATGCTCGCTGGCCCGATATGCCGGACGTACCCACCATGCAAGAGTCCGGTTACAAGGATTTCGTGTTTGCCACCGATACCGTGCTGCTCGCTCCGGCAAAGACGCCGCCCGAGCACGTCAAGTGGCTGGAGAGCGAAACGTTGAAGGTGTTGACCACGCCGGAGATGAAAGAGAAACTCTACAAGGCCGGCTTCCTGGTGCGGCCGAAGGGCGCGGATGCCGCCTGGGCGCGCGTGACCAAAGAAATCGGTGTGTTCAAGCAGATCATCGACCAAGCCGGCATCAAAAAGCTCTGAAGGCGTGGGGTCGCCGGTGCTGACGCTCTACGATTTCGGTAATTCGGTGTGCTGCCAGAAAGTGCGCATCACGATGCGCGCCAAAGGGCTCGATTGGGAGTCCGTCAAAGTCGATCTGTTCAAGGCCGAGCAATACGATCCGAAATACCTGAAGCTCAATCCCAAGGGCATCGTGCCGACGCTGGTGCACGACGGAAAAGCGATTATCGAGTCGACGCTGATCTGCGAGTACCTCGACGATACCTATCCGGAGCCGCGGCTCATTCCTTCCGACCCATGGCTGCGGACACGCATGCGGCTGTGGAGCAAAATGGTCGACGAGGGCCTGTTCGAGGGCGTGACCGAACTCAGTTTCTCCGCCATGTTCCGCGAGCGCATGCGCAACATGCCGGAGGATATCCGGGAGAGGCGATTTCGTAACATCGGTGACCCGCGCCGTCGTGATCGGTTCATGTCGACCTATGAACTCGGCGTGCGCTCACCGTTCGTCGTCCATGCGATCGCAGCTTACGAGCGGGCGTTCAAAATGCTGGAGGAGATGCTCTCCGAGTCGGGGCCGTGGATTCTCGGTGATCAGCCAAGTCTTGCCGACATCAATCTGATGCCGTTCGCGGCGCGGCTCGACTATCTCGGGCTTTTGGACCTCTGGATCAAAGACCGGCCGGGCGTCAAGGCATGGTGGGCGATGGCGAGCGACTGGCCGAGCTTCAAGACCGGATTGCGCGACCTCATCTCGGAGGCCGAGTTTTCGGAAATGAGAACGCACGGTCCGAAGATTGCAAACGACGTCGCCGAAATCATCGCCGAGGTGCGGCGGGATGCTCTGGCTGCGGCGCACTGACCGGATTGGTCCGGCCGCAGCAATCTGTGCGGCTGTTTTGAGACCTCTGATCATACGATCGGAGCGCGCACCGGCATGCTGCTCTTAGCTAACGCATTGTACGGATTGAATTAACTGCACACTAACTAGTTTTACTAACGCCGTTTCCATCCCCGTCCATTACACAAGCCTCGGGGAGGCAATCGTGTAGTGGGTAAGCTGTCTTTCACCAAGCCCTTGGAACGCCGGCGCGGCGAGGCAATCGAAGCATCTGGCGTACCCATTCTTTCCAAATTGAAAGCATTGGCGGCGACGGCCGGATCCGAACCGGTCCGCTGGCTGATTCTGGCTGGCGTGTTGCTGATCGTTGCGACGGTCGCCAGCACTGCGGTCATGGTCGAGAGATTTCGTGAGAATGCGCTGAGCAATGTCGAGCGGGAATTGAAGAACACCGCCCGCCTGCTTGCCCGTCATGTCGATCAAAGTCTCGCGGAAGTCGATCTCGTCGAACAAACGGTCGCTGCGCGGATCCGAACCGAAGGAATTGCTTCGGCTGCCGACTTTGATCGGCGGTTGTCGGATCGCGATGTTGGTCAAATGTTGAAGGGTCTGATCAGCGCGCTACCTCACGTCACTGATCTCGAATTGATTGGCTCAGATGGGCGGCGGATCAATGCGTCGCAACCGTTGAGCGCTTCCGCCGATAATGTCGCCGGCGAAGAATACTTCGATATCCTCAAATCGAATCCGCGATCGACGCTTTTTATCGGCGAACCCGCACGTAGCCGGGCAGACGGCGCCTGGTCTGTCGTGCTGGCTCGCAAGTTGGCCGCGCCAGGCGACGATTTCCTGGGCGTCGTTGTGGCCCGGATCAAGCTTCAATTTCTTGAGGACTTCTTCAGCCTGATCTCCAGCGGAAAAAACAGTTCCTACGCGCTGTTCCGCGATGATGGAATCCTTATGCTGCGCTATCCGCACATCAATTCCGTCGTCGGACATTTCTTTCCCGCGGGCCTCGGGGCACTGGGCAACGGCAATTACGGAATAACCCAGATTGTTGGGAAAATGGACGGCAAAGACCGGCTGCTGACCGCTTACCGCCTGCAGAACTATCCGCTCTTCGTGAGCGTCGGCATTGAGGAGGATGCCATCCTCTCGAATTGGCGGAAGCAAACCACGTTTCCGTTTGCTGTCGCTGGTATCTTGGTCACCATCATCGCAATCGTCGTATCTCTAATCGTCAAACAGCAGTCCGATGAACACCGGCGTGCCGAGCAAAATCTCGCCGAGCAAAAGCAACGCCTTGACACCGCCGTCAACAACATGGTGCAGGGGCTCTTGCTGTTTGACGCAAACGGGCGAATCGTCGTCTGCAACGAGCGATATGTCGCCATGTACGGGCTATCGCCGGACGTCGCCAAGCCCGGTTGCACGCTTCACGATCTCATCGTGCATCGAAAGGAATGCGGGGGCTTCGACGGCGACGTCGAGGAATATTGTTCGTCGATATTGCGCGACGTTGCGAGCGGAATAGTCGTCGAGCTTCTGATAAAAACGCCTGATGGGCGCGCCATCAAAATCGTGAATAAGCCACTGGAAAATGGCGGGTGGATCGCCACGCATGAGGACATCACAGAACGGCAATCGGCGGAAATCGAGCGTGATCGCAATCGAGAATTTATCGACCTCATTCTCGAGAATGTTCCGGTGCCGGTCTTCGTCAAGGACGCAAGCGACCGCCGCTTTGTCCTGGTCAACCGCGCCGCCGAAGAATTCTGGGGTATTTCGCGCAGCGAGGTCATTGGACGGACTTCGTATGGTGTTTTTTCGCAACCCGATGCCAATTCCTTTACGGAACGCGACGACGAACTGATCCTGTTGGGCGGATTGCTGGACAGCGAGCGGGAAATCAACACGCCGCGGAACGGAATACGCCGTGCGTCGGTGACTAGACTTACCATCAAAGACGACAACGGCGCGCCTAAATATTTGATCGGCGTCATACGCGATATCACCGAACAACGCCGGCTGGAACGAGAGCGCGATCAAAACCTGGCGTTTCTCAATGCGGTCATCGAGACCGTCCCCGTGACGATCGTGGTCAAGGACGCGCGCACACTACACTACACGCTGGTAAACCGGGCTGCTGAGAAACTTTGGGGCATATCCCGCGACAACGCCATCGGCAAACACGGTCGCGACATCTTGCCGGCAGCGACAGCCGACAGGCTCGACGCCCGAGAAAGACATTTGTTGGAGAGTAACGTCGATTTCGTCGATGAGACGCACGAGGTCGAAACGCCGGGCAACGGCATCAGGATGGTGCGCTCGCAGAAGATTGTTCTGCCGGGTGAAGACGGTAAGCCCGAATATCTGCTCGGCGTGGTCGAAGACGTCACCGAGAGCGCGCGTGCCGATGAACGCATCAGGTACATGGCGCATCATGATCTGTTGACCGGGCTATGCAACCGCGTTCTGTTCATGGATAAGGTTGCCGAAGCGATCGCAAATCTCCGCCACGAAGGCGAGGCATTCGCAATCTTCATGCTCGACCTCGACCGTTTCAAGGAGGTCAACGATTCGCTTGGCCATGCCGCCGGTGACGAACTATTGAAGGAGGCTGCCGAGCGTTTGCGTGGCGCGGTCGGAAAGACCGATATCTTGGCACGGCTTGGCGGTGACGAGTTTGCCGTCATTCAGGGCAATGCAACGCATTCGGCCGAGGCCGCTAGCGCGCTTGCCAAGGGCATCATCGATATCTTCGCGGAGCCATTCGATGTCTGCGGCAACGATGTCACCGTTGGCGTCTCTATCGGCATTTCGCTGGCTCCGACTGACGGCGACGAACCAAGCGATCTGATGAAGAAGGCCGATTTAGCGCTTTATCGGGCCAAGTCGGAAGGGCGCAATGGCTATAGCTTTTTCGACGCTCGGCTCGCCAAGGACGCCGAGATGCGCCATCATTTGGAGCGCGACCTGCGTGCCGCGATATTCTGCGATGAGCTTGAAGTTCATTTTCAGCCGATCATCGACGCCGTTAGCCGGGAGGCGTTCGGCGTTGAGGCTTTGGCGCGCTGGCGTCATCCGCAGTTGGGGTTCGTTCCGCCAGCGCAATTCATTCCACTCGCCGAGGAAACCGGGCTTGTCGTTCCGCTTGGCGAGCAGATTCTGAGGAAAGCCTGCGCGGCCGCGGCGGTTTTGCCGTCTGAGATCAAGGTTGCGGTCAACCTTTCGCCGTTGCAATTCAAAAAATCGAATTTGGTGGAACTGGTGAGCTGCGTGCTCGCCGAGTCGAACGTGCCCCCCGAACGGCTTGAACTTGAGATCACCGAGAACGTTCTCATCGACGCGCCTCTGGACGTGCTTCGCATCATTCGCCAGCTTAAAGACCTCGGCGTGTCGATTGTTCTCGACGATTTCGGCACCGGCTATTCTTCACTCAGCTATTTGACGATGTTTCCGTTCGACAAGATCAAGATCGACAAGTCGTTCACACAAAATCTCACACGCCGCACCGAATGCGCCGCCATCGTGTCGGCGGTTCGCGCGCTGGCGTATAGCCTCAATATCACGGTGGTCGCCGAGGGCGTGGAAACCGAGGAGCAATTCGAGTTGCTGCGTGCCGCCGGCGTCAATGCGGTCCAAGGATATCTCTTCGGCAAGCCGTGTCCGCTGTCCGCGCTTCGCTTGGCTCGCGGCAGCGGCGATCACGCTGTCAAGAAACGAGCCTGAGAGCGAAAGGCGCCGGCGACTTGGTGGTTCAGCGCCAACGCCGGTGCAGCCAGAGCCATTGCTCGGGATGCTCGCGAATCCAGCCTTCGATCATCGATGTGATCGCCTGCATCGTGCCCTGGATGTGGATGCGGCCGTCGGCATCGCGCACCGGTTTGACCTCCTCGCCGACTTCGCCCCAGAAACTGTTGCCGTCGGGCTTGCGCACCACGCGCGCGCCATGGATCGGGGCTTCGGTCTGCCTGGCCAGGAGCGCGATCAGCGGATTGGCGAGACAGGGCCGACCGAAGAACGTCACCGGAACGCCCTTGGTGTAGTGCTGGTCGGCCAACATGCCGACATGGGCGCCGGACTGCAGCAACCGCGCGAGCTTGACCGGTGCGTCGAGGCCGGTCGGAATCAAGTCTCCCATCAAAGGCTCACGCAGTGTGATGACAAGATCGCTGATGGCGGGAATGTTGGGCCGCCGATAGAGGACCGCCGAGCGGTTGCCGAGCAATTTCGCGCCGACCGCGGGCATTTCCCAATTGGCGAGATGGGCGGCAAAGCCGAGCGTCGGCTTGCCACTGGCCAAGATGCGTTCGTAGCGCTCCTTCGACTCCGGAGGATAGGTGATGACATCCGCCGTGGGCGTGCCATAGCCTTCGACGCTAAACTCATCGAGGTGAGCGAACTCGATCGCGATGCGGCCGAGATTGTCCCACACGCCGGAGAGAATTGTCTCAATCTCGGCATCGGATTTCTCGGGAAAGGCCAGGCGGAGGTTTTCGCGGCCGAGGCGGTGTTCCTTGAACAGCGGACCGACTTTGCGCATCAGCGCGCCGGCAAAGTTCGCCATCCGCTTGCGGTCGGTGTGCTTGACCGCGCTCACCATGCCGATGGCGAGTGCGCCGGCGACTTTATCCAGCAAGGCTTTGGAGCGCCGTCCAGCCATCAGAGCGCGATCATGCCCTAAAACAGGACGATGATCTTACCGAACACCTGCCGGCTTTCGAGCCGCGTCAGGCCGCGTTCGAAGTCAGCGAGCGCGACTTCGGTATCGATCACCGGCAGAAGACCGGACGCCATCTTGGCAAGACTTTCGCGGATGTTGCGCATCGAGCAGCCGAACGAGCCGAAGATGCGGTATTGCTGCAGGTAGAGCTGAAATAAATTCAAGGTGATCGACTGGCCTGAGGTCGACCCGCAAGTGACCAGGCGTCCGCCGCGCTTGAGACAAAGCAGCGAGCCGTTGAAGGTATCGGGGCCGACGTGCTCGAAGGCGACGTCGACGCCTTTCTTGCCGGTGAGCTTTCGCACCACGCCTTCGAAGCGATCGGTGCGATAATTGATAACGTGATCGGCGCCAAGGGTCTTGGCCTTTTCGGCCTTGGCATCGTCGCCGACCGTCGTGATGACGGTACAGCCGATCGCCTTTGCCATTTTGATTGCGGCCGTGCCGATGCCCGAACCGCCGGCTTGCACCAAAATGGTTTCGCCCGGTTCGAGCTTGGCATTATCGAACAGCATGTGCTGTACGGTGCCGAACGCAACGGGGGCGCAGGCGGCGTCGCGGAAACTTACCCCAGGGGGGATCGGAACAATGAGCCGCGCCGGCATATTGATCAGGTCGCGCGCGAAACCGTCGACATGGAACCCCATGATGCTGCCGACATTTTCGCAGAGATTGTCGCGGCCTTCGCGGCAGGCCTTGCACGTCCCGCAGGTCAGCGCGCCGTAGGCGACGACGCGATCGCCAACCTTGCATGACGTGACATCGGGACCGACGGCGACGATTTCGCCGGCAGCCTCGACACCGACCACGAGCGGAAGCTTGCGCTTGGCGAACGCCATGCCGCGCCAGCCCCAGACATCGATGTGATTGAGACCGATCGCCTTGACGCCGATCTGAACTTCGCCGGCGCCGGGCGGCGGCGGAGCGGGGACCTCGAGGAGCTCGATCTTGCGGTCGGCGACCAGCGTAAGCGCTCGCATCGATGACCTCGTCGCGGTGCTGCGGCGCTCGCCGGTTAGTGTCGCTGCCGCGACGCCGGTCACGCCGGCTCCCGCGTCATGACGAGACAGACATTCTGTCCGCCAAAGCCGAACGAATTGGAAATCGCACGTTTGATGTGCGCATCGCGGGCCACGTTCGGCACGACGTCGAGCGGGATCGAAGGATCGGGAACATTGTGGTTGATGGTCGGCGGAATACGCTGATGTTCGAGTGTGAGCAGACTGAACACCGCTTCCACCGCACCGGCCGCGGTCAAGGTGTGGCCGATCATCGATTTGTTGGATGAAATCGGAATATCGCGGATGCGCTCGCCGAACACCGTGGACACGCCGAGACCCTCCATTTTGTCATTCTCAGGGGTCGAGGTGCCGTGCGCGTTGATATAGTCGACATCTTCGGGCCCGACGCCAGCGTCGGCCAGTGCGTTGCGCATGCAGGCGATGATCGGCTTGCCGTCGGGGCTCGATCGGGTGCGGTGGAAGGAATCGGACTTCTCACCACAGCCTTCGAGAATGCCGAGCACGCGCGCGCCGCGAGCGAGCGCGTGATCCAGATCTTCAAGTACGAGTGCGGCCGCGCCTTCAGCGAGCACGAAGCCGTCGCGGTTCTTCGAGAATGGCTTTGAGGCCTGCTCCGGCGGGTCGTTCTGGGTCGATAACGCGGACAGGAGCGAGAAACGCACAAGCGATTCCGGCGTCAATGAACCGTCGGCGCCAACAGCGAGCGCCGCCTGACACTCGCCGCGCCGAATGGCTTCGACCCCGAGTTGGATCGCCGTGGCGCCGGACGCGCAGGCGGTCGTGAGCGAAATCGGCGAGCCTTCGGTGCCGAAATGATCCGCGAGATGTTCGCCGATGATGCCGTACTTCAAGGTCTCGTAGATCGGCCTGAATTCCTGATCACGCGCCACCCGCATGAGATCGGGATAGCCGCTATCAGTATCGGCCCCGACCTTTTCGGCCAATGTGATGCGATACGGCCATTCGATCTCGAGCGGCGGCAGTGCGAGAAAAAGCGGACCCGGGAAATGGCCCTTCGAACCGATGCCGGATTCGGAAATCGCTTCTTCGCCGGCAAGCAGCGCCATGCGCTCGGAGATTTCGGCCGGCGGCATATAGTCCTTGTAGACGTCATCGACGGTGCCGGCGATCGTGGTCCGCAGGCTGTCGAGCGGAAACCGTGTGATGCGGCGGATTCCAGAGACGCCTGCGGTCAGTTTCGCCCAATTGTCCGTTTTGCCGACGCCGAGCGAGGTGACGACCCCCATCCCGGTCACGGCAATAACCGGGCGACCTAATTTGTCGCGTCTTGCCGCTGCGGTCGGGCGTGCCGATGGGTTAGCCATGAGCCTCTCCTTCACTCGACTCGTTCGAGCAGCGCGAGTCCTTCGCCGCGCCAATTGCCGACACTGGTGACGACGACCTGGGACAGTGAGGGGGGACTGTCGCCGAAATCCCCCGTTCCCGTTGGCGCGAACAGCTTACCATGCTCGATCACCGCGCAGGCGATGCCGAGATTGGCTGTGAACTGAGTGTCCACCCCATGACCGATATAGGTTCCTGTATTGCGGACGGGAAGGCCGATCTCTTTGAGGACGTGCAGTTCGGCCGACGTCGCCGGTTCCAGCCCTGAGGCGCCGGAGATGACGCCGACATGAGCGCGATCCACCTTGGGCGCGATCGCCTCCCACTGGCGGCGCAGCGACGCTTCGGTTTCGCCGGCCTGGCGCAGATTGCGGTCCGAGGAAATCGGCGACAGCCGCGCCCGCGGGCGCACGCCACGGGCCAAGGCGTGTTCGCGACTCTCCAGCATGAGGAAGGCTCCCATTGTCGCGAAAGCGATGCCTCCCTCGGGGCCGCGGTCCCAAACCGGCGCAAACTTGCCCTCGAGCACGACACCGCCGAGCTCGAACGTGAGCAGGACGTCCCAACGTGCGCCATGATAGGCGCCGCCGACCAGCGTCATCTCGCTTTGTCCGGACGCAATGCGCGCTTGCGCGACGCGCACGGCATCGACGCCGGCGGACTCTTCGCCCATGAATGTGCGCGAAGAACCGACCACGCCATGGACCAGCGAAATGTTGCCGGCGAGCAGGTTGGGCAATTGCGCCAGAAACAGTGTCGGGCGCAGATCGCTCATCAAGCGCTCGTTGAGGAAGGCGCCGGGATTGTTGACTTTGCGCACGCCGGCGAGAATGGCGGTATCGACCGCGATATCGCGTTCGCCGCCGCCACCGGCGACGATCATATCCGTATGGTCGAGCAGATCGGGCTTGCCGGCGACGCCGGCATCGCTGAGCGCGAGGCCCGCGGTGTAGACACCGACCCGCTGCCAGGTCTCCATCTGGCGCTGGTCGCTCTTCTTCGGGATTTGCTTGTCGAAATTGATCGGTCCGAGCGAATGCACGATGTAGGGCGCAAAGCTCTTGTCATCGTAGGGCAGCGGGTCGCCCTTTTCGAGATGACTCCAGGTCGCTTCGAGCCCCTCGCCAAGGCAGGTGAGAAGACCGACGCCGGTGATCCACACCTCACGGCGGTCAGTCACTTCACGAACTCCTGGAGCGGAAAGTTTAAGCGCTCAGCCCACTCCCACATCGTCTTGCGGAATTCGGGACTGGGATAGGGAATGATTCGGTACGTCAACCGGCCGTCGCAAATGACTTCGCCGCGGCAGCGTCCCTCCGCTTCGCCGATGGCGTAGCCCGAGCCTTCGTGTATCACGCGGCCTTCCATCTCGAGCGTATCACCCGGGAAAACGGCGTTGCGGATCTTGCCTTCCTTGACCCCGGCCAAGACCGGCAGACCGGTGAAACCCGTGAGCGCGCTCACCAGCCATCCGGTCGTTTGCGCCATACACTCAAGCAATAGCACGCCAGGCATGAGCGGGTAGCCCGGAAAGTGGCCCTCGAAGACGGTGCTCTCTTGCGGCACGTTACAGACCGACCGAATCACACGCTCGCCGATATCGACCTCGACGAAACGATCGATCATCTGAAAATATTCAAGTCGCATGCGCGGCGCCTCAGGCGCCCTTGGCCGCGATCAACTCGTCGATACGCTCGCTCAGGTTCTTCAGCACGAAATACTGGTCCGTCGTGGCCTTCCCGTCATTGACTTCCTGCGTCCATTGCTCGAGCGGAAGCTTGATGCCGAACGCCTTGTCGATGGCGAAGGCGATATCGAGGAAGTCAAGACTATCGATCTCGAGGTCGTTGATCGCGTGGCTTTCCGGCTTAATGTTCTCACGCGGAATATCGCAAGTCTCCGCAATGATTTCAGCCACTTTATCGAACGTAGTGGACATCAGGCGTGCTCTTTTGGGTCTTAATCACGGGTGAGCGCCGGCCCAGCCCGGCGCGAGCAAGCCCGATCGGCGGGCCCCTCAGTTGTGAATGCCCCGTATAGCGAAGGACGCAGCCGAGTTCAACGGCGGCCGCCGAGGCAGAAATTGCCGTCGCAGCGCCCGTGAAAATGCCAATAAGGTCTTGCGTCGAGTGGCTTATTGCGGCTTGTTCGCGCCGCCCGTCGGGTTGGCGTCGCGCTTGATCGGCCGATCCATAGTCCGTAATGAACCCGCCAAAAGGGTGGTCCATGCCGAAGCCGCTCGTGCACAAGCGTTGTTTCGTGCAGCTGACCGGCTACGAGCCGGTTGGCGCCGAACACAGCCATCGCCGATATATCCGGGAGATGGCGCGGTTCCTTAAAGCTTGGAGCTTGCAAGGCCACGTCTCGCCGGTCCGTCTTACCGCCGATGGTTTCGTTGCGAATTGGACGGTGGACACCTCGGGGCCGAACTGGCGCGTTGAAACCGACTTCTACTATTTCCGCTGGGACGACATCGTCTCCGCCGACATGGCCGAAAGTGATTGGTGGCGCTTTCCACTCGGCATGGCCGCGATGATGGAGTTCGTTCTCACCGGCACGGTCGTCAAATATTTCATCATCGCTTGGCGTTACGGCGGTTTCTTTCTCTATCCTATCGCCTTCGTCGGCGGCATGCTCTGGCTGTCGATCTCGGCGACGCGCTTTGCGGTGATTCACGTCGGCTTGCCGTACCCGCTGGTGCTGGCGCCGCCGATCGCGTTCGCGGTGTTTGTGGCCCTGCGATGGACGTTCGGACGGATGGTGTACATCCGTTATGCCCTCGATGACTGGTACTTCGCGCGCGATCTCGTTCATCGCGTCCGGCCGGAAATTGACGCCAGGCTCGAGCTTTTCGCCGGCGAATTCGTCCGGATTGTGCGGGAGACCGACGCCGACGAGGTCATCATCGACGGCCACAGCCTTGGCGCGCCGCTGTCGATTGCGGTTGTCGATCGCGCTCTGCAACTCGATCCTCAACTCGGGCGCAACGGCAAGCCAATCCAGATCGTGTCGACTGGTTCATCGCTGCTCAAGGTCGCGCTGCATCCGGCGGCACGTTGGCTGCGCGAGGCTGTCGGCCGGGTCGCGAATACGCCGGCGATCTATTGGGTCGAATATCAAGCGCTGGTCGACGTCATCAACGTGTACAAGGTCGATCCGGTCGTGGCGCTCGGCATGCCAGCCACCGGCAAACCGATCGTGAAGATCATCCGCATTCGCATGATGGTGGAGGAGGCGACCTATAAACGCTTCCATCTCAATTTTCTGCGCATCCACCGTCAAGCGGTCATGGGTAACGAGCGGCGCTACTTCTATGACTATTACATGCTGTGCTGCGGCCCGATCGCACTGCAGGAGCGCGTCGAGAATCCCGATTGGGCGGTTGCCGCCTTTGCCGCGGACGGCGCCTTGATCGAGGACGTGGGGGCGCCAGCGTTGCAGCCTGACGGGACGGAGGCGGGTCGATGATGACAGCGACGGCGTCGAAAATTCTCTGGCTTGCGTTCGGGATTGCCTGGTTCATCCTGCGCCTGCGGCCGGAGCGGAACTCGCGCAAAACGCCGGTGCGGTTCTCGGCGCGCGATACGCGCGAGATCGTGCTGCTCGGCGGCTCGCTCACGGGTCTCGGCATCGTGCCAGTCATTTATCTGGCGAGCCATTTTCCCCGATTCGCCGACTACCCTTTCGTGCCGATCCAAGGGTATCTCGGTGTTGTGGTCTATTTGGGCGTCCTTTGGCTGTTTCACCGGACGCATAAGGATCTGGGCCGCAATTGGTCCGTCAGCCTCGATCTCCGCGAAAGCCACACACTCGTCACAACAGGCGTTTATGCGGTGGTTCGCCATCCAATGTATGCAGGCTTTTGGCTGATGGCGCTGGCTCAAGTGTTGATGCTGCCCAATTGGGTGGCAGGGCCTGCCGGATTGGTCGGCTTCGGCACGCTCTTCTTCGGCCGTGTCGGACGCGAGGAGCAGATGATGATCGATGGCTTCGGGGATCAGTATCGCGCCTATATGCGTCGTACCGCCCGGGTCGTGCCTTGGATTTATTGAGACCGGCCGGACTCACGCGGAACAGTGCGGTCGGGTTCCAATCTATTCAGTGGCATTTTTGCTACACGTTTCCAGCATGTTGGCGACGAGGGGCTCAATCGGGGGAAATTTCATAAACGGAAACTAGCGGCGCGGTATGGATTGCCTACAATGGCGAGGTGAATTGGATTCCGCGCTCGCGGCGTCGAACAGTGCAGTGCGGCAAAGTCATAAAGTGACGACGAAAAGTGACAAGGGCAACATGACAAACATGCGGCGTCTTGCAACAGTCTCTGCCCTGGTAGCGTTGATGGTGTTCGCGCTCGGGTCGAGCCCGGGATCGGCTCAGCCACGCCCCCACGTCTACCTTCTGCGCGGACTTATGAACATTTTCTCGCTCGGCATGGATAGCCTCGCCGAGGAGCTTCAGAAGCGCGGCGTTTACGCGACGGTGCATAGCTATGCCGACTACCAGTCGCTCGGCGATCAGGCCGCGGCCGCCTACAGGGCTGGTACCGAAGGCCCCATCATCCTGATCGGCCATTCGCTGGGCGCGGACGCCGTCATGGAGATGGCCGCTTACCTGGACAAAAAAGGCATACCCGTTGCGCTGGTCGTGCCGTTCGACGGCACACAATCATTTTCGACGCCCAAGAATGTCGGCCGCCTGCTCAATGTGACGCAGCGTGATTACGCCTACATGCGGCGCGGGCCCGGCTTCCACGGCTCGCTGACCAATCTCGACGTCAGCTCCGATCCGAACATCGGCCACATCACCATCGATAAGTCGCCGCGGCTGCATGCCAGGGTGATCGCGGAGGTTCTTGCGGTCATCGGTTCACACCGAGGGGCTCCCGCAACGGCGGCGGGCGAGAAACCGACACAGGTCAGTCACCACCCGGGCAATTCCGAAGGACCAAAAGCGGGCTCAGGTCCAAGTAATAGTCATGAGGCCAAGCCGGAGGTCACGCCGCAAACGCCAGCGAAGCCGGATACCGGCGCGATGAACACCCCCGAGGTCAGGCCGCTCGCCGACAGCGGGACTCCTGTCATCGCGATCCCCGAAAAACCCGCAATGAGCGCCGCTCACGCTCCGTCGATGGGGTTGCCGCCGACGAAAGACGTGGCGCACCGGCTGCCCGACTGATGGACTGGCCGGTGCCGCGCGATCGCGTTTGATCGTGCATGAGGCAGCGCAGCCCACTGACCATTCACCGTTCTCTTGTTCCCTCCGCCCAAAAGCGCAACCATTGGCGCTGACCGCTTTGCCGGATCAACCGGGGCGGCAACATCGGGAGGGAAGGCGATGACTTATTCGGTCAGGCTTGCTGCGCTTGTCGTATTCGTTGCGGTACTGGCAACGTCCTCGACGGCGGGCATGGCGCAAGTGCTGATGCAACGTGACGTGTCCTTGCACATGGCGCTCACGATCGCCGAGACGGCGATCGCCGAATGCGAGAAATCCGGCAATAGCGTTTCGGTCGCGGTGGTCGATCGTGCCGGGCGCCTGCGCGTGTTCTTGCAGGGCGACAAAGCGGCTCCCCACAACATCGAACTCGCGCAACGCAAGGCCTATACGGCCCGCACCTTCGGCCGCACCTCCGCCGAATGGTCCCAGCGCACCGAACCGGGATCCGAACTTGCGGGTCAGCGTCAACTCGAGCATGTGATCGCGCTGCGCGGTGGAGTTCCGCTCAAGGTGGGTAACGACACGATTGGCGCAGTCGGCGTCAGCGGATCGAGCTCGGGAGGTGACGAGGCGTGCGCCATGGCTGGTGCCGCCGCGGTGGCCGACCAGTTGAAATAGCTCAACGTTCGCGCGGAGCCTCGATCGGCGCGCAATTCTGCCGGCCCTGCATCGCGCAATCTTGGGCCTTTTGCATGTCCGCTATGGTATCGGCGATCCAAACGCCGAGTCCGACGAGCAGGGCGACAACGGCGACGGCGATGACATTCATAAGCATGCGGCGCCGGTCATCGACGTTGAGATCCTCCTGCTCGTATTTCGCCAGATGATCGGTCGGCTCGGCTTCGTCGCTGCCCGCCTGGCGCACGGCGCGCAGCGGCGGCCGCCGGCCCAACCGGCCAGGGAGACGGAACTTGAGCACTTGTCCCGACGGCGGAATGTCGTGCGGATCGGGTCGGTCGTGCACCACGTCAAGTCACCATGCCCTTCGATCGCTACAATAGCGCCTCACTGAGATAATTTCTAAGCAACGTTCGTCCAATACGGGATCTGCGATTTGGGCCTGTGATCACGAATCTGCCCCTTGCGCCGACCGAACATTGCGCGCTGTCGCTCGTGTTCCGCCGCTCATCCGCTGTCGAGGTTCCGGCCCAACCATTCCAACCGGTGACAAAACACCCTAAAGTTTTTATCGATGAAAAGACGGCATTTGGGACGGACGGTGCTGACGCTGGTGGCGGCTTATGCGGTCGCCGTGCAGGCGATTCTGATCGTCGTCGCGGGGCCGCTCGCCGGCGCAACGGCGTTCGCCGATCGGCCGATCTGCTCGTCGCTAGGCGCTGGCGCCGCCGGCAAAGGTCCTGACGGTAGCCCCGCCGGACACGCGCACGATTGTCTTGCGGCCTGCCTCACCGGATGCTGCGCGGTGCCGCCCCCGGAGGTGCCGCTAGTGGTGGTGCTTTACGCACCGCGATCCACCGGAACCGTGACCGCTGCTGTCGAAGGCGTACGGACGCCGTGCGTCAGCGCGACGTGCGCCCATCGCTCACGTGCCCCACCGCTTGGCTGACTCGCTCTCGTTACCTTACAGCAAAACCATTTTGCCCTTTGGACAAGTATTCGGCACGGAGTCATCCCATGAGAGAGTTCGTTAGGAACAAGATGTCGCGCGTTTTTGCAGCTGTCTTTGGTTTCGCGGTGGTGCAACTTTTCGCGGGACCGGTTTACGCGACCGATTATGACCTCGGCACAATTCACATCGCCCAACCTTGGGCGAGAGCGACGCCGAAAGGCGCATCAGCCGGCGCCGCCTATATGACGATCACCAACAGTGGTGCTGCGCCTGATCGGGTCACATGCGTTTCGAGCGACGTCAGCGCGCAGTGCCAGATTCACACCATGACCATGGAGGGCGGCGTGATGAAGATGCGGCCCGTGGAGGGCGGCCTCGAAATCAAGCCCGGTGAAACAGTGACGCTGAAGCCGGCCGGTTTTCACGTGATGCTGGTCAACCTCACGCATCAGCTGGAACAGGGCAAGACCGTCAAGATAACACTCAAATTCGAAAAAGCCGGCACCATCGACGTTGAATATCCGATTGCAGCGATCGGGGCGCCTGCGCCCGGCGTTCCGGCCGGCGGCGGCGGCATGATGCAAATGGCGCCGCACTGACGCTATCCGCTGAAACGTTACAGGCCGGCGGAACAAACCGCCGGTCTCCCGCGTGAGTGGTCAACACACGATTGGTTAACGCTAATGGCCGTATACGGTTACGACCGCATTTACGGGCTTAAGGCATGACCGATTCCAATCAGCAAGACGTCCCGAGTTCGCCTGACGCTGGCAACGCGTCCGTTAGCGGCGCGCAACAGTACAAACCCGACGGGATGAATGCCGAGCGGCCGTGCATCGCGATTGCCGAGGCCTTGCGCAATCATTGGTTCGAGATCTGGTATCAGCCGAAGATCGATCTCAAACGCAAATGTCTTGCGGGTGCTGAAGCGCTCGCGCGCATCCGTCATCCGCAGCATGGCGTGCTTCCTCCCGGCAGCTTCCTTCCGGAAGTCGACGAGGACAGCATCGGCGAGCTTACGCAAACCGCGCTGCTCGCAACCCTCACCGATTGGTCGATGTTCGAAGAAGCGGGATTCAATCTCCATCTCGCAGTCAACGTGCCGGCGAGTTTGTTGCTCAAATTGCCGATCCCGCACATTGTCGCCGAATACCGTCCGAAATCGCCGCGCTGGCCGGGTCTCATTCTCGAAGTCACCGAGGACCAGATCGCGCGCGACACCGCGCTGGCAAACGAGATCGCCGCGCGATTGAACGTGAGCGGCATCTCCATTGCCCTCGACAATTTCGGAGCCGGCCACTCGTCCTTCTCGAGCTTACGCAATCTGCCGTTCGCCGAGTTGAAGATCGATCGTTCGTTCGTCAGGGGATGTACGACGGACGCCGCGAACGGTGCGATCTGTCAGACCGCGATCGACCTTGCGCATCGCTTTGGGAGCGCTGCCGTCGCTGAAGGTGTTGAGAGCCAGGCCGATCTGCAGGCCCTGATGGCGATGGGATGCGATTTCGGGCAGGGCGCGCTGATCGGTCCGGCGATGCCGAAGGACCGCTTCCTTGACCTGTTGCATCAACGCACGAACAAACGACGTCCCGCCTCGCCGAGGGACGTCGCCGAAGCGGCCGGCAACGAGCCGGTCGAACGCGTTGCCTGAGGCAAGGGCGCCTTACCCGCAGACGGAGCACCGATTACTTTCCCGCAGGTTCGGGGAAGGGCGCTTTCATACCTTCGGGCAATGGTGCGCGAAACGCATTGAGCGTCATCGACACCATGGCGTAGTAACCGAGAAGTCCCACAAGTTCGACAGTGCCGGCTTCGCCGAGCAGCTTGTAGATCCGATTGTACGCCGCCGTACTGACGCGTTTCTTGGAATACATTTCCTTGGCGAAAGCGTAAATCGCCATCTCGTCCCGCGGCGCCGATTTCGGCGCGCGTCCCGCCTGAAGATCGCGGATCGTCTGCGGTTTGATGCCCTGCTTTTCGGCGATCGGTGCGTGCATGGCCCACTCGTATTGCGCCTTCCAATGATGGGCCGTGACCAAAATGGCGAACTCCGAAAGCCGCGGGGGTATGGTGGTCTTGAAACGGAGATGTCCGCCCAGCTTTTGCGCGAGTTCGCCGAAAGAGGGCGCATGAAGATAGACAGCGAACGGACCGCTCATCTTGAATTGGCCGCGCGGGCCTGACTTGATCGAGTCGGCGAGCGACTGTTGTTCCGGCGTCAGGGTTTCCACTGAGAGTTCGGGCAGACGCGGCGACTGCATCGTGTGTGGCCGTTTGTTGGACGATTTCGTGCTGGGCATGATTTCCTCTTGGGTCTTTTGCGGGCGCTGCGCGCCTCGCGAGATTTCGGATCGTGGGCTGAACGATAACGGGCCGACCTGAAAACGCTAGCGGCGCTTCTTCGCCGTTGTCTTCGGCGGCGCCTTCTTTGCGGTTTTCGGCTTGCCGCGCTTCGCCGGCGCGGCACGCTTTGCGGCGCCGGTTGCCGCCGCGCTCGTGCTCCTCCCGCTCTTGCTCGCTGTCCTCTTGGTGGGCATCAGTCCGGCCTTCTCGACCTGCCGAACCCAATAGTCCCAGGCCCGTCCGATCGAGGGCGGTCGCACGCTATGTCCCGCCGCACGCTCGATTTCGCCCGGCGAAAGCGAATCGACGTGACCATGGGCCATGGCCTGGCTTTGCAACTTCGCGCTGTCGCAACTGAACACGGTGCGAAACGTCATTTCGCGCAGATTGGTGCCTGCGACGGTGGCGCCGTGACGGCGCATCAGCACCATCCAGTGCGGCCCCAGCGCGCGCGCCAGCGATGCGCCTTCCTCCGGTTTGACCACCAGCATGTTGGTGTCGCCGAATTCGTCGCGCTGATCCCAGAACGGCACATGACCCATCGCGGCCGCAAGGTGGAAGACCGGCACCATTTGCTGTCCCGATATGGCGAAGGGCAGGACGGCGTGGGCGTGATGATGCACGACCGCATTGACCTCGGGGCGAGCCTTGTAAATCTCGCCGTGGATCACGCGTTCGCTATAGAGACGGAATTCGGTCGGCCTGGCCGGCTGGGAATCCAGATCGAGCTCGACGATGTCGGACACCTCGGCCAATTCCGGCGCGCGATGGCGTGGGATGAAGAAGCGCTGCGGATCGCCGGGGTGGCGCACGCTGACGTGCCCGAAGGCATCGAGCACGTTCTCATTGGCGAGAATGCGCGTGGCGACGATCAATTCGTGCAACGTCTCTGCAACATTGTCCGGCATCTGGATCTCCGTTTCTGCTCTGTGCTGGCGTGTGGAATGGCGGGATCGCCAAACGTCTTGCGCAGACGCTACTTTCTGGCGATGAGGTCGATGAGAGCGGACAGGCCGACGTGAGCCGTGCCCTCGCTGATGACGCTGTCGTGTTCGCGGATTTCGAGTTCGGCCATGTCGCGGAACGAGTCTTCGAGCAACGCCCGTGTGTACATGCGCTCCGCATGCGGCGGTCCGCCGGTCCGATAGCTGAGCTGCTCGGGGCGATAGCCCTGCATGAGCAGCAGTCCCCCGGGCTTGAGAGCCTTTTTCAGGTTCGAGAAAAACGCAGGCCGGTCGGCGGCGGCGACGAAAATGAAGATCACGGCGATCACGTCGAAGGCGTCGGCCGGCCATTGCCACCGGGTGACATCGGCGACTTCGGTGCGCAGCTTGACGCCGCGTTCCTCCGCGAGCGTTCGCGCCTTCGCGAGCGCCGCCGAAGAGAAGTCGATCGTAAGGACGTCGAGGCCCTGCTCAGCGAGCCAGACGCCGTTGCGGCCTTCGCCATCCGCGACCGAGAGTGCCGTCAGACCTGGGCGCAGGCGGTGGGCCTGGGCCTTGAGAAAGGCATTGGGCTCCTTGCCGAACGCATAACCGGGCGCGCGGAAGCGCGTTTCCCAACTTTCTAGTTCCGACATGACCGCTCCCCGGCAACTGCTCTAAACCGATCGAATAGCTCTTTTGGCATCCGCTGGCGCCTTGCGGTAAAATATCGCATGACGCAAGCGGCGAAAGCTCTGTTCTTCGATGTTTTCGGTACGCTGGTCGATTGGCGCACATCGATCGCGCGCGAAGCCGAGGCGATGCTCAAGCCTCTGGGATATACGCTCGATTGGAGCGCATTCGCGGATGATTGGCGCGCCGAATATCAAGGTGCAATGGAGGAGGTGCGGGCAGGCCGTATCCCGTTCTGCAAACTTGACGCGCTGCATCGGCGTAACCTCGAACTGGTGCTGCGCCGACTAGGCATCATGTTAAGCGAGGATCAACGCCGCAATTTGAATCTCGCTTGGCACCGTCTGGATGCTTGGCCCGACGTTGCGCGCGGGCTTTCACGACTCAAGCGCCGTTATCTGCTGGCGCCGGTTTCCAACGGCAATCTGTCGCTGATGGTCGATCTGGCCCGACGCAATGATTTTCCCTGGGACGCGATCCTCGGTGCCGAGATCGCCGGCGACTACAAGCCGAAGCCCCGCGTCTATCTCGCCGCCGTCGAAGCGTTCGACCTGATGCCGCATCAGTGCATCATGGTGGCTGCCCACACCAACGATCTGATGGCGGCGGGAGCGCTCGGCTTGCGTACGGCTTTCGTGCCGCGGCCAGCCGAATATGGCTCGCCTCGCAGGCAACCCGTGCCGATGAATCCGTTCGATATCGAGGCGGAAAGTATGGAGGATTTGGCGGTAAAGCTCGGCGCGTAAGTCTGGCGCAGTGATGGGCCCGCAAGTTGGCCAGCGATCAGCTCTTGCGCCACTCCATCATCATGTGCGGTCGGCACGCGACGAGCTGTCGCAACACGGAGCGTGCGCGCCGCAATACGCGCGATCCCACTCGACACGGTGCTCCGTGGCTATCCCAGCGGTCACGGCGCGATCACGCGGCGCGGCGGGAGAATAGCTGTTGGCGGCTGCGGATCTTGTGCGCCGCGCGGTTCATCCGGGTCTCGAATATCTTGTTGGTCATCCGACCCAAGTATCTCAAAGCGGCGGTCATTGCAGTGCTCCCTGTTATTGTTTGACCTTCCACTATCTGTAAACCTTAGCGCCATAGCAGGGAGCGGAAAGTGACTCGCATCACAGGAAGGCGTTTTCCATTTAGGTCATTGAAATAGCTTCATTATATTTGATGAAATCGGTTCCACGCGCAGATCAGTTACCGCTATGCACACTGTCGCGGGCGATTTATCTCGCGCCCGCGCTGGCGCGAGATTGTTTCAGCCCTGCAACGCGGGGTAGTCGGTATAACCTGGCGCCGCGCCTCCGTAGAACGTCTTGCGGTCCGGCGGATTGAAGGAAGCGCCGCGCCGGAAGCGTTCAGGCAGGTCGGGATTGGCGAGAAACAGTGCCGCGAACGACACCAGATCGGCCGCGCCGTCGCGGATAACCGAGTTGGCGCGCGCCAGGTCATAGCCCTTGTTGGCCATCAGCGGGCCGCGCCAGAGCCGCCGAAAAAAACCAATGTCGGGCATCTCGCCGGGAGCAACCGGATCGCCCGGAGCCGGCTCGACAATATGCAGATAGGCGAGGCCGAAGCGGCTGAGTTCGGCAACGGCAGTCGAAAACGTGCCGGCGGGGTCGCTGTCGGCCATGTCGTTGAACGGGGTTGTCGGTGACAGTCGCACGCCGACGCGCTCGGCGCCCCATTCGCCGACCATGGCTTCCGTGACTTCGATCAAGAAACGCACACGGTTCGACGTGCTGCCGCCGTAGCGATCGGTGCGCCGGTTGGTCTTGTCGCGCAGAAATTGATCGATCAGATAGCCGTTGGCGCCGTGCAGTTCGACGCCGTCGAAGCCCGCTCGCCGCGCATTGCGCGCGCCCTGCCGAAAATCTTCGACGACGCCCGCGACCTCGCTCGTTTCGAGCGCGCGCGGCGTCACGAAATCCTTCATGCCGTCGAACGTCCATAACTGGCCCGACGCCGCGATCGCCGACGGCGCTACCGGCAGCGCGCCGCCCGGCTGCATGCTCGGGTGCGAGATGCGGCCGACGTGCCAGAGCTGCAGGTAAATCCGTCCGCCCGCGGCATGGACCGCATCGGTGACGAGCTTCCAGCCGGCCACTTGTGCGGCGTCGTGGATGCCCGGCGTGCCCGGATAGCCTTGGCCCTGCGGCGAGACCTGTGTCGCTTCGCTGATAATCAGCCCGGCGCTGGCGCGCTGCGCGTAGTAGGTGGCGTTGAGCGGGACCGGTACGTTGCCCGGCCCGGCGCGATTGCGCGTCATCGGCGCCATCACCACGCGGTTGGGAAGTTCGAGCGGGCCGAGGCGGAACGGCGAAAGAATATCGATGTCGGTCATTGGTCCTCAGTCAAAGTGCATGCCGCTTTTCTTTACCACATCCGGCCAACGCGCGGCCTCGCTGCGGATGAACGCGGCAAATTCCGCGGGCGTATCGGTGGCGGGGTAAAGTCCGACGGCGTCGGCCCGCGATTTGACTTTGGGATCGCTCAAGATCTTGGCCACTTCGGCCTGCAGCTTGTTGATGATCGCCTCCGGCGTTCCCTTTGGCGCGACGAGACCGAGCCAGACCGCAAGATCGGCGAGATCGACGCCCGTCGCCTCGGCCAATGTCGGCAAGTTTGGCACTGCGGGAAACGGCCGGCTGTCGAGCCGCGCCAGTGCGCGCAGATCGCCCGATTGAATCAATGGGAGAACCGCCGACGGACCATCGAACACGAAATCCACGCTCTTGGTGAGAATGCCGTGCGCGACTTCGGCGCTGCCGTTATAGGGCAGCAGAACCGTATCGATACCGGCCTTGTCGTTGAACAAAAAGCACGTCAGCTTGGTGGTGATCGTCCCGGCGCCGCAATTGAGCTTGCCCGGTTGAGCTTTCGCTTTGGCGATCAAATCCTTTCCCGTTTTGATGTCGCTCGCCGCATTGACCACGAGCAGGCCGACCGTCTTGCCGACCAGAGTGATCGGGGCGAAGTCTTTGATCGGATCGTAGGGCAGGCTCGTGTAGAGGTATTGGTTCATCACCAGCGTCGAATCGATCGCCATGAGGAGCGTGTAACCGTCGGGCGCGGCCTTCTGCACCAGTTGCGCGCCGATGACCGTATTCGCGCCCGGCCGATTATCGATGACAACGCCTTGGCCGAAATCCGCGCTCATGCGCTCGCCGATAATGCGAGCGAGGACGTCGGACGGTCCGCCCGCGGGGAAGGGCACAACGATGCGGATCGCACGATTGGGATAGCCCTCCTGGGCGTGCGTAGCGGTAACAGAATTGGCGGCGGCGAGCGCCGACAGCAGCACGAGCGCAGCGAAGCGAATGCAGCGCATGATGTCCTCCCGAGCGGTTGCACTATCGATCGTCGTTCGGGCGGCACAGTCGCATAGGGAGCGCTGATCCGGAAGATGGCGGCTTTGGGCGGCAGACCAGCCCCGGCTGTAACGACTTGGAACACTATCGCTGGAACAGCGTCTCGCTGTCGGGTCTGCGTCATTATCTGCGAAAGACGTCGCCCCGGCTCTCGACGTCTCGTGAGAAAGGGCGAGGTTCGTGCAACGCGCCGCCGAAGTCGACAATTACGTTCGGAGAGAAATTGTCAGTTTGAAACAGCCCAATCTTTCCTGGTTCGCGCCGTCACAAATAAGCACACTGGATGACGTGATCCGCACCATCGCGCCACTGACGGCGGCGCAGCTGCTGCGGATGAACCAGGACGATACACGGTGGAAGGAGCTCGGAAACAATTCTGCGATGTCGATCGCGACAGGTTCAGTTGTCACGCGGCCGCTGACCTCCGAATAGCCGCAAACACAGGGCGATCGTATGAGAACTAACCCTGCGGTCAGCCCGTCACCTTCTTGAGGCCTCGTTCGAAATCAGCGCCGATGTGTCGCGCGTTCTCCTGCAGGTCGTGCCAATCGTCGCTGACGACGTTCCAGTTGACCATTGGTGGATTTCCGCCGGCCGATGGCGACAAGCCGTTGGCAGCCCGGCCGGTCGAGGTGTCGTAGGCGAAGGCGCCGGCGACAGTCAGGATCACCCCGAGAATCATACCGAGCAAGACAGGCATAGCTATCCCTCCGTCGTGAGCCCACGACCTTTCAGCCATTATTAAACGCAGCGCATATTTTTTAGTTCCCCGGCCGGAGACGGCCCGCCACCGGGCGGCCGCGCTGCGTCGTGGCACGCGTTTTCGCGGAACTCGATGGCCCGATCCAGGCAGCACACGACGGGATCGAGCAAGGGCCAGTGAAATTCGGTCGTCGACGTCTTTGCCACTGCGAGCTCCGGCGCCACGACGCTTACGGCGGCGTTGATCGGCGCCTTGGAATCGATGTCGTGCGAGCCGAAGACGCCGATGCTCGGTTTGCCAAACGCGGCCGCGATATGCAGCGGCCCGGAATCATTGCCGATGAAGACGTCCGCTGCGGCGATGGTCACCGCGAGTTCCGCGACTGAATCTGTCAGACAGTCCCGCGCCGGGGCGCATTCGCTGATCGCCGCCGCAAGCTCGCGATGTCCGCTCGATCCCACGATCCAGACCGTGCAGCCGGCTTCGATACAACGCCGCGCGATTGCGGCGTAATTTTCGACGGGCCAGTTTTTGCTCAAAACCGACGAGCCTGGCGCGATCGCGACCACAGGCGCCATTTTGGGCCGACTTTCTCTCAGCACTTTGAGTTGGGTTTGATGGAAGTCGGGTACTTGCAGCCGAGGCTCCGGCCATTTCGCCGGCGCTTCCTCGCCGTCGGCGACGCCGAGCCAGCACATTCGATCGACCATGCGCGGCAATCGCCGCAGGCCGAACCGTGGTCGGGTAAGGAGCGGCAGCCGTCCCTCGTCTGCCCATCCGATCCGCTCGGGTATTCGTGCGAGAAATGGCACGAGCGCGGCCTTGAAGGAACTCTGGATGATGTATGCGCTGCCGTAACCTCGGTTGCGCAATTTCTTTGCGAGCGCCAGCCGAGACCCCATCGTAAGATAATTATGCCGGAAATCGTCGCCGATCGTGTCGCGGATCTGCGGCATGAATGCGCCGATCGCCACGACGGATCGCCGCGCGATGAGATCAATCGGGCGATCCGGATTGCGCTCTGCAATCATCTGGATGAGCGAATGACAGCGGACCAAATCGCCGAGGCCCGGAAACCCGAAGACGGCAATGGGCGATGGTTCGCAGGCGATCGAATGTGATCGGCAAATCGGCGAGCTTCTGGAAGCTAAGGAGAAGCTGGAGATCCAGGCTGCGCCGCCGAGACCGTTCCGGGCATGCTCGCTTTTAGCATCCATGAGCCGTTTCGACTCGCCCATAAGTTAAATTTGTTTGATTAATTCAGACACCCTGCAGCGTGGCAATTTGCCAGCAAATTAAATTACGTTAACGTCATAAAATTCTTGTATTCGGGCGGCGTTCGGCGTTCGGCGTTCGCTCACGACACGTGCAGCGCAATATCAATTTTCAGAATTGCCATAAGCCACGAGCGAGGTGGCATCGGCCGCCACGCTAGTCGAATTTGATATTGGCGTCCTTGAGCGCCTTGGACCAGCGGTCGGCTTCCTTGCGGATGAAGACGGAGAATTCTTGCGGCGTGCTGGTCACGGCGAAATTTCCCGTGCGGTTGAATTTCTGCTGCACGTCGGGTTCCGACAGAATGTGCACGACTTCACGATTGAGCTTCTCGATGATTGGCTGCGGCGTTCCCTTGGGCGCGACGAGGCCGAGCCATACCGAGAGATCGTCGAAATCTTTCAGGTCGGCTGCGGAGGCGAGCGTCGGCACATCGGGGTAGGGCTCCTTGCGGCTATCGAGCTTGGCAAGCGGACGCACTTTGCCGCCCTCGATCAGCGGACCGACCGTGACGGTCGCGCCATAGACCATGTCGACACTGCCGGTGAGCAGGCCTTGCACCGTCTCGGCGGTACCCTTGAACGGCACATAGACGACATCGATTCCGGCCGCCTTGTTGAACAGCACGCCCATGAGTTGCGCGGTGATGGTGCCGGCGCCGTAATTGAGCTTGCCCGGCGCCGCCTTGGCACGCGCGATCAGCTCTTTGACAGTCTTTGGCCCGTTCGCCGCCGGCACGGCGAGCAGCGACATCGATTTCACGGTGGTCGTGATCGGTACGAAATCGTTGAGCGGATCGTACGGCAGAGTTTTGTAAATGTACTGGTTCATCACCAGCGTCGAATCGATCGCCATCAGCAGCGTGTAGCCATCGGGCGCGGCCTTCGCTACGGCTTCGGCGCCAATGATGGTGTTGGCGCCGGGTCGGTTGTCGACGACGACCGGTTGCCCCCAATCCTCGTTCATCCGCTGCGCGATGATGCGCGCCGCAACGTCGCTCGGTCCGCCGGCCGGGAACGGGATGACGATATGGATCGCGCGAGTGGGATAGGCATCGTCGGCTTTGGCCCCGAGCGTGAGCGATGCGAAAAGCGCAAGTGCTGCGCAAGCCTTTGGCAGCGCGCGTGTGGCGGCCGATCGATGCGGCATGGTGTCCTCCCGTTTTTCGTTGGCGCAATAGTATTGGGTTCTATGGTGCAGTCGTAGCGTTTTCGCTG
Source organism: uncultured Alphaproteobacteria bacterium (assembly GCA_963836055.1). Lineage (GTDB taxonomy): Bacteria > Pseudomonadota > Alphaproteobacteria > Rhizobiales > Xanthobacteraceae > BOG-931. Next base: position 131,385 of record CAWIID010000011.1, read on the forward strand.
GCAACAGGTTTTTTTGGCTGCCGGGTGCTGTCAAAGCAGTCGGCTTTTGCAGTAAGCTCGTGATCCAAAGAACCGCGAGAGTGGCATGATGAGGAAAGCGGCAAGGAGGGCGGCATGACGGCGCGCATCGGATTGATCATTCCGTCGTCGAACCGCATGGTCGAGCAGGAGATGGTGCGGCACGTGCCGCCCGGCGTGCAGTCGCACGTGGCGCGGCTGCGCATGACCGGCGCGCATCGCATGTCGCTCGATCAGCTCTTGCCGAACGTCGAGGAGGCGACCGTCACATTGACCGACGCCAGGTGCGACGTCGTTGCTTTCCATTGCACCGCGAATTCGACCTCCGAGGGTCTCGAGGGCGAAGCCAAGCTCCTCGATGCGGTGCGGCGTGCCGGCGCGGCGAAGGCGACGACGACGGCGAGCGCGATCCGTCACGCGTTTGAGACGCTCGCCGCCCGGCGTATCGTGTTGCTGACGCCCTACAGCGCCCACACCACCGAGGAAGAGGCGGATTTCCTGCATAAGGCCGGATACGAGGTGATCTACGCTCGTGGCTTTGCGCTCAAAGGCAGCGACGAATATTGCGCGACGCCGCCGCAGTTCTGGCGCGATCGCGCGATCGAAGCAGCGCGGCCCGATGCCGACGCCTATCTCATCAGTTGCGCCAACATTTCGACGTTTCCGGTCATCGAAGACATCGAACAAAAGCTCGGGCGGCCGGTGGTGACCAGCAACCAGGTGGTGATCTGGGAGGCGCTGACGCTTCTCGGCGTGCGCGACCGGAGCAATTGCCGCGGCCGCCTGTTCAATTCGTTGCTGGCCGATCAGCCTGCACGCCGCGTGCACGCATGATGCGCCGTCTCCTCGTTTTTGCGCTGCTGCTCTTCGCCACGGCGCCGGCGCGGGCCGCCGAAGACGTGGCGAGTTTTTATAAGGGCAAGCAGATACGCTTCGTCGTCGGTTCGGCGCCTGGCGGAACCTACGACATCATGGCGCGCGCCGTGGCCCGCCACATGCCCGATCACATTCCGGGCCACCCGTTCATTATCGTGCAAAACCAGCCGACGGCCGGCGGCATCGTCATGACCAATCAGCTTTACACGCTCGGGCCCAAGGACGGCACCGTCATCGGCGTGCCGCTCAACGGCATTCCGGGGGCGCCACTGCTGCAGCCGGCCGCCGCGCATTTCGATGCGTCGAAGCTGATTTGGATCGGCAGCACCAACCGCGAACCCTACGTCGCCTATGTCTGGCATACGGCGCCGGTGCAGAGCCTGACCGACCTGCTCAGCAAGCAGCTCGTCGTCGGCGCCACCACGCCCGGCACGACCATGGTCGACTTCCCCCTCCTCACCAACAAGATACTCGGCACCAAGTTCAAGATCGTGCCCGGCTACGGCAGCACGCCGCAAATGAACATGGCCATGGAGCGCGGCGAGACCGAGGGCGTTGCCGCGCTCGGCTGGGAGGCCGTCAAGGCCCAGATGTCGCCGTGGATCGCCGACAGCAAGATCAAAATGATTGCTCAATACGGCACCGAGCCCGCTGGCGGGAAACTCGCCGATGTGCCGCTGATCCTCGATCTCGCCAAGACGCCGTCCGATCGCCAGGCGCTGTTGATGCTGTTCGGCCGCACCGACATCGGGCGGCCCTATTTTCTACCGCCGGACGTGCCGGCGGACAGGGTCGAGGCGTTGCGGCGTGCGTTCGATGCGACCATGAAGGACGAAGGTTTCCTGGCTGATGCAGCCAAGATCGGCTTCGACCTCAGTCCGTTGACCGGCGAAAAGGTGCAGGCGCTGGTCGCCGACCTCGCCAATACGCCCACCGCTATCGTGGAGCGGGTGCGCGCGGTGCTCGACCAGCCGTAAAGCATGATCCGGCAAAGTGGCAGGCGGTTTCCGAAAGGGCCATGCGTCGCCCTCATAACGGTTCGCTGTCGCGGCGCTCCGTCCCGCGCTATACTGCGCAACCCCCAGCCCAAGAGGACCTCCCCGCCAGGGGAGAAGAACAATCGAGGACTATAACCGTGCACGCTCCCCAAACCATCACGCGCGATGCCAGCCTGCAGGCGCGCCGCGCCATGTACAGCAACAACAAGCTGCAGATCGGATTCTTCGGCCCCAATTGCTCGTCCGGCCGCGCTGTGACGCTCGTTCCCGAACGCTGGTCGGGCAACTGGGCCGACAACAAGCGGCTGGCGCAGATGTCGGATGAGGCCGGCATCGACTTCATGCTGCCGATCGGCCGCTGGAAAGGCTATGGCGGCGACACCGATTATCAGGGCACGACGCTCGAGACGATCACCTGGGCCACGGGCCTTCTCGCCTCGACCAAGCGCATCACCGTGTTCGGCACGGTGCACGCGCCGATCTTCAATCCGGTGGTCGCCGCCAAGGAGATGGTGACGGCCGATCATGTCGGTGACGGCCGTTTCGGCCTCAATATCGTGGTCGGCTGGAACGAGGGCGAATTCGACATGTTCGGCGTCGAGCAGCGCCAGCACGAGGACCGCTACGACTACGCGCAGGAGTGGATCGACGTCATCAAGATGATCTGGTCCGACCGTGAGGATTTTGATTTTCACGGCAAGTATCTCAACATGAAGGGTATCCGCGGCAAGCCGAAGCCGGTCGGCGGCACGCGGCCGGTGATCATGAACGCGGGCGCGTCGGCGAGCGGCATGGCCTTCGCGATCCGCAACTGCGATGCATTCTTCCTGCAGGCCTCGCGCACTTCGCTCGACGAGACCGCGCAGCGGGTGAAAAATGCGCAGAATGCGGCGCGCGAGCAGGGCCGCGAGATCGGTTGCTACACCGTCGGCGTCGTCACCTGCAAACCGACGCGCAAGGAAGCCGAGGAGTATTATCACCATTGCATCGTCGAGCACGCCGACTGGTCGGCGGTCGACGGCATCCTGGCGCTGAAAAACATCTCGCCGCAGACCGTGCCGATGCAGGAATACATCACCAAGCGCAATCAATATGCCCAGGGCATGGGCGGCCTGCCGATCGTCGGCGATCCCGATGACGTCGCCGGGCAACTCGCCGATCTCAGCAAAGCCGGCCTCACCGGGATCGGCATCTCGCTGGTCAATTACATCGACGAACTGCCGTACTTCTGCGACGAGGTTTTGGGCCGCCTGCAGCGCATGGGCATTCGCGAGAAGCCGCGGGCAATCGCATAGCTTATCCGGCCTCGCGGCGCGAAAGTGCTGCCGGAAGATCAGAAGGCAGTCGTCCTACCGCTTGCTCGCGATCGGCCCGCCGCGCTTTCGGCTGTAGCGGTGGACCTCGACGCGCTGCCAGACGCCGTTGGCGTAGTACGGATCGCTCCGCGTAAAGGCGTCGACCGCAGTGCGGTCCTTGGCGTCGACGACGAAGACGCTGCCGGCCGGCGTCTCGCCGTCGTCGGCGAGGAGGGTGCCTGCGGTCACGACGTCGACGGCGTGATCTTCCGATTTATCGAGATGGACGCGATGCGCGCGGTAATGCTTGGCGCGCGTCGGCATAATGTCCTTCTTATCGATCGCGTAGACGACGAACAGCATACCCGGGCTCCAAAATTGCAGCGCGCCATTTAGTGGAGTGGGTTGGCAATTTCGCTACACTCTAGAAGCAAATAGGCGAAGCGAATGTCAAATCCAAAGCTCCACTAGCACTTATATTGGCTAGCGGTCCTTTGATTATAACATTCGCAAAAGAGCCTGCCGATCCGGGATGAGAATGCAAATCTTGATTGTCTTGTCGCGACTGGCCGAAGCAACGAAACGTCCATCGGGAGAGAATGCAACAGAACTAACTTGATCTGTATGACCTTGCAGGACAGCAATACTTTTGCCAGTCTCCGACTCCCACAGTCTAACTGACTTATCGATGCTTCCAGAGACGATCGTCTTTCCATCGGCAGAGAAGGCGACAGAATTTACTAACCGCGTATGGCCGAGCAAGAGGCGCGTTGGAGTATCGGTCACCGGTACCGATTGGGCGAACGCGAGCGTGCATCCGAGGATAGCCAGCGCCGGTATCGTCAACAGATAATTTCGCTTAGGCCGCATAGTCACTTTCTTACAGTTTACAATGTGCTTACGCGATCTAACGGGACTGTGCACATATTGGGACCGTTCGAGATACGAATAGACCATACTATCTTGACTTACGTTCACAATTGATTTCCACTCACCAGTCCGTATTTTGGGAGAGATGCGATGTCAGAGCCTTTGAACGTCGAGGCTGTTGGCGATTTCATCAGCAATCCGATGATCTGTTGCGACGGGGCTTTCACTGGAGGATTTTCGTTGTCTTACAGCCTCCCAGCGGATGATCTCGCGAACTCGGCGGACACGGATACAAATGTAAACTGCGCTGGAGCCAACTGTAAGAACTGTGTACCGGGCTGCAAGGCTAAGATCGTGCCATAGTTAGACTACTAAAGGGCTGGGCGCTGGTGGCGGAGGGGCATCGAAAAAGTAAGTCAGTCCATCTCAGCTAACCGATGGAGGCTTCATTGCTCGAGCGTTACGATCCCATGGCTGAAGACACAAACGGGGTCTTCGTAGGAGGATTTTCAGTAGTTTATCGCACCCCCGAGGAGGTTACGCCGCCGGCGGCGGATAAAAATTGCGGCGGGGGAAAAGACTGCGGTGTTTGCAAGAAAAGCTGTAAACCAGCATAAGATACGCAAAGCGGCGGGTCAACGAGAGGGTGTCTAATGGAGCGTTATTCATATGGACGAGACATCGCTTCCGAGCCGCTTTCATTTGAATAGATGGCCGCCGATGGCAAAGGGATATCGCGAGGCGGCTTTTCGTCAATATACAGCCTGGCGGCAGAGACATCGATGGCCGGCAAGACCAACACAAACTGCAAGGGTGCCAATTGCGGTAACTGCACTATCTGCGCCCCGAAAGTAGTGTAGACAGACCTTCTTGGTGGTGGGGGCTCATGAAGTTCAGCCAATTCAACTCAATCGTACCTTTCGAACGCAATTTCGCGCTTTTCAACGCGCTGCATCAGAAAGTCATTCTCGTTGAAGCCAATCTAGAGGGGCTACTGAGGGCGGCTGTCGCAAATGGGATCGAGGGCCTCGCCAGGGTGCACCCAAGTTTTTACGATTACCTGGTCAAAGAGCAATTCATCGTCGACGAAGCCGTCGACGAGGTGGGAATTATCAAACGTCTCACAGAGGATATTGATAACAACAAATCAAGTTTCTTGCTGACAGTAAATCCAAATATGACGTGCAATTTCTCGTGCTATTATTGCTATGAGAGTCACATAAGTAGGTCGCGTATCAGCCCGGCAGTAGCCGCCAGGGTCAAGAAATTTATTTCCAACACAGCTCGCCAAAGATGGCATTAGGGAATTCACGCTCTCATTTTTTGGCGGCGAACCGCTTTTGTACTTCCGAAAGGATGTGGCGCCGATCATCGATTGGTACGCTTCTGAATGTCGATACAACCATATAGTTCCAGGGATAAGCTTTACCTCGAACGGGTTTCTCGTTGACCAGTACTTGATGGATTTTTTTCAGGCGAGAAATTTATCTTGTTCTTTTCAAATAACATTTGACGGTTTTGGCGATGAACATGATCAGGTCCGCTTTAGCTCTGGCGGCCGGGGTTCCTATAGCAAGATCATCGAAAATGTGCGTTTGCTGATCAAAAATGGTTTTTTTGTCCGTGCTCGTATCAATTATACGGATAAAAATCTGGCGCGAGCTTACTTGGTGGCAAGCGATCTGAGCGGACTTAGCGAAAATCTGAAGCGGGATCTCATTATCTTTGACTTCCACAGGGTGTGGCAAAACTATGACGGCGATGACGTCGGGATTCCCTAAGGGACAGCATCGATAAAGTCCGTTCCTATGGATTTAATGTGTCCAATATGTTGGCGATGAACAATGTCGGCCAAGTCTTGCTATGCTGATAAGGTCAATAGCGCGGTGATCAATTATAACGGCGATGTCTACAAGTGTACCGCGAGAGACTTTTTAAAGGATCAACGGGAAGGCTTTATCAATGAGGAGGGCAAACTCGTTTGGGAGAATGGAAACTTAGAAAGGAGGATGAGTTCGAAATTTCAAAATCCTCCGTGTCTGAGATGCAAGATCTTGCCTATATGCAACGGTGGATGCTCCCAACACGCCCTTGAGAACAGCGGGAAGGCGTATTGTGTGTTCGACGGCATAGAGTTGGAAAAAGACAAGGTCGTTGAGAGCAAGATCAACGAGATCGTTCATCGGATGAGAGGGAACAAAGCGGCTGAAATTGCACACTAACGTTGCCGACCTGGGGACGGGATATCGGTAAGACAGAGACCCTGATTCCCAAAGCGCCTAACGAGCGCTGATTTGGTTGGCCGAGCCGTATCGCGAAGGCCATAGGAAGAGTGCCCTTGAGCGCGGGGCCGTTTATATATGGGAATCCCGCTAACAGAAGACAGGCCTAGGACGTCGGCCTGGCGATGTGCAGCCTTCATCATTGCGGAAGAAGCTGGCGTGAATCGACCGGCGGCGGACTGCCGGCCGTCACGCTGCGCATGAAGTCGATAAAGACCTTGGCGATTTCGTTCTCGTAGGGCGCCCATTCTTCGAAAGGAATAAGCGGTACATCCTGATCCTCGATCGGCAATTGATGAAGTTTGCTGTTGGGAATGAGGCTTTGAGCGACCCGGCCGCTTTGGGAGTTGTGCGTCTTGTCGTTGCCCGGAATGACGATCGTCGGCGCCTTGATGGACCGCAACTGATCGTCGGTGACGCCCATGACCGTCAGGTTTGCGCCGGCCACGAACAGCTTGTGCCAATGCGACATGACGTCGATGTAGCGTTGCGGCTGCATTGCCATCAGGCGATCGCGATTGGCCGGATTTGCAGCGATGCGCTCGCGGTATTGCTCGGTGTCGCATACGGCCGCCATGCCGCCGGCCTGCGCCGCGCGGATGAACTGCGCATAGTAGTTTTCCGGCAGCCGCCCGGCGGCGAAAGGACCGCCGGTGACGCGAAACAGCAGCAGACCGCGCACCGCCTCTGGGTGACGTAGCGCGAACAGGATCGATGTGCGTGCGCCGGAGGACGATCCACCGACGAAAGCAGGCAAGGCGTCCCGGCGTGCCAGCAACTCGTGCAAGTCGTCGGTCCAGATCTCTTCTTCCGCCTCTTCGCCTTCGATCTTGATGTCGGACGCGCCGGTATTGCGCCGGTCATGAAGCAGAACGCGAAAGCCGCCGGCCGCGATCTTGCGGGCTAATGGCTGGAATTCCTCATGGCCGCGTCGCCCGCCTGTGGTCAGCGCCAGCCAAGGACCATGGTCGCCTATGACTTCGTAGACGATGTTCACGCCGCGAATTGTCTCTACCGGCATTCCAGCCTCCCGCAGATGTAGGAGGCCAGTCTAACCTTCCGGCCGCAGCGGCGCGACCTGAAATCCGCCGTCTCCTTCCAGTGTGATACGGCCGTCGGCGACGGCGCACGCCCACCGCGCGGTCGCCGGCAATCCGCCGAACGAGAAAAAATGCGCGGAGACGTTTGCGGGCGCGGCGTCGGCCAGCGCGCGCACCAGATCGTCGGGGACGGTCAGCGAGAACATCTGACGCAGCAGACCCGACCGTCTTGCCAGCGCTTGCGCGGAGGCGCGTACGCCGCAGCGGCCGGCATAGCGCAGCAGCGCCGAAAGACTGGTCGGTCCGGCAAGCCCGATGCGCAACGGGTGTTCAATGCCGAAGGCACGCAGCCGCGCGACATAGTCGAGTATGGCGCGAGCATCGAAGCCGAACTGCGTGACGATCTCGACCGCGAGGCCCATCGCTTCCGCCGCCGCGATTTTTTCCGCGAGCGCACGGTCGAGTTCGTCGACGCCGATCCGCGGATGGCCCTCCGGGTACCCAGCAACCCCGATGGCGCGAATGCCGCGCCGGCGCAGGATGCCGCTGTCGATGGCGTCCAGCGCACGCCGGAACGGCCCGTACTCCGTGCGATCGCCGGCGATGACAAGAGCTCGCCGAACGCCGGCCTCGCCGTTAAGCCGTGCAAGGAAATCATCGAGCGCGTCGATGCTTGCGAAATTGCGCACTGCAACGTGCGGCACCGGCTCCAATCCGGCCGCGCGCAGCCGGATGGCGGCGCTGATGGCTTCTTCGGCCGGCCGGCCGGGCACGGCGCTGACGTAGACGCGGGTTCCCCGCTTCAGCACGGCGAGCGCCGCGATGTCGGCGTCCGAGGGCCGCGTCGCTTCGACGGAGAAACCGGTCATAAACGCGGCGATGCGTTGCACGGCAGCGGGGAGCGGCTCGGCGGGCCTGGGTGCGAGCGCGGCCATGACGGTCCTCACACCGCGATAGTCACGGCCGCCGCCGCGAGATCACGTAGGACTCGTCGAAGAACCAAAGGCCGCCGCGTTCGCGCAGTACCGCGCGTGTGGCGTCGATATATCGGCCGTCGGCCACCACCTCGCCGAGCCGGTCGTCCTCCACTTGCGCGACGTAGATCGCCGCGTTCCACGCCGCGAACAGCGTCGAGGTGCCGATCGATTCGGAAATCTCCGACGGCAGCGTGTGCATGTCGTAGCGAAACAGCGCGCGATTGTCGGCGTAGGCGTTGAAATTCAGGTCGCGCCCGGCGGGGCCGAGATCGTGCTTCACCGCTTTGAGGATCTGGTGCCGATCGTGAATGAACGGGTTGTCGTCGGGCCAGACTTTTTGAATGATCTCCATGCCGGGGTCATGGCCGTGCGAGTGAATGGCGATCAGCCTGCCGCCGGGCCCGAGCGCCCGCGCCAGCGGACCGATGACGCGCTTGGCCTTGAAGTCGAGCGAGGCGCGCGCGCGATAGGGCTGCGAGGCGATGACAAGATCGTAATTGGCAAGGGTGCCGCCGGGCTTTGGGATGATCGGATCGAGCAGGAAGCGGTGATCTTCGCGATAGATGACGAGCACCACCGGCCGCTCATAGACCGGGTTGCCGGTGCGCGGGCTGACGCCGGCCTTCCAGTTTTGCGCCAGGAACGGTTCGAGATCGATGATTTGCTGCTCGAACTTGTGCGCGGAATTGCCGATCAGCGGCAACTCATGCCAAACGAGACTCGACGCGGCGCTGAGCGATTTCACCGCGAGCCATGGCGCGTCCGCATAAGCGAGGTTGGTCAGCACCAGGACCGACGCCGGGTGCTCGAAGAAGCGGTCCGCCATCTTCTGCAGTGTGAGGCGGACATCTTCGAGACTGATCTCTTTGCCCACCGTGTAAAACGGCATGTGCGGGAAACGGTCGTGCATGGCGCGCATGACTCGCACCAGCACCGAACCATCGCCGACGCCGGCATCGAAAACCCGCACCGCCGGCGGATGGGGATGGATGTGGGCGAGCTCCTCGGAGACCCGGTGGGCCACTTCCCATTTCTCGCTGCAGGTATTGACGAAGAGCAGATATTTCTGCCGGTTGTCGAAGAAGCGGAAGTTGCGTTGCGGGTCGCCCGGCTTCGATGGCGCGGCTGGCGGCGTCGTCGGCGGCGGCGCCGCGGGGCGCAGGTCGCGGGGCCGTTCGATAATCGCGGGCCGGTCGCTCTCGATCGGATGCGCCGCCATGAAGCCGTGGATGCGGTCGAGCGTATCAGTCGTGATGCGACCGCCGTTACGCAGCCGCGCGGCAAGCTTGCCGTCATTGACCGCGCGGCGGCCGAACGTTGATTCGGCGAGTCCGGTCTGCCGGCAATAGTCGGAAATTTCCTGGAGGAGTTGCTGGGCGTTCATCGCACGTCGAGGCTCCCTGGTGTTTCCTCGTCGATCGCGCAGGCTCGCCTTGGGGCGGTCTTTTCACGCGGGTTTGACAACGTTAAGCGAACCAAGGCGACTGGTATCGGTCAACCACAAAATGGCCCACTTCCACAGTGGGCGAAATAATGGGTTTTATCCCATATATGGACTGCGCCCGCGCCGGGTAGTGGTCACATTTTCATTGACATTTGTCACTATTTCAGTTACAAGACAGCATCTCGCTCGTCGCAGGGCACAGTCCGGATGCGATCCTGACGGTGGAGCGAGTGCGGCGCCCGCGCGCGGTCTCGCAAACCGCTCCCGGGCGGCCTTGGGAGCCCTGCCCGGCCGGCATGATGACCGGTCTGTGAGGAGCTCACTGCACTGGCCCGGGGAGGGGTGGAACCCGTTTGCACCCGGTGATTCCAGGAAGCGCGGCCCGAGGCTGAGTGGTGGCGTTCGGTCGCCTAAGCGAGAGCCGCGGTGGAGCGCCGAGAGGCGAGCGCATCCCGCTGGATGCGCTCCGCGCCCGAAGCGCTGATGCGAGTGGCAACATTCGATGCGTGGCGCGGACAACGGATGGTGCGCCTGTCGGCGCTCCGCCTCCCCGTTTTGTTTGAGCATGATCTTATCCGAAAACCGGTGACCACTTTTCGGGATCATGCTCTGGGGGAGACTTTCGTGAAGCTTGTCGCATGACTCGGACGCTCACGCGCCGCGAGAACGGATTTCGTTTTCCCTCCCCACTACGCGCGTTGTGCGCGGGGGAGGGGAAAGAAAATCCAATGCGTTGGGTGGTGTATTGTGCCGAGCATTGACTGTCGCCGAACGACGGTGGAGAGAGAAACGCCATGCCCCGCTTTGCCGCCAATCTTGGTTATCTCTTCACCGAACGGCCTCTGATCGAGCGCTTTGGCGCTGCGGCGGCGGCGGGCTTCGAGGCGGTCGAGCTGCAGTTTCCCTACAGTGTGCCGGCGCCGGCCGTGAAGGCTGAACTCGAACGGCATGGCCTGATACAGCTCGGCGTGAACACCGCACAAGGCCGGGACGGCGAGTTCGGCCTCGCCGCAATGCCCGGCCGCGAGCGCGATTGGGATGCGACGTTCAGACAAGCACTCGACTATGTCGTCGCCATCGGCGGCCGCGCCATTCACTGCCTTGCCGGCGCCGTACCGCCGCACGAGCGTCCGGCCGCCGAGACCACCTTCATCAAAAATCTCACGCGCGCTGCAGAGGACGCCGCGAAGGCGAACATCACGCTCCTGATCGAGCCGATCAACCCGCGCGACCGGCCGAATTATTTTCTCAACCGTGTCGAGCACGCCGCTGATATTGTTGGCAAAGTCGGTGCGCCCAACGTGCGCATTCAGTTCGACTTCTATCATGTGCAGATCGTCGGCGGCGATCTCATCAAACGTTTCGAAAAGCACTTTCCTTTCGTCGGCCACGTGCAGATCGCGGCCGTGCCGACGCGCCGCGAACCGGACGAGGGCGAGATCAATTATCCCGCCGTGTTCGAGGCCATCGATCGGCAAGGCTATCAGGGTTTCATCGGCTGCGAATACCGGCCGCGCACGCGCACCGAGGATGGTCTCGGCTGGGCGACGGCTTACGGCGTCGTGCCGAAACGGAGTTGAGCATGCGACTCGACGGCAAAACCGCGCTCGTGACGGGCGCCGGGTCCGGCATCGGCAAGTGTATTGCCGAGACTTACGCGCGCGAGGGCGCGTGGGTTGCGCTCGCCGACATCGACGGCGATGCGGCGAAATCCGCGGCGCGCGCCATCGGCAACAACGCCATCGCCGTGCGCTGCGACGTCACGAAGAAGGCGGACATCGCCGCGGCGCTTGATGAAACGCTGTCGGCCTTTGGCGCGCTTGACATTCTCGTGAACAATGCCGGCGCCACGCATGTCAACAAGCCGATGCTGGAGATCGAAGAGGCGGAGTTCGATCGCATCTACGCCGTCAACGTCAAAGGCGTTTTTCTGTTTTGCCAGGCGGTGGTGCCGCATTTCCGCAAACAGGGTTCCGGTGCGATCATCAATATCGGCTCGACCGCGGGATTGCGGCCGCGGCCGGGGCTGTCGGCCTATAACGCCACCAAGGGCGCGGTTCACATGCTGACGAAGTCGCTTGCCGTCGAACTTGCGCCGGATCGCATCCGGGTTTGCGCGGTTGCGCCGGTCGCAACCGAAACACCGCTTCTGCCGTCGTTCCTCGGCCCGGCTGAGGGTATGCGCGAGAAATTCATCGCCACCGTGCCGCTCGGCCGCCTGGCGCAGCCGCAGGACATCGCCAACGCCGCGCTGTTCCTGGCCTCGGCCGAGGCCGAGTTCATGACCGGCAACGTTATTGAGGTCGACGGCGGCAGGACGATTTAACTCCCGTCGTCCCGGGAAGGGCTGGCCGGTGTTCGGCAGAATCCCCCTCGAAATCGGCCACAATTGCCGCTTTATCCAGCGGGTTCAGCGACCGCTGGCTGGCGCCGGGCCGCTTGGTGCGGTTTTTGCGAGCCTCGCCATGGTGTATCGTCACCCCCAGGGGAACGGACGGGTCATGTGGGGTCGAAAACGGAAATCCGAGGCCGCAGCTCTTGCCGCTGAACCGATTTCGCCTCTGAAAGAGGCGATGCACTTGGCGCGGGTCGAAGCGGCCGAGCGCACCAGCGTCGTCGTCGATCTGCGCGATGCGGAAGTGGCCCGCCTCGAACTTCTGAACGAGGCGCTCGATCCGGTCTTTGCCGAGATTCCGCCGGAGGTCGATCTGTTCGACCGCGGCATCAGCCGCGGGGAGACGCCGCGGCTTTGGATCGACGCGGTCGCCCACGTCGCCATGGGGCGCGACAAGCGCATGTACCGTTTGCTGCACGATACCCGCGTCGGACGCCGCGTGCTTGCCGAGTCGCACGAAATTCCGGAACTGGCCGGTGCAGTCACGAAGTATGTGGCGCGCCGTCTGGTCGAGCGTCAGCGCGCGCTCGACGAGGATCCCGAATTCATCCTGCGCATCGCGCGGAACGAAGCCGATCGTGAACGCCGCCGCCGGCGCTGGCGCGCAGCCGGCGCGCTCCTGTTCGGCTTTTTCGTCGGGCTGCTGTCGCTGATCGCGGCCGGATTCATCCTGGCGAGCAGGCTTTAAGCGTCAGAGCATTCGGCGTTCGACGTCGCGGACGATACCGTCTGAATCGCGCTGCCGGGCGATCATTTCGCAACGCCAGGCGCCGGCCGCACCGTCGATGTGAAAGATGTTGTATCCGGCTGAATTCTCTTCGCCGTGCGGCGCGCGCGCCGATGCGGACGGAACGCCGACTGCCGGAATTCTGTTCTGCGGCCCGTCGAGCCAGATCAGCGCGCGCATGTGATCGTGACCATGAAGGAGAAGCTCGGCGCCGTGTGCGGCAAGGACGCCGCGCAAATCTTCGCTGTCGGTCAATCGTCGCAAGTAGCAACTCGTGGGGCTCAGCGGCGGATGATGGATCAACACGATTCGAAAAAGCGCGCGCGTCTGTTGCAGCAGTTCGGCGAAGCGGCTCAGTTGCGTGTTTCCGAGGCGGCCGGTGGCCATGAACGGGCCGGTCGGCAGCGCCGTCGAGAGTGCGATCAGGGCGACGTCGCCGCGCCGGCGCAGGAACGGGAAAGTGCCGCTCGGCGCGCCGTCATCGCCGCGCATGTAGTCGCCCCAGAACGCCGCCGGCGATTGTTCGACGCCGCGAACATAGATGTCGTGATTGCCCGGAATGACGGTGACATCAGACGGGCCGCCGAGCGTTTCGAGCCATGTTCGCGCTCGCTTGTATTCATCGGGAAGCGAAAAATTGACGAGGTCGCCGGTCACCGCGATGTGATCCGTGGCGATCGCTTTCAGATCGCGCGTGATGACGTCGAGAACCTCGGGCCGGTGGATGTTCTTGCGTTTGCGGTGCCAGTTGATGAAGCCGAGCCCGCGCTTGCTTGCAAGCTCGACAATGCGCGGCCGCGACGCCATATGCAGATCAGACAGATGGGCGAGCACGAACATCGTGGCATGATGCTACGCAAATCATTTCCGCAACAGGCCTCGTCAGTGAGAATGCGTGCCGGGTCGCTTACGAACTGCCGATAAGGATGCCGACGGCGAACACCAAGACGCCGCCAACGACGACCTGGAAGGCGGCCTGCAGGAACGGCGTGTCCATGTAGCGCGTGCGGATCCAGGAGATGACCGCTAATTCGACGGCAACGACGGCGAACGCAAGCGAGGTCGCCACGTAGAAGCTCGGTATGAGATAGGGCAGGGCGTGGCCGAGACCGCCGAGCGCAGTCATGGCGCCGCACACTGCGCCGCGCACGACGGGCGCGCCGCGTCCGGTCAGCGAGCCGTCATCGGACATCGCCTCGGCAAATGCCATCGAGATGCCGGCGCCGAGCGACGCGGCCAGTCCGACCAGGAATGTGGCCCAGGTGTCGCGGGTTGCGAAGGCGGCGGCAAACAGCGGAGCGAGCGTCGATACTGAACCGTCCATGAGGCCGGCAAGGCCGGGCTGCACGTATTGCAGCACGAACATCCGGCGGGCGGTCTCGTCCTCGGCCGCGCGGGCGTCCGGCGCGATCTGCTCGCCGAGCTCTTGCGCGAGCTTTTCGTGCTTGTCCTCCGCCGCCGCAAGGCGATTGAGAAGGTCGCGTACGGCGTCATCGTGGGCGGCCTGCGCTGCGCGCCGATAAAAACGCGCCGTCTCGTATTCCATTTCTTCGGCGAATTTGCGCACCGCGTCGATGCCGAGTGGGCGGTTCAGCCAGATCGGACGGCGCGCGACAAAGCCCTTCACATCCTGCCGCCGAATCAGCGGGAGAAAATCGCCGAATTTCTTGCGGTAGAGATCGAGCAGCATGTCGTGGTGCTCGATTTCTTCTTCGGCCATCTTGTCGTACATGCCGGCGGTGTCGGGGTAGGAGCCGCGCAAGCCGTCCGCGAAGCTGCGGTAGATGCGGTTGTCTTCTTCCTCATTGGAAACGGCGAGCGCCAAAACTTCTTGTTCGCTCAGATCGGCAAAGCGCTTCACGTTCTCATCCTCGACGGCTCGTTCCGTAGCATCACGACCGCCAACCGAGACATATTAGAATGGTTCTAATTCATCAAGCTAGCATTTCGATGACGGCGATGATGACTTCGATGATTGGCACAGAACGGAACCGTGCATGAGCCTTGATTCGGTCCGTCGTTCGCTTGAGCCGTTTATTCGCCGACTGCTTCACGCCTATTGGCGTTTCGCCCGAGGGCTGACGCTTGGCGTGCGCGGCCTCGTTTTCGATGCGAGCGGGCGGGTGTTTCTGGTCAAGCACAGCTACGTCGCCGGCTGGCATTTGCCGGGCGGCGGTGTCGAAGTTGGCGAAACACTGACGGCGGCGCTGGAGCGCGAACTTCAAGAAGAGGGCAATATCGAAATAACCAGCACTCCGGTTCTGTATGGCATCTACTTCAATCGCCGCGTGTCGCGGCGCGACCACGTTGCACTTTACGTGGTGCGCTCGTTCCGCCAGAGCGCGCCGCCGCAGCCGAACCGCGAAATTATCGCGCACGGCTTCTTCGCTCCGGACGCGCTTCCCGAAGGCACGACGCGAGCGACGCGCGAGCGCATCGCCGAAGTGCTCAACGGACGTGCCGCCGCGGAATTTTGGTGAATGGCGCGCTTCTCTTTACGAGAATCGGCCGCGGTCGTGCGGCGGGTGGAAATCGAGGATCGGCCCAATCGGCGCGATGCCGGTTGGGTTCACCGTTCTGCGTCTGGACCTCTGCCGAACCAGATGCTAGGGCGCGACGCCATGACCGATATTTCGCTGACCATCCTGCCGGAGACGCACGAGGACGCGCTGGCGATCGATCGGCTGCACGAACGTACCTTCGGTCCGGGGCGTCACGCCAAGACGGCGTATCGTCTGCGCGAGGGCGTGAGCCACAGCCTCGACGTCTCGTTCACGGCGCGGATCGGGACGCTGCTGGTCGGATCGGTGCGGCTCTCACCAGTCCGCATTGGTGAGGCGAAGGCGCTCTTGCTTGGTCCGCTCACCGTCGAGCCGCCCTTCCGCGACCGCGGCATCGGACAAGCCCTGATCGAGCGCGCGCTCAAAGAGGCGGGCGCCAAGGGCCATGAATTGGTGATCCTGGTCGGTGATGAGCCTTACTACGCACGATGCGGCTTCAAGCGCATCCCGCCGGGGCGCGTGACGATGCCTGGACCTGTCGATCCGGGTCGGCTCCTCGTCGCCGAATTGCGCGACGGCGCGTTTGAGAGCGTCACCGGACCGATTCGGCCGGAATGGGAAGCCGCAACGGGTTAACTCAGCGTCCCTCGCGGGCCCAAGTGCCGGCGAGGCTTCCGATCAGCAACAGCAGGCCCAACAGTCCGGCGAAGACCGGAAGCACGCCGATGCCACGCACGACGCTGGCGTCCCGCATTTTCAGGCCGATCCAGTCGTCGCCCTTGTAGGTGTCGCCGGAGCGCACCGGGATGATACGCGGCACGTTGAGACCGCTGCCATCATCAAGGCGGCGCGAATCGCCGCCGGTCGCGGAGGCGATCGGTGCGAGCACGTCTGTCGTTGATGTCACTTCCGCGAACTCGCGCGGATTGGCCGGTCCGATATTGACGAGTGCGTTGAGCTTGCCGTCGGTCGCGCGCCACAGTCCAAGCTCGTTGGCCGGGACGCTGCTCTCCCACTCGCCGGGCTTGGTCGGGTCAAGCTTGAGTGTGCGTGTCGTGCCTGAGGGCGACGTCAGCGTCACATCGGCGACGGTGTCGGCCATGGTTTGCCTTTTCACCACGAGGTCGTGCCCGCTCACAGTCAGCCGCAGCGCCTCTTCCTCGAGTTCAGGCTCTTTCATCAGCCAGTGCGACAGCCGACGCAGCAGATCGAGATGCGGACCGCCGCCTTCGAAACCGCGCGCCCACAGCCAGATATGGTCGGAGAGAAGCAGCGCCACGCGGCCCTCGCCCTCGCGCGAGAGTACGAGCAGTGGCTTATTGTCCGGCCCCTGCATCACGGTGGTGCCAGTAGGGTTTCTGGTGTCCACCACGCGGAACCAGTGGCTCCACTTCGGCGGCGTACTGTCGGCGCCATCGAGGCCGCGCGTCACCGGATGACGCTCGCCAAGCTCGGTCAAGCTAGGCCGGAAGGCCTCCTCGGTGACGTTGCCACTCGGCTCCGCAGGCAGGATGGCGTCGAGCGGCGTGCGCCAGATGCTGGTCGGGCTCGCATAATCGGGTCCTGCGGCAACCAGCACGGCGCCGCCGTCGCGAACATAGCGCGTGATGTTGTCGAAATAGATGATCGGCAGCACACCTTGACGCGCATACCGATCGAAGATGATGAGCTGGAATTCGCCGATCTTCTGCTGGAACAGTTCGCGCGTTGGAAATGCAATCAGCGACAACTCGTTGATCGGCGTGCCGTCCTGCTTCTCCGGCGGGCGCAGGATGGTGAAGTGCACGAGATCGACGGAAGCATCCGACTTGAGCAGATTGCGCCACGTCCGCTCGCCGGAATGCGGTTCACCGGAAACGAGCAGCACGCGCAGCTTGTCGCGAACGCCATCGATTGTCACCACCGCGCGGTTATTGACCGGCGTCAGCTCATTTTGCAGCGGTGACGCTTCGATCTCCACGATATTCGGCCCGCCGTGCGGAATGGGGATTTCGGTGTTTTGTTCGACGCCAACGGGAACCGTCCGGGTCTCCAGCACATCACCGTCACGCCGCACCGTAACCTGCGCGGTTTTCTCGTTCGCGCCCTGATCTTCGACCCGAAAGGTGATGGTCTGCGACTGGCCGACGATGCCGAAACGCGGCGCCGCAATGAGCGCGATGCGGCGGTCGCGTTCGTTCTTATTGCCGGTGATCAGCGCATGAATCGGCGCCGCGAAACCAAGCGCACTGGCGTCGGCAGGCACGTCATGCACGCGGCCGTCGGTGATCATGATGACACCGGCGACACGATCGGTCGGCACGTCGGCAAGCGTCGAGCCGAGAGCCGTGAATAATCGCGTGCCGTCGGTCTCGCCATCGGCCTGCCCGGCCTCGACCACGCGGACGTCGAGCCCGGGAATATGGCTTAAGCGATCGACGACGGCCGCGCGCGCGGCTTCCGTCTGCTTGGTGCGATCGCCGAAATTCTGGCTCGGACTCTTGTCGACGACGACGACGGCAACCGAGCTCAGCGGGTCGCGGTCCTCGCGCGTCAGCGAAGGATTGGCGAGCGCAAGCACGACCAGCGCGAGAGCAAGCGCGCGGATGACCGCGCCGCGGCTGCGCGTGATGAAAAGCAAGAGCGACAGCACGCCCGCTGCAGCAATCGCCGCCCATAAGATGTGAGCGCTGACGAGTGGGGCGAACGCGACACCGAAATTCACGCTCTTTCTCCTATTGCCCCAGCCGCTCAAGGAGTGCCGGCACGTGCACCTGATCCGCCTTGTAGTTGCCTGTCAGCGTGTACATGACGATGTTGACGCCGGCGCGGAAGGCCAATTCGCGCTGGCGTGGCTCGCCCTCGACCATCGGCAGCATGGGCTGGCCGTCCGAGCGCGTCGCCCACGCGCCGGCAAGATCGTTTGAGGTGATGATGATCGACGAGACGCCGTCGCCGCCGCGGGCCGGGCGGCCCTCCGCCTCTTCTTCTTCACTCTCGGCCGGTAATGCTTCCACCCAAAGCTGGCCGGTATTGAAGCGGCCGGGGAAATCGCGAAGCAAATAGAACGTCTTGGTCAGGACGTGGTCGCGCGGCACCGGTTCGAGTTCGGGGATATCGAGCGAGGAAAGAATCTTGCGAAGCTCAAGCATTCCCGGGCTTCGCGTCTCACCTCCAGGGCCGGGCGGCGCTACGACAGCATCGCGCGTGTCGAACAGCACGGTACCGCCGTCCTTCATGTATGTGTCGATGCGCTTGAGCGCTTCCTCGGAGGGGCGCGGCGCGCCGGGAACGATCGGCCAATAGATCAGCGGATAGAATGCGAGCTCATCATGCGCGATGTCGAGCCCGATCGGCTCGCCCGCCTCGAGAGCGGTGCGCTGCGCGAGGAAAAGGGTCAGGCCGCTGAGACCCGCTTTGCTGATGGTGTCGGCTTCGGTGTTGCCGGTGACGACATAAGCGAGCTTGGTTTCGAGCGCCGACTGGGGCACATCACCGATCTTTACGTCCTCGGCCCGCGCCTGCCCGAGCGTCAACACGAGCAGGGAAAAGAAGATCACCACCGCGGCCGCAGCACGCGAAGATCGTGGAATGAGCCGCTGGATGCCGCCGCCCAGGAAAAGGACCACCAGCGTGTCGAGCAGGAACAGCGCGAGCGCGGCGAGCAGGATCGGTCCACGCAAATCCTGCGGCTCGTTCGTGCGATAGACTTCGCGGCTCGCGCTGGTCAGCGCCGCGAAATCGAGCGGCTGCAAGCGGTCGGCGGCAGCGAGCGTGTTCACGGCAAAAAGACCTTCCGGCGGGCCATAGAAGCCGGGCGGGTGATCTGCGGTGGCGCTTCCGGAATAGTCGCTCTGCACCGGCCGCGCCGTCGGCGGCGGCGCGGTGAAATTGCCGAAACCGTCCAGCACGCGGCTTGGCGGGACCAGATCGTGCGCCGTCTTGGTTTTTTGATCGTCGGTCTTGGCGACGTTCGTGGTGCTGGCGAGCGCGACGATGCGCTTGAGCATGTCGACGAAGCTTCCGGAGAGCGGCAGATCCGACCAGCGCGTGTCGCCGGTAACGTGAAACAGTACGATCAGCCCCTTGCCGCGCCGCGCACCTGTCACAAGCGGCGTGCCGTCGGCAAGCGTCGCCCACGTGCTTTCGGTCAGAGCCGAATCCGGCTCCGCCAGAACCTGCCGCGACACCGTCACGTCGTTCGGCACCGGCATTCCGTTGAAGGGACCTTCCCGCGAAAAGCCTGCGAGCGGCTGCGGTTTGTCCCAACTCAGGCTGCCGCCGAGGATGCGGCCGCCGCGCCGCAGTTTTACCGGAACGAGGTCGTCGTCGGACGCGGCAAGCCGGGGTCCGGCGAACCGCACCAGCACACCACCATCCTCGACCCACTGGGCGAGCCGATCGTGCACATCCCCGGCGATGGTGCCGACGTCGGACAGAATCAGCATCGGCAGATTCTGGTCCAGGAAATGCCCGACCGCTTCGGTCGGAGATTCGCCCTGGGCAAGCCGCACATCGGCGAATGGACCAAGCGCCCGGTTGAGATAGTAGCTCGACGACAGCAGCGGCTGTGAGGTATCGGCGGTCGCGCCGGATACGATGCCAACGGTGCGGCGGCGCCATCGTTTGTCGAGAAGCTGTACGGCGCCGGACGAGCGCTCGCCGGAAATCTCGATTCGCGCGATGTCGTTGCGGATTTCGACCGGCAGATCGAATCGCGCCTCGGTTTCGCGATCGTCCGACTTGAATGCAAACGGCGCTTCGCCAAGCGGCAGGCCCTTGAGATCGAGGGCGCGCACCGTGCCGTCGGCGGCGGCGTCCGACGAGGCACGCAGCACTTTTACTGTCAGCGCGCCGGCTGCGTTATCGGCCGCGGTGAGCGCTCGAGCACCCGCGATGCCGCCGCTGACGATCGTCAGCGGATGCTTGTCGAGTATTTTTGCCAGGCCGGTGACGAAATCGGCGCCGTGACCCGCATCGGTGCCGTCGGAAAGCCATACCACATCGGCGTCGTGAACATCGGCCAGGAAGTGGGATATCGCCGGCAATGCTTCGCTGCGATCAATCGTGTGCGGCCTGGGTTTCATCTGGTGCAAGCGCACGCGCGCCGATCCGGCCGGCTCCAAGGAAATATCGCGTGTGCCCTCGGAGAGAGGGATGAGCGCCACGGCGCGCCGATCCTGCTCCGCGCGCGCGATAATGTCGTCCGCCATCCGCACGCGCGCGTCCCACGTGCTGGCGGTTGCCCAGCCATCGTCGATCAGCATCGCGATCGGTCCGTTTGAACGCGACGTTGCGAGTAGCGGATGCCACAGCGGTCCTGCGGCAGCGATGATGACGAGTGCGGCAAGCGTCAGCCGCATCAGCGTGAGCCACCACGGCGTGCGCGCCGGGGTCTCTTCCTTGGGGGCGATTTCGAGAAGGAGCCGGGTCGGGGGAAAATCGATGCGACGCGGCCGCGGCGGAATCAGTCGCAGCAGCCACCACAACACCGGCAGCGTCAACAGTCCAATAAGAACCAGCGGTTCAGCGAACGCGAGCGGCAATCCACCGATCATGCCGGTGCTCCCGGCTGCGCCGTCGTGGGCGAACGAATAAAGCTGTCCGCCACACTCGATCCGATTCGCGAATGCAAGGCGAGAAGGAGTTCACTGGCCGAACGGTCGGTACGGTGGATCGTGAAGCTCCAGCCGAGCCGATCGGTCTCGCCGCGGATTTCGGTGCGGTGGCGCAGAACGCGCGCGGCGTAATCGGTGCGCCAAGTTTCGGCGCGGCCCGCCGTAACGCGGCCGCCACCCTCAGGCTCGACGAATTCGACGCGGCCCCAATAGGGAAAAGTCTCCTCCGCCGGATCGACGACCTGCACCACGTGGCCGCGTGATCCGCCGCTCGAGAGCTGCGTGATCGTGCGCCGCACTTCACCGATCTCACTCCAAAGATCGGACAGCAGCACAATCTCGGCAAGCGGAGAGGGTGAGAAATTCGGCGGCAGGCTCGGCCGCTCGTCGCGATCATGCACGATCGCCTGCGCCATGCGATCAATGACGTTGCGGCTGCCGGTCGGACGCATAAGGCCGGGGATTCCGACGCGTTCGCCGCCCTCAACGAGAATCTCCGCGAGTGCCAGGGCGATGACGAGCGTGCGATAGAGCTTGGTGTCGCGCACCAGCGGCGAAGCGAAATTCATCGACGGCGAGCGGTCCGGCCAAATCCATACCGTGTGTGCCGCCTCCCATTCCTGCTCCCGCACATAGAGGTGATCGTCGCGCGCCGAGCGCCGCCAATCGACGCGGGAAGCCGGCTCGCCGGATACGAACCGCCGGTACTGCCAGAAGTTTTCGCCGGGTCCGGCGCGCCGGCGGCCGTGGAGACCATGGATGACAGTGGCCGCGACGCGCCGCGCTTCCAGCATCAATCGCGGCATGCTGGAGGCGAGCGTGCGACCTTCGCCGATCGCGCGTCCAACCGCCGGTCCGTCCGGGTAGGTGCGTCTGGGCTCGACGGCCATCCGCCTATCCGATCCGAGCCTTCAGGCGCGCGATCACTGCCTCGATGCTTTCGCCTTCCGCGCGGGCCGCGAAGGTCAGCGCCATGCGGTGTTTGAGCACCGGCCCGGCGAGATCGAGCACATCGTCGATCGATGGGGCGAGGCGGCCGTCCAGCAGGGCACGGGCGCGCACCGCAAGCATAAGCGCCTGACTGGCGCGCGGGCTCGGTCCCCAGGCGATCAGCTTCGCGCCGTCGCCGCCTTCCGGTCCAGGGCGCGCCGAGCGCACCAGCGCGAGGATGGATTCCACGACGGACTCACCGACCGGCAGCCGCCGCACCAGCCGCTGAGCCGACATCAGATCGTCCGCGGTCATCGCGGCCTTCGGTCGGGTTTCCTCCGAGCCGGTCGTTTCGAACAGGATTTTTCGCTCGGCGTCGCGATCCGGGTAGTCGACGTCGATCTGCATCAGGAAGCGATCGAGCTGGGCCTCGGGCAGGGGATAGGTGCCCTCCTGTTCCAGCGGGTTCTGGGTGGACAGCACGTGGAACGGCTTCGGTAGATCGTGGCGTGTCCCCGCGACCGTCACGTGCTGTTCCTGCATGGCCTGAAGCAGCGCCGATTGCGTACGCGGACTGGCGCGGTTGATCTCGTCCGCCATTAACAACTGGGCGAACACCGGCCCGGGCAGAAAACGGAAGCTCCGCTTGCCGGTCTGGCTCTCCTCCAAAACCTCGGTGCCGAGAATATCGGAAGGCATCAAATCGGGCGTGAACTGGATACGCTTGGCGTCGAGGCCGAGCACCACGCCCATGGTGTCCACAAGCTTCGTCTTCGCCAGGCCGGGCAAGCCGACCAGCAGCGCGTGACCGCCGGATAGGATGGTGATCAGGGCCTGTTCGACGACTTTATCCTGGCCGAAAATAACTGAGCCGATCGCGTTTTTGGCCGCGCGGACGTGATCCGCCGTCGATTCGGCCGCACGAACGATCATGTCTTCAAGCTTTTCGAGCCCATCTCCGCTGGCAGCGGCCATGGCTAACTCCTTGTTATAAAGTAGTATTCTTGCATGGGTTCAGATTCGCGCCATTTGCACGAATTTATGGCACCTATGATTGCACGACTATTGTGCACACAACATGCAATATATGCGCCATCCGCACGGCATGGGTCATCCGCCTTTTCTTCATCCACAGGGAACACAGCTTGGGTTTGAGGCTCCTCGGATGCAGATTGGCGACCACGCAATTGACGGCGCTCCTGGACTGGTGCCCCCGGACATAACGACCGCCGGCACGTTCGAGGGAAACAATGGCGAAGGCAGGGCAATCGGGTCTGGACGCGATCACAGGCGCGCTAGCAAGCTCGGCCGCCAAGGGCGCGCCGCCGGTTGAACTATGGAATCCGCCATTTTGTGGCGATCTCGACATGCGCATCGCGACCGACGGCACATGGTTCTATCTCAAAACACCAATCGGCCGGCCCGCACTCGTAAAATTGTTCGCATCCGTACTCAAGCGCGAGGGCGAACGCTATTTCCTGGTCACGCCAGTCGAGAAGTGCGGCATCACAGTCGACGACGCGCCGTTCCTCGCGGTCGAACTTCATGTCGCGCAAACGACCAATGGCCGGGTCCTCAACTTCCGTACCAACGTCGACGATTGGGTGGCCTGCGGACCACAGCACGCGCTGCGCTTCGAAGCCGAAGCCGGTACCGGCGGCCTGAAGCCGTATCTCCACGTCCGCCGCGGTTTATGGGCCAAGGTCACGCGTGCGCTGTTTTTCGATCTTGTCGAACTCGGCGAGGAACGCGAGGTTGGGGGCAGGGCGATGTTCGGCGTCACGTCGATGGGGACGTTCTTCGCCATGGCGCCAGCCGAACAGGTAAGGGATTTTGCGTGAACGAGCGCGGTGCGGTTTTACGAGCAGCAGACTGTGACGGAAGGCTTCTTCGGGCGAGCGCGCGAGCGGCTCAATCTCGCAGTACCACCAGCGCTGGCCGATCCATTGGCGAAGGGAGCCCGCGGCGATCTCGATCTCGATCCGGCGTTGTGGGACAAGGCAGGCGTTGCGGCAACGAAACCTGCCGCAGTGCTCGTTCCTATCATCGACCGAAGCGAGCCGACGGTGCTGCTGACGCTTCGCACCGCCGAACTTGCAAGCCATGCCGGCCAAGTGGCCTTTCCCGGCGGCAAGATCGATGCTGCCGACGAAAGTCCGGTCGCCGCCGCTTTGCGCGAGGCCAAGGAGGAAGTCGGGCTTTCGCCGATGCTGGTCGAGCCGATCGGCTATCTCGATCTCTATTTGACGTTCTCGGGCTTCCGTATTCTCCCGACAGTCGCGCGGGTCAAACCTGATTTTGAGCTGAGACTCAACCCGAGCGAAGTCACCGAGACGTTTGAAGTTCCACTGGATTTTTTGATGACGCCCGACAACCACCAGCGCAAGACGCGGGACTGGAACGGCATTGCGCGCGAGTATTACGCGATGCCGTTTGGCGACCGCTACATCTGGGGCATCACCGCGGGCATTCTGCGGAACCTCTATGAACGGATCTACGGCGAATGATCAGACCAGTCTTCACCGAGATCGGGCTGTTCCTGACCCCATTCGTCATCTATGCCGCATTCCTGGTGGCAACGCGCGCGGGCGTTCTGCAGCCGAAGTCATGGACGCTACGTCGCGTTGCCGGATTGGTGATTGCTTCCCTCGTACTGGTTGTTGGAAGTTTCCTTGTACTGGCGCAATTCTCGGGCGCGCCGCCCGGCTCGACCTATGTGCCGGCACACGTCGAGAACGGTAAATTCGTGCCGGGGACCACGCGGTGACCGACGACGCCCAAATCCGCGATGCGGTCTGGCTCAGGGACGGCGAAGTCAGCCGCATTCTCGCGTTGCTCGACCGCGACGGCGAAGAAGCGCGCGTGGTCGGCGGCGCCGTGCGCAACACGCTGTTGGGTCTGCCGGTCAGCGAGATCGATGTCGCGACGACGGCCCTGCCAGACGAGGTCGTGCGCCGCGTCGAAGCGGCCGGCTACAAGGCCGTTCCGACCGGTATCGAGCATGGCACCATCACCGCGATCATCGATCGTCATCCGATCGAGGTGACGACGCTGCGCCAGGACGTCGAAACATTCGGCCGCAAGGCGCGGGTCGTGTTCGGCCGCGACTGGAATGCGGACGCCGCGCGGCGAGATTTCACCATCAACGCGCTGTCTGCTTCAGCCGACGGCAAAGTCTACGATTATGTCGGCGGCCTCGCCGACATCGCGTCGCGACGGGTGCGCTTTATCGGCGACCCGCAGCAGCGGATTGCCGAGGACTATCTGCGCATCCTGCGCTTCTTTCGGTTCCACGCTTACTATGGCGATGGCACGCCTGACGGTGCGGGGCTGCACGCCTGCATCATGGGCCGCGACGGCCTCGATATGCTGTCGCGCGAGCGGGTGCGAATGGAGTTGTTGAAGCTCTTGCTCGCGCCGCACGCCGCCCCGACGCTCGCGGTTATGGCCGAGACAGGCATTCTTGAGACGGTGCTCGGCGGTGTGCCGCTGCTGGCAAGCTTCGAGAATGTGGTCAAGGTCGAAGCGGCGAGCGGCGTCCCGCCCGATGCGGTGCGTCGATTGGGTGGGCTCGGCGTCCAGGTCAAGGAAGATGCCGAGAGGCTGTCGGAGCGGCTGCGGCTCTCCAACGCCGAATCGGAGCGGCTGTTGGCGCTCGATTGGTGGTGGCGCATTTCGCCCGTGGCAGATGGGCAGACGTCACGAGCGCTGCTTTATCATCTCGGGCCGCAATCGTTTACCGATCGCGTATTGCTGGCCTGGGCGCGCTCGCCGGCCGGCGCGGCGGATCGCGCGTGGAGCGAACTCGCGCGTTTGCCGCAACAGTGGACGGCGCCGGAGTTTCCACTCAAAGCCGCGGACTTTATGCGCCGCGGCCTCGCTGCGGGGCCGGTCTTGGGCGCTGCGATGCGCGCCGCGAAGGAAGCGTGGATCGCGGCAGATTTTCCCGCCGACGAAGCGGCACTTGATGGGATAGCAGAACGCGCCGTGGTGGATGCCCTGGCCTGCGCGACGGATTAGGAGATTACGACGCGCGGGTGCGCAGCGCGCGCAGCCGTCTTCGGCCGCCGGCCGCGAGTTCGTGAACGCGCGGCCGCACCAACGCCATCATGCGGCGCGGTTGCATGCGCTCGACCTGCATTTCGTTGCCGCGCCAGACGAAATCGTTGCCGCGCAAAGCGCTGAAAAAAAGCACCGGTAGGAGCAGGTCGCGCGTCAGTCCGACAAGCGGGTACAGCGCGGTAACGTGCCACTCGGCCGCGGCGGCGAGCAGCATTTCGGCGCCATACCAGAGGGCGCCGAACGCAATCATGCTAAGCGCTACGGGCAGGCCGGCGGCATAAGCCACGATGCCAACGGCGATCATCGGCAGCACGCCGCCGGACAAAAGCTCAGGGAGGAAGTAGGCAAGAAAGCTGGCGCGGCGTAGCCGCGCCCAGCGCACCTGCCGGTTCCAGACTTCGGCGGCGCTGCGATAGCCGAGCGGTTGCTCGAGCGGACGATCGACAAGACGCACCTTGAGGCCGGCGTCGCGCACGATCTTTGTCGCCGCCGCGTCCTCGGCGACCTCGTTTGCCAGCGCCGTGATGCCGCCCGCGGCTTCAAGATCGGCGCGGCGCCACAGCATGGTTTTGCCCTGGGCGAAGCCGCGGCCGAAACTGTCCACCACATATTGCCAGCGCGCCTGATACGTATTGAGAAACGCGCATTCGAGCTCGGCCCAGAATCCCCGCGGCCGGCAGCCGACCGGAGGCGAGGCGACAAGACCGGTATCTGATCGCCAGCTCGCGAACAGACGCTGAATGTAATCGCGCGGCATCAGCACGTTGCTGTCGGCAATGATGATCCACTGATGTGCTGCGGCGCGCCAGCCCTTGAGCACATTATTGAGTTTCGGATTCGAACTCGCCCGCTCGTCGCCGACGAGCAGCCTGGCGTTCGCGCCGGCGTATTCGGCCATCAGCGACTCGACGAGCGGCACGATGGGGTCGTTTGCCGAAGCGACGCAGAACAGGATTTCGTAACGCGGATAGTCGAGGTCGAATGTCGAACGCAGCGTGTCGGCAGCATAGTTGTCTAATCCGCATAGCGGGCGCACCAGGCTGACCGGGGGATAGGGACGAGACAGCTGTTCCCGGCGCGGGCCTCGCCGAAATCGGCGCGCCGCGATCGCCACGCTTGCGAGATGGATTGTAGTGGCGGCGACGCTAAAGGTCGCTGCGGTGAGAATCGGCGCTGTCATCGTGAAAATTTTTAGCTATGCGGCATGACAGAGCGATGACTCTTGGCACGCATGCCATCAGGCGACGCATCAACAATCGATGTCATTGTCCTGCAATGCAACGCATTTATGAGTGCGGCCGGTTTGAAACAAACGAGAGACATTGATTCGTGACTCTTGAGCACGGTGCGATCGGGTTCCGTACTCTCTTTATTTCCGATGTTCACCTCGGTGCGCGCGGCTGTCAGGCCGACCGCCTCCTCGATTTCCTGCGATATCACGATGCCGAGACCATCTATCTGGTCGGCGATATCGTCGACGGCTGGCAGCTGAGATCGGGCTGGTATTGGCCGCAGCATCATAACGACGTGGTGCAGAAGCTACTCCGCAAGGCGCGCAAGGGCGCGCGCATCATCTATGTGCCCGGCAATCACGACGAGTTTCTGCGCGATTATTACGGTACCCATTTCGGCGGCATCGAGGTCGTTGAGACGGCGATCCATCAGGCCGCCGACGGCCGCCGTTACCTGGTCGTGCACGGCGACGTATTCGACATGGTGGTGAAGCACGCGCGCTGGCTCGCGCTTCTCGGCGATACTGCCTACGACTTCGCCATCTTGGTCAACCGCTACTTCAACGCAGTGCGGCGCCGCCTCGGCTTTACCTACTGGTCGCTGTCGCAATGGGCGAAGCACAAGGTCAAGAACGCCGTGAACTATATCGGCGCCTACGAACAGACGCTGGCCGAAGAGGCGCATCGCCACCGCGTCGACGGCGTCATCTGCGGCCACATCCACCATGCGGTGATCCATGACACTTTCGGCATCCGCTACATGAATTGCGGCGACTGGGTGGAAAGCTGCACCGCCCTTGCCGAACACGCCGACGGGCGATTCGAGATCATCACCTGGACCGAAGGCGTGACCGCGCCGAGCCCGCTGCCGGATGATGAAGATGACGCCATCGAGGAAGAGACCGAGATCGCAGCTTGAGCCGGGCGGGGCGACGCCAACTCATCCCCGCGAAACGAGCAACCGGCAGTTCGTCGCCTCGTTAATGTCCGAAGATTAGCCGCGTCGGGTGCTGGTCGATATTTTTGATCGCCTTGTTCAGCTCGGCGAGCGTCTTGCGGCCATCGACGGCAAAAGCCTCGAATTGTTTGAGACCCGAATTGGAGAATTGCGAGAGCCCGGTCGATATTTCCGCTGTGCGTTTGTCGAGATCGTCGGCGAGATGACGGATCGAATCGGCCGCTTGACCGATCTGACCATTGCCGTCAGTTCCGCCGACGAGGTTCTGCAGACCCTCCATCACCTTGTCGAGGCGCTGGGAATTATCCGCGAGCGTTGATGTCACCGTCTCGATGTTGTGCAAGGACGAACTCAGCGCGGTCTCGTTCGCTGCCACCATGCCGTCGATCCGGGAAAGAACGTCACGCGCTTGCTGCGTCACATCGGCGCTCGCGCCCGCATCGGCATAAAGGATCGGTGGCTGGCCGGCGTCGCTGGGAAGAAGCGCCGCGTTCGCGGCTCCGCCGGAAAGCGATATCTCTGCAAGTCCGGTCAGCCCCTGAAACGCCAGTCCGACCTTCGTGTCGGCGCGAACCGGCACCGCTTGGTCGAGCTTGATCAGCGCGTCGACTTTGCGCGGATCGTTCGCATCGAGCGCAAGCTCGGCCACTTCGCCAACTCGGATGCCGTTGAACGTGACCGAGGCGCCGGTGCGCAGGCCGGCGACCGACCCGTCGAAAACCACCCGGTATGCGGTTTGCTTGCCGCCACTGCCGGTGTTCTGAAACCAATAGATGAAGCCGAACGCTCCGACGATGACGGCGAGCGTGAACATGCCGGTCACGATGTAGTTGGCCTTGGTTTCCATGAATGGCCTCTGCGTCTCAGTGTTGAACGAGACGTCCCCGTTTGCCGCGAAAATATGACTTCAGCCAAGGATGCTCGGACGTGAGCATGGCTTCGATTGGCCCTGCCGTGATGACGCGACCTTCCGATAGAACTGCAATGCGCCCGCAGATCGCGTGCAGGCTGTCGAGATCGTGCGTCACCATGAAGACGCTGAGCCCCAAGGTTTGCTGCAAGGTATGAATCAACTCGTCGAAGTCGGCGGCGCCGATCGGATCAAGACCTGAGGTGGGCTCGTCGAGAAATACGATCTCCGGATCAAGCGCGAGCGCGCGGGCGAGCGCGACCCGTTTGACCATGCCGCCGGAAAGCTCCGAAGGATATTTGCCGCGGACATCGGCGCTCAGCCCGACCATTTCGAGTTTGGCGAGCGCGATCTCGTCGATCAGCCGCTGCGACAGATCGAGATATTCGCGGATGGGGAACTGGACGTTCTGAAGAACCGTGAGCGAGGAGAACAGCGCGCCCTGCTGAAACAGCACGCCCCAGCGCCGCTCGACCGAACGCAATTCCCGCTCGTTCAAGGCCGCGAGGTCTGAGCCGAAGACCTCGATCGTACCGCTACGCTTCGGCAGCAGGCCGATGATCGTGCGCATCAGCACCGACTTGCCCGCCCCCGAGCCGCCGACAAAGCCGAGTATTTCGCCGCGGAAGACGTCGAGCGTCACGTGATCGAGTACGTTTACGCCGCCGAATCCGACGACGAGATCGCGTACGCTGATCACCGCTTCGTTTTTGGTCATCGGCTACATCCCGATGGCGGCGAAGAACATGGCGAAAAACCCGTCGAGCACGATGACGAGAAAGATCGATTTGACCACGGACGAGGTTGTCTTCTGCCCGAGCGAGGCGGCGCTGCCGTCCACCTCAAAGCCTTCGACGCAGGCGACGAGCCCGATGACGAGCGCCATGAAAGGCGCTTTGATCATGCCGACCGCGAAGGTTGGCAGCCAGATCGCTTCACGCAGCCGAGCAAGGAATATGTCGGGCGGCATGCCGCCATAGAGCCAGCAAACGAGGCCCGCTCCGTAGAGTGCCGCCATCGAGCCGAGAAACGTGAGCATCGGCACGGCCAAAACGAGCGCGACGACGCGCGGCAATACCAACACTTCGACCGGATCGAAGCCCATGGTCCGCAGCGCGTCGATTTCTTCGCGCATTTTCATCGAGCCGAGTTCGGCGGTGTAAGCGCTGCCCGAGCGTCCCGCGACCATCACGCAGACGATGAGAACGCCGACTTCGCGCAGCACCAGGATGCCGACCATGTCGACGACATAGACTTCGGCGCCGAACCTGCGGAAATGGAAAATGCCTTGCTGCGCCAGGATGGCGCCGATCAGGAATGTGCTCAGAAGAATAATCGGCACCGCGCGCCAGCCCACGCGCTCGAGAAAGTGCACGGTGGAGGTCAGGCGCAGACGGGACGGATGCGCGATCGTGCCCAGCACGACCATGGTCAGCGCGCCAAGAAGATGCGCGAGCAGTACGAGTGAGCGGCCGATCTCGGCGACGGCCCGACCGATCGAATCGAGGCCGGCAAGGATGGGGTTTGGCACCGGGCCGCTTGCCGTGCCTGTCCGGTTGACGAGGCGAACCTCTTCCATCAGATCGCGGCCGGTGTCGGACAGGCCGATCACTTGCGCGGTCGCGCCGTTCGCGGTGAAAGCGCGATTGAGACGTTCGATGAGCCACGCGCCGAACGTGTCCAGACGTTCGATTTTGGCGAGATCGATATCGACGCGGCGCGCGCTCCGATAGCGGTCGGCGGCTTGGTCGATCGTCTTTTCAAGCTCCGCGGCGCGCTCGGCGGTCCAGACACCGGTGGCGGCCAGACCAAGATGTTCGCCGTCGACCGTAGCTGTGAGCGAGGCGGTCACGGCTTGACGCTCCCGCCGAGCCGGAATGTCTTGCCCAACCCTTGAGCGCTCCGCCAGCCTCCGGTCATAATTGCCCCACGCATGGAGCTCTCCGTTCAGATCGAGCGCTGGCCGTTGGCGAGCGCCTTCACAATCAGCCGCGGCACCAAGACCGAGGCCGTGGTGGTTGTGGCTGAATTGACCGATGGGACTCATCGCGGCCGCGGTGAGTCCGTCCCCTACGCACGCTACGGCGAAACTCCGGACGGCATTGTGGCGGCGATCGAAGCCATGCGCCCGGCGCTGCGTCGGGGGCTCGACCGCGCGGCCCTGCAGAGCGCGATGCCCCCCGGCGCTGCACGTAATGCACTCGATTGTGCTTACTGGGACGTTAACGCCAAGCTTGCTGGCCGCCGGGTGCATGAATTGGCCGGATTGGGTGTCCCGGTACCGCTCACGACAGCCTACACGATCTCACTCGGTCCCCCGGCCGCAATGGCCGAGGCGGCGGAGCGGGCGGCGTCGCGCGCCTTGCTCAAGGTCAAGCTTGGTGGCGGAGAGGATGATGGCAAACGGATCGCCGCCGTGCGCCGCGCGGCACCGACGGCCGAACTGATCGTCGATGCCAATGAGGGTTGGAGCGCCGACAGCCTCGCGGCAAACCTCGCCGCCTGCGCCGATGCCGGCGTGACGCTCATAGAGCAGCCCCTGCCGGAGGGCCGCGATGACGCGCTCGCCCGCATCAAGCGGCCGATTCCGGTCTGCGCCGACGAAAGCGTGCATGCCCGCGCGTCGCTCGATGCGCTGGCGGGCAAATACGACGCCGTCAATATCAAGCTCGACAAGACCGGCGGCCTGACGGAAGCCCTGGCGCTCGCCGCGGATGTGGAGCGGCGCGGTCTCGCTATTATGGTCGGGTGCATGGTCGCTACATCGCTGTCGATGGCGCCGGCTATGCTGATCGCCCAGCGCGCGCGTGTGGTCGATCTTGATGGTCCGCTGCTGCTCGCGAAGGATCGTCCCGAGGGTTTGCGGTACGAGGGCAGCCTTGTCTATCCGCCCGATGCGGCGCTGTGGGGATAAGACCGGCCTTAGGTTGGTATATAGTCTGAGCGAGCGGCCGCAGAGCCGCCGCAGCTTTTTGGGAGGCTCGTCATGGCCAAGCGGAGCAAGTCTTTCACTGCCATTGCCGGCGTCGTCATCGCGATTTTGTGCGCGATCGGCAGCCCGGTGTGGGCTCAACAAAAATATCCCGACAGGCCGATCAGAATGATCGTGCCATTCCCGCCCGGTGGCCCGATCGACACCATGGCGCGAGTTGTGGCGCAGGAATTAAGCACGCGCGTTGGTCAGGTCGTCGTCGAAAATCGCGCCGGGGGCGGGTCGACCATCGGCAGCAAATTTGTCGCCGCCGCAGACCCGGACGGCTACACGCTGCTGTTCGGTTCTTCGGGTTCGCTCGCAGTCGCGCCCGCGCTTTATTCCAGCCTCGGCATCGATCCGCTCAAGGCTTTTCAGCCGATTGCCACGGTGGCGCTGCTGCCGCACGTCATGGTCGAGAACATCGACGTTCCGGCGAAAACGATCGGTGAATTCGTCGCCTATGCCAAAGCCAATCCCGGCAAGCTCAATTACGGCGCGGGGCTCGGGACGCCGCCGCATCTGCTGAGCACGTTGTTCAAGACGGAGGCCAAGATTGATGTCGTGTATGTGCCGTACACAGGCTCCGCCCAATCGGTGAACGATCTGCTGGGCGGCCGCACGCAGTTCACCATCGACGGCCTTACGGGGCTTTATCCTCTGATCAAGGCCGGCAAGGTTCGCGCGCTTGCCGTGGCGCGCGCCGAGCGCTGGCCACCGCTGCCCGACGTCCCGACGCTCGCCGAGAGCGGGTTTCCGGATTTCGTCGTCGACGCCTGGACCGGATTGGTGGCTCCGGCGGGTACGCCGCGCGCGATCGTCGATCAGCTCAATGCGGCGGTGAATGCAGGTCTCAAGTCGCCGGCCGCCGAAGAAAGCCTCGCCAAATTCTCAGCCATCGCGAAGCTCGGCACACCGGAGGATTTCCATAAATTCCTCGCCGAACAGATCCAAAAATGGGGCTCGATCGTAAAAATCGCCCATGCCAGGATCGATTGAGACGACCATAAAGCATGTAGTTTGCACGAGAGGAATGACGATGGAAAAAGAGCATAGCCGCCGAAGTGCACTCACCCTTGCGGGCAGGGGGCTGGTTGGCGGCGGCATAGGCGCAGCGGCCGGCACAGGCGTGCTTGGTTCGCGCGCTGCGCATGCGCAAACGGCGCCGAAGACGTTTGTTCTGGTGCATGGCTCCTGGCACGGCGGTTGGTGCTGGAGTCGCGTTGCCAAGCTCCTCGATCAGAAGGGTCATAGGGTCTATGCGCCGACACTCACGGGGCTCGGCGAGCGCTGTCACCTGATGAGCGGACTGATCACGCTCGATACGCACATCACCGACATCGCCAACGTCATTAAGTGGGAGAGTTTGGAGGACATTGTTCTCGTCGGGCACTCCTATGCCGGCTTTGTTGTTTCGGGCGTCGCCGAACGGGCGCTGCCGGCAATCTCCTCCATCGTGTTTCTGGATGCATTCCTGCCGGAAAATGGCCAGAGGGTCGTCGATCTGTCGCCGCCGGCGCTGGCGGCGACATCGCTCGCCGCCGCTGCCAACAATGAAGTCAGCCGGCCGATACCGCCCGCGAAGGCATTCCATGTGAATGAGAAGGATCAGGCGTGGGTCGATTCCAAGCTTACACCGCAACCGACATTCGTCTCGGTCGAGCCGATCGTGCTTACCGGTGCGCGCGAAAAAGTCGGCAAGAAGACCTATATCCGCGCGACGTCCTACCCCAATCCGCGTTTTGACGGCTATTTCGAAAAGCTGAAATCGGATCCGACATGGCGCACCTACGGCGTCGCGTCCGGGCATGACGTCATGGTGGACATGCCCGAGCGGCTTGCAGAGATTCTGATGGAAGTCGCCTAGCTGCTCTATGGTATACCTTGGGCGTTTCTCCCGACGCGGCGGCACTTGCGCTTCACTGTGCCGCTGAATGGCCCGATTTGGTGTGGGAATGTCTAAGGATACCCTGGCGTTCGCAGATTTTTTGACTGGGCTGCCGCGCGATGCGGGCTACGATTCTGTCTACGCCGCCGTTATGGCGTCCGAGGCCGGCCGCTGGTTTCTCGGCGAATACGCCAGTCGTAACCGTCATGCCGACACTCAGACGCTGGTCGGGGCACTAGCGCGTGTCGAAGCGGCGATCCGTGGCGAGGCAACGCCGCAAACTGCCATGTCGCCTCGGGTCGGTGCGCTGTCGCAAGCTCCTGCACAGCCGGAGGGGGCCGCGCTGTCCCAATCCGCGGCGCAGTCCGCGACTGTTGCGCCGGCGTCGTGCCGCGATCTCATTGAGATCGAAGCGGCGATCAATCGCGTCGAGGCGTTAGTCGCAGGCTGGACTAACGGTCCCGACAGTCATCGTGCTGTCGATCGCATTCACGACATCGCGTTTGCTCTACGGGAGCGCGAGTTCGAGTCGGCCTTGTGCGATGCGCTCGATTATGCCGCGCGTGAAATTTCCGCAGAACTCAATTCCGCCGATACGGCGGCCCAGCGCGCTGGCGCTGCGCGTGAGTTGCTGCATGACCTTGCCGGCCGCGTCAAAGATATGATCGAAATGGCGATCGAGATCCAGAAAGCGCAGCCTCCAGCGGCTTTGGCAGTTCCGTCTGCAGTGGTTGAAAAACAAGCCGCGCCGTCGATCGAAGCCAAACCCGCACCCACTGTCGTCAACGTCGTCGGGACCGTTATTTCCTCCGCAAGTGCGCCGCCCGCGGGCTTCAACACGTCGCAAATGAATACTGATACCGGCGCTACGCGGGAAAGCGCGTCGCTCGCGGCTTCTTTGCCGGACCCCGAAGCAACCAAATCGGCCGTGGCGGCGAAAAGCGACGACGCCGAAAAGGCCCTCGTGTCGACCAGACATGACGGCAAAGCCGAGCCGCAACATAGTGCGCCGGTTCTTCGCATTGTCCGTGACGCGGCCGACACAGAGATTGTCGTTACGCCGGCGATGGCGGGATCCGTGCAAGCGCGCCCCGAAACTACGACCGTCGTGAACGTCGTGGTGGAAGGTCCGGCGTACGCGCCGCCCGCCGAACAGGTTTCGCTTGATGTGTCGCATATTCCGGATGCAGAGAAGATCGCGACTGGAACGGCGCAATTGGGCGAATCGTCCGGCGAGGTATCAACTCGAGAGGCACTGGCGGATGCTGACATGCCCCAGCAAATGGCGGCGCCCGCCGCAGGCGGCGGCGTTCCAGAAACGCCACCTCCGCCACATCAACAAACCGAATTGCGCGCTGCGACGGCCGAATTTTCGTTTGATGATGGCGCGGAAGCCAACTCCGTAAACGAAAAGTTACCCGGTCTGGACTCCGTTGCAGAAAATGTGGCGAGAGTTGACGCCGTCGAAATTGCGGCGCGGCCCGACGAAGAACCTCGCGTCGATGCGGAGCCTGCACATTCCGCATTCTCCGAGTCGCAACCGACGATGGGGCCTGATGAAGATCCGGGCGACCTGTTCGAGCCTATGCCCCTTTCGGGAGCGATCTACGCACTGCCGATCGAGACGACAGTCCTCGTGGTTGCTCCGATATCACCCGTCCAAATGATGCCGCGGCTGACGCTTAATCGTCCAACGCTGACGCATGACAGCAATCCCGTAAGCGCGCAGCTTGAGGCCGGAACAGACGGGCGTCCTGCCGCGAATCGTTCAGAGGACGACAAAGGCCCCGTCATTGAGCCACTCGCCGCTGATTTTCCCGAACTCGTTGGTGCAGCGGACTTTGAGTCGCTGACCGATGCGTCGCTGAACGAAGATGAGGCGATCGCTGCGGCCGCGCGCGAAATTACGCCTTCAGCGCCAAATGATCCCCTTGCCGAGATACGAGCGCTCAGCGAGGAAGAGTTGATAGCCTTGTTCAGTTGAACAGTTTGTGTGCGACGTAGCGCCCGAATGACCTGAGTTCCAGCGGATCAGCCGAGCCGCAGGAACATAATAAGGTCGTGTTGCTGTCGCTTATCCGTTACGTTCATCAAAGTTCCGATTCGGTGTCCGGCATGGAAGTTGCTTCCCACGAGGTATAGCGGATCAACAACGACGCGCAGGCGGTGGTGCTTTGGTTTCTCAAGGTCTGCAGGACCTTATCGTTCGTGGTCCGCTGAGAATGATCTTTTGGAGGCCACGATGCACACACTTACCGGTCGCGTTCTGTCGGTCGTCGCGTTGTGCGTGACTGTATTGATGCCCAGTCATTTGTTCGCGCGCGATGATGGCCGTTTTGCCAACTCTCCGCTCAAGTCATGGTTCGATCAGCTCGCGAGCGGGAAGGGGCTGTGTTGTTCGTTCGCAGACGGCGTCAGCGTCGAAGACGTCGACTGGGATACCCAGAACGGACGCTACCGCGTCCGGCTCAAGGGGCAATGGGTTGAGGTGCCTGATGCGGCCGTCGTGACGGAACCGAACCGTTTCGGTCCTGCCGTTGTGTGGCCATATCAGGACGCGGCTGGAGCAACACAAATCCGCTGCTTTTTGCCGGGCGCCGGCGCTTAGTCGCGCCGCATCGGCGCAACATTACCTACGCGACCAGGCGCGAGAAGAGTTCCGGATCGACATTGCCGCCCGAAAGGACGGCCACGGCAACTTTGTTCGTAATGTCGATTTTTCCGGTCATGAGCGCGGCAAGAGCGACAGCGCCGCCGGGCTCGACGACGAGCTTTAATTCGGCGAATGCAAAGGCGACTGCTGCCGCGACTTCCTCATCGCTTGCCACAACGCCGCCGCCGACCAGCGCGCGGTTGATCGCGAATGTCAGTTTGCCCGGCGTGCGCGCCATCAGCGCGTCGCAAATCGTGCCGGTGAGCGCCGCGTTCTGCTCGCGTTGACCGCTGCGAAACGATCGCGCGTGATCGTCGAAGCCCTGCGGCTCGGCGGTGTACACGACAGCGGCAGGCGCGCGGGCCTTGACCGCGAGCGCGATGCCGGCTGTGAGCCCGCCGCCGGAGGCAGTCACGAGCACAACGTCGGGGACAAGGCCGATTGTGCTCAGATCTTCGACGATCTCGCGTCCCGCAGTACCCTGGCCGGCAATGATGAGAGCGTCATCGTAGGGCGGGACGAGAGTCGCGTTGCGGCGCGCGGCGATGTCATTTGCGATCGCCTCGCGATCGTCCCGCATTCGATCATAAAGCACGACTTCGGCGCCGAACGCAGCGGTGCGTTCGCGCTTCGCGCGCGGCGCGTCGTGGGGCATGACGATGACGCACGGCATGCCGAGGAGCCTGGCCGCCGCCGCGACGCCCTGCGCGTGATTGCCCGATGAAAATGCCACCACGCCGCCCAGCCGCCGCTCAACGGGGATCGCCGCAAGCTTATTGTAGGCGCCGCGGAACTTGAACGAGCCGGTGCGCTGCAAGGTTTCGGCTTTGAGGAAGACCCGGCCGCCGGTCAGGGCATCGAGCGCGGCCGACGTTAAGAGCGGCGTACGCAACGCCACGCCCGCCAAGCGGCGGGCGGCCTCGTCGACGTCGGCGGCGGTAGGCAAGGCGACCGGGGTATCCATGATCTCAAGGCTAACGCCGCAATTTCGCAACATGCAAGTGCGGCTGCGGCGCTCTGTCCGCAATCGATGAAGCCGCACAACTCCGCCGAAACTAAGACGCCGGCGAAAGCGCGCGAAACTTCGACGCGCCGCGGACGCTACTGATCGAAGCGTCCGGCCGCGTGTGCCAGCATGGTGTAAACCTTGCCGGTGTCCGACGTCAGATAATTGCGAACGACGGCGGCACCGCGATCGCCGCGCGACACGTCATCGATGAGCCGCTCGAACTCGTGGATATAGTGTTCGACGGTTTGTCGGAATTCGGGATCGGCGCGGTACTTGCTGCGAATCTCGTCGAACGCCTTCTGACCCTGGCTCGTGTACAGGCGCCGGGTGAAAATGCCGCGTTCGCCGCGCCTGTAGCGCTCCCACACATCGGCAGCCGCCTCGTGGTCGATCATGCGTGCGATATCGACCGAAAGGGAATCGAGCGATTCAACAGAATCGCGCGGCGTGCGATCTTCAGCGCGCGGATTCTCGCGCGGCGTGGGGGCAATCGGCGGGCTGTCCTCACGCGAGGCGCGTGTCAGCAAATCGCTGAGCCAGCCGCCGCGAGCGTTGCCGCCGCCTTGATTTGCGTTTTCCGAGGGCGGCTCGGGCCGGCGCGCCGGAGCGCCAGTGATGTCGCGCACAGGGGCCGGCTGGTGCGGCTGCTGCGGCTGGCGGGGCGGCGCCGTATCGGGACGCATGGGTCTCGCCTGTTGCATGCGACCGCCGCCGCTTGCCGCAGTAGCGAAAGCGGGCTCAGCCTCCCGGCGCATCGGCTCGACGGCATCGAGAGAGCGTCCATGGCGGGCGACGATGCGATTGAGCTCCGCCAAGGCTTCGATCTGGTCGACGATGACGCGCCGCATTTGCGCTGCGCTTTCTGCGGTCTCTTGCGGCAGTTCGAGAATGCCGCGGCGCAGCTCGGAACGCGTCGCTTCCAGCTCTTGCTGCATTTCCGCAGCCATCTGTTTCATGCCCTGCATGACGTCGGTAAAGCGCTCGGCGGACTGGCTGAACATGGCCTGCACTTCGCCGACGGCTTCGTCATAGACCGCGCCGAGAGCTTCGCTGGTGCGTCTGCGCTCGTTCTCCGTCGATGACCGAACGAGAGCAAACTGCTGCTCGATGGTTTGCACGCTATCGTTGCTGGTCTCGGCGATGATGCTGGCAATCTCTCGGGCGCGGGACGTTGCAGCGTCGAGAGATTCGTCGAGCAGGCTGGAGAAGCGCCGCAACCGCTGTTCGAAATCATCGGTGCGGCTGTCGAGGGTCGAGACGAGCGTCTCGATACTGGCGTTACGGGTCGCAAGCAACTCGTCGGCCTTGCGATTGCTCCGTTCCAGAAGCTCCACGGCCTCGGCCAAGGAGCGCCCGTGCGTGCTGAACTCTGTTGACAGCTCTCCGAGATCGCGGAGTACGCCGGCGGTCACCGAGTTGAAGGTCCCGATATGATGTTCCACCTTCTCGGTGGTGACTCCGGTCTTGGTGCTCAGATCGTTCATGGCGGTGATGAACTCGGAAACGCGGGTCGCCATCGTATGTTCGATCGAGTTCATGTTCTCGTGGGCGCCGCTGAGCACCTCCTGCAGGAGGATGTTGGCCTCGCGCAGGCGCTCGAACAGCGCGGTCGAATCGGTGCGCAACATGCCGTGGGTTTCCAGCATGTCGGCTACGGTCGCCGCGGCAGCCTGCTTCGATTGCTCGATCGCTGCTTTAGTGGCGTTGTGCAAATCCTCCAGCGTCCGGGCGATGGTTGCCTTGGCGGATTCGGTCACGCCCTGGGTACCCTCCTGGAACTGGCTCAGGGTGCGCGCGACTGCGGTCGTGGCGTTCTGGCTCGCCTCGTTGATGAGACGCGAAATCTCCTCGCTGTTGTCCATCATCGTCTGGCTGAAGACGAAGCTCTTGGCTTCGATCGACTTCACGGCGTTGTCGGTGATGCGGCCCACTTCGCCTGCGAGTTCCTCGCCCTTGCCGGACAATGCGGTAAGCAGGTTATTCGACTTGTCGTCGAGCAGTCGCGTCATCTCGCCGACGCTTTGGGTCACTGAGACGTTGAGCTCGTCCGCCTTCGTAACGATGTCGCGGGCAATGTTGGCGCTCGCACCAAACAAGGTGCGTTCGGCCTCGCTGGCGCTTCGCCCGATCGTCTGACTGATGGACGTAGCGGTCTTGTTGATAGTATCGGCGGCATTCGACACGGTGCGGTCGATCGTGTCGCTGGCCGTTGAAGTGCTCTTGGTAATAAGATTACTTGCGTTCGTCGCTGTTCGGTCGATCGCGCCGCTCGCCGCCGCTGCGCTTTCCGACAGCAGAACGGTGGCATTGTTCGTTGTTTTTCCGATCGTGTCGCTCGCGGCGGCCGCACTGCCGGTCAGCAGTCCTGCGGCATCGCTCGTTGCCTTTCCGATCGTGTCGCTGATCGCAGCGGCGCTTTCGGACAGCAAGGAGGTGGCGCTGGTGGTCGTCTTGCTGATTGAATCGCTGGCCGCCGCGGCACTGTCGGCGATCAAATGTGTGAGATTGGCCGCCGACTTGCCGATCGAGTCGCCGGCCGCCGCGGTACTGTCGGCAATCAGATTGGTCGCGCTCGTGGTCGTCCTGACGATGGTCTCATTGGACGCCGCGGTACTCTTGGCGATGAGGCCAGTCGCGTTCGTTGCCGTTTTGCTGATCGAATCGTTCGCCGCGGCGGCGCTTTTGGCGATGACCTCGCTGGCGCTCGACGCCGTTTTACCGATCGTATCGCTCGCCGCCGCCGTGCTCTTGGAGAGGAGCTCGCTGGCGCTTGTCAGCGTCTTGGTGATCGTATCGTTGGCCGCCGCCGCGCTCTTGCCGATCGTGTTGCTGAGCGCGCCCGCACTGCGGTTGAGCGAGACCGTCGCGTCCGCAGCGCTGCGGTTCAAAGC
The DNA here is from genome assembly GCA_963836055.1 of uncultured Alphaproteobacteria bacterium. Lineage (GTDB taxonomy): Bacteria > Pseudomonadota > Alphaproteobacteria > Rhizobiales > Xanthobacteraceae > BOG-931. The sequence continues at coordinate 171,909 of CAWIID010000011.1, forward strand.
CTCGGTCGCCGCCGCGGTCGCGGCGGCGCTCTTGCCGAGGGCTTCAGTCGTGTTGGTGGCAAGCTGCACGAGCGAGCGCTCGGCGTCGTCGGTGTTGGTCTTGATCGACTCCGAGAGTTCCTCGAGACGAGCGTTCAGGAGATCCGCCGAGGCGCGGCTGCGTCTTTCGAGTTCGCTGGTCACCGCCTCCGCGCGGCCGATGAGCAATTGCTCAAGTTGGCTGATGCGGGTGTCGAGGCCGCTCGAGACTTCAAGCGCGTGTCCCCCGAGCGTCCTGTCGATGTTGGCGATCCGATCGCTGACCGTGTCCGTAAGGTTGGCCGCGCGCGTGTCGATCAGCGACGTGACATCGCTCAGGCGCTTGTCCAGAGCTGCGACCACCTCTCGGCTGCCATCGTTGAGCGCCCGAACGAGCTGGTCCGCCCGCGTATCCATGGTCAAAGTGACGTCAGATATGCGCTTGTCGAGAGCGACAACCATTTCGTTGCCGCCATCGGTGAGTGTCCTGGCGAGCTGATCAGCTCGCGTATCCATCGTCGAAGTCACGTCTGATATGCGCTTGTCGAGAGCGACAACCATTTCGTTGCCGCCGTCGGTCAGCGTCCTGGCGAGTTGATGCGCTCGCGTATCGATCATCGAAGTGATGTCGGTCACTCGGCCGTCGAGCGCCGTGACCACCTCGATGCTGCCTTCGGCCACGGTCTTGGCAAGGCTCGACGCGCGAGCGTCGATGATCGCCGTGAGTTCGGCGATCCGCCGGTCGAGCGAGTTGGAGACATCCTGACCGCTCTGAGCAAACGTCTCGGTGAGACTCACTGCGCGCGTGTCGAACAGTGTGGTGACATCGGCCACGCGCTTGTCGAGGGACGTGACGACATCTTTGCCACCCTCGGCCAGCGTCTTGGCGATGTCCATGACGCGGGCGGAAAGGGCCTCAGTAAGCGTCTGGGTGCGACCGTCGAAGGCCTCCTGGAAGCGGCCCAGACGCTGATCGAGCGCCGCCGTGACTTCGGTCGCCTTGGTGGTGACGCGATCATCGAATGTGTCCACGCAACTGCGCATCGATTCGGCGACGCTCTGCGTGCGCGCGCCGAGCCGCTCCACCAGTTCGGAACCGTACGTCTTAACGGTGCGATCGAATTCGGCGAGATGCCGGGTAATGAGATTGGCGAGCGTCGAGGAATCGCGGGAAATCTTCTCGCCCAATTCGGCGCCCGAGTGGTTGAACATCTCCTCGAAAGCCGCGAGGCGGGTTGTCAGAATTTCCTTTACGGCGTCGCCGCGCGTGGCGATGACGTCGGCGAGCTGCTCGGCGCTTTCTCTGAGCGTGTCAGTCACTTTGGTGCCGCGCGAAAGGAGAGCCTCAGTAACCTGCGTGCCGGTCTGCTCCAGCTTTTTCGCGACTTCGTTGCCGCGCAGGTCGAGATCGAGGACGAGCGATTCGCCGGAAGCCTTGAGCGTGCTGTTGACCTCATTCCCGCGTGTTGCGATCGTCTCGGCGATATTACTCGACGTGTCGATGATCGCGTCGGTGAGTTCCTGCGCCCGTCCGGACACCAGGTCGGTGAGCTCTTGCGAACGGCCGATCATCATGTCGACGATCGCCAACGATTTCTCGGAGAAGCCTTCGGTGACTTGGTCAAGCCGCGAGCTCATCATATCTTCGAGCCCACGCGCGATTTCGCCGAACTCGTCGCCGATGTGGTCGGTCTTGAAATTCAGGCTGTTGGTAAGCTGCTCGCTCGCCACTGTGATTGCACGTGTGGTCTCGTCGCTTGCCGTCTCGAGCCGTGCGATGAAATCGCCGCCGCGCTCATTCAAGTTCTGAATCATGTTTTCGCCGACTTGGCCGAGCGCAAGCGTGATGTGCTCGCCTTTCTCGGCCAGCGAAAGGGTAATGCGCTGCGCGGCCTCGTTGACCTGCTGGCCGACGAGATCGCTGATCGTCGAAAGATCCTGAGTGAGATCGACATGAACGTTGTTGATGGCGGATCGCACCTGCTCGGCCTGACCGACCAGGGCGTCGCGCTGATTGGCGAGGTCCTGAAGCAGGCCGCGGATGCGGACCTCATTGTCACTGTAGGTTCGCTCGAGCGCGGCGACCTCGTTCTGCACCATCGCCTCGAGTTCACTCGCGCGAGCCAGCGCGCGCTCGACGCCGTCGCCCATGGCGGCGACCTCGCGGCGGATCGCCTGTCCGACCGTCACGATGGAATCGCGAGCGACGCCTTCGGGCTCGGCCAGGCGCATGGCGACTTGCGCCATCGACTGCGCGATCAGGCGCAATTCTTGCGAGCGCCACGCCATGTGGGCCACGCCGAAGAAGAAAATGATCGGCAGTAACGCTGCGGCCCCGAGACCGATCATAACTGCGGCCGGCGAGTGATTGGGGCCCAGCGCCGCGTTCAGGTCCGACAGATACGCCCACGACAGAGCCAGGCATCCGACCACCCACACGGCGGAAAACACCGCGGCGGCCACGTAAGAAGTTCGCGCCGGCCGGCGCTGCAGCGTGTGCAGAATCTGACCAATCGACTGCTGGTCGTCATTGGCCGCACGAATTGCAAGCGTGTCGGCGCTCGGCGCGCCGACGTCCTCGTTGGACCCGAAAGTGTCTTCGAAAGTCGGCAGTGCAGGTGCTGCGCGGCGACGCTCTTCGGCGGGAATAGGGGGTGGCAAGGAATCGGCATCGCGGTCCTCGTCTCCATGCCGTTGATTGTCGTCGTCCCGGATGTTGAGTGCTTCCTCGATCGCCGACAGAGCCGCTTCCGTCGGATCCATCATCTTTTTCGGGTAGTTGGCCATGTCGGTGTCGCCTCGCGTGTTACGCCTGACTAGGGCAGCCCAAGCCCGGACGGGCCGCGCCACGAGCGCGTAGTCGTTCAGATCCATCCCAATGGTGAGGGCTCCCCCGCCCTCAAGTCACATTGCCATAGCCCATCCTATCGGTCTGGCGGATCAAAGAAAACCGTGATCGGTAACGACTCTTTAATCATCGTTAACGACTTAGTCACCATCGCAACATTTAGCGGTCCACTTGAGGTGGACCGCCAATACGATGCCAAACCCGGTGTGGACGCGTCATTGTGGTGCCAACAATGCGGCCAGTGTGGGGCCGGCGTCGCGGTCGTCCACTGGCTTGCGGAGGTCCGACGTCTCCGGCGCATTCTGACCGGGCGCCCCACAAGCACCCCAACGAGCGAGGCGCGCTAAGGAATTGCTTACCAGCGCCGCCAAAGATCGCGGACAGAGCGCCCGAGTGCACACGCTGTTTTCGCTGCTCATGTGCACAATGCTGCCGCAATTAAGAACGTGCGCGGGCCGGGAGGCCATCATGTCTGGACTGAGGCGACCGGCTCTCTTGGGCTGTGATCACAAGGCAGCCGCCATTGACGAGGACCACCTCGGCCAGATGACGCTGGGCGATCGCGGGCTTGAACGCGAGGTTCTTGAGATTTTCGTGCGCCAGACCACCATCATGCTCGATCGCATCACCGCTGCCGAACCGGCGCTCGCCGCCGCGGCGGCGCATACTCTCAAAGGATCGGCGCGCGGCATTGGCGCCTGGCGCGTGGCACGGGCGGCCGAGCGGCTCGAGCATGCCGCTGGTCAGGGCCGCGAGGGCGATATCGATGGGGCTGTCGAGGAACTCAAGGCCGCCTCGCTTGAGGTGAGTGCGGCGATTGGCGCGCGTCTGGCGACGCAATGAACGAACGTTCGTTCAGCCATTGACCAGCGATAACTTTTGACGTCAGGAACAGGGCGGCCGCCGGTCGAGGCTTCGGTGCTGGCGCCGCGCGAAGCGAGCCGGTAGATAGAGGCCGGTCAAAGACCGCCCGACCGTGTTGCTGCCCCCGCCAGCGTTGAACTTCCAGTTTAAAGCCAGTCTCTGAAACTCAGCCAGTTCCTCATCTCAGCCATGCCGAAAATCACCTTTATTGACGTCGAGGGCACGGTTCGCACGGTCGACGGCGAAGTGGGCTCCACCGTCATGGAAACTGCCATCAAAAACGGCGTGCCGGGAATTGAGGCGGAATGCGGCGGCGCCTGCGCGTGTTCGACCTGCCACGTCTATGTCGATGAGGCTTGGCGCGAGAAAGTCGGCGAGCCGTCGCCGATGGAAGAGGATATGCTCGATTTCGCCTTTGAGGTGCGGCCGAACTCGCGGTTGTCGTGCCAGATCAAGGTTCGCGAGGACCTTGACGGCCTCACCGTTCGCACCCCGGAGCGTCAGGCGTAGTGCGCGCGCACGCTTACGGCATTATTTGAGCCGAACCGCTCGTTGCGGCCCTTTTCCCGCCGCGGCGAGCAGGCTAGACACCCGCCATTCAATTCAAAACAGAAGCGAACTGACACGGACACGACATGACCGAACCTATCAAGACCGACGTTGTCATTATTGGCGCGGGCCCCGTCGGCCTATTTGCTGTCTTCGAGCTCGGCTTGCTCGACATGAAGGCGCACCTCGTCGACATTCTCGACAAGATCGGCGGCCAATGCGCCGAACTTTATCCTGAGAAACCGATTTACGACATTCCGGGTATTCCCGTAACCAGCGCCCATGGGCTCGTCAATTCTCTGCTGCAACAGATTAAGCCCTTCAACGCGCAATTTCATCTCGGCGAGATGGTGGAGACGGTCGAGAAAATCGGCGATCCTCTGTTCCGCGTGAAGACCGATCAGGGCAAGGTGTTCGAGAGCAAGCTCGTCGTCATTGCTGCCGGCGGCGGCTCGTTCCAGCCTAAGCGTCCACCGATCCCCGGCATCGAGCCCTACGAAGGCAAGACGGTGCACTACGCCGTGCGCAAGATGGAAGCCTTCCGCGACAAGCGCATCCTGATCGTCGGCGGTGGTGACAGTGCGCTCGATTGGACGCTCAATCTCGCGCCGCTGGCGAGCCGGCTGACCTTGCTGCATCGGCGCGCCGAATTCCGCGCAGCGCCGGATTCCGTGAACAAGATGATGGCCCTCGTCAAAGAGGGCAAAATCGACTTGGCTCTCGGCCAGGTGACTTCGCTTGTGGGCGCGGACGGCAAGATCGAAAAGGCGATCGTCAAGAAAAATGATGGTGCGATGGCCGACATCGCATGCGACGCGATGCTCCCGTTCTTCGGGCTGACGATGAAGCTCGGACCCGTCGCGGACTGGGGCTTCGAGCTCAAGAATAATGAATTCATCCCGGTCAACACCGAAAGCTTCGAAACCAGCATGCCCGGCGTCTTCGCCATCGGCGACATCAACTGGTATCCGGGCAAGGTGAAACTTATCCTTTCCGGGTTCCATGAGGCGGCGCTCATGGCGCAGAAGGCCTACCACTACGTCTATCCGGAGAAGAGGCTGGTGTTCCAATACACCACGTCGTCGTCGAGCCTGCAGAAAAAGCTAGGCGTCGCGTAGCGAGCACGCTTCAGGGCGTGCGCGGTGCGGTCGGCGTGGGCGTGACCGCTGTCGGCGCCAGCGGCGGTGGTAATGGTTCCACTTGGACAGCGGGTGGCGCCGGCAATCCGAGGATATCGCGCACCGCAGGCAGCGCTGCATCGGCCATCGCGGCATAGCCCTCTGCCGTCGGATGCACGGCACCGCCGTAGACGGCGCTGAGAACGCCCCAGATGGCGTCGTGGATATCGCTCGGTTTCAAGCCAGCCGGTATGCCTTCCGGATATGTCATCGCGGTGAAGTAACTGTCGTTAGCGGTTCTGATCCAACGGGCGCGGGGAGCGTAGGGGCGGTAATCGCTGGCGCTGAGCGAGCAGGCCATGGGATCGTCCGCTGCCGCGTTGGGGTCGGTTTCAAAGCTGTTTCCAGTCGGCGAGAAACACATGCGGTCGAACTCCGGGTCACTCGCCGCATGTGCGCACATACCATGCCGCTCGAATGCCGCCTGATGACCATCGACGAACGTCATGCGTTCATTCAGTGGATCACGGCAGACTTTGTTGCTGTCGCAAGTCGCGAGCACCTTGAGCTCAGGCAGGAACTTGTTTTCGACAAATTCGGCCGCTGCGCGCAGCCGCGCTTTGTCGGCGGAAAAGGCCGGATGAATATCAAGGCCATCGCGACCGCCCGGGCAGGGGCTGTTTTCCGCTTGCATGGCCGGATTGCCGTAGGAAACAAAAACAACGCGCGCGAGGTTGCCGCCCACATAGGGTTTGAGAGCCGTGCGCAGTCGGGAGAATGCGCCCGGCAGGTCTTCGTCGAGGCTGGTTTGGGCATCCTTGACGGTGGCGATGGAGCCACCCTGCCGGAGCAATAACCGTTCGGTCGCCGCATCGACGATGACATTGGCGACCAGCGAGGCAAAGTTGATGTCATTGGCGCCGACAGTCAGCAGCACCATGTCGAGCGAACGCTGGGCCTGCTGCCGGCGCGCCATCGCCATGATGCGCTTGAGTTCGTCGAACTGCGCGGGCGAACGCCCCGAGCAGCTCTCGATGCCCACGACCCAAGGACAATCGTCGGCGCGCTGGCTGTCGAACATGCCAGCCTCGATCGTCGCACCTGTGCATGCCAGCGGGACCAGTGTCACAGCAATGTGCGGTTGTTCGATCGCCAAGGCGAGCGATGTGCGCACCTGATAACTGTAGAGCGAGCGATGGCATCCGGGACTCATCCAGCGCGCACCATGGCGCGCCCAGTCGCCCGCTGACGTGGCGCTTGACGGTCCGTTCTCGCAGGAGCGATCGCCGGTATAGCCGGCGCGGCTTGGCCGGAAATACTGGCTGCCGCCGCCGCGCAGAAACCGTTTGAAGCAAAAACCACCTTCGAGCTGGACTGCCTTGTCGGGGTTGCCTTCGCCTGCCGCGATGGAATCGCCGAGGCCGGCGATGAGCAGGTCGCGCACCGCGATCTCCGTCACGACACGCTGCGCCGTGCCATCGCCCAGCGGGATATCGACAGCCGCGACGGTCGTGGGGCCGTAGCGCACGCGGAGCCTGACCTCTTGCTCGCAAGGCGCGTTCATCTGCTTGAGCGGACCGGTGCGGTCGTCGAATGTCCAGACGCAGATTGCGCCGGGAGGAGCGGGGCCGGAGAGCGCGACTCCAATTGGATGATCGCGCGGCGACAGGTAATTCTCACGTTCGCCGTCGCGCTCGCACGTTTCCATGAGATTGCCGGAAGCATCCACGCACAAATTCGCGACAATATCCTTCGCCCAACCGAGCCCTCCGCTATCGCGCTCTAGCCGCTGCTCGGCGGCGAGAATCCCGTCGCCGCGGCTCGCCGCTGCCATCCGCAGGAAATCGGCCTCATTGCGGAACAGCCGGAAACGGTTCTTCACCTCCCAGACAATGTGAAAGCTGCCGGGCACGGCGGGCTGCTGTGCAACGGCAGCATCAGGGGCTAGCGCTAGGAGTGCGAGGAGGACGATGGCAAGGCGCATGGGCGTGGCGGGGCCGGACATAAGACTTCTAGCACGCCGCTTGCGGCGGAAATGTGAGGCGTGCGGCCCTCCCAGCCAAGCCGATGCATCATAGTGGAACTGGATGGTGGAAATTGGGTCCGCTTCACACACGACGAAGCCGATGGCGTCCAATGCCGCATCGGACATCGCCAAAGTGCGCTTTACTCGCCGCCGGTGCCGGTGACGCGCATGGCGTCGGTTGCCGCTTTGGCGATCTCGGCTGGCATCGCGTAAGCATCCTTCAGAATCTGCGCCACGATCGTGCCGGGAACCTCCTCGATCTCCAGATGATCCTTCTTGGCTTCGGCGATGAAGTCCGGATCATTCATGGTGGCGTGAAAGGCTGCGCGCAACGCGCTGACCCGTTCGGCGGGCACGCCAAACGGCGCGAGGATCGGCCGATCCATTTGCAGTGGCGCAAGAACAAGCTGAAGGATTTTTTTCGTGCGCTCGTCCTTGGCGAACTCCATGATCGCCGGGACGTCGGGGAACAGCGAATTGCGCGCTGCGGCGATCTGAATCGGCACGTTTACTTTCTTTTGCGGGAACCAGTCGGGACGCGTCGAACTGATGGAAGAGATCAGCCCGCCGCAGCGGCCCTGAACCTCGCCGCGTTCCATGGCGAGATAAATGTCATTGCCGCCCTTGTAGCCGGAAATGACTTTGATCTTTGTTCCAAACAGCTCGTTGAGCATGTTCGGCATCGTTTCCATTTGCGAGCCGGCGCCGGTTCCGCCGACCACGAATGGTTTTTCCAGTAGATCCTGCCAGGTTGCGATGCCGGAGGTGTGCCATGCGACGCAAATCCCGGTCGAGGCGTCGATGCTGCCGATCCAGTTCATGTCGCGCGGATCGAAGCTTGCGGCCTTGATACCGTACAGCGGCGCCAACGGAACGCTCGAATGCACAAGCCCCAACGTCGTCCCGTCTTTGGGCGCGACCGAAGCGAGGTAAAGCATGGCCCGGATGCCGCCGCCGCCAGGCATGTTTTGAATAACAATGTTGGGATGCCCCGGAATGTGCCGACTGAAATAGGGAGCAAACGCATCTGCGTAGCTCGAATATCCGCCGCCTGCGCCCGCGCTCAAGATCCAGGATATCGAACGGCCGCGATAAAAGTCGGCGACGGGGTCGGCGTGCGCGGCAGCGCCGACCCAAAGCATGAAACCGAGCGTGATGAGTTTCCGGCGCATTGGGACGTCACTTCGCCAGCGCGGTTCGTGTGATTTTCAGTCGGCAGCCACATCGATCAAGATGCCGTCACAATCGGCCATCTGGTGCTGGCCGAGCGGGCATGAACGGCGGAACAATTCGAGAAGCTTCATGCCTTCCGCGCCGGCGCCGAGGGGTGCGGGCGCGAGAAGCGGATTGTCGCCGGCGATGCGATCGACATCCTCCTTCAGCTTTTCGACGCTTTCAACCTTGAAGCCGATATGGTCCATGCCGGCGGTGACGATGCCGGTGCCCTCATAGTCGGTGATGTCCCAGGGCATGATGACGAGCGTCATGTGGCCGTCCGTCAGATAATGGTTGCGGTCGCCCGCCGCCTTGTTGGCCGGAGCCAGTTCGAACACGCCGCGATAGAATTCGGCCATCTCGTCCGGCCGCATCGTGCGCAGCGCCACGTGACTGATGTGGCGCGGGTTGATCTTGCCGTTGCCTTCCTGATCGCGATAGACCGACGTCCGGTTCGACATGTTCTTCTGCGACAGATCGAACATGTTGCCGTCCGGGTCATGGGTCGAAATTCCGGCAAACGGCCGGTTCGAGGGGCGCTTCAGCCACTTCACGCTCGGATAATTCTTGCGTAGCCGATCGAACGCCGTTTCGATGTCCTCGACCTCGATGCCGAAATGGTCGAGGCCGGCGGCACGCCCGGCCTTTTTCGGATTGATATTGAGGCCAACGTAGCCGTCGCCCACGGTGATCGCGCGGCCCGGTCGCGTCGAATCCGACGTGCGCATGCCAAACACCGCCTGGTAGAATAGGGCGCATTTGGCGTAGTGCTCGCTGACCATGGCGACGTGATTGATCTTGGAAAACATTCTGGCCTCCCATTGCCTTTCAAGGGCTTCGCGCGCTGGACCGGGCCCGGAACCCGTCGACGGCATGCCACGTTTCAACTAAACCGCAAGGTTTCAACTAAACCGTAAGACAGTCGGCGTCAGATTGAACCTTCCCGCCCCTTGTCGCAAGGCGTTGGGATGCGGAGTTGTTCATCATGGCGGATTTATCGATTAACACACGATGCTGCGTCGTCGGCGGCGGACCCGCCGGGATGATGCTCGGCTTTCTTCTGGCGCGGGCCGGGGTCGAGGTGGCGGTGCTGGAGAAGCACGCCGACTTTCTGCGCGACTTTCGCGGCGATACCGTTCATCCCTCGACGCTCGAGCTCATGTACGAGCTCGGCCTGCTCGACGAATTCCTCAAGCAACCGCATCAGAAGATCGAACGGCTGGGCGCTCAGATCGGAAGCGAGCGTATCCAGATCGGGGATTTCACCCATCTGCCGACCCATTGCAAATATATCGCGCTGATGCCGCAATGGGATTTTCTGAATTTTCTCGCGGCTCAAGGCAAGCGCTACAAGACATTTGATCTGCACATGAAGACCGAAGCGACCGACCTGATCGAGGAGGGCGGGCGCGTTGTCGGGCTGCGCGCCAAAACTCCGGATGGCACGCTTACCATCCGCGCTGACCTTGTCGTCGGCTGTGATGGGCGCCACTCGACGGTGCGCGACAGGGCCGGTTTCGTCAGCGAAGATTACGGAGCACCGATGGATGTGCTGTGGTTTCGCGTGACCCGCAAGAACAGCGACGAATCCGACGCCTTCGGCCACGTCGAGGCCGGCAAGATGATGGTCATGCTCGACCGCGGTGATTACTGGCAGTGCGCCTACGTCATTCCCAAGGGCGGCATCGATCGCGTCAAGGCGGAGGGCCTCGACGCGTTCCGCGAGCGGCTCGTGTGGATGTCGCCGTTTCTCGCCGATCGTGTCGGAGAGTTGAAAAGTTGGGATGACGTCAAGCTTCTCAGCGTCACGGTCGACCGATTGCGGAAGTGGTGGCGGCCTGGTCTTATTTGCATCGGCGACGCCGCGCATGCGATGTCGCCGATCGGCGGCGTCGGCATCAATCTCGCCGTGCAGGACGCCGTCGCTGCGGCCAACCGGCTCGCGGTCCCGCTCAAGAAGCGCGCCGTGACGGACGACGACCTTCACGCCATTGAAGAACGCCGCACATTGCCGGTGCGCTTCACGCAATGGCTGCAGCTCAACATCCAGAAGCGCGTGATCAGCCGCGTGTTGGCAAGCGAGCGACGGCCGAAGCCGCCGCTCTTGGTCAAGCTGCTCGCAAGGTTCCCGATCCTGCAGCGCCTGCCGGCGCGCCTGGTCGGTCTCGGCATCCGGCCCGAGCATGTGCACACACCGGACGCTTTTGCGTCCTCGGCGGAACAGGCCGCTCGTCGCGCCGCCTGAAACCGGCCTTTACCTGCGCTGCAATTCGGCTGCCGCCCGCGCCAGGATTTCAACGAGGTGCGACTCGGCCTCTGCGTCTCCTTCGAGACGCTTGCCGACCGTTTCGCGCACGTGATCCAGCGCAGCCTCGACAAGCGGTGGCAGATTGCGGTGCTGGCCACGCTCGCCGCGCGCGGTGCGGCGCCAGCGGTTCACGCGTTCGCCGAGCGCCGTCAGTCGGTCAAGCACCACATTCACAAGCTCGCGATTGGCATCGAGGTAAGCGCGGCCCTCGTCGGTGATCGTGTAGAGCTTTTTGCTGCCTTCGGTTGAGGCGGTGACATAGCCCGCTTCCTCCAGATAGGTGAGCGTCGGATAGACGATGCCGGGGCTCGGGCTATACCAGTCCGCGGTCTTTTCCTCGACGAGCTTGATGATCTCGTAGCCGTGGCGTGGCGCCTCGGCGATGAAGGAAAGCGCGACGAGCCGCAGATCGCCCTGCGCCAGCATGCGCCGGGCACGCATCAGATCGTCAGCGTCCCGTCCGTCCATTCCTGGCCCGCCCCGGCCGCCGAAACCGAACCCGCCGAAGCGGCGGCGATGGCGGCCTGCCGCCCACCTGCCTCCATGGGATTCGCCTCGAGATTCGTAGTGTCCATGCATATTTCTGTTCTCCATTGATGAAAGATATATCTTTCGATAGCTCTCTAGATAGCTCTCTGTGAGATGTAGCGCAAGATATATCTTTCAAAAATCCACTGACAATTCCTTGCGGCTGATCGCCCGCAAGCCGCCATGCCGCCGCGCCGGCATGGCGGACAACTCAACGTGATCGCCACAATCTCGACCACGGGCGCCGGCGTCTGCGCGCCGCACGCGCCCTTGGCGCGACTGCGCGATCCATGAAGGTCGCGCGCGTTTCGAATTCGGCGAGTCGGGTACTGCGCAACCGCTTCGGCGCTTTGCGCATGATCCTCTCGATCCGCCGCCACAGGATCATGGCGTGAACCGGTGCGTCGAGCGCCGCCTGCCGGGCGATGGTTTCGTCATAGCCGAAGAGCTTCTCGCCAAGCTCGGACCACGCCTCGTAGGTCGCGGTCTTCGGGTCGCCGAACGACACCGGTTCGATCGCCACCGGCGCAAGCGGCTCGATCGCGTTGGCGCGTTGGAAGCGGCGGACGTGCCGGGCCGATTTGAAGGCGACGAGGTGCAGCCATTCATGCAGCAGCGTGAGGCCGACCGTCCGACCGAAGCGGCGATCCGGCAAGTAGAGCACGATGATGCCGCTATTGGTCGCGTTGCCGAGCAGAAACACGTCCTGTCCGGTGACCTTGCGCACCCACGGATCGAGGAAAGACGCCACGTCGCTCAGATGCAGCCGGCGGACAAGGCGCGGATCGGGCAGTTCGCGCAGCAACGCAAGCGCTTCGGTGGCGTCGATACGATCGTAATCCGCAGGCTCGGTCGAAATTTCGATCCGCGTATTGCAGGCCGCGACGCGATAGATGTGCACCAGCCCGGCCCGAGCCACGGCGCCCTCGCGCAAGTAGGTTTTCAGGTTGGGATAGCGCCCGGCATCGCGCGGGGCGCCAAAGACCGTGATCTCGCGGCAATCGATGCGCGAGAATCCTTCGGGAATCGGCAGACTGGGCGGCGCCGCGCCGCCGCCGATCTTGCTGCCGATCTTGCCCCCGATCTTGCCGCCAACCCGTGGCATGTTGCGGTTGAGAAACTTCTGGACCAGCAGGACTGCGAAGAACACGGCGAGGAGGAGCCGAGGGACAACTTCGAGAAACTGAGTCGTGTCGTTGCTCATCGGCGGCTTTCGGTGCAGTCACACAGAGGGCGCACCGATTGGCGGCAGCGAGTGCTTGACGGCACAATGCCGACGGCGAATGCTGAGGCATGTTCGTCTCCTTTTTCCACGAACTTAAGGCGGCCGGTCTGCCGGTGACGCTGCGCGAGTATCTCACGCTCATCGAAGCCATGGAGCGGGATTTGGCCGATCGGCGGGTCGAGTTCTTTTATTACCTGTCGCGCGCCGCTCTGGTGAAGGACGAACGCAATCTCGACACGTTCGATCGCGTCTTCGGCCATGTGTTCAATGGCCTCGAAAGTGTCGAGCAGGCGCTCTCCGCGGAAATCCCGATCGAGTGGCTGAAGAAACTCACCGAAAAACACCTCACGGAAGAGGAAAAGAAACTCATCGAGGCGATGGGCGGCCTCGACAAGCTGCTGGAGACGCTGCGCCAGCGGCTCGCCGAGCAGAAGGGCCGCCACCAGGGCGGCAAGAAATGGATCGGCACCGGCGGTACCTCGCCGTTCGGCGCCTACGGCTACAATCCCGAAGGCGTACGCATCGGCCAGGACGCAAACCGCAATTTCCGTGCCGTGAAGGTGTGGGACAAGCGCGAGTTCAAGGATCTCGCCGGCGACGTCGAACTCGGCACGCGCAACATCAAGCTCGCGCTGCGCCGGCTGCGCAAGTTCGCGCGTACCGGCGCCCCGGACGAACTCGATCTCGACGGCACCGTCAAGGGTACGGCGCACAAGGGCTATCTCGACATCATGATGCGGCCGGAGCGGCACAATACCATCAAGGTGCTGCTGTTCTTCGACATCGGCGGCTCGATGGACTGGCACGTCAAAACCACGGAGGAATTGTTCTCGGCGGCCAAGACCGAGTTCAAGCACATGGTGCATCTCTACTTCCACAATTGTCTCTATGAGAAAGTGTGGAAGGAGAACCGGCGGCGCTGGACCGAAACGACGCCGACTTTCGACGTGCTGCACACCTATCCGCACGACTATAAGGTGATCTTCGTCGGCGATGCGTCGATGTCGCCTTATGAGATCGTCTCGCCCGGCGGCTCGGTCGAGCATTTCAACGAGGAGGCAGGCCAGGTCTGGATGCAGCGCGTGACGGCCACCTATCTATCGTGCGTCTGGCTCAACCCGATCCCCGAGCGCGAATGGGAAACCACGGCCTCGATCCGCCTGATGCGCCAGCTCATGGGCGGGCGGATGTATCCGCTGACGCTGGGGGGCCTTGACGCGGCGATGCGGGAGCTGGGGAGATGAAGACTAAGGGTTTAGCTCTCGGGAATTTGCATTCGGTCGACTACACCATTAGCCACGAACCTGATCATATCTTCTCGATCAACGTTGAAATAGCCGCGAATTCCACTTTGGAACTGTTGCCACTCGGCAGTTCGCAAATCCAGATCTCCATCGAGCGCGTATTGCCACCATTTCAGCGCCCATTCTCGTTCGTTGCTATCGGGCCGCCGCGAAAGCTGAAAAGCCGTCAAGGCCTCGTCTAAGCTCAGCAAATTCGATTTTGCCTTTTGAAATAATTCTGGCTCAAGCGCCTTGAGTACGCATAAGCCAGCTAGAATTGGAGGTGGTCGAAAATATCTCATCTTTTTGCTGGTAGTAAATGCAATTGCGAGTGACATATAGGAGAGAATTTTCTCCAATGAGCGTAAAGAAAGCCCTCGCGCACGTGCAACTGAATCAATAAAACCAAGGGCCTCATGGTCGAGAGCAAGATGTTGCCGAAGATGCTCAATAAACTTTCGTGAGACACGCTCGTGATCGTATTTTGCATCACCGGGCAAATGGACAATTAAGTTATAGAATTTCTGAAGATATGTTCGTGCGTCAATGTTGCTGCCATAGCTCAGGTGCACGTAACTTTCCAATTGGGCCAAGTGCGTGACCAAAACAAAGTGAACGCCAGAGACCGAAAAAACATGCTTGATCTTCTCAAGTAGATCGAGTGCGAATGGTGGTTTGCAGCGATCAAGTTCGTCGACGATAAAAATGAGTGGGAGATAATCCAAATCATTCGTTCCGGCTGCACGGAGTTTCCCACTCAGCGTCATCACCAGCTCTGACAGAGCCTTTCGAAAGCCTTCAATACTTCTTTTCTCATTCCCGTGTCGCGAAAGTAGTGCTTTGATGTACTCATCGGATTTTGCGCTGACTTCGTCCGCAATATCATCTGCTACGGATTTTAGATCTTCGAGGTCAGCCGCATCCAAAACGCCAAGAGTTGCCGCCTTGACCCCAATCTTAGCCCCGCTTCGAAGAATCGCGCGGCCGGCGCGGGCGGCTCCTTTGAGAAACTTCTTATGGGCTGGAGTGCTTGCACTTTTGCTTTTTTGCGATAGCGACACAACCTCGCCAGCAATCGCTAAAAACGCGTCATCGATATAGTCGTTCGCAAAGGCATCAAAATAAATTACCGGGTGTCCCTTCTTTCGAAGAAGGCCTGCCCACATTTTGATAAATGTCGTCTTGCCGCTGCCCCACTGGCCGTCGAGTGCGATGACCATCGGGTCTTCGATGACAGCAACCAGATTTGCCAGTCCGTCGCCGAACTCCGCTCTTTTGAAAATGTCCTTTTCAGGCAGAAACCCTTCGTCATCGGCGATGTCGATTTTGGGCGGAAAGATGCGCATCGTGCCTAACTCCGGCTTTTTCTCTTTCTTTAGCACCCAGACTTCGGATGCTGAGATAAAGTAGTCGCTGCCGTCCGTAAGCGGTGTTTTGTGCTTTTATTCCTAGCTTGATTCCTCGTCAACTCTGGCGTGCTCCTGAGTGCCGGGCGGATTAGGAAGCCGGGAGCGCGAGCCTTCGTTTAAGGCGGCGGTCTGTACCCGCTAACGCTGGACGGTTTGGATCACGGATGCGGGAGCTTGGAGACACAATTTCACGATATCTTGCTAAAGCGCGAACTTCATTGCCGCATGCCGGTTGCGCCACTTCGCCTCCAGCGCACGCTATTCGTCGCGAGGTTGACTACGCCGCCTTCCGCCTTGGCTTGATCGCCTTGAGCTTGTCCCCGATCTGACGGCGCCGCGCCATCAAATCGTGGTCAGTCTGCAATTGCAGAAAAAATCCATCGCTTACGCCAAAGTAGCGCGCGAGCCGCAGGTCGGTATCCGCGGTGACGGCGCGCTTGCCGAGCACGATCTCGTTGATGCGCCGTGGCGGCACACCAATGGCGCGGGCGAGTGCGGTTTGCGACAACGCCATCGGCTTGAGAAATTCTTCCAGCAAAATTTCGCCCGCATGCGGGTTGGGCAAAAGCTCAGTCGTGGTAGTCGACGATCTCGACATCGTCTGCGCCTCCTTCGGTCCAGCGAAAGCAAATGCGCCACTGGTCGTTGATGCGGATGCTCCATTGGCCCACCCGATCGCCTCTCAATGCTTCGAGGCGGTTGCCTGGCGGCACGCGTAAATCGTCCACGGGCTTGGCGGCGTTGATAAGACGCAGCTTGCGCAATGCCCCAGCTTGGATTTCCGACGGCAACTTGCGGCTGCGCAAGCCGTTCCAGATCTTTTCGGTCTCGGCATCGCGGAAGCCGACGATCATGGCGATCTATAACGCATAACGTTATAGGGATCAAGCGCCTGCAAGCCGATCGGGAGGGGGTGTTGCACAAGTGCATCTTCCGAATCGCCGCTGCGGCTCTATATTGGGACCATCGTTAACAACCGAAAGGAGGTGATCCAGTGTCTCATTGTCTATCGCCGCGGTCGCCGGCATTCGTGAACTGGATCCTGGCCTCTTTCTTGGCCTCTACCGGGGTCCTCGCCTAGGTGGTCTAATCCGCCACCGGGCTCACGCGCGTAAGGCAGACGATCGCCTGCGCAACCGGGCCACGGCCTGACAATGGAAGGGCTGTCCGCAAGGGCGGCCCTTCTTATTTTCCGTCACGCGGCGTGGCTGAGTGCTGCGCGGCTTCTGGGAAACCGACTTATCTTAGGGGGAGCCAAGGAGGCGCCCATGCCAGCGGAGAGATTCGATTTTCACAACGCCCAGGGCCAACAGCTTGCGGCGCTGCTCGATAAGCCGGATGGCCCGACGCGCGCGGTCGCGCTGTTTGCGCATTGCTTCACCTGCGGCAAGAGCAACCGGGCGGCGCGTCACATCGCCGAGGGCTTGAAGCTTCACGGCATCGCGGTGCTGCGCTTCGATTTCACCGGGCTCGGCGCCAGCGAAGGCGAATTTGCCAACACGACCTTCTCCTCAAATGTCGACGACCTGGTGGCGGCCGCCGATCACCTGCGGAGCACGCTTTCACCGCCCGCGATCCTGATCGGCCATAGTCTCGGCGGCGCAGCGGTGCTCGCTGCCGCGCACCGGATCGCCGAGGCACGCGCCGTGGTGACAATTGCCGCGCCGAGCGATCCGGCGCACGTCGCCGGGCTGTTCGGTCATCGCGTCGCCGACATTCATGCCCAGGGCGAGGTCGAAGTGTCGCTTGCCGGGCGGCCGTTCCGCATTCGCCGCGCCTTCCTGGAAGACGTCGGCAAGCAGCGGCTGACCGAACACATTGCGAGGCTGCGCAAAGCGCTTCTTGTTTTCCACTCGCCGACCGATGATACGGTCGGTATCGACAGCGCCAGCCACATCTTCACGTCGGCCAAACATCCCAAGAGCTTCATCTCGCTTGCCGGCGCCGATCATCTGCTCAGCCGCTCCGGTGACGCAGCTTATGTGGCGCGCGTGATCGCGGCTTGGGCCGAGCGCTACCTCGACATGGCGGCCGATATACAGCCTGCCGAAACCATGCCGGGCACCGTTCTCGTGCGCGAAACGCGGCGCGGCCAGTTCCAACAGGAGGTTATCTCTGGTGCCCACCATTTTCTCGCCGACGAACCGGTGAAGGCCGGCGGCCTCGACAGCGGTCCGGGCCCCTATGATCTGTTGCTGGCATCGCTTGGCGCCTGTACGGCGATGACCTTGCGGCTTTATGCCGATCGCAAGCAGCTTCCGCTCAAACGAGTGCAGGTCCGCCTGCGGCACGAAAAGATTCACGCCACTGATTGTGCCGAATGCGAAACCAAGGAGGGCATGATCGATCGCATCGAGCGCGCGATTACGCTCGAAGGCGATCTCGACGCCGAACAGCGCGCCCGGCTGATGGAAATCGCCGACAAGTGTCCGGTGCACCGCACGCTGAAATCGGAGGTCGATATTCGCACGGTGGAAAAGCCCGTCTAAGCTATTCCAGATACTTCGACTTGCCGGTCTTGATCAGCTCGTAAAGCGATCGGATATCGTGTTCGCGCACGCGGTAGTTTCGATAGTCCTTGTATTGCGGGAACAGCAGCGTCTTCGCCGCGTCGTCCTCGCTCATGCCTTTGGCGATCGCATCCTTGACGCCGGCATATTCGTCGGACAGAAATTTTGCCATCTCGGCGACGTCGGCGCGGGTGGCCACGTCGCCGTGGGCCGGCAACACCTTGTCGACGTCGTCCATGGCGGCGACTTTGTTCAAGAGCGCGATCCAGCTATCGACCGAAGGCGTGAATGCCGTATTCGCCCAGCTGCGTTGAGCAAACGCGCCTGGCGTGTAAATCGCGTGATCGTGCGGAAACAACACGAATGTATCGCCCGGATTTTGTCCCGGGCCGAGATAGAAGACGCGAATGTCCTTGCCGCCGAGCCGGATGGTGATTTCGTTGTCGAAAGTCACGTCGGGCAGCACAAGCTTGACCTCTTTGGGATCGTAATTGCGGCTCTCGAAGAATTTGCCGCGGCGGGCGATTTCCTTGCTGAACGTTTTCTCCATCAACGCGGCAGTCTCGCGCTGCGCCACGATGGTCGCGCCGATCGCCTTGAAGGCCGGGTTGCCGAGGTGATGGTCGCCGTGAAAATGGGTGTTGATGACCCACTTGATCGGTTTGTCGGTGATCTTGCGGATACGGTCGATGAGGTCCTGGCCGTCGCGCGGATGCTGCCGCGTATCCACCACCAGCACGCCCTCGTCGGTAACGAGGAAACCGGCATTGGACGAGTCGTAGTCGAACAGAAAATAAAGATCGGGCGCGACTTGCTCCTGCACGACCGGCCGCGGGTTCTTGGGATTGATCATCTCCTGCGCCGATGTCGGTGCGGCAGGAAGAAGGAGAATTGCCGCAGCAGCGAGCGCCGGCAGGACCGCGCTGGCTCGGCGGCACGAAAGGTTATGGATCGCCATCATGTCGGCGTTCATCACGTCTTCCTCCCGGTGGCGGATTGGTGGCGCCGCCCAGCCTCAGTATTTCACGGCAAATGCCGCGATACAATTTTGCAAGCCGAACCAGGCGATGAGGATCTTCCTCGGTGGCTGGCGAAGTTGGGGCCGGTCGGCTATTGAGGTGCAACAAAAATTCGGGAGGCAACGAGTACGATGACGAAACGCGATGCGCTTCTGTTCGCGGCCGCGACCTTGGCGAATGCACCGGCGGATTTCGCCACGTTCATCGCCGCCCAACATCAAAAATGGGTCGAAGTCAGTGGCGCAGCCCACATCAAGATCGACTGAAAACAAGTTCGACCAAATTCGGCTTTCAGCATGTCCAATTCCAGTCATCCCACGGCGCCGGGGCGGCAAGTCCCTGTTCTTATCGTTGGCGGCGGGCCGGTCGGCCTGGCACTGGCCGCCGAACTCGGCTGGCGCGGGGTCCATTGTGAACTCGTGGAACGGACCGACGGTACGATCTCGACGCCCAAGATGAACGAGGTCAACGTCCGCACCATGGAGTTCTGCAGGCGGTGGGGAATTGCGGATGCGGTCCGCAATTGTCCTTTCCCTGTGGATTATTCGCTCGACGTGGCATTCGTCACCAGTCTGAGCGGCCATGAACTGGCGCGCATGCGGCGGCTGCCGCGGGCGCTGCAAAAGGTCGAAGGCTACAGTCCGGAACGGCTGCAGATTTGCTCGCAATTGTGGTTCGATCCGATCTTGCGGTCTTTCGCGCAAAAGCAGCCGACCGTCACCTTGCGGCATCGAACGTCGCTCGAGTCATTCGATGCCACCGATGAAGGCGTGACTGCCGAGTTGTGCGATCTCGCAACCGGTCGGCGTGAAACAGTTCACGCGCAATACCTTGTCGGCTGCGATGGCGCCACCAGCGCGATCCGCGACGCCATGGGAATCGGATTGAACGGCGAGGGCATTCTCGGCCATCCCGTGCATCTGTTCTTTCGCGCGCCGGATTTGCTGGCGCGCTGCGGCCGGGAAGCGGGCGTGTTCTTTTTGGCAATCGACCGCGATGGGCTGTGGGCCAACATTCGCGTGATCGATCCGGCCGACGGTTTGTGGCGCCTGATGGTGCTCGATACCGACGGTAAGCAAACGCCCGACAGCATCGATCGCGCCGCGTTGCTGCAGCGGGCTGTGGGCCGGCCGATCGATGTGGAGTGGAAGGGCGTCAGCATCTGGACGCGCCGTAGCGTCGTCGCCGACCGCTATTCTCAGGGGCGCGTCTTTCTCGCCGGCGACGCGGTGCATCAGCTCTCACCCACCGGCGCGCTCGGCATGAATACCGGCATCGGCGACGCGGTGGATCTCGGCTGGAAGCTTGCCGCGGCACTGGCAGGGTGGGGCGGTTCGAAACTGTTGGCATCTTACGACAGCGAACGGCGGCCGATCGGTCTGCGCAACGTGAGCATGGCGGCCGAGTTTTATCTCGCGCACGGCGAATTCGCCGGCGGCATGGCGGCGATCGAAGACGATTCCGAGAGCGGGCGGCAGCTGCGGCATCGCCTCGGGGAAAGCCTGACCCGCGACGTCGGCCGCATGTTTCGGACTGCCGGGCTGCAACTCGGATATCGCTACGGCTCTTCTCCGATCTGCGTTCCCGATGATACGGCGCCGCTGCCCGACGACCCGGAGACGTTTGTCCCCTCGGCGCGTCCGGGCAGTCGTGCGCCGCATGCGTGGTTTCGCGACGGCCGCTCGACGCTCGATCTTTTCGGCCGAGGTTTTGTGCTCATGCGCTTTGACGGCGCCGACACTGCGGTGCTCGAGCGAGCCGCTACGGCACGCGGAGTTCCGCTCGTCCATCGTTGATCTCGACGAGCCGGAGACCATGGCGCTCTATGAGCGACGCATGGTGCTGGTGCGGCCAGACGGCCATGTCGCCTGGCGTGGCGACGTGCTCCCGGCAAACGCCGACGCGTTGATTGATCGCGTACGCGGATCGGCCTGAGCTTGCGCCGTTCGAGGATCAGACGGCTGCTCTTAGGACTTTTCCCCGTGCCGCGGCGATGACTTTCGGAATAGCGGCGTCGTTGCCCGGTGCCATGATGTGGACGCCGGCGACGCCGGAAATGGTGGCGAGTTCCTCGATCAATTCGACGCAGATACGCACGCCCTCGTGGGCCGGGTCGTCCGCGTTCTCCATCCGTGCGACGAAAGCGTCAGGGATGATGGTGCCGAACAGGTGGCTTTTCATCCATTGCGCCGACTTGGCCGAACGCAGCGGATTGACCCCGATCAGGATGGCAAGCTCCTTCGTGACGCCGGCCTGTTCGAGCGCGCCGACGTAGCGGCGCACAATGCCGGCATCCATGCAGAACTGGGTCTGCGCAAATTGCGCCCCGGATTTGATCTTGCCGAGCAGTGAACTCGGCTGCCAGCCCGCGGGCGGATCGATCGGCACGTCGGCGGCGCCAAGGAAGAACGCCGCCTTGCCGGTGACTTTGCGGCCGGTCGGCAGTGTCCCTTCATCGCGCAGACGCCGCGCGGTTTCGATCAGCGTCTTCGAATCGATGTCGAACACCGGCTTGGTATCAGGCTGGTCGCCGGCCTTCGGATCGTCGCCAGTGAGAAGGAGAAGGTTGCGAATACCGAGGGCGGCGGCGCCCATCATTTCGCTCTGGAGCGCGATGCGGTTCTTGTCGCGGCAGGTGATCTGCAGGATCGGTTCGACCCCGACGTGGAGAAGGATGGCGGACGCCGCAAGGGCGCTCATATGGGCGCGAGCGCCGGCGCCATCGGTGACGTTCACGGCGTCGGCCAGCCCCTTCAATGCCTCAGCCTTCAGCCGCACATCCCCCGGATCGCAGGATACCGGAGGGGCCAATTCGGCGGTCATCACGAATCGGCCTTGCCGCAGCCGCTCCTGGAACGTGTGGGCGGCGGTGTGAGCTTGATCATTCATGATGATTTCTCTGTGGAGAGCGCGATAGGCCAAGAGCGCTTATATGCTTTAGCGGGCCACTTCAATCGCGGCTTTCCTGGACAGGAAAGCGCAGTCCCATTAGAGAGTTGCACCAAGATGAGCGGCGTCAACGACATTCGGTCGAATTTTCTCGGCTTTTTTCAGCGCGAAGGACATGAGGTGGTGCCGAGCTCGCCGCTCGTGCCGCGCAACGACCCGACGTTGATGTTTACCAACGCCGGCATGGTGCAGTTCAAGAACCTCTTCACCGGCCTGGAGAAGCGCCCCTATACGCGAGCGGCGTCCTCCCAGAAGTGCGTCCGCGCCGGCGGCAAGCACAACGATCTCGACAACGTCGGCTATACCGCGCGTCACCACACATTTTTCGAGATGCTCGGCAACTTCTCGTTCGGCGACTACTTCAAGGAGCGCGCCATCGAGCTGGCCTGGAATCTGATCACCAAGGAATTCGGCGTGCCGGCCGATCGGCTGACGGTCACCGTCTACATCGATGATGACGAAGCCTTCAGGCTCTGGAAGAAGATCAGTGGTTTCCCGGACCGCAAGATCATTCGCATCGCCGGCTCGGATAATTTCTGGGCCATGGGCGATACGGGTCCCTGCGGTCCTTGCTCGGAGATATTCTACGACCACGGCGAGCATATCCCCGGCGGACCACCGGGCAGTCTGGACGCCGACGGCGATCGTTTCGTCGAAATCTGGAACCTCGTGTTTATGCAGTACGAGCAGATTGGGGCCGGCCAGCGGGTCGACCTGCCGCGGCCATCGATCGATACCGGCATGGGGCTTGAGCGCATTGCCGCGGTGCTGCAAGGCACACATGACAATTACAAGATCGACTTGTTTGGCGCGCTCATCGAAGCCGTCGCCGACCTCACCGGTGTCGATCCCGATGGCGAGCGCAAGGCCTCGCACCGCGTCATTGCCGATCATCTGCGCGCTTCGTCCTTTCTGATCGCCGACGGTGTGCTGCCATCGAACGAGGGCCGCGGCTACGTGCTGCGCCGGATCATGCGCCGCGCCATGCGCCACGCCGAACTTCTTGGCGCCAAGGAGCCGCTGATGTGGCGGCTGGTGCCGGTGTTGGTGCGCGAGATGGGGCTTGCCTATCCCGAACTGCACCGCGCCAACGCGCTGATCACCGAGACGCTCAAGCTCGAGGAGACGCGCTTTCGCGCCACGCTCGTACGGGGTCTTGCGATCCTCGACGAGGCCAGCAAATCGCTCAAGAAGGGCGATATGTTCGATGGAGTGACTGCTTTCACGCTCTACGACACGTACGGCTTTCCGCTCGATCTGACACAAGACGCGCTCAAGCCGCGCGGAATTGGCGTCGATATCGCATCGTTCACCGATGCCATGGAACGGCAGCGTGAAAAGGCTCGCGCGTCGTGGGCGGGGTCAGGCGAAGCTGCCGACGAGGCCGTGTGGTTCACGCTGCGTGAAAAGCTCGGACCGACTGAATTCCTTGGCTACGAAACTGAAAGCGCCGAAGGCGTCGTCGCCGCGCTCGTTCGCGACGGAAAAGAAGTGGCGTCTCTCAAGAAGGGCGAGACGGGCGCCATCGTTCTCAACCAGACGCCATTCTATGGAGAATCCGGCGGCCAGGTCGGCGACATCGGATCGATGACGGGCGAGGGCGTACGTTTCCGGGTGACCGACACGAAGAAGCACGCTGGCGATGTCTTCGTGCACCTGGGCTCGGTGGAGGAGGGCACGCTAAAGCCCGGCGCGGCGCTCGCTCTCGAGGTTGACCACAAGCGGCGCGGGGCAATCCGCAAAAATCACTCTGCCACGCATCTGCTCCATGAAGCGCTTCGCCAGGTCCTCGGCGACCACGTTGCGCAAAAGGGCTCGCTGGTGGCGTCCGATCGCCTGCGCTTCGATTTTTCGCATCCGAAGCCCATGAGCGCCGACGAGATCGAACGCGTCGAAGACATTGCGAACGACATTGTGCTGCAGAATGCGCCGGTCATCACCCGGCTGCTGAGCCGCGATGACGCCATTGCATCGGGGGCCCGCGCCTTGTTTGGCGAAAAATACGGTGATGAGGTCCGCGTCGTCGCGATGGGTGAGAATCCTGCAACGTCCGGCGGCGGCAACACGATGGGCTGGTCGGTTGAACTATGCGGCGGCACGCACGTTCAGCGCACCGGTGACATCGGCCTTATCTCAGTGGTCGGGGAATCCGCCGTCGGGTCCGGCGTTCGGCGCATCGAGGCGCTCACTGCGAACGCGGCACGCGCCAATGCCAACCATCTTTCGCGCCTCGCCAAGGCCACCGCGTCGGAACTGCGCGTGCCGATTGACGAGATGCCGAACCGCGTCGCCGCCCTGCTCGACGAGCGCAAGCGCCTGGAACGCGATCTGTCTGAAGTCAAGAAAAAGCTCGCCATGGGTGGCGGTATGGGCGGCGGCAAGAGCGACGGCGCCGACGGCGTGCGCGTCGTCGGCGACATCAAGCTTATGGCGCGTGCCGTCGAGGGCATCGACCTCAAGGACCTGCGCAGCCTCGCCGACGAAGGCAAAAAGAAAGTCGGCTCCGGGGTCGTCGCCATTGTCGGCGTCACCGGCGACGGTAAGGCCGGTATCGTCGTCGGCGTCACCAACGATCTGGTCGAGCGCTTCAATGCGGTCGATCTTGTGCGCAAGGGTGCGGAAGCACTCGGTGGCAAAGGCGGTGGTGGCCGGCCCGATATGGCGCAAGCCGGCGGGCCCGACGCGTCGAAGGCCGATGCCGCGCTTGCCGCGATCGAAGCCGCGCTTGCTCAATAAACCGGCTCGGCTCGTTGCGCCTTTCAGAATTCAACGACCATTCCGTCTTCGGCGGTCTCGTAGGGAATTTCGGCACGTCGTGCTAACATGTCGTCGCTCATGTGGGTCAGCACCAATCGCTTCGGCATTATCTGATGAAGGTGCTTTTCGAGCGATCGCAGCGCCATGTGCGTCCTGATCGGTTTATCGCGTGTGTAGGACTCGCAGATGAAGAGATCGGCGTTGCGGCCGATGTCGATGAGCGTCTCGGTCCATTCGGTATCGCCTGAGAAACCGATCACCTTGCCTTCGGCTTCGAAACGGAACCCGAGACAGGGCCCGGCGCGATCGTCATGCACGACATGGTATGGCGTCACCTTGACATGACCGAGCTCGCTGCGCTGGCCGACATCGAACTCTCTGAGCGTCAACGGAAATTGCAGTTCGAGTCCATTCGTGCCGGCGAAGCCGGCTTCCATCATTTCCGCAAAGCGCGATTTGAGGCCGGGCGGTCCGGCAATCGTCAGCCTACGCTCACGTTTGAGAACGTAGTTGGCCTCGAGAATAAAGAACGGCAGACCGGAAAAATGATCGGCGTGGAAATGCGAGATGAATATGACGTCGATGGCATTGCGGTTGATTGCAAGCTTGTTCATTGAAACGAGGGACGTCGCGCCGCAATCGATGAGGACATTGAGCTTCTTCCCGACGAGATGGAAGCATGTGTTGAATCGACCACCGGATCCAAAGGCGTCGCCACAGCCGACGAATTGCAGGTGCATCGATTGTTCCCCTGGATTACGAGGCGGCTTTGCCCCGTTGTCCGCGGCGTGAGCACGTGGACGCTACTGAGTTTAAGTGTCGCGTCCCGCTGCTGAAGAATCCGTGACGGCGGTCACAGCGCGATGCCGGCGCATCGGCCATGCGCGGGGCCGCGCGGTAGCCCGGAGGCATGTCCAACCTGCTGACACAGCGATGATTTTTGCTTATTTACTGATCTTGCGATAGCATCCCGGTTGGCGGCGAACGGCACAATATATTCGCTAGCATGGCGCCGTTCTCGACGCCATGATCGCAACACAAACTGGCGCATGTTTATCTAAGAAGCCTTAAGGGGACGCCCGGGGTGCAGCACGTTGGACCATATCGTTGCGGCGCGGTAGTGGCGTTGTTGATGGCCGCGGCGCTGTCTGGCTGCTCCAAGGCCGATAGCGACTCTGCGGGCTGGTTCTCACATCCCGCCGATTTATTCGGACGCAACGCCGGTTATACGTTCTCCGATCTCCAGGAGGCGAGGCAGGATCGGCCGATCACAGCGAACGACCTGGTCAATGCGAGCGGGGCTTGTCCACCGCCCGCGGTAGCGCCGCAATCGCCTGCCGCGTCGAATAGTCCCGGTGGAGAGCCCGCCGTCGCGCCCGACCCATCCTCCTTGCTCGGCGGCGGTGTGGCACTCGGCATGAGCGAATGCGACGTGGTCTATCGCGCTGGACAACCGTCCGCCGTCCAACTCGGCAAAAATCCAAATGGCGATCGCACCGCAGTTTTGACATTCAGCGATGGTCCGCGGGCCGGCATCTACCGGTTCGAGCGCGGTCGCCTCATGGAAATGGACCGCGTCGCAACGCCGCCCGCGCCCGAGACGGTGAAGAAAAAGCCCGGCAAGTCCGCCAAACCGCCGGTGAAGAACGGCTAGGCCCCGAGCCCGTTAGCTGCAACGATGGTGATATTCCGCGGTATGCGAACGCCCCGATTTCAGGAAGCCGGGGCGCACCGTCCGGCGAAATTCCAATCGGCCGAGTGGTCCAATTCTAACATTCGCATCGCCGATTCACGGCTGGGTGGCTAGCGAATGTCAAATCCGCCCACCCTAGTAGCAGCGATTGACCCAGCGCAGCACGACTCCGTAAGGCGTATACATCCAGCGCCGCACCATGCAGCCGCCGTAACGCGGACCGTACACGACCGGGGCGCGATAGATGTAGCCGCCGCGCCAGCCATGGTATCCAACCCACCACGCGGATGCGCTGGTGGGCGCGAGCGCGGCAGCGCCAATCGTAGCGGCGGCAGCAATAGCAAGCACCGTCTTGCGCAACATTTGAAGTCTCCTTGGTCTCGAATTTGTTCGGGGGCGGTTCCTGTTCTTGTCAGGCTGACTGACTCTCAGGTTCAATGGCGAAGATCGTAATAGTTCGTGCCTGAACTCGTCCTGAGGATGAAATTTATCGCGCATTTATCAAGCTGAACGCGCTCGTGCGGGTCCATTCACCGCGCATTCATAGGACAGGCGCACGCGCTTGCCGGAATGACGAGTGAACGCTATAAGCCGCCGCGGCTCTGCACCGTGTCGGTCATTCGTAAAGGATAATTTGATGGCGATCGAGCGTACCTTTTCCATCATCAAGCCGGACGCGACGGCTCGCAGTGTGACGGGCGCCATCAATGCGATGATCGAAAAGGCGGGATTGCGCATCGTGGCGCAAAAGCGCATTCGCATGACCCGCGAGCAGGCCGAGACATTTTATGCGGTCCATCGCGCGCGGCCGTTCTTCGGCGAACTTGTCGATTTCATGATCTCGGGACCTGTCGTCGTCCAGGTGCTCGAGGGCGAAAATGCGATAGCCGCCTACCGCGATCTCATGGGCGCGACGGATCCGGCCAAGGCTGAGCCGAATACAATCCGCAAAGTTCTCGCCAAGTCGATCGGCGAGAATTCGGTGCATGGCTCCGATGCTGCCGACACGGCGCAAAAGGAAATCGCGCAATTCTTTGCCGGCAATGAAATCGTTGGCTGACCGCCTGCGCGATCAGGCCAGTTCAGAGCCTATCGCAGGCGGACCCTATTCCGGCACACGACCGACCTCGTTAGATTGATCGGCGCGCCTGGTCATCTGGCCACGCGACGCCGATAGATTTGGTGCCTGGTGAGTTCCGTTACACAATATTTGCATCTTTCGTCCTGGAGCGAAATTCTCCAAACGAGCTTCGACCATGTCGGGCACACGGCCTACTGGGTCGCCGTGCTGCAGATCATATTCATCAACATCCTGCTCTCCGGCGACAATGCCGTCGTCATCGCGATGGCCTGCCGCGGATTGCCTTCTCGACAAAGATTATGGGGCATGGTGATCGGCGCCAGCGTCGCCATTTTCCTGCGGATCGCCTTCGGCGGCGTCATCGCCGAGCTGATGTTGCTGCCGTACCTTAAGCTCGTTGGTGGTCTGATGCTGTTCTACATCGCGGCCAGGCTGCTCGTTCCGGACGATCCGGACAGGAACGAAGTCGAGGCCGTTGCACATCTGTGGCGCGCCGTGTGGATCGTCGTCGTTGCCGACATCATCATGAGCCTCGACAACATTATCGCCGTTGCGGCAGCGGCCCAAGGTGACATTGTTCTGCTCGCGATTGGGTTGATCATCTCGATTCCCCTGATCATCGCGGGCGCTACGCTGATCATCCCGCTGCTCGATCGCTTTCCGATCTTAGTCTGGGCTGGTTCTGCTCTGCTCGGTTGGATCGCCGGCGACGTCACGGCGACCGATCCGGCTATCCAGATTTATTTGACGGATGCGTTCGGCGCGAAGGTTTCGCACCACGCCGAATTGGCGGCAGCGGGCGCCGGCGCATTTCTCGTCGTTGCGGTGGCCGGGCTTTGGCGGCAAGCGCAAAAGTCGAAAGCCCATGTCGAAGCAGCTTGAGGCAAGCGTCACTGGATGCTGCGCCGTCATGCTCATCATCACTGATCTTGGTCTTGCGAATCATCTGTCTCGTACATCGTGTGTGTTTTCTTCATCACACGAACGTTGTGCGTAGCGTTGCGCAACTCATTGCAGCCATGCTTGCGCCGTATTTATCGGTTTGCTTGATCGTGCAATCGGATTTTGGCCGTTCGGCTGGGGCACTCTTGGCGACGTTCGTTTCGGAACTTTTTCCAAAATCTAGCTTGTGGCGCGGCTCACGGCATCTGCACGCGACATGCAGTTGGCGCGGCGGCGTCTTCGCACACATCGGGACGACTTAGGAGACAGACGATGCAGAAGGGCACCGTCAAGTGGTTTAATCCAACCAAGGGTTACGGGTTCATCAAGCCTTCGAGCGGGGACAAAGATGTTTTCGTCCACATTTCGGCCGTCGAGCGCGCCGGATTGCGCACGCTCAATGAGGGCCAAATGGTCGAGTACGAGCTCGTGACCAATCGCGGCAGAACATCGGCGGAAAATCTCAAGGTTGCGTAAGCGGAGTTTGGATTAAATCCGGTTCTTGTAGCCCCCGGCCCAGCGCCGGGGGTTTTGTTTTGGCGTCAGGCCTTCAGATCGGCGGCGCGCGCGTGGAGATTGGCCCGGCCTTCGGCCACCAGCCGCAAAGCCTGTGGATAAATGCGATGCTCGACCTCTAGCACTCGCCGGGCGAGGGTCTCTTCGGTGTCGCCTTCGACGACAGGCACCCAGTCCTGCGCGATGATCGGTCCGGCGTCCATCTCCGGAACGACGAAATGCACGGTCGCGCCGTGCCGATCCACGCCTGATTCGAGCGCACGGCGGTGCGTGTGGAGACCTTTGAACTGCGGCAACAGCGCCGGATGGATGTTGAGCATGCGGCCACTCCAGCGCGTGACGAACCAGGGCGTCAAAAGCCGCATGAAGCCGGCGAGGCAAACGAGATCGATGCGGCAGGCCTCAAGTTTGGCGTCAAGCGCGCGTTCGAACGCCTCGCGGTCTGTGCCGTAGATATTGTGATCGACGATTGCAGTTTTGATGTTTGCTTGCTCTGCGCGGGCGAGCCCTTGCGCACCGGGCACGTTCGATACGACCAGCACGATTTCGGCGGGATAGTCCGGCGCCTTCGCCGCTTCGATCAACGCCACCATGTTCGAGCCACGACCCGAAATCAGCACGGCGACGCGCTTTCTGGTCATGCTCGCTACCAGGAGAGATCGAGGCGTCCGCGATACTCGACGCCGGCGTCACCCGTTGCTTTGATGACTTCGCCGAGCCGCACGACCGTTTCGCCGTTTGCCGCGAAGCACTCGCTTGCTGCGTCGGCTGTACGCGGATCGAGCACCGCGATCATGCCAATACCGCAATTGAAGGTGCGCAGCATCTCCATCTCGTCGATATCGCCTTGAGCCGCAAGCCACTTGAACACAGGCCGGACCGGCACGCGATCAAGATCCAAGGCAACCGAAAGTCCCTGCGGCAGCACGCGCGGAATATTGTCGGTGAACCCGCCGCCGGTGATGTGGGCGAACGCCTTCACTGCTTTCGTTTCGCGGATCGCGGCGAGGCACGATCGGACATAGAGGCGCGTCGGCGTGAGCAGCGCCTCGCCCAAGCTTCGGGATGTCTCGAACGGAGCGGGATCGTCCCATCGCAATCCACTCGCGGCGGCGATACGGCGCACCAGTGAAAATCCGTTGGAATGCACGCCCGTCGAGGCCAAACCGACGACGACATCGCCTGCGGCGATGTCCGGTCGCGGCAGAACATCCGCGCGCGACACGGCGCCCACCGCGAAGCCCGCGAGGTCATAGTCGCCGTGCTGATAAAGTCCCGGCATTTCAGCGGTCTCGCCGCCGATCAGTGCGCAGCGAGATTCCTTGCAGGCCGCCGATATGCCCGCCACCACCGTCGCTGCGATCGCCGGATCGAGCTTGCTGCAGGCGAAATAGTCGAGGAAGAACAGCGGTTCGGCGCCCTGCACGACGAGGTCGTTGACGGACATTGCGACCAGATCAATGCCGATCGTATCGTGGCGGGACGTTTCGATTGCGATCTTGACCTTGGTGCCGACACCGTCGGTGGCGGCGACCAGAATGGGATCGGAAAAACCGGCCGCCTTGAGATCGAACAGTCCGCCAAAGCCGCCGATCTCGGCATCGGCACCCGCGCGCGCAGTCCCGCGCACCAAGGGCTTGATCAGTTCCACCAGGCGGTTACCGGCATCAATGTCGACGCCGGCTGCCGCGTAGCGTGCCTTGTCCACGGAGCCACCAAATCGGCAAATAAACCGGAAAGCCGTTCCCTTCCCCGAGTGGGAAGGGTCGCTCGGCGCCTCGTACGTCGAAATGGCCGGGTGCGCAAGCGCGCCGACGCCGCTATATAATGACTTCAACACGGCGCGCGGGAAGTCGGCTGAAACCGGCTTCCGCTACACGAACTGCCGAATTCGGGTCGGCACCGGGTTGGCCGGGAGGGCGTGGAGGGCGTGCAAAAGCCGGGGCGCGGTTTGAGTATCCCAAATCTTATTACCTTGGGGCGGATCCTATTGGTGCCTGTCGTGGTCTGGGGGATCACGTCGGGAGAGATGCGTGTTGCGTTTCTCGTGTTCCTGGCGGCCGGTATCAGCGATGCCGTCGATGGTTTTCTCGCCAAACGCTTCCATATGGCGAGCGAACTCGGCGCCTATCTTGATCCGTTGGCCGATAAAGCCCTTATCGTATCGATCTACGTCGCACTCGGTATCGCGGGCGCGTTGCCGATCTCGCTCGTCATCCTCGTGGTCTCCCGCGATATCATGATCATCAGCGGCTTCATGCTGGCGGGACTCCTGGGCAAACCGATGCCGGTCAAGCCTCTCCCGGTCTCCAAAGCCAACACCGTGGCACAAATCCTTCTCGCAACGATGGTGCTGGCCGAGCGAGGGTTCGGTTTCGATGCTCCAGTGGTCCAGTTGATCGTCATAGGTCTGGTCGCCATCTTGACGTTGCTCTCGATCGCCTTCTATCTCGCCGAGTGGGTGCGCCACATGAACTCGTTCGGCGTTGGTCACTGAACGCAGCGGCTTGAGGGTGCGCATGCTTTTCGAGCGGCACGTCATGTTCTGGATTGCCGCGCTTGCCGTTTTCGTCGCGCTATTATGGCTGTTGAGTCCCGTCCTGCTGCCATTCGTCGTCGGCATGGCGCTTGCCTACTTGCTCGATCCATTGGCCAACCGCCTGATCAAGCGCGGGATGAGCCGGTTCGCCGCCGCACTGCTCATTCTCGGCAGCTTCGTCCTGGCGTTCGCGCTGCTCGTGCTGCTGCTCGTGCCGGTGCTGATGAATCAGCTCGCGGCCTTCATCGACCACGCGCCGGGCTACGCGCAGCGCCTGCAGTCTCTTGTGAGCGACCCGCACTATCCGTGGCTGAAGCGTATCATCGGCGACAATCTGGTCGGTGCGAACAAGTCCGTCGGCGATCTGATGAATCAAGCGACGGGATATTTGACTGAATTCCTCGGCTCGCTGTGGACGAAGGGTCAGGCGCTGATTTCGATCTTTTCGCTGTTGGTTATCACGCCGGTCGTAGCGTTCTATCTGATCTGCGACTGGGACCGCATGATCAACAATTTCGATCGTTTGATCCCGATACCCCAACGCGACACGGTGCGAAGTCTGTTCCGCGAGATCGACGCCGCGATCTCCGCCTACGTCCGCGGCCAGTCCGGCGTCTGTCTCATTCTCGGATCCTATTATGGCGTCGGCCTGACGCTCTCCGGGTTGAGCTTCGGGCTGCTGATTGGTGTCATATCCGGGCTGATCAGCTTTATTCCTTATGTCGGTTCGATGACGGCGCTCATCGTCTCGCTTGGCGTCGCCGTCGCCCAATTTTTCCCCGATTGGACGCGCATCCTCATTGTCGCCGGCGTCGTCCTTTTCGGTCAGTTTCTCGAGAGCAATGTGCTGGCGCCGAAGCTGGTGGGGGAGAGTGTTGGATTGCACCCGGTGTGGCTCATGTTCGCGCTGCTTGCCTTCGGCTATCTGTTCGGCTTCGTCGGATTGCTGCTGGCCGTGCCGCTTGCGGCGGCAGCCGGGGTGCTGATCCGCTTCGCGCTGCGGCGTTACCTCGCGAGCCCGCTCTACACCGGCGATCAACCGAGCTGACGCCATAGATTTAAAACTGAAGTTCGCGCGAAACAGTCAGCCGCCTGCGAACTTTGGAGTGGGGACCCCAGTTGCCATGCCGTCAGCCGCAATGCCCTCTCGTCAGCTCGCGCTTGCGCTCGATCATCGCGAAAGTTACGCTCGCGAGGATTTTCTGTCGGGACCATGCAACGAAAGCGCGTTGGCTTTGATCGATTGCTGGCCGGATTGGCCGGCGAGCGCCGTCGCTCTGGTGGGCCCCGAGGGATCCGGCAAAACCCACCTGGCACAGATTTGGTCGGCAGCGGCGGGAGCGCGCATCATTTCTGCGCACGCACTCGCCGAGGCCGATCTGCCATCCGCGCTCGCCACCGGCGCATTGGTCATCGAGGATGCTGCGGTGACGACAGACGAACGCGTCCTGTTTCACCTGATCAACCTCGCGCGCGAGGAACGGGCGTTTCTGTTGTTCACGGCGCGGATTGCGCCATCGGCTTGGTCCATCACCATCCCGGATGTTGTCTCGCGATTGCGCGCATTGCCGGTCGTGACGCTTCAGGCGCCGGACGATGCGATGTTGCGGGCGGTGATTGTGAAGCTCGCAGCAGACCGCCAGCTCGCTCTCGAAGAGAGCGTCGTGCGCTATCTGCTGACCCATATCGAACGATCGTTCGCGGCGGCGCGCGCGGCGGTGATCGCGCTCGATCACGAGGCGCTGCGGCAGGGACGGCCGCCAACTCGTGCGCTGGCTTCGGAAATGTTTCGCGACCCGAGCTAATTCGGCCCCCCGGAAGCCGGTGACTTTCAATTCACCACTTGACGCAATGTCACCCCGCCGCCTTATCTGAGGGCTAGGCCCGTCATTGAATCGTTACCAAGGCTAGCAATCATGGCGCTCGAGGAGCCCACAAAGACCATGGCCGACCGCGGCCAAGCGACTGTTCTTTCATTAGAATCCGGACCGACCCTGCGGCCGGAGGAACGCGCGCGACCGGCGGACTCAGACCTTGCCTCGAGCCCCGACCGCTTTATTAACCGGGAACTGTCCTGGCTGGACTTCAACCGTCGCGTACTGGAGGAGTCTTCCAATCGCGGATACCCGCTGTTGGAACGGCTTAAATTCCTCTCGATTTCGGCAAACAACCTCGATGAATTTTTCATGGTGCGCGTCGCCGGTCTCGGCGCGCAACTCCGTGCCGGCATCGCCACGAGAAGTCCTGAAGGACTGACCCCCGCCGAGCAACTGAGCCGTATCGCCGAGGCCGTATCGCTCCTGGTCAAGGACCAGCAGGCGCAATGGCGCGAATTGCGCACCTTGCTCGGCGAGGCCGGCATCGCGTTGATCGACGGTCCCGATATCACCAAGGCGGAGAAAGCCTGGCTGGAAGATTATTTCCTCGCCCACGTTTTCCCGCTGTTGACCCCGCTTGCGGTCGATCCGGCGCATCCGTTTCCGTTCATTCCCAATCTCGGGTTTTCGATCGCCTTGCAGCTCGCGCGCACCAAGGACGGCAAGGCGATGAACGCGCTGATCCGCATGCCGAACCGTATCGAGCGCTTCGTGCGGCTGCCGTCGAGCGGAGAGGGCGGTCAGGTTCGTCTGATTTCGATCGAAGGCGCCACGAGCCTGTTTATCGGCAAGCTTTTCCCCGGCTATGCGGTGAAGGGCGTGGGGGCATTCCGCGTCATCCGCGACTCGGAAGTGGAAATTCTCGAAGAAGCCGAAGATCTGGTGCGTCTGTTCGAGACTGCGCTCAAGCGCCGCCGCCGCGGCATCGTGATCAGGCTCGACATCGAAGCATTGATGCCGACGGAATTGCAGCACTTCGTGCAGCGCGCCTTGGGCGCGACCGACGACAGCGTGTTCAAGGTCGATGGCGTGCTTGCGCTTAACGAGATGGCGCAGCTTGCCAGTCTCAACCGGCCGGATCTCGAGTTCGTGCCATACGCCCCACGCTATCCCGACCGCATCCGCGATCACGGCGGCGATTGCTTCGCCGCGATCCGGCAGAAGGATTTCATCATCCACCACCCCTACGAGTCGTTCGATGTGGTGGTGAATTTTCTGCAGCAGGCGGCGCGCGATCCGGGAGTCGTCGCGATCAAGCAAACGCTTTATCGCACCTCGGCGGATTCACCGATCATCAGGGAACTCGCCGAAGCCGCCGAAGCGGGCAAGTCGGTCACCGCCGTCGTCGAACTCAAGGCGCGTTTCGACGAGGAAGCCAATATCCGTTGGGCGCGCGATCTGGAACGGGCCGGCGTGCAAGTCGTCTACGGCTTCATTGAGCTCAAGACCCACGCCAAGCTTTCGCTTGTGGTCCGTCGCGAGGGCGCGTCGCTTGCGTCCTACGTGCATGTGGGCACCGGGAACTATCATCCGGTAACGGCGCGCATCTACACGGATCTGTCGTTTTTTACCTCCGATCCGGTGATCGCACGCGATGTCTCGCGCATCTTCAATTACATCACCGGCTACGCGGAGCCTGCCGAACTCGAGCGCATGGCGGTCTCGCCGCTGACTTTGCGCAAGCGCATCATGCAGCACATCGACGAAGAGATCGCGCATGCCAAGGCCGGACGCCCAGCTGCGATCTGGATGAAAATGAATGCGCTGGTCGATCCCGATATTATCGATGGGCTCTATCGCGCTTCGAGCGCCGGCGTTTCGATCGAGTTGGTGGTGCGTGGCATCTGTTGTTTGAGGCCCGGAATTCCCGGTCTTTCCGACAACATCCATGTCAAATCGATCGTCGGCCGCTTTCTCGAACACGGCCGCATCTATTGTTTCGGGTCGGGTCACGGGCTGCCGCACCCCAAGGCATCCGTCTATATCTCGTCGGCCGACATGATGCCGCGAAATCTGGATCGCCGCGTCGAGGTTCTTTGTCCGATCCTCAATTCGACCGTGCACGAGCAGGTGCTCGATCAAATCATGGTCGCCAATTTGAAGGACAATGTGCAGAGTTGGCGGCTGTTGCCCGACGGCTCCTCGTCGCGCATCAAACTCGCTGCCGGCGAGGAGGCGTTCAACGCCACCACCTACTTCATGACAAATCCAAGTTTGTCGGGGCGCGGAAAATCGCAGAAGGATTCCGTTCCCCGCTTGCGGCATCGCCTGGACCGGATGTGAATCGCGAACAACTCGCGTATACGTGCGCGACGCATTCAACCCCAGGCCGACGCCGCAACGCTCGAATACACAGAGCCATCGCTTGACGCCGCCCTGAATGCGCCATTGGCGCCGTTGCCCGTCCACCATTGATTTTAGGCAGATGACCCGCAGCAAAGTCGACGCACAGGGACGCTTGGACCACGGACCGCCGATCGCGGTCATCGATATCGGCTCGAATTCCGTGCGCCTTGTGGTCTACGAGGGGCTTACGCGGAGCCCAACGCCGCTGTTCAACGAAAAGGCGCTGTGCGGACTCGGTCGCGAGGTGCAGTCCACCGGGCTGCTTGCGGCTGACGCGGTCGATCAAGCCTTGGCCGCTCTCAAGCGCTATCGCGCTCTCTGCCAGACAATGGGTGTCAAACAGATCTGGGCGATTGCCACGGCGGCGTGCCGTGACGCCAAGAATGGCCGCGCCTTCATCGCGCTTGCCGAGCGAACCTTGAAGGCGGAGATCGCCATCCTGTCGGGCGGTCGCGAGGCCGAACTCACCGCGCTGGGCGTCATCTCGGGCGTGCATCGGGCCGACGGCGTCGTCGGCGACCTTGGCGGCGGATCGCTCGAACTGGTCGATGTCCGCGGCACCCGCGCTCGCCATGGCTTGACCCGCCCGCTCGGAGGTCTCGCGCTTGCGGACATCTCGGCGAAATCGCTGAAGAAGGCGGAAAAGTTCGTGAAGAAGACGCTGAACCGTCTGCCGGTGCTTAAGGGGTGCGAGGATCGCAACTTTTACGCTGTCGGCGGTACTTGGCGTTCTTTGGCGCGACTGCACATGTGGCAGACCGGCTATCCGCTCCATGTGATGCATGGCTACGCGATTCCGGCGGACGATGCCCTGGAGTTTGCCCGTCTGGTGCATCGCGTCGATGTCGAATCGCTCTCCAACATCGAAGTGGTCGCAAACGCCCGGCGACCGCTGCTGCCCTATGCGGCGCTCGTGCTCGAATACGCCATCCGCATCGGCAAACCGCAGCATGTGGTGTTTTCCGCCCTCGGCGTGCGCGAGGGTCTGCTCTATTCGCTGCTCAAGCAAAAGGAGAAGGAGAAAGATGCGCTGATCGAGGCGGCCCGTGAGCTCAATCAGTTGCGCTCGCGGTCGCCGCGCCATGGGGAAGAGTTGATTGGTTGGACCGACCGTTTCATGACCACATCGGGGCTCGAGGAAACCCTCGAAGAACGGCGATTGCGCCACGCCGCCTGCCTTCTCGCCGACATCGGCTGGCGAGCGCATCCCGATTATCGGGGCGAGCAGGCGCTGAACATCATCGCCCACGGCAGCTTTTCGGCGATCGACCATCCGGGTCGTGCCTATCTGGCGCTCTCGGTTTTCTTTCGCCATGTCGGGCTGGTCATGGACGATGAACTCTCGCCGCGGCTGCGCGAGCTTGCTTCGACACGTATGTTGGATCGGGCGCGCGTGCTTGGAGCGGCGCTGCGGCTCGCCTATGTGATTTCCGCCGCGATGCCGGGTGTCCTGACCAGGACACCGCTTGCCGTGGAACGGCACCGCCTGGCTCTTCATATGCCCGGCGCCCTCTCGGCTCTTGCCGGCGAGCGCATCGTCAACCGGCTCCGCTCGCTTGCTCGGCTGGTCGGCCGCGAGCCCATCCTGTTGATGAAGTAGCATTCGAGCGTTGTGGCATCGGCGCGCTGCGGCACGCGATCAGCGCCTGACAGCAGGGCGGACTCGGCGCTGCAAAAGTCGTATGGTGCGGCTGCCGACCGCGCGACCTTAAGCATGGCTGCATCAGGGAGAACTCATGCACACGCCCGGACTGATTGTTGCCCCGCTCACCCCCTTTACGGCTGAGCTGACTGTCGACGAGCCTGCGCTGCGACGGCAGATCGACTATGTCGTTGACGATTGCCGCGCCACCATGGTGGTTGCCGCCGGCGTCGAGACCCAGGAATACACCTATCTCAGCTTCGAGCAGCGCAAGGCGCTGATCCGCCGGACCATCGAATTCGTCGATGGCCGCGTCCCGGTCATGGTCGGCATTTCGCACGCCTCGTTTCGGACTGCGATCGAGCTTGCGAACGACGCCGAGAGGCTCGGGGCGGCGGCTGTGCAAGTGCTGGCGCCGCTGCGGCCGTTTGCGGGACCGCCGACGCAGGCCGATCTCATTGCCTACTTCGAGGCCATTGGGCGCGAGACCCGGCTGCCGATGACGCTTTATCTCAATCCCGGCCCGGGCGCCGACGTGTCCATTGCCGACACAATTGCGCTCGCGAAGCTGCCGAACGTCCAACTCATCAAGGAAAGCTCGCGCGACCTCGCCCGCGTTTCGCGCTTGATCGTCGAAATCGATCGCGCCGGCCATGCGCGCTATTTCACCACCATGCAGATGCTGTTCGCCACGCTGCAACTCGGCGGCTCTGGCGCGACGATGCCGCCCCCGGGCTCCGAAATCGCGCGTCACGTCATCGATGCATTCGTCGCGAAGGATTACGAGCGGGCAGCCGAAATCCAGTTGCAATTTGCGCTGTTCCCCTCGAAGTGGATGCACCGCGGGCTTGCTCCGGCGATGAAGGCGGCGATGAATCTAATCGGCATTCCGGTTGGCGAGCCTTACCCGCCCTATGCTCCGCTCACGCGCGACGAGACCGCAGCGCTCGCCGCGACGCTACGCACGACTGTGCTCGCGCCGCGATTCAAGGTCACGGCCGCGGCTTGATCAGCTTGTCCGCAATCGTTTCACTTTGAATCGATTTGCGCTCAGCATCATAGAGGCGGCATGATCTTTTCGGAAAAGCGGTTTCCACCCCCGGATCAAGTCCGGGGGCAAGCTTTCCGGATCATGCTCTAGCAGACGAGGACGTCATGGCTCAGCAGGCACCGCCGAGCACGCCTTACGGCGCACCGATCACGATCGAAGCGGCGAAAAAAGCGATGGCCGCAGCGGAGGCCGAGGCGACCAGCAATCATTGGGGCGTCGCCATCGCCATCGTCGACTCCGGCGGCAACCTGGTGATGCTTCAGCGTCTCGATAACGCGCAGTTGTCGGCGACCCGTATCGCCGAGGCCAAGGCGCGTACGGCCGTCGAGTTTCGGCGTCCGACCAAAGTGCTTGAGGACGCGGTCGCCGGCGGCGGCGTGGGATTACGGGTGCTCACCTTCGGTGCAAGCGTTGCCGAAGGCGGCGTGCCTATCGTCGCCGGCGGGAAAATCATCGGCGGAATTGGCGTGTCCGGCGTCGCGTCGCATCAGGATGCGCAGGTCGCTCAGGCCGGCGCGGATGCGATGCGCATTCCCTCCGGATAAGGTATCGCGACCGCTATTTTCGTGCGGTGAAATTGATCACGGCCGACATGCCGCCGTGCGAGGTGCCTTCGTGCATCTCGCGCTCTTCTTCCGTGATCGTCACGTCGTGAAAGTCGTGGAAAGCCTCTTCGAGCATCGCGCGCGTATAGAGGTTTTCGATTTCTTTGGGCCCGCCCGTGCCGTATTGCAGTTGCTTGGGCGTGTAGCCCTGGATGATCAGGAGTCCGCCCGGCTTTAAGGCCCTTCGCATGCCGGCCCATTTTTTCGCGCGATCGGCGGGCGAACTGAACTGAGTGAATATTTCGACCACGACGTCGAAAGCGGCGTCCGGATAGGCCCATGTGTGGACGTCGCCATGCACGAGCTTGACGTTTGCGCCTCTCTCCTTTGCCAGGGCCGCAGCCTTTACTTGCGCGGACTCTGAAAAATCGAGCGAGACGACGTCGAGGCCCTGCTCGGCAAGCCAGACGCCATTGCGTCCTTCGCCATCGGCGACGGCAAGCGCCTTTCCCGATTTCGGTAGCAACGTCTTGCAGGAGGCGAGGAAGTAGTTCGGTTCTTTGCCGAAAATGTATTCAGGAACGCCGTAGCGGCCTTCCCATCGGGCATATTCGCTCAGGGCTACTCTCCGTCGTGATTTGCGATTTCCGTTTGTTCGACGCGCTTGCGCTACGATGACCCGCGCTCGACGGTGGCGACTTTGCCCTTTTCGATGGCGAGCGCAAGCTTGCCATGCTTGAGCGCGATTGCTTTTTCGCCGAACAGCTCGCGTCGCCAGCCGTTGAGCGCAGGCACGTTCGCCGTATCGTCGGCGGCGATCCGTTCGAGATCATCCACCGTCGCGATCACCTTGGCGGCAACGTGGTGGCGCTCCGAGATCATGCGCAACAGCACCTTGAGCAACTCGACCGCCGCCGCGCCGTTCGGGGCCGCTTGCGCGCGGGCTTGATGGGGCAACGTCTTCATGTCGCGCGCCAAGCCCCGCTCGACGGCGGCGACGATGGCGTCGCCCCAGCGCGAGCGCTCAA
This sequence comes from uncultured Alphaproteobacteria bacterium, assembly GCA_963836055.1. Taxonomy (GTDB): domain Bacteria; phylum Pseudomonadota; class Alphaproteobacteria; order Rhizobiales; family Xanthobacteraceae; genus BOG-931. Next base: position 211,795 of record CAWIID010000011.1, read on the forward strand.
AGCCCTTGGGCAGTGAACGCAGGTTCTTGAGCTTCTCGAGAGTGGTGGGGGCCTGCACCGCGATGTCGGCGATGACCTCGTCCTTGAGCACGCGTGAGCGCGGCACATCGCGGGACTGCGCTTCCCGTTCGCGCCACGCGGCGACCTCGATCAGCACCGCGAGTTCCTTCGGTTTGCGCACCCGGGTCTTGAGCCGCTGCCACGCACTTTCCGGATCCATGCGGTAGGTTTCCGGCGACGTGAGCACTTGCATCTCGTCTTGAACCCAATCGGCGCGGCCGCGCCGCTTCAGATCATCGACCAGCGCGAGATAGACGTCCCGCAGATGGGTCACATCGGACGTTGCGTAGGCGAGTTGGGCGTCCGACAACGGCCGCCGCGTCCAATCGGTGAAACGGTGCGATTTGTCGAGCGAGTCGCCGGTGATGCGCTGCACCAGCTGATCGTAGGAAATCGAGTCGCCATAGCCCAGCACCATGGCGGCGACTTGGGTGTCGAAGATCGGGTGCGGAATGAGCTTGGCGGCGTGCCAGACAATTTCAATGTCCTGCCGGGCCGCATGGAACACCTTCATGACCTTCTCGTCCGCCATCAGGGCGTAGAACGGCGAGAGGTCGATCCCGGGCGCAAGCGTATCGATGACCACCGCCTCATCGCGCGAAGCCATCTGTGCAACGCAGAGGAGGGGATAATAGGTCGTTTCTCGCAAAAATTCGGTATCAACTGTGACGAAGGGGTACGAAGCCATTCGACCGCATGCGGCAGCGAGCTCTGATGTCGTTGTGATTGGAAGCATTGATCCTGTGACGGCGAGTCCCTTGTTGGCTAATAGTGGTTCAGGTGCCCCGCGCGTGGCAAGGCTTGCAAAGTCCCCTTGCAGAGGGGGCACCCACAAATTTCGCTCGTGCCTCCCTGCTGCAGTTTAGTGTCAGGCCCCGCGGACCCGGCGCATTTGGATGAATTCCCAGGGGCTGGGCATAGCCCCGACCGGCACTTCGATCACGGTCGGCCCGTCGCGATGCGCAATTGCGCGCCGAAGGGCTTGGCGCAATTCGGCGGCCCCTTTCGCGCGCATCGCCTCGGCGCCGAAGCTTTTGGCGAAAGCGACAAAATCCGGATTGGTGAGGTCGCTGGCAATGAGGCGGTTGCCGTAGAGTTCCTGCTGCATGCGCCGCACGTTGCCGAAGGCGCCGTCGTTGAACACGATTGTGACCAGTGGAATGCGATGATGCATCGCCGTGGCGAGTTCATTGGCCGTGAACAGGAAGCCTCCATCGCCTGATATCGCCACCACCGGCACATCGCGGCGGGCGTGCTGTGCGCCAAGCGCCGTGGCAAAGCCCCAGCCGAGATTGTCCTGGTAGCCCGGGGACAGGAAGGTCCGCGGCTTGTAGACGGGAAATGCCAGCCGCGCCGCAAAGCCGATCTGGGTGACCTCATCGACGAAAATGCCGTCCTCCGGCAGTTCAGCCCGGATGGCATCGAGAAAGGCCATTTGGGGGGCGAGCTTGTCGAGGCGCTGGCGCCAAGAGGCCTGGCGCTCCGCCATTTCGGCGCGGCGCGACGGGCGTTTCGCATTGTGCGCCGGCAGTTCGGCCAAAAGACCCCGAAGAATTGGTCTTGGCGTCGCCGGTCAGCGCGACCGCCGGCTTATGCACTCGGGCATGTTCCTCGGGGTCGGCATCGACGCGAACGATCTTCAGGTCACGATCGATGCCCCACTGCCGCAGCTGGATCAGGAGACGTGTGCCGACGGCCAGCACGACATCCGCCTCGCCCCACAAATCGCGCCCAAGTGGCAGTGTGACGCTGAGCGGATCGCGGCTGTCGAGCACTCCGCGGCCGCGGCGATAACCGAGCACCGGCGCCTGGATCATGCCGGAGAGTGCCGTTATCTCCTCGGACGCATCCTGCGCGCCACCACCGCAAACGATCATTGGGCGCTTTGCCGCGCCGAGAAGTTTGGCCGCCTTGCGGATGGCGTCCGTATCGAGCTTGGCCGGCGGATTCGCGAGCGGCGCTTGCAACGTCACCGGACCGGATCGACCCCAAACGTCGATCGGGCATTCGAGCACGGCAGGTCCCGGCCGGCCGGTTCTCATCGCGCGCATCGCCAGCGCGGTAGCGCGTGATGCCTGTTCCGGTCTCCGAATCAGCACCGAATGACCGACAAGCCGGCTGATGATGCCGGACTGGTCGCGAATCTCGTGGAGGTGGCCAAGGCGCTGCCCGATATCGGCATTCGGAATCTGCCCGATTAGGCCCAGCACCGGCGCGTTCATCGAATAGGCAGTCAGGAGCGCCGCCGCGGAATTGAGCAGTCCGGGGCCGGGAACGACGGCGTAGGCCTGCGGCTTGCCGGTCGCGAGCGCCGCGCCGAGCGCCATATAGGCGGCGCCCTGCTCATGGCGGGTGTGGATGGTTCGGAGACGGTCCGAGAACCGGAACAGAGCCTCGAAGAGTTGATCGTTTTGCACCCCGGGCACCGCATAGATGGTATCGAGGCCATGGGCGATGAGAGTTGCAACGACTGCTTCGGCAGTCGTCATACTTCCAGCCGCCGGCGCCGGCCGCTTTTCGCAATTTTCCGCGCCTTTGGCATGTCGACTCCCTAGACCGGCGAGTGTGCAGATCGGCCGAGTTCTGTCGAGCCGGTAAGCCGCCGTCCAAGCGTCGCGTGGCGCGCTTGACAAGTCACCGGGCGCCATGTGCTTGTGCGGCCAACTTTTCCCAGGCCATTGGACTTAAGCATGCATCGCTACCGCACCCATACCTGCGGCGCGCTCCGGGAGAGCGACATCGGCGCCGAGGCCCGGCTCTCGGGCTGGTGCCACCGCATCCGCGATCACGGCGGCGTGCTGTTCATCGATCTGCGCGACCATTACGGGCTTACGCAGGTGGTCGCCGATCCCGATAGTCCGGCCTTCAAGGTGGCCGAGACCTTGCGTTCGGAATGGGTCATTCGGGTTGACGGCAAGGTGCGGCGGCGACCGGGCGGCACCGAGAATCCCGATCTGCCGACCGGCGCGGTCGAGGTCTACATTCGCGAGATCGAGGTTCTCGGCCCCGCCGGCGAACTGCCGATGCCGGTGTTCGGCGATCAGGAATATCCTGAGGAAATAAGGCTTAAGTACCGTTTCCTCGACCTGCGTCGCGAGCACTTGCACCAGAACATCATGAAACGCGGCGCCGTCATCGACTCGCTCAGACGGCGGATGAAGGAGCAGGGTTTCTTCGAGTTCCAGACGCCGATCCTCACCGCGTCCTCGCCCGAGGGCGCGCGCGACTATCTCGTGCCGTCGCGCGTCCATCCCGGAAAGTTCTACGCGCTGCCGCAGGCGCCGCAGCAGTTCAAACAGCTCATCATGGTGTCGGGCTTCGATCGCTATTTTCAGATCGCGCCGTGCTTCCGCGACGAGGACGCGCGCGCGGACCGTTCGCCGGGCGAGTTCTATCAGCTCGACATCGAGATGAGCTTCGTGACGCAAGACGATGTTTTTGCAGCGGTCGAGCCGGTGCTGCGCGGCGTGTTCGAGGAGTTCGGCGGCGGCAAGCCGGTGACGCAGAAATTTCCGCTCATCCCCTATGCGGAAGTCGATGCGCAAATACGGCACCGACAAGCCGGATCTGCGCAACCCGATCGAAATGCAGGACGTCTCTGATATTTTCCGCGGCTCCGGCTTCAAGGTTTTTGCCCGGATTCTGGAGGGCAGCGCCAAAGCGGCGGTTTGGGCGATCCCGGCACCGGGCGGCGGCTCGCGCGCGTTCTGCGACCGCATGAATTCGTGGGCGCAGGGCGAAGGACAGCCTGGGCTCGGCTACATCTTTTTCGCGCTCGATAATGGCGCTGTGGTCGGTCGCGGCCCCCTTGCCAACAATCTCGGGCCGGAAAAAACCGAAGCACTCCGCACGCAACTCGGCCTGAAGGAAGGTGACGCGGTCTTTTTCGTTGCCGGTGAGCCGCAAACCTTCGTCAAGTTTGCCGGACCCGCGCGCACCAAGATCGGCGAGGAGCTTGGACTGATCCAGAAAGACCGCTTCGAACTGTGCTGGATCGTCGATTTTCCGATGTATGAATGGAATGAGGAGGAGAAGAAGATCGACTTCTCCCACAATCCATTTTCCATGCCGAATGCGCCGATCGACGAATTCCTGGCGCTCGACGCCAACGATCACGACAAAATTCTGGCGCTGAAGGCGATCCAGTACGACATCGTCTGCAACGGCGTTGAGCTGTCCTCCGGAGCGATCCGCAATCATCGTCCCGACGTGATGAAGAAGGCCTTCGCGATCGCCGGCTACGACGAAAAAGTGCTGGAGGAGAAATTCGGCGGCATGCTGCACGCGCTGTCGCTCGGCGCGCCGCCTCACGGCGGCATCGCGCCGGGCGTCGACCGTATCGTGATGCTGTTGTGCGGCGAGGACAATCTGCGCGAGGTCGTGTTGTTCCCGATGAACCAGCGCGCTGAGGATTTGATGATGGGTGCGCCAGCCGAGGCGACGCCCAAGCAATTGCGCGAGTTGCATATTCGAGTCGTCACCCAGAACTGAAGTCGCGAAGTCGTCTTCCGCACCTCAGCCAATTGACGAATTATTGGTGTACGGAGCGCCGAATTTTGCGAGTGGAAGTCCGAGCATTTCTCCCTACATAGAATCAATAAAATCAAGCTTTTTTAGCTCGGATGATTTCGTGCGGTGACTGAATTTTGGTGTGCGGTAGGCTTAAGGTTGCAGCCGAGTAGCAGTCAAGTAGTGAATAGATAGTGACCGCAGTAGCAAAAAATTAGCAATTGATCGGCAAAAAGAAACGCCGGTGTGAGCCGGTCGAAAAGTCTATTGGGTCGCGGGCGCGCACTCGACGGGTTTGGCCATGAGGGATCCAAGCGCGCAGCGCTCCCTGTGATCTGCATGTTGGCCGAGTTTAATTCGGCTCGCCCCGCGCGCTCGGACCACCGCGTGTCCGAGTGCTGGCCGTACTCGGGACGGGCTGGAGCGTCGAACTCGGGTTTGCGCTGATCGCGGGCATAGATGCCGCACCGGGGCAAAAGAGTTCGCAACGAGGCGATAGAGCGAAGCTAGCCCAGGACGAAGTGACAGCCGGGAGAGTGAAGCATGGGTAGAGGCTCCAGGCCGGGTGAGCGCCGCGGTGGCCGAAAGCGTTATACGCCGAACAGACGAACAATCCTGATCGACAGAATCCTGTCGATCGGATTAGACCACCCCACTGCATCGCGGCGCGCGTTTCTCCTTAAGCTCGTTAAGGACCAAAAGCTGCCAGCCGATACACGGATGGCCGTGGCGTCGAAATGCTTCCCGCCGAAGCGAACGCAGTCGTCTCGAACGGGCCGGCCACGGGCGTTGGCCGACATCCAGACCACCATTGCGCAAGAGGCCGTCGCCGAAGTGGGCTCTGCGGGAGCGGTATTGGTTCCGGCCATGCGGGACTGGGATCCTCGGGCGCTCGACGCTTTGCTTGGCATTGTCCAGGATGCCACTGCCTGTCCCAAGGCCCGGAGAAAAGCGGCGCTGAAAATCGCAGAATTTTTGCTGCCTAAAGCCGGCAAGAAGGCAAAGCTCATCCCCGATGAATATGGCTTCTCGATCAGCCCAAGTCTCGCCACGGCTTATCGCGATAATGAGCTTGAGCTGCGTGCTCTGGTGAACGAACCGACGCGCATCATCCCCGCCATTGCGGAAAAGATCAAAAAATTGGAGGCGCGTTCCAAGGCGATCCGACGGCGGCTCCAAGTGCCGTGTCCCACCAAATATGGCCGCGACGACGTGATCAAGGATTACGTGAGATTGATGCGAATTTACTCGGCTCCGCGACAACAACGCCGCTCTTACGGAAGCGCAGAAGGCCGAAGAAGCGCATGTGAGGGCGCGCTACGATGTGTTCGCGGCAAGCCCGGAGATGATCGCGCGCCGCCGATGCAAGGCGCTGGAGGACGCGGAACGGCAGTTCAAAACAAGTCGATTGACTGGAGAATTCAACGCAGCTCGGCTCTCGCGCAAAGACCGAAACGATCTTAAGCTGTTGCGATGGCTTTACCCGAAACCGAGCCTAGATCGCTCTGATCCCGAGTTTTCTGATCCTGAGTTTGAAGCGTACCATCCTTATCGCGACCACCCTTTCCAGGACGAATTGCTGGCGCCGGATGGCAATTTTTATCCGCAGGACTCCAAACTGCGGCCAGCAGATGCGGCTGACGATCTCTTGGTAAAGGTGGCGGATGGGCCGCCGACTTCACCAGTCAGGCGTCTGCGACACGCTTGCAAGCGACCCAATGCAGTCAGTCAAACCACAGAATCATAAATTGTCGGGACGCTGATATACGCTTCAGAGCTGGGGGTGATCCAATCGAGGTGGCTCCCAGGCTATGGCTCGAAACGCTTCCGCTGGCGTAGAGGGCAGATGACACCCATGCCACCGGCAAGGATTCCTCAGCTCCAGGGCGCTAGCTCTTCGCCGGCAACTGCCGCGGTCTTGATCGACCTTTATCAACGTCGGTGAATTCCGCCCATTGCCTCTTCGCGGGCATTGCGGGCAGGGCTGCATCACTGACGCGCGCCGAACAACGCACGCACCCCAGCGGTTAGGTTTTCGCGGGCGGGTTACGCAGCCGCACTCCTGGACCGGCCTTATCAGCATCAATGAATTCCACCCCGGCGTCTTCGAGCGCGCGACGGATGGCTTGATCGTTCACCCGTGTGAGCGCGGTCGCGCTCGGCATGAGCTCGGCGCGGCGGATGGTGGTGACGCTGACGGTGGAATGGCGGGCGAGGTCTTCGGCACTCCAGCGGATGAGGGCGCGGGCAGCCCGCAACTGAGCGCTGGTCAAGGGTGGAAGCATCTTGAAAGGCCTCCGATGAATGCTATATTACATTCCATATGGAATGAAAAATAGCATCAATGAAATGACACGACGTCTTTTACCGACAGGAGGATGAAATGAAAAATGCCATGTGGAAAAGATCAGCCGAGGGGAGGCGCCACTTCATCGGCGGCTCGGATGCCCGGATCATTTTGGGGGAGGACGAGGCGGCCTTGATACGGCTGTGGCGGGAGAAGCGCGGCGAGGTGGAGCCGGAGGATTTGTCGGGCAACCTGATTGTTCAGCTTGGGGTCGCTACCGAGGAACTGAACCGGCGTTGGTATGAGGCCTATACCGGCCAGGCGATCACCGATGTCCAGAAACGGGTGTTTCATCCGGCGCTGAAGTGGATGGCGGCCACCTTGGATGGTCGGGTGGCCGGCAGCGATGCGGTGTTCGAAGCCAAGTTCATGCTGCCGTGGTCATTCTCGGAAGAAAGGGCGTTGGCCAAGTACGCCCCCCAACTGCAACATAATATGTGGACCGTTGCTGCCCGGTCGGCCGTGCTCTCGGTGATCACTGGGGGAGGTAAATGGGTCGAGATCAAAACCCAAGCCGATTCTCTTTATCAGCATCTCATTGTCACCGCCGAACGGAAATTCTGGCGTTGCGTCGAAAGCGGCGAGCCGCCGCGTCTGTTTGGCGTCGAGCCACCGAAGCCACGGATCGAGGCCCTCCGCATCATCGACATGAGCGCCTCGAATGCTTGGGCCGAATTTGCTGCAGCATTTTCGCGGACCCGTGCTGCCCATCTGGAGCATGAGCAGGCCAAGGCCGAACTCAAGAACTTGGTGCCAGAGGACGCCAAAGAAGCGATCGGTCACGGCATTCGGGCCAAACGATCAAAATCGGGAGCCGTCAGTATCGATGTCCTGGACGGGGAGGGTGGTCATGCAGCGGTCCAGTAGTTCGATCGCGAGCCTGGCAGCGGCGCTGGCAAAAGCCCAAGCCGAACTCGTCAATCCCGAGAAGTCGCTGGTCGCGACCATTCGTTCTGATAGAGGAGGGGAACAGACGTTCCGCTATGCGCCGCTCTCGAGCGGGCTCGATATTGTGCGCAAAATCTTGGGCCAGCATGGGATCGCCACCGTGCAGACCACCGCGATCGACCAGGCCGCCGGCATCGTCAACCTCACCACTGCTGCTGGCTCACGCATCAGGGGAATGGATCTCATCGGATTGGCCGGTCTGTGCCATCGCCGATACGGCGACGCCACGTCGGATGGGCGCGGCGCTGACATATGCCCGGCGTTATTCGTTGTTCGCGCTGGTCGGGATTGCTGGCGAAGATGACCTCGACGCACCGGATCTTGCGACGCCAACAGCCCAGACGTCTGGACTCGGAAAAGCCGATGGGAAGGGAGAATCGTCACCTCAACGGGGTTGGCCAAGCACGATCTTTCTCAACCAGCACCATCTTCTCGCGATGGAAAGGTCCTTTCGAATTCCGCCGCTCCCATGCTGGGGGCTGATGCATCGGCAAAATCGCGCGACCGATTGCTTGCAGAACTTCAGGACATCAGTAACGGGGACGCCGCTGCGATCTGGGCGCATCGATGCCTTCCTGAAAAGAACAGGCTGAAAACGGCTGATGCCTTGATCGTCGAAACGCGCTTCCAAGAAACGCTGGCGAGTTTTGCGGATAGCGCCCCGGGTGCGCCGGAGCCGACCGCGACCACGGAACAGTCCGTGACATCGCCGAGCCCGGGGAGGAACAAACGAAAGAAACGGCAACGCCCCGGTGCGATTGATAAGAGTGCACTGGCATTGGCAGAACCGCGGCGTGTCCGCGACCGAGATCACGTCAGATATGTGGCTGGGCAGCCATGCCTCGTTTGCGGGCGCCAGCCCTGCGACCCCCATCACCTGCGCTTTAGTCAAAACCGGGCGCTCGGGCGAAAGGTCAGTGATGAGTTCACCGTTCCCCTTTGTCGCGGGCACCATCGGGAAGTCCACCGCCACGGCGATGAGGCGGAGTGGTGGGGGAAAATCGGTGTTGATCCAGTCCCTGTGGCGCGTGCACTTTGGCTCGAAACTCATCCGCTGCTGACAGTCCAGGACAATGGGCTTGTCGAGACGACAGCAGGGGACAGCGTATCCCCGAGCTCATTATCCTCTCGCAATTTTTCACCGAATCCGTGACAATCACACGATGGCACGGCGAGCAAAATCGGCGCGACAAATGAGCGGACTTTACCACGCCCGCGAGTTCGCGTGGCATGAGCCGGACCGAACTCGTCAAGTTGTCTGGTGTTTCCAAACAGCAACTGTCCCGCCTCGAGAACGGCGGGATCAGATTGCGATTGGATCATTTAAAGCCGTTTGCTGGTCCTCTTGGTTATACGCCGGAACAGATTTTGCTGTGGGGACGATTTCCCGGGACTGGCAGTGAAGCAAGTTCGAGCAACGAACTGGCGCAGAGTGATTTGCACGGGGCGCCCGCCGAACAGGTGGCGGAGCTTGACAGCCGGTCAGGCATTGATCGCGGCGCTCCCGCTGCAACCATCCGCAAGGACGGACGGCACACAGACCGCCTCAAACCGGAACGTTGGGTTTTTCCGGAAACCTTTGTGCGCGATCAGCTGCATAGTGCCGCGGCGAAGCTTTTGGTGATCGAGGTCATCGGCGACAGCATGGCACCGACCGTGATGTCGGGGGATCGCGTCATTGTCGACACCGGCCACAAGACTCCGACGCCCGATGGGCTCTACGCCATTCGCGATGCCTTTGACGGTGTCGCTGTCAAACGTCTGCAATCGATCCGATCGGAACGACCTGCGCGGGTGAAGATCATTTCTGATAATCCCAACCACGCAACAGAAGAAGTTCAGGTTAGTGAACTCGCCATTTTGGGGAAAGTGCTCTGCTGTTTGAAGCTCGTTTGAGCGCAAACGGGGAAGGTAATAGCGGTCAACCTTGCTTCTCGGGTGCGCACCACGAAAATAAAGGTCCGTCCGCTAACTACGAATCTGGGGATCGGGAGTTCAAATCTCTCCGGGCGCGGCAATCATCGACAGCGCACCGTCAAACCATCGCGTAGAATCTGTCAGGCAATACCCAGCGTCGATTTGATTAGCAGGGGGGTAGATAGAGCAGCCGCGTAGCTCGTCAGGCTCATAACCTGAAGGTCGTAGGTTCAAATCCTACCCCCGCAACCAACCTAACCACTTGCAATACAATATCCTTTCGAAGGCCGCTTTTGGGGCGACCTTCGTACCTATAGTCCGTATCGCCACCAGATCAAATTTCAGTTCTTTGCTGAGATATTTTTTAAATCAGCGTTCAACTTGGGCTGTGATGCGCTTCCCGGTTGCGCCAAGACCCATGGCTCTCCCATCAGGTCCGCGAGTGTCAGGTTTCGCCGCTTCGCCCAACGACTCTCGGACCCGGCGGCGACTACATTAGGCTCATCAAAACAACGGCTCCGCAACCAATCTGGTTCATTCATCGTCACCGGAAGGCGGCCCAGCACGAGTTCAATATTCCGCTGGCGCAAATTATCGTATTGCTGGGTCGCGATGTTTTCGGGCAGCACGTGAAGCGACGCCCGCGGAAAATTCTGGGAGAACCGTTCGATGACCGCGGGAAGCAATCCGGCATCCACCACGATCGACGAACCGACCCGCAGTTACTAGCCATACGATTAGGGGCGCAGCCATAAAATAGAACTAATCAGCTATATTAAAATCTGGCAAGTATGAAACCGCAAATCCCAAGTGCGCATTTGTTCGCACCCTGCAAACCCCAAGGGAGAATGGTCACGGGTGGACTTTCAACATCCCCGTCAATCGTCCTCGTGCACGGCGGCTTTGTAGGCGGCTCCGGCTGGGAGGGCGTTTACGCCGCCCTGAAGAAGGACGGCTACGACGTCAGCATCGTGCAAAATCCGACGACGTCTCTGGGCGACCCGCTCGCGCTGCCTGCTGGCCGAGACACCGGTTCTTTTTAGCGAAGTCGCGTGTTCTTTTTCGTTCTTTTTCGCGAAAGATGGAGCTCGGGCGATCGGCGCCAACGCTGCTGCCTGCGCCGGGCGAGCGCAGCCAGCTACGGGGTCGCCGTGCGCAACACCCCGATCGCAACGGACAAGGAGCGTCCGCCTGGAGCGCTGCTGGATCCCTGATCGGATAGCGACTCGCCGGCACTCCATTCCGAAAAGATAAAAAGTAGCTAGTCCCGGGTGATCCACTGGCAGCGCACTAACGTTGTCCGAGGTAGTCAAATGCAAAATGCAAAGAGCGTCGCCATCTGCTGGGCGTACCTACCCATCTGGAGCTTCATATGAACGAGATAGTTCGTCTAGCCAGGTCATCCCGTGATACCGTCAGCGAAAAAGCAGTCCCTTCGCAAACTGGAGATTGAGCAGGCGTTTCGAGGAGTTCTTCGCTGGATCGGGGAAGATCCCGATCGCGACGGTCTTCGCGAAACCCCCGGACGGCTCGTTCGTGCCTACCGAGAGTACTTTTGCGGCTATGAGCAAGATCCAGAGCAGATCCTGCAGAAAACCTTCGAGGAAATTGAAGGTTATGACGAGATGGTTCTGCTCCGGGGCATACCGTTCCAAAGCCACTGCGAGCACCATCTCGCGCCGATCATTGGCCGTGCTTGGGTCGCCTATGTGCCGAACGAGCGCGTCGTCGGCATCTCCAAGCTGGCTCGTGTAGTCGAGGCCTATGCCAAGCGGCTGCAGATTCAAGAACGCCTGACAGCCCAGATCGCTAACTGCATCGAGCAGGTGCTGAAGCCAAAGGGCACCGGTGTGGTGATCAAGGCAACCCATCACTGCATGACAAGCCGTGGCGTCAACAAGCAGGGCACAGACCTTGTCACTAGCCGAATGCTTGGATGTTTCCGTGATAATCCGATGACCCGGCAGGAATTGATGTCGATGGTTCACTCCAGTGCGAACGAGTGATTCAGTTTCCCTATCGAGAGCATCATGATGACTTATCTTATTGGCTATATTTCTACACTGTTGACGTTCGTTTTGATTGACATGGTGTGGTTGGCCACTATGACCCCTCGCTTCTATCGACCGTCTCTCGGAGACATTTTGATATCTGGTGTCAATCTGCCACCCGCAATAGTTTTCTATTTACTTTATCCTATCGGTCTTCTCGTCTTCGCCATGAACCCAGCACTCAAAAGCGGATCGATCAAGACCGCCATCCTCTATGGGGCTCTATTTGGCTTCTTCACGTATGCGACTTACGATCTTTCAAATTACGCAACACTTCGAAACTGGACTCTGCAGCTTACTCTGGCTGATATTATGTGGGGCACGATTTTAGCAGCCATCGCCTCAGCCGCGGGCTTTTGGGTCGTCAGCAAGCTGATAGGTGTCGGCTGACGTACTCACATTCCCAAACTCATTTACCGCCGACGCCCAGCGTTGAAGCGAAACAAGCGCAATAACTAAATGTCTCTTCGGGTCGAAGGATTCGCCGTCATTTCAGAGGATGGGGTGTGGCCGTTGCCAGAGGATTGATGCGGCCGCCCTTTTGATCGAGGCAGATCAAAAAATTCTCTCGGACGGGCTCCGATGGCGCCTCAGTTATGGTTCGCGGCCGCAACTCGCAATGAAAACCAGCTGAAATCTTGCCAACGGCTACGGCTGATCGCGATCGAAAGATGGAGTCGGTCGCTTGGTCCCCGACCAGCCTCAGGCGCTGTTGTGGAATCCTGCCGGCCTATCCCTGAAGAAGGCAGATCAAATGCTTGCAGTTTGGCGCGGGACAGTCGCGATCCTTGGCGGCAATAAGATCTTTGGGCTCTTCCTGCCCCGCTATGATGTTTTTCACCTTTCGCGCGTCGCGGGCCTGCGATTGCCATTCGGGCGGGCTGTATTCCTGGAGGTTCCACAGCGCAGTCCTCAGGCTGTCCTTGCATCGAGCGGGCTGACCCAGGCGGTGGAACGGATCCTTGGATGTGTCGCGCGGCGTAACACTATCCACCGGGCTTCGCCGGGGCGTTCAGGCTGTTTCAGAACGGCAACAGCTATTTCCAATAGGTGATCTTCGTTATTTCAGTGGTAATGGGAGGAAGGCGCGGGTTCGCTTCTGATAAGCGCGGAATGCTTCGCCGCGAGAGCGCAGCATATGGTCTTCGAGCGGCGGGATGCCGGATACATGTACTAAAATCCAGTACATGCAGATGGGCGCGGCCAGGGAGAGCCATCCGTAGGAATTATGGCCGGCGAAATCCAGCGCAATGATGGGGTAGGCCAGCCACGAGAGCCATTCGAAGAAGTAGTTTGGATGTCGTGACCATCGCCAAAGACCCACATCGCAAATGGCGTTGCGATTAGTGGGATCGCTTTTGAATGCTCGCAGCTGGCGGTCTGCGATCGCTTCGCCGACGATGGCCGCCAACAGGATTAACAACCCAATCCAATCTTGGACCCGCAGGTTCGGATTCGGGTTTTGCGCGGCGAGAACGATTGAAAGCGCTAGAACAATCCCGACTGCGGCTTGCGACTGCAGGAACCAGAACATGCGCCGCGCTGCGTCTTTACCCCATTGGATCATCAAATTGCGGTAGCGTGGATCGTCAGTCGCGGCGCGGGTGCGCGTGGCAATGTGAAAACCCAGCCGCAGGCACCAGGCTACGGCAAGAACCGCCACGCCCATCTGCCGCCAGTGAGGCCAGCCCTGGCCCATGGGCCACGCCGCGGCGATGAACGCCGCTCCGCCGACGCCGAGGGACCAAGTGACGTCAATCCAACCTGAATTTCCGGTTTGCCGCTGGACGAACCAAGCTAACGCCATTATCGCGCTGAGCGCAGTCGCGACGAAGAGCCCGGCGCTTGTGAGCTGGATGAGGCTCACAAGCGGACAAACGGTTGCATGATCCGACCGAGCAGACCTTTGAGACGGAGATCGCCCTGCATCGCCACCAGACAAATGCAATCTTGGCCAGCCTCGACAATGGGCTGGTGATCGATCGTTTCGTCACCCAGGTCAAAATCGCCGGGTCCGTAACGGCTGCCATCCTGGCAAAAAGCTCCCGAGAGGACACACGTCATCTCAATTCCGATGTGAGTATGCTGAAGCATCTTCGTCCCCGGACCGGACTTCAGGAGAAAGACCCTCGTATCACTTTCATGAGGTAGTACGATCGGCCGCAGATGGACGGACGGCGCGATCCACTTCCAATTTCCGAAGCGATAGCGACGCAAGAATTTCGGCAGTCCAGGCACCTCGGTTTCGGGCACCGTTGCTGCTATGCCCGCCGCGGCCGGCCGAACGGGTTCATTCAACCGCGCCTCAACTGCGGCCAGCGCACCGTTGGACATCGCAGCGGGCTTAAGGCTAGCCAGTACAGCACCCCCGACTTGCTCCATTGAGTGCGTAAAGGCGCGGCATTGCGGGCAAGACGCCAAATGGGTTGCGATCGCAACGTGCTGTCCATGGTCGAGGGTGCCGGCCGCGAAGGCCGCCAACATCGAATCGGCCGGGTGGTGTTGAATGCTCATGACAGTTCACTCAGCAGATCGCGAAGCCGGCTAATGGCCAAGCGCAGCCTTGATTTGACCGTGCCCAGCGGAATTCCGAGGACTTCGCGCGATTTCCGCGTGCGCCTTCTCCTCGAAAAACGACAATTCGACCACGCGCATCTGGTCAGCAGACAAATTTGACAGTGCAGAACGGACTCGTTCTTCTGACTGCGCCGTGGCTAGCCGCGCATCGGGTAGCGGCGCATCGTCGATTTGGAACTCGATTTCGACATCCGAGGTTTCGATCACGCCGCCGCGGCGTTCACGCCGATGCGCATCGATGCGCAGATTGCGGGCGATCGTGAAAATCCAGGCCGCCGCACCTGTAGTCGCCGGGTCGAATAACGCGGCCTTCCGCCAGACCGCCAACATGGTCTCCTGAGCGAGTTCCTCGGCGCTTCCTTCACTTGCGCCCGAACGCTGCATGAATGCTTTGATCCGCGGGCCAAAGTACTCGAACAGAGTGGCAAAGGCGCCGCGGTCCTGATGCACCGCGATCGCGCGGATCAGCGGTCCCCATTGCATTCGTTCTGTGGCGACCTCGTTTTCAGAGGGCATCTGAGGCGGGCTCCTCCACGTACGAGCCGGGAATCGCGCCGGTCGACCTGTTTGAGGCACCATAAGCGCAACAGGCAAAAAATGACTCTGGAAGGCCGCTTGCATAACCGGAAGAACGAACCACGTCGCCGTTTGGATCACCTGAATTCAAATCAGCCGGAGGTGATCCAACCGGCGAAATTGGGCGTTTCCTGAGCAGCCAAGCTCGCGAACCTTCGCGGCTTTCAAAGCGCGTTTTGCAAGTCTCCACCGGGTCACCGAGCGACATGCCCAATACTCGTCTTAAGATTGCAGTTGTTGGAACCGGGATATCAGGGCTGTCCGCCGCCTGGCTCCTGAGCCAACGCCACGACGTAACCGTTTACGAGCGGGCCGATCGGATCGGCGGACACTCCAATACAATTCTAGCATCGGTGGGCGGTCGCAGCATTCCCGTTGATATTGGTTTTATCGTCTTCAACCGTCGAACCTATCCCAACCTGACGGCGCTGTTCGAATTGCTCAAGGTACCCACCCAGCTGTCGGAGATGTCGTTTGCCGTTTCGATGGACGGCGGTGCGCTCGAATACTCCGGGAGCGGCCTGTCGGGGGTTTTCGGACAGCCGCGTAACCTGATCCGTCCCCGATTCTGGTCGATGCTCGCTGACCTCGCCCGCTTCTACCGGAAAGCCCCAAACGATACCGCTCTGATCGACGACGAAAACGTTAGCCTCGGCGACTATCTGAAGATGGGGCGTTACGGTAAGGCGTTTCGAGACGACCATTTGCTACCGATGGCGAGCGCGATATGGTCGGCCGCACCGGGCGAAATGTTGTCATATCCTGCCGCCGCCTTTATCCGCTTCCACGACAATCACGGCTTGTTGCAGCTGAGGCAGCGTCCGGTCTGGGAGACGGTCGTGGGTGGCAGCCGTAACTATGTCGAGCGGCTGGCACAATCCTTCGCAGAGCGGATCAGGCTAGACGCAGACGTCTGTGAAGTGCGTCGCATGAATGAAGGAGTCGTTGTCACCGATGGCAAAGGGCATTCGGAGCGATACGATCATGTGGTCATGGCGAGCCATGCGGACCAGGCCCTCAAGATGCTCGCCGACCCGAGCAAGCGTGAGCGTGATCTCCTCGGGGCGTTCCGCTACAGCCGCAATCTCGCTGTGCTGCACACCGATAAAAGCTTCATGCCGCAGCGACGAGCGGTATGGTCAAGCTGGAACTATATCGGTTTCCGAGATGCTGTAAGCGGCGATGTCTGCGTGACCTATTGGATGAACCGTCTGCAGAACATTGAGAGCGAAAAGCCGCTGTTTGTTACTCTCAATCCGCCGCGCCCGCCGCGTGCCGGCACGTTGCTCCACAGTGAAGTTTACGATCACCCCATTTTCGATGCCAACGCAATCGCTGCTCAACGAAAGTTGTGGCTGCTGCAAGGGGAGCAGGACACCTGGTTTTGCGGTGCGTATTTCGGCGCAGGCTTTCACGAGGACGGATTGCAGGCGGAACTCGCTGTCGCCGAGCAACTCGGCCACGTGCGCCGACCGTGGCAGGTGGGAAGCGAGTCTGGACGGATTGTCCTTACCGCGAGAACGACCGACGCGAAAGCGGAGCTGCAGATATGACTCCTCGTTCGTCGCTCTATGTCGGATCGGTCATGCATCGGCGCCTGCAACCGCGCATGCACAGCTTCCGCTATAACGCGTTCTGGTTCCTGCTCGATCTCGATGAACTTGCCGAACTCTCCAAAAAGCTGAGATGGTTCGCCCATAACCGGCCGAATGTTTTCAGTTTCTATGACGCCGACCACGGCGACGGCACTGCAACGCCGCTTCGTACCCAGGTCGAGCGCCAGCTCGGTGATGCCGGCGTCAATATTGCTGGCGGCCGAGTTCACTTGCTCTGCATGCCGCGCACGCTCGGCTATTGCTTTAATCCGCTGAGCATCTTCTTCTGCTACCGAGCAGACGCTACTCTCGTCGCGGTGGTCTATCAAGTGCACAACACCTTCGGCGAGCGGCATAGCTATGTGATCCGAGCCGAAAATCACAGTGAGACGCTTCGCCAGCATTGCCGAAAGGTTTTCTACGTTTCGCCCTTTCTGGACATGGACCTGGGTTATGACTTCCGGATCACGGGTCCGGACGAGCGCATTGCTGTCGGGATAAGCGCCAGTTCATCCGCGAAGCCCGTGCTGCACGCCGTTCTGACGGGAGCGCGGAGAGACCTCACAGATCGAAACCTGATGATCGTCTTCCTGAAGATACCTGTGATCACGATCAAAGTGATCGCCGCGATTCACTGGGAGGCATTTCGGCTGTGGGCGAAGGGGATTGGCCTGCGCCGGCGACCGCTGCCGCCGGCGCGCTCGTCGACGATTGTCACCGCAAATTCAGCGATTTCGGATTAAAACGTCATGTCCGTGCAGCGATCAGCAAGCTGTTACTCGATCCATCAATCCGCGAATTTTCGCTCACTTCAAGTTCGATCGCCGAGGCGTTCTTGCGGCGGATGGTGGGTGATTTAGAGTGCGGGGTGCTGGTGATCGAGACTCCTGCGGGAGATCGGTTGGTCCTTGGCGGGCGTCGGTCTGGGCCCCCAAGCGAAAGTGACCATCCACAGCTGGCGTTGCCTATGGCGCATGATCTTCAGCTGGGACATTGGCATCGCGGACGCTTATATCGCGGGGGAATGGTCATCGCCCGACCTCGTCGCCCTGCTGAAGCTTGCTTGCAACAACAGCGCTTTGGCGGAGCCGCTGAAAGCTCTGCGCGCGCCGCCGTTCTGGCTCAGACTGCGTCATGCGATGAATCGCAATACGCGTCGCGGGAGTCGGCGAAATATCGCCGCTCATTACGACCTCGGCAACGAGTTCTACCAGCAGTGGCTCGATCCAGGCATGACTTACTCGGCGGCGCTATTTTCTCGGGCGGGCCAGGCCCTGGAAGAGGCCCAGGATGCCAAACTTGACCGTGTTATCAGCCTGCTGGACTTGGCGGGCGGAGAAAAGGTGCTGGAAATCGGTTGTGGCTGGGGAGGCTTTGCCGAGCGACTGCTGCAACAGCACGACGGTACCGTAACGGGGATTACGCTTTCATCCGAGCAATTGGCCTTCGCGAAGCGACGGCTACGCAATCGTGCTGCGGCGGGGCGTTGTGACCTGCGTCTGCAAGATTATCGCGATGTGCGCGGTACCTTCGATCGTATCGTCTCGATCGAAATGATGGAGGCCGTCGGCGAGGCATACTGGTCGATATACTTCGAGAAACTGCGAGCCAGCCTGCGTCCAGGCGGGTCGGCCGTACTGCAAGTCATCACGATCGATGAGGCTCGTTTTGAGAACTATCGTCGGAGGCCCGACTTCATCCAGAAATACATCTTCCCCGGTGGCATGCTTCCGACACGAAGCGGATTATCGAGCGCAAAATTTCCCAAGCCGGACTTCGGCTTGTCGTTCACGAGCACTTCGGCGAAAGCTACGCGCGAACGCTTCAACACTGGCAACAGCGATTCCAGAAATCCTGGCCAACAATCAAGCGGCTCGGCTTCGATGAGCGTTTCAAAAGAACCTGGGAATATTACCTCGCTTATTGCCAGGTTGGGTTCGACGCACGAATATTGAACGTTGGCCTCTACAAGGTTACTCAAGCAGCGAGTTAGTAATTGCCACTATGCATTCGTGGGGTCCATCCAGGTTTATCCATGACATTGGGTACGGTGTAGTTGCCATCATTGCGGTCGCTGGCACGCTGATAATTGGGCAGATAGCCACTTACCCAAATCTGGCGCCCTGGTATTCCTCGCTTAGCAAGCCTGCATTCAATCCTCCGAACTGGGTCTTCGCCCCGATTTGGATCACACTTTATTTGCTGATGGCGTTCGCCGTATGGCGCATCTTGCGGCTGTCGGAAGCCTCCGCCGCGCGTCGATTGGCACTAATCTTGTTCTTCATTCAGCTCGCGCTCGACGCAGCATGGTCATGGATGTTCTTCGGCGCTCACAATCCGCTGCTGGGGGTAATCAACATCGTTCCGCAATTGCTCGTCATTCTCGCAACAGTCGTCACATTCTACCAACTCGACAGGATGGCAGCCTGGTGCCTCATGCCTCTTGCAGCCTGGGTTGCTTTTGCGAGCATTCTAAATATCGCGATCTGGCAGCTAAACGCCTAAATCGAGCAACAGTCGTTTCATTTTTAGGATCGGGTGCCGTAGCGGCAGTGGTTGGAATTAGGTTGGCGTAGTCTCCGTGTTCAACCTCGAATCATCCGGCGTTGGAGCGCCGGAACGGAGACCACGCCATGACCGACGTTACCACGAAGTTTGATTCCTTCGAGCCGGCAACGGCGACAGCGCCCTACCTTTTCGACAACTGGTTTGATCCGATCGAGAATGGTGTGCGTGAGCGAGTTCGCGCGTTCATCGAAGCGCTCATTTGCAGTGAGCTGGATGCCGCGCTGGCTCGCCCGCGCTACGGGCGGGCAAAGAAAGTTGAGGACCGGCCCGCGGCCATTGTTGGCCATCGGCACGGCAGCCGCACCCGCTCGCTGACCGGAAGCTTCGGCAAAACCGAGATCACGGTGCCTCGCGCTCGGCTGCAAACGTCGGATGGCAGGACCACCGAGTGGCACAGCAAGGCGCTGCGAACCTATCAGCGCCGCACGCTCACCGCCGATGCGCTGATCGCAGGCACCTATCTGGCTGGCACCAATACGCGCCGGGTGCGGCGGGCGCTTGCGGCGCTGTTCCGCGGCGCCGTGAGTAAGGACATCGTGAGCCGGGTCTGGCGCAAGATCAAAAGCGATTGGGATGCCTGGAACGCGCGCTCGCTCGCCGCCGAGCCGATCGTGCGGCTGATCCTCGACGGCACGGTCGTTCGGGTCCGGCTCGATCGCAAGGCCACCTCGATCTCCCTACTTGTTGTCATCGGGGTGCGTGCGGACGGACAGAAGATGCTGCTTGCGGTCAAGAATATGGGCGGCGAATCTGCCGAAGCCTGGCGCGCGGTGCTCGATGATCTGATCGAGCGTAATCTCCAGCGGCCGGCGTTTCTCATCGTTGACGGCGCACCCGGACTGGAAAGGGCGCTTGCCGCCGTGTGGAACGGCGTGCCGGTGCAGCGGTGTACCGTTCATAAGCTTCGCAATCTGCTCGCGCACGCGCCCGAGCGTCTGCATGAGGAAGTCGGCGCCGACTATACCGACATGATCTACGCGGCCACGCCGGCCGAAATCGAAACTCGGCGCAAAGCGTTCATTCGCAAATGGCGGATCAAGCACCGCCCGGTCGCCGACAGCTTGGAGGAAGCCGGCGATCGGCTGTTCACCTTCGCTCACTTGCCGCCGAGCCAGTGGCGAAGCGCGCGAACCACGAACGCCATCGAACGCCTGCACGAGGAGTTCAAGCGCCGGATCAAAACGCAGACTGTGCTACCTTCAGCAGAGACCGCCGCGATGTTGTTCTGGGCGTTGCTCGCCTCCGGTCAGATCAACATGCGCAAGGTCGATGGATGGCAGACGCTCGCCACCCAACAGATCGATCAGCCAATTGACCTCGCGGCCTGACACGATAACCTCATGTCGCTTGGAGATTGCGCCACATCGAATTCCAACACAAAGCGCGACGGCACCTAGGATCGTGGCGGCGAACAGCAATTGCTCGTGTCATTTGGCGCACGGCGGCGTTTTCAAGCCCGGGAGGGAGATCCGCCTCAAAGCGGTCTTCACTGGCGACCGGACAGATATGCCCGGCCAACCCACACGAAGCGCGGTGAATGAGGTGATTGTCTTCTTCCGCAAGGCCCTGCTGGAAATTGAAGCGAACTTTAAAAAGGAAGATCTTACTGTGATCCTTCCGAAGAGGCCTGAGGCTCAGAGGGTGTGACAAGGAAGATCGATGTTAAAGCGGCTGATCGCTCAATGGATCACATTGGAAATGTACTTGAAAGGAAATGAGGCCCGGGTCCCTCTCGGGCCTCGCCGTCTTGGATCATAGGATTGATCGGCTAGTAGTCCATGCCGCCCATGCCGCCGCCTGGCATTGGGGGAACCGGCGATTCTTTCTTCGGAAGCTCAGCCACCATAGCTTCCGTGGTGATCAGGAGGCCAGCGACCGAGGCTGCATCCTGAAGGGCACAGCGCACCACCTTGGTCGGGTCAATAATGCCCTTGGACACCAGGTTGCCGTATTCGCCAGTCTGTGCGTCGAAGCCATAGGAATACTGGTCGTGTTCGAGAAATCTTGCCGACGACGACCGAGCCATCAGCGCCGGCGTTGATCGCAATTTGCCTGGCTGGGGCTTGGATCGCCTTCCGCACGATCTCGACGCCGTGCTTCTGGTCTTCATTGTGGGTATGCAGGCGCTTCAGGACCTCGACCGAGCGCAGCAAGGCAACGCCGCCGCCGGGCAGGATACCTTCCTCCACCGCTGCGCGGGTTGCATGCATGGCGTCGTCGACGCGATCTTTGCGCTCCTTCACCTCAATCTCGGTGGCGCCACCAACACAAATCACCGCGACGCCGCCGGCGAGCTTGGCCAGCCGCTCCTGCAGCTTTTCACGATCGTAGTCCGACGTGGTCTCCTCGATTTCCGCCTTGATCTGAGCCACGCGTCCTTCGATATCGCTCTTCTTGCCTGCGCCGTTGACGATGGTCGTGTTCTCCTTGTCGATGGTCACTTTCTTGGCTTTGCCGAGCATATCGATCGTGACCTTATCGAGCTTGATGCCGAGATCCTCTGAAATCGCCTGGCCGGCGGTCAGGATGGCGATATCCTGCAGCATCGCCTTGCGGCGATCGCCGAAGCCCGGCGCCTTCACCGCCGCGACCTTCAGTCCGCCGCGCAGCTTGTTGACCACCAGCGTCGCCAGCGCCTCGCCCTCGACGTCCTCGGCGACGATCAGAAGCGGCTTGCCGGTCTGCACCACGGCTTCGAGCAGGGGTAACAACTCCTGCAAGCTCGACAGCTTCTTCTCGTAGATCAGGATAGGGGTCCTCCAGCTCCACGCGCATTTTGTCGGCGTTGGTGACGAAGTAGGGCGAGATATAGCCGCGGTCGAACTGCATGCCCTCGACGACGTCGAGCTCGGTCTCGAGCGACTTGGCCTCTTCCACCGTGATTACGCCTTCGTTGCCTACCTTCTTCATCGCGTCGGCAAGAAACTTGCCGATCTCGGCGTCACCATTGGCGGAAACAGTACCGACCTGGGCGATCTCATCGTTGGACGTGACCTTCTTGGAATTCTTCTTCAATTCCTCGACGATGGCCTCCACGGCAAGATCAACACCGCGCTTGAGATCCATCGGGTTCATGCCCGCTGCAACCGCCTTGGCGCCTTCCTTGACGATTGACGCTGCGAGCACCGTGGCTGTCGTGGTGCCGTCACCGGCGTGTCGGAGGTCTTCGAGGCGACTTCTCGCACCATCTGCGCGCCCATGTTCTCGAACTTGTTCTCAAGCTCGATCTCCTTGGCGACAGTGACGCCGTCCTTGCTAATACGGGGGGCGCCGAACGACTTGTCGAGCACGACGTTGCGGCCCTTGGGGCCGAGCGTCACCTTCACCGCATTGGCGAGAGTGTCGACGCCGCGCAACATCTTGTCGCGCGCTTCGACCGAGAATTTCACTTCCTTGGCAGCCATTTGGATTCACTCCGTTGTCATCTTGATTGTTGCAGGTTGTGGCGCGTTACGCGGCCTTTTTCCAGGCCGCCTGTTCGTCGAGCACGCCCATGACGTCGGACTCCTTCATGATGAGAAGCTCCTCGCCGTCGATCTTTACTTCGGTGCCCGACCATTTGCCGAACAGCACGCGATCACCGACCTTGACATCGATCGGGATCAGTTTGCCGGCTTCGTCGCGACCGCCCGGGCCCACCGCGATGACCTCTCCATGCGAGGGCTTTTCCTTGGCTGTGTCGGGGATGATGATGCCGCCGGCCGATTTCTACTCGGCATAGGACGGAACTTCATGGCAATCCTCCTTATGCAACATGAAAGTTGTGGAGTTCCTCGGCCGCCGCGTGGTCTTCCACCGGCGTCCGGCAACCAGATCGGTGGCGATTTTCCGCCGGCCAGAGCCCAGCTCAATTCGCCGAACGACCATCCTGGTTCGCTGCCCCCCTCAGTCAGCTCCCGTTGCCCGCCAGCGCCAGGGAATCTCGGCGCAGGCGGGTCGGGCTCTCGGCTGAAATCCACCTCGAGTACGTTGCTCTCGCGGCGGATCACGTAACGACTATTTCTACGAACCATAGCGCTACCTCCAAGGCCGCAGCTCGACATGCCGTGACATTCAACACCGAAGCATCTTTCGCAAGAAAGCTTGCCTGGATCGGCAGACCATCGTCGCCGCCACTTACTGGACCGACGTTCCAGTATTGCTTTGACCGTCGTCGCACTGGCGTCGGAATCGATCACGCTGATGCAACACTCTTCGGTAGCGATGAGCGTTAACTTGGCGATCGAGCGTCCGCAGCGCCTCCATGATTTCGTCAAAGCGCACCGGCGCGCCCCGCGGATTCGAGCGAAGCTCGGGCGCGGCTTCGATGGCACAAGCGTCAGACGCCCACGACGCTAGAATGGCTCGCTTTTCATTCAGGCTCAGGTCAGGATTGTTGAGAATCTCAGACGGATGTCCGAAGGCTCGTGCAGGGTGCAATAGGTCGTCGAGATCAACGTCATTACGTGTTCTGTCGTACATGTCCTTTCTCCTGCGACAGATATTGCGTTAGCTCGGGTCAATTCACCTGAATGGTTCGCGGTTTGGATTCCTCAACTTTGGGTAACGTCAGTGAGAGAACACCGTCTTTAAGCTCGGCGCCGATTTTATCTTGATCGATTTTGTTGGAAAGCCGAAAGCTTCGCGAATAGTGACCGATATTATATTCAGTGTAGAGCGGCTGTAGGCCCTGGTATTTGGTCAAATCGAGCCGCCCTTCCACATTCAAGACGCCGTCTTCGACGCGCACGTCAACATTTCCTTTCTCGACACCCGGCATCTCAAGAACGACTTTGAGGGCGTCCTGCGTCTCGTAAATGTCCGCCGTTGGCATAAAGACGCGCACGGGAATCGTGCTCTTTTCCTTTTTGTCCAACTCGCGCTTTTGCTGAACCTGCAGTTCCTGTTTCGTGTCCATGAGCGTGCTCCTCATCAGTACGACATGGTGCGTGCGATGGGATTTCAGCTGATTTTGATTGTCCGCGGTTTGTCGCGCTCGGACCGCGGCATGAATAACGCCAGAATGCCATCGCGGTATTCGGCCTTTATGCCATCGGGGTCCAATTGCACGGGGAGCGACAACGTGCGATCGAATTCGCCAAAAATCCGTTCCCGCCGATGTACGCTGACGTCCTCCGGGTAAGAGATCATTTTCTTACCCGCAATGCGGACCGTGTTTTCTTGGGCCTGTATTTGAAGGCTGTCCTTGTCGATCCCGGGCAACTCGATGATCGCCAGGAGATCGCTAGCTTGTTGAAACACGTTGATCGGCGGAAACGGGCCTTGGCTCGTCGTCTGATCCTGCAGCCAATCACTTGCTAGGCGAGCCTCGAGTGATCGTTGCAGATTGAACAACGCGTCGAATGGGTCGGCAAAAGCTGTGATCATGTTCGCACCCCGGTTCCGTGGCTGGGGCGAAGTAAATGACTTGTCGTCACCCCTCGCGACTTATCGATTTGGTTTCCGACCTGGCACCGTCAAGAGGTGAGTGCCAAAAAATTTTTGGGTGCACAAACTATTGTAATACTTGATGAATTATTGGTGAGCCGGAGTACCGCAGCGCAACAAACTATTTTCGCCAAAGAGGCCGCGGGTCTGTGAATACGCTCGGAACAATGACCCCACCCCTCAAACGTGCCAATGTTTTGAGATCGTTAGGAAAGATCAGAATTCGCTGGGGTCACGTTTCGCGCGATAAGCGACCCCCACCGAGGAAATTGATTTCTCGGTCATACTTGGAAGCGTTTTCACAACGATTAAGGTCGTGACGTGGCAGATCCGGGTTGTCGCCCGCGATTACGTAGGCGCCGATGCGAGGAAGTTCAGACAAAACGGCTAAGGCCGGGGCATTGAGCACGATGGTTTTGCGCCCGGTCTTGCTGTCCGGCCGCAGCAATAGGCCTCGCTTGAAGTCGACATAGTCCCATTTGAGTCCGAGAATTTCGCGCAGACGGGCGCCGGTGAAGATGAGGAGCCGGAGAGCGGCCGCAGCGTGCGGTCCAATATTGGTGATACGGTTATTCTTCGGAACGTGCTTGGCCGTCGGCTTCTTTTCGTCGACCTGCCATGGGATGCCAGTGGTCTCAGCCTCGCGGATACCATCGCCAAGACGTGCCAGCTCTTCCGAGGTCAGGAAGCGCTCGCGGCGCTGCTCGCGGAATGCCTCGACATGGGCAGCCGGGTTATGCCCGCGTTTCACCAAGCCGCAGGTCGCCGCGTAGCGGTAGACCGAACCGATACATTCGACCACGCGATTCGCCGTCATCGGTTTTGTTTGTCCGATGCGACGATGCAATTTTGCGATGTCGGACGGCGTTACCATGTCGAGCTTGATGCTCCGATGACGGGAGCCGCATGCTTGCAAAGATAAATCCCGGAATTGGGCGCGAACCGTCCTTTGCCGGCGCGCCTCAATCCGCCATCGGCGGTGCGCTCGTGAATGACGGTACCGATATGGGTCATCGAAGTCGTCGCGAGACAGACGGCTTATGTGCCATGCGAGGCAAGAACGCGTGCGTTTGGTTGGGGCCCGATCCGCGGATTACATCAGGGCCAGCGATCTTATGCGCTGCGCTAACAGGCTGAACATGGCTGCACCCGACCCGCTCACTGAAATGTCCGATTTTCCTCTTGCAACGCGAGCGGCGTCCATACATGGCACGTAGCGTCGTTCGCGGCGTCGCAACAGCACGTCTGCAATGGAACGCCTAACAGACTCGTCGCAGACATCGCGATTCGAGTAGAGAATAACCCGACTCTGAAGTGGCGTTTAGCTCCACGCAATGGGCCTGGCTATGTCTGCTGGATGAGTGCTCGCCGCCATGCGAGGAAGACGCACGGGCCGGCGAATGCGCTGTGAGTCTCCAGAATCAGGTTGGTTTGACGCCCGCAAACTTAATTACCTCGGCCCACTTCTCTGTGAAATCTTTGATCAGCTTTCCGAACTCAGCTGGCGTCATTGACATAGGCGGGGCTCCCAAACTGACAAGCTGAGCTTTCATTCTGGGGTCCGCCACGATGCCATTGCACTCGATGTTTAACTTTTTGATGATCTCGGGGGGCGTACTCGTTGGGGCCACAAGACCAAACCAACTGTCCGTATTGAAGCCCGGTAGAGCTTCGGCAACGGTCGGCACGTCCGGCAGCGCCTCCACTCGTGCTGCACTGCCAACAGCTATGGCGCGTACTTTGCCATCTCTAATGTATTCGATTGCCTGCGTTATCGTGGAAAACGCTCCCTGTACTTGTCCACTCATAAGATCGCTCAAATAACTTCCCCGATATGGCACGTGAACCACGTCTACACCCGTCATCATCTTCAATAACTCGATAGCAAGGTGCGGCGAAGTGCCGATCCCCGGCGATGCTATGTTAATTTTACCCGGATTAGCCTTGGCATAGCTGATGAACTCGGGGACCGTTCTGGGTGGGAATGACAGGTTGACGATCAGAACGAAGGGTGTGCCGTTGATTACGGCTACGGGCGCGAGGTCGCGGCCGAAGTCGAAACTAAGATTTGTATAAAGCGCCGTGTTGATTGTGTTCGCGGCGGTTGCCATGAACAGTGTGTAACCGTCCGGTGGCGCGTTTACGACAGCCTCGGCGGCGATGCTGCTCCCTGCGCCTGGTCGATCCTCGACGGTGAATTGCTGGCCTAACCGCTCTGATAGGCGTTCACCGATCAGTCGGGCCACGATGTCCGGTCCGGAGGCTGCAGGAAAGCCAACGATGATGCGTACCGGCCGCGTTGGATAATTGATCGCCGCTGCGTCGCGAGGCAACGCGGGAAGTGCGGCGGCACCTGTGACCAGTTGTATGAATCGTCGACGGGGAAGTTTCATGACATTGCCCATGAGACTGTGTGCCGCCCGCATACGCGGAAGGCCTCCACGAACCAATGTTGATTTATTTTCGGAGTGCTTGCCCGCCGGAGGCACAGCCCGCTGCCTTTGAGTTCACGGGAGTTCGGCACGTCCCGTAGGCCGCTCTATAATCAAGGTTACACCAAAGTTCTGCCGCTCGGAAGGGCGTTGTCGCTTGCCGCGACGCCGACATCGCGCGACAACGTCGATAGTCTGTTGCTTCCGGAACGCCGCACGCAGTCGGATGCGGTAGAATGGCCGAACGGCCCGCAAACTTCCCTCTTACACGCTGAGCGGGCATAACTTGGACAACCCGAAAACGTCGCTAATGACCCCAAACGTGGCATGACTGTGGGCCACATTGTCGTTATCAATCGATCGTGACGACCTCATCGGCGGGGATTGATGCGGAGAGATCGTGAAGTTGATTTGTTGATCGCGGGTGCAGGCGCCTCCGGAATGACGGCGGCGCTGGTTGCAAATTTACAAGGTCTCGATGTGCTGCTTTGTGAAAAATCGGGGGAAGTCGGCGGCACCAGTTCGACTTCGGCAGGAACCCTTTGGATTCCAGGAAACCATCAAAGCAAGAAAGCAGGTTTCGACGACAGTGCAGAGAAGGCGGAAGAGTATCTGGATGCACTGATCGGGAGCGCGGTGAACCGGGACTTACGAACGACTTTTCTCAAAACCGGACCGATTGCGATTGACTATCTGGAAGATAACACCGAAGTGAAATTTTCACCCTGCGGAAGGCATCCGGATTATCGGAGCGACATGAAAGGCGCGGCGGTGGTGGGCCGTGCGATCATTCCCCAACCCTTTGACGGGAGATTGCTGGGCTCCGATTTCGCGCATGTCCGCCCGCCGATCCGCGAGTTTATGGTGCTCGGCGGCATGATGATTGGGAAAGCCGACATTGCGCCTCTGATTGGACGCTTCAAGTCGCTTTCTAATTTTAGCCACGCCGCCAAGCTTTTCGTCCGTTACCTTTTCGATCGAATTCATTACCCGAGGGGTACGCGTTTGGTGATGGGCAACGCGCTGACGGCAAGACTCTTTTTCAGTCTCAGGAAGCGCGGAGTGGAAATTCTGTTTTACGCGCCGATCATCGACATTGTCCGTGAGAACGGGCGCGTCGTCGGCGCGAAGATCAAAGTCGAAGGCGAGGAGATTGAGGTAAAGACACGAAAGGGCGTTGTTCTAGCCACGGGAGGGTGTGCGCACAACAAACGGTTTCGCGAAGCCTTCATGCCTCGCCCCGTGCCAATTCACTCGCTGAGCAGCGAATTCAACCAAGGGGATGGCCTCGCCATCGGTGAGCGCTTAGGCGGGCGCATCGCACCGGAAGAACATGGCCATGGCGGTTTGTGGACGCCGGCATCGGTCACCCCGAGAGCGGACGGTACGAGGGGCCTGTACCCGCACATCATTCTTGACCGGGCCAAACCAGGCTTAATTGCGGTCAACTCGACGGCGCGCCGCTTCGTCAATGAAGCCGTCTCGTATCATGATTTCGTCGAAGCGATGTTCGAAGCAAATTCGAAAGCACGGTCCATTCCCTGCTATCTGATTTGCGACGTTGCTTTCATTAGAAAGTACGGGGTGGGCGTCGTTAATCCCGGCATGCGGAACCTGTCGGGCATGCTGAAATCGGGATACCTCAAGCGGGGCGATACGCTAGAGAGCCTCGCCGCCCAAATTGGCGTAGACGCGCAAGGACTGCGCCAGACAGTTGCGCGCTACAACAGCTTTGCACAGACCGGTGTTGATCTCGACTTCGGAAAGGGGGAAACCGAACTCAATCGTTGCAATGGGGATGAATCTCACAAGCCAAATCCTTGCATTGGCCCACTTGCGACCGCTCCATACTATGCCGTCGAGATTTGGCCCGCTGACATCGCAGTAAGTACCGGCTTATCCACCGACTGCGATGCCCGCGTGTTGGGCAAGAATCTTCAGGCCATCCCTGGCCTTTATGCATGTGGGAACGACATGGCGTCACCGATGTTGGGTTCGTACCCCGGACCAGGCACTACCCTCGGTCCTGGGATGGTTTTTGCCTATCGAGCGGCGATGCACGCAGCGGGAAAGAATTCAGTGGAATGAAACAACGAGCCAATTCAATATCCTAAGATGCGGCCTTGCTCTTTGAGCGACGGATGCCTTTCATCGAAGCGGCGGCGGCTTGTTGCGATGCTACGCGCTGGATGTCCCCACGCAGCACGCGCACGCAGCTCTTGGCGCGAGAAGCGGGTCAAGAATTCCATTACATCCTCGGCGACGATTACGTCGCCAAGGAAGTGCTTGTTCAACTCATCAACAAACCGCTTGTAATCATCTTGCGGGGCGCTGGAACGCGACAGACGCGTTAGCACCACGGTCTTAACGTTCACGAGAGCCGCCATTTTACCGACTTTCCTCAGTGGTCAGGTGTTCCTCGGACATGTTGTCGAACCCAGCCCTCCTGTTCAACTCGCGTCATTATCTGCCACGACCTCCGCTTAGTCCTTTGTGTCTGCGAAATCGACGGTGATCGCTATGGGTTGCTCGACCGGGCCGCAGCAGTCCTTGAAGGTAAAAACTCATTGGCCACGGTCTTGCTCCGCCCGGCTCTCATCGAGGTCACGCTGCACAAAGGCCGCGTCATAGGCTACAAATGCGCTGCTTGGGATGTCCGTGACATCAACAGTCTGAATGCGCAGATGAAAGACTATGCGGGCTTTGAGACGCACGATCAGTTTATGGCGCGGGACGTGTAGCGGATGCGAGATGATCGCGGCGAGTTTTCTGGTTTTGACCGTCTCATCGGTTTGTCCTCTCCAATTGCCACACTGCGAAAGGTTCACTCGACAATTCGTCGGCGCGCATATCGTTTCGTCGATCAACCCACACGCTTAGACGAAGAGACCGTTGTGCGCTCCTTTTCAGGACGGAACGGGCACCATAACGGGCGGATTTGATCTGCCAATTCCAGTCTAAAGCGCGAGGCGAGAGCTGACCGGGACTCCCAAGGGACCGATCAATTGCCGCAAAAAGGCCGAGCGAACTCCGCAATTCCACCCGCCGTTAATGGCATCGAGTAGGAGAGTTTGTAGTCGTCTCGGGCAACGTCGGGGCAGGGGATTATCCTCGCCACAGGTTTGTCGTCGGACAGTCTCTCGCAGGCCGGCCGTCGGTCTTGCGATTGACCGATTATTTTCAGCTTCGTATGCCCATCCCTGGAGCGCTATGGTTCAATTGAAGTACGTCGCAGCGGTCTTGATCGCAGCGTGCCTCGTCAGCGCCGGCCAAGCCGCGACGCCGTTCGAACCGCCGAGTGGCACCGAAAAGGCGCCGCCGCGGGGACGTGCCTACTTGTTCCGTGGCATGCTCGACGCGATTGATTGGGGCATGGACGATTTGGCGCGGCGCATCAACAGCACTGGCGTAACTGCATTCGTCGACACCTATCTGGTCTGGCGGCTCGTTGCCAATCGGGCAATTAGCGATTACCGCCGTGATCCGCAACCGATCACCCTTATCGGCCATTCCATGGGCGGTGATTACGCTGTGGCATTTGCCAAATATCTCGACGCCATGAATATTCCGGTGAGCTTGGTCGTCACTTATGATCCCTCACGCTTCGCCGCCAAACTGCCGTCAAACATCGAGCGCTATATCAACCTCTACCAATCATCTAACTTCCTAGGTGGCGGCAATATCGTGGAAGGCCAGCGCTTCCACGGCCACTACGCGAGCTTCAACCTCAAGGACCATCACGAAATCGTCCACGTCAACATGGAGAAGGCGGAGTACATCCAACAGCAGTTGGTTACCAAGATCGTGCAGCTTGCCGCGACGCCCGCCGACGCCCAAGGTGAGGCGGTGCCGTTGCGTCTTGAAGTGCCGCCTGATGCCCCGATTGAACTCTGGGACAGCGGCCTGCCGGTCGTGGCCCATGCCGGCGATACGCTGCAAACGCTCGCCGCTACTTACCGAGTGCCGCTTTGGGCACTGACTCAGATCAATCGGGCCCAAACGCTCGCAGCGACCTACTACAGGCCGCTTTGGGGGCTGCCTCAGATCAATCGGGCAGCGCAATACGAGGCGCTGACGGAAGGCGAACGCATTATCATCCCGCGCCATCTCGCGCCGACGCCAATACCAACCCCGGTCACAACCTACCCGCCGACCGGACGCTGACATCTGATGTGGCGGCTGCGCCGAATTGTCGAACTCGCTTACGCCATAGAGGCGTTACTTGTTGTTTATGGAGAATTAATTTGCCCGATCTCCCTGACCCGCTTAGCCTTCGCTTCGACCAAACACGGGGGCGACACCACCTCGGGGTCTGTCCATGCGTTACATCGGGATTTTGCCTGTGTGAATCGGCCCTTTAATTGCGACTTGTTGTCAAGCTCCCCTTTAGGATCCCCGCTTCTTCGCACTCGGCTGATAGGAATGCTCGCTATCGCAAAGGCACACCGCTGGCTGTCATCGCTGGGGTCATGGTCCTTTCCGAGGTCGTCAAGCGCCTCATGATGATGTCGGGGTCGGACGCCTCATCGTATGCAGCGGAGTGCGGGCAAGCCACCGCCAGCCGATTCATCGAGGTCGTCGCAACCACCGTCCCAGCGGGACATCGCCAGCTCGGCGGACCGAGCCAGGAACCGTCGATAGTCGATCAAGCAGTCATCTGTTTGCCCCACTCAAACGAAAGTACCGTCGACCCAGATACAATGGAGGATCACGGCAATCTTCCTGGCGATCGCTACCTTCGCCTTTTTCGTGCCGATCCGCTTGGCGAGCTTCATACCCCAAGCTCTCAGGGAGGACCATTTCTTAGTACGGTGCAGCAACACGGTTGCCGCCTCGAACAGGTAGGTTCGAAGCAATCGATCGCCCCAGCGAGATATTCTGCCGTTCCTGTCGGTCTCGCCGGATTGGTTGCGTCGCGGCGTGAAAGCAAAAACGGGACAGCGAATACGCTAAATACCGGACAGCAGTTTCGCTAAATCACGGACAGCGTGGGTGTGGTGGTTTTCGGTTGCCTAGTTGAGATCACGCGGGATTCGTTTCCTAGTTTTCGGCGTTGGTCAAGTGGGGGTTTTCGCTTTCGCATACTGTCACCTTCGAGGCTGATGCGATGGGCGTTGTGGACGATACGGTCGAGGATGGCATCGGCGATGGTGGGTTCACCGATCATGTCGTGCCATTGCGCGACGGGCAGCTGGGCGGTGATGAGCGTGGATTTTCGCCGGTAGCGCTCCTCGAAGATTTCCAGGAGATCGAGGCGCTGCTGATCGTTGAGGCTATGGGTGCCCCAATCGTCGAGAATGAGCAAGCTGGACGCGAGCGAACTTATCGACGAGACGTGGGAAGCGGCCATCGAGACGAGCCATGGCGAGATCTTCGAACAGGCGCGGCACCCGTAAATAAAGGACGGAATGATCGAGCCTGGCGGCTTGACGGGCGAAGGCACAAGACAGCCAGGTTTTGCCGGTGCCGGTCTGGCCGGTGATGATGAGATTCTCTTGGGCTTTCAGCCAAGCGCCTTGGGCAAGCTGCAAGGTATTACGCCGATCGAGACCGCGGCGTGCCGCGAAGTCGATGTCTTCGATGCAGGCGTCGGCAAAGCGCAGCTTGGCTATAGCCAATCGGTTGGTCAGACGCCGATCGGCGCGTACGGCAATTTCGCGATCCAGCATCAGCCCAGCCATTCGTCGCGACTGAGATCGGCGGTGTTGTCCTGCTCGGCCAATTGCCGGTAGGCGGCCGCCATTCCGGCTAGACCGAGCGTCTGCATTTGGTCGAGTGTGGGATGCGTCAGCATCGAAGGTCCTTTCCTTTATTGATAGTAGGTGCCGCCACGGATGTTGGCGTGCGGGGGCGTGGCTTTGACGGGTTCGGCGACAGACTCGGTCCGGTCGAGGCCGGATTTGAGGATGGCGCTGACCGAGGAGTAGCTGATCGCGTTGATGGCAAGCGCCCGCTCGCAGGCCGCTTCCAGCCGATCGCGCTCATAGCGGCGCGCCAGCGCGATGATGCCCATGGCGGAGCGATAGCCTTGCTCAGGATGCGGGCGTTCCCGCATCACCCGCTCGACAAAAATGGCAGCGTTGACGCCGATACGAGCGGCCATCAGGATCAGGCTCGCCGGCGTCATGTTGGCGTAGCGCTGATGGGCCTTCGGCATATGCTCGTTGACGGTGACATGACCCGAGCGCTGCGAACGGCGGACGTGACAGGCGACACGCTGATGCTCGTAGAAGATCTCGACTGTCTTGTAGGTGAGCCGCACATCGACGCGGCGGCCGATCAGCCGGTGCGGCACCGAATAGAAGGTCTTGTCGACTTCGATGTGATAGTCGGGATGGACCTTGGCGGATTTCCATTCAGCGTATTCGAACGGTGTGTTCGGCAACGATGACGAGCGCCGCGCGCTCGATCTCCTCAAACAGCTGCCGGCGCGACTTTCCGACCTGGCGCATCAGACGATTGTTGAGGTCCTCGAGCAGAACGCCGATTGCGCCATTGAGATCAGCAAGGTTGAAGAAGCGCCGGTGGCGCAGCCGCGCCAAGATCCAACGTTCGACGATCAAAACTGCGCCTTCGACCTTACCCTTGTCGCGCGGCTTGCGGCTGCGCGTCGGCAAAATCGTCGTGTCGTAGTGCTCGGCCATGGCCGCAAAGGTCTGGTTGAGCGTCGGCTCGAACCATAGCGCCTTGGCAACGCCGGCCTTCAGGTTGTCGCAGACGATCGCCTTGGGTACGCCGCCGAAGTACGCCAGGGCTTTGGTCTGACTTCCGATCCAATCGGGCAGCCGTTGACTGAGGCTCGCGCATGGCGAAGGTCAGCGACGATGCCCCCAGCACCGCGACAAAAATCTGGGCGTGGACAAATCTCTCCCGTTCGCGGATCGATTATCTCGACCGTCTGGCCGGCGTAATCGGTCTGCATCACCGCGCCCGCTTCGTGGCAATGGCGGAATGTCGGATGCGCCCGACGCTGGTAGACGCCGTACTGTTGGCAGAACCAGGTGTAGCCGTAACCCTCGGGATGGGCGGCGCGGTATTCCTGCCACAGCAGCGTCAGCGTCACGCCTTTGCGCTTGAGTTCCTGCGCCACATATGGCCAATCCGGCTCGCTCAGGTCCTGCGGCGGCCGTCCCACCCGGCGGAACAGCGTCTGCGCCAAGGCCGCGTCGCTCTCGCCATCCGGCGGCAGCGGCCAGTTCAGCCCCGCCTCACGCGCCCGCAACAGATACGTCGCAACTGAGGTCTTGCTCAGCCCCAGCCGTTCCGAGATTGCCCGCACCGACAACCCGTGTTCGTGCGTCAAGACGCAGGATCGTTCGCAGGTCCTTCACGGTCGTTCGTTTCGTTCGCTTCCGTCTCGGCATTGCCCCTCCCAAGACGGATTGAGAGGGAACATTGCCCGAACGGCGCTCCCGAAAATCAGACCCTCACCCCTGTCCGCAGCCCAAGATAGGCGCCGACGGACGAGGCTGATCGAAAGCGTGAAGGATCATCGATCGTGTGGCGGAAGGTCACGGCGGTGACCACGCCGACGCCTGGAACAGTCATGAGGCGACGGGTCGTTTCATCCGTTCTTGCCAAGCGGCGGACCTCGCCATCCAGCTTTTTCTGCTGCTCACAGACGTGATCGTGGATCAGTGAGAGAGGGTCGACGACAGGCCGAAGCTGATGATCGTTGTTCAGCAGTTCGAGGACCTGCCGGCGGAACTGCAGGCCAATGGCTCTTGCGAACAACACACCGTACTCCTTGATGATGCTACGGACCTGGTTCTCAATATCGCGACGGATCGTGACAACACGGGATCGGGCGACAAGAATTGCACGAATGCGCTGGCTCTCCTCGCTCTTGACCTTCACTTCCCGATACCAGCCGACCCTGACAAGCTCCGCCAGACCACGGGCATCGTTCTTGTCGCTCTCGTTCATGCGGGCTGAGAGCGCCGCGTGGGCATGCCGGGCATCGACGCACACGACAGGAAGACCGACGCGCCGGAGCTTGCCAAAGCTAGCTCGACATCGCTCCGGTCTCGAAGCCGATACGGTCGGCGCTCGGCGCCTTTTTGCGAAGCAGTTTCGTCAAGGCGCCTGGATTGGATTTGGCGGTGCCCGCATAGATAATGTGTCCCGCCTCGTCGAGCACACATACTGAAGTCTCCTTTTGCGCGACATCGAGTCCGACGTATTGCTTCATGGTAGCCCTCCGTTTGGTCCATTGCGTAAGGGCTCAAAGCTATCAAACACTGTATAACGAGCACCGACCGCAATTACGTCATCGTATGCAAAAAAGGGCTCTGACGTTGGTGCAGATCACTCATCGGGCGCCGATCAGTCTGGCTTGAAGCAGATCGGTGTTGCCGCGGCCATACATTTGACGTCTGACGAGTTTGAGACGGGTGATCTGACCTTCGGTTTGTCTGTTCGACCAGGGCATAGTGATACAGGAGATAGCCTCTCAGAGCGGTTGATCTTTGTTCCGCCGCCGCGGATTGAGGCAAGTCGTTTTGATGATGGGTAGCTGGATCATCGGACGCTCAAAATAAAATCCCACAACGCGAGCGTACTCTCTCGGATAATTCACTTTGCAGAGAAAATAGTTCACGGTCTCGATCGCCACGATTTACAAAACGCTGCACGAGTTCATCAACGCCGGACTCTTGCACCCTCACAGCGGATGCGGTAGCACGCTGCGAACAATTGATGCATCCAGCGCCTCGTAGTCATTAAGGCCGATCAGCTTGTAAAGCTCGGCACGCGTTTGCATGGCATCCAGCATCCCGGCCGTGGAACCGTCTCGTTTGATCGTGGCATAGAGCGCCTCCTGCGCCTTGTTGGCGACGCGCAGAGACGAGACCGGCCAGATCACCATCCGGTATCCCATTGCTTCGAACTCCGCCGCCGAGATGAAAGGGGTACGTCCGAACTCTGTCATATTGGCGAGCAGCGGCACGCCGGGCATGCGGCGCGCAAACTCCGCAAACATCTCGCGGCTGGTTAAGGCTTCCGGGAAGATCGCGTCAGCACCTGCGTCAACGTAGAGCTTGGCCCGCGCCACCGCACCGTCGATACCGTCATTGGCGGCGGCGTCGGTGCGCGCAATAAGATAGAGGTGTCGCCGTGCACGTGCGGCAGCTGCGATCTTTTCTGCCATCTCGTTGGGAGCGAGCAGCTTCTTGTCATTGAGGTGACCGCACTTCTTCGGCAGTACCTGATCCTCGATGTGCACGGCACCGGCGCCCACATCCTCAAAGGCACGCACCATGTTCATGACGTTGAGGGCTTCGCCGTAACCGGTATCGCCGTCAACCAACAAGGGAAGTCCGCTGGCACGCACGATCTGGCGGATAAAGAAGCAGACCTCATCGATCGTGATGATGCCGAGATCCGGCATGCCCATCGAAGCTGTCATCGCCGCACCGGACAAATAAAGCGCCTCGAATCCGGCCGCCCGAGCCTGTATCGCGGCCATGCCATTGTGCGCGCCGGGAAGCTGCAGAATCCCACCGCGCTCGATGAGCGCGCGAAATCGCACACCCGCAGGTTCGCTCGGCACATCCTCGGCAACTAGATACGGCATTCGATGTCTCCACCCGATCTGGACTGCGTGCTGCTATCGACCTTGATTCACACCATTACATAAACGTCGTGATCCGTTGTTCTGTCTGAGCACGCCCGTGTCCTGCGGCCTTAATCGCGTGCGGAACTTGCGTTCACGGCGGCGCCTATCTCGCAAGCTCCGACGCGGCTTCAAAAACCTCGGCCTCTATTCCGAAGGTTCTCAGCGCCTTCGCGGGTCGCAAGCCGGCGCACCAAGTACAGATGCGCACGATGATTCTATCTGCTCCTCTTCAGACGCTGAGGGTCGCGGCCAGATCTTTCGCCGAGGCGACGCGCTCGGCGTTCATGACGAGATCGACGATGCGGTCCACCTGCGAATCTGACATGCGAGCGCACGTGAGCTTGCGAAACTTGGCGATGACGTCCTGATCGGAGGCAAACTTCTGCTCGCTGCCGCGCGGCGCTTCGACGGTCTCCTCGTGGACCTCGCCGTTCTTAAGCCGGACCTCAACCCGCACCCGATGTCTATACCGGGAGCCAAGCGCGGTGATCGCAGGATCTTCGATCACCTCCACTAGTCGCGACAAGTTCACGCGCGCCGGATCGGCCACCTTGTCCTCGGTGAATTGCGCGACGAAGGCGTCACCCTCAAGCAGAAAGGTCGCAACGCAATAGGGCAAATTGAGCTGGGCGGAGGTTAGGCCCTGCGGGCTATATGGCCAACCGACATGGTCGACCGTCACCCGCGAACCATGGACGATGATCTTTTGCACATCATCGGGGCCGAATGGGCGCCGTGTCTGAATATCCCGTATGCCGTCGAGGGTGGTGTGATTGCTTCCGACGCACGAGTAAAACTTCAGCGCAATCTGCATCGTCTCGAAACGCTCGCCAAGGCCGTCCGAAAGCGCCTGGAGATTGTAGCGGTCATGAGAGCGCGAGAACGTCGAGCAGAACCCGCCATAATCGCTCTCAAAGACGTTTTCAATACCGGTGTATCCGCGCTGCGCCAGGATTGCGCCGTAGTAGCCGCTTTGCGCGGAGCGGCCTGCGTGCATGCGCTTGACCATGGCGCCGTATTGCGCCGCCATGAGACCCGACGATTGAGTTCCGGCGATGCCGAGAGCGTTGACGGTCTGCCCCACATCCAGGCGCAACGCGGAGGCGGCGCCGGCCGCGGCGGAAAATACCCCGAGCGTCGCCCCCGAATGCCAGCCTTGACCGATGTGTTCCTGCCCCATGCAGATCCCGACCCGCGGGACCGATCTCGTATCCGGCGACCGCGGCCGCGAGGAATTCTCGCCCCGTTATCGACGGATCGCGTTCCAGCACCGCAAGAATCGGCGGCAGGGTGACGGCGCCGACGTGGAGCACCCCCACCCGATGGACATCATCAAGTTCAAAGCTCTGGACCAGTGCGCCATTCGCGAGCACCGCGTGCGGCGGGGACAGACGGTCGCTGGTTCCCCAGACCGCCGCCGAGGCGGTCTTATCTTCCGCCCCGAGAGTTTCGCGAAGAATGCAGCTCCAGGGCAAAGTCGCTCCATAGACGGCGCATCCCAGCGAATCGAGCACGAGGAGCTTGATCCGTGTGAGAATCTCGGACGGAATTTTGTCAAATCGGAACGCCGAGACAAATTCTGCGATCGCCTTTGTGTGAAAATTTCCTCCGTCGATCGAATGCGCCATTGGCTTCCTTCGTTTTGATCACTCTATCCAATCAACCGACGCTTCATCTTCAATCCGCCAAAGGCGTGCGAACATCTCGCGTGTCGGGTCCGGGTCTCGGCCGGCCGACATCGTATGAAAGCGCTGCTCAAGATCAGAACGGCTCGGCGGAATTGCCGGAGTGTCGAGGAACTCCTCTGTGATCCGTTCATGCCCAAGCCATCTCTGCAGGTGACGATCGTCTTTGACAGATTTTTGGACCGTCCGTTAGGAAATCAGCAATTCCTGTTTTTTGCCGCCATATGGACCAAAAAACCGGTAGCGAGCTCCAAAACCGCCAAGGGCGCCTGTCGGCTAACGCTACCGGCTCACTCCACCTTGGCGCCGGAGAACTTGACCACCTTGGCCCACTTCTCGGTTTCATCGTTGATGAATTTGCTGAACTCGTCGGGCGTGACCGACATCGGAACGCCGCCCAGATCCTCGAGCTTTTTCTTGAGCTCCGCATCGGCAAGGCCGGCATTGATCGTGCTGTTGAGCTTGTCCACAATGTCCTTCGATGTCTTTTTCGGTACGCCGATCCCGAACCACGCGTTGCCCTCATAGCCGGGCACGAATTTGCCTATCGGCGGGACGTCCGGGAGAACAGCCTGCGTGGTCGCCGAGCTTACGCCCAGCGGGCGCAGCTTGCCGTTCTTGATGAAACCGAGCGACGACGGCAGCGGGTTGAAGGTGACCTGCACCTGTCCGCTGATCAGATCGGGAAACTGGCTGCCTTTATAGGGTACGTGAACGAGTTTGGTGCCCGTCATCATCTGGAACAACTCGCCGAGTACGTGGTTGGCGCTGCCGATGCCGGGCGACGACATGTTGATCTTGTCAGGGTTAGCTTTGGCGTAAGCGATGAACTCCGGGATGGTCTTGGCGGGCACGCCGGGATTGACCAACATCACAGTCGGAACGCGGATGACGCCGGCAACCGGTTGGATGTCGCGCATGAAGTTGAAATTAAGGTTCTTGTACAGCGTCGCATTGATGGCATTGGTCTGCGTGATCCACAGCAATGTGTAGCCGTCGGGCGAGGCCTGCACGACGGTTTCGGCGGCGATATTGGTGCCGGCGCCCGGCTGGTTTTCGACAAGAAATTGCTGACCGAGCTTTTCCGTCAGCCACTGGGCGATCAGCCGCGCGCATATATCGGACGACGTGCCTGGAGGAAAGCCGACGATGATGCGTCCGGTCCGCGACGGATAAGTATCCGCCAAAGCCATTCGCGATAGCCCAGGAAATACGGCGGCACCCACCGCCAAGCAAAGAATATTTCTGCGGGAACAATTCATGGCGCCGTCCCCTTTGCTGCCGACAACGCCAGACTAGGATATTCAATCAACCGGCGTAAGGGGGCGTCTATCGACGCAAGCTCGGTGACGTCAAAACGTCGGGATCGACGGGGTTGATCGGATTACCGCTTTGATACGCCGTAATTTGATCGAAGTTATCGGCGAGCTGCGTTTCATTCCTCATGTGACACGTAGCCGATATGCGCGTGCACACGACGTTGGACATTTTAGAAGTGGATGAGCGGTGTCGCGCAGCGGTTCGTCTTCATAAATGTCGATCGTGGCCATCCCTGGGTGTCCGGCATTGAGCGATACCACTGGCGCGCCAATGAGCGGCGCGCGGCGGTGACGATGCCGCGGGTAGGGTCGACAAGCCGCATGTGCAAGGTCAGCAAATCGGGCTTGTTTGAAGAATGCCTGTTTGCTGGCGGAGTTTGCGTAACCCTCGTTGCCGCTTCGCGCGGAATACACACGATTATCTTGTGATGCACACGCAGCGATTTCTATGAGGACTCAACTCCGCATTACACCTTTTCGCGTATTCGTATCGGGCGCACAACCAACCTTGCGGCCCGGGGATGAACTGGTCCGTCCAGAACCAGCCCGCCATTGCAGGTGAAGCGATACATATGAGTCCCGCAGCAAATAGAAGCGCCTTCATCTTGGTCATTGTTTCATTCCCTCTCGATTTGCTGGGCGGAGCTTCACGGCAACTACTGCACTGCCAATTTTTCAGAAACCTGAGAGCCCCGGGAAACCGCATCTGAGCGGCAACACATCAAAAGGAGATATGGGCTGTTTGGCTCCAACAGTCAGCTCGACTGTGGGAGCCAGTCTTCTTGTCTTTGACGTCTCCAGCCGAGCGTTAGCGTATCGAGTTTACCCAGCTCTGCAGGTTGTTGTCGCCAGGCACTTGTCGCGCAGGGAATGGCCAGACGTCGCCCGCGGCCTACGTAGGGAGCCGTTTGCCACTTTGAGATCACGAGCAACTGTGACGACTTCATCGTTCGGTTCCCGCGACTGCAGATTGCTCAGGCAAGTCGGCCGTTGTCTTTTGGCGGCTAAACTGGCGGCTGGTTCGGCTCAAAAATCGTCGCTGCACTGCGCGCTTTGGCCTGTCATTGTCGTTGGCATGACCTCGTACCGCCATGCGGTCTGATCGCCGCAGCCAGGCTTGCGGGCAAGTCCACCAAAGACGCGATGCTTCGCAGAACGGCTTCGAGTTCACGCTTAACTGCGGCCTCGGCGTCGGCGTCCGCCCAAGGAGTCATCCTCAATCTGGCGGTTATCAAAGCTCGTGGCGGGATCATGACCCAACGGGCGATCCCCGCGTGAAATGGCAGCCGGGGTTCGTTCGTTTTTCGTTCCCGTAATTCCGTGGTTACTAATGTGGATTAAACATGCGGTTTGTTGTGCTGTCGCCTAACCCCGATGACCCTCGCGTGGTAGGTCGCATGGTCCGCATCGATTTCAGTCGCCTGCGCTTTCTGGTGGTCGACGATAATCCGCACATGCGTCGCACTGTCCGTACCATTTTGAACGGGCTTGGGGTGCGGGAAGTGTGCGAGGCCGACGACGGCGCCTCCGCCCTTGAAAGCTTCACCCGTTATATGCCCGACATCATCATCGCCGACTGGGTGATGCCGATCTTTAGCGGCATCGAGATGACGCGGATGATCCGCCAACAGAGCGCCAGCGCCAATCCTTACGTGCCGATCATCATGCTCACGGCCCATTCCGAAAGGGCGCGCGTGGTCGAAGCGCGCGACGCCGGCATCACCGAGTTCCTCGTCAAGCCGATCTCCGCCAAAGCGCTGTACCAACGTATTTTCAATGTCGTCACGAATCCGCGACCTTTCATCAAAACCAAGACCTTCTTCGGTCCCGATCGCCACCGCCACGTCAATCCTAACTATGACGGACCGGAACGCCGCGGCAGCGGCACGTCGGAGGTCGTCCAACAAACCCCGCTAATTCAGAAGACTAAGATGTTGACAGCGGGTCGTTGATCTCACGACGTGTCCTTCGCACGCTCATCGAGCAGGGCCTCAAGAAGTAGCCAGCGCAGCTAAACTCGTTCCTTCCGATAAGGGGAGTTATCGGAACTAATCCAATGAGGCTCGCAACGCGCCGGGGTTGCCTCAGGCAAATCGATCTGCCGCCTGAGAGATCGGAAGCGAAAGACGAACGATCAGTCCCCAATTTTGATGTTCGCGTCCTTGATGATCTCCGCGTACTTCGCGATCTCGGCGTTCTGGAATGCGGCAAAATCCGCCGCGTTGGAGCCGACCGGAATGAGGCCCTGCTCGATCAGGCGATCGACCACTTGGGGCGCCTGCATGGCTTGAGCAATTTCGCGGTCGAGGACATCGACGGCATGGTGCGGCACGCCAGCCGGACCCCATAGGCCATACCACGAGCCGATTTCAATTCCTGGCAAGCCGGATTCTGCAAGAGTAGGAACATCCGGCAGTGCTTTGACGCGCTCCTTGGTGGTCACCGCAAGGGGAATGAGCTTGCCTGCCTTGAACTGCGCCATGAGGTTGGGAATGGGAGTGATCATAACGCTGACGCGCCCGGCGATCAGATCGAGCACAGCGGGTACCGTTCCTTTGTAGGGTACGATCAGCAGCTTGAAGCCTGCCGCGCGTTGGATCCGCTCCTCGGTTAAATGCCCGACTGAACCGAGGCCGTCGGTCGCCCAGGTGAACTTGTCAGGATTGGCCTTCGCGAGTTCGAGGAACTGTCCCAGAGTCTTCACGCCGATACTGGGATTTGCCGCGACCGCCAGCGGCACCGTGCCGAAGTTGGATATCGGCGTGAAGTCCTTCACTGCGTCGTATGGAACCTTCAAAAGCATCGGCGTGATGACAAACAGGGACGGATTTACCAGCAGCGTATATCCGTCCGGCGTGCTCTTGGCGACGACGTTTGCGCCGATCGTCGCATTGCCGCCAGGAATATTTTCGACAACGAAAGGCTGGCCAAGCCGCTGTTGCAAATACTGCGATGCCGAACGCGCAACAATGTCAGTGAGGCCTCCCGGCGGAGCAGCGACCACTATGCGAACCGCTCTTTCAGGGTATTGCTGTGCGGCCGCCATCTCAGCAACGCAGCACAATACAAAGGCTGTAAACCAGCCCATGGCCGTTCGTCGGCAGAGAAAATTGCCCACGACCACCTCCCCGTTTGACCTGGAAGGTACCCTTCCTATCAGGTCTTATAGGGGCAGTTTATTCCATCACCGGGATCAAACAATGAGCAATATCGACCTTGACGGCACGATTGTCGCGATGACCGGCGCTAGCGTCGGCCTAGGCCGCGCCATGTCGCTGGCACTGGCGTCCGCCGGTGCCCGCGTTGTGCTCGCGGCGCCCGAACCGGACTTGCTCGAGACGGTGGAGGCAGAGATCAGCGCGAAGGCGGGGCCGGGTAGGGCGCTTCCGGTGCAGACTGATATCACTGTTCGCGCCGACTGCGAGCGGGTGCTGGGGCAAAGTCTCCGTCATTTCGGTGGATTGCATGTCCTGGTGAACAACGCGCGTCGTCCAGTGCGCGGTCCTGGTCTTCCGCCGGCGGGAAATTTCCTACCCTTTTGGGAGTCAAATCCAGACATTTGGCAAGAGTCGGTACACGTCAATGTCAACGGAACATTCCTGATGTCGCACGTGATCGCGCCGCATTTCATAAGGCAGAAGTGGGGGCGGATTATCAATATAAATACCAGCCTCGGCGGTCTATCACAGCGCCACAACTCGCCCTACGGTGTGACCAAGGCTGCGCTCGAATCCGCAACACTGATCTGGGCCGCTGACCTTGCCGGCACTGGTGTGACGGTCAACTCGCTCTTGCCCGGTGGGGCGTGCGATACTGATCCAACGCGGCCACCAATTCCGGGGGTTACGCTGCTGCCGGTCGACATCATGAACTCGGCCGTCATTTGGCTCGCATCGAAATTGTCTGATGGCAAGACGGGTGGCCGCTATGTTGGCAAGCTGTGGGACGGCGGCTTGGAGCCGAGCGACGCCGCTGCTGCAGCGATGGAGCCGCCGGTGTTCCGAACCTGACACGCCGCTGCTCAGAGCGCTAAGCCATCAGGATCTCTCGATGAGTATAGCGGACGTCGACCACGGAACACTCCCGCCTAGACGAAACCGGCGAGCGAGTGTTCTCTTTGCTCTCGCAATTACATACCGTATGGCGATTTTCTTCCACCCTTCCGAAGCAAATTCGAGTCCAGCGAATCGAGAAGACCAGGAGCGTGAGGATGCCGAAGACGCAGATTGTCTCTCCCAAACTCCGCCAACCGAGCGGGCACTTTTCCCAGGCGACCACCATAGCGGCGCGGGGCCGTCTCGTCTTCATCTCCGGCATGACTGCGCGGCGCGCCGACGGAACCGTCGCCGGCATCGGCGATATCGAAGCGCAGACGCGGCAGGTTTGCGAGAACATCAAGGCAGCGG
Source organism: uncultured Alphaproteobacteria bacterium (assembly GCA_963836055.1). Taxonomy (GTDB): domain Bacteria; phylum Pseudomonadota; class Alphaproteobacteria; order Rhizobiales; family Xanthobacteraceae; genus BOG-931. The sequence goes on from CAWIID010000011.1 coordinate 255,828, forward strand.
TCGAGCAAGCCGGCGGCTCCATGGACGACATCTGCCGGGTCGACGTCTACGTGCGCAACATGGAGCATTTCGATAAGATCCACAAAGTCCGACGTGAATATTTCAACGCGCCGGCGCCGGCTTCGACCATGGTCGAGGTCTCTAAGATGACGTCGCCCGATTATCTGATCGAAATTAATGCCATTGCAGTGATCGGCGACTAAGCGCCGTTGGCGTGGGCACCATCCCGAAAATCCGTTTGATTGTGCGTTGAGGGTGGCCAGTTTAGGCTTCGAGCAAAGCACCCCCTCGGCGAATTCGGATCGTTGTTCCGTTTCCACCGGGAGGTCCAGTTGACCCGATAGCGCGCTTGCTTGCTCAGCAGATCACCCAATCCAGCGGTCAAGGATTTGAGGTGGAGTATCGTCCGGGGACTGGAACAATAATGGGAACGGAAGCGGTCGCGAAGGCTGCGGCGGACGGCACAATCCTGCTGATCATGGCTAATTCTTTCTATTATCAATCCAATTCTGCGTTCAAGCTTATCGTACAACCCGCTGACAAGCTTTGAACCAATCTGTCTGCTGGGTACTTCGCCTCAGATACTGGCGGTAAATGGCTCATCTCCATTTTATAAGCTTGCGGACTTTGCGGCGGCTGCCTGCGCTGAACCGGGCGAACTGTCCGTGGGCGCGAACGGTCCGGCAACAACGCAGCGAAAGCCGCGCCTTAAATGGCAAAGTCGCTTCGAGAGGGCCGTTACCTTACGCGCTCAGGCGCGGTACCAGCCGGCTGGCGTTTCCGCTGGCGATCGCCTCGAGATCGCCCGGCGGCAGATTGAGTTTGCGCAAATTATCGATCTGATTGAGCGGAAAGTAGGGATAATCCGTTCCGTAGGTGATTTGCGAAATGGGCACGAGCTTCATCAGCGCCGCCATCGAGGCTGGATGCGTCGCGTTCGCCGTGTCGTAATGAAGCCGGCGGAATTCAGCCTCAATGCCGTCTGGCGCGAATTCGCCCGCAGTTTTTGCCCGTTCGTAGAAAGATTCGATGCGTCCGGCGAGCATCGGTATCGTGCCGCCGGCATGGGAGAACAGCCACTTGATATCGCGCAAGCGGGCGAACGTACCGCTGACCAGAAGGCTGGCAACGGTGCGGGTCGTATCATGTGGAACCTCGAGTGCGGCCGGGAATATGCCGACGCTCAGACGACCGCAACAGCTGGCGACCAGCGGATGCACGTAGACAACGGCTTTGCGGCGGTTGAGCTCCTCGAACACCGGCTTGTAGACCGGATCGCCCAGCCATTTGTCACCGTAATTGGTTTGCAGCCCGACACCGTCGGCCTTCAAGGTGTCGAACACGTATTCGATTTCCTTCAGCGTGGCGTCGATGTCGATCATCGAGAGCGGCGCAAACAAGCCATAACGCCCCGGACGATCGTGGACCATCTCGGCGCCGAAATCGCTGCACAGCCGCGCCATGTCCTGAGCCACCTTGGCGCCGCCGTCGAACCACGTGCCGGGTGTTGACGCGAGCGACAGGACGCTCGTCGTGATGCCGTTCTTGTCCATCTCCTCCAAGTCATGCTGCTTCGTCCAGGTGAGCTGGACACCGAGGTGCGGCAGCTTGCGTTGATCCTCCCAGTCGCCCCAAGCCTTCTGATAGGCGGGCGGGTAGAAGTGGTGATGGGTGTCGATCAGTTTCGATGAAGCGCCCTGCGCATGGGTCTTATTGCCGTGCAAGAGCGTAGCGGCGCCGACCGCCGCAGCACCCGCGAGAAAATGCCGGCGCGACGTATGACACGAGCAGCCCATGAATCGAATGGACCCGTGACTCGTCGCGTTTTTCGTCTGATAATTCGGTACTTGGCGGTCAGTCGCTGACGTGCTCACAGTTTCCTCCCAATGCTTTTTTATGTTGATAGTACAAATCGTGCCGCGAGGACATCGCGAACGCAAGGCGCCGGCCCGTCAGCACCACAACTGAAGAGCGACCAGCGCAGCCAGCATAATGCCGGCGCCTATTGCCTGAATTGGCGATCGGCCGTGTTGCTGATGGTCACGCACGCACGTCGGGAGCATCTTTCCAGGCAGAACTCGACGTGATGCCGGGCTGCTCGCGCCGGCAATCAAGTTGACGAACACCCTATCGCGAGGGCGCGGCGGGCCCCAGCATCGACACGAGCCACGGCACGACGACTTTCGCGGTGATGCGGTCCTCGGGGAAATCCTTCGAGCGCCCAGTGTGACCGCCCTCGGGGTTGACCCAGGCGAATTTCGGGGTGCCGGTGCGCAGCAGCAGATAAAGGTCGGCGATCGGGACTTGGCTGTCCTTCTCGCCGTTCACCACCAGCATCGGCGCTGACGGCTGATTTAGAATTCCGCGCGTCTCGAGCGAGAAAGTCGCTAACTTTTTGAGGAAAGCATCGTCCTCGCCCTCCTTGAAGCCATAGACGAACATGCGCGCCTCCTTGAGACCGAACAGATATTCACTGGTGCCCCAGGATTTGCGCTGCCAGTCGGCCTGGAAATAGCCATGGATCGGCCCGCCACGCACGACCACCGCGCGGAGGCGCTGGCGCTCGGTGTAGCCCGCAAGTGCCGACCAATAGCCACCGGCGCTGGCGCCCATCACCGCGATGCGCTGCGGGTCCACGTCAGTGCGCGTGCCCAGATAGGTGATCACCGCGCCGATCATGCGCTCGCTGCCAACCTCCATCGGCACCGCCGCTTCGCCCGTTCCGGGCATGTCGAGCCCGAGGAAGCCAAGCCCCGCGCCCGTCAAGGCGGTGCTGCCATGCTCGACGCCATACTCCTTGAATTCGTCGAGACCGCCGATTCCGATCACCACCGGCGCCCGCGTAACTCCATGCGGCAGCCGGAGATATCCCACGATCTCCTTGCCCTCGAACGGGATGCGCACGGTCTCGACTGGTGGGTCGAGCAACTTGCCGTATTCGCGAAATGCCTCGATCGCCTTCTTGTAGTCAGCGCGCTTGCCGGGCGTGTTCTGCGCCGGCCACGCGCCGAAATGAAAGTCGAGCCACGCTTGGTGCCAATTCTCTCTCTTCTCCGCCGCATTGCTTGCCGCGCGCGCTGCCGTCGCGTGATGCTCGCCCATGACGGCCCAAGCGGCGGCCCATTCCTCAGGATCCATGCTCTTGAGGCCGGCCAGCACCTGCCGCACGTCATCAGCGTTGATGCCGGCGATGGGATAGGCCTGATGATCGGCGCGGCCCTGCACGTCGGCGCGCAATTCGGCGAGCGCCTGGGCCGGTGGCGGTGCAGTCCCCTGCGCGAAAGCCGATCCGGCAAGCAGCGCGCAAGTAAACGAAACGACCACAGCGCCGCGTCGGATGAACAGTTTCTGCATATTTCTTCCTCCCTCTTTGGCACGCATCATAACAAACCAGCCCCAGCAGCGCGTCACATTTGTCGCGGACCCTAAAGGTGCTGGTGGCGCGGCCGGAGCACGACTATCGATGGCACGAAGAAATCCCTGTCGACGTTAGAGATGGGTTCGATCCCCTTGGGAATAGGCAAACGGCGCCACGTCGGCGAAGATCGAGTTATGGCAGAAACAGTGGAATGCGTGGTGGTGGGGGCAGGTGTCGTGGGCCTAGCGGTGGCGCGGGCGCTGGCGCTAGGCAGACGCGAGGTCATGGTGCTCGAGCAGGAGCCCAGCATTGGCGCCCATACGTCATCGCGTAACAGCGAGGTGATTCACGCCGGCCTTTATTATCGCAAGGGTACGCTGCGAGCGCAGCTGTTTCCGCGAGCGCGGGACCTGATGTACGCCTATTGCGCTGAGCACGGGGTGCTGCATCGCCGCATCGGCAAGTTGGTTGTCGCGCGCAACGCGGAGGAAGTGCCGCGTCTGCGAAGCCACATGGAAGCGGCGTTCGCGGCCGGCGTCGACGATGTACGGTGGCTCGAACCCGCTGAGGCGCGGATGCTGGAACCGAACTTGCACTGTCACGCGGCCTACTTGTCGCCGTCATCCGGCATCGTCGACAGCCACGCGTTGATGCTCTCTTATCGTGCCGACCTTGAAGCGACCGGCGGGATCGTGGTGCTGCGCGCACCAGTCACCGGTGGACGCGTGACGGGCAACGGATTTCTACTTGACGTCGGTGGCGATGAGCCGAGTACGCTGGCGTGCCGGCTGCTCATCAACTGCGCCGGCCACGGCGCACCACCGCTCGCCCGCTCGATCGCCGGCATTCCGCCCGAGACAATTCCGCCAGCGTATTTTCGACGCGGCGTTTATTTCACGGCGAGCGGACCGCCGCCGTTCCGCCGCCTGATCTATCCGGTCCACGGCAAATCGGGCATGGACATCCATGCCGTGGTGGACCTTGCCGGCGGCGTTCGTTTCGGCCCGGACGTCGAATGGATCGAGCACCTCGACTATAGCGTCGACGTCGGGCGCGCCGCGCATTTCTATCCCGCCATCCGCAGCTTCTGGCCGGGACTGCCCGACGGCGCACTGCAGCCGGCCTATGCCGGCATCCGGCCGACAATAAGCGGGCCGGGCGAGCCGACGCTCGACTTTCAGGTCGTCGGGTCAGATGTGCACGGCGTACCTGGGCTGATCAATCTGTTTGGAATTGAATCGCCAGGCCTGACCGCGTCGCTTGGGCTCGCCGAGCACGTTGCAAAAATGCTTGAAGTCAGCCCGTAAAGCCGCGCAGCCGGCCCAACGTGGTCTACGAGGCCAGAGTCGATTGTGTCATTTGCTCCTAACGGAAGGGCTCCTCCAAGGCTTGCTTGACAAGCGGATCGGTCAGAACAACATCTTAAGAGTGAGCTTCTGACACGGAGGTCAAAATGATTCCACCGGGTCATTGGGCCGCGACGATTGGTGTAGTACGCGTTCGGGCGGCACCATAGCGGCAGCACACGAGCGCTGCGCTGGGAGCGAGCCCCGCGGGTCGCATCAGTGAGGCAAGACCCCACTTGGTCGCTCCCGGCGTGCAATTGGCGCGGTCCGGACGAGGATCGGCACGCTGAACTATTGATCTTTCTTCGAGGGCCGGGGTTAAACTTCGGTACTTATTCGCAATCATCCCGCCACTTCTCGTATCGCTTCCCACACGCGCGCCGGCGTGTACGGCATTTCTATATGCCGTACGCCGACCTCAGCCAGCGCGTCATGCACCGCATTGGCAAGGCACGGCACCGAGCCGGTGGTTCCGGCTTCGCCGGCGCCCTTGGCGCCAAGCGGGTTGGCCGGCGACGGGACCGGGCGGTCGAGCAGCGTCAGCTTCGGGAGCACGTCGGCGCGCGGCATGTAGTAATCCATGAACGAGCCGCTCAGGAACTGTCCGCTGTCGGGGTCGTAGTAACAGTGCTCGCCCAACACTTGGCCGATGCCCTGCATCAGCCCGCCGTGCAGTTGGCCCTCGACGATTTCGTGGTTGTAGATGACGCCGCAGTCGTCGACAGCGGTATAGCGTAAGATGTTGATCTCGCCGGTATCGGGGTCGACCTCGATCTCGGAGATGTGGGCGCCGCTCGGAAACGCCGCCGACACCTGCGCGGTGGTCTGGACATCGAGCGGGTGTGGGGCCGAGCCGGCGTGCTTCTTCACCAGTTCGGTCAGGCCGATCTTGTGGTCGGTGCCCTTGACGACGAAGGCGCCCTCCCTGAACTCGACATCGGCCGCCGACACCTCCAGCGCGAGCGCCGCAAGGTCGATGCCCTTCCTGATGACCTCGATCGCACCGTGATGCAGGGCGACGCCGTGGCTCAGCAGCGAACGCGAGCCAAAGGTTCCGGTACCTGTTAGCTTGGGACCCGACGGATCGCTGGCGTGCAGGCTCACCGTTTCGGCATCGACCCCGAGCAACTTGGCAACAATCTCGGTGTGAACGGTTTCATGACTCTGTCCGGTCGGGCCGGCGAGCGTATAAAGTGAAATCTCGCCACCACGCCCGAACCTTATCGCGATCTCCTCCTTGCCGACGCCGCCGGACGGCTCGATGAACAGCGCAAGCCCGATGCCGCGCAGCTTGCCGCGCCGTTTGGCCTCGCGCCGCCGCGCCGGGAATTTGTCCCAGTCAGCGGCCTGCAGCGCAGTCGAGAGCAGTGTCGCCGCGTCGGCGCAATCGTATGTGAAAGCGGTCGGCGTCTTGTACGGGAAGGCGCTCTTCGGGAGCATGTTCTTGCGGCGCAGCCTCACCCGGTCGATGCCGGTGATCCGCGCCGCCTCATCGACGAGCCGTTCCCAGAGATAGGATACGTTGGGGCGGCCAGCGCCGCGATAGGCCGTGCCGGGCGCGCAGTTGGTCAGGATCAGCTTGTGCAGTCCGAACAGCGCCGGCAACTTGTAGAGATTGTTCGACATGCTGCGCGGCGACGCCATGGTGTTGATGAACGGGCCGTTCTTGGAGCAATACGCCCCCATATTGACCAGCCACTGAACGCGCAGCGCGACGAAATTGCCGTCGGCATCGAGGCCGAGCGTCCCGCTCAACACCGCGCCGCGGCCCTGGTGATCGTTGGCGAGACTCTCCGATCGGGTGCCGACCCATTTGACCGGCCGCCCGACCGTCTTCGCCGCCAACAGCACGGCGATGTTTTCCGGGTAGACCTCATTGCGCACGCCGAAGCCACCGCCGACATCACGGGTGTGGAGGCGAAACCGTTCGGCCGGCAGGCCGGTGATCTGGCCGAATGCGGCCTGAATGTCGGCCATGCCCTGGTTCTGCATGTAAACATCGAAGCTGTCGGTTGCGTCATCGTATGCCACCGTGGAGGCCTTGGGTTCCATCGGTGCGCCCGAAATGCGCTGAGCATCGAGCGTCACCGCGACCTTATGAACCGCTGTCGCCAACGCCGCCTCCGTCGCGGCTTCGTCGCCGTAGCCGAACGTGAGCACCGTATTGCCGGGTACCGACTCGTGGAGTTGCACCGCATCCGGCGCGATCGCCGCCGCTGGCGTCGTGACGACCGGCAAATCCTCGTACTCGACCTCGATCAGCTCGCAGGCGTCCTGGGCGATCGCCGCGGTTTCGGCGACCGCGAGCGCAACCGCCTCGCCGGCGAAGCGGACGCGGCCCTGCGCCAGTCCGTGCCGCTCCGGCAAACGAAAGGGCGAGCCCTGGTATCCCGGCCCGGGCGCGTTTGACGGCAGCGGCTTGTAGCCCGCCACCTTGAGGTCATCGCCGGTCAGCACTGCCAGCACACCCGTCAGCGCCCGCGCCGCGCTCGTGTCGATCGAGCGGATCCGCGCGTGGGCGCGATCGGATCGTAGGAATGCGGCATAGACCGCGCTGGCTAGATTCCAATCCGCCGTGAAGCAGCCGGTGCCGGTCAGCAAGCGCCGGTCTTCGCGCCGGCCTTTGAAGTGAGAGTCCATTTCTCGAGGCCTTCGTGCTTTCGACGTAACGAGGGGCTCAGCGGATTTCAATCACTAGCACGGGAACCCATATTACGGATTTTTCAGCGGAAAGGAGTTTTTCCAGCACAAGCTTGTGTTCGACGGCCAGCTGGCGCGCTGTGGGCGTAGGCTGTGATGCCCAACTTGGCGATTGCCGCCGCGCGCCCGATCACGCGCTAAGTATCTAGGCCTACTTGGGTCACGCAAACGTTCAGAAACCGTCCGCCACGCGGCGCTCGAACGGATCGATTTAAGGGATTCTGGCAAAGTTGAAGCCGGCGGTCAGGGAAGCGGAAAGCTCCTTCAAAATCGAAACGAGGGCTCCGTGGGGTCGGCCGGCTTCGTTGTTTACGAGGAGGGCAACCATGTCTGCTTCAATATCAGCTACAAATTTCGCCCGCTGACGGCCGACTGGATGGTTGAGCATCTTTGATCTCGGCACGGCACAGTGCCGCAGCAAAGTCCGGTATTATGGCGCAAACGCCACAAGCGTTTGGATGGCACCAGTCCTAGATTCGGCGCATGGCAAATCCGAACAGTCACAACATTGAAGAGCAAGCGGGACGAAATCACCCGCTCCATTGTTGCCATGGGCGGGGACAAAGCTGCGAGGGTATGGCGGTTGCACGGAACGCTGGTCTAGACCGCTGCGTGGCTTTGCGACAGCCAGCGCAGCACGATCGCCAAGTCGGCGTAATCCTCTTTCGACAGCGGTTCGTTGCCGCCTTTGGCTCGTTTCTCGAAACGATCGGCCAAGGTTCCTGCAGGCTTGACCATGTCCGCGACAGCGACGATGGATGACGGACGATTTGCCATAGTTTCTTCCCCCTTTTTGGCCTCCGGCGGGGATATTGGGAAACAACCTTCGCGCGAACACAAGCGCAAGAGTGTCGCGGGGGGAAGGACTCATAGTCCGCCACGTGCTCGCTCTTCGGAACAAAGGGAAAAGAGAAGTCTCGGACCGTGTCCTTGATGATGCCGAGCGTAAGTCATAGCCGCGGAGGCTGAAGGTGATGCCCCGGCGCTCTGGTGAATCTGCAAAGGAGATCTTGCAAAATTCGCCCGACGCAGTTTTACGTCGCGTGCGCTGCAGTTTTTGCTTTGCTCGCCGGCGCCGGGCTAAATGGACGTCGCAATCCGGACTGCTCTAACAATGGCATAACCTCCGCGTTCCATTGCGCGAGCTCTTTCTTATAGTCGACCCAGGAAATGAGACAGCCGTCTACGCCGATCTCGGCAAGCCTGCACAGTTCGTTCGCGATCTGCTGCGCAGTACCAACGAGCGGATAGCCGCCATGGCCGGCAATGAAATGTGCTTTGTGGCTCTCTAGCGTTTTCCGATCCAAGGTCTCCGTCTGCATGCCGAAGATGCGCATTAGATTTCCTGCCGCTTCCCAGTCGCCCTGCTCGTGGACGTAGCGATACAGGTAATCCTTGGCTTCCTTCTCGGTGTCGCGGCAGACGACGTAGACATGAATCCAAATGCGAGTTTCGCGCCCTCGCGCGTGCGCCATGTCTTTCAGATGCGCAATCTGCTTGCGGGCGCCCTCAAGAAAGGTGCGGTCTTTGAGGATGACAAAATTCATATCGCAGTGGCGCGTTGTAAATTCCTGCGCTGCAGCTGATCCACCAGCGTTCATAACCGGCGGGTGCGGCTTCTGCAGCGGCTTGGGCTGACTCCAGACGTTTCGGGCGCAGAAGCTCTCGCTCTCGAAGTCGAATTCCTTATTCTCGGTCCAGGACCGCTTCAGAAATTCCAGCCATTCGGTTGCGAATTTATAGCGGTCATCGTGCGGGCGCATCTGCGCGCCGAACATATCGAACTCGTTCTTGAACCAGCCGCAGACAACGTTGAGCGCAAAACGTCCATTGGTGACATGATCGATAGTCGCAGCCATTTTCGCCACCATCAGCGGATGCACCAGCGGCACATGACAAGTGGCCAATACGGTGACGTATCGGGTCACCGCGCCCAGCGCAGCCGCCCAGGTAAAGCTTTCGAAGGTGGTGGAGTTGAAATCGGACGGTCCGCCGTAACCGCGCCAGCGACCTACGGGCAGCAAGCACTCCATGCCGGCCTGGTCCACCGCCTGCGCGATCTCAACCGTATCCGGCCAGTTGAGCCTCCACGCCTCTGGCACCATTGTGATTGTCGAGCCATGGCTGCAATTGAACGCCATGACGCCGAGCTTCATCCGGTTGCCGCCGAACAGGCGGGCGCGGGCGGTCATATCGTCTGCGGGCGTAATAGACTGCATTGTCGGCTCATCTGTTCGCCTGCTTCGCCACTCTCACCAGCCCGCCGGGCCCCCGACGTTGTCAGCCGATTCGCGTTGCAACCGTTCGGCGTCCCATTCCTTGGCGATGATTCGCCGGCCGGTCACCCCATTAGAGCGCGGCGACATTAACCAGACGATGGGGGCCATCATGACCTCGGGCTGTACGAGTGTAGAACGGTCGGTCACTTCGCTGTACGGAATCATACGGGTATTGGCGGCGCCGCCGGGTGCCAGCGCGTTCACCGTAACGCCAGTGCCAGCGAGGTCTTTTGACCAGACGACGGTCGCAGATTCGAGGGCAGCCTTGGATGGCGCGTACGGCGAAAACCCCTCCATCATCATCGTGTACGAACTCGTCTCGATGTTGACGATTCGTCCCCAGCCTTGCTGCACCAGATGCTGCGCGACCGCCTTCGCCATGTTGAAAGGGCCGTTCACGTTGACGTCGATTGCCCAGCGCCACGCCTCCACATCGACCTCGTAAAAAGGCTTGCGTTTGCCGACCAGCACATTACCGATGTCCTGCATGCCAATTCCGGCGTTATTGACCAGACCGTGAAGGGCGCCAAAGCGCTCAATGGTTTTGCTTACGGAATCGACGCATTGGCGCCATTGTGTCACGTCGCACTGGAGGCAAAGCAGGCTATCCGGCAATCCTTCATTCGCGGCGATGCTGATAAGCTCGTTGGCTTCGGCGGCGCTCGCCGGCAGATCGCACACGGCCACCCGCGCGCCGCTCCGCATTAGCGCCAAGGTCATTGCGCGACCGAGGCCCCTGACGCCGCCGGTTACAATCGCGACAACGTTCGGCGGGTCAGAGGGCATTCGCTCTACACTCCCAGATAGCGCGCCTTGATCTCTGCATCGGCGTCGAGCTCAGCCGGTGTGCATCGGTAAACAATGCGACCTTTATTCATGATATATATGACGTCTGCGTACCGCAACGCGAATGCCAATTGCTGCTCAATGAGAAGGATGGAGGTGCCGGAACGCTTCAGGCGTTCGATGGCGCGGCCAAGTTCGCGCACCATTAGCGGCGCCAGCCCTTCGGTTGGCTCGTCCATCACCAAGAGCGCCGGATTGCCGACCAGCGCTCGTCCAGCTGCGAGCATCTGCTGTTCGCCGCCACTGAGCTTGCCTGAGAGACTGCGCAGACGGGCTCGCAAATTTGGAAAAAGTTCGACCACTGCCTCAAAATTCCAAGGGCCGCCGGCGCGCGCGGTCACCAGCAAATGCTCGCGCACTGTTAGTGAGCGAAACACACGTCTTCCTTGCGGCACATAACCGATGCCCATGCGAGCAATCGTGTGTGCCGGCAATCGCGTGATGTTGCTATCCATGAACAGAATTCTGCCGCGCCGAGCCGGCGTGAGGCCGAGAATGGATCGCGCCAAAGTCGTTTTGCCCACGCCGTTGCGGCCTAGGAGGCCGACGACCTGTCCGGCTTTAAGGTCAAGCGTCACGCCCTGCAGGATATAGCTGTCGCGATAATAGGTATGGATATCCTGGACACTCAGCATCGCAGCCGGGCTTGTATTCGAACCTGATCATTCATCGACACCGAGATAAATTTCCCTGACCTGAGGATGATTGCGGATCACTTCGACGTCACCCTCTGCTATCAAATTTCCCTGGTGCAAGACTGTGATACGGTCGGCGATTTCGAAAGCTACATCCATGTCGTGCTCGATCATCAAGATAGTGATCTCGCGCGATAGGCTGCGGATCATATCGACCACCCGCACAACTTCAGCGGCAGATAGTCCAGCGGTCGGTTCGTCAAGCAGCAGAACCTTCGGCCGTGCGGCCATAGCGAGAATGAGATCGACCTGGCGTTGCTGCCCATAGGCGATTTCCTTTGCAGCCTTGCCGGCGATCGCACCCAGGCCCCATTCGTCTAATAGCGCGTTAGCGCGATGAAGTAGTGCATGATTCGCGCGCAGCGGTCGGAGTAGCGAATGCGCCCCATCCTCGATTGGCACCAGTGCAAGCTGAACGTTTTCCAGAACGCTGAGCCGCGGAAAAAGATTGGTAATCTGGAAGGTGCGCGCAAGGCCCATTCGCGCCCGCGCATAGGCAGGTACTCGAGTGATATCACGGCCAAACAGGATGACGCTTCCGCTGGAAACCGCCAGCGCCCCAGACAGCATATTGAACAATGTGGTCTTACCGGCGCCGTTCGGCCCGATCATCAGCCGACGCTCGCCGGCCTCCACGGCAAATGACACGTTTGCCACTGCCTGTAAGCCGCCGAAATTTCGTGACACATCGGTTACGATGAGCGCGGTCATGGCGAGTCTCGCCACGAGCGGAGATCCCGCAGCAATCCGATAAGACCGTTCGGAGCGAAAAGTGATACCAGCACGTAGATGATACCGAGCAGGAGCAACCAGCGCTCGGTATAAGCGCTGACTACGTTCTCCAAGAGCACAATGAGAACCGCGCCAACAGCCGGACCGATCAAAGTGCCGGCACCGCCGAGGATGACCATCAGCAACACTTCGGCTGAGCGCGATACCTGCAAATAATCAGGACTGACGAAGCGGTTATAGTAGGCGTAGAGGCAACCGGCGAGGCCGGCAAATGCGGCAGCGATCACAAAGGCGGCAAACTTGTAGCGCCAAACGTTATAACCCAGGGCGAGCATCCGGGTTTCGCTTTCGCGGATTCCGCGCAACGCGTAGCCGAACGAAGAGGCCACGATGCCTACGAGCAAAAAGATAGCAAGCGCGACAAGGACCAGAGTGAAATAATAGAATGGCGTGCTGTCGGCCAGCGACCAGGGCAAGTGCAGCCCTAGGGTAGGGCGCGGAAGATCGGGCAGGCCGTCGTCGCCACCGGTCAGTGAGCGCCAGCCGAAGGCGATGCCCCATGCTACTTGCGAGAGCGCAAGCGTAATCATGAGGAAATAACTGCCGCGCGTGCGCAGCGCCAATAGGCCGAACAGCATTGCAGTCAGCGCCGCCAGGATGATGCCGGCGGGAAGTGCTAACCAGACGTTCAAGCCTAGCCGCAACGCAAGCAGCCCCGTGGTATAGGCGGAAATGCCAAAATATGCCGCGTGTCCCAACGATGGCATTCCCGCATATCCGATCAACAAATCCAGGCTCATCGCGAACAGCGCAAAGATCATCATCTGAACGACGAGCCCGAGATGATAAGTCGAGAGGACATATGGCAGCGCCAACAGTGCCACAGCAGCAGCGAGTACAATCGCGCCACGCCCCGGCCAAAGACCCGGATGCTTCGAGTACGGCGCGCTCATTCGCGCCCGAACAAGCCAGTCGGCCGCAGCGCCAAAACCACGGCCATGGGGGCGAAGATGGTGAACAGCGCTAGCTCGGGAAAGAACACTTTGCCGAAATTGTCGAGCAGCCCGACCACGAGGCCGCCGATCAGTGCGCCCTTTAGGCTCCCCAGCCCGCCAATGATGACAACAACAAAGCCGAGCAGCATCACGTCAAAATCGGCACCGGGATAGACGCCAACGATCGGCCCGCCCATGACGCCGCCGAGGGCAGCGAGAAATGCGCCAAATCCGAACACCAAGGTAAAGAGCAGCGATACGTTAATGCCGAGCGCACGGGCGACTTCCTCGTCATCGACGCTGGCGCGCAGCATGGCGCCAAGTCGTGTGCCGTCCTGCAGCCACCACAGCACGCCGGCAATGACGAGGCCTAAAGCGATTATGAACAATCGATAATAGGGATAAAAGAACCCGCCGACTTGAAGCGCGCCCTCGAGTATTGCGGGCTTGGGAATAGTTTGCGGGTTGGTGCCCCAGATCACCGTGGCTAGGTCGGAGAAGATGAAGAGGAAGCCGAAAGTCAAAAGAGCCTGCGGCAATTCTTGCAAGTGCAGACGGCGCAGGAAAAAGCGCTCCATGATGACGCCAACCGCTGCGATCGCAAGGCTCCCGACCAGCACCGCCAGCACAAAGCTTCCGCTCAAGTGAAGCACCGCCAAACCGACATAGCCCCCGAGCAGATAAAACGAGCCGTGAGTCAGGTTGAGAACCCGCATCAGCCCAAAGATCAACGAAAGTCCAGCGGCCAGCAAGAATAGCAGCATCCCGAAGGAGACACCGTTAAGCGTTTGGATGATCCAAAAGGTCATCATCCACTCCTTACGTCCGCCGGACCCGCGACGTGGCGTAGGCTGGCAGTATTACTCCACGTCGCGCACAGATTCGGGGCGAAAGAGCTTCAGCGCAAAGCTGCGATGCTCTCACAAATGAGCGCCCGTGACCCATCCGCTCGTTCCATAAGATCGACCGCTGCTAAACGTTAATGCTCGGCAAGCCCCCCGATGCCTCAGGGGAACATGTCGTACGGATCCTTCACCTGCGCGATGCGCTCGCCGCAGCGGTTTTGCAGTTTTCCGTCTGGACCTTTTTCGACCGTGAGCTGATAGAAGTCGGCCACCAAGCCATGATGCTCATCAAAGCTCGCCATACCCATTGGCCCCTTAATTTGGACCTTACTGAGCGCGGCGATGAAGGCGTCCTTATCTTCCGCACGTCCTTTGATGTCCTTGAGGGCCTGGATCACCATTTTCGCCGCCATGTACCCCATATATTGGTACGACCCGGGAACCGCGTGATAACGGGATTTATAGCCATCGACGAACCGCTTATTTTCGGGGGTATCGAGGGTGCCGCAATAGGTATAGGCACTCATGACGCCCACCGATTCCGGCGGCATATTTCCAAGTACTTCCTCGCTCGTGAACGATGCGATACCGAACAGCGGCATTTTCTGCTTCAACCCATATTCGGCGTATTGTTGGGTGATCCGCGAAGAATCGGAACCCCATGCGGCGGCGAATATGCCATCCGCTTTGGCGTCCATCTTGGTGAGATAAGGCGCGTAGTCCGATGTGCCGACATTGGGGAACATCGGGTCGAGTACGTTTTGCTCGCCGTAGACTTTTTTCACTACTGCGTACGCTTCACGGCTGGGCGGCGCGTTCCAACCGATGAAATATGTTTGCTTCCAGCCCATCTTCTTCGTGATTTGCGCTGCGACCAATCCGAATTGATAGGAGGATGGGACAAAGCGGAAAATGTACGGGCTTTTTTCTCCGCGGGTGAGACTCGCCAGCGCAACGGTTGAGACCCACGGGATTTTCTGTTCGTTGACGTAGGGCGCCATTGCGGCACCGACCGAACTCACCAGTTCAGACAACAACAAGTGGACTTTGTCGCGCTCCACCAAGGCCTTGGTCTTGGTAAGTCCGAGATCCGGCTTGCCTGCGCTGTCCTCGTACAACAGTTCGATCTTGCGCCCAGCGACCGTATTGTTTTCCTCGTCGAAGGCTTGTTTGACGGCATCACGTTCGGGTGCTCCCTGCGCGGAGACCGGCCCCGTCAATGGGAACATGACGCCAATCTTGATAGGCTCTTGGCTATGTGCGGCCTGCAGTGATGAGCCGAGCGTCGCTAACCCGAGGATCGCGACGACGCTGAAATAACGCATTGTGTGTTCCTCCCTTTTTTACAGGCTAGGACAATTGAGCGGACGAGGGCAACCGACTGATATTATCCGGGACCTTTGACCGCAGCATGGCGGCGGGGCGAACCCGCAGGCGCGGGCAGCCGTGGCTAAGCTAACCGCGTTGCCGGTATGCCGCGAATGTGCGAGTTTTTCCGCGTCTGACAGATTTTTAGCATTTTGCCCTGAATGGCGCTGCGCCGCGAGGACGGAAGACACGGTCGTTGATCGAATGAGAAACCGACATACAGAAAAACTATGCGGGACGATGCTGTGGAGAAAAGCGTAGCAACGTTGAGAGAGGCATCTCCCGCGCAGCAGCATCGTATCGCGGAGAGTTGGCTAGCGACCTTTGCTGCAGCGCTGAATAAGCGCGATTACGCGCGCGTTGCCGCAATGATGCATGCCGACGGTTATTGGCGTGATTTGCTGACCTTCGGCTGGAAATTCAAGATGCTGCACGGCACCGATGCGATACGGTCCTGGTTGAGGGAAACCTTCGATGCGCAGCCAGGCCGTGACTTTCGCCTGGAAGGCGAACCGACGATCGGCGCCATTGGTGAACACGGCACCACGCTGGAGTTCTTCTTCCGGTTTGAGACCGAAATCGCCCATGGGCGCGGCTACGCAAGGTTGGTCGGAGAACGGGCGTCCGTAGGACTGACGGCGTTCACCGTCCTGACGAGCATGCACGAATTGAAAAAGTTTCCGCAAGCCACAGCACGAAACCGACCGAGGGAAGACCTGCGCATTTCCTCCCTCAAACTGGAGAATTGGGCCGATCGCAGGAGTGCGGCGCGTCAGTATCGTGACCGCGATCCCGAGGTCGTCATTATTGGCGGTGGTCAATCTGGATTGATGCTGGCGGCCCGGCTCGGACAAATCGGTGTGGACACGCTCGTCATTGAAAAAACACCGCGAGTAGGCGACGTCTGGCGCACCCGTTATCATTCGTTGCAGCTGCACAATGAAATCTGCATGAATTATTTCGCCTACATGCCGTTTCCAGACAACTGGCCGGTATTCATACCGAAAGACAAACTCGCCAACTGGCTGGAGTTCTATGCCGAAGCGATGGAAATCAACGTCTGGACCAACACGGTCTTTCTTGGCGGCGAATACGATGATTGCGAGAAGCGATGGGTGGTGCGGCTGGGTCTCGCCGACGGAAGCACGCGAACAATGCGACCGAGCCATGTCGTTGTGGCGGTGGGCATAAGCGGCATCCCGAACATACCCGAATTCGACGGCATGGATGAATTTGGCGGTGCGATTGTTCATTCTAGCGAGAACATTGATGCCCTGGACGTCACCGGCCGATCGGTTCTGGTCGTCGGCGCTGGTACCAGCGGCCACGACATCGCGCAAAGCCTGTATGGGCGCGGCGCCCATGTGACCATGCTTCAACGCTCATCCGTAACAGTGGTCAGCCTGGAGCCAAGCTCGGTCCGGCCTTACGAGCTTTATCGGCAAAATGATGGTGTCCGCCCGATCGCCGATACCGATCTTATGGCCGCATCGGTCCCTTACCCCCTCCTGGCGCGACTGCATCAGTCGCTCAGCAGACAGATGATGGAAGACGATAAGGAGCTTCTCGCCGGCTTGCGCAATGTCGGCTTTCTTCTCGACAACGGCGAGGATGATACCGGGTATTTCTTAAAGCTGTTGCGCCACCAAGCCGGCTATTATTTGAACATCGGTGCATCCGATCTCATCATTGAGGGCAGGATCAAGCTCAAGGCCGGCGTCGATATCAGTGCACTGAAATCGAAGCAGATCATTTTCTCCGATGGCGCATCGCTAGCTGCCGACATCATCGTCTTGGCCACCGGTTACAAGCCGCTACAGGAGTGGGTCCGGGCGATGTTCGGTGATGAGGTTGCGAACCGCGTCGGCCCGATTTGGGGGATCGGCGAAGACGGCGAATTGCGCGCCATGTACGCGCGGACCGGGCAAGAAGGTTTCTACGTGGCGGGTGGAGGCCTACCCGGCGCACGCGCCTACTCGCATTTCACTGCGCTTTTGATCAAAGCCGCGCTGGAAGGTCTTTTGCCATCCTGGCCGCTTATGCGGCGTATTGCATCGCAAGACTGTCGCAACGCTTCGGGACGTGCTGATGCTCAGGTTTGAGCTTCGACAGAGCTCCAGAGGAAGAGAGCGGAGTTGCACCATGCGAGATCGTCTCGAGCTCCCCGCCTGTCGATCGCCGAGCGTGACAGACGTTGGACGATCACGCGCGATCAGATGGCTTTTGCCTTCAATATTGACCTCTTCAATCCGGGAAGGCGAAACGGCGAGATCGGGGTATTCGCGGATACCGTGGTGATCACCGAAAAGGGCGCGCGCAGCCTGTATGCTTTTCCACACGAATTGCAGAGGATCGGATCATGACGGGTCGGACAGAACATACGCCACCGAATTTGCGGCGTGTCGTTACTGGGCACGATGCAAGCGGTAAGCCCGTAATATGGATTGACGGCAATGCTTCCAATCATAAATTTCCAAGCGACGATATCTCCTCGACGCTGATGTGGTCGACGGACGCAAGTCCAACGCAAATGTTGAGTAATGAGGACGAAGGTGCCCGCATCCTCGGCTCAGCACCGCCCGCAAATGGCAGCCGCTTTACCATGATGGAATTCCAGCCGGGCAATGCGGCGCACCTACATCGCACGGACACCATAGACTATGTCATCTGTGTCTTCGGCGAGATCGACATGTTCCTCGATGACAAGCAATACATAACGCTTCGCGCTGGCGACGTGCTCATACAACGCGGCACCTACCATGCCTGGGCAAACCGCAGCGATGAGCCCTGCCGCCTCGCCGTTGTGCTGCTCGACGCGTTGCCGAAGCGCGAAGGGTCAATCTCCGGGCTCGTAAGTGCCCGCTGACTCACAAACGACCAAATGCTGCACTCGCGAAGGCGAGGAGGTGAGGCTAACGCTTAGATTGATTCAGCTTTGCCAATTCCACTCGGCCACAACAAGAGGCTTGTCGCGAGATGCCGATCAGAGGAATATCAACTGGTCATTAGACAGAGCATTGGCGTAGGGTCGCGGCATTCATTTCAGCGTCAGGGATGAATTGATCGCGGCGGACGTCGTGTCTTAGTCGATCGAAACGAAAATTCACGGTTGCGGGGAGGGTGCGTACAAATGAATTGATGGCTAGCTGCTGGATTTGCAATGCTTGCTTTCGTATGCCTCTCCGTGCCCGCTTATCTGGCGCGCGCGTCGGACTACCCGTTGCATGCTATCAAACTCGTCCTCCCGCAACCGCCCGGTGGCGCAATCGACCTTATTGCCCGGACACTTGGCGAGCGCGTCTCGGAGCAGGTGAACCAGCCGGTGATCGTCGAGAACAGGCCGGGAGCAAATGGCGGCCTCGCCGCCGGTGATGTCGTACGATCGGCACCCGACGGCTATACGCTATTCATGGCAGTCGATACTAATATGGTGGTTAACCCCACTCTTTATCACGATCTTCCCTACGATCCGTTTCGCGATTTTGCGCCGATCAGCATCTTAACTAGGACCGAGTTGGTACTCGTCGCTAATCCCAAAGTACCGGCCAACAACGTGCACGAGTTGATCGCGTACGCCCAAGCCCATCCGGGTCAACTCAATTACGCCTCGATCGGACTGGGTACGCAGGCGCATCTTGGCATGGAGCTGTTCAAGATAATGACCAAGACGGATATTGTTCAGGTGGAATATCGCGGCACCGCCCCGGCTATGACAGATGTAGTCGCGGGACGAGCTGACATTATGATTACTGGGCCGCCCTCGGCGAAGGCCATGTCGGAGGGCGGCAAGCTCAAATTGCTAGCGGTTACCGGTAACAAGCGCCATCCGCTGATGCCTGAGGTGCCGACAATTGCCGAATCGGGCGTGGCCGGGTACGACGTAACCGGCTGGTTCGGTATTTTGGCCCCAGCTCAAACACCAAAATCCGTCCTCGGCCGCTTGGCCGAAGAGGTGCGCAAAGCGGTCGCCGATTCTCGGTTTCGTGACCGAATGACCAAAGTTGGGCTGGAAGTCGTCGGCAGCACGTCTGAGGAAATGCTGTCGACGATGCGCGCGGACACCAAAAAATGGGCCGAAGTCATAAGGGCGACCGGCGCGAAAATTCAATAATCACGACAAGGGTCTTACGATGGGTGAAGGCATTACCGGGTGGCGGCTGCACGTGGGCGTGATTTTTCCAACCCCAATACCGCCGCGCGCCGTCCGTGAGTGGTACGAGGTGGTCCCCGAAGGGATCGACATAACCTGTGTTTCGCTTACGATTCAGCAATTGACCGACACTGACATGGAAGATGCGCTCAAGGGTATGGAACGCGCCGCCAAACAACTCGCCAACTTCGATGTAGAGGTGATCTATCAGGGCGGTGTACCTCCGGTGGTCGCGCGCGGACCGGGTTTCGCTAACGAGCTGGCCGATCGGATATCGCAAGCCTGCGGCCTGCCGGTGATCACCGACATGGCGGCAGTGATCGAGGCGATGCGTGCCCTGAAACTGTGCACGCTTGCCATGGCTACGCCGTTTCGGCCATTCATTAACGAGCGACTAGTAAAATACCTTGCGTCCGAACAGATAACGGTCACGCACAACAATGCGCTCGGAATCGAACGCAACACCGAAATACGTCGGTTGCCAGTCCCTGTAGAATATAATCTGGCGCGTAAGACGTATCTGGAATGCGAGAAGCGCCCCGACGGCATTTATATTCCGTGCGGGGGCTGGGGAAGTGTCCACAATATCGACCTCTTGGAGCGAGATCTCGACACATCAGTCGTGACTTGGATGAATGCATGGATTTGGAGTGCAATGAAGCGTGGTAAAGTCTCAGGCCCCATTGAGGGGTACGGAAAACTGTTGGCTTCGCTCTAAGCCGCTTTGTTGCATGCTCCGCCGTAACAGATCACCAGTGCTGGCCGCCCTGGCCTCGATTTTTGCGCAACCATCCTCTTCGTCGCGAAAGGTTCGTGGTGCAAAAACAGCGGCTGGCGAAAAGGCGAAAGTCGGGAAAAGCTGAAGAGCGACAGAAATCCTGTTTCCTTGGCGCGTCAGGTCATTGATACGCATTTGCGTCGCCGGTATTGCGGCTACCATCAAACGGTTATGTGTCAGCGTGCCGTCTAGAACATCCGATTGGCATGCCTGGGGTCATCTATTTCGCCACAACCGCCGTGACGTCGATCTCCAAGAGCATGCCCGGGATTGCCAACGCATTGATGACCAAAAAGGTGTTCGCCGGAATCGGACCGTTACCGTAGGCTTCCTTCCGGCACCTGCCGACATCGGACTGAAAGCGGATATCGGTTACGTAGACGACCTGCTTGATCACATCGGCCAACGTTGCGCCCTGCGAAGCCAAGCTCCGTTTGATTTTATCGTACGCGTAGCGGCACTGCTCGTAGGGATTGCCGAGATAAAGGATAGGTGCGCTTTGCCCCGCTGGCGCTTTCTCGTCTTCGGCCCCGACGCCAGCGAGGTAGATCGTTTTCCCCGGACCAGTTACTGTGACGATCTCCGTAAAACGTCCCTTGGCCCATTCAGACGGATTGTAGCGCTTAACCTCCAAGCTTTGCGCGGACGCCGCCGTTTTGGCGAACAGCAGTATCGCGGCAATGGTGTAGGGCGGCCGACTGCAGTTGATCCACATGATTACACCTCCGTTTAAAGCTGTCGATCATTGTATTGGGACGATCCAGCCCGACACAGCAGGCACCCGCTGCCAGTAAGAGCGATCACAGCGGCATACCGTTATTGCCAGTTGATCGGCAAGAGGTCACACTGGCAACGTCAATCTTTAGAACGGAGGATCAATGAGCAGCAGACCCGATCGACCTTTGGGCTGGCGCAAGCGCATAGGCGTGCTCAGCCCGACCGTGATGGAGACCGCCTGCCACGACTTTTTCAAGATGGCTCCAGACGGCGTTTCGATTTGCGCCATCACATCCAATGTCGAGCTCTGGAATAAGGAGAACTTCAAGCAGGCAGTGATCGATCCGCTGGTGGCACTGTCGAGGTATCTCGCCTCGCGCAATGTGCACTATATCATGCATTGCGGCATGCCAGTTGTCACGACACGCGGCAAAGGCTTCGAAGAAGAAATTGTCAAAATCATCACTGATGCGACGGGCCTGCCGGCATCGACCAGCATTCGCTCGGCAATTCGTGCACTGGCCCATCTTCACATCGAGAATGTCGTGGTGCTCTCGCCATATCCTCGTGATCTGCATCAATCCGCCCTGACCTTCCTTCAAGCAAGCGGCTTCCGAATTGCCGCGGAGCACACCGAGGACGTAGTCTTTAAGCGCTTGCAGGATGTCACGCCCGCGCACATTGCGGCGGTGGCAAAACGCATGCTGGGCGACGCAAAAAAGACTGATGGTATTTACATCCCGTGCAATCAGTGGGCTGCAGCCGATGCGGTACCGATTATCGAGGCTGAGTGCGGTTTGCCGGTAGTCAGCGGCGCTCATGCCGATCACTGGGAGGCATTTCGGGTGCTCGGTATCCACGATCCACTCTCGGGCAACGGCCGGCTAATGGAAAGCCTACGCCAGGGCGCAAATGCTCTCGCCGTTCCGAGTGCCTGAGCGCCGCACTCGCAGGAGAAAAGCTATGCTCGCCACCCGACGACATGTTTGCACACTGCTCGGCTCGACCGTTGCTGCGGCGTTTGCGCCGCTTCCCGCTGCCGCGGCTGAAAATTATCCATCGCGGCCGGTGCAACTGATCGTGCCGTACGCGCCCGGTGGCAGCGGCGACCTGTTGGCGCGGCTTCTCGGCAACGCGCTATCCAAACAATGGGGCCAGCAGGTCGTCGTCGATAACAAGCCTGGCGCCGGTGGCCTAATCGGCACCGAAGCGGCGACGAAGTCAGCGCCCGACGGATACACGCTATATCTTGCCACCGACGGTCCTCTGACAATTGCTGCAACGCTGCACCGCCACTTGCCCTACAACTGGAAGCGCGATTTTGCACCGATCTCGATGATGGCCGTGGGCTATCAGATCCTGCTGTCGAGCCCAAAATTGCCCGTGACCAATCTGAATGAATTCATCACGCTCGCCAAACAGAATCCCGGCAAATACAACTTCGCATCAATAGGAGTAGGCAGCGCGCCGCATCTCGCCGCCGAACTGTTCCTGTCCATGACCGGCCTCAAGCTCACGCACGTCCCATATCCCGGCTCGTCGCAGCAGTGCATCGCCGCGCTGATCTCCGGCGACGTTGCCATGTTCATGGTTGGCACCTCAACGGCGGTGCCATTCGTCAAGGCCGGCACAGTGCGCGGGCTAGCGGTTACCGCGCCCAAGCGCATAGACAGTCTGCCCAACGTACCGACTTTCGCCGAGGCCGGCATGCTGAAGATGGATTACAATTTATGGTTCGCCATTGAGGCGCCGAGCGGCACACCAGCGGCAATAATCCAAAAGGTGCATGACGACATCGCCGCTGTTGTCTCCGACGCCGCATACCAAAAAGCATTGCATGTCCGTGGCTTTGAGGCGCAATCGGATACCCCCGATCAATTGGGCACGTTTCTGCAGCATAACTATCTGCAGCTCAAACCTTTGATAGAAGGTTTAGGGCTCCAAGTGGATTGAGGAAAATCGCAGATCTGCCGTTTTCGCAGT
Source organism: uncultured Alphaproteobacteria bacterium (assembly GCA_963836055.1). Lineage (GTDB taxonomy): Bacteria > Pseudomonadota > Alphaproteobacteria > Rhizobiales > Xanthobacteraceae > BOG-931. Next base: position 278,620 of record CAWIID010000011.1, read on the forward strand.
GATAGGAAACAAAGAACGATGGATACGGTTGGGCCAGATTTTTCCTAATCCTGTGGTTTTATACGGCGGTGTTGTCTATTTTGATCGGCTCAGGCGCGAGTGGCCGCTGGTGGTTACTTGCGCTACATGCGGCCCAAGAAAGGTTCATGAGGCCAATCCCGATTGCGACGTCAAAAGCGACATTGCCGAACTGAGCGGATCAACGACGGCACTGCCGAGGCGGCATATCCGACCCCACCCAGTGGACACGGCCTTTCGATGAAGTCACGTTTTGAGATGGAAGGCTCGATTTACAAGTATTGTTCGATCGGGCGTCTCCGACCGTCACGTAAATCAGAGCTCCATTCTGAAGCCGCGTGATGAGCTGGTTGTTTTCGACCGGATCGACGGTGATGCAACCGTTACTCCTCCCCAGCATGCCATTATTTTTGGCACGAAATGCAGCGGTGGTGTACCAATTAGGGTGGATGATCCATTTGAACGGGGGAGTGTGGTTGATGTAACTGTTGTAGGAGGTGACGCCCTCGAGTGCGACAACGATAAGGTTTGGGTAGACGGTTCGGTCGTATCGGTCCACAATTGTTTTGTAGTGATCCATCACTTCGGAATGACCGGTCTTAAGTGGGCCCAGTGGCACCATGTCCAAATGCCTCTGAAAGCCCTTAAATTTGATGGCTCTTACGCTGGGCCCATTGGCTCTTCCGTGCGCCGCGTAATGGGCGGTGACCTGACCTGATTTGAAATCCAAAACGAAGAATTGTTTCTTCGCCGATGGCTGTGAAATATCAAAGACCGCGAGCACGTCTTTATTGGGAAAAATCGGCTGGCGGGAAATCTGAATGGCGCGCTGAACCGCGGCCAAGGGAGCGCCGAGAACCTGGGCCTGTTGCAAAAGGGAATTGAGTTCGTCCGCAAAGTCACCAGGTTTCGTAGTCCCAAGGGATCCAACCACCGGCTGCTGCGCACGTCCGGTGAGCGGCCAAGCGGCGGCGGCACCGCTAAGAAGCGTGATGAACTTGCGGCGCTGCATGCTTGCCTCCAAGCTCAGGGAGACGGCATCTTATTGGATCAAGCGAGCACTTTGATAGGGGCTAAAACCCGCCGGACCATACATGGGGCCATGCACGACCGAGGCAGTCGAGGTCCTACACTCACGCGCGTCTGCTCTGCTCCGGTAGGGACTGTCAGTCGTCAAAATGCATCTGCCGCTTGAGCCATCGGGCACGTTCCAGCCCTCCATTCGCGACCACAATCGGTCTTTACGGTAGGCCGACAGCTCTGATCCCCTCACCGGCCAGCCCATCATGTGGCAGTATCCGAGACCCTGACCTTCGGCTGTTTGCGCGTGGTAGCGTGTGTTCAATGCGGCCTAACGCGAACTGCTTTCGTGCCGCGTATCTGCAGCTTTGCGAGCGTATTGCTATGGAGAGACCAGTCGCAATTGTCCCCGAGGAGGAGTTTTTTGTCCTTTCGAATCTGCCGCCTACCCGAGCACAGAAGCGGCTGCTACTCGGCGTTGTGCTCGCCTTGCTCGTCACATTTCTCCTCTCCGCCGGGCCGCTTTCGCATATCCAGACGAGCCGCGTCGCCGCTTTCGTTCCGGCTTATACAACGGCGTTGGTACTGACCGACGGGATCACAGCGTTTTTGCTATTCAGCCAGTTTGCGATCTTCAAAACGCGAGCTCTGCTGGTAGTTTCGAGTGGGTATCTCTTCGCGGCATTGATGGCGATCGCGTGGTTCCTGATGTTTCCAGGAGTATTCGCACCGGAGGGCCTAATCGGCGGAATCCAAGGCAGAGCATACATCTACTTTTTATGGCACGCCGGCTTTCCGATTTTCGTGATCGTCTATGCCCTCACAAAGGATGCAGACGCGGACAAACGACACTGGCACGGTACGGTGGGTGCGGCGATCGCTCTGTGCGTGGTTGCCACTGTGGTCGTCGTCGCGGCGTTGACATTCTTTCTTGCGGTGCAGAATTCGTCGTTGCCCCGCGTGGAGCTCGATCCGCTCCGTTTCAGCTCGCTATGGCTGTTTTTCGCGGTGCCTATGGCCTCGCTGGTTATCATGGCTCTCTCACGCTCTGGGTCCGACGACGTTCCATCCTCGATTATTGGCTGATGGTCGTGATGTGTGCTTACGAAATAGAGATTTGGCTCAGCTACTTTCCTTTGGCAATCGCGTATGGGTTCGGCTGGTATGCCAGCAGGATTTTCGGGGTCTTCTCGAGCAGTCTCGTTCTATGGGTCCTGCTTTACGAGATAACGACGCTCTATGCGCGGCTGCTGCGCGCGGTCCGTGCCCAGCGTCGCGAGCGTGAGGCTCGGCTAATGACCGGTGACACCGTCGCGGCAGCGATCGCTCACGAGGTCAGGCAGCCGCTTACCGGGATGATAGCGAGCGCCGACGGGGGCTTGCGCTTCCTCGATCGCTCGATACCAGATCTGGACGAGGCCAAGGGGGCCTTCAAACAGATCATCGATGATGGCCAGAGAGCAGCGGCGGTAATCGGGAGTATCCGAACACTCTTCAAGACCGAAGGCGGGAACAGAGTTTTGGTTGATGTCAACAAGCTCATCGAAGATACCCTCGCCCTGGTTCGAGAGGATTTACAGAAGCATCGGATATCGGTCGAACGCAGGCTGGACAAGCATTTGCCACCAGCGACCGGGGATCGAATCCAGCTGCAGCAGGTCCTTTTGAATTTGATTACCAACGCCATCGATTCCATGGCCGGCGTTGGCGGGTCGCGGATCCTGTCCGTGAAATCCGAGATACACGACGGGGGCGACGTCAGTGTTTCGGTTGCCGACACGGGAGTAGGAATTGGCTCGCAGGACGTCGACCGGATATTCAACCCGTTATTCACCACAAAACCCAACGGTATGGGGATGGGTCTGTCGATCTGTCGGGCGATCATCGAAGCCCACGATGGACGGTTGTGGGTCTCCCCGAACACGCCGCGGGGCGCCGTATTTCACGCTTCAATTCACTCTGCCTCCGCATGAGAAGGCTTCTCTGTGACCAGGATACCACCGAAAAGCTCGCAGGCGGCTATGGGCGTCGAGCCCGTTGTCTACGTGATTGATGACGACCCCGGGATCCGCCAAGCGCTGGCCCGGTTGTTCCGCTCGGTCGACTTGCGCGCCGAGTTGTATGCGTCGGCAAACGAACTCATGCAGCGTGAGCTGCCTGAGGTTCCGAGCTGCATCATTCTTGACGTTCGCTTACCCGGCCTGAGCGGCTTCGAACTGCACGCCGAGCTGACCAAGATTGATATCCATATTCCCATCATTTTCGTTACTGCGTATGGCGATATTCCAATGTCCGTGCGGGCTATGAAAGGCGGGGCCATTGATTTTCTCACTAAGCCGTACCGCGACCAGGACATGCTGGATGCAGTGACCGCTGCGATTGCCTTCGACCGAGCCAGGCTTGATGCTGAGAACATACGTCGCGACGTACGGACCCGCTTCGATTTCTTGACGCCGCGCGAGCAACAGGTGATGGCCCTCGCCACCGCGGGCTTGATGAACAAGCAGATCGCTGCCGACATCGGTCTTAGCGAAATTACCGTCAAGATTCATCGCGGCCATGTGATGAAGAAGATGCAGGCGAAATCGTTCGCAGACCTGGTAAGAATGGCTGAGACACTCGGTATTGGCCGGGTCAAGTCCGGGTAGCCTCCGTATCTGTAATATCTAAGTATGTATTTCGCTCGCGGCGAACTCGTCCCAATGTAGCGTCCGGAGCCATATAGTTACCTCTTCCCGTTGCACCCGCATGGCCAATCACTTGCCTGACGCGCCGGTTATTTCAGTCATCGATGACGATGAGTCGACGCGTAACGGAACCATGAGGCTGGTGCGATCACTCGGGTTTGTCGCTCACGCTTTTCCATCCGCACACGCTTTCCTGCACTCGGAACAACTGACCAAGACCGCTTGTCTGATTTCAGATATCCAGATGCCCGAGATGAGTGGATTCAGCTTAGTGACGCGTTGCGGGCTCGTGGGTATGACATCCCGATTATTTTTGTGACCGCCTTTTATGATGATAACCTGCGCGCGCAGGCGATCGATCGAGGTGCCATCTGCTTTTTAAGCAAGCCATTTGACGGTGAAACGCTCCGGCGCTGCCTCAACAGTGCGTTGCGAGATTAACCATCGCTAGACGCGGCGAGTTGGCGTGACCTCGGCTGCTGCGAGCTGAGTCGGCAAAAATCAGCAAAATTTGTTCTTTGAAGCGTGCCGCGCGCAGCCCAGAGTCTGCCCGACGGCACAAACCAAAGTATGAGCGCAGCAAACGAACACGCTAACGAGCTCAACTTATGTTCGATGGAACGCACACCAGACCGGGCGCAGTTACAGCTGTCAACTTCGTTGCGTGCAAGCACCCGGAGAGAAAGACCATGAAGCTTGTCCCCTCACTCGCCGCTTTAAGCGTAGGAGCATCTCTGATGACACAACTTGCCTTTGCCGCCCCCGACGCCGCCACCGATCCTCGGATCGATCCCCAGGTCCGGTCGTTCCTCGCCGAGATCAACAAGGACAGCAGCCCATTCTGGGAGCTGCCGCAGCCGAAGCCGCAGGAAATTTTCACCGGGCTGCAGTAGCAGACGCTCGTCGACATGTCCGGCGTGACGACGACCGAACGGACGATCAACCAGGACGGCCGGACCGTGAAGCTCTACATCATGAAGCCGGAGCAGATGAGCGGCAAGCCGGGCGTGCTGCTCTTCATTCACGGCGGCGTCTGGATCGTCGGCAATTTCGAGAACCACAAGCGGCTGCTGCGCGACCTCGTCGTCGGCTCGGGCCAGATCGGCGTGTTCGTCGAATATACCCCCCTGCCGGAGGCGAAGTTTCCGACGCAGCTGGAGGAATCCTACGCCGCGCTGAAGTGGGTCGCCGCGCACGCCCAGGAGATTCGGCGCCGACGGCAGCCGCATCGCGGTCGCCGGCAATTCGGTCGGCGGCGACATGACCGCGGCGCTGACGCTGATGGCCAAGGACCGCAACGGCCCGAAGATCAGCTACCAGGTGCTCCTGATCCCGGCGACCGACGCCAGCGTCGATACCGCGTCCTACCACGAGTTCGGCACGGGCCGCTTCCTGTCGCGCGACTTCATGAAGTACGGCTGGGATCTCTATGCCCCGACGAGAAGACCCGCGACAATCCCTATGTCTCGCCGCTGCGCGCCAGCCGCCAACGAACTCAAGGGCCTGCCGCCGGCGCTCGTCATCACCGCGGAAAACGATCCGCTGCGCGACGAGGGCGAGGCGTATGCCCGCAAGCTGAAGGAGGCCGGCGTCAGCGTGACCGCGGTCCGTTACAACGGCACGATCCACGATTTCGTGCTGCTGAACGCGCTGCGGCACGTGCCCTCGACCGAAGCGGCGCATCGATCAGGTCAACGAAGGCCTGCGCCAGCACCTCGAGCCGGTAACTCATTGACCGGTCCATGATGACGCGGCGGCGTTTGTCCGCCGCGTCAGTGCCACGCGGTGGATAGACGACACCGCTGATGTCCAACAATGCAGAATGCAAAGAGCCAAGACAATGATGAGAAGTAGGTTGCACGCCAGATAAACGACCGAGCGGACTTACCGATCTGTCGAAGGACGCTACGCGGGACATCGGTGCGGGGCTCAACGGCTTGTTGGCCGACGCTTTTACGATCTATCTGAAGACCAAGAACTTCCATTGGCATATGAGCGGACCGCATTTTCGCGACTATCACTTACTGCTCGACGAGCAGGGCGATCAAGTCTTCGCAATGACGGATCTCGATCGCGGAACGGGTGCGCAAGCTTGGCGGCACCACGCTTCGGTCAATCGGGCATATCGCGCGAACTCAGCGCATAGCGGACAACGACGCGGATTTCGTTAGCCGAAAGATATGCTCGCTGAGCTGCGAGACGACAATATTCGCCTCACATCGGCGATGCGCCAGGTCCACAATGTCTGTGAAAAGTACAACGACGTTGCGACAGCAAGCCTGCTCGAGGTCTGGATCGACGAGACGGAGCGGCGCACATGGTTCCTCTACGAGGCGGCGCGCGGCCACCCGGTTCAAACGGGTGAACCCGCGAGAGACAGAATGACAAGTCGATAGATGCAAATAGGAGTGTGACATGCCTACAGATCAACGACCAAAGACGGCACGCAGATTTATTACAAGGACTGGGGCACGGGACAGCCGGTCGTCTTCAGCCATGGCTGGCCGCTGAGCGCCGACGCCTTCGAGGACCAGATGTTCTTCCTGGCGTCGCGCGGCTATCGCTGCATCGCCCATGATCGCCGCGGCCATGGCCGGTCGAGCCAGCCGTGGAACGGCAACGACATGGACACCTATGCCGACGATCTCGCCGACGCTGGTCGAGACAGCTCGACCTGCAAGGACGCGATCCATGTCGGCCATTCCACCGGCGGCGGCGAAGTCGCCCGCTACATCGGCCGCCACGGCACCAAGCGCGTCGCCAAGGCCGTGCTGATCGGCGCCGTGCCGCCGCTGATGCTGAAGACGGCCGCCAATCCCGGCGGCATGCCGATCGAGGTGTTCGACGGCATCCGCGCCAGCGTGCTCGCCGACCGCTCGCAGTTCTGGAAGGATCTCAGCCATGCCGTTCTACGGCTACAACCGGCCCGGCGCAAAAGTCTCGGAAGGCGTGCGCGAATCGTTCTGGCTGCAGGGCATGATGGCGGGCATGCCGGCCGTCCTATTTCTGCATCAAGGCGTTCTCCGAAACCGACTTGACCGAAGACCTGAAGAAGTTCGACGTGCCCGACGCTGATCCTGCACGGCGACGACGACCAGATCGTGCCGATCGCGGATGCCGGCGTTGCTATCGGCCAAGCTCGTCAAAGGCGCCACGCTCAAGGTCTATCCGGGCGCGCCGCACGGCATGTGCACGACCCTGAAGGATCGCATCAACGAAGAACTGTTGAGCTTCGTGAAGTTGTGAAGCTGTGAATCGGAGTGGCGCTCGGGAGCGATAAGCCATGGATGCGACGTTGAGAGTATCTGCGCACTCGGTTTGGCGTTTTTCAGCACTTTGGTGGCGTTGGCTTGGCCCGATCGTCGTGCTCCTGGCGGGCAGCGCATTCTTTGCGTTGGCGGTGATGCGTAAACCGCCGGCTGTGGCGCTGATCCCACTATGCGGGTTGGCCGGGGTGGGGCCCGTCGCAGAGGCGCCATTCCTTACCGAAAACGACGCCGCAATGAGCAAAATGATGACCGAGATGACGATCCAACCCAGCGGTGACATCGACCGCGACTTCGTGTCAATGATGGTTCCCCATCACCAAGCGGCAATCGACATGGCGCAGGCGTTGCTTCGCCATGGCCATAACGAACCACTGCGCCGCCTTGCGCGGGAGATCATCGTCACCCAGCAGCAGGAAATCGCGGCGATGCGATTGGCTTTAGGCGAAACGCTGCCGCCAATGGTTGCCGCGCCGGATAAAACTCGCCGGCTCACCACCGCCACCCTCATTACAAATCTCGAAGCCGTGACGAACGAGAGAAGGAGTTCGAGGATGCGCTATCTCCTTGCCACCGCGCTGCTCAGCGCCATAACCATCACAGCCGGCGGTGCCGCGTCGGCCGGACCGGCGCCGGGGGCGGCAGCCGCGCCCGATATTTCGATCAGCCATCGTGACCGCGTCTACGCCGCGAACAGTATTCCAACACCGTGTCGGTTATCGACCCCGCCGACAACAAACTGCTAGGCGTCATCCATTGGGGCGCCGGTCGCCGACCAATCTCAGTCCACTTTACACCGGGCAGTTGCTTGTGCACGGCATGGGCTTTTCGCCTGATCATCGCACACTTGCGGTCGTTTCGATCGGGTCGAATTCTGTAGCCTTCGTCGATACGGCGACTAATGCAGTGAAGCATGTTACGTATGTCGGCCGTTCGCCGCACGAGGCGTTCTTTACCCCCGACGGCAAAGAGGTCTGGGTTACCGTCCGGGGCGAGAACTATGTCTCGGTTCTGGACAGCCGACCTACCAAGAAAAGATGCGAATTATTTTGCCGAACGGCCCGGGCATGACGATCTTCTCGCCGGACGGCAAGTACGGATATGTCTGTTCGTCCTTCAATCCTGAAACTGACGTAGTCTCCGTCGCCGATCATCAAATCGTCGGCAAAGTCCAACAGGCGAGCCCGTTCTGCCCAAATATCGCCGTGACGCCGGACGGATCCCAAGTCTGGTTTACCCTCAAGGATACCGGCAAGACTCAGGTGTTTAATGCGAAGCGGCCGTTTAGGCTGTTGAAGACCTCGACACCGGCCCGATCACCAATCATGTCAATATCGTGCGCAATGCACGCGGCGTTAGCCTACGTCACGATCGGCGGCTGAACGAGATAAAGGTCTTCCGCACTGACAATTTCAGCCAGGTCGCGACGATTCCAGTCGGTAAGCTGCCGCATGGGATTTGGCCCTCCGGTGACGGGTCGCGCGTCTACGTCGGTCTGGAGAATGACGACAAGCTCGCCGCCATTGACACGCTATCGAACACGGTGATCGCGACGGTGTCGGCTGGTCAGGCTGCGCAGGCCATCGTTTACGTGCCGGACGCCGTCCCCGAAGGAGCCGGAACGGAAGGGCTGGAGCCGCTCGGCGTTGCCGGGGAGGCGGCGCACTTTACAATGGTGGCTTCAGGCGGTCAGCGGGCGCTTGGCGCAAAGGCACCGACGAGCGTCACGCTGTTTGAACAAGGTCTTGTTCAAGTGCTGCAGGCCCAATCACCGGCTTGGAACCGAAACATCCGTACGTGTTGGCGCTCGCCAACCGCGCAGACGGTTCGGGAGATACCGAGCCGCTGGCGAACTTCATGACCAATCCGGCAGGCTCGGCGATCGTCAATTCCGTCGGCCCCATACGTCAGGTCGTGCAGAGCACGGCCGACGCGCCCCGACGCTACCTGATCATCGCGCCTGGCAGCGCCAGCCAGCACAACCCGGCCGTTCAAGTCCAATTGGAATGACGAAGGAACTGTGAATAAGCACCGAGCAGAACATGGGGTTGCCGATCGGCGTACGGAACTCGCGCCGATCAACGCATCGGGCCTTCAACGGGTCGATCATCGCAACTCCAGCGCATCGAGTTGGCACCCTGTGAAGGCTGACTTCTAGACTAGCGGCGTACTATCACTGCGGCCAACACACCAGGATTGACGACGTTGATCGGCCGGCCGCTCACGAAAGCGACGATCTGGTCGAAAACATCGATGAATTGCGTCTCGTATTCCTCGCGCGTCACATAACCGATGTGTGGCGTCGCGACGACCTGATCGAAATGCAGGAGCGGGAAATCCGGACTGCGCATCGGCTCGTCCTCGAAAACGTCGATGGCGGCATAGCCGGGTCGGCCTGCGCGGAGCGCAGCCACGAGCGCGCCGGGCTCAATCAACGGAGCGCGGCTGGTATTGACCAGCATGGCGTTTGGCTTCATGCGGCCCAGATCCTCTGCTTTGACGATGTGGTGTGTCGCCGGCACCAGCCGCATGTGCAGCGAAACGACATCGCAGGTTTCGAAAAATTCTGCCTTACTGCCGGCTGTCGCGTATCCATCCCCTCTCGCCCGCGCGAGGGAATCGGCGCGCGCCCACGCCACGACCTTCATGCCGAACGCCTTGCCAAAACCCGCAACTGTTGCACCGATGCGACCATAGCCGAAGATGCCGAGCGTCTTTTCGCGCAACGTTGTGCCGACGCCGATTTGCCATTTACCGGCTTTCAGAGCCGCCATCTGCTGAGGAAGCTGACGTGCAGCCGCGAGAATGAGCGCCCAAGTTAGCTCGGCCGTAGCATAAGACGGCGTGCCGGCGTGTTGGCTCGACGATACGATAATGCCGAGGCGCGTACAGGCCTCAACATCGATGTGTGGATAGACGCTGCGTTGACTGATAAGTTTAAGCTGGGGCAGGCGTTCAAGCAGAGCGGCTTAAATCTTCGTTCGCTCGCGAATGAGTACCAGGCATTCGGTGTCCTTTAAGCGAGCACCAAGCAGATCGATGTCCTCCACATGATCGTTCCAGACCTTGACTTCGTGACCCTCCAGCTTCTGGAAGCAAGGAAGGGTGCGTAGTGTGTCGAAATAATCATCCAGAATCGAAATCTTCATTGCTGTCATTCCTTAGCGCTTGTCTTGGTATTCTTGTTCGTGGTTAAGCCGCAGTCGCTAACGACGGCCTCGCTACTTGTCTAAGGTAGCGTCGGCAACTCTGCAAAAGCACCCATCTCGTGCGCAGGTTCGATGGTCAACTCGGGCAGGCGTTCAACATCCTTTGTTTGCTTTCTTGCGGAGAAATGGAAAGCCGTTGTTCGTCTCGCGGCGTACCGGGCTAGCTTTCGATGTTCACCCCGACGATTGATCACGTGGCCGCGGAACTCGGCGCGCAGACCCGCACCGTCCACAACCTTGGCCTCAATATTCCACCAATTGAGCGGACTAACCGCCGCCGTACCGCATTGTCGGTAACGGCGAATGTTTTACCGAACACCATCGTGGTCAACGTTCAAGAAAAACGCTTCGACGATGTGACCTATTCTTAAGCAATGGTGCCGAGCTTCCGTCAATACGAAGTGAAAAAGCATCGCAAAGCCAATCCGCCCTGCTATCTCATCTTCGATCAGCAGTATGTCAACGGATTTTCTTCATCCGCCCGCCGCGTGGCAACAAAATTCCTGAAAATATGTGGAAGCCGACGCCGGTGACGAAACTTGCGTCAATCCACGCCTTGGGATGTTCACGAAAACTCGCATTCAAAAATTATCATGGGAGTGTGGCGGCAAGCCGCCCTTTCGAGCGCAACCGTAATCTTCACATAGATACGAGAGGTCGCCTTCGCATGGATAGCTGGTAATTGGGCAAAGAACCCGTGACTGGCAGTTATTGTTCGACCGCACCAGCTTGGTATCAATGACTACACTATGGATCGTATCATGGGTGCCAGGGGTTTCGGCCAAGAGATCCTCCGGCAATTGCGTCAGCGACTGAGAGCGACGCGCGCGAGCCGTGCTTGATTTATTCTTGAGATGACGATGATTTTTGGCCTGACAGGGAGTTGGGCCGTTGGGGCGGCCGGCCCGCAATCGCCGGCACTATCGTCATGCGAGCGCTGTTGCAACTGCCGACTGAGCAGGCTTGTAGGCTTACGCGCTCTCCGTTCAGCCACCAGCCTATTGATCTTTCTTCGAGGAGCAGGGTCACACTTCGGTGCCTATTCACACCGTTTTGCTATCACCGCTGCCGACGGTGTCAGGTCGACTATTTAAACTGGTTCGCCACGTTACGGCAGGACCAGGCGCCTAATTCGATCGCACAAGTTTCAAGAAACCGCGTGAGAACGCGCCTCTCGAGGTGTGGTGCCCGTCCAACGCTTGAACGCGTGCGTAAGGGCGCTAACTTCCTGATAACCGAGCAGCCACGCGATTTGGGAAATCGATAGGTCCTCCACACTCAAATAGCGCTCAGCGAGATCAGTCCTCAGACTATCCAAGACATCGGAAAAAGTCAGCCCCTCGGACGACAGCCGCCGTGCTAAAGATCGTTGGCTTACACCTAATCGCCGTGCGATTTCGCTCACTCGCACCTTCCCATGTGGGAGGAGCGGGACAATCGCGTTCTCCACAGTTGTTTGAAATGAGCTACGGTTTGTTGGTCGACGAGCAAGCGCTTCCTCAAAATACTTGATCAAGAGCTTATTGAGGTAGGGATCCGCACTAACGACTGGCATCTGCTTAACAGATGCCGCGAATGCGACTTCATCAGCGGCCTCGCTAAATTCAACGTCACCGCCAAGGAATTCAGCAAACTCTGAACAGGAATCATTTCGCCGATGGGTCAGGCTCACCCGCAAGGGAACCACGCGAAGACCAGTCAGCTGCCGGCACAACCGGATCAAGGCCGTTATAAAAAACTCGATCTGGTGCCGATCCTTGTGTCGGCTAACACCGACGTATTGAAAACCTACGACGACATCTTTGCCGTCAGTATACCTGATGGATACTCCTTCATTAATGATTGAGCTGTATCGTGCTGTGCGCTGCAAGGCAATACCTAGCATCTCGGAGGATGCCGAGACATAATAAAGTGACCCAAGTTCTCGAAGATCGGGCGATTGAGCGAGGTGAAATCCGAGAAGATCGTCATTAAGCGTGTCGGCAGCTAGATTAAGAAAACTGATTTGATCTTTAACCTTGAGGCGTACGTCCGGATCTTCGATTTGATGAAGTGTCAGACCGGCTTTCTTCAATGACAATGTCAAATCGACCCCGGCCTCTTTTGACTTTGCATAGGCCAGCCGCGCTATTGCGCCGGCGGCGTTTGGCAACGTGCAAGAATGCTTGGCGTCAGGAGCACGCATGACTTTCCCTTCTACTCCTTAGCCGGGATCGATGAACCAGCAGTCCCTTCTGAGGCTGGCATGTCCGGACAAAAGCTTGGCCGATCATAACAAGACGCCGGCGGGAAGTCGCGTCTATCAAGCTGCTTCCGTTGTCCGCAAGCCTCCAGCTTTTGGCAGACAAGAGTAAGAAACGCTGGAACATTCGCAATTATAACGTTCGGCCCCCGGTGACGCGGAAAGCTTCCAACTGGGGTGCCACCATTCTTGATCCTGACCGTAGTGAGCCTGCTTAGCGCGGCTCAACTTCAAGCATCAGGCCGTATTGTAATGGCGCACCACTCAGTCACGACTATGACCAAGACCAATGGACCAATTTCGGGGCGCCTTAGCAAAGCCTATGTCAGTCTGGCACTCATGCCGGAACGTGGCGATCGTTCAAGAATTTCTACGCTCGGACGTTACGGCGCCTATGAGGTGCGACTGGTTGAGTTTTTGCAAGGTGGTCCAACCGGCGACTGCCTATTTTGGCTTGAGCTCTATTGTCATAACACCAAATCGTCACTCGACAGTTTTTGCTGTCACAATCTAGATGATGCGGAAACCGCTGCGGACTACCTCATTGCTAGCGCCCAACAGCTGCTGCGCGACGAAACCGAGTAGCTGGCCTGCTGCCGGTTTCGTGGACACCGAGATAAGGTGTTTAACGGAACTGGAGAGTGGAGATGCAGAGAAGGAAGTTCAACCGCGAGTTCAAGCTTGAGGCCGTTCGTCTTGTGAAAGAGCGCGGCGTCTCGATCGCGCAGGCAAGCCGGGATTTGAATGTGCACGAGAACGTCCTGCGCAAGTGGGTGAAGGAGTTCAGCTCCGATCCGCAGCAGGCTTTCCCTGGTCATGGGCAGATGAAGCCGGAGCAGCAGGAGATTGACCGGCTGCGCAAGGAAGTCGCGAAGCTGAAGGCGGAGCGCGACATCCTAAAAAACTATCCCGGGCCGTTGCCCGCCTGCGCGGGGCAGAAACAGCCAGTGCTAAGCTTACGGCTTGGAGGGTAGCGGCCGTCAGCTTATTGGAGGCAGAGTCCCCGTCAAAAAACGTGGTCCATGGGTGCATGCGAACTTGAGAGTGGTGACGTCGCTCTCCGGCGACGATCCCGATTAGGAAAATGACGATTGGCATAGCCCAGACCCTCCTGTCGACAATTAGAAGGAGGCTTCTCTATGCCCAAGACGATCACCGGAGACCGCCCGGAATTGAGGCCGATCAACGCCAGCGCAGCCGCTATCGACATCGGATCGAAAATGCACATGGCTGCGGTCGATCCGACCTGCACTGACACGCCGGTACGAGCGTTTGGCACGTTTACACAGGATCTCCACGATCTAGCAGACTGGTTCAAAACGTGTGGCGTGACCAGTGTGGCGATGGAATCTACAGGGGTCTATTGGATCCCAGCCTACGAGGTTCTTGAGCAACACGGGTTCGAGGTCATTCTGGTCAATGCGCGTTACGCCAAGAACGTGCCTGGGCGCAAAACGGATGTCAGCGATGCCGCTTGGCTGCGCCAGCTCCATTCCTACGGATTGTTGCGCGGTAGCTTCCGCCCTGATGCCGAGATCGCAACGCTGCGAGCCTATCTGCGTCAACGGGAGCGGCTGGTGGAATACGCAGCCGCTCACATCCAACACATGCAAAAAGCCCTTATGGAGATGAATCTACAACTTCATCACGTCGTCTCCGATATTACCGGCGCGACCGGGATGCGGATTATCCGAGCTATCGTCGCGGGCGAACGCAATCCGGACGTGCTGGCGACCTACCGCGATGTGCGTTGCCATTCCTCCACGGAGACGATCCGCGCCGCTCTAGTGGGCAACGATCGGGAAGAGCATATCTTCGCGCTTGCTCAGTCGCTGGAACTCTACGACACCTACCAAGCCAAAATGCTCGACTGCGATCGCAAACTGGAATCCTTGATGTCGGCGCTGAGTGACAAAGCAGCCAAGCCGATCGGCAAATTGTCCAGACCGCGGGTGAAGACCAAGCAGGTCAACGCACCCTCGTTTGACGTCAGAGCTGCCCTATACGGCGTTATTGGGGTCGATTTGACTGAGATCCATGGCTTGGGTCCGTCACTCGCATTGAAGCTCGTCGGCGAGTGCGGCACGGATCTGAGGGCATGGCCGACCGCCAAGCACTTCACATCCTGGCTCTGCCTCGCACCAGGCAACAAAATCTCCGGCGGCAAGGTGCTCTCTTCGCGCACACGGAGATCATCCAGCCGGGCGGCTGCGCTGCTGCGGCTCGCGGCCACGACCCTAGGGCGGAGCGAGACGGCGCTTGGAGCATTTTATCGTCGACTATCCTCTCGCGCAGGCAAAGCAAAGGCTGTGACTGCGACGGCCCGCAAAATTGCGGTTCTGTTCTACAACACCCTCAGGCACGGCATGACCTATAGGGATCCGGGTGCCGACCATTATGAGGAACAATATCGCAGCCGTGTCCTCGCCAGTCTGAAGCGTCGCGCCAAGTCGCTAGGCTATGTTGTGTTACCTGTTCCACCTGATGGTGAGGTGGCTGTTTCTTAGGAAGGCCGCAGCCTACTTCGCGAGGGAAGTGACATGAGGTTCGCTTTCATCGCGAGGCACCGGAACATCTGGCCGGTGGCATGGCTATGCGACGCTCTGGATGTGTCCCGCTCAGGCTTCCATGCCTGGCTTAATCGCAGTCCCAGCGCTCGTTCTCGGCACGACGAGATTCTCGTTGCCAAGATCGGCCGAAGCTTCAAGAGCAGCGACCGAACCTATGGTGCACGTCGCGTCTGGCACGATGTTCTGGCGGAGGGCCTCTTCTGCGGCCTGCATCGCATCGAGCGGCTCATGCGGGAGAATGGACTACGTGCCCGGCCGCGCCGCCGTCGGTTGCCGAAAGATACTGGCGAGCGCTCGGCAGTGTCGGACAACCTCCTTGACCGCGCCTTCGAGGCGTCGGCGCCGAACCAGAAATGGATCGCCGACTTCACCTATATCTGGACCGCCGAAGGATGGCTCTACGTTGCCGCCGTCGTTGATCTATTCTCCAGGCGTGTCGTCGGTTGGGCGATGAAGGCCGAGATGACGGCGCAGCTCGTCACCGACGCGCTCATCATGGCGATCTGGAGGAGAGGCAAGCCCGACAGCCTGCTGCACCACTCCGACCAGGGATCGCAATATACGAGCGAGCAGTTCCAGCGACTGATGGCCGACCATGGCATCACCTGTTCAATGAGCCGGTCTGGCAACGTCTGGGACAATGCTGCGATGGAGAGCTTCTTCTCATCGCTCAAAACCGAGCGGACAGCCCGCAAGGTCTACAGCACGAGGGATGACGCCAGGGCGGATGTGTTCGATTACATCGAGCGCTTTTACAACCCTCGGCGAAGGCACTCGAGGCTCGGCTATCTGAGCCCCGTCGAGTTCGAGGAACAAGCTATGCTAGCTTAACCGCGTGTCCGAAAAACCGGCAGCAGGCCAGACACACGGCATTACAAATGAATTGTCTGATGATGCCCACCAGCGACTGTGGCGCGGATTTTGAAGCCAATCGCCTGAAGCGCCTCACACCGCCGCTAGGACGTCGACTGATTGTTAGCGGACTCAAATCGGGGGCAATCCAGAAACGAATTCTCCGATCAGTCCTCTTGGATTGGTCCTGGTAACAAAGGCTTCAATCGTTGCTGCGGACGATAATTGTACACTGTACGCAATAAATCACGAACTATCGATTTCTGGCCGAACCACCGCGCTAAGCGGCCACAATTTTATGAAGGAGTATGGGATTGAGCATAGGAACGTCGGCGCGTGAACGAATTGCGTTATTTCAGCCGCTCTCATGGCCGCCTGCCGAGAAGCGAGTAAGTGTTCACCCCGCTTCCCGCTCCGACCATGGGGTTTCAGCGGCCCGCAGGTAGGAGGAACGTAACGCAGGCTCCAATTCAGCGGTTCGGCGGAATTGCTCGCGCACGCGCTCGTCCATCTCGTGCCGCAAGCGTCGCGCTTTGGCGTAGACGGCTGTTTCGTCGATGGTCGTGAGCGCGCCGCGCTGCAGGACCCAGCGGCCGTCGATCATGACATCGGTCACCGAGACGCCGTTCTCGCAATAGACGATCTGCTTGACGGCGTCGTTGAGCGGCACGAATGGATAGGAATCGATATTGAGAAGGACGACGTCGGCGGCTTGTCCGGCGGCAATCGCTCCGAGCTTGCCTCCCATGCCAAACGCGTGGGCACTGCCTGATGTCGCGGCGCGGAGGATGTGCTGGGGCGAAGGCCAGCTTCGATAGTCGCGGTCGCTGCGGTTGTGCAGGACGCCCGCCATGCGCATCGCCTCGAACATATTCTGAGTGTCGTTGCTGCCGTTGCCATCCGTGGCAAGCCCGACCTGCACGTTTCGACGCAGCATCTCGTCGAACCGCATGCGGCCGCTGCCAAGCTTGCCGTTGCTGGCCGGATTGTGGATGACAATCGCGCCACGGTCGGCGACGCGATCGATATCGTCATCCGTGAACCAGACGCAGTGCGCCATCGACAGCCGCTCGTTCAAAACGCCGATACGATCGAGATGAGCGACGGGGGTGCAGCCGAAGAGCTTGTGTCCCTGCAGGAACTGGCCCTTGGTCTCGCACACGTGCATATGGACCATCGTGTCGAGCTCGCGGGCAAGCGCGGCGCAGCGCGAGAGCTGGGAGACCGAACAGCGATGCGGCGCCGACGGTCCGACGATCGGCGACACGAGACGGGTGCGCTTGCGCACCGCATTTGCGAATTTGGCAAAATCGTCGAGCGATTCTTTGCCCTCGAGCGCGCTGATGCGTGCGACTTCGTCCCGCGCGGCTTGTGATAATGCGCCGGTGTCGAGCCCGACCGTGGCGTCGTATTGCTGGTCGGACAGCGTGAGCGCCAAGCCGCCGCGCATGCCGGCGTCAGCCATCGCCGCGACCGCATGCAGTGCTCCCATGTGCGGACTGGGCGACCCGGTATAGAAATGATCCATCACGCTGGTGCAGCCAGTCCGGATCATCTCGATCAGGCCGATCTGTGCGCTCACATAGATCGCTTCGTCGGAATATTCCCGCCATCCGGCGCGGATGTACTGACGCCAGATTTCCAGCGGAAGCTGGGCCCATGATCCCTTGAGCAGGTTCGACGGCGAATGCGCGTGGCCATTGACCAGGCCTGGCATGATGATCCTGCGAGGGGCAGCAACCACCTCGTCGAAGGCGCCTTCCGGGCCGTTGCCTGGGCCCGCTTCGGCAATCAGTCCGTCGCGGACGATGAGGTAGCCGGGCTCCCATACGTCCGTGCGGTCGTTTGCGGTCACGACGATGCCGGCGGAAATCTTGGTGGTCATGGGGCTCGCTGTGTCCGGGTGAGAGTGATCTTAATCCGACTATCTTTGTCGTCAGGAAGCTCGAGCGATCCTGTACGGGCGGATGAGTAGCTCGGCTGGAATATTCCACGCTTCGTGGATCCTGTGGATCACGTCGACCGTGAGCGCTCGCCGGCGTGAGAGAACTTCCGATGCGCGGGGGCGCGAGTCCAAAAGTTCCGCCAATTCGGCCTGAGTATGCCCGAGTTCATCGATCGCGTAGTTGAGCACGTCGATCGGATCGAAGCTTTCATCGATCGCCACCGGCCATCGCTTCGCTTCGTATATCTCAACAAGGGCGAGAAGAACGTCCAGCCGGTCGCCTGCCTCAGTGCCTTCTCGCGCGCCCCAGGAGGCCTCGATCTCGGCGAGCGTGGCCCGGTGATCTTTATCCGTACGGATCGGCCGGATTTCCATCAGCTGAGTCCTTCTAGAATTGCGATACCCAGTGCCTTCATCCATGGAATCTCCATCCAAGGGTAGGTCGACGTTATTCACACGAACGAAATGCAGTAATGTTCATAGAGTGGCATAATGCACGTCACGGATTTTGGACAGAGTTGATGCACCAATTGGCGTGATTGAGCTGGCGAAAGGTATTGGCCAGCGGCGCACACGGGTCCAAGGGTATGCCGAGGTGAGAGGCTCAGCGCGTCGTGAGTTTTCGGCGAAAAGTGGGCCAATAATGGGTCGATAGGACTCGGATTGGAAAGGGGCAAATGCGAGTACGAGGTTTTGCAGTGGCTGCGGGGGTGCTTGCAGTTTCAAGCTCCTTCGTGAGAGCGCAAACCACGGGTGAGATGCTTCATGCATGCGAGACGCTGGAGCATGGGATGCATGTCGAAGGTAAAGACGTCTATATTCCACCGTCGCCCAGCGCAAATCAGTGCTGGGGCTTTATGAGTGCAGTCCAAGAGTATGCGACACTTGCAGATCAGGGCGGAAAGACGCTCCTGAATGCGTGTCCCGACCCGAACGGTACCACGGTGCAGGTAGTTCATATCTTCACCGAATATGCGCGAACGCATCCTGAGAAACGTAATTTGAGCGCCGCGGCGGCTGCATATAATGCGATGGCGGATGCATTTCCTTGTAAGTGAGGAGAATTTGCAGCCGCGACAACGGAGAAGTCGAATTTGATCGATGAGGCGTAAAAGCAGGATGATCGGGACTGCCGGAGGTGCGCTGCTCACTGTCGTTTACACCAAGAGGAACGGCGTATCCGGATAATCTCGGCGCGACGAGCGACACGATCACGGGCGGTCCGCCCTTCCTCAAGGCGTTGCTTGACGGCTTTCGATGGCTGCGAGATCGAGCGCGGCCGGGTGTTCTTTTCCGACTGCATCGGCGGCACTGCCATCGGCGATGTGATGCTATTCAAAGGTCGTCTTGATGTCGTCTTGACCGTCGATCAGATTGGACGCACGAGTGCGAAGCTCACGGTGAATTCCCACCTCGTGCTTTTGAATATCGATATGCTACGGAATCTCTATCAGTCGACCCGTCTGCAAAACCTTTACGATTCCGGCTGCACCTTGGTGAAGAACGCATTCGGCACCAACGGCACCGCGGGCGCGGGATCGAAGGCGTCGATCATCAACTGGTCCGGCGCCGATCCGGCGTACCAGCAGGGTTCGATCACCTTCACCTCCGGTGTCAACACAGGTGTTACGGCGAACGTGAACACGGCCGAGGCGGGCGTGTCGCTGACGCTGGGCTAGCCGATGGCTCTATCCACGCGGCCGAGGTACACTGGTATGAAGCATCCAGACTTGGGCGCCAGGAATTCAAGATCAAGCGTCTACTGTGAAATGCGAAACTATGGCGAAGCCGCGAGCTAAACAGTTTGTCGTGTGCGTTAACAACGAAGATTATTCGGCGTCGCTCGAGAAGCGAAAAATCTATGTAGCGCTCCGCGACGTCAGCGCGGAAAAGCATGGTCTGCTCCGGGTCGTCGATGAATTGGGTGACGATTACCTCTATCCGAAAGGATTTTTTCGCTCGATCGCCTTGCCGCAGGCCGTCAGGAAGGCCGTATTGGCCGCCGAATAACCGGCCAGAGCAAGTTCAGCAATCTCTCAAATTTTCGCGGCTTTCCCTACGTCCCGCCGGCACAGATGGCGATTTAGTTTTGCGCCATTGACGCAAACTCATGACCCCAGCACGATCCGCGCATGCAATTCAAAATTCTCGGCGAAATATCGGAGGTCGAAACGTCCGCTGTTGGCTCTGGAATTCGCGAAATCGCCCGAGTGAGGCCAAACGGCGTGAGTTTTGAACTGGCGGTCAAGGTTTTCCGGGACACCTTCGGCATCGAATGGCTGGATGACCGTGAAGACTATGGCGAAGACCGTTTCATCCTGATCGGGACCGCCGAAGATGGGCTGCTCACTGTCGTTTACACCGAGAGGAACGGCCGTATCCGGATAATCTCGGCGCGACAAGCGACGAAGCGTGAGGAAGATGACTACTTCGTCGAAAATCACTAGACGCCCGTTGCGTCCGATGGCGCAGAAGCAAATCGTGGACGCCGCGAACGCCGACCCCGATAATCGACCTCTGTCTGCGGCCGATCTTGCCCGCATGAAGCGCACCCCGCAGGTGAAGATCATCCGTCGCGCGCTCGGCATTAGCCAGGAAGATTTCGCGGCGCGCTACCACATTCCGATCGGCACGTTGCGCGATTGGGAACAAGGCCGCGTCGAACCCGACCAAGCCGCGCGCGCCTACCTGACTGTTATCGCTCGCAACCCGCAAGCCGTGCGCAAAGCGCTCAATCCCACGCACCGACCTCAATCGGGCGGGGTCGCACGCGGCCGTGGTCGTCGGCGGGGCGACTTATGAAGCCCGGTATGTGCGCATCGAACCACGGCGCAACGGTGAATACGCATTAATCTTTCGCCTGAGCAAATGAGCCGCCACGATGGCCTCAAGACTGGACGAAATCAGCCGCGCGATCGGCTCCTTGGAGACAAGTGTTCGCGAGTTGCAACGCCGCATGTC
>CAWIID010000012.1:0-818592 GCA_963836055.1 uncultured Alphaproteobacteria bacterium
GGGCACAAAAACATCATGCACACGGTGCGGTACACCGAAATGGCGCCCGATCGGTTCAAGAATTTCTGGAAGGACTGAAGCCTCCCCAAAGACTACACACCTGCAGAATGTTCGCCGCCCGGATCACCTTGGCCCACCTTTCGGTATCGTCAGGGATAAGAGCGCGCTGATAGATCAGTGATGCCTGCGGGTGGGGCCGGAACGAGAAATCTTGATCGAACGGGATGGATAAGCGATCTGCGCCAGCGGCCCAGCGAGTGCGGCGCCGCTGAGTGAAGAAATGAATTGCCGTCTTCCGATTCCGATACCATCCGCTCCGTCTCCGACGGGATCACGCGCTGCAACAAGGCCAGAATTTCACGTCGTGACCGGCAAGTCCGTAACCAGTTTCACGATACTCCTACGGCAAATCTTGGTGTGGCATCGAAGGCACTCCCGATATTTCAATTGCCGGCACTCGCGTATTGACGCGGTTCCCAAAAAAATTCGTGTTAAGCTCAAACGAAACATGGGCGGGCTGGATGCCCCGAAAAAAGGGGGAATTATGTTGCGCCTAGCGAGCCTGACCGTTCTTGTGCTGGCCGCTGCATCGGCTGCGATGGCACAATTTCCAACTCAACCGCCGCCTGCATCTCTCGGAAAAGGCAATGACCAGGAACGTGCGGCCTGCCATCCTGATGTCATCCGCTATTGCAAGGCTGAGGTAGACGCCAACGCCGACGATGTTCTGGGAATTCTCGGGTGCTTGCAACGCAATCGCGGGAAAATTAGCCGCTCATGCCAGCAGGTCTTGGCCAGCCACGGCCAGTGATCCGATCGATTAACCCGAAGGCACCCTTGGGGGCTCGCCTTCATTCAAGCTCTGTGCAGCGCCTCGGCCGTAACGGTTGGGGCTTTCTTTCGTTCGGACTTGAAGCCCGATGTGAACCTTCTGCTTGGCCCTGGCCCTTAACTGGGCCAGGGCTCTTTTGCTTTAGCGCAAGCGTCTCGGCATTTCCTAGCGCGAATCGAGCGACAGCCCCATACTGAATGCCTTTTGTCGCGTGGCACCTTCGCTACGCTTCAACGTTTTGGCAATTTTACCAGCGGGCATTTTTTTGCGAGCCGCCGATTTCAATTTACCAACGTCCTCGTTCGTCCAGCTGCGTCTCTTTTTTGTTTTCTTCACGATGTGATCTCCCAATTTTAATAAGAACGCTTTTTTATATGGAATTATTTGTCGGGACAATACGTCCGCGGGTTAAACAGAGAAAATCCTGGGCCTTGTCCCGGAGCTTTCCTACGAAATTGCCGATCAGTCGCAACCCTTCAAGGCTCTGGCAAAAAGGAATAACTATTCCCATCGTATTTGCGGGTGTGCCAGATCATCGTTGACCTATCTCTGTGCGCAAGATACTCGTTGCCTTCTATGGCCGTGTCTGAGAGCCCTGGAGCCTTGGTGCAGTATCTAAAAGGACGAGCAAAATGAAGCTTCGATTGATTACAGCGCTTGCAGTCTTGCTTCTTCCCGTGGCTGCCAATGCACAGGTCACCATCGATATGGCCGCGCTTACATGCAGCCAATATCTAGCAATGTCGCCGTCAATGTCGCGTGACTTCTCTGCGTGGATGAGTGGCTGGTACAGTTATCAGACCCGCAGGACATTTGTGGATGTGCTTGCGCACCAGAAAAATATCGCGAATTACAAATCGTGGTGCCAATACCATCCGCAAGCAAGCGTGATGGACGCCTTGCAGACCGCGATCGGCCCGCAGTGACATTTTGGACTCTGGAGAAAAGCCATGAAATGGAATGTTCTTTTCGTAACAGTATCTTTGCTGGTGGCTGCTTCGCAGCCAAGTGTGGCTCAGATTAGGGTAGATATGAATAAGATCACTTGCGGAGGGTGGCTCGGATACAGTCCAGAGGAGCAGGATTTCGTCCGCTTTTGGCTGAGCGGTTATTACAATGCGGCCGCAAATAGTAAAATCTTGAACTATGACCGCTTTCAGGGAAATTCCGCGAAGGTCATGGCCTACTGCAAGACGCACAAGTCCCAATCGCTGCCGACCGCGATCAAAAACCTCGGCTTGTTTTAGCAATACGGAGCACTTTCAGAGCCTAATGATGCGACGCGCATCAAGTGGGAGACGCCAGGGTTAATGACTTCCATCTTGAGGGAGGAGACTAACGGCCCTGTGATTGGCACGTAGTCCAACGCATAAACGACAGTGTGAAGAGGTCACGCGGAATCAAAAGCTCTTGAAAGGCATCTTGACCTCTTTTGTTATCGACTTCGTAAATGCCTCACTCAGGCTCATTGTCTGATTGCCAAATGCATTCAACTGGTTCTGCATATATTCGGTCTGAATTCCAAGGACCTCTTGAAAATCTTTAGCTCGGCTTAGCTTGTCAATGAATTCCTGTGCGGATGAGATGTTTTCCTCCGTGTAGCTCTTAAGTTTCTCGCCGAACTCTGTCCCGCCCGAAGGAAAGGACGAAACTGCCTTCTGCATAAAGTCGAAATAGTGATCCAATGCTCCCCGAGCTTGCGCCACGGTTTGCCTTGCGGCTTGCTCGGTTTGTTGTACAGCCCGCTCCGCGTTCGCGCTCAAATCTTCGAAGGGTTTGGTATCCTTTGCCATGACGGTCCCCTGGCTATTGGCTAGAATGATGTATCATGCCTGTGAATTGGGCGTTCAATCCCTGTTTTAGCAAGGGCTGCAACTAACGCGGCGCCTGTCGAGCCTGCACCTCCCACATCACAAGGAAGCGATGTCGGTCTATTCGTGGGCACCTAAGGACGATAGCGGCGCTTCGATCGTCGGTGAGAGCTCGCGTCGACCGAGTTCAGTCAGCACATAGGCCGCGCCGCCCGCGGCGATACCCACGTAGCCAAGCCAGAGGGCGAGTGCTTGTTTGTGCCGCTCTGCGCCTGTCGAAGCGACCGGCCAGAGATCCCGCCGTTCGAAGGCGTTGTGGACCGCCGCACGGACAGGATCCGGCCCAATAGATCGGAATGCCATGACCCGATTGCTCGACTCCCATCCCGGAGACCGAATGAGGGCCATAATGGCAATAGGAAAATTACGGGACGATTACGGGATGGTTACGGGAACAAGGTGATGGCTTGCTCCCCACGGGTTCGTAGCAGTAATGCGTTTGCTGAAACTCTCTCAAGGCCGCTCGGATTGGCGGTCTTTTTTCGTTAGAATTCAGCGACCAAGCGCGATCTGTTCAAGGCGTGCGCTCATAGGACCGGGGTCCACCACCATGCTCTACCTCTATCATGGCACAACATCCGTCTGCGCCATCAAGGTGCGGCTGACCATCGCCGAAAAAGCGTTGCCATGGGATGGAGAGGTGCTGTGGCTGCAACGCGGCGATCAATACCGGCCGGACTACCTCAAGCTCAATCCCAACGCCGTCGTGCCAACCCTCGTGCATGATGGCAAGGTGATCATCGAGTCGACGGTGATCATGGAGTACCTCGATGAGACCTTCCCGGAGATTCCCTTGATGCCCCGCGACCCCTACGCGCGGTCGCAGGTACGGCTCTGGCTCAAGCGCGTCGACGAGTTGCACGTTCACTGCGGGACAATCACCACCGCGGTGGCGTTCCGCCGTTATTTCATGCGTCAGACACCGGATGGCCGCAACGCGTATGTCGCCCGCGCACTCGACCCGGTCAAGCGCGAGCGATTACAGCGGATTATGGATAATGGTCTCGCGGCGCCCGAGGCAACGGATGCAGCGCGCCGCTTCGACGAGTTTGTAGGCGCCATGGATAGCGCACTGGCGCAATCCGATTATCTGGTGGGCAATTCCTTCACGCTGGCCGATGCGGCTGCCATTCCCTACATCAATCGTGCCGACATGCTTGGGCTTGCGGGGTTATGGGAGAACCGGCGGCTGCGCGTGGCGGACTGGTATGCGCGCATGCGACAGCGGCCGATCTTCAATTCGGCCATCACCGCCTACTGGGATGACGACGCGCGGCAGCGATTCGACGTACCCCGCGACGAGGTTTGGGCGGAGTGCGGGCATGCCCTGTTGCTTAATTGACGATGCCGCAGGGATGCATCTTGCCGTTCAAGCGCGCGACTGGTGAGACGCGTCTCGGTCGTCGAGCCTAGTTTGGGATGTTGCCGCCGCGATTTACGCAACGATTGCTGAAGGTGCACTGGTTACTCGGGCACCTCCACCTCTGTGCAAGGCGGCTGATCGCCGCCGAACTGACCGGCCGAAAGGGTCGGCGCCTGCGCGAGGACCTCCTGCGTGACGGCGTAACGAGACGCGTCCCGGCAAGTATGAAACGCGTTTCATGCTTAACCGATCTCAACCGGCGCCGGGACGAGTACCCGGGTTTTGCCCGTTGACGTCATTCGAATTTGATGCCGCTCTCCTTGATCACCCTAGACCAGCGGTCGAATTCATCGCGGTAGTATTGCTGGAAATCCTTTGGCGTCGTCGCCACGGCGGTAATGCCGAAGTTAGCGAGCTTCGAAATCACCTCCGGATCGGCCGCAACCTTGCCAACCGCACGCTGGATCTTGCTAATGATTGTGGGTCCGGTCCCGGCCGGCGCCAAAAGACCAGCCCAAGTCGAAATTTCGCCCAGCTCAGGCATATTCGCCGCCACCGTTAGCGGCTGCAAATCCTGCAAAGCCGGCAGCGGACGATTGTTCAGTTTCGCGAGCGCCCGTAATTTGCCGTCCTTGATGAGCGGCAAGTTCGCGGAGACGCCATCGACCGAAAAATCGATGCTGCCGTTCAAAAGACCCTGCACAACCTCGGCGCTACCCTTATAGGCGACGAAAACAGTATCGAGGCCCGCGAGCTTGCTGAACAAATAACCGGCCAGGTGCGTCGTGACCGTGCCGGCCCCATAGTTGAGTTTTCCTGGATTCGCCTTTGCCCGCGCGATCAAATCCTGCACCGTCTTAGGCCCACTCTCGGCGTTGACCATCAGCAGTGACGTGTTTTGCGCAATCAGCGATATGGGCGCGAAATCCTTGAACGCATTGTAGGACAGGTTGGGAGTAATGATGGGGTTGAGCACCAAGGTCGTATCCATGGCGACCAGGAGAGTGTAGCCATCAGGTGCGGACTTCGCCGTCTGTTCAGCGCCGATCGCCGAATTGCCGCCAGCGCGGTTCTCAATCACGAGTGGTTGTCCCCATTGCTCGGAGAGCTTTTGCCCGTAAAGCCGTGCTACGAGGTCCGTCGGCCCGCCGGGCGGGAACGGCACAATTATGCGCACCGGTCTGCTGGGAAAGGACTGTGCGACCGTGTCAGAAGTGGTCTGCGCGGTCGCCAACTGGGAGGTCAACGCCAAAGACAGGCCGAAGCCGACAAAACGAATGAAGCCGCGCATTGGGCTGTTCCCTCTTTCCTTGAACGCGCATTCGCGCGCGGATAATTTTTGTAGAGTATAGCATGTCGAGACGGAATGAGCGTGCGTCATGAGCTGGGACGAAGTGTTCGACGTCGTCATCGTGGGATCCGGTATTGCTGGCGTGTCCACTGCGCTCGCGGCGAGCGAACTCGGGCTGCGCCCGATCCTCATTGAGAAAGGTGAGAAACTTGGCGGTGGCACGTCGTTTTCCATGGGGGGAATATGGATTGGCAATAACCATCTTGCGCGCGCTGCCGGATACAAAGACTCGACTGAGGATGTGTTGGCGTATATGCGCTTCGTTGCCGGCGAAGAGGCCGATGACGAGCGGCTCGTCGCTTACGCCGAACGCGGACCAGAGGCACTGCAATTCTTCGAGGACTGCGGTATCCGATTCCGGATTTCGCGAGGTCTGACCGATCATTACTTCGGCGTCGCGCCCGGCTCGGTGGCCGAAGGCCGCTGCCTCAACACTGAATTCATAGCCGCGACCGATCTCGATGACTGGCAGGACTCCATCCTTGCACCGCGTGACACTCCGATCGAGGTGAACAGCGAAGAGCTGTTCACATGGGGCGGTATCGCCAACATCAACAACTGGCCCAAGGATATTCTGGAAGAGCGTCGGCGAAATAAAATTCGTACGCGCGGCGTCGGCGTCATCACTCATTTCGTCAAGCAGTTGTTGCTGCGAGACGTTGCCATACGGCCAGGCGTGAAGGCCGAGCGTCTGATCGTCGAAGCCGGCCGCATTACGGGCATCGCGACTGACCGTGGACGCATTGGAGCGACACGCGGCGTCATGCTCGCCTGCGGCGCCTACGAATCCAATCCAACCATGGCCAAAGCCTATGAAGGACTTCCGGGCTGGCTTTCGATGTTCCCCCCGACCATCAATGGCGATGGCATTGTCATGGCCGCGGAACTCGGCGCGCAGACCCGCACCATCCACAACAACATGGCGCTGTTTCTCGGCTTCAATATTCCGGCCAATCGAGTGGACGAACCGCCGCTGTTCCGCATTGTCGGCATCAGCGAGATGTTTTGCCCGCACACCATCGTGGTCAACAGCCAAGGACAACGCTTCGCCGATGAGACCTATTTTCAAGCAATGGTGCCGAGCTTACGTCAGTATGACGTGAAAAAGCATCGCCACGCTAATCTGCCGTGCTATCTCATCTTCGACCAGCAGTATGTCGACGGCTTTTCTTTCATTGACGCGCCGCGTGGCAGCAGAAATTCCTGATTGGGTGGCCAGCGCCGGTACGTTCACCGCACTTGCGGAAAAGCTCAAGATCGATCCCACCGGATTGGCCGAAACGATCGAACGGTTCAATGGCTTTGCGAGAAAGGGCTTGGATGATGATTTCGCACGGGGTCAGGCGGCCTGGACCCTCGCTAAGAAAAATGTGTGGAAGCCAACGCGCGCTGACGAAACTTATGTCAATCCCAGCCTCGGGACGTTGCGCATCCCGCCCTTCTATGGCGTTGAACTTCATCCAAGTGCGTTTGCCTCTGCCGGCGTCGTCACCAATGGCCATGCGCAAGTGCTCGACCAGCGTCAATCTCCGATGCCCGGCCTTTATGCCGCCGGCAACAATTCCGCGCATACCGAATACGGCGTCGGCTATCAGGCGGGCTTCTCGCTCGGCTCGGCAATGACGTTCGGCTATCTCGCGGCCCGCCACATGGCGGCGCCGAATTAGCACCGATCCGCGCTCTGCTCGGCAATTTGCTGCTGTATCTGAAATAATTAGGCTATTGTTTTGATTGCACGCCTATACGAAAGAATGCGTTAGCGTGTGGTCATGAATCTTCCGGAGCGCTCGACCATCTCGCGCAACCGCATCTTTGCCCATATCAGTTTGATCGTTCCAAATTGCCTCGTCGGCGCTAACGACGATGTCGCCATCCCGATCGGCAAGTTGAAGATCAACTCGGAGGCAGAGATCGCGCTCGTCAGCCGAGCTGAGGCGCCTTGCCGGGCTCGGCGGGATCGGCCGCCGCGATCGCAAGCTGATTGGCGGCGGCAAAAGATGCGCCTGCGACCCATGATATAAATCAAAATCCATCGAAAGGAGACTCAAGCGTGCCGAACATCGCCCTCACATTTGCCTCCGGGCCCTATGACAGAATGCAGGCGCTGCGTGAGGGCGCCATCCGTCCGACCGGTATAGACCTCACCTATCTGACAATGCAGCCGGCGGAAATCTTCTGGCGCATGCTGCAATTCAAGGAGTTCGACATTTCGGAAATGTCGATGTCCAATTATCTGATGGCAGCAAGCCGCGAAAATTGCCCGTTCGTCGCCATTCCTGTGTTTCCATCGCGGGTGTTTCGCCACGGCTATATTTTCATCAACGCCGACAAGGGAATTGAAACTCCGGAGGACCTCATCGGCCGTCGAGCCGGCGTTCCGGAATACAGTCAGACTGCCGCCGTCCATGCCCGTGCGGTGCTCGAGCACGAATATGGCATTCCGCCGAGTGCCATCGAATGGGTGCAAGGCCGCGTGGATCGGGCCGGTATTTCACTGCCCGCGAGTGTCCGCATCCAGCAGGCGCCCGCAGGCAGCGAGTTGAGCGACATGCTGGAGAATGGCGAGATCGACTTTCTGGTGACTGGAAACAATCCAGCGAGCTTCCGGCGCCGGTCGCCAAAGGTGCGGCGGCTGTTTCCAAACTATCGGGAGCTCGAAATCGCATATTTCAAGAAGACGAGAATCTATCCGATCATGCATCTGGTCGTCATAAGAAAAGACGTGTTCGACCGCCATCCATGGGTTGCCTTGAACATGTATAAGGCGCTGTGCGACTCCAAGGAGTACTGCTACCGCACTATGCAGGAAACGGGCTCTCCGAAGATATCCCTGGCCTTCCTGCAGCCGCTCATCGAGGAGGAGAAGAACATCTTCGGTGACGACTGGTATCCTTATGGAATTGAGCCGAACCGCAGTTCGATCGATGCCGCCATTCGGTTCGGCTATGAGCAAGGCCTGTGCCCGCGCATGCCGTCGCTGGAGGAACTGTTTGCGCCGAGCACGTTGCGCGACATTCCGCTTGGCGAGGGCCAGTTCATTTGGTAGGTCGCAAGGTTCTTGCTAGGCTGCAGGCCGAAGCCACCTGCCAAGCAGATATTATTAATGCGCATTGTGATGCTCCTCGCGGCAGTGCTCGTCGCTTGCTTTGCGATCCCACAGCAGGCAACCGCGGAGGATTTCTACGCCGGCAAGACCGTGACCATTCTCGTCGGGTTCTCGGCGGGCGGCGGCTTCGATATTAATGCCCGAGCCCTGGCGCGTCATATCGGGCGGCACATACCCGGCACGCCAAATGTGGTTGTGGACAACATACCGGGCGCATCCAGCGTCACCTCGATCCTCTATCTGGACAACAAGGCGCCGCAGGATGGCACGTTTATCGACACCTTTAATTTCGGATTGCTGAGTGCGTCGCTACTGCGGCCCAATCTGGCAACGTTGGATCTGCGCAAATATGCCTGGATCGGCAGCATTAGCGAGGATCTTACCGCCTGCTATGTGCGTGCCAATCTTGGGCCGAAGACAATCGCCGAGTTGAAAGCTTACGGGCCGGTTCATTTCGGCACCGACGGCATAGGAACGTCGGAAGACATCAACGAGCGCATTCTGCGGTCGGTGGTTGGTCTCGACATCCGTCAGGTCGGTGGCTATGCCGGCAGCGCCCAAGTCCGGCTTGCCATCGAGCGCGGCGAGCTTGACGGCGATTGTGGCGCCTGGAGCAGTCTTCCTGAGGACTGGATCAAGCAGAAGAAAATCAATCCGATATCGCGCTCGGGAATGGCAGTGCCGGAGGGTTTGACCCCTGTCGTGCCTTACGTCGCGGATCTGGCACCGGACGATCGCGCGCGTCAGATCATCAATCTCCTGGTTTCCGGCGGTCAGCTCGGACGGCCGTTCATCGCCTCAGCCGCGGTGCCACCGGAACGGCTGAAGATCTTGCGCGATGCCTTCGATGCGACCATGAAAGACCCGGAGTTTCGCGCCGATCTCGACACGCTGCGGCTGCCGTTTTCACCGAAAACTGCCGATGAAGCGCTCAAGACCGTCGGCGCTATCTACGCCTCACCGCCTGATATCATCGAAGCCGCCAAAAAGATCGTCACGCAATAACGCGCGCTGAGCTTATTCCGTTTCGGCGGAATAGACGCGATACAACTTCGCTGCACCGGGTGCGGCAGCGGCAGTGTGATGGCGCGTCGGCCGTTGCCTTTCAGCCAGGCCGGCCACAAGCGCAGTGCTTGATGGCCCCGAAAAAAACTCCCCCGCTTATAGCAACTTTGGGAGACTTTGCGTGTTAGGTGCCAATGCGTTCCCAGATGACCGATGGTGCCGCCTGTCTCTCGTCGTGGAGCAATGGCGGCGTTTGCAAACCCCTGAAGGGGCTCAAGCGAGGCGCCCATTCGGCGTCGAAAACGCGGGCCGCGCAAGTCAAGCGTCTCACTAAGAAAAAGCGCAGTAAAGGGGGCCGTAACAGTCCCCTAAGTGGTGGCCGAGTATCCTGTTGTTGTTCGGCGTTAACCATTGTCGCTCCCCTCACGCGCGCACGCGAGGGGATGGGGCGCCGATGATGGCACTGGCGGCGCGGTGCGAGCTACGGGGTGGCGCGCGACAGCCATCCGGTTTCAACAATTCGGTGAGGGGGGCTCTCATGGCATCGCTCGCTGAGCGGACGGCGAGCCCGTGGACAGCGACGAGCATGCGAGATCGACTTGCGGGGTGCTCGACCTGCGCCAGCAGCTGGTGCGGCGCTGTGTGTGGCAATGGACGGTCGCCGGCAGCCGACGTCGATGGTTTGTTGGTGCCGATCGGATGGCGGCGAGGATTCGGCGCCGCGCCGCGACCAGCACGACACTCGCCGCCACCCGACGACATCGGTGTCGTCATGGCATGGTGGCCGCTGACTGCATTCGATTTCGCTCGGGCTCCCAAACGGTCGTGGCGCCGGCTGCACTGAACAATCATCAGAATTTGGCGGCGTTAACAATTGTCGCTCCCCTCACGCGCGCACGCGAGGGGATGGGGCGCCGATGATGGCACTGGCGGCGCGGTGCGAGCTACGGGGTGGCGCGCGACAGCCATCCGGTTTCAACAATTCGGTGAGGGGGGCTCTCATGGCATCGCTCGCTGAGCGGACGGCGAGCCCGTAAATCGGTCCAATCCGGACGGATCACTCCCGCTCCCCGCCAAGCTTTTCGACCCTGAACCGTACCACCGATTACGCGTTCGGCGTAAAGAAGCCACGTCGTAGGCAGATGAGGCAGCGACCGGCTTCATCCCGCGCGAGGGGAATAGTGCCGGCATGCTCGGCGAGATGCCTTAGATGGTCACCGAACGTCCAAATGCCCGCGCCGTCGGGCACTACGATCGGTGCGGTGTCGTCCGCCGTCCGGGGGGTAGAGGTTGTGTTCCGATCGTTGCTCACGGCATCACTCCGATCGACGTCGCTGGCGAGTCGTAGGAATATCCGCACGGAGTGCGCATACATCAATCACACTCATTGCGGCCACACGCACGCTGTTTAGTTGGAGGCGTTTTTCGCGCGAAGATGCCAGGCATTCGCACGCTGCTGCGCAAGTCTGGCCTTGGTTTGAAACTCCAGGGCCGAATTCGCAACGCCCTGATCAGCCCAGTCCTGAGCTTCGACCAGGTGTTTGGCTGCACGGCGCTCGAACAAGCGAGCCGTTTCGAGACAGACGGCGTTTGTGTAGGGATGAGTTCTTATGTTCTCGATCATGGCACGCCTAGCGACGCCCCCGACGCAGGTTTGATTTTGGCAGTTTCCAACCGGCGTCTGGATTTTCGAGCAGCGATCGGGCAACAGTTGCGTATGGTCAACCGACATTTTTCTGTCGAGCGCTCTGCCGTTCCGACGGCGTTGCCGTGGCCACCGTTTTGGCGTTGCCCGCAATGGGAAGCAGCATCTCGCCCTGTCCCTCAATCCGCTTGCGCGCCCTCTTCGGCGGAATGGATGATGCTTTTTCCTCTGCAATGCTGCGGCGGAGCGCGTCCATCAAATTCGCGACATTCTGCGGCCGTGGCGCGGCATGCTCGCGCGATACTGGCAGGCCGGCCTGTTTCTTCTTGAGCATAGCCACGACGGCTTCCTCATAGTGATCGACAAACTGCGAGGGGTCGAAGTCCGTCGCCTTGTTCTGGAGGATGTGCTGGGCCAGCTTGAGCATATCCGGCTCGACCTTTACGTCCGGGATCTCGTCGAAATACTCCTTCGCGTCTCTGATCTCGTAGGGATAGCGGAGCGTGGTCGCTGTCAGCCCCTTGCCCCAAGGCTCGAGCATGATGACCCGCTCCCGCTTTGCCAGCACGACACGACCGAGCGCAACCATGTCCTTGCCACGCATCGCCTCGCGGATCACCGCAAAAGCGTCCTGCCCGACATGGCCGTCCGGCGCGATGTAGTAGGGGGTGTCGAGATAGCGCTGATCGATCTGCTCGCGCGGGACGAACGCGTCGATTTCGATGGTGTGTTTGCTTTCGATCGCAAGGGCGTTGAGTTCGTCGTCGTCCACCGGTGTGTAGGCGTTCTTGGCGTATTCGTAGCCCCGGCCCTTATCCTCGCCCTCGACCGGCTCACGCGTGCCTTCGTCGACCAGCTGTTGGCGCAGGCGGTTGCCGGTCTTCTTGTTGATCTGGCGGAACGACACACGCTCGGTTGCTGATGTCCCGGTGTAGAGGGCGATCGGGCACGAGACGAGCGAGAGCTTGAGGTGGCCTTTCCAAAACGCACGCGCGGGCGCCATGGGGATATCTCCGCTTGGTTGCAGATGCCACCTGGGCCACCTGCCGCGTTTACGGACCACCTTGCTCGGAGAAGCGCAGGTTGGCGCGGGCCAATCCGTCGAAGCCCGCCTCTGTACGCTGAAAGAAATGTAGGGCGAGATCTCTGAGAGGCGAATCCTCTCGCTTGCGATGGTTAATCGGCTATTTCTGTACTGCTCTCGCCCCGCTCTTCATAAACCGGTGCATTGGTGCTGACAGTAGTCCCGTGTGCCCGACGTGGTCGATCGCGACTAGCTTAGGTCGGCGGCGCCTCACAGTATTGATAATTTCTTCAGCCGCCTTACGTATCGCTCAAAGTTTGATTCACTTATATCGCGTTTAGTCGGCAAACTCCGACACGGCGGCTGAAGCAATCAAAATCCGGAAATTGCTCATTTCTTCGGTGGCCTTTATCGCCACTGGTATTGATTCGTTGCTGGGACGAACAGGCCGCCACCGAGGACCGTGTCAGCATTGTGGATCGATGAACGCTACTCACAGTCAGGCGTCGGGCAAACGTGCACTGGATCGCTGTTCAGAGAAACACGCCATCGTCTCTGATTTTTATCGTTCGTGCGTCGCACGGAGAATTTTACCAGCAACTACCACGGAGTGAATATGCAAAGTGACGCAAAGACAATCATGAGTGCGCGCCAACCTGGACCAGTAGCATCATTCGCTGCACGTTCGAAGCGGTGGACGTCTGGTGCCAGCCGCCCTGAGCCGAAGAGTTTTCAAAATTCGCAAAGAAACTATGAGCGGTATCTGGCGCTTGCCCGCGCTCCCGCAACCGATTCCCGGTCTTCTTGTTGCCAACTGGCACCGGCCGCGTTTACGGACCACCTCGCGAAGAGAAGCGCAAGTTGGTGCGGCCAATCCGTCGATGCCCGGCTCTTGTACGCTGAGCTAAATGTAGGAAGTCGTTTCCGAGAAGCGAATCGCTTCGCTTGGAACGGTAAATGGACCGTTCCGGTCTTGTCAGGTTAATAGAGCTTGCGGAAATAGCGTCCAAAACGAGGGTGGTTGGAAGACTGATCCGAATGAGGGCTGATTTCCGGCTAGGCGGCGAGTGCGAGTCACCCGGATATGTCACTGCGATAATGAGCGCACCATCGTGGCCTCACATGCCGATCTTGTCGATTGTCTTTTTGAGTATCTTAATGGGGAAGCCACGGTCGCCATCCTCGCGGCCGTATTCCCAACCACTATTTTTCTTGCCGCTCGCCCAACCGCCAATGGCGTTCCGCAATTCTTCATCCGGCGTGATTTGCCGCATACGGTTCTTTGCGCGATGACGAAACGAGTGCATCGGCGCTTTGTCGGGGTCGGTGATGCCAATCTCGATGAGCCATTTCTTTAATCGCTTGCCTGCGGAGTCCATGCGGCCGGGGATCAGTTGGCTGGCAATCTTCGCGGGCAAGTGCGGCAACAGGTCTTTGGGAAAGGGAACTTGTCGTCGCGAGTCATCGGTCTTGGTGCCGACCGTGCAATAGCGAACTCCATCCTTTGTCTTTTCGCTGACAATCGAAAAGGCTTCGCCGCGCCGCATACCCGTGGTTGCCAATAGACGAACTAGAAGCTGATCGCTCTTGCCGAGTTTGTGCAGGTTCGCGCGAATGACCTTCATGTCGTCATCGTTGAACGGCTTGCGTTCTTCTTCGTCCTCACGATCCGGGACGCAGTTCGCAAAGGGATTGATGCCGGTGTGCTTGCCTTCGTCGATAGCCAAATTCACAATTGCGATCAACGGCACCATGTACCTTTTGAGCGTGGTACTTTTGAGCGGTTTTTCCGCTTCAAGGTGTGCCACGATCTTACGGCCGTCGTCGCGCGTGCATTTGGCAAGCGGCTTATTGACCACCGCCCGAAAGATGCGCCACATCTCCCGCGCTTGCGCTTCGCGAGTCTCTGAGAGCGCGGCGTGTGTGATGTAGGTTTCGAGCAACTTGTCATCGTCGCTGCTTTTGGCCGCGACAAACTTGGGCCGCTCGTTTGGAATCGGTCCCTCGCCGATCTTGCCATCATAGGCCTCATCGAAAGCCTGAAACTCGCGTGCCGCTGACAGTTGCGTGCCGGTCAAATAGATCGCAGGTCCGCCGTTCGGCCGGCGCGTGCCATCCGAGAATGTCAGGTCCGTTTCGGTTGCCATGACGGTTCGGCCGTCCGGCAATGTGTGCAGCCCCGGCGCGTACTCATGTGTCCATGGACCATGCACTACGCTGGCGACGCGAGCTTGTCGCCGTTGATACATGAACGCTTTGTGCTGCTTGATTACATCGGCTGCCGCAATCTCTGCGGCCTTTAAGTCAGTCGTGCCGAGTGATCGTTCAACGAGCTTTTGTCCGGGCGGCTGCAATCGGACATACCAATTGTCGCTGCCCTTCCGCTTGAACAGGTAACGGGAACGCATGGAGACACCACCAATTACAGGCATCATTCTCTGACACCCATTTAGTGGCAGTCTTACAGGCAATCCAGACCTTCAAGAAACCATTGTAAATACGGGGTTAACATGGTGGGCGCTGTAGGGATTGAACCTACGACCTCTCCCGTGTGAAGGGAACGCTCTCCCGCTGAGCTAAGCGCCCGATCCAGCCGGCGAACGGATATAGGAAGGTGCCCAGTATAGTGTCAATAGAGGCAGGCGTAAGCGGTGCTACGCGGGTCCGGCCATCTTGCACCTTGTTTCGACGTCAAAGGAAGACGCGCGGCCTGCTGGGCGATCAGCGCCGATTTTTGCAAACGAGGTCGGCTGTAGAGCGTGATCCGGAAATAGCCTGCCCCCGGACTTGATCCGGGGGTGGAAACCGGTTTTCCGAAAAAATCGTGCTCTAAGATGGGAGGGCGCGGAACGATTCAATCCGAAGCGATTGCGCTTTAGTTCGACGATGCTGCGCGTGAGGCAGTCGATTGCAGCGCGCGGATGCGGTCGGCGAGCGTGCTCTTGCTTTCCTGCTGAGGATCGATGCGGCCGGCGCCGGCCTCGCGCGTGCCGTTGACGCCGTTGGCCAAGGCGGGCGCGTCCGCCGCGAGCATCGCGTCGATCGTCGAGCCGGGGCCTTCGAGAGCCGCCGTCAATCGCGCCACTTCGGCGGCGACATCGTTGATGCGTTCGCGCAGCAGCGCGTTCTCGACGCGCTCGGCAGCCCAGGTCGATTCCGTGTCGCGCTTGAAGGTCGCGATCTCGCGCTGCAGTTTGTTGCGCTCGTCGATCGCGCCGGCAAGCTGCGCTTCGAGCTTGCTGATATCGGAACGGAATTTGTCGGAAGCCGTGCTGCTGCGGCTCGTGGTGCTTGCCAGTTCGCTGCGCAGATCACTCTCGATCTTGCGCCCGGCTTCGATGTCGCCGCGCAGACGATCGAGTTCGTAGTCGCGTTCGGCGAGCAGCTTGCCTTGATCGCCGAGCCGCGTTTCGAGCTCGCTGACGCGCCGGCTGAGAATTTCCGCCTCGGTGGTCTGCACGAAGAGTTGCCGCTCGAGCTCGGCAGCGCGGACGTTGAGACCTTCGAGTCGGCCGCGGGCCTCGGTCAAGTTTGCGGTCGCCGCCTCCGCTTCGTCGCGCTCGCGTGAGAGGCGTATCTCGGTTTCCTTCACTGTGCGCTCGTAGTCGGCGACACTGACTTTCATGGCTTCGACTTGCGTTCGCAGGGCCGCGAGCTCGACGCGCTGGCTGTCCGCCATGATCGCATGTTCGCCGAGCTCGGCGACAAGCCTTGCCAACTCCGCTTCCTTGTCGGCAAGCACGCGCTCGGCTTCGCGCAGCGCGCTCGATTTGATCTCGAACTCTTCTTCGGTGTTGCGCAGTTGATCCCGCAGCGCCTTGTCGCGTGCCTCTAGGGCAAAGATTGTCGCGGTCTTCTCGCCGAGTTCTCTCTTGAGCTGATTAATGGCGTCCGTCTTCTTGCCGAGTTCGGCAAGCTGCGTCGTCGTCTTTGTCTTCATTTGTTCGACGCTCATTTCGAGGCGTCGGGTCGACATCGCGAATTCGGCGCGGAGTTGGTCCTTGTCGGCGCGGATTTCGGCGATCGACAGCGGCGTCGCCGCTTCGAGGCGCCGCATGGTCAGACGCACGGCGCGATTATGAACAAGCGGAACGAACAGCAATCCGAGTAACGCCGCAACGAGGAACCCGATCCCGAAATACATGACCGGTTCGATCATTGTACTACGCCTCCACCCGCGCCGCGGCGGTGGCATGACAATGCCACGCAGGTACGGGCCACACCACATTCACCACTTGTTAACCTAAACCGACTTCGCCCGCCGCGTCATCAAGTTAATAAAAGCTTCATCAGTGCGCTGCGGAAAAGTGAACCGGTCAGAATGGATTCCACGTCGGACGAGATGTGAACTTGAGGTAGCCGAGATTGGCGCCGAGCCGCAGCCCCACGCCCGCGCGGATCGGCACCAGCACGATGTTGTTGGCGGTCAGCGCCGTCATGCCGAAGCCGCCGACGAAGTAGGCCGAGCCGTCGATGCCGCCGAAGCGGTCGAAAATCGCGTCGGTTCGGGGCAGATTGTAGACCAGCATCATGGTGCGCGCGCCGTCGGCCCCGGCATCGAAGCCGATCGACGGGCCTTGCCAGAACACCCGCATGTCGCCCGCGTTCTTTGTGTAAAGCGTGCCGTCGCCGTAGCGCAGTCCGCCGACGAAGGCGCCGCCAGCTTCTTCGCCGAGAATGTAGCCGTTCGGCTGGCCCCACTGACTGACCGCCTTCTCGACGATCTCAGCGAGCCCGCGCGAGATTCCGCCAAAGAAACGATGTCCGGCGTCGACCAATTCAACGGGCGAAAACTGATTGGTTGCGGGCGCGGGTGGTGGTGGCGGCCCGGGAGGCGGCTCGCCGGCTGTTGCCGGCGGTTCGGGCGGCATCGTTTGCGCCATGGCCGGGACAGCTTCGAGCGCTGTGCAAAGCAACGCGATAAGGGCAAGCCTTAAGGCAGAATTCATCGGAAAGTCCCCGCTTAACCCCTTGCTCATGCGCTCTGTTTAAGCCTGAGCGAGAGCAGTCCGAATCAACTCAGCATTTGCCAGAACTATGACCGCAGCACGGCGAGAACGAAAGCGATACTGGGCCTGGGGGGCGGCGGTCTTCGCCGGGATTTTGCTGATCCAGTCGGTCGATGCGGCGCGCTCCATCGCCGCCGCCACGGAACGAATCGTCGTCGACTGGCACAGCGGTCTTGCGATCGACGGATATGACCCCGTCGCATTCTTTACCGATGGCAAACCCATGCAAGGCAGCGCTGATTTTGAATATCGGTATCTCGGCGCCGTCTGGCGGTTTTGCAATGTCGGCAATCGCGCCGCCTTTGTGGCCAATCCCACAGTCTACATGCCGCAATTCGGCGGCTATGACCCGATCGGGATCATCGGCGGCGTCGCCGTGGCCGGCAATCCGAATGTGTGGATCATCGCCGGTGAACGGCTGTTCCTATTCTACGATCGCGACCGGCAGGAAAGGTTTGCCGCTGCGCCGGATCGTGCGCTCGCCCAAGCCGAACGCCGCTGGCCCGATGTGCTGCAAGCGCTCAGTCCATAAGCTTGACCATAATCTTGGCCATAGGGTCGCCGCTGGCGACGAAAGCCGGAATGCGCAGGTCTGTGGTTCCGTATGCGAGCGGCGAACCATCTGGTGTCGTAACGCTGCCACCGGCCGCGCTCAGGATGGCATGACCGGCCGCCACATCCCAGTCGCGCGTCGGTGCGAGACGAGGATAAAGGTCGGCAGCACCTTCGGCGAGGCGGCAGAATTTGACCGAGGAACCGCAGGCGACGAGTTTTGCCCCCGGCAGGCCGTCCACATAGGCTTGCGTCCGCGCTTCAAGGTGGGAACGGCTGACCATGACTGTCAGCCCGTCGCGTGGCCGCGGCCGGGTGCGAATTGCAGCACGCTCCGAGGTCTTTGCCTCGCCGGCAAATCCGATCCGCTCGGCGCCGTGCCCGACGATGCCGCGCCAGATCAAACCGAGCGCTGGTGCGGCGATGACGCCGAGGATCGGGGTGCCGTCGGTTACCAGCGCGATATTGACCGTATATTCGTCCCGGCCGGCCACGAAATCGCGGGTCCCATCGAGTGGGTCGACAAGAAAATAACTTCCGCGGTCGACCATCGGCCTGTCGCGCTCTGCTTCCTCCGAGACCACCGGCAGAGTCGGCCAATGGCGGATCAATCCTTCGCGGATTGTCGCTTCTGCGGCCTCGTCCGCCGGGGTGACGGGCGAACCGTCGGCTTTGACGCGCACGCCGCCTTTGCCGCGGACGGCGAGGATCGCCTGCGCCGCCGCAGCGCTGATTGCGGTCAACGGCTCCAGAAGCGCTGCACAGGCGGTGGCGTCCAACGTTGACATCGTGAGTTCCTTTTGGATTGTCCCAGCCGGATCAAGAGTCTGCGATCGACCATGCCGGGCGAAACGCCACGATTGCCGAATCGCGCCGGCTGTGACACGCACAAGCCCAGTTCGGTTGCAGCGGAGCCTTCTATGTCCGGCCCCACCTCAGGTCCCATCGCGCTCGGCGCCCTCGATCTCGCGGCGCTCCTGTGTTCCCGTGTCTGCCACGACTTGATCAGTCCGGTTGGTGCCATCGTCAATGGCCTCGAAGTCCTGGAAGAGGATAAGGACGAGGAGACCAAGACATTTGCGCTGGATCTGATTAAGAAGAGTGCCAATCAGGCCTCTGCGAAATTGCAATTCTGCCGTTTGGCCTTTGGCGCTGCAGGTTCCGCTGGCGCTCAAATCGATCTCGGCGACGCCGAAAGAGTTGCGCGCGGCCTGCTCGCCGACGACAAGACGTCGATCGTGTGGAATTTGCCGCGCGAATTGCAGCCGAAGAATCGCGTTA
Organism: uncultured Alphaproteobacteria bacterium; assembly: GCA_963836055.1. Classification (GTDB taxonomy): domain Bacteria; phylum Pseudomonadota; class Alphaproteobacteria; order Rhizobiales; family Xanthobacteraceae; genus BOG-931. Next base: position 19,040 of record CAWIID010000012.1, read on the forward strand.
AGCTTTTGTTGAACATGCTGCTGATCGGCATCGGGACCATCCCTCGCGGCGGTACGCTGACTGTCGACGCAGTCGACGCCGGCGCAGGGTTTCGGATCACTGCAACCGGATTGAACGCCCGCTTGACGGAGGCGACCGCCACCTTGCTTGCGGGTAACCCGACGCAAGCCGTCGACGCCCACGCCATTCAACCGGTCTATACCGGAATCCTGGCTCGGGATTGCGGGCTCGCGGTTTCGGCGGTCGCAGAAGGCGAAGGGATAGTCGTCACCGCGCGTTGAATCTGGGATAGTGGCAGGCGGAACTCAACCTGCGCGCGCTCGTCGCAACCGAAATTAAACCCTTTGGCAACACACTGCTCGCGTTCGGCCAGGTGCAGAAAGCCTGACGGCGAGAGCGCTCGCGCGTGCGCTCAGCAATGAGTTTGTAGTGTGCCAGCCGGTCGTTGCCCGGGTGGCGGCGAGGGCGCCGGGTATGGACGACCTGTTGCGTGATTTTTTGACCGAGACGGGCGAAAGCCTCAACCTGGTCGGCGCTGAACTCGTCCGCTTCGAGCAGGACCCGAATAACGGCAAGATTCTCGGCAACATCTTTCGTCTCGTTCACACCATCAAGGGCACCTGCGGTTTTCTCGCGCTTTCCAGGCTTGAGGCGCTCGCCCATGCCGCCGAAACGCTGATGGGAAAATTCCGCGACGGCATGCCGGTGACGGCCGACGCCGTCACGCTCATTCTCGCCACCATTGATCGCATCAAGTCGATCCTCGACGACATCGAGGCGCAGCAGCAGGAACCGGCTGGCGACGACAGCGATCTTATCGATCAACTCGGCCGCATGGCGTTGCAGATCAGTGCAACTCCGCAGCCGGCGGCCAAAGAACAGTCCGACAATGCCGAGAAATCCGCGGCGCGGGCCGAGCGGACGGACGACGAACGCGGCGACCGGCTCGCCAACCAGTCGATCCGGGTCAATGTCGACACGCTCGATCATCTGATGACCACGGTTTCAGAGCTCGTGCTCACTCGCAACCAGCTCCTTGAGCTTGTTCGGCGGCACGAGGACTCCGACTTCAAAGTGCCCCTGCAGCGGCTTTCGAACGTCACCGCCGAGCTTCAGGAAGGCGTGATGAAGACGCGCATGCAGCCGATCGGCAATGCGTGGCAGAAGCTGCCGCGCATCGTACGCGACCTCAGCTCCGATCTCGGCAAGGATATCGAACTCGAGATGAGCGGCGCCGAGACGGAGCTCGATCGGCAGGTGCTTGAGCTTGTGAAAGATCCACTCACGCACCTCGTGCGCAACTGCGCCGATCATGGTCTCGAAACTCCGGCTGAACGCGTTGCCGTTGGCAAGGCGCGCGCGGGAACGATCCGGCTCTGCGCCTGGCATCAGGGCGGCCACATCATCATCGAGATTGCCGACGATGGCCGCGGCCTCGATATCGCGCGCATCGGCGCCAAGGCCGTCGAGAAGGGTTTTGCGACCGAGGTCGAAATCGCAGGCAAATCCGACGCGGAAGTCTGCAATTACATCTTCGCGCCGGGCTTTTCGACCGCCGACCAGATCACCGCCATTTCGGGCCGCGGGGTCGGGATGGATGTGGTGCGCAACAATATCGAGCAGATCGGCGGCACGGTCGATTTGAAGTCCACTCGCGGCGCTGGGACGACCTTTACGATCAAGATTCCACTGACGCTCGCCATCGTGGCGGCACTGATCGTCGACGCCGGCGGCGAACGCTTTGCCATCCCGCAGCTCTCCGTTCTTGAACTGGTGCGCGTCGGGAAAGCCGGCGAGCACCGCATCGAGCGGATCAAAGACACCCCGGTGCTCCGGCTGCGCAACAAGCTGTTGCCTCTCATCTATCTTAAGGAGGCACTGCGGCTCGGTGAAAGCGACGGCGAGAACGGCTTCGTCGTCGTGACGCAGGTCGGCAACCAGGTGTTCGGCGTCGTTGTCGACGGTGTGTTCCACACCGAGGAAATCGTCATCAAGCCGATGTCGTCGAAGCTCCGTCACATCGCGGTTTTCTCCGGCACCACGATTTTGGGCGACGGCTCGGTGATCATGATCATCGACCCGAACGGCATTGCGCAGTTATTCGGCCGTGCCGTGACCACAGCGTTGCAGTCCGATCGCCTCCATCTCGACGAGTACGAAGACGAAAGGGATCGAGACGTCGTTTCGCTGCTGCTTTTCCGTGCCGGCTCGCAACAGCCGAAGGCGGTTCCGCTGTCGCTCGTTACCCGCCTCGAGGAGATCGATTGCCGCAACATCGAAAGTTCTGACGAGCGTCATCTTGTCCAATATCGCGACCAGCTCATGGCGCTGCTGCGGATCAACAGCGAAACCCGCCTCAGATCGGAGGGCGCCCAGCCGGTGTTGGTGTTTACCGATCGTGAGCGTTCCATGGGCCTTGCGGTCGACGAGATCGTCGACATCGTCGAGGAGCGGCTCGACATCGAGGTTGCGAGCGATCGCCCCGGCGTTGTCGGCTATGCGGTGATCAAGGGCGTGACCACGGAGATTGTCGACGTCGGCCACTTCTTGCCGCTCGCCTTCGAGGATTGGTTTCACCGGCGCGATGTGGCGGCGGCGCGCGTCACTCGCACCGTGCTTTTGGTCGACGATTCGGCCTTCTTTCGCGACCTGCTGGCGCCGCTTATCAAGGCGGCGGGATATCAGGTGGTCGCAGTCGCGTCCGCCGCGGAAGCACTTGCGGCGGTCAGGTCGGGCAAGCGCTTCGATCTCGTCGTGACCGACATCGAAATGCCGGAGATGGACGGGTTCGCGCTTGCCGAGGTGCTTCGCAGCACCCCGAGTACCGCCGCTCTTCCCGTCATCGCGCTGTCCGCCATGGTCTCCGCCGAGGCAATCGAGCGCGGCCGAGCCGTAGGATTCCATGACTTCGTCGCCAAGTTCGACCGCGCCGGCCTGATCTCCGCGATCAAGGAACAGAGCGTCGAACTCGAGCGTGCAGCGTGACCGCCATGAGCGACGATGCCGAACTCATCGATTTCGTCACCTTCACGACCGCCGGGCAGATGTTCGGTTTGCCGATCGAGCGGGTGCAGGACGTCTTCAAGCCGGCAAACATGACGCGCGTGCCACTTGCGGGATCGGAGATTGCGGGCGTGCTCAATCTGCGCGGGCGCATCGTGACGGCGATCGATTTGCGCAACCGGCTCGATTTGGGGGCGCGGGACCACGGGCGGGCGCCGATGGCGATCGGCATAGAGCTGCGAGGCGAGTCGTTCGGTTTGCTGGTCGACGCGGTCGGCGAGGTGCTCAAGTTGCCGGCCGGGGAGCGTGAGGTCAATCCGATCAATCTCGACCGCAATCTGGCACGCGTGTCTACCGGAGTGTACCGGCTCGATGGTGATTTGTTGGTCGTTCTCGACGTCGATCGCGTACTCGACGTCGCTAGCGAGGCGGTGGCCGCCTGATCTCGGGCGGTTTGGAGAGGAACGGGTGCTGGGCGCGTTGACGCACTGAAGCGGCTTCGCCGGCAAAGCATGGAGTGAGGACGTTATGAAAAGCTGTTTGATCGTTGACGACTCCAGCGTCATCCGCAAGGTGGCGCGGCGAATTCTCGAAGCGCTCGATTTCCAGATCGTGGAAGCCGAGAACGGCGAGGAAGCCATCGAGACGTGCAAGCGGAATCTGCCGGATGCGATTCTGCTCGATTGGAACATGCCGAAAATGGACGGCTACGACTTCCTGCGGGTGCTGCGGCGTCTGCCGGGCGGCGATAGGCCCAAAGTGGTGTTTTGCACGACTGAGAACGACGTGGCTCACATCGCACGGGCGCTGCATGCAGGAGCGAACGAGTACATCATGAAGCCGTTCGACAAGGAAATCGTCGAAGCCAAGTTCCAGGAAGTCGGATTGATCTGAGTAAGCGTAGCCTTTGTCGGCGCCGGCGAGATCGAAGTGCAGAGTCTGGGTACAAAGCTAGAGTCGATGACTGCCGCCGTGACTTCGGCGCTTGCAGCCGCGAACCATGCGCCTGCAGTCGGCCATCCGATCCGCGTGATGGTCGTGGATGACTCCATTGTGGCGCGCAGCCTCGTGGCGCGTTGGGTCGACGCCGAGCCGGACATGAGGACCGCGGCGGCGCTGAGCTCCGGCCGTGAGGCGGTTGAGCAGATCGGGCACTGCAGACCCGACGTCGTTGTCCTTGATGTGGAAATGCCGGACCTTGACGGCATTTCTGCGCTGCCGCTCCTCCTGAAAAAGAAGCCCGACACCGTTGTGATCATGGCTTCTGCGCTCACGCGTCGCAGTGCAGAGATCAGCCTGCGCGCGCTGTCGCTCGGCGCGGCGGATTACGTGCCAAAGCCTGAGACCGCGCGCGGCGCAAGTTCGGCAGCTTTTCGCGGTGAACTGATCGAGAAAATTCGTCAACTCGGCCGCCGCCGCTTGCCGGGTGGCAAGGCGACATTCGGTTCACCGGCCGGAGAAGAGCTGCGGCCGCCCCTGAGGCTTCCGGCACACCAGCGCGCAAGCGCGTTGTGGCACCATGCGGAAACAAACACACAGGCGCTCCGGCCGTTCGCGACCTCCATGCCGCGGGTATTACTGATCGGCTCTTCAACCGGCGGGCCGCAGGCGCTGACAACATTGATCAAACAATTGGGTGCTGTGAGCGACCGCGCACCGGTCCTGATCACCCAGCATATGCCGCCCACGTTTACCACCGTGCTGGCCGAGCACCTGACGAGAGTCAGCGGCCGGCGCGTGCGCGAAGCCGAGCACGGCGAGGCAGTTGTCGCCGGCCGTATCTATATCGCGCCGGGCGGACGGCACCTGAGGGTTGACGGATCCCGCGGTCGTCCGACGATTGCGCTTGGGGATGATCCTCCGATCAACTTCTGCAAGCCCGCCATCGATCCGCTGTTTTCTTCAGCGGCGACCGTGTGGGGATCCGGCAGCCTCGCGCTTATTCTCACCGGCATGGGCTGCGATGGTACGCGCGGCGCCTCCGACGTCGTTACAGCGGGCGGCAGCGTCATCGCACAGGACGAAGCGACGAGCGTGGTGTGGGGTATGCCGCGAGCGGCCGCCCAGGCGGGATTGTGCTCGGCTGTGCTCGCGTTGCCTCAGATTGCTCCGAGGGTTCTTCGCTTGTTTTCAGGAGACCGATCGTGACCCCCCGCGACTATGACTTTTTGCGCAAATGCCTCAAGGAACGTTCGGGTTTGGTCCTCTCGGCCGACAAGCAATATCTGGTGGAGAGCAGGCTTCTGCCCGTGGCGCGTAAGGCCGGCTTCAGTGGTCTCAGCCAACTCGTCGAGGCGCTGAGACTGGGCGACTCCGACGGGCTCATGTCCGCTGTCGTCGAGGCAATGGCGACCAACGAATCGTATTTCTTTCGCGACAAAGTTCCGTTCGAGCATTTCCGCTCTACGATTATGCCGGCGCTTCTCGCGGCTCGCCAAAGTTCGCGGACGATTCGCATCTGGTGCGCCGCGGCTTCGACCGGTCAGGAACCGTATTCGATTGCTATCACGCTGCGGGAAATGGCGCGCGAAGTCGCCGGCTGGCGCATTGAAGTGATTGCCAGCGACCTCTCCAACGACGTGCTGGAGAAGGCGCGGCAGGGAATCTACAGCCAGTTCGAGGTGCAGCGCGGTCTCCCGATTCAGTTCCTGATCAAATATTTCACGCAGACCGGCGAGACGTGGCGGATCACGCCTGAGATTCGCGCCATGGTGAAATACCGGCAGCTCAATCTGCTTTCCGATTTCTCGCTGCTCGGCAGGTTCGATGTCGTTTTCTGCCGTAACGTCCTCATCTACTTCGACCAGCAGACGAAGATCGACGTGCTCAACCGTCTGGCGCGGATCACCACGAGCGACGGCTTCCTTGTGCTGGGCTCAGCCGAGACAGTGGTGGGGCTCACTGACAGCTTCAAAGTCACGGCCGACAAGCATGGACTCTACATGCCGAATTCAGGTGCGCCCAAGCGGCCGGTGCCAACGGCTTCGCGACCCATGCCGCGTCTCGTCGCCATCAACGGCGGACGGTGAGGGGAGGACATAATCCTCTCGGTCGGCGCTGACGCGAGCCTGTGATTCTCTACAAACAAAAACCCCGGCCGATGATGATGGCCGGGGTTTTGAACTTAGCGAATGCGGTGCCGAAACTCAGGCGGGGATCCTCGCCTCGTCCTCGGACGGCTCGCGCAGCACGTAGCCGCGGCCCCACACTGTCTCGATGTAGTTCTTGCCGCTCGATGCATTGGCGAGCTTTTTGCGCAGCTTGCAGATGAAGACGTCGATGATCTTCAGCTCCGGCTCGTCCATGCCGCCATAGAGATGGTTCAGAAACATTTCCTTGGTCAGCGTCGTGCCCTTGCGCAAGGACAGCAGCTCCAGCATCTGATATTCCTTGCCGGTCAGATGCACGCGGGCGCCGTTGACCTCGACCGTCTTGGTATCGAGGTTGACCACAAGATCGCCGGTCTGGATGACCGACTGGGCGTGACCTTTGGAGCGCCGCACGATGGCGTGAATGCGGGCGACCAGTTCGTCCTTGTGGAACGGCTTGGTCATATAGTCGTCGGCGCCGAAACCGAGACCCCTGACCTTATCCTCGATACCGGCCAAGCCGGAAAGAATAAGGATCGGCGTCTTCACCTTCGAGACGCGCAGGCTCCGCAGCACTTCGAAGCCGGACATGTCCGGAAGGTTCAGGTCGAGGAGGATAATGTCGTAGTCGTAGATCTTACCAAGATCGATCCCTTCCTCGCCGAGATCGGTCGTGTACACGTTGAAGCTCTCGGACTTGAGCATCAACTCGATCGATTGCGCGGTGGCGCTATCGTCTTCAATTAGCAATACGCGCATGCCAGTCCCCTTCCTCGCCGCGAGGGCTCAAGGTCGGCACGCCGCAGCGGCGGCCCCTGGAAAACGCCTTGGGACAAACTGATTCGTTCGCGAAACACTAACGGCGGTATGGTTAACAAAACCTGATTCCGGCGTGCAAGCGTTCTGTAGGCAAATTTTGCGAATCGGCCTAAGATGTTGCATGACAGTGGTTTTTTGGCCACGTGGACGTTCATGTTCCGAATGAAGTTCCGGCTTTAACGGATTCAAACGACTCAGCCCCAACCGTCCTGGCCGGGGCAAAGCCGGCTGGTTCCCAAGGACGATAACCCAATGATTAACGGCCCGGGTAAATACACCGTTAAAGCTCCGTGCCTGGGAGTAACCATTCTTGCGTATGTGCGGCGTTCAGGTGACAGGCCGTGAAGGCGCTCGCCGAGCAGATCAACGAGCTTGATGCTGTCGAGATATACGGCCGCGTGGTTGGCGTGCGCGGTCTCATGGTCGAAGTGGCGGGGCCGCTCCACGCCATGTCGGTCGGTGCCCGCGTGGTGATCGAGACCGCGGCCAATAGCATTCCCTGCGAGGTGGTTGGCTTTTCCGGTAACAACGCGCTGCTGATGCCGTTCGCGCTGCTCGAGGGCGTGCGGCGCGGTTGCCGCGCTGTGGTGACGTCGGTCGCGGGCGCGGTGCGGCCGTCGGAAGGCTGGCTTGGACGCGTCGTCAATGCGCTCGGCGAACCGATCGACGGCAAGGGTGCGCTGCTTACCGGGCCTTCGCCCTATTCGTTCCGCAACACGCCGCCGCTCGCCCATGCGCGTCGCCGTGTCGGCGCGCCGCTTGACCTTGGCGTGCGAGCGCTGAACACATTCATTACCTGCTGCCGCGGCCAGCGCATGGGCATCTTTTCGGGCTCGGGCGTCGGCAAATCGGTGCTGTTGTCGATGCTGGCGCGCAACGTTGCTGCCGACGTCACGGTCATCGGGCTGGTCGGCGAACGCGGCCGCGAGGTGCAGGAATTTCTGCAGGACGATCTCGGCGAGGCCGGTCTCGCCCGCTCCGTGGTGGTGGTTTCGACCTCCGACGAGCCGGCGCTGATGCGCCGCCAAGCCGCCCACGTCACCCTCGCGATTGCGGAATATTTCCGTGACGAAGGCAAGGACGTGCTGGTGCTGATGGATTCGGTCACCCGGTTCGCCATGGCGCAGCGCGAGATAGGGCTCTCCGCCGGCGAGCCGCCGACCGCCAAGGGCTATACGCCGACCGTCTTCACCGAACTGCCGCGCCTTCTTGAGCGAGCGGGGCCGGGAACCGAGCAGCAGGGTACGATCACCGGCATCTTCACGGTCCTGGTCGACGGCGATGATCACAACGAGCCGATCGCGGACGCCGTGCGCGGCATCCTCGACGGCCACATCGTCATGGAACGGGCTATTGCCGAGCGCGGCCGTTATCCGGCGATCAACATCCTCAAGTCGGTGTCGCGCACCATGCCGCGCGCGGCCGACCCGGCTTACCTGCCGGTTCTCACGCGCGCCCGTCAGATCATGGCGACCTATGCGGACATGGAAGAACTCATCAGGCTTGGCGCCTATCGGACCGGAACCAGCCCGGAGGTCGACGAGGCCATCCGCCTGCACAAGCCTCTCGAAGATTTTCTGCGTCAGGGTAAGGAAGAAGCAACCAGCTTGGCGGAAGGATACCTTCGACTGGCCGAGATTGTGGCCAGTTCGGAAACCGAACGCTAACGTTATCGGTCCACACTCCGAGCGATCGGGGGGTGGCCGTGCGGTGGTAACCGCTTGGCGCCGAGATCCGTGGCTTCGGGGGAGTATTAGTCGATGAAGTCCCGAGAGACGCTTATTCGTTTGAAAAAGTTTCAGGTCGACGAGAAGCGGCGCAAGGTCGCTCAAATCGAGACCATGATCGCCGAGTTCGACCGTATGGCGGGCGATCTCGAGCGGGAAATCCGGCTGGAGCAGGATCGCGCCGGTATCCACGATCCCGGACATTTTGCGTATCCGACCTATGCCAAGGCCGCCATCGCACGTCGCGAGAATCTCAAGCGTTCGGTCGATGAACTGCGCACCCAGCTCGAGGAAGCCAAGATGGCGCTTGGCGAGGCCTTTGAAGAGCTCAAGAAGGTCGAATTGCTCGACGAGCGCGACCAGATGCGCGAACGTGAAGCCGAGGACGCCGCCGAGCAGGCCGAACTCGACGACATTGCCCTCCTGCGCATGCGCGGCGTAGCCCCGGCCTAGTGTCCCGATTCCGAAGTTCGCATTATCGCGCGGCATCCTCGTTTGCGAACTTCGGAATCGAAGGACACTAGCAATTATTGATCTAGTGTGGCTTTGGTTCAGAAGTCCGCATGATGGGTCGCGGCAAGGATGATGCGGACTTCTGAGCCGCCACACTAGGCGCTCTCGCGCGACATACCAGCGCTCCCCGCGTCTGCTCTCGCCCTTAACCCGCGATTCTGCTCTGGAAGCTCTGTTAGGCCGCGAAAGCCAGCCTCGACATCGTTCGGTTTTTATCGTTCGCTCTCGACGAATGCCCGGCTCCGCGGCGATAATCGCGGCTGGGTGAAGGTCCCCGGGGCCAGAGGCGGCGTTGATGGTGAAACAGGAGGAACTTGTCTGGCTATTGGCAGCCATCGCCAAGGGCTACGAGCCCGCATTCGAGCAGCTTTACGCCGCGACCCGCGCGAAACTTTACGGTGTGCTTCTCCGTATCTTGGGCAGGTCCGAACTGGCCGAAGAGGTCATGCAGGAAACCTACCTCAAGGTTTGGAAGATGGCTGACAAGTTTGACCCGACGCTCGCGAGCCCTATCACCTGGATGGTGGCGATGGCGCGAAACCGGGCCATCGATATCGTCCGCAAGAAAGGGGAGGTCTCGATCGAAGAGCAGCCGGAAGCTCTTGAAGTGGCATCCGACTCGCCGGCGCCGCTGGCGCGGCGCGAAATGACCGAGGAGCTCAAACGGCTGTTATCCTGTCTCGGCAAGCTCGACCCTGAGAAGCAGCGCATCGTGCTGCTTGCGTATTACAGCGGTTGGAGCCGCGAGCAGCTCTCCAAAAAACTCAACATTCCCGTGAACACGATCAAGACCTGGCTGCGCCGCAGCCTCCTCGAGATCCGAGAATGTTTGGGAAGCTAAAGCATGGCGCCGAAATGCGAACACCGTTGTGCGGACAAAATCGTGATCGAAGGTGAGTCTCGGGGCCGAAAAACGTGCGAAGGGCGGCGGTTGGATTGCCGGTTGATTTGGGCCGCGTGGAGCGAAAATGGTAGACACTGATCAAGACGCGCTCGCCGCCGAATATGTGCTGGGAACGCTCTCTGCCGATGAGCGCGGTCAGGCGGAAGCCCTGCTCGGAATCGATCCCGGATTTGCCCGCGCGGTTCGGCAATGGGAACGCCGCCTCGGCGAGCTCAATGTCATGGTCGAGGCCGTCGAGCCGGCCCCGGAGGTCTGGGACAAGATCAGATCGCAGATCAATGCTCCGTCGGGTGACGACCGCAAATTGCCGGAAGTCGCCAATATCGCGCCCGAGCCCGCCAAGGAATTGGAGCACGAGACGGAGTCTTCGCCGGCCGATGACCTGCTGGCATCGAGCATTTTGGCGCCGAGCGGTGAGGAAGAGGAGCCCGATGCCGTTTCGGAATCGGTGACCTCGTCGCTGGCCGAATCGTTGAGCGTCCCTTCCGCCGAGCGCGAGCGTTCGGTTCCTGTGGTGGAGCCCGAGCCTCCGCGCGGCGCCGATACCGTTTATCTCTCGCGCCGCGTCAGGCGATGGCGTCGCGTCTCCTTCCTCATGACGGCGATTGCCGCTGTGCTAGCGCTTTATATCGGCGGAATGCTGTTAGCACCCGACATGATTCCCCTTGTGCTGCGTTCGCCAGCGCAACTTGTTGCTCGTTCTGCGCCGCCGGCCGCGCGTCCGCCTGCCCAGCTTGCCGGTGTGCTGCAACAGGATCCGGTGGCGCCCGCATTCCTCCTGACGGTCGACACACAGAGCCGAACCCTGACGGTGCGCCGGATCTCGGCTGCTCCCGACACCGGGCATAGCTACGAACTGTGGTTGATCTCGAGCCGCTTCCCCAGCCCCCGATCGCTCGGCCTTGTCGGCAAAGATGAGTTCACCCAGCGACCGCTTCCGGCAAATTACGATCTCGCGACGGTGCAGGGTGCAAGTTACGCCGTCTCGCTCGAGCCCGTCGCCGGCTCGCCAAGCGGCGTGCCGACCGGACCGGTGCTGTTCACCGGCAAGCTGGTGGAGTCCGCTCCGCCCCCGCCGCCGCCTACGCCGAAAACCTGACTGCGCGGCCGAAGATCAGCGCAATGCAATCGGCGTAGCGGCCGCATTACTGAGATCGGCCGTTACATCGATTGCGAGGGGTCTGGCGAGGGACAATTGTCCTCGCCCGGCGCGGGTGATTTATCGGATGGTCGGCACACGGCCGCTGAGTGCAGTCGGCTGGCCTGCCTTGACCAAAACATCGGTGCCGAGGTCAATATCGTTGACGTGAGCAAAAATGCCGACGACCGCGACCACGGTCGCGCAGACGAGGCCGATGACCACGATCTTCAGGTGGGTGCCACGGTCGGCGCTGTACATCGAATGGTTCATAGCGTCCTCCCGTGCGTCCGCTGTTTTGTCGCGGCGACCGGGCTCAGGGGTTCATCCGAACCACTCAACTAAGTTCTAATTTCACTTACAAAACCTGGCTTCACGGAACGTTGAACTGCCGTGATAACGGTTGAATCAACGACTTGTTCCTCTTGCCGGCGGACGCTACCCGATGCTGCAGTGCGGAAATCCAAGGTGATCAGATACTGCCCACCGTTTTGAGCCGCGCTCGCGGGTGAATTTCAGATTGTGCGAGGACGCTTGTTTGAGCGCGGAAGCGTTCGACAATACCGCGCACGAACGGCCGGATGGCTGGTGAAGTCACCAGCACCGGCGCCTCGCCTTCGCGCGCTGCTTGTTCAAACTTCTCGCGAACCAAATTGATGAATTCGGTGAGCTTCGACGGTTGCATGGCGAGGCTGCGGTCGTCGCCTTGGCCGACGATCGATTCGGCGAAGGCCTGCTCCCATTTGGCCGTCAGCGCGATGATCGGCAGATAACCCGTGGGGCTGGTGTGCTGGGCGCAGAGCTGCCGGGCGAGCCGCGCCCGCACGTGCTCCGCCAGCATCGCTGGATTTCGCGTCGCCGAGAGTCCGTCGGCGATGCCTTCCAGAATGGTCGACAGATCGCGGATTGAAACTCGCTCGGCGAGGAGGATTTGCAGCACGCGCTGAATGCCGGAGACGGTGATGAGCGACGGCACGATATCCTTGACGAGGTCCGATTGCTCCTTCGGTAATTCCTTGATCAGTTTTTGCACCTCGCCGTAGGAGAGGAGCTCGGACATATTGGTTTTGATGAGCTCAGTCAGGTGGGTGGCAAGAACGGTTGCGGCATCGACGACGGTGTAGCCCCTGACCGAAGCCTCCTCCTTGAGCGATGGATCGATCCAGGTGGCGGGCAGTCCGAACGTCGGTTCGGTCGTATGCACGCCGGGGAGTGTTACCTGATTGCCGGCCGGGTCCATCACCATGTACTGGGCATGCCACACCTTTCCGGCGCCGGCTTCCACCTCTTTGACCTTGATGACGTAGGAATTGGCGTCGAGCTGAACGTTGTCGAGGATGCGCACCGCCGGCATGACGAAGCCCATCTCGATGGCGAGCGAACGCCGCAGCGCTTTGATCTGCTCGGTCAGCCGATCCGAGCCGTCGGGTGCGTTGACGAGCGGCAGCAGCGCGTAGCCGAGCTCCATCTTCAGATCGTCCATCTTGAGCGCCGCCGACACCGGTTCGTCGGCGGGCGCCGCTTTGGCGACGTCGGCTTTTTTCGCCTCGGCCGCGACCGTCCGCTTGGTGCGGCGGTCGATCAGATAGGCCAGGCTCGCCGCGCCGCCGCCGAGCGCCAGGAACGGCAGCATCGGTATGCCCGGCAGAAGCGACATGATCAGCATCACAGCGCCCGACATGCCGAGCGCTTTCGGATAGCCGGAGAGCTGACTCAGCAGGGCCTTATCGGCAGCGCCGGAAACGCCGGCCTTGGAGACGAGAAGGCCCGCGGCCGTCGAGACGATCAGCGCTGGAATTTGCGTGACCAGGCCGTCGCCGACGGTCAGCAGCGTGTAGGTACGTGCAGCGTCGGTGAAACTGAGGCTCTGCTGCACGATGCCGATGATCATGCCGCCGATGACGTTGATCATGACGACAAGAAGACCTGCGATGGCGTCGCCGCGCACGAATTTCGAGGCGCCGTCCATGGCGCCGAAAAAGCCGGATTCGTCTTCTAGTGCCTTGCGCCGCCGCCGCGCTTCCTTCTCGTCGACGAGCCCCGCGGAGAGGTCGGCGTCGATTGCCATCTGCTTGCCGGGCATGGCATCCAAGTGGAAGCGCGCCGCAACTTCGGCGATTCGTCCGGAGCCCTTGGTGATGACCACGAAATTCACGATCACCAGGATCGTGAAAACGATGATGCCGATGACGAAATTGCCGCCCATCACGAATTGGCCAAACGCCTCGATGACGTGGCCTGCGGCGGCCGTTCCCTCGTGGCCGTGGGCGAGAATGAGCCGCGTCGAGGCGAGATTGAGCGCCAGCCGCAGCATGGTGGCAATCAGGAGGATGGTCGGAAAGGCCGAGAATTCGAGCGGCGCCTGGATGAACAACGAGGTCATCAGCACCAGCACCGAAAACGTGATCGAAATCGCCAGCGAGAAATCGAGCAGGAGTGGCGGCAGCGGCAGGATGAGGACCATCAGGATGGCCATCATGCCGACGGCGAGCCCAATATCGCTGCGCTTGAGCATGGTGCCGAGGTCGGCAAGCCGCGCCAGCGACAGTACGCTTTCCTCACTCTGCGACGACGTTACATCGGTCATGCCGCTTGATCGGCCCCGTCGGTTGCGGTCGCGCGCTTCAAAGCTGTGCGCCGCGGCTGGCGGGCCGCCGGCACGGAGAAGAGGAGCCGCGCTCGAGTCCAAGGCTGCTGCCCCCGAGTGTGCGGTGGAAACAGTTACGCGTCCCAGGCAAAATGTGCCTAGGACATGGTTACCGATCGGTTAACGCGCGGCGAAGCAGCGGTATCGGCATCCCCAAAGTGTTCAGAAACGAGGAAAGAATGGCCCTAAATTACCGCCTTGCCTTGGTTGCGCCCTTTCTGGCGGCCGCGGTCTCGGTCGCTTTTGCCGAGGGAATCGACGCAGGCCTTTGGAAGATCACCAGCCGAACCCAAACCGGCGGCGTGATCGGCCCGCCGCACGAGACGTCGCGTTGCCTTTCGGCGGAGCAGGCCCGCGACCTCGCGAATACCTTTTCGCCGCAGTCGCGCACCGAGAATTCCGTTTGTTCGCCGCTGGAGCGGAGCTTCTCCGGCGAAAAGCTCACGTGGCGGCTGGTGTGCAAGGGTCAGCTCGACATGGAGCTGACCGGCGAGTTCATTTTCGACAGCCCGCATCACTACACGGCGACGACGCGGACCAAGGCCGCGATGCAGGGCATGACGATGGTCGACTCCCAAGACACGCTGGAGGCGCAATGGGTGTCGGAGTGCCATTAGGTCTTCACCATCTTCCGTCCACGGATTGTTCGTCACGATGCTGAGACTGTTCCTTGCCCTGATCGCCACGCTCGGAGCGGGGCAGGTGCTCGCCCAGGAACGTCCGGCTTCCTTCGCTGATGCCGCTACCGTCGTGCCCGGGCTTCTCACCGACATGCGCTATGCCGGGTCGCATAATTTTGTCGGGCGGCCGATCGACGGCTATGAAGCACCACGCTGTCTGCTCACGCGGGAAGCGGCCGATGCGCTTGCCGGCGTGGCTCGCGACATCGCGCCCTATGGCCTCGTCATCAAGGTGTTCGACTGTTACCGCCCGACGCGCGCGGTAGCGAATTTCGTTGGCTGGGCCCGAGACCTCAACGACACCGTCGGCAAGGTCGAGTTTTATCCGAATGTCGACAAGCGCACCCTATTCCGGGACGGCTATATCGCTTCGCATTCAGGCCATTCGCGCGGCTCGACGATCGACCTGACGCTGGCACGCGCAGACGGCACTGAACTCAATATGGGCACCCCTTTCGACTTTTTCAGCCCGAAATCCTGGCCGTCCAACCGAAGCGTCGGACGCGAAGCCCAAGTCGATCGGTCGCTGCTTGCCACCGCCATGCGGCGGCGCGGTTTTCGTCCTTATGATCGGGAATGGTGGCACTTCACGCTGTCACGCGAACCGTTTCCCGCCAGCTATTTCGACTTTCCGGTGCAGTGACAGAACGGCCTCTCGCGCCGCCTCACGTTGCCATCTGGGCCACTGGCGTCGAACGCGAGATGGCGATTTCCTCTTCGTTCATGTCAGCCGGTACGTCCGCAAACAACGGCGTGCTCAGGTATCGCTCGCCGGTGTCCGGCAACATGCAGAGCACGGTCGCGCCCTGCGGCGCCTCGGCGCAGACGCGAAGGGCGCCGGCCAAGGTCGCACCCGCGGTGATGCCGACAAAAATTCCTTCCTTCTGCGCCAGATCGCGGCTGCCGCGCAGCGCGTCGGCATTCGGAATTGGAATGATACGGTCGATGACTTTCATCTCCACCGCGTCTCCGGTCAGCTTCGGGATGAAATCCGGCGTCCAACCCTGCATCGGGTGAGGCTTGAATGCCGGATGGGCGGCGGCCGCCGAACCGTCGGGATTACGCTGCTGTGCCGTTCCGCTGCCGAGCAGCGGCGCGTCCTGCGGTTCGCACACGATGATCTTGGTGTCGGGGCGCTCTTTCGCCAAGACGCGCGCGACACCTTTCAGCGTTCCGCCGGTGCCATAGCCGGTCACCCAGTAATCGAGCCTCTCGCCGGCGAAATCCGCAATGATCTCGCGCGCGGTGGTGCGCGTGTGCATGTCGGGATTGGCTTCGTTTTCGAACTGGCGGGTCAGAAACCAGCCATGGGTCTTGGCCAACTCGGCGGCCTTCATCACCATGCCCATACCGCGCAGCGCCGCCGGCGTGAGCACCACCTTGGCGCCGAGAAATCTCATAAGCTTGCGCCGCTCGACACTGAACGTCTCTGCCATCGTGATCACGAGCGGATAGCCTTTTTGGGCGCACACCATCGCGAGCCCGATGCCAGTATTACCGCTGGTGGCCTCGATGACCGTCTGTCCGGGCTTGAGCTGTCCAGAGCGTTCGGCCGCCTCGATCACGCCGAGCGCCAGGCGGTCCTTGACGGAGCCGAGGGGGTTGAACGCTTCGATCTTGGCGTAGAGATTGACGCCCGCGGGCGCGAGCTTGTTGATCTTCACGACAGGCGTATTTCCGACCGTTTCCAGGATATTTTGAAACTTGGACATCGTTGGCTCCCTGCAGATGCGGTCTCCGAGTGAACAATTTATATCCGCGCGGCGTCTAAGCAAAACAGGCGATGCGCGGCGCGGCAGTTCCGGCTATCCCCGGATCGCGGCGATCATCCGGCGGTTTGTCAATCACTTACTATCATGTCTGCCCATGGCTCATCTGCACAATCCGGACAAAGAGCGGCCGCTTACTCCTTGCCTTCACTGGAAGACTTGAGATGCGGATAGGATTCCAATCAGCTTCCGCGTTTGTGGCGCTTTGCATGATGGCCTGTTCGTTGCTCGCCGGCGGCGCCGCGTACGCCGCACCCGCCGCTTCGGCGGCTGCTCTGGTGGCTGAAGTCAAGCGGGCCTTCACGGTTCACGGCAAGCCGATCCCGCCAGAGATTTTTCGCGATTTCGGCGACGGCGATCTGGCCGATTCCGGAAGCATCTGGGTGACCGTGGATGTCGACGCTGCAACCGGGAGCAATCTTTATGCCGACGACATCAAGCAAGCCAATGGCTGGGTCCTTCAAACGAAGGCCAATCAAAGCCTCAACGGCAGCGAAGAAACGGCCTACAAATTCGTCGGTACGACGGCCAACGGGCTTCTCATTGCGATCGCAAGCTACAATGGCGGCGGGTCCGGAACCTTCTATACACTTCACATCTTGGATATCTCCGCTGCGAAGGCCTTCGATTTCGACGGCAAGCTCTATCAGCGCATCAATCTCAGCAACCTCCGCAGCATCGCCCTGGGAGATCGTTGGGAAGGCGATGTGAGCATCGCAAAAAACACCGTCAGGGTTGTCACCACCAAGAGCGGACCAGCCGATCGCGGATCGCGCGCAACGATGTCGATCACGGCAACGAGACCGTAGCTCGCTGATTGCGGGAAGGCGTCGAGAAGGCTTTGGCGCAAAACAAGATGCGCTGGAACCAATGCACGGATTGGAGCGTTCAGGGCGTGCCATGCAGCCCCGGTTTCATGATCTCTCGGATCGAGAGAAACGCGAAATTGCCGACCAGCTTATGATTCCCACAGGCGAGGTGGGAGCAATGATGATCGCCGCCTTGTTTTGCTTGGTGGTCCTTTTTGCAAGTTTGTTCGTGTCGAGCAGCCGAATGACGCCCGTCACGGCCTCTGCACAATGGTCGTCTCCACGACAGTCAACCGGTACTGCGACGCCGTCGCCGCGGGGCTTGAGTCCCGCGGGCTCGTTTTCGGATCGAGAAGAACCGTCCCACGCCGGGTAGCCCGCAGCACACCGCGGTCATGGTCGCCGCTAAAGTGAAACGCACGGCCGCTCCCCGCCGTGTTCACAGCCCCAGATAAAATTTCTTGATCAGGTCGTTATTGTTAAGTTCGTCGGCAGATCTGCCTTCGAAGGCGATTTTGCCGTGCACGATGACGTAGCCGCGATCGGCGATGCGGATCGCCTGGGTAAAATTCTGTTCGGCCATCAGCACGGTCAGCTGATAGCGCTGCTTCATTTCATTGATCGCTTCGATCGTCCGGCTGACCAGAATCGGCGCCAGCCCGACCGATGGCTCGTCGACGAGGAGAATTTTCGGGGCCAGCATAAGCGCGCGGCCAAGCGCGAGCATCTGCTGTTCGCCGCCGCTCATGCTGCCGGCGAGCTGCGCTCGGCGCTCGGCGAGGCGAGGGAAGGTCTCGAAACAGACGTCGAGGTTGCGGTTGAGTTCGCGGCGCGCAGTACGGCGGAAAGCGCCCAGCAGGAGGTTCTCCTCCACCGTCAGCTTGGGAAACAGCCGGCGGCCTTCGGGCACCAGGGCGATGCCGAGATCGACGATCTCCTCCGTCGTCCGGCCGACGAGATCGTGGTGAATACCGTCGATCTCGGCGACGATGCTGCCGGCGTGTGGCCGCACGAGCCCCATGATGCATTTCATGAGCGTACTCTTGCCGTTGCCGTTGGTGCCGAGCAGCACCACCGTCTCGCCGCCGCCAACCTTGAGCGACACGTCGTCGATCACGCGCACTGCGCCGTAGGCGGCGTGAATGCCGGCGATGGTGAGGCTGCTAGCCAAGGTAAGCTCGCTCCACTTCCGGATCGCGCATGACCTCGTCGGGCTGGCCATCCGCGATCTTGCGCCCGGAGACCAGCACGATGAGACGCCGCGAAAAACTCATTACGGCGCGCATGATGTGCTCGATAAGGATGATGGTGACGCCTTGCTCGTTCAAGCGCACGAGAAGCGCCAGAATTTCTTCCACCTCCGAATGAGTAAGGCCGGCCATCGATTCGTCGGCGATCAAAAGTTTCGGCTCGGCCGCCATCGCGCGCGCCAACTCGAGCTTGCGCATTTCCACCTGAGTGAGGTCGCGCGGCAGATGGCGCGCTTTCGCTTCGAGGCCCACTTGGCCTAACAGGTCGACGCATCGTGCCTCGATGTCGGACGCGGAGCGGCGATGGCTGCGACCAGCCACGGTGTAAAGCAGCGGGATCCGGATGTTGTCGATCAGGTTCAAGCTGACGAACGGCCGCGGCAGCTGGAAACTGCGGGCCAATCCGCGGCGAGTGCGCTGATGCGCGGCGAGGCCGTCGAGCCGATGATCCTCAAAGCGCACCGAACCCTGCTCGTTCTGCAGCGTGCCGCAGATGCAATTCACCAGCGTGCTCTTGCCAGACCCATTGGGTCCGATGAGACCGATCCGCTCGCCGGCCGGGACCGAGAGCGATATGTTTTCAAGCGCGACGAAGCCACCGAAGCGCTTGCCGAGATTATCGACCTCGAGAAGATTGCTCATGGTGCCGACCCTGGTGCCGATCCAGGCGCAGGTCCCGGCGTCGGTTCTGGTACCGGTTCTGGCACGTCCAATTCGATGCGCCGGCGACCGACGAAATCGTCAGGTTTGTGCTGCAGATATTTGTGAACGAGCCCGACGATGCCGTTTGGCGCTATGATGACGAATGCGACAAGCAGCAGCCCGACGATCAGCAGATTGACCGCTGACGAAATCGTGACCGTCGCGATCTGCTGCAGCGAGCCGAGCAGGAGGGCGCCGATGACCGGGCCGACCCAGCTTGTCGTGCCGCCGATCAACGGCATTGCGATCGAGTTGACGGCATAATCGAGTCCGAACGCAGAGGACGGCTGCAGGTAGCCGATGTAATAGGGAAACGGCGCGCCGGCCATTCCCATCAGCGCGCCGGAGATCGTAGTCGCGATCAGCTTGAGCTGCAGCGTCGGCACACCCGATGCTTCCGCAGCCATTTCGTCATCGCGGATCGTGGCGAAGCCGTAGCCGAGCCGCGAGCGTTCGATCAGCCGCGCGATGGTCACGGCCACGACGGCGAGTACCATCATGATCAGGAACAGATAGCGGACATAGTTGCCGATCAGCGCGATCTCGGCCGGGCGTACGACGTAGGCGCCGCGTGAACCGCCGACATAGTCCCAATTGACGATCAATGTCTGCAGCACCACGGCGAGCGCCAGCGTGGCGATGGCGAAAAACGCGCCACGCAGCCGCAGCGTCAGGTAGCCCATGCCGAAACCGACGACGCCGGACACCGCACCGCCGACGATGAGCAGGAACGGAACGGGCAGCGGATAGAATTTGTGGATCGCGACTGTCGAATAGGCGCCGAGCGCGAAGAACGCGGCCGAACCGAAATTTACGTAGCCGCAATAGCCGCCGAGAATATTCCACGCCGTGCTCAGCACGACGTATTGCAGCACGACGTAGCCCGCGAAGAAGATGTAGTCGTTGTTGAACGCGAGCGCCGCGGCGAATACGGCTCCGCCGATCAGCAGACAGATGACAAAGAACAGGCCTGATCGCACGGTTCACCGTCCCAACAAGCCGGCCGGCCGCACGGCCAGCGTGAGCAGCAGAAATCCAAACGACACTGCCGGAGCCCACGATGGGCCGTAGAATGTCGACGTGATGCTTTCGACGATGCCGATCAATAGTGCCGCAATCACCGTTCCCGGCAGGCTGCCCATGCCGCCGAGCACGCAGATGGCGAACACACGGCCGATATATTCGCGTCCGACCGACGGCTCGACCGGCTGGATGATGATGAGAAAGGCGCCGGCGAGCGACGCCGTCGCTATCGAAATGCCGAACGCGATGCGCTTTATCTTGATCGGGTCAACCGCCATGAGCCGCAGCGCGAGCTGATCCTGCGCCACCGCCATGATGGCGCGGCCGACGAACGTGCGCGTGAGAAAGAGCTGCAATACCGCAATCATCAACAGCGAAACCACGCACGGCACCATGATCCGCAGCGGAAAATCGATGTCGCCGAGATGCCAGGTCGGGCCGATATAGCGTGCTTCGACGTAGCGGTAATCGACGCCGAAGTAGAGGACGAGCGTCACTTCGGTAATGAACAGAAGACCAAAAAAGAAGGCGAGGCCGCGCAGCAATTCCTGGCCGCGTTTTTCGAACGAGACGTAATAGACTTGGTAGATCAGAGTGCCGAGCACGTAGAAAGCCGGTGCCGCAATAATGGCGGTGAGGATCGGATCGAGGCCGAGGCTGACGTTGGCGATATAGGCGACATACGAGCCAAGAATGATAAACGCCGGATGGGCGATGTTGACGATGTCGAGGATGCCGAACGACAACGACACGCCGCACGTCACCGCAGCGTAGAAACCGCCGATGAGGATGCCCGAAATAATGGCATTGGTTAGAAGATCGAATGAAAAGATCATTACGCGGCCCTGCACGCCGACCTGCGCGAACGTGCAGGAAGCCTCCCCCCTGGCTTTGACTTACGCGAAGCCACTCCCGCGAGCGGGAGTGGCGGTTCTCATTCAATCAAGCGATGCGTCTACGCCGCAGCGCGCGCCGCATTCGGGATCGGCAGCGGCTTGTTGGCGCTCTTGAGGAACTCGATGGTCATGAAGACCATCTCCTTGTCGCCAAGGTTTTCCAGATCGTGGACCTTGTACTCGCCCGCCCCGTAGACCTCGTGTCGTGTCTCGCCCGGCTGATAAGTGTATTCGACGGTCGAACCGTCTTGCAGGTGCTGACGTCCGCGGCCCCCGGAGACCGAAGTCCAGAAGTAATCGAGGACGTGACGATGGAAGCCGATCCGCTCGCCGGGCGCGAGCCGGATGATCCAAACTCGGACTTTCTCGCTTTCCGAAAGAAGGGTGGAACCGACACAGCCGTTGTTGTTCTGCCGTTCGCGCTCGAACTCTGCCGTGATGGCGCTTGGCCACGCCGACCTGTCGGCGCGGTCGGTGCTCTTGTCCAGCATGGTCAGAGCCATGGTGTTCCTCCTCTATTTGTTGGCACAATATAGAAAACCTTCGCGACTTAGGAAATAGCTTAGGAAAAAGCCGGGTTTCGCATGGTGAGGCAACGCCGCGCGCTGGTTATCGGCGGCTCGATGAGCGGACTGTTGGCCGGCATCATGCTGGCGCGGCGGGGCTGGGACGTTGAGATTTTTGAGCGGGTGGAGAGCGAGCTTGCCGGTCGTGGCGCCGGAATCGTTGCCCAGGGCGAACTGATCGCCCATTTGAAGGTGCTCGGAGTCGATACCGCCGATCTTGGCGTCTCCATCACGACGCGCAACATCCTCGATACCGTGGGCAACATCACTGCCACGATCGAATGCCGCCAGGTGTTGACGGCCTGGGAGCGCCTTTACCGGGTGCTGCGCGGTGGGTTTGCACCGGAGCGCTATCATCGCGGCCGCGGCTTGAGTACGTTCGAACAGAACGGGCAGGGCGTTATCGCACACTTGAGTGACGGCACGGCAGTCCAAGGCGATGTTCTTATCGGCGCCGACGGGTTGCGCTCGACGGTGCGCCGGCAATGCCTCCCCGGTGTGGCGCCGCTCTATGCCGGCTATGTGGCCTGGCGCGCGCTGATCCCGGAAAACGCGATGGCGCCCGCTATTCATCGCCAACTGTTCGAAACCATGACCTTTTGCCTGCCGCCCGGCGAGCAGTTTCTCGGCTATCCGGTCGCCGGTCCGGACGACGACCTGCGGCCGGGACGGCGCCGTTACAATGTCGTTTGGTATCGCCCGGCAGACGAGGCGAAAGAACTGCCCCAACTCCTGACCGACGACAGCGGCGTCACCCATTCGGTCTCGATCCCGCCGCCGCTCATCCGCCACGAGCCCATCGCCGCAATGCGCGCAGCGGCGGAGCATCTCTTGGCGCCGCAGTTTCGCGCCGTCGTGCGGCTGATCGACGAGCCCATCCTCCAGCCGATCTATGATCTCGAAAGCCCGAGCCTCGCCTTCGGCCGGGTCGCCATCCTTGGCGACGCGGCCTTCGTAGCGCGGCCCCATGTCGCAGCCGGGGTCTCCAAGGCGGCCGACGACGCGGCTGCCCTCGCGGTGGCTCTCGACAGCGATGATATCGAGGGCGCGCTGCGGCAATTCGAGCGGCGGCGGCTGCCGGAAAACAAGAGGATCATCGAGCGCGCGCGGCACCTTGGTGCCTATCTGCAGGCAACGCAGACCGCCGAAGAGCGCATGCGCTCGGCGCGCCACGGCATTCCGGAGGCGGTTCTCGCCGAAACCGCGGTGCTGGATTTCCTACACGCCTGAACGTGTTCGGCCCGGGGCCGGCCTCAGGCTTCCTGACTGACCTGCAGGCCAAGGGAGGGGCCGAGAATCTGCCGGCCGCGCACCAGCGTGGCATGGGCTGAGCGCGCATCAAGCGCGGTCCGAATCAGCGCCGGCAATTCCCGCGGCCGCCGCAGCACCGATCGAATCATGGCAGCGATATCGATCGTCCCATTGGGGCGCATCGCTGCCACTGCCGACGCCGGCAGCGCCCGCACGGCCGGATCGGTGATGACGCGAACCGCAGTGACGGGCACGCCATACTTCGCACCGATGTCGGCGACGGTGTGCGATTCCATATCGACTGCGATCGCCTTGGTTTTTTCGTAGAGCCTGCGCTTGGCATCCGGATCGGCAATCGGAGTGGATACGCCGACGAGCGTACCGGAAACAGCATCCGGAATGCTCTGCGCCAGGCTTCGCGACCAGCCTGCGTGCGTCGCCCAGCGTTTGCGTTCCGATACGATTGCAGTGGCAACGACGCATGTGCCCGGCTGCAGGCCGGGCGCCAAGCCGCCCGCGACCCCAAAGCTGACGATACCGGGGCAGGCGCGAAACATTTCACGGGCTTCATTGATCGCCGACGTGAGCGTCTCCGACAGGATACCCCCGTCGCCGCTGCAAATCACACGCACGCCCGGCCCGGCCGCGATACGCGCCTCAAAAGCCAAACCGACTACGATGATCACCTGTTGCCGCCCCCAAAAGGCGGACTTCCTTCCAGACGAATTCCCCGGTCTATTCGTCTACGAAAGTCCCACCCACGATGCCCATATGGAGCATAATTTATATGCGGAGAATTGCCGCGATCACAATCGCTGCGAACGGCGTATTTTCGGCTGTGCGGTAAATTTGCCACGCCGCGTCGGCGGATAACGGGCAACGGCAGCGCCGGCCTTGCGGCGGCCACGATTTTGTACGGCGCCAGTGTCGAATGCCGGCACTTTTTATTTCAGCGTCGTTCGGCCGGCCACGGCGTCTTGGTGGCACTCAGAGATCGTCAAGGCCAGACCGGGCGATGGCTGAAGCCCTGTTGCTGTGCTCTGTCGCTGGCGGCGATCAACGCGACGGACTATCAACGCGCGTGAGTTGTGGGGCCGCTTGGTCACCTGAGAGCGACAGAATCTCGGCGCGTCGCGCGAAACGATGCTAGCCGTTCACACGTGCTGGCCGCCGTTGATGTGGATCTCGGCGCCGTTGACGTAGGACGAGGTGTCCGTGCACAGCACGTAAATGATCTTCGCCACTTCGTCCGGCGTGCCCAGACGGTGCATGGGGATGTTCTCGACGATCTTTTCCGTGCCAGGCGACAGCATTGCGGTGTCGATTTCGCCGGGCGCGATGGCGTTGACGCGAACGCCGAGCGCCCCGAAGTCGGCCGCCATTTCGCGCGTAAGGGATGCGAGCGCCGCCTTCGAGGTTGCGTAGGCCGCGCCGGCGAACGGGTGTACCCGCGACCCAGCAATCGACGTGACGTTGACCACCGAACCCTTGGCGGCCTTGAGCTCATCGAGCAATCCGCGCGCCAGCATGATCGGAGCGAAGAAATTGACTTGGAAGACGTGGTGCCAAACCTCGCGCGAGGTCTCGATCGAGCCGAGCCTTTTGCCGCCTGGCGCTTTGGGCGAGATCGCCGCGTTATTGACGAGGGCGTGCAACTCGCCGTGAAGGCGTCGTTTGGTCTCGGCAATCGCCGACTCGGTGTTCTCGGGATCGGACAGGTCGACTTGGATATGATCTTCGGGGCCGGCTTCCCACGGACAATTCTCCGGGAACGGATGGCGCGAGCAGGTGATGACGCGCCAGCCGGCGGCTGAGAAACGCTTGACGGTGGCATGGCCGATGCCGCGGCTCGCCCCGGTGAGCAGCAGCGTGCGGCGCGGCTGATTGCTTGTTGGCATCTGATTTTTTCCAATATTGCCGACGCAAGCTTAGACTTTTTGTTCGAGCATCTGTGCCAAAAAAATAGATCTCCGCCCTTTATGCTTACGGATACAGTCGCGTCTTGTCCCACGGTGAGTCCGGGCTGGATCGCCTGAAGGTAATGCGGTCGTGCAGCCGGAACTGCCGCTCCTGCCAGAACTCGATCTCCTGCGCCTCCACGCGATAGCCGGTCCAGTGCGGCGGCCTGGGCACGGTGCCGATGCTGAACTTCGCCGCATAGCGTGCGATCGCCTTCTCGAACGCCATGCGGCTTTCGAGGGCCGTCGATTGTTTGCTGGCCCAGGCGCCGATCTGCGCCATGCGCGAACGGGTGGCGAAATAGGCGTCGGCTTCGGCCGTCGATACCGATTCGACCCTGCCGCGAATGCGAACCTGACGCTGCAGCGCTTTCCAATAAAAGGCCAGCGCCGCCTTTGGGGCGCTTTCGAGCTCATGCCCCTTCACGCTGTCGGCGTTGGTGTAGAACACGAAGCCGCGTTCGTCGAAGCCCTTCAACAAGACCATTCGAACATTCGGCAGCCCGTCGGGGTCGACCGTCGCGAGCGACATGGCTTCGGGATTGACCGGCTCGGCCCGCCGCGCCTCGGCAAACCAGGTCGCGAACAGCCGCAGCGGTTCGTCGGCTTCGGTGAAGTCACCGCCCGTTAACCACGTCGGGTGTTCAATCGAGGCTGTGTCGGACATTGCGTGGAGTACCAAGTGCTCGCGTGGGGCGATCGGGAAGCGGGCCGCCGGTCCCTATATAGTGGAACGGCGGCGCAACGCCTATGTCGGCCGTTGCGCTGGCTGGCTGTCGGTTCGGCGCTGCTTTGCGCTCTCGCCAACGCCGGCTGTTCCTATCGGCTCGCTTCGCTGGTTTCAAAGGACGACGCGGACGTCGACCATACCGAGTCGCTCCGGCCGAACAGTCAGGCCAGCACCGGCAGCCAGCCTTCGGAGGCCGATCTCGCCTACGCTCGAGCCGTGGCAGCCGAGATGCTGGCACGCGGCGGCAAGGACAACAGCGCGCCATGGCAGAATCCGCAGACTGGGGCGGGTGGTAACGTCACTCCCCTCGCGACCTCGTACAACGAGGGCGGTTTGCCCTGCCGCGACTTTCTCACCAGTTACGTGCACGCAGGGTCGGAAGACTGGCTCCAGGGCGCGGCCTGCCGCACGCGACGCGGCGGATGGGAAGTGAAAAGCCTAAAGCCCCTCAATCACTCCTGATCGGGCTATCATCCAATCAAGACGCGCCGATTCGGCGCTGCATTGCGTGGCGACAGCTTTCACCCCACATTAACAAGTCCGGGCGGGCGGGGCCGGCCCTTAAGACCAAGCGGAGTGGATTGGGGATGCGTGATCCCTATGAGGTGTTGGGCGTCGATCGCAAGGCGACCGCGGCCGACATCAAGAGCGCCTACCGGCGGCTCGCCAAAAAGCTGCATCCCGACGCCAACAAGAATGATCCGAAGGCGGCGACGCGCTTTGCTGAGCTCAATGCTGCCCATGAAATCCTCGAAGACGACACTAAGCGCAAGGCGTACGACCACGGTGAAATCGATGCCGAGGGCAAGCCGAAATTCCACGGCTTCCAGGGCTTCGGCGGCGGACCCGGCGCGAGCCCCGGGGGCGGATTTAGCCCGGAATCAGGTTTTGAAAGTTTCAGCTTTGGCCCGGAAGGCTTTACGCGCACGACTCGCCGCGGACGCGGCGGGGCAGGCGCTGGCGCCGGTGGGTTCGAAGACATCCTGCGCGAAGCCTTCGGCGCACGCGGCGGCCGCCCCGGTGCCGGTTCGACATTCGAACCCGAGGATTTTGGCGTCGGCGCCGACGTGCACGCTGAAATGTCGGTGACATTGCCGGAAGCGGCACGCGGCGTGACGCAGCGGTTGCGGTTGCCGACCGGCAAGGACGTCGACGTCAAAATTCCAGCCGGCATTACGAGCGGCCAGCACATCCGCCTGCGCGGCCAGGGCATGGCGGGGCAAGGCGGCGCCGGCGACGTGCTGATCACCATCACGGTCGCACCCCATCCGATCTTCACGCTCGACGGCAATGACGTGCGGCTCGACCTGCCGGTCACGCTCTACGAGGCGGCACTCGGCGCCAAGGTGCGCGTGCCGACACTCGACAAGGCGGTCGAACTGACCATCCCGCCGTGGACCAATAGTGGGCGGACGTTTCGGCTCAAGGGCAAGGGCTTTCCCGCCAAGGCCGGCCGCGGCGACTTGCTTGCCACCGTCCGCATTGCACTGCCCGAGCACAGCGATCCCGATCTCGACGCGCTGATGAAGAAGTGGCAGAGCGACAAGCCGTACGATCCGCGCAAGGATATGTGACGGCTGCTGGGACCGAACATCTTTAAGGCTTTGGCGTGTAGACCAGGACCGCGAGCGTGAAGTTGCCGGTCCAGGGCTCTGCCATCGTGTTCGCGCCTGCGGAAATATCGCACTCGCCGGACACCTTGATCGTGATGCTGTTGCCGGTTCCGTAATAGGGGCCGTCGGCGAGGCCGCCCTGGCACTGCACGCTGCCGCGCATCGTGCCGGCGCCGGCGAAGGTGATGATCATGACCTGTCCGGCTTTGACGTCGAGTTTGAAAGTCTGCTGCGGCGCGCTCATGGTGACATGGCCGTGCGCAACGGCGCCGTAAGCGCCGGGGGCGAATTCGATCGGAATCGGCGGCGCCGCATGCGCGTGGGTGACCATCAGAGCCAAGGCCGCCGACATCGTCATGCGCAACACAAGCCTGATGTTTGATCATGAAAATCTCCATCGTGATATGTCGGTCGCCTGGGATATCGTTCGAAGATTAGGTGGGCAAAGTGACGCCCGTAACCTCGGCGCAATAAGCAAGTAGTCGCTCTTGCAGGTCCGTGCGCTCGGCGGCTGGGTTCACGCGGCGAGGCTTCTGGTGAAAGAAATATTGGCCAGTCACCTTGGCGGCGGGGTCGTCGCTTACGGCCAGCCAAGCCTGGGTGACCGGAGCGAGCGACAGGTCGTCGGGCGCGCCGGCGCCGCCCATCTTGGTCGCAACCCATCCCGGCTCCAGCGCATTCGAAAACACCGTGGGCCAGCGGCGCGCCACAGCGAGCGCCAACATGACATCGTAGAGCTTGCTATCCGAATAGGCCTGCGCCCCGTTCCAACGCCGCGTCGTCCATTGCGGGTCGTCCAATCGCGCGTCGCCGCCGTTGTGCATTCCCGAGCTCAGATAAACCAGCCGGTCGGGTTTCGTCATCAATGCTGTCAGCAGATAGGGCGCGAGAACGTTGACGGCGAAGAGTTGTGCGAGCCCATCGATGGTTTCGATGCGCCATCGCTCGCGATAACCGACGGCGACGTTATGAATCACGGCATCGTGCCGGCCCAATGCGTTGACATCTTCCGCGACGCTCCGCATCTGGGCGATCGTCGATAGATCACCGACAACGATGGCCTTGGCCTGCGGCAGCGCACGACGTGTATCGGCGGCGCGCGCATCGTTGCGCGCATGCAGCGTCACCTCGTGACCCCATTCGACGAGCAGTTGCGCCGCCATTAGCCCGAGACCGTCGGCCGATCCGGTAATGAAGATGCGAGCCATCGTGGGTGCCTTTGCGGTCGATTGGATGATAGCAAAAAACCAGTTTGCAATCGATTGCCGGCCGTCGGATCACTCCTAGGCGTAACGAGTCATCGTGCCGCCGGAAAATATGTAGACGACGCCATGCGCGATATCGGCGTGGGTGGCTTCTTCCTCGGGCAGTATATGAAAGTTCGCCATCAGGGCGCGGGCCACGCCGCCATGGGCCGCTATCACGGTGTCGCGCGTGACGGTCGCGTACCAGGCGCCGACGCGCTTGGCGACGTCGCGATAGCTTTCGCCGCCGGGCGGCGTGAAGCCCCATTTGTCGCCTTCGCGTTCGGCGAGCAGATGAGGCGCGCTCGCCGAGATCTCGCGCAACGTCAATCCTTCCCACTCCCCGAAGGAAATTTCGATCAGCCTTTGATCGGTGTGGTAAGCGGCCGGATCGAGGCCGAGCGTGCCGCGCAAAAGCTCCATGGTTTCGCGCGCCCGTATCAGCGGGCTGGATATGTAACTAAAGCGCTGCGGGTCCAAACCGTCGCGCTGCAACAGATCGCCGAGCACTTCGCCGCAATGGACGGCCTGCTCGCGGCCGCGTGTGTTGAGCGCCGGATCGTGCCAACCCTGCAGGCGCTGCGCGGCATTCCATTCGGTCTCGCCGTGACGGACGTAATAGAGGAGCGGCATTGCTGATCGGCCGGCGCCTTATTCCTTGCCGACGGCGATATCCGGCGCGTCTGGATGTTTCATGCCGACGATGTGGTAGCCGGCGTCGACGTGATGCACCTCACCGGTGACGCCGCGCGACATGTCTGAAAGCAGATAAGCTCCGGCTTCGCCGACCTCTTCGATGGTGACGCTGCGCCGCAGCGGCGCGTTGAATTCGTTCCATTTGAGGATGTAGCGGAAATCGCCGATGCCGGATGCGGCGAGCGTCTTGATCGGTCCAGACGAAATGGCGTTGACGCGGATGTTCTTCACGCCGAGGTCGGCGGCGAGATACCGCACCGACGCTTCGAGCGCGGACTTGGCGACGCCCATGACGTTGTAATGCGGCATCCATTTCTCCGACCCGTAATAGGTCAGCGTCAGCATGGCGCCGCCGTTCGGCATCATCTTCTCGGCGCGCTGCGCGACAGCCGTGAACGAATAACAGCTGATCAGCATCGTCTTGGTGAAATTGTCCTGGGTGGTGTCGACGTAGCGCCCGTCGAGTTGATCCTTGTCGGAGAATGCGATCGCGTGAACGAGGAAATCGATGCCGCCCCAGGCCGACTGCACCGCCGCGAACACAGCGTCGATGGTGGCCGGATCGCTTACGTCGCAATCGCCGACGACGATGCCGCCCACCTCGGCGGCGAGCGGCTCGACGCGCTTTTTCAGAGCGTCGCCCTGATAGGTGAAAGCGAGCTCGGCGCCATGCCCGCGGCACGCCTTCGCAATGCCCCAGGCGAGCGAACGGTGATTGGCGACCCCCATGATCAGGCCGCGTTTGCCGCGCATGAGGCCCGAGACTTCCGGCATTCTCCTGACCTCAGTCGACAACTAACGCTCCATAGCCTCCTATGGCATAGGCCCGTAGCCCCCAGCAAGCATGCGGCCATCGCCGAGCGGTATCGACGCACGGGCGGGAATAGTCTGTGACTATTGGTGTTTTTCGAATGCGGGCGGCGTCGGTCCCGACCACCTGGCCGATCCAGGGACCTGGTCCGGCAGCGTGCGCCGAGGCGCGGAGCAAAATGCGTGAGTGAATTCGGGGAGCGAATCGAGGCATCGATCCCGGCGCTGCGGCGCTACGCGCGCGCGCTCACCCGCGATGCCGAGACGGCCGACGACATCGTGCAAGACACGCTGGTGCGGGCGCTGCGCTCCGAGCACTTGTTTCACGGCGGCGACATGCGGGCATGGCTTTACACGATCCTGACGAACCTCAACCGCAATCGACTGCGGACGTTGTCGCGCCGTCCGACCGTGACGCTGATCAACGACAACGACGCGGCGACGCCAGGGCCGGAAGCGGGTGGCCGCGACATCTCGCGCGCGCTCGACGATCTGGCCGAGGATCAACGCGCGGCCTTGCTCCTCGTCGTGCTCGAGGGGCTGAGCTACCGCGAGGTCGCCGAAGTGCAAGGCGTGCCGATCGGCACTGTGATGTCGCGTCTCGCCCGCGCCCGCAACCAAATCAAGGCCTTTCTCGACGGCGAGCGCCCAGCGCTGCGCCGCGTGAAGTGACAGAGAGAAGAAGATGATCGATCGAGACCAGATTGTGACGGAAGACGAACTCCACGCTTTTGTCGACGGTGAGCTCCCCGCCGATCGTCAGGGTGCCGTCGAGGCCTGGCTCGCGACGCATCCTGATGATGCCGCCAAGGTCGCTGCTTGGCGCAGTCAGGCTGAACTCATTCGCGAACGCTATGGCGCGGTCGGCGACGAAGCGCCCCCGGAGCGGCTTGATCTGGCGCGGCTGATGCGCCCGCGCCGCGGCGCGAGGACCCTTGCGGTTGCGGCTGTGCTCGCGGCTTTTCTGGTCGGCGGAGTCGCCGGTTGGGTGGCGCACGGCATCGAAGCGGCGAGGCCGTCGGACCGCACACGCTTCACCCGCGATGCGCTCGATGCGTACCGGCTCTACGTGGTCGAGGTTCGCCATCCCGTGGAGGTTCCGGGAGACCAGCGCCCGCATCTGGTGGAGTGGCTGTCAAAGCGGCTCGGTTCGCCGTTGCGCGCACCCGAACTCGACAAAATGGGATTGAAGCTCGTTGGCGGGCGCTTGCTGCCAGGTCCGACCGGCGCGACGGCGTTCTTCATGTATGAGGGACCGTCGGGCGAGCGATTTACGCTCTATTGCGGGCACACGAGCGATCAGGAGACTGCGCTCCGTTACACGTCCAGCGAGCGCAACGCGGCGTTTTATTGGGTCGATGGCAACCTGGCCTATGTGCTCAGCGGACCGGCAGAGCGCGACAAGCTGCGGGAAATTGCCCAGGCCGCCTACGATCAGATCGACTTGCGGGCGCCGCAGCGCGGCGGCTGAGTTTCCTCACTTCGGCGGCGTGACGGCGAATGCGCCCCTGAGGCTGCTGACGAACGTCATGCATTTCGGCTCGCACTCGGCACGGGAATTATGTTCTCGCGATGTCGGCGAGACGAAGGTCGTTGCGCCGCCGGAACAAGAGCTTGCCGAGCGCGATTAAGGTCTCAGCGGTGCGGTCTTGGATCGGTCGCGGACCCCAATACTGGAACCGTCGAACGAACGAAGTCTGGAGAACAGCATGAGATCGAAACTCTTGAGTGGCGTGGCGGCGATCGCATTGGCGGCGTGCACAGTTGCGGCGAGTTCCGCTCCCGCCTCAGCGCAGCGCTGGCATTGGCACGGCCCTGGCTTCGGATGGGGTGTCGCGGGTCTTGCCGCCGGCGTGGTCGGCGGGGCCGTGGCCGCCGCAACGTCCCCGTTGTGGGGGCCTTCGTACTATGGCGCGTGGCCCGGTTATGGTGGCGGCGTCTATGACTACGCACCCGGATATGCCTATGGTCCGGGCTACGGCTATAACGACTATGGCTACGGTGACTATGGATACAACGCAGCCCCCGCAGTCGTTGTCGCGCCGCCCGCCGCTGTCGTCGCCCAAGGCTATGGAACACGCGGTAACATCGCATATTGCGAGGCGCGTTTTCGTTCCTACGATCCGGCAAGCGGGACGTATCTCGGCTACGATGGCATCCGTCATTCTTGCCCATAAGCTTGCCTGTCAGGCGCCGCTCGACCTCTCCTGACGAAATTCAGAGGCCAAACTCCGTCGTCTGACAATTGAATCCTCGCCGCCACATTCAACCTGCCGGGTGTTGGCGGCGAGGCCCGAAATCAGGCATTCTGCGCAGGTCCAGACTGTCCTTGCCGGGCTGTCGGTTCTGCATGCCGCAAATGCTCACCGCCCGCTTCACAAGATTTGCGCGGCAAGCGATGCTTGTCCGCGCGATCGGCGTCGTTCCCGCACTCGGCCCGGATGCGGGGCGGGGGCCGGTGCGGCCGGCCTCCGCGCAGGGAAGCCGCTCACGCAACGGCGACGTCTAGAGGAGACGCAACAATGAGTATGATTTCGGAACCAGAGGTCAGAGCAGCGGACAACGCCCCGGCGCCGAAATTCGTGCCGCTGACCAAGTTTATCGGTTGCGAGGTCAAGGACGTCGATCTGCGCGAACCATTGTCGCCGGCCGCAGCATCCGCAATCTACAATACTTGGCTCGACTATGCGGTGTTGGTGTTCCGCGATCAGGATCTTTCGCAAGAGGATTTGATCCGCGTCACGGGAGTTTTCGGCGAGTTCGCCGAACTCGGCCGGCCGAAGCACACGCTCCCGAGCGGATTCTCAAAAATCCTGCCGAACATCATGCTGATCTCGAACATCCGCGAGAACGGCGAAACCATCGGCGCGCTGCCCGACGGCGAGATGATGTTTCATCATGACACCATCCATCGCCCTGATCCGCACAAGGCGACGCTGCTCTATTCGGTCGAAGTCCCGACTTACGGCGGCGATACGCTGTTTGCGAGCGGCACTGCGGCCTATGACACGCTTGAGCCGGGGATGAAAAAGAAGCTCGAAGGACTCAAGGCGGTGAACTACTACGTCTACAACTCGGTCAAGCGCAACGACAAGCAGGCGGTCGACGCATCGAGCCAAGCGGTGCATCCGGTGGTGCGGACCCACGACGAAACCCAGCGCAAGGCGCTCTACGTCAATCGCTTGATGTCGGTCGGCATCGAAGGCATGCCCGAAGCGGAAAGCGATGAGATTCTCAATTTCCTCTTCGACCATTCGGAAAAGCCGGACTTTGTCTACACGCACGTCTGGCGCAAAGGCGATCTCATCGTCTGGGACAACCGCTGTTCCAGCCACGCGCGGACCGATTTCCCGTCGGATCAGCGGCGGCTGTTGCTGCGCACGACGGTGAAGGGTACCTGCAAGCCCTATTGATCTTGAAATCCGGGCGGCCCCGCGAGCAAAGGACTTTCCAAATGAAGACGATCGTTCTCGAACACACTGCGCCGTTTCAGGGTCTGCCCGAACTGGTCGCCGATGCCGAGGGCCTGTTCGCCAAGGAAGGCCTGAAGATCGAGTTCGCCAATACCAACGAAGGTGTCGATCGCGGCGCGCAGACCGACGTGCTCAATCCGAAGGGCTTGGACCCGTTCCGCAGCCACGGCCGCCTGCTCGAACAGGGCAAGGCCGACATGTACAACGCCTGCGAATGGGGCAATTACTGCCGCGTGCAGAACACCGGCGTGAAGAGCCGGCAGCTCGGCCGCCGTGCCATCGTAACCTATGCGGCCATCGCGGTGCGGCCGGATTCTCCAGTCTACACGCCGCAACAGCTCGCCCATCGCAAGGTCGGCGTGCCATTCTATTTCGGCACGCACTATCTGGCGCTGCACATGCTCGAAGGGTTTCTGACCCGCGATCAGATCGTCGTGTGCAGCGTGCCGCACGGCTCGCGGTTTCGCTTCGACCTCCTCATGAAAGGCGAGATCGAAGGCACGACACTCACCGAGCCTTATGTGACGCTGGCGGAGAAGAAGGGCTGCCGGCTGATCTGCTCGGCGTTCTACAACGGCACTCAGGTCGGCACCGACAAGATCGATGCCGACACCATGAGCGCCTACAACCGCGCCGTCAGCGAAGCGGTGCGCCGCATCAACGCCAACAAGCGCGCCTATCTCCAATACTTCATCGACTACCACAAGGCGCGCGATCCTGAGATCGGCACGCTGACGGTTGACGACATGCGCGAGAGCCGGCTTGTCGTACGCGAGCCTGCGCCTATTCCGCTCGACGAACTGCAGCGCACCTACGAATGGGTCAAGAGCTGGGGCATGCTGGAAACGACGCAGACGCCGCTTGATCTCGTCAATATGGATGTGCAGAACCGCGCGCACGTCGCGGCGTAACGGAAACGATCATTCCCTACCTGCAGTGTCGCACTGGGGGTGAATCCATCGGGCGGCCCGCGGTCGACTTCAGGCGCTTCGGACTTTGACTTCCTGCTCGATCCTGGAGGACACTCGGGCTGTTTCGTAAGCGCAGCGTCGCCCGTGGAAACGCCAGAACCGCCGCCCCCGCTCTGCTTCGTTCTCATGCCGTTCGGCCGCAAAACCGACGCGGCCGGGCGCGTTACTAACTTCGATTCCGTATTCCAAAAAGTGATCGCGCCGGCGGTCGAACGAGCGGGCCTCGAGCCGATCCGCGCCGATGAGGAAAAGATCGGCGGGACTATTCACAAGCCGATGTTCGAGCGGCTGATGCTCTGCCATTACGCCGTCGCGGACATCACGGGCGCCAACCCGAACGTGTTCTACGAACTCGGCATCCGCCATGCCTTGCGACCGTCGAGCACCGTCATTCTGTTCGTCGAGGGGACGGTGATCCCGTTCGACATCGCGCTGGTGCGTGGCATTTCCTACAAGACGGACGGCGCCGGCGAGCCGGTCGATCCGGAAGTCCCGATTGCGGCGATTGCAGCGCATCTCACCGCGGCCCGCACCGCGCCCTACGACGACAGCCCGATCTTTCAGCTTATCGACGTCTTGCCCCACACGCAGATCGATCACATCAAGACCGACGTATTCCGCGAACAGATCGACTATTCGAAGAAGTACAAGGAACGGCTTGCCGCCGCCGTCCGCGCCGGGGCGGACGCGGTCAAGCGCATCGCCGCCGAGCCCGCGCTCAAGAACCTCCACGACATCGAGACCGGCATCATCGTCGATCTTTACCTGTCGCTGCGCGACGTCGAGGCCTATGCGGCCATGATCGAGCTTTATGAGCGCATGCCGCCGCCGTTGCAGCGTGCCAAGATGATGCGCGAGCAGCTTGGCTTCGCGCTCAATCGCGAAGGCCGCTTCGAGGACGCCGAAAAGGTGCTCAAGGACGTGATCGCGGAGTTCGGCGCTTCAAGCGAGACCAATGGGCTTCTCGGCCGGATTTACAAGGATCGCTGGACCAAGGCGCTGGAAGGCAACCGGCCGGAAGCGCGCAGCCTGCTGCGCCGCGCGATCGACGCGTACCTGCAAGGCTTCGAAGCCGATTGGCGCGACGCCTATCCGGGCGTCAACGCGCTGACGCTGATGGAACAACTCGACAAGCCCGATCCGCGAAAGGCGACGATTCTGCCGGTCGTGTATTACGCGGTGACGCGCAAAGCGGCGACCAACGCGGACTATTGGGACTACGCCACACTGTTGGAGCTTTCCGTGCTCGGCAACGATCGCGATGCAGCTGACGAGAATCTCTCCGAAGTCACCGCGTGCGCGCGCCATGCCTGGGAAGTGCAATCGACCAAGCGCAATCTCGGCCTGATCCGCAAAGCCCGCGAGGCTCGTCAGGAGGATGTAGCGTGGATCGAAACGATCGAGAACGAATTGCAGCGCGCATCCGACGCGATCAAGCCAGCCGTCGAACCATAGGCTGAAATCACGATCGGCGCGGCAGCCGCG
The DNA here is from genome assembly GCA_963836055.1 of uncultured Alphaproteobacteria bacterium. Taxonomy (GTDB): domain Bacteria; phylum Pseudomonadota; class Alphaproteobacteria; order Rhizobiales; family Xanthobacteraceae; genus BOG-931. Next base: position 54,806 of record CAWIID010000012.1, read on the forward strand.
ATCGCCTGGACGCGCGTCGTTCTTGTGTGAACGAATACGTGCCTGCAAAAGCGAAAGCGGCCGGACTTTCATCCGGCCGCCTTGACGAAGCACCGCAGAGGGCGCCTCGCGAAAACCGAAGTCTGACAGCGCGGCCCCAATACGAGGCGTACGCTCATGTCATTTACTTCGACTTCTTCTTTGCCTTTTTCTTCTTCGCAGCCATGGTTCTGTTCCTTCTTCGTGATGATCCAACGGCAGGGTTGAGTTCAAGCTTGAGGCGTTGTCTCGGTCCCGTGGCCATCGCCCCCCTTGCCGAGATCAACGATGGCACAGGACAACGTTGTCCGCAACTCAAAAATCGAAAATAATCCTGATTTTTCCGTAGCTTAACGGATATTCAGGTTTCCATTAACCAACGTTCAGCGAGATGAATGACTCATGAACAGCGATTTAAATGTCGCTTAAATCGGTGCGCATTTCGGCGGCAGCTCGTTCGCATATGCGAAGGCGTTGGCGGACTTTCATCGCAGATGCGAACGCGCGCTGCGCGAGCGATCGCCACAAACGCGCTCGTCGCAGGTCCGAACGCATTTGACCCGATGAATGGCGCGGGCTACCAAACCCGGCGCGCGTCATCAAACCTTTGCGCGCTTTTCAGCGTCATTGCGCGACATGTCGTTCAATACATTCGGACATTTGTTTCGCGTCACGACCTTCGGCGAGAGCCATGGACTGGCGATCGGCTGCGTGGTCGACGGCTGCCCGCCGGGCATTGCGCTCAGTGAAGCCGACATTCAACCCTATCTCGACCGGAGGCGGCCCGGGCAATCGCGCTTCACGACCCAGCGGCAGGAGCCGGACGCGGTCAAAATTCTCTCTGGCGTGTTTGGCGACGACACAACCGGCCGGCAGGTCACCACCGGAACGCCGATCGCGCTCATCATCGAGAATGTCGATCAGCGTTCAAAGGACTATTCCGACATCAAAGACAAGTATCGCCCGGGCCACGCCGACTACACCTACGACGTGAAATATGGGCTGCGCGACTATCGCGGCGGCGGCCGGCAATCGGCGCGGGAGACCGCGACCCGGGTCGCCGCCGGCGCGATTGCCCGCAAAATCGTGCCCGGTCTTACCGTGCGCGGCGCCCTGGTGCAGATGGGGCCGCACCGCATCGATCGTGCGCGATGGGACTGGGCGGAAGTCGACCGCAATCCATTCTTCTGTCCCGATGCCGAAAAGGCTGACTTTTTCACCGGCTATCTCGACGAGGTGCGCAAGGGCGGCTCCTCGATCGGGGCCGTCATCGAAGTCGTCGCCGAGGGCGTACCGGCGGGCCTCGGCGCGCCGATCTACGGCAAGCTCGACGGCGACCTCGCCGCAGCCCTGATGGGCATCAATGCCGTCAAGGGCGTTGAAATCGGCGCCGGCTTCAAGGCGGCGGAGCTCAGCGGCGAGGAGAACGGCGACGAAATGCGCATGGGCAATGACGGCAAGCCGCGCTTCCTCTCCAACAATGCGGGCGGCATTCTCGGTGGCATATCGACAGGGCAACCTGTGGTCGCGCGTTTCGCCGTCAAACCGACGTCCTCGATCCTCACGCCGCGGCGCACTGTCGATCGCTACGGTCACGAGACCGAAATCGCAACCAAGGGCCGCCATGATCCTTGCGTCGGCATCCGCGCGGTGCCGATCGGCGAAGCCATGGTGGCGTGCGTGATCGCCGATCATTATCTTCGCCAGCGCGGGCAGGTCGGTATTGCTCCGGCTTGGCCGTTTGCGCCGCCGGCGCGCTGATCGCGCGGCCGGAGTAAAGATTGCAAATGGAAGACGCTCATTCACGGATCCAGGCCGCTGTCGCGGCCTTTGCTCGGGGCGAGATCATCATTGTCGCCGACGATGACGATCGCGAAAACGAGGGCGACCTTTTCGTTGCGGCGAGCCTTTGCACGCCCGAAAAGATGGCATTCATCATCCGGCATACGTCCGGCATCGTCTGTGCGCCGCTCGCGCCCGAGGAGGCGCGGCGCTTGCATCTTGATCCGATGGTGGCGCTCAACGACGCGCCGCTCGGCACGGCGTTTACGGTTTCGGTCGACGTTCGCCACGGCCTCACCACCGGCATTTCCGCGGAGGAGCGCACCAATACGGTGCGGGCACTCGCCAACGGCAACAGCGGGGCGGTAGATTTCGTGCGGCCCGGTCATGTTTTCCCGCTGGTGGCGAAGGAGGGCGGCGTGCTGATGCGCTCCGGCCATACCGAAGCCTGTGTCGATCTTTGCCGTCTCGCCAACGTACCGCCGGTCGGTGTGCTTTCCGAACTCATGAATGACGACGGCACCGTGATGCGCGGCCCTGATCTTGCCGTCTTCGCCGAACGTCACAGGCTGAAGCGCATTACGATCGCCGAATTGATCGCCTACCGGCAGGCGCGCGACAAGCTGATCGAACGCGCCGGCGAATTTCCCGTGGAATCCGAAATCGGAACGCTGACCGGCTTTGCCTTTTTGACGCCGTTCGATCCGGTCTATCACATGGCATTCGTCCATGGCAGCATCGGCGACGGCAAGAACGTGCTGACACGGCTGCATCGTGCCAACATCATCATGGACGTGTTCGGCGGCGCAAAGCCGATCCACCAAACGCTGGCTCGGTTCAAGGCCGAGGGCAGGGGGGTGCTGGTTCTCCTGCGCGACGGCACTGCCGGCGTGCCGGTGGTTTCGATACCGAAGTCCGGCGACAGCGCCTCGGAGGAGGCGCGCACGCGGCAATGGCGCGCCGTTGGCCTCGGCGCGCAGATTCTCAAGGATCTCGGCGTCAGCTCGATACGGCTCCTCACCTCATCGAGACGCATGACCTACGTGGGCCTGTCCGGCTTCGGCATCGAGATTGTCGGCACTGAACCCGTCGAGGGTTGAACGATCGCCGCATTGTTGCGGGCGGATCCATGCTTGGAGGGCGAAATGACCAGTATCATTCAACGCATTCGCGTGATCTTGGCTGTTGTCGGTATCGGCCTCACCTTGTCGGCGTGCGGCTACAACACGATTCCGACGCTTGAAGAGCAGGCCAAGGCGCGCTGGTCGGACGTGCAGAACCAGTACCAGCGCCGCACCGACCTCATTCCCAATCTGGTGGCGACCGTCCAGGGCTACGCCAAGCAGGAAAAGGACGTGCTCACGGCGGTCGTCGAGGCGCGCGCCAAGGCCACGAAGGTTACGCTCGATGCCTCGCAGCTCACCGATCCGGACAAGCTCAAGGCTTTTCAGGATGCGCAGAACCAGTTGAGCGGCGCGCTTGGCCGACTGTTGGCCATAACCGAGAACTATCCGGACCTGAAGTCCAATGCCAACTTCCTGGCGCTGCAATCGCAGCTTGAAGGCACCGAAAATCGTATCGCGGTGGCGCGGCGCGACTATATCGAAGCGGTCCGGGCCTACAATCTATCGCTGCGGACCTTCCCGACCGTCCTCTGGGCGAAGACGGTATTCTCCGGCAACAAGCCGATGGCGGAATTCACAGCAAGCGAGGGTTCCGAAAAGCCGCCGCAGGTGAAGTTCTGATGTCTTTCGTCATTGCGAGCCCGGAGCAAAGCAAAGGGCGAAGCAATCTGGAGCCACGATCTGGAGCGCTTCGGCCCGGAGCTTGCCATCGGGCCGGCCACTTCGGGCCGGACCCGTTGAGGCCTCGCAATGGCGCGGCAGGCCACTTTGCACTTGTGCGCGTCTTCGCCGTCGCGCTCTTCGTCTGCTTTGCCTCCACTGTCGCCTTCGCGTTCAACTTTCCGCAACTGACCGGCCGCGTCGTCGATCAGGCCAACGTCATGTCGCCGCAAAGCCGCAGCGAGATCGAAGCAAAACTCAAGGACCTCGAGGACAAATCGAGTATTCAGCTTGTCGTCGCTACGGTGAAATCGCTGGAAGGCAGCGATATCGAGACCTATGCCAACGAGCTTTTCCGCAACTGGAAACTTGGCGAGGCCAAGAAGAACAACGGCATCCTGCTTCTGGTCGCGCCGAACGAACACAAGGTGCGTATCGAGGTCGGCTATGGTCTTGAAGGCACGCTGACGGACGCGCTGTCGTCGGTCATCATCTCGAGCGCCATCATCCCGCGCTTCAAGGCCAACGATTTTTCCGGCGGCATCGAACGCGGCGTTGACGGTATCATGAGCGTGCTGAGCGGCGATACGGCGGATTGGCAGCCGAAACCCGAGGTTCGCGGCGAAGATCCCGGAAAGCTCTTCAATCAGCTCTTTCCCATCCTGTTTTTCATCGCCTTGATTCTTGTCATCCGCTACCTGATCGGTAACGCGGGCGGCGGCTCGAATGCCGGCCGTTATGTCCGGCGCGGCGGGCGCACCGTCTTCATTCCGTATGGCGGCGGCTCGTGGGGTTCGGGTTGGGGCGGCGGCTCGGGTTGGGGCGGCGGTTCGTCCGGCGGCTTTGGCGGCGGTTTCGGCGGCGGTGGCGGTTCATCAGGCGGCGGCGGGGCCTCGGGAAGCTGGTGATGGAATTCACGCAGCAAGATCACGAGGCGATTTCGACCGCGATCCATGAGGCGGAGAAGCGCACCTGCGGTCAGATCGTTTGCGTCCTAGCGCATTCGTCATCGAACTATGCGCATGTCCCAATTCTTTGGGCGAGTGCGCTTGCGCTGATCATGCCATGGCCGTTGATCTATTTTACGCCGTGGAGTGTGCAGCGCATCTTTCTGTTGCAGCTCCTGGTTTTCATTGTCGCCGGTCTTTTGTTTACGTGGATGCCGGTTCGCCTCGGGCTGGTACCGCGGGCGGTGCAGCGCGCACAAGCGCATCGGGCTGCGCTTGAGCAGTTCGTTATCCGCCGGGTGACCCATACGAGGAACCGCTGCGGCATCTTGATCTTTGTATCTTTTGCAGAGCATTACGCCCGGATTATTGCCGACGAGGGGATTGCGCAAAAAGTCGAAAACTCGGAGTGGCAGGCCGCGATCGACGTTCTGATTTCGCACATGCGCGACGGCCGCGTCGCCGCCGGATTCATCGCCGCGGTCGAGCGCTGCGGCGCCGTGCTGGCGAAGCACGCGCCGCCGGACGGCTCGCCGAACGAACTGCCTGATCGACTCTACGTCATGTAGTGCGCCGCACGCGTGCCTTGGCTGGTTGCAAAAGGGAAACGCCATGCTGATCGGTGTGCCGAAAGAAATCAAAGACAACGAATATCGCGTCGGCATCGTGCCGGCGACGGTGCGCGAACTCACCGACAAAGGCCATCAGGTCCTGATCGAAGCCGGCGCTGGATCGGGCGCCGGCTTACCCGACCATGATTACAAAGCTGCCGGCGCCGAACTCGTCGCCGACGCTGATGCGGTCTATGGCCGCGCCGAACTCGTCGTGAAAGTCAAAGAGCCGCTCGCCGCCGAACGCAAGAAACTGCGGCGCGGGCAGGTGCTGTTCGCCTACCTGCATCTCGCGCCCGATCGCGAGCAAACCGAGGATTTGATGAAGTCCGGCGTGACCGCCATCGCCTACGAGACGGTGACCAGCCCGCAGGGAACGCTGCCGCTATTGACGCCAATGTCGGAGGTTGCCGGCCGCATGGCGCCTCACGTCGGCGCGCGCTGCCTCGAAAAGGAAAACGGTGGCCGCGGCGTGCTGTTTCGGGCGTGCCGGGTGTTTCGGCGGCGAGCGTCGTGATCCTCGGCGGCGGCGTCGCCGGCACCAACGCGGCTTTGATCGCCTCGGGCATGGGCGCCGATGTCACGGTGCTCGATCGCAATCCCGAAGCGTTGCGGCGCATTGCTGTTCAACTGGGGAGCTGCGTTCGCACGGTGTTTTCCACTCGCGACGTGGTCGAACTGTTCTGCCGGCGCGCCGATCTCGTCATTGCTACGGTTCTGGTGCCGGGTTCGACCGCGCCGAAACTGATCTCGGCGCAAACCGTCAAGGCGATGAAACAGGGCTCTGTGATTGTCGATGTCGCCATCGATCAGGGTGGCTGCGCCGAGACTTCGCGGCCCACCACGCACTCGCATCCGACCTATATCGTCGATCATGTTGTTCACTATTGCGTGACCAATATGCCGGGGGCGGTGGCGCGCACATCGACATTTGCGTTGAGCAACATGACCACGTCCTTTGTTCTCGCGCTCGCCGATAAGGGCTGGCGCCGCGCCCTCAGCGAAGACGCGCACCTGCGCGACGGGCTGAACGTGCACGATGGACGGATCACCTATCGTGCGGTCGCCGACGCGCTGAAGCTGCCCTACACGCATGCCGACCATGCGCTACGGATTTGAGGCACCTTTCGCGCGCCCCGCGCTCGTGCCAGCATAACGGGTCACTCCGAGAGGCTTCCGATGCGCGCGCTTATCGTTACGCTCATCGCAGCGCTTGCCGCCATTGTCGGCGCGCTCATCGCGCTCGATGGCAACGCAGCGCCGATTTCCACGCAAAAGCTCGCTCCAGGGCGGCGCGACCCCCGTCGATACGGAAGTCGTACTCGCCGTCGATGTCTCCTATTCGATGGACCCGGACGAACAGCACTTGCAGCGCGAAGGTTATGTGCAGGCGCTAACGTCGCGCGAGTTCATGGCTGCGCTGAAGTCCGGCAGCAATGGCCGCATTTCGATTACTTATTTCGAATGGGCCAATGTGGGTGACCAGAAAATCCTCGTGCCGTGGCGGCTGATCGATGGGCCGGAGTCCGCCGGCTCGGTCGCCGCGGAGCTATCGGCCGCGCCTTATCGGCGCGCGTCGCGCACGTCGATTTCCGGCGGGCTGATGTTCGGTCAGTCCTTGTTCGAGTTGAGCACATATCGGGGGCTGCGCCGGGTCATCGACGTTTCCGGCGACGGCGCCAACAACAATGGCCCGCCGGTGACGTTGGTGCGCGACCAGGTCTTGGCGAAAGGCACGACGATCAATGGTCTGCCGATCATGTTGAAAAAGCCGAACATGATGACGATGGATATCGACGACCTCGACATCTATTACGAGGATTGCGTCATCGGCGGCCCGGGCGCGTTCGTGATCCCGATCAAGGAACGCGAGAAGTTTACCGAGGCCATTCGCGACAAGCTGGTGCAGGAAGTGGCCGGAGTGACAACGGCGCCGCATATCATCCCGGCTGCGTCGAGCGCTCCACGGATCTCCTGCACCATCGGCGAACGCCTCTGGCAGCAGCGCTGGGGAAACTAGTGGTCCAATTCTAACATTCGCATCCCGGTTGGGCAGGCTGTCTTGCGAATGTTAGAATTAAAGGACCACTAGCAAATATAAGTGCAAGTGGAGCTTTGGATTTGACATTCGCTTCGCCGATTCGCGGCTAGGTGGGTAGCGAATGTCAAATCCGCTCCACTAGCCGCTTGAACGCGCGCCCGGCGTTTTAGCTAGGGGCGGGCGTCGGCAGTTCAAATTCCGCAATTCGGATGTGAGTTTTGTCTCCCTCGCGATCGCTGCCGAAAGCCTCGGCTGATTTCGCCGTGCGGCATTTCGATCATGCGACAATCGATCACGCGACACTCAATCACGGGAGCCTTTGGGCGGTTACGTGATTGACTACGCGCAGGGCGGCGAGGAGGAGAAAACGGAATGGTCGTCGATCTCGCACTCTGGATGATCTTCGCCGCCACGATCGGTCTTATCGTTTGCGGCTGTATCTACACGGCTCCCGACAAGGTGGACCGGGCCGCCTGACGCTCCGGCCAGCGCGGGCAAAACGCTCCCGAGTAGCGAGCAAGTGCAGCCGAGCGGGTGCGCGCCTACAGAGTTTCGGCGAAGAAGTCGCGCATCAGCTTGTAGGACTTGCGGCAAAGCTTCTCGTCGTAGCGTGTCGGTCCGGCGTTGGCGGTTGGATCGCAGAACGAATGCACCGCACCGCCGAACATCATCACCTGCCAGTCGACGTTGGCCTTGGTCAGTTCCTCCTCGAAGGCGTCCATCATAGGCTTGGGCGTGATGGGATCGGCTGAGCCGTGGATCGCCAGCACCCGGCCCTTGATGTTGCAGGGCGTGCCGGCGACGACCGGATTGGGATTGGTGACGTGAAATACGACCACGGCGCCAAAATTTGCGGCGGCGCGCGCCTGCTCGAGCGCGAAACCGCCGCCCGCGCAGTAGCCGATGGCTCCGATCTTGCCGGAATCGACGAGACCGAGCGTGCTGGCCTCGGCAACGAGCTTGTCGTAGGCCGTAGCACCGCAGGCGAGGGTGAAGGGAAGATCCTTGTGCACGGCCTGCATGCCGGCAGCGAGCTCTTCGCGCGTTTTGGGCTTATCGCCGTAACCGGTGCCGAACATGTCCGCCATGAGCACGACGTAGTCTTTGCCGGCGACGGCGCGCGCTTGCGCAACGGTGTCGGCGCAGACTCCTTTCCAGTCGGGCTGCATGAAGATGGCCGGACGTTTCGACTTCACACTGTCGTCGTGGACGATCATGCCCTCGAACGGCCTGCCGTTGACCTGATATGGCACCTTCTTCTCGGCCATCCTGCACTCCCTCGTTCGTCGCTAGTCGCCTATTTGAGCATTGCGATCGCCTTGTGGGCGACCTCAGGTGAGGTGGACTTGTAGATACCGTCGACGAGATCCTCGATCTTTTCGCCGGACACCGCCTTGACCTCGAGTTTCATCGTGGCCGCCTCGGCCAGCAGGTCCTTGTCCGCCATCGTCTCCATGAACGCCTTGCGCAGCGCCTCGACGCGATCCTGTGGCACGCCCGGCGGCAAAGCGAACGGCCGCCCCATTACCTGGCGGCCAAAGATCAGCTTGAGAATCTGCTGCTGCTCGTCGGTTTTGGCGAGATCGGTCACCAGCGGCACATTCGGCAGATCGGGATGCTTGGCGAGCGAGAATTGCATCAGGAAACTGACCTTCTTCTCGTCGATCCAATCGCGGCGGGTGGCCTTGACGGTCGACCACGGTATGCCGCAACGCCCCTGCACTTCGCCGCGCTCCATGGCGAGGTTGATCTCGTTGCCGCCCGGATAGCCGCCGACGATCTTGAACTTGGCGCCGAACATGTTGTTGAGCAGCGAGGGGAATTGATAGGTGTCGTCGGCGATGCCGCCGGACGCGCCGACCACAAGCTGCTTCTCAAGAGCGTCCTGCCACGTTGCGACGCCCGATGTGTGCCAGGAGACGCACACGCTGACTTCGTCGTTGGCGCTGCCGATGAAGATGAACTTGGTGCCGTCGTATTGCGCGGCCTTGTTGCCCAGAAGCGGCTCGAATGCGGTGGCGCGGCTCGTCGCGCCGATCACGGTGCCGTCTTTCGGCGCGGCGCTATAGAGCCAGTTGGCAAGCCGCATCCCGCTCGCACCCTCCATATTCTTCGGCACGATCGTCGGATTGCCGGGAATATGTTTGCTGAGGTGCCGGGACAGCAGGCGCGCATAGAGGTCATAGCCGCCGCCGACGCTGGAGTTGATGTCGATCTCGATGTGCTTGCCCTGGTAGAACTCCGCCGGCGTTTGCGCAGCCGCGCCCGCGATTGGCAAGGCCAAGAACAAGGCCATCAGTGAGCCTGCCAGCGAGACGGCTGACAAGACTGGCTTCGTTCCTGCTCGGCTGCACATGGCTTGCGATCTCCCCTTCCGTTCCCGTCCGGAGAGATTCAGGGAAGGGAACGCTTTGCGCAATGAGAATTTGAGGAATCAGCCCGGTTTGAGGCCCGCACTCTTGACGACCTGTGCCCACGGTACACCGACGCCGTTGACATTGCTCGCCTCATAGCCCGGCACGAAATCGCTCACGGTTGGCACGTCCGGCAGAGCCTTCATTCGCGTCGCGGTTGTCACCGCCAGCGCATGCAGCCGGCCGGCGCCGGAAATAGCGCGCTTCACGCCTGCGTCGGTTTCGGCTTGTGGCCGCTGACCTCCGCTGCCGCATCGTGGGGCAAAATCCAGCCAAAGGGCAGGCAGAGCAGCGCGAGTGTTGCGGCGCCGCCAAACGCGACCAGGAAGTCGAAACCGCTCAGCGTTGAGCCGCCGCGCCAGACAAGCGAGAAATGCAGCAGCAGCGCCACGACCGAAATGCCGAAGCCGCGGCTCAATTGTTGGCTCATGCTGGCGATACTGGTTGCCGTGCTCATTTGCGGCTGCTTCACGTCCGCATAGGTCATCGCCTGTGTCGCGGTGAACTGGAGCGACTGAAAGAAGCCGGCGATCAGCAGCAGCACGAAGATCAGAACCACCGGCGTTGCCACCGTGAAGAACGCGCACATCAGAATGGTCGCTGCGCTGATGACGCTGTCGACGACGATGACTTTGCGAAAGCCAAACAGTTTGAGGATGGGCCGCGCCGTGACTTTCATCGACATCGAGCCGACGGCCGTCGCAAAGGTAATGCTGCCCGAGGCCGCCGCCGACAGCCGAACACGACTTGAAGCAGGAGCGGCAGCAGAAAAACCAGCGTTCCCGCGCCGGCGCGGAACAGCGAACCGCCGTAAATGCTCGCTGAAAACGTCTGGATGCGAAAGATCGAAAGGTCGAGCAAGGGGTGCTCGGAACGCCACAGATGGCGCAACGCCATTGTGCCCAGGACGAAACCAAGGACCAGCAACACCACCATTTGAAGAGGCTCGCTGCGGCCACGGCCGATCGCCTCGATGCCGTACATGATGCAGAACAAGGCGGCGCCGGTGAGCACAAAGCCGATCCAGTCCATCGGACGCTGCGTCTCCTCCTTCGGATTGTCGAAGAACAGCGTCACCAGCAGGATGCCGAGAATGCCGAGCGGCACGTTGACGAGGAAAATCCAGCGCCAGGAGAAGTACGTGGTAATGAAGCCGCCGATCGGCGGTCCGAGCACCGGACCGAGCTGCGCCGGCACCTGCAGATAGGCCATGGTGCCGATGAGCTGCGTTTTCTCGACGCTGCGGAACAGCACGAGCCGCCCGACCGGGACCATCATGGCGCCGCCGAGACCTTGCAGCACCCGCGCTGCGGTCAGTTCGACCACATTGCCGGAGAGCCCGCACAGCACCGAGCCGAGCGTGAACAGCGCGATGGCGGCACGGAAAATGGTGCGCCCGCCGTAGCGATCCGCCATCCAGCCGCTGATCGGCACGAACACCGCCAGCGCCAGAAGATAGGCTGTGACCGCCACGCTGAGCCGCACCGGATCGGTGTTGAGCGAAATTGCCATCTGCGGCAGCGCCGTGGTGACCACGGTGGAGTCGATCTGCTGCATGATGATCGCCGATGCGACGATCATGGCGACGACTTTGGGCTTGGCCTCGGGTGACATGCGCCTCGGTGAAAACTCGTATTCAACCGGACAATAGCATCCCGCAGCCGACGCGTAATAACCTCTCGATACGGTCAGCGTACCGGCGTTCAGAGCAATGCGTTGGCTGCAGGCCTCACGGCCGGTCTTCGCGATGACGCCCAGGGCCGGTAAAGCCGCCGGCAAAGCCAATGGGCTCTGGCGTCATGCGGGCTGAACCCAGATCAAGATTTTCCGGCCGAAGGTCGCGCTGAAATCCTGCAATGAGGGCGGCGGGAGCAATCGCCTTGGTGCCGGCGTCTGCGCCCAGCCGCAGCCCTCAGCCATCAATATTTCTTGTGGGGCGCTCGTCTGCGCGATCAGAGCTTTTTCTCCCGCAAACGGACAACGTCAGGCGCCCGATAGAGCAAGAGTTCGACCGCCGCGACCAGCTGATCGTGACTGAACGGCTTGTTCAGCATGAGCCCGTCGCGAAAGCCGCGCGGCAGGACACTGCGTCCGTAACCCGTGACAAATACAAATGGAACGTTCTTTTGCGTCAATGCCGCGGCGAGTTCGTCAATCGGCTCGCCGGCGAGATTGACGTCAAGGATTGCAGCATCGCATTCGGCGCTTGCTATGAGCTTTCTAGCTTGGTCGATCGTTCCAGCGGAACCGACAACGTCGCAGCCGACGGCCGTCAAACCGGAAGCCGCATCCATTGCAACAAGCGGCTCGTCCTCGATAATGATGACGCGCTTGCCGTGAATTTTCGACCACTCGGGTTGCTGTTGGACCAATGGGGATCGAGTTCTGTTCGTTTGGCGAAGCGCGCCGCGGGCCGTCGGCAAAAGTCGGCTCCCGAAGCGGCATGCTGATCTTGCAGAAAACGCCTTCAGTCTCATAGCGAACGATGACTTGACCGGCGTGTGACTGCAACGTTCTCTCGATCAGCGTACTGCCGAATCCCCGCTCCTGGGGAGCGACGACCTTCGGTCCGCCACTTTCCCTCCAATCAAGAATCAGACGGCGTCCGCCTTGCGTCTCTAATCGCCATTTGATGCCCAAGCGCCCATTCGGGACCGACAACGCGCCGTATTTACGCGCGTTCGTTGCGAGTTCGTGCAGCACCAGAGCCAAATGGACCGCGGACTGTGCATCAAGGTGCAGCGTCGGGCCGGACGTTTCAATACGAGCGTCATCGTTTCCACGAAGCAAAACCTGATCGTGGATAAGGCCGCCGAGTTCGGCGCCCTGCATTTTGGTCTGGACAAGCAGGTCATGGGCGCGAGCCAGAGCCTGAACACGGCCGCTGAAGCTCGACACGAAGTCGGATGGGCTCTTGGCCCGGCGCAATGACTGGCTGGCGATCGCCTGAATCGTGGCAAGCGTATTTTTGACACGGTGATTCAGCTCGTCGATGAGCAGACGCTGAAGTTCTTCGCCGCGCTTGCGCTCCGTGATGTCGCGAGCAACTTTCGACGCACCGACGATGGTTCCGCTCTTGTCGCGCAATGGCGACACGGTCAGCGCGATGTTGACGCGCTGGCCATCCTTGGTGACACGCACCGTCTCGTAATGGCGGATATGCTCGCCTTGTCCCAAACGCGCCAGAATTTGCCTTTCTTCGTCTTGTAATTCTGGCGGGATGATCCGCATGATCGACTGGCCGATCATTTCGTCTGCTTCATAGCCGAAGATGCGGCTGGCGCCGTCATTCCAGGACGCGATTTCGCCATTGAGAGACTTGCTGATGATCGCGTCGTCGGTTGATGTCACGATCGCGGCTAAACGCGCCGATTCCAGCTCATTTTGGTGCCGGTCGGTAACGTCGATCATGAGGTTGATCGCTCCCGTCAACCGCCCGTCGGCATCGCGCAACGGGGTCGGACAGGGCAGGAAACGCACTCTGGTGCCATCCGGTCGCTCAGCGACGGCCTCGATGCCGCGGACCGGCCGGCCCTCCCTGAGTGTAATTGCCATGGGACACTGATCGTGCGGGAGAGGGCGACCGTCCGGCCAATAGAGACGCCAAGATCCGCACCAGTAATCAGTTCCAAGTTTGGGCCGGTGGCCCCACAAATCCGCAGCGGCTTGGTTAAAAAAGGTGATTCGCCCTTCGGCGTCGGTCGTATAGACGGCTACAGGCAGCGCTTCGAGCAGGTCTGAGCCGTTCATACGAAAGCTTCTCCTCGGGGAAGATAATGCTGCTCGGCTCTTGCAGTTCCAACTCGCGTCACAGCGCGCCGTCGAGACGAATATCGAGCAGCCAAGCTCAAGCTTGGCTCCGGCCTCGAGGCTTATCGTCCGCGGGCACGGTGTCCCGTCCTGTCAAGCCACTCGGAGGGTCTTCTGAAACAGGATCGTCATCCGGCGGTGAACCGCACGCCGGGAATGGCGTCCCCGGCAGCAGTCGCTGCCAGAGCGATTTCAAATCCGCGCCGGGTTTGCAGGGACGGCCAGCCATCGCGCGAATTTAGATACAAATTCGCCGCTGCGCCAGGGCTGGGTTTCTAATAGCCCCGTCGCCGCTTTTTCTTTGCCGCTTTCTTGGCAGCGTAGCGGGCGTCGCGAGCCGCCTCTTCCTTCGACTTTAGTACTGCATCGGGCTCGGCCAACTCGGCTCTCCGCGCGGAAGATTGCGAAGCGTCAGGACGATCGCCGTTCTGTGAAGGCGCCCTTGTCCCCGCCTTGGCGCGTTCCAGGACGAAGCGGGCGTAATCGTCCATGTCGCCGGCGAAGGGTTTGATGTGCCCATCGGCGGTCAGCCACAGCCGGTCACTGACCAGTTCGATCAGCGACCGGTCGTGAGTGATAAGGATGACCGCACCCTCGTAGTCGTTGAGCGCATCGAGCAGCGCGCGGCGGCTGTCGATGTCGAGATGATTGGTCGGTTCGTCAAGGATCAAGAGGTGCGGCGCCGCCATGGCAACAAGGTTGAGCAGCAGCCGCGCGCGTTCGCCGCCGGAGAGATTGGCGATCGTGGTGTCCTGCTTGTCGAACGAGAGGCCGAACTGCGCAAGCCGCGAGCGGCGGGAGGACTCGCTGTCGTCGGGCCGTTCACGGCGCAGAATATCCAGCGGCGTATCGTCCGGATCGAGCGCCTCGATCTGATGCTGATGAAACCAGCCGACTTTGATGCGGCTGTCTCGCTTCATCTGTCCTGTTTGCAACGGCAGCGCGCCGGCGATCATCTTGGCGAACGTCGATTTGCCGGCACCGTTGACGCCGAGGAGTCCGATCCGATCGTCGACGTCCAGTCGGAGATTGAGGTTACGCAGAACCGGCGTCTTGTCGTACCCGACCGACGCGCCCTCGAGCTGCAACAGCGGCGGAGCGAGCGGACGGGCCGGCGAGGGCAGCGTGAACGGCGCCACGCGCTGCTCGATCGTCTCGGCGATCGGCTCGAGTTTGGCGAGCCGCTTGATCCGAGATTGCGCCTGCGTCGCCTTGCTGGCCTTTGCCCGAAACCGATCGATGAACTTCTGCAGATGGGCTCGCTCGGCTTCCTGCTTGGCTCTGGTCGCCGATTGCAGCCGTGTCTTCTCAGCGCGCAACCGCTCGAAAGCATCGTAGCCGCCGGTGTAGAGATCAAGCTTGCCCTCGCTCAAATGCAGGATGGCATCGACCGAATTGTTCAGTAGCTCGCGGTCATGGCTGATGATCACGGCAGTGTTCGGATATTTCTTGAGCCGCGCTTCAAGCCACAGCGCGCCCTCGAGGTCGAGGTAGTTGGTCGGTTCGTCCAAAAGGAGAAGCTCAGGCTGTGCGAACAGAGCCGCGGCGAGCGCCACGCGCATGCGCCAGCCGCCTGAGAATTCCGCCATCGGACGGCTGAGATCGGCATTGGAGAAGCCGAGCCCGCTGAGGATTTCGGCTGCCCGCGCCGGCGCCCGATCGGCGTCGATCGCGTTCAGCCTCTGATATATTTCGGCGAGATGTTCAGGTTCGGCGACCTCCAGTTCGGCATGCAACGCTTCGCGCTGCGTGTCGGCCGCCAAAATCGTGTCCAGGAGCGTGACGGGAGTGGCGGGATGTTCCTGGTCGACCGAGCCGATCCTGGCCGCCTTCGGCAGGAGGATTTCGCCCTCGAGCGGCACAAGATCGCCCAGAATGAGCTTGAACAGGGTCGATTTGCCGATTCCATTGCGGCCGACCAATCCGACCTTTGTGCCAGCCGGAATGGTCACACTCGCCTGATTGAAGAATCGCCGCCCCCACGCGTCGAAGACGAGATTGTCGATTTGCAGCATGTTTGGGGCGCCTGGGGATGGGAAAGGCCTGAGGGAGGAGCCGTTTCTTAATGCGGAGGCTTTGGGATTGCCAGCGAAGATGTCGATTCCAGGCTGTCGATTGCACGGGCGTCAGAATCCCGACGCCGCGTCGGAGCGCCTCAGCGTTAGCCACGACGATTGATGGTCGGTTATATGGCGTCAGTCGTCCTGCCGGCCAAGATGGCGTGCGCCTGCTGATGGATTTGAACTCGTGCGGCGGTTCAGAAGTCCAGCCGAAGCTAACAATCGATCGAAGCGGGCGCCGGACATTGCCAAGTTCTCGATCAAGGCGTCGCGAGACTGTAGCCCGCGCCTTATGGATCGTACCGATTTGCCGGGGCACCCTGAAGCTGGTTTCGAGATGCGCGGCTCTATGGCACGCTCAACTCAGGCACCTGATATATTTGGGAGGGGGCAGAGGAGGGCAGTTGGAGGCAGCGAGTGGCAGAAGCGACTGACGTTGCCGTTATTGGCGCCGGTCCCGCAGGGCTGGCGGTCGGTGCGTGTCTGAGAAAGACCGGTTTGAACTTTATCATCCTGGAAAAGGACCATCAGGTTGCACCGTCGTGGCGCCGGCACTACCGGCGACTGCATTTACATACCGTCAAGCAGTTCTCGTCTTTGCCCTACGTGCCTTTCCCAAAGGATTATCCCCGCTATGTGCCCAGAAACCTGATGACCGAATATTTGGACGGTTATGCGGCGAAATTCGATTTGTGCCCCCGCTTTGGCGAGACCGTGCGCTCCGTCCGCCGCGATGGACAAGAGTGGATTGTCGAAGGCACCTCATCGTCGATACGCGCCCGGCATGTCGTGATCGCCTCTGGAATCAATGCCGAGCCAGTGATTCCGGCCGTTCCCGGAATAGAGAAATTTCGCGGCAAGGTCATTCACAGCGTGGATTATTTCAACGCCGAGCCATTTGCCGGCCAATCCGTCCTGGTAGTGGGAATGGGCAATACCGGCGCGGAGGTTGCTCTCGATTTATCTGACGGCGGCGCGCGGCCGACTATTGCGCTGCGCGACGGCGTTCACATCGTCCCGCGCGACCTTTTCGGCGTGCCCATCCAGATTGTCGCCATCCTCACAACTAAAATTCTTCCTGACAAAGCCAATGACGCGCTCTATCCGTTGCTTCTCGATTTGGCGCTTGGCGACCTCTCGAAGTACGGCATCAGACGCCCGGCGCAAGGCATTCTGCAACAGTCGGCCAGTTCCGGCAAAATTCCGGTCCTGGATATCGGCACGGTTCGTAAGATCTCAGAAGGCGCGATCAAGATCGTACCGGGCATATCCGAGATGACGGAGGATGGCGCTATCTTCGATGGAGGAAGCAAAGGCCAATTCGAAGCCATCATCTTTGCCACCGGATATCGCCCCAGCTATCCGAGCTTTCTCGATGCGGGCGACATCAAAACTCCCAATGCTGGAAGGGCGGACGAAAAGGCCCCGGATTCGACGATTTATTTTGTAGGATTTAACAATTCCGTCACCGGATTGCTTCGGAGTATCTCCCGCGAGGCTGTTCAGGTCGCCGCCACCATCGCTCGTCAACGAAACAACTTATCGTAGGGGTCAAGCTGATACCGCCACGGTACACCCAAAAAAATAGATGCCAAATGGCTGCGCTTGATATTGCAAAACCAGGCATTGCGGTGGCATTTTTCCGCTGGAATGGGGGCATGGCATGATTACCGTTCCCGAACTGGCGGCCGAGGCACTGGGAAGTTTTTTATCGACCCACATGAGCCGCAGGTTCGGGACGACGCAGGCGGCGTTGACCGAACTCATTCCGTCGGTCGCACGGCTGTCTCTCGAATGCATCGGCAACAGCGACGCTCTTTATCATAACGTCGAGCATACGATGCTCGTAACGCTGGTCGGTTACGACATCATGAAGGGCCGGGCGCTTCTGACGCCGACGTCACCGAGCGATTACGCGCATCTCATCGTTGCTTGTCTGCTGCATGACATCGGCTATGTGCGCGGCATCCTCAAAGGTGACGGCGCCGACGGTTACGTCATCGATGCGAAAGGCGGCAGAATGAAGCTGCCGCGCGGCTCATCCGATGCTGCGCTGTTGCCCTATCATGTCGACCGCTCGAAACTATTTGTGATGGATCGCATGGGCACGATCGATCTCCTGGACGCCGCGCGGGTCGCCCGTGCGATCGAATTCACCCGGTTTCCGTCATCCATCATTGAGACGGACGATCATGACAATGAAGAAGGCTTGCTGGTAAGGGCGGCCGACCTCATCGGCCAGCTCGGCGATCCGCATTATCTGAGAAAGGCCAATGCACTCTATTACGAGTTCGAAGAAGTCGGCATGAACAAACAACTCGGCTATACATCGCCGGCCGATCTGACGAATTTGTATCCGCAATTCTACTGGAACAGCGTTTCACCGCATATCCAGACGGCCATTCGCTATCTCAATGTCACATCGAGCGGACGGCAATGGATCTCAAGCCTCTATAGCAACGTATTCCGCGCCGAACGCGACTTAAGCTTGTCGGGCCCGGAGCGCTGACCGCGTCCGTTTTTGATCGGATCATCATTTCTCCAGCCGCGCGACGATTTCGACGTGCGCTGAGTAACGAAATTGGTCGACCGGTGTTACGGCCGTGAGACGGTAGCCGCCGCGAAGGAGGTGGGCGGTGTCGCGGGCAAAGGTCCCCGGATTGCACGACACCGCGACGATCACCGGTACGGCGCTTGTGGAGAGTTCGCGCGATTGCGCCTCGGCGCCCTGCCGCGGCGGATCGAAAACCGCGGCGTCGAAGCGTTTGAGTTCGCTCGCGACAAGCGGGCGGCGAAACAGATCGCGCGTTTCCGCTTCGATCGGCTTCAGGCCGGGCGTGCTTGCCGCGGCGCGTCGCAGCGCAGCGATGGCCGCGTCATTGCCATCGGCGGCAAAAACTCGCGCGCGTTCGGCGAGCCGCAGCGCGAATGGCCCGATGCCGGCGAACAGGTCCGCGACCAGGCCGGCGCCGCCGCATGATTGGAGCACTGAACGTGCCAATACGGCTTCGCCTTCGGCCGTCGACTGCAAGAATGCGGCGGGCGGCAATGACACGACGGCCGAACCAATCCGCACCGTCGGGGTCCGCTGCTGTGCGATGAGTTCGCCGTGCCGCGTCAATCGCGCAAGTCGGTGCGCCGCGGCAACGCCGGCCAGCGCCGACGTCATCGGCGGTTTCAGCGTGCCCGAGCCGCGCACGTCGACGTCGAGACCCGCATCCGTCGCGGTCGCCTGTATGTCCAGCGGCTTGTCCACCGGACCAAGCGTTTCGGCGATCGCCCAGGCGGCCTTGAGCGCGCCATCGAGGCTTTTGGCCAAGACCGGACAGCGGTCAATCGAGATCACGTGATGCGCGCGCGCTGCCGCGAAGCCGACCTCCAGCACATCGTGCGTGCCCCGCCTGGCGTGGAAAACGACGCGGCGGCGGCCTTCGCCGTGGGCGTCGATCAGGTCGCCGACTGGCGCCTCGATGCCGGCCTGCCGCAACGCCATGACGACGAGATCGCGTTTCCACGCGCGATAGTGCGAGTGGTCCCAGTGCTGCACGGCGCAGCCGCCGCACACTCCGAAATGCGGGCAGATTGGCGCGATCCGATCCGCGCTCGCCTTTTCGATGGTCAGAACGTGACGGCGGTCGGGATGACCGACCACGCTCTCCACCTCGACGATCTCGCCCGGCAGCGAGCCGGGGACATAGATCGGCCCGCTCGGACCATCGGCAATGCCGTCGCCGCGATGGCCGAGCCGGTCAATCGCGAGCCGCTCAACCACGACGTTCAACCACGGCTGGCCTCGATGAAGAATTCGCGATTGCCGTCGCCGCCGAGGATCGCAGAAGCGACGACGCCGCCGACGCGCCAGCCAAGCGATGTCAGAAAGCCGGCAATGTTGTCGCAAATCGCGGTGTGCACGGCGGCATCACGCACGATGCCTTTCTTGATATCGCGGCGTTGCGCTTCGAATTGCGGCTTGATCAGCGCCACGACGGTGGCGCGATCTTTCAGGAGCTTGCCGATCGCCGGCAGCACGCGTTGCAGCGAAATAAAGCTCACGTCGACGGTCGCGAGGTCGGGCTGTTCGGACAATCGCGCCAGGTCGAGCGTGCGGATGTCGGTTTCTTCCATCGACACAATGTCGTTGCGGCCGCGCAGGCGCGGATGCAACTGGTTGCGCCCGACGTCGATGGCGTAGACGCGCCGCGCGCCGCGCGCCAGCAGCACCTCGGTGAAACCGCCGGTCGATGCGCCCACATCGAGACAGGTTCGGCCGGCGACATCGATCTGAAAATGATCGAGGGCCGCAGCGAGCTTGACCCCGCCGCGCGAGACGTAGGGGTGCTCGGGCTCGGCCACGATCGACGCCGCCGGAGAGATTTCCTCCGACGCCTTGCGCACCGGGATGCCGTCGGCGGTGACGCGTCCGGCCGCAATGGCGGCCTGCGCGCGGGCGCGGCTCTCAAACAGGCCGCGCGCGACCAGGAGGCGATCGGCGCGTTGGCGCGTGGTCATGGCGGCCATTCCCGTCCACTCGTCCCCGCGACGGCGGGGACCCAGCGAACGTTCACCGCGACATTATCATTTTCGCTGGACTTCCGCTTGCGCGGGACTGAGCGGGATTTCAGTCGCCGGTCTCGGTGTGCTTTACGACCGGACCAGCTTGATGGTCTCGCCGCGCATGTTCTGCCCGAGCGCCTCGAACGCCTTGGCGACGATGCCTTTGGTGTCGAGACCTGCCTTGGCGTACATGGCGTTGGGCGAGTCCTGATCGATGAAGATGTCCGGCAACACCATCGAACGGACTTTCAGGCCGCGGTCGAGAACGCCGTGCTCGGCAAGCGTCTGCATCACGAAAGAGCCGAAGCCGCCAATCGAGCCTTCCTCGATGGTCAGCAGCACCTCGTGCTCGCGCGCAAGGCGAAGCAGCATGTCGACATCGAGCGGCTTTGCGAACCGTGCATCGGCAACCGTCGTCGACAGCCCTTGCGCGCCCAATTCGTCGGCCGCCTTGAGGCATTCGCCCATCCGTGCGCCGTACGAGAACAGCGCAACTTTCGTGCCTTCGCGCAAAATGCGGCCCTTGCCGATCTCAAGTGGCTTACCCTCTTCGGGCAGGGGCACGCCGAGGCCCTCGCCGCGCGGGTAGCGCAGCGCTGATGGCCGATCGTCGATCGCCACGGCCGTCGCCACCATGTGCACCAGTTCGGCTTCATCGGCGGCCGCCATCAGCACGAAATTCGGCAGGCAGCCGAGATAGGCGATATCGAAGGCGCCGGCGTGCGTCGGTCCGTCGGCGCCGACAAGTCCGGCGCGGTCCATGGCGAAGCGGACGGGCAGGCGCTGGATGGCGACGTCGTGCACGACCTGATCGTAGGCGCGTTGCAAAAACGTCGAGTAGATGGTCGCGAACGGCTTGAAGCCTTCGGTCGCAAGGCCTGCTGCGAAAGTGATGCCGTGCTGTTCGGCAATGCCGACGTCGAAGGTCCGGTTCGGAAATTCCTTCTGGAAGAGGTCGACGCCGGTGCCCGACGGCATCGCCGCGGTGATGGCGACGATCTTGTCGTCCTTGCGTGCTTCCTTAATCAGGCTCTCGCCAAACACCTTTTGATAGGCGGGCGCAGCCGGCTTCGATTTCTGCTGCGCGCCGGTCGCGACATCGAACTTGACGACGCCGTGGTATTTGTCCGCGGATTTTTCCGCCGGCTCGTAACCTTTGCCTTTTTGCGTGACGACGTGAACGAGGATCGGCCCGTTCTTGGCGTCGCGCACATTCTTCAGCACCGGCAAGAGATGATCGATATTGTGGCCGTCGATCGGGCCGACATAGAAGAAGCCGAGCTCGTCGAACAGTGTGCCGCCGGTGACCAGGCCGCGTGCGTATTCTTCCATCGCCATGGCGCGCTGCTCGAGCATTTTGGTCGGCATGTGCTTGGCGACCCGGCGCACGAGCTTGCGCAGGCTGTGATAGCCGCGCCCGGAGACGCGACGGGCGAGATAGGCCGACAGCGCGCCGACCGGCGGCGCGATCGACATGTCATTGTCGTTGAGCACGACGATGAGACGCGAATTCATCGCGCCGGCATTGTTCATGGCTTCGTACGCCATGCCGGCCGACATCGCGCCGTCGCCGATGACGGCGATGACGTTGTTTTGTTTATCCTGCAGATCGCGCGCGACCGCCATGCCGAGGCCGGCAGAGATCGACGTCGAGGAATGCGCGGCGCCGAACGGATCGAATTCGCTCTCGGCGCGCTTGGTGAAACCGGATAGACCGCCGCCCTGGCGAAGGGTGCGAATGCGGTCGCGGCGGCCGGTGAGGATCTTGTGCGGGTAGGCCTGATGGCCGACGTCCCAGATGAGCCGGTCCGCCGGCGTGTCGAAGACATAATGGAGCGCAACCGTCAGTTCGATCACGCCGAGACCCGCGCCGAGATGGCCTCCGGTTGAGGCAACAGCGTCGATCGTCTCCGTACGCAATTCGTCTGCGACTTGCCGCAATTGGGTCGGTTCGAGGCGCCGGAGGTCGTCTGGGGTCTTAATGAGGTCGAGCAAAGGGGTCTTTGACGGAACGGTCACTCTATGGTTCCTTTATTGTCGGCCTAACGGCTTTTATTGGGTCTAGTGCGCGACCAAGTACCCCGGCACACGCAAAATTTAGCGGTCTTTATACCATTCCCGGCGGGGAGGCAATTTGCCTGGAACCTCGGCCCGGGAACCCGTAGGCTCTCTATCGCCTTGATGTATGTAGCGTATGGAGCAGCGCCATGGCACCGCGGGCGAATTGGAAAGGCTATTTGAAACTGTCCCTGGTCTCATGCGGTATCGCGCTTTATCCGGCTACTTCGACCCGGGAGCGTGTCCGGTTCAACATCATCAACCGCGAAACGGGCAACCGCATACGCTACCGCCAAATTGACTCCGAGACCGGGGAAGATGTTCCCGAGGAGGACCGCGTCAAAGGGTACAAAACCGCTGACGGCGGTTACGTCCTGCTGGAACCCGAAGAGCTTGACGAGGTTGCGCTCGAGAGTACCCACACGATCGACATCGAATCGTTCGTGCCGCGCAAGGAAGTCGACGAAATTTACCTCGATGAGCCGTTTTATCTCGCGCCCGACGATAAAGTGGGTGTCGAAGCCTTCACCGTCATTCGCGACGCCATGCGGTCGACAGAACTGGTCGGGCTGGCGCGGGTCGTGCTCCACGGCCATGAGCGCCTGCTGATGCTCGAGCCGCTCGGGAAAGGGATCAAAGCCACAGCCTTGCGCGAGCACGATGAGGTCCGCGACCCGAAGAGCTATTTCGCCGATATCGAAGACGCCAAGGTTCCAAAGGACATGCTCGAACTCGCCGAGCACATTCTCAAGACCAAGCGCGCGCATTTCGACCCGGCGAAGTTTTCCGACCGCTATGAGGATGCGCTGAAGGCGCTGATCAAGGCGAAGCAGGCCGGCAAGGCGCCGCCTGCGGCGCCGCCGAAGCCGAGCAACGTCATCAACCTCATGGACGCATTGCGCCGTTCGGTGCGCGCCGAGCAGGATGGCGAGGGGCCGTCGCGTCGCGGCGGCAAAAGTCGCGCAGCGCGCTCCGCGGCGGCGCCGCGCAAACGCGCCGCGGGCAAGCCGAAACGTCTCAAACGCGCGAGCTGACGCAACGTGGCGCTCGAAGTCTACCGCAAGAAAAGAAAATTCTCCGTCACCCCTGAGCCACGCGGGCACAAGGGACGGCGCGGCGGCGACCGCTACGTCATTCAGAAACATGCCGCGCGTCGGCTGCACTATGATTTGCGGCTCGAACTCGACGGCGTGATGAAAAGCTGGGCGGTGACGCGCGGCCCGAGCCTTGATCCGAACGAAAAGCGCCTCGCCGTCCAGGTTGAGGATCATCCGATCGACTACAACACGTTCGAAGGCACCATTCCGCAGGGCGAGTATGGCGGCGGCACCGTGATGATCTGGGATCGCGGACACTGGTCACCGGACGGCGATCCGCACAAGGGATTGGCCAAGGGGCATCTCGATTTCGAACTCGAAGGAGAAAAACTGCATGGCCGCTGGCACCTTGTGCGCATGCGCCGCCGCTCCGGCGAGAACCGCGACAACTGGCTTCTCATCAAAGGCAACGATGAGGAAGCCCGCGGATCGCGTGACAAGGACATTCTCGACGAAGAACCGCTGTCGGTTGCGACCGGCCGCTCGATCGAGGAGATCGCCGAAGGCAAGGGCAAGAAACGCGTCTGGCACAGCAATCGCACCGGGAAAAATGGCGGCGCCCCGTCGGTCGCCAGAGCGGCAACCAAACAAACAAAGCCGGCGACCAAGCCGGTGAGCAAGCCTGCGGGGAAACCGCGCCCGCGAGCAAAAGCCACCGCCACGAAAAGTGCCGGACGCAAGAGCCCGGGCGGCCGCCGCGCGCGCCTGCCCGACTTCGTCTCGCCCGCTCTCGCGACGCTGCATGCCACCGCACCGAGTGGCGCCGACTGGCTGCATGAGATCAAGTTCGACGGCTATCGCATCGAGGCACGGCTCGATCACGGTAAAGTGCGCTTGCTCACGCGTAATCGGCAGGATTGGACGCACCGCTTCAAGCCGATCGCCGACGCGGTGGCGGCGCTCGATGCCGGGACCGCGCTGCTCGACGGCGAGCTGGTGGTCGAAGACGACAACGGCGTCTCGAGCTTCTCGTTGTTGCAGACCGACCTCAAGGAAGGCCACCTGGACCGCCTCGTCTATTATGTCTTCGATCTTCTGTATCTCGACGGCAGCGATCTGACGGGAGAGCCGCTCATCGTTCGCAAAGCGGCGCTGGAAAGATTGTTGCGGTCCAACAGAAAATCCGGTCCGCTTCGCTACGCTGAGTATTTCGATGAGGACGGTCCGGTCGTCTTCAGGCATGCCAGCAAGATGAACCTTGAAGGCATCGTATCGAAGCGACGCGATGCGCCTTACCGCTCCGGCCGCACCGAGAATTTCATCAAGGTGAAGTGCCACGACCGTCAGGAGTTCGTCGTCGCCGGCTACAGTCCGGCGACCGCGCAGCGCAACGCCGTCGGCGCGTTGACGGTCGCAGTCCACGAAAACGGCGCGCTTCGCTACGCCGGCCGCGTCGGCACCGGCTATACCCACAAGACCGCGCATGATCTGTGGCAGCGGCTGGAAAAATTGAGAACCGATCGGCCGTCCGTCGCGCTGCCGCCCGATGAGCGCCGCAAGGATGTCATCTGGGTCAAGCCGCAGATGGTGATCGAGGCCGACTTTCGCGGCGTGACCCACGGCAACCTATTGCGGCAGGCTTCATTCAAGGGGCTGCGCGAAGACAAGCCGGCACGAGAGGTCGTCCGCGAGGTACCGGCGGCGGCATCACCCGCCGCGATGGCGCAACGTCAGGCGGTGCGGAAGTCGACCAAGGCCGCGCGCAAGGCCGACCCGCCGCAATCGAAGGCCTCGAAACCCGACGCTGCGCGCGAAAAGCAAGACAAGGCGCGCACGCGCGCGGATGTCGGCAACGTCCATCTGACCCATCCGGATCGGGTCTATTGGGCCGATGTCGGCGTGACCAAGGAAGATCTCGCCGAATACTACGTCAGCGTCTGGGACTGGATGGCGCCGCACGTCGTCGGCCGGCCGCTCGCTTTGGTGCGCTGCCCGGACGGCACGGCGGGCCAATGTTTTTTCCAGAAGCACATCGCATCGAACGTTAAAAGCTCAGCCTTGCGCCATGCCGTCGCCGGCAAGGAGCATGACGTCATCGCGGTGGAAAAACTCGACGATCTCATCGAACTCGCGCAGTCGGGCGCTCTGGAAATTCATACACGCGGCTCGCGGCTCGGGTCGCTCGAAATGTGCGATCGCATCGTGTTCGATCTCGATCCGGGGGAGGGGGTATCCTGGCGGGAGATCGTCGAGGCCGCGCGCGAGACGCGCGACCGGCTCGCTGCGCTCAAGCTTGAGAGCTTCGTGAAGCTTTCCGGCGGCAAGGGCGTTCATGTCGTGCTGCCGATCAAAGGCGCCGACTGGGATACGGCCAAGGACTTCGCGCAACGCATCGCACTTGCCATGGCCGCCGATAGCCCGCAGCGTTACGTCGGCAAAATGACGAAGTCGCTGCGCAGGGGCAAAATTTTCATCGATTATTTCAGAAACTCGCGCGAGGCGACGTCGGTCGCGCCCTATTCGACGCGCGCTCGGCCCGGCGCAGCGGTCTCGGCGCCGGTCACCTGGGAGCAGCTTTCACGCACCACGAGCAGCAACGAATTCACCGTGCTCGATCTGAAAAAGCATTTTCGGCGCGATCCCTGGGCGGCCATCGACAAAGTGCGCCAGAAGCTGCCGCCGAAGTAAACTCTGCTCCTTGCGGCGCCTTTCATGAAAGCCATCGTGTGCCTTTCTTGTGCGCCGTTCGCGCGATCTTTGAGCTTAGACGTTTAGGACGCCAAAGTGACTCTTAAGCCTGTCGCAAACGGTTGTCGAAGTGTGTGAGCCTGCTCGCACAACCCGTCATGAACCGTGCTATCGTATCTCCTGGCGCGCGGGGCAAGATCGACGGGCGGGTTTGGTCAATGACGGCTTACATCGGAAGGCGGAAGCGGCGTGGCATGCGCTGGGCAATGCGTAGCATCATGCAGCGGAATTCCTGGCTCCTTCTTTTTGCTTTGCTGTACCTGACGATCACCGGACCAGCACTTGCCGATAAGCGTGTCGCGCTGGTCATTGGCAATTCGGCCTACAAGAATGCGCCGCAGCTCAAAAATCCGGTCAACGATGCGACCGACATGGCAGCCGCATTGAAGCGCTTGGGCTTCGACGTGGTCAGCGGGCTGGATGTCGACTTTTCAAGCATGCGGAGGCTTGTTCGCAGCTTCAGCAACAAGCTGGACGGTTCGGACGCCGCGTTGCTGTTTTATGCCGGCCACGGCTTGCAAGTTGCCGGCAAGAACTACCTCGTACCGGTCGACGCCCAGATCGAAAGCCTCAGCGATCTCGATTTCGGCACCATCGATCTCGACCTTGTTCTAAAGAGCATGGAAGCGGACACGCGCGTCAACATCATATTCCTCGATGCCTGTCGGGATAATCCGCTGGCGGCGAACCTGGCAAGGCGCCTGGGGACGCGTTCCGCATCGGTCAGCCGGGGGCTCGCACAGGTCGAATCCGGGGTCGGAACGCTGATCGCATTTTCAACCCAGCCCGGCAACGTCGCGCTCGACGGCGAAGGCCGCAACAGCCCGTTTACGTCGGCACTGCTCAAGACAATCGAGCGGCCCGGACTGTCGCTTGGCGATATCATGATCAACGTGCGCAACGACGTGCTCGCCACGACGGATCGCAAACAAGTGCCGTGGGATAATTCCTCGCTGACCGGCCAATTCTATTTCAAGCCGCTGTCGCCCGGCGCGGCAGCTCCAGCGCGGCCGAGCGACGAGAGTGTCGAGGTTGCGTTCTGGAATTCGATCAAGGACAGCAGAAACCCGCAATTGTTCCAAGCCTATCTGCGGCGATATCCAAACGGTGCCTTCGCCGATATCGCCCAGATCAGGCTTGACCAGTTCAAGGTCGCGGTGGCCAAGCCCTTGGCACCGCCCGACCAGAAGATCGTGATCAGCGATCCGGTCCTGCTGGGCGAGGTTCGCGACAGACTGTACGAATTGAATTTCGATCCGACTTCGGCCGATGCCGCCGGCATGAAAGGCGCAATCAAAGAATTCGAGGCGCAAAGCAAACTGGCGACGACAGGTGAGGTGACGCAAGGGCTGCTCGATCGGCTGCGCGACATCGGCGGCCTCAAGCCCTGGGGCGCCATCGTCTATGACAAGTTCGCCGGCAAATGGGGCATGGCGTGGGACCAGACCTCGCGCAAGACCGCTGTTGCGGGCGCGCGGGCGCAGTGCGGCTCGGTGTCCTGTGCGGCCGAACTCAGCTTCTTCGGCACATCGTGCGGCGCTTTTGCAATTTCATCCGCAGGGGCTTGGTCGATCCTGTCGCGTGACGATATTCAAAAGGCTCGGCAGGCCGCCCTTGATGAATGCGGCAAGCATGGGAAAGGCTGTCACGTTATCGCGGCTTCTTGTGCCGACGGAACCAGCCGCACCCTGTCGGGTAATTAACCCCGGGAGTGAGTGGATTTCCGCGCTGTATAGCAAATACCGAATTGATCTATTCGTCCGCCGCCGTCCCCGATTGGAATCCGCGCTGCCAAACGATATCTTTGAACGTCAAATGAAGGTGCGATGCGGCGGCTAAGGGTACTGTGAGGTTGCGGTCGTTCCGGGACTGCGAAGCTTTCGTGTCGCAAAGAATCGAGTGAGTGGCGCGGTCGCGACTGTCGCCGCTTTGTCATCGCAACTGTCAACGCCTGCGGGCTTCAACCACCGCCAGGCCGGTAACCAGGAGTCGTCGATGCCTTGCACACCTGGAAATCCGTCAACGAAAGTTGTCGCTCGGAGTCGATCGGGACTTCGGTACGCGGCGTTTGGTGTGGCGCTGACATTTTCGATCTGCGGGGGACTACTTCCGATCGCGAACGCCGAGCAAAGCAATACGGAGCAAATGTCCGTGCCGTCCGGAACTGACAATTCCGGTCACAGTTTGCGTCGGCCGGGCGCGCAGCTCGTTCAAGCGGGAAGCGCAGGCGGCGAGGTCGGCCTGAAGGATAAATCGATCTCCGGTGCGCCCGCAGTGCAGGCTCTGCCGCCGCCGCCCAAGGCGAAGCAGCAGCAAGCCCACACAAAGGTTCAACCAGAGCAAGCAACAAGCGGCAAATCCTGCCGCAGTATCGTCGGTACCTGGTCGAGCTGGGCCTCTGGCATGTTCGGGGCGAATGATACGCGGTTCAATGCGGACGGCACGATCACGCACCCGAGCAGCAAGGGCACCTGGTCCTGTGAGAACGGATTATACACTCACGTCTGGGAGGCATTCGGCCGGCGCGGACCTTACAAGCTGTCGGCGGACGGCAAGCAGCTCATCAAGATTCAGGACGGCAGCGTTTCATTCTTCCGCGGCGGCGCAGCCCCGTCGGCGCCTGCTCGGAATTGATTCCGCAAATCGATTACGCCTGATCACAACAATCACGCCGCCGCGCCCGAAGTCTCAAATCTTTTCGGAACCTTCCGCCTTCGTCGCCCACAACAGCGCGGCCATGATTCCCTTGCAGCGCGGCAAGAGGAGCAATGTCAGTCCTGCGATCAGCGGCAAATAGATCGCGAGTGCAAGTTCGATCGGAAGCCGAAAGTTCTCCTCGACGATGAGGATCACCGGCACCGTGAGATGGCCGACGACGAGGATCGTCAGCCACGGGGCGGCGTCGTCGGTGCGAAAATGGCCGTAAGGTTCGCCGCATGCGGGGCAACGATCGACCATTTTGAGGTAACGGTGCAGCAGCGGGCCTCGGCCGCATCGCGGGCATCGTCCGAGCGCCCCTCTGAAGAGCGCGACCAGCGTTGACGGACGGCTCAGATCGGCAGTTGCCATGGCATCACGATTTCTTTTGGGGGGCTTTCGCCGCGGACGGTTCGATCGCGCAATCGTGTCCGCGAACGGCTCAGCCGGCCGCGAACACAATGCGTGATACGTACTCGATATGAGATGCCGGCAGCTTTTTCGCAATCACTATTTTCTGGGCCTGACGCGCTCCAAAATAGGAGCGCTCACCCCGCCAGCCTGAAACGATCGGCCTTCGGCTCGAAGCGAGCTCTGAAGATTTCTGCGTCGAGTGGATCTTCGAAACAGTAGCGCACGAACGCCGCGTAATCGTCTTCGACATACATGTCGAACTTGCCGACATAGGCCATCAGAAAGTCCAGGATATCGCTGTCGTCGGCGAGTTGTTTTCGCGGCAGCACCACCTGATAGGGGCATTCTTCATCGAGCTTGCGCAGCCACGCGCTTCTTTTGTCCGGGTCCATGGTCGCCTCTTTGCGTTGACTCAGACGGCCAAGTGTTCTCATTTTGTTCCGATCCGTCAAGCCGCGACATCGTGTGCCCCCCGACTGTCCGCCCACAGCCCATGGGATTAAGGCAGGAACAAACGGACCCCCTTCGGCTTTGGTCGTACGTCAATTGACGTACGGGAACGGGGAATGACTGCGAGCGAAAATGCCGCGTGTTTTCGGCTGTACTCTGCCTATTGCGCCGAAATCGCGCAGACCACACCGGAACCGGGCCGAAAAATTGCCTTGCTCAACATGGCGCAGGGCTGGGCGAGGCTGGCCGCCCAAGTTGAGAAGGGCGAGGAGGCCGACGCAGATGTTGGAACTGCTCCGCCGCCGCGGCGTGGCTCTCCGGAACCCTGAAGCTACTGGCGCAGCAGATCGTAAGCGACGGTGAGCGCCTTGTCGGCTTTCGGGTCCGGCGGAATATAGGACTGCAATGGCGGCTGCTTGCTATCGTCCGGCTTGCTGTCGTCGGGCTTGCTATCGGTCTTCAGATCCGCCGGAGGGTCTTGAAGCGCGTTAACGTCGGGCGAGATGCCGTTGGTCTCGATGACGACCCCCGACGGCGTCAGGTAGTGTCCCGTCGCCAGGCGAAGCGCGCCCTTGCCCGGGCCGAGCGGGATCAGGGTCGCAACGGAACCCTCGCCGAACGAGCGCGTGCCGATCAGCGTCGCGCGGTGATTGTCCTTCAGTGCACCGGCGACGACTTCGGCCAACGACGCTGTGCCGCCGTTGATCAGCGCAGCCATCTTCTTGCCATGGGTGAGATCGCCGCCCTTGGCGCGAAAGCGATGGTTGTCGGCGGTCTTGCGGCCGCGGATCGACACGATGTCGCCGTTTTCGAGGAATGCGTTCGCCGCGGCTATGGCGGCTTGTTGTTCTCCCCCGGGGTTGTCGCGCAGATCGACGATGTAACCCTTCAGGTTGGCGGGCGTGATTTGCGCGGCGATGTCGCCGATCGCTTTTTTCAGCTGATCTTCCGTCTGCTCATTGAATTGCGCGATGCGAATGTAGCCGACGTCGCCGCCATCGACGCGGGAGGTGACCGAACGGGGCGTGATGTTTTCGCGGACGAGCGGCACCACGATCAGCTTCTTCTGACCCGGCCGGGCGATTTCCACGCGAAGCGTGGAACCGACGTTGCCGCGCAATCTCTCCGCGACTTGGAAATAGGTGAGGCCTTCGACCGAGTTTCCGTCGAGAGTGGCAATGATATCGCCCGCCAACAGGCCGGCCTTGGCGGCCGGCGTATCGTCGATCGGCGTTATGACTTTGGGAAGGCCATCGACGATCGTAAAGGCGATGCCGACATTGCCGAGTGCGGAGGCGCAGCCGGAGCCCGCGCAAGCCGCGGGATGACTAAGGGCCTTGGCGTCGAGGTAATACGAATCTTCGAGACCGGCGAGCATGCCGTTGATGGCGGTCTCGATCAACTTGCTGTCGTCGGGCTTTTCGACAAAGCCCGTGCGCACCCATTCGAACGCGACGTCAAACAGGCCGACAAGCCGAAATTGCTTTGCCGAAGCAACCGTTTTCGCCTCTGCGCCGGCAAACAGGCCATGCGGCTGTTCTGCCAAAAGCGCCAGCGCGACGCTGGCCGCCGCGCCGAGAAGCCCGAACGTCGCTTTGTTCATGGATTGCCGCTCTCCTCAGGGAGCTTCCGCATCATGGCCCGGCAGGATGATAGGAAAATGTATTTTTGCCTTTTTCGGGTCAATGCCTTTCCGGCGCGTGATTCCGTTATCTTTGGCGCATCGGTTCGTTGGCGCATTGAAGACGCCGCCCTTCTGTCACATTATTGGCGACAAGACTTGACATTCGTCTCCATTTCAGTTACAAATGCGCGTCTCGCTCATCTGAGGACGGCTTCCGGAGGCGATCTGAGAATGCGGAGCGAGTGCGGCGCCCGCGCGCGGTCTCGCAAACCGCTCCCGGGCGGCCTTGGGACAGCGCAAACAAGTGTACGCAGTTTGCGCCAATGCAAACTGCTATGCCGGCCGGCACGATGACCGGTCTGTGAGGAGCTCACTGCACTGGCCCGGGGAGGGTGGAAGCCCGTTTGCACCCGGTGATTCCAGGAAGCGCGGCCCGAGGCTGAGTGGTGGCGTTCGGTCGCCTAAGCGAGAGCCGCGGTGGAGCGCCGAGAGGCGAGCGCGCTGCGATCAGCGCGCACCGCGCCCGCAGCACTTTCAGATGGCAACATCTGCCGGTGTGGCGCGGTTCATGGATGGTGCGCCTGTCGGCGCTCCGCCTCCCTCATTTGTTTGAGCAGATCTTATCCGAAAACCGGTGACCACTTTTCGGGATCATGCTCTTGGGGGAGACTTTCGTGAAGCTTGTCGCATGACTCGGACGCTCACGCGCCGCGAGAACGAGTTTGTTTGTCTTCCCTCCCCACCACGCGCGTTGCGCGCGGGAACGGGAATGCAGAATATGGTGGAACGCGCCCGCTCTATGGTTGGTTTATTCCACGTCGAGCGGCGTTGCGCCCGTGGGTTTGCCGGCGGTGTCGAGCGTGATCTTCTCCACGCGGGCTTCGGCCTGCCGCAGCAACTCTTCGCAGCGGCGCTTGAGCGCCTCGCCGCGCTCGTAGATGGCGACCAATTCTTCGAGGGGCACCTTGCCTTCTTCGAGCCGCTTGACGATCGATTCGAGTTCCTCGATCGCGTGCTCGAACGAAAGCTGCGCGATATCGGTGTTGTTTTTCTGCGCCATCGTCGGCTCTCCGGGTCGCGTTTTCATCCGATCGTCCCCGTGAAAATGGGGGCCAGCAAATAAGCGAAATCAAATCTTATCTGGAGTCCCGATTGCGCGGGAACACGTGGAAAGTCAATGCGTACCGAATGCCGCTATCCCCGCATCAGCGCCATCACGTGAGCTGCCGCCGAATTGCCCAGCGCCTGGAGATCGTAGCCGCCTTCCAGCATGGAGACGACGCGTCCCTCGGCGCAATGATCGGCGACGTCCATGATTTTCTGCGTCGCCCAGGTGAAATCGCCTTCGATCAGATTGATGTTGGCCAGCGGGTCGCGCACGTGGGCATCGAAGCCGGCGGAGATGACGATAAGCTCCGGGCGATATTCGCGCAGCCGCGGCAGTATCCTGTTCTCGAAGGCGTCGCGGAAAGCCTCGCCGCCGTCGCCCGGGCGAAGTGGCGCATTGACGACCGTGTTGTACTCGCCGCTCTCGATGACCGCGCCGGTGCCGGGAAAGAGCGGCATCTGATGCGTCGAGCAGTACATCACCGACTTGTCGGCCCAGAAGATTTCCTGGGAGCCGTTGCCGTGATGCACGTCGAAATCGACAATCGCCGCGCGGCCGATGCCGTAGCGCTGCTGCGCGTAGCGCGCGGCGATGGCGGCGTTGTCGAAAAAGCAGAATCCCATCGGCCGCGCGGTTTCGGCATGGTGGCCCGGCGGCCGTGTGGCGACGAAAGCGTTATCGGCCTTTTTCGCCATAACCTCGTCGACGGCGAAGATCCCGCCGCCGGCGGCACGCAGCGCGGCCTCGAAACTTCCCGGCGACATCGCGGTGTCGGCGTCGATGTGCACCAGACCTTCTTTGGGCGACGCATCGCGAAGCTCGGTGATGTACTCCATCGGATGACACAGCGCGATGATCTCGAGCGCCGCCGCCGGCGCCTGCGCCCGCTCCAGCGATTGAAACTTTTCCGCCTCCAGCGCCCGCTCGACGGCGCGCAGGCGGTCGGGACGTTCGGGATGGCCGGACGGCGTCAAGTGGTTGAGACAGGCGGGGTGGGTGATCAGCAGCGTCGACATCAGGCGTAATTGGGTTCAGTAAGCGATAGGTTCTGCGATGACTTCGCGATGCGAAAGGCTCGAGAGGCGATCGCCTCAATGTAGCGCCAAACCCACA
The DNA here is from genome assembly GCA_963836055.1 of uncultured Alphaproteobacteria bacterium. GTDB lineage: Bacteria > Pseudomonadota > Alphaproteobacteria > Rhizobiales > Xanthobacteraceae > BOG-931. The sequence goes on from CAWIID010000012.1 coordinate 88,076, forward strand.
CTTAAGACGCCGGGGCTAAACATGGAAGGTGGTTTCTGGCGTTTTCCCCGCGGCAGGAAGGAAGCCTCGGTCCAGGCCGACGATTCATTGCCACCACGGAGCGAGCGCCGCATCGGCGCCGACGACGCCTGCAGCGCCTTCGACGATGGCGCGCTCGATCGCGCTCGCCTGGACGGCATAGTTTTCGGCGAAGAAGCGTGCCAGCGCGAGACGCGACGCTGCGTCCTCGCCGAGCCGCATGGCCGTGAGCGCCTGCTGCGCCAAGAAGCAACCGCCGGTCGCGATCCCGAAAAGCCGCAGATAGGGCGTCGCGCCGGCGAGCGCCGCGTCGTTGTTGCTTTCGAGGCGGTCCTGGATCCAGGTTGTCGCCCGCGCCAAACTTTCGACGGCCTCGCCGAGCCGCACCGGTGTCCAGCCGAACGCTGGATTGTTGCTCGCGTTCACGCTTCCCAGAATTTTGCGCAGGCCGTCGAGATGCGCTGCGACAGCCGCGCCTCCAGCGAGCGGCAGCTTGCGGGTAACGAGGTCGATGGCCTGAATGCCGTTGGTCCCTTCGTAGATCGCCGCGATCCGGGCGTCGCGATAAAGCTGCGCGGCGCCGGTTTCCTCGACATAGCCCATGCCGCCATGCACCTGGATGCCGAGCGAGGCGACCTCAATGCCGATGTCGGTCGAAAACGCCTTCGCGACCGGCGTGAGCAGCGAGGCGCGTTCATGCTCGGCCTTGCGCACGGTGCCGTCCGCGCCGCGTTCGGCACGATCGAGCGCCATGGCGGTCGCATAGCAGATGGCGCGCGCAGCCTGAGTGAGAGCGCGCATGGTGAGCAGCATGCGCCGGACATCGGGGTGTTCGATGATCGGCGACGATTGCGCCGCCGGCGTTCCCGCCGCGCGGCCTTGGCGGCGCTCGCGCGCGTAGGCGAGCGCTTGTTGGGTGGCACATTCGGCGACGCCGACGCCTTGCAGGCCAACCGCAAGCCGTGCGCGGTTCATCATCGTGAACATGCACGCCATGCCGGCATTCTCTTCGCCGATCAGATAGCCGATGGCGCCGCCGGCATCGCCGAAGATCATGGTGCAGGTCGGCGAGCCGTGAATACCGAGCTTGTGCTCGATCGAATGGGCGCGGACATCATTGCGTGCACCAGGCGAACCATCTGCCTTCAGCAGAAATTTCGGCACCAGGAAGAGCGAAATACCGCGCGTGCCCGGCGGCGCGTCAGGCAGCCGCGCCAGCACGAAATGGATGATGTTGTCGGTGAGGTCGTGCTCGCCGTAAGTGATAAAGATTTTTTGGCCGGTGATGCGATAGCTGCCGTCGCCGGCACGCTCGGCGCGCGTGCGCAGCGCGCCGACGTCGGAGCCGGCCTGCGGCTCGGTGAGCTGCATCGTGCCCATCCATTCGCCGGACACGAGTTTTTCCAGATAGGTGCGCTTGAGCGTCTCCGAGCCGTGCGCGTGCAGCGCATCGATCGCCGCCATGGTCAAAAGCGGTCCGACGCCGAAGGCCATCGAAGCCGCGTTCCACATCTCGACACACGCGGCGTTGACGAGCTGCGGCAGCGCCTGACCGCCCCATTCGGTGGGCGCTGCAAGTCCGTTCCAGCCGCCGGTGCGCCAAGCCGTGTAGGCCTCCTTCCAGCCGGGCGCGGTCGTGACGGCGCCGTCCTTGAACGGCGTGCCGTAGCGGTCGCCGACGCGATTGAGCGGAGCGATGACTTCGCCGGCGATACGGCCCGCTTCCGCCAGCACGGCATCGACCACATCCATGGTGAGGTCGCCGTAAAGCCCTTCTTCGAGCGCCAGCGCGAGTTCCGCCCCGTACTTGAGGGTGAATCCGATATCGGAGAGGGGGGCTTGATAGGTCATGGCGAGTCTCGGCGGCTGTGCCGGACCGGCGCGCGGCGGCACACGAGACATTATTATAGAGCGTGCGGCTGTCTGCCTACCGCACAACGGCGCGGCGCCAGGAGGGACCATGAGGGAGAAACGGGCCGCGAACGTTGATCCGCGGCGGTCGCGCCGCTATATGGACCCGCGGCCGTCGGCTGAGCGCCTACGGCAATCCGAAGCGTATTGGGGCGTAGCCAAGTGGTAAGGCAGCGGATTTTGATTCCGCCATTCGGAGGTTCGAATCCTCCCGCCCCAGCCAGCCAGTCGCGTCTCGGCGGATAGCGCTGCGAAACCGAGAGCGCAACGATGCCGGTTCTTGCCGCGCAACCGATTCAACCGGCAATAAAGTTCTATTCGGTGTTGGTCCTAGTTCTTCGTGTCGAGCAGGCTCTTCATGTAGGCAATATCGGATTGCGGCGTGGACACTGTACGTTCGATCAGCGCGTCCATCTCCTGGCCGGTGCCGGGCACGAGGTCGAGGCGCCTGGCCTGAACATCGGCGATGAATGAGGGGTCAGCGACCATCTGGTCAAAGGCGTGACGCAGCATCGCTACACGGTCGGCCGGCACCCCGGGTGGAGCGGTCACACTCCAGCCAATCGCCGAATCGGAATCGATGAATTCGAGAATGCGGTGGCCTTGTTCGGAAGTCGCTAATTCGCTGACAAGCGGAACCTTCGGCAAATCTGGATACCGCTTTAGTCCGCTTTGCATCACGACGACAATTTTGCCTTCTTTGATCTGCGCGGCTTTCTTCAGCTTGAGGTTCGACCATGACGAAATTCGGCCATCGACCTCGCCTTTTTCGATAGCCAGATCGACTTCTGCCGCGCCTCGATAACCGGTCACTACTTTGAATTTCGTGCCGGCCAGCGCATTGAGCAACACCGGAATTGTATAGCTTGACGTTTCAACACCCCAGGACCCGATGATAACCGGGACGCTGCGTAGATCGTCGGCGGTCTTGATGCCGGTGCGTCCCGCCACATGGATGACGCCGGCATAGCTCGAGACACGGCCAATCCATTGAAACTTACGCGCATCAAGCGGCACGCCTCCGACATGCAGGACCTGATTGACCGCGATCTCGCGGGCCAGCATGCCGAACTCCGTGCCGTCCTGAGGGGCTTGCGACGCCAGATGAATCGCGCCGGTGAGGCCGCCTGCACCCGGCATGTATTGAACGATGATTTTCGGATTTCCAGGAATGAACTGGGAAAGGTGTGTGGCAACCAACCGGCTATAGAGATCGTAGGTGCCGCCGGGAGAATAAACGGTGATGAAGTTGATCGTCCTTTGCCGGTAGAAATCGTCGGCTGTTTCAGCGGAGGCACCAAACGCCGAACCCAGCAATAACGCCAGAATGATTGCAGCGCAGCGGCCACCGAACACCGCGTTGACTCTATGTCTCACTGATAGGCTATCGGTCAGCGTGAACAATGTCATCTTGGCGACCCTCGTCAGCAATGTCGAAAAGTGGAATTACAAATAGTAACACTCCTCTCCCTTCACTTGCTACTCGCTGCTCATGCCCGGATCGGCGACTGCAGGATTTTTCTTCTAACTGATCCGCGACCCGGCTGACTGGATCAGTTCCCAGACACGAGAGGGCGACAGCGGCAGTTCGCATGGTTTCACGCCGAGCGACGACAGCGCAGAGGCCACCGCATTGGCGATCACTCCGGCAACCGGAATGATGCCGCCTTCAGCCGCTCCCTTGGCACCCAGCGGATTGTTGGGCGACGGATGTATTTCCAGCGCGGTCGACTTGATCTTGGGAAAATCGTCGGCCGTCGGCACGAGATAGTCGGCATAGGAGGCGGTCAGAAGTTGACCGTCCTCGTCATATTTGAGGTGCTCCAGCAAGGCACCGCCAAGCCCCTGCACGATCGCGCCTAGCGTCTGGGCATGGACCGTTGCGGGGTTGATGATGCGTCCGACATCTTCAACTGTAACATACTCCAGCACTTGGACGTGGCCAGTCTTGGGGTCCAGCGCGATATGTGCAGCATGAGTACCGTAGCTGTAGGTCCGCTTGTCGCTCGCATAAGTACCGTCGGCACTCAAGTTCTCGGCGGCAATCTGCATGAAGGTCAGCGTGCGGCCGTCCGCCGCTTGGGCATTGCCTTCGGCGACCGTAACGGCTTCAAGGTCACACGCGAAACGGCGGGCTGCGGCTTCCCGAATGGCGCCTTGCAGCTTTTTCGCCGCATCGAGGATCGCCGATCCCCCCATCACCACGGTGCGCGATCCATAGGTGCCGTACCCTTCCGCAAGATAATCGGTAGAGCCGTGAAAGACGCCGCGAATTCGATCGAGAGGCAACTCAAGCGCATCAGCGGCGATTTGGGCGAACGCCGTCTCTAGCCCTTGACCGACGGCTGACGATCCCACGAACACGGACACCGAGCCGTCGCTGTTTAGCTCCAGTCTCGCGTTCTCCTTGGGGCCGGACGCACCGCTTTCGATGTAGCAGCCGACCCCAAGCCCATGATAGCGGCCGTCAATCAGTCGGCCATCGAGCTTTGCTTTTTCATCCCAGCCGAAATCCCGCAGGCAACGATCGAATGTCATGAGGTAATCGCCGCTATCGCACGACGTGCCCGAATTGTATGGCAGGATCTCAGGAAGCTCGTAAGGCATCTGGGCTACGGAAATGAGATTGCGGCGGCGGAATTCTAGGCGGTCAATGCCGAGGTCACGCGCGGCCATGTCGAAGAGCCTCTCGCGGCAGTAGTCCGCCTCGAACCGGCCCGGACCTCGATAAGTTCCAGCCGGAGTTTTGTTCGTCACCAGCATCGACGCATCGAAGTGAATGTTGGGAATGCTGTAGGGCCCGGATATGACCTGGGCGACGTTGCGGGGTGCCGTGACCGCATTGGTGCGGATATAGGCTCCGATATCCGCGTAGGCATGACCTCGCATCGCGAGGACCTTTCCGTCACGCCGACAGGCGATTTCGACATCGCAGGCCATGTCGCGCGCATGATTGGTGGAGACGAAATGCTCTCTCCGATCCTCGATCCATTTGACCGGCCGCCCGGTAAGGCGTGCCGCAAACGGGATCAGGCAATCCTCCGGATAATATTCTCCGCGGACCCCGAAACTGCCGCCGGTATCGTTCTCCACCATCCGAATGGCGCCGACCGGCAATCCCATGTGCTTCGCCAACACGCGGCGGATTGCGAACGGCACCTTGCTCGCGCCCCATACCGTCAACTGCCCGGTGCCGGCATTCCATTCGGCCACCAAGCCCCTTGGCTCCATGGGGATTGCGCTATGCCGCTGGATAACAAAGTGCTCGCGCCGGACATAATCCGCCTCGCGGAATGCGGTATCGGCGTCTCCACAAACCGCAGTCAACGTTATCGGCCGGTTGCTTGCTGTCCCATCAAACAGGAGAACCGTGTCGCTTGCCGCCGCCTCCCGACTGGTCACGGCGCAGAGATGTTCGATGTCGAGGACAACATGTTCGAGCGCATCCTCGGCGACGCCGGCATGGTCTGCGATCACGACCGCGACCGGTTCGCCGACATAGCGCACTCGATCTATGGCAATGACCGGCTGCTCATACGGACGAAACGCCGGCAGAGGTTCCTGCCGCAGAGGAATCGTCGGAACGCCGGCGACGAAGTCCGCGGCTGTAAGCACGGCATGCACGCCCGGTAACGCAAGCGCTGAGTTAACGTCAATTTGACGGATGCGGCCGTGGGCCACCGGGCTTCGAAGGATCGCGGCATGCAACAGACCCGGACGCACGACGTCATCGACGTATTCTCCCCGGCCGCGAAGGAAGCGAATGTCCTCCAGCCGCTCGATCGGGCTTCCAATCAGAGTGTTTCGAATGCTCATCAGCGTTTGGGTCGGGGGAATGCCGAATTCGTCGGATCAGGCTCGACTAGCACTAGCGATCAAAAGTATTTCGTGAGGAGATATTGGCAGAGAAAATGCCACCCACAGATATGCGTGCATGTTCGATCTCCCGAAGACAACCAGCACGCTGTTCGCGAGCGATCGTCACCCGTCTTGAATTTGCGATGGGACAAGAGCTTGTTTCTTCCAGGCAAAGCCGGACGTTACGAGAGCCCCTAAACGTGATTTTTCACATGAGCGTTTTCGTCCATCAGCTTCAGGAGCTTCGGCGGCGACATCGGCAGCGATCGCGGACGTATGCCGATGGCATCGCCGATCGCGTTCGCTATTGCTGCCATTGTCGGCACCACCGGCACCTCGCCAACGCCGCGTAGCCCATACGGGTGGCGCGGATTGGGAACCTCGACAATCTCGGTGCCGATCATCGGCACGTCGGATGCGACCGGCATTCGATAATCAAGGAAGCTCGCGTTCTGCATACGGCCGTCTTCGCCGTAGTAGTATTCCTCGTTGAGAGCCCAGCCGATGCCCTGAACGGCGCCACCCTGGTATTGGCCCTCGACTTGCAGCCGATGGATCGCCTTGCCGGCGTCCTCCACCACTGTGTAGCGTTTGACGTCGACTCGCCCGGTTTCCCTGTCGACCTCGACATCAACGATATGCAGCCCGAAGCCCGGGCCGGCCCCAGTTACGTTCATCTCGGAATGGCCCGAAATGGCTCCAAGCGTCGGTGTGGTCTTCGCTGCGATCTGGGCGATCGACAGCGGCTCGAAGGTGCCGACGTTGGAGCTTGCAGGACGGCAATAGCCGTCTTCGAACGTCACACCTTCTTCGGGCACGCCCCAGATTTGGGCAGCACGCTTGCAAAGCTCGCCGATCGCCTTGCGGGCTGAATCGACGATGATCATGCCGCTGGCGAAGGTGCTGCGGCTGCCAGCTGTGACGCGGTTGAAGCCGAGCGAATGGGTGTCGGCCAGAACGGCGCGCACCTTGTCCACCGGAATACCCAGTTCCTCTGCTGCCATCATGCTAATGGAGATGCGCGAGCCGGCGACGTCTGAGGTGCCGAGAATGATCGTGACCGAACCATCAGTGGCGATGTTCAATGTGCCGGTGGTCTCACCGCCGCGATTGAACCAGAAGCCGGCGGCAATGCCGCGGCCTTGGCCGGGCGGGACGGGCGAATTGTAGTGCTCACACTTCTTTGCCGCCTGTAGAGTTTCGACGAAGCCGATGGGGCCGAAGGTCTCGCCGTAGATGGTCTTGTAACCTTCGGTGGCGGCGTTCTTGAGCCGTAGATCAATCGGATCCATCCCGATCTTGCGGGCCAGTTCATCAACCACGCCTTCGACGCCGAACACGACCTGCGGCACGCAAGGTGCGCGAAACGAATTCACCTTTGGTCGGTTCGATACGACCTCGTGAGACACAGTCTTAATGTTCTTGAGGTTGTAGCGCGTGAACATTGCCTGCGGCGCGTTGGAGAATGCAGAGCCCGTAAAGGCGCCGGTCTGGAATACAAGCTCCGCCTCGGCGGCAGTGATGGTGCCATCCTTTTTCACGCCCATCTTGACGCGTGACTTGGTGCCGGAAACCGGACCCGTGGCGCGGAACACCTCGCTGCGTGACAGCGTGATCTTCACTGGCCGCTTGGCCTTGCGGGCAAGCAGGATCGCCACGGGTTCACCATAGAACCCCGTCTTGCCGCCGAAGCCACCGCCCATTTCCGACTGCGTGACGCGGATCTTGGCCTGGTCGATCTTGAGAATTTCCGTGAGCCGGTCTCGATACACCCACGGGGCCTGCGTGCAACACCACAGCTCGATCTGGCCATCCTCGGTGCAGGTCGCGACGCAGCTCTGCGGCTCGATATAGCCTTGGTGCATGGGCTTGGTGTCGTACTCATGCTCGACGATCACGTCGGCTTCGGCAAAGCCCTTCTCGACGTCGCCCATGGCGAGGTCGAGCCGCTCGATCACGTTGGAGGGTTGATCGGCGCCCTTGATGCCTTTGGTGCGCACGTGCGGGTGCAAGATCGGAGCGCCAGGCTTCATGGCCTCGACCGGATCGATCACGTGCGGCAGCACGTCGTAATCGACCTTGATGAGTTTCAGCGCCTGCCTGGCAATTGACTCGCTTGTGGCCGCCACTGCGGCGACGGGATGGCCGTCATAGAGCGCCTTCTCGCGTGCCATGGCATTGCGGGTCATGTCGCCGCCGGGCGTCCCGGCTTTGATCTCCGGAAAATCCTCGCGCGTCACCACGGCCTTGACGCCGGGCAGTCGCTCGGCCGCCGACGTGTCGATGGACTTGATGATCGCGTGAGCATGTGGGCTGCGCAGTATCTTGCCCACCAGCATGCCAGGAAGGAACAGGTCGGCGCCGAATTTGGCACGCCCGGTCACCTTGTCGATGCCATCATGCTTGACCGGCGAGGTGCCGACGATCTTGAGCTTTTTGTCGCGATTGAAACCGCTCTTCTCCAAAATCGTCGCTGTCATGATGCGTCTCCTCTCATCTCCTTGGCCGCAGCCTGTACGGAGCGGATGATTTTGTCATAACCCGTGCACCGGCACAGGTTACCGGCAAGCCAGTAGCGAATTTCGGTTTCGGTCGGGTCCGGGTTGCGCTCGAGCAGCGCCTTGGCGGCGATTAGGATGCCCGGCGTACAGATGCCGCACTGTAGGCCGTTGAGTTCAAGAAACTTTCGCTGCAGCGGATGCAGCTCTTTTTCTCTCGCCATCCCCTCGATGGTCTCGATCTTGCCGCCTTCGGCTTCGACCGCGAGCACCAGGCAGGAGCACACCATGGTGCCATCGAACATGACGGTGCAGGCGCCGCAATCGCCTGTGCCGCAGCCTTCCTTCGTGCCGCTGAGCATCAATTCGTCGCGCAGAATATCGAGCAGCGTCTGCTGTGCCTCGCACAGGAACTCGTATTCATCGCCGTTGATCGTCGTCGTGACGTGATATTTCTTGCTCATCAGTTTTTTCTCGCTCGTTCGAGCGCCTGTTGAGCCGTACGCCTCGCCAACACGCCCGCCACTTTGATCCGGTATTCCTTGGTTCCGCGCTTGTCGTCGATCGGCCGGCAGGCGGCACTGGTGGCCTTAGCCAGCCGATCGAGCGAAGAATCGTCCACGCGCGTTCCGATCAGCGCGTCGGATGCCTCCTTCACCAACAGCACGGTCGGAGCCACTGCACCGAGCGCAACCCGCGCAGCGGAGCAAATGCCGCTACCGTCGAGGGTGAGGTTGACGCCGACTCCGACGACCGCGATGTCCATCTCGGTGCGAGGCGTGAACCGCTGATAGGCATCGCTCGCATGCGCCGGCCGCGGCGGCAAGAAGAAGGAAACCACGATCTCGCCCTTTGCGAGCGAAGTCTTCCCGGGAGCGACCGGAATGCTTTCTACCGGTACCTCGCGAATGCCATTCGGGCCGACAATCCTCACGACGGCGCCCGCTGCGACCAAGGCCGGTACGCTGTCGGCCGCCGGAGAAGCGTTGCATAGATTACCGCCGATACTGGCGCGACCCTTGATCTGTATCGAGCCGATGAGTTTCACGCCATCGACGACGCCCGGCCAAGCTTTGCAGATGCCTGCATGGTTGATGATCTCCATGCCAGGGACTGCCGCTCCAATGCGAAATCCGCCGTTCTCGGGTACAATTTGCCGCGTCTCTTTGATTTTCTTGATATCGACCAGGAGCGAGGGCTCTATCAGGTCAGTTTCCATTTGCACGATGACATCCGTGCCTCCCGCCAATATTCGGGCAGGGCCGGAAACCCCTGCGAGCAGCGCTACCGCGGCCTGCAGCGTTTCCGGGGCCTCGTATCTCACACCCTCCATCGCACTCCCCAAGGTTTTTCTCTCAAATTATGCGAAATCATGTCCTGAAATTGCCGTCGCGCCAAGCTTGATTTTCATTCCCCCGGCGGGGTCAAACTACGGCCTGAGCCGCCGAATGCCCATCCGAAATCCGCGGATCATCCGCGATATCGGCATCATCCAGCAACCGGGCGTAGCGCTTGCGAACGCGACCTCGCGGCCGAGATCGGCTCTTCAGCCAATTGATAGCGCAGCAGCGCACATTTTCGGATGAGAAGCGTTGCTCGGAGCACATTGTCGCGCAGCAGTACGGAGGCTAGGGTGTCTCATAACAAGGCCAGATACTTGATGAAGCGGGAGGGACGAGACGGATGAAGACGCTTTTCGATAAAGTGTGGGACAACCACGTCGTCGCCCAGGAGGAAGACGAAACGCTCCTGTACGTCGATCGTTGCCTGATCCACGAAGGATCGCGGCACACTTTCGATACTTTGCATGAAAGAGGCTTGCCAGTAGCGCATCCCGACAAGGTATTTGCTTTTTCCGATCATTACATACCGACCGATACTCAAGCGCGGGCACGTGGCATTGCCAGTATTCCCGACGTAGAAATTCGCAACATGGTCGAGCTTTTGATCGAAAACACGGATGAATACGGGATTTCCAGGTTCGGTTGGGGCGATGATCGGCAGGGTATCCTTCATGTCGCCGGCCCTGAACTCGGACTCAGCCAGCCGGGGATCGTGCTGGTTGGTGCGGACTCGCACACATCGACGCATGGGGCTTTTGGCAACTTATCGTTCGGTATCGGCTCATCGGAAACAACTCACGTAGTGGCAACGCAAACGATCTGGCAGCGCCGGCCCGGCACTATGCGGATCATGATCAATGGACGGCTTGGTTTTGGTGTAACGGCAAAGGACATCATTCTGGCGATCATCGCGAAGATCGGAATCGGCGGCGCGATCGGATATGCGATCGAATATGCGGGCTCTACCATCGCGCAGATGTCGATGAATGAACGGATGACGATCTGCAACATGTCCATTGAGGCCGGCGGCAGGGCCGGCATGACCGCGCCCGACGACACCACGTATGAGTTTCTGGCGAATCGTCCCTTTGCGCCGAAGGGAGGGGCTTGGGAAAGCGCGCTGAAGTTTTGGCGGACCTTGCCGTCCGATGAAGGAGCAAGATTCGACAAGAACGTCGATATTGACGCGGCTGCTGTCAGCCCGATGGTAACGTGGGGAACCAACCCCGAGCAGGCCTTGCCGATCACGGAATGTGTTCCTGATCCAGAGCAACAGGACAATGTCGAGCGCCGCACCGAATTTGGCAAAGCGTTGGCGTACATGGACCTGCGTCCGGGGATGCCGTTGACCGAAATAGCAGTCGATCGAGTTTTCATTGGGTCCTGCACCAACAGCCGCATCGACGACATTCGTGCCGCCGCGGCGATCGCAAAGCTCGGCCGCGCCGTTGTTCCTGCTTGGGTCGTTCCCGGCTCGGAGAGTGTCAAGCGCCAGGCCGAAGCCGAAGGCCTTGATCGTATCTTCACTGATGCCGGTTTCGAATGGCGGTCTGCGGGCTGCTCACTCTGCACCGCGCTTAACGGGGATCAGCTCAAACCTGGCGAGCGATGCGGATCCACGTCAAATCGGAATTTCCAGGGACGGCAGGGACCGGGCGGTCGCACCCATTTAATGAGTTCCCGCAATGGCAGCCGCAGCGGCGTTACGCGGCCACCTCGTCGACGTGCGCGAATTTGATGTGAGGAACTAGCCATGGAGCCGTTCTCGATATTATCTGGAATTGCCGTTCCGCTTAACGAAGCTAACCTCGATACCAATCAGCTATGTCCGACCCGCTTCAACAAGGTACCGCGCGGTCCGCGCTTTGCGCAGATCCTTCTGCATGATAGGCGCTTCAACGCGAATGGATCCGAGAAAGCCGATTACATCCTCAATCAGGAGCCATATCGCCACGCCGTTATCGCTGTTGCTGGCCGCAATTTTGGCGTCGGCTCATCGCGCGAAACCGCAGTTTTCGGTCTCATCGGGTTCGGCATTCGCTGTGTCATTGCGCCGAACTTCGGTGATATTTTCTTCAACAACAGCCTCAAGAACGGATTGCTGCCGGTGCGATTGCCGGTTGTTGCCGTGGAGAATTTGATGCGGCAGTTGCTGGCCCAGCGTGGCGCAAAAATGACGGTCGATCTGCCAAATCAAACGGTCACCGGTCCCGATGGCCGGGTCGATCGTTTTGAGATCGAACGCCTAAGCAAGCACCGGTTGCTTCGTGGCTTGGACGAAATCGCACACACCCAAGAATACGGCGACGCGATCAGACGTTTCGAAGAAAACAATAGGAAGACGTCCCCGTGGCTAAATCGTTGAAAGCGCGTGCCTGCCACTAGGCCGCTATAACTTGTTCAAGAGCTCCTTATTGCGGTCGAGAATGGCGTATGCGGCTTTGATCTGCGCCAGCGACGCTTCCGGGCCGAGCCAGTCGGCGCTGATGCCCTGTTTGTTTGCTTTGGCAACATATTCCGGGTCTGCGAGGACCTTCTTGTAGCTATCAAACAGCTTTGCCCGCCGCTCAGGATATTTTTCGCGCAGATCGGCATGAGCGATCAGGGCTCGCATTGAACTCGGCACGAAGTCAACAGTAATGCCGTCGGGTTTGAGAACCTCATTGACTGTAGGCACATCCGGAATGACCGACGCGCGACTGCCGTATAGCACGGCGACTGGCCGCATCAGGCTCAGCATGGTGACGCTGCCTTCAAGCGAGACCATTGCAAAATCCAATTGATTGCCGGCAATCGCAGTGCGCAATGGCGCGCTGGATTCATAGGTTACCAGGCGAACCGCGGAGAGCGGCAGCTTGAGCGAATCAAGCATGATTCCATAATTGAAATATTCGCCGGAATCCCGCACCACGCCGCAGCTCAATTGCCCCGGCTTTGCCTTTATGGCGTCGACCAGCTCTCGGTAGGATTTCATCGAGCTGCCGGACGGAACGAATATTGCCGTTTTGTCAGTCCACTGAATATTGAAGATATCGAAATCCTGCAGCTTGTATCCGGCATGAAACTTATTGATGTCTACATACCAATAGGGCGACGGCCCTGAAACAAGCAGCGTATTGGCGTCATGCGGTTGCCCGAGAAAATATTTCGTTCCAATGACCATGGCTCCGCCCGGCTTGTCGATGACGTTAACTGGAACGCCGAGTTCGTGGCTGAGCGGCGTGGTCAGGCTGCGGGCCATGAGATCAAAACCGCCGCCCGCAGTGGTGCTGACGACAATCGCGATCGGCTCTGTCGGCCACGGCTCGGCAGCGAATGATCTTGCCGACGAGAGTTTGCTTGCAGATGCGGCGGCAGAGAGCCACAGCAGTGACCGGCGGGTCATCGATCCAGTGCCGCGGCTGCGGGCGCTTTTGGCCGAGCTGTTCGGAAGCCTCGTTATGCGACGCATGCCCGTTCCCTCCCATGGACGTGGTTTACTTGTACGTTTTTTCGATTTTCTTCTATTGCACTACAGCCGCAACCTCTCTTGTTTTCCGCCGGCGCCACCATTGCATGAATGGCCGGCTGAACAGCGAGAATAACAGCAGTGCGAGCAGTATCAGCGCGATCGGGCGCCCTAGAAAATAGCTGATCTGGCCGCCGCCGCTGATCTGATAGGTCTGCAGCAGATTGGCTTCCACTTTGCCGCCGAGAATGAGCCCGACCACACAGGCCGGGACCGAGTAATCATGCCGTTGCATGAGCCAGCCGACGAAGCCGAAGACCACCATCGTAATCGGCCCGACCATGTTGCCCGAGTAGCTATACGAGCCGAAGGTCGCCAGCACCAGGATGAGCGGGATGAGGACGCGGATCGGAATGCGAATGATGTTGGCCATGAGCCCGATCAACCCGAGGCCGAGCACCAGCATCACTGCACCCTGAACAAAATTGTTGAGAATAATCGCGTAGACGATGTCCTTTGACTGTTCGAGGAATTGCGGTCCGCCGGTCACGTCGTGCAGCGACAATGCGGCAAGCATCACGGCCGACGAGGCGCCGCCCGGGATACCGAGCGCGAGCAGGGTCGCCATCGATCCGGCTTCGGAGCTGGCATTACCGGCCTCTGCGGCAATTACGCCTTTGGGATTGCCCTTGCCGAAGGTCTCGGGATGCTCGTCGCCACGCCTGGTTTCCGCATAGGACACAAGATTGCACACTGCGGCGCCGACGCCGGGCAGTCCACCGATGGTCGCGCCGATGACGAGGCCGCGCAGGATTACGACAGGGTGGCGCAGTGCCTCCATCATGCCGCGAGCAATCTCGTGCACGTTGACGTTGCGCAGATCCGACCGCTGTACGAGATAGCTGGTGCCGGCCAGATTGAACAGTTCGCTCGCCGCGAACAGGCCGATCATTGCAGAGACGACCGGGACGCCATCGAGCAATTCCGGGACGTCAAATGTACCGCGGATCACGTCTCGTGGGCTGAGCCCAATCGTAGCGATCAATATTCCGACAAGGCCGGAGAGGAGGCTTCGCGACATGTAGCGGCCACGCAGTACTGCGATCAACGTAAGTCCCCAAAGCATGAGCAGCAGCATCTCGACCGGGCCGAGCCTGAGCACGGCGTGCGAAATCACTCCGATGCCGAGAAACAGGATCACGTAGGCGCCCATGTGCCCGATGGTCGAAGCCGCAAGCGCAAGGCCAAGCGCGAGATTGTGCTCGCCCCGTTGCGTCATGGGATAGCCGTCGAACGAGGTTGCGACCGCAGCCGGCGAACCCGGCACGCCCATCAGGATTGCGGGGATCGCAACGCCGAACGCGGCACCGGTGTAGATCGCCGTCATGAAGATCAGAGCCGACAACAAGCTCATCCAAAGCGTGGCCGGGAGAACAATCGCCAGGATTAATGCGGAGGAAACGCCGGGTATTGCGCCGCCGATCATCCCGAGAGCGATGCCCGGAATAATGAGCAGCCAGGCGGTATATGATCCTTCAAGGATGTGGATCGCCGATTGCAAGGCCTGCCAATCGATCAAAGAGTTCTCCATAGCCAACGGGCGATCCCCATCGGAATCGGAAATGTCAGCAACGTCATTGCCGCTATGCTGATGGCCGTCGAAATGCCGAGCGCCAATGACAGCATGAAGATCACGCGGCGTTCACCGAGCAGGCACAGGGTCGCAACGATGAAGATAAACGAAGCGACGTCCAAGCCGAGGTAGGGCATGGCGGCGACGAACAAACCAAATAATCCCATCAGCAGTGCGATAGTGCTGCGAGAGCCAACCCGGAATCGCGACGGAGCAGCCTCAGAGGGCAACTCATTGTGATGGGACGCGGATGTTTTCGGCGTTACGCCGCGTCCGAGAATTTCGGCCGCTCCGATATAGAGCAGTAGAATAAATGCCGCCGCGCCTACGGGAGCTATGAGAATAAGGTTGCTAAAGGTCGGCGAAGCGACAGTGGCATCCCACAGGTACCACGTCAGGAATGCCAGCATTATTCCTAGGAGAAATACGTGCTCCCAATCCGTGACGTGCCGCCGCTCCGCTGGCATACTTCCGCCCCCTCGGTGTTGGGTCTTGTTGTGGCCCGTTTGCCGGTGTCAGAATGCTAACGTTTCAGACGGCGAGGTCAATCGGCTCGGCTTGCTTGGCAATTTTGCCCATCTGTCGAGCTTCGAATGTTGTCGCGATGAGCAACGAGCTTGCTCGAGACAAAAGGCCATTTTCGAAGGCCACTGAGGGGCACGGGAGTGACGATTCGCGGGCCTGCCGGCTTGCGTCGAGCACGCGCCTCGCCGCCACCCGGAGTTTGGCATGATCCGGCCCGCCGATCGCCCGCCAGCGCTTGGACAACCGGCCCCGTAAGCTGCGTGCCGCCTTCGTAAAAGATTTGCTTTGATCAGGTGAGCATCGAGATAATCGTCTGAATCTGGTCCGACGCCGTGGCTACCAATCCATCATAGCTCGTCAGGCCCTGTGCGGCAGCCTGTAGAATGACTTCAGCCAGGTGCGCCTTTAATCCCGGCGTTGCATGGCTCATAGGAACCTGGGTCATCACCGTATCGAGTGCGTCACGCATCGTTTGGATGAGTTGTGGACTGTAGTAAGCCATGATCATTCTCCGGATGTGACGGACCTGAGGATTCTCTTATTTGATCTTAACGGCTAGTCCCGAAGCGGCGACCTCACGCATAAGTGACGTTGCCATTTTTTAATATTCCAAACTTTACGTCGACGCGCATAATGATCGTCCGCTCAGGTCCGACGCTACGAAAATTGTAAGACGCTCACGCGACCAAAATGGCCGGAGTTTTGAGTTGAGCGCGCAGGAAGCAACAATCACTATTCAACGGACACAAGTCGTGACGCGCCTTTCGATAAGGAGCCGCGCCCTCGCTTTGGCGTACCGGCGATAAATGCTGTCGCTCTCACATTCCGGCGTGTTAAACTTCAAACTTGAAGACGACTTTGGGGTCCATTGACGCGATTTCCGGGAAGACCCCAGTGGACACGCGAAGGGGAGAGCAAATGCCAAAGAAGAAGTCGAACCTGAAGGTCAACCGCCGCAATTTCCTAACCAGCGTGGCCGTTGCGGGCGCCGCGACGGCGGTGACGGCTCCGGTCGCGGACGCGGCGACGACGGCCGCGCCTGACGCGCCGGAGCGGTTGCCGTCAGCGTTGCCGCCAAATGCCCATGTGGCCGCGGCCGAGATCGGCGAGCCGGACGTCCCTCCCTATTCCACCGAAGGCCGGCCGTGTTCCGACTTCATGGTCGACGTCATCAAGACGCTGAATATCAAATACTTGCCGGCCAATCCCGCTTCGAGTTACCGCGCGATCCACGAATCGCTGATCGACTACGGCAAGAACACGATGCCGGAATTTCTTACTTGCATGCATGAGGAATCCGCCGTCGGCATCGCGCACGGCTATTACAAGATCGCTGGCAAGCCGCTGATGACATTGTGCCATGGCACGGTCGGTCTGATGCACGCCACCATGAACATCTACAATGCGTTTTGCGATCGCGTGCCGGTGATTATAGTCAACGGCAACGATCTCGACGCCGCGCATCGGCCTCCGGGCGTGCCGACCGTTCATTCGGCACAGGACATCAACGCGATCGTTCGCGATTATACCAAGTGGGACGACACGCCAGTTTCGGCGCAGCATTTTGCCCAGTCCTTCGTGCGCGCCTACCAGATCGCCACGACCCCGCCCTATGGACCGGTCGCGATTTCTCTCGACGGCGGACTAGCCCAGGAGCCGGTCAGGGACTTCGGGCAGAAACTCTACATTCCGAAGTATATCCCCACCGCAGCGCCGCAAGGCGAATCGGGCGCTGTGCGGGAGGCAGCGCGGCTGCTCGTCAATGCCGAGCATCCAGTGATCGTCGCCGACCGTGCCGTAAGCACCCAGAACGGCATCAATCTCTTGGTGGAGCTCGCCGAGTTGGTGCAGGCGCCGGTGGTTCGGCAGGGCGCGCGGCTGAATTTCCCGACCACCCACTACCTCGGTCGGCCGGCAAGCGTGATCGGGCAGGCGGACGTGATCCTTGGTCTGGAGCTGAGCGATTATTGGGCGACGGTGAACAAGTTCGTCGACAACAACGCCGAAGGCGTTGGCGCTGTCTCCTCGCGTATCAAGCCGGGCACCAAGCTGATCAGCATCAGCACGTTGCAGTTGGTGACGAAGTCCAATTACCAGGAATTCGAGCGTTTCCAGAGCGTCGACGTTCCGATTGCCGGCGACGTGGAAGCAACGCTGCCGTCGTTGATCGAAGCCGTGAAATCGGCGCTGTCAGCCGAACGCAAGAATGTCATCACCCAGCGCGGCGACTCGATTCGAAAAGACCACGAAAAGGCCCGCGCTGCGACCAAGCAGGCGGCCGCGATAGCGTGGGATGCAAGTCCCATCAGCACCGCGCGAATGTGCATGGAGATCTACGCGCAGATCAAGGACCTCGACTGGTCGCTGGTGCCGTCGCACGCGACTGTCAGCGGCTGGCCGCTGCGGCTGTGGCCCATGGACAAGCACTACCACTGGACGGGGACATCAGGCGGGTACGGAGTTGGCTGGGGAGCGCCGGCCTCCGTCGGCGGTGCGCTCGCCAACCGCGACGAGGGCCGATTTTCAGTCGCGATACAGTCCGATGGCGACTTGATGTATGCGCCGGGCGTGTTGTGGACTGCAGCGCGGCACAAGATTCCGCTGCTCAGCGTCATACACAACAATCGCGGCTATCACCAGGAAGTGATGCACGTGCAGCGATTGGCGAATTTCCGTAACCGCGTGGCGAATATCGGCAACGACCTTGGGCCAATCGGCACCAGCATCATGAATCCCGACATCGAGTACCACAAGCTCGCGGAATCGATGGGGTGGTGGGCGAAGGGTCCAATCAAGGACCCGGCAGAACTCGGGCCGGCGATCAAGGAAGCGGTCGCCGTGGTGAAATCGGGCCAGCCCGCGATGGTCAATGTCTGGGCGCAGCCGCGCTAAGGAGAATCGGATAGTGCGTTTTCATTAGCGTTCATCTGACTCGGGGCAGCTTGTGCTGCCCGCCTTGTGCTCGGTCGACGCGCCGTGGCTGCGGCGTCGGCCGAGAATGGCACGACTGCCTGGCGGAGAGGCGCGCCGCTGCCGAACAGTGTGCACGATTGCG
Organism: uncultured Alphaproteobacteria bacterium; assembly: GCA_963836055.1. GTDB lineage: Bacteria > Pseudomonadota > Alphaproteobacteria > Rhizobiales > Xanthobacteraceae > BOG-931. The sequence goes on from CAWIID010000012.1 coordinate 106,365, forward strand.
CGCGGGCCGTGCGCGGTTTTCGCTAGGGCAGAGGATACTTGGTAACCCGCGGGATCGGCCGGATCGGATAAAATTTCCTGTTCTCGAAAAAGATTTCCCTGATTCTCTTCAGAAATTTCCTGTTCGATTATTCAGGGAAGCGCGTCCAATGTCCCCAAAGCATCTGCTGATTTGAGTATGATCGACGCCGCAACGACCGGCTTTCACAGATTTCCCTGTTAGCAAATCGAGGGCGGGGGCCGGTTCGCTTTGAATCGCGTCGTCAGCCAGCCGATCTCTGCGGGCCGCTTACGCGGCCGCGAATATCGTGTTCTGTCACAGGTCGTCAGTCAGTGACGATCAACGCGTCCAGCGCTGTCGCTCCCTGTCCGTCGCTATGCACCATCAGCGGGTTGACGTCGATCTCGGCCAATTCGGGGACGGTTTGCATCAGCCGGCCGATGGCAAGCACGACCTGCAACCACCGCGCCGATGTCGGCAGGGGGCGCGCCGCGGATGCCGGCCAGGAGCTTCGCTGCCCGGAGGTTGCCGAGGGCTTCACGGATCTGTGCTTCGTCGGCAGTGCCGGCGAGCAACTGGACGTCGCCCAGCGCTTCGACCCAGATGCCGCCGAGGCCAAGCAACAGCACTGTACCCCAATCGGGATCACGTTTTGCGCCCACCATGAGTTCGACGCCCCGCGGCGACATTTTTTCCACCAGCGCACCGTCGAGACTGATATCGGGTGAGGCACGTTTGATGTTCCGCATCGTTGCGTCCCACGCCGCGCGCAGCTCAGATTCTTCGCTCAGGTTCAGTGCGACGCCGCCAGCTTCGGTCTTGTGCAACAACGCTGCGGCCTGCGCCTTGAGAGCCACTGGATAGCCGATCCGCTTGGCAATCGCGGCCGCTTCGTCTGGCGTGTGCGCGAGGTCGCCGTCGGGTACGCGGATGCCTGCCGCGGCGAGCACCTTCTTGCCGAGCCATTCCGGCTGGGCACCCTTGCCGAGCTTGGGCAGTCCGGCAAATGGCGCAGCTGTGCCCGTCACTCGCGTGCGTGCAAGCGAGCGCCCGTATTTGGTATAGAGCGCAATCGCACGCAGCATGCGGTCGGACGAACGGGAGCAAACCGCCGGGCTTTTCTTCAACGCCTCATTCACGTCGGCGCCGAGTTGCCATGTATCGCCAAGTGCGACCATCACTTTTGGCTTTGACGACTGCGCCATGCCCTCGTTGAAGGCCCGCACCGGGATCGCCGTGCCGATCGGAAACGAGATGAACAGCATTCCGACATTCGGATCGTCGATGAGCGCCTTGGTCACAGCGGGAAGCAAGGACGGCGCGAAACCAGCCGTGGTATCGAGCGGGTTGCCGTAGTTGCCGTATGAGGGAAGCGCTTCGCCGATCTTTTTCAACGTCGCGGGTTCCAGCTCGGGAAGGTCCAGACCGACGTCCTCGGCGAAGTCGTTGGTCAGTCCGACGTAAGCACCCGATGCGGTGAGGACACCTGGCCCTTTGGCCGGCGGCGTCGGAAAGCGCTGCAGGATTTCGACGAGATCCATGGTCTCGTCCATCGTGGAAACGACGACGGCGCCGGCGTCCTCAACCTGCGTTCGCATGGTGGCGAAGTCGCCGATCAACGCGCCGGTGTGCGATTGCGCCGACTTGCGGGACTTGGCGCTGCGACCGGCCAGCATCAACACCACTGGCTTACCGGCTGTGCGGGCGCGCCTTATGGCGGCAAGAAACTCCTGGGGCCGCCTGATCTCCTCGCAGTAGGCCGCGATCACGCGAGTGGAGCGATCATCGACAAGAAATTCAAGGAAGTCGGTGGTCTCGAGGCCGGCCTCGTTGCCGGTCGAGATAACGTAGGAGAGGGGAATGCCGCGACCGTCGGTAGCGCGTTGGAAATGACCGAGCAAGCCGCCGCTCTGGCCAACGAAGGCGACGCCTTCCGTGACGCCGCGCAACGCCTCCCGTGCATACAGCATGTGCAACATCATGCCATCGACGTTATTGGTGACGCCAAGGCAGTTAGGTCCGACGACGGCAAGCCCCGCAGCGCGCGCAGTAGCGGTGACGGCATCTTGCGTGGCGTGATCGCCGACCTCGGCGAAGCCCGCAGCGAACACCATGGCTGAACCGACCTTCCGCCGCGCGCAAGCCTCTATCGCTTCGCGCACAGCAGCGGCCGGCAATGTGAATACGGCTAGATCAACGCCTGCCGGCAACTCGTCGGGACTCTTCAGCACTGCGCGGCCGTCGATCGCCTCGTCAGTCCGGCCGACCAGAAAAATGTCGCCCTTGAAGTTATTGGCCTTCAGGCATTGCAGAATGATCTGGCCGGCGCTGCCCTCTCGCGTTGATATTCCGATGATCGCGACCGAGCGCGGGCGCAGAAATCTCGCGACCGCTTTCGGACCGCGAGCGTCTTCCGGTCCGCTCATGCCGCATCCTTGTCAGGTTGCCACATCAAGAGGTGCTCGCCATTTGCGATGGGATGCCAGTATGGCTTGACCTTCATGCCGACTTTCAGCTCGTCGGCCGTGCAGTTGACCACATCGGCAATGACGTTCACGCCGACGTCGAGCGTGACGCTCGCGATGGCGTATGGCTCGGTGCCCTGGAAGGCCGGCGGGCCGCGATGCGCAATGGTGAAGGAGAAAACCGTGCCTTTGCCTGACACCTCGCGCCATTCGATGTCGCGGCGGCGGCCGGTGAAAATGCTCACCGGACGGGGAAAGTGCTGATATTTCTTCGCCGTCTTGCAGTACTGAATCACAAGCTTCTTTTGCTTCGTTGCCTCCCAGAAGGGCATGCCGAAGTCATAGTGTTTGATGTCGCGCTTGACGCCGAGCGTATCGTTCAATGTGACAGCCATGGTGCCCTCTATTGGTTCGGAACGAGCGCAAGCGCCGCGCTTGAGCCCCAGTTGCGCCCGTAGTTGATCCAGCCGATGCCGGTCACAAGCGCGTTGGTGGTGTCCTTGACTTGGCGTTTGCCGGCTTCCCCCATCAGTTGCCGGACCGCCTCGATCAGATTGTGCGATGAGCAGGCCGCTTGGCCGGCCGAGATCTGCCCGCCACCAGTGTTCATCGGCAGCGTGCCGTTGTACGAGAGGTCAGTGTCGCGGACGAACGCCATGCCTTCGCCAGGCTTGCAGAAGCCGAACGCCTCGAACTGAATGACGAGGGCAATGAGAAAGTCGTCGTAAGGGTGGAACGAGCGGACATCCTTGATGTTCCAGCCAGCCGCTGCTAGCGCTTTCTTGCCCGCGACCTCGTGTCCGCTCCGCGTCACATCCACCAGGTTTTCGCCGCCGAGGAAGTTGGTACGCTCCGCATAGCCGATCGGGATGACGTATTTGTTCAGTCCCCTTTCCTTGGCGCGTTTTCGGCTGGTGACGATGACGCCGGCGGCGCCGTCTGCCAGCATCACGCAGTCGAGCAGCCGGATCGGATCGGCGATCATGCGTGAGTTCAGATAATCCTCGATGGTGATCGGGACGCGCAATTCTTCGCAGGCGTTTTCGTTCATGATGGCGTGGTTGCGCTGCGTCACCGCGAGCTTGCCCAGCGCTCGCAGATCGACGCCATATTTTGCATCGTAGCTCCGCTGCAGCAGGCCGAAGGCTCCAGGCGGTCCCATCAGGCCGTAGGGGTCGGTCCAATCGCGGCGATAATTGCGGTCGTTGCGGCCATTGTGCTCCCGCACATGGGTGTCGGCGAAAAGGCAAAGCGCGACTTCGCACATACCCGCGTCGATCGCCGCCGCGGCGCGCGCGACAGCGCCCACCGCCGAACAACCGCCGGTGTGGACCTGCTCGCAGAATCCCACTTCGAGACCGAGCATGTCGCACGTGCTTTGGGCCCAGAACATACTGGCGCCGCCGGTGCCGGTGAGGCCGGACATCACCAGCGCATCTATTTCGCTCTTCTCGAAGCCGGTCTTATCGAGGAGCGATTCAAGAATTTCACCGGCCAAGACCCAGACGTCCCGATCGCTCTTCTTCATCACTTTGGTTTCGGCGTACGCAACGATGGCGTTGTCACGCAAACTCATTGCACTCTCCCTCAAATCGGTGCGGTTAGGTTTGATCCGGCCGGACGCGCGGCGCGGTTTTGTCGAGGAACTGATTCAGCCGCTGGATCAATTCCGGGCTGCGCGTGTATTCCGCCACCATACGCTCGAAGTAGAGGCCATCGTCGTAGGACAAGTCTTGCAGGCGCGGCAGGCTGTTGGTGATCGCAAAATTCGATAGCGGCGCGTTCTTGGAGATCTTCAGCGCCAACTCCTTGGCCTTGGCAACGTGCTGGCCCTTCGGCACGATATATTGAACGATGCCGTAGCGCTCCGCCTGGTCGGCGTTGAGTACGCGGCCGGCAAGCATCATATCCTGCATGCGGGCGAAGCCGATCAGTCTTGCGACGCGGACCGATCCGCCGCCGCCGATGAAAATGCCGCGTGTGCCCTCAGGCAGGCCGAAGTAGGCTGTCTCGTCCGCGACCCGGATATGCGCGGCAGCGGCGGTTTCGAGCCCTCCGCCCAGCGTTGCACCGTGGAGTGCCGCGACGAACGGAATGTTGCCGCGTGCCATTGCCTCGAAATAGCTGTTGCGGTTGAACGGAAACGGCAGCCGCTCCGAGCGGCCGGCCTTCCAGTTTTCCGCTGCCCAGCGCAGATCAAGACCGGCGCAGAAATTTTCGCCGTGGCCGAAGATGACGCCACATTTTGCTTCTTCGCCGGCCCGCTCGATTGCCTCGCGCAATTGCTTCATCACTGTCGGATTGAAGCAGTTGCGCTTATCTGGCCGGTTTAAGCCTATGAGGGCGATCTCGCCTTCGAGTTCGTAGGTGACTGTTAGTTCTTCGCTCATGACTTCTCCTGGTTCAGCGGGCAAATCACTCCCGCCGCGCAATGACGCTTCGTGCCGAGATTATCGAGCGTGGCTTGGCTGGCAAACATCCCGCCCATGGCAAACCTACACCGTCAGGCCGGCAATTTTGGCATAGCGCCGCCGCTGCGCCGCCGCGTTCCCGAGCAGCGATGACAGCAGCATGGCCCGTTTGAGATAGAGGCCGATGTCGTGCTCGTCGGTGAAGCCGATCGCGCCATGAAGCTGGATGCAGGCCTGAGTGACGAACAATGCATCTTCAGATGCCTTGGCTTTCACGGCGATGGCCTGGGCGGGATCGATGCGATAGGGGTCGTTGTTGGCTGCGACCTGATACAGCAGCGACCGCGTCGTCTCGGTCCGGATGTAGATGTTGACAGCCTGGTGCTGTAGCGCCTGGAAACTGCCGATTGGCTTTCCGAATTGCTTGCGAATACGCAGATAATCGAAGGTGGTCTCCTGGGCTTTCTCCATCACGCCAAGTAATTCAGCGGACAACGCGACCAAGGCGAGATCAGTGAGCGCCTCGACCGCATTCCGCGACGATTGCCGCGACGGGATGAAATCGGCCGGTGTATCCTTAAGGCTCAGCGTTGAAAGCTTGCGACCGTCAACCGTCTGAGTCGTCGAGAGGCTGCAACCGGGAGCATGGCGCGCCACATAGTACAGCGCGGGCCCGTCGCTCCCCGTGGCGCTGGCCAGAAAGCCATCGGCGCCGTCGGCGCAAACGAAGGTCTTGCTTCCGGTCAGGCAGAGTGATCCGTTCGCTCCCGCCGCTCGAGTGCGCGGTTCAAGGAAATCGTTGCCGTGGGCGCTTTCCTGCAGCGCCGGCACGACCAGGGCTGAGCCGGTCATCGTCCGTTCCAACATCGGATGCGGCGTCAACCCTTGCGCCAGCGCGGCTGCGGAGATTGCGGCAAGCCCGATCGGCTCGCAAACGAGCCCCCGGCCGGCCTGCTCAAGCACCAAAGCGAATTCGGTAAGGCCGAGACCAAGACCATCCGCGGAACGTCGGGACAAGAATGCTCAGCCAGCCGAGTTCCGCCGCCTGCCGTAGCCTTTCGGCTGCGAAACTCGGATCGCGTTCACGAAAGCCGCGCGCTACTTTCGGTCCTGCCGCGCCAATGAATTTCGCCGCGCTGTCGCGCAACAAAATCTGCTCCGTTGTCAGATGCAGGTCCATGACGGCCTATCGCGTCAAAGTTCGTTTCGACATGTCAATTTGGCAGGTTCAAAACACGGCGGGCCACGATGTTGCGCTGAATCTCCGAGGAGCCGCCGTAGATCGTCGCGCGTCGCACCTGAAGGAAAGGCGTCGAGACGTCCACCGGGCCAAAGTCGGTCATGATCGGCTTTTCGGTTGACGCGTGGCTGCCTGCCGCTTCTATCAACAGGTCGTTGAGCGCCTGAAGAAGCTCGGAACCGAAAATCTTGATGATCGACGATTCCGGCCCGGGACTCTGTTTTTGATTGGTGAGTTCCACCGCGTGGCTGAAAAGCGCCGACAATGCCGTGACATTGATACTGGCCGCCGCGAGACGATCTTGGAAGGCCGGATCTGCCATGATCCCGGAGGCGCGTGCCATTGTTTTGATGCGCTCCAGCGCCATCAATGCAAACTGCGGATTCGATGTTCCTAAGCGTTCGTGCCCCAGCAGCGCGTTAGCGATGCGCCAGCCGTCATTCAGTCTGCCGACCAGGTTTTCGGCGGGTACGATGACGTTGTCGAAAAACACTTCACTGAACTCGTCGTCGCCCGCGATCGTCTTGATGGGTCTGATCTTGATTCCCGGGCTGTGCAGATCGAGCAGTAGAAAGCTGATGCCGGCATGCCGCGGCTGCGCTTGCGGATCGGTGCGCACCAGCGCGAACATCCAATCCGAATGATGGCCCCACGTGGTCCATATCTTTTGCCCCTGCACCACGAAATGATCGCCTTCCAGCGTCGCGCGGGTGGCAAGACTGGCAAGATCGGAGCCGGCGCCCGGCTCGGAATAACCCTGGGCCCAGATCACAGTGCCGGCGATGATGGCCGGCAGATGTTGTGCCTTCTGCGCCTCGGTCGCAAACTCGATCAGGATCGGCCCGATGTGATTGAGTCCTTGAGCCGGCAGTTGCGGAGCGCCGACGCGCGCCAGCTCTTCGGCCATGATGATTTGCTCGTTCAGCGTTGCGCCCATACCGCCGTACTGCTTGGGCCAATGCGGCGCGATCCAGCCTTTTCGCGAGAGCGTGCGATACCAGGACATGAGTTCCGCCGGCGGCGGTCGGGTCGTCCGTCCCCGAAGCGCGGTCGGAAGATTGGCTTCGAGCCATGTCCGCACCTCAGTGCGGAAATCGGCCTCGGCGCGTGAATCACGACGGAACATGGTGGCTGATTTCACTATGGAGTATGCGAGAAGGCTTGCAGGCTTCGGGAGCGGACACCCTCAAAACGTCATTCCATCTTGATGTGCGCTGCCTTGCACGACGGCGGTCCACTGCGCACGCTCCGAGGCGAGCATCTTGTCGAGTTCCTCTGGGGTGCCGACCTTGGTCTCGGCGCCGAGCGCTTCGAGCCGCGCCCGGGTCTGCGGCGCGGCGAGCGCCTGGTGGAATGCGCTGTTGAGCTTGTTGATGACGTCGCGCGGCGTTCCGGCCGGCGCCACCACGGCGAGCCAGAAGGGCGACTGCAGTTTAGGGAAACCCGCCTCGACGACCGTCGGCACGTCCGGCAATTTCGGATCGCGGACATTGCCGGCGATCGCAATCGGGCGCAGCTTGCCGTCCTGGATGTATGGCAGGCTGGTGGTGCTGGGATCGGCGATGATCTGCACCTCGTTGGCCAGAATAGCATTGAGCAAAGGTCCCGTTCCACGATAGGGCACGTGCAGAATGTTGACGCCGGCCTCGAGCTTGAACATTTCGGCGAGCAGATGCGGCGCAGTGCCGAAGCCCTGCGAGCCCCACTTGATCTTGCCCGGATTGGCCTTGGCGTAGGCCACGACTTCGGCCATCGACTTCACGGGCAGGTTCGGGTTAACCGAGATGATCAATGGCGTCTCGATGAGCTGGCAGACGGACGCGAACACCTTGGCTGGATCGTAGCCGATGTTAGGGTTCACCGCCGGGCCGGTTGTCAGCGCGCCACCCGGAGTCATCAGGATGGTATAGCCGTCGGGATCCGCGGCGGCCACGAACTTACCGCCGATGCTGCCGCCGGCGCCGCCGTGGTTCTCGATCACGATGACTTGGCCAAGCTCCGTTCCGAGCCGTTCGGAAATGATGCGCGCCATGCCGTCGGTCGGTCCGCCCGGCGGAAAAGGCACGACCACCTTGATCGGCTCCTTGTGAGGATAGGTTTGCGCGCTCGCAAGATCGGCGCATTGCAGCGCCCATCCGGCGCACAGCGATGCCACAAGCAGGGCCCTCATCATCTTGGCGTCTCCCGGTTAGTCCGACTATGCGGACCTTCACGTTATTCTATTCCGGAATCTCCCGGATCGGCCATCGAAAAACTGGGTAGGCGCGTTTTCCCCCGGCGTCAGCGGAAAAGCTCCTCGACCAGTTTGGCGGAGCTTTCCGTGTAACCGCTGAGCTGTTCTGGGCGGATGAAATTCTCTTCGACGCCGGCCCGTGACGGCACAATCGGCGCAAGCTGCGGAAGCGGATCGACGTCGGAGCGAACCGGCAGATACTCCGATTGCGCGAGAATCTGCTGTCCTTCCTGGGACAGTAAAAAATCAACGAGCAGCATGGCTGAGCAAGGATGTCGAGAATCTTTGGGAACAACGATGGTCCCAGCCGCGCTCGCGACCGGGGGCAGGAGTTGAGAGGTGACCGGAGCCCCCTTGGCCGCGCTAATGAGCGGATGATGGGCAAAGATCTGCAGTGCGATCGGATATTCGCCCGCGATTACGCGGTCGACCAATGTTCGCGGGTTGCCGGCGCCGAAGTTGACAATGTTTTGGGTACGCAAACGCCGCAAGTATGCCAATGCCTTGTCCTCTCCCCACGCCAGTCGGAGATTGGTGACGAACAGAGGCGCGCCAATGGCGGACAACAGCGGCCACGCCATTTTGCCCTTCCATTTTCCATCGAGAAGATCATCGTAGGTTTTCGGCGCGCTTTCCGGCGCGACAAGCTTCGTGTTGTAGGCGATGGAAAAGTAGCTCATCCGGGTTGGCGCCCAGAGTCCTCGCGGGTCTCGAAGTTTCTCGGGAATGGCTGCGGCTTGCGGCGACCAGGCCGGCTGCGCGAGGCCGGCGCTCACGGCGAGCTCTCCGATGCCGGTGCCCTCGATCACATCGGCTAGCGGATTATTGGCGCGCGTCTCAGCGGATACTTTAGCGACGATATCCTCGGAGTCGCCGCGCCAATAAGTCATCCTGATGAAGGGATATTTCTTCTGAAACGCTGCCGTCAGCGGGCGCAAAGCCTGATTGACGATCATGCCGGAGTAGTAGACGACCTCGCCCTCACGCTTCGCTCCGTCAATCAGTTTTTGCTCTCGATCCTGTCCCTTGTAGGTCAGGATGTTGTCGGGCGCCTGGGCCAGGGCGTTTGTCGCCAGCAAACACGACACGACAAATGCAGCAGCACCTCGTGCGTACGGACGGCGCGGAGTATTCAGGTGGCTGCGGAGCAGCCGTTGAAGGATGAATGGTTCGAAGGCCCGATCCGTCCTTCGGGGCTCGCTTCGCTCGGAACTCAGGGTGCTGCACATGACCCAGGACCAAATTACTGTTGGTGTCAGGCACTCTTGCGCCGAACAGCTACACCCGATTTCGGAACGACGCCGCATCCGATCGCGTCCGAATGGTGAAGCACGCCGTCAACGAGTTCGAGACCTTCCCAGGGATCCTCAGCAAGACCATCGAATTCGGACAATTCCGATGCGTACCAAATTCCCGGCAGGGCCGCGGCAAGCTGCATCGCATGGGCGGCGAGCAACATTGGCCCGACATGCGCGCCGAGCCGGTACTTCACGCCGCCGGCGTCGCAGATTTGCGCGGCCGCATACGTTTTTCTCAAACCGCCGAGTTTAGTAATCTTCAGGCTGATCGCATCGACGATGCGTTCCCGCACCAGGATCATGACCTGATCGAGCGAATAGGCCGCTTCGTCGGCCTCGACCGTGACGGGCACCGCTTGGGTGACGGCCTTGAGCCCAAGAAGATCGTTCGCCTTCACCGGCTGCTCCGCCAAGTCGATCCCATGCGGCGCCATCAGGTTGAGCGCGCGGATCGCGTCCTTTGGAAAGTACGATTGATTGGCGTCGATCGTCAGATGTGCTTCAGGCCCGACCTCGGCGCGGATGGCCGCTACCCTGGCGACATCTTCGTTGATCTCGCCGTGAACCTTGATCTTGAAATGCCGGACACCCTTGTCGGCCAGCGCCCGCGCGTTCTTCGCCATGTCTGACGGGGATTTGATCGGCAGTATGCGCAGAGTTGCGAATTCGCGCACTGCCGGTCCGCCGAAAAGATCGCAGATCGGGACCCCGAGCCGGCGGGCCAACAGGTCGTGCAACGCGCAATCGATGCCGGATTTGGCCTGATTGTTGCCGTGCATGGCCTGATCGAGATCGTCCATGATGCTTGCGATCTCGCGTGAATCGCGGCCGACAAGACGCTTGCACAGGCGATCGAGCGCGCCCTTCACGGCTTCATGCGGCGCGCCGTAGTGATTCATGGTTGAGGCGTAACCGTAACCGATCGTGCCGTCCTCGGCATGAATGCTGACGATCCAGCCTTCGGTGGCGGGGTTAGCCGCGAGCGCGAATTTCCAATCCTTGTCCTTCTTCGGCAGAATCGATTCCTCGACCCGCGTCTCGACGATCTTCATCCGCGTTTCTCCCTTATTTCAACCTTATCCGCCCAATTGGCGGGTTGTTTTCGAAATTGGCCGCGTCGCGCGAGTTAATGAGCGACGCTCGTAGCGCGCGCCGCGCCCGAGGCGGAGCGCTTTAGGGGATCGCGCAATCCCGCGCGCTCCATGCGCGGCAACAGCTCGTCCCTGATGCCGGGGAAATCGTTGACATAATTGATCATCCCGAGCGCGAGCCCGTCGAGGCCGGCGCTGCTGAGCCGCTGGAATGTCTCAACGGCATCGTCGTAGCTGCCGACGACGGGAAAACCGGCGCCGCTGATGAGGCGGGCTTTCAGCTTTTCCTCATCGGCCTTGAGCCACGTGTTGATGCGCGAGCCGCGGAGATTGAAAGCGTATTCCGCCGACTCCCAGTCGCCTTGCTCATAGACGATGTAGTGGTGGTAATCCTCCGCTTCCTTGCGCGTGCGCCGGACCATGAGGTGGCAGCTCGCAAAGATGTTGCGCAGTTGACCCGGCGGCGCGGCATCGCGAAAGAACTTCAGTTTCCCCACCAGGTCATCATGCTGAGGCGGAACCGTCGTAAACAGGCAGTCCGCGTTGCGCGCCGCGAATTCGCGGCCGGTTTCGGAATTGCCCGCACTGACCAGGATTGGCCGGCTGCCCCACCAGGGTTTCGGCTTTCCCAGCACGGCCTTTAATTTGTAGTGGCGGCCATCGAAGTCGAACGGCCGGTTCTCTGACCAGATGCGGTTGACAATCTCGATCCACTCTTCGGCGTAGTCGTATCGGCCATCGTGGTCCCCGAGCGGGACGCCCATCATACCGAACTCGATCGGATTCCAGCCCGAGACGACGTTGAGACCGAAGCGGCCGTGTCCGATGTGATCCGCCGTCACCATCTGTTTGGCGGCGAAGACCGGATTGACGAAAGCGACGTGGAGCGTGCCGAAAGTCGTAATGTCCTGCGTCGACGCAAGAAGCCCGCATGCCCACGCCAGCGTCTCGAACGTGGTGCCTTGAGTGTCGCTTTCACCCTGATAGCCGTGCCACCGTCCGATCGGCAGCAGGAATTCAAGCCCAGCCTCGTCGGCGAGCTTCGCCGCCTTGACGTTATTGTCCCAGGATGCATCCCAGCGTTCCGGCGCTTTGGTGAGACTGAGCCCCCCTAAGCAGTTCATGCCGAAAAGCCCCAGCTTGAATTTGTTCTTGTTATAGATACGCGTCTCGTCCCTGTTCCTTGGCATGTGCGTTCCAATTTTTAATTTTTTCTTGCTGAGCGCGCTCTGAGGAGCGCTCCGCGATCATCATTATCAGCCTAGGTTATGCCCATAACGCACCCTGGGAAAGTCCCGTGGTCTGTCGATCAGGCTGCAATTTGACGGTGACGAGTCAGCATGTGAAATGCCGTGCTGACGCCGGTCATCAGCGCGATCCACACGACGCCCATCGATGCGAGCTCGGTGACTTGGCCGTTCTGCCAAAGCTCAAACAGGGTCACGGCCATGACTTCCGAGCCAGGCCCTACCAGCAACAGCGGCAGTGCAACCACCTGCACCGACAGCAGGAAAACCACCAGCCACGAACTGACGAGAGACGCCGCCAACAGCGGCATGACTATGCGCCGAAACAGCGCCGCACGCGGCGCACCCGCAATCGTCGCGGCGCCTTCCAAATCGGGATGAATTTGCAGCGCGCCCGTATACGCGTATCGCATTCCGTAAGCCAGGTAACGCACCGATGAGGCGATGATCACCGAGATGAGCGTGCCGTAGAGCGGCAGCGGCATGTTCACGAACACGTCGAGAAACGCGACGCTGAGGATGAGGGCTGGAAAGACCAGTGGAAGTGTGGCGAGGTGGTCGAGCAGTGCGGCGCCCGGTACGCGCCGGACCACGAGCCAGGCGCACAAGGCGGTAAACGGCACAACGAATGATGCGGTCGCCGCACCAAGGATGAGCGTATTCACGATCGAGTCGCGAAAATCTCCCGGACCGAGAAGCACGCGGTAGTTATCCAATGAAAAACGTGTCAGTGCATCGAAGCTCACGCCGTCATAGAACGGCTGAAAGGACGTGAACACGAGCATCGTCACCGGGATGACGGTGACGACGAGGAAGAGCCCGGCTATCAGAAGTGCGGTCAGATAACGCCAGGTTCCGAGATCGACGACGCGCGGCCGAAAACCCTTTCCGGTGATCGTCTGGTATTTGTGCGCATGACGCGAAAGCCGGTTCTGCCAGAGGAGCAGGAGAGCTACGATGCCGACGAGACAGATCGAATAGGCGCCCGCTTCGCCGTAGCTCGGCATGCCGGTGCGGTGCATGCTCTGGTAAATCGTGGTGGTCAGCACGTTGATATTTCCCGCGAGCCCCACCAGAGCGGGTACTTCGAAGGATTCAAAGGTCCTTACGAAGAGCAACAAGGACAATGCGCAAAGCGCTGGCGTACCCATACGAAATGTGACGGTCCAGAACGCGCGCAAAGGGCTCGCGCCCGCCATGATGGCGGCCTCCTCGAACGAAGCGTCCATCGAGCGCAGAACTGCCGACATCAGGAGAAAAGCAAACGGAGCGAAACCGACACCCTCGATTAACGCCATGCCCCACATCGAATAAACGTCGAACGCATGCTCCCGCTGGGTCAGAAATTGAACGGCGTCGTTGACTGGACCTGAGCGGCCAAGGAGCAGAAGCCATGCCACGACGTACAGAATATGCGGAACGCCGAGCGAGATGATCGCTGCGAAAAAAGCCAGTCCGCGGCCGGGCGTATTGGTCCGTTCGACGATCAGCGCCTGTACGGAGCCGATTGTGATTCCAATTGCGGCTGAGCCGAAGGCATAGATCAGAGTGTTGCGAACACTCGACCAGAACAAGCGTTCGGAAAACAGTCCCGTATAGAATCGCAGCGTGAACGCACCGAAGGAGCCATCGGGTCGCGTCTCGCGCAGGCTGACGTCGACAAGGAACAGCATCGGTGGGATGATCAGAACGAGAAGGATCGCGGCCAGTATCGCAACCAGCGGCGAAACGCGCAGGCGTGGCACTGCCGCGAGGAAGGTCATGCTGAAAGGTATTTGGCTGCGTTCAGACTGAACCGTCACGTGCGGACCCAGTCCGTCGAAGCCGAACGGCCGGTGACCCTCACTGGAATAGCTCTTCGAATATCTTTTGCGAGCTTGCGGTGTATCGATTGAGTTGGTCCGGACTCACAAACAGCTCCGGTATCCCGGCGCGCTGAGGAATGACGGAGGCGAGTACGTCCTTCGGCGGAACGTCCGAGCGCGCGGGGAAATAGTCCGCGCCGGCAAGGATCTGCTGGCCTTCCTTCGAAAGAATGAAATCGACCAGCAGCATCGCCGCATAGGGATGGCGTACGCCCTTCGGGATGATCATGGTGCCGGCAGTGCTCGGCACCGGGTCCATCAGCTGCGAGTTCACGGGCGCGCCCTTGGCCTTGCTGATCAACGGGTGGTGCGCGAAAATGTTCAGCGCAATCGGGAATTCGCCGGCGATGACGCGGTCGACCAGCGTGCGTGCGCTGCCCGATCCGAAGTTAATCATCTTCTGCAGCGCGAGCTTATGGAAATACTCCGTGGCTTTCTCCTCGCCGCGCGCCAGTCGAATGCTCGTAATGAAGAGAGGCGTGCCGCTTGCCGTTCCGATGCGCCAGGCGAGTTTGCCTTTCCAGCGCGGATCGAGCAGATCGTCGTAGCTTTTTGGCACCTGATCGGGCGCCACCAGCTTGGTATTGTAGGCGATACTGAAGTAGCTGATCCGTGTGCTCGTCCACTGGCCGTGCGGGTCCCGGTAACGCTCGGGCATGGCCTCGACCATCGGTGTGTAGTAGGGCTGCGTGAGACCGGCATTGACTGCAAGGTCGCCCACTCCAGTGCCCTCGACGACGTCGGCGACGAGGTTGTTGGCGCGCTCCTCGGCCGAAAGCTTGTCGACGATCTCCTCCGTATCGCCCCGCCAGAACGTCATCTTCACAAACGGATATTTTTTCATGAAGGCGTCAGTCAACGGACGAAGCGCCTGATTGACGATCGCCGCCGAATAGAGGACGACTTGCCCTTCTTTGCGGGCGCCATCGATGATGGTCTGTTCGCGGTCGGGTGCGCGGCTCATAAGAATGTTCTGCGCGGCGGTAACCTTCGGCGCGGCCAACGTCAAAACGACTGCGCCGGGCAACAACGCCCGAAGCAATGGCGCAAAACGGGTGCCTGGTTTCCTCGGTCGCACGTTATGTCCTCCCAGGCGTTCGCTTATGCTGCGAATGCCGCCGTCATTCTCTTTATCTTTTGGCAGATGCGTCCAGCGGTGCGAATTTCGGTATCGACACATCTTCCGCGGCATCATCGAACACGACCTTGACGGGCATGTCGCAGGCAACGGCGTCTGGCGGCACGCCGACGATATTCGACAGCAGGCGAGGGCCCTCCGCCAGTTCGACCAGCGCAACAACGTAGGGCACGTCCCGCGCGAATGCTGGATGATAGACGCGGTGAAAGGTGACGAAGCTGAAAACCTTGCCGACGCCGGAAACCGCCGCCCAGGCGAAATCCGCCGCGAGGCAATGCGGGCAGCTCTGCGACGGCGGAAACCAGAACTGGCCGCAGGCATTGCAGCGCGGAAGTTCCAAGCGATGTTCGCGCGCCGCTTGCCAATAGTGAACGGACTCTGGCGCGGGACGCGGGACCGGCTTTCTGTTGGCGGCTTCGCTCATCAAGCCCGTCCAAGGATCAGCGTTGAATGGCAGACTTGGTTGCCGCCGTGGCCTGACACAAGTGCGATCTCGGCGTTCGCAACTTGGCGCTCGGCCGGATAGGTGTGGCGCATCTGCCGGACTCCTTCGACCACCTGGAGCATGCCTTCGACGTGCGCTTCGGAAAGTTGCCCACCCGAGGTGTTCGTCGGCAGCCGCCCTCCCATGCGCAGCGCACCCGACGCGACGAACGGGCCGCCTTCGCCTTTTTTGCAGAAGCCGTAGTCTTCCAATTGGGTCAGCACCATGTAGGTGAAGCAGTCGTAGATCTGGGCGGTGTCGACATCATCTGGTCCGACACCGGCCATTTTGTAAGCCGCCGCGCCGCTGTTCTTCGCCGCAGTCGTCACCATGTTGTCGTCGGCGAACCAGCCGCGCAGGTTGTTGAAGCTGCCAAAGCCTTTGATGGAGACTGGCGGCTGGCGCAGGTCGCGAGCGCGCTCGCGGCTGGTGACGATGACGGCGCCGGCGGCATCGCTGCGCAAACTGCAGTCGTAGAGACCGAATGGCGCCACCACCGGCGGCGCTTCGTGATATTGGGCGATGGTCAACGGCTTTTTCATCTGCGCATCGGGATTGCGCAGCGCGTGCTCCCGGAACGCGACCGCGATTTCGCCGAACTGGTCGCGAGTGGTGCCGTAGAGGTGCATGTGCCGGGTGGCGCCGAAGCCATGGGCCGCGACGGCGCCAAAATAGCCGTATTCGGGGCCGAACTCGTGCGCCAGTTGGCTGTCGGGTCGCGTCTCGTTGCGAACGTTCGCTTCCTTCGAAGAGTGCGTTCGTGACCAGGAATTCCTGCCATAGCCGCAGATCACGGTCGTCGCGAGGCCGGCCTTGATCGCCATGGTCGCCAGCGCCACTGCAAGAATCTGGCTGGCGCCACCGTTGTCGAGCGAAGTCGAAAAACGGGCGTTGATGCCGAGCCTTTCACCGATCAGCTGGTGATGGGCATAACTTTCGTCGGGGCCCCGGCAGACGATGCCGTCAATGTCTGTGACCTTGAGGCCGGCGTCGACGATAGCGTTATGCATGGCCTCGACCTGAAGGTCGAGGCTCGATACGCCTGGGACTTTGCCGAGCCGGCTGTGTCCGGCTCCGACAATGGCGCAGACATCGCGCAGCTCGCGTGATGGTTCGATCATGATGTCCTGCCCCATGTTGACCTGCCTTAAACGGCCTTCGCTCTATTTTATAAGCTCACGAATGCGAGCGACAACGTCGGGCGGCGCGGCATAGACACGGTCGAGCAAAGCGTTGATCGCTTCGCCGCTGACCGGGTCGATCTCGGCCTTTTGCAGCTTGGCATCGGCGAGGAAATCCGGATCCTTCATGGTTTCGTCGAAGGCCTTTCGGAGCGCCTCGATGCGATCGCGCGGCACGCCGGGCGGCAGGACGAAAGGACGCCCCATGACCTGTTCGGCAAATGCGATTTCGAACAGTTGCCTATCGGCGGGGGCGTGCTCGAGTTCGAGCGCCGTGGGGACGTCTGGAAAGGCCGAATCACGCTTCATGCCCATCTGCATGATCACCTTCGCGTCGCCGTTATCGAGCCACGGCATGATGCGGGCGCGGAACGGCGCCGATGAGCCGCCGGAGACATGGGCGTCGACTTCTCCTCGCTCGAGCGCAATCAAGCATGCCTGTGAACCCGCGTAGCCTTCGATCGGCTTGAGCTTGGTGCCAATGGTCGCATTGAGGATGCGGGAATAAATCGACGTCGGCGAATTGCGTGCCGTGGAGCTGACGGTGACCTCCCGGGTCTTCAAGTCGTCAATTGAATGCAAGCCCGTTTTGGTCGACAGGATGAACAATCCGATCTCCTGCTGGGGAGAGCCGAGCCAGTGGAATTTTCGCGCGTCAAACTGAATTCCGGCGTTATTGAAATCGTAAAATCGGGCGAGGCCGGTATTGCGCGACAAACCGCCGATCACGGAGCCGTCCTGCGCTGCAACGTTATAAAGAAAATTTGCAGCGCGTAGACCCTCGGCGCCCACCATGTTTTGAACAATGATCGTAGGCTCGCCAGGAATGTGACGCGGCATATGCTTGGCAAGAAGCCGCGCATACTGATCGTAGCCGCCGCCCACAGACGCCGAGGTGACCAGGGCAACTTGCTTGCCGCGATAGAATTCGGCAACGGACTGCGCTCGAGCGTGCGTCGCAACGACGAGAGAAAGGCACACAAAAAAAGCGGAAGCCGCGTAACTTGCTCGAGTTATAGACATTGCAGATCTCACACATCAACCTTGATCTGAGCCAAAATCTCCTCAGTGTGTTCGCCGAGTTCCGGTGAAGCGGATCGGATCTCCGGGGGCGTTGTCGACATGCGAACGCCGTTGCGCACCAGTCCGACCGTGCCGACGCGGGCATGCGGCACATCCTTGCGCATCTCGAGATGCTTCACCTGAGGATCGTCGAAGACTTCGTCGAGCGAATTCAGCGAGGCTGCCGGAACATCGGCGGCTTGCAGCTTCGCCAGCCAAGTAGCCCGGATGTCGGTCTTGAATATCGCGGAAAGTTCAGCATGCAGCACATCGTAGTGCTTGCCGCGCAATTCTTTGGATGCGAAGCGAGGATCGTTCAGCCATTCGGGCCTGCCGGCGACCTCGACAAGCGCGTGCCAGAATTTTGTCGGCGTGGACAGGTGAACCACAAATGGTTTGCCGTCGGCGGCCGACGAAGGCATAGACCTGCGCCTGGTGTGTCCGGGTGGCTCGGTTGGGGACCTTGCCGTTCTCGAAATAGCGCGCGGCATTTTCGCCGCAGAACGAAACAGTAGCTTCCAGCAGCGAGGTATCGACGCGCTGTCCTTTGCCGGTGCGGCCGCGGGCAATCAATGCGCCAAGGATGCCGTTGCACGCGGTAATGCCTGCGAGATGATCGGAAAGCGAAATGCCCATCGGCCGCGGCGCATTGAGATCAGTCAAAAGACTAAGAAGCCCGCTCACCGACTGTCCGACAGTGTCGTATCCCGGACGCGAGGCGTAGGGTCCAGTGGTGCCGAAACCCGTGATGGAGCACCATACCAAGCCGGGATTATCGCGCGCCAAGTCGTCATAGCTGAGGCCAAGCCGCTCCATCGTTCCGGTGCGAAAGTTCTCAATCAACACATCCGCGGTGCGCGCAAGCGTGCGTGCCGCCGATACGCCGGTCGGGCTTTTGAGATCGAGCACCACGCTCTTCTTGTTGCGATTGACCGAACCAAAAGTCGGACTGTACTCAACCCGGCCCCATCCGCGAAACGGATCGCCACCGTCGGGCGCTTCGATCTTGATCACCTCTGCCCCGAAATCGCCGAGCAGCATTCCGGCGTAGGGGCCCGAGACATAATTGGCAAATTCGATGACGCGTATACCTTCGAGCGCTCCGGCCATCCAATTCCTCGAAACGACATGAGCAACGGCCTGGTAGGCGTGGCCCAGATGGAATTGCGATTGTAGAAGCGACCGTAAGTTTTGACCATAGGACACCGAGAGCACATCGGAAGACGCCGGCCGCGGGGCCGAGAGTGGGGCTTAAGCTGCGAACTTTCGATCACAAACGCTCGCGAATGGGACTTGTTCATTTCGCGCTCGATCCGTAACGGGGAGCCGCCGGAGTTCAGTGAACCCGGAATTTTCTGATCGGCCCGACCAAAAGACACAGCGTCGCTCTTGAACCGGAGAATGCAGCCTTGGGTTTGCATCAATACTTGATCGGCTTTAAACAAGGCGCCTAACGATGAACAGACGCGAACATTTGGCAACTGCGCTTCGGGGGAACATCAGGCATGGCAATCAAATGCAGGGCGCTGACCGGACCTGGACTGTTCGGCTACATCGCCGAACCCGAGACAGCAGCGAGAGGCGGCGTCTTAATTTTACCGACGATCTTCGGCGTTAACGAGTTTGCTCGGCAATTTGCAGAGACGCTGGCAGGTGCCGGTATCGTTGCCGCGGTTTGGGACATCAATTCAGGCCTGCCGCTAACGGCTGACTATCAGGAGTGTATCAAACGGGCTCGAACGCTGACCGACGAGGGCGTTTTCGGGATGGTCACACGATGGCTTGATGCGATGCATGGCGAATTTGGTCAGACCTCGGTCGCCATTGTCGGGTTCTGTATCGGAGGTCGCTTCGCGCTGCTTCAGGCCGCCCGCGACAGGAGAATATGCGCTTGCGCGATGGCTTACCCATCGATTGAAAGCCCCCGTTTAGCCAATCAGGAAAGCGACGCGCTGGCGCTTGCGGAAAATGTTGAGTGTCCGATTCACCTGCTCCGTCCCGGCCATGATCACGTCACGAGTCCGGAAACTTATGAAAAGCTGACGCAAGCATTATTAAGCCGCAGCAGTCCAACGACAATCCAGACGTATCCGGCCGCCGAACACGGTTTCATGCATCGCAAAACTCCCGAAGCCAACGTCGCGGCGACCAAACTTGCCTCGCCGCAGATGATTGCCTTCTTGAGGGCGTGCGTGAATTGATGACTGCGTCCGCTCTTGCGGGCCCGCTCGGGCGCCGATTCTTCGATGTGAGATTGATTTTACTGCGCCGAGCAACCGCGCACCCTCGGAGTCGATCATGAAGCTTGGCTTTTTCACGATGCCCGTCCATCCCGAAGGGCGCGAATATTGGCAAACCCTGAAGGAGGATCGGGAAGCCTTTATTCTGGCTGACGGCCTTGGCTACAGCGAAGGTTATTGTGGTGAGCATCTGACGGATGCGGTCGAAAACATACCCAACGGCATGATGTTCATCGCGACGCTGTTGGATTCCACGAGGACCATGAAGGTTGGCACGGCGGTCGCAAATCTGCCGCACAGCCATCCCGTGATTGTCGCCTCCAATGCGGCGATGCTCGATAATCTCTTCGAGGGCCGATTTATCCTGGGCGTCGGAGCAGGCATTCTTCGTTCCGACGCAGAGGCCCTGGGACTTTTGGATGCGGATCGGCAAGCGATGTTTGTGGAGTCGATCGATCAGATTCTTGCGATTTGGTCAGGAGAAGCGCCATACGACATCAAGGGAAAATTCTGGAATATCTCCACCGTAAAGACCAGCTGGCCGGAGGTGGGGATTGGCAGCATCGTCAAGCCATATCAGAAGCCGCATCCATTCATTGTCGGCACAGCGTCCGATCCAAATTCAAATGGATTGATCGCACTGGGCAAAAGGGGCTGGGGTCCGGTGTCCTCGAATCTCCTCCACGCCAATTGCCTTGGGCAACATTGGGCCAATTATGCCAAGGGCGCGGCGCAGGCCGGCCGGAAGGCCGATCGGGATATCTGGCGCGTGGCGCGATCCATTTTCGTTTGCGAGGACAGCAAAGTCGCCAAGGCGTATGGCGGTGACGATCCGAAGAGCCCCTATCGGTTCTACATGCGCCAGCTCATGACGAAGCTCGGCAAGTACAGGCGCCTGGGCGCCTTCAAGAGCCGTCCCGACATGCCCGACGAGCAAGTGACGCTCGATTACGTGCTCGACAACATCGTTATTCGCGGCACGGTGAGCGAAGTTGTGGATCGCATTTTGGCGATGCACGAAACCATCGGCGATTTCGGTACGCTGCTCTATTGCGGCAAGGACTGGACCGACCCCGCTCTCGGTCGCAAGTCCATGGAGTTGATGGCAGAGAAGGTCATTCCGGCGGTCAACGCTGCGCTGAGGCAGACGCAAGCGGCCCAATAGACAGGGCGGCGTCCTTTACGCCGAAACGCGCCGCGGCGGCAACGCAGAATGAACCTTGGCTAGCCCAGCTTCACTTTGCGCTCATAAAAAGTCCACAACAGTGGAAACAGTCGGGGGTTAAAGGTGCCTTCGGCGCAGTCCCGCGCTTCCTCCTCGCTCAGCGGAATGGCGCCGCCCATGATCTCCGCCTGGAGCTGAATCTGGGCGTTCTCTTCCAGGAAAGTGCACGCGAAAAATGCCTCTTCGGCGGTCGCACCGACCACGACGCTGCCATGACCGCGCATCTGCGCCACCCGATGGCCACCAAGCGCACGAGACAGATCCGCCGCTTGCGCGTCGTTCACGACGAGACGTGGATTATCCCAGGTTGGTACTCCAGTGCAGAGGAAGGAGCCGTGGAGAAACACCGGTTTCAAAGGTTTGCCGGCAACTCCAAGTGCTCGAGCGTGTGGCGCGTGCAGGTGACACACGCACATGGCGTCAGGCCGATCGCGATAAATCTGCGTATGAATACGCCATTCGAGCGGGATAAGGCCGCCGGGATGCTCGATGATAGTGCCGTCGATATTATAAACAAAAATCTGGTCCGGCCGGACTGTGCTTTTTTCGGTACTTGCTCCGGGACTGATGAAGCATTTATCGGTGCCCGGAACACGGATAGAGACGTGTCCGAACATTCCAATTGTGCCTTGGAGGTTCAGCATGCGCGCCAGTGTTGCTGTTTTTTCGCGCAATAGTCCTTCTTCGCTCATTAGACTCCCCATTTCCAAACGGTCTTTGCTGCGCAGCCAGCGCTAAAGCGTATTCGCTGCCCCGGCACGCTCGATAAGATCGCCCCATCGATTGATTTCGGATGCCACGAACTTCTGGAGTTCTGCAGGCGAAGGGCTATTCACGGGAATAGTGCCAAGCTTGATGATCAACGATTTGACTTCCGGTGTTGCGGCTGCGGCTGCCAGTTCCGCACTCAGCTTGTCCACAATCGGCTTTGGCGTCGCCGCCGGTGCGGAAACGAGCGTCCAGCCGACCGCGTCAAAACCGGGCACGCCTGCCTCGGAAATCGTAGGGACATCAGGCAGGGCGGGAATCCGCGTGGTCGAGCTCACGCCAAGCGGCCGCACCGTTCCCGCCGCGATCTGACCCATCACACTGCCGGCGTCGGCGAACATCAGCGCGACGTGGCCTGCCATCACGTCGTTAAGCCCGAGCGGGGCACCGCGATACGAGACCCCGGTCATTTTGGTCTTGGTCATGGTTTGAAATAGTTCGGCGGCAAGATGGATCGCCGAGCCCGGTCCGCCGTGCGCGAAATTGATCTTGCCGGGACTTTCCTTCAGCAGCGCGATCAGCTCAGAAATCGAGTGAATTGGCAGCAGCTTTGGATTGACGACCAGCACAAGTGGCGTGCGAAACACCAGTGATACCGACTGCAGGTCCTTGAGCGTGTCGAACGGCAGGGATTTGAATAGCGTAGGATTGGCTGCGAGCGAACTCGCCGACGCGAGCAGGGTCCGTCCGTCCGGTGATGCCTTGACGACATCAGCCGTCGCAAGCACGCCGCCGGCGCCGGCGCGATTTTCAATCACGACAGGTTTGCCGAGCCGCTCCTGCAACTTGACCGCCATAGCCCGCATGACAACATCGATGCTACCCCCGGCCGGGAACGACACGATAATGGTGATCGGACCCGACGGAAAATCGTCGGCTAGCGCGTTGAAGTCGAATGATGCGGCCGCGCACGCGAGCGCCGGCGCAAATAGCATGGATCGCCGTGTCAGCATCCTATCCTCCCTTTCTTTCACCAAGTGATCCCTGGCTGGATACCGGAACGCTCCGGTCGATTTGCCGGGATACTCACGAGGTGTTGGACATTCTTCCGCCTAATCTTCTGTCGTTGTCCTCGCCGAGGCGCGGCCCAAGCGTTCGTATCTTAGGGCGAACCCCATCGAACGAGATTGGAATCCCCGTAAGAGTGACCCCGGTTTGGGGGACCTCTTGCAGAATTTCGAGCGCTTCGATCTGCGGATCGCGGAGCACTTCGGGAATCGTGTTGACGGGTGCGCAAGGAACGCCGGCAGTCCGGAGCTTTTGAATCCACGACTGCCGCGGCTGCGTTGCAATTTCAGCGGACATAAGCGCGATCAGTTCGACACAATTCTCAATTCGATCTCGATTTCCTCGGAAGCGCCCGTCCGTGATCCATTCCGGCTTTGCGAGAACCACACACAAACGTTGGAACAGCCGGTCGTTTCCCGCGGCGATCAGCAGCGAGCCGTCGAGCGCGTCGAACGTCTGGTAAGGCACAAGATGAGGATGCGCGCTGCCAAGGCGCTGGGGAATACGCCCCTCGTTCAGATACGCCGCAATGTGCGGTCCGGCCCAGCTCAGGGCTGTCTCAAGCAACGACGAGTTCACGACGCTGCCATTCCCAGTGACTTGCCTGCGGTGAAGGGCGGACAATGCGCCGATCACGGTCCACATCGCGGTGCCAACATCCACCACGGAGACGCCGAGACGGGCCGGCGGACCGTCTGGATTGCCGTTAATGCTAAGGAGGCCACTGAAGGCCTGAGCGACGGGCTCGAAGGCCGGCAAGGCACGCATCGGTCCACGGCTCCCAAATCCAGTGATCTCGCAATAGATCAGGCGCGGGTGCCGGGCGCAGAGGGTTGCTGCGTCGATGGCGAGCGTTTCGACCACTCCGGGTCGCATGTTGTGGATCAGAATGTCCGCAGTTTCGAGCAACGCGTGAAGTTGATCGACACCCTCGGAGTTTTTGAGGTCAATAGTGACCGACGCCTTGTTTCGATTGATGTCAAGAAAATGAAGGGAGTCGCTCTGCCTGAAGGCTGCTCCCATGTGGCGCGCGTCGTCACCAGTTTCGGGCTTTTCGACCTTGACCACATCGGCGCCCAGGTCGGCAAGAATCGCCGAGGCGTAAGGGCCGGCCAACACCTGGCCGATTTCTATGACCCGAATGCCGTCGAGCATCCCACCCTGCATGACTCAGCCGCCGATCCTTGTACCCATAGTACCATCTTTGGTATTTATGCCAACAGTCGAGCGCGTCGCAGCGGCGCATCGTCTCACTGGTCGATTGATGCGATCTTGCGCAGACGCGACGAGCCCTTGAAAGGTCGGTGTCTTGTCCGAATTTCAATTCAAGTTGAATGAAGAACAGCGCCGGCTGACGAGAAGCATTCGCGCTGTTGTTCAGGAAGAATTTAAGCCACGAAGCGGCGATTTCATGAATGGAGAGTTTCCGTGGACGAATATTCGCCGTCTTGCCGACCTTGGAGTTCTCGGCCTGGCCGTTCCGAAGGCCTATGGCGGTGCGGAACGCGGCGTGTTCGATACTGCGCTTGTCTTGGAAGAAATCGCCAAGGGGTGCTACGTGACGGCAATGGCCGTTCTGGGCGAGGTCGGCACCCAGACGCGCATCATCGCAAAGTACGCGCGCGAGGAGGTGAAGCAGCGCCTTTTACCGGGGGTGGCTCGCGGTGAGCACCTCCTGTCGATTTGTATGACCGAGCCACATGCCGGCACTGACGTGGCGGCCTACAAATCGAACGTTGAGACCCGCGGCGGCAGGCTGATACTTAATGGCGAGAAATGTCTCGTCAGCCGTGCCGAGGAGGCGAGCGCCTTTGTGGTCTTTGCGCGCGTAAATGGGCAGGCGGGACGCGATGGTATCGGCTGCGTCCTGATCGATCGGGATGCGGACGGCTTGGTTCATGTGAGCCGTTCGCATAGCATGGGCGGGGAATTTCTTCACACGATCCGCTTTGAGAACTGTGAGCTTCCTGAGGAGAATCTCTTGCTTGGGCCTGGAAGTCTCAAGCTCCTGCTATCTGCGTTCAACACACAACGTTGTCTCAACCCGGCGATCTCGTTGGGCATTTCGGAGGGGGCATTCTCGGAGGCGTTATCCTACGCCCGGAACCGCACCGCCTTTGGCCGGCGCATCGGCGATTTTCAAGGCATGCGCTGGAAGCTCGCCGATATGTGGCGTGAAATTGAGGCTGCACGTAGTCTGCTCTATCGCGCATGCGCCAGCGCAAATCCTTTTCCAGATCCGGTGCTCGCGGCGACCGCAAAAATCTACTGCAACGAAATGTCGGTCCGAGTGACCAGCGAGGCGGTGCAGGTCTTCGGCGGCTATGGCTTCACGGACGATTATCCCGTTTCGCGCATGTACCGCGCCTCACGGTATGGCAGCTTGGGCGGCGGGACGTCGGAAACGTTGCGCGATCTCATCGGAAAGCGATTAATGGCCGAGGACGATATGGATCAGATGTTCGACTTGGCAGATATTTGATGGGCGCAATGGTGTAGCCGGGTATCTCCCAAAGGCTGAGAAAGTCCGTGAGAGCGGCGGGTCCTCAACGTGAAGTGCGGCATCGGCTCGATCCCGAAAGCGAGCGCATTGCTCTTTACGTTCGGTTGACTGGAATTCTTCGGCGTCGGATCGAAAGCGGGGAGTGGGGCGAGGGTCAGCGCATTCCCACGATCGAAGAACTTTGCAAAGAGTACGATCTCGCTCGCAACACTGTGCGGCAAGCGCTTTTGCTTTTGAAATCGGATGGGTTGATTGGGGGCGGTCGGGGAATCGGGACGTTCGTGCTCAAGGACGCGGGCCGCCGGCCAGCAAGTCATGAACTGAAGGAAGCCATCAGCGATCCCCTCCACCTCGGCGCAGATCAGAGTATCGAAATTCTGAAACGGCGAAGAAAGGTCGCAGTGCCCGCAAACCTTCGTCGGGGCCAGCCGACGTATGAGACCTATACGCAGGTCTACAAACTTCACTTGTTTCGGGGGCGGCCCTTTGCGCTGATGGACATCTATATCGCTTCCCCGGTCTACGATCGTTTTCCTAAGGGTCAGGACGCTTCGATGAAGATCGCACGCTTGCTACGCAATTCCGGCATACGGGTTGCAGCATCACGCCTGGAAATCACGACCAGGCACCCTGACCTTGAGACCGCGAAATTGCTCGAATATTCCACGACCGGTTCGCTGGTGTGCATGCGCAGGTGGCGCACCGACGCGCGAGGTCGCATAGTGACAGCAGGAACATATCTTTATCGCGGCGACCTGTTCGTCTTGGAGATCGCCGAGCCGTTCGCTGGTCTGGGCCGCAGCCGAACGGATATCGTGCCGCGAATACGCACCGACCGATAGCCGTTCTCATTGCGCGTTTGCGGCCTTGTGCGGTCAATCGGCAGCGGACCTCAAGGGCGGCGTTGTCGGTTCAGAGGGTCGACGCCTTGGCCGGTGAACCAAACGAGTCTATTTAAGCTTTATCACGTGTGCCGACATATCAGGATCGAGTCTCATCGAGTAAGTAGCCTCCCGACACCTGACAATCCAGAATGCCTCATCGGGCTTCGAGCGCTTAATGTCCCTTTTGGCGCTCAGCAGCCTTTTGCAACGGTAGCCTTGCTCCCGTAACTGAGCTGCGAGTATTTCGCCCGTTGTTTGGGCGGCTGCGCCGGAAAAAAGCCGAATTGGGCCGTTGCCAAAAACGCCGCTGGTTAGAATGAAGGCAATTGCCAACCCAAGGCCAAGGTGCCGTAAACGTGCATGAAGCTTCATCAGACGGCTCGCTCGCAGATCGATCAATTCAATGGGAATTGGAAAACCGTCAGCCAGATCGCACGTTTTGTCGCTCCGTTCGAAATCAATTTTTTCTTGCACCCCATCGAGGACGTGCTGTCATGGTCCGGCCAATCATACTTCTTAGTGGTGGGTGTGATGGCCGCGTGGGTGCGGACCTTGCAGTATCGCCAAACGCGGGCCAGCAGTCCGAGACGACAGACCGGCGGCGGCGAACGATATCAAGCTAGGCAGCGCTTAAAAATACGTCGCCCGCGCCGGGTCGGCGACCGGGCTGAAAGCAGGGGCGCACCCAACCGGCATGCGCGGCAACCCCGCGGGGCCATGCTGGGTTCAGCCGGGTGCTGACAATTCTCTCGGAGCCGTGGGTTGCTAGCGTCGCGGCCGCTTTACGGCGGAACGATCCATGGCGATGACCCGCACGACGCGGGGGTCGCCATCAGTATGATGGCCACCGCGCAGACAGGATCGTTCGTAATAGGGCCAGCTCTCCACACAGGCGTTTGCGTGGTTGCGGCTCCCATCACGAATATTCTGTTCTATCGCATTGCGGACGTCAGTGGCATTTGCTGCAGCCACTTCTGCCGGCTTGTTGAAGGGAGCAGCTTTGCTTTGATCGACGGGTGGCGACGCGCCGGCTGCGACTTCGGGAGCAAGCCCGGGTACGAAGGTCACTAAGACACCGGCGCAGACCGCCGCCGCAATGACGGCTGTGATCTTCCTGATCATATCGACATCCCCCGTCGATTTGTCGACCGCAATGAAGCGGCGTGCTCAGTAGACGCTTGATCCGCGGAGGCGGGCCGACGTCGCTCGCATCAGGTTCGGGGCAATCCGCTGCGTTTGCGCAATGTGATGTTGATCCATCGGCAACACGATGACCTTGGTGCCGACGTGAGTGCGGCCATAGAGGTCGATCACGTCATCGTTCACCATGCGGATGCATCCGCTCGATACCCGCTCGCCGATCGTCGCGGGCGCGTTGGTTCCGTGAATGCGGTACTCTGAGCCGCTGAGATACATGGCTCGTGCGCCCAGAGGATTGCCCGGGCCGCCCGCCATGAAGCGGGGCAGGTAGGGTTGCCGCTGCAACATCTCTGCGGGCGGAATCCAGTCCGGCCACTCGGATTTACGTTCGATCGACTTCACACCCGACCATGTGAAGCCCTGGCGGCCGACACCGATGCCGTAACGTAGCGCCTTGCCGTCGCCGAGCACAAAATAAAGGTAGGTGTTTGGGGTATCGATGATGATCGTGCCAGGCGCTTCTGATGTCGAGTAGTTGACCACTTGACGGCGCAGACGAGCCGGCATTTCGGCTGTGATGTCGGTACCATCAGACACACTACGCGCCGGCGCGGCTTCGCGATAAGTCGATCCGGAGTTGCGATCCATTGACATGGCCAGGACTTGCGACTGCGCGGTCGTAGTCCAGAACGCGGCTCCGGCCAGCACCAGCGCTGCCCCGGCGCTGCGGATAAGCTGAGTTGTATTCGACATGACGGCTCCCTCCACCGTTTGGCGCGTTGGCGCCGGTTGCATTACCGATAGCTCTGATTGATCCCCGACTAGCCCAGCAGTTCCGACGGGCGCTTGCCCGCATCGTCGGCGCGGCTGATAAGATCAAGCAGTTCGGAAACGCTGCTGCGTCGCGCCGCCGCAAACGGCGGCTTCCCCAAAGCCCGCGTCAGGACTTGTTCGCTTTGCAACGTCGTCTCCCCGTCCCTTGATTGGTAGAAAGGTTAAGAAGATGGAGACGATCGCTCTACTGTACGTACGTAAGCGCGCCATA
The DNA here is from genome assembly GCA_963836055.1 of uncultured Alphaproteobacteria bacterium. Classification (GTDB taxonomy): domain Bacteria; phylum Pseudomonadota; class Alphaproteobacteria; order Rhizobiales; family Xanthobacteraceae; genus BOG-931. The sequence goes on from CAWIID010000012.1 coordinate 134,893, forward strand.
TCGAAAGAGATCAAAAAGCCAATACGAAGGTTTAGGCACGCTGCCAGCGCCGACGCGGCCGGGAAGGCCAACTGATAGTGGGAATCCGGCGACCGCCTTCACGGCGGGCCCGATGCGCCGGCCGGCTTTTCCGGCTCGCCAATGAGCTTCGTTTTTGCAAATATAACCAGCGGTTCGCGGCGCAGGCGTAAAACGGGTCGGAAGCGGCTCGGGCGCTCGGCGAATCGGGGGATGGGTCATGAAGGAGCAGCCCGAGACAGAATCGGTCGTCTTCGTTGTTGACGACGACGAATCCTTGCGCGAGGCGCTCAAAAGTCTGCTGCGTTCAGTCGGGCTGCGCGTTGAGGCGTACGGATCCGGCGCGGATTTTTTGAAAACCAAGCTTCCTGATGCCGCAGCCTGCCTCGTGCTCGATGTCCGGTTACCGGGGGTCAGCGGCCTCGATTTTCAATCGGAGCTGGCCAAGGCGGACATTCACATTCCCATTATCTTCATCACCGGTCACGGCGACATTCCGATGACCGTGCGTGCGATGAAGGCGGGAGCGGTGGAGTTCCTCACCAAACCCTTCCGCGATCAGGACCTCCTCGACGCGGTGCAGATTGCGCTTGAACGCGACCGCGCGCGGCGCACCCAGGACAAGACAGTTCGCGAGGTGCGCGATCATTTCGAGGCACTGACCCCTCGCGAACAGGAAGTCATCGGCTTCGTCACCGCCGGTCTCATGAACAAGCAGATCGCAGCGGAGCTCGGTGTAAGCGAAATCACCGTGAAAGTGCATCGCGGCAACGTCATGAAAAAGATGGGCGCGAGGTCACTTGCCGACCTCGTCAGGATGGCCGACACGCTGGGGATTCGGCGCGCGAAGTCCTAGCTGCCCTAAACCTTGGTATAGTTGTTGTTACCTGTTCTGACGGGAAAGGCTTCCCAACGTCCAGTAGAGACTTCGGCGCGGCGCAGTCTAGGTATAAGCAACGCCGGTGAGGGACTGTTGTAATCCTGAATATCGGCAGCGATCGCCGAGACGCGGGAGAGCTTCAGTGAACCACTCGATCGTGACCGCCGACGGTAAAACTCATTTCAAGATCGCCGCGCTTGCGCTTATTGCCGCGATCGTGGTCGTTGTGGTCGGTTTCAGCGCCCGCGTCGATAGCTCTGGAACCGGTGCATCCCGCTCTGCAAGCAATGGGCAGGTTATCAAGGCTGGCAAGGCCACGGAATTTACGAGTCGCTCCGGGATCGAGGTTCGTTGAGTTTTGCCGCTGGCGCCTGGATAGGTTGCGGTCGGCATTGCTCTACAATCGACATCGCGTCCCTCGCCGCGCCGGTGCCCTAGTTATGTAATCAGCGTAAAACAGTGGGTCGTCGTAAGTTCACGGCTACATCCCCACGCGTTCGTCTAAACCTAAGTATAGTATATGATGCACCTTCTGGTGCCGGATAAGTCTCATGGTTCACTTGGTTAAGAGCAGTGGGTATTTTAGTGTTGATCGGCGTCCAGCGGGAAATCAAAGCGTGAAGTTGCAGCAGGTACCCGTCATCTCGATTGTTGATGATGACGAATCCGTCAGGGAAGCCACAAGGTCTCTTGTCCGGTCCCTCGGCTACGAAGCTGTGACATTTGGTTCGGCCGAGGAATTCCTTGAGTCGGCTCAAGCGACAGCCACAGCGTGCCTGATCACCGATGTCCAAATGCCCGGCCTGAGCGGAGTCGAGTTGCAGGATCGTCTGATTGCGGACGGTCGCTGCATGCCCGTGATATTCGTTACCGCCTTTCCGGACGAGAGGCTGCAAGGACACGTCCTCAGAAGCGGCGCAATAGGCTACTTGCCCAAGCCCTTCAATGAGGACCTTTTGATCGCGTGCATTGATGCCGCATTGAAGAGCCAAGGCGACCGAAGCGCCGGGCACTAGAAACTGATTGAGAGCAGCTTCACACCTCAACGTGTCCCGACGGAACGTGGCCGTATTTGCGGCGCCGACGACCTCACGAGCATCAGGGGCGTATCGACAAGCTGAGCTAAAGCGGTGAACTGACGGCTACGCCCCGCCAGCGAGGCGCTGCTGCTGTGGGACCGGTTGACCGCTGTAAGCGTCGCCAGACGCCGCCGGCAACTGGGCGCTAAATATCGATCCGTAGGGACTCCGCGTCGAGACCCATAGCTTGCCGCCGTGTGATTCGACGATCGAGCGGCAAATCGACAGTCCCATGCCCATGCCGTGAGCCTTCGTTGTAAAGAACGCATCGAAAATCCGATCCACGTGGCCTGGGTCAATTCCGGTGCCCGTGTCCTCCAGCGAGATCAGGATATCGGATCCGTCGGTTTTGGATCGGATGATCAAGACGCGTTCTCGATCCGCGACTGAACCCATCGCATCAATCGCATTCATGATCAGGTTGAGAATCACTTGCCGCAGTTGTGTTTGCTCCGCCATCACGGCCGGGAGCCCGTCGCCCAAGACAGTCTGCAGAGATACCTGATGACTCTCCAGTTCGCCGTGAACCACTGCGAGAACGTCTTTGATGAGGTCGTTTATGTACAAGGGATTCCTTTCGCCGACGTCTTTTCGGAACATCGAGCGGATGGCGGCGATGACCTCGCTGGCGCGGTGTCCGTCATCGACGATCCGCTTCAAAAGGGTACGAACTTCGTCGACATCGGGTTGTGGCCTGGCGAGCCACCGCAAACCCGCATTGGCGTTCGTTACGACGGCTGCCAGTGGCTGGTTGACCTCATGGGCGATTGAGGCAGCCATCGCTCCCATCATCGTGTGCCGGCTGACTTCAGCGAGTTCCCGGCGCGACGTTCGCAATTGATCTTCGGCATTCTTCAGATCGGTGACGTCTCGGGCGACAGCATAGACGTAGTCCTTCTCGGACACAGCCTTCCACGACAGCCAGCGATATGAGCCCCACGTGTCGAGGAGGCGATTTTCGAAATGCAGCACATTGTGGCCCTTGGAGACGCGAACCTGTTGATCCCGGGATTTTGCCCGGTCGTCGGGGTGGACCAGCCACTCGAACGACTTATTCAGCAAGTCCCCTTCGGACCATCCGAGCGTTGCCTTCCAGGCCGGATTGACCGCGACAAATCTGCCTTCCATGTCGGCGACGACAAGAAGGTCCTGTGACACGTTCCAAATTCGGGCGCGTTCCTGCGCCTCTGCCTCCACACGCTGCTCCAATGTTTCGTTCAAATCGCGTAATGCCTGCTCCGCCTCGATTTGTACGGTGACGTCGGTCAGGGTGCCGAACCAGCGGACAAGATCACCGGCTTCGTTGCGGATCGGCAGTGCTCTGGACAGGAACCAGCGGTAAGTGCCGTCACGGCCGCGAAGCGGAAAGGTATCTTCCCACGGGGTGCCAGTCTGGAAGCATTGACGAATACCATTGACGACACGGTCGACATGATCAGGGTGGTGTACTTTCTGCCAGCCCCAGCCTTGCATTTCTTCGGGTGTCGTCCCGGTGTAATCGTGCCATCGCTTATTGTACCAATATGTCCAGCCTTCCGCGTTTGCTGTCCAAGCGAATTGGCTCATGTTGTCGGCGAGTTCACGAAATCGGGTTTCGCTCGCTGCAAGCGCCGCTTCCGATCGCTTGCGCTCGGTGATTTCCTCAGCCACGACGTTGACGCCGAGGATGTCTCCGTTTGCAGCCTTAAGGGGATGCCAGTACGTAATCCACACACGATCGGCATTTCGCCGGTCTGGTCGCTGGCCGTTGATCTCTATTCCTGTGATGGACTCGCCGGTCCGCAAAATCGTTCGAACGATATTTTCGACCTGGTCGGCGACCTGCGGGACCGTATCCCGGACCGAGCGGCCAATATGATCGGCGACTGAAATCCCGCAGATTTCCGTCAAGTGCCTGTTGATCTGCAGATAGCGACAATCGGGACTGAGAAACGCAAGACCGATCGGAGCGGTTTCGTAGAGAAGCTGCAGTTCTGGCGTCCGCGCCTCGCTCTCCTTGAGAGCAACCACGTGCTGACGCCGCTCGGAAAACAGTGCAGCGAGCACAAACGCGCAGAGCGACACAGCCAGGATGCCGGCCTGGGCAATGAAGATGCGCTGGGTAATGTGGATGCCGGCTTCACCAAAAAGGCCTATGCTGAAGGTGGTCGTCCAAACAATTGTCAGAGCAACGATGAAGGCGGCTGCCGCGCTGAAGACCGGCCGGCAGCGGGCCGCGAGCCACAGCAATAGCGGGAACAGCAAGACGATAGGTACGATCGTCGACCAGGGGTCCCGCGGCAGGAAAATAATGAGTCCGTTCACCGCGGATAAGGCTACGAGCGCAACGATACCTTCGATGGCTTCGTCTCGCGGCGGCGGATCGCGCAGGGCCGAGACAAGTCCGATCAAGAGCGGCGCGACCGTGATGATGCCGAGCGCGTCGGACGTGAACCAGTGATGCCAAATCGTCAGAATCGGGTGCATCGGAAGTATGGAACCAGACGTAGCCCAGCGTTCCGCCGATTCCCGAGACGGCCGTCCCAATGATCACCGCCGCGAGCAATCCAAAAACGTGGCGCAGCCGGCCCAGGCTGAAGGTCGAGCCGAAGAAGTAGTCGATCAGGGCCGCCACGAGCACGGCTTCGCCGGCATTGCATACGGCGAAGACGATGGCGCTCCAGACCGTGCGGTCTCCCAAGAGATTGGCCACGATGGTCGCAGCCATCGCGCCTGCTGCTACGGGTAATCTCGCTTTGGGCCCAAGTGCAATCAGAACGCCGGCCGCGACGCCCGCGGCAGGCCAGAATACGGCCACGCCGTCAGGTTTAGTCAGCAGCGCAAGGCTCAGCCGTGCCGCCAGGAAGTAGGCAACGCCTACCGCGATGGCGAGTCCGACCGAACTGATCCATCGCCGTGTCGGTTCGGCGAAGGCGAACAATTGATGTTCGACCTGCTCTTGCAAATTTTGCAATGTGAGGTCCCTCAACCCTCAAATTATTGCATGCGCCAAAGAAAGAAGCGAGTTCAGCGAGCGCAAACCGCCTCAACAGAAGGTGAAAACAACGAAGTCTGGCGGAGCCGGATTTGACCGTTTGCCGCCTGATCGTCGCGCTCCAGGCCGGCGGAGCGCGCGCATCGGCCACCTGGCCTAACGGCACTCTTCCAGGTCATGTCGAGTGTCGCCCTATGCAAAGGTGGCTGGCCATCAAGACTTCCGAAGTAGCCACAAAAAGGAACCCCAAGCAGAGACCTCCGCTTGGGGTTCCGGATGATGCATCAATTCAGGCTTATTGGCCGCGCGACGGGGTGTCGGGGGGATGGGGGTCGCTCGGTCGGCCTGATGTACAAACAGTAAAAGCGTGAAGCCAATCGCTCCATTGCACATAGGTAAGGAGAACCCATACGAAGGTTTAGGGGCAACCCATTCGACGAGAAATGGCCGTAAATCGCGTAAATCAAGGGTCCAATCAGGGCGCTAACCACCTCTCGGCGCCCCTCGGTGCCATGGCCTGTGCGACCAGTAACCGGCCGTTAACCATTTTGTCGCGATGGTGCAACATTACACAAATCCTTAACCCCAACCCATGGCTCAGACCGTCAAGAATGCGCAGCGGGACGGCTGGCGGCATCAAGCCGAGCATCTGGCTCTCAGTCACACGGCGGTCGCAACGGTGACGCTAGCCGCAGCAGACCAGGCTCGACGCCGGCGGTCGTCTCAGGACGTGGAATGCGAACAGGGAGAAACTGACCCTGCGAATGAACTGACGCCGCCAGCCTCGAAATATGCCGAGTTGGAACAGCAGGTGGCGCGCGAGAGCACTATTGCATGGACACTGAATGATCGTCGGGAGACGCTCGCCGCGAGGGCCGCGAGGGTCAGCTCGGCCGACAAGCGGATCGCCGAACTGGAGACTGAACTCAGTGCGGCACGCGAGGCGCTTGCTCTCAAGGAGAACGAGAACCATTCCCTTCAGACGTCGCTCGATTTGATTGCCGACGATAACTCGCGCTTGTCCAGCTATCTCACCGAACGCGATGTCGCCCTCGATGAAGCACAATCTCAACTCAAACAAATAAAGGCGACGTTGACCGCATTGGAGGCCGAACGCGAGAAGCTCGCTGCCACAGTCGAGGAAGCGAATGAAAGGCGGCAGGTCGAGTTCAATACGCTAAGTTCTCGTCTCGGAACCACGTCGGCGCGCGCGGTCACTGCCGAAAAGTTGCTTGTGGAGACGCGACAGAGCTTACTCGCGTGCAGTGCCCAGAAGAGCACTCTGGAGCGCGAACTGACCGATGCAACCACTGCTCGCCGTGTGGCTGACAAGAACCTCGAACTGCTCCAGAACTCGCTTCGAGTGAAAGAGCGGCTTATCCAGGAACTTGAGCAGGCGCGCTCAAAGCTGATCGAGGGCGTGGATTCATTGCTGAAAACTTTGGAAACGCGGGAAACGGCTCTGGCCCGGGCCGAGGAGAAGATCAAGTTGCTGGACGACCCTCAACTTGAGGCCGAAGCAAATCTTGGCAAGCTCCAGAAAAAAATCGAGGAACTCAATTCCCAACCCCGAAACGAGCGCATCGGACGAATCGTACCCGAAGGCGTCGGTAAGAAGCCACCGGAGGTCGTCCGTAAGGCGGCCCCTGAAACTCCTCGTAAGGCGGCCCCGGAGATTGTCCGCAAGGCGGCCCCCGAAAGTATCCGTAAGAGCGCGCACATGGAGCGCTCTGTGCTAAGACGCGAATTGGATAAAGACGACTGGCTGCTAGGTGGGCGTTAGTGCGCTGATCCGCGGTTTATTTTCAGTGCGCGCCTATCCGTTGTTACTTTGATGGTCGTCCGCCATCGTTGTCCGACTGAATCTATCGCCAACACGGCGGCAAATTTCTGCCGTGATCAGAGATATCTTTCCTGCAGGTCGACGGTCGACGCGACGCCGAGATTGTCGAAATTGGCCGCGAGCCACGTGTCGGCGCGTTCGCGACCGATTTCGAAGAGGTGCGTCAGCAATTTCCAGTCACCGTTCATCTTGCTGGAGCCGGAAAAATTCTTGATGACGTCCTCGGCGTCAATCAAGTGGATGAACATTCGTTTGCCTTCGGCAAGCCTTCCCTCGTCGATCAACTTGGTTACGAACGCAATCGCGCGCATTTCGCGCATCAGTGACGAATTGAAGCTGATCTCCTGCATGCGGTTGAGGATCGCTTGTGAGTTGGTCGGTAGCTCCAAACGCTCGGTTGGCGTGAGGTGGATGAGGATGATGTCGCGGGCATCGCAGTCGTAAATGACCGGATAGATCGCAGGATTTCCCATGAAGCCCCCATCCCAATAGTTTTCGCCATCGATTTCGGGCGCGCGCATGATGAAAGGCAGGCACGCCGAAGCGAGCACATGGTCAGCGGTGAGTTCTTTGTTGCTGAAGACTTTCAGCTTGCCGGACCTCACGTTGGTGGCGCAAAGGAACAGCTTGATCGTTTGTTGGCGCCGCACGCGTTCGAAGTCGACGACCTCGTTCAGCAGGTCCTTCATCGGACTGTAATCGAATGGATTGAGCTGATAGGGCGACATAAAGCGTGTCAGAATGTCTACGAACAGGTAGCCGGGCGAATGTTCGAGACCGTAGTCTGGATTCATTCTATCGATAAATGACGGCGCGATGATGCTGGCGCATGTCATTTCGGACAATCTCTGCCAAAAGAACTTGAGCAGGTCTTTTGCTCCCGCTCGACCGCCAGCCGCCAAACCGTCGGCCAGCACGACGGCATTGACGGCGCCGGCGCTGGTTGCGGTAATGCCGTCCAGCGCTAGGCGTTCTTCCTCGAGCAGGCGATCAAGTACACCCCAAGTGAAAGCGCCGTGAGTGCCGCCGCCCTGCAGCGCCAGGTTGACCATTTTTGTTGCGCTGCTTTGCCCAATTGCTGAGGGTGTCACGGCTTCGCCGATCATCTGGGTCATCGCGGCCTCGGATCAAAACTGGTCGCTGTCACTTCGGCTCACCGTTGACTTACCGGAGCGTGCAGACGTCTGCAATTTATCGCCCCAGGTTGTCGATTTGCGCATAGAGGGTATCTGAACTCGTACGCCGTCTGGCCTTTGTCACTTTTTGATAATAACGTCGATTTGTTCGTCCCACGCGGTTTTCCGGGTGATCTGCGATCTGGGGCACACCGGAAACCAGCGAGGACTTGATGAGAACGAGATACTCGGCCGTATTGGCTATCGTTTCGGCGCTTCTCCTGCCATCGGCGGCGGCCTACGCCCAAGACGGCAAAACCTACTCGATGAAGCTGAGCACCGCGACGCTCAACGATACCCAACACGAATGGCTCAAACGTTTCGCCGCTGCAGTCGAGAAGGATTCCAACGGCCGGATCAAAGGGGAGGTCTTCCCGGCAAGTCAGCTCGGCTCGATCCCTCGGCAGATCGAGGGTACGCAGTTCGGTTCGATTCAAGCCTGGATTGGTCCGCCGGAATTTCTGGTCGGTATCGACGAGCGTTATGAGGCGCTGAGCGCACCTGGATTGTTCACAAGCGTTGAGCAGGACTTACGGGTCATCAACGACCCACCGGTCAACCAGCTGATGCTTGGACTGGGAGCTAATAAAGGGTTGACCGGGGTTGCGATCTTTCCCACCGGACCGTCGTCGATCGCCGTGCGCAAGCCGGTCCGCCATCTTGCCGAGTTTAAGGGATTCAAAATTCGTGTGCTCGCATCGCCGTTCCAACTGGAGATGATCAAGCGGATGGATGCGTCGCCGGTGGCGATGTCGCTGGGTGACGTTCTGCCGGCAATCCAGCAAGGCGCCATTGACGGCGCGCTCGGCACACTTCCGGTTTTTGGCCCGCTGCACTATGTCGATACGGCGAAATATCTCGTAGAAGTCGGGCAGCCCTACGTCAACGTGATCGTCGTGATGAACAAGAAATGGGTCGAAGCGCTGCCCGCCGACTTGCAGAAGATCATCCGCGACGATGCGGCTTCCACATCCAAGGAAATGCAGCCGTTCAACGTCGATTTTTTCGCCGGTCAGGGCAAAGCTTGGACCGACAAAGGCGGTGAGTTCATCAATCTTCCGGCCGACGAACAGGCCGCCTTCATTGCAAAAGTCTCCACCATAGGCGACGAGCTTTCGAAGGATAGGCCGGAACTGAACAAGGCGGTCAAGCTGATCGCCCAGTCGGCCGCGCGAGCCAAATAACCGCAGTTCGGAAACTTCAGTCTTACTTCTGCGGTCTTCGGTGGCGACGTTGCGTCAATGGATGAACCATCGACATCATCGCCACCGATCAAAGCTGGCTGGTGCAACGTCCGCAATCAGAGCGGACTTTACTCCGCAGCTTCCTTAGCCGCTTCTGCCGGCGCAACTTCTTTGACTGCGCCGCGCCAGCCGGTCGGCGTAATGTCGAACACGATCCCGTCAGGGTCGCGATATTTCACCTCGTAGAAGGTGTCCGGATTACGATCCTCGCGACCCATGAGATAGCTGCCGCCTGCGGCGGTAACGGTCTTTTCCGACTCATCGAGGTCGTCCACCCACATGCCGAAGTGGTACAGGCCCGGCTTTTCGCCCTTGTCAGGGCGCACCTGGAGCAGCGCCATATTGATGGTGCCGTCACTCATATAGAGGCCGCGGCCCGCCTTGCCGGCCCGCTTGAATCCAAGCGTCTTTTCATAGAACTGGGCCGACTTCTCGGGGTCCGTAACGAGAAGGGCGATGTGCCTCATCCGAGCAACCATGTGGTCCTCCATCAAGCCGCAGAGCGGCGCTACTTGTCGGACGGAAGCTCCGCCCGGTACCTGAACGAAATGTAGCGCAGCCGAGCCTTCATGCAAATCACGGCCAAGCGTGTTCTCAAATCTCTTCTAAGCGTCGAAACCCACGGCGGCTTGCTCGAGCAACACCCTGCCGTGCCGCTTAGGCCGCGCGCGATGGGCGCGACGCCTTGCGAGCAAGACCCTCGATGAGGGCATGCATGTCGGGCTTTGGCGCAGCTCGGCCGGTTGCCCCAATCAGTCCACACGCTCCGTCGAGTGTGCCGGGTACGAGTTCGCGGCCGAGCAGACGATGCTGCTCATACGGGCCGGGCAACCAAAGCCGACCGGTCTTTTCGGCGGAGAAGCCGAAACGCCCGTAATAAGGCGCGTCACCGACCAGCAATATGGCTCCATGGCCAAGCTGCCCCGCGAGATCGGTGGCGCGTCGCATCAATGCGGTGCCGATCCCGAGGTTTCGCCATGCCTCATCGACCGCGAGCGGACCGAGCAGCAACGCCGGCCGATCCGGTCCTGCAGCGACGTGCCAAAGCCGCACACTGCCGACAACGCAGCCGGCTTGTTCGGCAACGAGTGACAGGCGTTCGGCCGGCAAGCGGCCTTCGCGCAGCCGTTCTGCGGTCTTCTGAAAACGCGAGTGGCCCCAAACGCAATCGAGCAACGCCTCGCGACGCTCAATGTCCTTGGCGGTTTCGTTGCGGATCGTGATCACGGTGTACCTCCTTTCCAGCCGTCACAAGGCTGTTTGGTGCAGCAGGAGATCAAACGGGAGCCGACGGCATCGGCTCCCGGCGATGTCAGATGTGATAGGTCCGCAACGGCGGAAAGCCGTTGAAGGCGACGGCCGAATAGGTGGCCGTGTAGGCGCCGGTGCCTTCGATCAGCACCTTGTCGCCGATCGCGAGGCTGACCGGCAGCAGGTACGGCTCCCGCTCGTACAGCACGTCGGCGGAGTTGCAGGTCGGGCCGGCGAGCACGCAGGGGCCGACCTCGCCATCGTGCGGCGTGCGGATGGGATACCGGATCGACTCGTCCATGGTTTCGGCGAGCCCGCCGAACTTGCCGATGTCGAGATAGACCCAGCGCACGTCGTCGCTCTCGCTCTTCTTCGCGACCAGCACGACCTCGGCCTCGATGACGCCGGCATTGCCGACCATGCCGCGGCCCGGCTCGATGATGGTCTCCGGGATGCGGTTGCCGAAGTGGCGCCGCAGCGCGCGGAAGATGGCCGCGCCATAGGTTTTCACCGTCGGTACGCTCTTGAGATACTTGGTCGGAAATCCACCGCCCAAGTTGACCATCGACAGCGTGATGCCGCGATCGCCGCATTCGCGGAACACCGCGGCAGCGGACGCAAGCGCACGGTCCCACGCCTGCGGATTGCGCTGCTGCGATCCGACGTGGAACGAGATGCCATACGGCTCGAGGCCGAGCCGGTGTGCGTGCTCGAGGACGTCGGCCGCCATCGCCGGCTCACAGCCGAATTTGCGCGACAGCGGCCATTCCGCTCCGACGCAGTCGGAGAGGATGCGGCAGAACACGCGGCTTCCCGGCGCGGCGCGCGCGATCTTGTCGACCTCCGCTTGGCAATCGACCGCGAACAGGCGCACGCCGAGCGTGTAGGCACGCGCGACATCACGCTCCTTCTTGATGGTGTTGCCATAGGAGATGCGGTCCGCGGACGCGCCGGCGGCAAGCACCATTTCGATCTCGGGGACCGAGGCGGTGTCGAAGCACGAGCCGAGGCCAGCCAAAAGCGACAGCACCTCCGGCGCCGGATTGGCCTTCACGGCGTAGAATACGCGCGTGTCGGGCAACGCCTTGGCGAAGCCGAGGTAATTCTCGCGCACGACGTCGAGATCGACGACGAGGCAGGGCCCGTCATCGCGGCGATGGCGCAGGAAGTCGCGGATGCGCGCGGTCATGGGCGCTCTCCTTTACCCAAGTTCAATGAGCCTTGCGGCTCGGATTGAAGTTCAGGCGGAATAACCGCCCGGCGTCAGCGGATGTGGGGACCGGCGCTTCGCCGTGCGGTGGAGGCACGAACGACGGCGACGGGCTCTGCACCCGAGATGCTGCCTTGGATTGGAGCGGGATGACCCGTTCCGCACGGCCGGCAAGGATGGACAAGCCTCTGCGGTGTCGACCTTTGGAGGGCCGACGAGACCAGAGAAGCCCGCTCCGTCGTTGCTTTAAGCCGCGTCCCCCGTTGAGCGCGGGGTGCGCCGGTTTCGCCTCCGGCTGCCGGTCAAGTGGTTCGGAGCTCAGGCGACCGATGACTCGTGCCAGTTAGGGCTTTGAGTCTCGGCGTTCGCTCCGGGCGGCTGTCCGGCCTCTTGTCCGGATGCCCACCAACCGGCACGCGGCCACAGGCACGTGCGAAATTGGGCGGACGCGAAATAGGCATAACTGTCGCGAGATGCAAGCGATTCTTTCGATCACGATCATTTTTTTTTCGCACGCGTGGCCGCCACTCCACCGGAGAAGGCGACGAGCGGTCGCCGCGCGAAGAGGCGTATCCGAATCCGAACAGGCAACGGCGTCGTACAGTCGTCATGTCCTCGCACCAACATTCCGAAGACTTGTCCGGCTTGCGGTTTCACAGGGCCGCCGATGGAGTGGAAAGCGGATGAACGCACAAAAGCTGAACTCCCGTCCGACCCAGGAGCGGATCCATGACGAGATGATCGAGACCGTTGACGAAGAACTCGAAATGGAGATCGACGACGATAGGTTGACCGACCTGCTGGAGCAGCACGCGCCCGATCAGCTGCCGCAAGAGACAATTGACCGGCACACCTATTTCAAAGAGCTGCTGCGCTTGCAGAAAGAGTTGATCAAATTGCAGGATTGGGTGGTGCACCAAAAGCTCAAAGTGGTGGTGCTGTTCGAGGGCCGCGACGCCGCCGGCAAGGGCGGCGTGATCAAGCGAGTGACCCAGCGGCTCAATCCGCGCATCTGCAAGGTTGTCGCTCTGTCGGCGCCGACCGAGCGGGAACGCACGCAATGGTACTTTCAGCGTTACGTCGACGCATCTGCCAGCCGCCGGCGAAATCGTTCTGTTCGACCGCAGTTGGTACAATCGCGCCGGCGTCGAGCGCGTGATGGGGTTTTGCACGGAAGCGGACTGCGAGGACTTCTTTCGCACCGTGCCGGAATTCGAGCGCATGCTGGTGCGATCCGGCATCATCCTGGTCAAATACTGGTTCTCGATTACCGATGAAGAGCAGAACCTTCGCTTCTTGATGCGAATCCACGATCCGCTCAAGCAATGGAAGCTCAGCCCGATGGATCTGGAGTCACGCCGCCGTTGGGAAGCCTATACCCGAGCCAAAGAGGATATGCTGCAGCGCACTCATATTCCGGAGGCGCGATGGTGGGTGGTCGAGGGCGTCGACAAGAAAAGGGCCCGGCTCAATTGCATCCATCACCTGTTGCAGCAAGTTCCTTATCAGGAGGTTCAACACGACCCGATCGTGATGCCGGAGCGGGAGCACAAACCCGACTATGAGCGTCATCCCGTCCCCAAGGATTTGTATGTGCCGGCCATCTATTAGAGCGTCGTCGGGGGCGTACGCATCGCGATACGCGAGGCCTTGTATGGGCGCACGTATTTAAATTCGTCAGTGCAAAGTCTGATAGCCGGCGATGATGAGTTCGACGGCGATCAAGACTACGATAATGATCTCCAGTCGCAGCGACCGCTTGGTGTCGATAATGTCGGTCAGAACTTTTGCAGTCTCGGCTATGACGGAGAGCTTGCGGGACAAGGCCTCTGCGCGTTCTTTCAACTCGTACTCGTCTTCCAGCCGCGCGTACAGCCTTTCCAGATCATGACGGTCCCACACGACGTCCGGCTTTTCGGTAACCGCGACGCGGCCGGAGACCCGATGTTGGACGAGCAATGCGTTGCCGATGTGTTTGAGAATTTTCCTGCGGCTGGCGCCGACTCGGCCTTTTTCGGCGAGTTGTCGCGCAAAGGGCTCGACAAGCTCGAAAACCGCGGCTACTTCGCGCTCGTCGCGGGCGAGTACGACGCTTTTTGATAGCGCGTCCGCAATTACGATCAGGCGGTCCGGCGTGTTGGTTTTCAATGTTATCGGGCCGCCCGGAAGGATCTGATCATCCTTTTCCGGGTCAACCTCGATCAGTGCTGTCTCTTCTTCGGAGGGCTCTATCGGGCGGATCAAGCGAGGCCGCAGACTGCGCAGGATATCGTCTTCTTCTTGCGCCGTGAGACCCATGAGGACGGCGACGCCATAGCGGAACAATGTGACAAAGCCGTTCTTGAATTTGTAGGTGAGGGGAGCGGTTGAGACCACGCCATCGTGTTCAAGATTTGACGTGTCAATGCGATCGCTCAAGAGGACCGCCCTGCCTCTTTGCCGGCTCTTTGGTATCGGCCGATTGTCCATGATCACGATCCGCGCGGGGACGCCGCGCTATGATGAATCAATGACGATATCGGAAGCGCGCCGGGTCAAATCAATATCATTACTCGACAGCGCAACGTCCGCGGCCGAGAGTTACAAATGGTTTGCTATCGCCCGGTCTTGATCTCGCGCTCGCGCTGTATTTCGTCCGCTGTCAGTGGCTCAGCACCGGGGTCGAATGACGTCCATCCAGTCTCGCGATAAGTGGCGGCTCGCATCCGCACGTCAATCGCGCCACGATCCAGAATCGCTTCGTAGCGGCTTCTTTCCGTTTCCGGAACCCGGGCGGTCACCATGGTGGCGCCGCGCCGCAGACACTCGGCGAACTCGTGAGCCTCGTCGCCGCTCACCCCGGCTTGCGATAGAACGCCCAGAGCGCCGCCCGCCATTCCGCCCGCTGCGGCGCCCGCGGCTGTCGCGGCCAGCCATCCCGTCGCGACAACAGGCCCTATGCCGGGTATCGCGATCAGTCCCAGCCCTGTCAGGAGACCGGCAAGTCCGCCGAGTGCCGCACCGATCTCGGCGCCAGCCGCCGCGCCGCTGACCCGGTCGCCTCGCGTAAGGATGCTGATGTCGTGCTTCGACACGCCAGCTTTCTGTAGCTCCTCGACGGCGGCTGCTGCGTCAGCATGGTCGTCATAGAGACGTATGATCGTGACGGTCATGGTCATAATCCTCCCCTTGCGGCTGGCCCGGTGATCCCGCGACGGGCTAAAACGGAAATTAACATGGCAAGGCCGCTCTCGGCGAGCATGCCATGCCGGGTCGCGACGCGTTGAAGCAGCGGTCGTCGATCAATTCGGAAGCCTGGGCTGAAGTATCGGCTGTCATGCAGAGTTGCTCTTGCGGAGTTGCTTTTGGGTGGCATCTCGCCGACATTTCGGCCCAGCGGGACGAGGCGTGAGAAGGAGACAGTGATGAAAGCGGGATTGGCGGCAGCGGCCGTACTGATCGCTTTGGCTACAACCAGCGCCTCGGCGCAAGGCGTAGATCTGTCGGGGCAGTTTCGGTGCGTCCAGGGATGCAAGGGCGGTCTTCCTGGGCCGGCTTATATCACGCAAAGCGGCTGGCAACTTAACGTCGTTAATGAAGTTGGTGAACCGACGCGCGCCTGGATCGATGCTCCGGGACACATTTGGACGGAAAGCTGGCAAGAGGGCGCATTCTACACGCCCGACGGGCTGACGATTCAGTTCGATCGCGGATCCGTATGGCAGCGTATCGTCGCCATGCCGGTTCCTCCACCCCCGCCGCCCCGGCGCCACAAATAGAGATGAATCGCGACGCCGTTCGCTGCTGCCATGGGCAGTACGGGCGGCGTGGCGTAAAGCGCACGCGGCGTAGCAACGAAACGGCGTCGATAGACACATCTCGAAAGATCAACAAACAAAAGCCGACAGGTTCGTCGGGAAGCAAGCGTCTTTTGCCTAGCAACGGGAGTGAACCACCTAAATGGCTAAGAAGAACCATGACGCGATCAAACAGCAATTGATCTGGGCCGGCAAAGTCCTGGCGGCTGAGGGTCAGCACGACTTTACGCGCGGCCACGTTTCGGTGCGTGTCCCGGGCGATCCCTCGCTATTTTTCATGAAGCCACACAGCATGGGCCTCGACGAGATCACGCTAAAAAACATTCTGACGATCGATCTCGAGGGCAATGTCGTTGCCGGCTCGTCACGGCGGCACAGCGAAGTCTACATTCACTCGGAGATATTCAAGGTGCGTTCCGATGTAAATTGCGTCATTCACACGCACCCGACCTATTCGGTTTCATTGTCGGCAACCGGTCGGCCTCTGAAATGCTACAGTCAGCCGAGCGTATTATTTTTTGAATCGCTTGGCGTCTATGATGACACGATCAACCTGATTCGTAGTCATGCCATGGGCGCGGGTGTTGCAAAAGCGCTCGGCGACGGCCGCGCGGTCCTGCTCAAGAACCACGGCATTGTGCTTACCGGAAGAACCATCGACGAGGCCGTGATTGGCGCCATCATGCTGGAAAACGCGGCGATGGTTCAGATGATCGTCGAAGCGGCCGGCGATCCAGCACCTGAGTTCTCGCGTGCCGATATCGAGAAACTGAAGCACGACATCGGACAGCCCGAGCAGTTCAAGATCAATTTCGATTATCTTGTGCGCAGGATCAAACGGCGAGAGAAGTAGGCTGCGCCGCACCTGCAAACGCAGAGAATCACGTCGCATTGGAAACTGAAATCACCCGAAAGGTGTGCATTTCGCCGACATCGTCGCGGATTGAGACGTATTCGCCAGGCTGGAATACGTGGGCTCCGAATCGATAGCCGGCTTCGTCGTCATATTCGGCGGTGTTGTCGTAATCGAAAACCCAGCGTGCATGCTCCTCGCCGCCGGATTTATGGAGCAGGTGTCCGATCTCCTCATCTCTGCCCCAAAAGCGGCGCACACCACAATGCTCACGATTCTTCTGCCAGAGTGCCGGATCGATGTGGCCGGCGGCGTCGAGCGGAGCCACGAACTCGTAGCCATGTTGGGCCGACCCGCTAGGAAACTCCTTCGATCGGGCCAATTCGAGGCGAATTCGTTTAAGCGCGTGCGGCAATTGGGTCATAGCAAACTGCTCGGTCACAACAACGGCGTCGATCGAATTTTGCAACGGCACGGGCGATGGGAGTCTTGTACGCGAGGATTAACCTCGCGCCATTTCGCCGCTGTGGGTTTCGGTTGCGACAAAAGAGGCGCGCTGCCGGGCGGGTTCTGCAGGATTGGTGCCCGTTGTAGGCTGTCTGTTCGGAGCTTTCCCAGCGTTGCGCTCCAAATTTCTCGTCTGATGTTCGCCCCATGCCAACACGACTGCAAACACAGTAAAGGCGATAATAATTCCGGTAAGGCTGATAATTTCACCGACGGACATGGCTTGGCTCCTTTTGAAGCCATGATGCGGCAATCGCATAAATTGGCTTTGACTTGGATCAAATCTCGCCTGCGCATGAGTGCGGACACGCCCGCAGTTACTACGGCGACATTGAACGTTGATTTGGATCAAGTTTGGGTCGCGAATACGCGGCAGAATGAGCGGCGTTTTGAATAAGTGATACTTGTCTTGGTCTATTGCGTCCGTCAAATGGCCGAAACACAACCAGCCTAGGGAGTATTCTTGCAACCCACGATCGCAAGCGAATCCGATTATTTCTGTCGCGGAACGAAGCAGGCCGGTTAAGCGCAAACATCGCTATCAATGTCGATTTATCGCCTCGATAGACTATTTTCCCCAACCTCCGTTGCTGTCGTCGGCGCGAGTCCGCGCGAGACGTCGCCGGGGCGCGCCGTGCTGAGAAACCTGCGCTTGGCGGGATTCGCCGGTACGGTTCAACTCGTCAATACGCATTACGACACGATCGAGGGCGTTCGCGCCGCCAAGTCGTATGAATTGCTGCCACAAATTCCCGACGTAGCGGTGATCGCAGTGCCGCCGCCGGCCGTTGCCTCTGTCGTCGCTGCGGCAGGCAAAAAGGGTACGGCGGCAGGTATCATCCTCACGGCAGGTCTTGGTCACGGACCTGGCTCATATGCCGACCAATGCGAGAGGGCGGCGCGTGCGACTGGGATGCGCCTTGTTGGGCCCAATTGCCTTGGTGTTCTTGCGCCGCAAGCGAAGCTGAATGCCAGCTTTGCGGCCGCCATGCCGCACGCCGGCGATCTCGCGCTTATATCGCAGTCGGGCGCTATTGCGGCAGGTTTGGTGCAATGGGCCTCTGTTCGCGACGTCGGGTTTTCCGCCGTCGTTTCCATTGGCGACAGTCTCGACGTCGACTTTGGCGATCTGCTCGACTACTTCGCCGTAGACCGCGCAACACGCGCCATCCTGCTCTACGTCGAATCGATTACAGACGCACGCAAGTTCATGTCCGCGGCGCGCGCTGCAGCGCGGGCAAAGCCAGTGCTTGTCGTCAAGTCGGGCCGCCACGCTCTGGGCCAGAAGGCGGCGCTGACCCACACTGGCGCGCTTGCCGGCTCAGACGCCGTCTATGACGCCGCATTTCGGCGTGCCGGCTTGTTGCGTGTGCTCGATCTCGACGAGCTGTTTGCGGCGGCGGAAACGCTTGGCCGTTTGACCGCTCTCTCC
Source organism: uncultured Alphaproteobacteria bacterium (assembly GCA_963836055.1). GTDB lineage: Bacteria > Pseudomonadota > Alphaproteobacteria > Rhizobiales > Xanthobacteraceae > BOG-931. The sequence continues at coordinate 153,156 of CAWIID010000012.1, forward strand.
GGACAGCGGCTCGCGATTCTGACCAACGGGGGAGGCGTCGGCGTTCTTGCTGTTGACCGTCTTGCCGATCTTGGCGGCGAACTCGCTACAATCTCGCCGGATGTGATGCTGACGCTCGACAAGGCGTTGCCGCCGATCTGGTCGCGATCGAATCCGGTCGACATCGCGGGCGATGCCGATGGCGCCAGATACGCCGTCGCGCTCGACCAATTGCTTGAGGACAAAGAGAACGACGCTGTCTTGGTCATGAACGTACCGACCGCACTTGCGTCGGCCAGCGACGCCGCGAAGTCCGTCATTTCCGTCATTGAGGCGCATCGTAAGAAACGCGTCGCTGCGAAGCCGGTGTTCGCGGTTTGGGTCGGCGGCAGTGGTCCCGCGTTGGGGGCTTTCGATGCCGCTAATGTCCCAAGCTATGTGACCGAGACGGATGCTGTCAGCGGCTTTATGCATCTGGTGCGCTACAGGCAATTGCGCGAATTGCTGATGGCGACCCCGCCGAGTCTGCCGCAAGACTTCGCGCCCGATGTTGCCGGAGCACGGTCGGTGATCGAAGCGGCGCTTTGCGATCGCCGGACTTGGCTCGATCCGGTCGAGATGACGAAGCTCTTCTCGGCCTACGGCATTGCCTTTACGCCGGCCGTTCTCGCGCGCGATGCCGACGAAGCTGTCGCCGCGGCGAAACCATATCTTGAACAAGGTACGCCGGTCGTCGTCAAAATTCTGTCGCCCGATATCGTCCACAAGTCTGAAGTGGGCGGCGTACGATTGAACCTTGCCAATGAGCGCGCCGTCCGCACGGCAGCCGGCGAGATTCTCAGCCGGGCGCGCACCGCGAGACCTGACGCACGCATCACAGGAGTGACGGTCTTTCCAATGATCGTGCGCCCCAAAGCGCGTGAACTCATCGTCGGCATCGCCGACGATCCGACATTCGGTCCGGTCGTCGTTTTCGGACAGGGCGGAACGGCGGTCGAAGTCATCAGCGATAAGGCGTTGGCACTCCCGCCGCTCGACCTCGAACTTGCTCACAGGCTCATAGCGCGTACGCGTGTCTCTCGCGTTCTCAAGGCTTATCGCAACGTGCCTGCTGCCGACGAACGGGCAGTGGAGCTTCTCCTGGTCAAACTGGCCCAGCTTGCTGCCGATTTCCCCGAAATCCGCGAGATCGATCTCAACCCCGTACTGGCGGATGAAACCGGCGTCATCGCCGTCGACGCTCGTGTCTCGATCGCGCCTGCTGAGAAAGTTCGGCGCGGACCTTCCAGCCATCCGCGCTTTGCGATCAGACCCTATCCGAAGGAGTGGGAGCGGCACATCAAGCTTCGGGATGGTACGTCCGTCCTTGTTCGACCGGTCAGACCGGAAGATGAAACGTTATATCATCCATTTTTTGCTGCTGTGACCCAGGAGGATTTGCGTCTGCGCTTCTTTGCGCCGGTCAAGGATTTCAGCCATGGGTTCATCGCGCGATTTACCCAGATCGATTACGCCCGCGCGATGGCATTCATTGCGATCGACGAAACGACCGGCGCCATGTTGGGTGTCGTTCGCTTGCATGCGGATGCGAACTACGACACCGGCGAATATGCCATCTTGCTTCGCTCCGATTTAAAGGGGCGCGGTCTTGGCTGGCTGCTGATGGAAATGATCATCGAATACGCCCGCGCGGAAGGATTGCGTTCTATCCACGGACAGGTTCTCCAAGAAAACACGACGATGCTGGAGATGTGTCGGAACCTCGGCTTCAAGATCGGACTGGACCCCGAAGAGCCTTCCTTGTCCTTCGTCAGACTCACCCTTTAGGGTCGTTTGATTTATTCAGTGGTCTCGTCAGCCTTTGAGATCATCGTCCGTCAGGACGCGAAACGATGCGCCGTCGAGATCTTCGTACTGTCCGCTCTTGAGTGACCAAAGGAATGCCACGAGTCCGGTAAGGCCAAGGAGCAACGCCAGTGGGACGAGGAAGACGAGGACATTCACGAGCTGAAACCTTCTACGCGCAACAATCGAACGCCTTTGGGTCAATGATTGCTGCGTTGTGTGGTGGAGAGGTACGAGCAGTGACCTCGGCTGCGAGTGGACTGTCCATTTGCGCAGGCATCGTCGCCGGTCCGGAGGCGGTCGGCTCAACCGTCATGGTGAGCCGTGCGCGCAAGGCATTCAGGGTCACGATGATCGAGGAGCTGGACATGGCCAATGCGGCGATGAGCGGAGTGACATAGCCGGCGATCGCTATCGGCACGGCCAGAGTGTTGTAGACTACTGCAAGCACAAGATTCTGTCGCATCAGCGCGCGTGCCCGCCGCGCAATGACATAGGCGTTCAACACGGGCGCGAGCCGCTCGCCGAGGAACACCGCGTCAGCCTGCGCCTGCGTGAGATGGGCGGCCGTGATCGGCGAGAGGGAAACGTGCGCTGCTGCGAGAGCGGGCGCGTCATTCAACCCGTCACCGACCATCAAAATTCGACGGCCCTGCAATTTCATGAGATCGATCGCCGCGATTTTTTCCGCCGGCTTCAAGTCGGCGACCCATTGCCGGATGCCGAGTTCGACTCGCCACCGGTGCCACTGCGGCTTCTCGGTCGCCCGAGAGGACGAGAAGATCGAGGCCGCGCTCCCGGAGCGCTTTCGTCACGGCAACCGCGTCGGGTCTCAACGCTTGACGGATTGCAAAATCAGCGCTCCGACCTGCGTAAGTGAAGTGGATGAAGGACGCATCATCATTGCCGCCTTGTGTCGCCGTCCCGGCAAGACCACAAAATTGAGCGCTGCCGAGGCGCGCTTCTTCGCCATCGATCAGCGCGCGAACGCCCTGCCCCGGCTCCTCGACGGCGCCAGTGTAGGGAACACGATCGTTTGCGAGACGTGCGAGCGCGCCGGCCAGGGGATGGCGGCTCGACAGCGCCAACCGTGCTGCTTTTTCGCGGAGTTCGCGATCAACGGACGAGTTGTCTACGCATGGTTCGGGCAGGGTCAAAGTTCCCGTCTTATCGAAGACCACAGTATCGACCTCGGCCAACCGCTCAATCGCATCGCCGCAATTGAGGATGATGTTGGAGCGGAACAGATGGCCCGAGGCGACCACCTGGACGGTCGGAATGGCGAGTGCCAGCGCGCATGGGCATGTAATAATGAGAACGGAGATCGCCGTGACCAGGGAGGCATGCACCGATGCGCCGGCGATCAGCCAACCGATCGCCGTCAGTGCGGCCGTCGCATGAACCATGGGAGCGTAGAGACGGGCGGCCCGATCGGCGAGTTGCACGGTTCGCGACTTCGCTTCGGTGGCTTTTTGCAGGAGTTGTTCCACCTCTTCGACAAGCGTGCCGGCGCCGGCCGCGTTGACGCGCATGGTCAAAGCGCCGGAGAAATTCAGGCCGCCAGCGTAGACGGCGGCGCCCGCGCCGATGGCGCGCGGCGTCGTTTCACCCGTCACCAGGCTTTCGTCGATTTCCGATGAACCATTAATGATCGTGCCGTCCGCAGGGATACGCTCGCCGGGCCGCACGAGCAGCCGGTCGCCCGGCTTTAGTGCGTCGATCGGCACTTGCGTCAGTTCGCCATGATCATCGAGCCGGTGAGCGAACTCGGATTTCAATGTCGCGAGATTGCCCGCGAATAGGCGGGTCTTCCGCCGCACCGCCTGGTCGAGATAGCGGCCGCATAGCAAAAAGAACAGCAGCATGATCGCCGAATCGAAATAGGCATGCACCGAATGCGTTGCGGTCTCATAGAGGGAAAGGCCAAGCGCCAGCACCACGCCAACTGAGATCGGGACATCCATGTTGAGCTGACGGCTGCGGATGGCACGCAGGGCGCTCTGAAAGAATGGCTGGCCGGCATAGGCTGCCGCCGGCAGCGCGATCAGTGCCGACAGCCAGTGGAATAGGTCACGCGTCTCCTGCGTCATATCGGAGACATTGCCCGACCAAATCGAAATCGATAGCAACATGACGTTCATCGCCGCGAAACCCGCGACGGCGAGGCACTTCAGCAGGCGCTTGGCCTGACGGCTTTCTTCCGCTTCAACGCGCTCGTGCGCGAATGGATGTGCACGATAACCGATATCCTCAAGCGCCTTGATGATCCGTGCCGCGTCAATCTCTTTATCGCGCCAGTCGACCGCGAGGCGGCGCTGGGTGAAGTTCAGGCGCGCGTCGATGACGCCTGGGAGCTTCGCCAATCCGGTCTCGATTTTACGAATGCAGGCGGCGCAGCCGACGCCTTCAACGGCGAGCGTCATATGGGCGTCGCCGGCATCGTTGCGGTCGACAAACATCGATAGGTCGAGCGTCTCAGCCATGATCGGCGCTCACCGCAAAATGACGCGATTTCTCGACCGGAATACTCGGTCACCTTGCCGCATCAGGTCGATAACGAGATCCCATTGGCCCGCCGCCACAGTGGCACTGCCGTGATATCGACCGGGGGAATCCAGCGAGATGTCGACGGCGCGGTCCATACGCCGGTCGGTCGGCCGCTCGAATACGGCCGCCGCCTCCAGTCCGGTCAGCAACTGGCCGGCCGCGTCGCGGGCCTCGATGTCCACACGCTCCCCGCCATCTGCTGTCGCGGTTAGTTTGGCATTGACGCGCCAGTGCTGTCCGTCTTGCTCCTTCGCCAAGGCAACTTCTTGCTCGAACTTACGTCCAGCCTGGTATGCGCTTTCGGTCTCGAGTCCGCTGAACGTCGATAATGCCGCCTCGATCATCACGCCGTTCACGGCGAAGACGACACCGAAAAATCCCAGCAGGCAGAACAGCACCATCCGCCCCGTCAGCGGCCGCGGCGAGCGCGCTTCACTCTTTTCGATGTTCATCGTGCTCTTCATGGTGTCCTTCATGATTGTCTTGCGGTCCCAAGAAGTGGTCCTTCGCGTTTGCTGCGGCTCCTCCCTTGTCGGAGACAATCGTGAACGTGAGAGGAATTGAAGTGCCTCGATCGAAGCTCTGGTAGGTTGTGATCAGCACACGCACCTCACGGGTCTGGTCGGGGCCAACCTCAATCACCGGGTCGCCGCCCGAGCGCGTCGCGCTGCCGATCACCTCGACATCGGCGTCGGCGATGCCGGAGACTTTCAAGATGTAGTTTTGCGTCTCGAGGCTCTTGTTGAGGATGCGAACGGCATACGCATTGCGCAGTGCGCCGTCCGACAGTTGTACAAATAGCGGATTGCGGTCGTGAATGACGCTGACGCCATCGTTGTGGCGTGTCGCCAGCGTGTACGTCATGAGCGCGCCAATCACCACGATAAGGACGGCGTACAGCACGGTGCGCATGCGCACGATTCGGTATACGGGCTTGAGTCCTTCTTGCCGCCGCTTGATGTTGATGTCGGTGTCATAGGAAATCAGCCGGGCGGGCCGGCCGATTTTCGCCATCACCGCGTCGCACGCGTCGATGCAGAGTCCGCATTGAATGCAGCCGAGGTCTGGTCCGTTGCGGATATCGACGCCGGTCGGGCAGACATGTACGCACTGCTGACAATCGATGCAGTCCCCGGCCGGTAGGCCTTGCGCGTGCATGGCCTCCGATTTTTTCAGGGATGCGCGCGGCTCGCCCCGATCGTAGCGATATGTGACGTTGAGCGCGTATTCGTCAGTCAAGGCCGCCTGAATGCGGGGCCACGGACACATGTAGACGCAAACCTGCTCGCGCATCCAGCCGGCGAGTGCATAGGTCGTAAACGTGAGGATGCCGATAAACGCATAGGCGGCGAATGGGGCTTGGAACGTCGCGAGATTTTTGACCAGCGTCGGCGCATCGGCGAAGTAAAGCACCCACGCTCCGCCGGTCCACCACGCGATCATGATCCACCAGAAATGTTTCGAGGCCGCGCGGGCCGCGCGCTCGAAATTCCATGGCTGCCGATCGCGCAGCAAGTGCTCGCGCCGATCACCTTCGATCCAGCGTTCGATGGTGACGAAGAGATCGGTCCAAACCGTTTGCGGGCAGAGATAGCCGCACCACACCCGTCCGGCGACGGCGTTCATGAGAAACAGCGTCATCGCTGCGATGATCAGCAGACCGGTCAGGTAGTAGACCTCCTGCGGCCAGATCTCGATAAAGAAAAAATAGAAGCGCCGGGCCGGGAGGTCGATCAGCACGGCCTGATGTGGCGCATTTGGTCCGCGGTCCCATCGGACAAACGGCAGCAGGTAGTAAATGCCGAGCGTGATGAACAATACGGTCCATTTCACGGTCCGGAACGTACCCGTCACGTGCTGCGGATAGATTTTCTTGCGCGCGGCGTAGAGCGGCTCGTCGTCGGGCGGCTCGGTGTGACCGGGGCTGGAGTGGAGAGATGTTTGCTCAGCTTCCTTTGCGAGCGCCACCAGCAAAGGCTGGCCGCCCGGCTGCGGGGTAGCCTCTTGCATGGTGAGCGCGATGTCGCAGCCGGGGCACATCGGTCACTTCTCCCCGCCGCCGAACGTATGGACGTAGACCGTCAGCGCCTTGATCGTCGCGGGATCAAGCTTGGATCCCCACGCCGGCATCACGCCGCCGCGGCCATTATAGACACCCTCCATAATCGTCGCCTTGTCGGGCGCGTAGAGCCATATCTTGTCCGTGAGATTTGGCGCCCCGACCTCACGATTTCCTTTGCCCTGCGGACCGTGACAGACCGCGCAATTGTCGGCGAAGATCTTGGCGCCACGCGAAAGGTCGGCGCCGGCCGTTGTCGGGAGCCCGGACAGCGAGCGCACATAATCGGCCACGCTCGAAATATCGTCCTGCTTGAGCATGCCGTCGCGTCCGAAGGATGGCATTGAACCTTGATGGCCATCATCGTCCCCGGAACGCGCGCCGTGCGTGATCGTCTGCTGGATGTCCTTAAGCGTGCCGCCCCACAGCCAGTCGTCGTCGGTAAGGTTGGGGTAGCCCCGGGCGCCGCCGCCACCAGCGCCGTGACACGGCGCGCAATTGTCGGCAAATGCGCGCCGGCCGAGGGCGCGAGCGAAATCGAGCAATTCCGGCGTGGACTCGATGTCCTGCGGCGTAGCGGCGGCGAGGCGGGCCATCATCGGCCCGCGTTGGGCCTGAAGTGCCGCAAGATCTAACGCTACCGCGGAGCGCGAGTGCCAATTGAGCACTCCGCTGCTGTAGGTCGAAATGAGCGGCCACGCCGGGTAGACGATCCAATAGCCGATCGACCAAATAATTGTCGCGTAGAACAGCCACAGCCACCAGCGCGGCAGCGGCGTATTGAGCTCGCGGATGCCGTCCCACTCATGACCGGTGGTAGGGATTTCGGCCGTAGGCTTGTGAGTCTGGGAATTATGGTCATTCATCTCAGTCCTCCCGCAGCGGCATTCGGGCGGATTCGTCGAACTGGCGCTGATTTGACGGCCACAGCGCATAGATGAGAACCACCAGGAAGAGCCCGACGAAGTAAACGAGCCCCCAGGTCTGTGCGAAGTGCGAAAAGAATTCGTATGTCGGCGACACGTTCATCTCCTCAGCGGATGTTTGCTTTGTCGTCGTAGAGTTTGAAGTCGACGAGTGTTCCCAGCATCTGCAGGTAAGCAATCAGCGCATCGGCTTCGGTAACGCGGGTCGGATCGCCATCGAAATCGCGCGCCTGCGCCTTCGGATAGCGCTTCAAAAAAGCGGTGCCATCGGGGGCATCGCTGGCGGCTTGGGTACGTACGTCGGCTTCGGCGTCGGCGATCATGTCGTCCGAGTAGGGCACGCCAAGGAGAGCCTGCACCTTCATGTCCTGGGCGATGTGCGAGAAGTCCAGGTCGGTGGCAAAGAGCCAGTCGTACTTCGGCATGATCGAGCCGGGAACGACGGAGCGTGGATCCTTCAGGTGATCGCGGTGCCAATCGTCGGAGTATTTGCCGCCGACGCGGGCGAGATCGGGACCGTTGCGCTTTGACCCCCATTGGAACGGGTGGTCGTACTCACTTTCGGCTGCGAGCGAATAGTGACCGTAGCGTTCGACTTCATCGCGCAGCGCGCGGATCATTTGCGAGTGGCAGAGATAGCAGCCTTCGCGGACGTAAATGTTACGGCCGGCGAGTTCGAGCGGCGTATACGGCCGCATACCGTCCACTGTTTCGATGGTGCTGCGCAGATAGAACAGCGGCACGACTTCGACGAGGCCGCCGATCGCGATCACGATTAGGATCCCCAAGAGGAGATAGATCGAATTGCGTTCCAGAAGCCAGTGTTTCTGCCAGAGTGACGTTGACGAGCTGGAGGGCGACGAGCTGGAAGTTGACATGGCGGTCCTCCTACTCGGCCGGAGCCAAGCTCGCTGCAGGCGCGAGCTGTTCACGCGGATAGATGGTCCGCCATACGTTGAAGACCATGATCAGCGCGCCGACGAGGAACAATAGGCCGCCGAGCGCACGGATCACATAGAATGGATGCATGGCCTCGACCGTCTCGATGAAGGAATATTCGAGAAAGCCGAGATTGGTGTAAGCGCGCCACATCAGTCCCTGAAGGATGCCCGACACCCACATCGACGTGATGTAGACGACGATGCCGATCGTGGCGATCCAGAAGTGCCAGCTGACGAGACGCAGCGAGTAGAGCGGACGGTTCCACAGCCATGGCACGAGACAATAGATTGCTCCGAAGGAAACGAAGCCAACCCAGCCCAGCGCGCCGGAATGAACGTGACCGATCGTCCAGTCGGTGTAATGGGAGAGCGAATTCACTTCCCTCACCGACATGACCGGGCCCTCGAAGGTGGACATGCCGTAGAAGGCGACCGACAGGACCAACATGCGGAGCACCGGATCGGTGCGCAGCTTGTCCCACGCGCCCGACAGCGTCATCAGGCCGTTGATCATGCCGCCCCACGACGGCATCCACAGCATGATCGAGAAGGTCATGCCCAGCGTCTGCGTCCAGTCCGGCAATGCCGTGTAGTGCAGATGATGGGGGCCGGCCCAGATGTAGAGAAAGATCAGGGCCCAGAAGTGAATGATCGACAGGCGATAGCTATAGATTGGCCGTTCGGCTCGCTTCGGAATGAAATAGTACATAATCCCGAGAAAGCCGGCGGTCAGGAAGAACCCGACTGCGTTGTGGCCGTACCACCATTGCACCATCGCATCCTGCACGCCGGACCATACGATGTAAGACTTCGACGAAAACATCGAGACCGGAACGGCCGCGTTGTTGCCGAGGTGCAGGACCGCAATGGTGACGATGAAAGCGAGATAGAACCAATTGGCGACGTAAATGTGCGGCTCGGTTCGCCGCATGATGGTGCCGAGATAAACGAGCAGATAGACCACCCAGACGATCGTCAGCCACAAATCGGCGTACCATTCCGGTTCAGCATATTCCTTGGATTGGGTGATGCCGAGGAGATATCCCGAGCCCGCGATCACGATGAACAGGTTATAGCCAAGCACCACGAACCACGGCGCCAGATCACCGGCCAAGCGCGCGCGACACGTGCGCTGTACGACATAGAAGGAGGTGGCGATCAGGACATTGCCGCCAAAGGCGAAGATCACAGCCGACGTATGCAGCGGGCGCAGCCGTCCAAACGAGATATAAGCGAGGTCGAGGTTAAGCGCGGGAAATGCCAGCTCAAGCGCGATCCACAGGCCAACCGAGAACCCGGCAATGCCCCAGAACAAGGAGGCAATCGTGGCGAACTTGACCGGCCCCATGTTGTAGTTGGGCTTGCCGTCGATGACGAGAGGCGGCGCTTCCGGACTCCGCTCGAAATATCGATTGAATATCGCAAAGACGGCGCCCGCGCTTGCCGCGGCGAAGAGGTACGCGTGAAAGGCATATTCGGGCGTATAGGCTTTCGCTGCGACAACGATCGCAATAATCGCAAGTGTGGCGAACGCGAATGCCGAGCCGCCCTCTCCAAAGGTCATATACTTCGTTTGTATGGTGGATTGCGTCATGGATCAGTCCCGTAGGTGGCGAGGGGCAGGGCAAGCCCAAAAAGCATGCACGGCCGAACTGGTTGTTGACGTAGATCAACCTGCGCGCCGATTTATTTTTCCAGCGACTTCAGATAAACGATCACGTCGCCGACTTGACCGGGATCGAGCTGAAACTCCGGCATCGCCGGGTGGCCGGTAACGATGCCCTCGGCGAGAGGCTCCTCGAGATCTTCGATTGGGTAACGCCGATGCAGCGTTCGGAACGGCGGCGCTTCGGCTAAGGGACTTGCGCCGGCCTTGCCGACAGCGTGGCATCGCGAGCAATGTGCGCGCACAAAGGCAAGACCTCTTTGTTCGGCCAGCGTCAGCGCCTCATCACCGCTTGCGGCGAATGGCGTGACAACCAGCATCATCGCCAGCGCTGCTGTGACGACACCGATGCGGCAAACGGCTGCGCGAATCATAGGAACCATTGATACGGATGATCGGGCTTAGTGAGTTACGGCGCCTGAAACTGCGAGAAGTCTTGTTTCAATGCGTCGCGGCGCGTTCCTTTGCCTCGTCCTCGGCTGACGGAAACGCCATGCCGGACATCGGTTCGACCCAGACAAGGTGATCATGAACCTTTTTGACCCCGGCAACGTTCTCCGCAGCGACGACGCATGCTTCGCGTTCGCGTTCGTCCATGATTGTGCCCCACAATTCAACGACGCCGTCTTTCACGACGATATTCACCTGAGGCGCCCACAGCTGGTCGGTGAATGCCGCCAGAATCTGATTGCGGATGGCTTGGTCGTCGCCCGCGGGCCTTTGTGAATCGCGGGCGAGGCTTGCAAGTGCGTGCATGAGATTTGCGCGACTGACAATGCCGACCATCTGATCGCCGCGCAGGACCGGAAGCCGCTTGATGCGATGGCGTTCCATCAGCTCCACGACCTTTTCCAGCGGTTCATCTTCCGAAACAGAGTAGGGATCAGACGTCATGATCTCGTCGACTTTTCGGCCGCACGCATGCACATATTCGGTGGCCAACCGGCCCGGTCCGATCAGAAATTCAAGCCATTTTGGCCGTCGGCGCTGCGTGCCGAGTTCACCGCGTCGCAGAAAGTCTCCTTCGGTCACGATGCCGACGAGTTTGCCGGCTGCATCGACCACCGGCAGACCGCTGATTTTGTTCTGCAACATCAATCGCGCTGCGGTCAGAACCGGCTCGTTGGCGGTAACGGATATCACGTTCCGCGTCATGACATCGCGAACTTGCATGACTGTGATCCCTTCCGACTCAGCCGTTCAAGCGGCGCAGCGCGGACTGATTGCGCAGCACAATCCGCCGCGATGATGGCACTTCGATCGCAGCGCAGCTTTCGAGCGACGTCAGCGTTCGCGACACGGTTTCGATGGTCAACCCGAGGTAATCGGCGATGTCCTGACGCGACATTGGCAGATCAATCGCGTTGCCCGCCGGCACGCGCTCCGCCATTTCCAGAAGGAAACTGGCGACGCGCTCCTGAGCGCTTTTGATCAACAGCAGGATACGGTCCTGAACGCGTCGCAACTCGCGGCCGGTAAACGCCACGAGCTGACGGGCGACCGCTGCGTTGCTTCCTGCGAGCGCGGTAAGCGCGCTGCGTTTGATCACCAGCACCTTTGCGTCGGTAATCGCTTCGGCCGATAAGGTATGCTCGTCAGCAAACTCGAGGCCGAAAATGTCTCCAGGCAGATAAAATCCACCGACTTGCCGGCGCCCGTCACTGAGAATCTTGTAGGTCCGAACCGTGCCGCTCACGACCTTGTAGAGATATTCGGCCGGCTCGTTATCGCCGAAAATCTCTGTGTTGCGCGGGTACGACATGACCGCACCCATGAGATGCATCGATTGCTCAAGCGAATCGGCTTCGCGGTCTAGCCCCTTGTTCGGAGCAGGCGGTGCGTGACGTGTGGTGAGATTTGAGTGGCGGGACGCTGAGGCATGGATTGCGGTCTGTGTGAGCATGGTCTTTACCTCCGAGAGCTTCGGGAGGTATTGGTAACCCTCAGTCCGCAGGCGAAAAATTCAGATAATATCCCTAAGGGGTTTCCCTGAGGAGCGCCCGAATCGAAAACTCCCCGCGGCGGTGCGAAGCGAACGGCCGATCGCACCGACAGAGCTATGGCCCAAACTATTGATAAACCACAGATATCTTATTGGACGATGGGGGTAGGGACCTTGCGCCGGGCCGCTCTGCCCTACGGCGTTGCAGTTGTCGCTATTGCTTTAGCGGTTGCTGTGAAACTGGGATTGGCTTCGATTCTAAGCGGCGAAGCATCCTATCTCTTTTTCCTGCCGGCGATCCTGGTCGCCTCGGCGCTTGGCGGGTGGGGACCGGGCCTTCTTGCCACGGTCCTTGGACTGCTGTTGGGACTATTTTTCGTCGCGGATTTTCGTTCAATATCGACGGCGGACGTCATCAATGCCGTAACGTTCGCTCTGGTCGGCATCGGGATAGCGGGGCGAGGCGAGCTCTTGCGCCGCTCGCGTCTGGCAAGCGCTGCGAATGCCGACATTGCACGCGCAGGCGAGGCTCAAGTCCAATCGATTCTGGACACCATTCCGGACGCGATGGTGGTCATCAGTGAACGCGGTACTATCCAGTCTTTCAGCGCCACCGCGGAACGGTTGTTCGGCTATGCCGCGGCGGAGGTGGTGGGAAAAAACGTCAAGATGCTGATGCCGCCGCCTTATCGGGACTCGCACGACGACTACCTCGGTCGCTACCTTCGTACGGGGGAACGGCGAATCATCGGCATCGGCCGCGTGGTGGTCGGAGAAAGAAAGGATGGCTCAACCTTCCCCATGGAGCTTGCGGTCGGCGAAATGCGGGTCCGGAACGAGCGCTTCTTCACCGGCTTCATCCGTGACCTGACGGAGCGCCAGGAAACCGAGGCACGGCTTCAGGAATTGCAGGCCGAACTCGTCCATATGTCCAGGCTGACTGCCATGGGCGAAATGGCATCGGCGCTGGCGCATGAGCTCAATCAGCCGCTTTCGGCGATCGCAAATTACATGAAGGGCTCGCGTCGTTTGCTGGAAAGCAGCGAGGACGAGCGGGCGACGCTTCTGCGCGACGCCATGGACAAAGCGGCCGACCAGGCGCTGCGCGCCGGTCAGATCATTCGGCGGTTACGCGATTTCGTGGCGCGAGGCGAGAGCGAGAGGCGGGTCGAGGACCTCAAGAAACTGATCGAGGAGGCGAGCGCACTCGCTCTGGTCGGAGCCAAGGACCGCGGCATCCGCGTGCGTTTCGAGTTCGATCCGGCTATCGATTTCGTGCTGGCCGACAAGGTGCAGGTTCAACAGGTCCTTCTCAACTTGATGCGTAATGCCATCGAGGCCATGGAAGAGTTTGAGAAGCGCGAGCTTGTCGTCGCGACGACGTCTGCGGCGGATAAGATGGTCGAGATCAGCGTCGCGGATACCGGAAGCGGCATCGCGCCGGAAATCGGCGCCCAGCTGTTTCAGCCGTTTGTAACCACGAAGCGCCAAGGCATGGGTGTCGGCCTCTCGATCTCCCGCACGATCATCGAGGCGCATGGCGGCTCGATCGCGCCGCGGCCCAATCCCGGCGGAGGAACCATATTCTGCTTCACACTGCCAGCCGTCAGTAAGGAGGAAGTCGGCGATGCCGTCTGAAATCGGAACCGTCCACATTATCGATGACGACGAGGCAGTTCGCCAATCGCTCACGTTTTTGTTGCGGACGGCGCAGATCGACGTTCAGAGCTATGCTTCCGCGGCGGCGTTTCTCGAGGCGCTGCCCGAAACACCATCGGGATGTGTGATTACCGACGTCCGCATGCCCGGCATGAGCGGAATCGAGCTGCTACGCCGCTTGAAGGAACTCAAAAGCAGCATGCCGGTCATCGTGATTACGGGTCATGGCGACGTGCCGCTGGCCGTCGAGGCCATGAAGATCGGAGCCGCGGACTTCCTGGAAAAGCCGTTTGACGACGAGGTCCTGCTGGCCAGCGTCCAATCGGCACTCAGCCAGCGGGATGGCGAGACCAGACGCCAAGCCGAACGGGACGAGATCGAGAGCAAGCTTGCGACATTGTCCAATCGGGAGCGCGACGTGCTTGGCGGATTGGTGGCCGGCCGTGCCAACAAGCAGATCGCGTTCGACCTTGGCATCAGCCCGCGCACCGTCGAGATCTACCGGGCGAATCTGATGAACAAAATGCAGGCGGGGAGCCTGTCGGATCTGGTGCGCATGGCCCTCATCGTCGGTATCGTGGAACTATCCGACCGCTGACCCGCCTTCACCTCCTGCGCGAGCCGTCTTGGTATTGAGTTATATCAATGCGGTGGCATCGAGCTTTGATCATTCTGCATCAGCTATTCTTGCAGAAAGTGGCATGGGCCGAGTGCGGAGATGCTGGTGAAGGCGCCGTCGAAATCGCGAGCCGGAGTGGCATTTCAACCGTCTGTCGTTGTGGTCGTCGATGACGATCCCGCGGTTAGAAACTCGCTGAAATTCGCTCTGGAGCTCGAAGGGTTTGCGGTGCGCACCTACGGCAGCGCCGCCGAGCTTTTCTATGCCAGCGACCTCAATGCCTGCGATTGCTACGTCATCGACCAGCGGATGCCGGTGATGAGCGGGATGGAGCTGATCGCTAAATTGCGCGATCGGCATGTCGCGACTCCGGCGATTCTGCTGACCAGCCAGCCCAATGCGTCGCTCAGCACGCGAGCGGCAGTGGCTAATATTCCTATCGTGGAAAAGCCACTGCTGGGCAATGCACTTGTTGAAAGGATTTGCGAGGCCTGCGGGCCTGGCAATGGGTAGGCGCGCCGACAAGGCTCACCGGCGTGCAATCAAAATCCATTGCAGACGCTGATTGCGGACGTTGTTTCGGCTTTTCAAGGCCAGTGGCTTCAGATTCCACGAGTTCGACCACCAGGCACCGCAGCCATTGGCCTGAAGGGGTCCCGTTGAACCAATTTAAGATGCCCTTTAGGAATGATCGCGGAGCAAAGCGCCGAACGCGGTCACCGGGCCCGCAGGTTGCGCCATACGGAGCCTGCCGTGACGGAAACGGTCGCCGAAATTCTCGACGCCTATCGCGCCGGAACGGCCACGCCGGAAGATATCATCGCGCGCAGCTACGCGCGCATCCGCGTCCACGACGATCCAGCGGTTTTCATCGCGCTTCGCGAGGAAGCAGAACTCCTTGGCGAGGCGCGGGCGCTGGCGCAATCCGGCGACAAGAGTTTGCCGCTTTACGGTATCCCGGTCGCGGTCAAGGACAATATCGACGTCAAGGGCTTGCCGACCACGACCGCCTGTCCGGCCTTCAGTTATCGACCGAACAGGGACGCCACCTCGGTGGCTCGGCTGCGCCAGGCTGGCGCTCTGATCCTCGGCAAAACCAATCTCGATCAGTTCGCGACCGGTCTCGTCGGGGTGCGGACGCCCTATGGTATCTGCCGCAATCTGTTCGACAAAAAACTCATACCCGGCGGATCGAGCACGGGCTCGGCGATCGCGGTCGCTGCCGGCTTCGCTCCGCTCGCGCTCGGCACCGACACCGCCGGCTCAGGGCGTGTGCCAGCGGCCTTCAACAACATCGTCGGACTCAAACCAAGTCTTGGCCTTGTTTCGACAGCAGGCGTCGTTCCCGCATGTCGTACCCTCGATTGCGTCTCGGTCTTTGCGCTGACCGTCGACGATGCAATGACGATGCTGAATACGATTGCCGGCACCGATGCCGCCGATCCCTTTTCGCGATCACGACCCTTGCGCAAAGTCGGCCCGATGCCGCAGGGCGCGCGACTCGGTGTTCCGCTGCCGGGAGAGCGCCTCTTTTTCGGCGATAAGGCCGTCGGCAGAAGCTTATGAGGCGGCACTCGAGCGCTTTGCTCGCCTCGGCGCAAAAATCGTCGAGGTCGACATTGAGCCGTTCTACGCTGCAGCGCGTCTTCTCTATGAAGGACCGTGGGTCGCCGAACGGTACCTGACGGCGCGTGCACTCATCGCCTCGTCGCCGGAATCGATGCATCCAGTGACCCGGCAGGTCATCCTGTCCGGCGCGCACGGCACGGCGGCCGACGCCTTTTCGGCGTTCTATCAGCTCGAAGAATTGCGTCGCGTGCGCGATCACACGTTCGGTTCGATCGACGCGCTCGTATTGCCGACGGCGCCAACGATCTACACGGTCGATGAAGTCCTCGCCGATCCGATTCAGCTCAACAGCCGCCTCGGTACGTACACCAACTTCGTCAATCTGCTCGATCTATGCGGTCTAGCGGTGCCCGCCTCGATGCACGAAAGCGGTATTCCATTCGGCGTAACGCTCTTGGGGCTCGCGGGGGAGGACGCCTCGCTTGCGGCGATCGGGCGCGAATTTCACCACGCGACAGAGCTGCCGCTCGGAGCGCTCAAGCATGCGCAGCCGCCATTGGCGGCACTAACGAGCGCCGCAACCAGCGGCGAGTTTCCAATTGCCGTCGTGGGCGCGCATCTTTCAGGCATGCCGCTCAACGGCGAATTGCGCGCGGCAGGCGCTCGGCTGATCGATCGCCGCACAACCGCTCCGCACTATCGGCTCTATGCACTCGCCGGCACCAAGCCGCCGAAGCCCGGCCTGTTGCGGGTCAAGGAAAACGCCGGCGCCGCAATTGAAGTCGAAATCTGGTCCCTATCGGATGCCGCGTTCGGACGTTTCGTAGCCGCGATACCCGCCGCCGCTCTCGATCGGAACGATCGCGCTCGACGACGGAGGGGCGGTCAAAGGGTTTTTGGTGGAAGCCGAGGCTGTTGCCGGCGCGCGCGACATTTCGAGCTTCGGCGGCTGGCGGGCGTTCGTGATGCAGGAAAAGGCGTCGGTGTGATCACTTCGGTTCGTCGATCATACTGACGTGCGCCGCGACAACGCGCCAGCCTTCCGGAAATCGCACCCAGGTCTGCATCTGACGGCCAATTTTTCCCGGAAATGACGGGCGGTCGTACAATGTCGAAGCGACTGCGAAGTCGCGGCCGTAGGTACTGATCACGGTCTTTGACAGCGTGCGCGCCAAGCCGACCGATGAGCGTGCGGCGCGAAATGCTTCGATTTCGGCATAGCCGTAAAGGTTTTCAGTTCCTCCGTAGCGAATCGTCCGCGGATCGTCGCGAAAGATCGCATCGAGCGTGGCGACGTCGTTTGTTACCAGGGCCTTCTCATAGCGGTCGAATTCCGCCGTGACTTCGGCAACGACGTCCGGCAGGTCGATGTCCATCTTTGTCTCCTTGGAGGTTTTTTTGAGCGAAGTCTGCCGCTCGCGCCGAATAAAATGCAATCGAAACTATATCGTCGGACGCGTCGTCGCGGCGACGCCTCTGGTTTCGAGGGCATGGGCGATGCGGAGAGCGACGTCCTCGCGCCACGGTGCAGCGACGATCTGGACGGCAATCGGCAATGGCTCAAGCGGTACCGGTACCGCGACAACGGGCAAGCCAATGAAAGAGATGGGCTGCGTATACAGTCCAAGATTGGCACGGACCGGTAACGCCGCGCCCCCGAACATGAAAGTTTGCTGCCCGATCAGCGGAGCCGTACAAGGTGTCGCCGGTGCCAGAATGGCGTCGACCTCGGTAAATAATTTGAGCACTTCGTCGCGGTACCAGCGTCGAAATTTTTGCGCCTTGATGACCAGCGAAGCCGGCACCATCGCGCCTGCGATGAGCCGATCCCGCACCGCTGGGTCGTAGTCATGGGCACGCGCGCGCAGCCGGTCGAGATGCAGGCTCGAACCTTCGCTTGCAGTGATGATAAAGGCGGCGGAACGAGCACGTTCAGCCTCAGGAATTTCGATGTCGCGATTGGCGCCAAGCGCCGCCGCGACACGATCCACCGCATAGCAGGCTTCCGCGGTCTTACATTTGAAGTAACCGCTCGCAACCGCGATGCGCAGATCCTCGACGCCATTTTCCAACAGCGGGGATACCGGCTCGGCAGCGTGCTCGGCACAAGCCGGATCATCGGGGTCGTAGCCCAACATTGCATCATAGGCGAGCGCCAGATCGCGCGCGGATCGCGCCAGCGGTCCCAAATGGTCGAGGCTCGACACAAACGGGAAGCTACGCGCACGCGAAAGCCGTCCGTAGGTCGGCTTGAGGCCGAACAATCCGCAAAGTGAAGATGGCACGCGGATCGAGCCGTTGGTGTCGGAGCCAAGCGACAACGGCACCAGGCCGCCCGCGACCGCCGCGCCCGAGCCGCCTGAGGAGCCTCCGGTCATGCGGTTCAGATCGTGAGGATTGCGCGAGGGGCCATCGTGAACGTTCTCGCCAGTAAAATCGTAGGCGTATTCGCCCATGTTGAGTGCGCCGACGAGGATGGCGCCGGCGGCTTCGAGCCGTTCAATCAAGGCCGCGTCCCGTGGCGCCGGTGGCAGATCGCGGTTGATCTTCGATCCGGCAAGTGTCGTCAGGCCTGCAACGTCGAACAGATTTTTGACCGCGAAAGGCACCCCGGCCAGCGGACCCAGTCGCTCGCCCCTGGCATAAGCAGCATCGACCGCTTGTGCGCGACGTATAGCCCGCAGTTCAGTCACGGCCGTGAAAGAGTTCAGCAGGGGGTCGCATTCTCGGATGCGGGCAAGCGTGGCTTCGACAACGTCCAGCGCGGTGGTGCGGCCGGCCGCGACAGAGGCCATGATATTGGCAGCGGTACTCCAGGTGAAATCTGTGATCGCCGTCTCAAGCATGGAACACCGGCGCGGGTTCTGCTTCGTCACCGAGTGGAAACTCGTCGACGAGGGCGGCGAGTCTCAGGATCAATTGGAGATTGAATTTAACGCCGGCATGCCAGTCGGGATCGATTGGCAATTTGAGTGCGCGCGCACTCGCGGCGACCAACGCGTCGAGCGGATCAACGGCCGGCGCTTCGATTTTCTTTGTTTTGCTCGGTGCGGCCAGCTTGCGGCGAACCTTTCCGCTGCGAACCTTGGCGAGCCTCTTGGCACGGGCAGTGGCCGTAACTCTGGGTCGCACGGCTGATTTTGGCAGCCGCTTTTTCTTTGGCTTGCGAGTCACTTTGCGGGTCATGACGCGATGGCGGGCTGCTGCAGATAGTCTTCGGCGAAATGGCAGGCGACCCAGCGGTCGCCGAAGCGGCGCAATGCCGGCATGGTGGCTTTGCAGGCGTCGGTGCCGCGTGGACAGCGGCCGTAGAAACGGCAAACATTCGGATCGGGATCGATCGGACTTCGCGGCTCGCCGCTGAGCCGCAGCCGCTCGGCGCCGTTTTCGCCGAAGCGTGGCACGGCGGCGACCAGCGCCTGCGTATAGGGATGCAGCGGGTGTTCGAATACGTCCGCTGCGGGTCCCGATTCGACGATCTTGCCGAGATACATGACGAGCACCCGATCGCAAAGCAGACGCACGACACTTAGATCGTGCGAAACGAAAAGATAGCTCATGCCGAAGTCTTTTTTGAGCCGTTGCAGGAGTTGAAGGATCACGACCTGAACGGAAACGTCGAGCGCGGCCGTCGGCTCGTCCAGAACCAAAAGGTCCGGTTCGACGGCGATGGCGCGGGCAATGCCGACGCGGGCGCGCTGGCCGCCGGAAAGCTGGTGCGGGAAGCGCGACAGGAATGGGAGCGGCAGTCCGCATTGGGCCGCCACAGTCTCCACTTTTTGCGTAAGCGCCTTACCGCGCAGCTTCCGTAAGCGGCGCAGCGGATCGGCGATGGCGTCGAAGGCGGTAAAGCGTGGATTGACGCTTTCGCCTGCGTCCTGGAACACCATCTGAATACGGGCGCGGTCCGGATCGCCCGCAAACTCCTTTGCCGGTGTCAGCGACAATTCGCGGGTGCCGAGTTTCACGCTGCCGTCGCTTGCGTCGATCAGGCGGGTAAGCGCACGCACCAACGTTGACTTACCACAGCCGGACTCGCCGACGAGCCCGACTGTCTCGCCTTTGTTGATCACGAAGCTGACGTCGTCTACGGCGTGCACCTTGGGCAGGTTTTCGGGCCCGCCGGCAAAACGCCGCCGCAGCCGCGCAATGGGTCCCGGCACTCCGCCGACTGGAAAGAGCTTCGAGAATTCGGCGACGTCGAGCAGCACGGTCATGACACGCTCATCGCAGGATGTTCATGGCAGCGGATTCCAACAAGCGACAGTGTGTGCCGCATTGAGGGCGGGCACCGGCAGAGGCTTCGCGCATTCGTCGGTCTTGCGCGGACAGCGCTCCGAATAGCGGCAGGGCGGCAGGTCGGGGCGGCGCAGATCGGGCAATGAACCGGGAATGGAGGCCAATTCATCGAGACTTGCCGCGGAATCCGGCGTCGCTGCAATGAGTTCCGCCGTATAGGGGTGACGCGGATGCGCGAACAGTTCCTTGGTCGGTGCATTCTCGACGACATGGCCGGCGTGCATGACGACAATGCGCGACGAACGCTGGCCGGCCAGGGCAAGGTCGTGAGTAATGAAAATCGTCGCCATGCCGAGGTCGCGGGCGAGGTCGGAGACCAGATCCATGATCACGGCCTGAGTGGTCACGTCGAGACCGGTCGTCGGCTCGTCGGCGATCAGCAGCGTCGGTTTAGCGGCAAGCGCGATCGCAATCATGACGCGCTGGCACATGCCGCCGGACATTTCGAACGGGTAGGCCTTGGCGCGCCGCACCGGATCGGTGATGCCGACGGCCCGCAGCATTTCGATCGCGGCTGCCGCCGCGTCCCTGCGAGGCACATTGCCGTGTCGGATAAGTACGTCGGCGATCTGCCGTCCGACCGCGCGGATCGGATTGAGCGCAGTGCGCGGGTTCTGAAAAATCATCGCAATTTCACGGCCGCGAACGTCAGCAAGTTGGCTGGGCTTCGCAGACAAAAGATCGAGACCGCCCAACATGGCGCGGCCGGTACTGACGCGGCCGGCAGGATCGAGGATGCCCATCACCGCATAGGCTGTGACCGATTTTCCCGATCCTGATTCGCCGACGAGCGCGATCGTCTCGCCCTTGGCGACGCTGAAGCTCACATTGTCGAGCGCTCGTACGATGCCCGACCGCGTGCGAAACTCGACCGAAAGGCCTTCGACGCTGAGCGCGGGCGCTTCCGTCATGTGCGCCTCCGCGGATCGACCATGTCGCGCAGGCCGTCGCCAAGAAGATTGAAGCAGAACACGGCAATCATCAGCGCAGCGCCGGGGAAGAATGCGATCCACCATTCACCGGAAATGATGTTGGCGGCGCCCTCAGCGACCATGATGCCCCATTCCGGCGTCGGCGGACGCACACCGAGGCCGATGAACGACAACCCGGCGGCATTGAGGATGGCGTAGCCCATGGTGAGCGACATCTGGACGACCAGAATGGGAAAAACATTCGGTAAGATCTGAAAGGTGAGGATGCGCCATTCGCCATTACCGGAAAGCCGTGCAGCTTCGACGAAGCCGGCCTCGCGCCGCACGTTAGCCTCGGCGCGGGCAATTCGCGCATAGAGCGGGAAGTTGATGATCGCGGTGGCCAGTACGATGTTCTGCACCGAGTTGCCGAGGGCTGCCACGATACCCATCGCGAGCACGAACAGCGGGAATGCCATAATGGTATCGGCGATGCGGCCGACAATGCGATCGGTCCAGCCGCCGAAATATCCCGCGGCGACGCCGGCCAAGCCCCCCATGAGGAATACCAGCGCGACGGACGCTACGGCGATCGTGAAATCGAGCCGAGTGGCGACCACGACGCGGCTGAACACGTCGCGTCCAAGCTGGTCGGTGCCGAACCAGTGTGCCACGGACGGTGGTTTGAGCGCTACGACAGTGTCGCTCGCGAGTGGATCGTACGGGACGATCCACGGTCCAATGATCGCTGCGATCAGGATCAGCACGAACAATCCAAAAGCGAGACCGGTGATCGGATTCTCGCCGATGACGTAGCGCGAATGACGTATCAGCGCGCCGATCCCCGTACTCGGGCGAGGCGTTGCCGCGATATCCGTCATTGCCACAGGCTCCCAAGGATCATCCTATTCATGCGTCCAGCCTCACCCGTGGATCGACGACGCCATAGAGGATGTCGATCAAAAGATTGAGTGCCACATACATAATTGCCATGGTGAGCACGAAGCCCTGCACGGGAGCGAAGTCCGATGCGATGAGCGCTTCGACTGCGAACGAGCCGATGCCCGGCCAAGCGAACACCTTTTCCACCAGTACGTTGGCGCCGAGTAGAAATGAGAACACCATGCCGAGCGTGGTGATGACCGGCAGCATGGCGTTGCGGAACGCGTAGGTGACGATCACGGTATAGGACGACAAGCCGCTGGCACGCGCCGTCCGCACGTAGTCGGAAGCGAGCACTTCCAGCATTGAGGCGCGCGTCATGCGTGCGATCGGAGCGAGCGAAAAGATCGCGAGAGTAAGCCCCGGCAAAATGAGCTGGCTGAGCGATGCACGAAATACCTCGAAGTCGCGGGCGATGAGACTGTCGATCAGGTAGAAGCCGGTAACCTGCGGCGGTTCCGTAAAAAACACGTCGAGCCGGCCGAGCGGCGCCGGCGCCCATCCGAGCCGGAAGTAAAACACATAGACCAGCAGCAAACCGGTGAAGAACACCGGCAGCGAGACACCGGCTGTCGCCACGATGCGGCAGGTGTGATCAATCCATGAGCCCTGCTTGACTGCAGCGAGAATGCCGAGGGGAATTGCGATTGCAATCGCGATGATCAGGCCGAACAGCGTGAGTTCAGCAGACGCCGGCAGTCTGCTGACGATTTCAGTCACGACCGGCCGGCCGGTGGCGAGCGAATTGCCGAGATTGCCGTGAGCGAGGTCGTCGACGTAACGAAGAAATTGCTCGGGCAACGGCTTGTCGAGGCCGAGCGATTTCCGGATATCGGCAATTGATTGAGGCGTGGCCGCAGGCCCGGCGAAATACACCGCGGGATCGCCGGGCAGCACACGAGTCAACAGAAAAGTCACGATGATGACGCCGATCAGGGTCGGAATCACTGTCACGAGGCGGCGCAAGATGTTAACGAGCATGGCACTCGCACAATTGACGTCGAGCACGGAAGACCAGCGCACTCATCATCCCATGACGACAAGGACGATGAGCGCGAGTCCGCGAAGTCATCACGCCTTTACGATCGAACGGTAATCGACCTGCCGGTGGAACCAGTAGGTGTAGCCGGAGATGTGGCTTTGGGTCGCGACGTTCAGGTACGGTTGGAACAGCGGAACGCGAGGCACGTCTTGATAGGCCTTTGATATGAAGCCTTCCACGTTGGTCGCGTATTTGTCCTTGTCGCTGAGAGCGGCGGCCGCGCGAGCGCCGTCAATCAGGGCGTCCATGTCCTTATTCACGTAGCTCGGCGTATTGAAGATCGCGTTCTGGCCGGAATAGCACCAGAAGAAGAAGTATTCCGGATAGTCCAGCCAGCCCGAGAAGAAGTTCACCATCATCGGCATCGATTTCTTGGCCATCTCGCTGCGCCAATTGGAGCCTGGCACCTTGTTGATGGTCGTCGTGATCCCGATATGGCCCAGGCTCTCCTGGATCAGCTCGGCGATCGGCTCCGAATTGACGGCGTCGCCGAGATCGAAAGAGATGGTGGTGTTGATCGCGCCCGCGCCGGCTTCCTGCATCAACGCCTTCGCCTTGTCGATGTCGGTGGCATAGCCGGTCGGCTGCGGCCAGGCGATCGTCGAGACGTCGTTCGATTTGCCGCCGAAGAGTGGATTGGCAATGCCGAACATCGCTGCGTCGACGATTTTCTGATAGGGGATCGCGTAGGCTACGGCTTGGCGGACTTTCTCGTTGTTGAACGGCGGATTTACCACGTTCAACTCGACGCTATACATACCGTTGCCGATCGGATTGGAAATCATCTTGAGCTTGCCCTCCTTCTTCATCTCGGAGAAGTCTTTGGCGGGCAGATCGAAGGAGATGTCGGCGTCGCCGCGCTCCATCAAGGCGCGACGGTTTCCTGACGACGGAATGGTGCGCCAGATCACCTTCTTGAGTTGCGGCAGTTTGCCGCCGACCCAAGCGTCATGGCGCTCGTAGACGACTTCGACACCGGGCTTCCAGCTTGTCACCTTGTAGGCGCCGCTGCCGGCGGTATTGCTTTTGGTATATTCGAGCGCCCAAGGGTCCTTGTCGGTGGCGTTCTTCTTGAGCAGTGCCGAATTGTAGATGCCGGGCACGATCACGGCGAGATCGGGGATGGTGAGCCGGTCTTTCTTGATTAGATCGACTCGGAAGGTGGCGTCGTCGACGGCGACGAACTGCTCCTTATTGATCAGGTTCCCCGCTTTCATCTGCACGGTTGGGAAGCCGCCCACGCTGACGGCGCGATCGAACGACCATTTCACGTCGTTGGCGGTGACAGGGGTGCCGTCCTGGAATTTGGCGTCCTTGCGCAGCTTAAACGTCAGCGACATGTCGCCGACGTTCATGTCCTCGGCCAACTCGGGCTTGAACTTGTCGCGGTCGTAGGACAACGAGCCGTCGGGAAGCGTCTTCTTCTCATGGGTGATGAGCCGGTCATAGCAATTCCAGGACGCCTCGTAGCCTGGCCGATTGGTTCCCACGCCGTGAATGTCGAGATTGTTCGGTCCGTTCTCGGTGATCAGCAGCAACGTCTCGTTGCGCGATTGGGCTTTCGCCGGCGACCAGACCGCCGGAGCGGATACCGCGCTTGCCGCGGTCAGAGCAGTCATCGATTTCAGGAATTCACGACGCTTCATGAGAAGCCTCCCAGGGCTGGCGCGATGGCGTATTGGGAACTCCCCGGCAAGCCGCG
Organism: uncultured Alphaproteobacteria bacterium; assembly: GCA_963836055.1. Lineage (GTDB taxonomy): Bacteria > Pseudomonadota > Alphaproteobacteria > Rhizobiales > Xanthobacteraceae > BOG-931. Next base: position 177,804 of record CAWIID010000012.1, read on the forward strand.
TGCCACCTTGCGGCGCGACGGCGTCGCACGATAAGCCGCTGAATTGTTGCGACTTTTATGCATGGCGCTGTGAGTGGCCGGCTTTGCATCGGCATCTCAGGCAGTGCCCGCTCATTTTTTGGGCAGCCGATACGGTCCAGGCCCGTCGATGGATGGTTGAAGCGTTACTGGCCCCGAATTTGCACCGTTTTGCCGTCGTCAGGACGGGGGAGGTTGCGATGCCGAGCGTGAAATTGGTGGCCGAACCTGAGCCACTCTCCATCGATCTGAATAAAGCAGCGCTGGTCATTATCGATATGCAGCGCGATTTTCTCGAACCCGGCGGCTTTGGCGCTGCGCTCGGCAACGATGTTTCCCGGCTGCAAGCCGCCGTTCCGCCCCTACGAGAGGTCCTTGGCGCAGCACGCAGTGCCGGGATGTTGGTCATTCATACACGGGAGGGCCACCGGCCTGATCTCACCGATGCACCGCCGCACAAGGTCGAACGCGGTGATCCCGCAACCCGCATCGGCGCGCGAGGCCCTATGGGCCGCATTCTGGTCCGAGGAGAGCCCGGCCACGACATCATTCCAGAACTCTATCCGCTAAGGACCGAGCCGGTCATCGACAAGCCGGGCAAGGGTGCGTTCTATCAGACTGATCTTGAGCTCATGCTGCGTAACCGGGGGATCGATACCCTGTTCGTTTGCGGCGTCACGACCGAAGTGTGCGTGAATACGACGGTGCGTGAGGCGAACGATCGTGGATTTCGCTGCATCGTGCTGTCCGATTGCTGCGCTTCTTATTTCCCGGAATTCCATGAAGCAGGCTTGGCTATGATCAAGGCCCAGGGCGGCATTTTCGGCTCGGTTGCGGGATCAAAGCCCTTTCTCACCTCGTTGGCGGCTGCGAACTGAGCGATCGATCACGGCGATCCAAGATAATCCTATTGATGGATCGCTGCGTTGCGCGGCCGCGTGCTCAATTTGGTGACAGAGTGATGACAGCGATGACAGGAAATTCATCGCTCGTGCCGTCTTTGATTTTTCACGAGGCGATTGCGCGCAGTGCGGCGGCGACGGCAGCCAGGTCAAACCGCATGAATTTGTTATTGTTTTAAAATCGTCTCCATCGCCAATTCGGCACGCTCCCTCTTCTTTGGGACTGGCACGCGCCTTGCGTGACCTTATTCAGTCTCTTCGTCTCGTCCGTCGCGATTTTATGACCAAGTTGACGGACGCATGAACTCCTGGGCTTCCGGCTGCGAAGGCGGATGCTTTGGCCGGTTCGTCAAGACCTCCGCGAACTAAGGACCGAAGCGTCGCCTTCGCGCCGGATCGAATTGAGTGAATTGGGGGGCAGCGGTCAACGAACCACTGGACCGGTAGATCGAGACCGCATTGCCCATAATGGGGAGTGTGCGATGACAACTGCGACATCGACGGCAGGTTTTCGTCCGAAACTATGGGCGCCTGGCGACTGGAACGCCTTTTTCGGCTTCGGTACCAACATTCTGGTCAACATGCTGACGCTGACCATCTTGTTGCGGTTCGTGCTCAAGATGCCAGATTCGATCGTCTTTGGCCGCATCCTGCCGGCGATGGGCCTGATGATGTGCCTGTCGACATTTTACTACGCCTTTCTGGCCTACCGGTTGGCCAAGCGGACCGGCCGCAACGACGTCTGCGCGCTGCCTTCGGGCATCAGCGTGCCGCACATGTTCATCGTGACCTTGGTGATCATGCTGCCGATTGCGCTCAAGACCCACGATCCGATCCAGGGCTGGGAAGCGGGGCTGGTGTGGGTGTTCTTCCAGAGCTTCATTCTGATGATCGGCGGCTTCATCGCGCCGATCATCCGCAAGATCACCCCCCGCGCGGCACTGCTCGGAACGCTGGCCGGCGTGTCGATCACCTTCATTTCCATGACGCCGGCGCTGTCAATCTACATGACGCCGGTGATCGGGCTGACCTGCTTCGCCGTGATCATGGTGAGTTGGCTCGGCGGCTTCAAATATCCGATGGGCATCCCTGCGGGCCTCGTCGCCATCGCCGTCGGAATGTTTCTCGCCTGGGGCTCAAACCTCTTCGGCCTCAATTACGGCGGACTAAGCGGCAAGGGCCTGGTCGATGCGTTTGCGAATTTCGGCTTCAATGTGCCCATTCCTGCCGTCAATCATGTGTTCTCCGGCTTCCATTATCTCGGCGTCATCCTGGTCACGGCGATACCGTTTGGCATCTACGACCTGGTTGAGGCCATGGATAATGTCGAAAGCGCGGAAGCTGCCGGCGACCCCTATCCGACGACCCGCGTGCTCACGGCCGACGGCGTCGTCAGCCTGATCGGTTGCCTGATGGGCAATCCCTACATCAACGCGGTCTATATCGGGCATCCGGGCTGGAAGGGTATGGGTGGCCGCATCGGCTACTCGGCCGCGACCGGCATCATGGTGATCATCCTGTCGTGGTTCGGCGTGATCTCATTGTTGCTGGCGCTTGTACCGGTCGTGGCGATCTCGCCGATCCTGCTCTACATCGGCATGCTGATCGGTGCGCAGGCCTTCCAGACGACGCCGAGAGCCCACGCGCCCGCGATTGTTCTGGCTTTGACACCGCATCTTGCGGCCTGGGCCAAAACGTTGATGGATGGAGCGCTGCAAGTCGCCGGAACCGACGCAACCAAACTGGGCTTCGACAAGCTCGCCAATGTCGGCGTGCTCTACCCCGGTCTTGAGACGATGGGCGGCGGCGCCATCCTCACCGGTCTCGTGCTGGCTGCGATCGGTGCGTGTGTCATCGACAAGAAGTTCGTCAATGCCGCAGCCTTCGCACTCTCGGGCGCAGTGCTGACGTTCTTTGGCTTCATGCATGGCCAAGAGGTCGGCATCGCGGTGTCGCCCACGGTCTCGATCGCCTATGCGATGGTCGCAGCCTTCCTCTTTGCGCTTAGCCGTTATCCGGCCCTCGCACCGGCGCTGACGGGGTCCGATGCCGCGCTGGCAGCAACGCCTGCGGAGTGAGGACGAAACGTTCGAGCGAGCGGCAAACTTGGGCTCAATCGCCTTGGATTGAGCCCAAGTCTTCGCTGTTTTCGCCATCGCCGGCTTCTCCTATGATCGTCGCAATGATCGAGGGAGGAGGCGGCGATGGCGGCGCCGGGCTTCAGTTACGTCCAGGGAGCGAGCGAGAAGCCGCTTCTCGGCGAGAGCATCGGACAATTCTTCGATTCGGCTTGCGAACAATGGACGTCGCGGCCCGCACTTGTCGTTCGTCACCAAAACGTGCGGATGAGCTATGGCGAGTTGCGGCGCGCTGTCGACAAGCTCGCCACCGGGCTTTTGACTCTGGGCCTCGAACCCGGCGACCGCGTCGGTATCTGGTCGCCCAACACTAGCGAATGGGTGCTGACGCAGTTCGCTACGGCGAAGGCTGGGCTCATTCTCGTTAATATCAATCCGGCCTATCGCACCGCCGAACTTGAATACGCGCTCAACAAAGTGGGCTGCAAGGCGCTCATTCTCGCCGAGCGATTCAAGACCTCCGACTACATGGGCATGCTCCGTGAACTTGCACCCGAGCTATCCCATGCCTCGGCCGGGAGCCTCGAAGCGCCGCGTTTGCCTACGTTGCGATCAGTTATTGTCCTCGGCGACGCATGGCATCCCGGCGCTTTTCGCTTCGGAGACGTTCTCGCACGAGGCGGCGCGGCGGAGGCGCAACGACTATTCGATCTGGCGCCACACCTGCAATTCGACGATCCGATCAACATCCAGTTCACGTCTGGGACGACGGGATTTCCGAAGGGCGCGACGCTCTCGCACCACAACATTCTCAACAACGGCTTTTTCATTGGCGAGGCGATGCGGCTCATGCCGGAAGATCGGCTGTGCATTCCTGTCCCGCTCTATCACTGCTTCGGCATGGTCTTGGGGAATCTTGCCGCGCTCACCCATGGCGCCTGCATGGTCTTCCCCGGCGAAGGTTTTGATCCTTTGACGACGCTTCAGACCGTGGCGGAGGAGCGCTGCACCGCGCTCCACGGCGTGCCCACCATGTTTATCGCGCAGCTCGATCATCCGGAATTCCGCCGCTTCGATCTGTCCTCGTTACGCACCGGCATCATGGCGGGCTCGCCTTGCCCGATCGAAGTCATGAAGCGTGCCGTCGCCGAAATGCATCTCTCCGAGATCACCATCGCCTACGGCATGACCGAGACCAGCCCGGTGAGCTTCCAGAGTTCGACTGATGATCCGCTCGATCGGCGGGTCTCGACTGTCGGCCGCGTCCAACCCCATCTTGAGGTGAAGATCGTCGATTTGAATGGCCGGATCGTGCCGCGCGGTACGCCGGGAGAGCTTCTGACACGCGGCTATTCGGTGATGCTCGGCTATTGGGGCGATCAAGAGCGCACGCGCGAGGCGATCGACGCGGCGCGCTGGATGCATACCGGCGACCTCGCCACGATCGACGCGGAGGGCTACTGCAACATCGTCGGCCGCATCAAGGACATGGTGATTCGCGGCGGCGAGAATGTCTATCCGCGCGAAATTGAAGAGTTCCTCTATCGGCATCCGAAGATCCAGGACGTGCAGGTCGTCGGCGTTCCCGATGATCGCTACGGCGAGGAGATTTGCGCCTGGGTCAAACTACGGCCGGGCGCCAGCGCCACCGAAGAGGAAATCAAGGCGTTTTGTCGCGATCAGATCGCTCACTACAAGGTGCCGCGCTACATAAAGTTCGTCGACGAATTTCCAATGACGGTGACCGGCAAGATTCAGAAATTCATCATGCGCGAGCGTACCATCGCCGAACTCGGTCTCACCGTGGCAAAGACGGCGTGAGCCACATGGCTATGACGTTCTATCGCAAGATCATGCGGGCGAGCGCCATACGCAGAACCTCGACAGCGCCTTCGGTGATCATCATGCTGCGCTGGTCGCGAAAGAAACGCTCAATCGGGAGCTCCTTCGACAGCCCGATGCCGCCATGGATCGCCATGCAACGGTCGGCCGCGGAGAATGACCGCTCATCGCCGAAAATCTTCACCATGAACGCATCTTCGCGGCAGTCTTCGCCACGATCGTACTTCCAGGCCGCGTGATACAGCATCAGTCGCAGCTTGTGGGCGTCCATATACATATCGATCAGCGGCCACTGGACCGACTGGCGGTCGGCGAGCGGCGCGCCGAAAGTTTTTCTCTGCTTGGCGTAGGCCTTGGCGAGTTCCAGGCAGCGTTCGATGACGCCGAGACTGCGAGCGCCATGCCGGATGCGGCCAGAGTTGATCCATGACTGCGCGTGCTTGAATCCTTCGCCTTCCTTGCCGATCCGGTTGGCGAGCGGCACGCGCACGTTGTCGAACACGATTTCGCAGGGCTTGTCGTCGACCATCAGGTCGTAGGATGCGGTGACCTTCACGCCCGGCGTATCCATGTCGACCAGGAAGCCGGTAATGCCGCCATGGCTGCGCTTCTGTTGGTCCGTTACGGCGAACACTTGCGCGAAATCGGCTTCGTCCGCATTGGTGATGAAGCGCTTGACGCCGTTGATCACGTAATGATCGCCGTCGCGAACGGCTGTCGTCCTCATCGAAGCAGGATCCGATCCGGCATCGGCTTCGGTCTGCGCGAAGCAGCTCTTCTTGGCGCCGCTGATGACCGGGAGGAGATACTTTTCCCGGGCTTCACCCTCCAAAGTGTAGAGGATCGGGCTGACCGCGGGACCGAAAATGTTGACGTTGCGCGCCGGCAGCGACGTGGTTCGCGAGACCTCGCTCCACACCACGACCTTGGCCATCATGCCGAGACCGAGGCCGCCGAACTCCTCGGGCACGTCGTAATGCAGGAGACCGAGTGCCTCGACTTTGCCCCGAAGCTTGTCGGGAAGCTCCTTCTGCAGCTTGATGTTGTCGACGACCTCACGCTCCAGTGGAATCAACTCTCGGTCGACGAAGCGGCGAATGTTCTCCTTCAAAAGACGAAGCTCTTCCGGAAGCTCGAAATCCATTTTTGCTCTCTCGCGCACGCACACTTGCGGGAGAACGGTTCTGGCATGAAGCTGCCGGATTAATCAACCGCCGCAAAAATGCGCATGCCACGACGGAAATGCATGCTTCGGCGTCGTTGCGGTCGGAGTAGGGCGAAAGCCGAGAAGTTCGATCAGACGGCTTAAAAGGGCTTTTCAGACCACGTGCTCTGGCGAAAGCTTGCACGGCCGGTCGCCCCGTTCGATCTGGATCGTCGGATGCTCGATCCCGAAACGAGACTGCAGATCGATATAGACGCGATCCAGGAAATCGGTCTCGGGATAACCTTGCGGCATCACCAGATGGCAGGTCAGCGCGGTCTCGGTCGTGCTCATCGGCCAAATATGCAAATCATGCACGTCCGCGACGGCGGGAAGTGATCGCAAGTAGACGCGTACCTCGCTGGGGTCGATTTGCGGCGGCACGCCCTGCAACGACATTTTGGCGGCGTCGCGCAAAACCCCCCATGTGCTCCACACGATCACGGCGGAGATGACCAGGCTTGCGAAGGGGTCAACCCATAACCAGCCGGTCAGCAATATGACCAAGCCTGCGACCACGACGCCGGCCGACACGGCAGCATCCGCCACCAAATGAAGGAATGCGCCGTGAACGTTAAGGTCGTCCGCGCGACCGCGCGAAAGAATCCAGGCGGCTGCGGCATTGATAACGATTCCCAGCGCGGCCACGACCATGACGCTCAAGCCGGCGACAGGCTGGGGATCAAAAAAACGCTCCACGGCCGCGCCAGCGATCGCGCCGGTGACAACCAGGAGGATCGTTGCATTGATGAGGGCTGCCAAGATGGACGTTGAGCGAAAGCCGTAGGTGTATCGCTCGGTCGGATGCCATCGGGAAATTGCATGGCTCGCCCATGCAAGCAACAGCGCCAATACATCTCCGGCATTGTGGCCGGCATCCGCCAACAGCGCCATCGAGTGAGCGAGAACGCCGTAGACGACTTGGATCGAGACCAGAGAGATATTCAGGAGGGTCGCCAGCGCGAACGCAGTTCCGAACGTGCTCGGAGCATGACTGTGACTGCGGCCGCGATGGTCGTGCCCATGGTCGCGATCATGGCCTATGGTGCTCATCATGGTGGTCGTGTTCGTGGTGATGCGCCATGCCGCGAGGCCCTCAACAACTTTGCGGAAGCTAGAGCATTTCTTCGCTGACTGGAACGTGCATTCGCGTTGCGATATGGCGAACTTGCATATTGAGTGCGCCGCCGTTGCGGGGCGATTCCACATGGCTAAATGCCGACATGTGATATTGTATCATTAGATGCGCAGGCATTGCGCGATCTCGAGCGTCGAACCGGGCCGGCGACGATTACAAAATGCGAGGCAATCGATGAGAAAGCTGGTTTTGGAGACGACTGCGCCGTTCCAGGGTTTGGCGGAATTGGTAGCCCACGATGAAGGTCTTTTCGAGAAGGAGGGACTTACCATTGAATGGGCCGATCGCGAAAAAGGCGTCGACAAGACTCCCCAGCTTCATCTGACCGATCCGACCGGCAAGGGTGTCAACCGTTTTGCCAGTCACGGCCGGTTGCTCGAGGAGGGCAAGGCCGATCTCTACAACGCCTGCGAATGGGGGAACTACTGCCGTGTCGAGGGTACCAAGGTCGCCAGCCGTCAGGTCGGCCGTCGCTCGATCGTGACCTTCGCATCGCTCGTGGTGCGGGGCGATTCGCCGGTCCAGACGCCGCAGCAGCTCGCCAATCGTCAGATCGGCGTGCCGTTCTTTTTCGGCACTCATTATCTCGCGCTGCAGATGCTGGAGGGGTTCATTCCGCGCGATCAGATCAAGCTCGGCCGTGTCCCGAACGACTCGACCAACCGATACAAGCTGCTCATGGATGGCGTCGTCGAGGCAACGACGCTTACCGAACCGTACATTTCGCTTGCGGAGAAAAACGGCTGCCGGCTGATCATTTCGGGCTTCTATCACGGCACTGAGGTCGCCTCCGATCGGGTCGATCCGGAGACCTATAGCGCTTTCAATCGCGCGGTGCGTGAGGCCGTGCGCCGGATCAACGCAAACAAGCGCGCCTACCTGCGTTATTTCATCGACTATTACAAAGCTGACGACCCGGAAGATTGCAAAGCTGACGATCGACGATCTACGGGAAAGCCGCATTTGCGTCGTCGATCCGGCGCCAATCCCGGCCGATGAATTGCAACGCACGTACGACTGGATGAGGAGCTGGGGTTTCCTCGATGAGACGCCCGAGCCGCTTGATCTCGTCAACATGAACGTGCAGCAGCACGGCTACGCCGCTTCGCACGCCGCCATCCAGTGACGGAGATCGGCGCTCAAGCGCTGCGTCTAGGCCGCGTCGAATAGCGCCACGCTCGCGCCAGTATTGCCGCCAACGGACATGTCCGGACAAACGCTGAGGGCAGCAAGCAGATTCATCTCGGCGCGCAGCGTTACGTGAGCGCCGGGTGGCTTGGGCCGGATGTGCGAGTGCTCAAGCTCTCCCGTGTCCTGATGAATGATCATGTGCTGGAAAATATTGAACGGGCTCGGCACGTCCTCGAGCGCAATACCGTAAGGCGCCAGTACGCTGCTGAGATTTTCCGTGCAGCCGTGGGTCGGCATTTCCGAAAGCGGCCGACCGTAGGTCTGTTCCCAAATCCCACGCTGCGCGGCGAGTTCGTGGCGTTTGCGGCTGCACATTCCTTCTTGGAGATCGTGGTGACCCTCCTTGAAGGTATCTTCCAGGATCGCCATCATCGTGTTGTTGAGCTTCGAAACCAGGGAGTCGCCGGTCGAGATAAAGACTTTGCGCTGATTGGCCTTGGTTCTGGCCTGGTCAAATCGTTCGCGCAGGTTGTCACGATTGAAGCAGACAAAATCGATGATGGTCTGCGACGTAATCCGAACCGATTGGCCGGCGGCCATATCGAATACGAAGCCGGTATTGCGTGGAAGTTGCCGCTCCCACAGCATTTGACTTGGCATCAATAGCTTTCCCGATGAAACATACGTATTGTGGTTCTACTGGATCGCCTTTGCGGCTTTGGCGACGACATCCTTGGGGATTGCGTAAAGCTGATGGAGGAGGTCATCGATCGCGTGGCCTGACATTGGCGCAATGTCCATCTTTTCCTTCTCGGCATCGGCCAGCAACTCTGGATCTTTCAGCGTGTCGTCGAACGCTTTGATCAGGGCCTCCTTGCGATCTTCGGGCATCCCAGGTGGTCCGGCGAACGGCCGCCCCATGGCCTGCGGCGCGAAATGCAAAAACAGAATTTGTTTTTTCTCAGGATCGTTGATGAGATCCAGAGCGAGCGGGACATCGGGCAAATCGGGAGCCTTTTGCAGCGCGGCCTGAAGCAGCAAATTCACGCTTTTGTTTTTGATCCATTCCGGGTGCGCCACTTTGATTGTGCCCCAGGACAGGCCGCAGATGCCGTCGACTTCGCCGCGTTCCATGGCGAGCGTGATGTCATTTGTTCCCGGGTACCCCGAGACAAGCTTGATCTTGGTGCCGAATACGTTGTTGTAGAGGTGGGCGTAGATGTCGGAATCCGCTGCCGCAAATTGGCCGCCCATGACGACCGGCATCGTCAGCATGTCGTGCCATGTCTTGACCGGTGATTTGCTGCCGGTGAGACACAGGCTGGTATCGTTCGACATGCTCCCGATCCAACTGAACTGCCGGCCATCGAAATTAACCGTGTTGGTCAACAGCGGCATCGTCGGAATGCTGCGGGAGAAAGTTCCGATCACCGAACCGTCTTTGGGCGCCGCGTTGTAGAGATAGTTGCTGGCGCGCAGCCCGCCCGCACCGGGCATGTTCTCCGGCACGACCGTCGGATTTCCCGGAATGTGCTTGCTCAGATATCTGCCGAGCATTCGGGCGTAGAGATCGTAACCGCCGCCTGCGGTGTATGAGATCAAAATCGTAAGAGTTTTGCCGTGATAGAAATTTGCGACATCGTCCGCCAAAGCGGGTCGAGCAAGTGTGAGGAGAAGGGCGACGCCTAGCCCTTGGTAAAGCCTTGACCGGCGCGCACGATACGGAGACTGCATATTGAATGCCCCCAACGATCCCTGTGAGCCCGGCTTGGCTTTAGGTTCAATTCTATGATGTCGCGCAGGATGGGGTCAGAAATCAAGCCTGTCGCGGATTGCATCGAGTCCGGCCTTCGCGCATTCCTCGTCCTTGTCGCCGCCGGGTGCGCCGGCAACTCCGACGGCGCCGAGTAAATTGCCGCCCGCCTCGATGACAAGTCCGCCCTGGAGCGTGACGATATGCGGCAGGGCGGTGAGGCCGGCGCTGAGCTGGCCGCCCTGGATCGATTTCGCGAACTCGCCGCTCGCAGTATGAAAGCTCAAGGCCGTATAGGCTTTGTCGTTGGCGGTCCTCGGCGCCGGCAGGCCGGCGAACCGGTCGCGTAGCAAAACGAGCTGCTGGCCAAAGCGGTCGAGCACCACAACTGCCACTTGATAACCATGGGCCCGGCACGTCGCCAACGCTGTCTTGGCAAGGTCGAAAGCCGCGTCGGGAGCGATGGATTTGTAGTCGATGATAGCCTCCTCCCCGCGGCCCGGCGTTCCGGCAACAAGCAGTGAAGCCGCTAGGGCGATCCCCAAAATCAATTTCATAGGATGCTTCCTCGTCGAGGGCTGTCAGGCTTGTCCGGCCCGAACCCGGCGCAATCAGGGCCTGACGTAACTGTAGCCCTGCTCTTCGAGTTCCATGATCCGCACGACGCCCGCTGGAACGATCCTGGCCTGCGGAATGATCGTGATGGGATGGCCCTCACGCTTTTCCATTCCCTGCTTGGTGTTGTTGCATGCGGAAAAGATGATGTTCGATGGAAAACTCACCTCGGCCAATTCCTTGATGCGATCCTTCACCGGTGAAGTATCGTCGCGCAGCATATGCAAGCCTGGACCATAGGCCACGACCTCGACGTCGACGTCCTCATGCTTGTCGCGATAATAGTCGAGCACATTTCGGGCATTGTTGAGCGCGAGATTCATCACATCCGGACTATTCTGATCCACTTGAATCACGACGCGATGAGGCTTGACCAATTCTGCACTCGCGCCGCCCGCGGTCACCAGCGCAATGGCGCAGGCGATGAAAAAGGAACAGATTGTCGCCTTCATGGCTCAGCCTCCCTCGGCAATGCCTGGATTGTTTGCGACGCCCTTGAGCGTCACGCGATTGGGGCGTTTGGCTTTGGCGATTTTTTCGGCCCGCAAATAAGCCGCGACAACGTCGGTGACCGGTTTGCCTGACTGCGGATTCACCGAAGCCCAGCCGGCGACACGATAGCTCTTGTTGGCGTCAATCATCGCGCCATCATCGAGACGCATGTCAGAGATGCGGTTGCCGGTGGATTCGTTTGGCGCACAGGCGTAATCCATGCCGCCAACACGCACCATGTCGCCGCCCTGCTGGTAGTAGGGGTCCTGGTTGAACAGGTTGTCGACGATGTCTTCCATGATGGCCTTGATCTGGCTTCCGGTCATGTCTTGCACATAGACTTCGGGATAGGTGATCGCTGTCTCCGACAGCAAGTCCTCCATGGTGATCGGCTGCCCGGCCAATATTGTTGCACCCCAGCGGAAGCCGGGTGATAGCGCGATTTGGGCGTTCAGCTCCTGGAGCAACGCATCGCAAATGATTTGATCCATTGGGCCGCTAAAGTTGCCGCGCCGATAGAGTAACTGATCGGCAGTCGCCAAAGTCTCGGAGAACCGGGCGGCATAGGGTGCATGCAGGCGATCGATGAGCGCCTGCATGTCACGATCCGGTTTGATCAAATCCGCAAACACCGGAAGAAGGTGATAGCGCGCGTCTTTTACGGCGCCCTTGCTCACGTCGAGATCAAGCACCGCGAGAAATTTTCCGCTCGATCCGCCGTTCGTGACCAGCGTCTTGCCGCTGGCGTTGGTGATGACGGTCGGCTGCGGTACGGCATCGTGGGTATGCCCGCCAAGGATGACATCGATGCCGGTCACCCGACTGGCGAGTTTGAGATCCACGTCCATCCCGTTGTGGGAAAGCAACAACACCGCATCGACCTTGTCGTGCTGGCGCAGTCCGTCGACGACTTTTTGCAATTCGGCGTCGCGGATGCCGAACGTCCAATCAGGCACGAAACGCTTGGGATGGGCGATCGGCACATAGGGCATGGCTTGGCCGACGATGCCAATCCGATGGCCGCCGACTTCCTTGATTGTGGCCGGCTTGAAAACGCGGCCGGATGCAGAATCGAAGGCCGGTGCATCGTTGAAGGCGGCTTCTTCGGTGAGGAAAACGTTTTGCGCGAGAAATTCGCCTTTGAAGCGATCGAGGTTCTGTCGCAGAACTTTTTCGCCGTAGGTGAATTCCCAATGCGCGGTCATCATTTCGATGCCGAGGAGATTGGCGGCCTCGACCATGTCGGCGCCTTGGACCGCCTGCGCGAGACCGCTGCCCTGCCACAAGTCGCCGCCGTCGAGCAGTAGGGAATTTCCTTGTCCCGCATCGTTGCGCAAGCGATCGACAAGGGTCTTCAGATGTGCAAAGCCGCCCATGCGGCCATAGCGCTGCGCCGCTTCCTGATAGTCAATGAATGTGAAGGCATGCGCGCTGCGGCCGCCCGGTTCGATGCCGAAGCGCTCGAGGAACGCCCGGCCGACGAGGTGCGGCGGCTGCCCGCGCATGTCGCCGACGCCGATGTTGACGCTCGGCTCGCGAAAGAACACCGGCTTGAGCTGCGCGTGAGTATCCGTGAGATGCAGAATGCGGACGTTACCGAACCGCCCCACGTCATAAAGATCGTCGTCGGCGGCCATTGCAGCGCGCGGCGTAACGCCAAGTGCTGTAGCCGCGGCGAGATAGCGCAAGAAAATCCGGCGATCCAATTCGAGGCACTCCCCTGGTCTGCGCGCCGGCGTTGCCCTCGCGTTGTTCAGCGGATAATAGCCGCGCGCCAGGCCTCTTGCTGTTCCTTCGCCTGCGCAATCGACGCTTCGGCCAAGGCTTTAGCCTGATTGGCCTCCTTGACGGCGGTATCGAAGTCGCCGGCGGCAGCTGCTTTTTTCGCCGCGGCCAGCGCCTGTTCGGTTGTCGTCCATCGATTCTTCAAAGCACCGGCGTTTTTCTCGGCGGTTTCAGCCGCGCTGAACGCCGTTTTGAAATCGGCCTCCGTGCTTGCCGCTCGCGCAGCCGTCATCGCTGCGAGCCACAGCACAGCAAACATGGCAACGAGCAGGCGCGCGCGCATAGTCGTCTCCTTCGTTACGGGCGAGCGCCGGGGCCGGAAATCGGCAAGCCGTTGCTCATGTAAGAGAGGTAATATTCGACATCGCGATAATTCTCATCCTGCGGCTCGAGCGGAACGCCACGGACTTGGCTGTTGCAGGTAACAAAACGGCGGCTGATCGTCCCCATGCCGCCCCATTCCGAACGGTAGATCGGCATTGCGGCGAGAATGCCAAGCGCAGGCGCCAGCACTTCAGTGCGGATGTGCTCGCCGGCACTTTGCACGTGGCAACTCGAGCAGGAGAAGTTGAGCTGGCCGCGGCGCGTATAGAAATATTTCTCGCCATTCTCATAAGCGGCGCGGGCGCGCGGATCGTTCGGAATTTTGATGTTGAACGGCTTACCGCGCGACGTGAAGGCCATGTAGGCCGTAAGCGAAGCCATCTCGTCCTTGACATACGCGTAGGGCTTTTCGCCATTCGCCTCGCGGCATTGATTGAGCGCGAGTTCGAGCGTGACAACCTGGCCCGTCTTTTCGTCGAAATACGGATAGTTCTGGCGGATGCCGATGCCCTTGTCGGGGAAGCAGTCGCCGTAGGTCTTGCCGTTCTTGAACGGCGTCGCAAACATCTCCTTGCCGCGATCCACCGCAAAGCCGTAGGGAGGGAAATCGTCGATCGCCTCCCACTGCTTGCGCAAATCAGCATCCATGGAATACGGCCCGTTGACGAAATCGTTCAACGGCACGTTCGGGAACCGCTTGGTAAAATAATCGCGGAAAGCCTTGAAATCCGCGTCAGGATTGACGGGATCTGCCGCGATGGCGGGCCGTATGAGAGCCACCAACAGCACTACGAGTGCCGCTGACATTGCGCGAACCATCCGCATGTCCTCCTCCCAGCAGGGCGTGCCGAGCCGCCTACATAATCTTTGCCGTGAGCGTATCGCTTTGGCCTTTGTTGTCGACCCAGCTTACAGTCAGGTCGTCGCCCTTCTGTGCGCCCTTGAAGCTGAATTTGACATAGGGGTCCTTGGCGACCGCCGGGCCCCATAGTGCGGTGAACACCGACTTTCCCGCGTGCTCGAATTCCACCACCTCGATGTGATGCGGAGGAATGAGGTTTCCTTGGGAGTCCTTGACGAAGCCGGAATCCATCGGATGTTGGATCAAGGCCTGGACCTCGGTGTTGTCGCCGCTCGTCACGGCGCGGATGCGAATAGTCGATGCCATTGCAATTGCCTTTTTCTCGGTGGCGGCTTAGCCGCCGCAGCCGCCAACGGTGACTTTGACTTCTTTGCTCGCGCTGTAAACCTTGCCTCCGGACTCGACCAGCGCGGTTACGCTGCTGGTCTTCGCCATTTTGAGGCGGTTCGACACGGATGCCGCCGTGCCGGCCGGAATCTTGTAGCTCGCTGCCAGCGGAAACGGATTTTCAGAGACGAAGATAGCGATCGACGTTACGTCCGGCAGCGTGCTCGAAACTGAGATCGGTACAACGGCGCCGTTTTCGGCAATTTCCGGGGCGTCGAGCTTGACCTTATCGGAGGCTTCCGCGTCCTTACCGTAGAGCGTCTTGATCGCGTCGGCTTGGGTCTTTTGCGTGAACGCATCCTTTGGCCACTTGGCTGCATCGGCGGCGGCTCGGGCGCTTCGCATCAACGCATTCAAGCCGAAGCCGGATACCACGATAGCGGTGGCGCCCTTGATGACCAGTCGCCGCGTGACGTTGAAACAGGTTTTTTTCATCATTCTTTGTCTCTCCAATTTCGCGGGCGACGGTCTTATCGCGTGTAAAGAAAATCGATGACGGATTCGATTTCCTGCGGCGTCAAAATCAGATTGCGTCCGAACGGCGGCATCACAGTCAGAGGGTTGCGTTTGGTCTCATCGAAGATGATCGCCGCGAGTTCTTTGCGATCGGGGTATCGTTTTTTGACGTCGGACAGTTGGGGCCCGACGTTACCGGGAAAATCGCCGCCTTTAATGTCGTGGCAGGTGAGACAATTGCCCTTGCTGCGGTCGAAAGCCAGCGCCTGGCCTGGCATCGCCGGCGTTTGCGCCGAAGCCGCGCCGGTTGCGCAGAGGGAAGCGCCGAGCGCAAGTCCGGCCAGCAGTATGGTCGCTTGGAAGGATATCAACCTGCGTTGCATCGCACACTCCAGCATGACACTTGCGTCGCGTTATTTACCGCCCATTTTGTCGAGCGGGCCAGTCGTTCGTGGCGTGAGGTCTTTGCCTTCCGCCGAAGAAAAAATCTTCACCGCTTTTGGATCGATGCAGTCCTTCATGCAAGCGGTCGATGTGGTATCGGGACGCGGGTCTTCCCAGGTGAAATTGTTACGATTCGGCATCTTCACTTTTGGCAGGCTGTCGCGGTCGGCGACGAAATCGCTCGGTACGATATTGTTGAAGTTGAGGATATAAGCCGTTACGGCATAGACGTCATCGGCGGAAAGCGTGTGCGGCGCCGGAAACGGCATGGCCCGGTTGATATAGTCCCATAAAGTCGGCGCGAACGGCCAATAGCTGCCGACCGTAGGTTCCGGCCGATCGCCGGTGAAGGTACCTTCGCCGCCGATCAGTTTGGGATAGCGGCCTTCGCCCTCGCCAAATGTGCCGTGGCATGCGGCGCACTGCTGGATGAAAACGTCGGCGCCATGGTCGACGGTACCTTTGCCCTCTGGCAAGCCCACGCCGTCGCGGCCGCGGACGTCGATATTCCAGCCGGCGATTTCCGCGGGGGTCGCGACCTTGCCGTAGCCGAAGCTGCCGGGGCCGCCGGCGCTTGCGCTCAAGCTCCATAGACACGACGCGCAAACGAGCGGCGCTATGGCGCGCAATCTAGCCAAGCTGGACATCAAAAACCTTCCCGTCCGGCTTCACCTGCCAAGTCTGGATCGAATTGTTGTGATAAATCGAGTTCGTACCGCGCACCTTGCGCAATTGCGCGATGGTCGGCTGCACGTAGCCGGTTTCATCGATGGCGCGCGATTCAAGCAGAGCCGGCTGCCCGTCCCAGCGCCATGGGATCGAGAAACGCGTCAGCGCCTTTGACAGGATCGGGTCATGCAATTGCGTGGTATGCCAATTCACCCCGCCGTCGAACGACACATCGACCTGTTTGATCTTGCCGTGGCCGCTCCACGCAATGCCGCGGATCTCATAGAGCCCGGGCGTGGTCATCGGTTTCTCGGGGCAGGGGAATGTGATGACCGATTTGGCATCGTTCACCCAGGTGAAGCCGCGAGATTTTCCGTCAGGCATCAGATCAGTGTACTTCGATGTCTCTTCGCGCGAAAACCAGGGTTGATCGCCGACCTTGATGCGGCGCAGCCATTTGACGCTGACATTGCCTTCCCAGCCCGGCACCAGGAGCCGCAGGGGGTAGCCCTGTTCGGGCCGCAGCGCCTCGCCGTTCTGTCCATAGACGACAAGGCAATCGTCGAGACATTTGGCGAGCGGCAGGCTGCGATTCATCCGCGCGCCGTCGGCACCTTCGACCATGACCCATTTGGCCTCTTTTTGCAGGCCGACTTCATCGAGCAAGGTCGAGAGCTTGACGCCGGTCCACTCGGCGCAGCCGAGCATGCCGTGGGTAAACTGCAAGGAATTGAGCTGCGCCTCGCGCCATTCCATGCCGCCATTCGCCGGACATTCGATGAAATGGATGCGCGACACTGCGGGGAATCGAACAATGTCGTCCATCGTCAGAATGAGCGGACGATCGACAAGACCGTGGATCAACAGCCGGTGTTCTCGTGGATCCACATCGACACGGCCGGCGTGATAGCGCTCGAAAAATAGTCCGTTCGGGGTGATGATTCCCTGCAGCGACTGAATTGGCGAGAAGCTGACGGAGGATTCCCGGGATGCCGTGAGCCACGGCACGTCGCGGCGAATAACGTCGCTTTCGAATTTTGCGGGTTTACCGTAGGGACGGTCGACAACTCCCGCGCCGATCTCCATGGACCAAGAAGGTTCTGCTGGCGGCGACGCCTCGGCTGCGGCCGCGCTGGTCGGTCGGCTCAGAACGGCCCCGCCGGCAACGGCTGCTCCCATACGCAGAAAGGAACGGCGTGAATTGCGCCGCAGGACTTCATTCATCCCGTTCCTCCCAAATTACGTAACAGTTACGTCCCGCCGTTTGTCTTGCCGCTCCCAGGCGTTTGGCTTAGAGTGGCATCTATCAACCGATACTAAATTAGTCAACTCTAAATAAGCGCGCACTTGATTAACCTGTCGAGCACTTCAACGTTTGCGGGCGGCCATGGACACATCAGCTAAACTGCGAAAGGCACAATTGCCGAAGGCTTGGCCCGCGGCGAGGGTAAAGGATCGTCGCGCGCAAGCCCGCACCGAGCTTGAAGCACTCGCCGAGCAGGCGGCGGCTGCGGCGCGCATGCTCAAATTGCTCGGCAACGAACATCGGCTGCTCATCCTGTGTTTTCTGGCCGCGCATGAAGAAATGAAAGTCGGCGATTTAGTGGATGCCGTGGGTTTGAGTCAGTCTGCGCTTTCGCAACATCTCGCCTTGTTGCGCGAGGATGGTCTGGTCTCATTCCGGCGCGAATCGCAAACATTGCACTACCGCATTTGCGATGATCGTGCGGCGCGCATTCTCAAACTGCTCAAGGAAATCTACTGCGGAGATCTTTCCTGATGAAGGCCGCGGGCGCGGTGAGTATGCGCACTGATTGCGCTACGGCCAAGCGCCTGATTTACATCGCTCAGGCTTTGAGTATTGCTTGGAGCGTCGTGCAGGTTGCTTGTGCGGGCCTGGCGTGGGCCGAGGGTACAGAACCTTATCCGCCGCTCAGAGAGCCGCTCATCATCGAGCAGGTCCCCGGCGCGCCGATCTATTACACCTTGGGTAATCCGGGTGTGCCCGGCCAGGAAAATGAAGGTCATACGTCCAATGCCGGGTTCATTATCACATCGGATGGTGTCGTCGTATTTGATGCGCTCGGCACGCCGAGCCTCGGCTGGAACCTGCTCGCGGCCATAAGAAAGGCCACGGCTCAGCCGGTACGTTACAACGTCGTCAGCCATTATCATGCCGATCATATCTATGGCTTGCAGGCGTTCAAGGATCACAGTGCGAGTCTGATTATCGCGCAGCAGCGCGCGACGGAATACCGCGAGGATGAGGAAACGTCCGGCGAACGGGCCGATCAGCGGCTCGATCAGCGCAAGCAGGTTCTCTACCCGTGGGTGGACAGCAACACGCGCGTCGTGCCGCCCGATATCACCTTCGAGACAAAGGCGACGCTTTATCTGGGCGGCAGGCGTTTCGTGATTTTGTATGCAGGCCCAGCCCATTCGGCAAGCGACTCGATGATGCTGGTCGAGCCGGACGGTGTTCTGTTCGCAGGCGACGTCGTGCAGAACAGCCGGATTCCGTTCATGAATGCCGACGATGTCGACACAGCGAACTGGCTGCATAGCCTCGGAGAAATCGCGAAGCTCGAGCCGAAATTCATTATTCCCGGTCACGGGCGGCCATCGACGGCCGTGAACGAGGCAATCGCGTTCACCCGAGACTATATTACTTACGTGCGAGACGCGATGGGTAAGGCGGCCAAGGACTGGGTCGATTTCAATGTCGCGTACGAGCAAACGGATTGGTCCAAATACAAGAACCTGCCGGCCTTCGACGCCAACAATCGAGGCAATGCCTATCGCATTTTCTTGGAAATGGAGCAGTCTGAGTTTAAGACCGATAAGCCGGCACAGTGATGAGCGGTTGGGCCTCGCACGACTGAGCTTCTGTTCCGCCGCTACGGCGTCTGATAATTCTTCAGCCACCACGTTGCGGCCTGATCGTGGGTCGTAAACACGACACCTTCGAATTGTTTCGCGTAGGTGATGAACTCGTCCAACACCAGCGAGCGCGACGGGCGTCCGACGATGAAATCATGAACGGTGAGCGGCATGAGAACCGCGCGGTCGGCGCCGCGTTCATAGAGAGCGTCAAACTGGGCCTTCATGGCGCGCAGGATGAAGTCCGGCGTATTCGAATGCCAGGTGCCGTAAGGCGTTGGCGGCATGGGATTGGTGATCTGAATCGCCAAGGCTGCATCGCTGTATGATGAAAACGGAATCTCCAACAGTTTCTTGCCGTAGCCTTCGATCATGTAGGGAAGATCGTCGTTCCAGATGCTGGCGTCCCATTCGAAATCGAAATGCTCGAGCAGGAGGTCGATGGTGTGGTGGCTCGCAAAACACGTGCGCCATCCGCGCAATCGCTCGCCAAGTTGGTCTTCAAATACCGAGACTGTC
This sequence comes from uncultured Alphaproteobacteria bacterium, assembly GCA_963836055.1. GTDB lineage: Bacteria > Pseudomonadota > Alphaproteobacteria > Rhizobiales > Xanthobacteraceae > BOG-931. The sequence continues at coordinate 197,303 of CAWIID010000012.1, forward strand.
TTTTGGATCAGCCTTAGTTCCTGATCCGGCGGATAGTTGCACATCATTTCGTGTTCGTAGGTGTGCCCTGCGATTGCGTGCCCGGCCTTTTTCACCGCCCGCGAAATCTCCGGATATTTCTCGACCGTTGCTCCGCAGATGATCCACGTGCCGAGGACGCTGTGCTTCTCCAATATTTCAAACAGGCGCCATGCGCCCCTGCGTCCGCCGTACTGGCGTTCGCTATAGTCGAAGGGATCGACCTGACCATCGGGAAAAACGACCGCCGCTTCTTCGGATTGATGATGAACGCTGATGATGATCGGCAGGCGCACGCCATCGGGCCATCGGCCGGGGTGCTTGAGCGGTATCTCATTCCACATCGCCGCCTCAGTTTTTCGTGTGATCGCCGCACCAGCCGGCGATGTCGCCGCAGCGCGCGAACTGAATGTCATTGAAGGTCTTGAGCCGTTCGATGAACGTTTTCATAGTTCGCAGTGGAGCAGGGCGGCCTGTGGCCCACGTCTGTATGCTCAGGATCATGAAACGCGGTGACCGCTCGCCTTCGCGATACAAGACGTCGAATTCGCTATCCCACACATTGGCGAGGCCGTCATATCCGCCGCGCATCGGATAGGGATAGCCGATGAATGTCTTATCCGCTGTGCTGGTGGTGAACGGAAGCTCGATCAGCTTGCCGCCCGAGCAATCAAACAGGCAGGGCAGGTCGTCGTTCAACAGGCTGCTGTCCCAGGTAAATCCGGACTCGGAGAGAATATCGAGCGTCTGCGGACTGACGCGATAGTCCGGGCAGCGCCAACCCTGGATTTTGGCGCCGCAAACGTCCTCCAAGACCTTTCGCGTCTTGCCGATAATCGCGCGCTCCCGCGCGGGACTTGCGGTGCGGACCCGTTCAAAAGAGTAGCTCATCCCGGCGATCTCATGGCCTGCGCCGTGGGCAGCCCGGATCGCGTCCGGATATTTCTCTGCTGTCGTTCCGCAGACCAAGAAGGTGGCTTTAACGCCTAACTGGTCCAGCACTTCAAGAATATTCCAAATGCCTCGTCGGCCGCCGTACTCCATAGCGCCGCCGATCATGGCGTTCGGCCGATCCCCGGGCAGCAACGGTGTCCCTTCGCCTGATTGATGCTCGAAGGTCAGTGCCACCGGTAGCCGCACGCCGTTCGGCCAATGCGCATCCATCATCGATTTGATTTCAGTGGCCATTGTCGAAAATTTCCGGATCCTTTTCGGGCTAAATTGCCGCACGCGGAGATGAAATTTCTGTCATGTCCGCGGACAGGCAATCAGTCGGCTTCAACGTCATACGGCTCAGTTTAGAGGCCGACAAGGCCGCAGAAAGTACATAGCCTATAGCATTTCTGCAGAGCGCATCGATTCCGCGGATCGCCTCTTTCGGCGAGCGGCGGTGATCATTCGCTGGATAGTTCTGGCAATTCATTTCCGAGAATTAATCCTGGTGAAACGTCGCCGTAAGCTGGCGTGACCATTTGTAGACCCGAGGGCCGCAGGGCCGCTTTCATCGATGGAGAATTGATCATGAATCGAAACGACCTTTCAGAGCAGAATCCGCGGAAGGCCCTCACGGCCCGCCGCCTGACCCTCTTAGGCTCAGTCGCCGCAATCGGCGCGGCCGTGTTGCTTGCTGGCCCGGGCGGGTATCGTCCATCCGGCTTCGATTTCGGTACGCCGACCGCGAGTGCGGCCGAAACGACGATGCAGCACCCTGCCGGCTTCGCCGACATTGTCGCCAAGGTGAAACCCGCCGTGATCTCGGTTCGGGTGAAGATCGATGCTTCTGCCGAGCCCGCGATGATGCAGCAGAACGGCGACGACGAGGAGGCTATTCCGGCTCAGCCAGGTTCGCCGTTCGACAAGTTCTTCCAGCAGTTCGGGCAGCAATTCGGTCGCCACGGCGGCGGGCGGAATGGTATGCCGCAGTCCCACGAAACCATCATGGGCGAAGGCTCCGGCTTTTTCATTACGGCCGACGGCTACGCGGTGACCAACAATCACGTCGTTGACCATGCCAAGTCCGTGCAAGTCACGACTGACGATGGCTCAATTTATACCGCAAAGGTGATCGGCACCGACCCGAAGACCGATCTCGCCTTGATCAAGGTTGACGGTAAGAAAGACTTCCCGTTTGTGAAGTTCGCGGACCGTGCGCCGCAAGTGGGCGATTGGGTCGTTGCCGTTGGCAATCCGTTCGGCCTCGGCGGAACTGTAACCGCGGGCATTGTGTCGGCACGCGGTCGCGACATCGGCGCCGGCCCTTACGATGACTACGTCCAGATCGACGCTCCGATCAACAAGGGCAATTCCGGTGGCCCGGCGTTCGACGTCGATGGCAACGTGATCGGCGTCAACACGGCGATCTACTCGCCGTCCGGCGGATCGGTCGGCATTGGCTTCGACATCCCCGCCGATACCGCCAAAATGGTCGTGGCTCAGCTCAAAGACAACGGCCACGTGACGCGCGGCTGGCTGGGCGTGCAGATCCAGCCGGTAACGGCGAGCATCGCCGACAGCCTCGGCATGAAGAAGGCCGAAGGTGCGATGGTCGACGAGCCGCAGAGCGGCAGCCCTGCCGCAAAGGCCGGCATCGAATTGGGCGACGTCATTACCGCCGTCAACGGCACGCCGGTGAAGGACGCCCGGGATCTTGCCCGTACCATCGGCATGATGGCACCGGACTCCTCGGTGAAGCTCGACATTTTGCACCAGGGTCAATCGAAAACTGTGACCTTGACGCTGGCGCAGATGCCGAACCAGCAGCAGGCCAAGGCCGATACCGACAGGTCAACGCCCAACAGGGGCGTGCCGCATCTCGGTCTGTCGGTCGCGCCGGCGAGCGAGGTTTCGGGAGCTGGTGAGAAGGGCGTGGTGGTCACGGGCGTCGATCCGGATGGACCGGCGGCCGAACAGGGTTTCCAGACCGGCAACATCATCTTCGATGTGGGCGGCAAGTCCGTCAGCAATGCGGGCGATGTGCGCAAGGCGCTCGTCGAGGCCAAAGCCCAGGGCAAGCATGACGTTCTCATGCGGGTGAAGATGGGCGATGCGACAAGGTTCGTCGCGCTGCCGCTCGGGAACGCGTAACGGTCGCGCCTGCCGGGTGGTTTTCGTCTCCAAGTACGCCCGGCTGGTCGGCCCTTTGGGGGCGGGCGTTGAGCCCGCCCCCATCCGTCTGGATCGCTGTGTTGCGCGCGATCCAGATTTGCTTATCCCTTGTGTCCATTGAATTTCCTTGACTTGCCCGAGCGCAGGCGAGACTTCTGCAAAGAGCTGGTTTGCAGTTGCTTCCGCCGCGTAGGGAGCGAGAGGGGAATTCGCGATGCCCAAAAAACCCAAACAAATGAGGCTTGGCCTATTTATCAGGCCGGTCGGCCACCACGTTGCGTCCTGGCGGCATCCCGATTCGCATGTGGATGCCGGCGCGAATTTCCAGCGGTTCGTCGAGATGGCGCAGACGGCCGAGCGCGGCCGCTTCGACATGTTGTTTTCTGCGGATACCGTCAGCGCCTGGACGACGCAGGACGGCCTGCATCGTATGCACTACACCGCCTGGATCGAGCCGTTCTCGTTGCTGTCGGCGCTCGCGCCGCTCACCAAGAACATCGGCTTGGTGTGTACCGCGACAACGTCATACGAAGAGCCATTCGCACTGGCACGAAAATTCGCCTCGCTCGATGTCATCAGCGGCGGTCGTGCCGGCTGGAATCTCGTGACCTCCGGCAACGAGACAGAGGCTGCCAATTTCGGCCGCGATGCGCATCCGCCCAAGGTCGAACGATATCGCCGCGCGCGCGAGTTCGCGGAAGTCGTGATGGGCCTGTGGAACAGTTGGGATGACGATGCCTTCGTGCGCGACCGCGCTTCAGGTGTGTTCTTTGATCCCGAGAAGATGCATGTGCTCAACCACAAGGGCAAATATTTCAGCGTGAAAGGCCCCTTGAACGTCCCGCGTTCACCGCAGGGGCATCCCGTACTCGTCCAGGCTGGAGCGTCCGAAGACGGCATGGAGCTTGCCGCGGAAACCGCCGAGGTCGTGTTCGCCGCGCAGTCGATGGTCGATAGCGGCAAGGCGTTTTATGACAACGTCAAAGGCCGTATGGCGAAGTTCGGCCGCAATCCCGACCACCTGAAAATCATGCCGGGATTGGCGGTGACGATCGGGCGGACCGAAGACGAAGCCAAGGAAAAACATCAGTTCCTCCTGGATCTCATTCACCCCGATGTCGGTCTCGGCTTGCTGTCGCGACGTATGGGTTTCGATTTCTCGGGCTATCCGATCGACGGGCCAGTGCCTGATCTCCCCAAGAACGATGTTGTGGCCAGTCGCTCGGACGTCATGGTCGCGATGGCGCGACGGGAAAATCTTACAATCCGTCAACTCTACCAGCGCTTTGCCGGCGCGCGTGGCCATCTGGAAGTCATCGGCACCCCGACGCAGGTTGCAGACCGCATGCAGGAATGGATGGAGGCTGGGGCCGCCGACGGCTTTAACGTCATCGTGCCCTATTTCCCGGGTGGCTTGAACGATTTCGTCGACCTCGTCATACCAGAACTGCAACGCCGAGGTCTTTTCCGCACCGAGTATGAAAGCTCCACGCTGAGGGGCAATCTCGATCTGCCCTTTCCGGAAAACCGCTACACCGCGGCCAGAGACCTCGTCGCAGCGTCGTAGTAGCTGGTGCTGCGGTTCGATCGCTAGCGACTGTGTCCGACGAGGATCATGGAGATTGCGGGCACGTAGGTGATGATCAGCAACGTCGCGAAGTTGACAACCACGAACGGCAACACGCCGCGATAGATCATACCCATCGGCACGTTGAAGATTGCGCGCGCGGCGAACAGGTTAAGCCCGAAGGGCGGCATGTAAAGTCCGATGCTGAGGTTCACCGCCATGATGATGCCGAAGTGGAGCGCGTTGACCCCGGCCGCCTCGACGACGGGGAGAAGGAGTGGAGTCAGGATCAGGATAGCGGCGGGCGGCTCCAAGAAACTTCCAGCCACGAGCAGTCCGGCATTGACGAACAAGAGCGTCTCCCAGGGTGGCAAATCAAGCGCACTGACCTCGGCAATGAGCCGCTGTGGAATCCCGCTGGTGGTCATCAGCCACGCATAGATGCCAGCTCCCGTCACGATAATGAGGATCTGCGCGATCAGATGCACCGAGCTGATGATAACCTGCCAAAGCTCGACAATGCCGATTTCGCGATAAACGAACATCGCGACGAACAGCGAATAGATTACGGCGACGCCGGCCGCTTCGGTCGGCGTGAAGATGCCGCCGTAAATACCGCCAAAGATCACGACGATGGTCCCGATCGCCCAACTCGCTTCCTTGGTTGATGCCCAAATATTCTTCCACCGCGCCGGAGATGACAGCGGCACCATCTTGATGCGTGCGTAAATCAGGACATAGACAGCGTCGACCAAGCCGATCAGCAGGCTGGGCAAAATACCGGCGGTGAACAGCTTGATGGCCGATTGTTGCGCCGTCATTGCATAAAGAATCATTGAGATCGACGGCGGAATAATAACGGCGACCGCACCCGATGACGTGATGAGGCTCACCGCAAAGCGCTCGCTGTAGCCCTGTTTCGTCAGCGAAGGAAAAAGGAGCCGGCCAATCGCTACCACGGTGCCGACCGAGGTGTGCGCCATCGCGCCGAAAAGTTCGGACGACGCAACTGTCGTTACGGCAAGCGAGCCGCGGACGCCGCCAATGATCGAGACCACCCACGAGACGACGCGATTGGCGATGCCGCCGCGCCCCATGATCTCCCCGGCCAATACGAAAAACGGGACGGCAAGTAGCGGGAAATTATCGAGGCTGCCGAACATGTAGGTCTGAATCGCCTGCAGAGGCACGTGCGCGACGAACAGGATTGCGGAGAGCGAAGTGAGAATGAGGACGACAAAGATCGGCAGTCCGAGGATCAGCAATATTGCGGGCAATATGAAATAGACGAACGTTGCCGCCATTTCAGTGTCCGGCGTCTCGGCTCGAAATGATGTCGTCGTGCCTTACACCGCGGACGATAAGACGCACCGCGATCAGCAGCGCCATGATTAAAAGCCCAATCGGTACCACCGCTTGCGGAATGACGAGTGGGATATTTGCCGACTCGCTGCGTTGATCGAGCTCGGCGAGCATGGTCATAACCGGCCAGGCGAAGATTGCGAGTGCGATGCAGGTCGCGATCGTAACCAGATCGGAGAATAATTCGAATGCGTTGCGTGCGCGCTCAGGCAGCATCGACACGACGACGTCCATGCGGATGTGGCGGCCCATCCACCCGACCGGGCCGGCGCCGAGGAATACGCAGCCGATCATCAGGAAAAGCATCGCCTCTTCGGCCCAGGACAACGACACCGAGAAGAAGTAGCGGCCGATGATGTTGACGAAATTGATGCCGACGCTGGCAATCAGCATCGTGCCTGCAGCGAGGCGAAGGAATGCCATGAGCGCATTCGCGCCTCGCAGCAGGGTCTCGCGCATATGCGGCTAGTTCTTCGCAGCGGCCGCGCGGACCATTTGCAGCATATCGTGCACGGCCGGTTGAGACTTGGTCGCTTCGTCGCCGACCGGTGTGAGCAGCGTCTTCATCTGAGCAAGATCGTCGGCAGGAAGCCTGTGCACGGTGCCGCCGAGCGCCGTCCAGTCACCTTCGAGTTTCTTGTTGAAGTCGAATTCCCATTGCTGCGTCTTCGTCTGATCGGCAGTCGCCACGTCAAGCACGATCTTTTGCAAGTCGGCCGGAAGCGTGTCGAGCCAGACTTTGCTGACGACAGCGATCGAGTTGATGTAGGTGTCGTTGGTAACGGTAATCACTTTGAGCAGGTCGTTCATTTTGAACGCAACGAACACGGACAGTCCACTGATCGTGCCGTCGATCGTGCCTTGATCGAGCGCCGGCACGACTTCGGAGAGCGGCATGCCGACGCCGGTGGCGCCGAGCTTCGCCATCTTCTGGCGCTCCAATTCGGTGCCGTTGATACGCAGCTTCTTGCCGCTGAAATCGGCCAACCGCAAGATCGGGTGCTTCGCGCCGTAGTCTGCGGCCCCAAGGCTCAAGGTAGCGATGCCGACCATTCGCTTCGGTGCGACGAGGTCCAGCATGGCTTTTTCGACCGCGGGATCATGAATCGTCGCCGCGGCATTGGCATCATCGCGGAACAGCATCGGCGTTGAAAAGACGCCGAAGCGCGGATCGACGCCGACGAAGAAGTCGACCGGGCCGATGTAGCCCTGAATATTGCCGAGCTGGACACCCTCGATTTCGCGCGGAATCGGGCCAAGCTGGCTGTTGGGATAGATTTGCACTTCGATGCGGCCGCCGGAGGCCTTCTCGACATCCTCTTTGTAAAACTTGAGAAACTGGTGCTGCCCCTCGTTCATCGTTGCGGTGCCGAATTTCATGACGAAATCGGCGGCAGCGGCCGGAGCGACCGGCACGAACATCAGGGCAGCAGCGGCAGCAATGGCAAATCGCTGTCCACGTCGAGCTTGGTCGCGCGCAGCGTTGAATGTACGGCCAGCAGTCATGGTGCCCACCCCATTGTTTCCACCCGAAGGATTGATGTGGCGGCTTTGCCGCGCATTATGCCAGCTCAACTATAATGCACCCGCGGAGCTTGCCAAGGGACGTTTCGTCCCGCCCCAGATTGCGGCACGGACACTAGTGGACAATGGCAAGAGGAGTTTTTCATAATGGCGCGCTTAGCGAGTGGCCGAGGTCAGAGCTAGGACAAGCGCGCAGCAGTTCTAAAAAAGAAGCCGAAGCGGCTCAAAACACGCCCTAACAGTGGGTGTGGCTTCAAGGGGAAACGAACTAACAACACTCGAGAGGGAGGAAAACATGCGACTGATAAGATGTACGTCCATGACATGGGCGGCTACCGCCGTCGGCGCGATCGTCGTGGCGGGGACGTTAGCGCAAGGCGCGGCGCGGGCGGAGGACAAAACTTATGTCATGAAAATCTCAACGCCGACGATAAACGATGTGCCCGATACTTTTGCTAAAAACTTCGGGGCGGCGATCGAAAAGGATACGGGCGGCCGCATCAAGGTCGAGGTCTATCCCGCGAGCCAACTCGGCTCCATACCGCGGCAGATCGAGGGCACTCAGTTCGGCGCCATTCAGTGCTCGGTCATTCCGCCGGAATTTTATGTCGGCATTGATGAGCGGTTTGAGGTGATGGCTGCTCCGGGGCTGGTGGACTCACTGGCGCAAGGACAACGCGTCGCCGCAAATCCCTCAGTCCTCAAGCTGATGCTGGCGCTTGGCGCCAACAAGGGGTTGCACGGCGTCGGCCTTTTCATGGCCGAGCCCTCCGATGTCATCTCCAAGGAGCCGATCCGTCATCTCGCCGACTTCAAGGGTAAGAAACTGCGTACCTTCGCATCGCAATTCCAAAGCGAGGCGTGGAGCCGTCTCGGCGCGACGCCGGTGGCGATGACGCTCGGCGATGTTCTGCCGGCGCTTCAGCAGGGCGCTATCGACGGTGCGGTCGCAGGCATGGGGCCTTTCACGCACATGCATTTTAACGACGCGGCAAAACACATCACCATGACCAACCAACCGGCGATTTTCCTGGTCGCCGAAGTCAGTCAAAAATGGTATGATACTTTACCAAAGGATCTGCAGCAGATCGTTGACAAGGATGCTGCAGCGCAGGCCATAGCCATCAATACATTCGCGGTCGAACAGCGCAAAAAAGCCGAAGCCGCGTGGGTGGCAACCGGTGGCGAATTGATCAACTTGCCGCACGACGAACAGGTGTCGATGATGAAAATTCTCTCCAGTGTTGGCGCCGACGTATCGAAGTCCAAGCCGACGCTGGCCGCTGCCTATAAGATCGTCAGCGAAGCCGCGCGGAATGCCGAATAATACGGCTTGGTGATCGGCGCACATGTCGCGCCGATCGCCCCAGATTTCCATTGTCCCGCGGTTGGCGATCATCTAACGTCAATGACAGACGCGTAGCGCAGATTGATCGGCTGTGGCGTCCAACAAACAATAAATCCACTGGCGGTGCTACATCGATGCCTCTTTCCGCGCGAATGCGGGAGCAATCTTGCGGCAGATCGATGCATGCGCGACGGCTCGGTGGCACACCAGAGGGAGAACGGCATGCGCTTTATGGAAAGTGAAATCCGCGCGTCGGCGGCCCCCATTGTCGGCGGGTTCGTCTTTTTGCTGGCGACGATGCTTGGGTCGGCGCAGGCAGAAGACAAAACTTATGTTATGAAGATAACCACCCCGACCCTCAATGATGCACCGCATCAATTTGCCAAAAATTTCGGCGCAGCGGTTGAGCGGGATTCGGGCGGCCGCATCAAGGCCGAGGTCTACCCTGCCAGCCAGTTAGGCTCGATTCCGCGCCAGATTGAAGGCGTGCAATTCGGCGCCATACAATGCGCTGTCATCCCGCCCGAGTTCTTTGTTGGCATCGACGAGCGTTTCGAAGTGATGGCCGCGCCGGGACTTGTGGATTCGCTTGCTCATGGCCAACGCGTTGCGGGCGATCCTGCCGTGAGGAAATTGATGCTTGGGCTTGGCGCCGACAAGGGCTTGCGCGGCGTCGGGCTGTTCGAAGCCCAGCCGGACTCCATTATCTTCAGAACGCCGGTGCGCCATCTTGCCGACTTCCAGGGCAAAAAGATTCGGATTTTTGCATCGGACTTCCAATCCGTCGCGCTCAAGCGGTTGGGCGCGACGCCAGTGGCGATGACACTGGGCGACGTGCTTCCGGCGATCCAGCAGGGCGCCATCGACGGCGCCATCGCCGGCATTACGGTGTTCTCGGCGTTTCACTATCAGGACGCGGCAAAATACGTGACGGAGGCCAATCAGCCCGCGATCTTCCTGATCGTCGAGATTAGCCGGAAATGGTACGAGTCGCTGCCGGCCGACTTGCGGCAGATCGTCGACAATGACGCTGCCAAGGAGAACGTGGCGATCAATCCGATCGCAGTCGATTTGTTTGGCAAAGCGCGTAAGGCCTGGCAGGCCGGCGGGGGCGAGTTGATCAGCTTGCCGCGCGACGAGCAGTCGCAGTTGTTGCGGACGCTCGCCAGTGTCGGTGACGACGTCTCGAAGTCGAAACCGGCAGTACGCGAGGCCTATGAAATTGTCACTGACGCGGCAAAGCGGACTCGATCGGCGCCCGGTGAGTGATCCGAGATTAACGGTTCGACGCGGTGACAAGCCATGGTCTCCGCGCTGCCTGGGTTCGACGGTAACGAAACCAAAGGCGCGCCGACGCCACTACCATGGCTCGGTGCCGCAGATCAGGGGGGAACGATATGCACCTCACGATGTATGGAAGTCGCGCGGGCGAGGATGTGTCGAACACAAATCCGCAGCTCCACGAAGCCTGTGAGGTAGTGACCGCCGCCGCCGACCGCACACGACAGCCTCCCAGCCAGTGAGTTGGGTCTTGCGGAGCGCCAGCGGCTGCCAATAACAATATCGAACACCGTGCCCGGCTTGACCGCAGCCCTCCGCGGAAGTGCTCCGGGCGCATAAGCGACGAAAGGTTGGACCGTGATCGAGACTGTCACCCAAGGCGTTCGTTGGCTTCTCGCGATCACGCGTGCCGCGGCCGGGATTCTCCTGATCAGCAGCGTGGCGATTAATTTCGCCAACATCATCGGACGCTACTTCTTCAGCGTTTCGATACCATGGGCCGAGGAGATCATGCTCTTCCTCATGGTCGGCTGTGTGTTCACGGGCTGCTGCGCCGTCGCCTGGGAGGGGCGTCAAATTAAAATGGATGTCGTCATCAGTATGCTGCCTCCGAAACTGAGAGACTTCCTGTCTCTCTTGTCGGAGCTGGTACTGATCGCGACCGCGATTGCCGTTACCGTTTTCGCCTGGCCGGTCATCTCGCAGCTTGCGGCATTCGACGAACGCAGCCAGGCCGCAAATTTTCCCCTCGTCATCCCGCAAGCGATGGTGCCGCTCGGATATACATTGATGGCGCTGCTCGTCGCAGTGCGGCTGATCGTGCGAACAAGATCGGGCGCCGCCGGCCACGCCGACAGCTCGCATTCCTGATCGGGCGGCAACGATGGCGTACCTCATCTTCTTCGGCCTGCCGGTGGCTCTTCTGATCCTCGGCTTCCCGATCTTTCTCATCTTGCTGGTCACCTCGATCGTTGCCGTCCTCACGGTCGCCGACGCGCCGACCGAGGCGATCCAGACCTACATGTTCGGCAGCCTCGATAACTTTCCGCTGCTCGCGGTGCCGTTCTTCGTGCTCGCCGGCGAAATCATGGCGCAGGGTGGCATCGCCCGACGTATCATTGCGATGGTCATGGCCATTGTCGGCGGCGTGCGCGGCTCGCTCGCCGTAACGACAGTCGCCGCCTCCGAACTGTTCGGCGCCATGTCGCACACCGCCGTCGGCACGGTCGTCGCCATGGGCCGGATGATCTATCCCGCTCTCAAAGAGGGGGGCTACAACGATCGCTTCGCGGTCGGTCTCATAGCCTCTTCGGGCGCGATTGCCGTCGTCATCCCGCCGTCGATCGCGATGATCCTTTATGCCGTGTCGGCGGAGCAGTCGGCCGTTCTGCTCTTCACTGCAGGAATTCTGCCGAGCATTCTGATCGGAATCATCGATGCTGCGTACGTTATGACTTATTCGAGGATAGCCAGGGTGCCGCTTGGCGCAAAAGCGCGCTGGGAGACAGTACTGAAGACGAGCAAGGAAGCCAGTTGGGCGATCGGCTCGCTTGTCGTGATCTTCGGCGGCATCTATGGCGGCGTCTTCACGCCGACCGAGGCTGCCGGAGTCGCCGTTGTTTATTCGCTATTTGTAACTATGGTCATCTATCGCGAAGTCGATCTCGCCGGCTTCTGGCGGATCTTGATGAATGCGTCGTATCTTATTTCGCAGATCCTTCTCATCGTGACGTCGGCCGGAATTTACTCGTGGCTGCTGACGACCAGCGGAATTCCGCAAAACATTGTGGCGTCGATCAACGCGCTGCACATGCCGCGCTGGGAGTTGCTGCTTATTCTCAATGTTGGTCTGCTGCTTGCGGGAAGCTTTCTTGAGCCACCCGCGGCGATCCTGATTTTGACTCCCCTGCTGCTGCCCATCGTGCGCGGCGTCGGCGTCAACGCCATACACTTTGGCATTATCGTGGCCGTGAATCTCAGTCTCGGCATGTACACGCCGCCGTTCGGACTTAATCTGTTTTCATCCCAAGCGATCTTCGACGCACCGCTCAGCAGGATCTATCTCGGGGTGCTGCCATTTCTCGTGGTCAACTTCATAGCGCTGATGATTATTACTTATATTCCGGCGATCTCGATGGTTCTCATCGGGCACTGATTGGTTCCACGCCGTGCACGAATTCGTGTGTGAGGAACCTGCGGGGGCCTCTACCGTTGATTTAAGCGGGATCGTCCCGCAAAGAGGAGAAAACCCATGGGTAACGAAAACCAGAATCCAGGCGGGCAACAGGGCGGACAGCATAAGCCCGGTCAGCAGCAGCAGGAACCCGGCCGGCAAGGTCAGCAAGGCGGTCAACAGGGCGGGCAGGGGCAGGGCGGCAGCCGTCAGGGCGGTCAGCAGAACCAGCGTTAGCGCCAATTGCTGCGTCAAATCACAGAAGGTCCCTCGGCCTCGGCCGAGGGACCTTTGTCATGATGGTGTTGTTTCTGTTAACGGTATGGTTGCAATACACTTGATTTGTTCGGTCTGGACCGAAATTGGCTCAGATTGAATCGACTTGCACTCCCAAAATCTTGTCGAATTCGCCGGGCCATTAAGCCACCTCAAGGAGTATCTCCACGAGCCGGTCCGGCATATCGACCATGACGTCGTGGCCGCACGGCACTTTGTAGGTTCGCCACGACGCATCAGCGCTTTTCGCCTGATAATATTTATCGAATGACGGCTGCGGATATAGTGGAGCGCGAATGTAAGTCTTCCGCGCGACGCGCTCCAGTGCGCCGGTCAGCTTGATCGGTTGCAGCATCACCCCGATCGGCTGCGGGGTGAGTTTGGAATCCACCCACGCCTGATCGTTCTCGTTGACATGGAACGTGCTTGCCGGAGGGCCTTTTCGAGAGATTTCTCCCTTGGCCATGGCCTCCATGGCTCCCTTGCGTGCGAACTCGGACGCGGTGTCGAGCGACTTCTGACCGTTCTCCGGTATGAAGGCATCGAGATAGATCACGGATGAAACGCGATCTTCAATCTGCTCGATCGCGCCAGAGATCGGCCAGCCGCCATAGGAGTGGCCAGCCAACACGACATCGCTGAGGTCCTCCCATTTGATCACGTTGACGACGTCCATGATGTGAGTGTCGAGATTGATCCCGGCATTCATCAAGTGAGATCTCTCGCCGAGACCGGTGAGCGTGGGCGTAAAGACTTTATGGCCCTTTGCTTCGAGCAAGTCGGCAACTCGGCGCCAGCACCAGCCACCGTGCCAGGCGCCGTGAACGAGAACGAAAGTTCTGCGCGTCGAGGTCATGCTCGGTCCTCAGCGGTCGCGGAGGCGATCCATCAGCGGCTTTTCTTGGCCGCCGTCGATCTCGATCATTGTCCCATTGACGAAGAAGGCGAGGTCGGATGCGAGAAACGTTACGAGATTGGCGACCTCTTCGGATTCGGCAATACGGCCAAGCGGGATGCTCGCCGGAGCGAGCTTGTCCGCTTCCTCGAAGCTTATATTCATGTCTCGCGCCATCGCCTTGACCAGGCCGGTCCAGCGCTCGGTGCGCACCGGGCCGGGATTGACGCAGACGAAACTGATATTGTCCCTGCCGTATTGGCTCGCGAGCGACAGTGTCAAATTTTGTCCGGCTGCATTTGCCGCGCCAGGGGCGATCTCCCAATACGAGACCTTGATACCATCATTACCGATGACGTTGACGACGCGACCTTTCTTTTGTTTTTGCATGATCGGCAGGACGTGCTTCATGCAGCGAACGTATCCCATGAATTTGAGTTGCAGCGCGCTCGCCCACTCCTCTTCCTTCAAATGTTCGAGCACTCCGCCGGGCGCCGAGCCGGCATTGTTGACGAGGATGTCGATACGGCCCAACGCCTGGTGGGCTTTTGTGATGAAGTTCTCCGCGTCGACTGGATTTGTCAGGTCCGCGGTGATGGGAAAAATCTTGCGTCCCGTCGCCTTGGCGATTTCAGCAGCGGCCTGTTCGAGCGGCTCCTTGCGCCGTGCGCAAATCGCAAGATCCACGCCTTCGCGAGCCAATGAAATCGTTATCGCTTTGCCGATGCCTTCGCTTGCCCCTGTGACGATCGCTTTCTTCCCACCCAACGCCAAATCCATGGTCGTCCCTCCGTTTTGCTGATACGCGCCGTCACGCGGCAGCGAGCCGCGGCATCAATTCAAGTGCATTATTGTCCAGGATCTTGGCGATTTCCACGTCGGTAAAGCCTGATCGGCGCACGGTGCCGACCGGATCGAGATCGGCCGGCGGGAAGGAATAATCGCTGCCCAGTACCATCCGATCGACCGTGACAGCCTCCGCCAGCCAACGCAACTGCATCGGATTGTAAAGGATGGTGTCGTAGTGAAACCGTCGGACATAGGCCGAGGGTGTCGCCAAGGCGACATCGCCCTGACCAACCCGATCCATGCTCGCATGCAGACAATCGAAGCGTCCCAGCAGATAGGGGAATGTCCCGCCGCCATGGGCGAGGATAATGCGCAAATCCGGGAAGCGATCGAGCACTCCGGAGAATATCAACGAGCCGACGCACAACGTCGTGTCAAACGTATATTGGGCGATCTGGCTGAGGGCGAACTTGGACGTTCGCGGCGCCGGCATGGCCTGGACTGGATGGATGAAGACCGGCGCCTTGAGCGCAACCGCAGCGTGCCAAAACTCGTCGAGATTGAGTTCGCCGAGATTTGTCCCTTCGACGTTGGCGGCGATGACCAAGCCGGCGACACCGAGCTGGGTCATGGCGTATTCGGCCTCGCGCGCTGCCGCGGCGGCGTCCGGTAACGGCACGGAAGCGAACAATGCAAATTTTCCAGGGTGCTCCTGGCAGAGCTCCGATAGACATTGATTCATGAGCCGATGCCACCGCGAGGCTATCGGGGTTGGCAAGCCATAGGCGAAAATATCAGGCCATACTGACAGGACTTGGCACGTGACGCCTTGTTTGGCCATGCCGTCGAGACGCTGCTCGACTGGCTCGATCAGCTTTGGAAAGAATGGCCGAACCTTCAGCCCGTAGTCGAAATGCAGCGCGCATTGCGGAGGTGTCTTGACCAGCGACACCCCGAAGTCGTGTGCGCGATCTTCGAGAACTTCAATGACGCGGTGGGGAACGTAATGGCAGTGGACATCGATCGGCATCGATCACCTCGTGGAGAGTTTTAGGAAGCCTCGTACCAAACACGAGAGTGACGAAGCCAATGCTCTTTCAATCATGCACGATTCTGTGGACGGCGTCCGGCGGCGCAGCATCTCTCGCGAGGCGGACGATGGATAGTCGTCAATGCGTGTCGAACACCCTCTGGTACTCGGCCACTTTGCTTCGAGTAGCTGCGAGTTCGGCGTTGGTTGGATGGTCCGGGTCTGCGGCAGGCGGCAGCCCGCCAAATCTCATCAGGCAGGCCATGAGCAGCAGACGTGCCTTGGTCGATGTGAGATTGCCGCCGCCGATCAAGCGGTCGCGCTGCGGCGCGAAGCCGGCATTGTTGCCTCGCCCTACGCGCACGACTGGCATACCGCTATGCACGGCCCTGAGCATCAGGCGGTGCCGCGGCACCCACGTCATCGTGCCGTAGGGCGACAGGCCTTCGACGACAAATCCGGCAAGCGGCGCGTGGCGCAGGTTGTGGTCCATTCTGGCGATCAGATCGACTTCGCGATCGAGATCGAGATCGAAATCGTCACCATGGTAGGTGCCGTCCTTGACGATGACGACCTTGGGTATCGAACTGTCGAGCAGGCGGCCCGCGCCGTCCTTGATCGGCACGTCAATCCGAACAACGCCCTTGCCGTCGTGACGGACTCCGGCAGTCAGGCGCGGAAGTCGCGAGACGTTGACCTCCGACATGAAGGTGTGCCGGATCTGCGGCAGGTAAGTCAGTCGCGGCACTCCGTCGTGTCCGGCGGCGCCGATGATGCCGCCGTGGCCGCCCGTCGTGACGTATCCGCCTGGCCGAGCGTCGCCTTTCTGCACGTCGCGGGCGGCGAAGATTTGCTGTTCCTGAATGAGCACCATGCCGGCTCGATTGCGGCCGGCATCGTCGGCCCACACGCGCGACAGAATATAGTCAACGGAATCCACGAGGTTCTTGGCCCCGTCGGCGCTGACTTGGCTATGTGGACGCTGCGCCGCGTTGCCGCAAATCGGTACGGTACAGTCGAGCAGGAGTTGCAGCCAGTAGATGGTTTCCTCGATGCGCGGACTTCCCTGGGTCCAGATCGCGCCTTGATATTCGCCACTCGCGAGGATCGGCTGAATAATGTTGATCATCCGGGCAAGGGCAAGCCTCGGTTCGTGGGTATCGAGGTGATAAGGCTTGTAGGCGAAGAAATCGCGTCCCCGCTGTTCCGGCGCGATGTCGCCTTGACCGATATCGGTGCGTTCGGCTGCTGAAAGCCCTTTGGTGTAGCCCGCCGGCGGCAGCACCCGATAGAAGTCGATGTCGGCACGCGAGCCGATCAGGTTGCCCCAACCCTTTTCTCCAATGGCTAGTCGATCGACTTCCTCGAAGACGCGCGCTCCACTGGGATAGAAGGTCTGGCGCGCACGATCGGCTGGCGCGCCGGGCGCAGCGCACTCCTCCTCCCAGGCGGTCAAGTCGGCCTGACGCGCCATATAGGGCAACGGGTAAACGCCGTCCTCCGGCAGCAGCGTGATCTCATAGACCGGCTTATCGCCAGGATGTTGCGGCGTCTTGTGGAAGCGGCCTTCGCTGTCGAGATAGCCGTCGGGCGGGCCATAAAGTTCGGCCGCATCGCGTTCGAGGGGATGCGCGCTGAACTGCTCGACATAAACGGTGACTGGTGCGGCCAGCTTCTGTGGCCGCAAGACGTCGAAGCGAGCGGGACTTCCGTCCGGATTGGTCACGAGCGGCAGGTTGAATTTCCGGCGCGCTTTGTTGCTGGTGACAAGCGGCGGGCTATTCTGAATGGTGGCGTTAGGCCCGGCAAAATGGGCGATGTGCGGCTTGGCGTTCATCGGAACGGCTCTTGGGACGGACTTTTATGGCGTGGGACGTCAGGTGACGGCGCGCAGCCGCGCCGGGGTGGCGGGCCAGCACGCGCGCAGCGCGTCGGCACTCGCGACCTCGCCGAAGAACGCGTCGATATTGCGCAGTGTAGCGTCGTGATCGGCCTGGTCATAAGTCGCGGTGCAATCGTTGACGAACACGACATAATAGTCGCGGAGGAACGCCTGCCGGGCTGTCGTCTCGACGCACACATTGGTGGCGACCCCGGTCATGATGACCGTCCGGATACCGCGCGAACGTAACACGAGATCGAGGTCGCTGCTCTCGAAGGCGCCGTAGCGGTGCTTGGTCACGATCACCTCGTCTGGCAGCGGTTTGATTGCAAAGAAATCGCCGTTCCATTGACCCGGTTCGCAGACCGGGATCGTCAGATAGGCGCCCCGGCGCCGGCGGTGCGCTTGTTCGAGCCAGACCTCCGACAAATACCAATTCGGTCCGGTATTGTAGACGTTCCTGATCCAGATCAGCGGGACGTGAGCCGCGCGGGCCGCGTCGACGAATTCGGCAAGGCGCGGCACCATGGTCTTGACCATCGACAGATCACGCCCTTCGCGATGCAGGGCGCCACCTTCGGCGCAAAAATCGTTCTGAACATCGACAATGAGAACAGCGCAATGTTCAGGCCTGACCTTTTCGGCAAGTGTTCTGAGCATGGCGTCATCTCCGAATGTATCGTGACGTATGGAGCACTTTTTTCAAATCACCCGTCGCGGTGGGGCCTGGGACGATTATCGATCACATGCGGACAAGTCCCAATCTAGGGCTTCCAGATCATGGTATTCACGTCGAACGATTTGATCATCTTGTGCTTCACCGCAAGCGCGAGGTTGGCCTGCAGGCTTGGAACATTATACTCGGTGGAGAAGATTGGAAGCGTGACGGCTTTGACGACCTCGGGTTTCATACCCGTGAACTTGACGACCCAATCGTCTCGCTCCTCTTTTGGCATGGAGGCCATGTCCTTGGTGGCATGATCGATGGCACGTTTGAAGCGAAGCGCAACGTCTGGATTGGCCTTGATCCAGCTTTCCTTGGCGAAATAATTGGCCACATCCATTCCGGGAATCGTTTCGAGATACGGATAGGCGAGGACCTTCGCCTTGCCGGACTGAGTCATGAATGTGACGAACGGCTCGACATTCCAGACGGCGTCGAGGCGCTTTTGAAACAGCGCATCGGCCATCTGCGGAAACGGTATCTCGAAAAATTCGACGCTCTTCGGATCGACGCCCTTTTTCTCCAGCCACTCGATCATGTGGATGTAGTTGATGCTGTTGATCAAACCGGCCGATATCTTCTTGCCGGCGAGATCGGCGGCGCTGCGAATACTATCGTCGGTTCGCACCAGCAGGGCGGAATTGTCCGGTGGTTCGGTCCTGATATGGACGCCGGGCGTAAGAAACATGAGGTCGAGGCCGTTGCCGCGCGCCACCATGGTTTCGAAGACGGCGCTGGCGCCAATTTCGGCGCTGCCGCCAACCACGGCCTCGATCGCGACCGCGCCCTGAGCCACCGGCGACCACGTCACCGACAGGTTTTCTTCGGAAAAGTAACCCTTATCTCGCGCAACCAACAAAGGCGTGAAATTGGCCAGCGGCAAATCGACAACGCGAATCGTGGCGGGCGAAGGCTTCGGCTGGGCACCAGCCTGCAAAATCGTCCAAGGTGCGATCAGCACAGCCAGCAACGCGCATAACGATTGCAGCATGCGGTACATGGAACCCTCCATCAACGTCTAACTCTTGTTGGTGCTCTCTCGGTGCCAGCGTATGAGTCTCGCCTCGCCGATGAGAAACAAACGATTGAGAGCGTACCCAAACATCGCCAGCGTAAAGATACCGGCATACATGTCGGGTATTTTGAAAGTCCGTTCGGCGAGCAACGTGAAATAGCCGAGGCCGTCATTCGAAACGATCATTTCGGAAAGGATGGCGAGGATCAGTGAAATCGCCAGGCTGATACGCATACCGGTCAAGATCTGTGGACTGGCTGCCGGCAAAACGATCTCACGCAACGTCTGCAGTGTCGTCAGGCCCAACGTGCGTGCCGTATCGATCTGCACGGGATCGATCGATCGTACGCCACCGTATGTGTTGAGAAGGATCGGGAACAGCGAGGCGACCAGGATCAGCACAACCTTCATTTCATGACCGATGCCGACGAACAACACCAGCACCGGCAGGTAGGCCGGCCCGGGTATCGGACGGAAGATTTCAATGATCGGCTCAAGCAGATTGTAAGCGATGCGGTAATAGCCCATCGCCAGACCAATGCCGATGCCGAGGATAACGGCGAGCCAATATCCCAGCATTTGCCGCCATAGCGTCGCAAGCAGGTTCGTGATGAGCGAGCCATCAGCGACGTTCTCGATCCACGCTTGAAAAATCCGCGTGACCGGCGGCCACGTTGGCGTGTCCATCACGTAGACCGCAGAGTATTGCCACAGGCACAGCAGAAGCACGATCAGGATCACACCCGATCCACGTGACGTTTGCAGCCATCGTATGATGCCGCTGCTCATGGCGTCTTCGCGCGTCCGTTGACGACCTGGTCAACCATCGATCGATAGAGATGCTCTCGCAGTTCGAGATAGACAGGCTGCCGGCGCGTTTCGACCTGATCTCTCGGGTAGGGCAGGGGCACGTCGATGATTTCCGCCACCGAACCGGGCGACGCGCTCAGGAGGATGATGCGTTGCGCCGCGTAGAGAGCTTCATCGAGATCGTGCGTCACGAATACGATCGTGAGCCCGATTTCCTGCCACAGCCACAGCAGCATGTCTTGGAGTTCGACGCGCATCATCGCGTCCAGTGCACTGAATGGCTCGTCCATCAGGAGAATTTCCGGACGCCGCGCCAGCGCACGAGCGATGGCGACGCGCTGCTGCATTCCGCCGGATAGCTGATAGGGATAATAGTCGGCGTATCGCTCGAGGCCGACGAGTTTGAGCTGCGCGCGGCAGCGTTCTTCGAGTTCTCGGCGCGGCGCCGGGGAACGGTACTTTATGCCGAGGCAAACGTTGTCCAGCACCGTTTTCCAGGGAAAGATCGATTTGCTGTATTGTTGAAATACGAACATCATCTGAGGCCGGGGTGCGTCGATTGTCTCACCGCGGAGCCGGACGTGGCCCGACGACGGTGACGACAGACCCGAGACGATGTGCAGGAGAGTCGATTTTCCGCAGCCCGATGGTCCGATGAGCGCGACGAATTCTTTCTCGTCGACCGCGAATGAGATGTCCCGGCAGGCCTCGTGACCGTGCGTGCTGAATCGTTTGCTGAGCCGCTCGATCTCGAGATAACCGGCCATGCGACCTCCCGGCAGCGGCGATCGTGGCCCTGCCCGCAGACCTTGAAGCAAGATTGGTGCCGCTGAGACGCCCGCTCGTTGCGACGCCAACGCGCATACTTTAGCGATTTTGGGCGACCATTTGCGGGGAAATTAGCCGCTGAAGCGCCGAGGGCTCACGGCCCAACGAGCATCAAGTTGCAGGCTGACGCTCGCAACGATTAAGGCGTGTTGCGGCGCAGCGTCGCGGCGAAGAAGTCGCCGAAATCAGACCAGCACCCGGACGATAGCAAGGCCGGCGAAGAGCGCGCCAACCGCCAGCCCAACCGAAGTGACGACGTACGTGGCGGCAGCGGCCAGTTGGCCCCGCTCGTAGAGCAATGCGGCTTCGAGCGAAAAGGCGGAGAACGTCGTGAAGCCACCGAGGATACCGGTCATCATGAAGAGCCGCCAGCGCTGCGGTGCGCCCGCCTTGAGCGCGAGATATTCGGCAATGAGCCCCATCGCCAACGATCCGGCAATGTTGATGAAGAGCGTTCCGTACGGAAATGCAGTGCCTACGAGGCGCGCTGCCGCCAGATTGACACCGTGCCGGAGCGCGGCGCCGAGACCGCCGCCCAGGAATACGATGATAAATGCCACGGCCGATCTCCACATCGTCGCTAATGTCCCAACAGCAGCCATCTGCATCCTCTCTCATGCAAATCCAATTCGCTCGAACGGCGCGCGTGCGCACATTCGACGAGTCACACAAACCAACTTGCGGCAGTGGGAGCACAAACGCAGACTCCTACTGACGCCAAGCGCGCCTAGTAGGAGTCATCAGCCCGGATGGGCGGTTATGGGGGGACTCCATCCCCGGAGCAGTTTGATTTTACCCGCGAATCGGCTGTTGGCAAGCGGGGGCGCTTACAGAGGTCCATATCGCCGCGGCGCCGACCTCCGTGCTGTCTAGTTCCTGACTCACGTGCATATCGACGAAACTGGGCGCCTTTCTATTGACCCACGTCGCGCTCTGTTTCCTTCCAGGGAGCGATGCGCTCTTGAAGGACGACCACCAAGGCCGTCAGCCCATAACCAAGGGCCACCAATACGAAAATGGGGACGAACATTTCCGCCGTCCGAAAGTTGCTTGCATACCGAATCAAGAGTCCGCCAAGCCCGGTTTGCGCGGTAAAGAACTCGCCGACCACGACGCCAACAATGCCTCGACCTACCGAAAGTCGAAGACCGGCCATGACGAATGGCACGATTGCGGGCGCGATAACGAGGCGTGCGATCTGGAATTCCGATGCCTGCATCGAACTGGCGGGTTCCAATAGTTCGGGCCCAACGGTGGCCACGCCCGCATAGGTATTTTTTATGATCGGAAAGATCGCCAGAAGCACGACGATTGCAATCTTGGGGGCGACGTAAAGTCCAAGCCAAAGCGACAGCACCGGCAGAAGCGCGACAGTCGGCGTCGCGTAGAGACCGTTGACGTAGGGAGATAAGAGCCCAATTGAGCCGAACATAACGCCCCATCAGCAGTCCGAGAGGGACTCCAAACACCACCGAAATGGCAAGCCCGGCAACCAATACCGAGAATGAATTCCACGTTGCGGTCAGCAGCGTTCCATCCCTGCACAGCCGCCAGAACGCCACCACGGTCTCGTGAAAAGGCGAGAGAAAAATCCGCGGTGTGAACATCCCGCAGACCTCCCACACCAGCAAGAACGCCATGACCGAGCCGGCACGGATTGCCAAGATTTCGGCGCTTCGTGGCTCGCCGAGCCGCTGCCTCGCGGCTCGCTGCGGCGGTCAAGGACACAGCCATATCAGGCCCTGTATCGCTGTAGGACTCTGCGCTCCAGGTACGTCAAAAAGCCGTCAATCGCGATTCCCATGGCCGCGAGGATGATGGCAGGAGCGAACATCTTCGCCATCTGATAGGTACTCGATGTTGCGTGCAGGATGCCGCCCAATCCCGACAGCGAGACGAAGAACTCCGCGACGATCACGGTCGTCAATGAGCGGCCGAGGCCGAGCTTTAATCCTGCCATCACGTAAGGAAAGGTCGCCGGCAAAATGACCTTCCACAATAGCTGCCCTTCACTCGCATTCATCGAACGCGCTGGTTCGATGAACTGCGCACTGATGTCGCGTATTCCGGCCGTGACGTTGACCGAAACAGGAAAAATGGCCGCCAGCACCACGACGACGATCTTGAGCGTGTCGCCCACGCCGAGCCACAGCAGCAGCAGCGGGATCAACGCAACGCGCGGCGCGTTGTAAAAGATGGTCACGTAGGGGTCGAGGATTTGCAGAGCGAGATTGCTGCGGCCCATCAGAACGCCGAGCGCAACGCCAAGGATGGATGCGATGACAAAACCCGGCACCAGAATGGCCAGCGTTTCCATAAATCCGTTGAGAAGGCTGTGACTCGGATCAATGATTTGCTTCCAGAACTGAACCATGACTTCCGAGACCGGCGCGAAGAACATCGGGTTGGTCAGATGGCCGACGATTTCCCACAGCGACAAGAAGCCGCCGAGTGTCGCAGTCACGATCACGATGCGATCAATCTTGGAGCGGCGGATGCGAGCGCGGACGGCGCGCAAAGCAGTGTCGTCGGCTGGTGTCATGGCAACGCGTCCAGCTCCGTCGCCTCGCGAATACCCTGCCGCAGAATTTCCCAGGCATGGGATCGAATCTCGCCGAACCGGGGCAGCGACCGCACGCTGCTGGAGCGTGGCCGGGGCAGATCGACATTGATATCCTCGACGATACGTCCAGGGCGAGCCGCCATGACCACGACCCGGTTCGCCATGTAGACCGCCTCATCGATACTATGGGTGACAAAGAGAACGGTCTTTCGAGTTTCGCGCCACACATCCAGTAATTGTTCTTGAAGCAGCTCCCGCGTCTGCTCGTCCACCGAGCTGAAAGGCTCGTCCATCAGGATGATTTCAGGATTGAGCGATAATGCGCGCGCGAATCCGACGCGCTGCCGCATCCCTCCGCTCAGCTCATGCGGGAAGTGATTTTCGAAGCCGCGAAGGCCGACCTGCGCAATGTTCGAAAGCGCAATTTCGCGCCGTTTCTGCTGCGGCACTCCCTTGAGCTCCAGGCCGAACTCGACGTTGCGCAACACCGAGCGCCACGGGTACAGGCCGAAATATTGAAACACGACCGCACGGTCGGGGCCTGGTCCATCAACGGCCCGACCGTCAACAAGGACGCGGCCTTGATCGGGGTGGATCAATCCGTCGATGATGCGAAGCAGCGTCGACTTGCCGCAACCGCTCGGACCAATCACTGAGACGAAATCGCCCTGTGCGACGGAGAAGCTCACGCCGTCGAGAGCAGGGATGCCAACCACGTCGTTCTTCACCGGTTTGAAGAACGTCTTATGGATGTCGTCGACGGACAGTTTAGGCGCTGTCATCAGATCGGTAACCGGGAGACGCACATGGCACAGTACAAGGATTCTGCCTGAGGGCGAACGTGGCGGGGGAGCCGGGGGAAGCCGTCCGCCGGCTTAAAGGCGCCTCCCGACCTTACCAGCCCATCATCTTTTGAGCATGTCCCGCAGATAGTTGCCGCCTTTTCCGGTTGTCACGTCGTACCAACCGTTGTTGCCGAGGTATTGATCGACGAAACGCGCATCGACCAGCTTATCCAAGGGCATCATCGCATCGAGCGTCTTCTCCTCGACCATCGACTTCATATTGGCGACGTAGATCTCGGGATAGAGACCACCATTCGGATCTATGGCCAAAGAGTTCGACTTGGGGCCGAAATAGAAATCATAGAGCTGTTCGTACTGTTGATCCGTGTACCCGGTGGGGTCGGCCTTGCGGGCGATCTTGATATACGCCTGCTTGCCTTCGGGTGTTCGTGCGTAACGGGCCGCATTGAGCATCGCGTTGACGAAGCCCTGCACCACGTTCGGGTGCTCGTTGATCATCTTTGTCGTGACGACACAGATTTCCAACGGCAATGGCGGCACGCTGTCGGACAAGGTTGCCAACACATGGATACCCTTTTGCTGCTGGACCCGAATCCACTCGCCGGCCGTCAACAGCGCTGCATCGACTTGATTGGCAATGACGGCACGCGCGCGTGCGCTGGTGCCGCCAATCGGGATCCAGTCTACGGCGTTGTCCGGCAGCCCCTTCTTGTTGAGCCAAAGGGCGGCATAGGTTTGCGAGATCGCTCCCATTTGCGTGATTGCCCATTTCTTTCCACGCAAATCTTCCGGCTTGTTGATCGTGTCGCGCGTGACGATGACGTAGGTGTTGTCGGCGTTGACGCTGTACACCGTTTTCGCCGGCGAACCGCGCGCGATCGCGCTGGCCGTACTGGTGAACCCGTCGCATGCGGCGTCGAGACTGCCGCCTGCCTCGGCCTGGGTCGCTGTGAGTCCGGCGGTAAAGCCGACAATCTTGGCGTCGATGCCCTCCTTCTTCAGAAGGCCGCTATCGATTGCAAGATCGATGTAGAGATACTCGAAAATGGCAGGAAGCTGCTCACCGATCTTGAAAGGAAAAAGCTGCTGAGCTGATGCGGGAATGGCCGCGATTGCGATAAGCGCAACTGTGAATATGATTCCAACAGCAGCGCTCGACCGCCCCACTATCGTGTTCCTCTGCCGCTGATGCATGTTATCTCTCCGTGACTGTGCAGCTTGAAAACGCGGAACGGACGGAAGCTTCCGATGCAAGATCGAGGCCAGGGTGGGCGCACTTAACGTAGATGACGGCTCAATTGCACGTAAGGCGTGCCCTACTTGAGCCTATTAGCAGGATAGCATAATCCGCGGCTCTGCTTCGGCAAAGACCACCAAAGCGCGAGAATTTGCTGTCGAGAAAACTGTTGGCCGCATCATCGCGAAAGGGGCGTGATGTCCGTTCCGGACCTTGAGCCTGCCCGTGCTTCAGCACGACGGTTTATCAGTGCACGGCCGAGTTCGGTGCGACCCGCAGTCGCCGATATTTCGCATAGACCGGCTTCCACATTTTCGCAGCGATCGTGCCCGAAATGTCGCTGCTCAAAACAGGATGCGCGAGATCTTCGGCGAGGGCTTGCTTGGCGACAGCGACAGCGACGTGGAATGAGAGCTTGCGAATATCGACGAGCGGCGGCAGCAGGTTTGCTTGGGGATCATGCTTGGCGGGCGACAAGCCTGCAATTGCCCGCGCCGCCGCGAGAAACATACCGCCGGAAATCCGCTTCGCCCTGACCGCGATGGCGGCAAGGCCGATACCCGGATAGACGTAAGCGTTGTTGGTTTGGTCGATGCGGAACGGCTGACCGTTCCGCCGCGTGGGCGGAAATGGACTTCCGGTGCCGATGACCGCGCGGCCCTCGGTCCAGGCACAAAGGTCGTCCGGCGTCGCTTCGCATCGTTCAGTCGGATTCGATAGCGGAAAGATCACAGGCCGATCCGCGTGTTGTGCCATCGCGCGCACGACGTCTTCGGAGAAAGCGCATGCCTGACCGGATGTGCCGATAAGCACGGTCGGATGCGCATTGGCGACCACATCGGCGAGGCCGATACCGCTCGCGGATTTTAATGTCCAATTGGAAATGCGCGCTCGCTTCTGCGCAAACGGTGCCTGGAACGGTTGAAGGTCGGCCATGCCTTCGACCAATAAGCCCTCGCGGTCCACCAGAAAGAACCGGCTGCGAGCCTCGGCTTCGGGCAATCCGCCATCAATCATGGCGCGTAGCAGCAGCTTGCAGATGCCGGTCCCGGCAGAACCGGCGCCCAGCACCGCAATGCACTGCTTACTCAGTGCCACACCCGTGACGTTGATCGCACTTAGCAGAGCACCGACCGCAATGGCTGCAGTGCCCTGAATGTCGTCATTGAAGGTGCAGAGCTGATCGCGATAGCGCGTGAGCAGTCGGTTGGCATTGCCGATGGCAAAGTCCTCCCAATGCAGCAGGACATGCGGCCAGCGCTCGCGCACGGCATCGACGAACATCGCGACAAAGTCGTCGTATTCGGCGCCACGGACACGTTCATGCCGCCAACCGATATAAAGCGGATCGGCCAGATGAGTCTGGTTGTCGGTGCCGACGTCGAGCAGGACCGGCAGCGTCGTCGCGGGATGGAGGCCGGCACACGCGGTGTAGAGGGATAGCTTGCCGATCGGGATGCCCATACCGCATGCGCCCTGGTCGCCAAGGCCCAGAATGCGCTCGCCATCGCTGACGACGATGGCTTCTACGCCATCGAACCGGGGATGACCGATGATACGGCGTAGCCGCTCCTTTTGCGGCATGCTGAGAAACAGACCCCGGGGCTTGCGAAAAATGCGGCTGAATTGCTCACAGCCATGGCCCACGGTGGGCGTGTAGACGATCGGCATCATCTCTTCGATGTTCTGCGTCAGTAGGGCGTAGAACAACGTCTCATTGGTATCCTGCAAGCCGCGCAGGAAGACGTATTTCTGCATGTCGGAATCGAGCGCGCGAAATGCGTCAAGCCGACGCTTGACCTGCCAATCGAGGGTCGCGACGTGGGGAGGTAACAGTCCGTGCAGGTCGAATTCGTCCCGTTCCCCGTCGGTGAATGCCGTGCCCTTGTTGAGCAACGGATCATTCAGGAGTTCATAGCCGCTCAACGCGGTCTCGACCGTTTCTACAAGATCAGCGTTCATCGGGTCCCGGCACCTTAATCGGCGGACACGATACTCGCGAACTTCGTGATTCCATAGTGCGATCGCGCCGCAGTGATACGTGCGATCAGGCCCGGCCACATGAGGCGCGAATTTGTGCCGTATCTGCAAAATGGTCGGATAAAGATCCGTTGAGTCCCAATGGTGAAGAAATGAAAGCGCCGTTGTGCGCAGAGCGCCGTAGCTGCCAAGCTTTCAGCGCCAACGAACAATCGCCAGGGGTTGCTGTGTTGGCCGCTGGGAACCGGCACGGGCAATATAGCGACCCGGAAAAACGGGAAGGTCAGCCTTTGACGTCGGTCTCGGGCCGATCGTCGCCCGGCGACAGCTCCCGATGCCAACGGCCGTCTTTGTCCTCCCACGAAATCGCGGTCGTGTTTCCCGGAATATGCTGTTCCAGGGCTGCACGTTCCGCTGCTTTTCGGGCCGCATCGTGGGACGGGAACGTCTCCGAATAGACCCCGTCGACCCGGTAGGCCCAGCCGCCATCGTGTTCAACGATCTCGTAAGTGACTTTGGCCATGTTTTGCCCTCGTCGCGTTGATTAATAACGTGTTGGCCTGATTGTTCCGCCCTGATTGTTGCTTAAGCCGCCTTCGAGACGGCCTGCTCACGGGCCCTGCGAGCTTCATACGCCTTGAGGTGCGCAAAGACGATCCGCAATATCGGATGGTCATGGGGCTCCGTTTCGCCGCGTCGAATGAGATCACCGATGATGTGATCGGCTTCAATCGGCGCACCGCGCTCGATATCCCGCAGCATCGACGCGGCAAATGCCGAACCCGGCGCAGTCAGCATGGCGCAATTGCGCGTGAGCGACGCTTCGCTTGGCGCGAAGTTTTGTGCCTTGGCGATCGCGGCGCACTCTTCCAGAAGTGAAGTCGTTAGATGGCCGCCGCCCGCGGCGACGATGTCGCCAATGGTCGATCGCATCAGGCAGGTGATGCCGGCCGTCGCGGCGATGAGCACCCACTTTTCCCACATCTCCTGCAGGATCACTCGACTGAGGCGCGATTCGAAGCGGGCGCCCGACAATGTCGATGCAATCTCCGTGGCGCGCCCGGACACGGAGCCGTCGCGCTCGCCGAAAGACATCATGTGGGTGTCATTGAGGTGAAGAATCCGACCCTCGGCATCGAGAGTCGTAGAGATCACACACTGGCCACCAAGCACCGCGCCACTGCCGAAACGCGCCGTGAGGAAGTCCAGATGGCCGATGCCGTTGAGCAACGGCAAAATAGCGGTCGCCGTCCCGACGGCCGGCGCGAATAAATCCGCAGCGGAATTCAGGTCGTAAGCCTTGCAACTCAAAAGGATCAGGTCGAAAGGGTCGCGCAATGCGTCCGCGGTAATCGTCGGCGGCGACGGGATATGTACGTCTCCAAGAGAGCTGCGGATCGCCAAGCCGGTCTTTGCCAGTTGGGCGCTGCGCCGCGGCCGCACCAGAAAACAGACGTTGCGGCCGGCTTCGAGTAATCGGCCGCCGAAATAACCGCCGATGGCGCCAGCGCCGACGATCAGGATTCTCATGATGGGCTCCTGTTGAGACCGACTTTCCCGCAGCTTTATTGATCGAGCCCTGCCTTACCGACCACCGCGTCGCGGGATGAGGGTCATGCCGACATAGCCGTCGCCGACGAAATGGCGCCGATTTCGCGGGCAGTGTCGCCGGAAGTCTTGAGCCCGAATATGGCGCGGTAGAACATACCCAGCAGCGTATAATGGTCGCTGGTAATGGCGAGATGATTGAGCTTGCCGAACATGCTTTTACCCGGATGTGAGAGCATTTTCGATCAAGTAGCAATTCAACGCGAACTTGCAAACTGCGGCAAGTCCACCCCGCAGCGCGCGGCAGCTATGCCAACGCGTCACGTCAATCGACCAGGCGAGTGGGGCTCCGGGCATTGCGATGCGGTCCGGCGTGACGTTATCTCAGTTTGTTCAGCCATGCAGACGGCGCCTATGCGGACCTGATGCCGGTCAGCGCTGGATAAGGCGGCGCAGCGTGCAGCGCAAAAGCGGCTATTTTCAGCGGACGTTCAGCGTGATTTGCTGCCGCCAATCAGCGACCTCACGTAGTCGAGGACTTCCGGGCTCGCCTGAGCCATCTTATTGATGCTGTCGAGAATGCCTTGTGGCGAGACCAGTTCGATATCGAATCCGGCAGCCTTCGCTTCGGCAAGAAATTGCGGATCGTGGTGGACAGCCGTAAATGCGTCCTGCAGAATCTTGGCCCGGTCGGCGGGAATTCCAGGTGGCGCCGCAAATGGCCACGACATGGTGACGAGCGGCGCCTCGGTAAATTCGATCAGCTCACGGGCCTTGTCGTTCGGTGCGAGCTCGCGCGCGGTTGGAACATCAGGAAAATCGGCAAGGCGTGTCACGCGGGCGTACTGCGCCAACAGGTGATAATCGCTGTCGGGCTTGAGCCAGGCCGGTCTGGTCGAGCGGACCGCCGAAAGCTCCACCATGCGGCCAGCGATTTCGCCGCTCTCCATAGCAAGAGAGAGCGCCGCGCTGTCACGATAACCCAGCACCAGCTTGAACTTGAGGCCGAGCGCATCTTTCAAGATTTTGGGCACATCGGCGCTGCTCGATCCCTCTGCCGTGCCGCCGATGATCATTTGCGGATCGGTGCCGCGCTGCAGATCTGCAATCGACTTGGCCGGCGCATCCTTGCGGGCGATGAACACATAGGCGTCGTGAGAGAAATTCGACGACGATCCCAGCCACGTAAACTGGCGAGGATCGAACCGCACATTGGGGTTGTGGCCGAGCAGCGCAATCATCGGCATGTTTCGCGCCAACAGAGCAAACACAGTGCCGTCCTTGGGCGCGAGCGAATAGAGATAATTGGTCGCGAGCAGACTGCCGGCGCCCGGCATATTCTGAACGATGATTTTCGGATCGCCCGGAATGTATTTGCCCATATGCTGCGCCACGAGTTCGCGTCAGAACATCGAAGCCGCCGCCCGGCCCATAAGGCACGATGGCGGTGACCTGCTTGTCCTTGTAGAAGCTTTCGCCCGTCTCGGCGTAGCCGCGCGAAAAGGTGAGGGCAAATATCAGGCAGAAGGCCGTCAAATACTTAGGCACGTTGCATTCCCTTCGGCGTGTGTAGCGTCTATTTCCACTCCGTGACGGTGGGCCCGGGGCCCGATCGTCACATGCTACGTGGCTCTGCTGGCAAATGCCGTGCCGTATTTTAGAAGCGATGAGGCTCAATTTTTTCATGGCAGCCTTGATACTGCGACGTGCGGACGCCTCCAGTTTTCACCCATTGAGATTTTCGCGCAGCGTCGGCCCGGCGTATTTGCGCTTCGACAGGCCGCGACGTTGCAGTTCCGGGACAACGTACTCGACAAACTCACGAATGTTGTCCATCGCCGAATAGCCGCGGCCGAGGATAAAGCCGCCATTTGCTCCCGTTCCGAAATGCAACTCCTCCAGCCTGTCGACGATGCTTTTTGGCGTTCCAGAAGCAACAAGAATTCGGTCAACAAGGAAGCGCCGGGCGAATTCCTGTAGCGATTGCTTCGGATCGACGGTTTTGAGCAATTCCTCGAAGCTGCCGAGATTGCCTTTTTGGGCGCGGACCTCATCGGCGAAATCGGCAAGCCGCATGCCCGGTTTTGCGGTCGAGAAGTCGACACCGTACTGGGCCGACATCTCGACCAATCCGGCCTCTGCCGGAATGGAATCGAGATAGCGGCGCTCCTTCTCTACGGCGTCGGCATCTGAATCCGCGACCTGAATGCGGATCGACCAGAGGATACCGATATCGCGCGGTTTGCGGCCGACCGCCGTCAATGCGGCGTCGAGCGCCGCCCGATGTTGCTTCATGCTCGCGAGCGTCCGGCGCGTGCTGAACTGCAGATCGGCGTAGGTTGCAGCGAGATTCATTCCAGGCCCTGACAAACCGGCCTGGATGATGACCGGACGCCGCTGCGGCGATGGCAGCGCGGGAAGGGGGCCGCGGACATTGAAATAGCGCCCGCGGTGATCGATGCGGTGGACCTTTGCGGGATCGGCATAAATGCCTTTTTCGCGATCGAGGACCAGCGCATCGGGCTCGATACTGTCCCACAATCTGCAGGCGACTTCGAGAAACTCCTGCGCACGTACATAGCGTTCGTCGTGATCCATCATGACGTCGAAGCCATAGTTCGCGGCCTCGTTCTTGTAAGCCGACGTCACCGCGTTCCACGCGATACGGCCGCGCGTGACGTGGTCGAGCGCATTGAAGACGCGTGCGCAATGGAAAGGATGATGATAGGTCGTCGACAACGTCAGCGCGAAACCGACGCCCGATGCAGCCTTCGCCATCAAGGGAATCATCGGCGTCATGTCGTGGCGCGGCCATTTTGCGCCGTAGCGCACGACGGCCTGGTGGTCGCCGCCGTAATCCTCCGACGTGCCGCCGGTATCGCCGAAAAACAGCATGTCCATTACACCGCGTTCGGCGACGCGCGCGATGTCCTCATAGAATTCGGATGTGCCGTAGTAGGGATACCCGACCCAGGAGCCGGGCATACGCCAGAGATAATCAGTGTGCAGAAATGACAGATCGGCCGCGAGATGGATCGTTTCCGATTGCGACAACGGCTGTCTCCTGATCGACCGAACCACATCGGGTTCGGGAGAAGGAGCGAAATTCAATTCACTATCAAAGTCAACGCGATCGGGGTGGAACGCACCTACAACTGGCCGTTGGTCGAACGGCGCGGCACCAGCAGGTTACCGGTATAGACTTGCACGATCTCGTCATTCTGATTGAGCGTCGTCGTGCGCACTCTGATCAATCCCCGATCGGGACGCGATTTAGACGGCCGCACTTCAAGCACTTCGCTCCTGGTCTGCAGTTCATCGCCCGGCCGTACCGGACGAGGCCAACTCAATTCGTCGAATCCGACGCCGATGATGCCGCCTGCCGGCTTGAACTCGCCGTCGACCAGGAGCCGCATGGTCATGGCCGCAGTGTGCCAGCCGCTTGCGGCCAGTCCGCGAAAGACAGTATCGCGGGCAGCCTCGTCATCTACATGGTAAGGCTGCGGATCGAACTGCGTGCCGAATTTTATGATTTCTTCTCGCTCGACTTTGAGCCGGCCCGAGCTAAAGGTCTGCCCGACGAAGAAATCTTCGAGATAATACTCTTTCATTTCTTGATCGGCTCCGGAGTGAAGGATCGCACAGGACGCGGCGCTCCGGCGCGGTCGAACCAGACGCCGGCGCCGACAGCTGCCGCATTGATCAGGCCGAATGCCGCGAGCGCAACAGCCAACGCGATGAAGACGTCGGTGAGATTGCCGCTCCATCGCAGCGCGACATAACCTCCGATAGCGGCGATCAGCAGGCGGGCCATGTTGGCAAGCAACGGCCACAGCAGGCGCCCTGCTCCTTGCGAGGCGAAATAGAGCGCCATGCCAAGACCGAAAAGGCCATAAACCGGGCCGACGGCTTGCAGATAGCGCGACCCGGCGTCGATCATCTCGGGCGCGGTGTCGAATAGCGACAGCCAGGCGCGCGGCGCAGCAGCAGCGCTCACGCCAATAATCTCGCAGAGCCCAGCGGCAATTGCGGCGCCGATCCACGCGACGCGAAGTGCGCGCTCAGGGCGACCGGCGCCGATATTGGTTCCGACCATGGCAACCAGGGGGCCGCCGAGCCCGAACACAAGCGGGATAAGCATGTACTCGAGTCGCGAGCCGGTGCCGTAGCCGGCAATCGCCGCCGGGCCGAACGCGCCGACGAAACTCGTCGCGATGCCGATAGTGAGATTGGTCTGGACTGTAATCAGGGCGGCGACCAGACCGACGCGCAGGATGTCACGAAACAGCGGCCATCGGAAGCTTATGCCCCGGAACCTAAGCCGAATGACGCTACGACCCCAGCGCAGGTATCCGGCGAGCACGACGCTTCCCACCGCATAGTAGATCAGCACGGCGACGGCCCCGCCGGCGACGCCGAGACGCGGGAATGGCCCCAAGCCGAAGATCAGGCATGGCGACAATGGGATGAGCACGACCACGCCGGCGCAGGTGACCATGGCGGGCACGATCATGTTGCCGGTGCCGCGGATGATATTGCTGAGCGAGTTGAACAGCCAAACCAGGATGGCGCCCGCGAAGATGACCCGAGAGTAGGTCAGCGCGGCGGTGAGCGAAGGCCCGCGGCCGCCCATCGCCGTATAAAGCGATCGTCCTCCCCAAAGGACGCTCACGGTGAAAGCCAGACCAAAGACGAGCGCGATGACCAATGCGTGAACCGCCAAGGCATCGGCATCCGGACGCCGTCCCGAGCCCAGCGCGCGCGCAATAGCGGACGACATACCGCCGCCCATGGCGCCGGCCGACATCATCTGCATCAGCATCAGCACCGGAAAGACGAGGGCGACGCCCGCGAGCGGATCGGTGCCGAGCTTGCCGACGAAATAGGTCTCGACCAGGCCAACGGAGGTCTGCGCGAACATGACCAGCACGTTGGGCGTGCCTAACCGCAGCAATGTGAGCGCAATAGGTCCTTCGATCAGCGCGCGAGTTCGCGGATCGTAGCGGCCCTGATTGGGCGGATTGGTCGCCGCGACCTCTGTTCGCGGTTCGATGGATGCCCGGCTCTCTGACGATAGGCTCTGCAACGTCATGTCGCCGCTCCCTTGGTCGCCCCAGCGGGACGGTCCATTGATAAGCACAGCATATAGGAGTATATACGCCTATATCAAGCGACAGAAAAGGCGATACCGGTTGTCATGTCTTCCGCTAACAATCCCCGGGGCTGCAATTGCCTGGCCTTGCGGCAAGCCGCGCGGCACGTCACGCAATTCTATGATCAGGTGCTGGCGTCGACCGGGTTGCGTGCGACGCAGTATTCAATTCTTGCAAGGCTGCAGCGCAATGGGCCGATGACGATCAATGCGCTGGCTGCCGAATTGGTCATGGACCGCACCACGCTGGGGCGAAACATCCTGCCGTTACAGCGTGATGGCCTGATTGCCGTTGGGCCGGGACGGTCCGATCGCCGCAGCAAGGAACTTCGTTTGACGGAAGCCGGCCAGGCTCGCTTTCGTCTCGCATTAAAGGGTTGGACCGAAGCGCAGGCGCAATTTGAACGTACATTTGGGGTCAGACGCGCAAGGGCGCTGCGCATGCTGTTGGACGAAGTTACGTCGAGCGAACTCACGGCTGCTGTCTGACGCCGAGCGTCTCGGCTCCAGCTGGGCTCAAGATCAAATCGCCGCTATTGTTTGCACTTCGAGCCAATAGGACTCGTCGGCGAGGCGACTGATGATCAGTAAGGTGTTGGGCGGATAGGCGCCATCAGGAAACATTTTTGGAAACTCTTTGCTCCGGAACGCTCGGAAAGCGGCGGCATCCTGCGGGCGAACCAGATAGCTCGTGAACTGGACGACATTCTTCCAATCAGCATTGAGCGAGCGTAGCGCGGTATGGATGTTGGCGAAGACTTGCGCGCACTGCGCCTCGAAATCGCCTTTGCCAACCGTTGCGCCAGACCCATCGCTTGACACCTGTCCAGCAATGAAAGCCAATTCCTGGGCTTTAACGCGAGCGACATGCATGTAAGGCGAGACCGGCCGGTTCAGCCCTGCCGGATTGAATATCTTGATGTCTGCCATTGTTGTCCTCCAGGATCATATGTGTTCGTCGTCGGTCACTGACCGGCCAGGCCCATTGCCGCTCTGGCTTTGGCGACGATCTGAGGCGGCGCGTTGGTCGTGTCGTGGGCGATGCGGGCTGCTTCATCGGCGCTGATCGGGTCAATGTCGAAACGAATTTTTTTGGCCTCCGCAAGAAATGCTTTGTCCTTGAGCGTCGCCATGAAGGCGCTGCGCAGAAGGTCAAGGCGTTGCGGCGGCAGGTCCGGCGGCGCGACGTAAGGTTGACCGAGCGCCGGTGCCGAAGAGACGAGCTGGAATATTTGGCGCTGCTCTTCGTTCTTCGCGACCTCCGTCAGAAGCGGGACGTCTGGCAGGAG
Organism: uncultured Alphaproteobacteria bacterium; assembly: GCA_963836055.1. Taxonomy (GTDB): domain Bacteria; phylum Pseudomonadota; class Alphaproteobacteria; order Rhizobiales; family Xanthobacteraceae; genus BOG-931. The sequence continues at coordinate 232,505 of CAWIID010000012.1, forward strand.
TCGGTCTCGCTTGGCGCCAGCCTGAGCGAGAAACGTAACCTTGTGCTCGGTAAGCCAATCGGGATGTTGACTGGTGATTGAACCAAAACCGAACGCGCGCGCCTGAACCTCGCCTCGCTCCATTCCGAGATTGACATCTTCTGACGTGCGGTACCCGGTGATGATCTTGAATTTCGTGCCGAGCAACTTGTTCATGAGTGTCGGAATAATGACAATACCGGAGCCGGCGCCAGTGCCGCCGAGAATGATCTCGCGCTCGGTCGCCTCCTGGAGGGTTTTGATGCCGGCGGTGTGCCAGACCAGAATGACCTCGTTCTGCGGCCCGGTCGACCCCAACCAATTGAAGCGATCGGCATCGTAGCGCACGTCCTTTGGATCGAGCACCTGGTGCAACGGCATGGCGCTGTGAATGGTCGCGATTGCGGTGCCGTCCTTCGGCGCGATGTTAAACATGTAGTTGGTGGCAAGCACGTTACCGCCGCCCGGCATATTCTGGACGATGATGGTGGGATTTCCCGGAATATAGCGCGGCATGAAGCGCGCGATCAGCCGCGCGACAACGTCGTAGGTGCCTCCGACACCCGTGCTGGTGATCAGCGTGATGACTTTGCCCTTGTAGAAATTGCTCTCGTCCGGCGTTTCGGAACGCGCGGTCGCTGCGCCGAAAAAGACCAGCGCGCAGCAAGCGATGCCCACCAGCCAGGCACCGTCCAAGCGCTTCGTTGTCATGTTCGTATGCATGGCCAAGTCGGCGCTAGGCGTAGCGAGAGAAGTCGTAGCCTTCCTTGACGACGAACTCGAGCAAGAATGGCACGCCGGTTTCGGTAACGGCGACTGCATCTTTGATCGCAGGTACGATGTCGGCAGGCTTATCGACCCGTGCTGATGACACATTGAGCCCCTCCGCGACCTTGGCGTAATTGCCGCTGACGGTCAGCGCACCGTATTTCTTGGTCGACAGCGGGAGCACGTCGCGCTCGGCCGCCATGACGCCGTTGTTGAAGACAATCGTCAGGATGGCGATGCGGTTGCGCGCAGCGGTTTCGATGTCCATGCCGGTCATGCCGATGGCGGCATCGCCCATGACGTTGATGCAGAGTTTGTTCGGCTCCGCGAGCTTGGCGCCCATGGTGATGCCGAGCCCGTAGCCGAGTTGCGTGGATTTGCCCCAGCCCATGTATGACCCGGGAACCGTGGTTTCCCAGAACGGCAGAAGCTGCTCGCGCGGGCTGCCGGAATCGTGGGTTATGATGACGTGGTCGCGATCGACGGTCCGCATCAGATCGCGGATGACACGGTATTGATTGATCGGCGTTTCGTTCGAATCGAGATGCTTCGACCATTCTTCGAGCCACGCTTTCTTTCCAGCGGCGATGTCTTCCTTGAGCACCGCCAGCGCATTACCGCTGCCGCCGCGTTTCTGTTTGCTCACTTCGGCGATGAGTGCGTCGATGACGAGCGCGGCATCGCCGACCACGGCGTGATCGACGCTGTATTCCTTATTGATGTCGCCGGGATCGTTGGTCGAATGAATAATCGTCTTGCCGGCGGGCACACCGGGCCCGAAGTTCGTCCGCGTGAGGCTTGAGCCGATCGCCATGACGAGGTCGGCCCGCTTCATGAATTCGGCAAACATCTTCGAGCGGGAACGCGTCGAGGCGCCGAGCGCAAGCGGATGGCTGTCGGCGATCGCGCTCTTGCCCGGATTGGTGGCGACGACGGGCGCGGGAATGAGTTCGGCGAGCGCTGCGAGGCGTTCGCCGGCTTCCGCATAATGCACGCCCTGGCCACCCCATAGCACCGGGTGCTTCGCCGCCAGCAGCATCTCGACTGCTTTCTTGATGGCATCGGGATCGGGCGCACTGCGCTGCACCGGCACCGGCTTGTAGTCGAGCTTGCCCTCGTATTGTGCCTCGAAGACTTCGTTCGGTACTTCGACCATGACCGGGCCCGCCTTTGCCGCTCCGCATCGCGGCATAGGCGCGGCGCATCAAATCCGGCAGTTCCTTCACCGAATGCGCCAGGGCCGACCATTTGGTTACCGACCGATAAGCATCGGCGGCTCTGAACGTCGGACGCACGTATTGCTTTTCCAGCGGCAACCCGGCCGGGATCACCAGCATGGGAACATTCTCGGAAAATGCCTGCGCGACGCCCGGGAAAGCATTCTCGATGCCAGGGCCGGCTTGAGCGGCAAACACGCCATTCCGCTTGCCGCGCTTGATGCGCGAATAACCATCGGCGATGCCGACACCCACGCGCTCCTGCCGGCAGAGAATGGGGCGAATATCGATCGCCGCGCTCGCCTCGATCAGCGCATTGCGGGGGTAGCAGGACAGAAACTCCGTGCCCTCGCGCTTGAGAATTTCGGCGATAACTTCGGCGCCGTTCATGGTTTTGCTCTCTTTCGGAATTGCGCGCGGGTATTCGCGTGCGGATGCTGGGTTGCCGAGCGAAATTGTTGCGTCCGGCGCCAGAATTTCCAGATCGTCTATTCGGCGGCGATCGGCGTATCGCGCCGGACGTATTGCGCCATTGCGTCCACAAAGGGCACGCCTTTGGGCGCCTCGAAACGGCCGGAGCGCACACGGTAACTCGCAGGATCCATTCCCGGCAGAAGCTTGCCGGCGGCATGATCTTTGAGCGTCTGCAGGAGGAGCCGTCTGATCTTGACGATGGCCGCGTCGCAAGCAAGCAGATGTTCCGCGGTACGATCGGCGATCGGGCCCATCGATTCCTGGATCGCGCAATCCTGCGTCCCGAAACCCTTCATGCCGGTGTAGGAGTTGCCGCTGGCTTGCTGCTCGCGGTCGATCAGATAGTCGTTGGCTCGGTTGCGAACCGCGTGATCCGTCCCCGGCAAATTTTCGGTATGGATGCCTAGCCCGGCTTTGGAGCGTGCCAGGTCTTCCTCGGTCAGCGCTCGCGCCGGGTGAAAATCGACGCTGTAGAGCATCGTGTTCTCATCGTCGATCGGTGCCCACACATGCGCGGCGTGCGGGATCGACGAGATGATCTTGTGGAACGGCATCAGCATTACATTCATGTTCCACATGATCACGCCGTCGCCGCGATCGCGGCCAGTGCCGACCACAAATCCGAAGTCCGCGGGAATGACCTCATAGAGCGACGCGACGATGCGGCGGGTGGGGTCGCTTTCAGCGCCGTGGAGGAAGGTCAGATGCGTCGCGTCGAACCCGCCTTCGAGCGCTTGCAGCCAATTGCATTCCTGGATGTGCCGGGTTGCGTAACGCTGCGATGCCGGGATGAGCGTCCACTCGAGGTCCGGAAAATCAGGCTTCTTCTCCGCAGGCCCCATGTAGGTCCACACCACGTCGCCGCGCTCGACGCATGGGTAGGCTTTCACGCCGAGTTGCTTTTGAATGTTCGCCTTGTGCGCGTCGCTCATCTGCGGCACGCACGGCAAGTCCACGCAGGCGCCTTCGACGTCGAATTTCAGACCATGATAGACGCAGCGTAATCCGTTCTCCTCGTTGCGGCCGTAGAACAATGAGGCTGTGCGATGAGGGCAGCGTTCGTCGAGCAACCCGACGCGGCCTTGCGTGTCGCGGAACAGAACAAGGTTTTCGCCGAGGAGCCTCACTCGGATCGGAGGACCGTCCGGCTTCGGCAATTGATGGGAGAACGCCGCAGGAATCCAATAGCGGCGCATCAATGCACCCATGGCAGTCCCAGGGCCGACGCGGGTCAGCAGTTCGTTTTCGTCTTGCGGGAGCACGAGCGCACCTCCATCGATTATCGATTATTGAGCGAACCTCCCAGAACATTCATTCTCGCGCGGCCGCGCTGGCATTGCAATTCGCTCGCTATGGCTCCGTCCGCCCCAGCAACTGGGCCGCCTTCTTCGCGACGGCGGGCGGTGTCTGGTACACCTCGTCGACGAAATGCGCGATGTCCACGCCGCTCATCGGTGCCAGGGCGAGCGACGCCTTGGTGATGTCGGCGACAAATTGCGGATCGCGCATGGTTTCGTCAAAACCGTTGCGCAAGGCTTGCACCCGGCTGGGGGGCGTATCGGGCGGCGCGGCGAGCGGACGCTCCATCACCAGCCAGCCAAAGACCAGCCGCATGACTTGGCGGTCCGCCTCGGACTTCGCGTAATCCATGACCAGCGGCACGTTGGCGAGTTGCGGATTTTTCTTCAACGCGATCTGGACCAGAATGTTGATCTTGTCGTCGGTCAGCCCAAGGCTGCGCACCGAGGTCAATCCGACGCCGCAGAACCCCTCGATTTCGCCGCGTTCGAGCGCAAGCCGCAATGCCGAGCTGCCGTTGTATCCTTTAACCAGTTTGAACTTCGTTCCCAGAAGGCTGTTCAACGCCACCGGAAAATCCAAGGTGCCGGTACCCGCGGCGCCTGTCACCATCTCCCTGGCGAGAACATCATCGAACGTCTTGAAGGATGTCGACTTGCCGGCGAGGCAAACGGAGGTTTCGGACGCCGGAGCGCCGATCCAATTGAATTTTCGGGCGTCATATTGGCTCGGTACGCCGCCGATGATCGGATCGACCGCAATGTTGCCGGCGAACAATCCGATTTCCGATCCGTCGCGTGGCGAGACATTAAAGATATGATTGGCCGCCGCCATGCTGCCGGCGCCCGGCATGTTGTGAACGATGACATTTGGATGGCCGGGTATATGTTGGCCAAGGTGCCGTGCGATCGTCCGCGCGTAAAGGTCGGCTCCGCCGCCAACATTGAAGCCCGCGATCAAGTTGAGGTTTTTGCCGGCGTAGAACTCGGTGGCCTCGTCCGCGAGTGCCGGATGGATCCACAACAGGCCGAGGAATATGGCGCAAACGGAGTGCACCGCACGGTTCGTCACGATCTTCCTCCCAAGTTTTGATCCGGCGACTTGAGCCATCGCTCGCATTGAAAATGCCGAACCATGCCATCAGCCGTAATCTCGTTACTTACCATACCACGTTGTCGTGGCTTCGGCCGCGTGTTGCGCTGGGAAATAGGAAGCGTCATGATTTCCATCCCGGTGCGGCTACGGCTATCATCAACTACGCTGGCCGCGGCGTGCCCCTGGAGCATGATCATGACAATAAGGCTTTGGCTTTCGTTGAGCGCCATTCTGGCCCTGATCAGCATCGCATCGCCGGCGGTCGCCGGGGAATTCTGGTACGGATACGGGCGCAATGTGTGTGCCTCCTACCTCGACGATGCCTGCTATCGGCACGCCCAGCACGTCATTCACCGCAAGGAGGACCTGATCGCCTATCTGGAGGCGGACCCCGACGTGGACGAGGGATTTAAAGCTTCTGTCATCACGCAGGCCCGGGCCAAGATCCATCGATTACGCGCTGCCGTCGGCATCCGGCATATCGTCTGGCCGACGCCGTGCTGCTACAGCCGCAAGCCGATTTACATCCGATGATGAATCGGAGTGGATACTTCCGGCAATAGCTGGTCTCCAATAGAGCTCACTATCCCGCAGACGGCGCATCGAACCGCCGCGATGGCAGCCATCTTTGCCGCTGGCGGGTGACCCACAGACCGAGCCGGTCCAGATAAAGATAAAGTACCGGAGTGGTGTAAAGCGTCAGCAATTGGCTGATCACCAGACCGCCCATGATGGAAATGCCCAAAGGCCGCCGAATTTCAGCGCCGTTGCCGAAACTCAGCGCAAGCGGCACGGCGCCCAGGATCGCCGCCACGGTGGTCATCAGGATGGGACGAAAGCGTAAGATGCAGGCCTGAAAGATCGCATCCTCCGAGCTCAAATTCCGCGATCGTTTGGCCGAAAGGGCGAAGTCGATCATCATGATCGCGTTCTTTTTGACGATCCCAATGAGCAAAACAATGCTGATCAATCCAAGGATATCGAATTCGGCGTGGAACAACATCAGCGCCAGAAGCGCCCCAACGCCGGCCGATGGCAGCGTGGACAAAATCGTGATCGGATGCACGTAGCTTTCATACAGCACGCCCAAAAGAATGTAGACGGCAGCAATCGCAGCGGCAATCAGCACCGGCTCGTTGTTGAGCGATTGCTGAAACACCTGCGCGGTGCCGGCGAGATTGCCGTGGATCGAAACCGGCATGTGAATTTGGTTGATCGCCTTGTCGATCTCGGCCGCGGCCTCGCTGAGCGTGGCGCCCTCCTGCAAATTGAACGATATGGTCGACGCGACGAACAGTCCTTGGTGGCTGACGGACAAGGGCGCGTGGCCCGGTGTGTAGTGAGCGACCGCCGCGAGCGGAATCATCGTCTCTTTGCTGGTGCTGACGGCGGCGCCCGCGGAGGTGCCGCCCTTGCCGGCCGTAGCGAGAGCATTGATGGCGGCGTTGCGTACCGAATTGTTGTTGGCGTTGGCCGCGGCCGAGGCATTCGCCGACGCGCCGGGCGACGCCTTGGCGCTCCCGGCCGCGGTCACGCTGCCGGCCGAGGCATTCGATTTTGCAGTCCCTGACGCGCCGCCGGCGGACGTCGCCACATAGATATCGTCGAGCGACGTCGGAAATTGCGTGTAGCGCCGGTCGATCTCCATGATGACGTGGTACTGGTTGATCGCGCTGTAGATAACGGACACTTGGCGCTGTCCGAACGCGTCGTAAAGCGTGTTGTCGATTTGAGCCGGCGTGATACCGAGTCGCGAGGCCATATCGCGGTCGATTTCGAGGTCGGTCTCCAGGCCCTTCGGCTCCTGATCAGAGGTCACGTCCGTCACGACTGGATTATGCTCAAGCGCCTGGACCAGTTTTGGTGTCCAGGCGAACAAATCATCGGCGTTATCGGACAACAGCGTGTACTGATATTGCGAGTTGCTCTGTCGGCCTCCGGCGCGAAGATCTTGTCCGCCGACCAGAAACAGACGGCCGCCCGGAACCTGGATGAACTTCGGCCGCAGCCGCGCAATGACCTGCTCGACAGAAGCGTCGCGCTCCGACAGCGGCTTCAATGCGACAAATACGGCGCCTGCATTGTTTGATCCGCCAAAACCGCTGCCAGCGCCGGTGAAGCCGACGATGTTGCTGACCGCAGGGTCCTGCTGCACGATCCCCATCATCTGCCGAAGCTTTGTCGTCATGGCCTGAAAAGAGACGCTCTGGTCCGCTTGGACCTGGCCGTACATTTGGCCGGTGTCCTGTTGAGGGAACAGTCCTTTCGGGATGATCGAGAACAAAATCACATTGAGGCAGATAGTTGCGATAAAGATGAGAAAGACCACGCCACTGTGTCGAATCGCCCATCCGAGGCTGCGTTGATAGCCGCGGAGCAGGCGATCGAAGATGGGCCGGCGGCGTTCGACGTGCCCCGCCGGCCGCGATCGCAATAGCTGCGCGCACATCATCGGCGTCGTGGTGACGGCAATCACGAGCGAAACAATGATGGCCATGGACATCGTGACCGTGAACTCACGGAACAGCCGGCCCGGAATGCCTCCCATAAGCAGGATCGGCAAAAACACCACCAGCAAGGAAAGGCTGATTGATACGACGGTGAAACCGACCTCGCGCGCGCCTCGCAACGTCGCTTGCAGGCGCGGCACGCCAGCCTCGATATATCGGGTGATGTTCTCGAGGACGACGACTGCGTCGTCGACGACAAACCCTGTCGCAATGGTCAGCGCCATCAGGGACAAAATATCGAGGCTGTACCCCACCAGATACATGCCGGCGAACGTGCCCAGAATAGAGACGGTCACCGCAACGCTGGGGATCATCGTCGCGCGCGCGTCTTGGAGAAACACGTAAACGACGCCAGTCACAAGAACGATGGCGATCAACAGGGTCAGTTCGGTATCGCGAAGCGAATCGCGGATTGTGGTCGAGCGATCCATCGCCACTGTGACGTTGACATCGGCTGGCATCGCCGCTTCCAAGTGCGGCAACTCCGCTTTGATACTGTCGATCGTGTCGATAATGTTGGCGCCGGGCTGGCGATAGACGAAGATCAGCACCGATGGCTGGCCGTTGGACAGGCCGAGGTTGCGAACATCTTCGACGGAATTAATGACAGTTGCGACATCGGTCAGACGCACCGCGGCGCCGTTGCGATAGGCCACGACGAGCGGAGCGTAGTCCAAGGCCTTGGTCGCCTGATCGTTGGTATAGACTTGATAGCGCTGGTCGCCGTCGTCGATGGATCCCTTGGGGCTGTTGGCGTTGGCCGAAGCAAGCGCCGCCCGGACGTCCTCGAGGCCGATGCCATATTTGAAAAGCGCCTGGGGATTGAGCTCGACGCGGACCGCCGGAAGTGCCGATCCACCGATCGAAACCTGTCCGACACCGCTCATCTGAGAAAGCCGCTGCTGAAAGACGTTGCTGGCCGCGTCGTACATTTGGCCTTGAGTCAGCGTCTTCGACGTCATCGCAAGAATGAGAATTGGCGAGTCGGCGGGATTGACCTTCCGGTAGGTGGGATTGCTCTTCAGACTTGCCGGCAGGTCGGCACGCGCCGCCACGATGGCGGCCTGGACGTCGCGCGCTGCGCCATTGATGTCGCGATTGAGATCGAACTGCAGGGTGATGCGGGTCTGTCCGAGTGAGCTTCGCGAGGTCATCTCGGTGACATTGGCAATCTGCCCAAGGTGCCTCTCGAGCGGGCTCGCAACGCTGCTCGCCACGGTGGTCGGGCTGGCGCCGGGGAGCGAGGCTGACACAGAAATCGTCGGAAAATCGACCTGCGGCAGCGGCGCGACTGGCAATTTCAAAAATGCGATCGCGCCAGCCAACGCTATGCCGAGCGTGAGAAGCGTCGTGGCGACGGGCCGGCTGATGAAGGGTGCGGAGACGTTCATTCGGCCGCCTCGCCGCCGGCAAACCGGCTCGCCGGCCGTCGCCCCATGAGGCGCACGGCGAGTCGATCGAAGTAAAGATAAATGACCGGTGTGGTGAACAGTGTCAGCATCTGGCTGACGATCAACCCGCCGACAATTGCGAGTCCGAGCGGCTGGCGAAGCTCGGAGCCGGTTCCCGTCCCGAGCATGAGCGGCAGGGCGCCGAGAATGGCAGCCATTGTGGTCATCATGATCGGGCGAAACCGCAGCAGGCACGCTTGATAGATCGCGTCACGCGGCGCCAATCCCTCGTCGCGTTCGGCCTCCAGCGCGAAGTCGATCATCATGATCGCGTTCTTCTTCACGATGCCGATCAAGAGGATGATGCCGATGATGGCAATGACATCGAGATCGTAGCGAAACACCATCAGAGAAAGCAGCGCGCCGACGCCGGCCGAAGGCAGAGTAGACAGGATGGTGATCGGATGGATGAAGCTTTCGTAGAGGACGCCCAGGACGATGTACATCGTAGCCACGGCGGCGATGATGAGGAAAATCTCGTTGCTCAACGACGATTGAAAGGCGGCTGCGGTGCCTTGAAACGCCGTTATGAAGCTCTCGGGAAGACCGGCCTCGCTCTCGGCTTTTTGGATGGCATTGACGGCGTCGTCGAGCGAATAGCCCGGCGCGGTGTTGAACGAGATCGTCGTTGCGGGGAATTGCCCGAAATGGGTAATCAACAACGGGCCGGTTTGCTGCTCGATATGCGCAATGGCCGAAAGCGGCACCTGGCCATTGGTCGATGACGACGAAGACGGCAGATACAGCGAGGACAGGCCGGCGAGAGACCGCTGCAGCGTCGGGTCGAGCTCCAAAATGACCCGATACTGGTTTGACTGGGTGTAAATCGTGGAAACGATGCGCTGTCCAAACGAGTCGTACAGCGCGTTATCGACGGTTGCCGGCGTGATCCCGAAGCGGCTGGCGGTGGCGCGATCGATGACGAGATTAACCGTTAATCCCTGCTGCTGGAGATCGCTCGCGACGTCGGTGAGTTGGGGCAACTGGCTCAAGCGTTGCACAAGCTGCGGCACCCAGGTGGCGAATTCCGTTGGGTTGGCGTCTTCGAGGACGAAATGATACGGCGCGCGGCTGATTGTTGAATCGATGGTCAGATCCTGTACCGGCTGCATGTAAAGCGCGATGCCGATGATGCCCGAGACCTCGCCCTGTATGCGCCGGATGATCGCGGCGGCGCTCAGGCTGCGCTCATCGTGCGGCTTGAGCGTGATGAGGAAGCGGCCGGTATTGAGCGTCTGATTGGTGCCGTCGACGCCGATGAACGAGCTGAGATTCTCGACGTCCGGGTCCTTCAGGATCGCCTCGGCGAGCTTGTTTTGCAGCTCCGCCATGGCCTCATAGGAAATGCTCTGTGAGGCCTCGGAAATCCCCTGGATCATTCCGGTGTCCTGCACCGGAAAGAATCCCTTCGGGACCAGGTCGTACAACAGAACCGTGAGTGCAAGTGTCAACACCGCGACCAGCAAAGTCAGCGGTTGGCGGTCCAGGACCCAATTCAGCGCCCGGCCGTATGCGGCAATGATCGAATTGAAAGCGCGCTCGGCCGTGACGTCGAAGCGGCTGCGCTCAGCCTCCGGGCGATGGCGGATCAACTTGGCGCACATCATCGGCACCAGCGTCAGCGAGACGACGGCAGAAATGACAATCGTAACCGCCAGCGTGATTGCAAACTCGTGGAATAGCCGCCCGACGACCTCGCCCATGAACAGCAGCGGTATCAGCACGGCGATCAGCGAAATCGTCAGCGAAATGATGGTGAAGCCGATCTGCTCCGAACCCCTCAGTGCCGCGTCGAGCGGGTCCATTCCGCCTTCGACGAACCGCGCAATGTTCTCGATCATGACGATGGCATCGTCGACCACGAAGCCGGTGGCGATTGTCAGCGCCATGAGCGACAGGTTGTCGAGGCTAAAGCCAAGGAGATACATCGCCCCAAAGGTGCCGACGAGCGACAGCGGGACCGACAGGCTCGGGATGATCGTGCCGGGAATCGTGCGCAGAAAGACGAAGATCACCACGACGACCAGGACGACGGCTAAACCCAGTTCGAATTGCACGTCCGCAACCGAGGCGCGGATCGTGACGGTGCGGTCGCTGATCACGCGGACGTCGACCGCAGACGGCAGCGACGACAGAATTTGCGGCAACAGGCTTTGAACGCGATCGACGACTTGAATGATGTTGGCGCCGGGTTGACGCTGCACGTTCACGATGATTGCGGGTGTCGTGTTGGCCCAAGCCCCAAGCTTTGTGTTTTCCGGTCCGCTGACGATATTTGCTACATCACTCAGCCTGACCGGGCCGCCGTTGCGGTAGGCGACGATGAGGTTGCGATATTGGTCGGCGCTGTTGAGCTGATCGTTGGCGTTGATGGTCGAGGCCTGAGCAGGGCCGTCGAAATTGCCCTTGGGCGTATTGACGTTGAGATTGCCGATCGTCGTGCGAATGTCGTCGACGTTCAGCCCATAGGCGGCAAGCGCCTGCGGGTTGACCTGAATGCGAACCGCCGGTCTGTGTCCGCCGCTGACGCTGACAAGACCGACGCCCGTGACCTGGGAGATTTTTTGCGCGAGTCTCGTTTCGCTCAAATCCTCCAAGTCGGTCAGCGCCAACGTCTTCGATGAGACCGCGAGCGTCAGGATCGGCGCGTCGGCGGGGTTGACCTTCGCATAGATCGGCGGCGCAGGAAGATCGGCCGGCAAGAGGTTACCCGAGGCGTTGATCGCCGCCTGGACCTCCTGTTCGGCGATATCGAGACTGAGATCGAGGCCGAATTGGAGCGTGATCACCGAGGCGCCGGCGGAACTGGCCGACGTCATCTGGTTCAGGCCAGGCATCTGTCCGAACTGACGCTCCAACGGTGCCGTAACCGAAGACGTCATGACTTCCGGGCTTGCCCCCGGATAGAGCGTCTGGACCTGGATCGTCGGGTAGTCGACTTCGGGCAGCGTCGAGAGCGGCAGAAACTTGTACGCGATCATGCCGGACAGCATGATCGCCGCCATCAGCAGCGTCGTGCCGACCGGACGTAAGATAAAGGGTTCCGAGACGTTCATCTCATCGTTTCATCGGCGCGCGTGCGCTCGATGTCCTCGGGCCGCGCTACTGTTGCCCGCTGCCGGCGCGGCGACGGCCGGGATTCGCATTCTGTCCGCCGCCGCCCTTTGGCGCGGTTGGCTTGCCGTCCATTTCAGAAACGTTGACCTTCAGTCCGTCGCGCAGGCGATCGGAGCCGTCGACCACAACATGGTCGCCGGCGGTCAACCCGGAGTTCACGGCTGTCATGCTGCCGTCGGTGGGGCCGATCTTGATCGGGCGCACCGAGACGGTGTTGTCGGCACTGAGAACGTAGACGTAGGTGCCCGGCGAGCCGCGCTGGATGGCCACCGTCGGAACGGTGACGACATTTTGCAGCGTCTTGACGAGCAGCTGGGCATTCACGAACTGGTTCGGAAACAGCGCAGCGTCGGCATTGTCGAACTGCGCTTTGACTCTCACGGTGCCGGTCGTCGTGTCGACTTGATTGTCGACCGCCGAAACCTTGCCCGTAGCAAGCTGCTTGACGTTAGCGCGATCGAACACGGTAACCTCGAGAGCTGCACCGGCGTTCAGTTGCGGCATGATGTCGGGCAGATCGTCCTCGGGGATCGAGAAGACGACCGTGATGGGCTGCAACTGAGTGATGACGGCGATCCCGCTGGTACTGCTGGTCTGCACATAGTTTCCTGGATCGACCAGGCGAAGGCCGACGCGTCCCGTGACCGGCGACACGATATGGCAATAGGCGATGTTCAGCGTCTGCGCATCGATCTGAGCCTGGTCAACCTTCACCGAGCCCTCATACTGCTGCACGACGAAGACTTGGTTCTCGGCCTGTTGGCGGGCGATCGAATTTTGCTGAAGCAACGTCTGATAGCGCTTCAAATCCGTTTGGGCTTGGCTCAGCAAGCCTTGGTCATGCGCAAGCTGTCCTTCATATTGCTCCCTCAAGATCTCATAGGGGCGCGGATCGATTTGCGCCAGAAAGTCGCCCTTCTGGACCGTCTGCCCTTCGGTAAACGCGACCTGTGTCAACTGGCCGTTGATTTGAGTTTGGACGGTGACGGTCGCGAGCGGTGTGACAGTGCCGAGTGCGTTCACCAGCACCCGGATGTTGCCCGGTGCGATGGTGGCCGCGCCGACCGATTGCAGCGCGCCGGATTGAAAGCGCGCCGTGGTCGGCGCGGGCTTGCGCACTGTGTGCACGATCTCGTAGGCACCGAAGACCAACGCAAAAGCGACGATCAGTCCGAGTGCCATTCGGACTTTCGACCGTGGTTGGCTCTTGATCTCCGGCGCCAGCGGTACGGTTCGGCGCAGGTTCGGAGCCAGTTCGTCGTCAGTTGTGCGCGTGCGCTCGTCCATTTGGGTGTTCATTCATCCGAACGGATCAACATATAGTGTGAGCGGAATCCGCCGCCTAATGAAAATTCGCTAATTAACGCGCCGGCTCGAACTCGCCCTTCGGTCACGCCTGCCGGCATTTGACCCCTGCCGTCACGGCATGGTCGTAATTCGAATCTGTAGCATAATCAGAGCCTTGGCCGCATGTCGCGATTGGCCTGAATGGCCAGGGCCGGCCTCGCAAGTGGCCCGACGGCCCGGCACCTTAAGGTGCCGCCACACCGGTTCATTGTGTCGGCGGCAGTTGCGGCAAAAATGAGAAGCCCTTTTGCAGCTCTTTCGACGTAGGAATTCAGCGTGGCATCCCATCCGCCGCCCAGCGCCTCGATCAGGCTGACGCTGGCGAGAAAGAGATTTTGCCGGGTCGTCAGTTCGGCTTCTTCGTCGCCGAGCAGGATAGCCTCAGCCGTCACCACGGTCGTGAACGAGACCGTGCCAGCGCGATATTGATTCAAGTAGATATCCACGGCTTCGCGCGCTGCCGCGACCGCCTGTCGCTCCACACCGAGCTGCTGCGTAAGGATGCGAATTGCGGCAAGTTCGTCTTCGACCTGTTGAAATGCAGTGAGCACCGTCTGGCGATAATTGGCGACGCTCTGCCAGTAGACTGCGCGCGCTACGTCGACTTGGGCGGACGTGAGCCCGCCGTTGAATATTGGCTGTGCGGCCGCGGCGCCGAGCGACCACACCTCGTGCGAGACGTCGAACGGCAACGGATTTTTGCCGATCCATTGCAAGACGCCGGAGAGACTGATGTCCGGAAAATAACCGGCGATCGCGACGCCGATAAGCGCGTTCTCTTGCTGCATGGAGCGTTCCGACGCGGCAATGTCGGGTCGCCGTTCAAGCAGCGTCGATGGGAGAACAACCGGAATTTTCGGAATGCCGCCGGACAGCACGTGCGGCGCGATAGTGAGTTCCGCGGGGGGGCGGCCGGTCAATATTGCGATCGCATGCTCGAATTGCGCGCGTTGCACGCCGACGTTGATGGCTTGCGCTTCGACGTTCAACACCTGCGTCTGGGCGGTGATCACGTCGGCTCGCGACACGGTGCCGGCGTTGTATTGATTCTGCGTGATGACGAGTGTGCGCTTGTATTCCGCGACGGTTCGATTGAGCAGTTCGCGCAATGAATTTGCCGCTCGGAGATTGAAATAGGCGATAGCAAGTTGTGCCTGCGCCGAAAGTTTGACATTGGCGAGATCGGCTGAACTCGCCTGGGCAGCGGAGGTGTCTGACTCGATCTGGCGGCGCACTTTGCCCCAGACGTCGAGATCCCAGGAGCCGTTGAGGGCCGGGTTGTAGAGTGTCGAATAGGTGGCGCCACTGCCGCCGCCAAGGAGCGCAGTGCTGTTGCTCGATCGGCTTCCACTACCACCGCCGGCATCTGGTCCGGTGCGACTTCGGGTGAAGCTGTAGTTGCCGGTCAGTATCGGAAGCAGGCTGGCCTGGGCTTCCCTGATGAGGGCCCGCGCTGCCTCATAGGCTGCAGCCGAGGCTGCCACAGTCTGATTGGAAATCTCCACTTGCCGGAGCAGGTAAGCGAGCTTCGCATCCCGATAAGGCGCCCACCAATCGCCGCGATCGACGCCATCGCTTGGCGTGGCAACCTTCCAGCCCTTGAGCTCTTTGTAAGTTGTCGGGACGGGAGCCGCTTCGGGCAAATAGTTGGGACCCACAGCGCATCCAGAAAGTGACAGCGCGAGGATCAACGTTGACGACGCGAAGCGCGTCTGCATGCGTTCAAACGCAACGCGTCGCACCCATTTCCCCCAACGGACGTCAGCATGGGCTAACGCAAACACGGCGGCAAACCGTTGCTGTAAGACCCGGAACACAAACCGGAGCAATGCAAATCATTCACCGCTGGAACGCGACAGGCGGTGTACGGTCACATTGCGTTCACTCCGCTGTGCTCACCTCCAATGCGATCTCCGTCCCCCAGCGATCGCGTTAACCATAACCATGCCCCACGCCTTGGCTGATAGCAACTACACGCCCTCGGTCCGACGAAGGCGCGCGCCGTTCTGCGGGACAATGTGATATTCAGGCGACAGTGCGAGCCGGCCAGGCGGCGGCGGCCAAGCATCGCGCCTGGCGCTCATTGAGCAGAGGAGCTTCCGATGCCCTATACCTATACCCTGACCTCCACGATACCGGCCTCCCCGCAGGAAATTTACGACGCATGGCTGGACAGCATTGGTCATTCCGAGATGACTGGCGGCGCGGCCGAGATGTCGGACGAAATCGGTGCCGAAATTTCGGCCTGGGACGGCTATATCAGCGGACGCAATCTCGAACTCGTCCCGGGTGAGCGTATCGTGCAGTCGTGGCGCACGACCAAGTTTAGCGATGAGCACGAAGACTCGATCATCACGGTGACGCTGGAAGAACTGGATGACGGCACCTTGTTGACACTTGTCCACAGCAATGTGCCGGACGACCATCGCAGCTACGAAGAAGGCGGCTGGCACTCGCGCTATTTCGAACCAATGCAGGCCTATTTTGCGGCGGTCGAGCCGGAGCCAGAGGAGCCTGAGCCGGAGCAGGCTGCGCCCACCCTAGAGCCCGTTCGGCCGTCGCCGAAATCGAGGGCGCCACGGACCAGGCGGGCGGCCGGCCGAAAGACGCGAACTGCGGCGCCGGCCAAGGCTTCGCCTGCTAAGAAAAAGCCAAAGCGGGCGACGGTGGCAAAGACCAAGCGAAAGACGGCGAAGGCGACCAAGAAAAAGTCGGCGAAAAAATCGGTCAAACGGCCAGCAGCGAAACGAGCCGCAACGAAACGGACCGCAGCGAAACGGACGGCGGCTAAGGGTAAGGCTGGACGCCGCAAGCGGCGCTAATCAGCTTCCGCGATACGTGGAGTACGACCACGGCGTCGCGAGCAGCGGCACGTGATACTCGCCCTCAGGCTCAGCGACTGCGAAGCGCAACGGCACGATGCCGAGAAACGGCGGGTCTGGCGTCGGGACCCGCCGTGCCGCAAAATATGCGCCAACGTTAAATCGCAATTCGTACACTGCGATCGGAATGGGCCTGCCGGAAATCAGCGGCTTGTCGGTGCGGCCGTCAGCGTTGGTGACGGAGCGTTCGATGAGTTGCGAGGATCCAGCCATGTCCCATAGCTCAACCGCGACGCCCTCGGCGGGACCGCCGCTGTAGGTGTCGAGGACATGCGTCGACAGCCTTCCGTGCACCTTGAGACGGTCGGGCGCCGCGACACGCTGATCGATCCGCAGGGCGGCGATGCGGAAAATCTCAGAGAGCGCAGCATCACGTTCGGTCGTGGGATCGTTCTGCAATCGTTGTTCGAATTGGCGCAGAATTGAATCCTTGCCGTGGCGGCGCACGCACACGACGAATGGCATACCAAACTTCGTATGATAAGCCTCGTTGAGGCGATGAAACTTTGCAAACTCGTCCTCGGTCAAGCGGTCAAGACCGACGCTTGCTTGCTCGGCCGTGGAGTCCGCGGTCAGAGCCCCTTCACGGGCAGCTTTCCCGGCAAGATCGGGATGGTCTCTTATGAGAGCGAGCTTGAGTTCGTTGCCCGCGTTTTGCACGGCGGCCACCATTGCCTGGTGGAGCGCCGATACGCTTGAAAATGGTCGCTGGGCGTAGACGGCATCCGCCACCCACGGCGTGTGCTCCATGACCTCGCCTAGCACGCCGAGGAAAGTCGTGCGGTCTGCGGCGTTGAGGGTGTCGAGTGAAATCGGCGCCATCTCACATTATCCAAGTTCATGCGATGGGCGGGGCATCGGCGCTGAGCGCGTGGTGTTCGCGGTGCCAATGCCGCGCGATATCAAGACGCGTCGCCAGCCAGACCCGATCAAAGCCTGCGATGTAGTCGAGAAAGCGCACGAGGGCCGCAGCGCGGCCCGGCCGGCCGGCCAGCCGGCAATGCAGACCGACGGACATCATTTTCGGCGCGTGCTCGCCTTCGGCGTAGAGAAGATCGAACGTATCGCGCAGATAGGCGAAGAAGTCCTCGCCGGCGCTAAACCCTTGCGGATTGATGAAGCGCATGTCGTTGGCGTCAAGCGTATACGGGATGATGAGGTGCGGCCCTTTGGGGCCCTTGACCCAGTACGGCAGATCGTCAGCGTAGGAATCCGACGAATAGGCGAAGCCGCCATCGGCGAGCACGAGTTTCAAGGTGTGTTCCGAGGTGCGTCCCGTGTACCACCCCAACGGCCGAGTGCCGGTCGACTCGGTGTGAATGCGGATCGCCTCGCGCATATGCGCCGCTTCGTCGGCGTACGAAAAGTCCTTGTAATCAATCCATCGGAGGCCATGGCAGGCGATGTCCCATTGTGCTTCGCGCATCGCAGCGACGATCTGCGGATTGCGGGCGAGCGCTGTTGCGATGCCAAATACGGTCGCCGGCACTTTGCGCACCGTCAGCATCCGCCACAGCCGCCAAAAGCCGGCGCGCGAGCCGTACTCGAACATCAACTCCACGTTCATGTGCCGCTGGCCCGGCCATGGTGCAGCGCCGAGAACGTCGGAGAGAAAGGCCTCTGAAGCCGGGTCCCCGTGGAGGATGCAGTTCTCGCCGCCTTCCTCGAAATTCACGACGAATTGGACAGCAAGACGGGCGTTGCCGGGCCAACGCGGATCGGGCGGCGTGCGACCATAGCCGGCCAGATCGCGTGGATAGTCGGAGAAGGTTGGCGGCATCACATCCTGTGCTGGTGGCCCACCCGAAAGGCGGTGAAGGGTCAGTGTATGCTGCAGTGCGACAGCCGGTGAGGTCAAGGTCAAGCAGCGAACAGGCGGTGAAACTGATTGTTCGCTGATTTCCGAGCGCTGGAAGGCACGGCGCTTCCTAGGCGAGCAAATTATCGCGCAGTCGCGGCCCGGCATATTTCTTCTTTGACAGGCCTCGGCGCTGCAATTCCGGGACGACGTGATCGACGAATTCCTGCAGGTTGCCGGGCGCCGAGAAGCCGCGCGCAAGCATGAAGCCGCCATTGGCCCCGGTCTCGAAATGCCACTGCTCGAGCTTGTCGACAATCTGTTTGGGGGTGCCGCCGGCAACCAGGATGCGTTCGGTCATGAAGCGGCGGCCGAATTGTTCGACGGTCAGGCTCGGATCCGTGGTCTTCAAGATTTCCTCGAAGCTGCCCCAATGCACATTCTGCGCCTTCACCTCCGCGGCGACGTCGGACAGCCGCATGTCGCGGCGAAACATCGAGAAGTCGAGACCGTACATCGATGAAAGCTCGATCAATCCGGCCTCCGGCGGGATCGAATCCAGATAGTGCTCCTCCATGGCGCGCGCCTGCTCTTCGGAGTCGGCAACCTGAATGCGCACCGACCAGAGAATGCCGCTGTCGCGCGGCTTGCGGCCGAATTTGGCAAGACGGGTATCGAGTTCGGCCCGATGCGCCTTCATGCTCGGCAGCGTGCGGCGCGTGCTGAACTGCAGGTCGGCGTAATGAGCCGCGAGGTCCATGCCCGGGCCAGATTGACCGGCCTGGATAATGATCGGACGGCCTTGCGGTGAGGGCAGCGCGGGCAGCGGGCCGCGCACGTTGTAGTATTCGCCCTCGAAGTTCAGCAAATGCACCTTTTCGGGAATGCCGAAAATGCCCTTCTCGCGATCGAGCACGATAGCGTCGGGTTCGATGCTGTCCCACAGCGCGCAGCACACCGCGAGGTGCTCCTGTGCGCGCTCGTAGCGGACATCGTGCTCGATCATTTTTCTGTAGCCGTAGTTCGCCGCTTCGTTCTTCGATCGCGACGTGACGGCGTTCCAGGCGATGCGCCCTTTGGTAACGTGATCCAATCCGTTGAACACCCGCGCGATGTGGAATGGATGATGATAGGTCGTCGACATGGTGATGCCGAAGCCGATGCCGTCAGCGACGCGCGACATGCACGGGATCATCGGCATCATGTCGTGGCGCGGCCACTTCGTGCCGTAACGAACTGCGGCGTGGTGATTGCCGCCGTAATCCTCGGGCGTGCCGCCGGAATCGCCGAAGAACAGCATGTCCATGATGCCGCGTGCTGCGGTCCGCGCGATGTCCTCGTAGAATTCCGGGCTGCTGTAATACGGATAACCTTCCCACGATCCCGGCATCTTCCACAGATAGTCGGTGTGATAGTGGGATAGATCCGCAGCGAGATGAATTGTTTCGGACTCTGGACATCAAATACTCCGCAACCCGGCAGGGATCGGTGCCAACCAACGAGCGACGTCGCTGTGATGGAGGTACGCGACTATACTATTCGCGCCGCTCCGAACAACGTCGATGCGCTTTTGACTCTCAATAAATTTGGCACTGCGCAGCGATAAAAGCGAACTGTCTGAGAGCGCTCCGACCGGTTGCAAATGATGGACGACCACAGCGTGTTGCCGGAGTGTTCCGCAGCGAGAAAGTGCGTTAGTCACACTGCCGGCATCGGGTAATCGGCCTCGTTAAGAATAAATCCGGGCTTGAGCGAAAAGTCGACCCGCGGTGGCGAAAAGATATCGACTAGGCGGGCGACGCCGTCGCCGATGTTCTGCGACGTATGGACGACCCTTGCGGGAATGACCAGAACGGACGGACTATCGAACACGACGTGTTCGTCGTCGCGCCACTGCGTTTTGTCCGGCGTCCATGGATATCGAAGATGATGAGCAAATTTGCCCTCGATCGCGAGTGAAATCTGCTCGAAATCCTCATGCGCGTGCGGGCTAAGCTTTGTCTCGTCGCGCGGCGTCCGCCACGGCAAAAACAGATTGATCATCAGATTGGTCGAACGAAAGAGTTGCATCTTAAGCGGAGACGGATCAGGGCTCGCGTAATTGGCAAGCGGATAATGGCGCAGGCGAAAGCCGCCAACAGGATCAGGCCATGCCACAAGCGACGCTACTTCCGTCGCGGCGGCGGCGTAGACGAAGCCGTTGGAGGCTTGGGCGACGAGGTCTTTCGCCTTGTTTGAAAAGATTTGCACCGCGGTTCCGGCCGTTCGGATCGTCACGCGACTCGATCCCGGCGGCAGGATTGTGAGGCTGTCGCCCTTGGCTTCGACGCTTTCACCGCCGGCCTCGACGAGAGCGCTTACGCCCGTTGGCAGCAGCAACATCGATTCGTCGGGATGGGCGGTTCGCGTCAGCACGGCACCGGCTTTGGCGTCGGAGATCACCACGATCATGTTGGCCGACCGTGTCACCCAGCTTCGCGTACCGTCGGCGCTGACCATGTCTGGCGCTTGCTCGTAATATTTGGCGTGGGTCGAAGGTCTTAGCGCGCCTGTGCTCATCGCATTATTGCCTCGCCAGAAGCCAGGGTCTTGCATTTAGGGCACGCCGGCGAAATTCGCTGATCCGACCCCGCTGTTGTAGCGTCATCTCGATCTCATCGAGGCCTTCGAGCAATTGACGGAGACGGAACGCAGGAAGCCCGAATTGGATCTTGCGGCCGCTAGGCGCTGAGATTTCACGCCGCCCAACGTCAAGCGTCAGCATGGCCGATGGCGCGCCGGGGGCACACTCTTCCGCTAGCCGTGCTACTTCCGTTTCAGGAAGCTCGATCGGAACAAGCCCGTTCTTGAAGCAATTGCCGTAGAACAACGCGCCGAAACTCGGCGCGACGACGCCGCAGATGCCGAATGCGCGGAGCGCCCATACCGCATGTTCCCGCGCGCTGCCGCAGCCAAAATTGCGTCCGGCAATGAGGAATTTGGCGTCGCGGAATTCCGGCCGATTAAGAACGAAGCCGGGATTCTCTTTTCCCTCTGGAAATCGCAGATGGGCAAAAAGATCGCTGGCGCGGACGGTTTCGGCGCCGCCTTGCGTCGTCGCGCCGCCTTTTTCGGCGGGTGTTCTCGGCGCGATCATCATGGCGTCGACGTTGTCGCGCAAAAATGGCGCCGCCGCGCCGCTGAGTGTTTCAGAAGGGTGCATTGTTTTCGCCTCTACGCCTGCACGTTCATTTTGCGCACATCGACGATCTGTCCACAAATCGCAGCCGCTGCCGCCATTGCCGGACTGGCGAGATGCGTAATCGAGTTTGGACCCTGGCGGTTCGGAAAATTCCGGTTGATCGTCGACACGGCCCGCATGCGCGGCTTGAGAATTTCAGTGAAGCCGTTGCCTTGCCCGCCGCACATCGAGCAGCCGGGTTCGCCCCAGTTGAATCCCGCTGCGCGAAACACCGCATCGAGACCTTCTGCTTCCGCCAGCGACTTGACGTTCTGCGAACCGGGAATGACCCAGGCCACAACGTTTTCGGCGACCTTGCGGCCACGTGCAATCGACGCCGCCAGCCGCAAATCTGAAATGCGGTTGTTGGCGCATGAGCCGATGAAGACGAAATCGATCGGCGTACCTTCGATCGCGGCGCCAGGTCCGAGGCCGGCGTAGGCCAGCGCTGCCTCGATCTGCGTACGCCGCTGCTGGTCGCTCTCGTTGGCCGGATCGGGAACGCGCTCGCCTACGCTGATGACGTCCTGCGGGCTTGTCCCCCACGTAATCTGTGGCTCGAGGCCGCTCACGTCGACGCAGACCTCGCGGTCGAAATGCGCGTCCGCATCGGAGGCTAGCGCAAGCCAATCGCGGACCGCCAAATCCCAATTGTCGGGGCCAGGCGCGTACGGCCGTCCCTTCAGATAGTCGATCGTCGTCTGGTCGGGAGCGATGAGGGCGAACCGCGCGCCGAGTTCGACTGCCATGTTGCAGACCGTGAACCGGCCTTCCATCGGCATCTCACTGATCACGGGGCCGGCTAATTCGACGGCGAAACCAGCAGCTCCAGCGATGCCGAGCTGCCGGATCACGTTGAGCATGATGTCCTTTGCCGTCACGCCGTTACCGGCGCGTCCCGTCAGGGTAATCCTCATCAGCGGCGGTTTCTTCAAAATGCTCGTCTGCGTCGCCAGCGTATGCAGCACGTCTCCCGCGCAGGATGCCCAGGCCGCTGCGCCGAGTGCGCCGACGGTACAGGAATGACTGTCGAGGACCGTAAAAGTGCTGCCCGGCAGGACGAGGCCAACTTCCGGAGCGACCACGCTGCTGATGCCTTGCATCGCGTTGTCGACGTCGAAATGGGTGAAGCCGAACTTCTGCGCTTTCTCGCGCATGGCGCGTGTCCAGCTGTTCGCACGATCGCCTGCGTGCGCCGGGCTCTTTCGCAAGGTTGCAACTGTATGGTCGGAGACGGCAAACGTGCATTCGGGAAAGAGCAGCGGCAGGCCGCGCTTTTCCAACTGATCGAATTGCGGTGTTGCCAATTCGGTAAGGAGCTGTCGGTCGACAAAAATCAGCCCGAAACCATCGCCGAGATCATGAACCAGATGATTGTCCCAGATCTTTTCAAAAAGCGATTTGCCCATTGGGCTCCCTCGGCGAATTTTGCTGCAGTGTAGCGGACCGTTTCGTAGAATAAAATCGCGTGGAATGAAATCACGCTTTGGGCGATCTTAGCCCACCTTGGAGAAGCCATCATGCGCGAGCCGACGAAGCTGACGCGGCGAGGAATTGTTTTCGGTGCGTCGCCGGCGTTGCTGGCTCTCGCGTTCGGTTCCGCAAAAGCGCAAGACGCGGGCAAATTCTACGCCGGCCGTACCATCACACTCATCGTGCCGTTCGGGCCTGGCGGCTATTACGATATCGGCGCCCGGCTGATCGCGCGGCATTTGGGGCAGTATGTTCCGGGTGCTCCGCGCGTGATCGTGCAAAACCAGCCAAGCGCCGGCGGGATCGGCCTTGCCAACCGGTTTGCGGCGGGAGCCGACAACGACGGCACCGTCATCGGCGTCTTGCAGCGCGCCGTCCCTCAATACGGTCTGATCGGGTATCGGAGCGTCAGGTTCGATCCACTGAAGCTCACGTGGCTTGGTAGTCTTTCGGCCTATGCGGACGACTCCTACGTGCTCATCATCAATGCGAACCGTCCGGCGAAAACGCTTTCGGAACTCCAGAAGCCCGACGTGAAAACGAGGCTTGGTGCCGGACGTTCCGGTTCGGCCAATTTAATCTATGCTCTCGTTGCCAAGAATCTTTTCAACCTCAATATCGATATCGTGCGCGGCTACGAAGGGACGGCGCCGATCTTCCTCGCCCTGCAACGCGGCGAAGTGGACGGTCTGTTCGCCGACTTCAGCACGGTCAAAGTGGTGCTGTCGGAGATGTGGAAGACGCACCAAGTGATTCCGGTCCTGCAATTCGGCCGCAAGACAAGGCTCGGAGAGTTGGCCGACGTGCCGACAGCGCGTGAACTCGTGAAGGATCCTGTCCAGCAGAAATTTTTGACGTTCGCCGAATTGCCATTCTTCATTGCCTTGCCGGTTGCGGCTCCGAGCGGAGTTCCAACAGAGCGGATTCAAGCTCTGCAAACGGCTTTCATGGCGATGGCCGCCGACCAGGCGTTTCTCGAAGACGCCAAGAAGATGAATTATTCGGTCGATCCGATCAGCGGCGATGCTGTTCATGAGCAGATCGCCGAAGCAGCGACCGCTCCCGCCGACATTCTCAGCAGGTTCAAGGAGCTTGTCTCCGACGGATAATTTATTTGGTTGTATTGTCGGTCATAATTGTCGGCGCTTCACCGCCCGTGAATACCGGTTTGAGTGTGCGCGAGCGAAGCCGCCATACGCCATCCTCGCCGCAGACACATTCGCATATCACGTCGGCAATCATAATCGGCGGTTTTGATGGCAGGATCGGTTCGCCATCGGCGGCGTAGAGCGACATGATGCAGAGCGAGGTCGCCTCGCGCGCGTTTTTGATCCGCACCTGAAAATTGCTGATCACGTGACGCGCCGTGCGTGCGCCGCGGGCCTTGCGCCAAGCGTAGAAACCCCTGACGGCCAGGCGGCCGGCATGCGGTTTCGATCCCAGACCCATGTCGAATATGCCGTCATCGACGTAGAAATCGTGCGCCTTTTCACCCCAATTGGTGTCGACATCACACCAATAATCGGTTTCCAGCTTCTCAAGCTGATAGGCGATCACCATTTCTTGTTCCGGCGTCATATGTTCGCCTCTTGTTTGATCAAACGTGGGAGTACAATTTTCAGGCAGCGTATTCATCTCTAGCAAGCAGATTGAAGGCAATAAAAACAAAGGAAATAGCCGAGATTAGCGTTGCTGCAGTAAGCGTGCGCCGCAGCATCAAAACGCGGCCGCGGCTTGGGAACAGGCTGTGCGATCCTGGCGTTGGCCCGTCAGACTGATCTTACGTTGGGCAACCCGACCCATTGGGATTTCAAGATGTGGAAGATCGCAGTTGGCATTGGCACGATCGGTCTTGCGCTCTGCGTCGCGGCTGACGCCGGTATTGCCCGGCCGGGAGGCGGGCATCCCGGAGGTGGTGGACACCCTGGTGGCGGTGGGCCGCATTTTGCCGCTCATTCGGGCGGCGGAGGCCCGCATTTTGCGGCGGCTCCACATTTCGGCGGTGCAGCTCATTTTGGTGGAGCCCCCCATTTTGCTGGCCGGCCTATGGGCGGCGGGCGGCATTTCGCAGTGCACGCTGCACCGCACTTTGCCGGTCCACATCTCGGTGCCGCCGGGCCGCATTTCCATGCCGGACCTGTTGGCCCGCACCGGTTTGCCGTCACGCACGGGCCGAATTCTCACTTTACCCATGGACCGAATTCTCACTTTGTCGCTCCGCCGGCCGGTTTCAAAGGCGCGGTCGGACGGTATGGACCTATGCAACCCCACGTCCCTGCCGGCGCGCTCGCGTCTGACCCGCGGCATTTTGCCGACCATCGATACTTCGCCGACAACGCCGCCTTCCGGCCGTTCCTCGGCCGCGGCTGGCATCCGTATCATCATCTCGGCTGGATCGGGCCGGTGTTCTGGCCTTACGCTTACGGCGATTTCTTCTATTACGCGCTGTGGCCCGACGAATACGAATACGTCGATCCATTCTGGGCCTATGGCTACGGCGACATTTACGAGGGGATTTTCTCTCCTTACGCCTACGGGGAATACGTGCGGGGCCCGCATGCACAGCAGCGCATGATGGCGCTGAAGCAGCAAGTGGCACGGAGCTGCGCCGACGAGGCCGCCGAGGTCACCGGCTGGCCGATCAATCAGATTCACGATGCCGTTCAGCCGAACCAGGAGCAAAACGCTTTGCTCGACGATCTCGGCAACGCCGTCGTGCAAGCCAGCGATGTCGTCAAGTCGCATTGTCCAACCACCGTTTCGTTCACACCGACCGGTCGTCTCGGCGAGATGCAGGAGCGCCTCGAAGGAATGGTGCAAGCGGTCAACATCGTGCAGCCGCCGCTGTCCAAGTTCTACGACTCGCTCAGCGATGAACAAAAAGCACGTTTCAACGAGATCGGGGCGAAGCAAAGCGGACACAACGAGCCGGCTTCGGTGACGCCAAACCCGCAAGCCGCGTGCAATGCCGCTGTCATGAACTGGCCGGCCGATCAGATCGATCGCGTCGTTCGGCCAACCGATGCACAGCGCGCCAAGCTCGATGCCCTGCAAAACGCGGCCACGCAAGGGGCCGACCTGATCAAGGCCGCGTGTCCGACTGAAGTCCCGAGCACGCCGCCGGCTCGGCTGGAAGCGGTCGGCAAGCGGCTGCAAGCCATGCTGCAGGCCGTGCAGACCATCCAGCCGGCGCTCGCCGATTTCTACAACGCGCTATCCGATGATCAGAAAGCGCGTTTCAATACAATGGGGCGGCAGCTCTTCGCCGCCAACCGCGGATAGCGTCACGCCCGCTCCAGCGCTGCTTTCACGCGCGGCGGGGTGAACGGCACCCGACGTAGCCTTACGCCGGTGGCGTCGAACACCGCGTTGCCGACTGCCGCTGGCACGAGGCCGAGGGCCATTTCGGCGGCGCCCGACGGGGCTTCTTCCGTGCGGTCGATCAATACAATGTCGATCTGAGGCAGCGGGAAGTCGGCGTGCAGCACCGGATAGGTCTCCCAATCGACACTCGTTACCTTCTCGGTGTCGAATCTCAGCTCTTCGAAGAACGTACGGCTGGTGCCGTAGACCAGCTGCCGATCAATGACGTGCCGGAGCGTGTCGGGATTGACGATCAATCCGACATCGTGGGCGCAGACGTAACGGACCGGCTCGATCATTCCGGTCTTCCGATGCACGCGCACCTCGGCGATCAGCGCGATGAAGGTGGTGAAGTGCCGGCGGAACGCAATGCCCCGGCCAACCGCAACATCAGCATCGGTGCCGTCCTTTCGCGGCGAAGGGCGCGTGTCCCAGCCATAGTGCTCGGCGGCAATGCGCACCGCGTCGCGATCGCGCGGATGTGTCAGATAGCGCAACCGGAAGTCGACCGGATCGACGCTTGTCGCCGCTGCGACTTCGTCGATGAACGACTCACTGCCGAACAGGATCGGCGGTCCGTAGGGATCGCGCAGATGCGTCGTGCGCATCGGCGACGCGCGGTCCATCAGCGGCGGAACGATCTCCCAGCCGCGCCGCTGGTGCTCGAACACGTAGGAGGCGATGGGAATCTCGAAAATTTGCTCCGGCTTAAGTGGGACTCCAAGCAGGTGGCCGGTGAGGACGTCGGCGGCGCGTCCCTCGTTGGTCGCAACATTCTGGCGCGAAAACGCCTTGCTGATGTTCTCATACGCGATGACCGTACCATCGGCATCGAGACCGGCTTTGCTGCGGTTGACCGAAGCGGTGCCTTTCGGATCCCAGGCGATACCTTCATGGCGCATGTATTGCACGCGCACCGGCCGCCCAAGATGTTTTGACAGGACGGCCGCATCCGCAGTGGCATCGCCCTGGTCGTTGCGGCCGTAGCTGCCGGTGCCGAACATCCAGATCGCCCGCACCTTGTCGGGCGGAAGGCCGAGCAACTCCGCGACGCCTTCGGCGGCATAATGCGGTTTCTGGGTCGAGGTGTAGATCGTGCATGCGCCGTCGCGTACGTCGGCGACCGCGCATGCCGGCCCGGTCGAGGAATGGGATTGCGTCGGAAATTCGTATTCGCCCTCGATGATGCGCACGGCCTGTTTGATGCCTTGTTCGAAATTGCCGTTCTGCATCTGAAATTCGCGCTTCAGGATCGGCGCTTGACGGATGTAATCGTGAAGTCCGTCGGTACCGGGAAAATTCGGCTTCGATTCCGACCAGGTGACTTTGAGTTTTTCCGCGGCGCGAACCGCATTCCATTCTTTTTCGGCGACGACGGCCAAAAGGTCCTTGATATGGACGGCGCGTGCGCCGGGAATGTCTTTGATGGAACCTTCATCGACTGCGACAGGCACCGCGCCGGCGATTTTCGGCCGGATCATCCGGGCATGCAGCATACCGGGAAACCGCACATCGGCGGCCATTTCCAGCGTGCCGAACACTTTTCCCGGCAAATCGCGCCGCGGCGGCGACGTGCCGATAAGCTTAAAATCGCTCGGATTCTTGATCTTTGCCTTGCCATTGACGGCAAGCCCGAGGCCAAGCTGGCCATTCCACTCGACCGCGCTGTCGAAGGTCTGGCCGCCGATCAGTTCAGCATAGCTGAGGCGCTTTCCGGTATCGGCGCGGTCATGGATGACGCCGACGTTGACCGCCAGCCGATCGGCCGGCACGCCGAGCTTTTCGGCGGCCTTATCGATCATCAGCTTGCGCGCTTGCGCCGCCATGCGCCGCAGATTCATGCCGGCGCGGGAGACGCCGGTCGCGGCGCTCGCCCCGCCCATGTTGACGGTGCGCCACGTGTCGCCCATGACGAGCTGCACGCGATCAAGCGGCACGTCGAGCTCTTCGGCGATCATTTGTGCGATTGATGTCCCCAGCCCTTGGCCGCCGTCGATCTTGCCGTAGTACGCCGTGATCGCGCCGTCCTTGTCGATCGCGATATAGGAATCGAGCTGATTGGGCGGGAGCGACGGCAGCGGGGCCGGTTCGCCATGTGCGGTGGCGACTTCGGGCCAGCTCGCGGACGCAAGGGCGACGACGAGGGCGCCACTCGAGGAAATGAAAGCGCGGCGATCGAGTGCGACGGTCATGACCACCTCCCTCAGATCGCTTGCGCTGCGCGTTTGACCGCGCGGATCGCGGCGCCATGGGTGCCGCAACG
The DNA here is from genome assembly GCA_963836055.1 of uncultured Alphaproteobacteria bacterium. Classification (GTDB taxonomy): domain Bacteria; phylum Pseudomonadota; class Alphaproteobacteria; order Rhizobiales; family Xanthobacteraceae; genus BOG-931. The sequence continues at coordinate 260,800 of CAWIID010000012.1, forward strand.
GCAGATCAAAGTCGACAGCACGTCTTTAATTTCCTTGTCGGTTGGGTGCGGCTTCTCATCGAGCAGCGCGGCTGCCGTCATGATCCAGCCGTTGATGCAATACGCGCATTGCGACACCTGCTCTTCGAGCCAGGCCTTTTGAATCGGGTGTGGCTTATCCGGGGTGCCGAGACCGGCCAGCGTCGTGATCTTGCTGTCGCCGATCGAGGAGACCGGTGTGATGCAGGAGCGGGCCGGGCGGCCGTCAATGTGCACCGTACAGGCGCCGCATTGACCGAGCCCGCAGCCGAAGCGCGGGTTGTTCAATCCGAGATCGTCGCGGAGTGCGTAGAGCAGCGGCATATCGGGATCGTCGATCTCGATCGTGCGGGTCTTGCCGTCTACGCGAAGCGTAATGCGCTGCACCGAATTTTGCGCCGAATTTTGCACCGAATTTTGTGCCATGACGTCCTCCCGGAATATTGGTTTTTGCTTACGGCCATAATGCGCGTCGCAAGGCCTGCTGCGCAACAGTCATCGCAGCAAAAACCATCGTTTCCGCGACGTATTCCACTTCGCCTGGCCCGCACGTATAGCGCGTTATGGGAGGTGAGGCGCTTTGTGAGGCCCACCTGCCGCTCCCCTTGTTTGCAGCGATCCTTCCTGGCGCTTCGCAGGGAGCGGGATGGCCAAATTGATACGCCAACAATCCCCAGCGAATTGGAGGTCCTTCCTCCGCGGGAAATTCGCGATTCAGGTTGAAAAAGAGGCCGCCCGAAGGCGGCCAACCGTCACGATTGATATTGTTTGATGGCGCTGGTGGCTAGCACCGGACGCATCGACAATTGCCGCCTTGAGGACCGCAGGCCCAAACCCATCCGGGACCACAACCATGCACGCCCGTCGTTCCGTTGCAGGCCACTCTTTTGATGATCGGCGTCGCGTTTTGCAACTGTGCGTGAAAGCTCGCCGCGCCCGGCGCCTGGGTTTGAGCGTTCGCCGTTATGGCGATTGATCCCAGCGCGAGTGCCGCTGCCGTCATCGTCACTGTAAATCTCTTCATTAAACTTCTCCTCGTTGCCTGTGGTGCTTGCCAACGCAGAAAATTATCAGTGCGCCGGGGACGATATCCATTTTGGGAGTCGCCGAAAAGGTCTTGCCTCGCGTCATCGAGAAAAAATGTGGATTGGTCGAAAGGGCAGGAGATGACAGCCTGCTGATCGCGCTGCCGCTTTTCACCGCTTTGTCGGTCACGCGGTTCGGTGTGCGAATGACGCTCAACTTGTGGCGGCGATGGATTCGGCCTGCTGCTTGCTTTTGTATTGTTCGACAATTCCCTCCAGCCGAGCGATGTTCTGCAGGAGACGCTGGCTGGTCAGGACCAGGAAATAATAGCCGAACTGCGGATTCTGAAAGTAAAGCTCGAGCAGCCTGTCATAGGTTATGGTGAGGACTTCTGCGGCCTCCGTGCATTCGACTGTTGCCGTCCGCTGGTTGTTGGGCGTGAGAAAACCGAGCTCTCCCATGAGGCTTCCCGGGTCGAGCTCGACGCCGATTTCAGTAACCAGGAATTTGCCGCTGACCGTCAGAAACATCTCGTTGGCCGGATCGCCCTTTTTGAACAGCACATCGCCCTGGCGATATTTGCGCTGGGTCATGAACGGCTTGAGCCATTCCATCGAGGTCTCGCCTTGTACGGCGTTGCGCGCCTTCTTGACGAGATTGAGCATCTGACGGAGGCGAACAAAATTGATGGGCAGCAACAGGAGATACAACAGAAAGGTTCTGACATCGCTGGCGAGCGCGCCAAAGGCCATGAAAAACACGTTGCTGATCATGTTCGAGACGCGCAGCGGTACCATGGTCCGCGTCAGCAGGGTGGCGACAAAGAAAACAGCCCCCACCAGGGCGCACATATTGGCAATGGTGATGTTGGCCAAGAAGATCTCCAACAGGCGATTGAAGATCGCGTCGTAAGTGATGTTGTTGGGATCAAGACCGAGTTGAATAAGAATCTTTGCGATTCTGAGGTTGTCTGCCGCCTTGTCGAGGATGCGCTCCAGGATCGTCGACAGTTCCACGCTGCTTAGGCTCATCGTTCTCCCCCACAAAACTTCCGTGGGTTATCGCTGAATAAGGCTTTGGGTGCGGTCGAGTGGCCGCCCGAAGTCGAATGCCAATTTACCGCTCCCGATGGGGTAATACCTGCTGCAATATGGGAACGCTAACACGCCCCAATCGGCAGGTCTGTGACCGACCTCACAATCGTCCGATGGCGAAAAGCCTCGCTGCTTCTCCGCACAATAAACGCTCGTTCATATCCCGAAGCGCTGTTGGCTGCGAGGCGGCAAAACGTCCGGAACTAAGACGGGACAGTGAAAGTTCCAAGAGCACACTCGAACGACGCCGGTAGCCCATATCGGCCATTCGAGTGATCATCTGATCGAGACTCACGCGGAACAGCTTTGCACGGGCGTATCAACCTCGGCGGTGCACCGTGCCAGAAATTGCGATAAGATTGACATGCTCCAAGAAAAGCGGCTCGAATTCAGATGACACGAGGGCTGGTTGCGACAATTGCTATTGTGACATCTGTTATCGTGGTGTCGATTTCATCGAGTCTGGGCGGCGCGCAGAATCTGTCGACGGGCAGTTCAAGTTCGCTCCTCACGGGTCAGGCGGCCTACGGCGATTGGAAATCGGATGCACCTGGGCTACGCCGGCACATCAGGGCGTCTGACTTGCCGGCGCCCTACGCTTCCCATTCCATGTCAAATAGTGCCGCGCTGGTCGCGAAGCCGGCCGACGCTCGCTTGCACGTCCCTCCAGGGTTCCAGGTGAACCTTTTTGCGATCGGCCTCGATGGGCCGCGGCTTATTCGAACGGCCCCGAACGGGGACATATTCGTCGCCGAGAGTTCGTCTGGGCGCATTCGGGTGCTGAGGCCATCTGACGATGGCGGCGAGGTGAGCCGTAACACGATATTTGCGTCCGGCTTGAAATTGCCGTTCGGCATTGCTTTCTATCCCCGCGGCAATGACCCCCAATGGGTTTATGTGGCCAATACGGATTCTGTCGTGCGTTTCCGTTACCACAATGGCGACCTTCACGCCGATGCGGCGCCGGAAGTTGTCGTGCCAACGCTGCCGCACGGCGGAAATCATTGGACCCGTGACATTGCGTTCTCGCTTGATGACACGACAATGTTCATCTCGGTCGGATCCGCGTCAAACGACGCAGAGTTGAAGGCGACATTCGATGCCGGCGCCCCAAATGAATGGATGCCCTTCATTCGTCAACAGGTGAAGAATGCACTGTTTGGCGATGCCGCCACGGATGAGGCTGAGCGTGCCGACGTGCTGGCGTTCGATCCGCAAGGCCGAGGCCGGCGCATTTATGCGAGCGGACTTCGCAATTGCGCGGGCATGGCCGTAAATCCAACGACCGGCGATCTGTGGTGCTCAACCAATGAACGCGATGGCCTGGGAGACAATCTTCCACCCGATTACGTAACGCGCGTGCGTGAGGGCGGCTTCTACGGTTGGCCCTGGTACTACATCGGCCCGCACGAAGATCCTCTTCATAAGGGCGCACGCCCGGAGCTGAGGGATCAGGTCATTGTTCCCGATATTCTGCTTCAAGCCCATTCGGCGCCGTTGGGGATGATGTTTTATACCGGCCAACAATTCCCGGCCGAGTATAAAGGCAGTGTCTTTGCTGCCGAGCATGGATCGTGGAACCGAGCCAAACGCACAGGCTATAAGATCGTTCGCGGCATCGTGAAGGACGGCGTGCCGTCCGGCGTATATGAGGATTTTATCACCGGCTTTGTCATCGACGATGCGCGCGTCTGGGGCCGCCCCGTCGGCATTACCCAGGCCAAGGATGGTTCGCTATTGTTCTCCGACGACGGGAACGGCACGATTTGGCGCGTGACTTACGCGGGCAATCCCTCTCACTGATCGCTACTTCTATCTGATCGCTACTTGGCAGCATGCCTTTGCCGCGGCATGACCTGGCGAGAGCCCCAACTTTGTACGCTGCCTGCATTCCGTTTGTTCAATGTCCTTGTTCGCAATTTGGGTTCCACTTGGGCGCAGTTCCCGCGTCGCAATCTGATCGCAATCAAATGTATGAAGCGCCGAATTTGCAACGCATTGCCATCGAATATCTGAAGGACATTTGAAGCGTCGGGTAGCAGTGGAGGGGACAATGTCGGAGACAATTTCAAGTCAAAACTCGTGGCCGACGGGGTCGATTGCGCTTGCTGCTGCGGTTCTCGTTTTGGGTACGGGTGGTGTGTGCGGATCAGCCAATATTGCGCGCGCGGATGATTGCCTCACAGCACCGAATTCCGCAGCGCCTCAAGGGAGCCACTGGTACTATCACCTTGATCGGGCGACGCAGCACAAGTGCTGGTACTTGCGTGCACCAGGACAATCCTCTGCGAAAGCGACCGCGCGGCCAACGGCGACTGCCGAGCCTGCATCCGAACCGGCGTCGCCCGTGCCGGTGAATTCGCCGGCGCTGCCTGCTTCAACGTCTGTGGCTCCCTCCGCCGGCGATCCAGTGCCAATGAGTGCCGACAACGGTGCTTCGCCGCCGCCGCATGTCACAATGCTTGCCGTCAAACCACAGACTGACGCCGTGACCGGCGCGGCTGTGGACAATGGCGTCCAGCGGACTACGCGCGGAGCAAGTGCCGAGCCATCCATGCCTCAGACGCTCGCTCCACAAGGGAACACGTCGCAAGCGGCAGGGCCAGAGCCGGCCGCATCCGTGGCGCAGCCTGACGCCACGCCCGCGGTTGCTCGGCCTGGGCTGAAGAAGCCCATCTCAGATGCTGACGCCGATTCGATCCGAGCCGAAGTGGACGGTGCAGTGAGCAGCGTCCAACGGCCTGCGCGATCATCCAGCGCCGGGATGATGGGGGCTCTGGCGACGACGCCGGTTGAACTGTTTGTTATCCTCGCGATTGTGCTGGCGATGGTCGGAATTCTGGTTCGTGCCGTGATGAACGTTGCGGCGGCACGCCGAGAACGGGCCATCGCCAATCACTCCGAGCCCGGCTGGGCGGACGATCAACAAGAATATGAAGCGGCCGACGCTGAATACCAAGACCATCAACGCTGGCACGACTTGGTCGATCAGCAAGAACTTGACCGGATCGATCACTTTCCAACCGAGCGGATGTACGCTTCAACGGCGCGACACCGAGACCCAGCTCCAGCATCGGCGGAGCCGCTGGGCCCGAGCTTGGACGATCTCCAAGAAGCGCTGCGCGTGGTCAAGCGAGCACGGCAAAACTGGGCGGCGTAGCGCGTGCCGTCGGAGCGAGAACGCTCCGGCGGACGCCCCCGAGAAAACGGCAAGAGCGCTATCGTGCATCCGCCGCCGTCAATGGACTTGCGTCACCTCAAGCCGCGCGACACCCGCTCTGGTGATGCCAAGCTGTTGCGCGTAGGCGCGTGAAATATCGAGTGACCGGCCTCGAACAAACGGCCCGCGATCACGGATCGTTACCACTACGGTGTGGCCGTTGCGCGGATTTGTGAGCCGCAGCTGGGTGCCAAAAGGCAACGTTCTGTGAGCGGCAATGTTCGCCGCTCGAGGACTATAGAAGCTTGTCAGCATGAACCCGCCGGCATGCGCACTAGACGTCAGTGCGCATAGCAGCGCGATAGACAGTACCCGTCCCATGACATCCTCCAACACCTACGCTGGAAGCGTTACGATCAATCTGGCCGGAACGAGGGCGCAGGTGCGCCGGATTTGAGGACAGCGGAACAGGACGCCAGTCGGCTTTTTTGCTGTTCCCGGTCTTTTTGTTGCTTTGACAAATCGCGAGTGTCTAGTCGGATGCGGCGAGCTAGGTCGACGGCGACGACGAAGTCTTGGACGGATCCTAATGACCGGAAAAAGAAGAGGCCGCCAGTCATGGCAGCCTTAGTTGAAAGCCCCTCATCTATGATTTATTACGTTCTTGATAACGAGTTCGGAAAGTTGAATTACAAGCTTTCGGAGCTCAGCATTCTCCTCCATGAGCGCATCGATGTTTGCTCCCCCAGTATCACTTCGGAGCGCTGGAGTATCGCCATTTTGCTCGCGATGGTTTGGTAGCAAGGAATGTCCCCGTCCCATCAGGTCATCCTCCATTCCGTTTGCTAGAGAGTCTCGCTCTATTGAGCCTCCATTCTTCCCCTGTCGCCGGATGAAGCAGTTTGATCTGAGTCGTTGGGCGCAATCTGGGCGAATTCAGGTTAAAACGTCGGGCGTTGGAACCCACTGAAAGAACGGTGCCGACAGACACACGCGCGACGACGGGATCGATCAGGGAACTTTGCGCCGCCGGCTTGCTTGATGCGGCAGACGTCAAATCGAAAGCGTCAGCGTCCGCGGGACGCTCAAATTGTGGCAAGCGATTTCAAGCAGAGCCCGCGCCGCGCGCGGCCATCAGTGGAACAGCTTTGGGAATTTCGCCCGCAGCTTGGCGCGCAGATTGGCGCTGACGTCGACCGTTGTCGGGAACGTTCCCTTGAGCTTCATGTCGTAGGGGATGCAGGCGTCGATCAGGATGCGGTTGTTGAAGTTGCCGGGCAGGAACAGCGGGTCGCGCTTCGAAGCCCACGCTTTCTGAATGAGATCGATGTCGACCTTGGGGTCGAACCGCGTGCACATCGCCCACAGCACCTGATCGAGATCGCCGGCGTCGATGTCCTCGTCGACCACCACGGTCCATTTGCCCGCATAGGCGCCGCCCTGGCAGGAGCACGCGACGTGCAACGCTTGCCGGGCGTGGCCAGGATAACGCTGGCGAATCTGCACCGCCGTGAAGCGCGTCGCCGGACCGGCCTCGTGATTCCACACACCGAGCACGTCGGGAATGCCGCAGGCGTCGAGCGCGCGCCAGATTTGCGACGCGCCGGCAATGCCTTTGAGCAGCCCGGTCTCGTCGACGGGCTTGTGCTGCGGCGCGCAGGTCAGGATCGGATCGTTGCGATAGAGAACGGTCTTGACGTTGACGTAGGGCCGGTTCTGCGTGTCGTCGGAATAATAGCCCATCCACTCGCCGAACGGGCCTTCCGGCTTGGTCTCGCCGGCAACAGTCTCGCCTTCGATGGCGATTTCGCAATCGGCCGGAATGGGAAAGCCGGTATACGGACCGCGCACCACGTCGATCGGTTCGCCACGCAAGCCGCCGGCAATGTCGATTTCGCTCACTTCAGGCAGCGGGCTCGACGACAGCATGAACAGCAGCGGGTCCTGGCCGCAGAGGATGACGACCTTCATCGGCTCGCCGCGCTCGAAATATTTGTCGCGGTGAATGCGGCCGTGCTTGCCCTCGGTGATCTGGCAGCCGACGGTTTTGCCGTCATAGACCTGGCTGCGGTAGGCGCCGAGATTGAACCAGCCTGTATCGGGGTCCTTGGTCATCACAGCGTCGGCGGTGCCGATGAAGCGCGCCTTGTCCTCTTCGTGGTGACGCGGCACCGGGAATTTCAGAACATCGACGGCGTCGCCTTCCATGACGTTTTCAAAGATCGGGCCGTCGTTGACGTAACGCGGCGGTAGCGGCTTCAGGTCCTGCATGCGCGCGTGATAGCGCTGCACGATGTCGACCTTGCGCTCCTGCTCGAGCGGCAGGCCGAGCGTCAGCGCAATGCGTTTGATCGATGAAAGTTGCCCGTAGAGCGTGCGGTAGCCCTTCGGATAACCGGGCACGTTGTCGAACAGAATGGTCGGAGCAGTGCCGCCGCTTTTTTCGGTGAGCATGTGGGTCAGCGCCCCCATCTCGACGTCCCAGCTGGCGCCGTCAACGCGTTCGAGCTCGCCGAGCTTGTCCACCTGTTCGAGCCAGCCGCGCAATCCGCGGTAGCTAACGCTCGGTTTGTCCGCCGCCGCGCCGGTGCGCGCCATGCCCATCTCCATTCGCTCTGAAACTGAATACAATCCCGTATGAATGCAGGCCCCGGACGTGTCAAGCTGGCGCGATCCGCGACCACTCGCAACTTGCAGCTGGAGATTGCCGTGACCCTGCCGCGCCCCAATCACAATCCACCGTTCAACATCACCCGCGCCAGTCATGCGGTTTTGCACGTGAAGGATCTGGCGAAGAGCCGCGCCTTTTATGTCGATCTGATCGGTTTCATCGTCAGCGACGAGGATCAGGACACCATCTATCTGCGCGGCGTCGCCGAGGCCTGCCACCACAGTCTCGTGCTCAAGCGCGCGAGCGGCGGCCCCGAATGCGAGCGGGTCGGCATGCGCTGCTTCACTGAGGAGGATCTTGAGAAGGCGAAGTCTTATTTCGAGAAGGCAGGGCTGCCGGCAAAGTGGGTCGAGCGGCCGTACCAGGGCAAAACGCTTCATGTAAGCGATCAACTTGGCGTGCCGCTCGAATTCTGCGCCACCATGACGACCAAGCCCCGGCTCATCGTATCGTTCGCGCATCATCACGGCGCGGCGCCACAGCGGCTCGATCATTTTCAGGTGCTGGTGCCGGACGTGCAGCGCGAACTGGAGTTCTACATGGCGATGGGCTTCCGGCTGTCGGAATACATTTCGCCCGACGGCACTGACGAGCCGGCCTTCGTGTTCCTGCAGCGCAAGGGCAATCCGCACGACATCGTGTTCGCGCCCGGCACCGGGCCGCGGCTGCATCACGCCGCGTTCGCCATTCCGGAGTCGTATCACTTCTATTACGTCTGCGATCTCGCAAGCGACATGGGCTTTGCCGAGAACATCGAATACGGTCCGGGGCGGCATGGGCCGGGTCATGCGCTGTTCGTCTACCTGCGCGATCCCGACGGCCATCGGATCGAGCTGTTCAACACGCACTACCAGACGATGGACATCGAGGACGAGCCGGTGCGCTGGGAGGCGTCCTACGCCGCGAAGCGACGCTGGCAGCTGCCGCCACGCCTGTGCTGGTACACTGAAGCAAGCCGCTTTTCCGGCATCGCGCCGCGCGAGCCGGATCGCAAGGGCAATCCAATGACGTTGGAGAAATATGTGGCGGCGAAGTAGGGAACTAAATCCGTCGATGCAGTCTGTGCTCGATCCAGAGCAGCAGCGCGTTGGCGGCGACCGCGAAGGCGAACAGCACGATCGCGACGGTCAGCATTTCCTCGCCCTGCGCGAGCTGCATGGCGTTCATGATCATCGCACCGAGGCCGAGCTTGGAGGCGAACATTTCGCCGAGCAGCACGCCAAGGAGTGTGGTTGTGAAACCGATGCGCAAGCCGGTGAAGACTTCCGGCAGCGCGGCGGGCATGAGCACGGTCGTAATGGTCTGCCAGGGCGTGAGCTGCAGGGTGCGTGCCGCTCGCAGATAGACCGTGGGTATTGCGCGGATCGCCCCCATGGTGAGGAGCGCGACCGGCAGGATGCCGTGCATGGCGCCGAACGTGACCTTGCCGGAAATGCCGAGACCGAAGATCAGCAGCACCACGGGATAAAGCGTGATCTTCGGCAGCGAATAAAGCACGACCAGGATCGGCTCGCCGACGGTCCCGGAAAGCCGGTGCGCCCCCATCCAGACACCAATAGCAAGACCGATGCCGTAGGCGAGCAAGAGCGCAAAGAACAATTCGACGGCCGTCGTCGTAAGATTGGCGATGAACCGCGGCGTCGTCACGGTGTGCATCAGATACGACATTGTCGGGATTGGCGCCGGCAATGCTGTCTCGCCGGCAATCCGGTGCAAGATCTCCCAGATCGCGACAAGGACGATCAGAATGACCAGGGTGTCGGTTGCTCGCCGCGTCGCGGTCACGTTCGTCCTCCGGACCGTCGTTCGGCCCAGCGCATGTCGAAGGCGTGCAGCGCAGCGTTGACGATCGTCGCAATGATCAGGAGCAGCAGGATCAGCGCGTACATGCGCCGATTATTGAAATCGGCGTAGGCGTCGGCGATTTCGCGGCCGAGGCCGGCGGGCGCCAGAATGAATTCGGCGGCGATGACAGCGATGAAGCCGTAGCTGACCGAGAGCTTGACGCCCGTGAAGAGGTACGGTGCGGCGGCCGGAAGCTGCAATTGCAGGGCCGTCGCGAGCGGCCCGAGGCGATGCACGCGCGCGACCTTGGTGAGCACGCGCGGCACGCGATCGAGCCCGTTCAGGGTGGCGATGATCATGGCGACGATGGCGGTGGCTACGCCGATCAGCACGATCGGAATCGGAGACAAGCCGAAGATCGCAATCAGGACCGGATAGAAGATGAAGATCGGCACGGCGTAATAGGTGGCGAAGAACGGGTCGAGCGCTTCGCGCACGCGCGGCATCGCGTGGATCGCAAGGCCGACGGCGAAGCCAAGCACGATCGAGAGCGCGATCACGATCGCGACCGCGCCTAACGTGCGCTCGAGATCGGCGTTGATGGCGCCCGACGCGAGCAGCGAGACGAGCGCCGCCGCCATCTCGGACGGCGGAATGATCACGCGAGGGCTGATGAAGCCAGCCCGGCAGGCAAGCTCCAGTGCTCCGATCATCGCCACAATGACAGCAAGGCGGATCAAGCCGACGCGGGACATAGCGGGTACCGCGAATGCTTAGTCCGCTGCGTTGTCATCATCCGCGGAAGCGGATGATCCAGTACTCCGAAGGGGTTCGGCGGCCTGCGAAGCGCGAATGGGCTACAGACTACTTGATGCTCCGCGTTCGCGGAGCATGACAATTTCGGAAGGCGCGTCATTCCGCGGCCATTGCGCCCGTCGTGGCGGTCATGCCCGCAAGGCCCAGCGACTTCAGCGATTCACCGCGCAGGCGCTCCCACAGTCGGCCGGTAATTTCGCCGAATCTGGTCTCGGCAACGATGGTGCTGTCGCGCTCGCGCGGCCAGCCGGTCTCGATGATGTCGATGAAGCGGCCAGGCCGGGCCGACATGGCGCCGATGCGGTCAGCCAGCATCGCGGCTTCGTCGAGCGCATGGGTGATGAGGAGCACGGTAGCGCCGGTGCGCCGCCACAGCTTCAGCACCTCGTCGCCCATCAGAAGACGCGTCTGCGCATCGAGCGCGCCGAACGGCTCGTCAAGAAGGATGAGCCGCGGCTGCAGCACCAGCGTGCGCGCAATGCAGACACGCTGCCGCATTCCACCGGACAATTGCGACGGATAGGCATGCGTAAAATCCTTCAGCCCCATGAACGCCAGCGCGTCCTCCACGCGCCGGCGGACTTCGGCTTCGGCAACGCCGCTCCTCCGCAGCCCGAATGCGGCGTTGTCCCAAACCGTGAGCCACGGAAAGCTCGCATCTTCCTGAAAGACGACGCCAATGCCCTCGGCGACAACTCCGTTCACCGCCTTGCCTTCGAACGTCACCGTGCCGGCTGTCGGCCGCTGCAGCCCGGCCAGAACTTCGAGAAAGGTAGATTTGCCGCAGCCGGAGGGCCCGACCACGGCAAAAAATTCGCCCTTGCGCAGGTCGAGATCGATCGGGCCGAGTGCCTTGATCGGCTGGTGCCCGGCCGACGAAGGAAAGACCCGTGTGACCCCTTCGACTTTAGCGTGGATGTCTCGGGTTTCTTGCGCGCAGGTTTCTTGTGGCACGGATCAACTGCTCACTTCTGCAAATCAGCCGGCAGGAAGGAGGCGTCGATCATTTTCGTGAGATCGACATCCTTGTCGAGCATGCCGACATATTTCATGGCCTTAACGGTATTCTGAAGGAGCGGCATCTCAATCCGGCCCTCGCTGTAGAATTTCGCATCGACGAGTTGCTGCATCAGCGTGTCGACATCCTTCGGCGGCAGCGGCGCGTAGATCGGCTCCAAAATCTTGCTCGCGTCCGCCGTGTGCTCATAGATGTATTTCACGGCTTCGCGCCGGCCCGCCAGGATCGCGCGCAGCTTTGCCGGATTCTTCTTGATCAAGTCGCCGGTTGCGATGCCGACCGCGGGCGGCAGCAACGGCAACTCCTTTGGGCCGACGATGACGCGATACTTACTCTCGCCTCCGCGCATCAGGAACAGGATACCGGGAATGCTGGTGGCCTGGACTACGTTGTTTTCGAGCGCCGTCAGTGCGCCCGAGAGGTTACCGAGCGCGACGCGCTGGATATCGTTTGGATTGATGCCGGCGTCTTCGGCCGCCAGCACCGCGGTCATTTCGCCGAGCGATTTCGGATTGGAGATTCCGAACTTCTTGCCCTTGAGATCGGCCATCGTCTTGATCGGCGAATTCGGCATGACGATGATGACGTTGCTGGCCATGGACCGCGACCCGACGTCGACGATCTTGATGTCCTGACCTTGGTTAATGGCGGCAATGATGCCCGCCGGCGAGGTCTCGCCGTAACCGAGGTCGCTCGCGATCACCGCGCGCACCGATGTGCCGCCGCCTTCGCCGGAGATCACGCCGGTGATGTCGACTCCGGCTTTCTTAAAGAAGCCCTTTTCGATGCCAACCCCATATGGCGCACCCGAGGGATCCGCCTTGTACTGGGTAACGAGGATGTCCTCGGCCATGGCAGGCAACGGTGCGGCGATGCACAAAGCCATGACAACGAATAAAATTCTGCGCTGCAACATTTCTAAGCGTCCTCCGGCTGGCCCATTCCAGCGATCAACGTACCTGTTCTTGGTGCGCCTAGAGCATTTGGCGGAGCTTTGACACCGCTCTTGGCGTGGCAGTGGGCCGGCATTATTGCGCGGCTGGCGCCGAATGGAAATGCGACCGGTTTTGCCAGATCTTTACTTCGCGGGTGTTTACTGCCTGCAGCAAGCGGGTGTCTTCGATGGCGCGCCATGGATTTTGCAGACAACGGCCGCAGGGGTTGTCGTGGCCGCAGACGCACATGACGGCCATCCTTGATATTGACATCGCCGCAGGTGAGGCTGTCGTCGCGCGCCCGGCTTCCCACGTGGCGGCGTTGCGCCGAGGTTAAGGTTCGAAAGCCATGATGCTCCTTTCGGAGAGCGCTGCGTTGCCGGCCGTGGCCGAGGCGCCCGATCCTATCTGGCTCGCCTCCTATCCGGCCGGTGTGCCGAAGACGATCGACCCCGACGCATACCCGTCACTGCATGCCATGCTTGTCGAGGCGTGCCAGCGCTACGCCGAGCGGCCAGCCTTCGAATGTCTGCGCGCGCACATGACCTACGCAGAATGGGATCGCGACAGCCGCGCGTTTGCCTCGTTCCTCCTCGAAGAGGCGAATTGCCGGCCGGGCGACCGCGTCGCCATCATGCTGCCGAACATGCTCGCATATCCCGTCGCCTTTCTCGGCGTGCTCCGCGCCGGCCTCATCGCCGTCAACTTCAATCCGCTCTACACGCCGCGCGAACTCAAGGAGCAGCTAGCGGATTGCGGCGCCGTCGCAATCGTGATCATGGAGAACTTCGCCCATAAGCTCGCTGAGGTCATCGGCGATACGGATATCCGCCACGTCGTCGTGGCGCGGCTCGGCGATTTTGTGCCGCTGCTCAAGCGGTGGGCCTTCAACTTCGCGAACTCCTACATCGCCCACGCGGTGCCGGCGTGGAACTTCGAAACCTTCACCATGTTGCAGGACGCGTGCGACCGCGCGCCCGGCGAGCGATACGTGGATGCGGACACGCCGGCCATGGCGGTCGCACTGCTGCAATATACCGGGGGAACGACGGGCGTGCCGAAAGGCGCAATGCTGACCCACCGCAATCTGATCGCCAACACGCTGCAGTGCTCGGCGTGGACCCGGTCGGACGTTCACGACGACGAGCGAGTGCTGACGCCGTTGCCACTTTATCACATCTTCTCGCTGACGGCGAACCTCCTGACGTTTGCGATGATCGGCGGAATGAATGTGCTTATTCCCGATCCGCGCGATCTTCATCGCCTCATTCGCACCTTCCGCCACGCTCGGATCACTGCCATATCCGGCGTCAATACGCTGTTCAACGCGCTGCTTCATGCGCCCGACTTTGCCGCATTGGATTTCAGCACGCTGCGCGTGGCGATCGGTGGCGGTGCGGCCATCCAGACTGACGTCGCACGCCGGTGGCGCGAGCTCACCGGCATCGCTCTGGTCGAAGGCTACGGTCTTACCGAAGCTTCGCCGGTCGTCTGCATCAACCCTGTTGCGAACCCGAGGCTTGGGACTGTCGGTCTGCCGGTTCCATCGACCGAAGTGACGATCCGCGACAGCATCGGCAAGGTTCTCGCCGTCGGCGAACAAGGCGAGGTGTGGGTTCGCGGCCCGCAGGTCATGCAGGGCTATTGGGAGCGTCCCGAGGAAACGAAAGGCATTCTCACGGCTGATGGCTGGCTGCGCACCGGCGACATCGGCGTGCTCGATCCGCAGGGGTATCTGAAACTTCTCGATCGCAAGAAGGACATGATCATCGTGTCCGGCTTCAAGGTCTTTCCGAACGAAGTGGAAGACATCGCCATGCTGCATCCCGAGGTGCGCGAAGCAGCGGTCATCGGGGTGCCGGACGATCACACCGGGCAGGCTGTGAAGCTCTTCGTCGTCAAGCGGGATGAGGCGCTGAGCCAAGCGGAACTCACCAAATTTCTGCGCGCCCGCCTGGTGAACTATAAGGTGCCGCGCATCATCGAATTTCTCGAGCAATTACCGAAGAGCAACATCGGAAAAGTTTTACGTAAGGAATTGCATTAGTCTAGGGCGCAGGGGTCATTTCAGCATCCTGATGCTAAGCAAAAAGGCACCGCGCTCGAGGCGGTGCCGTCGTTCCCAGCAAAATAAAAACTATGGCGTGTTCCGCCGGAGCTTTGCGAGCGCAGGCTCTTATCGACAGACCTTGACGCGCGGCCGAACCCAGGCGCCCCCATTCCAAACCGGCTTACCCAACGTCCAATAGCAGGGCCCCGGTGGTCCGTAGCCATAGACCGGCGGAGCAGCCACGACACCGCCGCCGTAAAATCCATGGTGGTGGTGATGATGATGGTGGTGATGATGGTGCTGCGCCACCTTGGTTTCCGCCGGCGTCGGCATCGTGGCGAGACGCGCGTCGTCCGCAATCAGCGCGGCCAAAGCATTCGGAATCGGCTCGAGCAGGTCGCTGTAACTTTTCGCAGGCGTAAGTTCGACGCTTGGCGTCGAAGTAGCATGGGCGCTGCCGACAGTCGTCAAGGCTGCAGCTGCTCCAAGCAAACCGGCAATCTTCTTGTCCATCTCGCCACCTTTCTGGTGATTCTCAAGTTGTTACGGAACGGTTATGGCGGCTTCGTGACGCGACTGTTAATCGCGCAAGGCCATTCGCCTCACCGGATTACCTAAATGGGAATACGTGAAAGATTTCGGCGCGCGCCGATCATGATCACTGCAGCGGGATGTTGGCGTCATGGATCACCTTGGCCCACTTGGCAGTTTCGTCGACGATGTATTTCTCAAACTCGGCGGGCGACATCGGCATCGGTACGCTACCGAGGTCTGCGAGACGCTCCTTGATCTTAGGATCGACGAGAGCAGCGTTGATTTCCTTGTTGAGGCTCGTGATGATTTCGGGCGGCGTGTTTTTTGGCGCGCCGATCCCTTGCCACGTACTTGCCTCGAAACCTGGAATGGATTCGGCGATGGTCGGCACGTCCGGCAGCGCCGCCGACCGCGTCGCGGTGGTCACTGCCAGCGCGCGCACCTTGCCGCCTTTGATAGCGGCAAGCGATTCGGGCAACGGGCTGAAATAGACCTGCACTTGGCCGCCCATCAGGTCGGTGAGTGCGGGCGCGCCGCCGTGATAAGGCACATGGACCATATCGATACCGGTCATCATCTTGAAAAGCTCGCCCCCGATATGGGAGGTGCTTCCCGTGCCGCCGGACGCCATGCTGACCTTGCCCGGATTGGCCTTTGCCCAGGCGACAAACTCAGGAACCGTCTTGGCCGGAATCGATAGATTGATCTCCATGACGAGGGGCAGGCTGCTGATCATCGCGATCGGAGCGATGTCGCGGATGAAGTTGAAGTTGAGCTTCGTGTAGAGCGTTGCGTTCGCCGTCACCGATCCGGGAATCAGAAGAAGCGTGTAGCCGTCCGCGGGGGCGCGCACGACCACGTCCACGCCGATGTTGGTGCCCCCGCCCGGCCGGTTCTCAATCACGAACGGCTGCCCCATACGCTGCGAAAGCCACTGGCCCATCAGGCGTGCGAGGATGTCGAGCGCGCCGCCGGGTGGAACCGGCACAATGATGGTCACGGGGCGCGTCGGATAGGATGCCGCCGAAGCGATGCGGGAGAGGGCAGGGAGCATGGCGGCACTTGCTGCCACATGCAAAAATCGGCGGCGCGGAAGCTTCATAAATCCTCCCATATTCGGCATTCTCGGCAGCCGAGTTGCGCGTTAAACTACATCGATTGCTGTGGTGCGAGGAAGGCGGTGCGATGTGGCCTTTTGGCGCTGTTTGGCGGCAATAAACAAGAGACTATTGCGGTCGCAAGCACGAGCACGCCTCATGAACCTACTTCGCCAGTCGCTGTGGCGACTTCTCGCAATCAACCTCGCGATCGGCGCAAGCGCCGCCATCCTGATGCTCGGCGGGCTGTTCGTGCTCAATCCGTATGAGTTGCGCACGCTTATCCTCGGCGACCGTACGCCCGCGTTGGCGGTGGGACTGCTGCTATTCGGATTTCTGATCACGTTCGGCAGTGTGGCCATGGGTACCGCGATCATGGCGATCGGGCGCGACGACGGCGACGGCGGCAAGGCGCAATTTGCTCCGGTGCGTCTGGGTGCTGCCGGCTCGGCCTTCTCGAAGTTGCCGCCGCGGCAAGCCAAGCGCAGCTGAGGCGACCGTCTTTAGGAGTTCACGCCCTAAACCGTCTTGTCCACCAACCTGCCGGTGCCTGGCGGGGGCGACGATGGCGCCGCATCATCGGATTCGGTGCGGGCTTCGTCAGCGTTGTGATCATCCTCCGGGTTGCGCTTGGTAACCCGGCGTGACGTGCCTGCCGTCGGCACGATGCTTTGAACGCCGATGCTTGAAACGCCTATCCGATCATGCCCTTCCGACATAATCGGTAGCGTAGTCGGCGGCTCTCAAGAGCGCGCAAAGGTTTTGCTCGGCAGTCTGAGACAACGCCGAGGCGCTTTGTTAACCACAGCCGATTCGTTCCAGGCGCAGGCCGGATGCGTCGCCTTCGTCCTGAATCCAACGCGCCGCAATTCAGCAATACATTTTGAAATTGGTGAACAAGCCGCCAGGACGACTGCTGATCCCAATCCTCTGAGGGCAACGGTCGATAAAGCATCCGCGCGTTTGACACGTATTGTCGATGGCCGCGATGTCCGGGGCCGACTTGGCCGCAAAACCGTTCGTGTGAATCCCAGGTAACGTGACACCGCGTTGAGAAAACCAGGTTCGGGGAAGCGTGACTGACAAAACCTGGTCTTCGGACGCCGTCTCTTTGCTAATATCTCGCCGGATCAAATGACATCGCGGGTGCCGGTGGAGGAAATGCGTGCCGACTGCTTCGCTTAAGTACCGCGCGTTTCTCTCCTACAGCCACGCCGATACCGGTGTCGCCCAGCGCGTGCATCGCCGTCTCGAAGACTTTCACATCGATAAGGATCTGATCGGCCGGGTTACATCGACGGGACCGATACCGAAATCGTTACGGCCGATCTTCCGCGACCGCAACGATTTCGAAGCGGGCTCCGAACTTGGGCTGGAGACCGGCGTCGCCCTCGATGATTCGGCGGCGCTGATCCTGCTCGCGTCGCCGCATGCGGCGCGCAGCAAATTTGCCAACGAGGAGGTGCGGCTGTTCAAGTCGCGCCACCCCGACCGGCCGCTGATCCCGCTGATCGTCGCCGGCGAGACGGGTGATCCGGAAACGGAGTGTTTTCCGCCGGCGTTGCGCTTCGCCCTGACCCCGGATGGCGCGGTTACCGATACGCCCATCGACGTACTGGCGGCGGACCTGCGCGAAACTGGCGACGGCTTCGATCTGGCGCTTGCCAAAGTGATTGCGCGGCTTCTCGGACTCCCGCCCGACGATGTTTACCGCCGCGCTGAGCGCGAGCGGCGGCGGCAGAACCGGCTGCGCGTGGCCATCGCAGTCGTGATTGCCGCATTGGTCGTTGTGGGAGGCGGCCTCTATTGGCAATCCCGCCAGCAGCAACAGACGTTGGCGGATATCTCGGCCTTGGTCGACAAATATAGTTTGGTCAGTCCGGCGCTGGCGGCGGTTCCGGGCGCCAGGGCAAGCCTGACGCAAGCGATCACCGCCATCGCGGAAGGTGCCGCGGCCGATCCGCGCTACGCGCAGGCGCTCGCATTGCTCCAGGCCGGCAAGCCGGCCGAAGCGGAGCCGCTGTTGCGCGCCGTGGCCGAGGACAAGGCGAAGCGCGCCGCCAACGACGCCAAAGGCGCGGCCGCGGCGTACCGGAATCTGGCTTCGATCGCAGCTGTCTCCGATCCTGCGCGTGCACGGGATTATTACGCGCAGGCGGCAAAGCTCGACCCCTCCGATATGTTGGGCATGTATTGGAACGGCTGGTATCAGCAGGACGCCGGACGGCTCGATGCGGCGCAGGCCGCTTACGCACAGGTGATCGCGGCAGCCAATCCGGCAACCGACGACGCGGCACTTCTTGGCGCGCAACTCGGCACGGGAGATATTCAGAATCAACGCGGCAGCTTGCAGGCGGCGCTCGCGACCTATCAGGCTGCAAAGGACCTTGCTGGCCGCTTGGCCACCGCTGATCCCGGCAGCGTGCTCTGGCAACGCGAACTCGCACTTTCCTACAACAAGATCGGTGACGTCGAAGTGCCGCTCGGCAATCTGCCCGCCGCGCTCGCTTCCTATCAGGCGGGCTTCGCGATTTTCCAGCGCCTGGCGAGTGCCGTTTCCGGGGATAACGATCGGCAGCGCGACCTCGAGCTTTCGTACAACAATATCGGAGATGTGCAGCTCGCGCAGGGCAGCCTGCCTGCCGCGCTTAGTTCGTATCAGGCGGCGCTCGCAATCGCGGACCGCCTGGCAAAATCCAATCCCGGCAACGTCAGATGGCAGCGCGACCTGTCCCTATCGTACGACAGAGTGGGCGACGCGCAGGTGCAGCAAAACAACCTGCCGGCGGCGCTGAGTTCGTACCAGGCGGGCCTTGCGATCGCCCAGCGTCTGGCGAAGTCCGATCCCGGCAATGGCGGCTGGCAGCGTGATCTGGCGGCTGCGTACAACAAGGTCGGCGAGGTCCAGGTCGCCATGGGCGATTGGTCCGCTGCACTGATCTCCACACAGTCGGGCTTTTCGATCTTTGACCAGCTGGCGAAGGCCGATCCCGGCAACAGCTTGGCGCAGAGCGACCTCGCGGTTGCGCATAACGACGTCGGCGACGTGCAAATGGCGCAAGGCGATCTGGCCGCTGCGTTGAGCTCTTATCAGGCGGGCCTTCTCATCGTCGACCGTCTGGTCAAGTCCGATCCGGGCAATACCGAATGGCAACGCGATCTGTCCTTGGCTCATGTAAGCCTCGCGAGGGTCTATACAAAAGCAAACCAGGCGCCGAGAGCCCGCGCAGAACTCGCTGCCGCCAAGGCCATTATTGTGCAATTGATTGCCCAGCATCCGGACACCCCGGAATGGAAGCAGGACCTCGCTTGGCTGAATCAGCAAATCGCTTCGTCGAAGAATTGACGCCGACGGTCAGATGCTCGTCCCTACGTTCATAAAGCACCTGCAAAATCCCATAGTCTCACGCCAGTGATTCCGCGTCGTCCGGTTCCCCGGCGGCAATCGACGAGCACCGGGGCATTTGATTTCGCTCAAGCCATCGGTGCGCTTTTTTTGCCAGCTTTGCACAAATGTCCAAAGCTATCGACATGCAACGCCTGCTGCAGCGTTCGCTGATCGTCATTGCGGTCGTCGGTCTGGCGGCAGGCGTCGCCGCGCACGCCGCCGGCTATTCCCGCATTGCCGCCCTATGCTGGACGGCGGCAACGGTTCCGGTCATCGCCGGCTCTCGCATTTTCCATTGTTCGTGATCTCGCCGCCGGCCGTTTCGGCGTGGATGCCATCGCACTGCTATCGATGACAGCCGCGTTGTTGCTTGGCCAGCCGCTCGCGGGCGCCGTCGTTGCGCTCATGTATGCGGGTGGCAACGCGCTTGAGGATTTCGCGGTCGCGCGTGCCGAACATAACCTGCGTTCACTGGTCGATCGGGCGCCGCGCGTCGCGCATCGCCGCCTCGACCACAGCATCGAAGATATCGCGGTGGATGCCGTCGCGATCGGGGATGTAATCCTGGTTCGCGGCGGCGAGGTCATTCCGGTCGATGGCTTCGTGCGTTCGGCGTCGGCGACGATCGATGAATCGGCGCTGACTGGCGAGCCCATTCCGGTGAGTAAGGCGCAGGGCGAAACGGTCTTTAGCGGCACGCTCAACACCGGCGAAGCCTTCGAAATGATCGCATCGTCGTCCGCCGGCGAAAGCACCTATGCGGGCATCCTGCGGCTCGTCACCGCGGCACAGACCGCCAAGGCGCCGTTCGTACGGCTCGCGGACCGCTACGCGCTCATCTTCCTGCCGGTTACCGTTGTGATCGCCGGGATCGCCTGGCTGATTTCGGGCGACGTCATTCGCAGCCTCGCTGTGCTGGTCGCGGCGACACCTTGTCCTCTGATCCTGGCTGCACCCGTCGCCTTCATCGCCGGCGTCGCGCAGGCGGCGCGACGGGGCATTCTCATCAAAGGTGGCGGCCCGATCGAAGCGCTGGCGCGCGCCCATACCGTGTTGTTCGACAAGACTGGGACGCTGACGGTTGGTGGCGCGCGGCTTCTCTCGATCGAGGTCGCGCCCGGCGAACAGCCCGATCGCGTGCTGCGGCTTGGGGCGGCGCTCGAACAGGCATCGCACCACGTGCTGGCCGGAGCCATCGTCCAGGCGGCGCTCGATCGCGGCCTGCCGCTGCCGATGCCGCGCGATGTCCACGAGTCCATGGGGTCCGGAGTGTCTGGCCTCGTCGACGGCCAGCGTATCAGCGCCGGCTCTCGCGACTTGATCTATGCGCACCGGCAGCCCGAGGAATGGGCGTTGCGCGCCATCCGCCGAGCGTCGTGGCGATCGGCGCTGGCGGTTTTCGTCGCCGTCGATGACCGCCCGATCGGCGCGCTGCTTCTGGCCGATGAATTGCGCGCCGAGACCCCGCAAGCGATCCGCATGTTGCGGACCGCGGGCGTCGCTCGGATCGGCATGGTGACCGGCGACCACGCCGTAGCCGCGGAGACGATCGGTGCTGCTCTTGATCTCGATGTCGTGCTGGCCGATCGCACGCCGGCCGATAAGGTCGATGCCGTCCGGACCGAACAGCGGCTTCATCCGACCGTCATGGTCGGCGACGGCATCAATGATGCCCCGGCTTTGGCGGCCGCCGACGTGGGCATCGCGATGGGCGCGCGCGGCGCCAGCGCCTCGTCCCAGGCGGCGGACGTCGTCATCCTCGCCGACCGCCTCGATCGCGTCAGCGATGCCATCGTGATCGGCCAGCGCGCCCGCCGCATCGCGGTCGAAAGCATTGTCGCCGGCATGAGCTTGTCGGGTTTGGCGATGCTGGCCGCCATGTTCGGCTTCATTGCGCCGGTGCCGGCGGCCTTGCTGCAGGAGGTCATCGACGTTGCGGTCATTCTCAACGCCTTGCGCGCACTGCAGCCGGCACATCGGCGCGCGACCCGTACGATCCCCGGCGGCGCGGGCCGCGCCTTGCATCATGATCATGTTGCGCTCGGCCATACTCTCGATCGCCTGCGCTCGATCGCTGACCGGCTCGATGACGCATCATCCGAAACCGCGCCGCCTCTCATCGAAGAGGCAAACGACTTGGTGCAGCAGCAGGTCGTGACGCATGAGCGCGACGACGAGGGCAACGTCTATCCCAGGCTGGCGAAGGTCCTGGCCGACAGCCACGGCCTGTCTGCGATGAGCCGCGCGCACCGCGAAATTCTGCATCTCGCACGCCTGCTCGCCCGGCTGGTGGCAGAGATGCCGTCAACACCCGTCGATCGCTACCTCATTCGCGACGCCCAACGGGCGATTGAATTGATCGAGGCCCTGGTGCGAATTCACACGGCGCAGGAGGAGGATATCTACGAGGCGGTCCAGGCGGGGTAACGGGCTTCCGGCGCTTGCGGCTTAATGCTAACGCTAAAGCCGCTCACAAACAGAACGGAGGATCGCCAGCCCATGCCGAAGTTACAGCTTTCGTTTGCGTGCGGCCTCTATGACCGAATGCAGCCCCTATACACCGGCGAGGTCAAGCCCGCCGGCATCGACCTCAATTTCATCGCCATCGATCAGCCGCGTCCGATTTTCGACCGCATGTCCGGCGGGCAGGAGTTCGACGTCGCCGAATATTCCAGCTCGGAATTCACCCAGCGCTTTGCCCGTAGGGAGTGCCCGTTCGTCGCCATTCCGGTGTTCCCCTCGATCGCGTTTCGCATGGGCTTCATCGCGATCAATCGCAAGTCGGGAATCAAGTCGCCGAAGGATCTGGAAGGCAAGCGTGTTGGCGTGCCGCTCTATACGATGACGGCGGCGATCTTCATCAACGGCATTCTGCATCACGAGTTCGGCGTCGATCTGACGAAGATTCACTGGGTGCAGGGCGCCATGAATTCGGAAGGCGCCCATGGCGCTCCGACCGTGTTGCCGCTGCTCAAACAGATTTCGATCGAGAACAACAAGACCAACAAGACACTCGGTCAGTTGCTCGCGGACGGCAAGATCGACGCAACGCTTGGCACCAGTCTGCCCGACGAGATTCGCACCAATCCCGATATCGCGCGGCTGTTCCCGAATTACGTCGAGGTCGACACGAACCTGTACAAGCAGAAGAGAATCTACCCGATCATGCATCTCGTCGCGATCAAGAAGAGCGTCTACGAGCGCTACCCGTTCGTCGCCACGAGCCTCTACGATGCGTTCGTAAAATCGAAAAAGATCGCGCTGGAGAAATTGTTCAACCTGCGCGCCGTTCGCTACATGACGCCCTACCTGATGCGCGAGATCGACGACATCTGGGAGGTTTTCAAGGGCGACCCGTGGCCCTACGGCCTCGAGCCCAACCGCCAGACACTCGAAGCTCTGGTAAAATATCAGCAGACGCTCGGATTGATCACCACGCCGGTCAAAGTCGACGATCTGTTCGTCCCGACATTTGGCTGATCCACATCGGCCGCCGGCAGGCGGCTGTTTTTTTCAGAACCTCCAAACCGGAAGAACCGACATGAGCCAGCTTGATGATCTTCTTCGCGACCTCGTCGTCGCCAACCGTATCCTTTCCAACGAAGACGTGGTCGACGCCTACGGCCACATCAGCGTTCGCCATCCCGACAATCCGAAGCGCTTCTTCCTGGCACGCTCGCTGGCGCCGGAATTGGTCGAGCGTCACGACCTGATCGAGTTCGATCAGGAGGGCGAGCCGGTCAGTGACAAGCGCCAGCCGTACCTCGAGCGTTTCATTCACGCCGCGGTTTTCGAAGCGCGGCCCGACGTGATGGCCGTCGTTCACGCCCATGCCGAGGATACGCTGCCGTTCGGCATCGTCGATAAGCCGTTGGAGCCGGTCATCCATTCCGGCAGCTTCATCGGCGGCAAGGTGCCGGTGTGGGACATTCGCAAAAAATTCGGCGACACCAATCTGCTGGTCACCAACATGGCGCAGGGCCGCGATCTGGCGAAATGCATGGCCAAGGGCAACGTCGCACTGATGCGCGGTCACGGCTTTGCGTCGGCAGCGCGCTCGATCATCGAGGTCGTGCGGTTGTCGATCTATCTGCCGCGAAACGCGCGCGTTCAGATGAATGCCATGCGCATGGGTGGCAAGCCGAAGCCGCTGTCCAAGGGCGAGATCGCCGCGCGTGCCGCAGGCTACAAGCCGGATGCTCCGGAGACCTGGCGGGCCTGGGAATACTGGGCAACGCGCGCCGGCTGCGGCGACAGGATCGGCCATCAGCACGATCACGCGCCCAAGAAGTGAAGTCTTAGAACTACTATCTCGACCCGCCGTGGCCGAGGTCTTGCATGAAGCAGTGCTGCCGCGCAGCACTGTTAACGCACGTTCTTCGATTTTGTTCGCCCACGATCTTGCCGAACCGCGCCTGTCTTTTTAGGATCGTGCGAAGCGCGGTTTGAGCATGGAGCTCAAGCGCGGGAAGCGGGCGGCGTGATTTCATCCGCCTTTAGTCGAAAAGTGTGAGAGCTTGAATCGAAAAAATTTGACCATATTCACGTGACACATTTGTAGGCGGGAATAGTGTGACGTAACGTTTCAGGGAGACTGATCATGGGCCTGATCGATGTTCTCAACGGGATGCAAAATGGACCGCGCGGTCAACGCAATCCCGGCAGCGGCAGCGGTGGAGGCATGTCGCCGATCACCATGGCGATCCTCGGCCTGCTTGCTTACAAGGCGTTGAAAAGCTTCACCGGCCAGTCGGGTACCGCTCCGGCCCAGCCGGTCCCTCCCGCCCCGTCGGTTCCAAATCAGGGCACGACCGCCGGCGGTCTTGGTGGCCTTCTCAAGGGCGGATTGGGCGGTTTGCTCGCGGGCGGCGCCGCGGGGAGCGTGCTAAGCGGCGGCCTCAACGACTTGCTCAAGCAATTGCAGCAGTCCGGTCAGGGTGACGTTGCCAAGTCGTGGGTCGGCACCGGGCCCAACAAGGCGATTTCGTCCGATGATATCGCCAAGGCGCTTGGAGCCGATCAGATCAGCGCGCTGATGGCGCATTCGGGGATGTCGCGCCAGGACTTGTTGGAAGGTCTGAGCCAGAATTTGCCGGAAGTGGTCAACCAGTTGACGCCTGACGGACGGGTGCCGACCGAACAGGAAATGGCGCGGTCGATTTAGCGTCGGGCGTGCTGGCGAGTAAGCAAGGGTAGGGCGTACAGACACAGGAGAACTGACGATGCGATACGTTGCCATATGTGCGGCCGCGGTGCTTGCGGCCGTCGCTTTGCAGAGTAATTCTGCGCACGCGCTGACGACGAAAGAGTGCAGCGCCAAATACAAAGCGGCCAAAGATGCCGGAACGCTTAACGGCATGAAATGGAATGATTTCCGCAAGGCGCAATGTGGCTCTGAGGCTTCCGCCGCGCCAGCGGCTACTCCAGCCGCCGCACCGGCTGCTGCTCCGGCGCCAGCCGCAACCGGCAGCGCAGTTTTCCCAAGCGCAGTGTCATCCAAATATTCCAGCGACAAGGCAGGCAAGGCGCGCATGCTCACCTGCCGCGACCAGTATGAGGCCAACAAGGCCAGCAATGGCAACGGCGGGCTGAAGTGGATTCAGAAAGGCGGCGGCTATTACAGCGAATGCAACAAGCACCTGAAGGGAGCGGCCTGATCAGGCTGCGGAGCATCCAGTACTCCCAGCGTTCAATGTCGCTCAATGATTACTGGATCATCCGCCTTCGCGGATGATGACAGTGGCACGAGTCGGTGGCCAACCGCCGGAGCCTGTCATCGGGCCGGCCACTCCGGGCCGGACCCGTTGGCGGAGCATGACAGGTCGGGAATTGTCGCGGCGGGTATGAGATACTCTCAGCAAAGAGCCGGCACTTGTGCCGGCTCTTTTGTTTGGCGATATGCCACAATAAAAAATCGGAGCGCGATTGGCCGCGCTCCGATCAGATCAAATTCGCCGATTTTTCCGGTTACTGAACGAGTTCGGTCACCTTGCCGTTCTTGGCGCGGCCCTGGGCGTAGTACTGCCCGATGTTCTGCATCAGCGCGGCATCCGACACTGAATAGATCACGGCGTCGGTCTTGCCGGTATTGATATGGCGCCGCCATAGGAAGTTCGGCACGACGAACAGATCGTTGTGGCCCCATTCGAAGCGCTTGCCGCCGACTTCGGTCGCTCCGGTGCCCTCGATACAGACATAATAGGTGCCGGCAGTCTCGCGCTTGAATTCGGTCTCTTCGCCGGGGCGCAGCAACTGGGCCGAATAGTTGAGCGTCTTGAACACCGGCTCGCCGGTGACCGGGTTGACGAAGCTGACCTTGATGCCTTCGTACGGATCGCCTTTTTCCTTGCGCAGGCTATGCAGCATTTCGAGCACGTCGGAGCCCCGATAGTGGAACAGCGGCGCCGGAGAGTGGCCGACGCCACGCTGGTGGCTGACGAAGGCCGGCTTGATGCCGCCATGGCCGTACATGTGGCGCGAGTAGCCCTCGCTCGCGGTGACGGCCTGGACGTTGGTGTTGCCTTGGGCGCCAGGCATGTTGTGATCGACCCAGGCGGCGTCGAGGAATTCCATCAGCGGCCAGTCGAGCGTATCGATCCAAACGACCGGCTCATCGGAATCGTTGCCATGATCGTGCCAAGTGCCGTTCGGCGTGAGGATGAGATCACCGCGATTGGCGGTGCAACGCTCGCCTTCGATGACAGTGTAGCCGCCCTTTTTGGAAAGGATGGTGCGGCTCGCGTTTGGCGAATGCAGATGCACGGGAGCGACGTCGCCGGGATTGTAGATCGAGATGGCGCAGCGGATCGTATTAGTGACCTGCAGCCGGCCGTTCAGTCCGGGATTGAGCAGGAGGATGCTCTGGCGGTCGGCGAATTCGATCGGCGAGACATCGGCTTTGGTGGCGATCTCGGAGATCTGCTTGAGGTAGCCGTTGTATTCGTTCCACTTCCACATGAAGGGAACGGTCTTCATCTGGTTGGCGGCGACCCGGCCGCTGGCGAGTTGGCCGGAGCCTTCGCCGCTCGTTTCGCTGAACCACGGCCGCTGCGCCGGCGCATTGGCCTGGGTGCGAACCCAGACGTTATGCTTACCCGCTTCGGTATTGATGGCCTCCATCAATTCGCGCGCTTTGTTGGAAAGCCCGCCGGGAGCAGGGGCCTTCATTGTGACCGTGGCCATGACGTTTTCTCCTATTTGGGGCCGATGACGTCCCTATTTGATAATACGGCCTGGCGATCTTGGAATGCGGGAGCACGCCAATTCCAGGACTTTACGGGAG
The DNA here is from genome assembly GCA_963836055.1 of uncultured Alphaproteobacteria bacterium. Classification (GTDB taxonomy): domain Bacteria; phylum Pseudomonadota; class Alphaproteobacteria; order Rhizobiales; family Xanthobacteraceae; genus BOG-931. The sequence goes on from CAWIID010000012.1 coordinate 287,674, forward strand.
GTATAGTGGCTCCACTGGACGTTTGCAAAGGCGTCCGAGTGGCGCGGCGCGATGCGTGCCCCACGGAAAAGGCATAGCGAGGCAACGCTACTTGACGGACCGGGAACGGCTGCCGGCTTTCAGTCTGCCGCAAGGAATTCGCGAACGGCACGCGTGAATTCAGCCGGCCGATCCATGTTGGAGATATGGCCTGCGCCAGGCAGCTCGACGAAGCGCGAGCCGCTAACCTTCTCGTGAAGTTTGCGCATGGCGGCGGGAGTGGCCCCGTCCTTTTCCCCGACCATGAACAGCACCGGGGACTTCACCGTGGCGGCTGCGGTGGCATAGTCGTGGTCAGCCAATGCTGCAGCGCAACCAATAAAGCCATTCACCGGAGTGTTTCGGATCATCGCGCGCACTTTGTCCAAGTGGGGCGGGCTTTTTGCCACGGTCTCGGCTGGAAACCAGCGGCCGATCGTCGGCTCAACCAGGACTTCGATGCCCTGTTTCTGCGCAACCGCGATGCGCTCTTCCCATTGCTGGCTGCTCTGCGGGGTCGATTGGCAGGGCGAGTCGCAGACGATGATGCGATCGAAACGGTCGGGATGGCGCTCGCCGAGACCGAGAGCGGTCGCGCCACCCATCGAGAGGCCGGCGAAGTGCGCCTTCTTGATCGAGAGAGCGTCGAGCAGCGCCATGGCGTCGGCGAGAAGCGTAGCGAACGAATAGCGGCCCGCCGGAGCATCCGTGCCGCCATGGCCGCGCTGGTCGTAGCGCAAAACGCGAAACGCAGTTTTCAGCGCGGCGGCCTGTTCATCCCACATGGCGATGGTAGTGGCGAGCGAATTGCTGAATACCAGCCACGGCGCGCCTTCCGGCCCGTCGATCTGATAATTGATGTCGATGCCGTTCGCTTTGATCTTCATGGCGTTTCCACGTTGTTTGCTTTCACTTCGGCAGAAAGTCTTCGAGCAGCGCGAGGAGCGGCTCCGGCCCCTGCGTCGGCATGAAGTGGCCGGCTTCGATCAACTCGAAGCGCGCGCCGGGAATTTTCTTGGCGAGTTCGGCCGTCCCCGCGTGCGGACGAACGGTGTCATGGCGGCCGGCGACGACCATGGCGGGGCATCGGATTTGCGGCAGCATGTGCAACATGTTGGTCCGCGCGAGCGCCCGGAAGGCAAACCCGAAACACACCGGATCGTTGGCAAGATACCGGCCCAGATAAGCCTCATAGGCGGCACGCTCGCCGAGGTGGGGCGGGTAGGAGAGGGCGAGCGTGGTCGGTAGCGACGCCCGCATGCCTTCGCGCATCGCGAATGCGGCGCGCTCGTCGAGCGCCGCCGCGCGGCTCGGGTCGACACCCGGCGCCGGGTTGCACAAGACGAGTGCGCCGACGCGATCAGGGTACTTCTCCAGGAAGCGCAGCGATTGCGTCGCGGCGGCGGCGACGGTGACGAAATGATAGGGCGGATCGAGCGCGACGCTTTTCGCCAATGCCTCGAAATCCTCGACCAGCATGTCGTTGGTGAACTCCTGCCGGACTTTTTCCGAGAGCCCGGAGCCGCGCTGGTCATAGCGCAACACGCGGTAGCGAGCGGCCAGTCGCGGCGCGACCGCGTCCCACGAGTTCAGCGTGCCGCCAAGCTCATGCATCAGCACCACGGCGGGTCCGCGCGCGCCGGCCGTCTCGTAATGCAGACTTACGCCGTTGGCGTCGACAAAGGCCATGAGCGGCTCCCTACAAGCTCGTGCGGCAGGTACAACATGCGGGCGTGGCGGTCAAAATTCCAAACCGAAGAGGCGGTCGAGTGAATAAGGTCCGCCGCCATGAACGAGCACGGTGAACGTCGCGATCGTCCACATCAGCGTGTATTCGAGGCCAAGCTGGTTCCAAAAATACTTGCCGACCCGCCACCGCTCGAAATCCGCCACTATAAGAAAGATAAGGACGATCGCGGCGACCGGCCGAGTGAACAATCCAAGGGCAAGAAGCGGTCCGCCGACAAGCTGGGTGATCGAGATCGCCGGCGCCCAGAACGATCCCGGCCGATAACCGTCACCGTCGAGTTGCGCTGCGAGCTGCTTGAGATTGTGGGCCCGCACACCGGTGTTCGGAAAGAATCCGAATGTGTTGCGCAGCCCGTGCGGCACCAACGCGAGACCGACTGAGACGCGCAGCAGCGCTTCGGCGAGGGGTGCAAGCGTTTGGTAGACGGACGACAAATGCCAAGCCCAGCGGGGTTTCGCGCAGCTTACGGCATTTTCGCGGTTTCGTCGTAAAGCTCGATCATGTTGCCGTCCGGATCGAAGACATAGATCGTCAGGCCGTAGAGGCCGTCGTGCAGATCGCGATCGAACTTCACATTCGCCGCCTTGAGCCGCTTGGCGATCGCGGGCACGTCCGTGGCCTTGAAGGCGATGTGATCAATCTGCGGCGACGATAGCGGCCCGCCGGAGGTCAGCGCGAGACCCTGCAAAAACGGCACGAACGGCCGCCCGTCGGCGAGTGGCTTTGCCTGTCGCACCTTGAAGCCGAGCAGGTCGACATAAAATTTCTTCGAGCGTTCGATGTCGGAGACTTTGAGCAGCATGTGGGCGAACTCGGTTGCTGCCCCGGTCGTGTCGCTGGCCATCGTTGCGGTGTCGGTCATGTTCAATCCTTCCTTTCGTCTCCCATCACGCCGGCAAGCGCCCAGTTCTCTTTCGGCACTTCCTGAATAATGACGTGAAGATTGGTGGGCTTGGCGCCGGCGTGTTCGACCATGGCATCGGTGATTGCACGCACCAGCGCGCGCTTCTGCTGCGACGTCCGGCCGGTCCACATTTGTACTGTCACGACAGGCATATCACGGCTCCTCCTGCAGTATCTTTTCGATGCGCTCGCGAATGCCGCCCCATTGGCTGCCTCCGACGGTAATCGGCGCCCGGCTGCCGAGGCCGCGCGCCCACACCGCGGTGATGCCGAGGCGCTTGGCGGCATCGAAGTCGACGCCGCCCGGCGGCGCCGCAAGGTCAGCGACAAATGCCGAAGGCTTCATGCGTGATAGCACGTCTTCGCCGACGACGCGGGTCGGCACCGTCGAGAACAGAAGGTCGAGTTGCGGCGCAAGCTGCGGCAGTTCGTCGAGACGATGCGGCGTCGCACCGGCCACATAGGCGGCCGAGCGCTGTTCGGCATTGCGCGCCGCCACGTGGGTGTGGGCGCCGAGCGCCACCAGATAGCGGGCCAGCACGGCGCCGATCGTGCCTTGACCGACGACACAGGCTTGCGCGTTATGAATCGTCGTCGCGGTGTTCTCGATAACGATCTTGAGGAGCCCCTCGATGATGGCCGGGGTCCTTTGCAGCATCAAACTCCGATCCCATTCGTATTCGTGGAGCTTGATCGAGAGCGCGTCGCAATGCGCCTTCAAATTCTTGTCGGCCCAGCCGAGAATGATGTGCGCGCGGGGCGCCATGCCTTCGAGCATGGCGCGGTCGGGTATGATCGGCGCGGCCGCCGCCGGAGCGAACAAGGCGCCGCTCGCCGAAATGCCCGGAATGGGAAACAGCGCAAAGCGCGCGCCCTTCAAGACCGCCGCCGGATCGGCAATGTGCTTGACGCCCGGAATATCCGTGTCCGGCCACGGAAAACCGTAGGCGCGCACGTCGGCGCCGGTTGCGCCGGCGCGGCGGGCGATCTCCTGCTCGCGCTTGTCGCCGCCGAGCATGCCGATCACCAATTTCGACCAATCGATGTTGTTGCCCGCCAAGTTCGCCGCCAAGTTACCCGTCACTTTTCCTTAGATTTGCGTTCGGACGCGTTTCAATAAGCCGTTCCGATCCAATCCGGCAATGCCCATCCGCGCGGCGGTGCGGCCATGGGCGGCAAAATCGATGCCGGTGAGTGTTTGCGCGATCCGCATCAGCGCGTTGGCGACCGGCACCGCGACCCCGGCAATGTCGGCGAACGCAATGAACGGAAGGAGGCCGTGGCCGAAATCTTCGCGATAATAGCGATGCCCGAGCGAGTCGGGCGCCTTGATGCGGCTGTTGGCTTCGCCTGAGGAGATCGCAGCGACGAGATCGCCGTCGTCGCGCGCAACATCCTCAACGGTTCCGATCGCGCGCATTTCGCTGATAAGGGGAGGCAGATCGTGGCCGAAGGCCTGCCGCGACAGCAAGCCGTTCGGCATCGAGCGCGTCCATGACGCGTGCTACGCCGGGCGTCATGCCCTGCACGTAAAAAGTGAAATCGCCGTGCGTGGCCTCGATCCACGCCGCGCCGAGAACCGCGCCCGGCGTGTGCAGCACCATGTTCACGTTGGCAAGATCGCAGGCCAAAACGTCGGGTACCGGTTTGGCGGCGGCGAATAGAGCCTTTGCCGCGGCGCTGGCAGCTTCGCCGCCCGGCAGGCAAGCAAGCCGCACACTTTTGGCGCTGCCGGTGACGGTCACGCTGCCCGGCGCGTATTGCCGCGCGACGTAAGTCAGCGTGGAAAATTCGGCGATCGGCGGCGGAGCGGCATGGTGCGATTGAAAGCACTGCTGAAATTCGAGCGCGCCGCCGGTGTGGCCGGGGTTGAGAATGACCGGTTGCCTGGTGCCGAGCCGCGCCAAGGCGCGCGCGACGTCCGCGTGCGCGTAGGTTGGCAGGCAGACGAGAATCGCATCGGCATCGGCAGTCGCTTCGGCGAGGTCGGTGGTGATCAGACGCGGGCGAGCGAGCCCGGAGCCGAACACGCCGTCGTAGCTGACGCCGCCCTGCGCGCGAAAAGGCGCAATCGTCGTTTCCGACCGCCCCCAGAACGCGACGTCATGTCCGGCCGCATCGAGTTCAACGACCGCCGCCGCTCCCCCCGCGCCCGCGCCAATGACAGCCACTTTTGCCATGATGCTCTTGGCGGTCTCTTTGCTGGGCGCTGAGCGGTCAATGCGCCATCAGCACGGGCAGCTTGGCATTGGCGAGAATATGCCGCGTCGTGCCGCCGAAGATCATTTGGCGCAGGCGGCTTTGCGTATAGGCGCCTTTGACGACGAGGTCGCAGCCGAGTTCATCGGCCTTGGCGAGGATCGTTTCGCCGGCGCTACGCTTGCCGGGGGCGAGGATGATCGGCTCGGCGGCAATGCCGTTCATCTTGAGTGAGCGCGCCATTTGCTCGCCCGATGGTCCTGCGACGGTCGCGCCCTCGACGGTACAGACTGTCACGCGCTGGGCGAGACGAAGCAGCGGCATGGCAAACGCCATCGTGCGGGCTTGCTCGGTGCTGGCGTTCCAGGCGACCAGGACATTGGTGGCGAGCGAACGCGGCGAGGAAGGGGGCGCGATCAGGACCGGCCGGCCGCTCTCGAACAATGCAGACTCAAGCGTGATCATGGATGGGCTTTGCCATTCCTCGCCTGGCCGCGCCAGGACAATGGCGTCGAAGATGCGACCGTAGCTGCCGACGAACTCGTGCCCGCTCGGCGCTGTATCAAGCCACGACCATGAAACTGCCGACGGCACCGACGCATCGTCAGCGTACTTCGGCAAGCGATGCTGTTCCATGAACGACCGGAACATATCGACCGCCTGCCGGACCATTTCGGCATCGTTCTCCTTGACCGCCACCATGGTCAGGCCGCTGTCGGGATCCATCGCCACAAGATCGGCGACGGCCGGACGCAACGGAAATCCTTCGATGCAGCTGCCGAATTTTTGCGCCAGCAGCAGTGCCGTATCCAGCGCCGAGAGCATCGAAGTATTATGCTCGGTGGGTACGAGAATGGTTTTCATGTGTGTGCCCCACGTTCCCCTGGCGGAGCCGGCCGACAGCGTTCCCCTTGCCGCCGTCCCCGCGCTCATACTGCCGCGCGGACAGAGTCGGGACAAGCACTGGTTATTACACCGTTGTGCAGGAATTTGCGTCCAGGCCTTGGAGAGCACGCCAAAACTGCGGCGAGAAGACCAGAGTGCGACACGCTGCGATTGCGACAATCAGTCTCGCATGCTTGTGCAGTCTCGCCCGGTGCTTGCTGCTTTGACCCAGTGCTATCGGCCGTGAGCGCCGGGTTATCGTTGCTGGGACGCCGGCTGCGAACCGCTGTCCAGTCCGAGCTTGAAATCGGCGAGCACGTTCGCGAGCGCCGTCGGTTCAACCTTGACCGTTCCTGAGAATGGCCGGTCGATGGCAACGATGATGAACAGCTCCGAAAAAATGAGCATCGACAGCAATGCCGTCATGATCGTCTGTGCGCGCAAGTTTCGCGTGCCAAAGAAAAAGGTGAAGATGACGGTCAAGATGGCGCCGCCGAACAAAACCAGCCACAAGACCCGGGGGACGGCCCCTTGCGACGCGGTCAGCCTGGCCCGGCGCGCCTGCGTCATGCCGTCGAGCTGACGCAATATCTCCCTGACGAACGCGTCGGCCTGCCCGCCGGAATCTTTGGCGTTCTGGAGCGCCGCATAGACCGCATTAAGCGCCAGTCGGCCGGACCGCGGCGCCTCCAACGCGCCGCGATCCATGGCTGGCCAATCATCCCGGATGGTCACTGTGAGATATTCGTTGAGCGTCTGGCGCAACAACGTGCCGGCTTTGTCATCGATGCCGTAAGACAATCGATAGATCGTTGCCGCGGCGCCGGCTTCCTGCACGACGCTTGCTTCGGCATCGCTGTACTTCTCCCATACCAGGATGATCGCAAATGCGATCAGTACGGCGTAGAGCACGCCGACGGTGGCGAACTTGAACCCGGCGATCTCATTGTTTTCCGTCAGTTGTTCGAGAGACACATAACGGCGAACCAACCACGGACCGAAAGACGCCAACACCGTGGTCAGCCCGACAAGGATTGCGCCGGACAGCCAAAGCGGATGGGTCGTAAGAAAAAAGATCATGCTGATATCTGATGGTCAATGTGAGAGCAGGTGACTACCGACACTGGCTGTGGGACCGGGGGAGGGACGTTTCTGCTGGGAGCCGTCGAGCGGCTCGGATTTTGCTTCACCAGTTGCGCTTGCCTCTCGCTGCATCGTCACCCGAGCAATTATACTGCCGGGAGAATGGGTGTCGGACAAGCGCTCACCGCTCAGGCTCACGATTGCCTGACGCGGCGATGAATGATCACCGGCCCTAAACCGTGCGGAGGAGCATTATGCGCTGGCACGCCATTATCGCGGCAATCGGCTTCGCCCTTTCCTGCTCGGCGCCGGCGACAGCACAATCGCCCGCGACGCCGTATCCGAACCGGCCGATCAAGCTGATCGTGACCTTCGCTGCAGGTGGGGCTGCCGATCTGTTCGGCCGCGCATTGGCGAACGGAATGAGCGCCGAACTCGGCCAGCAGGTCTTCGTCGAGGTCCACGCCGGCGCCGGCGGCCTGACCGGTGTCGATGTCGCCGCCAAAAGTCCGCCGGATGGCTACACGATCTGCCTCGCCGGGGCTGCGGCGCTCTCCGCAATTCCGTTCATGGTCGCCAAGATGCCGTTCGACTGGCAAAAGGATTTGGCTCTGATCACGGATGTGGCCCGCGTCCCCGAAGCGATCGTGGTCACCCCGGCCTTGGGCGTCGATACTTTGCCAGATTTTGTCGCCTATGCGCGCGCGAATCCGCGCAAGATCAACTTCGGTTCGGCCGGCCTTGGTTCAATCACGCAACTCGCCGCAGAGTTGCTGAAGGAGGAAGCCAAGATCGACATCGTGCACATCCCGTATCGCGGCATTGCGCCGGCCGTGACGGACATGCTCGGTGGCCAGATCCAGATGATCGTCGCGGACATACCGCTCTTGCTGCCACAGGTTAAATCCGGCGGCTTGAAGGTCTTGGCCCTGACATCGAATAAACGCTCGTCGGCTCTGCCGAATGTGCCGACCACTGCCGAAGTCGGATATCCGCGCGTGCTGTCCGACGATTGGTATGGCCTTGTCGCGCCCGCCGGCACGCCGCCCGAGGTGCTGGAGCGGCTCCACCGCGCCGCCCTCGCGGCGCTCAACAACGACGCTGTGAAAAAACAATTCGATAAGCTGAACGGCACGCCCGACCCGCAATCGCCGCAACAATTCGCCGCGTTCATTCTCGTCGAACAGGCCAAATGGGGTCCTGTGGTGCTGAAGACCGGGGTGCGGCTCGATTAGCGCGTATCCGGCCGCCGCATTGCATTGCAAGGACCATCCATGAAGCTGCATTGGTCGCCGCGCTCGCCGTTTGTGCGCAAGGTCATGATCGTGGCCCATGAGCGCGAATTAATCGAACGCATCACGTGCGTGCGAACCGTCGCCGCCATGACGAAGCCCCATGCAGAGCTGATGCGGGATAATCCGTTGTCGAAAATTCCGACACTGGTGCGCGATGACGGTGTGGTCATCTACGACTCGCCGGTGATCTGCGAATATCTCGATGGGCTCGACGGCGCGCCGAAGCTTTTCCCGGCCGGTGGCGAAGCGCGGTTCGTGGCGCTGCGCCGGCAGGCGCTTGGCGACGGCTTTCTCGATCTCCTGGTGCTCGCGCGCAACGAGCGTGAACGTGCCGATCCTTCTGAAGTTCATCTTCAAAGCACCGCCATGCGCAAGGCCGCGGTCCTGAAAAGTCTCGAACGTGAGGCCGGCGCGCTCGCTGCCGCCCCCTTCGGCATCGGCCACATCGCGATCGGCTGCGCCCTCGGTTACCTTGATTTTCGGTTTGCGGGCGAAGATTGGCGACGCGACCATCCGCGTCTTGGGGCGTGGTATGGCGAATTCGCAGTGCGCCCCTCGGTACGCGCCACGGAGCACAGCGATGATTCTTGATCGGGATGAGGCAGGCTCATGCCGGATTGCCATCTGACTGTGTTGGTGCCCCCGTCAGGTCACATCGAGGCCGACGCGCCGCCGCGGACCTCGCTCGCACGAGTATTTGCGCCGGTGTCATCCGGAAGAACTCTTTCGCCCGGTTCGGTGCGGTAAGCGGGCGACGCCCAGGGTTATGAGAATTTAATCCTGTGTCCCCGCCGCTGGTTCGTGACGGCATCCCAGGTCCCTCGACTGCAAGTAATTTTCAACCATCGAACATGGTTTCGGTTGGAACCTTCCTCGTTCGGCTGCGTTTGTGGTCACGGCACAGGAGGTGAGGTCCGGCAGTGCGGGGGAAAGCACCTCATCGGGATTGTGAGGAATTGCGGTGGCAGACGCTCCCGCCAGTCTTAGCGTACCCCATTACCTCTGATCGGCGACGATCAGCTTCGCCGTTCCCGCCGGCCGGCCGCCCCGAGATCCCCAGAAATCCCGAAAATTCCGAGTGCCGTCTTGTCCTATGCAACGCCCGCAACACTGCGGGTACCGGAGATACCGATGCCTCCCCATGACGACGTGCTGGGCGCTTCAAGCACCAACGGTTCTGTTATTTCCCCCGCTATCGCTCAAAATGCACAAGAAAGCGCGCAAGACTACGTCAATGGCGACGCCCAGGGACTAACCGAACTGTTGCACGCGCTGCAGGCGATGCGCGTCGGCGATTTCTCCGTTCGCATGGCCGGTGATCGGGTCGGGATCATGGGCAAGATCGCCGACACCTTCAACGAGATCGTCGCCACCAACCAGCGCATGGCGGGGCAGCTTGAGCGCGTCGGTCAGGTCGTCGGCCGCGAAGGTCAGACACGCCAGCGCGTGCGTTTCGGCCTCGCCGACGGCGCATGGGGCGAGATGGAATCTTCGGTCAATTCACTGATCGACGACCTGCTGTGGCCGACAACGGAGGTGACCCGCGCCATCGCCGCGGTGGCGCAAGGCGACCTGTTGCGCACCGTGGCGCTCGACGTCGACGGCCGTCCGCTGAAGGGCGAGTTCCTGCGCTCCGCCGAGATCGTCAACACGATGATCAAGCAGCTCAACGTGTTCACCTCCGAGGTGACGCGCGTCGCCCGCGAGGTCGGCACCGAGGGCAAGCTCGGCGGTCAGGCCCAAGTCGGCGGCGTGACCGGCGTGTGGAAGGACCTTACCGAGAGTGTCAACTCGATGGCGTCGAACTTGACCGCTCAGGTGCGCAACATCGCCGAGGTGACCATTGCTGTCGCGAACGGCGACCTGTCGAAAAAAATCACCGTCGACGTCCGTGGCGAGATTTTGCAACTCAAGGAAGCCATCAACACGATGGTGGATCAGCTGCGCTCGTTCGCCTCGGAAGTCACGCGCGTGGCGCGCGAGGTTGGCACCGACGGCAAGCTCGGCGGCCAGGCCATCGTGCCGGGCGTCGCCGGGACCTGGAAGGATCTCACCGACTCGGTGAACGCCATGTGCGGCAACCTCACCGACCAGGTGCGCAACATCGCGCATGTGACGACCGCAGTGGCACGCGGCGACCTGTCGCGCAAGATCACGGTCGATGTGCGCGGCGAAATTCTCGAACTGAAAGACACGATCAACACGATGGTCGATCAGCTCAACGCGTTCGCTTCGGAAGTGACGCGGGTGGCGCGCGAGGTCGGCACCGAGGGCAAGCTCGGCGGCCAGGCACAAGTGCCAGGCGTCGCCGGGACCTGGAAGGACTTGACCGACAGCGTGAACTTCATGGCCGGCAATTTGACGGCCCAGGTTCGCAACATCGCCGACGTCGCCACCGCCATCGCCGGCGGCGACCTGTCGAAGAAGATCACGGTGAACGTGAGCGGCGAGATTCTCCAGCTCAAGGAAACCATCAACACGATGGTCGATCAGCTCAACGCATTCGCCGGCGAAGTGACGCGCGTCGCGCGCGAGGTCGGTACCGATGGCCGCCTCGGCGGCCAGGCCAACGTGCTCGGCGTTGCAGGCACGTGGAAGGATTTGACCGACTCGGTCAACTCGATGGCCTCGAATTTGACCGCGCAGGTCCGCAACATCGCCGAAGTGTCGACCGCCATCGCCTCGGGCGATCTGTCGAAGAAGATCACGGTCGACGTGCGCGGCGAAATTCTCGAGCTGAAGGACACCATCAACACGATGGTCGATCAGCTCAACGCATTCGCCGGCGAAGTCACACGCGTCGCGCGCGAAGTCGGGACCGAGGGCAAGCTTGGCGGCCAGGCGCTGGTGCGCGGCGTCGCCGGCACCTGGAAGGACCTCACCGACAGCGTCAACTCGATGGCGTCGAACCTCACCGGGCAGGTCCGCAACATCGCCGAAGTCGCGACCGCGGTGGCGCGCGGTGACTTGTCGCGCAAGATCACGGTCGACGTGCGCGGCGAAATTTTGGAGTTGAAGGATACGCTCAACACCATGGTCGATCAGCTCAATGCGTTTGCCGCCGAGGTGACCCGCGTGGCGCGCGAGGTCGGGACCGAAGGAAAACTCGGCGGCCAGGCAAACGTTCCGGGCGTCGGCGGTACCTGGAAGGATTTGACCGACAGCGTCAACTCGATGGCGTCGAACCTTACCGGACAGGTCCGCAACATCGCCGAAGTGGCGACGGCCATCGCCGGCGGCGACCTGTCGCGCAAGATCACGGTCGATGTGCGCGGCGAAATTCTGCAGCTCAAAGAAACGCTCAACACGATGGTGGATCAGCTCAACCGCTTCGCCGGCGAGGTGACGCGTGTCGCGCGCGAGGTTGGCACAGAAGGCCGGCTCGGCGGCCAGGCCAACGTGCCCGGCGTTGCCGGCACCTGGAAGGATTTGACCGACAGCGTCAACTCCATGGCGGGTAACCTGACCGCGCAGGTCCGCAACATCGCCGAAGTGACGACGGCCGTGGCGCGCGGCGATCTCGGCCGCAAGATCACGGTCGATGTGAAGGGCGAAATTCTCGAGTTGAAGAACACCATCAACACGATGGTGGATCAGCTCAATGCTTTCGCCTCGGAAGTCACCCGAGTCGCCCGCGAGGTCGGCACCGAAGGCAAGCTCGGCGGTCAGGCGCAGGTGCCCGGCGTCGCCGGCACCTGGAAGGACTTGACCGACAACGTCAACTTCATGGCGTCCAATTTGACGGCGCAGGTCCGCAACATCGCCGAGGTGGCGACGGCAATCGCCGGCGGCGATCTGTCGAAGAAGATCACGGTCGACGTGCGCGGCGAAATGCTGCTGCTCAAGGACACGTTGAACACCATGGTCGAGCAATTGCGCTCGTTCGCTGCCGAAGTGACGCGCGTGGCGCGCGAGGTCGGCACCGACGGCCGGCTCGGCGGTCAGGCCGTAGTGCCGGGCGTCGCCGGCACCTGGAAGGACCTCACCGACAACGTCAATCTGCTCGCCGCCAACCTCACCACCCAGGTCCGCAACATCGCCGAGGTGACGACCGCAGTGGCGCGCGGCGACCTGTCGCGCAAGATCACGGTCGACGTGAAGGGCGAAATTCTCGAGCTGAAGAACACCATCAACACGATGGTCGATCAGCTCAACGGTTTCGCCTCGGAAGTCACCCGTGTCGCCCGCGAAGTCGGCACCGAAGGTTTGCTCGGCGGTCAGGCTCAGGTTCCGGGCGTCGCCGGTACCTGGAAGGATTTGACCGATACCGTGAACGTGATGGCTGCCAACCTGACCGAGCAGGTCCGCGGCATCGTGAAAGTCGTGACGGCCGTCGCCAACGGCGATCTCAAGCAAAACCTCGCGGTGAAATCCAAGGGCGAGGTGGCGGCACTGGCCGAAACCATCAACAACATGACCGAAACGCTGGCGACGTTCGCCGATCAGGTGACGACCGTGGCCCGCGAAGTCGGCGTCGAAGGCCGTCTCGGCGGTCAGGCAAACGTGCCGGGCGCTGCCGGTACCTGGAAGGACCTGACCGGCAACGTCAATCTGCTCGCGGCCAATCTGACCACGCAGGTGCGCGCCATCGCCGAGGTGGCGACGGCCGTGACCAAGGGCGACTTGACGCGCTCGATTCAGGTGGAAGCGCGCGGCGAGGTGGCCGAGTTGAAAGACAACATCAACACGATGATCGACAACTTGCGGCTCACCACCGATCGCAACACCGAACAGGATTGGCTCAAGACCAACCTGGCCAAGTTCACCAACATGCTGCAGGGCCAGCGCGACCTGACCACCGTCGGCCGTTTGCTGCTGTCCGAACTGACTCCGCTGGTCAACGCTCACCAGGGCGTGATCTATCAGATGGAAACCGATGAGGAGACGCCGAGCCTCAATTTGTTGTCGGCCTATGCTGATGACGGCGCGAACGGTCATCCGCGAACGCTAAATCTCGGCGAGGGCCTCATCGGCCAGTGCGCGGTCGACAAACGCCGCATGCTGATCACGGAAATGCCCGAGAGCGCCGTCCCGATCAGCTCGGCTATGTTCAAGGTCAAGCCACGAAACAACATCGTGCTGCCCGTTCTGTTCGAAAACCAGGTCAAGGCGGTGATCGAACTCGCCTCGATCCAGGAGTTTACGGCGCTGCAAACGATGTTTCTCGAGCAACTCACGACATCGATCGGCATCGTGCTCAATTCGATCGAGGCGACGATGCAGACGGAAGGGCTGCTCAAGCAGTCGCAGCAGCTCGCGGGCGAATTGCAGGCGCAGCAGAGAGAGCTGCAGCAGACCAACGAACAGCTCGAACAGAAGGCGCAGCAGCTCGCCGAGCGTAACGTGGAAGTCGAGCGCAAGAATCAGGAAATCGAGCAGGCCCGGCGCGCTCTCGAAGAGAAGGCGACAGAGCTCGCGCTGACGTCGAAGTACAAGTCGGAATTCCTCGCCAATATGTCGCACGAGCTGCGCACGCCGCTCAATTCGATCCTGATCCTCGGCCAGCAGCTGACCGATAATCCGGAAGGCAACCTCACCGGCAAGCAAGTGGAGTTTGCCAGAACGATCCACGGCGCCGGAACCGACCTGCTCAATCTCATCAGCGATATTCTCGATTTGTCGAAGATCGAGTCCGGTACGGTCACCGTCGATGCCGAGGAGGTCCTTTTTGCGAACCTCCTCGATATGGTGGCACGCCCATTTCGCCACGAGGCGGAAACCCGTCAGCTCTCATTCGAGGTTCACGTCGATCCCAATCTGGGGCGGACCATCACGACCGACACCAAGCGGCTCCAACAGGTGCTCAAGAACCTTTTGTCGAACGCCTTCAAATTCACCGCGGAAGGCGGCGTACGTCTTAATGTTACCGCGGCTTTGGGCGGCTGGAGCACGGAGCATCCGGTGCTCAGCCAGGCGCCGGCCGTCGTGTCCTTCGAGGTTTCCGATACTGGTATCGGCATCCCGGCCGAGAAACAAAAGATCATTTTCGAGGCATTTCAGCAGGCCGACGCTTCGACGAGCCGCAAGTATGGCGGCACTGGCCTCGGTCTTGCCATCAGTCGCGAACTTGCAAGTCTGCTCGGCGGCGAAATTCATTTGCGAAGTTCGCCCGGCTCCGGGTCAACTTTCACACTCTATTTGCCGCTCAAGTATGTCGGCGCGACTGCCGCCGTGCACCCGACGGTGCCGGCAGCAGCGCCCGCTACCCAGCTTGTCGGGCTGCACGTCGCGCCCGAGCGGACAATCGAGCCCATTCCGGATGACCGGATGGATATTCACCCCGGCGACGCCATTCTTCTCATTGTCGAGGACGATCCGCACTATGCGCGTATTCTGATCGACTTGGCGCGCGACAAGGGCTTCAAGGCACTGTTGGCGATGCGCGGCGACGAGGCGCTCAACCTTGCTAAACAGTACCAGCCGATCGCCGTTTCTCTCGACGTGTTCCTGCCCGACATGTTGGGCTGGACTGTGCTGAGCCAGCTCAAACAGAACGCGCTCACCAGGCACATTCCCGTGCAGATCGTGACGCTCGAAGAAGATCGCCAGCATGGCCTCGCGCGTGGCGCCTTCTCGTTCGTGACCAAGCCGACGACGCGTGACGGCATTGCCGACGCGATGTCGCGGATCAAGGAGTTTTCCCAGCCGCGCCGCAAACGTCTTCTCGTCGTCGAAGACAATCGTGTCGAGCAGATGAGCATTCACGAATTGCTCGGCCACGACGACATTGAAATCGTCGACGCCAATACCGGCGATGAAGCGCTGAAGACGCTGCGCGATCAACCGTGCGACTGCGTGGTCTTGGACCTCCGCCTGCCGGATATGTCGGGCTTCGAGGTCTTGGAGCGCATGCGCGCGGATGGTTCGCTGGCCGAAATTCCGGTCGTGGTCTTCACCGGCCGGGAATTGTCCGCCGAGGAGGACGCACAGCTTCACAGCATGGCGCGAAGCATCGTGGTCAAGGGCGTCGAGTTTCCCGAGCGGCTCCTCAACGAGACCGCGCTGTTTCTCCATCGCGTCATCACCGATCTGCCGGCCGAAAAGCAGAATATGCTGGAGCGGCTCAATTCGTCGGATGAGGATCTTGTCGGCCGTACGGTGCTGCTGGTGGACGACGATTCCCGCAACATCTTCGCGCTGTCGAGCGTGCTCGAGCGCCGCGGCATGAACGTGCTGACGGCGACGACCGGGAACGAGGCCATCGCGCTCATCGAGGAGACGCCGTCGCTCGCCATCGTCCTGATGGACATCATGATGCCGGAGATGGATGGCTATCAGACGATCGAGAAAATCCGGCAGAACCGAGCCTATCGCCGCTTGCCGATCATCGCTTTGACGGCCAAGGCGATGAAAGGCGACCGCGAGAAATGTCTAGAGGCCGGTGCGTCAGACTACCTCGCCAAGCCCGTCAACACCGAACAGCTCTTGTCCGCGTTGCGGATGTGGCTGCATCGCTAGGCGCGAATGCCATGACACACAAAGTCAACGTCCTGCTGGTCGATGACCAGCCCGATAAGCTCCTCGCCTATGAGGTGATACTCGGGGAACTCGGCGAAAATCTCGTCAAGACCTCGTCGGCGCGCGAAGCTTTGCAGTTCTTGCTCAAGAACGAAGTTGCAGTCGTTCTCATCGACGTCTGCATGCCGGAGCTTGACGGCTTCCAGCTTGCCGCAATGATCCGCGACCATCCGCAATTCCGCGAAACCGCGATTATTTTCATTTCGGCGATCCATCTGACCGATGTGGACAGGCTTCGCGGTTATGAGATGGGTGCGGTCGATTATGTGCCCGTCCCCGTCGTTCCCGACGTGCTGCGCGCCAAAGTGAGGATTTTCGCCGAGCTGTTTCGCAAAACGCGAGAGCTTGAGCAATTGAACTTGAAGCTGGAGCGACACGTGGCCGAGCGTACGGCGGAGCTCGAAGCCTCGAATGCCCGCCTCCTGCAGAGCGAGCAGGGCCGCAGCCTCGCGCTGGCCGCCGGCCAGATGGGCTCATGGGACTGGGATCTCGAAGCAGACGAGTGGAAGTGGGACGAGGGGCAGTATCGCATCTTCGGTGTCGACCCGCAGAACTTCCAGGTTACGGCGGAGAACGTCCGTAGCCTCATTCATCCCGAAGATCGCGACCGCTTGCAAATGATCGTGCAAAGCATGTCGCAAGGCGAGCGTACACAGCAGACCGAGTTTCGAGTTCGCCGGCCAAACGGCGATATACGCTGGTGCATGGGTACGGCGGCCGTGAGCATGGACGCGGACGGCCGGGTGCAGCGCATCAGTGGTGTTACGGCCGACGTCACGGAACGCAAGGAAGCGGAAGAACGCCAAGTCTTGCTGGCGCGCGAGGTCGATCACCGCGCCCGCAATGCGCTCGCCGTTATTCAGTCGATCATACGTCTGACCCGTGCCACGACCGTCGACGATTATGTGAATACGGTCGAGGGCCGCATCAAGGCGCTCGCTCATGCGCATACCCTGCTGTCCGACTCACGTTGGCTCGGCGCCGATCTCAGCACCCTGGTGATGGAAGAACTGGCGCCCTATCGGGCCGGCGATAAAGTCAAAATCGGCGGTCCCGACATCTCGCTGCAGCCGGCGATCGCTCAGGGGCTCGCGCTCGCGCTGCACGAACTCGCGACCAACGCCGCAAAGCATGGCGCATTATCAGCGCAGGGCGGCAGGCTGAGCCTGACCTGGGAATTCCAGCCGGACAAGCTGGTGTTGCGTTGGTCGGAGGA
Organism: uncultured Alphaproteobacteria bacterium; assembly: GCA_963836055.1. GTDB lineage: Bacteria > Pseudomonadota > Alphaproteobacteria > Rhizobiales > Xanthobacteraceae > BOG-931. Next base: position 304,541 of record CAWIID010000012.1, read on the forward strand.
GGGCGGTCCCGAAATCTCCCCGCCATCGGCCCGGAGTTTCGGGTTGCGAGTGATTCGCGCCAGCGTCGAGCAGCAGCTCGGCGGCGAAACGACATTCGATTGGAATCCCGCGGGGCTGAAATGCACGCTGCAAGTTCCGCGGCGCGAGATGGTGAAATCGCGAGATGCCCAACCGCCGGCCGGCAACGGGGCCAAGAACGGCGTCGCGATCGAGCTGAGAAAGGCAGGCAAGCCGCGCGTCCTTCTGGTCGAAGACGAGGCGCTGGTTGCCATCATGATTCAAGAAAGCCTGAGCGAGTTTGGATTTGCGGTCGTCGGTCCCGTTTCCACGACGTCGGAAGCAGTGGCGGCCGCAAGGGATGAAGATTTCGACGCCGCCGTCCTCGATATCAATTTGGGCGACGGCTTGGTCTACACGGTCGCCGAAATATTGTCGCGACGCGGCGTGCCCTTCGTCTTTGTCACCGGTTACGATGCCGACAGCGTCGACAGCCGGTTCAGCAAGACTTCCCGTCCTGCAAAAGCCCATCGAGCGGGAAATGCTGCAGAAGATTTTTGTTACCAACGGCGACGCAAGAGCCGCGCCTACCTGATGTGCGCGATAAAGTTTCTCGCTCGCAACGGATAGTTATTCGTCAAGCACCGAGCGTATCTTGGTCGCGAGCTGGTCGAGCGTGAACGGCTTGCTGATGAACTTGACGCCGGCATCGAGCACGCCGCCGTGAACCACCGCGTTGGCGGTGTAGCCGGTGGTGAACAGGACTTTGAGCCCAGGGCGGCGACGCTGCGCTTCGTCGGCGAGCTTTTTGCCGTTGATATCCGGCATCACGACGTCAGTGAAAAGCAATTTGATCTCGGACTCCCGATCCAGAATAGCCAGCGCGTTGGCGGCGTTTTCGCTTTCGAAGACCGTATAGCCGAGTTCATACAGTGCCTCGGTCGTCAAACGTCTCATCAACGAGTCGTCCTCGACGACGAGGATAATTTCATTGCGGCTGCCAGTACGGATCGGTTCGGTGGTGGCCGGTTTGATTTCCCTGGCGTCGCCGACCTGCCGCGGCAGATAAATCTTGACGTTCGTACCAGACCCGACTTCGGAATAGACTTTAATATGGCCATGGGATTGCTTGACGAAGCCGTAAACCTGACTCAGGCCGAGTCCGGTTCCCTTGCCGGCCGGCTTGGTGGTGAAGAACGGATCGAACACGCGAGCCGCGACCTCCTGCGTCATGCCGATCCCGGTGTCGGTAATAGCGATCATCACAAATTGGCCGGGTTCGATTTCCGCGTGCTGCTTGCAATAAGCCTCGTCCAGATAAGTATTGGCGGTTTCGATCGTCAGCTTGCCGCCCTCAGGCATGGCGTCGCGGGCGTTGATCGCAATATTGAGGATGGCATTCTCGAGTTGTTGCGCATCGGCATCGATCGTCCACAACCCGGCGGCGGACACCGTCTCGATCCGGATTTGCTCGCCCAATGTTGAGTGTAGCAACTCCGACATGTTCATGATCATCTTGTTGGCGTCGATTGTCTGCGGCGCCAGCGGCTGTTGGCGCGCGAAGGCGAGCAGGCGCCGCGTCAGGGTTGCGGCGCGCTCCGCCGCCGCAGTCGCGGCGTTGAGGAATCGCTCGATGCCGAAGTCGCCCTTCTTGATCCGCCTCAAGATAAGGTCATGCGAACCCATGATCACGCCGAGCATATTATTGAAATCGTGCGCGATCCCGCCGGTCAGTTGACCGAGCGCCTCCATCTTCTGTGATTGCCGGAGCTGGCTTTCGGCCTTTTCGCGCCGGCTGATCTGTTCAAGCAGATCATGATTGGCGGCAACAAGCTTATCGTTTGCAAATGCGATTGCTTCGAAGGTACGGCGCGTGAAACCGGCGACCAGTAGGCCGAGAATGCAAATCAGCAAGAAGGCCGTCCCTGCGCCGGCCTGGAGCAGCAACGCGGTTCTTGCGGCATTCGATTGACGGATGGCGAGAAGACCATCTTCATCCGCCTGCATCTTCTCGATGGTTCGGCGGATCTCCTGCATCAACTGGAGGCCCTTGTTGCTTTTTACGATGGCAAGGGCTGCTTCGGTATGACCGGCATTCTGTTCTTCGAGCGTCGAGCGCAACTCGTCCAGTTTGTCATTGACGATCTGGCGTAATTGAACCAGCGCTTGCTGTTGCTGCGGGTTGTCGTTGACCAGGTCAGCAATCCGATCAAGGGACGACGGAAGCTGTTTAACTGCCGTGTCGTAAGGCGCCAGATAGCTGTCGCGACCGGTCAGCAGAAAGCCGCGCTGGCCGGTCTCGGCGCTCTGCACCAGGCTGAGCACCCGCGTCAGCTGGTTGCGCACCGCAAGCGAATGCACGACCCAAGCGTCGTCGCCTCTGTTGCGCGCGCCCAGCAAGAGCATTACGGCGATGATCAGCGCGGTGAGTGCGGTCGTAACGGCTAGGCCTAAGTAAAGCCGAGCCAAAGGCGCTTTTGGTTCGATCAAAGGGGTGGGCACGGAAATCCTGGCTCGACCAGCACTTGGATGCCTGGGAGTGGCGCGGCATTCACCCTGGAAATTGGCACAATCGGTCTCAGCTTCATCGGCAAGGCAGCGTTTTCCGACCACCGTACATTACAAGCGCTGTAACGACCTATGTTAAAAGACATCATCATTGAATCCGCGGAATTGGAACTTTCCGCGGCCTTTATCGTTCTCCGTATCTCTTCTCTTCGGCGTCTCGGCTGCGCTCTCGAATATCACATTACTGCAGGGATTGCTTTTGAAGATTGGAAGGGGGCCCAGCCAAAAAACTGGAAGTGCAGGTCTTTTGGGGATTCGCCATGCATATGAGCTGTTTCGAGTGCGCCTTGCGCGGCTGCAACTCATTCAAACCGATCACGCACAACGAATTGAGCGCAATCAATGACATGAAGCGCGACCACCTGTCGTTGCCGGCGGGCGCCGAGATCATTCGGTCTGGTGAGGATGCTCCTGAGCTTTACACGCTGTATTCAGGCTGGGCGTTTCGCTTCAAGACGCTGCAGGATGGCCGGCGCCAGATCTTGAACTTCCTGCTGCCTGGCGACCTGCTCGGACTGCAGGCGGCCATGTTTGATGCTGCCCAGCACGGCATTGAGGCGCTGACTGACGTCCAACTGTGCCTGTTGCCGAGGCGAAAGGTTTGGGCGCTTTTTGGTGAAATGCCCGGCTTGGCGTTCGATGTGACGTGGCTCGGATCACGCGAAGAGGGCTATGTCGACGAAAACCTAATGAGTGCCGGACGCCGCAGCGCGGTGGAGCGCACCGCGGCGCTGATTATCATGCTCTACAAGCGGGCGAACGCGTTGGGACTTGTCGTCAAGGACACGTTCGACTTTCCATTGACGCAGCAGCATATCGCGGATGCGCTTGGTCTTTCATTGGTGCACACCAATAAAACGCTTGCCCGTCTGCGGCGGCTGGGAATGTTCAAGCAGGCCAACGGATCGATCACCGTACAAAACCCGCGCGTTCTTGAGAGCGTTGCCCAGCACTACGACGAAGAGATTCTGCGCCGACCGCTCATTTGAAAGGACAATATCTCCGGAATCGTATTTCACAATAAAACGCCCCGGTGATTTTTCCCGGGGCGTTTCGATCTCGGCTCGAGTTGCCATTATTTGGAAGAATTGTCCGGCACCCAGGCGGTCTTGGCGCTATCGTATTTGAACCCAGGAGCGGCCTTGAGCGCATCCTTGGTGGTGTTCATCGTCAGATAGGTCTTGTTGTTCTTCGTCGTCTGCTTGACTGCGTCAAAATTGACGGCGACGTCTTTTTCGCCGGCGCCCAGGAAGCCGCCGACGCCGACGATCAAAGCGTTAACCTGCCCTTGCGGTGAAACAAGAACGTCATTGATCTCGCCGATCTTGTTGTTCGATGGATCGTAGACGTCCTGCTTATACCAATCGGTGACAGTGACGCTGCTGTTGGGGACCGTTGTCATCAGATCGGCTCGCCCAGCGGACATCGGTTGCGCGAAAGCGACCGTGCTCGCCATGAGCAGGCCGGCAGAGACGGCTATTAAGCTTTTCATATGGTGTTACCTCCGGAATTGTTCGCTCATACCTGTTTCAACGTTCGAACGCATGTTTTGTGCCATCCAAATGAACAATTTCGCGGCGGAACTTTTGTCCCAAACCGAGGTTTTTAGTTCATCCAGAAACTGAAGGCATAAAATCTGATCGCTTGTTGATCATTCTCGTAATTCACTCACCCGAAAACGAACGGCGCGACAGTCGGCATTTGAAACGAGTCACTTGGAAGGAAATAGCATGTCCCTCGGAACGATACTCCTCATCATATTGGTCCTCGTTCTTCTCGGCGGTCTTGGCAGCATCGGTGGCGGCCCGTTCTATGGGACCGGCTATTACGGTGGCGGCGGTTTGGGCCTCGTCATCGTCATCATCCTGATCCTTGTGCTGATGGGCAGGATTTGAGGCGCGGCGCCAGCCGTGGCGACCTCATAAGATTCAATCTCGCGCGCGAGTGCTTCGCATGCTCCGCTGCGAAGGAGACTTGTGCTCATGTCTGAAGATATTGCCCACGGGAAAGCCATGGCGACCATCCTTGTGGTCGACGACGAACCGCTGCTCGCGATGTGCGCAGTGGATATGCTGGAGAGCCTGGGACACAAGGCAATCGAAGCCTCGTCGGCGCAGCAAGCTCTCGCGATTCTCAAGAGCGTGCAGCCGATCGATCTGCTCATGACCGATCACGTCATGCCCGATATGCCCGGGCTTAAACTTGCCAAGCTCGCACGCGATTTGCGGCCAGAATTGCCTGTGCTGCTGGTGACGGGCTACGGCGAATTGGCGCACGATGAAGGAGCGGGCGTGTGCCGGCTGGACAAGCCCTACCATCAGGACGATCTGCAGGCCGTGATAGCCCTGTTGTTGGATCGCTGACAGTTGCCGTCGCGGACCCTGCTGCTGGAGCGATTTTTCGATCCGCATCGCCAAATCCCGAGCGCCTTCCCGTCGCAAGATAGATGGCGTTGGCGACGGCCGCCGCACTGCCGACGTTGCCGAGTTCACCCAGCCCTGTTGCGCCGGCAGGCTGCGCAGTCCCAACACTTGATCTGCGGAGTTCCAGTAACAATCTCTGTGTCTCCATGACGGCTAATCCGAACCGTGAGGTTCCCGGTGAGCGAATTGCTGCGCTGCGTTCCCGGTGGAACCGTCTGTCGGACCTCTTGTTATTTCACACCGAATCGTGCGGCTTGGAATTCGGCTACGGTCGGCGCGGCAGCCTCGTTTCCGAATTCGTGAATAGAGAACTGGAGCGGCCATGAAATTATTCAAATGCCAGCATTGTTCTCAACTGATCTATTTTGAAAATAACACCTGCGAACGGTGCGGCTATCGGCTTGGATACATTGCCGAGACTGCAACGCTTTCAGCCCTGGAGCCGCAGAACAACGAATGGCGCGCCCTTGCCGGGGGCAATAGGCTCTATCGATTTTGCGCCAATGCGGAGTTTGATGTTTGCAATTGGCTCGTCGAGGTAGGCGACCCCGAAAGATTTTGCACCGCCTGCCGGCACAATCGCACAATCCCCGACACCAGCATTCAACACAATCTCAATGCATGGCGGAAGATCGAAGCTGCCAAGCATCGGCTGTTCTACACCCTCATGCAGCTGAAGCTGCCGCTCGAGCCTCGCGAGAGCGGCGGCCGACGTTTCCTTTTTGATTTTCTGGCAAGTCCTCCTCATCCTGGCGGATCGAAAATCATGACGGGTCATGACAATGGGCTGATCACTCTTGCTGTTGAGGAAGCCGATGACGCCGAGCGGGAGAAGCGACGCACGACGATGGAAGAACCCTATCGCACGCTTCTCGGTCACTTTCGGCACGAGGTCGGCCACTACTATTGGGACGTGCTGGTGCGCGATGGCGCGAAGGTGGATGCGTTCCGCAGGATATTCGGCGACGAGACCGCTGATTACGGTCAAGCGTTGCAGAGCTATTATGCGAATGGAGCCCCCCCGAACTGGCAGGTGAAATTCGTCTCCAGCTATGCGTCTGCTCACCCTTGGGAAGACTTCGCCGAGACCTGGGCGCATTACCTGCATATCGTTGATACATTGGAGATGGCTTGGGCGTTTGGCCTTTACATTCGTCCGCGATTCGCCAATTCCAACGAATTGGAGGCCGAAGTCGATTTCAATCCTTACCGGGCGCTCGATGTCGCGCCGCTGATCGATACGTGGATTCCGCTGAGTAACGCTCTCAACAGCCTCAACCGTGCGATGGGTCAGCAGGACATCTACCCTTTTATCCTGTCGCCGCCGGTGATTGAGAAGCTTCGCTTCATCCACGATCTCATTCATGGCAACAGGATTGCGGCGGACGCCAAAGAAACGGCAGCGGTGGCCTGATCAGGTCGATATGAGCAAGATGGACGCCGGCGTTCTTTTGAACACTACGGCTGCGATCTCGCCGAAGAATAGCTCTTCGCCGGCCGGCCGTGGGACGCCCATCACGATCAGACCGTTACCATCACCCTCGACTTCGGAGAGGATGGCATCTTCTGCGGCTTGGCTGGTGCGCGCCGCCGTCACAATCCTCTGATCCCGGCTATCGGCAAGTTCGACGATTTCCTTGAGAATCGCTTGTTCATGCCAGCGGGGGGTTATGGCGCGGCGTCCGTTCTTGCGATCCTTTGCTCCCGTCTCCGAGACATAAATCGCACGCAGCGGAGCACGCACGACGCGCGCGATCGCGATGGCGACTTCGGCGGCGCGCCGCGCCGGTTCGGACCCATTCACGGGTACGACCACATCGAGGCCACTTTGTTCCGGTTGCTCCTGGTGACGCCCCTTCGCCTCGACGATGGCTACCGGTCCATCAAACTCAGAGGCGATGCGCACGATATCGCGGTGGAAACGCCCCGAATTGCCGAGGGTGTGTTCTACTCCAATGAACAACAGATCGTAGCCCTTACGTGCTTCTTCCGCGACGGCCCCGGCGGCTTGGGCCTCCGGTTTGCGAATCGTTATGTCGATCTTCTGATGTTGTCCGGGCTCGGACTTTTGACTGTCCTCGGCTGCGGCCGAGATGGCCTGATGCGCGGGATGCTCGCCGCCCGCCGGTTCGCCCGCCTCTTCGCCTTTACCTTGCGTCGGCGCCGCATCTTTTTTCATCGCAAGAACGGTGATCGGCACGCCGCGCGCTCCGGCGATGAGACCGGCCAAACGAGACGCAAAGCGCCCATTGGGGCTGTTGTCCACCGCGAGCAGCAACCGCTCGATATTCGGAACGAAGCTACGCGTCTCCATCTCCTCGCGGTCGAGCCGCCGCTTCTCCGATTCGCTCATCGGAACGCGCGATAGTCCCCAGCGCAACATCGGCGGCATCGCCAATGTCGTCGTAACCGCCATGGCGACAATCATCGTGTAAAGGTTCTGGGTCAGTGCGCCCATCGACAGTCCGATGGAGGCGACGATGACTTCGGTCGATCCGCGCGCGTTCATGGCAAACCCCAGTGCCAACGCCTCGCGCACGGTCAGTCCGCCGATCTCCGCACCAACAAAGGCGCCGGCGAATTTGCCGAAGCTGGCAACGACGATGATGAGCGCCGTTATCGCCAGCAGGCCAGGGTCTGCAAGGATAGTGAGATTGATCCCAAGTCCGGCGACGCCGAAAAACACCGGCATGAAAAACGCGACGATCAGCCCACGGAGCTGGTCGTCGATGTGTTTGGTGAGGATCGGCGATTGACCGATCAACACCCCTGAAACGAAGGCACCGAGAACGGTGTTCACGCCGATCAGATTTGTGGTCAGCGCCATTGCGCCCATGATCGCCAAAATGGCGGTGATGACGGCAAACTCGCTTTCGAAATTATCGTTCACGAACCTGATTGCCAGGAACACCAGGCGCCTGCCGATCGTAAAGCTCGCGATCAGGAAAACCGCAGTGCCGATGACGCTCTTCGCCACGCCGGCGATATCGATCGTCGTCGCCGCAGCAAGACTGAATGTGAGGGAGATGATGATCCAGCCGATCGTATCTTCCAGGATCGACGACGAGATGATGACCTGACCGAGGTTGCGGCGGGTGAAGTTCATGTCGCGAACGACGGCCGCCACGATCTTGATCGATGAGATCGACAGCGCGGTGCCGAGAAACAGCGCCGTCAGCACGCGTTTGTCGGCGCCGGGGAGCAGGGACTGCGGCATCACACCACCGAGGACGGCTCCGCAAACGAAGGGGACGGCGACGCCGCTGAGCGCGACGCTGACCGCAGCGCGGCCGAATTTGCGCACCAGCGTGAGATCCGTCTCCATCCCGGTCAGCAAAAGAAGCAGCAAAATCCCGAAATTCGAAACTGCGTCGAGCATGGCTTTTTGCTCTTTCGTCGCTGGAAAGAGCCAGTGCTGAAGGTCGGGCCAGACCAGCCCAAGAACCGAGGGTCCTAGTAGAATGCCGGCAATAAGCTCCCCCATCACCGCAGGCTGGCCTATGCGTTGCATCACCTCGCCAAGCAGGCGGCCGAGCAGGATCAGAGCCAACAACTCGGCGAGAAAGACGATTTCGGTCGACGAGCTGGTGTTGACTTGCGCGGCGGCGCTGCCGGCCCCGGCCGCGAGCCACGCGACGGTCCAAGCGCAAGTGCGGGCACAAGTCCGGGTACCCTGCCAGAAAGGCTCTGTCATGGATATTCCTGCGCAGCCACTGCGATCATTCTGCTGCTGCGCCGGTTCAAATAACTGCTCACGTATCAAGGCTATTGGGCGGACATGTTTGCGCCGCCACTGTTGGCCGACAAGTCCCGCGCAGACATCAGAAAATACGCCATTGCATTGATGATTGCCCCGACCCTTTGGAGGGGCGCAGCAGAGAACTGCGCCGCCACCGGCTGGTTCCAGTCACCGAGGTCCGATGTCCCTTCGGCGATGCACTGCCGTACGCGCCCACTTGGCCTATTGCGCCGTGTTATTCGGCCGTGCCGCCTTGACCGGTGAGGGATCGCCATAAACCCATTCCGTCACGAAATGCTCGTCCTCGTGCCGGACCAGCACCTCGGTGAAACAGCCATGACTTCCATCCTGTTCGGCAAATGCGACGGCCGCACAGAGTGCTTCGGTCTTGCTCGAATAGGAACCAGTAAAGTGGCGGCCAGCCTGCCTGATCCGCCATTCCCCATCCTGATACAGGACGACGTAACGTGGCTTATGCATATCACGAACACCCGAATAACATCTTTGACGTCAACGAGCGCGCGCCAGCTCAGGTTCCGAGCGTCCCAGCAAAATCGCGCGGCCAAGCGACAAGGACCCGCGTGGCTGAAGCGCCACGCGGACCTCTCGATTTGGTCTTATGACCGATGAACGACTAAGCCTCGAGGATGGCTACGATCTCTAGCGAGTGGGGATCGACGATCAGGATCTCGTCGCCGACAAGAACGTAATCGTAGCCGCGATACTCCGGCACAACCTCGACGATGTCACTCGGCAATACCGTCACGTGGACGCTTCGCGGAACGACCGTCCCGAACTCTTACCGAAAAGTCCGGATGATCCACCCGCGCGATATGACTTCTGCCGATGATCCCTTTGATCTTGGTCCGCTGTTCGACCGAAAGCTGGGCCGATTTGCCGCCGGGTCCATTGGTTTTCGTTTCTGTGCCTTCTCCGGTTCGCTCGTGAGCGGCATTCATGCTGCCGCGTTCAGAATTCTCGTTTTGCGCTCCGTGTTGAGACTCATCCTTTTGGGCGCCGCGTTGCAATTCGTCTTTTTGAGAGCGGCGCTCCGCCGCGCTTGATCCATGCTCACTCTGAGCGTTCGCGCCTTCGTCCTTCGGCTGGATTTTCTCCGGAATGGGCTGTTGCCCTGTCTGCCCGCTCGGCGCGGTTTCGGTCTGCGCGGACTGCGAACCGTGCCGGGGGGTCATGGCGCCCTGCGGCGCAGTTTTCATGTGTGGCTCGGCGCCTTTCGGGCTGAGAGTGTCTCTGCCGGTCTGACTTCCAGATGGCGCGTTCTGCGCCGCAGCAAGCGTTGCGCATCCAATTGCGGCGCTTAACGCGACCGTCGCCAACAATTTGTTTCTCATTTCGCATCTCTCCTGTTGCGCCCCTCGAGTCACGGTCGCGTGCTGATGCCAAACTCGATCCGCTTATCCTCCCCCAACTCGGCGAGACTGAGCACGTTCCGATGGATCGATGCATTTGTCGTTTGTGTTCCTTGATTTCCGTTGTCGGAACATGCGCCTCAACACGCTTGGAACCCCGCACCCTTCGACAACGTTATCAAGGCGAAGACTGTAAACTCATGGAGGTAACGATGGACTGGAACCGCATTGAAGGAAATTGGAAGGAGACCAAAGGAAGGATCAAAGAGAAGTGGGGCCAACTCACCGACGACGATTTGACTCAGGTGAATGGAAAACGTGATCAGCTCGAAGGCAAGATTCAGCAGCGCTACGGCCTCGCCAAAGACATGGTACGAAGGGACGTCGATGATTGGCTGAAGTCGCAGCCGTAGCGCGATAGAGCCGCAGACTGCCTTTCAGGCCGGGTCAGGAGGACGAGCGCGAACTCGTCCTCCTGTTGTTTTTTGAGAAGCGCTGCACCGATCTTTTGAGGGGGAACTCGCTTCAGGAATTTTCTGTTGTAAAGGTTGAATAGACACGCGCCGGAGAACCTCATGAACTCACTTCACAGCACGCGAACGACCGGCTCCGCGCCGGATCAGTACAACCGCCAGGATCAACACGACAGTTCCGATGCTCCAAATAATGAACGTACGGTCTTGCCGACGCAGCGCGCGCGGCAGGGCGTGACCGGGCATAATGTCCGCTACGTGCTGAGCTTCGGGATTGCCGCGATCGTTGTGGTGTTCGCGGCGATTTGGCTCGTCTATTTCGCGTGAACGCGGATCGCTTTGCTCTTGTTCAATCCGTTCGCTCGGCGAGCGCCTTTCGGGCTTTGCTGACATCGCGCGCGCTCACGGACGGCGCGCTGTTACCCCAGCTGTTGCGGATGTACGTCAGCACGGCGGCAGCCTGATCGTTGTTTAGCACCCAGCTGAACGACGGCATGGCAGGGGCAGTGGGCGCCGGAGCCGTGCCGCTGCTGCGCGCGCCTCGCAACACGACGTGCAGGAGCGAGGTCGGATCGGCCTGCTGGACCGCCGGGGCGCCGCTCAACGATGGGAATAGGCCCGGAATGCCTTTACCGTTGGGCGTATGGCAGCCGGAGCATTCGTCGGCATAGATCTGCGCACCGGTCTTCATCACGGATTGATCAGGGGTGGGTGATGCAGATGACGGCTGGGTCGGCTGGTCTTTGAGATACGTCGCGATCGCCTTGAGGTCGTCGTTGCGCATGTGCGAGGTCGAGAGATTGAGTGTTTCCGACATCAATCCGGTCGCGGCGCTGCTGAGATTGTGTCCTGTCTTGAGATAGGCGACGATATCGTCGATCGACCATGACCCGAGGCCGCGGCGAGGATCGTTGGTGATGTCCGGCGCAAACCAACCCTGCAACGCATAGCCTTTCAGGCTCTCGCTCGTCTGATCTGCACCGAGAAAATTCTTCGGCGTGTGACACATGCCGCAATGGCCAAGTCCCTCGGCCAAGTAAGCCCCGCGGTTCCAGTCGGCGCTTTTCCCGGGGACCGGTTGAAATGTCCCAGACGTGAAAAAGAGTTTGTTCCATACCACCATGGATTCGCGAATATCGACAGGAAACGGCAGTTGATTGACGTGCACGTCGTTGTGCACAGCAGGCACCGTTTTGAGATAGGCGCGAATGGCAAGGGCGTCATCGCGCGTCACCTTGGTGTAATAAGTGTAAGGCATCGCCGGATAGAGGTGGGTGCCGTTCCTGCCGGTGCCCTTCGTCAGCGCGTCGACGAACTCATCGTCAGTCCAGGCGCCGATGCCGGTTTCCGGATCTGGCGTGATGTTCGGCGCGACAAGAATGCCGAATGGCGTCTCGATTGGGCGTCCGCCGGCGTAATCGTGGCCGCTGCCGGGCAGTGTGTGGCAGGCCGCGCAGTCGCCGACGACGGTCAGATAATGGCCCTTCTCAAGTTGCGTGAAGCTCTGCTTATCGATGCCGGTGGCGTTGGCGGCGATCGGCCACGTCAGCACTACGCCGAACAGCATTGCGGCCGATCGCCTCGGCGAGAATCTCAGTGCGTCACGCATGGACGAGTGGGCCCGGATTTTTGAGATATTGCGAACGGATTGCTGCGGCGGACCAGTAAGCGAGTGCGCCCACAGTGCCAGTCGGGTTGTAGCCGGCGTTCTGAGGAAATGCGCTTGCGCCCATGACAAACAGGTTGGGCACGTCCCAGCTTTGCAAGTACCGGTTCAACGCGCTGTTGCCCGGATTGTCGCCCATGATGGCGCCGCCGTTTAGATGCGATGTCTGATACTGGGTGACGTCGTAAGGACCTTTGCGCGGATGTTTGACGACCTGTTTGGCGCCCATCTGCTGGAGGATCTCGGCGTATTTGTCGGTCAGCCATGCGCTCATCTTGAGCTCGTTGTCGTGAAAATCGATGGTCAATCGCACCAATGGCCGGCCGAAGCGGTCCTTGTAGGTCGGATCAAGACTCAGATAGTTATCGCGATAGCTGTAGAAGGACGCGTGCACGGCGCCGCCGGCGTTGATCGTACTGAGATAATTGTCCTTAAGCGCTTGCTTCCATTTCGCACCCCAGGCCGGGGTCTCCGGCGGCAACGTGGTGCTTTCGATCGGCCGGCCGTTAGTCTGCACCTGACCGATATAACCGCCACCGACAAAGCCCAGCGAACTATGATCGAAATTGTCGCCGTTGAACTCGTCGATGCACATACCGATTGCGCCGGCGGAAACGAACGGATTGAAATTGTATTTGTCCTTGTCGAAGAAGCCGAGCGCGGTCGACATAGTCTGGTGAGTGAAGTTTCGTCCGATCTGGCCTTGCCCGGTCTGCGGATCGTACGGCGTGCCAATACCCGAGAGCAGCAGAAGCTGGACGTTGAACAGCGAAAAAGCGCAGAGCAGCACGATGTCCGCCGGTTGCTCGATCTCGGTGCCGGAAGAATCCACGTAACTCACGCCGGTTGCCCGTTGGCCGGTATTATCGAGATTGATCCGCGTAACTTCACACTCCGTGCGCGCTTCGAAATTCGATTTGCGCAGCAGCACTGGCAGAATTGTTGTTTGCGGACTGGCTTTCGAATAATTGGCGCAACCGAACCATTCGCAGAAGCCGCAATAAGTGCATTGCCCGAGCGTGACGCCCAGCGGGTTGGTGTAGGATTGCGATAGGTTTCCGGACGGCTGTGGGAACGGCTTATAGCCAAGCTGTTTCGCCCCTTGCGCGAACAGCATGTGGCCGTAGCCTTGCTTCATTGCCGGCGTCGGATAGGGACGCGAGCGCGGGCCTTCGAAGGGATTGCCGCCGTCGTGAATCTCGCCATTCAGATTGCCGGCCTGCCCCGACGTGCCGCACAGATATTCAAACGTATCGTAATGCGGTTCGAGATCGTTCCAGGTGACACCCCAATCCTGGATGGTCATGTCGGCGGGGAGAAAATTCGCGCCGTAGCGCTGTGTCAGATGAGTGTGCAGTACGAAATCCGAAGGCTGAAAGCGCCAGGTCTCCGCGTTCCAATGGATGCCGGCGCCGCCGACGCCGTTACCAAGCATGAAGGCGCCCCAGTTGCGCACCGGTAGCGCGGTTTGTTTGACGTTATTGCGGAACGTCACGCCCATTTGCGCCGGGCGCAGAAAGAGTTCGTGCTGAATGCGGTAACGCAACTCATCCTGGGCGTAGGAGATAAGAAAATCGGTCGCGGTGTCGCGCCAAGGACCCCGTTCGATCGCCACCACATCGAGACCGGCGTCGGTCAACTCATTGGCGAGAATGGAGCCGGTCCAGCCCAGGCCGATGATTGCAACGTCTTTCCGGGGTAGCTTGCGCGCCATAACTTTTCTTTCCCATCGTGCTGATGGATCGGCTCAAATCCCAGCAAGTCGATGTCGCTACGCTTCCGCGTCGTCGGCTATGCTCGTTGGACCATGCTCATTGGGACCAATTCGGATGGTTGCTAATACCGACCGCCGGCAGCGGTATCCGTTCATTGTGCCGGTCGATCCAATCGCGATAGTCGTAATGCGCGCCGGGGAAGCCGATCATCCGCCATGACGCCATGTCTTTGTTGCCGCCGTAGATCGGGTCGGCAAGAAAGCCGTTCTGCGTATCCTTGAGAATGAGCTTGAAGAAGTCCTGGCCGCTCGTACCTTGGAGTTTGAGCGAGCCGTCTTCGAGACCCTTGATGACCTCGTCTTGTTGTTCGCTGGAGAGATTCGCAAAGACTTTGCCGCCGAATTTGTTGCGGCATGCTTCGTCAAGCGCGGCAAGCGCCTTACGATAGGTCTGGGCAGGCGTGACCGGCGATTGCGGTCCTTGCTGCTTCGTTCCTTCCTGAAATGGTCCGCTCATGTAATGGCCCTCGAACCGGCCATAAGGACCCGCGAGCTGGCGATCGATAAATACGGCGCAGCCAGTCTCCTTGCCGCCCGGCGTCTCAGGATCAGAAGGGATGAGACGATCGACGAATGCTTCGACCGCGGCCGCTTCGCGAAGCGTAAAGTATCTCCAGCCGTCCGGCATTACTTGCACCGGCGGGTCGGCCGAACCAGGGATCCATGGCAATCCGCCTCGGATGATCGCTGCGCGCGCCGTCTCGGAACTCAACAGCAAAAGCGCGATTGCGCTGGAGCCGAGAAGCCTTCGCCGATTCACCTGAGACACAGCTTGCGCTCCGGTCGCCGCCCCAAGCGCCGTCCCTTAAACACGTTCGGCGGCGTCGGGTTCCCATGCCGTCGAGAAATCCCGCGCAACACCGGGGAAAAAATCAGGTCCACGATGAGCATTAAGGCGTCAGGAGCGACCTGCCAGCGCGGCGGTCATTCCGCGACTTGCCGGTACATGGACTTCGCGTTCGCCCCAGGACGGAGGAACTCACGCGCTGCATCGCACGTTGCACGTCATGGTCTGCCCGAACATGAGCCGGCCATTCCCCAACGCGCAAGCACAGGAACAAAAATATGGGACTCTTCTCCAAGGACATCAAAAATATGAACGATCTTTTCGTGCACACGCTGCGCGACATCTACTACGCTGAGAAACAGATCGTGAAAGCGCTGCCGGACATGATCGAAAAAGCCAGCGATCCGCAGCTCAGGCAGGGCTTTCAGAGCCACCTGCGCGAGACGGAAAACCACGTCAAACGGTTGGATCAGGTCTTTCAAATGGCAGGTCTGAAGGCCCAGGGTGTGGATTGTCCGGCCATCGACGGCATCATCGAGGAGGCCAACGATGTGGTGGGCGAAGTCGACCAGAAATCCGTCATGGATGCGGCTCTGATTGCGGCGGCACAAGCCGTCGAACATTACGAGATAACCCGCTACGGCACGCTGATTTCTTGGGCCAATCAGCTCGGCCGTAAGGACTGCGCGACGCTCCTGCAGCAGACGCTCGAGGAAGAAAAGGCAGCCGACAAGAAGCTGACGTCGATGGCCGAGACAGCGGTAAATCGCAAGGCGGCCTGACGGTTGGCGCCGCGAGGCGGGGACATCCTGAAGCAAATCGCTTAAGGTGTCTCCGCGCCGCACCACCGTGGCGTTGAATTTCGAGCAATGATCAAGCGATTCAGCGACCACGCGGCGAACGAGCGGACCTTTCTTGCGTGGGTGCGGACGGCCATCGCCGTCATGGCGTTCGGCTTTTTGATCGAGCGCTTCGACCTTTTCCTGCTGTATGCGGCTCCGCAGCTGGCATCCCGAACGCTGCCGATCCATGGTCAGCGTTTTGCGAATGCGGCAGGCTTGGCATTTATTTTTTTGGGCGTTGTTATGGTCGTTATCGCGGCGGTCCGCTTCTTCAGGACGGCGAAAGACATCGACAGCGAGAAGGAAGTTCCCGGCGGCGGATCGCGCTTCGATATGGCGCTTGCGGCTCTTCTTGTGCTCTTGGGCGTGTCGTTGTTTCTCTACATGTCCCGCGCCGTTCTCGCGACGCTCTAAGAGGCTCGCGCCGGCCCGGCGGCCTCCACCAAATCAGCCCAGCGTCGGATCAAGCACGATTTTGCCTTGGCCTTCACTGCCCTCGACCATGCGATGAGCTTCGGCAGCGCTTGACAGCGGCAGCACGCGCTCGATCTGCGGCAGGATTTTTCGTTGCGCCGCAGCTTCGAGGCAATCCGGCAGATCGGAAGGCGTGTAGCCGGGCCGTCCCTTGATCGTGATGCGCTTGTGATAAAGGTGCGAGAAATTGATCAGACACATTTGGCCCCGCATGGGCGCCGGCGGTGACGAGGCGGCCGTCCATGCCGATGCCAAGGAAGGCGCGCGGCAGGACCTTCGGGTTGGCGATGTTGTCGTAGAGCACATCAACACCCTTGCCGCCGGTGATCCGCATCAATTCCTCCAGGATGTCGTGAGTGGCGTAATTGATCCCGTGATCGGCGCCGAGATTAAGTCCGAGCCGGACCCGCTCGTCGGATCCGGCCGCCGCGATCACGTTCGCGCCGATGACGTTCTTGGCGATCTGGATGCCGATGGTGCCGAGATTGCCACCGGCGCCCATGATCAGCACCGTCTCGCCGGCCTTGAGTTCTGCCACATGCGTCAGCAGGTTCCATGCCGTCGGAACGTGCCGCATGACGACGGCGGCGTGATGAAAATCGAGGTGCTCCGGAATCGCAACGACGGCGCAGGCGGGGACCGTGACGAGTTCGGCGAATCCGCCGGGCCGCTTGATGCCCATCATGCCTTGCGGTCCGCGATAGCCATTGCCGTCTTCCGCGCAGATATTCAACGGCATGACGCCCGCAGCGCCGACGCGGTCGCCAGCGCGCCATCGCCCCACCTCAGGGCCGACCGCATCGACGATACCGGCACAATCGACGCCGGGGATGAGCGGCAAAACGGGTCCACGCGCAGTCTCATGACCAGCGCGAAGACTGACGTCGAGCACACGATTGACGGTCGCCGCGTGCACTCGGATGCGGATTTCACCGCTTCGCGGGATCGGATCGGGCACCTCTTCATAGCGCAAAACGTCCGGCGGTCCGTACTCATGAATAACGATCGCTTTCATTCTTGCGCCTTCGTGCCTTTCGCTGATGGTGTGATTCAATTCTGCGGGATGCCTGCGTCACCCACGATGCTTCGCCGTGGCCGCGCTGGATAATCTTGAGCGCGACTGCCGCTCGGCAACGCCCATGTGCATGTGACAGTCGACCGAATGGCCGCGAACCAATGCCCCCTCACGGTTCGTTGCCTCCCTTCGAGGTTCGTTGTTTGTCCTCGGACCTATGGTGGCATTCATAGCCTCGCGAGGGAAGAGAGATCAAAGAGGGCAATTGCGCGAGGCGATTGCGCTATTCTAAGGTGGCTGCGACCGGGACCATCATGCAGCCGACACGACGCGCAGTTCTTAGCCTTGCCGCATCGCTTGCGGCGATGCGTCCACTTTCGACGAGGGCGGACGATTGGCCGTCACGGCCGATTCGCCTTTTGATTGGGACCGCGCCAGGGGGCAGCCCGGATATCATTGGCCGGCTGATCGCCGATAAGCTTGGCGACCGCCTTGGGCAATCGGTCGTGGTCGAGAACAATTCGCAAGGTGCTGGCGCGGTCGCTTACGAGACCGTTTCGAAGGCCAATCCCGACGGCTACACGCTGGGCATTCTGACGGCCGGTTATCCGCCGCAGGCACTCTTGCGCAAGAATCTGCAATTCGATCCGATCGAAGGCTTCAGCTTCGTCACGATGCTGTGCGGTTATCCGATGGTCTACGCCGTCGCACCGAAATCGCCGATCACTTCGTTCGCGGACCTCATTTCTCGCGCCAAGGCGAAGCCCGGGACCATCACCTATTCCATCAACGCGGTGGGTTCGATCTATCACGTCCTGACCAAATGGATCGAACTTGAGTCGGGAACGCAAATGACCGCCGTCCCCTATCGCGGCACGGCGCTGGCTCTGACCGACGTCCTTGCAGGCCGCGTCGATGTCATGGTCGATGCCGCGACGTCGGCTTTTCCGCGTGTGCAAAGCGGACAGTTGCGCTTGCTCGCGTTGTCATCGCCGGAACGCTACCCGCTGATGCCCGATGCGCCGCTCGTGTCGGATACGGTGCCGGGCATCGCGTTTATGTCATGGCTGGGCTTGGCGACCTCACCCGGCACACCGCGGCCGATCGTTGATCGCCTCAACCGCGAAGTGCGCGAAATTCTGGCATTGCCGGACATCAAACAAAAGCTCGTCGAGGGCGGCAACGTGGCGAGCCCATCGACGCCGCAGGACATGCGTGAGCGCATTGCGGGCGACATGACGCGCTGGCGCAAGGTGATCGAAGCCTCGAGTATCGAGGCGGAATAGGATTGCGGAGTGAAGCGCCATGGAAGCCTCCGGCAAGGAACTCGCCGACAAAATGGCCTGTGCCGAATTGATCCAGGCCTGGGGTCTCTACCGCGATCAGGGCAGATGGAAGGAACTGCGGGCGACATTCACGCCCGATGGCCACATTTCGGTTTCCTGGTTTCGCGGACCGTTTGAACTCGTTCGTCGAGCGCTGCCGGGCGAGCTTCACGGCCGGTCACACCTGGTCGCGCCATCACCTTTTTCCGCCCGCTCTCAGACTCGCCGGAGATCGCGCCGTGGCGGAGACGAGCGTCATCATCCGCGTGCGCCAGCCGTTCAGCGGCATCCAGGTTGATTTGACCTCGTGCTCGCGTTTTTTGGACCGGCTGGAACGGCATGGCGATCATTGGCTCATCGCCGAGCGAGCCGCGATTTATGAGCGCGATCGGCTCGATCCGGTCGAGCCGTCACCGGCTTTCGATGAATTATTCAAGGGCGCCGACACCGCGCGCTACCCGGAGCAGTACCGCTACATGGCTTTTCGGCTGGCGCATGCCGAAGGCCGATCGCTGGCGTCGGTGATTTATCGCGACGGCGGGCCCGAAACGGCGGATCTCCAAGCGCGCTTTTCCGGTTGGCTTGCAGGTAAAACACCTTGACGGGAACATGACGGCCGCGCTAGCCGACCCTCATGGCAGTCTATACCGATGTGACGGCGGAAGACCTCGCCCCCTTCCTCGCCGGCTACGACATCGGTGAGTTGCTGGCCTACAAGGGCATCGCCGAGGGGGTCGAGAATTCGAACTTCCTGGTCCACACCAGCCGCGGCTACTACATCCTCACCCTTTACGAGCGGCGCGTCGCCGCAGGCGACCTGCCGTTCTTTCTCGGGCTGATGGAGCATCTTGCGAGCCGCGGCATCACCTGTCCGCAGCCGGTTAAGAATTGAATCGGCGAGACGCTGGGCCGGCTGGCCGGGCGCCCGGCGGCGATCGTGACCTTTCTCGACGGCATGTGGATCAGGCGGCCAAGCGTCGCCCATTGCGCCGCGCTGGGCGAGGCTTTGGCACGGCTGCACCTGGCCGGCGCCGATTTCGCCATGCGCCGTGAAAACGCGCTCTCGGTCGCGGGCTGGCGCCAGCTCTTCGAGTCGTGCCGCGAGCGCGCGCACGAGGTCCGCCGCGACCTGACCGGAATCGTCGCCGCCGAGCTTGACAAGCTTGAGCGCGACTGGCCGCGCGGGCTGCCTCAGGGTGTCATTCACGCCGACCTTTTTCCCGACAATGTGTTTTTCCTCGGCGATACGCTCTCGGGACTGATCGACTTCTACTTCGCCTGCACCGACACGCTGGTCTATGACGTCGCGATCTGCCTCAACGCCTGGTGTTTTGAGCCGGATCATTCCTACAACGTCACCAAAGGCCGCGCGCTGCTCGCAAGCTACGCGAAGACGCGGCCGCTCTCGCCGCCGGAATGGGAGAAGCTCCCGCTTTTTGCTCGCGGCGCCGCCTTGCGCTTTTTGCTGACCCGGCTGGTCGACTGGCTCGATGTCCCGCCCGGCGCTCTGGTGCGGCCGAAGGACCCGCTCGAATATGTTCGCAAGCTTCGCTTCCATCAGATGGTCACAAGTGCGCGCGACTATGGAGTGGTCGAGCGATGAATCCCAATTTGCCGCACGTGGTGATCCACACCGACGGCGCCTGTTCGGGCAATCCCGGCCCCGGCGGCTGGGGCGCCATATTGACCTTCGGCGATCACGAGAAGGAACTCAAAGGCGGCGAACCAAATACCACCAACAATCGCATGGAGCTGATGGCGGCAATCTCAGCGCTCGAAGCGCTCAAGCGGCCGTGCATCATCGATCTGCACACTGATAGCCAATATCTGCGCAACGGCGTCATGTCGTGGATCAATACGTGGAAGCGCAACGGCTGGCGCACGGCCGACAAGAAGCCGGTGAAGAATGTCGACCTTTGGCAACGCCTCGATGCCGCGCTGACGCCGCATCAGATCCGGTGGCATTGGGTGCGCGGCCACGCCGGTCACAGCATGAATGAACGCGCGGACGTTCTCGCACGTGACGCCATTGCCGAATTGCGCCGCACCGGCAGAGTGGTCGGCGGGACGACGAAAGCGATCTGAAAACGGCGAGCTGGTGGTGCGATCCTAACATTCGTATCCCGGTTCGGCAGGCTGTCTTGCGAGGGTTAGAATCAAAGGACCATTCGCTTCGCCGATTCGCGGCTAGGCGCGTAGTCGTATGTCAAATCGTTCCGCTATTAGAATTTAAAGCTCAGGCCGCCGCGCGCAAGGACGAAGCTCACGGACGAAAACCCCGCCGTAAAGGAGGCGGCCGATGTGCCGGCGACCGTTCGTTGAGCAAGCGCCGTGCCGCTCGGCACGCCCAGATTCACGTACAAGACTTCACCGCGCAAAATCAGGTTGCTTGTCAGCGCGTACTCGGCGCCGGCGCCTCCGGTCCATCCCCACAACGTTTGCGAGGAGGAGCCGGCAAAGCAGGCAGGACCGCCGGCGCTGCAGAGGTAGGAGAATCCTCCGGCAGAAAGCGAGCCGGTGCCGCTGGCAAGCGGATTTCCCACCGTCAAATCATTGCTGACGCGCCCGTAAGCCAATCCAGCCGTCCCGTACAACAGTAACGGTGCTGCCGGAATTACTCCCATTCGCGCCCTGACGGTTCCAAAAGATTTGACGGTTTCATCGACGAGCATGTTCGTCGTTCCGACACTGCCGAGCCGGAAAGCCGAGGTTGTCGCGCTGCCTTTGAGATCGGACCATTGGTAGTCGGCTTCCAGGCCGACCAGCCACAACGGCGTTATCTGGTAGTTGAAGCCGATCTGGCCGCCTGCCAGAGCGCCGTCCATGGTGAAGTTCGTCGAAGGGATGGCTTGCCCGTGGATGCCGGTCCCGCCGCCGCCGTTGGTGCCGAGCAGCGCCGCGGGGTCGTTCGGCGCGAATGAAACGGAGGAATTACTCCAGCCGTATCCACCGTTAATGCCGAAGTAGAGACCGGACCATTGGAGGGTTGGGGTCGGAAGACTGATGTAATAGGCCGGCGCCGACGTCAACTCGTCCGCCATCGCGGTGGCGCCGCCAAACGCAAGCACGAGAGAAACGCACAGAACAGCTTTTTTCACTGACGCCCCGCCGATACGACGATCGACTTCTGTATCGGATACCCCAACCAAAAAGATCGATGTGGAAAGGGTAAAATAAGCGCAGGATTGACGACAGGCGGCAAAATAACTCGACCGTTGAATCCAAGGTTCTGTGATAATCTTGCCACGCTCAGGCAAGCACTTGAATTTTCGGCACGATCGCGCGGCGTTCGAGAAGGTCCGCGGCCGCCGAACCGAGAGCGAAGGACCTCACAGAAGTCGGTTCGGCGTGTTTGATCTGGCCGATCGCCGCCACCATATAGGGCTCGGCAAGTCCAGGGAGCTTTCATGTCGAAGCCGCTCGTCGTCTCCATTCCCCATCGTCTTGGTAAGGAGGAGGCCATCCGCCGCCTGAAATGCGGCTTGGGCGAAGCTCAGTCGCGCTTCAGCCATCTGTTCACCGTCCAAGAGGAAACCTGGACCGGCGATCATCTGCAGTTTCGCCTGAGTGCACTCGCACAGACGATCAGCGGCGGCATCGACGTTGCGGACGATCAAGTGCGTTTGGAAGTCACGCTGCCGTGGCTGCTCGCCAAAATCGCCGCAACCCTGCAGCCGCTCGTCCGCAAGGAAGGGACGTTGATGCTGGAGAAGAAGTGAAGGCGGCTTCGAAGCTGCTGCCGATTGCAGCGATCAGCCACTTTACCGCGAGCGCGCGACGAAGCGGCTCGTTCCGATGTCGGGCTGCCAGGCACGGCGGTGCGCGTCACGCCCGCAATTGTTGTGAGGCCCATATCAGCTTGCGCTGACATCGTTCGGCCAGACCACGCTCCATCCGTCCAGACGGAATGGCAATCGAGAGGGCTGCGATTGCCTCTCCGGTACGGTCTATGATTGGGGCCGCCGCAACGGCGCTTTGCGCGGCGGTTCTGGCTGGATCGACGATGGCCGCTTTGGCGTTGCCGATTTGATTACGAAGAGCCGGCGGCAATCCGTGGCGCGCGCCCACGTCTGTCAAGTAGGATTCGAGTTCCTGCTCGCCAAAGGTTGATAGGACCGCGAGGCCGGCAGGCGACTCATGCAGCAGGGTCCAAACGCCGATGATCGGCGCTTCGATGATACCCTGCCGGCAGACCACCTTGTCCAGGTTCAGAATATGATTGCCGCGGCGCTGTGCAAGAACGACCGTTTCGTTTAGTTCGTCCCGCAGCTGGACCATGATTGGAACGGCTTTGTGCCGCAGTGCACTGGCGCCCAAAAGCGCATCCGCGCACTCCAGCGCGAAAAATCCAAGTTCGTACGATCCGCCGGATGTCGGTTGATCGAGGATCCGTTCATCGACGAGCGTCGACATGATTCTGAACGCGGTCGCCTTGTGTATGCCGGTACGCTCGGCGATCTCGTGCAGGGTCAGCTTTGCGTTTGTTTCGTCGAAGCACTGCAAGATATCGATAGCACGTTCAATCACACGCACCCCAGTGTGCGCTACGCGATCAGAGTGCGACGGTCGGCTTCGGCGTTTTGCAGGTTTGGACAAATGAATCTCACACGGCGGATTGAAGTTCGCGGTCCGACGCATAGCCCAAGCGGCGTGAAATGCGACGAGCGCCCTCGACCGCCAGCCGAATGGACTCATCCCGCAATTCATCGGTTTTGCGCGACAGCGGAAAAATGATTGTCAACGCCGCCGCGACTTCACCTGAATAAGAGCGAATCGCAGCAGAGGTGGAAAAACTGTCTTTGGTGATTTCGGCCGCGGCAGTGAGAAATCCCCGCTTACGGGATCGCTTGACGTCTGCCCATATGCGCGCCGGATCCGTAACGGTATCGTAGCCGCAATTGATCAGCTGCGTCCTTGCCAGATAGCTTTTGATTTCACCGTCGCTCAGTCCGGAGAGGATCGTGCGTCCGGACGAGCCGACGTGGAGCGGAACTTCGTCGCCGACTTCGCTGACGCGCCGGACCGGCTGAGTGCTGATCAGGCATTCTATGATAATTCGCCGGTCACCGACTCGAACGGCGAGAATGATCGTCTCATTCAGTTCTTCACGTATCCACTGCATCACCGGTATCGCCGCTTCGCGAACATCGATGCGGCTGCGCTTGAAGTCAGCAATTCTCAGCCATATCGGTCCCAATGCCCAACGTCCCGAATGAGCGCCGCCGGACAGTACGCCGCGCGCTTCCAAGGTCGCGACAATCTTGGCGGTAGTGCGAACCGGGATTCCGGAGAGACTCGATATCTCGCGCAGATTTAATTCCGGACGTTCCGGAGAGAACAGTTCGCAAATGCGGGCCAATCGCTGGACCGCCTCGACGCTGTAGCGCTGGCGGGACATATCCTGTGGCATTTTTCCGCCCGATTGAGTTTTCACCGCACTAGCACACCGGCAACCGGCGGCAAGGTGCCGCGAGTGCCGGCCTTGACGAGCGGTCAGCGCGGTTCATAATAGCAGAAAATGAGATTGCGTTTCATTTTACGACAAACGCAGCCTAGGGAGAAATCGAAAAATGACGAACCGTCGGCGTGCCGTTGTCTGACCGCTCGATCGGCAGCGTGCCGATCGTCAAGCCACGGGACACGCTCGTGACGACCTCAATCCGGCTATCGCGATTGCGCACTTAACTGCATTCGATTGCCCGCGTGCGGCGGGTCGGCGATTGCCGACCGCTTGCTGTTGACGCGCGCCAAGTCGCAATGCGCTTGCCGTGAGAATGGCAACGGATGCGGGCAGGATATTGCCAACAGAAGGGGACGATCGATGACAGCAAGAGAGCAACTGCGTCGCATTCCCAGCGGCCTGACGCGACGTCGCGTGTTGAAGGGGGCAGGAGCGGCATTCACCGCCGGCCTTTACGCTCCGGCCATACTGGCCGAGACCCAAAAGCCCATTCGCCTTGGAATTCTCAACAGCTTCACCGGAGCGCTGTCCTACAACGCGAGCGACAATGTCAAAGGGATGAGTTTGTATTTCGACAGCATCGGCTGGACGATCGCCGGGCGCAAGGTGGAGATGATCAAGGAAGATGATCAATTCAACGCCCAGGTCGGCCTCGAGAAGACGAAAAAGTTTGTTCAGAGCGACCATGTCGACATGATCGTCGGGCCTCAGGCCAGCAATGTCGCCATGGCACTCTTGAACTTCGTCAAGCAGACCAAGAGCTTTCTCGTCGTATCGGGCGCCGGCAGCGATCAGATCACGTGGGAGCGGATACCGTACCTGTTCCGAACCACGATCACCACCTGGCAGCTTTGCACCCCGATGGGACAGTGGGTCTACGACAACGTCGCCAAGGAAGTCATCGCAACAGGGGCGGATTATATCGCCGGTCGCGACACCATTCGCGAGTTCGCCATCGCGTTTGCGGCCAAGGGCGGCAAGATCGCGCAGGAAATTTACCCGCCGGTCGGCACCACGGACTTCAGTGTCTACCTCACCGCAATCGCTGCATCGGGCGCCCCGGCGAGCTACAACTTCTATACCGGCGCGGACGCTATTCGCTTCGTCCGGCAATACGCGGAACTCGGCATCAAGGACAAAGTGCGGCTGACGGGCTTTTCGGCCCTTGTCGATGGCAATTCACTCGCGGCCGTAGGCCAGGCAGCGCTCGGCGTGATCACGCCGCAAATCTACACGACGGCTCTCGATACGCCCGCCAATCGGCAATTCGTCTCCGCATATCACGCCAAGAACCAGGAATACCCGACGACATTTTCCGACTACGGCTTTGTCACGGCGCGCGTCATCGACGAGACGATCAAGGCGACCGACGGCGATACCAGCAACAAGGATCGTCTCGCCGAGGCGATGGTGAAGGTCTCCTTCGACGCGCCGCGCGGCCCTTTCCGTTTCGACCCGGTAACGCATCATCCCATTCAGAATGTTTACATGTGCGAGGTGCGTGAGATCGACGGCAAACTCGTCATCAAGGACTTTCTCACGATCAAAGACGTGCGCGATCCCGGGGTCAAAAACTTTTGACGGCGGAGATTGCCTGCCGCCATCAAGCCGCACAAAGCCTTGTTTCCCGATCATCCAGAAAAATTGCAGGAGTCAACGCTAGCAATGAAACTCAGTCGTGACAGAATTCTCACCACCCACGTCGGTAGTTTGCCCCGCCCGCAATCGTTGTTCGACATGCTGGCGGCACGGGAGGCAGGGAAGAAGACCGATCCGGCGGCATTCGATGCGGCGGCCGCCCGGGCGGTCGACGACATTGTTGCTAAACAATGTGAGACAGGCATCGATGTCGTGAACGACGGAGAAATGGCAAAGCTGTCCTACACTTTTTACATCAAAGGTCGTGTCGCCGGGGTCGGGAATAGCCCGGCTGCGGTTGAAAGAAGCCGTCTTGTGATGGTCGGCCGCGACCGGCTCGAACATCCCGATTTCAAGATGTTTAAGCATCCATATGAGCACTTCGATTATCCGGCCTGTATCGGTCCTCTGAGCTATGCCGATCGGCGGCCGCTCGAGCAGGACATCGATCACCTCAAGAGGGCCGTCGCCAAGGCAAAGCCGGTGGACGCTTTCATGACGTGCGCATCTCCGGGCGTGCTGACCAAATTCGTGATCGATACCTATTACGGCAATGAGGACGCCTATATCGAGGCGCTCGCCAATGTCATGAAGTCTGAGTACGAGGCGGTCGTCGCTGCGGGTTTCGTCCTGCAAATCGATTGTCCGGACCTGGCGTCTGCCCGCAACAATCAGTACCGCGACAAGACGGACCAGGAGTTTCTTCAGATCGCCCGGCGCAACGTCGAGGCGCTCAACGTCGCGACCGCCAACATTCCGCCCGACGCGATGCGAATGCATGTGTGCTGGGGCAATTATGAGGGACCGCACACCCACGATATCCCGTTCGCTCAAATCAGCGACGTGGTGTTTGCGGCGCGGCCGAGCGCGATTTGTTTCGAAGGGGCAAACCCCCGCCACGAGCACGAATGGGAAGAGATCAAGGAACTCCGGATTCCCGACGATAAAATTCTGATTCCCGGCGTCATCAATTCGACGACGAATTTTGTCGAACACCCGAAGCTCGTCGCGCAGCGCATCTGCCACTATGCCGACATCGTAGGACGCGAGCGGGTCATCGCCGGCGCAGATTGCGGCTTCTCGACGGTCGCGGCCGCAGAGACGAAGGTCGCGCCGAGCATCGTTTGGGCGAAGTTCAAGGCGCTGGCCGAAGGGGCGGCCATCGCTAGCAAAAGGTTATGGCACTAACGGCGTGAAAGCGTCTTCGTCTCCCCTGAAGTTCGAAGCCGGCTGCGCGGCGTGCCCAAGGCGAGGGTGGGATGAAGCCAAATCGCTACCGACGATTACATCGGTCAAGGGGCGGCGCGTTGCGATGGAATTTCTGCTCGTCCAACTGCTGAATGGCCTCGGCTATGCGATGCTGCTGTTCCTGATGGCAGCGGGTCTGTCGCTGATATTCGGCCTCATGAACGTCGTCAGTCTGGCGCACGGCTCGTTCTTCATGCTGGGCGCCTATTTTGGTCTCGCGATCTATGCCGCGACCCACAGCTACTGGCTCGCGCTGCTGTTGGCGCCGATACCGACCGCGCTCGCCGGCGCCGCATTGGAGCGTTTGTTTCTCCGGCACCTTTATCGGCGCGGCCATCTTGACCAGGTGCTTTTGACATTCGGTTTCACGTTCGTCTTTTTCGACCTCGTCCGCACGGTTTGGGGCAGCGACGTCCGCAGCATGCCGCTGCCGACTTTATTCGCCGGCGTCGTGAAGATCGCGGATGGCGCTTTCTCGACCTACCGCTTGTTTCTGGTCGGGCTCGGTCTCGCGCTTGCGGTTTTGCTGTGGGTCTTCATTGAGCGCAGCCGAATTGGCGCCATGGTGCGCGCCGGCGTTGACGACGCCGCCATGGCGGCTGGGCTTGGCTGCAATATCCCGGCGCTGTTCACGGGCGTGTTCAGCGCCGGTGTCGCGCTCGCGGGACTGGGTGGCGTGGCCGCCGGGCCTGTGCTGGGCCTTTATCCCGGAATGGACGCCGACATCTTGATCCCCGCGTTCATCGTCGTTGTGATTGGCGGTATGGGAAGCCTGCGCGGAGCCTTCGCAGGCAGCCTGCTCATCGGTGAAGTCGATACTTTCGGTAAGGCGTATTTCCCGTCAACCGCGCTCTTTCTCGTCTACGCGATCATGGCGGTCGTCCTACTCATTCGGCCGCAAGGCCTATTCGGTATTGCCCACATGGAGCGCGCCGGCAGCCCGGTGAGCGCCCCTTCGCAGGGTGCGGCGGGCGCCATCCAGGCGCGCGTCGCCGCCGTACTCGTGCTTGCGGTCCTGTTGCTTTGTCCGTTCTTCCTCGGCGATTATCCACGGACACTCGCCGCGGAAATCTACGTCTTTGCAATTCTGGCAATGAGCCTTGACCTGCTTCTCGGCTACACCGGCCTCTTATCCTTGGGTCATGCCGCCTTCTTCGGTCTGGGCGCATATGCTGTCATCATCCTCGCCACATTTTTTAATCTTGGGGCTTGGTTCGGCGTCGCAGCAGGCGTCGTTCTTGCGGCGTTGGGCTCTGCGATCATCGGTTTCTTCTGCGTGCGCACCCGCGGCGTCACCCTTCTTATGCTCACACTGGCTTTCTCCCAGCTGATCTATTCGGTGGCGCTCAAGTGGCGGGACGTGACTGGCGGCTCGGACGGAATTGGCGTCCCCGACAAGCCCAGCTTCTTCGGCCTCGATCTGACGAATTCCCTGGTGATGTATTTCATGACCTTGGGTTTTTTCCTGATCAGCTACTGGGGCCTGAGGCGGTTAATCAACTCGCCGCTCGGTCATGTATTCGTCGGCATTCGCGAAAACGAGCAACGTATGCTGGCGATAGGCTACGCGACGCCCCGCTACAAACTGCTCGCGTTCACGATCGGCGGTACGGTCGCCGGCTTTGCGGGCGGCCTTTACGCCATCTTCAACGGCTTCATTTCCCCCGATGCGGTGCAATTCAGCGCCTCGGGCGATGTCCTCATCATGGTCATGCTTGGCGGCACGGGGACGCTGATCGGACCCATCATCGGAAGCGGCTTTTTCCTGCTGATGAAGAACCTTGTGAGCTCCTACAGCAATCATTGGATGCTGATTATCGGGCTCGCCTTTATCGCATGCGTTCTATACTTCCCGGGCGGCATCTGGGGCACGCTACGTGATCTCAAGCTTAGAGTGCGGCTGTCATGAACGTGTTGCGGACCGAGCATCTTTACCGCTCGTTCGGGAGCTTGGTCGTCACCAAGGATATCAATCTGACGATCGAAGGAGGCGAGCGGCACGCCATCATCGGTCCCAACGGCGCGGGCAAGACCAGCCTGATCAATCAGATCGGCGGCCAGCTGCAGCCCAGCTCCGGCCGAATTCTCCTGAAGGATATCGATATTACCGGATGCTCCCCGGACCGCGTGAGCCGGCTGGGAATCTCCCGCACCTTTCAAAAGAACAATCTCTTCCAGAATTTGAGCGTGACCGAGAATCTGCGTCTTGCGGTCCAAGTGCGAAGCGGCAATCCGCTCGACTTCTTCACGCCAGTGAGCAAGCTCGAACGATTGCTCGGTCGGGCCGCAGAACTCATGAGGGTGGTGCATATCGAGGGCGACGGCTCTCGATTGGTCCGCCACCTGTCCTATGGCGAGCAGCGCCAACTCGAGATCGGCGTAGCACTCGCTGGCGAGCCGGATTTGCTCCTGCTCGATGAACCGACCTCGGGAATGTCGCCGGCCGAGACGGCGCGCATGATCGATCTGATCCGCAGTCTGCCCCGGACTCTTTCAATCCTGATGGTCGAGCATGACATGAACGTTGTCTTCTCGATCGCTGATCGCATTACGGTGCTTTATTACGGCGAGGCATTGGCAAGCGGAACTTGCGCCGAAATCCAGGGCGACAAACAGGTCCGCGATGTCTATCTCGGCGTGGCGCATTAACCGATGCTCGAACTCATCGACATCGATACCTACTACGGCGAAAGTCACATCTTGCGCGGCGTCTCGCTGACCGTCGGTGCCGGTGAGGTGATCTGCCTGCTCGGCCGCAACGGTGCGGGCAAAACCACGACCATCCAAACGATCATGGGTTACTTGAAGCCGCATTCGGGACGAATTGTCCATGACGGGCGCGTAATCAGCGCGTTGCCGCCTCATGCCATTGCGCGGCTCGGGTTTGGCCTGGTGCCGCAGGAGCGCGGCATTTTCCCGAGTCTTACTGTGCGCGAGAATCTCACGGTTTTCGCGCGTACCAAGAAATCCAGCCGCTGGAACTCTCGACCGAATCTACCAACTTTTCCCCGTATTGGAGGCTCGCGACCGTAATCGCGGCTTTCAGCTTTCCGGCGGCGAGCAGCAGATGCTGTCCATCGCTCGTGCGCTCATGCTGAATCCATCGCTGATGCTTCTGGATGAGCCATCGGAGGGCTTGGCGCCGCTCATTGTGCGCGAGATCATCGAGGTCGTACGCGGGCTGAAGCACGAAGGGCTTGCCATTCTGCTGGTTGAACAGAATTTGCACACTGCTCTCGCCGTCGGCGATCGGCACCATGTCATGAATAAAGGTGAGATTTGCTTTACTGGTACTTCGTCAGAGCTTGAGAATAATGAGGTCGTTCTTAGAAATTATCTGAGTGTCTGATCAAGAAACGCCGCTTCACCGCGTGCGCGGGATGAACCGGCTCATTCCGATGTCGGGCTGCCAGGCGCGGCGGTGCGCCTCCAGCATATAAGGCAGCGCCCTCTTGCGCGATTCCAGAACCTTGTCGAAATCGGCATTGAATGAGCGCATCAGATCTGCGACTTCGCGGCGTAACGCCTCTTCATCGACGGTCAGTGTTTTGCGATCTTTGACCACGATTTTGCCGTCGACGATGACGGTGTCGACGCTGCGGCCGGATTCCGTATAGACGAGTTGCCGCGCCGCGCTGTTGTACGGCAGATAGGCCACGTCCTTGAGATCAATCAGGACGAGATCGGCCTTGAAGCCCGGACGAATGGCGCCGAGACACTTGTCGAGACCCGCTGTCCGCGCGTTGCCCATCGTTGCGTGGTGAAGAACCTCGCGTGCCAATCCGGGTCCCGGTTCGGGTTCGCTGACCGCCGCAAGCAGACAAAACGTCTTCATCGCCTGAAACATGCTTTGCACGTCGCTGCCGCTGCAATTATCGCAGCCCAGCCCGAGCCGCACGCCGGAATCGCACAGGTCGCAAACCGGCGCCACGCCGCTTTTGAGCTTCATGTTGCTCAGATGATTGAGCACGATGCCGGCGTCGGCAGCCGCCATGCGGTCAATCTCGGGGCGGGTGATCCAGACGCTATGGACGATGTTGAGCCGCGGGCCGAGAAGGCCGGCGCTGTCCAGGTAGTTGATCAATGAGCCGCCGTGCTTGGCGAACAATTCGCGCGCAATCAGCGCCTGTCCGCGCGTCTCATAGACGTGCGTATAGATGGGAAGATCGTATTTTTCCGACAACTCGGCGCAGGCCTGGAGCATTTGCGGCGAACAGCGCTGCGGCGCAAATGGTGCGACTGCCCAGTGCAGATTGCCGGCAGCCGGGTGGCGGTTAAATTGATGTTCCAAATAATCGAATTGGTCCTTGATGGGGCGGCCTTCCGTGCCAAGCATGTCTTGAATTTCGCTCGGCAGGTCATCCTTGTGCCGGACCATGGCGATCGGCGGGATGTCCCAGATCATGGGGGAAAACACGACGCGAATGCCGGCTTCGCGATAGGCCGCGATCACCACGTCGGTATATTCATCGTTCAACGGAACCAGTCCGAGCATATCCTGCACGGTGGTGATGCCGCAGCGCAGAGATTCGACGGCGCCGACCAGGGTTCGGGCACGCACCTCTTCCTTGCTGCGATGCTGTCCCATCGGCAGCGTATAGAGGAGCCACATCTCGAGCGGCAGTTCCTCGAACAGCCCGCGGCACAATGTGTCGTGCGAGTGGTAGTGCGCATTGATCAGCCCGGGCACAACGAGCCGATCGCGCGCTTCGATGATTTGGCAGTCTCCGTCGGGAGCGATGTTGGCGCCAACTGCAACGATCCGATCGCCTTCGATCAAGATATCGGCGACGGCCGGCTTATGAACGTCGCCGTCGTGGTCATAGACTTGGCCGCCGCGAACCAGCAGTTTTTGGGAATTCATCGAGCGGCACTTTCAGTCAAACTGCGGATTTGGCGACGGACTGGAACAAAATGCAGGCTGCGCAGACTGCCGCGGTTCATGCGCCAAGCTGAAGAGCGAAAGCAAGCAAGGCGGAGTTGAATGATCGGCGGCGCGCCGCAGCGAGGAATGGAAGAATCGCTCACCTCCCTCTCCTGGGGAGAGGGAGGTAAGGCCGAAATCACATCTGCTTCAGCAAATTCTCCGCGCCCGACGCTTCCGCTTTGCCGGGAGCTTCCTCGATGTTGAGCGTCTTCACCACGCCATTGTCGACCAGCATGGCATAACGCTTGGACCGGGTCCCAAGTCCGCCCGCCGAGCCGTCCATCGTCAAATCCAGCGCTTTGGCAAAGTCGCCATTGCCGTCCGCCAGGAACTCGATCTTGCCGGCCGCTCCGGTCGCCTTCTTCCAGGCCTCCATGACGAACACGTCGTTGACGCCGGTCACCGCGATTTCATCGACGCCTTTGGCCTTGAGCGCATCCGCGTTCTTGAGGAAACCGGGCAGATGATTGTTGCTGCAAGTCGGTGTGAAAGCGCCGGGCACGGCGAACAGCACGACTTTCTTGCCTTTGAACATTTCATCGGTGGTTTTCCAGGCCGGCCCCTCGGGCCCCATCACTCGAAACTTCGCCTCGGGCAGGCGGTCGCCAACCTTGATCGCCATGATTCGTATCCTCTTGTGTCAATATTGGGGGGTCGCTCGTCGTTAGATCGGCCGCTTGCGCGTCCGGTGGCCTAAACTAGAGCATGATCCGGAAAAGTGGAACCCGGTTCTCCGAAAAGATCATGCCTCGGCAAAATCTGGAGAACCGAGCGATCCGATCTGAATGCGTCCCGCGCGATCGTGTCGGCCGATCAGTCGAGATGGGTTGCGACCTCGATCGCATCGTCGCCGCCGACCGCCGTGAAGGTCAACGTCGCACCCTCGATATGCGCGCCAGGCGGTAGACCATCGATGTCGAATGTAAAGCGACGCGTGCCACCGGATTTGGCGCTCAGTTCCGGCACCGGCAGCGACCAGTCCGACGTCGGTCCCTCGACGAAGAGATCGACGGGCGTGTTCTCCGGCGCAGCAACTTCGACGACGATGCGCCCATGTTCGCCGCCGTCTTCGCGATGCACCGAAAGAATGGCGAGGCCTTTGCCGGCGCCGAGAGCGACGCGTCGCGGCACGCGCTGCTCCTCCTGTTCGATCGCCCTCTCGCTGGCGCCGCTGCCGGACAACGCGATCTGGAGGTTCGCCTCCGCGGGCACGCACATGTTGGCGCAAATATCGTAGCCGAGCTTGAGATGCAGCAACGCTTCCTTCGTCGCATCCTTTAGAGCAACCTGCAGCGGCAGGATGACGTCGCCCAGATATCCGATCGAATGACCTCCGGCGCCGTCAGGGAATTTCTCGGGCGCCGGCCACTGAACCGTCACCGACCCGACGTTCTCGGAGCCGGAAAAATCGAACGTCGGCGGCACGCCGGAATCGCCGGGCATCCGCCAATAGGTCTTCCAGCCGGGGTCGAGCCTGATCTCCACGCCGGCGTGCAGCCATGTTGATTCGGCGGTCTTGACCGCGGAGCCCGCAATCAGCCGCGCCGCAGCATGGGATTCCTTGTCCCAAGCCGATGCGTCCTGCGCTTGCGCAATCGGCGCTGCGGCCAGGCCGATGAGGAGCGCGGTCAATATGATCAATGGGCGGGCGTCGGCGTGGTACATTGTCGCTCTCTAGGGCGAAGCGCAAACAAGCGCTACTGACATGATCGTGACCGCTATGATTGTGGCCGTCCTAATTGTGGCGGCTTTGCCCCAGTGCGGCAAGGAAGCCTAAGGAATCGTGAACTTTTGCTCCTCCTGTTCGTTTGCAAATGTGGATTGATCGGCTAACCTTTGGATCATGAAATTGCCACGCGGCACATCTGGAAAGCGTCGAGGGCGAGGATATCTGGATGGCCAGATGTTGATCGCCATGCCGGCGATGATGGATGAGCGGTTCGCACGATCGCTCATCTACATCTGCGCGCACTCTTCGGAGGGCGCGATGGGCATCGTCGTCAACCATCCGGCGCCCAACGTCAAATTTTCCGATCTTCTGGTAAAGCTCGATGTGATTCCGGAGGCCGATCTCATACAATTGCCCAATCGAGCCGGCGTCGTGAAGGTTATGCGGGGCGGCCCGGTTGAGACCGAGCGCGGCTTTGTGCTGCACTCCGCGGATTTCTTCATTCAGAATTCCACTTTGCCGATCGACGACGGCATTTGTCTCACCGCCACGATCGATATCCTCAAGGCGATCGCTCGCGGTGACGGACCGGCCAGCGCGATCCTCGCGCTCGGCTATGCCGGCTGGGCGCCCGGCCAGCTCGAAACCGAAATTCAGAGTAACGGCTGGCTGCATTGCTCGGCCGACCCGGAGCTTATCTTCGGCCCCGACATCGGCGGCAAGTACGAGAAGGCTCTGAAGAAGATCGGCATCGATCTCGCAATGCTGTCGAGCGAGGCCGGCCACGCATAAGAAGCGGCTTCGGGCCGAATAGCCTGCTATTTCGCGAGTTCCAGGTTGCGGTCGGGTTGCAGGAGCGCGCGCGCCTTCTCAGCCGTCATCGGCTCGCCGAACACGAAGCCTTGCGCATATTCGCAGCCGAGCTGAGACAGCTCGACGGCATCCGAGTCCGTCTCGGCGCCTTCCGCCACCACGTCCATACCGAGGTCGTGAGCAAGCGCGATGATCGAGCGAAGGATCACCGGCCGTGTCCCCTTCGCCGTGGTACGCACGAAAGACTGATCGATTTTGATGGTATCGAAAGGAAATCGCTGCAGATATGACAGCGACGAATAGCCGGTGCCGAAATCATCCAGCGCGAGGCCGGCGCCGAGCTCGCGAATGCGATGCAGCATTTGCGCAGCGTGTTCCGGGTTCTCCATCACGACCAACTCAGTGAGTTCGAGCTTGAGCGAACCGCGCGCCGGCGCGGCGCGCGACAATACGGTGCGCAGGTCCTGGATGAGATCGTGGCGCAGCAATTGGCGCGAGGAGACGTTGACGCTCGCAAACAGCGGCTCGCGGTTGCGCAGCGTTCGCTGCCATGTGCTCAGCTGCTTTGCCGTATGCTCGAGGACGAACAGGCCAAGTTCGACGATCAGACCGCTTTCTTCCGCAATATGAATGAATTCGGCAGGCGACATCCTTCCCAGTCGCGGATGATTCCAGCGCGCCAGCGCCTCGAAACCGGCGACGGCGCGATCCTCCAGCCGTACGATTGGCTGATAAAGGATGGCGATCTCTTCACGCTCGATCGCCCGCCGCAGATCCGAACTCAATGGAAAGCCGGTCCAGTTTGCGCGCGCGCATCGCGGCCTTGAACACCTCGATGCGATCGCCGCCGCCGCGTTTGGCGTGATACATGGCGAGCTCTGCGTCCTTGAGCACTTCCTCGCCACGTTGCGGATCGCTGTCGCCGAGCGCCAAGCCGATCGAACCCGTCAGAAAGATTTCACGGTCGTTGAAGGCGATTGGCGCACGCAGCGTGCGGCGAATGGTTTGCGCGAACGCGGTAACGCGGCTTGTCTCGCGCTCCGACAGCAGGATGAGACCGAACTGATCGCCGGCAAGTCGTGCAAGGGTGTCCTGCGGCTTGACGAGGCGACCGAGCCGGCGCGCAAGCGTCAGGAGGATCGAGTCGCCGACCGCCATGCCGACCGAGTCGTTGACCTGTTTGAAGCGATCGAAATCGATCACCATCACGGTCGGGCGCAACGTGGTGTCGGATTTGGCAAAGCCAAGCACCGCTTCGAGCCGATCGAGGAACAGTTCGCGATTGGGCAGGCCGGTGAGATTGTCATGCACGGCGTCGTGCAGCAGGCGCTCCTCGGCGGTCTTTGAGGCGGTGACGTCGGTCAGCGTCCCGACAAGCCGGATGACCTCTCCGTCGGAGCCAACCACCGGCCGTGCGCGCAAGGCAAACCACAGATAATGCCCGTCTGCCGTGCGCATGCGAAAATCCTGCGCGACACGTCCTCGCCGCTGTTCGAGCACGCTGTCGAGCGTGGCGCGGAAGCGGTCGCGGTCGAGCGAGTGCAGAATCTCGAGCCACTTGGCGGCCGGTCCGTCGAGCGATCCGGCTTTGAGCCCAAGCGCGGCCTCGGTCTCCGGGCTGGTAAAAACCTTGTCGGCAGGAACGTCCCAATCCCAAACCATATCGCCCGCGCCGGTGAGCGCCAGCGCGCGCCGCTCGACGTCGGACACGATGCCCTGCGTAATGCCGCCGGCGAATGCGTGTTGCATGACCGTGAAGCCGATCAACATCACGATCAGAACCAGACCGCCGAGCAAAGCAGGCCCGATGATGTCGTTGGTGACAAAGCCCAAGACCGTCATGGCCGCGCCAAACACCCAGACGACCAGAAGCAGCCATGTCGGGATCAGCATCACCGCGCGGTCGTAGCCGTGGGTGGAAAGATAGACCACGAGGCCGAAGCCGAGCACGGCGACCAGAAACAGCGATACCCGGGCGATGCCGGACGCGATTGAAGGCGAGACCAATGCGACTGCCACTAGTGCGCCGAGGAAGGCGAGCCAAGCGACGGTGATATGCGCGTAGCGAACGTGCCAGCGGTTGAGGTTGAGATAAGCGAACAGGAACACCAAAAGCGTTGCGGCGAGGATCGCTTCACCGGACGCGCGCCAGATGCGTTCGGCGCCCGACGACATGTCGAACACTTTGCCCCAGAAGCCGAAGTCGACACCGATATAGACAAGAACGGCCCAGCCCAGCGCCGCGGCAGCCGGGAACATGACGCTGCCTTTGACCACAAACAGGATGGTGAGGAACAGCGCGAGCAGTCCGGCAATGCCGATGACGATGCCCTGATAGAGGGTGAGCGAATTGACCTTGTCCTTGTAGGCGTCAGGCTCCCACAGATAGAGCTGCGGCAGATTGTCGGTACGCAGTTCGGCAACGAAGGTGATCACGGTGCCGGGGTCGAGCGTGACGCGGAAGACGTCGGCGTTGGCGTTATCCTGCCGGTCCGGTGGGTCTCCCGAAGACGGCGTGATGTAGACGATGCGCGACTGACCGAGGTCGGGCCAGATCAGGCCGGAGTCGACCATGCGATAGTGCGGCGCCACGATAAGGCGATCAATCTGCTCGTCGCCGTTGTTGGCAAGCGCAAAGACGGCCCAGTTCTTTCCGGACTCACGTCCGCGCACCTCGATGCGGCGGACGATGCCGTCGGCGCCTGGCGCCGTTGACACTTGAATGCGATCGCCTTCGCTGTGCTGGAACTCGACGGCGTCGGTCAGATCGATCGCCGCGACATCGTTGCGGACGTTGACAGCTTCGACGGCGTCGGCGGCGCCAACGCCGATGATGGACGCAAACGCAATCGCCATGACGACGCGGAAGACGACGGTCCGGCCGATCGCCTCGCTCATCGATGCCAAGAAACGACCTCTAAGGTCGGCTGCGAGTGCCGATCGCGCCACGACAATCACAAAATTCCCCGAAACATCGAGCCTGCTTTATGCCGAATTCGCGGCCAGTTGCACCGCGGGCGTCGCCTCCGGTCAAGGCCCCATCTGCCACGACCAGCCCGATTGGCACCCTTAGTAGCCGCTGTGGGACCGCAGTGCAAGGATTTTCCCGTTTAGTTTCAAAGGGTCAGCACGATTTTGCCGATATGCTGGCTACTTTCCATGCGGGCATGAGCGCTGGCCGCGTGGGCGAGCGGGAATGTCGAGTCGATGATCGGCTTGACGCGTCCGGCGGCGATCAGCGGCCACACGTTGACCTCGACGGCGTGCGCAATTGTGCCTTTGTCTGCCACCGAGCGGGCGCGGAGCGTCGAACCGGTGTGCGTCAGGCGCTTCAGCATGACACGCAGGAAATCCACGGTGGCGCGCGACGAGCCCTGGAACGCGATCTGAACAATGCGCCCCTCGACAGCCGCCGCTTCGTAGTTGCGATTGATGTAGTCGCCGCCGATCATATCGAGCACGACGTCGGCGCCGTGGCCACCGGTCGCTTGTTTGGTCAGCGCGACAAAATCTTCGGTCTTGTAGTTGATCGCCACATCGGCGCCGAGCTTGCGGCAGGCTTCGCACTTTGCCGGCGTCCCCGCGGTGGTGATGACGCGGGCGCCAAAGGCCTTGGCGAGTTGAATGGCTGTGGTGCCGATGCCCGAAGAGCCGCCGTGGACCAGCAGCGTCTCGCCTGCGGCGAGCCTGCCGCGTTCGAACGTGTTGTACCAGACCGTGAAGAACGTCTCCGGGATCGCGGCCGCCTCGACCATCGACAATCCCGGCGGAACCGGCAGCGCATGGCTTTCGTGCGCCAGGCAATATTCGGCGTAGCCGCCGCCGACGACCAAAGCCATGATCCTGTCGCCGATCTTCCAGCGCGTGACGCCATCTCCAAGCGCGACAACTTCACCGGCAATTTCGAGCCCGGGAATGTCGGTCGCGCCTTTGGGCGGCGGATAGAGTCCTTTGCGCTGCATGACGTCGGGCCGGTTCACGCCCGCGGCCGCGACCTTGACGAGGATTTCGCCGGCACCCGGCGTCGGAACCGGCTGCGGCTCCGGCACCAAGACGTCAGGACCGCCGGATTCGCGGATCGCAATGGCGGTCATCCGGGCGGGCAGGGCGGTCATCGGCTGGACTTTCGTGACGTTGTGACGGGAGGCTGTCTTAGAGGCCGCCCGCAAGTGTGACAACGGCAGCTCCCGCCTTTGGAATTTGCCTTTTTGGGAGAGTATTTCTGAGCACCGGCGTCCGCGCCGGGCCATGTCTGAGGCGGCCTTTCCGGGCCATTCGCGAGGGAGTGCAAAAATGCCCGCAATCGATCCGGACGATTTGCCGAAGAAGAAGATCACGCATGAGATGGGACAGGATTTGTCGCTACTTTCGGTCGGCGAACTCGCCGAACGCGTTGCGTTTCTCAAAGAGGAAATTGCGCGCCTCGAAGCAGAAATGACCAGAAAGAACGCGTCCAAGTCTGCTGCCGACCTGTTCTTTAAAAAATAGATCTTGAAAAATAAACGGAAAATTAACCATAAGCGCGTGCAGATGGGGATCGTCGCACGATGCTCACATCGCGCTATAGAAGTTTCCGGCAACTTTTTGTAATTCCTTAACCTTTCGTTAAGCTTTCTCGTTCATTACAAACATTGTCCATCTTCTGGACATTGAGTGGCTCCTGTCCACTCTGTTTGACGCCTCCCTGTTATCACCTTGAGCCGCCGGCAACGGCGGCTCTTTTTTTGCCTGTTTCAGGGGTTTGTTTGCTCTCTGCGGTCGGCAACTATGTCCAAAGCTTTGGCGCCTCGACGCTGGACTTAAGTCCCGCCGCGCGCGATGCTGTTGGTGTGTGAGGCGTAAAATGTCAGAGAAGCTTTCGGTTGAAGCCGGCACAGTGTCCTTCAGCGAGCGGCTGGCAAGTTCCCAGGCCTTTGCGAGCCTTTTTCGCGACGGAATGGCTCTTGTTGAGGAGACCGCGAGCTACCTCGACGGCACCGGTCGGCAGGAATCGAAAAAGCTCGAACGCAGCGCTGCATTGATCTACGCGACGGAGAGCATGCGGCTGACCACGCGCCTTATGCAACTGGCGTCCTGGCTGCTGCTGCATCGGGCCGTCAAGGAAGGCGAAATGACGCTCGCTCAGGCGAGCAAGGAGAAAGGCAAGGTCAGGCTTGCTTCCTGCGAGCCCGGCGATGCCAAGTCGTTGGTACTATTGCCAGCCAAATTGCAGGAACTGATCGGCCGCTCGACCAAGCTGCAGGGCGAGGTGAGGCGGCTCGACGCCTCCATGCATGCGCCGCCACCGGTCAAGGTTCCATCCGGTAACCCGGTGGAACGTCAGCTTGGGCTTTTGAAAGCCGCTTTCGAATCCGACGGCTGACGGTCAAATGCCGGAGCCCGGCTATTTCTTGAGAAAGCCCTCGAATTTCTTCTGGAAGCGGGACAGACGTCCGCCGCGGTCGACGAGGTGTTGCTGTCCACCCGTCCAAGCCGGGTGCGACTTCGGATCGATATCCAGATGAAGGGTATCGCCGGGTTTGCCCCAGGTGGTGCGGGTGGTGAATTCAGTGCCGTCGGTCATGACGACCTTGACGACGTGGTAGTCGGGGTGGGTATCGGACTTCATGGCTCGTTCGGCTCGGATGTTGGTCGACGCGCCAGCGCGGCGCCGGAGCTGTCGGGAAATTTGGCGGCTCTATAGCGCGGCGGGTCCGGCGAGACAAGCCGACGCGGGTCCTTCTTCGCACGTTGCCAGGTCCGCCCTCTCGGGGCATTGTCCGGCAACCAAAACGGCGGGCGGCAGCAAAAAAGGCGTTTCGGCATATGAACTTCACCGCCGAAAAGGATCACGCGGCAGTCGCCGCAACCGCAACGACGATGCCGGCGACAGCGCCGGTCCCACCAGCGGCGGCCGCCGAACCGGAAGCTCCCGCGGCCAAGCGCAAGACGAATCTGCGGCCGCTCGCTTCGCTGGTGCCGTACGTCAAGCGCTATCGCTGGCGGGCGTTAGCAGCGCTGGGTGCGCTGATCCTAGCAGCACTGACCACGCTGGTCGTGCCGATCGCGGTCCGCCGCATGATCGATTTCGGCTTCACGGCGCGCGGTGTCGCGCTGATCGACAGCTATTTTCTGGTGATGATCGCGGTGGCGGCGGTGCTCGCTCTCGCGAGCGGGCTTCGCTATTACCTCGTCACCACGCTCGGTGAACGGATCGTCGCCGATCTGCGCGGCGATGTCTTTGCCCACCTGACTTCGCTCTCGGCTGCTTTCTTCGATGAAGCCAAGACCGGCGAGGTGATCTCGCGGCTCACCGCCGATACGACCCAGATCAAGGCCGCCGTCGGCAGTTCCGTGTCGGTCGCCTTGCGCAACCTGGTTCTGTTCGTCGGCGCAACGGCCATGATGGTGGTGACAAGTCCGCGCCTTTCAGCGTTCGTGCTGGGGGCTATCCCGATCATCGTCCTGCCGCTCTATGCGTTCGGCCGCGCGGTGCGGCGGCGCTCTCGTTTCGCACAGGATACGCTCGCCGACGCATCCGCCTATGCCGCGGAGCTCATCGGCGCCGCGCGTGTCCTGCAGGCCTTCACCAATGAGCCGTTGGCGAATTCGCGGTTTCGCGGCGCCGTCGAACGCGCTTTCCAGGCCGCGCGCCATTCGACGCGCGCACGCGCGTTGCTGACCGGCTTTGCGATCTTCCTCGTGTCCGCGAGCGTCGTTGTCGTTCTTTGGATCGGCGCGCAGGATGTGCTGGCCGCAACCATCTCGCCCGGCCGGCTCAGTCAATTCATTCTCTATGCCGTGTTCGGCGCGGGCGCGCTCGGATCGCTGTCGGAGACCGGCGGCGAGGTCGCGCAAGCGTCCGGCGCGGCAGAGCGATTGTTCGAAATTCTTTCGATCAAACCGGCGATCGTGCGACCGGCGCGACCGCTTCCGCTACCGTCGCCGCCGCGCGGCGAAGTCGCGTTCGACGATGTGCACTTCTCGTACCCGACCCGATTGAACGCGCCGGCGCTCAACGGCGTGTCGTTTCAGGTTCGGCAGGGCGAAAAGGTTGCCGTCGTCGGTCCATCCGGCGCCGGCAAGAGCACGCTGTTTCATCTCCTGCTGCGCTTCTACGATCCAAATGCTGGGCAGGTCATGCTCGACGGCGTGCGGCTTGTAGACCTCGATCCGGCCGATCTGCGCCGGCACATCGCGCTTGTGCCGCAAGAC
The DNA here is from genome assembly GCA_963836055.1 of uncultured Alphaproteobacteria bacterium. Taxonomy (GTDB): domain Bacteria; phylum Pseudomonadota; class Alphaproteobacteria; order Rhizobiales; family Xanthobacteraceae; genus BOG-931. Next base: position 345,945 of record CAWIID010000012.1, read on the forward strand.
AGCGTGATGTTTGCGACGTCGGTTCGCGAGAATATCCGGTTTGGCCGACCCGATGCCGATGACGGCGAGGTGGCGCGTGCGGCCGAATTGGCCCACGCCGCAGGCTTCATCGCCGCGTTGCCGCAGGGTTTCGAAACGCCCGTAGGCGAGCGCGGCATTACACTTTCGGGCGGACAGCGGCAGCGCATTGCGATCGCGCGCGCCATCCTGCGCAATGCGCCGCTGCTCCTGCTCGATGAGGCGACGTCGTCGCTCGACGCCGAAAGCGAGACGCAGGTCGCGGCCGCCCTGGCCGACCTGATGCGCACGCGCACCACAATCGTCATCGCCCACCGGCTCGCAACCGTGCTGTCGTGCGACCGCATTCTGGTGATGGAAGCCGGCCGTATCGTCGAGGAAGGCACCCACCAGACGCTCGTCGCCGCGGGCGGCCTCTACGCGCGGCTTGCTAAACTGCAGTTCCAGGGGACTTGAGGCGCTGAGATCTCCCAAAACTCCCGTGCTGTGAGCGAAATTTAATTCGACGTCGCAGCGGGATGTCGAAAAATTAATTCGACTTCCAAGTGGGCCTTATCCACGTTTAACTGCGGTCCGGGGTCAGGGTGTGGCTGCACGCGATGGTTCAGCGCGTCTTCATCAGCTATTCCAGCCAGGACGAACGGACGGCCAATGCCGTCTGCGAGGCGCTGGAATCCAACAATATCCGCTGCTGGATATCGCATCGCGATAACCAGCCCGGAGCGGCGTGGAGCGAGATGATTCTCGCCGCCATCAATGACGCACGCGTCGTCGTTTTGATCTTGTCGCAGCACAGCAACGCCTCGCCGATGGTGGCGCGCGAGGTGGAACGAGCCGCGGGCAAGCACATCCCGATCGTTGCATTGCGCATTCAGGATGTGGCGCCCTCCGGTCCGCTCGAGTTCTTTCTGAGCTCCCATCACTGGCTCGACGCATTTCCGTTGCCGCTCGAGAGTTATTTTGATCACTTGCTGCAGGCCGTCCGACCGTTTCTGCGCAAGCGTCCGAGTACCGAAGGGGTCAACCTCTATCCCTACATGGTGGCGCGCGGACCTGCCGCGCATCGCGCGTTCACCGGGCAACCGAACGGTCCCTGGGACAGCTCGATTCTCGGCAGTGAGACGATCGACGATCTTCGCACCAAGCTGTTGCACAAGCCGGTGCAACTGGCGAAGCCGGTTCAGATCAAAGTCAAGGGAACGCTGTTTCCCTGCGCGCTGCTCTCGAGTGGATGGTGGGAGAAGCGCAAGAGCGCCAAAGTCCATCATATGAAGTGGCGCGACGGCCTGCAGGAGTGGCTGTTCACGGGCTTCGACCAGTGGGGTCCATCCTGGGACTTCACCTGGGATTTCGACAACTGGGCGAAGAGCATCCAGCACCGTCATTTCATTGCCCAGCTCGGCGACGGCGACGAAGCCAATTCGATTCCCGTGCTGCTGCCGCCGTCGAAAGCGCAACGGCTGCAGGACGTTTTTCGCTCGAGCTGGGGCGGCATCGAAGCCGAGATCAGCGGCGTGCTCGGACATCGCAAGCACTTTGCGAAGTATGTCGACGAGGGCGCGCTCGAACTGTTCGGCGGCCTGCTCGATTACTGCCTTTGGCTCGACGAGGACAACAAGAAACACGCGATCGCGCCCAGCATGGCGCACACCGCGAGCTACTCGGGTTATCTGTGGAAGTGCGTGGCGCCGAAGCAGCTGCTGGGCGGGCACGCGCCATGTCTCAACGACGTGTATTTCATCTGGGAGCACGTCAATTTCGCCAGCCGCGACGCCATCGCTTATTGCCTGGAATCGATGGAGCAGAAGGAAAACTATCTGCGGCGGCTCTACGGCGATCTGATGCTGGTGCAAAAATCATCCGCGCTGGTCGCCGGCACGCCGGCACTCGCGGCCGAGAGCATCTATTGCATGCTGCTCGGCAAGGCCGGCGATTTGATCTGATCTACGGCCGCCAGCTCATGCGAAAGATCGGCGCGCCCGATCGTGGATTGACGTCTTCGCCGGTCGTAAGAAATCCTTGTTTCTGATAGAAACGGATCGCACGCGCGTTGTCTTGATTGACGTGAAGGTCGAGGCCGGCAGGCGCAATGCGTCGTGCCTCCGCGATCAGAACGTCGGCGACGCCGCCGCCCTGGCACTCGGCGGCGACGACGATTTGATCGAGGTAGCCGGTGTCAGGATGGACGACCAGAGCCCCGACGATGCGTCCGTTGCGTAACGCGACGAACGAGCGCGAACCGCTTGCTTCGAGCTCGGCGATGCGATCTTTGGTCCATCCGCGCCGCGCCGCAAAATCGATGTTGGGATAGGCGGCCTGCCAGGCGGCGACCCACATGTCGAGGGTCTCTGCCAACTCGTCCGCTCGCATTGGCCGCACGATGATTCCCGGCCCGCCCGCCATCACCGCTCGGTCAGCTTCAACTCGATGCGGCGATTGTGGCTGAAGGCCTCCTCGGTGGTGCCGGGATCGATCGGCTGGAACTCGCCGAAGCCGGCGGCGACCAGCCGCTGCGGCGAGATGCCCTTGCTGATCAGATATTGCACCACGGAGATGGCGCGCGCGGCGGAGAGGTCCCAGTTCGACTTGAACGGCGACGTCGCCGAGACCGGCCGTGTGTCGGTGTGGCCGTCGACGCGCAGCACCCAATTGATCTCCGAAGGGATCTGCTTTTCGAGATCGAGCAGCGCCGACGCGAGCTTATCGAGCTCGGCGCGGCCTTCGGGCCGCAGCGATGCCGCGCCGCTGTCGAAGAAGACCTCGGACTGGAACACGAAACGGTCGCCGACCACGCGGATGTCCGGGCGGTTGCCGAGGATTTCGCGCAGCTTGCCGAAGAAATCGGAACGATAGCGCGACAATTCCTGCACGCGCTGCGCCAGCGCCACGTTGAGCCGCTGTCCGAGATCGGCGATCCGCGTCTGCTGGTCCTGGTCCTTCTTTTCCGATGCGCCGAGCGCGTCCTCGATCGCCGAAAGCTGGCGGCGCAGCGCCGCGATCTGCTGATTGAGAATCTCGACCTGGGCGACGGCGCGCGCTGTCGCCTGCTTTTCCAGGTCGAGCTGCGACGCGAGCTTGCCGGTCGCGTTGGCGTTTTGCGCATCGGCGTTCTGTCCGGCGTCGACGACACCGCGCAGCCGGTTGCGCTCGCCCTCGGCGGCGGACAGGCTTGCGCGCAATTGCGCAACTTCGTCTTCGAGATTGACCTTGCCGGTCCGCTCCAGCGACAACAGCTCGCTCAGATGCGAGATCTGCGCGTTGAGACGTTGCAGCGCGGTGTCCTTGCCGGCCATCTCCTGCGACAGAAAGAACTGCGCGACCATGAAGACGGTGAGCAGAAAGATGACGGACAGCACCAGCGTCGACAGCGCGTCGACGAAGCCCGGCCAGTAATTCATGCCGCTGTCGCGGCGCGTGCGGGAGAGTGCCATATCGATCTGTTTCGTGCCGACCTATTTGTCGACGGTTTCGCGCGCCACGAGTTCCATGAAGCGCCGCAACTCCCGGTGCAACTTGGCCTGATCGTCGGCCCAGTCGCGGATCATCTGCTGTTCCGAGCGCATGTGATGAATCAGGCCCTGGATCGCCTCGGCGAGGTTTGCCATGGCGACCGTCGTCGCTTTGCTTGCGCCGCTGTCGCTGATCGATTGGCGCAGCCGTTCGATCACGTTCAGGATTTCCGGCGGCATTGCCGACGCACCGTTGCCGGCGACGCCGACCCCGAGGTCTTGCACGGTCGTCGCCAGCCAATCCTCCAGATTGGTGTAGAAGCGATTTTGCGCCTGGCTCGTCTGCAGATCGAGAAAGCCGAGAATGAGCGAGCCGGCAAGGCCGAACAGCGACGACGAAAACGAGATGCCCATGCCGCCGAGCGGCGCAGCGAGGCCCTCCTTGAGCGCGTCGAACACCGAATCGGCGTCGCCGCCGGCCTTGAGGCTGTTGATGATATTGCCGACGGAGCCGACGGTTTCGATCAGGCCCCAGAAGGTGCCGAGCAGGCCGAGAAAGACCAGCAGCCCGGTCAGGTAGCGGGAAATGTCGCGCGCTTCATCGAGCCGGGTCGCCAGCGAATCGAGAAACGCCCGCATGGTCTGGGCCGAGATCGCGACCCGGTCGGTGCGCCCGCCGCCCAGCATCGCCGCCATGGGCGCGAGCAGCGCGGGGGTGCGCGCCGGTTTCGCATCGGCGCGGCGGAAACTGTTGACCCAGGACACTTCCGAAAACAGCCGGATCACCTGATGGAACGCCAGGATAATGCCGATGACCAGAACCGCGACGATCAGGGCGTTAAGCCAGGGATTCGCCATGAAGGCGTTGATGATCTGGCGCTGCAGGACGAAGGCGATCAACCCGCAAAGAATCAGGAACACCAGCATCCGGACGAGAAAGATCCGGGGTGAGGTCAGCTTCGCGGGATCGATGTCGCTCGCCATCAGTTCAGGTTCAATGGGCCACGCTTGCGGCTTCGCTGCAGCACAATATCACATAGGGCGGCACCAAGAAAAACGCATGTTCAGCGCCGGCGAAACAATCCTGCCGGCGGTGCTTCGCACTCTTGCCGCGTTGTGACCTGTCGCAACATTTGCGGCAGGGTGATGGCAGGCGCCGCGGTAGTCCTCGTCGGTGCGGTTCACGCCGCCGCCGTCTCCTTGGCGGCGGTCTTGAGCAGGCGCAGCAGCTCCCGGTGCATGGTCTCGTTGCCGGCCGCGATCTGGCTCTTGGCGAACATCGCGTCGCCGCCGTCGAGGTCGGTGACGTAGCCGCCGGCTTCGCGCACCAGGATGGCGCCCGCGGCCATGTCCCACGGCGACAGGTCGCGCTCCCAGTAGGCGTCGAGCCGGCCGGCGGCGATCCAGGCCAGATCGAGGGCTGCGGCGCCGTAGCGGCGCAGTCCGGCGAAAGCCTGCTGGGCGGCGGCAATCTCGTTGCGCGCCAGCGCGAGATCGCCGCGCCCGTAGTGCGGCAGACCGCAGGCGACGACGGCGTCGGCGAGCCGCTGCCGGTTGGCGACGCGGATGCGCTTGTCGTTGCAGAAGGCGCCCTTGCCGCGTTCGGCGACGAACATCTCGTCGTTGGCCGGATTGTAGACCAGGCCGGCGACAATGACGCCGTCGCGCTCCAGCCCGATCGAGACCGCGAAGTGCGGAATGCCGTGCAGGAAATTGGTGGTGCCGTCGAGCGGATCGACGATCCAGCGATGACTCTTGTCGCTGCCCTCGCGGGTGCCGCCTTCCTCGCCGAGGAAGCCATAGGCCGGCCGCGCCTTGGCGAGTTCCTGATAGACGATTTCCTCGGCGCGGCGGTCGGCGGCGGTGACGAAATTGCGCGGACCCTTGAGCGACACCTGCAGGTGCTCGATCTCGCCGAGATCGCGCTTGAGGCTTCGCCCGGCGCGCTGCGCCGCCTTGATCATGACGTTGATGACTGCGGAATGGAGCATGGCGCCTGCGGTTAGGGGGTGGCACAGGTAACGTCAAGTCGGTCTTCTTCACCTCCCCCTGGAAGGCGGAGGTCGTCGCGCCAACGGGTCCGGCCCGAAGTGGCCGGCCCGATGACAAGCTGCGCGCGGCGGGTGGGGTGAGAGCGCTCGACGCTTTCGCGAATTCATTTCCGCTCGCGCTTTCCCTCCCCCCGCGCGCGAAGCGCGTGGTGGGGAGGGATCAAGGGTGGGGGGCGCTTGCTGAATTCCCCCCACCCCGGCTCATCGCTCGCGCGATTTCGCCGACCCTCCCCACCGCAAGGGCGGGGGAAGGGAAAAATCAGCGCTCGCAAAAGCTCCACGTTCTCGCGGCGCATGAGCGTCCGAGTCATGCGACAGGCTTCACGAAAGTCTCCTCAGAGCATATACCGAAAAGTGGTACCGGTTTTCGGATAAGCTCATGCTCAAACAAAAGAGGGAGGCGGAGCGCCGACAGGCGCACCAGCCATGAACCGCGCCACGCAAACGAATGTTGCCACTCGCTCGCGCTTCGGGCGCGGAGGCGCGCTCATCGGAGCGCGCTCGCCTCTCGGCGCTCCACCGCGGCTCTCGTTTAGGCGACCGAACGCCACCACTCAGCCTCGGGCCGTGCTTCCTGGAATCACCGGGTGCAAGGGGAAGGCCGATCGAGTTGAAGGGCCATTCAGGCCGCCGAGGCGACGGCGCGGACCTCTAGGCGCACGCCGGTTTTCTTCTGCAGCACCCGGATGACATCGGACAGATTGGCCGCGGTCGGATTGCCGTTCGGGCCAAACATCCGCATCAAGCTTTTCACGGGAGCGCCGGTCGCCGCCGACAACTTCGTGAAGCCGATGGTCGCGTTGATGTAGGCGCGCAGCGCAGCTTTGGCGGTATCCAGGTCACCGGCGAGCAGGGCTTGGACAGCTTCGCCGAACAACGCCGCCCGGAAGGCAGGATCGCGCGTTGCGCGCGCGCGGACTGTTTCGTTGAAACTGCGAGTGAGCGGCATGGCGTCCTATCGTCTGCGCGTCGTATCCTTGCGCGCTTTGTAAGCCCGCCACAGGGCGAGCGCATCGGCGATGTCACGCTGTTGACGTCGCTTCGTGCCGCCGCCGAGCAGCACAACAAGCGTCCTTCCGTCCCATCCGAAGTAAATCCGGTAGCCTGGCCCCCGGTCGACCCGAACCTCCGCCGCGCCCTCGCCGATGGACTTGACGCGCGATGTGTTGCCGTCTGCCAGTCGCTCGACCGCCACGGTCACGATGGCTGCCGCCTGCGGATCGAGAGCGTCGAACCACTCTCGATAAGGGCTTTTACCTTTCGCATTCAGGCATTCGACAATCTCAATCATTTGGTATCATATTTGTTACCATAACGCAAACGCATCGATCTGAGCCTTACTCCCAGGGAACGATGCGGCCTTCAAAGGGGGCGGCCGGCGCTTCCCAAAATCGGCTTGCCGATTTCGGAATACGAATGATCCATCAGCACTGGCCCAATCAGCACTCGGCAGTCTTAAGGATTCGAACAAACCTACATCATGCGGCACTGCTTCGCTTGTCGCGCCCTTCTCCCGCGCTTGACCCTCACGACTTCGGCGGCTTGATCGCGTCGATCCAGGGCTTGGCCGCCTTCTCGCCGGCTGCGCGGGTGTCGGCATCGAGCTTGTTGACGTAATCGTCGAGCATCAGGTCGGTCTCGCCGTGCGCCCTGGACACCAGGTGCCACTTGGTCGCCTCGACCGGGTTGGCGGGCGCGCCCTGGCCGGTGGCGAGAATGCGCGAGAGCCGGTCCTGCGCGATGGCGTTGTTCTTGAGCGCCGCCTTGCGGAACAGCGCTGCGGCCGCTTGTTCGTTCTTGGCGACGCCGTCGCCGTTGAACAGCGCAATCGCGTATTCGACCTCGGCGTCGACGTCGTCGGCGAGCGCGGCTTGCGCCCAGAGCTGCACGGCCTGGTGCATGTCTTTCGGCACGGCGCGCCCTTCCTTGTAGAACGTGCCGAGCGCGTACTGCGCTTCCGGGCTGCCGGCCTGCGCGGCGGTGCGCAGCAACTCGGCGGCGCGGCCGAAATCCCGCGGGAACAGTTGGCCTTCCATGTAGAGCAGCGCGAGGTCGTAGGCGGCGGTCGGCTGGCCGAGCTTGGCCGCGGACGCAAGCCATTTGGCGCTCGCTTCGCGGTCGCGCGGACCGGCGCGGCCGTTGAGCCGGAACATCGCCAGCGCGAACATCGCCTCGCGGTCGCCGCGGGCGGCGGCGAGGTGGTACCACTCCGACGCCTTGGCGTCGTTCTGCGGCACGCCGAAACCGTTGGCGTAAAGTTCGCCCAGCAACGTCATCGCCTTGGGGTCGCTCTTCTCGTCGACGCGCTTGGTCGCCAACGCGAACGCGGTCAGATAATAGCCGCGCTGAAACGCGCCGAAGGCAAGGTCGGGCTCCGGCGCATTCGGATTCGCTGGCGCGGCGCTTGACGGCGGCGCGGTGTCTTTGCTCTGGCGCGGTTTCGCAGCCGGGTGCGGCTTGAGGCGCTCCGCCGACGGCTTCGCTTCAGCCGGCGCGTTCTGCGCCGACGCGGCGCGCGAACCGAGCGGACCAAGGCTTGTCGCCACAGCGAGCATCGCCGCAAGCGCGCCGGCGATGCGGATCATCTCGACGCGGATCACGGGACCCGTTCGGCTAATCCTGCAGCGGCTGCCGCCACCGCGGCTGCAGCTCCTCGTGGGTCCGTCCATATCCAATCACCGAGCGCGATGAAATCGGCGCCTGCTTGCGCGAGCGGCTGCACTTCATCGTCCGTTGCGGCATACCCGATACAGGGAATCTCGAGCAGCGCCGCCCACCAGTCGAACTCGTTCTAACACGGCGTCGAGGGGAGGGCGGCGTCCCCGCCGATCGGGATCGCCGAACATCACGTAGTCGGCGCCAGCTTCGCCCGCCAGCATGGCATCATGACGGCTGTGAAGTCCGCCGACGCCGGCGATGCGATCGGGCTTGAGCATGCCGAGCGCGGCCGTGAAGGCTTCGATCCCGCTGAGATGGGCGCCGTCGGCGCCGATGCGCGCGACGATCTCCGGACGATTATCGAGGAGGAGTGCGACATCGCGGCTCTGCACCACGCCCGCAACCGATTTTGCACGGTTGATCAGGCTGCGTTCGTCGGCGTCTTCAAGCCGCAGCAGCACCGCGGCGACGTCGGCCGCGTCAAGCACCGCGCCGATCGTGTCGGCGAAGGCGGCGGTGTCGCCGAGCGGTGGCGTGACGAGATAAAGCCGCTGGAGAGGGGGCTGCGCGTTCATTGCGGCGGAGTCACCATCCGCCCCCACGTAGCGTGGGAGGAGGGTCCCGAGGCTCTACCATCCGCCCCCCACCCCTAACCCCTCCCCACAGGGGGAGGGGAACGCACTGCGCGTTGCGCAAGTTCACGCCGCTTTGCGTTCGAGGTCGGCTTTCCACTGACCGAGCGTGGCGAGACCGTTCATCATGGCGCGGTGACCGAACGCGCGTTGCGCAGCGGCGACGTTCTCGGTCTTGCCGGACCATGCCTTCTGCGGCGCGGCTTGCAGCGCGCGGCCGTAGGAGAAGCTGACGCGCCACGGCGTCGGACCCATCTTGTTCATGGCGTCGAGATGGGCGGTGGCTTCTTCGTCGGACTGGCCGCCCGACAGAAAAGCGATGCCGGGAACCGCCGCCGGCACGCAGGCCTTGAGCACGCGCAGCGTCTTTTCGGCGACCTCTTCGACCGAGGCGCGCTTCGGCGATTTCTTGCCGGCGATCGCCATGTTGGGCTTGAGCACCATGCCTTCGAGCGCGACCCGCGCGTAATAGAGCTGCTCGAAGACGGTCTTCAGCGTCCACTCGGTGATCTTGTAGCAGCGGTCGATGTCGTGATCGCCGTCCATCAGCACTTCGGGCTCGACGATCGGCACGATGCCCTCGTCCTGACACAGCGCCGCATAGCGGGCGAGCGCATGCGCATTGGCGCTGATGCACTCGTAGCTCGGAATGCCGGCGCCGATGTCGATCACCGCGCGCCACTTGGCGAACTTGGCGCCGAGGCCGCGATATTCGGCCAGACGCTCGCGCAGCCCGTCGAGGCCTTCGGTGACTACTTCGCCGGGGCAGAACGGCAGCGGCTTGATGCCCTTGTCGACCTTGATGCCCGGAAGCGCGCCCGCCTTCTCGATGAGCTTGACCAGCGGCGTGCCGTCCTTGGCGTTCTGCCGGATGGTCTCGTCGTAGAGGATGACGCCGGAAATGTATTTCGACATCGCGTCGCTGCTGCGGAACAGCAGCTCGCGATAATCGCGGCGGCTGTCGGCGGTCGATTCGACTCCGAGCGAATCGAAGCGCTTCTTGATGGTGCCGGTGGACTCGTCGGCGGCCAGAATGCCGCGGCCCGGGGCGACCATCGCCTCCGCGACTTTGTTCAATTCTGCGAGATTCATCGCGCTCTCCTCGACATTCGGCGCCGGCGATGCGGCGGTGTTGCGGTCTATTGGCTCGCGATCGGCGTCGCGTCGCTACGCTTTTAGTCTATCCGTGTGTGGCAACGGGAGTCCGGTTCGACTTCAAGATCTCGATGCCCGGCAGCGTCTTGCCCTCCAGCCATTCGAGGAAGGCGCCGCCGGCGACCGACACGTAGCTGAAACGCTCGGTCACGCCGGCCGCATTAAGCGCGGCCACCGTATCGCCGCCGCCCGCAATACTGACAAGACGACCGGCCGCCGTCAGTTCCGCTGCGGCCTCCGCCACCTCGATCGTGCCGTTATCGAACGGCTCGTACTCGAAGGCGCCGAACGGGCCGTTCCAGAGCAGCGTCTTGGTGCGCCCGAGAACCGATATGACCTGCTCGATGCTGCGCGGGCCGATGTCGAGGATCATGTCGGACGGCCCAACCGCATCGACGGAGACGACACGCGACGGCGCGTGGGCGGCAAGCTTCTCCGCGACGACGACATCGACCGGCAGTACGATCTCGCGACGCAGCGACTTGGCCTTGGCGAGAATGTCGCGCGCGGTCGGCGCAAAATCGGCTTCATAGAGCGACTTGCCGACCGGCTTGCCCTGAGCCGCCAGAAACGTATTGGCCATGGCGCCGGCGATGATCAGCGTTTCGAACTTCACGATCAGGTTGCCGAGGAGATCGAGCTTGGTCGAAATCTTCGCGCCGCCGACGATCGCCGCGACCGGACGCTCCGGCGCATGAAGAGCCTTGCCGAGCGCATCGAGTTCGGCCTGCATGTCGCGGCCCGCATAGGCCGGCAACACGTGGCCCAACCCCTCGGTCGAGGCGTGAGCGCGGTGCGAGACCGAAAACGCCTCATTGACGTAAATGTCGCCGAGGCGGGCGAGCTTGGCGACAAAGTCCGGATCGTTCTTGGTCTCGCCGGGGTGAAAGCGCGTGTTTTCCAGGCACAGCACGTCGCCCGGCTTCATGGCGGCGACGGCCTTCTCGGCGACAGCGCCCACGCAATCCTCGGCAAACGCGACCGGCCGGCCGATGACGCGGGCCGCCGTGGCTGCGATCGGCCGCAGCGAATCCTTGGGATCCGGCCCTTTGGGACGGCCGAAATGCGAAACCAGAATGACCTTGCCGCCCTTGTCGGCAATCTCGCGCACCGTCGGCGCCATGCGCTCGATGCGGGTCGCATCCTCGACCGTGCCGTTATCCGCGGGAACGTTGAAATCGACGCGCATCAGCACGCGCTTGCCCCTGACGTCGACGTCATCGAGTGTGCGGAAGCTGGACATCACTGGTCACTCAACAAATAACAAGCCTGATCGGTTCAATGCGGTCGGTTGAATGCGGTCGGTTCGATGCGGCGGCGTCAGACGAGCTTGCCCATCGCTACCGCGGTATCGATCATGCGATTGGAAAAGCCCCATTCGTTGTCGTACCAGGACATCACGCGCACCAGCGTGCCGTCCATCACCTTGGTCTGGTCCATGTGGAAGATCGAGGAATGCGGGTCGTGATTGAAGTCGCTCGAGACGTTCGGCGCCTCGGTGTAGCCGAGGATGCCCTTGAGCTGCTGCTGGGCGGCGCGAACGACGGCGGCGTTGATCTCATCCTTGCTGGTCGAGCGCTTGGCGACGAACTTGAAGTCGACCACCGAGACGTTCGGCGTCGGCACGCGGATCGCCACGCCGTCGAGCCGCCCGGCGAGCTCCGGCAACACCAGGCCGACCGCCTTCGCGGCGCCGGTCGAGGTCGGGATCATGTTGAGCGCCGCGGCGCGGGCCCGGTAGAGATCCTTGTGCACCTGATCGAGGGACGGCTGGTCGTTGGTGTAGGAATGCACGGTCGTCATGAAGCCCTTGTCGATGCCGACCGCATCGTTGAGCACTTTTGCGACAGGAGCGAGACAATTGGTCGTGCACGAGGCGTTCGAGACGACGGTGTGATCCTTGGTGAGCTTGTCGTGGTTGACGCCATAGACGACGGTGAGATCGACGCCGTCGGCCGGCGCCGAGACCAGCACCCGCTTGGCGCCCGCTTTCAGGTGCGCCGACGCCTTTTCCTTCGACGTGAAAATGCCGGTGCATTCCAGCGCGACGTCGATGTCGAGCTCCTTCCACGGCAGTTGTGTCGGATCCTTGATCGCCGTGACTTTGATTGCGCCGTTGCCGCAATGGATGGTGTCGCCTTTGACCGTCACCTCGCCGGGAAACCGGCCGTGAACGGAGTCATAGCGCAAGAGGTGAGCGTTGGTTTCGACCGGGGCCAGATCGTTAATGGCGATGACGTCGATGTCGTTGCGGCCGGCCTCGACGATGGCGCGCAGCACATTGCGGCCGATGCGGCCAAATCCATTGATCGCAACGCGAACTGACATTCCGGGTCTCCCGTTTCGATACTCGACGCCGATCGGGCGGTCTGCGGCATCTTCTAGCCGCTAATCTATGCCTTACTCAATCGGGCCAGGGCCGCCTCGGCCACCTTTTCGGCCGTCAACCCGTAATGTTGGTAAAGATCCTTGAAGGGCGCGCTGGCGCCGAAACCCGTCATGCCGATGAAGGTTCCGTCCGACCCGATGATGGCGTCCCAGCCCTGCCGGATGCCGGCTTCGATGGCGACGTTGATCCGCGCGTTGCCGATGACGTCGGCGCGTCTTTTTTCCGGGGCGGCGAAGAGAAGTTCGAAGCAGGGCACCGAAACGACGCGCGCCGAGATTTTTCGTGCCGCGAGCAGTTTCCTTGCTTCGACCGCAATGGCGACCTCCGAGCCCGAGGCGAACAACGAGACAACGGCGGAGTCGTCGTCGGCTGCGATCAGCTCATAGGCGCCGAGAGCGCAGCGGTTCATCTCGTCAAAATCCCGGCGCAGTTGCGGGACGTTTTGCCGGGTGAGCGCCAGGATGCTGGGCGCGCTCTTCGACTCCAGTGCGAGTTGCCAGCACTCCACGGTCTCGACCACATCGCACGGCCGGAAAACCTTGAGGTTGGGGATGGCCCGCAGGGCCGCAAGGTGCTCGACCGGCTGATGCGTCGGCCCGTCCTCGCCGAGTCCGATCGAGTCGTGCGTCATGACGTGGATGACGCGCTGGCCCATCAGAGCGGCGAGGCGGATCGCCGGCCGGCAATAGTCGGAGAACACCAAGAACGTGCCCGAATAGGGAATGATGCCGCCATGCAGCGCCATGCCATTCATGGCGGCGGCCATGCCGTGCTCGCGGACGCCGTAATGGATGAAGCGGCCGGAATAGTCGGCGGCGCTCAGCACCTTCATCGCTTTGGTGCGCGTGTTGTTCGAGCCGGTGAGATCGGCGGAGCCGCCAAGCATCTCCGGCAGCGCTACGGTCAGTGTTTCGAGCGCGAATTCGGAGGCAGCGCGCGTCGCGAGCTCCTTCGGCGCTTGCGCAAGCTTCTCCTTCAAGCCGCGGACCGAAGCGGCGAGCGCGCCGGTCAACTCGCCGCGCGTGCGGCGTCCGAACTCGGCGCGCTTTTCGGGGTCGAGCGCCGCGAGGCGCAACTGCCAGGCGAGCCGCGCCGGCCGGCCGCGCTCCCCAGCCGAACGCCACTGTTTCAAAATGGCGGCCGGAATTTCGAAGGGCGGCGCCGTCCAGCCGAGCTTTTGCCGGGCCGCTGCGATTTCCTCGGCGCCGAGCGGCGAGCCGTGCGCTTTTTCAGTGCCGCCTTTGGTCGGCGCGCCAAAGCCGATCGTGGTGCGGCACGCGATCAGCGACGGGCGGTCCGATTTTTTTGCCGTCTCGATCGCGGACGCGATCGCCACCGGATCGTGACCATCGATGCGGGTCGCTGCCCAGCCGGCGGCCTCGAAACGCTTCACCTGGTCGACGGAATCGGCGAGCGTCAGCGGTCCGTCAATCGAGATGCCGTTGTCGTCGAACAGCACGATGAGCTTTTTCAGCTTCAGGTGGCCGGCGAGCGCGATCGCTTCCTGGCTGATGCCTTCCATCAGGTCGCCGTCGGAGGCGAGCACGTAAGTGGCGTGATCGACAATGTCGCCGCCGAAGGTCGCGGCGAGATGGCGTTCGGCGATCGCCATGCCGACAGCGCTCGCAAGTCCCTGGCCGAGCGGTCCGGTTGTCGTCTCGACGCCGGGCGTGTGGCCGTATTCAGGGTGCCCGGGCGTGCGCGAGCCAAGTTGGCGAAAGCGTTTGATCTCGTCGATCGTCACATCTTCGTAGCCGACGAGATAGAGCAGCGCATAGAGCAGCATCGAGCCGTGGCCGGCCGACAGCACGAAACGGTCGCGGTCCGGCCACGCCGCATCGGCCGGGTCGAATTTCAGAAATCGCGAAAACAGTACGGTAGCGATGTCGGCCGCGCCCATCGGCAATCCGGGATGTCCGGATTTTGCCTGTTCGACGGCGTCCATCGCGAGCGCGCGGATCGCGTTCGCCATGAGATCGTGTTCGGCGCGAGAGTTCGGATTCATATCGACGGCAGGGACACGAGAAGCGTGGGCGGGTGCGGTGCTCGCCGCAAGAAGACGGTCCGGCATCGTCATGAAACTGGCCACACGCGGCTCGATTTGCAACGGCCGCAATCACGAGAAGGGGCGGGGGACAGATAGCACGCGAGGCCCCCGAGTCAAATGTACGGCCGTGGTCCGAAGCGGTCATACACAGGCAACATCGCGCAATGTGCGCTAGACGTTGACGCTCTCGCGCGATGCGACGTAAAGTTCTCTTCATAAATCGTTGCCGTCGCACAATTTTCGCCTATGGCGCAGCGTGTTCTTGCCGCAGCGGATGGCCAAATGAGTGAGACCGATTCGATCGAGATGGCGAGCCGGAGGCTGGCGCTCGCGCTCGATGCCCTGGAGGCGGCGGCGGAACGCCGTCGCGAGGCCGATCTAAGCGAGGAGGCGCTGTCGAGCCAAATTCACGCGCTCGGCACAGATCGCGCGCGGCTCGCGAGCGATCTCGATCAGGCGACGGCGCGCTCTCGCGCACTCGAAATCGCTAACCGGGAGGTGGCGCAGCGGATCGCGCAGGCGATCGAAACCATCCGCAGCGTCTTGGGGCCTGAAGAGTGATCAAAATCGCGATCGTGTGACCAAACGGGTGTGAGCCGAGCCTGAGCCGGAGATGAGCCAAAGGTTAGAGATGTGACCCAAGTCAGCGTTACCATCAACGGACGGCAATTCCGCATGGCCTGCGAGGATGGCCAGGAGGGGCACCTGATGAACCTCGCCCGTGACCTCGACTCTCGCATCGAAGGGTTGCGCGCCAAATTCGGCGAGATCGGCGATACCAGGCTTACGGTGATGGCGGCGCTGACCATTGCCGATATGCTGTCGGAGACCGGTCAGCGCATCAAACGGCTGGAAGACGAGATTGCCGCCATGCGGGACGCCCGCGTCGAGGCAGACGATCACGCCAAGGACGCCGAGGCCGCAGTCGCCGCGGCGCTCAACGCCGCCGCCGAGCGCATCGAGGGCATCACCAAAAAGCTCAATCAGACCATCGGCAACGGCGTGGCGATCGGGTGATTTCGGCCGGCGCTTCACCGCGCCCGATCGCTAATTCGCCGACGGCTGCAGTTTTGCGAATGCCGCTTCGAGGTCGACACTGACCGGGACCTTGTGGTCCATATCGCCGGGTTGCTTCCAGGTGCTGGCGATCAACGTGTGCGGTCCCGCAAACCTGAAGACACCCGACACCGTCGGACTGCCGCCGATCATCTCGCTGACGTCGGCGAACAGAATTCTTTTGGACGCCGTAGACCTTGATCGGAAACGACCACGGCGAATGGCCGCCCGAAGACACCAGGCTGAACACAAAGAACTGCGAGTCGGGCGACCATTGTGCCGAGAAGACGTAATACCCGTTGGTGCCGCGTGGCGACGAATAATCCTGCGAGGTCAGCGTATCGCCGCCGCTCGATCGGATGACGACGCGGCTTTCCATATCGGGCGTGGCGTAAAGGCTGATGTCCGCGGGAAGCACCGAGGCGTGGGTTTTCTTGTCGGGGGATATGAAAATCTGGGCTGCGAAGCTCTGGCAGCTCGTCTCTGGGCGTGGCGCCGAGAGCAGTTCGTACCCGCTGCACGCATCCGCAAAGGCTTGGTCCGGCAGTGCCGTCACGGATGCCGCAGTCAAAACCGACGCGGCAAGCAACATGGGCAGTCGCATGCTCAACTCCATGAGCCTCCTCCGCAAGCCGGAAAGCTTCGTGGTGCACACGCGCAGGCTACCGTGAAGCCAACAAAGCAGCCGACTTCGCCGCCATTGACTATACAACTCCACGCGGGCGCGAGCGAGGAAGCGAACGAAGATTGGCGCAAGAGCCTGTTGCGCACTACATTGTGGAGGCGGGGCTGTGGGGTGCGTAGGAGACAAATCCCCGGGGCCTTACGATCCTGACGGGAGCTGTCCCTGCCGGACCCCTGGGTTCGGATACATGGCGCCCACCTACTTATGTAGGTTCCCGGGATCAGAGCTCCTACGGCCATCGCGGCTCCGCACTGACCATCGATGATTTCTTCAACGAGTTCATCAACTCCCATCGAGGATTTAAAGTCCGCCCTTCGTGGCGAGGCCGTCGCGCGCCGCGATGCGATGCCGGCAAAGGAGCGCCAAGCGGCCGCGGACGCGATCGCCACGCGACCATTTCCGCTGCCGATCGCACCGGGCGTGATCGTCTCGGGCTTCATGCCGCTCAAGAGCGAGATCAACCCGCTGCCGCTGATGCGCAAGCTCGCGGAGCAAGGCGCAGGGCTTGCTTTGCCCGTCGTTGCCGGTCGCGGCAAGCCGCTCATCATGCGGGCGTGGGCCTGGGGCGAATCGCTTGGCTCCGGCGTCTGGGGGATTCGCGAGCCGAAGCCAGAGGCGGCCGAAGTGGAGCCGGACATCTTGCTGGTGCCGCTTTTGGCCTTCGATCGCTTGGGCCATCGCATCGGTTATGGCGCCGGCTATTACGACCGCACCATCGCGCATTTGCGTTCGCGCAAGCCGGCGACGGCGGTCGGGCTCGCCTTCGCCGCCCAGGAAGTTCCCACAGTCCCCGTCACGCCCCGCGACGCGCCGCTCGATCTTGTGCTAACCGAGCGCGAGGTCATCGATTTGCGAGGCAGTTGAGAATGCGGATTTTGTTCGTCGGCGATGTCGTCGGCCGTAGCGGGCGCACCGTCGTCTACGAGCGATTGCCCGGCCTCGTGCGCGACTGGAAGCTCGATCTGGTGGTGGTCAACGGCGAGAACGCCGCGGGCGGTTTCGGTATCACTGAGGCGATCTACCGCGAACTCGTCGATGCCGGCGCCGACGCCATCACGCTGGGCAATCACGCCTGGGACCAGAAAGAGGCGCTCGTCTTCATCGAGCGCGCGCCACGCTTGATCAGGCCGATCAACTATCCATCGGGAACACCGGGCCGCGGCGCGGCGATGATCGAGGCGAAGAACGGCGCACGCGCGCTCGTCGTCAACGTCATGGGCCGCACCTTCATGGACCCGCTCGACGATCCGTTCGCGGCGATCGAGCGCGAGCTCGCGGCCTGCCCGCTGCACACCGGCGCCGACGCCATTATCGTGGACATGCACGCCGAAGCGACCAGCGAGAAACAGGCCATGGGCTACTTCTGCGATGGCCGGTCCAGCCTTGTGGTCGGTACTCATACCCATGCGCCGACGGCGGACCAGCGCGTGCTTCCGGGCGGCACCGCTTTCGTCAGCGACGTCGGCATGACCGGCGACTACGATTCGGTCATCGGCATGGGCAAGGAGGAACCGCTGCTGCGCTTCGTGCGCCGCATCTCCTCGTCGCGGTTCGAGGCGGCGACGGGGCCGGCGACGCTCTGTGCCGTCGCGGTCGAAACCGACCCGGCGACGGGTCTTGCGGCGCGTGTCGCCGGGGTGCGGCTTGGCGGCTGTCTTGATCAGGCGGCGCCGGCCTTCTGGGCATAGTGCCGCGCGGCTTGCGGGCGGGACTTTTCGACGCTTCGGCTTTCTGGATTTTGCCGTATCGGCGGCTTATAACGCGCCCCGTTTTTCTGAAACTCTGCTTGGAACGATCATGGCCGGCCATTCACAGTTCAAGAACATCATGCACCGCAAGGGGCGGCAGGATGCGGTGAAATCCAAGCTGTTCGGCAAACTCGCACGCGAAATCACCGTCTCCGCCAAGCTCGGTCTGTCCGACCCCGACATGAATCCGCGGCTGCGTGCCGCGATCATCGCGGCGCGCGCCGAGAACATGCCGAAGGACAACATCGAACGCGCCATCAAGAAGGCGTCGGGGCCCGACACCGCGAGCTACGATGAAATCCGCTACGAAGGCTATGGGCCGGGCGGGGTTGCGGTCATCGTCGAGGTTTTGACCGACAACAGGAACCGCACCGCCGGCGAAGTGCGTGCGACCTTCACCAAGATGGGCGGCAACCTCGCCGAGACCGGCGCAGTCTCGTTCATGTTCGACCACGTCGGCGTCATCGAATACGACGCCAAGGTCGCCGGCGCCGATGCGATATTCGAGGCGGCGCTGGAGGCCGGCGCTGACGACGTCGTCTCGAGCGAAAACGGCCACGAAATCTACGTCGCGCAGGATCGTTTCGGTTCCGCCGCCAAGGCGCTCGAAGCTAAATTCGGCGAACCGCGCAAGGCTTCGCTGGTGTGGCGGCCGCAGAACACGGTCGCGGTCGATGACGAGCAGGGCGAGAAGCTCTTAAAGCTCATCGAGAACTTGAACGATCACGACGATGTTCAGAACGTCTATGCCAATTTCGAGATCTCGGACGCGCTCGTGCAGAGGATGAGCGCGTAGAGCATGTCCGGAAAAGCCTGCCCCCGGACGCGATCCAGAGGTGAAAACCGGTTTTCCGAAAAGATCATGCTCCATTCCAAACGAGTTCAACTCACCGCAAACAGCGCCAGCGCCGCGGCGGCGATCATGAGGCCGATCCGCTTTCTTGTATTCAGGCTTTCGTGGAACATGATTGCTCCGATCAGGGCGCTGAAGACGAAGCTCATGTTCGCCACCGGCACCAGCACGCTGGCCGGTCCGAGAGCGAGCCCGTGCATCAGCAGGACAAAGGCGCCGGCCAGCGCCAGCGCGGCAAGCGCCGCATAGCGCCAGGCCCCCACGGTGATGCGAATGCGCCGCTCGCTCAGCCAACGCAGCACCGTCGCCAGCGAGCAGAAGGTCCAGGCTTGTGCAGCGACCATCGTCTCCGGCACGGCGCCGTGCAGCAAGCCGACCTTGTAGAACAGGTTGGTGAAGGCGATTGCCACGGTTGCGATCAGCACGCGGATCAGCGAGCCGAGGTTGGTCTCGCCTTCTGCCTTTCTGGGCTCGGCAAGCAACAACCAGACGGCGACCAGGGCGCACGCGAGCGCGACAGCCTTCGCGAACGTCAGCGGCTCGTCGAGCAACGCGATGGCGAGCGCCGCGGTCAGCGTGAAGTTCAGCCGGAAGATCGGCGCATTGGTGCTCACCGCGCCGCCTCGGAGACTGCGGGCGAAATTGTACATGGCGACGAACAGGAACAATCCGGCCAGCGAACCCCATAGGGCTGACAGGTGCAGATCGAGGGTGCCCGTCAGCCACGCATAGAGCGTGACGCCGGGACAGAACACCCAGGCCTGCAGCATGACGAATTCGCCCGCGTCAATGCCGGCCGCTGCTCCGCGCTTGTAGATAAGGTCGCTGACGCCAAAGCAGATCATGGCGCCGAATGCGAAGCCGAGACCGGGGGTCATGTCCGTCCGCTGCGTGCTAAACCGTTGCGGTGCCTGCTTATCAGGGCATCCGGCGAGCCGCGAGCGATCTGTGACCGAGGCGGCGATTTCTGCGGCATCGGGCCGGTCGGCAAAACGTGGTCTTCGAGGAAGGGAACCGGCTTTCCGAAACGATCATGCTCGACCAAAAATGCTATCAACGGCGCCATGGTTGGGCATCCGATTCGCATTCTTGGCATCGATCCGGGCCTCCGGCGTACCGGCTGGGGTGTCGTCGAGATCGCCGGCAATCGGCTCGGGTTTCTCGGCTGCGGCTCGGTGAC
The DNA here is from genome assembly GCA_963836055.1 of uncultured Alphaproteobacteria bacterium. Taxonomy (GTDB): domain Bacteria; phylum Pseudomonadota; class Alphaproteobacteria; order Rhizobiales; family Xanthobacteraceae; genus BOG-931. The sequence goes on from CAWIID010000012.1 coordinate 365,866, forward strand.
GACCAACGATCGCGACGCGCTCGCGCTGCGGCTGCTCGCGATTCACGACGGCCTGATGCGCATCCTCGACGAGTTCCGCCCCGACGAGGCGGCCGTCGAGGCAACGTTCGTCAACAAGGACGCCAAGGCGACGCTCAAGCTCGGCCAGGCGCGCGGCATCGCCATGGTGGTGCCGGCGAGGGCCGGGGTGCCGGTCGCCGAGTATGCCCCGAACCTCGTCAAGAAGAGCATCGTCGGCGCCGGACACGGCGACAAGACCCAAGTCCGCATGATGATCGGCGTCTTGTTGCCGAAGGCCGACCCGTCGTCCGATGACGCCGCCGACGCGCTGGCGATCGCGGTGACGCACGCGCATCACCGGCAAAGTGTCGTACTCAAAGTGGCTGCAGAATGATCGGCAAGCTCAAAGGCGTGATCGACTCCTACGGCGAAGATTCCGTGATCATCGACGTCAACGGCGTCGGCTATCTGGTTCATTGCTCGGCGCGCACCCTTCAGGAGTTGCCGGGCGTCGGCGAGCCGGCAGTGCTGTCGATCGAAACGCACGTGCGCGAGGATCAGATTCGTTTGTTCGGCTTTAGCACCGGCATCGAGCGCGAATGGTTCCGGCTGTTGCAGACCGTGCAAGGCGTCGGCACCAAGGTCGCGCTCGCCGTGCTCGGCACGCTCAAGCCCGCCGACCTCGCTTCCGCTATCGCGATGCGCGATAAGGCCATGGTGGCGCGCACGCCCGGCGTCGGACCCAAAGTCGCCGAACGCATCGTCACCGAGCTCAAGGACAAGGCGCCGGCCTATACCGACGTTGATCCGGCGCTGGTGCGGTTGTCCGGCGCACTCGATGAGAAGCGGGCGCCGCAGCCGGTCAGTGACGCCGTCTCCGCACTGGTCAATCTCGGTTATGGTCAGCCGCAGGCCGCTGCCGCGATCGCCGCGGCGGCGCGTTCGGCGGGCGAGGGGGCGGAAACGACGACTCTGATCCGGCTCGGGCTCAAGGAACTCGCGAAGTGAAGCGGCCTGTGAAACTCAAGAAAGCTGACGTCGAGTTGATCGCGGCCGCAACTGCGGCGATCAAGCGGCGCTATCGCAACGACTGGCAGGAAGTCGGCGCGGCGTTGCGCACGCGCTCCGGCAAAATCTTTACCGGCGTCAATCTCGATGCTTATCTCGGCCGCATGGCGGTGTGCGCCGAAGCGGTTGCACTCGGACGGGCCTTTGTCGATCTCGGCGACGCCGGGATCGATACCATTGTGGCGGTACGCCACCCGCCGCCGGAGGAAAAGAACCAGGCGATCGCCGTGGTGTCGCCGTGCGGCGCCTGCCGCGAACTGATCTTCGATTACGATCCGAAGGCGCGCGTGATCGTGCCGAATGGAAAGTCGCCGGCGGTGGTGCAAATCGGCGATCTCCTGCCCAACAAATACCGACGGGGATCGGAAGGGTGAGCAGCAGCCCCAAACGCAAACTTGTAGATGCCGAACGCCGCGAGGAAGACGCGGCGGAGGCAAGTTTGCGTCCGCAGCGATTGTCCGAATTCATCGGCCAGGAGCAGGCGCGGAAAAACCTTGCCATCTTTATCGAGGCTGCACGCGGACGGCGCGAGGCGCTCGATCACGTGCTGTTCGTCGGGCCGCCCGGCTTGGGCAAGACCACGCTGGCGCAGATCGTGGCGCGCGAGCTGGGCGTCGGTTTTCGCGCCACCTCGGGACCGGTGATCGCCAAGGCCGGCGATCTCGCGGCGCTCCTCACCAATCTGGAAGACCGCGATGTGCTCTTCATCGACGAAATCCACCGGCTTAATCCGGCGGTCGAGGAAATTCTTTATCCCGCCATGGAAGACTTTCAGCTCGATCTCATCATCGGCGAGGGGCCGGCGGCCCGTTCGGTGAAGATCGATCTTGCCAAGTTCACCCTCGTCGGCGCGACGACGCGCGCCGGGCTCCTGACCAATCCGCTGCGCGACCGCTTCGGCATTCCGGTGCGGTTGAACTTCTATTCGGTGACGGAACTGGAAGAGATCGTCAATCGCGGCGCCCGCGTGCTCGGCATCGGTATGACCGCCGATGGCGCGAACGAGATCGCGCGGCGCGCTCGCGGCACGCCGCGTATCGCCGGACGGCTGCTGCGGCGGGTGCGCGATTTCGCTTCGGTTGCCGGTGCGCCAGCCATCGATCGCGCCGTCGCCGACAAGGCGCTCGCCGCGCTTGAAGTCGACGCCGCCGGTCTCGACGACATGGACCGGCGCTATCTCAAGACGATCGCGATGAATTACGGCGGCGGGCCGGTCGGCGTCGAAACGCTCGCCGCGGCTTTGTCGGAGCCGCGCGACGCCATCGAGGACATCATCGAGCCTTATCTGATCCAGTGCGGCTTCCTGCAGCGCACGCCCGGGGGCGACTATTACCAGCCACGCCTTCCGGCATCTGGGTCTCGCCGAACCCGCGCGCGATCCGGCGCAATTCGGGTTGTTCGCGTCGGAAGAGGACGACTGATGTCTTCCGATGTGTTGGAAAGAATGCGCCGCAATCCGGCTGGCGACTGGCAAATTCGCGACGTTGAGGCAGTCTGCCGCGAATTCGGGCTCAGCTTTCGTTTCGGAAAAGGGAGCCACGCTCACATGCGCCATCCGGCGGCGCGGGAAATCTTGACGGTTCCGGCCCATCGACCGATCAAGCCGGTCTACATTCGTAAGTTGGTACACTATATTGATACGTACGGAGGCAATCGATGAAACTCGAATATGCCGTGCGCATCGAACGTTTGGCCGAGAACGACGGTGGGGCTACCTTGCGATCGTGCCAGATCTGCCGGGTTGCATGTCGGACGGGGAAACTCCTGAGGAAGCGCTGAAAAATGTCCAGGAGGCGATCGCATCCTGGATTGAAGCCGCTAAGGAGTGGAAATTGGATATCCCGCAGCCTTCGCCCCCGTTGGCGCGTGTCGGCTGACATCGTGCTGCAAACCTACCAAGGCGGCTGCCATTGCGGTCGCGTGCGGTTCCGCGTGACGGGCGATCTTTCGCGGGTCACGGAATGCAATTGTTCGATCTGCACCAAAAAGGGATTTCTGCATCTTATCGTGCCACCGGAGCAGTTCGATCTCATCAGCGGCGCTGACGCGATGACGACCTACCAGTTCAACACCGGCACGGCGCGTCATACGTTTTGCGCGACATGCGGCATTCATCCCTTCTACGTCCCGCGCTCGGATCCCGATAAGATCGACGTCAACGTGCGCTGCCTGGATGGCGTGGATATAACCCCATCAAGCCTCAGCACTTCGACGGGCAGAACTGGGAACACGCGATGACGGCGAAGGTGCCGTGGAGATAGAAGCGGGCTTGCGAATCGTCCTTTCGGACAAGGCCAAATATCTGTTTCGCATCTATCATTACATCGAAGAGCGAAGCCCGAATGCCGCAGAGGCCTTCATTCGCAAACTCAATACGAATTTCGAAAATTTGGTCCGATTCCCATTTATCGGGCAGGAACGATCGAGCGTTGCTCCAGGGCTACGATGTCTCGTGGTGGGGCTCTATCTGATCTTTTATACTGTCGAGCTTGATCATATCGCCATTGTGCGAGTGATCGATGGCCGTATGGATGTCGATGAAGAATTTCACCGATGATTGATCCAAATCGCGTTCCCCTCGACGGTGAAATCCGCGACGGCCGTCACGTGCTCACCGTGCGCGTCTATTACGAGGACACCGATTTCACCGGCATCGTCTATCACGCCAATTATCTGCGCTACATGGAGCGGGGACGGACCAATTATCTGCGGCTCATCGGCGCCGATCATCGCGCGCTGTTCGAGGAGACTGAAAAGGAGGCGCCGGGATTTGCCTTCGTGGTGCGCTCGATGACGCTCGACTTCTTCAAGCCGGCGCGCATGGACGACGTGCTCGACATTGTCACCGAGCCCGAGGTGGTGAAGGGTGCGTCGACCACCGTGCTCCAGCGCGTCATGCGCGGCGATGAGCTTCTGGTCGAAGCGCGGGTGCGCGTCGCCTTCATCAGCGGCGGCCGGGCGCGGCCGATCCCCAAGCCATTGCGCATCGCCATGAAGGCGGATCAGGAAGCGGGTCAGTAACTCGCGACGAGCCCCGTCGTTGCAGATTTCGGGTCGGCAGGCGATGCAGCCTGCATTATATTGGCTGCATGATGATGGCGGTCCTTGACTTTGCCTTGTTTGACACTGCGATCGGCTGCTGCGGGATCGTTTGGAGCGAGCGTGGCGTTGCCGGTGTGCAGCTTCCCGAGCGCAGCGAGCGCGCGACCAGAGATCGCATTCGCCGCCGATATCCGACGGCGCGCGAAGCCTTGCCGACGGACGAGATCCAGCGCGCGATCGACGGCATCGTCAGCTTGCTTGCGGGTGAGCCGAGAGACCTGAGCCGCGTCACCCTCGATCCCGAGGGCTTGTCGGACTTCCAACGCCGGGTCTACGCGGTGGCGCGCACGATCCCCGCGGGTTCGACGATGGCGTATGGCGAGATCGCCCGGCGGCTGGGTGATCCTGCGCTGGCGCGCGATGTCGGTCACGCACTCGGACAAAATCCGTATCCGATCATCGTGCCCTGCCACCGTGTACTGGCCGCAGGTGGCAAGGCCGGCGGTTTCTCCGCGCCGGGAGGCGTCACCACGAAGCTGCGCCTCCTCTCGATCGAAGGCGCACAGCCCGGCGGCCCGACCTTGTTCGACCAGCTGCCGCTGGCGGCGCCGCGCAGGCGGCGCGGCGTAAGCGGTGCGGCATAGTCCATCGACGCCGCCAGGCGCTTGATGTAAAAGCTATTTACATGACTTGGTCGAAAGACGATCGGAGCGGGCCGCGCGGCTATCATCACGGCAATCTCAAGGAAGCGCTGATTCGCGCAGCCCTTGAACTGATCGCGCAAAAGGGACCGGCGGGTTTTACATTCGCCGAAGCGGCACGGTGGGCTGGCGTCAGCCCGGCGGCGCCGTATCGCCACTTCCGCGACCGCGACGAGCTCATGGCGAGCGTCGCGCTCCGCGGTTTCGAGCAATTCGAGGCGGCTCTCACGCGGGCCTGGGACGACGGCCGGCCGGACGTCTACGCGGCGCTGGATCGGCTGGGAAAGTCCTATCTGGCATTCGCACGCAGCGAACCGGCGCTTTATTCGGCGATGTTCGAGGCGGGTGTTCCGCCCGATATCAGCCCGGAACTGCGCCAAGCGGGCGATCGCGCCTTTGCGGTGCTGCGCGGCGCCGCCGAACGACTCTGCGCCCAAATGCCGCCCCCGGGCAGGCCCCCGGCGCTGATGCTGGCGCTCCATATCTGGGCGATGTCGCACGGCGTCGCGTCGCTGTTCGGGCGCGGCGATGCGGCGCGCCGGTCGTTGCCGATGACACCCGAGGAGCTGCTGGAGGCCGGTGTGCTTGTTTATCTGCGCGGTCTCGGCTTGCCCGACACAAAAACTGATCGGCCGGCGTAGCCAAGTACCGAACTCGTTCATTGGCCGACTTGGCCGTTCGAACTTGTCCGGCCTCCCCTTGACAAAGCGAATAGTGAATGTAAATGTTATTTACATTCACACGTGAGGTCTCCCATGCCTATCGCAGCAAAGCTCGACGAACTCGGAAAGCCCGCCTGGATCGCGCTCATGATTCTTGGTTTTGTCGCGTGGTGGCCATTGGGGCTTGTCATCCTCGCCTTCTTGATCGGGAGTGGACGAATGGGTTGTTGGTCTCATCACGGCATGAGCCGCTGGCAGAGCAAAATGGACCGCATGCAGGAAAAAATGGACCGCGTGCGCAGCAAAATGGACAGCATGCGGAGCGGCGGCGATTGGTGGGGGACCCCGCCGTCGAGCGGCAACCGCGCCTTTGATGAATACCGCAGCGAGACGCTGCGGCGCCTCGAGGAGGAGCAACGCGAATTCCGTGACTTTTTGGATCGGCTGCGGTTCGCCAAGGACAAGACTGAGTTCGACGCCTTCATGGCCGAACGCCGCAACCGCGCCCACGATGCAAGCTCACAGGGTCCGCAGGGCCCGTCGTCTCAGCCGTCCCAGGGCTGATCACGCGAGATAGTAAATGTCATGAAGGCCGTCCTCCTCGCGCGGCGAGGGGGGCGGCCTTGTTGCGCCGGCCCGGATTGCTTTCGGCAAATCGTTTCCGACCAGCGGACTTCAACGGGTCAGGGCGTCGTCCGGGCGCGCTCGCGCATGCGATAGAACTTCATCGCCTTTTCTGCAGTGTCCGCCTTGATCCGCGCAAATGTTTCGAAATGCTGATCGAACTCTTGCGGCGAGATGGTCTTTGCTTCGGCCTGGAGCAGCAGGATGGCCCTGGTGGTGTGCCACGTCAGCCCGGCGGCCTTGGCCAAAACCAGGATTTGCTCCGAACGCCCGTCAACGAAGGCGCGTTCGATCAGGCCAACAGACAGATCGCAAAGCATCGACAGCGCGACGGTCGTTTCTTCGAACTTTCGCGCACTCGCAAATTCGGCAAGTTGGGTGTCGCCGAGATGGCCCGTCTCGTACAGCGACTGAACGCAGGCCCGAGCAGCGGCGTAATCGGCGGATTTTTCCCGAGTCTGCGTTTGCAACTGATTGGTCGCCTGCGCAACAAGCTCCAGAATGAGACCGGCTCTACGGGGATCGTTTTTCGTCAGCTCTCGCTTGACCGCCTCCGAGGCATCAGCGAACAATTTCAGCAGATGCTGCCGGGGAATCTCGGGGCGCACCCAAATGCAGATGGCGAGGTCACGATCGTCCGAAGAACGCTCGACGAGAGTCGAATAGCCAAATTCGGAAAACGCCGCGCCGGGATTTCCCGCGGTGCTCAAAACGACTTTCCGGTCGCCGCGGTCGACGAGGACGTCCGTCACCGGTTCGGTCAGGGTCTTGCGATGCGAAATGGCGAGGAGGTGCGCTTGGCTCTTGGTTTTCGCACCCTCGACAAGCGTTGCATCGTCGACCCGCACAGAGTGCGACAGGATCGGCCCTGCGACGTCGATCGCATCGTCCAGCGCCAGCCGGCGGACCACCACGGGAGGCGCGTCGGGAAGCTTTGCGAGAACATGTCCAAACGCGGCGCGCGCCGAAATGCCAATGTGGTCGACAAGACGGCCCATGACGTCGTCGAACAGGGCTATCTGCTCTTCGGATAATTTACCCGACCCCGTGACGAAAAGGTCGGTCACGCGTCGCAACATCTCAGCGCGATGCCCGATATCTTTTCCAGCGATGACGTCTTCGAGCTGACCGATCAGGTTCTCGTTGGCACCGATCATCTGCTTTTTCTCGGTAACCGCTTCGTCCGCCGTCAGGCGATACGGCCGACTTCAGATTACGCGGCCTCTCCTGCTTGAGTTTCTTCTTGTCCGAGGGCGAAAAAATCCAGTTCGCCAATAGGAACCGGCCGGCCGAACAGGTAACCCTGGATGTGATTGACGCCCGCGGCGCGCAACATCTCGAACTGCTCCTTGGTCTCGACGCCTTCGGCGGTCACCGACATATCAAGGCCGCGGGCGAGTGTGAGAACAGACGCCACCACCGCCGCACAATCGGTGCGGTTGAGCAGTCCCTGCGTGAACGACTTGTCGATCTTGATCTTGTCGAATGGAAATTTCGTCAGGTAGTTCAGCGAAGAGTAGCCGGTGCCGAAATCGTCGAGAACAATCGAGACGCCGATATTTTTGAGCTGCCGAATCATGACGCCGTGACTCTCATTGTCTTGCAGCAGGACGGATTCGGTGATCTCCAATTCCAATCGTTCCGGAGGCAGTCCCGACTCCACCAACGCGCACAGTATGACGTCGAACAGCGTGCCGGATCGGAATTGCGCGGCCGAAAGATTGACCGCAAGCTTGATATTTCCGGGCCATGACGCAGCGTCTCTACAGGCTTGCTCCAATATCCATTCGCCGAGCGGCTCCATAAGTCCGGATTCTTCGGCCAGCCAGATGAAGCGATCGGGAGAGATGAGCCCCTCGACCGGATGGCGCCACCTGACGAGGGCCTCGGCGCCGCACGGCCGTTCCGTCTTGGCGTCGATGACCGGCTGATAAAACAGCTCGAATTCCTTGCGCGAAACGGCCGTGCGCAGGTCGTTGAGCAGCCGGTGCCGCACCGTGGCGTCTTTGCTCATCTCCTCGTCGAAGAAGTTGAAATCGTTCCGGCCTTCGGCCTTGACCTGGTAGAGTGCGAGGTCGGCCTTCTTCAACAGTTCGCCGGGTTCGGTGCCGTTATCGGGCGCAAGCGCGATGCCGATGCTCGTTCCGACGGTCACGTTGTGACCGTCGAGGTCGAACGGCCGGGCCACGATGTCCAGGACCTTCAGCGCCAGAGCGCTCGCTCGCTCGCGGTGGTTCTCGCCTGTTTGAATGATCGCAAATTCGTCGCCGCCGAGCCGGGCCACCGTTTCGGTCTCGCTCAGCGATGATTGCAAGCGATGGGCAAGTTCCTTGAGGAGTTGATCTCCAGCGGCGTGCCCCAGCGTATCGTTGGTAAATTTGAACCCATCGAGATCAAGCATGAGAACGGCGAACGGCTCGCGACGCTCCCGCAGGCGTGCCGCGGCCTCGTCCAGTTTCTCGCGCAACACCGCTCGGTTGGCGATGCCGGTCAGCGCGTCGTGCCGGGCCAAGTAAGCAATCTGCTCCTCCGAACGCCTGCGTTCGGTCACGTCTTCCACGACGCTGACCAGATATCGCGCGGTCCCGTCGTCGTCGGAAACCACGAGCTTTTTGGAGACGATGTTTCGTACACCGTTGCTCGGTATATCAATTTGACGTTCATCGACCAGCATATGCTGAGAACGCAGCACCAGCTCATCGCGAGCGGCGATCAAATCGCCTTCCTTCTTCGGGTAAATTTCTTGCGCCGTCTTGCCGATCATTTCGCCGCGACCGCTGCCCCAGTGTTTCTCGCCGGCGCGGTTGATCAGAATGTATCTCAGATCCCTGGCGTCTTTCACATAAATCGGCACCGGCACATGTTCGAGGATGGCGTGGAGAAACTTTTGGCTGCGATCGCGTTCTTCTTCCGCCAGCCGGCGTTCGGTGATGTCGATGCGGATCGCCATGTAGGCGATTGGCTTACCGGCCGGACCGAATTGCGGCACGATCGTCGTGTCGACCCAATAGAGCGAACCATCCTTTGCTTTGTTGCACAACTCGCCACGCCAGACCTGGCCGGTAGCGATACGGCGGTACATGTCGCGAAAGAATTTCTTGGAATGCGCGCCGGATTTCACAATGCGATGGTTCGCGCCGAGCAACTCCTCGCGGGCATAGCCGCTGATCCGGCAGAAATTGTCGTTGGCGTAGGTGATGCGCCCCTTGGTATCGGTGATGGCGACGATGGCGGCCTGGTCGACCGCATATTGCTTCTCGATCAACTCCTGGTTCGCACGCGCCAGAGCCTCCTCGACTTGCTTGTGCTCGACCTGTCGGTACCGCGCCTTGCTGTGCGGCAGAATCTTCTGTGCCTGCAGCATCTGCGACGTCGTCTCGGCTAACTTTCGTTCGCGCCACGCGCCAACGCCGGTAGCGGCCAAAATGCCGGCCGAGAGCAGCGCTGCAATGCCCCGATAGATTCCGGCGTTTTCATCCGCGTGCCGGTACACTTCCACGTCTAAAATTGTGACCAGAGCGATCAGCGGAAAGGATACGAGCACAGGCTGCGCCCATGCACCTGCAATTCTGCGAATGCTGCTCGAGTCCATGACAGGAGAGAATCCCCTTCCGGGGCTTTTTTTGCGGAAGAACCTCATGGTGGCGTTGCCTGGGCGTCTATCGATTCCACCTCGTACCTATCCGGCCAAGGCCATGCCGGCCCACAGAACGCCGGTTATTGCCGGCTGACAGGTTGACGAAGCGGCACGGTTTTTCACCAGTTCGAGGTGTCCTGAGTCAGCGCGGTCGGGCACCGCCCTGTCGCCGCTGAAGCCAGAGGGGAGAGGCATCCTGATGTTGCTCGGTCACCGTTCGAGTACGATCCGCGCGAACTCGTACCCGCTAAACCTCTCACACACTGCTTAAAAAGTTTCTTGCTCATTGAATGCAACCGTTGTGCGCATCCCGCACGGCACGCGAGCCGGTCCTGTTCAGCGATGGCCAATTCTGCCCCGGTTCCAGTTCGCGGGTGGAGCAGCCGTTAACGCCAAAGCGGCAAGGCGAACATCGCCGTTAACGACGCATTAAGGACACTTGGGGCTTCGTGAGGCACGAACGACCGGTGTTGCGCCCTAGTTTGGACAAGTTTCGCGATGATTTCGGTCCTGCCGGTGGCGGGACCGGCTCGGGTCCTCGCGAAATTTTCGGGTCTTGGTCGGCGCGCGCGATGCGGCTGCCCGCGACGCCCTTTGGTCCCGGCGTTAGTGCGCCGCCCCGGTCATGGCCACGCTCTTGAGTTCGATCCGGCCGGACCGCCGAAAGGACGCCCTTATGAATGCTGCCGACATCGTACCGTCGGCGTTGCCGTTGACATCCTCAAGCCTGTCGCTCGTCCACCTGTTCTGGCACGCCCATTGGGTGGTGGAACTGGTGATCGTCGGGCTGCTCGTGTGTTCGGTCTGGGTGTGGGCAATAGCGATCGACAAGGTCTTGCTGTTCTCGCGCATTCGCAAGGCCGCCGATCATTTCGAAGAGGCGTTCTGGTCCGGCCAGTCGCTCGAGGACCTCTATAAATCGCTCGCCGCCAAGCCGGAGCACTCGACGGGTGCGCTGTTCGTTGCCGCCATGCGCGAATGGAAACGCAGCTTCGAGGGCCATGCGCGCTCTTTTGCCGGATTGCAAATGCGCATCGAGAAAGTGATGCAGGTGGCGATCGCGCGCGAGATCGAGCACATGGAGCGGCGGCTTCTGGTCCTGGCGACCGTCGGCTCGGCGGGGCCTTTCGTCGGCCTGTTCGGCACGGTTTCGGGAATTATGACGAGCTTCCAGTCAATTGCGGCATCGCAGAACACCTCACTGGCGGTCGTCGCCCCCGGCATTGCCGAGGCGCTGTTCGCGACCGCGATTGGCCTCGTTGCCGCCATTCCGGCGACCATTTTCTATAATAAGTTCACCAGCGAGGTGAACCGGCAGGCCCAGCGGCTCGAAGGCTTCGCCGACGAATTTTCGGCCATCCTGTCGCGGCAGATCGACGAGCGCGGGTGAGGGGACGGACATGGCGTCTAACGTGATCAGCGCGGCCCCGACCGGGAAGCGGGGGCGCCGCCGCCGGGCGGTGTTAAGCGAAATCAACGTGACGCCGTTCGTCGACGTCATGCTGGTGCTGCTGATCGTATTTATGGTGTCGGCTCCGTTGCTGACCGTTGGCGTCCCGCTCGACCTGCCGCAGAGCCAGGCCAAGGCGCTTGAGCAAGATCGCGAGCCGCTGACTGTTTCCGTCAATGTCCAGGGGCAGATTTTCCTGCAGAACGCCGAGGTAAAGGCCGAGGACCTGGTGCCGAAACTGAAGGCGATCACGGACGCCAGGGGGGGCGGCGGCGACGAGCGTATTTACGTGCGCGGCGACCGGAAGGTTGACTACGGCACGATGATGCGCGTCATGGGACGCCTCTCGGCGGCAGGTTACCACCGGGTCGCGCTGGTCACGGAGGTTGAACAGGGTGGGGGATGAAGCCTGGCCTGACCATATCGTGTATCGGACACGCCTGCGCATTGCTGTCGGGGCTCGTGTTCATTTCGGCGCAGCCCCTGGACGCGCCGCCGACCGAATCGCTGCCGGTCGAGTTCATTTCGGCCAAAGACTTTTCGCAGATGACGCAAGGCGTCAAAAACGCTCCCAAATTGAAAGTGGACGACATCAAGCCGCTTGCCGACAAGGTCGACACGCCCAAGCCGGTCAAGCAACTCGCCCCCAAGGTCGTGGACAAGCCGGACATCACCACCGAGTTGGCGGCGCCGAAATCCGAGCCCAAGCCACAGCCTAAGCCCGATCCCAAAGCGGAGGCGAAATCCGAGCCAAAGCCGGCGGACAAGGCGGAAAAGACCAAATCGCCCGATCTCAAGCTCGATCAGATTGCCGATATCCTGAAGAAGGATGAGGCCAAGAAACCGGCAAAGGCCGAGGAGAAGCAAAAGCCGCAGAAGGAGACGCATCAGTCTCCCAAGTTCGACGCCAACCAGGTCGCGGCATTGCTCGACAAGCGCGACCCGCAGCGCCAGATGGCCGCCGCGCAGACGCTGAACAACACGGCCAACCTCGGAGCGTCCGATGGGCAGGCCGCCCAATTGTCGCAGAGTGAGATCGACGCGTTGCGCGCGCGCATCAGTCAGTGCTGGAATCCGCCGGCGGGCGTCGACATCAATTCGAAGATTTATGTCGTGCTGCGTGTTCTGTTCAGACCTGATGGCTCATTGGCGCGCGACCCCGCCGTCGTCGAAGGCTCGCCTTCGGCCATGGGGCCGGCGCTTGCCGAGAGCGGCAAGCGCGCGCTGATGACGTGTCAGCCGTTCACAATGCTCAAGCCCGAGCATTACGACCAATGGAAAGATATCGAAGTGAAGTTCGATCCTCATGAGCTGCTCGGTGGTTGATCAAACACGTTCGAGCGTCATCACGCTTCCATACATGCGCAATCTCGCCGTCACGCGCCGCCGCGCGCTAGCACTCGGCGCTGCCGCAGGCGGCCTGGCGCTGTCGACACGCTATGCGGCTGCTGTCGTTCGTCTCGACGTGACCCAAGGCAACTTCCAGCCGTTGCCGATTGCGATCCCGGATTTCCTCGGCGGCAACCCGGCCGATAACGACACCGCGCATGGCGTCTCGCAAATCATCACGGCGAACCTGCAGCGCAGCGGCTTGTTCGCCCCGATCAACCCTTCCGCTTTCATCGAGACCATCTCGAGCGTCGACGCCGTTCCGCGCTTTCCGGACTGGCGCACCATCAACGCCCAGGCGTTGGTCACCGGGCGCATCACGCGCCAGAACGATGGTCGCCTCAAAGCCGAATTTCGGCTGTGGGATGTGGTCGCGGGCGAGCAGCTTGCCGGACAGCAATATTTCACGACGCCTGACAATTGGCGGCGCATCGCGCACATCATCTCGGACGCGATTTACGAACGGCTCACGGGCGAGAAAGGCTATTTCGACAGCCGCGTCGTCTTCGTCGACGAGACCGGTCCGAAGGAGCGCCGCATCAAGCGGCTCGCCATCATGGACCAGGACGGCGCCAACGTGCGCTATCTGACCCGCGGTGACGAACTGGTGCTCACGCCGCGGTTCTCGCCGTCCACGCAGGAGATCACCTATATGGCCTACGGCCAGGGCGATCCGCGCGTCTACCTTCTCAATATCGAAACCGGTCAGCGCGAGGTCGTCGGCAACTTTCCCGGCATGAGTTTTTCGCCGCGGTTCTCGCCGGACGGTCAGCGCGTCATCATGAGCCTCCAGCAGGGCGCCAACTCCAACATCTTCGTCATGGACTTGCGCTCGAAGGCGACGACACGGCTCACCGATACGCAGGCCATCGATACCGGGCCGGCCTATTCGCCCGATGGCTCTCAGATTTGTTTCGAGTCCGATCGCGGCGGCCACCCGCAAATCTACGTCATGGCGGCGACCGGCGGTGCCGCGCAGCGCATCAGCTTCGGCGACGGCACCTATTCGACGCCGGTATGGTCGCCACGTGGCGACTACATCGCCTTCACCAAGCAGTTCTCCGACAAGTTCGCCATCGGAGTGATGAAGCCGGACGGCTCCGGTGAGCGCATCCTGACCGAGGGATTTCACAACGAAGGCCCGACATTTGCCCCCAACGGGCGGGTGATCATGTTCTTCCGCGACGAGGTCGGCGGTCCGGGACCATCGCTGTTCACGATCGACATCGCAGGACGCAACGATCTGCGGGTTCCGACCCCGAGTTATGCGTCCGATCCGGCATGGTCGCCGCTGTTGTCATAGGGTCCCGGCGCGAATAAGTTCCCCACCAAAGCGGCACGCGGATAGAAGCGTTTCGCATCCAAAAACCCTCCTAGAAACACGAGTTTGCGAGCGGTCGCTTTCGATCGCGAAGTTTGCACAGGGGATGCCCTGTCCGAGATTCCCGCCGTAGGGGGCGCGGTTTCATATCCTCGCCGCATTGACGCCCCATTAACCATTCCAAAAGCTTTCCGGGTAGAGTGCGGGGTCGGGGCTTCTTTGCAAGGCCTCATCAAGGTTGACGGAACGTTCGCTTAACGAAGGCGCTGCTAGACCCGCCAGAGACCAAAAATCTCCGGTCACGAAGGAACTGATGGAGGCACCGGAATGAACGTGGCGAGTATACTTAGAGGCGCCGGGCTCGCGGCTGCGATCATGGCGGGACTCATGATCGGCGGTTGTGCCAAACAGCCGGGCGATCAGACGGGCATGGCGGGGACAGCGGCGCCCGGCAGTCAGCAGGACTTCGTCGTCAACGTCGGTGACCGCGTCTTCTTCGAGACGGATTCCTCGGAGCTGACGCCGCAGGCGCGCGAGACGCTCGATAAGCAGTCGCAGTGGCTCAATCTTTATAACCGCTACGCCTTCACCATCGAGGGCCACGCCGATGAGCGCGGCACGCGTGAATATAACATTGCGCTCGGCGCACGCCGCGCGCAGACGGTCCGCGAATACCTCGTCTCGCGCGGCGTCTCGGCTCAGCGCATGCGCACCATCTCTTACGGCAAAGAACGCCCCGTCGCGGTCTGCGACGACATTTCGTGCTGGTCACAGAACCGCCGTGCCGTGACGGTACTGAATCAGAGTTCATGACGCCGGCTTGATCGCGACTTGTCGCAATCGCGACCGATCGGCGCCATTTGGCGCCGATCGCGTCTTTGGGTTCGCACCATAAATCATCTTGCCAACAAATCGTCTTGCCAACCCGTGCCCGAAATCGGATCGTAGCCGCCGTTTCGTCGCTTTCAGGCTTGCTGAACTTTCTCACGAGGTCCGGAATGACCCCCGCCGCTTTCGCCCGTGCAGCGTTGCTGATCGCTGCTGCGGCCAGCCTTGTTGCCTGCGGCGAGAGCAATCGTTATGCGGCGCCGCCGCCGCCCAAGGTCACAGTTGCGGCGCCGGTCGAGCAGCCGGTCACAACTTATTTCGATGCGACCGGCAACACGGCGGCGGTCAATTCGGTTGATCTCGTTGCTCGCGTGGCGGGCTTTGTGCAGGCGATCAGTTACACGGACGGCGACTTCGTCAAGAAGGGCACGTCGCTGTTCACCATCGAGCCGGAGCCATACAGGTTGAAGGTCGAAGCCGCGAAAGCGTCCGTGACCAGCGCCAAGGCAACGCTGGTGCAAGCGCAGCAGGAATACCAGCGGCAAGCCGATCTGGTGAGCAGGCAAGTCTCGACCCAGGCCAATTACGACAAGGCGCTGGCGCAGCGCAACTCGGCGCAAGCCGACGTGCAATCGGCACAAGCCAACGAACAACAGGCCGAGATCAATCTGGGTTACACCGACGTGACGGCCCCGTTCGACGGTGTGGTCACTGCGCGGCAGGTCTCGATCGGCGAGTACGTGGGCGGCGGCGCGACGCCGACAGTGCTCGCCACGATCGTGCAAATGGATCCGATCTGGGTGAACTTTACCGCCAGCGAACGCGATGTGTTGCTGGTGCGCGCCACTCTCGCCAGCCGCGGCGAAACCACCGCCAAACTAATTGGCACTCCCGTCGAAGTCGGTCTGCAGACCGAAAGCGGCTATCCGCACGTCGGCAAGCTCGATTACGTCGCGCCGACCGTCAATACGTCGACCGGCACGCTCGCCGCCCGTGCCACTTTCGAAAACGCTGATCGCCTCCTGCTGCCCGGCTATTTCGTCCGCGTGCGCATTCCCTCGAAACCGCAGCCGGCGCTGCTGGTGCCCGATGTGGCGCTCGGCAGCGATCAAGCTGGGCGCTACGTGCTCGTGGTCAACAAGGAAAATATCGTCGAGCAGCGCAAGGTCGAACCCGGACAGCTCGTCGGCGAGCTGCGCGTGATCGAAAAAGGCCTGACCAAAGACGATCGCGTGGTGGTCGGCGGCATCATGCATGCCATACCGGGCGAGAAGGTCGATGCCGAGATGCACACTGCCGCGGCTGCGAAATAGCGCGGGATGATCGCGCCATGATTTCGAAATTTTTCATCGAGCGTCCGGTTCTCGCGAACGTCCTCGCGATCCTGATGATTCTGATCGGCGCTGTCGCCCTCTACGGTTTGCCGATCGCGCAATATCCCGACGTCGTGCCGCCGACCGTCCAGGTGACGACCCGTTACCCGGGCGCAAGCGCAGCGACCCTGATGGATACGGTGGCCTTGCCGATCGAGCAGCAGGTCAACGGCGTCGAGAACATGATCTACATGCAATCGACCAGCGCGAGCGATGGCAGCTATACGCTGACGGTCACCTTCAAAATCGGCACCGACCTCGATAACGCGCAGATCCTCGTGCAGAACCGTGTGGCGAGCGCGCTGTCGCAATTGCCGCAAGCGGTGCAGGCGCAAGGCGTCACGGTCCAGAAACGTTCGACCGCAATCCTTTTGTTCGTAACGTTGACCTCGCCGGATGCTCGTTACGACAGTCTGTATCTCGCCAACTACGCCACGATCAATCTCAAGGACGAACTGGCACGGCTGCCCGGGGTCGGCAACGTCAACGTATTCGGCGCCGGTCAGTATTCGATGCGCGTCTGGCTCGATCCGGACAAGCTGAAGGCACGCAGCCTCAACGCGCAGGATGTCGTTCAGGCGCTGCAGCAGCAGAGCCAGGAAGTCGCCGCCGGTCAGGTCGGCATGCCGCCGACGCCGCCCGGCGTCAATTTCCAATACACGATCGATCTCTCCGGCCGGCTTTCCGACGTCAAGCAATTCGAGAACGTCATCGTCAAGACCGGCGACAGCGGCCAAGTCACGCGCTTGAGCGACGTTGGCCGGGTCGAGCTCGGCGCGCAGACCTACGGTCAGGTGTTTTCTCTCGACGGCAAACAGGCCGCCGGCATCGGCATCTATCAGTCTCCTGGCGCGAACGCGCTCGAAGTCGAGCAGGCCGTCAAGGCCAAGATGGCGCTGCTGGCGCGAGATTTCCCGCAGGGTCTGGTCTCTTCCGTGCCGTTCGACACCACCATCTTCGTCAATGCGTCGATCCACGAGGTCTACAAGACTCTCATCGAAGCCGCCGTGCTGGTGCTGATCGTCATTCTGGTTTTCCTGCAGGATTGGCGCGCCATGCTGGTGCCGGCGACCACTGTGCCGGTCACGATCATCGGCGCGTTCGCCGCGATGTGGGCGCTCGGCTTCACCGTCAACTTTTCGACGCTGTTTGCGATCGTGCTTTCCATCGGCATCGTGGTCGACGACGCCATCGTCGTGGTCGAGGGCGCCGCGCACAATATCGAAAAAGGCATGAGCGGACACGACGCCGCGATCCAGGCCATGAACGAGTTGTTGGGGCCGATCATCGGCATCACGCTCGTGCTGATGTCGGTATTTCTTCCCGCTGCGTTCCTGCCGGGCCTGACTGGGCGGATGTATGCGCAGTTCGCTCTGGTCATTGCCGCGACCGCAATGCTGAGCGCCATCAACGCGGTGACGTTGAAACCGACGCAATCGGCCATGTGGTTGCGCGCGCCGGTCGCGCCGGAGCGGCGCAATGCGTTTTACCGCGGTTTCAACGCCGTGTATGGGCGCCTCGAGCAGCGCTACATCGGCCTGATCGGACGCATGGTGGCGCACAGCGGACTGATGGCCATCATTGCTTTCGCCATTATCGGGGTTGCGATGTGGGGACTGGAGCGCGTGCCGACCGGCTTCCTGCCGATCGAAGATCAAGGCTATCTCCTCGTCGCTGTCCAACTTCCCGACGGCGCTTCGCTCGCCCGTACCCAGAAGGCGCTCGATCAGGTCTCCACGATTGCGCGCGCGGATGCGAGCGTCGATCAGGTGCTGACCATCGCGGGCGTCTCCGCCCTCGATAATAATGCGACGCTGGCCAATGCCGGTGTCGCCTATGTGGTGCTGAAGGATTGGAGCAAGCGCGATGGACTGCTCAAGATTTTCGGGCGGCTGACGCAGGCGCTCAATCCCATCGATGCGCGCGTCCTCGTGCTGCCGCCGCCGCCAATTCAGGGCATCGGCAACGCCGGCGGCTTCACGATGCAGGTCGAGTTGCGCGACGGCAGCACGGATTTTGCCAAGCTGCAAAGCATCACCAACACACTTGTCTCCAATGCCGAATCCCAGAGCGCCCTGCAGCGCGTGTCGACCTCGTTCCGCGCCATCGCCCCGCAATTGCGCGTCGAAGTCGACCGCGTCAAAGCAAAAACGCTGCACGTCACGGTCGATCAGGTGTTTGGGACACTCGCCACCTATTTCGGGTCGACCTATGTGGTGCAATTCAACAAGTTCGGCCGCGTGTTCCAGGTCTACGCGCAGGCCGACGCGCCGTTTAGGCTGCGGCCTCGAGACATCGAGAACCTCACGGTGCGCAACGATCAAGGCGAGATGATCCCGCTCGGGACCGTCACCTCGATCACTCCGGCCGTCGGTGCCCCGCTAATCAGTCTCTATAACCTTTATCCGTCATCGAGCATCATCGGGCTGCCCGCCTCGGGCTTCAGCTCCGGCGAGGCGATCCGCCTGATGGAAGAGAACGCGGCGCACACGCTGCCGCCGGGCACCGGCACGGAATGGACCGCAATGTCCTATCAGGAGAAGATCGTCGGCAGTCAGATGTATTTCGTGTTCGCGATGGCGATGCTGCTGGTCTATCTGGTGCTCGCTGGCCAATACGAAAGCTGGTATGCGCCGTTGTCGGTGATCATGTCGGTGCCGCTCTCGCTGGTCGGGCCGGTGCTGGTGCTGACACTGCTGCACATCGATAATAATCTATATACGCAGATCGGCGTGATCCTGCTCATTGCGCTTTCGGCCAAGAATGCCATCCTGATCGTCGAAGTGGCGCGTGAGCACCGCGTGCGCGACGGCAAGCCCATTCTCGAAGCGGCAGTGGACGGCGCCCGCGCGCGCTTTCGCGCGATTCTCATGACCTCGTTTGCGTTCATCCTCGGCGTCGCGCCCCTGGTCGTTGCCAGTGGCGCCGGCGCGAGCGCCAGAAAATCGATCGGCATCACCGTGTTCAGCGGCATGATTGCATCGACCTGCCTCGCGGTGCTGTTTGTGCCGTCGCTGTTCGTGGTGGTGCAGCGCTTCGAGGAGTGGCGCGCCGCCCGCAAGCATCCACGCATTCAGCCGGCCGAATAGCCGGGGGCCTGCGGCGGACGGTCACAATGATGACGGCCAGCGGATTCAACCGGTTTACAGTCACAATTTGGTCGCAGGACCCGCTATGTTAAACGCCGCGCATTCATTCAAGATGTTGTTGGGGATGATCCGCTCTACCCTTTTATTGTCGGTGGCGCTCGCAAGCGTGTTGTGGGCTCCCGACGCTCACGCACAGATGTCTGCAACCGATCTCTTGACGCGAATCGATCGCCTCGAGGCCTCGATCCGTGACCTCACGGGCACGATCGAACAGCTTCAGTATCGCAATCAGCAGCTCGAGCAGCAGGTCCAGCGCTTGCAGCAGGAGACCGAGGCGCGCTTCGATGACGGCAAAGGCGGTCCGCGCGGGCCTGCGCCGCAGCCGCCGCGCGCTGCGCCGATAGTGTCTCAGCCGCCTGCCGCCGTGGTGCCGGCTCCCGTTGCGCCGATCGAGGCGCCGCCGTCGCCAGGGCGTCGTTCAGACGTGTTCGACCCGTCGCTCAATCCGACGGCGCCGGGGGCGCCCCGACCGCTCGGCACCAGTACGGCTGCGACTGAGCCGCCGCCGATCTATGAGCGGCCTGGAGCACCCGCCGCTGGTCCCGCGGTGCCAGGCGCACCACTCGATTTGTCGACCCCGGGGGGCGCGATGGCAGTCCGGCGCCGGCCGGCGAATTGCCCGCTCCGCCGCCGCGCAATATGAGTTCGACCGGAGCGGTCGCAACGCTGCCGCCGGGCGCCACGCCCAAGGACGAATACGAGCTGGGTTATGGTTACATCCAGCACAAGGATTTCGGGCTCGCCGCCGACACGTTCCGTACGTTCCTGCGCAAATATCCGAGCGATCGGTTGGCGCCGGAGGCGCAATACTGGCTAGGTGAGGCACTGTTCCAGGACCAGCATTATCGCGATGCCGCTGAAGCGTTCCTGGCCGTTTCCACCAAATACGAGACGACCGCCAGGGCGCCGGACGCGCTGTTGCGGCTCGGTCAGTCGCTCGCGGCTCTCGGTGAGAAAGAAGCTGCGTGCGCTTCGTTGGGCGAGGTGCTGCGCAAGTATCCGCGCGCCTCGCTGAGCGTGAAGCAGAGCGTTGACCGGGAACAGAAGCGTGCCCACTGCTGAGCAAGCTGTTCGCGACGAGGAAGCGAACGCGCTGTTTCGAGGTCTTGAAAGTTTGCCCGGACTCGTCCTCGCCGTTTCCGGCGGCCCGGATTCCACCGCGTTGCTCGTGCTTGCTGCACGCTGGACGAAGCGGCTGAAACGCCCGCCCAAACTCCTCGCCGTCACCATCGACCATGGCCTGCGCCCGGAAGCGGCCGGCGAGGCCGCCGCCGTCAAGCGTCTTGCCCGCCAACTCGGGGTGCCTCACCGGACGCTGCGCTGGCGCGGCCAAAAGCCCCGGACCGGCCTGCAGGAGGCGGCGCGCCTCGCGCGCTATCGGTTGCTGGCGGAAGCTGCCTCTCGCGCCGGCTATGCCCATATTATGACCGCCCACACTCTCGACGATCAGGCCGAAACGATGCTGTTTCGTCTTGCCCGCGGCAGCGGACTCGTCGGGCTCACCGGCATGGCGCGCACATCGGTTCTTCCCGTCGGCGGAACGGACGACATCTTTCTGCTTCGTCCGTTGCTGCACATTTCCAAGGCACGGCTGATTGCGACACTCGAGGCTCTGCGCGTTGGCTTCAGCGAAGATCCGTCGAACCAAGACCCGCGCTTTACGCGAACTCGGTTACGCACATTGATGATCGAACTTGCCCGCGAAGGGCTCGATGCGCGCGGCTTGGCGCGGCTCGCGATGCGGATGCGGCGCGTCGAAGCGACCGTCGGCATTGCGGTCGCAGCCGCGCGGGCGGCGCTTGCACCCGGTCCTTGGTCCCGGCGCGGCCCGATCGTCTTCGAGACGGCACAATTCGCCAGCCTGCCCGCCGAAGTGGGGCTGCGGCTCCTTGGCGAGGCGATTGACCGCACCGGAGACGAGGGCCCACTCGAACTGGCCAAACTCGAGGCACTCTACGAGGCCCTGCGCCAGGCGGCTGCTCCGCTGCGGCGGACGCTGGCCGGATCGCTGATCTCGCTCGGGAGCGACCGGCTGACGGTCGAACGCGCGCCGGCGCGTCGCACACCAGCCCACCGGCGCAAAAGCCATGCCTCAGCTATGCGCAGGAACGGCAACAGCCGCTTTACGAAATAGGCGTATACTTGCTGTGTTGGCCTATTCCCGGTTCCCTTGGCATGAGGCGAGTTGACGCCTACATTGCAATGGTATCTGAGACGTGAAGCCGCCACGATTTGCGGGCAATTCGATGAGCCTCCGGGCACCGCGCGGTCGCGGTTCAAGGACCTAAGATGAACGCCAATCTGCGCAATTTCGCCCTGTGGGTCATCATCGTTCTGCTGCTCCTTGCGCTCTTCACGCTGTTCCAGAACCCTGGCCAGCATTCGACCTCCCAAGACATATCGTTCTCGCAACTGCTCAATGAGGTCGACCAAGGCCGCGTGCGCGATGTCCTGATCCAGGGTCCCGAGATCCACGGTACCTTTACCGACGGCCGCACGTTCCAGACCTATTCGCCAAGCGATCCGACGCTGATCCAGCGGCTCTACAACAAGGGCGTCTCGATCACGGCGCGGCCGCAAACTGAGAATGTGCCTTGGTTCGTTTCGCTCTTGATCTCCTGGCTGCCATTCGTCGCGCTGATCGGGGTGTGGATATTCCTGTCGCGCCAGATGCAAGGCGCCGGCGGCAAGGCGCTGGGCTTCGGCAAATCACGGGCGAAGCTCCTCACCGAGGCGCATGGCCGCGTAACCTTCGAGGACGTCGCCGGTGTCGACGAGGCCAAGCAGGACCTGCAGGAGATCGTCGAATTCCTGCGCGACCCGGGGAAATTTCAACGCTTGGGCGGCCGCATTCCACGCGGCGTGCTGTTGGTCGGTCCGCCCGGCACCGGTAAGACGCTGATCGCACGCGCGGTCGCGGGTGAAGCGAACGTGCCGTTCTTCACGATCTCCGGCTCGGACTTCGTTGAGATGTTCGTCGGCGTTGGCGCGAGCCGCGTGCGCGACATGTTCGAGCAGGCCAAGAAGAATGCACCGTGCATCATCTTCATCGACGAGATCGACGCCGTCGGCCGCCACCGAGGCGCCGGTCTCGGCGGCGGCAACGACGAACGTGAGCAGACGCTGAACCAACTGCTCGTCGAGATGGATGGCTTCGAGGCCAATGAAGGCATCATTTTGATCGCCGCCACCAACCGGCCGGATGTGCTGGACCCGGCGCTGCTGCGTCCCGGCCGCTTCGATCGTCAGGTCGTCGTGCCGAACCCGGACGTGGTGGGCCGCGAGCAGATCCTGAAAGTTCACGTGCGCAAGGTGCCGCTGGCGCCGGATGTCAATCTCAAGACCATCGCGCGCGGCACGCCCGGCTTTTCCGGCGCGGACCTGATGAATCTCGTCAACGAAGCAGCCCTGATGGCGGCCCGGCGCAACAAGCGCATGGTCACGCAGGTGGAATTCGAGGACGCCAAGGACAAGGTCATGATGGGCGCCGAGCGCAAGTCGCTCGTGATGACCGAGGAAGAGAAGCTCCTCACCGCTTATCACGAGGGCGGCCACGCCATCGTCGCGGTCAACGTCAAGGCGACCGATCCGGTGCACAAGGCGACGATCATCCCGCGCGGCCGTGCGCTTGGCATGGTCATGCAATTGCCGGAGCGCGACAAGCTATCGATGAGCCTCGAGCAGATGACTTCGCGGCTCGCCATCATGATGGGCGGCCGTGTCGCCGAGGAGCTGGTGTTCGGACATGAGAAAGTGACATCCGGTGCAGCATCAGACATCGAGCAGGCGACCAAGCTCGCGCGCATGATGGTGACGCGTTGGGGCCTGTCAGACGCGCTCGGTACTGTCGCCTATGGCGAGAACCAGGAAGAGGTATTCCTTGGCTACTCGGTGGCGCGCCAGCAGAACATTTCCGAAGCGACGACTCAGAAGATCGACGCCGAGATCAGGCGGCTGGTCGAGGCCGGCTACACGGAGGCGCAGCAGATTCTCACGGAGAAGCGCGCCGATCTCGAGACCCTCGCCAAGGGGCTGCTTGAATTCGAGACGCTGTCAGGCGACGAGATCAAAGACCTTCTGATGGGCAAGCGGCCGAGCCGCGAATTGGTGATCGAGCCGACCGCGCCGCGCGCGTCGACGGTGCCTACTGCTGGCGCCGGCCGCAACCGGCCGCGTCCCGAGCCTGGCCCGATGGAGCCGCAGCCCCAAGCGTGAGCGAGACCGCACTCGCATCAGAAATTCCGTTGCAATCGATTCGCTATTTGAGCGGACCTGCGTGTGGTCCAAATGCCGCCACACCGCCGCGATACTAATTCCACATTGCTGGGAGGCGGATTCATGCGGGCAGTTTTGATTGGGATTGCTCTCGCGTTGGCGGCAGGCGGGAGCGATCCAGTGCTGGCGCAGGCTGTCGGCCAGCCTACCCTTGTACCACCTGGGCATCCGACGCCCGTCAAGCCATCGCCAAAGCCGGCGCGGACCGCCGCCAAGCCGACGCAGCCCAAACAACCGTCGACACCCGAAGCACGCTCGGCCGCCGAATTGGCGCTGTCCTCCGAACCCGTTTTTGACGAGGGCACGTTCCAGCGCATCAAGGAAACGCTGCTGAGCTATTCGGATATTCAGGTGCGCGGCGGCTGGCCCACGTTGCCGCCCTCAGCCGCAAACCTCGCGTCCGGTGCAAGCGGCCCCGACGTCGCACTGCTGCGCCGCCGTCTCGCCATCACCGACGATCTGGCGCTCAAGAAGGAAGCGGGCGACAGCTATGACGCCGACGTCGTCGAAGCGGTCAAGCATTTCCAGTTGCGGCACGGTCTCGATGCCACCGGCACGGTCGGCAAGGAAACCCTGCAGGCGCTCAACGTTCCGGTGGGCGCGCGCATCAAGCAACTCGAAGCCTCGCTCGATCGGCTTCTCGGCATGGATTTCACCTTTGCCGAGCGCTACGTCGTGGTGAACATTCCGGCGGCATTCGTCGAAGCCGTCGCCAACGGCAAGGTCGAGCGCCGCTATCGCGTCATCGTCGGCAAGATCGACAAGCCATCGCCCACACTCAGCGTGTACATCACCGCGATCGATCTCAATCCGACCTGGACGGTGCCGCTGTCGATCACCAAGAACGAGATCTTTGCGCGCATGCGCAAGGATCCGAGCTATTTGAGCCGCATGCACATGCGTCTGATTGGTGCGCACAACGAGGACTTGGATCCGCGCAGCGTCGACTGGGCCTCCGATCGCTCGCCCAATTTCACCGTCCGGCAGGACGCCGGCACCTGGAATGCGCTCGGCAATCTCAAGATCGACATGCCGAATCCGTATTCGGTGTACATGCACGACACCGACACCCGAAAGCTGTTCGCCAACGATTATCGCTTCGATTCTCACGGCTGTACCCGCGTTGACAACGTGCGCGACCTCGCGGCCTGGATTCTCCAGGACGGTCCGCCCGGCTGGAGTCGCGCCGCGATCGACGCCGGCATCGAGACCGGGCAGACAAAGGTGATCAATCTGCCGCGGAGAATTCCGGTGGCGTGGGTCTATCTCACCGGCTGGGTGACGCGCGACGGCACGGTGGAATTCCGTCAGGACGTCTACAAACACGACGACGCGCTCGACCGGACCGCGTTGAGTGATGCAGTCACCGCCGGCGGTTTCGTGCAGCCGTCGCCGAAACCCATCAAGCAGGTCTCCAATCTGGACAGCCGCTGAGAGGCTTGCCCATGTTGCGCAAATCGGCCTTCGTCATTGCTAGTCTGGCTCTGGCGGCGGCGCGATCAGCACTCCCCGCGTGCGCAAACGACTCATCGGCCGAGCTCGCGACCGGCGGCCTGGTTTTCGTCACCAACGATGATATCGAGATGCGCGCAGAAGATTTGTTCATTTCCACGCAGCAGGTGCGCGTGCGCTACCGCTTCTTCAACAAATCGAACAAGAACGTGACCGTGCTTGTCGCTTTTCCGCTGCCGGAAGTACGCATTTCCGAACCGGATCAGAACATCGCGCTGCCGACCGAAAATCCGGTCAATATTTTTGCATTCACGACTCGCGTCAACGGCAGTCTGGTTTCGACAAAGGTCGAGCAGCGCGCGACCGCGGTCGGGATCGACCGCACGCAATATTTGCGGGAGCTCGGAATTCCGCTCGCCCCGCAGCTCGCCACCACCGGTGCGGCGCTCGACCGCCTTCCGGCGGAGAAATGGGACGAAATTCTGCGGCTCGGCATTGCCGAAGTCGAGGAGTACGACGCTGGCCAGGGCATGAAAAAGCATCTCGCTCCGCGCTGGGGATTGAACACGACCTTCTATTGGGAGCAGACATTTCCAGCGGGAAAAGAGACCATCATCGAGCATCAGTACAAACCAAGCGTCGGCGGCTCGGCGCAGACCGATCTTGGCGCGCCTTCCGCTCTCAAGGAGAGCTGGTACGGCGACTATCTGCGCAGATATTGCATCGATAAGGACTTCGTCGCCACGATCGATCGACTGCGCAAGGCCAACAAGAGCGAGTTCGGTCCGCCCTACAGCGAACAGCGGATCGACTACATCCTCAAGACCGGAGCCAACTGGTCGGGCCCAATCAAGGATTTTCATCTTGTCGTCGACAAAGGCGACCCCGACAACCTCGTGACGTTCTGTGGCGACGGTGTGAAGAAGCTTTCCCCCACGCAATTCGAAATGCGCAAAAGCGACTTCACGCCCGACGGGGATCTCGCGGTTCTGATCTTGACGAAAATTTCGAAGCAATAGAGCGCACCCCGGGTGCGGCGAAGCGAAATCCGGGATAACATCCTCTCAAGGCGTCCGATCGACGTGGCGCCGCTGCTCCGGGGGATGATCGTGCACACTTTACGTCGCCGATTCGCACATTTCGCCAATATTGCCGCGCTTGCGATCTGTGCTTTTTCGTTGCTTGCGGCCGGCGGCGCTTCGTCTCAGACAGCAGCGATTGTCAAAGTGATCGTGCCCTATCCGCCGGGCGGCGGGGCCGATGTGCTGGCGCGGGTCGTTGCCGAGCAGGTCGGCGTATTGCATGGGCCGACCATGGTGGTCGAGGACCGGCCGGGCGCCGGCACGATTATCGGCACTGAAGATGTCGTGCGCGCCACGCCGGACGGCAACATGCTGCTGTTTGCCAATAATTCCTCGCTGCTGGTGCCGCATCTGCGCAAGCTCGACTATAATCCGCTGACGAGCCTCGAGCCGATTTGCAGCGTGGCGTCGACGCCGACGGTCATCGTCGTCAACAGCGCATCGCCCTATCACAAGCTGGCCGATTTGCTCGATGCCGCCCGCGCCAAGCCCGGCGAACTCACCTACGGCGCGGCGGCCGGCGCCGTGTCGCATGTCAGCATCGAAATGCTATCGCATGCGGCTGATGTCAAAATGACGCTGGTGCCATATCCGGGAACGGCGCCCCAGGTCAACGCGGTTCTCGGCGGCCATGTCAATCTGGCGTTCGTCGATTACCCCGCGGCGGCCGGGCTGTTGAAGGCCGGCAAGCTGCGGGCGCTCGCTGTTGGATCGCTCAGCCGCATCCCATGGCTGCCCGATGTGCCGACGGTAAGCGAATCCGGCTTCAAGGACTTTGAGATGGAGCTTTGGTATGGCCTCTTCGCGCCCGCCAAGACACCGGGGCAGACCGTTTCGCAATTGGCAAACTGGTTCACCAAGTTCCTGCAAATGCCCGACACCAAGGCGCGTCTCGCTACGCTGGGCATGAAGCCGACCGGGGCCTGCGGCGCTGATTTTGCCGCCTATCTGCACAAACAATACGACGACTACGGCCGCATCATTCGCGACGCCAATATCAAGGCCGAGTAAAACCCGCAGCGCGGGGACGAGCGCTTAGCCGGCAGAATCGCGCAGCCCGGCCTGCGTGAGGAGCGGGTACGTCACATCGCGAAACTCGCGCATGCCGGCTTCGTAGCGCGGCCACGATAGCAGCACGCCGTCGATGCCCATGCGCGAGAGACCGGCTAGCTTGTCGACGATCTGCTCCTTGGTGCCGATCAGCGGATAGCCGCCCCAGCCGGAGATGAACACTTCGGCGATGGCGCGCTTTTGCTCGGGCGTGTAGCTGCGCTGGTTGATCTCGGCGCCCATGGCATCGACCACATTGCTGGCCGCAGCCCAGTCGCCCTTCTGGTGCACATAATAGTGGTAGAAGTCCTGCGCCTCTTTCTCGGTCTCGGCCTGAACGATCGTGGCGAGAGTCCAGACCCGGATCGTGCGGCCGTATTCCTCGCGCGCCAGCGTGTGATAGGCGGCGACGTGCGCTTTGAGAGCGTCGAGGTCGTAGCTGCGCAACAGCGTGTAGACAAGATCGCAGTTCTTGGCAGCGAAATGCCGTCCTCGCTCGGACGCGCCGGCATTCATGATCGCGGGGTAGGGCCGTTGGATCGGCTTCGGCTTCAGGTAGCCTTTCTTGATCCGGTAGAATTGGCCTTCGTGATCGAAGTCGTCGTCCTCGGTCCACAGCCGCTTCACGATGTCGAGCCATTCTTCGGCCCGGGCGTAGCGGTCCTCGTGCTGCGCCAACGCCAGGTCGAACATCTCCATTTCGGGGCCGTTCCAGCCGCACACCACGTTGAGCGTGAAGCGGCCGTTGCAGATGTGATCGATGGCGGCACATTGCTTGGCGGCGATGATCGGGTGATTGAGCGAGACGTGCGACGTGGAAATCACGCCGGCCTTTGCGGTCGAAGCGGCGATGCCGGCTGCCCAGGTATAGGTTTCGAAGCCGGGCCCCTGCGGATTGTTGGCGCCGCCAAAGCCGCGCCAGCGCGCGACCGGCACAATCGCTTCGAATTCCATCTCGTCGGCGAGTTTGGCAAGCGCCACCGTGTTCGGCCAAGAGATGTCGAGCCTGCCGTCGAGGTCCGACATGACACAGCCGCTGTCGAGATTGGTCTGAAATGTGCCGAGCTTCAGCTTGCGGCTGCTGAAGGCCGGATTGGTGCTGCGCCGGTCCTGCTGCATGCGGCTCCCTATCAGCGCGGATGTCTTGTTTGAGCGTGATCTTGCCCGAGACTTGCTTCCAAGTCTCGGGCAAGTGCGCTCAGCTGCGAAGGGCCGCCTTGATCGTCTCGACCGTCACGCCCGGACTGCGCGCGGCGGCGATGATTTTTGCCTCTTGTTTGCTCAGCCCGTCGAGCGCCGTTTGCATTCCGTCGATTGTCTCGATCGGTACCACAATGGCGCCGTGGCGATCGGCATGAATAAGCTCGCCGCTCTTGACGGCCATGCCGTGGACGGTGACAGGACCGCCAAATTCGACGACATGCACGTAGGCGTGCGAAGGCCCGATCGATCCGGCGAGCATCTGAAAGCCTTCGGCGATGGCCGGGATATCGCGGATCGAACCATTGGTCACGGTGCCGAGGCAGCCAAGTGCCTGATGCAGATTGGATTGCACTTCGCCCCAGAATGCGCCGTGGCCTGCGGGCTCGTCCTTGTCCTCGATGACCACAACGCTCGGCTTCGGCGCAGCGGCGACATAGTCGAGATAATCGAGTCGTTTTTGCATATAGCTCGGTCCGCTCACGGCGTCACGGGCGCGAATGGTCACCGTCTTTGCGAAACCGACCATCGGCGGCAGATCGGGAAACGGGCAATGCAGGTGATGGACCGTGTAGCCTGCGCCGCGCCGCTCCGGCGCTACGATCTCCATGAGATTGCAGACGGTCGGTGTATCGATCGACCGCAGAAATGCGAATTGGCTCTCCGACAGCAAGGCGCGCCCCCCATTTATTCTTTAGCGTTCCCAGGCGACAGCGACGATCACCGCCATGATGACCTGCATGGCGACGATCACGGCGACGCAGCCGCCCCAGCCCGCCGTATTCCAGGCGAGCCCGGTGAGGAATGCGCCCGCGCTACCGCCGATATAGAAGATCGACGCGTAGAGACCGACGGCGGACGAGCGGCCTTCCTTGGCCGTCATTGTGACATAGCCAGTCGAGATTGTTTGGGACAGCATGCCGCACACGGCGCAGAGCGTCAGGCCGGCAATGATGACGACAACCGGGCGAGCGAGCAGCAGCAACACACCGATAATCCATACCGCAATGATGCCGAGCACGAGGCGCCGCCGGCCGACCAGCGCGATGGCGCGGCCGGACCAAGGCACGACCGCGCTGCCGGCCAGATAGGTAAAGAACAGGGCGCCGAGCAGCGTCGGTGTAAACAGGTAGGGAGGCGCCGCGAGATGGAAGCTGATGTAGGTGAATGTGGCGATGAAGTTGAACAGCACGCCGAAGCCGATGGCATAGGTTGCAAGCAGCCTTGGATCGCGCAGATGTCGCAACATCTGCAGCAATGAGGCGGCGAGACCGCCCGAGCGCACGAAGTTGCGCTCCCGCGTCAATGTCAGTGCGACGAGCGTGGCCGCCGCGAGCGTGACGAGCGCGATAAAGGCGAATGAGGCGCGCCAGCCGAACAGGTCGGCGATGACGCCTGTGAAAAAGCGGCCGCAAAAACCTCCGACGCTCGATCCCGAGATATAGAGGCCGGCGACGCGCGCCACGTCGTGAGAAGGCCACTCGTCACCGATGTAGGCGACAGCGACGGTGAAAATCGGCGGCAGCAGCAGGCCCTGCACGAAGCGCCAGAACGCCATCTCCGGCACGTTCGAAACGAGCGCCATGATGATCGTCGGCACCACGACGGCGAACATTGCCGCGGTGATCAGTCGCTTGCGGCCAAGGACATCGGCGATCACGCCGGTAAACGGCGCCGTCAGCGCAATCGCCGCCGTGCCCGCCGTCATCAACGAGCTGATTTCGCCGGCGCTGACGCCGAACTCGCGCCCAAGCTCGGGCAGCAGCGCCTGCGGCGAGTAGAGATTGATGAAGGCGGAAAAGCCCGCTGCGGCGATCGCCAGGCTGCGAGGGTCAAACGACTTTGCCGCCAGAGACATACGGTATTATGGGCGACGAGAGACGGGAAAGCACGCGTGCGAGAAGTTCTTCCGCTCATATGGGAGATGCCTGAAGGCCGCGACTGCGTTTGCTGCCGAATCAGTCAACATGCACTCGCCATAATCTCCCCGTGATCGGCTCCTACAGGGCCGCGCTTGTGGGTCTCAAAAGGGGGCGGCGGTGAGCCAATTACGAAGGTTTGCGCAGACTTTGGCGCTCCTTGTGGCGTCGGGAATGGTCGCTGCCTCGCTCGCGGCCGGCGAGCGCGCATTGGCAGCGACCGCAGGTCCCGGCGCGCCGTCCGAAGCGCATTCGCCGCACGCGCAGTCCGCCCCGGACAATAAGGTCTCCGCCCCGCCGGTCGATTCGCGGATCAACACCGCGGAGATCGTCAAGCGCGTGAACCAGGAATTGGGCATCGATCTAAACGCGACGACGACCGGCTGGCAGCACGAACTGGACCGGCTGGAAAGGGATCTCGGCCGTCCACGTCTGCGATATTCCGAGCTCAATCAATTCCGCGACGAGGCGCAGCGGGTGCGTTCCGAGATTGACAATACTTGGAACAAGCTTCAGCCACGGCTTGACGGCGACAAGGCACAGATGAAGACGCTCGGCCCGGTCCCCGCCGCCGATCAGCCGCCGGAGCCGGAGCAGGCTGCTATCAGCCGCGCCGAACTGAATTATCATTTGGGACTGCTTTCGGCCGGCCAAGCCGCGGTCAACTCCGCCAACCTTCGCATCGACAATATCCTCAATGCGATTCAGGACATCCGCCGCAAGAACTTCACGTCCATCCTGTTCCAGCCGATTCCAGGTGTCTACGCCTATCAAACCTGGGCAAAGCTGCCGGAATACCTCCCGCAGACGGCGAACCGCGTCCACGATCTGATTGCCGATTGGTGGCGGGATGTCGCCGATCGCGATGACGTCGCACGCATCGCGCTTGAGGCGTTGTTGATGTCGGCACTGCTTTCGTTTGCGGCTTGGCGGGGCGTGCGCAGGTTGCGTCGCTGGCAGGAGGACGGCGAGCCGCCATACTGGCGGCGGGCGTCCTCGGCGGCCGGAGTGATCCTGCTGCGCGCGCTCCCAGTCGTCGCTCCTGTCATGTTCATGTACGGCATGATCGCGAGCTCACAGAATTTGCCGGAGAACGTCGACTGGTTGTTCTATTTTGCGGCGCAATCGATCGTGATCGTCTTCATGGTTGGTGCGCTCGTCACGGGGGCATTTGCCCCCATGGCATCGCAGTGGAGGCTCATTGCAGCTTCGGACGCGGGAGCGGCGCGGACATGCGCGCTCGCGATCTTGCTCGCCTTCGTCTACAGCCTGACCACACTGCTATATGTCGCCACGCGGCTGGTTCAGGCGCCGTTTGCACTGACGATCGCGGTCGCTCTGCCTTCGAGCCTGCTCTTGGCCGGGCTTGTGGTCGCGCTCCTTCGCACGCCGCTGGACGGCGGCAACGAGGCAGCGCCGCCGCAGCGATTATTCCAAGCGGTCCGAATGGCCGCATGGTCCATCGTTGCGGCGATCGTCGTGTGCGCGTTGACGGGGTATCTCCCGCTCGCCCGATTTCTGGCCCAGCAATTGGTCGTTACAGGTTCGATCCTTGCTCTCGTCTATCTGCTGCTGCTCTGGGTCGATGGCTTCGCGCAAGGGCTGAGTGACGACAGCACCATTGTGGGCCATTGGCTCAAGCAGCGCGTGGGTCTCGAACAGGTGCGTCGCGAGCAGCTTGCGCTGCCGATCAGCCTGTTCTTGAAATTCGCGGTGCTGGTGCTGTCGGTGCCGCTCATCATGCTGCAGTGGGCCTACACCTGGCCCGACATTCGCGAGTGGTATCGGCAGCTGTTTTTTGGGCTGCGTATCGGAAATACCGAGGTCACGTTTGGCGCTCTGCTGGCGGCGGTCATCGTTTTCGGCCTCGGCTACGCGGCAGCGCGCCTGTTTCAAGGCTGGCTCGATGCCCAAGTCTTAAGGCCGTCCGGAATTTCGGGTGGCGTTCGAAACTCCATTCGAACTGGCGTCGGGTATGTCGGCATCGTCATCGCCGCCCTGGTGGCGTTCTCTTATGCGGGCTTCGACCTTTCGAGCCTTGCCATCATTGCCGGAGCCTTATCTGTCGGCATCGGTTTTGGCCTGCAAAATCTGGTCAACAATTTCGTGTCCGGCCTCATTCTACTGGCGGAGCGCCCCATCAGGGTCGGCGACCTTGTCGTCGTCAATGGCGAGGAAGGCTACGTGCGCAAGATCAGCGTGCGCTCTACCGAACTGGAAACGTTCGACCGCGCCAACGTTCTCATTCCGAATTCCTACTTCATTTCGGAGAAGGTGAAGAACTGGACGTTTCGCAATAACTTGCGCCGTGTCACGATTTCGGTCGGCGCGGCCTACGGCTCCGACGCGCGGCAAGTCCAGGCTGTTCTGCTCAAGGTCGCGCACGACAATCCAGACGTGCTGAGAACGCCCGAACCGGCGGTTTGTCTGGAGGAATTCGGCGCCGCAAGCCTCAATTTCACCCTTTACGTTGTCATCGGTGACATCACGAAAGCCGGGAAGGTCCGCACGGATCTGTCGATGGCGATCCTGGACGCCTTCGAGAAAGCCGGTATCGCCATCCCCTTCGGCCAAACAGACATTGCCATCCGCAAGATGGACTGGCTGCGCGAAATGGTCACCGAATATGCGTCAGCTCCGGTGGCGGGGGCCTCGCGCAATGGAAGTCAGGCATCGGAGCGCATTCCGATCGTGCCGAAGTAAGGCATCGTCTGCGAGACAGAATCTGCGAAGGCCGCTCCGTGGCATGTCGATTGCATGCTGTCCTGCCAAAAAGCGTCAGCAGGAGGAGTCCATGGCCATCAGCGTCAAACCATTGTCGGACGCGCTCGGCGCCGAAATCTGCGGTCTCGATCTGAGCCAGGAACTCAATTCGGCAACGGTCGCACGAGTCAAGGCCGAATGGCACCAGCACCTCGTGCTGTTGTTCCGTGAACAACAGCTCACGGAAGACGAGCAGATCCGCTTCGCCCGCTATTTCGGCGCGCTGCAGCAGCGGCCGCGGCCGAAGGAGATGCGCGGCAATGCGGAAAGCGAATTGAAATATCCCGAGGCCACAACGCTGATTTCGAACATCCGCAAGAATGGCGAGCTGATCGGCTCGCTGCCCGACGGCGAACTTCACTTCCATACCGACGGGTGTTTTCGCGAGAAGCCGCCGTCCGGGACGTTTCTGTACGCCATCGAGGTGCCGCGCGAGGGCGGCGACACCGTATTCTCCAATATGTATGCGGCCTGGGCGGCCTTACCGGAACACATCAAGGCGCAGGTCGAGAACAAGACGGCGCTCAACATCTATCTTTATGGCAATGGATCGCAACAGAACTATACGCCCGATTTCAGCACCGATCTGAAATTTGTCCACCCCATGGTGCGCACGCATCCCGACACCGGGCGCGATGTTCTCTTCGTCAACCGCCTGATGACGTGGACGATCGAGGGCATGAGCCAAACGGAAAGCCGACAGCTGCTCGACAGGCTGTTTGATCACCTGGAGCAGCCGCAATTCGTCTACGCGCACAAATGGCGGCCCGGCGATCTCTTGCTGTGGGACAACCGCTGTACCCAGCATGCCCGCACCGATTTCAGTGCCCAGGAGCGGCGCTTGTTGCGGCGGGTCGTGGTGCAGGGCGATCGGCCGTTTCGCCGAACCGCCGCTGCCGATGCGCTGGCAGCAGATGACAACCGGCCGGTTGAGGCTCGGGCTGAAGGCTACTGAGTCGCCGGCAGAAATTCCGGCGCTGCGGCGTCCTCGTAAGGCACCGGCTTAATCTTCGGGTCATACCCGGTGAGAATGTCGTTGACCGACTGCCACGCCGTCTTGCTCAACCGTCCGTCCGTCGAAAGCTTGTCCTGCGTCAACTTGATGACCTGCTCGATAAACGCATCGTCGTATTGCGGATAAGCCTTCTTGAGATCGGCGCGAACGGCGTCCGGGTCGGAATGCACCAATTGCAGCGCGCGCACAATCGCGCGCGCGAAGCCGCGTGCAGTCTCGGGATTCTTTTTCAGCCAATCGTCCATGACGAGGTACGAACTGGTCGGATAGGGCACGACTGTGAAGTCGTCGACGACGCGATACTTGCCCTTGCCGCTATAGATGAAGGCCTGCATGGCCGGTGTCGTCAGCATTCCGGCGGCGACCGATCCGGTGTCGATCGCCGGCTCCATGGCGGCAGTCGTGCCGGCGCCGATCAGGACGAAGTCCTTGTCCGGGTCGAGACCGATCTTTTTGATGGCGAAGCGGATCATATTGTCGGTCGAACTGCCGCTCGAGGTGATACCGATCCGCTGGCCTTTGAGACTCTTGAGATCGGTGTAGGGTGAATCCGCGCGCGCGACCAACCCATAGCTGTTGAACAGCGTAACCCCGGCCAGGATGCGCGCCTTGATGCCATGATTGGCGAGGAAGATGACGTGGTCGCCGGTGCAGATGCACATGTCGGCGCCGCCGCCGACCATGGCCTGAATGGCGGGGCCGCCGCCCTTGAAGTTGAAGAGCTCCGCTTTGATGCCCTCAGCGGCGAAATATCCTTTGCTCTGGGCCAAACGAAACGTGATGTGGCCCAGCGACGTGTTTGCCGATGCGATCGTGATCTTTGTCTCCGCTCGTGCTGGAACGCTCAAAGCAAACAACGCCATGAGAATCGCTGCAGATGCGTAGTTGTGTCGCATCATGACTGTCGGCTCCTGCGGGATTTCGGATCGTCTCGCCCCGCATACGGTCGGCTGCGGCGCAATTGATGTGTCGATGCAAGCGATGTGCCACGCGTGCCTGCGCCGGCGGCAAAGGCCATCACGGAACACACTGAAAGTTGAGGACATCGCGCTCGGTGCTCGGTCCGGTTGGGGGTGGGCTGGTACGCGCCTTGCTTGGTCATGGGGGCTGCCGATAGCCCGGGAACCCGCCATGACGATCACAACCGACACGCTTGAGCCTTCCGGTTCCGATTGGTTGAACTCGGTCAAACCCCGTCGCCGCAGCATGCCGCATTGGCTTCGCCTGCTGCTGGTGCGCACGGTGATTGCCGTGGTCGCGCTCGCCGCCTGGCAATTGCTGTCGAGCATGACGGCGGCAGGCGCGGTCTGGTTCAGCAGTCCAGCGGAAATCGCCGTACGGCTTTGGCAGCTCAACGCCGACGGCAGCCTCTACGTTCACGCGGGAGTGACGGTGCTACAGGCCTTTACCGGCCTTGCCGTGGGGTCGGTTGCGGGCGTCGTCATCGGAATCCTGCTCGGCACGATGCCTCGTGTCGCCGAAGCGATCGATCCGTTTTTCATGGGACTCTATAGTCTTCCACGCATCGCGCTGGCGCCGCTCTTCATCATCTGGTTCGGCTTTGGATTTTTTTCCAAGATCGTGATGGTCTTCTCTCTCGTCGTCGTCGTCTTCATTCTGAACACGATGAACGGCCTGCGCGAAGTCGACCGCGACCTCATCGCCCTCATGCGCACGATGTGCGCCACGCGCTTCTTCATCTTCCGTAAGGTCCAGTTGCCGTCGCTGGTGCCCTGGGTGTTTGCGGCGCTGCGGATCAGTATCGGCCTGTCATTGATCGGATCGGTTCTCGGCGAACTGTTGGGCGCCAACCGCGGTCTGGGCTGGTACATCGAGGAGGCTGGCAGCCAGCTCGATACCACCGGGGTCTTTGCCGGGTTGTTCGTCCTGATGATCGTCGCGGTCGTGATCAACGAGATCGTGAAACTTGTCGAGGTGTGGGCGCTCGGCGCGGGCCGTGCGCCGCAGCAGTCGTGAGTACTCAGGCAATGCCGAACACCAGCCCAACGATGGACCGCGCTTCTGTGAGCCAAGCAGACGCTAAACTCGTCATCAGGAACGTCACCATGGCGTACGGCGATCCTCGCCTGAGCCCGGTCATCGCGTTGTCCGACGTCAATCTGCAGCTCTTCGACGGCGAGTTTCTATCGATCGTCGGACCGAGCGGCTGCGGCAAGTCGACATTATTGAAGCTCATCTCGGGTCTGGAGAAACCGGCGCGCGGCAGCGTCGAACTGGACGGCCGCACCATCGATGCGCCGCCGCCGGGCGTTGGTTTCATGTTTCAGCGCGATGTGTTGCTGCCTTGGGCCACGGTCGCTGCCAACATCGACATCGGCCACGAGCTTGCCGGCGTTCCGCGCCACGAACGAGCGGCGCGTGTAGCGGACCTCACCAAGCTGCTCGGTCTCGACGGCTTCGCCAATCACTATCCGGCGGCGCTGTCCGGCGGGATGCGGCAGCGCGTTTCTCTTGGGCGTCTCCTGGCATACGCTCCCAAACTCTATTTGATGGACGAGCCGTTCGGCGCGCTCGACGCCCAGACCAAGCTGATCATGGGCCAGGAATTGCTGCGTATCTGGCAATCGGACCGCAAGAGCGTGGTCTTTGTTACGCACGACATCGAAGAGGCCGTTGCGCTCTCGGATCGCGTCGTGGTGATGACCGGACGGCCCGGACGCATCTGCCTCGAGGTCAAGATCGACCTGCCGCGTCCGCGCGACACCTGGCAGGTTCGCCGCACGCCGCGCTTTCGCGAATTCTGCGACGAGATCTGGACCGAGCTGATGGGGCAGGGGCGGCTAACGCATTAGCGAAATGGGGATCGTTATGAGAATACTTAATCTCTTTGCAGCGCTAATTTCAGGACTCAGCGTCGCCGCGAGCACGGCGTTGGCGCAGAGTGCGGCCAATATCGACCGGCTCTACGTGTTCGATTGCGGGCAGATCATCATTCCCGACATGGCTGTCGTGGCGCCGGATTATCCGCACGGCCCGTATTTTATGGTGGACACCTGTTACCTGATCAAACACGCACAGGACTACCTGCTTTTCGATACCGGAATAGGCGACGCGGTCGCCGCGATGCCCAATGGCAAGAAGGGAAATATTTCGCTGTTCTACGTTACCAAGACGCTTGCGACGCAACTCGCTCAGATCAAGGTCGCCCCATCCGATATTCGCTATCTCGCGATGTCGCACACTCACGGCGATCATGTTGGGAACATCGAAATGTTCCCGAAATCCATGATGCTCATTCAGAAGGCCGAATACGACTGGCCGACCAAGGACGGTTCGCCGCGCATCAATCCGCAGCATCCTGTGAAACTGCTGACTGGCGATTATGACGTGTTCGGGGACGGCAGCGCCGTGCTCATTTCCACGCCGGGGCATACGCCCGGACATCAATCGCTGTTGATCAAGCTGAAACAAACCGGCGCGATCCTGCTCTCCGGTGACGCCGTCCATAGCCGAGCGGACTGGGACGAGCGGCGCGTGACGGCTTTCGACGTCGATAAGGAGCAAACGCGCGCCTCTTTCGACCATATCGTGGCCGTGCTCAAGCAAAACAACGCGCAATTCTGGATCGGCCACGAAAAGTCGGAGGCGCCGTTGCGGAAATATTCCCCCGACTACTACGAATGAAGCGATTTGAGCATGAGGCGCCGCTTCAATACACGGCGTCTCCCATGACGACGTGGCGCCGCAGCAAGCGCCGCTCCTTGTCGCTGAAATCCGCCCGGGCGTGCAACGTGCAGCGGTTGTCCCAGAGAACGAGATCGCCGACCTGCCACTGATGCGCGTAAATGAATTGATCCTGCTCGATGTGCGAAAACAGCCGGTCCAGGAGCGCGCTGCCATCCGCCTCGTCCATGCCGTCGACACTCCAGGTCATCAGCCGATTGACGTAAAGCGCCTTGCGCTTGGTGTCGGGATGAGTGCGCACGATCGGTTGCGAGTAGTGCGGGTTGACCGAGAGGTCGAGCTTGGAGCCGTTGATCTCGCGCGTCACCGACTCGTAGTGGTAGGCGTTGACGGCCTTCTTGCCTTCCGCGCTCGCTTTCAGCGCCGGCGGCAGCGCCTCGTAGGCCTTGTACATATTGAGGAACAGCGTGTCGCCGCCGCGTGACGGCACCTCCATGGCATAGAGAAACGTGCCCTTGGCCGGCTTTTCCAGATAGCAAAAGTCGGAATGAAAATGCATCTCGCCGTCGGCCAGCGATCCGATCAGCTTGCCGTTTTCGCGAATGTTCGAAACCAGCATCGTCAGTTCGGGATACTTGATGAGTGACGCTTCGTTGCGTGCCTGCTGCGGCCGGCCGCGCTTTTGCAATTCGCCGAAGTTTTTGACGAAGCGGATCTGATCGTCCTCCGACAGCTTCTGATCCCTGAACAGAAGAACAAGATGCCGGTGCCAAGCGTCGATAATTTCCGAGACGGTGGCCGGGGGCAGCTCCTGGCTCAGGTCGACACCGACAATTTCGGCGCCCAGCGCTGGCGAGAGCGGCTTCACGACGATCGACATGGCGCTTGATCTCCCAAGATGGGGCGGATTTTTTGCTGCAAAAAGCTCTCATGGCGCTGCGGTAGCGTCAAGCAATCGGCGGCTGCCGGCCGCCGATAAATAGCTGATTATGCGGGCGTTACGGGCATTGCTGGATTGCGCCCATTGAAGGGGCGTCGCTCCGGGAGCCGCTGCGCCGAACCATCGTGCGCGGCTGCGTTACTTGCCGAATGGTTTGATGCTCTCGGCGACCGAATCGGCGATGTGCTCCTTCGAGATGATACCGACGACCTCCGAGGGCCGCCCACGTCCGCGGCCCTTGACCACCACCGCCATGGTGGCGTCGTGGCGCGCCATGCGCTGCACAACGTCGAACACGATGTCGCTTTCGCGCGCGATCGTAAAATTGCGCTGCGCGATGTCGCCGAAGCTCACGCCCTTATAGGCTTCCTCGACGCCGCGCCGCAGCCCTGTATTGACGCGAACCACGCCGACGATGTGGTTGTCGCGGGTCACGAGCACGTGCTTGAACCCCGACGGCTTTTTTTGCTGGCGCAAAAAGGAATCGAAGTCCGCTGCGGCGGAGAGCTGGGTGACGTCGCGCTCCATGACGTCGGCGGCGCGGCGGACCAGGAACATGTTGGCATGCAGCGCCTTCGGCACGAAGTGGCCGCGGCCGACCAGCTTGATGGTGTAGATATTTTCCTGCGACAGCAGGCGGCGGAAGCCGATGGCGAGCGCGACCGCGACGATGCTCGGCATCACCAGGTCGTAGTCGCGGGTCATCTCGAAGATCATGGTTACGGCGGTCATCGCGGCACCGGTGCCGCCGCCGACCATGGCGGCCATGCCGATGATGGCGCCGGTGGTCGCGGTGACTCCTTCCGCCGGATGGATCGCCGTGATCGCGGCGCCGAATGCGCCGCCGATCGTTGCGCCCATGAACAGCGATGGCGAGAAAATTCCTCCCGAAGCGCCGGAGCCAAGGCTTGTCGACGTCGCAAAAAGCTTGGCGACAAACAGGATCAGCAGAAGCGCCGGCAGTTCCAGACCACCGGTCAGGATCGCCTGGATCGTGGCGTAGCCGACCCCTTCGACGTAGTAGTGCCCGGCGGTCCGCATCAGCACGTAGAGCAGGGTGCCCAGCGCAAGCATGCCGACGATATGGCGGAGATAGGGGTTCTTGATGTATTCGAAAACATCTTCCGCGAAACTCAAGCCCCGGATGAAGGCGGTTGCGGCGAGCCCGATAATGGCGCCGAGGAGCGCGAACAAGAGCAGCGCCGCAAGCGTCGCCGGATGCTCGGACGTCAACAGCGTCGTCGGAATATTGAATGCCGGATGAATGCCAAAGAAGATCCGGCCGATGAACGTCGCGGTGCCGGTGGCGAGCGCGACCGGCAGGAAGGTGCGTGCGCTCAATTCCGGCATCATCAGCTCGATCGCGAACATCACGCCGCCGATCGGCGTATTGAACGTCGAGGCGATGCCGGCGCCGGCACCCGCGGCGACCAGCGTGATGCGCTGCCACGGCGCCATGTTGATGATCTGGCCGAGCGTGGAGCCGAGGGCTGCGCCGATCTGGATGATCGGGCCTTCGCGGCCGACCGCCGCGCCGGTGCCGATGGACAGTGCCGAGGCCAGCGACTTGATCACGGCCACCACCGGACGGATCACGCCGTCTTTGTAGTAGATCGCGTCCATGACCTCCGGCACGCCGTGGCCACGCGCCTCCGGCGCGAAATTGGTAATCAAAAACGTAACGATCAGACTGCCGGCGACCGGAACCAGAATAACAAAGACGCCCCAAGGGCTCGGCGGCGTGAACACGCTCGCGTCGTAGGCGACTTGGAACAGGCCGAGAAAGGCGATGTTGTGAAACAACCCGATGAGCGCGCGGAACAAGACAGCGCCGAAGCCGGTGACCACGCCGACGACGATAGCAAGGAGTGACAGGCGGACAAGGCCGATCCGCTGCGGCAGCTTAAACTTCATGCCAATCAACATTCGATCCGCTTACAGTTGACGGATCGAACCAAAATCGAAGGTGGAACCGGGAGGATTCTCGCCGACACGGATCGTCGTGTCATTGATGAATCGGTACGGCGGGACGGGAAGGTTATACGGCGCCGGCACGCCGTTGAAAACTCGGCCCGCGGGATCGTATTTCGAGCCGTGACACGGGCAGAAATAGCCGCCCGGCCAATCGGTCACAGGCGAGGTGGCGCTCGGTTGCGGATAAAACAGCGGGATGCAGCCGAGATGCGTGCAAATGCCAACCAGGATGCCAAACTCCGGCTTGATCGAACGGTGCCAATTGGCCGCATAGGGCGGCTGCTGGGTCTGCGCCGAATTCGGATCGGCGAGGAGCGAAATCATTTGTTCGCTCTGCATCGCCTGCAGCGTTTGTGGCGAACGATGAAAGACGAAGATCGGACGCTGCCGCCAGCGGATC
Organism: uncultured Alphaproteobacteria bacterium; assembly: GCA_963836055.1. Classification (GTDB taxonomy): domain Bacteria; phylum Pseudomonadota; class Alphaproteobacteria; order Rhizobiales; family Xanthobacteraceae; genus BOG-931. The sequence goes on from CAWIID010000012.1 coordinate 406,825, forward strand.
ACGACTTGAGCACCGACCGCGACCTTGCTGACGTCGAGTTCGACTGGCCCGCCGGCCGCCAGCGTCGAAGCGTCCGGGTTCATCTGGGAGATGAGCGGGACCAAGGTGGCGGCCGCACCCACGGCGCCGACAGCGGCGGTTGCGATGTAGAGGAAATCGCGCCGTGTTGCTTCCGAACCGTGTGGGTCTGCGGATGATGTGGAATCGCTGATGGTCATCGTTACGTCCTGGTTCCGCGCGGTGCCCCCAACCGCCGAATCCTAGGTCTTTATGTCGCCCTCGGCGGCGCCACAGTCAACCAGTCCGTTTCTGAAATCGCATCCGGGTTCAGTCAAGCGGCGCCCATCACCGAGCCAGCGCCTCGCGCGCTCGCGCCAAAGTGTCCTCGGGGGTTCCGGATGCGTCGATCTCCGTCCAATCAAGCGGACCGAGATCATAGCGTTCCTGCGCTTTCGCTACGGCCTCGTCGGCATCGGACGCGTCGCGCACCCGCGCGCCGACGCGGGCAAGGCGCGCCGCAAGGCTTGCGGTCAGGAACAATCCATGCGGGCGGACAGGGACGGATTGTGACAATGCAGTGAAGGCATCGCGCTCCTGGGCCCGCGCAAAGACGGCATCGACGATGACCGAATGGCCGGCGCTGACAATGCGGCGTGCCTTGTCGAAGAGGACAGCATAGACGCGTTCCCCGACCTCAGGCGTGTAGGCCGCCGGCGGCAGCTTGTCGGTTTCCCCCGCATTGAACAGCGCTTTGCGCTCGACATCCGAGCGCACGATGACGGCTCCGGGCATCGGTGGGATGTCCGCCGCGAGCATGCGTGCGAGCCGCGTCTTGCCGGTTCCGGAAAGTCCGCCCACGGCAATGAATTTCGGCTCGGGGGGTGCAATCGCGGCGCGAGCGAACGCAAAATAGGCCTTGGCCGCAGCGGCGATCGTCGTGCGCTCTTTAATCTCAGCCCGCTCCATGCGTGCTGCGGTGACCATGGCGCGGATCGACGCCCGCAGCGACACGAAGAACGGCAACGCCGCCAGCCCGTCGAGGTCCTCGATGCGCCTGCGTCTCCACGAGATAGCGGTTGAGCACGATGTTGGCCGCTTGCAGGAGACCGCGCTCGCATAGGTCCATCAGCAGAAATCCGAGATCGTACAGCACGTCGCCGGTGGCGATCAGCGGGTCGAACTCGATGGCGTCGAACAGCACCGGCCGGTTGTCGACGAGGGCGATGTTGCCGAGATGCAAGTCGCCATGGCCGCGCCGCACACGGCCGAGCCGGCCGCGTTCGGCAAGCAGGGGCCGGATGCGCACGTAGGTTCTGCGCAGGTCGCGATCAAGCTCAGCGACTGTCCCAGGGTCGAACAGATCGGGCATGCTCCTGAACGCCGCGACGTTCTGGTCGAGATAAACCGAAAGCGCATCGATCCAGGGCGCGGCGTCGACGATCGGCGCCTTGGCATGGCCGGCAGCGACGGCACGGCCAAGCGCATCGGCGAGCGTGTCGTCGATTCCGGCGGCGAGGTGGTCGAGCGTGCGAGTTTCGTCGAAACGGCGCATGTCGACCGCCCATTCGACAGGCTGGCCGGTGCCCGAAAGGGCGAGCCGGCCATCGGCCTCTCGGGTGATGGCGACAACGCCGCGGTAGATTTCGGGGGCAAACGGCGCGTTCACGGCAAGCTCGGCTTCGCAGGCCGCCTTGCGTTTCGGCAGCGTCGAATAGTCGAGAAACGGAAAACGCACGGCGCGCTTGATCTTGAGCGCGCGGTTTCCGGCGAGAAAGACCGACGCCGCATGAGTATCGATGCGTTTGACCGTATCGGCATTCCCACTGCCGTGGGTCGCGGGATCGCCAAGAAAGGCGAGCACATCGTCCTGGCTTGCCGACTCTTCGTTCATGGGGTGAAGGGCCTTTCGCCGAATTCCTTCATCGCATCCCCGGCAAAACCCGGCCGGGTCGCCCGCTGACTTCCTTAACTTCACCGACGTTCTATTCGGATGAACGGTTCACAGTCTTCCCGAACATGCGCTATTGACGTCGTCGGGCAAGCCCAAATCCGCCCGGAGCGGGGAGGGGACGTCCGGCCCGAAGGAGATGCCCATGCGTGCCAAGGACAATATGCGCACCGCCGCCGAGGTGCTGGTTGATCAATTGCAAATTCACGGCGTGCGGCACGTATTCTGCGTTCCCGGCGAGAGTTATCTGGCGGTGCTCGACGCGTTTCATGACAGCGAACTTGCCATCACGGTCTGCCGGCAAGAAGGTGGCGCGGCGATGATGGCGGAAGCGATCGGCAAGGTGACCGGCCGCCCGGGCGTTTGCTTCGTCACGCGAGGGCCCGGTGCCACCAACGCCTCTCACGGCATCCATATCGCGCGCCAGGATTCGACGCCGCTTGTCATGTTCGTCGGCCAGGTTGCGCGCGACATGCGCGAGCGCGAGGCTTTTCAGGAGCTCGACTACCGCGCTGTATTCGGTCCGATGACCAAGTGGGCAACCGAGATCGACGATCCGGCGCGGGTGCCGGAGATCGTGTCGCGCGCCTTCCATACGGCGGCAAACGGACGGCCGGGCCCGGTCGTGGTCAGCATTCCCGAAGACATGCTGATCGAACGGGTCGCGGTGTCCGACGCGCCGCCCTTCACGCTGATCGAAACCTCGCCGGGCCCCGCCGAAATGGCGAAGCTCGCAGAACTGCTGGGCAGCGCTCGGGCCCCGATCTTTCTCCTGGGGGGAAGCCGCTGGTCGCAGGCGGCCTGCGATACGGTGGCGCGTTTTGCGGAAAAGCACTCGCTGCCGGTCTGCACCACGTTCCGCCGCGGCCACCTGTTCGATGCGCTGCATCCCTGTTACGCGGGCGATGTCGGCATCGGCCCGAACCCGAAGCTGATCGAACGCGTCAAGTCGTCTGACCTCGTTGTTCTCGTCGGCGGCCGCATGGGCGAGATACCGTCGCAGAGCTACACGTTGTTCGACATTCCGGGCCCGCAAACCACGCTCGTCCACGTGCATCCGGGCGCGGAAGAACTCGGCCGCGTCTACAGTCCGCATCTCGCGATTCATTCGACGCCCACGGCCTTTGCTGCGGCGCTTGAGTGCCTCGAATTGTCGCGACCCGCGACCGGCGACGCCAAGGCGGCTCACGCCGACTATTTGGCATGGACGGATCAGCCGACCGAACAGCCGGGCGGCGTCAACTTCGGCGCCATCATGGTGTGGCTGCGTGAATATCTTCCCCCCGACGTCATTCTTTGCAACGGCGCCGGCAATTATGCGGCGTGGATTCATCGCTTTTTCCGCTTTCGCCGGTTCGCTCAGCACGTCGCGCCGACGTCGGGCTCGATGGGCTTCGGCGTACCGGCCGCGGTCGCCATGAAGCGGCTTTATCCCGATCGTCCGGTCGTGTGCATCGCCGGCGACGGCGACTTCCTGATGAACGGCCAGGAGTTCGCGACTGCCGTGCAATATGATCTGCCGTTTACGATTGTTATTGCCGACAACGGTCTCTACGGCACGATCCGTATGCATCAGGAGCGCGAGTATCCCGGCCGCATTTCGGCGACCGAATTGCGCAATCCGGATTTCCCCGCCTATGCGCGCGCCTTCGGCGGTTTCGGCATTGCCGTCGAGCGCACCGAGGATTTCCCGGCCGCCTTCAAGGAAGCGCAGGCAAGCGGCAAGCCAGCGATCATCCGGCTCAAGATCGATCCTGACGCCTCGACGCCCATGACGACGCTCGCCAAAATTCGCGCCAAATCGCTGGCGGAGAAAGATCGTTGAATCTTTTATCCGCCCTCGCTTCGCTGGGCAGCACAATATCTACTTGAACGTCACCAGCGCATTTTCGGCCGGATAATCGTTTCTGAACGGCTTCTGCGGTCCGATCGGGCCGAAGGTGATGGCGCCGGGCGAGCTGACATTGGCTTCGACGGGCCCGCTTGCCTCGCCTCGCGTAAATTCGTAGGGCACGCCGTTGCCGGCGAGGAACGACGGCTGATCGTCGATATGCATGTGAAGATGCGGTTCGGTCGAACTGCCGGTATTGCCGACATGGCCGATGATCTCGCCGACGCGGACTCGATCTCCGATCTTGACCTTTACGGTGCCCGGCCGCATGTGCGCGTAAAGCACGTAGCGGTGCGGCGCGATCTGGACCACGGCGTGATTGCCGGCGGCGTTGTTGAAGTCGATCGGGATGGCGTATTTGCCCGAATGCGGCACGTTTTCCGGAAGGCCGTCGGCCATGTCGACCACCTTGCCGGCGGCGATGCTGTAGATCGGCTGGTCGTAGCAGAAATAGCTTTCGTTCTTATCCTCCGGGCCCTTCCAGGTCGTGCGCACGCCGTCGATCGTCTGATATTGCACCCAATCGATGGCGTAGCGTTGCGCCAGCCATGGGTGTCCGCCCTCGATGAGCACGGTCTTGCGGTGTGCGGCGTCCGGCCCGTTGTTCACGGAGTCGCCCGCAATCCAGTCGCCGCGCAACGGCGGCGCAACCACGATGGGTGTTTCGCCCGATACCGGCAGCGGTGCGATGGCGATGTCGTGCGCGCCGCCCTTGTCGTCGAGCACATGCAGTGAATGTCGGAGCGCGCTCGGCGCGGCGTTCTTGCCGATGTCGAGCAGAAAATAAATCAGAATGCTGCGGCCGCCTTCGATGGTGCGGTTTGCCGGGCTTTCCTTTGGCGCATCGACACCGAGGTGAAAGATCATGGCGGCGAGCGGCGCGCCATTGACATTGAACTTCGCAGCACCGGCCGCGGTGTCGATAGCGTCGATCACGTAGGCGCTTTTCGAGAAATTGGTGATCAGCATTTCGTAGACGAGGCGTCTCGATCCGTCCTGCACGATCGGCGCCGGTTGGGCGAGGAATGATACGTCGAGTTGCGGCGGGTGCGGGTCGCCGGCGAAAACCGGCGTCGTGACGAGCAGCAGGAAACAGAAGGCCGCGAAACGCGAAAGGATCATCGCTGTCGTCCCCGAATGCCGTGAGGCATTTCAAGTGTAGCGCGCAACGCCGCGGTCGGCCAACGCGTTGGCGGTTCGCGCGGGAACGAAACGCCGCTGCGAATCGGACGTCACGAGGCAAAAAAGATCGGGAAGACGAAGCAAGAGCGTTCGTCTGGCTCGCCGTAATGATCGACTTTATCCGCCCCGCACGCAGCGGATGAACAACAAATCACTGGGCCTTGATGCCGGCCGCCTTGATGATCGGCCACCACTTCTCCATTTCGGCCTTCTGAAATGCGTGCAGCCCTTCGGGGGTCTGCTGGTCGCGCGGGTATATGACCTGCGCCAGATCAGTCAGCTTCTTGCGGGTGTCGGGGTCGGCGAGCGCGGCCACGATAGCGCCGTTGAGCTTGGCGATAATATCTTTCGGCGTTCCCTTGGGCGCCCACATCGCGTGCCAGAATGAGAAATAGAAACCCGGCAATCCCGCTTCGTCGGTGGTCGGGATATCGGGCGCGACGGCAATGCGCTCCTTGGCGGTGACCGCATAGGCCTTAAGCGCCCCGGCTTTCACATGGGGCAGCGACACCGCCGGTGTGTCGAGTTGAATATCGGTGATGCCGGCGAGAAGGTCCTGCGTCGCCAAACCAGCGCTGCGATAGGACACCATTTGCCACTTCGCGCCGACCAGTTGCTCCATCAACACACCGGCGACGTGGCTGGGGCTGCCGACGCCCGAGGTGCCCATCGTCGCCTTGTCGCCGTTCGCCTTCAGCCACGCGACCAATTCCTTCAGATTATTCGCCGGCATGGTCTTGCGGGCATCGACCAAGAACGGCTGTGTGGCGACCAGGGCAACCGGCTCGAAATCTTTCAGGAAATCGAAGCCGAGGTTGTAGATGGCGCCGTTCGCGACGTTCGTTCCCCACATTCCCCATAACACCGTGTAGCCGTCGGGCGTCGAGCGTTCGGCGCGGGTGACGCCGATGGTGCCGGCGGCGCCCGCGACATTCTCCACGACGACGGGCTGGCCGAGCGTCGTCTGCATGGCCTTCGCCATGATTCGCCCCAGCGTATCGGTCGATCCACCGGGAGCGAGCGGAACGATCATGGTGATCGGATGCGTTGGATAGGTTTCAGCGCTGGCCGGCGCGGCCGTGCAAACACTAAAGGCCGCCATGGCTAAAGTGGCACCGACGAACGACTTCGCCATCATGATCGTTTCCCCCTCTGATGCGCTTTGCGCTTGCGCCCGGTATGCCAGAGCGGAGCGCGGCTCAAAAGAGCAAAGCGACTGCTGAGACGAAGTGTCTGGCGGAGGCGCTATTGCGCTATCTGCTGAATCATGGTTCACCCTTTGGCATCGGCCCCTGGAATTTCTTTCATTGGCTCCCGATGCCGTATCGCCGCACCGACAATGTCGCGCGCCGGCTCGCTGCCCGGCGTGCCGCGATCATTGAAGCGGCGCGCGGTGCGGCCAGCGAAGGCGGCATGGCGGCGGTGCAGATCGCGCCGGTCGCCCAACGTGCTGGCATCGCGGCGGGTACGGTCTATCGTTATTTCCCGGGCAAGACCGACCTCGTCGCAGCGCTGCTTGCGGAAATTTCGGCGCGCGAGATCGGCGCGTTGCGCCGGGCCGCCGACGTCGCACCAGGCCCGCTCTCCGCGCTGTCGGCATCGATCATGACGTTCGCCGCACGCGCGCGGCGCGAACGTCGTCTCGCCTATGCGGCCATTGCCGAACCGGTCGATGCCGAACTCGACGCGGCGCGCCTCGCTTTTCGCAAAGCGCTCGCCGAGGAGTTTGCGACCCGTATCGCCGCCGCCGTCGCCGGCGGGCATCTTCCCGAACAGGATCTTTCGCTTGCAGCGGCGGCGCTCGTGGGAATTCTCATCGAGGGGTTGATCGGTCAGATTGCATCGGAGGCGGCGGGCCGCGAGCGCGACATGGTGCAATCGGTGACGCTGGTCGCCCTGCGCGCGCTCGGCGTCGCCGACGCCCGCGCCCGTGGTCTTGTCGTGCAAACCCCGCTGCGCCGGCGAGCAATCGCGATTGCTTCATCGGCTGACTCGCGGTTTCCATTCCGATCATGCTTGCTTGCTCCGCCCGGCGCAAATGCGCAAACTGCTCGGTGAGCAGCGATCCCGGGTAATAGGTCGGCGCAAAGGCCGGATAGGCGCGGATGGCGTCGTACCACCGTTGCACCCGCGGCAAATCCTGCCAATCGGCATCCCGCCCGAGATCGGCCATGCGCACGATCGCCGGCATGACCGAGATGTCGGCAAGCGAGATGTTGCTGCCGAGGAGCCACGGGCCGCCGCTCTTCTCGATTTCCGCATCCATGCGTTCATAGGTGCGGCGCAGCCGCTGCAGCGCTGAGTCCATGTCCTTCTGCGGGAAGCCCTTGCGGCCCATTGCCATCATGAACTCTTTGCGCAGCGGTTTGGATTCCGCAAAGGCCACGAACTCCTGTTCGGTCATCGCGGCAAAGCGGGGCAGGAAGGCGAGATTGAATGTCGGCACGCGCACCGCTGCTGCCGGCATCTCGTCGATGAAACGCATCAGGGCGCGCATTTTCGCGCGTACGACCGGATCGCGCGGCGTGAAGTTCACGCCATCAGGCGCGACCTCATCGAGATATTCGATGATGACGGAGGAATCGATCACGATGGCGCCGTCGTGGTCGAGCGTCGGCACCACGCCGTTTGGATTGAGCGCCAGATAATCCGGCTTGAGCTGATCGCCGGCGAGAAGGTCGAGCTTGACCTCGGTGAACGGCAGCTTCTTGGCGTTGAGAACGAACCGTACGCGCTGGCTGCACGTCGATTGCGGCGCGTTGTAGAGGGTCAATGCCATGGTGCCTCTGCTGACGATTGCCAGATCGCGTCTCAGTCGAGGCGATCGGGGTCCTAATGCGACATCAGCGCCGGCACGGTCATGGAGCGCAGGATGCTGTGCGTCACGCCGCCGAGCACGAATTCGCGCAGCCGCGAATGACCATAGCCGCCCATGACGATGAAATCCGTGCTGCTGTCGGCAGCGTGGGACAACAGCGTATCGGCGATATCGATGCTGCCTGCGGCGATGCGCTTGACGTCAACGGTAAGACCGTGGCGGGCGAGATGCTGGCCCATGTCGGCTCCCGCAATCTCGTCCTGCTTGCCGCGCTCGTTGGCGACGATGACGACTTCCACCGTCCCGGCGCGTTCGAGCAGCGGCATGGCGTCTGCAATCGCGCGCGCCGCCGGCCGGCTACCGTCCCAGCAGACCATGACGTTGTCGAGCTTCAACGGCGCCTTTTGGATATATGGCACCATGATCACGGGCCGGCCGGAATCGAACAGCGCGCTTTCCGCGATCATCTCTTCGGCCGCGGTTTTCTCAGGATCGGTCTGGCCGATGATCGCGAGATCGAAGCGGCGCGCAATGCGGCCGAACTGGTCGCCGGCGCCGGCGAAACTGGCGCTCAGCGTGATCGGCTCCGCCGACAAGCCGGCACGCGCCGTCGCCGCGGTGAAGCGGTCGATGGCGGCTTTGGCCGCGGCTTCATTGTCGCGCTGCTGTGTTTCGATGATTTCGGCCGGGATATAGCCGGAGCCCGAGACCGGAACGATCGGGTCATAGGCGAACGCGATCCCGGCAATGTGCGCCTCGAGCGCGGCGGCGACGGAGACCGCGTAGTCTCCCGCCGGATGCCCGCCCTCACTAACGCTCAGGTTGACGACGATGTCTTTGATCATGGTGTTTCCTCATCCTGGCGGCACATAACAGAACTCCATGACAGAACTCTATGTCATGCCCGACGCCGCTTGGTCTTGAGCCAAATCAATCGCCCGGCGCTGTCTCGAGGCCTATTTTTTCTTGATATTGCCGTCGGCGTCGAACTGGCTGACATAAGCCCAGAGGTCGTTAACCTCCTGCTCGTTCTTGATGCCGGCGAAGATCATCTTGGTGCCCGGGACCATGGCCCGCGGATCCTTGATGTACTGCTTGAAAGTGGTCTCGCTCCACACGATGCCTGATTTCTTGTTGGCGTCGGAATAGTCGAAGTTTGCCACAGTGCCGGAATGACGCCCATCGAGGCCGTTAAGCTCGGGGCCGATCTTGTTCTGCGCGTCGTCGCCGATGGAGTGGCAGGGCAGGCACTTATGGAACGAGTGCTCGCCCTTCTCGACATCCTGTGCCAACGCCACGGCACCCGATGCGGCAAGGAACGCTGCCGCCAGAATTAACGTCCTCATCATCGATTCTCCTTTTGCGTTTAGCGCCGGCCGCCCCCGATCAGCCGCAAGTTTGCGCCGCAGCCGTTCAAGCGGCCCCAGCGCAGCGTGTCAACGGCCAAAATGGCTGCCCAGACGCGCGGTCCCCCGATCGTCCGACGGCAGCGCGCGCAGGGCCGCGAGCTATCGTCCTGGATTTCTCGCTATAATGACGCGCGGAAAAGCCGGAGCATTAAATGCCAGTGGCCATGCCTCAAACCGACGGCGACGTCTTGGCGCGCCGTGCCGCGATCGTGGCGGCGCTCAAGCGCATGGTGCCGGGCGAGGGGGTTATCGCCTCCGAGCAGGGTATGCGGCCCTACGAGAGCGATGGTCTCACCGCCTATCGGCAGCTTCCGATGGTCGTCGTGTTGCCGGAAACGACGGAGCAGGTCGCGGCCGTCCTCGCTTACTGCTACCGCGAAGGCATCAAGGTCGTTCCGCGCGGGGCAGGGACCTCGCTGTCGGGCGGCGCGCTACCGCTCGGCGACGGCGTCCTGCTCGGCATGGCGAAGTTCAATCGCATCCGCGACATCGATTTCGACAACCGTGTTGCCGTGGTCGAGCCGGGCGTGACCAATCTCGCGGTGTCGCAAGCGGTCGAGGAGGCAGGCTTTTATTATGCGCCCGACCCCTCGTCGCAGATCGCCTGCACCATCGGCGGCAACGTCGCCGAGAATTCCGGCGGCGTGCATTGCCTCAAATACGGCGTGACCACCAACAACGTGCTCGGCTGCGAATTGGTGCTGATGACCGGCGAGATCTTACGGTTCGGCGGCAAGCACCTTGATGCCGGCGGCTACGACCTCATGGGTATCGTCATCGGCTCGGAGGGGCTGCTCGGCGTCGTGACCGAGGTCACAGTGCGTCTTCTGAAGAAGCCGCAAAGCGCGCGCGCAGCGCTGATCGGCTTCAATGCGTCGGAAGACGGCGGTGAATGCGTCGCGCGCATTATCGGCGCCGGAATCATTCCGGGCGGCATGGAAATGATGGATCGTCCCGCCATTCATGCCGCCGAGGCGTTCGTCCATGCCGGTTACCCGCTCGATGTCGAAGCGCTCCTCATCGTCGAGCTCGACGGGCCGCTCGCCGAAGTCGATCATCTGCTCGACCGCGTCCAGGAGATCGCCCGGCAATGTCGAGCGGTGACCTGTCGGCCTTCGAATTCCGAGGAAGAACGGCTGTTGTTCTGGGCCGGCCGCAAGGCGGCATTTCCAGCCGTAGGGCGGATTTCGCCGGACTATTACTGCATGGACGGCACCATCCCGCGCGCCAAATTGCCGCTGGTGCTGCGTCGCATGCAGGAATTGTCAGCCAAGCACGGATTGCGCGTCGCCAATGTGTTTCACGCCGGTGACGGCAATCTGCATCCGCTCATTCTCTACGATGCCAACAAGCCCGGCGAGCTGGAACGCGCCGAGGATTTCGGCGCCGATATCCTGCGCCTGTGCGTCGAGGTCGGCGGCGTGCTCACCGGCGAGCACGGCGTCGGCGTGGAAAAGCGTGATCTGATGCCGGTGATGTTCACCGAGACCGATCTCAATCAGCAGCAACGGCTCAAGTGTGCTTTCGACGACAAGGGCCTGCTCAATCCCGGTAAGGTGTTTCCGACGCTGCACCGCTGCGCCGAGCTTGGCCGCATGCATGTGCATGCCGGCCGGCTCGCCTTTCCCGATATTCCGCGGTTTTGATGGGCTGTGCGCGGCAGGTTTTACCGTCGCCCCTCCGCGTCCGGATGAGGGGAACATAAGCGCATGAGCGATCATCTCAAACCGCGCGATGCGTCGGAGGTCGAGCAGGCGATCCAATGGGCGCTCGGCGAAAGCAAGGCGCTCGAACTCGCCGGCCGCGGCACCAAGCGCGCGATTGGCCGGCCGGCGCAATGGGACGCAACGCTTGATCTCTCCGGTCTTACCGGCATCACACTCTACGAGCCCGAGGAGCTTGTGCTCGCGGCAAAGGCCGGTACCCCGGTCGCAGACATCGAAGCGATCGTGGCGGCGAGCGGGCAGGAGCTCGCCTTCGAGCCGATGGACTACGGCGCACTGCTTGGAGCGGACGTCGGCACCGGCACCATCGGCGGGGTGCTCGCAGCCAATCTCTCCGGTCCCCGCCGCATCAAGGCCGGCGCCGCGCGCGATCACTTCCTGGGCGTGATCGCCGTCTCCGGTCGAGGCGAGACGTTCAAATCCGGCGGGCGCGTGGTCAAGAACGTCACCGGCTATGACCTCTGCAAGCTCCTCGCCGGTTCCTGGGGCACGCTCGCGGCCATGACCGACGTGACCATCAAAACGCTGCCGCGCGCCGAGACCGAAGAAACCGTTCTGCTTCTGAACGCTGACGGCCTCACCGCGCATAAAGCCATGCTGGCTGCGACAGGCTCCTTTGCGGACGTTTCAGCGGCCGCCTATCTGCCGGGCGGCATCGCGACGCGGATCGCCGAAATTGCTGCTGCGGGTGCCGCCGTTACCGCTTTCCGCCTGGAGGGTGTTGCGCCATCGGTCGCGGATCGCAAGGGCGTGCTGGAAAAGCTGCTGTCGCCGCTCGGCGCGCTGGGCACGCTGGGTGCAACGGCCTCGGGCGCACTGTGGCGCGCTGTACGCGATGTGACGCCGTTCGCGGCGAATGGCCCTTCCGGCGGCCGCGACCTCTGGCGCATTTCGACGGCACCTTCGTCCGGTGCCGAGGTCGGCCGCATTCTTGCGGAAACGGCGGACGCCGAGCTTCTCTACGACTGGGCGGGTGGGTTGATCTGGGCGGCGTTGCCGCCTGCCAACGACGCTGCCGCGCCTTTGGTCCGCGCCGCCGTAGCCGCTGCGGGCGGTCATGCGACGCTCATTCGCGCTCCGGCCGCCGTGCGAGCAACGGTCGACGTGTTCCAGCCGGAGCCTGCGGCGCTTGCGGCGTTGACGGCGCGCGTGCGCAAGAGCTTCGATCCGCGGGGTGTCCTCAATGCCGGACGGATGTGGGCCGGTGTCTAGTGGAGCGGATTTGACATTCGCTACCCACCTAGCCGGAATCGGCGAAGCGAATGTCAAATCCAAAAGCTCCACTAGCACTGATATTTGCTAGTGGTCCTTCGAATTCCAACATTCGCAAGACAGCCTGCCGAACCGGGATGCGAATGTTAGAATGCGGACACCCAGATGATCGACTCTACGCACGTCAAAGCGCACCGCTCGGCAGCGGGCGGAAAGAGGGAGAAAAAGCAGGCTGTGGGCCGTTCGCGCGGAGGGCGCAACACGAAGATACACGCACTCGCAGATGCTAAGGGGCGCTTGATTGCCATCCTCCTGACGGAGGTGAAGCCCACGACTACCCGGTTGCCAAGCGCCTGATCCGCAGAGTGAAGTCGCCGAAGCACATGCTCGGCGACAGGGCTTATGACGGCGACGAATTGCGCCAGCAACTCCACCAGCGCGGAACCAAGCCGGTCATTCCAAACCACCCCAACAGAAAGCACCTGTTCAGCTTCAACAAGCGTCTCTACAAGCTGCGCTGGCGGGTCGAAAGTGCGTTCAACAGGCTCAAGGACTTCAGGCGCATCGCAACACGATACGATCGGCTGGCGCGAAATTACCTCGCCTCTGTCTGCCTTGCAGCCGCCCTCGTATGGTGGATTTAATGAGTCTGACCCTAGTGGAGCGGATTTGAAGTTTTATGCAGACCTCATTCACGCTTGCGCAACTCGCCGATCCCGATGTCGCAGAATCGGAAAAGATTCTCCGGGCTTGCGTGCATTGCGGCTTCTGCACCGCCACCTGTCCGACCTATGTGCTCGACGGCAATGAGCTCAATTCGCCGCGCGGCCGCATCTATCTGATCAAGGAGATGTTGGAGCAGGATCAGCCGGCGACTGCGGAGGTCACCGAGCACATCGATCGCTGTCTGTCCTGTTTGGCCTGCATGACGACCTGTCCCTCGGGCGTGCACTACATGCATCTCGTCGACCACGCCCGAGCCCATATCGAGCGGACCTACCGGCGTCCGCTGACCGAGCGGTTGCTGCGCGCGGCGCTCGCCAAACTCATTCCCTATCCGTCGCGCTTTCGGATGGCCCTGCAGGCGGCGCGCCTTGCCAGGCCATTTGCGCCGCTTGCCGAGTCGATCGGTCTCGGACGGCTGAGCGCTATGCTGCGCCTTGCACCACGTCGACCTCCGCAACGCCCGGTCGCGCCGCAGACCTTTCCGGCTGAAGGAACGCGCAAAGGCCGCGTGGCGCTCCTTGCCGGCTGCGTCAACGACGTTTTGGCGCCTGAGATCAACGCCGCCGCGATCAGCGTTCTCACTCGGCACGGCATCGAAGTCGTCGTCGCCGATGGCGCAGCGTGCTGCGGCTCGCTGGTTCATCACATGGGCCACGAATCGGAGGCGCTTGCGCAGGTGCGCGCCAACATCGATGCCTGGAGCGCCATCGAAGGGCTGGACGCGATCCTGATCACGGCCTCAGGCTGCGGCACGACCGTGAAGGATTACGGCTACATGCTGCGCACCGATTCGGCCTACGCCGAACTCGCCGCCCGTGTTGCGGGTCTCACCAAGGACATCATCGAATTTCTCGTCGGCTTGCCGCTCGCCGCTGATCACAATGCGCCGGGTCTTGTTGTCGCCTACCACGCGGCCTGTTCCTTGCAGCACGGGCAGCGAATCACGCGGCAACCGAAAGAGCTGCTCGCCAAGCTTGGCTTCATTGTCAGAGACATTCCTGAAGGTCATTTGTGCTGCGGTTCAGCAGGAACGTACAATATTCTGCAGTCTGATATCGCAAGAAGGTTGCGCGAGCGCAAAGTCGGGACTATCGAGAGATTGCGACCTGATGTGATTGCAGCGGGGAATATTGGCTGCATCACGCAGATCGCAGCGGGCACGGATCTTCCGACCGTCCATACGGTCGCGTTGGTCGACTGGGCGACCGGAGGGTCTTGTCCGCAGGCACTCCAAGGGCGGCAGCCGCATGCGGTGATGTCCTTGGCTGCGGCGGCGCGCTGAGCATAGGGGGCTTGGTCGGCGCCGCGGTGTAATGCCGCGTTTGTATTAGGACCTACGGTTTTCCCACTGGCAGGATGGATCGGGAGGACGATCATGGCGAAGAAGGCGAAGGCGAAAGCAAAGAAGAAAGTCGCGAAAAAGAAGGCCGCTCCGGCGAGCAAGAAGAAAAAGAAAGTAGCAAAGTCGGCGGCCAAAAAGGCTGCCAAAAAGGCGCCAAAGAAGGCTGCCAAAAAGGCCATGAAAAAGGCTGCGCCCAAGCGCAAAGCGCCAGCGAAGAAGCCCGCTCCTGCGCCGATGCCCGCGGCTGAACCCGCTCCGTCCTGGCCGCCGGCCATGGGCGCCGATATGGGTTCCGGCGACAGCAACTAGACGCTCGTTCGCTGCATCGGACAGTGTGGGTGACGGCGGCTGCGTAGCCGGGAACGAGTAGGCGTAGGCGATGCACGCAAGCGGCAGTCACAGCAGTCACATCGGCGACCGGTCGGAGCGTCTGTCAGACGCGATCGTGCTGGCCGCAACGAACGGCATCGCACCCTGCATTGCGCCAGCTTTGCGGGGCCAATAGCATTGGCCCGCTATAGCTTGGCGGGATAGCCTTCGCGAGACTTAAGGGTGAGGGCGAGACATGAACTCGTCCGCCGCCAATTCAGGGCCCGGTCCAGGCGGAGCGCGCGGCCAGCTCGGAGAGCCGTCAATCTACGGCCATTTGTGTCAAGGAGGTGCGTAATGCCCGCGACCTATAACATCCTTCTCATGGGTGCATCCTACGGATCGCTCCTGGCGTCCAAGCTCCTGTTCGGCGGTCACTCGATTCATCTCGTCTGCCTGCCGGCAGAAGCCGACCTGATCAATGCCGAAGGCTTCAAAGTTCGTCTGCCGGTGCGCGGCCGAAAGGACCCGGTCCTCCTGGAATCGCGCAAGCTGCCCGGCAAGGTGACGGCCGGGCCCGCAACCGGCGTCGATCCGAAGGCTTACGATCTCGTCGGCCTCTGCATGCAGGAGCCACAGTACCGCTCGCCGGGCGTGCGCGAGCTTTTGGACGCTGTGGCGAGGTCGCGGGTGCCGTGCATGTCGATCATGAACATGCCGCCGCTGCCCTATATCAAACGCATCCCCGGCCTCGACTACGCAGCGCTCGAACCCGCCTACACCGATCCGCGGGTCTGGGACTCGTTCGATCCCGCCACCATCACGCTGAACAGCCCCGACCCGCAGGCGATCCGGCCGCCCGACGAGAAGGCCAACTTTTTGCTTGTCACGCTGCCGACCAACTTCAAGGTGGCGCGCTTTGACGACGAGAAGTCCACCGGCATTCTGCGCCATCTTGAAAAGGACGTGGACGGCGCCCGCTTCGACACACCCGAAGGCAAGATCGAATTGCCCGTCAAACTGAGGGTCTACGATTCGATTTTTGTGCCGCTCGCCAAATGGGCGATGCTGCTTGCAGGCAATTATCGCTGCGTGACCAAAGACGGCATGCGAACGGCTCAGGAGGCCGTGCACAGCGATATCGAGACCTCGCGCTCGGTCTACAATTTCGTGTTCGACCTCTGCGTCAAGCTCGGCGCCAAGCCGGAAGACCTCGTGCCGTTCGAGAAATATGCTGCGGCTGCACAGTCGCTGACGCGGCCGGCCTCGGCGGCGCGCGCTTTGCAGAATGGTGCGCCCTACATCGAGCGCGCCGACAAGCTTGTTCAGCTCATCGCCAGGCAGAAGGGGCTGAGCAACCCCGCCATCGATGCCCAGGTTGCGCTGGTCGATGCCAGGCTCGAGGCCAATCGCAAAAAGGCGGCGGCATAGAGCATGATCCCCGGAATTCCGGCCCCGGACTTGATCCGGGAGGTTGCCGGATTTCGGATAAGATCAAGCTCAATCCAGAGGCGCGGGCCTACTTCACCTCGACGTCTTCCCAGAAGCCGAAACGGTCGGCGACCTCGCTCATGTTCGGGCGAGGCGCTTCGTACGACCATGCCGCGCGCTTGTGGCGGTTGCCGGCGACGACGACGTCGTAGAATTGCACGCCGTGCGGGCATTCAAGGTCGTGATCAGTCTTTTCGACCTTTTCCAGCCACTCCATACGAACCGCCGTACGGGGAAAGTATTGGTAGCCCTTGCATTCGACGATGTCGTTGCTCTGGGCGACGACTTGGCCGTCAACGATTGCCTGCATGATTCGATCTCCTCGCTGCTCCCCCAGATTGTGCAAGATAGGTGCGGAAGCGGTCTGCGGCGAGTCCAAATCTCGCGCCGCTCTGGCCCGCGGGGTGCCGAAATCTCCCGTTCGTGGTCAAAAATCCAAGCGAAAACCAAGTCAGGTACGTTCAATTGTGTATCCTCCCCGCAACACCTTGTAGGAATTTGTTAAATTGTCCCCAGATCGCATAAAAAGTCAGCATTTGCTGTAGTTTTAATCTTGGCTGAATGTCACCTACATTGAAGAATTCGTGAAGGTTCACAGCGCCAGGGCGCGCTAGGGGAGTTGGCTCTACCCGGTTCTGACGATTGTTGCAGTTGGGAACGGGCAGAGGAGAAGAAGGGGCAAGAGATTATGAAGAGAGTTGCATACTCGCTGTTGGTCGTGGCCAGTTTGGCCTCCACGTCTGCATTTGCGGCGGACATGGCGGTCAAGGCCCCCCCCATGGCGCCTGCGCCTGCGCCGTCACCATGGGACATCGCAATCACCGCGGCGTTGATGAACGACTATAACTTCCGCGGTATCACACAGTCCGCCCACAAACCTTCGGTCCAGGGTGGCTTCGAGCCACGCTACAATTTCAGCAAGGACCTGCAGGCTTACGTCGGCGTTTCGGGTGAGAGCATCGACTTCCCGAACCGCGCCGCAGCCGAGATCGACCTCTATGGCGGTATCCGGCCGACCTTCGACAAACTCGCGCTCGATTTCGGCTTTTGGTACTACTATTACCCAGGCGGCCAGTGCTTCAACACGTCGGCATTCTGCGGCGGCGATGGGGCATTCCCTGGCGGACCGACACCGTTGCCGAACGGCAACGTCGCCAAGGCCGATGCGAGTTTCTATGAATGGTATGGCAAGGCCACCTACACGGTGAACGACAACCTGTCGTTCGGCGTCCAGGAGTGGTACTCGCCGTCGGTGGTCAACACCGGTGCCCACGGTTGGTATAGCGCCGGCAACATCACGCTGACCGCACCGACGACTTGGTTCACCAACGGCATTGGCGCCTACATCTCCGGCGACGTCGGCTACTGGTCGCTTGGCACAAGCGATTCATTCTACGGCGTTGTCAGTCCGCTTGGGAATTACGCAGCAGGCGTTCCCTACACGAGCTACTGGAATTGGGACGCCGGGCTTGGCTTCACCTGGAAGGCATTCACCCTCGACCTGCGCTACTACGACAGCAATCTGAACAAGGGTGATTGCAACGCCTTTACCAGCGATCACACGGCTTCGGGTGTAAGCGACGTCACGCCGATCAATCCCAGCGGTGTTGGGTCGGACTGGTGCGGCGCGGCCTTTATCGCGAAGCTCTCCTTCGCAACCAACATCAGCAACCTCAAATAAGCTTGCTGAAACTTATCGAGATTGCGGGCGGCAGCGGAAACGCTGCCGCCCGTTTCGTTTGAGACTTGCTCTTGGCGCTTCTCTCTCTCGAAAGGCGCAAGCCCATTCCAAGGACGGACATCATCACGTTGTGTCGTGCCAATGCCGAATGCACTGACGCGCCGCAGATTGCGTGCGCACCCGGCCTCGCGCTCTGCGCCACGCCGGGCCGATCACTCGGCCGCTGGAACGAGCTTGGCGTCCCGCACGCGATAGAGGGTTTCCCCCGGCACCAATTCGACGCGGCGGCGGTGGAACGCGCCGAGCGTGGAGCGATGGCCGATCGAGATAATGCTCGTGCCCTTGAGCCGCTCCTGCAGGAGCCGATAAAGTTCGGCCTCCGCCGGTTCATCAAGCGATGCCGTCGCTTCATCGAGGAAGAGGTAGTCGGGCGCGTGGAGGAGGGCGCGCGCGATCCCGAGCCGTTGCTGCTCGCCGAGCGAGAGCATCCGATTCCAATGCGCCTCTTCGCCGACCCGCTTGGCAAGTTCGGGAAGACCGACGGCGGTAACAACCTCGGCAATCCGGGCGTCATCGAACGTGCCTGATCTTGCCGGATAGCCGACGGCGGCATTCAGCGTGCCGACCGGAAAGTACGGTCGCTGCGGCACCAGCATGACTTTGGCGCCGGAAGGGATTGTAATGCGGCCCGATCCAAACGGCCAGATTCCGGCGACGGCGCGGAACAACGTCGACTTACCCGCCCCCGACGGCCCAGTGACCAGAACGCGCTCGCCGGGCGCGAACGCGAGGCTGTCGGCATCGAGCAGCGGCTCGCCGTTCGGCAACCGAATATCGAGATCGTCGATCGCGATCGCGGTGAAGCCTTCACGCGGCACCACCTCGATCGCCGGCGGCGTCAGCGCGACGTTTCGCCCTGCATCGATCGCCTCCTCGAAGCCGGACAGGCGTTTGATGATCGCCCGGTATTCCGCGATCTGCCGGTACGCGGTGACGAAATAGGACAGTGCATTCTGCACACTGTTGAAAGCGGACGCCGTCTGCATCAGTCCGCCGAGTTGCATCGCGCCCGAGAAGTAGGCCGGACTCACCATCACGTATGGAAAGATGACCGAGGCCTGCGAGTAGCTCTGCGTGAAGAAAGTGAGCTGCTTTTGCCGCTGCATGATGGCGAACCAATTGCCAACCACGAAGCCGAAGCGATTGAGATGACGCTCGCGCTCGGCGGCTTCACCGCGCAATGCGGCGATCTGCTCGGCATTCTCGCGTGTTCGCACCAAGTTGAAGCGGAAATCGGCTTCGAATCGCTGCTGATCGAAATTGAGCGGAATAAGCCGCCAGCCGATCAGATGCGTCAGTGCCGTACCGATCATCGCGTAGATCAATGCCGCCCAGACCAGATAACCCGGAATGGCAAAGGATAAACCGAAAAGATGAAGCGGCGCTTGCGCCGACAGCATCCACAAGATGACGACGAAAGAACACAGCGTCACGCAGGCATTGAGCAATCCGACGCCGATCGAGAGCGTGCTCTGGACGAACATTTGCAGATCGTCGGCGATACGCTGATCCGGATTGTCGGCGGCATCGCCCAGAAGCTGCATGCGGTAATGGTTAGCGGTATTGAGCCATTGACGCAGATAGGTCTGCGTCATCCAACGGCGCCAGCGGATCTGCAGCCATTGATTGAGATAGAGCTGGTAGACCGCAAGCACCGTATAGGCCGCGGCAAGTACGCAAAAGAACAGGATCGCGTCGACGAAGGCTGTCCAGTTGCGGTCTTGCAGCGTGTTGTAGAAGCGATTGTACCACTCGTTCAAAATCACCTGGATGGCGACCAGCGATAGTTCGATCGCAATGACGCTGCCGAGCAGGATGCGTCCGGGCCAGCGGTCCTCCGACCGGAAATACGGAACGGCCAGCCGCCAGATGGTGGCAAGCGTCGAGGCAAGGCGGTTCACAGCAGACCTCCAACAGGTAAGGCAAGGAAGCGGAGCGCGGGCGTAGGACAACGATCAAGACGCAACGCGATCACCGAAATAACTCGGCCGCTGCTGCGGCCGTATTAGCGCACTGCAATAACATCAATAACATAACGCCCTGTGCCGCTGCACAGCCGCCCGGTGACGGGTGGCGGCCGTCCGTGCGGAGCGGCCGCATCGGGCGGCCGATGGGCGAGTGGGTGGCAACAAATCTGGCTTTCTTCATGTCATTAACGCGGAATTCGGACCGATTGTTGCCTTCCGGCCAAAACTACGGTTCGGAAGCCGTTTGCTGACGGTGTTCCGCCTCCGTCTTAGGGCTTGAGGACCGGGAGACGAAATGCCGATTGGATCACGTTTTAGCGAGATTTGCGTCCAAACTGCCGCATTGCGCGAAGCAAACATGCGCGACCTTGTCGCGGGGTGGCTCGTACCAACGACGCGGGTTTCCCTTTCGGGAATCATGCTCTAAATCGTTTCGCTCGGCCGCCCGGTCGTGCATTTCCCGCCCGCATGACGAAGCTTATGGAGACAATGATGATTGGCCTCCGGCATCCCGCCCGCTGGCTCGTTGGGATGGTCGCTGCTCGTCTTACTCGGGCCTGCCGCCGCAAGCGACGCATCATTTCCGTTCGGCAGCGAACTGATACTCGACGTTGCACCTATGCGCGGCTCCAAACGTATTCCGATGATCGAGATCGACGACAACGGCACGGCCGTGATCGACCTATGGTGTGCGAGCAACGTGCCGGCGCAGGCTACCGTCGGTGATAACACCATCGCCATCGTGCCTGGGCCGGTCGCGCCAACGGAATGCACGCCTGAGCGCCAGAGCGGCGACGACGAGCTCCTGGCGGCGCTCGCCCAGGTGACGAACTGGCGGCGCAGCGGCGAAGCCATCGACTTTTCTGGCGCCACTACGCTACGCTATCGGCTGATGACGAATTGATCGCCGGTCCGATAATCCGTCTGCCCGGCAGTCGCGCCGCATCCGCTTTCGAATGAATGTCAACCGGGTGCAGCTAAGAAACGGAACGCTGTGTCTCGCCCGTCGTTGGATTTGCTCCGGCCAATATGAGCTTTAGCCTCACCTGGTATTTTCTTTCGTTGAAAGGGCGCATCAGCCGCCAGGAGTTTTGGCTCGGCTATGTCGGATTGATTCTTGTTTTGCTGCTTCTGCGACGGCCGTTCCAGGAATTCGGCCTCTATCTGCTTCAGCCGGAGGGAAGGCCGTGGCAACGTGAAGAGCTTGAACTCGCGCTTTGGATGCCGGTTGTCGTTGCAGCGACGATTGCGTTGTGGCCGATCTGCGCAATCTATGCGAAGCGGCTGCATGATCTGAACATATCCGGCTGGTGGCTGCTGGCTCTGCCGGCAATCACCATGATCGAAAATATCGCAAGGCTCGACGAGTGGAATGTCTTGGCTCTGGCGGCCGTCGCCGTTTTTGGCCTCCTGCCCGGAAACCCCGGCAGCAATCGCTTTGGCGATGATCCGCTCGCCCACATGCGCGCCGCCGCGTGATGATCGTTGCGCTGCAGCGCGGCGCGGTGCCGGCGAGGCCTTGCCCCTATCCACGCGCCCGTGGCTCTGGCGGTCCGAAGCTGGCACACTTCCGGCTTATGAGTTGAGCGTCATCTTTTTTCGGAAGTACCGGCCGGCATTCCGATAGGCGGGCGGCGAAGCAAACAAAGAGAAGAGGGCGTAGACCCGTTCTTCTCTCTCTCTCTCTCTCTCTCGGCATTTGGAGGAGCCGCCGGATACGATTGCGCGAGTGGTGGTGGACTTTTCCCCTTAAAAGGGCAATGCTTTAGAAGCCGAGGGAGCGCGGCGTATGCTGGCTCCGTCTGGGCGGCGCTAACGAGATAATTTTCGACGAACAAGTCACCGGGAGGCGAGATGCTTCCCGCAAGCGCGCTTGGGTGTTGGCGCCACACCAGTGCGGTTGGCAGATGATGCCGTGCTCATCAGCCCCGCAGGCTTACGGCGTCTATTTTCATCTGCGAAGGGTTCACGTCCATGGACCAGAAACTCGCGCTCCGACAGCAATTGCAGCAGGCGATGGATGACGAGATCGCCAAGCGCACCAAGGCGCAGCAGGATGCTGTTGCCAGGATCAAGAGCGCCGTCGCCACCCGCAGGCGCGCCAAAGCCGCCGCGCCATCGCTGCCGTTGGCGATGCTCGCGCATGGCGATTCCTGGTTCGACTATCCGCTATCGGGCAACAGCTTGAGCCTGCCCCACACGGACACCATCGTCCAATTGGCGGCCTTGGGCACCACCAACCCGCTGATCTTGAACGTTTCGCAATGGGGCGATGCTTCGACCGACGAATTGTCCTGGCCGAAGCAGCAGCGGATGATCGAGGCCATAACGGATTCCAATAATTGGCTGGTTGACGGCAAGCCCGACGCCATCTTGTTCTCCGGTGGCGGCAACGACATCGCCGGCGATCAATTCTGTATTTTTCTCGACTACGCCGGCACGAGCGCAAGCGGGCTGGACCCAACACGATTTCAAAAGGCGCTTGGCATGGTCGAGGCATCCTATCTCGATCTATTCGCGTTCCGCGACAAATACGCTCCGGGCATACCCATTTTTGGGCACTGTTACGATTTCCCGATACCAAACGGCGTGCATCCTGCCTGCGCCGGACCTTGGCTGAAGCCATCCCTCGATTTCTGCGGTTATAACGTCACGCAAGGCACCGCCATCGTTCGACAAGCCCTTACGGCGTTTAAGGCCATGCTCGCCGGACTGGCCGGCACTGCCGCCAATAATTTCTTTCTGGTCGATACCCAGGGTGTGCTTGCAGCCGCCGATTGGGCCAACGAGTTACATCCTTACCCGGCGGGTTTTAAATTGATTGCCGAGAAGTTCGTCGACGCGCTGCGCCCGCATTTTCCCGGTCGGATTTGATAAGCGCCTAAGCTCCTCTGTCCAGTCGCGCGGAATGGAGCGGTGCGCGCACGCACAAAAGGGCGCGGTGTGGACCGCGCCCTTTCGTCGTTCGATCGGTAGGAGGCTTGGAGTACTGGGCCACTTGAAGTCGGCCTTGGCCGACTTCAAGCAATTTGTAAGATCGCAGGTGACTAGAAGCCGCCCATTCCGCCCATTCCGCCCATGCCACCGCCGCCCGGCATTGCCGGCATCGCGGGGGCTTCCTTCGGCACCTCGGCGACCATGGCTTCGGTGGTGACGAGGAGGGCTGCGACCGAGGCTGCATCCTGCAGCGCCGCGCGCACGACCTTGGCGGGGTCGACGATGCCCTTGTCGAGCATGTCGACATATTCCTCGTTCTGCGCGTCGAACCCGTAGGTCTCGGACTTGTTCTCCATGATCTTGTTGACCACGATCGAGCCCTCGACGCCGGAATTCTCGGCGATCTGACGCAACGGCGCCTCCAGTGCCTTGAGCACGATGTTGATGCCGGCCTGGACGTCGGCATTGTCGTTGGTGAGCTTGCCGACCGACTTCTTGGCGCGCAGGAGAGCGACGCCGCCGCCCGGCACAATGCCTTCCTCGACCGCGGCGCGAGTGGCATTGAGCGCATCCTCGACGCGATCCTTCTTCTCCTTGACCTCGACCTCGGTCGCGCCGCCGACGCGGATCACCGCGACGCCGCCGGCGAGCTTGGCCAGCCGCTCTTGGAGCTTCTCGCGATCGTAGTCCGAGGTGGTTTCCTCGATCTGCGCCTTGATCTGCCCGACGCGCCCCTCAATGTCCTTCTTCTTGCCGGCGCCGTCGACGATCGTGGTCTTTTCCTTCTCGATCACGACCTTCTTGGCGCGGCCGAGCATGGCAGGCGTAACGCTCTCGAGCTTGATGCCGAGATCTTCGGCGATGAGCTGGCCGCCGGTGAGGATGGCGATATCCTCGAGCATCGCCTTGCGGCGATCGCCGAAGCCCGGAGCCTTCACGGCCGCGACCTTCAGTCCGCCGCGCAGCTTGTTGACCACGAGCGTGGCGAGGGCCTCGCCCTCGATGTCCTCGGCGATGATGAGCAGCGGCTTGCCCGACTGCACAACCGCTTCGAGCACCGGAAGCATCGCCTGAAGCTGCGAGAGCTTCTTTTCGTGGAGCAGCACGTAGACGTCTTCGAGCTCGGCGATCATCTTCTCGGCGTTGGTGATGAAATAGGGCGAGAGATAGCCGCGGTCGAACTGCATGCCCTCGACGATCTCGACTTCGGTGTCGAGCGCCTTGGCCTCCTCGACGGTGATGACGCCCTCGTTGCCGACCTTCTGCATCGCCTGCGCGATCATCTTGCCGACGGCGGAATCGCCGTTCGACGAGATGGTGCCGACTTGGGCCACTTCGGCCGACGAGCCGACTTTCTTCGAACGCTTCTGGATGTCGGAAACGACGGCGTGGACCGCGAGATCGATGCCGCGCTTCAGGTCCATCGGGTTCATGCCGGCAGCCACCGACTTGACGCCTTCCTTGACGATCGCGGCCGCGAGCACGGTCGCGGTCGTGGTGCCGTCACCGGCCTGATCGTTGGTCTTCGAGGCAACCTCGCGCACCATCTGTGCGCCCATGTTCTCGAACTTGTCTTCGAGCTCGATCTCCTTGGCGACGGTGACGCCGTCCTTGGTGATGCGGGGAGCGCCGAACGACTTGTCGATCACGACGTTGCGGCCCTTGGGGCCGAGCGTCACTTTCACCGCGTTGGCGAGCGTCTCGACGCCGTGCAACATGCGGTCGCGGGCGTCAGTGGAAAATCTTACGTCTTTCGCAGACATTTCAAGTTGCTCCTTTGGAGAATGATGGGGTTCAGGCGATGACGCCCATGATGTCGGACTCCTTCATGATGAGGAGTTCGTCGCCGTCGAGCTTGACCTCGGTGCCCGACCATTTGCCGAACAGGACGCGGTCGCCGGCCTTGAGGTCCATCGGGATGAGCTTGCCGTTCTCGTCGCGGCCGCCCGGTCCAACGGCGACGATCTCGCCCTCTTGCGGCTTCTCCTTCGCGGTATCCGGAATGATGATGCCGCCTTTGGACTTCTCTTCA
Source organism: uncultured Alphaproteobacteria bacterium (assembly GCA_963836055.1). Lineage (GTDB taxonomy): Bacteria > Pseudomonadota > Alphaproteobacteria > Rhizobiales > Xanthobacteraceae > BOG-931. The sequence continues at coordinate 431,554 of CAWIID010000012.1, forward strand.
GCTTCGATGCGCTTGACGACCACCCGGTCATGCAGGGGACGGAACTTGTGTTTCGCCATGATCTCCTCGTTGCCGCGTCCGGCGGCCTTGGCGTTGGACCAAAAGTTTCTATATTACAGTGCCTTAGCACTCACGAAGGCGGAGTGCCAACGCGTGCCGGGGACATAGGGTCTCCGTCACGCCGTGTCAAGCACGGCCGGTCCGCTTGGCGAGCGCGAAACGCGTGGTCGCAGTGTCTTGCCGGCGACTTGGGAAAGCCGAAGGTCTGTTCTAATCTCGCGCACCGTGGCCGATGATGGCCGGACATAGGGACATGGAAATGCGCGCGCTCAGCCTCGATCAGGCCAACACCATCATTCAGGAGACTTTCGCGGCAGCGAAGAAGCACAAGTGCCGGCCGATGAGCGCGATCATTCTCGATGCCGGCGGCCGGGTGAAAGCCTTTCAGAAGGAAGACGGCGCGTCGATGCTGCGGTTCGAAGTCTGTTACGGCAAGGCGTATGCGTCGCTCGCCTTGGGCCGGCCGTCGAAATTGGTGCTGCAGAAAGCCAACGAAAAACCATTGTTCATGCAATCGATCGACAATCTCGCCGATTACCCGCTGTTTCTTGAAGGCGGCGGCCAACTCATCCGCGACAAGGAAGGCGAGGTTATCGGCGCCGCCGGAGTCACCGGTGACGCCAACGAAATGGACGACATCTGTGCGATTGCGGGCATCCATGCGGTGGGCCTACGCGCCGACAGCGATTTCTTCGACGATCCCGAGCTGATGCGCGTATTGAGCATTCACAAAACGCCGCCCCTTGTTGATCCCCGGAAGCCTCAATCCTCGTCCGGCGCTGGCCACGGCAATGGCGCGAAGGGTCGGCACGGCGCACCAGCCGCCAAATAGCAACGCTCCAAATAGCACCCCCAATGTTGGTCTACCCAAAGGCGAAAATTTGAAACAAACTCGAAAGGTGAGGCAGGTAGAAGGGCGCGTTGGGGGCTCTGGCCGGGTATGCGGTACTGTCGTGTTTCGTCACAGTGGTTCGATTGGGACCGGCCGTTTCGGCGTGGTCCAGTCTTCGGGGAGGCTTTCCATGGGTGCGTCGCTGCGTAATCTGCGATGGCTTGCGAGCGTGGCCGCGTTGTGCGCGCTTGCGGTCTCGGGCTGCACGACGAACACGCCGACCCCCCAGGCCTCGGCGCCGGCGACGATGGCGTCACCGGCGGTCCCGTCGTCCTACCGGCCGGAGGAAGTCGTCGGCCGCTGGGGTTACGGCGCCTACCACAAGGAAGAAGACCGGACTCGCACCGAAGCCGCCGCGCGCGGCCAATGCGGCCAGCCGGTGATCATCAATCGTGGTCCGAACGGCGGCGTGATGATGTATCTGGCCGACAGCGCCCAATTGCAGGAACTGCAACTCAAAGGCAGTCAGAGCGGCAAAAATTATATCGGCCCACCCGGCGATGCCGGCGGCCCGCAGGACCGCGAGATCGTATCGTTTGACGGCCGCGTCATGATATTGCGCTGGATGGATCCAGAGGTCGCCGGCCGCTACGGCACCGGCGTCTATGTGCGTTGCGCGCCCGAGGGTGCCGCACGTACCGCCAAATCGAAGTCTCACTAGAATGTGGCGGTTCAGAAGTCCGCACACTCGATCAATGAGTTGCTAGTGTCCTTCGATTCCGAAGTTCGCAAACGAGGATGCCGCGCAATGATGCGAACTTCGGAATCGGGACACTAGGGCGGTGTACAGTGGCGGCGCATAAACCAAAGACCGCCGTCACGATCTGGCATAACCCGAAATGCGCGACCTCGCGCAAGGTACTCGGCATGATCCGTGAGCGCGGCATCGCGCCCGTCATCGTCGAATACGTTAAGGCGCCGCCTTCGCCGGCGGAGATCAAGGCCGTCTTGAAAGAGACGGGGCTGACCGCGCGTGAACTTCTGCGCCGGCGGGGCACGCCGTACGACGAACTCCGCCTCGACGATCCCAAGAAAACCGACGCCGCATTGATCGCCGCCATGAGCGCGCATCCGATTTTAATCGAACGCCCGGTGGTGCGCACGAGCAAGGGCACGCGCCTCTGCCGGCCGCCGGAGCGGGTGGAAGAGATTTTGTAGCTGACAATTCCTTCCCCGCACGGGAGGAGACGCGCGCTTGCCCCTCCGAAGCGGCTAGCCGAACATCGCGTCGATGTCGCTCTGCGAGACGTGGCCGCGGTCGCTCTCGAGCCGCGGGCCATGGAGCTGCTGGGTGCCGTCGCGCCGCGCCGCCGGCCCGTTCTTGAGTTCATCGAGCACGCGCGTGATGTGAGCTTCGACGAACAGCAGCGTCGCCATCACCTTGGTGATCCGCTGGCCGGCGAGATCCTGAAAATTGCACGCCTCGAAAATCCGGAGCACGAGATCCCGGATGTCCTGAGCCAGGCCGTGTTCGATCTTGTCTTTGAGCGCAGCCGACAGATTGTTCGCAACCTGGTCGATCTGTTCGGCAGCAGCGAGAACTTTTTGCGTTGCCTGCTCGGTGCCGGTCACCACCGCATCGAGCTCATGAGCAATGCGCGTGATGGGCGCCAATCCGGTTCGTGGCGCGTTGGGAGCGGCGAACTGAGTCTCGGTGCCGCGGAGAGCGCCGTAGATCAGATGCAATTCGGATGTCAGACGTTCTGACTCGGTGTTCCGGGCATCATTTCTCTTCGCCGCCTCGGGTAATGCTCCGGTCGCGAGCAGGGTGCGCAGCGCCGTAAGCTCCTGCAAGATCTCGGCGTGCCGCAGTGCGGCCTGCGTGTCTTCCAGCCCGGATTCGAGCCGCGCGGCAGCCGTCTCTTCAATTCTGAAAACTTTGCGCGGCTCGCCCATCTCGTCACCAGGGAAAACGGATTGAGCTTAGAGATGGCCCGCTTAATACCGCGTTCACGGCACCCAATTCGCTCGTCTTGGCGAAAGCGGGATCCGGCGGTTCACTGCGACATCGAGCCTCACCCTGGACTCCACTTGTGTGCGAAAGAGCAGGAAAAATTGTTCCGACTCGATTAACCATAACGTGGAGCCATTCATTAAAAATAAACTCTAACTTGATGAACAATGTACAAATAACGCCGACGCGAAAAATGCGCGGCATGAAATTTACCAAACAGTCGAAGTTTAGGCCTGTACTCGTTCACGCGAGCGGGCGAGCCGGTCATGGCGGTTAAGGGTCATGGCGGTTTGATGTCCGCTCAGCGTGAAACTGCGCAAGTGTCCGCGCAACAGTACAGAGTACAGCTATGCGGCGTATGTTCGCTTCTGCGCTCCTCGCGAGCGCTCTCTCCGTGCCCGCTTGGGCGGATCCCCTCCAGATTACTCCCGACTCCTACGCGCCGAACCGGGGCGCGGGCACGGCGCAGCCGCCGGCCCCTTCTTATGACGGCCGGCAGCGTTACGCGAACGCGAGCGCGCCCAGTCTCGGCGGCGGGTTCATCGAGTTTTTGTTTGGCGGCGTGCCGCGCGGTCCGTCGTATCAGTCCGCCTATCAGCCGGCCGTTCCCGACTATCAAACGATGCCGGCTCAGGACCCCGGCCAGAGCTATACGCCCTCGAGCGACGGCGACATGTCGCATCAGCCGGTCGATCCGAAGTTCAACAGGCAGGTGGTGACATATGACGGCGGCGAAAAGCCGGGAACGATCGTTATCGACACGCCGCACAAGTTTTTGTTCCTGGTGGAGGATAACGGCAAGGCGCTGCGCTACGGCATCGGCGTCGGCAAGCCAGGCTTCACCTGGTCGGGCGTAAAGACGATTACGGCCAAGCGCGAGTGGCCTGATTGGCGGCCGCCGCCTGAGATGATTCAACGCCGGCCCGATTTGCCGCGCTACATGGCCGGCGGTCCGGAAAATCCGCTCGGCGCGCGCGCGATGTATCTCGGCTCGACGCTCTATCGCATTCACGGCTCGAACGAGCCTTGGACGATCGGCACCAACGTGTCGTCGGGATGCATCCGCATGCGCAACGAAGATGTCACCGACCTCTACGAGCGCGTGAAAGTCGGCACCAAGGTCGTGGTGATGTAAAGCCGATAACCCGCATTGCCGACATCGCAATGCGGGCTACCAATACGGATGCGAGTTTCACGCCTGCCGTCACCCGCGATTTACCGCGCAGCGTGCCGCTCCGAACCGTGCTGTTTGATGAACGCGATCATCGTCTGGAGCGCCTTCACCGAGTTGGGTTCGAAGGGGTGCTCGTTGAGGAACGTGTGGCGCGCACCGTCGAGCAGCAGCAGATCGAGGCTGCCACCGGCGCCGCGATAGTCCGCGGCGAAGCGCTGCGCCAGTTCGACCGTGGTCCATTGATCCTTGGTGCCCTGGAACACCAGTGCGGGCGGCAGATAAACCTTTTCACCGCGCTCGATGATGAGGGCGGGCGTCGCCTCGATCTGGGTCTCCTCATTGCCGAAGAAGATGTCGTGGCCTTTGGCGAGCTTTTCATCCCCCTTGGCCTTGGCAAGCTTATAGCGCTCCAGCGGGAACAGCACGCCCCAGCCGGAGACGACGAAGGCGAGCTTGGCATCCATTTCGGGCGCCTCCTGCAGGGGGAGGGCGCGGTAGCGCGGATCGTCCGGACGGATCGCCGCCAATAAAATCTGGTGGCCGCCGCTCGACGTGCCGTAGGCGCCCACTTGCCCGGCGCTGCTGCCGAACTCGCCGGCATGCGCCTTGAGCCAGCGGATGCCGTAATTGATGTCCTGCAGCGACGCCGGATAGGGCGCTTCGGGTGCGTTGCGAAAGTCGATGGCGAGCACCACAATTCCGGCTTCGGCGAGATTCAAAGCGGTGTTCTGTCCGTCGGTGCGGTCCTTGTTGTTCCATGCGCCGCCATGCACTTGCAGAACTGCAGGGAAGGGTCCAGTGCCGGCCGGCTGGTAAAGCCGCGCCAGACGGTCTTTGCCGCCGTTCTTCTGATAGACGATGTCCTTGACCATGAACTCGTAGGCGGCGCTGCCGCTGGACAAGCCTTGCGCTCGCGCCGCCGCTGCCTGCAGCATCCACCCGCCGAACATAGCTGCGCCCGCTTTGAGTACTGTGCGCCGTTCAGGTTCGATCATCATGGCGTTCTCCCTCTATCGCGTTTTGCCGGGTCACTCTGTGGTGTCCCGTTCAGTTCTGATGACTGGAATTCTCCATCATACCGCGGCACGATCAATCGTCACAGCCAATGAGCGCCATCGGGCTCACCCGACGAACGTCGCACTAGTGGCGCCGTTCCAGCGTAACGCCGTGCTCTGCGAGCAGCGCCGGAAATCCATCCTCGCTGAAGAAGGCGTATTCGCGCTCGCGCAAATCGGTGAGCGGGTCGAGGCCTGCCAACTCGGTGTCGACCATCCCCGGATGACACATGACGACGCCGCCATCGGGCATCGCGTCGAGAAAGCTGGAAAAAAGCCGCCCGTAGTCGGCGCGGGTTCGGAATGTGTAGGTGCCGGCGAAGGCCGGGTTCGTGCGCACCCCGAATTCGCCGGCGAGCCGGCGGAAGCGGCGGCTGAGGCCGTCGAGCAGCAGCGCCTTGCCGTCGCTCAGGCGCTTGCGCGCCGCTCCGGCCCGACCGCACTGGCGCACCCACGCGCTTGGTGCGGCGTCCTTGGCCACCCGCAGGAATGCTTCGCGGATCTGCGGAAAGAGCTGGACGTGCTGGTGCCCATCGACGAAATCAGGCGGCCGGCCGAAGGCGGCTTCGAACGCCTCGAACTGGCGAATGATCTCGATGGTCAAAAGCTCTGGCACGAAGGATCGCACGTGGGTGCGATGGAGGGTCGCCGCGAGCGACAGGAATGTGTCCTTGCGCAACGGCGAAAAGCCGTGAGAGAGCGGCCGGAACGGCGCGGTCAATGTCAAATGCAGACCGACTGCGACATGCCTTGCCTTGGCGTTGAGGACATCGAGTGCCATGGCCTCGGCGCGCTGAAAGCTCGGCGCAACCACCATCACCGACGTGGCGTTGATGCGGCCGTGAGCAACGAGGTCGCGGATCGCCTGATTGACCGAGGGCGAGATGCCGTAGTCGTCGGCGCAGAGCCAGATATGCCGTCGTGGTGGAGCATTCATTCGGCGGCGGCGCGGGTGTCGGTCTCCGGCCTGCGTGCTTCGTCGCGCGTCTTCACCTCATGTTCGGCTACGAAATAAACCGGCCGCGCTTTGATCTCATAGAGGATCTTGCCGATGTATTCGCCGACGACGCCAAGCATGACGAGCTGGACGGCGCCGAGCACCATGACGCCGACGAAGACAGACGGATAACCGGGAACGCTTTCGCCGTAATACAACGTTTCGAAGACGATGGTGCCGCCGTAGACGAGCGCGATCGCCGCGAGAATGAGGCCCAGCATGGTCGCGATCCGCAGCGGCGCCACCGAAAACGCGGTCAATCCATCGATCGACAACCCGACCAGCGCGCGCATATTCCATGTGCTTCGGCCGTGGGCGCGCACTTCGGGCTCGTAGTCGATGCGCATCTGGCGAAAGCCGATCCAGCTCGCCAGTCCCTTGAAGAAGCGATTGCGCTCCGGGAGCTCGCGCAGCGCATTCGCGGCGCGCGGCGACAGCAAACGAAAGTCGCCGGCGTCTTCCGGAATTTTGGCTCGCGCACCCAAATTGAGAAGCGAATAGAACGTCTTCACCGCGATGCGTCGTAACAGCAACTCGTTGGCGCGATGGGCTTTGGCCGTATAGACCGCGTCGTAGCCATCATCGAGCCAGTGGCCGACCATGGTTTCAATAAGTGTTGTCGGATGCTGGCCGTCGCCGTCGATGAACAGGACGGCGCCAAGGCGGGCATAATCGAGACCGGCGAGCAGTGCCGCCTCTTTGCCGAAATTGCGCGACAGCGACACCACTTGGATGTCGAGCGTGGTCGCCGGCAAGTTTTGCGCGATGGCAAGCGTCTCGTCCCGGCTGCCGTCATCGACATAGACCACCTCGCAGGCGAGCGAGCGCGTCGCAGCGAGCCTTTCGGCGACGTCGACGAGGCGAGCATGGACGCGCGGCAGGGACGCTGCTTCGTTGTAAAGCGGCACCACAATCGAGAGACCGCGGGCCGCGCCGCCATCGGCATCGCCGCCGGGCAGTCGCGGCGTGCCGCGCGCCGTCCCGATGCGCGTCCCTCCGCGCGCTGAAGCTGCCATTCTGGGGTCGTCCACGATAGCCATTACATGGTCCTTGCGACGCCCGATCTATAGCGTACCCGGGCTGTTTTGTCGCGGCGGTCGGCCGCGCCGACAGTCGCCCAATCGGCCCGAACTGCACCCGGGCTGGCGCGTGGCGTCGAACGTGATATGCGGTGACGGCAATGGCCCGCATGATGCGCTCCAATTCGCTTCGCGCCAAGCTCGCGGCAGGGTGGCGCAATCGCGCGCTCAGCCTGAAGGCGGTCTCTTTCGGCCTCGTCGGCGTGGTCAACACGGCGGTCGATTATAGCGTTTTCCTGCTGGCGCGAGCCGCGCTCAGCCGATCCTCCGCGGCGCTCATGTTCTTCGATTCGCTGGCCGGTTCCTGCCATTGCGGCGATGCGACGACGCTGACTCTCATCGCCGCCAACATGACGTCATGGATCGTTGCGGTGACGGGGTCGTACGTTATGAATTCGTCGATCACGTTCGCTGCCGAGTCCGGCCGAAAGCTGCGCTGGCGATCCTATCTTACCTTCGTCGTGTCCGGCATCGCCGGTTTGCTTACCAATACGGCGACGCTTCTGATCGTCGCGCAGATTTTTCTTCTGCCCATATGGCTCGCCAAAGCCGTCGCTATCCTGACGAGCTTCATCGTGAACTTTTCGCTTTCACATTTTGTGGTGTTTCGGACGCGCCGCGGATCAGCGGAGGATGCCGCGACCGATGTTTGAAATGACGCCGGGCGTCTTGTCGGCAACCGAAGTATCTAGTGAGACCGGCTCTTGAAATTCACAATCAAAGCTTCGATCTGCTCGGTGTTCATCGGCTTGCCAAGCAAAAAGCCTTGCGCGAAGTCGCAGCCGAATCCCGCGAGCATTCGCAAATCGGCCTCGTTTGAGACACCGACGGCAATGGCACGGGCGCCGAAGTTGTGAGCCATCTGGATGATGGTCTTGCAAATGTTCGCATGGCCTTTATTCGTCGCGCAATCTTGCACGAGCGAACGGTCGATTTTGATTTCGGAAAAAGGAATTTGATTCAGTGCGCTCAGGCAGGACGAACCGCACCCAAAATTATCGATGGCAAGCGTAACGCTCGATTTCTGCAGATTAATGATGCGGGCCTGCAACGAGTCGATCCGGTTGATGACCTGCCGCTCCGGCACTTCCAATACGATGCCCAACCAATCGCTCTGTTGGGGGCGATGCATCGACACCAGATCCGCTATCGGCAGGCGCACCAGGTCGTCGACGCCGATGTTGATGGCGATCTTGAGTGCGACGCCCAATTCCCGGAAGCGCGCGCTGGCCTGTATGGCCTTGACGAGCGCCATGCGCGACAGTTTGAGAAGGGCATCTTCATCGGCGCCTTTCAAGAACTGAGCCGGTGCGAGAAAGCCGAGCGTCGGGTGTGCAACGCGCGCTACCACCTCAACTCCGACCATCATGTTGGTCTTCAGATCGAGTTCCGGTTGGTACATAAATGTAATCAAGTTCTTGGCGAGCGCGTCAATGAGTGAAATCCCGGACGATGCGGCCTTCGGCGCGCCGAGTTTTTGATCGAGGATGATCTGATGTGCGGTCGCGAATTTTATCGGCTTGGTAATCGGCGGTAGCATCTTCAAAGAGCAGTCAACGCCGATTGTGTTGAAGCTTTCAAGCACGCGCCGATCGCAATGGCCGAACAGTTGAACCGCGCCCGGATACCTGCATTCCTTGAGAGCCAACAGCGCGCGAACACACTGATGCGGGGCCGCGGTGTTCAAGTTGATGAAAACGATATCGGGGCTTTGATCATCGACCATGTCCACGAATCGGGTACTGTCCGAGAACTCCACGACGTCGATGTCGCGCCGCCGCAATTCCTTGGCAAAGTCCTTCCGGAAGACGAAATCCTCATCCAGGAGGAAGCATAGCGTGTTCGCCGACGCGCCGGGCTCGGGGGTTCGGGCGACGGTTGTTTGGGCGTTGACCACGGTCGGCCTCGACTGAAAATTGTCCGGGAAAATCGCTTCGTCAAACTCTCGAGGATTCTGCAGGAACGGGCACCCCCGGTCCTGTGGGGCCCTTTGCCGCCGTTTGTCGGACCTGCCAGAACCGTAGAACCCTCTTGGCGTTCGGCTGCGATAATTTGAAATAGTCGTCCCGCGCGGATTTTGCGTCGTCCTCGGACATCGCGCCGGAAACGGATCTATTGGCAAGGATGGTGCGAACCGTCGGCCACTCGAGGCCGGCCGCTTTGCAAGGTACGATGATGGCCTCGCGGTGTTCGCTTTGCATGAGGCTCTCCATCAACTCCATCGGCGCGCCGCAGAGAACTGACAGCGCCGCCGTCAAGTCCGCGAAGCGGCGCATTTTGGCAAACGCGAAGAGCGCCGCTTCGTTGAGTTCGCCGTTGGCGCGCATGGCGAGCACGCGTGCATGAGCCTGCGCGGTATCATGTTGTGTCTGGATGCCGACCTCGTGCTGCGCTTCTTCGGAAATCGCGGCGAGCACGCGCTGGATTTGATTGCGGCTTTCGGGACCGGCCAAGGCGAGCAGTCGTGAACGGACGGCTTCGGTAGCGCGCAGCAGCAATTCGCGAAAGAGCCGAAACGGCACGTCAAGCCGCAGCCCGACTTTTTCCGCCAGTTGCTCATCGCCTTCCGAATGTTTCACAAGCGTAGCAAAGCCGGTGTCCGAAAAGTGGGCGCCGGAATTGCCGGCGAGTTTGTGAAAAACCTCCTGGCTTCCGCGTTTCAGCAGAACGTCAGTGACCACCGAGGCGATTTGAGATCGCTCCGAAATCGCCAGCAGGTGCCCTTGGGCCTTGGTATTGGCGATGTCGATCAGATCGCTGTCGGTGAGGCGGGCCGACTGCGTCAATATCGGCGCTGCTACCGTAATGTCGTCATCCCTGGCGAGACGCCGTACGACGTCGACGGGAGCGTTGCTGATGGGCGCCAGACGCTCGCTCAGTTCCGAGAGCGCTCGTCCCTCGATCCTTTTGATCAGATGTCCCAGGACGTCGTCGAACACGCCGATCTGCTGATCGTTGAAGCGATCGGCATCCTCCACGAAAAGATCGGTGATGCGCCGTAATGTATCGACACGTTTATCCTTGGAGCCGCTTTGGATCGCGGCCTCCAGTTCGCCGATGAGAGACTGGTTCATTTGCGTTGTGGGCATTCCGACCACAATCTCTTGCAACTAAAAAGGGGGTGCTGCTTTGCGACTGCGAATTTGATTATGATTGATACAATTGTATTTTTCGTTAACCCCTAACTCCGCAAGTAAGAAATTGTTAGTCAATATGGATCTGCGCTCCGTGAACGGCGGCGGCGACAGCGGTGCCGCTCTTGCTTCGGATCGGCGAGCAATCTCGGGGCAGACATTTGCGGAAAATCAGGGCTCGCGCAGGGTCATTTCGATGCGCCGATCGGGAACGAGCCACATCACCGCAACCAGGATGTAGAGCCCGATTGACATCCACGGCTCGATAAACGCAAGCACGATCCCCGCGATGTAGAGGACCGGCGATATCTTGCCCTTGAGGTCGTTGCCGAGAGCGTGGGCAAGCACCGAGTGCGCACCTTGCTTTCGCACAATCGCCTTCTGCAGCAAATAATAGGCAATGGCGGGCATCAGCAGGCTCACGCCGTAGAGCGCAGTCGGTAGCGGCGCCAGAAAATTTTCACCCATCCAGGCCGTCGCCGCGGGAACCAGCGAGAGCCAGAACAGCAGCACCGAATTGGCCCACAAGATGAGTCCGTCGACCCGCTCGACGGTATGCAGAAGATGGTGATGATTGTTCCAGTAGATCGCCAGATAAATGAAGCTCATCACGTAACTTACGAAGTTGGGCATAACTCCTCTCAGCGCCGCCCAATCGGCGCCGTGCGGAATCTTCAGCTCCAGGACCATGATCGTGATGATGATGGCGATGACGCCGTCGCTGAACGCGGTCAAACGATCTTTACCCATGGCCGGTTTCCGATACCCGTCGCGCGTGTTGCGATGTCGCTATGCAGCAATTAGGATTTTGCCGATAACGTCAAGGCGGAGCTCCCGATGTTGGTTGTTCGGCGAACGATGCTCGCGGCGATTCTTGCTTTTGGTGCGGCTGATACGCCGCGGCTTGGGCACGCCCAATCGGGTCCGGCCGGGTTCAAGATGCCATCGAACAACATCTATTGCATGCTCGAGCCGCCATACCAGGGGCATCCTGCCAGCGATCTGCGTTGCGATGTCGAGCAAATGACATCCAAGCAACCGCCACCTCCGAAAGATTGTCAGTTCTCGTGGGGTGACGCATTTGCGATCGGCGAGAATGATAATTTTGCCGTCAGAATCTGTCATGGTGACACGACGCGGGACGACTCGCTGCCGGTGCTGCCCTACGGAATGCAATGGAATCACGCGGGCTATTCGTGCAAATCCGAGACCAGCGGTTTGATCTGTACGAATGCCAAGGGTCATGGCTTCATGTTGTCCAAGGCTCTGCAGCAGTTATTTTAGTGGTGGGGCGATGGTTCGGCATTGGGGTTGCGCATGAAACGCAGCAAATTCGGCAACACTGATCTGATGGTGTCGGCGATCGGTCTCGGCTGCTACGGCATGTCGGGCGTCTACGGCCCTGCCGACGACGCGGAGTCAATCGCCACCATCCGCCGGGCGCTCGATCTCGGAATCAATTTTCTCGATACGTCCGCGAGCTATGGCAAAGGTCACAATCATCGTCTGATCCGCGAGGCGATCCGCGGCCGCCGGGATGATGTCGTCATTCATTCGAAGAGCGGCAGCCCGCGCGACGGCGGGCCGGAGGCCGTGCGCGGCGGCGGTGATGCGCGCTATCTGCGTCAAGCCTGCGAGGACAGCCTGAAGAATCTCGGCATCGAGACGCTCGATGTCTTCTGCATGTCGCGTGTCGATCCGAACGTGCCGGTCGAGGACAGCGTCGGTACGATGGTGGAACTGATCAGGGAAGGCAAGACACGCTTCATATCGCTGTCGGAATGCTCGGCCGAGTCGCTCCGGCGCGGCAGTGCCGTGCATCGGCTCGCTTCGCTGCAGATGGAATATTCGCTGTTTTCGCGTGATGCGGAAGAGCAGGGCCAACTGGCAGCCTGCAAGGACCTTGGCATGGCGTTGATGGCCTATGCGGTGCTTGGGCGCGGGATGTTGAGCGCACAGGTACCGAAGCTCGAAGAGCTTGGCCGACGGCGATATCCGCGCACGTCTGCCACGCTTCCATAGCGGCAACGTCGAGCAGAACCTGAAATTACGCAGTGCGCTCGAAGCCGTCGGGCGCAAGAAGAACGCCACTCTTGCTCAACTCGCCATTGCCTGGCCCATGGCCCGGGGCGCGCAGACGGGAACCTTCATCGTACCCATACCCGGAGCGAAATCGCGCAAGCACCTCGAGGAGAACGTGCGCGCCGCAGAGATCGTGCTCACGGCTGACGATCTGGCCGAAATCGATCGCGTCGCGCCACCCGGCGCCGCGGCGGGCACGCGTTATCCAACCGGACAGATGCACCGGCTGAACGTATAAGGAAGTGCGCCGTTGGAGCGCATTCACGCTCTGGAAACCATCAGTCCTATTTCGCGGAAAGATGGGCGGCTTGCGCGACTTTTTCCCAACGGGCGCGGTCGGTCTTTATGAACTGAAGGAATTCGGCAGGCGTATCGCCCGCCGGCGTGGCGCCGAGGCTCTCAAGTTGCTTGACGACGTCGCTTTGCTTTGCGGCTGCAGCAAAGGCCTTGGCAATCTTGTCGATGACCGGCGCGGGCGTGCCGGCCGGTGCCACCACGCCAACCCAGGTCGTGGCGTCGAATCCCGGAACGGTCTCCGCGATGGTCGGGACATCAGGCGCCAGCGGTGTTCGCTGCAGACTGGCGACGCCCAGCACGCGCAGATTGCCTTGCTGCACCTGGGGCCACACGGTCGCCATGTTGTCGAAGGTGAGATCGACAGTACCGGCGAGAAGATCGCTCAGTGCTGGCCCGCCGCCCTTGTAGGGTACGTGCGTCATCTCGGTGTGTGTCATGAGCTTGAACAGCTCGGCGGTGAAATGCACCGACCCGCCCGCGCCGGTCGACGAATAGTTCAGTTGCCCGGGGTGTTCCTTGAGGTAAGTGATCAACTCGGCCACGGTCTTGGCTGGAACCTTGCGCGGATTGACCACGAGCATGTTTGGAAACGTGGCAACCAGCGTCGCCGGCGCGAAGCTGGTGACGGTGTCGTAACTCAGATCGTGCCGATAGGCGGGCAATACCGCGTGCGTGGAGCCGGTCGCCAGCAATAATGTGTAGCCATCAGGCGCCGCGCGCGCCACGTATTCCGAGGCCACCGCGCCAGTGGCACCCGGCTTGTTCTGTACCACCACGGGCTGCTTCCAATTTGCCGCCACAACTTGCGTCACCATGCGGGCGATGACGTCCGCCGAACCGCCGGCCGCAAACGGCACGACGAATTCAATTGGTCGCGACGGATAGCTCGCGGCGCTTTCCTGCGCTTTAAGAGGCGTGATGAAACCGGCAATCGCGGCTGCGACCGAGTACGCGACGAAAGCGCGACTGGGCATGCATCCTCCTTGGATCTTGAGTTGAGAACGTCGAAGCGAGCGCAAAGAGGCTCGTCATTCGAAAATCATATTGGCGCGGCGCGATCGTGCCAATGGGAGCTTTTGCGTGGGTGCCGGTTTGCTACCGCCGCGCGTCACCGCGGTTCGCCGCAATCGTATGGGCCGTTATTGCGAGGCGTCCAGCTCGGCGGCCAGCTTGGCGTAAAGCGGATTTTCGCGGGTATAGACATAATCCAGTGCCGCGACCGAGACCGCGGCAGCGCCGTGCTCGCGCAAAAAGCTCGCAAGCGCGTGCACGTGCCCGGGCGGGCAGTGCAGCGTGAGCATGCCCGAGGAGGTCGGACCGCCGAACGGCGCTTCAACGCCGAATCTCTCGCGAGCCTCGGCGAGCAGCGTATCGTTGAGGCCGGCAAAGCGGGTGCGCACTTCGCAAAACCTTGCGGCGCGCTTTTGCGCAGCAATGCGATCGAGGAGAAGGCGCGCGGTTTCGCGCTGCGCCGTGTCCCACGCCGCCCCCCGTGCAGCGACGAGATTGGCCTGGGACCGCAAGATCACGCCGTCGTCGATCACCTTCAGCGCGTTCGCCGCCAAGGTGGCGCCCGTCGTGGTGATATCGACGATAAGTTCGGCGGTGCCGGCCGCTGGCGCTCCTTCAGTGGCTCCTGAACTTTCGACGATGCGATAATCGACCAGTCCGTGCTCGGCGAAGAAGCCGCGCGTCAGATTGGCGTATTTGGTCGCGAGCCGCATCTTGCGCTCGTGCTTGAACCGGAATGCGGTTGCGACATCGTCGAGGTCCGCCATGCTACGGACGTCGATCCAGGCCTGCGGCACCGCAACGACCACGTTGGCAAAGCCGAAGCCCAAGCCCGTTATCAGCACGACGCGTTTATCGGATAGCGGAATCATCTCGCGCACCAGATCTTCGCCGGTGATGCCGAGATGGACGGCGCCCTGAGCGAGCTGGCTGGTGATCTCCGCTGCGGAGAGATAGGCCACCTCGACGCCATCGAAGCCCGCAACGGTGCCGCGATAATCGCGCACGCCGCGCGGCTTCACGAGTTCGAGGCCGGAGCGCGCGAAGAAGGCCTCGGCATTCTGCTGCAGGCGGCCTTTCGACGGAACGGCAAGGATCAGCGGCGCGCTCACGAGGCGGCTCCGCATGCTGCCAGTTCATCGATCGAGGCGGCGAAACCAACCGCGGGGATCGGATCGCGGGCGCCGAGGCGCGTGAGCAGTCCGTCGTACCGGCCACCGGCGACCAGCGGGCTTTTCGCGCGGGCGTCGTGCAGTTCGAACACGAAACCGGTGTAGTAGTCGAAGCCGCGCCCGAGCGCGGTCGAGAATTGAATGGTGCGCACGTCGACGCCGCGTGCGGCGAGAAAGCCGGTCCGGGTTTCGAAGAGATCGACGATGGGGTCGATCGAAATGTTGGCGTCGGAAGCGAGCGCGAGCAATTCGCCGGCGGCTTCATCCGGATCGCCGCGCACGGAAAGGAAGCGTTCGATCAGGGCGCGTTTCTCCCGCGGCAGCCGGGTCGGCGCGTTGAGCGCGGCCTGTTCGAGGAAGCGGTCGGCGATTTCGGCGACCGAGCGGCCGCCGACCGCAGCGATGCCGGCTATCGACAGGAGATCGGTGACCAGATGATGCGCGGCCTTGGGATCGGAGCCCGCAAGAGCCGCGAGCACGCCCTGGTATTCCGGCGGTCCATTGGCGGCGGCAAGCGTGAGTTGATCGAGATCGTGCGCCAGCGAAGACTTCCGATTGAAATCCTTCACCAGACGGCGGCGCCACGCCGGCGCGAGATCGAGCGCTTCGATGAACGCGCAAAAGAGCCCGACGTCGCCCATGCGAATCTCGGGCGCGGTCAGGCCGTACTGCATGGTGGCTTCAAGACCGAGGGCGAGCATCTCGGCGTCGGCCGCGGCCTTGTCGTGCCGGCCGAAGGATTCAATACCGGCTTGCAGAAATTCCGCCGCTGCCCCTTCGCGGTGGCGGAAAACGGCGCCGAGGTAGCAGAACCCTGCAGCCTGGCCTGCCTCCGGGGAGTGCAAATATTCGCGCGACACCGGAATGGTGAGATCGGGACGCAGGCACAATTCCCGGCCATCGGGATCGCTGGTGAGAAACATCCGGCGGCGGATGTCTTCGCCGGAAAGGTCGAGAAACGGCTCGGCCGGCTGCAGGGCAGGCGGCTCAATCTGCGCATAGCCGGCGCGCACATACGAGGCCACGAGCGCCTGCGCGCGAGGGTCCGGTCCGTTGGTGGTCGTGGCCGACATGCTGCTCGGTCCTGGGCCGCGGTCGTTTTCAGTGCGGCAAATGCGCGGTTCGGCGGCCCTTTAGCACGCCAGGGGTTGCGATTCGACGAAGATTGGAACGGGCCGTTAATGGGCAAACGGCTCAGACCCCAATAAGTGAGCGGACGAATGGCCGCGACGTGTTGTATATGTAATATTATAACATTACGTATAAGCGGTGCCGCCCGGTAAACCCCTTTGGGGTGACCAACACCCTGTCCGGCTCCTTCTCGTCCGGGTGAATGCTCGGATGGTTTGGCCGGAGGCCAAGCGCAACCGTTTCAGACGGCAATCGGGATGATAGCCATGCTGACCAAGCGAAGCCTGATCGCCGGTGCGGCCCTTGCCGCGCTGTTCGCCGTTGGTCCGGCCCGCGGACAGGAGAAGCTGAAAGTTGTCGCGAGTTTCTCGATCCTCGGCGATCTCGTGAAAAATGTCGGCGGCGATCGCGTGGAGGTCAGTGCGCTCGTCGGCCCCAACGGCGACGTTCATGTCTTCGAGCCGTCTCCCGCCGATGCCAAGAAGGTCGCGGACGCGAATGTGGTTGTCGTCAACGGATTGGGCCTCGAAGGCTGGCTCGACCGTTTGATCGCAGCCTCCGGCACGAAGGCTCGCATCATCGTTGCGACGAAAGGAATTAAACCGCGGGACGCTATTGTGGGGCGCGATCGAGTCGACCCGCACGCTTGGCAATCGGTCGCAAACGCGATGACCTACATCGCCAATATCCGCGATGGGCTGATTGCCGCCGACCCGGCGAACGAGGCCGTCTACGAGACGAACGCTGCCGCCTATCTGATCGAGCTCGCGGCGCTCGATCGCGATATCAGAGCTGCCATTGCAAAAATCCCCCCAGATCGTCGCCGCGTCGTAACGAGCCACAGGGCTTTCGGCTATTTCGAGGACGCCTACGGTATCAAGTTCGACGCGCCGCAAGGCATATCGGACGACGCCGAACCGTCGGCAAAAGACCTCGCCGCCATCATCGAGAAAATCCGCCAGCAGAGAAGCAAAAACTTGTTCCTGGAGAATGTTGCCGATCCGGTCGTCTTGAAACGGATTGCCAATGAAACGGGAGCAGCGATCGGTGGTACCTTGTATTCTGACGCGCTGACCGGAGCGGACGGGCCGGCGCCGACCTACATTGATCTCATGCGCCATAACGCGACAACGCTCGCCGCTGCTTTGGCCAAGTGAAGCGTGACGCTCGGTATCGCGGGGGGCGCATCACCCAGCGTACACCGCAACTGCGCATGTTGACGGTTGCAATCACATCCTTGCAAAACGTTATACTATAACATTACACTAGCGTTGCGAGCTTTGTTCAAGGGGTGTGGGTTCGCTTGATGCGGTGGTTCAGGGCGAACAGGATATTTGGCGGCCGGCTGGCGTTGTTTGCGCTTGCGGTTCAGCTCGTCCTGTCCTTCGGCCACATCCATCGCGAGGATATTTTTGGCTACGGCACCGCCGCCGCCACGCCGGTCGCATCGTCGGCCGCCGGTCATGCGCAGCCGAGCCCGGCCAATCGCTCGCCGAGCCATCCCGACGATTATTGCGCGATCTGTGCGTCCATTTTTTTGCTGAGTTCCTCGTTCGTCGCAGCGGCGCCGCAACTGCCGCTGCCGGTGGCCTCCCAGCCCGTCGAGCATGTCGCGAGCGTCGTGGTTGTTTTCATCGCGCCGCGACGCGGGCCTTTCCAATCCCGCGGACCTCCGATCGCGTGACCCTCGGTCGATGCTGACCTTCGACGTCGCCGTGCGTTCGCCGGCGACGGTCGCGGGTTTGAACGCGGCATTTTCTTCTCATCTCAAATCGCCGCGACAGCGCGACCCGTTCACGAGCCGGTCGGTTTTGCCATGCGTTGTTATCAAGGGCGGGTGTCATGTTTGTTCGTGCCTATCGTGCAAGTTCTTATCGTACCTGTCGTGCATATCTCCTGAGTGGTTCCGCACTGCTCGCATTGACGGTTTCCACCGCAGCGACATATGCGCAAGTTACTCTCCCCCAGCTCACCGTGAGGGCGGCCAAGAAGGTTCCGGCAAAGCCGCGGGTGGCGCCCCATCGCATTGTCGCGGCGCCGGCCCGCACCGTGCCGCCGATTTCGGCGGCCGAACGGCTCGCCACGACGTCGAACACCCTTAACCAGGGCCTCAACACCATCTATGCTCCGATTGGCACCGCGCCGACAACGATCAGCCATGACGCGATCGCGGCGCTGCCGCAAGGGACCAATGCGACACTTGAGAAGGTGGTGTTGCAGGCGCCCGGCATTTCACAGGATTTTGCGGCGAGCGGCAATTTCCATGTGCGCAACGAGCACGCCAACGTGCAGATCCGCATCAACGGCATCATGTTGCCAGACGGCGTCAGCGGCTTCGGCACCTTTCTCGACTCCGCACTGATCGGCAATGTTTCATTGATTACCGGAGCGCTGCCGGCGCAATACGGACTGCGCACCTCGGGCGTGCTCGACATCACCACGCGCACCGATGCGTTCAACAACACCGGCACGGCCGGCATCTACGGCGGCAGCCGGGGAACGCTGACGCCGAGTTTGCAATACGGCGGCACCGTCGGGCAGACCCAATACTTCTTCACCGGACGCTGGTTCGAAAGCAATATCGGCCTGGAGAATCCGACGGCCGCCTGGAGCGCGATCCACGACCATACCGAGCAGGAGAACGGTTTCGGCTACGTCTCCACGATCATTGACCCCTACACGCGCCTGAGCCTGATTACCGGCGCTTCGGTCGGCAAGTTCCAGATTCCGAACAGCCCCGGTCAGACGCCGAATTTCAGCGCCTACGGCATCTCCGACTTCAACTCCTCGCAGCTCAATGAGAACCAGATCGAGCGCAACTATTTCGGCGTCGCGGCCTTGCAACGCTCGATCAACGGCGCCGACGTTCAGTTGTCATACTTCACGCGCTACAGTAGCGTTCATTTCTTGCCCGATCCGATCGGCGACATCATCTTCAACGGCGTGGCTTCGGACGTTTACCGCTCTTCGTTTTCGAATGGCGTGACCGGCGACGCGTCCTACCTCGTCAACAGCGCGCACACGTTGCGCGGCGGCTTCATCCTGCGCACCGAAAAGACGCAAGTGACCAACACCAACACGCTGGAGCCGCTCGACAATATGGGCGATCCGGTGGATGCGCCGTTCACCGTGGTCGATCCAAGCAGTCTGGTCGGCTACACGGTCGGCGCGTACCTGCAGGACGAATGGCGGCTGACCAAGCAGCTCACGCTGAATACCGGGCTGCGCTTCGATCAATATTGGCAATATATGAGCGAAAACCAGCTCAGCCCGCGCGTCAACCTCACCTGGAAGCCGTTCGACACCACGACGTTCCATGCCGGCTACGCGCGGACCTTCACGCCGCCCGAACAGGTGCTTGCGGCGCCGACCAATCTCGCCCTTTACCAGAACACCACACAGCAGCCGAGCGTGATGCTGAACGATCCGGTCAAGGCGGAGCGCGCCGACGTCTACGACGTCGGCGTGGTGCAGCAGATCCTACCCGGACTCGAAATGGGCCTCGACGCCTATTACAAGCACGCCAAGAACCTGATCGACGACGGCCAGTTCGGCGCGGCTTACGTGCTGACAGCCTTCAACTACGAAGAGGGCGAGAATTACGGCATCGAGCTATCCGCCAAATACAAGGACGGCGGCTTTCAGGCCTACGGCAATCTCGCCTGGGCGCAGCAGAGAGCGACGAATCCGATCTCGAACCAATTTCTCTTCGACAATACAACGCCGCTCGCCGATCTCGGCGGCCTGACCGAGTTTCAGTACCTGCAGACGCACTGGGTCTATACCGATCATTCGCAATTCTGGACCGGGTCAGCCGGCGCCTCCTATCAATTCTGTGATCGGCCGGCGAGTCCCGGGGAATATTTGGTCAGCGCGCGGCCGGCTGCGGCGGACCATTGGTGGTCGCAATGGGGTTCTCTGTGCGGCATCCGGCTCTCGGCCGACATGATCTACGGCAGCGGGCTGCGCGACGGCGACGCCAATATCGACACCGTGCCGTCGTACGAACAGTTCAACGTGGGCATCGCGCGCGACTTCCTGCTGCCCGGCGATCCGAAGCCCATGACGGTGCGTTTCGACGTCATCAATGTCGCCGATCAGGTTTATCTCATCCGCGACGGCAGCGGTATCGGCGTGTTCGCGCCGCAATACGGTCCGCGCCGCGGCTACTTCCTCGGCGTGTCGAAGAAGTTCTGAGGACCTCATGACCTGCGACAAGTGTAATTTGTCATCGCAGCGATGAGAGGTGCAAGCGCAGCCGTTGGCCAGCAATCCACACGCCGGAGAGGCTAAATGCGAACCCCAGCGTGCACAGCGTGATAATCAGCGCGGTGCGGAGGGTGGGACGCGCTTTCAATGCTGGAACGTCGAACGTATGCAGCGTGCTATAAAGCCAGCGGTACGCGCGACGCGAGGAGTCGAGTTTTTCCAGCAGGGCACCGCTGGCGCCATCGACTTGAAACCAGTCGTCACCGCATACCACGCGAAAGACTGGTGCTTTGGGCATCGTCGGGACGGGCGCATAGGCGTCACCGCCATCGACGAGGAAAGGCGCGTCGCACGAGCGCGCGAGATGCTTCGCGGCCGCACTTAATTCGTCGATTTCAAGAAACTCGCGAGCGCGCGATGTCATATCGCCGGACGGGGCGGCTATGGCCATCCGTTGGATGGTTAATGCTATTCGCTCCCGTCGGTAGATCCGGCCAGCGAAAGCGAACCATTCAACTTCCTTCGCTCGCGGAGCGATCCGTTGAGATTCATTCGTCGATAAGGCACTCCAGGCTGGCGAGCCGGCAATGGCTGCGGTTTCCGCCGCCGTGACCTGTCCTTGAGAAAACAATCGGCCATTGTCCATCGACAACCAACCGCTGAATATCCACGATAGCACGAACGGCATACAGCACAGGCCGAGCCAGTGATGCCAAGCGTGCCAACCGCGATAAGGCGACGAGAGACGCCAACCGTCGGCGCCGAGGCGCATTGTGCCAATCGTGGCGCCGGCGCTGGCGCCAATTAACGCAAGGAAAGAAAGCCACCACAGCAGCCGGCTCCATGCCATCGGATGACTGCGTAGCGCAGCCGGATAAATCCAGTGTGCGATGCTGCCGACATAGTTCCATATCCGCTGCCGACGCTTGGTCTTCAGTACCACTTCGCCGGTCGTCGATGACACGTAGAGATCAGTACCGGCCGCATCATTGAGCGCAACGCGGTACAGGGGACGGTGCACATCAAATCCGTCGGGCACCGTCCATTGATCATAAGCGGCTGGGCCGAAGGCTTTTGCTGCTGCGGTGGCCCATTTGCGATTGGCCGCGTAGTCTGTCGCGATAGCCAGCGCCAGCCGTCGCGATCGCACCGCTGCGTCAGAAAGATCGGCTGCATGGAGAGCGGCCGTGGCGGTTGATCCCCGGATCAAATAGACCGGGCCATCGCCACGTTGTATTAATCGGATACGTGCGGCGTCGCTGATGCCGCTTGCTTCGAGCGCGTCCACGGGCCCGTACTTGATGCTCGCGCGGTCGATGGGCGCCAGTCCGGCCAAGCGCTCCGCTTCCGTGAATGCTGGAAACGGTACGAAGTGCATCACAATGCCGGATGCAAACCACATACCAAACAGCAGGCAGAAGGCCACGCCGAGCCAGCGATGAAGTAGAATAAGCGCCTTCATACTGACTTTAGTGCTCACCATTTGGCAGAAGCGGCAACCTCATAGGTACGAGGCGTGCCGAGAAGTATCTGGTCCGGGTAGGTCGTATCGGACCACGCCGCATAGACGACGTTTGTCAGGTTGCGCACGCGGAACGTGATGCGCAAATTCTCGATTTCGGGCTGCGCAATATCCCTCCCCGGGATATCCACGAACGCATACGCGTCCGCGGTAGTATACGCATCCAGGGTCGTGAGATCGTCCGGTTCGAGAAAGCGGTTTCCGACATGACGCACTGAGCCGCCGAACTCGACCGGCCATCGCCAATGATCGAAACGATAGGATGCTCCGGCATTGATGATCACTGGAGCTACGTTCGGCGGCGCGTTGCCGGTCCAGGCGTCGAAATTGGCGAATCGCGCATGGGTGAAGGCGGCATTCCCCCATAGTTTCAGGCCCTGGATCGGACTGACAGCGGCGGCCACCTCGACGCCTTTGGACGCGACTTCGCCGGCGACATCGTCTGCTGTCGTGCTGATCGGCACGAAGACATTTCGTTGAACGATGTTGTAAAGCGATACTGTCCACTCGGCTCGATTATCCCAAAACCGCTGCTTGGCGCCGGTTTCGTAGATGCGGGAACTCGTCAATTGCAACGAGTTGCCGGGCGACACGGAGAATACAGCGGCGACCGCAGGATCGTAGGCCGTCGCATACATGCTGTAGAACATCAGATCCTTGATCGGTTCGTAGGTGTAGGCCGCGCGATAGGACACCGGCTTCCAGGTCTGGGTGAAGGGCTGACCGATCGGGATCGTGCCATCGAAGTTTGAACCGTCCCGGGCGAGCGTGTAGTCGTCCACGCGCACGCCGCCGATTAGGCTGAGCGCGGACGTGATTTTGAGACGGTCTTCGAATGATCCGGCGATATCGGTGAGCCGACTGTTTCTGACGTCGGGGAATTCGGGACCGTAAAGTCCTGAGATTGGATCGATGACGGTGACCGAGTCGTACGGATAAGCATCTGGGTTGCCCTCCTCCACGAAGGTGATCCAGTTCTTGCTCAACTGGAGCTGAGCGGCGAAGCAATTCTCCATGCCGAATATCTGCGAATCCCAGGTGAAGTCGGTGTTGTCGCCGACCACGTGTTGATTATGCGTCACAAAGAAGCGATCACGGTCGATCATCATCGTGTCGTTGTTGAAGGCGTAGGTCTCGCTATCCAGCCAGTTTCGCTTGGCCCCATAGTAGTAAATCTGATTTTTGATCGTGACGTTGTTCAGCGGCGTCCACTCAAATCCACTGCGCAACCACAATTCCCGGGCGCCAGTCGCATTGTCGGCCACGTTGTAATTGGTCGTCAGCGTGCGGGAGTCGACCGTCAGCGGTCCAAGCACTGAGCCATCAAACGTATTGATCGCCGTGCCCGAGACGACACCGCTGACCGCATGAGGCCCCGCAAACGAGACCGGAACGAGTGGCGTGCCCCAATAGGCGTGGCCAGAGTCCTGTTTGTAGTCTACGGCCCCGAACACCATGAAGTTGTTCGTCGCGTGATAGTTCAGTTGCCCGGCCAGCCCCGTCAGATCGCGGAAATCGCCATCGATGAAGCTGTCCAGCTTAGACCCGCTGGCGTCGAAGCGATAATCGAGGCCCTGAACGGGGGTGCTGCCGCCAGACCCGAGATGCGAGCGGACCGAACCCTGTGAATCGAACGAAAGATCGGCCTCGTTATGGATCGGTCCAGCTGTCGGCTGCCTGCTCACATAGTTGACTGCGCCGCCGACCGCATTGAGGCCCGACATCAACGAGGACGGACCTTTCAGGAACTCCACTTGATCGAGATCGGACGTATCCATCCAGCGCGAAGTGATGTCTGAGGGACCTGTCCAAATGCCGTTGTAGAGTGTGTTCACCTGGGAGCCGGAGAAGCCCCGCATCGAGAAGTTCGCCGGAGCGCCGGCGGAATTGCCGGCCAATACCCCGGCAGCGCCTTGCGCAGTGTCGGTGGTGGTGCGAAAGCCTTGGTCCTGCATCGTCTGTTTCGTGACGATGTCGACCGATGCCGGCGTCTCGATCACGGGGAGCCCAAGCCGGCTCGCGCTTACGGCAACGGCGTTGAGCGGCGTTATGGGAATTCCGGTGAGAGCCGGTGCCGGCGGTGGCTCAGGCGTTTCTCTCGTACTTGGTGCGGTCGCGGCGGCGGACTCGGGATGAGGCTTTTTGACTTTGCCGCGGCTCGCCGGCGACACCTTGATTTGCGGAAGCTCGCCTTGATCCTGCGCTTTCGGCGGTGGAGGCGCGTTGGATTGCTCGACCGGCGTGGCCGTTTGCGCAATACCGGCACTTGGCCCGGCAATAGCAGCTATCGCGATCGTCGATGTCGAGAGGAGAAGCGAAACGAACAGGTGAGAGCAGCCGCGATTGCGGCCGCTGATGATGACAGGCAACACGCCACGCCCCAACGGCGAAAACGGACCCGTCACCGCGATTTTGGCCGTCTCGCGCCCTGCCTTCGCCTTCGGCAGCAAGCGTGCGACAACCTTACTTAGCGTTTACGCCAGGACACCCCGCCCGACGCGCTCGCGCGTGACCGTTGCTGGTGGCAGATCTCCTGGCTCGCGGGTCGCTGTCTTCGACCGCCTTCCCAGGAGCGTTAGATCTCCCAGTGGCAATATTGGTCGAAGGCTCTCCGCTTACAGTTGCGGGGGCAGCCGCGGCGTTGCGTGCAAGAGCACACGCACCGCGTTCCCTTTTGATCCCTTGCGGGAACCACCGCTAACAATCTTGGGGGCGCAAGCGGAACAGGTCAAGCGGATTCCACGCGCGCCGCTGACTGCGACGTACGCTCACTGCAGGTAGCCCATCGCCAATCTTTCGGGTCCGCGGCTTCACGCGGAGTTTGAACGCCGCCATCAGCAACGCTGCTACCGTGTCATTGTTGAAGAAATTTGGACCGTCACATGCGACAGTGCGCGAAGATGGCGGGGCTCAACCGATAATGGGCGGCGTTCTCACATGCCCCACCGCCGAACAAACCACTGCTTCACCAGGTGAGTGAGAACCGCATAGCTCAGCAGCATGGCGGCAACGAGCGGCCAATAGAGCCGAGGCAGTGGCGTGAAGCCGAGCGCATCGCCGGCCCAGGTAAACGGCAATGTTATGCCGACGAAACAAATCAGAATTGTCGTGGCGATCAGCGCTGCGCTGGCCCTGCTCTCGATAAACGGTATCTTCGCGGTGCGGATAATATGAATAATGAGCGTTTGCGTCAGAAGCGACTCAACAAACCATCCAGTCTGAAACAGCGACGGATTGTTCCATGCATGGAAGACATAGAGCATCATCCCATAGGTGGCGTAATCGAAGATTGAGCTGATCGGTCCGATGAATACCATGAACTTGAAGATGTTGCTGATGTCCCAGCGGCGCGGCCTGGCGATATACTCCTCGTCGACATTATCGGTCGGAATTGCCGTTTGGGAGAAGTCGTAGAGCAAATTGTTGGTGAGCACCTGGATCGGCGCCATCGGCAGAAATGGCAAGAACAAGCTGGCGCCAAGCACGCTGAACATATTGCCGAAGTTCGAGCTTGCGCCCATCTTGATGTACTTCGTGATATTCCCGAAGATTTTCCGCCCTTCGATGACGCCCCGCTGAAGGACCAGCAGACTTTTCTCCAGCAGAATGATGTCTGCAGATTCCTTCGCGATATCGACCGCCGTATCGACTGAAATGCCGACGTCGGCAGCCTTCAGGGCTGGACTGTCGTTGATGCCGTCGCCGAGAAAGCCAACCACATGGCTCTTCAGATGCAGAGCCCTGACAATTCGCTCCTTCTGCCCGGGCGAGAGTTTTGCGAAAACAGTCGTGCGATCGGCGGCGACGGCGAGATCTTGATCGTTCATCTGCTCAATCTGATTGCCGAGGAGAATGTCGCCTGCGTCGATCTGCACTTCCCGGCAGATTTTGCGGGTGATGACGGCGTTGTCGCCGGTCAGAATTTTCACCTGCACGCCCTTGGCGGCCAGGGCGGCAATCGCTTCGCGGGCGCTGTCTTTGGGCGGATCGAGAAAAGCGATGTAACCGACAAGCGTGAGTCCGCTCTCGTCCGCGATCGAGTACGAGCTTTTCGGACTCTCGATTTCCTTGTAGGCGACGGCCACAACGCGAAATCCGTCTTCATTGAGTGCGACCATCTCGTCCGTCGCCGTCGCAAAGTGGCTCGCGTCGAGCGGACCGGTCGCGCCGTCGATCTCGTATTGGGTGGAGACTGCGAATATCTCCTCGACCGCTCCCTTGCAAATGAGGATGTGTTTATCGTGACCATGCGCGACGACGACCGAGAGCCGTCGCCGTGAGAAATCGAAAGGTATTTCGTCGATCTTGATGAAACCCTCGTCGATCGCGAGGGTTTTGTGCATGTCGACGTGCTCAAGTACGGCAACATCGAGAAGATTTTTCAGGCCAGACTGAAAGTGACTGTTCAGATAGGCATATTGCAGAACGCGTTCCGATTCCTCGCCGCGGATGTCGAGGTGCCTTTTCAGGATAATTCGATCTTGTGTCAGCGTGCCGGTCTTGTCGGTGCACAAGACGTCCATGGCCCCAAGATTCTGAATGGCGTGAAGCCGTTTGACGATGACTTTGGCGCGCGCCATGGCGGTCGCGCCCTTGGCCAGATTGACGGTGACAATCATCGGCAGCATTTCGGGGGTGAGGCCAACGGCAACCGCCACCGCAAACAAGAGCGCCTCGATCCAGTCGTGTTTGGTCAATCCGTTGATGAGAAAGACCAGTGGGCCCATCACGACGATGAAGCGTATCATCAACAAGGTGAAACGATTGACGCCCTGATCGAATGCAGTGGGGATGCGCCTTCGCGCTATTTCGTCCGCGAGCTGCCCAAAAAACGTTTGCCGGCCGGTGCGCGCGACAATGCCGGTGGCGTATCCGCTGACGACATTCGCTCCCATAAAGCAAACATTGGGTAGATCGAAAGGATCGTCGATACGTTGATCACAGGCGTGCGCATACTTTTCGGCCGGCATCGCCTCGCCGGTCAAAGCGGATTGGTTGACGAATAAATCCTTGGCCTCCAGTAGGCGCAGATCAGCCGGGATCATGTCTCCAGCCGAGAGACGCACGATGTCTCCCGGAACCAAAGTTTCGATCGGGATCTCCACAAACTCGCCGGCTGGGGCTCGTCGCCTCACGCTCGCCGTTGTTTTCACCATTGCGCGCAGCCGTGCCGCCGCCTCGTTCGAGCGATGCTCTTGGATGAACGCCGTTATGACTGAGAGGAAGACCATCAGGATAATGACGATGGCGGCCCGCGCATCACCCAGCGAAAAGGAGACGATCGCCAAAGTCAGCAGCAAGGCATTGAGGGGATTCTTTGCCCGGCTCCAGATTTCCTGGAGAATCGTAGGCTTTCGCTCGCGAGTGATGAGATTGAGTCCATATATCTTCAAGCGTCGAGCCGCTTCATCGTAGGCAAGCCCGGCGATGCTCGATTGAAGTCTTTGGCAGGCCGGCTCCGCTGCAAGCTCGCTCAAAGCATGAAGCTCTTCGGCGCCGGTCTTTAGCTGCAGTTGGCGACGCGATTTAACCACCGCATCATGCATTTGCTTCACCGTTACGGAGCTATGAGCGCCAAAGCTGCCCCGACCAAATTCGTCCACCGCCGGTTAAGTGAGATGAGTGCCTGACCACGGTGCAAAATTCACCTTTGGGCAAATTATCTTGCATGGTCAGCAGCTGCCTTGACCTGCATCAAGGGGGCGGCGCTCGCGCGCCGTCAGTGTTACTCCATCATTGTCGCAGGACTTGGACCGTCACGTGCGACAGGGCGCGAAATCGGCCGAGCAGCGACTGATAATATTGCGGTCCGCGCTGCTGTCGCGTCGCGACCGACAAGATCGCGCCCAAGTGGCCGGGACCAAGCCGCCACAGATGCAAGTCGGTCAACCGATCACCGTCGGTCTCGATCATCGCGCGCATGCGCTCCGCCATGCCGCGATCGGGATTCATGTCGAGCAGGATGGCGCCGGTATCGCGAACAAGACCGTAGGACCATGCGGCGATGACAAGGGCGCCGACAAGGCCGGCGAGGGGATCCATCCACGCCCAGCCGAGAAACCGTCCCAGCGACAGGCCGACAATGACGAGCACGGAAACCGCCGCGTCCGCCAGCACATGAATAACGGCCGCGCGCATGTTGTTGTCGCGCTGCGCCGCGCCGTGCGCGTGCTCGTGTTCGGCGAACGCGACGGTATGGATGTCGCGGCCGCGATCGAGAGACACGCGAACCGTGAAGGCATGCGGCTCCGGAATGTCGTCGATCGATTCCAGATAGCCACCGCGCGCCGTCATGGCGAAGACCTGGCGCGCGCCATCGGAGCGTTCGGTTTCGACGGTCACGTCGTCCGCGGAGAGGTCCTTGCCCGGCACCGATAGCCGAAAGCGCGGCGGCACGCCGTCTTCGAATATTTCGAGCGTCATCGGGCCCGCGCTGGTTTGCAGATAATGAGCCTCTTCGTGGTCGTGCTCATGACCGGCATGTTGGCTGGTTTCATGGCCGCCATGGGAATGGCCGTGATGATCATGATGATGGCCGCCGCTGAGGAGAAAAACACTGGCGACATTGACCACCAAACCGAGCACGGCGATCGGGATCGCTTCGTTGAAGCTGATCGCGACCGGCCAGATGAAGCGCGTGACGGCTTCGTAGCCGATGAGCAGCGCGATCATCGCGAGCACAATGGCGCTGGTGAAGCCTGCGAGATCGCCCAATTTGCCGGTGCCGAAGCTGAATCGCTCATCGTTGGCGTGGCGGCGCGCGTAGCTATAGGCCAGCGCGGCGAGGAGGAGGGCGCTGGCGTGCGTCGACATGTGCAATCCATCGGCGACGAGCGCGATCGAGCCGAAGGCGAACCCTCCGACGATCTCCGCAATCATCATGACGGTGCACAGCGCAATCACCATCCAGGTGCGTCGCTCGTTTTGCTCGTGGCCTTCGCCGAGGAAGACGTGATTGTGGGTCGCTGGAAGGGCGTCCATCATGATCGGTCCCTCACCTCTGCGCCGGTCATTTCAGGTAGGCGCGCACGACCTCGATCAGATCGTCCGCGCCTTCGGCGCGTTCGCTGGCTGCGAGGGCGGGCGCGCTGACGTGACAGCGGATATGATCCTCGATCACCTCCGCCATCAGTCCGTTCACCGCACCCCGCACCGAGGCGATGACTTGGAGCACGTCGGCGCACCCGACCTCGGATTCGAGCGCGCGCTCGATGGCTTCAACCTGCCCGCGGATGCGCCGGACGCGGGCAAGAAGCTTGGTTTTCTCGCGAATGGTATGGCTCATCGTGCTTTTCCTGGGGGCGGGTTGGGCTGGGCTGGTCATTAGTATAGGGGGGTAGGCTATATTCGTCGAGAGCGCGTCTGGGGCCGGAGGTAGCACCGTCGTCGCGAAAAGGCTGCGGCTCGGCTATGGAGATCAGCGACGGGACTGGCGAAGAGTCCCGCGCAAAATTTCAGTGTCACATAGACCGCCGAGAATGGGCGGCGTGTCGGCGGGGATGCGGTGAACAGGTTCGTCGCGGGGGCTGTTGTTGGCGTTGCATTGATGAGCGCCGGTCGGGCGGCCGCCGCCAATTCCGGCATCATGATCACGAAGGCTCCGCCGACGAAAGCGCCGGCGCCCGCCGCCGCCTTCGATTGGACCGGACTCTATGTCGGCGGCCATCTCGGCTATGCGACCGGCTGGTCGAATTGGTCGGCGACGCAGGGCGGAGGGACAGCGCCAAGCCTCAATGGCTCACTTGATTTCTTTAACCCCTATGATGGCTTTGAGGGAACCGGGAGCTACGCGCTCGGTCTTCAGGCCGGATACAATTACATGTTGCCGTCGCGTGTCGTTCTTGGCGTCGAGGCTGACGTTTCGTTTCCGAATACGCTCTCCGGCAGCCAGGCGATCTCCTCATCGCAAATCGGCCAGGCAAGCTACCAGGACCAGGTCGAATTCTCCGGCACCGTGCGCGGCCGCATCGGGTACGCGCCCGGCAATTGGCTGTTCTACGCAACGGGCGGCTTCGCCTACAGCTACGACCAGTTCACCCGGACGCAAATTGCCGGCACGCCCGCCGGCGGCACAGTGCAGCCTGGCGACACCGAGACGCTATTCATGCAGCCGCGGGTCGGCGGCGCGGTCGGCGCCGGCGTCGAACTCGCACTGACGCCGAATTGGATCGCCCGGCTCGAATATCTCTATACCGGCTACGCTTCACGCGCCGTGGATTTTCCGACCGCGGCGCAACGGTTCGATTCCGATCTCGCCGTTCAGAGTTTGCGCCTTGGCCTCGATTACCGCCTCGGCCGCGACGGCATCGATCCGCAACTCGTCGCCAAGGGACCAGCGGCGCTCGATCTCGACTGGTTCGCCGTTCATGCCCAGACGACGTTCGTCGGCCAATACGCGGCCCCGTTTCGCGCACCGTATCACGGCCAGAACAGTCTCGACTCGAACGCCGGGCGCGAAAGCCTGAACATCGCGGTTTCTGCTGGCGTCAAGCTTTGGCAAGGCGCCGAGCTCTGGATCGATCCGGAACTCGGCCAGGGCTTTGGCTTGAGCGATGCCGTCGGCGTCGCCGGCTACGTCAATGGCGCTGCATTCAAAATCGGAACGTCAGTGCCCTATCCGCGTATCCAAAAAACTTTTATCAGGCAGACGATTGATCTCGGTGGCGACAGCTTGAAAGTGGATGCGGATCAGAACTCAATTCGCCGGCTCGCAGACCGCGAACCGTCTGGTGATTACGGCGGGTAAATTCTCGGTCGCCGACGTCTTCGATACAAACAAATATGCTCAAAACCCGCATAAGGACTTTTTGAACTGGGCTTTGATCGACACCGGCTCATTCGATTATGCCGCGGACGCCTGGGGTTATACCTACGGCGCCGCGGCCGAATGGTACCAGGGCAATTGGACGTTGCGCGGTGGCCTTTTCGATCTGTCGGCAGTCCCGAACAGTACCGAGCTGGACCAGAGCTTCGGCCAATTTCAGTGGATCGGCGAAATCGAGCGCCGCTACCAACTTTGGGGGCATCCCGGCAAGTTGGCGGTCACCGGCTTTCTCAGCCGCGGCCGCATGGGCACGTACAATGACGCAGTCCAATTGGCGCAGACGACCGGCGGCCCGGCTGACATTGCCGCGGTACGCCAATATCGAAGCCGGGGCGGCATCGCCATGAACCTCGAACAGGAGATCACGTCCGATCTCGGTGTCTTTGCCCGCGTCGGCATGGCGAACGGCAACGTCGAAACCTACGAATACACCGACATCGATCGCACGGTGGCGGCCGGCTTGGCGCTCACCGGCAAGCAATGGGGACGCCCGAACGATACGTTCGGACTAGCCGGCATCGTCAACGGCATTTCGAGTGCGCACGAAGCTTTCCTCAACGCCGGCGGTCTCGGCCTCTTGGTCGGCGACGGCCGATTGCCGAACCCCGGCCTCGAGAAAATCATCGAGAGCTATTACGACTTTCCGCTATTCGGCTGGAACGTGACGTTCGATTACCAGTTCATCGTCAATCCCGCCTATAACCGCGACCGCGGTCCGGTCTCGGTGCTCGGCGCGCGCCTGCACGCGGAGTTCTGATTTGTGGATAGCCAGCGATGGCGGCCGTGCCCGAGCAGAATTTCTGAGCCCGAAATGGACCGAGCTCGGATGTCTTCCGAGCTCGATTCCGCTCTGTCTTCCGATCGAACTATGGCTGCGCGATGTGCCAGGCGCCGTTTAGAAATCCGTCGCCGGTGATGTCGCCCGGCTTCTTGTCGTTTTTCCAGTTGTAGAGCGGCCGGCCTTTATAGGCCCACTGCTTACTTCCATCGTCGCGAGCGATGATTGTGTATTGGCCGGTCGGCGCTGAATTCGCCGCAGCCATGAGCGGGGGCCAATTGCCGGCACAAGGACCGTTGCATGCCGACTTGCCGCCCGAATCCTTGTCGAAAATGTAGAGCGTCATCCCGCTTTCATTCGTGAGCACCTTGCCCTTGGTGGAATCGCCCGTCTTGGTCGGCGGCGTTTGCGCGAATGCCAGGGTCGCGGCGATTGTTACTGCGGCAATGGTTGTTGCGGCTGCGATGACGCCAGCCATGGGTGACTTTCGCATGTGTCTCCTCCTTGTTGGACCCAACGAAACGTGCGGCAACGACGTCATAAACCCCCGCCTCGGCAACATATTCCAAACACGCTCGCGCTCCGCGAAGGATGTTTTGCCTCGTTCAAATGTCGCGTAAGGCATTTTCGCGCGAGCGCTCGGCGCTTTGTCCGGAACGCATAGCCGCAATGCGGAAGTGGACACTGGGCCGCTCATTGGCATCGCTTTGAGAAGCGCGAGAAAGCCTCCGAGTGCCCCAATTTAACGCGCGCCGTCGATCAGCGTGTGCTATGAATGGCGCCGATGAAGCGCGTGCGACATTTTATCCGGCGTCGATGGTTGGGCGGCACATTGGCCCTTTCCGTCGCTTATGTGCTCGCTATCCAAGCTGTGATGGCGAGCGTCGGGCTGGGCATGTCGGCCGCTTCGGCATCCGGCCAGACCGACTTCGTCATTTGTAGTTTTGCCCCCGGCCCGAGCAGCAATGGGCCGGCAACCAACAATGACCAGAACGCTCCCGACCATCGCCCGCAGTGTCCGTTCTGTTTCGTCGCCGCGCAAAGTGCCGGTCATCTTGCGACAATTGGCGAGGTTACGTTCTTTCCCGCCTACGCTCGGCTGCAGGTCACCGATGCGCTTTACGGCCACTTCGGCGATCGCGGGTTTGTCCCGCAATTTCGCCGCACCGTTGGCGATCCGCGCGCCCCGCCATCCTTCTCCGTCTGACGCTCGAACGCGCTCCATTCATCTGGAGCTGTCACTCATGCGCTTACGGAGAACACCATGCGCTCTTTGTCGAACCTCGCCTTTGCGGCGGTGCTGATCGCCGCCGCTTTTCCCGCCTTCGCTCAAAGCAGTTCCATCGATGTCGAAAAACCTTGGGCGCGGGCCACTCCCGCCGGCGCACGTACCGGCGCCATCTATATGACGCTCGACAATAAGACGAGCAGCGCCGATCGTCTGACCGGCGCATCGACGGACGTCGCCGACAAGGTCCAGATTCACGAGATGACGATGACGAATGGCACGATGCAAATGCGCCAGCTCGTCAAGGGTCTGCCTATCCCGGCCAGCGGGACAGTTGTCCTCAAGCCCGGCAGCTACCACGTCATGCTGATGGGTTTGAAAAAGCCGCTGAAGGCGGGCGAAACCATCCCGCTTACTCTGACGTTTGAAAAAGCCGGCAACGTGTCCGTCAGCGTGCCGGTCCAGCCGTTGGGCGCAATGCAGGAGGACAAGTCGGGCGGCATGGGCAAGATGGAGATGAAATGATGCGAAGTCATCGTGTCATCTTGGTCGCGCTGATCGCGTTTGCGGTCAGTGCGGCTGCCGCCTTGGGCATTACGGTGTTCGCATCGTCGCGCGGCTCCGGCCAAGGCGTCGGTGCGATCGGCGGCCCGTTCACGCTCGTCGACGACACCGGCGCGCAAGTGACCGATGCGGCGCTCGCGGGCAAACCTTTCGTGATGTATTTCGGCTATACCTATTGTCCGGATGTTTGCCCGACCACGCTGATCGACCTGTCGCACTGGATACAAAAGCTTGGCCCAGACGCCGACAAGCTCAACTATGTCTTCGTGACGGTTGATCCGGAGCGGGATACGCCGAAGGTCATGCACGACTACCTGTCGTCCTTCGACAAACACATCCGCGGCTTTACGGGAACGCCGGACCAGATCGCCAAGATCGCGAAGGAATACCGGGTCTACTACAAAAAGGTCCCGACCGATGACGGCGATTATGTCATGGACCATTCGTCCGTCATTTATCTGATGGGGCCGCGGGGAAAATTCGTCGGCCTGATCGCCTATCAGGAGAATGACGACAAGGCCGTTGGCAAGCTGCGAAACCTGCTGGCGACAGCACCTTCTTCTTGATCCGGCGGCGAGCAGTAGGACCGCCGTTTGTGCATCGAAACGATGCCTAAAGAGCACACTCGTCCTAATAACGCGGCGAGACGTTGCTTCAAACTAAGCGCGTGCCTACTTTTGCCACAAACGGGGACGGGCTCGTCCAATCATGGGCAGAGTTTCACATAGGAGCTGGCGGCGAGTTTTTGCCGGCGTCCTCATTTACGCCGTTGCCTTGCAGGGCTTTGTATTTGCGGTTGCCGACGGGCGGCCGGCGATTGGTGCCGCCGAGAATGCGGCCTGGGCCGGGCTCGAATTGTGCGCGCACAGCGGCCTCGGTTCGGCGGTCCCGGGCACGCCGACCCAAAGTCCGGTTGGCGATGATCATTGCTTATTGTGTATTGCCGGCGCGGCCTATTTGAACTGCGCGCCGCCTGTTGCGCCTCAATATAGCAGAGTCGTCTTCACCAACGTGGCGTGGCCGCTCGCGGCGCCACGATTGATCGCGTTTCTCGTCGTCGAGAGCGCGTGGCCTCGCGGTCCCCCTCCCGCAGCGTGAGCAAACGGCGGCTGCTCGCCGCCGCATCGTGCGGGTCTTCGACTGAGGCCCTTTCATTTCGCTGAGAGGCCGAACTCCTGGCGCCATGGCGCGCGAGGAACGGCATCGCGCTCAAGCGCAAATATCCATTCTCGCTTTCGGGGGATAACCATGTCCAATCCGTCCATCGACACGCGGCCACGGACGCATCGTGTCATTCTGGCCGTCTATATTTTTGCAGCAACAGTGCCGCTTGGCAGCGGTTCGAGCGTTGCCGTAGCCGCCGATATGCCGATGAAGGCAGCAGCCACACCGGCACCCGTCTATCAATGGACGGGCTGTTATGTCGGACTCAATGGCGGAGGCGGCGCCAGCGGGTCGAACTTCACATCTTCGGTCGACCCGGGCGGCACCCACTTGCCGACGCCTGACGACGCAGCGGAGGTTGCCAACGACGGAACGGGGTCGGCGAACAACTCGAGCTTTATCGGTGGCGGTCAACTGGGCTGCAACTGGCAGACCGGAACGCTGGTCTTCGGACTTGAAGGTGATTTCGATTATTTCCATGGCAACCCGCAGTTCTTCAACGACACCAACGTACTGCCAACCACCGGCGACCCGTTCGTCATCGGACAATCGCTGCAAACAAATTATCTTGCCACCGTTCGTCCGCGTTTCGGTGTCGCCGCCGATCGCAACTTCGCCTACATCACCGGCGGCGTTGCGTTCACCAGAGCCAGTTATACGGAGAGCTACGCGGATAGCTTGAACGGCGGCACGCTCCCCGGCACGGGCTCAGCAACAGCCGAGAAATCACTGATCGGCTGGGTCGCTGGCGCCGGCTGGGAATACGCCTTGGCGGACCATTGGACCGTCAGGCTTGAATATCTGTTCGCGAAGTTCGGTACGACCAGTGCCTCCGGCATGATCACGGATGCCGCGGGAGGCGCCAACGCGCTCCAGGGCTCCGCGGACCTCATCATGCAAGTCGCGCGCGCCGGCGTGAATTTCAAATTCTGATCGCCGCGAGCCCGTCATGTGCAAACAAACCTCTGCCTTCGCTTTTATCGCTCGTCTGCGTGCGCGGCTTCATTCGGCTGCGTCGCGGAGCACAAAACTTATCGGAGATACCATGTCTGTCATCGACACCACCCAATCGCCGGAACGCCCAAAGTGGCGGAGCATCGCAGCGTTGATCACTTTCCTCGCGCCGACTGCTGTGGCCGTCGTGCCGCTGCTCGGCTTGAGCAGCGAGGCCGCGCTCGCCTGCGCCTGCGGATGCAGCGTGTTCGACGTCGGCGGCGGTCTGCTGCCCCAGGAGAATGATCACGGCGGCCGGGTTTTCTTCGAATATTGGAGCGGCGACCAAAATCAGAATTGGATCGGAAACTCCAAGGCGCCCGCGTCCGCTAATCTGGACAAGGACGTCAACACACAATGGTACAATGTCGGCTTCACCTACAACTTCAATCGGGATTGGGGAGTGATGGCTCGGCTGCCGTATGTCAACCGCTCCTACACAACCGACACCGGGGCGCCCGATGGGATACAGACCTTTCATTCGAACGATTGGGGTGATGCCGAAATCATGGGCATGTACACCGGCTTCTTCAATGACATGTCGACGGGCGTCATCTTTGGCCTCAAGCTTCCAACAGGAACGTACACAGCTCCGGGGTTCGACCGCGATACCCAGATCGGAACGGGCAGCACCGATCTCATTCTCGGCGGATTTCATCGCGGCCTGATCACCGGCGACAATGCGTGGCAGTATTTTGCGCAAGCGACCTGGCGGCAGCCGTTCCTTTATCGCTCCGCGTTTGATACGGACACCGGCGACTATCAGGTCTACAAGCCGGGACTTCAAGTCGATGGCGCGGCCGGCATTCTCTACAACAACTGGTACAACGTGCTCGGCTTCGACAAGATCACACCGCTCGGCCAAGTCATCATCTCGCACCGCAACCATGACAGCGGCGGCGCGTCCGACCCGCTCAACACCGGTTTTGACCGCGTGATGCTCTCGCCCGGCATCGAGTTCACCAAAGTGCTCGACGAGGCCAATAACCGGGTCCTCAAGACGTACATCGACGTCGAGGTTCCCGTTTATTACCGAACCAACGCCGCCAACAATGCCGGGACCGAAGGCCAGCTCATCGCGCCCTATTTGTTGAAGGTCGTATCGAGCTACAATTTTTGATCAACCGAGAGGCCGGCGCGTCCAAAGAGGCGCGTCGGCCCAAAGCGGAACGTCAAGATGTTAGTCATCGCAACACAAACAACAGCGGTCGCTCGGCTCGTCGCGTTCGCTGTGGCAATTTGGCTCGTGCCGGCAACAATTCCGGCACGCGCTGCCCCGGAGATCGATAAGGCAGCTCCAGCGCTCGTCGTTACTGAACTTAACGGCCAGAACTTCGATCTTGCCAAGCTGCGGGGCAAAGTTGTGCTGGTGAATTACTGGGCGACGTGGTGTGCGCCATGCCGGAAGGACATGCCGAAGCTTGATGCCTTTTATCGCCACTATCACCACCGGAGCTTGGAAATGATCGGGATCAGTGTCGATCGCCCGCGCGATCTGGAAAAGGTCCGCAAAGTCATGGCGTCGCTCTCATACCCCGTCGCTATGCTGAAAAGCATAACGGTCGACGGTTTTGGACCGCCGGAAGGAGTGCCGATCACGTGGATCATCGATGTCGACGGCAAGGTTCGTGACCGATTGATCGATGTACGCGATGAGTTGCTGATGGGAATTGTTGTCCCGTTGTTGCCTCATTGAGCAAAGCTTGGAGCGAAGGTCGAATTTGATGTCGATTGGGCAAAGAGTACTGGGCCGGGTCGGCGCTGCGATGATATGGGCGTCGATGATAATCGCCGCTCCCAGTGCTCAGGCGGGCGAATGGATCGCCGACGCCAAATCTAAGTGTCAGGTCTGGGACCCCAATCCGCAATTGGAGGAAACAGTCACCTGGTCAGGATCATGCACGAATGGCCGCGCCGAAGGACGCGGGACCGCGCAATGGTCGAAAGCGAGCGTTCCAATCGAGAGGGATGAGGGCGAGTGGCGCGATGGCCGGCAGGTCGGCAAAGGCATTCAAACCTGGTCCACCGGCCGTTACGAAGGGGAACTGTCCAACGGCGAGCCAAATGGTCGCGGCGTGCTGACGTTGCAAAAACTGCGCTATGAAGGTGAATTCCGCAATGGCAAACCCAACGGCGTCGGGAGGC
The DNA here is from genome assembly GCA_963836055.1 of uncultured Alphaproteobacteria bacterium. Classification (GTDB taxonomy): domain Bacteria; phylum Pseudomonadota; class Alphaproteobacteria; order Rhizobiales; family Xanthobacteraceae; genus BOG-931. The sequence continues at coordinate 469,019 of CAWIID010000012.1, forward strand.
TGACAGCCGGGAGCGAAACGGTGCAAGGCACCTGGAAGGACGGTTGTTTGCAGGGCGGCAAACGGAAAGCATCAATCGGTATTCCGTTATCGGCGTGCCGCTGAGGCCATGGCGCATGGTGCGTGTCACGCTTGGTGAAGGCAAAAGCCGGCTCATTCAATTCAAAGGAGACGACGATGCGTGGACTGTACTTGGTTCTTTCCGCCGGACTTCTTGTCTTGATGTCGGCCTCCTCGCACGCCGCCACGGCTCAGGACACCAAAGGCAAGAACTGCCGGATGGAGCAGCAATGCCATTGGCAGGATTTCAAGAAAATCTGCGTCTGGGTGAAAGTTTGCCGATGATCGTCATCTGCTTCGACGTCTCGCCGATGTTGTAATCATCCGATCCGCGCAGCGAGCATGCTCAAAATCGAGCGGGCGCTAGTTTTAGTCTAGGGCAAGCAAGTTTCAGCGCGGCCCAAGCCCGTGGCGGACCAGCACGGCGCGAACGGCGTCGACAAGCTCGGTTTCAGGCACCGCGCGCTGCGCCTCGGCCTGCTTCTGCAGATGTTCCCCTCGGCCTTTTTCGAGCGTCGAAAGCTCGGCGCCGAGGATCAAATCCTTGATCGTGACTTCGCCCTTGGATTTTTCGTCGGAGCCCTGAATGACGACGCAGGGCGAATTGCGCCGGTCGGCGTATTTCATCTGCGGCGCGAATTTTCCCGAGCCGAGATAGAGCTCGGCGCGAATGCCGGCATTGCGTAAGGCGGCAACCATGTTCTGATAATCGGCGATGCGGTCCTTATCGAACACGGTGACGACGACCGGGCCGCGCTCCGCCGTCGTCTCGATCTTGCCGAGATGCTGGAGCGCCGCGAGCAGCCGGGATACGCCGATCGAAAAACCCGTCGCCGGAACCGGTTCGCCGCGAAACCGCGACACCAGGCCGTCATAGCGGCCGCCGCCGCCGACCGAGCCGAAGCGCGGCGAGCCGTCCTTGCCGTCGGTGGAGAACGTCAATTCAAGTTCAAAGACCGGGCCGGTGTAATATTCGAGGCCGCGGACGATGGTCTGATCGATTTTGATCCGATCCGGCCCATAGCCGGCACTCTGGACCAGATCTCTTATGTCTTTCAGCTCCTGACCGCCCTGTTTGAAATTGAGATTTTTGGTCAGTTCGTCGGCATTCGCCGGCAATGCGAAAAATGAATCGCTCGCGGTTTCGACGGCGGCTTGCGGCGAAACGAAATCGAGTACGAACTTCGCCGCGTCGTTACCGAGTCCCGCGCCCTTGGTGAAATCTCCGCTGTCGTCCTTGCGGCCTTCAGTCAGCAGCGCGCCGACCGCGCCTCTGCCCAGCCGATCGAGCTTGTCGATAGCGCGCAGCACGGTCAGACGCTTTCCCGCATGTTGCTCGCCGCCGATGCCGATGTGTTCCATGAGCGCCGTCGAGCGTCTTGCGATTATTGACCTTCACCACGTACGACCCGCGCGGAATTCCGAGGGCCTCGATCGCGTCGGCGGCCATCATGCACATCTCGGCGTCCGCGGCCGGCGAAGACGAGCCCACCGTATCGGCGTCGAATTGCATGAACTGGCGGAAACGACCGGGTCCCGGCTTCTCGTTGCGGAACACATAGCCGAAGCGATACGAGCGATACGGCTTCGCCAGAGTGTCGAAATTCTCCGCCACATAGCGCGCGAGCGGCGCGGTCAAGTCGTAGCGCAGCGACAGCCATTGCTCATCGTCGTCGAGAAACGAGAACACGCCCTCGTTCGGACGGTCCTGGTCGGGCAGGAACTTGCCGAGCGCGTCGGTGTATTCGATCGCCGGCGTCTCTACGGGTTCGAAGCCGTAAAGTTCATAGACGCCGCGGATCTTCTCGATCATGGTCCGGGTCGCCGCGATCTCGCCGGGTCCGCGGTCGGCAAGGCCGCGCGGCAGACGCGCCTTCAGCTTGTTGGAACTGGATTTGTCGGCCATCTGCCGTCCTTATTACGTCGGGAATGCCGCGGTTGGTATCGCAATGGCGCTTGGGCAGCAAGCAAGACCGCGCGCTTCCGCACAACCGCCCTTGTACGGGCGGTCATCGTCTTTCATGGTGCTGCCGCTGCGGTTTAACGCCCCCAATCGGCGCGAGGCGTGACGAAGGAGAGTACGATGCAGCCGAAAACGGCCGCCGTCCCCAACGATCTTGAAGCATTTTGGCTGCCGTTTACCCCGAACCGGGCTTTCAAGCGGGCGCCGCGGCTGATCGCTCGCGCCAAGGACATGCATTATTTCACGCCAGACGGTCGTGCCGTTCTCGACGGTACGGCCGGGCTTTGGTGCACGAACGCTGGGCACAATCGCGATCCGATCGTTGCGGCGATCCAGCGTCAAGCCGCCGAACTCGATTATGCGCCGGCATTCCAATTCGCTCATCCCAAGGCTTTTGAACTGGCGAGCCGGGTGGCGGCGCTTGCGCCCGGCGATCTCGATCGCGTGTTCTTCTGCAATTCCGGTTCGGAGGCCGTCGACACCGCGCTGAAGATTGCGCTTGCCTACCATCACGTGCGGGGCGAGGGCGCCCGGACGCGGCTGATCGGCCGGGAACGCGGTTATCACGGCGTCGGCTTTGGCGGCATTTCGGTGGGCGGCATCGTCAACAATCGCAAGTTCTTTGGGACGCTGCTGGCCGGAGTCGATCATCTGCCGGCGACCTACAGCCGCGAGCATCAGGCGTTCACCAAGGGCGAGCCGGAATGGGGCGCGCACCTTGCCGACGAACTCGATCGCATCATCGCGCTGCACGATGCTTCGACCATCGCCGCGGTGATCGTCGAGCCGATGGCGGGGTCGACCGGCGTACTGCCGGCGCCGAAAGGCTACCTTCAGCGCCTTCGCGCGATCTGCGACCGTCATGGCATCTTGTTGATCTTTGACGAAGTCATCACCGGCTTCGGCCGTCTCGGCCATGCTTTCGCCGCCGAACGATATGGCGTGACGCCCGATCTGATCGCATTCGCCAAGGGCATCACGTCAGGCAGTGTGCCGATGGGTGGCGTGATCGCGCGCGAAGGCGTCTATCGGGCTTTCATGCGCGGCCCCGAACACGCGATCGAGCTGTTTCACGGTTACACCTATTCGGCGCATCCGCTCGCGTGTGCGGCGGGCCTCGCGGCCCTCGATCTTTATCGCGATGAAAATCTGTTTGCGCGGACGAAGACGCTGGAGCCGCTCTTTGCCGATGCGGCCATGGCGCTGAAGGGATTACCCAACGTGCTGGACATCCGCACCGTGGGGTTCACGGCCGGCATCGACCTCGCCTCGCGTCCTAATGCTGTCGGTCAGCGCGCCTATGAGGCCATGGATCGCGCCTTCCATGACGAAGGTCTCATGATCCGGATCACCGGCGACACGATCGCGCTTACGCCGCCATTGATCGTGAGCGAAGGGCAGATCGGCGAGATTTTCGAGAAAGTGGGGCGGGTAATCAACGCGGTCGGCTAGCACACCCTCTGCCATTGGACGCACATGGGAGGCGCGGCAGGGCCGACATATTTCGTTTTGACGCAAACGTTGTGGCAGTAGTTCGGAAGGTTATGAAAGTGCCATTCGGCGCTGTGATTGGACGGGCCCTGGTTTTGCGGTCCGCTCGACGGCGGGCCGCCCGAGTGATCCGGGCCTTTCGCCAGCCCTGGTGCGGAGACGACCAGCGCTGCGGCGGCGATCGCCGCGAGGAGGACAGCCGCTCTCGTGATGTGTCGCCCGGGTGCTGTCACTGAAAACGAAAACATCGACGCCTCCGTTTGCTGTTATTGGCCCGGTTTCAGAATCGCCCAACCGACATGGGTCATGCTATCGCCGCGGCGTGGCGACAGCGTGAACGGCACGCCCACTTCGGCATTGCCGGCGATGGCGGCGAATTGCGCCGGCAGGCGTTCCGTGTCGCCTTGAGTCCAGACCACGACGGCGCCTTTGGCACGCAGATCGTTGAGATCGATCCAGGGCGCGCGCCGCGGCAAGCCGTCGATCAACACCTGCGGCTGATCCGGCGAATAATGCGCGAGATTGCCGCCATCCCACATCGAGCCGATGACGTAACGCAGCTTCTGCCCGGTCGCGTCGTGGAAGCGCTGCGTGAGCGCGGCGGCGAGCTTGTCGCCGGGAAAAAACACCGCACGATAGCGGTGGTCGATGAAGGGAAGCACGGAATAGTTGACGATAAAGACGACGGCGAAGATGGCAAAGACCGCGGCCCAAGCCGACGTCACGCGCGCGATGCGATCATTGTCGAGCGCGCTGCGGACCGTCAGCACGATCCAAAGCCCGACATAGAGCCACAGCGGATAGCCCCACATCGCGAATGTGCCGCGCCCGGAGACGGCAGTCAGCGCGATCATGGCAAGGCCCGGGCCGAACGCGAGCAGCGTCACGATGCGCCGGTCGAAATCATCAGCGAAGACCGGCTCCTGTGCTTTCGGCCGCGGCCATAACAACGCTGCCGCAATAAAGAATGACGGCAGCAGGAAGAAAATCTGGCTGCTGGTGAAAATCGCAGGATGCAAGACGTGATCGAACCAGCCGCGCACCGGAGCCGCGCGGGCGCTGGCATAGGCGAAGGGCAGGAAATCGGTTTTGACCAGCCAGATCAGATGCGGCGCCATGACGGCGAGCCCGACGATGAGCGCAAGCCATGGTCCCGGCGTCGTAAGCGCCCGCCGCGCGTCCCGATCGAAGACAAGAAACAGCACGTATGGCGTCGCCAGCACGACGACGAAATATTTCGCCCACAATGCGGCGCCGATGGCGAGCCCGAGCAACAGCCAGTGGGCGAGGCGCCCGCGCTTCAGCGCGGCGTGAAAGGCGTAGCCGGCCAGCGCCCAGAACGGCAGCTGGATGACGTCGTGGTTGAATTTGACCGCCGTGTACTGAAAGTAATGCATGCCGTCGATGATCAGGACGGCGACCAGCGCCCCGGTCGCACCGACGAGCGGGCGCGCGGTCGCCCACACCGCGGCAAAGGCGACGACGACCGCGATCTGCGCTAGCGCGTAATACGCGGCATCGGTTCCAAACGCCCGGTACATGATCTCGACCAGCCACCAAGGCAGCGGCGGCAGCTTGTCGTAGCCGATCTGCCATTCGCGGCCGTAGGTGACGGCTTCGATGAGATCGAGCGGAAGGTTGGCGTAAAGGATCGTCGGCAGTGCGGTCCAGACTGCGAAATGCAGCGTCAGAAAAGCCGCAAAGGCGGCCTGCGGCCTGCGTTCGATCCATCCGATCAAGCCGGTGGCTGGCGCCGCCGGTGCTGCGGTTAGCGGTTCAAGCACAGTCTGAGACGCCTCATTGGACACTTCGGCACGGACCCCTTGGGACATTAAGGTCAAGGCCCGCGGCAATTTGGCGGAACCGGGCACCATTCCGCTTTGGCGTTATAAAAGGACGGCATAAGCTTAGCTACGCATACGGCGGACTTGCGGCGCGGCAGCGCTTGTGGACACTGATGGTTGCCGGGCGCGAATCGTCTTGGACCGAGCCTTCGGGTTCTTGGAAGTTCTCTGGGGGCCGGGGCGTCGTCCGGCGTTAGCAGGTGCGGAGTTCGGCATGGTGCGCATCAGCGCCCTATTCATTGCTGTCTGCATGGTGCTCATCTCGGGGTCGGTCGCCTTTGCGGTCTACCTGCGTTTTGGGTTCACCGGCGCCGAATCGGCGCTGCTAGGGCTCGGTGTGCTGACGGCGCTGTCGGTCTACAACGCCGTGTCGGCCCGCACGCGCGATCGCGCCGAAGTCAGTAACCAGATCGCCAATCTTGCCCGCGGTTCGGGCGACTTGGCGCGCCAGGTTGCGGAGTTCGGCCGCAGGCTCAACGCGATCGATAAGGAGATCGAAAGCGTCCTCGACAAGGCGCTGGCGTCGGCTCAACCGCTCGCCGCTGAAATCGAGGAGCTCTCGACGCTGGTCAAGCGGCTGGCGGATTCGGTTGCTGCGCACGAGGTCGCGCTGACGACGACCAGCACCAGGACCGCCGCGAGCGCGCCCCCGCCGCCGCCGGCAGCCGCTCCCGTCGCCGCGCCGCCGGCTGCGCCGGTTGTCGTGGCCGCAACGGCGCCGGTTGCACCTGCTTCCGTTCCTGCACCCGCTTCCGTTCCAGCGCCCGAGCCGGTTATCGCGCCTGTGATGGTCGAACCCGAACGCAAGATCGTTGCCGCATTCAGCGGGCTCAACAAGGACGGCATCATTGCGGCGATCGGCAGCGCGATCGAGGCGAATAGAATCGATCTCTACCTGCAGCCGATCGTAACCTTGCCGCAGCGCAAGGTGCGTTATTACGAGGCCATGTCGCGGCTCAAGGCCGGCAACGGCGATATCGTCGTCGCCGGTGATTTCCTCGGCTTTGCCGAAGCCGGCGCGCTGGCGCCGAAGCTCGACAATTTATCGGTGCTGCGGTGCGTGCAAGTCGTGCGCCGGCTGCTGCTCAAGAATCGCGACATCGGCTTGTTCTGTAATATGTCCGCGGCGACGCTCACGGACGCGAACTTTCAGCAGTTGCTCGAATTCGTCGAGGCCAACCGGGCCATCGCACCGTCGCTGGTGTTCGAGTTCACCCAGAGCGCGGTCCGCGGCATGGGACCGATCGAGCACGAAAGTCTGGCTGCGCTCGCCGAGCGCGGCTTTCGTTTCTCCATGGACAACCTCACCGATCTTCGCGTCGAGCCGCGAGAGCTGACCGAGCGCGGCTTTCGCTTCGTCAAAGCCCCGGCGACGCTTCTGCTCAATCGCGTCGGCGCCAGCTCGTCGGACATCCATCCGGCGGATTTCTCCGATCTGCTCGGCCGTTTCGGCATCGACCTCATTGCCGAACGGATCGAGAGCGAAAACACCGTTGTCGATCTCCTGGATTACGATGTTCGTTTCGGCCAGGGCTTTCTGTTCTCGCCGCCGCGTCCGGTGCGTGCGGAAGCCCTGCAGGGGCTTCCAGGCGACTTCGGCAGGACTGAACGATCGAGAAGCGAACCGGCGAAGGCCGACGCTTCCGAACAGGGCAGACGCAGCGGGCTCGCGACTGCCGCCGCGCCCGCTTCGGCCGACAGCGTTGCGCGCAGCTTGCTCGCGAAATTTGCACGTGCCGGCAGCGGACGTCCGTGATTGAGTTGATCTGCACGCCCAAGCTTGACCCGGAACAACTTGCCCAAATTCATCGAACGATTTGAACCGCTGGCCCGCGACTACGACGTGCTGCTCTGCGACGTTTGGGGCGTGGTGCACAACGGCGTCACCGCCCACGCGGCAGCTTGCGACGCGCTGCAGCGCTTTCGCGCCGGCGGCGGCACGGTCGTCCTCGTCACCAACGCCCCGCGTCCCGGCGCCGCCGTGCAGCGGGTGATCGACGGCTTCGGCGTACCACGTGACGCTTACGATGCGATCACCAGTTCGGGTGACGTGACCCGCGGCGTCGTCGAGAGCCGGCTGAGCGAGCGGCTGTTTCATCTCGGCCCGGAACGCGACCTGCCGATCTTCGCCGGCCTTGAGGTCAGGTTCGCGCCGGTCGAAACCGCCGATTACGTGGTGTGCTCGGGTCTATTCGACGACACCACCGAGACGCCGGAGAGCTATCGCGACATGCTCGCATTGATGCACGAGCGTTCGCTGTTCATGGTGTGCGCCAACCCGGACATCGTCGTCGAACGCGGCGACACGCTCGTCTATTGCGCCGGCGCGCTGGCGGACGCCTACGTGGCGATCGGCGGCCACGCGCTTTATTGCGGCAAGCCGCACGCGCCGATCTACGACGTCGCTCTGGCCAAGGCGGCCGCTTTGCGCGGCGCGCCGCTGCCGCTCAAGCGGGTGCTGGCGATCGGCAATTCGGTACGGACCGATCTCAAGGGCGCCGCGTCGTTCGGGGTCGATAGCGTATTCGTGATCTCCGGCATTCACGCCGAGGAACTCGGCGGGCGCGACGCGCCGGACGTTAAAGCCTTGAACGCGACGTTCGCCGCTGCAGGCGTTGCGCCCAAGGCGGTGACCCGGGGATTGGCGTGGTGAGGACTTCGCTAGGCTCGATAGCGGTCAAACTCGATCGCTGAAAACCGCCTCGATCTTCGCCTTGAGCGTCTGCGCGTTGAACGGCTTGACGATGTAGTTGTTAACGCCGGCCTTTTTGGCGGCGATCACGTTCTCGGTCTTGGATTCCGCCGTCACCATGATGAACGGCGTTCCATCGATGTCCGGATCGGATCGGACTTGTTTGAGCAGGTCGTATCCGGTCATGGGCTCCATGTTCCAATCGGAGATCACCAAACCGTAGCGTTTCGCGTGCATCATTGAGAGCGCAGATGCGCCGTCGCTGGCGTCGTCGACATCGGCGAAGCCGAGTTGCCGCAACAGATTGCGGATGATGCGGACCATGGTGCTGTAATCGTCAACGATGAGAACCGGCATTGAAGGATCGACGGCCATGCTTCCGCTCCTGGCGCAGAATAATTTGGGAGCCGGGCGCCGGCTCAATAGTTCGAGGCGGGGTCGCCCTCAACGGCCGCCCCTCCTGAAACCGACAATGAGGTTACCAGGGGGTGTTTGAGGATCGGTTAATCGCGTTAATGGGGCTGTTCTGAGATGTACAACTTCCGCTGGTCGTCCCGCTTGACTTTGACCCTGCCGCGACGGCACCTACCGCCCTCTAGTGTCCCGATTCCAAAGTTCGCATCATTGTGCGGCATCCCCGTTTGCGAACTTCGGAATCGAAGGACACTAGCAACTTATTGATCTAGTGTGGCTTTGGTTCAGAAGTCCGCATGACGGGGTCGCGGCGAGAATGATGCGGACTTCTGAACCGCCACACTAGTTTTTCTTAACCATTGAAGGCCGATGTCGACGAAAAACTTCCGCGTCGTGCGCGACAGCGCGCCCGATGACGCCTTGCGGGGCGCGGTGGTCGCCATCGGCAATTTCGACGGGGTCCATCGCGGTCACCGGGCCGTGATTGCGGCGGCCCTTGAGCGCGGGCGGACGCTCGGCCGCCCGACCGCGGCGCTGACCTTCGAGCCGCATCCGCGCGACTTCTTCAACCCAGGCCAGCCGCTGTTCCGCCTGACCGACGAGGCCGCCAAATTGCGCCTGCTGGCCTCGACCGGACTCGACGGCGCGATCGTGCTGACCTTCGATGCGGCGCTGGCGAACCTCACCGCGGAGCAATTTGTCTCGCGTATTCTGGTCGACCGGTTCGCCGTCAGCGGCGCCGTGATCGGCTTCAACTTCCATTTCGGCATGAGCCGGGCCGGATCGCCGGAATTCCTTGCGGCCGAAGGGCGAAAGCGCGGTTTCGCTGTCGAGGTCGTGCCCCGCTTCGAGGACAGCGGCCGGCCGGTTTCGTCTGCACCGATCCGGGATGCGCTCGCCGCGGGGCGGGTCGAGCAGGCGGCCGACCTGCTGGGCTTCCCCTGGTTCGTCTCCGGCAATGTCATCCACGGCGACAAACGTGGCCGTGAACTCGGCTTCCCGACGGCGAACATTCTGCTCAACGCCGGCTGCGGGCTTCGCCACGGCATTTACGCCGTGCGCTGTGCGGTCGGCGGGCGGCGCTACGATGGCGTAGCGAGTTTTGGCCGGCGGCCGATGTTCGACAATGGCGCCGTGCTGTTGGAAGTCTTTCTGTTCGATTTCTCCGGCGATCTCTACGGCCAGAGCATGGATGTGGCGTTCATGGCTTGGATACGCGACGAACAGGTTTTTCCTTCCGTCGATGGTCTCGTCCTGCAGATGAAGGACGACAGCCGCCGCGCCCGTGAGGCCCTGGCGCGTTCCGGCGACGCATTTCCGCCGATATAAAAAGTATCAGGACTGCTGGTTGTCGCCTTCGCGCGCGCGGTATTCGCGGACCCATTGCGCCGCTATGAAACCGAACAACGCAACCGGTACGATGCGCTGCCAGCCGACCGAGCGGCCGACCTGCAATGCAGTAGCGAGAATCTTCGGATCGAGCAGCCATGACGGCGCGTGCCCCCGCGCGGCACGTTCGAGAATTGCACGCTCCCTGGCGTGACGCCGCGCCAATGAGCAAATGATGGCGGCTATCGCTGCGATCAGCGCGAACACGCCAGCCATGATCAGGCCGGCGACAACGCCGCCGAATTGCAATGACAGCCACATATAGGCGGCAACACAGAGAAAGACGAACGCCGTCAGCAGCGCAATTGCGAGGACGGCAATCCAGACAAAAACGGCAGGGGTGGCGCCGCTTTTGGCCTGGACCGCAAGCGCGATGTCATGCATCCAGCCTTTGAGCATCACGCCCTCGCAAAGATTTTCGTCATGGCAATCGGATCGGCGAGTTCATCGGCGCCACGTCGCTCCGAACACGAAGCCGAGAGCGGCAACAAGCGCCAGCGTGGTGTAGGGACGATTTTTGATCGAATCGTCGATCGCCTCGACGAGGTTGTCGGACAAGTCGCGCATTGAATCGGCCGCCTCGCGCCCTTTGTCCTGAGCGCCGGACACGGCGCTGTCGACGCTGGACCGCGCCCGCTGCCACGCCGCTGTGCCCTTTTGGCTGACGATCTCGCTGATCTGTTCGGCGAGCCGTCCGAGATCGTCGCGCAACGCCTGCAGATCGGCCTGGATGTCCCCCGACGCGTCCGACGTCGCCTTGCGAACCTCGCGCACACCCTCGCGCGCGTCTTTCACCGTATCTCGAAGGTTTTGCGAAGCCGTGGAGGCAGTGGTGGTCATGCCCATTCTCCATGCGTTGGAACAAACCCAAGTTGCCCCGGATAATGGTCCGCCCGGGGCAGAAGTTCCATTGATAATTATCAATTGCCGAAAAAGCTCAATCTAATCAGGTAGTTTGACATCATCTGCGGGAAACAGGTGATTGAAGATGACGAGGCCGACGATGGACAGCGGCACGGCGAGAAACGCACCGATGGGGCCCCACAGCCACGTCCAGAACGCCAGCGCAAGAAACACCAGCAGCGGATTGAGCGTGAGGCGGCGGCCGATAATCGTCGGCGTGATGAAATGGCCCTCGATCGTGGTCAGCGCGATCAAACCGATCGGCGCAATGACGGCGTGGCCGAGGGAGGGAAACGTCACGAGGCCGACGCCGAACAAAACCACCACCATCACGGCCGGCCCGACATACGGCACGTAGTTCAGCAGTCCGGCGAGGAGGCCGAAGATCAGCGGATTGGGAAAGCCGAGCAGCCACGCGCCGAGCGCGACGATCGTTCCGAGCGCCGCGTTGACGATCGTCACCACGGTCAGATAGCCGGCGAGATTGCGCTCGATATCGCGCATGATTTTCAGAAAACGCAGCTTGGTGTCGCGATCGCCGAACAGCGAGACGAATTGCGTGCGCAGTTCGATCTGGCCGACCAGAAAGAACATCAGCGTGCCGAAGAAGATCAGAAGTTCACCGACGGCGGGGGTGACGAAGGCGACCACCGGGAGAACGACATTCGGCTGTGCATTCACATCGACCGCGCCATTGCTGGCCCCGAACAGCGTGCTTTCCAATTGACGGAATGCCGCGATCGGCTGATCGAGCACCGAAAGCTTCTGCTTGACGATGGAGCCGATTTCGGGCGCGCGGCCGATCCACTCGCTCAGCGGTCCGGCGAGCGCGGTTGCCGCGAGACTGAGCGCGCCGAGACCGACGGCGACGACGAGAAGGCCGGTGATCCATGGTGAAATGCCGTGGCGCTGGCCGGCCTTGATCAGGGGCGCCAGCGTCAGGGAGACAACGGCGGCCGCCAAGATCGGCAACAGAATGGCGCGGCCGACATAGAGGAATGCGCCGAACAGCAGCAGAAAAATGCCGATGGTCGCGATTTGTCCCGCCGTCATCCACATGGCGCGGACACTGTTGACCGGCAGCGGGTCGCTGATCACCAGGGCGTGCTGCGCCTCGCGCCTGGCCCGAATATATTCCACAAGACCCTCCGTCGCCCCGCATCCGCCCTTCTGAGCGGGCTATGGCATCAACGCGATGGCCGGACGGTCGGTTCCCCGAGGGTCCGCTTAGCGGCAGGAAAGAGCCCTTTCCGCACTGCCAACCGCTTGTTAGAAGGCGCACGAATTCAAAGGCTGCGCATGACCGAGAAGCCGACGAAAGAGCGCGATTACAGCGAGACGCTGTTTCTGCCGAAGACCGACTTCCCGATGCGCGCCGGTCTGCCGCAGAGGGAGCCGCAAATCCTCGCGCATTGGCAGAAAATCGACCTTTATAACCGCCTGCGCGCAGCCGGCCGGGGCCGGACGAAGTTCGTCCTGCACGACGGACCGCCTTACGCCAACGGCAACATCCATATGGGCACCGCGCTTGGCTCGATGCTCAAGGACGTGGTGACCCGCAGCCAGCAAATGATGGGCTTCGATTCGAACTACGTGCCGGGCTGGGACTGCCACGGCCTGCCAATCGAATGGAAGGTCGAGGAGGAATACCGCGCCAAGGGGCGCGATAAGGATAAAGTGCCGATCATCGAATTCCGCCGCGAATGCCGCGCCTTCGCCCAGCATTGGGTTGATGTGCAACGCGAGGAATTCATGCGCCTCGGCGGCGTCGGCGACTGGGACCACTACTACAGCACCATGACCTATCCGGCCGAGGCGCAGATCGCGCGCGAACTGATGAAGTTCGCCGCGAACGGCACGCTCTATCGCGGTAGCAAGCCGGTGATGTGGTCGGTGGTGGAGAAGACAGCACTCGCGGAGGCCGAGGTCGAGTACGAGGATTATACGAGCGATACAGTGTGGGTGAAGTTTCCCATTGCCAAGGCACCGCGGGACGAACTGAAAAGCTCATCGATCGTCATTTGGACAACGACGCCATGGACGTTGCCGGGGAACCGCGCGATAAGTTTTAACCCCAAGATTTCATACGGGGTTTATTTGATCAAGGACGCACCTGCGGATAATTGGGCTAAGGCCGGCAGACTCCTTTTTGCTTGCCGATCCACTCGCGCTCGAAGTGATGAAACAGGCGCGTGTGCTCGCATATGAGCGGCAATGCGGCCTCGATGCACAGGACCTGGCCGCGCTGGAGTGCGAGCATCCACTCCGCAACAGGATCGGCGGATACAGCTTTCAGAGTTCCGCTGCTCGCCGGCGATCACGTCACAGAAGATACCGGCACAGGCTTCGTGCACACCGCGCCCGGACACGGTCGCGAAGATTTTGACATCTGGACGGCGAACGCACGCGAGCTTTCTACGCGCGGCATCAGTACTGCGATTCCCTACACCGTTGACGCCGACGGCCGCTTCACCGATCAGGCTCCGGGCTTCACCGGCAAGCGCGTGCTGACGGAGAAGGGCGAGAAGGGCGACGCCAACGACGCGGTGATCAAGGCCTTGATTGAAGCCGGCATGCTGATCGCGCGCGGGCGGCTCAAGCATCAGTATCCGCATTCGTGGCGCTCGAAGAAACCGGTGATCTATCGCAACACGCCGCAGTGGTTCATCGCGATGGATAAGGATATCGCGGGTCGGGGCGACACGCTGCGTGCCCGCGCGCTCGCGGCCATCAAAGCCACGCGCTGGGTGCCCGATCAGGGCGAGAATCGCATCACCGGCATGGTCGAGGGCCGGCCCGACTGGGTGATCTCGCGACAGCGCGCCTGGGGCGTGCCGATCACGGTTTTCGTGCGCGAGAAGGGCGACGGTACGGCTGAAATCCTGCACGACGAAAAGGTCAACGCGCAAATCGCAGATGCCTTCGAGCAGGAAGGCGCCGACGCTTGGTACGCTGAAGGCGCGCGCGAGCGGTTCTTGGGTTCGCGCGCCAATGAAGACTGGCAGAAGGTCGACGACATTCTCGACGTCTGGTTCGAACTCGGGCTCGACGCATGCCTTCGTGCTCGAAGACCCGGTGCACTTTCCGGGCCTCGCCGGCATCAAACGCAAGGCTGACGGCGGTTCAGACACCGTCATGTATCTCGAAGGGCTCGGATCAGCATCGCGGCTGGTTCCAGTCGTCGCTCCTTGAATCCTGCGGCACGCGCGGCCGTGCGCCGTTCGACATCGTGGTGACCCACGGCTTCATCCTCGACGAGGCCGGCTACAAGATGTCGAAGTCGCTCGGCAATGTCATCGCACCGCAGGATGTGATCAAACAATCGGGCGCCGATATTCTGCGATTGTGGGCCTGCGCGACCGATTATTGGGAAGATCAGCGCATCGGACCGGAAATCCTCAAGACGACGGTCGACACCTATCGCAAGCTGCGCAACACGCTGCGCTGGATGCTGGGCAACCTCGCGCATTTTCACGCCGCGGATCGCGTCGCCGACGACAAGATGCCCGAGCTCGAGCGCCTGATGCTGCACCGGCTCGCGGAACTCGATCCGTTGGTGCGCGCGGCTTACGCCGATTTCGATTTCAAGCGCATCTTCGCCTTGCTCAGCGCCTTCATGACCAACGATCTGTCGGCGTTCTATTTCGACATCCGCAAGGACGCGCTCTACTGCGATCCGTATTCATCGGTCACGCGCAAGGCTTGCCTCACCGTACTCGATCATCTGTTCCGCGCCACCGTGATCTGGCTTGCGCCGATGCTGTGCTTCACCGCTGAGGAAGCCTGGCTCGCGCGCGACCCGTCGGCGACGTCTGTCCACCTCGAGCTTTTTCCGGACGTGCCACAATCGTGGCGTAACGATGCGCTGGCGGAGAAGTGGCGCAAGGTGCGCCAGGTCCGCCGCGTCGTGACCGGCGCGCTTGAGATCGAGCGCGCACACAAGCGCATCGGCTCGTCGCTTGAGGCGCACCCGCTGGTCTATGTCGGCGACCGCGACCTGTTTGACGCGGTTGTCGACGTTGATCTTGCCGAGGTGTGCATCACGTCGGGTGCGCAACTCCTCGAAGGCGAGGGGCCGCCCAACGCATTCCGCTTGCCGGAGGTGCCTTTCGTATCCGTCGTTCCGCAACGGGCCGAAGGCCGCAAATGTGCCCGCTCGTGGAAGATTTCGCCCGCGGTCGGTGAAGACCCGCAATTTCCCGACGTGACGCCGCGCGACGCGCAGGCGCTGCGCGAATGGGAAGCAGTGCGCAGGGCGGCGGAGTAGGGCGGGTGGCGGATACGGCACAGGGCAAGCCCGATCGCGCCTACGCGTGGGGACCGCTGAGCGCATTCGGCGTCGTCGTTGCGGTGATCACATGCGCGATCGATCAAGCTTCGAAGCTGTGGCTTCTGTTGCCCTTTGATCTTGCCGGCCGCGCGCCGGTGCACGTCACGCCGTTTCTCGATCTCGTCCTGGTCTGGAATACCGGCATCAGCTATGGCCTGTTTCCCCAGGAAGGGCCGGTCGGGCAATGGGGCCTGCTGGCGTTCAAAGCCGCGGCGGTGGTGTTCCTCTGGGTGTGGCTGGCGCGATCGTCCAGCCGCCTCACCGCATTGTCGTTGGGCATGATTATCGGCGGGGCGGTCGGCAATGCCCTCGACCGGCTGCATTGGCCCGGGGTCATGGATTTTGCCCTCTTGCACCTCGACACCGCCCATTGGAGCCTGCGCTGGTATGTCTTCAATCTCGCCGACGCGGCCATTGTTGCGGGGGTGGTGGGACTCCTGTATGAATCGCTGTGGGGTGGGGGTGCCGCAAAAGCGCCCTGATCGCGTATAAAGAACCTGTAGCGAGGGTCACGGTCGTCGCCGGGTGTTATCCGAAGGTTAACGGCTGCGATCGTGCCGTCTCGGTTCCTCAGGGTGAGGGCATGCAGCGGGATCATATCAGCAACCGTCAGGTTGGCCGTTTGGTGTTTGCCGGTCGCAAGCATTTGGCTGGAAAGCATGCGCGCATTGCGCTCGGGGTCGCGTTTGCGGCCTTGGTGGTATGCGCCGATGCGTCTGCTGCGCTGGCTGGGGATGACGATGACAACAATTCATTCCTGACCAAATTCATGCACACGCTCGGCCTGAAGAAGGCCGGCGAAATGGAATACGGCATCAATTACAGCGAACGTTCGCCGCTGGTCGTGCCGCCGACGCGGGACTTGCCGCCGCCGGTCGCGGCCGTGGATAAGCCGGTCCCGGACTGGCCCAAAGACCCCGACGTCACGAAGCGTAAGGAAGCCAAGAAGAAGAAGGCCGAGCGGCATTACGACTTCACGGAAGATGCCCGCGTGCTGACCCCTTACGAACTCGACAAGGGACGCGCGGCTAACCCGGCCGACGGCCAGGCCGCCGCGCCGGATGGCGACTCGACGCTTGGTCAAGTCAACCAGCAGCAGATGGCCGGCAAGAAGAACTTCTTCGATTTTAGCTGGCTCAAGAAGGAACAATACGCGACGTTTACCGGCGAGCCGGCGCGGACCAGCCTGACCGAGCCGCCGCCCGGTTATCAAACTCCCTCGCCCGATCAGCCGTACGGCATCGGCAAGGATAAAACCAAGACCAAGGTCAAGGGCATCGGCGAGCGCATGGAAGCCGACACCGGGCAATAGCACCGTATGATCCGCGGACGGGACGTGCCTTAGTGAAACGGCCGGTGTGATCGCGGCATGATCTGAATGAGCGAGCGGTCTCCGAGAGTGGTGACGCGTGACGTGAGCGGCGAACGCTGATCGCCGATTCACCCGAAGGTGTGCGGAGATTGGAATTCCGGCAAAACGGCCCGCAAGTTGCATGATCGCGCGTTGCATGAGGGCTTTTAGCTCGAAATTGTGATGGGTCGGTACGCTCCTCGACAGAGAGGTCCATCCCAGTATAAAGCGGCAGCCGACTGTCCGCGTCGTGTCGAACGTCAAGTGGGGCGCACTTGAGACTTAAGCCCGCGGAGGGTGTTTTTGTGCCAAAAACGTTGATCATTGCTCTCGCGCTCGCCGGTGCGATCGTATCCGCGGCGCGCGCGGAGGCCGCGCCTGATGTTACGCACTTCACCTTGAACAACGGCCTTGAAGTCGTCGTCGTGCCCGATCATCGCGCGCCGGTCGTCACCCATATGATCTGGTACAAGGTGGGTGCGGCTGACGAGACGCCCGGCAAATCCGGTCTCGCGCATTTCCTCGAACATTTGATGTTCAAAGGCACCAAACAAAATCCCGGCGATCATTTCTCGCAGGAAGTTGCTGCGATCGGCGGGCAAGAGAACGCCTTCACGTCGAGCGACTACACGGGCTTTTTCCAGCGCGTGCCGCGTGAGCACCTCAAGGAGATGATGGCGCTCGAAGCTGATCGTATCACCGGCCTCGTTCTCACCGACGATGTCGTGCGGCCCGAACTCAACGTCGTGCTCGAAGAGCAGAACATGCGCATCGCCAATAACCCGAATGCGCGGCTTGGCGAGCAGATGGATGCTGCGCTTTACCTCAACCATCCGTATGGCAGACCGGTCATCGGCTGGCGGCAGGAAATCGAGGCGCTGACCAGCGCCGACGCGCTCGCTTTCTACAAGCGCTTCTACACGCCCAACAATGCGATTGTCGTTGTCGCCGGCGATGTGACAGCCGACGAGGTCAAGGCCGACGCCGAGGAGACCTACGGCAAAGTTGCCGCCCGCGTCGAAATCGGGCCGCGCAATCGGCCAAAGGAACCAGTGCAAGAGGCGCCGCGCACCGTGACGCTTGCCGATCCCCGCGTCGAGCAGCCGAGCGTCAACCGCAACTACCTTGTTCCTTCCATCACCACGGCCAAGCCGGGCGAGAGCGAGGCCCTTAATGTGCTGGCTCACGTGCTCGGCAGCGGCTCGAACAGCCGCTTGTACCGAACGCTCGTCATCGATAAGGGCATCGCGCTCAGCGCCGGGGCCTACTATTCGGGTACGGCGCTCGATTACGCCAAGTTCGGCGTCTATGGCTCGCCGAAACCGGGGACGACGCTGCATCAGGTCGAAGAAGCGATCGATGCCGTGCTGAACGATGTGTCCGAGCACGGCATCACCGCCGACGAGCTCGATCGCGCCAAGAACCGCCTGATTGCCGATGCCGTCTACGCCCAGGACAACCAGGCGACCTTGGCGCGCTGGTACGGTGCCGCGCTCGCCACCGGCGAGACCGTCGAGATGGTCCAGGGCTGGCCCGACCGCATTCGCGCGGTCACCGCCAACTCGGTGCGCGATGCTGCGCGCCACTGGCTCGATCTGCGCCGGTCGGTGACCGGTTATCTGGTAAAAAGTCTTCAGCCCGAGGAGAAGCGCTCGTGAGTGCAATCGCGCCGGTCCAGCCCCACGCCGTTCTGCGGTACGCCGCGGCGGCGATCTTGGCGTTTGCGGCGTCCGCCGCAGCGCCGGCCCACGCGACGACGATCGAACGCGTCGTCAGCCCCGGCGGCATCGAGGCCTGGCTGGTGCGGGAGCCCGCGGTACCCCTGATCGCCATCGATTTCGCGTTCTCGGGCGGCGCCGCTCAGGATCCGCCAGGCAAGGCTGGCACCGCAAATCTCGTGACCTCGCTGCTTGACGAGGGTGCAGGCGATCTCGACTCGAAAACGTTTCACGATCGGCTCGAGCGCAAGGCCATCGAACTGAGCTTTCGGGCCGACCGTGACAACGTGCGCGGCTCGCTGCGGACGTTGGTGGAAAACCGCGACGAGGCCTTCGATTATCTGCGGATGGCGCTGACCGCGCCGCGCTTTGATGCGTCCGACGTCGAGATCAATCGCGCACAGATTCTATCCATGCTGCGGCGGGCGACGACCAGCCCGACCGATATCGCCAGCCAGCGCTGGTGGGAAACCGCCTTCGCCGGCCATCCTTACGGCCGACCCGTGAACGGCACGCAGGAATCGGTGCCGACGATTACCGTCGACGATCTCAAGGCGTACACGCACCGGGTCCTGGCGCGCCAAAACCTCAAGATTGCCGTGGTCGGCGATATCGATGCCGAGGGCGTCAAGACGATGCTCGATCATGTGTTCGGCGCGCTGCCGGCGAAGCCGCAGCTCGTGCCGATCGAAGCCGTGTTGCCCCAGGGGCTCGGCCGCCGCATCGTCGTCAAGCTCGACGTGCCGCAGGCGGTGGTCGATTTCGGCGGTCCTGGCATCGCACGCAAAGACCCCGATTTCATGGCCGCCTACATCGTCAATCATATTCTGGGCGGCGGGGCGTTTTCCTCGCGGCTTTATCAGGAGGTGCGCGAAAAGCGCGGCCTGGTTTATTCGGTGTATGATGGGCTTGTCTGGCTCGATCACGCTGCGGTGTTCCTCGGCTCGACCGCAACGCGCGCCGAACGCACCGGCGAAACGCTGGATCTCATCGAAAAGGAAATCCACCGCCTCGCCGAAAACGGCCCGACGGCGGAGGAGCTCACCAAGGCAAAGGCGTATCTCAACAGCTCGTTCGCGCTCAATCTCGACACGTCGAGCAAGATCGCTTCGCTTCTCGTGCAATTGCAGCTCGACGATCTTGGCATCGACTATTTCCAGCAGCGATCGGCGATGATCGATGCGGTAACGCTCGATGACGCCAAGCGCGTCGCCAAGCGCCTCTTGGACAGCGGGCTGCTCGTGACTGTTGTCGGCAAGCAGGAAGCGATCGCGTCCACGGCGACCAGCGCCAATTAGACGGAACGGCGTCGGATCGCGTCAGGCGGCCGCCGGAACGCTTGCTGTGCCGGACTGGCGCGGATTTCGCGGGTGCGCAATTCGGGCTACGTTCCGGCTGTCATGATCCGCGTCACCGCAAAAATCAGCCTCGATGAGCGCGAAATCGAGGAAAGCTTCGTGCGCGCTTCGGGGCCAGGCGGGCAGAACGTCAATAAGCTCGCCACTGCGGTTCAGCTTCGCTTCGATGTGCGAAAGTCGCCGTCGCTTCCCGATGATGTGCGCGCACGGCTCGAGCGGCTTGCCGGCTCTCGGCTGACGCGCGATGGCGTGCTTGTCATTATTGCGCAGCGCCACCGCACCCAGGCGCGCAACCGGCAGGATGCGCTTGACCGGCTCATCGAGCTGATCCGGGAAGCCGCCGTCGCGCCGGTGAAGCGGCGGCCGACGCGGCCGACCAAGGCGTCGCGCGAGCGCCGGATCGAGGGCAAGAAAAAGCGTGCCAGCGTCAAGCGTTTACGCGGCTTGCGGCCATCATTTGAATAAGCGCGCCGCGGGCGATTTTTGCTGAATTGCGAGCAAAATCGCTCGTGCGCTGGCAGTGGTTCGAGGAAAAGGCCCTCCCGCGGACCGGCACTCGCCGATAGAGTCGCAGGCCTGTCAGCGAGTCGCCACTCAGGTCGTCCTCATATGCCCGTCCGCCAGCTTTCCGAGGCCGTCGTCAACCGCATCGCCGCGGGCGAGGTGGTCGAGCGTCCGGCGAGCGTGGTGAAGGAGCTCGTCGAGAACGCGCTCGATGCCGGCGCAAGCCGTATCGATGTTCTGACCGACGGTGGCGGCCGGCGGCTGATTTGCGTCACCGATGACGGTGAGGGCATGACGCGCGCCGATCTCGCGCTCGCAGTCGAGCGGCATGCGACCTCGAAACTTGCCGACGACGATCTCATCCAGATCCGCACGCTCGGCTTTCGCGGCGAGGCCTTGCCCTCGATCGGCGCGGTGGCGCGGCTTTCGCTTGCGACGCGCCACGCCAGTGAGCCGCATGCCTGGGCGATCGAGGTCGACGCCGGAGTGAAATCAGACATCAGGCCAGCGGCATTGAGCGCAGGCACGCGGGTCGAGGTACGCGATCTATTTTATGCGACGCCGGCGCGGCTGAAATTCCTGAAGCTCGATCGCACCGAGGCGGAAGCGGTGCGCGACGTGGTGCGCCGGCTCGCCATGAGCCGGCCCGATGTTGCCTTCACCCTCGCCGGCGAGGAACGCGCGCCGGTGACATTTGCCGCGGCGCTGCCTGGCGCGACCGGACGCCTGACGCGGCTTGGCGACGTCCTCGGCGCCGATTTCCGCAGCAACGCCGTAGAAATCGCGGCCGAGCGGGAGGGCGTGACGATCGAGGGTTTTGCCGCCCTGCCGACGCTGACGCGCGCCAATGCGCTCGGCCAGTATCTGTTCGTCAACGGCCGGCCGGTGCGCGACAAGCTTCTGCTTGGCGCGGTGCGCGGCGCCTATGCCGATTATCTGCCGCGCGATCGGCACCCGCTGCTTGCATTGTTCGTTGCGCTCGACGCACGCGAGGTCGACGTCAACGTGCATCCGGCCAAAGCCGAGGTGCGCTTTCGCAATGCCGGGCTCGTGCGGGCGCTGATCGTGCACGCGCTCAAGCAGGCGCTGGCGCGCGAGGGCACACGCGCCGCGACGACCGGCGGCTCGGCGACAATCGCCGCGTTCCGGTCTTCCGCCACCCATCCCTCCGCCGCCAGCGGGGGAGGATGGGGTGGGGGACGCAGCTGGGATTGGCGGCGCTCGCCGACGCGGCCGAGTGATCCGCGACGGTCTTATGTGCCTCAGCGCGGCGGCGGGTTCGCCGAACCGGCGCAGGCCGCCTTCGACGTGGGAACGCCTGCGGCTGATCTTCGCGGCGCGGCCGAAGCCGAAATGGCGGCTGCGGCTCCCGCTGTTGCCGAGGCGCTCGATCATCCGCTCGGCGCGGCGAGGGCGCAGGTGCACGAAACCTATATCGTCGCGCAGACGCGCGACGGCCTCGTCATCGTCGATCAGCATGCCGCGCACGAGCGCATCGTCTATGAGAAACTCAAAGCCGCAATCGAGAAGAGCGGCGTCGCGCGGCAGATCCTCCTCATTCCGGAAATCGTCGAGCTCGAGGAAGCGGATGTCGAGGGTCTCGTTGCTCATGCTGAAGAGCTTGCGCGTTTCGGCCTTGTGCTTGAGGCGTTCGGTCCCGGCGCGGTGGCATTGCGCGAAACGCCAGCGTTGCTCGGCGAGATCGACGGCGCCGGTCTGGTGCGCGACCTCGCTGAGCATATGAGCGAATGGGACGAAAGCCTGCCGCTCGATCGCCGCCTGATGGGGGTCGCCTCGTCGATGGCGTGTCACGGCTCGGTGCGCGCCGGACGGCGATTGAAACCGGAGGAGATGAACGCGCTCCTTCGCGAAATGGAGGGCACCCCCAATTCCGGCCAGTGCAACCACGGCCGGCCGACCTACGTGGAACTGAAGCTCACCGACATCGAGCGACTTTTTGGCAGGCGCTAAGGCCGGGAAAACCGTGTTACGGTTTGCCGTTCGGCTGTCGGGAGGGAATGGATGATTTCGCGAATTTGGCTTGCCGGGCTGGCCATCGTGGTCCTTTCGGCCGGCGTCCATGCGCAGAACTGGCCTACTCGGCCGGTCACGATGGTCGTGCCGTTTGCCCCGGGCGGCGTCTACGACACGTTGGGGCGGGTCTATGCCGCCGCCATGTCGGGACCTTTGGGCCAGCAAGTCGTCGTCGAAAACGTGCCGGGGGCCGGTGGCATGACCGCGGGAGCGCGCATCGCCCGGGCGGACCCCGACGGCTACCAGTTTCTGTTCGGCGGCGAGTCGCCGAGCGCGCAGGTGCAGTTGCTGCATAAAGAGCCGCCCTATGACGGCGCCCGCGATTTCGCGGCCGTCGCGCTGGTCGCGGAGCAGCCACTGATCCTCACCACACGAAGCGGCATTCCCGCCGCCAATCTCGCCGACTTCATCGCTTACACCAAAGCCAACCAGGGCAAGATGCAATACGGCTCGCCGGGAACGGGCTCCGGATCGCATCTCGCCTGCGCCCTCCTCAATGTCGCGATTGGCGTCTCGGTCACGCATGTGCCGTACCGCGGCCTCGGCCCGGCGATGCAGGATATGCTCGCCGGCCGCATCGACTACATGTGCCCGACGATCACGACCGCCATGGCGCAGGTCTCCAGCCATCATATCCAGGCACCGGCGGTGCTCGGCCGCGAACGCTCGCCCAGCTTCCCCGATATTCCGACTGCGCAGGAGCAGGGCCTGAAAGGTTTCGAGGCCAACAGCTGGAACGCGATCTTCCTGCCTAGGGCGACGCCGCAACCGATCGTCGACAAGCTCAACGCCGCGGCCGTGGCGGCGATGAATATGCCGGACGTGCAGAAGCGCCTGCGTGAACTTGGCGCGACGGTGCCGCCTGCGGCGCACCGCTCGCCGCAATACTTGCAGACATTCGTCGCAAGCGAGATCAAGACCTGGGGCGGCGCGATCAAGGCCGCCGGAATAACCCCGGAATAGCGCAATGGACCAAAGCGGAGGACTGCAAGTGCTTAGAACGTTTGTTGCCGGTGCTCTCGCCGGCGTGATTTCACTGTCGTCACTTGCGTTCGCGGAGGATTACCCGACGCGGCCGATCACTTTGATCGTCCCGTTTGCCGCCGGCGGCGGCGTCGACGTCAGCGCGCGCATTCAGGCGGAGCGGATGGGTGAATTGCTCGGTCAGCCGATCGTCGTCGACAATATGGGCGGCGCGGCGGGAATGACGGGTGCGCTGCGGGTCGCGAAGAGCACACCCGACGGTTATACGCTGCTCATCGGCAACAGCGGCACGCAGGCCTTCAATCAGTCGCTTTATAAGAAGCCGCTCTATAATTCGGTGACGGACTTCACGCCGGTCGGGCTCGTCTCGGAATCCCCGCGCATCCTGATCGCCCGCAAGGATCTGCCGGTAAACAACCTGCAAGAGTTCATCGCCTACGTGAAGGCAAACCAGAGCAAGATGCAGTTCGGCTCATCGGGCGTCGGCTCAGGCACGCATTTGCCTTGCCTGCTGCTCAACACGGCGATGGGCGTCAATGTCACGCACGTGCCCTATCGCGGCGAGGGACCCGCCCTGCAGGACATGATCGGCGGCCGGGTCGACTATATGTGCGCCACGATTCAGACCGGCGCGGCGCAGGTAAAGCAGGGTACAGTCAAGGGTATCGCCGTGATGGCGCCGAAGCGCGCTGCGATCATTCCCGAACTCGCGACCTCCGGCGAGCAGGGTTTGCCGGGCGTCGAGGCGAGTGTGTGGAACGCTTTCTTCCTGCCGCCGGGAACGCCGGATCCGATCGTGCGCAAGCTCAACAAGGCGATGAGCGATACGCTTGACGATCCCAAGGTGCATGCCCGTCTCGAAAGTCTCGGCCTCGAGATTGCCGCACCCGACCGCCGTTCGCCGGAATATCTCGCCAAGTTCGTGCCGGAGGAGGTCGCTCGCTGGGCGAAAGTCGTTCACGCCGCCGGCATCAGCGCGGATTGAGTTTGAGAAAGACAAACGTCGTATCGTCATAGATGCGGCGTTCGATTTCGCCGAACCCTTCGGGTGCCGCAAACACGGACTTTGTCGCTTCTTCGACGATCATGAGTGCGTCGCCGGTGAGCCATCCGCCCGCCCTGGCCGAGGCGAGTGCCTTCTCGGCGAGGCCCTGCGCATAGGGCGGATCAAGGAAAACGAGCGAGAACGGCTCGATCGGATGGGCGGGACCGAGCTTCGTCGCATCGCGGCGAAAGATGCGCGTGACGCCACCGAGGCCGAGCGAGGCGACGTTTTCACGCAATAGCGCGCGAGCTTCCGCGCCATCATCAACGAACAGTGCGAACGCCGCGCCGCGCGACAGCGCTTCGATGCCGAGCGCGCCGGTGCCGGCAAAAAGGTCAAGCACGCGCGCGCCGCTGATCGGGTCGCCGTAGGCGTGGAGAAGAATGTTGAACAGCGACTCGCGAAGCCGATCGGCGGTGGGACGTATCGACTGCGATTTCGGGCCGGCGAGCGTGCGACCTCGCAGGCTGCCGCCGACGACGCGCATCAACGCTTTCCCTTGGGGTGGCGCGGGCGCGCGCCGAAGGCGCGATCGGGCGCGCGGCGGCGGCCGTGTCCGGGACGCTTGGCCGCGGGCTCTCGTCTCGGTGTTCGCGCTGGCGGCTCGCCGTGGCGCTCAACCGGAATTTGCCGGCCTTTGCGATCAGTCAATGCGTCGAGACGCGCCGGCCCGGAATGCTGGCGCGGTTTCTCGTCGTTGCGTTGTGCGCCACGAAACTTGTGCCGCAACGGCTTGTTGGGTCGCTCCTCGCCGGGCGCTCGCCAAGTGTGGCTTGCGGATGGATGTTTCGTGGATTTACTCGTGGATTTGTTTGCGGATTTGCTCGCGGACTTGCTGGCAAATTTCGGCCGCGGGCCCTGGCGGGACTCCTCGCGCCTTTGCGCGGAAGGGGGAGCGGTAACCGGGCCGGAAAAATCCGCACCCGATAGCGCAATCAGGCGGTCGCCCAGCTGTTCGCGCAGCACGCGCGTGCGGACTTCCTCGATATCGCCCTCGGAAAGTTCTGCAAGCTGGAACGGGCCGAACGAGACTCGAATGAGCCGCGTCACCGCGAGGCCGAGATGGCCGAGCACGTTGCGCACTTCGCGGTTCTTGCCCTCGCGGATGGCGAAGGTCAGCCACAGGTTCGAGCCCTGCACGCGATCGAGCGTCGCTTCGATCGCACCGTAATGAATACCATCGACCGTGACCCCTTTACGCAGTTCATCGAGCTGCGGCTGCGTCACTGAACCATGCGCACGCACCCGGTAGCGCCGCAGCCACCCGGTCGTGGGCAGTTCGAGCATGCGGGCGAGCGCGCCGTCATTGGTGAGCAGAAGCAGGCCTTCGGTGTTGAAGTCGAGCCGGCCGACGCTGATGAGCCGCGGCAGGTGCTTGGGCATACGCTGGAAGATGGTAGGCCGCCCCTGCGGATCGGCGTGCGTGGTCATCAGTCCGCGCGGCTTGTTGTAGAGGAACAGCCGCGTGCGCTCGCGCGCCGGTAATGCTTCGCCGTCGACCGTTACGCTGTCGCGCGCCGTCACATTCAATGCCGCCGAACGGATCACGGCGCCGTTGACGGCAACGCGGCCGTCGGCGATCCATTTTTCGGCATCGCGGCGCGAGGTGAGGCCGGCACGGGCGATCACTTTGGCGATGCGCTCGCCGCCTTTGTCCGATGTGCGGTTGTCGTCCATAGTGACGAGGGCTGATAGCAGAGTGGGCCGCCAGGGACTATGGCTACCTTCATGGACATGGCGCTGGACGAGGCCCGAGCGGCCGGCGAACGCGGCGAAGTGCCGGTCGGCTGCGTGGTCGTCCGCGGCGGCGCGATCATCGCCCGCGCCGGCAATCTCACGCTCGCTGATCGCGATCCGACGGCTCATGCCGAGATCGTTGCCATCCGGCGCGCGGCGGCAGTTCTCGGCTCCGAGCGGCTCGAGGACTGCGACCTCTATGTCACGCTGGAGCCCTGCGTCATGTGCGCGGGCGCGATTGCGTTCGCTCGCATTCGCAGACTTTATTACGGTGCTGCCGACCCCAAGGGCGGGGCGGTCGACAACGGCGTGAAGTTTTTTGCGTCTCCGGCCTGTCATCATCGGCCAGAAGTCTATGGCGGACTGGCGGAAGGAGAGGCCTCCGCGCTGCTCAAGGATTTTTTCAAGGAGCGGCGCTAAGCTGGTCACGCCGTGAGCAATGCGCCGAGTTGGTCTTTCATTTCGGCTTTCGTCGCCTCGGCGGTTCGCAGTATGGCGCTCGCCTGATAAAAATCGAGCGTGCGGAAGCTCGCGACGTTCGGCCGGATCACGAGATCGGGCGCATTATTCTTGTGTTTTGCCGCCACGATGGTCGAGCCCATGATGATCAGTGTGGTGAACATGGCTTCCCACGCGCTTGGCATGTCGCTGCGCTCGACGTCCGGGATGCCGAACACGTCGACCGCGACGACAAGGTCGGCAAGCCCGCGTAGCTGATCGAACGGCAGCGGATTGGTGGCGCCGCCATCGACCATGATGCGGCCATGAAGGCGCACCGGCCGAAAAAGGCCGGGAATGGCGACCGAGGCCGCAAGCGCGGGGCCGAGCGCCCCCCTTGTCAGCGCTGTTTCCTGCCGCCGATGCAAGTCGGTCGCCATCACCGTGAGAGGAATTTCCAGGTCCGAGAAATCGGATGGGACATCTTCAGGCAGGAACTGCGCGCAGAATTTCTTTGCATCCATCTGCGCCGCCAGGCCGAGTGCGCCGGAAAATAGATCGGCGAGCGTACCGGCGCGGGCTCCGATGAGACGGCGCGTGGTCTCGGCCGGGCTATGCGCAATTCTGACGACGTGGCGGCGGATGTCCTTGCCGCGCATTCCCGCCGCGTACGCGGCGCCGATCATCGCGCCGATGGAGGTGCCGGCGATGGCGGTGGGCTTCACACCCATCTCGTCGAGTGCCTCGATTACGGCGATATGCGCGAGCCCTCGCGCGCCGCCGCCGCCCAGTGCGAGTGCAAACGTTTTCATGCGCCCGCCTGACACGCAAAGTGCCACGCCTTGGCGGCGAGTGGCCGGACCAGTGCGCCTTTGGCGGCCGCAAGTGCGCTGGTCGCCGTGCCGTCGCGCACCCTTCCGGCGATGCCTTGCATGATCGCCGCGAGGCGAAAGAAATTGTAGGCGAAATAGACCGGCAGATGCGGCCGCGGATCAAGGCCGGTGCGCGCCACGTAAGCATCCACATAGTCGTCGAGCGGTGGAATACCGAGCGCGGCAAGATCAAATCCGACGAGCGATCCGGTGCCGGCGTCTGATGGCGGCATGTGCCACTGCATCAGATGGTACGAGAAGTCCGCCAGCGGATCGCCGAGTGTCGATAGCTCCCAGTCGAGCACCGCCGCGACGGTGGGCGCGTCGGATGTGAGGATCATGTTGTCAAGCCGGTAATCGCCATGCACCAGACGCGGCGGCTGCGTGGGCGGCAGGTGCGTCGGCAGCCAGGCGATCAGGCGTTCCATGTCCTCGACCGGCCCGGTTTCCGACGCGCGATATTGCTTCGACCAGCGATCGACTTGCCGCGCCACGTAATTCTCGCCGCGGCCGTAATCGGCAAGTCCGATCACAGCAGGCTCGAAGGCGTGCAGGCGGGCGAGCGTGGCATTCATGGCGTCATAGACGGCAGCTCGCTCCGCTGGGTTGGATGCCGGCATTTGCGGCTCCCAGAACACGCGGCCCTCGACGTAGGACATCAGAAAGAACGACGTGCCGACAACGCTCTCGTCGGCGCAGTAAAGGACCGGCGCGGCGACGGGAAAACCTTGCGCATGCAGCGCGCTGATCACCCGATGCTCGCGATCGACCGCGTGCGCGGAGGGGAGCAGCTTGCCGGGTGGTTTTCGTCGCAGCACATAGCGCCGCGACGGCGTTTCGACGAGATAGGTTGGGTTCGATTGGCCGCCCTTGAACTGGCTGACTGCAATCGGCCCGGAAAACCCGAGGATATGCGCGCGCAAATAGGCTTCGAGCCTTCCAACGTCGAAGCGCAGCTGTTCGGCAACGTCCTTCGTGCCGGTAAAGGCGCTCTGGCGGTCGATTCTGGTCATCCTCCCGCTGCTCCATCTAGAGAGGAAGTGTCTGCAGCCACTTTCTATGGCCGCCAAGCCGGGACGATGTCCGTTTTGAGAAAGTCATCGCCTTTGAACAGCAAAGTATCATCGCGGATTTTTGCCAACGCGTAAGCGAAGCAATCGCCGAAGTTGAGCGCCGCCGGTGCACGTCCCCGGCCGAAATCCAAAAATGCCTGCCGTGCGAAAACTCCCTGCTTTTCATCGACACCGCGGACGTCGATACCGAGTGCCTCCACCGTTTCATCAAGTTTGGTCGCCTCTGGCTCGCGGCGCTTATTCGTCAACACGATCATTGTTTCGACGACTGAGACAACCGACATGACTGCCGTCGGTGATCTCAGCACCAAGTCTTCAAAGATAGCGCGTTCATCCTCACGTAGGATCATCGCGACCAGTGCTGAGGTGTCGACAACCATCAGGTCGGCAAGCCGCTGTCGTCATAACCTAGAATCTCATCATCGGTGAGATGCTCGTTGATTGCGGGTAACGAGTCGAAATAGGCATAAAGCCCTGCGAGTCTGCGTTTTCGAGTGGCGATCTCATCGTCGTTAAGAGGCACACGCTTCAGACGCTCGCGCACGGCTTCTTTGACGGCGTCAGTGATACTTTCACCGGTTCGCTCGGCCAGCGTGCGGATCAAGTGGTCGGCCTCTTGATCCTTGATCAGAATGGCCACGGAAGCCTCCGTATATACCCACCGATAAAAATATATACGGGAAGGCCTTCAAACGCCACCTTATTGGTTTTATTTGGCTTTTTCCCGCTCGATCGCGCGCCAGCCGATGTCGTGGCGGCAGAATCCCTCCGGCCAGTGGATGCGGGCAATGGCGTCGTAGGCTCGGCCTTGCGCCTCGCGCACCGTTTTCCCAAGCGCGCAAACGTTGAGCACGCGGCCGCCGTTGGCGACGATGTGACCGCCCTCCGTCTTGGTGCCGGCGTGAAAGATTTCGACGCCCTCGACAGTGGCAGCTTCATCGAGGCCGCCGATCACCGAGCCTCGGCCATAATGTCCCGGATAACCCTTGGCGGCCATCACCACGGCGAGCGCCGGCTCGGGATACCAGCGCAAGTCAAAGGATTTCAGCAGGCCGTCGCGGCAGGCGAGCAGGGCCGGAACGAGATCGGACATCAGGCGCAGCATCAGCACCTGGCATTCCGGATCGCCGAAGCGAACATTGTATTCGATCAGCTTCGGTCCTTCGCGCGTAACCATCAGGCCGGCATAGAGCACGCCTTTGTACGGAGCGCCCATCGCCTTCATGGCTCGCAGCGTCGGCAACACGATGTCGTCCATGACGCGCGCGCTCATCGCCGCATCGATATTCGGCGCCGGCGAGTACGCGCCCATGCCGCCGGTGTTCGGTCCCTCGTCGCCGTCGAAGGCGCGCTTGTGGTCTTGCGCTGTGGTCAGCGTGATGGCGGACTCGCCGTCGCAGAGCGCGAAGAAGGACGCTTCCTCACCTTCGAGAAAGTCCTCGATCACGACCTCGCCGCCAGCCTCGCCCAGGCTGCCGCCGAACATCATATCGACGGCGTCTTCGGCTTCGGCCACGCTGTGCGCCACGACAACGCCTTTACCCGCCGCAAGCCCATCTGCCTTGACCACAATCGGCGCTCCGCGGTGGCGGATATAGGCCTTGGCGGGATCGGCGCTCCGAAACCGCTCGTAGGCGGCGGTCGGGATGTTGTTCGTCCGGCATAAGTCCTTGGTGAAGCCTTTGGAACCTTCGAGCTGCGCGGCAGTGCGCGTCGGGCCGAAGGCCTTGATGCCGGCCGCTTCGAGGTCGTCAACGATGCCGGCGCAAAGCGGGGCCTCGGGGCCGACGACGACGAAATCGATCTGGTTGGTGCGGCAGAACGCAATCACCGCCGCATGGTCGGCCAGATCGAGGGCCACGCATTCGGCCTCGTGCGCGATGCCCGCATTGCCCGGTGCGCAGAACAGACGGTCGGCAAGCGGGCTGGCCGCCATTTTCCAGACCAGCGCGTGCTCGCGTCCACCGGAGCCGAGGAGCAAAATGTTCATGTCTCGGAATGCCTTGGCGCCGACCCTGTAGCATGGAAGTGGAGCCGCGCAAGAGAACAGGGCGACAAAGCTGAGGACAATTCGCGCCGCCCTCGGGACTTGACCGGCGCTAGTGGTCCAATTCTAACATTCGCATCCCGGTTCGGCGGGCCGTCTTGCGAATGCTAGAATTAAAGGACCACTAGCAAATATCCCTTTTGATTCCGAAGGTTCGCATCAAAGTGGGCCGCTGTTGCTTGCGAACTTCGGAATCGGGACACTAGCGGTGCCAAGACTCATATATTCGGTGAATGTTCGCCCGGGAGAGCTCCATGAACCGTCACGCCGCCGGCATTGGTTTGGCAATCGTTATGCTCGGCGCTGGCTCAGCGCGCGCCGGCGCGGAGACCATCGCCGTGTTCACCAAAAGTCAGAACAGCCCGATCTTTTCCGCATTGCGCGCCGGGGCCAGCGTCGCGGCGAAAAATCTCGGCGTGCAGGTGATCCATTACGTTCCCTCGACGCCGGATAGCGTCGCCGAGCAGATCAAGCTGGTCGACGATGCCATCAAGGACAAGCCCGATGCCATTGTGTTCGTGCCGATCAGTGCCCCGGCGGTCGCCGCTGCGGTCGAGAGGATCAACGCCGCCCATATCCCGCTCATCAATGTCAACGAGCGCCTTACGGGCGGCGCGGTCGTCGGCTATGTCGGCATCGACGATGTCGCCCTCGCCCGCGAAACCGGGCGCTATCTCATCAAGGCCATGGGCGGGAAGGGGAACGTCGTCATTCTCGACGGACCCGACAGCAATCTGACCGCGCAAGGACGAGCCCGCGGCTTTCGCGACGTCATCAAGGAGTTTCCCGACGTGAAGCTTCTCGCCGGCAAGCCGGCCAATTATGTGCGCTCACAGGGCAAACAGATCACGACGGAGTTTTTGCGCCGCTTCCCCCAGATCGACGGCATTCTGGCCGCCAACGATCCGATGGCGATAGGCGCCGTCGATGCGCTGAAGGCTGCGGGCCGCAAATCGCTCGTCGTGGGCATCAACGCCAGTCGCGAAGTCATGGATCTGCTCAAATCCGGCGACGTCATCGGCAGCGGCGACTACGATTCATTTGAGCAGGGGTGCATCGGCGTCGAGATGGCGGTGCACAGTTTGCGCAAGGAGAAAGTCCCCAAGGAGGTCATGCTCAAGCCTGTGGTGATCGACAAGACAAACGACGCACCGTTCGATCAGCCCTACGACAAACGTGAATGCGCGCCGCTCGCGAGCGTCGCCGGACAATGACGAGGCACAGCCTTTGAACGAACCTCGCCTTAATCTGCCGGAACTGACGGTCTCTGAACTTTCGACGGCGCTCAAGCGCACCATCGAGGATGCCTACGGCTATGTGCGGGTGCGCGGCGAACTGGGCAAGGTGAGCTACCACGGCAACGGCCACGTCTATTTCGACCTCAAGGACGAGCGCGCCTGCATCGCGGGTGTCGTGTGGCGAAGCACGGCGCCGCGTATCAAGCTCAAGCTCGAGGCCGGCCTCGAAGTGGTGATCACCGGCCGGCTGACCACCTATCCGGGCCGCTCGCAGTACCAGATCGTTGTGGAAACGCTCGAGCCCGCCGGTCTCGGTGCGCTGATGGCGCTGCTCGAGGAACGCAAGAAGCGGCTTGCCGCCGAGGGCCTGTTCGACGAGGCGAGGAAACAGCTTCTGCCGTACTTGCCGACGGTCATCGGCGTGATCACCTCGCCGACCGGCGCGGTAATCCGTGACATCCTGCATCGGCTCGCCGATCGCTTTCCCCGCCACGTGCTGGTGTGGCCCGTGAAGGTGCAGGGCGACGGCTCGGCCGTCGAGGTCGCCGCCGCGATCGAAGGGTTCAACGCGCTGCCGGAACAAGGCTCGCCGCCGCGGCCTGATCTTCTCATCGTCGCGCGTGGCGGCGGTTCGCTCGAGGATTTGTGGTCGTTCAACGAGGAGATCGTTGTCCGCGCCGCGGCCGAGAGCCTCATTCCGCTCATATCCGCGGTTGGCCACGAGACCGATGTAACGCTGATCGATTTCGTTGCCGACAAGCGTGCGCCGACGCCGACTGCCGCCGCCGAGATTGCGGTGCCGGTCCGCGCCGATCTTATGCTGGAAGTGGATAGCCTGGCGCGGCGTGCGCTCGGCTCGTGGCTGCGCACCCAAGAGGCGCGGCGCAGCGAATTGCGTTCGGCGGCGCGCGCCTTGCCTGATGCCGACGAGGTCTTGGCGTTGCCGCGCCAGCGGCTCGACCATGCGGCATCGGCGTTGCGCCGCGCGCTTCACGCCAACGCGCAAATCCACCGTGTCGGCTTTTCGCGGATCAGCGGACGGTTGAGCCCGCAGCTTCTGCGCATCAATGTCGAGCGCCGCCGCGAGCGTTTTGGCGGCATTGCTTCGCGGCTGCGCGCGAGCGTCGCTGCCAACATCGAGGCTAATCGGATCCGCATCGCCCATCAGCGCGAACGTGTGTCGACGTTCGCCGAGCGCGCCGAACGCGCCATTGGGGTGATCCTGGACCGCCGCGCCGCGCAATTCGAGCGCGCCGGGCAACTGCTCACCGCTTTCTCGTACCGGGGCGTGCTGGCGCGTGGCTTTGCGCTGGTGCGCGATGCCGGTGGGCAGCCACTGCGCGCGGCAGCAACAGTCAATCCAGGAATGCGACTCGACATCGAATTTTCCGATGGCCGCGTCGGCGCGGTCGCCGGTGACGCACGGATCGTCCCTGCAGCGGAACCCGCGCCGCTGTTTCCGAGGCGTCGCCGCCGATCCAGCAGCGGCGGCGAAGGGCAGGGCAGTTTGTTTTGAGTTACGCCGGCGCCGGTGTTGGCGCGAACACGCGCGCGATCAGTGCATCAAGTCGTTCGCCGGCAAGCTTGGCGGAAGCGGCGTGATAGGCCGGCCGGATCGGATTGAAGAAGGAATGGCCGGCCTCGGGATAGCGAAAGATCTCGATCGAAGGACGACCCTGCGCCGCCTGCGCGACCGCGTCGATTTCAGAAAGCGGAATGTGTGGATCCTTGTGGCCGTAGTGTAGCTGCACCGGACAATTCACCTTGCCGAATTCCGCCGCATGCTGCGCGATACCCATGCCATAGAACGATACCGCAGCATCAACCCCGGCGCGTGCTGCCGCGACGAACGCCATGCGGCCGCCGGCGCAAAAGCCGAGCGCAAGGACTTTGCCGTTCGAGAACGGCTGCTCGCGGAGCCACCGCACCGCCGTCACGATATCGCGTCCTGCCGCATCGACGTCGAAGGCGCGAAGCCGCGCCCAGGCGGCGCTGCGATCCGGCTCGTCGAAGGCGAGTTCGCCGGTAATGTCAGAACGCCAGAACAGGTTCGGCACCAGCGTGTTGATTCCCTGCCGTGCATAGCCGTCCGCCATCTCGCGATTGTGGCGGCTGAGCCCGAACATCTCGGTGAAAATCATGATGCTGGGCGCTTCTCCGCCGGGCCGCGCCAGGTAGGCGTCGAAGGCGCGGCCACCGTCACGGTCAAGCGTCATCGTCTCCGTCGTCATCATGCGTGAAGGCTCTCCCGAGGCAGGCGTGACATTGCCGGCATCTTATCGCAGGCTGCCGATCAGACGCGAGGATCATCAGCCGGGATGGAGACGATGCAGGGCAAGATCGCCGTCGAAGAGCATTTCAGAATCCCGGAGACGGCCGGAAGCGAGGCGCGTTATCCGGGTGATTACTGGTCGGGACTGTCAGCCAAGCTTCTCGACGTCCATGGTGCGCGCCTCGCCGAAATGGACAAGGCCGGCATCGAAATGGCGGTGCTGTCGCTGAATTCGAACGCCATCCAGGGCATCTTCGACGTCGCCAAGGCGGTGGCGATGGCCCGCAAGGCAAACGACGCGCTTGCGGACGCGGTCGCCAAACGTCCGGATCGTTTTGCCGGGCTCGCCGCATTGCCGATGCAGGATCCGCAGGCCGCCGCGGCGGAGCTTGCGCGCTGCGTGCGCGATCTGTCGTTCAAGGGCGCGCTGGTCAACGGATTTTCTCAGGTCGGCGCGGCCGACACGGCGGTCTATTACGACGTGCCGCAATACCGGCCGTTCTGGGCTGAGGTGGAGCGGCTCGGCGTTCCGTTTTATCTGCACCCGCGCGACCAGTTGCCGAGCCGCCGCCATGCTTACGAGGGGCATCCGTGGCTGATCGGCTCGCCGTGGGGATTTGCTGAAGAGACCGCCATTCATGCGCTGCGCTTGATGGGGAGCGGCCTGTTCGATGAATACCCCAAGCTGCAGATCGTAATCGGCCATCTCGGCGAACGGATCCCCTTCGATCTATGGCGGCTTGATCACCGGCTGACCAAGGTGCCGAACCGCCCGGCCAAGCGGACCATGGGCGAATATTTCCGCAACAATTTTTACGTCACGACGAGCGGAAACTTCTGCACGCAATCGCTGATCCACACCATCCTTACGATCGGCGCCGACCGTGTTCTGTTCGCCGTCGATTACCCGTTCGAAGATCACGCGCAGGCGGTGTCATGGTTTGATGCGGTCGAGATCGCGGAATCCGATCGCATCAAGATCGGACGCAGCAACGCCATGGCGCTGTTCGAGCTTGGATGAGCGGGGAGTCGAGAGGTCTGACGGTTCGTTCCTTCGGACGAGCCAGGCCCGACCATCTCCAGCCATTCGGAAAGCTCGCAGCGGGGATGCTTTGGCAAGGGCCGCCGCCGGCCGTTGTAGCTTTTTCAGCGAAAACGCGGCATTCTGCCGCCGCGCCGGTAGGAACTGGCGCGGCGCGAATTCTTTCGCAGCCTTCAATTGGGAGTTGACGAACTGGGAGTGACGCTATGGACCTTCTCGCCGATCGCGGCCGCCGCGTTCCGATCGAAGAACTCAATACCAGCCGGCTGTTGGCGCATGCCCGCCGACAGGCGCATGAACGCAATCTCGACGAACTCCTGGTCGCCGACGTCGACTCCCACCATTACGAGAACGAGTGCTTCGACGAATTTCTGCCGTTCATCGAGAACGAGGTACTGCGCCAGCTCGTGCTGTCCGGCCGCGCCAAGGGCCGGCAGACGCTGATGCCGAGCCAAGTCAGTTTCCAGGACATGGGTGGCCGGATCACCCGTTATCCGCTGCGTTCGTCCGAGAAGACGCCGAGTGGCAAGGTCCGCGACGTCGAGCTCGGCCATCGCTGGATGGACGCGATGAGCGTCGACTATTCGTGTCTGTTTCCGACCATGCTGCTGGCGGTCGGCCTGCACCCGTCGACCGAAATGGAGATCGAGTTGTGCTGGGCCTACAACCGATGGCTCACCGAGAAAGCATTGCCGGAAGGCGATGGGCGGCTGTACTCGATGCTGTCGCTGCCGATCACCGATCCGGACGAGGCATTGCGTCAGGTCGAGGCGTTCGGTGACTGCAAGAACGTCACCGGCTTCCTGGTCACCTCGGCGCGCAGTCTGCCAATTCACCACAATAGCAATATGAAAGTGTTTCGCGCCATCGAGGAGCGCGGTTTGGCGCTCGCCTTTCACTCCGCCGTCAATGTCGGCGAGCCGGTGTTCAAGGGGCTCAATCGCTTCGCCTCGGTGCATGCGCTCGGGTTCCCCTTCTTCAACATCCTTCACGTGACGAACTGG
The DNA here is from genome assembly GCA_963836055.1 of uncultured Alphaproteobacteria bacterium. Taxonomy (GTDB): domain Bacteria; phylum Pseudomonadota; class Alphaproteobacteria; order Rhizobiales; family Xanthobacteraceae; genus BOG-931. Next base: position 504,821 of record CAWIID010000012.1, read on the forward strand.
GTGACCAACGGGCTGGGCGAGCGCTTCCCGAAGCTGCCGGTGATCTGGATCGAGGGCGGTCTCGCCTGGGTGCCGTTCCTGATGCAACGGCTTGACCACGAATTCATGCTGCGCAGCTCCGAATATCCGCTCCTAAAAAAGCGGCCGAGCGACTACATGCGCGACATGTATTACGCCTCGCAGCCGATGGAACGCGTCGACATGATCGCGCTGGAGTGCACGTTCCGCATGATCAACGCGGAATCGCAACTCATGTATGCGTCCGACTATCCGCACTGGGATTTCGATCTGCCGTCGACGGTCTGGGACTTGCCGTTCCTGACGGAAAAGGCCAAGCACAACATTCTCGGCGGCACTGCGGCGCGGTTGTTCAAGCTGCCGCCGCGCAATGCAAAGCAAAAAGAAAATCTCATTCGCTTCGGCAATCTCGCTGCGTAATCGCATAACGAACGCGACAGTCCGGGGCGAGCCGAAGGGCCGAGTCCGGAAATCATGGCCAACCTGAGTTCGGCGTATCGTCGGCGCGCGCGTTCCGTTCGTTTCGTGGCTATGGATAGGGGGCGTCGTCCGGAATGACGTCCCAATATGGGAGGGGGAAAATCACATGCGGTCGAGCAAATGCCTCTCGGCGTTGGTCCTGACCCTGGTCGCATCGTGGTTTATCGGTCCCGCTTTCGCGCAAAATGCGGTCGAGGATTTCTATCGCGGCAAGCAGCTCAACCTGATTGTCGGCTACGGTCCAGGCGGCGGTTATGACATCACGGCGCGCCTCGTAGCGCGCTATCTCGGCCGCTACATCCCCGGCAATCCGACGGTCGTGGTGCAGAATATGCCGGGTGCAGGCTCCATGCGTGCCGCCAACTCGCTCTACGTCAATGAACCCAAGGACGGCACCGCGATCGCACTGATCGCGCGCGACCTGCCGTTGATGGGCCTTCTTGGCAACAATCCGAATGTGCAATTCGACCCGCGCAAATTCAACTGGATCGGCTCGTCGTCAAGCTACGCGGGCGATGCCTATGTACTTGTCGTCGGGCCGCATTCGCCGGCGAAGTCGATTGCCGAAGCGCGCCGCCCCGACAGTCCGCCGCTTGTGCTCGGCGGCACCGGTGAAGGCGCCACCGACGGCGACGTGCCGAAAATCCTCCGTGACGCCATCGGCATTCGTATCAAACAGGTGCTCGGCTATACCGATACGCCATCCATCGTGCTGGCATTGGAGCGCGGCGAACTCGACGGCCGTACGTTCGACTATTCCTATGTGAAGACCGCGCGCTCACAGTGGCTCAAGCCCGACAGCGGCTTTCACGTCCTTGTCCAATTTGCGCGTCTGACGCGTCACCCCGACTTGCCGGACGTTCCGACCGCGCGGGAATTGGCGCTCAACGACGCTGCGCGCGAATTGATCGTATTCGCCGAAACTCCATTTCTGACGATGGCCCGGCCGTTCGCGGCGCCGCCCGGCGTGCCGGCCGAGCGCGTCGCGGCGCTGCGGTCGGCTTTCGACGCCGCGCACCGCGATCCGAACTTCCTTGCTGAGGGGCAAAAGCTCGGCGTCGACATCAGCCCGGTCACCGCCGCCGCGATGACACGCGCCCTCGACGAGATGGCGCACGCCTCGCCCGCGACGTTCGATTATATGAAGCGGCTCTTGGCCGGCGCGAAGGGCGGCTGACCGGCCGGCGACTGTGCCTCGGTCGGAGCGCGCAGGGCCAATCGCTGATGTTCCGAACGACTCATGTTCCGAACGACACGTGAGCGCTGACGATTTTCCAGCCGTGTTCCGTCCGAATCCAGGTTTGGCTCTGACGGCCGATCTTGTCGGAACCGGCCGGAACGTATTCGACATTGGTGATGCCAAACTCGCGGCCGAACGTCGTGATCCGTCGATTGCGCAGTGTCCGTGTTTGATCGACCGGCCCGCGCCGGAGCCGAAAGGCGGCAATCTCGGCGTGGCCGTATAGTCGTTCGCTCTCGCGGGCGCCGAAGCGAACCGTGCTCGGGCTGTTCCAGAACAGCGCATTCAGTGTGGCGATATCGTTGCCGATGAGTGCGCGCTCATAATCGTCGAATGCAGCGTTAAGCTCCGCCAAGACGTCGGGAAGATCGATGTCCAGCATGGCGCGTCGCCGTCAGCCTGCCACGAGTTGGAAGCGCTCCCACACTGTCGGCGCCTGCTTCAGGGCAGCAGGCCAGCCGCCCTTGGCGCCGGCAAGACCGGGTTCGACGGTGCGTCCGGCGAACGCAAACTCGCTCCCGTTTGCCGCAAAGGGAAACGGCGACAGTGAGTAGACGTTCGGTCCTGCCGGCCGGATGGTAATCGTGACGTCCTTCTGCGTGCTCATGGGGACGTTTTCGAATTCCTGATGAGTGCGCTCGGTAGGATGAATGCGGTTGAAATAGAGGGCCAGCGTATCGATGAATTGCAGCTGCTTGTAATTCTGAAACAGTCTGCGATCCTCGAGCCAGCCGGATGTTTGCGGGTCTTTGGCGATCTCGGCTTTGAGGCGCTTCTGACGATCGATCTCGCCGCTGAGCATCTTGTCCGCGAGTGGACGGTCCTGATCTTTGATCTTGTCCAGCAGCACCAATTTTGAAAGTCCGTAGCGGCCATTGTAGAGGCCCCAGCTGTGCATGCTCGATATCAGCCCGCAAAACGGATGATGGCGTTGATTGAACTCCGGGGAGAGCCGGCTGGTGACGCTGATATGCTGGATCGGCGTTTCGGCAAGGTTGTAGGGAAGGCCGGTCTTGTCGTCGATGACAGGGTCGCGATCGAATGCCAGCCAGCCGGCGTCGTGATGCGAGATGACATAGACCATCAGATCAAGCGGGGCCAAAGGCTCGAACAGATCATTTCCGAACGCATGGGCAAATTGCTGACAAAGGGCTGTGTGCTCGTACATCATGATGGCGAGCCGCGGCGTGCCCGTGGGCGCTGTCTGTATGATCATGCCGAAACCTCTCCATGGTGTCTAAGCGTCGACGGCTTGCCTGATAGTGTCGCTGAGGCGCGCGAGCGTTGCACCTAATATTGGCCGCGCGGCTCAAGACCCAGCGCCATCTGCCCATACATGGCGGCGACGCTATCCCAATTGAGTGAGACGTGCCGGCCCACGGCGTTGACGTCCCGCCAAGCCCGCTGGATCGGGTTCGACATCGCCAGCCCATTGCCGCCCATCGCCGCGTTGAGAAGGTCCACCGAGCGGACCGCGAGACTGACGGCAAAGACCTGTCCGCGACAATTCGTGACGCGCTGTTGAACGGAGCCCTCGCCGTTCTCTCGCACGTCAAGCGCGATGGCCTCCAGATCGCGAAGCAGGATTGTGCGCGCCGCATCGACCGAAGCAGAGGCTTCTGCGACTCGGATCTGAATGGTCGGAAACTCGGCCATGCGATTGTTGCCGCCCGTCACCGAGCCCCGCGTCACGCGCCCGCCGGTGCTGGCGATGAAATCCTCGACCGCGCCGGCGGCCGCGCCGACAGCCGCTGCCGCCAGACAGGCGGACACCTGGCAGTAGATCGGCACGGCGTAAAGACGATTGGCGTAGAGCTTGCTGCCGGGACTTTTGCCTGATGCCGCATCTGCAAACAACAGCATCCGGTGCTCAGGCACAAAGACGTCATTGAGGACCAGCGTTTTGCTTCCGGTGCCGGCGAGGCCGATGACCTCCCAGGTATCATCGATCACATAGTCTGTTGCCGGCACCAGCAGGAATCCCGGCTGGCTGGGCCGTTCCGATGTCGCCGGCAGGCGCGCAGCACAAAGCGCCCATTGCGCATTGTCGCAGCCGCTCGCAAAGGACCAGCGTCCGCTCAGCCGAAAGCCGCCCTTGTCCGCTCGCGCTTCGTTGACGGGAGCGTAGGATCCGCAAAGCGTGGCGTCCCGATTGCTGCCCCAGATGTCGTATTGCGCCTCGGCGGGGAACAAGCCGGCAAACCATTGATGCCCGGAGAGCAGACCGCACACCCAGCCGGTCGATGCGCAAGCAGCCGCCATCTCCATGATCAGATCGGCGAGGACGACAAAGTCCTGCTCGTAGCCGCCATAGGCGGCCGGCTGGACCAATTTATAAAGCCCGGTTTGGCGAAGCGCCTCGACGTTCTCGACCGGGACTGTGCGCTCGCGCTCGCAGGCGGCGGCTCTCGACCTGATCACCGGCAGCAAAGACTTCACCGACGCCCTGATTGTCTCCGTGTTAATCCGCGCGGCGGATGAAAAATCGTGCACCCTTGCCTGAATCGCGCCGCTCTCCATCGCTCTGAATCCTGACTGTCAGGTTCGCGACGAACCGAACCTCTGAGATTCCGAGTTCGTCGATCCATCCTTTCAATCGAGACCAATCAAGTCAATGCAGACTGCCGCGTTTGCAACGATCGGTAGACATAAGTCTGGTGAAATTCATTGGTGTGCGTACGAGAAGTTGTTTGCACACATGGCTCGGATAGACAGAATATTATCGGTCCTTTAGTGTTTGGTGGTGAATCGACACATCGGAGAGCCGATTGCGAGACTTGAAGACCGGCGGCTGCTGACGGGCCGCGGCCGCTATGCCGATGACATCCATATCGAAGGAATGCTGCACGCGGCGTTGTTCCGCAGTTCCCGGGCTCATGGACGCATTCGGCAGATCGATGTCGCGCAGGCGGCTGCTTTGCCCGGCGTGGCGGGAGTTTTCACCTGCTACGATTTTGCGGACTTTCTGAAGCCGATCCGGTCGCGCATCGCGGCCATGCCCGGTTTTGAAAATTTTCTCCAGTTGCCGCTTGCGACCGACAAGGTCCGATATGTCGGAGAACCGATGGCAGTTGCGGTGGCGGCCAGTCAGCACATCGCGGAGGACGCCGTTTCGCTGATTTCGGCTGAGATCGATGAATTGCCGGTCGTTCTGGATTGGCAAGCCGCGGCGAACGCTTCGCCGCTTATCCACGAGCGCGCCGGTACCAACGTCTCGAGCGTCCAGGTGAGCCGTGGCGATGCCGACACTGCATTTCGCACGGCGCCGTATGTGCGGCGGGAGACTTTCAGTGTGCATCGCCATACCGCGGTCCCGATGGAGACGCGGGGACTCGTTGCCGATTGGGATGCCGGCCGCCAGCAGATGACGGTATCGGGTATCACCAAGGTGCCGTTCTTCAATCGGACGATGCTCGCTTCGATGCTGGACCTTCCCGAAAGCTCGGTCGTCATGAAGGTTGCGGACGCCGGCGGCGGCTTCGGCGTTCGCGGCGAGTTCTATCCGGAAGATTTTCTGATCCCATTCCTCGCCCGAAAACTCAACCGCCCGGTAAAATGGGTCGAAGACCGGCGTGAGCACTTCCTGGCGACCAATCACTCGCGCGAGGCGGCGTGCGACCTGGAGATTGCCTGCGACCGCGACGGTACCATCTTGGCCCTTCGCGGCGAGGTCGTGATCGATATTGGCGCCTATGCGCGCGGCACCGGCGGCACGTCACCGACGCGATGCGCGCAGTTTCTGCCGGGTCCCTATCGCATTCCGAATTTCGCCTGCGAGGTACACGCCCACGTTTCCAACAAGACGCCGTGCGGTACCTATCGCGGCCCCGGACGCGTCGAGGCCAATTTTTTCCGCGAGCGATTGATCGATATGGCGGCTTCCGATCTCGCGATCGATCCCGCCGAGATCAGGCGCCGCAATTTCGTGACCGCGCAAGAAATGCCTTTTAGCATCGGCAAGCTTGTCAATTACGAGCCGCCGGCTGAATTCGATTCCGGAAATTTCGCGCAGGTCTTCGAACAGGCACTCAAGGAGATCGGCTGGGCCGATCGGCAATCCGTTCAAGGACGCGAGATCGACGGCTGGCGTCACGGTATCGGATTTGCATCGTTCGTCGAAAGCAGTGCGGGCGGATTGAAGGAGCATGCCCGGATTCGCCTCGGGCGCGACGGAACGCTCGATGTCTACGTCGGCTCGACAAGTTCCGGGCAGGGGCATGAAACGGTGTTCGCGCAGGTCTGCGCCGATGCGCTTGGGGTGCCTCTCGATGTCATTCGCGTCATTTGCGCTTCGACCGATGATCTGGAGGATGGCGGCGGCACGTGGCACAGCCGTTCGGCCGTGATGGCCGGCAATGCCGTTCGCACCACCGCAGAGGCCTTCATCGAGCGGATGAAATCGGTGGCCTCGGAATATTTCGGACGGCCGAACGTTGCGATGGAGTGGCGCGACGGACGATGCTGGCGCCGCGACAGCGAAGCGAGTGTAACGCCGGCCGCGTTGGCGCGCTTTGCGGCGGAACGGGGCGAAGTCATCGATGTTCCCGGCGTTTTCAATTACACGGGCAAGAAGCCGTTCAGTTACGGAACGCACGCGGCTCACGTCGCGGTCGATCCGCGCACCGGAGATGTCAAGCTGATCGACTTTATTGCGATCGAGGACATCGGCCGCGTTCTCAACCCGCTCATCGTTCACGGCCAAGCGCTTGGCGCCATCGTCCAGGGCTTGGGCGGCGTCTTCCTCGAGCACCTGCGTTACGACGAGGAAGGGCAACTACTCACGGCCTCGTTTGCGGATTATCTGCTGCCGACCGCCACCGACTTTCCCAACATTCGCGGCGCGTTCATGGAGCTTGCGCTTGCCGCAGGAAATCCGCTCGGCGCCAAGGGCGCAGGCGAGGGCGGAATCGTGGCGGTGGCCGCAGCCGTGAGCAACGCCGTGTCCGCCGCGTTGTCGTCGTTTGGCGTGCAGGTCCGCGACTTGCCGCTTTCACCACCGTGCGTTTGGCAATTGATCCGGGATGCCCACGCCAAATCTCAATGAACGGAGAACTGCGATGACGCTATCCCTTCGATCAGCGCTTGCCTCGCTCGCGCTGCTGTCCGCCTTGCTGTCGCCGGCGTCGGCGGGGACGGATTTTCCAAGCCGCACGGTCCGGATCGAGGTCGGATTTGCACCGGGGGGCACGACGGACCTCCTGGCCCGCATCATTGCCGATCAACTGCAGACGATGTGGAAGACGTCGGTCGTGGTCGAAAACCGGCCCGGCGCCGATGGGATTATTGCCACCAATGCGGTGCACCAGGCCGCGCCGGACGGTTACACGCTGCTGATGAGTACCAACGCCCTTGTCATTACGCCGCACATGAAGCCGTTGCCTTATGATCCCATCAAGGATTTTGAGCCGATCACCATTGTCGGGCGAGAGTATCACCACATGATGGTGTCGAACGCGCTGCCGGCCAAGACCGTCAAGGAGTTCATCGATCTCGCCAAGTCGACGCCGGGCGGCCTGACGTTCTCTTCCGCCGGACCGGGCAGCGCGCCCTATCTCGGGATGGAGGGCTTCATCCAGGCGGCCGGCATTTCGAACATGGTGCACGTGCCCTATCCCGGCTCATTGCCCGCTGTCATGGCGCTGGTTTCCGGCGACGTACAATCGATGTTCTCGTCGCCCTCGACGACACTGCAATTCGTGCACGAAGGCAAGGTGCGGCTGCTCGCGGTCGCGGGGCCGATGCGCGATCCGAACGCCCCAGACACGCCAACCTTGGCGGAATCAGGCCTGCCCGGATTTGAGAGCAACACCTGGTTTGCCTTGATGGCGCCGGCGAATGTACCGCCCGACGTTCTCGAGAAAATCCGCACTGATGCCATTGCCGCCATGCACATGCCGGAAGTGATCAAGCGAATCAAAGATATCAATTCGACGCCGGTAGGAGACACCTCCGAAGATTTTCGCCAGATTATCAAAAGCGATCTGGAAACCTTTGGCCGCGTGATCGCGAACGCCAAGTAGTGCTCGCTGCCACCGCCGCGATAATGCGCACCGGCGGCGAGATGGTGCCGGCGACGGCCGAGACGATTACCATATGGATCCCTGGCGGCGGCTGCGGCGTAAAGGTCGGCTGAAGCAGCGCTTCGAGCGCAACCCGTTGGGCGGCGCGCGATCGTAATCAATCTTTGCGGGTGAATAGATTCTGCAGCCTCGCCAGCATTGTCGGTGTGGACGATCGCTCGTCCTGCTCCCGCCGGTTTCCGGGGCCGATGACCTCGACAACCCATTGGCCGCCGCCCAGCAGCGGCGCTCCGTCGTTGTTGTAGCTGTTGGCGTAATAATACCTCATCGATAGTCGTTTCTTGCCGGCCCAGGCTGTGACCTTGCCCGAAGCGACTTCGATACGGTCGATAGGCTCGGCCAGTTCTGCGGTCGCTCGCTCGACGGCGGCGCACAGCATGCGCGCTCGCTCGTAATGGGGCGCCATCATTGGTTACCGTCCTCCAGGACGTTTCAATTTGTATAAGTGGCTGGTGGAGCGGATTTGACATTCGCTACCCACCTAGCCGCGAATCGGCGAAGCGAATGTCAAATCCAAAGCTCCACCAGCACTTATATTGGCTAGTGGTCCTTTGATTTTAACATTCGCAAGACAGCATCCCCGAACCGGGATGCGAATGTTAGAATCGGACCACTGGGGTTTGAATTGTGGTCGGCGAGAGGCGATGATGTCAGGCGTCCGTCCCTTGGAGGAACGTATTTCATGCTTGCCCTCAAACGATCTGTGCTGCTTGCCGCTACTCTTGCTTGCTGTCTCGTTCCATCACTGTCGCAGGCCGGGTGCGTCCAGGAGATTGTTGTCCCGATCCACTTCCAGACGGGCGCGGTATGCTGGCAGCACTCCGGCGTCGGCACGACGTTCAACGGTGCATTCGGCGCGCATCAGCATGTGACGGCCTCCGCGATTGGCCAGACTTACAATTCCGACGGCACCCGCACCTGGGTGACGACCGGCCCATGGCAGCTCTATGTCACCGGACCCGGTGGATTCTCCGCCGGCGACAACAATGGCAAAATCGATATCGTCCTGCCTCGGGCCGGCCAATATAGTTTCGCCATAGGGCCGTGCGCAGTCTGGGGCAATCAGGGAACGATTCAGATTTGCGCGCAGTAGGCTCTACATCTTGAGCCATTCGGGCACGCGCCTGAGCGCATCCTTGCGCGCGGCTGGGTTGGTGCCGCCGTGTGCCCTGCCGGACGGATCGGCTGTATTGACGAGACCTGTGCGCAATCGGACCGGCGTATTGGCGCGGTCGAATTCATGGTGGGCGCCGGGATAGACAATAATCCGTGTGCCGGCGCTCCTGCCGCGAGCACCCGCGACCATCTGCTGGCAGACGGTCGCCTGGGTCCAATCGTCGGCGCTGCCGATCAGGATCAGGGTCGGGATCCGTGCGCTCCAGGCGGTTTCACGCAATCTGCGGCACCCGGGATAGAGGGCTACGGCCGAGCGAAAGTCCGGCGTGCCGTCTTTCGGCGCCGCGGTCGGACGGACCGCCCATAAGGCGGCCACGCCGCCGTTCGACCAGCCCAGCAGCGAAATGTGATCGCCGCGGACAAAGGTCTGGCCTTGTAGCCAATGGCGGACGGCGTTGGCGTCCGCGACGCGCTCGCGAGAGGCGCGCACCTTGCGTTGCTGCTCCCGGCATTGCGACCCGAGCCCGCGCGAGCCGAAGGAATCGGGAAAAACGACGACGAAGCCGTCGTCGACCAAGAGCTTGGCCCATTGCGAATAGAGCCGCTCGGTCGTAACGGGCCGACGGGTGAGGCCGCCGCAATCATGCAACGCGACCACAGCCGGGAACGGTCCTGCTCCCTCGGGCCGGTACAGTGTCGCATGAAGCGTCAGCCCGCCAGACGGGATTTCAACGCGCTCGGCGGCTACCGCGGCGGCGACCCACAGGACGGCGCCCGCAAGCACGGCGAGGAAGGCCGGAAAACGCATCGTTTGCAATTCAGCCAGCAAATTCGATCAGTTGTCGCCGTAAGTTATCATGGCGATGACACCCAGCGCAGCGCCGGCGCGATCAAAAGTGCGAGGGTTTCGTCCCGGTCATGGAATGATTATGTTGCCGCCTAACGGCGGCGGTCTGATCGCCGACTTATGGCGAAAGTCCGCGAACGGAGGTGAACTTGCTTAATCGGACTGACCGGCCGGCACCCATGCCCGGCGAGGCGGAGGTCAAATACCTCGACGGCGATTTTCGTGTCGTTCGCCCGGGCGCGTTCGTACGTTGCGCCGTGACCGGTGCGGCTATTCCGCTGGAGGAGCTTCGCTACTGGAGCGTCGACTTGCAGGAGGCCTATTGCTCGCCCGAGGCTGTCTTGCAGCGCCATGCCACTGGCTACGGGAAAAGATCGTAAAGCATCTGCCGCCCCATGGCGGACACATGATGATCGGTTGCGCTCTACCGCCGCTTCACCGCGTTCACCACCATTTGCCGAAATTTTTCCTGTTCTTCGATCACCAGGCGCACCGGGAGCGCGCTGGCGCGTGCAGCGAGAGTCGCGAGCGCCGGATCGCCGGAAAGCCGCACCAAATCTTTCTCGGTCGTGAGCATCATGAGACGTGCGGCCTGGGCACGCGCGATCAGGTCCTTGGCTTCCGCCGCGCTGTATCGGTGGTGATCGGGAAATTCCGCGCGTTCGGCAACTTCGATGCCGGCTTCGGCGAGCGTGGCAAAAAACTTCTCCGGATTGCCGATGCCAGCGAAGGCCAGAACCCTGTTCCGTCCGATCGCGGCGAGGCTGCCGCGATCCGGTTCGAGCCGGCCGTGAAAAACGGTCACGCCATAGCGGCGCGCCAAGTCAACGATTTTGTCGGAGCCGGTTGGCGGCCCGACAATGATGATCGCCTGCGCGCGTGCGATCTGAGACCCGAGCGGTGCCCGTAAGGGCCCCGCCGGAATGATCCGGCCGTTGCCGATGCCGCGCGGTCCGTCGACCAGCAAAATCGAGAGATCTTTGAGCAACGATGGATTCTGAAAGCCGTCGTCCATCACGATGACGCTGGCGCCGCCGGTTCGCGCGGCGGTCGCGCCAGCGACGCGGTTGCGGGCGACAATCGTGGGCGCGAGTCGCGCCAGCATCAGCGGCTCGTCGCCGACATCGACGGCACGATGCAGCGCCGGGTTGACGCGCACCGGCCCGACGAACTGGCCGCCGTAGCCGCGACTTAAAAAGAACGGGCGCTCGTGGGCGCCGAGCAGGAGGCGTGCGACCGCGAGCGCCGCCGGCGTTTTTCCCGCACCGCCAACGGTGAGGTTGCCGAGGCAAATCACCGGCACGCCGGCGTTGCGCCCATGGGATTGCAGGCGTAGCCACGCCGCGGCGCCATAGAGGGCGGCGAGCGGGCTGAGAACTCTTCCGCCGCCGCCCGGTTGCCACCAGAAGGCGGGCTCTCGCATCAGCGCATGATCCCGAAAAGTGGATACCGGTTTTCGGACAAGATCATGCGCCAGGAAAGATTCATGATCCCGAAAAGTGGATACCGGTTTTCGGACAGGATCATGCGCCAGGAAAGATTTATGATCCCGAAAAGTGGATACCGGTTTTCGGACAGGATCATGCGCCAGGAAAAATTTATGATCCCGAAAAGTGGATACCGGTTTTCGGACGAGATCATGTTCTGCCTTTACGAAGCCCGCTGCTCCAGTCGAAGCTGCATGAAATAGGGATCGAGCGCGGCGAGCGTGCGCTCAAGCGCGCCGCCGAGCTTGTCGAGCGTGCGGGTGGCGGCAGCGGCAACGGCTTCGCGCGCCGCCGGGTTTGCGATCAACTCATTGAGGCGGTTGGTCAGCGTCTCTTCGTCGGTGACGAGCTTGGCGCCGCGCGCGTCGTCGAGCGCCTCGTAGATCTCCGCGAAGTTCCAGACGTTTGGACCATGCACCACCGTGGCGCCGAGCTTGATCGCCTCGATCGGATTTTGCCCGCCATGGGTTGCCAGCGAACCGCCCATGAACACGATCGGAGCGAGCCGATAGATCAGCCCGAGTTCGCCCAGCGTATCGGCGATGTAGATATCGATGTCGCTTTTCGGCAGCTCGCCGCGCGAGCGCAGCGCGACGTTAAGTCCGGCGACTTTGGCGATGTCGGCGATGGCCGGGCCGCGCGCGGGATGGCGCGGTGCGATCACCGTCAGCAGCGACGGCGATTTGGCGCGCAGCCGCCGGTGCGCCGCGATGATCGTGGCCTCTTCGCCCTCGTGGGTGGAAGCTGCGGCGACGACGGTGCGCATTGCGACGAGGGTGGCGAGCTGGCGCAAGCTCGATTGCTCGACGGGCGGATCCGGCGTGTCGAGCTTGAGATTGCCGGTCAAGCTGACGCGCGGCGCGCCCAACTGGCCAAAGCGCTGTGCGTCGGCAGCCGATTGGGTCAGGCAGAGATCGAATCGGGCAAGCAGTGCCGCGATCATGCTCGGCACCAGCCGCCAGCGGCTGAACGATCGCTCCGACAAACGGCCATTGACCATGATCATCGGGATTTTGCGGTCGGCGCATGCCAGGATCAGATTCGGCCACAGATCTGACTCGACGAAGAGCGCGAGATCGGGCCGCCAATGGCCGAGGAATTTTTCGACGAAACGCGGCGCATCGAGCGGAATGAATTGATGCAGCGCGCCTTCCGGCAGGCGCCGTTCGGCGAGCGCCGCGGAGGTAACGGTGCCGGACGTGACGAGAACCGCGAAATCGCGCTGGCGGATACGTTCGATCAGGGGAACGACCGCCAATATTTCGCCGACGCTGGCGCCGTGGATCCATATCAGGGGTCCCGCCGGGCGCGGCCGGCTTGCCTCGCCGCGGCGCTCCGATAGGCGCACCGGATGCTCCTTGCCGCGGCTCAATCGCCGCGCCAGCAACCGCGGCGCCACAGGCGCCGCAGCGGCGGACGCGAGATGATACAGTCGCAGCGCCAGCGGCAGAGAATCGGGCACGCTCAACTCCCCCGGTTCGGCCGATCGACCAGATCGTAAGCGCGTTGCGTCGCGGCGTTGAGTTCTTTTTCGAGGTCGACGCGCGCCGCCTCGAGCGCCGCATCGTCGGCGTCGCGTGGGACCCGCAGCGGCTCGGCCGCGACCCCGGCACCGCGGCTGAACGGCAGATTGATCGTCGTGTGATCCCAATTGTTGAGCACGACACGCCGGCTCGTGGCGATGGCGCTCGGATAGATGGGACGACCGGAGGCCTGAGCGAGCTTGATGATGCCGAGGCCGGCGACGCGCGCCACTTTGGGGACATCCGCCGAGAGTGCGATGGAACACCCTTCCTCGAGCGCGTCGAGCATGGCCTGGAAAGCGGCGACGCCCGATTTGTGGATGAAGCCGCGGCCGTGGTTGCCCGAGCCGCGGATGGCGCCGACGCCGAGCCGCTTGGCGGCAATCGCGTTGATCTCGCCATCGCGGTGACGCGACACCAGCATTTTCACCTGGTGTTTGACCTTGCGCCCGAACGGCGCGATCAGATGCTGGCCGTGCCAGAACGCAAGAATAATCGGCATGTCGGCCTCGCCGCGCTCATAAATGTCGGCCGGTTCAAGCGTGAACCGTGATGTCAAGCCGACGAAACGCAGATACTCGGCGGCTGCAACACCTACTGTCACCTCCACCCATCGGTGCCGTCCGACATACCTCCACAGATTTATGCGTCGTCTCAGCGCTGCGGCGCCTTTTCGTCCGGTTCGAGCAGCCGGTGCAGATGAACGATGAAATAGCGCATCTCGGCGTTGTCGACGGTGCTCTGCGCCTTCGACTTCCAGGCCGCATAAGCGCTGGCGTAATTGGGAAAGACTCCGACGATGTCCAACTTGTCGAGATCCTTGAATTCCGAGCTTCCCATCTTGTTGATCTCGCCGCCGAAGACGAGGTGGAGCAATTGTTTCGCCGGCTGTGCAGGGACAGTGTTCGACATGATCCTCGATCCGCTTATCTTGCGATTTATGAAGACGCGATCTGCCGATCTCTGATGAGATCGATGAGGGTCGCATGCCTGTCCCGGCCGGCTGCAACGAGCGCCCCATGCCGAGGCACAGGACGGTTGTAGATCACAGGCCCGCCCCCCAACGGCGTCAGCGCGCCGCCCGCTTCGTGCACCAAAAGATCAGCCGCTGCAAGGTCCCAGTCGTGGCTGTTGCCGCCGGCGAAAGCGACATCGACATCGCCGTGGGCGACCCGCGCAAGCCGCAGCGCGAGCGAGCGGACCCGCGGCACGAGGGTGAATGTTGGGACAATGGCCGCAAATCGCTCGGCCAATCCCTTTGGCCCGGCGATCCGCGCGCCGGCAAGCGATGTGCCTGACGTCGCCGCGATCGGGGCGCCGTTGAGGGTCGCGCCGAAGCCGGCGGCCGCGATGAAAAATTCGTCGCTGGCCGGAGCGAACAGGCAGGCCGCGATCGGCCGCCCATCCTCGATCAGCGCGGCAGAAACCGCCCAATCGGGAAAACCGGCGAGATAGGCCCGCGTGCCGTCGATCGGATCGACAATCCAGACGTACCGCGCGTCGAGCCGAGCGGGATCATCGGCGCTTTCCTCCGACAGCCAGCCGATGCCGGCGCCGCCGAGCTTCTCGCGGAGCAGATCGTTGACGGCGATGTCAGCCTCGGTGACCGGGGAAGATTCGCCCTTGATCCAGTTCTTCAGCGGCGTCTTGAACATCGAGAGCGCAAGCGCGCCGGCTTCGCGGACGCTTGTTGCCAATCGCTCCGCCGCTTGTTCGGGATCGACGACCTCAGTGGCCGGCAACAGTCAGACCCTCCACGCGCAGGGTGGGCGCATTCGTGCCGTAACGAAAAGTGAGATCGTTCGCCGGCTCCAGATTGCGGAATATGTCCAGCAGGTGTCCTGCGATGGTGACTTCGCTCACCGGATAGGTGAGCTCGCCGTTCTCGATCCAGAAGCCGGACGCGCCGCGGCTGTAATCTCCGGTCACCATGTTGGCGCCCATGCCGATCAGGCTGGTGACAAAGAATCCGTCCTTGATGTCGCCGATCAACTCCTCCGGGCTTTTCGCGCCGGGCGAAAGATGCAGGTTGCTCGGCCCGGGCGAGGGCGTCGAGGAGACGCCGCGCTGCGCGTGACCGGTGGTCTTGAGATTGAGTTCGCGCGCGGTGGCGCAGTCGAGAAACCAGGTCTTGAGCACGCCGCTCTCGACCACCTTGATCATGCGCGGCGTGACGCCTTCGGCGTCGAACGGCCGGGACCGCTGGCCGCGCGGCCGCAGCGGGTCGTCGACGATGTCGATACTCGGAGCAAAGATTCTCTCGCCGAGCTTTTCGCGCAGGAAGCTCGTCTTGCGGGCGATCGCGGCGCCGTTGGCGGCGCTCGCCAAATGGCCGACCAGCGACCCGGCAATGCGGGTATCGAACACCACCGGCACCCGGCGCGTCGCAACCTTGCGCGGATTGAGCCGCTTGACCGCGCGCTCGCCGGCGCTGCGGCCGATCGCTTCCGCGCTTTCGAGGTCGGCGGCGTGCAGCGTCGAGGTGAAATCGTAGTCGGTTTCCATGCCGGTGCCTTCGCCGGCGATGGCCGACATCGAGATGCCGTGGCGCGAGCCGATAGAGGCGCCCTGAAAGCCGCCGCTCGTTACCAGCACAGTGCCGCCGATGCCGGCCGAGGCAGAGGCGCCGCCCGACTTGGTGACGCCCGGGACCGCAAGCCCTGCGGCTTCCGCCGCGGCGGCGCGCTTTTCCAGTACCTCGATCGTGGGCATATCAGGATCGAGCAGGTCCAGATCGGCGAATTTCTGCGTCAGCAGCGCCGGGTCGGCCAGTCCGGCGTACGGATCGTCGGGCGCGGCGCGCGCCATGGCGACGGCGCGCTCGGCCAGCGCATCGAGGCCGCTGCCTTTCAGATCGTTGGTCGAGACTACCGCTTGCTTGCGGCCGACGAGGACGCGCAAGCCGACGTCATCGCCTTCGGAGCGTTGCGATTCCTCGACGGCGCCGTCGCGCACTTCGACTGAGAGCGAGACCGAGCGCAATGCCACGGCGTCGGCCTGATCGGCTCCGGCGCGCTGGGCGGCGGTGACGAGACGCTGGGCGAGATCGGCGAGGGCGGATTGATCGAGCAGAGAAGACATTGGGACGTTTTCTTCTGGTTATGCAGGAATGGAAACACGAGGCGAGCGTATGCGAGAGGACGCCCGTAAGACACAAATTCGTAACGCCAAGATGTGGCCGCCGCCCCCATGATTCAACCCGCAAGCGGCCCCGTCTGCCGGCACTTACAAAGAACTTTCTCCCCTCTGGCAACCGCTCGTCAATCATGTGGCCGTTTCGCGGGCGCGCTACGGGCGGTTAACCAGGGTTTTTAAGCCGATTGCGACCGCGCTCTGGCACTGTCGGGGCAACCAGGCGGCAACAGCCTGGGGGGAGCCGAAGTTTTTCGGGGCGTCAAATGGAAATCGGCAGGATCGCTGCCGGGTCGGGCCGCGTGCTGCGGCTCGACCCTTTCTCTCTGCCTGTGCGTTTCGAGGCCGCCGATGACGCGGCCGACGAACGCCTCCGCGTCGTCGATCTGCACCGCGAGCGCGTGGTGTTGCGGCGGTCGATACGCGGCATCCGCATGGCGCTGAATATGCCGGTTGCCGCCTTCCGCGGCGTCGCGATCCGTCTGGTCGCGGAAACAGACGCCATTCCCTCCGCCATCGCCGTCGTGCTCGAACACAGCGACCCGGCTTTGTCGCTGCCCTTGTACTGGTCGGCCGAGAGCGACGACATCGTCGCCGAGTGGCAATCGTGGGGCCGCGTGCTTGGTCTGCCGCTCCTGGTCGTTGAGGGCGACGGCACCTTGCGCGAGCCGTTCGCGCGGATGGGCGCTGTGCGCATCGAAGCGCCGACCTGGCGCCGCCGCCGCCGGAGCGCCATTGCTCGCCGCCGGCCGTCGCGGCTGATGCGGCGCCGGCCCGGCAAACTGCCGGAGGTGCCGGTCGTGCATCGCGGCGAGCGAGAGATCATCGCCAGGAATTGAGCGACAACGCGGCGCCGCTTGTCTGGCCGCGGCGCTAACGGGTTCGCTGCGCCGCCGCGCTCACGATCTTGAAGGCTTCGTCGAGCGGCTGTTTCGCTTTCGCCACGTCGGCGTCGGCGCTGGCGAACATCTTCATCATGTCGGCCTGCTCGGCGGGCGGTAGGCTGATCAACTCGCCGCCGCTGTCGGTCCAACCTTTCCGCGACTTGTCGACAATGGCCAGGGCGATAGGACCGATCGCCGCCTGCTGGGCGGCGGCGTCCTTGTCGACGATTTTCTGCAAGTCCGCAGGCAGGGACTCGTACCACGCCTTGTTGATCTCGGCGATCGCGAAGATGGCGGGCTGGCCGGTCTCGGTGACATATTTCGCCGCGTCCTGAAAGTGCATCGGCGTGAAAATGACGATACCGCCAATGGCGCCGTCGATAGCGCCCTGTTGTATTGCCGGAATGACGTCGCCGAGCGTCATCGCCACGGGGGTCGCACCGAGCCGCTCCAACGGCACGGATTGAAACTTCGAGGCAAGGACGCGGATCTTCTTGCCTTTGAAGTCCGAGAGGTGGCGGATCGGCGCTTTTGCGATCACCGAGGACGGTGAGTTCATGAACATCGCAACGCCATGGAGCCCCTTGTTCGCGCCGAGGCCGAGCATCAGCTTCAGCAACTCCGGATCGGCGGCGAGGCGTTGGCCGTGCGCCATGGAATTGACCAGGCCGGGCGCCGCCATCAATTCGAAGCGCTCATCGACGCCGACGAAGAACTCGGGTGGAATGATCACGCACTGGATGGAGCCGAATTGCGTGCCTTCGATCTGCCGCGGGATCGAGCCGAGCTGACTTGCCGGAAATATCTCCGGCTTGATGCGTCCGCCGGAATCCTTCTCGAGTGCTGCCGCGTAATTCTTGGCGAATTGGTGGCTCGGATCGTTCAGCGTCGGGAGTGTGATCTTCATCGTGTAAGTCTTGTCTTGGGCCAGCGCTGCACCGAGCGTTAGCGTCAACGACAAGGCCATCGTGGCGGCGGCCACGCCGGCCCGCGCAACGACATTCCGCTTCATAACGTGCATGGTGCGTCTCGCTCCCTTGAGTTTTCGACCGGCCCTGAGCCGATCCCGAACCGCAATTGCTGTCTCGGGTCGACCGTCACTTGATCGGCTTTCCGCCAAAGCGTAGCGGCTTTCCGAACGGCTCGGAAGCCTCCATGGCGGGCGGGACGGCGCGTCACGATGCGGCACTTTGGTCTTCCGGTGCCGCGAACGAGCGGAAATCATCACCGGGATTTAACGTCGTCGCCCGGTTTTCAGACGAAAATCATGGTCAAACAAACAAGGGGAGGCGGAGCGCCGCCACGCAGGCCAACCGATCCACATTCGATCGCTCGGCGCTTTCAAATACGCCCGGCGCGAGGGCTTATTTGGGCCAAGGTGCAGCTAGGTCAGTGCTGCTGGCCTATACATTGCGTTCGGTAAGGCGCAGGCTTTAGTCCGACTGCGGCACAAGTCGCGGCGCGATAATGACACAGGGAGGATGAGCCGTGATTGAAATGGCACTCGGCGTTATCTACTGCGTCGTACTCTTTGGTTTTTTGGTTTGCGGCGTGATCGTCACAGGGCGGCCCAGAGCTTCGACCTGATCGGTTGCCGCACGAGCGACGTTTCGGCCTCAGCAAGGGCAGCGTTGCGCACGACGGTGTGCGGAGCGGTGGCATCAGCATCGGTGCCATGGGCATCGCGCCATGGGCATCGGCGCTGTGTATCGTCAGCATGATCCATCAGTGAGATCAGCGCGAAACGCGGTCTCTTCGCGCGATCCGCCTGTGACGGCAACCCCTGCTGGATTTTCCGCCAAACAAAAAGGGCAAAGCCGCCCGGCGCGACTTTGCCCATCAAGTGTCCATAACCGCGATGCACGCGCACGCGCACCGCGGTTTTATTTGTCAGCTCAATCGAGCGGCTCGACTTTCACCAGCGAGTGGGCGTGGTTGCTGCCGACCCAGAATGTCACCGGCGTCGTCGAGTTGTCGACGAACACCGTGCGCATGTTGGTGTCAGACGGCATCAGATATTGCTCCGCCTCGCCGGTCTTGGGATTCATCCGGACGACGCGGTCGGTGCTCATGGTGGAGGCCCAGATTTCGCCGTTCTTGTCGAAATTGGCCCGGTACGGGTACGTGCCCTGCGGCAGCGCATACTCGGTGAACTGCTCCGTCTTGGTATTGAAGACGGCGACTTTGTTGCCGCGGTATTCGGTCACGATGATGTTGTCGTGATCGTCCACCTCCATGCGGCGTGCGCGCGCATGCGCCGTCGGGGTCGCGAACCAGGTCACTTCACCGGTCTTGGCGTCGATCTTGCCGAGATGGCCTTCAGTGAATTCGGCCATCCACAGGTTGTTCTTGGAGTCTGCCATGACCTGATAAATGCCGGCATGCTTGACGCCCGGCAGTTGGTCCGTCGGGTGGAACTTGTCCCACTTGCCGGTCGCCAAATCGATCCGGAAGATGTCCTGCGTGCCGACGCTCTTGGTCCACACCTTGCCGTCGACTTCATAGTGCAGGCCGGTGAAATTCAGCTGCACACGGTCGTCGTTCCATTCCGGAGGCAAGGGATAGTAGGAGATCTCGCCGGTCTTGGGATCCAAGCAGCCGAGCGAGCCTTGATACATCGTGTCGAACCAGATCTTGCCTTTGGTATCGAACTCGATGCTCAGGATGCCGACGGGCGCCTTGGGCTTGAATGTCTTGAGCGGATATTCGGTGAGCTTGAGCGTCTTCGGATCGAACTTGCCGATCGCCATCTCGCCGAAGTCCGAGTACCAGACATTGCCGTCCTTATCGACCAGAATGTCATGCGGCTCGGTGGTCGGACGCGCCACTTGATATTCGGTCACGATGGCACGTGTGGACCGGCCGGTTGGACGCGGCAGTGTCTTCAGCTCGTATTGCCAATGGTCGGTCGCACTCAAGTTGATGGTCGCCAGATACTCGGCGAATTTGCGGTATTGCTCGGGAGAGCCGGCCCGCGACTTGTCGAGCATCGGCTGCGGCTTGATCGGCTGGCTGACTGCGCCATAGCCCATCATGCGCTGCACCACGTGCGTCCACTCGTCGGCGTCGTGGGTCGAACGCACGATGCGCTCCAGCGTGTGGCAGCTCGTGCAGTTGAGGAGGGCAGCCTTCTGGTCTTCGGTGCCAGGCATGCTCATCAGCCACTCGGCGTTGGTGAGTTGGCCGGCGAGATTCTTGGTCTTGTCCAGCTTGAGGTCGACGTTCGTGGTCTTCTCGCCGACGACGTCGGCTCCGGTCTTGGCGGCAAGATCGTATCCGACCGCGCGGATGGCGAGATTGTAGTGGCCCGGCTCAAGGCGATCTTCCGGAAAGCTGTAGACGCCCTGCGCGTTGGTCGTGACGCTGACCGAAACGACCGACCCGTCCTTGTGTGCAGTGACGACGACGCCTTCCATGGCGCCTTCGGCGCCGGAGGAGACCTTGCCGGTCAACGCCGGGCCTTGGGCCCGTACGCTTGATGGTAGTGCCAAAGCGAGCACGACCGCGAGCGCAGTGGTCATGCCTAGCATGTAGTGGGGTTTCATCGATTACTCCCTAAGCGATGATTTTTTTATAAAGTTCCAAACGCGGGCCTCTTTGCGGGCCGCGAGTTTCGGGGGTAGGCCGATTCCACCAACCATCCTGCGCTTGTCGCCAGCTTCCGACAAGCGCGATTTGAAAGCCCCAGGGATGCCAGGAGATATCAGGTAAGACCGCGAAGGGCGGCGTCCAGCACCAATCCGGCAAACAGGATCAGCCCTGCATCGCGATCGGATTTGAAGACCGCAAGGCAGTTATCGGGGTCTTCGATGTCGAGCCGCCGGATCTGCCAACCCAGATGGGCCGCAAACGCGGCCAAGCCGAGTGCGAACACGACGCCGGCGCCGGCCAGGAAGCCCGCGGCGCCGAGAAGGATCACGGCGAGCCCGTAGAAGAGTCCCAGCATCGGCTTGGTGCGCGTGCCGAACAGCAGCGCGGTCGACTTGATGCCAATCAGCGCGTCGTCCTCGCGATCCTGGTGGGCGTAGATCGTGTCGTAACCGATGACCCAAGAAATCGATCCGGCGTAGAGCAGGAGCGCCGGACCATCAAGGCGGCCGAACCATGCCTGCCCATCCCATCAGCGCGCCCCAGGAAAAAGCAAGACCCAGCACGATTTGCGGCCAATAGGTGATGCGCTTCATGAACGGGTAAACGGCGACGATCAGGAGCGACGCAATGCCGAGCGCGATGGTGAAGGTGTTGAAGCTCATCAACACCGCCAAGCCGACCAAGGACTGCAAGACCAGGAAGAACGCGGCTTCACCGACGCTCACCTGGCCCGACGGAATTGGCCGCGACCGCGTGCGCTCGACGCTGCCGTCGAGATCGCGATCGACGATGTCGTTCCAGGTACAGCCGGCGCCACGCATGGCGAAAGCGCCGATGAAAAACAGGGCGAGGTGCGTCAGGCGCGGACCCGGCGCATTGGCGGCGACCGCGGCCAGCGCGGAGGACCACCAGCAGGGCAGCAGCAAAAGCCATGAGCCGATCGGGCGGTCGAGGCGAGCGAGCCGCAGGTAAGGTCGCAGCCAGGGCGGGGCGAGGCTATCGACCCAATTGCCGGTCGCGTCGGCGACGGAGCCGGCCGTTCTGGCCATTATTTCCCCAGCGGATTGCCGGTGAGCGTGTCGAAGGTGCCGCGGCCCGTCCTGGTGTTCTTCGCCGTGTCGCTCGACGGCGTGCCGAGCGCGTCGCTCAGGGTCGGTACTTTTGGTTTTCCTTCAGGAGCGTCCGAGCAGGCCACCGTCCGAAACTTCAACGACTTTTCGTGGCTCGCTTTAGCTTGGCTGATGGCCTGATCGGGAATGCCGCACCAGGTCTTGTTGTCTTCGAGAAACTTGATCATTGCGCCTTCGGCGCTGACGAAGCGGGTGACCAGACCGCAGATCTCCTTACGGTCGGCATGTCGCTCGGTCGCGGCGCGCACTGCCAAACCTCTTTTTTGCGCGTCATCGCGGAATTTCGTGAAATCCGCGCATTGGAATCCGGCCTGAGCAAAAGCGGCTCGGGGGCCGAGGGCGGTTGTGCCGATCGCTACTCCAAGCACCATCGCGACGGCAAGGCTGCGCCGCATGGCCGCTCTTTGTTGATTCTCCATGCTAATTCCCCAAGGCTTTACCCGAATTCCGATGGCTTTGCCCGAATTTCCAGGCCTTTGCCAGAATTGCCAATGACTTTGCCCGAGTCCCGGCGCGTATTAAAGGCTTGGAGAATTCGGCGACAAGGGGGCAGACCGGGCCGGAACGAGGGGGTGCGACGCCAGCGCTCATTCTGCCAGTCTGCCTGCCAAGCCTTCTGCGTACCAGACCTTCTGCGTACCGAGTCTTCCGCGTAGCAGGTCTTCGGTCTGTTCTTTGCCGGTCCCTTAGCGCAGTTTGTCAGGTCTTGTACCGCCATGTCTCGCTATGATTTCCGCTCACCCCGTCTTTATGTCGCGGCGCCGCTTAAGGAAGGCGCCCGTATCGTGCTCGAGCAGGCGCAGGCCCACTACCTCACCAACGTTCTACGTTTGCGATCGGGCGATGGCGTTCTCGTCTTTAACGGCCGCGACGGCGAATGGCGCGCGGCCATAGCGGGCGAGAAGCGAAAGGCTGCGCTCGAAGTCGGCCCCAAGACGCGGGAGCAGACCGCACCGGCGGACCTGCACTACCTGTTTGCGCCGCTCAAGACGGCGCGCCTCGATTACATGGTGCAGAAGGCTGTCGAGATGGGCGTCTCGCGGTTGCAGCCGGTGCTGACGCGCCACGGCCAAGTGGCGCGCATCAACCCCGATCGAATGCGCGCAAACGCCATCGAAGCGGCGGAGCAATGCGGTATTCTCTCGCTTCCCGAAATTGGTCCGCCGCTTGGGCTCGCGCGCGTTCTCGCCGATCTCGATGTCGGGCGTTATTTGGTATTTTGCGACGAGGAGGCCGACGTCGCCAATCCGGTTGCGGCGCTCGAAGCCTTGCCGCGGCACGCGCCACTCGCCGTGCTGGTCGGTCCCGAAGGCGGCTTTGCCGACGATGAGCGCGCGGCGCTCCTCAAACTGCCCAACGTCGTTCGCCTTGCGCTCGGTCCCCGAATCTTGCGCGCCGATACCGCGGCTGTTGCGGCGCTCGCGGTTGTGCAGGCCGTGATCGGCGACTGGTGCTAGCGGAGGCGGCGGAAAAAGTTCGCCCTTGAGAATAGTTGCGCGCGCCCAAACTAGTGGAGCGGATTTGACATTCGCTACCCACCTAGCCGGAATCGGCGAAGCGAATGTCAAATCCAAAAGCTCCACTAGCACTTATATTTGCTAGTGGTCCTTTGATTCCAACATTCGCAAGACAGCCTGCCGAACCGGGATGCGAATGTTAGAATCGGACCACTAGTGTCCCAATTCCGAAGTTCGCATCGCTATGCGGCTTACTCGTTTGCGAACTTCGGAATCGAAGGACACTAGCAACGTATTGTTCTAGTGTGGTTTTGGTTCAGAAGTCCGCATGGAGAGTTGGCCGCAAGAATGATGCGGACTTCAGAACCACCACACTAGTGGATCATCCACGGCTTATCGATGCAGACGAAGCTGATGTAATCGCCGTATTTGCGGTGCACGCTGGTGACATGCGCCAGCCGGCCCCATCGCGCGCAATATCCTTGCGCCATCCCCGGGTAAACGCCCTCCAGACTCGGCGAATAGGGGATAATGCCCCCGGTGTCGTTGCCGGTTATGCCCGGTCCCGGACCGGCAATGCCCGCGAGAACAACGTCGCCCGCTGCGAAGGTCAAAACGGCACTCAGCGCAGCCACGATTAAGGATTTCCGACTCATCGCCACGGACCTCCCGCCCCAGTCAGACGGATACTCTAAAGCAGCAGCCGGTAAAGTTGAACCGGGTTTTCGAAAGGATCAGGAGAAACGAATGGCCCGGCCCGTCAAAGCAGGTGTTGCGACCAGGCACCCGTGGCTTCCCGGTCACGCTCCCTTGGCAATACGACGCCAGAACGGTTTGCGCCCTTGACCGGCAGGCTTGGGCGCGGCACCGTTGCAGAGATTTGTGGGAGAGGGGCCATGTTCGGCACTAGATTCGGCCGGACGGCGTGCGCGGTGCTCGCGCTGGCGTTCAGCACTGTGTCTTTCACACAGCCTCGCGCGGCGAGTTGGCTTGAGAAGAATTTCTGGCTGTCGGGCCCGCGTTATGACCGGGTCATTCCGACGTGCGATAACAGCCAGGCGCTTGACCGTATCATCGCCAATTTCCGCACCAAGGAATACCGGTTCTGGAACTCGGAACTTCGCATTATTGGCATCGAGGACATCCGAGAGAGTGCCGAACTGCCGTGGGGCGCGCAGTCCATTCCGCGCCGCTTCTGCAGCGGTACCGCCCTGATCAACGATGGCGCCAGACACCCGATCTATTACTCGATCGCCGAAAGTACCGGCATGATCGGCATGGACTGGGGCGTCAATTTCTGCGTGACCGGGCTCGATCGCGACTGGGCCTATAATCCGGGCTGCCGTTCCGCGAAGCCGTGATGAGGTCCCAGATCTAACGCCCGCCTTCAGCGGGCGTCGAAGGACGACTCGCTACGCAGCGCCGCCAGAACACAGTCGCGAAGCCGCCCGGGATCGCGTTCGCCGCGTTGGGCAAATTCGATCACCTTCTTGGCGACCACATCCGTCTGCAGATGATCGGCATCGCTCACCCCAAGCGCCTGACAGACGTCCGCGTAGGCGCTCGTCATCATCGTGATCGCTTCGGGCTCGAACGCCTTGTTCTGGAAGAGCCGATAGACGGCCATGAATGATCCCTCGCAACCTCGACAAGCAGTTTCCACGCTAGTGGTCAGATTTTAACATTCGCTTCCCGGTTAGGGGGTAGCGAATGTCAAATCAGCTCCACTTGGTCTAAACCCAGACTGTGGAGTTCTGCCAACGGGTTCCGGTCCACAATGTGCACCGAAGACGATGGCGCGCCTATTAAAAAGTATGTGCAGACTATCGAGATGCAACGGATAGTTCCGCGTCGAACCGGACCTTTCCGTTCTTGATATGTCCAAATCGCCGCCGGTGCGCCGCCGCATCCGCCAGCCGCCTGAGGCAATGGCTATTTCGAGGTCATGGTGGCGATGTACTTGGTCAAGAACGCCTTGATATTGCTCGGGACCTTGCCGAGCCCAACCAGGACTTCCTGACCTTCTTTGGCCGTGACCAGAATCGGTTCAGTCTTGATGACTTTGGAATAGTCCGCCAGGAATTGCGGGCTCTTCCACATCTCAATGAAGGCTGCACGCACAGTTGCAACAGCCTCGTCCGATGTCTTCGGTGGCATCATGGCCACGCGGAACATTGCCAGAGTCGGATCGCTGACAGCGCGCAGCGCCTCGTACTTGAGTTGGCCGTTGAGCTGTTTGCCGGGGTGCACCGCCGCGTAAAATTCCTCGAAGGTCTGCAGGTTTGGCAGTGCCTTGGTGTGCGGATAACCGCCGTTTTTGCGCGGCGACAGTTGCCACAACGGCAAAACGATATTTCCCATCGTTGGCTCGATCGAGCCGGTCCAGCCCGACAGCGACGAATTAGCCATTTGTCCGATGTTCTGAAGGATCGCCGTCTCCACCTCTTTCAAGCCGCGGTAGGCCGGTATCGGCTCGTACTTGACGCCAAGCAGATCGAGCGCGAGGTCCATATTCAGGGTGTTGGTGTTCTCGGCATTGAGCGAGAGCGCCTTGAAACCTTCGGCCTTCATCAGGTCGGTCGCAACATTGACGCCCGGCGGCGTATCCTTGCGCATGTACACGACCAGCGGACTCTCGACGCCGGCGATGAACACAAAATTGGAATAGGGCGTCTTCAATGCCGGGTTGTCTAAAATCTGACTGGGCACATCCAGTGTGAAAAAGCCCATGGTTTCGCCATTGGGCGGAGCTTCGCCGAGTTGATTGCTGCCAATGATGCCGCCCGCCCCGCCCACATTCTTGACGACCACGGTCGGGTTGCCGGGAATGTACTCCGGCAGATGCTGCGCAACGATGCGCCCCTCGATATCGGTCGGACCGCCGGCAGGGTAGTTGACGATCATGGTGATCGTCTTGCCCTTGTAGAGTTGGGCCCGAGCGCTGTTCGGCGTCATGGCGGCGAGTGCAATCAGCCAGAACGCGACGAGCGTTGTCCGTTGCATCGATCGTTCCTCCCTTGTGGTACGCGGCGCCTAGACTGGCGCGCTACTTTTTCGCTGGCCGCTGGTCAGTCAGCATCGTTCCGAGCTTAAACGGTTCGAACGTCGGCTTGTACGACTTCTCGTCGAGGAACTGCCGCAAGCCCGTATTGTAGGAGTCCTCCTTATCGGCGGTCTTGATCGCCTGTCCCTTGGCGGCGAGATAATCGTAGGCTTGCGGCACGTCCATCGTGCGCACGTGTCGAATCGCCTGCTTGGTCGCGCGCAGCACCGCCGGGCTCTTCTTCATCAGCCGTTCGGCCAGATCGGTGACAGCGTCCTCCAGCTTGTCGAGTGGAACGGCGCTATTGACCATGCCGATCCGGGCGGCTTCCTTGCCGTCGAACGGCTCGCCGAGGCAGGCGTAATAGAGCGCGTGGCGCGGCAGCACCATGTCGGACACGACCTTGGAGACGAGCGCCCCCGGCAGGATGCCCCAGTTGACCTCGGAGAGCGAGAAAGTCGCGTTCTCGGCGGCGATGGCGAAATCGCACCCGAGCAGTTGCATGAATGCGCCGCCGACACAGTAGCCGTGAACCATCGCAATCGTCGGCTTGTCGTAATTGTAGAGCCGCTCCCAGCGCCAACGATTGGCCGCCGCAGCCGCCTTCTTGCGCTCGCCCGGTTGCTTTTCGAGATCACGGAAAAAACGCTTCAGGTCCTGCCCGGCGCTGAAATTGCCGCCTTCGCCGCTGACCACCACGACCTTGACGTTGTCGTCCACTTCGAGCCGCGCCAGTGCGTCATCCATGTCGTAATGAAGTTGCGGACTCATGGCGTTCCGCTTGTCGGGACGATTTAGAAAGGCCCAGCCGATGCCGTCGTGGATTCTCACCTTTACGCATTCGTACTTGTAGTCAGTCATTCGAGTCTTCCTCCATCATTTCAGTGCTCAGACGTTAGTTTGTCCGTTTGCGTGCAGCACATTGTAGCCCACGCACGAGCCCAAGCGCCTCGGCCTTCATTTCATCGGCTCCAAGGGCGTCCGCCCGACGACGCGAACGTCCACGGCGCGCACGCCATTGTCGGCAGCAAGGACGATCAGCGGGTTGATCTCAAGATCAGAGAGCCACGTTCGGTGATCGAGAAACATCCGCGACAGCCCGGTCATAGCGTGCACGGTTGCGCCGATGTCGCGTGCCGGCCGGCCGCGAAATTGGTCAAACAATGACGCGCCACGCAACGACGCGATCATCTCGCGAGCTGTCTGCTCATCGATCGGCAGCAGGCGGATTGCGACATCGCGCATAACCTCAACCTGCACGCCCCCGACCCCGAACAGCATGAACGGCCCGAATTGCGGGTCTTCCCGGACGCCGAGAATGACTTCGAGGCCGTCCACCATTTCCTGCACCAGAAAGCCCTGAATGCGCGCATACGGATCATGCGCAGCGAGCCGTGCCGCCATGGTCTCGGCGGCGGCACGGACCATCGCCGCATCGCGCAGTCCGAGACTGACGCCGCCGATCTCGGTCTTATGGCTGGCCTGCGGCGAGACGATCTTCACCGCAACGGGAAAGCCGATGGCGGCGGCCTGAGCAGCGGCATCTTCGGGCGTCTCGGCAAGAGCGCTCTTCGGTGTCGGCAAGCCGTGCGCCGCAAGCCGTGCATCAAGGGCAGTGCCGGCAAGATTCTCCGCGCGACCGCGCGGCTCCCCGATCATTGCGACACCGCGTTGCAGCGCCGCCGCATAGTGAACGAGGCCCTGGAGTGCCCGCACTGTTTCCGGCAGCCCCTGAATGAAAGGCACGCCGGTCTCGTTCTGATACTTACGGCTGATGTCGGAACTGTTCTGTGCCATGCGGCCGAAGGCGAGAATCGGCTTGTCGGTTGACGCCCTCACGCTGCGTAGGGGGCCGGGATCACAGGGGTCATCGGGATTGATCGGGACGAGACCCTGCACGGTCACGAGATCGACCGTCGGATCGGCGCAGATGACCTTGCAAATCTCGGAGAATTTTTCGGCCTGCACGCCGACCGCCGCGCCGACATCGAGTGGATTCTCGGGTGCGAGACCGGGATCAATCATTTCCGGCAGCTTAGCTCGGGTCTCGGGCGCGAGCGGCGCCATCACGGCGCCTTCGTCGCTGGCATAGTCGAGCACCAGGCCCTTGGCGCCGCCGGAATAGCCAACCATCGCGATGCGATTGCCGTCTTGGCAGCCGGCCGGGTGCAAACGCCAGGCAAGTCTCGATCAGATCGTCCAGCGTGGGACAGCGCACGATGCCGTATTTCCGGCAGGCCGCGTCGAACACCTGATCGTCACCTGCGATCGCGCCGGTATGACTTGCGGTCGCCGCTTTGCCGCGCTCACTGCGCCCGACCTTCACGATCAGGATCGGCTTCCGGGCGGCGAGCGCTTTCTCCGCGGCGGCCATGAAGGCCTGCGGCCGGCGGATGCCCTCGACCAGGCAGGTGATGATCTTTGTATGCTCGTCCTCCACCAGGAAATTGATGTAGTCGGCAAGATCGAGATCGAGCTCGTTGCCGCTCGACACCGCATAGGAGAAATCGAGCCCACGCAGCGCCGCCTGCTGGAGCCAGAACTGAAATGTGCCGCCGGACTGGAACACCACACCGACCGAGCCCGGCTTGAGCGAGCGCACGCGCTTGGCTGGATAAAGCAGCAGATTTTCCCGGATCGCGAGCGAGCCCATGCAGTTCGGACCGGAAATTCGCAGCCCGTGCTTTTCGGACAGTGCAAGCAGGGCCTGAGCGCGATTGCGGCCCGCGGCATCGCCGCCTTCGCCGAATTGCGCAGCATAGATCAGTGCGCATTTCAGGCCATGCTCAGCCGCTTCGGCGAGCACATCGGTGACCTGGGCGGTTGGAACGATTGTGAGGGCAAGCTCGACCGGCTCAGGGATCGCGGCGAAGTTCGGGTAGACTGGCCGGCCCCACAGCTCGCGGCGTTTTGGATTGACCAGGTGTAATTTCACCGGGAAGCCGCAATACTCCAGATTATCGTAGATCGACTGCGCCCAGCCGCCGCGGCTGGAATCGGATGCTCCGATGATGGCCATGGACTTGGGACGCAGGAGGTGGTCGACGCTACGAAACACGATGTTCCTACCCAATTCGAAACGTGAGTTCATTTTTGCCGAGCGATCTTTGCCGACCTTCGCCGGATTATCGCTCAACGTCAAAATCCCACCTCTTCGTTTTCTGGCACGGCCAGCCAGATGCGGCAACGGCACTTCCATGGCGGCCTTGTCACGAGTGGATTGGACACCAGCGCCAGGTCCCCACCATCACGTGGTGTTGTGCTAGAGCAAACGGCGATCGCGCAAGGGGAATACACATGGTGAGATTCGTTGGACATGCCGTGTTCGCCGCCTGTCTCATCGCCGCCGCGGTGACCGAGGCGCTGGCGCAGGATTTGCGACAGGATACGCCGGGTCAATTCGACTTCTATGTGCTCTCGCTGTCGTGGTCGCCGTCATTCTGTGCCGCGGCCGCAGAGCGCAACGGCGGCCGTGCGACCGGGATGCAATGCGGTCCGCGACCCTATTCTTTCGTCGTGCACGGGCTGTGGCCGCAATACGCCAAGGGCTTTCCCGAGTATTGTCAGGTGCCGGCGCCGCGGCTTTATCGCGGCATCGTTTCGTCCATGCTCGATCTCATGCCGGCGCCGCATCTGATCTTCAACGAATGGGACAAGCACGGAACCTGCTCGGGACTTTCACCACGCGCCTATTTCGATACTGTCCGCAAAGCGCGCGCCGTCGTGAAAATTCCGCCGGAATATGTCGATCTGAAAAATCCGCTGAGCGTTTCGCCGGGCGCGGTGGAAGATGCCTTCATCAAAGCAAATCCCGGCCTTTCGCCAAGCGGAATCGCGGTCGACTGCGACAGGAAACGCCTGACGGAAGTCAGGCTTTGCCTGTCCAAGGATTTGCAATTCCATGGCTGTCCGGAAATCGTCAGGCGGAGCTGCCGTCGCGATCAGGTCGTCATGCCGCCGGTGCGTGGCGGCTGAGACGGCCGGCACAAGCGAAGCGGCCTCGATGATGCCGTTTGTCGAGCGATGAATTACCAGCACGCTTTTCATGCCGGCAATTTTGCCGACGTGCACAAGCACGCGGTTCTGGCGCGTATCCTCACGCATCTGCGCGGCAAGCCGGCGGCCTTTCGCGTGATCGACACCCACGCCGGCGCGGGCCGTTACGACCTTCTTGGCGCTGAGCCGAGCCGGAGCGGCGAGTGGCGGCAGGGCATCGAGCGCGTCTGGGAGGCGTCGCGACCCGAATCGTTGCAAGCGCTGCTCGCGCCTTATCTCGATGCTGTCGCGGCCCTCAATCCCAACGGCAAACTCCGTACCTATCCGGGTTCGCCGATGATCGCGCAGCATCTCCTCCGCGCCCAGGATCGACTGATCGCATGCGAGCTTGAGCCGCGCTCGGCCGCCTCGCTCAAGGCGGCCTTGCGTGGCGACGCGCGGGTGAAGGTTGTGGCGCTCGACGGCTGGATGGCGCTCAACGCCTATGTGCCGCCCAAGGAGCGGCGGGGGCTTGTCGTCGTCGATCCTCCCTTTGAGGACCCGGCTGACTTCCTGCATCTGTCGGCCGTCATGGCGGAGGCCCACCGTAAATGGCCGACCGGCATCTACATGCTCTGGTATCCGATCAAAACGCGCGAGGCTCCCGACGCGCTGACGCGGCGGCTGCGCAAGCTTTCGATCCCCAAAATGCTGCGCAGCGAAATCACATTGGGAGCGCCCCGGGTGGACGCGGGCCTCGTCGGGTCGGGCCTGATCGTGGTGAACCCGCCGTTCAGGCTCGACGAGGACCTGCAAAGCCTGCTTCCTGCCCTCGGGCGGCTTTTTTCCCCGCTTGCCGCCCATCGGCTCGACTGGCTTGCCCAGGAAAAATAGGCGAGGGGTGCCGGCCCACTTTTCCACACGTTAAAATTGGTCTAATTAATGACTGTGCTGGCTTAGACGTTCCGCCTCCTGTGGGGGGCCGGCGGAGTGACTGAGGCCTCTGCGGCTGATGCTCTTTGCCCGTGTGGATGTCCAGCCTAGCTGTCGCGCCGTGGGGGCCGGCGGCGAAGCAACCACGGGGCAAGGGAGTTACCCGATGGCAATGACGGGTACCGTCAAATTCTTCAACGGCGAGCGCGGCTACGGGTTTATCAAGCCCGACGATGGCGGCCGCGATGTGTTCGTGCACATCACTGCCGTTGAACGCGCCGGGCTGAAATCGCTTGTTGAGGGGCAGCGGATCAGCTTCGACGTCGAACCCGATAAAAAAGGCAAGGGTCCGAAGGCCGTCAATCTCGTCATCACGGGATAGCGCGCGACTGTTTTCACCTTGAAGATGACTTCACGTTGAACTCAGTCGGCGAAGTCCAGCGATGGAGCTTGATCGCTTCGGAAAATCTTTTCGACATTTCGGGATCATGCTCTAAAAGAATTGACCGCCGTGCACCCAGCGCGGCGCGGAATTTTGTCGCGGGGAGAGACGCTACACCAACCGACCCAGTCGCACGGCCGGTGGACCGCCGTCGCCTGGATGGCGTCGCTTCTACTTCAACCACATGAAGCTATGATGATGGTGCCGCCATGATGATCTTGCGTTCCACGCCAGGCTCGCCGTTCGGGCGCAAAGTACGGATTGCGCTTTCGCTGCTTGGATTCGACGGCGATGTGAAAATCGAACCGGCCGACACCAGCGATCCAAACGACAGCATCCGCCAAAGCAATCCGCTCGGCAAGATTCCGGTCCTGATCGACGAAGGCGGCGTGGCGTATTACGACTCGCGAGTCATCCTCGAATACCTCGACACCAGGGCCGGCGGCGGGAAAATCGTGCCGCGCGATGACACCAAGCGTCTCGCGGCGTTACGTCTTCAGGCGCTGTGCGACGGCATCCTCGATGCGTCGATCCTCACCGTGTACGAGTTGCGCTGGCGCAAGCCTGAAATGCACGAGCCGAAATGGCTCGAACATCAGGCCGGCAAAGCGACGCGAGGGCTGGCGGCGCTCGAAGCGTCGCCGCCACCGCTCGAGGGGCTACCCAATGTCGGCCAGATCGCGCTGGCGTGCGCGCTCGGCTATCGCGATTTCCGCTTTGGCGGCAATTGGCGAAAGGATCATCCGCATCTCGTCGCCTGGCTCGACGACTTCGCCGCGCGGGTGCCGGCATTTGCCGCGACCAAAGCACCGGGCTGATTTCCAGGGATATACGCTTCGTTCGCAAGTCGCCAACCGGCGATTTGGCCGTACACTTGGCCGGATCCCGAAAACGGCCCGCTCAGGCCGAAGCAAAGGACACCATCATGGCCGACACGCGAACGCAACCGCCAATCCTCTCGCTCGCCGAACGCGAGCGCCGCTGGTCGCGGGTACGGCAATTGATGCGCGAGCGCGGATTCGACGGGCTCCTGGTCGCCGGCTTCCGGTCGCGAGAGATGTACGAGACCTACATCGCCGACGATTACAACGAAGGCTGCGTCATCTTTCCGCTCGAGGGCGATCCGGTTGTCATCACCTGGGCATATCTGCGCGTGATGCGCGCGCGATGGTCGCAGGAGCGCGGCAACAAACTTTGGGTCGACGACTATCGTGTCGCAACAAGCGGCATCGGGGTTGCGGACGTGCTGCGCGAGAAGCATCTCGCCGAAAGCAAACTCGGCGTCGTCGGCCTCAGCTCGCAGGCTCCAACCGAGATCTACGGCGCCATCCCGGCGAACTTCTGGGCTGAACTCACGGCAGCGCTGCCCAAGGCACGCTGGGAAGATATCTCCGAGGAGTTCAGCCACCTGATGCTCGTCAAGAGCGACGAGGAAATGGCGCAGGTCCGCTACGCCGCGCGCGCCGCCGAGGCAGCTTGCAAGGTGATTGTCGACATCGCCGCGCCCGGCGTCGGCGAGGAGGTGATCTTCGCCGAGGCGACGCGCGAGATGCTCCGCCACGGCATCGGCATTCGCTACCCGATGATCGTCATGAACTCGGGCCCGCACACGTTGTCGTGGGGCCCGCCACGCTGGACGACCAGCGGCGAGGCGCCGCGCATTCTGCAGCGCGGCGATCTCATGCAAGCCGAGTTGATGCCGCTGTGCGGCAATCAGGAGGTCCAGGTACAAATGACCGTCGCGCTCGATCCGCTCGACGAAACGAACCTGAAATGCGAACGGGTCGCGCGCGCGTCCTATGATGCCGGCATCAAGGCACTGAAGCCGGGCATGACGTTTGCCGATCTGCTCGCGGCCATGGAGGAGCCGCTCAAGTCAGCCGGCTGCTGGGGTTATACTCCGCTCGTGCACTCGCTCGGGCCGCACTTTCTCGCCGGACGTACGCTGGTGAATCAGGATCAGGTCAAGCTCAATGTGCGCTACGCCGGTGCCAATGCGGCGCGTCAGCGTAAGGCGGTGATCCAGCCCGGCATGGTGTTCGCGTTCGAGCCAAACGCCTGTATGGGCAACCATCGCGTCAACATCGGCGGCACGGTGATCGTGACTTCGACCGGCTGCGAAGAGCTCAACCACATTCCGACGACCGTCGCGCACAAGCAGTAGAGGCGATGAACTGAGGAAAATCCAATGCGCGTTGCGGCAACGGCTCTTTTGTTCGCGAGCCTGATCGTCGGCGTCACCTCCGCAAACACGGCGCGCGCCGCGGATGCCTATTGTCCCAATCCAGCCCACGCCCGGCCGGAGAAGGTGCCGGCAAATCTTGTGGCGACCGTCGCAACGGCGTTCCAAATCGACGCAGCCTCGGTCCGCGCTGCCGCCTTCGTGCGCTGTGTCGGCTCAACGTTGATGGCCTGTTACGTCGGTGCCAATCTTGTTTGCGACAAAGCCGACACGCGTCGCATACTTCCCGGGGCGACGGCGTGGTGCCGCGACAATCCCGGTTCGAGCAACATTCCGATGGCGGCGACCGGTCATGCGACGATCTTTGAGTGGTCGTGCCAGGGTACGACTGCGGTCGCGGGAAAGTCCCTGATGGCGGTCGATCCGCAGGGTTATATTGCCGACAACTGGAAACAACTACGTTAGAACTTAAGAACCTACCGCATCGGGTCCGCCGTGACGAAAAGCTTGGAGATTGCGGTGTCGGTATAGGTGCTCCCGGGATAGACATCATCAATGATGAATTGCACCCAATAGGCGCTGACGGGGTGGTCGAGTGCAATCGTCTGCAAATCCATGCGATCCTGCAGGATGATGGTCTGCGTCTCGCCTTGTGAGAACACCAGCCGAAGGCGCCGCACGCGACTGTTCTTGCTGAAGATGTCGGGATTTTTCTGATAGCCGTTACGGATGATCACGGCCTTTATCAGCCTGAGTTCGTCGAAGTCGATTGTTATCCATTCTCCGATGCCCTGTCCGGGCTTGCCTTCTACCCATGCTTCGCTGGTCGTGTTGCTGAACAGATTACTGACCGCATAGCTGTTGCCGAATTGCGGTGCGAGCACCGAACTCGCGCAATAAAAGTCCGTGCCGGTTTGTCCCTTGAGCGTTGCACAGCTTTCGCCCGCCGCGCGCGGACGCGGGGTCCGCATGATGTCGGTCCTTGCCGCGAGATTTTGCGCAATGGCGCCATCTCCCGGTGGGGACGGCGTCGCTACCGGCGTCGGGCCGGGTGCAGGCGACGCAACAAAAGAAAAGCTACCCGAGATCGGGGAGAGCGAGACCCACGGTTGCTGGGCGCCACCGGTGGCCCGCATGACCGCGAGTCCCACCTCGTTGAAGGTCTGAAAAATGTCGAGGCCGGGCCTGCCGGATGGTCTGAGCCAGCGCCTTTGTGTATGGGCTGTTGCCGTCCGAGCCGTCCTTCGCCACGTTGCCGGGCTGGGTCGCGTAGGAAATCAGCGTGCCTTCCGGTGCCTGCATTTGTGCGAGCCCGGCAGACGCCGAGCGCAATCCGCGCCCGCCGAACGGATTGTTGCGGCAGGCATCGAGAATGACGAGATTGAGTTGTGTGCCGGCGGCCTCCATTTGGTGCAACACCAAATTCGTATCGAGCATCTGAAAGTCAACGTCGGCCTCAGTCG
The DNA here is from genome assembly GCA_963836055.1 of uncultured Alphaproteobacteria bacterium. Classification (GTDB taxonomy): domain Bacteria; phylum Pseudomonadota; class Alphaproteobacteria; order Rhizobiales; family Xanthobacteraceae; genus BOG-931. Next base: position 539,844 of record CAWIID010000012.1, read on the forward strand.
TCGGATTGGCGTCGACCGGCACGAGGTAATTCGCGCCGCGCACTTGCACGCCGTGGCCGGCGTAATAGAAGAGACTGACATCGGCACCGCGCAATTGCGCCCCGAACGCCTGCACCACGCGGTCGAACGACGGCTTGTCGAGATCAAGCTGCGCTGTCCCTCCGATCAGCACGAAGCCGAGGCCGCGCAGCGTTTCGGCAATCAGCTTGGCGTCGTTCGCGGGATTGTCGAGCCGGTTGACGTTCTTGTAGGCCGAGTTGCCGACCACCAGTGCGACCCGCTTCTCGGCGTGAGCGGTCGCAGCGAAGATCATGACGACAAGCGTGGCGGCAAGAAATGTCACGATCCGCTGGATCATGGCTGGCCCTCCATGGGATCATATTGCCACAGAGCCTTTCGGACCACATCCAAGCCAACAAACAAAAACCCCGGGGCGCGGGCCCCGGGGTTTTGATAGCTGCACTCGCGCAAGCGATCAGAAACGATAGTTGATGCCGCCGCGCAAGATGTTGCTGTAGAACGAAACGTTGTTGACGGCGCTGCCCGGCCCGCATGCGACGCCGCAATTGAAATTGCCGAGGTCAACGTAGAGATATTCGGCCTTGGCGGTCCAATTGCCGGCGATTGCGAATTCGAGGCCGGCGCCCAGCGTCCAGCCGGTATTGGTCGTGCTGTTGCCGGCAAACCCGGGTTCCGACGTTTTAATGTTACCGAACGCTGCGCCGCCGGTGATGTAGGGCATGAAGCGGTCGGCCGCGTAGCCGAGCCGGCCGCGTACGGTCGACAGCCAGCTATTTTCGGTCTGGCAGCCGGGCGCGCACGCATTGTTCGTGGTGCCTTCGATGCCGCTCCAATCGATGTCGCCTTCAAGACCGAGCACCGCCCGGCCCACCTGATAATTGTAGCCGACCGTGCCGCCGACAAGGCCGCCGGACACGTCAAAGCTGCCGGTCGAATCCCAGGTCGAGCGACCCAGGCCGCCGCCGCCGTTCACGCCGATATAGAACCCGGTCCAGCTGTAAGGCGGCGCAAACACCGGTGGTGCCTTGTAGTAGGGCGGCGGTCGCGACAGGTCCGCGGCCGCCGCCGCACCTGTCAGCGCTATCAGGGTGACGAACGCGAGACAAAGACGTTTCACTTGTGGCCTCCAAATACGCAAAAGGTGGCCACATAGTATTTACGGAATGTTTTGCGTCTAGTGCGCGGAAGACACAGTTATTTTTGAACTCGTGACGATAATATGGCTAAATTATACTTCTGTGCGCCACGCTTAGAACTAATGATATCTTAAAATCGACGCCAGTATGGTGAAGGTAATACTAATCTTTGACCAAATTTCATTCGCTGCGTGTTGTTTCTGCGGACACACACGGTCGAATGCGGCCGGCAGAATGATCGCTCAGAAGTGATAATTGACGCCCATGCGGAGCAGATTGGCGGCCAAGCCGTTGCTGGCGCCGGTGAGCGAATAGTTGTGGTCGGCAAAATCGAGATAAAGCCATTCGGCCTTGGCGGACCAATGCGGTGTGAACCCGACTTCGACACCGCCGCCGGCGACCCAGCCGAGGCTCGTATTGCTTTCGGTCAGGTTTGAAGTTTCGACGCGAAGGTCGCCGTAGGCGAGGCCCGCCGTGCCAAATATCAAGACGTTGCTGAAGGCAATGCCGCCGCGGGCGCGCAAGGTTCCAAACCAGGGGTTCGAGAACTGCCACGGTGCGAACGTATCGTCCGCGCCCGAAATATTGATGTCGGTCTCGGCACCATAAACGAACTGACCATGCTGCCAGTTGAAACCGGCTTCGACGCCGCCGGCGAGACCGGATGGTTTGGTCGGATTGTTGTCGACCGTGCCCCACTCGTAACCGGCCGTGGCGCCGAGGTAAGGTCCGGCCCAGCCGCTGGCGATCGGCGCCGGCGCTGTGTAGTAGTTCCCGGCCGGAAAGTCGGCGGCCAGCGCCGAGCTCGCGATCACAAGCGAGAAAGCCGCGCCGAGAAATATTCTCATTCTTGATCTCCGCTGACGCACGGGGCGGAACATGGGCCGAACTCAGGCCTCAGGATGCCGGTGGAAGAGCCACGGGCCGCTCCTTTGATTGATAGAAGTTATCGCGATGTTTAAGTTAAGCGGTGGTGAATTGGTAAGTAATGCCGAAGTGTTATCGTTAAGAAAGTCTTGATTGGAACAAGTTGCGCTCGGATTTCATCTTGCCCGCTGCGGCGGGCGGCCGGTTTTCGAGAGTCGCTGGTGACGGGCGTGGCGCTATGGCCCGGCGCCGGAGCGAACCTTACTTTTGCGCTAGGGACCTTCCCTGAGTGTCCGAGACATGAGTGTTCCGAAAAAAGAGATCGAGCCGGAACTGGACATCGCCGAAGAGGACGACGAAGCATCTCTGCCTGAAGCCGAGGAGGCGGCGCCATCTTCCGACGATCAGACCCTGGGCTCGCTCGCCGAGGGTCGGGCCGCCATCATCCACTACGCCAAGATCGCGCCGTCCAAGCCGGGCGTCTACCGGATGCTCGATGGCCGCGGCGACGTGCTCTATGTCGGCAAAGCGAAGAACGTCAAAAAACGCGTGACCGCCTACGCGCGGCCGACCGGCCACGACACCCGCATCGAGCGCATGATTGCGGCGACGCGGACACTCGAATTCGTCGTCACGCGCACCGAGACCGAGGCGCTGCTTCTCGAAGCCAATCTGATCAAGCGTTTACGGCCGCGTTTCAACGTGCTGCTACGCGACGACAAGTCTTTTCCCTATATCCTGATCACCGCGGATCACTGGGCGCCGCAAATGCTCAAGCACCGCGGCGCCCGCAGTCGGCCGGGCCATTACTACGGGCCGTTTGCGTCGGTGTGGGCCGTCAATCGCACGATCAATGCACTGCAGCGCGCGTTCCTGCTGCGCTCGTGCAGCGATGGATTCTTCGAAAGCCGCACGCGGCCATGCCTGCTTTATCAGATCAAGCGTTGCTCGGCCCCGTGCACGCGCGAAATCGACTTTCAGGATTATGCGGTGCTGGTGCGCGAAGCGAATGCATTCCTGTCCGGCCGCAGCAAGACGGTGAAGGATGAACTCGCCGCTGATATGGAAAAGGCGTCGGCGGCGCTCGATTTCGAGCACGCCGCAGTTTACCGCGACCGCTTGGCGGCGCTTTCGGCGATCCAGTCGCATCAGGGCGTCAACCCGCGCGGCGTCGAGGAGGCCGACGTGTTCGCCGTGCATCAGCAGGGCGGCTTCACCTGCGTCGAGGTCTTTTTCTTCCGCACCGGGCAGAACTGGGGCAACCGCGCTTATTTTCCCAAGGCCGACCGGTCGCTGCCGCCCGAGGAAGTTCTGTCCGCGTTTCTTGCGCAGTTCTACGACGACAAGCCGGCGCCGCGGCTCATTCTGATTTCGCATGAGATTGAGGACCGCGCGCTACTCGCAGATGCGCTCTCAACGCGCAGCGGCCACAAGATCGAGGTCGCGATGCCGCAGCGCGGCGAGAAGAAGGATTTGGTAGACCATGCGCTTGCCAATGCCCGTGAAGCGCTGGGGCGAAAGCTTGCCGAAACATCGTCGCAAGAGAAACTCCTCCGCCAACTCGCCGAGACCTTCGCGCTGCCGCGGGTGCCACGACGCATCGAAGTTTACGACAACAGCCATATCCAAGGCTCAAACGCGGTCGGCGCGATGATCGTCGCCGGGCCCGAAGGTTTTCGCAAAAGCCAGTATCGCAAGTTCAACATCCGCTCGGCGGAACTGACCCCCGGCGACGATTTCGCCATGATGCGAGAAGTCTTGGAGCGGCGCTTCAAACGGCTGCTCGCCGAGGCGCCGCGGCAAGCGGTCGTCCAGGCCGGCGACGTTGCGCTTGCGGCGGCCTTGGCGGAGGCCAGTTCGGCTCTGCCGCCCGAAGAGGTGGATATCCTGCAGGCTCCCGCCGATGCAGACGGGGAGTCTCCCTGGCCGGACTTGGTTCTGATCGACGGCGGGCAGGGCCAGCTGAGCGCAGCCCGCGAAACGCTTGCGGAACTCGGCGTCGAGGTGCCGCTCGTTGCCATTGCCAAGGGGCCGGATCGCGATGCCGGCCGCGAAACCTTCTTCCTCCCGGGCCGCAACTCGTTCAAGCTGCCGCCCCGCGATCCGGTTCTCTATTTCGTCGAGCGGCTGCGGGACGAGGCGCACCGCTTCGCCATCGGCTCGCACCGGGCCCGCCGCGCGCGTGACCTGCGCGAGGCCGGACTGCAGGAAATTGCCGGCATCGGGCCGACGCGCAAGCGCGCGCTGCTGCATCACTTCGGCACGCTCAAGGCTGTCGAGCGCGCTTCGGTCACGGATTTGATGCAGGTCGATGGTATCAGCGCCGAAACAGCGCGGCGGATATATGAATTTTTCCACGATGGGGCGGCCTGAATGGACGCGAAGCGTGGGCCATGCGGACGGGTACATGTGGACAAATAACAATGGGTTAGGGCTGTCGGGTGAGCACAGGCCGACATGCGCCATCTGGCCCTGTCGTGGATCGTTCCGCGGCGCTATGGTGCGGCCATGAACTCGACGACCACGACAACGCCAAGCCGGCTGCGATCGCAGTCGCTGACGTTGCCCAACATTCTGACCTATGGCCGTATCGCGGCCGTGCCGCTCGTGGTCGGCTGCATGTTCTGGCAAAACATCCTGCATGGCGGCCTTTGGCTGCGTTGGGTCGCGCTCGCGATCTTTATCGCCGCCGGTGTGTCGGACTTTCTCGACGGTTATTTCGCTCGCATCTGGAGCCAGCAATCTTCGCTCGGCCGGATGCTCGATCCGATCGCCGACAAGCTTCTGGTCGCGTCCTGCCTGTTGATGCTGGGCGCCGAAAAGACGATCCACGGCTGGTCGCTGTTCGCCGCGATCGTGATCCTGTGCCGCGAAATCCTCGTCTCGGGGCTGCGCGAATATCTCGCGGAATTGCGGGTGAGCGTGCCGGTGACCCGGCTCGCCAAATGGAAGACCACGCTGCAGCTCATCGCCGTCGGCTTTCTGATTTGCGGCGAGGCCGGCGACGCCATTGTGCCGGTGGTCACCCAGATCGGTATTGCGCTGCTTTGGCTCTCCGCGCTCCTTACGCTCTACACCGGGTGGGATTATCTCCATGCAGGACTCCACCACCTGTACCAGGAGGATGCGTGAAGGTTCTGTACTTTGCCTGGGTGCGTGAGCGTGTCGGCAAGGCCGAAGAACAGGTCGATCCGCCGGCCGCGATTGCGACTGTCGGCGATCTGATGGCGTGGCTCGCCAAGCGCGGCGACGAGTACGCCTATGCGTTCGAGAATCCGAAAGTGATCCGCGCAGCGATCGATCGGAGCCATGTGCGCGCTGACGCCAGGATCGCTGGCGCCGCCGAGGTCGCGTTTTTTCCTCCCATGACGGGCGGTTGAGGCGGACTTTTATGACCACGACTATACGGTTGCAGCCCCAGGCGTTCGACGTCGCCGCCGAGGTGGATTTGCTGACGCGCGGGCGCACCGACATCGGCGCCGTGGTGACCTTCACCGGACTGTGCCGCGCCGACGAGAACGGCGAGCCGATTGCTGCGCTCACCCTCGAACATTATCCGGGCATGGCCGAAGCCGAAATCGCTCGCCACGTCGAGGAGGCGCGCGCCCGCTGGCCGCTGATCGGCGTGACCGTCATCCACCGCTACGGCCGTCTCATCCCCGGCGAGGTCATTGTGCTGGTCGCGACCGCGTCGAGCCATCGCGAAGCAGCGTTCGCCGCTGCCTCATTTCTCATGGATTATCTGAAAACGCGCGCACCGTTCTGGAAGCAGGTCGAGAAGGCTCCTGGAACGACCGGGGTCGACGGGACTGGGGCCGCCAAAACTTGGGTCGACGCCAAGGCGTCCGACGATGCCGCTGCCGAGCGCTGGTCCGCGCCTCCAGAGCGGCGCCGCGAAGCCGGAAGTAAATGGGGCGTTGCATCTGCTCGAGTTGCTCCGTCCAAGGCACACTTGCGCAGGACGCCGGTAGCCTGTATGAACGTCAGCCTACGTCAGGTCAGTGCTGACATCGTCAAGCAAACTTAGCGCCGCTTTACCAGCGCGGTTAGCCTCCGTCATGGATGCGAAAAAGATTCGGAGTGATCTATGGGGCTGGTTCGCAGCCGATAGATCTCCCATCTCCAAGGTTTCGGAGGAGGCGCCTGTTCTTTACGACAACGGAAAAGTCGGCGTGGTCGATCATGTTGGTAATGTTATCACGCAATGCTGAAGAATTGGCTGGGAAATGGAGATTTATTTGAAAATAAAGATGAGAACCGTCTCGTTGGTAATTGCAGCTCACAGTTAAATGGCTACGAAGATTGCTGAATTCTTTTGTCAGGCATGGTGTGGCGAAACCTCAGCGGGGCGGCAACGAAATCCCAAAAGGCCTCGCTCCGGGCAACCTGCAGCCTCGAAACCAGGGCAATCCGAGGCCGGCCGCCAGCAAGCCGAACCAGCAGTAGACGCAATTTCGAACCCGGAAGGTAGGTCCGGCCAAATGCCGGCCTTGTCTGGAGACGCGGAGACGCAAAGCGGCGCCGCCGCGGCCCTAAGGATCGGAACTGCGCTTAGCTAGAAAAAGCTTCAAAATGGGAGGTGATCGTGCCGACGGACAATGTTTCAGCTGGCTTCGCAATCAAGGCAGCCTATTTTCTCGTCGCAGCGGTTTTTGTCGTTTTGTCGCCATGCTGGCACTGACCGCTCTCACCCCTAGTCGGTCCATAGCGGCTTGCGGTTTTTCGACTTTCGATCAAGCTTGCTTGCGATGGCACATGGCCGAGCCAACTTGGCGTAAAATGTCATGCACGCTGAGCCGTCGGAGCCGATGATTTGTTTTACCGCTCAAATTCCGTCACGGCCGTTCAGTCGTGCTTGGTGACCATGGACTCATGCTGCACTGCGAGACGGTCACGATCTTCGGCTCATCAAAATCAATGTGATTTTTCTTACCGTCGGCATCGGCCCGCCGCAAAGCGGGAGCGAGAGCAACGAGGATGGCGCAGTGATTTCACCCTGTTGGCGCCGAGCCGGACGTACCTCGACCTGCAACGACGGAAATAAGCGATCTAATTTTGAGCTTTATCAAGGCACTGATGCGGCCAAGCGCTAGGAAATGAGCCATTAGCCTCGGTGCTGCTGTGCTGCCGCGGTAAACGTCGGCCCAAACTTGGTTTTCGATTCATGAAGGCTCAAAGCGGCTTTCGCAACGGTCTCACCGCCTTCAATTCGAAGCCACCCTCGCATACCCCGCGTGGAAGCTTTGCGGCGTTGGCCGTTGGCGCGCTCGGCATCGTCTACGGCGATATCGGCACGTCGCCGCTTTACGCCATGGATCAGTTGTTTTTCGGCCGAGGCGGCGGCGCACCAACGCCCGGTGACGTGCTGGGTGGAGTATCGCTGGTAATCTGGACCATCACCATCATCGTCTCCATCAAATACGCCATCTTCGTTCTGCGCGCGCAGAACGATGGCGAGGGAGGGGTCTTCGCTCTCTACGGCCTTTTGTCCGAGCACAAGAAACGGGGCACGACGTTTCTGCTGTGGTCGCTGATGCTCGGCGCTGGACTGCTGTTCGGCGACGCGATGATTACGCCTGCGATCAGTGTGCTGTCTGCCGTCGAAGGATTAGAAGTCGCGACGCCAGCGCTCGGCCATACCGTCATTCCCATCACGATCGCGCTTCTGACTGCTCTGTTTGCCATTCAGTTCAAAGGTACATCGGGAATTGGAGTGGTGTTTGGTCCGATCCTGCTCGTTTGGTTCGTCGTCATCGCCGTTCTCGGCGCTTGGCACATCGAACAACACCCCGAAATCCTTGCGGCCTTCAATCCCGTGCACGGTGCGAATTTCCTCCGCCATGCGGGCGTGTTCGAAGCACTGCTGATTCTGAGCGCCTTGATGCTCGTCGTCACAGGCAGTGAAGCGATGTACGCGGATGTCGGGCATTTCGGCGCGCAGCCGCTACGGGCGAGCTGGTTCGCGGTGGTCTATCCCGCCCTTCTGCTGAACTATCTGGGGCAGGGTTCATTTCTGTTGAGCGGCGCACCGATCGCGGGGGGTAAGCTGTTCTATAGTTTAGTGCCTCCGCCCTTGCTTTATCCGATGGTGCTGCTCGCCATAACGGCGACCATCATCGCTTCACAGGCGCTGATATCCGGGGCTTTCTCCCTGTTCTCGCAGGCGATTCGGCTGGGTCTTTTTCCGCGGCTTGATCTTCTGCACACCCATCATGCGCACGCGGGTCAGGTCTACATTAGGTTTATCAACTGGTCGCTTTTTGCCGGATGCATCCTGCTTGTTGCGTCCTTCGGCTCCAGTGCGGCGCTGGGCCCGGCCCTTGGATTTGCCGTGTCAGGCGTGACGTTCATCACCTCGCTTGCCATGTTTCCGATCGCGCTGCGCTATTGGGATTGGGGACCAATAAGGACCGTTCTGGTGTGGGGGAGTCTGATCGCGGTCAACGGCGCGTTCCTCGCTGCGAATTTGCTGAAGTTTCTCGACGGCGGCTTTGTTCCGCTCACAGTCGGCATTGCCGTATTTCTGGTGATGACGACGTGGCGGTGGGGCCGCAAGGCGACGTTTGCGGCCTATTCCGCGAAGTCGACGATGACGATGGCGGAGCTGATTGCGTTGCATCGCGATTGCAGTGTCTTCATGGAGCGCAATGCCATCGTCATGTCGCCAAAGCCGGTGCATTCGGAGACTGATCGCGCGCCTGCATTGATCCAGATGCTATGGGAGCGACACGGTATTCTGCCCCGCAATCTGATCTTGGTTGAAGTCGCTCACCGTAAGGTCCCGTATGTCAGAGACGATCGCTATCGCGTGACCGTTTTCGATCGGGAAAAGGACAGAGGTGGCATTATCGGCGTCGAGTTGAGTTTCGGCTTCATGGAAGAGCCGAATGTCGAGCGTTTGCTGGAAGAAATGTCGCGGCACAAGGAAATCGATCTGCCGACCGACCGGCGGCAATGGATCGTCCACGTCTCGCACGAAAATCTGTTGCCGTTGCGGAAAATGAACTTTCTCAGGCGTCTTCGTTTCCGCCTGTTTACGCTTCTGCGCCTGGTGTCGCAGCCGGCTTATTACTATTACGGCCTCGGCGACGAAGTTCAGCTCTCCGTCGAAATCATTCCGGTGCGCGTGCGTTAAACCGCGAGCCCAACGCGCACGGCCTAGGCCGCCGCGGCTTTGCCTTTCGGCTTCACCTCGGCGGTATAGTCACTCATCAATTGCTGGGTGATGCGGCCGGGCGTGAACTTCCAGTCGGCAATTTCGGAAACCGCGGTTACCTCGGCGGCGGTGCCGGTAATGAAACATTCCGCGAAGGTCGAAAGCTCTTCCGGCATGATACGGCGTTCGATCACCTCGATATTGTGCCGGCGCGCAAGCTCTATTGCGGTCGCGCGCGTAATGCCCGCCAGGAAGCAGTCGGCGATCGGCGTGTGGATCTTGCCGTCTTTGATGAAAAAGATGTTGGCGCCCGTGCACTCGGCGACGCGGCCCTGCCAATCGAGCATCATGGCGTCGGCATAGCCGCGCCGTTCGGCGCGGTGTTTGGAGATCGTGCAGATGGCATAGAGGCCGGACGCCTTGGCGAGCGATGGCGCGGTCTTCGGGTCGGGGCGGCGGTATTCGGCGAGGTCGAGCCGAATGCCCTTGAGCCGCTGGGCGGGGTCGAAATAGCTCGGCCATTCCCAGGTCGCGATGGCGAGGTGGATTTTGTTGCTTTGTGCGGACACTCCGAGCTGTTCGGAGCCGCGCCAGGCGATCGGCCGCACGTAGGCTTCCTGCTGGTTGTTCTTCTCGAGGACGAGCCGCTTGGCGGCGTCGATCTCCGCGACCGTATAGGGAATTTCGAAGTCGAGAATCTCCGCCGAACGTTTCAGGCGCGCCGAATGTTCGGTGCCTTTGAAAATCTCGCCGCCATAGGCGCGCTCGCCTTCGAAAACGGCGCTCGCATAATGCAGTCCGTGCGTTAGCACGCTGATTTTGCAATCGGCAGTCGGAACAAGCTTGCCGTCGAACCAGATCACGTCTGTGCGTTGATCAAAGGGCGCAGCCATCGCACGCCTCCCTCACTTGTTTCTTCCATCGCGCGTGAGATCGTCCGCGTCTGGACTTTTGCGTCGGGACCGAACTCCCGTTATGGTCTGAACTGCGTCATGAGAGCGCCCTTTGGCACCCGGCGCAACGTCGTTCAGGGGGTGGCGCGGTTACGATGCTTGTCGCGAAAATCGCGCTCCTGGGTTAACAACCTAACCGAAATATGTCAATAGTGCTGACATAAATGGCTGACATCGGCGTCACGACATTGAGTAACACGCGCTCGGCCGCAGAGACGGCAGAATCCGCCCCGACGGTCTCGGAGCCGTATTGGGACCTCATCGAGCTATTGTTCTTCGCCTATCGCGATTTCGTCGGCGATCCGGACGAAGTGCTGGAAACGCTTGGCTTCGGGCGCGCGCATCATCGCGTTCTGCATTTCGTCAATCGTAATCCGGGGATGAAAGTTGCCGATCTGCTCGATGTTTTGAAGATCACCAAGCAATCGCTTGGTCGCGTGCTGAAGCAACTGATCGACGAGGGTTACATCGTGCAGAAGGAAGGCGCCAACGATCGCCGCCAACGGCTGCTCTATGTCAGTCCGAGCGGCGCGGCGCTGGCGATGAAACTTGCGGGACTGCAGACCGAACGTATTGCGCGCGTGCTCGACGAGCTCGGGCCGGGCGCGCGCGAAGCGGCGCGAAGTTTCCTCGCCGGGATGATCGACGCTCAGGATCGCGACAGGGTTCTCCACTTCATTGCGCATGCCGACCGGGCGCGGCCGCGCGACGAAGACAGCGCTTCATGACGGCGCCCGCCGGCAACCCGGCCGACGACGCGCCGCACCTCCTGGTCGTCGACGACGATCGCCGCATCCGCGCGCTGCTGTCGCGGTTTTTGCTCGGGGAGGGCTATCGCGTTTCGACCGCCGAAACGGCTCAAGAAGCAAGGGCCAAGCTCGAGGGCTTGAAGTTCGATCTGCTGATCCTCGACGTCATGATGCCGGGCGAGAATGGGTTTGATTTTGCCCGCTCACTGCGCACCGGGTCGGCGGTGCCGATCCTGATGTTGACGGCGCGCGATGAAAAGGAAAGCCGGATCATGGGGCTGGAGATCGGCGCCGATGATTATCTGGCGAAGCCGTTCGAGCCGCGCGAGCTGTCGTTGCGGGTGGCCAATATTCTCAAGCGCGCGCGGCCGCCGCGGGCGGCGCCCGCGGAATCGGTGCGCTTCGGCCCGTTCGTCTTTCACCTCGCCAGCGGTGAACTGCGCCGCGGCGAGGAAGTCATCCGTCTCACCGATCGCGAGCGCGAAATGCTGCGCGTGCTCAGCACGAGCTTTGGCGAGACCGTGCCCCGTCAAGCGCTCGCCGGCAGCGGCGACAACGTCAGTGAGCGCACCGTGGATGTGCAGGTCAATCGGTTGCGCCGCAAGATCGAACGCGATCCGACGAATCCTCTCATCGTGCAAACCGTGCGCGGAGTGGGCTATCGCCTGGTATCGACCGGCTGAGTGGCATCATGACCAGTTTCGACGATAGCGTCGAACGCCTGCGGAGCGCCGCCGGGCACGTGGCCGCCGCCGCGAGCGCCGTGGCGAACGCCGTCGGCTACATCACCGGACCCATCACGGGGCCCTGGGAGCGCTTCACCCGTTGGCTCAAGTCGGTGATGCCGAAGGGGCTTTATGCCCGCTCGCTGCTGATCATCATCGTGCCGATGGTGGTCCTGCAATCCGTTGTCGCCCTCATGTTCATGGATCGGCACTGGGATCTTGTTACCCATTACCTGTCGTCGGCGGTAACCCAGGAAATCGCGACGCTTATCGACGTCTACAAGACGTATCCGCAGAGTGCCGATCATGCCCAGTTGCGCCGCATCGCGCAGGATCGGCTGGGTCTTGTGGTCGATTTCCTGCCGGGAACGGAACTGCCGCCGCCCGGACCCAAGCCGTTTTTCTCGCAGCTCGATGAAACGCTGTCGGACGAAATCCGCAAACAGATCGGCCTGCCGTTCTGGATCGATACGGTCGGCCGTTCGTCCATCGTGGAAATACGCATCAAGCTCGACGATACGATCATGCGTGTGTTCGCGCGGCGCGCGGACGCCTATGATTTCGAATTCCTGGATATTCCTGCTGTGGATGGTCGCGACCTCCCTTGTGGTGCTCGCGATTGCGATCGCATTTCTGCGCAATCAAATTCGCCCGATCGTGCGGCTCGCCGATGCCGCGGAAGCCTTCGGCAAGGGCCGCGAAGCGCCAAATTTCCGTCCCCGCGGCGCCCGCGAAGTCCGGCGTGCCTCGGCCGCATTTCTCGAAATGAAGGCCCGCATTGAACGAGCAATGGATCAGCGCACCACCATGCTGGCCGGCGTGTCGCACGACTTGCGAACCATCCTGACGCGTTTCAAGCTCGAATTGGCCTTGCTCGGCGACAGCCCCGAACTGGAGGCGGTGAAGAAGGACGTCGACGAGATGGCCGGCATGCTCGAGGCGTACCTCGCCTTCGCACGTGGCGATACGGGCGAGCAATCGGCGCCGACTGACATTGCGGTATTGCTCGACGAACTCAAGCTCGATGCCGAGCGTCATGGGCATAGGGCGAGCGTCGCGTTCCATGGCCAGCCTGAGGTTACGGTGCGGCCGGCGGCGTTCAAACGCTGCCTCGCCAATCTCGTGTCGAACGCCGGGCGGTTTGCTTCGGCCGTTGCGATCACCGGCCATCGCGACCACCGCTGGCTCACGGTGACAGTCGACGACGACGGGCCGGGCATCCCGGCGCAGCTTCGCGAAGACGTGTTCAAGCCATTCCTGCGCCTCGACGATGCTCGCAACCAGGATGAAGGCGGCACGGGCCTGGGGCTCGCGATCGCGCGTGATATCGCGCGCTCCCATGGCGGCGACATCACGCTCGGCGACAGTCCGTTGGGCGGATTGCGCGCGACGGTCAGGGTGCCGGTCTAGTACCTTTTTCGAGCAAGTTTGGGTCGATGGCCTTTGGAGCCGGGAAGCAAGACGTGGTAGCGGCGAAACGTGCGTCTGACGTCCAGACGATGGGAGCATCATGCGTCTGAACCATTGTCATAACTTCGGTGACTTTCGGGAATTGGCACGACGCCGCCTGCCGGGGCCGATCTTCAACTATATCGACGGCGCTGCGGATGACGAGACGACATACCGAAGAAACACGCGCGCATTCGAGGAATGCGACCTCGTCCCGAATGTGCTTACCGGCGTTGAGCACGTCGATCTGTCGGTAACTGTCCTCGGCCATAAATTGGAATTGCCAATTTATTGCTCGCCGACGGCGTTGCAGCGGCTGTTCCACCACCAGGGTGAACGCGCCGTGGCACAAGCCGTCGAAAAATACGGAACGATGTTCGGGGTTTCATCGCTGGGTACGGTCAGCCTGGAGGAAATCTCGTCGAAGTTTTCGTTTCCGCAGATCTACCAATTCTACTTCCACAAGGATCGAGGGCTGAACAAAGCGATGCTCGATCGGGCCAAGGCCGCCGGTGTCCGCATCATGATGCTGACCGTGGATTCAATTACCGGCGGCAATCGCGAACGCGACCTTCGTACCGGATTCTCCATTCCGCTGCGGTTGAATTTGCAGGGCCTGGCTCAATTCGCCATCAAGCCGAAATGGGCCATCGACTATCTGTCGCACGAGAAGTTCCGGCTGCCGCAATTGGAAGATCATGTCGACATGAGTGGCGGCGCGACGTCCATCGGCGATTATTTTACCAATATGCTCGACCCCTCGATGAATTGGCGAGACGTCGCGGAAATGGTCAAGCATTGGGACGGCATGTTTTGTCTGAAAGGCGTGATGAGCGTCGAAGACGCCAAGAAGGCCGCCGATATCGGCTGTTCAGGGATCGTTGTTTCAAATCACGGCGGACGCCAGCTTGACGGTTCGCGGAGTTCATTTGATCAACTGGCAGAGATCGTCGACGCTGTCGGCGACAAGATTGATGTCCTGCTTGATGGTGGAGTTCAACGCGGGACCCATGTGCTCAAGGCGCTCTCGTTGGGCGCCAAGGCGGTGGGGGTGGGTCGTTTCTATCTTTTTCCCCTCGCTGCGGCCGGCCAAAGTGGGGTCGAGCGCGCGCTTGGGCTGATGCGCGCGGAACTCGAGCGCGACATGAAGCTGATGGGCTGCACCTCCATCAAGCAATTGTCACGGGCCAATCTCAGATTTCGCAATTCGATCCGGTGATCGGCCGCCAGGCTGCCAGGGGTCGAGGTCTCGGCATCGGCTGAAAGACTGGCCGCAGAGACTGAGCGGCGGGGTCCGTCCGGAAAGCCGGCGTCGACGTCGGTGCAAGTTCGGGGCGGACGTGGTTTTGAGCCAATCGCTAGAATCCGGCGATCATCTCCAGCGTACCGCCGGCCCGGGTGGTCCAGGCGAAGCTCCGACCTCCTTCGCGAATTCCGGCAGCGGGAGTTTTTCCCACAGCGTGATGCTGGGCCAAGCGGCCGGTACCCTCTGGGGGTCCTGAGAGGCACCTCGTGGGTGAGCAGGAAGCGTCTGATCCGGGCTTGAAACAGTACCGATTTCACTCCATCTCCGGGCCAACAAATCGCTGCCTGGGGAATGCTGCCATGACCATCACCGAGGAGAATAAAGCCGAAAGCCGCCCATTCGAGGCCCAGCCTTTCCAGGCTGACGTCGCCAAGCTCCTGCACCTCATGGTGCACTCGGTCTATTCCGACAAGTCGGTGTTTCTCCGTGAACTGATCGCGAACGCGGCCGACGCCTGCGAGCGGCTGCGCTACGAGTCCATCGCCAATCCGGCGCTGCTCGGTGACGACGTCAAGCCTCGCATCACCCTTTCGCTTGATGCCGACAAGCGGCTCCTGACCGTTGAGGACAACGGTATCGGCATGAGCCGCGACGAGTTGGCAGAAGCGCTCGGGACCATCGCGCGCTCGGGCACGAGGGCGTTTCTCGATCGCATGGAAGCGGCGCAGGGCAACAAAGCCGCTGAGGACACGACTCTGATCGGCCAATTCGGCGTCGGTTTTTATTCGGCCTTCACCGTGGCGGACCATGTCGATGTGATTTCGCGCCGCGCCGGGTCGGACGCAGCCTGGCTGTGGAGTTCCGACGGCAAGGGCACGTTCACGATCGCCGCCGCCGAGCCGGCGGCAGCGCCGCGCCGCGGCACGCGCGTCGTGCTGCATTTGACGGAGGATGCGAAATCCTACGCGGAGCGCTTCACCGTCGAGCAGTTGGTGAAGTCGCAATCCGGCCATGTGCCGGTGCCGATAGAGATCGTTGAGAAACCCGGCGCCGAGGCGGCGTCGGTGACCGACGGGGCGGCGCTGTGGGCCAGGCCGAAGTCCGAAATCACGGCCGCGGAATATACCGATTTTTACCGGAGCATCGCCGGACAGTTCGATGAGCCGGCATTGACCGTGCACTACCGCGCGGAAGGGCGGCAGGACTATACCACGCTGTTCTTTGTTCCCAGCTCGCGTCCGTTCGACTTGTTCGATCCGGACCGCAAGGGACGAATCAAGCTCTACGTCAAGCGTGTGTTCATCACCGACGATGCAGACCTGCTGCCGCGCTACTTGCGCTTTGTTCGCGGTCTGGTCGACAGCGCCGATCTGCCGCTCAACGTCTCGCGTGAAAAGATCCAGGAGAGCCCGCTTCTTGCGGCGATCAGAAAGGGTGCGACGAGCCGCATCCTCTCGGAGCTCGAGCGGCTGGCGGACAAGGAGCCGCCCACCTACGCGAAGATCTGGGAGACCTTCGGTGCGGTTCTGAAGGAGGGCATCTACGAGGATTTCGAGCGGCGCGATGCACTGCTTTCGCTGGCGCGGTTCAAGACGACGGCTTCGGCCGGCGGCTGGCGCAGCCTCAAGGAGTACGTTGCCGCGCTCAAGACCAATCAGACTGCGATCTACTACATCGCCGGCGACGATGTCGCGCGGTTGGAAACCTCGCCGCACCTCGAGGGTTTTCGCGCGCGTGGCATCGAGGTGCTTCTGCTGCCCGATCCGGTCGACAGCTTTTGGGTCATGCCGGGCGTCTCCTTCGAGGGCAAGCCGTTCAAATCGGTAACGCAAGGCGCGGCCGATCTCGCGCTGATCCCCTTGGCTGACGATCAGGCGCAGCCGGCGCCCGAGACGGCCGAGGCGGTCAAGACGTTCCTGGCGTTCGTGAAGACCGCGCTGGGCGACGCCGTTGCCGAGGTCAGGGCGTCGGATCGCCTGACCGACAGTGCGGTCTGCCTTGTCGCGCCGGAAAGTGGGCCTGATCGCGCGCTTGAGAGGATGCTCGCAGGGTCCGGGCGGCTGAACGCCGTGTCAAAGCCCATCCTGGAGATCAATCCCCGTCACAAGCTCGTTGTCGCACTTGCCGCCCTCGGGGATGAGCAGCGAACGTTCAAGGAGGACGCCGCGCACTTGTTGTTCGACGAAGCGCGCGTGCTCGACGGCGATCGTCCGGCCGATGCGCGCTTGTTTTCCGATCGGCTCGCGCGCGTTCTCGGGCGGGGTCTCTCCGACCCCGCCTGAGCGGACGCTATTTCGCGCCTGGTTTATTCCGCCGGACTGATTGGTTGCTGCGCCAGTTGCGGCGGCACGGCGCCACCAGCCCCGGCGCCTTCAACGGCTGGCTTGGTTCCGGTCTTCGCGCCACGCAGTCGGAAGTAGATCTGCGAGCCGATCAGGATCGCGCAAAGAGCGATAAACACCGCGCTGATTGGCCGTTCGACGAACACCCCGATGTCGCCGCGCGAGATCAGCATGGCACGCCGGAAATTTTCCTCGAAGCGCGGTCCCAGCACGAAGCCAAGCAGGATTGGCGCCGGATGGAAGTCCAGCCGCAGCAGGAGATAGCCGAACAGGCCGATGACGATGACTTCGCCGACTTGGAAGAAGTCGTTGTTTGCGGCGTAAACGCCAATGCACACGAAGAACAGCGCGCTCGGGTACAGGTAGCGATACGGAATCGCCAGCATCTTCACCCAGACGCCGATCAGCGGCACGTTGAGCAGCACGAGCAGGATGTTGCCGATCCAGAAACTCGCCACCAGCCCCCAGAAGATGTCCGGATGCTGCGAAATGAGCTGCGGTCCCGGCACGATGCCCTGAATCATCAGGGCTCCGAGCAGCAGCGCCATCACGGCGTCGCCGGGAATACCGAGGCTCATCGTCGGGATGAAATCGCCTTGCACGGAGGAGTGCGTTGACGCCTCCGGACAGACAACACCTTCGATCAGGCCGGTGCCGAATTTTTCCGGGTGCTTGGAGATTTTCTTTTCGGTGGCGTAAGCGACGAAAGACGCGATGGTGGGGCCCGTGCCGGGAATGAGCGAGCACAGACTGCCTATGATGGTGCCGCGCCACATCGGAAAGAACGCCTGCTTGAGTTCGCTCTTGGTCGGCCGCAGGTCTTTGAATTTAACGTTGGTATATTTGGTGTTGATCGGCGCGACTTGATTGACGCTGTTCATGAACTCGGCAATGCCGAACAGGCCGAGCGCCAAAGCGATGAGCTCGATGCCGTCGTCAAGCTCGGTCATGCCGAACGTGAAGCGCTCCGAACCGGTCTCAAGGTCGGTACCGACCGAGCCGAGAAAGAGTCCGAGCACGGTCATCGCCACGCCCTTGATCGGCGAGCCCCGCGCCAGTGTCGAGCCCGCCAACAGGCCGAGCAGCATGAGCGAGCAGACTTCCGTCGGACCGAATTGCAGCGCCGCTCTCACCAATAGCGGCGAGAGAAAGATCATTTCGGTGATACCCCAGGAGGCGCCGACGAACGACGCAATCACCGTAAGGCCGAGCGCGACGCCGCCGCGCCCTTGTTTGGTCATAGGGAAGCCGTCGAGACACGTTACGGCGTGCGGCGGGTGGCATGGCAAATTGAGCAGGATCGAGCAGATCGCGCCGCCATACTGCGCCCCATACATCACGCCGGCCAGCATGAGGATGGCGCCGACCGGTTTCATGCCGAAGGTCAGCGGCAGAAGGATCGAGATGGTGGCGAGCGGGCCCATGCCCGGCAACACGCCGACCATGTTGCCGACCAAAACGCCGACGAAACACCACCACAGATTATGCGGCTCGAGCGCAACGCCGAAGCCGTTCCAGAGGTCCGAGAGTGCGGTCGTAATCACAGGCCACCCCTCCATGTGAATATCGGCATCGGTACCTGCAGGAAGTACGAAAACAGGGCGACGCCGAAGATAGTCACAACGGTCGCGAGAATGATTGAACCCTTCCACGTTGCACTGCGGTCACCGAGCGCGGCGACGAACACGCAGGCAAACGTTCCCGGCGCCATCCCGAAATAGCGTCCCAGGAAGATGAACAGGACGGGCCCGGCGAGGATGCAGAACCACGCCCACCATTCCGGATGTTCAGGGAGGATGCGCTCGTGGTTTGGATCTGCCTTTTCGGTCGACGAAAAGGCTGCACCGGCGATGGCGATCCCGAGCAAAACCAGGAGCACGCCAAGTGCGGTCGGTAAAAACCCGGGACCCATGTGCATGAGGGTTCCGGGGCGATACGTTGCTCCTTTGAGCGCGATGCCAAGGCCAAGCATTAGCATCAAGCCGCCAGCGTAAAAGTCACGCTTGCGTACAAGCTCGCGGAGAGGGCTGGTGGAAGGTCGCAAAATTTCCTCCCGGCCGTCTTCGGGGCCATTAGGGTTCTTGCCAAGCTTATCACAGGGCAAGGAACTTCAGCAAAATCCGACAACGTCCGCGTTGACGCGGTGTCACGGTCTCCCGCTCATCCCCCCGTTGCGCGCGGACCTCGCGCGGGGAGAGCCTGCGCCAAGCAGACGATAGACGATATAGGCGACCGGCAGTCGGCGCAACTCCTATGTATGACGGCATTATAACGCGGCCCGGCGCGTTTTTGGTTTTTGCAGTGCAATGTTCGGGCTGTCGCAGGCCGTGGTTAAATCGGCTCGTTCAGAGACGTGAATAAATCCGGACTGTCATTGCGGATATTGCCGATGCGCCGGTCGACCGGCCAGAACGTCATGGCCTCGCTGGGATAAGGTGCGAGCATGGTTTTCAGATCGGCCTCGGTCGCCGCGGTTTCTCCGAGCCACTTCGCCCAGCGGTCCGGCGCAAGCAGCACGGGCATGCGATCGTGCAATGGAACAAGCAGATTGTTGGCCTGCGTGGTGATGATGGTAAAAGATTTCAACGTGTTACCGTCGGGCGCTCGCCAGGTATCCCATAGACCGGCGAACGTCATTGGTCCGCGATTACCGAGCGCTACAGCGAATGGTTGTTTGTCGGATTGGCGCCATTCGTAATAGCCGTCGGCGATGACCAGGCAGCGGCGGCCGGCTTTCCAGGCGGTGCGGAAGGCGGGGCGCGTATCCACCCCATCAGCGCGGGCATTAAAAGTCGAATAGCCGATCTTGATGTCTTTGGCCCAGGACGGAACGAGTTCCCAGCGCATGAGTGTGAGTGTTCGTTTGCCTTTTAGCGATATGACAACCGGGAGTTTCGATGTCGGCGCCGCGTTCCAACTCGGCCGGTAATCGTCGATTTCGTCCCAATCGATTTTAAGATCGAGCTTGATTTCGGACACATCGTCGGGAAGACGCGCGCGGCCGCACATGATGAAGCTCCTGCTGGATTTTGTCGTTGATTCCTCAATGGAAGTCGCGGCTCTTGAGCGGGCTCCAGGAGCCCTCTCCGTGCGAGGGAGATGAAAGGTTCGGCAGGAAATTCTCGCCGTCGCGCAGCGATGACAGCGTCGCACTGAGATCGACGAAGCTTTCCGCGACGACGTGGATCACGAGGCCCGCGCGTTGCAGACGTCCACGCACGGCGAGAAAGCGCGCCGTCATCACCGTGCGGCGATTTTTTGCAAAAACCTTCGGCCAGACAATGATGTTGGCGATGTCGGTCTCGTCTTCCAGCGTCATGAACACCACGCCTTTCGAGGTCCCGGGCCGTTGCCGCACCAGCACCAGGCCGGCGACGGTGATCATTGCATTCTGCGGCAGATCGCCGCTGCGGTGCTCGGCGTTGCGAATGGCGCCGAGTCCGGCGAGGCGGTCGCGGAAAAAACGCACCGGATGCTCTTTCAGCGACAGGCCGGTCGCCACGTAATCCTCCACGACGTGCTCGCAAAGCGGCATGGCGGGCAATGCGACCGGCGGTTCGGGAAAAAGCTCGTCGCTCAGATGCGGCGTCAGAAGCGGTAGTTCACCCGCAATTTTGTCGGCAGCCGTTCGGTTCGGTACACGAGCGCCGATCGTGTCGAGCCTCCGTGCCGCCCATAAAGCGGCGCGCCGGTCGAGGCCCAACGCACGATCGGCAAAAGCGGGGACCTTTGTGTCCGATTGCGCGGCATCATGCGGTAGCGAGCGGAACGCATCCGCTTCGGCGAGCCGCTCGATGGTGAAGCGCGAGACGCCGGCAATGGCCGCGAGCCGCTCGACGCTGGAAAAGCCGTTGCCGCGCGCTGCGATGAGCTTTTTCATTTCGTCTTCGCCAAGCCCGTGGATCAGACGAAAGCCGAGCCGGACGGCGTGCCGGCCATCGGTGCTTTGCTCCAGCGTGCAATCCCAGGCGCTGAAGTTGACGTCGGCGGCGCGAATTTCGATGCCATGCTGGCGCGCATCACGGACGAGTTGCGCCGGCTGATAGAAGCCCATCGGCTGGCTGTTGAGGATGGCGGCGCAGAACACGTCCGGATAGCGGCATTTGATGAAGGCCGAGGCATAGACCAGCAACGCAAAGCTCGCAGCGTGGCTTTCGGGAAAACCGTATTCGCCGAAACCCTCGATCTGACCGAAACAATGTTCGGCAAAATCGCGATCGTAACCGCGCTCGGCCATGCCGTTGATGAACTTGTCGCGGAACAGATGAACGTTGCCGGTGTGACGGAAGGTGGCCATGGCGCGCCGCAGCCCATCGGCTTCGTCGGGCGTGAACTTCGCCGCGGTGATGGCGATCTGCATCGCCTGCTCCTGGAACAGCGGCACGCCGAGCGTTCTTTTGAGAACCTCCTCCAATTCGTTCTTCGGCCCATGCGCAGGATCGGGAGAAGGGTAATGCTCCTTCTCGATGCCATCGCGCCGGCGCAGATAGGGATGCACCATGTCGCCCTGGATCGGGCCCGGCCGCACGATCGCAACTTCGATGACGAGATCATAGAAGCATTGCGGTTTGAGCCGCGGCAGCATGGACATCTGCGCGCGGCTCTCGACCTGGAACACGCCGACGCTGTCGGCGCGCGACAGCATCTCGTAGACCGCTGCATCATCCTGCGGCAGCGTTGCGAGCGTGTAATCCTTGCCGTAATGCTGCTTCAAAAGATCAAGCCCGCGCCGCAGGCAGCTCAACATGCCGAGCGCAAGGACATCGACCTTCATGAGGCCGAGCGTGTCGATGTCATCCTTGTCCCATTCGATGAAGGTTCGGTCATCCATGGCGGCATTGCCAATGGGAACCGTCTCGTCGAGCGGCGCGCGCGTGAGCACGAAGCCGCCGACGTGCTGCGAGAGATGGCGCGGGAAGCCGATCAGATCATCGGCAAGAGCAACGGCCTGCCGGATCCCCGGATTTGCCGGATCGAGGCCGGCCTGGCGAATGTGGTCGTCCGGCAAGCCGTCGCCATAGCCCCACACCGTCTTGGCAAGCGCTGAAGTGACGTCCTCCGTCAATCCCAAAACCTTGCCGACCTCGCGGATGGCGCGGCGAGAGCGGTAATGCACGACGGTCGCGCAGATCGCCGCGCGATGGCGACCGTAGCGACTGTAGATGTATTGGATCACCTCCTCGCGCCGCTCGTGCTCGAAATCGACGTCGATATCGGGCGGCTCGCCGCGGTTCTCGGAAATGAAACGGGCGAAGAGAAGCTTGCTCTTGTCAGGGTTCACCGAGGTGATGCCGAGACAAAAACACACCGCGCTGTTCGCCGCCGAGCCGCGGCCCTGACAGAGGATTTCCTTGTCCTGCCGGCGTGCGAAGGAGACGACGTCGTGGACGGTGAGGAAATAACGCGCGTAGTCGAGCTTGGCGATGAGCGCGAGCTCGTCGGCAAGCCTCTGCCTGATGTCGTCAGGAATTCCTTGCGGATATTTGTCTCTCGGGTAGCGATCCTGCGCTCCCGCCCACGTCAGATCCTCAAGGTGCTGCTGGGCGGTCTTGCCTTCCGGCACCGGCTCGTCGGGATATTCGTATTGGAGTTCGCCCAGCGAAAAACGGCAGGCCTCGGCGATCTTGACGGTGCGGGCGATGGCGTCGGGAAAATTTTTGAACAGCCGCGCCATCTCGGCTGGCGACTTGATATGGCGCTCGGCATTAATGGCAAGCCGCAGCCCCGCTTCGGCAATGGTGCATTTCTCACGCACGCAGATCAGCACGTCGGCGAGCGGCCGGCGTCCCGGCTCGTGATAGGAAACATCGTTCACGGCGACGAGTGGGGCGTCCAGGCGCGCACCGAGTTCGGCCAGCAAGCCGAGCCGGCGCGGTTCGTCGCCGCGATGGTAATGCACGCCGGCGAGAAACGTGCGCCCCGGCGCCGCGCGCGCCAAGGCCGAAAGGCATGCGATGAAGTTGTTGATCCGACCTGCGAACGTCGGTCGACCCTGAGGCATGAGCGAAGCGAGCCTCGAAGGGCGATGGTCCGAGCGTTTCGACTGCGCATCCTTCGAGGCCCGCGCTTCGCGCGGCGCACCTCAGGATGACGAGCGGAGAACAGCGTCCGTGGCGGTAACGCGATCAGCATCTGGCCGTCGCTGGCGGCGAGAATGTCCTCAAAGGTCAGATGGCATTCGCCCTTCTTGGCCTTGAGATTGCCCGCCGTCAGCAACCGGCAAAGCCGGCCGTAGGCCGCCCGATCCGTCGGATAGGCCAGCACCTCGAAGCCGTCGATCGTCACCAGGCGCGTGCCGACGACAAGCTTGATGTTTCGGTTGCGGGCTTCGCCATAGGCGCGCACGACACCGGCAAAGGAGTTGCGATCGGCAATGCCGATGGCAGTCAGGCCGAGCGCGTCGGCGCACGCAACCATTTCCTGCGGATGCGAAGCGCCGCGCAGGAAGGAAAAATTCGTGGTCACGGCTAGTTCGGCATAGGGGCTCATCTGCTTTCTCACGCGACAAGATTCAGGCAAACATCCCGTGGACGAACCAGCGCGCCGCCGCCGTCTCGCGTTCGTAGAGGCCTTCGCGGAACAGCCAGAAGCGGCGGCCGTCTGCGTCTTCGACGAGGTAATAATCGCGCGTCGGCTCGCCTTCGCGGTGATGGACGCGCTGGCGCCACCATTCGCCGGCAATGCGTTCCGGGCCCTGTGCGCCGGCTACATCGTAGGTCACGCCGCGCCAGCAGAAACGTCGCGGCGGACCGTCGGGAACGAGCGCCGTGACTTCTGTCGGCTCGGCGTGCGGCAGGAGAAGAAGAGGGCGCTCTTGCTCCAGCGCCGGCCATTTTTCCTCACCTGAAAGGGGAGGGTCGGATTGTCGAAGACGATCCGCAGCCGTCGACGTCCCCCTTGCAGGGGGAGGTGATTGAAATGACTCCATCGGCGGCAGCACTTCGGATCGCTCGGGAAGGTGGCTGGCAACCGGCTGGAATTGCCGCACGCTTTGCGGACCGAGGCGCTGGCGCAACGCATCGATCAGAGCCGCGCAACGCTCCGTCCGGTCGCCATCCTCGGCGGCGGATATCAGTTCCTTCTGGCGCGCGGTCATCGGTTCGGCGCGGGTGACGGCAAGACCAAGCGCCTCGAAGCCGAAACCGGCATCGCGCGTCGCCGCCAGCGCATCGAGCTTGAGATCGATGAGCCGAGCCACATGGGAAACGTCGCGCGTCGGCAACGTGAGACCGATGTCGACCGTCTCGACCGCACCATCGACGCGATAGAGCGAAAGTTTCACCGCGCGTGCTCCCACATCGTCACGCACCAGAACATGCACGAGAGTTTGCATGAGACGGCTGGCGTGGGCGACGACGGCGTTCTGCGTCAGGATCGGCTCGAGCAAATAACGCAGGCTGTGATAGACCGGCGGCGCGACCACAGGCACGAGCGGCTCGTCGACGCGGCCGAGCGCCTGATCGAGACGACGGAGTAGTTCGGCCGGGAAACGCGCGGCAAACGGCGCGCGCGGTTTGTCGATAAGCGCACCGATGGATTTGAAGCCGAGCCGGCGCAGCGTTGTGCGGATTTCCGGCGAAAGCCGCAAGGCTTCGATCGGAAGCGGCGAAAGCGCCGCGGCTTCCTGACCCGACGGCAGGACAGGGAAGGGCGCAGCGTGAAAGCGCGACAGCGCCCAGGCCGCACCGGGCGTCGCGGCAACGGCAAGCCGGGACGGCAAACCGAAACTCTCGAGCCGGAATGAAAGATCGGCGATGAGCCTTTCCTCCCCGCCGAACAGATGCGCGGCCCCATCGATATCGAGGAAAAAGCCATCGGCGCCATTCTCCTCGCCCCACAGGGAGGCGGTCGGCGTGTAACGTGTCGCCCACAACGCCAGGCGCCGCAGCGCGGCATCATCGGCGGCGGTATCAACGGTTCGGATCTGCAGCATGTCCGCTTTCGCCCGCGCGTCAGCCAAGGGCTCGCCGACTGCAAGCCCCGCGGCCTCGGCGGCCTCGTTCAAGGCGGCGATGCGTGGTCCTCCGGCAGCAGCAATGACAAGGACGAACGGCCGCTCAGGCGCGACGGGCTGCCCGGAAGGCTTTTTCGCCTGCGCCGTGAGAAAACGCAGGATCGGCCAGCGCGGCAACCAGACTGAAACGATGCGCGACATGATCGTACTCCACTCGCCATTCACCCGGTCGTCCGTTGCGGCAGCGTTCCAGTTTCAGATGCCATCGTGGACGCGCGATCAGGCCGAAACGGTCGCGCGCAGCCTCCGCCGTGCCGACGCGCCAGCGCGTGGCCGCAGCGCTCGATTCCAGCGTTTGCGACGGTCGCAGCAGCAGGAGAGGAAGCCCCGCAGCGGTAGCGGCGAGATGCAGCCTCTGACTGGTTTTCAGGTCGAGCTTGTCGATCGCGCCGACGACAGCTTGGGGCGCTGCCGAACGCAACGCCTCCTCCATGGCCCAAAGCGTTTGTTTCCGGTGGGCTGTCTCGATCACGATCAGACGGGTCGGATCGAGACCCAGTGCGTTCAGGCCATGACCGGAAAGCCGGCCGTATGGGCGTAGCCCATAACCCGGCATGACGAAGAAGAGCGGGTGAGCCCGCTCTAAGCGGGCCAGCACTGCAACAATAAAGCCGAGCGCGGCCGGCAGAGCACTTTCGGTTTCCGGCACAACCTCATGGAGCGCGCCACAGGCAAGGCCGCCCTCTGGCAAATGGGAATCGATAGCGGCCAAACCGCAGGGAAGGGTCCTGCGAAAATTATCTACCCTGGGTAGCAGGCGGCGCAATTCCTCCATGACGTGAGCACGATTGACGTGAGCACGATTGATCTGGGCGCGATTTTGGGCGCGGCTGCGCATTGCCGCGAGGGCTGTGAATTCTGTCATGGTTTAAGAATTCTGCGTTTGTTCTCGTCTTGCAGAATAGAACAAAACAAGAACTTTGCAAAGAGGTTCCTCAGGGCAAAATAGGGGGCAGAAACGGGGAAAGGGGAGACAACGAGGATGGCTCAAGCTTTCGGGATCAGGCTCGCCACCGCCTCCAGCAGTTCTTGCGCCGTATAGGGCTTCGACAAAAATGCGCTTCGTTCGACAAGCAGTGATTTCATGCCGTCAGTGACCAGCCGGCCGCTTGTGTAAAGGACCGGCATCCCTGATCGGGCCTGCCCGACCAACTGACCGACCGTAATCCCTCCCTCGGCGTCCTCGCCCAAGCCCAGGTCGGTAAAGACCAAATCCAGCTTCGCTTCCGAATGAATGATGGCCTCTGCTTCCGCCAAAGTGCTGGCCGATGCCGTCTCGTAACCTGCCTCCTGCAGCAGGGACTCTGCCAAAATAAGAACCTGCGCCTCGTCCTCGACGATCAATATCGCTGCCGACATCGTTGACCCAGGTTCCTTCCCCGCGGGGATGTCAATTGACATAGGACAGCAATCGTTCCCCAAAAATATCTGTGGTTTGCCGACCATACGCGGCGGCCCGTCCTCCCGGTCTTGCTGGCGTAATGGTGATGGCGCATACGTCTTCGCGATATCGCCGAACAAAAGGGTTTGCCTCATGCCGGAAGCCGACAAGGAAGGGGAACGCTATTCCCTCGATCAGCCGCAACAGACGCCGGGCTTCTACCTCAAGGGTTCACACCAACTCGACTGGGGGATGAAGAACCGCATGGCGCGGGTATTCGACCCGACCTCCGGCCGGACCGTGATGCTCGCGATTGATCACGGCTACTTCCAGGGCCCGACGACGGGACTTGAGCGCATCGACCTTTCGATCGTGCCGCTGCTGCCGTCCTGCGATGCGCTGTTCTGCACGCGCGGCATTTTGCGCACCGTTATTCCGGCAGAGTGCCAGAAACCGATGGTGCTGCGGGCGAGTGGGGGGCCGAGTATTCTCCGTGAGGAACTCTCCGACGAGCAGATCGCCATGGACATGGACGATGCGATCCGGCTCAACGCCGCCGGTGTCGGCATCCAGGTGTTTATCGGCGGCGAACACGAAACGCGCTCCGTGCACAACATGACGAAGCTGGTCGACGCAGGACTTCGCGCCGGCGTGCCGGTGATGGGCATCACTGCTGTCGGCAAGAATATGGTGCGCGACGCCAAATATTTCCGGCTCGCCTGCCGGATCATCGCCGAACTCGGCGCGCAATACGTCAAGACTTACTATGTCGACGAAGGCTTCGAGACCATCACCGCGTCATGCCCGGTGCCGATCGTCATGGCCGGCGGCAAGAAGCTGCCCGAGCTTGACGCGCTCACCATGGCCCACAATGCCGTGCAACAGGGCGCGTCCGGCGTCGATATGGGCCGTAATATTTTCCAATCCGACGCGCCGAAGGCGATGATCGCCGCGGTCGCCGCCGTCGTGCACAAGAACATGAAGCCGAAGGAGGCCTTCGAGCTGTTCAAATCGCTCAAGGCCGATGGCGAAGGCATCGACAGCAAGACAATGGCGTTCCGCGGCGCGGCGGAGTAGCGGCGCGCGGTCCAAGTCAGCAATGGATCCGAGTCAGCGCGCGGGCAGTCGATCCAGCAACGTTTGCGCGGCGGTGGCCGCTGCGGCGAAGCTGTTTTGCTGTGAAGCTTTCGCTGCGAAGCAGCGTAGAAACTCGGATTCCGATTTCGCGCTCAGCGCGTCCGATTTCTTCAGGCGCGCTTCATCGTCGAGTCCCGGTTCTTGCGCGGCGTCTTCCGACTTTTTGATGAGATCGCTGCGGATGCGATCGCACGCCGCGATCGGCCCGACCGCCGCGAACTCTTTCGTATCGGCAATGAAAACGTGTTTGCTCAAAGCCGCCGCGATGAAAATCTCGTCGGCCTGCGGCGGCACCTCGCTCTGGGTCCGTGCCGCGAGCATGGCATAGGCGAACGCGGCGGTGGCCGGCTTGTGAACGGGCAGTTCGGCGAAGCGCATGATCGCGGCGTCCGTCAGCACCGCCTGCGAATAAAAGTCGTCGGTTCTGATTGCTGCGCTCTGGCCGTTGCGGCAGATCGGCCGAGTCCTTGCCCAACCAGTTCTTGTGCTGATGCAGCCAGAGCTGGAACATTTTGTCGGTTGTGACGATCACGCGGGTTTTGGCGTCGACCTTTCCGTAGACCATGCCGTCGAGCAGGCCGAAGCCCTCATCGCCCTCGATCAGCGTGTCGAGGTTGAGCGCGCCTTGATCGTCCATGTCTTGGATGGCAACGGGTCCGACGATGGCGCGCATCTGTTGTTCGAGCCCGGCGCGGGCCTGTTCGTCCATCGCGAGGATTTGGGCGCCGTAGTTGTCCATGGGGCCGCGCTTCTCGGCGGCCACGGCAGTTCTGATCTTGGCGATCGCGGCATCCCGTGCGGCGATGTAGGCCTCCTCGGGCGTCGCCGCCGTAGCGGATGGAAAAACTCTGACTGCCGCCAACACGACGGTCAGGACGGCACCGGCGCGCATCAATCCTCGCATCATGTCTGGTCGTACCCTGTGCACCCAAGGTTCATGCGAGATCCGTGTCGCCCGGCCTACGGCCGAACAGGCGACGGTGGGAGCCATCGACACTGTTCGCTTCCTTGAAATTCGCAATGTGGTTCTGCCGCGTGAAATGCGGCCGAACAAGAGGAGGGGAAGTCCGGTCTAGTTGTACGTGCGCTGCGGTGCGCCAATCAGGAACCACGCGATCGAGCCGGCAGCAACGGCGCCGCCGAGAGCGGCGAAAGTCTCGAGGTACCAGGAGGTCTTGCTGATCGGACTTTCATTTTTCTTGGCCGTTGCGTCGGTCACGCTAGCCACAGCCGTTTTCACCGGCGCGGGCGCGCTGGTGGTCGGTTCGGCAACTTCAGTTTTACAGCGGCATCGCTGGATTTAGTGGCGGCAAGGTCGAGTTCGTTGACGTCATCCGGTGATGCGATGTGCACGGTCTGGCCGTCGACGACCATCTCGCTCAGGTGCGGCTGGGCGGCTGGCGCGGCAGGAAAGCCGGACACGGGCGTCGAAGCGGAAACGTCCGCCGCAGAGGCGGGAGCCTGGGGAAGCGGCGGCCAAGCGATCGCTGCCGGCGCGGTATCGGCGGCTTTGGCAACCTTTGCCCGCGGTTCCTCCGGCTTCGCGGCCGCAACGGTGTGATGGGCCTTTCTGTGGCTCTTCCTGGCGACCTTTGGCGCGGGTTTGGTATGGAGCTTGGCTTTTGCCTTCGCCGGTTGGACAGCCGGAGTCAGCGAAATCGGCTTGCCGGGTGTGCTATCCGTCGCGGTCTGCGCCCCCGCAGCGCCGATACCGATAAGCAATACAGCGCTTGCGGCGACGATGCGAAGACTGTGCATTGCGACCCTCTAGTCCGATCATAAAGAAACCATTCGGCACAGCCGGATTGGCCTCATAGTGACGCAAATGAGGAATCTTTTGCGCAAACCGCCGACGAAAGCGGGCATGGTTAACCGCTATCCACCGCTGTTTCAGGGTGGCCTGACGTGGACCAACCCTGAAACTCGTCATTTTGGGCGTTCGACGGCTGATTTGAAGGTCAATCGACGCTGACGCCGCTCTCCTTGATCGGCACCGCCCATTTGGCGATCTCGCTCTTTACCAGCTCACCGAGATGTTGCGGCGTAGCGTCCTGATCGGAGACGATTTCGGCGCCCAGCCCGGTCAACCGGTCGTGCACTGCCGGCGTATGCATGGCAGCGAGCGCGGCGTCGTGAATCTTTTTCACGATCGCTTCGGGGGCGCCTTTCGGCAGGAAGATCGCGTTCCAGGTGTAGGCGACAAGATTGGGCGTTCCTTGCTCGGCCGCCGTCGGCACGTTGGGGAGTGCCGGCGAACGCTTGGTGTCTAAAATCGCAAGACCTTTGACGGCGCCGCTGTCGATCGGCGGCTTGGCCGTCGTAATGATATCGCACATGTAGTCGATGCGGCCGCCTTCGAGGTCCTGCAGCGCCGGTCCGGTTCCGCGATAAGGAACGTGCGTGACGTTGACGCCGATGACATAGTTCAGGAGCACGCAGCCGAGATGCGTCGCCGAGCCGGCGCCGGCCGAACCGAACTGCATCTTGGCCCGGTTCGCCTTGGCGTAGGCAACGAATTCCTTGAAATTATTGACCGGCAGATCCTTGCGCGTCTCCAGTACAATCGGAACGTTGGCGATCAGAATGACCGGCGTGAAATCGGTCACCGAGTTGTAAAGCGGGTGCTTGTAGAGCGTCTGGCCCTGGGCGTGAGTGCCGACCGTGCCGAGCACGAACTGATAGCCGTCGGGTTTGGCATTGGCGACACGCGCGGACCCCGTCATGCCGCCGGCGCCGCCGACATTCTCGACCACGACCTGCTGCCCCAGGATTTCGCTCATGCGGCCGGCGATAACGCGGCCGAGAATGTCGGTCGGTCCGCCGGCGGCGAACGGGATAATCATGGTCAGCGGCCGGTTGGGAAAATCCTGGGCGTCGGCGTGACCGAGCATCAGGCTGCCGAACGCGAACGTGGCTGCGGCAACTGCGGCAAAAAGCTTCATCTTCATGGCGTTTCCTCCATGGCCGCAGTGCTGCATCGGCAGCGCGATCCGGTCAACCTAGCCGTTCGACGCAGTCACCCGGATTTTGGCCGAATGGTTTAGCCGAGTCCGATGATCAGCCGAGTTCGGTCAGGGCTTCGGGGAAGTGGTGCAGCCGCTCGCCAGGCCCGTTGGCGCCGATGAGATAATTGTCGCATACCCAGGACATCACGTGGCCGCGGATGTAAGTCGGGTGCACCACGATGTTCATGTCCTTTTCGATCGTCATCGGTTCGTCGCTGCGAATGAGTGGCCGTTCGACGAGATCGTAACCCTGGCCGTGAGAGTGAAGTCGCTTCTCCTCGGGCCGGCCATTTTTACGCATGAAGTCGTTGTATGCCTCGAATATGTCCTTGCAGGCCGCGCCTGGCTTGAGCAGGCCGAGGTTGAATTTCCGCGCTTCGAGCGCGAAGGCGAATTCGTCCTTGAGTTCCTGTGAGGCCTTGCCGACCACGCAGGTGCGGCCGAGTTCGGTGTACATGCCGCCGGGGCCGGAATCCTCGACCAGGAGCGCGATGGTGTCGCCCTCCTTGATGACACGGTTCTGGTAGTGGCGCTGACTGAAATTCGCCGGTCTATCGGCCGGCATCGACGCACAGAGATAGATACCGTTCTCGCTGCCGTGGCGCTGGCTGTAGCATTGCGCGATGGCGGCAATGTCGCGGTCGCGCAGGCCCGGTTCGACTGCTGCGAATGCGGCGCGCATCGCGCCGTCCTGCATCAGAGCGGCGCGGCGGACAAGTTCCTGCTCCTCCGCACTCTTGATGACCTTGATACGGTCGACGAGGTCGGAGGCGTCGACGAAGCTTGGTATTGGAGAAGCGGCCCTTCTGCAGATGATCGACCATCGCGAACGACATCTGATAGGTGCCGACAAGTCCGATCGTGCCGCCGGCATAGGGCGCGAGCGCTTTCGCCGCGAGCTCCGGATCGTAGCTGTTGGTGTAGACGCAGGACGCGTAGCTCGGCGTGGTGAGCCATTGCTTGACGCCACGGCGCACGCCGTCGCTGTTTCCGTTGTAATTGTGGGCCCCGCCGAAGGGACCCTGGCTCACCAGCGTCATCAGATCGTCGCGCGGAAACACGACGGTCTGCGGATAGCCGTTGGTCGCCGGCAGATCGGTGAAATACTTCACGTAGCCGCCCATATGGTCGTTGTTGTTCTGCATCAGCAGCACGTCCACCTTGTCGCGCTCCATGGCGGCACGCACGGCGGCCCAGCGGCGTTCAAGCTCGGCCGTCGAAATCGGCGTCTGCAGACGTTCTGAAAGCTGCTCCATTTCACTTCTCCTAGTGCGGCACCACGTTGATCATGCCGCCGATGTCACCGTTGAGAAAGCATTGCATGTTCTTTACGACCGTCGGCAGGGCATGATCGATATAGACGTCGCAGAAGCCGCCCTGGTGCGTGGTGATGATGACGTTCTTCATCGCCCAGAATGGATGATGATCCGGCAGCGGTTCTTCGTTGAACACATCAAGGGCAGCGCCGCTGATGCGTCCAGCCCTTAGCGCCTCGACCAGCGCCGGCTCGTCGACGACGCCACCGCGAGCAAGATTGACCAAAAAGCTTGTCGGCTTCATCGCGGCCAAGACCTTGGCATCGACGCTGTTACGGGTTTTCTCGGTCAGCGGCGTCAGCAGCACGAGGAAATCGAATTCGCCGGCCACACTGGCAAGCTCGTCGCGGGAGCACATGCGGTCGAAACCCGCCACAGTCCTCGGCGTCGAGCTGATGCCGACAACCCGCATGCCAAACGCCTTGCATTTCGGCGCCAGCTCCTCGGCAATGGCGCCGACGCCAAAAATGCCGACGGTCTTGCTGTGCAACAGCTGCGCGGGGAAGCGCTCCCACTGCCGACCGTCCTGGGCTCTGATCGCGCGGGGTATATCACGGGCGAGCGCCAGCATCGAAGCGATAGCGGCTTCCGACACGGGCGGGCCGTGGATGCCGTGCACGTTGGTGACGATGACCTCCTTACGCAGGCACGGCCGATCGATGAGATTG
Source organism: uncultured Alphaproteobacteria bacterium (assembly GCA_963836055.1). GTDB lineage: Bacteria > Pseudomonadota > Alphaproteobacteria > Rhizobiales > Xanthobacteraceae > BOG-931. The sequence goes on from CAWIID010000012.1 coordinate 572,009, forward strand.
TCGACGCCGGTGCCAAGCGCCTGTACCCATTGGAGCCGCGTGCCGGCGCGCAGAACGTCGTCCGTCAGCCGCGGCGCGAATGTCAGCAGGATGTCGGCCGCGGCGATATAGGGGCCGACCTTGGAGTGGTGGTCGACCACGTTGATCGCAAGTTCGGGGAAGCGCGCCTGCAAACGGTCGCGGTATTGATTGCGGATCGATTCCGGCAGCGTCAGCAGAATGAGCAGATTGGTCATGCGGGCAGGTACCAGAGCGCGCCGGATATTGTCACCGGCGGATCGCGAAGCGGCCTTATAGCTTCTTGTGCGAACGGCCGCCAAGTGCGGTGGATTTAGAGCCGCGACCTCAGCTAAGCTGGAGCAGGGTCGGACAGCCACCTCGGAGTGCTGTCTTCATTGGGGCGATCCAGGAGCAAACGATGCCTATCGATCTCACCACGGTCAACTGGGCCTACGTTGCGATTTTGTCGGGATTTGCATTTGTCGCGGCGCTGCTCGGCAGCCTCATTGCATTTAGGAACCGCTTCGCCGGCAGCATCATTGCGGGCATCCTGTTCGCCGTAGCGTTCGTGTTTTGGACATATTATCCGCACGACAATATCCCGGGCCCGACCAGCCTGGGGCAGACGAGTGTGAAACAGCCGTGACTGGCGGCTGCTTCCCACGCGGTTGACCTTTTCGCCGGTCACGGTATGCGTAGTTGAAAAATGATGCGTGGTGAAAATCTGCCGGGAGAAATGGAGCAGTCATGAAAAAGGTCCATGCGGACGCGCGGTCCGCGTTGGCCGGGTTGCTCAAGGATGGCATGACCATCATGGCAGGCGGCTTCGGCCTCTGCGGCATCCCTGAGGCTTTGATCCTTGCGATCCGCGATTCCGGGGTCAAAGGCCTGACCGTCATCTCCAACAATTGCGGGATCGATGGTGTCGGCCTTGGCATCCTGCTCGACACCCGGCAGATCAAGAAGATGATCTCCTCCTACGTGGGGGAGAACAAAACCTTCATGCAGCAATTTCTCGCCAACGAGTTGGAGATCGAGTTCAATCCGCAGGGCACGCTCGCCGAACGAATTCGTGCCGGCGGCGCCGGTATCCCGGCGTTTTTTACGAAGACCGGCGTCGGCACCCAGATTGCGGAAGGTAAGGACGTGCGCGAGTTCGACGGCCAGCGCTACGTCATGGAGCGTGGCTTGGTCGCCGATCTGTCGATCGTCCATGCCTATAAGGGCGATACCGAGGGCAACCTCGTCTACCGGAAGACGGCACGCAACTTCAATCCGCCGATGGCGACCGCCGGCAAGGTCACCGTCGCCGAGGTCGAGCAACTGGTCCAGCCCGGTGACATCAACCCCGATCACATCGTGACGCCCGGCATCTACGTGCAGCGCATCATCTATGTGCCGCAGGCGGCGAAGCACATCGAACAACGCACGGTTCGCAAACGCGAAAAATCGGCCGCTCCGGCCGGAACAGGAGTGGAAGTGTAATGCCCTGGAACCGCGATCAGATGGCGGCACGGGCCGCCAAGGAACTGCGTGACGGATTCTACGTCAATCTTGGCATCGGTATTCCGACGCTGGTGTCGAACTTCATCCCGGACGGCATGAGCGTGCAGCTTCAGTCGGAAAACGGCATGCTAGGCACCGGGCCCTTCCCCTATGAGGGCGAGGAGGACGCTGATCTCATCAATGCCGGCAAGCAGACCGTCACCGAACTGCCGACGACCAGTTATTTCAATTCGGCGGATTCGTTTGCCATGATCCGCGGCGGCCACATCGACATCGCGATCCTCGGCGCCATGCAGGTCGCGGAAAACGGGGATATCGCCAACTGGATGGTCCCGGGCAAATTGGTCAAGGGCATGGGCGGCGCGATGGATCTGGTCGGCGGCGTCAAGAAGGTCGTGGTCGTCATGGAGCATTCAGCCAAGGGCGAAGCGAAACTCCTTCACCGTTGCAACCTGCCGCTGACCGGCGCCGGCGTTGTCGACATGGTGATCACCGATCTTGGCGTCTTCAACGTCGACCGGACCGGCGGCGGCCTCACGCTGATCGAGCTCGCGCCCGACGTGACGGTCGATGACATCAAGTCGAAGACCGAGGCGAGCTTCAAGGTCGCCAATACGTTGACGCAATAGCCGGTACCTCGAGCCGGTCGCGGCAGGGGCGCGGGGCGGGCATCGCCGGAAGGACGTGCTTCCGGCGACGCAGCCGAGCCGGTTCGTGTCACGCCGCATGGCGGCCAGCGGCCAGGTCCTTGACGGCTTCGGTGGTCAACGGCTTGCCGCCGATGCCCCACTCGCCGCTCGCCGTTTCCGAAATCTTCACCCAAGTCACGCCACGCATGTTCTCGCCTTCGATCGAGACCATGGCGTCGGTCAGCTTGTGAATGATTTGCCGCTTTTGTTCGGGGGTGAACACTTTCTCGATCAGGTGAACTTCTATCAATGGCATTGTCGTGCTCCTGTTTTCGGCCTCGCCTGAGCGAAGACGCGACAGAGATGCACCTTGCTGCGAAGCAAGACTTTCAGAATGTTATGATTTATTCTCCAGACGACCTTGAGACGTTCTTGATTTTCGTCGGTGGTTTCCGACTCACGCGTCCGTGAAGCGAAACCGTAGATCGTGGGCGTGTGGCGGGCGAGAGCGCTTCGTCTCAGATGTCCTTGGCTCGCAAATGGCCCTCAGATTTGGCAACTACGAGCTCGATGTCGAACGGCGCGAACTGCGGCGCGGTGCGGCAGTGGTTCACGTCGAGCCGCAAGTCTTCGATCTCCTGGTCTACCTGGTGGAGAACCGCGATCGCGTCGTCAGCAAGGACGATCTCATTGCCGCGGTCTGGGGCGGCCGGATCGTATCGGATTCGACACTGACCAGCCGTATCAACGCTGCTCGCAGGGCCGTGGGCGATACCGGCGGCGATCAAAAGGTTATCCGCACCATCGCGCGCAAGGGGCTGCGCTTTGTCGGTGACGTTCTGCCGCAAACCGGCGATGCCGAGCCGCCGGAAGCCGCAGGCCCGCTGCACGAAATTCATGAGCCGCCGCGCACCGCCTTGCCGCTGCCGGACCGTCCCGCGATTGCCGTGCTGCCCTTCACCAATATGACCGGCGATCCGCAGCAGGACTATTTCTCCGATGGCGTCAGTGAGGACATCATCACCGCGCTGTCGAAGCTGCGCTGGTTCTTCGTGATCGCCCGTAACTCGTCTTTCATTTACAAGGACCGCGCCGTCCACATGAGGCAAATCGGCGACGAACTCGGCGTCGGCTATGTCGTCGAGGGCAGTGTGCGCAGAAGCGGCGATCGGCTGCGCATCACTGCGCAGCTTAACGACGTCTCCACCGGAAGCCATATCTGGGCCGAGCGCTACGATCGCGATATCGCCGATGTGTTTGCCGTGCAGGACGAGATTACCGATGCGATCGTTGCTGCGATCGAGCCGCAGCTTTATGCAGCGGAGAATTTTCACGCCAAGCGCAAGCCGCCGGACAGCATGGATGCCTGGGATTTGGTCATGCGCGCGCTGTCGCATTACTGGCGCGTGACGCGACAGGATACGTTGGCCGCGCAGGCGTTGCTGGAGAAGGCGACCGCGATCGATCCGAACTATGGCCAGGCTTTCGGCGTTCTCGCGACGACCTACACGTTCAGCGCCCACATGGGTTGGGCGGACATGGCGACCGCGGCGCCGATCGCCGAGCAGGCGGCTTTGGCGGCGCTTGCAGCCGACAGTGAAGACCCTTGGGCGCACGACGCGCTGGGCTGCGTTTATTTGTTTGCTCGGCGCTTCGACAACTCTCTCGCCGAGTTCGAATGGGCGCTCCGCCTCAATCCGAACTTTTCGATGGCGCAGGGCTATTACGGGCTGGCGCTGTCGTATTGTGGACGCTGGGAAGACGCCGACGCTGCCGCGCGCCGCGCGATCAGGTTGAGCCCGCGCGATCCGCTTTCAGCGATTTATTACGGGATAGCCGCATACGCTCAATTCATCGCGCGCAATTACGAAGAGGCTATGCGGCTTTCGCGCGAGGCTATCCGGCAGCGCGGCGATTTTGTCGGCGCCCACCGGGTCCTGACCGCCGCGGCGGGCATGGCTGGAAAAGAGGCCGTCGCCGCACCCGCCCTGCAGGAACTTCGGCGCGTCCAGCCCAATGTTTCGCTTGCCTGGATCGCAACGCATATGCCGATCAAGCGCGACGCCGACCGGGACCACTATGTGGAAGGATTCCGCCGCGCCGGCTTGGATTAGTTTTTCGGCATCGAGAGCGAACGCCAGCGCGGCAAGCTTTTGCCGCATCGCAACATGCTTTTCGGCGGCAGAGCTGCCATGCGCTTGAACGGGTGCAGCTCGGCGATCGCGCAATGACAGCAATCGGGTTTGCCGTTATTGACGTCGATTGAATCGTTCTGCCGGGGCGCTGCAAGCCAAACATTGCAGCGTGATAGAAACGCGATGGATATCGAGCGCAGCGGAAGCGCCGCGGGCGAGCTTGTGCGGCCGGGCGTGGCCCAGGCAGCGCCGGCGCGCGCCGCTTCGGCAGCCGTTCTGCCGGTCTCTCGTGCCGATCCTGCGCCGCTCACGCACAAGGAGCGGCGGCTGATCGTCATGAGCATGATGCTGCCGGTCTTCCTCGGCTCGGTCGATCAGTCGATCCTTGCGAGCTCGCTGCCGACCATCGGCCGCGATCTCGGCGACATACACAATTTGCCGTGGCTGATTACCGGATTCCTGATCTCGGCGACGGCACTGACGCCGCTGTATGGCAAATTCGCCGACATCCACGGCCGGCGCGCCTCATTGCTGATCGCGCTCGGCGTCTACATGGTGGGTTCGCTGATCTCGGCATCGTCGAACAGCATGCTGATGCTGATCTGCGGCCGTATCGTCCAAGGCTGCGGCGGCGGCGGCATGACCACATCCGCCACCATGGTGCTGGGTGACGTCGCGGCGCCGAAGGATCGCGCCAAATATTATGTGTACTTCTCGATTGCCTTCACGACTGCAGGCGGCTGCGGGCCGGCGCTTGGCGGATGGATTTGCGATCACCTGCATTGGTCCGTGATCTTTTTGTGGAATTTTCCGCTGTGCGTCCTCGCAGTGATTTTTGCCTTGACGCTGCTGCGCCGTCTGCCGCGCTACGAGAGGCCGCACCGGCTCGACGTCATCGGCGCGGTTCTGGTGATGGCGGCAAGTTCGTCGTTCATGCTGGCGCTCAACCTCGGCGGCGCCCGCTATCCTTGGCTGTCTGCACCGGTGCTGTCGCTGTTTTGCTGCGCCGTCGTCCTCGGAGTCGGCTTTGTCTTTCGGCTGCTGACCGCGGTCGAGCCGCTGATTCCGATCGTCATTCTGGCCGATCGGGCCGCGTGTCTCGTAATGTTGGCGAACTGTTTTGGCTGGGGCGCGATCATCGGACTCAATATTTTCCTTCCCATGTATCTGCAAAGAGCGCTCGGCTGGTCGGCGACCGCGTCAGGCTTGAGCCTCATGATCCTTATGGTGAGTCTCAATGCGAGCGCCGGCCTCTCCAGCCAACTGATCGGCCGGGTGAAGCACTACAAGCTCGTCCCGACTGTTTGTCTTGTCATCGGCATTTCCGCAGTCCTCGCCCTGCCGGTCTCGATTTCTCACATGACGTCGCTGCGATTCGAGATCATCCTGTTTTTGATCGGCGTCGGTTTCGGTCCGACGCCGCCGCTCACTCAAGTCGCGCTACAGAACACCGTACCCGGCCATCACCTCGGCACGGCGATCGGCACGATGAATTTCACACGCACGCTTGTCGGCACAATCATTGTGGCAGTATTCGGCGCGATCGTCCTTGCCGGAACCCAAATCGGAGACTCGGTGGATGCCGCAAGCCATGCAGCACGGGTAGCAACGTCCGTGGACGCCTTTGCTTATGTATTTTTTGGTGCCGCGTGTGCTTTGGCAGTCGCATTTGTGGCGCTGCTTTTGCTCGAGGAGAAGCCGCTGCAAGGGACGCTTCCATCCACCCGGCATTAACAACATGGCATGGCTGGGAAACGTCCGGTCGACGCGCTTGTGGCGCGGCGGCCGACATGGAATTGACACCGGCCATATCTTTTCAGCATGGTATCTTTTAAGCATGTTATATTGTTGCAGTGGTTGCAGCGCCGCCCGGCCAAACGCCGTGCTATGCTCGATACAAGCTGAGGGTGAGCGCGGTCTGATGCGCTGGTTCCGATCGAACGCACGCTGTGGGTCTCGTCTGGCGCTCTTTGCGCTGGCGGTGCAACTCGCGGTGACGTTCGGTCACGTCCACCTCCAGGGGCTGGCTCTGGCCTCGACCAAGGCGGCGCCGATCGCGTCGGCCGATCGGTTCGCTCAAGCGGTGACAGCCGATCCGATCCGGAAGTCGCCGGGTTCGGCCGATTACGATTGCCCCATCTGCGCATTGATTCAGTTGGCCAGCACGTCTTCGCCCTCCGCGGCGCCGGTGCTGCCGGCTCCTGTTTTGATCGGCGGGTTCAGGCTGGAAACGCCTGATGAATTGCGGTCGGACGTCTCGGCTCATTTTTCATTCCAGGCGCGCGGACCTCCTGCGATCTGAGCCGATCGCTGGCGGTGTCTGCGCCGTTTGATGCGATCCCAAGCCCCGTAGCATCGGTACGCGTTGAAAGTTTTTTGTTCGCGCGCGCCTCCTCGTGAAAATTCACTAGGACGAGACAGCGAATGCTCGTCGACCCGGAATCTGAAGCCGGCAAGCGCGATCCCGCGTCGCTTCGCGACGTGGGCCGTCACGGCGCGACCGAGCCGATGCTCGGACCGTCCCCGTACGCCAAGATCGTGACGTACATTCTCGTCGCGGCTGCGATCATCGGTGGCGGGTATTGGCTGCTCGTTGGCCGGGCGAGCCATTATCGGCCCGGAGAGGTGGTCGAGAAGGCTGAGCCCGTGATCCGGTCGGGAAATCGCATCATGGTGCCGGAGGGCTCGCCGGTGCGCTCGCGTCTCACCATAGCGGACGTCGTATCAAAACAGTTCTCCCGGACGCTCGTGTTGCCCGCAGTCGTGGAGGCTGATCCTGGTCGCACTGTCAAAGTGCTTCCGCCCGTGGCAGGCCGCGTCGTCAGTCTCAAGGTTCAACTCGGCGAGCGCGTCAAGCAGGGACAGGAGCTTGCGGTGATCAACTCGGGCGATCTCGCGCAGGCCTATTCGGATGAGGAAAAAGCGCAGAGCGTGCTCAAGCTCACCAAGCAGGCTCTCGATCGGGAAGTCGGTTTGGAAAAAAGCGGTGGCGCCGCCATCAAGGACCTCGAGCAGGCACAAAGCGACTACGCCCAGGCCCGCTCGGAGCTCGACAGAGCTGAGACGCGATTGCGGTCAATCGGGGTGTCGCCCGATCAAATGGAAAAGACACGCCTTTTATCTTTGAAAGCGCCGGTGACCGGCAGCGTGATCGATTTACAGGTCGCCCCCGGCGCTTTTCTCAATGACCCCACCGCAGAGATTATGACGATCGCGAACCTCGACACGATCTGGGTCACAGCAGACGTCCCGGAGCAGGACACCTCATTCATATCGACCGGGCAGTCGGTCACCGTCACGTTCCCGGCCTATCCGGGTGAGGTCTTCAGCGGAAAGGTGCTGTTCGTCAGCGACGTTCTCGATCCCGACACTCGTCGTACCAAGGTCCGCATCGCCTTCGACAATCCAAAGATGGCGTTCAAGCCCAACATGTTTGCCAACGCCGCCTTCGTTGCGCCGGCGCAGAACATGCTGGTCGTGCCGACAAGCGCCCTCGTGCTGAAGGACGATCTGAACCAGGTTTTCGTCGAAACAGCGCCTTGGACGTTCGAAGCGCGTAACGTCGATATCGGTTCTCAGCAGGACGATCAGGTCGTTCTCACCAGCGGCGTCAAGGCCGGCGATCGCATCGTCGTCAAAGGCGGAGTGCTGCTCAGTGATTGATTGGCTCGTCGACTTTGCTCTTCGCAAACGTCTCGTCGTGGCGATGATCTGCATTTTTACTGCAGTCTACGGTTACTATTCCTGGACCCAGCTGGCGGTCGAAGCTTATCCCGACGTTGCCGACACCGAAGCCCAGGTCGTTACGCTCGCGCCGGGCTTGGCGGCCGAGGAGGTCGAGCAACAAGTGACCATTCCGCTCGAGCGCGAACTCAACGGCACGCCCGGCATGACGATGATGCGCTCGCGCAGCACGTTCGGGCTGTCGCTGATCACGATCCAATTTCGCGATGGGATCGAGGATTACTGGTCGCGCCAGCGCATCACCGAGCGAATCCAGAACGCGACGCTGCCGCCGAATCTTTCACCGGGTCTCGACCCGTTGTCTTCGCCGACCGGTCAAATCCTCTACTACACGCTCGAGTCCAGCACCAAAAATCTGCGTGAACTCTCGGAAATCCAGCAATGGACGGTGATCCCGACGTTGAAACAGGTGCCGGGCGTCGCCGATGTCTCGAATTTCGGCGGGCTTACCACGCAGTATGAACTTGAGCTCGATCCGCAACAGCTCATGCGCTTCAACATTTCGCTCAGCGATATCACCGACGCAATCAGCGCTAATAACGCCAACGCCGGCGGCAGCGTGCTCAATCGCGGCGAGCTCGGCTATGTGATCCGCGGCATCGGCCTCGTACAGACGCTCGACGATCTCGGCAACATCGTTGTCACCCAGCACAATGGAACGCCCATTCTCGTCCGCGATCTCGGCAAGCTCAAGCTCAGCAACCAGGAGCGCCACGGCGTCGTCGGTAAGGACGACATCAACGACGTTGTCGAGGGCACTGTTCTGCTGCTGCGGCACGAAAATCCGTCGCGCGTTCTGGAAGGGGTCCACGCCAAGATTGCGGAACTCAACGCGCAGCTGAAAGCCGACAATGTTCAGATCGTGCCTTATCTCGATCGCACGAACCTGGTGGATTCCACGATCGACAAGGTCAGCCATACGGTGTTCACCGGTATCGGTCTGGTTCTCATCGTTCTCATTCTCTTTCTGGGCAGTCCGCGCAGCGCGCTGATTGTCGGCATCACCGTCCCGTTTGCGATGGTGGTTGCATTCATCCTGATGTACCACAGCGGAATTTCGGCCAACCTGCTGTCGCTCGGCGCCATCGATTTCGGCATTATCGTCGACGGCGCCATCGTCATGACGGAAGCGATTCTGCGTCGCCGCGAAGCCAAGCCGAACGAGCCGCTCACCGAAGCAGACACTCGCGAGGCCGCCCACCAAGTGGCGAGACCGATCTTCTTCGCAACCCTGATCATCATCACGACATATCTGCCTCTGTTTGCCTTCCAGCGAATCGAGGCGAAACTGTTCTATCCGATGGCCTATGCGGTCGGCTTCGCACAGGTGGGCGCGCTCGCGTTCGCTTTGCTGGTCGTCCCAGGCTTGGCGTATGTCGCGTATCGGAGGCCGCGCCGCATCTTTCGCAATCATGTTCTGGAATCGATCGAAGCGAGTTACCGGCGGGCGCTGGCGGGTTCGTTGCGCAGCCCGAGCATCGCTTATCTGTTGAGTGTCGTCGCGGCGATCGCCGTGGTCGCGCTCGGCGCCACGGTCTGGCGCGAATTCTTGCCGGATTTGGACGAGGGCTCGATATGGCTGCATGCCGAGTTGCCGCCCGGAATTTCCCTTCAGAAGGCGACCGAAATGGTCGCCGAGCTGCGGCGGGCCGTAAACGCCTTCCCGGAAGTAGCCCATGTGGTGAGCCATGTCGGTCGCAATGACGACGGTACGGACCCGTGGACTCCGTCGCACATGGAGGCGGCCGTCGGCCTGAAACCGTATAGCACCTGGCCGGCCGGCGAGACCAAACAGGACCTGGTCAAGCGTATTTCGGCGCGGCTCGACGAATTGCCGGGCTTCGAGATCGCGTTCAGTCAGCCGATCATGGACAGCGTACTCGATTACGTGTTCGACCCGCACAGCGCGCTGGCCGTGAAAATCTTCGGCGACGATTTCAACGAGTTGCGTCGTATCGGGAGGGACATCGTCGGCGTTCTGAACACCATTCCGGGCGTCACCGACGCGGCAATCGATCAGTACACGCCGCTGCCGCAAATCTCGATCAAAGTCGATCGCGCGGCCACCGCTCGCTACGGCATCAATGTCGCCGATGTCGCCAATTTGATCAGCACCGGGATTGGCGGCGCCGCGGTCAGCCAGCTGTTCATCGGCGAGCGCCACTACGACATCACGGTCCGCTTTCCGGCGAAAGACCGCAACAATCTCGATGCGATCAAGAATCTCGTGCTGACATCAAGCGACGGCGCTCTCGTTCCGCTGTCCCAGGTCGCTGACGTCAAACTGCAGGACGGCGAAAGCATCATCAATCGCGAGATGAACCATCGTTATCTCTTGGTGAAACTCGACTATCACGATCGCGATCCGCTGTCCGTGGTGTCGGAGGTTTCCAAAGCCATCGATCAAAGGGTCTCATTCGACCGGCAGAAATATCACATCGAATGGGGCGGTCAGCTCGAGGGACAAGAGCGGGCGGAGGCGCGCTTCAAACTCATCATCGGCATGGTGCTGGCGGTGATGATGGTACTGCTCTACGCGGAGTTCGGGGCTCTGCGTCAGGTTTTTCTGATCATCGGCGTGGTCCCCTTGGCGACGCTCGGCGGTTTGCTTGCGCTGCACGCTACCGGGACCACGCTCAACGTGGCATCTGGCGTCGGCTTCATCGCGCTGTTCGGGGTTGCCGTGATGAACGGAGTCATCATGGTGGCGAACCTCAATCGTGTCCGCGAGCGAGGCGTTCCGCTATTCGAGGCCGTCCTGGCGGGGGCGGGCGAGCGGCTGCGGCCGGTGCTCATGACCGCCACGGTCGCGACTGTCGGCATGCTTCCGGCAGCGCTGGCGACCGGGATCGGCAGCGACGTGCAGCGCAATCTGGCGACCGTAGTTGCCGGGGGCCTCATTCCAGCTACTCTCTTAACGCTGTTCATCATCCCGACGTTCTACTTCGCATTGGAACGCCGGGCAGCGCGACGGCTGCCGGGGACCGCGCCCGCTGTTGATGTAGCGTAGGAGGAGAGGACCGGGCCGCACTCGGCTCGAGGGGCAGCAAGGCGGAGGAAATGGCCAGGGGGGAAGCGTACGGGGCTGCTGTCTCGCTCATCATCGCCACGCTGTTGGCGGGTTGCGCAGTCGGTCCTGATTTTGCGCCGCCTCCCGCACCGGACGTGAACGGTTACACGCCGGAGCCGCTGGCGACGGCAACCGTCTCCGCAAATGCGCCGGGCGGCAAAGCGCAACGCTTCGTCCGCGATCTAGACCTGTCGGGGCAATGGTGGACTCTCTTTCATTCCAAGGGCCTCAACAGCCTTGTCGACAAAGCGCTCGCCGCCAATCCCGATCTGCAAGCGGCGCAGGCTGCACTGACCGTCGCCAAGGAGAACGTCTACGCGCAGCAGGGAATGCTGCTTCCTACTGTCGACGGCAATTTCAACGGCAGCCGGCAAAAGTTTCAGATTGGCCAGCCGTCCGATATTGAAGCCGGATCTCCCATCTACAACCTGTTCACCGCGCAGTTGAATATCGCCTACGCGCCGGATGTATTCGGCGGCACGCGACGCTCGATCGAAGCATTGGCGGCGCAGGCCGATTCTCAACGTTTCGCACTCGAGGCGACTTATCTGACACTGACATCCAATCTCGCTGGCGCGGCCGTTCAGGAGGCTTCGCTGCGCGGCCAGATTGCGGCGACGTTGAGCATCATCAAGATCGAGACCGACGTGCTCAAGGTGATGCGGCACCAGTACGAGCTTGGCGGTATCGCCGAGGGCGATGTGGTGGCGCAGGAGGCAGCCTTGGCACAGGTCGAGCAGACGCTGCCGCCGCTGCAAAAGCAATTGGCCCAGCAGCGCGACTTGCTGGCCGCGCTGACCGGCGGTTTTCCAAGCGAACGATTGCCCCAACAATTCTTTCTTACGTCTCTGCGGTTGCCGCGCGATCTGCCGGTCAGTTTGCCGTCAAAGGTTGTCGAGCAACGCCCGGACGTTCGCGCCGCCGAAGCAAACCTGCAGGCGGCAAGTGCGCAGATCGGCGTGGCCATCGCCAACCGGCTGCCCAATATCACGCTCTCGGGAGTCATCGGGTCGACCGGCATCGCGATCGATCAATTGTTCACGCCGGATTTTGGTTTCTGGCAGGCGGCTGGGAGCGTCACGCAGCCGCTGTTCCACGGCGGTACGCTCTTCCACCGGGAACTCGCGGCCAAGGCCACGTACGATCAGGCGGAGGCGCAGTATCGCAGCACGGTGATCACGGCGTTTCAAAATGTTGCCGACGCGTTGCGAGCCATTCAGTCCGACGCTGTCGCGCTGCAGAAAGCGGTGGCGTCAGAAAGCGCCGCGTCGCGGAGTCTCGCGATCACGCGCCGGCGCATGGAACTCGGCGACATCAATTACTTGGGCCTGCTCAATGCGCAGCAGACCTATCAGCAGGCCGTTCTCAGTCTCGCGCAGGCCAAAGCCGCCCGCCTTGCCGATACCGTCGCTTTGTTCCAAGCGCTCGGCGGCGGTTGGTGGAATCGCACCGACGTCGATCCGGAAAAGCCGATTTCGATCGTGGACGTCTTCCGGTAACGACGTAAGCATGGGGCCCGGATGGGGCCCGCGTCCAGCGCATGCGCTTAAGGCAAAAAAGTGTCGACGCGCGCTTCGCGCGCATGCGGTTGCCTGGCGGCTTGACCCCTGAAGAATTTCTAAGCTATTGAGGATAAAGGAGTTCTTTATGCGCCAGCGCCTGCGACGCCATGTCAAAAAATATTACAGCCAGTTGAACCTTATTATTACCACCCGCAACCAATTCATGAGCCGTTCATAAGGCGATGCAGGCACCAGCGGACGAATTGCTGATCAGCCGAATCGCGCGAGGCGACCGGCTCGCGATGCAGGTGCTGTTCGCGCGGCACCACGTGCGGATTTATCGTTTCGTCCTTCGTCTCATGCGTGACGAAATGGCGGCGGAGGACGTGATCAGTGAAGTATTTTTGGACGTTTGGCGCCAGGCGAGCCGATTTGAGGGCAGAAGCGCCGTTTCGACCTGGCTCATCGCAATTGCGCGGTTCAAGGCTCTGTCCATGTTGCGCAAGCGGCGCGAGGCGGAGTTGGACGACGAGACCGCGCATTCCATTGAAGACACTTCGGATAATCCCGAACGAGTTGTCCAGAAGCAGGATAAGGGCGAAAAGCTGCGGGAGTGCCTTACGGCGCTGTCACCAGAACATCGAGAGATTATCGATCTTGTCTACTATCACGAAAAATCGGTTCAGGAGGTCGCACAGATCGTCGGCATCCCGGAAAACACTGTGAAGACGCGCATGTTTTACGCGCGCAAGAAGCTGGGAGAGTTGTGCAGGATGGCGGGAATTGATCGAGGTTGGCCATGACGAATAACGATGCGGGGCGAGACCTCCGACAGGTCGAGCAGCAAAGTAATGAGCCTACGGACGTCGAAACCCTCCTGCCGTGGTATGCGGCCGGCACACTCCGCCGCCGCGACCGTCATCGCGTCGAGGATGCGCTGCGGAACGATCCCGATCTCGCGCGGCACGCCGATCTCGTGCGTGAGGAACTCGCCGAAACCATCTGCCTAAACGAGTCGCTGGGCGCACCATCGGCGCGTGCGGTGGATCGGCTGATGGCGGCGATCGATGCAGATACCGCCGCACGCAAGCGGAGTTCGCCGCAGGCGGTCGCTGGGCGCGTTGGCAGTTTCATCGCCAGTTTTTCGCCGCGTACGCTGGCCGTTGCGGCCTCGTTCGCGGCGCTCGCGATCGGAGTACAGGCTTTCTTTCTGGTCGGCATGCTGACCAAGCCGCAAGGTGTCTATCAGGCCGCCTCGCTAAATGGCGAAGCGCGCCGTCACGGCGCATTCGCTCTGGTGCGTTTTGCAGGGCAAGCGAGCGCCGGCGAAATCACGAAATTTCTCGAGAATTATCAGGCGACGCTCGTTGACGGGCCAAAGCCCGGCGGTCTCTATCGCGTGAAACTCGCGATGACCAATGTTGCCAAGGAAGAACTGGCTCGCATCGTATCGCGGATGCAGCAGGACCACATCGTCGAATTTGCCGCGCCTAGCGAGTAGGCTGCATTGCCGGCCTGAGCCGAAATTTCAATTGTGACGATCGCTTGCGCCTCGGGGGACGTGCGACATGCGCGTGAAAAAATGGCTTTGCGCGATCGCCTTCGCTGCCGCTTCCTGTGCGGCGATCCCTCCGGTGATGGCGCAATATCACGGCACGAGCGCTGCGGTATCCAATTCGCCATCCGGCTCAACCACGTCCGATAATGGCGGTGCGGCTACGCGTTCGCTCACTCCCGCCGCGCCGCCGAGCGGCGTACCGCCGGCGAACGAACGCCGTTTTGTACCCGACGAAGTGGTGATCGAGCTCGACGGTACCCCGAGCCCGGCGGAAGTCGATGCGCTCGCGCAACGCCATCACCTGCAGCGCGTGGAATCGCGGCCGCGCCGTGGCACCACGATGTATCGCTGGCGCATTCCGGATGGCCGCCAGATCGCAGACGTCATCCGCGAACTGCAGGCGGACGGCGCCGTCAGGTCAGCCCAGCCCAATTATGTCTACACGACCCAGGAACAGTTGCCGGTACCGGGCGCGGCGCAATACGCCATCGCAAAGCTCCACGTTTTGCAGGCGCAAAAGTTCTCGCGCGGTGACAGCATTCGGATCGCGATAATCGATTCCGGGATCGACAGCACTCACCCCGAGCTCGCCGGCGACATTGAGGCGAGCTTCGATGCGCTGGGCGCCGGCGAGAAGCTCGACGCGCACGGCACGGCCGTTGCCGGCCTCATCGTTGCCCATGCGCGTCTCACCGGCATCTCCCCCGGTGCGCGCATCTTCGCGGTGCGTTCGTTCTCCACCAGCGCCGATGGCGACAGCACCACCGGGACGACCTTCAGCATCGTTAAAGGTCTCGATTGGGCGATCGAACACCACGCCCAGGTCATCAATATGAGCTTTGCCGGTCCGTCTGATCCGGTCACAGCCAACACGCTGGCGGAAGCCGCCAGACAGGGCATTGTGCTGGTCGCCGCCGCGGGTAACGCCGGGCCGCGCTCGCCGCCGCTGTTTCCCGCGGACGATCCCAATGTCATAGCGGTTGCAGCCACCGACGAAAACGATCGCTTGTTCAAACTCTCGAGCCCCGGTCCGCATATCGCGATTGCGGCGCCCGGCGTCGATGTCGTCGTCGCTGTGCCGAACGGACGTTACGACATTATGACCGGCACATCCTTTGCGGCACCGATGGTTTCCGGCGTGGTGGCCTTGATGATGGCGCGCAATCCGGCGCTGGACGCCAAGACCATTCGCAATATCCTGACGGCGACCGCGCGCGACCTGGGTTCTCCCGGGCGTGACGACCAGTATGGCGCCGGCCTGTTGGACGCCTTTCGCGCGGTGGAGGCGGCGGACCCGAAAACGGCTGGGGCGGGAAAACCCACTGTCAGACGGTAGCGAATTACCTGAGCCCCAGAGGTCCGAAAGCGTTATTAAACTCCTAACAGGGTTTGAACCTTCCCTCGCAGCGGCGCGACCAACGTTCGATGGCGATATTTGAGCCGTCATCGGCGCGCTTCTCCCCCGACGCTGGCGCCGATTTTTCAGACCCGCCCGGTCTTGTCCCCACCGGGCGGGTCATTTCTTTTCAGATCACAATCGAGTACCCCTAAGCACGAACCTTGCGGTTATGATGCGGCACTAAACACTCGGCAGCTTTAGCCGTTTCCCATCGGACGCTCGAGGAAGAGACATGAGGTGGCAACCGGCGTGTGCGCGTGGCGCACTTGCGTCGATCGCGACGATGGCACTGGCGAGCTCCCTCGCATTAGCCGACGACATCAAGGTGCCGACCGACCCGGTGGCTAAGGCCGCGTTCGACGTTCTCGAAAAAAGTTGCTCGCGCTGCCATCAGGAAGGCCGCCTCACGGCGCGGGAGCGTCCGGCCAAGAATTTCGGCTTCATTCTTCGGCTCGACCAATTGGCGCAAGATCCAAACTACATTCTTCCCGGCAATCCCTACGGTTCAAAATTATTCAAGGAGATCGTCGACGAAGAAATGCCGTACGACGTGATGTACGAGGGTTCTTCGAATTACAGCCCGACGCCCGACGACGTCAAAGCGCTCGAAACCTGGATCAAGTCGCTCGGCGCCAACGCGGTCGCCTCCTGCGAGCAGCATAAATTCATCACCAACGCCGATATGGTCGGCTTCATGGCGGCCGATCTCGACAAGTTGCCGCGAGCCCGTGTCAGCGGCACGCGCTATCTGACCCTGACCCATCTCAAGAATGCCTGCACCGACGATCAGGCAATGAACGTCTACCGGCAGGGAATGATCAAGCTGATCAACAGCCTCAGCCGGTCCTCCGACGTGATCAGGCTCCAGACCATCGATCCCGAACAGACCATCATCCGGATCAACATCGACGATCTGGGCTGGAGCCGGAGGGATTGGGAGACCGTGCTTGCGATCTATCCCTACAACATTGAGCCCGACATCAAGCTCACGGGCGTATTCAGGGCGGCGACCGGCACGCAGCTTCCCTATGTTCGCGGTGATTGGTTCGTCTATTACGCCTCACGCCCGCCGCTCTACGATGCGCTCCTGCGGCTCGGCGAGAATTTTGCGGCGCTGACCAGAAACGAGAGCGTGGATGTCCAAGGCGACATCATGAAGTTGGAGGTGGCGCGCGCCGGCTTCCAGAAATCAGGCGTGAGCCAGAACAATCGGCTGATCGAACGCCACAGTTCGCGGAGCGGTTATTTTTGGACCTCATACGACTTCCGCGGCAACGAGGGAGTGCGAAATTTGTTCGAACATCCGCTAGGGCCGGGTGGGCCGAACGGCTTTCAGCACGACGGCGGTGAAACGATCTTCAGCCTGCCCAACGGTTTTCAAGCGTATTATCTGAACACCTCAAAGGGCCAGCGGCTCGACAAGGGGCCGACCGATATCGTGCGCGATCTCAGCCGTAAGGATCTCGCCGTCACCAACGGCGTCT
Organism: uncultured Alphaproteobacteria bacterium; assembly: GCA_963836055.1. Taxonomy (GTDB): domain Bacteria; phylum Pseudomonadota; class Alphaproteobacteria; order Rhizobiales; family Xanthobacteraceae; genus BOG-931. Next base: position 589,036 of record CAWIID010000012.1, read on the forward strand.
CCTGCATGGGTTGCCACGACCAGGGCATGCGCAAGGCCAAGGACGATATTCGCAGCCTGGTGCTTGACGGGACCATCTTCCCGAAGGATGAGCGCGACGTCGTCGAGGCGATCTATCCGCCGCACGACAAGATGGATCAGATCATCGCCGACGATGGCAAGCGTTTCATCGATGCCGAGACGCGCGCCGGGATCGATCCGGCGCTGACGCTCAACGGTGTGGAAATGATCAATGTGCTGTCGAAGCGGTACGAGGACGACGTCGACCTCAATCTTGCTGCGGCGTCCCTTGGTTTGACCAAAGATCAATTTACCAAAGTAGCAAACGATGCCGACAGAAAGTTCAAACCGCTCTTGCGGCGGCTGGAACAAGCGACAGTGCCGTTCGATCAGTTCGAGGCTTCGTTCCGTGATCTCGCCGACAATCTCACCGACGATGTCGTGGTCAACTTCGCCGGCGGGCCGCGGCCGCTTCCTATGCAACTCGCGGCCGCCGTCCCCGACCTGTCGCTGATCTCCGACAGAGACAGCTATCGAGTCGGCGACACCGCGGTCTTCACCGTCGTTTCGTCACGCGATTGCACGCTGACGCTGACCGACGTCGACGAAAGAGGCGTGGGTACGGTGCTGTTACCCAACAAATTTCAGCCGAACAGCAGGATCAGAGCCGGCGTGCCGGTTACGCTGCCGGACGCCAATGCGCCGTTCCAATATCGCCTGAAGGATCGGGGCATTGAGACGGTGATCGCGGTCTGCAACGACAGCGGCAATGCCGACGGGATCAGGCATGACTTCGCGCGCGAGGCCTTCACCACGGTTCCCGACTATACGAGCAATCTCACTCGCTCGATGGCTGCGGTCAGTTCATGCAAGCGCTCGATCGCGGTCGAGGCGGCCCCGGGGACGATGAGCGCTTGCGGTTCGGTCACGTTGCCGGCGAAGCCGGCGCCATCGATGGGTTCCTCGGCCGGCTCGCCGAAGCCCTCCGTGGGGCCGGTGACGACCGCCACTGCCATGCCCGTTTCGGAGAGCGCGCGCTACAGCGTTCGTGCCGCGATCAAAATTTCGGTGCGATAGCGCGGTTCGCCACCTTCCGCGAACGGCAAGGGTGCCATTTTTGTTGTTTGTATGCTGCGTTGCAGCGTCAACAAACTCACAAACAGATGGCGCGTCTGGCTCTGATTTGATTGCTTTCAGGCGCAGTTATCCACAGCAAAGACCTGATAGAACTGTGTCTTCGCCAAACGGCGTACATTTTTGTTTGCCGACTCAGACATGCGCGTGAATATGAAGCAACGTAGATATCACGACAATTCTCGGCTGCATCATGTCGGCACGGCAGGTTGGACCGTACGACAGCGTCTCTCGCAAATGGCTTGCGCTTGTAGAGCGTCGCAAACAGTTTTTTATCGATCTCTGCGATAGCGGACGCTGGAAGCACTATTACGATACGGAAGACGAGCTGCACGAAGAGGTGCGCAAGGTCATTTTATTGCGCACCAAGTGGCTGAAAATCGTCGAGGCCCTGCCGTCTGAGGACGCGCCGCCGAGTGATCAAGACCCCACCTCTCTTATCGGTATTCGGCTGACCGCGCGGGCTTGACTCGCTGGCGAGCGCTGGGGCATCGCTGCCGCTCCTCTGTGTTCTCCTCAACCTTTCAGCGTGTGATTACCCATGAGCGCCCTGTTCTCGCCGATAAAGCTTGCCGATCTTGAGCTTGCCAACCGCATCGCCGTTTCGCCGATGTGCCAGTACAGCGCCAATGACGGCGTCGCCGACGATTGGCACATGACCCATCTCGGCATGCTGGCGAATTCCGGCGCGTCGTTCCTCGTCATCGAAGCGACCCACGTGGAGCGCCACGGCCGGATCACGCACGGCTGCCTGGGGCTTTACTCCGACGCCTGCGAAGCGGCGCTGGAGCGCGTCGTCGCCCATTGCCATCGTATCGGCACGGCGAAGCTCGCGGTCCAACTCGCCCATGCCGGCCGCAAGGCGTCGGCGCAGCGGCCCTGGCAAGGTGGCAAGGCGCTGTCGGAGGCGGAAGATCCTTGGCCTACCATTGGGCCTTCGGCGCTGCCATTTGGGCCAGGCTGGCATACGCCGCGAGCGGCGACCGAAGCGGATATGGCGCGGGTACGCACCGCGTTTGTTGACGCAGCAAAGCGCGCTGTGCGCATCGGCTTCGATGCGGTCGAATTGCATTTCGCCCACGGCTATCTGCTGCACAGTTTCGTTTCGCCGCTCGCCAACAAGCGCAACGATGAATGGGGCGGATCGCTCGCCGGCCGCATGCGTTTCCCGCTCGACGTGGTGCGCGCCGTTCGAGCCGTCGTACCCCGCGGCGTCCCCTTTGGCGCCCGCATTACCGGCAGCGATTGGGCCGATGGCGGCCTCACGCCGGACGATGCCGTGACCCTCGCCAAGGCGCTCAAGGACGCCGGCCTCGATTACATCGATGTCTCCTCCGGCGGGGCGACGGCGGAGATTCGCACGCCAACCGGTCCGGGTTACAATGTGCCGATCGCCGAGCGGCTGCGCCGCGAGACCGGCATGGCGATACGCACCGTCGGCATGATCACGAACGCCAAACAGGCTGAAGGCATTATCGCCGAAGGCAAGGCCGACATGGTGGCGCTGGCGCGTGCCTTCCTCGACAATCCGCATTGGGGTTGGCACGCCGCGCAGGCGCTCGCCGCCGACGTGGCCCGGCCGCCGCAGTACCAGCGCTCTGCGCCGTCGTTATGGCCAGGCGCGGCTTTGCGCGGCTGACGGCGGAAAAGGTCGGGGTAGGGATTGCTGAACCGGCCCGGGTGTGGGTCCGGATACCTGGCGGTAGCGCCTCGCGAGGTGCGCGGGCGCGATGCCGAGATAGTAGGCAACGCGAAGCCGCCACATCAGCAGGATTGTGCGCAGCACGCCGTGCTGCTCCCAGCGCCGGCCCGATGTGACAGCGGGCGTGCCGATGCAGAATGGCCGGCACAGCCGCTTGAGCTTTTGCGAAATCGCGATGTCTTCCATCAGCGGTAGATCGGGGAAACCGCCGACCGCGTCAAAGGTTTCGCGCGTGACGAAAATCGCCTGATCGCCGGTGGCGACACCGGTGAACCGCGAGCGCAGATTGATCATGTGGCCGACGACGGCAAGGAGCGGGTGCCGTCCGCCAATCCGTAGGTCGAAACGGCCCCAAGCCCGGCGCGAAAGCGCATCCTCAACCAATCGGTCGGCGTCGTCTGGCAGAAATGTATCGGCATGCAGAAAGAGCAGCATGTCGCCGGTGCCGATCGCGGCCCCGGCATTCAGCGCCGCACCTCGCCCGCGCGGCGCGGCAATGACGTGATCGGCCAGCGGCAACGCCAACTGCGCCGTGCCGTCCCGGCTGCCGCCATCGGCGACGATGATTTCGGCGCCGCGGGCGCGCAACGGCGCGAGTGCCATCAGCGCTGGAACGATGATCGCCGACTCGTCGAGCACCGGGAGAATGATGGAGAGCCGACGCATAGCCCAGAATGGCGAGAACTCTTGCTGCACGGTCAAGCTGGTGGTCCGATTCTAACATTCGCATCCCGGTTCGGCAGGCTGTTTTGCGAATGGTAGAATTGGACCACTACCTGAAATTCATTGCATGGCTGCGACGGCGGTCTCGCTCGCAAAGCTGATCGGTCCGAAGCTCGGAAGCTTCACCGCGGGCCGGCGCAGATCGAGCCCGGCGACGAGGCCCAGCATGTTCACCTCGATGCCCTCGACCAGTCCCACTTTGACGCCAAGGATGCCCCACAGGTTGACCTCGACGCCGGTGCGGCTGCCGCTGAGCCCTGCATAGGGCAGGGGGCGGAAATCACGGCCGATGGCGTTCGACGGCAAATCCGCGCCGATTTCAGGCACCCCGCGCAGCACCGTGGCAACGAAGGTATTGCTGTTCGGGCCCGGCCAGATGCGGTAATCGCCGGCATGATCGTAGGCGTAATTTCGAACCGCAGCTTCGATTTTGGGAATCAGCATTTCGGCCTGAGCTCCACTGACATCGGCAACGATCGTCGGCGTAGTGCCGTACCAGCGGCCGTCCGGGGGCCAATTGTTGACCTTTACCGGATTGCCCCAGCCGGCCACGTCGTAGCGTGTCCAGGTGTGGGCGTCGGCGCGCTTGAAAACGATCCAGCTATGGACGGCGACGACGCCCTTGAGGCCGCCGGCGCGGGCGGACATCACGACAATGCGCGCCTGCGGATCGGCGGTCGCTTGCGACAAGAGGCCAGTGCTCGACCAATTGGCATCACGCCAGTTCGCAGGACCGTGGTCGAACACGTAAAACGAAGCGCGCACCATGACGGGAAGCAGGAAAACGACGAGAATGACAATCACCATGAATGTCCACACGCGGCTCGAATTGGATTCTTGCGGGTTGGGGTCCGAAATCTGGAGCATGGCGTTGTCCGGGGTTTTCCCCACGATGCTACATGGTTGCGGTAGGAGTGTGCGGCAATATCGGCGAATGAAAGATGGGTAATCCCATTCTGGTCGAAGTTACGCGCGGCGCGTTGGTGGAGAGCCGCCATCGTGGCGCTGTCGCGGTGTCCGATGCCGAGGGCACAGTCGTTCTTGCGCTGGGCGATGTGGCGCGGCCGGTGTTTCCGCGCTCGGCCGTCAAGGCGTTGCAGGCGATCAGGCTCGTCGAATCGGGTGCAGCCGATCGCTACGGCTTCGGTGACGAGGAGCTTGCGCTCGCCTGCGCGTCGCATAGCGGCGAGCCCGCGCATGTGGCAGGCGTCGAGCGCATGCTGGCGAAGGCCGGTCTCGATGCATCAGCGCTTGCGTGCGGCGCGCATTGGCCAGTCTCGCAGGCTGCGGCATTTGCCTTGGCGCGAACCTCCGGCGCGCCGTCGGCGCTGCACAACAACTGCTCCGGAAAACATGCCGGCTTTCTGTGTGTCGCGTGCGCCGAGGGCATCGATCACGTCGGCTACTGGCAACCCGATCATCCGGTGCAGTGCGAGGTGCGCGCCGTTCTGGAAGACTTCACCGGCGCCAAGCTCACGCCCAATCGCTGCGCCGTTGACGGCTGCTCTGTTCCCACCTGGGCGATCCCGTTGAAAAATCTCGCGCAAGGGTTCGCCAAATTCGGCACCGGCCAGGGCCTTTCCCGCGAGCGCGCCGGCGCCGCCGCACGCCTGCGCGCGGCCTGCGTGCAAAGGCCGTGGTACGTCGCCGGCACCGGACGCTTCTGCACCGACATCATGCAGCTCTTCGGCGCACGGGTCTTCGTCAAGACGGGCGCGGAAGGCGTCTATTGCGGCGCGCTGCCCGAGCAGGGACTCGGTATCGCGATCAAATGCGACGATGGCGCCTCTCGCGCCGCGCAAGCGATCATGGCGGCGTTGATTGCGCGCTATCTTCCGCTTCGCGAGGGCGAGCGCGCGGCGCTGACGCCCTTCCTGCGGCCGACGTTGCGTAACTGGAACGGCATCGAGGTCGGCGCGGTGCAGGTGACGGATGCGATCTGATCCGCAGATGAAGTGGAGACCCGGCCTGGGCAAAAAGGATCACGCTTCAAAATAGTTACTCGGCCGCAAGTCCGGTCGCGAGGATCATTTTGCGCCACGTGTCGATCGAGTCTTTGAAAAATGGCTGCGTATCTGCAAACGCCATGCTGCTCGGCTCATAGCCCAGGTTACGCAGGCGTGTGTTGAGACCAGAACTCTCAATCGCGGTATTGATCGCTGAATTGAGTTTTGCGCAGATATCGTCCGGCGTTTTCGCGGGCGCCAGCATGCCGATCCATCCGGTGATTTCGAGGCCGGGGAAGCCCGACTCGGTCAGCGTGGGCACATCCGGGAGGCTCCGCGAACGTTTTGGACCGGTGACGGCAAGCGTCCGAACGTTGCCCTGCTGCACCTGGGCGACGATTTCGGAGACCGGTCCGGCCAAGATGTCGACGTGATGGCCGAGTAGCGCGTTCAACGCCGGCGCGCCGCTTTGGAACGGCACTGACGTCGCCTGCGTCTTGGCCCTTACCTTGAGCACATAGTCGGCGACAATGTGCGAGGACGATCCGCCAACGGCGGCGCTGACCGGCTTCGATTTCGCCATCGCGATGAAATCGGCAAGTGTACGGGCACTGCTGTCGGCGTTGACCGTCAGCGCATGGCTGTCGCGCGCCGGAAACGCCACTGCGCGCAATTCATCAACCGAATAGGTGAGGTCCTTGGAGAGCGTCTGGTTGATGGCAAAACTGTTGCCGGTCACCAGCAAGGTGTAGCCATCCGGTGTTGAACTCGCGACCACTTTTGCCGCGACATTGGAGGCGGCACCCGGCCGGTTTTCGACCACGATTTGAAAGCCGAACCGCTCGCTCAGTTCCTGGGCCACGCTGCGCGCAAAGACGTCGATGCCGCCGCCTGGCGCGAAGCCGACGATGAAGGTGATTTTCCGGTTGGGATAGTCCGCCGCCTGCGCGCGCGCCGGAGTGGAACGTGCCGCAAGTAGAAGAGCAAGCGCGATGGCAATCGCGGATGCAATGCGTGACACAGCGGCCATCGCTTCCTCCCAAAGTCATTTTTCGTTGAAGAAGACTTTAGCAGAGCCGGGCTGAGGCGCGATACGGAGTTAGCGCACGCGATTGCCGCCGATCGATAATTGCGCGTAGCGGGCGGCGCCGTCCTTGCTGAGATCGCCGGTAACCGTCTTGTCCCACTCCATGCCGACGATGGCGAAGCGCCGGGCTTCGGAAATGAGATTGTCGGCGATCACCGCCGCGCCGGCTCCGGGTACGACCGAAACGCCGATGCCGATGTCGGTGCCGCGCACGACGTTGGCGCTGATGGCAACGTCGCGAAGATAAGGTCCGTAGCCTGCCGCAATACCGATGCCCTCGACATTCTCGATGACATTGCCGCTCGCGACCGTATCGGCCTCGATGCCGATGCCGATCGCGGGCGCCGGCTTGGAGGTCGCATCCTGCGGTCTGCTGCTGTGAAGGTTGCGAATAAGATTGCCTTGCACGACGCCGAGGCGGCCCCCCACGTTCGAGTTCGTAACCGACACGCCGACGGCCGCACCGTCGACGATGTTGTTGGCGATCACCGCGCCCTCAAAACTGAATTCCGCATAGAGCGCGACTTCGCCCAGGCCGCTGCAGGTGTTCCCGACGATCTGCAGATTAGACGCGGAGTTGCCGCGAACGGCCGAGAATGCCGCCTTGCGGATGCGGTTGCCGCGCACGATGACATTGTCGGCGCGGAACACATTAATGCCGTTGCCCCATTGGCCTTCACCGCCGGCCTTATCCATGATGTCCTCGACCCGATTGTCGATGATCAGCGTGCCGTCGTCGCCCGGCTTGCTGCGCCAGACCAAGATGCCGCCATTGCCGGCGCCGCGGATGGTATTGCCGTCGATCCGCAATGCGCGGGCGTCGATCGAAAAAATGCCGGCGTCTGCGGCGGCGCTAATGGTGGTTCCCGTCACTTCGCCGTCGATTGCTTCGAGCGCGATTCCGTTGCGGCCTGAGCTGACGATTTCGCAATCGGCGATGCGCACGGCGCGGCCTTGCGCCAGATGGATGAGTCCGCGGCGCTCCGGCAGCGGAATGCCGGCGCCGTCGAGCACGAGGCCGCTGATGCTGACATAATCGCTCCCGGTGGCCGACATCATGGAGGGGCCAGCCGCCATGATGATCCGCGTCAGGCCGGGTGTCGCCGGCGATCGCCGCGTAAGGTGGCAGGTGCAGAGAACCCGCGCGGTAGAATCCCGGCGCGAGATGCAGCACCGCATGAGAGGCGACGGCGTGCTCGATCGCGCGCTGAAATGCTGCCGACTGATCCTCGGCCGCATTGGGGCGCAGCCCCAGCGTTGTCGCGTCGACTCCGGCGCGCGGCCCGACATCGCGGGCCGGCCTGAACTGCGCTTCGTCTGCCGTACTGGTTCCGCGCGCACCGCGGGCGAGCGCGGGGCTCGCGGCCGTGGCCGAGGCGGCGCCGGCGAGCGCGGCGAACAGGCGGCGGCGATCGAACTTCATCCGGAAGACTCCGCGGCGGAGAGCGAGGTCATACGCCTCAAGTGGTGTGCCAGCCGTTGGTCCCGGGGTGGCGCAGCGTCCGGTTTTCGTCGCCAGGGTTAATGCCGGCTTGCGGCGACGAGCGCGACGAGGATGGCTTCGCTGGCGTCGACGAGTTGGCGGAGCGTCGCCGGCCGACGCTTCACGGGTCGACGCAGCCGCGCGCGCGATCTCACGAGCGGGATATGAACGAACTGGACCAGTGGTGCGCCGTTGTCGGCCCGCTCCAATGCTCGCCAAAAGGCGTAGTTGCACAGATAGCGCCCGGCATCGCGCGAAGCTCTGACGTCGAAACCGCTCGCCCGGCCCGCGCTGACGAGGCGAACAAACGGCGCGCAGCCTTTGAGTGAGCTGGGTCCGCCGGGTTTGATGACGTTGTGACGCGGGCAGTAGCCGCTGGCATCGGGAAACAAAACTGAGAGCGCGTTGCGCGCTCGGGTCTCGACGCGCAGATGCCGTGTGCGGCCGGCAAGGCCGAACATCAGTACGATGTCCAGCCGGTTCGCCAAGAGCTTCGGCAGGTCGCGATCGACCGAAGCGTAGGTCGTCGCAAACACATGGGTTGCGTACGTGATGCCCGCCAATGCCGGCCGCCGTCTGCGGATGAGCGCCTTCACAAGCGGGACGGTCGGGTTGAACGGAGCGCCGGGAAAGGGACCGAATGCGGTGAGGAGGACGCGCATGGCGTCAAAGTCCGAGCATCTCGGCGATCCGTTCGACGGCGGTGGCCGGTGCCAGACGGCCGGCGGCGACGTCGGTCTCGATCTGCGGCAGCGCCGCCTTGAGCGCGCGATCCGATCGCACCGGCGCGAACAATCGCTCCTCGAGCATCGCCCACATCCACTTGACCTGCTGTTGACCGCGGCGCGCGGCAAGCTCGCCCGATGCGGTGAGCCGCTCGCGGTGATCGAGAATGTGCGCCCACAGGGCTTCGACCCCGTCGTTCGTAAGTGCCGAATAAGTGACGACAGGGGGCGACCAGTTCGGTGAACCTGGCGACAGAATGTGAAGCGCCGCGCGATATTCGGCGGCTGTCGATTTTGCGCGTGCGAGATTGTCGCCTTCGGCCTTGTTGATCGCGATCATATCGGCAAGCTCGACCACGCCCTTTTTCAGTCCCTGCAGTTCATCGCCGCCGCCGGGCAGCACCAGCACCAGGAAGAAATCGGTCATGTCGGCGACCGCGATCTCCGACTGGCCGACGCCGACGGTTTCGACCAGGATCACGTCGTAGCCCGCGGCCTCGCAGAGCAGCATGGTCTCGCGGGTCTTTGCCGCGACGCCGCCGAGCGTGCCCGCCGCCGGCGACGGGCGGATAAAGGCATTGGCATCGTTGGCGAGCTGAGCCATGCGGGTCTTGTCGGCGAGGATCGATCCGCCGGTGCGTCGCGACGAGGGATCAACCGCCAGCACCGCGACCTTGTGGCCTTGCCGCGTCAGCATGGTGCCGAGCGCATCGATGGTGGTCGATTTGCCGACACCGGGCGCCCCGGTGATCCCGACACGCGCGGCCTTGCCGGTTACCGGCAGCAGTTTTTGGGTCAGCGCGGCAGCAGCATGGCGATGATCGACGCGCTTGCTTTCGATCAGCGTAATCGCCCGCGACAGCATCGTGCGGTCGCCGGCAATGACGCCGTCCGCGAGTCGATCAATGTCAGGGGCTGGAAGCGGCGAAGCCATGCAGTGTCATCGGGGAGCGCCGTCAAACCGTCAAGCCTTTGCCAAGCCTTTGCCGAGTTGCCCGTTGGGTCTTTGCAGAAGAACACCTCACGACGCCCTAAGGCGGCAACGCAGGTTTTGCTCTCGCCATTCAACAATGTTCAACTACATGACGGCAAATAAAGTCGGATAAGTCCGATGCGTTGGCAATCTGAATTGACAGGCCAAATCGGCCAGACCTGCGCCAACATTCGTCTCCGAAAGACCCTGTTATCGCCGAATTGAGGCCGCATCGCGCGGCTGACATTGGCCGCCTCACCAAAAGCGGGACGGCAAACGCTGCGCGTCTTACTGGCACGGGAGACGACGATGAACTGGGACCAGATTCAGGGAAACTGGGTGCAATTCAAAGGCAAGCTCCGGCTCAACTGGGTCAAGCTCACCGATGAGGACATTACCCGCATCAATGGCAGGCGCGATGAACTGGCCGCTCAACTCCAGGAACGCTACGGCTTCGCTAAGGCCGAGGCCGATCGCGAGATCGGCGCATGGATCCGCTCACAAAAGCATGCGGCCTGTTAAGCCAGCCGGACTAATCCTTCCCTTGCGGAGGGGAGGGGATCGTTAAAACTTGTCATCGCCTTTTGGGCGTGTTCCGGAAAAGATGGCTTTGCCGGTATCCGAAAGGAATTGCTGGAATGCCGTCCACGGTACGAAAACCGTGTAGGGGCCTTCGGCGTAGGGACCCACGGCGTAAGGCGAATAATGGAAGGTCAATCCCGAACTCTTGTCGCGCTCGGTCGAGGGTGCGAGCGTCAGCGGACCAAGCTGCAGCAGGCTGGGCTTGATGCCGTCGGCGATGAACGTATCCTGCCGCAGATACTTCTCCGGCGTCATATTTGGACTTGAGCTTGTCGTCGCTTCCGGCGGGAATGTCCCGCGAGATTTTTTCTGCTGCGACCGCGAGCCGGGCGAGCCGAGCCAAAGCCGTCATGGTCGGCCCGTTGTCGGCCGTCTCCGTGAAGAACGGGCGAACGCTGATGCGCTTTTGCGCATCGCCATCCCACAGGATGGTGTCGACGACATGGTTCGGATGCGCGCCGCCCTCGTAGGTGTCATCGGCGCGTACGATGCTGACGTAACGCGCGACCACGGAGCGCAGCGTATAGGAGCGATCGTAGCTCCATTTGGGGCGGTCGCGAAATAGACTGGGATCGCTGCGCTGCTCCTTCGCGGCGTCGTTGCTCGACTTCTGGGCCCACGACTTGCCCTCCGTGAGGCAATTGTCGAACAGGCCTGGATAGGCCTTGAACGCGTTATCGATCTCGACGGAAATCTCGACGAACTTGTTTTTGATCGATACGTCGGGCGTTGCCGCGAGCAACGGCCCGCCGAGGCCGCAGGCCAAGAGGCAAAAACCTAAAACTAAAGTGCGACGGCTCGAATAAATCGACATTGATCGTTTCTCTTCACGTCATCGGCGTCATTCCGTTGGGCGTTCATGGCAGGATCGCGAACGCCCGCGCCGGGAAGCCGAGGCCCTTTTCGACTTTCGGCCATGTCACCACGATGATCGCACCGGTCGCCGGCACTTTGTCGAGATTGGCCATGACCTCGATCTGATAGTGGCCGTGCTGCAGGATGTAGGTTTCGGAATCCATCTTGTCGGTCGTATCGGTATCCATCAACTCGTGGCCGGTCGCCGTCACATCGCGCTGCTCGTAAAGAAATTTGATCGTTTCGAAGGCCCAGGCAGGAAACGGGCTGCGCTTGAACCGTTCCGGATTCGAGTTCCAGTCTTTGTACATATCGGTGCGCAGCGCCGCGAAGGCGCCCTTCGGCACGCGGCCATGCCGGCGCTCCCAGGCTTTCAGGTCGGCGACTGAAAATGCATGGTCGGGATCCTTGCCGAGGTAAGGCGTATCGTCGAGCACCACCAGCGGCAGGATCATTTCTTTGAGCGGTATCTGGTCCATGGTGATGCCGTTTTCGGCGAAATGCGCCGGCGGATCGACATGCGTGCCGTATTGCCCGACCATTTGGTAATAGGTGGTGCGAAAGCCGTCTTTGGGAATGGTGTAGGCCTCATGGGTCTTGGGATCGGCAGCCGGTGAAAATTTCGCCTGGCCGAAGCCGGCCCACACCGGCGTCTCCGGCCCAAAAGAATGGGTGAGATCGACCATTTTCTTGGATGCCATGATGCGATAGGCGCGGTCGAGGTCGCCGCCGGCTTGCACGGCAGAGCCGAGAGCCGCTGATGCGCTCAGTACGGCGATCAGCAGGAACGCGCCACGACATTGGACGGAACGGCGCATTATCTCCTCCGGTATTTGCGCGTCGGATAACGACGGTCCGAATGAAATTAGCGCAGATGCGCAGGAAACGGCAGCGCCGTTTTGTGCTTGAGGACCTCTTCGGCAATGCCGCAATCGCCGCCGCCGATGATCAGGACCTCGCGGGCGTGATCGTGTGCTAAACGGCACTCACACTTTCATAACGAACGCTGGCGGTGTTTTCAGCGTCCAGCTTCCCGTCGCGCAGGCGAAAGATGTGATCGAACCGATCCAGAATCATTTCGTCGTGGGTCACGACAATGATGGCGGCGCTTTGATCGACGGCGATGCGGCGCAACAAATCCATGACGATCCGGCCGCGAGCGGAATCAAGCGGTGCGGTCGGCTCATCGGCGAGAATGATGCGCGGCCGGTTGGCGAGCGCGCGGGCGATTGCCACCCGTTGCGCTTCGCCGCCGGAAAGCTGCGCGGGCATCGCATGCTTGCGGTGGCCGACCTCGAGGTATTCGAGCAAATCGACAGCGCGCGTGCGCGCGGCCATGTGGCTAAATCCGGCCAGATCGAGGACTACTGCAACATTGTCGCTGCCGTCGAGAAACGGTAGCAGATTGGGGTATTGGAAGATGAAGCCGATCTTATCGAGCCGCAACCGGCGCAGATCGGACTTGAGCCAGCGGTCGTCATAGACGACCTCGGCGTCGAGTGTGAGCCGGCCGCTGCTCGGCTCCAGAATGCAGGCGATGCAATTGAGCAAAGTGGTCTTGCCCGAGCCGCTTGGACCCATGAGTCCGACAACTTGGCCCGGATAGACTTCCAAGTTCACGTCGATCAGGGCATCAACCCGCGTGGTCCCCGAGCCAAAATGCTTGGAGAGGTGCTCCACGCGCACGATTGCGGTCTGGCTGCTCGTCTCGGCCATGGTTTATCCTGCCGATGCCAGCGCCTCTGCCGGGTCGATCTTGAGAGCGAGCCGAATGCCGAGCGTGCTGGCAGCAAGGCAGATCACCACCGTGATCAGAAACACGACGCCGATGCTTCCGGCATCGAGCACCAGCCGCCTCGGGAAGTAGGACTGAAATGTGAGAACAAGTGCCAGTCCGATCGCATAGCTCACAATTCCCATTGATAGAGCTTGCTGGACGATGAGGCCGACGATGGTGCGGTCCGGCGCTCCGACGAACTTGAGCGTGGCGATCGAACGCGTCTTGTCCATCGTCAATGTATAGATGATCAACGCAATGATGACCGCCGATACGATGATCAACAGGACCATGATTAGAAGCTGCTGCCTGCGAGATTTCTCAATCACCTGCGTGGTCAACAGGTTTTCCTGCTGGGCTTCCGTCAGCGTGGTGAGGTGTTTCCATCGCGCGAGCGCAGCGGCCACCTCATTGATCGGAACATAAGGAGACACCTTCGCGATGACAGCATTAATCTGGTTGGTCGTCTCCGACGTTCCGCTGCGCGCGACCTCGCGGCGCTCGGCCGGCGGCGCAAGCTCGAATTGTAGCGCTTGTGCGTCAAGCAAGGTCACATAGGCCACCGGATCGCCTGACGACGTCAGGGCGTTGCGCATCAGACCGACCACCGTGAAGTAATGGCCATGCGTGCCCAGCGGCACTTCCTGGCCGAGCGCAAGACCGGCGGAGCGGTCGACGATTATTTCGTAATGGCTGCGGATGATGTCACGCCCGGCAATGAGTTGGGGCGGACCGCCGGGCCGGCCCAGCTCGTAACCGATAAGGAAAAGACGGAGCGGCTTGCCGTTGAGTTCGGTCTGAACAGATTGGTAGGTGACGGCGCCGGCGTGCTCCACTCCGTAAACGCGGGCAACGAGTTCCCTGGTATCGCCAGGGATGCGTGAGGACTCTGCGAATGGCCCATTGGTGCCGGCCTCGACCACCCAGAGATCCGCATTCGCGGCGCGCGCCTGTCGCAGCGCATCATCGACCAAGCCGCCATAGACGCCGGTGATCACGATGACGATGCCGAGCAGTAGGCTCAGGCCAAAATTGGTCAGCACGAAACGGAGAAGATTATGCTTGATGTCCCGGTACGCAAGATTCATGGCTTTGGCTCGTTGGCAATCGTGGCGGCCCGCCCGACGCGCAATCCATTGCGCAATTGCGTGACAACCAGCGCCTTTTCCGGAACTCCGCCGGTGATTTCATAACGGCCGTCGAGCAGCCGGTGCCCGAGGCTGACGTCATGCTGCTGCAAGCGTCCGTCCTCGACGGTCCATACCGTTCCGTGATCCTTGCTAATCCCGATGATCGCCGCTTCCGGGATCAATAGCGCCTGCGCAAGATGGACAGTCGTGATATACACTTCGGCCTGTTCGCCGAGATTGAAACTCTCCGGTATCTGATCGAACGCGACCTCCACGCGGCGCTCTTCGTTGACGCGGTCGCTCTCAGGTTCGATCCGGGCAACCCGCCCCTTAAGGCGTTGGTTTGGTTTCGATCGCAGCACGATCTCGGCCGGTTGGCCAACGGCGATTTCGCCGGCCTTGCTCTCGTCGATATAGGCCAGGACCCACACTGTTTTCGGATCGATGATGGTGAAGACCGGCTCGCTTGCCGCCAGCGCGGAGCCAGGCTCCTTCAGCCGCGCGGTCACCATGGCGTCGTAGGGGGCACCCAAGGCGTGAAAGTCGAGCGTCGCTCCCTGCAGCTGCATCTGCGCCTTGGCGTCGCTGATGGCGGCCTGGGCGAGGGCAACGTCGCTTTTGGCCAGACCGACATCGGCTGTTGCGGCGTCCTCGGCGGCTTTCGCTGTTTCGGCCGTCTCGGCGGATGCGATGTTGGTCTCCGCTAGCTTCTGCCGCCGCTGGTTGATGTTCTTGGCATTCGTGTAATTGGCGTTGGCCTTATCGACGCTGGCCATTGCCTTCTGCAGATTGGCTTCACTCTGTTGGAGCGCCGCTTTGGCGCGCGCGACCTGCGCCTGCTGCTCTCGGCTGTCGAGCCGCGCGAGCACTACGCCCTTGGCAACACGATCGCCGACATCCGCCTCCAGATCGGCGAGAACGCCTGAAACCTTGAACCCGATCTTCGATTGAACGCGCGCCTCTACGGTGCCGAGCCCAAAGACCCGCACAGCCACATCCCGTTCACCGCGTGCCACCTGGACGCTGATCGAGCGCAGCAGCAATGTCCAGGCACCAAACGCCGCGCTCCCAATCAGTGCGAGCGTAACGAGGAAAATGATGATGCGCTTACGATTCACCCGAATGACCTGTAGATAACTGTTGTATTGCAGTATCACCTGGCCGATGCGAAATGTTGATCGAGATCAAGGGGCCTCGCGACATTCAGCCCACCGCAAAGCTCGATGCACCGCGGCACTTGACGGCGGTATTCAATACAACATCAATTTCATCATAGAATGAGATAGGCCGATGGCTCGGGATCATGCGGCCTATCCTGCTGTTGCTTAAAACGGAGAACACGTCTCGCCTAACACACGCCGCGAGGCGACACTCACATCGGGCCGCGCATCATGCCGCCGCCCATCATTCCATGCATTCCGAACATCATCCCCCGACCCATCATCCCTCCATGCATCGGGCCGCCGAGGTTCTTCATCATGGCCGTATGCAGGGCGGCCATTCCCTGTTCGGCAAAGTCGGTCACCTGCCCGGCGTGCTCCTGAAGCGCAGCGACGGTTTTGGGGTCGTCCGAAGTTTGCACAACGACCGCTCCTTTTGCGGTCGCCTCTACGCTGGTATGGACTTTGTCCTTGTCCCGAAAGATAGCGTGCAGCGCATCGCTCTCGATAGGAAGTCCTGGATCGTCGCCGGTGTCGACGCGCTTCATCATGTCGGCGACATGAGTTTTGAGCAACTGCGCAATCTCGGGATCGTCCGATTCGGTGACGGTGCGAATTCCGTCGGGAAGATTCGTCACGGTGCGTTTGATGCGATCATGATTTACGAACAAGAGGTGAATGACACGAAGCTGCGTCATCGTCGCAGCATCGTGAGACATCCCCATCATGCTCGAACCCATCATGCCGCCGCCCATACCGTGCCGCATGAAAGGCGGGCCGAAGCCGCGTGCCTCTTCGGATCGGGCTTTGAAGGCGTAAGTTCCAATTCCAAGTGCCAGTATCGCGGCACTGAGGCCGATCAATTTGCTACGGGTTTTCATGGAGGGTTACCTTCCTTTGCCTTATCGCCCCCTCAATGCGACCCATAGCGTGGAGCGAAGCGCTCCCATATGATCCCAGTCATACCGTCCGGCCGATCCGGATTATTCCTTTCTTCCGCGTGATTTCGCCGTCCGCCTCCATACGGGCGAGGGTCCGGTAAAGGGCCTCGTGCGTTAGCCCAAGATCGGCAGCGAGTCCCTTGAGCGTTCCCGATAATGCGACGGTTCGTCCGTCAGCACTGACATTGACGGCAAGAAAATGTCTCACGCGGTCGCGTGCAGAATGGATATTCCGGCTTTCGAGACGCGTGCGCAGTGTCATGATTTGGCGCGCAAGCATCGCGGCAAAGGCCTTCGCTATCTTAGGATCGCGCTGCAGGTCGCCTAATAGAACGGTCTTCGGATAGAGGCGAACGATTGATTGCGTCGTCGCGATTGCATCGCAACGGTAGGTCGACGAGAACAAAGAGGCTTCCGCCAAGGTGTCGCCTGGCGAAGCCACTTGCAGGACAGCCTCCCGCCCGGTCCGATCGGTGCGCACGAGTCGGACGGTGCCGCTTACGACTTGATACAAGCCGGCGGTTTTACTGCCCGCATAGAACAACGTCTGACCGGGCTTGAGGCTTCGCTCAATTGCGGCGGCTCGAACCGATAATGAAAGCCAATCTGTCGCAATCACAAATCACATTCCGCAAACGTCCGAAGCTACGCACGCGGCGCAAATTCTAAGAATGATACAATGAAACCATCCCGATAGCACAGAGTCCCAGAGATCGAATGCCGTCCGCCCATATGATCGTGATCATACGTTCTAAGTTTCGTTTTCCGATAACGTGATCTGGCAATACCTACCCACAGGGGTTCTTATGAAGTTGAAGTTCCATCGTTCTGGTGTCGCGACGGCCGTGGCCACGACTGTTGCCGCCGTTTCGGTCGTTATCGTGACCTGGACGGTCCACGCCCAATCGCCACAGCCTGGGCCTGTAACGATGCCGCCGACGAGCCACATGATGCATGAGGAGGGCCCGACCACTCCGGACCATCAGCACATGCGTGGAATAGTGGCGCCGGGCGGAGGTCCGGCTGCGTCCGGAGAGTCAAACGACCCGCGCCAACTCGTGTCACTTCCAGGTCCGATGCAGGAGCATATGCTCGCGAACATGCGCGACCATCTGGCTACGCTCAATACGGTCATCGGCGATGTCGCCGATGCCAAATTCGATGCAGCCAGCAAGCTGCTGGAGGAGCGGCTTGGGATGAGTTCGTTATCACTTCATCACGCCGCTGAGATGGCGCCATACTTTCCTCAGCCGATGCAAGATGCTGGGACCAGTATGCATCATGCGGCGAGCCGCCTCGCGATTGTTCTACAGGATGCTTCCGTGGCCCAGACTTTCGACTCCATGCGCCAGGTGAATGCCGCACTGCACGAAGTCACGTCAGCTTGTATCGGCTGCCACGCGGGATATCGCCTACACTGATCCGCCGCTGCTTTCCGCAAATCCAGCACGCGCCCTCGATGCTCGTGGCGCAGTGGTCTGGTTCTGGTCAATAAGCAAACCAGAAGGTGGCAGGGATGCGGGAATTATTCGTTGAGGCATGTTCATTAAAGATCTGACCTTCGATCATTTGCCGCGCTTGCCGGCCTTTGCCACCACCTCGGCGATGAAACGCGGCAACGCGAAGGCGGCGACTTGGACTTCGGGCGTCCAATACTTGGTCGAGAAACTGCCGGCCTTGCGGTAGCGATCGGCAATGGTCTTGACTGGCGACTGGCGCAGCTTCTTGTCGTCTGTTGCCCAACCCATGGCCATGTGGCCGCCGATGTAGGTCGGGATGGCGGCGACGTAGCAGGAACCGTCGGCGAACAGCTTGCGGAACTTCGAGACGCTGGAGATCAGCTCTTTCGGCTGGAAGATCGGGACGCCGTTCTGTGTCACCATCACGCCGCCTTTGTTCATGCAGCGCTTGCAAGCCGCGTAGAATTTCTCGCTGAAGAGCACTTTCCCCGGCCCCTGCGGGTCGGTGGAATCGACAATGATGACGTCGAAGCGTCGGTCGGTTCGGGCGACATATTTCATGCCGTCGTCGATGACGCTCTCGAAGCGCTTGTCGGCGAACACCGGCTTGGTGAATTCCGGAAAATGCTCCTTGGAAAACTCGACCACCGCCGGGTCGATCTCGACTTGGGTCAGCCGCTTGACCGTTTTGTGCTTGAGCACCTCTTCGGCAATGCCGCAATCGCCGCCGCCGATGATCAGGACCTCGCGGGCGTGACCGTGTGCGAAGATCGGCACGTGCGACATCATCTCCTGATAGATGAATTCGTCGCGTTTGGTGATCTGCGTCGCACCGTCCAGCATCAGCATCTTGCCGAAGAACGGGTGCTCGAACAGCACGAGGTGCTGATGCTCGGTCTGGGTTTCGTAGAGCACCTTGTCGACCTGAAAGCTCATGCGAAAGCCGAGGTCGTCGAACAGCGTCTCGGGAATCCAGCGCTTTTCCGCCATGACCGCTCTCCTGGGGCTCATAGACCTGGGCTCATAGACCTGGGGCTCATCGAGATGAGGGGGCTCATAGAGAAACGGCCGGGACTCGGCCCGGCCGCTCAAGCATTGTCATCGGTGGACGGTCAGGCGTGCTGGCCGCGCAGCAACTCGTTCACACCGACGCGCTTTGCGGAAAACGCTTCGCGCAATACCGGAATGCACTTGTCGGGATCGGCCGACCCGCACATGAACACGTCGAGTGCGGCATAACCGACTTCCGGCCACGTATGGATCGAGATGTGGCTCTCCGCCAGCACCGCCACGCCGGACACGCCGCTCGGCTGGAAGTGATGCAGGTGGATATGCAAGAGCGTTGCGCGTGCTGCTTCAACGCAGCGCCGCAGCGTCGTTTCGATGTGTTCGATGTCGTCGAGCCGCTCTGCACCGTGCAGATCGACGATCAAATGCACACCGGCACAACGGACGCCGTTGCGGACCGCGAAGTGGTCCTTAGCGTCGTCGTTTTGGCAATTGTCCGCCGGCACCGGCGTTGCCACTTTCAGCTTAGTCTTCCTGTCTTCCTTTCGGGCGGTACCTGGGATCCCCAAGCCCTTCACCGATCGCAAGAGGGCGTTCTGCGCCATGTCGTCCTCCAACAACCAGAGATCAGAACCCGAGATGCCGGCGAGCCGGCGCCACGGAAAGCGAAAGCCGCCCGATCGTGTCCACGCGGACCGATCAACAGCGGCAAAGTCCCCACATAAATGCAATCGACCGCGAGTCAAGCAGATTCTGTAAAAAATTCCGTAAAGAGTCCCGTCAAAGAGTCCCGCCGTCTTTCATCTGCAATGCCGCGGAGACTTGCGCGATGCTGCATGCGGCGTCCTGACGGTTCTCGGCGACTTGCCGAAGGCACGATCGACGCTAAGCTGGTCGCAAGCGACGTGCCGAAAAGGCCGATCGGGAGAGGGATGGACGCCATGCTCGTGGATCGAGGACTCGAACCAAACAACGCCGGACTCCGGAAATCGTTGCGTCACGGCCTTTTCGGCGGCTGTGCCTGCTGCCAGGCAGCACCGGCGTCGATGAGTCCGGCGCGGCGCAATTTCATCGCCGGCGGCATCGCCGCGCTCGGGCTCGGCGCGTCAGGGGCGCCTGCGTCGGCGCAGTCGCCTGCGGCGAAGGTTCGCATCGACGTCCATCATCATTACGTCCCGCCGGTTCTTGCCGAGGTCATGTCGAAGAGTCGCACCAATGGCGCGCCGCCCAAATGGACGCCGCAATTGTCGCTCGCCGACATGGACAAGGGTGGCGTCACGACGGCCGTGGTCTCGCTCGTGCCGCCCGGCGTCTGGTTCGGCGACGTCGAGCAGGGACGCAAGCTCGCGCGCGAGTGCAACGATTACGGCGCGCAGCTCAGGAAGGATTATCCGGGCCGCTTCGGCCTGTTCGCCGCGATCCCGCTGCCCGATACCGAGGGCAGTCTGAAGGAGATCGAATATGCCTTGGACGTGCTCAAGGCGGACGGCATCGGCCTGTTCACGAGCTACGACGGCAAGTATCTCGGCGATCCGACATTCGTCCCGGTGTTCGAGGAACTCAATCGGCGCAAGGCGGTGGTCTACACCCACCCTGTCGTGCCGAGTTGCTGTACCCATCTGGTCAAAGGCGTCTCGCCCGGCGCGATCGAGTTTGCGACCGACACCACGCGCACTATCGCGAGCCTCCTTTTCAGCGGCGGTACAGCCTTTCGCTGTCCCGACATCCGCTTCATCTGGTCTCACAGCGGCGGGACGCTACCGTTCCTGATCGGCCGGCTCATTCGCGAGCAGATGGTCAAAAAGGTCCCCGGCATGCCCGACGGACCGGTGCCCATCGTGCAGAAGTATTATTATGAGATTGCGCAAGGCAATCTGCCCGGCCAGTTCGCGGCGCTGCTCAAGCTTGTTCCCGTCTCCCAACTCATGTTCGGCTCGGATTATCCGTACCGCGAAGGCGTCGAGGCGGCGGAGGGCTTGGCAGACTACGGCTTCAGCGATGCTGATCGGGCCTCGATCGACCGCGGAACGGCGCTCCGATTGATGCCGCGTCTCGCCGGGTGAATCGCCTCGACATCTCGTGCGCCGCAGCATGAATGGGCCACACTTTCGCCCGTGAATCATCTATAATACGAGATGTTGGTGTTTGGCCGGAGCCGGTCTGAAAGCACACTGTGAGGGCCACCTGCTCGGGAGCGGGTGTGGGAGAGGAAGGAGAACGGACATGATGATGCGCACGTTGGGAGCCGGGATGCTTTTGGCGCTTGCGGCAGCCATGCCGGCGCAGCAGGCGGCGGCGCAAGACCCGCTGGCGGGCGCGATCGTCGGTGGAGCGTTGGGCGGCATCATTGGCGGTGCGGTCGGCCGGGGCGCCGGTGGCGCGATTGCGGGCGCTGCGATCGGTGCGACGACCGGCGCGGTCATCGCCGCGGAAGCGCAGCGGCGGAACGGCGGCTATTACTGGTGGCACGGCGGTTGCTATTACCGCTATCCGAACGGCTCGTGGCTGCAGGTGCGGCCAGGCTATTGCTCGTACTGAGACCTGACGTCCTACCCGTTGACGGCGACGGCCTGCGGGACCGTCGAGTCGACGGGCTTCTTTACGCGAGTGCGGAAGAAGCCCAGCACGCGCCGCGCCGTATCGGGTTGCAAGCGGTTGAAACTCGACAGTGCCTGCTCGAGGTCCTTTGCCGACATGCCGCGATCGGCGGCGCGAAGCAGCAGGATCGCCTTGGTGGTGGTCGACGACAGACCCGCCACCTTGGCGAGGATCAGCACGATCTCGGCGCCGGGGTCGAGCAGAGCGCGTTCGACGACGTCGATCGGCGTGTCGCACATGAGCGACAGCGCGATCGCGGTCTCTTCGAATTTGCGCTCGCGGGCGTATTGGTAGATTTCCGCTTCGCCAATCCGACGGATGCGGTTTTGACGCTCCACGGCCTCCTGAGCAGCGGCGAAGTCCGGCGAGGCCTTGCGAGCGTTGTCGCGGATACCGTCGACGACTTCGGCCACCGCCCCTTGAATGGCGGTACCCGCTTCCGGATTCTCGGCTGTCAGGCGGTCGCGGACGGTGCTCGATGCCTTCTCGAGGAGAGTCAGAAAGAGTGGCCTGGGAATGTCGCGCCTTAGCCCCACCTCGGTTGCGAGCGCATCGTCGCCGGTCGAGCGACTGACCAGCATGCGAAAGCCGGCGTCGGAGAAACGCGCGCCCGAGTTTGCCGCCACGGAATGGACCACATCGCGGTCGCCGCGCTCGACCAGCACGTCGGTTAAGGCTTCGCTCAGCGATTTGCGCTGCGAAATAGCGAACAGATGGCGCTGGCTCTTGGTCCTCGCGTTGGCCAGCAGATGGCCCTCATTGAGCCGCTCCGATTGCGCGAGCACAGGACTTGCGACGTCAATGTTGTCATCGAAGGCCAGCAAGTAGATCACGTTCGAAGGCGCATTGGCGATCGGCGCCAAGCGGTGCGCCAGCTTGGCACGCGCCCTTTCTTCGATCGTCTGGACGAGGCGCGCCATGACGTCGTCGAATACGCTGATCTGATCCTCGGAATAGTGGGGGGCGCCGCTGATGAAGAGGTCCGTGATGCGCGTGAGTATCTCAATGCGGCGCGTACTGGTGCCTGAGGCAAGCGCGCTTTCGAGTTCCTCAAGGAGGGGAAGGGTACTCATAATGGTCTCGCGCGCTGCACCCACTGAATTACCACCGAGAATGCGTGGGAACGGTGAACAAAGCCTTGCGCGCCGCCGCGCGTCGGTAGCGCAGCGGGTTAACGAAACCCTAAATCGCTCCCCTTGTGTCGCGACAATCGATATCCGTTATAGTGCGGTGGATTTTTCGACGACAAGGATGGCTGACGTGAGAGTGTGCGTGGAATTTTGCCGATGCGCTGCCGCCAGAAGCGGCTGGCTGGTGATCGCCATGGCTGCCATGTGGCTCGTCAGCGATGTCGCGCCCAGCCATGCCGGCTTCTTCACGCCGTCAACTGGGACGTGGTGTGCCTATGAAGCGACTGGCCTGACCGATTGCTCGTATTTTTCGTATCAACAATGCATGGCGACACTGTCCGGCATCGGCGGGACCTGCGGCGCGAATTTGCAGGCGCCGCCTGTTTATTATGCACCGCCACCCAGAAGGGTGCGTTACAAGCACCATAAGCAAGCGCACTCGTGAGAGAATTCCGTGGCGCACTTTCATCGTGCGCCGAACGCTCCCATGCGGTTGAACACTTCGGCGGGGACGCGATATTCGCGGATCACCGGCCTCGGGTCGCGCAGGCCGCAGGCCTCGCGCTGGACGATAAACCGCCACAGGGCTTCGCTCGCGTCCTGTATCAGCCTGGCGCGCGTCGCAGCGATCGTCGCGCCGCCCTCCGTTTGCGCGCGCTCATACTCGGACAGCGCCGCAAGCGAGGCTTCCAGCGCACGCCCCATCCGGCCGAGCGCTGACGCTTGCTCTTGCGCAATCTCATAGTCGAGTGCAACGACGCGCGATATCGTCGAACTTGAACTGCTGCGAGGTGGGCGTAAATTCATGCCTCGAACGTTAACAGCAATGCATAAGCCGTCATGGCTTGGGGGGAGAGCATGCGAAGATCCGTTCTTTTAGTCCTATCGATCATTGCGCTGGCAGTCACAATCCGCAACGCTTCGGCCGAGGATACGCTGAAGGTCGCTATTCCGCAGCGTGGAGCCTGGGACGCCGGCATTGCCGAACTTGGTCAGCGCGGCGGTATTTTCAAGAAGCACGGCCTCGATCTCGATATTCTCTATACATCGGCAGGTCCCGAATCGATCCAGGCCGTTATCGGCGGCAGCATCGACGTCGCAGTGGCGTCGGGCGTCTCGGCGGCGATCGGCACTTTCGCCAAGGGAGCGCCGATCCGCATTATCTCGAGCGAGATGACCGGAGCGCCTGATCTTTATTGGTACGTCCCTGCGGCGTCTCCGATTCACAAGATTGAGGATATGAACGGAAAGACGGTGGCGTACTCGCTGACCGGCTCCTCCAGTCACGCCTCGCTGCTTGCGCTCATCGCGCAATACCATTTGACCGCCAAGCCGGTTTCGACTGGCAATATCGCGGCGACGATTACGCAGACGATGACCGGGCAGGTCGATGTCGGCTTCGGCGCCGCTCCGTTTGGCCTCGATCTCGTCGAAGCCGGGAAGGCCCGCATCATTGCCACCGGCAACGATGTCGCGGCGTTACGCACGCGGGCGGTCCGTGTGAATGTGACCGGCGCCAGTACCCTGCAGAACAAGCACGATGCGATCGTGCGTTTCATGCAGGCCTATAAGGAAACGGTCGACTGGATGTATTCCAGCCCTGAAGCACTCAAAGTGTACGGTGAGTATTCCAAACTGCCGGACAATATCGTGCAGCGGGTGCTCAAGCTTGTTCCAAAGGAAGCGCTGCAGACCGATCAGGTCATGGGCATCAACGACATTATGGCCGATGCCGTGACGCAGAAATTCATCTCGGCCCCGCTGACGGCGGACCAGCTTAAGGAACTGATCCAGATTCCGAAGTAAGCGCGCGCTCCCACGTCACCACTGAAACCCCAGCCGCGGCGTCGAGGTCGCGTCGCGGACCGGGCTTGAGGCCGTGGGCGGCAAGGATGTCGGCCGGCGTCGTATTCGGTCCGACGCCGGCGAAGACCGGCACCCCGCCCGGGATCCTCGCCGTTGCGGCACACGAGAGATGAAAGGCGTCATAGAGCGGTAGGAACAGGCTGAACACTTCTGTGCCGCCGATGATTGCGATTGTGCCCTCTCGCACACCGAGTGCCTCGGCGGCCTGATCGAGCGTGGCTCCCGCCGGATTCCACAATCGCGCGTTGGGATTCGTCGGGTCTGGCGCGAGGGCCGCACTCCTGCGCGTCACGATGAGACGCTTGCGAAGCGCGGCGCGCGGTCCGCCTTCGTGCGAATGCCGGCCATGGATGACGATCGCGGCGTGGTCCAGACCTGATTGTAGAAATCGCTGATCGGCGTCGTTGCGAATTCGAGTCCGGCATCTCGCCTTTGGCGTCGGCGATCATGCCGTCCGCCGAGACGATGGCGTAGCCCTCGATGCGATGCAAAGCGGACACGCCACTCCCGATGCCAAGCCCACGCGGAAATCGTATTGACTAAACGAATGTTATCACGGCGGTTCGCGTAAGTCATGCCGGGACTTGGCGCGTCTGGTTGAACCAGAAACTCAGGAGAAAGATTGCCCCGCTATCCTGGGCCGATATTCCAAGACGGGGCCAGCGAGGCTGCTTCCAAGCCCGTCCTGCGTTATGATGGCCATTCGCGGGATCGCGACGGAGCGCGCTATGTCGGAACCAGCAAGCTTGATCATGATCCAGTTCCTTGCCTGGGTCGCGGATCGTCCGCGCACCTATTCGCAGACCATGGAAGCGTGGCACAGCACGTGTCCCCGGCTATCGGTCTGGGAGGATGCGATCATCGATCGCCTTGTGCGCATTGATAACGACGCTGATCGTGCCGTCGTGTTGACGGCCCATGGTCGCGCCGTCCTCAAGAAGGCCAGCGCGGACGTGCGTTTGAGATGAGACGAGATGGAACGGGCTGACCGCAAGGAAAGCCATTCGTCCGGGCTCAATCGGAGCGTCCAAGCTCCCTCGCAACGGCGTCGACGACGTGCGCGTCCATGGGCTCGATCGCTGACGGAAAGACCGCCGCGATGTGACCGTCGCGGCCCACAAGATACTTGTGGAAATTCCACTGCGGAGTATCCAGCGGGCGCTCGGTCGCAGCCCACTTGTAGAACGGGTGAGCGTTCGGTCCCTTGACCTCAGCTTTTGCCGCAAGAGGGAAGGTGACGCCGTATTCCTTGTTCGCCGTTTGCGAAATCTCTGCGGCGCCGCCCGGTTCCTGTCCGCCGAAATCGTTCGACGGCACGCCGATAATCATCAATCCGCGTTTGTCGAAGCGCGTGAAGAGTTGCTCCAGACCGGCATATTGCGGCGTGTAACCGCAAAGCGATGCCGTGTTGACGACGATAACCGGTTTGCCGGCGTAATCCGCAAGCCTGATGGTGTCGCCCGCCAGGCCGGCGAAGGAGAAGGCATAGGCGGTGACTGGGCTCATGGCGGAACCGTTCCTGGAGACTTGGGCCAGCGCTGGCGTAGCGAAACCTGCGGCGAGAAGCGTGAGCAGCCGTCGGCGATCGGTGATCATGGGTCTCTCCTATGGTGCGAGTTTAGCGCGTTTTTGGGCCTCGTGCGGTGGATTTGAAGGTGCGGCGGTTGACGATCCCGCGATCTGGCGACGAATGTGCGCAGGGCCTCAGGGCCGAGAACGCGTCCGCACAATCGCAAATCCAAGGGCACCACGAGAACGGCAAATTTTGCTAGTCTTCATTTGGATTTTGACGTTGCATCAAGCGGTGCGGCGGGTTTTTGCGAATTGCAGTATCGGGACGCCGGGACGTCACAGTCCATTTGGCTAAGCTCTTTCATCCGGGAATCGCAGCATGAACGGACCACCAGGCGACACGCAGACCAAAGCGCTGGAATTCGTCAGTACCGCGAGCAGCTATGCGCTGCTGGCGACGATTGCGTTGCTTGCCTGGGTATCATCGGGCGTCGACTTCGCAAATGAGGGCCTGCGTCTCACCTCGATGACCTGCCTTACGCTTTCGGTTGTGTTCGGCGTCGGGACGCTGATGTTGATCCCATTGGTGCAGGAGTCGCGACGGCCGGGACAATCCAATTTCGACGTCGAGGCCCGTTTTTCGCTGTTCGGCCGCCGCACCGCGCGGCTCAAGGTCGTGATGATGCCGCAATACGTGCTCCTGGTCGTGGGTGTCATTCTCTACGTCGTCGGCATGGTCGACTGACGCGCCTTAGGTCAGCGGATGACCAGGCTGGGGCGGAATATCGAATACGTTCAGCACGTATCCGATCATGCCATAGCAGCCGACGCAGCTCACCGCCTCAATCAGTCCGTCGGTTCCAAAGGCAGCCTTGGCGCGCTCGAAGGTTGCCGTGCCCAGGGTCTTCGTCGCGACCAACTCGGTCACGAGATCGTAGATCAAACGCTCGTCGTCGCGGGTGAACTGCGGGCGCTGGCGCGCGGCGATGGCGTCGATCGTCTCCTGCGACAGGCCCTCTTTGAGCCCAAGCGGCACATGCACGGACCAGGCATATTTCGCCGTCGCCTCGCGACACATCATGAGGATAATCAATTCGATCAGTCGTTTGTCCAGCTTTGGATTGACGCGAAAGCAGTTGACCAAGCGGTCGGCGTGCACGGCGATGTCGGGTGTGTGTATCCATACTGAAAACGGACCCGTGAGAGTGCGACGGTCGGGCGGGCGGGTCCGCATGAGGTCGTCGTAGAGCTGCTGCTGGCGCGCCGTGAGATTTTCCCTTTTGACGTCCTCAATGCGAGCCATGTGTCCTCCCAATTTTCTTCGCGAGGCTCGGCCGAGCCGGTGCCGCGGATCGCGGTCACATCGCACGCGATCGATCGTTTCACGATCGCCAAGAGACACGAAAAACGCAGTGCTGGGAAGCGTCGCGCATCGATCCCGCGAGCATCGAGTCAGGTCGCAACCCGCGACCCGTCCGAGCTTCGGATTGATTGGCGAAAACTCTGTGGCTGCAGCATAATCTGCGGCTGCAGCCTAATATGACTGCGTGGCAGCGCCGTTTGGGTTGCCGCAGAATAAAATGACAAAGACGGGGAGGTTGAATTGCTGATCGATCGAACGGCGGCCGAACGCCATATGGCATCGCGGCGGAAGACGGCGCTTCTCACCGCCTTGCTCTTCGTCATTGCTGCGTCGCCTGTCGGCGCGGAGGAAACGATAAAATTGCGCATGGGCTTCAACGCCAATTCGGCGCGCAACATCGGACAGGTGCCTTATGTTGTGGTGCAGCGCAAAGGCTTTCTGGCTCACGAGGGGATTGCCGTCACGATGGTGCCACTCATGGGCACGACCAACATGGTGGCCGCTCTGGACAAGGGCGATGTCGATGTAACCGGCACGGCGTCGCCGTACATGATCGAGGCGGCGCTCAAAGGCTCCGATGCGGTGGCGGTGATCGGCGGCGTTGCCAATACCATCTACAGCCTCATCGCCAAGCCCGAGATCAAGACGATCGCCGATCTTAAAGGCAAGCTGATCGCCATATCGGCGCCGCCCGACACGATTACGTTGTCGACGCGGCTGCTGCTTGCCAAAGCCGGCCTGAAGGACGGCGATTATCGCACCAAGCAGATCATCGGCAGCAATCAGCGCGCCGCCTGTCTGGTGAAGGGTGAATGCGACGCCGTTCCGCTCGGTCAGCCCGACGACATTGTTTTTGTCCAAAAGGGCTTTCGCAAACTCGGAGACTCCCTCGAAGTCGTACCCGAACTGCAATTCAATGTGATCGCCGTGCGCCGTTCGTGGGCCGCGGGGCACAGGGACGCCGTCATCGCGCTTGCGCGGGCCTTCGGCGCGACGTTCCGGTACTTGCGTGATCCCGCTAATCGCGACGAGGTGGCGCGGTTGATCGCCGAGACGACGGGCGCATCCGAAGACGTCGCCCGCGCCGTCCTCGCGCTCTACTACGAGCCCGATCGCGGCATCATGCCGAAGCAGGCCGAGATCAACATGGCGGGGCTTACGAAAGTCATCGGGCTCTTGGGTTCGGCGGGCCAAATCGCCGAGCCGCTGCCGAGCGCAGACCGCTTCGTGGATCTGCAGTATTTGCGAGCCGCCGGGCTGCAATAAAGTTCCCTGCGCCGCTTTGACATTTGCATTCCACGCGCTAAACGCCTATTCGAAATTCGAACAATAGTTTGAAAAAGAGTAAGCGATGACGCGTCCCTCAGAGGTCACCCGCGACCGGATCATCAAGGCCGCCGAACGGCTGTTCGCCGAGCACGGCTATGACGGCACGAGCGTCCGCGCGATTGTTGCCAAGGCCCGCGTGAACCAGGCTGCCATCAACTACCACTTCGGCGGCAAGGACGGCCTTTACCGGGAGGTGCTGCGGACAGCGTTCCGGGCGCTGACCGAGCACCAGCTTTCGCATGAGGAGGAGGTCAAGACGATGTCGCGGGAAGCGGCCCTGACCGAATTCGTCCGCCGCCAGCTATGGCCGCTCCTGGCCCGCGACGAGTTCAGCCGTCATCTGCGGATCTTCAACTGGGAAACGGTTCGCCCCACCGATGTGTTCCGCAAGCTGTTGACCGAGGAGGCGACCCCCTTCATCGGACTGGCCGTGGACCTGGTCCGCCGCTTCTTGCCGGCGGCAGATCACCGGACCTTGGTGGTTGCCGCCATCTGGCTCATGGGCCAATGCAGTGTTTTCGTGCGCAATCGCGAACAACTCGCCGGCCCACCGGTCGAACTAAATCTCGACAAATCCTCCGTGGACTGGCTGGCGCAGATGATCAGCGACTGGACCATCGGCGGCCTGGCTCGGACCGCCTGAACCCCGTCGCGCCAGAAAAACTGGGGTCTGCCGCAAAATCTCCTTGTTCCCGGCAATCGGCTGCCCTAAACACATGTTTGAAATTCAATCAGCCGTTTGAAAATGACGGGTGGCCGGAGGGACTGGGGTTATGCAGCAAACTGGTGTCATTTCGCACAATGTGCCGCTGATTGTACGTTTCCTTGCCAAGTTCGTTCTCGACATCCTTCCGGCAGCTCTCGCCAGTGTAATCGGCGGGTTTATGTTCACCCAATACCAGTTCGGCCATACCGCGGAGCCGCACCAGGCGACCGAGCAGGTCACCCCGGCATCCGCCGAGATGATGAGGCTCGTGCGCGACGAGCACGCCATGATTGTCGATTACCTCAAGGCGCAGATGGCGGCCGAGAAGAGCAAGCTCGCCGCACAGGACCAGGAAGACGCGCGGGCCGCGGCGGACGCCAAGGCGGAAGAGGCCAAGGTTGCGGACGCCAAGATTGCGGACGCCAAGGCAGCCGCAGCCCGGCGGTTGGCTGCGGTCGTTCCGTCGAAGCCGGCTGCGGCGCGTAACAGGGCGCCCGTCACCGTTGCGGCAATGACGGTCCAGCGCACGCCGCGTGCGCCACTCGTGATCGCACAAGCGGCGCCCCCGATCGAAAGCGCTCCGGTTGCCGAGACGCCGCGGGATCCCAATTCGCTTGTCGGCAAGACGCTGGACCTCAAAGATCACGTCGTCGCAGCGACCCGCCGCGTGGTCTCAGCCATTGGCGATATTCCGACTTGGATCGCCACGATGGGAGACCGCATCGGCAATCCGAACGCCGAATCGAGCACCGGCAGCCGCATGTTCAGCACGTCGTCCTAGTGGATTCGCATCCCGGTTCGGCAGACTTCATGCGACTGCGGGGGCCGCGATGTGAGTAGAACTACAATGCGACCGGCGTTCCCATGAAATCGCGCTTGCCGACTTCGACGCCGTTGTGACGCAAAATGTCGTAGGCTGTGGTGCAGTGAAAGTAGAAGTTCGGCAGTGAATTGCCCAGAAGGAGCGACTGACCGGTGAAGTCGCGGGTCGCGCCGCTCGGGAACGTGATCTTGATCGGCTTGTCTTCGGTGCCGTCGATCTGAGCGGGTTTGAAGCCCTTGACGAAATCGATCGCCTTGGCGAGGCGGTCCTTAAGGTCAGCAAAATTTGCTTCCGCATTGGCGAATGCAGGGGGCTCGACGCCGGCGAGGCGAGCAGAGGCGTTGACCGCGTGGTCGCTCGCCGCGCGCACCTGCCGGAGCAGCGGATACATGTCCGGAAAAAGCCGCGCGTTGATGAGGGCTGCGGGATCGATTTTCTTTGCTTCGCAATGAGCCGCGGCCTTGTCGAGGACGGCGGACAGAGCGGTCAGAAACTGCACAAAGATCGGCACTGAAATTTTGTACATCGAGACTGTCATGGGTCACCTTTATTTGGCGGGGCGTCAGGCAGGCAAAAATCGAAGTTGCGTTTCGCCTTGCGGCGAGCCGCGCTGGTAGTGTTGGCCGCTCAATGTAGCGCCTTTTCCGCTGGCGATGAATGTCGCACTTGCGGTGCGACAGCCATGCATTCGGCGTCGGCATCGGCATCGCGACATTGTGAGTGAATCGGGGCGCTGGCCGACAAAAGATCGCCACCATGGTTTGTTCGGCTCATCACGCAGAAGGACAACCATCCTGGCTGTTCACAGCGAAGGAGCCTTCGATGTGCGACTATAGTCTGCATCACGTCGCCAGCCGACCCGCCAAGGTCGGCGACAAACTGGTCACGACCAAGTTTGTCAACACGCCGACCGGCGGCTTCTCGTCGATCGACAACACGAACGTCGCAGTTTGCCTGCTGCCGGGCACTGAGCTTGCCTTCGAGCGGGATGTCGAGTGCGAAGCGACGTTCGGCATTCTGCCGACCCGCAAGGTCGGCCAGAGGCTCGCGCGTTTCCGGCAGATCAACATGGATCAGCCGTGCGTGCACCACGACGCGTTGGAATTCCCCGACGGCAAGATCGTCTTGGTGACGCGCTTGCGCGAGGGCCAGCGCGCGAGCGTGCTGCAAATGCCGGCAACGTCGCGTGCCGATAGCCCGGCGGCGGAGAATTCCGCCAACGAAAGTGCGACAGATGTAACGCCCGAGAGGCACGCGTTTCTCATCGACTAAAGCGTGATCTGGTCGCCCTTCGTAAGGGACGCACCTAGACTACGACCAAGGACTTGCAGGAGCGCTCGGCGAGGCTTTGCCGATGCTCCTGCAAGGATGTGAAAGTGGGAAATTAGCCGGCAAGAAACTGTGTGCGAAAATCACCTGCGAAAAATTAGCTGCAAAAATTAGCTGGGGATGAGTGCGGCGCAGCAGAGTTTTCATTCCACTTTGTGGGCAATTCACTTGAAACTTGCCGGTAAAATGCTGCTGATTGGCAACGCTCGACAGGTTTTCCACCGGCCTGTGCTTGCCCGGCGTAAGGATGGTCGCTAAGCCGTAAAATGCTGGCTCTGAGGAACTGGCTCCGCGTGGAAGATGTTTGGTAGTGAGCTGCAGGCAGTCGTTTGGCTGCCTCGGAGGTTGTGATGCGTTTCGCTGGCAATTCGCAGCCGGAGTGGGGTTACATGGTCCCCGCGCCCAGT
This sequence comes from uncultured Alphaproteobacteria bacterium, assembly GCA_963836055.1. Classification (GTDB taxonomy): domain Bacteria; phylum Pseudomonadota; class Alphaproteobacteria; order Rhizobiales; family Xanthobacteraceae; genus BOG-931. Next base: position 620,784 of record CAWIID010000012.1, read on the forward strand.
TTTGCCCGTACGGCACGAATCGTCGTTGTCGCCATTGCGATTGGCGCGACGGCGGGTGCCGCGGTGGTGCTATCGCTCGTGGGCCGTCCTGCGGACGCCGTGGCTGATGCGGGCAAAGCGCCGGTCGTGGTGCGCACGGCTTCACTGCCTGCTGCGCCGGCCGGCGCAGCCGCCGAGACATCCGGACAAGTCGCTGGGACGGTAGCGCCAACGCCGTCAGCGGCAATGACGCCGGCCGCAGCGGCGGCAACGCCATCAGCATCGCCCCCAGCACAACAGCCGGTCCAAGTCCACGCACCAGCGCAAGTCCACGCACCAGCGTCCGTGGCCGCGGCACCTTCGATAGCGACCGACCCGCCGGCTTCGGCTGTCAAAGCGGAAGCTCCTGCAGCCGTGGCACCTCCTTCGGAGGTGAAGCCCGGCACCGATGGACGAGCAAGCGTTGCGGCTCTCGATCCATCAACCAATACAGCCGTGCCCGCACAGACTTCGGAAGACGCCGCCGCGACTGATGCTGAGGCCGCGCAAAAGAAGACCGCCAAGAAGCGCCACGTGGCGGGGCCCTATGACGGCAGAAGGCATTATAGGAATTTCCATGGGTTTGGACCGCTTCTGCGCCACCTGTTCAGCGCTCGCAACGGGCCGTCGTCCTACTATCATTATATCATTGAGTTCCCGAATTAAGGCTGTTCCGGAACTCCTGCGCGCAGGGCGGTCGTGCCTTTTCCATGCGCTTGGCGAATGACGGACCCGCGCATGAATGGCGAGACCTATCCGCCCGCCGGCCGTCCATGCGGCCGGCAGAAGACAACAACCGGGCCGCGAATTCGGTTACAGGCAGATCCTTTGGGCGATCGCGGTGTCGAGCGCAGCATGGGCACCCGTGATGTCGGCAGCGGTCGCGATTTTCTTCCAGCCGACGCCTAACGGGGTTGCGCCGCCATCCCACCAAATCTGGCAATAGCCGGATTCAAACTTGATCACCGCGAAATCGGCGCGCGCAGGGGTTGAAGCGACGAAGCCGAATGTCAGTACGCCGATTACAAAAGCCAATCGTTTCATTGTCAGCTCCCTGTTGTGCCTGCCGGGGAACTTTCCGATAGTACGGCCCCGAACATGAGATAAGTCCGGACCGGCGGCAATGCGTGACTTGAGCGCAAGTGAGGCCGGCGAGTAACAAAGGAGGCAAGTATGCCGGAAGTCGTGGTCTACATCGTCGAAGGCCGTTCGCTCGATCAGAAGCGCGGTCTTGTGAAAGACATTACCAGCGCCGTGGTTAAGAATACTGGGGCGCCGGCCGAGGCCGTCACAATCTCCCTCGTGGAAACGCCGAAGGCCTCGAAGGCCAAGGGCGGCGTGCTGTTCAGCGAGATGCCGGGACGCTAACGCGCGCCTGATCGCGGCCGTTCAAGGCAGGGATAAACGTCCACAACCGGCGTGTGAGGGCGCGCCGGAGGCGACGCTTTTGCCTGTTGAAACCCTTCATCCGTCAATTGAAATTCTCGTGAGTGCAATGCACAATTTTCCTTGCTGCGCTGCGGTAAAAGACCGATAATTGGTTTTGGCGGTACAGACGAAAAGACGACTCCACAAAAGACTGCGAAAAAAAGAAAGGTTCGACATGAGCGAAGAATGGCAAACGAAAGACGGCCGGCGCCGGGTCAGGCGGGATCCGCCGACCGTCGAAGAGGCTGTGCTCGCGGCCCAGGGGCTTACCGATGAACTCGGCGAGCAGATCGATATCGTCGCGTCGCTCATGGAAGTGTCAGTCGATGAGGCTCGGGGCGCGGTCCTGAGGATGGGTCAGCGCAAGGACGTCAACCGGGTTACGATTGCCGGGCGCGCCGGCGCGTCCCGCGCCGTTGTCGTGGAACGCCGGGTGACGCGCCGCCCATTGGTCCGGACCCGAGCGCTCGGAGCGTGACGCCGCAGGAGTATAAGGACGCGCTCCGCAAGGCTTTAACCCGGTCGGTCGCCGGCCTCCGGAGCGCGATCGTTTCAGATTGAATCGATTCGCGCTTTCCATCATTGGCGGAGCATGATCTTTCGGAAGACGGCTCCGTCCTTGCGGATCATGCTCTAAAGCAAGCGTCGGCTGCCCGGGTCGGAGATTTTGCGCGACGAGACCAGCCGGTGCCAGATGAAGAGCACGACGAGCGCACCAACGACAGCGCCGATCAGGCCGGCGCCCTGATCGGGCCGGTACCAGCCGATCGTCTGCCCAATCAATGTTGCGACGAACGCGCCGGCAATGCCGAGGAGGGTGGTGAGAATAAATCCCGCTGGGTTGTTTGGTCCCGGCGCCAAAAGGCGCGCGATGATTCCGGCGACAAAGCCGATCACGATCACCCAGAGTATTCCCATAGCGACCCCCATAATGAGCTGCGCACGATAATCTTCGCACGATAATCGTGCTAAACGCCACACCCGGGTTCCGGTTCCGGTTCGCATCGGGCGGATGGCGGGATCACTGCCGGCGCGTGACTGGTCCGGGATCAGCGTCGTTGTTTCATGATAGTATTTTGGGCGTTCAACATCCTTTCCCGGGCGTTCAGGGTCTGCAATGACCAAAACCCTCGTCAAGCCGCGCACCAAGGTGCGGCCGAAAACCCAACGGCCGCCGCTCTACAAGGTTATCCTGCTCAACGACGATTACACGCCGCGCGAATTTGTCGTGCAGGTGCTTAAGGCCGTATTCCGCATGAACGAGGATCAGGCGTACCGGGTGATGATGACGGCGCATCGCCGCGGCGCTTGCGTGATCGCCGTCTATACCAAGGATGTCGCCGAGACCAAGGCAAAGGAAGCGACCGAACTCGGCAAGAGCAAGGGCTATCCGCTGTTCTTCACGACCGAGCCGGAGGAATAGGCGTAAATGGCTACGTTGCTGGCACATGGACAAAGTCAAATGCCTGAAAAAACATCTGACCTGAGCGTCGAAGAACTGCATGCGCGCATGCTGAAGAAACGGCTGTGGGTCGTGATGACCAGAGCGGTCGCGCCGCTGGATGAGGTGAGGCGACACCTCAAGGCGCATCTCGAACATCAAATCGCGCTGGAAAAGGCCGGCATCATGTACGGCGCCGGCCCCGCCACCAAGCCGGGCGAGACGGCGGCCTCGTTCGGTCTGATCATCATCCGTGCCAAGGACGAGGCCGAGGCGCGCCGCATCGCCGATTCCGATCCGATGCATTCTTCAGGTGTGCGCAGCTACGATCTTTATGCATGGTCGCTCAACGAGGGATGCATCAACGTGACATTGAACTTTTCCGATCAGACCTTCGCCTTCGACTAAGATTTAATGGTGTTTTTAGGACATCGAACACGGCAAGTTCCCGGAACAGGAAACAAAATTTTTATTTCTGAAAATCGCATCAGAATTTTGTGATGTGCGCGCGAGGACGAATTTCGATAAACGCGATTCGGGGGCGTTGATCAGGGATACATTTAAAAAATGGATCACGCCGTCGCGGGTCTTGCGACCCGATCGTCCGACTCGGCTTCCGCAGCAACGCTCGATCGGCTGGCGCCGTATGTGCTCAGTATCCTGCGCATCGTGGCCGCACTGTTGTTCCTCGAGCACGGCATGTCGCGGCTGTTTGGATTTCCATCGCCGCTGCCGACGCCGCACGTTTTCACGATGTATTGGTTTGCCGGCGCGATCGAATTCACCGGCGGCGCGCTCGTGCTTCTCGGCTTGTTCAGCCGGCCGGCCGCCTTCATCATGTCCGGCGAGATGGCGTTCGCCTATTTCATCAGCCACGCGCCGCACGGCTTCTTTCCGATCCTCAACCGCGGCGACGGCGCGATCCTGTACTGCTTCATCTTTCTCTACATCGCTTTTGCGGGACCCGGTCCGTTGAGCCTCGATGCCTTGTGGCGGCGAAAGTCGTGAAGAAGTTGGATGGCGGACCGGGCGAACCCGGCGCGCCATTGTCACGGATGGCCTGCGTCGCTTTCCAGACGCAGACGAGCGCGAACCTTCAAACGACCACGCCGGGCTTGCTGCTATTCGCTCAACACCTTGTCGAGCCACACGCGAAGCTCGGCCGGCACATCGTTGCGTGCAGCGATCGCGGCCGCGAGCGTTTTGTCGCCGTCGAGAGCGACCAGGAGCCTGGCGAACCCTGATTCCGATACGCGCGCTTTCGGATTTTCGATGATGGCCTTTCGGATCGCCGCGTTGCCGCGCTTGATGAGAACATCGGTGAGCGTTTCGCTGAGCTCCTCCCGCGCGGCGATTTTTATCAGCTGGTTCATGTCGACGCGGTCGCGGTCGGCGATTTCGGCGAGGTCCTTGTCCGACAAGGTTTTCGCTTGCGCGAGCAGCGGGCCGGACACCGCAATGTCGCTGTGGCGCGCCAGCGCGCCGACGAAATTCATCGGAGTGTTGTGCATTTGCGCCAGCCGCTCGCTCAGCTCGGCGAGCAGCAAGCGGTCGATGTTCTTGTTCAGGCGGCACATCACCGTATCGAACACAGCCACCTGATCGCCGGTGTAAAGCTCCGCACCGCCAAAATAGAGATCCGATATCCGCCGCAAAATCGCGGTGCGCCACGAATCCGACGCTCCAACCAGCGCCGTATCAAGCTCGGCAATCAACGATCGCGCGGTCAGCGTCATTTCACTTCGCTTTGGTGGAGAATCGCGAGAAGAACGCTGAACTGATTGAAATGCTAGCGATGTTCGCCGCCGTGCGAAAGTTCCATTTTGCCGGCTGTGTGGATGACGGGCGCGCCTGCTGCCGTTTGCTGAACGCACAGGTTGTGGGAGGCCGGGACGGCCACGCCAGATCCGAATGGCTGCTTGCGCGCAGCGGCGGCGCTGTTCACCGATGCGCCGCCGCCGGATCGCGCGTACTGACAGCACGCGGCGCCGCGCCGGCACCCGATAGGCCATGCGGGCGTGACCTGAGCAGTACGGGAAGCCCGCAACCGCCTCGTTGCCGCAAAAGGCAAAGTCCGCCGAGCCGGGATCGCTGACCGGCCAGCGGCAGTTGCTCTGCGTCAACTCGAGAAGCGAGCAGCGTTGCGCGCTGTCGATCGGCTCGGCGGCAAGCATTGCGCCGCCGGCGTCATGCGGCATGTCGGCGTTGATGAGCCGCAGAAACGCCCGTTGCGGCGAGACCCGCGGGCGCCGGGCGCGGGGAGGGCAAGACCGCCCCGGCGCAGCCGCGGGCCGCCCCGACGAAAGGCCAAGGCGGTGGATTTTGCCGATGACGGCGTTACGGGTGACGCCGATTTCGGCGGCGATCTGACTGCATGTGAGCCCTGTCACGACGCAGTTTCGGAGTTGTTCGATGCGCTCCGGAGTCCAGGTTGCAAGAGTCATGCGTTGGCCCCTTCGATGCCGCGGCCTGTTCTGGGCCGCCGACCGGGCGAAGGCCGCGCGCTAAACCGGCGCCCGCGAGGGCCGCACAGCCGCAAAAGCGCGAATTCGGTGCGCGACGGCGCGCACGGCGCCGCGATCACCGAGCCGCATCCGCGCTTGTGGGTTGCGGGCCCGCGTTCTGAAGGACGCCTGGGCCCCTGAACGGGGCCACTTTAAGTTTGTTGAGCGAAAACCCCTCGCCGAAGCCAAGACTCGCATGATTCGATTCGCCTGCCAAGAGTTTTAACGGTATAATAACCAAGTTATAACGTAGGCGTACGGGGCAACACAGTTCATGGCGCGACCCGAAAACCGCTCGGAAGCGAGGGCGTTGAGCCTGACGCTGCCGGTCGAGACCTTCAATTACCTCGCCCTGCTGGCCACTTTGGGCAAACTCGGCCGTACCGAGAACGAGGTGGCGACCCACATTCTGGTGCGCGAGGTCTACGAGATGTACGCGCGGGGCTTCCACGAGATGCGCATTCCGCCGCCGTCCGATGAGGGCGGCTGAGGCGAGGCAAGCGGCAAACAATCCAGGCAAACAATCCAGAAGGAACGGTGCGGCGGTCTCGGGGTTTGATCCCCAGGTCGGTGCCAGGTCGGCGCCAGGTCGGTGCCGGGTCGGGGGACGGCCGAGGAGAGTCCCCGTGCGTCCAGGAATTTATCCCGATCTCTCGTGGTCCGGACAATTCAATCGCGCCGTTCGCACCTTCCAGATCGTTATGGTCTCGATCTTGTTCGGCGGGCTCGTCGGCGGCGCCGGTGTCTTCGCCGTCACGCGTCTGCTGACCGATAGTGCTCCGCCGCGTCCGGATATTCGCATCGGTGCGCCGGCGGTCAATGAAACGCCGCCTTCCGTGCAGCGGGACGTCTCGTCGCAACCGCAAGCTCAGGAGCCGACTGCCGCGCCGGCCGCGCGCACGATTGCGCCTGCGCCCGCCCAGCCGGCGACCGCGCAACCGGTGTTAGCGCAACCAGCGTCAGTGCCGGCCGGATCGGCCGCGGTGCCGCCGTCCCAGGCCGGCCAGCTTGATCTCAATCACCTCTATGACCGCAGCGATGCCGCGCATTTGCAGCAGGCGCAGACCGGCGCCAAGCCGAACGTCGCCCATATCAAGAAACGGAAGTTCGCAACGTCTCGCCGGCGGCGCGAGGCTTCCGACGACCGCGGCTCGCGCAATGATCAGACCCGCGGTCTTTTCGACCGCGGCGACCGGCGCGACAACGGACGCGACCATTGGCAGGATGACTGGCATCGCAACGATTGGTGACGGCTAAGCCAGTGCATTGTTCCCGGATTGCGTTACGCTTCACAGCGGCTACGCTTGGTCGATGTGACAAACGGGAGCGCCGAGAATGCCGCCGATCCACGATCCCGAGGTCTGGCAAAGCAAGCTTGCTGCGCTTCCGCTCGCAAGCTACGGCGCCGGCGAGACCGTGTTGACCGAAGGCACGAAAACCGGGCGGCTTTTGATTCTCAAAAGCGGCGCGGTCAGCGTCGTCAAGAGCGGGACGGAGATCGCCGAGGTGGCGGAACCCGGCGCGGTCTTTGGCGAGATTTCGGCGCTGCTCGATCAGCCGCACACGGCAGACGTACGCACGTTGAAACCGTCGGAGTTTCATGTCGCCGACGCCGCAACGTTGCTGCAAGACGCGACGGCGCTGCTTTACGTGACGATGGTTTTGGCGCGGCGCGTCGACGCCGCCAACCAGGGGCTCCTTGAACTCAAGAGCCAGCTCGAGGCCGACGAACCCCGGAGCTTGATCGACAAGACCATCGATCGGATCGAGGGCGTGCTGAGCGCCATCGGCACCGGCTACATCCGCGCCGGGGCCGGCGCTTCGGGGTATCCGTTTGCGTGAGGTGGGCGCGCGCGGAAGCGGGGGCTTGCGTCGGACTTCGTTTCGTACCGGCAGCGATAAATCCTGGCGTGTCATGCTCCGCGAAAGCGGAGCATCCAGTAGCCATTAATCGTGTGGGACAGTACTCGTGCGGAACAGTGATTACTGGATCATCCGCCTTCGCGGATGATGACAATGACATGAGTAGGTCATAGGACAGATTAGCGGAGCGTCATCCGCCATCGATCGCAGCGGGCGGCGGATTACGCCGTCGGCAATCCGCCCTACGGGCTCCGCTATCGCCCGCAATGACGACAGTGCAGCCCGGATGAAAGCGAAGCGAAATCCGGGGCATTCGATCATTCCTCTTCATCCCACGGCTGTCGTGACGTGTGGTGAACGTGCAAGATTTCAACGGCGTCGCCGGTAATCCGATAAAATATTCTGTAGGGGTAACGGCCAACAGGCACAACTCGCACGTCAGGACGCTTGGCTGAGCGCGGTGCGCTCTCAGGCCAACGCCCAATATGTGCGACCACACTTCGGACTCGGTGCCCGACGGCAGGAGCGAATGTCGGATGGTGGGCCGCAAGCCAATCGGCAATCTCGTCAAGGTCCCGTAGCGCAGCAGGGGTGTAGATGACCTTCATCGGCGGTGGAATTTGGCGAACGTCGCCTCGACCTCCGCATCCGTCGCAAAGCGTCCTTGATTGGCGTCGCGCAAACCGCGGTCGATGCCCTGAAGCTCTTCATCTGTGGGCTCGTAAACGATGTCCTTGAGCGCGGCATCAAGATCGAGCGCGATCTCGGCAAGCTGGTCTTGCGCCTCTGCCGGCCAAGTCTCGACCCGTTCAAGCGCTTGATTGAGCAGTTTTGTTTTCATGATGGTAGTTTAGCACGTCCTCTGATCGGCGGAATACGCTACGCTATCCGTTCTACGCGCTATCGACCTGTTTGCGAGTGGCAAAGCGATTTTCGTCGCTGCAGCGCGCAAGCCCACGACTTGATGACCGGCTCAATTCCGCCTCGCATTGGTTCGTAGCCGCCTATCATGAGGCGTTTCGCCGATATCATTCGGCGCGTTATGTTCGGCCAGCTCATCTTGGAGCGATGAGCGGGCCGAGGCGTCTTGCGAATGCAGCTTCGAAGAACCTTCGGCTTGAGCTGTTTGGTCGCTTCACTGCTTGATAATTTGAGCACCAAACCCTGAGGTGCGAGCCGACATTCCGTCGGCGAGCCTCGAAGGGTGATGGCCGAGGCGTCGCAAATGCATCCTTCGAGGCCCGCGCTTGCGCGCGGGCGCCTCAGGATGAGGTTGGCATTTGCGGCGTCAGGCTTGGCCCCGATTTCATTTCACCCAATCCGGGCTACGCTTGCTACATGCGTGCCGACGCCGGCGCTTCGGGGTATCCGTTTGCGTGAGGTGAGGGCACTATGTCCGGGGCACCGCGTTCGTAACAGAGTGATCTTCGCGACGCTGCTTCGCCAGAGAATCATCTCACTTGCCGGTAACGTCGCGGAAGGCTGTACTCTGCCGACATATTCTGGACAGCGTCTCGCGGCTGTGCACCGCGCAGAAGCACTAAGTCCGAAGCGACTTTGAATATTGGGTGCGCGGATCAGTCGTAAAATTCGCTCGATGAAATGGGGCATGGTGCTGCACCTACCTGTCGAGCCTGCATCCGTCTCCGCGATACATGGACCTTTCGAATCGTGCTTGTGCGGAGAAGCTATCTCTTGCGCTCGTGAGTGAAGGTTAGGAGGCTGAGCGATTCGTCACAATGGCTGAAATGATAGTGATCTATCCCAATGCTTGAGCTCCGATATACGTCTGTCACGAGCATCAATTCTGCGCTTTCGTTCCGATATGTTTGGCTCGAAGTGATGGCATGATCAGCGTCGCGGAATCCGCAACGATTCGGTAAACATCCATTCGTCTTAGTCGGCGGAGAAATTCGTCAAAGTCGAGCGGATTTGGTCATCATCTCGACGTTGTGAGGTACCTGTTTGCACGCTCTTCAATCAACGTTCGTGTTAAGACCAGTTCGCGGCTCTCTTTATCTTGAAGCGATCTAGAGTTCAGAACCTCCATGTCGCGATATTCGCGACATTAGCTGCTTAAATTCCAACTTCGTTGCTCGATGGCTACGTCGAAGCTATGCACTGCCGCAACTAATGACTGAGCTAACGTTATGAGCCTATAAAGAACGGGCTGTTGACTAAATCGGAAGACGGCCACGCTTTGATGCGCTTCGACTCGCGCTTCGGAACGGGGTCTTGAAATGCCCGGCTGCGTCGATCCATTCGAGCGCGCTCAGCGTAGATATATGGACGTTTTAAGCGACTTACGAACACCCCGTCGTTGACTTCCGCACGTGTCGCACTTCATGCAGGTGCCGTTGCGCACCAAAGTGAAGTTGCCGCACTCGCCGCAGGCTTCGCCTTCGTAGCCTTTGGCGCGCGCTTCGGCGCGTTTTTCGGCGGCGGCAAGCTTGGCGTGAGTGCGCGCGTCGGACCAGTTGAGCTGCTCGAGCGCTTGCGCCGGCGAGAGTCTTGGCTCGGGCTCGGCTTTGAGCGCGGCAGAGCCCGCGATTTCGCCGCGCGCGCCGATGGAGGTCAGCGCGGTGACCTTCGAGGTCACCCCACCCCGGCCGGTTTCGCCGGCCGACCCTCCCCCTGCAGGGGAGGGTGACGATTCCGAGCCGCCCTGCATCACCTTGAGGCGGTCGGTGCGCGAGCGGGTCAGACCCTTCGACACGTAACGCGTCTCGGTGCCGGGTTTGCCTTCCTCGACGCCCTTGCCGAGCGCGTCGAAGCCGGTCTCGGTCGGGTCGACGTGGGCGAGGTCGAAGCGCTCCATGTAGCTCACCGCAAGCTCGCGGAACACGTAGTCGAGGATCGAGGTGGCGTATTTGATCGAGTCATTGCCTTGCACAGGGCCCGCCGGCTCGAACCGCGTGAAGGTGAAGGCATCAACATATTCATCGAGCGGCACGCCGTATTGCAGGCCGAGCGATACCGCGATGGCGAAGTTGTTGAGGAGCGAGCGGAGCGCCGCGCCTTCCTTGTGCATGTCGATGAAGATCTCGCCGAGCCTGCCGTCGTCGTATTCGCCGGTGCGCAGATAGACCTTGTGGCCGCCGACCACGGCCTTCTGGGTGTAGCCCTTGCGGCGGTCGGGCATGCGCTCGCGCTCGCGCATAATGACGATGCGCTCGACGACCTTCTCGACCACCTTTTCGGCGAGCGCCGAGGCGCGCGCCGCGGCCGGCTTCTCGACGAAGGCCTCGATGACGTCTTCGTCCTCGTCGTCCTCGCTGATGAGCTGCGATTGCAGCGGCTGCGAGAGTTTCGAGCCGTCGCGGTAGAGCGCGTTCGCTTTGAGCGCGAGCTTCCAGGACAGCACATAGGCCGCCTTGCAGTCCTCGACCGTGGCCTCGTTCGGCATGTTGATGGTCTTGGAGATGGCGCCCGAAATGAACGGCTGCGCCGCCGCCAGCATGCGGATGTGGCTGTCGACCGAAAGATAGCGCTTGCCGATGCGGCCGCACGGATTGGCGCAGTCGAACACGGCGTAGTGCTCGGGCTTCAGATGCGGCGCGCCCTCGACCGTCATGGCGCCGCAGACGTGGATGTTCGCCGCCTCGATCTCGCGCTTGGTGAAGCCGAGATGGGCGAGGAGGTCAAAGCTTGGAGCCGCCAAATCCTCGGCGTCGACGCCGAGCTCGTCACGAAGGAAGTCGACGCCCAGCGACCATTTGTTGAAGGCGAATTTGATGTCGAAGGCGGTCGGCAGCACCTTCTCCACCTTCTCGATGGCCTCGGGCGTAAAGCCTTTGGCTTTCAGCGAGGCGTGGTTGATCCCCGGCGCCTGGCCGAGCGAGCCATGGCCGACGGCATAGACCTCGATCTCGGCGATCTGCGCTTCGCTGTAGCCGAGCTTGCGCAGCGCAGCCGGCACGGCGCGGTTGATGATCTTCCAATAGCCGCCGCCGGCGAGCTTCTTGAACTTGACCAGCGCGAAGTCGGGCTCGATGCCGGTGGTGTCGCAGTCCATGACCAGGCCGATCGTGCCGGTCGGCGCGACCACGCTCGCCTGCGCATTGCGATAGCCGTGGGCTTCGCCGAGTTCGAGCGCGCGATCCCAGGCGAGCTTGGCGTGCTCGGCGAGCTTTTGGTCCGGATTGGCCTTGTGGTTGAGCGGCACCGGCGGCGTCGCCACCTGCTCGTAGCCGGTGCGTTCGCCGTAGGCGGCGCGGCGGTGATTGCGCATCACCCGCAGCATGGCGTCGCGGTTCTCGGCAAAGCGCGGGAAGGTGCCGAGCTCGGCCGCCATCTCGGCCGAGGTGGCGTAGGCGATGCCGGTCATGATCGCCGACAGCGAGCCGCAGATCGCGCGGCCGGCGTCGGAGTCGTAGGCAATGCCCGACGACATCAAGAGGCCGCCGAGATTGGCGTAGCCGAGACCCAGCGTACGGAAGTCGAACGAGCGCTGCGCAATCTCGCGCGACGGGAATTGCGCCATCAGCACCGAGATTTCGAGCACGATGGTCCACAGCCGCACGGCGTGCTCGTAGCCCTCGACGTCGTAATCGACGCCGGGGCCGCTGTTGCCGAGTTCGCGCTTGAAAGCGAGCAGATTGAGCGAGGCGAGATTGCACGCCGTGTCGTCGAGGAACATGTATTCCGAGCACGGGTTCGAGGCGATGATCGGCCCCGATGCCGGGCAGGTATGCCAGTCGTTGATGGTGGTGTGGAATTGCAGGCCCGGGTCGGCGCTCGCCCACGCGGCGTAGCCGATCTTCTCCCACAGATCGCGGGCCTTCATGGTCTTGGAGATTTTGCCGGCCTTGGTGCGCCAGAACAGATCCCAGTCGCGGTCGGCCTCGACCGCCTTGAGGAACTCGTCGGTGATCCGCACCGTGTTGTTGGAATTCTGGCCCGAGACCGTGAGGTAGGCCTCCGAATCCCAATCGGTGTCGTAGATCGGGAAGTTGATGTCGGTATAGCCCTGCTTGGCGAACTGGATCACGCGGCGGATGTAATTGTCCGGCACATGGTTCTTGCGCGCCGCCTTGATCTCGCGGCGCAGCACCGGGTTCTTCTCCGGATCGAAGCAGTCGTCGCCCGAGCCCTCGCAGTTCACGCAAGCCTTTAAGATCGACCGCAGATGTTTCTGATTGATCTTGGAGCCGGTGACGAGGTTGGCGACCTTCTGCTCCTCGATCACCTTCCAGTCGATGAACTGCTCGATGTCCGGATGGTCGGCATCGAGGATCACCATCTTGGCGGCGCGGCGCGTGGTGCCGCCCGACTTGATGGCGCCCGCCGCGCGATCGCCGATTTTCAGAAAGCTCATCAGGCCCGACGACTTGCCGCCGCCGGATAATCTTTCACCTTCACCGCGCAGCTTGGAAAAATTCGAACCGGTGCCGGAGCCGTATTTGAACAGCCGCGCCTCGCGCACCCACAGGTCCATGATGCCGCCCTCGTTGACGAGGTCGTCCGCGATCGACTGGATGAAGCAGGCGTGCGGCTGCGGATGCTCGTAGGCGGTGGCGGACTGCACCAGCTTGCCGGTCTTGTAGTCGACGTAGAAATGGCCCTGGCTCGGGCCGTCGATGCCGTAGGCCCAGTGCAAACCGGTGTTGAACCATTGCGGCGAATTCGGCGCCACCATCTGCATCGCCAGCATGTAGCGGTGCTCGTCGAAGAACGCCTGCGCGTCGGCTTCGGTGGAAAAATAACCGCCCTTCCAGCCCCAGTAGGTCCAGGTGCCGGCGAGCCGGTCGAACACTTGCTTGCAGGAGGTCTCGCCGACGAAGCGCTCTTTCTCCGGCAGCGCCGCGAGTGCCGCGTCATCGGGAACGCTGCGCCACAGCCACGAGGGAACGCTCTCCTCCTCGACCTTCTTCAGGCGGGAGGGCACACCGGCTTTGCGGAAATACTTTTGCGCCAGCACGTCGGAGGCGACTTGCGACCAGTCCTTCGGCACTTCGACGTCATCGGCATGGAAGACGATCGAGCCGTCCGGATTGCGGATTTCGCTCGTTGCGAGACGGAAGACGATCTCCGCGTATGGCGATTGTCCCTCTTTGGTGTAGCGCCGCTCAATCCGCATTCTCTGCCCCTTTCTAGTCTCAAGTTTCTGTTGGCGGCGACCCAGCGGAATACCCGCTTAATATAGGCCGCCGACAGTTTCCCCGCGACGCGGAACCATGAATTTGGCCCACGCCTGACTCCCCTTACTGCTGCCCTGACACCCACCGCGTCCGGCTCGTGGTCCGGACGTCGTTACGGCAAAGGCCCCTGTTACGAGTCCTGGTACCCCGCAGAGGCAAGCGGACCCGCGCCCGCGCTGACGACAGCGCGGAGCAACCCCGTAACCCCTTTTTGGAGAGCCCGGCCGACTTCGTTACCCGCGCGCCGAACTTTCGAAAGCTAGGACAAGCTCGTTGCGCCCGTCAAGACCTAGTACAAAAATCTGAATCAACCACTAAATGTGGGGATAGTGGGGACGAATCGGAGAGGGGACGCGCAAGTATCGGATATCGGGGCAGAATCCGGAAGGAGGCGGTCGGGGGCACTGTGAGTTCCGTGCACATTGGCGCCGCCAGGAAAGCCTGATCGGCCCTCATGCCGCTCCGAAATCGCGCTCGGCGGAGCCGTCACCAGGCTCGGGCGAGCCGAGACAGTCACCGTCCTGTCACGCATTGGCGCGGGTTTTCCACTGATTCTGAGTGAAACACTCCGATAACATCGCGCTTTTGCACCATTCGAGTTTCAACACCGCTCGTAAAGCATTGAATCCCCGAGAGGATCGGACTGAAACGAGTCGCGCTGCCGGGCACGCCGCAAGTCTCGCCGCAAACACGCCGCCGCCTCCGATCGGGAGCGTGGAGGCTGGTTCGGGGCTGCCGATCAATGGGATGATCGCGGGAAATTGCTATTAACCTTAAAGAAGTCTTACTTTTTCCGTTCGCTCGGATTGCTTGACGGGCTGGGAGGGGGACCGCGATAACCTTTCGTTAATGTTGTGCAGTCGGGTCCAGCGTTTAATCCGCGCAGGGTGCATGGTGGCCTGTGCCGCCCTCGTGGTCGGCTGCGCCCAAGTCATCCGCAACGACCCGATCAATCAGCCGCTTACGACGAACGCCGCGAAGGTCGAAGCCGCGCTCGCCCCTGACGTCGAACCCAATTACGACGACATGGAGATCGCGCTGACCTTTTCGGGCGGCGGCACGCGAGCAGCGGCATTCTCCTACGGCGTGCTGACCGGTTTCGACGAGACGCACGTGCGCACGCGCACCGGAACGATGTCGCTGCTCGATCACATCGATTTCATCTCGGGCGTATCGGGCGGCTCGGTCCTTGCCGCCTATTATGGGCTCAAGAAACGCGCCGCAATGGGCGATTTCAAGCAGCGCTTTCTGCTGGCCAACGCCGAGGACGGACTGCAGACCAATCTCAGCCTCGCCAATATCGCGCGCGGGCTGCAAGGCGGCGTCAACGATTCCACCCAGTTCCCGCACTGGCTCGACGCTCACCTGTTCAATCACGCGACGTACCGGGAACTGCTCAGGAACCGGCGGCCGACGGTCTGGATCAATGCCTCCGACATCTATGACCGTACGGCTTTCCTTTTCAGTCCCGTGACGTTCAGCGCGCTGTGCAGCGACCTGACGAGCTACCCGATCTCGCTTGCCGTCGCGGCATCGGCCGCGGTGCCGGTGGTCTTTGCTCCCATTGTCATTCAGAACTATCCGGGCGGCTGTCCGATCGCGCTGCCGGAGTGGGTGCAGCGCGTGCGGCGCAACCCGAATGCCGAGCCGCTGCTCCAGTCCTATGCGGATGCGCTGGAGCGTTACCGCACCGGCGAGGTCAAGTATGTGAAGCTGCTCGACGGCGGGCTCGTCGACAATTACGGGTTGGCGGGTTTTACGATCACGCGGCTGGCCAACAAAACGCCCTACGGCCCCCTCGACCCCGAGGAAGCGGTCAAGCTGCGGCGGCTTTTGTTCATGGTCGTCGATTCCGGCCGGGCGCCGGCGGGCAAATGGGCGCAGACCGTTTCGGGTCCGTCCGGCGTCGATCTCATCACCGCGGCGTCCGATACGGCGACAGGCGCCGGCGCACTCGGCAGCTATGCGGCGTTCCAAGGCACGATGGACGATTGGCAAGATTCGCTGATCAGGTGGCGCTGCGGCCTTTCCGAAGCCGAACGTCACAGGCTCGGCGCG
This sequence comes from uncultured Alphaproteobacteria bacterium, assembly GCA_963836055.1. Lineage (GTDB taxonomy): Bacteria > Pseudomonadota > Alphaproteobacteria > Rhizobiales > Xanthobacteraceae > BOG-931. The sequence continues at coordinate 636,236 of CAWIID010000012.1, forward strand.
CCGGCCGGCTGGAATTGCCGGGACGTCAAATTCTACATCGGCCGTATCGCGTTCGATCAATTGGGTCCGGAGCGCGCGGCCGCGCTGAATGCGGTCGAAACGCGGTTCCGGCTGCCGCCGGATCAGGTCGAAATGCTCATCGAGGCGGGCCGCGATGCGCTCAAGACCCACCCGATGTTCCGCTCGTTCCTCAACTCGCTGAATGGCTCGAGGCCGCGGCCGGGACCACGCCCCGTGCCGGTCGCCTCACCGGTCGCCGCTCCGCATGAGGCCAAGGCCGATTGACCAAGGCTGATTGACCAAGGCTGATTGATGGGGCCCGGAGACCTCACCCGAGCAGATGCGCGGCGATGTCGTCTACGGTGTGCTTGGTCAGATCCTTGCCGACCTCGGCGACGATCCGCGCCTTGACGTCGGCGTGGAAGGCGCGCCGCAAATCGGCCAGTGCGCGCGGGGGAGCGGCGATGATGAGGGCGGGCACATCGCGCTTTCGCACCACGTCCTCGAGAGCGGCGGCGACGCGCTCGACGAAACGGTGCTCTTCAAGCTGATGCCAGTCGGTCTGTTGCACACTGCTGCGCCGATGGGTTCCTCCGCTCTCAACACCGCGCCCCGGCCGGTCGGAGCCCTGCTCGTGAGTAGGCGGGTTTTCGTCGGCAAAGACCTGCACGGTCCGCAAGTCGGGAAATTTTTCGTCGCCGACGTTGCGTAGAAAAAGCGCCTTGCGGCCATCGCCGACAAAAACCAGAGCGTCGTGCGGCAACTTCGTCATTTTGTAACTCCACGTTTTGATCCAAAGCGCTGTCGCAATCGGTCTGCGCACGCGATCTTTCGCTGCACAGCATCGCATCATCCGCGACCTAGTTATTGATGCGGATCAAAACCATGGCCGTTCCGAAATAACTGTCGCGGGCGGCTCCGCCGCCAAACGTCGCTTGATTCGTCCGCCGATCGAGCGTTGAATTTGCCAAGCCTGCCGACGCGCAGCGCAAGACGACGACAACACGTCGCGACACATTCGGGAGGAGACGTCATGACCGGCATTGGACGGCGCGCCTTCATTGAGGGCGCGGGAATTGGCGCGTTTGCCTTTACGGTAGGCGGCGTCGAGGTATTACTGACGCCGCGCCAGGCGCGCGCCGAGGGTGTGCCGTTGCGGACATTGACCGCCGATCAGGCGGCAACGCTCGACGCTATCGGCGAGACGCTCGTGCCCGGCGCCAAAGAGGCGGGCATCACCAACTTCGTCGATCAGCAGATTTCGATACCGGCGGAGGAGGCGCTGCTTCAGGCGCGCATCCTGAATGTCCGGCCGCCTTTCGCGAACTTTTATCGCGCCGCGATCGGCGCCGTCGACAAGGCGAGCGACAAGACCAAGGGCAAGAAGTTCGCGGAGCTCACGCCCGACGAGCAGCACGCGTTCGTCGCTCTGATGCGGCAGAACAAGATCGACGGCTGGCAGGGTCCGGGGGGCTCGTTTGTGTATACGGTCCTGCGCAGCGACGCGGTCGACGTCGTCTACAACACCATGGAGGGCTACGCCGCGCTCGGCGTGCCCTACATGCCCCATATCGCGCCGACGAAGAAATGGTGAGGAGCGAGCGCCATGGCAAATGAAAAAGTCGATGTGGTCGTCGTCGGTTCGGGCGCCTCGGGGTCGGTCTATGCTTCGGTGTTGGCCAAGGCCGGCAAGAAAGTGGTCGTGCTCGACAATGGTCCGGACCGGCCGCTGACGGATCTGATCAGCTCGGATATCTGGGGACGGCGGCTCAAGCCTGCCGGTGGCCCGATCCTGCTCGGCGGCAAGAATCCGTTCGCCTATGCCAATCAAGGGGCGTGGGCGGTCGGCGGCGCGGCGCTGCACTACTTTGCGCAATTCCCGCGCTACCTGCCGACCGACTTCAGGATGAAAAGCGAGCACAACCGCGGCCACGATTGGCCGATCGCGTATGAAGACGTCGCGCCATTCTATGACAAGGTGGCCGAAGATATCGGCGTTTCGGGCGATGCCAAGGCGGAAGAAAAATGGCGGCCGGCCGGCAAGCCGTATCCGATGCCGCCGATGAAAACGTTTCCTGCGGGTGAAGTCTGGCTCAAGGGCGCCGAGGCCAACGGCATCCACATGGTGCCGATGGCGAACGGGATGAATTCGGTCCCGTTCAAGGGCCGGGACGCCTGCATCTATGACGGCTGGTGCGCGGTGGGCTGTCCGATCGGGGCGCTCGCCAATCCGGTGGTGACGTATCTCGCCGAGGCGAGAAAAGCCAACGCCGAGGTGCGTGCACTCAGCAATGTCACCCGCGTGCTGACCAATCAGGACGGTACGCGCGCCATCGGCGTCGAGTACTATGACGCGAAGAAGGAGAGACAAGTCCAGGAAGCGAGCGTCGTCGTGCTTGCTGCCTGGTCAGCGCAGAACCCCCGCATCCTGCTTAACTCGGTGACCGACAAGCACCCGAAGGGCCTTGCCAACAAGAATGAGCTTGTCGGTAAGTTCATGATGACGCATCACATCGCCGGCACCTTGGCGCTGTTCGACGAGGACATCACGCCGCACCTGGGCACGGTCGGCGCGCAGTTCATGTCGTACGACCGCTATGCCAAGACGAGTTATCCGAAGGCGTTCGGCAGTTCGTTCATCTCGGCCGGCGCCTCGCACAAGATGAGCGACTTCGCGCAGGCGCGCGGTGATCTGTTCGGGGCGGAACTCGCCGCCTTCATGAAGCGGGCCGCGCGCGGACTGACGCACATGACGATCTTCGGCGAAGACCTGCCGAATATCGAGAATCGCGTGGAACTGGTCAGCGACAAGGACGAATACGGGTTGCCGATGGCGCGGCTCATCCACAGTTTCGATGACGATGCGGTCGCACTGTGGAACGCGAACTTTGAGCAGGGCCTCAAAGTCGCCAAGGCGACGAACGCCAAAGAGTCCTGGTCAGGCAAGGGCCCCGTCATGCCGACAAGCCATCTGCACGGCGGTGCGATCATGGGGACCAGCGCGGAGAATTCCGTGACTAACAGCTACGGTCAGACCCACGAGGTGCCAAATTTGTGGATGGCAGGGCCCTGCATCTTCCCCACCGAAGGCGCCTCGAACCCCACCTACACGATTTTCGCGGTGTCGCTGCGCGGGGCCGAAAACCTGGCGAAGACGTGGGCGAGTGTTGCGGGGTAACGTCATTCCGGGGCGCGCGCGAAAGCCCGCGGACCCGGAATCCATATTCGTTGACCTGTGATTATGGATTCCGGACTTGCCGCTGCGCGGCAATCCGGAATGACGACGGAATCACTCGGCCGCGACTTTGGAATGTCCCAGCCGGCGGTTAAGGGTGTGCAGGAGTGCCTCGGCGGCTTCGGCGATCACGGTGCCGGGCGGAAAGATCGCCTCGGCGCCGGCGGCCTTGAGCGCCTCATAGTCCTGCGGCGGCACCACGCCGCCGACGACAATCATAATGTCGCCGCGGCCTTGGCTCGTGAGTTCGGCCTTGAGTTCCGGCACCAGCGTCAGGTGCGCGGCGGCGAGCGAGGATATGCCGAGGATGTGGACGTCGTTCTCGACCGCTTGGCGCGCGGCTTCGGCCGGCGTCGCGAACAAGGCGCCGATATCGACGTCGAAACCGAGGTCGGCGAACGCCGTCGCGATCACCTTCTGGCCGCGGTCATGGCCGTCCTGGCCGATCTTGGCGACGAGGATACGGGGGCGGCGACCCTCGTTGTCCTCGAACTCGGCGACGAGTTTTTGTACCCGTGCGACGGCGTCCGACATGCCGACCTCCCGCTTGTAGACGCCGGAGATGGTTTTGATCTCGGCGCGATGGCGGCCGAAGACCTCTTCCAGCGCCAACGATATTTCGCCGACAGTCGCTTTGGCGCGCGCGGCGTCGATGGCGAGCGCCAGGAGATTGCCATTGCCGCCCGCAGCGTTACGCGTGAGCGCTGCGAGCGCTTCGGCAACGGCCTTTGGATCGCGTTCGCGCTTGAGGCGGCCGATCTTGTCGATCTGCAATTGCCGCACTGCGCCATTGTCGACCTTAAGCACGTCAATCGGCGCCTCGTTCTGCGGCCGGAATTTGTTGACGCCGATGACCGCCTGCACGCCGGCATCGATGCGCGCTTGCGTCCGTGCCGCGGCTTCCTCGATGCGCAGTTTCGGCAAACTCGCTTCGATCGCGCGTGTCATGCCGCCGAGCGATTCCACTTCCTGGATATGGCCCCAGGCCTGGCGCGCGAGATCGTATGTCAGCCGCTCGACGTAGAACGATCCGCCCCACGGATCGATCGTGCGCGTGGTGCCGCTTTCCCGTTGCAGAACGATCTGCGTGTTGCGCGCGATACGGGCGGAAAAATCAGTTGGCAGCGCCAGCGCCTCGTCGAGCGCGTTGGTGTGCAGCGATTGTGTCTGCCCTTGCGTCGCCGCCATGGCCTCGATGCAGGTGCGCACCACGTTGTTGAACACATCCTGCGCGGTCAGCGACCAGCCAGACGTCTGGCAATGAGTGCGCAGCGACAGCGAGCGCGCGTCGCGCGGCTCGAATTGTTTCATCAGCTTCGCCCATAGCAGCCGTGCGGCACGAAGCTTGGCGATCTCCATGAAGTAGTTCATGCCGATGCCGAAGAAGAACGACAGCCGTGGCGCGAAGCGGTCAACCGCAAGGTTCGCCGCAAGCCCGGCGCGTAAGTACTCGACGCCATCGGCGAGCGTATAGGCGAGTTCGAGATCGGCCGTCGCTCCCGCTTCCTGCATGTGGTAGCCGGAGATCGAGATCGAGTTGAACTTCGGCATATGCGCCGAGGTGTAGGAGAAAATATCGGAGATGATGCGCAGCGACGGCTTCGGCGGATAGATGTAGGTGTTGCGCACCATGAATTCCTTGAGGATGTCGTTCTGAATCGTGCCCGCAAGTTTTTCCGGCGGCACACCTTGTTCCTCAGCCGCGACGATATAGAGCGCGAGCACCGGCAGCACCGCGCCGTTCATGGTCATCGACACCGACATCTGGTCGAGCGGGATGCCCGAGAACAGTGTGCGCATGTCGTAGATCGAATCGATCGCGACGCCGGCCATTCCGACATCGCCGGAGACGCGCGGGTGGTCGCTGTCGTAGCCGCGATGGGTGGCGAGATCGAAGGCAATCGACAGGCCCTTCTGGCCGGCCGCGAGATTACGGCGGTAGAAGGCGTTGGAGTCCTCGGCCGTCGAGAAGCCGGCATATTGCCGGATCGTCCACGGCTGGGTGACGTACATGGTCGGGTAGGGGCCACGCAGGTAGGGCGCGATGCCGGGATAGGTGTCGAGGAAATCGATGCCGTTGAGATCGTCGGCGCTGTAGGTCGGTTTGACCGCGATGCCCTCCGGCGTGAGCCACGGCGCGGCCTCCGCCGGAGCCGCAGAGGGTCGATCGGCGAATGCGATGTTCGAAAAGTTCGGGATTCGGCTCATCCGGTCACCCGCTTTCACGTCCCAAGTGGTCCAATTCTAACATTCGAATCCCGGTTCGGCAGGCCATCTTGCGAATGTTAGAATCAAAGGACCACTAGCAATTATGAGTCCTAGTGGAGCTTTGGATTTGACATTCGCCTCGCCGATTTGCGGCTAGCTGGATAGCGAATGTCAAATCCGCTCCACTAGGATATCGTAAGCAGCGCGAAAAGTCGCCAGCGCATCGCAACCCTCGTAAATGAAGGATTGAACGCCTGCCGCCTTAAGATCGGCCTCACGTTCGCGCGGCCGCCCGGCAAGATAGATGTGGCGGACACCCGCCGTCTTGAGCGCTTGCGCTGCGGCGCTAGCCTCTTTCTCATAGATCTTGTCCGAGGAACACAGACAAACCAGCGCGGTCTTCGCGGATTTGCAGGCGGCCGCGAGTGCCGTGATATCGGTTGTTTGCTCCGCTGCCTGGTGATTTGATGGCGAGAAGCCGTCATTGTTGACGGCCTCGATGCCGCCGGCCTCAAAAAAGTTCTTGGCGAACGTCGCGCGAGCGGTGAAGTCCGCCGGCGCACCGAGATTGGCCAGGAAGACTTTTGGCCGCGCGCCGCTCCGGGCAAGGATTTTGTCCGAGGTGTCGCGGAGCTGCTCGAAGGGCTCGGCAAGCCGGACGCGCGGCAGCTTTTCGATCGTAACGGTCGTCGCACCTTCGTTCGGCGGCGCCTGCGGCTTGACGTCAAGAACTGCGGGCGTGCTTTCGTGGATGTCGGGGAATTCGTTGGTGCCGGTCAGGACGTCCTTGCGATGGGCGACGGCTTTTTGGCGTTCGGCGCGCACCGCCGCGACTTTTTGCTGGATCATCCCGTTTTCGAGCGCAGACCACACGCCGCCCGCACTTTCGATGGCTTGGAACTGCGACCATGCCGCAGAACAAAGCTCTTGCGTGATAGCTTCCAACGCGCCCGAACCGGCGGCAGGATCGGCGACGCGCGCCAGATTGGATTCCTCCAACAAGACAAGCTGGGTATTGCGGACGACGCGGCGGGCAAACGCGTCAGGGAGGCCGAGCGGCGCGGTATGCGGCAGCGCCGTGATGGTGTCGGCACCGCCGAGACCGGCAGCGGCGACCGCAATCGTCGTACGCAACATGTTCACATAAGGATCGCACCTGCTCATCATGCGCCACGCAGTTTCAGCGGCGATCATTGTGGGCTTCGGCGCAAGCCCGCAGGCGGACTCGACGCCCGCCCAGAGCTTTCGCACCGCGCGGAATTTGGCCATGGTCAAAAACTGGTCGGCGTCGGCCGACAGCCGGAAATAGATCGCATCGCGCGCCGTTTCGAGCGCCATGCCGCTCGCCTCGAGCGCGCGCAGATAAGCGACGGCGCTCGCCAGCGCGAAAGCGAGCTCTTGCGCCTCCGACCCGCAAGCATTGTGAATAATCCGCCCATCAGCGACCGCGAACGGCCCGCGGAAACCGTCGGCGGCCAATTCGCCGATCATCGCGGCGAAATATGGTGCGAGCTCTTGCCAGGGTCGCGGGGCGCCACCGGTGGCGGCAAAGCCGCCGATCGGATTGATGCTGGCGCGCAGATCGACCGACGCCGGCGAAATTCCCTGGCCTTTCACCAGCGCAGCGAAATTGCGCGCGGCATGCCGCGTCGCCGGGCTGAGATTGAGGTCGATCGCGACGCCGGCCTCGAGATGAATGCCGTCGAGGACGCGCGCGAGCGTGGCTGCGGACGCGTCGAGACCGAAGCCGTTGGCGCTGACCGAACCGGCGAACACAAGCACCAATCCGGTGGCGCCGTTTTCCAGATCGTCCAAGGCCTGGGCGTTGGCGATCGCCGGATCGGGATGATCGACGCGCTGCGTCAGTGTCCACGCCGCACCGGGCACATTGCCGGTCACGGCGCGCGCGGCGGCATCGCGTCCATAGAGGGGCTCGATCGTCAGTCCGTCATAAGTTCGGCTCTTGAGCCGCTCGAACGGCGCGCCTTTGAGGACGCCGTCGACGAGTTTCTTCCAATCGTCCCGCGTTGCCGGGGGAAAATCGGCGGCAAGGGCCAGGGTTTCCGCGTCCGTCATCGCTTCAAAATGCCATGAGTGGCCGGGAAGGGCCAACACGTCCAAAGCCAACACGTCCAGAGCATGAACCGGACCGTGGAAGGGTCTTCCGAAAGGGCCATGCTCGGTGAAACCGTGCAAGTGGCGTGCCGCGATTAGGTCGCCCCGCCATGCGGATTGGGCAGTTTCTCGACGCCGCTCGTATCGATGCGTTGGAGGGCGTCGCCAAGCCGGATGCCAGCGATGACGCAATCGGGTGCGATCTCGAGGAGCGGCACGAGGACGAAGGCGCGCTCGAATAGCCGCGGATGCGGCAGCGTCAAAGTCCCATCATTTAGAACGAGATTGCCATAGGCGATGAGGTCGAGGTCGATGGTGCGCGGACCCCACCGGAGTTCCTGGGCACGGTCGCGCCCAAGGGCGCGTTCGCATTGCTGCATTCGGGCAAGGAGACCATGCGGCGGAAGCGAGGTTGCCACGGTGATGACCGCGTTGACGAATGGTGGTTGGTCAGTGACCCCCCACGGGGACGTCCGGTAATCGGATGAGCGCGCCAGAAGCCGTACGGTCTCGTCATTGCACACCATTGCGATGGCTTGATCGAAGGTTGATCGCACATCGCCGATGTTGCCGCCGAGCGCGATGATCGCCTCAACCATGTCGGCCGTCATTCGCGCGCGCGCTCGAGAACCACGCCCACGTCGTCAAAGGTGGCGGCGATGGGAGCGTGCGGCTTGTGAACAGTGACCCGAATGCGCGTAACGGCGGGGCAGCGATCGAGTACGGCGTCCGCGACAGCGCCGGCGGCCGCCTCGACGAGCCGGTAGCGGCGCGAACAGAAGGCCTCACTCGCCGTCTTCACCACGGCATCGTACGAAACCGTGTGCTTCAGCGTGTCGCTCCGCGAGGCTTCGGAAAGGTCGATGGAGAGAACAAGATCGAGCCTGAACGTCTGTCCGACCTTGCCCTCGTGTTGCATCACGCCGTGGTAGGCGTGGAGGACCAACCCGTTGACGAAAATCGCGTCGCTCATCGTGCGCGCCTGATCGCGGCGGCGACAGCGAGCGCCTGAACCGTTGGCGCGACGTCGTGGACGCGGACGATTGTCGCGCCGTTCTCGACCGCGAGGAGGTGCGCCGCGAGCGATCCGCCAAGTCGCTCTGTGGGTTCGGAGGGCGTTATGGAGCTGATAAAACGCTTGCGCGAAGCGCCGACGAGCAAGGGCAGACCGAAGCTGCGCCACGTGCCGAGCCGCGCGATGCATGTGAGGCTTTGTTCGGGCGTCTTGCCGAAACCGATGCCGGGATCGAGAACGATGTTATCGCGCGCGATGCCGGCCCGTGCGGCGATGTCGAGCGAGCGTGCAAAGAACGACGTGACGTCGGCAATGATGTCGATGGCAGGGTCGGCACGTTCCCGATTGTGCATGACGACAACGGGAACACCATGCTCGGCGATAACGCGCGCCATGCCGGCGTCGTGCTGCAGGCCCCAGACATCGTTGACAATCGCGGCGCCGGACTCGATCGCCCACGCCGCCACATCAGCTTTCATTGTATCGATGGAGACTGGAACACCGAGCGCGACGACGGCAGGCAAGACGCGCGCGAGTCGGTCGCGCTCCTCGTCGGCGGGAACGCGGACCGCGCCGCCGTAAGGCCTGGTCGATTCCGCTCCGACATCGAGAATGTCGGCGCCTTCGGCGAAAAGCCGATGCGCATGCGCTATCGCCTGCGCCGGATCGAGAAAACGGCCGCCGTCGGAAAACGAATCCGGCGTGACGTTGAGCACGCCCATGACCAGGGGGCGCTTATTTGCCATCAACCGGACCAACACGCCTTCAGCGCGCGCGGGACGCGGCGCGGGCACGTCGCGATCGGTCGAGCTTATGGCCGTTGTTTTGGCCATGTCGGGCGTCCCTGGCGGCTCTCTGGACGGTGGCTTTGCGCGGTCGCCCGGAGCGAGTCAAGACGTCGGTCCGTGAGGGGGCTGTCAGCGCGTTCCGGTTGGCTGATCGCAACGAATGTAGCGGAGATGGCCAACGACGTGGTATCCACCGTCATTTCCCGCGTCTTTTGGATGACTGATCCCATCGATGACCGGTACGTCTTCGAAGTCAAACGGGCTCATACCCTCGAGACAGGCGACGTTGACGCCATATTGGTTGGGATTCGAACGACGTCGGTGGTGTGTGTAGATGCCGCATTTGGAGCAGAAATAGTGCTCCGCCACACCCGTGTTGAATTGATAAAGGCTCAGCGCATCTTCCCCGGATCGAAAGACGATGTCGCCTAATTCAGCCGATACAGCGACGGCTCCCCTCATCCTGCAGTAAGAGCAGGTGCAACGGCGCGCGGTTCTTAGACCGTCGGACAACTTCACCCGGAAGCGAACCGTTCCGCAGTGGCAAGCGCCTTCCAGTTCCATTTTCTCGCCCATGAATATTCCGCCTTCCATCATTCACGCTATCGATAAAATAAGACTCGCGATCGGCGCAAGGAAGTGACCGATCGGCGGCGGCTTGCCCGCGCAGATTGATCGGAACCGAATTTGAAGTTCGCGGCCGACGATGCTCTTCGCGGCCGCAGGAAGCCAAAAATATAGGCGCGATCAGTAGCAGATCATCGACGGCAGCTTTTTGGCGTCATCGATCCAGCGTTGCACGGTGCTCACCGACGGCATCAGCCGCACCAGTTTGCGCTTGGCATTGGCGGCAGCCATGGCCTGCACGAGCTTCTGCGGATTTCGATATTTCAGTTCGTTGACTGTCCTGACCCCGACGGCACACAACAATTCCGAATATTCCCAGCCGATCCCTTTGACGCGCAGGCGATCGGCGGATGTCACCCAGTCGAGTACACATTTCTCGTCAGTACCGACGCGCTCGGCAAGCTTGAGCCGTTGTTTGGGTGTCTTTGCCGAGCGCAGGAGGCCAAGGGTTGTGCGAATCCCGGCCGACTTGAGGATCGCGGCCACATCCGGCCCGATGTCCTGAATGTCGGTAATAGGATACGGCATCGTTGGCCTCCGTCAACGCAAAACGCTCGTCGTCAAACAAACTGCGCGAGGCCGGGGATTGCGGCGATGGTCTCACCAATCACATCGTCACCGGCCTTCTCGCGGGAATACGCGAGCACTTCACGCGCGACGCCTTGCACTTGCCCCATACTCAATCCAACCGCCATCATGCGCATGCCTGCGCCCATCACCCCACCCATGGATCCACCCAACAATCCGCCGGCGCCCGCGCCGAGTCCATCGGCACTTTCGCTTGCGGCCCGCTGCATCAAGGCGTCGGCTCCGGGGAGCTTGGCCAAGAGAGGTCGCACCTTGTCGGCTGGTCCTTCCCTGACCAGAAAATCAAGAATGACAGCGACGGCCTTCGCTGCGGCCGCTCGGTCAACGCCGAGATTGGCGACGAGACGTTCGATCAACTCGTCCATAGCCCCTCGACCCCTGCGCTCGCGGCAGGTTCTTCTGATAATGTACAAATCCCAAAGCCTGACAAGTTCATCGACGGCGATCCGGACGATTTGACCTATTCAGACGCAGCGATGTCGGCGAAGCGTTGCAAACGTGCAACGCTTTTGCGACGAGGCGCGGCAGTGGAAATGGCCGGACCTGGGCACTATAAGATATTGATGCGCTTGGCTCTCGGTCGCGATCGGCGCCGCCGCTTGCGAAAATAGGACACGAGTCATGACAAATCCGGATCGAGACGGAAAAATCTTTGTCGGCAAGAGCGCAACAGACGAGTTTCTCACGCTGGCTCTCGCCAACCGCCATGGTCTCGCAACGGGGGCGACTGGCACCGGCAAGACGGTGACTTTGCAGGTCCTCGCCGAGGGCTTTTCGCGCGCCGGCGTGTCGGTCTTCGCCGCCGACATCAAGGGCGATCTCTCCGGCATCGCTGCACGCGGCGAGGCGAAGCCGGAACTTGTCAAACGCGCCAAAGAGGTGGGTTTCGATTACGAGCCCGAGGAGTTTCCGGTCATCTTCTGGGATCTGTTCGGCGAACAGGGTCACCCGATCCGTGCGACCATCTTTGAGATGGGGCCGCTTCTTGTCTCGCGCATGCTCTCTCTCAACGATGTCCAGGAAGGCATCATCAACATCGCCTTCCGTTACGCCGACGACGATCCCGATTTGAAAGCCGTCGACGGCACCGGGCTGATCGATCTCAAAGACTTGCGCGAACTCCTGTCATACCTGTCGAAGAACGCGAAAGAGATCGGCGCCCGGTACGGCAACGTCGCGTCGACTGCAGTCGGCGCCGTGCAGCGTCAGCTTTTGGTGCTGGAAAATCAGGGCGGCACGAAGTTCTTCGGCGAGCCGGCATTATCGATTGCCGATCTCATGCAAACTGCGCCCAACGGTCGCGGCTATATCAACGTCCTGGCCGCCGACAAGCTGATGTCGAACCCGCGGCTTTACGCCACGTTTTTGCTGTGGCTGCTCTCGGATTTGTTCGAAAAACTGCCGGAGGTCGGCGATCCGCCGAAACCGAAGCTCGTCTTCTTTTTCGACGAGGCACACCTTCTTTTCAACGAGGCGCCGAAGGAACTGCTCGACAAGGTGGAGCAGGTGGTGCGCCTGATCCGCTCGAAGGGAGTGGGAGTCTATTTCGTCACGCAAAATCCGATCGACGTCCCAGACAAGGTTTTGGCGCAGCTTGGCAACCGCGTGCAGCATGCCTTGCGGGCCTTCACGCCAAGCGATCAGAAGGCGGTCAAAGCAGCGGCGGATACGTTCCGGCCGAACCCGAAGCTCAATACCGCGCAGGTCATCACCCAGCTTGGCAAGGGTGAGGCGCTGGTCTCGTTTCTCGAAGGCTCGGGCACGCCGTCGATGGTCGATCGGACGATGATTCGGCCGCCGGCGGCGCGTATCGGCCCGGTCACGCCCGAGGAGCGCAAGGCGGTGATCGCCAAAAGCCCGGTGAAGGGCAAGTATGACAGCGCCGTCGATCCGGAATCCGCCTACGAGATTCTGCAAAAGCGGCTTCAGGCCGGCGGTGGGCTTCCGTCGCCGGGAGCCGGTGTGCCGGGCGCGCCGGGCGAGGCGCCGGCCCAGGCTCCCGCCCAAGTCGGCTTCTTCCGTCGGATCGAAAGCTGGTTCTGCAACCTGTTCGGCATTGGCCGGCCGCGCGGTCAGGTTCTGACCACCTCGCAGCATGTTGCGCGCAATGTCGCGCGCGCGGTCGCTGCCGGCGTCGCCACCCAGGTGGCGGCGGAGCTTGCGAGGTCGACCGGCAGCAAAAGTGCAGGCAACATCAGCAAGGCTGTCGTGCGCGGGGCGCTCGGGGGCGTATTGAGGCGGTGACATTATGAGTGCATCCGACGCGCTGCCTGCGGTCCTCGACCGCATCGATCGTGATCTCGACGCGAGCCTTGATCGCTTGTTCGCCCTCCTGCGTATTCAGTCGGTGTCGACCGACCCGGCTTACGCGCCGCAGTGCCGTAGCGCCGCCGAATACGTCGCAACCGATCTGCGCGGCCTCGGATTCGAGACGAGCGTTCGACCGACCGAAGGCCATCCGGTGGTGATCGGCAAAAGTGGTAACGGCGCCAGCGATGGGCACGCGCCGCGCGTGCTGTTCTACGGCCATTACGACGTGCAGCCGGTCGATCCGCTTGATTTGTGGAAGACACCGCCGTTTGAACCGCGCATCGAGACGCTCGATGGCGGACGCAAGATTATCGTTGCGCGCGGCGCCTGTGATGACAAAGGCCAGGCCATGACGTTCGTCGAAGCTTGCCGCGCCTTCAAGGCGGTTTCGGGCAAGCTGCCGCTGGACATCACGATGCTGATCGAAGGCGAGGAGGAATGCGGCTCGAAGCACCTGTTCGGCTTCGTCCGCGACAATGCTGCCGAGCTCAAGCGCGACCTCGCGCTGGTCTGCGACACCGGCATGTGGGATGCGCAGACGCCGTCGATCACGACGTCGCTGCGTGGCCTCGTCTATGAAGAGGTGAAGCTCACCTGTGCCGATCGCGATCTGCACTCGGGACTGTTCGGTGGCGCAGCGCGCAATCCGATCCACGTGCTTGCTGACATTCTTTCAGCGATGCACAAGCCGGACGGTTCGGTCGCCATTCCCGGATTCTACGACGGCGTTCACGAACTGCCGCCCGACATCAAGGCTGACCTGGCGGGGCTCGGCCTGACGCCGGAGAAATTTCTTCGTCCGGTTGGCTTGAAAGAGCCTGCCGGAGAGAAAGGCCGCATGCTGATCGAGCAAATCTCGACGCGTCCGACCGCTGAGGTCAACGGCATCATCGGCGGCTACACCGGGGAGGGTGCCAAGACGGTGATCCCCGGTAAGGCGAGCGCGAAAGTCTCCTTCCGCCTCGTTGGTGCGCAGGATCCGGAAAAAATCCGCGCCGCCTTTCGTGAGTTCGTGCGCGCGCGGCTGCCGGCCGATTGCACTGTCGAGTTCGGTAATTTCGGCTGTAATCCGGCGATCGAAGTGGCGTTTGACAACCCGGCGCTCAACAAGGCGCGCAACGCGCTCGCCGAGGAGTGGGGCAAGAAGGCGGTGACGGTCGGCGCCGGCGGTTCGATTCCGATCGTCGGCGATTTCAAGAGCGTGCTCGGCATGGACACGCTGATGGTCGGTTTCGCGCTCGACGACGACCGCGTGCATTCGCCGAACGAAAAGTTTGACCTCAAGTGCTTCCACAAGGGCATCCGCAGCTGGGCTCGCATTCTTGCGGCGCTGGCGGGATGATCGCACGCTGGGCAGCGCACGCCTCAATGGCGCTTGTTTTCAGCAAATGCGCTGCGGCCCGGAGAAGCTCCATAAGCAACATACGCATCGCAGCGAACGGCGGGTCATTCGATCACCTCGTCGGCGGTGGCGAGGAAGGTGGGCGGGAAGGTAACGCCGAGAAGTCTTGGCGGTCTTGAGGTTGATCCGCAGCGTGAACCGGGTCGATTGCTCGACTGGCAGGTCAGAAGGTTTAGCGCCGCGCGCGATCTGGTCAGCAAACTCGGCCGCCCGCCGTGCCGCCGCCTCAAGGTCGGCGCCGTACGACATGAGTTCCGCCCGCATCCACGTATCTCGGTGAGGAGTCGAAGGACGAAACGATCCGGTGGCGCGAGGCGAACGCGCTGAGGCGGGCGGCGTCGCGAGTAAAAATGGCTGAGGGGGGCAGGAACAGGGCGCCGCGGAATTCCGGCGCAACTTGCTGCAATCCACGCTCGTAATCGTAGGGCGGGTCGCGAAGCTCGACGCCGGCAAGCGCGATACCGAGCGAAGGCGCCGAGTTCAACGGCAGCCCGCCAAGCCTCGGCAGCATCAAAGTCCCAGAACCCGAATGCCGCATGCTGTTGAGGGAAGGCGTCCTTGAAGAGCTGAAGCCGTTTTTTGATCGCCTCGATCGAAAGTACGTAGATGCCGGTGACGTTTCCGGTGGGCCGCGCCAAGCTCGACACATAGCCCCTCGCCAGTGGATCGTAACCGATCGCGAGCATCACGATCGGAACCGTGCTGGTAGCGGCCATAGCCGCGCGCAAATTATCCTCCTGGCCCAGCGCGAAGATGAGATCGACGCGGCGTCCGACCAGGTTCCGCATCGCTTCGTCGTAGCGTTCGAGATGACCTTCGAGGTTGATGTATTCGATGGCGAGGGTATCGCCTTCGACGTAGCCCAGTTCGCGCAGCCGGCTGAAGAAGGCGACATACGATGGCGGCACGCCCTTGGGACTGACCGGATGCACCATGCCGATGCGCAGCGGCCTGGGAATCGTCGGCTGCTGTGCGCGGGCCGCGTGCGGCAGCGCAATTGCGCCGCCGAGCAGGGTGATGAAGTCACGGCGCTTCATGTCTGCCACAAGGAGGAAGCACAATATCGGCTCAAATGCCGGGACCGACCGATGCCGATGCGTTCAATATGCCCGGTCGCCCGTGACGACATGACGCCGCAGCATGCGGCGCTCCTTGTCGCTGAAATCCGTGCGCGCGTGCAATGTGCAGCGGTTGTCCCAGAGCACCAGATCGCCGACGCTCCAGCGGTGTGCATAGATGAACCGATCCTGCTCGATATGCGAGAAGAGCTGATCGAGAAGGGCGCCGCCTTCCGTTTCGTCCATGCCTTCGATGCTCCACGTCATCAGGCGATTGACGTAGAGCGCCTTGCGATGCGTATCGGGATGGGTCCGCACGACCGGCTGCACATAGTGCGGATGCGCGGTCATGTCGAGCTTTGAACCATTCATGTTGCGTGTCGTCGAGTCGTAAAGATAGGCGTTGAGCGCCTTGCGGCCATCGACGCGCGCCTTCAGTTCCGCCGGTAGCTTGTCGTAGGCGTCGTACATGTTGAGAAACAGCGTGTCGCCGCCCTCAGACGGCACCTCCATGGCATACAGGAAGGTGCCCTTGGCCGGTCTCTCCAGGTAGCACTGATCGGAATGGAAATGCATCTCGCCGTCCGGCAGCGAGCCGATCAGCTTGCCGTTCTCGCGGATGTTGGAAACCAGCATCGTGAATTCCGGATGCTGGATGAACGCGTCTTCATTACGCGCCTCGGGCGGGCGGGTGCGCTTCTGCAAAACGCCGAAATGCTGCGCGAAACGAATCTGATCGTCCTCGGAGAGCGATTGCTCCCTGAACAGCAGAACCAGATGGCGATGCCAGGCATCGACGATCTCGGCAACCGTCTCCTCCTGCAAATCCTTGCGCAGATCGACACCGACAACTTCGGCGCCCAGTGCGGGCGACAATGGCTTCACGACGAGCGGCATGGCACAACCTTGGGCCTATGATGTTGAGATAAAACGATACCATGGCGCGGGCCAATAGCGAGAGCCACCCGCGGCATTTTCTCCATCTGCCCGACAGTACTCGCTCATCACGCGAATTCCCGTGCTAGACTTTGTCCCTCGTGTGTTTCGCCCAACGGGCGTGCTGCCTTTTGTCAGCGGAGCGTGGGAACGCCTAGGAAAAACCAACAGGGAGGCCGAATGTTTCGCCGATCAATACTTGCCGCCGCAATCATCAGCGCTACTGCGGCCGCGGCACTCGCGCAGACCTATCCGGAGCGGCCGATTACGCTTGTGGTGCCGTTGTCGGCGGGAGGCACCGCAGACCTGTTGTGCCGGATTGCAGCCGATCGGGCCTCCGCGGCACTCGGCCAGCAGATGGTGGTCGACAATCGCGCCGGTGGCGCTGGCGGCCGCGTCGGCACCGAATCCGTGCTGCGCGCAGCGCCGGACGGCTACACGCTGCTTTGTGCGCCGCAACTGACCTACAGCATTACGCACCTCGTGTTCGCGAAATCGGCATTCGACACGCGCGCGATGGAGCCGATCAGCGTGCTTGCTACGTATCCGCTGATCGTCGTGGCGCGTCCGGGATTTCCAGCCAACAATCTTCGCGAACTCATCGATTACGCTCGCGCCAACCCCGGCAAGGTCAATTACGGCAACCAGGGCAAGGGTAATACCGGAGATTTGCTCGGGGCGCTGTTGATGCTCAAGGGCAACTTCCGCATGACGCAGATTCCATATCGGGGGTCCGCGCCCGGCATCAATGACCTGCTCGCCGGCAATATCGACATCATGTCGGATTACATGCTGGCCAACAAACAGAACATCGATACCGGCAAGCTCAAGCTGCTTGCCGTCGCCAGCCATGAGCGGCTGAAGGACTATCCGAATGTCGCCACCATCGCCGAGACTTTGCCCGGCGTCTATGCCGACACGTGGATGGGCGTCGCGGCTCCGCCCGGCACGCCGAAGCAGATCGTCGACAAGGTTTCCGCTGCGATCGCAAAAGGATTTCGCGAGCCGGCAATTCGTGCCCGCATCCTGTCGCTTGAAGCTCAGCCATTCGGCAGTACTCCGGAGGAGATGCGCGACCTGATACACCACAGCCTCGAACTATGGGCTCCGGTAATCGAGGCCGCACATATCTCCGTCGATTGACGAGAACGCGTGCGCTGGACGGGTCGTCGTTTGCGCGCGGCAATCTAAGGTACTTCTGCGGCCATCGGCGTGGTGATCTCAGGCGATTGGCTGGTCCACGAGCAAGCTAACGAGCGTGTCTGTTCGGCTGCGGCAACGCGACCGGCGTACGCTCCTTGTCTCCTTCTCATCAGGATGGAATAGTTTGCCGGTCACTGGCGTTTGGCGAGAAAAAGCAGAGCAAGACGAGGGGGAACGCGACATGGGGCGTGTGCATATTGTTCGCGGCGCGATTGCGGCAGCTGCCATTTCAACACTTGTTGCCGCCGCAGCGCCGGCCATGGCCGAGACCTATCCGGCAAACAAAATTACGGTCGTCGTCGCCTTTGCGCCTGGCGGTATCGCCGATACCCTGGCGCGGCTCATCGCTCAGGGGCTGGGCGAGCGCTTGCATCAGAGCATTGTGGTCGAGAACCGGGGCGGCGCCGGTGGCAATATCGCGGCGGCGCTGGTCGCGCGCGCAACCCCCGACGGCTATACGCTCTTGGCAACCACAACGGCGCTGGCCATCAACGAAACGCTGCACAAGGATAACCAATTCGCTTCGACCGATTTCACGACAGTCGCGATCGCGGCGTCGAGCCCGGAGGCTTTGGCAACGAGCCCGAGCAACCCCGCGAAAAATCTGGCGGACTTCGTCAAGGCCGCCCACGGCAAGACCATCAATTTCGGTTCTGCCGGCGTCGGCAGCGGATCGCATATCGAGGCCGAATATTTTTTCAAGTTCCTCGCCAAGGTGCCTGCGGTCCATATTCCGTTCCAGGGAGGTGCGCCGGCGATCAATGCGACGATCGGCAACCAGATCGATCTGCTGGCGACTACACTCGGCGGCGGCGCGGCGGCGCAGATCGCGGGCGGCAAGCTTAAGGGGCTCGGTATCGCAGCCGACAAGCGGGCCGCGGTGGTGCCGGACGTGCCGACCTACGCGGAACAGGGCTTCCCGGGTTTCACCGCCGCCTCGTGGGTCGGCTTCTTTGCTCCGGCGAAAACCGATCCTCACATCGTTGCGACGCTCAACGCGGCGATCAACGACATCGTCAAGTCTCCCGCCGTCCAGGCGAAACTCACGAGCATTGGATTTGATCCGATCACCGGATCGCAGCCGCAGGCCGATGCGATGTTCAAAGACGAAGTTCAGAAGTGGGGCAAAATGGTCAAAGCCCTCAATCTGTCGATCAACTAATACCCGCCGCGACAATTCCCGACCTGTCATGCTCCGCCACCGGGTCCGGCCCGAAGTGGCCGGCCAATTTGAACTGATTTGATGGACGGCCGGACGATTTTGCCTGTTTGCGGAGATTTAAGGTTCAATCCGATTGTTGGCGCACGACCAGAACCGAGCAGGTTGCGTAGCGCACCACATGGCCGGCATTCGAGCCGAGAAAGTAGGTGCGCATGCCGGTGCGGTGCGAGCTCATGACAATGAGGTCGGCATTCATTTCCTTCGCTTCGTCGAGAATTTCGCGATCGACGCCGCCTTGCCGCACGATGGTCGAGACGTTGTCGGGTGCGAGACCGGTTTCCTTGGCGACGATTCCGATTGCTTCCTCGGCGGAGGCGCGTTGTTGTGCCTCGAAGTCAGGTGGAACGTATTCGGCCAGCATCACCGGCGTGATCGGCAATACGTTGATCAAGCGGACCATGCCGTCGAACTCACGCGCCATCATCACGGCAGTTGCGACAGCGGGCTTGGCAAGCTCGACGTCGGCGAGATCGATCGGCACCAGAATGCGCTTGTACACGGCCAGCCTCCGAGGGTTCCGGTGTCGCAGTGATCAGTCCGTCGCTGTCGCGAGCAGGCGTGGGCTGACGAAACGCTCAAGCCGGCCGCCGTTCGCATGCAACTTCGACCAGTCGTCGAATGGCAGATCGATGACGACAAGGCCCGACGTCGGCAGGTTTTCGGATATCTTCTCGCGGGTCTCGACGTCCCCCGAAGCGATCAGCCTGACCGCGAGATCGTGCAGGCCGGGATTATGGCCGACGATCAGGAGCGAACGTGCAGCGCGGGTCTCGCTGATCAGCGCGACGAGTTCCTTCGGACTGGCGTCGTAGATTCGCTCGTCGTTGACGACGCGCGGCTGCTTGGAAAAAGCGGGGCCGATAAGGTCCCACGTTTCCTGGGCGCGCCTCGCCGGGGAAACAACCGCAAGCTCTGGGACAAGTCCATGCCGCGCCATGTAGGCGCCGATCACGGGAGCATCGTTGCGTCCGCGTTTGGTGAGTTTGCGATCGCGGTCGCGCTCGCCGGGTTCGGGGCGCTCGGTTTTGGCATGGCGCAACAGCATGAGACGACGCATGGCCGCAATGTCGCTTTCTCGACTACATCAGTCTACCATATTGCCGCTCCACACTGCGGAACAGCATGGCAGGAATTGGCACCGATACCACAGCCTATGGCCAAAGTTGGTACGCCGCCACGATGGTGGACGTGCCACAGCGGCCACCACTTGCTTTCGATCTTGACGTCGATGTCTGCGTCATTGGCGGCGGCCTTGCGGGTCTGACGACGGCACGCGAGCTCGCGCGCCACGGCTGGTCCGTGGCGCTTCTCGAGGCGGATCGTCTTGCCGCCGGCGCTTCCGGTCGCAACACCGGTTTTGTGCTTCCGGGCTTCGCCGCCGAACCTGACAGCTTGATTGCGCGCGTTGGTTTCGAGCGGACCAAGGATCTGTGGGCATTATCTCAGGCCGGACTCGACTACGTCCGCATGACGGCTCAGTCCGGCGCGATGACCAGCATCGATTCGCAGGACGGCTGGCTGTACGTCTCCAAGGTCGACGACGGTGACGAATTTCTGCACAGCGTGGCGCAGCTCGGTGAACTGGGCTGCGAAATCGAGGGCTGGCCGACCGAACGCGTCCGCTCGGTGCTTCGTAGCGAGCGTTACTTCAACGCTGTTCATTATCTCCAGGCGTTCACCGTCCATCCGCTCAATTACGCACTGGCGCTTGCTGCAGCGGCCGAGGGCGACGGAGCGCGCATTTTCGAGGGAACGCCGGCGCTTTCGATCGACCCCGCCGGCGTGCGTAAGCGCATCGTCACACCTGGGGCCCGGCTCCGCGCCGCCCACGTTGTGCTCTGCGGCAACGTGCAGATCGGCGCGCTTATGCCGCAGCTCGCAACGACGCTCGTCCCGATCACGACCTATGTCATCACGACTGCGCCGCTCGGCGCGCGCCTCGCCGAGGTTGTCAGTTATCGCGGCGCGGTCAGCGACACTGACCTCGCCGACAATCACTACCGCATCGTCGGCGATGATCGGCTGATGTGGCTGGGACGGTCGACCGCGTGGCAGCGCGATCCACGTCGCTACGTGAGTGCGCTCGCGGCCGACATCAAGAAGACCTATCCCCAACTTGGGGACGTCACCGTCGATTATGCCTGGTCTGGCACACTGGGAAATACGCTGCACCGCATGCCGCAAATCGGCGAGTTCGGGCCCGGTCTCTGGCTCGCGAGCGGCTTCGGCGGCCACGGCCTCAACACCACCGCTATGGCTGGCAACATTATCGCCCGCGCCATCGTTGAGGCCGATGAAACCTGGAAACAGTTTAATCCGTTCGAACTGGTGTGGGCGGGCGGAATTGGCGGCCGGGTTGCCTCCCAGATACGCGTTTGGCTCAAGCGCGTGCACGATGCGATCGCAGAGCGCCGCGCACACGCCCGCGAAGTCGCGCGCCGCAGTTCCGGCCAACGCGAAATGGCGCTTCTTCGGGACCAGGAACAGGCTGGGACCTTGGATGCCGAAGGACCGCAGGCCGAAGCAAGGGAGGTTCGTCCCGAAGCTCCCATTTCAGGCGCCCGCGAATCAATGCCGGTGCGGAAGCGAAGAACACGACGCGAGGATGCCAAAGCGTGATCTCAAGGCCTAAAGCCCGCGTCGCTAGTCCGAATCATGGCCGCCGCTTGGTACCGACGATATTCTTTCAGCAAGTGTGGCCGTAAATCATCGAACAAATGGGCAACAAAGGTAGCTTATTGCCCCAGTTCGGCCTTAGCGCTTTCGCTCTGTTCACATTTTTGCTTTAAGCTTTGCGAGCGCTTTGGGGAATTGAAAGCGGGCGGAGGCGCTTACCATGATCCTGACCAGATGGCGGCTTGCGATTGCGGCTCTCGCTGCGGCGGCTTTGCCGAGCATAGCCGGCGCGGCTGATCTGCCGCCCCAATCGGCGCCGCCGCCGACAGCGCCAGCCGCCTACACCCCCGCGGCTCCCGACTGGATCGTTACGGTGGGGGCCGAACCCCGGATTGTTCCGGCGTGGCCGGGCGCCGCCGACAGCCGATTTGGACTTTCTGTCCTTCCGCTTTTCAGCGTTCGCAAGGCAGGAACACCGGCGCCTTACTTCGGGCCGCGCGACAGCTTCGGATTCAGCGTTATCGATCTCGGCCAGTTCAGGCTCGGGCCAGCCTTCAAGATCATCTGGCAACGCGATTCGTCCTCCTATAACGAGCTGAATGGGTTGGCCGACGTCGATTACGCATTGCAAGCCGGCGGCTTCGCGGAATTCTGGCCGGTGCCATGGCTGCGCCTTCGCGCCGAGGTTCGCCAAGGCTTTGGCGGCGAGACCGGGGTCACCGGTGACGCATTTTTGGATGCGGTTATTCCGTTTGGGCAATTTCGATGGTCGGCCGGGCCGCGCGTGGAATTGCAATCCTCGAACGCGGTCAGTCCCTATTTCAGCATCACGGCGGACCAGGCTGCCGCTGCAAATGCTGCGCAGCCAAGTCTCGGCCACCTGACCGCCTACACCGCAGGCGGCGGTCTTTATTCATATGGTGCAGGCACGGAGCTTGAGTATTTTTTCAATCAGCAATGGGCGGCGCACGTTTTCGTCGAATACGATCGCCTCACCGGAGATGCGGCGGATTCGCCGCTCGTGACGCAACGCGGTTCGCCGAACCAGTACACGTTTGGCGTCGGCGCCACCTATTCGTTCGATATGCACCCATTGTGGTGATCGTTCTCGCGAACAAGCCGACCGCGAAGCCGGTTCTCGTTCGCGATGGTCTTGTCTGAAGACTGGCCTTCGCTGTCTGCTCTAAATCTTTTGAAAGTGAATTTCGTCGGCAAGCGCCGTCCACTTGGCGATGTCGTCGGCAAGCCGCTTTTTGAATTGCTCGGGGCTGCACGGGGCCGGCTCGTTGCCGAACGTGTGCAGCCGCTCGATCGTTGCCGGTTCTTTGAGAATGCGGACGGTCTCCTTGTTGAGCCGGCTGACGATCGGTTCCGGCAGGCCGGCCGGTCCGATCAGTCCTTGCCACGCCGTGACATCGAAACCCGGAACCCCGCTTTCGGCGACGGTGGGCGTATCCGGCAAGGCGAAATAGTGCTTTGCGCTGGAAACGGCGAGCGCGCGAAGTTTGCCGTTCCGAATGAACCCAATCAGACTCGCCGGCGGATCCATCATGAAATCGAGACGTCCGGCGACGAGTTCGGTCGCTGCCGGTTCACTGCCCTTGAACGGGATGTGTTGAACTTTGATTTTCGTCTGCAGCGCGAACAGTTCGATGGCGAGCTGAGGCCCCGAGCCGGTACCCGGGGTGCCGTACAGCATCGGCGTTGAGCGCGCGCGGGCCGCGCTGATGAGTTCGGAGACGCTCTTGATCCCGGTGTCGGAGTTCACCGCCATCACGTACGGATATTCCGACGCCAGCGTGATTGTGGTGAAATCGTCGATCGAGCGATAGGGCAGCTTGGCGAATGTCGCCGCCGCAGTGGCGTGCCCCGATGGAATGACGCCGAGCGTATAGCCGTCAGGTGTCGCACGCGCAATTTGGGCTGCGGCGCTGGTGCCGGAGGCACCCGGCTTGGGTTCGACGATGACAGACTGGCCCAGCGCCTTGGTGAGTCCGTCGGCGATGATGCGCGCGACGATGTCGGACGGCCCGCCTGCCGCGAAGCCATGCATGATCGTGATCGTGCGCGAAGGCCAGTTCGAATCGGCGTAGGCCCTGCCGGCGGCGAGACCTGCAAGACCACCGACCAGCGCGCGACGCGTCAGTCCATTCATAGCGCATCCTCCATTTCGTTTCCTCTGCCCGCGAGCGTCTGTTGCGCCGCGCCGCATATAGGCCGTATCAGCGGCCGTCTCTTCTTGCCATAAATGCCAGCCGCTCGAACAGGTGCACATCCTGCTCGTTCTTGATCAGGGCGCCGTGAAGTGGCGGGATGAGGCGCTTCGGGTCGCGTTCGCGCAGCGTTTCCGCCGAAACGTCCTCGACCATCAGGAGCTTGAGCCAGTCGAGCAGTTCGGAGGTCGAAGGCTTCTTCTTCATCCCGGGCACGTCGCGGATTTCGTAGAAGAGCTTCAGCGCCTCGGCGACCAGGCGATGCTTGACGGCCGGGAAGTGCACTTCGACGATGGCCCGCATCGTATCGGGATCGGGAAACCGGATATAATGAAAGAAGCACCGGCGCAGAAAAGCGTCCGGCAACTCTTTTTCGTTGTTGGACGTGATCACCACGATCGGCCGGCGCCGTGCATGGACCGTTTCGCCGGTCTCGTAGACGAAGAACTCCATGCGGTCGAGTTCCTGGAGCAGGTCGTTCGGGAACTCGATATCAGCCTTGTCGATTTCGTCGATCAGCAACACCGGCCGCTCGTCCGCCGCGAAGGCCTCCCATAGTTTGCCACGCTTGATGTAGTTGCGGATGTCCTTGACGCGGGCATCGCCCAACTGGCTGTCGCGCAGCCGCGTGACCGCGTCGTACTCGTAGAGGCCTTGCTGCGCCTTGGTGGTCGATTTGACATGCCACTCGATGAGTGGAGCGCCGATCGCCTTGGCGATCTCGATTGCAAGTACGGTCTTGCCGGTGCCCGGCTCACCTTTCACAAGCAACGGCCGCTCCAGGGCGATCGCCGCATTGACGGCGATCTTGAGGTCTTCGGTGGCGACGTAGGCGCTGGTGCCTTCAAAGCGCATGACGATCCGTTCAGTTTGGCCTTCGCGCGAAATTAAAACACGTCGAGCTTGTCGCTCACAAGGCGTCGGGGTTGCCGGTTTGCGGTCGTGACCGGAATAAAACGCAGGAACGACTCGGCATTATTTGCCGCGAGACCGGCACATCCTTACCGGAAACTCGTGCGGGTAGATCGATAAGTGATTGAAATGTCGTGGTCAATGACATGGCACGGTGCTTGCTGAACTGTTGCGCGGAGCGGTGCCGTCTCGCGTGAACCCGCACCTCCTCGCGTAGGATATCGAGTTGGAGATAATGTCATGGGTATCTTTGATGCATTGACCTCCGCCGTGGCTGGTCTGCAGGCACAGGCATTCGCGCTTCAAAACATTTCTGGAAATATCGCGAACTCACAGACCACAGCGTTCAAAGAGACCGATACCAGCTTTCAGGATCTGGTTTCCGCCGCCTCGCTGGGACAGCAAACCTCGGGCGGTGTTTTCGCCAGTTCGGTGTCCACCAATACGGTGCAGGGGACGATCCAAACCGAATCCGTCTCGACCGACATGGCGATCAACGGTGACGGCTATTTCGTGGTCGCTCAACCGACGGGATATACCGACAATCAACCTAACTTCAACAGCGTCGACTTCTACACCCGCCGCGGCGATTTCCAAACCAACCAGAATGGCTACCTGGTCAATGGTGCGGGTTACTATCTGATGGGCATTCCGGTCGACTCAGTCACCGGCAATCCGGTAGGAAGCGTCCCACAGGTCCTGCAGTTCAATAATAATTTCGTGCCGGCTCAGGCGACCACGCAGATTCAATATCAAGCCAACTTGCCGAGCACGCCTGCGTCGCTTTTAACGCCGAGCTCATTCGAGGCTAATCCCCTCGCGGGTGCGCCGATTGCGGCGGAGATCGATGGCACTGGCGCGACACTTCAGCCCGACAAGGCGGCTTCGGGCACTGGCACGGTGTCGGGTCTATCCGCCGCCACGACGCTTGCGTCCTTGAACATCAACGTCGGCGACACGATCACGGTCAACGACGGCACCAATACTACGACGTACACGGCCGCCGCGGGCGACACGATCAATTCGCTGATGACGGCCATTAACGGCGGCAGCGCCCAAGTGACCGCCTCGCTCAACGGCGCCGGCAACCTGGTGCTGACCGGCAACAACGACGTCGCGTCGATCACAGTGGGCGGAACGGCCTCAGCCGATATCGGTTTCGGCGCCGGGCAAAACGCGTTTCAGCCAACGAATCTGTTGACGCAGAGCGCGGTGGCGCAGGGCCAGACCTTGACTGTCACCGTTGGGACGTTCAGCGGCAATCCGCCGACCATCTCCGGCACGCCGCAGACCATTACGTTCGGGACTCAGGCAGGGCAGGTCGCCACGCTGGCGCAATTGCAGACTGCGGTCCAAGGTCTGACGGGCGTTACTGGGACCGTGGACACGTCGAATGGCAACGTGACCCTGACGGCCACCAACCCAAGCAATGATATCCAGCTCAGCGGCAATGCCTCCGCAGCAAAATTCGGCATCGAGAATCTGACCGCTTATCCCGCCAGCGGCACGGTCATGGCCAACGACGTGTCCACCTTCAATGCACAGTCGATCGATGGCGGTTCGGTGACTGCCTACGATTCAAAAGGCGATCCGGTGAACGTCGACTTCCGTTGGGCCAAGATCAGCAGCTCATCCAACGGCGGATCGGACTCTTGGCAGCTTTTCTATCAGAGCAATTCGAGTGCAACCGGCACGCAGGCCGCCTGGCAGAACGTCGGCACCACATTCACATTCGATTCAAGCGGCCAACTCACTCCCGCAATTTCCACCGTAACGCTGCAGAACCTGACGGTGAATGGCAACGCGCTGGGTGACGTCCAGCTACAGTTCGGTTCCGGCGGTCTGACGCAGTTCGCGAGCTCCAGCGGCACCGCGCAAGTGAACGGATTGCAGCAGAATGGATTTGCAGCCGGCCAGCTGCAATCCGTCGCGGTCGACAGCCAGGACCGCGTGGTCGGCACGTTTTCCAACGGCCAGACTATTCCGTTGGCACAGATCACGCTGGCTTCGTTCAATGGGCAGAATAACTTGCAGGCGCTCAACGGCGGCGCCTATGCGGAAACCCCCGATTCCGGACCGCCAAATTTTTCGGCGACCGGCAAGATCGTCGGCAGTTCGCTCGAGGCATCGAATGTCGATATTGCCACCCAGTTCAGCCAGCTCATCGTCGCGCAGCAGGCGTATTCCGCCAACGCGAAAGTCATGTCGACATCCGACCAGATGATCCAGAGCCTGCTCCAGGTCGTCCAGTGAGGATTGCCGCATTACTCTTCGGACGTCGTGAGTTGTTGCAGTTATGAGCGTCACTCAGGCCTTGGCCGCCGCACTGGCGGGAATCAACGCGACCCAGCAAGGTCTGTCGGTCATCGCCGGAAATGTGGCGAACGCCAACACGCCCGGATACGTCGAAGAATCGACCAATCAGGTCGAGACCGGAACGGCCGGTATATCCGGCGCGAGCGTCGACGTCGTCGGCATCAATCGCAATCTCAATACATTGTTGCAAAGCCAGCTCTGGACGGAGACGTCCGGCGGCAGTTATGCCGACACGACGGCTAACATCTACCAGCAGCTGCAACAGGTCTATGGCACGCCGGGGTCGTCGAGTTCATTCGACGCGATCTACAACAATTTCACCTCCGCGCTGCAATCGTTGTCGACAAGCCCGAGCTCGTATTCCGCCCAAGCCGCGGCCGTCAGCGCCGGGCAAGGCGTGGCGCAAAACCTCAACTCGATGACGACGACCATCCAGCAGCTGCGTACCCAGGCCGAACAGGGGATCGCCGGCGATGTGCAAACCGCCAATAATACCCTGCAGCAGATCGCTCAAATCAATCTTCAGCTCGAAGGCAGTACGTCGGATAGCACGGCGGCGACGCTGAAGGACCAGCGCGACCAGGACGTCACGCAACTCGCGCAACTGATGAATATTCGGGTTGTGCAAAATCCGAATAATCAGATCTCGATCTTCACCGGCACGGGCCTGCAGCTTGTCGGCGGTCCTCAGGCCTCCCAGCTGACGTTCGACAACAGGGGAACGTTGTCGGCGACGTCGCAATGGAGCGCCGATTCGAGCCAGGACGGAACGGGTACGATTACGCTTGTGGCGCCGGGCGGCGCCACCACCGATCTGATCGCCGACGGCTCGATCCAGTCGGGCGAGATCGCCGCCTATGTGAACATGCGCGACAACATTCTGCCGCAGGCGCAGACCCAGCTTGACGAGATGGCGAACCAGATGTCGCAGGCGCTGTCGAATCAGACGGCGACTGGAACGCCGGTGAGCGCCAGCGGACAGGCAGGTTACGGCGTCGACGTCGGCGGACTGTCGCCGGGCAATTCGGTTCAGCTCTCGTATACCGACTCCGGCAATACGCAGCACACGATCACGATCGTTTCGCTGGGCCAGGGTGGCTCGCTTCCGCTACAGACCGCGACATCGAATCCGAACAATCAAATCATCGGAGTCGATTTTTCGGGCGGTGTGAGTTCGGTCGCCGCTCAACTGAACTTGGCTTTCGGGTCGAATCTCCAATTCTCAAATCCGTCCGGGACGACCCTGCAGGTCCTCAATCGCAACGGCACCACGAACGTCGTCAATTCGCTATCGCGACTTCGAGCGTGACCTCGCTCACGAGCGGCAACCCGCAGCTTCCGATGTTTGTCGACGGGGTTCAGCCGATTACCGGCGCAATCACGGCAAGCGGTTCTCAGACCACGGGCCTTGCCGGCCGCATATCCGTCAACAGCGCACTGGTGGCGTCGCCGTCGAGCCTGGTCGCTTACGCAGCCAACACAACCGCCGGCGATACGACGCGGCCGAATTTCATCCTGAACCAGCTGACCAACGCCTCGTTGACCTATTCTCCGGCCACAGGCATCGGCACCCAACAGGCGCCCTATAGCGGCACGCTGTCGAACTATATGAGCCAAGTCGCAAGCCAGCAGAGCCAGAATGCGACCGCGGCGACCAGTCTGAAGCAAGGCCAGGACACCGTCGTGACTGCTTTGCAGCAGCGCGTCAATAACCAGTCCGGGGTGAACATCGACACCGAGATGTCCAACCTCATCGCTCTGCAGAATGCGTATGGCGCCAATGCGCGCGTGATGTCGACGGTTCAAAGTATGATCACAACGCTCATGCAGGTGATTCCGTAATGAGTATCACCGGACCTGGATCGATCACTGCGACCAACGTATTGGCGCAGACGAACATGATGAACCAGCTCAATACGCTGGCCGAACAGCTCGGCACCGGGCAGGTGGCGCAGACTTATTCGGATCTCACGTCACAAGCTGGTCTGACGCTGCAGTTGAATTCCCAGCTCTCTGCGATCAACGGCTACAGCAGCACCGCAACGACTGTCGGGACGACGCTCAGCGTCGCGCAGTCGGTGCTGACGCAACTCGGCAATACGCAGAGCTCGGTCGAACAGGCGCTGAATCAGCAGATGGCGTTCTCGCTCAACAGCAACGGGCAGACCACGGAGCAACAGACCGCCGCAACGCAGCTCGATCAAATTCTTTCTCTGCTCAACACGCAGGCTGGCAATACCTATATGTTCTCGGGCAGCGCGGTGAATCAGCCATCCGTTGCCAGCACCAGCGAAATCCTCAACGGCAACGGCGCGCAAGCCGGTCTCACGCAAGTGATCTCGGAGCGCCAGCAGGCCGATCTCGGCGCCAGCGGCCTCGGCCGGCTGACCGTCGGGGACACCGGCACCACCGTAACGCTGAGCCAAGACGGCTCGCCTTTCGGCTTTCAGATCGGCAGTGCAAGTTCGACGTTGACCGGCGCGACCGTTACCGGTCCATCCGGTACCCCACCGTCGCTCTCGGTCGCCCTCGGCTCCAATCCGAACGATGGCGATACAATCCAGTTCGCCCTCACCATGCCCGACGGCACCAGTCAAAACATCACGTTGCAGGCGACCAGTTCATCGACACCGGGCACCAATCAATTCACGATCGGCGCGACCCCGACGGATACCGCGACCAATCTTCAGGCCGCGCTCACCACCGCCATCACCAGCCTCGCACAGACCGCGCTACCGGCCGCCTCCGCAATGGAAGCAGCCAATAATTTCTTCAGCTCAAACCCGCCGCAGCGTGTCGATCCCGGCTCGCCGCCGGATTTTGCGACGGCGATGCAACTGACGAACGGGACGACCGCGAATACGGTGTTCTGGTATACGGGCGAATCCGGCGCGACGCCGGCGCGCCAGACGGCGACGGCCCAGGTCGGCCCGTCAATGACCATCGCCTACGGCATGCGCGCCAATGAGCAGGCGATCAGTTCGCTCGTCGCCAATGTCGCGGTCCTCGCTACCACCACCTATTCGGCGAGCGATCCGAATGCGCAGACGAGTTACCAGGCGCTCACCCAGAAAGTGACGGCGAATCTCGACGGTCAATCGGGCACCCAGTCGATCATGGATATCGAGGCCGACCTGGCCAATGCGCAGACGACCGTGAGCAATGCGACAAAGCTGAATACGCAGACGCAAACTACGCTGGGCGACATGCTGCAGGGCATTGACGGTGTCAATCAGACGCAAGTCGGCGAGCAAATTCTGACGTTGCAAAATAGCCTGTCGGCGTCGATGGCCACCACGGCGCGGCTCGCGCAGTTGAGCCTGGTCAATTATCTCGCGCCCACGACGGGGTAGCCGTCGTCGCAACCACCCATAGTTTTCTTTCTTAGCTCGCGTCAGTCGGCGGCGAACTGCGATGACAGATCGCCGCAAAATGTTGTTGGACCGACGTGGTTGAGCTTGCTTTTAAGATCCGCCCAGATTTCGCCGCCCATATCGATCCAGCGCTTGCAGAAGGCAAAATCCTCGCTGAGGTAAGTGCCATCATCGGCGATCATGCACTCAAACAGGGCGAAGCGGTTGTCGCTGGCGGTCGCAGCGTCGATGCTATGGTCGCGTTTGTATCGCAGGTGCGAATGGTGAACGCACATTTTCTCCAGCGCCTCTCGCCGAATCATGAGAAAGCCGGTGCCGGCGTAGCGGACCTTTACGAATCCGCTTCTCTCGATGATGGCGTTCGGATCGTCGACTTCGAATACATATTTTAACGACGCGGCGGCCGGATTGGTGCGCCCCGCCTCAATCGTCGATTTCGCCTTGTTCCAGTCAATCCGTTTGATCGGGTAGATCGCGGCGCACATGTCGGCGCCGCACTCGATCAAGCGCAAAACCTGATCCGGCTCGAAGCCGATGTCGGCATCGACGAACAACAAGTGGGTCGCGCTGGGATCGTCCAGGAATTGCGAGACGAGGCTGGCCCGTGCGCGGGTGATCAGGGCGTCGCCGTCCTTGAACAGGACCTTGAGATGGACGTCACGATATGTCCGTAACAAAGTTTGCAGCTTGAAGATCGACGCCGCGTAAAGAACAGAAATCTGCCCGCCGAAACACGGTGTTGCAATCACCAGATTGACCTGGGTCGTTGCGGCGGACACAGCCTCGGCACCCGCGGGCTTCGCAACGGCCGGATTGGGGACGGATGCGGTGGACATTGCGACCTGTTTGTCAGATGAGCGTCACAACTCTCTAAACATGGTTAACCAATAGCGAGCACGAATGGTTAAAGCCGGATTAAGCAAATCGCCTGCGGGAGCCGAATCCGCTGAAACGCTTGTGGCTACGCTGGACATATTAATCTGCATTAAAACTAAGCGATTGATCAGGGCGCATCGCGGCGGCTTCGCGTGGGCTGAGGGTTGCGCTCCTTTTACGCGTCTTTAAACGAAATGAGGCAAACCTTCGGCAGCCGGTCGTCACGATCGGACCGTGCACTCGCCGGTACAGTGCGTACAGCAAGTGCAAGCCAGTACGGCCTGTAACCAGAAGGGTACCACTATGTCTGACATTACTTTGAGCGCCGGTATCCGGCAAAACTTGCTGTCGCTGCAGAACACGTCCCACGACCTGACCATTACGCAGGAACAGCTTGCGACCGGAAAGAAGGTCAATACGGCATTCGACAACCCGACGTCCTACTTCACCTCGCAGTCGCTGACCAACCGCTCCAACGACCTGAGCTCCTTGCTCGATCAGATCGGACAGGCCCAGCAGACGCTGAACGCGGCCAACGACGGCCTTACCGGCCTGACCAGCCTGCTCGAACAAGCGCTCTCGACGGCGCAGCAGGCGCAGCAGGCGACAACCGGCACCGTGAACTACAGCGGGACTCAAACCGGCAGCGCCATCGCCACCGACACGACGCAAGCCGTCAGCACGAATACCTTCGCGGCTGCGGTCACCGCTTCAACAGCGTCGGTGCAGACGACATCTGATTTCAAGTCCGCCGGTATTGCCCAATTGACCGCCGGCGACACGCTGACTTACTCGCTCGCCGGTACCACCGTCACCGCCACGTTCGGCGCCGCAACCGATGCGACGACCAACACGTTTGCGGATGCGGCCGGCCTGATCACGGTTCTGACCACCGGTACGGGCGCGAGCGGCAACTTGAGCGCCGTGGCGTCGGTCGTTTCGGACGGCGCGGGCGGCGTGAAAGTGCTCGGCAACGATCTCACGCACAATCTGACGACGAATGCGACCAGCACCAACCTGACGGCGGCGAATTTTACGGCAAACACCACTGCCGCTACCCTGGGCGATGCGCTGACGATTGGCGACGGTGAAGGCCACACATCGACCTTCTACTACGTTGCCAACAACGCCGTTGCGGCAAACGACACCTTCACCAGTTCCGCCAACCTTATCAGCGCCATCGGTGCCTCCAATCTGAGCAGCACGATCACCCCGACCGTCAACGGCGGCGGTGATCTCGTGCTGAGCAGCCCGGATGGTGCGGTCACGGTCGGCGGAGCCTTTGGCAACACCGATCTGGGTTTCTTCGGCACGGCCTATAAAAACAACTACAACTCGACATTGGCGGGCTTGACCGCCGGAAGCACGCTGACGGTTCAGGTCGGCACAGATGCGGTGAGCACCCTCACGTTCGGCAGCGGCAACGGTGAGATCTCGACATTGGCGGGGCTCAATACAGCGCTTGCGGCCATCGGCGACATCTCCGCGTCGGTGAACTCGCAGAACAAGATTGTGTTGGCGCCGACAAGCTCAAACATCGTCACCATCGGCGGCACGCCGTCGACTGTGACCGCGCTCGGCCTTTCCAGCGGCACGACCACGCCGACGGCGACGGTCGTCACCCCGAGTTCTACCCGCGCCACACTGCAGAGTAACTACAACGCCCTGCTGATCCAGATCGATCAACTCGCCGGTGACTCATCCTATAACGGCGTCAACCTGCTCAGCGGCGACAGCCTGACGGTCAACTTCAACGAGCAAGGCACCAGCGGTCTGACGATCGCCGGCGTACACTTCGGTTCGGTGGGACTTGGCTTGTCGGCGGTCTCCGGCAACGGCTTCCAGGACAACACCAACATCAAGCTCACGGAAACGGCGATCAACACCGCGATCACCACTGTGCGGGCCCAGACCGAGACGTTCGGCACCAACTCGTCGACCATCTCGACCCGTCAGACCTTCGAGACGAACTTGATCAATACGCTGCAGACCGGCGCCTCCAACCTCGTTCTGGCCGACCAGAACGAAGCCAGCGCCAACCTGCTGACCGAACAGACGCAGCAGCAGCTGGAAATCTCCGCACTGTCCATCGCCAATGAGGCGAACCAGTCGGTGCTCAAGCTGTTCGGCTAAAATTCGTCTGGTACAGGCTTCTGGTGAAGGCGGCGGGGCGAAAGCTCCGCCGCTTTTGTTTAAGCAGCCGCCCAGTCGTCAGTCAGCACTCGCAGCAACGGCGCACCCGGCGTGAAGCCGGATATTGGAACATCAACAATCGAATCTTAACGGCCGAACCGTATAAAGTCCTCAAGGAACCACGGAAGCTTATTGCCGACGAAAAGGACCATCTGGAACATGCACTACGCCACTAACGCTTACGCGAAGACCGCCCTGGAAACGGCAAACCCGCGCGAGCTTGAGGCGAGCTTGCTCTTGCAAGCCGCGGCCAAATTGCAAGCTGTTCACGATTCCTGGCGGGACAAACCGCTCGGCCTTGACGACGCACTTCTGTTCAATCGCCGGCTTTGGTCGATCTTCCTCGACGCCGTGATGAGCGAAGGCAATAAACTTCCGGTCGCGGTCCGCGAGAATCTCAAGCGGCTCGGCATGTTTATCATGGCGGAAACGTTCTCACTGATGACCAAGCCGAAGCGGGACCACCTGACGTCGATCATCAGGATCAATCGCGGCATTGCCGCCGGCCTGCGCGGCAAAGCCTGAAAAACTGCCCGTTGCTGGGCGTCTTTACACGCGATGTGATGAAGTCGGGCGTTGGTCGCAGCGCGGTGTCGTGATCGCGTAGGTGAGCGACCGACGCCGTCTGGTCTACGCCAAAACCAATCAGGCGGCCCGCGGCATATCCAATCGGAGCCGCCCGCGTAGATGCGGGATGCGTTTGACGTCCATCTTGGCGGCCAGCATCCGGATATAAAAGAGCTCTTCCTTGGTGGCGATTTCGAAGTCAGAAAATTCGTGTTGTCCGTCGTGAAAATCGGCGTCCGATACCGCCGTTTCGAACAGATCAAGCCAGCCTGATTTTTCTACATCGCCGCCTGCACCCTCATGAAAAAGCATCTTTTGCCGATCGCGAATGCAAGCGGGCAGCTCGGACGGGTACAGGTCATAGAGAGCGCGTAATGGCGCCTTGCCGACCAGCGCATCGCCCTTTTGCTTCACCAAGGCGGACTCATCAAGTTCGCTCGCATAACCGACGATCGTTTGGTCCAGGAACGGCTCACGTATCTCGAGCTGGAATTGCATCGAGCAACGATCGACCCTTTGAAGATTCGCGCGGTGCATCATGCTCAGGCATTGTGTCCGCACGTAATGGCCAGCCGCGTTTGATTGCATGAATGCGTTTTCGAGCGGCGAGTAACCCGCAAACAATTCGTCGGCGCCTTCGCCGCACAGGGCGACGCGAAAGCCGTCTTGATGAATGCGCTGCGACAGGAGATAGGTGTGAAGGCTTGGACGGATCACGGCCGGTTCAAATGTTTCGACGGTATCGACGACCGTCTCGATGAGGGCGAGCGTTTGGGCGCCGTGCGGTTCAACGGCAACCTCGCGCAGATCGAGGCCGGTCTCCTCGGCATAGCGCTGAGCATAGATATGATCGGGCGCGTTGCTGCCAACGGCAATATAGCCCGGCATGGTGGGGCAGAATCGCCGGGCGTAGTGCATAATGAGCGTGCTATCGATGCCACCGCTAAAGAGGGCGGCGACCGGGAGATCTGAGGGAATGCGGATGCGCACCGCTTCCGACAGGATGCGGTCCAGTTCTTGCGGCGAGGCGGTGCTCAAGGATTTGACTGGCGGCAGGTCGTAATGGCGTCCGCAAAAATTGCGGCTCAACATGTAGCCGGGCGGCAACAGGAGCACGTCGTCCTTCGTCGCGTCGAGCAACGGCCGAATTTCGGAGCAAAACAGAAAGCCTGTCGGTGATTGCGTCAGATAAAGCGGCTTCACCCCAAAGGGGTCGCGTGCGGCAAGAAAGTCGCCGGTCGCCGTATCAACCGCCACGAACGCATACATGCCGGCCAGCCGTTTGATCGCACCCGAACCCCAGGCGTGGAGCGCGTTCGCGATGACTTCCGTGTCGCATGCCGTACGGAAATGCAGGCCGAGCGCCTCCAGTTCGTGGCGTAGATCGACATGATTGTAAATCTCGCCGTTAAGTGAGACCAGAAAGCGTCCGTCGAAAGATGCTTGCGGCTGCACGCCATGCGCCGCATCCACGATCCGCAGGCGGCGCGTGCACATCGCGATGTTATTGCCGACCGTGACAAGCGGATCGGTAACGTCGCCTCGATGCAGCATGCCTGCGATCAGGGACCGCACGGCCGCTTCGCCGCCATCCCAATTGATGGCCACCGCTATGCCGCACATGAGCGTCCTGGGAATGCCAACCGCACGTTATGAGCCCCCGCCAACGTAAATACCGATATCGGCAAATCCGGTGCGGCTAGCGTAGGATCGGTAGGGTTAACAGTTGGTTCCGATCAAGCCCTGAGGTGATTCATGACGACAGTTGGCAAGGTGCGGGCGATTGGTATCAGGCCAATAAGTTGACCAAACTGCCGCTCGATCCGCTGGTCGCAAGGAGAATTTCGGCCGTGACGTTTGTTTTGAGCGCATTGGCCGAATTGTTCGCAACACGCGAGGAGGTATTGCTAGCGGTGTGCGTGGACG
The DNA here is from genome assembly GCA_963836055.1 of uncultured Alphaproteobacteria bacterium. Classification (GTDB taxonomy): domain Bacteria; phylum Pseudomonadota; class Alphaproteobacteria; order Rhizobiales; family Xanthobacteraceae; genus BOG-931. Next base: position 671,936 of record CAWIID010000012.1, read on the forward strand.
CGCCGGAAGTTGTCGAGCCGGAATTGCCGCTGGAACCTTTCGTCGAGGGGGCGGTCGGTTGGAAGGTGTTGTTTGCCCTGCCAAAACCGACATCCGACGCAAAAATCCCCCCGACCGTGACCGTGTCGGCTTTGTTCCTGCTGCTGAGGACCAACTTGCCGTGGCTATCGAGAGACGCAGTCACCCGCGCATTGGTCGCAACGTTGGCATTGATCGTGTTGATGAGATCAGCGACCGTGTCGGTCCCGGTTGACGCATACGTCGTCGTGTTGGTGCCGTCACTGACGGTGATTGTACCGTTTGGGGGGATGCCGAGGGTTAGGAGCGAGGTCCCTCGCGTCAGCGGTACCGTACCGGTTCCGGTTGCTGGAGAGCCGGATGAACTGGAAGGGGACGCGACCGAACCGCCCGCCGACACTTGCGCCGCGCTTTGTATCGCGGCCGATAGCTGGGTTTGTACGCGCTTCAAGGCGGTCTGGTTGGCAATACTTGCCAGACCCCGGCCGCGAGTTGTCACGGCATTGGCCATGACCTTGATCAACGCGGTGCTGTTCGCGAGCGATCGGCTCTGGGACTGCCACCTGGCCCGGAAGTTTTGGTTTTGCTGCCAGAACGAAATGCTGCCGATGCTCATTGGCGTTCCTGTGCGGTGCTCAGGAGTGTCGGTGACGTATCGGCCGCTTGCTCTTGCGGAGTAGCGGCCGATCGCTAGGCCAACACATTCAGCAATGCGCCGCTGCTCGCCAGCAGCGTTTCGGCTGTACCGCTGGTTTGCAGTGCATAGGACGAATTGAACAGGGTGGCCGTGGATGTGGAGGCAGGGTTGGCTGACGAGCTGCTGCTCGTTGAGGACGCCGCCGGACTCGAAGAGCTTGGGGTCGCGGACGTGCTCGAAGGGCTGGGAGTCGGTGCGGTGGGTTGGAAACTGTCGTTCTTGTCGCCGAAACCAACGTCCGATGCGAAAAGGCCACCGACCGTGACCGGAACGGTTTTGTTGTTGCCGGTGAGAACCAACTGGCCGCGATCATTCAGCGACGCGGTCACTTGTGCATTGGTTGCAATGTTTTGATTATTGATGGCATCGATCAGATCGCTGACCGTATCGCTCCCCGTCGACGCGTATAGCGTTTCGTTGGTCCCATCACTGACAGTGATCGTGCCGTTGGGGGGAATCCCAAGGGTGATCAGCGAGGTCGTCGGTGAGAGGGGCACGGTACCGGTACCGATTGCCGGCGCGCCGGTCGTTGAAGCATTGGGAGATGATGCGCTCTGCGAGGCTTGCAGCGCGCTCTGCAAACCGGCGGTAAGCTGAGCGTTGACGCGGTCCAGCGCTTCTTGGTTCGCGATGCTGGCCAGGCCCGCCACCTTGTTGGTCATGAGGTTGCCCATGGCGGTAATCAGCGCATCGCTTGCCGCGGAGGTCTGAGCCTGGGCTTGCGCCTGGTTCCAGTTGTTTTGGTCCTGTTGCCAGAACGAGACGCTTCCTATGCTTCCGATGCCCATGGAAATACGAACGTCTCGCCAGCCGATTACACCCTCGATCGTTTATCATGCACCAATGCGGTTAATAGTGTGTCGATGCACGGAGCTTCACGTTTGCTTAACCACCATGCCCGACTTTGACTCTTAGGCAAAAGGCACGAGCGAGCTTCGTGCTATTCCGGCAGTCACCATGCTGCGGGTCAGGACGGCATGACGAAGCGGGTGCCCGTGCGATCCAGACACTCCGTCGAGCAGGCGCTGACGCTGCACAAAGCGGGGCGGCTGGGCGAAGCAGAGAAGATCTATCGCTCCTTGATCGCCGCCGATCCGCATCACTTCGATGCACTGCACCTGTCTGGCGTCCTCAAACATCAACAAGGCCGATCGGTTGACGCTCTGCGCCTGGTCGCTGCGGCGCTGAAGGCAAAGCCCGGATCGGCGGACGCGCTCGTAAGTTACGGCGTGATCCTCGAGGCGCTCAAGCGGCACGAAGAAGCGCTTGCAAGCTTTGATCGGGCGCTGGCGGAGCGTGCCGGCGACGCCGCGCTACACTACAATCGCGGTAATGCCCTGAAAGGCCTCGGCCGCCACATGGAGGCGTTGGCGAGCTATGATCAAGCACTCGTACTTGCGCCCGACCTTGCCGTCGCCCACCACAACCTGGGCAGTACCTATGCGACTCTTGAACGAAACGAAGAGGCGCTCGCGAGCTACGATCGGGTGCTATCGCTGACCCTGCAGCGCGCCGGCATCAAGATTGAAGGCAGTCTTGCACTGGCGGCGGCCGAATGGAGCGATGGATCGCCCGAGAAAGTATATAAGGCGCTCGCCGCTGATCCCGATAGCGCCGACGTGCTCAACAACCGCGGCAAAGTTCTGATCCGGCTTAAACGCCACCAGGAAGCGGTTCGCAGTTTTGACATGGCGCTTGCGCTCCGCCCCGGCCAAGCGGATGCGCACTGTTATCGCGGCGCCGCGCTTTCCGAGATCGGTCGGTTTGACGAGGCGCTTGCAGATTTTGCGCAGGCGCTTCGGATTAAGCCGAATTTCGTCGACGCCCATCTCAAGCGCGGCAACGCTTTGGTTCAATTAAACCGAATGGACGAAGCGCTGCGCAGTTATACCGATGCGCTCGCCGTCGAGCCGGAGAATCCGGATGCGAATTTCAATGAGGCGCTGACCCGATTGTGCCTGGGTGATTTTCGCCAGGGCTGGCAAAAATATGAATCTCGCTGGGAAAGGCCTCAATTCGCGAAAGATCGGCCGATCTATCCGCGGCCGATGTGGCGTGGGGAGGATGTGTTACAGGGTAAGACAATTCTCCTTGTCGCCGAGCAAGGTCTGGGTGATGCCATCCAATTCGCGCGTTACGCTCCGTTGGTCGCAGCACAAGGCGCAAAGGTATTGCTCGGTGTCCGACCCGCGCTCAAGGCGCTGATGGCAACCGTTCCGGGTGTCTCGCAAGTGTTCGGCGGTGGCGAGACTCTACCCGACTTCGATCTGTATTGCCCACTGCTGAGTTTGCCATTGGCGTTTGGCACGGAACTGGCGACGATACCGTCTACTGTCCCCTATATTCGGCCGCTCGACGAGCGCATCGCCAAATGGCGCGGCAGAGTGCCTGCCAACGGACGGCTGCGCGTGGGAATTTGCTGGGCCGGCACGAGTGATCATTTGAACGATCGTAATCGCTCGATCCCGCTCGATCGTTTTGCGACGATTCTGTCCGTATCAGGCCTCGATTTTGTCAGCCTGCAAAAAGATGTCAGCACCGAGCAGCTGGCGATCTTGAGTGAGCACAACGTTGTTCAACTCGGCCGGGAATTTGAGGATTTCGCCGACACCGCCGCCGTCGTCGCGATGCTCGATCTCATTATTGCGGTCGACACCTCTGTGGCGCATCTCGCCGGCGCGATGGGAAAAGCGGTCGCATTGCTTGTGCCATTCTCTCCCGATTTCAGATGGATGCTGGAACGCACCGACACCCCCTGGTATCCGACCATGCGGCTGTTCAGGCAGAGCGCTATCGGCGATTGGGGTGGCCCGCTCGAGCGGCTGCGCCAGGAGCTTGCCGCTGTTGCACGGCGCCCGGTCGCGCCTCGCTGATTGTCACGAAAAGCCGCGGCTAAAGTGTGCGGCTGACGGCGAGCGGCCGGCCGTGCTTCGGGTTTGGGGCTGTGGCACGTCCCGACGCACCGTAGACTTGCGGCGAGGCTTTGCGGGCAAGGTCGCCTGAAAGCCGACGCATAATTCCTTCCGACACCGCATGAGCGGTCGCCAGCACGACAACGTTCCTTTTCACGATGGCGTGGAAAGCTTCCTGCTGGCGCTGCAAGGCAGCGCAACGGGCAGGGACCGCCTGCTGCAAGAATTTTGCATTCGCTCTTAGAGTTTCGCTGGACGCGTGAAGTTGGCTTGCAAGCTCTGCTTTGGCTTTGCAGAGATCGATTGCATGACGCAGCCGGCCGGCATGGACCAATTCCGTCTCTTGTTCCACAAGGGATGACAGCTTGGCGAGCAGCGAGCTGAGATCGTCGATTGTTCGTTCCGCATCTGCGGTCGTCGTAATCGGACTCATGACGGCTTTACTCCCTGCAGCTTCAACAACTCATTGTAGATGTGGGGCGCGATGCCGATGCCGCCGGCTTTGGCAAACGACTTCGCATATTGATCGGTCAGAAACGAGCGCCACACCTTAAGCGCACCGCTGCCCCCGAAAGGGCCATCGCCGTCGATGCCGGTGAACATCTCCTGAAACATGGAATTGAGGAACATCGCCTCAAAATCCCGCGACGCCGTTTTGGCGTGGCTTTTGACCTTGAGCGCGGCCTGGGCTTGGGCGCTTGTTGCATCGCTGATCGAGGTGAGGGAAAGGCCAAGATCGGGTCCACTGCTCATCACATCACCTCGATGTCCGCTTGGATGGCGCCGGCAGCCTTGACCGCCTGCAAGATCGTGATGAGATCACGCGGTCCGATACCGAGCGCGTTCAGGCCGTCGACGACCTGTTGCAGCGATACGCCTTCCTGGACCAACGCAAGTTTTTTTCCTTCCTCCTGCACGCCAACGCTGGTGCGTGGCACGACAACCGTTCGTCCTCGAGAGAAAGGTGCCGGCTGGCTGACCTGCGGCGATTCGGAAATCGAGACGGTGAGATTGCCTTCCGCGACCGCGACCGTTGACACGCGGACGTCGCGGCCGATGACGATGACGCCCGAACGCTCGTCAATGACGATCTTGGCGGCGACATCCGGTTCGACGCGCAATTGCTCGATGTCAGTGAGCATTGCGACGACGTTTTCCGGAAACTTCTTGGGCAGCGTAATTTGTACCGTCGATGGGTCGAGCGGTTCGGCGACCGGCGCGCCCATGTAATCGTTGATCGCGACGGCAATGCGCTTGGCCGTCGTGAAGTCGGCATTGCGCAACGCGAGGCGCAATTGCCCAAGTGAATTCAGCGCGAAATCGATCTCGCGTTCGATGATGGCGCCGTTCGGCAATCGCCCGACGGTCGGCACACCACGCGTGATCTTGGCGGCTTCGCCCTCGGCTTGAAAACCGGCGATGGCGAGCGAGCCCTGAGCGACCGCGTAGACGTTGCCGTCGGCGCCGAGCAGCGGGGTCACCAGCAAGGTGCCGCCCTGCAAGCTTTTGGCGTCGCCCATCGCCGAGGCGGTGACGTCGATACGTGTGCCCTGGGTGGCGAAAGGCGGCAGGTTGGCCGTCACCATGACGGCGGCGACGTTGCCGGTTCGGATCTGCTGGCCGCGAATGTTGACGCCAAGGCGTTCCAACATGGCCTGCAGGGATTGCTTGGTGAATGGGGTATTGTTGAGCGTGTCGCCGGTGCCGTTGAGACCGACGACAAGGCCATAGCCGAGCAGCTGATTCTGCCGCACGCCTTCGATATTGGCCAAGTCCTTGATACGCGACATTGCCGTGGCCGTCGAAACGGCACAGCACAACGTCACCAGCGCAACGAGCGCTGTCCGAAACATCACTTCCATCTCTTGCTCCCCAAGAGGTCGGACTCTTGCTCCCCAAGAGGCCGGACGGGACCTTCAATGCCAATGGCGTGCCACGTCGGATCGAGGACGCAAGCAATTGAAATAAAAGGATAACTCAGATTGGCGCGCGGGTTGCAGGCGCGGGACGGCATGCATCGCTTGCCGATTTCGGCAAATCTTGCCGGCCACTTTTTACCCCACATTAACCATAAGGGACCACCTTTTGCGCCATGCGCGTCTACGGACCGAACGGGACGACGATCGGCACAGCGGCGCCGACAGCGCGGCGAACGTCCGGCGGAACCTTCACGTTGTCGGACACCGAAGCCCCGCAGGCACAGAGTGCTGCCGTCACCTTGCGGGCGCTCGGCGGGATTGATGCACTTATCGCCTTGCAGGGTGTCGAAGAGCCGGCCGAACGCCGCCGCAAAGCCGTCAAATATGGCCGGCGGGCGCTTGATGCGCTCGACGAACTCAAGCTCGGCCTACTCTCCGGCACTCTCGACCAGACGACGCTGCTGCGGCTGAAGTCGGCGGCGGCTGACCTCAAGGACGGCTCGGGCGACGAAAAGCTCGACCAGGTCCTGGCCGAGATAGACCTCCGCGTCGCCGTCGAGTTGGCAAAGGCTGGAATTAGCTGAGCTTTTTGCCCTGATCCGCCGGGCCGTCCGGGCCTGAGAGCGGCCAAGACCATTGTTATCCGCTGTGCCGCTTTGGGGCAGCCATCGCCGGGCACGACGTTATTGTCTCTGTCATCGACCCTCGATATATAGGCCAACCTCGCGGAACGAATCCGCGGTAGTCGAGTGCGCGGAGTTGAAGGCAGATGCAGTCGGCCAAGAGCAAAAACGGTCGATCCGACGACAAAAACGGCAAGAACGGCAAAAGCGTTTTGCCGATGGAAAAGCTCTACCGTCCATCGGACAAAGAGCCGTTCATGAACGAACGCCAGCGGGATTACTTCCGGTTGAAGCTGCTCGACTGGCGGGAGGACATCCTGAAGGAAGCCAAGGAGACGCTCCAGCACCTCCAGGACGAGAGCCAGAATCACCCCGACCTTGCCGACCGGGCGTCGTCGGAGACCGACCGGGCGATTGAGCTGCGCGCCCGTGATCGCCAGCGCAAGCTGATCGCCAAGATCGACGCCGCGCTGCAGCGCATCGAGGACGGCACCTACGGCTATTGTGAGGAGACCGGCGAGCCGATTTCGATCAAGCGGCTCGAGGCTCGCCCGATAGCCACATTGTCCATTGAGGCGCAGGAACGGCACGAGCGGCGCGAGCGCGTCTACCGCGACGATTGATAGGGGTGCCCTTCGCAGGGCTGGGCGACCATTTCGGTCCAATATCGAGTATTTCGGTCCAATATTATATGCGGACGCGGCCGGCACCCTGCCGTTGCTCGACCACGTTTCGATATTCGGCCAATTCGGTCACTGCGGACCGCGCGCGGTCGACCTGAGCAGCAAATTCCAGAATTTTCCTACGCCGCTCGGCCAGGACCAGTTGCTTGGTGAGCCCGACGGCCTTGGGAGAATTGCTTGCCAAGCCTCGCGCCAGTGAGAGAGCTTCCCCGTGGACGTCGGGCACGACGCGATGAACGAGGCCGCAGCTCAATGCTTCGGATGCGTCGATTATGCGGCCCGAAAGCATCAGGTCGAGCGCAACCGGTTCGCCGACAATGCCGGGGAGCGTAATGGCGCTGATTCCGGAAATCATGCCGTGCTGGACTTCCGGGAATCCGAGGCGTGACCCCGTCGCGGCAATCCGGAAGTCGCAGTGGATGGCGAGCGTCAAGCCGAATCCGATCGCAAAACCGTGCAGCGCAGCGACGACGGGCTTGTCGAGTTCGACACCTACGCCGGGTATCGCCTGCATCAGGGTGTCGGTGGATACCATCGTACCGGTGCGTTAAATCTCCTTGATATCGGAACCGGCGCAAAAAGCCTTCTCCCCCGCGCCGCGAAGAACGATAACGCGCACGTGTGGATCGCCGGCCGCGTATCTCCAGATTTCGGCAAGTTGTTCCTTGCTGGGCACATCCAACGCATTCAACCTGTCCGGGCGGTTGAGCGTCACCACCATGATCCCGTCAGAACTGATCTCGCGTAAGACGTTCATTGGCGCGGCCCGGTGCGGTTGGAGTGCGGTTGAATTGACAGGGCAGGGACCTTAAGAAAGTTCTTGTTATTTGCGCAAGGCGGCGGCTTTCGCGCGTCACTCGGTTCGCTGTGCGATGATTGGACTTTGCAAATGAAAGCGGTCGTGATCGAGGCGTTCGGCCCACCGCAGAATTTGAAAGTCCTTGAGATTCCAACACCGCAGCCGGGTCCCGAAGACATTCTCGTGAAGGTCAAAGTTGCCGGCGTGTGTCATCACGACGTGCTTCACCGCGCCGGCAAACTTCCGGGCGCAAAGTCCGGCGTCGTTCCTGGTCACGAAACCGCGGGCGAGATTGTTGCCCTTGGGGCGAAAGTGGCGACGCACGCGATTGGCGATCGCGTCGTCGTCTATCAGCGCCAATTCTGCGGCCAATGCCGGAATTGTCTTCGGGGACGGCAGGATATGTGCCGCGTGCTCAGCGCGCCCGCGGTGGACACTGAAGGCGGCTATGCCGAGTTTATGTGCGTTCCGGCCAATATGGGAATCAGGATTCCCGATCGCGTCGATTGGACCGCCGCTGCGCTGTCCTGCTGCCCGATCGGCACCAGTTTGCGCGCCCTTAAGGCCGTCGCCGGCATAAGCCCGGGCGATAGCGTGCTGATCAACGGTGCGAGCGGGGGACTGGGCGTGCACCAGATCCAAATCGCCCGTGCGCTGGGCGGGCATCCGATCGCCGTTACCAGTAGCCCGGTCAAGGTCGATTTTCTGAAATCGCTCGGCGCTGAAGACGTGATCGTGGCCCAGGATCTCGCATACTCCGCCGAGGTGTGGCGGCTCACCGGCAAACGTGGCGTCGACATCGCCATCGATAATGTTGGTGCGACGTTGCCGGAGACGCTGCGCTGTATGACGCAGGGTGGCATCGTCATTGTCCTCGGCAATGTGAGCGGGGATGCTGTGCCCGTAGCGCCCGGTCTGTTGATTGGCCGGCGATTGCGCGTCAGCGGATCCGGCATGGCGACCCTGGAGGATGTTCGGCAGTCTCTCGCCATGCTGGAGGCGGGCATGGTCAGGGCGGTCATTTCGTCATCGGTCAAATTTTCAGAGGCGGCGAAGGCCCACGCCATGCTTGAAGCTCGCGCCGTGGAAGGCCGCGTGGTGATGCAGGGTTGGTAGGGCGATCCTAAAATGCGAGGCTGGTGATCGATGACGGTTGCTCGGTTGCTGCTGCGCTCTGCTCAGCTTTGGGGTGACAGGCCTGCTCTGATCGATGCGGCGCGGTGCCGTAAGATCTCATTTGCTGAGGCTGTCGCAGCCATTTTTCTCTTTGGGAAGAAGCTTCGCCACCGCGGCCTCGCCATCGGCGACCGGGTGGCGATCCTCGCCGACGCGTCGCCCGCCTATCTCGTTGCGGACTACGGCAGCATGTCGGCTGGTCTGGTGCGGGTACCGCTCGATCCGAGCCTTTCGGTCGACGAATTAGCCAACCAAATTCGCGATGCCGAAGCGCGCGTGCTGCTGTTCGACGGCCAGCGCGCAGGGCTCGCCGCGGGGCTGATCGAGAAAACCGGTGACACCGGAATCGAATCGTCCGCCATCGACATGGACGTGTTCGATCATCCCCGCGATGGAATTCTCCAGGTGCCGACCGGCGACGAGGATGTTGGGCTGAACTCGCTCGCCTCGCTCAATTATACCGGCGGCACGTCGGGCCAGCCTAAGGCCGTGATGCTGAGTCACGGCAACTTGAGCGCCATCGTGCAGAACATCGTCATGGCGCGCGCCATGGGCCCCGGCGACGTCATGGTGAACATGCGCCCGTTGTGGCCGATTGCCGGCGTCATCGTGCTGGCGCATTTGGCGGCGGGTGGCGCGGTGGTGCTCGGCGGCCGGTTCGAAGCCACCGCGCATGGTTTCTCTGCTCGAGGAATACGGCGCCGCCGCAACGTCGATGGTGCCGACGCATCTTGTCCGCGTGCTGCGCGATTGTCCGCCATCCAAGCTGCGTTCGCTTTCATCGCTGCGCGCGATCGACATCGGCGCGGCATCGGTGCCGTTGGAGACGTTCGAAGAGGCGCTTGACGCATTCGGTCCGAAGATCGGTGTTCTGTACGGTCTCACCGAAGCGTCGTGGAGCTGCTATCAGCCGCCGTCGGTACTCGACGCGCCGCAGGAGATCCGCCGTGCGCGCATGACGTCTGTCGGCCGACCGGTTTTTGGATGCGACCTGATGATTGCCGGCGAATCAGGACCGGCGCAGCTCGGACAATCCGGAGAGATTTGGCTCCGCGGCGCGCATGTCATGAGGGGATACTGGAAACGTCCCGACTTGACGGCGCAGGTGCTCAAGAACGATTGGTTCAGCACCGGCGATCTTGGCACAATCGACAATGAGGGAGTTGTTTCCATCATTGGCCGGATCAAGGAAGTGATCCGCACGGGAGGGAAGTCGGTGCAGCCCGATGAGGTCGAGGCTGCGCTCCGCCAGCATCCAGGGGTCGAGGAGGCGAGTGTCGTCGGCATTCCGGATGCGGAATGGGGCGAAATGGTAACAGCCCTCGTGGTCGCGGCTCCCGGGGCCCTCCTTGATGAGCAAGCCTTGAAGGAGCATTGCGCCAGGTCGCTCTCGGCTCATAAGCGTCCTAAGCTCATCCAAGTTGTTCAGGAGTTGCCGAAATCGCACTATGGGAAAATTCAACGCAGCAAAGTTCGAGCGGCCGCGCTGGACCTTTATCGCGATCGGGTGAGCCAAGAACCGGGCCGAAAGAACGGCTAGATTAAAAGCGCGCAGTTTCATAGCCGTGCGTTTAAAACACGAGAGTCGATCGAAGTTTGCGGAGGATGCCGTCATTCTCAAGATGCGGTGAGCCGGTCTATCGAATATTGTTGAAGTGCGCCAAACCGCCATTTCCGATATCATTCACAAGCAAGACATGTTCAAAAACACCTGACCCGACGCCGGTAACTTCAAAACGAGACATCGTTGCGCTCCGCGCCTCGACTCGCGCTCTTGCCACTTCCAGTGCGCTATTTGCCCCGCTACGATGCGGCGATCACAGGGGAAGGTGATGAGACGGCGCTCCAAAGTAGATGGCGGACCGGTAAAGACCCGACGTCGTAAGACGGCGACGTCAAAGCGCCGCCTTGAGCCCAAGATCAAGCGTGGTCGTAGTTCCGTCGTTCTCGGTCGGGAGGAAAAAGTCGCGCGGCTCACGCGCGAGCTGGACGAAGCTCTGGAGCGGCAGAACGCGACCTCCGATGTGCTGCGCATCATTTCCGGTTCTCCCGGTGATTTAAAGGCGGTGTTCGATGCGATACTTGCGAACGCCGTACGCATCTGCGGCGCGCGGTTCGGCAATCTTGCGCTGTTCGACGGCAACCACATGCTCATGGCGGCGATGCACAATGCTCCGCGTGCGTTTGAAGATTTGCGGCGGGGCGATCCGGTTATTCCGCTCGACAGATCGATCCTCGGTCTTGTCGTAAAAACCAAGAAGGTCGTCAATTTCGAGGATCTCGCCGCCGAGGAGCGGTATGCCGGATCCATGTTGGCGAAGGTCGCCGGCGCGCGAACCGCGCTGGCGGTTCCGATGCTGCGAGACAACGAACTGGTCGGCGCCATTGCCATTTATCACCAGGAAGTTCGCCCATTCACCGAAAAGCAGATCGATCTGCTGACGAACTTCGCGGCTCAGGCCGTCATCGCCATCGAGAACACGCGGCTCCTCAACGAATTGCGCGAGGCACTGGAACAGCAGACGGCAACGGCGGACGTGCTCCGCGTCATCAGCGCCTCGCCAGGCGAACTTGAGCCGGTGTTTCAGGCGTTACTCGAGAAAGCGACGCGTATCTGCGCGGCGAAATTTGGCAATCTGTTCTTGTGCGAAGGGGACGGCTTTCGGATCGTGGCGCTGCACAGTGCGCCGCCTGCCTATGCAGAGAGGTGGAAGCGCGAGCCACTGATCAGCCTGCGTGACCATCCTGACGTCCCGCTCGCACGCGTCGCAGCAACCAGAGATGTCGTTCACATCGTCAACCTCGCGGAAGAAGCCGGCTACATCGAGCGTGATCCGACGTTCGTCTCTGCCGTCGAATCCGCGGGCGCTCGGACGATGCTCCTCGTGCCGATGTTTAGGGAGAGCGAACTGATCGGCGCGATCGTCATCTACCGCCAGGAGGTGAGGCCTTTCTCGGACAAGCAGATCGAGTTGGTGAAGAACTTCGCCGCCCAGGCCGTGATCGCGATCGAGAACACACGGCTGCTCAACGAGTTGCGGCAATCGCTGGAGCAGCAGACGGCCACGGCGGACGTGTTGCAGGTAATCTCCAGTTCTCCCGGCGATTTGAAACCAGTGTTTGATGCGATGCTGGCGAACGCGGTGGGCATTTGTGAAGCCAAGTTCGGCATTCTTTTCCGATACGAGAACGAAGTTTACCAACCAGTTGCGTTTATCGGAGTACCGCCGGCACTCTCCCGGTATCTCGAAGATCGACGTGGTTCGTTTCGACCAGTACCAGGGAGCATGCTGGATCGCGTTCGGCAGACTAGGCAGGTGTGCCACGCCCCGGACTACGCCGCTGAAGCTTCACCCGGCAAGGCAGTCGAGCTTGGCGGCGCGCGATCCACCGTTGACGTGCCAATGCTTAAGGACGGTGCGTTGATCGGTGCCATCAGCATCTATCGGCAGGAAGTTCGCCCCTTTACCGACAAGCAGATCGAGCTGGTGAAGAACTTCGCCGCCCAGGCCGTGATCGCGATCGAGAATACGCGCCTGCTTAATGAATTGCGGCAATCGCTGGAGCAGCAGACGACCACTGCGGACGTCCTCAAGGTTATCAGCCGTTCGACATTCGATCTGCAGACTGTACTCGATACGCTGGTGGAGTTGGCCGCAAAGCTTTGTCACGCCGACAGAGCGGCCATCCGTCTCGCCAGAGACGGCTTTTATCATCATGCGGCAAGCTACGGATTCAGCCCCGGACAGAAGGAGTTCATGAAACATCATTCGCTGAAGGCCGATGACGCGTCGATGGCTGGCAGGGTCGTTCTGGCAGGCAGGGCGGTCCACATTCCCAACTCCAAGGCCGATCCGGAGCTTAGGCTGACCTCCGGTTCCGGCTTCGCGGACGTGCGCACCATCCTTGGTGTGCCGTTGCTCCGCGAAGGTATCCCCATTGGCGTGCTGGTCCTCACGCGAAGCGTGGTAGAGCCCTTCACTGAACGGCAAATTGAGCTTGTCACCACGTTTGCCGACCAGGCGGTGATTGCGATCGAGAATGTGCGGCTGTTCGAAGCCGAGCAGCAGCGCACCCGCGAACTGGCGAAGTCGTTGGAGGATTTGCGCACCGCGCAGGATCGTCTCGTCCAGACTGAGAAGCTCGCCTCGCTCGGCCAGCTGACCGCGGGCATTGCCCACGAAATCAAGAATCCGCTCAACTTCGTCAACAACTTCTCAGGAGTTTCGGTCGAACTGATCGAGGAGTTGCAGGGGATTTTGGCCGGCATGAAGGCGGACGATAAGACCCGACGCGAAATCACTGAATTGACTGAGATATTGCGCGGCAACCTCGAAAGGGTCGTGCAGCATGGCAAGCGCGCGGACTCGATCGTCAAGAACATGCTGCTGCATTCGCGCGAAGGTTCGGGCGAGCGCCGATCCGTCGACATCAACGCCGTCGTCGAAGAAAGTCTCAATCTCGCCTACCATGGGGCGCGCGCGGAGAAGCAAGGTTTCAACATCACCCTCCAGCGCACGTTCGATCCGGCCGCCGGCGAAGCCGACCTTTTTCCACAGGAGATCATCCGAGTTCTTCTCAATTTGATCTCAAATGGGTTTTATGCTGCGACCAAACGCAGGGGGGTAGCGCATGACGGTGGCTACGAGCCGACTTTGACGGCTGCGACCAGGGACCTCGGCGATCGCGTAGAGATCACGATTCGCGATAACGGCACGGGCATTTCGCCGGAGGCAAAAGACAAGATCTTCAATCCATTCTTCACGACCAAGCCGGCCGGCGAGGGAACCGGGCTCGGGCTGTCCATCAGCCATGACATCATCGTGAAACAACATGCTGGTTCTATCATGGTCGACACGGCGCCGGGCGAATTCACCGAGTTCAGGATCATTCTGCCGCGCAAGGCCGCATTATCAGCCGGATCGGGAGGACAGGCGTGAGTTTTCTTATTCTTGTGGTCGACGACGAGTCTGACGTCGAAATGCTGTTTCGGCAGCAATTCCGGCGTGACCTGCGCGCCGGCCGGTTCACGATGGAGTTTGCTCAGTCGGCCCCTGCGGCGTTGCAATGCATCGCCGATGCCGAAAAAGCCTCACTGATTCTGATTCTATCGGACATCAACATGCCGGGGATGAGCGGTCTCGAACTCTTACCCAAAGCCAAGGCTCTGCGGCCGAATGTCCCAGTCATTATGATTACTGCTTATGGCGATGCGGAGACGAAGCGCAAGGCACTGGAGAACGGCGCCGAGGCGCTCCTGACCAAGCCGATTGATTTTGCTTTGCTGCGAGACGAGATCAGAACCCGCGTTGAAAGTGCTGCTTGAACGGGAAAATTCCGATTTTTGACGATCGGGCAGCAGGCCCGAACGAGTGGCCCGTTGACGCGGAATCCCCGCGTTGAGGGATGAGTCTTCATTCCAGAGAAGAGCTGACGAATTTTCGCTGGCCGGCGCGGCTCCGTCCGTTGGTTCAGGCTCCGGTTGTGTTGCCTCTGCCGGCGCAGCCTTCAGAACTTGAGAATGCGCTGAACGCTTGGCGGGAACATCTCGTCCAGCGTGACTCGGCGATGCGCCACGCCTTGCTCCAGGGCAAAGGTCAAAAACGCTTCGAGCGTGACGCGATTGGCCGCCACCCCGTAAGGCCAGAAGTCTTGGCCGAACATCTTGGTGGCGCGGCTGGCATTATCCGGATTCCACGGCAGCGGGAAGTGCGAGATCATCATGTTGCGAATGCGGCTGATGCTCCGATCCTTTGCTTCCTCGAAAGCCTTGTAGAGGTTGACCGCCATCCACGGATGGCGCTCGAATAAGGACCGTTTGATCGCGACAAAGTGCATAATCGGGAAAATGCCGGTGCGGCGGAAATAGTCGGCCTCTACTTCAACATGGTTCGGCACCAGCCGGACCATGTTGGGATTGCCCGCAACAAAACTCTTCGGCGGAATGGCGGAAAGGATCGCGTCGATCTCGCCCGCGAGCAGCATATCGTCGAGTGTCTTGTCGGGAACGCTGACACGCTTGACCTTGGGAAGGTTGATGTCGAGGTTCTCGTGACGGCCGGGTTTATTGGTGCCGGCCTGTACCCATTCTATCTCCTCGAGTTTCAGACCGACGTCGTGCATCAGGAAGCCGCGAACATAGATGCCGGCGGTATGAGCGAAGTCAGGATCGCCGACGCGCTTGCCGCGCAGCTTTTCAAGCGTATCGACGCCGCTGCCTTTTTTCACGTAGAGCGCGGAATGGCGAAAAACTCGCGACGGAAACACCGGGATCGGCACCAAACTGTCGTTGCCCTGGGAAAACATCCCGGTCCATTTTCCGAGCGACATCTCGCTGACGTCCCATTCCTGATCGCGCGTAGCGCGGTCGAAGATTTCCGGCGTCGGCAGGATCTGGAAGTTGATGTCGAGCCCCTCGGCGTTGACACGGCCATATACGAAGTCGCGCACGTGATCGTAGTCGCTGATCGCGAGAGAAATTTGCAGCTTGCTCATATCGGTGGTCTTGCCTCGTTGTAGGTTATCGGTGCGCTGACAGCGACTTGCCTCGAACAGACTTGAAGCTTTTAAACTAGCCCTCGACGATTGGCGGCCGGTCGAAAATGCCGAGTGCGGGGGCGGACCTGGTCCAGCGCTCGACCTCGACGAGTGCGGTCTGCGAGCTTGGCCCCTGGGCGAGCTTCGAGGTGCCCTTATCGAGGGTAAGCACATTAGGATTGCCGTGCCGGTCCAGCGCGCCAAGACGGCCCGGCGTATCCGGGTCATACCAAGCGCCGGTTTGCAGTTGCACGACGCCGGTGCTGACGGCTTCAGTCACAGCGGCACCTGCAAGGCACGCTCCGCGTTGGTTGAAGACGCGAACAATGTCGCCATGCGATATGCCACGGGCCGCGGCATCGGCGGGACTGATCCACAGCGGTTCGCGACCCGCGATTTTGGCCGCGCGGCTGAGCGGCCCATTGTCGAGCTGGCTGTGCAGTCGAAGCCTCGGTTGGTTTGAGATCAAATGAAGCTTGAATCGGCTGGCTTTGCGCGAGCCTAGCCACTCCGCCGGCTCGATCCACACGGGATGGCCTGGGCAGTCGTCGTAGCCAAACGAATCGACGCGTTCAGAAAATATCTCGATGCGGCCCGACGGGGTCTTAAGCGGCCACTTCATGGGATTGGCGCGAAAGTCGGCGAGGAAATCGTACCGAGAGGGCGCCGGGTCGGCAACATAGCCCTCGCGCCAGAAGGTTTCAAAGTCCGGCCGCACGACGGCATGCCTGGCTGCCTGTTGGCGCGCCACTTCGTAGAGATGACGGAGCCATTCCATTTCGCTGCGGCGTTCGGTGAACGCATCGCGAAAGCCGAGCTGCCCGGCGAGATCGGCAAAAATGTCGAAATCGTTGCGCGCGCCGGCTACGGGCGCGATCGCCTGATGCATCGCGAACATGTAGCGGTCGGCGGACGCTGCGATGTCGTTGCGCTCCAGCGTTGTCGTCGCCGGAAGAACGATGTCGGCGTAGCGGGCGGTCGGCGTCCACCAAATCTCGTTGACGATCACGGTCTCTGGACGCTGCCACGCCTCGACCAGGCGATTGATGTCCTGATGGTGATGGAATGGGTTTCCGCCGCACCAATAGACGAGCTTAATGTTGGGGAAGGTGATCCGCTCGCCGTCATAATCGATCGTCGCGCCCGGATTGAGCAGAAGATCGGAAATTCGCGCGACCGGAATGTAGGAGCGTATGGGGTCTTTGCCGTACGGCCTGTTGAGGGGAGGCGTCAACGCCCGCGACGCGCCCATCCGGTTGACCGAGCCGTAGCCGATGCCGAAGCCGCCACCAGGAAGCCCGATCTGCCCGAGCATCGCGGCAAGGACAATTGTCATCCAGATCGGTTGCTCGCCGTGGTCGGCACGTTGCAGCGACCAGGTTGTGGTGATGAACGTGCGCGTCGCCGCCATGCGTCGCGCCAGCCGGCGGATCGTTTCGGCGTTCAGTCCGGATATTTCGGCGGCCCAGTTTGCGTCTTTCGGCTGTCCATCTTCCGCGCCCGTAAGATAGGTACGAAAGCGATCAAATCCGACTGTGTAGCGTTCCAGAAATGCCCGATCATGCAGATCCATCGCGAACAGCGTGTGAGCGAGCCCGAGCATGATCGCCGTATCCGTGCCCGGGATCGCCGGCAACCATTCGGCGTTCAGTTCATCGGAATAATCCGTGCGGATCGGACTGATGCAGACGAATTCAATGCCGAGGCCGGCAAGGTTGTTGATCGCAGTGATGGAGGAATGTTCGCCAGTGCCGCCGGCCTCGATCTGCAAGTTTTTGAGCGGCATTCCACCGAACGATACGATCAGTCGCGTATTGGCTGCAATTTGATCCCAGGTCGTGCCAGGCCCGCGGATCGCTTTGTCGTCGCCCAGGACATGCGGCGTGACGACCGATCCGGCGGCGTTCGAGTAGGTGTCGACCTGCTGTGTCGCCCCGCCGAATAGATTGGTGAAGCGATGCAGGAGCGACTTGGCGTGGTGCAGTCGTCCGGCGCTCGACCAGCCGTAGGAGCCGGCAAAAATCGAGGCATTACCGGAGGTGGACTTGACCCGCGCGAGTTCGCTCGATGTGAGCTTCAGCGCCTCGTCCCAATCAAGAGGCACGAAGGGGTCTGCGCCGCGGCGCGAGCGGTCGCCGTTTACGCCCTGCTCAAGAAAGCCTTGGCGAATGTACGGACGGTCGATTCGACTACGGTCGTAAACCGCGCATGCAAGTGACTCGGCCAGCGGAGACGGATGCTCGTCCTTCTCGAATGGTTGCACGCCGACGATGCGCCCATCGCGGACCTTCGCCCAAAAGGCTCCCCAGTGTGACGCGGTTCTCACCAAACGATCATTCATGCGTTTCCGTTCTAGCGTTTAGGAAGGAAGAGATAAAGAATGACCGCAACGGCCGATCTTCGACACCCAAATGGCACGCGACATGCAACAATGTCCTGCATCGGCGGCACAATACCGATCTGGAGCGCGAACCATGATCCTAAATCGCACATTGGTGGCGGCGCTGGCCGCCGTGGCTGCCGGCTCAGCTGTGTTTCCCCGGTCCGCGGAAGCGCAATCCGTGGCCGACTTCTATCGTGGCAAGACGATCACCTACAATCTTGCCGTTCCTGATGGCGCTTCCTGGGGTCTCTACGCCCGCAACTTTATCGAGCACTTGCGTACCCATGTTCCGGGTCATCCGACCATCATTCTGCAGGTCATGCCCGGCGGCGGCGGCGTCACGGCAGCAAATTACATGTTCAATATTGCACCCAAGGATGGCACCGTCATTGGCACGCCGCTGTCGACGGCGATCGTTTTTGCTGCGACGAACCCGAATGACGTCAAGTTCGATCCAAGAAAATTTTCTTGGATTGGATCGCTTGCCGTCGTCCAGGACGTAATTTCGGTCTGGTACACCGCGCACGCCAAGAGCATCGACGCAGCAAAGAGCACCGCATTGATTATGGGTGCGACCGGTAAGGGCTCCAATTCGTTCCAGGATATTGCCCTTGCGAATAATTTGCTCGACACGAAATTCAAGCCCGTGCTCGGCTACAAAGGCGGCGCCGACATCAACCTCGCGATCGAGCGAGGCGAAGTGGACGGCCGCGCCACCACCTGGGACAGCTGGCCCGCATCGTACCCCGATTGGTTGCGCGACAAAAAAATCGTGCACCTTCTCCAGCTCGGACCTCGGAAATTACCTGAGATCGGCGATGACGTGCCGTTGCTGCGGGAGCTCGTGAACGGAGAGCAGAGAACGATCGTCGATTTTGTCGGGCTCAGTCTGTCGTTGGGTCGATCGGTGTATGCACCGCCGGGCACCCCCGCGGATCGGGTGGCGGCGTTACGCACCGCGCTGATCGAGACTGTACAGGACCCCACCTACATCGCCGATGCGCAAAGGCTGAAGCTTGATGCCACGACGTGGCAAACCGGCGATGCGATTGCGAACGCCGTCAATCAGGCGTTTTCGCTGCCGCCCAGCCTGGTCGAAAAGGCCAAAGCCGCAATGGATTTGCCTTAGGGGCCACGCCTTCGAGCGACGCAGGATGTCTCCGCGCGCCCACCATCACCGCGCAAATGGCTGCGCGGAACTCTTCGCAAGGACGGCACGATACCGCGTGGTTCAGCCGGCAAATCGCCGTACTGAACAAGCAATCAGCGGCCGTGCGCGAGGGGTACCGGGCGCCGCCGCGGCGCCGACGTCTGGACGGGTGCGCATCCATTGCTGCCGCAAACGACGGCGACGTGCCTGACGAAGTTTGCGTCCGCGCGTGCGGCGCCGAGTGCCGCCGGGCTTGAAAGCGTCATCGCCTCCGCCTGGTTGCCAAGCATCGTGCCTGACAGAATTGCCGCCGCGGCGACAGCCACAAAATAATTCTGGCGCATGAAGTCCTTCCCGTTCGAGCCAACGCTTAGCTAACGATGTTTAAAGGACTATGGTGAATGAAAAGCTAACGCCGTCAGCGGGCTTAAGCTTCTCTTTACCAATGCTGGTTACCGATCATTAACGATCGAATGCCGGAACGCCGCGAAAGTTCGGCCTTTTTGCCTCGCACACAATGCGCACTGATCCGTCGCAGGGCTTGCAACCAAATCTCGCGCACATGCTGCGGCGTGCTGCGCGCGCTTTCGGACAGGGCAAACTCGATCATGCGGAGCGGCTGTGCAAGGCAGTGCTGCAGCATCAGGCGGAAAATTTTGATGCCCTGCACTGTCTCGGTCAAATCAGCTACCAGCGCGGACATTTGGATGCCGCGCTGGCGCTCATTCAATCGGCGCTCAAGTCGGACCTCGGTCGCTCAGAGGGATTTGCAAGCCTGGGGCTGGTGTTTTATTCGCTGCGCCAATTCGAGCGCGCGGTCGTAAGCTACGGCGAGGGGCTTCGGCTCGCGCCGGACGATCCCGAACTTCTGAACAGGCGTGGCGTTGCGCTCCTTGAACTTGCTCGTCCGTGTGACGCGCTGGACGATTTCGACCGTGTGCTCGCTGCCGATCCCGACCACCGCGATGCGCTCGGCAATCGCGGCAATGCCTTGATCAAGCTCAATCGTCCCATGGAGGCGCTCGCTGCGTACGATCGGGCGCTGAGGATGGCGCCCGGGAACGCCCAGCTTTTGACCAATCGAGCCGTCGCGCTGCGCCGGCTCGATCGGCCCCATGAAGCGCTGATGAGTGCGGCGAGCGCGCTGGTCAACAAGCCTGATTTTGCCCAGGCGCGCTTCGTCGAAAGCGTTGCGCGTTTGACGCTGGGCGATTTCAGCGCCGGCTGGCGGGGTTACGAGGCCCGCTGGTCGGTCGGCGCTTTAGCGTCGCAACGTCGCAAGTTCGCCGTGCCGCAATGGCTGGGACATGAATCGCTTGACGGCAAAACCATCCTGCTTCACGCCGAGCAGGGTTTTGGCGATACCATTCAGTTCGTGCGCTATGCGGCGCTGCTGGCAGCGCGCGGTGCCAGCATCGTCCTTGAGGTGCAGCGGGAATTGGTGCGGCTGTTATCGCGCCTGGAAGGCGTCGCGACGGTGATCGCGCACGGGCAACCATTGCCGAGTTTCGATTTTCACTCCCCGCTGCTGAGTTTGCCGCTGGCATTCGCGACCGAGCTTGAAACGATTCCGGCCAGGACTCCCTACATCGCGGCTGCCGACGATATGGTCGCCGCCTGGCGCGCCCGGCTGCCGCAGGGGAGACCCTTGATTGGATTAGTATGGTCCGGTGAGCGCTCGCACGACAATGATCACAATCGGTCGATGCGCCTGGAGTCATTGGCGCCGCTGCTTGGCCTTCCCGGGCTTACGTTTGTCAGCCTTCAGCGCGAGGTCCGCGACGCCGACGTGGCATTTTTGCGCGAACATGCTGACCTCTGTCGGATCGGGGAAGACTTCGCAGATTTTGCCGATACGGCTGCCGTGGTTGCGTCGCTCGATGCCGTGGTTTCAGTCGATACGGCGGTCGCGCATTTGGCCGGCGCCATGGATAAGCCGCTTTATCTCCTGCTGCCGTTTGCTGCCGACTTTCGCTGGTTGCGGGAGCGGCGCGATAGCCCCTGGTATCCGAGCGCGCAACTTTTCAGGCAATCGGAATTCGGCGACTGGGCAAGCGCGGTTACCGCTTTGCGTCACGGATTGGCGCGTGCAGATTTCGCGGCTGCCGTCACTTCGAGTGACGTGAGACGATCAAGCCGCATGACGCGCGTTTAAGGTTTCTTCGTCGCGTCGCTTTACGCAACAGCGAGCAAAGAACGCGGCCCCCGGCCGGGAGCTGCCGGAGGCCGCGCCTTTTCGGGGTCTGCGTGCGCGCGACGCGGATCCCGGGGAGCCCAGGCTAGTGGTCCAATTCTAACATTCGCATCCCAGTTCGGCAGGCTGTCTTGCGAATGTTAGAATCAAAGGACCACTAGCAAATATCAGCGCTAGTGGAGCTTTTGGATTTGACATTCGCTTCGCCGATTCCGGCTAGGTGGGTAGCGAATGTCAAATCCGCTCCACTAGAACGGCAGCAATACGTCGAGCACTTGCTGGCCGTATCGCGGCTGCTGCACATCGGTGAGCTGGCCGCGGCCGCCATAGGCGATCCGGGCTTGTGCGATCTTGGAGGAATCGATCGTGTTGTCGCTTTGGATATCCTCCGGCCGCACGATACCGGCGACGATCAGCTCGCGAATCTCGAAGTTGACTCTGATCTCCTGCTTGCCCTCGATGACCAAATTTCCGTTCGGCAAGACCTGGGTGACCACGGCCGCAATGTTGGTCTGCAACGCTTCCTGCCGATTGACCGACCCCTTGCCGTCGGCCGACGAGGTGCCGTCGGCGGTCAAGATCCGTCCAGGCAGGACCGCTTTGGCGGGATTAGCGATGGTGTTGGCGCCGATGAAGTTGCTGATGCCGGAATCTTCCGTGACGCTGCGGCTGCGCTGGGTCTCGTCGGCGATGTTGGCCTGATCGTTGATGTTGACCGTGACCGTCAAAATATCGCCGACCTGTTGCGCCCGCTGATCCTTGAAGAATGCGCGAGAGCCGTTGCGCCACAAGGAGTTCGGGTTGTACGTCGCCGGTTGCGGTGTCGGCATCGGCATCTGCACGGGCTTGTATCCCGGCTGGGTCGTCGGATTGTCGATCTTCGACAGCGGCGGCTGTTGCCCGATCTGATTCAAGCGATCGACGGCTGCGCAACCGCTGCAGAATGTGGCCACCGAAGAAAGCAATGCGCAACGCAAGAGTACAACGCGGTTCACCATCGGACTGCCTTTCACGCAGCTCTACCTACTCGAACCTTCCCGGAGGCACTGCACTGGAATTTCCCGCCGGCCTCGGCGCATTCTCGACAAAACGCGTCGTTGGAATGCTGACTGTCACGCGGCCGGGCGCCGTAATGATGCCCTGAACAACGCGTTTCGATTCCATATTGAGCACGCCGATCGAATCACCGAGAGCGCCGGTGTCCTTTGCTTGGCCGCGCAATGTCAGCACGATTCCGGGCGCCTGATAGACGAGGGTCACGGTGTCGTTGCGCTGCACGATTTCGGGCCGCATCAGGTCTGCATCGCGCAGCGGCTGCCCCGGGCGCAACTCATGCCGGGCCGCGAGTCCGATCACGGCATTGACGTCGATGATGGCCGGGCCTTCGGCTTTCGGCCGCGGCACGATGGTGAGGTCGGACGCCTGGAGCACCCCGCCGCGCTCGATCTGGCGTTGGACCGTAACGGCATCCATCGTCTCGATCGCGGTCCCCGTCACGTGAAGTGGCTGCCGGTGCATGATCTCGCTTGATGGAAGATCGAAGGTCAGGTCAAAGCGTCCGGTGCGCTGGTCGTAGGCCAGGTCAAGCAACTGCAATTCGCCGGTCGCCGTCGCCTCGACCTGCACCGTGCGTACGTCGCGGTCGAAGGTCACCCCGATATTGTGAGTATCGCTAAGCCCGCGTTGTCCCGCCAACACCTGCGCGACACGGGCGGTGATGTCCTGGGCCGTTATCGCGCGGCTTGCCCGCGTGACCATGACCTGGGAAAGGCCGGCCGTATCGATGTCGATGAGCTGGTGCGGACGAATGGCCTCAACGATGCGATCGGTCCCGACCGCGCCTCTGGTGCCGAGGTCGGGCGAGCGGAAGATCGGTATATCGGCCACTGCGCCCGCATTCTCGACGAGGTCGCCAATGCGGACGACGTCGCCCGTGACGGTGACGTTTGCGCGCAGCTTGGGTAAGGCGTTTTGTGCGCCAGCCGGCGCCGCGAAAGGTCCGGCAAGCGCCAACAGGATCGCCAGATTTCGAATGGCCTGGCGGACGATGAAGCGGCTCATCAGGTAGACCTTTCTCATCGCATCAGTTGCGCAGTCGTCTGCAGCATCTCGTCGGCCGCGGTGATGACTTTGGAGTTCATCTCGTAGGCGCGTTGTGCCGCGATCAGATTCGATATCTCGGTCACGGCTTCGACGTTGGATTGTTCGAGGCTGCCCTGCAGCAGCGTGCCGGCGCCGTCAACTCCCGGCAGTCCATCCTGCGGCGTACCGGAGGCCGGCGTCGCCAGGAACAGATTGTCGCCGTTGGCTTGCAGGCCGGCGTTGTTGATAAAGCGCGTGAGCGTGAATTGGCCGAGAATGGTCGAGGTCGTGCTACCCGGCTGCGTGATCGAGACTTGGCCCTGGTTGTTGATGGTGGTGCCGGTGGCGTTCTGCGGAATGGTGATTCCGGGTTGAACGATGTTGCCCTCTGCAGTCACCACGCGGCCTTGTGCGTCCATCTTGAACGAGCCATCGCGCGTGTAGGAGTACGAACCGTCGGGCATCAGAATCTTGAACCAGCCGTCGCCCTGGATCGCAACGTCGAGTGTGTTGCTGGTCTGTTGCAGAGCCCCCTGGGTCATCAGACGCGGCGTGCCGACGGTCTTCACGCCGGAGCCGAGTTCGATGCCGACCGGCAGAATGTTGCCCTGGTCAGACGCCTGCGCGCCGATGCGTTGTACGTGTTCGTAAATGAGATCCTGGAATTCGGCACGCTGGCTCTTGAAGCCAGTGGTGCTCATGTTGGCGATATTGCCGGCGATGACCTGGACCTGCAGGTCCATGGCCGCCATCCCGGTTGCCGCGGTGTCAAGTGCACGCATGTTACCGTCTCCTGACCCTCAGCCCGTTAGCTCGGCAGTTCGGAAAGCTGCTGCAGCGCATTCTTGCGCTCGTCGTTCTCCTGCTGGAGAATCGTGGCGATGTCCGAGTAGTTGCGCGTAATCTCGATCATGCGTGTCATCTCGTAGACGCCGCGGACGTTCGACTTCTCAATCGAGCCCTGCACGACGCGGGTGCCCTGCGGTGGCGGTCCGGCCACGACGTTTGCGGGCGCCATGAAAGTGCTGCCGCCGTCCTTCTGCAGGACTTGCGGCTGGTCAAACCCGACAATTTGAAGCTGCCCGCGCTGCGAATCCGCAGTGCTCGAACCCTCGCGCACCGTAATGGTGCCGTTCTCGGCGATGGTGATGTCGTGATCGGTGTTTTGGAATGTAATCGGACCGCCGGCGCCCAGAACCTGGTAGCCTTCGCTGGTGACGAGTGTGCCGGTCGAGTTGATGGAGAGCGAGCCGTTACGCGTGTAACGTTGGCCACGCGGCGTCTGCACGGCGAGATACCCTTTGCCGTCGATGGCGATGTCGAGTGGATTGCCGGTCCGCTGGACGGCGCCCGGGCTCATGTCGATCCAGGTCGACCGATCCTGCACGAAGCTGACGCGCTGATCGTTGCCGGCGAACTGCTTGTCGCGAGCGTGTGACGTCAGAAATTCGCCAAACGTCGCATTGTCGGCCTTGTAACCGTCGGTATCGATGTTGGCGATATTGTTGGCAACGATATCGATCTCGTGGCTGAGCACCATTTGCCGCGACAAACCGACGAGAAGGGCATTCTCCATCGGATACTCTCCCTTATGCGAGCAAGACGCCGCCCCTCCGGCATCTTCACCTTTAGGCCGACGGCTCTCCCAAGCTGCGGCAGGGCGAGATTTGCAGAAGCCGTGCCAAACAAAAAATTAAGGTTAAACAGATGTTTACGCTGAAGTCCTCAGGTTGATGGCAGGCAGAAAGCGCCCGCAACCTGGTTCAACTGGGCAAATAATTCCTGCCACCGAGACCACTGCAAAGTTTCCGTTAACCATTGGTCCCTAGCTTGGCCGGTATGGCGCCGTACCCGATGGCGCCGGGTCGCGCCCGCGGCGTTGGTTCTGCGTTTTGTCCTGCTGGCTCGGTGCGAACTCACGCGAGCGGAAGCGGTGATGGCAAAAAAGAACGAAGCGCAGCCAGAGCAAACAGGCACAGAGACCGATGAGGGACAAGAGGCTCCCGCAAAGCGTCGCTTTCCACTCAAGCTCATTCTGATTGCGGTCGGTGGACTCGTCGGCGTTGGCGCCCTCGGCGGTGGCGCATATCACTTCCTCTTTGCCGGCCACCACGAAACGGCGGCTGCTGCCAGCGAGGTCAAGCCGGCGGTCTTCATCGATATGCCGGATGTCCTGGTGAACCTGTCGAACAACGCGGGAAGCGAACGCACCCAATACCTGAAAGTAAAAGTCGTTCTTGAAGTCCCGGATCAGGCGATGTCGGCACAGATTCAGCCGGTGATGCCGCGCTTGATGGACACCTTCCAGACTTATCTGCGGGAACTGCGGCCGACTGATCTCGACGGTTCGGCGGGTCTGTACCAACTCAAGGAGGAACTGACCCGGCGCGTCAACGCTGCCATCGCGCCGAGCCGGATCAACGCCGTGCTGTTCAAGGAAATCGTCGTTCAGTGACGTGGGAAAGAAACGATCGGGACAATGGCGGATAAAGATCAAGCCGATCAGGACGCGCTGGCTGCCGAATGGGGCGTAGCCGCACAGGCCGAGCAGAAAGCCGCGGCCCCGAAAGAGTCCGCGCCGGCGCCGGCGGAGGGTGAAGGTGGCGCCGAGGCGATGGCGGCGCATTGGGCCGCCATGGTCGACGACGGTCAATACGTTCAGTCGGCAAAAGGCGGCGCCGAGCGGGTCCTGTCGCAAGAAGAAATCGATTCGCTGCTCGGCTTCAGCCTTTCCGACGTCTCTCTCAACGACAACTCCGGCATCCGCGCGATCATCAACTCGGCGATGGTCTCCTACGAGCGGTTGCCGATGCTGGAGATCATCTTCGATCGGCTGGTCCGATTGATGACGACGAGTCTCCGCAACTTCACCTCCGACAACGTCGAGGTGTCGCTCGACCGCATTACCTCGGTGCGGTTCGGCGATTATCTCAATTCGATCCCGCTGCCGGCGATTCTCGGCGTGTTCAAGGCCGAGGAGTGGGACAATTTCGGCCTTGTGACCGTCAATTCGAGTCTCATCTATTCGATCATCGATGTCTTGCTTGGCGGCCGGCGCGGTCAGACCGCGCTCCGCATCGAAGGCCGGCCCTACACCACGATCGAAACAAACCTCGTCAAGCGGATGATCGAGGTCATCCTGGCGGATGCAGAACTCGCCTTCAAGCCGCTCTCGCCGGTGAAGTTCAATATCGATCGGCTGGAAACCAATCCGCGCTTTGCTGCAATCTCCCGGCCGGCAAACGCATCGATCCTGGTGCGGTTGCGCATCGATATGGAGGATCGCGGCGGCACGATCGAACTGTTGCTGCCCTATGCGACCATTGAACCCATCCGCGACGTGCTGTTGCAGATGTTCATGGGCGAAAAATTCGGCCGCGATCCGACCTGGGAAGGCCATCTCGCGACCGAAATCGGGCAGGCGCAAATCGCGGTCGATGCGGTCCTCTACGAGGCTCAGCTTCCGCTCAAGCAAATCATGAAGCTCGATGTCGGCGATACGTTGATGCTCGAACTCAAATCCGACGCGCTGGTCATCGTACGGTGCGGCGACGTTACGCTCACCGAGGGGCGCATGGGCCGCGTCGGCGACCGCGTCGCCGTGCGGGTGGCGAAGCCGCTGCGCAAACCAAGCACCACCTTTGCCATGTTCGAGATGGCGGGCGGCTCCGGCAACCGGATGGAGGCACCGTGAACAGCGGAATTAGCACGATCATCGACGGGCTGGTTGCGATTTTGCTCTTGTTGACCATCGGTTATTGCATGCTGCTCAACCGGCGTCTCAAGCTTCTGAAGGCTGACGAGCAGTCGCTCCGCGCGACGATCTCCGAGCTCGTGACGGCGACCGAGATTGCCGAGCGCGCGATTTCCGGCCTCAAGGTCACGGTCCGCGATTGTGATTCCGGTCTGGGCGAGCGCGTGCGCAGCGCCGAACGATTGACCGCCGAACTCGACCTGAGACTGGCGTCGGGGAAGAACGTGCTCGAACGCTTGTCGCAGATCGTAACCGCGGTCCGGCCGCCGATTGAACCGCCCGCCAAGCAGAGCCCTGCGCAAGAAGTCGCCGCGGCAGCCCAAGCCTTCGCAAACAAACTGCGCACCAAGGCGCACGGCCTCGCGGCATGATCGAATTCATCCGTGATCTGCGCCTCATTCCAATTGCGTTGATCGCGAGCATATGCCTGCTGGCGCTCAAGACTGCCGATCTCGTCCTCGACAGCGCGGCATTCTTCGGCAGCGACAGGACTGCGGCAGGCACTGACATGAAGCCGGCCGTTCGAGCCAAGCCTGACGCCCCGCGATCCGCGGCATCGAAGTCGTGGGCAGGGCAGATGTTCAACTTCCCGGATGGAAGCAGTCCGTCGCCTGCGTCCGGGAGCGCGCAGGTCCCTGCCGCCAGGACGGACGCGGAGCTCATCACCGGCTCGCTCAAATCAGAGACCACGGGCAGTGACGGCAAGCCCGCCGAGCAGCCGAAAGCCCAGCCGGCGAAACCCGGTCCGCAAGAACCGAAGCCCGCACCGGACGGCAGGCTCATTCCCATCGATGGCTCCGGCGTGCCCTCCGGGGCCGAGCGCGCGATTCTCGAGCGGCTTCAGCAACGCCGCGAAGAGCTTGACAAGCGCGCCCGCGAACTCGACATCCGCGAAAACCTGATCAAGGCTGCCGAGAAACGCGTGGAGGCGAAGCTCGCCCAGGTCAAAGAGGTCGAGGGCCAGATTTCCGTCGATACGAAGAAGAAGGACGAGGCTGAGCAGGCGCGATTCAAGGGGCTTGTGACCATGTACGAAAACATGAAGCCGCGCGACGCTGCAAAAATCTTCGATCGTCTTGACCCTGGCGTCCTGCTGGAAGTGGCCTCAGAGATCAATCCGCGCGCCATGTCGGAAATCATGGCGCAGATGTCGCCGGACACAGCCGGGCGATTGACAATCGAGCTTGCTTCTCGGGCCGAGCAGACCAAAAAAGATACTCCAGTTGATCTACCAAAAATCCAAGGGCAGCCGACGACACCCTGAGGCTACTCATTCGATCGCAATCGAAGAAAAGTTCCAACGAGCCTGAACCCGACAAGGCCTTCGCGCGTTCATTCCTGGAATCGCGCTCCTATCAGGGGAAAAGCTATGGAACAGAGATCTGCAAAAACGACCGATTTCAATCGCGCCATGGGCGACGCAAGAAAGCAGGCCGGTGGCGTGGCTGATGCGCTCACCGGCGCCGCGCAGGACGTCTACGGGCAAGCGAAGGATAGCGCGTCGGATGTCGCAGACGCCGCCAGTCATGCTGCGCGTAGGACGGCGGGTTCGTTTGAACGCGCGTTGCGAAACACCATCGAGACTCAGCCCTACACGGCTGTGGCGATCGCCCTGGGGCTTGGTTGGCTGCTCGGCCGAACGCATCGACCGCTATAGCTAAACCGACGAGGCAATATAACGGCTGATATTGCCAATTCGCTCGACGCTTTTCCGATACGTTTGACGAGTTCAGCTGCGAGAGGCGATCGCGAGTGGTCCTAATCGCGCTGGCCTCCGCGGCCGATCAGCCAGCCCAGAGAAAGCGCCAATACTGCAGTGGTGTAGGGGCGGTTCTCGATAAAATGCCGCAAGTAGTCCTGCGCGGTCGCCGCGCCGTGAAACATCGTGTCGGCGGCATCCGCCGCGGCGTCCTTGGCCTGACCGTAAAGGTCCTGCGCCGCGCCCGCCGCCTGGTTTACGACGCCGCGAGCTTGGGTTTCCGTATCTCCGGTAGCGCGGCCGAAACCTTCCTGTACCTTGCCGCCAATATTTTTGGCCGTCCCGTAAAGGCGATCTTCGTCCATTTCACTCTCCTTATGCGTGCGCGTTGCTTGGAAGTCGCCTCGTGCTCACCGTTTTTGGCTCGTGACGCCGATCAAAACACCGACGCCGAGCGCAATCGCCAGCGTCAACAGCGGCCGATTTCCCACCTCGTTGGAAATGCGGCGCAATGCGACGCCACCGTATTTTGCCGCATCCTTGCTGAACGCCGCTGATTGGTCGCCGACTGAGCCGGCGCTGCGGCGAATCCTGTCAGCCAAGCCAGCCAAGGCCGCCGCGATGGTATCGCTGAGACCGTCGGCGGTATCTCTGGCGTTGGCCGATGCTCGCGTACCAAGGTCTTCAAGGTTCTGCTCGAGCATTCGCAGCCGACGCTCGATTTCTTCGACATTGGCGGAGATCGCGCGTGTATATCTCGATGCTCCAGACATGATCGATGACCTTCTCAATGATGCGAGCCTGCACGCCGGGAAAACGTTGCCCGAGCGTCAATGTTCCCAAGGCAGGAACCTTTTTGAGAGACGGCGAGCGCGCCGCTGTCATTTTGCCCGTCGGCCGAAGCGACGATGCGCGGCCGTCGTGATTCATCGCTGCTTGCAAGAAGATCGGCTGAACGTGGTACAGAAAGAGAAAATGGCAGAATGAGGAGCCATCAAATGGCGACACATCGTTTGGACGCCGCGCCTGAGACCGTACACTGGGGCTTTTTTGATGCCTCCCTTAAGCCGCTTATCGCTGTCGAGCCTGGCGATAGCGTCGTCATCTCAACCGTGTCGGGCGGACCCACGCAACTGCCGCGAGCTGGTTCGGGCCTCACCGTGCCTGATGCGTTGCCGGCGATCCACGCTCGCGTGCCACAGAAACTGGGCGGTCCTCACATCATGACCGGACCGGTCGCCGTGCGCGGCGCCAAAGCCGGCCAGGTGCTGGAGGTCCGCATCAAGGCGATCGATCTCAACTACGACTGGGGTTACAACGTCATCCGCCCGCTCGCCGGAGCATTGCCCGACGACTTCGAAGAATCGCGTCTCATCCACATTCCGCTCGATCGAGAGCGCATGGTCGGTCGGTTGCCGTGGGGCCTCGAACTGCCGCTCAGCCCGTTTTTCGGGATCATGCTGACCGCGCCGCCGTCGGCATGGGGTGCCGTCGCCTCGCCGCCGCCGCGGCGCAACGGTGGCAACATGGACAACAAAGAGCTCGTCGCTGGCACGACACTCTATCTGCCGATCTATGTCGATGGTGCGCTGTTTTCGGTCGGCGACGGCCACGGGGTGCAAGGCGATGGCGAGGTCTGCGTCACCGCCATCGAAACCGGCCTCATCGGCACCTTCGAATTGCATGTGCGCGACGACTTGACCCTCGAATGGCCGATGGCGGAGACGCCGACGCATCTCATGACCATGGCGTTCGATCCCGACCTCGACGACGCGGTGGTGATCGCATTGCGGAAC
Source organism: uncultured Alphaproteobacteria bacterium (assembly GCA_963836055.1). Classification (GTDB taxonomy): domain Bacteria; phylum Pseudomonadota; class Alphaproteobacteria; order Rhizobiales; family Xanthobacteraceae; genus BOG-931. Next base: position 702,358 of record CAWIID010000012.1, read on the forward strand.
ATGATCAAGCTCATCTGCGCGCGGACCAACCTGTCGCGCGAGGACGCCTACACGCTCTGCAGCTTGGCCGCCGATCTGCGCGTCACCCAGGTCGTGAACGGCACGAAAGGAATTCACGTGATGTTGCCGAAGACGGCTTTGCGAACCGGCGCCTAGGTCTCAAGAGCAAACACTGTCCGGCTCGAAGTGCGCGCCGAGCGCACGTTCGAGCGCGGGCATTGCAGCGGCGAGTAAGGCCATGTCACGAGCGCCGGTGCGCATCTGGGCCAGGACTTCGGCGTTGGCGGCGGGGTAATCCGCACCCAACACCGTGCCGTCTTTCACGACGGAGCGTCCATTGATGATCAGTTCGCGGATGTGCCTGGCCGTTGCGCGCTTGAGCACCAATTCCAGGGGATCGAGGTCGTCGCGCAATCGATCGTCGTCGATCGCCGCGTAATCGAGCAGCAGAAGGTCGGCGGGCGCTCCGGCGCGGATCGCGCCGCCGTCGTCCACATTCGTTACTGATTTGCGGCCGTTGCCGAAGGCGATCTGCAGCATTTGCTCGCGGCTGACCGCGACCTTGAAACCGGTGCCGACATGCAGCAAATGCCCGAGCCGCAGTTCGCGCAAAACATCATCGTCCTCTTCGAAGGCATTGCCGTCGACGCCAAGCGCGACGCGACAACCGGCTTGAAGCATTGTCGCCACCGGCGCAATGCCCGAACGAAGGTTTAGGTTCGAACTGCTGTTCACCACGATCGTTACACCGCGCTCGGCCAGTAATTCGAACTCGTCAGGCCGTCCCCATACGCAGTGCGCGAGCGTGAGGCGAGGGGAGAGTAGGCCAAGGGAGTCGAGATGTTTGACGATCCCTTCCGGATGGGCGGAGTCCGCCCAGGCGCGCTGATAGCGGCTTTCCAGGAGATGCATATGAATGCGCCGGCCGGTGCGATGAGACGCCTCGGCAACCGCGCTTAATAATTCGTCGCTGCACCATTGCGGGCCATTCGGCCCGTATTGTACGTCGAACGTCGGGCCGGCAGCCGCAGCGGCGACGGCCTCGACGACGGCGATTGATTCGGCGGGCGATGGCGGCGTTGGCGGCAGCCGTTGCTCGATCGCGCGCCGCGCCGGCTCCGGTAGCGTGGCGAGAAGCGGTTCTGACTGACCATAGACCAATGGATTGCGGTCGCGCATGGCAACGGCGAGTCCGACGCGCACGCCGACTTCGCGGGCAGCACGGGCAACCATCGCTGCTTCGCCGGGAAGGTCGGTTCCGCTCTGCGGCCGGGTGTAATGCACCATCACGATTCCGGCGCCGCCGAGGGCCGACCGCGACAGGGCCACAACGGCGGCCGCATAGGGATCAACCGACGGAAACAAAGCCGTGTGATGCAGCCACGCCTCCAGCGGCTTGCCGCCGGCGCCAATAGAACTCGATCGCACCGGGCGACCATGATCGTGCGCATTCACCAGCGCCGGCAGCACGAACAGCGGCTCGACGGAATCGGGCGCGGCATGTCCAACCGTTTGCACTTTGCCGTCGTCGATGTCGATCTGTCGCGCCGATGCAACCGGCAGATCGGCAGCCTCAATGAGGTGCGCGCAAGAAATTCTTCGCATGACGACTGTAGCCGGCGTTATCCCATCGCCAGCTCGTCCTTGCGATGGGCCCAGCCGGTGATGTGCGCTTCCAGGAGCGAGAACACGGCATAAAGCGCAACGCCAAGCACGGCAAGGATGAGGAGCCCGGCGAACACGAGCGGCACGTCGAAGTTCGAGCTGGCGATCATCATGACATTGCCGATACCGCGGTTCGAGGCGACGGTTTCGGAAATCACGGTGCCGACGAACGCCAGCGTGACCGCAACTTTCAATGACGCGAAGAAGTACGGCATGGTGCGCGGCAGCCCGACATTCCAGAGAATCTCAAGCTTGCTGGCATGCAGAGCGCGCATCACGTCTTCGAGTTCGGGCTCCGTCGTGGCAAGGCCGGTCGCGATATTCACGACAATCGGGAAGATACTCATGATCATGGCGGTGAGCACGGCGGGCACGGTGCCGGCGCCGAACCACAGCACGAAGATCGGCACCACGGCGACTTTCGGAATCGTCGCAAATCCGATCAGCAGTGGATAGGCCACGTCATAGGCCAGCCGTGACGAGCCGATCAGCACGCCGAGCAAAATGCCGAGCAGGATGCCGAAGCCGAAACCGATCAACGTGGTGAACAGCGTCTGCAACGTGTGCGGCCACAGTGCCGGCATGCGCTGGACCAGCGTGACGATGATCTGGCTCGGCTTGGGCAACACGATATCGCTCACCCCGAACAGCCAGCACAGCGCCTCCCAAGCAACAAAAAAGCCGACGATGAAGAGCGCGGACGCAATGCGGCGGCGCAATTGCGGGTCCATCAGGCGGCCTCCTTTTCCGGACGCGCCGAGACGATGAGTTCACGCAACCGCTGCGTCATCGAAACGAAGGGCGGCGTATAGGACATCTCGATGGTGCGCGGCCGGGGAAACGGCACCTCGGCGTCGTCAATGATCTGTCCGGGGCGCGACCGCATCACGCAAATACGATTGGCGAGGTAGCCGGCTTCCTTCAGATCGTGCGTCACCAGCAGGACCGTCGGGCGCATTTTCATCCATAAATCCTGCATGATCGCCCACAGCTCTTCGCGGGTGAATTGATCGAGCGCACCGAATGGTTCGTCGAGCATCAGAAGCTGCGGTTCGTGCACCAGAGCCCGGCAAAGCGAGGCGCGCTGCAACATGCCGCCGGAGAGCTGCCACGGGTGCTTGTCGCCAAAAGCGGCGAGGCCGACTTCTTTCAACAAGGCGTCGGCGCGGTCGCGAAATTCGGTCTTGCGCTTGGCGCGGTAGTCGGCGCGAAACGGCGGGACGATCTTCAGCGGCAGCATGACGTTGTCGCGAACCGTCAGCCACGGCAGCATGGTCGGGTTTTGGAACGCCATGCCGACGCGCACCGGTTCGGCGCCGACTTCGCGGCCGGCCACATAGACGTACCCGGTCGACGCCTTCAGGAGCCCGGTGACGAGTTTCAGGATGGTCGATTTTCCGCAACCGGACGGGCCGACCAACGCGACGAAGTCGCCCTGCTTCAATCGCAAATCGGTCATTCCCAGTGCCCTGACCTGCCGCTCGCCGCGCCCGTAGCTCAAGGTCACGCCCTCGAGTTCAACGAAGAACTCGGAGTGCTTGCGCGAATCGGAAGCTGCGGCGGGGGTCATGTTTGCTGCTCCGCGCTGCGGCCGGCGCCGTTGCGCACGATCGCCTGCATCGTCTGATCGGTGTTGCGCAACACCGGCGGCGGCATGTGCTGGATGTGATGCACTGAGCGGCCCCAGCCGCGCGTGCCGTCGATGAGCTTGCGATCCTTCATGACGAAGCGTCCGCGGACCAGGGTGTGGAGCGGTAATCCTTTGATGCGGCGGCCATTCCACGGCGATATTTTCGAGCGAGACTGCAGCGCGGAGTCCGTCAGCGTGTCGTCGCGGGACAGATCGACAATGGCGAGATCGGCATCGGCGCCCGGGAGAATTGCTCCCTTGCGTGGATAGAGCCCCCAGATTTTTGCCGGATTGAAGGAGCTGAGGCGCACATAATCGCAGATCGACATGCGGCCGTGATTGACCTCGGTCAGCATGAGCGGCATCTGGGTCTCGACACCGGGAAATCCGCAGTCCACAGCCCAGATGTCATTGCGCGTCTTTTCTTCAGGCGTATGCGGAGCGTGATCGGTCGCGATCAGGTCGATCGTGCCGTCGGCGACGGCGGACCACAGCGGCGCGTGATTGCGCGCCTCGCGGACCGGCGGATTGACCGCGAATGATCCCGCCGAGATCGTGATAGTCGTCGGTCGAAAGAAGCAGATAGTGAGGACACGTCTCGCCGGTGATGTCGACGCCGCGCGCTTTGGCGTCGCGAAGCGGCCGCAGTTCCTCGGCCGACGAGATATGCAGAATATGAATTCGCGCGCCGGTCCATTCGGCGAGGATCGCGGCGCGGCTGACGGCTTCGACGGCGACGACAGCGGGACGCGAGGCGATGTGGGCCAGCGGGTCTTGGCGCCCCGCCGCGGTCAGACGGGTCTGACGCCGCTCCATGATCGAGTTCGTTTCGGCATGCAGCGAAATTCGCTTCCCGGTCGGCGCCACGACTTCGAACGCCTCCAGCATCGCTCCGGTCGAAGGCGACGGGATCTTGCCGAACGTGTTGCCCATGTAGAGCTTGAAACCGATGACGCCGCCATCCACCAAAGCGGGCACGTGCTCGATCGTGTCTTCGCCGAGCAAGCCATAAAGACCGAAATCGACGCAGGCCTTTGCGGCCGCGATGTCATGCTTGGCGGCGAGGATTTCGGCATTGCCGGTCGGCGGAATGGTATTGGGCATGTCGAACACGGTCGTGACACCGCCGAACGCCGCGGCAGCCGTGCCGCTCGCCCAATCTTCCTTGTCCGGGTAGCCCGGATCGCGGAAATGCACGTGCACGTCGATCGCGCCGGGCAGGACATGGAGGCCGGTGGCATCGAAAAGTTGGCGTGCCGGCGGCATGGCGTCGCTGGCGCCGATTGCGAGCACGCGGCCATCCTTGATGGCGATGCTCGCGTCGGCAGTCGCATCATGGGAAACGACGGTGCCGTTAAAGATGACAAGGTCGGCGGTCACGGCAGCCATCGGGGTCCTCACAACATCGCCCAGCCGCCGTCGACCGGGAGATCGACGCCGGTGATCTGGCGCGAGACATCGCTGGCGAGAAACAGGCAGGCATTGGCGACGTCCCGATCGACCGTTACGCGCTTGAGCGCGTATTCGGCCGCGTGGCGTTTGACGGCCTCATCGATGCTGATGCCAAGGCGCTTCGCCATATCGGCACACACCTTGTCGCGGAAGCGCGGTCCGTCGACCATGCCCGGCGCGACGCAATTGACGTTGATGTTGTGCTGGCCGACCTCGAGCGCGAAGCTCTTGGTGATTCCGCGCAGGCCCCATTTCGAAGCGGAATAGGCCATGCGCCCGGCGCGGCCGCGCATGCCGAATGTGCCGCCGACATTGACGATCTTGCCATAGCGCTGAGCGATCATCGTCGGCAGCACGGCGCGCATGGTGTGGAAGCAGCCGTTCATGTTGAGTTTGACGATCGCGTCGAATTCTTCGGGCGTCGTCTCGACCCCGGTCTTGCCAATGGGCCCGGAGCCGCCGGCGACGTTCACCAGAATGTCGATGCGGCCGTAGACGGCGTTGGCCTTCTCGGCAGCGGTCGTGCATTGCTCCGGATCAGTGAGATCGCATGGAACGATGATCGCCTCGGCGCCCGCTGCCTTCACGGATTCGGCGACCGGCGCGATCGCGGCATGGTCGCGTCCGACCAGCGCGAGCTTGGCGCCTTCTGCCGCGAAGGCTTCGGTAATGGCGGCCCCCATACCTTTGGCGGGCCCGGTGATCATCGTCACCTTGCCGTCAAGCTGCAATTCCATGTGTCACGTTCCCGCCCCGCGATATCGTAGGACCGCTTCCGCGCAAGGCGACGCGAAAGCGGTGCCGGTCAAAGCCGCTCAGAACAGTTTCTTCGGCAGGTCGGTTGCTGGCGGCAGAAATTCCGGCGTGAAGATTTCGCTGACCGTCGGCGTGCGCGGCAGATTGTTGGCGTCGACCAGGATGTCGATCGATCGTCTTCAGCCGAGCCATGTCGACGTTGCCGAGCCCGATCTTGGCGATCTCCGGGATGATTCATTTCGTCCTTGAGCGTGGCGTCGAGGCGCTCGCGCTCGACCGAGACCTTGATGAGCGGCTCGCGCTTGGCGACGGCGGCCACCGCGGCGTCGGGATCCTTGAGCGCGTCTTCGAGGCCGTGATTGATCGCTGCCAGCAAACCTCTCACCGCCGCGGGATTGTCCTTGACGAGTTTCTTCGAGACGATGATGGCGTTGGAATAAAGGTCCATGCCGTAATCGCCGTAATTGATCTAGCGGATTTGCTTTTCCGGGTCGACGCCGATCAGCTTGGCGCTGAAGCGGATGGTATTGACGTATCCGAACACGCCGTCGACCTGGCCTTGCATCAGCATCTGCTCGCGCAGGTTCGGCTGCATGTTGGTGATATTGATCTTGCTGCAGTCGATCTTGGTGATCTTGCAAAAGGCGGGAAACAGCTTGAGGGCGCCGTCGCCCGCAGCGCCGCCGAGCGTCTTGCCTTCGAGGTCCTTCGGCGTCTTGATGGGGCTGTCGGCCTTGACCGCAATCGTGAACGGCGGACGGTTGTACATCACGTAAACCGCGATCGGCGCTTCCTCCGGTTTCTTGGCGGCGAATTCGATCAGCGCATTGATGTCGCCGAAACCGACATCGTACGTGCCGTTCGCCACCAGCGGGATCGGCGCGCCCGAGCCGTTGCCCTGGTCCATCGTGACGTTGAGCCCGGCGGCTTTGAAGTAGCCGCGATCGTCGGCGAGGAAGAACCAGCCCTGCGGACCCTGGTACTTCCAGTTCAGCACCATCTTGAGCTTGGTCTCGGCCGAGGCGGGCGCCGCGACGGCAAGCGGGACGGCAATGCCGATCGCCGCGGCGAGCGCGAGAGCGGACCTGCGGGTGTACGATGTCATCTGTTTGGCTCCTGCTATGTCATTGAGGCTGCGGCGAACGGGCGTCCGGCCCCGGCATCGCTTGCGCCCAATCCGGCGTCGTCGAACCGTCGGCGTTGACGGTTCGCGACGCACTCGATCCGGTCGCGAAGCCTAGCCCGGACGAGCGTTGCCATCTGCTGCTGATTTCTTGCTAGAATGGTGCCGAAAAAGCACCACTCATCGGATGGCGCCAAGGCGATGAAGCACCTGCGGATTTTGAGTTATGTGGACGAAGTCGCGCGGGTCGGCTCGATCCGTAAGGCCGCCGAACGGCTCAACGTCACCGCCTCCGCCGTCAATCGCCGCATCGCCGATCTTGAGGACGAACTTGGCGCGCCGCTGTTTGATCGCCGGCCGCGCGGCGTGCGGCTCACCGCTGCGGGTGAACTTTTCGTTCACTACCTGCGCAGCCAGAACGACGAAGTTGAGCGCATGAAATCGCAGATCGAAGACCTCAAAGGTCTGCGGCGCGGCACCGTTCGCATTGCCTGTAGTCAGGCGCTGGCGCTGGATTTCCTGCCGCGTCAGATCGCCGAATTCCGCAAGGCGCACCCTGCCGTATCGTTCGACGTAAAAGTGGTCGATCACGAGTGGGCAATGGCGGCGCTTGCCGCTTTCGAAGTCGATCTCGTGCTCGTCTTCCGCCCGCCGTTCCTCGCCAACTTTCTGCCCTTGATGATGCTCGAACAACAAGTCGTCGCCGTCATGGCGAAGAATCATGCGCTCGCCGCCTTGCGGAAACTTCGGCTCAGCGACTGCGCAGCCTATCCGGTCGCCATGCCGGAACGCTCGATCGGCGGCCGGCAATTGCTGGACGAGGTTTCCGCGCGAACCGGGCTTGCGTTCAAGATCGCCGCCGAGTCGAATTCGTTCGAGATGCTTCGCGGCCTGGTGATTCATGGCGGGTTGATTTCGTTCCAGATCAGGATCGGGACCATGCCGGCCGGCAACAAGCTTGGCGTCGTTGCCCGCGAAATCGACGACCGCGACGTGCCGCGCGCCAATCTGGTCTTTGGCCAGTTGCGAGGACGCAACTTGCCGATCGCCACGGCTGTTTTTGCTGAAAGTTTGCGGCGCACGCTCGCAGCCATGCGGGCGGAGGGTCCGGCGCATCCGATCCGCAGGCTTCCTACGCCGCGCAAATCCGCTGCCGCTGCACGAGCGTCATAAAAATTAACAAAGTGTGCCGCGCTTGCGGTTGTTGCGCAGGCGGCCCCAGATATTATATATTGAAGACAAGGTAGGCTGAACGGCCAGCCCCGAACGAACCTCTGAAATTTGATCGTCAGGCCCGTCGTTAGCGGCGGGCCATTAGCTTTTTGGGGTACTGCAATGATTCGCTCGAACCGGACAGATCACATCCGGCTCACGTCCCATCCGGATCCTGGCGGCAAACCGCGATTTCCGATCCATTGGGGGGCGCCGAGCGCGCGCGAACGCGGGCCGATCATCGGCACTGTATCCCGCCAGGGCGACCGCAACGCCATCGGCAGCCATGGCGGTTCCTACGCGCTTTATCGCGCGCTTGCAGTTTCGTCGGGCGCGCTCGATCCGATCCGCCGCCCGGATCTCACCAATACCTATCCGGCCGTCGGCATCGGCCCATTCGCGCAATGGAGCGAGCCGGGCCGCATCGTTTCGCTCGATCCGTGGGGCCATCTCGCCGCCGATGCCTTCAAGACCGAAATCGCCGAAGGCGTCGATATCCGCCCGACCATCGCGGTCACCAAGGCGCGGCTCGACCTTATCGAAATGCAGAGCGCGATCGCCGCGGGCCGGCTCAAGGCCGACGGCGATCTCGTTCACGCAAACGGCAGCATCGCGGTTACCAAGATCGCGATCGATCCGGTGTGGTATCTGCCCGGCATTGCCGAGCGATTTGGTACGACAGAGACAGGTCTGCGCCGCACGCTGTTCGAACAGACCGCCGGCATGTTCCCGGAACTGGTCACGCGGCCGGACTTTCACGTGTTCCTGCCGCCGATCGGCGGCACCACGGTTTATCTGTTCGGCGACGTGGCCAAGCTCGCCGACCCGGCAACAAAGATCACCTGCCGCGTGCACGACGAGTGCAACGGCTCCGACGTGTTCGGCTCCGATATCTGCACCTGCCGGCCCTATCTGATTCACGGCATCGAGGAATGCGCCCGCGATGCCCAGGCCGGCGGCCTCGGCATCATCGTCTACAATCGCAAGGAAGGCCGCGCGCTCGGCGAGGTCACCAAATTCCTCGTCTACAACGCGCGCAAGCGCCAGGAGGGCGGCGACCAGGCGTCGCACTTATTTCGAGCGCACCGAATGCGTCGCCGGCGTGCAGGATGCGCGCTTCCAGCAGCTGATGCCCGACGTCATTCATTGGCTCGGCTTGCGCCGCATCGACCGCTTCGTGTCGATGAGCGACATGAAATACGACGCGCTCGTGGGGCAGGGCGATCGACATCGTCGAGCGCGTCCCGCTGCCCGACGAACTGGTGCCCGCCGACGCGCATGTCGAGATGGCGGCCAAGAAAGCCGCCGGATACTACACGCCGGAAGCGCCGGACCTTCAGGAACTGGCCGACTCGATCGGCCGCTCGCTCGATAAATACTGAGCATCAAACGTCGGGTGCCGATTTTTTTCGGCGCAGTGTCATGAATTACGATACCGCCGCCGCTCTTTCGCTATTGAATGCCGGGGCGGTGCGCGCGCGCGCGAAGCGCATGCTGGCGCTCGGTCTCGACGACAAGCTGCCGAATTTCCGCGTCGACCTCGAACGCCTCGACGATGCGGCCGATCTCGTCATCGCGACCATGCGGAAAAATTATCCGTCGCTGGATGTGCCGTTTCACTCGCGCTGGCGGCACTTCAATGTCGATGGCAGGAGCCGTTTCGACGCGTTGACGCAAACCGCCGCGTGGACCGATCCGGCAGCCCGCGCCCGCGCGGCATTCGATCTCGCCATCGTCAGCGTTTTGCTCGACGCCGGCGCCGGCGCGCGATGGCGCTATCACGACGCGGTGACGGGCGACAGCATCGGCCGCTCCGAAGGGCTCGCGCTCGCGAGCCTCGATATGTTCGCTCGCGGCGTGTTTTCCTCGGAAGCAAAGGACCCGCTGCGTGCCGACGCTGCTACGCTGGCGCAGATCGACGCCGAAACTCTCCGCAGCAACTTTCAGGTCACGAGCCGACAATCCGCTGGTCGGATTGGAGGGGCGCGCAACGCTGCTGCGGTCGCTGGGGCAGCTTTTGGCCGCACGGCCCGATGTCTTTGCCCGCAACGATACGCCGCGGCCTGGCGGCTTCTTCGATCATCTCAGCGGCGCTCGCTGGCGGCAACGAAATCCCGGCGCCGCTGATTCTGTCCGAACTGCTTGAAGCAATTCGGGCCGATCTGGCCGTCCCGTCTCACGCTCGGCGGCGTGCCGCTCGGCGATTGCTGGCGGCACCCGGCGATTGTCACCGACGACGCGACGAACGGGCTCGTTCCGCTGCACAAGCTTTCACAGTGGCTCACCTATTCGCTGATCGAGCCGCTGCAGCAGGCCGGGTTAGCCGTGACCGATATCGACGGCCTGACCGGCCTCGCCGAGTACCGCAACGGCGGACTGTTCGTCGACACCGGCGTGCTGGCACTGAGCGATCCGCTGGCGGCTGCGCGCGAGCATGACGTCGCGTCCGAGCTTGTCGTCGAATGGCGCGCGCTGACGGTGGCGCTGCTCGACCGCCTCGCGCTCGCGGTGCGGGCCAAACTCGAGCATGGACGCGGCCACGTTGCCGCTCGCCAAAATTCTCGAAGGCGGCAGCTGGGCGGCGGGCCGCACCATTGCGTTCATGCGCCGCGCCGATGGCGCGCCGCCGATCAAGGTCATCAGCGACGGCACGGTATTTTGAACGGCAGACCGTGCCGGGGAGAGCAAGCATGCAAGGCGTCATCGTGGTCGATCATCCGCTGATCCAGCACAAGCTCACGCTGATCCGCGACAAGAACCGCTCGACCAAGTCATTTCGCGAGCTGCTCGCCGAAATCGGCATGCTGTTGTGTTACGAGGTGACGCGCGACCTGCCGCTCACGAAGGTCGAGATCGAGACGCCCCTCACGAAGATGATGGCGCCGCGCATTGCCGGCAAGAAACTGGTCTTCGCGCCGATCCTGCGCGCCGGGCTCACGTTCGCGGAGGGCATGCTCGATCTCGTTCCGGCGGCGCGCGTCGCCCATATCGGCCTGTACCGCGAGCCCGAAACCTTTGCCGCCGTCGAATATTTCTTCAAGGCGCCGACGGACCTCGGGGAGCGGCTCGTGATCGTCGTCGCACCGATCCTGGCGACCGGCAATACGGCGGTCGCCGCGCTCGACCGCTTGAAGGAACGCGGCGCCAATGAGATCCGTCTTGTCTGTTTGATCTGTGCGCCGCAAGGCATCGAATACACGCGCGGCCTGCATCCCGACGTTCCGATCTGGACGGCGGCGATCGATGAGACGCTCGACGAAAACGCTTTCATCGTGCCGGGCCTCGGCGATGCCGGTGATCGCGCCTACGGCACGAAATGATCTCGCGCTTGTGCCGGATTGAACTATAATTCCGTCCGGATATCGCTCTTGCGAGGCAGCGCGCACAGAACGCGCGGGATGAAAACACTTTGGGAGGCCGGCCATGTTTCTGCGGAACTACTGGTACGTTGCTGCGGCGGACACTGAAATCGGGCGTAAGCCGCTCGGCCGCACGATCCTCGGAGAGCCGGTCGTGTTCTTCCGCACCGAGGATGGCACGCCGGTCGCGTTCGAAGACCGCTGCGCGCACCGCCATTTGCCGTTGTCGATGGGCAAGCTCGTCGGCGACGCCTTGCAGTGCCACTATCATGGGCTTCGCTTCGGTGTGGACGGCCGCTGCATTCGTATTCCCGGGCAAGACCACATTCCGCAGGGCGCCAAGGTCAAGACCTATCCGGTCGCCGAGCGCTATCATTGGCTTTGGATCTGGATGGGCGATCCGGCGCTGGCCGATCCTGCGAAGATCACCGATTTTCATTGGCTGGACGATCCCAACTGGGGCGCCAAGAGTTCTTATCTGCACGTCAAGGCCAACTGGCAGCTCGTCGTCGATAATCTGCTCGATCTGACGCATCTGGCCTTTGTCCACGACACCACCATCGGCAACCTGGCGCTCGCCGAGCACGCCAAGGTTCAAGTGACGCGCGCGCCCAACAACGTCGTGGTCACACGCTGGATCATCGACCAGGAAGCGCCGCCGACTTTCAGGAAAGTGGGGGGATTTACCGGGAACGTCGACCGCTGGCAGATCATCGACTTTGTCCCGCCGGCATTTCTTCGCCTCGATGTCGGTGCGACACCGACCGGCACAGGCGCCCCGGAAGGCAAACGCGTCGGCGGCATGGCCATGCGTAATCTGAACGCCATCACGCCGGAGACCGAAACGACGTCACATTATTTCTGGGGCCAGGCGCACGACTTCGACGTGAAGAATCCCGAAACCACCAACACGATTTTCGAGCAGATTCGCACGGCATTCCTCGAAGATGTCGCGGTGTTCTCCGCGCAGCAGCGCAACATGGAGCTCGTTCCAAATGCGCCGCAGGTCGACATCAACGCCGACGCCGGCACCATCGCGGCCCGCCGCATCCTCACAAGGCTTCATGACGAGGAACAAGGAGCAGCGCGCGTGGCAGCCGCCGAGTGAGGCCGGCGGAGCGAACGGGCTCGTTGAGACCAGCCTCAATCCAGCTTTGGGATTTTCGCCTGCTCGACGACCTTGGTGAAGCGCGCGATGTCGGCCTTGAACTGGGCGTCGAACTCGGCGGGCGAGTTACCGATCGGCTCTTCCCCGACGGCCACCAGGCTCTGTCGCACCTGTGGGTCGGCCAGGACCTTGGCGATGTCCCGCTGGATCGTCAGCACAACGTCCGGCGGAGTTGCCGCCGGCGCCCACATGGCGATCCAACTGCCCCGTTCGAGGCCGGTGAAGCCCTGCTCGAGGGCCGTCGGCACATCGGGCAGAAAATCCAAACGCTTGGTGCCGGTGACACCGAGGCCGCGGATGGTGTGGGCCTGGACCGCTGCGCCTCCGGTGGCTTGCGGCAGAAACGCCAGCTGAACGTCGCCCGACATGAGCGCAGTGATGATCGGCGCGTCGCCCCGATAGGGGACGTGGACCATGTCGACACCTGCCGCATTCTTGAACAGCTCGGCAAACAAATGCAGCGACGAGCCAAGCCCGCTCGAGGCGTAGTTGAGCTTTCCGGGTTTTGCCTTGGCTTCCGCCGCCAGCTCCTTCAGTGTTGTTGCCGGATCTTCCAGCGTGCCGCCGATCACGAATTGGGTGGCGATCACCATGGTCACCGGCGTGAAGTCCTTCACGACGTCGAAGGGCAGAGTGTTGTAGAGCGCCGGCGCGCTGGCCAGCGCACTGGTGTGCAGCAATATCGTGTAGCCGTCGGGCGGCGACTTCGCGACCGTGTCGGCGCCAAGATTGCCGCCGGCGCCCGGCCGATTGTTGATCACCACCGGCTGCTTCGTCAGGTCCTGAAGCTTGGCGCCGACGATCTGGGCCAGCACGCTGACACCGCCTCCCGCCGCATAGGGCACCACGATGTGGACGGTCCGGTTCGGCCAGTCCTGCGCCGGCGCCTGGCTCGCAGGCCAAAGCAGCGCGAGCAAGCTCGCGAGCAGAAGCTGTCGGATCATTGGCGTCCCCTCCCGTCGCAGGGTTGTCGCATGTGCTTCTCCCTCCCCGGAAAGGGGAGGGTCGGCGCGCTGTTGGCGCGCCGGGGAGGGGTCAACCTTTGCAAACGCATTTGCAATGAGACCCCCACCCGACGACCTGCGGTCGTCGACCTCCCCCTTTTTGGGGGAGGTGGGATTATGACCGCTCCATATGCGATAGCCCTGTCTCTCCCTTCGGGGATCATTCCCCGTTGCCATTTTGCGTCAGACTATCACGCCTCATAGGGTCGGTCTTTTGCTTTCGCGTGAGTTTTTCGCAAGCCAGAATTTGGCCGCTTGAACCAAGCCTTCAAGGCGCAGGCTGAGCGATTAATGCGCTGGCGCAAAAACAAAATCAAAAACGACTCTGGATTCAGCTGCAATTACCGTTCTAGCCGCGCTTTCCACGTGCTTTTTCCGTTGCGGCTTAGCCCGCTTCGGAGTCACACTTTCTTGGTGTGGGATTCCGGCTATTTGCGCGCCGCGCAAAGTGTCCTCAAATCGACGTTTGGTTTCTTCAGGCTCAAACGTTTCAGCTTTATTTTTACGGTCATGAGTATGCCGCTATGCCTCGCCTTCCGATGCCACGAACGAACGAAAAGATTTTGCCGAAAATAGAGCAGAGCAATATGAGGCGCTAGGGAGATTTGTCGAAGCCTTTGAGTTGATGGTCGATGACGTTCGCGCGATTTGCATCGAAAGCATATATTCGAACATCAGCGAACCAAGGATCGTCAAGCCGGATTCCATGACCTGGGATGAGTTTCACGAGGAAGAACGCAGACAAAAAATATTGATCGAAACTCCATTCCACTCCCCGGGAATGACTGCCAAGCCGCTATTCGACATTATGCGAGCGATTATTGCCGAGACCGTCAATATAGAGAAGAGCCGACATTATTCAGACAGACTAAATTACAAAGCCATACTCGCACACATCCAGAGCGAGTATGATGCTCTACATTGGAAGCGCAATGAATTGCTGCACGGTACTTGGTTCATCGGCTACACAGATTTTGACGATCCTAACGCGAGCCAATTTGACGTACGTAAATACAAGATCACTGCGGACGGTCTAAAACGCGCGTCTGAATTGCCCAAAAATGCGGACGAATTGCGGAAACTCACGGCTCGCTGCAATGACGCGAGAGATTGGATAGGTATGGTTGGTTTTTGTCTGTCCAATCAGGAATCGTCTCTTACACAATATTTCAAGTATAAGATAAAAAGTAAAAAAGAGAGAGAGTGGAAGCTGTTTATGACTGAACGGAGCTCTGGGACCACATTGCCCAAACGATAGGGCACATCATATCCTCTAAGCCGCTATCGGCGGGACTGCTCCAATGCGCGGACTTATTGCAGTAATAGGCTGTCACGCCCGCCTCGATCATCTCGGGTGTGATTTTGATTTGGGCGCGCCAGCGCCTTTGGTCCGATCCTGCGATATGTCACTAAATATAGGACAGAGTAGGTCCCTCGCAAAATCGCCGATTTTGCTGCCTTGAGGCAAAAAGCCCACAAATATCAGCGCTTTCATCCGTAGTGTCAGTCCGATAAATCCGGACTTTGCTTGACAATGGTCGCCGTATCAGTTACATTTTTGGCAAATCTCGCTCTCGTGAAGGACGCCGGCCGGTGACGCCGGTCTGGCGGAGCGAGTGCGGTGCCCGCGGGCGTTGGCTCGTCACCGGCGCACTCGGGCGGCTCAGGCATCATGCCTGCCGGCACTATGACCGGCGCGCGAGGTGCATCGCTGGAACTGGGCGCGGCGCTGGCGGGGGCAACCCGCCGCATGTGGCGCTGCCGCCCACGAAGCCTGGCCTGAGCTGAGCCTTTGGGATGAGCAGTCCCTTGGGCAAGAACCGCGGTGGAACGCCGAGAGGCGTGCTGCTCCCGCAGGAGCAGCGCCGCACCGCAAGGTGCGGCGGTTGGATGTCTGCGCCTTTCGGCGTTCCGCTTCCTTTTTGTGTTTTTTCACCTCTCCCCCGAGTCGTGGGGAGAGGTCGAGTGAGTGAAGCGAGCGAGGGTGAGGGGGATCAAGCGCTGGAGCTCTTTTCCCGAACGCTCGAACCCCTCACCCCAACCCTCTCCCCGCCGGGGAGAGGGAGTTTTTCCTTCGTGCGCTGCGATGATCGTGACCAAACCGGCCCCACCGCCGGAAAAGTCTGACGACGATCACGCGCGGCGAAGTTTCTTGTTGTTGCCGTTGGCAAGACTCGGGCGCAGTCGCGTCGCGAGAACGAGGTTCTTTGTCCGTTTGTGATTTTCCCTCCCCCCGCGAAGCGGTGGGGAGGGTCGGCGAAATCGCGTGAGCGATAAGCCGGGGTGGGGGGAACGGACCTCAAAGAGCCCCCCACCCTTGATCTCTCCCCACCACGCGGTTCGCGCGTGGGGGGAGGGAAAACGCATCCCGCTATGCGGGGCGGGATGAGTAGTACTGATCGCGTCGCGAGAACGAGATTGTTTTTCCTCTCTGCGAAGGGGGAGGACATCGCTTGACAGCTTGCCGGCTAATAGTAAAGTTACTTAAGTATTTTGGATCGGAGAGTGCGCCGTGGCTTCACCAGCGACCGATCAAAAGCTCAGCAACCGGGTGCTCGACGCCTCCTTGCGCGGCTACCTCGAGACCAATGCCGACATTGTCACCCGGATCAAAAAGCCGGTTCATCTCGACGATGTCGGCGCGCTGTCGGCGCAAAGCGATCAGCCGATCCTGTTCGAAAACATCGTCGAGAAGCCGGGCTTTCGTCTCTGCGACATCCTGGTGAAGAACCGCCGCTCGCAGGCGCGCGCGCTGGGTGTTGAGCCCGAGCAGTTCCTGCGCACTCTGGCATTCCGGCTGCGTCAGCCGCCGCGCGGATTAAAGAACGTCAAGGACGGGCCGGTGAAGGAGGTCAAGAAACTCGGCAACGAGGTTGACTGGACCAAGCTGCCGATCCCGTTTCACAAGGACAAGGACACGACGCCGTACGTCACGGCGATGAATATCATCAAGGACCCGCAGACCGGCTTCTACAATTCCTGCCATGCCGGCACCCATGCGGTCGGTCCGAAGCGCGGCCTTATCAGTTTCGTCACGCCGCATTCGCACGTCATCATGCGCAAATACCGCGAGATGGGCGCCGAAACGATGCCGATCGCGTTCGTGTTCGGCGTGCCGCCCGCCTACGAGATCATGGCGAACTTTTCCGGCCTGCACATGGATGCGTGGGGCGAGATGGAAATGGTCGGCACCATCATGGACCGCGACATCGAGATGGTGCCGTGTGAGACGCTCGATCTCACCGTGCCGGCCGAAGCCGAGATCGTGGTCGAGGGCAGGGTCAAGCTCAACGGCAAATTCCGCGTCGGCGATGTGACGTCGCCGTCGATGTATCACCTGCCGCATTTCGAGGAACTGCCCGAAGTCGAGATCACGGCGATCACCATGCGCGCCGACCGGCCGATCTATCGTAACCATCAGACCTGCCCGGACACGGATCATCAGCCCTTGCCGCGGCTCTGCCACGAGGCGGTGCTGTTCAATCGGCTGAGCGAGATCGGTCTCGACGTCAAGGACGTGCGCTTTCCGACCTGGGGCGCGGCGCTGTCCTGCATCTTGCAGTTCAATTATCCGCGCGAAGGCTTCGTCAACGACGCGCTGATGACGGCGATGGGCGCGCCCTGGCTCAACACCAAAATGGTCGTGGCGGTCAGCCCCGACACCAACATCGACGATGCGCGCGAGGTCTACCACGCGATCGCCACCCGCTGCGATCCGGCGCGCGACGTGATCGTCGTGCCGGGCACACGCGGCTCGCCCTATGACCCCTCGGCCCGTCCGTTGGAAGGCCAGGCGCCGTGGCGGATCGTCGGCAAGATCGGCATCGATGCGACGGCGAAGTCGCGCCACGATCCGGCTGATTTCGAACGCGCCTGGCCCAAGAACTGGGGCAAGGTCAAACTCGCGGACTATCTCTGAGAGGAGTTGCTGCCATGGACGCCATCACACCGCCCAAGCCAAAAGTTTTGTTCGAGGGCGAGCCGTTCATTCCCTACGTGAAGGAAGAAAATTTCGATTCGCGGCTGAAGCCCGTGCTCGAACCCTACAAAAAGCGCATGGGATTTTTGCCGAACGCGCTCAAGCTTTACGCGCACCGGCCGGAGATTGCCGAAACGCTGTGGAAGCTCAACAGCAATATCATGCGCGACCCGACGTCGACGCTCGATCAGCTGCTCAAGCGCAAGCTTGCGGCGGTGGCCTGCGCCACCAACGGCTGCGCTTATTGCACGGCTCATAGCTGCGCGATGCTGAAAAAGCCGCACGGGTCCGGTTTCGAAGGTTGGGGGCTGAGCGAACAAGAGCTGCAGGACATTGTCACCGGCGCCTACCAACCGAAAGACGAGATGGAGCGCGCGTGTTTCGATTACGTGCGCGCGGCTTCAGAGGATCCGACCTCCGTGCCCGATGACCTGTTGCAGCGACTGGCGAAATATCTCTCGCCGCCGCAGATCGTCGAACTCGCCTGCGTGGTCGGTTTCTGGAAGTTCTACAACGCCGTTCACGACAGCCTGCATATCCCGGTCGAATCCCAACTGCTGGGCGACACCGGATATGTCAATCTCTAAGCGCGGGCGGCGCCGGCCGCGCGCCGGTGCCAAACCGCCGGCGGCGTTTTCCGTGCTGCCGCCGACGGCGTCGCGGCGAGCCTTGCTCGACGGCGGCTCCGATCGGCGCTTCCGCACCTTGGTGCATGATCTTTTGACCATCTCGACGCGCATGGAGCTCGTGCGCGGACACCTCGGCGGCCGGTTGGGGATCAGCGGTCCGCAATACACCGTTCTGGTTGCTGTCGCGCATCTTCAAGGCGACCATGGCGCCAGCGTCAGCATGGTGGCGAACGCGTTGCATGTCTCGAATGCATTCGTCGCTTCCGAGACCGGAAAGCTCGTGCAGCGCGGTCTTCTGCACAAGCGCACCAATCCGCACGACCGGCGCGGCGTGCTGATCAGCATATCGCCGGCCGGATGCAGCGCGCTCAGCCGCATTGGCGCCGAGATCAGGGCGATCAACGACCTGTTCTTTGGTGCGCTCGACGGCAAGGCTTTCGCGGCGCTGAGCGCCGCGGTCGCTGCCCTGGTCGGCAGTTCGCGCAAGGCCATGGAGTTTGTCGGCGCTGCTCACGCCGATATGGTCTCAACACTCGACGCTGCGGAATGATCGCGATCGACTCTCCGGCTAATGCCGGGCGCTCGATTCGTCCATTTCGATCGCGCCGCTTTTTTCGAGAAAGGCGTGCCCGAAGCTTGCGATGGCATCGGCCATGAGTTTTGATTGCTCATTTTCCGGCGCCAGCAGGATGAGATCGGCGAGGCTTTCGGCAATCTTTGCGGCCAACTCAGCGACATCGGCGGCGCCGCGGTCGATATGGTTCTGCACGAGTTCATTGATGTCGCAGTGCAGACAGTCGGACATGTCACTTCCTCGCGGCGAACGGTTGCAGCCTACTTTCCGGCGGCCTTCTTCAGTGCCTCGTTGATCCGGTCCTGCCAGCCCGGTCCGGCTTCTTGAAAGTAATCAAGAACGTCTCTGTCGATACGCAAGGAGACGAGTTCTTTGACATTGGGAAGAGGCGGGCGCTTTGGCGCAGGGTCGGGACCCACTACGGGTTTGGTCGTTGCCGCTTTGAATGCCGCCTCGGCCGCTTCCCGCGGATCGCGTCCTCTTCGTGTTCGGTCGGCAGCCATCGCGCTTTTCCAGTGTTTCGTATGATGATACGGCCCATAAAGCCATATAATGATTGAATTGTCAGCCGCTACCACTGGCCTAGTGGTCCTTTGATTCTAACATTCGCATGAGAGCCTTCCGAACCGGGATGCAATGTTAGAATTGGACCACTAGCGGCTATTGGTCGTCTGTCGACGTCACATCCAGTCCTTGAGCTTGAACCAGAGCAGCGGCAATGCCGTCGTGATGACGACCAGCGCCAAGGCAAAGGGGTAACCCCAGGTCCAATCCAATTCCGGCATATTCTTGAAATTCATGCCGTAGATGCCGACCACGAGTATCGGTGGAATGCCGACCACCGAGGCGATGGTCAAAACCTTCATCACTTCGTTCTGGTCGATGTTGATGATCCCGCTCGCGGCGTCCTGCAGAAGCTGCACGCGACTGACAAGGCCCTCGGCGAATTGGACGAGAGAGGAAATATCGGAACTGACCGCCTGCAGGCGATTTGCCACATCGTGCGGGAGCCAGTCGCGCGCCCGGTCGATGGTGAACTTTGCCATGCGATCGACGCACACCAAAGCATAATGAATGCGCGCCATCCGCTCGCTGGTTCGGCCAGTGCGAATCATAAGCAGGCGCAATTCCGAGGTCTCATGAGACAGCCGACTTCGTTTGCCGTCGGCATCTCTGAAGATCACGTGGGACGCTTCGTCGAGGTCGCGGCCGCTCGACTCGAGGAGATCCGCCATGCCGTCGACCACCTCTTCCAGAATGTGTGTGAAGGCGACCGCTGGCTCGCACTTGTCGGCCGGTCCGAACTCGCGCGCCACCGCGTCGAATGCTGGCGATTTCGTAAAGCGCACCGTCATCAGGACATGCTTCGACAGCACGAAGCCCGTGGGTGCCAAAATCCAAGGTTCGTTTGCGGCGGCAAAGATCAGCGGCGCGGTCAAATAGAGCGCTTCCTTCTCGACTTGCAGCCGGCTCGTTGTCTCGATTTCGGAGAGTTCCTCTTTCGTCGGCACGCGCAGGCCGAACGCCTGCTCGAAGGCGGACCGTTCCGCTTCGGTCGGATCGAGCAGGTCAATCCAAGTGGCGCCTGCAAGGGAATCTGTGTTGGCACGATTGGTAGGATAGGCGCCTAACATGAAGGTCGGTCCGATGGTCGCCGATACAGGGCACGCAAACGTCAAGTCCGGAGACGGGCGACAGGGTTATCAGGGCGGCACGATACAGGGAAGGATCAGGGCATCGGCTGTCCTCGGGCACACTCAAAGCAAAGAATAACGCGCCAATGCTCATCGTGTCGGTTAACTTTATGTAATTGCTTGATAAAGCTGTTAAGCCGAAGTTAAGCACGCGACCCTATTGTCAAGTCTCCCGCTGGTGTCGGATCGGGCGCGTCCAGCTTCGCGCGAGCGCGCCGGGCCGGGTTCGTGCGTGTGTGTTGTGGGTCGAGTTAGTCGATGGCGTGCGGTCACACCATCCATCAGATCTGTCTGCGCCTGTCGCTATGTCCGAGGCGCTACAGGCGAGCGGCCGTCGGCATTGCGCTGGGCGCCATTGCGGCTACGGCATCTTGCTCGGCCATGGCCGACCCGATCAAGGCGACCCTCGCCGCCAAGGCGACTGACGGCTACGCCCGTTTGATCTTCACGATGAGTGAATACGACGACGCCACCGTGCGGCTGTCGGATAATGTGCTGATCATCAGTTTCAAGCGGCCGATTATTGTTTCGGTCGATCGCCTGGCGGAGCAGGCTTCCGGTTATATCGGTGGCGCCCGGCGCGATCCCGACGGCTCGGCTGTTCGCATCGCGCTCGCGCAAAAGGTGACGGTCAATTCCATCCCCGCAGCAGAAAAGCTTTTTATTGATTTGCTGCCGGATGGCTGGACCGGGCCGCCGCCCAGCCTGCCGCAAGACGTTGTCGAGGATCTGGCACGCCGCGCACGCGAGGCCGAGCGTCTGTTGCGGCACGAACATATGGAGGCGCAGCAGACGAAGCTTGTGCCGGTGCCGGTGCGCGTGGCGGTCCAGCCGACCTTCACTCGCTACGTCTTTAAGGTTCCGGATCAGACGTCAGTCTCAGCCGATCGCGCCAAGGATCGATTGACGCTCACCTTCGACACGCCGATCAAATTCGACGTGGGCGATGCGGAGGCGGCACTGCCGAGCGCCGTCGAGGATATCAAGACCGAGATGGAGGAAGACTCGACGCTGGTGCGTTTCACTTTCGCCGGCAAGGTCGACGTCCGCACCTTCCGTGAAGACAATAGCTACGTCGTCGATGTTGTTGGCTCAACTGGCAAAGCGGCCGAGGGCGGCGCCGCGCCCGCAAAAGCGGCCGAGGGCGGACCGCCGGAGACCATGCTGCCGATCAAGCCATTGAAAGAAGCGGCCTCCGCCGCGCCGGCTGCCATGACGCCGCCTGGCGAAAAGCCGAACATCGGAGCACCGGCGACGATCGCCGCGGTGGCTCCAAACGCGATGCCCGGTTCGCCACCAGCCCAGCCGCAACCAACCCCGCCATCGATGCCGATGGCGCAGCCGGGCGCGCCTTCCGCTGCGCCGACTGCGCCCATGCTGACTGCACCCATGCCGACTACGCCCATGCCGCCGATGTCGCCGCAAGCCTGCCAATCCCGGGGCGCCTCCAATCGCGGCAGCCGCGGCGGCGAATCCTGTGGCCGCTCCGCCGGGCGGCCCAGCACCCATGCCCGCAAGGCCACAGGCGGCAAGTCCCGCACCGGCCCCGACCGCAGAAGCTCGACCCGTCAGTCACGCCGCGGCTCCCCCAAATCTGCCGGCCAGTGCCGCACCGGCGTCCGTCGCTGAATCGGCGCCGGCACCTGCCGCGGTCGCGCCCGCCAAACCGGAAGCAGAAAATCCGGCGGCCGGCGGTCCTGGGGACGCCGCGACGCCGCCTCCGCAAAGCCGTGACACTCCACCCGTCGTGGAAGCCCCGGCTGCAAAGCCGGCACCGGCGCAAGCGCCAGCCAAGACGACCGAGAACAAGGAGCCCGCTCCGGATGTCTCGGCGCAAGCCGCGCCCGCTGTCGCGCCGCCTCGCAACGCACCTGGTCCGCCGCAAGACGGCGGGCCGAAACGTGTGACGTCGAACGACGGAAAGGTGCACCCCAAGATCGCCGTCGAGTTGAGGCACGACGGACCAAGCCTGAGATTGTCGTTCCCGTTCGCGACGCCGACGGCGTCGGCAGTTTTCCAACGCGCAGGCACGCTCTGGATTGTTTTCGATTCGAACGCCGACATCGATCTTGCCGCGCTCCAGAACGCAAAGGCGTCCGATATTCTCAGTGCCGATTTCACACACGCGCCAGACGCCGACATCGTCCGCATCAAGCTCGCTCGGCCGCAGCTGGTGAGCGCTGTTCCCGAGGGCTCATCGTGGACCGTGGAGATCGGCGACTCGATTACCGAGCCGTCACGCGGCGTCGACATCACCCGTAGCGAGATCGGACGCAGCCGCTCCAGTATCGCGATCGCGCTCGACCAGCCCCATCAGGTGCATCGGATCTCCGATCCGAATGCCGACGATTTGCTGCTGGTCGTTACTGCGTTCGCGCCGCCGCGCGGTGTCCTCAAGACCCAGGACTTCATCGAGTTCCGTGCACTGCAAACGACACTCGGCGCGGTGATTGAACCGCTGGCCGACGACGTCAATGTGGAACTCAGGCCCGATAGGGTGATCGTCAGCCGACCTTTGGGTCTGACGTTGTCGACCTCAGTTCAGACGATGCTGCGTGGCAGAGGCGGCATGCGGCAAGCGATGTTCGACTCCGACCTTTGGACCAAGGATCGCAAGTCGTCATACAATGAGCGCCAAGGCAATCTGATCGCCGCAGCCGCAGAAGCGCCTGAAAATAAACGCGCCGCGCCGAGGACTTGATCTGGCGCGGTTCTACCTTGCGCGTGACATGTACCCCGAAGCCAAGGGCGTTCTTGACGTCGTATTGGCGGATGATCGCCAGGTCGAGGATGCTCATCCCGCCGATGATGTCTCCGCGACCGTTCTGCGCGCGGTGGCCGAAATCATGATGAACCGGCCCGACGATGCGCTCAAGGATCTCGCCGATCCTGCTGTCGGTGATCAACATGACGCGCCGCTGTGGCGAGCGCTGGCTTATGTGCGTCAGGGTAAATGGACGCAGGCGCGCGAGGGCTTCAAGCGCGTTGAGGCGGCCATGGCGACATTGCCCATCGAGTTACAGCGGATCGCGCTCAGGGACGAGATGCGAGCTGCGATTGAAGTGGGCGATTTCGCCAGTGCGTTGAACGATCTCAACGACTTTGAAACGATCGGCGTCACGCACGACATGGAGCCCACGATGTCGGTGCTCGTTGGACGATTATACGAAGGGATAGGCCGCAAGGACGACGCGCTAACCGCCTACCAAACGGCGGCGGATTCGTGGGACCGCCGGGCGGCGGCACAGGGACAGCTGCGCGAAACGGTCCTGCGCTATTCCCTCGGTGATCTCAAACGCGACGACGTCATATCGGCCCTGGAAACGCTGACGACGATCTGGCGCGGCGATGAAACCGAAGTCGAGGCGCTGCAGATGCTGGCGCGGCTCTATACTGACGAAGGCCGATATCGCGATGCGTTCTATGTCATGCGCAGTGCGATGACGGCGCATCCGGACTCCGACATGACGCGCCGCATTCAGCAGGAGGCGGCGGCGACCTTCGATGCACTGTTCCTCACCGGCAAGGGCGACGCCATGCCGGCAGTCGATGCACTTGCTCTATTTTATGACTTTCGCGAACTCACCCCGATCGGCCGCCGCGGCGACGAGATGATCCGGCGGCTCGCTGATCGGCTGGCGTCGGTGGATTTGCTCGATCAGGCTGCGGACCTGTTGCAGTATCAGGTCGATCATCGGCTGCAGGGTGCCGCGCGCGCGCAAGTCGCGACCCACCTTGCCGTCATCTACCTGATGAACCGCAAGGCCGATCGGGCCCTTGCGACGCTGCAGGGAACGCGAAGCGCCAATCTCTCGAACGAGCTGCGTGACCAACGCCTGCTGCTCGAAGGTCGCGCATTATCGGATTTGGGCCGCCACGATCTTGCCCTCGAAGTGATCGCCGACGTCGACGGCCGCGAAGCGATCCGGCTGCGCTCGGATATTTATTGGGCCGCCAAGCGCTGGCGCCAATCCGCCGAACAGATCGAGTTGCTCTACGGGAATCGCTGGAAGGATTTTCGGCCTCTCAACGATGTCGAGCGCGCCGATATTCTACGTGCTGAAATCGGTTATGCCCTCGCCGAAGATAAGATCGGGCTCGGCCGTTTCCGCGAAAAATACGCACCGAAGATGGCGAACACTCCCGACGCACACGCTTTCGACGTCGTCTCGGCGCCGCTCGGCGTGAGCAGCGACGAATTCCGCGATATTGCTCATGCCGCTGCTTCGGTTGACACGCTCGACGGCTTCCTGCGCGACATGAACACCCGCTTTCCACCTTCGGACAGTTCGCCACCGGCCGCCTCCGATGGGGCGCCATCCGCCGCGATGGGGCCTCCACCGTCGGTGCCTGCGGTGCTTCCGCAAAAGCCGGGCGCAAATGCGCCGGAGTCGGCGCCCGTTCCGCCGCGGCGAGCCGCGGGACGCACCGCGATGCGGTAAGGCTTGCTTGATCAAAATCTCTATCGGACTATGAGCCAAGCAACATGCGGGACGCAGGCGCGGCGATCGTAACGCGTGCGCGCGAAGCCGATGGGGCCGGGTCGATCGATGCACACAGACGCCTCAGCTCTTGAACTCATTTTGACCGGCGATCCAGCGCTGTTCGCCATCGTGCGATTGTCGCTGATCATGAGTCTCAGCGCGCTTGTCCTGTCGGCACTGATTGGGATCCCCTTCGGCGCGCTGGTTGCGCTGACGCGCTTTCGCGGACGCGAAGTCGTCATCGTACTGCTGAATGCGCTCATGGGCTTGCCCCCAGTTGTCGTCGGGCTGGCTGTTTATCTGATGCTATCGCGCTCCGGACCGCTCGGCTCACTCGGGCTTCTTTTCACGCCCACGGCGATGATTGTGGCGCAGACGATTCTGGTGACACCGATCATCGCGGCGTTGTCGCGACAGGTGGTCGAGGACCTGTGGCTGGAGTATTGCGACGAGTTGTCGGCGATGAATATCGGGCCGCTCGGTCGCGTGGCGACGTTGATCTGGGACGGGCGGTTCAGCTTGGTGGTGACTCTCCTGGCAGGGTTCGGCCGCGCGGCGGCGGAAGTCGGCGCCATCATCATCGTCGGCGGCAA
This sequence comes from uncultured Alphaproteobacteria bacterium, assembly GCA_963836055.1. Classification (GTDB taxonomy): domain Bacteria; phylum Pseudomonadota; class Alphaproteobacteria; order Rhizobiales; family Xanthobacteraceae; genus BOG-931. The sequence goes on from CAWIID010000012.1 coordinate 727,680, forward strand.
CATCAACGGATTCACCCGCACAATGACGACCGCCATCGCGCTTGAAACGTCGAAGGGCGACTTGGCGCTGGCGATGGGATTGGGCACAGTGCTGATTACCATCGTGATCATCGTCAACGCGCTTGCGTGGCTTGCGCGCCGCGCCGGCGAAAGGATCGCCGGATAACCATGCGCGCACTAAGCGCCGATCTTCCGATCCGGTTCGATGAGGTCAGCGTTCGCAGAGCGAGCACGACGATCCTCGATGGCGTCACATTCCAGATCGAGGCCGGTGCTCCGACCGTCATTATCGGTCCGAACGGCTCGGGAAAGACTACTCTTCTGCGCACCGCGATGGGGCTCGTGGTTCCGACGCGAGGCCGCGTCACGTGGGGCGGGCGCCAAGAAGCGCCTCCGCTCCGTCGTGCATTTGTCTTCCAGCGTCCAGTCATGCTGCGACGTAGTGCCGCCGCCAATCTGCGTTACGGATTGCACGCGGCCCGGTTGCCGGATGCACAATACGAGGGACGGATCGAAGAATTGCTTTCACTGGTTGGCTTGGATGGTCTTGGCAAACGCCCGGCGCGCCGACTGTCAGGCGGCGAACAGCAGCGACTGGCGCTGGCGCGGGCGCTTGCTCGCGATCCCGAAGTCCTTTTTCTCGACGAGCCGACCGCAAGTCTTGATCCGGCGGCGACCAAAGCAGTCGAAGATGTCATCCGCACCGTCGCCGCCAGTGGCATCAAGGTCGTCATGTCCACGCACGATCTGGGGGAGGCCAGGCGTGTTGCCGGGGAGATCATCTTGCTGCACCGCGGCCGCCTGATCGAGCGCGCCTCGGCGACGGAGTTTCTCAATTCACCCAAAACCGGCGAAGCCAAGTCGTTCATCGCCGGCGAGTTGCTCGTATGACGCCTTGAAATGATGGAGAATTCTCGTGCCGACGCGCGTCTTCCTGATCCTTGCCGCTGTCATCTCCTGCTTGCTCGGCCACGCGGTCGCGCAAGATAAATCCATTGTCGTCGCTTCGACCACGTCGACCCAGGATTCCGGTTTGTTCGGTTATCTGCTGCCCATCTTCAAACAGAAGACCGGAATTGATGTGAAAGTGGTGGCGCAGGGCACCGGCCAGGCGCTGGACACAGCGCGCCGCGGCGATGCCGATGTGGTGTTTGTGCACGCAAAGTCGGCCGAGGAAAAATTCCTGTCCGAGGGTTTCGGCGTCAAGCGTTACCCGGTGATGTACAACGACTTCGTATTGATCGGCCCGCACAGCGATCCCGCCGGCGTCCGCGGCCAGGATATTTTGGCTGCGCTGAAAACCATCAAGGACAAGGGCGCGCCGTTCATTTCGCGTGGGGACCGTTCCGGCACCAATATCGCCGAGATCAAGCTGTGGCAGGCTGCCGGCATCGACATCGCGAAAGATAAGGGACCCTGGTACCGGGAAATCGGTCAGGGCATGGGGGCGGCGCTGAATATGGCTTCGGCCTCGAACGCCTACGTGCTGTCGGATCGCGGCACGTGGCTTGCGTTCAAGAACCGTGGTGATCTCGCCATCGTCGTCGAAGGCGACAAGCGCTTGTTCAACCAATATGGCGTCATGCTGGTCAATCCGGCGAAGCATCCGCAGGTGAAGGTCACCCTCGGTCAGCAATTCATCGACTGGTTGATCTCGCCCGAGGGTCAGAACGTGATCGCCGGCTATAAGATCAATGGCCAACAGCTCTTCTATCCGGACGCCAACGATCCGAGCGCGTGATTGCTCATCCGCCGTCTGAACTTCCTAAAAATGACAACCTGCGCAATGAGTTGCGAAGCGAAGTCGCGCTTGAAATTTATTTCAAGAATGATTGAAATAATCCTTGACCGCGGGATGATATTTCAATATCTGCTGAAATATGGAGAAGCCGGACGCCCTCGCGGCATTGGCCGCACTCGCCCAGGATAATCGCCTCGACGTCTATCGTCTGCTCGTGCAGGCGGGACCGGGGGGCCTGCCGGCCGGAAGCATCGCCGGCACTCTCAAGCTCGCACCGAATACGCTCACGTTCCATTTCGATCGCTTGCGCGAGGCTGGACTCGTCACCGTCCGGCGCGAAGGCCGCTCGATGATCTACGCGGCGCGCTTCGACACGATGAATGCCCTTCTTGGCTATTTGACCGAGAACTGTTGCCAAGGCCGTCCCGACCAGTGCGTGACCCCTGACCAGTGCGGGCCGATGGAGTGCAAGGCCGCTGAATCTTCAAAGTCACCTCGGCAGGAGGAGGTGTCGTGAGGCTCTACATGTTTCGTCGAGCTTCGCGCCAACACGCGCCGTCACATCAAGGCGTTTGATGCCCGATCTTGAGGAGCTTGATCGCCTGATCGAGAGCCCATTCGCGGTCAACGGCAAGCTATCGCTCGACGATATTCGCGTCTTGCCGTTGCTGCGTTCGGTCGCTGTGGTCAAAAGGGCTTCGCTTCTCCGGCAAGGTTCGGGATTACTTGAATCGACAATGAGCCATATCGGATGCGAACCGCTGCCTGCAGTCTGAAGCCGACGCCGCGGCATGATCGGGAGGTCTACATGTCTGAACGTCCATTCAATGTGCTGTTTCTCGATGACGGTCAACCCATGCTCGAAAGCATGGATATGGTCGCGTATGTCGATGGTCTCGGCGCGAGCGTTCTTACGGGTCCGCAACGCAGCGAAGTGACGCCTGGGCCGATCGTGTGGTCGCCAGGACGGCGCCACTCACGATGCCGCGTTATCCGCTGCTCGGTCTGCCCGAGTTCAGGAGCATTGCTGCGCTGGACCACTACAATTTACGCAAACGCAAGACGTTCGGCGATTTCGTCGAGCTTCGCGCCAACACGCGCCGCCACATCAAGGAGTTAATGCCCGATCTTGAGGAGCTTGATCGCCTGATCGAGAGCACATTCGCGGTCAACGGCAACCTATCGCTCGACGATATTCGCGTCTTGCCGTTGCTGCGTTCGGTCGCTGTGGTCAAAGGGCTTCGCTTCCCCGGCAAGGTTCGGGATTACTTCAAATCGATGATGAGCCGCATCGGATACCAGCTCTTACCTGAGGTCTGACGACTTGCACAGACAATCTGAAAGGAAATACCTGCCATGAAGCGCATGCACGTTCACGTCGCTGTCGAGAACCTTCAACATTCAATAGGCTTCTATTCAGCGCTCTTCGCTTCAGAGCCCACTGTGGTCAAATCAGATTACGCCAAATGGATGCTTGATGATCCGCGGGTGAATTTTGCGATCTCGACGCGCGGTCGTGAACCGGGGCTCGATCACCTCGGCATCCAGGTCGAAAGTCCGAACGAGTTGCAGGAAGTCTATGCACGCCTGCACAAGGCCGGAGGAAATATCATCGAACAGGGACAGACCGCCTGTTGTTATGCGAAATCGGAAAAATCGTGGACCGACGATCCGGCCGGCATCTCCTGGGAAACCTTCTACACAACGGGGGAAAGCACGGAGTATGGCGACGGCACCGGTGAGCGTGATGCGCGCGTAGCACACGCCAAGTCATGCTGCGTCCCGGAGCCGGCCCTGCGGCTTCTGCTTGCTGCACGTGAGGCGCGCGCGACAAGCGCAAGCCGACACAGGGCATGCGCCTGCCTCCAGCTCATCCCACGGCATATTCCAGCGACTTGAAGCTTAGATGCCGCACGTTTTCGGGCGCGTCGGCGAGCTTGCGGATGTCGCCCCAGGTCTGCTTGTAGTTCGGGATGATCAGTTCGTTGACGCCCTGGCGAGACGACATTGCCCTGACACGCCGGTCGGATAGGCGAACAGCATGAAGGTCTGCTTCCGCTTCGCCGTCGGCGTCGGATAGACCATCGCCTGGGTCGATGCCGTTGTCGTTGTAGACCTCGACCAGATCGCCGGCCTTCAGCTTGAGCTCCGCCATGTCCTGCGGGTTCATCTGGATGAACGGGAACGGGCAAGCGATCCATGACGAACTCGTTGTGCTGGTCGAGATAGGCATTCTGCCAGACCTGGTTGGTGCGGCCGTTGTTGATCAGGAACGGCAACTTCGTCCTTCTCCGCTTGCTTGCCCGGCGCCTGCAGGCCGCGCCACTTGCGTCGCCATGAACGTCGGCCTTGCCGTCCTTGCGTGTTGAACTTGCCGTCGGCGAACAGCCGCTTGGTGCCGACGATCTTGCCGTCCTTGAAGTCGATCGCCGGCTCCTGGAAGCCGTTGGTGCCCATGGCGCGCAGCCGCTCATAGGTGACGAACTGGCCGCCCTTCTGCGTTGCTCGTGATAGCCGTCCATGAAGGCGTCTTCTTCGGTCTTCCAGTCGAAGCCCTTGAACTTGTCGGCATACGTTGCGCCTTGCCCTGCTGCGCGCAGCACGCGCTCCATGGCTTGGCGATGCGCGCGACGATCAGGCAGTCCGGCATGGCGCTGGCCCGGCGGGTCCATGTAGCGCTCGGTGAGCCGCATGCGCCGCTCGCCGTTCATCGAGGTCAGGTTGGCCTCGCCCGAGGTCGCGGCCGGCAGCCAGACGTGGCAGGCCTCGCCGATCTTGGTCGGCACGATGTCGACATCGACGGCGAACAGGCCGCCCTTCTTGATCGCGTCCATGATCGCCTCGACCATGGCCTCGCGATCGCCGTACGGCACCGCAGCCATGGCGTCCTTCACCAGGTCGGTGCGCTTCTTGTAGACCTGCTTGAACTCGATGGCGTTCAGCGTCGTCTTGTAGTGGTCGCAGCCCCAGATGTGGTGCACGCCGCCCTTGCCGCCGATCAGCAGCTGATCGATATAGGGCGCCGGCCGCCGGTCCGGGATAGTCGGGCCGCGACATAGCCTTCCTGGTGGCCGCCCATGCGCACGCAGCCGCCGCCGGGCCGGCCGATATTGCCGGTCGCGAGCGCGACGTTCACCAGCGCCTCGTTGGTGCGGTAGTTGTCGTTGCCCCAGATCAGGCCCTTCTCGTAGGCGAACATGGTGCGCCGCCGCGCGCCGCCCTGCTTCGGCTGGGCGATCCATTCGGCGGCCTTGCGGATCTCGTCGGCGCTCAGGCCGGTGATCTGCGCGGCCTCTTCGAGGCGTGGTCTTGTTGGCCGGCGACCGCCTTGTCGAAGTCCGTTGGTCGAGGCCGCGATGAAGGCCTTGTCGATCCAGCCCTTGTCGGCGATGTAGGTGAGCCAGCGCGTTGAACAGCGCCAGGTCGGTGCCGGAGTTGATCGCAAGGTGCATCACGTTGTCCTTGCCGGCCTCCGACCTCGCAGGCGTTGACGGTCAGGCGTGCGGCGCGGATCGACGATGATGATGCGGCCTGGCTCGACCGGCTCGGTGCCGAACTCGGCTTTCTTCTTGTCGACGCGAGGTGCCGCGCAGGTTCGGGATCCAGTGATTGAGGAAATAGTTGGTCTGCGTCTCCAGCGCGTTGGTGCCGACCGCGACGATGGTGTCGGCGAGTTCGGCGTCCTCGTAGCAATTGTTGAGCTCGCCCACGCCCATGTCGCGCGTGGCGTGGACTTCGCAGTTGTAGGCGGGCGGTTGTGGATGCGGATGTTCTTGATCTTCATGCTCCGAAATAGAGCTTGCCGGTGCCCCAGGTGTTCTCGTAGCCGCCGCCGGCGCCGCCATGATCGAAGGCGGAGACGAACAGGCCGTCCTCGCCCTGCTCCTTGATCACGCCGACGGTCACGCTCGGCGACCAGATCGAGCGCATCGTCCCAGCTGGTCGGCTGCATCTGCGCCGTAGCGCCACACCAGCGGATCGGTCAGGCGCTGCAGCTGCGTGTTGCGCTGACGCGCGAATAGCTCATCTCGGCGATCCGCGCGCCGCGCATCGAGCCGAGGCCGGAATTCACCACGCAGTCCTGGTCCGGCTTGATGACGAGGTGCACGTCCTGCGCCGTTCTGCTTGACGATGTTGTACATCGACGGCGCGAACCAGGCCGCGGTCTCGGCCGCCTGCTGCTTGCAAAGATCGACGCCGAAGGTGTTCTGGTCCGGCTGCGGTGCCGCCCTGCTTGTTGACCGGCCAGGTATAGGCGTGATAGCCGCAGCCGACGATGCAGTAGTGGCAGATGACGTTGAACTCCTTGGCGTCCTTGGGGACGATCGGAAGCCGGTCGATGTGGCGCTTGTAAGCCATTGTTGCCTCCCTCACAGCACGTTGGACAGCCGGCCGTACAGCAGCTCGTCGATGCCTTCGGCGTAGATGTCGCCCTTGGCGTCGACGCGCAGCACGTACTGCGGCAGGTTCTGCGTGGCGTGGCCCCAGATCTGCAGGCCGCCTGCTTCGCAGTCGAAGCGCGAATAATGGCCGGGGCAGTTCAGCGTGCTGTCGCTTTGTTGTAGGCAAGCGGAAAACCCTTGTGCGGGCAGATCGGTGGAGAAGCCGACGATGTCGCCGTCCGGGCCGGCGCCGGTCGGCACGCGCGTGCCGAGCTTGATGAGCGACGCCCGGCGCGTCGGCGTCCGGATAGACGACGTTCAGCGGCTCGTTGACCTTGAGGTCGTGAACATTGCCGAGCCGGTTCGATGGATAGTCGACGAGCGCAGCGGCCGGCTGTGCCTTCGCCTGGCGCCGCGATCACCGCTGAAGCGGCGGCGCCGACGGCTGCAACGCTGGCGCCGGTCAGGAATTTGCGGCGGCCCGACATCGACCAAGCTTATCGCAGTGCGTTGTCATGCCTTCCTCCCTGAATTGGCGCTCGCGCTAAACGCCGAACGTTTTTGAGCCGCCGGACGAGGTGCATGTCTCCCCGTCCTAAGCGACTTGGCTAAGCGCAGCTTGTTGTCATCAAAACCGTCACTCGCGATGCGTGAGATCGACGATATGTCGAGAATTCTCGACAAATGAGTAATAGTACAACTATCTCCCGTCTGTCATCCGGCCGTTTGATGCGACCTCGCCGGAATTAGCCGAGTTCAAGTCTTATGAAGAAAGCGACTTTGGCCGTCGTCGGCCATATCGGCCCCGAACCAAGCGGGCGATCGGCATTTCCATTCCTCATGCCCTTGCCGCGCTGGCGGCATTGGGGCAGCCGACGCGGCTCGAGATTTTCCGACTACTGATTGCAGCTGAACCGAACGGCCTTCCGGCGGGCGCTCATCGCCGAGAAGATCGGCTGCGCCACACAACACGTTGTCGTCGCATCTGAGCATTTTGGCGCGGTCGGGATTGGTGCGCGGCTTACGCGACGGCCGCTCGATCATCTACCGCGCCGACGTTGACGCCATGCGAACGCTGAGTCGGATTTCTTGTCAATGACTGCTGCGGCGGTCATCCGGAGCTTTGCGATCTGCAAGACGCCATCCGTGAAGCGGGTTGCGGCTGCGCGCCGAGTGGAAAAGGCAGAAAGGGAGGAAGCAGATGCGTGACGTGACCGAAAAGAAACCCCTCAATGTGCTGTTTCTGTGCACCGGAAACTCCGCGCGCTCGATCATGGCAGAGGTGATTTTGAACCGCGCCGGGCAAGGAAAATTCAGAGCGTTCTCGGCTGGAAGCCAACCCAAAGGTGAAATTCACCCATACACGCTCGATCTGTTGCGCAAGTTGCATTACGACGTCACCGGGCTGCGCTCGAAAAGCTGGCTGGAGTTCTCCGGCTCAGACGCGCCGAAGCTCGATTTCGTCTTCACGGTCTGCGACAACGCGGCCGCGGAAACCTGTCCGGTGTGGCCAGGACAGCCGATGACCGCACACTGGGGCGTACCCGATCCGGCCGTCGCAACCGGTACCGAGGCCGAGATACGATACGCCTTCGCCGATGCGTTGCGCATGCTGACAAACCGCATAAACATTTTTGTCAGCCTGCCGCTTGAAAGCCTCGATCAGCTCAGCCTGCAACGGCGGCTTGATGCGATCGGCAAGACCACCGACACCAAGCCTGCCTCTGAACCTTCCGCGGCCTGATGATGGACATCGCTCCCCCGCTGCCGCGGCGCGTTCTCGCCGAAACCGTCGGAACGGCCATTCTGGTAGCCACGGTGGTCGGCTCGGGCATCATGGCCGAGCGCTTGGCCGGCGGTAACCAAGCGGTCGCGTTGCTTGGCAACACAATCCCGACCGGAGCCATCTTGGTCGTGATCATCACCATTCTGGGTCCGCTTTCCGGCGCGCACTTCAACCCGGCGGTGACACTGGTGTTTGCGTCGCGTGGCGACATGCCATGGAGTGAGGTAGCCCCTTACATCATTGCCCAATGCGTTGGCGGCATCCTCGGCACCATTGTCGCGCATCTCATGTTTGACCTTGCGCCGCTCGTCATCGGCATCAAGCCAAGGAGCGGCCCATCGCAATGGTTTGCGGAGTCGGTCGCGACTTTCACGCTCGTGCTTACGATCCTGGGAGGCCTGCGCTACGCGTCAGCCGCGGTGCCGTGGCTTGTCGGCTTGACGATCACGGCGGCCTACTGGTTCACAGCCTCCACCTCTTTCGCGAATCCCGCCGTGACGCTAGCTCGCGGCTTCACTGCGACCTTCGCGGGCATCGCCCTGACCGACGTGCCGGGCTTCATTGTTGCTCAACTGATCGGAGCCGCCGCGGCCGCCTTGCTATCGATGGTCCTGTTTCCAGGTCACGAGGCAGCTTCCCTACGCGCTATGGCGCCAGGCGAATAGAGCGCAGCTTCAAAAAGAGCGTCGTCGCCGCGGGCCGGCGGCTTGCTTGAAGTGCCCCGGCTCGTCGTGCACACTCCGCGGCCTTGCCGTGGAGTGAAAAAGTATGACCGACGTTCAAGAGGCTCCCGCCCGCACCAAGCCTGAACTCGCAAAGATCAGAACCGACGTCGTCGGCAGTCTGCTGCGGCCGGCCGCCGTGAAGGACGCGCGTATCGCATTCGACGACGGCAGGATGACCGCCGAGGCGCTGCGTGCAATCGAGGACGAAGCGGTGCGCGAAGCAGTGCGAGTGCAGGAAAGCGCCGGGCTTGATGTCATCACCGACGGCGAAATGCGCCGGCTCAATTTCCAGGACAGTTTCGGCGCATCGGTTGAGGGCTACGACGCCGCCCGCTCGACGCTGAAGGTCTACGAGCGTCGCGTCGAAGGCTCGGCTCCCGGACAGCGCTGGGATATTCCGACGATGCATCATGCTGGCACGGCGGTGTCGCATCGCCGTCCGGCCAAGTCGCGTCTCAAGCTCGCGCACAATATCCCGCTCGAGGAATACCGGTTCGTCAGCAAGGTGGCGACAAAGCCAGTGAAGGTTTCGCTGATCGGGCCGGACCGCATTTCGCAGCGATTTGAGTACGAAAATTCGACGGCGGTTTACCGCGACATGGACGCGTTTCTGACTGATGTGGTGGCGATCGAGCGGCAGATTGTAACGAGCCTGGTCGACGCCGGCTGCCGCTATGTTCACATCGATGCGCCGGGGTTTACCGCCTATATCGATCCGCCGTCGCTCGACCAGATGCGCGCACGCGGCGAGGATCCAATGCAGAACTTCGCTCGATCGCTCAAGGCGGAAGCAGCAGTCATTGCCAATTATCCCGGCGTCACCTTCGGCATTCATCTCTGCCGCGGCAATCAACGCAGCATGTGGCACCGCGAAGGCGCCTACGACGCCATCGCCGAGCGATTGTTCAACGAACTTCCGCACGATCGGTTTCTGCTCGAATACGACACGCCGCGCGCCGGCAGTTTTGAGCCGCTGCGTTTCGTGCCGAAGGGCAGGGTGGTCGTGCTCGGCCTCGTCAGCACCAAGACGCCGGAACTCGAAACGGTCGATCATCTCAAGCGGCGGATCGAAGAGGCGAGCAAATTCATTCCACTCGATCAGCTTGCCATCTCGCCGCAATGCGGCTTTGCCTCCGACGTTGTCGGCAATCTGCTCAGCCCCGGCGACCAGAAGCGCAAGCTCGAACGCGTCGTCGAAACCGCGCGGGCGGTTTGGGGGTAACCACTTCTGCCGGCTCGTCGCGGCCGAATGCGGGGACCCAATACGCGATGTCTGGAGACCCACTGGCGTAGGGGAGTGGGCGGAAAGCGGCGCTCAGGTTCCGTAGCTCTGGATCAACGATCCCGCGACCAGCGTCCAGCCGTCGACCAGCACGAAGAAGATCAGCTTGAACGGCAGCGACACCACGACCGGGGGCAGCATCATCATGCCCATCGACATGAGCACCGAGGCGACCACCAGGTCGATGATGAGAAACGGCAGGAACAAGAGGAAGCCTATTTCGAACGCCCGCTTCAGTTCGGAAATCATGAAGGCGGGAACGAGGACGCGCATCGACACGTCTTCCGGCCGCTTTGGCTGGCCCTCGCCTGACATGTCGACGAATAGCTGTAAGTCCTTTTCACGGACATTCTTTTCCATGAAGGCGCGCAGCGGTTGGCTGGCGCGCTCGAACGCCTGATTGACGGTGATCTCGTTGGCGACGAGCGGTTTCACGCCGACGTCATAGACACGCGTCAGCACCGGGCCCATGACGAAGGCTGTCAGGAATAATGCGAGCGAGATGACGACGGAATTGGGCGGCGCCGTCGCCGTTCCGAGCGCGGTGCGCAGCAGCGACAGCACCACGACGATACGGGTGAAGGACGTCATCATCACCAGGATCGACGGCGCGAGCGAAAGCACCGTGAGAAGAGCGATCAGCTGGATGATGCGCTCGTTCAATCCGCCGCCTCCGGCGGCGCCTTGACCGAAATTGATGCTGATGTCTTGTGCGGCGAGCGGCGTCGCCGAAACTATCAGGACCGCTACAGAGGCCGCCACCGTTTTGAACCGGACGCGGCAGCCCCATGTTGCTGCCATCAGGTCTTGCCCGTTGGACGGCCTAGCAAACTCGCCATCTCCTGTTCGAGACTGTCGTAGAGCGTCTTGCCCTGGCTTTGCTTGGTTTCGCCGCGCGGCTTCGGTTCGGCCTGTTGCGCCGGGCGTTGTGGAACGGGCGGTGGCTGCGGCGCCGGTTGCGACGCCGGCTGAGCCGCAGCGACTGGCTCAGGCTCAGCGGGCGGAGCGGGGCGCGGCGGTGCCGGGGGTGTGCGGGCCTCAGGTCCTCTCGGCAGCGGCTCGCGCCTCTCAGGCGGCACGCTCGGTTTGCGTAAGGCTGCTTCGAGGCGATGGGCCATCTCCGCGAGACTCTGATCCGCTGCTTCGTCGGTCGATTCTTCGGCAACGGGCAGCGGCGCCGGCGCGCGCGGGAACGGTCGCGGTTCAGGTCGTGGTTCAGTGCGAGGTTCTTGTCGCGCTTCTTGTCGAACTTCGTGCCGAATTTCTTGTCGAGTTTCTTGGCGAGTTTCTTGGCGCGGCTCGACAAGGTTCGGGCGCGCGATGACCGGCGGACGATTGCGCGGCGGCGTCGGGCGGACCGAAAGCTCGTCTGCAAGTGCGGCCAGCGTGTCACGAGGCGGGCGTGCCGGCGACTCAGCATGTGGTTGGAGCGGCCAAGCCGGCGGCTCTTCCGGAGCAACGGGTTCAATGCGCGGCGCCGGGCGCGGCGGCGGTGTCGGCTCGGGTTGCAGCGGCCAAGAGCCGTTGGTGGTTTCCGGCAACGGAATTGCGCGCGGCAGCGGCTCGGCGGAGAGAGGAGGGCGCGGCGGCATGGCATCTCGCGGCGCTGCGACTGCGCGCACGATATTGGGCTCGACGACAACGTCGGTCGGTCCGCCGATCATCAGCAGGTGCTCGACATTATCGCGACGGACCAGGATGAGGCGACGGCGCCCGTCGACTGTGGCGTGATCGATCACGGCCAATCTCGGCTGGCGCCCGCGCGTGGCGGAACCCCCTAATCGCCCCGCGCCAAACCGGCGGACCGCCCAGGCGGTGGCGCCGATCAACCCGAGCACGATCAGGAATGCCAAGAAGAAGCGAACGGCGAGCGGCATTTCCGCGCCGAACAACGTCTCGAACATCCGCACTTCTCCCCGTTTCGTGGCGGTTGATCCATTGATCCCAATGGTTAACCGCGCAGGCAATAATTGCCGCCGTGAATACTAACAAAGAATTAAAGCCAAAGGGCGATTTTGCGCCCGGTCCCCGGAAATGAAGGATCGATATGGTAAACGGCAAATTGATGGCAAAACCACCGTGAAGCGGGCCTTAACCGGTCATTAACCATACGCTCGGCAAAGTCTGCCGAGTGACACGGAGGGTGGGCCAATGCCGATCACCGATATTCCGATCCTTTCGATGCTGCGGACCCGGATGCAATGGCACCAGGAGCGTCAGCGTATTCTGGCCGAGAATGTCGCCAATGCCGACACCCCCAACTACCAGGCGTTGGACCTGACGCCGCCGGACTTTGGGCACACGCTGCACGTTGCTTCGCTCGACCTTGAGCGGACCGACCCTAACCATTTGGTCGCGCAGGGCACGTCGGGCCTGGATTTCGCATCGAACTCGAACACCCGATACGAGGTCCGTCCGCGCGGCAATGCGGTGAGCCTCGAGGACGAAATGCTGAAGGTCGCCGACAACCAGATGGATTATGAGGCGGTGAGCTCGCTCTACACCCGAAGCCTTTCCCTCATAAAAATAGCAATCGGCAAAGCCTGAGCACCTCCAAGGCGAATGGATGCGTCATGGATTTCATCAAATCGATAGCAATCGCGGCCTCGGGATTGCGCGCGCAAGCCGGCCGTATGCGTATCATCTCGCAGAACATCGCCAACGTCAACTCCACCGCGCAGCGGTCCGGCGGCGATCCCTACCGGCGCAAGATCCCGACATTCACCTCCGAACTCGATCGCTCGCTCGATGCGCAGGTCGTCAAGCTCGGCCATGTGGCGACCGACACCTCCGACTTCCTCGTCAGGCATGAACCGGGCAATCCGGCCGCCGACGCCAACGGCGACGTCAAATATCCGAATGTCAACGCGCTCGTTGAAATGACCGACCTGCGGGACGCACAGCGTTCCTACGAGGCCAATCTCGACGTCGTCACTGCGACGCGTCGCATGTTCCAGCGCACCCTCGATATCATCAAGAGCTAGGTGAACCATGCCGACGCCGACCGCCGCCGCCAATGCCTATGCCGCTCTCGCCCGCGTGGGCCAAGACACCGCGAATATCGGAAGCAGTGCAAATGGACCTGGATCGGGTCCCAATTTCGGCAGCGTGCTGAAAAACGTCATCGATGCCGTGTCCGAAGCCGCGCAGAAATCCGACGTCCAGTCGCAGGCCGTAGCGGCGGGTAAAGCCAATATGGTCGACGTCGTTACGGCGGTCGCCGAAACAGAAACGGCCGTGCAAACGATGGTCGCGGTACGCGACAAGGTGATCTCGGCCTACGAGGACATTCTCAAAATGCCGATTTGAAAGATCGGTCTTCTTAGAATGCCGATCCGAGATATCGGACCCACCGGATGTGGGGTGTGGCAGAACATGGAGCCTCGATGACCGGACCGGAAGTGATGGATGTGGCGCGCGACGCAATCGTTACGCTGCTCATCGTCGCGGCGCCGCTGATGCTGGTTGGACTGGTGGTCGGCGTCATCGTCTCGCTGTTTCAGGCGCTCACGCAGATCCAGGAAACGACACTCGTCTTCGTGCCGAAGATTCTTGCGATCTTTCTCGCCATGTTGATCGCGTTGCCGTTCATGGCCGACGCGCTGCACAGCAACTTTCTCCGGATCACGGCGCACATCACGAACGGCTAGGCGGCTCAGCGGTGCGCATCGATGTCTCCTTTCTTCCGGCTCTTGGCGCGGCGTTCATGCTGGTCTTTGCCCGCACCGGGACGATGGTGATGTTGTTGCCTGGTATCGGCGAGGAGGGCGTGTCGACGCGTTTGCGCCTCACAGTTGCGCTGGTCCTCGCCGCCGTTCTGCTGCCGCTTCACCGCAACGCCTATCCGATCAACACCAGTGCGCTCGCGCCCGACCTCGTCTTGCTCGTCGAGGAGATTCTGATCGGTGCGGTGCTGGGTCTGACCGCACGGCTGACCGTCTCCTCGCTTCAGGTCGCAGGCTCGGTGATCGCCCAGCAACTGGGCTTGGGGTTTGTAACCTCCGTCGATCCCACCCAGGCCGAGCAGGGCGTGATCATCGGCAATTTCCTCACCATGCTCGGTGTGACACTCTTCTTCGCGACCGACATGCATTACCTCGTCATCGCCGCGCTCAACGACAGCTATAATCTGTTCGAGCCAGGCGAAGTGCCCGCTGTGGGCGATGTCGCGGCTCTTGTCACCAGAACCGTCTCCGGTGCATTTCGTATCGGCATTCAGCTTTCAGCGCCGTTTCTGGCCTTTGGACTCCTGTTCAACATCGGGCTCGGCGTACTGTCGCGACTGATGCCGCAGATGCAGGTTTTCTTTGTTGCCCTGCCGCTTTCTATCCTGATCGGGTTGCTGTTCTTGCTGCTGGCGCTCGGCACGATGATGGGAATCTATCTCGATTATCTCGGCGGTGTGTTGCACGAGCTGGTCCCGCACGGATAAGCGACGACAATTGAGCACCCGGTATGGCTGACGAACGCGACGACAGCGAACATACAGAAGACCCGACACCGAAACGACTTGATGAAGCGATCAAGCGCGGCGACGTCGTCAAAAGTCCGGAACTCAGCAATTGGTTTATGATCGCCGGCGGCGCGCTGACGTTGATGGTGTTCGCGGCGCCGACCGCGGCAAACCTGGAAGTGACGCTGCGCGGCGTCCTCGCGCATTCCTACCAGTTTCCGACTGACGGTCCGGGCCTGTTCGGTCTCGCCAAGACGCTCACACTCCATGTGCTGGCGGCGCTGGGCATTCCGCTCCTCTTGCTCACTCTCGCCGCACTCGGCGGCAACGCCATCCAGCACCGGATCGTGTTCTCGGCCGAGCCGATCAGGCCCGCGCTGTCGAAAATTTCGCCGGCGGCTGGCCTTGCGCGACTATTCTCGAAGCAGGCGCTTGCCAATTTCGCCAAGGGTCTTGCCAAGCTGACCCTGTTTGGGACGGTCATCGGCGCGCTTCTTTGGCCGCAGCGCTATCGTCTCGCTGGCCTCGTCGCCGGCGATCCGGCGGCAATCCTGCCCGTGACCCAAGGGCTGACGATTCAGTTGCTCGGTACGGTGGTAGCGATCCTCTTCATCGTCGCCGCGGCCGACTACCTGTTTCAGTACCGGCAATGGTACGAACGGCAGAAAATGTCGGTACGGGAAATGAAGGAGGAGTTCAGGCAGACCGAGGGCGATCCCGCAGTCAAGAATAAACTCCGTCAGTTGCGGCAGACGCGCATGCGTAAGCGCATGATGGCGGCGGTGCCAAAGGCCTCCGTCGTCATCACCAACCCGACCCACTTTGCGGTGGCGCTGCAATATGATCGAGGCATGAATGCGCCGGTATGCGTCGCCAAGGGGGTCGATCTGATCGCGCGGAAAATCCGCGAGGTGGCCGAGGCTCACAACATCCCCGTGGTCGAGAACCCTCCACTCGCCCGGGCGCTCCATGGGACGGTCGAAATCGACCAGGAGATTCCGCCGGAGCATTATCGCGCTGTCGCCGAAATCATCGGCTACCTGATGCGTCTGCGGCGTCTGGTAGCGAAGTGAAAGGTATTGTGAAGTTTATTGCAAAGCGACTTACTTGTAACGGAAAGGCACTTGCACGAGTTGGTCGCAAAGGGCACTGGGGAGTAAGCTGGTAGTCACACTCCGCTCGTTCCGGGAAAGCGGAAAGGGGGCAAGGCATGACGGGGCAGGAGATGGCGACGCGAGGCATGAAGGAGGAATTTGCCGGCGCCGCGCATGTGCGGACAGGGGTCGATCGCAGCGCCGGCGCGGAGCGCGGCGGCAGCATCATTCTCGTACTGCTGGTCGCGGGCCTTCTGGTCGGGGCCGGTACCGGCATTGTCGTGCTCGGCCGCAGTAATACCGAACCCTACATCCTCGGCTTCCTCGCAGTTCTTGCGACCATCGGCGTATTCTCGCTGTTCGCACTCGCGTGCGGAATTTTGCGGCTCTCCGCCAACGAGGCGGTGAGCCCGCTCATCAAGTCGGTCGTAGATGGCGCCTTTGACGGTATCGTCGTTACCGACGGCGACGGGCGTGTTGTCTATGCCAATGCGGCGTACCTCGATCTGATCGGCGCGTCCGACGTGAACGATATGCGGCCGGTCGAACGCGTTTTCATCGGCGACGCGGATGCATCGGAAGCCATCTATCGGCTGCTCAAGGCGGCGCGCGAGGGCAAGCGCTTGCAGGAGGAGGTGAGGATCGCCGGCATCAAAGGCCGGCCGGCTCGCTGGCTGCGCTTCAAGATCCGGCCGCTCGGTGAGGGCAAACGCGACGGACGTCTCACGGTTTGGTCGCTTGGCGACGTGACGCGCGAACGCGAGCGTCAGGAGAACGTCTTTCAGGAATTGCAGCACGCGATCGACTATCTCGATCATGCGCCGGCAGGGTTCTTCTCGGTCAACGCCAAAGGCGACGTCATTTATCTCAACGCCACGCTCGCCAATTGGCTCGATCAGGATCTCGCCCAGGTCGGGTCAGGCGGCCTCAAGCTGTCCGATCTGGTTTCGGGCGACGGCGCTGCGCTGCTGACGACGCTGCGGGCCGCCCCCGGCGACGTCAAGACCGAGGTGCTCGATCTTGATCTACGGACTCGCAGCGGACGAACGCTCCCGGTCCGGCTGTTCCACAAGCTTGCATTCGGGGCTGATGGCTCGCCAGGCGCATCGCGTACGCTCGTGCTCAATCGCGCGCGTGACGACGGCACCGATCCGCAACGCGCGGCGGAAATCCGCTTCATGCGCTTTTTCCACAATACGCCGATGGCGATTGCGACCATCGACAAGCAGGGCGGCGTCGTGCGCACGAATCCGCTGTTCGCGCGCCTGTTCCAGGGCGCGCGCCGCGGCGACGGCGAGGACCGTTCAATCCACGCCATTGTGGCCGAGCGGGACCGGCCGGCACTCGACCAGGCGATCCAGCAGGCCGCACAGGGCAGGGGCGATATCGCGCCGGTGGACGCGATGCTTGCGGGCGAGGGCGAGCGCTTCGGGAGATTCTACGTGACCGCCGTCGAAGAAGAGGAGCGAGACCAGGAAGCCGCCATCGTCTATGCGCTGGAGACGACCGAGCAGCGCGAACTTGAAAATAAGGTCACCCAGCAACAGAAAATGGAGCTGGTAGGTCAGCTTGCCGGCGGCATAGCCCACGACTTCAACAATGTGCTCTCCGCCATCATGATGGCGACCGATTTTTTGCTCAATGCCCACAAGCCGACCGATCCGTCATTCCAGGACATCATGCAGATCAAGCAGAACGCCAACCGGGCGGCGAGCCTGGTGCGGCATCTGCTCGCGTTCTCGCGCAAGCAGACCTTGCGCCCGCAGGTTCTCGATATCGGGGAGGTGTTGAGCGACCTCACCATGCTGCTGCGTCGGCTGATCGGCGAAAAGGTGACCCTCGACGTCGTGCACGGTCGCGATCTCTGGCCGGTGCGGGTCGATATCTCGCAATTCGAGCAGGTGATCGTGAATCTCGCGGTCAACGCACGCGATGCGATGCCAGAGGGTGGTCGGCTATTGTTGCGGACTACCAACGTCACGGCGAAGGAATGCGAGCGCTTCCACGCGGCCGGCATGCCGGCCGCCGATTATGTGCTGGTCGAGGTCACCGATACGGGCACCGGTATTCCGGCGCAGATCGTCGAGAAGATTTTCGAGCCGTTCTTCTCGACCAAAGACGTCGGCAAGGGCACCGGTCTCGGTCTCTCCACCGTTTACGGCATCATCAAACAGACTGGCGGCTTCATCTACGTCGACTCCGTGGAGCGCAAGGGCACGACCTTCCGCATTTTCCTGCCGCGACACGTTGCCAGCGCCCAAGAAGCGGCGGCTGAAGCGCCGGCGCTCGCCGGCGCGCTCGCGGCTGCCGATCAGGTCAAACGCGTGGCAAGCGCCGATCTGACCGGCGAAGGCACAATTCTTTTGGTGGAAGACGAAGAGGGTCTCCGTGCGCTGAACGCGCGCGGCCTCGCCTCGCGCGGCTACACCGTGCTTGAGGCGGGCAACGGGGTGGAAGCGATCGACGTGTTGGAGAAATCCGATGGGCGCGTCGATCTCGTCGTGTCCGACGTCGTCATGCCGGAAATGGACGGACCGACGTTGCTTCGCGAGCTGCGCAGTCGAAATCCGGAATTGAAAATCATCTTCGTTTCCGGCTATGCCGAGGACGCCTTCCAGAAACATCTTCCGGCCGGCGGCCAATTCGCCTTTCTGGCCAAGCCGTTCACCCTCAAGCAGCTTGTCAATGCCGTGAAGGAAACGCTCGCGGCGTGACCGATGCGAGCGTTCCGTTGGGTCGTCCTTATCATCACGACTTTTAGAAACGACATCACGCGATTGTTTCAATCAGTTTCCATTTGGTGCTAGCTCTGACCAGCGCGGCGAGAGCCGTGGCTGCAAATGGAGCACGCTATGGAAGAGTTGAACGGCCGGATGATCGCCTGCCAGATATTGATTACCGGATTGATTGCAAGAGTTGCGAATGATTCCAAAGATCCGCTGTCGTTTGTCAGCGATTTCCGCGATGAGATCCACGCTGTCGTAAGGCAGGTGAGAATAGGCGGCGCGCTCGACACCCATCGCGTGCGGGAGATCGCCGTCAAGACGGTGGACGAACTATTCTCTCTGATGAAGCCGCCGAGCATGGATCCGGAAGAACTCCTTTGAAGAGGTCGACATCGAGATGGCCGTTTGCCCTAACGAAGCCATGTGCCTGGCGATGACCCGCCATGCCTTCGCGTCGCGTCTTCCGATTGCACTGTCCCGAAGTTTCTCAATGTCGTTTAGCTAACGCCGGATCGCCGAGCTCCGTGCGCGATTACGGCGTCGCAAATTTTCTTGCGCGAGCAATGCGTCAGATCAAAGTTTGGAAGTCATCTGATCTGAATGGCTTTCCTTTATATTGGAGTAATTGAAATCTGCGCGCTTCTTTGCATTGGAATGATTTAAGTATAACCCATTGGAAATATTGTGGATTTGTTTGACCCCGTAGACGCTGCTCAATAAGTTGCGCGCCAGGATCATTCACCGCTCGAACCGACCGGGCGGTATTGAGTGTTCGGGGTGGGATATCGATGGGCAGTTTGCGGAGACCGCGTTCGTTGCGAATACGCACGGCGACGGAGTTGTTGAATGAATCGTTTGACGGCAATCCGACTCGCAAAGTCACAGTGGGCTGTCTGATCGCAGTCGCGTCAATTTCGGGTGCCGAAGCGCAGCAATCGCCACTGCCACCGGTAACGGTCGACGCGCCCGTGACTCGAAAAAAGCCTGTCGCGACGAAACCCACTGCAGAGCAAATTCGCGTGCGCAATGCGCTGCGCCGCGCGACACGCGCCAAGCAAGAGGCAGCAAAACCCGCGACCGTGGCACCAGCCACACCTGCTGGGCCGCCCGATGGCGACCCCTTTGCCAACCCGGCGGCGCCCTATATGGCGAACACCCTTGCGTCGTCGAAGTTCACCCAGCCGATTGTCAACCTGCCGAAATCCATCACGGTGATCACCAGAGAGGTCATCGACGACAAGCAAGCTACCAGCCTGAAAGACATCGCGCGCACGACGGCGGGCGTGACGCTTGGCACCGGCGAAGGCGGCAACGCGTTCGGCGACCGCTTTTTCATCCGCGGTTTCGATGCGCGTAACGACGTGTTCGTCGACGGCATCCGCGATCCCGCGGTCAGCATCCGGGAGAATTTCTTCACCGAGCAGATCGAGATCCTCAAAGGACCGTCCGCGACCATCAACGGCCGCGGCACCACCGGCGGCGCCTTGAATATCGTGACCAAGGAGGCCACCAACAGAAACTTCTACGATGCCGACACCACGATCGCGTCCGACGGTACGCGGCGTGTCACGCTCGACGTCAATCAGGTCATCAACCCGACTTTGGCGGTGCGCTTGGATGGCATGTGGCAAAACGCCGGTGTCGCAGAACGCAACTATACGACCGACGATCGCGGCGGCGGCCTGGCGGCGGTGAAGTGGACGCCGAGCGACGCCGTCACGGTGACGGCTAATTACATACACACCAATCTTTGGGGGACGCCCGACTTCGGCGTGCCCTACGACGTGCAGGCGAAGCTTCCGGTGACCTCGGTCGGGATTCCGCGCGATACCTATTACGGCTTCGTCAATCGCGACTTCCAGAAAGTCCAGCAGGACTTCGGGACGGTAATCGGCGAAGTCAAAATGAATGATTACGTCACGCTGTATAACGAGTTCAGAGACGAAAGATCGATGCTGAATTATATCGGCACGATTCCTGAGTCGCCTAATACGACTAGCTCGAATCTGGCGAACTGGACGACGACGCTCAATCCGCAGAGCCGTTATCAAGTCACGAACATGCTGGCGAATCAGACGTACGCCGTCACGAAGTTCAACGCCGGCCCGGTCAAGAACACGCTGGTCACCGGATTTGAGGCTTCGCGCGAGCAAGTCAGCATCGATAGCTACACGGGGCTGTCCTCTGAGGCCATTGGGGCAGGCGCGTTCAACAGCACCGGGAGCTTCATCGGCGCCTCCGTACTGGATCCACCCAATCTCACTCCCTTCAGCAGCACCCCGTCGGTTACGGGCAATCCGAATATTATCCCGATCAATACCAAGAGTATCTATGCGCTCGAAACTGCGGACTACCAGGATTTCATTATTCTGACCGCAGGCGGCCGGTTCGACCGCTACGACATCAGCGCCAGCAAGATCGGATATCCGACGATCTGGACCTCGTCAGGCATGTGGAACTATAACCTCGGCGCCGTCGTCAAACCGGTTCCGATCGCAAGTCTCTATTGGGCTTACGGCACGGGGTCCGAGCCGGTCGGCGCAGAACTCGACGGAACGTCGGCCAATTACGGAGGACTGAACCCGTCGTCGCCGATCAACCAGATTTTCAGCCCGATCGAGAGCCGTGCGCAGGAGGTCGGCACCAAGTGGGAGCTGTTCGACCGTCGTCTGCTGGCAACGGCCGCTCTATTTCGCACCGACGTCAGTAATGCCCGCGAACTGGTCCCGGCTGGCTATCCCAACGCCGGCACGGTTCAGGCCGGCGCGGCCTATCACGTCCAAGGCATCGACCTCGGTGCTCAGGGAAAGATCACCGATAAGTGGAGCGTGTTTACCGGTCTCGTCCTGATGAAAACGCGCGTCGACGCGTCCGCTGTTCCGAGCAACGTTGGTCTGCCGCTCGCCTTCATCGCCAACCAGTCGTTCAACGTCCTGACGAAGTATCAGCTCACCGACGCCATCGAGATCGGCGGCCAGGCGACCTACCGATCAAACATCTATGGCGGGACGCTGTTGGCGGCGAATCAGGGGACGGTGCTGCCCAACTACTGGCGCTTTGATGCGTTTCTCGAAGGCAAGGTTACCAAGAACTGGAAATGGAAGCTCTACGCCAACAACATCTTCAATAAGCTGTACTATGACGCCTTCTACCAGAGCGCGGCACCCTTCACTCTGGTTGCACCTGGCCGCATCCTCGGAGCGGAGCTCATGGCAAGGTTCTGACTTATTCTAATTCTAATCAGAGACGTGAATGCTGATCTGCGTACCGGATGTGCTAAGCAAGGCCGAGGTGGCTGAATTCCGCGACGTCATCGACGACGCCACCTGGGAAGACGGTCGTTCGACTGCAGGCGCGCAATCAGCAATGGTCAAGAACAACGAGCAATTGCCGCCGGACGGTGAACTGTCGCGGAGGTTGGGCGACCTGATTATCAGAGCACTGGCCGCCAATCCGCTGTTTGTCTCGGCAGCGATCCCCAAGCACATTTTTCCGCCCTTGTTTAATCGCTATGGCGTCGGTCACCATTTCGGCGTGCACGTCGACAACGCGGTGCGCGGCGATCATCTGACTGGCGTGCGGATCCGTACCGATCTGTCCGTCACGCTTTTCCTTTCCGAACCCGAGGAATATGACGGCGGCGAATTGGTCGTCGAGGACTATTACGGCTCGCACGAGGTCAAGCTGCCCGCAGGACACCTCGTACTTTACCCGGCCACCAGTTTGCACACGGTGACGCCGATCACGCGGGGCCTGCGGGTCGCGTCGTTCTTCTGGCTGCAAAGCATGATCCGCGATGCGCAAGCTCGCAGCATGGTCTTCGATCTCGACAATGCCATTCAGGGGCTCGTCGAGAGACTCGGGCGCAACGACCAAGAAGTCGTGAAGCTTACGGGCATCTATCACAATCTGATCCGCCATTGGGCCGAAGTATGAGAAAATTGCTTTTCCGTATCGCCTGCGGCCTGCTCTTCGCTTTGGCGATGGCGGCCTTCACTCCGCCGCTCTGGGCGCAGCCGAGCGGGAATGCGCCGGCCGAGCCCGCACCACCGCCCACAGCGGCGCCATCGGTCCTCGCGCCGCCCAGCGAAGGCCAGGCGATTCCGGCGCCGCCTGCTGTGACGCAGGCGACAATCGCACCGGACGAAGCGGCGCGACCCGATAAGCATCGCCGGCCAGCTTCACGAGCTGTCGCCGTGGTCGATGTTCCTGTCAGCCGACATCCTGGTCAAAGCCGTGATGGTAAGCCTCGCCTTTGCGTCGCTTGTGACCTGGACGATCTTTTTTGCAAAGTCGATCCAGCTTTCCGGCGCGCGTAAAGAGCTCGGCGCAGCGCTCAAGCGGATCGCCAATACGAAATCGTTGAGCGAAGCCCAATTGGCGGTCGGTTCCTCGACCAATGTGCTCTCGTCGCTCCTGTCGGCTGCGACCCAGGAAGTCCGGCTGTCAGCCGACAGTCCCGTAGAGGGAGGCATCAAAGAGCGTGCGGCGACGCGCTTTACCGAAATCGTGCGAACGGAAGCCCGCGCCATGCGCTACGGCATGGGTCCCGTGGCAACAATTGGAGCAACGGCGCCATTCGTTGGGCTGTTCGGCACGGTGTGGGGCATCATGAACAGCTTTATCGGGATTTCGAAGGCCCAGACCACCAACCTCGCTGTTGTGGCCCCCGGCATCGCCGAAGCGTTGCTCGCAACCGCAATCGGTCTCGCGGCGGCCATCCCGGCCGTCATCATCTACAACCATTTCTCCCGCGCGACGAAGGGCTATTTGGACTTGGTCGGCCGCGCTACGGGCGCGATTGGGCGGCTGTTGTCGCGCGACCTCGATCGTTTCCAGACCGGATCAATTTCGCGTGCTGCGGAGTGACTTATGGCTGTTGCGCTCGGCGATCTGGACGATGATGACGACGACTTCGAGGAGGCGCACGACATCAACGTGACGCCCTTCATCGACGTGATGCTGGTGCTCTTGATCATCTTTATGGTTGCCGCGCCGCTGTCGACCGTGGACCTTCCGGTCGATTTGCCGACTTCAACGGCGATCCCGCAAAAAAAGCCCGACAAACCGACTTACGTCACGATCAAGTCCGATCTGGCGGTTGCCGTCGGGGAAACTCCGGTCAAGCGTGTCGATCTTGTCCATACCTTGGATGCCATGGCCGATCAGGGCAAGGATCGGCGCATTTTCCTGCGCGCGGATCGGGCGGTGCCCTACGGTGAATTGATGGACGTGTTGGAGCGCCTGCGGGTCGGCGGCTACACCAAGATTGCGCTGGTCGCGCTTGAAGGCGTCCCGGATCGCTCGACGCAGCCTGCGGGCGCGCTGCCGTGACCCGGCGAGCACTTAGCGACGACCTCATGGCCGACGACGTCACCAAGATGCTCGATCACGATCCACCGCGGCACCTGCCTCGGGCCGTTTGGGTTTTGGCGGCGGTCGCAGCCGTGGCGATTCATGCCGGCTGCTTGGCGGTCGCATTCGGCGCCCTACGACCAAGTGAGCCTGAGGACGATCTTGGGGCGCCGGCAATCGAAATCGGCATCGAACTGACCGCTCCGCATCTCGATCCGAGCGATCTTCCGCCAGGTCCGGACACCGATGCGTCGGCCCCTTCGCCAGCGGTCGTTGAGCAAAAGCAGGTGGTCGAACAAACTGATCTGCCAAAAGCCGTGCCGACAGAGACGGATGATCCCGATAGGGTCGTTTCGCCGGATGATTCGAAAAAGCCCAAGGACGACGATCCCAAGAACTCCGACTGTTCAGGCCGATCCTTCGGAGCAATCCGCTGCCACCGAGGCGACAGCCGCGCCCAGCGTCGACAGCGCGCCTGAATCGCCGCGTTCGGTCGCTCCAGCACAGGGGACAGGACAGAGCGCCCAGCGCCTGCGCGTGACGTGGCAAAAAGAACTGCTCGCTCACCTCAACAAATTCAAGCGCTATCCCGCGGACCGGGCCAGGCAGGCCGCCGAGGTTGTCGTCAGCTTCGTCCTCGACCGTGTCGGGCACGTGGTATCGACGCGTGTCGTCAAAGGTTCCGGCGACGCCTCTTTTGACAACGCGGCGCTTACCATGCTGCAGCGTTCCGATCCTGTGCCGCCGCCACCGCCGTTGGTGGCTGACGACGGGCTGACTTTCACCTTGCCCGTCATTTTCCAGGTCAAGGGGCGAAAGTGATGCTCGTCGGCGCGGCGGCGGTGCGTCAATGAACCAAGTGGCGGTTTAAGGCGCGCGCTTTGTTAGGTTTGGGTGCCAGTACCAGCCGGATAAGAAACTCAGGCAGCGCGCGCTGTATGGGGCATTTTCATTGCTGGTAGGGCAGGGAGCGGCGGCAGTCGATTCCGTACGCTGTTGTGCGCCGGATGATGCCGCGGGTGCATCGTCGGTTGCGGTCGCCTTTACGGATAGTGCGCGAACCGCGAACGCAGGGTGACCTTCGATAAACGCAAGGCAATCGGGGCTGAACGGAACGCTGTCACTTTCGGGGCAGACTGAAGCACCTGGAGGTGCAGCCTCCGCAGCCGCCGGCGTTGCTACGACGATGCGATTCTCGTGCTCGATCCAAAGCAACACGCCTGCGATAACAGCCATAACTGCCAAGTCGAGCTTGGAAAGCACCATTTCAGGCTCTCATCGCACCGCACGCACCTTACGTCCTACGGATGCGTCCACCACGGCATCAACGAATAAATTATATAGGGGATCGCCAGGATCGGGAGGATCCAGACGAGCGCCAGCGGAATCTTGTTGGTGATGCGCTCGGGAAGCATCATGGCAATGATGCCAAGAGCTGCTGCGACGAGAATCGTCGTGATGGTCCATCCGTACCACAGCATGTTGGGCCCTTCGCCGCTCTTCGCCCCCTCATATCCCCAGACGAGACGATTCGTCGCCGGCCAGAAGGTGACCAGCGGCCAGTTCAAATACTGGGTCACGCAGTAAATGACAGGGCCGGAAATGGAGAAAGTCGTGGCGAATGCCTTGAACTTGCTCGATGCTGCCAATGTCGAAGTCGATGGCGTCGTTCTGGAGGTGGCCGTTGTGGTCGTGCTCATGACGCGAATCCTCTTGTGTTGTTGAGGACGTGACCAACGATAAAGAGAAACCAGCACATGACGGCGAGCACAAGGGTCACCCCCTTGCGCGCGTTGTCGTACTCCGGATTGTCGGCGTTCTTCCAGAAGTACCAGTAGGCCGGCAGCAGCACCAGGCCCAGCGTCGTGACGTGCTCTTTGAAATCGAAGAATCCGCCGGTTTTATAATAGTGGCCTGCCTCGAGCGGAATCCTGATGTAGATACGATATTTGGTGTAGATGTACGAGCCGACGAGGAAAGTGAGCACCCACAGCACGCAGACTGCCGTGGCGTATCCAGCGGCGGGCACTGCGCGAAACCGTGTCACGATCCCATTGGCCGCCCGATGGACGGGAAGCGCCACAGCCATTGCCTGATGGGTCAGCGCTCCAAGGAGGCCAACCGCCAGGATCAAGTGCACAAACAACCACAGGGTCCAAAAAGCGTTGGTTGATATAAGCGCGCCCATCGTCCTCCCCTAAATTTTTTGACGCTTGTTTTATGATGGAAGTGTAGCTCATTTGAGTCGTTTGTCGAGCGCGGGCGATGCGGACGCGGTCTGCTTTGCAGTCAATGCTAATCCCGCGAACGGCCTGTCATTTGTTGAGCCCGGGATGCCAGGGCGCGACAGCGGCCGAAGCCGAGATGCTTGTCGCATTCATCGTCAGCCACCGGCGTCCGCTTCCGTCGGCGAATGCGGCAAACGATTGAGATCGGGCCCTGCTGGGCTGGCGCCCCGTGTTCGGTCACCGCGATTGCCTATCTTCTCAGCGGTTACTTGGCGCGTTAGATTGCGCTCAGAGCCAGCGCTGATGTCGCAGCGCGGCGTGGGGCAGGATCGTCTGGGAAGGACCGCATGACGCTCGATCGTGTATCGCTGCGCGCTGCACTCGCATTTGCATTGATGGTGGCTGTTCAAAACCTGGCGTGGGCCGGTGGCACAGGGTTTGGCGACGACGAAGACACCAGTGCAGATGATGGGCCGTCCTATTTTGGCTTTGTACGGGAGGTCAACGGCCCGGGCGTGGCCGACGCCAAGGTTACGGCGGAACTCAAGGACCGCGGCGCCTTGGTGACGCGCACCGACATTCTGGGAGTGTACAAAATCCCCGGCTTCGGTAAGGACGTCAATCCCGACGACGTGACCATCTCTTGCGCCAAGGAAGGTTACAAACAGGCGAGTGTGTTCCGCCGGCCGCGCGCTGAAGGTGACACGAAGGATCCGATCGAGATCGAGTGCTACTTGCAGAAACAATGATTGCGGTCAGTTCGGCTGAAGGAACGCCGCAGGAATGGGATGTGATGCGCCACGCATCTGTCCCTACGACGCAATTCAATTATGGACGAGAACGGTGAATTATGGAGCGGCGACGTGGCCAGCGACCCGGTCCCGTCCTGTGTTCGACGCGCGAGTTCGGTCGAATATACCTTCCCGCGGCCGATGAGCATGCGGCGTGCCTTCGTCGACAGCTCAACGAACCCAGCGACTTTTGCGCGGGAACCATCGCAGTCCAGAAATCATCAAACTTGAATCGCGCGATTGGCCGCCATTGTCCGCGTTAAAGTGCGGACCAGCTTTGCGGAACACGCATGATACGAATCGCGGTTTTTGCGGCGATACGCGGCTGCGACACACGCGCGTGCGACGCTTTGCGACAGGTCTGACGGGTCGATCCTCGCGTACCACTAAAAAACTTGCGTTGCGCAGGCGTCAGTCCAGTGACGCTTGTCGAATGACACTCGCGCAATGGCATAAAAATAGCACCGTGCGCGTTTATGTGAGGTATCGAATTCATGCGGTCGTTTCGATCGCTTGCGGCACTTGCCGCGCTTGCAATGGCGCTTCTGACCTCGACGGAGGACGTCGACGCGCGCGTCGGAAGCGGCTTTGGCTTCGGCGGCCGTAGTACTTCAACTTTCATGTCGCCGCGTTTGGCCTACGGGACGCCCAATGCCGGTGCACCAAACGGCCGCGCCGTGATGGCTCAGGCCGGACCGTCAGTCCATCCGGGAGGTTCGCTCACTGAACTGTTCAATCGTCCCGGTTTGCTCGGCGGCTTTGCGGCCGGCTTCCTCGGCGCAGGCTTGCTCGGTGTGCTGTTCGGACATGGGATGTTCGGCGGACTTGGGGGTGTACCATCATTCCTTGGACTGACGTTCCAGCTTGCGCTCGTGGCGATGCTTGTCCGATTGATCTGGACATGGTTTAGCGGCCGTCATGCGGCGGCGTCGGCAGGCCTCTCGCCGCGGCAACAGGCGGAGCCTTACCTGCGCTCACGCAACGAGTTGCTTCCCGGCATCTATCCGCTCGAACGCGCCGAGGAGGAGACACGCCCGGAAAGCGAGACGACGTCCTCAGCGGCGTTTCCGATAAAGGATTCGACAACGCGAGGCACACTCAAACGCTAAGCGTTTTTTGTTTTGTCGTGCTCGCTACTGCGGCTGCGATTCGCTATGGCAAGAGAGTGGCACTTCTGAATGTTTCCCCTTGCCATGCCTCTTACCGAGTGCAGGTATCGCCAAGCTTTTCGGTGGTCGCCGCTTACTTATTAATCTGCGGTGCGTTGGCGATGATCCAGTCCAAAGCCTCCTGTTCGCTAGCGAAGCCATCGACGCGACGCTCGTGGCCTTCGTGATATCTAATGACCACGTGCCAACCAGGCCCTTCTTTGTCTTGGAAGGGCAGCATGACTGGTTCTTCTTCATTGCGATCTACCATGTTGCAACTATGCGCTCTGTCCGCGTGAGTTTCCAGTACGCTCTTGAGGGACTGCTAGTGGCGGTATCTCGCGGGGCCGGAGTCTCGTCTTATTGAACGTGACGTGGCGGCGCCGCAGGGCGTAATCTGGCGTTCGATCGGGCGAGGACATCCATGCGATATGAGCTTTATTACTGGCCAACCATTCAGGGCCGCGGCGAATTCATCAGGCTCGCGCTCGAAGAAGCCGGCGCCGACTATGTCGACGTTGCACGCCGAGGCAAGAGTGGCGTGCCGGCGATGATGAAGTTGCTGCAGGGCGAGCGCGTGCAACACCCTCCTTACGCGCCGCCATTCCTCAAGGCCGGCAAGCTTATCATCGCGCAAACTGCGAATATCCTGCTCTACCTCGGCCCGCATCTCGGCCTCGCGCCGCGCGACGAGGCGGGGCGGCTGTGGGCCCATCAGTTGCAGCTCACAATCGCCGACATGGTCGTGCATATCCACGACACGCATCATCCGGTTTCGGGATGGCTTTATTTCGAGGAGCAGCGGCCGGCCGCGCGGCGCCGCACCCAGGATTTTTGGCGGTATCGGGTCCCCAAATTCCTTGGCTACTTCGAGCGCGTTCTGAAGCAGAACGGCGGCACCTATATGGTCGGCCGGCGGCTGAGCTATGTCGACTTGTCGCTGTTTCAGATCGTCGAAGGACTGCGCTACGCCTTTCCCAAACGCATGAAGCGCTTCGAAAAGAAGGCACCATTGCTGATCGCCTTGCACGACCGTGTGGCCAAGCGTCCGCGTATCAAGGCCTATCTCACGTCGGAGAGGCGCATCCCATTCAGCCAGTGGGGGATCTACCGTTATTTCAAAGAGCTCGACGCCTGACCCCCGGGTCCGCCGCATCCCATTTGTTTAAGGAATTCTGGCCAAACGCCTTTGATTTTGATCAATGCGCGGCGTTGGGCAACGCGCGAAATATCCGATCGATGGGTAGGGTCGGCGGAGCGTTGGCTGCCTTTCACCCCCGAGCGCTGAGGAGAGATCGATATGAATCAGACGAGCATCAATCCAATCCTGACTGTCTACTTCCGGCTGACGATGGCCTGGACGTTTCTGTACGCAGCATCGCACCAGGTCTTCGACCCGAAATTCACCGTGGTCGGTTTTCTCAATACGACCAAGACATTTCACAATTTCTTCTCGATGTTTACGACGCCAGCCATGGCGCCGGTGACGACTTTCCTGGTGGAATACGGTCATCTGCTGATCGGGCTCTCGCTGCTGTTCGGGCTCATGGTTCGGGTCAGCTCGGCCTTCGGCATTCTGCTGATGATCGTCTACTGGTTCGCGCATATGAACTGGCCGTTCATCGAGAACACCAACAACTTCATCATCGACTATCACCTCGTTTATGCGGGAGTTCTCGTCTATCTGATCCTGGCCCGGGCCGGCCACGTGTTCGGCCTCGATGCTGTCGTCGAGAAGCTTTCCTTCGTTGACGAGCGCCCCAGCCTGCGCTGGTGCTTCACGTAAGAACGGCGCTGAGCCGCTTTCGGGCCGTGTACAGCGTGAAAATGCTGTGCACGGCTTTTGGCGTTCGCCGTGTGCATTCGTGAATATGGTCGCTGGAGGTGCCAATTTGATCTTGCTTGTTTGGAGCTCGTGAGCGACCTTATCGTTGATCTTGACGTCTATTCTTGCCGGGGGATTTTGATGGGGCGCTTTGTTGCGGTTGTGGCCATTGCGCGGGTGGCACTGGCCCTTGCCGCTGTTTTTCTGCTCGATGGCGGTGCGAAAGCGCAACAAGTCTACCCAACGCGAACGGTTCGGTTCATCGTGTCGTTCGGCGCTGCCAGCGCGACCGATATCACGGCCCGATTGTTCGCGGATCGGTTGACGAAGCGTTGGGGCAAACCGGTGGTGGTCGAAAACCGTCCCGGTGGCGACGGCCTGGTCGCGATCAAAGCGTTTGTCGACGCCAATGATGATCACACGCTGTTGTTTGCGCCTGCCGGCACCTTCACCGTGCATCCGTATGAGCACGACACGCTACCCTATGAGCCGCGCGATTTGGTGCCGATCGTGGGTGTGTCGGTGACCGTTTTGGCGCTCTCCATGCCGGCGTCGATGAACATCAACACGATCGATCAACTCGTCGCATTGGCGCGGGCAGATCCGGGCAAACTCAACGCGGCGGCCGCCAACGGCATTTCGGACTTTCTGCTGTTCGGCTTCATCAAGAAAATGGGCTTGCAGATTCCGAAGGTTCCTTATCGCGACATCATGCAGGCGCCGAACGATCTCATCGAGGGGCGTATTCAGCTGCTGTCGTCGTCGCTCGCGGTCGTCGATCCGCTCAAACGGGCCGGCCGGATCAAGATCTTGGCCGTGACCAGCCGGCAGCGGGCGCCGAGCGCTCCGGACGTTCCCACTGTGGTCGAGGCGGGCTACCCGGAACTGACCTTTGAAAGCGTTCTCGGCCTTTACGGCCCTCGCAACATGCCGGATGCGGAGCGTAATAGCATCGCAGCCGATATCCGCGCGGTCGCCGCTGATCCGCTGATTGCGTCGCGGCTTGGCGATACCGGCCAGATTCTGTCCGTCCGCGGACCCGACGAATTCGCTGCCAACATCCAGCAGCAGCGCGACCAGCTCGCAGGGATCGCTAAAATTCTCGGTCTCAAGGCGGCGCAATAAGCTGGCGCAACCCCGGCTCAAGTCTGCTATTCTTGGTTGCGGAAGTTCAAGGACGTGCGGTCGCCCAAGGCAGGCCGCACGCTAACAAAAACACTTTGCGACAACCAGGGAGGAACCACGCATGAAAAAGCTGCTTCGCATTCTCGTGGCCGCCGGAGCCGCATTGTTGAGCCCGGCACTTCACGCCGACAACTATCCGTCGCGACCGATCACGCTCATTGCCGTATTCGGTCCCGGCAGCGCCAGCGATACGATATGCCGGATCATTGCCGACCGGCTCGGTCCCGCAATCGGTCAACCCGTTGTTGTCGAGGATCGTCCTGGTGCAGATGGGGCGCTGGCGGCGTTATACGTCCACCATCAGGCGGCCGACGGCTATACGCTCTTGATGGCGACCAATTCGCCGCTTTCGGCCGACCCATTTCTGCACAAGGACGTAAACTACGATCCACAGCGGGATTTCGTCCCGATCACGCGGGTCGGAAGCTTCACGCTGATGCTGGTGGTCGATCCGACTCTTCCAGTCCACTCCGTCAAGGACCTGATTGCCTATGGCAAGGCCAACCCCGGCCAGCTGTCATTCGCGAGCGGCAACACCGCCGGCATCGTCGCCGGCGACACGCTGGCGAAATGGGCAGAAATCAGCATGCTGCATGTGCCCTACAAGAGCACGCCACCCGCGCTCGCGGACATCATCGCCGGCCGCGTGTCGATGATGTTTGCCGATTTCACGACCGCGATACCGCATGTCAAAGCCGGAAAGTTGCGTGCGCTCGCAGTGACGCGCATCCGCCGCAGCTCGTTGTTTCCAGACCTGCCGACGATGGATGAGGCCGGGATCAAAGGCTTCGATCTTGACGCATGGGCCGGCATCGTCGCGCCGACCGGCACACCGCCCGAGGTCGTGACGAAGCTCAATGACGCGCTGCGCAAGATTATCGACAGCCCCGACGTCCAGGCGAAATTCAAGAATGTGGGCTTTGAGGGATTTTCGAGCACGCCCGGCGAGTTCAAGGACTTCATAAAGGTCCAACTCGGCAAGTGGTCGAAGATGGTCAAGGATGCCGGCATCCAGCCCGACTGAGCCGGCGCTCCATGGGCACCACTTTCTGCGCTCTATCGCGAAATGTCGCATTCGCGGGCAAATGCGGGTGTGTCAAATTGACGTGACGTCACCCGTTCCGGCTCACGCCAAAGGCGTCATGTCCACGGGTCCGGTTCGCATAAGCGATCGGCCAAAAGGGAGGATTAAACCATGCGGATGCACCGCTTTCCGCTCACGTTTGCGACGGCGCTCGCGCTCGCTCTGCCGCTCGCCGTCGGCGCTCACGCCCAGACCAAGGTCACGATCGGAAAAGTGATCGGCGGCGACGGCTTCCATATTCCGACCTACGTTGCGCTGGACGAGGGCTTCTTCAAAGCCGAAGGTCTGGACGTCACGCTTGTTGAATTGCAGGCGGCCTCGCAAGTCGCTGCGGTTCTTTCCGGCAATCTCGACTGTGCGCCCATTCCGTCCGGCGGTGCGCAGGCGGCATTGAGCGGCGGCAAGATCATGTACATCGTCGGCGAATCGCTCAAGTCGCAGTGGACGATCACGACGCGTACGGAAATCACCAAACCGGAGGACCTCAAAGGCAAGACGCTGGGGTTGGGCCGTGCGGGTGGCGCCGATTACGATGAGGCTCAAGCGGTCCTACACCGCTTCTATCACATGGACGCCGGCAAGGATTACAAGGTCATCTCGTTTCAGGGCGAGGCCGAACGCATTGCGGCGATGGTCAACAATGATATCCAGGGGGCGTCACTCTCCATTCCTCACGCGGCCGTGGCTCAGCAAGCGGGTCTGAAAGTCTTGTTGCGAACCGGCGATTACATTCCGCGGGCTGGCGGCACGATCTGGTGCCTGCAATCTTTTGTCGATAAGAATCCCGAAACCGTGAAGAAGATCATCCGCGCCATCGCCAAGGCGGTAACGTACTTCCGTACCAACAAAGAAGGCTCGATCAAGGTGCTCGAGCATCACATTGGCATCAAGACGGATGCGGAAGCCGGCCTCATATGGGATCAACTCCACGAGGCGTTCGGCGCGGAGGTGCCAAAGGACCTGTTCGCCAAGATCTTCGAATCGCGCCGCCTGACGATGATTGCCGCGCGGCAATGGCCGCAGGACAAGCCGCTGCCGGATCCCGAGCAGTTTCTGGCCCGCAATCTGCTCGATTCGACGTTGAAAGACATGGGCTACGTGCCGACCAAATTGGAGGCGCCCACCAAGACGAACTGAGTGATCGTCTTCGTCCTTCCCCGCTTTTTGCGGGGGAATAGCTGTATCCGCCGAAATGGGCCGCTCCTCCGCATTAGCTGAGGGGTGGCCTTCAAAGCTTTTTGAATCTGCCGGACGGCGGCGCTGCGGATTTACTATGGGCACTGCATCACATTCCCAGATTGGTGAGGCTGGACGGCTTGACCAAACGCATCACATGGTTAGTACCGTAAGCCCCAGTGCGAATAGGGCGTTAGGAAGGAAACCGAATGCGCGCTTCCGTTCTTTTGGTCATTGCCGTATTGATCGCAGCCCTCTGGGCATTCGATAAGTACGAATATGACGGCCATTACACTAAAGCTGGCTTAGATGAAGTAGAGCATTTTCTGGGCCACTAACCCGCCGCGCTATTTGGGCTACGAGGCTGGAGCGGCGGCCGCGTGATCAGTTCGCCGGGATCATGACGCACCGAAAGGCTCGGTGTTCGGTCTGAAAAAAGCGTCACTCCACGCGCGTTTGACCTCAGGTGGTAACTTCAATCGGCGTTGATGTGGCGCGGACGCCAGCGGCTCAAGCGTTCCTCGAGCAGCTTCACAAGCCCGGTCATCAGCAATGACAGCGCCGCGAACACGATCAGGCCGGCAAACACTACGTCGACCTGAAAGCGGCTGGCCGCCCGCACCATCACCACGCCAAGGCCTTCCTGCGACCCGAAGAATTCGGCGACTACGACGCCAAGAACCGCCCGGCCGATCGCGAGCCGCAGCCCGACGACGATATAGGGCAGCGAATTCGGCACCACGACCAGCCGCGCGATGTCCCATTCGCTTGCGCCAAACGAGCGCACGACATTGATCAAGAGCTTGTCGGCGTTGCGTACGCCCTCGTAGGTGTTGATCAGCAGCGGAAACAAGGCGCCAAGGAAGACGACTGCGACTTTCGACCACAATCCGATGCCGAACCAGAGCATCAGCAGCGGCAGGAATACCAACCGCGGCGTCGCATTGAAGGCGGTGATGAACGGGTCGAGCATGGCGTTGAGGGTCGGCGAACGGCCGACCAGGATGCCGAGCGGCAAGCCGACGATGATTGCAAGGGCGAGGCCGACCGCAAAGGCCGAGGCGCTGACGCCGAGCGGTCCCCAGATCGTGCCTGTCGCGAACATGTCCCACAGCGTCGTGCTGACCTGGCTCGGCACGGCAAAGAACAGTTTGGTACCTTCCTTCATTGGGATGAAACGCGGCACAAACTCCCAGATCAGCAGGAGGAGCAAGATAGTCCCGGCGCCCAGTGCGGTCGGCTCAAGCCGTTGCCACAACCTTCTTCCAGGCGCGCGCAGATCGCCGACCGGCGCGGCGCCGGCAAAGTCGACTTTGGCTGCGTGAAGCTCTGTCATAGTTATTGACCGACGCGCCAGGGGAACGCGGTGCGCTCCGCCCATCTGACGCCTTCCGTGAGCACTACGGCGATCGCCATGACCGTCAGAATGCAGCCGAACATGCGGTCGATGGCAAAAATATCGCCAAACCGTGAAATAGCATAGCCAATGCCTTCGGAGGCCGCGAAGAATTCGCCGACGAGAACGCCGATCAACGCCCGGCCGACTGCGATGCGGGCGGCAGCAACGATATAGGGCATGACGCTCGGAAAGATCACTTTGAGATACAGGTCGCGCTCGCTGCCGCCGAGAGAGCGCACCACGTTGATGAGCAGGCGATCGACGGCGCGGACACCCGCGCTGGCGTTAAAGATGAACGGAAAGACCGAGAGGAAGAAGACGATCATCGTCTTTCCCGACACGCCGACGCCAAAGAAAATCACAAATAACGGTGCAAGCGCGACCAGCGGGCTGGCATAGAACACGGTCATCAGCGGGTCGAGCGCGTAACCGACCTTCACGCGCCAGCCCATGACAATGCCGAGGGGAACGCCGATCACGGCGGCCGCGAAAAGCCCAAGGAAGAACGGTAGCGCACTGACCGCAAGATCGCGGAACAAGTCGCCGCTTTCCACCAAATCCACGTAGCCGGCTGCGATCAAACTCGGCTTGCTGATGAACAGCGGATTGAACGGCACGACAAGAAATATCGCCTGCCAGGCTGCGAAGAAAAGCACCACCGCGAGAGTGCCGAGAAGCGGCTTGCGGTACCTTCCGAGGAGTTTTACGGGTACGGCGATTTCCTGTGCCATCGCTAGACCACGATCTCGTCTTTCAACGTGTTCCAGATTTCAAGTTTGAGGTCGTTGAATTCCGGGGTCACCCGCATCTCGTAATCGCGCGGGCGCGGCAGGCCAATGGCGAAAATCTTCTTGGCGCGGCCGGGGCGCTTGCTCATGACCATGACTCGGTCGGAGAGATAGATCGCTTCATCGATCTGATGCGTGACGAACAACACGGTCTTTCGCGCCTCGCGCCATATGCGCAGAAGTTCGGCCTGCATCAGGTCGCGGGTCTGCGCATCGAGAGCCGCGAACGGCTCGTCCATCAGGAGAACGTTAGGATCGGTGGCCAGCGCCCGAGCCAAACCGACGCGCTGCTTCATTCCGCCGGACAACTCATGGGGATAGTGGCTCTCGAAGCCTGCAAGCCCAACCAGCGTGACCAGACGCTGTGCCACAGTGTGGCGGGCCGCTTTTGGGACCTTCTTCAGCTCAAGTCCGAGTTCGATATTGTCTTGGACGGTTCGCCAGGGCAGCAGCCCGAATTCCTGAAACACCATGGCGCGGTCGGAGCCAGGACCGGTAATCGATTTACCGTGCATCAGCAGTTCGCCGGAGTCCGGCCGGATCAGGCCAAGGAGAATATTGAGGAAAGTGCTCTTGCCACAGCCCGACGGCCCGACGATCGAAAGGAATTCGCCTTCCTGAACGTCGATATCAAAGCTGTTGAGCGCCCGAACCGGCGCGCGGTTCGACGGCCGGAAGGTGAGGTTGACGTTTCGTCCCTGGATGTATGCTGTCATGAGGCCCAGTCCGATGCCTCACGGCACCACCTTCATTCAGGCATTTTCACCATGATCGCCCAGTCTGCTCTTGCCCGCAACCGAGGTGGATTGCCGCATTTGACATTTTCCGCGGGCAGATCAAGCCATTTCCTGGCGGTCCCGCAGGGTACGAGATTGATGCCCATGACCGAACGCCAGTAGGCGCGATACCGAGCTGCGCGAAATTTGCCTCGCGTTGGGGTGGCACGCAACTTGCTAACTTGCTCCATAGCTTGAGTTTGGCGCGTGCTTGCCGAAGCCGATTCGGATGACGACAGGACGTACGGGTTGAGCATTCGTATGCGTTTTTCGCGACGACATTCATCACATCTTAAGTGGCCCCGCCCGTATTCTCTTGGGCAATGTCGGCAAAGTGAGCGGCTCACGCGGGTTTTAGCTCACTCGGTTCAGTGAACTGCTGCGTTGAGGCCGTTGCAGTTTTGTCATCGTCATTTCGCACCGCACGGCGAGAGTTGGAAAGTTGGACATCGGGTCCCCGGCCGAGGTCGGGCGGAAAAAGTCAGGTCATTTTGGAAAGCATGAACACGTTTTATCGTTCGCTCGCGGATACTATGATGTTGATTTCAAACCTGATGAAGATTTGGACAGCGCTTGACGCAAAAGTCGACCGATCGTTCGAGGCGGTGTCTTGGTTTTGTCTCCTGGGCATTGTTCTAACGCTGGCTTTTTCGCGCCTGAGCTTAATCTAGGCGAGAAAGGCTTGGACCGGATTTCAGTGCTTCACCCGCACGCCCTGGCGCTCGAGGCGCGGCAGCACTTCGTCGCAGAAATAGGGCACTTCATCGAGAAAATTCACGAAGGATAACCCGATTCCGCGCACGCCGGCCTGGCTGATGATGCCAAGCTCTTCGGCCACGCGATCGGGCGTACCCACGAAAGGATAGCCACCGACCGCATTGGCGGCGAAATAGCGGCGCTTGGCGTAATATTCCTCAGGCGGGATCGTTTGCGGCGTGATGCTCTTATTGGCCAACATTCCGTCGATCGCGCCCCAGTCGGCGTTCTCGATGTTGACATGCTGATAGTACTCGTCGGCTTCCTTTTGGGTCGGTCGACAGATCACCTGACCGACAGTGAAGACTTCGATATCGCGGCCCAGATTTTGTGCTGAAGTCTTGATTTCCGTGACCTTGGCGGCGTTGCCGGCGAGCGATTTGCGCGAGCCGGCGGTGGCAACGAAAAAGGCATCGCAGTTGCGCAGCGCAAAGGCTTGCCCAACGTCGGACGAGCCGGCATTCATCATGAGCGGCCGCGTCTCGCCATAAGGTTTTGGATAGGCGCGCGCCTTCTTGATCTGCAGAAACTTGCCGTCGTAATCGAAGGTGCCGTCGCACGTCCACGCCTCTTTGACGATATCGATCCATTCCTGCGCGTACTCGTAGCGCAGGTCATGATCGCGTTGCTGCACCCCGAACATCTCGAATTCGCCTTCGTTCCAGCCGACCACGATGTTGACGCCAACCCGGCCTTCCCCGATGTGATCGGCCGTCACGAATTCCTTGGCGGCGATCAGGGGATGAAACAGCGGTGCGTGGACTGTGCCGAACACTGTCATGCGTTTAGTCGCCCCGAGCAGGCCGACCGCCCAGGTGATCGTCTCGAGCGTACGTCCGTGAAAGTCCGTGTCGCCGCCGTAACCTTTCCAGCGGGCGATCGGCAGCATGAAATCG
This sequence comes from uncultured Alphaproteobacteria bacterium, assembly GCA_963836055.1. Lineage (GTDB taxonomy): Bacteria > Pseudomonadota > Alphaproteobacteria > Rhizobiales > Xanthobacteraceae > BOG-931. The sequence goes on from CAWIID010000012.1 coordinate 765,276, forward strand.
AGGCCGGCGTCGTCCGCAAGGCGCGCCAGCGCGAGACAATCGGGCCAGCTCGCCGACCAGCGTTCTGGCACTTTTGTAGCGGAGCGGCCGGAGGAGCAATTCGCACCGAAAAGTCCGATCTTGAGCGCGTTGCCATTGTACATGGCGACGCGGTCCTTCATGGATATCTTGGGCGCCAGCACGGCATTCTCCTTCCTGGCAACGATCGACGCCGCTATTACAGCAAGTTTCGGCGCTGATGAGTACCACTTCCGCTAAGGAGCAGAGTTGATTTTCCGCACCAAGTCGATAACCGGCGCCGGTGACGCATAGAGCCGCTCGATCAGTGATTGCATCTCGTCGCCGGACACGGCGTCGACATCGAGATTCTGGCGAGCGGCTTCCGCGCGCAATTCAGGATCGGCCATCATGGCGTTGAACGCGGTGCGCAGCTCGCGCACGCGCTCCGCCGGAAGGTCAGGCGGCGCCATCAAAGGCCAAGCAAGGACGGAATCGGCGGCGAGCATGTCGATGGCCTTCCGGCCTTCCGGCCGCTTCGGCAGATCGCTGGCAAGCGGCACGTTGGGCAGATCGGGTTTGCCCAGGGTGAATTGGGCCAGCACCTTGAGCGTGCCGTCGTGCAGCCATTGCGGCGCGCGCTGTTTGATGCTGCCGATCGCCCAGCCGCAGTAGCCTTCAATTTCGCCTTTCTCGAGCGCCAGTGTGATCTCGTTGCCGCCTGGGTAGCCTGAAACGATTTTGAATTTGGTGCCGATGAGTTCGTTAAGCGCTCGCGGGTAGGTCATGGTCCGCGAGCCCGGCCCCGTGGCGCCGACCACCGTTTCGCGCTGCATGACGTCTTCGATGCGGTTCACCGGCACGTTATGCCAGACGAGGCAAAGGAAATTGTCGCGCGAACGGCCGCCGATCCAGGCGAATTGCCTGGCATCGTATTTGGCCTGCGGGTTGCCCAGGAGGGGCTCCAGCACAGTGCCGCCGCCGATGACCCCCAAGGTTGTACCGTCTCGCGGCGCCGTGTTGAATAGGTTCGTCGTTGCCACCATGCTGCCGGCGCCAGGCATATTGCGAACGATCACCGTCGGATTGCCTGCAAGGTGCTTTCCCAGGAAGCGCGCGAACAATCGTGCTGTAGCGTCGTAGGTGCCGCCGGCGCTGAAGCCGACGATGATTGTAATCTGCTTGCCCTGATAGAAATCCGCAGCACGCGCCGCGGCGCAGGGCAGGAGCGCAACTGAAAACGCCGCAAGGAGCGTCAAGCATCGCCGCAACGTCATCGCCTACCACCGCTGGTCTTATTGCCGCGTTCCGTTCGCGCTCCGCTGCGCCGCGGCTTGGCAACGGACATGCTCGGACCGTCCGGCATTTCAGCAAGCAGCCGGCCAAAGCCTTTGACCGGCTGCCGAACGTTGAGATGGCGTTGAATATCCCAACATTGCGCCGGAATGGCATGCACGACCGGCACGCCGAGGTCCTGCTCAAGCATCTCGATGATGTCGAGGGTGCGCCAGGCGGGTCCTAGCATGTAGATCGCTTCGGCGCCGCGGCGGGCCAAAAACTCACGTTTGATGAAGCGATAGACCTCGCGGCTCGACAACTCCTGCGCTTTGTCGAAATCGACGTCCATTCCCGCCATGGCGAGGCAGTCAAATCCTGCGTCGGCGAAATATCGCGCATAGATGTGGTTGATTTCGCCGCGGAAATAGGTTGCGCCAATGAAGCGGCGCACTTTCAGCGCGCGCAGGGCGTCGATATGGCTGGTACCTGACGTAAAAATTCTTGTCTGGTACTTATCCTGCCATGCGCGGATCAGCGCTTGCTCGCTCTTATAGCCCAGTACCATGAAGGGCGGTGCGCCCGACGGGTTGATCACGTCCACGCCTGCCGCGGCAAGTTCGGCCACTTTTTCCTCGTATCTGGCAATGGCGGACTTGAACTCGTCGACCGCGCCTCGCTGGACGTTGAGAATGAGTGGAATGACGCCGATTCCCTCCGGCAGCATTCGGATCAAATCCTCAAAGCCGCCTGTGCGCAGCGTCGGCCGCACGATGCCAACGGTGCCGCGCCAGCTTGAAAAGGCCATCGAATTTTCCCTCTTCGTTGCGGGCTTATTTGGCGCCGGCGCCAGCAAGCAGATGACGCAAGCGGTCGACAACGGGCTGCGGCGTTTCGTTGATGGCGCGAATGCGGTCGCCGATATCCTTGGCGCCAAGCCAGTTCGTGTCGAGCCCGATGTGATGGGCTTCCTCGAGGTAGCGCGGGTCCGCCATGGTCGCCGCAAATGCATCCTGCAGTGCTGTCACACGGTCCGCCGGCACATCAGGCGGGATCACGAGTGGCCGCGCCAAGCTGAATTTGGCCGCATAGAACCGCAGCGCCGCCCGGTCGGCGTCCGACGCGGTAAGCTCGATCACTGTTGGCACGTCCGGCAACTGCGGCAATCGCTCGGTGCCGAACTGAAGCAGGATGCGCACCTTGTGGCCGGCGAGCCAGTCGGCCTTGTTAACGGTCAGATTGGAGAGGCCCGTGTTGTTGCCTTGCACCTCGCCCCGTTCCGCCGCGAGGTTGATCTCATTCTGCCCCTGATAGCCGGTCAGAATTTTCATTTTGGTGCCGACGATTTCGTTCACCAGCAACGGCAGAATGGCGTTGTCGGCGGACGTAGCGGTGGCGCCCATCAGGATCGGATTGACCTTGAGATCATCAACGTTCGCCGCGGGCGCGGTGTGCCAGACCCAGGTGACTTGCGGCTCCTGCAGCGGCGTCCCGATCCAGGAAAATTTCGCCAGATCGAATTTGACCTTGCTGCCGTCGGGCGAAAGCAATTTCAGCCGCGGCTCGAGCGGAATGTTGCTTGTCGGCATCCCGATCACGGTGCCATCCCGTTTGGCCACGTTGTAGAGATAGTTGGTCACCACAAGGCCGGCGGCGCCGGGCATGTTGCGTACGACAATCGCGGGATTGCCTGGGATGTGGCGACTCATGTGGTCGGCGATGGTGCGGGCGGCAACGTCATAGCCGCCCGCCGCGGCCCCCGCGATCGCAAGCTCAATGGTCTTGCCGCGGTAAAAGTCGGCAACCGTCTCGCTGTGAGCCACACTGGAAACGCCGAGCGCAAGGCCAAGTACCCCTGCCGCGAATCTGGCTGCCGCGTGCAAGCGCTTCATAGCGAGGACCCCGAGAGCGACGCCAGCAGCCGGCCCTGTCCTTCGATCGGATCCCGGATGCCGAGCGCCTTGAAGGCGACGAAAAAGCTTGCGTGGGAATAGGCGATGGCAGGAATGCCGGTGTCGCGTTCCAACGCATCCACAGTCTGTGCCGCCTGCCATTGTGGGCAGGGCAGATAAATCGCGTCGCAGGACGGCGAGCGTGCGAGCACACTATCAATGAAGATTCTAATGTCGTCCGGCGAAACGCTCTGCAGCCGCTTGAACGGCACATCCATGCCTTCGGCGCGCACGATGTCGAAACCGTGGGCGCCGAGATATTCAGTCAGTGCACGATTGTGGCGCTCCGGATAAGGTGAGGCGATCGCGACGCGCTGCGCGCCGACGTGGCGCAGCGATTCCATGGCGGCGCGTACGCCCGTGGTCGCGCGTACGCCTGAAGCTTTCTCGATATCGTTGACGACTATCTGTTCGTAGCCCTTGCCGCGGGCTGCAACGAGAGGACCGCCACCGTGAATGATGAAGTCGACGGCGCGCGAGCCGAGATAGGCTGCGGCCGTCGTAACCTGCGCCAGCGCCTTGTCGAAGTATTCGGCGCTCCAATCATCGATGTTGCAGGTGACGCCGACAAGGCCGATGCCGTCCGGCGCATAGCGATAAAACTCGTAGGGCACGACCTCCATGACGGTCGGGCCGATATAGCCGATGCGCTTGCGCCAGCCGAACATTCTTTATCTTCCTCCCCCTAGTTTTCTTGAGGGTCTATTTTTGATAGGGCCCTAACTCTTTCACGACGGCATCGACAAACGATTCGTCAACGATTTGAGCGACGTTGAAATTGGCGTCGATCAAGCCTTGCGATGCATAGAAATGCAGATCGTCGGTAAGGCTCTGTATATTCACATGCCCATCGGGATTCATGCCGGTCGGCGTGATGCTTTTGTAGACGGCGGGGTCCTTGATCGGCGTCGACGCGGACAGGATTGAAATCACCTCGTCGGCGTTGGGTCCGGCCATATGGCCATCCTTGAGAGCGCCGTTGTAGAACCGCACCGCGCGCAAATAGGCGCGCATGAACCTGCGGCCAACTTCCGGATTGCTGGCGAATTTCTCTGAGTAGAGCAGCACGGCAATCTGATGATAGGGAATAATTTGATCGTCGGATTTGAGCAAAACGGCAAACCCGTTCTTGATCGCGATCGCGGGTCCAGGCTCGACGGATGCCGAGGCGTCGACCGCCTTGTTCTTGAGCGCGGCGACGTGATCGGGAAACGGCAGATTGACCGTGTCGACGTCGGAATAAACGAGGCCTGCCGATTTAAGAAGCGCGTTCAGGGTCGCCGTATTGCTGACGCCCGGCGCGTTCATCGCGAACCTCATGCCCTTCAGATCTTTGGGCTCCTTGTAGCGGCCGCTGTCGACGATATCCTTGCGCAAAAGAATTTTAGTTGCGCCGTATCCGGGCGGCGACGACGCCTTGTCGGCGACGATCTTGATGCGCACGCCGCGTTTGACTGCATTGTAAAGGCCGGCTGAGGCCGAGCCGGCACCGGCGTCGAGTTCGCCGGTGCCGAGCGGCGCCACCATGTCCGCGGCAGAACGGAAATTGCTCACGGTGACCGCAAGCCCTTCGTCGCTGAAGTAGCCCTTCTTGTCGGCGATATAAATCGGAGCGTCGCTGGTCGAACTCGTGGCGCCCACCGTCACGACGAGTGGATCGGCCGCGCGCGTCGGAGCACATAAAACGGCAGTGGTGCCGAGCAAGAGACACGCGCAAGTTGCTGCTTTGATCATTCATTCCCTCCCGCGATCTTCGCGGTCCGTTGTTTGCGTTAGCGCTTCTCACCCGGCCTTCGGCCGCGCAGATTATTGCGGCCGGGGAAAAATGCCAGCGCGCAAATGCGGCGATATCGCTGAAGGGGGGTGTCACAATTGCGCGTTGCCGGCGGCAGGGTGCGCGATCAGCCGTTCACCGATTCCGTGTCGAAGCTTGCAAGCCGCTTGTAGCTTTCGGCGATGCGGACCAGTTCCTCGCGCGGAATAACAGTCTCGATATCGGCAAAACCTTGCGGCGCGCGTTCCTCCGCGATGCGGATGACCACCTCCGGACCGCCCTGCCGGTTACGGGCGACGATCTCGGCCGTTTTGGTCCGCCGCTCATCCTCGTAGCGCTGTAACGCCTGGTCGATGCTCGGGCAGTCGCTCAAGGCTTGGGCAAGCTTGCGCGCATCGAGGATAGCTTGGGAAGCGCCGTTTGAGCCGAGCGGATACATCGGATGCGCGGCGTCGCCGAGCAGCGTCACCCGGCCGAATGTCCAGCGTGCGAGGGGATCGCGGTCGACCATTGGGAATTCGTAGATCGCTTGTGCCGAGCGGATGAGCGCAGGGATGTCGAGCCAGTCGAAGCGCCAATCTTCATAGCGTGGCAAGAAATCCTCGAGCTTGCCGGGACGGTTCCAGTCTTCCGGCGGCAATTCGCGTGACGGGTCGACAAAGAAGCGGGCCGCCCAGTTCGTGAGCACACAGCCGTGCTCGGAAAGCTTCTTCGACATCGGGTAGGCAATGAACGTCTGTCGTCCGCCAGCAGCAATTTGCGAGCGGCCGGAGAGGAACGGCGTCGTTTCGGTGACGCCGCGCCAAATCAGACCGCCGTTCCATTTCGGCGCGCCCTCGTTCGGTACCAACCGCGCGCGGACCGTCGAATGAATGCCGTCCGCGCCGATCAGCAGGTCGCCGGACATGCGTGCGATCGCCCGGCCTGAGCCGCGATCGGAAAATTGCGCCGTCACGCCATCATCGCGAATGTCGAAATCGACGAGATGGTGCCCGGTATGGACGTTGTCGCGCCCGAGACGTTCCTGCACAATCTTAAAAAGTGCGAGCTGTAGTTCGCCGCGATGGATCGCAATCTGCGGATAGCGGTAGCCGGCTGCGACGCCGCGTGGCTCCCGCCACACGAGTTGTCCGAATTTGTTGAAGAAGACGAGTTCACTCGTTTCGACGCCGATCTCCAGAAGCGGAGCGAGCGCGTCAAGCTCCGCCAGATGCCGCGTGCAATGGGGCAGGAGATTGATGCCGACGCCGAGCGGCCGCAATGTGCTCGCCGACTCGAACACATGCACATCGATGCCGATCCGGTGCAACGATAGCGCCGTGACCAAACCGCCGATGCCGCCGCCGGCGATGATGACCTTCACACCGCGCTCCCTGGCATTGAATGGTGCGCATTATACCCGCCAACGCATCCAAAACGGACAGCGGACTATGGTGCCGACATGTCCCGTTCGGTCACAGACCGGCATAACTTGTTTCAATGCGTCCCAGCCGTAGCCGGCGGCGCATAAACCCAGGTTTCCATCATCACTGTCGCGCCCGGCACCGGCAACGGCCCTGGGACCTCCACCGCGGAAAACGGCAGTGGACATCCGCCGAGCCGGCGCTCCCAAGCCTTGTAGACCGGGTAAAACTCGCGAATGTCCGTGTGGAACAGCAGTACGCGCACCACATTGGCGAGCGACGTTCCTGCGGCCGCGCAAAGCCGCGCGATGTTGTCGATGATGGTGTCCGCCTGCGTCTCTGGCGACGACGAGAAATACGGCTGCCGCGGATCCACGGCGGCAGAGGGCACGAGCCCGTTGCGATCGGCCGCCATCAACGCCGGGATGAACAAGAGATCGCCCGCCTTCACGGCCTGCGGCTGATGGCGGAATGCAGTCGCAACGCCGGCATCGACGTGCCGCTTGCTGGCTGCGCTGCCAGGTTTCGCCGCGATCACGTTGATCTCGATTTTGCCGTCATACGGAGCAAGGCCGTGCTCGATGCACGGAATGATCGACACGGTCGGACCCGCCTCGCCGAAATGCTGCGTCCAAGTTTCGTTGAAAGCCGAATAGTCCTCCGGGTCCGTGAGATAGACCTGCGCGTGCACGACGTCCTCGAGCCTCGCACCGGCGAGTGCGAGCGAAGCGACCATCCGTTTGGTTATGATGAATTCGGTCTCGAGCTTGATCGGCTGCCCACCCCATTGCGCGCCTTCGGCCATCAGCGCTGCGGCGGCGACCCCGTTGCGCCGCGGTTCGTCGCCAATTGCAAGCGATGTGATGCCGGGAATGAAGATGAAATCACCGGCCGTGAGCGCTGGCGAATAGCCGGAGGTAGGGCGCCCCTTGAGTTGCTCGTGCCTGAGATGCTCGACCTGAAGTCCTTTGTCGGGGATGACGGCCACGGCCTGGATGTTCATGTCGGCGCCCGGCAGCAGCAGCTTCTGCTGGGCGATCGATGTCGAGGGAGGGATTCGCGCGTTGAGAAATTTCCGCCGGACTTGCTGATAGGGTGGCACGGCTTTCACGGTCGTGTAGTACTGGTCGGTGCGCACGAGGTTGCCGCGATCGGTGCCGCCAGCGCGCAGCACGGCGTCAAGATTTTCGAAGATGCGGAGAGCTTCCTTTTCGCGCTTGGGCAGGCCGGCATGCGGCGTTCGCTCAGCAAGCACGTCCGGCGCAATGCCGTTGACGAAATCCTGCGCCATCAGCCCAGTTGCGAAGACCCAGCGGCCGGCCTTCACGCCCTGTGCGAGCTTGATTTTGCCGGAGCCTAGCTCGACTGGGAGTAGCGGCTCCACGGCGCAGGTTGCGCTCTTGGTCATTGGGGTCTCTCCAGCGATGCTTTGGCGGTTTGCGTCCGGCGGGCCTTTGACTTTGGCATTGCGGCGCGACGCTGGGAAGGCGCGGAGGGCGAAACGGACTTGGCCTGCCTCCTGCATGGTCTCCACCGAGATTACACCTAAAGGAGCGACACATGACTAATCCGTTGCGGCTAGGCTTGCCGCTGCTCAGCGCGCTTCTCATCGGCGCGCTGCTGCCGGCGAATGCGCTGGCGCAGGACTACCCGAACCGTCCGATCACCATGATCGTGCCGTTCGCGGCCGGCGGATTAACCGATGTCCCCGCGCGCGTTCTTGCTGCGATGTTGCAGGAGCGGATCGGCCAGAGCGTCGTGGTCGAGAACAAGCCAGGGGGCTCCGGCACCCTGGGCGGAGCTTATGCGGTGCGGGCCGCTCCCGACGGCTATACGCTGTTCGCGAATTCGCTCGCCGACACGCAGAATTTATATTTCCTTCCCGTGCCCTATAACGCGATCAACGACTTCGCGATGATCGGTATGATCGTAGAAGGGCCGCCGCTGGTCCTGATCATCGATGCCAAGCTGCCCTACAAGTCGCTGGCCGATTTGGTCGCCGGCGCGAAGGCCGACCCGAAGAAAATCAGCTTCGGCACCTCCGGGCCGGCCACTTCGCCGGCGATGGCGCTGGCGCAGCTTAACGCGCTGGCCAAGACCGAGATCGCGGGGGTGCCCTTTAACGGCTCCGGCGAGGCCGCCCGCAACGTGTCGGCGAGCGGAGTCCAAGGCGCGTTCGCGTTCTACGCGCAAGCCAAGCCGCTCGCCGACAGCGGCCGAGTCCGCGCTCTCGCTATCGCGAGCCCGCAGCGGATCGCAACCTGGCCCGAGGTGCCGACCATGCAGGAGCTCGGATTTCCCAACTTCGACTATCGGGGTTTCGTCGGCCTCGCGGCGCCCGCCAAGACGCCGGCCCCGATCATCGCCTACCTCAACAAGCAGCTCAACGACATCGTCCAATCGCAGGCGTTCCGCAGCCGCATGGCGGCGCTCGGCATGACTGTGCTGGCCGACAACAACACGCCCGAGCGGCTCGCCGAATACATGCGCGATGAAACCACCCGTCAGGGTGCTTTGGCCGCTCTCACCGGCATCAAGATGGTGGCGCCGGCTCACTGACGGCTTGCGGCAACGGCAGCGCGCACCATCGCTCCGAATTCATCCGAGGGCGTTCGCTCCGGCCTGCGCGATCTGCTCGTCTTCGTGCGATTGCACGCCCGAGACGCCGACGCCGCCGACGCATTCGTTTTGATGCATGATCGGCACGCCGCCCTGGATCAGAATACCGGCCGGAAAATTCACGAAGGCCGGGCGGTCTTTCACCCGATCCTCGAAAAACTTGCTCGGCCGTTTGGTCATCGCTGATGTGCGGGCCTTGCCCATCGACACTTCGCCCGAAATCGCCGCGGCGCCGTCCATGCGCTGGAAGCCCAATAGAAAACCGCTGTCGTCGACGACCGATATTGCGACAGCCCATTTGTTTTTGGCGGCTTCCGCTTCGCACGCCGCTAAAATCTTCTTCACGTCGGCCAATGTCAGACACTGCTTGGTGCGCATGGTTCCTCCCAATATGTCGAGACACATAACTAGCCCGCCGCAGCGAGGTCGGGGGAGGGGGAACGCGCGAAGACCGGCGGAGCGGCGCTGATAACCTGCTCAGCACGTTGTGGAGCAGAGCAATCGCTAATTTCAGCGCAGAGAAAATCGGATCGGGACGGTGAGGTCGAGTTTGGTTTGCGTCATGGTGGGCGGGAAGGCCGGCAGCGGCTGCGCCCGTTCGATCATTGCCATGACCTCTTCGTCGAGGTCGGGATGGCCCGAACTGCGCACGATGTGACGCGAAAGCACGTGGCCGCTGCGGTCGACGCTAAAGCCGAGAATGACGACGCCCTGTTCGCTGCGCGACTGCGCTTCGCTCGGATAGCGCTTGTATTGCTGCAGGTGTCTGACAAGCCCGGCTTCCCATGAAGGCTCAACGCGCGGCGCGCCGCCCCTGACGCGGGCCGCCGTGCGCGGCGCCGGCGGCTTTGGTTCTTCGATCTTCTCCGGCGGCTTCTGCTCGGGCGGGGCAACGTCGGCGGTGGTCTCGTTGGGCGGCGGCGGTGGCTCCTCGACCTTGGGCTCGTCCGGCGGCTTCGGGACCTCGGTCGGGGTCTCCTTTTGTTCGACCGTTTCCTCGGGCGCTGGCGCGACGTCGGTTTGCTCGGCGTCAGCGACACTGTCGATCGGCGCAAGCTCGACGGCGACGACCGAGTCGTCGCCGATATCGCTCGGATGAAAATGGTGCCAGAACAGGTAGCCCACGATCAGCGAAACGTGAACACCGACGACGACCGCAGCCGCCAACGCCCAGCGCCTGAGATCGTCCGGGTCCTCGTCCTCGAACCACGTGAGCGCGAATGCGGTCATTTCGCATCCCGCGTTTCAAGCCCGACCAAGGCGATTTTAAGGTAACCTGCCGCTCGAAGATCGTTCATCACTCCCATGACGTCGCCGTATGATACAGACCGGTCGGCGCGCAGGAAGATGCGTTCGTCCTTGTTCGATTTGGTTGCCGCAGCGAGCGCACCAGAAAGGGCGTCACGGGTGATGACGTTATCGCCAATCGCAAGGCTCAGATCGGCCTTCAGCGTGAGGTAGACGGGTTTGTCCGGCCGTTGTTGCGCCTGCGTATTGGACGTCGGCAGATTAACAGGCACGTCCACGGTAGCGAGCGGCGCCGCCACCATGAAGATGATCAGCAGCACCAGCATGACGTCGATGAACGGCGTGACGTTGATGTCGTGGACTTCGGTAAGTTCGTCAGTTCCGTGATCGAGACGAATGGCCACGGCGTTACTCGGCGGCTTGGGCGGATGCTTGCGCGAGCGGCATCTGTTTGGCGCGGTCCAGATCGCGGCTTACCAGGCGCATGATTTGCGCCGAGGCGTCGCCGAGCTGCGCACGATATTGCGCGGTGGCGCGTGCGAGCACGTTGTAGATCATGACCGCCGGAATTGCGGCAATCAGGCCGAGCGCAGTTGCCAGCAGCGCCTGGGCAATACCGGGCGCCACCACCGCCAAGTTAGTGGTGTGCGCGTTCGAAATACCGACGAAGCTGTTCATGATGCCCCATACCGTGCCGAACAATCCGACGAACGGTGCGGTCGAGCCGATGGTTGCGAGCACGCCGGTGCCGCGGGAGATCTTGCGGCTGGCGGCCATTTCCATGCGCTCGAGCAACAGGGCGATGCGCTCCTTGAGTCCATCGCCGCGCATATTGGCGGAAAGCCGGATTTCGTTACCGGCCGCTTGCATGAGTTGCGCGACGGCACTGGTGCCGCCGCGCAATTGCTCGTGCGCCTGGGCGAGCGTTGCCGATGTATCGAGAATTTGCAGCCCGTCGCGGACCTCGCCGCGCGCGTTGCGCAATTCCAGCGTTTTGGCCACCCACACCGTCCAAGTTACCAGCGACGCGAAGGCAAGCCCGAGGATGACCAGCTTCACGACGATATCGGCGTTGAGGAACATGCCCCAGGGCGAAAGATCCTCCGGCAGCTCAGCGGCGCCGACTGACGGCTCGCCGGCGGCAGGCGCGGCGCTGCTGGGCGCAGGCGCGGCAGGAGCAGCCACCGTCGGCGCGGGCGTAGCCGGCGCAGTCACTGTCGGGGCAGGAACCGCAGGTGCGGCAGGCGCAGCCATCGGCGTCGAAGAAGGTTGACCCGTGGGGGCGCCCTGCGCGAGCGCCGAATGGGTCAGCAGCGCGCAAAACAGAAGGGCGACGGCTCGCACCAAGAGTGGGGAGCGAGTGAGCGGCCGTGTTCCGGGAAGGCTTTCCACCTGTGTGCGACGAGTGTGCTGCATTTTGCGCGTCCGATTTTCGCTGTCGCCCACTGCGGCCGGTGCGGTCCGGCACCCCTGACCGACGCCAAGATTGGCGGAGAAATTAGACGTTATAATGTAACAGTCTTTCAAGCCTCACTCCATCAGGTCGCAGCGGCCAAAGACGTCTGTTCCTCTTTCGGGCCAAGAAATACTGTAATCTTTTCAAAATCTTCCGCCGCCGCAGCCGATCGCGGTCAAGCGCTTAAGTTGGGCAACGCCGGAAATCACCTGGATTGGTGCCCCGAGACAGGATGCCGCCCCGCTCGGCTGCCGTCACCGGCCAACCTCTAGCACCAAGATTTCGCTTTCGTCCATGGCGCGTGTGCCGACTCGCCAGATAGTATGATGTGGCGACAAGGTCGGACTATGGATTCGGAGCCATGAGAAAACTCGCGCGCTTTGAGCGGGTTGTGACAGTGGCCGCAGCGTTGCTGCTGGCGGACTCGGCGGCGCCAGCTGCATATGCGGATGATGTCGCCGACTTCTATCGCGGCAAGCAGGTCACTCTGATCGTCGGTTACTCACCCGGCGGCGGTTATGATGTCTATGGCCGGCTGCTCGGCCGTCACATCGGCAAATACATTCCCGGCAATCCGACCGTGGTGGTGCAGAACATGCCGGGCGCGGGCAGTCTGCGCAGCGCCAATTACATTTATTCGGTAGCGCCGCGCGACGGCACGACATTCGGGCTTTTCGCCCGCGACATGGCGCTCCTCGGCCTGATCGGCGGCAATCCGGCCGCGCAGTTCGATCCCCGCAAATTCACTTGGCTCGGCTCCTCGTCGAGCTACGGCAACGACGCCTACGTCTTGATGGTGCGCAAAGACGCGCCGGTGAAGTCGATTGACGACGCACGCCGTCCCGGCGGTCCGCCGATCGTGATCGGCAGCACGGCCGAAGGGTCATCAGGCAACGACGTGCCGGTGATTTTGCGCGATCTGCTCGGCCTTCATATCAGGCTGGTGGCCGGGTATCGCGACAGCGCCGCGCTGTTCATGGCGGTGGACCAGAAAGAACTCGACGGACGCACCGTCGGGCTGTCGGCAGTGCGTTCCGCCCATCCGCAATGGCTCGAACCGGGCAGCGATATGCGCATTTTGTTGCAATTTGCGCGCGTCAGCCGGCTGCCGGATTTTCCCGATGTGCCGACCGCGCGCGAACTCGCGCCGAACGACTCCGCGCGTGCGTTGATTGAGCTCGCCGAACTGCCCTATCTCCTGTCGCGTCCGTTTGCCGCGCCGCCGGATGTACCGCACGAGCGCGCCGAGGCATTGCGGGCGGCGTTTGTCGCCGTCCATCGCGACCCGCAATATCTGGAAGAGGCCGCAAAGCTGAAAGTCGAGGTGAGTCCGATCGGCGGCGATGACGTCTTGCGCGCCATCGAGCGCATCTCCGCCGCATCACCCGAATTGCTGCATTCCATGGCGAAGCTGCTGGGACAAACGAGCAAGGACTGAGCCTGGCGTCGTGCTTGAGCATTGTCGAGCCGGCGCGTAGATTGCCTTACCGGATCAAAATCGTGAAACCCATTCGGACATTACTCGCGGCTGCGGCGGCAGTACTTGCTGCCGTTGCGCTAATGCGGGGGCAGGCCCGCGCCGACACAGTCGCCGATTTTTATCGCGGCAAGGATGTGACCTTGATCGTCGGTTATGGTCCGGGCGGCGGCTACGACGTGTTCGCGCGGCTCCTCGCGCGCCATCTTGGCAAATACATCCCCGGCAATCCGAACGTCATCGTGCAGAACATGCCGGGCGCCGGCAGTCTGCGTGCCGCCAATTATCTTTATAACGTCGCGCCAAAGGATGGATTGACGATCGGATTGCTCGCGCGCGACATGCCGCTGCTTGGTTTGCTCGATCAAAATCCCGCTGTCCAGTTCAATCCCCGTAAGTTTACCTGGCTCGGCTCGTCATCGAGTTTCGCCAATGACGCGTACGTGCTGATCGTGCGCAAGGACGCGCCGGTGAAGACAATCGATGACGCGCGCCGTCCGGGCGGGCCTGACCTTCTTCTCGGCGGCACGGCAGAAGGCGCAACAGGCGGCGACGTGCCGAAAATCCTGCGCGATGCCGATGGGCTGCACATCAAACAGGTGCTCGGCTATCGCGACACTGCGGCGATTTTTCTCGCCATGGAACGCGGCGAAGTGATGGGCCGGACCACGGACCTTTCGGCGATCCGCTCGACGCGGCCGAATTGGCTCAAACCGGACAGCGATTTTCATCTGCTCGTGGCGTTCGGCCGCCGCACCCGGCATCCCGACTTTCCCGATGTGCCGACCGCGCGTGAGTTGGCTCTCAGTGATTCTGCGCGCGCGCTCATTGAATTTACCGAAACGCCGCTTTTGACCATGGCGCGGCCGTTCGCGGCGCCGCCGGACATTCCGTCGGAGCGTGCCGCAGCGCTGCGAACGGCATTCATGGCCGCGCATCGCGATCCGCAATATATCGCGGACGCGGGAACTGTCGGCGTCGAGATCAGTCCGGTGAGCGCCGATGCCCTGATGGCAAGCCTCGACAAGATGGCTGGCGCACCGCCGGAGATTTTCGACTATGTGAGAAAGCTGCTTGTTGGCAAAAAGGGCGACTGAACGTCGGAGGACACATGCACGACACACCCGATCAGGTGCATTGGCACGAGCCGAAAGCCGGAGAGAACGCCGGCTTTGGCAAGTTCAAGCGCCAGCCGTTGCCCTATGACCGCTTCATGGAGGAAGAGGGCGTGCCGTGTTACCGCGGCATCGGCGTGCGCAAGGTGCAGGACCTTCCGCTTGTGCCCTGGAAGAGGCTTGGCGGCCGCGGCTCGTTCATCCAATTGTTCGGCACCGAGGGGCTTTGGGGACTTTACGTTGTCGAGGTGCCGGGAGCCGGCGCGCTCAATGTCGAGCGGCATCTCTACGAAAAAGTCGTGCTCGTCGTCGAAGGCCGCGGCACCACGGAAGTCTGGCAAGACGGCCAAACGAAGCGCCATGCTTTCGAATGGCAGAAGGGCTCTCTTTTCACCATTCCGCTCAATGCCTATCACCGCATCATCAATGCGGCGAGTTCGCCGGCGTTGCTGCTGTGCGGCACAACGGCGCCGAACGTCATGAACGTGCTCGACAACTACGATTTCATTTTCAACTGCCCCTATACCTTCGCGGAGCGCTTCTCCGGCGCCGAGGATTTTTTCAAGCCCAACGACGATGTCGAGCCCGATCCGATCCGCGGGCTTGCCATGCGGCGCACCAATCTCATTCCCGACATCGTCAATTGCGACCTGCCGCTCGATAATCGCCGCTCGCCCGGATACCGCCGTGTCGAGCCGGCGATGGCGAAGAACCGTTTCTATCTGTGGATCGGACAGCATGAGACCGGGCGCTATTCCAAGGCGCACAAGCATGCTTCCGCCGCGGTGCTCGTCTGCGTCAAAGGCAAAGGCTACACCTACACGTGGCCCGAAGTGCTGGGCACGCAGCCGTGGAAAAACGGCAAGGCCGACAAAATTCTGCGCCAGGATTACGAGCCGGTCGGGCTCGTTTCCGCCGCGCCGATGAGCGGCGACTGGTACCACCAGCACTTTGGTATCGGCAAAGAAGGGTTGCGCATCACGGCCTGGCACGGGCCGAACAACCAGCGCGCGCGCAAGCCCGGCGTGCCCGGCGAACAACTCATGGATTACGGCGCCATCGAGCTCAGCAAGGGCGGCAGCGCGATCCCTTACCATCAGGAAGATCCGGCCATCCGCAGGGAGTTCGAGGCAACGCTCCAACGCGAAGGCCTGCCGAGCCGCATGAACGCCGAATTCTACGAACGGCCGCCGAACGAAAATGAAGTGGTGATGGGCGACGTAATGTAGTCTTCCCGCTATTCTGATTTTTCGAACAATCCAAATTCGTCACCTCTGCCAAGAGGTGTGGAACGGAGGAAACAACCATGCCGACTGACGCCGGCCGTATCGACGTCCATTGTCATTCGATGACGCCGGCTTACCGCAATGCCATTGCGGGTCTCGGCGCCATCATCCGCACGCCTGATTGGTCGCCGCAAATGGCGCTCGATTTTCAGGACAGTCATGGCATCGCTGCCGGCGTCTATTCCCTGTCGGTGCCGGGCACGCATCACGGCGATGACGCCAAGGCGCGAATCCTGGCGCGCCGCGTCAACGAGGAAGCCGCCGAATACGTGGCGAAGAATCCGAAGCGGCTCGGCGCTTACGCGACCTTGCCGATCCCCGATATGGACGGCGCGTGCGCGGAAGCGCGTCATGCGCTCGACGTGATGAAGCTCGACGGCGTCGGGCTGCTGGCCAGCTATGACGGCATTTATCTCGGTCAGCCGATGTTCGATCCGCTGTTCGACATCCTCAATGAGCGCTCGACGGCGGTCCTGATTCACCCCAACAATCATCCGACGACCGTCAATGTCAAAAAGGGCATTTCACCCGGTATCGGCAATTTTCTCATCGAATTTCTGTTCGATACGACGCGGTCAGCGCTCAATCTGATGTTTACCGGCGCGCTCGACCGCTTTCCCAAAATCAAATTCATCCTCGCGCATGCCGGCGGCACGCTGCCGTACACCTCGTGGCGGCTTGCCGACATTATCTACCGGCAGATGACGGAGCCGCCCTGGGACACGCAATATCCGTCTCCCTTCATGCAGCGCTATGCCGGCAAGGTGACGCCCGAACTCATCTACGCCCAGTTGCGCAATTTCTGGTACGAGACGGCACTCTCGGCGGGGCCTTCGACGTTGGGCTCGCTCAAGGAAGTCGCCGATCCGGCGCGTGTCGTGTTTGGCAGCGACTGGCCGTATTGCCCCACCGAGATGTGCGGCGACATGATTGCGGCGCTCGAAGGCGGCGGTATGCTCGACGCGACGGAACGCGCAGCGGTCAACCGGACCAATGCGCTCGCTCTCTTTCCGCGTTTCGCCTGACGCGTGGCCATCGGAGAAAAAGTAAATGCCGTTTCAGGACTTCCGCCAGTTCCTCGATGTGCTGCGCCAGCACGGCGAACTGATCGATATCAACCGGCCGATCGCCTTGAACGATGTCGGCAAGGCCATGAAGCAGAGCTACGTCCGCAACGGTCCGGCGATCATGTTCAACAACAACGGAACCGACTATCCGTTGGTTGCCGGCGTCTATTCGACGAGGGAGAAGGCGCTGCTCGCCTTCGAGGCCGACGAGACCACGATTTTCGATAAGGTCCTGCATGGGCTGGACAATCCGATCCCGTCGACGGTCGTTTCAGGTGCGGCGCCGTGCCACGAGGAAATCATCGAAGGCGACGCGATCGACATCCGGAATTTTCCGGTGCCGCAATACAGTCCGAAGGATGGCGGCGCCTACATTACGCCGGGCATCGTCGTCTCCGAGGATCCGGAAACCGGCGTGCCGGATGTCGGGCACTACCGGTTTCTGATTCTCGGCAAGGACACGGTCTCATTCTCGGCGCAGCCGTTCCATCGATTCGGAAAGAACCTCGCGAAATGCAAGAAGCTCGGCATCGTGCCGAAGGCGGCGCTGGTGATCGGCGTCGATCCGATCATCGCCTATACGTGCCAGGTCCAGGTGCCAGACACGACCGACGATTGGGCGCTGGCGGGTGGATTGCGCGGCGCGCCGGTTGAGTTGACCCGCTGCAAGACCTGCGACGTCAAAGTGCCGGCAACGTCCGAGGTGGTGATAGAATTCGAAGTCGATCTCAACAACACAGTGCTGGAAGGTCCGCTCGGCGAATATACCGGCTATTACACGCGGCCTTCGCAAAAGCCGGTCGCGCGCATCACCGCAATCACCCATCGTCGCAATCCGATCTTCCAAGGCCTTCTGACCGGCAAGCCGGTGACCGAAAACCACATCCTCAAGCAGGTGCCGTTCGAGGCCTCGTTCCTGCGTGCGCTAAAGCGCCAATTCCCAACCATCAAGCAGGTCTCGGTGCGCGCCTCGGCGGGCGTTTCTTTTTATGTCGTGATAGCGATGGAGCCGCGGTTTGCCGGCGAGGCGCGGCAGGTGATCCTCGCGGCAATGTCGAGCAACATCCGGCCGAAATGGACCGTGATCGTCGATCCCGATATCGACGTGCATTCCTCGACCGAAGTCGAATGGGCGCTGGCGTTCCGCGTTCAGCCGCAGCGCGACGTCATCATCATGGACAATGTGCCGGCAGGTCCGTCTGATCCTTCCGTCGATCTGACGCGCGATCGCACCATGCGCACCGCCTCGGCGATAGGCATTGATGCGACGCGTCCCTTCGGCGAAAAATTCTACGACGTTGCCGATGTGCCGGGGTGGGAGGACTACGACGTGCCTGAGCTCAACGGCTCACGGCGTTAGTTACAACGGTTCGGCGTCGACGAGGACAAAAGCAACCACGGCAGGCTCTGACGTGCGATTGCTCCAGGCGTGATTGGTGCCGCGTTGGACCAGCACATCGCCGGTCTTCAGCAGCACTTCGCCTTCATCCATCATGGCGTAAATTTCGCCCGACAGTACGATCGCGTAATCGATCGTGCTGGTCTTGTGAAAGCCGGCATGACGCGGATTGTTGCGGTCGCTCGCCGCGGCGCGTCCGGAGCCGTCGTCGGGCAGCGCGTTCTCACGTGCGATGGCTGCGAGGCGCTCGCTGTCCGGCGGATACTCGATAACGCGAAACACCGTGCCGTTCTTCGGCGGCGGTAGCCGATGGCCGCGTTGAATAACATCCGCGTTGCCGTGATTGTCGGCCGGCGTGCGCTCCGTCTCCCAAAGTTCATGCACAATGGCGCTGCCCTTGGTCCGGCTGAAGACGTGCGGAGTAGGGCCATCGATGATGAAGATTGAGCGACCCGCGGCGTTGTGACCGGTGACGACGCGCCGAACTTGTTTGGTCATGGTTGTTTCCTGTGAACTTGTCATTCCGGAAACCGCGAAAGCGGCTATCCGGAATCCATAACCACAAACGAAACCGGCCGTGAATATGGATTCCGGGTTCGCGCATTCGCGCGCCCCGGAATGACGGACGCTACCGACATCCTTTCAGCGGGCTTTCCTTGTTGGTGAGTTCGAACGGTCCGAGCTCCTTGGCGACTGCGGCGGCATAGCTTTGATCGACGAGCTTTTCCGCCGGCGAAGTCTTTTGGATCGTGCCTTCTCGCTGAAAGAACGATTGCATGTCGACGATGCTCGCCACGTTGAACTCGCCATTCGGATTGCGAGCCTGCCAGGACATGCGTTGGAGCAGGTCCCGGTCTGTACCAATGCGATTTTTCAGGAAAATGTCGATGATCTCGGCGCAATTCGGCCCGTGATGATAGGCTTGGCAATAGTCGCGGCCGGCGCGGGCGAGCGCGATGAACAACTTGTGCGCCGTCTCGCCGTTGGCGTGCGCCCAATCGGTATTGACGATATAGCCCACGCTCGTCATCGGCAGCGGATGGATATAGTCGTCGGGGTCGATCCACGGCACGGCGATCTTTTGTTCGATCATCCGCTCGGTGAAGGGCGCCACTTCCATCGCCGCGTCGAGGGCGCCGTTGGCCATGGCCGCAGCCATTTGAGAGAATGCGAGGTTCTTTGCGTCGACGTCTTTGAGCGTCAGCCCAGCAGACGCGAGCACGGACGAGACCTCGTACATCGACGTCGATCCCGGCGAGCTCAAACCGACGGTGCGGCCTTTCAAGTCCGCGGGTTTGCGGATTTTGTCTTTGAGATCGCTGCGCACCAGTATCTGGTGATACGTCGGAGAGGAGCCGCTCTCGAGCGCGAGGATCACCGGCAAGCCCTGCGCCACGGAATTATAGAAGCCGGCATTGATGCCGCCTTGCGCCACCTGAACCTGATTGGTGGCAAGAAAAGCGACAGCCTTGCCGAGCAAGTCGATGCGCTCGATGTTTACGTCGAGACCGGCGTCGTGGAAGTAGCCCTTGTCGAGCGCGATATAGGTCGCGCCGCCCGGAATGCTCGGCACCACCGCGATGGTGATCTGGGCGGCCGCGACCGGCGCGACCGCTGAAAGAAGGAAAAGAACGACACTGACCAGACTACGCATTGGCTTTCGCTCCGAGGAAAGTTTCGTTATCGCCCGCCGCGCATACGCGCCAATAATTCCGCCGTGGGATAGGAGTCCGCCGGTAGGCCGTATTTCATCTGCATGGCTTTGACCGCTTGCCGCGTTTTGAGGCCGAGAAATCCGTCGACGGTGCCGACGTCATGGCCGGCGCGCACCAGAAGGTTCTGCAATTCCTTGACCTCGTTGAAGGGCAGCGCCGGCGGCGGATTGCCGCGACGCAATGCCGGCGCGCCGGCGATGCGCGTCGCCAGATAGGCGGCGGTGGTGGAGTAAACCAGCGAGTTATTCCACTGCAGATAGACCTGAAAATTTGGATAAACGAGGAAAGCCGGTCCGAACCGGCCCATCGGCAGCAGCAGCGAGGAGGGAAGATTGTCGGCCGGAAGCGCACGGCCGTCCGCGAGCGTGACGCCGTATGAGGCCCATTTCGATCGCGGCAGCTGGATCGCGAGGTCG
The DNA here is from genome assembly GCA_963836055.1 of uncultured Alphaproteobacteria bacterium. Classification (GTDB taxonomy): domain Bacteria; phylum Pseudomonadota; class Alphaproteobacteria; order Rhizobiales; family Xanthobacteraceae; genus BOG-931. Next base: position 785,475 of record CAWIID010000012.1, read on the forward strand.
GCTTGATCCCACGGCAGGTTCGCAGGAACGCGCACCTCCGAGAGCCAAGGCTCGCCGCGCTTCCAGCCTAGACCCACCAGATAATTGGCCGTCGAGCCGAGAACGTCCGGTGCGCTGCGCAAGAGATTACGCCTACCGTCGCCGTCGTAGTCGACGGCGTATTTGTAATATTCCGACGGCATCATCTGCGTCTGGCCGAGTTCGCCGGCCCATGAGCCGATCATGTCTTCGGGCCGCAGATCCCCGCGCTCGATCAGGCGCAGTGCATCAAGTAGCTGCGGACGAAAACGATCGGCGCGCCGGCAATCGTAGGCCAGTGAAGCGAGGGCGCTCAACGTGTGCTCCTTACCCATATTGGCGCCAAAGTCGCTTTCGAGCGCCCAGAACGAGACAATCACCGGGGCCGGCACTCCGTATTGCTGCTCGATGCGCTGAAACACCGGCGCGTATGTCTTGATGAGCGCCGAACCGCGCTGAATGCGGTAAGCGGCGGCCATGCGGCCGGAGAACTCCAGGAAGGTCTGAGTGAAGACGCGTTGCCCACGATCGATATTCACGATGCGCTGGTCATAGGTCAGATGAGGCGCCGCTGCGGCGATCGTGCGCTGCGAGACGCCCTGCGCCATGGCCTCGCGCTCAAGGGCGGCAAGCCAAGAATCGAAGCTGCCGGAGGTGCGGCACGGCACAGCGGCATTTGCAGTCGCGCTGGCGATCAAGAACGCGAGCAACAAGGCCGTTGCCGCGAACGGGCGTTCCCCCATAGTCCGTCCCCTTTTAGGTGGCCGAATTCAAATACCAATCAAGAATTTCTTCGCCCGTCCAGTACACGACGCCGTCGAATCGTCGCACGTAGTCGTAAATCGCTTCGAGATATTTGATCCGGTGCGGCTGGCCGCTGAGATAGGGGTGGATGGCGAGCGATAGAATCTTCGCGCGCTTCTCACCCTCGGCGTAAAGGCGGTCGAACTGGTCGATGGCCCGCTTGGCAAGATAATCGCTTTCATGATGCTGCACGGCCATCATCGGAATGTCGTTGATCTCCATTGTGTAAGGCAGCGTCACCAGCGGGCCGTTTGCGGTACGAATCATCGACGGCTCGTCGTCGTACACCCAGTCGCCGATGTATTTGATGCCTGCTTGCGTGAGCAAATCCGGGGTTTCCAGAGTTTCGGTCAAGCCGGGACCGAGCCAGCCGACCGGCCGCTTTCCGCAAAAGCGTTCGAGCACATCGAGCGAACGAGCGATCATCGCCTTCTGATTGCGCTCCTTGTGGATTGGGCCCTGCTCGTAGGAATGACCCATGAACTCCCACCCGTCGGCCTTCGCCTCTTCGGCGACACGCGTATAGTCCTCGCAAACGCGGGCATTGATCGCGAGCGTCGGCTTGATCATCAAGCGCTTGAACAAATCGAAGAACCGCCACACGCCAACTCGCATGCCGTATTCGTGCCAGCTCCAGTTGGGGACGTCGGGAATTTGGGTTTGTCCAGTCGGTGGCGCAAGCACCTGACGCGCCATCGGCTTGCCGATGTCCCAGACCTCAAGATTGACGATTGTCCAGAATATGAGGCGGGCGCCGCCGGGAAGTCTCAACGGCGGCCGGTCGATAATCGCCGAATAATCGGAGCGCTCGCGCGGCAGCATTGCCTTTGACGCGCGGCGCATTGTCGTCCCCGGTTTTCGCATTCTAAGTCATCCACGCGCTTACCGCGTGCCCCCCGTGCATACGGCAAAACCATAGGTCAGAAGGGGTACTTACGACAACTTTGCTGTAGTTTCGCCTGAACTTGAATGTCTGATCACAACCGCGTTAGTGGGCACGAATTCGCATTGTAGTCTGCGGGCGATAAATCATGTATGGAACCAAGGCTCCGGGGACTGATTATCTTCCCAAGCTTTGAGATTCTGCTATTAGTGCCGCCCCAATTTGCGGACCTCTGGATGTCTCGCTCCGCTGTTTCAACGCGTATTCGGGTAGCTGGTCGGACTCGGGCAAATGCCGCAGAGTCTGTTACCACGACTGCGCAACGGATGCCCGCCGACGCGCGGCAAGCGTGGCTCGCGGCCTATCGGGCAGTGCGCGAAGAAACCGAGCGGCGTGCTGCGCACCTCGGCCCTGAAGATCAAGTCGTGCAGTCGATGCCGGATGCGAGTCCGACAAAATGGCATCGAGCGCACGTGACCTGGTTTTTCGAGCAATTTTTGCTGCGTCCGTTTGCTCAGTCCTATCAGGTGTTCGACGGCAGATTCGGTTATCTCTTCAATTCCTATTACATCGCCGCCGGTCCGCGGCAGTTTCGTCCGCAGCGCGGTCTCATTACTCGGCCTACTGTTGCCGAGGTCACCGAATATCGAGCGTACATTGACAACGCGGTGGCCGCGCTGATCCGATCCACGGAAGATTTTGAAAAAGTCACCCCCATTATCGAAATCGGTCTCAATCACGAGCAACAACATCAGGAGCTTCTTCTCACCGATATTCTGCATGCGTTCTCGTTCAACGAGACGCATCCGGTTTACGATCCCGACTGGCAATGGCCGCAATGCGATAAGAACCAGGGCGCCGCGGCGGGCGACATTGTTTCCGGCATTCATATGATCGGCCACGGCGACGGCGGGTTTTGCTTCGACAACGAGCAGCCCGCCCATCAGGTTGTCCTGCGGCCGGTGCGGCTCGCGCCGTCGCTGGTCACAAACGGTGAGTGGCTGGAATTCATGGCCGACGGTGGTTATGTGACGCCGACGCTGTGGTTGTCTGACGGCTGGACCACCGTCGAGGCTCAACATTGGGAAGCGCCGGGTTATTGGCGCAAAATCGATGGTGCCTGGTTTTCGATGACGCTCGGCGGTCTGCGCCCGGTCGATCCGGCAAAGCCGGTTTGTCATGTGAGCTATTATGAGGCCGATGCTTTTGCCCGCTGGGCTGGCAAGGATTTGCCGACGGAGGAAGAGTGGGAGGTGGCCGCTGATGGCGGCGCGCTGAGCGATGCCTTCGGGATCGTTTGGCAATGGACCCGGAGTGCCTATGCGCCATACCCTGGCTATCGCGCAGCGTCCGGTGCGCTCGGCGAGTACAACGGCAAATTCATGATCAACCAGATGGTCCTGCGCGGGTCTTCGCTGGCGACGCCAGCCGGCCACTCGCGCTCAAGCTACCGCAATTTCTTCTATCCGTCGGCGCGCTGGCAATTCTCCGGCTTGCGCCTCGCGGAATACGAACACTGAACATCTCAAATCCCGAAAGCCACCATGCCGAAAGCCGTTCAAATCGCGCGCCGCGCGCCAAGCTCCGTCGAGCCGGCCGACCCGTTTGCCGCCGACGTCATCGCGGGCCTTGCCGCGAAACCAAAATCCCTGCCGCCGAAATACTTTTACGATGCGGCTGGCTCGATGCTGTTCGAGCGCATCACGCGGTTGCCAGAATATTATCCAACTCGGTGCGAGCTTGGCATCCTGTCCAGCAATGCGCCGGCGATCGCCTCTTTGTTTCCGCAAGGCTGTGCGCTGATCGAGTTCGGCAGTGGCTCGAGCCGGAAAGCGCGCATTCTTCTCGGTGCGGCAGCCACGGTCGAGGCCTATGTCCCGGTGGATATTTCCGGTGATTTTTTGCAGCAGGACGCCGCACAACTCCGCCGCGATTTCCCGCACCTGTTGGTTTATCCGCTCGTCGCAGATTTTACGCAAACATTCGAATTGCCGCCGCTCATTGCGGCGCTGCCGCGCGTGGGCTTCTTCCCCGGCTCGACGATCGGCAATTTTGAACCGCATGACGCGGCAAAATTCCTGCGTCATGCCGGGGCGATGCTGGGCCGAGGCTCGGTGCTCGTGATTGGCGTCGATCTCGTCAAGGAAGCCGAAATTCTTTATCGCGCTTACAACGATTCAGAAGGCGTGACAGCGGCGTTCAATCTCAATGTGCTTACCCGTATCAATCGCGAGCTCGGCGCCGATTTCAACCTCGATGCATTCGAGCATCATGCCTTTTACAATTGCGAGCGTCACCGCATCGAAATGCATCTGGCGAGCACCAAGCGGCAGAAAGTCCGGGTCGCCGGCACGACTTTTGAGTTTCGGGCCGGAGAAACCATTCACACCGAGAACAGCTACAAATATACTGTCGAACTCGTTTCAGGCGCTTGCCCGCGGTAGCGGCTGGTCGCCGCTCAAGGCCTGGACGGATGGTCTGTTTAGCGTACATGCATTGTCTTTCGACGGGACGAGCGAGGACGACTGACGTTCGATGCCGATCTGCGAAGCCGATCCCTGGCGTTTGCAATATTTCGCTCACGTCAAAACCGCCGCCAACATTCCGACCGAGGATTGCGACGGCTGGCTGTGGAACCCGCGGCATCGCTGGGTCTACGACAAGCTCGCCGTCGCGCTGAGCCAAAAGCTCGATGCCGGTCCGCACGGCACAACGCCACCGCGTTTTCCGGTGTTCTCGAAGCCGATCACAAATCTCAAGGGTATGGGCGTCGGCAGCCGCGTACTGCATTCAGAGGCAGACTACGAGCAGTATTATGCGCCCGGGCATTTCTGGATGACGCTGCTGGAAGGGCGCCACGTCTCATCGGATGTCGCCGTAGTCGACGGCGAACCGCGCTGGTGGCGGCATGTCACCGGCAAGCCGGCCGGCGAGGGCACCTTCGATTATTGGATCGTGCATGCCGAGCCCGACGCCAGGATCGAGGCAAGTTGCGGCGAGTGGCTGCGCCGACATCTCACCGGTTACACCGGGATGCTGAATCTTGAGACCATCGGTGGCACGATCATCGAGGTGCATCTGCGCTTCGCCGATCAGTGGCCGGACCTGTACGGTCCCGGCTGGGTCGACGCGGTCGTCGGGCTCTATGAGCAACAGGACTGGGATTTCTACGACGAAGATCGTAGCGAAGGTTACAGCATCGTGTTGTTCGGGCCGAACGGCCTCAAGTACTCCCATCCGCCGCAGGCGCTGGTCGAGGAGATCAAGCGGATCCCCGGTATCACCAGCGTGCAGATCACATTCCACGAGGATCGCGCGCCGGAGCGCCACGCCATGCCGCCCGGCGGCTTTCGCCTCGCCATCATCAACGGCTTCGATCTCGACAAGGCGCTCGCCGCGCGCGAACGGCTGAAAAACCATTTCTTTCTTGCAGCCGCCTGATGCGCGGGTGGATTGCCGTGGACCTGCCCGGTATAGTCCCGGCCGCGCAAAAGCGTCCGTGACGTCAGGAAACACCGCTCATGAAGATTGTTGCATTCGAAGGGCAGGGAGGCCCGAGGCTCGGCGTGGTCGAGGGCGATCAGGTTATCGACCTGCAAGCCGCCGACAGCAAGGTGCCGACCGATCTCGGCGAGTATCTGGCAAAACACAATGGAGACACTCAGCCGCTCGCTGAAATCGCGAAACGCGCGCCGGCCAACGCGCGCAAGCCACTCGCCGGCCTCGTCCATGCGTTGCCCGTCGGCAAACCTGGAAAGATCATTTGCCTTGGCCTGAATTATCTGGAGCACGTCAAGGAAGGGTCGCAGCGCGACAACATTCCGAAATTCCCGACCATCTTCATGCGCGGTCTGACTTCGATGGTGCCGCACGGCCAGCCGATCATCCGGCCGAAGGTGTCGGAGACGCTCGATTACGAGGCCGAGCTGATCCTGGTCGTTGGCAAGCGCGCCAAGCACCTCGCCGCCGCCAACGCGACATCCTGCATCGCGGGTTATTCGTGCGGCAACGAGGGCTCGGTGCGCGAGTATCAGCGCAAGACGACGCAATGGGACATGGGCAAGAATTTCGATCGAACCGGCGGTTTCGGCCCGTGGCTCGTGACTGCTGATGAACTCCCCGATGCCGCGAAGGGCCTCAAGATCGAAAGCCGGCTCAATGGCAAGGTCATGCAGTCGGACAACACCGACAACATGATGTTTCCGGTGGTCGAGATGCTGGTCTACATCACCGAAGGCATGACGCTCGAGCCCGGCGACGTGATCTTCACCGGTACACCATCCGGCGTCGGCCACGCGCGCAAGCCGCCGGCCTGGATGAAGAACGGCGACACGTGCGAAGTTGAAATCCAAGGGATCGGTACCCTGCGCAATCCGATCGCGGACGAGTAGCCGGTTGAGGACATGCCTGAGCTGAAACGACGAGCGGACCGAGGGCGTTTGGGACAATCGCTCCGTCGCTCCATTGGGCTCGTCGCGTTGGTCGCGTCAGCAAACCCTGCGTTTGCCGCCGAGCCGGTGAAGATAGGCATCGGATTTGGCCTTGCATTTCTACCGACCTACATTTGCGAGGATATGAAGCTCATCGAGAAGCATGCCAAGGAGCTGCATCTCGACGTCAAGGCGAGCTATCAGCGTTTTCTCGGCGCCGGACCGATGCAGAACGCGATTGCCTCAGGCGCGATTGACATGGGTCCGTTCGGAACAGCGCCGCTACTCGCAGCGTGGGAGAGGGCGAGAGGCACACCGCAGCAGATTTTTGCCGTGTCAGGCATCACGTCGATGCCGCTGACGCTGCTCACACGTCAGCCGAATGAGCAAACAATTGCCGATTTAAAGCCGGCTGATCGCATCGCTATGCCGTCATTAACCGCGCCGCAAATGTACTTTCTGGAGATGCAGTCGGAAAAGACATTCGGCCGCTTCGACCGGCTGCGCAGTCAAGTCATTGTGTCGACGCCGGCGAATTCGGTCACCGCGCTCATTGATGGAACTGGCGCTGTGACATACACATTCTCGTCGCCGCCTTTCACGCAGCTCGCGCTGGGCGATGCCAACATTCATAAAGTGCTGACCTCGACCGATGTCATCGATGGCAAGTCCTCCTTTCTCATTATGGGCGCGACGAAGCGCTATATCGATACGCATCCCAGGATGCCCGAGGTGATCGAAAAGGCAATGGACGACGCTGCCCGCATCATCCATGACAATCCGCGTCGGGCTGCGCAGATCTATCTGACACACGAGCCGTCAAAGACGCTGGATACAGCGGCAATCGAAGCGATACTGAGAGACATCAAAGACGAGTTCGGCAGCGCGGTTTATGGCGTGCAGGCTTTTGCCGATTTCATGGCGAGGCACGGGGAGCTGAAATCGCCGCCGCAAAGCTGGAAGGAGATCGTTGCGCCCTCACTGCTTAATTCGTCGAGCACGTGAGCGATCTCAGAATGGCCCGATTCGGTTCGCCAGTGTCCTGAAGCATTTGCAACTGATCGCATCCGTTGACGATGCTGCCGCATAGCTGCCCTTTGCGGGAGTCAGCTTGACGCCCCCCACCACCGGCGCGACTATCCATATAAATACAATAAATCGCTGATTTTCATCCGGCTTTCACGCGATCTTGGGAGGACGCCATGCCGAAGCGCCGTAATGCGCCTGATTCGAGCCGCCGCAATTTTCTCAAAAGTGCCGGACTGGTCGGCGCCGCCGCCGCCACCGTGGTGGCCCCGCCGGGCGCCGCCAACGCATTCCCGGCCGCACCGCAGGAAAAATTGAAGGCCGCCGTCCCCGGTCCACGCCAAATCGCGGCTGAGACCATGCCGCCGACAAAAGACCCGGTAAATCAGACCTCGAGCGGCGGCGACTTCATGACGGATGTGCTGAAGTCACTCGATATCGACTACTTGGCGATCAACTGCGCATCGAGCTATCGCGGCTTGCACGAGGCCGTCGTCAACCACGGCGGCAATGCCAAGCCCGAAATCATCACCTGCGTGCACGAGGACATCGCCGTCCACTTGGCGCAGGGATATGCCAAGATCGAAGGCAAGCCGATCGCGATGGCTTGCCATGGCGTCGTCGGGACGCAGCACGCCACCATGGCGATGTACAACGCCTGGTGCGATCGCGTGCCGGTGATGGTGTTCGGCGGCAACATCATGGAGGCGGACAAGCGGGCGCCCGGCGCCGAGTGGCTGCACGCCGGCGTCGACATCGGTCAGATCGTGCGCGAATTTACCAAGTGGGACGATCAGCCCGCGTCGCTGCAGCATTTCGCCGAGTCGACGGTTCGCGCCTACAAGATCGCCACAACCCCGCCGATGGGGCCGGTCTTTATCGCGCTTGACGCCGAACTGCAGGAGAATCCGATCCGGGATCGCGACGCCCTGCACATCCCAAAGCTCGGACCCGTCGTTCCACCCGTTGGCGATTCCGGTGCGATCGCCGAAGCGGCGAAGATGCTGGTCGGGGCGCAGAATCCGGTCATCGTGTGCGATCGCGTGGCGCGCACGCCGGCCGGCATGGCAAATCTCGTCGAGCTTGCCGAAACGTTGCAATGCGGGGTCATCGACAATGCCGGCCGGATGAACTTCCCGTCGCGGCATCCGCTCAATCAGAGCTTCCGTCGCGGCATCATCGGCCAGGCTGACGTCATTCTCGCCATCGAGATGAACGACTTGTGGGGCACTCTCACGCACTTCAGCGATCGTATCGAGCGGCGGTCGCGGCCAGCCTATAAGCCGGGAACCAAGATCATCACGCTCGGCGTGCGCGATCTCTATCTGAAATCCAACTATCAGGATTTCGGCCGCTTCCAGGAAGTCGATCTCGACATAGCGGGAGACGGCGAGGCGTCGCTGCCGTCGCTGACCGAGGCCGTGAAGCGGCTTGTCGACGAAGGCCGCAAAGCCGCATTCGACGCGCGCGGCAAAAAACTCGCAGCCGCGCATCTGGCAATGGTCGAACAGTCAAAGACCGACGCGACGATCGGCTGGGATTCGAGCCCGATTACGACCGCGCGGATGTGTGCAGAGGTCTACAACCAGATCAAGGACGAGGACTGGTCGGTGGTCGGAACCGCGATCCGCCTGTCCTGGATGCATCGGCTGTGGGACATCAAGAAGCCCTATCAGTGGAACGGCGGCTCCGGCGGGGCCGGTGTCGGTTACAATCTGCCGGCGTCGCTGGGCGCTGCACTCGCCAACAAGAAGCACGGCCGGTTCACGGTGGCTTTCGGCGGCGACGGCGACTTCATGTTCAATCCTGGCGCATTGTGGACCGCGGCGCACCACAAGATTCCGATGCTCTACATCGTTCACAACAACCGCGCCTACCATCAGGAATACATGTACCTCGTGGCCATGGCTGCGCGGCACGGGCGCGGCGTCGACAAAATGGATATCGGCACGACGATCAAGGATCCGAATATCGACTACGCCACCGTCGCGCGCGGCATGGGAGTCCACGGCGAGGGTCCGATCACCGATCCGAAGGATCTTGCACCGGCCCTCGCGCGCGCCGTCGCGGTGGTGAAGAGCGGCGAAACCGCCGTGGTCGACGTCGTGACCGATCCGCGTTGAGGAGCATCATCATGAACCGCTTCAAGCGAATTGCGGTCGCGGCAATTGCTGCGGCCGGCATCTCAGCGGGTGTTGCGTCAGCCCAGGAGGCGCCGCCCCCGGGCGACGCAGGGCACGGCAAGCAGCTATACTTGGCGGAGGGCTGCTTCACCTGCCATGGCCGATCCGGGCAGGGCGGTGCCTATAACGGCCCGGCGCCCATCCTCGCCCACACGGCGTTGCCGTTCGATGGCTTCAAGGGTCAGTTACGTAACCCGGCGAACGACATGCCGGCCTTTTCCGATGCCGTGCTGTCGGACAAGGACATCGCCGACATTTACGCATTCGTCGAGACGCTGCCGGGTGCCCGGTCGGCGAAGGATATTTCGATCCTCAACACCAATTGAGGGCTCGCAATTCCCCCAAACCCGCCTTGGCCGGGCAGGGCAACCCACGACGCAGACTGTCGCGGGGACCCCGTAGTTCGCTCCATCGATGCGGAGGTGGCGCGGCCAAGAATGTTGCGGCAAATTCGTGCGCCGCTATGTTCGCCTTGGACCGCCCGGTAAAGCCGGGCGGTGACGAGGGCGCAATTGCGAGTTACTGGACATTGGAGAGGATGAAATGGCTGATGTTCTCAATGTGGTCAGCATGTGCGGGAGCCTCCGCAAAGGCTCCTACAATCGCATCGTCCTGAGCGCGCTTCCAGGTCTCGCTCCGGCTGACATGCACATCAAAGAAGCGCCGCCCTTTTCCGAATTTCCATCTTACAACGCCGACATCCAGAACTCGACCGGGTTTCCCGCTGCGGTCAACACGCTGGCTGAAGCACTTCGCGCCGCTCATGGCGTGATCATCGTGACACCGGAATACAATTTCGGCATCCCGGGTGCCCTGAAGAATGCTATCGATTGGGTGTCACGGCTGCCGAACCAGCCGTTCTCCGGCAAGCCGGTCGCGCTCCAATCGGCGTCGCCGGGACCGGTCGGCGGCGCCCGCGTGCAATACGACTTGCGTCGTACCTTTGTGTTCCTCGATGCTCTGACCCTGAACAAGCCGGAAATTTTTATCGGCAATTGCGCCCAGCGTATCGACGACAAGACTGGTCAGATCACCGATCAAGCCACCAGGGATTTCATCAAACAGCAACTTGCGGCTTTCGCCAAATTCATTGTCGCGCACGGCAGCACGGCCTGATACTTAAATGGCTTGGTACCAAAAACGGGCATGAAGGCCTGAATTCCTTACACTTTTTAAATCGGCATTCTCAAAGAGGAATCACTCGTGGCGGACAACCAGATCAATGTCGTCGTCATTTGCGGCAGCCTGCGCAAGGGGTCTTACAACGCGGCGCTTGCCCGCGCCTTGCCGTCTCTTGCACCGGACGGAATGTCACTCAAGCCGGCGCCGGCGTGGGACAAGATGCCGATTTACAATCATGATATTCAGGACGCGAGCGGCTTTCCGGCCGAGGCCGTGACCTGGGCCGATGCTATTCGCCACGCCGATGGGGCGATCATCGTGTCGCCGGAGTACAATTGGAGTATCCCCGGCGGCCTGAAAAACGCGATCGACTGGGTATCGCGGATGAAAGACGTGCCGTTCAAGGAAAAGCCGGTGGCGCTGCAGTCCTGTGCCGGCGGCCAGCTCGGCGGCTCGCGCATGCAATACCACATGCGCCAGTGCATGACCTCGATCGATGCATTTCTCTACGGCAAGCCCGAAGTCCTCGTGACGTTCGCCGCCAAAAAGTTCGATGAAAAAACGCTCGAACTCACCGACCAGCCGACGCGTGACATCGTCAAACAGCAACTCACCGGCTTCGAGAAATTCATCCGCCGACTGAATGGAAAGAAGTAGTCATGGCGGCAGGCGTGGCACGCCTCGACGGCCGCGTGGCGCTCCTGACGGGCGGAGCCAAGGGCATCGGCCGGCATTACGCGCAAGCGCTCGCTGCCGAAGGCGCGCGCCTGATGATCGCCGATATCTCCGACGGCACTGAGATCGCCCAGACGATTGCGCGCGACCACGGCGCCAATTCGGTGGCGAGCGAGATCGCCGACGTCAGTGACGAAGGCTCGGTGAAGGTGCTTGTCGCCAAGACCATGGAGCGTTTCGGCAAGATCGATATCCTCATCAACAATGCTGCTTTGTTTGCGCCGCTTCAGGAGACGAAGTGCCTCGATATCGACGCCGCGCTGTGGGACCGCGTCATGGCGGTCAATCTTCGCGGGCCGTTCCTGATGGTGAAGCACGTTGCGCCGCACATGATCGCCCAAGGCTACGGCAAGATCATCAATATCGGCTCGAGCAGCGTTTTTCGCGGCATTCCGTGGATGCTGCATTACGTGACGTCCAAAGGCGGCATTGTCGCCATGTCACGCGTGCTATCCCGCGAGCTTGGCGAGCACGGCATCCGTGTCAACACGCTCGCGCCTGGCTTTACCATGAGCGACACGATTGTCGCCGAAAATCCGGGCCATGTTCACACCGCACGCGATCGTGCCGTTGCCTCTCGCGCCCTGCGACGCGACGAGCAACCCCAGGATTTGCTGGGTGCGCTGATCTTTCTCGCCAGTGCCGATAGCGACTTCATCACCGGGCAGACCATCGCCGTCGACGGCGGCAACGTAAATACGTGAGTGAGTGCTTCAGGGCCCGCATGGCAGCCGCGCCATTCGTTCGTTTATGGGCTATTTCCGCAAGCGGCGGCATTGACTATATTGCGTAAAAGCAACCGGATTTCGACCTTTAGGAGGACGCCATGGCGGTCGCGACCGCAAAGAAGCCCACCACCAACGGCAAACCCGACCCCAAGCACAATATCGAGGCGGTGCGCGAAGCCTTCTATGAGCGGATCGCCAAGAAGGACATGGCGCCGTTATGGAAGGTGATGAATTCGGTCGTCACCAAGGAGCCGGTGACGCGAGTCAAGCCTCACGTCTGGCGTTACGATGACGTCAAATCGCTGGTGATGGAATCCGGCGGCCTGATCACGGCCGAAGAGGCCAAGCGCCGCGTCCTGGTCTTGGAAAACCCGGCCTTGCATGGCGAATCTAAGGCCACCAACACGCTGTTTGCGGGGATTCAGATGATCCTGCCCGGCGAGGTGGCGCCGGCGCATCGGCACGTCTCATCCGCCATCCGCTTCGTGCTGGACGGTGAGGGGGCCTACACGGCGGTTGAAGGCGAGAAGGCCTTCATGGCGCCTGGCGACTTCGTCATTACCGCGAATTGGGCGCCGCACGACCACGGCAACCCGTCGAAGAAGCCTATGCTGTGGCTCGATGTTCTCGATTTCCCGGCAGTTAATTTCTACGAGACATCGTTTGCCGAGAGTTTCGACGATCCCACGCAGGACACGAGGCGCCAGGACGGCAATTCGCTGTCGTTCTACGGCTCGGGCGTGCTCCCCGACGGTACGCCGGCCATGAATCGCAGCCCGGTGATCAACTACACCTATGCCCGCACACGGCCGATCGTGGAGCGGATGAAGAAGGCCGGTGACATCGATAAGCGTCACGGCGCGCGCGTGCGGTATGCCAATCCGGTGACCGGTGGCCCGGTGCTGCCGACCATGGGGGCGTGGCTGGCAATGCTGCCCAAGGGGTTCAAGGGCGAGCCCTATCGCGCGACCGACGGCACCATCTTCGTCTGCACAGAGGGGCAGGGTACCACCACCGTCGAGGGCGAGGTGCTGGAATGGGGTCCGAACGACGTGTTCGTCGTGCCGCCGTGGAAGCGCTACCACCACGACGCGGCGAAGGAATCGGTGTTGTTCTCGATCTCCGACCGCCCGGCGCAAGAGGCGCTCGGCATTTGGCGCGAGGGCAAGTGAGCTTTCGCTCTGAGGTTCGGGAGTCTCATCGTCACCCCGGGGCTTGACCCCGGGTGCATGTAGAACCACCAAGCAAGCGGCATTGTCGCGTGGTTTTTTGCCGGATCAGTTTTGGCAACGGCGGGAGGTGAGAATGGCTCCCGCCTTCACCCATGACGTTCCGCCGCAGCGTGTCGTTTTCGCATCGGGCGCGCTGTCGCGCACTGGCGAGGAGGCGGAACGGCTGGGTTTTGCCCGGGCGCTTGTCGTGGCGACGCCGGGAAGCGGCGCGCGGCTTGGCGAAAAAGTGGTCGGTATCCTTCGCGGGCGCGCGGCTGGACTGCACGCACAGGCGGTCGTGCATGTCCCAAAGGCGGTCGCGCAGGCGGGTCTTGCGGTGGCGCGTGGAAAGACCGCCGACGGTCTGATTGCCGTCGGCGGCGGTGCGGCGATCGGGCTCGCCAAGGCGATCGCGCGTGAAACCGGACTGCCGATCCTAGCGATCCCGACGACTTATTCCGGCTCAGAGGCAACGCCGATTTTCGGCATGACCGACGGCGAACGAAAGATCACCGGCCGTGATGCCAAGGCTCTGCCGCGCACCATCGTCTATGATCCGGATTTGACGCTCGACCTGCCAGCTGCCGTTAGCGCGGCGAGCGGCATGAATGCGATTGCGCACTGCGTCGAGGGATTGTGGGCAGACGGCCGCACGCCGGTCACGATGGCGCTCGCGACAGAAGCGATGCGGCGATTTTCCAAAAACCTGCCGGCCGTCGTTACCGATGGCTCGAACCGGCAGGCGCGGGCGCAATGCCTGATCGCGGCGTGGCTTGCTGGAACGGTGCTGAGCGCCGGTACTGCGCTGCATCACAAGCTCGCCCATGTGCTCGGCGGCCTTGGCCTGCCGCACGCTGAAACGCACGCGATCATTCTTCCCCATGTGATTCGTTTCAATCTCGAAGCGGCGCCGGAGGCGAGGTCTCGGCTGGAGGAATCGCTCGGCAGCAGCGACGCCGCGGGGGCCATCGCGGCCATGTTAAAAGGATTTCCGATCCCGCAACGGCTGCGTGACGTCGGCTTCGACGCAGCCAAGGCGGATTTCGTCGCCAATGAGATCGCGGCCGCGTCGATCACCTCGCCCCGACCTGTATCAGCGAGCGACGTGCGCGATCTGCTTTCGGCAGCTTATTGATCCGATCACAATAAATTTATTTGTTTGCAATCTAACAGATTGCAGCACGTTAAATCCATTAACGACCTGGGATTGTAGTTCTCATGAGTCCAACGGTTTCAAATTGGTTTTCCGTGTTGCGACCAATCCCGCCTCGAAATTCCCTGCTAACAGGGAAATTAACAGCGAAAATGAACCGACCAAGCTCCCCAGAAACACACACTAGCTAACATTGAGACTCAAGTCACGCGCCGCATTGGTTTCATTTCCTTAATGAAAGACAGAAAAAATTCTGTACTAAAATTTAATTGATTGGGATTGCAAGCTTGGACGCCGCCACGGTATGCTTCGTTGCAAGGGGATATTTTGTTGTTGTTTGTCCGGCATCGGCAGTCGACGCTTTTTCTCCGATCCGGACCCTGTGCCATTTTATTGGTCGTTTTTCAAAATAGAATTTTTTAGAGTGCCCGCCCTCTTGTGCGTCCGCGTGTGAGAGATTTCCGATGGTCGGGTACCGAGAGCCGCCTTTTCATTCTCGATTCAAAGCAGGTGTTTCCGGGAATCCTAATGGTCGTCCCAAAAATCGCCCCAGTCTGCAGCGCGAATTATGGGACGCGCTCGCTGAGCCTATGACGGTCGGCGGGCGGCAAACAACGAAACTCGGCGCCATCGTCAACGCTCTCGTGGCCAAAGCCGTCGCCGGTGACCTGCGTGCGGCGGTCGCCCTCTTATCGCTATGCAACCGCGCTTCCGGAGTCGAGGCGCCCGCGGATGATGCGATCGACCCGTCGGATCGCGCCATCGTGGAGGCATCCGAGAAGCGCGAGCGAAAGCGCGCGAGAGCGAACATCGCCCGCGCCTGCGGCTAATGACGAGGAGGATAACTTGAAATGAGATCAGACCTCATCCGCTCCATTCGCACGGATTTTCAAGCCTTTGTCGAGAAAAGCTTCAGGGAACTCGAGGGTCATCGGCTCCGTCCGCAGTCGTACATTGGTTTGTTGTGCAAGCGACTGGCTGCGCTTGCGCCAGGTGATCGCCATGTCATCAACCTGCCGCCGCGGCATCTGAAAACCTTCATTGCGTCCATCTGTTTCCCCGCATGGTCGCTCGGTCGAGATCCCACGATGCGGATCCTATTGCTAGCCGGCAGCGAGCAGCTATCGGAGGAGATCGCGCGCAAAGTTCACGATCTCACGCGGACGGATTGGTTTCGGAAGGCTTTTCCCGATGCGCGGCTGTCGCGAAGTAAAGACAAAAAAACCGACTTCGCAACAGCCGCCGGCGGCGAATTCTTCGCGACATCGATCATGGGCAATTTCACCGGCCGCGGCGGGGAGCTCATCATCATCGACGACCCGCTGGATATTCGCGACGCCTCCAACATCGCGAAAATTGAGCAAGTCAATTCGATTTTTGAGGATGTGGTCGTTAACCGGTTCAACAACCCAAAGAAGGGTATGATTGTCCTGATCATGCACCGATTGAATGACGCCGATCTGAGTGCACACGTGTTCGAACAGGGCTGGACGACGCACCGTCCTGCCGCTGATCGCCCGCCGCACGACCCGATACGATTTGGGCTACAGAAATCTGGGTGCGACACAAGGGCGAGCTACTCCGCCCGGACGCATTCACCGCCAAGGCAATCGAGAGGCTAAAGAAATACACACGCGACCCGCCTTTCGAACTCCTATATCAACAAATCTCTTGGGCACGAGCTTCCAACGGCTGAAGCGCGAGCATTTTGCGACGTTCACTGTACGACCGGATGCTACGGTCGTCCTCAGCGTCGATCCAAGCCTCGGCGGTTCAGGCGCAAATGCGTCGTTTAACGTCATTCAGGCGTGGTGCCGTCGTGGCGATGACTACTTTATGCTGGAACAGTGGCGTGGGCGCTGCGCGTACGGTGAATTGCGCGAACGTACTTCGCAGTTGGCGGCAAAGTATCGTCCGGGCGCTATCCTCATCGAGCGAGCCGGAAATGGCGCTGCGTTGATCTCTGATCTCCGCGAACGAACGCGCTGGACCGTCGTTGAAGTCATCCCGAGCGAGTCGAAGCTCGAGAGGTTCAGAGCGGTGGCCGGAATCTTTCGCGCGGGTCGGGTCGGCCTCTTCGAATACGGGGCTTGGCGGGGAGAGTTCGTGGACGAGCTTGTTGGCTTTCCCAATGCGCCGACCGACGATCAAGCAGACGCGGCGGCGCAAGCGTTGAGCTGGCTGAGAGACAACCCGAATGTCGCGAAACCTCCCGAACGCGGGATCGCCGCGACAGCAAGGGGGGGAGTGGTCGGTCCGACGACTGAAGTTAGGGGCTTCGTGGTCGCCCGCAGGCGATCGATCACGGGCGCGTTTTAAGCGGCGGTTGCAATCACACGGGACGACTGCACGGCTGCGGAGCTTCGGCACGCACGCGGCGAAGCGTTCGGACGATGCCGATGCGACACGACGGTTTCTGGCCTTGGCGCTAGACGCGTTATCGCAGAGCCAGGCCGCATCCAATCAATAGCAACCCGACCCTGGGCATCGGTTGCTCTCTAACACCCTTGGTATAACTTGCAGTCACGTTCTAAGCAGAGGTAAGGCCTATCTTCGCTCTTGCCTCGAAATCCTGGGGTGCAGGGCGGCCCAGGCCCAGGGCCGCCCTCATCGGCAGTAGCCATAACGACGCGATACTCCTAGGCCACTGGGGTCCCCCCGACGCTTTTACGGTCAGATTGGAACGTGGCGCATTTATGATGCAGCGCCCTCGGTGCGCGCGCATCAGGCATACGGCGCGTCGTCTGAGGGCGGTGAGTTTTCGTCGGGCAGCGCAGGAGCTGATGCTGCCTTACGCGCTATAAGTGATCCTCATAGCTCGCCGCGTTTGCTCAAAGACTTCCTTCGCGAGCTGACGCCCTTTGGCCGTTAAAACGACGCGAGTCTTTTTGACGCCCGGATCGTCCTGAACAACGGTGACGAGGCCCAGACCTGGTCCGCCGTTCCGTGCCCGGTCACCGATGTCTCTCAGATAACGAGACATGGCCGCGCGGTGAATACCCGCCGCACGGGCATATTCGTTGACCCCTTTTCCTTCGTCGAGTGCCACGAATAAAAACGTGGTCACGAAGGGGAGCGGGATTGACGCCCGTAAATTGAGTAACGGCTTGAGAGTCCGCAAGAGGGACTGAGCGGCCCTCTTGTCGGTCGCGGCTAGTGCAGCATCAGCCTGGGCGTCCACTGCGGAAGGGTCATCTAGTGGAACAGATAATTGATGCCTACGGTCAGCAACGAGATGTTGCGATTGCTGGTGGATAATGAGTCTCCAGCAAGGACGGAAGCCGGAGGGAACAGTAAAGCTGTCGTTGCTCAGTCCCACGTAGTCATACTCGGCCTTCACGGACCAATTGTCGGCGAAGGCCCACTCGACGCCCGCGCCGGCGGTCCAGCCGGTATTGGTGTTGCTATTACCAAAGGCGACCGAGTTGCCCGTCGACACGTCGAGAATGGTCAAATTATTGGCGCCAACCCACGCGCCGCCGCCCTTTGCGTAAAGGAGAACGCGGTCAATCGCCCAACCCAGGCGACCGGTCACAGTCGTCAGCCACCGGCCATTGCTGCTGCCTTGAAGGGTTGTGCCGCCAACCGTCACGCCACCGCCCGAATTGTTGTTGTTGGCGAACCAGTCGAAATCGGCTTCGATGCCGACGACCACGGAGTTGAATTGATAATTACCGCCGACTTGGCCGCCGCCCACAAACGTCGTGCTGTTATTGAGGCCCCAGGTGTTGCCGAAGTTATCCGAAATGTCGCCGTGGTTCCAGCCAGCTCCGAGATTGCCGCCGATATAGAATGCGGTCCAGGTAAACGGCGGCGGGGCCGCAACGTATGCCGCCGGTGCGCGTGGCGGTGCTACTGGAAGGTCAGCAGCAAAAGCCTGTGTCCCGGCAGCAAGCGCGAGTGCGCTGGCAAATGCAAATAATGACGTCCGCTTCATTGCGAGTCCCCCGGTGGGTCTGTGGTTAGCCAACTTATAGCCGATGGCGAGGAGAAAAGATGTTACCGGAAAGCCACATGAGGCCGACAATAACCCCGTAAATATTGCCAAGAAAATGCCGCAATGAGATCGTGGACGGCGTGGATTCGTCGCCCTCGCCGCGTTTCCTGGCCCGGTAAGCTTCAATTCCCCCCAGCGCTAGAGACGCCAGAGAGTATGGGGCCGGTCCGAAGACTTTGATCATTCCGCCACGACCGCAAATGTGGGGCAGCAACCTCATCCCGCCTGCGGCGTGTTCATCACAAGCATGCCCCCGAAACGCTCGCGGAAGGCCTCGGCAATCACCGGATCAGAAAAGCACCAGCGGCAATAGTATTCGTCATTTCGCTTCCTTGACGAGCCGAAACACGGACGGATATCGCGCGTCCGATGAAATGTCTCCATCGCGCGGCGAACGCGCTCATCGAAGCCATTGGGTGGCAGCGGCAGCTCGACGATGTACGGAAAGTCTCGCTCGTTCTTGGGCCGCACATTGGGCTTGCGGCGGCCCGGACCCAGACTGAGACGTTCGGCGGCAGACACGGCTTATCTCGTGATTTTGAGATTTTCCGCCGATGACTTGCCGCGATTTTCAACGATTTCATATTCGACGGCTTGGCCCTCGTTAAGCGTCGACAGACCGGCGCGTTCGACGGCCGAGATGTGAACGAAGACGTCCTTGCCGCCATCTTGCGGCTGGATAAATCCATAACCCTTGGTCGGATTGAACCACTTCACTGTACCTTTTGGCATATTGAATCGTCCCTGACGCGCGTTAACAAGCAAACAGGTGCTAATGGCAGGAAGTTATCATTGATTTAAGCCAAATTGGAGCGGCCAACACCTGCTCGCTTCGACAATTACCCCACCGTGTCTCGAAACACAATTTGGATCGATAGCAACCGCCGAGAGCGAGCGCCTGATCGAGTTGGCTGAGAAACCCAGGCCTACTTCCCGACGCCGGCGAACAGGCTCACCCGCGACGAGGCGCGGCTCATCGCGAGGAGTTTCGCCAAGCTGTTGCTGCGGAACTAATTGACGCCGCGTCCATTAGATCGAGCAAAGTCGTCTCGCGTATCCGGGACGAAGAGCCGGGGAAAACGCGATGGACGATGATGTGCAGGCTGAGCATCAGAACCCCAAGCGAGTTTCGCAACCAGATCATGGAGCCCGACTACGAAGCCTTCATGCAAGCCCCGAGCGATCTCAGACTGGCGTTTCACGCGGCAACGTCGTTGTTTCATCTGTGCGATTGGGTCGCTTGCGCGCAATCGATACCGCGTTTTCATCTACAGCGAGAGCTTGAGGCGCGCTGCGAATATTTTGGTTTGATCAGCGACGTTGCCAATGCCGGGAAGCATTTGAAGCTGACCATATCAAGCGGCAGCATGGCGGAAGCTGGCGACGGACAACTCGATAAATTCGGGGTTTTCGGATACGGCATCAGTCGAGGAGGATATGGTCATGCCGGTGTCGATGGGCTGGTGCCGGTTATTATCGTAGCCCCTGAGGGTGTCCCGTTTGCGCGTGCCGCCAGGAAAGTCCATCAGATGTGGGACCTATTTTTTACAGCACGCGGTTCGTCGTGGTCCGGTAGGTGACGTCGAATCGCTCAAGCCAGCGCCGAGGGTTAGCCTGGGCTTTTTGCGCTTAGGACGAACACGGTCGTTGACGTTGCTGACGCTGAGGGCGCGTGTTGGGAGCGAAATGAATGAGGCCGCCAACCAGGCGGCCCACACGGCTTTCGTCTGTCGTCTATTTGGCGCCGAAGTTACGTTGACGCGCCCTCAATAATTTGATCCGTCCTCAATAAATTTGTCCAGCATTGCAAGCATCGCCGTCGTTCTCTCGTCGATCTCGGAGTTGGTTAAGAGGCCGGAACTGACCCGCTCTTGGCCGATCTCGCGGATGATCGCCATCCACTTCTCAACTTGGGTGATGGCATGTTTGTCGGCAAAGTCGCCGCTCTCTAAAGAGCGCCTCGAGCGCAGATCGACTATTACGGCCATAACGATACTCTGGACTACGCTAACAAGATTGCGCTGCTTCTTTGGTCCCCCGGGTCGTCAAACAAGCTCGGGCGACTTCACAGCGTCATCGTTTGCGCGTGCTGCTATATCCATGGCTTCAAGTAGCTTTTTAATCAGATCGCCTCCTGCCACCGCTCTTATTTCGTGCAGGGGAATACCGGCATGGGTCGCATCTTCTCGGCATTTTGTTGCAAGCCTCACGGACTCAGCCAGCCTTTGAACGGCGGGCAGAGCCTTAATATGCGTCGAGAACCATTGAATCAGAAATTCTTGCGCGCGTTCACTCATAGAACCGCCTCCTCAGCACTCACACAACTTTGGATTGCAACCCGCACTCGTGGCAAAATTCGGCGTTCTCGCTGTCCAAAAGACGGCAGGACCGACACAGTTGAGGCGAACGATTGGCTGACTCGCCAGCGGCGGTGACGCGCGCGCAAACCGCCAGGCAGGCAGCCGCTCGGCAATTTCTACTTCGACGATGGTCGCTATCGACGCTCGGTCACTCATCAGCTTTAGGGGCGACGAGGCCCGGCGCATGACGGGTCAATTTTCGCAAAGTTGACTGATTGCGGCGGCGAGGCGTCGGCCTGAACTTGCCGGGTCCGAGCGATGCGCCAGGCGGTGTCAAATTGCACCGACGGTAGACGGTACATGCAAGGGCCGCGCGCCTAGACTGCGTTGATCGACATTGAATGTGACAACCGCGCCAATTAAGATGGTTTTATTAGGCCGGCCAGGCGGCGGCCCCATCCCCCGACATCCCCCGCCGCCCAGTCAGAAGCCTAAGTTGAGGCAACAACTGAGGGACCCCAAGGCGCTTAGACTGCTTGGGGTTCTTTTTTGGGGCAATACCAATTCTGGCGATAGGAAAATCGGAACAAAGCCTAGGCGTCGCCCGCGCACAAGCCACTTCCGATTAATTGGTGCTTTGTAGCCATTCACACGGTTCTTAGCTGTCATTTTGGGAACTGACAGGTTGCTCGAACGAACGATGCTGTGTGCCGCGGTCAAGCCGACTGGCGACATGCTCCGCGAGGGTCATGAACAACCTGGCGACGGAAAGAAGCTTGAGCCGCTCACCGGGATCGCGCGTTTGATCCGCCGCCGACGTGCATTCTAATGCCTTATCCCGATATCGCTCCCTCATCTCCATCACACCCACCCATGCGTTTACATTTTTCGACGTAGCCAAATTCTGCAAAGCTCGAATGGTTCCTCGACGATCGAAATAAAATTAACAACTCCTTTCTGAACAATCAGGGATGAGATCGAGGATTTGGGTCAAGAATCAGCGTCGGCTGCTGCAGCCTGGTGATTTTGTCGGCGCCAGACATTCAGCCTGTCGCGCACCTTCTCTTGGCGTTCGTGACCTGTTCGAATCTAAAGGATGCGCCGTTCTCCGCAGTGAGTTGCCGTCCTGTTCCGCAGCTGATCGTGGCCCGTTCATGGGGCCTAAAGACAGATGAAGCATTTGGTCCAAAGCGGGTGGGCGAATCCTTGCCGGAATTTCAAAAACAGACAGCGGACGTCGCGGCGCACCCGAGGGTTCGAGGGTTCGGAAATATCATCACTGCTTGTGTCGCCCGCCTCATTTCAGAACGCGCCGTCCTGCGGTCCGGTGGCGACTTCAGTTCGTCGTGCAATGTAAGAGGTCCAGGGGGGAGGTTCCTTCCCCTCCATTATCGCGGCGGCCTGTAACCAGGTCTGCGCCATTTGCACGAAGATTGCCCGCTCCCTGTCTGACTTTGCAGTCCTGGCCCAGCCCATGCACTCATCCGCATACTCGCGGTAATCCTTCACCGACACGATACGCGCTCCCTAAGCGCCCTTCACCCACTCTTGCAAGCCTATAACGACAATATGGCTCGGACGTGACGCCACTGGATTGCAAAAACCTGTTGGGGCCCGTTGTAGGGAAAGGGCCTGTCGATTTTTCGGCAACGGCAGAATTTCTTTCCTCGGGGTCGCATTGAGATTTTCGGCCGACAGGAATGGGCCGAAACCGCAAGGCCATACGTTGTACATTTGAAGCAAGTCTTTTGAAAAATCAGCAAAAAACTTTTTGCGGGCAACGACAATTTGGCAATCACCAACATGGAATATTCCTGGCATGAAGCATAACGTGAGGCTTCCTCCGCGAGGAGATCGAGCAGGCTAAGCCTCTTTGAATGGAGGATGGCGGTGCGCCTAGACCAAAAATCGGATTGCGATGAGCTTCTCGTGCGGGAAATCCTTTCCGACCTCAAGCAACGGAGACCAATGACGCGTGGTCAGTTCGATCATGTTGTCCGTCCCTATTTGCAGGTCGGATATTCTCGCGAGATCGCGGAAGTAGCGAAGCAGTATTTTCACTGACGAGAGATATCTGACGTCCGGGAATGCTGCACGCATCGCCAGACGGCACGTCGTGCTATCAGTCGACCAGCCAAATCCATAGTTGAATGGTTTTCAGATTTGGGTCTGGGAACAATATCGGGCTTTGCCATTTTTTTTGAACCGACGCGGGAGCGGCTGTTCATCGGTGTGGGGCAGACTGGGGAGATTATTCAAAAGTATCTGCGGCTCGCACACTATTGCCCGAAAGGCTTGACCGGCGATGCATGAGCCATCAGATACGGTGCTGCTTCCAACGCCCGACTTTTTGACTAGAATTTGCCCGGATTTCACCAAACGACTCAGATCAGTTGGCTTCGCTCGGCAAAGAGGGGCTGAGACAGATTGTTATGTAAAGAAGGGGGATCGGCTCATGGGACCAGCACATCGCCCGCCACGCCAGCATAAGAAGCACAACACCGATCCTCCAAGGTGCGACATCACGGAAGCAGAGGTCCTTGCGCTCCAAGAAGAAAATGCTCGGCTGCGGGAGCGTGTGGCGGAGCTGACCATGCTCGCCATGATGGAGGTTATTGACGGCGTATGAAGCCGTCAGGCGGTGGACTTTTTTCAGTTTAAAATCCGCTCAGGTCGTCGCGTGGCGCGATTTGCCCCAGTTTAATCCCGAAAAACCATATTCTTGGGCTTTATTAACCATCCGTTAACTGTTTCGAAGCAGTTTATTAAGCATAGGAATCACCAAAAATTGGAGAGGCGCCGTGAGCCTCTTTCAGCGATGGAACTCGTTCCCGCGCGGCG
Organism: uncultured Alphaproteobacteria bacterium; assembly: GCA_963836055.1. Lineage (GTDB taxonomy): Bacteria > Pseudomonadota > Alphaproteobacteria > Rhizobiales > Xanthobacteraceae > BOG-931. The sequence continues at coordinate 808,906 of CAWIID010000012.1, forward strand.
TTCGACGTCCGTGCGCAGATCTCGACGCTACCTCTCAGTCCGTTCGAAAGGACGGTCATGCTGTCGCGCCCGATGTTTCGGCAGTGCGAACAGATCTGACGGCAATCGCGCGCCTCATCGGAAATGCGGAGGGCGACTGCGCCACGGACCAGTACAGACTCTCACACTGAATATTTCGGCGACGAACGAAAACAGGAAGGTCTTGAATATGTCCAATGAGAAATCGGCCCGCGTCCTGGTCGTCACATCAGGCAAGGGCGGCGTCGGCAAGACGACGTCGACGGCTGCGATCGGTGCTGCTCTCGCCCAGCAGGGCGAAAAAGTCGTGGTGATTGATTTTGATGTCGGGCTCCGGAATCTCGATCTGGTGCTTGGCGCTGAGCGGCGGGTCGTGTTTGATCTGATCAACGTCATCAACGGTGTGGCGAAATTGCCGCAAGCGCTCATTCGCGACAAACGGCTCGAGACGCTCTTCCTGCTTCCGGCATCGCAGACCCGCGACAAGGATGCGCTCACCGAGGAGGGGGTCGCGGCCGTGATTGCCGAGTTGCGCACGATATTCGATTGGGTGATCTGTGATAGTCCGGCCGGGATCGAACGCGGCGCGACACTGGCGATGCGCCATGCCGATGCGGCGATCATCGTCACCAATCCGGAAGTGTCATCGGTGCGTGATTCCGACCGCATCATCGGACTGCTCGATGCCAAGACACTCAAGGCAGAACGGGGCGAGTGCGTCGAGAAGCACCTCCTCATCACGCGCTATCATTTGGCGCGCGCCGCGCGCGGCGGGATGCTTTCGATCGATGACGTCCTTGAAATCCTGGCGATCCCGTTGCTCGGCATCATTCCCGAAAGCGAAGAAGTGATGCGCGCTTCGAACGTCGGATCGCCGGTGACCCTGAACAACCCGCTGAGCACCGCGGCCCGCGGCTACTTCGATGCCACGCGCCGACTCAGGGGCGACGATGTTCCCATGGACGTTCCGAGCGAAAGCTTCGGCCTTTTCAACAAACTCTTTGGACGCAAAGCCGCATGAATCTCCTCCGATGGGTTCGCCACGGTTCCGCGCCGATCGCGCGGGAGCGCCTCCAAGTCCTGCTCGCGCACGAACGCGTCGCGTGCAGCCAGCCCGATCTGCTCGTCATCCTGCACCGAGAGATCCTCGCGGTGATTGGCCGGCATATCGCCTTCGAACCGGACAAGGTGCAGATCAAGGTGGATCGCGGCAAATCCGTTTCGATGCTCGCGCTCGATATCGAGATACCGAACGGTCACCGAGTTGAGGGTGTGACACAGCGGTGTCCTCCCTTGATGGCCAGGTCCGGCCCCGATGTTCGTGGGTCGGGACTAGAGCACGGAGTGGTTTGATGCGCACCATTGCTTTCCTGACGCAAAAGGGCGGGACCGGAAAAACCACGCTCACGGCATCGCTCGCCGTGGCGGCCGCAGACGCCGGCGAGACCGTGATCGCCTTCGACCTTGATCCCCAGGCATCGCTGGTCCGTTGGGGCGAGCGCCGCGCTGCCAGCGCCGCGAAAAAGATCCTGATCGAACCGCTGGAGCGCGATCGCCTGTCGCGGCTCGACGCTATTCTGCAGGGAGTGTCTGGCGCAGGATTCAGCCTTGCCCTGTTCGACACGGCGGGGGCCGACGCCGCGTCCATCCGCCTGGTGACGGAGGCGGCCGACCTTTGCCTGTTGCCGGCCCGCCCGACGCGGTTGGATGTGGAAGCCACGGCGGCGACGTTTCGCGCCGTCTTTCTGGCCAAGCGCAAAGCCGCGTTCGTTCTCAACCAGTGCCCGCCGACCTATCGCAGTTCGCGGGCGAGTGCGGCAGCGGGAGATTTGACGCGTCTCGGCGTTCTGGCCGAGCCGATGCTGTCGGCGCGCATGGATTTCCAGGATGCGATCGCGGCCGGCCTCGGCGTCACCGAGTATGCCCGTGACGGTCGTGCCGCGCAGGAAATCGAAGAGCTCTGGCATTGGGTTCGCGCCCAATGTGAGGGAGTTCAACGTCTGCCACCCGCCAAGAATCTGTTGGTTCGACAGGCGGCCGCCTAGGGGTGTGCGCTGATGCACCGCCTCTCCAGGCGGGCGGGGCTCGATATCGGTTAACGGCGAATTTTTGGAAAACAGGGAGTTTTTCAAGAAAAACAGCGAGCGGATTTTGACCGAGAATGGATCAGTTACTGATAAGAATCAGTGAGTTAGATGATTTCCGCGCGGCCCTCATAACAGCGACAAACAGGGAGATAAATCCTTGGGAAACAGGGAGACCCCCCGTTTTTGCTCCCCCCGGTTTCAAAATGTAAAAGACCGTTTCGAAACCCTTTGTGCGGTGTGCTTTCGCGGGCGAACTTTCAGGTTGGGCCGGCGTTTCGCACGCTGCCGTGCTTTCGGAATCAGAAGACCAAAAACGGAAACCCGGCACGCGTTCGACATGGCAACGTTGAAGCCTGGGTCGCCCTCGAGTGCGTCGATGTTTCATGCCAGAGGCGCCGTCGGCCAATTCCCTTGCAACAGCAAGCCGGCGTCAAAACGAATTGGGGTTTGGAGGCGGACACGGCCGAGCGGGGCGGCCATTGGTGCTGAAGGCGGCAAACCGCTTTGCGGGCAGGCTCAATGGTCCTGCTCAATGATTTTCGCGATGTTCTTGCGCAATGGTTCTTGCGCAATGGTTCTCTTGCTCATTGGTACTTGGCGATCGGGCTTCGGCGCGCGAGGGCCCGATGCCTGCGGCCTAGGGCGGCTGGCAAGACTTTCGGTTATCAGACCACTGTCCGGCTAAACCGCGCCCGGTGACTCCACATGTCCCGACCCCAGGCAAGTCCCTGGGTCAGGGCATCGACCTGGTCATCATGGCGTCCCGGGAACGCCAGCAGTTCGGCGGTGAAATCTTCCAGCCATGGTGCACGCTTGGGCAGCCGGACCGAACCGCCGGCGAACAGATCGGATTGGGCAATCAGACGAGACCGTTTGTCGGTGTCCGGGTCATACGTCGTAACATTGATCGAACTCTCCTCCAGGCTTTGGATCAGGCCCTTGCTGATCGGCGAATCCTCGATCAGGAGCGTGCCGACCCCATAACGTCGTTTGACGTCCAAAATCTTGCGCCTGAGGTCGTCAAAGCGCAGCCGTCCGCGAATGACTTCCACAACAAAGAACACTTCCTTGCGGCGCAACAACACGACGCAGGCAAAATAGTCGCCCTTTTCTTCCTCGCTGAGCGCGATGTCCCAACTCATGATGAGGTGATCGCCGCGGTCGTGGGCTGGGAACCTGCATCGTAGAACACGAGCCATTTCCGCTTGATGATCGTCCCACCCGGGCGGAATCGGGTTCTGCTGATACTGCGCCGAAAAGGCGATCGGCCCCATTTCGCGTTTGAGTTCGAGCAGCACCGACGCCGGCTCGTGCGACGGGTGCAAGAGCTCGCCTTGTTGCCGCACATAGCTACGACCGGCGCCGAGCGCATAGCTCTTGGTCTGGGTGGCGATGGCGGGCAGATTGAAGATTTCAAAGCCGCCCTGCTCCTCCAGGTAACCGGCGAGATCGTCCTGATGCACGCGCTGCATGACGAGAAGGATGCGCGCCACCCGTTTGTCGTCCGGCCGGCTCAACAAGGTGGAGCGATACCACTCGATGGTGCGCTTGCGGACCGCCTCCGAATGGGCATCGTCTTGCTTGAGCGGATCGTCGATGATGACCAAGTTGCCGCCCAAGCCGGTCAACGTGCCCTCGATCGACGTGGCAAAGCGCTTGCCGCGCAGCGTGGTGACGATCTCGCGGTCGGTGTCACGGGCGAGCCGCATGGTCGGGAAGGTCGCCTGATAGATCGGATCATTGACCAGACGGCGGAAATCGTTGGCATGGGCGCGCGCGAGCTGGTCGGAATACGACACCGCGACGACGCGCTCCGAAGGGTTATGGCCGAGAAACCACGCCGGCAACGCCACCGATGCCAACAGCGATTTCAGGTTCCGCGGCGGCATGGTGACGATCAGCCGCCTGACCTGGCCCGAGGCCACCTGAGACAGTTTGTGCGCCAGGGCCTCGATGTGCCAGTTCGGCCTGAAGAGCGTATTGGGACGCACCACGCCGAAGGCGAACTCGGTGAACGCCATGAAATCGAGCGCCAGCATGGCGCGCAGCACCAGGCCCGGCGGAATTGTCGTCCGGCGCCGGCAACGGCCTCGTCATTTGTTATGCTCCGCCCACCAGTCGGGATACCAGGCCCGCCTTTCCGATCGGGTCATCCGGCTGAACGGTTTGGGATATGTCACGCGAGGGTCCGGCTCTGGCTCGGGCTCCGGCTGCGGCTTCGCCTGGACCGGCGATGGCGGCGTCGACTCGGGCTCCGCGCGCATCATCATCGAGGAGCTCCGGCGGTGCCAACACCGGCGGGGCCACCGCAACGGTTTCGGCACCGCTGCGGCGGGCGAGAAACCGATCGAGGATGGCCTGGTGGTTGGGGGTGAGCGCCTCTTCGATTTCTTGGCGGTATTGGCTCAAAAAATCGATGCCCAGCTTGTCGGCGTACTCCATCAGATCGCGGCGCGCGTGCCGGTCACCTTTGGCGAATTGGTTGAGGAGCTGCTCGAGGCCGATTTCGACCCGCGTCATCAGAACCTTCTTATCGCCGCGGGGCACCAGGACCTTCTTGGTGAGGGCCTGCTCGAACGCCTTCCTGACGTCCGGACGCATCGACTGGTCCTTGCGCGGCCGGCCGCGGGGGTTGGGCGATGGACCGCCCTTCTTCCACCGTTTGTCCCGTGGCGGACGACCAGGGCCAACCTTGTACGCGTCGGCCGGACCGCTGTCCGTGGCGCTGGACTGAGATTCGAGCGGCTCGCCGCGAGCGGGATCGGGTTTTTCGGACATCGCACTGACCCTTGTTCATCGTTGACCTTTTCGCACGGATCCCACTTGGCACTGATCTCTTCGCGCTCGCGCTTGGCTCGCCCCTCGGTCTGCGACGAGCGGTCGGCGGCCGCTTGGCGCGGCAAGGCGCGCGGCTTCGACCTGCGCGAAGCTCAAATCCGATCCTGAAAGCCGCGCGGCGGTCCCGGTATAGTGCTGCCAGCGCCGGACGATGACGTCGCAGAACAGCGGATCGCGTTCGATGGCGCGGCCGTGCCGACGGGTCTGTTCGGCAGCGATGATGGTCGTGCCGGTTTCGGCAAATGGATCGAGGACGATGGCGCCGCGGCGGGTCACATCGCGAATGGCGTCGGCAACAAGCGCCGCCGGCGTCCTGGTCGGAGGCCGGGCAGGACCCTCGGCCGCGCCGGTCCGGAAGCCGGGGACGCCGGCATAGTCCCAGACGTTGGTGCGGCCGGGCTGACCGAGCTTGAGGTCGGCGGTGTGAGACACGGCGCCATTCTGGAACGCGAGCACGAGCGCGTGGCGGCAAGGGTAGAGGCCACCGCTGACGGCGGCGTCCTTCGCCCAGACGATGAGGTCGACGAGCGCGAGGCCGACGTCGCGGCCCGCCGTGAGCAGCCCGTCGAGGTGCCGCCAATCGGTGAACACGAACAAGATGGCGCCGGACGTGGTGTTGGCCTTGGCGCAGTGCAGGACCGCCGTGACCAAGGCGATGGGCTCGCTTCGGACAGGACGGTCGATGCCGGCGCGTCGGTCAGCTGACCGTCGCGGCCGGCGTCGGCGCGCTCGCTGGCCGCGACGATCGGCGGCGCGGTCAGAACCAGATCCGCGTGTTGTCCATCAAGCAAAACCTGATAGCCGGCCGGGTCAGCGGCGTCGCCACAGAGCAGGCGGTGCGCGCCGAGAAGCCACAGGTCGCCCGTCCTCGACACCGCGGAGCCGTGCAGGCTTTGGGGTGGACAGGCGTCCTCGGGTCTGGATTTGACGGCGTCGTTGTCCACGGCCTCGCCCAGCATGTGGTCGACGGCGCCGAGCGAAAAGCCGGTCAATGCGATGTCATCGAATTGGAGGTCGAGGAGCCCCTGCAGCTCGCTCGCCAGCGCGGCGCGGTCCCAACCGGACAGTTCAGCCAGCCGATTGTCGGCGATGACGTAAGCGCGCCGATCGGCCGGAGAGAGATTGGACAGGCGAACCGTGGGCACCTCGCGCAAGCCGAGCAGCTTGGCGGCTTCGAGGCGGCCGTGGCCGGCGATGATCTCGAAGTCGTCGGAGATGAGGATCGGATTGACAAAGCCGAACCGCTCGATCGACCTGGCAATCTGTTTGAGCTGCTTCTTGGAATGCCGGCGGGCGTTGTTCGGAGCGGCGCGCAGCCGCTCGGGCGCAAGGTAGGCGATCTGCAGATCCGATAAACTCCCGGGCCGGGACGGCGCCGCCGCAGCGACGACGGCCGCGGTTCCGAGCGCGTTGTCCGGATCGGAACGGCTGATCATGGACGTCTCCGCGGCGTCGGGTTGGCGAGCCCAACCAAGCCTCTGGTTCAAGACGTGGATGCCCGGCGGCGGCAGGGCGGTCCAAAGCCACAATCAATAAACCGCAAAGTTTGATACATCGTGAAATACAACCGATCGAGCGGGCGACGAATCCAAAACCGCGGCAAACCGCGTTGGCGACGGATCATGGGGGGTCATCGGCAATATCGCAGCGCACTGCTGTTGTGCTCTTGCCACTCGGGCAGGGCCCGGTGTGGCGCTCCTCGCCATCGGGTTGTTTTGCAATGGCCTAACAAGAATTTCCTAACTTAAATGAGGACCTCGTCCTCCCATTCGCGAAAATGAATCCGCCTCAATCGGCGAAAAAGAATTCAGCTCGAACGATTTGCTCAAAAAGAAAATTGACCGTGGCGAGAGGTCTCCAGGAAAGCGGCCCGTCGGTTCGGGTTGTCGCCGGCATGAGCAAAGGTGTTGCGACCGGGCTGACGAGGGCCGCCGACGTCGGGCATTGCCGGCTTGAAGATCAGTGGCATTGTTTGAAGTCGCGGGATACTTACCGGCGAAAGGTGGGACAAAAAAGAACGCCAATTTCGACCGAAGCCGGCGCCCATTCTCGACCTGACCCACTCGGTGCAATCGGAACAGCGACGGCTGTTCGATCATTATCGTTAACGATTATCCGACGTCGGTGTCTGGTTTTTTGGCCTTGATCGCCAATGCGAACTCGATCAGCCGTCGAATTGCTTCCGGGCGGGACTGGTTAAAATGTCTGTGTTTGAAACCCAACTTTCGATATTCGCAAGTCAGGGTCGGCTGAAGTCGCACTGAAATGGCATTGGGTCTTGCCCAGTTGGCGGGTCGCCCCCTCTTTTTGTGGTATTACGGATTGACTTGACTTCATGCGCAAACTGTGATACATAAAAAGGCGAGCCGACGGGAAGTGCTGCAACTTCCGCACCGGCCCTAACCCAAGCCAATGGAGGTGACCATGGCTCAGGCTGACGACGTCTCTAACGCCATTCGCGCGCTGATGACAGGCGCGGGCGCAAAGCCATCCACGGACCCGGTCCGAGCAGCGCACGCTGAGTTTGTTACGGCGCTGGCCGGAAAAGTGCCGTACCGGATTCCGCTCTTCGCCGGTGCGACCCACCTTGAGGACCGCGCCGATCACTTGAAGACGGTGCTTGATGCGCTGTCGGCTTACGTGACTGCGGTCCTTGACGACACCGCGCAGAACATCCCTGGCGGGCTTGATCTCCGCCAAATCGATGCTCTCCTGGCGGACCTCACCTCCGACGTGACCGGCACGCTTCAGAACGCCGCCGCGGCTCTCGCCGGGAGCAGGGCATGAGTGCGCGAAGCAAAGCTGTCGATCGCCGCCGCTTCGTTGGCGGCTCCGACGCCCGCATCATCATGGGGCAGCGACGAGGCCGCCCTGCTGCGGCTCTGGCGCGAGAAGCGCGGCGAGGCCGAGCCGGAGGATCTTTCCGGCAATCTCATCGTCCAACTTGGGCTCGCCACCGAGGACCTCAATCGGCGCTGGTACGAGGCCAATTCCGGGCAGGTTCTGACCGACATCCAACGGCGGGTTCATCATCCGGCGCTGAAATGGATGGCGGCAACCCTCGACGGCCGGGTCGAAGGCAGCGGCGCCGTGTTCGAAGCCAAGTTCATGCTGCCGTGGTCGTTCTCGGAAGAAGCGGCCGCCGAGAAGTACATGCCGCAGCTGCAGCACAACATGTGGGTCGTGGCGTCGCAGGAGCGCCGTGCTCTCGGTCATCACCGGCGGCGGCAAATGGGTGGAAATCAAAACGCTGGCGGACCCGCTCTATCAGCATCTGATCGTCACGGCGGAGCGGAAGTTCTGGCGCTGCGTGGAAAGCGGCGAGCCGCCGCGCCTGTTTGGCGTCGAGCCGCCGCGGCCGCGCATCGAGGCCGTCCGCATCGTCGACATGAGTGCATCCAATGCCTGGGCGGAGTTCGCCGGCGTCTTTGCCCGGACCCGGGCGGCCCATCTTGAACACGAGCAGGCCAAGGCGGAACTGAAGAGCCTCATGCCGGACGATGCCAAGGAGGCGATCGGGCATGGCGTGCGAGCCAAGCGCTCGAAATCGGGCGCCGTCAGCTTCGACCTTCTGAACGCGGAGGGCAACCGTGCATCGCTCTAGCCCATCCATCGCCAGCTTGGCCGCTGCACTCGCCAAGGCGCAAGCCGAACTGGTCAATCCCGAAAAATCGCTGGTCGCGACCATCCGCAGCGAGGGAACGCGGGGGCAGGAGCGGTCATTCCGCTATGCCCCGCTCTCCAGCGGGCTCGACATCGTGCGCAAGACGCTCAGTCAGCATGAGATCGCGGCGCTGCAGACGACGGCGATCGATCAGGCCGCCGGCACGGTCAATCTGACCACTGTTCTGGCGCATGCCTCGGGCGAGTGGATCGCCTCCGATTGGCCGGTCTGCGCCGTGGCCGATACCGCGACACCGCGGCGCATGGGTGCCGCTCTCACTTATGCGCGACGCTATGCGCTGTTCACGCTGGTGGGATTGCCGGAGAAGATGATCTCGACGCGCCCGATCTCGATGTTCCAAGCCCGCCGGACATCCGAGCTGCCGAAGACCCATCCCGCATAACAATGGCAATGGGCGGCTCAATGGCAGCCAAAGGCATTCAAGCCGAGGGCAGGGGGCAAGGCGCGGCGCAAGCCGAGCTCGAGTCCTTCTCAAGTCCGTGCTGGAGGCGAGCGCCTCGGCGGCGCTGTGCGAGCAAATGCTGGCGGAACTCGAGACCATCGCTTCGCCCGACGATGCGGCGACGTGGGCACATCGGAAACTCGGCGCAAAGAACAGTCTGACGGCGTCCGATGCCCTGCGCGTCGAGGAAGCGTTTGCAGCGACAACTGGCGAGCCTTTGAAAACAACCGACTGGTTCGCGACCAGCATCTGCCGACGCCTGTCGCGACAGAAATCGGCTCGCCGCCGTGCCGCAAAGAGCGTCGACAAGAGTACTCTCGCGATCCAGGAGCCGCGTCGCATTCGCGACAAAGAGCATCTCCGGTTCGTCGCCCAGACAGCCGTGCCTCATCTGCGGGCGAAGTCCGTCGGACCCGCACCACCTTCGGTTTACGCAGCGACGAGCCCTCGGCCGAAAAGTCAGCGACGAATTCACGGTTCCCTTGTGTCGCGGCCACCATCGCGAAGTTCACCGCAGTGGCGACGAGGCGGCGTGGTGGCGGACCGCCGGGATCGATCCGACACGCGCTGCCCGCGCGCTGTGGCTTCAGGCACATCCGCTCCCGTCAGCTGGCAAT
>CAWIID010000013.1:0-70073 GCA_963836055.1 uncultured Alphaproteobacteria bacterium
CGAGGATCTATCGCCTCGGGAGGATCTCAATCCTGCTCTGCCTTTGGCGTCAGCTAGTCCGTTCGGAAAAATCCTGATCGACGCATTGGCGCGAGAGGGCTACGTGCTCGGACAAAACCTAACCTACGATGCGCGTGGGGCGATGGGAGATAATGCCAAGTTGCCCGAGCTCATGGCCGCGCTAAAGGCCGAAAAGGTTGAGGTGGTCGTGGGCGTTGGTTACCCTGCCGCGGTCGTCGCCAAAGCCTCAAAAATTCCCACCGTTGTGGCGTGGGGCGTTGGCGACCCAGTTGCTACCGGATTGATCGATGGTTTAGCCCGTCCGGCGGCAGCGTCACGGGCATTTCGGACGTGGCAACGACGCTGACTACCAAACGTCTTGAGCTGCTCACGAAGTTTTCTCCGGCACTCCGCCGTGTCGCGATGTTGTGGAACAGGACGACCTCGGCATGACGCTGCGCTACCAGGCCTCCGCGGCAGTGGCGCAATCGCTGGGTATTACGGTGCAGGCGCTAGGTGTCCGCGAGCCAAACGATTTTGGCGAGGCGTTTGCGGCAATCAACAGCGAGCCGCCCGGCGGCATCCTCATGGTTGCAGATGCGCTGACCGTGCTCAACCGCAAGCGCGTTTTCGATTTTGCCGCGGAGCACCGCGTCCCAGCCATCTACGAGTATAGTTTCCTGACCCCGATGGCGGTTTGATGTCGTACGGGCCGGACTTGAAGGAATGCGTCGAACGTGAAGCCGCGATTGTGGATCGCATATTCAAAGACGCTAGGCCTGCCGATCTGCCATTTGAAGAACCGACACACTATCCATTTGCACTCAATCTTAAGACCGCCGACGCCGCCGGATTTTCCGTACCGACAACACTTCTCGCGCTCGCCGACGAGGTGATCGAATAGGCCGTAGATTGCTGCGATGCAGAAGCCAGGTCGACGATTGAAACACGTTTCCGTTTTGCCGAGACGCGTCTCGCCGAAGGCGGTGTGAAGGCCTTATCTGCCGCGAAACCGAATACCCCTGACGAGTTCGATCGGCCGCAATAGTCGTGACCGTTACGCGTCACTTACGGAGAGGGATTTCGTGCATCGGCTGCCGCATGCTCGATCGCGGTCCAGTCGCCCCTCGCTTCCAGCGCGAGGTAGCCTCGCTTCACCAATGCCTCGATTTCCGTGGGGTCCACCTCAATCCGGACGACCCGTCTTCTGCATGCTTTTTCCACCCAGCCCCGCTTCTCGGCTCACCAGGGGCTTTCTCTCCATGCAGCAAAATGGCAAGACGTCGTATTGACTGTGAAGGCTGTTGTGTGCGCGCGGCAAGCGGCCACGCGGCCTATGTTGTGCACCACAGCAAATGACCCGCCAGAAATGACGTGATGGGTCATCAATAATTTGGTTACTCAATCACCTCGTCGGCGCGAGCGAGCAGCGTCGACGGTACGGTGAGACTAAGCTCCTTAGCGGTCCTGAGATTGATGACCAACTCGAACTTGGTCGGCTGCAGTACCGGCAGGTCCGAGGGCTTCTCGCCCTTCAGAATGCGTGCGGTGTAGACACCCGCCTGCCGATATTCGTCCCTAACGTCCGAGCCGTATGACATGATGCCGCCTGCTTCCGCGTATTCGCGCGAGGGAAAGATGGCCGGTATTCGGTGAAGCACCGCAAGCAGGGCGATTTGCGCTGCTCGGCTTGTGAAGTACGGATCGGATTGCACGAGAAGAGCATCCGCTTGATCGCGGGTGAGTGTTTCAAATGCGCGGTCGATTTCGTCGGCGTTGCGAGCAACCAAGATGTGGAGATGTCTGCCTACGGCATGGGCTGCCTCTTCCAATGCGTTCGCGGCTGTGACCGCGTCCGCATCTCGCGCATTGACGAGCACCGCCACGTTCGATCCCGTCGGCGCCAACTCGTTCAGCAAGCTCAAGCGTTTCGGGCCAAGCTCCTGAGTCAAAAAACTCACGCCGGTAATATTGCCTCCAGGTCGTGCCAGGCTGGCAACGAGCCCCTGCGCGACTGGATCGGCGCCAGTTATGAAAACGATAGGAATGGTCGCCGTGGCGGCCTTGGCGGCCGGCGCTGTCACGATGCCCCCGCCGGCGACAATGACGTCGACAGCGCGGCGAACGAGATCAGACGCGAAGACGGGAAGCCGATCTAGCGGCCTTCCGCCCAGCGGTATTCCACGAGGACGGTCTTGCCCTCGACAAATCCCGCTCCATTCAAACCCTGATGAAATGCCGCCACCCGATTGACATAGGGGGCCGCCGTCCCGCTGTGAAGAAACCCGATGACCGGCATACCGGCCTGCTGCCCCCGCGACGCGATCGGCCACGTTGCCGCTGCGCCGCCGAGAAGCGTAATGAATTGCCGTCGTCTCATAGACTCCCCGCTCAGGCCGAGGACCGCATCCTACCACACCGTTGCGATGAATGCGTTTGTGCATCACAGCAAATCCCGGGACGGAATGGCAGAGATGAGTCAAAGCGCGGGTCTGAGCGGGTGCCGTCAACTTCCGCTCTTGCTCCGATAGCTACCGTATTGCTGCAACAAGGCAACCGACGAAGTGGGCCCAATAGCGACCGACGCACCGCAGCAAAATGTATCTCTATTCGATCACCTCGTCGGCACGCGCGAGTAGTGCCTGCGGCACAGTCAGGCCGAGTGCCTTGGCGGTCTTGAGGTTGATCACCGTCTCGTATTTCGTCGGCGCCTGCACGGCAGGTCGGCCGACTTTTCGCCCTTCAGGATGCGGTCGACATAGCCGGCGGCGAGGCGGTACTGCTCAACAAAATCCGGGCCGTAGGACATGAGCCCGCCACCAGTCGCCATGTAGCGCGTGTCGTAGACCGCCGGCAGCCTATGCCGCGCCGCGGCTTGGATGATCAGATCGCGATGCACCGCCGCGAGCGGGCCAGAGGTCACGATCAACCCATCGGCGGGAAAGCGTGCAAACGTATCAATCTCGCGCTCAATCTCGCCGCCGTCGCGCAGATTGAGCGGCACAAGCTCGACATGTAGCGAGGGCGCCACCGCCTCCAGCGCCGCAAACTGCGCGATCGCGGCGGTGAGACCTGGCTCGCGCACCACCGCGACGCGGGTCACGCCCGGAGCGACCTCCTTGAGCAATTCCAGCCATTTGCTGCTGAGGCCATACTCGAACTGGCTGAACCCGGTGGCGTTGCCGCCAGGCCGGGCCAGGGAATCGACAAAGCCCGCACCCACTGGATCGGGCACGATGGTGAAGACGATCGGTATCGTGCGTGTCACCTGCAGCAACGGTATGAGACCCGCGCTGCCGGTGGTCACGATGACGTCTGGGGCGAGCGCCACCAGTTCGGCTGCATATTTGTGCGCGAGGTCTGCACTGCCGCCAGTCCGGCGTTCTTCGATCCGTAGGTTGCGGTCTTGGCTCCAGCCCAGTTGCCGAAGCCGCTCGACGAACGCCTCATCGCGGGCTCGCCCCTCGGGATCCTCCTTGGACAGATTGGTGAGGACTCCAATTCGCCGCACCGTATCGGGCTGCTGCGCACGCGCAGTAAACGGCCGTGCGACCGCCGCACCGCCAAGAAGCATGATGAACTCTCGCCGTTTCATGCTCACCCTCAAACTCAGGAGACGGCATTGTATCGGCCCAAATGAGTGACTTTAATAGGCCCCTTGCCAGCTTCAATCACTGGCCGGGCAGGAGCACAGCCGGACATTCCATTAAGCGACATTAGCTGTGCACTGCGGCCAATGGTTTTGATGCCGGTTTCGGGCGCCAAAGACGAGGAGCACACCATGTTTCAGACTCTCAATAACCCGGTCGCCGTCATCGGCATCGATATCGGCAAGAACTCGTTCCATATCGTCGGCCTCGATAGCCGCGGCGCAATTGTGCTGCGCCAGAAGTGGTCGCGTGGCCAGGTCGAAGCACGGCTGGCTAATATGCCGTCGTGCCTGATCGGCATGGGGGCCTGCGTTGGTGCACATCATCTAAGTCGGAAGCTGGCGGATAGGGAGTGTTTCAATACGGCCCGCCTTGCAACTTAGACGCCATCGCCTCGTTCGTTGGCGGAGTGGTTCTCTTGACGCATTCCTCGCGGCCGGAAAAAGGTCCAGAAGAGAGGTTGCCGTCATGCTCAATCGCGTACCAGCCAGGCTTGATGCCGTGCATGTCGGATTTATTTTCATTGATGTAATGGGGAGTGGTCATTGTGCTGCTCGAAACTCAGAGACCAAGGCCGCTCTTGATTTGGGGCAAAAGCATTAGCGCTGATACCGCCTCCCAATTCACAATTACCACGCCGGCGGCGATAACTGCCGCGGCAAAAAGGAAGGTAATCGAACCAGGGCGACTGGGCGGGTATTCGTCACCGCCGTTCAAGCGGCTCTTTGGCGTCATCGGACGATCTCCCTTTGTTGGGCCTTACCCAAGGCTGGTATGGGATGGTCTTGCCTGATCAACAGCTCAGCAATCGCAACCCTGGCAGTGCGCAAATCTTCAGGACGCAGATGCTGCGGGCACCCGCGATTCGAAAGGAATAAGTGTGCTAGATCGAACTTGTGCCTACCGATGGCACTGGCTGCCAATTATTGAGCGGCGACTTCGGTAGGTCGCAGTTTTGTTGGCAGCACTTAGGGGGAAACGGTCCCGCCTGTCTTTACGAAGATGGATAAAACTAGACGCTCTTTTTGTTCGCTTAGCAATGAGAAAATGAGAATCGAAGCCGCAACTGGTAAAATTGCTCACAAATCAGAGCCAAGCGTCTGGTTTCAGAAATTTCTCTGCTTTTTTTGATCCCCCGACACCGTTGCCGGCAGCCTTCTCCGCAAGAGTAATATGCCGATTGGCTTCTCGCGCGAATGCCCTCGCAACCCCGGCATCGCCCGTTGTTCGCATGAGTCGAATGAGCGTCCTCGCCGCCCGAAGGTGGTAATCTGCGTCGATTGGCGTGGATGCCTCCCGAAACGCTTTTCTGATGCGCACTCCCTTTTTGAAGGAGGAAGCTCCACGAGCCGCGCGGAGCTTCCTGGGCGGGAAGCAGACGGTCCGCGCACGCTTCGCCATCCCAACAATTAGAAAAGCGACAGGCTTCTTCTAGTTCCCACGCAAAAAGCCGCAGCGGGCCGAAGCTCGGCTTGCGACAAGGGCGCAGCGTCCTCGGTGACATTGAGGCTGATCTGAAGTCCGAGGACTCCGAAACCTGCGCATGCACAGAGGCGGATGTGCCCGAGCAACCAGTGCACCTCCAGCATCTCGTTGCGTAAATCACGGCGGTAACATCCCAATCTAGGCTCGACGACCGAGACGCGTCTCAGCTCGGGGGGGGGGACAAGGTGAAACGCGTTTCATCCGTGTCGAGACGCGTCTCGTTGCGATGTCACGGCCAGGGCCTTCCGCCCGGTTGAGTTCGTCGAAATCCCTGGCTTGAGCAGCGGAGGACGGGCCGGCGCCTTCAGCGTGCTTCGAGCGCCTCATTGCGGCGCATAACACTGGAGTCATACCAACCGATTGCACTTGTTCGGATTTTGCCAGCCAGCCGGCCCGCTTCGTGGCTCACCAGGGGCTTTCTGGAAAAAAGGCCAATGTCCAGTTCCCCGCAGAGCCCCCAATTCCGAGCTTCGGCCTAGGGAATACCTGACCGAAAAGGAGATCGAGCGGCTTCAGGACGCGGCGCGCAAACGGTCCCGCTATGGGCATCGCGACGCTACCATGATCCTGATCACATACCGCCATGGGCTGCGCGCTTCCGAAGTGTGCGGCTTACGGTGGGACCAGATTGATCTGAATACAGGCCGGCTGCATGTCCGACGCGCCAAGGGCGGGATCGATAACGTCCATCCGCTGAGCGGTAAGGAAATCCGCGCACTACGTCAGCTACGACGCGATAACATGGAGTCTCCGTACGTTTTTGTCACCGAGCGTGGCGGGCCGGCGACAACTGCGGGATTCCTGAAAACAGTCGCCCGCACCGGAGAGGCCGCAAAGCTGTCATTCCCGATCCATCCCCACATGCTCCGGCATTCCACCGGCTACAAGCTCGCCAATGACGGTCATGATACCCGGGCTCTCCAGCACTACATGGGGCACAAAAACATCATGCACACGGTGCGGTACACCGAAATGGCGCCCGATCGGTTCAAGAATTTCTGGAAGGACTGAAGCCTCCCCAAAGACTACACACCTGCAGAATGTTCGCCGCCCGGATCACCTTGGCCCACCTTTCGGTATCGTCAGGGATAAGAGCGCGCTGATAGATCAGTGATGTCTGCGGGTGGGGCCGGAACGAGAAATCTTGATCGAACGGGATGGATAAGCGATCTGCGCCAGCGGCCCAGCGAGTGCGGCGCCGCTGAGTGAAGAAATGAATTGCCGTCTTCCGATTCCGATACCATCCGCTCCGTCTCCGACGGGATCACGCGCTGCAACAAGGCCAGAATTTCACGTCGTGACCGGCAAGTCCGTAACCAGTTTCACGATACTCCTACGGCGAATCTTGGTGTGGCATCGAAGGCACTCCCGATATTTCAATTGCCGGCACTCGCGTATTGACGCGGTTCCCAAAAAAATTCGTGTTAAGCTCAAACGAAACATGGGCGGGCTGGATGCCCCGAAAAAAGGGGGAATTATGCTGCGCCTAGCGAGCCTGACCGTTCTTGTGCTGGCCGCTGCATCGGCTGCCATGGCACAATTTCCAGCTCAACCGCCGCCTGCATCTCTCGGAAAAGGCAATGACCAGGAACGTGCGGCCTGCCATCCTGATGTCATCCGCTATTGCAAGGCTGAGGTAGACGCCAACGCCGACGATGTTCTGGGGATTCTCGGGTGCTTGCAACGCAATCGCGGGAAAATTAGCCGCTCATGCCAGCAGGTCTTGGCCAGCCACGGCCAGTGATCCGATCGATTAACCCGAAGGCACCCTTGGGGGCTCGCCTTCATTCAAGCTCTGCGCAGCGCCTCGGCCGTAACGGTTGGGGCTTTCTTTCGTTCGGACTTGAAGCCCGATGTGAACCTTCTGCTTGGCCCTGGCCCTTAACTGGGCCAGGGCTCTTTTGCTTTAGCGCAAGCGTCTCGGCATTTCCTAGCGCGAATCGAGCGACAGCCCCATACTGAATGCCTTTTGTCGCGTGGCACCTTCGCTACGCTTCAACGTTTTGGCAATTTTACCAGCGGGCATTTTTTTGCGAGCCGCCGATTTCAATTTACCAACGTCCTCGTTCGTCCAGCTGCGTCTCTTTTTTGTTTTCTTCACGATGTGATCTCCCAATTTTAATAAGAACGCTTTTTTATATGGAATTATTTGTCGGGACAATACGTCCGCGGGTTAAACAGAGAAAATCCTGGGCCTTGTCCCGGAGCTTTCCTACGAAATTGCCGATCGGTCGCAACCCTTCAACTCTGGCAAAAAGGAATAACTATTCCAATCGTATTTGCGGGTGTGCCAGATCATCGTTGACCTATCTCTGTGCGCAAGATACTCGTTGCCTTCTATGGCCGTGTCTGAGAACCCTGGAACCTTGGTGCAGTATCTAAAAGGACGAGCAAAATGAAGCTTCGATTGATTACAGCGCTTGCAGTCTTGCTTCTTCCAGTGGCTGCCAATGCACAGGTCACCATCGATATGGCCGCGCTTACATGCAGCCAATATCTAGCAATGTCGCCGTCAATGTCGCGTGACTTCTCTGCGTGGATGAGTGGCTGGTACAGTTATCAGACCCGCAGGACATTTGTGGATGTGCTCGCGCACCAGAAAAATATCGCGAATTACAAATCGTGGTGCCAATACCATCCGCAAGCAAGCGTGATGGACGCCTTGCAGACCGCGATCGGCCCGCAGTGACATTTTGGACTCTGGAGAAAAGCCATGAAACGGAATGTTCTTTTCGTAACAGTATCTTTGCTGGTGGCTGCTTCGCAGCCAGGTGTGGCTCAGATTAGGGTAGATATGAATAAGATCACTTGCGGAGGGTGGCTCGGATACAGTCCAGAGGAGCAGGATTTCGTCCGCTTTTGGCTGAGCGGTTATTACAATGCGGCCGCAAATAGTAAAATCTTGAACTATGACCGCTTTCAGGGAAATTCCGCGAAGGTCATGGCCTACTGCAAGACGCACAAGTCCCAATCGCTGCCGACCGCGATCAAAAACCTCGGCTTGTTTTAGCAATACGGAGCGCTTTCAGAGCCTAATGATGCGACGCGCATCAAGTGGGAGACGCCAGGGTTAATGACTTCCATCTTGAGGGAGGAGACTAACGGCCCTGTGATGGCACGTAGCCCAACGCATAAACGGCAGTGTGAAGAGGTCACGCGGAATCAAAAGCTCTTGAAAGGCATTTTGACCTCTTTTGTTATCGACTTCGTAAATGCCTCACTCAGGCTCATTGTCTGATTGCCAAATGCATTCAACTGGTTCTGCATATATTCGGTCTGAATTCCAAGGACCTCTTGAAAATCTTTAGCTCGGCTTAGCTTGTCAATGAATTCCTGTGCGGATGAGATGTTTTCCTCCGTGTAGCTCTTAAGTTTCTCGCCGAACTCTGTCCCGCCCGAAGGAAAGGACGAAACTGCCTTCTGCATAAAGTCGAAATAGTGATCCAATGCTCCCCGAGCTTGCGCCACGGTTTGCCTTGCGGCTTGCTCGGTTTGTTGTACAGCCCGCTCCGCGTTCGCGCTCAAATCTTCGAAGGGTTTGGTATCCTTTGCCATGACGGTCCCCTGGCTATTGGCTAGAATGATGTATCATGCCTGTGAATTGGGCGTTCAATCCCTGTTTTAGCAAGGGCTGCAACTAACGCGGCGCCTGTCGAGCCTGCACCTCCCACATCACAAGGAAGCGATGTCGGTCCTGACCTGAGCCCCTTGTGTCATCCGCCGATGGGAAAAGTCCTGGCTTCATTTGAGCGCTGTTGGCTCGGTGGTGCAACGGGACGGGGCGCGGAGCCCTTGATGTAGCGCAGCGTCCCGTCCCGTTGCATTTCGGGAGCGCTGACTTTGGCATAGACGGCTGGTGGCAGATTGCCGAGCGCGCTGTGTGGCCGCACGGTGTTGTAGTCGTCTTTCCAGATCGCCAGAGCCTCGCGGACATGACTGAGCGAAACAAACAGCGTCTCGTTGAGCAGTTCGTCGCGCAGTCGGCCGTTGAAACTCTCGATGAAGGCATTCTGCTGATAACGTACAGAATCTTTCGCACTTTCAGAGGTGGCGGCTTCTTCTAGAATGAAGGAGCAAGCGATGAGCGACGAGAAGCCGATGGGCCAGGTGATCCAGATCGATGAAGCGCGGATACGCGACCATCTTGGCGAGATGGTTCGTGGCACGGTGGAAGAGACATTGAATGCCATGCTCGATGCTGAGGCAGACCAGTTATGCGGGGCTGGACGTTACGAGCGCAGTCAAGCTCGACGGGATACGCGAGCTGGGAGCTACGAGCGGACGCTGCAGACCAGTGCGGGCGACGTCAATCTCAAGATACCGAAGTTGCGGCGGCAAACCTTTGAGACGGCAATCATTGAGCGCTACCGGCGGCGGGAGAGCTCGGTCGAGGAAGCGCTGATCGAGATGTATCTGGCGGGCATTTCGGTGCGGCGGGTGGAAGACATCACCGAGGCGCTGTGGGGCACGCGGGTGAGCCCGAGCACGGTGTCGAACCTCAACAAGAAGATCTACGCCAAGATCGAAGCTTGGCGGAACCGGCGCATCGAAGGCGAGCATCCGTATCTGTATCTCGACGGCATCGTGATGAAGCGGACGTGGGCCGGCGAAGTGCGCAATGTCTCGCTGCTGGTGGCGAGCGCCGTTAATTCCGAGGGTTTTCGCGAGATTCTGGGCATCTGCGAGGGCGCCAAGGAGGATAAGTCCGGCTGGTCGGCGTTTCTGCGGCACCTGGTCGATCGTGGCCTCACAGGCGTGCGGTTGATCATCTCCGATGCCTGCCGCGGCCTGGAGGCAGCAACCGGCGCCGTGAGCGCGTGAGGTCTTGAGCTGATCCGAACAGGCTGACCGGCGCAGAAGCCGTCAGAGGCGAGGTGCACGAGCAGACGATGATTCCACGGGGACGAAATCCCGAAGCGAGACGGCCGCCTTTCGCACTGCGCTCACAGCGCGCAAATGTGATCAGCCCCTCGCGTCGCGGACTTCATCGAGGCCAGCGGTGCAAGCCGCGCTGAAAGGCCGGACATATGACCGCACCGTTCCTGCGCGATGAACCGTCTGAAAAAAGCCCTTGCCTAGCGGGCCGTTCCACATATGCGAAAAATTCTGGACACTACCGCCGAATTAGTATTCGTCAGCGAGCATGATGGTGATGACACGTTTTGTGATTGCAGGGTCGGCTGGATCGGCCGAATGATTGATGAGTGTGGGATCATAGTAGTCGATCTTGAAAAAGATCGTGTGGCCATCTGCATCGAATGAGCCGAAGTCGTGCTCTTCGAACGGGTCATTGGCGTGACAAAAGTCGTCGAATACCGCGATCGTCTTAACAATGCGAGCGACCGCCTCGGCGCCCAAGGCGGCGACGCCAGTCGTGATTACGGCGCTGCCCTCGCTGAAGTCCTGCCGCAGGCTGTCGTTCAACGTGCGGATCTGATCGGTTTTGGTAATCGTCGTCATTGTCGTGTCTCCTGAATCTGGTTACGCCGGATGCGCGCTTTCGTGCGTAAGCGAAAGCCGAACGGCGCCGTTGAAGATGAGGATTGTTGAGGTTGAAGCGGCCCGCAGAACTGTGGAATTCGCCGCTCCGATCTGCGGGCCATGTGAGGATTGTGTGCTAGCAGATCAAGTCCCCGGCGGCCGCCTTAGGCCGCGTTGGGGCAGAGTAGCGCCAAGTCGTACCGAGATCGCGTGATCGGCGGGACGTTGCCGTGGTTGTCGCGCCAGCGAAGCTTGAACTCGTCACCGGCTTTTTCGGCTGGGATGGCTTCACACCAGGATCCCCAAGGGCTGTCCGATTTGGCTAGAACGAGGCAGTCAACATCGATGTGTTGCCAGTCGGCTGGGAGTCCCTGCGGGTTTGCGCCACGATCGACAGTGGTTGGTTTGTCTTTGTCCGTTTTGGTTTCAGACTTCGGCGACTTCGCGCCACCTGTCTGCTCCCTAGCTGCTGGGTAAAGCAGGGCGAGCCGATTGCGGTGGCGTACAATTCGACGCTCACGCGGGTAGTCGCGCCATCGCAATGTGAGCGTATCGCCATGAGTTTCGGCGACAATTGCCTCGTACCAGCCATCTTCGGGGGTTTCCTGGGCCACAACCAGGTGACCGATGCCGATCTCTTGCCAAGTCTTCGGCAAGTTAGCGGGCGATCCTGGTGGCTTCGACCCGACATCGCCGCTGTTTGGGGGCGGGCTCACTGGTTGCTGGGTTTCGTCCTTAGGGGCGGCGGCAACGATCTTATCGTACAGGTCGCGTCGAATAAACGGCACAAACATTTTCCCTGTTGCGTGAACCCGGCCGACCGGCAGCTGAGCCACGATATCGGCCACGCTTGGATCAGTACTGGGGAGGACCCGCAGCTGTAATTGGTTCGCGGCTTTGATCGCCAAGCCGGCATGGTCCTTGCCAAAGCGCGCACCTTTCGGCTTGCCGCTGCTGTCAATGCCGAACAAAACAACAGGGGCAACCGCAGGTATGTCGGGATGCTTTGCTCTTGCACTCATGGTGTAGGGCTCCTTAGGAATCAAAAGGGACCCTCAACGGGTCCCAGGGGAGTTCGCGGTCAGCGCTTCGCTCGCCCGGCTCTGGTGGTGGCCGAGGCCGAGCTAGAGGTTGCGCCGAACGCCGCTGCGTCAGACGGCGAAGCGTATGATTAGATTATACAACCTATAGTAGCATGTCAATACTCGAACTAAGACATTGAATATGCTATATTTTTATCGTTAACACTGCGCAATGCAAGCCGATCGCAGCTGCGATAGATTTGGCAATGCGCGTTGTCGCAACGATTGTCGTCATTAATGAAATTGCCGTTGCACACATTGAGGCCATTCTGCGCGCAATAGCGCCAGATCGCGCTCTGTACGAACCGCGGGAATATTGTTGGGAATTTCGGATTGAATAGTCGCGCATCGATGTGAGTGGCGATCAAGCTGACGATTGAGGCGCACCCACCTGGCCCATAGCATCTCGCCCCGTAGGGGTGATCAGCGCAAAGCCGATGCAGGATCCCGGTCCGGTGCAGGAAATTGTGGACTAGCGTGTCGATCGCCACGAAGGTTGCGCCGATTTTGAACCACCGCGGTTTTCGTTTGCCCACCCCGAGCAGCAATTGGGACAACGCCATAGCCAGGACTTTGTCAGAAACCCCGTAGACGTTCCGCAAATGACTAATCAGCGGGTCACGAAGATCATCGAGACAGTTGATTGAGTGGGTCTCGGCATGGTCCAATTGCCGATCGATCCAGTTGACGAAATCGCCGTCTGCAACGTCCCGAATAAAGAAAAAGAGGCTGTACGCCATCTGGTTCAGGTGGCCGTTGCGCAGTGGATGCCGGGTCAGGGGACAGGCATCGATATGGCCGAGCTCAGAGCAGGTGAAAGAGCTTTTCCGATACTGGCAGTCGTAGAACCGCCAGTACCCACCGAGCTTTGGGCACGAGGGCTTGTGTGACACAGCTTCCACAATGTCCGCCCAGCGCACCGCGCCATGTTGTTCCATGTATCCCGAAGCGACCAAATCTGAGATGCCTTGAAAGCTCAGGATCCGGATCAGCCAGTCAAACAGGGCAGGGGTGTCGTGGTCGCTGACGGCCCGACTGATCCCACAGCCGTGCAGATCCGTTCGAATATCGTCAAGAAAAGACGACGGCCCTGCAAGGCTACAAATAGCCCGAACGATTTTGACTGGATAAACCAATTGAGCCGGGATGTTGGAGCTTGTTTCCATGAAATGACCTCTGACAACAGTACCCTCTTTTGCTCGACACGAGCATCGCGCCACGGGCCGAAACGGTCCAAGGCTCAGCTCAGATCATTGAGACAAGCTTGCGTTGGGCGTCGAAATCGCCGTCGATGTATCGCTGGGTGGTTTGGATCGATCGATGGCCGGCGAGAATTTGGACGTCGCGCAAGGAGCCGCCCGCCCGATGGGCTAGTCGCGCGGCCCGAGTAATGAAGGTCCGCCGACCTGAGTGCGATGAGCACCCATCGAGCCCCGTGATGCGGTAAGCATTGGCAAACCAGACAACGATACTCAGCGGCGCCATGGGCCAGCCTCGTTCCGACACGATGACGGGCCCGGAGGCATTGGTGATGACGCGCAGTTCCGCCAGGGCGCAGCGCAAGTCATAATGTAACGGGACAACCCGACCGCTCCCCTTCTTTGCCGCAAAATCTGGGAGTTCGATGACCGCACTGATCCGACCGCTTGGGTCGGTCACCATGTCCCAGGTGAGCTTTGCGATCTCGCCGGCCCGCAGCCCTGCCTTCGCTGACAACAGTATGATGACCTTGTTGCGCAGTGGCTGCCGCGTGGTCTCGGTAAACAGCAGCAAGTCGTCTATGTTTTCGTTCGATAGGATCTTGGCTTGCTTCCCAGCCACAGTCACCACCAATCAAATCAACCGATGTCGACAATCTAAAACAAGACTGACAACGATCAAAAATAAAACCGTCAACTTGCTAGCTTTGCATGAATACCTAGCAAGTTATTACATCAATTTTGGTTAGATGTATCGTTAAGTGCGTTTTAGTAGAGTCTTTTTGATCCGGTCAGACACAGAAAATACTTAGTTTCTGATCATATAGACCCTCAGTTTCCTGCATCATCGCGCGATCGAGTTGGTGAGTTTCATCAAATTTTGTTCATCTACTGCTGTTGGTGTTGTTGCTGTGGGCATGTTGGCAACGCGATAGCGTTGTGAAAGCGAAGCGGTCATGTCCCCAGCGATGCTGGGCGTCGTTTGCGGGGGCTTTTTTTGGGCAAGGCGGGTGCCTTGCTAACAATTGATTCAGCTCAGCAAAGCCAGCGTCACGCAAGTAGGCGCGGCGTTGGAGCACGCGGATTTTGTAGTTGAGCCCCTCGACGAAGCCGAGTGAGACCTTGTTCTCCAACCGGGTCGCGTTCGTCGCTTCATCAATTGCGACTCTTCACGGGATTCGTCTTGGCCAAAGGAGAGGTCGCCAAGGATGTGCTGTCGCGGGGCAGCGTCAGCCGTTCCGAGGGGCTGAAGGCCTAGAAGAGAATTGAAGCAGTGGTGACACATCCCCGTTGTGCCAACTGTCATGTTGACGCCTGTCAATCGGCACCCAAATTTTTGGCGCGATTTGACACACGAGGCCGTCGTCGCTTCACCGAAGGCCGCCACGGCGTAAGATCGCGGTTTGGGTCGTAGATATCGTTCTTGTTGAGCAAAGTGGTCGTGATAAGCGCGCTGCTGCTGGAGACGAGGAGCGTGTACCCGTCGGGCGGCGCCTCTACAACGGCGCGGACCCCGACCAAGGTGCCGCCGCCGGGACGGTTCTCCACGATCACGCCCTGACCCAGGATCGATGCGAGGGGCTGCGCTATGATCCGAGCGACGACGTCGTTGGACGATCCAGCTGCCTCCGCCAAAATGAATTTGATCGGGTGATTAGGATGGGATTGCGCGTGCGCCGAGCTTGAGGATAGCGCAAGCGAAGCGCCCGCGAATCGGAGCAGCGTGCGGCGTGATAGTCTCATCATATTCTCCGTGATCAGGGCGCCGAGCGCCGTTAGCGGCCCCCGAGGCCCGCCACAGTCGCATGAAGCTGTAACAGCGCGGGTATGGACTCCGGCGGCCGGCGGCCAAATCCGCATTCAGTGGCGATAAGAAAATCGGCGAGATATTTCTCGGCTACGGCAAGTCGTCGCTCTGCGCCAGCCTTGCCGTCGGTCATATGGATGAGACCGAGGCTCACGCGAGTTTGCGGTTGCATCGCCAGCTTGGCCAGTGGCTCGAAGTAGCGGCGATCGTCGCGATCACGCGGAACCGGCATATGAAAGAGCTGAATGGGGCGGGCAATCGCTAAAGACAATTGGGACGCGAGCTCAACCATATCGCCCATGTCAACCGGCTCGATCGCGTGACGATGACCGGAATCGCCGTAGCAAAGATGGTACAGAAGGTCGACCCCCGGCCGGTACCGCATTGCCGATGCGAACGCACGAGGCACAAATCGTTTGCAGCATTTCTTGTTTGGTCGCGCCGTGACGGGTCGGCGCACCAAGCTGCAGAGGTGCAAAGACGGCTGATCCCAGGTCCCATTAAATCGCCAGGTCTTCGGGCGGGATCACCGCGAGCATCTTGCTGATCTGCCGGACGAGTCCGGCTTCATAGGCATGCTCAATCGCGTCCTGTGCCGATGCGACGGCGTAATGGTTCGCCACCGAGATCGGATGGGCCATGGCGAACTGGTAACGGCAGTGCGATGGAATCTTGCCGGCTTTTCTCAGCCGCACGAATGCGTCGTCAGGACTCGGTCGCGACGCTCGCGTGGCGCAGATTGTCGAATACAATCTGTTTCGACCGTGCCGACGGCTTCAAGCGATAGCGAAATCGTGCTGCGTCCCGCCGCGTGCGGTTGGAATGTTTCATCGGTCGGCTCGAGGTCGGGATGGGATTGGAAATCCGAGCCGAGCCATCCCATCCATCCTGCCCGCTCTCCGGTTTCGCCGTCCGGA
The DNA here is from genome assembly GCA_963836055.1 of uncultured Alphaproteobacteria bacterium. GTDB lineage: Bacteria > Pseudomonadota > Alphaproteobacteria > Rhizobiales > Xanthobacteraceae > BOG-931. The sequence goes on from CAWIID010000013.1 coordinate 15,622, forward strand.
ATGCGAAGCAGCTGTGGGCCTAGCGCCGCGCTCACAGTCTCGAACACCTCGGCAGCGTTGGGCAGCGGAATGCTGCCAACCAGATGGATGTTGTAACCGCTCATTCGAGTTTTGATCCGTAAAGTGATCGATCCTGCAAAAAGTGGTCGATCCTGCAGGTAAATCTTGGGTCGAACCATCCGACTGGAGGATCGTTCGGGAACTAAGGCTACGGTCGTTGCCTACGGATCATCCGGCGTTTGGCATTAAATCATTGCGAAGAGGGGCCTTTGTTCAAATTATCAAAATAGGCAGTTTACGATTTCAACATTGTGCGAAGTGACGGTCACTGAAGGATTGCGCCGCAATGGCGTTGCGCCAACCGGCTTTATCACTCCCGTCAAAGAACCCGCCAGCTGCTTCTCACCGCGACCGCTGCAATTTGCGCAGGCCTCATGCTGGCGTGGCTGCTAGAACAGCCAACGGCAGATTGGGCCGAACGCGAACCACCTTTTGAGGCTCGGCATCTACACAGTCAGCGCCTTGGATTGATCGCCGTCGTATCGACCCCTGCGGCGAAGGCGACCGTGACGCTGGTCGACGCCCCATTTGACGATGCTGCTTGATCTTTTTTTCGCTGAAACGTAAATCACTTCCGATAGTGCCGATTATCAGCGCTTAATCCATGTTCTCCTAGACTGGGTAATTCAAGTGTTGGTAGAACCGTTGAGCCGAGAAGCGTCAGTCAAGCCCTTGAATGGTGAAGCGTAGTTCTGGATGGCCAAAAGGCCGCATTTGACCGACAGCAAAGGTCGGCGCCGACGCCAGTGGAGCGGATTTAACATTCGCTACCCGCCTAGCCGGGAATCGGCAAAGCGAATGTCAAAATCAAAAGCTCCACCAGCACTCATATTTCTAGTGGTCCCTTGCCTCACGAAGGAAGATCCGGCAGAGGGCCCACCAATCGCGCGATGCCCTGTTCGCACGACGTGGCATCAAGCCCGACATTATCGGATACCTGCGCAGTTCCCATTCAGCCGATGATTTGCGAATGGATGACGGAACACCCAGCAAATAAACGGCTATGCCGAGCGTACCATCTCCAGCGATTAGGCAAGCATCGGCGCGGCTCGCCAGTCAATCAGGTTTGATGTTTGCCGCCCGGATAACCTTTCCCCACTTGTCGATTTCGTCGGTAATGAATTTGCCCAATTCGGCGGGCAAGTCGACGAACGGTGAGCCGCCCAGATCAGCGAGCTGCGCCTTCATCTTTGGGTCGGTAAGCCCTGCATTGATCTCATCGTTGAGCCTATTCACGATTTCGGCAGGCGTATTCTTTGGCGCGCCGACGCCGATCCATCCGCTCGCCTCATAGCCCGGAACAAACTCGCCCAGGGTCGGAATGCCCGGTAGTGCTTCCGACGGCATCGAAGTGGTTATCGCGAGGGCGCGCACTTCGTGGCCTTTGATATGGGCTATCGACGATGTTAACACATCGAACATCACCTGTACCCGCCCGGCTATCAGATCAGTGAGTGCTTGCGCTGGGCCGCGATAGGGGACGTGAAGCATCTCAACTCCGGTCATTGATTTGAATAGTTCCGCCGCTAGGTGAGACCCAGCCCCGTTGCCGGATGAGCCGAAATTGAGCTTTCCAGGATTCGCCCTGGCATAGGCGATGAACTCCGGAACCGTGGTGGCCGGCACCGACGGATTGACCTCCATGACGAAAGGAATGCGGCTCACCCCTCCGACCGGAGCGATGTCCCTAATCAAATTGAAGCTGGGATTATTATAGAGCGCCGCATTGCTCGCCATCCCGCTAGTCATCATAAGGAGTGTGTAGCCGTCCGCCGGCGCTCTCGCGACAGCTTCCGTGCCGATATTGCCGTTGGCACCCGGTCGGTTGTCGACAATGAACTGCTGCCCAAGTCGCTCAGAGAGCCAATGACCGATCAAACGGGCGGTAATGTCAGACGCAGCCCCCGGCGGAAAGCCGACGATAATGTGCACCGGCCTGCTCGGATAGGAAACTGCAACCGCGCGCCGTGGAAGGACTAGCAGTGCGGCCGCTCCGACGGATAGATGCAGAAAATGACGGCGAGGAAGTTTCATTGGGGATCGCTCCCATTGGTTCTTCTATTTTTGAAGTCGGTGTTTAAGCATGCTTGCTTGCGATCTTCACCCGAGACGTTACCTGAAGGTGAAGCGGTGGTGCCGCCGGTCAATGTACCATTTCGGCCGCCAAGGATTTTCGATAGCGCTCAAGTGGGCCACCGCGCATGATTGAGCCGGGGAGCGGATGGCCAACGACCTTCTCAGCCAAGACCGCGGCTGCAATAAGCTTTTCGAGGTCGACACCGGTGTGGATACCGAGCTCGTCACAGAGAAAGACCAAATCCTCCGTGCAAACATTTCCGGAGGCACCTTTATGACCGGCGAACGGACAGCCACCGAGGCCGGCGACGGAGGAATCGAAGCTGTCAATTCCCATTTCCAATCCAGCATAGGTGTTCGCCATGCCGAGGCCGCGGGTATCATGAAAATGCAGAGTGATTTGAAGTTCAGGCCAGCGCTCGCGGAGCGCACCAACGGTCCGTTTGACGCCTTCCGGAGTTGCCCAGGCCATCGTGTCATTGAGAGCCACACGCTTAACCGTCGAGTTGTGTTTGGCAGCGATAACGAATCCGCGCTCGATAGTCGCTACGAGTCGCTCGACGGAAATGTCACCTTCGAAATTGCAGCCGAAGGCGGCTTGGATCAGCGCGCTTTCAACTGGGAGCCCGTTGGCCGTCAGGATCGCGGCGAGACGATCCTAAATCTTGTCATTCTCCTCGAAATTGACCTTTTGGTTGCGCAGCATAAATTTTTCCGACGCCGACAGAATGATCGCCTCCTTAAAGCCGAGGCGGTCCCGGTGCGAGATTGCTGGCTCGAAGTCCTTTCTCGTTTAGATAGAGACCAGTGTATCGCACACCCTGGTGGATGCGGATGCCATCCACCACTTGGTCGGCGTCGGCCCACCCCGGCACACGCTTTGGATTGACGAAGGACACAATTTGGATGTCCTTCAATCCGGTCTCCGACAATGCGTCGATCAGTGCGATCTTGTCTGCTGTCGGGATCGGTCCTGGTTCAATCTGAAGCCCCTCCCGCGGGCCCTTCTCACAGATCTCGATGGATTTCGGTAAATTGCTCATTTCTTGCTGCTCCGTAAAACGGGTTTGGCTTTGTTGAAGTTCTCAGCCGAATACGAATGAGAGGAGTTTGTTGTCTCGCCGACCGCTGTTGGAATTACGAGCGCATCTACAGCGATTGCTCCATCGGCACAGAGGAGCAGCGGATTGACATCGACCGCAGCCACACGTTCGGCCGCCCAGAGCGAAAACTCCTGCAGAGCCAATAGCGCGTCGATGAAAGCGTCACGCGTGCCGCCGTGCCGCCAGCGCGAGCTTGTGAGCAGACGGCCGAGGGCGCTTAAGGCGAGCTTCTGCTCGATCTCCTCGCGTCCTGTCGGCAGCGCCCACATAGTCACCTCGCGCAGCGCCTCGGCATAGATGCCGCCTAGACCAGCCAACAGTATTGGACCTACATCACGCGCACGGGTGATGCCGGCGATCGCCTCGGCGTCACCCTTGACGAAACGTTGAACGGCGAGCTTCGGCGGCGCGTTGAAGTCTCGATAGGCCTTCGCCAGTGCGTCGCGATCGCGGATGTCGAGGCGGACCAATCCGGCCTCCGTTTTGTGCGCCACGCCTTCGATTACTGCCTTCGCGACGATCGGCCAGCCGAGGTTCTCCGCGGCATGTATCGCGGCTTCGAGAGACGAACATGTGACTGTCGCCACCGTGGACAAGCCAAAGGTCTCGAGCAAACGTAAGCTCTCCGGTTCGGTCAGCGGCCGCCTCAGTGCCATCAGATGATCGCTGTCAGCTGCCGCAGGACGAATCCGAAATTCAGTTTGTCTTTGATTTGCGATCGCATTGGGCTTCGCGAGTAGAGCATTCATCGCTTCCAGCGTCATCGCGGTATCCGGAAAGCAGTGCAAGCCAAGCGCTTCATAACGTGCGTGCATTTGCGGCGGGTAACCGCCCGGGGCCACCACGACGAACGGCTTGCCAGACGATTGCTGCGCCTGGGCCAACCCTTCCATCACACCGGGCGATCCCGCGTCTGGATTGAGTGGGTTCATTACCGCCATAACGGCGCCGAGGCCGGGATCGGAGGCGAGTATCGAACTCAGCGAGCCGCCTTGCCCGCGTTCGAATACGCCGATATCGATGGGATTCCCGAAGCGAGAGAAGCTGCGATAGCCGTCGAGACGCCGACGTGTGTCGTCAACAAAGTCAGGCAGCGTTATGTCGCGGGCGGAAGCGAGATCGGCCAACATGGCAGCACCTGCACCCGAATTGGTAAAGAGGCCGAGCCCACCCGTCGCTCTTCCGTAGAAACTCAGAAGCGCGGCCGTAGTCATCAGGCCCTCCAGTGTCGACGCGGTGGCAACGCCTGCTGCCTCAAAGAGCGCCGCATAGGCGCCCGCATTTCCGGCGAGCCTGCTCGAATGGGCAAGTGCGGCACGTTCGCCTGCTTCGCTGGTTCCGACCTTGAGCGCCACGATGCGTTTGCCGAGCGCACTCGCTCGTTCGCCTTGACACCGGAGGCGTTGGCCGTCGGCGATGGAATCAAGCAACAGCGCGATCGTTTGGGTCTCCTCGTCGTCGAGAGCATAATCGAGATAGTCGAGCAAGCCGAAATCGACCTCATTACCGGACGACACGAAGATGGAAATCCCAGCGCCAAGCTTCATTAGATAGGCCGCCATGGAGGCGAATAGCGCGCCGCTATGCGACAGGATGGCGATGCGCCCGGTTGGAAGTCGCGCCGCGTGCGCAGCGTTGAAACCGAGTGCAAGACTGCGTCGCGCGTTGTAGATGCCGTTGCAATTGGGGCCGACGATTCGAATTCCGGTATCATTGGCTGCGCGTTCGAGTTCCGTTTGGCGCGCAAGACCGGCCGGGTCGGCGTTCTCGGCAAAGCCCGATGCGGCCACAATTGCGACCTTGATCCCGCGCTCGGCGCATTGTCGTAGCGTGCGAGCCGTCTGGTCGGCCGATACGCAAAGAAATGCGACGTCGATTCCCTCGGGCAACTCGGTCACGCTGGGGAAGCAGGGTGCTCCGTCAGCTTCTTTGAGGTTACGCGCAACACCGTAAATGCCACCCGCGAAACCGCCGCTTATCACATTTGAGATGACCTGCCGCCCCCGTTTGACCCGATCTTCCGATACGCCGATGACGGCGACAGCGCGTGGATTGAAGAGCGACCGTAGAGCGTCGAGATTGGATGCCTTCACTTACTTACCTTTCCAAACCGGATCGCGCTTCTCAAGATAGGCGCGCGTGCCTTCCATGCGGTCCTCCGCGAGGTAAGGATTAATCCCCTCGTCGAGGCGCATGGCTGCCGCAAACGGCATCCCCGACGATTTCACTGCGGTTTCCTTCATACGGCGCACCGTGACAGGGGCATTTTTTGCGATCGCTTGGGCAAGCTCAAGCGCAGCCTCGCGCGTCTTGCCTTTCGGCACTACCCGATTAACCAGTCCCCAGCGGTGCGCTTCCGCGGCTGAAATGTAATCGCCGCGAAACAACAATTCGAGCGCAACAGCGCGCGGGATAATGCGCGGCAGCATGATGGTCGAGAAATGTGCGCCGCGGCCGCGCTTTGCTTCCGGCAGGCCCATGGTAACGTGCTCGGCGGCGATCCGCATATCGCAAGCGATTGAAATCTCAAAACCACCGGCCACTGCCGGGCCGTTGAGGGCAGCGATTGTTGGCTTATAGGTCTCGAGGATAACCTCGAAGACGAACCGGTTCACTTGCGACATGAAATAGCGATAGGGCTGGCCGGCCTCGTCCTGCGCCCGGCTAAGCTGAGGTCCGCGCCCGCGCAGAACGCTCGATCGCCCACGGCAGTCAAAATGACTGCACGCACATCCCGGTCGTTGTTGGCTTCGACAAATGCTTCTGTAATCGAGCGCGTGAGGTCCGGAGTGAGCGAATTCATGCGATCCGGGCGATTGATCGTCAAGACGCGGACATGGCCTTCAGTTTCGATCAAGAGCTCGGACATGGTCATTCCTTTTTGGTGGCTTTCAACGGATTACTCAGCGGAATGGACCGCTTGTAAGCGGCGTAGTTGACGGTAGTGCAGTCGAAGGAGTGCAGAATTGCCCGCAAGGAGCCATCCACCAATTCGAACGCTAATAATGCGACGCTTGGGAGCGGCGTTGATATCCTGCACGGCGTTACTTCCCTTCTTTTTCGTTTTTGACCGCCGGATAGACCGACCCCGCCGCGGCGGATAGTTTACACGGCAAGATTATTGCAGAGAGGTATCCTCAAAGGCAAACGGACTCTCGGAATCGTAACGGCCGCGGCCATCGCGACAAGTCCGGCGTCCGGATCAGGCGTGGCTGGTTATTCAGAATTTATTGAGCGAATACCTTGCGCCACTCCACGCTGTAGGGCACGCGGATTTGTTCCCAATGCTCGATGCTGATATTCCAGAGCTGGTTCGGGGGTGGCAAGGCGATCCCAGGTGCTTCCGGCAGGACAGCATCGGGGTGGATAGGATAGCTGGTCGTGACTTTGATGAAATCGCCGGCGCGTTTGCTGGTGTACCAATTCAAAAAGACTTTGGCAGCGTTGGGCCGCTTGGTGCGCGCTACGATGCCGCCCGAAGTTGGATAACTCGGAATCCCTTCCTTCGGTACGATCATTTTTACCGGATCGCCCGAGCGGACGGCCGAGATGAATTGCTGTGCGCCGGTAAACGCGACCGAATATTCACCACGCGAAAGATTCGTAACAGTCGGCGCGGCAGAGGGATAGATTTGGGGATTCTGTGCTTTGAGCTTGCTCCAATAGTCCGCGTCGACCTTTTCTTTAAGGAAGGCGTAAAACACGAAGGCCGCTCCGCCGGCGTCGAGCGAGCCTATGCCAATCTTGCCCCTCCATTTTGGGTCAAGCAGGTCCATCCATGATCTCGGCTCCTCGCCATCTTTGACCAATGCTGTGTTGACCCCAATCAGACCGATTGGCCGCATCGGCGAATACCAACGGCCTTCGGGGTCTTTTAGTTCGCTCTGAATGCGCTCGAACGACGGCACCTTGTGGGGTACATTCAGGATACCGCGCGTTACCAGCTGCCGCACCAGCGGCAGATCGGTGAGTTCGATGTAATCTGCACTGAGCTTACCGGCGGCAAATTCTGCGCTAGCGCGTTGAAACAGAATTTCGGACGGAACGCGGACCAGATTGGTGCGGAGACCCGTATCGGCTTCGAACCCCTTAAGCACCGGCTCCATCGCCGCCACGAGATTGCCGCTGTAAACGACGAGCTCTCCCTCCTTTTTGGCCGCTGCGTAGGTCTGCGCGTCCGCGATTGTCTCTCCGTTGATGACGAGAGCGCCGCCTTGCGCGCGAACCTGTTGCGGCTCACTACTGGAAGCGATGACCAAGAGCACCCATGCGCCTAAAATTGCGCGTGCGATTGAATTTCGCATTTTCTCACCCTCCCTGTGGACTAAAATTGCATGCTTTGGGGCCATTTCAAAGGCCTGCTTTTATCCACGGGCGAGCAATGAGCGCGGCCACGACCAGGAGTAACGTGTAGAGCAAGCTCAATGACGCAATCGCCGACCAGTCACCATTTCGGTAGCTTTCGAAAATCACGATCGATAGTACCCGCGTATTGGTTGTGAAAAGAAATAGCGAAGCAGTTAGTTCGCGCAGGCTCAGAATGAACATAATGAAAGCGGAGGACACCACGCCGGTACGCACCAGCGGGAATACAATGCGCCACATGGCACGTGTCCGGGTTGCGCCGGCAAGCTGTGCAGCTTGCTCAAGTTCCTCATGGATCTGCGAGATACTGGAGGCAACAGCTCTATAACCCTGAGGCATGAATCGCGTGAGGAATGCAACGACCAAGATCGTGAGTGTGCCGTAAATTGGAATTGGTGCGGCTACCCACGTCCACAGAATGCCCAAGCCCATGACGAGTGCCGGGATGGCGAGTGGCATCATTACGATGTATTCCAGCGTCTGATGGCCTGGCAATTGGGTGCGGTTGACGACGTAGGCGAGTAGAAAAAAAAAGACGCTTCCAATAATGGCTGTAGCCGACGCGGTTATAAGGCTGTTAGTCAGCCCGCTTTGCACGGCCTCGTCAGTGACGGCATTCTTCAAGGGCCCAAGAGTGAAGGACGCGAAATCGAATAGTGCGCTAGCGCTGGGGACAAATTGGCTGCGCCGAAATGCGCCTTCGATCAAAGCCAGAAGCGGGAGGCCCACTGAGATAAAGGTGAAGAGGAGCACTAGCCCAAACGCGAACCAGCGTAGCTTTCGCAGTGGCAGGACGCGAAGCTGCAAGCCCTTGCCAGTGACAGTCCGGTAATCATGGCCAGCGAGCACCCATCGCTGAAGGTAGATGAGAACACATACGAGCACAGTGAGGACCATGCTTAGTGCGGCGGCCTGATTTGTTGAGACTGGAAGCTGGACCATGAGATTGTAGATCCGGATGGACAGCGTCTCGATGCCGACAGGGGCGCCGAGAATTCTGCGGCACGGGGAAGTCCTCGATCATCAGCACCATAATGAGGAGTAACGACCCGAGCATCGCGGGCCTGACCAGCGGAAAGGACACCTTCCGGAGAATAGGAGCTAGACGGCCCCCGTGCATCGCCGCAGCCTCCTCGAGATCGGGATGCAGGAGGCTCAGTGCGCTGTAGACGAAGAGGAACGGATATGGGGAATAATAAATTCCCATTACAAAGGCGATACCAAATATGGATTGCATTTCGATACGCGCCGACAAACCAAGATCACGAAATATGATGTTGAGATATCCGCTACGACCCGCGCCCAGCAGCGACCAAGTGATCGAAGCAATCAGCAGTGAAACTAACAGCGGCATGATGCCTGCCAAGTGCACGAATCCTTTGCAGGGAATGTCGGTGCGCGCCGCAAGCCAAGCAATGGTACATCCGACTACCATGGCTATGAAGCAACCGATGGCGGTGATCAAAAGTGTGTTGGCGGTCGCTGTGAGCAAGCGCGGAGACCAAAGCGCAGCATAGTTCGACAGCGTGAAAACAATCTCGGCCCCCTCCGAAAATGGTTCCGTGTTGATCAATGACACGTAGGTGATGGTCAGTATCGGAATGCCGACAAGGAGGAACAGTACCGCTGCAAGCAGGCCTGGAATCAAAGCAAGTACGCCGTCCCTGAACATCGCCTCGCCTCAGCGCTTGGGAAGGAGCAAAATGCTTTCGCGAGGGATTGAAAGGGTCACCGACGCATTGCGATGAATATTATTATTCACATCGAAGTTTAGAACTTCCCAAACCTCTCCTTTGTCCACGCGGACGCGATATTGCATGAAGGAGCCCATGAAGCTCGCTAAAACGACTTCACCGATCATGGTGTTGTCTGGCAAATTCAATGGCTGCTTGGCGTTCTCCTCAATCTTACTGATGACGACGTCTTCGGGCCTCACGCAGACAGCCAGCTCTCCAGACGTACCTTCAGGCAGCGCGCCCGTGGACAATTTCAAACCATTCCCATTGAGGACGAGCTTCGTAATGCCGTCGCTGTGCTCGAGTACATTAGCGGCGAAGATGTTACTAAAGCCGAGAAACTCCGCAATGGAACTCGTTTTCGGGCGCCGATAGATCGCAGTTGGCTCGTCTGATTGTACCACCCGTCCGGCCTGCATCACGATGATCCGATCGGCCAAAGCAAGTGCCTCATGTTGGTCGTGGGTCACATAGATGCCGGTGATGCCCAGTTCGATTTGAATTTCACGAAGCTGCACGCGCAAATAGTCACGGAGGCGTGTGTCGAGGTTGCTGAGTGGCTCGTCAAAGAGCAGAACTTCGGGTCTCATGACAAGGCTGCGAGCGAGTGCTACGCGCTGCATTTGCCCGCCACTAAGGTAGCTCGCGCCTCGGTTCTCCAGCTCATCGAGACCGACGAGTGCTAGCACTTCGCCAACGCGCTGGCGGATTGTTTTCTTCGACAAACCTTCCATTTCCAGCGGGAATGCAACGTTGCCGAACACCGTCATGTGTGGCCAAATGGCGTAGGATTGGAACACCATGCCGATATGCCGTTGATTGATCGCCACATCGATCTTCTGCTTGTCGTCAAACATGGTCTTGTCGTTGATGGTCACCCTGCCGCTTGTCGGCCGCTCGAGGCCGGCTATGCAGCGCATTGTCGTCGTCTTGCCGCAGCCAGACGGGCCCAGCAGGACCAGCATCTCACCCTGACGAACGCTGAAATTGATGTTGATTATTGCTGGAGTGTTGCCAAAATTTTTGGTGAGATTGGTGACATTGATGCTCATCTCCCGAGAGCCGCCTCCACTTGGTGCGAATTATTGATGATTTTACGCTTGAGCAGCTTAGTGACGAAGTACTTCGTTGTAAACGCAACCCGCCTGAAGACCATTCTTTCCACATGATGAGCCAACGAGGGCGTGGACTTTCCCGCGCTCGCGCTCTCCAATCAAGACGCGTGGCACTATGGCGGCGGGCTGACCACGGCTGTTTAAGCGCAGAATCCTGGTCCCGTTCGGTTGTCGTCCCGTCTGGGATTGGCAAATCACCGCTAGGATAGGCACGTCCGCCAAAGCATTTTTTCATTTTAGCCTCGATCTCGACGAAATAGAAAATATTATCAATCGGGCACACGATCGCCTTGGCGTTGCGTGCGATACAACCGAAACAAAGGCGCTTTGCGGCGTTCGAGTTGCCGGGCTACTCGTTCACGTGGCACCATGATTGTCGTGGAACGAAACTGCCGCATTATCCAGTGCGCGCAGCAGCGCTTGCCGTAATGGGTCGTGCACTGGGTTGTCTGAGTTTCGCTCGGGCTTTGAGCATTGACGCTGCTTGGCACAATGCCTTCGATCTTGTATCCAAAGATTCCGTCGCGACATCGCGGTTCGCGGCATGGAGGCGAGCGTAGAGTACGCAAGCTAGAGATGGTCGCTCATTCTTCCGACAAGCTCGTCAATCAGATTGTGGGACGCATCCACGCGAAGATTGCCGTGGGTGAGTTGGTGCCGGGCGATCGCCTTCGTCAGGAGCTTCTGGCAGAGGAATTCAAAGTCAGCCGAACGCCGGTGCGGGAAGCGCTACGCCTGCTTGAGGCGAAGGGAGTCATTTCTCAGGAGCATCGGCATACCGCCGTCATACGAGCGCCTTCGGCGCGCGAAGTTCGTGAGACCTATCTTGTCAGAGCGGAACTCGAAAGTCTGGCGGCCGAATTGGCCGTGCAGTGGATCAGCGACAACCAGCTTGAGGATCTTCGCGAAATTCATGGCAAGTTCGTTCGGTCCGTCAGAGAACTTAGCGGCCAAAAGTCGGACTCAAGGCAAAGCCGACGCGGCTTGCTGAAGGCGTCTAACCACTGGATCGATACCAACAGCGAGTTCCACGCCACGATTTAGGAAGCAAGCAACAATATTCGCCTGCGGCGCGTCATCGACGAGCTCTATGTCGGTTTCATCCGCAATGTCATGTATTCCTCGGGGCGCGGTATGGACACGCACCGCATGAAGCAAAATATCGACGATCATGCCGAAATACTCCGCGCGCTGGAACGGCGTGACGCCGCCGCGGCGCGCAAAGCTATGCGAGCCCACATTCAGGACAGCGGACGCTTTGTCATCGCGTGGCTGGAAAATCAGGTGGCAGGAGCGACCACCTGAGGGACGCTTCGCCTATCGCTTCGAGTGCCGACACAGTGACGCGTCGGTAGCTTGATCGAGATCGACGCCGAACAATTCCGTTATGGATTGCGGATCGTAGTAGCCGCGAAGAATGTCGCGGCGGATCAGTTCGGCGTCGCGCGTGGCGGGGTTGCCGAAGCCACCGCCCCCCGGTGTCCGCACGATGATCGCGTCGCCCTCCTGAAGGAGAATGTCCTGGTCCTTGGACAGGTGAAGCGGCGTCGAACGCCGCCCGCCGATTTCGATTTCTATTTTATTCGGCAGACCTGGACTGCCGCCAAACAAGCCAGGTGGTCCGATCCGGCCGTGGTCCATCACGAAGGATGCCCGCGCTTCGCCCCGCCGCAGTGAGATCCTGTAGCGGACGCCAAATCCGCCACGCTGACGGCCCGCGCCGCCAGTTCCCTCGGCTAGCGCGAATTCCTCGAACAGGACTGGGAATCGCTGCTCCAGTAGTTCAACGGGCGGCGTCTTGGAAATGCCGATCGTGGAACATCCATTGCTGATCCCGTCGAACTTTTCCGACCCTCCGTAACCGCCGCCGGTGACGAGATACATCACGTAGCTCTGGCCGGTCCACGGATCGCGGCCGCCGATCGCAAGATTGCCGCTTGTGCCGGCCGGCGCAGCAAACAGTCGCTCCGGAGCGGCTGTCGCTAACGCAAGGAATACCGCTTCGGCGATGCGCTGACTGACTTCAGCCGCGCAACCTGAGACTGGCGATGGATAGCGTGCATCGAGGAACGTGCCGACCGGATCGATCACGTGCAGCGGAATGAACGTTCCGGCATTGATCGGGACTTCCGGGAAGATGTGCTTGATGGCGAGATAGACTGCGGATTTTGTCGTCGCCAACACGCTGTTCATCGGACCGCGACAGGGCGGGCTCGATTGACTGAAGTCGAAGACGAGGTCCTCAGCCTGCTTTTGTATCTTCAGGCGGATGTAGATCGGCTCGTTGACGATGCCGTCAGAGTCGACAACGGTCGTGGCCTCATACACTCCGTCAGGGAGTGACTTGATCTTGGCCCGCATTTGCCGAGTTGCTCGGGTCTTGAGTTCGCGGATGGCGTCGCTCGACGAGATCCGCGCCATAGCGATCGAGCAGTATGGTCAGGCGCCGCTCGCCGATCGAAAGGGCCGCCGCCTGGGCCTTGACGTCGCCGATCCGTTGATCGGCGACCCGAATATTGGAAAAGATAATCGACAGGATTTCCTCGTCGATCTTCCCTTGTTTGAACAATTTGACGGGCGGCAGCCGCAAGCCTTCCTGCTCGACTTCGGTGGCGTGCGCGGAGAATCCACCTGGCACCATTCCGCCGGTGTCCGGCCAATGGCCGGTATTCGACAGCCAGGCGAAATGCTGGCCGCGATAGAAGAATGGCTTGACGAACTTGACGTCCATCAAATGGGTGCCGCCCAGATACGGATCGTTGAGGATGAAAATGTCGCCATCATTGACCGATGTCGCATAGTCAATCACCGCCTGGGTCGAGAATTGCATAGTGCCGACGAATACCGGCAGGCCGAGTTCACCCTGCGCGATCAGCTCGCCGGTGTCACACGCGTAGATGCCATCCGAACGATCGAGTCCTTCGGCGATGACTGGGCTGAAAGCCGCGCGCACGAAGGCCAAGTCCATTTCATTGCAGACCTGCTGTAAGCCGTTCTGGATAACGGCCAGAGTCACCGGATCGAGCACGCTCATGTCACGCAGCGCCTCCGATTGCGATGATGACGTTGCCGCACGGATCGATCCGCGCGTGATCCGCCGGCTCGATCACAATGGTCGTATCAAACTGTTCGATGATCGCCGGCCCTGAAAATTCGTGATTGCGCGGTATTTGATCACGCTGAAAGACCGGCGTTTCAAGCCATTGGCCATCGAACCAGACCGGGCGCTGTTCTGAGCTCGATTGTCTATCGCTGGTGTGACTCGGATTGATCGCCTCGAGCGGCAAGGGTTTGCGCCGGCCAACCACTGCCGTGTGCAGGTTCACCAGAACCGGATGAAGTTCAGGCAACTCGACTTGAAATCTGTGCCAGTACGCCTTGGCAAAGAGGCGTGCGAATCTCATCGAGCGAGACATCCACGCTGGGCAGATTGACGCCCAGAAGATGACTTTGACCTAGAAACTGCATGTCTGCCTTGTGATGCACAACAATATCGGCCGTATTGCTGTGCTCCTTCTCTATCATGGCGCGACCTTCCGCAATCTGCTCCTCCAACGCCATGCGGATTGTGCTCGCGTCGAGCCTTTCCAACGGCTGATTGAGCGTGCGGACGAAATCGTGCCGCAGGTCGGCGACGAGGCAGCCCAACGCGTTGGTCAAGCCGGGACGAGCAGGGATCAGAACGGGAGGAATACCCAGTTCGCGCGCTAATGCGCTCGCATGCAGCGGACCAGCGCCGCCGAATGCGAACAAGCAGAAGTCGCGCGGATCGTAACCGCGAGCGAGCGACACAATGCGAATAGCGCCCGCCATTCGATCATTTGCAACGCGAAGCACTGCGCCAGCCGCGGCGATCGGATCGAGCGCCAATGGACGTCCGATTTGCTGCCCGATACTCTCGTGAAGACTTTCGAGCGACACCGGGTTCGACACGGAGAATAGCTTTGCGCGGTTCAGCCGGCCGAGTAGCAGGTTCACATCAGTGATCGTGGCGCGTTTGCCGCCACGGCCGAAGCAGATTGGACCAGGCATTGCTCCCGCGCTTTCCGGCCCGACCTGAAGCAATCCTGCGTCATCGACCCAGGCAATCGAGCCGCCGCCGGCGCCGACGGTGTGCACGTCGACCATCGGAACGCGAAGGGGAACCGCGTATTCGAGTTCAAGCTCCGACGATACGAACGGCACGCCACTTCTGAATCACCGCGACGTCGGTCGAGGTGCCGCCCATGTCGTAGGTGATGATGTCGTTGAACGAGGCCTGCTGGGCCGTATAGCTGGCCGCGATCACACCCGAGGCCGGTCCCGACATCACGGTCTGAACAGGCGTGCGTATGACGACCTCTGAGCTGGCAGTGCCGCCGTTGCCCTGCATGACGAGAAGATCGCGATCGAACCCGCGCGCAACCAATTCAGCTCGAAGCCGATTGATGTAGCGATCAAGGATCGGCTGCACCGAACCGTTGACGGCGGCCGTCACACCGCGCTCGTACTCGCGAAATTCGGCAACCACTTCGTGCCCGGCGGTGACGTAGGTGTTTGGCCACAGCATTCGGGCAATCTCCGCGGCGCGGCGCTCATGAATGGGATTGGCATACGAATGCAGGAAGTGCACGACGAGTGCCTCGGCGCCCTGCGCGAGCAAAGCTCTTACCGCTTCGGCGAATTCGTCTTCGTCGAACGGCACAATCACGGTTCCTTCGGCCGACATGCGTTCGGTCACCTCGTAGCGCAGTTCGCGCGGGATGATCGGTTCGAAGTGTCCGATCAGTCCGTAGGGGTGTGGCCGCGTCCGGCGGCCGAGTTCGAGCGCGTCACGAAATCCCTTGGTGGTTATCAATCCGCAGCGCGGGAGTTTGCGCTCCAATAGCGCGTTGGTCGTGACTGTGGTGCCGTGAATGAACATGGCGAAATCGGCCGGATCGGCACCAGCGCGGTCGAGCGCGGCAAGAACGCCCTCAGCCTGATTGGCCGGCGTGCTCGGGACTTTGGCAAATCTGATCTGACCGGACGTTTCGTCGTACAGAATCAAATCCGTGAAGGTCCCGCCGACATCACATCCAACGACCGACAGGCCCATAATCGATCCACTCACATCCGATTTTCGAGTGCTTGCATCCGGAAAAATAGCTGTCAATCAACGTCAACCGATGCGCCGGACGCGCTGGACCTCGTTCAAGAGCGCGCGGGCGAGGGCGCTGGCATCGTCGTTGCGGGTTTGGACGGATGGCGCGGCCGTTCGAGCGTCACGCGCGTTTCACCGTACGCTGCCATCTCGCCAAAATTGCTGATGATGTCTTCGGTCAGCACATTGGCGCCGCCGCCACGCTTCATCCATGTCCCCACTGGCATGATCACCATGCCACGGCCAACCCGTGGATCGACGACCGCTTCAACTTCGAGCTGCCCCACCGGCGAGCGAATGACGATCATTTCACCATTGCTGACGCCGAACCGTTCCGCCGTTTCGAGACCCATGCGGATCGAAGGCACCGCTGGATGATCCTTCTCCAGCATCTGCGAAAGCAGCCATTTCTTGCTGAAATTCGTTACCAAGGTGAGCGGGAAGCCGGGCATCGAACGCTTCGGGTTGCGAATTTCACTAATGAACTCGAATTTGCCTGTTCGTGTCGGAAACACGTGATCGGAGAACGGAACCATCGGTGCCGTGGGACATCGGACCGGTCCGGCCAAAACGGACTCCACGGCCACGCCCTTGGCCTCCAGTGGCGCAAAAATGCGGGTCAGCCATTGGCGGGGGGTGCCTGCCATTTCCGCGCCAAAGTCGAGACGTTCCGCCAATTGCTGATAGATCCAAAGGTCCGAGCGGGATTCGCCGACCGGATCGATCGCCGGGTTGACGCCGCCGATGATGTTATGGCCCCACGACACCAGCATGTCTTCTTCCTCAAGAAAGGTCGTGGTGGGTAGAAAAACGTGGGCATAGTCGGCAGTGTCGGTCAAAAAGCTGTCGACGACGACGACAAATCCAAGTTGGGCAAAGGCCTCTGCGACCAGCCGTGAGTTTGGCGACTGGTTGATCGGGTTGCCGCCGTTGACCATGAGCATGCGGACCGGCGGGTCATCAAGCTCGAGAAGGCGGCGGCCGAGAAGAGGCTCCGGGATGGCGCGACGCTGGCGGACGATATGCTCGGCCTCAACTTCCTTATCGAAATGCCGCTGTGTGGCGAAGCCGTGCGACACGCCGCCGCCCGCCACGCCGATGTGTCCGCACAGCGCGCCAAGCGCATCGACGCAGCGGAAGATCTCGGCGCTATGCTGGTATTTGTTCAGGCCCCAGCCAAGCAGGATCGCCGCCGGCTGTGTCGTTGCGTAAAGGCGAGCGAGAGACCGCACGCGATCCGGCGGCACTTCGCATGCTCGGCAAAGCTCATCGAAAGTCGCGCGGTCGAGAAGTTGTCGATAGGAACTCGAAGCCGCTGGTATGATGCGCGATGAAATCGCGATCCTCGAGACCTTCTTCTAAAATGACTTTCGCCATGGCCATCGCCAGCTCGGCGTCGGTGGCGACCCGCGGTTGAATGTGCTCATCGCAAAAAGAAGCCGATTCGGCGCGAACCGGATCGACGAGGACGATCCTGCCCCCGCGCGCCGACACTTGCTTTAGCAACGGGACCATGTGGAGATTGGTGGCGAGCGGATTGCGGCCCCACAGCAAGACCAGACGGCTATTGACGATATCCATCGGGTCGTGGCCGGTTCGCGTGCCAAAATCCAGCGTTTGTCCAGCGCGCGCCGCTCCGCTGCACAGGGAACCGCTCGATACCGTTACGCCACCGAGCAGGTTCCAGAAGCGTCGGCTCAGGAGCTTGGTCGCCCCCCATGAGCCGGTTCGCTGGTAGTGCATGATGGAAAGCGGACTGACCTCATCGCGGTAGTGGCGGATGCGTTCCGCTACCAGATCGAGCGCTTCATCCCAGCCGATCCGCTCCCATTCGGCGCCTTGGACAAGATTTTTCGCCGCAACGGATAGAGCTGCCGCTCCGGGCTATAGAGCCGTTCCGGGTAATGGTAGGTCTTGGCGCACAGATAGCCGCGCGTAAATTCATGATCGGCATCGCCTTCCAGCTTTACGACCCGGCCATCGCGGACGTGCGCCTTGATTCCGCACCCGTCGGGGCAGTCCAAAGTGCACGATGTGTAAACGATTTTGTCCATGATTTCTTGTATCCAAGACTGGAACTTGTGCATCCAAACAGTGGCAACGGTCAAATCAAGTTTGTCAAGGGCAGTTTATTACCCTGCTTTCAAACGGGCCAGCTTGACTCAATCTGGTATGCATAAAATACTGTATTGGATACAAAAATATAGGCCGCCTGGCTGGGTGGGCTGCACTGCGGCGGGTCTCCCCGGGCTCAAAAAAGCAACAGTGATCGAGCGGCTCGTCGCGCCCGGTCGGACGGTATTACGAATGTATGGCAGGCGCGCCCGTATCGGCCGGATCAATCCGTCGCCCGAAACCGTAGGCGACGAAGAGTGGCGCCGGCTGATGCCGCAGGACGTCATCGTCGTTTCGACGCGCATGTACATCGAACGAGTCGATCCGGACGGGCTGACGGACATGGTCGCAAACGTCGAGCGCGCGGCGCGCGAACTTGCCACCGCACGTCCCAATGTCATCCTGATGGCGGGGACTGCCGGCGCCTTCAACGGCGGCCTGAATTTCGATGCCGAGCTGAGCCGCCGTATCAAAGCCGCGTCTGGGGGTGTAACAGGCACCACCACGATGACGGCGGTGCTCGACGCGCTCCGCACCAAGAATATTCGCAAGGTCGCGGTGGCGACGAGCTATATCGAAGACGTTGACAAAGCGCTCGCTGCTGTTCTGGCCGGTAGCGGCATAGAGGTGGCTGCAATCAAGGGCATGGGCATCCTCAAGAGCATCGACATGGGCGATGTCATGCCTGAACAGACCTATCGGTTCGCCCGCGGCGTGTTCGAGGCATCGCCGGAGGCTGACGGCTACTTCATTTCCTGTGGGAATTTGCGAACGCTCGAAGCCATTGCACCGCTGGAGCGTGATTTCGGCAAACCCGTCATCACCAGCAACCAAGCTGGTCTCTGGCACGCGCTTCGCCTTGCGGGCGTCAAAGCCGATGGCGACGCGCTGATGCGCGGCGGCCGGTTGTTTGCGGAAGCGTGAGGAAAGCAGCGTGAAGGCAGTCGTCGTCCATGAACTCGGCGGTCCGGAGGTGCTTCGCTACGAAGATACTGTTGATCCGGTACCGCAGGCCGATGAGGCCGTGGTCCGTGTCGAAGCTGCCGGCGTGAACTTCCTCGATATCTACTACCGGCAGGGGTTTCACTGGGGCGGCCACCATCAGCGGTCGCTGCCCTACACACCCGGCGCGGAGGGGGCGGGTAAGGTTGTGGCGATCGGCAGTGTGGTGAAGGAGGTTACGGTTGGCGATCGGGTCGCCTTCGGCGTATCGAACGGCTACGGCGCTTATGCCGAATTGATTGCGATCAAATCGAAGCACCTGGTGAAGCTGCCTGACGCCGTGACGACGGAATCGGCTGCCGCCGTTATGCAGCAGGGCATGACGGCACATTATCTGACAAGGAGCACATATCCACTTAAGGCGACCGACGTGGCCCTGGTTCACGCTGCCGCCGGCGGTACCGGTCTTCTGGTCGTGCAAATTGCGAAACTGCAGCATGCGCGCGTGATTGCCGTTGTCTCAAGCGCGCACAAGGCGAAGGTGGTCGCTGCCGCAGGCGCGGACGAGATCATCATCTCTCTGGAGCAGGACTTCGCCGCGCAGGCGCGGCGCCTCACCAACGGCCGAGGTGTCGACGTTGTGTACGATTCCGTCGGCCAGGTAACGTTCGAGAAGAGTTTGGACTGTCTTGCTCCTCTTGGAATGATGGTGCTGTACGGACAATCGAGCGGAGCGGTGCCGGCGTTCGACACAGCAATCCTGAACGCCAAGGGTTCGCTGTTTTTGGCGAGGCCCAGCCTAACGCATTACGTCGCCACTCGCCGGGACCTTGAATGGCGGACATCCGATCTCTTCAATTGGATAACCGAGAAGAAACTCAAGGTTCACATCGACCAGATGTTGTCGTTGAGCGACGCGCCGAAGGCCCACGAACGGCTCGCCTCACGGCAATCCATCGGCAAGGTTTTGTTGGCGCCATAGCAAAACCCGCTCCATAGCCACCTCCCATCCGCGGTAGTTGAGAAGATTAAAATGCTGTTTGTACACAACGACGTTGTCCGAAAGCTTCTCAGCATCAAGGAGGCGATCCCGGTTCTGGAGCGCGCGTTTCAGCAGATCGAGACCGGCGAGACCATCGATCGGCCCCGTCTCGATATGTATATGCCTTGTGAGCTTCCAGACGGCTATTACCGCTGGGGAACGTCGGAGGGGACGAGCGACGGAATCTTTGCGATCCGGATGAAGTCCGACGTTATTAGCTGGCCGGCCCGGCAGGGCGCACGCACCGAGGAGAAATACTGCGTCAAGCCTGGCACGTGGTGCGGCGTCGTCATGCTATTCGACTGCGCCAACGGCGAGCCCATCGGCTTCATCAACGATGGCGAAATCTCCCGCATTCGGGTCGGCGCCGCTGCGGCGATCGGCGCGCGTCACCTCGCCAGGCAAGGCGCGACGAAGGTTGGCATGTTGGGTTCGGGCGGCATGGCGCGTGCCTACCTGGAAGGATTTTGCGCCGTTCGGCCGATCGCGTCATGCCGTGTTTATAGTCCGACAAAAGCGAATCGCGAAGCTTACGCGCGCGAAATGAGCGAGGCGCTTGGCATCGACATCACCGCGGTCGATACGCCTGAGGAGGCGATCCGCGGCGCCGACATTGCAGCGACATGCACCGATACGATGTCGCCGACAATCAAAGCAGCGTGGCTTGAGCCTGGCGTTCACGTCACCGATCTTTGCGAGGAAGAAATCGATGACGCATGCGTGGCGCGAATGGATGTCAAAATCCGCCAAGGGGAGGGCGGGCTGCCGCTGGCGGAAAAAGGACGCATCAAGCGCTTAATCGGTCACAGCCCGGTTGCTTATGTCGCGGGCACTGAAGAACAGATGCGGCGTCTGCCGCCACCGCCGCAGGCCAAGGCAAAGGTCGCGCAGGGCTGGCCAAATTATTGCGATCTTTACTACGGCCGCGCCAAAGGCCGCGAAAACGATCAACAAGTTACCTTCTATCACAACTTCGGCAATCAGGGCCTAGCGTTTGCTTCGCTCGGCGGCTACGTCCTCAAAAAGTCGCAGCGGATGGGGCTCGGTCGTCAGATGCCAACCGAGTGGTTTCTCCAAAATGTCCGCAACTGAACCGGGCCGGGCGGCCGATCATGGTACGGCGCTTGCTTGCAAGACAACGCCCTGGAGGAAGCGCCCGATGATTTTCGACGGTTTGCAACATAAGCTTGGCAACAACCCGCGCCGCTGGCTCTCTGGCGCGCTCATGTTGCTGTTTTCCTGCGTGGCCGTATTGGCCGACGATGTCCCAGCACGCACAATCTCCGTGATTGTCGGCTTCAGCGCGGGCGGCGCCTATGATCTTTACGCGCGTGTGCTTGCGAAGCACATGGGTCGCCATCTGCCTGGCGGCGCAACGCTCGTTGTGCAGAACATGCCTGGAGCCGGCGGTCTGAAGGCGGCAAACTATCTCTACGAGATCGCGCCCAAAGACGGCACGTCGTTCGGTACCTTCGCGCGCGGCGTGACCATCGGTCCGCTGTTCGGCCAAGGCGCATTCAACTCGACCAAATTCAATTGGATCGGCAGCATCACGGACGACGTTAACGTCTGCCTTGCCTGGCACACATCGAGCGTGAAAACGTGGGATGACCTGCTCACCAAGCCGTTCACTGTCGCGGGGCAAGGTCCCGAGGCTGATCCGAACATCTACGCCAACCTCGTCAAAAATCTTTTCGGTGCGCCGATCAAAGTCATTACCGGATATCCGGGCTCCAATGAAATCGCGTTAGCGATGGAGCGCCGCGAAGTCGACGGCGTGTGCGCGCTTTCCTACAGCACCGTGAAAACAACGCTGGGGGAGAAGATCAGGAACAAAGAGATCAACGTCGTTTTTCAGGCCGGTTTGAAAAAAGCCGCCGACCTGCCGGATGTGCCACTCCTCCTCGATCAGGCGCGCGATGCCGATCAGCGCGACATCCTCAAGCTAATCATGGGCGTGCAAGGCATGGCGCGCCCGTTTGTGGCGCCGCCCGGAATGGCGCAGGCGCGGCGGGACGAATTGCGCCAAGCGTTCGCAAGCACGATGCAAGATCGAGAGTTTCTGGCTGAAGCGAAGAGTCTGAATCTAGCAATCAACCCGGCGACAGGCGCGGATGTTCAGGCGCTGGTCGGAGACCTTTATCGCACGCCAAAGGATGTCATCGCGAAGGCCCAACAGGCGGTCGCCCAACGCTAGGCCGGCATGAAACCGATTTCACGAGATCTAGCCGAATGGTGTGCCTCGGTCGCACCCAACGATCTCCCTGCGGAAGTGTGTGACGACATTCCGGCGCGGCTGCTCGATACGATTGGATTGATCATTACGGGATCAACCACCGAGGCCGTAAGAACTGCGCGTGCCATGGCTGAAGGCCTTGGCGGTGCCGCGCAGAGCACTGTCGTCGGCTCAATGAGGCGATTGCCGAGCGCGTCCGCAGCACTCGTTCACGGCATAGCTGCCCACTGCTATGACTTCGACGACACCTTCACAGAGTCGGTCGTGCATCCCGGCAGCGTGGTCGTCCCGACGGCGCTGGCTGTCGCCGAGGCCTTGGAGGTGACGAACGCGGATTTCCTTCTTGCGATTGCCGTCGGCTATGAGGTTGGTGCGCGCATCGGTGCCGTTGCCAGCCGGCTTTTTCATGCCCGAAATATCCATGCGACCGGTCTCGTGGGGCCACTCGTCGCCGCGGCGGTCGCAGGCCGGCTAGGACGGCTGAGCGGCGAGCGCATATCGTGGGCGATGGGTCTTGCCGCAAGCATGTCGGGCGGCACTCGAGCCTACGCCAAGGATGGCGGCTGGTCGAAATGGCTCCATCTTGGCTGGGCTGCGCATGGCGGCATCCTGGCAGCAGATCTTGCCGCGCGGGGGTTTCGTGGTCCGGAATATGTACTCGACGGCGGCAGCGATCTTTATTCCGTCATGCTTCACGGCGACAGCGTCGATCGTTCCAAATTGCTGGACGATCTTGGGCGCACTTGGAAGGGGCCGCTTGCGGAGTTCAAGTATTATCCATGCGCCCACGTCATTCAGCCCTTTATCGACGCCACGCTGGCTCTCGTCAGGCAGAAGAATCTTCGCGGCGCGGACATCGAGACGATCGAATGCACGATTGCGCCCTGGGCGGCCGCGATCGTATGTGAGCCGCGTGAGGCTAAGCTTCGATTTGACAGCGAGCTGGGAGCGACCGGCAGCTTGCCGTATCAGTTGTCCGTCGCCGTGCTGGAGCGCGCAGTCGGCGTGCAGTCGTTGAGCGAGGCGACACGAAAGCGCTCGGATATCGCCGAATTCGCCCGCCGCGTTGTGCATCGTAAGGACGACGCGGTTGGCGGCGAGTTTGATGGCTACCTGGAAATTCGCACCAAATCGGGAGAGTCCTTTGTTCAGCGCGCGATCTTGGCCGGACACGACGTAGGAAAGCTGCGAGAGAAATTCATTGGCTCGGTCGCGCCGATCCTGGGAACGGTCGCGGCGGATCATTTTGCGGACGAATTGCTGGCATCTCGATGTGATTGGCGCTGCGCCATCGAGGGACTTCGCACCGTCGGTCATACGGGCCAAGCTCAGTTGGCAGAAACTTTGCTGGAGGAACACCGCCGGTAATGGCTCGATGCGGGAGAAGAAATCCAAGAGGAAACCTCGTCAATGGAGTTTTACAAATGTTCTCGCTAAGTGACTCTGCAAACGGTCGGCACGCAAAGCCCCAGAGCAAGCGCAACGCCATTTGGCCCGCGCTTGCCGCGATCTGTGTGGTTGCAAGCATGCTATCGCAGCCGACCAGGGCGGACACGGCTTATCCGAACAGGCCGATACGCTTTGTGGTGGCGTTCGCTCCCGGTGGTGTGACCGATATCATCGCCAGGTTGGTCGGAGAAAAATTGTCTGACAAATTGGGCCAATCGATCATCGTCGATAACAAGGGTGGCGCCGCGGGCGCACTCGGCGCCAAATTCGTTTCGTCGGCCGATCCCGACGGTTACACACTGCTCGTCACTACGACGGCGATCGCCATCGGCTCCGCGGGCTCGCCATCTGCGGTCAATCCAAGCTCGCAACTGACGCCTATTGCCCTCGTCGCGAGTTCGCCGACGCTGATTGCTGCTAAGGCGCCGACGGCCGCAAACAATTTAATGGAATTTGTGCAAGCGCACAAAAGCGGGCAGGTGACCTATTCGACGGCGGGCACCGGCACAACCGAACACTTGACGACTGCCTATGTTTTGAAAAAAGTGCCCGGAATTGAAGGTGTTCATGTGCCCTATCGGAGCGGGGCCGAGGCGGTGAATGCCGTGCTCGGCGGATATGTCGATCTCGCGTCAACCCCCGTGGCGTCCGCGCTGTCGCTCATTCGGGATGGAAAGCTCAAACCACTCGCGGTGGCGAGCCACAAGAGGGTCGCGATGTTTCCTGAGGTACCGACGCTCGCCGAATCTGGCTTAGTGGACGTCGAAAACGCGACCTGGGTTGCGATCTTCGTGCCGTCAGAAACGCCGCCGGCTCTGGTGCAAACGCTCGGCGCCGGACTGAAAGGGGCACTCCGTGATCCGCAATTCCGAAAGCGCCTGACAGAAATGGGATTCGACCTGCCCGAAATCACGCAGCCTGAGCTCGCCGCCTATATGCGTACTGAAGTCGGCAAGTGGGGTGAAATCCTCAAGGTGACTGGCATTACACTCGAGTGAGACAGTCGGATTTTCAAATCGACATTTGTGAGCTCGAATCCTCCCGGGGCAGCCAGTCAGCGTGGTCTCCGTTGGATTCGCCGGAGACACCGCTCTAGGCGCGTGCGAACCAGTCCTTGATGACGGCCTGGTAGATGGAGGTGGCCTGCTCGATCTTGTCGAGACTGGAGTTCATCAGCTCGCTCGTCAGCAACTAGCGCGCGTGCCGTCCTCCTTATGAGGCCGAGAGGGATGGGCAACTTGCCCATCCCTTTTTCATCGCGGCCGTTACAATTCCGGAAGTCCGTTTGCCTTTGAGGTGCCGGACGACATCTCGCGCAGGCGGGAGGTGGGGGCGCCGATTTTACTGACCCGCGGTCAGGTGAATGCTGTTCGTGCAGCTTATAGAGCAGGTATCTCACCTTCCCGAATAGCGCGACAATTCGGAATTCCGCGGGTCGATGTCCGGAAGGTATTGGCGTCTGACGATGCGAGACGGCGATGATTAGTTTGCTGGCCGACGATTAGTTAGCAGCTCTGGCCTGAGACCGGGAGGGGCCGTACTGGGTCTGGGCAGGGAATGCCCGGCGACAAATCCCAACCAATGAATAACCAATGAAACACCGCAACCAAACGCGAACAGATGGCGCCGAACGTTGGCAGAAATGCTGATTTTTATTGATCTTTGCGGATCAAGTACGGCGCTCATAACCGCTTGGTTGGAGGTTCGAGTCCTCCCGGGCCCACCACATAATAAAATTAATAGCTTAGGCAGCCTTTTGGCGACAGTGGCGACAGCAATTGGCGACAGTTCGGAAACCATTACAGCGGGTCGCGTTGGCCGACCGGCTCGGGAAGGCGTAGATTGATCACTTCACAAACTGCATGCAAAATTTTGCCGCTTGCTACGGTATTTTCTACATTAGGAACGGCATCGTTGACCACGTTTCGGCCATCGGGACTGGCTGCATGCGTTGCTACACGAATGAAGCTTCGAGACCCGGCTTTTCTGGTTCTGTAAACATCCGATAGCCCACGTGCGAGCGCGGCGCGTAGCGCGCCGCGCCCTTTCTCAGCGGTGACTGTGACGATTATCGCCTTCGCCGTGCTGGCTGGTCGGCCCGTGGCTTTGGCGGCTCATCGCTTTCGTCACCGGCTAGAACGTAGCCAGTGCCTCCGCAGACCGTGCAAGGCTTTCCGTTAAAAATCCCCGGTGGTCCATCGCAGCGTGGGCATAAGCGCCATCGGTCGGTCTCCATGAGCAAGGTCACTCCTATGTGTTAGAGCGACTTCACAGACAATCGAATTGATCCCGATGACGGAACCACTCGATCCTGCGAAGTCGCAGTTGATCGAAGTGTTTTCCGTCACCATCGCGGCGCGCTAGGTGAGCGGGTTTAAGCCGTGCACAGATGGCCCCGGCGCGGGAACATCGAATCGCGCAAACGTGAGAGCCAAACTGCGACCTACGGCAAGCAACTAAGTCGAAGGGCTTAAACTCCCGCAACTGCTATCGCTGATCCGCTTTTGCACGTCGCCCATTGCGGCGGCCTAACAGCCGATCTTGTCTTGGGCAGAAACGGGAGCACGACCGCCGCAAGCGGCACGCGGCGCAATGACTGTTCGGTTTTCTTGCCGACGATGACGTAACGGTAGTCGCGTTCGTTGGTGCAGCGGGCCGCCGTTCGGCCCTGTTTCGTGGTGATGGCGGTTGCTGCCCCGCGCATGCGCCTAGTCCTGGTCGGATCTGTGTCGAGTGATCAGGTTTTGTGAATGTCGCTTGTTGAAAGAAACTATTCAATGGAAGGAAACAATGCTGAACGCTGGCCAGCGCCGCGCGTAATCAGGATGATGATCGACGTGCAATCTGTCGTCCATCGCCAAGCGATAATCTACTAAAAATGCGGTCATCCGCAAAAACGGTAATCTCGTGAGGAGCTCAGTTTATTCCCGGCGGGCTCTTCACCCTCTGTTGATCAAAGAGTTATCTGAAAACGAAATCGCAATTTTTCCGGTGTGTGAGGTCTTTTTCACGAGAGCAATGAAGCATTTGCAGATTGCTCTCGCATTTCAGTCGTCCATGCATGGCTGCTCTGTGGTAAATCCCGTAGGAATTAACGCGGGTGTTGCCGATCTCGTCTGCGGAAGCCGGATTGGCTTTCATGGCAAAACCAGACGAAGAGGATCGTGCAATGTCTGCTCGCACTTTCATGTCCACAATGGCGGCGGCGCTGATGCTTGTTGGCAGCGTGGCCGCGGCTTCCGCGGCCGAACCGCGCGTGCATCAAACCACCAGGGTTCACGCCGCTGCGACCGAAGTCGTCTCTGCGCCCGTCACGCAAATCGACCAGGACGGAAATTACGTGATCAATCACAACCAGGGAGCCATACCGGCATCGCCGTATTGATGCCGGTGATCACCTTGGGGCCGGACCGCGCGTGCGGCCTCTAGGTTCCTCCAGGTTGATGGCGTCTTAACTCCGGTCTGCTGCGTCCATGACGTCAGTAGACCGGAGGGCCACAGTTGGCAGGACGCCCATGCCCACCTCGCATCAACGCTCCGAGACACAAGCTTGATGCGTAAAAGCCTTGAAAATCTGCCTATGGCGTGCTGGTCGGCGCTCGCCGATG
This sequence comes from uncultured Alphaproteobacteria bacterium, assembly GCA_963836055.1. Lineage (GTDB taxonomy): Bacteria > Pseudomonadota > Alphaproteobacteria > Rhizobiales > Xanthobacteraceae > BOG-931. The sequence continues at coordinate 42,591 of CAWIID010000013.1, forward strand.
CCGAGTTTCCTGTTCGTAGGCGTAAGCGAGTTGGATCATCTGAGCGTCAGAGTAGGGCCGCCCGAGGAATGTGATCCCCGCCGGGAGGTTGTCCCGCGTCAATCCAGCCGGCACGACGATCGATGGCACGAACATCAGGAAGGTATTGATGTGCGGGGCGCCCTTCTGGTCGACGAAAGGAGGGGTGACGCCGTCTCTGATCAACGTTGGCTGGTGCTCGACCGCCTTGTGGACGATGGCGTCGAGCCGGTGATCGGCCATGACCTTCAGCATGTTGATCATCAATGTGTCGCGCGCCCTGAGGTACGCGAGTTGCTGCTCGGGAGAACTGGGAGTGGTCCAGCGTCTGCGAGCGCTGTGCGCCACGTTCTCGAACAGCGGCGAGGCCATGGCGTCTGCGCGCGTCGCGAACGGCGCCTTGCCTCCCTTGAAAAACAGCTCGAACATGGCGTCGTCGTCTTCGACGCTTCTCGCCCGCTTGGCGATCAACGCCTTGAGGTTTGGAATGACGATGGGGTCGACGATCTCCGCGCCCGCGTTGCGCAGATCTGCCACCGCGCGGTCGAACACTTCGCTGACCTTCTTGAAATCTTCGGTGTCGGGTTCGGATGCAAATCCCATCGACTCGCGCAGGATTCCGAGGCGAGCGCCCTTGAGCGCGCCGCGGTGGAGCGAAGCCGAATAGCTGTCGGCCGTGTGGCCGACTCCATGGCCGGTCACCGGATCGTCCGGATCGTAGCCGACCATGCCGTCCAGGAGCTTGGCCAAGTCGGTGACCGTTCGCGCCATCGGCCCAAGCGAGCCGTTGGTCGTGGGCCAGCCGCCATAGACGCCGCCCCGACTCACCAGCCCCATGGTTGGGCGCATGCCAGCTACGCCGTTCCAGGTCGAAGGTCGGCGGATGGAGGCAAAGCCCTCCTGCCCAACCGCGACCGCACAGAAATTGGCTGAGACGCTGGCGCCCGAGCCGCCCGAGGAACCACCGGCCGTGCGCTCCAGATCGTAGACGTTGCGGGTCGACCCGAACAATGAGCCATGCGTGTCGCCGCCGCCGAGTTCGCCCAATGTCGCTTTGGCGAGAAAGACCACTCCGGCCTTTTTCAGCTTGGACACGACGAAACAGTCGCGGTCGGGCATATAATTCTTGAACAGTTCGGAGCCGAGCGTTGTCGGCATGCCCTTGATGTCCGCCTGATCCTTCATGATGACCGGGATGCCGTGCAGCGGACCGACGAAGCCCGTTTTCCCGAACTCGGCGTCGAGCCGGTCGGCTTCTGCCAACGCCTCGGGATTGAGCGAGATGATGGCGTTTATCGCAGGGCCCTTTTTGTCATAGGCGGCGATGCGGTCGAGATACATTTCCACCAATTGCCGGACACTCAGCCTGCCGTCCTTGTATGCCGCGTGAATGTCGTCGATGGTGGTTTCGATGAGGTCGAAGCTTTGTGCGGGCAGGGGCTGAGCGGATGGCATCGACGCGGCTCCAGTTTGCGGTGTTGACAGGCATTGTGCCGAGCGGTGGGCGCCAAGTCACGCCTCATCATTCGCCGTACGGATTTCGATATGTCATGTGGAAGGCAAGTCATAGGATTGCCTTCCGGAGCCGCACCGCCCCAAAATCAAAAGGCGTTCTCGCCAAGGACATAGGAGCCGAAGTCTCATGTTCGATTTCGATCGCGTTATCGAGCGCCGCGGCACACACGCGTCGAAGTGGGACAACATGGCGCGTCTTTCGGGTATCGAGTCGCCAGATGCAATTCCGATGTGGGTGGCGGACATGGATTTCGCCGCGCCGCCGGGAGTGACGTCAGCGCTCACTGCCGAGGTCCAGCGCGCCGTCCACGGCTACTACGCCGACACGGGTAGCTGGGCGGCGGCGCTCGCAGACTGGATGGCGCGCCGCCACGGCCTGCAGGTCAATCCAAGTTGGGTGAGCCCGACGCCCGGGATCGTTTCCGGGCTGGGTCTCATCCTTCAGGCCGTGAGTGCGTCCGGCGATGAAGTGGTCGTCTTTCCGCCCGCCTATCACGCTTTCCGGAAGATCATTCTCGCCAATGAGCGGCGCATTCTCGATGTGCAGCTTGTCGAGACCGAGGGGCGCTACGCGATGGATCTCGATGCACTGCGCGGCAAGCTGACGCCTCGAACGAAAGTCGTTTTCCTCTGCAGTCCCCATAATCCCGGCGGGATGGTCTGGTCGGCTGCCGAGCTTCGGGCGCTGGCCGCTTTATGCATCGAGCATGACTTAGTCCTGGTTTCCGACGAGATCCATTGCGATCTCGTCTTCGCCGGAGCGAAGCACACACCCACGATGGCTGCCGCGCCTGAGATTGCGGATCGTCTGATCACGTGCGTCGCCGCGACGAAGACCTTCAATCTCGCTGGCGCCCATGTCGGCGCGTGCATCACCTCAAACGCCGAGCTGAAGCGTCGCCTTGACGCGCGGATCGCGGCGAGCGGCCTCGGTTCCTACAACAGGTTCGGCATGATCGCGACCGAGGCGGCTTGGCGGACGGGTGAAATGTGGCTCGATGCGTTGCTGCCTTATCTCGCCAAGAACCGCGATCTGTTCGATGCGCGAATCGAGGCTGCAGCCCCCGGCGCACGCTCGATGCATCTCGACGGCACGTATCTCGCGTGGGTCGATTTTTCCGGAACCAAGCTGGCGCCCGAAGAGATTGCCGCCAGGGTTAAGAACCGCGCGCGAATCTTTGCCAGTCCAGGCGAGCAGTTTGGACCGGGCGGCGAGACGTGGTTGCGCTTCAACTTTGCGACGCCGCGCCCGATTCTTGAGGAGGCACTTGGGCGATTGGATGATGCGTTTCAGGATTTGCGAATGGGTCAGTGAGTGTCGGACATTGTCTTCCTTGAGTTGGCTCAAGGAGGCGGCGAACTTTTCCGATCGGTCACTTGCCGCGTTCGCCGCGGTGATACCAGGGCAAGAGCGTTCGTGTACTCCAGGCGACCAGGCCGTCGAAACCGACACCGAAGGCGGCCAGCAACAGCACGCCGACGAACGCTTCATTGTGGTGGAAGGTGCGGGAATTGTACAAGATGAAATAGCCCAGCCCGCCGATGGCGGTAATGAACTCGGCGACCACGGCGCCGATCAGCGCGCGGCCGGCGGCGAGCCGCAGGCCGGCAAGAAAATACGGAGTTGATGCCGGCACCACGACATCGAGCAATGCGCGCAGACGCGCGGAGCGGAATGCGCGCGCCACCTCGATGTATTCTTGCGGCACCGAACGCGCGCCGTCGGCGACGTTGACGGTGATCGAAAACAGCGCAGCGAACACGACCGTGACCAGACGCGCCGAACTCGTATAGCCGAACCACAATGCGAACAGCGGAACCACCACGACCATCGGCAAGGCATAGAAAGCATTGACATAGTGGCGCAGCAGGCAATCGGCGACGATGCTGCGGCCGATCGCCAGGCCAAGGACCGTTCCGGCGACGAGAGCGATGGCGAGGCCCTCCGCCACGGCGGCCAGCGTGGACGCCGCGGCCGTCAAGAAGGCGGGGTCCACGATGACGTGTGGGATCGCCAACAGAATGCTTGTGGGCTTGGCCACGTAAGGCGGCGCCAGCAGCCGTACGATGATTTCCCAGATCACCAGGATGGCGGCGCCGGCGATCAGGCGGGGCACCAGCACCCGCGAGCGCCAGCTGGCCTTGTCTGCAGCCCCCGACAGCTCGATCGGCAAGGTGATATCGGCCATGGCGTTTATTTCCGCCATCGCGCGAAGTGGTTCTCAAGCATCAGCCCGAGCCGCATCAGTCCGACGCCGATCAGGCAAATGACCAGGATCGCGGCAAACACGCTGCCGGTATCGAAATTCTGCGAGGCGCTCATGATGAGTTGCCCGAGCCCATTCGAAGAAAGAAAAAATTCCGCGGCAATCATGCCGACCAGACAACGACCGATCGCAAGGCGAATGCCCGTCATGGTGAATGGCAGAGTGTAAGGCAGCATGACGTCGCGCCACAGCGCCCATTCGCTGGAGCGGAACGATCGGGCGACTTCGATCATTTCCGGCTTGATGCTGCTCGCACCTTCGAGCGTGTTGTAGAAGATGGGAAAGACACCAAACAGGAAGACCACCAGCACCTTGGGCACGAAGCCGAACCCCATCAGCGACAGAATAAAGGGGATCAGCGCCACCATCGGCGTGGCATAGAGAATCATCATGTAGGGCTCTAGCGCAGTGCGCAACACGGGAACGCGCGCGAGCAGCAGAGCGGCCGGCATGCCGATGAGCAGGGAGAGCAGGAAACCGGTCAGGAACAGCGAGGCCGAATCGAGCATCTGCGAGAGTAGCGTGCCGTCGAGCAGGAGTTGCCAAAGCCGCTCCAGCGTGGCGGACAGCGGCACCAGAAAGGCGGGACTGGAATTGCGGCCGACGATTTCCCAAAGCGCCATGCCGGCGATCAGGCTCAGCACGAACGGGAGGCGGCGGGTCATCAGTGCGTTTCGCACGGCGTCCCTCTCTTCACGGCCGGGTACTTGATGTCAACGCGGTTGTGGCCGGCCGGCCTTTGACCGGACGCGACATGGAGCGCCGGCGCAACGACCGATCACTTGACCATCGCGTCGGCGTCCTTCCAGACGCTGGCATCGACCAGCTTGTCATAGGCAACAGGCTGTTTGTCGGGCTTGATGGCCCCAATCTTCTTCATCAACGCGGCGACCGCCTCGATCTTGGTACGATCCATTCCATCGTCCTTGGTCGGCCAGAAGTCGATGGCGAGAAATTCCTTCAACGCCGCTTTGGAGATTGCATCGTTGTGACCGGTGATGGTCGCTGCTTGCGCAACACTGTCGGCGTTCTTGGGATCCTGCATGAAGCGATCTGCCGCGATCAAGCCGGCAATGGTACGGACATAGGCGTCACGGTTGGCGGCGAGGTGGTCTCGGCGCACGACGTAGAGCAGATAATGGCTCGTCGGGTTGGTCTGCTTCATCGCCAGCAGCGTGTGGACCTTTTTGCCCTGCGCTTCGATCACGGCCACGTCGTCGAGATGGAGCACGCCGAAGGCCAGTTGGCCGGCGATCATCGCGGGCGCCGTATTGGAGCCAAGCGCCACCTGTTTGACCTCGTCGAGCTTTACGCCCGGACAGCCCACGAGCATCGAACGCAGCGCCACCGAACGCGCGCCGCCGATCGAATCGACGCCGACCGATTGACCGGCGACGTCCTTACAGGTTTTGGCCGGATCGGTGGTGGCGAGGATCCAGTCGGGATTGTTCATGCCGTAAATCGCGACCAGCGGAACGTCGGCGTTGGAGACCTGATTGATCACCGGCGGCGTCGGCGACATGGCAATGTCGATGTCGCCGGCGATAACGGCGCGCGCCGCCGCTGTGCCGTTGTCGAACGGGCGAATTTCGACGTCGGCGCCGTATTTCTTGAAGAGGTTTTCCTTTTGCGCCACGTACGCGTTGACAGTCGCGAAGATCGGCGGGATGCCGGGCACCGCGAACACGACCTTCTTGGCTTGAGCCTGTGCCGGGCTTTCGGGCGCGAGCGTGGCGGCGAGACAAAATGCGCCGGCGCAGGCGAAGAGCGTCGTCAATCTTCCGATCATGGCATGTCCTCCTTTATCGGCCGTCCCAAACTCGCCGCGCGTTGCTTGCTGATGAGCAAACACAGCGGGTTATTCGATTGGATCGAGCTGGCGGTCGGCTCTTTGTCTGATCAAGAGAATTTGCAAGGCTTCGTTTCCGGTCTCCAAGGCGGCAATTCAGTGGTCTAGGTGAAATTCGGCCTGCCGGGCCTCGCTCATCAGCATGCCCCAGACGTGCTCGCGCAATTCGGCGAAGCGGGGCAGCCGCAGCGTCGCGCGCGTGCGCGGACGCGGCAGGTTGATCGTAATGGTTTCGGCAATGTTGCTCGGCCGGCCCTTGAGCACAAACACCCGGTCGCCCATCAGCACGGCCTCCTCGATCGAATGAGTAACGAACACCATCGACGTCGGCTTCTGTTCCCAAATGCGCAAGAGCTCGAACTGCAGGATTTCGCGCGTCTGTGCATCGACGGCGGCGAACGGTTCGTCCATGAGCAGCACGCTCGGTTCGACGGCGAGCGCGCGGGCGAGCCCGCAACGCTGCTGCATTCCACCGGACATCTGGTACGGATACGCCTTTTCAAATCCGGCGAGGCCGACCAAACGAATAAAGTACGGCACGCGGCTGGCGAGTTCCTTGCGCGAGGCGCCGGCCATGCGCAGCCCATAAGCCACATTGTCGTACACGGTCTTCCATGGAAAGAGTCCGAAATGCTGAAACACCATGGCCACACCTGCGATCGGCGAGGCTATGCGCTCAGCATCGATCCAGACGTCGCCGGCATCAACCGACAACAGGCCGTCGATACAACGCAGCAGGGTCGTCTTGCCGCATCCCGATGGGCCGACGATCGCAACCACTTCGCGCGCTCCGACGTCGAAGTCGACGTCGCGAAATACCTCCAAAGCACCATATCGTTTGGCGAGGCCGCGAGCGCGGATACGCGCGCCGGCGGTGGCAGGCCCGGTGGCTGACACTTCGGCGCTGGGTGAGGCGAGTATTTCGCTCATGCCGGTTAACGCCATCGACACCCTTGAAGGCTCGCATGTTTTGGTCGTCGGCGACGCTAACGCGCCGTCGTAGCTCATCTCATGCATTTATTCCGGAAGGGCGCAGACTTCGCCAAGCCGGAAGTCTATGAATACATCCAAATGCAAAGAGAAAAGGCCAGATCAGCGCCTCGCCTGCGTCCATATGCCCTAGGTGACGGCGGCGCTGTGCGCATCGCGCGAATGACTTGCCCGCGAATGACTTGCCGCAGCGCAGGAAAAGCAAAAAAATCACGCCGCTCAGGAATTCATCAGTGGGATCCCGTCCTCAAGTGGAGCGGATTTGACATTCGCTACCCACCTAGCCGCGAATCGGCGAAGCGAATGTCAAATCCAAAGCTCCACTACCACTTATATTTGCTAGTGGTCCTTTAATTCTAACATTCGCAAGACAGCCTGCCCAACCGGGATGCGAATGTTAGAATTGGACCACTAGCCGTGAGGTGAACAATCATGCTGGACCACTCCACCGCGCACGGACTGTCCGAGGAACAACGTCTGATGCGCGAGAGTTGCCGCGCGTTCGTGGACAAAGTCCTTATCCCGTTCGTGCGCAAGAATTGGCAGCGCGAATGGGACATGAGTCCGGAAAATCGGCTGCCGGCCGAAATCCTGGAAGGCGCCGACAAGATCGGCATTCGGACGCTTGGCGTTCCTGAAGAATACGGCGGCATCGAACTTGATGCGAAGTCTGAAGTGCGCACCTTCGCGCTTATTTCCGAGCAGATCGCGCGCGGCAATTCCGGGCTCGCCGACAAGCTGGTGCAGAACTGGAAAGTTTCCGTATTGCTCCGCAACCTTGCTCCGCGCCATCTTCAGGAAAAATGGTTCAAGCGCCTGGTCGCCGATCCGCAGTTTCTGCTTGCGCATTGCCTCACCGAGCCGCGCGGCGCCTCCGATCGTTGGCTTCCCTATAATGTGCCGGAGGCGGCCATGCAGACCCGCGCGGTCAGGGCCAATGGCGGCTGGGTCATTAACGGACGCAAGCAGTTCATCTCCAATGGCTACGACGCCGGCCTTTACGTGGTCTACGCCAACACCAATTCCCAGGTCGGCATGCTGCAGGGCACCTCGTCATTCCTGGTGCCGCGCCAAACCGAGGGCCTTACCGTCGCGCGCTGCAACGAGACGCTGGGCTGCCGTTATATGAACAACGGCGAGCTCGTGTTCGAGGACATGTTCGTGCCGGACGACCATTTGCTCGTCGAAAACGATGCGCTTGGCAAGGCCAGCGTCTACTTCCGCCCCGGCAAAATCATCCAGGCGTCGAAAAACCTCGGCGTCGGCGTGCGCGCCTTCGAACTCGCTGCCGACTATGCGCAAAACTATGTGCAGGGCGGACGCATCCTCATCAAGCATCAGGCGGTGGCGCTGCGGCTCGCCGACATGGCGACGCGCATCGAGGCCGTGCGCGCGCTCACCGAACGTGCAGCGCTGGCGGTGGACAACGGTTCACCCGACGCCGACGCACTTTGCAACATGGCGAAGCTGTTCGCGTCGGAAGAAGTACTCAAGGTCGCGCAGCACTGTGTTGAGCTGCATGGCGGCAACGGCATGATGCTGGATTTCGGCGTCGAAAAAATCCTGCGCGACGCCGCCATATTTCTGCACATGGACGCCACCGTCGACATCTCGAAGTTCAAGATCGTCAAATCAATGTTCCCGGCGACGGCCGGCCGCTATGCCGGTCCGGAATGAAACACCGCCACGGGGCGGACCGGGGTCGTTATGCAAACGCACGCCAAGCGGACGTGGTTCAGTTCTTGGTGTGGCAGATGTTTGGAAAACGTAAAACCAATCTGTCGGGGCACAGCGCTACTGAGCGACTGGTTTCGTAACCTGACGCCGAAGGTCCTCGATGAGCGCGGCCAGCCCCGGCTCATTCGGTGCGATCTCCTTCAGCCTTTCGGCAAATTCCAATGCGGAACCGATGTCGCCGGAGTCACGGCTGAAACTGATGAGCGCCGACAGGGTGTCGTGATCGCCTGGATGACGAACGAGATTTTGCTTGAGAGCTACGATGGAATCGGGGCCACGGCCAGCGGAGTGCAGCGCCACAGCGTAGACGTAGGCGTATCTGGCCTGACTGGGATCAAGCTCGGTTGCTTCGCGCAGCTCGCCGAGCGCCTCATCAGATCGCTTAAGCCGAACGAGCGCCAATCCAAGCGCGTAATGAAGGCCTGCATCTTTTGGCGAAACGGCGAGCGCGGTTCGTAGCACGTTCTCGCCATCCGCCTCCCGTCCAAGCCCACGATAGAGATCCGCGAGGTTGACGGCCGCGGGGGTAAATTGCGGGCTCAACCGCAGCGCGGCCTTGTATTCGGTTTCGGCTTCGACCGGACGGCCGCGCTTCGCAAGAAAGCTTGCGAGCGCCGAGCGCGCTTCCGGCCGATCGGCATTGAGACGTTGCGCTGCGATGAACTCTGCTGCCGCCGCATCGAAACGTGCGCGGTCGGCGGGCGGTTGGCTTGCGGTTGGGACGGCAGCGAGCACGTCGACTGCCTTGATGCGAACGCCGGCGCTTGAGTCCGAGAGTAGCGGCGAAACCAACTGCCAGATTTGCGCCCCGGGCAGATTGGCCAGCATGTCGAGGGCGCCGACCCGTACCATCGGATCGGGGTCCTGCAGACCTGCGCGCGCCAAATTGCCATTCGCAGGTGAGAGGCTTGACGCGAGATCGGTCAAAGCGCTCGCGCGCGCGAATGCGGGGGCGTTGCGATCGGCGGCCACGGCGGCAAGGAGCTTCGCCGCATCAGGTTGATCGGTCCAAGCCGCATGGAAGGCTTCGGCGTAGTTTTGAAAGCCCTCCCGGTTCGGCCCAAACCAGCCCTCGACGGCCGCGGCGGCCCATTCGGCCGATTTGTCCGCATGGCAGTTGTTGCAAGCGTTGGGCGTGCCGAGTTTCACCGACAGGTCCGGTCGCGGAATGCGCAGGCTGTGATCGTGCCGCCAGTCGACGACCATGTAATTGTGCATCGGCATGTGACACGACGCGCAGGCGATCGGCGCGGTTGCCGCCTCGTGATGATGATGAGACGCGGCGGCGTACTTGTCCGGCGAGTGGCATTGCAAGCATACGCCGTCACCGGGCGCTTTCAGCTTGGCACTGTGCGGGTCATGGCAGTCGCTGCAGGTGACGCCCGCGGAGAACATCCTGCTCTGCTCGAACGAGCCGTAATTATAGACTTCGTCCCGCATCTGCCCATCGGCGTAGTAGAGCCCGCGGCTGAGATCGGAAACAACGTGCGTATCCGACAGCCACTGGCCAGGTACCCAATCCTCGGAGAATTGCCCCCGGCGCGCGTGGCACAGCCCACAAGTCTCGACCTCCTTGCGCAAAATGGCCGGTGGAAAATTGCGCTGCGGATTGCCGGTTTTCGGATCGTGCCGCCATGTGACGTCGCTGCGTTCGTCGAAGCGTACGGCGAGGCCCTCGGATTTGTCCTCGCGCTTTCCGAACGGCCACCAACTGTTTTGGTTTTGGGCCCAGGCAACGTGACGCGAGCCTTGGCCGTGGCACGCCTCACAGCCAACACTGATTTCCGCCCATGTCGTATGGAATCGATCATGGGCCGCATCGTAATTCTTGCGCACGCCGGTCGAATGGCACTCCGCGCACATGAAATTCCAATTTTGATTGAGCTTCGTCCAATGCAGGACGTCGTCGTGTTTGATCTGCTCGTTCGGATAGAGGTGAAACCAGCGCTGGCCGCCCTGGTCCTTCGGACGCGTATCCCAGGCGATCGGCAGCGCCTGAATACGTCCATCGGGAAATTCGATCAGGTATTGCTGCAGCGGATCAATGCCGAACGTGTACTTCACCTCGAAGATGGCAAGTTTGCCGTCTCGCCCGTCGGTCTCTACGAGAAACTTGCCGTCCTTTCGAAAAAAGCGGGAGTGGACGCCGAAATAATCGAAACTTGCATCGTTGAAGTCGCCGAGTACGGTTTTTTCCGTCGCGTGATCCATGGCGTGCTTGTGCTGCGAAGCGCGCCAGAGGTCGGCTTCCGTCTGGTGGCAGCCTGCGCACGTCTCGCTGCCGACAAACGTTTTGACGGATGCGTCGTGTCCGGTCCAGGCCGAGTCGCTGCCGTTGAAAAGATAGAAGCCGGCGCCAACTGCGGCGACAATCAACGCCGCGACAGAAGCTGCGATCCAAATTTTGCGCGTCGACAGAATGCCGGCTTGCGAGCCCACGGCTAAGACGTCTTGCGGCCGCGCGGTCTGCGATGTCCCGGCGGTGGGTTCCTTCGGCGACCCGTCTTTGCCCGCAACTTTGCGTCGCTTGCGTGTCAACAGACCAGCCCTTCAGCATTCAGATCGCGCGTTCGCAATGCAAACAATCTGGATGATGCCTAATCGAATGCGAAAATGCGCTTCCAGTCCTTTTTCATGTCGACTACGAGCCAGTGGTTCGTTGGCGCAATGTCCAAGGCTTTGTCGAGACGACCGAAGGATGTGTTCCGATCATAGGCATATTCGCGATCCGCGTCGGTGTGATGGACAATCAGGCCGAGGCGGGCGCCGCCGGACATTGTCGTCCATTGCAGCATTTCGAGATCGCCGTCGGAATTGCCAAATGCCGCGATCGGACGGCGGCCGACGAATTCATTGATGCCGACCGGCTTGCCGGCCCCGTCATCGACGAAATTCACCTCCGGCAAGCGGAAAAGCTCCGGCCGCCCGTGGCGCATCTGGAATTCGGTCTTGATCGACGAGCCCACGACTTGCTCCGGCGGCACGCCGTAGACCCGCTCGGTCCACGGCCGCATGAACTCGACGCCGCCACCTGAAACGATAAATGTCTTAAATCCATTGGCGCGCAGATAGGCGAGGAGTTCGATCATCGGCTGGTAGGAGAGTTCGGTGTAGGGGCGCTTGAATCTCGAGTGTCGCGCCGTTGCAAGCCAATCCGTGACGATCTTCTGGAATTCCTCGGTCGTCATGCCGGCGTGGGTGGCCATAATCAGCTGTATCAGCCCATGATTGCCCGACGTCGCGAGAGTTTCCATATCTCCTTCCAGCGCTGCTTTGAACGGCTGCGTATCCTTCCATTCCGGATGCAACGGAACCATCGCTTTTACGCGATCGAGCGCGAAAGCGAGCTGGACATACATCGGATGTTCCACCCACAACGTTCCGTCGTTGTCGAAGGTCGCGATGCGCGCGTCGGCTGGCACGAAATCCGGGCCGCCTTGCCGTGTGACGCGAGCAATGAAGTCGTTGATCGCCGTTTTGGTTGCACCGTCGTTCCACGACGGCAGCGGGTCGGTTTGAGCGAGCGCCCTCTTGAGGATGGGAGGCGCGGGAGCAAACAATATTGAAAGCGCCCCCGCCGTCGTGAGCAGAGCGCGCCGGTTGACGCGGAAGTGCGCGGGTGCAGACTTCATGATGCTGTCTCCCTCGAATGCTGTTCCCGTCAAAGATGAAAGCGGAGTCCGAAAGGCGGCCCGGGCCATGCCTGGAAGCCAGATTTCGGACCGTCTCGTCTGATTATTCCATTTTGCCTTTCGTGGCGTCTACCGCCGTTGCATTTCGGCCCTGACCGCTGCCCGATTGAAATCTTTCCCCTGGGTGATCGTCCTTGATGGTCGTATGGCAGGTGTTTGCCGAACCAATTAAAGCCGGCGCTTCTCAGCAGAGTGGGTTCGCGGTTATATTGACGTGAATTAACGATGATAGGCGTCAAGTCTGCGCGGTTCGGCGTATACCTGAAGCAGTTGATCGGGGTCGGGAAATTGGACCTCTGTTAGAGTTTCGAATACTGAGACGTACCACACCATGGTGGCTCGATCGTGCGATTGCTGATACGCCTATTGCAGCGCCTGCTCATCCTGGGGTTGGGCATCTTTAGCGTCTGGCTGATCGTCTTTGTGGTCTTCGAATTCGCCGACCGCAGGCTGCCATGGATCCTGGCTTTGGCCGTTACTTACGGAATCGGAGCCTATATCATCCTGCCGCGCGTCGTTCGCATGGGTCTTAAAATCCTCCAGCGCAAGCGGGTGCCTCGCTTCACCATTACCGGCGACGGATTGCCCGGCGATCCTGTCAATCTCGTACTGATCGGCACGCCTCAACAGCTTCACGCCGCTTTTGCAATGGCCGGCTGGTCGGAGGCCGATCGATTGAATCTGACAAGCTCCTGGCGCATGGTCCGCGCGTTCGTATTCAACTCTCCCTATCCCCGCGCTCCGTTTAGCACTCTCTATCTCTTCGGACGCGGCCAGGACTTCGGGTTTCAAAAGCCAATCGGCGACAGCCCAAGGAAGCGTCATCATATTCGATTCTGGGCGTTGAGCCTTGCGCACGCCGAGGCCACGTTGGGAACAGCAAGCTTCTGGCTGAACACGGACCGTCCGCTGGACAATGCGCGCGTTCTCTGGGTCGGAGCCGGCACCAAAGACACCGGATTTTCCTTAACTCAGCTTACATTCCAGATCACGCACGCGACCGACTCGGATACGAACGCAGAACGCGACTACATCATTGCCGAGTTGAGAAAAAATCAGGTCGTCGAGGATGTGAAGTCCTATCAAGCCGGCCAAAATCTATCTGTCGAACACGTCAACCACTACATCACGGACGGCGAGGTTACGGTGGCGAGCCTGGCTGTGGACGCCTGACAGTTATGATGATGTCTGTTAGCTGAAATAGGTTTCCGTGGCGCGCTGAATAACTCGGCATGTCAAGTGCGGCCTGCAGCCTGAAGCCAGGGCCGCTCGGCCCTGACTTATTTGGTGCGGTTTTCTGCTCTTATTTTGCGTCGGCCGCGCTTGCTTCTGCGTCCTTGAGTTTTGCCAAGTCCGCTGGTGTCAGCTTCGGCGGCTCGACAGAGACTGTCAGCTTGTCGATTTTTCCGTTGAACTTGAACGGCATCTGGTAGTCCTGGTCGTCCACCGGCGTGCCGGTATCCGAACCGATGTCGAAGGTTTCGTCCCACGGCAAGGTCAATGGAACGGTACGTTCCAGTGTTTGGGTTGAGACCGCCTTGCCGTCGATCTTCAACGTTCCGGTGCCCGGGCGGCCGAGGCCGCTGATGTTGTTGAAGGCCAGTGTTGCGAAGCCGAGGCCGTCGTACTTGAAGTCATACTCGATGGTGTGCTTGCCGGGCGCCAGCGCCTCGGTGCCTTCCCAGCGGACGCGTTTGAGGTCCAGCAAATTCCACAAGAACACCGGCTTGCCCTTCAGCAGATACATGCCGTATCCGCCGAACCGCCCGCCGTCGGTTACAATCATGCCGTCGCCGCCGTCTTGGGGTACCTCGATGTCGGCTGTGATCGTGTAGGAGGTGTTGAGCACACTCGGCGCGGTGCCGCGCGGAATGCCGGTGATGGGCTCACCGGAAAAGTTGAACACCTTGCGGCCTGCCGACATGGACGGACGTGGAGTCACCATTCGCGTCGCCACCGAGGCATCCAGTGGCAGCACCTGATACTTGGCGAATTCGGCGAACATCAGGTCCGTCATCTCCTTCACTTTGGCCGGATTGGCCGCCGCCACGTCGGTGTACTGCGTCCAATCATGCTTCACATCGTACAACTCGAACTTGAAAGCTGACGCCGGGTCCATGATCGCTTTGCCGAGCAGGTCCCACGGCGGACGAACCGGAACCGCACTCAGCATCCAGCCGTCATCGTACAAGCCCTGCACACCCATCATCTCGAAGTACTGGATCTGGTGGTGCGACGGCGCGTCGGCATTGGCCTTGTCGAAGGTGTAGGCCAAGCTGGAACCCTCGATCGGTTTCTGTGCGATGCCGTCGACCATCACAGGCGCCGGGATGCCGGTCACATCCAGAATTGTCGGCACGATGTCGATGACGTGGCTGAACTGGTTGCGGATGCCGCCCTTGTCGGTGATGTGTCCCGGCCACGAGATCGCCATGCCCTGACGCGTACCGCCAAAGAACGATGGAACCTGTTTGGTCCACTTGTAGGGCGTATCAAACGCCCAGGCCCACGGCACCGCCATGTGGTTATAAGCATACTGCGAGCCCCAGACGTCGTAGAACTTCATCTGATCGGCGACCGGCAGCTCGATGCCGTTAAATTGCAGCACTTCGCTCGGTGTGCCGTTGGGCGAGCCTTCGGCCGAAGCACCGTTATCGCCGCTGATGTAGATGATCAGCGTGTCGTCGAGCTTGCCCATATCCTGCACCGCCTGGATCACGCGGCCGATCTCGTTGTCGGTGTAGGCCAGATACGCGGCATAGACGTCCGCTTGGCGGATATAGAGCTTTTTCTCTTCGTCAGTCGTAGTGTTTCTCGCTGCGCGACAAACGACAGTCTCATTATTGGCAGTAATCCCAATACCCCTGAGTCTGCGATGAGTTCGTCCAGTACCAGCAAAGGTTCGGCGCCGGAGCGACCGGAACGGCGGTCGCCGCAATCAACGCGCCGAGTGTCACGCCGGCGACGACGGTCCCGAAATACGGCCGCCGAACCCACGGGCGGACCGCGCCGACACCGACGCCGACATGAACGTTGCGGTGGACGTTGACATTACGATGGACGTTGACATTGCGGTTTACGTTGACGTTCCGATGCGCGTTCACATTGACGTTTCGGTGCACGCTGGCGCCTCGGTTCACGTGGGCGGATCGGCCGCGCGCCAACGCGAAATCCTCGCTCGAAAGCGCCAACAGGGTGGCAACTCCGGCGATAATCGATAATATTCTGAGCATGTCGTTTCTCCTCCCGGTGGCGACACGGCATGCCGTGCGCAATTTATAATCTCCTTACACCACGGGTTTCTTGATCCAAGTCAACAGGTACGTAACGAGCGTTCAACTTTCATTTCAGTTGCACCGCGCATGAGTATCCTCCAATTGGTGTTACGGTTGCGGTCGCATTATTTTGAAAAGCGCGGCGCATCCTGCTTCGTGTTCCGATCCGATCACTCGCCCAACATTCACGATGGTCGTGTACGCTCTAATGTCGCGCTTGATTGGACTCTGGCCGTCGAACGATCGGGCGTGACCTGAACGTCTCGAGGAAGACGGGGACGGCGTGTTGCTCGGGGCCGCAGGATCGCCGCGGCCAATGAGCTACCTCGATCACGCGTTGGCGCATTTATTGCAGACCAATTTTCTGTCATAGGTCATCGTCGAACGACGAGTTGAAATCGCATTTTCCGGTGAGGCAGCCCATTCGCATGTCGAACAGCGAGCGTCGCGAAGCGACAAGCGTTTCGTCGCCGCCGGGGAAGTTCGGTGCCAGAATCCTCAATCTGGCGGAACAATTGGCGCAATTCTCCGAAACGTCAGATGGCTTGACGTGCAGCTATTTTTCTCCGGCGCACAAGGCCGCCGCGGCACAATTGCGCGACTGGATGCGCGCGGCTGGACTGGAAGCCGAGATCGACGCCGTCGGCAATGTTGTCGGCCGTTATGCGAGCGCCGCCGCTGCGGCCAAAACGCTGATCGTCGGCTCGCATTATGACACGGTCGCGAACGCCGGGCGCTTCGATGGCCGGCTCGGAATACTGACGGCGTTGGTGGTCGCGGAGCACCTGCATCACACTGGGCAGCGCCTGCCGTTCGATCTCCAAGTGATCGGCTTCGCCGAGGAGGAGGGCGTGCGGTTTTCCGCACCCTATCTCGGCAGCAGCGCAATTGCAGGCCGTTTCGACGCGTCGATTTTGCAGCGTCGCGATGCCCAAGGCGCAACTCTCGCAGCGATCTTGGAAAACGATGGCGTCGGCGTTGCCGCGATCACGGCGCTGGCTCGGCGGCCGGAAACCCTGCGTGGCTATCTCGAAGTGCATATCGAACAGGGGCCGGTTCTTCTGCAACGGAATTTGCCGCTTGGTATCGTCACCTCGATCGCCGGCTCGGCGCGTTTTCGCGTCAACATTCAGGGCATCGCCGGCCATGCCGGAACGGTGCCGATGCCGCTTCGTCACGACGCGGCCGCTGCTGCCGCGGAAATTATTCTTGCGGTCGAACAACGCTGCAGTGCTGCCGAGACATTGGTCGGTACCGTCGGTCAGCTTTCGGTGCCGCACGGCTTGATCAACGTCATTCCGGGACGCTGCGAATTGTCGCTCGACGTGCGCGCCGGCGACGACGCCACCCGGGATGCCGCCATCGCCGATGTCCTTGCGGCGATCAAACGAATTGCCGAGCGGCGCGGCGTGACCGCCGAGGTTGTCGAAATCGGACGGCATTCCGCCGTTCCGTGCGCGCCGCAACTGCAGGACACTTTGGCGCGAGCCGTTGCTCGGGCGGGTATCGAGCCGTTCCGTCTGGCAAGCGGTGCCGGCCACGACGCCGCGATGTTCAGCGGCGTGACCGACGTCGGCATGCTGTTTGTTCGCTGCGGCAATGGCGGTATCAGTCATTCCCCGCTCGAGACCGTCACGGCAGAGGACGCCGATCTTGCGGCACGCGTCCTGCTCGACGTGCTGGTGAATTTGGATTAGCTGCGCCTCAGGAGCCGAAGATGGATCGTGTTCGCATCAAAGCAGGTCAATTCGAGTTCGTTGCGCGCTTCGAGTCCGAACGGGCGCCTCAGACCTGCGCGAAATTTCGGACCATGCTGCCCTACAAGGAGCGGATCATCCACGTGCGGTGGAGCGGCGAAGGATGCTGGATACCGCTCGGCGAACTCGATCTCGGTCTGAAATACGAGAACCACACCAGCTATCCCGCGCCGGGCGAGATTATCGTCTATCCGGGCGGCATCAGCGAAACCGAAATTCTGCTCGCCTACGGCAATGTTTGCTTCGCCAGCAAAGTCGGCCAACTCGCCGGCAATCATTTTCTGACAGTCATCGAAGGCCGCGATCAGTTGCGGCCGCTTGGCGAGTCTGTGCTGTGGCACGGTGCACAGGACATTTTGTTCGAAGCGATCTAAACGCCTCGATATTTCGCGATCGCCGTCCGTTAGTCGGTGAAAGCCGGTAAATCGCCACCGACCTCCTAAGTCGACGTCACGGCGGGTTGACGTCTGTTCGGCAATCCGCCGTGAGCATCGAACGCGCCGAAATCGCGCTATTTTTTCCAGCCCTGCTTCCAGGCCGGCGGCGTCTTGCCGTCGATCAGGATGAAGGCGATGCGGCATGGCTTGCCGCTGTTATTGACCCAGGCGTGGTTAGTGCCTTGCTGCACGAGCACGTCGCCGGCCTTCACATGCACTTCAGTGTCGTCGAGCAGCATGTCGATTTCGCCTTCGAGGACGATGGCGTAGTCGATCGTTCGGGTGCGGTGGGTATTCTCGTGACGCGCGTAGCCTTGTGTCGCAGGATCGATCCCCATGTTGATCAGGATTTGATGGTGATCGACAGCGCCGTAACCGCCGGTCGGCGTTGGGGCGAAGTCCACGATACGAAATATTGTACCGCTTTCCGGAGGCGGCACACCGACCTTGGTCTGCGCGCGATCCGCAGAACTCGCCATGTCCACGGGAGACTCGCTCGTGACCCACAACAGCGTCATGCCGTTGCCGCCGGCGCTGCGCTGGATGGCCTTGAGCGGTCCATCGAACAGGGCGACGGCTTTACCTTGAGCATCGTGGCCGGTGACGATTCTGCGCGTCGACTTCAATTCCATCTCAATTCCTCCCGCGTGGTTAGGGCGTAACGCTTAAACAATAACGTCGAAGTTTTCCAGAGTGAGGAACGAAGATCGATGCCTGCTGGATGACTTCGAGCAAAACAACAGATCGCTGCTGTAAGATGGAGCGATCAAAAATGCGCTCGTCGTTGCGGTGTTAATTAAATCTATACATCCGCAATTGTATAGAGACGTTAGTCCAAACGCTGCAGGCTTCGGTGCGGATCGCAGAATTCCGCAACCTAAAATGCCCCGCTTTGCAAGAGCGTTTGCAAGAGCGGATGATAAGTCACCTGGAATGAGCACCGCGATTGCTTCTCCCGCCGGTCTTGTCGCTCCCAACTCAGCCGGGCGGAACGATACGGGCCCGTCCGGTTCGGCAGCAACGTCAACGCAGTTCATCAGCTTCGCCATCGGCGCGGATCAATACGGCGTCGATATCATGGCGGTCCGCGAGATCAAAGGCTGGTCGAGCATCACGCACCTGCCGAAGCAGCCCGACTATATGCGCGGCGTGCTCAATTTGCGCGGCGTCATGGTGCCGATCATCGATCTGCGCTGCCGGTTCGGCCAGGGCCTGACCGAGGCAACGCCGGTCCACATCGTCATCGTCGTCCAGGTCGAGGCGAAAACCGTCGGCCTCCTGGCCGACCGGGTTCTCGATATCGTCTCCATCGATGCATCCCAGATCCAGCCCGTGCCGCGCATTTCGCGCGGAGCTCAGGCGGATTTTCTGTCCGGCCTGGTGACGGTCGAAGGAGCCATGATCGCCCTGATCAATCTCGATCATCTTCTGTCAGAGCATGAGGACGGCGAGGCTTTGTAGCAGCGTAACAGGCGCCTTGGCGGAGATCGGCAGGGCATATTCGGGCCGCGGCAAACTTAGGGAAATCCCATCATGTCCATCAAATCCAAGCTCTACGGCGGGTTCGGTATTCTCGTCGTTCTGATTTTGGGACTCGTCATGTACGGCGTGGTTGAATTCAACGCCATCAAGGTCAATGTCGGCAGGATGAATGGGATGGCCGACAACGCGGCACGGACGCTTCAGGTTCAGGGTTACCTCGAGAAACTCCGCCGCAGTGCTCTTCGTTACGTCTTTGATCACGACGATGCCTCGCTGAAAGAGAACAGCACCGTCGCGGCTGCTGCAATTTCGGTGCTTCGGGACGGTGAGAAAGCGACACCGACCGAGGAGCGCAAGAAGATGTATCACGATCTTCAGGAAAGCGTCGGGCGCGCACAACAGACCACCCAATCGATGATCGATGCCGTGAAGCAGTCGATCGCCGAAAAGGAGAAGCTTAAGTCGATCGGCGAGGGCCTGAACGCAACCACACGTGCGCTGCTCGACAAGATTAAAGGCGGATCCGATCAATCGATCGCGGATTTGGCCGCAAAACTCGATACCGAACTGATGGAAGCGCGCTTCGCCAATTTGCGTGCACAGTCCACCCCTGATCCGCGACGCATGGCAGAGTTGTCGGCCGCCATTACGAAGGCATTGGCGACGATCGCCGAGCTGGAAAAGACCGGCTCGGAGGAGATTCGCGGACGCGTTGATCCGCTCAGGTCGGCGCTGAAGGAGTTTGGCGCAACGTCGCCGGCCTACATCAGCCACGTGAAGCAGGCCGCCGACATCTTTGTCGATAAAGTCGCCCCGCAGATCAGCGACATGCAAGCGACCGCCGAAAAGCTCAGTCACGAATTTCAGCAGAACTTCGCCAACACCCGCGCCTCGGTCGACGGCTCGATCGCCGGCACCGTCATCAATCAGGAAATCATCGGCGTATTGGCGCTGCTGATCGGCGGCTTGATCGCATTTTTCATCGCACGATCGGTCTCCAATCCGATCTCGGAGCTCACCGAAGGCATGAAAGAACTTGCGGAGGGCAACTTCGCGGTGGTGCTCCCCGGCCTTCGCCGCAAGGACGAGGTCGGCGCGATCGCCAAGGCCGCCAATACCGCAGCGGAACGGATCGGCCACACCATCGCGGAAATCAAGCGGACGGCCCGCGAGGTGACCGATGCGTCGGCTGAGATTTCCGGCAGCACCACGGAACTCTCGCAACGCACCGAGGAGCAAGCCGCGAGCCTCGAGGAAACCTCGGCGTCGATGGAGCAAATCTCCGCGACCGTGAAGAAGAACGCCGAGAACGCCCAGCAGGCCAATCAATCCACCGGTAAGGCTCGCGACGTTGCCGATCATGGCGGTCAGGTCGTCGCCAAGGCCGTCGCCGCAATGGCTGAGATCGAGACGTCCGCCGGCAAGATTTCCGACATCATCGGGGTGATCGACGAGATCGCGCGGCAGACCAACTTGCTGGCGCTCAACGCCGCGGTCGAGGCGGCGCGTGCGGGCGAGGCCGGCCGCGGCTTCGCCGTGGTGGCGTCGGAGGTTCGTACCTTGGCGCAGCGCTCCTCGCAGGCCGCCAAGGATATCAAGGACCTGATCACCAACAGCAATGGGCAGGTCCAGGAAGGCGTCGATCTCGTCAGGAACGCCGGCGCCGTGCTTTCGCAGATCGTAGAATCGATCAAAGAGGTGGCTCGCCTCGTCTCCGACATCGCCGGCGCGAGCGTCGAGCAGGCAAGCGGCGTCGAGCAGATCAGCAAGGCGCTCGCCCAGATGGACGAGGTGACGCAACAGAATTCGGCGCTGGTCGAAGAGAACGCCGCGACCGCAAAGACGCTCGAGCAGCAGGCCAAGGTGATGGACGAGCGCGTGTCGTTCTTCCGGGTGCCGGACGCAGCGGCTGCCGCCGCCGGCAGTGCAGACGGCATGGCGCCCGATCCGATTGCGGTGCCGGTACGTGCGCCAAAGCCGCAGGTCGCCACGTTGCCCAAGCGGCCGTCTGCCACGGCGAAAAGCCGGCCGGTCCGCAGCATGCGCACAACGAGCGCCGCGGCGCTCAAGGAAGACGCCAATTGGCAGGAATTCTAGCGCGTTGTGACCCGCCTTGATCGCGGGTCCGCGGCGCATTAGACAAATCCCGCGCGGATCGGACTGGCACATACGATCGATCGGCATCGACGCATGACGAATGCGCCGGTTGCCTTTGCAAGGCTCTTGTCGCAAAGCGGCCGCGTGGGGAGGATGACGTGGCCGAGAAAACATCGCGACCATTGCTGCAATCCGCCGAAAATCCGGGATCTGGCTACGACCGCGCACCGACGATTTCGTCCATCGCCCGCGACATGGATGTCATGGTGCCGATGCGCGACGGCATCAAGATCTGCGTTGACGTCTATCGCCCCGATGCGCCCGGCAAATTTCCGGCGCTTCTCGCTTTTGCGATCTACAACAAGGATTTTCAGGGGCCCGACATGGCGGCGGCACTGCCGCCGCAGCCGGCGTGGTCGACGCTGTGGACCGGCCCGATGGAGGCGGGCGATACGAAATTCTTCGTGTCGCGCGGCTATGTTCACGTCATCGGCTCGCCGCGCGGCGTCGGTAAATCCGAAGGCGGCGGCTCGCGCGAGTGGGATTGCTACGATCTGATCGAGTGGATCGCGGCGCAGCCGTGGTGCGACGGCAATGTCGGCATGGTCGGCATTTCCGGCTTTGGCGCCGAGCAACTCGCCGTCGCCAAGAAGCAGCCGCCGCATCTGAAGGCGATCTTCCCGTTCGACTCGCGCGGCGCCTACGGCGAGTTCGGCGGCTTCCGCGATGAATATCCCGGCGGCGTCATTCATTTGTTCCGTTATCTGGTCGGTCATTTTTCGGCGATGCATCAGCACAAGGGGCCGCCCGGTCCGCTGCCGCCGGAGCGGGAAAAGCTCTGGCAAGATGCGATGAACAATCCCGACTACAAGATGTATCCGCACGTCTACAATCTGATCGCGCAAAAAGGCCAGCACATGCCGCCGTATTATAATGTGCTGGTCGATCCGTTCGACAGCGAAGCCGCGGTCAAGAAAAGCGAGGCCGAGTTCGCGCAGATCAAGGTGCCGACCTACACCGGCTCGGGCTGGTACGGCTACACCTACAAGACGCATCTGAACGGCTGCCAGCATTGGTACAGCAACATCAAGGCGCCGAAGAAGCTTCTGCTGGCCGGACCGGCGCATGTCGAGCGGCCCTATCACACGTTCCACAACGAGGTGCTGCGCTGGCACGACCATTGGCTCAAGGGGCTCGACACCGGCATCATGGACGAGGCGCCGGTACGCTTCTGGGTGATGGGCGCGAACGAATGGCGCACCGCAAGCGACTGGCCGCTTCCCGAGACGCAATGGACCAAGCTTTATCTCGCCAGCTGGGAACGGCTGACACCCGATACCGTCGCGCCGTCGAGCGCCACCGAAACACAGCCGCCGGATTCGTTCGTGCAGATGCCGCCGTCGCAGACCAACGTGGTGCAGCACCTGCGCTACATGACCGATCCGCTGCCCCATGACGTGCTGGTCGCCGGTCCGATCGTTGTCACGCTCTACGCGTCGATCGACCAGAGCGACACCAACTGGATCGTCATTCTGAAAGATGTCGGGCCCGATGTGTCGGTGCTCAGCGTCCGCGAAGGCGAGCGCGAAGTGCCGAAAAATCTGCACGAGCGCGAAATCACCCGCGGCTGGCTCAAGGCCTCGCATCGCGCGATCGATCCGTCGCGTTCGAAGCCGTATTGGCCGTGGCATCCGTTGACCCGCGAGGCGGCGAAGCCGGTCACGCCCGGCGCCATCGAGGACTATCAGATCGAGGTGATGGCGACCGCCAACCTGTTTCGGCAAGGCCATCGCATCTGCCTCGACGTCACAAGTCTGGACCTGCCGACCGGCGTCGCCGGCGCGACCAACGCCGAGTACGTGCCGTATCACATCTGTTCGAGCAAAACGGTGCTGCACAAGATCTATCACGACCTCAAGCACCCGTCGCACCTTCTGCTTCCGGTCATTCCGGATTAGCTTAGGCGCTCCGTCCGCTCACTCCGCCTTGATGCCGGCGGCCTTGATGATCGGCCACCATTTCTTGATTTCCGCGCGCTGCAGCGCGCCGAGCGCCTCCGGCGTCTGCTGTTCGCGAGGCGGAATGTCGAGGCCGAGGTCGGCAAAGCGCTGGCGCACATACGGGTCGGCCATGGCCGCCATCGCGGCGAGATTGAGCTTGTCGATAATGTCGGGCGGCGTCCCCCTCGGCGCCCACAAGCCGTACCAGACGCTGATATAGAACCCCGGCACGCCGGCCTCGTCGACCGTCGGAATGTCCGGCGCCGACGGCAAGCGCGTCGGCGCGGTGACCGCATACGGTCTGATCCTGCCGGCGCGTACCTGCTGCATGGAGTTCGATGCCTGATCGACAATCAGATTGATCTGTCCGGAAATGAGATCGAGCATCGCCGGACCGGTTCCGCGATACGGCACGAACTGGAAATGGGTGCCGGTAAAATTCTGGAAGTAAATGCCGGCGATGTGCGACGCCGACCCGACGCCTGCCGTTCCCGCCAGAACCTTGCCCTCGTTGCCCTTGATCCAGGCGATCAACTCCTTGAGCGTCTTTGCCGGCACGGCGTCGTTGCTGACGATGATCATCGGGTTGCTGGGCAGCAGTGCGATCGGGTCGAAATCTTCCACGACATCGTACGGAAGCTGATAGATCGCGCCGTTGACGACGTGGGTGCTCCAGTGGCCGATGCTGAGCGTGTAGCCGTCGGGGTCCGCGCGGGCCGCCCGGCCGACGCCGATGCTGCCGGCCGCACCGGTGACGTTCTCGATGATGACGTTCTGCCCCAGGATACGCGCCATGCGATCGCCCATGATGCGCGCGACGGTATCGAGCGGGCCGCCGGCGGCGAACGGCACGATCATGGTGATGGGATGCGACGGAAAGTCCCGAGCAGAGTCTTGCGCGGCGGCCAAACCGATCGAGCCGCAACTGAGAGCCAGTCCGAGAACGATCGAAGCAAGCTTTCTCATGTCTCTCCTCCCGGCGACGTCCCCGCTATTGTTTTCCTCGCGCCGCGACGCCGCGGCGAAGGTGACGACTTTACAGCGCCGCGTAGTCGATCGGCTTGTGGCGATCGAGCGTGCGGCGGATCGGCGGCAACGGATATTTGAGTCCGGTCGCGCAGTTGAACAGAACCGCCTGCTCGTTCCGCCCGACGCGCCCGTCGGCAAGGCTCTGCTTGTAGGCCGCGTAGGTGGCCGCTCCTTCGGGGCACATCAGAAAGCCTTCCTCGCGCGCGGCTTCGTCGAGCGCCTCTGAAATCGCCTCGTCGGACACCGCGATGGCGAAGCCGCCGCTCTCGCGCACCGCGCGCAGGATGAGAAAATCGCCGACCGCCTGCGGCACGCGGATGCCGGACGCGATCGTATGTGCGTTCTCCCAGCGCGGCGCGTGCTCGACGCCGGCCTCATAGGCGCGCACCATCGGCGCGCAGCCCGCGGCCTGCACGGCGACCATGCGCGGGCGTTTGCTGCCGATGAATCCGATCGCTTCAAGTTCGGCGAACGCCTTCCACATCCCGATCAAGCCGGTGCCGCCGCCGGTCGGATAGAAGATGATGTCCGGCACCTGCCAGCCGAGCTGCTCGGCGAGCTCGAGCCCCATCGTCTTCTTGCCTTCGATGCGATACGGCTCCTTGAGCGTCGAGACATCGAACCAGCCGACTTTGGCCTTGCCCTCGGCAACGAGTTTTCCGCAATCGTCGATCAGGCCGTTGACCCGATAGACGCTCGCGCCCTGCAGCCCGATCTCGCTGACGTTCACTTCGGGCGTGTCCTCGGGACAGAAGATCGTGGTCTTGATGCCGGCGTGACTGGCGTAGGCGGCGAGCGCCGCTCCGGCATTGCCGTTGGTCGGCATCGCCATGTGCTTGATGCCGAAGGCCTTGGCCATCGATACCGCCATGACCAGGCCGCGCGCCTTGAACGAGCCGGTCGGCAAGCGTCCTTCGTCCTTCACCAGGAGTTCGCCGCCGCGCAATTTCGCGGCGAGTTTCGGCAGCGGCAGCACGGGCGTCATGGCTTCGCCCAAGCTCACGATGTTTTCCGCGCGGCGCACCGGCAGCAGCTCGCGATAGCGCCAGAGGTCCGGTGGACGTGCGGCGAGCGCCTCTTTGCTGAGCGCTTTCTTCACGCCGGCGAGATCGTAGCGGACCAGCAGCGGCTTGCCGGCGCGGGAGAGGTTATGCACCTCGTCGGCCGCGTATCGCTCGCCGGTGGCGGCACATTCGAGGTGAGTGACGAATGTCGGCCGTTCGCTGGTCAGGTTGTCATCGTAGCGCAAGCAAGGACTCCGGCGTTGGCGGCAATGGGACGGTGAAAAGAGACCTTATCGCATCCGGAAAACATGGTCGGGGCGAGGATTTTCCGCCGAATCGGCCTAGCTTACAATGGTTGACGGCCGGAGTGTGGCGCATATTCCACTCCTTGTGGTTCGCCGGCGGGATGCGGCCCGGACCCCCGGCCAGGACCTCGGCGAAGGCCCATCGCCGCTGCTTGTTCGACACCTTTTGCCATCCGCGCTTCAGACACGCGGCCGGCTCGCCCATGCAGCGCAAATGCCGCCGGCAGCCCTTGCCCGCGCAGCCGCGCCAGAACTGCAGCACATCGCAGTAGAGCCGCTGCGTCGCAGCCTTCGCGGCGTTGTAGCGCTGCTGTTGCTGGCGCGGCGTGTATCGCTTGTTGAGGTATTGCCGGTTCGGCGGCTTGTTGCGCCATGTGGGCATGATGGTCTCCAATTGTCGTAAGCATCGTCTTCATCCGCCACCGCGATAGCGGGGGAGGGGGACCACGCTGCGATAGCAGCGTGGTGGAGGGGGCCTCGGCCGTTACGCGCTTTCTAAATCGTAGAAGCGATCAACGAGTCAGCATGCCCCCCTCCACCACCCTCCGGGTGGTCCTCCTCCCCCGCTTGGTTTCACTGCGCGGGGGCGGAAAAACACGCGCGTTCTCGCGATGCGATCGCATCCGAGCTTTGGGAACGAGCGGCACGAAAGCATTTGCCTCCGCACAAACGAGGGAGGCGGAGCGCCGACAGGCGCACCAGCCATGATCCGCCGCGCCACACTCGCAGATGTTGCCATCTGAAAGTGCTGCGGGCGCGGAGCGCGCTGATCGCAGCGCGCTCGCCTCTCGGCGCTCCACCGCGGCTCTTGCTTAGGCGACCGAACGCCACCACTCAGCCTCGGGCCGCGCTTCCTGGAATCACCGGGTGCGAACGGGTGTCACCCCTCCCCGGGCCAGTGCAGTGAGCTCCTCACAGACCGGTCATCGTGCCGGCCGGGCAGGGTCCCAAGGCCGCCCGGGAACGGTTTGCGAGACCGCGCGCGGGCGCCGCACTCGCTCCACCTTCAGGATCGCATCCGGACTGTGCCCTGCGACGAGCGAGATGTCTGGGCGTGTAACCGAAATGGAGACAAATGTCAAGGTCCGTCTCCCTTGCAGTGACAGCGTAGGGCGGATTAGCGCAGCGTAATCCGCCATTTCGTCCACGACCGCAGCGGCGGTTACGGCTGCGCCTAACCCGCCCTACGCGCTGTACAATGTTTCTCTGTCCAATATCCGGTGCGCACATCGTGACATTATCCTATCATTCTTATGCAAATCAGCGGGATTTCCTGCGCAGAAGAGCGGACCGCTCCTATGTCCCGAACACTCTGGCAATTCCTACCCACGCTTTTGATTGTTGGCGGCGGTTTTCTAGCGGCGGTTGGCGGATTTTGGCAGGCAGTACGACAGTCGCATTTTAATTCTGCAGACTGCGCGGCAAAAACGATGAGATTATTCGACTTCAATGGGAGAACGCCGGCGCGATCACAGGTGGGGACAGCTTCACCGAAATGGTTTTGCAAGTCCCTGACATCACGACTGGGGCAACAGCTCTTCCGATCTTCGTTCATCACGGCAAGTTCCCCCTTTACGACATAAGCGCACACATTGTTGATCTGGGAGAATTTCGGAGACTGTCGGCCGCTAAGGACTACCTGGGAGCAAATAGGGCCCTACAAGGAATAGACGTTCGCGTCGGAAATCTCACGCCCGGATTTCGCGCGGCCCCATCGGTGTCCTTCAACATCCTTCGGGAAAAGACTTTAGTTATAATGTTTTCTTCGTCGCGCGAAATGGCGCATGGACTCAAATGCTTCGCATGAAATGGACAGGTAGCGGATGGAGTGAGGCGAACAGAATAACCGGGCTAAATGGAGGAAAAGAGCTGTATAAAAGGGTAACGCAAGATTACCCAACAGGGCCGAATGGTGAATTGGATTGGGACGACAAGACGCTCAAAGCGCCGGCCCCCATCAAATCAAACGGCACTAAGTGAAAAAGCGCAGGATGGGCAAAGGTGCTCCGCGCCGTGCCAACGCGTTGTC
>CAWIID010000014.1:0-389061 GCA_963836055.1 uncultured Alphaproteobacteria bacterium
GTGCTGTCGGCTGACGGCGGCGTGGATGAGGCGGGGACAAAGAAAAAGCGTGTCGTGCTCCACGAAGGCGGAGCACCTAGTAAACACCGCCCGATCGGCGCGCGCACCGAAGGATCGTGATTACTGGATCATCCGCCTTCGCGGATGATGACAGCGTGAAATCGTTAGAGAGGACGTGTGAGGCATGGAGACCGTAGGTTTTATCGGCACCGGCGGCATGGGCAGCGGCATGGCGGCCAACCTGATCAAGGCCGGCTATCGTCTGGTCGTGAACGATCTGAGGCGCGAGCAGGCCAAGGGACTGGAGGGCGAAGGCGCACAGTTCAAGGACTCGCCCAAAGCAGTGGCCAAATCGTGCGAGCTCGTGCTCTCGATGTTACCGAACAACGATGCAGTCAGGGCCGTCGGCCTCGGCAAAGGTGGGCTCGCCGAGGCGACCACCGGCGCCAAGGTGTGGATCGATTTTAGCAGCATCGATAAAGAGACCATCGTCAGCGTTAGCGGTGAGCTCAACAAAAAGGGCTGGGCCGTGGTCGACGCTTCGGCCGGAGGCGTCGAGGAGGTTGCGGCGGCCGGTGAGCTGGCGCTTTGGCTTTCGGGCTCCAAGGCCTTGTTCGACGAGCATCAGCCGATATTCAAGGCGATGGGCAAATCAATTCTTCACGTCGGCGAACTCGGCAACGCCAAGCTGGTCAAGAACGCCATGGCGATGTTGGCCGCTGTCCAACACCTGAGCCTTGTTGAAATCTGCTGTTGGCTCAGGAAGGGCGGTCTCGACGAGACCACCTTCCAGACCATAATCAAGAACTCTCAGCAGGATTCGGTGGCGACCCGGCGCATCATGGAAATTTTGGTGAGCCGCAAGTTCAAGCCGCGCAAGTCCTGGATGCCAAAGGACGTGGGGTTCGGGCTCGATATGGCGCGCAACATGGAGGTCCCGATGCCGTTTGTCGGCCTCGCCTACCAAATGTTTGCTATCGCGCAGGCGACGGGTCAGGACGGCTATGAGGCGACGGGCATTGCCTGCAACCTTTACGACGTGATCAACGGCAATAAGACCAAGCCGAGCTGAGGTCGTGTTCGTCATGGTGGCGAACGACAAGCAAATTCACAATGTGATCTCGCGTGTGAACGAGATCAGCGTTTGGCTTTGGCCGTGTTCAGCGCCGCGGCGGCGCGAATGAGCGCCTTCAACGCCTTCTCGTTGATCTTCTCGCCCTCGTGGATATCGATGGCGCGCCTCACGTTGCCGTCGAGGCTGGAGTTGAACAGGCCGGAAGGGTCATCCAGCGACGGCGCCCTTGGCGAAGGTCAGCTTCACGACGGCCTTGTAGGTCTCGCCGGTGCAGATGATGCCGGCGTGCTCCCACACCGGAACCCCGCGCCACTTCCATCTCCTCGACCACGTCGGGGACAGGCCTCCTTGATGAGACTGCGGACCCGCGCCAGCGTCTCGCCCCGCCAATCGCCCAGCTCCTTGATCCGCGCGTCGATCAGCCGGGAGGGCGAAGCGCCCTCTTTGGCTTTCGTCGCGGCGCTCTTCGTCTTCTTCATGGGGATTGTCGCTTTCTTCATCGCCGTTTTTCGCTCGCCCGCCATTTGCGCATCGCTCGTCGGCACGCAGTAGCACGCAGGGTAAGTCAGCGCCCATCAGAGGCGTTCACGCACCCCGTCTTCGATGGCTTTGGGCGCGTGACCCACCGGCTGAAATCGCGGCAAGTGTCTCAATGATCGGTTACGGCGCTTCGCGCCTAACCACCCTACGCACTGCGCTTCTTGCTGACCTTCGTTCGCGCCGCCGCGATCTTCTTTCGCGCTGCCGCAGGCTTTTTTCCTGCTGCTGCCTCAGGCTTTTTTCCTGCCGTAGTTTTGGCCGGCCGCAGGCCGCCGACCGCGTTCTTGATCTTGCTGCGCGTCAGTTGCCAGCCTTTCCAGTTGAGATCGAAGACGATGCCGTTGGGGTCCTTGAACTTGCGCTCGAACCCCTCGTCCTCGGGCGCGCCGAGATCGTAGAAGAACTCACCGCCGGCCTGCTCGACTTTCTTCTGCTGCGCCGGCAGGTCGTCACACTGGAAACCGAAATGGTGGATGCCGACCCATCCCTTCGGCACGCCGGAGCCGACCTCACTCTTGTACTGCAGCAGCGCGAGATTGACCTCGCCGTCGCTCATGTAGCAGTTCCAGGCGGTCGCGCCTTCGCAAATCGGCGTGCGCTTGAGTCCGAACGCCTTCTCGTAGAAATCGGCGGTAGCCTCGATGTCTTTGACGCAAAGCGCGATGTGGCGGATGCGAGCTGCCATGGCTGAGTCTCCTCGGGTGACGTGCAAGGCCGCAGTGTGTCAGGTTCGGCGGGAGAGGGATAGATCGCGGCCTTCGTAGGCTGGGCTGAGCGCAGCGAAGCCCACGCGCCGCGCCTCGTGCGGGGCATTTGCGTCATAATAACGCTATGCCCTTGCAGCCCTCTTTCGCAGCCTTCGGCGCCCGTGTAGCCTCATTGCAAGCCCGCCGGGCGACACCGTTCCATACCGGCGGCGACGGGGTTTCTGGCGGGCGGCCAATCTGAAAAACAAAATCGTTCTCTCGGAAACTTCCGTTCTGCGAAAGTCAATTCGGGGAGGACGTCATGATACTGCCGCGTCGCAGATTTTTGCATCTGGCTGCAGGAGCCGCCGCGCTGCCGCCGCTCACGCGTCTTGCCGCCGCGCAAGACGCCTATCCGTCGCGGCCGGTCCATCTCGTCATCGGCTTCACCCCGGGCTCGGCCGCCGACGTCGTCGCCCGCGTATACAGCCAGGCCGCGGGGCCGATCCTCGGCCAGCAGGTCGTCGTCGACAACAAGCCCGGCGCAGGCTCCAGCATCGCCGCCGAATATGTCGCCCATGCGCCGAAGGACGGCTACACGGTGTTCCTGTCGACGCTCTCCATCATCACCAATCAGATCATCAATCCGAACAAGGCGCTGGATCTGACCAGCGATTTTGAGCCCGTTGCGCTCGTCCAGAACGCGCCGATCATTCTGGTCGTCAATCCGAAGAGCAACATCCACAGCGTCAAGGACCTCATCGCACTGTGCAAGGCGAAGCCGAACGAGGCGCTCGATTCGAACGTCATCGGCAGCATGCCGCACTTCGCCAGCGAACTGTTCGCGCAGCAGGCCGGCGTCAAGCTCACGCAAGTGCCCTATCAGGGCAGCCCGCAGGCGGTCGCCGATGTCGTCGCCGGGCGCACGCTTATGACCTTCTCGCCGGTCTCGACCGTGGTCGGTCTGATCGCGGCCGGCAAGCTCGTGGCGCTGGCGACGACCACGAGCAAGCGCGCCAGCGCTCTGCCGGACGTCCCCACCATGGTGGAATCCGGACTGCCCGGCGTGCAGACGAGCCTCTGGTTCGGCATTTTGGCGCCCACCGGCACGCCACGCCCCATCGTCGACAAGCTTGCCGCCGCCTCCCGTCAGGCGGTGCACACGCCAGCCGCAATGGATGCTTTGCACAAGCAGGGCGACGATCCGCTCGATGCCGGCCCCGACGAATTCGCAAGCTTCATGAAGAGCGAGATCGCCCGCTGGACCAAAGTCGCCCACGCCGCGGGAATGATCAGCTAAGGCGCTTGGCGAAGCGTCATCCGCCGTTTGCCGTTTGCCGAAACTCGCCATCTGAAAGGCGGGCTACGCCTTTTTTCTTTCGTCATGCGCGGGCTTGACCCGCGCGTGTAGCAGTTCCACGCAGCACGCAGGGCGGGTTAGCCCAACGGGTCCGGCCCGGAGTGGCCGGCCCGATGACAAGCTCCGGCGTAACCCGCCGTCTTCGCGGCCGACAAAATGGCGGATTACGCTTCGCTAATCCGCCCTACCGGCTGGGCTATACGTGCATAGCACATGTGGAGGCTCCAACGTGCTCGCTCTTCGCTTGCCCCCTGAAATCGAGCAGCGGCTCGACGCTCTCGCGAAAAAAACCGGCCGCAGCAAAAGCTACTACGCGCGCGAGGCGATCCTGCGCCACATCGAGGATATCGAGGACTATGACCTGGCGCGCCGGCGTCTTTCGACGCGGCGGACCGCGGGTGACGCTCGAAAGCCTGGAGCGCGACCTCAAGAAGCGCACGAAACGCTAACGACCTACGCGCCGTATGGGCAAGCCGTCGCAGCAACCGATGAAAGAAGTTTAATTCGGCGGTTCGGCTTGGTGCCTCCTTCTCCCCGCACGCGGGGAGAAGGAGCCGCGAGCGGCTAGACGAAGCCACTCTACCCCGCCACTGTATGCCATGTGGAGCGGACCTTGCGCGAGACCGGTGAGGCCTGCCCCGGAATTTGGGAGGAAAACGATGGTCGAACGAGGAACGGCGCAAAAAGCCGAAAACGGCGCCGCGGCGCGGCTGCGCCAGCGTTATCCGACCATCGATGACCTGCGCGCCCGCGCGCAGCGGCGGGTGCCGCGCTTCGGCTTCGATTTCGTCGATGGCGGCGCCACCGAGGAATATTGCATCGATCGCAACACGTCGGCGTTCCAGGCGATCGAGCTCCTGCCGCACTACTGCATCGACGGCAAGGTGACGACCGACACCGAACTGTTCGGAAGGACATACGCCGCCCCGATCGGCGTCGCCCCGATGGGCTCGGCCGGCCTGATGTGGCCGGGTGCGGAAAAGCTGTTCGCCGCCGAGGCGCAGCGCCAGCGCATCCCCTACGTGCTGGCGACGCCCGGCAATGCCTCGATCGAGGAGATCGCCGCGATCGCGCCGGACGTGTTCTGGTTCCAGCTCTACCGCTTTCCCTACAACGACCACGCCATCACCTATGACCTGGTGCGCCGCGCCGACGAGGCCGGCGCGCATGTGCTGGTGCCGACCGTCGACTCAGCCGGCAAGTCGAAGCGGCCGCGCGACATCCGCAACGGCTGCCGGGTGCCGTTCCCGATCAACCCGTGGACCACCTATCAGGTGCTGACCTCGCCGGCCTGGACGCTGCAGCTTCTGCGCAACGGCATGCCGATTACGGCGAACCTGGTACCCTACGCCGCGAAGGCGAACCAGAATTCGACCGCCGAAGTGATGCAGTTGCGCTCCGGCGGCAGCCACACCTGGGAGGAACTCAAGCGCTTGCGCGATCGCTGGAAACGGCCGTTCGTGGTCAAGGGCATTTTGCATCCGCAGGACGCCGAGCGCGCGGTGGCGCTGGGCGCCGACGGCATCTGGGTTTCCAATCACGGTGGCCGGCATTTCGACGGCGCGCCGGCGTCGGTCGACGTGCTGCCGGCGATCGTGTCGGCGGTCGGCTCGCGCGCGACCGTGGTGATCGATAGCGGCATCCGCGGCGGCCTCGACGTGGTGCGCGCGCTCGCGCTCGGCGCG
This sequence comes from uncultured Alphaproteobacteria bacterium, assembly GCA_963836055.1. GTDB lineage: Bacteria > Pseudomonadota > Alphaproteobacteria > Rhizobiales > Xanthobacteraceae > BOG-931. Next base: position 5,347 of record CAWIID010000014.1, read on the forward strand.
AAATTCTGTTTCACCGGGCGCTGTTTCGCCTACGGACTCGGCGCGCTCGGCGCCCCCGGCGCGCCGCACGTCGCCGACCTGTTTCTCGACGAGATCAAGACCGAACTCCTTCACGTCGGCGCGCGCTCGGTTGCCGAGGCCGCCAACATCAAGGTGCGCCACCCGAACGCCTGGCGGATCGACAATTACTGACGCGCACGACAACACGTAGCGTATCCAAAGAAACTGTCTCAGTGCTGACTTGCAGTTTGCGTTGACGCTGACGTGGGCGCGGCGCGAGGACGTCATTACACAGACGAGCCTGGGGGGCGACTGGCCATGCGATTCAGTTGGACCGGCCTGATCCTGGCGCCGTTGCTGCTGCCGCTGGTGTTCGCGGCGTTGCTGGGTTCTCTTCAAGGGGACCGGCCGGTGTTGGGGTTTATTATATTGCTGGTCCCGGGCTGCATCGTGTCCTACGGCACCACGATATTCCTCTTCCTGCCTTGCCTGTTCCTGCTCTCTTTGTGGCGGCCACTGACGGGCTTCAATGTCTGCCTTGTTGGACTGCTGCTGGGCACGGCGGTGTTCATCCCGCTGACGTGGCTGGAATGGAGCAGCAGCGGCCCCGATTCCGGCCCGCCGACCGAGAGCTTCTTTCGGTTCTTCGTGCGCTGGGCCGCCGATCCCTTGACGGCGATATATCCCCTGGCCGGGCTGATAACGGCAGGGCTGTACTGGTGGCTGGCGACCCGGCGGCGCGGGCCCGTTGTGCCGGCTTCTGAAACAAAGCCACGCTAGGCCGATTTTTTCGAAATAAACCGTCGAACGACATGGCCTCTCCACATCCATAATCCCGCCCGGTGGTTTGGTCGACCGGCTGGTGAAGGCGATCAATCAGGAGACGATGCAAGCGCTGCTGCCGTAAACTTCACTCCCGCAGTGCGCCGCGCAGCGGCCAGCGGCACAGCCACATCGCCACGCCGGCGACCGCGGCGATGGCGGCGATCATCAGAAAGTACTGCTGCGGCTGCATCCGGCTCCAGAAACTGCCGAGCCAGCCGGCGAGAAATCCGCCGACAAAGCTTGTCGCCAGCCACACGCCCATCATCATCGAGAGCATGTGACGCGGCGCGACTTTGGTCACCAGCGAAAGCCCGACCGGCGACAGATAAAGCTCGCCAACCGTGATGATGGCGATGGCGCCGAGAACCCACAGCCAGCTCGCCTGGCCGCTGCCGGCATGAAACGCCGCAAAGGCCTTCACGAGATTGGACGCCGTCACGCCAAAACAGCCAAGCGCCATTTTGGTAATCGTCGACGGCTCGGCGCTTCGCGCGGCTTGACGGCCCCACCACGCCACGACGAATGGCGTGAAAGCAAAGATCATGAACGGATTGAAGGCAAAAAATGTCGTGGTCGGTATTTGCAGGTTCAATCCGAACAGATCGATATGCCGGTCGACGTTGGCGTCGATCCACAGAATCGTGGTGTTGCCCATCTGTTCGTAGCTCGCCCAGAACAAGGTATTGGGCACGAACAGAATGAGCAGGGCGACAATGGCGCGCCATTGCTCGCGCGTGAGCGGCGTGCGCTCGGCATGGGCCGCCTTGACCTTGTGCAACTCGTCGGTCGGCAACAGCGGCAGGGCGTAGAGATAAATGCAAAGTCCGATGCACATGCCGACGCCTGCGGCGGCGAAGCCGTAATGCCAGCCGGCCTTCTCGCCGAGCGTGCCGCAGACCAGCGGAGCCAGGAATGCACCGACATTGATTCCGACATAGAAGATCGAATAGGCGCGGTCGCGGCGCGGATCGCCCGGTGCATAAAGTCCGCCGACCTGCGTGGAAATATTCGGCTTGAAGGCGCCATTGCCGAGGATGAGCGCCAACAGCGCGAACAAAAAAAGCTGCTCGACCGCCATCATGAAATGGCCGATCGCCATCAGGATCGCGCCGATGACGACGGTGCGGCGCTGGCCGAGCACGCGGTCGGCAAGCAGGCCACCGAACACCGGCGTCAAATAAACCAGCGCGGTATAAAAACCCCAGATTTGCGACGACAGCGGCTGGATGTCGAGCGGGCCAAACAGACCTTCAAGCGCGCTCCTGACGGTGGCGAGACCGCGGACGCTGCCGGAATTTTCGGGCAGCAGCAGATATTTCGTCATGTAGAGGACGAGCAGCGAGCGCATCCCGTAATACGAGAAGCGCTCCCACATCTCGGTCGTGAACAGGAAGGACAGGCCCTTGGGATGGCCGAAAAGATCGCCGGTCACGGCGGCGGAGGCGCGGGACGATGACTGAACTTGATCGACCAAGAAGACTGCCCTCGGAACAATGCACCATAGGCGGCGATCGCGGCCCGGCGCGGCCATCCCTTGCGTCGCGCCGCCGCCGATGGTTACTGGATCGCCGGCCGGCTTTCATGATGACAACAAGAGCGGCCGAAAGCTATGGAGGACACGATCCCATGCGGTTTTTATCGACCTTTTTGCCGGCCACGGCCGTTCTGCTCGGCGTATGCGCGGTCGTGCCTATGGCGCGGGCAGCCGATCCGATTTTGCTCCATGTCAACACGTTTCCGACCGCCCGATCGCTGCCGTTTTATGTGGCAGTCGACCGCGGCTTCTTTGCCAAGCATGGACTGAAGGTTGACCTTCAATTCACCAAAAGTTCCGCTGCTCAGCGCAAAGCGCTCGCGGACGGCAGCGTCGACATCGTTCATTCGGCGGTCGACAACGCCGTCGCCATGATCGAAGTCGCCAAGGTCGACGTCGTCATCGTCAGCGGCGGCGACAGCGGCACCAACGAGTTCTACGTCCAGGGCAACATCAAGGATTTTTCCGACATTCGCGGCCACGCCATTGTGGTTGATGCCACCAACACCGCCTATGCGCTGCAAGCGAAGAAGATTCTGTTGCAGCACGGGCTCAAGGACGGCACCGACTATACGCTCAATGCGGTCGGCAACGGCTCGCGGCGCTTCAAAGCGCTGATGGAAGACAAGAACAATGCGGGCGGCATTCTCAACCTGCCCTACTCGCTCCAAGCCGCCGCCAAGGGCATGAAAAGTCTTGGCCGCACCACCGACATCCTCGGCCCCTATCAGGCCGGCGGCGCCTTCGTGCGCCGCGATTGGGCGCGCGCCAATGCGGCAACGCTCGAGCAGTATCTTGCTGCCTTCGTCGAGGCGCTGCACTGGTCGCTCGATCCGAAGAACCGCGCTGACGCCGTCGCCATCCTGGTCGACAAAATGAAGCTGCCGACCGATATGGCGGCAAAAAGTCTCGATCTCATGGCCGAGCCAGGCTTCGGCTTTGCACCCAACGCCGCGTTCGATATGGCCGGTTTCAAGAACGTGCTGGCGCTGCGCGCCGAGGTCGAGGGCGGGCATCCGGCCGATCCGCAGCACTACATCGACCTCAGCTATTACGATCGCGCCATGAAACTGGTGAAAGACTAAACAGCCGCAGGCCGATTTCGGAGGACGAACGGCGATGCCGAAGAACATGCTCGACGGTGGCCAGGTCATCGTCGATTATCTGATCCGTGAAAAGGTGCCGTACGTCTTCGGCCTGTGCGGCCACGGCAATATCGGCTTCATCGACGCGCTGTACGAGCGGCGCGACGACATCACGACGATTTCGGTTCATCACGAGACCGTCGCGGGCTTCATGGCCGACGTCTATTACCGCGTCGCCGGCCGGCCGACCGCAACGTTCACCTCATGCGGACCGGGCTCGGCAAATCTCCCGATCGCGCTCGCCAACGCCCATCTGGATTCGGTGCCCTTTCTCGCCGTTACCGGCAATGTCCCGACCAGCCAGTTCAATCGCGGCGCCTTCCAGGAGCTCTACCGGCATTACCAGGCGGATTTTCCCTCGACCGTGCGCTCGTGCTGCAAGCATGTTTTTCAGCCGACGCGGGGCGAGATGGTGCCGCTCGCTGTGCGGCAAGCCTGGAAGACCATGGTCACCGGGCGGCCGGGTCCGGTCGTGCTCGACGTGCCGTTCGACATTTTCAAGGAAGCCGCCGCCGAGGAAACGCCGCGTCCGGAAGAATGGTGCGCGAATATTTCATCACGCTGCGGCGCTGACCCCGATGGCGTCGTCAAAGCGGTCGATATGCTGCTGGCGGCCGAGCGGCCCGTCATTCTGGTCGGTCAGGGTCTGCGCTACGGCGGCGCGTCGGCGGATCTCATCAAGCTCGCCGAGCGGCTGCAAATCCCCGTCGCCTCGTCGGCGAGCGGACTTGGCGCGATCCCGAGCGAACATCCGCTCGCGCTTGGCCTCGTCAATCGCGGCGGCCTTTATCACGCCAATCACGCCGCGCGGCAGGCCGACGTGTTGCTTGCGCTCGGCGTCCGCTTCGACGACCGCACGTCCAGCTCGTGGATTCCCGGCTATTCCTTCACCATTCCGCCGACCAAGCTCATTCACGTCGACATCGATCCTGACGAGATCGCCCGCAACTATCCGGTCGCGCTCGGGCTGATGGCCGACGTTCGCACGTTCGTGCGTCAGGTTCTGGCTGAGCTTGACTGGCGCGGCGCCATCGACAACGGTAAGCGGACGGGTTGGCTGAAAGCCATCGCGGGTTATCGGAAAGAATGGGACGCCCTTGTTGCGCCCGGCTTCACCGACAATTCGACGCCGATCAATCCGCAGCGCGCCGCCCACGAGATCGACAAGGCGTTGCCGGACGACGCCATACTGGTCAGCGACATCGGCGTACATCACAACTGGCTCCTGCAATTCTGCAAGCCGAAACGTCCGGATTCGCTGATCGGATCGATGGGGTTTGGACCAATGGGTTTCGGCGTCGCCGGCGTCCTGGGCGCGAAGGTTGCGGCACCGGATCGGCCGTGCGTCGGCGTCGTCGGCGACGGCGCCTTCTTCATGCATGCGAGCGTACTCGGCACCGCGGTCGAGTATGAGCTGCCCGTGGTTTGGGTGGTCTGGAACAATTACGCCTACGCTTCGATCCGCGGCCTGCAGCGCGGCTACCTCGGCGGCCGCGAGCTTGCGACCGACTTCAAGCACCCCAAGACAAACGCTCCGTACAATCCCGACTTTGCCGCCATGGCGCGCTCGGCCGGCATCGATGGCGTGTCGATCGATCGCGCCGGCGATCTCGGCGACGCGGTGCGTGCCGGGATCGCGAGCGGCAAGCCCTATCTCATCGACGCCAATATCGGCGCCGACAAGAATCCCGCCGGGGCCGGCGTCTGGGAACTGCCGAACCACGGCATCAGCGCGCCCGTCATCGGCGCGCGCTATCAACCGCGTTGACCGAAAGCACTCTCCCCCAGCGGGGGGAAGAGAAAACCACGAGGAAACCCCATGCCCGCAACTTATCCTGAAGAAGCAAAGAACTTTCGCCTGCTCGGCCACGATCCGTCGGCCGCGTGGGGCGGCGGCAGCCTCGTGCAGGTCCATAAGGGACACGCCTATGTCGGCGCGGTCGGCGGCTCGAGCTACAACGGCCCGGAAGGCTTTACCGTCCACGACGTGCGCGATCCGCGAAAGCCGACAAAGGTCGGCGAATTTCGCGCACCACCCGGCATCCACTGCCACAAGCTGCGCATCGTCGGCGACGATCTTCTTTACGTGAATTCGGAACGGCTCGCCGGCGACAAGGGCAAGAACGCGCGCGCCGGCTTTTTCATCTTCGATGTGTCGACGCCGGCGACGCCGAAACCGATCGGCTTCTACGACATGCCGGGCTCCGGTCCGCACCGTTTCGGCGTCGACCTCAAACGCAAACTCGCCTTCATGCCGAACGATGCGCCGGGCTGGGACAAGCGCGTCATCTGGACGCTCGACATCAAAGACCCGTTGAAGCCCGAGGTTGTCAGCATCTGGGGCCTGCCGTGGATGAAAACCGACTCGACCGAGCTTGGCAACGATCCGATGCCGCACGAGGAAGCGATCACGCTGCACGGCCCGCCGATGATCCGCGGCAACCGCATGTATTGCGCGTGGTGGGGCGGCGGCATGGCGATCATCGACTGTACCGACCTGCGCGACATGAAGCTCGTCGGCCACCTCAAATGGTCGCCGCCGTTTCCGGGCTCGAACCACACCTGCTGGCCGATCGGCGACCGGCCCTATCTGGTCGTCACCGACGAGGCGCGCGCCAAAGAGAAATACTGGGATGCCCAGTTCATGTGGATCATCGACGCGCGCGACGAGACCAATCCGCTCCCGGTCGCGACCTTCATGCCAGAGCGCGAAAAGTATTACGATCGCCCCGGCCGGTTCGGCGCCCACAATATTCTGGAAAACCTTCCCGCCGAGGGGCCGTGGAAGGACATCGTATTCCTCACCTACTTCAATGCCGGACTCCGCGCCGTCGATGTCAGCGATCCGCTGCATCCAAAGGAGGTCGGCTGCTATGTGCCGGAGACGGCCGAGGGCGCGCCGGGCATCCAATCAAACGACATCGGCGCCGACGACGAAGGGCGACTTTATTTGATCGACCGCTGGGGCCAGGGCATGCACATTCTGGAATATACCGGGTGAGCGCCTCTCGCTTCGGCTGGGGCCGATTTGCAGCACGTCCGCGCAATATTCTCATGCGCGGCCTGTTCGTGCTGGTCTTATGCATTTGCGCGGCCCACCCCGCCGCCGCGCAGCGCATCCCGCTGCGCTATGGTCAGGCCTATTCGGCGCTCCAAAGCATCTTTGCTCTGCCTGTCCTTATTGCCGAGCGCAATGGCTACTTCGTCCGCGAGGGATTGGATTTCGGCATGATTCCCATTCCGGGCGGCGGCGAGAAGCTGATAACGGCGCTGCACGATGGAAAGGCGGACATCAGTCACGTCGCTACGCCGTTTCTCATACAGGCGGTCCTCAACGGCTCGGATGCGGTGGCTATTGCCGCCGAGTTCAACAATCCCGTCTACAGCCTGCTCGCAAAACCCGCGATCGGAAGCTACGCCGATCTCAAGGGCAAACTGGTCGGCCTTGCTGCCGAAAACGGCTCGATCACGCTTTCGATACGCAAACTTCTGGCGCTGCATGGATTAGCAAAGGAGGATTTTCGCGCGCAGTTCGTCGATGGCACGCCGGAGCGTCTCGCTTGTCTGATTGCCGGCGACTGCGACGCCGTACCGCTCGGGCAGCCGCAAGACTTTTATGCAATCCGGCATGGCTATCGGCTGCTGGGACGATCGATAGAAGCGGTACCGCAATATCTTTATACGGTGACGGCGGCGCGACCCGCCTGGGCGGCGGCTCATAAGGACGCCCTGGTACGCTACGTTCGCGCGCTTTCCTCCGCATTCAAATTTATCCGAGACCCCGCAAGGCGCAGCGACGTTCTCAAGGCGATCGCCGATACAACGGGCTTCGACGAAGGGAATGCGCAGCTCACGCTCGGCCTATACCTCGAACCCGACCGCGGCGTTTTGCCGAAATTGGGCGAGATCAACCTTAAGGGGATGGAACAGGTCATTGCCCTGATGGGCGAGGGCGGGATTCTCAAACCGCCGTTACCCGCGGCTGAACGATTCGTCGATCTGACATACCTGCAAGCCGCGGGGATTCAATAAGTTCAGCCCGGCAGTCCGACACATTTCTGCGGCGGGACGCCGATCATGACCGCCTGCCCGATGTGGAAGTCGTCCGCCCGCACGCGGGCGCGGAACTCGCGGTCGCCGAGATCGACCACGTAGTCGACGACCTCGCCGAGAAAGACCCGATTGGCGATGGTGCCTTTGAGCACGTTCAAGCCGTCAAGCGGCGCAGCGTTGGCCGGCGCAGTATCGAGCAGCACGACGTCTTCGGGGCGCGCGGTCACCAGCGCTTTCATGCCGGCGCCAATCGGCTCCGCGAACTGACAGCGCAGCACGCCGTGCGCGGTTTCCACCTCGGTGACGCCGCCGTCGGTTCCGCGCGCCGTGCCGGGCACGAAATTCGCCGACCCGACGAAGTCGGCGACGAAACGGTTTTTCGGATTGCGATAGATATCTTGCGGCGTGCCGCGCTGGATGACGCGCCCGCGGTCGAACACCGCGATCTCGTCGGAGAGCGCCAGCGCCTCCGATTGGTCGTGCGTCACGTAAACGGTCGTGATCTTGAGCGTGCGCTGCAGCCGCTTGAGCTCGAGCCGCATCTGCTCGCGCAGCTTGGCGTCGAGGTTCGACAGCGGCTCATCGAGCAGCAAGATCGAAGGTTCGTGAACAAGGCCGCGGGCGAAGGCGAGGCGCTGTTGCTGGCCGCCCGATAGCTGCGTCGCGGACCGCCACGCGTAGCCGGTGAGCTGCACCATATCGAGCATGGTCGCGACACGGTCCCTGATCTCGGCCGCGGAATATCTCTTCGCGCGCGACACCCGCAGCGGAAAGGCGACGTTCTCGAACACCGTCATGTGCGGCCAGATTGCATAGGATTGGAACACCATGCCGATGCCGCGATCGCTCGCCGGCACAAAAATCCTCTTCTCGGAATCGAAGACCGTCCTGTTGCCGATGACGATGCGGCCCTGCTGCGGCCGTTCGAGGCCCGCGAGACAGCGCAACGTCGTGGTCTTGCCGCAGCCCGATGGTCCAAGCAGCGTGATGAGCTTGCCGCTGTCGATGCCGAGGCTGATGCCGTCGACGGCATGAACTTCGGCGCCCGAGGCGACGAACGACTTGCGCAAATTCTCGATGGCAAACATCCGCTCAACCCGCCGTGCGCGCCTTGGCGGCGCTCGCCTGCGTGCGGCGGTGCACGCGCGTCTCCAGCCAGCGCAGGCCGGCGACGATGACGAGGAGCGGCAGAATCTGCAAGACGCCGAGCGCCGCGACCGCTCCGTAACTGCCGCCTTCCTCCCACACCGTCAGGCTGATGGTGCCGAGCACGCTGGTTCCCGGCCCGACCAGAAACACCGAGGCGCCGAGTTCGCGGACCGAGAGCACAAAGACGTAAATCCAGGCCGCCAGCAGGAACGGCAGGATCAGCGGCAGCAGCACGCGCAGAAAAACCTGCGCGGTGCGCGCGCCCGACACCTCGGCCACTTCCTCAAGCTCGCGATGGATTTGCGTGATGCCGCTCGAGGCGAAACGCATGCCGTAGGGCAGACACAGCGTGACGTAGGCGATGAGCAAGATCCAGATCGTGTTGTAGACCGGGATCGGGACGACCAGATAGGTGAACAGGATACTGGCGCCGACGATGACGCTTGGGATGGCGATCGGCGCGGACGCCAGCGCATCGAGCAGCCAGGCGAATTGCGAGGCGGAACGCCGCGCCATCCACGCCATCACCAGGGTCAAGGCGACCACCACGGTCGCCGCCATCGCCGACACCACGACGCTGGTACGCACCGCGTCGAGGAAGACCGGGTACCTGAGGATGTAACGATAATTCTCCAGCGTCACCGGCGCGGCCGAGCCCATGAACGGCTGCGACAGGTTGCGGAAAAACGATTGCCACACCAGCGTGAACAGCGGCAGCCCGAGCGCCACGAGAAAGATGAAGCCGATCGCCATCGCAACCGGCCAGCGCCAGCGTCCAAGCTCGATGCGGGTCGGCATGTAGCCCTTCCCGGTGATCGTGGCGAACGCTTCGGCGTTGCGCGTGGCGCGCCGGTAGAAATAAATGGCGACGAAGCAGACCACGAGCAGCGTCAGGCTGAGCGCGCTGGCGACGCCGAATTCCGGCGGCGTATCGGTGGTGGCGCCCTGGATCTCGGTGGTGAACACGTCGATACGCGCCGGCCGGCCGATCACGCGCGGCACCTCATAGGACGACAGCCCCATGATGAAAAGCAGCAGCAGGCCGGAGAGAATGGCGGGGCGAAGCAGCGGCAGCGTGATTTTCGGCAGCACCTGCCAATAGCGGCCGCCGGAGACGAGACCCGCTTCCTCCATGCGCACGTCGAGTGTGCGCAGCGCCGGACCGATCGCCAGATAGGCGAGCGGGAAATAGTGGCTCGACAGCGCCCAGATCATCCCGGCCATGGAATAGATGTTGATCGGCGCGTTGCTGAGGCCGAAGGCGGATTTCAACACGGCATTGAGCCAGCCGATATTCGGGCTCAGCACGAAAATCCAGGCCATCGCCATGAGCAGGCCCGGAATGGCAAACGACAGCAGCGCGAGATTGTGGAACAGCGTGCGGCCCGGTGCGTCGGTGCGTTCAACCGCCCAGGCGACAAACGTGCCGATGACGAACGTCACGAGCGCGGTGCCGAGCGCGTAGATCAGCGAATTGGCGAACAGCCGCAGGATACGCGTGCTCGAATAGGCCTCGACGAAATTATCGAGCGTAAAGGCGCCAAAGCCCAATCCGGTGTCTTCGGTGAACGCCGTCACCAGCAAGGCGGCAACCGGTACCAGCACCAGCCACGCGCCGACGACAACGCAACCGATCAGCAAGAGATTCGGCCGCCGCCAGCGCGAAACCGACTCGCTCGTCGGCTGCAAGCTCCGGCAAAAGCTCGGCGGGGCCTTCGGCGACGCTCACGCGCTACACTCCGGCTATGAGCAGTTTCATCGCCCCTTGAACAACTGGTTGAACAGCTTCTGCCATTTGCCCTCTTCCTGGGGCGTCAACAGCGTCGTGATGACCTTTTTCTTGTTCATGGCGGCGACGATGCCCGGCGGATTGGATTCCACGTCGGCGCGGGTCGGGATGCGGCCGAACTTGGCGAGAAAGGTCTCGCACTCCTGACTGATCATGAAGTTGGCGGCCAGCAGCGCCGTGTTGGGGTGCGGCGCCTTCGAGCTGACGCCGACGGCGCCAAAGAACAATGCCACCGGGTCGAGCGCGAAATAATCGATCGGGCCGCCGGCCAACTTCACATTCATGGTGAGATTGACGTATTGGTTCAGCCCCACCCAATACTCACCCGATCCGACAGAGCGCGCCGCCGCGAGATGGCCATCGGTGACAACCGGCTGAACCGCAGCAACAATGTCTTTGACCACCTGGGTGGCTTTGTCATCGCCGTAATATTCGAAGAGGGCCTTGAGCCATTCGTTGTCGGTGCCGTCGATCGAGACATGCCCGGCCCATTCCTTGTGCTTGGCAAAATCCTCATAGGTTTTCGGCAGGTCCGACGCCTTGACGTGCTGGGTATTGTAGTTAGGGGCGTTGTAATTGGCATAGACGCCATACCAGCGCCGCTGCGGATCGCGCGCTTCGGGCGAGATGTTCTTGGCCTCCGGCGGATCGAACTGCAGCAGTTCCTGCGGCGGCATCTTGTTGATGGTCGCGGTCTGCGCGATGTCCCAGGACTTCTGGTTGCCGCGATATTCCAATGTCATGCGCGACATCAGCACGGCGTCCGAGGCCCGCACATAATTGACCTTGATACCCGTCGCGTCCGTGAAGAGCTTCCACAGCGGCAGGCCCTCACCCTCGTTGGTCGAGGAGTAGATGGTCATCTCGCCGCCTTCGGCCTTGGCGGCCTGCAGCAATTTCGGGTCGAGCCAGGCGTGCGCGTCCTCCGCGGACGCCTGCGCGACAAAACCTCCGGCGAGCAACAGACCGGCGAGACCGGCACTCTTGAGGTGATAGAACAACGGCCCCTCCCGATTGGCGTGTTTTGTTGTGTTTCAATTACATCATATCACGGCAAAGGGTTGAATAGTCTCCTGCCGTTGGGGGCGCGACTTCGCGGCACACCTCCGGGTCGGCGAAATCCGCGGCGGCGCAAATGCCGGCGCTCAGCCTTTTTGCGGCACGAAGCCGAACGTCCGCTCGAAGCGCCTGGCGTAGTCCGGCCAGACCTGAGGATTGACGATCCGCGTCACCGGCTTGCCGTCGAGGGCATCGAGCACCTGTTCGGCCGCGATCCGGCCCATATTGGTGCGGGCCTCGCGCGTGACGCCCGCCGTATGGGCGGTGACGATGACGTTGTCGAAGGCCATCAAAGGGTGATCGGCCGGCGGCGGCTCCTTGCCCCAAACGTCGAGACCTGCGCCGGCGATTTTCCGATCGCGCAGCGCCTGCGTGAGCGCCTCCTCGTCGTGAATAAAGCCGCGCGCCGTGGTGATGAAATAGGCCGTGGGCTGCATCAGCGCGTATTCGCGCGCCCCGATCATCTTGCGCGTCTCGTCGGTGAGCGGACAATTGATCGAGACGAAATCGGCACGGCGCAACAAATCGTCGAGCTCGACTTTCGCGGCGCCGCGCGACCGCATCTCCTCGGCGCTGAGATAGGGGTCGTAGGCGATCACCTGCATGCGAAACAGGCCGCCGCACAATTCGGCGATTCGCCGTCCGACATTGCCGAGACCGACGATGCCGATAGTCTTGCCGAAGGCTTCGCGGCCCATGAAGTCGGCGCGTTTGGTGAGCGTGCCGGCACGCAGCGCGCGGTCGCACTCGCCGACGCGCTTGACCAGACACAGCATCATGCCAACGACGTGCTCGGCGACCGCCTCGGCGTTACCGCCCGATTGATTGACGACGAGAACGCCGCGCTCGGTGCAGGCTTTGACATCGACCGTGTCGTAGCCGGCGCCGTTGGTCGAGACGATCAAAAGGTTCGGCGTTCGCTGCAGCAGATCCGCACCGGCGTGATAGTGGCGGGCCAGTTCGTCGCGGGTCGAACTGGTCTGGTAGACGTGAGCCGAAGCAAGCACCGGTGTCGCCACATCGGCCGGGCTTTCGTGTTCCAGCCGGTCAAGCGTCACATCGCCGCGACGCCCGACGATATCGACGTAGCCGACCGGTGTGTGCGGCGCGACATAGAACACGCGCTTGCTGTTGACGACGCTGCTCATCGCTTCCATCCCACGAGGCTCAACGTGCACGAGGCTCGCACCCGCCGTCAATCGTGGGTATAAGGTGGCGCACTTATCATCCGGCCCCGAAATGCGGGGATAGATGAAAACGAGTGGGAGGTCCGCGTGAATAAATTCGGCATTGGCCAGCCCGTGCCCCGGGTCGAAGACCCTCGCTTCATCACCGGCCGCGGCCGCTACGTCGACGACATCGACCTGCCGCAGCAATGTTACGGCGTCGTCGTCATGTCGCCGCACGCACACGCCCGCATCAAAAAGGTCGATACCGCGAAGGCCAAGGCCGCACAGGGCGTCCTCGCCGTGCTGACCGGCGCCGACGTCACGGCCGACAAGCTTGGCGGCCTGGTGCCGAACATGCCCGAAGACATGGGCGGGCCGAAGGGATTCCGCACGCTGCGTTCGATTCTCGCGGTCGACAAAGTGCGCGCGGTCGGCGACCGCGTCGCCTTCGTGGTGGCGGAAACGCTGCTTGCGGCCCGCAACGCCGCCGAATTGATCGAGATCGACTATGAGCCGCTGCCGGCGGTCGTAACGGTCGAGGATGCGGTGAAGCCCGGCGCGCCCGCCGTGTGGGACGAGGCGCCGAACAATGTGTCCTTCACCCTGATGATGGGCAACAAAGAAGCGACCGACACTGCGTTCGCCGGCGCCAAGCACGTCGTATCGCTCAAGGTCAACAACACCCGCATCAGCGCGAACGCGATCGAGCCGCGCGCCGCGATCGGGCAATACCATCCGGACAGCGACAGCTATACGCTCTATTCGACCTCGCAAAACCCGCATGGCACGCGCTCGGCCGTGGCCGGCGCGGTGTTGAAAATCCCCGAGACGAAACTTCGCGTCATTTCGCCTGACGTCGGCGGCGGCTTCGGCATGAAGCACGGCGGCTATCCGGAGGACGCGCTCGTGGTCTGGGCGTCACGGCATGTCGGCGGCCGTCCGGTCAAATGGGTGTCGACCCGCTCGGAGGCGCTGCTGGGCGACTCGCACGGCCGCGATCAGGTGGTCACCGGCGAGCTTGCGCTCGACGAGCATGGCAAGATCCTGGGCATGCGCGTCAACGCGCTGCACGCCATGGGCTCGCACGTCTTTGGCGCGTCGTTCGTCGTGCCGCTGTTCGCGCTGCGGCTGGCGCCCGGCGTTTATCAGATCCCCGCCGTGCACGCCGTCGGCAAGGCCGTGCTCACCAACACCATGCCGCTCGCGCCCTATCGCGGCGCCGGCCGGCCGGAAGCGACCTATTTGATCGAGCAATTGCTCGACCGCGCGGCGCGCGTCATCGGCATCGATCCCATCGAAATCCGCCGCCGCAATTTCATTCCCGCCTCGGCGATGCCGCACAAGATCGTTCATTCCGGCATGACCTATGACAGCGGCGATTTCATGCACGTGATGGATGAGTGTCTGAAAGTCGCCGACTGGGACGGCTTCGCCAAACGCGCCGCTGAGTCGAAGAAAGACGGCAAGCTGCGCGGCCGCGGCATCGGCTATTTCCTCGAAGAGGCCGCGGTGTTCAACGATCGCATGGTGCTGCGCTTCGATCCGAGCGGCATGCTCACGATTCTCGCCGGCACCCATTCGCACGGCCAGGGCCATCAGACGGTCTACGCCCAGATGGTGACCGAATGGCTCGGCGTGCCGTTCGAGAACATTCGCTTCGTGCAGGGCGACACCGACGCGGTGCCGATCGGGCGCGGCACCTACGGCTCGCGCAGCATGCATGTCGGCGGCAATGCGCTCAAGCGCGCCGCCGACACCATCATCGAGAAGGCCAAGCCGATGGCGGCGATGATGATGGAGGCCGCGGTCGGCGATATCGAATTCAAGGACGGCCAGTTCCGCATCGTCGGCACCGACCGTTCGCTGCCGCTGACCAACGTCGCCAAGGCATTCTACCGGCCGGCGATGCTGCCGCCGCAATTCGATGTCGGACTAGAAGCTTCCGGCACCTTCGCGGCCGAGCCGCCGAACTATCCGAACGGCTGCCACGTCTGCGAGGTCGAGATCGATCCGGAGACCGGCATCGTGACCTTGGCGCGCTACGCCGCGGTCGACGACGTCGGCAAGATCATGAATCACCTGCTGTGCGAAGGCCAGATTCACGGCGGCGTCGCGCAAGGCGTCGGCCAGGCGCTGATGGAAGCGATCGTGTTTGATGCCGATGGGCAGCTCGTCACCGGCAGCTTTCAGGACTATGCCATGCCGCGCGCCGAGGATTTTCCGGAGCTTGTCTCGGAGCTCACCGAGGTGCCGGCGAAGACCAATCCGCTCGGCGTCAAGGGCGCGGGCGAAGCCGGCGCCACCGGCGCGCCGCCGGCGGTGATCGGCGCCATCCTCGACGCGCTCAAGCCGCTCGGCATCGAGCACATCGACATGCCGGCGACGCCCGCCCGCGTCTGGGCCGCGATCCATGCGGCGAGTGCGACAAAGGCGGCGGCGGCGGAGTAGCTTCACCTCTCCCCGGCGGGGAGAGGTCGACTTTCGAGCAAAAGCGAGAAAGTCGGGTAAGGGGGACTCAAACTTCGCCGTCTGTCCCTCGATCCCGGATTTCGCTGTGCTCAATCCGGGCTAGCCGCTGTCGGGCGCGCTGGCGGACCGATGCAAAAGGGGACCTCTCCGCAGACAGTAATACTGCCTCACCAGTACTGCTTCACCGGATCGCCTCGCGGCTCATCGTTCCGATTTGGGGAAAATTGCCGCGAAGTTTCTGCGGCCGTGCAGTACGCGGACGATCTGAACAATTCCATTCTCCACTCGATAGAAAACGACGTAAGGGTGAACCAGGGCGGATCGCAATCCCGGCACCAACTCGTCTCGCGCTCTCCATCGCAATGCGTTTTCAGAAAGGCGCTCTGCCGCGTCGTCAATCTCATGTAAGAGCTTGTCGGCCACGTCGACAGACGCCACGCGCGTGTAATAACGCCAGACATCGCCCAAATCGCGCTTTGCACGCGGTGCCCAAACCACACGCCTACTTTTCGGCGGCATGCTCGTCGTGGAGTTGCCGGAGAAGCGCTTCGACGTCGAGCTCTTCGCCCAAACCCGCATCCAGCTCGCGGACTCCGAGCTCGATTTCGCCGCGCAAGGTTTTCAACGCCTCGATACGTTCCAAGAGCTCCCTGCCGAGTTGCTCCTGCGCCGCCTCGGGCAAAGCGGCGACCTTGCTCAGTGCCAGTTCCAAAGTCTTGACCATGACACTCATGTAGCACGAATTTTCGTGATCCACGCATTCAGCTCTCCGCCGTCACTCATATTGAGACGCTCTTGACATTTGTCACTATTTTAGTTACTAATAGCGAATCTCGCTCTCGTGAAGGACGCTGGCTGCTGACTGCAGTTAGCGGAGCGAGTGCGGTGCCCGCGGGCGTTGGGCTCGTCACCCGCGCACTCGGGCGGCTCAGGCATCATGCCTGCCGGCACTATGACCGGCGCGCGAGGTGCATCGCTGGAACTGGGCGCGGTGCTGGCGGGGGCAACCCGCCGCTTGTGGCGCCGCCGCCCACGAAGCCTGGCCTGAGCTGAGCCTTCGGGATGAACAGTCCCTTGGGCAAGAACCGCGGTGGAACGCCGAGAGGCGTGCTGCTCCCGCGGGAGCAGCGCCGCACCGCGAGGTGCGGCGGTTGGAATCTGCGCCTTTCGGCGTTCCGCTTCCTTTTTCTTTCGTCATTGCGAGCGCAAGCGAAGCAATCCAGTGCAACCGTGCCATTCTGGATTGCTTCGTCGTTTCACTCCTCGCAATGACGACGATGTGCCCCATCTCGTCCGTGTGCTGCGCTGATCGTGACGAACCGGCTGCCACCGCCGGAACAGTCTGACGACGATCACGCGCGGCGATGGTTCTTGCTGACGGCGTCGCCAAAACTCGGATGCGATCGCATCGCGAGAACGAGCAAGCTTGCCTGTTCACCGTCATCCTGAGGCGTGCGCATCGCGCGCCTCGAAGGATGCGGCCGCAAGCGTCTGGGCCCGTCGCCCTTCGAGGCTCGCTTGCGCTCGCACCTCAGGATGACGGGATCAGGCGTTTCGCGAGGTCACAAAACTGCTACTGCACCTTCAGGCCCATCAGGTTGGCGATGAGGTTGCGCTGGATCTGCGAGGTGCCGGCGGCGATGGTGGCGGCGCGCGAGTCGCGGAAGTGCCGCTCCATGTCGAACTCGGCGCTGTAACCGAAGCCGCCGAGCACCTGCATGCCCTGGCTCGCGATCTTCACATAGGTTTCCGAGGTGAAGAGTTTCGCCATGGAAATTTCACGCAGCGCATCCTGGCCGGTGGAGACCATCCAGGCGGCGCGCCACATCAAG
The DNA here is from genome assembly GCA_963836055.1 of uncultured Alphaproteobacteria bacterium. GTDB lineage: Bacteria > Pseudomonadota > Alphaproteobacteria > Rhizobiales > Xanthobacteraceae > BOG-931. Next base: position 22,371 of record CAWIID010000014.1, read on the forward strand.
GTGCGCGCGGCCTCCACCTCGGTCTGCATGTCGGCGAGCATGTGGGCGATCGCCTGATTGCTGCCGATCGGGCGGCCGAATTGCTTGCGATCCTTGGCGTATTGCACGGCGAGATCGACCACCGCCTGCGCTGCGCCGACATTGCCGGCAGCCGACGTGGCGCGCTCGACCTGCAATCCGGACATCACGCAATCCCAGCCCTTGTTCTCGCCGCCGATCAGACGGTCGGGCGGAACGCGGACCTTGTCGAACGTCAGCTCGTAGGTGCCGGTGGCGCGCCGGCCGAGCATGTCGAGCTTGCGCAGCGTAAGCCCCGGCGTGTCGTTGTCGACCAGAAACAGCGACAGGCCCTGGCGATAATGCGCCTTGGGATCGGTCTTCACATAGAGATTGATGACGTTGTTCTTGGCGCCGGCCATCGAAGCCCAGATTTTCCGGCCGTCGATCACCCATTCGTTGCCGTCGCGCACCGCGGTCGTGCGCATGGCGCCGATGTCCGATCCGGCATCAGGCTCCGACATCGAAATCGAGAATTTGATCTCGCCCGAGAAAAGCTTCGGCAGCCAATGGCGCTTCTGCTCCTCGGACGCCTTGCGCACCAGATTGAGGCCGCAAAAGACGTTGCCCGTATAGGCCATCACCAGATCGGCGGACACGCGCGCGATCTCCTCGGCGACGATGACCATGTCCATGATGCTGCCGCCGGCGCCGCCATAGTCCTCGGGAAACGGCAGCGCCAGCAGGCCGGCGTCGGCGCAGGCCGCAAACAGCTCTTCCGGATAGGTGCGCTCGCGATCGTGCTGCCGCACATATTCGGGCGGGGCATGTTTTTGCAGGAGCTTGCGCACGGCCTCGCGCAGCAAGCGCTGTTCTTCGGTGAAGCCGAAATCCATGATGCGTCCTTGGTGGCGATCCGTCCCGACGGGTACCATTTGTGCGCGCAGCAAAATACAATCCCGCGGTCGAAGCAACACACCTGCGAAAGAAAAGACGGCCATGCCCAAGGACGCTCAATCAGCAAAAGCGAGCGATGGCTTTGCGCTTTACTACGAAACGCGGGGCTCCGGGCCGCCTATCGTCCTGGTGCACGAACTCGGCGGCTCGCACGCGTCGTTTCATCTTCAGGTCGAGGCCTGGTCGCCGCGATTTCAGTGCGTCACCTACAACGCGCGCGGCTATCCGCCTTCGGACGTGCCGCCGAACGTCGAGTCCTATTCGCAGGACATTGCGGCGAGCGACATCGGCGCGGTGCTCGATGCCGCCGGCTTGACCGACGCACACCTGCTCGGCGTGTCGATGGGTTCTGCCGCAGTGCTGCAATTCGCGTTGCGCCATCCGGCGCGCGCCCGCTCGATCGTTCTGTGCAGCATCGGCAGCGGTTCGGATCAGCCGCAGGGCGAATACAAGGCGAGCATGGAGGCGCAGGCCGATTTCGCGCAAACAAGCGGCGCCAAAGCGCTCGCCGAGCGCATGCTGCAAATGCCGACGCGGCATCGGCTCAAGGACAAAAGCCCGGCCGAGTACCAGAAATTCATCGAACAGCTTGCGGCGGTGTCGCCGCTCGGCATTGCCAACACCATGCGGGGCGTGCAGGCGCGGCGGCCGCCGATCTACGCACACAAGGAGCGCGTCGCGGCGCTCAAGGTTCCGACCCTCATCATCGCCGGCGACGAAGACGAGCCTTGCATCAAGCCCAGCCATTTCCTGCACGACACGATTCCCGGCGCGCGGCTCGAAATCATTCCGAAATGCGGGCATCTCGTGAACATCGAGGAACCGGCAATACTCAATCCGATGGTGCTGGACTTCATCGAGATGTGCGAGGCCAGGCGCGGCACTGCGCCTTCGCGCTGATGGCCCTGCAGATTAATCACGGCTCGCGGATGGGGCATGCCTATCCTCGCTGCGGCGTTCCGGTTAGAATCGCTGCAATCGGTTGAATAAGACGTGTCGGGAGGACTGCGATGAGGAAGCGTCAGCTTGTTGGCGGCTGCTGCGCAGCGGCGGCGGTTTTCGCGGTAGCGGCTTCGGTCCACGCCGCTGGATACAAGATCACCGTCAATCGCGACCGTCTGATCAACGCGCAAAACGAGCCGCAGAATTGGCTGATGATGAACGGCGACTACGGTTCGAGCCGTTATTCCAAACTGACGCAAATCAACCGCGACAACGTCAAGAGCCTGCACATGCAATGGGCGCTGGCCCTCGGCGGCATGCAGGACATCGGACAGAACGGCCCGGAGAACGAGGTCAATCCGCTCATCGACAACGGCTTCATGTACACGACCGACGGATGGGGCACTGTTTACAAGATCGACGCGCGCGATCCGAACCACGGCGAGTTTGTCTGGATTTGCGATCCCGGCGTCCCGCACGAAGGCAACGTCCCGCGGACGCGCGGCATCGCGCTATGGGACGATCTGGTCATCGCGAACCTGCCCGATGGCCGCGTCATCGCCATCAATCGCGACAGCGGCGAAATCGTCTGGGACAAGAAGGTCGCGGGAAAAGATGAATTCGGCACCAAGGAACAATTCTTCACCGCGCCGCTCGTTGCCGAGGGCAAGGTGCTCGTCGCCAACGGCGCCGGCGATCTCGGAACGCGCGGCTGGATCGCCGCCCTTGACGTCAAGACCGGCAACGAACTGTGGCGCTGGTATGTGGTGCCCAAGCCCGGCGATCCGGGCAGCGAGACCTGGAAGGACCACAACAACGCCTGGAAGACCGGCGGCGGCGGCATCTGGCAGACCGGCTCGTACGACCCGGGAACGCGACTGACCATTTGGGGCACGGGAAATCCCGTTCCCCAATATGATCCGCAATCCCGACCGGGCGACAACCTCTACACCGATTCAGTCGTGGCGCTCGATATCGATACCGGCAAGCTTGTTTGGTATTACCAGTACACGCCGAACAACTCATGGGACTATGACGAGATCGGCACCCACTTGCTGTATGACACCGTCATCAACGGCGAAAACCGCAAGGTAGTCGGCCATTTCGGGCGCAACGGGTTCTTCTATTCGCTCGACCGCAACAACGGCAGCTTCATCAAAGGTGCCCAGTACGTCAACGACCTGAACTGGACCAAAGGACTGGACCCGAAAACCGGCAAGCCCCTCGAATACAACCCGTCGCTCGACGTGCAAACCTATGTACCCGAGGCCCGGGCACTCCGCGGCGACGGCCAGAAACGCGCCTGCCCGACATGGCATGGCGGCGTCGCCCACCAGCCGGCGGCGTACAATCCCGTCAAACACATCATTTACGGCGTCGGCACCGAAGGCTGCTTCTCGCAGAACGGCGCCAAATTCGCATTCAAGTCGCCCGAAGGCGGCCTTGATCGCAAAGCGAGCGAAAAGCGCACCTTCAGCAGCGATCTCTACTACGGCGCTGTCACCGCCTTTGACGCCGTCAACAACAAGGTGCTGGCCAAGGCCGTCACCAATATTGAAATTCGCTCGGGCGCGCTCGACACCGCCGGCGGTGTGCTCTTCACCGCGCTGCAGGATGGCTGGGTCGTCGCCTACGACGACGAAACGCTCCAGGAGCTTTGGCGCTTTAACGTCGGAACTCCGTTGAAGGGAGCGCCGGTCGTCTACGCAATCGGGCCGAAGGAGTATCTCGCCGTGCAAGCCAGCGGTCGCCATCTTCACCCGATCAAATACGACAACCTCGCGGACTCGAGCTATTTGTTCGTGTTCGCCTTGAACTAAGCCAACGATCCGGGACGCGATTGCGGTCGCGTCTCGATCTCTCAACGCGGGTGCTACTTCGGAAATTCGCTGCAAACCTCGACGTCTTCGCCCCAATACGCCACGCATTTGGCGTGATCCATCGGCCCCTGCCCGATGACCTTGGCGAACAGAAAATCGGCAATGTTATCGATTTCGCGTGCCGTCAGTGTCGCCGGTGGATCAGGCATTTGAATGCCGGCCTTATCAAGATCGGCTTGCTTCATGCCAAAGCAGCGGCCGTCGCTATAGGCAAATTTGTCAAACGGCGGCATCCCGGTCGGCGGGCGGCCGCACTTGATGGTCACAATGACATTCGCCCGATCGAGCTTGGTCTCGCGGAGGTTGGCGCCATCGGGCACTTGGCTATCCAGCTTGCGGCCGTCTCCTGCCCAGCCGTGACAAATCTGGCAGCCGGCCTTTTTTCGAAACAGACTGAAGCCCGCGGCGATGTCGTCCGGGTCGGCCGCTTGTGCGTTTACGAACGACGGCACGACCAATACCACCGTGACGACAAAGACGGCTGGACATACGAAGCGATGTTTCATGACGATGTTCCGCCGAATCGTTCGAGCAAGCGAGTTTCGGGCGCGCATGATAAGATTTGCGGGTGACCCTTGCGATGCAGGAAATTTAGTCCAGTTATGCCGCTGAGGCACGTGACAAGGCTTGCGTTTTTCCTGTTGTGCTGGTTGCTCGGCGCACAAGCGCAGGAACTCCGGCGCGCAACGATATGGGATCTCAAGCTCGGCCAGCCGATCTCCTCGCAACCTTCACCGGACGGGTTCCGCGGTTTCGCATGCGGCTCGAACGGCGGTCCGCCAAGACGGCCGCTCGCCGGCTGGAGCGGCTACAAACTCTGCGCGGCAGAGCCGAACGGTCTCCACGAGGTCTATTTCGAATATGACGATGAGTACGAATACATTGCCCGCGCCAGAGATCTTCAACGCGAAGTCGCACGCTGGGCCGGCACGACGGAAGCTCGCTTTCCGGTTATCGTTTCGGCGCTGTTTGCCGACGATGGGACCTTGAAGGCGATCCGCCTGGTCAGCGATCCGCGGCCAGGCCATCGCGACGACACCAACGATGCGGACCTCAAGACTCGCGAACAGTCTTACCTGCTCGGCAGCGTCATGGCGTCTCGCTTCGGCATCGACGCGGCACGCGACTGTATTCAGTCGCCGCCAGCAAACGGTGAAGGCAGCGTGGGCGACGTGTTCGTCAAGACAACATGCGAACGCGTCGATACCGGCGCCAGCCGCAAGATCGTCCTGCACGTCAACTTCTATCGCAAGCCCGGTCAAAGTGCCGTCAACCCGCAAATGCCGTCCCAATTGACAGCTGGACAGTTCGAGAGCTCGGCGCGTGTCGAGATTTTCGCGCTCGATTAATGGCGAACGCGCACGCTCACGGGCGAGTTTCGCCGTCCGGCATGGTTGTCTCGCGGAGGACCGCGTCATCGATCTTTGTCTCGTACATATCGGCCTTGCGGAAATTCGTGCGAGTGAGATTGGCACCCGCCAAGTCGGCCGCCCGTAAATTGGCGCCCGACGCATCCGCATCGGTCAGATCGGCGCGCGTGAAATTTACTTCGATCAACTCCGCGGCGATTAATCGCGCCTCGACCAGCTTGGCGCCGGCGAAAACCGCGGCACGCAGGAACGCAAAGTCGAGTGCCGCGTCCGTCAAATCGGCGCCGGTGAAATTCGCCTCGGCCATTCGCGCTTTGCGGAGATCGACGTCGCGAAGCGTTGCGCCGTTGAGGTCGGCGCGTGCCAATCGCGCGGTTCCCATCATGGCGCCGGCGAGGTTCGCTCCGGCAAGTTTGGCGCCGTCAAGATCAGCAGCATAGAGCATGGCTTCATGCAAGTTTGCCCGCGAAAGGTCGGCTCGGCTGAGATCGGCCTTGTTGAGATTTGCCCCGGATAGATTGGCGCCAGTCAGCCGTGCGCCCGCGAGCTTTGCATCGTGAAAGTTCGTTCCAGTCAGGTTCGCTCCTGCGAGGTCGGCGCCAGCGAGATCGTGACGCTTGAAATTGGCACCTGAGAGATCGCAGTGCGCGCAATTCCGCGTCCGCCCAGCAAGAAAATCGTCGCGCTCATCCGCGCGCGCAGCCGCCGTTGCCAGGATGGCCACGGCCGCCGCCACGAAAAGCCAATTGGTCGTTCCAGCCATGCTCGGCATGTTGCCCGCGTGCAGGCGATAAATCCATCGTTCGCCGGAATCGCATCACTCAGTGACCCGGTTCTTGCGCCCGCCACACAGCGGCTGCGACTGATGCAAATTGCCAGGAGCAATAATTGCGGGCATCAATCGATCGCTCCTCGAATGATCAAGATCAATGGAAAGTGACACATGCCGGGATCGATGCACGAACGCATCGCGATGCATAACGCCAACGCGCTGAAGATCGGGTTGTTCGGGGCGAACTGCTCATCAGGGCGTACCGCAACGCTGGTCCCGGAACGCTGGCTTGCCGATTGGCCGGATTGCCTCGCGCTTGCGCGCATCGCGGACGAGGCCGGTATCGATTTCATGCTGCCGATCGGCCGCTGGAAAGGCTATGGCGGCGCCAGCGACTTCCACGGCACGACGCTCGAGACGGTGACGTGGGCGTGCGGCCTGCTCGGGGCGACGCGGCGCATGACGATTTTCGGCACCGTCCATGCGCCCCTCTTCCATCCGCTGATCGCCGCCAAGGAGTTCGTGACCGCCGACCATATCGGCCAAGGCCGCTTCGGATTGAATATCGTGGCCGGCTGGAATGAAGGCGAATTCGAAATGTTCGGCGTCGCGCAACGCCAACACCAGGACCGCTACGAATTCGCCCAAGAATGGATCGACGTAGTCAAACGCGCCTGGTCCGAAGACGAGTTCGATTTCGACGGCACATTCTTCAAGCTCTCAGGTGTACGCGCCAAGCCGCGGCCATTTGGCGGCACCCGGCCCGTCATTATGAACGCCGGCTCGTCCGGCGCCGGCCAGGACTTCGCGATGCGTAATTGCGATGCGTTTTTCACCTCGACCGGCGCGACGCGTCTTGCGGCCGCCGGGACATCGGCAGAGTCGAACGACGCGACGCTGTTCGAGCGCACCGCAAAGCATGTCGAGGACATTAAAGCTGCCGGACGACACTTCGGCCGCGACATCGAGGTCTATACGACCGGGCAAGTGATCTGCCGGCCGACCCAGGAAGAGGCCGAGGCCTATCATCGGCATGCCAATGTCGACAATGCCGATTGGATCGCCGTCGAACGGATGATGGCGCTTCGCAACATCACGCCGCAAAATACTCCCTCTGGCGAATATGCCGCCAAGCGCGCCATGCAGGCATCGAGCGGCATCGGTGGCTACCCATTCGTCGGGACGCCCGACAAGATCGCGCGAGAGTTCGCCGCAATCGCGCGCGCCGGCGTGCGCGGCATCGCGGTTTCGTTCGTGAATTACCTCGACGAGGTGCCGTACTTCTGCGCCGAGGTTTTGCCGCGCCTCGCCCAAATGGGCCTCCGAATGCCAACGAACTGAGCAGCACACGGCGACGTGTTGCCGGCGCGCAACCGCGTTTCGTCTGAGTGCAATATCGGCTAAGGTATCGGCAATAAGCGGAAAAAATCGCGCGTCGCCCAAGGGGCGAGCCACGCTCAGGGAGGTTACATGCGCAAGCTTGCCGCGATCGCATTCGCCATATTCGCAGCCTGCACGCTCGGCGCGGCGGCAGACACTTATCCATCCCGAGTCATCACCATCGTGGTGCCATATCCGGCCGGCGGGCCGACCGACACGATCGCCCGCATCCTCGCCGAGCGCATGCAGGTTGCGCTGCACCAGAGCGTGATTATCGAGAACGTCAGCGGCGCCGGCGGCAGCATCGGCGTCGGCAAGGTCGCTCGCGCCGCTCCGGACGGCTACACGCTGAGTATCGGCCATGTGCAAACGCATGTCCTCAACGCATCAACGATGAATTTATCCTACGATGTGGTCAAAGATTTCGAGCCGGTCTCACTGATCGCCGACACGCCGATCTGGATCATTTCGAATCCTTCGGTGCCGGCAAAAAACATCAAGGAATTCATCGCCTGGCTGAAGTCGCGCAACGGCGAAGCCACGGCGGGAACAGTTGGCGTCGGAGGACCAACGGACATCGCCGGACTGATCTTCCAGAAGCAGACCGGCACGAAGTTCCAGTTCGTCCCCTACCGCGGCGGCGCGCCGTTGCTGGAGAACATGCTGGGCGGACATATCGATTTCGCCTTCGGTCAAGCCGCGAGCTATCTGAGTTACGTCCACAACGGCCAACTTCGTGCATATGCGGTCCTGTCCGCGAAACGGTGGTGGGCGGCTCCCGAAGTGCCGACGCTTGACGAGCTTGGCATCCCGGCCATACACGCCAGCTTCTGGCATGGCATATGGGTGCCGAAGGGCACGCCGAAGGACGTGGTCGCGAAGCTCAATGCGGCGATCCGCGAATCCTTGGCCGATCCCGCCGTGCAGGAGCGCTTCAAAAAGGCCGGTCAGGAAGTCTGGCCGCAGGCCGAGCAAACGCCGGAGGCACTGGCGGCAAAACAGCAGGCCGAAATTGCGCGATGGTCGCCGATCATCAAGGAGGCCGGCATCAAAGTGCAATGATTGTTCCGCGCTTGGGAAGACGAAGCGCGCGGGATTTGTGCGCGGGCGATCAGGCAGCGCGCTTGAATCCCAGCGCCTTGCTCGCAAGCGCGGCGCCTTCGACCATGGCGCGCAGTTTCGCCCAGGCGATCTGCGGATGCGAGCGGCCGCCGAACCCGCAATCGGCCCCGGCGATGACGTTCTCCTTGCCGACCAACTGGGCGTAGCGCCGCAAACGCTGCGAGACGAGTTCGGGGTGCTCAATGACATCCGTCGAATGAGTGATGACTCCCGGGATAAGAATCTTGCCAGCCGGCAGCTTCGTCCTTTCCCACACGGCGACTTCATGCTCGTGGCGCGCGTTCGCTCCCTCGATCAAATAGCCCTGGGCTTTGACCTTCAGCATGATGTCGACGATATGATCGAGTTCGAGATCATAGGCGTGCGGGCCGTGCCAACTGCCCCAGCACAGATGATAGCGCACGCGATCTTCTGGAATATTTCTGAGCGCGTGATTGAGCGCTGCCACGCGCATTTCGCAACGGGCACGAAAAGCATCAAGTCCCATGCCGATGCCGATCCGATCCCACAAAGCCGGGAGCCACGCGTCGTCGACTTGCAGGATCAGGCCGGCGGCAACGATCGCCTCGTATTCGACGCGCATGGCCTCGGCGATGGCAAAGACGTATTCCTCGTCGCTCTTGTAGTAATTGTTGCGCCGATAGACTTCGAGGCTCGCCGGCGCGGTTGATGTCAGGAACACATCTTCGGTTCCGGCGACCGCGACAGTGACCTCGATCTCCTTCGTCAGTTCGGCGGTGCCCACATAGGTCACGGGCCCGGTGCAGACCTGCACGGGTCGCTTTTTGGCGATCTGCGCGCCCGGCGAGTAAAACAAAGTGCCGCGCTCGGTCGCATATTTGTAGAAATCGGCGAACACCTCACGATCCCTACCCTGCTCGATCAGCGGCTTTCCATCCGGCGCCTCGATATCGGCAAAACCGCCAAAGCGCTTCTGCATGTAACGCAGCCAGTCGCCGCCCTTTGAATATTCACCCTCGTTGATGACATCGATGCCAATCTCGCGTTGGCGCGCAACGACGGCAGCGATGTCTTCGGCGAGATGCGTCGCATCGCCGGTCGCGATGCCGTCATCGAGCGAGAGGAAGGGCAAGCTGCCGACGTGGGTCGTCAGAATCTTTGAAATGCTGCGCTTCACCGGCAATCTCCGTAACAGCGTGTCGAAAGAGGGTCAGCGCATGCCTTCAGGCATGACCGCCTGCCGGCCAAGTTGCTGCCACGCCGCCGGCGCGCCGGCTTTCTTCGCCGCCTCGGCCGGCGGCAGCTTTTCGTCCCAGTGCACACCGATGAAGCGTTGCCCGGTGACGCCGTCGGATGCGTCCGAGCAGAGCCAGATCAGCGGCGCCACCATCACCGCGGGCGCGATAAGCTTCGACCGGTCGGGCTGCGACGCGGGCGACACCATGCGGGTGTCGGCAGCACCGCCCGGCACCAGCACGTTGGCGGTAACGCCGGTGCCGGCAAGCTCCTGTGCGAACCCGTTCAAATGCGCCTCGTTCGCCGCTTTGGAGCCGCCGTAGGGCTGCATGCCGCCGCGAAACATCGTGTCGAGGCTCGTCGTCACGTTGATGATGCGGCCTGAGTGCTGCGCCAGCATCGGCGCAAGCGCAGCGCGCGTCATCAGAAAAACCGCGACGACATTGACGTCGATGATGCGGCGAAATTCGTCAGGCGTTACCTCCCAGAACTTTCCAGTATCCTTGACATCGGGAGAGCGAAACAAACTGATCCCGATGCCGGCATTGTTGACGAGGATGTCGAGGCGCCCGAAATGCTCGATCGTGCCCTGCACGATTCGCGGCGCACTTTCGTCACGCGTGATGTCGGCGGCCTTGGCGATAATACGGTCGGCAGCGCCGCATTCGCGAGCCGCACTCGTTGTCTCATCAAGCGCGCGCTGATCGAGATCGACAGCAGTGACCCGCGCGCCCGCGTTGAGCAATCCCAGCGTCATGACGCGGCCAAGGCCGCGCCCCGCGCCGGTGACGATCGCAACTTTTCCATCAAGTATTCCGGCCATCGTACAACATCTCCGTTCCAGTGTGCCGCTTACGATTCTCGCAGGTAGCCGCCGATAAAATCGCCCGCGCTGACAAGAGCGCGGCGGCCGGCTTCCAGCTGTGCGTTCCACAAATGCCACGCATGAATCATGTGCGGCCAAATCTCCAAGGTCACCGGCACATCGGCGGCGCCAGCCGCCTCCGCAAATCGCGTCGCGTCCGCCAGCAGCGTCTCCGATGAGCCCACCTGGATAAGCGTCGGCGGAAAACCTGTCAGGTCGGAATAGAGCGGAGAGACCCGCGGATCCTTCCGGTCCATTCCGGCTGGAAGATACGCATCGGCGAGTTCGATGAGATAGCCCTTATGGATGAGCGGATCGATTGCGTCCTTGGTGGCGAGCGTTGCACCTGACATCGTCAAGTCGGTCCAGGGCGACACCAGCCAGGCACAAGCGGGGGCTTCCTCGTGCGACTCGCGCAACCGATTGATCAGGGCTGCGGTCAGTCCGCCGCCGGCGCTGTCGCCGCCAACCGCGATATGACGCGCCGCGATGCCTTGCCCGCGCAAGAAGCGCCACGCCGCGAGCGCATCATCGAACGCCGCAGGAAACGGATGCTCCGGCGCCAGCCGATAACCAATCGCGAGCGTGCGAATGCCGGCGGCGCGCCCAGCTTCCGACACCATGCGGCGATGGCTGACGATGGAGCCCGAACAATAGCCGCCACCGTGAAAGAACATCAGCACGCGTGAGGCGTCACTGCCGGGAACGATCGACCATTCGCCCGGCACACCACCGGCATCGACGGCGGTAAGGGTCACGTCTTGGGCGACCGGCTGAGACCGAGCCGACTTCATCGAGGCGCAGACGGCGCTCGTCCCATCCGACGGGCCGCGGCTTGGCGCCAAGCAACGCGCGAACGGCGTCAATTTCGCTTTGAGCGGCGTTGCTTTGAGCCATTGCGATGCTGCACTACTCGACCGTGATGTGGCGCTGCCGAATGACCTTACCGAACTGATCCGACGTCTCCATCCAAAGTTTTGTGAACTGGTCCGGGGTGCCGCCGCCGGCTTCCCAACCGTCCTGCGCCAAGCGCGCGCTGATCTCGGGACTGCGGATCACCTTCGTCACATCATCGGCGATCTTGCTGACAATCGGCTTCGGCGTCGCCGCCGGGGCGAAGAGAGCGAACCAACTGTTGACCTCGAAGCTCGGGTAGCCGGCTTCCGTCAATGTCGGCACGTCGGGCACGCTCGGGTTTCGCTTCGTGCCGGTCACCGCGAGCGCGCGCAATTGACCCGACGCAATGAGTGGTTTCGACGAACCCATTTCCCCCATCACCATGGGAATATGACCGCCCAGCAGGTCCTGCATGGCGGGCGCCACGCCACGATAGGCTACATGCTGGAACTGAGTGCCATAGAGCAAATTGAACATCTCGCCGATCAAATGCGGTTGGGAACCGACGCCGGGACTGCCGAAAGGCACCGGCGTCGTTTTGGCATAATCAACGAGGTCCTTCACCGTGTGGAAGCGGCTCGACGGCGCAACCAGACAAACGAGTGGCGAGGTAACAAGGAGCGTGATCCCGGCAAAATCGCGCACCGGATCGTAGCCGAGCTTGGGGTTCAGGTATTGCGCGATCGCGTGGCTACCGGCAACGCCGATCAGCAGCGTGTAACCGTCCGCTGGTTGCTGCGCGACATATTCACTGGCGACGGCGCCGACCGCCCCCGCCTTGTTTTCGACGACGAGCGGCTGCCCCCACATCTCGCTGAGCTTCGGCGCGATCAGCCGGGCCACGATATCGGTACCACCGCCGGCCGCGAACGGCACGATCACATGCACCGGCCGCGCTGGAAAATCCTCGGCAAATACCGGCGAAGCGGACAGCGCCAGTGCGAGAGCAGCAGACATCCGTACGCTGCGATTGATGGCCATCTCCACCCTCCCTAAGCGGATTTTCCTGCGTGCCCCTGAGGAAGCGGACTCGCAGCTTGCTGCATGCTTTAGCCCGCTGCCGGAACCCCGCTTGCGCGGGGACTAGCCGCAGTCGCTTCTACCGCCAGGCGTCGATCGAGATCGTCTTGCGATATTTGGCACCCATGATGCGCCAATAGCCGTTAGCCTCGCCACCGACGACCACGACGTTGATCTCGTTTTCAGGAAAGATGCGGATCGGCTCGTCCGGCGCGGCCTTGAGCCACGTCGCCATCGGCTCCTGGCCGAAGGTCGCCCATGGATAGATATAGTTCTGCACCAGCTGAAGATCCCAATACCGGCCGGCCGGCATTTCCGCCGTCTCATGGATGAAGCGGATGAGCTTTTGTTTGGTGTCGAAGCCGCCGCGATCCACGAATTGCCGCGCCGTGATGGGATCGAGCAGCAGACATGGCGCCGATTGTCCATCGATGCCGGCGAGCATGTCACGCACGTGCTCGCGCCAGTATTTTTCGCGCAAGCCGAGGCAGAACGTCGTCGAGCGGCAACCGAAGAAAATGCTGACCGTGGAGTCGCTCGGCTTGAAGCCTTTCTGGACGTGCAGCGGCTCCCAGACGCTTTTCTCCTCGTTCTCCGCGAAGGTCAGATTGTTGTAGCCATAGCCGTTGCCCTGCGATCCCATGTAGCTCTCGCCCGGCACCGAGCCGCCCTGGAGATTCTGCGACAGCAGACCGTAGGCGCGTCCGATCGTGGCGTTGGCGTGATTGTAGGGGCCCATGGCGCCGACGCCGCAATTCATGCCGATCTCGTGGCGGATGGGCCCGTTCACGACGACCATGACAGCGGACGAACTTGAACTCGACGATCGCGCTGAGAGTTCGGACGCGGCCAGCGCCAGGATGACCGGAAAATAGTCCGGCCGCGCGCCGGCCATCACCGCGTTCACCGCAACCTGCTCGACGGTGTATTCCCAGGCGGCGCGAAATTCGACCGGCTGCATGCGGCCGACGATCTCGTCCGGCGGGTGACTCGTGCCTTTGAGCATCGCGTCGACACGCTCGCGCGTCGGCAGCACGATCGGCAGCTTGTCGGTCCAATTGTTGTCGAGGAACAATTTCTGAAGGTTGTCCTCGGTATCGGGACCGATCAGCCCCGTAAGCGGCGCCTCAATGCCCAGCATGAGCGCCGCCCAGCGCGACGGTGAGCGCCTGGACCACCTCCTGCATCACCGGACGGCCGGTGATCGGGTCGTTGCCGCTGACGTAAGCGGCAAGCTCTTGCGCTGTCTTGCCCATCACCGGCTGCGGCACGAATGAACGCGGTGCTTCGGGCAGCCCGGCCATCTTGGCCACCGACGATACAACCTTGTCGAACTTGTCGGTGTGCAGCGCGACCGTCGGCACGCCGTATTTTGTTTCCAGCGTGATCGCGTGGGTGGTCACGGCCGGCGCGCAATTGCTGCAATGGCCGACGCCGATGATGGCCGCGTCGCCGTTCGCCTTGATCTCCTGCCAGGTTTTCGGATCGTCCTTCTGATAGGTTGCCGACAGCGACACGATCCGCGTCTTCACGCTCGGCATATGGGTGGCGAACCAGGCCTCGACTTGCTTGAGAAGTTCGATCGAATCGTCGAACCGGCAATCGACCAGAAAGATCGTCTTGCCGTCGAGGCTTTCGAGGCGCGGCGCGGCGGTCTTGCGGGCAACCTTCGGCGGGGTTCCGACCGGGCTGAGGACCGTGTAGGTCTGGGCGGGGGCGAGCGCCTCGACCGGATGGCCTTCCGCCGGCGTGACGATCCTGTTCATGTTCGGTCCTCCCGCGCTCCGTCGCTGAGGCGATTTAGCGCAAATCCATTCAGGCCAGTATAAAATGCCGCTTATTGACCGCCAAGCGCCGCCGCATTGCGCCTTATGGGGCGTTGCGCGCAGCAGGGGGGCCGCCTATATTCCTGCAGCTTTTTCAGTCATCGTTGATGACGTAAGTGGCTTCGCCCCGCCGGGCGGGCGGAGCACAGAGGAGATTTACCCATGGCGACCGCGCCGTTGATGCCGAAGGCGACAGCCGTGTGGCTGGTTGAGAACACCTCTTTGTCGTTCGAGCAGATCGCGCAGCTCTGCAATCTGCACGTGCTCGAAGTCAAGGCGATCGCCGACGGGGATGCCGCGCAGGGCATCAAAGGGCTCGATCCGGTCCTCACCGGGCAATTGACGCGCGACGAGATCGCCAAGGCCGAAGCCGATCCGCAATACCGTCTGCACATCGCTGATCCGAAGGTGCGCCTGCCGGAGGCCAAGCCGAAGAAAGGCCCGCGCTACACGCCCGTGTCACGCCGCCAGGACCGGCCGAACGCAATTCTATGGCTGGTGCGCAATCATCCGGAACTCAAGGACAGCCAGATCATGCGGCTGGTCGGCACCACCAAGTCGACCATCCAGGCGATCCGCGAGCGCACCCATTGGAATTCGGCCAACCTGACCCCGCTCGATCCGGTGACCCTCGGCTTGTGCTCGCAAATCGATCTCGACCTCGAAGTGCAGCGCGCCGCCAAGGAGAAGCCGGAGCCGGTCGAAGCGCAAGGTGCGACGTTGCTGCCTGCGTCGGTGACGACGGCACCGAAGGAAGAGCCGGAGCCTGCCGCGGCCAAGAAGCCCGCCGACGATCTCAATGTCGAGGCGGTGTTCGCCAAGCTCAAGCAACTCGGCGGCAAGAACGAGTAACCGTCTTTTTTCTCTTCCGCTTCGCGGGGCAGGAAGAAGCGGTCATCCCCGATCATTGCGCAGCACCACGCAAGCCCCGCCGGCTCTGATCAGCGTGTTGCAAAACTTTTCCAGATAATTGCGGTTATCATCTGCGATGCGAATGTTATAGCGCATCGCACTGCCGAGCCCGATGCCACGGCTGCGAATGACGATCGGTTCACGATCGCCGATCAGCGCCGCGTACTTCTTCTGTATCGCGCGATAGGTCGCCCAGGCACGGCTTTCCGACCAGTTCGCCGTGAGCTGCATGCCCCAGCGCGGCACATAAGCCGCGATGCGCTGCGCCTGCTCCTTCGGCGCCAGAATCAGATTGGCGAGCCGTGTGCACGGCACGCCTTGTGGAATTGTCGTGTCGGCGGTTGCCGGTGGCTTCGGCGATGCCCATTCGTCCGCGGTCCACCCGGTGATGATTGCAACGTAATTGCGCGTCTCGCTCGGCAGCGCGCGATGGCTTGCGAGCCACGCGCTGACACGGCCGGGACCCGCATTGTAGGCCGCCGCGGCGAGGCCCAGATTGCCGAATCTTTCGCGCAGATCGTGCAGATAGCTCGCCGAGTTCTTTAATGCTTCGATCGGATCAAAGGGGTCGATGAGCCCACGATAGTCCGCGGTTGCTGGCATGAACTGTGCGATGCCCTGCGCGCCTTTGGCGCTCACGGCGCGCGCATTAAAGCGGCTTTCCTGCCAGATCACGCGGGCGAAAAACTCCACCGGCAATTCGTTCTCCGCCGCATCTTGCTCGAGCGCGCGGCAGATGTCGTCGGCGGTCGGCGGATTATGAGTTGGCGGATTTTGCGCTGCGGGCGGCTGCGGCGCAGTTATATCGGACGGCTTCTCTTCTGGTTTCGCTGGCGGCATCTCGTCGGATTTGGCCGGCGGTCCGCCGGGCCCCGCCGACGGCGCGCTCTGCTCCGCAGGCGGGCTTGCGGCCGGCTCTGCGGACACCGGCGCGCCATAAGCCGCCAGTGCCAGCGCCAATAACGGTCCGGCAAAACGGGTCATGTGGACTAACGTATGAAACCGGGCAATGCACTGCCAGATGGCGCGCTATAGGGATAATATGAGCAGGAAATCAGCAGTCATTGTGATGTGACCGTCGCTGATCTGCACCGCATCCAAACGCACAGCGAGATTAAAAGCGACGGTTGGTGCGGCGTCCAAATCGGGCTAACCTCATCGCGCTTCTCTGGCGCATTCCAAAGCGAGCGACCCTTGCGGTCGGGCGGCGTGCGCCTACCATGACGATCAAGCGGGAGGCGCGACCCTGCGGCAATAATTATGACGATGGCGAAACTAGCAAAGGTCGACGTGGCCGCCCCCCAGGGCCACATCTGGCAAGCAACGCTCAACGAGCAAGATCAGAAGACAGAGGAGGTCAGCACCGACGACGTCCGGCGCATTCTCGCCGACGGCAGCGCGATCCTGCTCGATTCGCGCAAGCGCTCCGAATATGCGGCCGGCCATATCGCCGGCGCGCGTAGCGCAACGCCGCCTCCCGGTGCTCCGCCTGAGGAATTCATCGCCGCAATCGAACGCCTGGTCGGCGGCGACAAGACCAGGGCGCTGGTGGTCTATTGCAACGGCCAGCATTGCAAGCAGGGGCGGCGGCTCAGCGAACAACTTGTCGAGGCCGGTTTCAGCAATGTGCGTCGTTATCAGCTTGGCATCCCGGTCTGGCGCGCGTTCGGCGGCCCGGTGGAAATCGACCTCGACGGCATCCTCCGCATCCATCAGGTTGACCGCACGGCACTGTTCTTCGATGCTCGCAGCCCCGAGGATTTTGCCAAGGGCAGTATCGCGGGAGCGCATAACGTTCCTGCCGACACACTCGGCAACGATGGGCTCGCGAAAGCGCCCTTGCCACGCAACGACTTCAATACGCGCGTCGTGCTGTTCGGACGCGATGGCGCCCAGGCCCGCAAGCTCGCCGACGCTATCGGTCAGACCCCGTTTCAAAATGTTTCTTATTTCCCCGGAACGTTCGATGCGCTCGCGGCGGCCATCAAGGCAAAGCAAGCATAGGATAAAACAAAGCCAAGTGTGCGCAAGTGCAGACTTAAAGTCTGCGCCTCACCGAATTGCGCCGCCTAGCTCCCCACGCCCTTCCCCTTCAGCGCGCTGCCGATCTCATCGAGCACGGCCGGATCGTCGATGGTTGCCGGCATGGTCCAGGCATCGCCGTCAGCAATCTTTTTGATCGTGCCGCGAAGAATTTTGCCGGATCGCGTCTTCGGCAACCGCGCCACCGTGATGGCGAGCTTGAACGCGGCAACCGGCCCGATCTTGTCGCGAACCAGCGCGATGCACTCCTTCTCGATCTGCGTCGGCGGGCGGTTGACGCCGGATTTCAGCACGATGAAGCCGCACGGCACTTCGCCTTTGAGCTCGTCCTTGACGCCGAGCACGGCGCATTCGGCGACGTCGGGATGCGCGGCGAGCACTTCCTCCATCCCGCCGGTCGAAAGCCGGTGACCCGCGACATTGATGATGTCGTCGGTGCGACCCATGACGAAGATGTAGCCGTCCTCGTCCTTGAAGCCGGCGTCGGCGGTTTTGTAGTAGCCCGGAAATTCCTCGAGGTAGCTCTCGCGCATGCGCTTGTCGGCCTGCCATAGCGTCGGAAGGCACGACGGCGGCAGCGGCAGCTTGACCACGATGGAACCCATCTTATTGGCAGGCATCTCGTGGCAGCCCTCGTCGACGATGCGGATATCGTAGCCCGGCATCGCCACTGTCGGCGAGCCATGCTTGACCGGCAGCATGCCGAGGCCAATTGGGTTGCCGGCGATCGCCCAGCCGGTTTCGGTCTGCCACCAATGATCGATCACCGGGACTTTCAGAAGATTTTCCGCCCACACGATGGTGTCGGGATCGGCGCGCTCGCCGGCGAGAAACAACGTGCGAAGTTTTTTCAGATCGTATTGCGCCAACAGTCTGCCTTGCGGGTCGTCTTTCTTGATGGCGCGGAACGCCGTCGGCGCAGTAAACATCGCGGCGCAGCCGTGCTCGGCAATGACGCGCCAGAACGCGCCGGCATCCGGCGTGCCGACCGGCTTGCCTTCGTACAGGATCGTGGTGCAGCCATGAAAGAGCGGCGCGTAAACGATGTAGCTGTGACCGACCACCCAACCGACGTCCGACGCCGCCCAGAACACTTCTCCCGGCTCGATGCCGTAGAGGTTTTTCATCGACCATTTGAGCGCGACCATGTGGCCGCCGTTATCGCGAACAACGCCTTTGGGCCGGCCGGTCGTGCCCGATGTATAGAGAATGTACAGCGGGTCGGTCGCTTCGACCGGTACGCAATCGTAGACCGAGCGGGCATGGATGAGAGCATAGTCGCGCATCGCCGCCCAATCGCGATCGCGGCCCTCGATCAGCGCGGCCTGCGCCTGCGGGCGCTGCAGAATCAGGCAGGCGTCCGGCTTGTGGTGTGACAGCGTAATCGCCTCGTCGAGCAGCGGCTTGTAGGAGACGATGCGGCCGGGCTCGATACCGCAGCTTGCCGAGAGGATCACTTTCGGCGCGGCGTCATCGATGCGGGTCGCAAGTTCGCGCGCCGCGAAGCCGCCGAACACCACCGAATGAATGGCGCCGATGCGGGCGCAGGCGAGCATGGCGAACACCGCCTCGGGAATCATCGGCATGTAGAGGATGACGCGGTCGCCTTTGCCGACGCCAAGGTCGCGCAACATGCCGGCAAGCACCTGCGTCTCCGTCATCAGGCGATGGTAGGTGATGCTGCGCTTTACCCCGGCAAGCGGCGAATCGTAGATGATCGCAGCCTGGTCGCCGCGCCCGGCATCGACGTGCCGGTCGACCGCATTGAAGCAGCTATTGCAAACACCGCCGACGAACCAGCGGCCGTAGACGCCGGCGTTCGGGTCGAACACTGCTTTGGGCTTCTCGAACCAATCGACGTCCTCGGCAGCCTCACCCCAAAAGCCTTGCGGGTCACGTTGCCAGCGCGCGTAGACCTCGTGATAGCGGCTTGAACGGGCGTCCATGGCATTTCTCCCATTCATCTCTCACCGCCACGCGGGGAAATGAAACTAATGGCCGCATTCTGAAGCGCCCCCCGGCCTTTGCAAGCCGCGTTGCGGAGACGATACCGTCATGCAACACAGCACTGGCCAGTGCGCCCGCGCTTTGATCTATGTCATCGTCCTTCGATTCCCGCGCGCGCCTTAATCTCCCGTGATCACAGATCCCCTCTTTTACATCCTGGCCATCCCCGCAGTGCTGCTGCTCGGCCTTGGCAAAGGCGGCTTTGCCGGTGTGGGCATGGTATCGACGCCGATGCTTGCGCTCGTCGTGCCGCCACTGCAGGGCGCCGCCATCTTGCTGCCCATTCTCATCATCCAGGACGTCATCTCGGTGTGGACCTATCGCCACGCCTGGAGCAGTTGGAATCTGAAGGTGATGATGCCAGGCTCGATCATCGGCATCGCCGCCGCCGGGCTATTCGCAGGCGCCGTCTCGAACGCCGTCATCGAACTGAGCGTGGGCGCCATCGGTCTCGCCTTTGTGCTCTACACTTGGCTTGCACGGTGGCTGCGGCCCGGCATCGCCGGCGCCAAACCTTACCGTCCACCTGCGGCCATGGGCGTGTTCTGGGGCGCGATGGCCGGCTTCATGTCGACGCTGGTTCAGGTCGGCGCGCCGCCGTTTCAGATTCAGATGCTGCCGCAGCGCCTCGACAAGCTGACGTTGGTCGGCACCAGCGTTATTTTCTTTGCGTTCATGAACTGGATCAAGATCGTGCCCTACATGGCGCTCGGCCAGTTCTCGCCGCGCAATCTCGGAACCTCGGTGGTGCTCCTGCCGCTCGCCGTCGCCGCCAATTTCCTCGGCATCTGGCTGGTGCGAAAGACACCGACCGAACACTTCTATCGGATCGCCTATGTGCTGATGTTCGTCATCTCGGTCATCCTGCTCTGGCAAGGCTGGCGAGGGCTGTGAGGCAGGCGACCGTTCAATAGCTGCTCGCGCCATTTGCTATCCGCGCATCGCCAACTTTGCTAGGCTCCAAACAAAAGCCTGCGGGAAATGCAGAGGGAACGTATGATGGCGACACCCTACGATACCGACCTCGACCGCAACCCGGCGAATTTTCAGCCGCTGACGCCGTTGTCTTTTCTGTCGCGCGCGGCGGACGTGTATCCGGACCAGACCGCGATCATCCACGGCCAGCGCTCGTGGAGCTATCGGCAGTTCTATGCGCGCACCAGGCAACTCGCCTCCGCGCTGCAAAAGCGCGGCATCATGCGCGGCGACACGGTCGCGGTCGTGCTGCCCAATACACCCGCGATGCTCGAAGCGCACTACGGCGTGCCGATGGCCGGCGCCGTGCTCAATTCCATCAACACGCGGCTCGACGCTGCGATCATCGCGTTCACGCTCGACCACGGCGGCGCCAAGGTTCTGATTACCGACCGCGAGTTCTCCCGTGTGGTCAGAGATGCTTTGGCGATCTGCAAGGCAAAGCCGCTCGTGATCGACTACGATGATCCGGAATTCTCCGGTACGGGCGAGCGCATCGGCATCGTCGAATACGAGGATTTTCTGCGCGAAGGCGACCCGGGCTTTGCTTGGCAAATGCCGGACGATGAATGGGACGCGATTGCTCTCAATTACACTTCGGGCACGACCGGCGATCCCAAAGGCGTGGTCTATCACCATCGCGGCGCGTACCTCCTCGCGCTCGGCAACGTCATCACCTGCGGCATAGGCAAAAATCCGGTCTATCTATGGACATTGCCAATGTTCCACTGCAACGGCTGGTGCTTTCCGTGGACGATTTCTGTCGTCGCCGGCACCCATGTGTGCCTGCGCGCCGTGCGCGCCGCACCGATTTTCGACGCCATCGCCACCCACAAGGTCACGCATCTGTGCGGGGCGCCCATCGTGATGTCGACGTTGCTCAATGCGAGCGCCCAGGAACGCAAGCCGTTGCCGCACGACATCGAGTTTGTCACCGCGGCCGCGCCGCCGCCGGAAGCCGTGCTGGCGGCGATGAAATCGGCAGGCTTCAACGTCACGCATGTGTATGGCCTCACCGAGGTCTATGGCCCGGCGAGCGTCAACGACTGGCATCGCGAATGGGATACGCTTCCCGCCTCCGAGCAGGCGGCGAAGAAGGCGCGCCAGGGCGTGCGTTATCCCGTGCTCGAAGGGCTCGACGTGCTCGATCCCCTCACGATGCAGTGCGTGCCGCGCGACGGCGAGACGCTCGGCGAAGTCATGTTCCGCGGCAATGTGGTGATGAAGGGCTATCTCAAAAACAAATCCGCGACCGAGAACGCTTTCGCCGGCGGCTGGTTTCATTCCGGCGATCTCGGCGTCATCCATCCCGACGGCTATATCCAGCTCAAAGACCGCTCGAAAGACATCATCATCTCAGGCGGCGAGAACATTTCCTCGATCGAGGTCGAGGACGCGCTGTACAAGCACCCGGCCGTGCAAGTGGTTGCTGTCGTCGCCAAGCCCGATGAGAAATGGGGCGAGACGCCGTGCGCCTTCGTCGAGCTCAAGCCCGGCGCTCATGCGACGAGCGAGGAACTTCTCGCCTGGTGCCGAAAGCACCTCGCCGCCTACAAATGCCCGCGCACCATCGTGTTCGCCGACATCCCGAAGACCAGCACCGGCAAGATTCAAAAATTCAAGCTGCGGGATATGGCGAAGGAGGCGTAAGCGAACACAGTTTATAGGCTATACTTCGCTGTAGCCCGTGCGGGCTACGGATCGAGAAAGAGTGTCACGCTGCTTCGGCCTCCATCACGCCCACCACCAACCGTTTGCCAAGCGCGCGGAGGGCCGCCGTAAGCGCGGGTAATTTGGTTGGATGTTTCGGATCGAGGATGCGGCGCACTTCCTTCTCGTCCTTGCCGATGCGCCGCGCGAGTTCGCTCTTGCTGATGCCGGCAGCGGCGAAGGATTCGAGCACCGCGAGCTTCGCAGCTACATCTGGTGCGACAGCGATGTCGACGAGGCCGCGGCCCTTGGCACGCGGCTTGGGCAGCGCTTTGCCGCGTTCCAGATAGCTCAGCAGCACCAGGCCAAGCGCTTCCTCGGCCATGGCGCGGGCGTCGGCGTCGCCACGTCCCTGTGTGATTGCCTCCGGCACATCGGGAAAGCTGACCGCGATATTGCCGCGCCGGTCGCCGAGCTCGAACAGCGCACGATAGGCATAGGCTTTCCTGGTTGAACTCATTCGGCTCAGTCTACAAGTCTGAGTGTGGCTTACGCTGATCTTTACTCGGCCGTCTTCGGATCGATTATCGCGTGACTGGACCGTGCGTCCAGCCGATCGCCGACGAACAGACCGTCGATATGACCGCCCTTGCCGCGCCACTTCTCGGTCACGGAATGACAAGCCCATTGCTTCGGGCCTCTTCGCGCAACTCGGCAATGAACTTGTCGCGCTTATCCATTGCCAGTAGCATCTAAGTCGTGCTGAGCATCCTATATTCGGACAAAATTGTCCGAAACGGTCGAAGTAGAAAGACTATCTTGCGATTGTCTGTCGTCCGCGGTTATCCTAAGGTGAGTGCGCCGGTATTCGAAACGCAGGCGAGCTGTTGTGACTTCCATTCGCGTCATTCGTCGCGCCATACCGGCGGCGCTTTCCCTCATTGTCCTGATCGCGCAGACTTCCGCGCCCGCGGCTGCAGCCGATTTCTACGCGGGCAAGACCATCGAGCTTGTCGTCGGCTCCGACGCCGGCGGCGGCTTCGATATTTATGCCCGCACCCTGGCGCGACACATGCCGAGCCACATTCCCGGCAACCCGAGCATGATCGTGAAGAATATGCCGGGCGCCGGCTCCGGCCGCGCCGCAGGCTACATCAGCACCATGGCGCCGAAGGATGGCACATCTCTCGCCGCCATTATGCCGGGCGCCATCGTCGACCCTCTGCTCATTCAGAACAGCCCGGCTTTGTTCGATCCGAACAAGGTTCGTTACGTCGGCAGCGCCAGCAGCGACAGCCGTGTCTGCCTCACCTCGAAGGCAAGCCCGACGAAGACGTTCGATGACCTGCTCAAGCGCAAGACCACGATGGGCGCCACGACGGCGAACGATTCGACACGCGATTACGCCTTCATGCTCCAGCACGCCGCCGGCGCCGAGCTCAATGTCGTCGCCGGCTATGTCGGCACCGTCGACATCGCGCTCGCCATCGAGCGAGGCGAAGTCGAGGGCGTGTGCGGTTGGGGCTGGTCGAGCGTCAAGGCGCAGCGACCGGCCTGGATCACCAACGGCGCCGTCAACATCATCCTTCAGGTCGGGATCGATGCCTTGCCCGAGCTGACCCAGATGGGCGTGCCGACGGTGTGGAAATATCTCAAGGACGAAACTGACCGCGAAGCGGTCCGGCTGGTGGTCGGCCAGCAGGTCATGCTGCGCTCCTATATCGCCCCTCCGGACACGCCGCCCGAACAATTGAACACGCTTCGCATGGCATTCGACGAGACCATGCAGGACAAGGACTTCCTCGCCGATGCCGAGAAGCAGCGTCTTAGCATCGCGCCGCTATCGGGCGGCAAAATCCAGGAATTGGTGGCAAAGATGTACGCGACGCCAAAAGACGTCGTCGAACGCGCGCGGACTCTGCTCAAGCCGTAGATTGAGGCGCGATCTTTTGAATCGAGAAAAGCCCGCCGCTCCCCCGCCTTACCCGTACGAGGCAAAGTCTTGCGGCGGACAAACAGTCAGGAACGACTGTTCAACCGATCGACTAATGTAAAACAGTCTCTTGTTTAAGGCGCGCGATCTCGTCCTTGACGAGCAGCTTGCGCCGTTTCAATTCTGCAATTTGGAGGTCGTCCGCTGAAGGATGCGTCAGCGCTTCATTGATTTCCTGCTCTAGCGCCTGGTGCCGTTTCTCAAGTTCCGCAAGATGCGATTCAATCGCCATATGGCATCTCTCCTTGCGTCAGATTGCCTAGTAAATCATCCTACGCCCAGCATAGCTTCATGCAACGATACTCCGTTTGTCCCGTCTGGAAAATCCCCGCTGTGCACCGCTGCAGACTACTGCGTGTGGGCTTGCCGAATATTAACCACGGCGCGATCATCGCTGCGAAACCGACCGATGATCTTGCCCAGACGCGATCCAGCCGGCGATGACAAAAGAGGAAGAACGCGAGCTTCGGGAACAGCTTGCGCGGCTGCAGCAGGAGCATCGCGACCTCGACGCCGCGATTGCTGCACTGCAGGAATCGCCGGGCGCGGATATCATCCAGGTGCAGCGACTGAAGAAGCGCAAACTGCAGCTGCGCGACCGCATCACCTTCATTGAAGATCAGCTCACGCCGGACATCATCGCCTAACCCGTCGGCCGGGATGAGGTTCCGAGACTTCAGTGGCTATGGGTTTTGGTAGCGTTGCCGGGATTCCGGGGTGGAACCGGGTTTAGCTAACCCGGCGCTGCTGCCGTTCCGCCTTGCGTGAATACTTCCGTGAATACATGGCCGCGTCGGCCCGCGACAGCACCTCGTCGGGGGTGTCGAGCGCGCCAAGCAGCGCAACGCCTGCGGACGCGCCGACGACGAGCGTGGAACTGCCCCAACTAACAGGAGTCGACAGCACCGCTTTTTCGAGCGCGGCCGCCTTGGCCGCCGCGGCCGGGCCGCTGACATTCCATAACAGCGCAACAAACTCGTCACCGCCGATGCGTGCAACGACGTCCGAAGCCCGAACATGACCGACCAAAGCCGCCGCAATCGCCTTGAGCACGGCATCGCCTGCGGCGTGGCCGTGGCGATCATTGACCGGCTTGAACTCATCGAGATCGATATAAACCAGCGCCGCCCTTGTCCCGTAACGCTTGACATAGGCCAGCGAGCGCTTGAGTTCGCGCTCGAACCCGCGGCGGTTCAAAGTCTCCGTCAGGGGGTCGATTTCGACCCGCGCCTCAAGGTCCAGGATGCGCGCGCGCGTCGCTTCGAGTTGCGCCTGGAGAGCATCGACCTCGGCGGCAAGCCGCATGGCGGCGGAGCGCGCCGGCACTTTCGAGGTTTTGATACCGCGTTCGCTTGAGTCCTTGGCGAGAGGGGCGCGAACCGATTTCGACCTCGGCCGCGGGGATGCGCTCGGCTTCCGCTCAACCTTTGCCGTCTTGCGTTTCATGGCATCCCCGCCCGCGCGAATCGCGGACAGAGAATAGCGTGCTGGTGCGATCCGGGCCCCTGCCAAGGTCGCAAAACCACCGCCAGCCGACCGCCGAACCGATCTGCGGCGGATTGCCGCATCTGGCCGGGGATAGCGCCTGAAAGCTATTCGGCCTGAATGAATGTGATTGGCTCGGTCTGCACAGCGTCAAACACCGCCGCCGTGAGGGGACCGCCGAAAACAGCACCGGTGTCGACGTTCAGCCGGTTGCGGCGAAGGTCGGGCATACCGGTTCGGACCGGCGTGTGACCGTGAACCATCAGGCGGCCGTAGTCACGCTGGTCGGAGAGGAACGGCTCTCGGATCCAGAGCAGGGCACGCTCGCTCTGCGCGTCGAGCGGCAGGTCCGGATCGACGCCCGCGTGAACAAAGAAGCGCCGGCCGTCGTCGTGGGTCAGTTGCAGCGAGCGCAGCCAGTCGAGATGCGCACTCGGCAGATCGCGCACATCGGCGACCCCATAACTTTGCAACGTCGCAGCTCCGCCCTGCTCAAGCCAAATACTCCGCTTCATCGAGCCGTCGAGGACACCAAGCATCATCGCTTCGTGATTGCCCATCAGCGTAACGACGCTGTCGCCCTGATCGGACTGGCGTTCGATCAAAAATCCGATGACGTCTGAGGATTCGGGTCCGCGGTCGATGTAATCGCCCAAGAAAACGAACTTCGCCGAGCGGCCATCGGCATGTTGCTCGCAGCGCGCGATCAGCCTGCGGAGCTTGTCCCAAGAACCATGAATATCGCCAATGGCGTAAATGAATGACATCGTGATCGCTTTCAGTTCCAGCCCAAATGATGGCTATAATCAGGCATCACCGTTCAGTCGCCGTTCACCCATAAATGAGAACTTTAGGGAGCCAAGGGGGCGATTGGCTTGGGTTGAAAGAACCCATCCTGATCGAGGTGATGTTATGAGGAAGACGGTTACAGCACTTGTTGCGGCAGCAAGCATCGCTGCAGCAGCCGTGGCGACGTCGAGTACGGCGGAGGCGCGGTACGGTTGGGGCTGGGGTCCGGCCGTGATTGGCGGACTTGCAGCTGGCGCTATCATCGGCGGCGCCCTCGCCGCGCGGCCCTATTACTACCCCTACGGCTATTATGGGTACGCGCCATCTCCATATTATGGGCGCCCCTGCGTGTGGCGGCGCGTGTGGACGGCCTATGGCTGGAGACGCGCCTGCGTGTAAGAAGGCAGGCGGGAATCAACGGCGGCGTCTCTGGAGGGAGACGCCTATGCTGCAAGTGCAAATGGGCCGATCTCATCGCAGTTTCGATTTTGGCGTCGGCCTCGGTCTTATCGTAGCAATGCGTAAGCCAGTGCGATCACCGCTCCCAACTTCCGCCGAATAGTCCGTTCTCAATGGGAATTTACCGGAAGGGGCGCCATCGGAATCGGGGGTTACACGGGGACTTCCGCTCAACCACACGTCTGATCGGCGCCCGGCCGATCGTTCGAGGAGAACACATGAACAGATCACTTATCGGCCTCGCGGCTGCCGCGAGTATCGGCGTCGCGGCGTTGGCCGCGCCAAGTACGGCCAACGCCTACTGCTACGGCTGCGCCGTCGGCGCGGGCGTGCTCGGCGGCGTTGTTGCGGGCGCGATCGTCGGCAACGCCATCGCCAACAGTCCGCCGCCGCCTCCGGCTTATTATCCGCCGTCGCCACCCCCGCCGCCGGCAGCATATTACCCGCCGCCGCCGGCAGCCTACGGACCGCCGCCCCCCGCGTACGCACAGCTTGGGCCCGGCTGCAGATGGGCCAAGCGCCAAGTCTGGGTCGAGGGCGTTGGCTATCGCTGGCGAACCGTGCAGGTTTGCCGCTGAACGGATTTGCTTTCGATCGTGCAGCAGCACGCCATCGGCCGGCCGGCTGCCAACGGCCGGCCGGTTTATTTTTGGCGACACCGGAGCACTGACGTCAGCTTGCAGCCGTGTCGGCCCGCTGCAACATTGCCGACGGAAGCGACGAACGACCTGTGAGAGATTGCGAGAGATCTGAAGGTGGCTCCCCTGTCAGCGCGGCGCGAGGCAACGTCTGCCGATGCCACAAAGTCTCGCGGCGCAACGCAAACCAATCGCTACGGGAGGCGCTTGTTTGATCGCGCGCTGGTGGCTTGGCGGAATCTTGCCCGACGCGTCTGGTCGAAAATCCCACGTGCTCCATCGGTGTCCCGCGCGATGACCATGCTCAAATGGACCGCCGTCATCGTCGTATGCCTGTATCTCGTCCTCGCAGCAGTGCTCTATCTCGCCCAGCGCTCGCTGATGTATTTCCCCGAAACCATTCACACCACGCCGGCGCAGGCCGGGCTCCCTGATGCCGAGGAGGTGACGCTCACCACGTCCGACGGCGTGCATCCCATCGTCTGGCACGTTGCGCCGCGGGACAACAAACCGGTCATCATCTACTTCCACGGCAACGGCGGCGCGCTGCGCTATCGGGTCGAGCGCTTTCGCGAACTCACGGACGACGGCATCGGGCTCGTCGCCCTCGAATATCGCGGCTACGGCGGCGTTAGCGGAAGCCCAAGCGAAGCGGGCCTCATCGCCGATGCGGAGGCCGCCTACGCCTTCGCCGCGGCGCGCTATCCGGTCCAGCAATTGGTGCTCTGGGGCGAATCGCTTGGTTCGGGAGTGGCCGTAGCGCTCGCCGCCGAAAAGCCGGTCGGCCGAGTCATCCTGGAGGCGCCCTTTACCTCGGCGGAGGCGGTCGGCGCGCTACGCTATTGGTACCTGCCGGTGCGGTTTCTCATGAAGGATCAATTTCACTCCGATAAGCGTATCGCCAAGGTCAAGGCGCCGCTGATGATCCTGCACGGTGTGCACGATCAAGTCGTCCCGTTCGCGATGGGCGAGCGTTTGTTTGCTCTCGCGAACCAGCCCAAGCGCATCGTGCGCTTTCTCGACGGCGGCCACGAAGACCTCGATGCGAACGGGGCGCTCCACGCGGTCGCTCGTTTCCTCGCTGGCGATCTGGATTGACGCCACTTTGCGCTGCAACGAAACCCGCTCTCAAAATGTTGGGTACGTCTGCCCGGCTTTGCCGCCGACGCGGGCGAAGCCGGTTTTGGCAGGCGCATATTTATCGTTGATGTTAAGGGCTTTTGCGTAAGACCCCGCAGCCTTGTCCTTCTGCCCCAGGCGTTCGTAAGCGAGGCCGCGGCTGGCCCAACCCTTCAGGTTCTGCGGATCCAGTTGAACCGCCTCGTCGAGGTCGCTGGCGGCTGATTTGGCGTCGCCGGTCGCGAGATAACTCAGAGCACGCGCCACGAACAAATCGGATTTTTGCGTGGTGAGTCCCAGGGCGGCGGAGAAGTCGTCGATGGCGAACTGGTGCTGATGCTGGCTCTGATAGAGCAGGCCGCGATTGTAATAAGCCTCGGCATTGTCCGGCCGCAGCGAAATCGCCTTATTGAAATCGGTAAGCGCCTGGCCATTGCGGCCTTGCAGCCGATAGACGATACCGCGGCCCACATAGGCGGGCACGTATCCGGCATCGATCGACAGCGCCTTGTCGTAATCGGCGAGCGCAAGATCAAGCTTGTTGGTCTTACGGTAGATGAGGGCGCGGTTGGCGTAGGCCTGCGCATAGTTTGGATCGAGGCTGATGGACTTGTTGAAGTCGGCAAGCGCCTGCTCGGTGCGGCCGGCATCGCCCAACGCCGCGCCGCGCATATTGTAGGCTTGCGGATCGTTTGGATGCTTTTCGACGACCTCGTTGAGCGAAGTCAGGTTGGATTGCGCCGTGGCGTAGAGCGGATCGGTATTTTCGGATGTCGGTACGTTGCCGATTGTCGAGCAGCCGACCAGCGCGAATGCAAGCGTTAGAATGAGCGGCGCAATCCGCCTCTCATTGGTCTCCGCAAAGGTGGCTTTGGCGACCGCTGATCCATTCATCCGATGCCCTCGTGGCACCACGCAGAACCGCCTCGCGCATCCCCCTCACGCGCGGCAAACGATGACAATATACCCGGCCGGGCAAAAGCGGTGCGAGCCCAAAACCAAAAAGAACAGCGCGGGCCGACGAGCCCGCGCCTTCATCAAAACCCGCAGAATGCCTCAGCCAAAACGCGGAGTGCGGGGCGGACCCGACCGGCCACCCGCGGTCAGGGTGGGTTTCGGCTTCATCGGCAAGAGGCCCTCACGCTGCAAGCGCTTGCGCGCGAGCTTGCGGGCGCGGCGGATCGCCTCCGCCTTTTCCCTCGCCTTTTTCTCGGATGGCTTTTCATAATGGCCGCGGAGTTTCATCTCGCGGAAAATGCCCTCGCGCTGCATCTTTTTCTTCAGCGCCTTCAGGGCCTGATCGACGTTATTGTCACGGACAAGTACCTGCACGCGTGCTCCTCTTGCAGTCGGATTCGTGGGATTGCGTGGTGGCGCGAGCGCAAGCCTGCGCCACCTTGCCGCGGCATGTAGCAGAAGAGCAGCGGAAAGTCCACAAGTCCCGCAACAGTAACGGCTTTGTCATTCGCCGAAGAGGCGCGTGACGTGACCCATCTTGCGGCCGGGGCGGATAGCGGCCTTGCCGTAAAGGTGCACCGCAGCACCGGGAATGGTCAGCCAAGACCGGTAGTCTTCGACATCATGGCCAATGAGGTTGGTCATTTCGACCCGGCCGTGGCGGATCGGCTTGGCAAGCGGCCATCCAGCCACCGCGCGAATATGCTGCTCGAATTGCGAGACCGTGGCGCCATCGAGTGTCCAATGGCCGGAATTATGGACCCGTGGTGCGATTTCGTTGACCAAAATCTCGCCGCCGCCACGCAGAACGAACATTTCGACGGCGAGCACACCCACATAGGCGAATTTCTGCGCAATCGTCTCGGCGATGCGCTTCGCTTCCGCTCCGGCAGCTTCGGGCAATGCGGCCGGTACCCGCGATATCTTTAAAATGTGATCGCGATGCTCGTTTTCGGTGACGTCAAAGCATTCCACGGCGCCATCGTGTCCGCGCGCAGCGACGACCGAAACCTCGCGTTCGAACGGCACGAAGGCTTCGAGGATGCAAGGCTGGCCGCCGACCTCACGCCAAGCGGCCGCCGGATCGCTACCGTTGCGGATCGTCGCCTGACCCTTACCGTCGTAGCCAAAACGCCGGGTCTTCAGCACCGCGGGTCGCCCGATCCTTTCGATCGCTGCCGCGAGTTCATCGGGATGAGCAACGCCGGAAAACGACGCGGTCCGCAAACCGAGCTCGGCAACGAAGGTCTTCTCCGCCAGCCGATCCTGAGTCGTCGCCAGCACCCGAGGGTCCGGCAGCACTGGAACACGAGCAGCGAGAAAGGTCGCGGTTTCTGCCGGTACGTTCTCGAACTCGTAGGTGACGACATCGACGTCGGCGGAGAAACGATCAAGCGCCTCCGTGTCGTTGTAGTCGGCGCAGGTGACACGGTGCACCACGTCGAAGGCGGGCGAGTCGGGACTCGGCGAAAAGACATGGCATCTGAAGCCGAGACGCGCTGCCGCAAGCGCCAACATCCGGCCAAGCTGGCCGCCGCCGAGAATGCCGATCGTGGCTTCCGGCTCGAGAACAGGCGCGGTGGCGCTCACGTATTATCCTTCGGTACATCAGCGACAGCGGCAGTCTGGCGCTGCCGCCAGGCTTCGAGCCGATCGCTCAAGGCCGGATCGCTCAGCGCCAAGACGCTTGCGGCGAGCAGCGCCGCGTTGATCGCGCCCGCTCGTCCGATGGCCAGTGTTCCGACCGGAACGCCTGGCGGCATCTGCACGATGGAATAAAGCGAATCGAGACCCGAGAGCGCCTTCGATTCAATCGGCACACCAAAGACAGGCAAGCTGGTGAGCGAAGCGGCCATGCCGGGCAAATGCGCGGCGCCGCCCGCACCGGCGATGATGACTTTGTATCCCGCGGCCTTCGCCCCTTTGGCAAAGGCATAGAGACGCTCGGGCGTACGGTGAGCGGAAACGATGCGCGTTTCATAGGACACGCCGAGCGCATCCAGCGTTTCGGCGGCATGCTTCATGGTCTGCCAGTCAGACTGGCTGCCCATGATGATTGCGATTGATTTTGCCCCCGACGGCGCCACGAAATAAATCCTCTGCGCGAAGGAAGCGCTGGATTATAGGCCCGCGCTTCGGAGTCGCAAGGCGGCGTGGAAGAAAATGTTTCGATCCAAAGCGTTAATTCGGCCCGCTGTACGACGGACAAAGAAACCTACGTTTGCTGCGGCTGCTGAGTCATCAGGTTGGCGTCGCGCGCCAGAAGCCACCGACCGTCCGGCTGCTTGCGCAGGACGGTCAGCGTATAACCCGATCGCCGGACGAACTTGCCGTCGGGCAGCGGGATCGTCACTTCGAGGTAATTGCGCATGTAGGCCCAATCGCCGAGCACGTTGATCTCGCGAATGTCGCTCTTACCCTCCAGGCGGACACTCTTCGCCGCCTCCGCGGCAGCACGATAGGCCTGCTTCCCGAATGGTTCCTGCCCGGGCACCATGAAGACCACGTCGTCGGTCATCAGGTTCAGCACCGTCTCTATATCGCCGGCGGCGCTCGCCTCCAGCCACGTCGCCACGAGTTGCCTGATTGCGACCTCATCCTCAGTCATGGCCCATCCTCACCAGCACCAGGATTCGCAGCGGGTTATCAGAGCCCGCTGACGGATCATGCATAACTCGCGCGGCATTGATGCGTGCTGCACCCGCTTCCAAGAAAAACAGGCGGAGGGCGCAGGCAGATGGTAGCCTTTTGCGGCATTTGTGCGTTGACGTAACGAAGATTGCGGAGTGGTGCCAATGCAAATGAGCGAATTCCATTATCTGCCGCTGACGCCCGGGTTCTTCTCCATTCTGGTCGGGATTTTCATTGTCCTCTTCATCCTTCTGCAATTGGGCGCCCTGCGTTATGCCTATTTGAGCCTGGGCGTAAGCCCCGGCGCCGCCATGCTCCTCCTGCTCGGCTCGCTGCTCGGCAGTTATTTCAACATTCCGATCGCTCAATTACCGCCCGAGCATGTGATGTCCAACCAAGTGATCGACTTCTTCGGCATGCAATATGCCGTGCCGGTTGTCGAGCGCTGGCCGGGCACCGTGATCGCGGTCAATGTCGGCGGTGCCGTCATTCCCACATTCATGTCGATCTATCTCCTCACCAAGCTCGAGCTGTGGGGGAAAGGCACGATTGCGGTTGGAGCCGTCGCGATCATCATTCACTGGCTCGCCGATCCCGTTCCCGGTCTCGGCATTGCCGTGCCGGTGTTTGTGCCCGCGGTGACCACGGCGGTCATCGCGTTGGTGCTGTCACGCGAGCACGCCGGACCGCTTGCCTACACTGCAGGCGGCCTTGGCACGCTGATCGGCGCCGACCTCACCAACCTCGACAAGGTACGCGGCCTTGGCGCGCCGGTCGCCTCCATCGGTGGCGCCGGCACGTTCGATGGCATCTTTCTGACAGGCATCCTCGCCGTTCTTCTGGCAAGCCTCGTCGCCCGGCCGCGCGAGGCGCAGCCGCAATAGCACAGAGCCGCACGATCATGACGGGTGCGTTTGTGACAATTCGAATTCCTTGCGCACACTGACGCCGGGTGCAGCACAGGTCGATACCAACCGGCGACGCAGGCCGCAACGCTGCATCGCCTTGGCGGCCACAGCGAGAACATCGTAAAATATTCGGGGCGATCTAAAGGATTGGTGTCATGATTTTGGGACTGTCCATCCAAAGCTTTACCCTGCTGCACGTGATCATCAGCCTTATCGCTATCGTTTCGGGCTTTATTGTCCTGGGCGGCATGTTCGGTTCGCGCCGGCTGCCCGGCTGGACCGCGCTCTTTCTGCTCACGACCGTGCTGACAAGCGTGACCGGATTTATGTTTCCGGGCACGACGCTCACACCGGCGCGCATCTTCGGCATCATTTCGCTCGTGGTCCTGGTGCCTGCATTCATCGCGCTCTACGTCTTTCGCCTGCGGAGCGCGTGGCGATGGATTTATGTCGGCGGCGCCGTGATCGCACTTTATCTCAACGTTTTCGTGCTCGTGGTTCAATCCTTCGAGAAAATCCCGGTCTTAGAGCCGCTGGCGCCGACGCAATCGGAACCGCCCTTTCTCGCCTCGGAGATCTTCGTTCTGGTGATCTTCAGCCTGCTTGGCATTGCGGCGCTCGTAAAGTTTCACCCGGCGCGCAACCCGATCTGACGGCGGCTCAGCGGCAAGGCCTCGGCGCGTAACGTCGGAACGGCCACGCGATAGACCGCTTGCCTTCTACGGCTGGCGCATGACCGCGGCGTGGATCGCCTCGCAATGCTTCACCAGGTTTGCGTGTGCCGACACGAATTGCTTCAGCGGCGTGGCGATGTCGTAGAAGTGGATATTGGCGATAAAGCCGTAGATGCCGGCGTCCACACTGGTGGGTCTCGGCCCGTGCAAGTAGCCGTCCGGCGGCAGTAAGTCAGCGAGGACTTGCAGATCGGCGAGGCCGCGGCGATAGGCGGCATCGGGCTCGTAACGCCCGATGCCCTGAAAGTAATAACGCTGAGAGTTGAACTCTCGCGCCTTGAGCAGGCCGGCCTCGGTGAGGCTCGGATGCGTCCTGATCAGCACGTCGCGGAACGCCGGCCAAAACCGCTCATCTTTCCATCGCGAATACGACATCACCCAATAAAGATCGTCGAGCATGCGCGTGATCAGATGGCTGGTATCGCGCTGAAGCGGGGTCAATGCGTCATCGATCGTCAGGCGATATTTGCGAATCAGATAGGCGATGATCGTGTCGCTATCGCCCACCGTCTCGCCATCGTCGTCGATATAGGGCAACTGGCCGCGCGGCGCAGCCGATGCATCGAATATATGCTCGTGTCGGAATGGCACACCGCACAAGCGTAGAAACGCGAACACTTTCAGGCCGTAGCCATTGTTGTCCGCCACGCCGAACAGTTCGGGATAGGAGTAGAGCGTGAGCATGACATCCTCCGCCGCGTCAGAGCCACAATAGGCAGCATGGCGATCCGCGTCATGTGCCGCAACGCCCGCGCTCTCGGGTTCGACATCCGTGCATGTCTGGTTTCTTCTCTGACGCGCCGTTCCGGGCTAGACTTGCACATACGAGGCTCATGACAGATGCCCAACAATCCTCATACGCCGGCGGCAGTGGCCAACGACACACGATCGATCACGCACTATCACGCCCACGTCTATTACGACCCTGCGAGCACGCGCGGCCGGGCGGAGCGTCTGCGCGAGCGCGTAGCCGCGGAATTTCCGCAAGCGAAGCTCGGGCGCTGGCACGACGAACTGGTCGGCCCGCATCCACAATCGATGTATCAAATCGCATTCCCCGCCGAGATGATCGGATCCTTCGTGCCGTGGCTGATGCTCAACCGCGACGGCTTGACTGTCCTGCTGCACCCCGAAACCGGAGATAACCTGACCGACCACACCGCGCATGCGGCCTGGTTTGGCGCCGTGCTGCCGCTGCGGATTGAAGTCTTCGGCAAGCGCCCCTAGCAGCCTTGCAAGCGAAAAGATCGACCCTATCCGCCAGGCAGCGCGAGATTTCCACCAGATGTGCAGACCGGCGACAATCGGCGCGGCGGCCTGGGCGCGTGTTTGTGGAACCGCGACCCGAAACAGCGGGTTAGCCTGCAAAAGCAGCGCGAGCGCGTGCCATGCCAGACCATCAAAAGTCCGATCGAGATAACGACGTCCGCTTCCTGACGCCGCTGTTGCTCATGGCGGTCATTCTGGTTGGCGGTATTCTGCTCTATGCCTATACGGGCCATTCTTTGGCCGCGGGCGGCTGAAGCAGGACCCAGGTCGAACCCAAGTCAACCCCACCAACCGTCAGCGAGAAACATGAAAATCGCCGGTTCGACGGCGCTGGTCACCGGCGCCAACCGCGGCCTTGGCCGCGCTTTCGTCGAGGCACTCCGCAACGCCGGCTGCGCCAAAATCTATGCCGGCGCCCGGGCGACCGAGAGCATGACAGGCGACGCCGGCATCGAGCCGATCCGGCTCGACATCACCGACGGCGAACAGGTCGTGGCCGCAGCGGCACGGTGCCTGGACGTCAACATCCTGATCAACAACGCCGGCGTGGCGCGTTTCGCGCCCGCGCTGGGCGCGCCGACGATGGACGATGCGCGGCTCGAGATGGAAACGAACTATTTCGGCACGCTGGCGATGTGCCGCGCGTTTGCGCCGGTGTTGAAGAAAAACGGCGGCGGCGCGCTCGTCAATATGCTGTCCGTCGTAAGCTTCTTCAACGCGCCGATGCAGGGCACATATTGTGCCTCCAAGGCGGCCGCTTGGTCCTTGACCAAGGACGTGCGGCTGGAGCTGCGCGCGCAGGGTACGCTGGTGATCGGCGTCTATGCCGGCTACATCGACACCGACATGACCGCGGGCATCACGGGACCAAAGTCGAGTGCCGCCGCCATCGCCAGCCGCGTGATCGCCGGCATCGAAGGCGGCACAGAAGATATTCTCGCCGATGATCGCGCGCGCACCGTTTACGCCGAGCTCCGCAAGGACGACCGCGCTTTCGACGCCAACATGCAAAAGATTTGGGACAGTCAGCACAGCCGGTAGGCGACCTTCTCCAGGCTGGCCGCATTCGCAAGCGCCGGCGCGCATGGGGCCGACGCGTGCAGGAACCTGTCCCGGCATGCCGTTTTGCTCATCTGGCCGAATAGCTGCTATGGCAACGGGCAAGCGAACGATTGATCAAAGGACGGTACATGGCGGACAACTCCAAAGAGCATGCTGCGAGCGCGCAGTTCGCAAAAGTGCAGCGCGCGGAAGATGCCAAAAAGGCGGCGTCGGAATACGAAGCCGCGGCCGCTGAGCTGCGCGCGAAGACCGAGCGGCTAAAGGCGCTCCGGTTGGCAAGAGACGCCGCGTTGCCGCAAAAAGCGCCGGCCGCATCGAAACGAAAATCTGCCGGCAAGAAAGCGAAGGGACCTTCCGGCTCCCTGTCGGACTGGCTCGATGGACAAGCCAGGGAAGGCCGGCGCAGTTGAGCCGAAATCCTGATCCGGCGACACGCTACCGCGGCTGGCCGTCGTCGAACTTGCGCTCGAAAATTTCGCCGAGCGCGGCGTAGAAGAAGCCGTTGAGGCGGCCGATCGGATCGAGCTTCTTCATATCGATATAGCCGGCGGTCATGCAGGCGGGATCGACGTGGACATAGACCACCTCGCCGATCACGAGCGGATGCCGGTTGGGACCGAGCTCGATGACGCGATCGAGCTTGCACTCGAAATGGATCGGCACTTCTTTGACGCGCGGCGCCGCAACCTTGACGCTCGGAATCGGCGTCAGCCCGGTCTCGGCGAACTCGGAATCATCCTCGGGAAACCCGTTCGCCGAATCGACCATCTCCTTCCACACCGGCTGCGTCACCACGTTGAAGCAGAACTCGCCGGTCTCGCGCACGTTCTTGAGCGTGTGCTTCTCGCTGCCGTCGGGATTGCGCGCGATCGTCAGCGAGATCATCGGCGGCACGATGCACACCACGGTAAAGAAGGAAAACGGCGCCAGATTGGTGATGCCCTTGCGGCTCACCGTCGAGGCCCAGCCGATCGGCCGCGGCACGACGGCGCCCGTGAGCAGGCGGTAGACTTGGCGCTTGTCGACGATTGCGGGATCGAATTCCAGGTATTCGGACGAACATTCGGACGGGTCTTCTTCGGACATGGCGTGCGGAGCCTTTGGCGAACGGGTTGATCGGGCCGGCCATCGTGCGATAGTCAATGTCCGACAACAAGCGCACGAGGTTCCGATGAACGTCAACGTCGCGCCCGCACAATCGGTAGGGAGCACACAGCCGGCTTTCGAGGCCAAGCGGCCTTTCGCGGTCGAACGGCTTGGCGCGAGCCTCGGCGCCGAAATCTCCGGCATCAGCCTCAAAAGCCCGATGGATCCGGAGACCTTCGCGGCCTTCGAAGCCGCCCTGATCGAGCACAAGGTCGTGGTGCTGCGCGATCAGCACCTGACGACGGATGAGCACGTCACGATGAGCCGGCTGTTCGGCGAGCTCGAAGTGCATCCGATGCGGCCGCAGGGCGAATTTCCCGAAATCCTGGTGCTCGACAACCATAAGGACAATCCGGTTCTGTCCACCGACGTGTGGCACACCGACACGACGTTCCGGAAAAATCCAACCAAATACACCATCCTGCGCTGTCAGATCATGCCGAAGGTCGGCGGCGACACGCTGTGGGCCAATATGGAAGCCGCCTACGATGGCTTGAGCGACACGTTCAAACAAATGATCGGCGGTCTGCGCGCCGTGCACGATTTCCAGAATTTCCGCGTGCTGTTCAAGAACACCGACGAAGACCGCGCCAAGCTGCGCAAGATGGAGGAGCTGTTTCCGAACCCGTCGCATCCGGTCGTGCGCACGCATCCGGCGACGGGCAGAAAGTGCATCTTCGTCAATCCGCAATTCACGTTGCGCATCGAAGGCCTGGAGCCGGCCGAAAGCCGCGCCATTCTCGACGTGTTGTATGCGCAGGTTCACGTCCCGGAATATCAATTCCGGCTGC
This sequence comes from uncultured Alphaproteobacteria bacterium, assembly GCA_963836055.1. Taxonomy (GTDB): domain Bacteria; phylum Pseudomonadota; class Alphaproteobacteria; order Rhizobiales; family Xanthobacteraceae; genus BOG-931. The sequence goes on from CAWIID010000014.1 coordinate 60,164, forward strand.
GCTGGGAGCCCGGCACGATCGTGTTCTGGGACAATCGCTCGACTCAGCACTACGCCGCGAACGACTACTATCCCGAGCGGCGCCGCATGGAACGCACCGCAGTGGTCGGCGACACGCCCTGCTGAAACGGCCGCCAATCTCGGCACGCCCGAGATTGGCATTCATGCAAAGTTTGACGGCAGCTTGCTGACCGTGCGCCGGCTCAGCCGTTGGTATGGGCGTGGTGAACGTGGCGATACGAATGCCGCACGCCGTGCCGGTGGTAATAGACGTGCGGCGGCTCCGCGACCGGATAAGAGGCGTAATAGACGGGGCCAATTCCGAACAGGCCCTCGACGCCGCCAACGACACCGCCGACCGCGCCGCCGACGACAGCACCAATCGGTCCGGCTGTCTGGTTTCCGACATAAGCGCCGTGCGCAATGCCGTCCGGAATGCCCTGCGCCTGCGCCGCGAGCGGCCAAGCGAGCGATGCGACGACGGTGCCTGCAACGACGGTACCTGCAAACAAGAGATGGAACTTCACGCGACAACCCTTTCACTGTGTTGAGTGCCGCCAGATGTCGGTCAATGAAGGCGTCAGCGCGGCGATGATGTGGCGGCGTGATGCGGCGATGCGATTAAGCGGCGGGTGAGACCAAATGATCACACCGACGAGCAAGTTCGATTACGCTCGCACCGGCATCCGTTCAGCCGTGAAGCGCGGCCAGATAATCGAGCCGCTGCTGCACATGGGGATTCGGCGGCGTCAGCACGCTTGCGGCCTTGAGCGCGGCGCGCGCCTGATCGAGCTCGCCCCACGCCATATGCGCATTGGCGCGATGAATGAGCGGCGTGGGACTTTGCGGGCTCGCTTCGATGGCCCGATCGGCCCACGCATGCGCGGCGTGAATATCACCCTGGCGGCAAGTGATTTCGCTCAGGCGGCACAGAATGCCGAGATCGTTCGGCGCAAACGCGTAGGCGGACTTTCCCGCCGCGAGAGCGGCCGGCAGATTGCCGCAATGCAGATGCAGCCCCGCCAGATTGTGATAGGACTGCGCGTCGCTCGGATTTTTCTTCACGGCTGACACGGCGGCCGAAAGCGCTTCGCCGAGATTGCCGCGGCGCCGCGCCGTATCGCTCAGCGCGCGAAGCAGCAGCGCACTGTTCGGCTTTTGCTCGAGCGCGTCACGCAGCGTCTTTTCGGCCTGTTCGAGATCGCCCTTGGCGATCTGGTTGTTCCAGAGCCGCACCACGGCGTTTTCATTGATCGGTGGCGCGTCGCTCGGCATCACTTCGCTTTGCGTCACTTCGCTTTGCATCGTGGAACTCTAGGCTACTCGCCCCTGAGAACGATGTGAGGACCAGCCCGGACGAGAGTCAAGTCACATACCGGAAACCGTACTTCGTAGTGGTTTGCACATGGTGAACGCGGCGTTGGCGATCATGCGACGATGAATCAGCATCGATTGCCGAATCAAGTCCGGCAATGACGACAAGGCATGCGTTCTCGCGGCGCGATTCGCGCCCGAGTTCTGCGGAGTCATTGCGAGGGGTAGCGAAACAATCCAGCGTAGCGCGCAGAACCCGGTATCGCTTAGTCGCCGGGCCGCCGAACTGGATGGCTTCGTTTCACTCGCCATGACGAAAGAAGGGAAGCGGAACGCCGACAAGCGCATGTGTCATGTAGCCGTGCCTGCGGGCACGGCGGCGCATCCAGCGGGATGCGCTCGCCTGTCGGCGTTCCACCGCGGCTCTCGCCAGGGGGCTTTCGCCCCTTTCGCTCAGCTCCAGGCCAGGCTTCCTGGGACGCGGTCGCAAGACGCATTGGCTGGACGGGCGTTACCCGTCCCTCCCTGTCCCAGTCCAGAGAATGCACCTCCCGCACCGGCCGTAGTACCGGCGAGCGTGATGCCCGAAGCTGCCCGGGAGCGGATTGCAAATCCGCACGCAGGCACCGCACTCGCTCCGTCTTCAGGTCTGCCTCCGGAAGCCGTCCCTTACCTGAGCGAGATTGTCGGTGCTTGTAACTGAAAGAGTGACAAATGTCAAGTCTTGTCTCCAGAACGGAGACGGAAGGCCGCCGGACGCGAAGGCTCCCCCGACCCCTGCGACGGATCAAGGAGGCGTGAACCATTCGTTCACGATGTGCCCGATCTGGCCTCCGGACGATCTCAATTTCGCCGAATACTGGCCGTTTGTATCACCGGCGGGACGTGGTGGTTCGACGAACGGTTTGACGAGGGGTTTCTGGGGATGTCTGGTCCGGGCGAAGAGTCTTTCGTCTCGCGTTTCACGCTGAAGTTTGTCGAGATCGTTGCCGCCGGCGTCGCCACGGCGATCAGCGGCTATCTCATCGCGCACCTCGGCGGATTCTTGTCGTCTCCGGCGCCGGCCGCGGTCGAGGTTGCGCCGATGGCCAGCACGACCCAGCGCGCCACGCCGGCCCCGATCGTTTCCGCCGACGCCAAAGCCGAGCGCCCCGCGCCGCAGCGGGATGCCGCTCCGGCCGCTGCGCCGCCCGCTCGACCGGCGGCGACCGCGGCCGAAGCCGCGCCATCGCGCAAGCGTGCGAAGACCGAGACAAGTACGACCGCCAGCAAGCCGCGCGAAGCGGATTCGATCGAAGGCGAGATTCGCGCGGCGCTGGCGCACGTCGATGCCGATCGGACGCCCGCGCCCGACCCGCGGCCGCATCAAGCCAAGGCTACGCTGGCGCCGGGGCCGACCGTGCTCGGGACGCTGCCGCTTTCGATCAACGGCGCCCCGATCAATGGCACCCTGAGCGCGGCTGGCGTCAGCACGGGTTCGATTGCTGCAGCGACGCCCGCCGCCGTTGCGCCGCGGCCGCAGCAGCCGGCTCCGGTGCTGTCCAATCCGCCCGCCGCGGTCGAGATCAAATCGCTTCCGGTCGCCAACGTCGACCCGTCGACGTCGCCCGCACCGCAGCAGCCGGCGCAACAGGTTGCGGTGCCGTCCAGTCCGTCCGTGGCCGCCGGCGCACCATCGCCGCCGGCCGACGCCGAAGAGTCATTGTTGCCGCCGCAGCCGCCGCCGAACAACAACTTGTTCTCCGCGCTCAAGCGCCTGCCCTACATGCTGCGCGCCGACGCACCGCCGCCGCCAAGCGACGTGCCGCGTCCACCGATGGCGGTCGGCGAGTAGCAACGGATGGCGCGGGCGCGGCCCGGCCGAACCTCGCATCTGCTGAAGACGCTTGCTGAAGACGATGTGCTGATGCGTCTTGCCGAAGACGCTATTTCTTCAGCAGTGCGTCGCGCTGCTTGACCAGCCGTTCGAGCGCTTCGTTTTGCTGCGCGATCCGATCCGCGTTGCGATCCTCATCCTCGGCGCCCGAGACGGCCGCCGCTTGTTCGATGAGCTGCCGGATGTTGTCACGAGCGATGGCGATGCGCTGTTCGAGTTCGGCGAGCGAAAGTGAACTGCTGCTGCTCATGATGCGTTCCTCAAAGCATGATCCGGCGGCGAAGCTCGCCCCGGGTGGCGTAACAAGCAGTGCCTATCCTACAGGCGAAGCGGCCGAATGGAAAAACCGGATGGGGATGACGCCGCCAGACCGGCCATCGCATCGTTGCGGTGCAAACTGGAATAAGCTCGGAGCGTTAGGGTTTACCATTGAGGACGGCAGGAGACACACGATGCGTATCCTCCTCGGGGCCCTGATCATCGGGTTCGCGGCATCCTGGGCGGGCGCTGCTTCCGCCGAAATCCTCTATCCGTGGTGCGCCTATTACGGCGGCAGCAGTGGAGGAACCAATTGCGGTTTCTCAACCATGCAGCAGTGCCAGTGGGCCATTTCGGGCAACGGCGGCTATTGCGGCGAAAACCCGCGATACCTGCCCAGCCAGAGCCCCGGTCGCGCCGGCAAAACGCTACCGTCATGATTGACGCGGCTTGAATCTTTGATGCGGCTTGAAACCGGACAGGTCGGCGGCAAGGTGTCCGATGCATCTGCCATTGCCTCGCCGCCGGCAGCGGCGCGGCGCATAATGGAATAAGCTTCGGACGCTAGGGTTTAGCAATGAGGACAGCAGGAGACACGACATGCGTATCCTCCTCGGCGCCCTGATCATCGGGTTGGCGGCATTTTGGGCCGGCACGGCTTCCGCCGAAATCCTCTATCCGTGGTGCGCCTATTACGGCGGCAAGAGTGGAGGGACCAATTGCGGTTTCTCAACCATGCAGCAGTGTCAGTGGGCCATTTCGGGCAACGGCGGCTATTGCGGCGAAAATCCGCGATACCTCCCGGTCCAGCCCCCGGGCGCGCCGGCAAGACGCTACCGTCATTATTGACGCAGTTTGAAGATTGACGCGGCTTGAAACGCGGCAGGTCATCCATGCGCCTGCCGCGCGAAGCGCTCATCCGCCCTGCGGGCTCTGCGCCTCGGGGGCTTCGTCGTCGTCGTCCTCATCGTCTCCCCGCGCATGAGCCTCCCGCTCGTTCGCCTCCTCGATCGCTGCCGCCATGAATTCGGCGAGGTCGTCGATGGCGTCCTTGATATCCATTTCGGAAATGCCCTGCGCGGTGGCGTCGGCGAGACATTGGCGCGCCAGCGCTTTCGCCTGGGTATTGTCGGCATCCGGCTCGTACTCTCCGGGCTGGATATGGTCGGAAATCCACTCTTCGACAAACCCAAGAACTTCCGTGCTCATGTCCGGCTCCTGATTCTGAGCAAAGTGTAGCACAGGACAGCGATGGGACGGGTCGGCCCGACGAGCCCCTTCCGCTACCTTGACAAGCATCGTTTCGCGGAAGCAACATTTGCGGGAGGTGGCGCCATGTTGGCTCGCGCGGTTGTCTTCCTCTGCCTGCTGTCAGCGCCTTCGGCTGTCGCGGCTGGCGACAACGATCCCGCCGTGGGTTCGCCAACGCTGAAGGGCAATCTGCTCGTTCAATGGAGCGACGAGAAGCGATTTATCTACGTCACCGACTCCAAAAATCCATTGCGGTTTCAGACCAGAGACGGCCGCGAGATCAAGCCCGGCCGCATGTACACCGACGGAGGTTCAATCCCGCGCGTGTTTTGGGCGTTCCCCGGCTTCTCTCCGTGGGGCTACGCCCCCGCATACGTCCTTCACGACTGGCTGTTTCACCAACACCGTTGCCGCAGAGATGACCCGCCAAACCGCTACACGCTCGCGGAAGCAAACCAGGTCCTTGATGACACCATCGGAATTTTGTTCAAGCTGAACACCGTGGAACCGAACGAGACCGCCCGCGCCTTGATCAAGTGGGCCGTCGATAACTTTGCTCAACGCGCCTGGGACGAGTCCTGCGACCAGGAGCCGCCCGCTCCCGACGATCGACTCGCCGCGCTGCCATTCGTTGTCACAGTTGAGCGGCTGTCATTTGGAAATTAGAGCATGATCCGGAAAAGTGGAAACCGGTTTTCCGAAAAGATCATGCTCCACCAATCATGGTGAGCGCGAATCGATTCGATCTGAAACGATTGCGCTCTGCCTGCGAATAAGACTGTTGTCAGCCTCCAGCGGAACCCGCATGGGCACAGGACCTGCAGAGCGCCCGGGCTTCACTTCGCTCCTCCGGGCTACGCTTGTTGTTCTTGGATTTGTCCTTGCGGCAACTCCAGTTCTCGCCGAGACCATCCAGCCCGGCGAGGCGCCGGGACATATCGGTCAAACCGTGACCGTCGAAGGCACCGTCAGCGAGGTCTACAAGGCCCGCTCGGGCGTGACGTTCATCGACATGGGCGGCCGTTATCCAAACGAAGTGTTCACAGGAGTGATCTTCAAGGACGAGGCGAGCAAGTTTCCGAATGTGGAGGCGCTCGACGGCAAGACCGTTGATATCACCGGCGTGGTGCGTCTCTATAAGGGCCGGCCCGAGATCATCCTGAACGACACGACCCAGCTCAAAGCAAAGTAGCGGGCACCCTCAATATCGCATCACTCAATCCGCTCCGCGCTTGCTATGCTCCCCGCCACGAAAACGACAGCAGGGGGAAAAGTCCATGCGCAGGATGATCGCTTTTTTCAGTGGCATGATGGCGGGCATGATCGCCGTCATCGCCGCCGGCAGCGCAACAGCCGAGACGCTCAAGGTCGCGGTCGCGCAGCGCGGTTTCTGGAACTCATCGTTCGTCGAATTCGCACTGCGGCAGGGCTTCTTCAAGCAGGAAGGGCTCGACATCGACATTCTTTACACCGAGGGCGGCGCCTCGACGCTCACCCCCGTCATCGCCGGCTCGATCGACATCGCCATGACCAACGGCACGCTCGGCGTCATCGCCGCCTTCGCCAAGGGCCTGCCGGTGAAGATCATTTCGGCGGAAGCCACCGGCGCCCCCGATGCGTTCTGGTATGCGCGCCCGGAGAGCGGCATCAAGAGCATCAAGGACACCAACGGCAAGACGGTGGCGTTCTCGTCGCCCGGCTCCTCGACCAATCTCATCATCCTGCAACTCGTCAGCCAGGAGAAGGTGACGCCGAAGCTGGTGCCGACCGGCGGCCTGCCGGGAACGCTGACGCAGGTGATGACCGGCCAGATCGACGTCGGCTGGTCGGTGCCGCCGTTCGTGCTGAAGGATCTCGCCGAGGGCCGGCTGCAGATCATCGCGCGCGGCAGCGACGTCGCGGCGATCCGCGACCAGACCATCCGGGTCAACGTCGCCAACGCCAATGCGCTCAAGGACAAGCGCGACGCCTTCGTGCGCTACGTGCGCGCGCTGAACCGGGCGATCGACTGGGCCTATTCGGGCCCCGCCGCGCTCGACGCCTATGCGGAGATCGCCAAGGTGCCGGTCGCGCTGGCGCAGCGCACGCGCGACGAGTTCTATCCCAGGGAGTCGCTGCAGGTCGGCGAAGTGCGCGGCCTCGACCTCACGCTGAAGCAGGCGCTGGAATACAAATACATCACCGCGCCGCTTTCGGTCGCCGACGTGCAGAAGGGGCTGATCGACATTCTGTATGTGCCGCCGAAGTAGGTCTTAACAGCGCGTAGCCCGGATTGAGCAACGCGAAATCCGGGCGGAATGGCGACAGCAATAATTCGCCTCTCCCTAGTGGGGAGAGGCCGCCGAGTGAGCGAAGCGAACAAGGCGGGTGAGGGGGAAACCGGCCTCGCGGACTGATCCCCCTCGCCCGCTCACTCCGTTCGCGACCTCTCCCCGCCGGGGAGAGGTGAAAAGGTTTGCAATTCCTGTCTCGTCATTGCCGGACAAAAGGCGCGAAGCGCCGTCTTCGTGTCAAATGATCCGGCAATCGAAGCCGCTCCGGCGCCGCATGGCGCGGCCATTTGTAACCGCCATCTGTAACAGCGATGTGTTCGCCGCATCGTTGCAAGGAGCGGCGCGCGGTCATAATTTATAGGAAGAGGTGGCTGTGAGGGCTCACGTCGAAGGACGGAGGCTCCGGTGGCATCGGAACGCGCGTTTCGTTGCGGCAACAGCAAATATTATGTCGTGCCTTGCAACGGGCACTTCATTGTGCAGCGGCAGGATTGGCTCGGCAGAACTTTTATCAGCTACGCCGGCGATCTCGCGGAAGCGATTGCCCGCATCGAGGCCGACGCCCGATGCTGGGATGTGCAGGCCGCGTGATCGGGCGAGCCCGGATTAAGCGGCAGCGACTTGCTGACCGCCTCTTCATCGTCATTGCCGGACAAAAGGCGCGAAGCGCCGTCTTCGTGTCAAATGATGGCGGATTACGCTGCGGCGATCCGCGCTACGGGCTCCTACCGGTTACGTGCCCAGAACCACCGTCTTGATTAAGAGAATTATTTTCCCATGCGTCTCGTAATATTCATTGAGAGATGGCCTACTCACACTCACTTGCTCTCCATGGGAGATCGAATTCCTCAGTCCGTATAGCGCGTCCAACTGTTCCTTTAGCCGAGAAGTTCCCACTTCGTCGCTAAATTTTTCTCCCCATTCCGGATCAAAAAGATTGAGAGTCTGAATGACGCGTTCTGTATTGTAGTTTGTTCCGCGTTGATATTTCTTTGCAACAAAACGGGCGATCTCGGGACTTCCGTGGGACCGGGCGAATTCAGTCAAAATGAGTTGGATTGCCTTGTCGACGTTTGATGACAGCAACACACAAATATAACGGTGCAGCAGCGTACTAATTTCCGGATCAATAGCGACTGAAATTGAATCAAGATAGTTTTTTGCGCGTTTCACGAGCCTGTTGAGCTCGAGCTGAATCATTGCGCTTTGGAGAGGTAAGCGTCCGCTAGCTTCATACGAGTAGAAACCCTCTCCTCGTCTGCAGTCGAACGGGTGACCGACTCCTGATACTCCTTATCAGCAAGTAAGGCACTGTATTGCAACGCGTATGAAGCCGGATCGCGTATCGCTCCATTCCCAAGCCTTTTGGCTGTAGCGACCATGACCGAATCGAAAACTGCAGCGTTCAAGGTGCTAATCGGGCGAAACGCCTTGGTACCAACGGCACCATGGATTATATTGATCGCCCTTTCGAATACGGATCGAAATTCTGGTGGTTGTCGAGATTTTAAATTACGATGGTGCGCCATGAAATTATTCAAATATACGTTCATCGGTCGCTCGTACTTTATATCTGCAAAAAAGAAAGCAAAAAACCGTAATAATAATTCCTGGTCTTTCAGTCGTTTGCTAGGCTTTCCGTATATCTCGCGCCATTTTTCATAAGAATTTACACTCTTTAAGAGTTGAGCAAAAGCTCCGTAACTTATGCAAACACGAATTTCCTGCGTGGAAAGGCGCATGCCTCCTGTGTTCGATTCGTTCAAAAACGTAATAGATGCTTTGATCACCAAGCTTCGGCTCATCTTGCTGAAAGATCGTTGCGTGGACAATAGAATCTTCCAACTTCAATAAGTCGGATTCCTCTAGATCCTCATAGGTTTTACCCGCCCATCGATCACTGATGCTTGTCAATCGAAACTTCTTTTCACCGAAGGTCCCTTCAAAAAAGTTGTGTAGTGTTCTCAAGCGTTGCTGACCATCAATGATCAGATGCTTATTTGTGGCTGTTTCCTTGTAAAGAAAATTCCGGGCACCGGCAGTCACCAGTAGCAAAGACTCGATGAATCTCAGGCTTCGATTCTGATAAACGTAAGCTCTTTGAAACGGCGGAACGAAAAAGGCACCGCTCTTTAAACGTTTTACTAAAGAATCGACAGTGTAGTCCGCGCCGTAGCTTGAAATGTTGAATTGAGTGATATTCTCGGCTTCTTTTTTGGTCTCATCTTCAACGCCGTCTTCGGCGAGATCGATATCGAAATCGTCAAGGATTCTTCTTCAATTACAATCAGGTCGTTGGCCATAATACCTCCGGCGGGATACCGCCGCTCCTGCGCACCCATTACGCATGAACACGAAGCCAATGTTGAGCAAGCGTAGGGTGGGCAAAGGCGCGCAGCGCTGTGCCCACGCGATTATTCGCCGAAGCGTCCTGGCAAGTCCATTAAATCGCTGCCCCAATGTTCCGGCAAGAGGCCTTGCGCCACGTAGCGGTGAAAGCTGCTATGCGGCCAGTCGGCGACGCCGGTTATCAGTCCGTGCTTCACGGGATTGTAGTGGATGTAATCGACATGGCGCTCAAAATCCGCGTCGTCGCGGATCGCGTGCTCCCGATAGCGGCGCTGCCAAACGCCTTTTTCGCGCTTCGCCACCTTGCTGGCCGAGCGCGTTTTCGCAGCTGGCACTCCGCGTGAGAAATCGGATTTGAAAGGCACCAGCGCGACGCGAAGTCGGCATCGCTGTCTGGCAGTGCCCAAAGCGCGTGGAGATGATCGGGCAGGATGCAGATCGCGACCGTTTCGCAGGGGAACCGAGCCGCTCCGGTAAACTGCACCCGCATGGTTCAATTCTTTTCCCTCGTCATTGCCGGGCTTGATGCGGCAATCCATGGTGCGCTTCAGCGACCAACAAATATTGCGGCAAAGCTTGCCGTGCGGACGCTCAGCATGGATGCCCGGGTCTGCCTCGTAAAGACGGCGCTTCGCGCCTGTCGCCGGGCATGACGACAGAGGGCGGCGCTCTCGCGATCCTTCGAGGCGCGCCTTGCGGCGCGCGCCTCAGGATGACGCGGACCTAAAAACCCCTCACCCGGCGCAGCCGCGCTCCGCGCGGCTTCGCCACCCTCTCCCCACCGAACTCGGGTGTTCCCGAGTTCGGCAGACAAATAGTGACCGAAATCGGAAACATCCGATTTCGGTTGTGGGGGAGAGGGAAATTTCCCTCACCGGCCTCGGCTGAAGGCTCGGCGGCTTAGAGGGCCTTGTTCGCTTCCTTCACCTTGTCGGCCTCGACATAGACGTTGGCGCCGAGGTCCAAGAACTTCTTGGACATCTGCTCCATGCCCTGCTTCGCGGCATCGGGGTACAGCGCGGCCTTCTCGTTGTCGGTCAGGCCGGACGCGTATTCCCGAACGTCGGCCGTGATCTTCATCGAGCAGAATTTCGGCCCGCACATCGAGCAGAAGTGCGCCACCTTGTGGGCTTCCTTGGGCAGCGTCTCGTCGTGGTATTTGAGCGCGGTGTCGGGATCGAGCGACAGGTGGAACTGGTCGATCCAGCGGAAGTCGAAGCGCGCGCGCGACAGCGCGTCGTCGCGCAACTGCGCCGCCGGATGGCCCTTGGCGAGATCGGCGGCGTGCGCCGCGATCTTGTACGCAATGACGCCGTCCTTGACGTCGTTGCGGTCCGGCAGGCCGAGGTGCTCCTTCGGCGTGACGTAGCAGAGCATCGCGGTGCCGAACCAGCCGATCATGGCGGCGCCGATCGCCGACGTGATGTGGTCGTAGGCCGGCGCGATGTCGGTGACGAGCGGGCCGAGCGTATAGAACGGCGCCTCGCCGCATTCCTTGAGCTGCTTGTCGACGTTGATCTTGATCTTGTGCAGCGGCACGTGGCCGGGGCCTTCGATCATCACCTGGCAGCCCTTGTCCCAGGCGATCTTGGTCAATTCGCCAAGCGTTTCCAGCTCGGCGAATTGCGCGCGGTCGTTGGCGTCGCGGATCGAGCCGGGACGCAAGCCGTCGCCGAGCGAGAACGACACGTCGTATTTGCGCATCAGGTCGCAAATCTCGTCGAAGCGCTCGTAGAGGAAGCTCTCCTTGTGATGCGCCAGGCACCACTTCGCCATGATCGAGCCGCCGCGCGAGACGATGCCGGTGACGCGGTTGGCGGTGAGGTGGATGTAGCCGAGGCGGACGCCGGCGTGGATGGTGAAGTAATCGACGCCCTGCTCGCACTGCTCGATCAGCGTGTCCTTGTAGCACTCCCAGTCGAGCTTGACCGGATCGCCGTTGACCTTCTCCAGCGCCTGATAGATCGGCACGGTGCCGATCGGAACCGGCGAATTGCGGATGATCCATTCGCGGGTGTTGTGGATGTTGCGGCCGGTGGAGAGGTCCATCACGGTGTCGGCGCCCCAGCGGATCGCCCACACCATCTTTTCCACTTCCTCTTCCACGGATGACGTGACCGCGGAGTTGCCGATATTGGCATTTATTTTCGTGAGAAAGTTGCGGCCGATCGCCATCGGCTCCAATTCGGCGTGATTGATGTTCGACGGGAATGATGGCGCGGCCGCGCGCCACTTCCGAGCGCACGAATTCCGGCGTGACGAACAGCGGCACCGAAGCGCCGAAGCTCTCGCCGTCATCGTGGGCGGCCTGCGCGCAGTCGAGCATCTTCTTGCGGCCGAGATTTTCGCGCTCGGCGACGTAGATCATCTCCTTGGTGATGACGCCCTTGCGCGCCCATTCGAGCTGCGTCACCGGCGCGCCGTCGAGCGCGCGCATCGGCCGCGGCGTGCTGGGAAAGTTGCGGGCGAGGTGCTTGCCGGTGACGTTGCCGTTGTCGACCGGCTGGATCGAACGGCCGTCATATTCCTCGACGCCGCCGCGCTCCTTTACCCACGCGACGCGGGCGCGCTTCAAACCCTTCTCGACGTCGATCGCGACATCGTTGTCGGTGTAGACGCCGGACGGATCGTAGACCCGCACCGGCTCTTCGCCCGAGCCCTCCGACAGCGGAATTTCGCGAAGCGGCACGCGCAGGTCGGCCGCCGCCTCCGGCACCGAATAGATCTTGCGCGATCCGGCAATCGGGCCGGTCGTCACCGTCGGCGTGGCGAGATCGGATTCGGAGAGTGGCTTGTTCATGGGGGTTCGCTCCTTTTTTGGCTTTTTGGCGCTTATGCCGCGTAGCCGAAATAACAGAGAATGAGACCGAGAATGACGATGACGGCGCCCGAGACCGGAATAAGCCGTTTGTTGCCGAGAAGCTTCGTGGCGTACGGCTGGACCTGTTCGGCCCCCAGAACGCGTACCGTCCCGCGAATGAGCATCAGCCAGCCGATCAGCGTGATCAGGACGCGCCAGTTCGCCACCCACACATTGTGAGTGAGAACGATGGCGAGGCCGGCCGCGAGATCAATCAAGCCGAACAGATAGATCAGCGTCAGACTGCCGACCAATTCCGTACCCATGGTCCGGAACATGCGTGGCGTCAGCAGCATGCCCATGCCGGGCAGCAGCAGAAGCGGGCCGAGCAACCGGGCCAGGAAGATCGATGCCTGCACGTCACACTCCAGCGGTTCGGTCCGGGCGAGGCTGTGCGAGGGATTGCTGCTTTTGGGCAAGTTTCCGTCCCTTCGCCGGCATGACCCGGATCAGGTTCAAAGGGTCACCGCAGTTCTCGCCCACGAGACGTGACACGAGATTTGGCGGTCTCTCAGCTCCTTCCGGAGCTCCCCTCGGAACACCTTTAATTTAGGCCATCGGGACGGGCTGTCAACGCGGTGTCACGATGGCCTGCCTCGCGCGGCGCTGTTCCCCTCTCCCCCGCTTTTGCGGTGGCGAGCAGAGACGCACACCGAGAGCAGGGAGAGTTGGCCGCGCAAGCACGCCCGGGGACGCTCAATAGTCCTTCAGGAGCCGCTCGATGTAATCGAGCTCCTCTTGGGGGCGGCCGATGTCGCCAAACCGCTTGCGCAGTTCCTCGATGATGCGGCGGGCGCGCTGCACGTCGATCTCGCCCGGCACCTTGACGGTGACGTCGTCGCCATAGTCGCGGCCGCGCAGCGGCCGGCCGAGCGGATCGGTGTCCTGCTGCGCGCGCGGCTGTCCGAGCCGGCCGGGCTGGCCCGGTCCGGGGCCCTGCCCCATCTGCTGCTGCATCGATTGCGCGAGCCCCTGCGCGCCCTTGCGCAAAGCGTCGAGCGCGCGGCCTTGCGAATCGACGGCGCTGTCAGGGTTGCCGTCGCCGAGTTCGCCTTCGGCTTCGCCCATGGCGTCGCCGGCGCGGCCGAGCTGATCCATCTGGTCCTGGCCTTGACCCTGCTGGCCCTGACCTTGCTGTCCCTGACCCTGCTGGCCCTGCTGCCCCTGGCCGAAGCCGTGGTTCTTCAGCTCTTCGAGCAGCTTGTTGAGGCGGTCGCGCAGCGCCTGCTGGCTCTGCCGCAACTCGCCCATGCTGTTATTGCCCTGCTGCTGGCCCTGCCCTTGCTGGCCCTGTTGACCCTGCTGGCCACGCTGCCCGCGCTGGCCACGCTGCCCGCGTTGATTCTGCCCTTGCTTGAAGGTGCGGTCGCGCAGCTCCTGCTGCTGGCGGATCATGTCGCCAAGCTCATCGAGCGCCGACATCATGTCGTCGTCGCCGTCGCCGTTCATGTTCGGCATCGCCATCTGCAGGTTCTCCATCATCTGCTGGAGTTCCTGCAGGAGCTGCTTGGCGGCGTCTTTGGCGCCGTTGCGCGCCAGGTTCTCAAGCCGGTCGAGCATGCTCTGAAGGTCGCGCTGGCTCAGCACGCGCGAATTGCGGTCGAGCGGACGGGCGAGCTGCTGACTGTTCTTGAGCTGCTCCTGCATCGCCTGCATGAAGCGATCCATCGCCGCGCGCAGCTGATCCATGAGCGCTTTCAGCTCCTGGTCGCTGGCGCCGCGTTCGAGCGCCTGGCGCAGCGCATCCTCGGCGTTGCGCAGCGCCTGCTGGGCGTCGGAAATGTTGCCGTCCTCGATGCCGACCGCCATCGACCACATTCGCGCCACCACGTCGCGCAGGTCGTCGTCGTTCTTGGCGCGCACCAGCGACCAGAAGATCGAGCGCAGCCCGAGATAAATGCCGGCCTGGGGCGTGAATTGCTCCGGCGCCATCGACAGCGCGTCGATCGCGGTGATGACCAGCGGACGGGTGCCCGCGTCGAGCGCGAGATTGCGGCGCTGCTCGATCAGCGCCCGCGCCAGCGGCTTGGTGAAAACACGCTCGGGCAGGCGGAACGCGAACGGCTCGCTTTTTCCTTCATTGCCGCCTTCGTCATGGGCAACCAGCGTCATCACCACCTCGGCGCCGGCCCAGGGGTGATCGGTCAGATCCTTGATGGTCTGCCCGACGCCGTTCTTGGTGCGCACCTGCGGCAGGATCAGCGCGAAATCCGGCGGCCCGAACAGCGGGTGCGGACCTTCGCCCTGCTCGTTGGGATCGTTCTTGCGCGCGAACGTCGCTTTCGCGTCGATCACCCCGTAATCGTCCTCGAGGTGATAGGACAACAACAGCGAGCCGCGGTTTTGTTGCTCGGGATCCTTGGTCAGCGCGATCGTCGGCGGCTTGTCGGGAATGGCGTTGAACGGCCAAGTGAGGTCTTCGCCGACGCCGCGCAGCGTTTCGGTGCCGGTTCCGGTGATGGTGAAGCGGTGCTCCTCGGTGCCGGCGGGCGCGCGCACCTCGTCCTTCGAGGCCGTCACGCCGCCGGTGCTGGCGAGGTCGAGGTTCGGCCTGCCGGTCGCGCGCACGACCAGCGTGCTGCCGACCGGCACCGTGAACGGACCAGTCGCCAGCGTCGCCGACACGGTGTCGCCCGCGGGATGGATGCCGGGAAGAATGAGCGGCGGCCGCCCGGTATAAGGGGGCGGCGTCACCCACGCGTCGACGCGGAAATTCGCCGGCAGCACGACGCCCTGCCAATCGAACGCCGCAGCGATCCGCTTCCAGCGTTCGCCGCCGGCGGCAAAGAAGGTCGCGACGCACGCGACCAGAACCAGCGCCCGCAGCGCGTAGGGATCGCGAAGCGCGAGCCGCGGCGCCGGCCGCCCCGCCTTGAGCGTCCGCGCCGACTGTAATGCGCGCTCGACATGGGCGTTCCATAGCGCAAGCGAATAGGGATCCTGCGACGTGACCGCGAGCTCATCGGTGACCGCAGTCGCCGGGCGATGGCGAAGCCCGCTGCCGCGATCGAGCCGGCGCAGGCCGTCGCTGGTGAGCGGCATCCGCAGCATGCCGAGCGGGATGGCGGCGGCGACGGTAAGCACCACGAACGCGAGCAGCGCCACGGCGCGGCCGAGCGGCGGCAGCCACAGCCAAAGCCCGAGCCAGGACAACGCCAGGAACAGGCCGATCGCCGTCGCGAAGGTTGCGAGCGCCGGCCACAGCCGTTCCCAAAGAATCGTCCAGCGCGCGCGGCGCACCGCCGTGTCGAGCAGCGTCCGGGCATGATCGGCACCGCGCGGCTCAGCGGCGGGATTAGGCAAGGTGGCTTCCGTCACCAAGGGCTCCACAATTGCGCGAGACAACACGCTAACATGAGGGCGGGTTCATGGCATAACAACTTCCCGCAGGGGTGATGGGATGCAAAATCAAAGCCAGCCTCACAGCCACTCTGGCAGACGGTCGAGGCCGATCAGCTGCTCGGCCGTGACGCGCGGCCGGATCAACGCCCATTCGCCTTTGCGAACAAGCACTTCCGGGATCAGCGCGCGGCTGTTGTAGGTGCCCGCCTGGGTCGCCCCGTAGGCGCCCGCCGTCATGATGGCGAAGAGGTCGCCGGGCCGGGGCTCGACGAGGCTGCGGTCGAGCGCAAGGTAATCCCCGGATTCGCAGACCGGCCCGACCACGTCGGCAATGATTCGATGCGCACCGACCTCGGGCTCCCGCACCGGGCGAATGTCGTGATGCGCCTCATAGAGTGTCGGGCGGATCAGATCGTTCATCCCGGCGTCGATGATGACGAAGGTCTTGGCGTCGCCATGCTTCAGGTAAAGGACGCGCGTGACCAGGATGCCGGCGTTGCCGACGATGAGGCGGCCGGGTTCGAAAATCAGCTTGCAGCCAAGGTCGTGGGTCGCGCGCTTGACGATCGCCGCGTAGGCGTCCGGATCGGGTGGCGGCTCGTTGTCCTCGCGATACGGAATGCCAAGGCCGCCGCCGAGATCGACGTGGCTGATGGTGTGGCCGTCGGCGCGCAGCTCGCGGACGAAGTCCGCCAACAGGGCAAACGCATCGCCGAACGGATCGAGCTCGACGATCTGGCTGCCGATATGCATGTCGACGCCGACGACGCGAACGCCTTTGAGCTTCGCGGCGTGGGCATACACCTCGCGGGCGCGGCTGATCGGAATGCCGAATTTGTTTTCCGCCTTGCCGGTCGCGATCTTGGCGTGCGTTTTCGGATCGATATCGGGATTGACGCGAATGGAAATGTCGGCGGTGCGGCCCTTGCCGGCGGCGATGCTGGCGAGGACGTCAAGCTCCGGCTCGGATTCGACGTTGACGCAGAGGATGCCCTGATCGACCGCAAGCGCCAGTTCGTGCGCTGTCTTGCCGACGCCGGAGAACATGATCTTCTCGGGCGGAATGCCGGCCGCGCGGGCGCGCAACAACTCGCCTTCGGACACGACGTCGGCGCCGGCGCCGAGCCGCGCCAAGGTCGCGATCACCGCCTGATTGGAGTTCGCCTTCATGGCGTAACAGACGAGCGCATCGATATCGGCGAACGCGCCGGCGAACACCTGGTAGTGGCGTTCGATCGTCGCGCTCGAATAGCAATAGAACGGTGTGCCGACGGCGTCTGCCAGCGCGACGAGACTCACCGCCTCGGCGTGCAGCACGCCGTCGCGATAAGCGAAGTGGTGCATGCAGCGTGTTTAGCGTGAGACGACCGGGTTCCGCCATAGCGGCGACGCCCGCGGGCGTCCGGCGGCGAATTTATTGTAGCAACGGATCGAGGAGGAACGGCCGGTTCTGACCCGCTGGCGCCACCGGATTGCCATGAGCGTCAAAGCCATTCTTGACGGCGGCTTCGTGCGCCGCACCCGCGGACGACGCTTCGCTGGGATAGGCCGAAGCTGCGGGTGAAGCGGAGACCGGCGGCGCGGCAGCGGCGCTCGGCGGCAGATCGAGCGGACCCTTGCGGCCGCACGCGCTCAGACTAAGGGCTGCGACGACCACGGCAGCCATCGCGACAGCCATTCTCAAACGATCAAAAGCCGACAAACGGTACTCCCCCGACGCGTCCCGCACGCTCCCGTAACCCACACTAGCAGATCACCCTGCGGAGGCGAGATTGTGTCGCCAACCCGTTGCCAGGGCGTTTATGCCTTCTTGCCCAATCGCTTGAGCCAGCGCTTGGCCTGCGCGCGGACGTTTTTCGGCGCCGTGCCGCCGAAAACCTCGCGGCTTTTGACCGAATTATCCACCGACAGCACACCGTAGACCGCCTTCGTGATCCGCGGTTCGATGGCCTGCATGGTCTCCAGCGGCAGCTTGTCGAGCGGCACACCGGCCTCGGCCGCCTTGCCGACGATCCGCCCGGTGATGTGATGGGCCTCGCGGAACGGCAGCTTGAGAACGCGCACCAGCCAGTCGGCAAGATCGGTGGCGGTGGAAAAGCCCTGCCCGGCTGCGTCGCCCATGCTGGCGATATCGGGCTCCATGTCGCGCACCATGCCGGTCATTGCGGTGACCGAAAGCGCCAGCGCCTCCATGGCGTCGATCGCGCCTTCCTTGTCCTCCTGCATGTCCTTCTGATAGGCGAGCGGCAATCCCTTCATCACCGTGAACAGCGCCGTGAGCGCGCCGACGATGCGGCCGGTCTTGGCGCGCACCAGTTCGGCGGCGTCGGGGTTGCGCTTCTGCGGCATGATCGACGAGCCCGTCGTAAACGCATCGGACAACCGGATCAGCCCGGTCAGCGGCGACGACCAGATCACGATCTCCTCGGCGAACCGCGATAGATGCACGGCCGTGATGGCGCAGGCCGACAGGGTCTCCAGCACGAAGTCGCGGTCGGAGACGGCGTCGAGCGAGTTCGCCATCGGCCGCGCGAAGCCGAGCGCCGTCGCCGTCATCGCCCGGTCGATCGGAAATGACGTGCCGGCAAGCGCGGCGGCGCCGAGCGGACTTTCGTTGAGGCGCGTGCGCGCGTCGGCGAAGCGGCCACGGTCCCGCTCGGCCATTTCAACATAGGCGAGCAGATGGTGGCCGAAGGTCACCGGCTGCGCGGTTTGCAGATGCGTGAAGCCCGGCATCACGGTCGCGGCATGCTCGAGCGCCTTCTCGGCGAGCGCGCGCTGATAGGCGGCGAGCGCCAGATCGATGCCGTCGATCCAGTCGCGGACCCACAGCCGGAAGTCGGTCGCGACCTGATCGTTGCGCGAACGTGCCGTGTGCAGCCGGCCGGCAGGGGGCCCGATCAGCTCGGCAAGCCGGCTCTCGACATTCATATGGATATCTTCGAGCGCACGCTTGAAGACGAACTTGCCGCTCTCGATCTCTGACAGGATCGTGTCTAGACCGTGAGCGATCTGTTTTGCATCTTGCGCCGTGATGATGCCGCTTTTGGCTAGCATTGCCGCATGGGCCTTGCTCGCGGCAATGTCTTGCCGGTAGAGGTGGCGGTCGAAGTCGATCGAGGCGTTGATATCCTCCATGATGGGATCGGGCCCGGATCCGAAACGTCCGCCCCACATTTTGTTGCTCATGACAGGTCGCTCGATAAAGGTTGGCTCATGAAGGTCGCGGCAAAAATTGGTAATCCGAGGCTTTGGTATTGATGACCGAGCAATCCGCCCCGCCGCGCCACAAGATTGGCCGCCTCCGCTTCATTTCCGTTGCGGCGACTGTCGCGATTCTGGCCGTACTGGCGGGGGTATACGGGATTGACCATCTGCGAAGCAATCCGGCCGACGCGGCCTGCCGGCCTGCCGTCCAGACCGCGGCGCGGATTGCACCGCTCGCCCACGGCGAGGTCGCGGCGCTGACCCTGACGCATACGGCCTTCCGCGTTCCCGACCTGGCCTTCAAGGATGCCAAGGGCCACGACCACACGCTCGCCGATTGGCATGGCCGCACCGTTCTGCTGAACCTCTGGGCCACCTGGTGCGTGCCCTGCCGCAAGGAGATGCCGGCGCTCGACGCGCTCGAAGGCGATCTCGGCGGCCCGAAATTCGAAGTCGTCGCCGTCAACATCGATACGCGCGATCCGGAAAAGCCGCTGACCTTTCTCAAGGACGTCGGCGTCAAACACCTCGCGTATTATTCCGATCAAAGCGCGAAAGTCTTTCAGGACCTGAAGATGGCCGGCAAGGCTTTCGGCATGCCGACGACGGTCCTGGTCGACGGTTCCGGCTGCGAGATCGGCAACATGGCCGGCCCCGCCGAATGGGCCAGCGACGACGGCGTCAAGTTGGTCACCGCAGCTCTTCAGTAGACCGGCCGAGGCTCGGCCATCACTGGGCGATTTTGATTCCGCGCTCCGCCGCCACTTTTTTCCAGCGCTCGACCTGCTCGTAATAGTGCTCCGCGAACGTTTTGGCGTCGGTCCCGACCGGCTCGAAACCGATGCTGCGGAATTTTTCCTGGAATTTGGGCTGCTGCACGATCTCGACGATGCTGCGGCTCAACCGATCACGAATCGCCGGGGGAAGACCGGGCGGGCCGAACACGCCGAGCCAACTGGTGATGACGAAATCATTCAGGCCGCTCTCCGCCATCGTCGGCACATCGGGCAGTTCCTTGATCCGCTGACCGCTGAAGACTGCGAGGATGCGCATGCGACCGCTCTTGGCCTGCCCGAGCACAGTCGGCGCGCTTTGCACGTTGACGTTGACCGAACCCGCCATGAGATCGGTCAACGCGGGCGCCGCGCCCTTGTAGGGCACATGCACCAGCTTGGTGCCGGTGCGCTGCATGAATAATTCCATGGCAATGTGCGGCAGCGTTCCGATCCCCGGTGTGCCGAAATTCAGTTCGCCGGGATGCGCCTTGGCGTAGGCGATGAACTCCGCGATCGATTTCACCGGCAGCGCGCTGTTGACGATGAAGGTGTGGCCGTACTGAACCGCTTGCGCGATCGGCGTGTAGTCCTTCATTGGATCGAATTTGAAGTTCGGATCGACCGCAGGCGGAATACCGAGTCCGCCATCATTGTTGAGCAACAGCGTCAAACCGTCCGGCGCGGCTTTCACCAGGTCGGCAAGCCCGATCATGCCGTTCGCGCCCGGCTTGTTGAGCACAATCGCCGCTTGACCGAATTTCTCCGTGAGCCCCTCGGCCAGAAGGCGCGCGGTCATGTCGACGACACCGCCCGGCGGGTAGGGTGCGATCAGTGTGATCTGCCGGCCGGGAAACAGCTCCTGCGCCGCCGCCGGGACCGTCAACCCGGCACCGATCAGCAACGCGGTTGCAGCAAAAATGACGCAACGAAAATTCCCAGACATTGGCCGAAACCCTCCCTGATAGGGCGCTGTGCGCCCCGCTATTTTACCTGTGCGGGCGTCGCATTGACCGATCGATCCGGCTCGAACGCATAGGCATTTCCGTTTCGGACGATGGCGCCGATGCCGGGAGCCGGCAGGTGCGCGCCGGCGACCAGGATATTGTCCGTGGCCACCCAGTCGAGGATACGCAGCCGGCTTCGCTGCGCGGCGACCGGATCGAGATCGTATTCCATGGCGATGTGCGGCGACGGCAAATGAATGTGGGCGATATGAATGAGATCGCCCCAACCAAGGATGGCTTGGCCGCCCGACTCGACGAGCCAACAGGTGTGCCCCGGCGTGTGGCCGGGCGCCGCATGAGCCGATACTCCGGCAAAGACTTCGTTGTCTTTTACGCGGTGCAGACGGCCCGAATAAAGCGCGAGGACCTGCCGTGTCGAATCGAGGTAGCGGCGGGCGCGCTCGGGCATGTCCTCGAACGCGCCGTCCAGCCAGAAACTTGCCTCCTGCTGGTGAAGGACAAGTTCCGCATTGGGGAACGCGGCCTGGCCCGCGTCGTCGACAAGGCCGCCAAAGTGATCCCGGTGAACATGGGTCATGAAGATGGTGTCGATCTGTGGCGGCGCGACGCCCTGCTCGTTGAGAGCGGCGGCGAGCTTGCCCAACTGCGGATTGACCAGCCTGCCGGCTCCGGTGTCGATCAGCGCCAAGCGATCGTCGAGTCTGAGAAGGAAGCCGTAGACATTCATGGTCAAAGCGTCCGGGCCGGCCTTCGCTATCAGCGTCTCGGCCTCCGCGCGGTGAAGCGGATCGGGAATTTTTCCCAGAGACGATGGCAGCGGCCCATCCCAGAGCGGCGTGACTTCGACAGCGCCGACCATGCGCCCGGCGGCGCGCCCAACCCCGCGCTCATGACTTGCTTGTTGCATTTGTCCTCCCCATCGGTTGCGTTGCCGCTTGAGCCGTGACCCGACGGCAGCCATGACCCATAAGCCGTGACCCATAAGCCAGAGCCGCGCCCATCCTCGACAAGCTTATCGCAAGCGGAGCGCCGATAACGAATGCATTCTCGATCATACGATGCCTGAAACGGCAAGCTGCCATCAAAACACCGCAAGCCGGCGACAGAGCACGTCATTGCGTATCTCCCGCCAATACCGATTCGCGACTGATCGGTCCCTTCCCTGAACCGCCCGCACCCATCGTCATTGCGGATCAAACTGTAGACTTTGCAGAGTCCTCATGACGACACGCACGCGCCGCGCCGATTTGCTGATCATCCTTATTCTCGGTGCGCTGAGCACGGTCAGCCCGTTTTCGATCGACATGTATCTGCCCGCCTTTCCGCAGATTGCGCGCGATCTCGGCACCACGCCTGCGCAGATTTCGCTGTCGGTCTCCGGCTATTTCATCGGTCTGGCGCTCGGTCAGCTTTTCTACGGGCCGTTGCTCGATCGCTTCGGCCGCAAGAAGCCGCTCTACGCCGGATTGAGCCTGTTTATCGTGGCTTCGCTCGGCTGCATGACGGTGCGTTCGCCCGGTCTGTTCATCGCCTTCCGTCTGCTTCAGGCCATGGGCGGATGCGTCGCTCAGGTCGGCGCCATCACCATGGTGCGGGACTACTTTCCGGTTGAAGAAAGCGCCAAGATTATCTCCCTGCTGATTCTGGTGCTCAGCGTCTCGCCGCTGTTCGCGCCGACGGTCGGCAGCTTCGTCGCCACCACCGTCGGCTGGCCATGGATCTTCGTCATTCTCGCCGGCTTTGCGCTCATCGTGATGGCGGTCATCTGGGCGTTTTTGCCCGAGGGTCACAAATCGGACCCCGATATCTCACTGCGGCCTCGCGCCATCCTCGGCGGATTTCTGAAAGTCCTGGAGCAGCCGCAATTTTACACCTACGCGATCGGCGGCGCTTTTTCCTTTGCCGGACTGTTCGTCTACGTCACCGGCTCGCCGATCATTTTCATCGGAACCTTTCATGTCGGTCCGCGAATGTACGGCCTGATCTTCGCGGCGCTCGCCTGCAGCTTCATCGGCGGCAGCCAATTGAACATATGGCTGTCGCAGCGCCATCAGGACCAAAAGATCTTCCGCACCGCGCTGATATGCCAGAACATCATCGTGTTCATCCTGTTGCTCGGTACTGCGCTCGGCTGGTACGGCTTGGCGGCGAATATCATTCTGCTGTTGCTCTATCTGCCGTGCTGCGGCATCGCCTATCCGAACGCCGCCGCGATCGCACTTTCGCCGTTCAGCAAAACCATCGGCAGCGCCTCCGCGCTGCTCGGCTTTCTGCAAATGGGGATCGGCGCTCTTGCCTCGACAGGAGTGGGCTTCTTGAATTCGTCCAGCAGCCTGCCGATCTTTGCCGTGATGGCCGCGACGTCCGCCACCGGCCTCCTCATCCTGCGCGCCAATCGCAACCGCGCCCTCGTCGGTGCGCCGATGCCGGATGAGGGTACCACTACGCCCTGATGTTGAGGTTCGTTCCGATACCGGCGGCGACGTTGGCGAGCGAATTGATGCTCTGCTCCGCCGCGTCAATCAATTTCACGACCGATGAGGCACTATCGGCATTGATTTTCAGCATCCGGCCGGCGACGGCGAGCTGAAGCCGTCCGGTCTGGGCGCCGACCAAAGCGGCGATGAGGCTTGTCATATCCATGAAAGGCTTGGCCGCTCAACGCGCTCAGATCATCGGTGCTGGCCCACGCAATTTCGGCAGCGCCGCCAGCACCGTAGGCAGTCGATGCTTAAAATCCATTATCGACGGCATCAAAGCAGAAACTCGACATTCGACGGATCGTTAGGGTTGACGAAGGGCTAACAGCCGGCGCTCGACGGTCGCTGCCCCGCGTGGAACAATGTGGCGATCACCTGCCGGACCGCCGACGATGGATCGCCTTTCTGTGCGCAGCGCCGCCGTTTTGCTCGGCGCATGTCTGATTGTGACGAGCATGCCCGCGCCGCTGCGGAGCGAGGATAGTTGCGGCGACATCGAGCGGAACTACGACCTCGCCAAGTCCGAGATCACGACGGTTCAGACCAATGCCGCACTGTTCGCCGCGACCGATTCCGGCTGCGATGCCCTGGCGCGCAAGCTTGTCGACGCCGGCGCTTCGCTTCAGGCGCGCGACCGCTTCGGTGCGATGCCGCTCGCCCACGCCGCGCGCGCCGGTTATCTCAGGATGGTTGAATTCTTCCTCGCCCGGAATGCTCCAATCAACGCGCGCAACGTTGTCGGCTCGACCGCGCTGTTGGGCGCCGCCGAGAGCGAGAAGCCGGCGACTGTCGCCTTGTTGCTGGCCAAGGGCGCCGATCCGAACCTTGCCGGGCGTTCCGACATTACGCCGCTGATCGCCGCGTCCTTCAAAGGCAACGAGCGCATCGTCGAAGAATTGATCGCGGACCACGCCGACCCGAATGCGCGCGACTCGACCGGCAAGGCGGCGATGATCTACGCCGCGGCCCGGGGTTTTGACGGCGTCGTGCAGCAACTGCTCGATGCCGGCGTCGATGCCCGGCAGCGTTACGGCAACGATCTCACCGCGCTGATGTGGGCGGCGGGCCATGATGAGGGCGTCGGCGCCGCGGCGGCCGGCCGCGTCATCGATCTCTTGCTCGCGCACGGCGCAACGCTTGACGACGCCGACAATCGCGGCCGCACCGCGCTGATGATCGCCGCCGAACTCGGCGATCCGGCAGTCGTCGATTTTCTCATCAAGCGCGGCGCAAATCGTGCGTTGAAGGATAAAAAGGGCAAGACCGCCTTCGACCTCGCGGCGACTGACGAGGTGCGAGCAAAATTAGGCCGATGACCCACGACCGTCATCGAACTCAGGTGATGACGAGAATCACAGCCCCGCGAGATACGTGGCGAGCGCCGCAATATCGGTTTCGGATATTCCCTTCATGAAAGCCGTCATGGTGGGATTGTTGGCGCGCGCGCCGGACCGGAAATCGGTCATCGTTTTCGCCAGATAGTCGCTGCTCTGGCCGGCGAGGCGCGGCTCGGTGCCGGCGCCCTTGAATCCCTGCTGATGACAACTGGTGCAAACAACGGAGCCATCGACGCGCTGCGCCTGCGCGGCGACATCGGCCGGCGCGCGCGGCTGCTGCAGATCAGGCCAAGTCTTTTGCGAGAAGTATGTGGCGAGCGGCAGCAGATCGGCGTGGTCGAGACCTTGGGCAATCGGTGACATAGGTTCGTTCTTGCGTGCGCCGGATTTGAAATCGCGCAACTCGATAAAGAGATAACCAAGCTGCTGGCCCCAGATCACGGGGATTTCTTTTTGTTGCGGGACGCCATTCTCGCCGTGGCATTCAGCGCAGACCTGGGCTTTTTGCTCGATGCTCTGGGCCCGCGCCGCACATTGCAGAACGACCCATGAAACCAGCACCGCCGCAAGCAACCTGACCATTTGACCCATCCGATCCAATAAAGAGGACGGGACCGTTGCCAGTCCCGTCCCCAAACCACTTGGAGCAGTCGCCGTTTCCGCTAATCGAGCGTAAATGCGATGATGCTGTTGCCGCGCTTGGAATTGACCTGCACGTTACCACCAGCTCCGACCACAACATACTGCTTGCCGCCTACAAAGTAGGACGACGGCGGCGCATTGACGCCTGCACCGGCCTGGAATTGCCATAGCACGCGGCCGTTGCTTGCGTCATAGGCCTTGAACCAGCCGTTGCTTTCGCCGGTAAATACCAGTCCGCCGGCCGTGGCGAGAATGCCGCCGATCATGGGCTCAGGCGTCTTCACCTGCCATCTGATCTTGCCGGTGTTGTAGTCGACCGCCGTCACGTTGCCGGTCTGTATGCCGCCTGGAACATTCGTGAAAGCGCCGCCGAGCCACAGCTTGCCGCCCGGATAAGGCGAGCTGTCGACGGTGTACGTCATTTCCTGTTCGAGGTTGATCGCATAGGCAAGGTTGAGGCCCGGATTGGTCGCGATCGGCGACCACTCGACGCCGCCGTTGGCCCCCGGGAACATCCGCGCCGAATTGCTGTCGAGGGGTTTGGTCGGCGTCGGCAGCACCCAACGGTCCTTCTGCGACACCATCGGTTCGGAGAAGCGGATCAGGCTGCAGTCCTTGCGATCGTGCACGTAGACGTAGCCGGTCTTGCCGGCGTGAAGCACGCCTGGGATCGTCTTGCCGTTCTTATCCTTGACATTGACCAGGACGGTCGGAGCTCGTGGCGTCAAGATCCCAGACGTCATGAGCGATGTACTGGAAATAGCAGTCGAGCTTTCCGGTATCGAGATCCACCGAAACCAGCGAATCCGTGTAGAGGTTGTCGCCCGGCCTTTGTGCGCCGTCGAGATCGGGCGACGGATTGCCGACCACGAAATAGACGCGCTTGGCAGCGAGATCGACCGACGGGTTCTGCCATACGCCGCCGCCCAGCGTCTTGTACGGATCTCCGGTCTTGGCGAGCTGCGCCTTTTCGGCGTCGATGTCGCGATGCATGTCGCGGCCGGTGGCGTCTTTGGTCGCCCAGACGCCGACGGAACTTTCCGGAATGGTGTCGAACGTCCAAAGCAGCTTGCCGGTATTGGCGTCGTACGCCTTGACGAAACCGCGAATGCCGTACTCGCCGCCGTTGGTGCCGATCAGAATTTTGCCGTCGACCGCCGTCGGCGCCATCGTTTCGCTGTAGCCGAGCGTCGGATCGGCGATCTGCTGGCTCCAGAGCTCTTTGCCGGTCTTGGCGTCGAGCGCCACCAGCTTGGCATCGAGCGTGGCGAGATAGACCTTGTCCTGATAGACGGCGACGCCGCGATTGTTGGGTCCGCAGCAATAGGTCGTGATCGGCCCCATGTTGTATTTGTAGTGCCAATACTGCTCGCCGGTCTTGGCATTGAGCGCATAGACGTGATCGAACGACGTGGTGACGTACATCACGCCGTTGACGATGATCGGCGAAGTCTCAGTCAATTCGCGGACGTCGGTCTGGAAAATCCAGGCGACATGCAGCCGCTTGACGTTGGAACGGTTGATATCGTTGGCCGGATAGAACCGCTGCTGATTGTAGTCGCCGTTTGTTTGCAGGAAATTCTTGTTATCGCTGGTCGCGCGATCAAGCATCGTTTGCGTAACATTTGCTTCCGGCGCTGCGCCGCCGGTCGTGCCGCCAGACTGTTTGATTTCCTGTGCCGTCGCTGCGCTCAGCCCCGACAGCGACAGTGCAATCGCACTTGCGGCGAGGGTCGTCATACCAATTCGCGTCATGTGTAACCTCCCGATGGCCTTTCACACGCTCTTGGCTTTTTTTTCGACTGATTTTTTTTCAGCCTCTTCTTCTGCCCGCTTGCTCTTGTGGCCGGCTGTCATGCTGGCACTTTGCCCGCATTCTGTCGGCGTTTTCTTGCGCGAGCGTGACAACGCCACCTGGGACTGTCAAGCATCGCGGCCGCCATGGGCGACCGCCCGCATGGGGCCAACCGATCGCCCCGCACGTCATCAGGATGACGCCGGCCTTTGCGACCGTCTTGACAGCACGCTGCGCCGCCCTATACTAAACCATATGGTTAAGTTTCAAGGCTCCGCGCTCGACCGTACCTTTGCGGCGCTCGCCGACCCGACGCGGCGTGCGTTGGTCATGCGGCTCGCCGAGCACCCGGGCTTGTCGGTCAGCACGCTGGCCGAGCCGTTCCCGGTGTCGTTGCCTGCGATCATGAAACACCTCGACGTGCTGTCCGACGCCGGACTGATCGCGCGCACGAAATCCGGACGTACCGTCGCCTGCCGTCTGACCCCGGCACCGATGCAGAACGCATTCGAGTGGCTCAACCGCTACGAAAAGTTCTGGTCGGAGCGGCTCGATCGACTTGCCACGTTCCTGGAGGAGGAAGAGTCATGTCCGTCCAATCCGCCATCAAGCCAAGCCTCACCATCAAGCGCCGCTTCGGCGTGCCGCCGGCCAAGGTCTTCAGCGCCTGGACGGACCCGGAAAAAATAAAGCGCTGGTTCGGGCCGGGCGCGGTGCAATGCACGCATGCGTCGTTCGACCTGCGCGTCGGCGGCCGTTTCGAAATTGTCGCGACCTCGCCGAACGGCGACAACCACAACGTCGGCGGCGTTGTTCGCGAAGTCGTTCCTAACGAAAAGCTGGTCTACACCTGGGCCTGGAAGAGCACGCCGGAACGCGAATCGCTTGTCACGGTGCTGTTCAAGCCGGACGGGGATGGCACGCTGTTGACGCTGACCCATGAACAATTTTCCGACGCCGACGCGCGCGACCGCCACCAGAACGGCTGGAACGGCGCACTCGACAAGCTCGAAAAATTCCTCGGCTGAGATTGCCGTCCTGACACAAAGCTCGACCAGAATGACCGGACGGTTACACGCTACATAAGCCAACACAGAGGAGCGGATGCATGAGCGGACCGCACGGCACTTTTTACTGGAACGAGTTGATGACACACGACGTGGAGAGCGCGAAGAAATTTTACGCCGACACGCTGGGCTGGAGTTTCGACGCAATGCCGATGCCCGGCGGCGGCACCTACTGGGTTGCCAAGGTGGGAGATCGGCCGGTCGGCGGCCTCTTCGATATCAGCTCTCCCGAATACAAGGACGTTCCGGAAAGCTGGATGTCCTACATCGCAGTCGACGATGTCGATGCGCGCCTCAAAAAGGCGGTGAGCGCCGGGGCGCAAGTGATGAAGCCTCCATTCGATGTGCCCGGCGTCGGCCGCATCGCGGTCCTGATGGAGCCGGGCGGCGCCGGCATCGGCTGGATGACGCCGGCGAACGCCTAGGCTCCGGAACGGGACAAAAGCGATGCCGGTCGCGACAACCGCGCTCTACGCTGGAATCCTGGCGCTGGTGATCGTGGCGCTGGGATTTAACGTCACCGTGCATCGCTGGAAATTCCGGGTCATGCTCGGCGACGGCAGCCAACCGCTGCTGCAGCGGGTGATCCGCATGCACGGCAATTCGATCGAGAACATACCCTTCTGCCTGCTGCTGATGGGTCTTTATGAGCTCGACCACGGGATGCCGTCGGCGCTCCACGCCGCCGGTATCGCGCTGATCGTCGGGCGCGTGATGTACGTGGCGCCGTTGTGGGTCAGCGGCGGGCCGAACGCGATCCGCGCCACCGGCGTCACCATAACCTGGGTCACGACGGCGGCGCTGGCGATCTTGAACTTGGTGCAAATCGTTTGAACGCTCAGGAGGCAAGGATGGAACCGCATAAAATCGTCTCCCATGAAGAATGGATTTCCGCCCGCAAGGCTCACCTCGCAGACGAAAAGGCCTTTACGCGCGCCCGCGACGAATTGAGCCGCAAGCGGCGCCAATTGCCGTGGGTGAAAGTCGCAAAGCCGTACGTGTTCGACGGACCGAACGGCAAGGAAACGCTGAGCGATCTCTTCGGCGGAAAAAGCCAATTGATCGTCTATCACTTCATGATGGGCCCCAGCTGGGAGGCGGGCTGTCCGAGCTGTTCGCTGCTCGCCGATCATTTCGACGGCGCCGCTATTCATCTCGCGCAACGCGACGTTTCGTTCGTCGTCGTCTCGCGCGCGCCGCTGCCGCAGATCGAGACCTTCCAGCGCCGCATGGGCTGGCGCTTCAAGTGGGTATCGTCGTTCGGCAGCGACTTCAATTACGACTACCACGTGTCGTTCACGCCGGAAGAGAAGGCCAAAGGCCCGGTCGAATACAATTATCAGCAACAGGGCTTCCCGCGCGACGAGGCGCCCGGAGCCAGCGTGTTTTACAAGAATGCCGCCGGCGACATCTTCCACACCTATTCGAGCTACGGGCGCGGCCTCGATATTCTGATCGGCGCCTACAACTTCCTCGACCTTGTTCCGAAGGGTCGCGATGAGGATGGCCTGGCCTTCAGCATGGCATGGGTCCGCCACCACGATCGCTACGACGGCGCCGCCGTAGACCCGACGGCGACATATCAGCAACCGAAGATCTCGCCGTCGTGTTGCGACGAATGACCGTAGCCCGGGTTGAGCGAAGCGAAACCCGGGATTCTGCTTTCAGCCCCACCCGTCACCGGATGTCGCTCCGCTCCATCCGTTCTGCAAATCAACCCACAGGAGTCGATCATGAAGCTGTACGGTTTTCCGCCTTCGCCGAACACCTGGAAGGTCCGCGCTGTAGCCGCCTATCTGGGCCTGCCGCTCGAACTGGAGTTTGTCGACCTCACCAAGGGCGCCTCGCACACGCCGGCTTATCTGGCACTCAATCCGACCGGCCGCACGCCGACGCTGGTCGACGGCGATTTCACGCTATGGGAATCAACCGCCATTCTGCAATACGTGGCAAGCCGGACCGACAATTCACTGTGGCCGAAGGACGACCGCAAACGCGCCGATATCATGCGCTGGCAAAGCTGGGGCCTCGCTCACTTGGGCAGCGAAGCCTGTCAGCCGCTGACATTCCAGCGGCTGGTCAAGAAATTCGTGAATATGGGACCGCCGGACGAAGCCGTCGTCGCCAAGGCGATCGAGGCATTCAACCGCGAGGTGGCCGTCCTCGACCGCCATCTGTCGAAGAACAAATATCTCGTCGGCGACGCGCTGACACTCGCCGACTTCTCGATCGCCGCGCAGTTCACCTACGCCAAAGAAACCGACATGCCGCTCGCAGCCTATCCGCAAGCGCAGCAATGGTTCGAACGCGTATGGGCGCTGCCGTGCTGGCGGGAGACCGCACCGCAGATGGCTGCGGCGGCGTGAAGTTCGATCACCCTCTCCGCTGCCTTGCGGAGAGGGTGGCATGCCGCGACGTTAATCCGGCAAGCCCGCTTGGCGGAGCGCCTCGCCCAGAATGGCGGCGAGCGCGGGCGTTGTATTCGCAGCGACAAAAAGCCGGCTGCAACGGAATGTCGGTTGCAACTCCATGGCTCTTGCAGCAGCAGCCTTGGCCTCTTCGAGACGACCAAGCTTGGCAAGCGGGGCCGCCAGGAACACGTGACACATGCTGAAACCCGGGCTCGATTGAACCGCCTTACGGCCGGCAGCCGCCGCCTCTTCGTAGCGGCCCAGATGGAAGTGCCCAAGCGCCAAGGCGGCAAAGGCGGAGCCGCGCCAGGGATCGAATGGACTCAGCCGCAGGCCGCGCTCGGCCCATTCGATTGCGCGCTCGGGTTCTCCAGCCCATGCGAGGATGATGCTGCCCTGCATGTAAGTCAGAGCCGATGAAGGGCTGACGGCGAGCGCGGCGTCGAACGCGGCGAAGGCGGCGGCGCGATCGTGGCTGTCCATGCCGATGGTAAATCCGGCAAACGTCAGAGCGATCGCATCGTCCTGGCCATGCGCGATCGCCGCCTGCGCATGGCGCATTGACGCCGCCCGGTGCTCCTCATGCATTCCGGCACGGTGGAAGATGGCATGATGGCACTCCGCGGCATAAGCATGCGCCAGTGCATAATTCGGATCGAGCGCGAGCGCACGTTCAAGCAGCACCAGCGCCTTCACCGATGGCGCCGGCATCCTTGTGTAAACGTCCTGCTGAGCCTGCAAGACCAGATCATAGGCGTCGAGGCTGTCCGGCCGCTTGCGTTTGACGCGTTCGATCTCGGCCAGCCGCAGGCTCGGCTCGATCGCGCCGACGACCGATAGCGCCATTTCATCCTGGAGGGCGAAAATATCGTCGGTTTTGCGGTCATAGCGTTCAGCCCAGACATGCGCTCCGGTTGCGGCGTCGATGAGCTGCCCGGTAATCCGCACCCGATCCGCGGCCTTGCGCACACTGCCTTCGAGCACATAGCGGACGCCGAGTTCGCGGCCGACCTGCTTCACGTCAACCGCCCGGCCCTTGTAGGTGAAGGTCGAATTGCGCGCGATAACAAAGAGCCACTTGATGCGCGAAAGGCCGGTGAGGATATCGTCGACCATGCCGTCGACGAAATATTCCTGTTCCGGATCGCCGCTCATGTTCTGAAACGGCAAAACGGCAATCGACGGCTTGTCGGGAAGCTCAAGGCCGCTCCCGGATGTCTTGACGGCAGGCGCCGGCGTGTCGGGACGCAACTGATAAACCCGGACCGGCCGCGCAATGTTTTTGAGTTGCTGTTCGCCGGCATCCTGAAAATCGGTGTCCAGCTTATCGCGGACCTGGCGATAGGCGTCGTCGGAGATGCAGATGCCACCGGGCTGGGCGATGCTTTCGAGACGCGCCGCAATGTTGACGCCATCGCCAAAAATATCGCCCTCCTCGATGATGATGTCGCCG
Organism: uncultured Alphaproteobacteria bacterium; assembly: GCA_963836055.1. Taxonomy (GTDB): domain Bacteria; phylum Pseudomonadota; class Alphaproteobacteria; order Rhizobiales; family Xanthobacteraceae; genus BOG-931. The sequence continues at coordinate 91,819 of CAWIID010000014.1, forward strand.
ACATGGACGCCGATGCGGATTTCGATTCGCTGATCGTCCGACACGCCCGAATTGCGCTCCGCCATTCCGCGCTGCGTTTGGATGGCGCACCGGGCGGCATCCACCGCGCTGCTGAACTCGATCAGAATCCCGTCGCCGGTCCGTTTGACGATACGGCCACGGTGCTCTGCGATCGTCGGCTCGAGGAATTCACGGCGATGGCTGTTAAGTCTGGCGAGGGTGCCCTCCTCGTCAGCGCCCATGAGCCGGCTGTATCCGGCAACATCAGCCGCGAGAATGGCCGCAAGCCGCCGTTCTACACGCTGTTCGGCCATATCGGGCGTTCTCGACTGCGCGTCTTAGGCCTCGCAGTCTATGGTCGAGCGCTCTGGGTGTCTATCGGGCCGTCAGCGTCCTTCAACGTCAATCGCGCCATCGTGGTGATGTCTGTGCAATGTCGGTTTTCCACGACTGTTCCCGAGATGCCGTCAACAGACTTGCCGTCAACAGATATGCCATCAACAAAAGCATTCGTCTCAACCGACCGCCATGCCGGATTGCCAGCTTGTTGCATAATCGCAACACGCTCGCTGATTTTTTTGTCGCGGCCGCGGACGTTAACGCGTCTTTGTCAGGACCTGTGTGATTCGTCGATCCGGCATAAAACTCAACAGGGCCGGGACATGAAACGCATTATTTGTTTGCTAACCGCGATCGGGACCGTCGCATTGGGCGGCGCCGCCGCGAACGCAGCCGATCTTGGCGTACGGCCGTACGCCCCTCCTCCGCCACCGCCTCCCGTTTATAGCTGGACCGGATTCTATATCGGCGCCAACGGCGGCTTCGGCGGCGACAGGTTCGAGTATCCTGCCTCGATAGGATCGCTTACCGGCACGACAACATTGAACTCGAGCGGATTCTTTGGCGGCGGTCAGATCGGTTACAATTGGCAGGCCGCTCCCTCGTGGGTCATCGGCGTGGAAAGCGACTTCGATGCCTCCGACATCGAGGCCATGGCGAACGCCTCCTCGGGATCTGCATCTGCGAGCGCAGGAACGAAACTCGACTGGTTCGGCACGGTGCGCGGGCGCGCCGGCTTTCTCGTAACGCCCAGCGCTCTGCTCTACGCTACCGGCGGATGGGCCTACGGCCACACCACGAGCTCGGCTACCGCATCGGCGCTCGGTGCGAGTGTCAGTACATCGTCGGGACACGACAAGAGCGGCTGGACCGTTGGTGCCGGTCTCGAATACGCCTTCAATCCATGGCTCTCATTCAAGACCGAGTATCTGTACCTCGATCTCGGCACCGATACGATCACGAGCGGCACGGTCGCGGGCGTGCCCTACTCGCTCAGCGAGAAGACCACCGCTCACACCGTCAAGGTCGGCCTCAACGTGAAGCTTGGTGGCTGGGGCTCAAGCTGGGGCCTGCAATAAGAAATCCTTTTTGATTGCGATCGATGCCCCGGGACCAAAATCCCGGGGCATTTCTTTTTGGATGCGCCCGCCTTTCAGCACAATGAACGCCCACTATGGGCACTCGCCTAACTTTGGATGCGGCATCGCCGCCCCTACACGCGGCCGAGCAATTCGCGTAGCTTCGACGTAGAGCTGCCAGCGGGCCATGCCGGCGTACCGCAAAATCACAGGCGGCGCCGATGCCCACGGCGGGCGCACAATCTGCATTTGGGGAACGCGCTCAAGCCGGTGGGGCAATGCCATGAAACCTTGGCGTAAACACATCCTGCATTTCATGATTGCGGCCGCTGTCGTTGCCGGCATACGCGCTGCGGCGGCGCAGGACTATCCGACGCGGCCGATCCATTTCGTGGTGCCATTTCCCGCCGGCCCGAACGACGCCTTGGCGCGGCTATACGCACAGAAACTGTCAGAGGATTGGAAACAGCCGGCCGTGGTCGAGACGCGGCCCGGCGCGACCGGAACAATCGGAGCCGAGGCGGTGGTGAGAGCAGCTCCGGACGGCTACACGCTTTTGTTCACGGTTGACCTGCCGATCACCATGGCGCCGGCGCTGCTCAAGCTGCCTTACGATGTGTTGCGTGACCTGATCCCGATCGCCGCGTTCGTCAATAGCGACAACGTGCTGGTGGTGAATCCGGCGACAGGGATTCACTCGATGGCCGATCTGGTCGCGACGGCCAAGGCCAAACCTGGAGCATTGACCTTCTCTTCGGCAGGTCACGCCTCGCCCGCCCACATGTGCGGTGAAATGATCAAGCGGCAGACCGGCACCGACATGGTCCACGTGCCCTACACCAACGCCGCCGCGGCGATGAACGCGGTGTTGGCCGGCAATGTGACAATGTTCTGCGGCCCGATCGGCGTGGCGCTGCCGCACATCAAAGCCGGAACCGTGTACGCTCTCGGCGTAACCGGACCAAAACCGTCGCCGCTGGTGCCGGGAGTGGCTCCGCTTGCCGCCAGCTATCCGGGCCTCGTCATTTCCGCCTGGTATGGGCTGTTCGCGCCAATCGGCACGCCGGCTGCGGTGACCGGCAAGCTGCAGGACGAGTTCAAGAAGATTCTTGCCGAGCCCGATCTGCAGCCCAAGCTTTCGGGACTTGGGCTCGATCCTGAATGGATTTCAGGCGCGGATCTATCCAAGAAAATCGCAAGCGACACGGCCAAATGGCGAGAATTCGTCACAGCGGCCAACATCAAGGCAGAGTGAAGTCGAGCATGGCGCGGCCGAATTTTCTTTTCTTCATCACCGACCAGCACCGTGCCGATTATCTCGGCTGCTATGGTCATCCCGTGCTCAAAACGCCGCATATCGATTCGATTGCGGCACGCGGCACTCGGTTCGAGCAATTCTACGTGGCAACGCCCGTCTGTATGCCGAACCGTTCAACCCTGATGACGGGGCGCATGCCGTCGGTCCACGGCGTGCGCAGCAACGGATCGCCGCTGTCACTGCGCTCGAACACCTTTGTCGATGCGCTGCGGGCGTCGGGCTATGCGACCGCACTCGTCGGCAAGAGCCATTTGCAGAATTTCGGCGACCAGCCGGCCATCCTCAAGCGCCCGCCGCCGCGTCCCGGTGACCAGGTGCTCGATCCGAATTTTGCCGAAGCGCGCAAGCCCGCGGCATCCGACGGACCCTACGACCAGGAACACCCGAAGCGCTGGGAGGCCGGCGATGATTTCGCGATGCAGCTTCCGTTCTATGGCTTCGAGCACGTCGATCTTTGTACCGCTCATGGCGATCAAGTCGGCGGACATTATTATGTCTGGCTGAAATCGCACCGGCCAGATGCCGACGCGCTGCGCGATCACAGCAAGCAACTGCCGCACGATTACGTCTGTCCGCAGGCGTTCCGGACGCCGATTCCGGAAGAGCTTTATCCGACCGCCTACATTGCCGACAAAAGCTGCGAATGGCTCGACCGCTACGCCGCAGGAGATCGAAGCCAACCCTTCTTCCTGATGACATCGTTCCCCGACCCGCATCATCCGTTTACGCCGCCCGGCCGATACTGGTCCATGTACCGTCCGCAGGACATGCAACTGCCGGCGAGTTTCCACCCCGGCAATCGGCCACTCGCCCGCCCGGTGACTTGGGCCATGGCGCAGCGCGACAGCGGCAAAGCGGACACCGCAGGCCAGGCCGCGTTCGCCATCAATGAACGCGAAGCGCGCGAGGCGATGGCGTTGAGTTGCGGGATGATCGCCATGATCGACGACGCCATCGGCCGCGTGCTCGGGCGGCTCGCCGCCTGCGGGTTGGCCGACGACACTATCGTCATCTTCACCACGGACCACGGCGATTTTCTCGGCGATCACCGGCTGCTGCTGAAAGGCCCGGCGCACTATGAGGGCATTACCCATGTGCCGTTTATCTGGGCTGAGCCTGGGACACGCGCCGCACGGCGCACCGACACGCTCGCCGGCACGCTCGACATTGCCTCGACCATTCTCGATCGCGTGAAGGTGCAGCCCTACAACGGCATCCAAGGCATGAGCCTGTTGCCGGCTCTGGAAGGCGCAGGCGCGACTATTGCGCGCGACTCGCATGGTGATCGAGGACGATCAGCAGCGCGCCGTATTTGGACTGCCTTCGGGATCACGGTTGCGCACGCTTGTGACGCAACGCTGGCGCATGACGATTGCTCAAGGTGATCGCTACGGCGAACTCTACGACCTGCAGAACGATCCCGGCGAAATGGATAATCTGTTCGAGGACGCGGCGCATCGCGGCGTCCGGGCCGAGCTGATGGAGAAGCTCGCCTATCGCGAGATGGAGCTTTGCGACCGCAGCCCCTTGCCGATGGGCCGGGCCTGAGGAGCTTTCGCTGCGCGCGCCTCGCAGCGCTTATCCCGATATGACGGCCTGTCTTACGTCCCGACTTTCAGTTCGCAGACAAGCCCGCGCAGCGCCGCGACCGTGCTGAGCGCGGTGATGCGGCCGGTGCGCGGATTCTCCGACGGCACGTTTTCGATCGACATGGAGAAACTCGCCGAATCCGCATCGACCTCGATGCGATGCGTGTTGCGTTTGAGCGCCGGGTCGGCCCAGATTTCGAGCCGCGTCCTGTCCGGCCCGATACCGGCGAGACTGAGCGCCGCCGCGACGTTGACGTTGGCGGGAAAACCGCGCGCACCCTCGCGCGCCGTTCCGTCGAAGACTTTTTGCGGCGTCGTTAGACCTTTGAGCGAAATGCCGCGCTCGACCAGATAAGGCGCGCCTTCCAGACCGTTCGGCGGTTTGCGCGTGATCATCGTGACGGATCGGATGGTGCCTTCGGCGGCGGCGCGAACGGCGTCGAGCCCAATCAGCGCTCCGGTCGGGACGAGAATGCGGGCACCGGTCTCCTTCGCCCGCGACACAAGGTTAAAGTTTTCCAGAAGCTGGCCGACGCTGAGCGGCATGAAAATTCGCCCGCGCTCGATCGCGGCCGTCGCGACCGTGCGGAACATCGCCGGCGGCAGGCATTCGACGACCACGTCGCAGGTTTCCGCGAGCGCCTCGGCGGGCTGCACTTGGATGCTGAGCCCGATCTGCGGCAGGTTGCGCCGCGCCTTTTCGACATCGCGCACCGAGACCGCGGTCAGGACCAGACCCGGAATGCCGATCTCGATCCGGCGCGCGACCTCAAGGCCGACGGCGCCGAGCCCAGCTAATCCAACCTTGAGAGTCTCTCGCGCCACCGATGCATTCTCCGCTCAGGCCGTCCCAATGCGGACGTTGGCAAGGGCGCACTGGCTGCCATGGGCAACGACCGATACAGTCTCTCTATGCGGCGGCCGGGCCCTGCGCAACCAGCCTCCGGAATATGAGGAAAATATCGGGAGGAGACATGATTTTGCAGCGGCAATCTTTGGTGGCCCGCGGCGTCCGATGGCTCGGTGTGGTGATCGGCGTTACGGTCATCGGCCTTACGAGCGCGGCGCACAGCGAGAGCTATCCGGCACGGCCGATTCACATCATCGTTCCGCAACTGGCCGGCGGCGCCAACGATATCGTCGCGCGGTTGCTGCAGCCGCGGCTCGAACAGGCGCTCGGCCAGCCGATCGTCGTCGAAAACCGTTCGGGCGCGAGCGGCGTGGTCGGCTCCGATGTCGTCGCCAAGGCGACGCCCGACGGCTATACGCTCGGCATCACGTTCGCGACCCTGACCGTCAATCCTGCCGTCAATGCGCATATGCCGTTCGATACCGAACACGATCTCGCGCCGGTCATTCTCATCGGCAAAAATCCGCTGCTGTTTCTCGTCAACGCCAAACTGCCGGTGAAGACGCTGCCCGAACTCGTCGCGTTCGCGAAGGCCAATCCCGGCAAGCTCAACTACGCGACGCCGGGTGCGGCAAGCCAAGCGCATTTGCTGATGGCCGACCTCTGCCGGCGCGCCGGCATCGAGATGCAGAACCTGCCGTATCGCGGCGGGGCGCCGGCCATCCTGGCAACGGTCGCCGGCGAGGCGCAACTCGCGCTGATCTCGCCGCTTGCCTCGAACGCGCAGATCCAGGCCGGCACCTTGCGGCCGATCGCAACCGGCAGCGCCGAGCGCGACAGGCAATTTCCCGATCTGCCGACCGCGGCTGAAACATTTCCCGGGTTCGAGGCAGAGGCCTGGATCGGCGTATTCACGACCGCCGGCGTGCCGCGCGCGGTCATCGACCGGCTCAACGCCGAGTTCAACCGCATCATCCGCATCCCCGACATTGCGGCAAAGCTCGACCAGCAGGGTGTCACGGTGACGGGTGGCACGCCGGAGCAGTTCGGCGCGCTGATTTCTTCGGAGATTAAGCGCTATACTGAAACCGCCCGGCTGAACCACATTACCGCGGAGTAGGTATGACCAACATCAATCCGAACGCCTTCACGACGCGGCCGGAGATCGAAGGCACGTTCGGCGTCGTCGCCACGACGCATTGGATCGCGACTGCGGTCGGCATGTCGATGCTCGAGAAGGGCGGCAACGCCTTCGACGCCGCGGTCGCGACCGCGTTCACGCTGCAGGTGGTCGAGCCGCATCTCAACGGGCCGGGCGGCGACGTGCCGGTCATTCTCTATGACGTCAAGCGCGGCAAGCCGGAAGTCATTTGCGGCCAAGGCCCCGCGCCCGCCGGCGCCACCATCGCGCATTACCGCAGCGAAGGCCTCGATCTCGTGCCAGGCACCGGGCTCCTCGCCGCGTGCGTGCCCGGCACATTCGAGACTTGGATGATGCTGTTGCGCGACTACGGCACGATGAAGCTCGCCGACGTGCTCGCGCCGGCGATCGGTTACGCCCAGCACGGCCACCCGCTGCTGGAGCGCGCCAACGCCACCATCGCCACGGTGGCGGATCTGTTCCGCGAGCACTGGCCGACCTCGGCCGCGGTCTATATGCCGAACAATACGGTGCCGGCGGTCGGCACGCTGTTCACCAACAAGACCCTGGCCTCGACCTACAGCCGCATCGTCAAGGAAGCCGAAAGCGCAGGCGGCGATCGCGTTGCTCAGATCGAGCGGGCGCGCAAATCCTGGTCGCAAGGCTTTGTCGCCGAAGCGATCGACAAATTCTGCCGCACGCAGGACATTTTTGATGCCAGCGGCCGCAAGCATCGCGGCGTGCTGACCGCCAACGACATGGCGCGCTGGGCGCCGCACATCGAAGCGCCGCTGACCTACGATTACCGGCAGTACACCGTGTGCAAGACCGGCCCATGGGGACAAGGCCCGACGACGCTGCAGCAACTCGCGCTGCTCAAGGGCTTTGATCTCGACGGCCTCGATCCAGTGGGCCCGGATTTCATCCATATCGTCGTAGAATGCTCGAAGCTTGCCTTCGCTGACCGTGAGGCGTTCTACGGCGATCCAGATTTCGTCGAAGTGCCGATGGCGACGCTATTGTCCGACGCCTACAATTCCGCGCGCCGCAAGCTGATCGGCGACAAGGCATCGCTCGAATTGCGCCCCGGCTCCATCGAGGGATTCGGCGCCGTCGTGAAACTCCGCCGCGACAGCGCACCGGCTGCGGCGGCCGGCGCCGGCGAGCCGACTGTCGGCCGCCTCGGAAGCGTGCGCGGCGACACCGTGCATTTCGACATCGTCGATCAGGCCGGCAACGTGGTGTCGTCGACGCCGTCGGGCGGCTGGCTGCAATCCTCGCCGGTTATTCCCGAACTCGGCTTCTGCCTGGGCACGCGCGCGCAAATGTTCTGGCTCGAAGAGGGACATCCGGCAGCGCTTGCACCCGGCAAGCGGCCGCGCACGACGCTGTCGCCGACGCTTGCTCTGCGCAACGGCGAGCCGTACCTCGCATGGGGCTCGCCCGGCGGCGATCAGCAGGACCAGTGGATCACGCAACTGTTCCTGCGCCACGTTCACAGCGGCATGAATCTGCAGGAAGCGATCGACGCTCCGGCATGGCATTCCGAACATTTTCCGAGCTCGTTCTGGCCGCGCACAGCGCGCCCCGGCGTGCTGGTGGTCGAAAATCGCGTGCCGAAAGCAACGATCGCCGAGCTGGAACGGCGTGGCCATGTCGTCGAAGTCGGCCCGGGCTGGTCGGAAGGAAGGCTCACCGCGGCGTCACGCGACGGCCGCCGCCGCCGCGCCGCCGCCAACCCGCGCGGCATGCAGGGCTACGCGGCGGGGCGATAGAGATCGTCGCAACGTCCGCTCATTCCCGCAAACGCGGGACTCCAGACCGAAGATGTCGTGATCGACCGTTGGATCCCCGCGCGGTCACGCCGCCACGGTGCCGAGAAACGCTTCGACTTCGCTGCGCAGCTTGGCGGTCGAGAGTTCAACGTCTTCCGACGCGGCGAGCATGGTTTCCGCCGAACTGCGCGTTTGCGTGACGCTACCGGCGACCTCGCCGAGCGCCGCCACAATGGCCTTGGCGCCGGCGGCGGCGCTGGCGACATTGCGCGAAATCTCTCCCGTCGCCGCATCCTGCTGCTCGACCGAGCCGACGACCGCCGAGGTATGGCGGTTGATGTCCTGCATCCGCTGCGTGATTTCGCGGATCGCCGCCACCGCTTCGCTGGTACACGTCTGCACCGACAGGATTTCGCGTGTGATCTCCTCGGTCGCCTTCGCGGTCTGAACGGCGAGCGATTTGACTTCGGCGGCAACCACGGCGAAACCCTTGCCGGCGTCGCCGGCACGCGCTGCTTCGATGGTCGCGTTGAGCGCCAAGAGATTGGTTTGTCCGGCTATGTCCTGAATGAGCCTGACCACGTCGCCGATCTTCTGCGCCACCTGGGCAAGCGTGGCGATATCCTCGTTGGTCGCGTCAGCGTCGGCGGCGGCGCTGCGCACAACCTCGTTGGCTTGCGTGATCTGACGGCTGATCTCCTTGATCGACGCCGACAGTTCCTCGGCGGCGGCGGCCGCAGTCTCGACGTTCACCGACGCGTCATTGGACCCGTTGACCGCACCCTCAGTGCGCTGCAGCGTGTGATCCGACGTCGCCAGCAACGTCTTGGCCGCAAGTTTCATTGCGGTGGCGCTTTGCCCGACTGTCTTGAGCTCGCTCTCGACGCGTGCTCGGAATGAAGAGATCGCCGCCTCGATCGCACTGCGGCGCTCTTCACGCTGCCGCAACGAGTCGCGCTCGCGCTCGGCTAGAAGTTGCTCCGTCACATCGGTATGGGTGGCGACCCAGCCGCCGCCCGCCATCGGTTTGCCGGCCAATGAGATGATGCGGCCATCCTTGATCTCGATCGTCTTTGTTTCGGTGCGGCCCTCTGCTACCTGCCGCAGACACTCGGCCACGTAGCGGTCGGGATCGCCCGAGAAGGTTCCGGCCGCGATCCGATGAACCAGGAGTTCGCGCAGCGGCGTGCCAAGATGCGCGAGATCGGGGCTCAGCTGATACATCTCGATGTAGCGGTCGTTGCAGAACACGAGACGCGCCGCGCCGTCGAACACACACAAGCCTTGCGTCATGTGATTGAGCGCGGATTTCATTGACCGGTTCTGCGCGCGCCGGCGCGCGATGACGAACAACCCGGCGATCGACGCAGTACCGAGCGCGAAAGGCGCCGCGATCAGTGTGGCGGCCACCGGACCCGAAGAGGCGGCGAGCGCACGGACCATCCATTCGGTCCCCAAGAGGATGAAACCGGCAACGCCGCCGGCAAATCCGAGGAGCCCCGCCAACACGACAAGCCCCCAATGGCGGCTTGCTCTCGACAATCTCGGGCTGACAAGCATCACGTGTACGCCGAAAATAATCGAGCGAGAGTATTCGCCAACCCGTTGTTTTAAAGTTAAGGAATGGTGCAAGATTATTTAACGAAAGCTGAGTGCGGGCCGTCTTTGCCCGTTATCGAGGCATCCGCCCTGTCGGGCGGCAGACGCACCGAAAAGCGGTGCGCGAGGGGGAAGCGGTCATGGTGTCGAGCCGTCGCTACGCGGTTTGCATTTTTGCGGTTGCGTGCGCTTTGTTGCCCATCCTGTCGCCGTCGCATGCGCGCGCTCAGGCGCCCTATCCGTCACGTCCCGTCCATCTCGTTATCGGCTTCCCGCCGGGCTCGGCTGCCGACATCACGGCGCGCGTCCTCGGCAATGGCATGGGGCAGCTGCTCGGCCAGCAGTTCGTGATCGAAAACAAGCCGGGCGCCGGTTCGAGCATTGCGGCCGACTATGCGGCCCACGCGGCCAATGACGGCTACACACTGTTTCTCGGGTCGTCCGCCAACATCACCAATCAGGCGATCAATCCCGATCTCACGTTCGACATGGCGAAGGATTTTGCGCCGATCAGTCTCGTCGCGTCCGCCGCCGTCGTGCTGGTCGTCAATCCAGCAACGAACGTGCACACCGTCGCGGAGTTGATCGCACTCGCCAAGGAGAAGCCGGGCCAGGTGCTTTATGCCTCGACGGGCGTCGGCGCCGCGCCGCATCTCGCGGCCGAATTGTTCTCGCAGCGCGCCGGCGTCAAGCTCGTCCACGTGCCTTATCAGGGCAGTCCGCAGGCGGTCGCCGATCTCATCGCTGGCCGCACCATGATGATGTTTTCGCCCGCTTCCGCCGTGCTCGGCCAGATCGCGGCCGGCAAGCTCACAGCGCTCGCATCGGCGGCAAGTACGCGTCCAAGCATTCTGCCCAACCTGCCGACGATGGCGGAAGCCGGAATGCCCGATTTCGATACCAGCATCTGGTTCGGCCTGATGGCGCCTGCCGGGACACCGCAGCCGATCATCGACAAGCTTGCCGCCGCCGTGCGCGAGGCCATGAAATCGCCGGACGCCGTCGCGGCATTGCATAAGCAAGGCTTCGATCCGCTCAGCGGCGGGCCGGATGCATTGGGACCATTCGTCCGCAGCGAACTCAAGCGCTGGTCGGACGTGGCCCGCGCCGCGGGCCTGAAGAAATAGAGCGCGGCCGCAAAGCCCGGCCTTCAAAGAAACGCATCAAGGGGGAGACCACAATGCGATGTCGCGTGAGATTTTTGGCCTGGCTGCTCGTCGGAATCGCGGCTCTCAGCGCGCACCCGACCCGCGCCGAGGATTATCCGACCCATCCGGTGCGCATCATCATCGGCTTCGGCGCCGGAGCTGCCGCCGATACGCCGGCGCGCCTGCTCGGGCAGAAATTCAGCGATGCGCTGGGTCAGCAATTCCTGATCGAGAACAAGCCCGGCGCCGGCAGCAATGTCGCGGCCGAATACGTCGCCCGGTCGCCCAACGACGGCTATACCATCTTCATGGCGACGGCCGCGCAGACGAATTATGCCGGCATGACGATCAAGCCTACCTACGACGTGGTGAAGGATTTTGCGCCGATCGTCCGTGTCGCCTCAGTGCCGAACATTCTGGTGGCGACGCCGTCGCTCGGCGTGAGTAACCTGAAAGAGCTCATCGCTCTCGCAAAACAAAAGCCCGGGCAGATTTTCTTTGCATCCTCCGGCGTCGGCACGACGACGCATGTTGCGGGCGAACTGATCAACATCATGGCCGGCATCAAGCTTGTCCACGTGCCGTATCCCGGCAGCGCGCAAGCGTTGACCGACGTGATGACAGGCCGCATCCAGCTTTGGTTTGCTCCGGCCTCTGCGGTGGTCCAGCAGATCCGCGACGGCAAACTCAAAGCCATCGCCGTGACGACCGCACAGCGCGCGAGCATCGCGCCCGACGTTCCCACCATGGCGGAAACCGGCCTGCCCGGCTACGACCTTGGTTTGTGGTTTGGCCTGCTGGCGCCGGCGGGAACGCCGAAGCCGACCATCGACAAGCTCGCCCACGTCGCCAACGAGGCGCTGAAGTCCAACGACGTGATCGAGCCGCTGCGCAAGATCGGCATCGAACCGGTCGGCGGGTCTCCCGAGGATTTCGCCCGCTATATCGACGCCGAGGTGAAAAAGGCGACCGACGTCGCGGTCGCGGCGAATTTGCGGAAGTGAGGTGCTTCAGGCCGCGCGGAGCATCACGTCGACGCGAATAGCGTCAAATGGAAAGACAATGAGACCATTAGCGGTCTTGTGCAGGACACCGGCATTCAGCAGAGCATGCACATCGCCGTGGACGGCCTTCACATCGCGGCCCACCCTGCGGGCCGCCTCACGGATGGTCACTGGTCCTGCGCCAGCGAGCGCTCGAACGAGTTCCCACCGCTTCGCCGTCAGGAGCCGAAATAACAGCTCCGGCGTCGCGAAGCTGATGCGAGCACCCTGTTTCTTACCTTTGAACGCGTCTCGAGCGCGTCGTTTTACGTCTTCGAGCGTGGCAACTTGAAGCGTTACGGTTTTCATCTCATCGCCTCAATTCCTCAACGCTGCGCCAGAAGTCCGTGAGAAGCCTCTCAGGATCAGTAAAACGATAAGGTTCTTCTTTATCCCTGATGTGGCGGTGGTCGCCCTTGCCTGCCTCGTTGTCATAGCGCAGCACGCAGAGCCCATCGACAACGAGCGCCAGCCGATACTTGAACCCATGATTTGAGCCGCGCGTCGCTCGCGGTAGCCGCCACACGACGATTTCGACAAATGCGTGAGCGTCGAGCACGTGCCGCTCGTCGATCAGCAGCGTCGCCTTCATGTTGGATAAATTACCAACACTGTCGCGGCGTTGTCAACAACTCCAACACCCTACTCAGCGTTACGTTGCCGGGATTAGCGGCAGCAGCAAGTAGGAGGCCTTGTCGCCGCCGGCATAGATCGTGTTGGTGCCGGCGTTGTAGTCGGCGTGATAGTGCATGTAGTGCGCGCTGCCGGCGCCATCGCGCGGTTGAATATCGAGCCGGATGCGGTGGCCCTTTTTGAACACCATCGAGGTCGGCCAGATTTCCACCTCGACCTGGACGATTTCGCCCGGTGTCAGATAAAGCCGTCGGATGTGGCGATGATAGGGGCGATAGGGCCGCGACAGCTCCGGATCGAGCTCGCGATGTGACACGCGCAGCCAGCCCTTCGCCACCGGCACCGGCGCGCCCTGCTGGCCGGTCTCCAACACATCATTGCCGTCGGGACCGATGTTGCGCAGCGTGAGGAACAAATCCATGTCCTCGGTCGAGCTCGACACCCACAGGACGGCGGCCAGCGGCCCGGTGATCTCGGTGTCGACCGCAAGCTTTGCGGTTTCCAGCGCAATGCCCATTCCGGGCTTGATGCCGCCGCCCATCACCTGCGAAGAGGCCGCAGACGTCGAGCCCATCGTGCCGAGGCCGGTCGCGGCGTAGGTGCGCGAACTCACATTCGCGGGGTTCTTCACTTCCAAAAAGCCGCCGATCTCCGAGCTCTCCTCGGGCGGGTGCGACAGATCGAGATACAGCTTGGTCCAGCGCGTGCGCTTGAGCGGCCACTCATTCTCGTAGCGCCACTCGAAGGCGTCGGCGCCCTTGCGGATCGCAAGCTTCACAGGCGGCTCGTCCATCACGCCGTTATCGATGCCCTTGAGCCAATAATCGAAGAAGCGGATCTGATCGTTTCGCCCGTCCTCGGTGTAGAACGGATGCACATGCGAGCCGAGATGGATGCGAAGTTTCTTGTGCGGCGACGCCACGCGCATGAACGCCTCGGTGTTGCCGCGCAAATGCAATCCCATGCCCGACCAGTTGCCGACGCTGAACATCGGCACGTCGATCTTGTCCCATTGCGCCTGCGAGCCCTGAAAGACGCCGGTATCCAGATTATTGTGCAGCCAGAAATGCAGCGTGTTGGTTTGCCAGCCATCCGGCATGTGCTGCGACGCTCGCCCCAAAGTGTGATGCAGCAAATGCGCCACGTACCAGTTCGGCATGAACAGGCTCAGAATGCCGCCGTGAAACAACGCATCGCGATAAAGGTCGGCGAATCCCTCCCAGGGAATGATCGCCTTCAATGACGGCGGCTTGAGATTGGCGACGAACCACTGATTGATGGCGAAATAGGAAATACCGAGCAGGCCGACATGGCCGTTGCACCAGGGCTGAGCCGCGGCCCATTCGATGGCGTCATAGAAGTCGATCGACTCCGCGAGCGACCACGGCTCGCATTGGCCGGGCGACTTTCCGCTGCCGCGGCCATCGATCCGCACGGCGGCGTAGCCACGCGGCACCCACCATTTCGGATTGATGGTTTCCCAGTTCATCCACTCGTTCGGCTGCTCCTCGAGCGTGTCCGGCACGGTCCAGGGCTTGTCCTTCTGGTAAGGCCCGAGATTGAGGATCGCCGGGAATTTGCCGTCATCGTAGGGGCGGAACACGTCGGCCTTCAGCCGCACGCCATCGCGCATCGGCACATCGACGTCCTTCTCGACCACGATCGGATAGACCGGATTCGACACGGGCTGTTGAATGTTCATGAAGACGCGGTTCCGTCCGATGACTTGATCACCATGCGCGGCCCGATGCCCGCGCATGGTCGACCATGACGATTGTTTGGAGGGCGCTTATTCCGTTTCGATCTTCACCTCGCTGGTGATCTTCTGCCATTCTGCGATCTGGCCGGCGAGCCAAGCCTTGGCGTCGTCGAGCGACTTGCTCGGCACCGTATTGAAATATTGTTTCTTGAAGGCCTCGCTGACGGCCGGCGCTTTCATCGCCTCGGTCGTGGCATTGAAGATCGCCTGCAGGACGGGCTTCGGCGTTCCGGCCGGCGCGAACAGACCTTGCCACGCGATGGTCCCGACGCCGGGATAGCCGATGTCCTGCATGGTCGGCAGATTGGGAAACTCCGCCAACCGCGCGTGATCGACGAGCGCGAGCGGCCGCAGGGCGCCGGCCTTCACCTGAGGCAGACTGCTGGCGACGTTGAGGAACGTCACCTGTGTCGAGCCGTTCAGCATGTCGTTGATGACGCCCGACGCCCCCGCCTTGTTCGGGATCGCGGTCATGTCGAGATTGCCGGCGCGTTTGGCGAAATACGCCATGTCGTAGTGCGGATAGCTGCCCGGCCCGACGGTGCCGTAGCGAACCTGGCCCGGATTTTTCTTCGCATAGGCAACAAGCTCAGGCACGCTCTTGATATCGAAGTTTTTGGTCGACGCGACCATGAAGGCGGGGATGTCGACCAAGTTGGTGATGGGTACGACGTCCTTGGCGTAATTGATCTTGAATTTCTGCGGATAGATGACCGGTGTAATCGCGTTGGTGGTGACGTTGCCGATCATCAGCGTGTAGCCATCGGCATTCGATCGCGCCATGTCTTCGATCGCGACGATGCCGAAGGCCCCGGGCTTGTTTTCTACATAGAAGGACTGGTTGAGGCTTTTGCCGAGCTGATCGGCAAGGATGCGCGCCACTATGTCGGTCGCACCGCCCGGCGCATAGGGAACGATGATCTTGACCGGCTTCGATGGATACTTGTCCTGCGCCTGCGCTGCAACGGCGGTGGCCGCGAAGCACAACAGCGACAGTGCGATAATTCCAAGACGTTTCATATTTTCCTCCCAGATTTTTTACAAACAGAGCCACGCGACGCGCGAGTTTCAGATAGGCAGTTCGAACGGCTTTGCTCACGCGGCCTTTATGCCGTGCAAACTGTGCGATGCATCCTTGACGGTGAAAAAGACGACGTCGCCGCTAGCGCTCGCCTTTCCCGAATGCATGACGTCGGCAGGGACGTAGACCACCGAACCCGGCTTGGCCTCGATCTCCTTGCCGCCGATCGTGGCGTGAAAGGTGCCATCGAGGATGTAGATCCACTGCTCGTTGGGGTGCGAATGGGCCTCGGCGCCGGTTCCCGGCGGGCATGCGCATCAGGCCGACGATCATGCGATCGCCCTCGACGCAGGAGCCGTTGGCGGTCGAATAGTCGGGACCGCCCAGAATGTGATTGACGCTGGCCAGATTGAAAACGTATTCGCCGGGCGCCGCGCGCCGGGCACCCGGCGTGCGCGCGGCGGCAGCGGGCGCCGGGTCAGCCAGCAAATCGGGCATGGGGAAATCTCCTTGGGATGGCTTCTTTGAGCTCAATGTTGCCGGGATGGTAGTTGACGGCTTACCGCTATACTAGGGCGCTAGAAACGAGCGAGTTGACGCGGTGCTTCGGCTCGTCCCGGTGAGGAGGCGGCAGGGCGATCTTCACGCTTCCGACACTTTTTTCGAGGCTATATTCTCAGGGGTGGTGGGGGACTCTTCGATGATCCGAACGACAGCCGCGGTTCTGTTTGGCGGCGCCTTGATAAGTGCGGCCGCGCTTACCGGCTGCGCCGATCATGATCCGCCGTCAGGCGAACCGAGCTTCTATCAAAACCTCGCGCACACCGACGCCACGCTCGATGCCAATGCGGCGCAGTCGATGATCTCGGGGTACCGCAGCAACAACGGCCTCGGGGCGGTCACCATCGATCCCGAACTGATGCGGCTTGCGGCCGATCAGGCCCGCACCATGGCGGCACGCAACAAGCTCGACCACGACGCCGGGCGTCCGTTTCAGGATCGAATTCAGAAGTCAGGGTTCGATGCGAGCGTCGCGGTCGAGAACATTTCGGCCGGCTATCATACGCTGGCCGAGGCCTTTTCGGGCTGGCGCGACTCGCCGCCGCACCGCGCCAACATGCTCAACCGCAACGTGACCAAGATGGGCATCGCCGCAGTGTATGCTCCGCAGTCGAAATACAAGGTGTTCTGGGCGCTGATCATGGCGGCGCCCGACCGGCACCAGAGCTGACGCTGCGCCTCGATCAATCCGCTTTGATATCCGCGAACTTGATCACCTTGGCCCATTTCCCGGTTTCGCTTGCGATGAACTTGCCGAAGTCGGCCGGCGTGCCGGGAACCACGGCGCCGCCGAGATCGGCGAAGCGCGCTTTTATGCCGGGATCGGCGAGACCTGCGTTGATCGTTTTGCTGAGCTGATCGATGATCGCGACGGGCGTATTCTTCGGGGCGCCGACGCCGATCCAGGCGCTCGAACTCGTAGCCCGGCACGGAATCGGCGAGCACCGGAACGTCCGGCAGCGCGTTGGACCTCGTCGTCGTGGTCATCGCCAGCGCGCGCAGGCTGCCCGACCTGATATAGCCGATCGACGACGGCAGAAGATCGAAAATCACCTGACACTGCCCGGCAATGACGTCGACGAGCGCGGGGCCGGCGCCGCGATACGGCACGTGAACCATCTTCACGCCCGCCATCATGCTGAACAGCTCGGCGGAGATGTGTCCCGACGTGCCGACGCCGCTCGACGCCATGGTGATCTTGCCTGGATTGGCTCGCGCGTAGGCGATGAATTCAGAAGCGGTTTTGGCCGGCACCGACGGATTGACCTCCATCACCAGGGGAACCTGCATGATGTTGGCGACGGGCGCGATGTCGCGCTCAAAATCGAAACTGAGATGGTGGTAGAAGGACGTGTTGATCGCATTCGCCACGGTCGACAGCAGGAGCGTGTAGCCGTCCGCAGGCGCGTGCGCGACAAACTCCGCGGCGACGCTGCTTCCGGCACCCGGGCGATTTTCAACGATGAATTGCTGGCCCAGGTGGTCGGACAGCCACTGACCCATCAGGCGCGCCCCAATGTCGGTGGTGCCGGCGGCCGCAAAGCCGACGATCAATCGCACCGGTCGCGACGGATAGGCTTCGGCCCGTGCGATCCTCGTAACGGCCGGCAGCGTTGCGGCACCGGCCGCCAATTGCAGAAAATCTCGGCGGAGAAGCTTCACTCTGACCCCCTCGAATCAACGTCGGCAGCGATCGGCAATGATCAATGTTGCTCGGCCTCGAGCATCTTGCCGAGAATGCGCTTGTAGCGCACCGGGCCGACGTCGATGGCGAGGATCACCGGTTCGAGCGGCTTGTCGGCGGATTCGATGATCTTCTGCTGCGCCTCGATGACGGGGGCATCCTGCTCCTCGAAGGCGAAACGGCGCATCTCGGCGACCTTGGTCTGCAAATCGCGATTGAGCTTGTCGTCAGTCGTCATGACGCCGAACCGCACCGCGGTGAAATGATAGAGCGTCGAACGCTCGTTCTCCGGCGTCAGCATGTGGATCGCGTGATAGCCGGTGCCGGTATCCGGCGATGCTCCCATCTTGCAGATGCCGGTGACGAGCCGCAGCGTGCTCGGCGCCATCCAGCGCATCTTGGTGAACTTGTCGACGCGCGGCGGATGGTTCGGCCAGAACTGCGCGAACATGCCGGGCGGAGCCGAATTGGTGGCGTGCCGTCCCACCACCACGTCGTCGCCATCCTGTTCGACGGTGATCTCGGATTCCACAGTATCCTGATTGCCGAGGATGCCTTCGTGCAGATAGGAGGTGTGGCTGAGGTCGAGCAGGTTGTCGATGATCAAGTGATAGTTGGCGCGGATCACGATGCTGTCGCGCTTCGTAGTGTGCAATTCCGGCACGTTATCGAGAACACCGAAATCCGGCACCTTGCCGGCGTCTGCGGGCGCATCGCCCATCCAGATCCATATCGCCTTGTGCTTCTCGACCACCGGATAGCTTTTCACCCGCGCCCGCGGCGGAATATTCTTGGTGCCATGGGGATTGTACACGCAGGCTCCGGTGCCATCGAATTCAAGCCCGTGATAAGGGCACTGGATGCGATCGCCGCTGACCACCTTGCCCATGCTGAGCGGCGCAAAACGGTGAGCGCAACGGTCTTCGATTGCCGCCACATCGCCATTGGCTTTGCGGTACAGCGCAACACGCTCGCCCATGATGGTGCGCGCAACGACTTGCCCGTCGGCGATATCGTCAGACCATGCGGCCACGTACCAGGCATTGCGCACATAAGAACCGCTGATCAGGTCCTGTCGCAGCCTTGAGCCGTTCTTGGATTCAGGCGATTGCGTCATCGTTTGTCTTCTCCTCGCGAGGCCATCCGTTTCGGAGCCACAGACGGCAAAGCGCATTCAGTTTCTGTGAGATAGCCGGCCAAGATGGCAAGAACGATAGCATGACTTCCTGCGGCGGTCTGTAAACCCGCTGGGAGGCTATTTTCGGCTGGCGCAATTGCCAATGGTACCCGCCGTGGCATGATTTTGCCGCGCCAGCGATCGGTCTCGACGGCACCGGGACATCGGCTCATTGCCGGGATTGCCTAAAATGCTTCGATTACACTTCACCAATCGTTGAACGAACAACCTTAGGATGGCATCGAGGCCGTTGGGCACTTCCAATTCGCATAATGGAGGAATTCGTCATGAGGCTCGATGTCGCCGTCCCCATGAGCTTCGTCCATGAACGATATCTTGGGCGACCGTCTTGTCCAAAGTGCGGTGAACTAGCGATTGCGCCGCATGCTTCGGAGTACCGGAGCGGCTGCAGCATCCGCCACCGGTGGGCCTGCGACGGTTGCGATTACTGTTTCGAATCGGTGATCAGCTTTGATGCGGTGGCCGTCAACGCCGAAGCCGCCTGAATGGGCTGACCTGTCGTTTGGTGAGCAAGATCGTTCGCGCAAAAAGCCGCGGACGATCACGAGCATCCTTAAATAAGCTCGAACATCGCGCGCCCGTAAGTGCCGCGCGCCTCGGTCAGCAGCGGGTCGACCGCGGCGCGGAAGAGGGCGTGTTCATCGGCGGTCAGTTCGGTGATCTCACAACCTTCGGCGAGGATGGCGGCGCGCGCCTCGCGATCTTCCTCGACGGCGAGACCGCGCTGGAACTCAACCGCACGCCTGACGGCCTCGCGCGTGGCGCGCTGCAAATCGTCAGGCCAGGAATCGAACGTCGGGCGATGGAAAAAAATCGGTCGGGAAATATAGAAGTGGTTCGTGATGGTGTGAAAGTGATGGAATTTGTGCACGCCGTAGGTCACGGTGTTGGCGAACGGATTTTCTTGCGCGTCGATGGAGCCTTCCTTGATGGCGGCGATGGCTTCGGTCAAATCCCAGCGCAGCGGGATGGCGCCGAGAAGCTCGAAGGTTCTGGCCTGAACCTCACTTGGCAATACGCGGATACGCATGCCGGCCAGATCGGACGGCGTGCGCACGCGCCGCAGCCGATTTGAAATCTGCCGGAAGCCGTTCTCGAAATAGCCGAGGATGCGGTAGTTGACGCGTTGCTCGATCTTGCCGGCGAGAAACCGGCCAAGCTCGCCATCGATCGCGGCTCGCGCTGCCGCGGTGCGATCGAACAGGAACGGCAGATCGACGAAGCCGAGTTCCGGCACGCGATCGGTCAGGTAGCTCGATGATTGATAGCCGAGCGTGAGCACGCCATCCTCGACCAGCCACAAAATGTCCTCGGCTCGATAGCCGAAGTCCATGATGTTCCAGACGTACTTGACGCTGACGCGATCGCCGAACTGGGATTCCAGCATATCGCCGATCAGCTTCAGCGAGCGCGAGAACGATGTCGTCGGCGGCCCGTAGCCACCCATCCGAATCTTGATCGGCTCATTCATGGAAGTGTCCCCTGTCAGCCCGCGCCAACCTACCCGATGAATGCGCGATGCCAGCAATGAAAAACGAACGGCCCGGGACCCTCGGGCCTTCGTTCAGCCCTACCCTCGCAACCGGACTAGCGCCGGAACCATCCACGCATCGTCTTGACCGCAGCGATCACCGCACGGCGCAACAGTTCCATACGGCGCGCGCGCGAAAACGGCGCGCGCGGCCGCAGTCCGACCAGGCGGTCGCTTAGCGCCAGCCGCTCGCGCCAGATGCGGTCAATCATCGGATGGTCGGCGGTGGCGCAGGAATCGGTCCGCGCGATCACGGGATCGTCCACAAGATCTTCTGTGACGGCGACGGTAAGCATGACACCCGGCGAATAGCGCGCGTAGGTCTCGTCATAGGCTATTTTCCAGAACCAAGCGGCGTCACCGCTGCGCAGCGTGATCGCCGCCGCGATGGCGCGCCCATCGAGCAGAATGCGATGGACCGCAACCTGGCCCGCCGCAGAAAGTCCCGCGAGTGCCGTCGTCATGAAGTAGCAGATGTCGTCGTGACAGGCCGCGGCTGTACCGGCCTGCCCCTTCCAGCCGCTCGCCTCGAGCGCGAAGAAATCCTCGACGGCGTTCGCAACGGCCGGCGGGTCTTTCGCCACAGTAAACAACAGCGCGCCCGAATTCGCCCAAACGCCTGCCAAGCCGGCGCAGCTCCTTGAGCTTGCGCGGCCCAAGTGCGTGTTCGACGTAGGCCGATCGATCGCCGTACGGTGAAAGCTGCGCGCGCACGTGCCGATCAAAATCGGCAAACGGCATCCGCGCCCGCCAGAGAATCGGGCCGAGTATCGCGGCGAATGGGCCATGCTCCGCGACGAACGGCAGCAGCAACAATCGAGGCAGTGCCGGATCGGACGCGAGGCGCCCGAGCCAGGCGGCGATGACCGGCTCGGCTGCTTCGCGGTCGACCAGCGGCGTTCCGAGCGGCGCATAGGGATGCGTCCATCCGACAAGCACCGGGAGCTTCAGGCCGTAACGCCGCTTGTCGATCCGCGCCGGGAAAAGGCCGAGCAGCTTTCGCGGCACCGTCCCCGCCCACACCAGCATCGCGCTGACGTCGGAGCCGAAGACAGTGGCGGCGGGCAACGCGAAGTCGGGTTCATAGAACACGTTCGGCTCGAGCGCCCGCCGTGCCAGATCGCGCCATTCATCCGCAATCGGTTCAAGCTCCGCCAACTCGCGCCACTCGATGGTGAATGTGCTCGCCGCATACCGGTCGGCCAAGACGGCGCGGCGAGCGCTGGCGATCACCGAGGCGGTGCTGTCGCGCGAGAGCTGCGAAGCGGGATCGGTCGTCGTCGTCACCGCCATGACCGCGCCTCAGCAATCCTTCGGGCGGCCGACAATCAGGCAATGAAACCCGAGACGGATTTTCGCGATGAAGAACAAACAGACCGACTCAAATACCAGCGTGGCCGCGCTGGCGATCGCGGCACCGGTGATCCCGAGACCGGGGATCAGCGCGACGCAAAGGATAAGATTAAGCACAAATGATCCGGCGTAGATCTGCGCGCAGATGCGGCGTTCGCCAAGCATGTTGAGGAGACGCTCGACCGGACCAACCGCGGCGCGGGCCAGCAGGCCGATGGCGATGATGAACATCAGATAATAGCCGGAGACGAAATCCTTGCCGAACATCCGCAGCAACGGCTCGCCCAGGACAAGCAGGACGATGACCAGGCCGAGCGACGGCCAGAACGTGAGCCGGACCGCACCGGCAAAAAAATCTGCAAGGCGTTTGTTGTCACCCGCGACGTGATATTCGGTAAATTTGTGGGCGACCGTCTGCGCCACCGCGAAATGGATGAAGCCCACAAGCGCGATCGTCTTGGCCGCAGCGTAGTAGATCGCAACTTCGTCCGGCGGACGGAACTGCGTGAGAACGATGATGTCGGTATAGGTGAGCAGATAAAAGAAGCCCTCGACCAGGGAAATCGGCGTCGACGTCTTGAGCCAGGTCCGCACCGCGTAGTCGTTTGGGCCGCTTTCGACGACGGCCGCAAGTCGGCGATTGATGATCGCAAGCTGGCCGATGATGCAGGCCCACAGTGTGATCACCGTAGCCATCATCGTGGTCACCGCATCGGTCGTGATGCCCATCGCATAGGCCAAGCCCACCAGCGCCAGCAAAATGACGTGACGCAGGATGTAGGTCGGGATCAATGCAAGGTTGATCCAGTCATAGGAGCGCGCGATGCCGCTGAGCACCTGACCGACGCCAAAGGTCGGCAGCGCCGCGCAGGCCAGGTAGAGCGGGATGACGGTACGCGGATCGATATGCGGCAACAGCGCGATGATGCCGATCGCGGTTGCGCCGATCGCCGTCGCAATGCCCAAGGCCAGCCAAATCGCACCACGGAGAAAGCCCCGAAGCAGCGAAAAATGCCTGTGCTCGGTGTACTCCGGTATGAAACGCTGCGAGGCCGAACCGAGGCCGAGATCGACGACGCCGCCGATCAGCAGGAGCCACGTCCAGGCATAGACGTAAATGCCGAATTCAGAGCTGCCGAGCCAGCGCGCCAGCACGATTTGCGACACGAACGCCAGCAACGCGGCGGCGACGCGGATCATGAAAGCCGCGCCGGCCAGCCGCCGCGTCAGCGAGGCGTCGCTGCCGTCGGCAAGGAGCGCGCGCAAGCGCGCCATCGTGGCATTCAGATCCGGTTGCCAGAGGCTACGCAGGAATTGACGCGACGCGTGCTCGGAACCGATCGATGCCACGACGACCTCTGCACCGCCAAGCGGGACGGGGGCGAAACGGCATTTTTAGCAACGAAGCGTTAAGAATCGGTTGGAAGAAATTAACAATTGCGGCAGGACCGCCCGCGCTGTTCGATCACGCCGCGGCCATTTCGGCGACGTCGGCGAGCGCTTTCTCAACGACGCGCCGCTCGTCGGCGCCGAGCGCGCGCTGCGGCGAAATGGGATCGCCAACCTCGTAACCTTGCAGCTCCAGCGCCGCTTTGATGCAAGCCGCAAGATTGAAGCGCGCGAAGACCTCGTTGATGCCCCACAGCTTGCGCTGCAACGCCATGGCCTCGCTCCAGCGCCCGGCCCGGCAGAGGTCGTAAAGCCGCACGCTTTGGCGAGGCACGACGCAGGCCGGCCCCGCCATCCAGCCAACGCCGCCGATCAGCATGACGCAGGCCGGAATGTGGGCCGATGCGGAGAACACCGCGAGCCGATTGCCGCGGTTCATGATCGACAGCAGCCGCCCCGTGTTGGTCGAGGCGTCCTTGATGTAACGAATGCGCGGGTGCTCGGCGAGCCGCGCGATCACGTCCAGCGTCAGATCGGTGCGCTGAAATTGCGGATTGGTATAAAGCACGACCGGCACGTCGACCGCATCGGCAATGGCGCGGAAATAATCTTCGACCTGGGCATCCTTGAGCGGGAAGTAGGATTCAAGAATGGCAAGGATGCCGTCAGCGCCGAGTTTTTGATAGAGCCGCGCCTGCGCAACCGCGTCGGCAGTGGCGGTCGCCGCCACCCCCGCGACGACGGGAACGCGGCCGGCCGCGGCCCCGATCGTTGCCCGCACCACGGCGGCGCGTTGCTCGCTGCCCAGATAGGCGAACTCGCCGGTCGAGCCGAGCGGCGTCAGCCCGTGCACGCCGGCGTCGATAAGATCGCCGACCAGCCGGCCGAGCACAGCCTCTTTGACGCGGCCGGAACCGTCGACCGGCGAAACGAGATAGGGAAACACGCCGTGGAAGTCCGCCATGGAGGGTCTTTCTTGTCCGTCAATCCAAGGTCAGCTTGTCGAGCCGCCAGCTCAGCTCCTCGGCGGCGTAAACAGTGTGCTCGTCAGGGCAGGCGATGCCGTGGACCCAATCGAACATGCCGGGCACGCGCCCGAATTTACCCATGACGCCAAGCACCTTGCCGTCGAGCGCAACCTTGTAGATGTGGCCGACACTGCCGACAAACATCACCTGGTTGGGACCGGGCGTCATGCAGATCGACCACGGCGGACCGCCGATACGAAACTCCCGCTTGAAGGTGCCGTCGCCGTCGAAGACCTGAATGCGGCCGTTGGCGCGGTCTGCGACGTAGAGGTTGCCCTGCGCATCGCTGACGATGCTGTGCGGCGTGTTGAATTCGCCGGGACCCGTGCCGCGCTCGCCCCAGTGCTTCACCAGATTGCCGTTCTTGTCGAACTTCGCGACCCGCGAGTTGCCGTAGCCATCCGACACGTAGATGCTGCCGTCGGCGCCCCACGTGACGTCGGTCGGCTGATAGAAGTTCGACGGCGCCGGAATGGCGTGTTCGATCACGTGGGTCTGCCACGTCCAAGCTTCCGGGCGGCGGCCGAGCACCATTTTGATGTGACGCTCCTTGTCGAACTCAACGACGAGATTGGCCGCCGCGTCGACATACCAGAGATTATCCTGAGCATCGACGCGGGCGTTATGCGGTCCCTCGAACAGCGGGAATCCGTCGGCGATCGAGCGGACGAACGTGCCGTCCTTGTCGAACTCCATGATCGGCCGCGGCCCGCGGTTGACCACAAAGATGTGGCCTTGCGAGTTGAGCGCCACGCCGACGACTTCGGCCATATAGACATTGTCCGGAAGCTTCAGGAAATTGTCCGCGACATGAAACGTCAGTTGCGGCGGCGCAGCCTTGGCGTCCTGCGCCAAAACGGGCGCTGCGAGGCTTGATGCCAGCGCGACACCGAGCGCGGCACACGTGAGATGATTCATTGTCTTCCTCCAATTTATTTCGCAGCCTTAGCGTTTCTGTCGGCAAGAGAACAGCATCAGCGATCGGCCTTGTGCCGGGCCATCGCTTCGGTCCACACCTTTGATCGATCCTCATCGAAGACCAGAGCCGGATCCTCGGGCACGCTGTACCAATCGCCGCGGGCGATTTCATCCTCGAGCTGCGCCGCCCCCCAACCGGCATAGCCGAAGGCAATCAGGCTTTTGCCGGGTCCCTTGCCGAGCCCGATGTCGCGAAGAACGTCAGGCCCGGCGCTGAGCGCGACGCGCCCGTCGATGTCGACGGTGTCGGCGCGATGATAATCGGTGCTGTGGATCACGAAACTGAGCTCGGGGGTGACAGGACCGCCCAAGAAGACGCGTACGCTGCCCGAAACCCCGCCGGCGTCGGCGCCGTAGGCCTCAAGAAGGCTCGCGATCGGCCGCTGATCGAGCGGCCGGTTGATGATGATGCCGAAAGCGCCCTCGCGACTATGCTGGACCATCAAAATGACGGTCTGCGCAAAATGCGGCTCACGCAATTGTGGAGACGCAATCAGAAGCTCGCCGGTCAGCGAGGTCCGGCCGCCGACGCCGGGCTCGGGCGGCAGCGCCGCATGAAGGACGCTCGCCGAGCAGACGATCGCCGCGGCCGCCAAAATCCAACGCGCATAGCACCAACGCCTGACGTTCCACCGAAACACGATATTCCGCCACTCGACATGTCGTCGCCGCGCTCATCATTCCCCTAAGGCGAGACTTCTTCAAGGATGCGTCCTTTCGTTTCGACCGCGAACAAGCCGGTGACGATCGCACCAACCACTGCAACGACGGCAAAGACGAGAAAGACCCTCCCGAGTCCCCCACCGACGATCATGCCGACGATCACAGGACCGAGGATCGACGCGAACCGCAACCAGCCGGTCGCCGTGCCGACCGCGATGGCACGGGCACGCGTCGGATAAAGTTCAGGCGTGTAGACGTAGACGCCGATCGACAGCACCGAGACAAAAAAGTATCCGCTCGACACGAACGCCAGCACCCGCTGCGGTGAATCGGGTCCGAGGATTGCGAGCGCACCGAGCGCGATGGCGTTGACCGCGAAAGCGAGCGTGAACCACGGCCGGCGGCCGACGCGATCGATGGTCAGCGCGCATGTCAGCGCGCCGCAGAGCCCGATCGCCTGAGTGATCAAGCCGTATTGCAGCGACTGCTGCAGCGGCAGTTTGAACACGGTCGAATAGATGGTCGGCAGCCAGACGACGAGGCCGTAGTTGAAGAAGTAGGCGGCGAACCAGATGGTCCACACCACGAGCGTGCGGCGCAGGTAGATCGGGCCGAACAGATCGGACCAGGACGCCGCCCGCTGCTCACCGCGAACGACCGGTTGCGGCGCCGGCAGCGGACGGCCGGTGGATCTTTCGGTCTCCTGCTCGATAAAACTCAGCGCCGCCTGGGCCTCTGTTGCGCGCCCGCGCGAGGCGAGCCAGCGCGGCGATTCCGGCAGCAGCCGCTGCAGCAAGCCAGCGACGAGGGCCGGGATG
Organism: uncultured Alphaproteobacteria bacterium; assembly: GCA_963836055.1. Lineage (GTDB taxonomy): Bacteria > Pseudomonadota > Alphaproteobacteria > Rhizobiales > Xanthobacteraceae > BOG-931. The sequence continues at coordinate 118,316 of CAWIID010000014.1, forward strand.
GCGCCGATGATGAACATCCACTGCCAGCCAAAACGCGGCACGATCCACGCGCCGAGCAGTCCGGCCGAGACCAGACCGATCGGAAAAATCAGTTCGTAGAGCAGGACGAAACGGCCGCGCCCTTTGGCGCGCGCGAGTTCGCTGATGTAGGTCGCCGCCACCGGAACCTCGCCACCGAGGCCGAAGCCTTGCACGACGCGCGCCGCGGTCAGCGAGGTGTAATCCCACGCCAACGCACAGGCGAGGCTCATCACGGCAAAAATCAGGATCGACCAGACGATCGCCCTGACGCGCCCGGAGCGCTCGGCCAGCCAGCCGAAGAACAACGCGCCGGCAAGCTGTCCGACATAGCCGGCCGAGATCAGGAAGCCGATCTGCGGGCCGTTCAACTTCCATGCCGGCACCAGCACCGGCAGCACGAAGGCGATCGCCAGCGCGTCGAACGCATCGAAGAACGTTGCGACACCGATGATGATCCGTGTTTTGATGTGCCAGGGCGAAATCGGCAACCGCTCGATCCGCGCCACCACGTCTTCGATTGAGCCTGCGCCGGCCGCGATACGATCGCCTGCGTTCATTCCGTCCTCCCCAGTTCCCAAGCGCGCGCCGTTTTTTGTATTTGCGCCGCTCTCACACACCATGCCCCGGCGGGCAGGGATCGCCTCGCTCAGACAAATTGAACCGCGATGCCGCCGAGCGAGCCGAAGTCGGCATGCAGCGTATCGCCTTTTCGCGCAAACACCACACGCGTAAACGAGCCGGCGAGCACCAGATGTCCCGGCTCCAGCGTGACGCCGTGCTGGCCGAGTTTGTTGGCGAGCCACGCCACGCCGAGCGCCGGATGGCCGAGCACGCCGGCGGCGACGCCGGTCTCCTCGATTTCGGCATTGCGATACATGATGCCGCCGACCCAGCGCAGATCGACTTCGAGCGGTCCGACCGGCCGGCCGCCGATGACGATGCCGGCCGCCGCGCCGTTGTCCGACACGGTGTCGAAAATCTTCCGCGGATCCTGCAGCCGCGCGTCAACGATTTCGATCGCCGGAACGACATATTCGGTCGCGCGCAGCACATCGGGCAGACCGATGCCGGGACCCTTGAGCGGTTTGCCCATGACGAAGGCGAGCTCAACCTCGACACGCGGCAGACAGTAATTGGCGTGCGGAACGCTGGCGCCATCGGCGATCATCATGTTGTCGAGCAGGTGGCCGTAATCCGGTTCGTCGATCTGGGAGGAGCGCTGCATGGCCTTCGAGGTCAGGCCAACCTTGTGTCCGATGAGTTTCGCACCGGCTTTGATCTTGCGATTGGCCACCTCGGTCGAGATCGCATAGGCATCCTCCATCGTGATGCCGGGCCAGGTCTTGGTCAGTTGAACGGCCTGTTTGCGCTCCTTTTCGGCGGCGATGAGAATATCGGCGGCCTTGCTGCGATCCGCGTCTGACATCATGGCGATTGAGGCTCCCCTTAGGCTCGCGTTCCACCCGATTTGAATATGTGATCTCGCGACGACGTGCGAGCCGACGCCGTCGTGCGGACGGATTTAATCACGTTATTGTCGGAGCGTCGCGGTGGCCTTGATTTCGGTATTGACGATCTGCACGCGACGGTTCTGGTCGGCGAATGGCTCGCCGGGGAATTTCAGATTTTCCTTGCCGAAACCCACCGCGATGAGCACATCCGCCGCGCAGCGGCCAGTGTGAGCTTCCGTGCAACCATCATCCTGGTTTCTCCGGTTACAACCCGAGACGCGCGTGATGGGGGATTAGCATGTTTGCTGATGGCGCGCTGTCTTGGTCGTCCGGATTTCAGGGCGGGTTCATTGACAGACCGCGCGCAGCAGCATCGTCCGCGGCGGGCACTCGCCTGCGGTCGGGCTTCGCCCAGACAAGATGACGGCGGCCGGGCATTCTTGCGATGTCTGGATATCAAGGGGTTTGCCGATATCGAAACCCTTGGTGTGGCAAGCGTTCGTCGCCGCCGTCTGGCAGTCGGGAGCGCCGTTCGGCGCGTTCTGGCAGCGATCGCGGATTTCGATCACGTGCGTATTGGGCAGCTTTACCATTGCGGTCGCCGCGTCCTTGGTCGCCTGCATGGCGTTCTTCATCGCCTCTTGGGTGGCCGCAGCGGCGTCCTTCGCGGCCTGATCCTGCTTCTTGTTGAAGTCTTCGAGCTTCTGCTTCGCGTCCTTCATCTGGGCGTTGAAGTTGGCGATGGACTCGTTCCACCAGCGGCCCATCGACTGGAAAAATCCCGGCTTGTCGGCTGTAGTCGGTTGCGTCGCGAACAATCCGCGCGGCGCCGGAGCAGAATTCTCCGCCGGCGGAGTGGCGGGCGCCGTGGCGCCTGCGGCAGCACCGTCCGGCGGGGCTTGGCCGTCTACGGCAAAAGCCGAAGTCGTCACCGCCGACGACAATACCGCCAGAAGCCCGACCACTGCCCAAGAGCACCGTGCGTTGTCAGAACGCGTCATGGCCAATCCGTCGTGGCCAACTCGATTTAGGCTGGGCCGACCGGCCCGCAGCCTGTGGCTGTCCTGCACATCAAAAACGACGCCAATAGCGTCAGAATACGCGCACCACGATGATAAAGCCAACCACAATGAGGACCGCGCTGAGACCCACCCAGAAGCCCAGCCTCTCCTCGATGATGCTGCGGGCGCGGTCGCCATAACGGTTGAGCAAAAACGCGATGAAAAAAAATCGCATGCCGCGCGAAATGATCGACATGACAACGAACAGGCCAATGCTGAATCCGGCAAAGCCCGAGGTGATGGTCACGATCTTATAAGGGATCGGGGTCAGCCCTTTGAGCAGGATGATCCAGGCGCCGTATTGCGCATAGGCTTCGCGAAACGCCTCGACCTTGCCGCCATAGCCGTAAAGATGGATCAGCCACTGCCCGACGGTGGCGTACAGTTCCGAGCCGATGAAATAGCCAAGAAGGCCGCCGGCCACTGAAGTCACGGTGCAGAGAGTAGCGAAATACCAGGCTCGGTCTGGCCGCGCCAACGCCATCGGGATCAGCATGATGTCGGGGGGCGCTGGAAAGAACGAGCTTTCGGCGAACGACACGCAGCCCAAAATCAAGGACGCATGCGGTTTGCCCGCGGCGTTCACGCACCAATCATACAGGCGGCGGAGCATGGGACGGCTGCTTAGCGGCTGGGGGAGCGGATGTCCACCTGAGCGGGCAGACGGCGCGGCAGGGCGACCGGCAGCGGCCCTCAGCGCCTCTTGCGAGCGCGGCGGCCCTCAAGAATGACAACCTTGCGGCGCGAACTGTCCTCAATAAGCTTCTTCTTCGGCACCTTTTCGGCGATGCCAAGGAGCCGCTCGCGGCGGTCCATCTCCTTCCAGACTTCTTCCGGGCGGATGCCGGTGGCGGTCCATAGCACCACCAAATTGTAAATGAGATCGGCGCTTTCCTTGATGACCGCCTCGCGGTCGCCGTTCATGGCGTCGATCACCACCTCGACTGCCTCTTCGGCGAGCTTTTTCGCCATCTTGCTGCGGCCCGAGCGCAACAGCCGCGCGGTCCGCGAGGTCGACGGATCGTCGTGACGGCAAGCGAGGGCGGCTTGGTAGAGGCGTGTGATCGAATCAGGCATCGCCCATCAGAATAGCGCGATCTTGTCGCGATTGTGTTAATGCGGCCTGCCCTCTGTGATTTTACTCGTCCTGCGCCAGCAGGCTGGCGTTGCCGCCTGCGGCTGCCGTGTTGACGGTCACGACCTGCTCGGTCGTGAAACGGCGGAGATAATTCGGCCCGCCAGCCTTAGGCCCGGTGCCGGAAAGATGAGTGCCGCCAAATGGCTGGGTGCCGACAACGGCTCCGATCATGTTGCGGTTGACGTAGACATTGCCGTTGCAAAGGCGGGCGACAACGCGATCGACCGTCAGGTCGATCCGCGAATGCACGCCGAGCGTCAGCGCGGTGCCATTCCCCGCGATGTCGTCGAGGAGCGCATCCAGGTCGTCCGCCCGCCAGCGTACGACGTGCAGCACCGGGCCGAACACTTCGTCCTTCAGATCACGGGCGCGGTCGAGTTCGATCACGGTCGGCGCGACGTAAGTGCCGGCGGCAGGAAGGACATGCTCGCCGCGCGAACGCACAAGCCCGGCATGCGCCATATCGCCAATCCAGCGGTCGAGCTTTTGTTTGGCCTCGGCGTCGATGACGGGTCCGACATGCGTTGCCACCTCGCGCGGGTCGCCAAGTTTGAGTTCGCTCGCCGCGCCGATCAGCATGTCCAGCATCCGCTCCGCGACGTCGTCTTGAAGGCACAGCAGACGCAACGCCGAGCAGCGCTGGCCTGCGGAGCGAAAGGCCGACGTGACGACGTCATCCGTCACCTGCTCCGGCAACGCCGTGGCATCGACGATCATGGCATTGATGCCGCCGGTTTCGGCGATAAGGGGCACGATCGGTCCCGACTTTTCGGCGAGCGCGCGATTGATTGTCCGGCCGACTTCAGTCGAGCCGGTGAACACAACCCCTGCGGTGCGCGGGTCGGCAACAAGGCTCGCGCCAACCGCGCCGTCACCGGGCACGAAATGCAGCGCCGTTGAGGGCACGCCGGATTTGTGCAGGAGCGCGATGGCGAACGCAGCGATCAGCGGCGTCTGCTCCGCGGGCTTGGCGACGACCGCATTGCCGGCGACGAGCGCGGCGCTCACTTGGCCGAGGAAGATCGCGAGCGGAAAGTTCCATGGACTGATACAGACGAAGACGCCGCGGCCGCGATACCGTAATTCATTACTCTCGCCAGTCGGTCCCGGCATTGGCTGCGGCGCCAGCGATGCACGTGCCTGCGCCGCATAGTAGCGGCAATAGTCGACCGCCTCGCGCACCTCCGCGAGGGCATCGTCGAGCGTCTTGCCGGCCTCAAACTGCAGCAGGGCGATGAGCCGGCCGCGATTGTCTTCGAGCCGATCCGCGGCACGATCGAGCAACGCCGCCCGCTCCGCGATCAGAGTTGCCGTCCAGGACGGAAAACCAGCCTGGGCCGCCGCCATCGCGGCCCGCGCGATCACCTCATCGGCCTCGCGCACAATGCCCACGGTGCTACCGTCGATCGGCGAAATCACAGTGCGTTCCACCCCAGACAACGCGACGCCGTCGATGAGCGGCGCGGCTTCCGCCGCGGGCGCGGCGCCTGAGCGCACGTCGGCGAGTAGCGCGTCGAGGCTTGCGCTGTCGCCGAATTCGATCCCAGCCGCGTTGCGCCGCTCAGGCTGATAAAGGTCACGCGGCAGCGGAATGCTGCGATTGCGCGCTTCGCTGGGACCGGCGATCCGGCTCTGCGGACGTCGCAGGATCTCCTCGATCGGCACGCCGGCATCGGCGGCGACCGACACGAAGGAGGAATTGGCGCCATTCTCCAGAAGCCGCCGCACCAGATAGGCGAGCAGGTCGCGATGGCCGCCGACCGGCGCATAGACCCGGCAGGCTGCGTCGGGCAATTCGCCAATCAGGGCCTCGTAAAGCGCCTCGCCCATACCGTGGAGACGCTGGAATTCATAGCCGCCGACGCTGCCGGCGTCCTCGATCACGCTCGCGACAGTCAGTGCGTTGTGGGTGGCGAATTGCGGGTAAAGTCGCGGTCGCGCGGCGAGCAGCTTGCGCACGCAGGCCATGTAACAGAGATCGGTCATCGCCTTGCGCGTGAACACCGGATAGTCGGAAAGGCCACGCTCCTGCCCGCGCTTGATCTCGGTATCCCAATAGGCGCCCTTGACCAGTCGAACGGTGAGCCTGCGGCCGGTCGCGGTCGCCGCAGCCTCGATCCAGTCGATCACATGCGGGGCTCGCTTCTGATACGCCTGCACCGCCAAGCCGAATCCATCCCAGCCGCCGAGCGACGGATCGCCCAGTACGGCGCCGACGACGTCGAGCGACAGTTCGAGCCGGTCGGCCTCCTCGGCATCGACGGTGAACTGAAGGTCATGCGCCTTGGCGAGCCGCGCCAGTTCAAGAAGACGCGGCACGAGCTCCGTGAGCACGCGCTCGCGCGAGATCGCCTCATAGCGCGGATGCAGCGCCGAGAGCTTGACCGAGATGCCCGGCCGCAACGGCGGCGTCGCGTTGCCGGCACTGGCGCCGATGGCTGCAATTGCTGCAGCGTACGCCTCCCAATATTTGTCGGCGTCGGTTGCGGTGCGGGCGCCCTCGCCAAGCATGTCGAACGAATAACGAAATTCGCCGTGGCTCTTCGCTCGTGCCAGCGCCTCGTCGATGGTCTGACCAAGGACGAAGTGCGACCCGATCAGCCGCATCGCCTGGCGTGTCGCCGTACGCATTGCCGGTAGCCCAAGCCGCCTGACGACATTGTCGAGGATCGTCTCCGGGGTCTCGCCCGGATGGATGATCCGAGCCGCAAGGCCGAGCGTCCACGCTGAGGCTGAAACCAGGATCGCCGTCGATTTCACGTCGCTTTCGAGCCATCGGCCGGCGGCGAGTTTGTCCTCGATCAGGCGGTCGGCAGTTGCCGAGTCCGGCACGCGCAGCAGCGCCTCGGCCAGCACCATGAGGGCGAGCCCCTCCTTGGTGGAGAGCGAATAGGCATGCAGGAAATCCTCGACACCACCGAGACCACCAGCCCTGGCGCGGATCGCCTCGACCAGGCGCCGCGCACGGGCGTCGATCCGATTTTCCGCGGCATTGTCGCGCGTGGCGTCGTCGAGGAAATCCGCCGCGAGGTCTGCGTCCGGGGGCGCAAACGGCGCCCGAAACGGCGGCAACTTTGCGGCGCTCATCATGGCGGCTCACCAATGGCTGCAAGCGAATCCGGGGTGAACGGCTTCGTTAGCGATGTGCGCATTTGCGTCAGCCGCGTCCGCAGCTTCTGCTTGCCCTTTGCGTCGGCATGTATTTTATCGGATCGCAAGAGACGAGCCGCAATGCCGGGCCGCGGTGCAGTCACGGACGGGCGTATCGCGTCAAAGAATAAAGGACCGTGCATGGCCATCGTCGACCTCACCCGGCTCGCCTGGCCCATGCTCGCGCTGTCCGCCGCGCTGTCGGGGTCGGCATCAGCATCGGCCGAAACGGCGATCCATTTCACGCTCGACCGCAAGATCGACGGACCGGCAGCGCCCTTCTTCCTCGCGGTCGACAAGGGCTACTTCAAGGCCGAAGGGCTCGACGTCACCATCGACGGCGCCAACGGTCCCCTCGACCCCATCAACCGCCTCGCGTCCGGCAACTACGACATGGGCGTGGCCGATATCAATCTGCTGATCAAGTTCCGTGACGCCAAACCCGACACGCCGATCAAGGCCCTGTTCATCGTTTTTGACAAGCCCCCCTATGCGATCATCGCGCGCAGGAGCCACGGCATCGCCGCGCCGAAAGATCTCGAGGGCAAAAAGCTCGGCGCGCCGTCCGCCGAAGGCACGTTTGCGCAATGGCCTATCTTCGCGCGGGTCAACGGCATCGACACCGCCAAGGTCACGATCGAGAATGTCGGCTTGCCCGTTCGCGAGCCGATGCTCGCAGCCGGCGAAGTGGACGCCGTCACCGGCTATTCGTTCATTTCCTATGTCGACCTCAAGGAGCGCGGCGTGCCAAAGGACGACCTCGTCGTCCTGCTCATGGCCGATTTCGGAGTCGAGCTTTACGGCAACGCCATCATGGTCGCACCGAATTTTGCCGCGGCGAAGCCGGAGGCGGTCAGAGGGCTGCTGCGCGCGTACACGAGAGCGCTGAAGGATACGGTGCACGATCCGGCTTTGGCGATCGATTCGGTGGTCCGCCGGATGGATGGCGCCAACAAGGACGTCGAACTCGGCCGCCTCCGCATGGCCATCCGCGACAACATTGTTACCGCAGCGGTGAAGGCGAACGGTTTTGGGCGCATCGACCCGACACGGTTTGCTGCAGCGATCGACCAGCTTGCGATGGCCTACCCGTTCAAGGCGAAGAATAAGGCCGCCGACGTCTTCGACCCGTCGTTCCTGCCGGAGACGGCGGATCGGTAGAGTTCATCCTGCCACCAGTTACTCCGCGGCGACGCTGCTGGGTGGCGTTTCGACGAGCGCTTTGAGCTTGCTGAGCCCTTCCTCGAACTGGCAACCAACCATCTTGTCGCAATCCATGAACACGCTCATGAGCTTTCCCATATAGGGCTGCCGGCCCTGCATGGCCCAGGTGACGCTGGTTGTGACGCTGGTGCCGCTGCCTTTTCGGTCCAGCGTGAACTCGACCGTATTTTCCGCCTTGAAGGGCCGGAACATCTCCAGAAGCAACGTGATCTTCGACGGCGGCACCGAGTCGGTAATCGTGATGCGCCCTGCACCGACCTGCCGGTTACCGTCCCACGCGTAAACGGCGCCCCTGCCATGGGGAGCGCCACTGTGGGTGCGTTTCATGTTCGGATCCTTCTCGAATGGCGACCATGCCGACTGGGCATGCAGGTCATCGATCATCGGAAAGATCCTTTCGGGCGGCGCGGCGATCAGCACCGAGCGGCGAATCGCGAACTTGTCCGGCTTTGTCGCGGCGTAAACCAGCAGCCCGGCAATCAGCACGGCGACGACGACGAGAATGCTGGTAATCATCTGTCACTCCCTCTTTAGTTGGTACGCACCGAGACGGCGCCTCAAGCTTGACCAGCGCCGGCCCGTTCGAGCGCGTTCAGATCGAACTTCTTCATTTTCATGACAGCATCCATGACCCGATCGGACTTTGCGCCGTCGGCGTCCGTCATCATCTGCGACAAAGCGGATGGCACGATCTGCCAGGACAGGCCGTACTTGTCCTTGAGCCAGCCGCAGGGGCCTTCCTGGCCGCCTTCGGAAAGTTTGCTCCAGAAATGATCGATCTCTTGCTGCGTGTCGCACATGACCTGAAGCGAAATCGCTTCGGTGAACTTGAATTGCGGGCCACCGTTGAGGGCGGTGAAGGTTTGCCCGGCGATCTCGAACGCGACGACCATGACGGAACCGGGTTCTTTACCGTGCACCTCGCGGCCGGCCTTGCCATAGCGGCTGATGTGCTTGATCCGGGAATTATCAAAGACCGAGGTGTAGAACTTCGCCGCCTCCTCGGCTTGCGTGTCGAACCACAGGCAAGGCGTGATTTTCTGAGCGATTGTCGGCATGATGGTTCTTCCTTCTATCTTGGCCGGCGAGATATTGAACGGCGGTGCTATTTCGAGGTCGCTACGTACGCAGCGAGTCGATCGAACGTGCTGCCCCAGCCGCCCCGCATGCTGTCGTGTGCCGCATCGAAGGTTTTTTGTTCGTCCGTGGATGCGTTGATCGGCGACCATCGAATCGTAACACCGGTCTGACCGCGGATTGGTTCGTCGAACGCGACTGTCGTGAGCATCTCGAGCGGCCAGGTCGGGCTCAGCGGATGCCGCGTGAGGCCGCCCGCTTCGTCCGAAAACGAGTGCACCCATACGAGGCGTTCCGGCTCAACGATTTCGCGATAGACGAATTTGGCCCACATCACGTTGCCGCCGGGATCGCGCATCGCGCCGTGGTAAGTTCCGCCGATACGGAGATCCATTTTTGAGGCAACGATGGTGGAGCCCTTCGGACCCCACCATTGCGCCATCCGGTTCGGCTCCGTGAAACACTTCCAGACCAGATCGCGCGGCGCGTCGAACACCCGCGAGATAACGAAGTCGCTGCTTTTCGCTTCAGCAAACATGCCGCTCTCCAAAACTTGGCGTCTGTCGATCGTGCGCTCACTGCGCGACGAGGATCATCCAGCCGACGCCGAACTTGTCAGCGAGCATGCCGAAGCGCGGCGAGAAGAAGGTCTTGGTCATCGGCATCGTCACCTTGCCGCCGTCGGAGAGCGCCGCGAATATCTTGTCGGCCTCCCCCTCGTCCTTCGCCGCTATCGTCAGGGCAAAGCCTTCGAACTTCGGCTGACCCTGATTGCGGCCGTCGGAAGCCAGCACTGTCGTGTCGCCAATCTGGAATTGGCTGTGCATCACCTTGTTCTCGGAGCCCGGATTGCACATCGTCGGGTCCGGGGCATCCTTGAAGCGCATCAGCATGCCGACCTTGGCGCCGACAGTTTTCTTGTAGAACTCCAAGGCCTCATCGCAGCGGCCGTCGAAGAACAGATAGGGTTGAACCTGCATGACCTTGTTCCTTTCCTTGCTGTGTGAACGAAAGCGCTCTTATGCCCAAAGGACGTACAGAAGCGCGGCATCCCGACAGTCCGGCGAAGATTTTTTCATGCCGGTTGGCTTTCTTTCATCAGGCGATCGAGATGGAGCCGAATGTGAGCGGCTTCCGCCGGCGTGCGGGCAAGCGCGATCGCCTGGCCGAACGCAACGCGGGCCGCATCGGCGCGGCCAAGCTGCATCAGCAGCCCGCCCTTGACGCCGAAATAATGGAAATAGCCGGCGAGCAGCCCGGCCAGAGGCTCGATCATCGCCAACGCCGCCTCCGGGCCTTGCACTTTGCTGACGGCGACGGCGCGGTTGAGCGTCACCACCGGCGATGGCTGCAGCCGCTCCAACGTCGCGTAGTGCTGATTGATCTCAGCCCAATCGGTATCCTCGGACTTTGCGGCATGAGCATGAACACCGGCGATGGCGGCCTGGACCTGATAAGGCCCGGGATGCCGATGGCGAACAGCTTTCTCGATCAAGGCGTGCCCCTCCGCGATCATGTCGCGGTTCCACAGGCGCCGGTCCTGGTCCGCGAGCAGAGTGATCGCGCCATCGGCATCGAGGCGAGCCGCCGCGCGCGCGTGCTGAATAAGCAGCAGGGCGGTGAGACCCATGATCTCCGGCTCGCTCGGGAACAGTCTGAGCAGGAGACGTGACAAGCGGATGGCTTCTTCGCAAAGCGGAATGCGGACATGCACCGTGCCGCCGCTTGCCGAATAGCCTTCGTTGAAGATCAGATAGATCATGGCGGCGACGGCGGCGAGACGTTCCGCCCGCTCGACTGCGCCCAGCGTCTCGAATGGAACTTCCGCCTGCGCCACGCGGCTTTTGGCGCGAGTGATCCGCTGCTCCATGGCGGCATCGCTCACCAGAAAGGCGCGCGCGATCTCCTTGACCGACAGTCCGGAAACGACGCGGAGCGCCAGCGCAATTTGCTGCACGGCGGGCAGATCGGGATGGCAGCAGATGAACAGAAGCCGCAGCACATCGTCGCGGTAATGGGAATTGTCGAGCCGCTCGGCGAGGTCCGCCTCGGCATCGCCGAGATCGGATATGGCGGCATCGTCCGGCAGCGGCTGGCTTTTGTTCCGACGCCGTGCATCGTCGATCGCGATATTGCGTCCGACCAGAATAAGCCAAGCCGTCGGATCGCGGGGCGGTCCGTTGATCGGCCAATTCTGCAAGGCCCGCAAGCACGCTTCCTGGAACGCTTCCTCGGCCTGGTCCAGGTTACGGAAATAGCGAAGCAACGCGCTGACGGCCTGCGGACGCGCCGACCTGACGACGGGGTCGATCCAGGCCACGGCGGTCACGCGACTTTGCCTCCGGGCAGGAACAGTTTGAGGGGACGGATTTCGAACGCGCCGCTTTCGTCGCGTCCTATTTGCTTGGCCAACTCGATGGCTTCCTCGAGCGAGGCGCAATCCACGATGTAGAAGCCGAGAAGCTGTTCCTTGGACTCCGCAAACGGTCCGTCGATGACGAAGGGCTCGCGACCCGACCGCACCGTCGTGGCCGCAGTCGTTGGCATCAGGCGGATCGCCGGGCCGAGTTTGCCGTTCGCCGCAAGCTTGTCCGTCACCTTGGCCCTTTTGGCCAGAACCGCATCGTCCTCCTCCTTGGTCCAGGAATTGATTAAGGCCTCGTCGTGGTAACACAGCAGCGCATAGAGCATGGCGACACCTCTCCTCACGCCAAGGACGATTGACTATGCCCCGATCCGACAGGGCTTCGAAAATTTTGTTTCCAGGCCACTGCAGGAAGTCATGCTATTGAAGCGACATAGGTTTCAAGTTGCCGCAAAAGTTCCGTCAATACCGTTTGCAGCGCGAGATCGATGGCGCCGTCCGCTGAAGACATCAGTCGTTGCGGCGCGCCTTGACGGGCCGCTCGTGGCAGCAATGACCGGACCAATGTATACCCCGCCTTCACCCGTTGCATGAATTCGCCCCCGACACGCAAGTAACCGGCGTGTCGCATGTTGATGATGCAATAGTAGATCAGCAGCGCGTCCTGCATCGATCGCCTCCTTACGTCTGCTCCAAGGACGAACAATCGCGCTCCCGATCGACAGACCGACGTAAAATTTTTTTGGCCCTAACGCTCCTTTCGCACGATGAGATGAAACGCACCGGGCGTCGCCACACGCTCGACGCAGGCATAGCCGAGAGCGCGCAGATCGAGACCAGCGAAGAAATTCTCACCTGCGCCGAGAAAGATCGGCACGATGGCGAGATGCATCTCGTCGATCAAGCGAGCGCGCAGGCACTGTTTGATTGTTGCAATGCCACCGCCGATCCGGATGTCCTTGGCTTTGGCGACGCCCTGCGCCTGCTGCAGCGCTGATTCAAGTCCGTCCGTGACGAAATGGAAAGTCGTGCCGCCCTCCATAACGAGAGGCGCGCGCGCATGATGGGTGAGCACGAAGACCGGCACATGATAGGGCGGGTTGCTGCCCCACCAGCCTTTCCAGCTCTCGTCCGGCCATGGGCCCCTGATCGGGCCGAACATGTTGCGACCGATTATCCAGACGCCAACGTTCTCGAAGCTTCGCGCAGCAAATTGGTCGTCGACATCAGTCTCGCCACCCTGCTGGCCGAACATCGTGCGGAAGGTACGAGTCTTGAAGGCCCATTCGTGCAGCTCCATGCCGTTCACGCCGAGCGGATTCTCCAGGCTCTGGTCAGGCCCGGCACCGAAGCCGTCAAGCGAAAGCGCGAACGCGCGCACGGACACCCTTGGCATGCTGGCCTCCTTCTCGATGTGCGCAGGGATCAGGCTGTCTGCGCCGCCACATAATCGGCGAGCCGGCTCAACGTCTGCACCAAACCCTTGTCGGCGCCGTATTCTTTGATAACCCGGTCGCGTTCGGCCGCTGACGGGAAGTCACCGCGCCATGTGATACGCGTCCGCCCGCCAAGGTCTTCGAAAATGACCGTCTGCCGGAACTGAACCGGCTCGACGTCCTCGCCGCCGCCATGGCGGTAAACGATGCGCTCGGGCGGCACGATTTCTTCGAACGTGATCCGGTTCTGATAGTCGCGGCCGTCCGGCCCGTGCATGACGAAACGCCAGACGCCTCCCGGGCGCATATCGAAACTGTGCGTCGTGGTGGTGAAGCCGTTCGGTCCCCACCATTGCGCCAGATGTTTGGGATCGGTCCATACCGAAAAGACCAATTCCCGCGGGGCGTTGAACACGCGCACGCCGACGATGGAGCGCGGGTCTCGATCGAGGTCGAGGCTACTTTGTTCGGCCATGGTCCTTGTCCCTGAATGTCGACTTGGATGTCGACTTGGTTTTCGATCTGGTTTTTCCGGATGCGGATTTTGCCGTCCCGGCATCCTTGGCTTTCGCTTCCTCCGCCTGGAGCTTTTGTAGATAGACGTCGAGGCGATCGAAGCTCTCGTCGAAAAACCGGCGATAGTGTTCGAGCCAATCGTCGACGCCTTTGAGAGCGCGCGGCTCGATGCGGCAGGGTCGCCATTGCGCCTCGCGTCCTCGGGAAATCAGGCCGGCGCGTTCCAGGACTTTGAGATGCTTGGAGACCGCCGGCAGGCTCATTGCAAATGGCTTTGCCAACTCGATGACGGAGGTTTCGCCAAGCGCGAGTCGGGCCAGGATGGCGCGCCGGGTGGGATCGGCGAGCGCGGAAAATATGGCGTCGAGGTTTGTCATAAACCATCCGGTTAAATAACCGATTGGTTTAATACAGAGCCAAGCTCCAACGCGTCAAGGGGGCTGAATGAACGCTCGTAAGCTCAGATCGAAGAGGGCGCCGCTGCCGGCTGCACTGCGCGCCGCGACGCGAGCATTATCGCGTTGGACGCCTCCGGAACGGGCTGCAACGTCTGCGCAATATGATCCGCAAGTGCATTGAACTGATTGCTGCCCGCACCCTCGCCGACAAAGATACCGCAGAACACGAGGGGCAGCGGCGGCAACGGGCCGTCTTCCCAAATCTCCAGTTCGGCTGGGATGCGGCGGCGAGGAACCACCATCACACCCAAACCGGCGACGACCGCGCTGCGCAGCGCTTCGGCATTGGATGCGCGGAAGGCGAGCTCCGCGGTGCGGCCGGCCTTCTCAAGGGCCGCTGCGCCGACGCGGTGGCACAGGCAATAATCCTGGTATGAAATCAGCGGGACGGGCTCGTTGGGATCGAGCTGGGTCGCTTTCCCGCGCACCCAAACAAGTTCTTCGGTCCAATAGTGACGTGCATCCTCGGGCTCGTCGAGAACGAGCGCAAGCACAATATCAACCTCGTCGTCTTTGAGGCATTTCAGCAGCCGCCGCTGACCGCCGCCCTGCACTGTAAAGCGCAGGTTGGGCCATCGACTGCGCGTTGCCGCCAGGATGCGCCCCAACTCCGCCCCCATGCAATCGCCGGGCACGCCGACGCGCACCAGCTGGGTGGCGGAATTCGGGCTGGCAATCTGCAGGATGTGATCGTTCACCGATAGCATGCGTCGGGCGTAACTGATCACCTGCTCACCCATCGGCGTAAGGTTGACGCCGGGTGCACTTTTGTTGAAAAGCTCGGCACCCAAGAGGCCTTGCAGCCGCCTGATCTGCGCGCTCACTGCCGGCTGTGTCATACCCTGTGCCTTGGCGGCACGCGTAAAACTGCGCAAATCCACGACCAGGACGAACGTGCGCAGCAAGTCGGTCGGTATATTTGTCATGCGCTTCCCCTGCGCTCGGCAGCGTGGCGTCGCCCTCCAGCCAGCGCAATCCTGGCTCATCCACCACACGGCCTAGCATCGCACTCAGAATTACACATTTCCGCCCCCCTGCGCGACCACGAAAACGAGGGGGAACTTGGATGCCATGTTTCATGACAGCGATGCTAAAGTGCTGAAACGGCACTGGCGGGAACCACAATGTCGTTTATTCGAATCTACCTTCGCGTGCTTGGCCTGCTCGAGTCCGAAGCGCGACTGGCGGCCATCCTTGCGCTCGCCAATATTGCACTCGCGGTCGCGCAATTCATCGAGCCCGTCCTATTCGGCCGCATCATCGATGCCTTGTCGGGCGCGCTGCCGGCAGGTTTGGAGGCGGCGGCGCTCGCGCTTGCGCCGCTGATCAGCGCATGGGTCGGCTTCGGCTTGTTCATCATCGTCGCCGGCGCGCTGGTTGCGTGGTTTGCCGATCGGCTGGCGCACCAGCGCCGCAACCTGGTGCTGGCGGATTACTTCGAGCATGTGCTCCAGCTTCCGCTCGCCTACCATTCCGAAGCGCATTCCGGGCGGCAGTTGAAGGTGATGCTGACCGGCACCGACACGCTGTGGTGGCTGTGGGTGTCGTTCTTTCGCGAGCATTTCGCGGCATTCGTTTTCATCTTCGTGCTGCTGCCGACGACAATGGTGCTCAACTGGCGGCTGGCGCTGCCGCTGCTTGGTGTTGTGCGTCGCTTTCACCACGCTGACGGCGCTGGTCATGCGCAAGGCCGACGCGATGCAGCGCTCCGTCGAGAAGCATTATTCCGACTTGGCTGAAACCGCGGCCGACGCGCTGGGCAATGTCGCAGTGGTGCAGAGCTTCGCCCGTATCGAACTGGAAGTCTCGCTGCTGCGAAGCCTGGTGAATTCATTGCTGCGTGCACAGATGCCCGTGCTGTCGTGGTGGGCGGTGGCCGCCGTGCTGACACGAGCGGCGACCACATTCACGTTGCTGGTGATCCTTTTGGTCGGAACCTATCTCAAGCTGGTCGGGCTCGCCTCAGTCGGCGAGATCGTCAGTTTCATGAGCATTGCGTCGCTGTTGATCGCCCGGCTTGAACAGGTGGTGGGCTTCTGCAACCGGCTGTTCATGGACGCGCCGAGACTCTACGAGTTTTTTGGCGTGCTCGACACCGTGCCAGCAGTGCGCGATCGGCCGGATGCGATCGATCCCGGCCGCGTGCGCGGTCTTGTCGAGTTCAAGGACGTCTCTTTTTCCTATGACGGCAAGCGCTCGGCCGTCGCCGATTTGAATTTCACGGCGCTGCCCGGCGAGACCGTGGCGCTGGTCGGCCCGACCGGAAGCGGCAAATCGACGGCGCTGGCGCTGCTGCATCGCGCGTTCGATCCGCAATCCGGTGCGATCACAGTCGACGGGATGGACATTCGTGCGCTGACATTGACCGGTCTGCGCCGCAATATCGGCGTGGTCTTTCAGGAAACACTGCTGTTTGATCGCTCGATCGCCGAAAATCTGCGGGTCGGCAAGCCGGACGCGACCGATGTTGAAATGCGCGACGCGGCAGCTCGCGCCCAAGCGCTCGATTTCATCGATCGCAATCCCGACGGGCTGGAGGCGCGCATCGGCGAACGCGGACGGCTGCTTTCGGGCGGCGAACGCCAGCGGATTGCGATCGCGCGCGCGCTGCTGAAGGACCCGCCGATACTCATTCTCGACGAAGCGACGAGCGCGCTCGATCCGCTCACTGAAGCGCGGCTGCAAAAGGCGCTCGAAGAAGTCATGAAGGGCCGCACCACCTTCGTCATCGCGCATCGGCTTACCACGGTGCGCAGTGCGACGCGGATCATGTTGTTCCAGAATGGTCGCATCGTTGAAACCGGCACCTACGACGAGCTTTTGCGGCGCGGCGGCTACTTCGCCGAACTGGTGCAGGCTCAGTTTGGAGCGGAAGGGCAAAGCAAGCCTGCGGTTACGGCCACGAATGAAAGCCGGCTGGTCGAGACGTGAGTCTCACCGCAGCCGCTCCAGGATGCTGACGTAATTTGCGACCGCGGTGCCGCCCATATTGTAGATGCCGCCAAGCCGGGCATTCTTGATCTGCATGTCGCCGGCCGTGCCGGTCAGTTGCATCGCGGCGAGAGCGTGCATCGACACGCCGGTGGCGCCGATCGGATGGCCTTTGGCCTTCAGGCCTCCGGACGGATTGATCGGCAACGGACCGTCGCGAGCGACGATGCCGTCGGCGATGGCGCGCGCCCCCTGCCCCTCCGGAACAAGACCCATGGCCTCATACTCGATCAGTTCGGCGATGGTGAAACAATCGTGCACCTCGGCAAAGGACAGATCGCGCAGATCGATCCCGGCACTCCCCAGCGCACGCTTCCAGGCCACTGCGCAACCTTCGAACTTGAGCACGTCGCGCCGTGACATCGGCAGGAAATCCTGCACATGCTCCGCGGCGCGGAACACGATCGCTTTGTCGAGCTTCAGCGCAGTCTCCACGTCGGTGAGCACAAGGGCTGCGGCACCGTCCGATACCAGCGAGCAGTCCGTGCGCTTGAGCGGCCCGGCGACACGCGGGTTCTTGTCGCTTTCGGTGCGGCAGAACTCGTAGCCAAGGTCCTTGCGGATCTGCGCGTAAGGATTGCCGACACCGTTCTTGTGATTCTTGGCGGCGATGCGCGCGAGCGCGTCCGATTGGTCGCCCCAACGCTGGAAGTAAAGACTGGCGATCTGCCCAAAAATACCGGCGAAGCCACCGTCGATGTCGGCCTCCTCCCGCACGTAGGATGCCTTGAGGAGATTACGCCCGACCTCGGGGCCCGGCGTCGTCGTCATCTGTTCGGCGCCGACAACGAGCACGATTCTTGCCGATCGCGAAGCGATCGATTTCAAACCGCCATGCACGGCGGCGGAGCCGGTCGCGCAGGCGTTCTCGACGCGCGTCGCGCGTTTGAACCGGAGATCGGGCGAGGCCTGGAGCACCAGCGATGCAGTGAAGTCCTGCGCGGAGAAGCCTGCGTTGAAGTGTCCGAGCACAATCTCGTCGACGTCCTCTGCCGCGATGCCCGCATCCGCAAGCGCCTGGTTGGCAACCCGCACGATCAGACTTTCGACGGTTTCACCGGCGAGCTTACCGAAAGGGGTATGGGCCCAACCCACGATGCATGCGGTCATGAGACCCTCCGTTGCCACATTGTTCCTCGCCGGCCGAAATTTAGGCGCTTTTTCTTGGCTTACGCTCTCGTTGCCAGCTTCTCTGGCAATCCACACGTCGCGACGATACCGGTATTCGCCTTTGCGTTCGAGTGTGGCTTTGGTTTAGATAACGACGCGCCAGCGCTTCGTGAACCTTGTGTGAACCTTCGTGGCCCATTGATCACCCTTCGGGCGATCCCTTGGCCCCGACTAACAAAACGGACCGCGACACGTGCATGGTCTGAAATCCTTTTGGGCGCTAGCGCTCCGCCTCGCCTCCGGTTTCCAAACCAGCCGATGTGCTGCTGCAGTGGTGGCCGTTGCGCTGGCAGCTTTTATTCCCGCCAGCCGCGCCCGGGCGGAAGCGCTGATCCTGGTCGACATCGACAGCGGCAAAGTGCTGCGCGCCGAGAATGCCACTTATCCCTGGTATCCGGCGTCGACGACCAAGCTGATGACGCTGTATGTAACGTTGACGGCGATCAGGGATCACCGCATCACGCCCGACACCTTGTTCACGGTTTCGCGCAACGCCAACTCCCAGGCGCCGACCAAGATGGGATATGCCGTCGGCACGCAGATCACCGTCGACAACGCAATCAAGATGATGATGGTGAAGTCGGCCAACGACATGGCCGTGCTGCTCGCCGAAGGCATTGACGGGTCGGTCGACAATTTTGCCGCCGACATGACCGAGACGGCGCATCGGCTCGGCATGACGGAATCGAACTTCGTCAATCCCAACGGGCTGCCGGCCGACGGTCACGTCACGTCGGCCCGCGATCTCGCGATCCTTGCCCGCGCGCTTTACCACGACTTTGCGGAGTACAGTTTCTACTGGCACATCCCGGCGATCAAATTCGGCAAGCGCATCGTTCGCAACTACAACCCGCTGCTCGGCCGCTATCCCGGCGCGGACGGCATGAAGACCGGCTTCATCTGCGCCTCCGGATTCAATCTGGTCGCCACAGCCAAACGCGACAACAAGCGCTTGATCGCCGTCGTGCTCGGCGCGCCCTCGGGCGCCTCACGCGCCGTGAAGGCGGCCGAGATGCTCGAGAGCGGGTTCACGCAAAATCCGCTCGCGTGGCTGACGCCGGCGCTCGGATCGGTCAATGCCTTGCAGCCGATCAATGCCGATCCGCCAAATCTGAAAGATGAAATGTGCGGGCCGCATCGCAAGCGCAAGCATTCGGAAGACGAGGACGTCGACGCCAGCGGCACCAATAACGGCAACACGGGCGATTCCAACTCGCAGTTCTCCTTCATGCTCTCGGCCTTGCGCACGCCGACGCCGAAAAACGCCAACCTTCTCTCCGACCTCGGACCGGTGACGCCGATCGTCGTCTATACGGGGCCGACGCGCACGCAATCCGAGCTGGCGAACCTGCCGCCCGATCCCGTGGGAGATGTCGTCAGGAAAAAGGGGAAACATAAGGCGGCGGCGAAGGCCAAGGACGAGAAGCCCAAAGACGAAAAGGCCTCCGCCAAGCCCAAAGATGGCAAGGCCAAAGACGGCAAGGCCAAAGACGGCAAGGCCACTGGCGGCAAGAGTTCCAGCGCCAAGCCGTGGACGCCGATGTCGTCATCTGCGCTCGCGGCAAGCCCGCCTCCCGATCTGGGAACAACTTCGACCGGCACGACGCCGGCAGCCAAGAAACAAGCCAAAGCCAAATCGCCGATCAAGCTGACGCCGGCAAACTGACGCCGGAGTTTGCGGTAGCGTAAAGCTGGTGCGGCGGCTTGGGAGCGCGCACCAAACGGGCGCATGCGCCATGGGGCTCTGGGAACGTATCAAAGGCGACATCGTCTTTTTTCAGAGCGTATCGCGTTCCCTGCGTCGCACCGCGACCATCGCCAAGCACCCTTCGCGCATTCTGCCCTTCGTCATCGACGAACTGGCGCAGCGTTTTGGCGAGGCTCCGGCGCTTCTCGGCTCGCGCGAGACTTTCAGCTATCGCGACCTCGCCGAACGCACCAACAAGTATGCCCGGTGGGGGCTGGCGCAGAACCTCGGCAAAGGCGACGTCGTCTGTCTCATGATGCCGAACCGCCCGGAGTATCTCGCGATCTGGCTGGGCGTGAGCAAAATTGGCGGCATCGTCGCCCTCATCAACACCAACCTCACCGGCGCATCGCTCGTTCACTGTATCGACACGGTTGCGCCCAAGCATGTCATCGTCGCGGCTGAATTGCTCGACGCCTGGGAGAGCGCTCGGCCGCTGCTGACATCGCAGCCAAGACTTTGGGTCCACGGCGCCAGCGAAACGATTGCGCCTCATCTCGACAGTGAGATCGCAACGCTTTCGGGCCGGATGCTTGATCTCGCCGAACGCCGCCCGGTCACGATCGAGGATCGCGCCCTGTATATCTACACATCCGGCACGACGGGACTGCCGAAGGCCGCCAACATCAACCACAACCGGGTGATGCTCGCCTGTTACGGCTTCGCCGGCGTGATGAATACCAAACCAACCGACCGCATGTACGATTGTCTGCCGATGTATCACACCGCGGGCGGCGTTTGTGCGATCGGCGCTCTGCTGGTGGCCGGTGGATCGGTCTACATCCGCGAGAGATTTTCCGCGCGCGAATTCTGGGACGATGTCGTGCGCACCGAGTGCACTCTGTTCCAGTACATTGGGGAACTTTGCCGTTATCTGGTCCGCGCGCCGCCTGATCCGAACGAACGCCGGCATCGGTTGCGGCTTATCTGCGGCAACGGCCTTCGTCTCGATATCTGGGAGGAGTTTCAGAGCCGCTTTGGCATTCCGCATATCGTCGAGTTCTACGCCTCGACCGAAGGCAACGTGCTGCTGTTCAACTTCGAGGGCAAGCCGGGCGCCATCGGCCGCCTGCCGCGCGCCCTCGCCCGTCGTTTTCCCGTGGCGCTGATCGCGCTTGATCCCGCCACGGGCGAGCCGTCGCGCAACGCGCGCGGCTTCTGCATCGCGTGCAAGCCCAACGAAGCCGGAGAGGCGATCGGACGAATGGCCCACGACCCGGCCCTGCCCGGCGCGCGCTTCGAAGGTTACGCCAACACGACGGACGACGAGCGCCGGAACGATGAGCGCAAGATCGTGCGCGACGTCTTCGAGGACGGCGACGCCTGGTTTCGCACCGGCGATCTGATGCGGCAGGACGGGCGCGGCTATTTCTATTTCGTCGACCGTCTCGGCGATACGTTTCGCTGGAAAGGCGAGAATGTCTCGACGGTCGAAATCGCCGACGTCATCGGCCGCTTTCCCGGCATTGCCGGCACCAATGTCTACGGCGTCGAGGTGCCGGGATACGACGGCCGTGCCGGCATGGCGGCGATCGCCGGTGCGGGCGATCTCGACCTCGCGGCGCTTTACGCGCACCTTGCGCGCTCGCTGCCGGACTATGCGCGGCCGCTGTTCCTGCGCATCCGCGGCGAGATGGAGTTCACCGCGACGTTCAAGCCGAAGAAAAGCGACCTGGTGCGCGAGGGATTCGATCCTGCCCGCACGAGCGATGCGATCTATTTCAACGATCGCAAGCACCACGCATTCGTACGCCTCGACGGCGCGCTCCATCAACGCATCATGGACGGCGAGGTACGGCTTTAAGCTTTTGGCCGCCGTGCTAAAAGGACATCCCTACGCTACGGCAGCAAGAGAGAGGGAGCATGGACGCCCAAATGACAATTCCCGCGC
This sequence comes from uncultured Alphaproteobacteria bacterium, assembly GCA_963836055.1. Taxonomy (GTDB): domain Bacteria; phylum Pseudomonadota; class Alphaproteobacteria; order Rhizobiales; family Xanthobacteraceae; genus BOG-931. The sequence goes on from CAWIID010000014.1 coordinate 140,012, forward strand.
TGGTGCAGATGAAGCGCGAGGGCAAGAAAAGCATCGGCGTCGTCGCCTGGGATTATCAGATCGCGCGCATCGCCGACCGCGCCGGCGTTGATTTCGTCTCAGTCGGCAATTCGGTGGGCGTCAACCTGTGGGGTCACGCCAATCCGCTCGAAGTGACGCTGGATGAGATGCTGGTGTGCTGCAAGGCGGTGCGCCGCGGCGTCGAGCGCGCGCTGGTGAGCTGCGATATTCCTTTCGGCCCGGTGCAGCAAGGCGTCGACAGCGCGCTCGCCGCCGCGATCCGTCTCGTCAAGGAAGCCGGCGCCGACATGGTCAAGGTGGATGCCGCATCCGAATTCCCCGACGTCGTGCGCGCACTGACCCGCGCCGGCATTCCGGTGTTTGCGCAATTCGGTCTGACGCCGCAGACCGCGATCAAGTACGGAATTCCCTATAGCGCGCAGAGTTCGGCCGGCGCGCAGGCCACTGCCGAAGCCGCAGCAAGACTGGTCGAGGAAGCGAAGCTCCTCGAGGAGGCGGGCGCGGCGCTCCTTGATTTCACCAATTCGGGCCCGGTCGCCGGCGCTGCCGTCGTCAAGGCGGTCAAAATCCCGGTGATCGGCGGCTTCGGCGGCGGGCCGTGGCTCGACGGCCGCGTGCGGCTTGCACACACCGCGATCGGCTACGCGGAGAAGTGGCTCGATTCCAAGACCGAGACCTATGTCAACACCGCGAAAGCCGCCCTCGAAGCGTTCGGCGCGCTGATCGCCGACGCCCGCGCCGGCCGGCAGATCAAGGGCTGACCATGCCGACGACGGTCATCGACGGCATCGCGACACGCTACGACGTCATCGGCTCCGGGCCGCCGATCCTGATGTATGCGCCCGGCGGCTTCAACGCCGTGATCGAAACCTGGTCGACGCAAAGCGTCTACGCCAAGATCAAACTGCTCGATCACCTGCCGAAGTCCTACACCTGCATCGTGTTCGACCGCCGCGAATGCGGTCAGTCGGGCGGCCGCGTCGAGCGCATCACGTGGCAGCATTACGTTGCGCAGGGCAAAGGTCTGCTCGATCATCTCGGTATCAAGCGCGCGCACATCATGGGGGGCTGCATGGGCTGCTCGCCGGTCGCAGCCTTCGCGGTCGCGCATCCCGAGATGGTCGCGAGCATGATCCTCTATTGGCCGGTCGGCGGCGCCAAATACCGCATGTCGAGCCATCAGCGTTTCGCCGAACACCTCAGCTTCGTGCAGAGCCAAGGACTAGCCGGCGTCGCCGCGCTTGTGACCAAGGAAGGCAAGCCATTCGGCGCCGATCCGCGCGGCGGCCCCTGGGCCTCGGTGATCAAGCGCGACAGCGCCTTTGCCGCGGCCTATGCCGAGCAGAATCCCGATCCGTACAAGCTGATTTGTACCGGCATGTGCCGGGCGCTGTTCGACCGCGACACCGCCCCCGGCGCCGAGCCCGAGGACCTTTTGCGCCTCGACATCCCCGCACTTATCGTGCCCGGGCATGATGCCGCTCACGCGACATCGGCCGCGCGCTATTTCGAGGAATGCCTGCCACGATCGGAATACTGGGACATGCCGGTGCAGCAACAGACCGAAGAATCCACTCCCGCTCGCGTCATGGAATTTTTGCAGCGCGCGGGCATTTGAACACGTCAAAGTTCGAAGAAGGATCGCATTGCCGACGGGAAAGCCGGTCAACCAAATGCCCGATGCCGCCGACCGCGCCATGATGGAGCGCTGCCTTGCGCTCGCGATGCAAGCGGCGGACGGCGGCGAATATCCTTATGCGGCCGTGATCTGCCGTGGCGAAGAGATCGTTTGCGAGGCGACCAACGCCGTCAGGCACGATCATAACGTTACGCATCACGCTGAATTTCTCGCCATCTCTCAGGCCTTCCACATCCTCAAGCAAGTGAGCCTGGAAGATTGCACGATCTATTCGAACGCGGAGCCTTGTGCGTTCTGCTCCTATGCGATGCGCGAGAGCCGCATCGGCCGCGTCGTGTACGGCATACCGGCGCCGCTGACCGGCGGCATGTCGCGCTGGAACATTCTCGCCGACACGGGATTGTCGGACGTTTTGCCGGAGGTGTTCGCACCGCCCCCGGAGATCGTCGGCGGCTTCATGGTCGACGAGATCGAAGCGGCTATCGCCAAACGCAGCCCACTGGTCTGGGATTTTATTCGCGCGCGCAATATTTTTGGCGGCCCGCTGCCCTCACGGGTGCTACAGCAATCGCCCGTGCGGCCCAGGAACCACTTCCGCGACCGCGTCATGTCGTTCCTGCGCCGGCACTTGTTCGATTATTTCGGCCGCAAATAGCGAACGAGGTTCTGCGACGCGCGCGACGAGCGGGAATTCTAACTCGCCATCGCGAGCGGCGCGTCGGTCACGTCTTGCAAATCTGCGAGCGTGAGACCGTCAACCATGTCGCGCACCGCGAAGCCATCGGCCGTGACGTCGAGCACGGCGAGGTTGGTGTAGACGCGCTTGACCACACCGAGTGCGGTCAGCGGATAGGTGCAGCGATGAACGAGACGGCTCTCGCCGCTCTTGGTCGTGTGCTCCATCAGCACCCAGACCTGCTTGGCGCCGGCGGCAAGGTCCATGGCGCCGCCGACGGCGGGCGCGCTGTCGTTGTTCGATGTCGCCCAATTGGCGAGATCGCCGTTCTCGGCGACCTGGAAGGCGCCGAGCACGCACAGATCGAGATGGCCGCCGCGAATGAGCGCAAAGCTGTCGGCATGATGCATGTAGGAGCCGCCGGTGCGCAGCGTGATGTATTGCTTGCTGGCGTTGATCAGCCAGCGGTCGATCTTGTCGGGCGCCGGCGCCGGTCCCATGCCGAGTACGCCGTTCTCCGAATGGAAAATGATTTCCCGCTCTGCCGGCACGTGGTCGGCCACCAGCACCGGAATGCCGATGCCGAGATTGACGTAGAAGCCTTCCGGAATGTCGCGCGCGACGCGCGCCGCCATCTCGTTGCGCGTCAGCGGCTTGTAAGCCGGCGAAGCCTTCACGTTGGCCTCATTCAAGCTGGCCTCCTCACGTCACCGTCGGTTCGCCGTAAGGCACATGCACGACGCGGTTCACGTAAATGCCCGGTGTCGCGATCTTCTCCGGATCGAGCGCACCCAGATCGACGATGTGCTGCGCCTGCGCGATCGTCAACTTCGCGGCCGTCGCCATCACCGGATTGAAATTGCGGGCTGAAGACCGATAGGTCAGATTGCCCCAGCGGTCCGCCTCCCAGGCTTCGATCAGCGCCACGTCGCCGGCGAGCGCCTCTTCGAGCAGATACGCGCGGCCGCCGAATTCACGCTGCTCCTTGCCCTCCGCGAGCTTGGTGCCGACCGCGGTCGGCGTGAAGAAGGCCGGAATGCCCGCGCCCGCGGCGCGCATGCGCTCCGCCATCGTGCCCTGGGGCACGATTTCAAGCTCGATGCGGCCCTCGCGCCAAAGTTCCTCGAACACGATGGGATCGGACGTGCGCGGGAACGAGCAGACGATCTTGCGCACGCGGCGGGTGTCGAGGAGCCGCGCCAAGCCGACCCGGCCGACGCCGGAATTGTTGGCGACGACGGTCAGATCCTTGGCGCCCTGCTCGATCAGGCCGTCGATCAGCGCGTTCGGTTGCCCGATGCTGCCGAAGCCGCCGATCAGCACGACGGAACCGTCGCGGATTCCCGCCATCGCCTCGGCCATGGTTTGCACGATCTTGTCGACCATTGGCGGACCGCTAGGAACCGACGACGCGCATCCGAGAGCCGTCGGCAAAGGCCGGCATCAGTTCGTGCGCAAACCGGCGCAGGCTGTCCTGCGCCGGACCGCCGCCGTTGAGCAGCACGTACTCGACGCCGAGCTGCTGCAACCGATCGAGCTTGACGGCGATCTCGTCGGGCGTGCCGTACAGCGCGCTTTCCTCGCTCGCTTCGCGCGTGTCGGAGAACGCCATGATGCTGGCCTTGTTCTTGGTGCCGTCGGGCGCGTTCGAGATCGTGGCGAGACGGCGCTGCGCTTCGAGCCGGCGCTCTACCGCCGCTTCCTTGTCGGCGACGTCCTTCGCCACATAGAAGGCGCGCGCGACGCCGACCTCAGCGGGATCGAAGACGCGGCCACGTTTTTCGACTTCGGCCTTGAAGATCGCGATGCGCTCAGCGACCGCCTCGAAGGACGCGAACTGATCGAGCAACAGATTATAGCCGCGCGCGGCGACCTGACGGATCGAATCCGGACTGCCCGCGCCCATCCACATCGGCGGATGCGGCTTTTGCGCCGTCGGCGGCTCGACGATGATGTCCTCGAATTTCCAGAACCGGCCGTGATGCGAGAAGCGCTGCTTCGAGGTCCACGATTTGACGATGACGTCGAGAGACTCGTTGAAGCGCGCGTCGGCGTCCTCGATCGGCACGCAGAACCCGGCGAATTCGTTGTGGCGATAGCCCTTGCCGACGCCGAAATCGAGCCGGCCGCCGGACAGAAGATCGATAGTCGCCGCCTGCTCGGCGACCAGCACCGGATTGTGCCACGGCAGCACCAGCACCGCGGTGCCGAGCCGCAGCGTCTTGGTTTTCGCCGCCACCCAGGTCAAAAGCGAGAGACTCGCCGAGACTTGGCCGAAGCCGGTGAAATGATGTTCGACCAAAAACGAGCTGTGATAGCCGAGCGCTTCGGCCTCGACGTTATAATCGACGAATTGCTTGTAGCCTTGGCCGGAATCGACGTCCGGACCGCCATGGCGGGCGGTGGCGCTGCCAAATATTCCGAAACGCATCGAGCCGGCTCCCTGCGCTGCGGCCGCAATCTAGCGCATGTTGCCCGGATACCGAACGAATTTCAGCGGCAGCCGCCGGCCGGCAACTCCCTATCCTCCAGGCCGAGCGCTATACTGGTCATGGGAGGAAATTTGAAATGGTGTTGCGCCGCATCATTTTCGCGGGGATTTTGTCGAGCGCTTTGATCGCGGCGCTCGTGTCCGCATCACCGAAACCGGCAAATGCCGAAGATTATCCCGTCCGCCCCATCACGCTGATCGTGGCCTATCCGCCCGGCGGCGGCGTCGACGTTATGGGCCGCCTTGTCGGGCAAAAGCTCTCGGCGGCGCTCGGCCAACAGGTCGTCATCGAAAATCGTCCCGGTGCCGGCGGAATGATCGGAACGCGCGATGCCGCCAAGGCGGCGCCGGATGGCTATACCCTCGTCATGCTGCTGACCGGTATCAGTCTCGGCGCCAACACCGGCTATGACGTCAACAAGGACTTCGCACCGGTCGGTCTCGTCGCCTCGACCCCGATCATCGTCGTCTCGAACCCGGCATTGCCGGCGACGTCGCTCTCCGAGGTGATCGCGCTGGCAAAAAAGGAGCCGGGCAAGCTCAGCTCCGGTACGCCGCCCGCTCCGACCATCAATTACTTCGCCGCGAAGCTGTTTAATCTGATGGGCGGCGTCGACATCACGGTCGTCACCTACAAGGGCACCGCGCCGCTCACCAACGATCTTCTCGGCAATCACGTGCCGCTCGGCTTTAATACAATTCCGGCCTCGGTCAGCAACATCCAGGCCGGACAACTGCGCGGCATCGCCGTTGCCGCAGCAACGCGCTCCGCGGCACTTCCCAATGTGCCGACCGCCGCGGAATCGGGACTGCCGGGGTTCGAGGCCGTTCAATATTATGGTTTGGCAGCGCCGGCCGGAACGCCGCGACCCATCATCGATCGGCTCAACAAGGAGCTGCGCGGCATCCTGACGTCCGACGACATGAAAAAACGCCTCGTTGCCGACGGCAGCGATCCGGCACCCAGCTCGCCCGAAGAATATGCGGCCAACATCCGGCGCGAGGAAGGAAAGTGGGCGGACCTGATCAAGAAACTCGGCTTGAAGATCGAGTAAGGGTTTCAGGTTTTATCAGGACGCGTACTCATAAATCGAGATTATCAGCCAATATGGGAAACATTCGGCGCGCTATCCGGACCAGCAGCGTAAGCTTTTATTGGCCTTGTGCTCTAAAGCCCGCGCTCCTTGCTGCTTGGCAATCTTGAAGCGGTGCGGAAGGACGCCTCGGCCTTGTGCTCAGATCGAACGGCGGACGAGCGAACAGCTCGCCACGCAGCCGATGGAGTTCCGCATCGTAGTAGCGTTCGCCGTTTGCTTCAGCCAGTGCGATGCCATCCTCGACCGCTTTCATTGCCTCGACGTGACGTCCAGCCTTCATCTGCACTTCCGCAACAATCCGAGCAGATAACACATCAAATGACGAGATTGGGTGGCTCGTAACGCGGCCATCGATTCGGTCAGCAATGCGACGCCGCGATCGTGTTCGCCGTTTTCAGCGGCGCACCATCCAACACCCCCGTGCTCCAGGCTCGAGGCATTGCAAGGTCATGTTCCATCGCTATCTGGCTACTCGCTTCGGCGTGTCGTGCAGCGAGCGCTACGTCGCCCAGAACTTGCGCCACGGCCGCCGCGAAAAAGAGAGTGAGCGCCAGCGAAAACGGATCGTTGAGGCGTCGGGCGATATCGAGCGCATTGTCCGCCATTGCGCGTGCGCGTTGCTCCTCCCCGCAAACGCCAATGCTAAGGCTGTAAAATATCGGGCGCAGGCGCTGGCGTCGTGGTTGCCATAGCTCGAAGCCATCGCTTGATGATTTTTGCGTCGTAGAGGGCGAGTCTGCCTCGGCGTGCGTGCGGACTTCCGCCAGTTTGCCCCGCCCAAACGAGGTCGCCCACGCAGCATGGTGGGCTTGTAGTTTGAGCCAGCATCGCCGGATTTTTCAGCCAGCACCAACAGCCTTTCGCAAAGCCGCCAGGCGGCGTCCACTTCACTGCCCCCACCGAAACAGCCATTGGCCCCAAAGCGCCGGGAAAATCTCCGCGCGCTCGCCCAAACTTTCGCAAAGCGTCTCGGCTCTGGAATAGGCCTCCAACACTTCCGGCGCTCCAAACCTCGCGTCGTCATGAAGGCGGCCCCCAACGCGATGCGCAATTCGGCTTCGATCTTGGTGCGCTCAACCCGTCCGCAATGTGGGCGACGGCATCGAGTGACAGTCGCAGATGGCCAATTGCCTCCTCGTTGGCGCTGCGGCGCAAGGCTTGTTAGCGGCGCGCTGATGGTGGGGGATGGCGTGCGCAGGCTCGCTACTACGGTCAAAGTGCTCCGCCAGTTCTGACGCGATCGCGTCCAGGCGGCCAATCCAGGCGGCTTCGAGCCGGCGGCCGACGCGTGCATGGCTGAGTGCGCGTCGCGTCGCCGTCAGGCGATCATATAAGAGTTCGCGGTAAAGATCGTGCCGGAAGGAATAAAGCTCCGCGCGCGTACCATCCGGCCAGATGGTCGACCGGACTTGACAATGAATATGCTCTGCCGCGCGAGACGCGCACAAGCAGCCTCAACCTGCTCGATGTCGGTCGCCAGGGCAGCGGCAACAGCGGCGGTCGCGAATTCGCGGCCGGATGACGCTCGCGGCAGTCAGCAGGATCCGGTCGCCGTCGTTAAGCTCGTCGATCTGCCGATCAATGAAGCGTCGCACGTCAGGCGGGATCGAAACGATTGCGGCGAACGTCCGGCTCGGCGCGTCCCGTCGGACAAGCTGGTTGACGATGCTGGTCATAAACAGGGGATTACCGCCAGTTCGCTCCAGCAAGAGGGGCGCCACTCTCGCGACTGCGCTGCACCATCTTCTTCACCGAATAGAATGTTTAGATAAGCTTCAACAGCCTGCAGGCTGAGAGGGTTGAGCGCAATTTCCCAGCACTGTCCATGCAGCGCCAGTTCTGTCACCAGGCTGCCGAGACCCGTTTTTGCGGCTGCCATGTCGGCCGGACGGAATGTCGCCAGCACCAGGAGGCGAGCCGGCTCGGGCGACGTGCCACATGGGCAAGCCAGTCGAGTGTAGACGCGTCACTCCAATGAATGTCTTCGAGCTTGAAAACGAGCGGCATGTCCGCCGCGATCGCCTCGACCGCAAGCGTTAGCTCGCGCATCATGCGCTCACGCGTCGCTCGGCCACGCGCTTGCAGCAGACTGCGATCCGACCGCGTCCACAACGACGGCATTTGTGCGAGCCAGCTCGGCGCCTGGGCTGAAAGAATTTCCTTGATCCCCTTACCGTCCCGATCTTGCGCCAACCGCGTCAACGCCTCGATCAAGGGCAGGTAGGGTTCGCCAAATCCGTGGTGATCGAGGCATTGGCCGTGCGCGATCTTGACCGCGTGAGCCGTCCGCAGCCGCTCCAGAAAGACATCCGCGAGCGAGCTTTTGCCAATCCCGGGCTCGCCGGTCACGAACACGACCTGACGATGGCCCGACGTGCCTGGTCGAAGCCGCGCGCCAGCTCATCGAGTTCGGCGACGCGACCGACCAGCCGCGACGGTTCGGGCGCGAACCTCGGTGCGGCGGCGGCACTCCGATCGACGACCGACGTGGCCGGCAGCATGAGGCGGTAACCGCGCCGGTGCCGGGTCTCGATGGTGCGCGGGCTCTGGCATCATCGCCAAGCGCGCCACGCAACTCCTGAATACAGGACGTGAGCGCGTCGTCACCCACCGCCATGCCGCCCCAAACGCGGTCGAACAGTTCTTGCTTGGTGACGAGTTCTTGCGCCCGCTCGGCCAGCATGCGCAGAACGGCGGCGGCCCGTGGCGTGAGCTTCACCTCGCTGTCGTCGCGCCAAAGCTGTCCCGTTCGCGCATCGAAACGAAACGCGCCGAACGCGAATTGGCGATCCGTCGCCATGCGCCAGCTCGCCTCCGAATTTCCCGGAAATTTCCCGGAACTCCGCCAGTACTTCCCGGGCCATCGCCCCGAGATTTGTGGCACGCGGCCGCAACGGCCGCAATTAGCAGGGAAAGCTCAAATGAACGCCAATCATCGCAATGCTTTGGTTGCCATCGCCCTGCTCGGCGCAGCCCAGCCTGCATCCGCCGACGTCATCGCTGACTGGAACAATAAGGCACTCGATTTCATCGTCAGCCACAAGATGCCGCCGCCGCCGGCCGAGCGACTGATCGCCATGACGCAACTGGCCATGTTCGACGCCGTCAACTCGATCGAGCGCAAGTACCGGCCCTATCTTGTGCAGCTTCCGGCGGCGCCAACCGCCTCGAAAGAGGCCGCAGCAGCGACCGCCGCAGAAACGGTGCTCGCCGGCATCGACCCGCAGGCGCAGACCGAGTTGAAAGCCGCGCTTGCGGCCTATCTCGCGCCATTCCGGACAGCACCGCCAAGGCCGAGGGTATCGAGCTCGGCGAAGCAGTTGCGGCCAAGATACTTGAGGCGCGCGCAAACGACGGTGCAAATGTGCCGGACACCTACCGGCCGCGGACCACTGCGGGGGTCTATGTGCCGACCGCGACGACCGTGGCGCCGCAGTGGCCGGGCGTCAAACCATTCGCCTTGACCAGCGCGTCACAGTTCCGGCCGCTGGCGCCGATCGCACTCAAGAGTGTGGAGTGGGCGGCCAACTACAACGAAATCAAGGAACTCGGCGGACGCAACAGCACCAAGCGTTCCGCGCGGCAGACTGAGGACGCCCGCTTCTGGCTGGCAACCGACGGCCGCGTCTTCTATCCCATTGTCATTACGCTTGCGGCGGAGAAGAAATTCAACCTCATCGACTGCGCCCGCCTGCTCGCCCTCACGGCGGTCGCGCGCGCCATTCATGATCGCCGTGTCGACGCCAAATATCACTACGAATTCTGGCGTCCGATCACCGCGATCCGCAATGGTGACATCGATGACATCCGGCCACCGAGCGCGACGCGGCCTGGCAGCCGATGGAAGCGACGCCCATGCATCCGGAATACCCGTGTGCGCATTGCATCGAAAGTGCCAGCTCGCTGGCGTGGTGCAGGCCGTACTCGGCACGGCGGAGATTGCAGAAGTTTCGATGACCAGCCCGACGGCACCAGGCCTGATCCACCACTGGACCAACGTGCGCGCTTTTACGGACGAGGTTCGCAAGCGCGTATCTGGTCCGGCTTTCACTACCGCTTCTCGACCAAAGTGGGCCAGGATATGGGTTACAAAATCGGCGAGTACGTGGTGAATAACGTCATGCAACCCGTTAAGACCGCAACCCGCTGAACGGTAGCCTGCCGGGCTCGCTCGGCACTGCAAGGCGCATTTGGCCAAGACTCTGAATGCAAGCCGTTGCAGGCGATCATATTCAGCGCACTAAAGCGGTAAAGTGAGCGGCAGCGCTCCATTGCGCTCTGCCCCTCGAAAGAAGACGTGTAGCTAAGCCGGCGTGAACATCGGCACCGGCGGCCCGTTTTCGGTGTCCTTGAACACGACGCTGACCGGCTGGCCGATATGCAATCGTGTCGAAGTCGCAGTCGACGATGTTGGTCATCATCGTCGGCCCCTCGGCGAGCGTCACATAGGCGATGGCGTAGGGCTCCTGGCGCGCGGCGCATGACGCTGAAGGTATAGATCGCGCCCGCGGCCCGAGGCGTCGCGCCAGTCGGTCTCGCCGCTGCATGCAGAACGGGCAGATCGCGCGCGGATACCAATGCGCCTCGCCGCAGGCGGTGCAGCGCTTGATCAGGAAGCGGCCCTCCCGCGCCGCATCCCAGAAGGCTTGCGTCTCGGCGTTGACCGCGGCGCGGGGATTTTTCGCGCGTCCGCCATCGTCTCACTCCCGCTCCATGATCAGGGTGGCGCTGCCGTGGCGCGTGCCGAGCGCGCCGCCGGTGCCGCTGCGCCAGCGCGAGGTCGCAATTCGTCACCTGCACCTCGGGATGCGCCTCGCCGCGCAGCTGCCGCACCGCCTCGATCACCTTGGTCATGCCGCCGCGGTTGGCGGGGTGGTTGTTGCACAGCCCGCCGCCGTCGGTGTTGAAGGGAAGCTTGCCGACGCCGGAGATCAGATTGCCGTCGGCGACGAATTTGCCGCCCTCGCCCTTTTCGCAAAAGCCCAGATCTTCGATCTGGATCAGCACGGTGATGGTGAAGCTGTCGTAGATCGAGGCGTATTTGATGTCGGCGGGCGCGACGCCCGCCTCGGCGAACGCGGCCGGTCCGGACCAGCGCGGCGCCGGAAAAGGTGAGATCGAACGTGCCGCCGGTCTGGTGCTTCGGCGCCTCGCCGGCGCCGACGCACCTTCACCAGCGGCCGCTGCAAGCTCTTGGCGATCTCGGGCGCGCCACGACCAGCGCGCCGCCGCCGTCGCTGATGACGCAGCAGTCGAGCCGGTGCAGCGGATCGGCGATCATCGGCGAGTTCGACCACATCCTCGACGGTCACCACCTCGCGCAGCATGGCGTTCGGGTTGCACTGCGCGTGGTGCGAGGCGGCGACCTTGATCCAGGCCAGCTGCTCGCTGGTCGTGCCGTATTCGTGCATGTGGCGCATCGCGCACATGGCGTAGCTGTTGACCGTGGTCGGGCCGTAGGGATACTCGAACGCGCGCCTCGGGCTGGCTCGGTCGCGCCGTCGAGGCGCCGTGCCGGTCGCCATGCCCTCGCGTGCGCGGCCGCCCGGCCAGCGTGATCAGCGCGACGTTGCATTTGCCGGCGCGATCGCCTCGGCGGCATGGCGCGACGTGCACGACATAGGACGAGCCGCCGAGCTCCGTCGAATCGACGTGGCGCAGCTTCAGGCCCATGTAGTCGGCCATCGACAGCCGGACCCGGCCCCGGCGCATCGCCGGCGCAGAAATAGCCGTCGACGTCGTCGCGGGTGAGGCCGGCGTCGGCGAGCGCGCCGAGCGCCACCTCGGCATGAAGCTGCGCCACCGTCTTGTCCGGTGCGTGCCGCGTCGGATGCTCGAAAGCACCGGCGATGTAGGCTTTTCCCTTGATGGTCATCCGCGAAGCTTCCCCGGACGCCCGTACGATACGTGCGCGGAGACTGAAAAGTAAGCGCAGCCGGGATCAGCTAAGGGTCACTCCCTTCGCCGATTTGAGCCGCCGCGCTTTGCAATCCCGATCGCCCGAAAGCGGCGCGACCAATATAGCAGGGGATGGGGGTTGCCCGGTGTGGGTCGACGTGGCCGGGACAAGAGCCCGCTGCGGGACGCTTCTGAACGATGGCTGTCCAGGTACCGCATAATGTCCCGATTGCGGGACTCCGACGGACCGCTTCGTCGTTTTCGCAGCAACCGAACCGGCGTCTGCGACCAACACCATCATGCAGGCGAGCGCAATTGTTGCGGGACGGAAGCGCTTTTGGTGAGAAGCCGATTCACTCAAGGGCCTGTCGCTGCCGATGGCACAATCAGTGGGTTAACATGGGACTCCAGCCGTAGCTTGGATTGAGCGGAGCGAAACCATCCGGGGTTGATGTGTAGGGCGCTGCGCTGACCAAACTTTCGATGGCGCGTTCAAGCGCGGCTGTGTCCTTCGGATGGGGCGGGCGAAACCGGATACCGATGGTACGCTTCACTGCGGCAAAAATGATGGCTTTCGCTTCGCGCTACCCATCCTACTTGTCACCAATATGGGGACGGGCTTTGACAATCGTCAGAGGCGTCGAGGCCGCGCTGCGAGGACGGCCCTTACCCGTTCACTCGCTGACGCTCGCTCAGGGTCCTCTCACGCGAGGGGAGAGCGAGTGGACGGCATCGCGGCCTGCCCGATGACCGGCTCCACGCCGCGGCAGGGGCGACGGCCGTGAGGCTTGCCTCTATGCTGCATGCCCCCTCCACCATGTGGAGCCTGTCATCGGGCCGGCCACTTCGGGCCGGACCGTTGGCAGGTTCCCGTGTGCTGCTTCGGTTCATCCGGGCGAGGACAGAGACACAGGAGGGACGAGGATGGAGTTGGGACTGAAAGACAAGATCGCGCTGGTCACCGGATCGAGCCGCGGCATCGGCCGCGGCACCGCGCTCGCTTTGGCGAAAGAGGGCTGCGATCTCATGCTGACTGGACGCGACGCCGATGCACTGGAAGAGGTCGCTGCATCAATCCGCGGACTAGGCCGACGCGCCGCCATCGCCGTACTCGATTTGCGCGAGAGCGGGGCGCCCGAAAAACTCATCGAAGCGGTGCGGCGCGAGTACGGCGCGCTCGATATTCTCTTCAACAATGCCGGCACCACCAAACGGGGCGATTTCTTCGCCCTCACCGACGCCGATTGGGAAGAAGGCTACGCGCTCAAGTTCTTTGCCCACGTCCGGCTCGCGCGCGCCGCCTGGCCGCTGCTCAAGGAGCGGCACGGTTCGCTGGTCGCCATGGGCGGCACCAGCGGCAGAAAACCCCATGCCGATTTCACCATCGGCAGCTCGGTCAATGCCGCGGTCGCAGCCTTCACCAAGTGTCTCGCCGATCGCGGCAAGACCGACGGCGTGCAGGTGAACTGCATTCATCCGAGCCTGGTCGAGACCGAGCGGCAGTGGCGGCGCATCCGCGCCGAGGTAGCCCGCACCGGACTGCCGGAACAGAAAGTCCGCGAGGAATTGTGCCGCGAGACCGGCATCATGCGCTTCGGCACCGTCGAGGACGTTGCCGATCTCGTCACCTTTATCGTCTCGTCGCGGGCGAGCTGGCTGCACGGGGCCACCATCGACCTCGACGGCGGCGAGATTCCCGTGCTGTGACCAACATTCTCCTCACGCCGGCGCGCATCGGGCCGGTCGACATCAAGAACCGCATCGTCATGCCGCCGATGACGACGCGCACGGCGGACGCCGAAGGTTTCATCACCGACGACACGGTGGCCTACTACATGGCGCGGGTGCGCGGTGGCGTCGGACTGATCACCGTCGAGATGGCGTCGCCCGAAAAGGTCGGGCGGCACCGACGGCACGAAATCGGAATCTACGACGATCGATTTATCCCAGGCCTGACGCGCCTCGTCGAAGAAATGCACGGCGGCGGCGCCAAGGCGTCGATCCAGCTCGGTCACGGCGGCGGGCATACGCGGATCGACATCTGTGGCGAGACCCCGATCGCGCCGTCCGCCATTCCTCATCCGGTCTACGAGACGACGTTCGAGACGATCATTCCGCAAGAAATGACGAAGGCGCGTATCGCGCAAACGATCGCGGCTCATGTCGCAGCCGCGCAACGCGCCGAGCAAGCCGGCTTCGATTGCGTCGAAGTCCACGCCGCGCACGGCTACCTGATCTCGCAGTTCCATGCGCCGTTCGAAAATCGGCGCACCGATGAATATGGCGGCAGTCTGGAGAACCGCGCCCGCTTCGGCCTCGAAGCCTTGCGCGCGGTGAAGGAGGCGGTGCCGCGCCTGGGCGTCATCTACCGGCTCTCGGTGGAGGATTTCTTTGACGGCGGGCTGACGTTCGGCGAAGGCCGGCAGATCGCGATCTGGGCGGCGCAGGCTGGCGCCGACGCGCTGCACGTTACCGCCGGACATTATCGGTCGCTGCCGTCGGCGCAGATCGTACTGCCGCCGATGACCTATCCGGATGGAACGTTTCTCGACTTCGCCGCCGACGTGAAACAAAAGATCGCCGTACCGGTCATCGCGGTCGGCCGGCTCGGCGACCCGGCGATCGCGCAGGCCGCGGTCGAGAGCGGCAAGGCTGACTTCATCGCGCTCGGCCGCACGCTCGTTGCAGACCCGCAATGGGTCGCGAAAGTTGAGCGCGGCGAACCGATCCGGCGTTGCCTCGCGTGCAACACCTGCATCAACGAGATGCGCGGCGGTGCGCGCATCGGCTGCGTGGTCAACGGCGCAGCAGGCCGCGAAACGTTGTTCGCCGATGCGCAACCACCGCGCGGCGAGCGCATCGCCGTGATCGGGGCGGGACCCGCAGGCTTGACGTATGCGGCATTGGTCGCCGATGCCAACGCAGTGACGGTCTTTGAAAAGGAAGCGCGCGCCGGTGGTGCGTTTCGCTATGCCGGCAAGGCGCCATTGTTCCAGGAGGTCAAGGCAAGCGACAAGAGCTTCGCGCGCTACATCGCCGATCTCGTCGCCGCCTGCGAAACGAAAAAAGTCGTGTTTCGTTTCGGGACCGATGTGCACGATCATCCCGACCTGCTGGCGCCATTCGATCGCATCGTCGTCGCCAGCGGCGCCGCGTATCGCTTTGGTCTCGGCGCGCTGACAACGTGGTCGCTCGATGCCGGTATCGCCCGCCTGCCCGGCTTTGCGCAGATGTTCTCGTCCGCCAAACTTCGCGACTGGTTCTATTATCGCGCGCGGCGCGGAACCGCCGACCGTTTCAAGTCACTCGCGCAATCCAAACAAATCGTCACGGTCATCGGCGACGCATTGACTGCCGGCAAGAGCAAACAAGCCATCAGCAGTGCGTTTGAAGCGGCCTTGCTGCACAATCAGGGATTGATCAAACACCAGCAGAGTTGATCAAACACGCGTAGACTGGGCCGCGCGGATTCGCACGCCCGGTGCAAAAAAATTGGGCATGCCCAGGTCGCATCGTTCACGCGGCAACGGAACCGATCGGCGAAACAAGCGAAACGCCGGGTTTCGCCGCGCTTGGCGCGGCCTAAGGCCGCTATCCGCTGGCATGGTTCTTGCGGTACAGTCGCTGCTCGCGAACAGGGTTTCGCGAGGGACAACGCTCGGGAGGCGTCGTGTCCTCAGCCGCAAAACTTCGTCTCGACCAGGTCAGCATGACGTTCAAGACGCCGACCGGCGTCTTCAACGCGCTGGCCCCGGTCACGCTGACGATATCGCAGGGCCGCTTCGTCAGCCTCATCGGGCCTTCCGGCTGCGGCAAGAGCACGATCTTCAATATTGTCGCGGGATTGTTGGAGCCGACGGCCGGCCGCGTCGTGATCGACGGCGTCGACGCCACCGGCACGATCGGCCGTGTCGGTTACATGCTGCAGAAGGATCTGTTGCTGCCGTGGCGTACCGTGCTCGACAACGTCATCCTCGGCATGGAAATCCAAGGCGTGCCGTTGCGTCAGGCGCGCGAGCGCGCACTGCCGCTGCTGCGCCGCTACGGACTCTCCGGCTTTGAATATCTTTATCCGCGCGCGCTCTCCGGCGGCATGCGCCAACGCGCGGCGTTGTTGCGCACGCTCCTGTTCGACACCGACGTCATCCTGCTCGACGAGCCGTTCGGCGCGCTCGACGCGCAGACCAAATTGCAGATGCAGGAATGGCTGCTGCAGCTTTGGAGCGATTTCGGAAAGACGGTAGTGTTCGTGACCCACGATGTGGAAGAGGCGATCTACCTCTCCGACGAGGTCCATGTGATGGCGACCAGACCGGGCCGCATCGTCACCTCGATCCCGGTGACGATCGGCCGACCGCGGCCGCGCACAGTCACACTCACGTCGGATTTCGTCGCCATCAAGGAACGCTGCCTGGAATTGCTGATGACCGAGTCGCACGCGCCGCTCACCGAGGCGGCGTAATGCGACAGCGCAACAGGAACGCAGCGGCATGACCGCGCAAGACACGTCAAACGTCGCATTGGCAATCGATGCCACGGCTGATGGGCGCACCAACGCAGCGCATAAGCCTGTCCGGTCGGTTCGGCGATTGCCGGTGCAAAAGGACTGGCCGGCCTGGGCCATTCTCTCGGTGCAGATCGGCGTGCTCGTCGCCGCCGTCGCGGCGTGGGAGATTGCGGCGCGTACCGGGACCATCGATAAGTTCTTCTGGTCGCAGCCGAGTGCGATCTTTCGCACGCTTGTGATCTTTTTCACGACCGGCGACGCCTGGACCGACATCGGTTTCACCTTCCGCTCGACCATCTTCGGCTTTTTGATCGGAACGACGGTCGGCTCGCTGCTCGGGCTGTCGTTCTGGTGGTCGCGCAACTACGCCGCCATCGTGCAGCCCTACATCATCTGCTTCGAGTCGCTGCCGAAGCTCGCGCTCGCGCCACTTGTGATCCTGGTGTTCGGTCTCGGCTTGGCATCGAAGATCGCCATCGCGACCGCGCTCACGCTGGTGGTCTCGACGCTCACGACCTATGCCGGCGTGAAAGCGCTCGATCCCGACGGCGAGAAACTGTTCTATTCGCTCGGCGCCACGCGCTGGCAGGTTTTCCGCAAGCTCGTCATGCCGTTCTGCCTGCCCTGGATCATCTCGGTGCTGCGCGTGAACATCGGGCTTGCGCTGACCGGTGCGATTGTCGGCGAATTCATCGCCTCGCAACATGGCCTCGGCCGCGCCATCCTCTATGCCGGTCAGACCTACGACATCGCGCTGGTCTGGGTCGCCGTGCTGGTTCTCTCGACGCTCGCCGTCGTCATGTATGTCGGCGTGTCGTGGCTCGAACGCATGCTGCACAAGGGGATCAAGCAGTAGGTGGCATCAAGCAATAAGCGGCATCAAGCAGTAGGTAAATTCCTTTTGACCCGCAGGAGAGCTGTCATGGAAGGGCGAACAGTCAGCACTAAATTCAGCAGACGCAGATTTTTGGGAGCTACGGCAACCGCCGGCGCGGCATTGATCGCGCGCCCCTATGTGGCGCGGGCCGCCAGCGAAGTGCTGGTCGCCGAACCGGTGCACGGCACCGGTTATCTGCCTCTCTACATCGGCATGGCGAAGAATCTGTTCGAAGACGTCAAGGTGAATATTGTCACGATCGAGAATGGCGGCGGCCACACGGCCGCCGTGCTGTCCGGCCAAGCATTCGCCTTCATCGGCGGGCCCGAGCACGACGCCTACGCCAAGGCCAAAGGCGCCGAGTTGCGCGCCGTCGTCAACTGCGTTGATCGCGGCAACGTCTATTTCTGTGCAGGCAAGGGACAGCAGCCGCCCAAGACCGCGGCCGAATGGCCGAGCTACTTCAAAGGCAAGGCGATCGCCTGCGGCCCCTATGGCGGGACGCCCAATTCGATCGCCCGCTACTTCCTGAAGAAATGGAACTTCGATCCGACGCGCGACGTCACGCTCATCGAAACAGCAAGTTCGGCGACATTGGCGGCGGTCAGAAGCGGCCAGGCGCAAATCGGCGAGGGCAACGAACCCTATGTCACCCAGGGCATCCGGACCGGCGTCTGGGGCGAGCCGTTCATCAATATCCCGAAAGAACTCGGCCCTTACGCCTACTCGACGTTCAATGTGCGCCTCGACTCGGTCCAGAAGGAGCCCGAGCTGGTCCGCGGCTTCGTCCGCGGCATGATGAAGGGGCTGAAATTCCTCTATGACAACCGGGAGGAATCCGCCGCGATCGCCAAAAAGCAATTCCCGACCATGCCGCTTGACGACCTCAAAGCGACACTCGATCGTTCGTTCGCCGATGAAATGTGGAGCAAGGACGGCACCATCAGCCGCGCCTCGTGGGACACCGCCAAGAACGTCGTCATGAGCGCGGGTATTCTGAAGACCGATGTCAAATACGAGGAGATCATCGATATGAGCTTCGTCGACAGCGTCCGCGCCACGCTGTAGGTTTTCAAGCCGTTATCACGAACGAACATCCGGAAAAGGCCAAAACCATGTCGGAACCCATCTGGAACCAATTTCTCACCGAGCGCGACAAGGCGGTGTTCGGCACCTCGGGCTATGGCGCACGCGGCGGCTTCGGCAAGCGGCCGGCGCTGGTCATCATCGACGTGAATTGGGCGTTCTGCGGCGATCGGCCGGAGCCGATCCTCGAGTTGATCAAACGCTGGCGCAACTCGTGCGGCGAGGACGCCTGGGTGGCGCTGCCCTACATCCGCTCGCTGATCGACAAGTGCCGCGACAAAGGCGTGCCGGTCATCTACACGACCGGCGTGCGCCGCGAAGACAATTGGGATTCCGGTTCCTGGCTGTGGAAGAACTCGCGCGGCGACGAGGACCGCAATGTCGTCGTGACCAATCTCGACGCCAACGAAATCGTGACGCCGATCGCGCCGGGACCGCAGGACATTGTGGTGCTCAAGCAAAAGCCGTCCGGCTTTTTCGGCACCAACATGGCGAGCTATCTGACGCTGCTTGGCTGCGACAGCCTCATCGTCACCGGCACGACGACGTCGGGCTGCGTGCGCGCGACGGTGCTCGACGCTTTCAGCCTCAATTACCGCATCGCGCTCGCCGAGGAAGGCTGCTTCGACCGTTCGCAAGCGAGCCACGCCATCAATCTGTGCGATATGAACGCCAAATATGCCGACGTGGTGAAGACGGCGGAAGTGCTCGAGTTCCTCGATACGCTGCCGAGCGGCATGTACAATCTGCCGCCCGGCAATGCGAAGCCGAAGGCAGGCCCGAAGCTCGCCGCGAACTATTGAGGGCGCGCCACAGCTATCCTCCTTCGCGAAAGCGGAGGGGATATAGTGGGGCGATGAAGCGCGCATGCGAGATCAAGTCTGCCGGTGCGTGGAACACGGCGCACGCGGTCGATAGCGTCACGCTCGACGCCGACGAACGCCATCGCCGCCGTATCGTGCTCACCGGCGAGCACGGCACGACGTTCCTGCTCGATCTGCCTCATCCCACGCCGTTGCGCGACGGCGACGGGCTCGTCCTCGACGACGGCGCCATCGTTCGGGTAACCGGCCGGCCGGAGCCGCTCGTCGAAATCGCCGCAGCCGACCCGCACGCCTTGGCGCGGCTCGCCTGGCACATCGGCAATCGCCATATCGACGTGCAGATTATCGGCGCCCGGCTGCGCATCCGGCGCGACCACGTGATCGAGGATATGCTGCGCGGGCTTGGCGCGAGCCTCACCCCGATCGAAGCGCCGTTCGATCCGGAGTCGGGCGCCTATGCGCATCATCACGGGCACGGCAATGGCTAAGACGCGCCCGGCGGCCACCCTGCCCCGCGCGGCGGGCAAAGACGATGCTCACGCGCTCACCGCCGCCGCTCTCTATCGGCTGATGGCATGGTTGTCGCCGGCCTATCCGGTCGGCGCATTCTCCTATTCGAGCGGTCTCGAATGGGCGGTGGAGGCCGGCGATATCAACGACGCCGAGACGCTGCGGAATTGGCTCGCCGTCATGATCGGCGACGGCAGCGGTTTCTGCGATGCGGTGTTTTTTGTTCACGCCCACCGCGCGATTTCGGGCAGCGATGATGCAGCGCTGCGAACTGTTGCCGAGCTTGCCGCAGCCTTCGTGCCATCCAAAGAACGCCTTCTTGAAACCACGGCGCAGGGCGGCGCCTTCCTCGATGCAACGCGCGCCGCGTGGCCGTGCCCGGCGCTCGCGCGCCTCGACGGTGCGTGGACGGGGGCGGTTGCACTTCCTGTCGCGGTCGGCGTGGCATGCGCCGGACACGACATCCGGTGCGAGCCTTCGCTGCACGCTTTTCTGCAAGCTCTCGTGGCGAACTGGATTTCCGCCGGCGTGCGGCTCGTGCCACTGGGCCAGACCGATGGCCAGCGCGTGCTCGCCGCGCTCGAACCGGCCATCGCCGGAGCCGCGGCGCGCGCGCTTGCTACGCCGCTTGGCGAGGTCGGCTCCTGTGCGTTTCGCGCCGACCTCGCAAGTATGCGACATGAAACGCAATATACGCGGCTGTTCCGATCGTGATCGCGATCACCGCGAATCGCCGGACGGCTTGGCCCCATACGCGGCTCGCAAGTAGCGGGAAATCGTTAGCCCCTGCACGACGATCGTGAAGACGACGATCGCGTAGGTCACGACAAGGAGATCGGTGCGCCAAGGCGAAGGAGGCAGCGTCAGTCCGAGCGCGATGGAAATACCGCCGCGCAACCCCGCCCATGTCAGCACCGTCATATCGCGCACCTTGTCGCGCAACGGCTCGCGCGTCATCGCCAGAGGGACGGCGACGCTGACCATGCGCGAGATGATTGCCAGCGGGATGGCGAAAACGATCGGCACCAGTTCGACCGGCCGGACGACGAGACCGAGGATTTGCAGACCGATCAACAGGAACAGCATCGTGTTCATGAGCTGGTCGAGGAGCGACCAGAACCCGATCAGCACCTTGCGGGGGCCGGGCCCCATGCCGAAATGCGGCGACGGCGACGCCAGGCAGAGCCCGGCCGTGACGACGGCAATCGGTCCCGACAGTTCCAGAACATTCGCAAGCCGATAGCTTCCCAGCACGAGCACCAGCGAAATCATAAGCTGCAAACCTTCGTCGCGGATCCGCCGCATCAACAATGACGCCGCCCATCCCGACACGAATCCGAGCGCCGCGCCGCCGCCGATTTCACGAAGCAGGGCGAGCAGCACCCGGCCATGGCCGAGCACCAGCGTGTCGCCTTGTGTGACCCCGAGCGCGAGGAGGAAGAGCACGACGCCGGCGCCGTCATTGAACAGGCTCTCCCCGACGATCGCGGCACTAAGGGCGGGCGGCAGGCTCAAGCGGTGCAGAAGATTTTCGACCACAACCGCGTCGGTCGGAGCGAGGATCGCGCCGAGGACGAAGCACCAGGCGAGCGGAACCGCGTTGCCGAACGCCGCGAAGACCGCCCATATCCCGAAGCCGAAAATCGCCGTGGAAATGATGACGCTCGCAGTGGCAAGGACGAGGATCATCCCTCGCCGCCGGTTCAACTCCGCGACGTCGACATGCAGGCTGCCGGCGAACAACAGGAGCGCAAGGACGGCATTGAGGAAGACGCGCGGAAAATGCGTGGCGTCGAGCGTGCCGCGGAGCCACGACATGACATGCAGGTGCAACACGCGATCGCTCGAGATGATGAGCAGCGAAAGGATCAGCGAGCCGAGCAACAGGCCGATCGCCGGCGGGATCCTGATCCACAGGTAGTTGACGCACCCGATCAGCACGGCCAATGCGAGGACAATGACGAAGATGTCCACCGGCGCCATCATCTTATCCATTCCCG
Organism: uncultured Alphaproteobacteria bacterium; assembly: GCA_963836055.1. Taxonomy (GTDB): domain Bacteria; phylum Pseudomonadota; class Alphaproteobacteria; order Rhizobiales; family Xanthobacteraceae; genus BOG-931. The sequence continues at coordinate 161,638 of CAWIID010000014.1, forward strand.
TCGCATCATGACCTTCGTCGCCGTCCACGCCGATTGTTGATGAAATCCTCGGCCTAATAGGCCATGCGGTTGCGGGCCGATGCAACCCGCGGGCCACACATGCCGACAAAGCTTTGCCGACAAAGCTTTGCTGGCCGCCCTGCCCGCTCTAATGTCGCCATTCGAAGGAGAATGTCCGTATGCCCACTACGAACCATGGGCCGTTGCGGGTCGGCGTCGGCGGCCCGGTCGGCTCAGGCAAGACGGCGTTGATGGATGCGCTCTGCAAGCGCCTGCGCGATGACTACGAGATCGCAGCGATCACCAACGACATCTACACCAAATGGGACGCCGAATATCTGGTGCGCTCCGGCGCACTCGCGCCGGAACGGATCGCCGGCGTCGAGACCGGGGGCTGCCCGCATACCGCCATCCGCGAGGACGCCTCGGCCAATCTCGCCGCCGTCGCCGACATGCGGGCGAAATTCCCGGCGCTCGATCTCGTCCTCATCGAATCCGGCGGCGACAACCTCGCCGCGACCTTTTCGCCGGAACTCGCCGATCTGACGATCTACGTGATCGACGTCGCTGCCGGCGAAAAAATCCCCTCGAAAGGCGGCCCCGGCATCACACGCTCGGACTTGCTGGTGATCAACAAGATCGATCTCGCACCGCACGTCGGCGCGTCGCTCGCCAACATGGAGCGCGACACCAAACGCATGCGCGGCGAGCGGCCTTTTATCTTCAGCAATCTGCGCATCGGCCAAGGCGTCGACGACGTCGCGCGCTTCATCGAGGAAAAGGGCGGGCTCGGAGTGGAGTAAGAGCTACGCCCGGCCGGTGTGCTTTCGCGCCGCTTCGAGATGGCCGTAGCTCTGCACCGGCGCGCACATCAGGAAGCGGTAGCCCTCCTTGACGATACGCTCGGCGTTGCCTTGCTCGACGTGCGGATGGCCGACCACCACATTGTGTTTCTTGCAGGTGTCGACCACGCGCTTCATCCATTCCAGAACGACCTTATGCTCGTACTGGCGCGGATAGCCCAGTTCCTGCGACAGGTCGCCCTCGCCGATCAGGATGCAGCCGATACCCGGCACGTTCTTGAGCATGTCATCGAGGTTCTCGACGCCGCGGGTATCCTCGATCTGCAGGATGCAGAAGATTTCGCCCTGCGGATTGAGCGGCCAGACGTCGGCCTTCTGATAATATTCCTGCTGGGCGAGCCCCCAATAGCGCGCGGCCGTGGTCGGGCCGTCGCCGCGGATGCCGGCGGGCTCGTACAGCGAAGCGCTCTTTAGCCGCGGATAGCGGCAGGCGCCGACCGCATTGGCCGCTTCTTCGACGGTCGAAATATGCGGAAACACCACGCCGTAGCAGCCCATGTCGAGAGCCTGCTTGGCGTGCCACTGCGCCATCTCGACGCCGTTCACGGGGATGCGGACCATCGGCGTCACGCCCGGCACCACGGAGCCGGCCTTGGCGATCTGTGCGCGGTTGAGCATGTATTGCAGGCAATCCCGCAACAGCCGCCCATCCCAAGGCTGGTGCTCCATCTCGAACACGCAGCCGTCGAACTTGGACGTGCTCATCGCGACCGCGCTATTGAGCTCGGCCGGCGTAAAACACGTGAGCGCGTGCTGGCCCTGTTCGAGCGCGCGGATAATTCCGTTGAGCCGTGGTAGTTCAGCCATTCCTGTCTCCTCCCGTATGGCGGGCCGGGATACTAAACCATCTCACGGCGGCTGGGCGAGCCCAGTCGCCATATCTGTGTCGGCGAGCGAATGCTACAGCATTGATGCCGAGGGCCTGATGCAGCGGGTGCGGAATGACGTGAGCATGAGTTTGATCCTCGGGATTGCGGCCGGCCTCGGTGGCCTGTTCCTGCTGGGACTTGCGACGGCGCTCGTTCTGGTCGCAACGCCGGAGCCGCCCATCGGCCCGGTCAAGGACGTGTTCGATTTCACATCGCGGCCGAAAACTTTAACGAAGATCGAACCTCCGAGCCTGCAGCGCTATCCGGCACGAGACGGCGAGCAGCTCGCCTACCGCATCTACGAGTCGGCCGCACGACGCATCCTGATCTTCATCCACGGCTCGACCTATCACAGCGGTGGCGGCTATCACGCACTCGCCGCCTTCCTCAGCACCACCGGCGTCGCGAAGGTCGTCATGCCCAATCTTCGCGGCCATTATCAATCGGGACGGCGCCGCGGCGATGTGGATTACATCGGCCAGTTGGAAGACGATATCGCCGATCTGATTACGTTTTTGCGCGGTGAGCGCCTGACCGGCCCCATCACGCTCGGCGGACACTCGAGCGGTGGTGGATTGACGATCCGTTTTGCCGGCGGCAAACACGCGGCCATGGTGTCGGGCTATGTGCCGCTCGCTCCGATCATTCCGCGCTCGCCGTCGGTCAGAGGCGGAACGGCCGGCGGCTGGGCCAACATCCATTGGCGGCGCCTGTTCGGCCTGCTCGCGCTCAATGCGGTCGGCATCCACGGCTTCGATGGCCTTCCGATCGTCGCCTTCAACAAGCCGCCGCAATTCTGGGACGGCACCGAGACGTTATCGTATTCGTATCGGCTCAACGTCTCCTATCATCCGCGCGATAATTACCAGGCCGATATTCACGGCCTCGGGGGGAATGCGCTGTTTCTCATCGGGGCCAACGACGAGGCGATCGATCCCGAGGCCTTGCGGACGATCGTCGCCGCCGGGGCGCCGCATGCGCAGGTGCAGATTCTCCCCGGCATCAGCCATTTCGGCGTATTCTCCGAGCCGGCTGCGCTCGAAGCGGTCGCGGCATGGCTGCGCCGGCAGCCCGAGGGCAACGGCCCTTAACGGCAGGCCCACGGGTCGGTTTGACAATGTCGCCGCGCGCCGTAGCATCCCGGCTTCCCCAACCCACACAGCGGCGTTGTCATGATCATCGATTGTCACGGCCACTACACGACCGAACCCAAGGATCTGCACCGGTTCCGCAAGGAACAGACCGCGGCGGCCAACGCCAAGGACAAGGCGGCGATGCCGTCGCGCGCCGCGCTCAAGATGCCTGACGACGAGATTCGCGAGAGCATCGAGCAGAACCAGCTCAAGCTGCAGCGCGAGCGCGGCACCGACCTGACGATCTTCTCGCCGCGCGCCTCCGGCATGGGCCATCACATCGGCGACGAGAGCGTCAGCCTGGAATGGTCGCAAATCTGCAACGACCTGATCGCGCGCGTCGTCTCGCTTTATCCGCAAAACTTCATCGGCGTGTGCCAGTTGCCGCAATCGCCGGGCGTCGATCCGAAGAACTCCGCCGCAGAGCTGGAGCGCTGCGTGAAAATGGGCTTCGTCGGCTGCAACCTCAATCCCGATCCATCGGGCGGTTATTTCAACTCGCCGCCTATGACCGACAAATCGTGGTTTCCACTTTATGAGAAAATGATCGAGCTCGACGTGCCGTGCATGATCCACGTGTCGGGTTGCTGTAATCCGGCGATGCATACGACAGGCTCGTATTATCTCAATGCCGACACCATGGTATTCATGCAGATCATCTTGTCGGACCTCTTCAAGACCTTTCCCAAGCTGAAGTTCATCATCCCCCATGGCGGCGGCGCGGTACCGTTCCATTGGGGGCGCTTCCGGGGCATTGCGCTCAACAACGGCAAACCGGAGCTTGCCGAGATCATGGGCAACAACATCTTCTTCGACACCTGCGTCTATCACCAGCCGGGAATCGACCTGCTCACCAAGGTCGTGCCGATCGACAATATTCTGTTTGCCTCCGAGATGGTCGGCGCGGTCAAGGGCAACGATCCCAGGACCGGCTTCGGCTTTGACGACACCAAGCGCTATGTCGACAAAGCGCCCATCAGCGACTCCGATCGCCAGAAGATTTTCGAGGGCAATATCCGGAAAGTGTACAGCAGGCTCAAGACCAGGACGGCGGCCAAGGCGCCGGCGTAACGGCGCGATGGCAGGCGTTGCCTTGCTGCTACGCCTGCCGTCGCTCAAGAGGATTGAACGTTGGCAAAGGCTCGCACGGCGCGGACCAAAAAAGCAAAGCCGAGAGCGCGCAAACCGCACCTTGTCACGATCGGTCAACGCGAAATCGAAACCAGCGGATTAATCCCCGGTTTTTGGACCGATCTCCATCATCGGGCGATGACCGTCCACTGGCCGGTTTTCTTCGGCTCCGCGGCGCTGATCTTCATCATTCTCAACAGCGTATTCGCGCTGCTCTATTACCTCGGCGATCAGCCGATCGCCAATGTCGCCGAAGATCTGCCGCTGAGCCTCTTTTATTTTTCGATCGAAACGCTTGCGACGGTCGGCTATGGCGACATGCATCCGCAGACCAATTACGGTCATCTCGTCGCGACGATCGAGATTTTCACCGGGATGTCGTTCCTCGCGGTGATGACCGGGCTGATCTTTGCCCGCTTCTCGCGGCCGCGAGCGCGTTTCGTCTTCGCCAAATACCCTGTTGTCGCCATCCATCAGGGCAAACCCACCCTGATGATCCGCATTGCGAATGCGCGGCACAACACCATCTCCCAGGCGACGGCCCGGCTTTGGCTGTTCCGTGCGGAACACACCATTGAGGGGGAGCAGTTGCGCCGCTACTACGAGCTCAAGCTCGATCGCCGCGAGCATCCGATGTTCGCACTGAGCTGGACCATTTTTCATGTGATCGACGAGACGAGCCCGCTCTACGGCCTGAGCGAGGACGATCTGGCCGCCATCGACGCCGCCTTGGCGCTCAATGTCGGGGGCGTTGATGACAATTCCGCGCAGCAGCTCTATTCCCGGCAGCTCTATTCGCGGCAGGATATCCGCTGGCGGCACCGTTACGCCGACATCACCAGCGTCTCTTCCGAAGGTCGGCTCCTGCTCGACTACAGCAAGTTTCACGACGTGACGCCGGAAGAGGCGTGATTCCGCACGCGGTTTTCACGAGACGCTGATCACGATTTTGCCGAAATGCTGATTGGCGCGCATGACCGAGAGCGCGTCCGCGATGTCGTCCAGCCTGTAGGTCTTGTAGATCGGCACCGCGAGTTTGCCGGCCTCGAGCGCCGGCCACAGGTCGGCACGCATCAAGCGAACGATCTCCCGGACTTCGTCGAGCGTACGGGTCCGGAACGTCACGCCGATATAGTCAATGCGTTTGAGCGCGTGCAGGTCGAAGTCGAATTCGCCCTTGGTGCCGCCGAGGCGGCCGACATTGACGATGCGGCCGAGGATCGCCGACGCCTCAAGGTTCTGGTTGGCGACGCCGCCCGAAACCAGGTCGACGATCAGATTGACGCCTTTGCCGCTGGTCGCCGCCTTGACCTTCTCCGGCCATTTCGGATCACTCGAGTCGATGGCGAGATCGCAGCCGAACTCCTTGAGCCGCGCCCGGCGCTCGGCATTGGTCGAGGTGCCGAGCACGAGCGAGGCGCCCATCAGCTTGGCGATCTGCATGCCGACGAGACCGACACCTGAGCTTGCGCCCTGCATCAGCAGCGTTTCCCCGCGTTTAAGACGGCCCGCGGTCACGACAGCGTTGTGCATGGTCTGCAGCGCGACCGGAAAGCACGCCGCCTGCTCGTAAGTCATGTTGTTTCCCGGAATGCGATGCACGCGGGCCGCGTCCGTCACGGCGTATTCGGCAAATCCGCCTGGCGCTGAGCCCATGACACGGTCGCCGGGTCTGAAATCCTTCACATCGCTGCCAACCGCTTCGACCTCGCCGGAGCATTCCAGACCCAGCCGCGCGCCGACGCCGCCGACGCTGCCGTGCTGAATGCCCGAAGCGACAATGAGATCGGCGCGGTTGAGGCTCGAAGCGCGGACGCGGATCAAAACCTCGTTCGGCGCGGGTTTCGGCTTCGTAATGTCGCGAACCTCAACGCCCTTTTCGCCAAGCACGGCAGCTTTCACGGCAGGTCCTCCCATTTCGTGCAGGCTTTCTGCATTCCGATGCACGATATTGTGTGTCAAATTTCCGCACGACGAAACGTGGAACGCCAGGGGCGCAAACCTCGTCGGCAGAGGAATGAACGGGTGACATCTTACGTCTTAGCGATCGATCAGGGTACGACGTCGACACGGGCCGTTCTGTTCCGGGCCGATACCTCGATCGCCGCTTTTGCCCAACAGGAATTCCATCAGCATTTTCCGGCCGACGGCGAAGTCGAACACGAGCCCGAAGACCTCTGGACCACGACTGTCGAAACCTGCCGGAGCGCGCTTCGCGATGTCGGCGCAACCGCGAGCGATATTGTCGCCATTGGCATAACCAACCAGCGCGAGACCACTCTCTTGTGGGACAGGGCGACCGGACGCCCCGTCCATCGCGCAATCGTTTGGCAGGACCGGCGAACCGCAGATCTGTGCGCGGAACTCAAAGCCGGCGGCCACGAGCCCATATTCGCGGCGAAGACCGGACTTTTGCTCGATCCATATTTTTCGGGCACTAAGCTCGCTTGGCTTTTGCGGCATAAGCCGGATCTGGGCGACTTGGCTCGGCGCGGCGAACTCGCGTTCGGAACCGTCGACACGTATCTCCTCTGGCGTCTCACCAAGGGCAAGGTCCACGCCACCGATGCAACGAATGCGTCGCGTACGCTTATGTTCGACATCCACGAAGGGCGATGGGACGATCAGCTTCTGGCTTTGCTCGGGGTGCCGCAAGCAGTTCTGCCGAAGGTCCTCAACTCGTCCGCAGCCTTTGGAGTGACTGACCCTGAACTCTTTGGCGGCCCAATCCCCATCTTTGGCATCGCCGGAGACCAGCAAGCCGCGCTGGTCGGGCAGGCTTGTTTCGCCCCCGGCATGTTCAAGGCGACCTACGGGACGGGTTGCTTTGCGCTGTTGAATACCGGCCGTACGCCCGTTGCCTCCAAGAACAAGCTGGTCACGACCATCGCGTATCAACTCGGCGGCACGCGCGTCTATGCTCTCGAAGGCTCGATCTTTGTCGCCGGAGCAGCCGTCCAATGGCTGCGCGATAGTTTGAAGATCGTCCAGAGCGCCGAGGCAACCGGCGCCCTTGCGCAAGCCGCAGACCCTTCCCAGGAGGTTATTCTCGTTCCTGCGTTCGTCGGATTGGGCGCACCCTATTGGCGGCCCGAAACGCGAGGCGCCATCTTCGGCTTGACCCTCGCCACCGGACCGCGGGAGCTGGCGCGGGCCGCGCTTGAGAGCGTGTGCTTTCAGACCGCCGATCTTCTGGCCGCGATGAAGGCGGATTGGCCTGATGCCGAAAGTGCGCTCAAGATTTTGCGCGTCGACGGTGGAATGTCCAATTCGGACTGGACGATGCAACGCCTTGCCGACCTCTTGGGAACCCCTGTCGATCGGCCGCAAATCAAGGAAACCACGGCGCTCGGAGCGGCCTATCTGGCCGGTTTGCATGCCGGTTTCTTTCCTGAACCGGATCGCTTTTCAACTCATTGGCGATTGGAGCGCCGGTTCGCACCTGAGATGGATGCCGCGATGCGCGAACGGAAGTTCGCGGGATGGACGAGTGCCGTCCACCGACTGCTGACGTGAAATGCCGCTGCGGTATCCAGAACGACGGCGCGCCCGCATAGTTAAATTAACCTGTTCCCGAGACAAGCGTTGCTCACGACAGCCGAAGCGCTATCGTTTTTGAGCTCGGTCGGGATCATTCATTTTCAGCGCGAAGATTGCAGCATGACTCTGTCGGATTCTGCATGGCAATCGGCTCGCTTCAGCAAAGACCGGGTTCAGGACCTCTCCTCCGGCCGAATCCGCCGCGCCATCCGAACGGTCCGGCAGATCGGACTATCCAAGACCATCGCGCTGGCCCGCCAGCACGGCTTTCAGAAAAGCCTCGCCTTCGCCGCCCGGAACATCCGCCACGTCATCGCCGATCGTCACGCGCGCCGCTGGGACCGCAGGCATGGCGTCGACACCGCCGGATCGATCCAACTGCATTCGCTCTCGATCGTCGGCCCAAACAGGGATTTCGGCAACGAATGCGTCTGCACCTCGCCGAACTCGTTCGATTTCATGATGCGCAGCCTGCCGAACGCCTTGTCCGATTACACGTTCGTCGACTTCGGCGCCGGGAAATCCCGGACGCTGCTATTGGCATCGCGATTCGGTTTCGCGAAGATCATCGGCGTTGAATTCGCCAAGGAGCTGGTGGACTGCTCGAGGAGAAACATCGCGCGGTTCAAAAGCGAATGGCAGCGGTGTCGCGATCTGCAAATTGTCGAGGCCGACGCGACACAATTCGCCCTGCCGGATTCGCCTCTGGTGATGTTTTTCTACAATCCATTCACCCGCGTGGTTTTTGACGCGGTGCTCAAGAACATTGTTGCATCGCTCAAAGCAAACAAGAGGCGCTGTTACATCATCTACGGAAGCTCGTCGCACGACGCGATCGACTGGGCCAAGCCGGCGATCCTGGCGACCGGCCATTTCGCAGAAGTGCCGACCGGGGCGATGCCGCTGTTTTTCGACGCCGTTCGCACCGTCCGCTTCGCCGTCTTTCGCACGGCATAACCGTTTAAGTCCGACACAAGACTTCCGGCTCAGTCACTAGCGCCCGGGCAGAAAATATCCAGCGACCTTGTCGCGCACGTCCTTTGGCGCCGAATAGGCCTCATTCAGCAGCGCTTGAATTTGCCCGCCATCGAGCGGGTCGATGATCATTTCGGCTTTGGTGGCCGCGGCGACAAACTCGGGATCCGTCATGGTCTCGTTGAACGCCTTCCGCAACGCTTCCAAACGATCGGCCGGAATGCCAGGCGGCGCGACGAAGGGCCGGCCGAATTCCCCCGGCAGGACAGCGAGCCTGAAGAAGGCTTTGTCCTCCGGCTTTGACAACAGGTCGAGCGCGAGCGGCACGTTGGGCAGATCCTTGTCTTTGACGAGCCCCATTTGCAGAAAAACATTGAGATCGTTGTTCGCGATCCAGGCGGGCGAGCTCGACTGCAATGTCTGCCACGCCAGCCCGCAAATGCCCTGCACCTCGCCCTTCTCCAAGGCCAACCGCATTTCCGACGTCGAATATCCGGAGATGATCTTGAATTTGGTGCCGAACAGAGCGTTCAGAATGCGCGGAAAGATGGCGGGCGTCGAATTGCGCCCCGTTGAACTGACCAGCACTTCCTGCTTGCGGGCGTCATCGAGCGTCTTGATCGGGACAGTATGCCAAGTCACGCACACCGCTTGCTGCTTGCCGATGCTTCCGATCCAGTTGAACTTCCGCGGATCGAATTGTGCATCGGCGTCGCCGTAAAGCGGCATGAGCGCCACGGTGTTGAACGTGGCGGCGATTTCCGAGCCGTCGTGCGGCGCGTTGTGGAACATGTAATTCATGTTGGTCAGCCCGCCAGCGCCCGGCTGGTTCTTGACCACGATGGTCGGATGGCCCGGAATGTGATTGGTGTAATAGCGCGCGAAAAGCCGCGCGTAGAGGTCGTAGCCGCCGCTGACGCCCGATCCGACGATCATGGTCAACGGTGTGTGGCTGTAGAAATCCGTAACCGACTGCGCGCAGACCGGACGCGTCAGCGCCGCGAGGCCGATCGCGAGGGCGGCGAATCCAAGTCGTCGTGACGTTGCTTTGGCGTACGGCAATTGCCCCTCCCCACCGGCACGCCCTAAGTCCTGCGCGGGCGGACCGAATGAATTGTCATTATGGTCTTGAGCGCAAAACTATAAGTCGGGAGATCGGCGCGGCAAGGGCACGGCGCTCCATCGCGACGCGTCCGACTGTCTCAGGCGCTACGTGCCCCGGCCAGCACGCAAAGCCGCCGGCGCACCGCTACGCCGTTCCCCAGACCTCGCGCGCGGTCTCGACCACGAGTTTGAGTTTCGCGATCTCGTCATCGACCGTCATGGCGTTGCCGCCGATGCCGCTGGAAAATCCGCATTGCGGCGACAGGGCAAGCTGCTCGATGGGCGCGTAGCGAGCTCGCCTCCTCGATGCGGCGTTTGAGTTCGTCCTTGGTCTCGAGCTTCGGCCCCTTGGTGGTGACGAGGCCGAGCACCGCGATCTTTCCCTTCGGAAGGTATCTGAGGGGAGCGAAGCTCCCGGCACGAGCGGTGTCGTATTCGAGGAAATAGCCGTCGACCCCGATCTCGTTGAACAGAAGCTCGGCGATCGGATCGTAGCCGCCCTCTGCCACCCACGCGCCGGCGAAATTACCGCGGCACAGGTGCATGCAGACCACCATGTCGTCGGGCCGCCCGGCAATCGTGTCGTTCAGGAGCCGCGCGTAGGTCTTCGGCAGCGTCTCCGGCTCCTCGCCGATGTTGCGCACCTGCGCCCGCAGTTCGGGATCGCAGAGATAAGCCAAGTTGACTTCGTCGATCTGCAAATAGCGGCAGCCAGCCTCGGCGAGATCATGGATTTCCTCGCGATAGACCCGCGCGAGATCGGCGTAGAAGCCGTCCATGTGCGGATAGGCCGCGGCGTCCACTGCGTTGCGGCCGCCGCGAAAATGCATCGTCGTCGGCGACGGAATGGTGATTTTCGCGGTGCCATGCGCGACCGATTTGAGGAACTTGAAATCGTCGACAAAAATGCCGCTCGGCCGCGCAAGCTTGCCGATCACCCGCAACGAAGGCGGCGAGTGGTCGCGCGCGCCTGCCGCGGAGTGAAAGCGCACCGTAAGCTTCGAGGCGACCTGCTCGACATTGCGAAACTTCAGCAAGAAGTCGCGCTGCCAGAAGGTCCGGTTGTATTCGCCGTCCGTGGCGAGACGCAGCCCAAGGTCCTCCTGGAGGCGCACCACGTCACGGATCGCGTCGTGCTGTATGTCGGCAAGCTGTTCTGGCGCGATCTCGCCGCGCTCGGCGGCCTCGCGCGCCTTGATGAGCGCATCGGGCCGGATCAGGCTGCCGACGTGATCCGCGCGGAAGGGCGGTTTGGTACGCGCCAGCATAGGCGATCCTCCATTGGAGCGGTTTGAACCCTCATGCCATCCGTGTAAAAGGATGGCAACGATCCCGCGAGGTCAGCGATGGTAACGCAGACTTTGGCTCCGCAGTCTTTAGGTTATGTCGGCGTTCGCGCCAAGGATTTGGGCGACTGGGCAAGCTATGGCTCGGGACTCCTCGGCCTGCAGCGCGTCGACAAATCGCGCTCGACGCTCGCCTTCCGCATGGACGACCGCAAGCAGCGCATCATCGTCGACGCCGACGGCGGCGAGGGCATCGGCTTCTTCGGTTGGGAGGTCGCCGACGCGGCGGCGCTCGATGCGCTCGCGGCGCATCTCGAAAGCCGCGGAATCAAGGTGGCGCGCGGGGCGCGTGCGCTCGCCGATGAGCGGCGCGTGCGGGACCTGATCGTGCTCAACGACCCGCTCGGCAATCGGCTCGAGATCTTTCACGGCGCCGAGACGACGACCGAGCCGTTCAAACCCGGCCGGTCGATCTCCGGCTTCCGCACCGGCCCGCTCGGTCTGGGCCACGTCGTGCTCAACGTCGATACGCGGGAGACGATCGATCGGCTGATGGCGTTCTATCGCGACACGCTGGGCTTTCGCCTGACCGATTATTACGACCACCCGTTCGTCGCCCGCTTTCTGCACCTCAATCCGCGCCATCACAGCCTCGCCTTCATCCAGACCGGCAAGAACGCGGTCCATCACATCATGATGGAGCTTTTCAGCTTCGACGATGTCGGCCAGGGCTACGATCTCGCCCAGGGTGAAGAAGGCCGCGTCTCGGTGACGCTCGGCCGTCACACCAGCGATTTCATCACCTCGTTCTATAGCTGGACACCGTCCGCCTTCATGGTCGAATACGGTTGGGGCGCGCGTTCGATCGACGTCGACACCTGGCAGGCGTTCGAGCGCAAGGAGGGCCCGAGCATGTGGGGCCACGACCGCGCCTGGCTGTCCAAAGAGGACAGCGCCAAGGCTCGCACACTGCGGCTCAAGAACGCGGCCGAAGGTTTCCGCCGGCCCGTGCAGGTGATCGAGGGCAATTACGAAGTCATGTCCGGCGTCTGTCCGTGGTGGGACAGCGTCAAATCACGTTCCGCCGCACAGTGACGGCAGGAGGCCCCGCATGCTGGATGTAAAGTCGCGCTCCAACACCGATCTGCCGCAGGCCGAGATCGCGCGCCTGCAAGCCCAGGTCGCGGCAGCGACGCGGCTTTTGAACATGCTCGGCATCCTCGATTACAGCGGCCATATCTCGGTTCGTGTGCCGGGACGCGACGCTCTTCTGATCCAGCCGCACACCGACTCACGTGCGGAACTCACGCCCGAGCGTGTTCTGGTCGTGGATTTCGACGGCGAGGTCTTGCAGGGCGACGCGCGGCCGCCGAGCGAAACGCCAATTCACATTGAAATTCTGAAAGCGCGGCCGGATGTGCAAGCCGTGCTGCACTGTCATATGAAGGTCGCGATTGCCTTTACGATGATGGACGGCGTCAAGCTTCTGCCGATGCGCTCGCGCGCGGTGCGGTGGGAGAGCGGCATTCCGGTTCACCCCGATCCGAGCCACATCAAGCTCACCGAGCAGGCGCAAGCGCTGGCAAAGAGCCTCGGCCCACATCATGCGGCCCTGATGCGCGCGCACGGCATGGTGCTGACCGCCGAGTCGGTGCCGGCGCTGCTCATCGACGCCGTGCATTTCGAGGAAAACGCCAACGCGCTGATGCAGGTGCTGCAGGCCGGCGCCAAACCGTTGCCATTGACGCGCGCCGAGATGGATCAGATCAATCGCCACGAAAAGCGCGATCACCATATCGGCAAGCTGTGGAAGTATTACATCGGCAAGGGCATCGGCGCCGGGCTATTGTCGCGCGATTGGTCCCTCGGCGCGTGAGCGATCGCATGGACTTCGGCATTTTCGACCACCTCGATCGCACCGGAAGCTCGCTGACGGATTATTACGAGGATCGACTCAAGATCGTCGAGGCGTATGACCGCGCCGGCTTTTATTCGTATCACATCGCCGAGCACCATTCGACGCCGCTCGGCATGGCGCCATCGCCGAACGTGTTTTTGGCGGCTGTGGCGCAACGCACCCGGCAGCTGCGCTTCGGCCCGATGGTCTTCGTGCTGCCGCTCTATCATCCGGTGCGGCTGATCGAGGAAATCTGCATGCTCGATCAAATGAGCGGCGGCCGTCTCGATCTCAGTTTCGGCCGCGGCGCCTCGCCGATCGAGATCGCGCTTTACGGCGAGGACCCCGAAGCGGCACAGGGGATGTATAACGAAGGCGTCGAGCTCATCCTCTACGGCTTGACACACAAGGTGCTTGATTTCCAAGGCAAGCATTATTCCTTTAGCGACGTACCGATGGAGCTTGAGCCGTTCCAGAAGCCGCATCCGCCGCTCTGGTATGGCGTGCATTCGCCCGACAGCGCCGAGCGCGCGGCGCGTCGGGCGCTCAACGTGATCGGCCTCGACAATACCGGCGATATTCGGCTTGCCATCGACCGTTATCGCGCGACCTGGCGGTCCGCGCACGGCGCATCGGCGCCACTTCCGAAGCTCGGGCTCGGCCGCTTCATCGTGGTCGGCGAAACTGACGCGCAGGCGCTGCATCTCGCGCGGCGCGCCTATACGGTCTGGTATGACGCCTTCACGCTGCTGTCGCGCCAGCGCGGACGCAGACAGACCCATCCCCGGCCGGCGGAATTCGACGGGATTATCGAGTGCGGCCAAGGCATCGCCGGGTCGCCGGCCACGGTGCGGGATTTTCTCGCCTCACAGCTTGCGGAGACCGGCTGCAACTACGTCGTCGGACAATTCGCCTTCGGCGACCTGACGCGCGACGAATGCCTGCATTCGATCGGCCTGTTTGCCGATCAGGTCATGCCGGCGCTACGTGCGGCAAGCAGAGCCGAGGTCGGTGAGCCAATGTCGGCCGCACGCTAACTCGATCGAGCCGCAGCCCCGGCAGTCACGACAGCAGTTCAAGCTTGCCGCCGACCGGAATGTTCGGCGCCGATTTGTTTTCCGTGATCACCAATTCGAATTCGCTGCCGCGGCGCTGCCACTGGCCGGCGACGAGCGGCGTTTTGGTGACGTTTTTGACGGGCTGTCCGGTCCACTTCACCGGGCCAACGATGGACTGGTAGTCGGTCGCAATGATGGCATTGAGGATCGACTTTGGGTCGATGCTCTTGGTGCGTTTCAGGACGTCGATCGCCACCTCGAACAGAGCGTGCTGATAGCCGATCGGCTGCGTCCACGGCCGCTTGGTCTCGTCCACATAGGCGTCCGTCAGCTGGCGCGCACTCTGGCCGGTCAATCCCGATTTGTATGGAAAACTCGGCGTCCACCAGATTTCGGTGGTCAGGCCGTTGCCGCGCGGGCCGAGCGAAGCGACCACCGAAGGAAACAGCAGCGCCTTGCCGATGGTCACGATCTTGGGATGGAAACCCTGCTGCGCCGCCTGCGACCAGAATGTCGCGAAATCGGGCGGGATCATATTGCCGACCACGAGTTCGGCGCCGGCCTGCTTGAACTGTGAGATTTGCGAGGTGAAGTCGTTGTTCATCACCTGATAGCGGCCCGGATCGAGCAGCTTGTATCCGGCCTTGGTCAGCGCCGGCGGCAGGCCGCGTTGCGGATCGCCCCAGGCATTGCCGTCGGCGTCGTTGGGGAACAGACCGCCCATCACTTTGTTGGTCGAGATCGAGTCCCACATCGGCAGATAAGACGCGATCACATCCTCCAGTCCCCAGAAGAAGTGATAGGTCCAGGTAAAGCCCTTTTTCGGATCGCCGTTGCGGCCGAAGAAATAAGGCTGCCAGGGACAATTGGTGGTGATGCACGGCACCTCATTGACCTCGGCCTGATCGGCGACCGGATTGGTGGTGTCGGGCGCGGACGATGCGACGATCAGATCGACCTTGTCGTGCAAGATCAGTTCGGACGCGACTTCAGAGGCCCGTGTGCCGGTCGATTGACTGTCCTTGCTGATGATTTCGACCGGATAGGATTTGCCGCCGCTCGGCAGGCCTTTCGCCAGCAAGCCCTTCATCTGCTCGATGATAAAGCCGTCGGACTCGCCGAAACCTGCAAGCGGGCCGGTCTTCGGGCTGACATGGCCGATCTTGATGGTCTTCGATTGCGCGTTCGCCGGGATGACGCGCAAGATCGCCGGCGCGGCCAGAACACCAAACGCGCCCGCGACGACCGCGCGACGATCGATCGTCGCGCCCGTTCGAGATTTTTCAGTATCGGCAGTCATAGGATTTCTCCTTGTCGTCGGATCGCGTGCGTCCGGCCCTTGCGGAAGAACAATCAGGTGTCACGCATGGCCTTGAGATGCTGCATCACCTTGGAACGGAGCGCCTTCTGTTCCTCGGCGCTCCACTTGCGGAAGCCTTCGCCGGATTTGAACCCCAACTTGCCGTCCGCCACAAGCCTTTGCAGGTAAGGCGATGGCCCCGGCCGGCTGTCGATCGCCGGCAGGACCGTTTCGTGAATGGCGAGCGTGAGATCGGTCCCGACCATGTCGGCGTTCTCAAGCGGCCCGAGCACCGCGAGACGACGGCCAAACGACGCCTTGATGACGGCGTCGACAGTCTCGGCGTCACAAATGCCGTGCTCGACCAAAGAGATAGCTTCACGCCAAAGGGCATGTTGCAGGCGGTTGCCGATGAAGCCCGGCACGTCTTTCTTCACATGCGCCGGCTTCTTGCCGGCGGCGGCATGCAATTCCATCGTCCAGGCGACTGCCTGCGGCGAAGTCCACTTCGTCTCGATTACCTCCACGAGCGGCACCAGGAACGGCGGGTTCCACCAGTGCGTACCGAGCGCGCGGTCGCGCTTCTGCAATCCCTGCATGATCGCGGTGATCGGGATTACCGATGTGTTGCTGGCGAGGATCGTGTCGGCGCGGACATGGCGCTCGATATCGGCAAAGAGCTTCTGCTTCAGGGGCAGATTCTCGGAGACCGCCTCGACGACGTAATCGGCGTCGCGTACCGCTTCGGCCAGATCGACACACGCGCGAACGCGCGAAACCACGCTCGCGTCTTCACCGAGATCGAACAGATTTTCGCCGATCCGCGACTTCACCGTGTCGAGATTTTGCATGACGGTGTCGGTGACGGTGACGTCATGCCCGGCCAGCGCAAAAACTTGCGCAATGCCGTGCCCCATCAGCCCGGCGCCGACGACCGCAATACGCGCCTTTGCCATTCTCAGCCCGCCGTGTAGCCGCCGTCGGCGTAGAGGATGTGGCCGGTGTAGAAGTCCGAGGCCTTGGACGCGAGGAACAGCAATGGGCCGGCAAGGTCCGACGGCTCGCCGAGACGTCCCTTGGGTACGCGCGAGATGAAGCCTTTGCGCACGGCGGTCGAATTCTCGTTGTCCTCGTACATCCAGGCGGTCAGCGGCGAGCGGAAGACGGTCGGCGCGATGGCGTTGACGGTGATGCCGGTCGCGCCCCACTCGCAGCCGAGCGCCTTGGTGACGCCGTCGATCGCCGATTTCGAAGCGCAGTAGGCGGTGTAGCCGGCCGGGTGGCCGAGCAGCCCGCGCGCCGACGACATGAAGATCACCTTGCCGCCGCGGCCTTGCGCCAGCATCTGCTTGCCGGCCGCGCGCGCCATCAGCCAGGATTGCGTGACGTTGACGTCCATCACTTCGGCGAACACTTCGGGCGGCTGATCGACGATCTTCGACACCTTGTTGATACCCGACGCGAGCACCAGAATATCGACGCCGCCGAAGCGCTTCACCGCCGCCTCGACGATCTTGTCGCAATTCGCCGCCGAACTCGGCCGCATATTGACGGCCTCGACTTTGGCGCCGAGCTTTTCGCAATCGGCGGCGACCTTTTTCAGCGCGTCGGCGCCGCCGGCGGCGAGGACGAGATTGCAGCCCGCACCGGAGAGCACTTGCGCCGCGAGCGCGCCGAACGCTCCGGTCGCACCGGTGACGATCGCGGTCTTGCCTTTGACGTCGAACAGCGACAGCGGATTTTTCAGGAAGTCTTCGGACATGATGACACCACGCGTTGTCTAGTCTTGTCGTGCCCCGCGCAGGCGGGGCATCCAGTAGTCACCGATGTCAGAGGATACTGGATCGTCCGCCTTCGCGGACGATGACATCGGACAGTGCTTGTGCTCCTTGCGTCACTTCACCGGCGCGACTGCGACCGCAATGGTACAGACCTCGTTGCTGCGATTGATGATCTCGCGGCTTTCGTTCGGGCCGATGTAGCAGCTGTCGCCTTGTTTGATGACCGTCTCCTTGCCGCCGACGATCACGGTCAATTCCCCGGCCAGCACGTAGTAGATTTTCTCGGGCGGCGAGGCATCAGGACCGGCCCCGCCGCCCGGCAGAAAGTGCGAGATGCCGAAGACCAGCGTCTGCGAACCGCCCATCTCGGCGCCGAACACACGGAACGACTTGTAGCCGCGATGGTTCGGCGCATCATAAGGTTTTGCTTCCGAGAATTTCCGCACGATCATGAGAACTTCTCCCCCTTTTCGATCCGGTAGGTCCCTTTGGGATCGATGATCGCAACAAGACGAATGATGCAGCCGTCGCCCCGCTCCCAGTTCCATGGGAACAGCGCGAACGTGCAGCGCCGGCCGGTGACCTTGTCGATATCGCCGCCGACATTCTCGATGCCGAGAATGCCGTTCTTGAACAGGATGCGGTGCACCGGCTCCCATTCAGGGAAATCGTCTTTCCAGTCGCGGCCGCCGGACCACTTCTTGTATTCGTCGGCAAGATGCGGGTGCAGCGGGCCGTTGCGCTGCGGACCGATCGCGGTCGCCAGTGGGTGATCGTTGGCCTGGGTATCGTGGCCGACCACCTTCACCTTCTTCTCCACGAACCATTCGCCCGCCGAAGGCACAAAGCCCGGCGCCCGGCAGAAATAGTCCTCGCTGTCTTCATAGAGCTTATGCCAGCCGGTATTGACGATCACCACGTCACGCGGCCGCACGATCTTGCCGGCGGCCTTTTCCAGATCATCGTAGGTGATCTGTTCCCATTTCTTCTTCGGGATCGAAATCACGATGCCCGAGCCGAAGAAATGCGGCAGCGGTACCTCGTCGATGAACGGCGTCCCCTGCACCACGTGGGCAGGCGCATCGATATGCGTGGTGTTGTGCATCGAGGTCGTGATGCGCTGCGACAGCACGCCCGATTTTGCCATATAATGAATGCGTTCGATCTTGACGTCTTCGAAATACGGCCAGTTCGGCGACTGGTAGCCGAAGCGATGGGACAGGTTATAGAACTCGAGCCCCATCGTATTATTGAGGTTTTCCTCGAGCGCTACGCCGCGTATCTTCTTGACCACTCAGACCCTCCCTCACACGCCCACGCGTTGCCCAGCTTATAGCATTGGGCGGTATACCATTGCACCGCATATCGGCTATAGAGCCGTCGCTGCCGAACCCTTTCACGGCCGTCGCACAGGCGGCCGGCATTCTGAAACGCCTCAAAAATGCTCAGGTCAAGTTCTCAGGCCCTGAATTCAGACGAGCAGAAACGACCGAGGAACACATGGTCCATAAGATCGCGCTTGAAGAGCATTTCTTGTCTCCAGGCTTCGAGGACTATTGGCGAACGACCGTCGGGAATGTCGACCCCAAAGTCGCGACCAATTTGCTGGCACGCCTGACCGATTTTGGCGGGATGCGCCTGGAATCCATGGACCAGGCTGGGATCGCGCGATCGGTGCTGGCGATCGCCGGTCCCGGCGTGCAGAGCGAGCGCGACGTTGCGACGGCACGCCGCCGCGCCGCGGAGTCCAACGACTTTCTGGCCCGCGAAGTCCAGAAGCGTCCCGACCGCTATTCCGGCTTTGCCCACCTGCCGATGCAGGACCCTCTGGCCGCCGCCAACGAACTCGAACGCTGCGTGCGCGAGCTCAAGTTTTGCGGCGCCATGATCAACGGCCACACCAACGGCCAGTACCTCGATCATCCGTCCCTGCACCCGTTCTGGGAACGGGCCGAGGCCCTCTCGGCGCCGATCTATATTCATCCCACCGATCCGATCGCCCCCTCCCCTGCGCTCGAAGGCCACAACGGCTTGAGGCGCGCCACCTGGGAATGGGGTTTCGAGACCGGCTCGCATGCCTTGCGGCTGGTGTTCGGTGGGCTGTTCGACCGCTTTCCCCGCGCCACGGTGATGCTCGGCCATCTTGGCGAGACGCTGCCGTTCCTGCTTTGGCGTTTCGACAGCCGCGCCAAACTCTACGGCGTGAAGCTTGCCAGGCAGCCCTCCGAGTATATCAAGCACAACTTCATGGTTACGACGTCCGGGATGTGCTCGACGGAGCCGCTTCATTGCACCATCGCGGCACTCGGAGCCGATCACGTCATGTTCGGAGCAGACTATCCCTTCGAGTCCGCGCAGGAGGCCGGCGAATTCATGGACCATACGCCGCTCGCCGAGCCGGTACGCGAGAACATCGCCTTCAACAATGCCGCGCGTTTTCTCGGCTTGCCTGAAGCATGACTACGGTTCTGGTCGTCGACATCCACGCCGAAATGTATCGCGACCGTCTCCGGGCGGAATTTCCCGCGCTGAAGTTCAAACTGTTTCACGAGGCCGCCGAGGTCACGGACGATCTCGCCGACGTTGACGTGATGATGATGTTCGGCATCGAAGTGCGCGACCACATGCTGCAGGAAGCCCCTCGGCTGAAATGGATTCAATCGCTCGCGACTGGCGTAGACCACTTCCTGCGTTGCCCCTCGCTCAAGCCGGATGTGCTGATCACCAGCGGGCGCGGCATTCACGGGCCGACCATGCGCGAACAGGTGGTCTATATGATGATGGCGGTGAGCCGCGACGCGGATCGCAATGCCGCGGACAAGAAGGCGCACTTCTGGGAGCGGCGGTTCTGGAGCACGCTCCACGGCAAGACCGCGGTGATCGTCGGTGTCGGCGTCGTCGGCATCGCGATCGGCGAAATCCTCAAGGCGTTCGGCATGCGGACCGTCGGCGTCACGCGGACGCCGCGGGCTATCGCAGGATTCGACGAGATGATGCCGACCGATCAATTGGTCGATGCCGCAGCCAAGGCGGATTATCTGATCAATATTTTGCCGGCGAGCGCCGACAATATCGGGCTGTTCGACCGCACCGTGTTCGCCGCGATGAAGGCCACCGCGTATTACATCAGCGCCGGCCGCGGCCAGACCGTCGATGAGGCGGCGCTCCTCGAAGCTTTGCGCGGGCGCTGGTTCGCCGGCGCCGCCCTCGACGTTTTCCAGACCGAGCCCCTGCCGCCCGACAGCCCGTTCTGGGATTTGCCCAACGTCTTCATCACCCCGCATATCGGCGGCTACATCGTCGAATACGAGGACTTCATCATGCCGATGATCGTAGACAATATGCGGCTCTACCTCGCCGGGCGGCCGAGCGAGATGCAGAATATCGTCGCGCGTTGAGCCTCATCCGCGGCCAGGCCATGAACAAGCCATGACCAACCTGAATGCCCTCACTGGATCGGGGGAATACCCGGCCCGGAGAGTTTTCAAATTCATGAAATTGTTGCAAAATCGACCATTCCGGGCTGGCCCGCGTCGATAATCGGGGATATGCCTCGCGCAACGTCGGCCCGCGCGCTTGCGCGGGGAAGAGGAGGACGCCATGCCGCTCGCCCAAGTCAAACTTCCGGTCATCCTGTTTGGTGCGGCGCAACTCCTCAAGATGGCCGCACGGCGCCATCCCCATTTCAAGGCCCGCGTGAAGGAGCGCAACTTCGTCGCCCAGATCATGACGCGAGATGAGGAGATCGGACGCTGGTACGCGTTCGACAACGGCAAGATCACGTCGCGCGGCGGACTGCATGCCAAGCCCGATATCAAGCTGATGTTCAAGAACGCCGAGATCGGCGCATCGCTGCTGATGCCGCCGATCAACTGGCTCGATCAAATCAACGCGCAAAAGGACTTCGTGCTGACCGTCGAGGGTCCCGAGGACCTGACAAACTGGTTTGCCCAGACGCTGATGATGAGCCAGTCGGCCGGACTGAAATACGGCACGAAGCTTCCCGACGGTACGATGCGCTACTGCAACATGACCAACGGCGGCCCGGTTTTCGTCCATGTCAAGGACGGCAAGATCGTGCGGATGATTCCGATCGACCTCACCGAAGAGGACGGCGCGTCGTGGACCATCGAAGCGAAGGGCATCAAACTCACGCCGCCGCGCAAGACCACGCTCGCCCCGCACGGACAGAACGCCAAGTCGATCGTCTATTCGCCCGATCGCCTGCTCTATCCGATGAAGCGCGTAGATTTCGACCCGAACGGCGAGCGCAATCCGCAGAACCGGGGCAAGTCGGGCTACGTGCGCATCTCATGGGACGAGGCGATCAAGATCGTCACTGATGAGATCAAGCGTCAGAAGCGCGAGTACGGTCCCGGCGCGATTACGTTCTCGCACGGCTCGCATCACACCTGGGGCAATATCGGCTACTATCTCTCGGCGCTGTTTCGTTTCGCCAACGCAGTCGGCATGACGCGCATCCACCACAATCCGGACTCCTGGGAGGGCTGGTACTGGGGCGCGGTGCATCACTGGGGTTACACGCTGCGCGTCGGCCAGTCGGAAACCTACGGTACCGTCGAGGACTGCTTGCAGAACTGCGACATGATCGTGTCGTGGGCCGCCGACCCGGAGTCCACGTCAGGTTCCTATGGCGCGCAGGAAGGCACCACGCGGCGGCAGTGGCTGAAGAATCAAAAACTCGGAATCAAGGTCGTCCACGTCGATCCCTATTACAACGCGTCCGCGCAATTCCTGCCCGGCAAGTGGTTTGCGCCGAAGCCGACCACATCGGTCGCGATGGCGATGGCGATCGCCTATGTGTGGATCAAGGAAGACCTGTACGACAAGGACTACGTCAAGACGCACACCGTCGGCTTCGACAAGTGGAAAGCTTATCTGCTCGGCGACGAGGACGGCGTCGCCAAGACGCCGGAATGGCAAGAGAAGGAAACCGGCGTTCCGGCGAAGGACGTCCGCGCGCTGGCGCGCGAATGGGGCAAAAAGCGCGTCTATCTGGCGCCCGGCGGCTGGGGCAACGGCCACGGTGGCGCCTGCCGCAACCAGACCGGAATTCCCTGGGCGCGTGTGATGGTGTGCCTCGTCGCCATGCAGGGGCTGGGCAAGCCCGGCATCAACATGGGCAACCTGCAATGGGGCACCCCGATCGACTTTAACTTCTATTTCCCCGGCTACGCCGAGGGCGGCATGTCGGGCGATCTGGAAAATACGGCAATGCCGGTCGAGCTCTACCAGCGCATGCCCCAACTGCCGAGCATGAACTCGAATGGCCAGCGCATTCCGCGCATCTTCGTGCCGGAGGCGATCATCGACGGCAAAGCCGAAGGTTATCCGTGGGTCGGCAAGTCGATCGAGCACCAGTTCGCCAAATTCGGCTACCCGGCGCCCGGCCATTCGCCGGTGCATATGCTCTACAAGTACGGCGGCTCGATCCTGTCGACGATGAACAACACCAATCGCTGGGTTCGGATGTATCAGTCGCCGAACCTCGAATTCGTCGTCAATCAGTCGATCTGGTTCGAAGGCGAGGCGAAGTTCGCCGATGTTATCCTGCCCGCCTGCACCAATTTCGAACGCACTGACATCAGCGAATGGGCCGGTCTCGGCGGCTACGGCCATCACGGTCAGCAGCAGCTCAATCATCGCGTCATCCTGTTCCAGGCGCCGGCGATCGAGCCGCTGGGTGAATCGAAATCCGACTTCTGGATCTTCAACGAGCTGTGCAAGCCGCTCGGTCTCGCCAACTACTTCTCGGAGGGCGTCAACGAGATCGATTGGGTGAAGCGCGTCTTCCTCGCGTCCGATCTGCCGAAACACATCTCGTGGAAGAAATTCCTGCGGCGCGGTTATTTCGTGATCCCCGCCGAAAAGGAGAAATTGCGCGCGCCGGTATCGTTCCGCTGGTTCTGGGAAAACCGCAAGAAGGACGTTCCCGAAGCACAGCCGCTGATGTCCGATTACACCGAGGAATATCTGCGCGGCTTGCAGACCCAATCCGGCAAGCTCGAATTCGAGTGCAATTCGCTCAAGCGTTTCAACGATCCGGAGCGGCCGCCAATCGTGAAATACGAACCGTCATGGGAAGGCCCGCACTCCGGCGAGATGTTCGAGCGCTATCCGCTGCAGCTTCTCACGCCGCATTCGAGATATTCGTTCCATACCCAGGGCGACGGCAAGGACTCGTTCCTGCTCAATATCGAAGACCACCGCGTCAAGGTCGACGGCTATTACTACTGGGTCATGCGCATGAACGCGGAGGATGCCAAGCAGCGCGGCATCAAGAAGCACGACCTCGTCAAGGTTTTCAACGATCGCGGCGCGGTGATCTGCGCGGCGCTGCCGACACAGCGGCTGCCGCGCGGCGTCGCCCACGGCTATGAATTGTCGGCGGTTTACGATCCCATGGGTGAACCGGGCAAATCAGTCGATCGCGGCGGCTGCCTCAATTTGCTCACACCTGAGCGCACGCAGACCAAGACCACGCATTCGCTCGCCGGCTCTAATTCGCTGGTGCAGATCGAGCTGTGGGACCGCCGTATCGAGCACATGTCCGCCGTGTTCGCGGCGATGGAAAAGGACAAGGACATCAAGCGCACGCTCAAGGAAGCGCATCTCGTGCCGGCGAAGTGACGGCGCCGTCACCGCGAGGCGGCCGCAAAGCGCCGTGACCCGGTGATCCCGAGAACAATTTGACGAGTATCCCATGCAAAAATGGAACATGATCATCGACGTGGCGGAGTGCACCAATTGCAATTTGTGCACGCTCGCCGCCATGGACGAATATGTCGACAACGATTGGCCGGGCTACTCGGCGCCGATGCCGAAACACGGCCACAAGTGGATCAACATCCTGCAGAAGGAGCGCGGGCAAGTACCGATGATCGACATCGCCTACGTTCCCACCATGTGCAACCACTGCGACGACGCGCCCTGTATGAAGGCCGATACGACGGGCGCCATCAAAAAACGCGCCGACGGTATCGTCATCATCGATCCGGTGAAGGCCAAAGGTCAGAAGCGTCTCGTCGACGCCTGTCCGTACGGCCATATCTGGTGGAACGAGGAATTGGTGCTGCCCCAGCACTGGACGTTCGATGCCCACCTCATTGACCAGGGTTGGACGAAAACGCGCGGCGATCAGTCCTGCCCGACCGGCGCCATGCGCGCCATCAAGGTCGAGGATGAGGACATGGCGCGGATGGCGCGCGAAGAAAATCTTGAAGTGATAAAGCCCGAGCTCGGCACAAAACCACGCGTCTATTATCGGAATCTCTGGCGCTACACCAAATGCTTCATCGGCGGATCCGTCTCCGGGGAAAAGAACGGCATGATCGATTGTATCGAGGGCGCCAGCGTGCAGCTCGTCAAGGATGGCGTTTCCGTCGCAGTGACGACGACCGACAATTACGGCGATTTCAAATTCGACAAGCTGGAAGAAAATTCCGGCCGCTACGCCGTACAGGTTTTCGCCAACGGCCGATCAAAGACAGTGGATGCTACGCTCGGCGCGAGCGTCAATCTCGGCGAGATCAGATTATGATCTGTCACATCCGCGAAGGCGGATGATCGAGCATCGCGATTACCGGCTTCCCCGCTTCCGCGGGGAATGACAAATAGCGCTCAAAACCCTCTCGGCCCAAAGACCTTGATGCCGAGCTTTTTTTCCATGGCGCGGCCGAAGCGGTATTTCATTTCCGGCCCTTCGTAATTCGCCGGCGGTGCGCGCTGATAATCGGGCTCTGCCTCGATGCGCAGGCGGACAAAATACGGCCCGGGTGCGGCGACGATCTCCGGCATCTTCTTGTCGAGATCGGCAAGGTTGTCGATGGTGATGGCACGCTGAAAACCGGCGCCACGGGCCATCATGGTGTAGTCGGCGCCGTCCTGGTTGACCATCGGCATGGTCTCGACGGTCTGGTAGCACTGATTGTCGACCACGAAATGTTTCATGTTTTGCGGCTGCTGTCCGGCCTCCGTCAGCAGGGTGCCGGTGTTCATGCAGAGCCCGCCGTCCGAGTTGATCACCCACACGGGTGTCTCGGGTATTGACAGTGCCAGACCGAGAGCAAAGGTTGACGCGAGCCCCATGCCGCCATGCATGTAGAACGAATCTTCGCTGCGGGTGACCGCCCACCATTCGTTGGCCGCCATCCCGAGTGCGCACACCACCACCGCATCACCGCGGTACTTGGCGAGCACTTGCATGCATTCGTTGGCTTTCATGCGCTGGTCCCCAGCAGCTTCTTGGTCAGGAACAAGATGAAAGGACGCTTTTGCAGCCGATGCCATTCATAGGCATTCGGGATGTCTTCGATCTCTTCTTCCTTGTCGATGATCTTGTATGGATAGTCGTAGGCTTGAAGGAGCGGAATGGTGCGGCGGCCTTGCACCTCCTGATAGACCTTGTGATCGTCGATCGAGCCGCGGCCGCTGACGATGCAGAACACCGGGATCATGTGGCGCAGGCAGAGCGTCGCCATTTCGCCGGTGCAGGTCAGAAGCCCGGTGTTGCCGAAGATCGCGACCGAGCGCACGCCGCCGAAGAACGCGCCGGCGCAGATCGCAATAGTCTCCGCTTCGCGGCCGACCGGCACGTGGCGGATCTGATTGCCGGCCGAGATGCGGCGAATGAGTGTGTTCACCCAGTCGTCGGGCAGGCTCGCCGCAAGCGAGACACCCGCTTTGACGAGTTGCGCGTGAATCTTGTCGTTGACGTCCATAATGCGCCGTTCTCTCGGATGCGTCCGCGTTAGAACCAGAGGCGTGGAAAGCAAATCTTCAGAAGCCCGTACTTAGGAGGAATGTCTTTGTGCCGTCAAGCTGTGATCACAGCTGGGCGCTGAGTGAGTACTTCAATTTGTGGTCAATCCCGCCGCCTTCACGATCGGCGCCCATCGCGCGAGGTCCGCCTTGACGTATTGCGCCGAGCGTTCCGGTCCGGAGTCGAGCACCGGCTCGAAACCACTTGCGATCAGCTTGTTCTGAAAATCCTTGTCGGCCATCACCACCTGCGAGGCCTGGGCAATCTGGGCGACGATGGGTTGCGGCGTACCAGCCGGCGCGAACACGCCCATGAACATTTGCGCGATGAGATCAGGATATCCGACATCCGTGCCGATTGGAATCTCCGGTGCGCCCGTCAGATGCCGCTCGGCGGCGGCGACGAGAATGCGGATTTTTCCGTCGCGCTGCATTGCCAGTGTCTGCGTCGACACACTCGCAACCATGATCGGGATTTGCCCGGCGTAGAGATCCATCAGGCCCGGCGCGGCGCCGCGGTAAGGCACGTGGACAAGATCGGGCAGTCCCGCCAAAGCTTTGAATAGCTCGCCGCAAAGATGCCCGACCGTGCCAACGCCAGCAGAGCCGTACACCAGCCTGCCTGAATTTGCTTTGGCATAGGCGACGAGCTCTTGCACGTTGTGAACCGGCAGCGATGCGTTGACCATGATCGCAGGCACCGCAACAGCATTGATGGTGATCGGCGCGAAATCCTTGACCGGATCGTAGGTCGGATGGCTTGCGGTCAAGTAACTGATAACGAGTTCGCTGCCGGTGCCGGCAAGCAGCGTATAGCCGTCGGGCTTGGCGTGGGCGACCATCGCGGCGCCGAGGGTTCCGCCGCCACCGGTCTGGTTCTCGATGATGATGGAGCCGAGATGATCCTTCATCCGGTCCGCCCACATCCGGCCGGCGACATCGACGACACCACCCGCCGAACGCGGCGCAATCATGCGGATGGGATATTCGGGATAGTGCTCTTCCGCGACCGCCGGCAGCACGCGAAATGCAACCCCAGCCACCGATCCCAACCCCAATGCCAAGACGCTACGCCGCCGCATGCCGGTATCCTATGCTTTTGTTTTATCTCGACCGCGCCCTGGTGCGCGATTCACTTCACCTTAATGCCCGCTTCTTTCAAGACCGGAGGCCAGCGCACCAGCTCCTCCTGGATGAATTTCGCGGTCTGGTCAGGGCCTGAATCCGTCACCGGCTCGAAGCCGTCACTGATCAGTTTTTCCTGAAATGCCTTGTCGGCCATGATGCCATGGCTGACGGCCGCGATTTTTTCGATGACCGGCTTCGGCGTCCCGGTGGGCGCGAACAGACCCATGAACAAAACCGCGATCAAATCCGGAAAACCCACTTCGGCGCTGATGGGGATTTCGGGCGCTGCTTGCAGACGCCGGTCGGTGGCGGCGACAAGAATACGGATCGTTCCGTTGCGATGCATCGCCAGCACCTGCGGCGAGATGCTGGCGGCAAACATCGGCAGCCGGCCGGCGTAGAAGTCGACCAGGCCCGGATTGGCGCCTCGATAAGGTACGTGAACGATATCCGGAACGCCGGCCATTTTCTTGAACAGTTCGGCGCATAATTGCGCCGATGTCCCGGTGCCGGCCGACCCGTACGACAGCGTACCCGGATGGGCTTTGTCGTAGGCCACGAGTTCTTGAAGCGAATGCACCGGCAACGATGCATGGACCATGAGCGCCGATACCGAAACCGCGGTCAACGTAATCGGCGCCAAATCCTTCACCGGATCGTAGGGCGGGTGATCGACGATCACCGGACTGATGATGAGTTCGCTGGTGGTGCCGGCGAGAAGCGTATAGCCGTCGGGACGAGCATGCGCGACGTTCGATCCGGCGATCAATCCACCACCGCCGCCCTGATCCTCGATCACGAATGTGCCGAGCCGCGGCTGCATCTGTTCGGCCCATAGCCGCGCGACCACGTCGACGACGCCGCCAGCCGACCGCGGCACGATCAGCCGGATCGGCTGTTGCGGATATTCACCTTCGGCGAATGCCGACATCGAGCTAAAAGGAAGCGCCGCAAAGATAGCAGCGCCGCTCGCCAGGAAGTCGCGTCTGCGCATGATGCACTCGTGTTTGTTATTTCCCGGCGGAGCGGACCTTACGGACTGCCTGCATCGGCGTCCACACGCGATTTGGGATTGCCTTCATGCCGTCTGCTCATGGACGCGGAACCGCATCGCTACGAAACGATGAGCAGCGCGTCGGTATCGAGATGATCGGACAGCAGCTCACAACCACGCTCCGTGACCAAAATCATATCCTTGTTCTGCATGCCGAAGCCGAAGCCGGTTTCGTAGATGAGCGGCTCGACGCCGAGCACCATGCCGGCTTCAAGCGGCTGATCGTCCGTGGCGCCGAGATAGGGATCCTCGTGCAGATGCAGGCCGATGCCGTGGCCGACAAAGGAGATCGGCGGCAGTTGGAGCTCGGCGAGCTTCTTCAGATAGAGATCGTAAATCCTCCGGGTCGAGGCGCCGGGCTTGATCACATCGAGGAGAAGGTGCTTGCACGCGGTCAGGTTCGCCCAGATGCGCTCGGCCTGCGGCGGCGCTGCGCCGATTGCGGCGGTGCGGCAGACACCGGCGTGATAACCGGCAATCATCGGGAAAATCTCGACCCGGCAGACGTCACCGTTTTTGAGCACACGGTCGGTCGGACCGACGTTGGGAAACACGCTGCGTTCGCCGGTCGCCACGATCATGAGCTTGAAGTATTCCGCGCCCTGCTCGTAAACGCCGCGCGTCAGCGCAGCAGCGATGTCCATCTCGGTCGATCCGGCGCGCACGGCGCGGTAGGCGTCGGTAATCGACTTGTCGGCGATGCGCGACAGCCGGCGCAATATCTCGATCTCCGTCGGCGTCTTGATCTCGCGAAGCCGCGCCAAAAGATGCTGCGCCGGCACGAAGTTCGCCTGCGGCAGCAAATCGCGCAAGGCCGCGAAATCCCCGGCCGGAATGTAGTCGGTCTCGATGCCGACGCGTGCTCCGGCCAGTCCGTGCCTGCGTAACAAATCGGCCAGCACCTTCATCGCGTCGAACTTGAATTCGTGCCACACCGCGATCTCGGTTCCGGGAGGCGACTTGGCCCGAATGGTGCTCGCCTCCATGTCGACGCTGACCAGGGCGGATCGGCCGTCCGCATTGACGAGCGCCATGGCGTGGCGCCAGCGCATCAACGGCTGCGTCGGCGACAGGAACCCTGTCACGTAAGCGAAGTTTTCCGGCGAGATCGAAACGATTGCGTCGAGCCCCGCCTCTGCCATGGCGCGGACTTGCCGCGCGATCACGTCCTGACGCATGCGGCCTATCCTGTGCCCGCCGTTGCCACGGAATAACGGCGCACCTTCGCTTCATCGACCGCAATGCCCATGCCGGTGCCGCTTGGCAGTTCGATCGCGCCATCGACGAAGTGCATCGGCTCCGCAATCAGATCATCCTTGTAGTAAATGCCGGCGACGTTGCCCGACTGCGACTCGGCCGGCGTCGAGACCGGCACGACACAGGACAGCACGACGGGCGTTGCCGCCGCCGCGAGTTGCAGATTGGCGAGGTTGCCGACGCCGGTTTCGACCGATCCGTTGACGTTGCAGATCAGACCCGCGGCCTGCGCGACAGCGGCCACTTCCATGGCGCGATAAAGCCCGCCCGGCTTGGTGGTGTAGATGGACACGATCTGAGCCGCGCGTTTTTCCACGATCTGAATGACATCGTGGGCATTCCAGGCGCTCTCGTCCGCCATCACCGGCGTATCGATGGCACGCGCGACTTCAGCCAGGCGTTCGATGCCCTCGACCGGCTGTTCGAAATAGATCAGGTCGTATCGCTCCATGCGGCGGAAGGTGCGGATCGCCTCGCCGGGCGTGCGATAGCCCTGGTTGGCATCGACGCACAGCGCGACGCCTGATCCGACCGTCTCGCGCACGCGGCGGACCATGTCGACGTCGCGATCGGGATCGATGCCGACTTTGATCTTGATGGTGCGAATGCCTTCGCGGGCAGCTTGCGCCACTTCGCGCTCAGCTTCTTCGAAGCCGATGAGGCCGATCGAATGCGTCACCGGAATCTTGCGGCGAAGCGCACCGCCGAGAAGACGGTGCACCGGCAGATCGCACTGCTTGCCGGCGAGATCATAGGCGGCGAATTCGACTGCCGCTTTCGCGTAGGGGAAACCCTTGATGGCGCGATCCATGCGCGCGTGCAGTTCGACGATCTCGCCCGGCACGCAGCCGCGGACCGCCGGCGCAAGATATTGCGAAATCACGTGGATGGTGGTGCCGGGGCTTTCGCCGAAATAACGTCCGAACTCGCCGCCCCAATCTTTGAGCGCCGGGGCCTCGCCCCAGCCAACAAGGCCCGCCTCATCGGTCATTTTCACCAGGACATAGCCGCCGATGGGCTCGGTGAGACCGGTCCACTTGTGCTCCCGCCGGGTCGGCAGGGCGACGCGATGCAACTCGATTTGCGCGATGGGTGAATCGGCCATGACGGAGAGGCTGCACTGATCAAGCAAGGAACTGTGATCACAGACGTGCGGAACAGTACTGGTCTCATCGGGCGAATGCAAATCGACGTGCGGCTCGTCGCAGTCAGGAGTCCGACATGGTGGATTGCCGCGGCGCAACGGCAACGGCCCCATCAGCGAACACGGCCTTTGCAAACAGTTGCTCGCTGGTCTCGGCAATATCCGCGGCGATCGCGCGCCGCGCCGCCTCGCCGTCACCGCGGCGCAGCGCCGCCATCGCCGCCTGATGATGGCGCGCGGTCCAGTACACCCCCGGCATGGTGAGAGACAGCGCGAGGAATGGGCCGGCTTGCAGCCACAGCATCTCGATCAACGGCAGCACGACTTCCTCGCCGGCCGCTTCATACAGCGTGAAATGGAAGGCCATGTTGCGCGACAGCGCGCCGTGGAAGTCATCCTGAGCGACGCATCGCTTCATCGCTTCGTCGTGCCCGGCGAGCCGGTGCAGCAGCTCAGACGTCGCGCGCGCCGCCGCGGTCTCGGCGAGCGTGCCTTCCAGCATTTGCCGCGTGCGCGACAACTGCGCGAACCGCTCGCGCGACATGCGCGGCACGATCACGGAACGGTTCGGCAACAACACCAGCGCGCGCTCGGCGATCAATCGGCTCACGGCTTCCCGCACCGGCATGGCGCTGGTGCCGAGACGCTTGGCGAGCGTGCGCAGCGTCACGGCTTCGCCAGGCTTGAACATGCCGGCCATCAGCCCGCGGGCGAGCGACCGATAGACGCGCAGCCGTAGCGTATCGCGCTCCGCGCCGGCCGGCGCCGAACGCGGCTGCGCCTCCCGCTCACTGCGATCGAAATGCTCTCCGCTCATGCGCCCCATGCTGGCCCGCCCCCGAATTTCGCCGCGCGACGACAACCCTCAATTGGTGACGAATTGGGCTGCCATTTGCAAGCCGATGAATAGGCTTGCAAACCGAGGCCGGAGTGAGACACTTAAGGCCAACCAAGAGCACAACCGGGAGGAAATCGGCGATGAAGAGATGGCTGGGCGCGCTCATCCTGCTGCCGCTTCTGACCGGCGCGAGCGTAGCGCAGACTTATCCGGACCGGCCAATTACCATCATCGTGACCGCCGCTTCGGGCGGCGTGACCGATGTCGTCGCGCGGGCGTTCGGCCAGGAACTGTCCAAAGCCTGGGGCCAGCCGGTGGTCATCGAGAACCGCGGCGGTGCGGCCCATATCCTCGGCGCGCAGGCGGTCGCGAAGGCGACGCCGGACGGCTACACGCTGATGGTCGCCGAGGCCGGCACCTTCACGATCAATCCAACGATCTATCCGCCCGGCAAGCTGCCCTACGATACGAACAAAGATTTTATCCCGATCAGCGGGCTGGTGCGCATCAACCAGGCGCTATTGGCCGACCGTGCGATGCCGGCCGCGAATGCAGCTGAGCTGATCGCTCTGGCAAAGCAAAAGCCCGGTCAATTCACCTACGGCACGGCGGGCATCGGCTCAGCGCCGCACATGAATATCGAGCTTTTCGAGAGCATGGCCGGCGTCAAATTCGTTCCCGTGCATTACCGGGGTGCGGCTCCCGCGATGAACGATCTCAGATCCGGTAGTATCAATCTGATGTCGGTGAGCGTCAGCCTTGCGCTCCCGGCGTTTCGAGCCGGCGAAGTGAAAATTTTGGGCATCGGCAGCGCAAAGCGACTGCCGCAAGCTCCCGATATTCCGACCGTCTCCGAGAGCGGGCTACCCGGCTATCAGGCCGTGACATGGTTCGGCCTGTTCGGCACCGCCGGAACGCCGCCCGATATCATCGCCAAGCTGAATGCCGAAGTGCAAAAAATCTTTGGCGATCCCGAGTTCCACAAGCGCTTCCTCGATTCGCAGATGTTTGAGTTGATGGCCGGACCATCCGACGCATTTGCCGCCTACATCAAAACCGAACAGGCGAAGTGGTCGAAGGTCATCCACGACGGCAATATCAAACTGGAATGACCGGCGGAGAGCGCCGGGTTCACTAAAATCAAAAGGGGGGATTCATGCGCAGATCGGTTTCGCTGTTGCTCACCGGCCTGTTTGCCGTCGTGCTTCCGATCATGGTGTACGCCGCCGCGGGCCCTGATTGGGCGTTCCCGGTGACCGACAAAGTTCAGCCGCCATCAAAGGACGACGGCCAGCCGCACACCGCGCCGGGTAGCGATAAGACATACACGCTCAAACAGATCAATGATCTGTTCAACCCCCCGGATTGGTATCCCGACATGCATCCGCCGATGCCTCAGGTCGTCGCCCACGGCAATGCGCCGTCGGTCCGGGCCTGCGGCGCCTGTCATTTGCCGACCGGCACCGGGCACGACGAATCGGCTTATGTCGCCGCACTGCCTGCTGGCTACTTCATTCGTCAGATGGCCGATTACAAGAGCGGCGCTCGCAAGGGCTCAGGCTCAATGACCACCATCGCCAAGGCGATCACCGACGAGGAGACCCGCTCCGCCGCCGATTACTTTGCCTCGCTGAAGCCGCGGCCCTGGATCAAAGTGGTGGAGACCGACACCGTGCCGAAGACCTACGTGGGCGCCGGCAACAAACGGCTGCGGTCGCCGGACGGCGGCACCGAGCCGATCGGCAATCGCATCATCGAAATTCCTGAAAACGAAGAAGTCGTGCTCAATCGCGATCCACGGCTGGGATTCATCGCCTTCGTGCCGAAGGGTAGTGTCGCCAAGGGCGAGGAACTGGTGAAGACAGGCGGCAACGGCAAGACGGTGCCATGTGCGATCTGCCATGGCCGAACCCTGACCGGTCTCGGCGAAGTGCCACCGATTGCCGGCCGGCAGGCCAACTACGTCGTCCGTCAGCTCTTCAGCATGCAGGATGGTTCGCGCACCGGCTCCTGGGCCGTCCTGATGCAGCAGGTCGTGGAAAAACTGACCGTCGACGACATGCTGAACATCGCCGCCTACACGGCGTCGCTCCAGCCATAACGGGCCGGTCACTCCGGCGGAGTGCCGTTGGCTTCCAGCACTTCGCCGGCAAGATACAGCGAGCCGGTAATAAGGACGCGCGGCGCCGGATCGAGATCGAGTTTACCGACGACCGAAAGCGCCTGCACGATCGTATCGCGCGAGATCGCCGGAATGGCGACACTGCGGGCAACGTCCGCCAGCGCCTCCGCGGGTACGGCTTTGTCCTGATGAATCGGCACCGTAATGACGCGGCGCGCCAGACCGGCGAAATTGCGCAGAAATCCCTCGCTGTCCTTGGTCGACAGCATGCCGACGATGAGCACGAGCGGCCGCGACACGCGCTCTTCGAGGTCGGCGAGCGCATCCGCGATGGCGCGGCCGCCATCGGCATTGTGCCCACCATCAAGCCAAAGTTCGCTTTCCGGCGGCAGCAGGGAAATGAGCCGCCCGTGCGACAGCCGCTGCATGCGCGCCGGCCACTCGACGCGGATCATGCCGGCTTCGAACGCCGCAGACGGCAGCTTCAGGCCGCTCGCGCGCAACGCGGAAATCGCCGCGCCGGCATTCTCGAATTGATGCCGCCCATAAAGTTTCGGCGCCGGCAGATCGAGCAGTCCGTCGTCGTCCTGATAAACCAGGCGGCCGCGCTCCTCGGTCGCGGTCCAATGTTCGCCGGCGATGCGCAAAGGCGCCCGTACCCGCCCAGCCTGACGCTCGATGATCGCGAGCGCCTCGCGCAATTGGCTCGACACGACGGCCGGAACGTCGCGCTTGAGAATTCCGGCCTTTTCGGCGGCGATCTCGCCGATCGTTTCACCGAGGAACTCCCGGTGGTCGATCGACACGCGGGTGATGACGCTCGCCAGCGGCCGCTCGACCACATTGGTGGCGTCGAGCCTGCCGCCGAGCCCCACTTCCAGTAGAAGAACATCAGCCGGATGCCGCGAGAACAACAAAAACGCCGCCGCCGTTTCAATCTCGAATACGGTAATCGGCGCATCGCCGTTGCGCGCTTCGCATTCAGCAAGAGCTTCGCTGAGCTCCGTATCGCCGACGAATTTGCCGCCGCCGGGTTGGGCAAGACGAAACCGCTCATTAAGATGGACCAAATTCGGCGACGTGTAGACATGCACGCGCTGTTCGGCAGCTTCCAGGATGGCGCGCATGAAGGCGACCGTGGAGCCCTTGCCGTTCGTACCGGCGACATGGATCACCGGCGGCAGATGCCGCTCCGGATGATCGAGCGCGGCGAGAATGCGCTCCATACGATCGAGCGAAAGATCGATTCGCTTGGGATGAAGCGCCAGCAACCGAGCGACGATAGCGCCAATCGGCGTCGCGTCGGAGCGCGGCGTGCTCACGCCGGTGCCGGCAGGCTGACCCGCGGTTGCGGCGCGTCAGCCGGGGCTTTCGTCAGGAGCCGGCACAATCGAGCAATGGTCGATCGCATCTCCTGGCGATTCACCACCATGTCGACCATGCCGTGATCGCGCAGGTATTCGGCCTTCTGAAAGCCCTCCGGCAGCTTCTCGCGGATCGTCTGCTCGATGACGCGGGGGCCGGCAAAGCCGATCAATGCGCCGGGCTCGGCGATGTGCACGTCGCCCAACATCGCATAGGATGCGGTGACCCCGCCGGTGGTTGGATTGGTCAGGACGACGATGTACGGCTTTCGCGTCTCGCGCAAATTCTGGACGGCGATCGTGGTCCGCGGCATCTGCATCAGCGACAGAATACCCTCCTGCATGCGCGCGCCCCCCGAGGCGGCGAACAGAACGAAGGGACAGCCCTTCTCGACCGCCGTATCGAGACCCTTGATCACCGCCTCGCCTGCCGCCATGCCGAGAGAACCACCCATGAAATCGAAATCCTGCACGGCGATAACGGCGGCGAGGCCATCGAGCTTGCCGTAGCCGAGCTTCACGGCGTCGTTCAGACCAGTCTTGCTCCGCGCGTCCTTGAGACGATCGATATAGCGGCGCTCGTCGCGAAACTTCAGCGGATCGAGCGGCACTTCGGGAACCGCAATGTCGAACCAGGTCTGGTTGTCGAACATCGACTTGAGGCGGGCCGCCGCGCTCATGCGCATGTGATAGTTCGAGCCCGGAATGACGAACTGATTGGCCTCGACATCCTTGTAGAACACGAGCTGGCCGGTCTCCGGACATTTGATCCAGAGATTCTCCGGCACCTCGCGCCGCAGAATATTGCGGATTTTCGGCCGTACGACGTTTGAAATCCAGTTCATCGCGTCTCTATTCACCTTGCCGTGGCAATTCCATGCGGCGTGCCTCGAATTTCGTATCTGGCATTATAGCGCTTTTTGGGCGCGGACGGTCCACCGGGAATCGAAACCTTGCGCGCCAGCAAGCCGATGAGGCCTGTTTGCTATTTCAGATATAATTCCTCAGCTCATTTCTGCAATTCGCCGCGCGCGTCTTCCAGCGAATAGGACGACAGGAGATCATCGAGAAGTTGCGTGGCCCGCGGCCAGTCGAATGTCCGGAAGCTGTGACCGGCCGTCACGAAGCGGGCGCCCGCATAGAACATCTCGTACTGCAAATGCCGCGAGCCGAATTCGGATCCGATCGCATCCCAAGCGGCCTTAAGAAATTTCACCTTCTGCTCGGGTTCCATGGCCGCCGAGCGCTGCGTCTTGCCGATAATTGCGGCGATCTCGGGATTGCTGAAATCGCGGGCCGATGACGGCAACATGATGAGTGCGCCGCCGGCGAGTTCGCGGACGGTCTGAATGACGCGGGGGTAAAGATCCTGCGTCACCACCTGCGCCGAATACATGTAGTGCTTGTTCGGCACATACCATTCCCCGATCTGCGAGCCCGATGCTTCCATTCCGGAGAGCATGGCGTTGACCATGCCGACTTGGGCCGCGAGGTAGCCGAGCTGCTCGGCCACCGAAGGAATTCTGGTCGTGCCGATCGCTTCGGTGATGCGGCGCGCCAATCCGGCGAGAAACGCCATCTTCACCGACAATCGGATCTGTGCCTGGTAGTTCTGATAGGTGTGGGCCGGCGTATCGTGAAATTGCGCCCGGCACATGTCGGGATCGCGATGGACGAAGACGCGCTCCCACGGCACCTTGACGTCGTCGAAATAAATCAGCGCGTCGTTCTCGTCGAAGCGCGATGAGATTGGATTGTCGTAGACGGAAACCGCGTGCGCCTCGTAGGACTTGCGCGACAGCACGCGCAATCCTTTCGCATTCATCGGCAGCGCACACGAGAACGCGATATCCTCCTCGCCGGCTTTCAGCGGCTGCAAGCTGGTGACAAGCACCTCGTTTGCCATGATCGCCGACGTGCCGAGCATCTTGGCGCCGCGGATGGTGAGGCCCGATGAGTCCTCATCGACAATGCGGGCGACAAGATCCTCCGCCTGCTGTCCCTGATCCTTGGTGCGCTCCGCCTGCGGATTGATGATGACGTAACTGACGAACAAATCGTTGCTGCTGACGTAATCATAATAGTCCGCGACCGCCTTGGCGCGCGCCGGGCCGTGCTTGCGGAACAGATCGGGCGCCATGTTCATGCCGACGAAGGTCGAAGCCAGATGGTCCGGCGATCGTCCGAGGAACCCGCATGACAGCCCCGCCCAGGCCTGCATGGCTTTGCGCCGCTGCACCAGCTCGTCGTAGTTGCGTGGCATCTGCCAAGAGCGATTGATGCGGCGATTGATGCGGCGGTTGGAGCCGTTCGGCTCGAATGTCATCAATTCCAGGTTTTCCGGTTGCGCCTGGAAGTCGTAGAGCGCGGCCCCGGAACGCACGGAGTTGCGGAACGCGGGATGCTCGGTGACATCGCCGACCAGTTCGCCATCGATATAGACGGTGCGACCGTCCCTGAGCGACTGAAGGTGCTCGGCTCCGGTCTTGCAACTCGCCATGATCAACCCCGTCGGATTCCAATGAGATATAGCGTCCGGCTAGCGGAGCGGATTTGACATTCGCTACCCACCTGACCGCGAATGTCAATCCGCTGCACGAGATACGGAACGAGCCAATGTCCAAACCACGGATTGCCGTCATCGGCCTCGGCGCCACCGGCAGCGCTGCGCTTTATCAGCTCGCGCGCCGAGGCTTCCCGGCTATCGGCATCGAACAATTCGCACCTGGGCATGATCGCGGGTCCTCGCATGGGCCGACCCGCGTCATCCGATTGGCGCATTTCGAGAATGCGTCATACGTGCCCCTGCTCCGCCGCGGGTTGACGCTGTGGCGTGAGCTTGAACGCACCGCAAACCGCAAGTTCGTGCATGTCACCGGGATCGTTGAAATGGGACCTGCGAACGGACCGCTCGTCCAAGGAACGCTCGCCGCATCCCGCAGCCACGACCTGCCTCACGAGGTATTGGATGCCGCGGCGCTGCTGCGGCGTTATCCGCAATTCCAGCTTCCGTCCGACTTCGTCGCCGTCACCCAGCCTGATGGCGGCATTATCGAAGCGGCAAGCGTCATTGAGGCCAATCTTCGCATCGCTGTCGACGCCGGCGCGCTCGTTCGCGCCAAAGAAAAAGTCCTCGCCATCGAGCCGAAGGCGACAGGAGCGATCGTCAAAACCGATCGCGACGCCATCGAAGCCGACGGCGTGGTCGTCGCGGCCGGCCCATGGCTCGGCAGCCTTTTGCCGGAATTGGACCTGCCCCTGCGCGTGACACGCCAGGTTGTCGGGTGGTTCGAACCGCATGACGCGGCGCATTTCGCCGCCGATCGCTTTCCGGTTTTTTTGCTCGAGAGCGAGTATGGAATTCACTATGGCTTCCCCGCGCGCGACCATCTGGGCGTGAAAGTCTCGAAACATCATCACCTCGGCGAAGTGGTCGATCCCGACACGTGCAACAGGCGCGTGACCGCCGCGGATGAAGGGGCAATCCGCACGGCGCTGGCAAAATATCTGCCGCGCGCAAACGGCCGGCTGCTGGACGCACAGACTTGCCTCTACACGATGACGCCCGACGATACGTTCATCGTCGACCACCTGCCTGGTTATCCGCAGGTCGTGATCGCTTCACCCTGTTGCGGTCACGGCTTCAAATTTTCACCGGTCATCGGTGAAACCGTCGCTGATCTGGTCACCCAGGGCACGACCCAGAACGATATCTCGCAATTTCGATTGCAGAGGTTTGCGTCCTCGGAGCCAACTGGACCACAAGACGGGCTCCGGCGCCTTCAGTAACCCATGCGCCCGTACATCCGCGCTGCGATGGACGTCAGGACAATCCATGTGGCGGCAAGAACTCCAAAATCGATCGCCAATCCGTACTCGGATGAACCGTGCACCAGCATCAATGCCCGCAGCGCGTCGACCTCATACGTCAGTGGATTGATACGGGATACGATACGCAACCAGGCCGGCATCAGCGACAGCGGATAAATCGCGTTGCTGGCGAAGAAGATCGGCATGGTCAGGACTTGGCCTATGCCCATGAAGCGTTCGCGGGTTCGCACGATGCAGGCAATGATGAGCGACAGGGTCGAAAACAGCGCCGAACCCAGCACAATGACGACGGCAACCCCGAGAATATTGAGCGGGTTCAAATCAATCCCGACGCCAAGAAGAAGCGCGAGGAGGTAAACGATCAGCGCCTGCGACAGCGCGCGGACTCCTGCCGATATTGCCTTGCCGACGACCAGCGCCGAACGCGGCGCCGGACTGACCAGATAGCGCTGCAAGATGCCAAGATCGCGCTCCCAAATGGCGGCAATGCCGTAAAAGATCGCAACAAACAACGCGCTTTGCGCGAGTATGCCGGCAGCAAGAAAGTCGATATAGGGAAGATCGCCCGGCGCCACGCCGCGCACGCGAGCCATCACTTCGCCGAACAACAATAACCACAAAACCGGCTGGACGGCGCGGGTGAGAAGCTCCAACGGATCGTGATAAAGCTTCTGCACCTCAGCTGCAGACACGGCGAAGGTTTGCGTCGCGTATTCGCCGAGCATCTGCCCGACCGGCCTTTCAACCGCGCTCACTCTCGGCGCGGCGGGCTCTCCTGACGTCACCATAACTCTCCCCGATTTCGGAGCTCCCTGCCGCCCCGACCAGACGCACGAAAACGTCGTCGAGCGTCGCGCCGGGTGGGAACTTCGCCTTCAATTCGGACGATGTGCCGACGGCGACGATCCGTCCATGATCGATGAGGGCGATGCGATCGCAGAACTCGTCGATCTCTTCCAGGTGATGCGAGGTCACGATCATGGTGCGCTGAAACCTGTCTCTGAGGTCGAGGACGCGGTCCCACACCGCATCGCGGGCGCCTGGATCGAGACCCACTGTCGGCTCATCGAGAAACAGAACAGCCGGGCGATGAACCAGGCACTGCGCGATTTCCAGCCGCCGAATCATGCCCCCCGAATAATGACCGACCAGCCGATCCGCCACTTGAGACAGTCCCATCCGATTGAGGGCGCCGTCGATGCGCTGCTTCCTGTCCTGCCGCGGAACGCCGTAGAGGCGCGCCGACAGCAGCATATTTTCACGGCCCGTCAGCGAACCATCCGCAGAGAGAAGTTGCGGGACATAGCCGATGTGGCGCCGAACCTCGGCGGGCTCCTTGACGATGTCGAAGCCGGCGATGGTCGCCGTGCCCGCGCTCGGCGGCAACAGCGTCGTCAGCATTTTCATGAGCGTGCTCTTGCCCGCCCCATTCGGTCCGATCAGGCCGAAAATCTCGCTGCGATTGACAGTCAGGGTTACCTGATCGACGGCCGTAAAGCCGGCAAACTGCCGCGTGAGGGCGGCCGTCTCGACGACGATATCGCGACTTGAGGCGCTTTGATTTGGCGCAACACCATTCGGCGCAACACCATTTGGCGAAGCGCCACCCGACGCAACATCGGACATTGGACTCGGACCTTGCAGCACCCCTAGTCCATTATAGCAACCAGCGGCTCTCAAGGCGATCAGTCGAGCGTCTCGCGATAGAGCCACGCGCGAACTCAATTCCTTCCCGACCGCGCGATCCAGCTCTCGCCGAGCTTGACATAGGATCGCTTCACCGCGGCCCAGGCGATCCGATGTGCAGCCTCTTCCTGGCGTGCCTCGCCTTCATGGGCCGCAAAGGCGTGATTGAACGCCTCGCGATAGATGTCTTGCGCGTGCGGCGGAAGATGGCTCCTGACCGACGCGGGGAGATCAGCATTCACTTGATAGGGCATTGTCTTTCTCGACGCCTGCTCGGACTCCAAACGGCTTGAATGCTTCAAACTGCTTGAACGCTTGGGCGGAGTATTTGATCCAAATCAAGGCTGACGGCGGCGGCCGGACGTAGCTAACAATGACAAGATAATTCCGTCCGTGCAGAGGAGGAATTCGCCCATGCAACAGGACATACCCGGTACGATATTTTTCGATGGCGATCAGGCGCAGAAGGGTCTGGCGCTAAACCGCATGTGCTTCTCGTTCAATAGCGCGGAAAATCGCGCCGCATTCCTAAAAGATGAAGACGCGTATTGCCGAAAATACGGCCTCAACGACGCCCAGCGAGCGGCGGTGAAGGACCGCAACGTACTCAGGATGATCGAGGCCGGCGGCAACGTCTACTACCTGGCGAAACTTGCCGGAATTTTCGGTCTCAACGTCCAGGATATCGGCGCGCAGCAGACCGGAATGACGGTCGACGAATTCAAGTCCAAACTTCAGTCAGCGGGGGCATAATCATGGCGACGATCATTGGCGGCGTTGCAACGACCCACGTTCCCTCGATCGGCAAAGCGATCGCGGACAAGAAGCAGAATGATCCGTATTGGCGGCCGTTCTTCAAGGGCTTCGACTACGTCCACTCCTGGCTCGCCAAGGAGAAGCCGGATGTCGCCGTCGTGTTCTACAACGACCACGGGCTGAATTTCTTCCTCGATAAGCTGCCGACCTTCGCCGTCGGCGCGGCGAACGAATACCGCAACGAAGATGAAGGCTGGGGTATTCCGGTGTCGCGCTCGATTCCAGGCGATGCGAACCTGTCGTGGCATCTGATCAACGCACTCGTCGCCGACGAATTCGACGTAACGATGTGCCAGGACATGCTGATCGACCACGCGGTGACGATCCCGATGGCCCTGATGTGGCCCGGTAAATCCTGGCCCGTCAAAATCGTGCCGATCGAAATCAACACCGTCCAACACCCCCTGCCCTCACTGGCGCGTTGCTTCAAACTCGGCCGTTCGATCGGTCGTGCGCTCGAATCCTACGCCAAGGATCTGCGGGTCATGATCGTCGGCACCGGCGGCCTGTCGCATCAGCTCGACGGCAAGCGCGCTGGCTTCATCAACAAGGAATTCGATCAGCTTTGCCTCGACAAGATCGTCAACGAGCCGGAAGCACTGACCCGCTATTCGATCCATGATTGGGTCGAGGAATCCGGCGCCCAGGGTGTGGAGTTCCTCAACTGGATGGCGATGCGTGGCGCACTCATGGGGCGCGTCAGCGAGCTTCATCGCAACTACCACATCCCGATTTCCAACACGGCGGCGGCGACCGTTGTCTACGGCAACAGCTCAGGATGTGAAACGCAAAGCCGCTTAAGAGAGGGCGGCATTGGGCAGCAGGTCGCTTAGCGTGCTGCTTAGCTTGCCTGGGATCGTCGCAGTGTGCCGCGGGGTAGTGCGTGTTGCGACATCATGCGCATGACGCGCTGGCGGTTTCTCAGATCGGCGGCGTCGAGCAGCATCTGGCCTGCCCAGCGATAGACGTTCCGCAATCGGACGATTTCGCGCATGAGGCGCATCCTCTCACGCTGCTCGGCGGCGGGCATGACGAGCGCCTGTTCGATCGCCTCGGCCATGCTGCGCACGTCGTACGGATTCACGATCAGCGCCTCCGAAAGTTCCCGCGATGCGCCCGCGAACGTGGATAGGAGCAACACCCCTTCGTCATCATCGCGGGCAGCGACAAACTCCTTGGCGACGAGATTCATGCCGTCATGAAGGCTTGAGACGATACACAAGTCGGCGGCGCGGAAGAGTTCGAATATCTCATCAGGCTCGTGGTGACGGACGATCAGGGAAACCGGCTGAAACGATGCACTGCCGTGTCGCGCGTTGATGTCTCGGACGAGTTC
Organism: uncultured Alphaproteobacteria bacterium; assembly: GCA_963836055.1. Lineage (GTDB taxonomy): Bacteria > Pseudomonadota > Alphaproteobacteria > Rhizobiales > Xanthobacteraceae > BOG-931. Next base: position 203,932 of record CAWIID010000014.1, read on the forward strand.
CATCGCCTCGGTCTGCAGTGCGCTGTATGTCGGGAGTTTGCTCCGGGTCGGCGCGGCAACCTGGACGAAGACGAAGCGCTCCTTCCACTCCGGCCGATTGGACAGGAAAGCGTCGACCGCACGCAAGCGATCGAGGATGCCTTTCGTATAGTCGAATCGCTCGATGCCAACGCCAAGCCGGACATGCTCGGCCAGCCCAAGACGCTGCCGAACTGCCGAACGACAGTCCGGTATGGGCTTTTGATCCTTCATGCCGGCCGGGGGCCATTCGATCGAGATCGGATAGGGCCGGACCAGCGTATCCAGGCTGCCGAAAGTAATCAGGGAGTGTTCCCGATCGGTCCGGGCCTCCATGAAGCGGTCGATCGTGTCGAGAAAATTGTTGCAGTGAAACTGCGTGTGGAAGCCGATCACGGAGCTCCCGAGCAGGCCGGCGATGATCTCCTCTTTCCACGGGCAGATGCCGAAAATTTCGGGATTCGGCCACGGGATATGCCAGAACGTGATGATGGTCGCATTCGGCAGCTTTTTCCGCAGCATCTTCGGCAAAAGCGCGAAATGGTAATCCTGCACGAGAATAATCGGATCGGGGCGCTTCGCCTCGTTTGCGACGGCTTGCGCGTAACGGGCGTTGACGAGCTTGTACTGATTCCAATCGCTTTGCCGGAAGCTGGGTCGCACAAAGGCCATGTGACACAACGGCCACAAGCCCTCGTTGGCGAAACCGTAATAATAGCCGTTTTGCTCGTCGTCGGTGAGCCAGACGCGATGCAACACGTAGCTTGGAAATTCCGGAGGCACACGTATTCGGTCAAAGCGATCGACCGTTTCCCGGTCCGCCGTGCCGCTGCCGTGAGCAATCCACGTTCCCCCGCAGGCGCGCATGATCGGCTCGATCGCCGCTACCAGTCCGCTCGCCGGCGTCTGCACGACAATCTCGGTCCCGTCCCGGTTGTGAATGTACGGCTCGCGATTGGAGACGACGATCACCTCGGTTCCCGGAAGCTTCTGGGACAGTACGTGGCGAAGCATGGCCGGCGACCATTCGACGTCGGGCCCTTCGATCGGCAGACTTGCAAACTGCAGATCGCGGAGCAGGTGTCGAAACTCGCGTGCGAACGGCGCTGCGTCGGACACCTGCACCGTATCGCCGCGGCCCAGGCGGACTTCATCAATTGCGCGCCGCAGTGACTTCACCCACCGGCGCCCCAAAAGGACGGCGACAAGAGAGGCAAGCGCGGCTGCCAGAAAGGCAATTCCGACAAGTGCAACAATGATCCAAACGCGGGCTTCGTTGCTGCGCTGCTCGGCGAATGTGAGATCGTGCAGCAGCACGACGTGACCGCGCCCTTCGCGGGCCACGACCGGAAAGCTCGACACGATCAGCCGATGGCTGTCGAGGCGCAATGGCGTGAATCTCGGTGTACTGCGTAAGCGTCGCCTGCTCGCACGTGAACGTCTTGGGCATCAACTTCGTCTTGTAACGAAGCACTCCCTGATCGTCGCAGAAGCCGACCGCTAACAGCCGCTCGTCAAGCGCCATCCGCTCGAACAACGCGACGATGCCCGAAGAATCGTGTTCGTTGAAAAGCGCCGTGAACTCGTCGAGCGATGAATTGAATGCGAGCAGCGAACGCAACTCGACGTCTCGCACCGACCACTGCTCTATCAGAGACGACGCAAACGGGGGAATGATGAGGATGATCGCGATGACAAAGAGGATCGCCACCAGCCCGTAGCGAATGACAAATTTCATCGCCGCCATCCAAGAGCTGGCACCGGCGCCCCCCAGTTCTTTACCGCGGAAAGAATGAAGGCGGCAATGCGTCGAAAATACGACCTGTAATTTATCATCGCCCAATTCATCGGCGACACTCCGCCGATACGCAAAATCTTGCGGGGCGTAAATCGTCCGCGGCCGAGATTGATTGAGAGGGCCGAATTCATTTGAGGTTCTTTCTCAGTATCGCAAAAATCAGCAGGCCAAACCCTGCGAGACTGAGAAAAAATGGCCAACTCCTGGCAGAAAACGGATCGGCCTGGACGGCAAGGAACAACTGATTGAGCGCAAAGAGCACGAACGCAGCGCTGAACGCGATAAACAAACCGTCGCGGCTTTTCTGCCAGAAGCGCAGGAAGAACAGTCCCGCGACCAGAAAGCCCATCGTATTCATGCCGTGAAAAAAAACATTCATGGGTCGCCCCTAGACAAATTCCCAGATGAAACCGACAAGCAAAGTCGATACTGCCAAAAACGAAGTGATAAGGCGGACGATCGAAAGATCGATCGACGGCAGCACGATCAGATCGATCACGACGAGCAGATTGTTGACGGCAAGAAACACAAAGCATGCCGCACTCCACAGCAGCACTTTGCCTTTGGTTCTTCGATAGCCTCTGATCAGCAGCAAGCAGCACAGCAGGCTCGTCAGGAAACAAAGCAAATAAAGGACGTCTATCCAGGCGTTCATTCCTTCTTCCCCGATAAGCGGAATGCGTCGGCGAACATCCGAAGCTTCTCGTCGGGAGCTTCGAGAATGGCGCGGATGATCGTCATCGGCTTTCGCGCGTATTCAGTCTCCAAACGCTCACAGATTGCGTCGAGCTGCACCGATCCCTGCTGATAGCGGTAGCGAGACTCCGGGCTCTCCACAACAAGGCCGGATTTTGTCAGATTTTCCAGGGCCTGCGCGACGGCGAGTTTGCTGCTTCGCAGTTCCCGGACAAGTTCGTCGCGACGCCATGACTTTTCGCGTTCATGGCGCAGCAAAATGAGGAGTTCGAGCGCACAGACCGAGGAGATCGCCGCTCGCACGAAAGAAATGGTCTCGTCCTCAGGATCCTCTTGGCGTCCCACCCACGGCTCCGCTGATCAGCCGCCCCCCAACACGGACGACGCCGGCGCGACCCGCGGCAATCGTCCCCACGCGACAGCTTTCGTCCCGTCCTGATCCTAGTCCTGAAAATGCCGACCCGGTGCCGACCGAACGTCCGTTTCCCGGCAAAGTTCCCAGATCGGGACATCTGGCCGCATGCGGCGAAATGGTGCCGCAGACCAGCAACGCCGGAACGGCGAGGCGACGCCAGCGCGCCAGGGGACCGGGACGTGCCGCCGCCGCAGCGCAATTGATCTAGATCAAGGACAATTCCTCTGCCGGGGCCGACAGTTTAGTTGCGACCGCAACAAATGCTTCGCGGCGCCGTGGCAGGTGGAGGGCAGGATGCTGAGAAAAGAACAGAACGACCTGGTGACCCAGACGGGTCCGGGAACGCCGATGGGCAAGCTGTTTCGCTCTTATTGGCTGCCTGTCCTGCTGGCCACGGAACTGCCGGCGAGCGATTGCCCGCCGGTCCGCGTCAAGGTGCTGTCGGAGCGGCTCGTCGCATTCCGCGACAGCCTCGGCCGCTATGGTCTGATCGACGAGTTCTGTCCGCACCGCGGCGCTTCGCTCTGGTTCGGCCGCAACGAGGAGTGCGGCCTGCGCTGCCCTTACCACGGCTGGAAATTCGACGTCGCCGGCCAATGCATCGAGGTGCCGTCGGAGCCGGAGGAGAGCGGCTTCGCCCGCAAGATCAAGGTTCAGTCCTATCCGCTGGTCGAACGCGGCGGCGTCCTGTGGACCTATATGGGCCCGCCGGAGCGGCAACCGGCGTTGCCCGAATGGGAATTCGCCATGGTGCCGGGCGAACAGCGGTTCGTGTCGAAGCGAATGCAGGAATCCAACTGGCTGCAAGCCATGGAGGGTGGCATCGATTCGAGCCATGTTTCCTTCCTGCATCGCGGCAACATCAATTCCGACCCGCTGTTCAAGGGCGCCAAGGGCAATCAGTACAATCTGAACGACATGCGCCCGGTCTTCGAAGTGGTCGAGAGCGCCGGCGGTCTCTACATCGGCGCCCGCCGCAACGCCGAGAACGGTAATTATTACTGGCGCATCACCCAATACGTGCTGCCGTCATTCACGATGATCGCGCCGCGCGGCGGGCACACGGTGCACGGCCATTTCTGGATCCCGATCGACGACCAGAACTGCTGGGCATGGAGCTACGACTATCACCCGACGCGCAAGATCACCGCGGCCGAGCGCGAGGCCATGAACGAGGGCAAGGGTATCCACTGCAAGTACGTTCCAGGCACGTACCGGCCGCTTGCCAACAAAGACAACGACTACCTGATGGATCGCACGGCGCAGTTACGCGGCGATACCTATAGCGGCATCGATGGCATCGCCATTCAGGATGCTTCGCTGCAGGAGAGCATGGGGCCGATCGTTGATCGCACCAAAGAGAACCTGGTTTCGACCGACAACGGAATCATCATGGCTCGTCATCGGCTGATGCGCGCCGCCAAGGAATTGGTGGAAAAGGGCACGCAGCCGCCCGGTGTCGATCTCGCCCATCAACGCGTTCGCTCGGCCTCCGTCATTCTGCCGCCGGACCAGCCGTTCAAGGATGCCGCCAAGGAAGCGCTCACCGTACGGCTCGGTAAGGAGCCGGCGACGGTGTGATCCTTAAACTCATCCGGGCGCGGCACCCGCGTCCGGACGTGTGAGGTCCGTCAAAGCCCGTTGAACAACCCCGGCCGGCGCAGCCGCAGCGTTTGGAGCAGCAGCAGGGTCTTGAGGTCTGCGAGTACGCCGCTCTCCGCCATCCGCACCAATTCGGGAAGGCCGATCTCGGTCGCGATGGTCTCTTCATGCTCGCTGGCGATACCGCCTCGGATTTCCGGCCTCGGCTCGCCCGAATAGGTCGCCAGGTACAGATGCATGCGCTCGGTCGAGAGACCGGGCATCGTCCATGCGGTGAAGACACGTTCGAGCGAATCAAGCTTTAGCTGCGCCTCTTCCATCGACTCGCGACGGACCGACGCATCGGTTTCTTCGTCTTCCAGAATTCCGGCTATGGCCTCGAATAATCCCTGCTGATTGCCGGCCAGCAGCAGCGGAGCGCGCAATTGCCGCACCAGCACGGCCGTCTTGCGTTGTGGATTGTAAGGCAGGACGCACACGGCCTCGCCGTGATCCTCGACCTCGCGCCGGATCACACGCCCATCGGACAATCGAACTGTCGCGATGAGAAGCCTCGTCCAGCCCGCATACGCCGTATGCGTCTGGAGAATTTCATCGCCCGGCGCTGCAGCCGCCGTGGGCTCTTTTTCGTTCGTCATGTCGCGACCGGGATCGCCTATCGGCTACGAGAATCAGGGAAAAGAGTAGACGAGAGATGAGGGACACGCACCGCTCACCGCATCGCGAAGAACGGGTCCGCCGTGGGCAGCACCTGCGCCGACTGGCGCGGACTTTTCATCACCAGCGGTGCTCTCAGAGCGTTATCGTTTGTTTTGTTGCCGCCGGGCACCGGAAACGCGTAGCCGATGATGGCCTTGGTAATCCAGCGGTCAGAGCCGGGCGTGAGGCCATAGCCGAGCCCCAGTTCGACATCAAACACGCCCGCCTTGAAATCGGTCACGGCGAACAGTTGGTGCTGCTGCTCCTGGAACGGCAGGAAGTTTCCGATCTGGCCGAAGTCCGAATAATACTCGAGCCCGATGTAGCGATCCTGACCGAGATTGCGCGCCAGGCGCGCCGCTGGAGCGAAATCGGCCTCGCCCAAAGCGCCAAAACCTATATCGACAATGGGGTTGATGATGAATTCCCAGTCGCTGTTGCGAACGCCAACAATGGGGCGAATTTCAAGCCCATAATGGGTTTGCGAAAACGGCGGCGTCTCGTAGCTGAATTCGAAGTTCACGCCGTAGAAGAAATTCCGCTCCGCGGCGTGCGGCGAAACGAACAGAGTGCGAATCTTGGCCGCATTGGACAGGAACGCGCCACTGCCGCTCACGGCAAAGGGCAGATAGAAGCCGAGTTCCCACCAATCTGTCATGCCGTAGGCAAATTCCGGGGTGCCGTTGAGGCTATGGTTGGGAACGAGCCCGCCCGGATAATCGGGCTCCGTGCGGCCATCGAGCGTGTAATTGAGATGTTGCTGAATAGTCCACTGTCCGATTTCGGCAATTTCGGCGTTGTAAACTTGGATTTCGTCAGCGGCTCGGGCCGCCGTTAAGTGACACACCAGAGCGAGCGCGCCGAACACGACGCAACGCCGTTTGCGCCAAACCCGCCTCGGCTCCGCGGCGGTCCCACGCCCGGGTGCGGCAGCCTTTCCGTCATAGTCCTGCATGGCTGGAACCGTGATGTTTGGCCGCGATTACCTTGATGTAAGTCAAGGCCTTCGGACGGGCGAACGTCAAGATGCAGTGGTTATTTTCAATCACGTGAGGGCTGCCATGCCGGATACCCCCGACCTATCGATCTCGCCGGAGAAGCTTGGCTTCATCATCGCCAAGGCGCGCGAATTCGACGTCAAGGACGTTGTCACCGACCCCGATGACTCGTCAAACCCGACGGACGACGGGATGTTGTCGGTCCTCGAGGACCACCGCGACGACCCTGTGGTCAAAGAGCTCGTCGGCTTCATCCGCGCCATGACCGAGGATGAACAGATCGACCTCGTGGCGCTGACATGGCTCGGCCGGGGCGACGGCACCGCCGACGATTGGGACGAGTTACGCGCGGAAGCCGCCCGTGCTCACAACAAGCGCACGGCATCCTACCTGCTCGGAATGCCGCTGCTGCCCAATCATCTGGAAGATGGCCTCGCGCAGCTCGGCATCGAAGCCGAAGAATAGAGCCGGCTGGGCGCCGCGCTGACGCCTATTCGTGTTCAGCGCGTAACGAGCGCGACACCCGCGGCAACAAAGGCGGCGGCAATGCCTTTCTGCGTCAATTCACGTCCGGACAAATCTTCACGGCCCAGGCCGGGACAGCACAAGCTCAGCACCACGCCGAACGCGAACACGAACAACGTCGTGGTGCTGCCGATCGCTTGCACGATGCTCAACGGCGCGAACATCAGCGCGTAGCGATTTCCCAATCCGCCGCCCAGATTGATGAGTTCGTTCGAGCCGTTGATCGTCAACAGCGCGGCCGTATTCGCGCGCAGCACGGCTGCAAATTGCCGCCGGTACGACGTGATCAGCAGCAGCGCGGCGCCGAAGATCGCTTCGCCGACGAACATCCAGAACGTTGTCGTCCAGAACTCGACCTCAAGCGCGAAAACCTTGAAGATGAGGCCGCTCAACGCCAGCACAAATCCGCAGGCCAGCATCAGCATCGCCAGCCGCGCCTTGAAGCGCCCGATGCTCTGGCCGAAACGGATCGAGACAATCAGCGCGCCGACGACGATCAGCGCGCCGCCCGCCAACTGCCGGCCCGATAATGTTTCGCCGAGCACCAAATAGGCCAGCACATAGCCGAACAGCGGCGCCGCTTGGAAGAACGGCGCCACCACCGAGGCCTCCTCCGATTGCAGGGCCTGCAGGTAGAGCAGCATCCCGCCCATGTAGAGGATGCCCGCAGTGATGATGAGGGCGATGCTGCCTGCGCTCGGACTCGTGACCGCCGGATCGTAGAACCAGATGAACGGCAGCAGCAGGACGCCGACGAACGCCGTGAACAGCAGCAGCACGGCGACGTCGCTTTGCTTGAAGTACCGCTCGACCAGATACTTGTCCAAATGCGTCGAGATGGCCCAGAGAACCGGGCCCGAAAACGCGAAGAACAGCCAGGACATCGTTTTGCTTGTACCGCTGAGCTGCATCATCTGCGGCGGAGGAAAAGGGCGCCGCCGGTGTGATCAATGACGTAGCCCGGACAGTAGACCCATTCCACGGATATTCCACGAGCGATACCGGCTTCTCCGTAGACGCAGGCAATGTGCGATGCGGAGGTTAACTCGACTGCGTGGCCGAAGGCCGAGCACGTCGAATAACCGCGCAAGGACAAACGGCACTTGACGTCGTATATAGTCATAATTATGATTATCATACTTATGATGATTGATCCGGCGAGATCATGCCCGTTCGACAGTCTGCACGTCACCCACGAGCACTCGACGGCCCGACACCGAAGGACCGGCCGTACACAATTCACTTCGGCCCGGGCGTGGCGCCCGTGCGAAGGACCCTCGGCTCGCTGACGCGTCGAGTGCATCAAATATGCATGGCCATGGCAGCCGACTCGGTAGCCGGGGCCGATCTGACGCCGGTCGAATATGGGGCAATGGCTTGCCTCAACAGTCAGGACGGTGAACCGGGAATTGACCAGATTGGCCTTGCCGCCAGGCTGGGTGTTGATCGCAACACCGCCAGTGTGTTGGTGGAAGGGCTTTCGACGAAAGGTCTCCTCGAACGGCGCGTGAACGATGCCGACCGCCGGGCGCGGCTGCTGCACCTAACTTCCAAGGGCGAACGACTCTTCCTGCAAGTGCGGAAAGGAACCCTCGCCGCTCAGGCGCGCATCGTTGAAACGCTCACTGCGGATGAGGGGGAGCTGCTGTTCGATCTGCTGACGCGCGTAATCGCGGCAAAAGGAGCCCACGCCCGCCCCGGGGCCGGCCGCCGCAAACGTGGCTCGCGGCAATCACCGCCGAACAAAGCAAACCGATTGTCGGATTCCGACGAACCGTGAGGGAGAATGTGATGTTTGCCGTCAAGCATTCGCGCCAGGTTCTCGCGGCCCTCCTTGCAGTCGTTGTCGTTGCTATGTTGGCCAGCATTGGACCGGTGATGGCGCAGATCTATCCGTCACGCCCAATCACGATAGTGGTGCCATTTCCCGCAGGCGGTCCAACAGATGCGGTGGCGCGCGTTGTCGCTGATCGGATGCGCAGATCACTCGGACAACCCGTTATTATTGAAAACGTCGTAGGCGCCTCAGGTAGCCTCGGCGTTGGCCGAGTTGCTCACGCCGCGGCAGATGGCTACACGTTGAGCTTTGGGACTTGGAGCACTCAGGTCGTTAACGGTGCCGTTCTCGCGCTGCCATACGACGTTCTCAATGATTTCGAACCGGTCTGCATAGTTTCTGACAGCCCGATGCTGATCGTCGCGAAGAAAGCGATGCCGGCAGAGGATTTGAACGGACTGATAGAATGGCTGCGGGCAAATCCCAACAAGGCTTTGAGTGGAACTCCGGGCGTAGCCAGCGCAGCCGATCTCGCCGGTGTTCTCTTTCAAAATAAAACGGATACGCATTTCAGGTCCGTGCCGTATCGGGGCGTCGGCCTCGCGATGCAGGATCTGATAGCCGGTCGAATTGATCTGATGTTCGACCTGGTCGCAAATTCAATGCCGCAAGTGCGTGCCGGAACCATCAGGGCCTACGCCGTCCTGCGCAAGAGCCGATTGACCGTGGCCCCCAATATTCCGACGGTGGACGAGGCGGGTTTGCCGGGATTCTATGTTTCTTCATGGCAAGGGATTTGGGCGCCGAAAGGCACGCCGAAGTCTGTAATCAGCGAGCTCAATAGCGCGGTCACGGACGCCCTTGACGATCCTGAGGTACGCCAGCGGCTTGTCGATCTGGCGCAGGAAATTCCGCCGCGTCAGCAGCGGACACCCGAAGCACTGCGCACATTGCAAAAGGCCGAGATCGAGAAGTGGTGGCCCATCATCAAAGCCGCCAGCATCAAGGCAGACTGAAACGCATATTTGACCTGACTGCGACGGAAGTAGCGACATGGGTTGGCAGCAAATATGCCGCACAACCCATATCCCATACTCCGCGGCGCAGCCTCTCCTTGTCGGGGAGATGGAAGACGGAGAAATTAATCTCCGGTTGCGCGCTGGCCGAGATTGTGGCTCGCCTGCCGCTCCGACGGCGGGTCGATGTGCAGGTCAATGACGCAAACGCCGCCTTTCTTGAGCACGTCGACGCCCTTCTCGATGGCCGCCTTGACGTCGGACGGCTTCGTCACCGGGCCGATGCCGACTGCGCCCTGCGCCTCCGCAAGCTTGGCGATGTCCGGCTCCGGATCCTGCATGCGCAATCCGATCCAGCGGTTCTTCACCTCGCGCCCGCGGGTACGGGCGACGTTGTCCTGGTGCAGTTCATCGTTGAAATACGACCGGTTGTTATTCACCAGAATCAGGAGCGGAATCTTGTGATGGGCCGCGCTCCAGATCGCCGTCGCGCCCATGCAAAAATCCCCGTCGCCAAGCATCGAGATCGCGTAACGGCCTTGGTCCTGCAAGGCGAGCGCCGAGCCGATCGACATGCCCGGACCTGATCCCAGACCGCCGCCGCCGTCCTTGCCGAGATACGACATGCCGTTCTGCAACGGCCACAGATCGAACGGCCAGCCGCGGCCAAGCGTACAGAACGTGACATTCTCCGGATCGTTGAACTGATCGCGCAACGCCATCGCGACCTGCTCCATGCTGATCGCTGCGCCGTTTGCCGCTTTGGCTTTGGCCGGCACTTTCTCCTTCCACGGGCCCTTGCGGCCCTTCGCCAGCCCCTCGAGCAGTTCGGCGACGACCACATCGGCGGTCGATGCCATCGCCACGTCGACCGGCGGCAGTGCCTGGTATTCCATGTTCGCGCCGGTGTGCAGGTTTTGATCGAGCGAACAGGCAATGACCTTCGCCGCGACCGTGCCGACGTTCTTGGCTTGGCGCAGCGCGCCGCCGAGATCGACCCAGTCGAGCGCGAGGATCACGTCGGCTTCGCAGAGCAGTTCGCGCGCGTCCTTGCCGAGCACGTTGAAGGGCGGGCAGTAATGCGCCGGATGGTCGGTCGGAAACGTTGCGCCCTGCTTGAGGTCGGTGACCACGCAGGCGCCGAGCCGCTCGGCGAGGTCGATGCGCGGCTGCCAGTATTGCGCATGGCGCGACGAGCGGCCGAACATGACCACCGGCCGTTTCGCTCCTTTCAGCAGCGCTACGGCGTCGTCCACCGACTCCTTCGATGGCCGTGACGGCTGCGGCGGCTTGAAGCGCGTCACATCAGGCCATTCCGGCTCCTTGTCGAGTTTCTGCTCCTGAAAGCCGGCGTCGAGACAGATATAAACCGGCGCCGTCGGCGCGGCGCGGGTGAGAAGATTGGCACGCGTCATCGACTCCACCAGCGCGTCCGGCGAGGTCGGCTGATCATCCCACTTGATGATCGAGCGAATATAGGCGCCCTGATCGCGTGAGGTGTGAATCCAGTCGATCCATGGCCGTCGTTTTTCGGCCGCGACCGGGCCCGTCGCGCCAAGCACGAACATCGGCGCCCGATCGCACCAGGCGTTGAACAGGCTCATCATGCCGTGCAACAGCCCGACATTGCTGTGCAGCACGCAGGCCATCGGCTCGCCGGTCGCCTTGGCGTAACCATGCGCGATCGAGACCGAATGGTCTTCGTGCAGGCACAGAACGATCCCGGGATTTTTATTGCCCAGATGATTGACGAGGCTGTCGTGGAAGCCGCGATAGCTCGCTCCGGGATTGAGGCTGATATAGCGGATGCCGAACCGCCGCAGCATTTGTGCTGCAATATCGCTGCCCCAGGCCACGCGGTCGTCGGGCTTGCCTTCCAATTGATCAAGACGCATTCGTACCCTCTCCATCATCACCAAACGTTGTCACAACGAGCCCCCGATTACTTCGTCGACCCAAGCCGCCGATAGGCGGCGACGATATCCGGCGTCGAGGCTGCCGCCAATTCTCGAATCATGGTTTGCAGTCGCGCGCCATCCAGGGGCGCTCCGACCGGTTGCTCAGCCTTGAGCGCATCGGCCTGATAGTCCTTGTCGGCTGCCATGGCGAGGAAAGCCTTGCGCAGGATGTCGACGCGTTCGGCCGGAATACCAGCCGGCCCAACCAGCGGCAGGCCAAAATCCTCGGGCGCCTCGAGCAGCATCAGAAGCGGCCGCTGGCTTTCCGGCACGAGATCGCGCAGCACCGGCATGCCGGGGTGCAGATTTCCGGTCTGTAGAATGGGACTCACGATTTTCTTGTCGAGCAAATCGTGGCGGCGCGCAAACAAATCTTCGACGGTCCAGAATCCATCGATCTCGCCCTGCTCGAGCGCAAGCAGGATCCGCGAGGTGGAAACGTAGCCGGAGATCAGCTTGATCGGATAACCGTAGGCGGCAAGAAGCGCCGGCACCATGGCGGTCGGCGTCGTCGAACCCAACGTGCCGAACGTCAACGGTTTCGGCGAAGTCTTCAATGCGGCCAGGCTTTCGACGCCCGACGCGGTACGCACGAACAGCGCCGAGTTCACTTGGCCGGGGCTGCCGATATAGGTGAGCTTGTCGACGTCGAAGGACACGCCCGGTCCCTTCAGCGCGCCTTCCACGTACCAGGATCGGCCGGGCACGGCGAGCGTCAGGCCATCGGCGGCGACGCGCTTGTCGACGTAATTCATCGCGACGATGCCGGCGGCGCCCTCCATGTTCTGCACGACGACGCTGGGCTCGCCCGGGATGAAGCGTGCCAGATGGCGGGCGACGACGCGCGCCGTGTTGTCGACGCCGCCGCCCGGCGCAAAGCCGACGACGATGGTGAGCGTCTTGCCCTGATAAAAATCGCCGGCGCGCGCTTCAACCGCACCAGCCGCCACTGCAAAACCGGCAACGGCAGCCACTAGCGCTGCCGAGCATTGCGCTCTCATGTGCCCTCCCTCTGCTGCAGACCTGATCCGACCCGAGAACCGGGTCGGGACATAGCCGCCAGCGGTGAAATACTATACCAAGCTGAAAAAGGACTGCGGCACATTTGACAGGGGAGAAAGCGTGGCGGGCAGTGAAGCGGCGTTGCGGTCGCCGGCGAGCGTTCTGCGGGCGTCCTCAGTGGCAATTGTCGGCGCCTCCGAGCGGGCGCGATGGGCCAGCCAGATCTTCGGCAATCTGCGACAATTCGGCTACGGCGGCCGCATCGTTCTGGTCAATCCGCGACAGCAGCAGGTCTACGGCGAGCCGTGTTATCCGTCGCTGCGTGAACTGTCCGAGCCGGTCGATCATGCCATGGTGATCGTTCCGGCCGCGGGTGTCGCCGACGTACTGACGGACGCCGAAGCGGCCGGTGTGAAATCCGCAACGGTCTACGCGTCAGCATTCGGTGACGGCGAAAGCGAGCCCTCGCGCGCGCGCGGCGCCTGGCTCAAAGAGTTTCTTGCCACCAGCAAGCTGCGCGTCAGCGGCCCGAACTGCATGGGATCGTACAGCTATCGCGAGCGGCTGTTCGCTTATCCCAACACGGAATTGTGCAGCATCCCGCCGGGATCGATCGGCGGAATTTTTCAGTCCGGCGGAACATTGCAGTTCTGGCTGAAAAGCGCCGCCGACCGCGGCATGCGCTTCTCTTATGCGGTGTCTTCAGGCAACGAGGTCGATCTCGATCTTGCCGACTATCTCGATTTCCTGGTCGACGATCCGCACACCAAACAGATTGTCGTCTTCATCGAAGGCATTCGCCGGCCGCAGGCGTTCCTGCGTGCGGCGGCGCGCGCGCTTGAGGCCGGCAAGCCGGTGCTCGCGATCAAAACCGGCGCGACGCAGAAATCGCGCTCGGCGGCGCAATCGCACACCGGCGCAATTGGCGGCGATTATGCCGCCTATTTGGCGATGTGCGAACGCTACGGCATCATCAATTGCCGCTCCCTCGACGATCTCTTGGAGACAGCGCTTGCCTTCCAAGGCGGCCGCTTGCCGAAGGGGCCGCGCATCGGCTTCGTCACGACATCGGGCGGCACGGTCGACCTATTGTACGATTACGCCGAGGCGGAGGGCGCTGTCGTTCCGGAATACAGCGCGGCCACCAATGCCGCCCTGATGCCGCACATGCAGGAAGGCATTTTGCCGAAGAACCCGCTCGATGTCGGCATCCCGTCGACGTTGAAGGCGGCGGCCGACCAGTGCGAGATCGTCGCGCGGGATCCCGGCATCGATATCGTGGCGTGGGGCGCCGCGTTGCCGGGCAAGGGCGGGATGTGGAACGACATTCACGAATTGCGACGGCTGCTCTCGGCGACCGACAAGCCGGTGCTCGCGTTCGGCCGCATGATCTATCAGATGACGCCGGAGGCGCTGCGCGTCCAGGAAGAGGCCGGATTTCCGTTCCTGCAGGGGCTGGAGCCGACGCTGCGCGCGATCAACGCGCTGTGGTTTTTTGCCGAGCGCGCCGGACGGGCGCCGGCCGTCTTGGCGCCCGCGCCGCCGAGCGACCTGACACCGGACAATCTGGAAGCCACGCTCGCGCGCTACGGCATTTCGCTGCCGAAAAGCCGCTCGGTATCAAGCGCCGAGGAGGCCGCCGACGCCGCGGCCGCGATCGGATTTCCGGTTGCGCTGAAAATTCGCTCGGCCGCCATCGTGCACAAGACCGAAGCCGGCGGCGTGATGCTGGGTCTCGCGAACCGCCAACAGGTGCTCGACGCTGCTGCCGCGCTCGTCAACGCGGCGCGCACCGCGCATCCCGGAGCGGACCTCGACGGATTCCTGGTGCAGGAGATGGTCTCGGGTGTGGAGACGATCGTCGGCGCCCATTCCGATCCGCTCTATGGCCCGCTGCTGCTCGTCGGCGCCGGCGGCATCATGGTCGAGCTGGTCCGCGATGTTGCGCAGCGGCTCCTTCCGGTCGGCGCCACCGATGTCGGCAAGATGATCGACGGTCTGAAAGTCAATCGTCTCCTTGCCGGCTATCGCGGCAAGCCGCCCGCGGACCGCAAGGCGCTCGAAGCCGCGGCGCTGGCGCTCGCCCGGTTTTATTTGGATCATCGCGCGCGCATCGCCGACATCGAGATCAATCCGCTGATCGTTCGCACCGATGGCGCGCTCGCTGTCGACGTCCGCGTCACCTGGCGTGAGGGGAAAGGCGATCAGTGAGCGAAGCGCGACACCGCCCGCTCGTTCCCGCGCCGGCGGGAATCCAGTTCGACTGCTAAACGCGGAGAGAAAAATTCCAGGTTCCCCGCTTTCGCGGAGACGAGCGGGATAAAAGGGGAAGAGCGCATCATGGATTTCGAACTGCCCGAGGAGTTGCGCATCTTCAAGGATGCGTTGCGTCGCTTTGTCGATAATGAATTGATCCCGGTCGAGCGGGAGACCCTGACCGACGGCGAAAAGCTCAAGCCCAAATATTACGAACGCTTCTGCCAGCGGGCGAAGGACCTCGGCTTCTGGAAGATGGACGTGCCGGAGGAGTACGGCGGTCCGGGCCTTTCGATCCTGGCGAAGACGATCGTGGAAGAGGAGCTGTCGCGCAGCATTGCGTTGCCGGCGCGCGGCATGGGCGGCATCGCCGGGCCCGCCGTGCGCGCCATTCTCTATTCGCTCACGGGCGAAATGAAGGAGAAATACTTGCTGCCGGCTTTGCGCGGCGAGAAAACGCCCTGCTTCGCTCAGACCGAACCTGACGCCGGCTCCGATCCGGGTGGAATGCGCACCGTCGCCGTACGCGACGGCGATCATTATGTCATCAACGGCGTCAAACGGTTCATCACCGGAGCAGGCGACGCCGACTTCATGCAGCTCATGGCGGCGACCGACCGCACCAAGGGCTCGCACGGCGGCATTTCATGCTTCATCGTCGACATGGATACGCCCGGCGTCAAACTCGGCGCGCAATACAATACGATGATGGGCGACCGGCCGTGGGAGATCGTGCTCGATAACGTGCGCGTGCCGGCGAGCCATCGCGTCGGCGAAGAGGGCGAAGGTTTCCGCCACGCCCAGCAATGGCTCGGCGGCGGCCGCGTGAAACACGGTGCGCGCGCCTGCGGGGTGACCGAGCGCTGCCTCGAAATGGCGACCTCATACGCCAAGCAGCGTTCCACCTTCGGCCGGCCGCTTGCCGACCGTCAGGCCGTGCAATGGATGCTTGCCGACATGTACATCGCCCTGCAGGCGGCACGGCTGCTTGTCTACAAAGCTGCCGTGCGGCTCGACAACGGCGAGGACGCCCGCCAGGACGCCTATGTCTGCAAGTATTTCGCCGACGAAATGGCCTTCAAAGCCGCCGACACATGCATGCAGATTCACGGCGGCATCGCGCTGACTACCGATTTGCCGATTGAAAAAATGTGGCGGCAGCAACGGAGCTTTCGCATCACCGAGGGCGCCAGCGAGGTGATGAAAATGGTCATCGCCCGCCATGTGCTGAAGACTTATGGCTGACCCGAATATCGGGCGATATCAGCAGCTTGCATTGCCAACCGGCACCCCCCTTGAGCCGGGCTCGCGTTCCCTGGGTCATCGTGACGCCCCGGCGCCGGCACAATTTGGCCCTTCTAGCCGATAGAGTACGGGCCGCGGCGGCGACCCTGTCGGCTTAACCGTAACGGTAAGCCGGGGGTAACAAAGTTGTGTGCAGTGTTGTAAGGTAAACGGTTGCCATGAGCAGCCGACCAGGTGAGGCCGAACCATCGATGAAGAAGTTTGTAGCCGGTTGCATTGCTTTGGGTGTGCTGTTCGCGGCGCAATGCGCTGCAGCGGCCGACCTTTCGGTCGCGCCGCTCTACAAGGCGCCGCCCGCGCAAGTGACCCAGGCGTACAATTGGACCGGCTTCTATCTCGGCGTGAACGGCGGCGGCGGCTGGGGCCACTCCCGATGGGATTCGAGTTCTGCGGATATCAATCTTTCAGGCGGCCTCGTCGGCGGTACGGCCGGATACAATTGGCAGTTCGGCCAGGCCGTGGTCGGTCTCGAAGGCGATGTGGATTGGGCGCACCTGCAGGGCACCAACAGTTCGACGCTCTGCCCCAACGGTTGCAGCACCAGCGATAGCTGGCTCAGCACCGTACGCGGACGCGCCGGCTATGCGTTCGGCAGCGTTTTGCCCTTCGTCACCGGCGGCCTTGCGGTCGGCGACATCCGCGCTGCAACGCCCGGCTTCGCCGGCGCCAGCGACACCAAAGCCGGCTGGACCGTGGGCGGCGGCCTCGAGGTTGCGTTGCCAGGAAACTGGAGCGCCAAGGCCGAATATCTCCACGTCGACCTCGGCAGCTTCAATTGCGGCACCGGCTGCGGCGTGACGCCAAGCGATAACGTCTCGATGCACGACAATATTTTCCGCGCCGGCGTGAATTACCGCTTCGGCTGGGGCAAGTAATCTCCAAGAAATGTCCCCGCTAAGAAATCTCCCTGCTACGTCAGGCGTGAATGCCGTTCCTGCCGCACTGACCACCGGGGCCGAATTTCGAGTTAAGGCAACAGCGGAGACCTGACCCGGGCGGCCACGGGGTCACGCGCGATTGACTCCGGCACCACGCCCGTAGTCACTTAAAGTTCCTGGATAAACGCCATACGGGTGCGGCAATGAGCGACGCCGAAGCTGATCTTTGGACGCAGGCGGAGGCCATCGCGAACAAAACTCGTCCGGTCTCCAAGATTACGCCCCTGACCGGCGCATTCATGGGCTTGTGCACCGCCTTTTTTGCCGCTCAGATGCTGACAATAATCGCAGGCGTGGGACGCGACACCGACCCGGCGTGGCTGCTCACCTACGCCATAGCCTTCGCCGGACCGTTTCTCTATTTGCGCATAGGGCAGCGAAACCATCTCGCCGAGAAGAAACGAGCCTACGAAAAGCTGCAGACGGCGGCCCAACACGCGGCCGCTCAGGAGGATCGCCTGCAACCGCCATCGCAGCCCAAGGAATAGGATTGTCCGGCGGTTCGCTTCAGCCGGACTGAAAATACCGCGTTGACTGGCATTTCAAGCCAGCGTGGCGTGTTCAGAAGTCCGCATCATTCTCGCCGCGACCCCGTCATGCGGACTTCTGAACCAAAGCCACACTAGATCAATAAGTTGCTAGTGTCCTCCGATTCCGAAGTTCGCAAACGAGGATGCCGCGCAATGATGCGAACTTTGGAATCGGCACACTGGTAGCAATTTACGTGCTAAATTGACCAACAAACAGGGTGGAACGCAGCGATGACCCACGCAACCGCCGATATCGATTTCGACAAATATCGCCTTCGCAACTTTGTCGATCGTCTCATGAATCTCGGCGAGATCGAAGTTCACGACAAACCGGTACCGCTGACGGGACTGAGCCCGATCATCGAACGCACCGATAAGGCGGTGCTGTTCAAGAAGGCCGGACCCGAACAGGTCGAACTCGTCGCCAAGACGGCCGGCAGCCGCAAGCGCATTGCCGCCGCCTTCGAAACCACCGAAGACAAGCTTTACGACGAATATTTCAAGCGGCTCGCCAACCCGCAGCCGCTCGTCGAAGTGCCGTCGGACGAAGCCCCGGTGCATCAGATCAAGCTCACCGGCAAGGACGTCGATCTCACGAAGCTGCCGTTTCATCCGCAGCACGCCTACGACGGCAGTTGCTATCTCAGCTCGGCGATCGATTACGCGATCGATCCGGCGACCGGCCGCAGGAATGTGGGCTGCCGCCGGCTAAGCCTGCGCAGCCGCACCGAAGCGGGCACCAACGTGACCGCGCCGTCCGATCTCAAGCGCATCTACACGGCGTGCATCGCGCGCGGCGAAAGACTTCCCGTGACATTCACCGTCGGCGCGCATCCGCTGGATTTCTTCGCAGCGACCACGCGGGTCCCCGGCGATGAGCTCAAGCTTGTCGCCGGTTTCCGCGCCGAGCCGGCGCCTGTCGTGAAAAGCCTGACCAATGACATTCTGATTCCGGCTGACGCCGAAATGACGCTTGAGGGCTATCTCGACGAGCGCGGCTACGTCGAGCCGGAAGGTCCGTACGGCGAGTACATGGGTTACTACGGGGCGATCCACATGGATCCGGTGTTTCACTGCACCGCCATTACCATGCGCTCCGACGTGCTGCACCACACGCTGCTGCACGGCTCGGCCTTCGTGCTCGATCAAACCGACAGTGCCAACATCACGGCGATGCGCACCGAGGCGGACGCGATGCGCATCCTGAAAAGCTGCGTGCGCGAGCCGGTCGCCGTCTATCTCCGCGCAGTTTCCGGTGGCGCCAACACCTTGCGGGTCTCGATCAAGCAGCGTGCGTTCGGCGAGGCACGCTCCGCCATCGCCGCACTGTTTGGCGGCATCATGCGGCTCAAGCACATCTATGTGTTCGACGAGGACATCGACATCCACGACGACCGGCAGGTGGATTGGGCGCTCGGCACGCGGTTCCAGGCCGATCAGGACCTCGTCATCCTGCAGGGGATGCTGGGGATGACCATGGACCCGTCGCTCAACGGCCGGCGCACCGGCGCCAAATCCGGCTTCGATTGCACGAAGCCGTTCGGCCGCGATGGTCAGATTCCGCTGACGCGCTGCGCCGCCAAGGTCTTCAAAGGCCCGGCGCGCTATCAGACCGTCGAGCAGGCGCTCGGATCGTCGCCGATGTTTTATGCCGATATCGTGGAATCGCTCGGCAGCGAGGATGGCCGCGAAGTCGCCTGCGCGCTCGACGAATTGCGCCACGCCGGGCGTCTCGGCCGCGACCGCGACGGCCGCTATTATCTGCACCAATCGAAGCCGGGAATGACCGGCATCGTCGGCGAGCTTTATCACGACCCCAACGAAGGGGCGTAATGTCGCGTCACCACCGGACAAGGATCGGTGGTGTGTGTCGAAGTGCCGATCATCGATGCGGGCGGCGAATAAACATAAATATGCCGCCCCAGGGCATGATTGCCGGACAGTAAAAGCCCGGCGATGAAGAAGCAGAGGGGGAGACAATGGCAAACGCCATCGACGTCGGACAGATTCTCGACGAGCAGAAAACCGGCCTCACACACGTCCGCATCGTGGTGCTGTGCTTTCTGATGCTTTTTCTCGATGGCATCGACAATCTCGGCATTGCCTATGTGGCGCCGGCGCTGAGCCACGCGTGGCATCTCACACGCGGCGCGCTAGGTCCGGTGTTCACCGCAGGCGTCGCCGGCGTCGCCATCGGCGCGCTTGTCACCGGGCCCATCGCGGACCGGTTCGGCCGCCGGCCGACGACCATCGTTACGGTGATTTATTTCGCGCTGCTCACGCTGTTGGTGACACAAGCGTCCAATTTGACCGAGCTGATCATTCTGCGCTTCTTTGCCGGACTTGGCCTCGGCAGCCTCGTGCCAATGGCGGTCGTCATCGCCAGCGAGTTTGCGCCGCGCCGAACGCGCGCCCGGCTGGTCACGCTGGCGAGCTGCGGCTACGCCATAGGCGCTGCCTCGGGCGGTCTTATTGCCGCGCAGATCGTACCGATCTACGGCTGGCAGGGCATGTTCTATCTGGGCGGCGTGTTGCCGCTCTTCCTCGCCGCGGCGATGTATCTGTGGCTGCCGGAGTCCGTTCGCCTCCAGGCGCTGCGGCCGGGCAATGACGCCAGCATCGCGCGGACGCTCGCGACCATCAATCCGGCGCTGAGCTTTCCGAGCGACGTCAAATTCACCCTCGCTCAGGAAGCGGCCGCCGAGACGCCGCGCGTCATTCAACTTTTCACCGACGGCCGCATCGCCATCACGCTGTTGCTCTGGTTCATCATCTTTCTCAACACCACGGTGCTCAATCTGCTGAACCAGTGGCTGCCGACCCTGGTCAACAGCACGGGCTTGCCACAGGCCGTCGCTTTGCGCGTCGCCTCAAGCCTCCAATTCGGCGGCGTCATCGGTGTCATCAGCATGGGCATGCTCGCCGATCGCTTCGGCTTTTTCCGCGTTCTCGCCGTCGGATTTCTGGTTGGCGGCACGTTCGTCGGCCTGATCGGCACGGTCGGCACCTCGGCCGCAGTACTCGCGATAACGATCGGCATCGGCGGCTTCTGCGTTATCGGCTGCCAGATCACCGACGCGGCGATGGCGGCGACGCTCTACCCGACCGACATCCGCTCGACAGCCGTGAACTGGGCGCACGGCGTCGCCCGCATCCTGTCGACCATCGGGCCGCTCCTGGGCGGCATTCTTCTCGCAGCCGATTGGCCGCTGCAGAGCATTTTCTTCCTGTTCGCAGTTCCGCTGTTCGTTGCCTGCGGCGCGATCCTCGTCCTGCAAAGCGTCGTGCATGCAAGCGACGCTCGTGGCGCGGTTTTGCCGGCCGGACAAGACGCCGCGGCGTAGATCGCGGCTCTGCGGGATCAGTCGGTCTTGCGTGCATTCCCGCTCACGGCGGGACTCCAGGTCACGGCCACGGAAGGTCTGGTCCGCCGCTTTCGCGGGGACCAGCAGTGACCCGTTCAATGCAAATGAACGACGCTCTGCAGCACCTGCTGCAATTGTGTCGCGTTCATACCGGGTATCGTGATGCTGTCGTGATTGCCGAGGTCGATCACCGCATCGCCGTGGATATCCGTCGTGATCATCGAGGCCAGTTGCTGGACCGATTGCACGTTGGCGAAATGGTCGAGCTCGATGGTGTCGTGCTGCGGATCGAAGTTGGCAATGGTGTCGGCGCCCATGCCCGGCGCGAACACGAAATTGTCGTTGCCGGCGCCGCCCAGCGAAACTGACACGGTCTGGTTCAGAAGAGTATTCGATCCTTCATTGACGCTGACATTGTAGGACTGGGTCGCGGTCTGACCGGGCGCGAGGTTGATCTGGTCGTTACCGAGATCGAACTCCCAACCGACCACCGCGTTGCCATCCACGGTGCCCACGGGAGTGAGCGAGAAATTGCCGGCGTAACCCGCGCCTTCCGCGGTAAAGCTGGCGCTCAGTGCATTCTCCGGCTCTGCGCTGGCCACCGAGATCGCGCCGTCTGCGGTCACGGACGCCGATGTATCGATGGACGCAGATGCATCACCCGACGGCGGATCGTAGATAGTCGTTCCGCCGTGACCGTCGGAAATTTTTTCAAGGTTCTCGTAATTAAAACCAACCAGCGTGATCGTCTCAAGCGTGAAGGCGCCAAACTTTATGGTGATCTCGGCGTTGTTCTGGGCGTCATGGGTAAATTGGACGAAGTTCTTGTTGATGCCGGTGAGATCGATCTCATCGGAGCTGTTCAGCCCGTCTCCTGCAAAATCGTATATATTTCCGCTGAAGTGCAACGAATCGAGCACCAGCTTTCCATAGCCATCGGAATTGTTGAAAGTAACGTCCGCGCTCGACTGTGCGCCAAACTCCAGCGTGGCGTCGAAGATCTTCGCGCTGCCGCCGTTGACGTCGCCGGTAAAGTAGGCGGTAGCCCCGGTATCCGCCACGATCCAGCCACCGTGATTATCGACGTCGTCCCTGACCAGCAACCTGCCGCCGTTGGTCGCCTCTATCAGGCCGTCATTGTCGACCGTGTTTCCGGTATCGATAGTGAGCGTCTGGTGATTGAGATTGGCGTCGATGGTGCCGTTGGCCTCGTTATTTAAAGTCAGACCGGATCGATGGTCCTCATCAAAGCCAGCGTTCCAATAATAATTGTCTTCATGGTCGCCGCCGCCGATCTCACCGGCACCTGAGATCGTGTTATTGACGTTCGTGAGTGTTGATTCACCTATCCCGGTGATTTTGTCATGGCTATTGTCAAGAGTGACCGCGCCATGGCCGTTGAGCGTCACCTGCCCGTCGATGATCAGATCAGCGCCCAACACCGTCTGAGAATCGACATCGATCAGACCTTGATTGTGGATTGTGCCGATCAAGTCGAGTGTGGCGCCCTCGTCGACGCGAACGTAACCATCGATCGTGACAGTGTGGCCGTTCGAGCCGTCAAACGTCGTCGCGTCGCGGCCGGCAACAACTTCGATCATGCTGCCGTTGTCCGTTGCCAAGGTGCCGCCGGTAATGACAACGCCAAACAGCTTTACGACAGATGGGCCGGAACCATCCTCGTAAGCCCCAATGATGCCGCCGATGTTGTTGACATCACTCTTGATGTCGAGCTCGCTCGCACCGGTCGCCTCGATGAGGCCGGCATTGATGATGACATTGCAGCCGGTGTCGATGATCAGTGGCCCAGCTGCACCGGCTTCGGAATCGACGACGCCGCCCTTTTCGTTATCGAGCGTCAGAGAACCGCCGTCGCCGATATAGCCGCCGCGCGAACCGATGATGGAAATGTCGTTAAAGAGCGTTGAGCCTTCGCACGCGCCGACGATCTTGGTGCTGAGGCCTTCGAGCGCAATGTCGCCATTGCCATCGAGAGTGACCGCGCCATCGATCACCAGATCCGAACCAATGGCGTGCAAGTCGGAATTGTGGCCGAATTCACTGAAGCCGTAGGAAGCCTGATCGAGCTCAATCGCTCCACCATCAAAGTGGATATCACCCCTGAGTTCGAGCTTCGCGGCCGAATCGACTTGCACAAATCCGGCGACCGTTACGCGCTTTTCCGAACCATCGAAGATGCTAACGCCGCCGGCCGCGAGCACCTCGATGATGCCGTCATCACGCCAATATGGATCGCCGGTCGCGAGCGTGCCGCCCGTAATCGTCACACCGAACAGTTCGACCAGGGCAGCCAATCCATAGGCCGCGATCGTGCCGCCCTTGTTGTCGACGTCGCTCTTGATTTCGAGCGTGCCAAAACAGGTCGCTTCCAACAGCCCTGTGTTCCGGATCGTATTGCGGCCGGTATCGATCACGATACGGCCGGTGGCATCGACCACGCCGTCCTTTTGGTTGTTAAGCGTCAATGAGCAGTCGCCGTTACCGATGGCGCCCGCACCCAAAATCGTGCTGTCGTTATCGAGCGTTCCGCCATGCGATCCCGCGACGATATCATCGTGATAGCCGTCCAGTAGGACCTCACCGGAACCGTCAAGGCTGACCGTGCCGTCGATGACGAGATCGGCACCGCTATGCTCTTCGTCGACGTCGATCGTTCCAAAATTGTGGATTGTGCCTTGCAACGTCAGCGAGGTGCCGTCGGTGATCAGAACCTCGCTGCCGCAGGCGATTGTCAGATCTTCGAAAGTGCTGTTGCCCCAAACGGTCTGGATCAGGCCGCCCCAACCGGTTTCGAGCTCTCCGCCAACGATGAAGGCGTGATCGAGATCGACAATTGAGCCGCAGCCGATCGCCGCAATCACGCCGCAGGTGTTTCGACGTCGGTGTGATCGAAGTAGATGGTGCCGTCTTGCCAGCCTTGATCGTGCCGCGTTGTGACGCGCTGTAGCAGAAATCGACCGTCGACCTCCCCCGCCTTGAGATCGCGTCTTGTCGTTCGAGACGTCGGTATTATCGAACTTGACCGTGCCGTCGTAGTCGGCAACGACGGCGCCGCGAAAGCCGCCTCGAAAGTCGACCTCGGAGTTGCAGCCGATGGAAACGATTTTGCCGCGTTGTCGACGCAGCTGTAGCAGAAATCGACCGTCGACCCATCGCCCGCGGCCTTGATGATCGCGTCTTGGTCGTTCGAGACGTCGGTATTATCGAACTTGACCGTGCCGCCGTCGGTCGCCTCGATCAGACCATCGTGCTTGTTGATGACTGTCGCGTTGTCAAACAATACCGTGCCGTCGTAGTCGGCAACGACGGCGCCGCTATTGCCGAGAAAGCCGCCTCGAAAGTCGACCTCGGAGTTGCAGCCGACGGAAACGATTTTGCCGGCGTTGTCGACGCAGCTGTAGCAGAAATCGACCGTCGACCCATCGCCTACCGCCTCGATGAGGCCGCCGTGATGATTAAAGACCTCGGCATTATCGAACTTGACCGTGCCGCCGTCCGTTGCCCTGATCAGACCATCGCTTTTATTTGTGACCGTGGCGCCTTCATCGAACAGCACCATGCCGTCATACTTGGCGACGATCAGGCCGTCATTGCCGATAGAACCACCCTGGAAATCGACCTGCGAACCGCAGCCGATGGAGACGATCTCGCCGCCGTCCTTATTGACGACAATGGCGTCATCAAACTCGACGGCGCCGTGATGCGTCGCCTTGATGACGCCATCAAATTTGTTGGTGACGATGACGCCCTCGTCGAACAACACCCTCCCGTTATGCTCGGCGACAATGCTGCCGTCGTTGCGAAGGTGGCCATCCGCGAATTCGACTTGCGCCTCGTTGCCGCGCGCGACGATTCGACCGTCGCTTCCATTGTGGACATTGGCCTCGAACAGAACCTCGCTGCCGGCCAGCGCGAGGACCTCTCCGGAGTTGTGAAGTCTGCTTTCGATCTCGAGCGCTCCGCCGCCGGTCGCCTCGAACAGGCCGGCATTTTTAATGCGGTTGCTGCCCGTCTCGACGATCAGAAGGCCAGTGGCGTCGATCACGCCGGCCGTCTCATTGATCAGCGTCAGGTCGTCATCGCCGGTGCCGATTTGGCCCGCGCCCAAGATGACGTTGTCGACATTGTCGAGAACGCCGCCGCCTGGTGCGCCAACGATCTGATCGGTACTGCCGTCCAGCACGACTGTGCCGCCGCCATCGAGCGTGACCGGCCCGTCGATTATGAGATCCGTGGTAAGAACTGTGCCGTCGACCTCGATCGTTCCCTCGTTGTGGATGGCGCCGATGAGATCG
Source organism: uncultured Alphaproteobacteria bacterium (assembly GCA_963836055.1). Classification (GTDB taxonomy): domain Bacteria; phylum Pseudomonadota; class Alphaproteobacteria; order Rhizobiales; family Xanthobacteraceae; genus BOG-931. The sequence continues at coordinate 229,146 of CAWIID010000014.1, forward strand.
AGATTAGCTCCCGCATCGACGCGCACGTAGCCGTCGATGGTCACGGCGTTGGTCGAGCCATCGAACACGGTCATGTCGACGCCGTCGGTTGCGACGATTTCGATCATGCCGCCAGCGGCAGACGTCGCACTGTCGGTATCAAGCTCGCCGCCCGTGACCGTCACATCGGAGAGCTGCACCGTCGAGCCCTCACCATGCGCAGCGATCGTCCCGCCGGTGTTGTCGACATCGCTGAAAATTTCCAGCGTTCCGCCGGCCGTCGCCTCCAGCACCCCGCCGGAGGACGCCTCCGAAAGGCGGGTATTGGTGATGTGATTAGCGCCAGTCTCGATGATGATCAGGCCGGTCGCATCGATCGTTCCGTCATTGACGAGCGTCAGGCTGTCGCCCTGACCGATCGTGCCGGTGCCGATGATGAGATTATCGAGATTGATGAGCTTGGAATTCGTTCCGACGCCGGCGATGAGGTCCACCCCGGCGTCGCCACTTTCCTCGCCGGACACCAGCATCTCAATCGTGCCGCCGCCGGATAGCGTGACGATGCCGTTGATCGCGAGCGTGGGGTCTGCGCCGGATGAATTAAGCTCGATCAGTCCGGCGTTGTCGATCGAAACCAAAACCGTAAGCTTGCCGTGATCGACGATGTTGAGGATTGCGCCCGCCGCAAGCACGAGGTTGTCGACGGTTTCGTCGTCGTTGACCGTCACCTTGACGGCATTTTCGATTTTGGCGGTATCCCCCGCTCCAGGCACGGCGTCGCCGCTCCAGTCCCCGGGCGTGTTCCAATTGCCACTGGAATCTGGAGGAGACGGACTGTCGGGAAGCCAAATGAACGTCGTCGACGGCGGCGACGTCGGGCCGTCGATCGTGATGACGACCTGTTCGATTGCGCTGGCGCCGAAGTTGTCGGTGACGATGATATCGAAAACCTCGCGCAGCACCGTTCCGGGCGCCAACGCATTCACCAGCGCCGGATCGACGCTGAACTCCCAGTGCACGATACCGTCGGTGCCGCCTGTCGAATCCTGCAGCAGCGAGGCGGAGAAATTGCCGATCAGGTGCGCTGCCGAAACATTGCTCTGCGCCGCATCAAAGCTGAACGTGATGATATGCGTGTCGTCGAAATTGGGATCCTTGAAGGTGACATTATTGCTCTCGACGAGCGGCAGGAAATGGCCCGGGTTGCTGGGGTCGGGTGTTCCGGGGGTCGCCTGGATCGGGCCCGGATCGGGCACGACGAGCGGCTCGATCACCGGCGCCTCATTGGTGCCGACGACCGTGACCGACAGCGTTTGCGTCGTGGTCAAACCGAACGCGTCGGTGATGAGGACCATGTAGTTGAGGGTGACCGTCTCGTTCTGCGAGAGATACTCGAAGCTGCCCACCGGTGCGACGAACGTGAAATCAACCACTCCATTCGACGAGCCGGGATTCTGCACCACACCGTCGAGGTGCAGGTAGCCGAGCAAGGTCGACGCGTCCGGGAGCCCGTTGGCGTTTCCCGCCGGCGTCACCCCGGTCACGATCACGGTGAAGCTGTTACCCGGGTTTGTATCGGTAAAGGGTAACATTGCGGTGGTCGACAACACCTGCGATGAGCCCACCGGATGCGACGGTTCGTTGATCAGAACCGAGGTATTTTGTGCGCCGAGCGACGCCGACTTGAGGGTGAGCAGCAGATCGTCGAAATTGACAGTCAGCGTGAGGGGCTCGTACTTCACGCCATCAGGCCCGTTGACCGGAACCACATAGTTGAAAGTGTTGCCGTTGAAGTTGATGAACTGCGGCAGCAGGTTCAGGTCGTCGTTCGGCGGCGGTGTCGAACTGCCGTCATGACCGTTAATCGAGCGTGGCGTCACGTTGCTCAGCGGCAGCCACTGGAAGAACTCGCGAAACATCTCCTGGGCGAACGCCCGCTGTGCATCCCTCAGAGGCCCGGTGACAAAGTGGCCATCCTGGTCAAGATACGAGATGACATTCGTGTCACCGATGCTGCCGACGACGTTGCCGTTGACGATCAGATCGTAGATGCCGTGCCGGTTGACACCGAAGTCGTCGACCACCGCGAAGGAATAAGTCACATCGCCGAGTGTCGCCGTAACCGTGGCGATTTCGTTGGGAGTCAACTCATGCGCCCAGCCGGTGGTACCGCGAATACCCATGGTCGCGACCGGCGTCGCAATCTTCATATCGCCGGTGTGCGCGACCTTGCCGGCGACGAACGCGAAGGTACCTTCGACCAGACTGAACAGCGCGCCGTTCGAATTCGAATTCGCGTCGTACGAATATTCGTTGATCGCCATCCGCGTGTTGGCGACGAGATTGAGCGCCGTGCCGTCGGGGAACGAAACGCCGAGCGAGGAGTTATCGCCGGTCTGAACAACGTCACTCTTGTAGATGGCGTCGCCGACATGGAGCACGACCCCCACACCGTTGCGGACCGCGGTGACGTCGCCCACGACCTTTTCGACGCGGCCGACGACATCGGCGACCGCGGACGGCTGTGCTTGCGCGTACTGTCCGGGTGCAACCGGCCCGGCCAGCAGATCAACCAAATCGGGCGACAAACGCGCGCCGTTCGGCGCAACCAAAGCCGCGCGATGCTCGCTCGAGAAGTAGCCTGGAATGAGAAAATGCCGGCCGTCGTGGCCGCTTAGAACAAGATCAGGACCGGCGCGCCGATATTCGCCGCGGAACAAAAGTTCAGCGTCGGGGACATCGATGATTCCAACGTGTGTCGCATCGGGATGTAGGACGGATGCACCAGCCCCATACCCCCCCTCCGTGGACGCATAAGCCATTCGACGCTCCCCGTAGAGCGTTAAGGTTCAAAACCTCCCCGACGCTGGCGTGAGTTCCGCAGCCACTCCTCTTTCAAGGTCCCCAGTGGCCGCCGAACACCCCGCACAATGCGCTATTTCTACAGCGCGAGCAAGATTATCGTAAATGAATGGTGAATACGGTTTGCCCTGTTGCAAACTCCCATTGGGTTGGGCAAATTCACACGAAAATCGGAACCCGTAAGCGAGCGCCTTTTTCGATTGGCGCGAAGCTTCGAGGTAATCAAGTAGGGCCAGGAAACCAGGGAGCTCGTTATGGCGACGAAGCGCAGCCTCTATCTGAGTGCGGCGGCAATTTGCATTGCCGGTTGTCTTTCCTTAACGCCCGTTCGGGCGCAGACGTCGGTGCCGATCAAGGGCAACGACATCGGCGGTGTCGTGACCAGCCCGAAGGGGCCCGAAGCCGGCGTCTGGGTGATTGCGGAGACGCGCGATCTGCCGACCCGATTCACCCGCATGGTCGTTACCGACGATCAGGGCCGCTATGTCGTGCCCGATCTGCCGAAGGCGAAATACACCGTTTGGGTGCGCGGCTATGGGCTCGTCGATTCTCCGAAGGTCGAGGCCGAGCCCGGCAAGCAACTCGATCTCAAGGCAGTGCCGGCTCCAAACGACGCAGCAGCGGCTGAGGTCTATCCGGCGATCTATTGGTATTCGATGATGAAGATTCCGGGCGCCGACAAATTTGGCGGCAAGAGCGACATTCCCGAAAAGGCCAAGCTCACCGACTGGCTCAACCTGATGAAGAACAACGGTTGCGTCGGTTGCCATCAACTCGGCGATCTGTCCACGCGCACGCTGCCGAAGAGCCTGGGCCAATTCAAATCGTCCGAAGAGGCCTGGGCGCGCCGCATCCAATCGGGACAATCCGGCCCGACGATGGTGAGCATCGTCGCGGAGCAACTGAACTCAACGCCGCTCGAGTACTTTGCCGACTGGACTGACCGTATCGCCGAAGGCGAATTGCCCCACGCGAAGCCGCAGCGTCCGCAGGGCGTCGAGCGTAATATCGTCGTGACGACCTGGGATTATGCAGACGAAATGCATTACACCCATGACGAAATTTCCACCGACAAGCGCAATCCCACGGTCAATGCCTACGGCCTCATATTCGGCTCACCCGAATACTCGACCGACAACGTCCCGATCCTCGATCCGGTGAAGAACACCGCGGTCAAGTTCCACGCGCCGGTTCGCGACAAGGACATGCCGTATTCGCTTGGACCGGGCCATGCGGCGGCGCTCCACGCGCTCGCGCCGTCGCCATATTGGGGCAGTGACCAGATCTGGGATACCCACATCAACAACCACAATTCCATGTTCGACGATCAGGGACGGCTGTGGTTGGCGGCTGCGGTGCGGGGCACCAAGGATCCGGATTTCTGCGGACCGAACTCCGACCTTGCATCGGCCAAAGCGTTTCCGCTCAAGGAAAGCCATCGCCAGCTTGCGATGTATGATCCGAAGACGACGAAGTACACGTTCGTCGACACCTGCTTTACGACGCACCACCTGCAGTTCGGCTTCGACAAGGACAACACGCTGTGGACGTCGAGTGGCGGCGGCGGCGGCGTCGTCGGCTGGCTCGACACCAAGAAGTTCCTGGAGACCGGCGACGCCAAGGCATCACAGGGCTGGACGGCGCTCGTGGTCGACACCAACGGCAACGGCAAGCGCGACGACTACACCGAGCCCGGCAAGCCGCTTGATCCGAACAAGGACATGCGGATCGGCCAGGTGTTCTACGCCGTGATGCCAAGCCCGGTCGACGGCACCGTATGGGGAACGTTGCGTGCCAATCCCGGCTCGATCGTTCGGCTCAATCCCGGCCCGAACCCGCCCGAGACCGCACTTGCGGAAATCTACAATGTGCCGGCGCCCGGCTTCGGCCCGCGCGGCGGCGATATCGACAGCAAAGGCGTCGTCTGGGTGTCGCTCGGAAGCGGCCATCTCGGCAGCTTCGATCGCAGCAAGTGCAAAGGTCCGCTCAACGGCCCCAAGGCGACTGGCGATCAATGCCCCGAAGGCTGGTCGTTCTACAAATATCCCGGCCCGGGCTTCGAAGGCATCGGCGATAACAGCGCCGAGTTCGAGCTATTACACCTGGGTCGACCAGCACAACACGCTGGGGCTTGGCAACGACGTGCCGATTTCGACGGGCAATCTCAACGACGGCCTGATCGCTTACGCCGGCGGCAAGATGATCACCATGAAGGTTCCGTATCCGACCGGCTTCTACGCCAAAGGCCTCGACGGCCGCATCGACGATGCGAACGCCGGCTGGAAGGGCCGCGGCGTGTGGACGTCGAGCGGTGATCGGACGCCCTGGCACCAGGAAGGCGGCAAGGGCATGACACCGATGGTCGTGCATTTCCAGATCAGGCCTAACCCGCTCGCCGACTGACGGCGCAGACGGTTTAGCGGAGTCATCCAACGGCGCGCATCCCCTGATGCGCGCCGTTTCCTTTGCCTCAGTCGGCGATTAGGTTCACGCTCACACTAAAATGCCGGTAAGCCCCGCAAAGAACCGCGACAGCGATGAATCCGACAACCATCAATCCGGCAGCGAGTGCGCTGCTGACGGACCTCTACCAGATCAACATGATCCAGGCTTATCTGGACCATGGCGATACCCAAACGGCTGTCTTCGAGCTGTTCGTTCGCTCGCTGCCGGCGCGGCGTGGATTTCTGGTCGCAGCCGGATTGGAGCAGACACTCGACTATCTCGAAAATCTGCATTTTTCCGCTGCTGAATTGGCGTGGCTGGAGAGTACCGGCCGTTTCAAGAAAAATCTCCTCGACTACCTCGGCGGATTCCGCTTCCAGGGTGACGTAGACGCCATGCCCGAGGGCACGGTCTTCTTTGCCAACGAACCTATCCTGCGGATCATTGCACCGCTTCCACAGGCGCAATTCGTCGAATCGCGCCTGATCAATCTTCTGCACTTCCAAACGCTGGTGGCGTCGAAGGCGGCGCGAAACGTCCTTGCCGCTCCGAACAAGGTCATTGTCGATTTCGGGCTGCGCCGCGCCCACGGCGCCGAAGCCGGCCTCTTGGCGGCGCGCGCCAGCTACATCGCGGGCTTCGCCGGAACCGCCACCGTCCTTGCCGGAGAGATATTCGGTATCCCGCTCTACGGCACCATGGCGCATTCGTTCATCGAAACGTTCGACGATGAGACGGCGGCCTTCGAGACTTTCGCACGCGCGCGGCCCGATAATCTCGTGCTGTTGCTCGACACTTACGATACGGAGGCAGCCGCGCGGAAAGTTGTAGCGCTGGCGCCGCGGCTCAAGGCGGCGGGCATCACGATCCGCGCTGTCCGCCTCGACAGCGGCGATCTGCTTGCTCTATCGCGCAGCGTGCGGTCCATCCTTGACCGTGGCGGCCTCAACGACGTGACGATTTTCGCCAGCGGCGGACTTGACGAGGACTCGCTTGCCGCCTTCGTGCGGCAGAATGCGCCGATCGACGGGCTTGGCGTCGGCACCAGTTTGACGACATCCTCGGACGTGCCGGCGATCGATTGCGTTTACAAATTGCAGGAATATGCCGGCCTGCCGCGCCGTAAGCGCTCCGAAAACAAGGCGACCTGGCCGGGCCGCAAGCAAGTTTGGCGGCTTTATGGAGCCGATGGCCGTATGGCTGGCGATCTCCTGTCGCTGGAGGGCCACCACAAGTCAGGCGAGCCACTGCTCCAGCCCGTCATGCGGAACGGCCGTCGCTTACGGCCCGCGGAATCTCTCGAGGCAATCCGGCAGCGCGTGAAACGCGAACTCGACCGCTTGCCCGAACCCTTGCGCAACTTGGCGCCAAGCACGACCTATCCGGTCGAGGTCGCGGACGAATTGATCGAGCTCGCCAAGGACGTCGACCGCCGCCTGCAAGTGCGAGGATCGCTGCCGTGAGTGTTGCGACGGACGAAAGCGCGACGTTCGGCAACAACAATGTACTCATCGTCGTCGACGTGCAAAACGACTTTTGTCCCGGCGGCGCGCTTGCTGTTCCGCGCGGTGACGAGGTCATACCGATTGTGAATCGGCTGGCCGCGCGCTTTCGCAACGTGGTGCTTACGCAGGATTGGCATCCGCGCGGGCATCTGTCGTTCGCCTCGAGCCATCCTGGTAGACGTCCCTTTGACACGATCTCTGCGTCCTACGGTTCGCAGGTGCTGTGGCCCGATCATTGCGTGCAAGCGACGCCCGGCGCCGAATTTCACAAGCATCTGGAAATCCCGCACGCCGGCCTGGTGTTGCGCAAGGGCATGGACGGCGCGATCGATTCTTATTCGGCGTTCTATGAAAACGATCGCAAGACCCCGACCGGTCTGGTCGGCTACTTGCAAGAACGTCATCTCACGCGCGTATTTCTGGCCGGGCTCGCGTTCGATTTTTGCGTCCGTTATTCGGCCGAGGATGCGCGGCGTGTCGGTTTCGATGTTTTCGTTGTCGAGGACGCCTGCCGAGGCATCAACGTCGATGGCTCGGTGGCGGTGACGCGCGCAAACTTGGCTGCGCTCGGCATCCCCTGTCTGTCGACGCAAGAGTTTGGCCGGGAGGCACTTGCCTAGCCGCGTGGCGGCGGGATTGTGATCTCTTCGCCGGATGGCCGCCCATTAAGGTTACCGAGCCCGCCAGTGCCGCGATGCACCCCAACTGTGTGCAATGCACAAATTTTCTTGACTCTGGAACCAAAGAGAGGGGAAAGTCACAAAATAGTCATTCCGGGGTAAGTCTATGCGCCATCAAACGGCCACGCCGACCTCCAGCCTGCCGTCCCTGATGATGCCCTGCCCGGTCTGCGCCGGCCGCATGGTTTACCATGGTCGCCGCCCGGTCGCCGTCGATGTCGAAGATACGATTTATGCCTGCCGCCGCTGTGGCGCCGAGCTTATTCGCACTTCGACCTGCAAAATGACCAAGGCCGAAGCCGAAAAGCTAAGAGCGGCAGCCGCCTGACGCCGGACCAGCGGCGTCAGGGCCAACGTCCGCTGAGCCGCTAAGCCTGACTGCTGGCCGTTGAGATTTGCGTCAACTGCATTTGCGCGAGCACGGCGCGGCCAAGCAGGCCAAACGGATTGGCCAGAGTCTCCAGCATCTCGAAGTGGTTGTAGCCCTCGCCGACGAGGAGTTCGACCGGCTTGCCGGCCGCCTTCACGGCTGCGGCAAAATCGCGCGTTTGACGTTGAAATTCCGGGGTCTCGTAGGTGCCGTAGGTAAGGACGAGCGGCGTGTGCAGCTTATCGAGGTGACGGATAGCGCTGAGCGCCGCTTCCATCTCGTCGGTGAACTTCACGTATTTCGAGCGCTTCGATAGCCGCACCGGTTTGAGGTCGTACATGCCGCTCGACAACGCCGCACCCTTGAGAACGTTGGGCGGAAGGCCGTCCTTCGCCCAGTCATGCGTCACGACGCAACCCGAGAGGTGCGAGCCGGAGGAATGCGAAATGAGGTGAAGCCGGCTCGGATCGCCGCCGAATTTCTCGGCGTTGCGATAGACCCAGCCGACTGCGCGCCGCACTTGTTCGACCATCGGGAACAAGCTGCCGCCGGCATTGTCGACATTGGTGAAATCGAGAATGACGAAATGCGCTCCGGCTTGCACGAACGGTTCCGCCAAAAATGCGAACTCGGCAGCTTCGCCGTTACGCCAGGCGCCGCCATGAATGAAAATTCCCACCGGCGCGTTCGGCTTTTTGGTGCGATAAACGTCGAGGCCTTCGATAGGCGTCGGGCCATACGCAAGGCGAAGCGGCTCGCCGAGCCGCACGCGCGCTGCGGCGCTGTTGGCGAGCCGCCGTTTGGCCACCTGCTCGCGGTTCGGCGCATAAACCGCCTGGTCGTAAGCGTCGTCCAGCTCCTGCTGGTCCATATTGAGCCAAACGATCGGCCCTTTGACTTTTGCGGTCGCGGCAGTAGCAGTCATGGTGTTCATGGGTCTTTCCTGATCTCAATTCACTGCGCCTTCGGCGCCGAAGGATAAACCAGTTCCGCGGCGCGTTCGACGATGGACTTGGGCGCGCCATAGGCCTTCGCAAGAAGTTTATCAATCTCCTGCCCGCTCAACGGCTCGATCTCCAGTTGCGTCTTCTCCGCCTCAGCGATGAATTCGGGATCCTTGAGGGTTTCCTGGAAAGCCTCGCGCAGCGCCGCAACGCGATCGACGGGCGTATCCGGCGGCGCGGCGAACGGCCGGCCCGCCTCCTGCCGGATCAGGATCAATTCCATGACCTTCCTGTTCTCGGAATCCTCGACCAGGTCGAGCGCACTCGGCACGTCAGGCAGATCACGCAGCTTGGCTAGTCCCATCTGCACGATGACGTTGAGCAAATGGTCCTTGATCCAGTGCGGGCGCGACGCCTTCATGGTGGACCACGATAACCCGCAGATGCCCTCGGCCTCACCGCTCTCGACCGCCAAGGTGAGACCCGAACCCGGATCATAGCCGGCGATGACCTTGAATTTGGTGCCGATCAACGCGTTGAGCATTTTCGGTACGATCGCTGTGTTCGAGGTGGCGCCGGCCGCGGCCACGATCACTTGCCGAGCGCGCGCCTCGGCGATCGTCTTCACCGGGCTGGTATGCCAGGTGGCACAGACATTCTCCAGCTTGCCGATGCTGCCGAGCCAATTGAACTGTCGCGCGTCGTAATGCGCGCCCGGATTGCCGAACAACGGGTCCATCGGAGCACCGTTGGTGAAGGCGCCGACGACGGAGCCATCACGTTCGGCGCTGTTGAACAGCGTCGACGCAGCAGCGAGCCCGGCCGCTGCCGGCATGTTTTTCGGGATGATATTCGGGTGACCGGGGATGTGATTGGTCCAGTACCGCGCGAATGCGCGCGCGTAGGTGTCGTAGCCGCCGCCGGCGCCGCTGCCCACCAGCATGGTGATCGGATGGGTTTTGTAGAAATCCTCGACAGTCTCCGCATGAGCGACAGCGGGTCGGCATATCATTGCGGCGACAAGAGCGACCGACACGATTGAGCACCCAACCGCTGGGCGTGCCAAATGTCTCATCATGGTCTCCGGTCTCCCTATCGGACAGCTTTCAGCTTGCTGTCAGCATTTTATCGGTTTCGTCGCAAAGGCCGAAAGCCGTCTGTTCCTCGGCAAAGCCGGCGACGGCAAATCTGCCGATCGGCTCAAGACCGCGTCTGCAATATCTCGTGAATTCTTCGGATGCCAGGATGGTGCGCCCTAGCTGACCCGCGAGCTTTTCAAGTCGTGCGGCCAGATTTACCGCGGGGCCGATACAGGTAAAATCCAGCCGATTGCCGCTGCCGATGTTGCCGTAGAGAACATCGCCGACGTGCAGCGCGAGCCCGAAGCGAACCCCGATCCCTTCGTTTGTTGTTGATTGTAGTTTGGCAACGTTGGCCCGGGCGTCATAAGCGGCCTTGAGTGCGGCGTCGCACACATCGGCATAGTTGGTATCCTCGCCGATGGGAAATATCGCCAGTAACCCATCGCCCATGAACTTGAGAATTTCACCGCCGCAATCAAGAATGGGCGGGACCTGGCAATCGAAATAAAGATTGAGCAGATCGACCAACGCCTGCGGCGGCAGCCGATCGGCAAGCCTCGTGAAACCGCGCATGTCGGAAAGCCAGATTGCCGCGCGGATCGCGTCGGTGTGACCACGGCGGATCTGACCGGCGAGAACGCGCGCTCCCGCATTGGTGCCGACATACGTTGAAAGCAGATTGCTCGCGACTCTGTGCAGGGCGCGAATTTCCGCTACACGCGCCAGCGGCCCGACGATGGCGTCGATGGCGGCGATATCCGCGTCGGTGAATCCGCCAGGCTGCCTCGTCGCCCATGAGGCAAAGTGGATTTCGCCGTTCGTAAAATGCAGCGGCGAGACCACGTAGTCCGTAACGCCGTCCGCGCGCAGGTCGTGCAGAACCGGATAGTCCATCGCGCAATCGGCATCCGCGATCCGGCGCCGAAACGCGACGCCACTGTTATTGACGTGCCACATCGGGTTGTTGCGAAATACGTCGCGATCCAGCAGGTCGAACGATGCCTCGGCAACGACCGTGCCGGTATCCGGTCGCCATGCGAAGCGGCGTCCGACGACTTGCGGGTGCAAGGTCCGCACGAATACCACCGCCCGCCACAATGGCAGGCCGCAAGCGCTCAGGCGCTCGCACATCTCAGTCATGATTTCGTGTGCTAACGGTGTGGACCTCGCCCCGTCGACGAGCCAATCGACAACCGACTTGGTGCCAACAGGGTCCATTGCGTCCGCGTTCTACCGCGTTGTCGGTCTCACTTGCCGTATTTCTGCGCCATCGCCGCGAAGAAACCCTCGTTCTTCAGCCCCTCGAGCAGACTCGTATCCATGTATTCGCCGACTTTCTGGCTGGCAACGGGAAACTGCTTGAGGATGTTTTGGGCGCCCGGCAGCGACGGCTCCAGGTTTTGCGGCGACTGCTGCTTGAAGTCCCTGTACGTGATGTCGAGGATATTCGGACTGGTGATCTTCAGTTCTTTCGCCAGCACGTCCTTGGCGCGCTCCTCATCGGTGAGCGCGATGTAATTGCCCTCGATGGTCGCCTTGAGAAAGCGCGTGAGCAAATCGTGCCGCGCCGCGATGTCGCTGTGGCGCACGACGATGCCGCTGAACACCCATGGGATCTGTTCGGGGACCAGATCGACCAGGACATTCACGCCGTCTTCGCGCGCAAGCGATGCCATCGGCTCATTGATGGGCGTCGCTTTGATCTCGCCGGACCGCACCGCGTCCAGCCGCCGCCTGCCGCCGCCATATTCCTTGATGACGACGTCGTTGCGCGTCAGACCGAGACGCTGCAAGGCGAGCGTCACGGTTGAATCGCTCTCCGAACCAAAGGTACTCACGCCGATCACGCCGCCTTTGAGATCGGCGGCGGTTTTCACGCCCGGCGCGGAAAAAAACGTGAAGCGGATGACGTTGCTGAGCGAGCCGATCAGCCGCAGATCGCCGCCGGCCTGATTGACGCGAATGACCGACGACAAGCCGACGTGCATGACGTCGAGTTGTCCGGCCTGCAATTCTTCGGCGCCCTTGCTGCCGCCATTCATGTTGATGATGTCGACGTTGAGCCCTTGCGCGGCGTAGAGGCCGGCGGCGCGCGCCATGTACCAGGCAAGAACCGTGTTCACCGGATCGGCGATGCCGGCCTTGAATTCGACAGGCTGCAATTGCTGCGCGGCCGCCGGGCGCCCTGCGGCGAGGGCGAGCAGAACGGAAGCTAGTGCAACAAGACGTCTTACTCGCATCGTTGGTTTCCTCCGCCGTCTTCGGCTGCGCCGGGGGACTTCTCCGTTGCGTCGCCGCAATGCAGACGACACATCAAAATTCGCGAAACAGCCGGCCGAATCCCTCGATGCGGTCCTTGACGCCGCAGCGGCGTAGCGCGTCCCAGACGATGGCCTGATGCGCCGCCATGCAATTTACGCCGAATTCCCGCTCCAGCACGTCGAGCGCGCCCGCCGTCGGCCAATGCGGCGACGGAAACAGAATCGAGTCGGCGTCGGGATGCTTTCGCATCAGCTCGCGCCCCATGTCGATCGCGGCGTGGCGCGGAATGCGGCCAATCTGATTGAAGGCAGAGCCCCAGCCGGTCGCGCCCAGCACCTCGCAGTCGAAATGCTTGGCGTAGCTCGCGATGCGGTCCGTTTCGCTTTTTTCGTACGGCTGGCAGACGACCACTTTCTTGCAGCCCAGCGCCTTGGCGGCCGCGGTCTGCGCCGACGTACGTGGTCGAGACCTTGACCTTCAGCTCGGCTTCCAGGTCGCGGATCATCTGCTGCGCGTTGGAATAACCGCGCGACAGGTTGATCGGCACGCCGCCGAGCACGACGATGTCGCAGCCGGCGGCCGCCATCTCGCGCGCGGCCCGCATGCTGATGTCGTACGACTGATCGACCTCATCCTTGCTGCGCACCACGATGGCCAGCGAGGTGACGACGAGCGTCACGCCGGCGGGCGCGATCTTGTAGAACTCGTAGGGAAAGACTTCGGTCGTGAGCGGGGGCGAGGTATAGCCGATGCGGGCGCGGCTGCCATAGATATCGGCGCGGGACGTTTCTGCCATTTTGGGTACCGTTCTTGTCGTTGTGGCCGGAAAAACTAACGGCCCCGCCACGGCTTGTCCATGAGCGAAGAACTGTCAGAACGTTGCGGCGATCGTGAGGCGAAACGCCAGCGGCTCGACCGGATGCAGCACCCGGTCCATCACGCCGTTCTGGCAAACCGCAGCGGGCGCGGTCGACGCACCGCTGGCAGGAAAACACATGGCGAACAAGCTGTCGGTCTTGAGCAGCGAGCCGTAGGCGTAGCTGATCTGATCGGTGTTGCTGTTGGTGAGGTTGAAGGCGTCGAGCTGGATGCGCCAGCCGTTCTCCCAACGGTAGCCGACCCGCCCGTTGAGAAGGGTGGTCGCAGGCGAGACGAAGGCATCGTCCTCCGTCAACGGCCGCGAGCCGAGGTAACGCAGATTAAGAGCGCCGAACCAGCCGGTTTTCTCGCCAAGTTCGACACTTGCTGACGCGACCACGTTTGGTGCGCCCGGAATGTAGTTCCCGGGCGCATTGCCGATCTGGGCCTCCGGAAAACCGGCGAGCGACTCGTAGATCACCTCTTGCGCACTATCAAAGCCGCCGACAAAGCGGGCGTGCGTCACGGCGAGATCGGCATTGATGGCGAGCCACGACACCGGCCGATAGTCGTTGGCCCACTCGACGCCGATGCGTTCGCTGGGCCGGCTCGGTTCGGTGTCACCGGCATCGCCAGAAAACAGGATTTCCGAGGCTTGATCGAGCACGAACACGCTGACCGAGCTGGTGAGACCGGGAACGATTTTGGTGCGCACGCCAACCTCGCCGCCGCGCGTGCGAACCAAAAACGGCGAAGCATTGAGCTTGGTCGACGGATCGGTCGGGTCTTCGGTGATGGTGACGCCACGCACGTCGTTGCTGTGGTAGCCCATGCCGGCGCTGAGGTAGAACTCGGTCTTGTCGAACGGGCCGAACACCATGGAGAATTTCGGGCTGCCGATCGCCATCCTGGCGTTACCCGAATTCGCTGCGTCGTAGATCGAATTCACGCTCGCCGTGTAAGCATCGCCACGCCAGCCGACAACCGTGCGCAGCCAATCGGTCCAATGCAGGACATTCTCGCCGTAAATGCCGGCACTGCCCTCATCGACGTGATCGCTTCGAACGTTGGACAGAAATTGCCGCTGCACGGTATCGGTGAGGCCAAGATCGATATCATCGTAGCGGGTTTGAATGCCGAACGTGGTTTCGGTTGGCATTGCGCCGAGAGCGCCCCTGATCATGCGTGACGCGCTGCCGCCGATCAGCACGCGACCGTCATGCTGATGGAACTGGTCGCTGTTCGTCGGATCGGTCAGGACATAGGTGAAGTTGTTGTAGAGATCGAGCTTGCTCTTCACCGCGTAAGCGTTAGCGCGCCATGTGCCGCCGGCATCGGTCTCCGCCAACCGCGCCGACAGCGAATAGCGGCTGGAATTGCCGCCGTCGGTCGGATCGAACGCGTCGTACAATCCAAGCTCGCCGGATGTGATCGCGCGCAGCGGAATCTGGTCGGTCGAATTCCATTTATTATCGTAGGCCATGCCGGTGACGGTGAAGCCGTTGGTGCTCGTGCCCTGGCTGTAGCGCAGCAAGCCGTTGAGCTTGCGCATATCGTCGGGGTTGCTCCACGGTCCGTTGTAGGTGGCGGCCTCGGTTGCGTAGAGCAGGTTGCCGCCCGCAAGCGGCGTTGAGCCGTAACCGAGGAAGCGCTCGTAACCGAAGCTGCCGGTGGTGAACTGCGCGACCTTCTTGGGCACGGTATCGACAAGGCCGATCGAGAGAGCGCCGACAGAGCCGAAATCGCCGACGTCGGCGTAATACGGCCCCTTGCGGATATCGATGAAACCGATGAGTTCCGGAATCATAATATTAAGGTCGGCATAGCCCTGGCCGTGAGCATGCGTGCGCATATTCATCGGCATGTCATCGAGCGTGATCGCCAGGTCGGTGCCGTGATCGAGATTGTAGCCGCGCAGGAAATACTGGTTGGCTTTGCCCTCGCCGCTGTGCTGCGTGACGATGAGGCCGGGCACGATTTCCAGCGCTTCGCCGGGACGGGTGAACGGCTGGGCGTTGACCGCGGCGCCCGACACCGTCATCTGGCTCGCCGCCTGCGGCTGTACCGGAGCTCCGCCGGCCACATTGGGAGCGCCGGTTTCATAGGACGACTGCGGCGCGGGCGACGTCGTCGCGCGCGGCGCGGCGATCCGTGCAGGCTTCGGTTTCGCCACGCGGGGCTTCGGACGTCTGACAGATATGCGGATTGCCGGTAGCGCCACGCCACCCGACGGCGTGACCGGGACGGTCTCCGCCGTTGGTTCGCTCGCGGATGGCGCATCGGTCTGCGCCGTTTGCCCCCAGGCGCTCACGCACAGCGACGCAGACAGAAGCCAAACCGGCGCAAAAAGACGTGACGCCACCCAAGCCCCCAACGCACATGCTGAACGCCAGCGTTTGCATCATGCAAGGCTGAGTATGACGTTGTCAAGAAAAGTGCTTACTGGCCGCCGGACCTCCGCGGCTTTGCCGGGCGACAAATCTCAACCGAAACAACCGCGAGCGGTGATAGGATGCGTCGCCGCTATCTGGGAGAGATCGATGCAGCGAGTGACCATCACCGTCGACGACGAGCTTGCCGCCGAGCTCGACCGCTTCATGGCCGCGCGCGGCTATGCCAACCGCTCCGAGGCGATCCGTGACCTGGCCCGCTCGGGCCTGCAGCAGGCTGCGACCGAGATCGGCGGCACGCGGCCATGCGTCGCCGCGCTGGTCTATCTCTACGATCATGAAGCGCGCGAATTACCGAAGCGCCTGACACGCGACTTTCACGATCGTCACGATCTGGCGCAGGCGACGCTGCACGTGCACCTCGATCACGAGAGCTGCATGGAGGTGACCGTGCTCAAGGGACGCGGCGCCGACGTGCAGGAATTCGCCGATCACATTATCGCCGAGCGCGGCGTGCGGCACGGCCACGTGGTCTACCTGCCGGCGGACGGCGCGCACAGCCACGACCGCGGCGCGAGCCACGGACATGGCCACGGTCATGGCCACTCGCATCGACGGCGGGCGGGGTAGCCCTCCTCTCTGCGAACAGCGAAAGGTTGCGACGAGCGTGCTTCAGGAGTTTTGCGCAAGCAGCCAAATAGCGCCGGCGATGAACCCGACGCCGGCAAGACGCGCGACCACCCAGCCGAACGGCATCGCCTTCTCGATCAGTACGAGAATCGCAAGCACAGCGATCCAGAGCAGATTCATCACGCCGCCGACGAACAAGAGCGCCATCAGCGCCCAGCAGCAGCCGATGCAATAGAAGCCGTGCCGAAAACCGAGTGTGATGGCACCGCCGGGATCGCGGCGAAAGCCGCCCTGCTGCTGGATGAAGAGGAGCGGCGATCGGCAATGCGACAGGCACGCCGTCTTGAGCGGCGTCCACTGATAGATGCCGGCCAGGACCAGTACGATCGCGCCGAGACGATGGCTTGCACTCTCCATCATCGGCGTGAGCAGCGCTGCGCGCTCGAGCGCCCACTGCGCCGCGGTGGCAAACAGAGAGAATGCCGTCCAGGCGAGGAGATATCCGGCGGCGAACCAGCCGCTCGCGGCGAAGGGCTTGCCCTGCTGCGCCGCCTGTCGGCCGACGCGGGCATAGATGAGAATCATCGGCGCGACTGACGGCGTCATCATGCCGATCATCATCACGATCCACATGGCGAACACGTAGCCGAACTCGATCGGCTTCCACGGCTCGCCGGCGGGCATCATGAGGCCCTGGCCCGCCGGAATCATGCGGAAGCCGGTCATGTCCATGCCGCCCATCGCCATGTCGTCGGCGAGCCAGATCAGGTCGGCCCAGGCGAGCGTCGTAAGGACCACGAGCGCGGCAACAACGATGATGCGATCGCGCCGTAATACGGCTTCGAGCGCGGGTTCGTTCATGGGCCTTCAGCGCACGATGCCGCTCTGGCACAGATTGACGTGGGCAAACTGAGCATAGGAATCGGCGAAATTGAACTGCATGGGACTCGATGTCCTGGTCCAGCCGCGCCCCATTTCGGCGAGCGAGTATTCAAAGCCATTGGGAATATCGATACGGATCCGATGCTCAGCGCCCGTGACCGGATTCCTGATGGGCTCACCGTGACCTTCGGTAACGCCGCGCACCATCAGCCGGCCGATGCGGGCTTCGATGTCGACGTCCAAGTCGATCGCCGCAAAGATGGGCTCATGCAACTTCTCCATAGTGGTGGAGAAAACCTGAAAGATCGTGGCGCCGGGCTCGGTATCCTGACCGGTCAGAATACGCAGCAGCGCTTCGCGCTGCGCCGGCGTCGCCCTCTCGTCGATGACGACGGCGGCTTCCCCTTTGCCCTCGTGGATTGCCCCGGGCCAGCGGAACATGCCGACGAATCTCAACCCGTCGAGCCGCGTGTCGCCGTGATATCCGCTGTCGATCTGCATTCCCGAAACGGCTTCGCAATTCCCATGGGTCGGAAGCGCATTGAACTGGCAGGGACACCCATAGGCACAGTTACAATTGACGAATTCGCGCGCTTTGATCATCCATTTGACGTCGGTCATTGCCACCCTCCGCATCAAGTCGTCGAATTGCTTTGAGGTGACAATGCCTGAAATTAGCACCAACCGATCGTGGTGTCGCTGCGGCTGTAGCGTCAGCGTCCCAAGGCGGCGTGAGGCGGCGCCGGAGCAAGCTCGTCGGGCCGCTCGACGCGGCGCAGGGTCGGAAATCGCCAGGCCCACAGGGCGACAATCGCAAGCACCGCAGCGCCGCCCAGCACGGCTGAGCCGACGGCGCCAAACCACGCTGCAGTCACGCCCGACTCGAACATGCCGATCTGGCTCGAGCAATTGACGAACAGCGAATTGACCGCAAAGACACGCCCGCGCATCTCGTCCGGCGTTGCGAACTGGATCAGCGATTGCCGGATCACCGTGCTGAGCATGTCGCCGGCTCCGACCACCAACAGCAGGCCGAGCGATGCCGCGGTATGCACCGAGAGTGCGAACGCGATGGTGGCGACGCCGTAAACGGCGACCGAGCCGAACATGATCCGGCCGGCCGCACGCTTGACCGGCATTCGCGACAACATCGTCGCCAGGATCAGCGCGCCGGTCGCCGGCGCAGCGCGCAACAGGCCGAAGCCCCAGGCGTTGATGTGCAGAATGTCGCGGGCAAAGATCGGCAGCAGTGCGACGACGCCGCCGAACAACGTCGCGGCGAGGTCGAGCGACATGGCGCCGAGCACGGCCGGCTGATTCCAGATGAAACGAATGCCGGCCACCAGTGTGGCCCACGTCACCTTTGGCCGCTGGGCTGGCGCTGCCGGGATCGGCAGGAGCGCGCTCGCGATGCCGGCAATAACGATCAGCAACGCACACAGCCCGAAATCGACACCCGCGCCGAAGACGTAGAGGGCTCCGCCCAGCGCCGGGCCGATCAGCTGCGACATTTTTCCGGCTGACGCATGCGCCGACACCGCTTGCATCAAGATCTCGCGCGGCACCGTCGACGGCACCAGCGATTGCAACGCCGGCCCTTCGAACGTCCGCGCGACCGCATTGACGAACAGAAGACTGAAGATCAGCCGGACCGGATGATCGACAAAGGCCGCGAGGACAAGCAGCCCGACCGAGACACACAGCTCGACCGCATAGCAGCAAATGAGAATCAGCCGGCGGCTGTGGTGATCGACCACCTGACCGGCCAGCAGCGTCAGCGCCAGCGGCGGCAGGAATTGCACGAGCCCGATGAGCCCCAGCGCGAGCGCGCTGCCGGTCAAATCATAGATCAGATATCCGACCGCCACCGCCTGCATCTGGTTGGCGGTATTGGCGGCGACGCGCGTGGTGAACAGCAACCGGAAGGGGCGATGGCGAAACAGCGTGACCGCAGGCTCATGTGGCAACGGAGTTTCGCTCATCGCGCGGTGTCGTCACCTTTCGGGCGGGTCAGAACTTCATCAAATCCTTGGCGAGCGTGATCGGACCCGAATAGTACTTTTTTGCCGCCGTCACGTAGCGTTGATAGTCGTCGTTCGGATCAACCGACGGTCCGAGGTGGGTCATGACCACCGCCTTGACGCCGGCTTTGGTCGCCATCTTGCCGATGTCGTCCGGCGTCACGTGCTCTTCATGCATGTGCCGGATGAAGCCCTCCTGCTCCGCCGGCGTCTTGGCGTCCCAGGCGCCGCTTCGCTTGAAGAGCGCGACCACATCGTCCGGTGAGGTCGTTTCGGTAACATAGAGATCGGCGCCTTTCGCCAGATCGACCACGGCGTCGGAAGGACCGGTGTCGCCAGTGAAGAAAACGACACGGTCGGGCGTTTCGAAACGGAACGAATAGGAGTGATACTTGCCGTACGGCGGCGTCCCGGGTGCGAAGTGGAAATGCGTGTTCTCGACCGCCGTCACCTTGACGTTGGCATCCTGATAGATGACGCCGGGACCGACGTCGTGGCCGTGAAAGATATCGGCCATCGGCCGCTTCTTGCCTTCGGCCCAGCGGATTTCAGCGTTCGGCGTGAGATAGTCCATCGCGCCCTTGACGAGGGCCTCGACGCCGCCGCCGTAAATATCGATCGGCTCGGCGCGCTGATATTCCCATTCGGACACCAAGAGCGTCGCCAGTCCCGCAGTGTGATCGCTGTGCGGATGGGTGATGAAGATTTTTCCGACTTTGCGGAAATCGTAGCCGGCCTGCACGACGCGGCGCGTCACGCCGTCGCCGGCATCGATCAGATAGAGCGTGCCGTTGACCACCAGCAGGTTCGACGATTGCGCGCGGTCCTTGGTGGGCAACGGACCGCCGCGCGTGCCGAGGGTGATGAGAGTCGTTGAGGTTTCGGTGTCGGCCGCAATCGCGCTTCGCGCTCCGATCAGATTGCCGGCCGCGGCGAGCGCCAAGGTGGCGGTAACCAACGATAGTAACTTGACGTTCATACGATCCCTCCCTCATTCCCCGCTTTGAACCCGGGGCGTGCATTTCGCGACGAAGCATAGCATTGTTTGCGATCGATCCATCGCCATCGTTGCCCAGCTTCACAACCACATGCGGCGTGCCGCCCTCCTCGCGCTCCCAATCACCGCCGCCTTGGCGTGCGGCGGCAGCGTACGGGCGGAAGATATCACCAGCGTCTACACCTCGACCGCGCCGAAGGACTGCCGCGTGATCGACCGCAAGAGAGTTGACGGCGACGACATTTATTCGCGCCGCGTCTGCAGGGGCGTGGCCGGATACGTGGTCGTTGTGACCGAGGACGATCTGCGCATGAACGTCACCGTTGGCGCCAGCATCAAGGCGGCGCTGAACGAGCCCGCCGCCGGCGAAGGCTTCGGCTCGTTCAATTCGATCACCGACACGGTGGAATGGCGCTCGGTCAAAGGCGCCGCAAAGCCGTTCGCAATCATCCAGCGCTGGAGCTACGCCGACAACGAGAACCTTGCTGAGACCGGCCGTCCGAAAGACGTATCGGTACTCATCGTCACGCGCTTGCCGCCGGGACCGGTGTGCCAAGTCGCCCGCATCGCGGTGAAGGCGGGCGAAGACGCCAACACCGCGGCGCGCCGCGCCGCCGACGAGACCGCGCGTCATTTCAAGTGCGCGACGAAAGCGAAAGGCGCGGGAGAATAAAGAAGCGGTATTTTGCCGCTGTTTCGAGCATGCTGCTTTCCCTCTCCCACCAGAGGAAAGGCAAAGGCGAGAGCGAGCCGCCTTACCCCAAATTCAATTCCTTGAAGAAGTCGTTGCCCTTGTCGTCGACGACGATGAAGGCCGGGAAATCGACCACCTCGATGCGCCAGATCGCTTCCATGCCGAGCTCGGGGTATTCCACGGTCTCGACCTTCTTGATGCAATTCTCGGCGAGGTTTGCGGCTGCGCCGCCGATCGAGGCGAGATAGAAGCCGCCGTGTTTCTGGCAGGCCTCGCGCACGGCCGGAGAGCGGTTGCCCTTCGCCAGCATCACCATGGAGCCGCCGGCGGCCTGGAAATCGTGCACGAAGCTATCCATGCGGCCCGCCGTGGTCGGCCCGAACGCGCCCGAAGCGTAGCCTTCCGGCGTCTTCGCCGGCCCGGCGTAATAGATCGGATGGTTCTTGAAATAGTCCGGCAGCCCCTGCCCGCTCTCGAGCCGTTCGCGCAGCTTGGCGTGCGCGAGATCGCGCGCCACGATCATCGGGCCTGACAGCGACAGCCGCGTCTTGATCGGATATTTGGTGAGCTGCGCCAGAATTTCCTTCATCGGCTTGTTGAGGTCGATCTTCACCACCTCGCCGCCGAGCTTTGCGGCATCGACCTCCGGCAGATATTTCGCCGGATTGTGCTCCAGCTCTTCGAGGAACACGCCATCCTTGGTGATCTTGCCAAGCGCCTGGCGGTCGGCCGAACACGACACGCCGAGCCCGATCGGCAGCGAGGCGCCGTGGCGCGGCAGCCGGATCACGCGCACGTCGTGGCAGAAATATTTGCCGCCGAACTGCGCGCCGACGCCGAGCGACTGCGTCATCTTCTGGATCTCCTGCTCCATATCGCGGTCGCGGAAGGCGTGGCCGTCCTCGGAGCCATGCTCGGGCAGCGTGTCGTAATATTTGGTCGAGGCGAGCTTCACCGTCTTCATGGTCAGCTCGGCCGAGGTGCCGCCGATGACGATGGCGAGATGGTACGGCGGACACGCCGCGGTGCCGAGCGTGAGCACCTTCTCTTTCAGGAAGGCGAGCAGGCGCTCGCGCGTCAGGATCGACGGCGTCGCCTGGAACAGAAACGACTTGTTGGCCGAGCCGCCGCCCTTGGCGATGAACAGGAACTTGTAGGCGGCGTCCGCATCGCCTGCACCCTCGGCGTAAATCTCGACCTGCGCCGGCATATTGTTGCGCGTGTTCTTTTCCTCGAACATCGACAGCGGCGCGAGCTGCGAATAGCGCAGATTGCGCTTCAGATAAGCGTCGCGCGCGCCCTCGGCGAGCGCCGCCTCGTCGTCGCCGCCGGTCCAGATGAGCCGGCCCTTCTTGCCCATGATGATCGCGGTGCCGGTGTCCTGGCACATCGGCAGCACGCCGCCCGCCGCGATGTTGGCGTTCTTGAGAAAGTCATAGGCGACGAACTTGTCGTTGTCCGACGCCTCCGGGTCCTCGACGATGTGCTTCAGGCTAGCGAGATGCGCCGGGCGCAGCAGATGATTGATGTCGGTGAAGGCGGCTTCAGCCAGCGCGCGGATCGCCTCGCGCGGCACCACCAGCACGTCTTCGCCGAGCACGCGCTCGACCTTCACGCCGTCAGCGATCTTGCGATACGGCGTCGTGTCCTTGCCGAGCGGAAACAGCGGCGTGTGCTTATACGGCGGCGTCGGGTGGGTACTGAGGGGGGCGTTCATGGGAAGCTATGCCTCGTTTCGTTCGACACAATATACACGGTTGGCATCTCGTCATACGCGGGCTTGACCCGCGTATCCATGCTGAGATTCGGCCCGGGAAAGTCTCGCCGCGGGTGTTTTGAAGCGTCATGCCCGCATGGATGGCCGGGTCAAGCCCGGCCATGACGAAGAAGGGCGCGTCATACGCGGGCTCGACCCGCGTATCCATGCTGAATTGCCGCTCGGCGTAGCGTCACCGTAAGCTCGACTGTGTTCAGCCGCTGCATGGATTGCCGGATCAAGTCCGGCAACGACGAAGAAGGGGCATGTCATACGCGGGCTTGACCCTCGTATCCATGCTGAGAAAGCGTAGCCCGGATTGAGCGAAGCGAAATCCGGGATTCAGCGCCCCCGGCATCAGCGCCCGTCCCGGGTTTCGCTGCGCTTAACCCGGGCTACAAGCTACTACTTCACCACATCGCCACCGGCATCTCACCCTGCACGGTCCCGGCTTGCATCGCATTTTACGCAATCCCCCGCCGGGGCCTTAATGCGCCGTCGATACTGTCCTGCTTGCTTACCGAAAATCTTAGAAAAACAAGGATAATCGAATGACTTTCGGAAAACGCTTTTCGATGCACAACAACCGCCCTGCTCCGACCCCGCAGCAGACCTGCGTGCGGTGTTGCGGCACCGGCCGCATCCGCGAGCGCGGCACTCGGATCATCTGCAAAGCCTGCGCGGGAACGGGACGAACAAAGGCCGAAGCGGATCGCGCGTCGTGATCCAACGGAAGACAGGTCACGCCGAACGCCGTATGGCTGGCGCTCAACGAGTGCGCTTCATCTTCCCCTCGTCCCGCCGGGGAGAGGTGAAAAGCAGCGCTTTCGCGGCCGCCTACACCCCGAACAGCTTCTCCGCGTTGCCGTGGGCGATGCGCTCGCGGTCGGCGGCGCTGACGGGGATTTGCTCGAGGAAGGTGCGGCCGGCCGCCATCGCGCCGTACGGATAATCGACCGAGAACAGGATGCGTTCGACGCCGACTTCCAGCAGCAGGTCGAGGAAGGTGGCGGGAAAGAAGAACCCGCCGAAGGTGTAGTGCACGTTCTGCCGCAGATAGTCGCCGAGCGAGCGCTGCAGCTTGGTCAGCGCCGGCGGCATGTTGCGGTCGAGCCGCGGCAGCATGAAGGGCAGCCCTTCGCCGAGGTGGCCGACCACGATCTGCAGCTTCGGATAGCGGTCGAACACGCCGCCGAGGATGAGACGGATGACGTGAACCGCGGTCTCGATGTGCCAGCCCCAGCCCGGACCGGAGAGCATGTAGCTCACGTCCGGTGCGAAACCGCCGTATGAGGCCTCGATCACCGGCTGCGGCGGCCGCGTCGGGTGCAGATAGATCGGCACGTTGAGCGCGTCGGCGCGCTCCAGGATCGGCCAGAAGAACTTGTCGTCGAGATAGCGGCCGCGATGGTGGCCGTTGATGATCGCGCCCTTGAAGCCGTCGCGGACGCGGCGTTCGAGCTCGTCGGCGGCCTTGCCGGGCGCCGCCGTCGGCAAGGTGGCGAGGCCGGCAAAGCGCGTCGGATGCTTTTTCACCGCGGCGGCGAGATAATCGTTCGCTTCGCGCGAGAGCGCGGTCGCCTCGGCTTCCTCCAATTGCTCCGTGCCCGGATATTGCAGCGACAGCACCTGCATATCGATGCCGGCGGCGTCCATCTCGGCCACGCGCTTGTCGCCGATGTCGCCAAGCTGTTCGAAGAACTTGGCGCCGCGGCCGCCGGCCTTGGCATGGGCTTCGAATTCCCGCCCGGGACCCTTGAAAAATCCCGGGGACGCAAAGTGCTCTTCAACGGTGATGGTTCGCATGATTGTTCTTTCTGTTGCCGGCTAGTGGAGCGGATTTGACATTCGCTACCCACTAACCGCGAATCCGCGAAGCGAATGCCAAATCCAAGGCTCCACTGGCACTTATATTTGATAGTGGTCCTTTAGTTCTAACATTCGCAAGACGGCCTGCCGAAACTGATGCGAAGTTAGAATCGCCTCACTAGTTGATTCGTCAGACACAGGACTGGAGCATCCCGCGACACTGGCGTCGCCGAGAGGCTGATCCGCGCATACAGGAGGGCGGCGTCATCCGCCGTAGAATACGTTGTCGCCAAGGTCTTTCATTTCCAGGATGGCGGCATCGGGCCGGCCGGTCATTGGCCGGTTGAGGTGGGCCTCGACGACCTCGCCGACGATGATGTGGTGATCGCCCTGCTCGACGACCGAGGTGACGCGGCATTCGACCGCGCCGGGCGCATCGACGAGGATCGGCGCGCCGGTCGTGCCCTTGCGGTAGGCTTGGCCGCTCAGCTTGCCGTCGCTGACGTCGGCCGGCCGGAAGAACGTGAAGGCGAGAACTCTTTTGCTCCTTGCCGAGCATGTTGAGCGCGAACGTCTTTGCGGTCTTCACCGTCTGATAGGTGCCGGAATCGGTCTTGACGCCGACCACCACCAGCGGCGGCGCAAACGCCGACTGCGTCACCCAGTTGACCGTCGCCGCCGAAATGTTGCCGGCCCCATCATCGGCGGTGAGCACGTAGATGCCGTAGGGGATCATTCGCAGCACGGTTTTCTTGGCGTCGGCGTTCATCGTTTCCTCGCTTTGCTAGGAGCCTCGGAACGCAAACCTAAAGCATCATCGGGCAAACGGGAAACGGGCCGCTGCGTATCCCCCGCTACGTCCCGCCCTTCAGCTCCGTGTACATCTCGGTGACGAAGCGGTCGGCGCTCGCGCTCGTGCTGCCGGCGAGTTTGGCGTCGTAGGCGGCGGTGACTTTCGCCGCCAGCACGTCCTGCAGGGTTTTGCCCTGGGCGACCATCGCCTGCACCTTGTTCTCGATCGCCAAGATCATGTCGCGATACGGGATCATATCGTCGCGCTTGATGATGGTGCCGTGGCCAGGAACCAGCCTGGTATCCGGACCGGCGAGTTTCATCGTCATGTCGAGCGCTTCCAGCATGCCCTTCAGCGAGCCGCCGTTCTTGGTGTCGATGAACGGATAACCGTAATTGCGATAGAAATCGCCGATCATGATCACGTTGGCATTCTCGAAACGGATCATCGTGTCGCCGCCGGTGTGGGCGGCCCGCACCGGAATGAGGTCGACGGTTTCACCGTCCATGTGAATGGTCACCGGCGGTCCCATCCCATAGGTGACGACCGGAAATCCGGCCGGATCGCTCAATGGATTGGAGCTGGCGTTGGGCGACTGCGAAATGCGGACCATCCCTTCGCGCAACTCCTCGCGCGCGAAGATCACGGCACCCATCCGGGCAAAGTTCGCGTTCCCTGCCGTGTGGTCGCGATGAATGTGCGTGTTGACGAGGAAGCGAATGGGTGCGGCGCTGATCCGCCTGATCGCCGCCGTGACCTTGTCGGTGAGTTGCGCGTACTGGGCGTCGACCATCAGAATGCCGTCAGGCCCCGAGAGCACGCCGATCCTGCCGCCGGCAGCGTCGTCGTGGGACGGATCGAGACCGGCCGAGCCGGACAGCATGGTGAGGTTGGGTGCCATCTGCGCGGCGACGATCTGAACCTTGTCGAAATCGATGTTCTGGGCCGATGCGCTCGTTGAAACAGACGCGGCGGCGAGACAGGCCGACAGCAGCCATGCGGATTTCATGTGGTTTCCTTCCCTGACATATTTGATTTACGCCGGCGACTTTGGATTTCGCGGCGCTCAATCCGGCCAGGTTATTTGAAAAACTGCTTGCGCGCGAGAATGGCTTTGAGACGGCTACGCGCGCCGTCATCGCTTCGCGCAAACAGACAAGCATCGGCCATGATCGGCGGATCGCCGCGGATCAAATCGCGCAATCGTTGCGGTCCTTGAGCCACGCGTGCTCGGGCTTCGCGCAACGAGGATTCCAGCGGCGCCGTTGCGCAACGGTTGGGCGCCGCGCCGGCGGCCAGCCTCGGCAAGCTGCCGCATGTGCTGTTGTCACGCTGACGACCGAACTTTCGCCTTCGCACGCGACACCAAATCCCGCGAAATGGAGTAGAGTTGAACGGCCAGCGCCGGATGGTGACGACGGAACATCGTCAGCGCCACTCACGCTCGGCCGGCAATTCTCTTGCCAAATTCTCTGGGGGCAATCCATGGCAGTTCGGCAGTGGTTCGTCGCTATCGACGACAAAAAGGATGGGCCGTTCTCGGACGAACGGCTCCGCGAGTTGATCGCCGGCGGCACGGTCACGGCCGATACGCTGGTGTGGTGCAACGGCATGACCAATTGGACGAGGGCCGCCGAGGTCCCCGGCCTGATGGCTGGATCGCCGCGTCAAGCGTCGCTGCCGCCGCGTTCGGGGTCGGCGCAGAACTTGCGGGCACAGAACTTGCCGGCACAGAACTTGGCCACGCACGCACTCCGCACGACGGTGGGCACGTGGCCGCTGTTCGGCCGCGGACTGCTGCTGTTCATCTCCCAGCTTCTTGTGATCCCGATTCCGTGGGTGGCGACGAGCTTCATGCGGTGGTTCGTCGAGCACATTGAACTGCCGGAGGGGCAGCGGGTCGATTTCGCCGGCAAGCCGGGCGACATCTGGTACGTCTTCGTCCTCAACGCGCTCTGCGGCTATGTCGGTTTTATCAGCAACTACGTCGAGCTTTTTGTCCTGCCGCTGACGACGCTTTTTACTCTCCTGATTGCCCGCTGGTTTTGCGCCAATCTCATTTGGGAAGGGCAACGCGACCGGCTGAAATTCACCGGCGACTATTGGCCCCTGCTCGGATGGACGCTGCTCTTTGCATTGTCCTTCATCACCATCATCGGTTGGGCGTGGGTGGCGACGGCCTGGGCCCGTTGGATGTGCAAAAACGTGACGGGGTCGAGCAAGCAACTGATTTTCACCGCCAGCGGCTGGAGCTATTTGTGGCGGTCGCTGGTGTTCGGTCTGACTGCCGCGTTCGTCATACCGATTCCCTGGACCTTGGAGTGGTTCATCAGGTGGATGGTTTCGCAGTTTTCGCTGGTCGACGCCGCGGACGAATCAAGCACGCGGCTCGCCGCAGCCTGAAGCGATCGGAAGCGCTTCGCGTCGCCACGGAGCATGATCTGCTCGGAAAACCGGCTTCCACCCCCGGATCAAGTCCGGGGGCATGCTTTTTTCCGGATCATGCATTAAGGCCCCACCATGCCTGCACGTCCCGTTCGCGTCGGTCGTTCGGCAACGGGCCTCGGCCTGTTCGCCACGCATACGATCGAGCGCGACGCCTACATCGTCACCTATCGCGGCCGGCGCATTCCAACCGCGGTCGCGCATGAACGCGAGCGGCGCTTTGGCGCGAAATACATGTTCGAAGTGACCAGCCGATGGACGATCGACGGCTCCCCGCTGTGGAATTTGGGCCGCTACGCCAATCATAGCTGCCGGCCGAATGCAGAACCCCTGCTGCGCAAGGGCCGCATCGTGCTCGTGGCAACGCGCCGCATTCGGCCCGGCGAAGAAATCACGTTCGACTACGGCAAGGAATATTTCGATCTCTTCTTCAAGAACGGTGGCTGCCGCTGCGCAGCGTGCCGAGCCAAGGCCGCCCGCCGCCTGCGGCCCAAGAACGGGACAATGACTCCGGCTTGATGTGGGCGTCCGCGATCACCCTGCTGAATTTCGGCTTCTCGGTGTGGAACGCAGCATCAATTCGGCCGGTAAGCCGGCGATCGGCTCAAAGTCTTGAGCGCATCCTCCGCAACGTAGAGGAAAACTATTTCTTCGCGTCCGCGTAGGGATAGATCATGTCGCCGGTCTTGTACTGCGGCGGCCAGAGGATCGGCTGCACCTTGCCGGCGCGGAACTGATCGAGATTGTTGGCGGCGACATTCTGAAACTGCGTGAAGACGTTGCGCTGCTTCGCCCATTCGCCGGCCTTGGTGTATTCGATGTCGCCCACCACCGTATGCAAGGTGTGGCTGTGCAGGTAGTCGGCAAGCTTGCCGTGATCGAGGCTCTTGGTGCCTTCGACCGCCTGTGCCAACACCTGGCCCGCCGCATAGCCGAACGGCACAAAGCCGAAGCCGAACGGATCGATCTTTTCTCCGGCGGCTTTTTCCTGATAGCGCTTGAGCACATCGGCGACGCCGGGGAAATTAAACGTCGGCGCCGGCACGAAACTTTCCATGATGACGATGCCGTCGAGCAGCGGGCCGAGCTGCATTTTGATCGGCGTGATCAGCAGCCCGATCATGGTGCCGCCGAACATCTTCGGCTTTAATCCGACTTCCTGCGCGGCGCGCACGATGCCGACCGTGTCGGGCGGATAGGCGGCAACGAACACCACGTCGGGATTCGCAGCCTGCACCGCGCGCATGACCGGCGCGTAATCCGTGGTGCTCGGCGGGTAGCTCTGATCGTAGATGACCTTGAGGCCGTTGGCGGCGGCATTCTCCTTGGCGCCGTCCGCCGAAGTCTTCGAAAACTCCGCGTCGGCAGCAAGAATCGCGACCGTCTGCGGCTTCGGCTTCTGCGCCGCCGCAAGCTCGAAGAAGCCGCGCGAAAACGCCTTCATCCCTTCCGGACCGACCGGCACCATGTCGAAATAGCGCGAATAATTGAAGTGCCGATTGACCGCGATCGCCAGCATGCTGACGGTCATCATGTTGTGCTCCATGATCACCGGCATGGCGGGCGCGGCCATGTTGGTCGCGTAGGGGCCGAGCAGCAGATCGACTTTGTCGACCGTGATGAGCTTGGTGTAGATGCCCGGCACGTTGGCCGGATTGCTCTGATCGTCGTAGTAGACAAGCTCGACCGGGCGGCCGAGCAGTCCGCCCTTGGCGTTGACATCGTCGCGCCAGAGCTCGAGCGCGATGATGAGCTGCTTGCCGTTCTGCGCCACCCCACCGGTCAAGGCCATGCTGAAACCGACCTTGATCGGGTCGGCGGCACGCGCCGGCGCGCCAGCCGCAAACATCGACAATAAGAGCAATACCGCGCACGCGATCGTGCGCCGGATTGTCAGCATGGACGCCCTCCCCGTGTTCGTTTGTATCTCCCCCGCTTGTTGCGAGGGCACGTAATTATTTGTGCATCTCGTCGCCCGGCATGATGCCCCAGAGATTTGAAGCCGAGGGGTCCTTGGACCACACTTTCGGCCGCTGCGGATTGTCGCGGTGCCACGGCCGCGGCTCGAAATAACCGAGTTCCTCGTTCATGCGATCGAGTTCGGCGAACAGCTCGGTGATCAATCCGTTTGGCGCACGATGATAGGCGAAGAGGTTGTGACCGATGCCATGGCGACCCGGCCCCCACAGGAGCTTGTAGCCGTTCGTGCTCAGGTAATCGCATGCGGTCTGCATGTGGCCCCAATCGCGCAATTCGAACGCCGTGTGAAAGTGACGATTTGATCCGGTCTCCATCAGATTGATGGTGTGGTGGTCCGGCCCGCAGCGCAGGAACGAGAAGAAATCCGCCATCCAATCGGATTCACGAAAGCCGAGCACGTCGCAATAGAACTTGGTGGTGTGCTTGACGTCGGTGACGTGGAAGGCAACGTGCCCGAGCTTGTGCGGCACGACGCCTTTGTTCTGGAATTTCTGATGAGAAAAGGCGTCGCGCTTGAATACCTCCATGATCGTGCCTTTCGGATCGGCGAACGTGACCATCTCGGTAATCGAAGGCTCGGGATCCTTCTTGCGCTCCGTCTTGATGCCGTGACCGGCGACCTGCTTCTCGAAGGCGCCGAGATCGGCATCGGGAGAGATCTGGAAGCCGACGCGCGCGCATTGTGCATTCGCACCCTTGCGCAGCACCACCGAGTGATGATCGACCGTCGAAGCGAGATAGACCGCGTCTTTCTCCTTGGCGGCGACGGAGAGCCCCAGAATGTCGGTGTAATATTCGGTCTGCTTGTCGAGATCGGGCGTCTCGTAACTGGCGTGCGCGATCTTGCTGACATGGATCATACGAACTCTCCTGCGGTTATTTCTTGCACTATAGCTCAATGCTTCTCGCGCGGCAGCGAGCCGATGACGTCAACCATCGCGGCGACGTCGCTCTCGCCGAGCCCCATCGCCATGAAACGCTCGTAAAGCGGAGCGACGCAATCGAGCAACGGCGTCGCCACGCCGACGCTGTCGGCAAAGTCGCCGATCATGTCGAAATAATGCTGCAAGCTCGGCACGGTGCCTTGCGCCGGCAGAAAGCGGCGCTCCGCCATCCAGGGCGCGCGAATGCCGAACTGTGTCGAACCGCCGCTGCCGGTCGCGATCGCCTTGATCATCAGCGGGACATCGACTCCGGCTTTCAGGCCTAGCGCCATAGCTTCCGCCGTGGCGGCGATATTGATCGCGACCAGGAGATTGTTGACGAGCTTGACGCGGCTCGCGGCGCCGAACGCGCCGAAATAGAGACAGGAATCGGCAAAGCCCGAGACCACGCCCTCGATCTTCTTGCAGGCGTCCGCATCGCCGGCGAGATAAACCACGCCCTTGCGCGCCGACACCATGCCGGGCGTGCCGGACACTTCGCCATCGATGAAGGTGGCGCCCTTCTGCGCCAACGGCGCGATCTGCCGTTTCTTGATTGGAACGGGATGCGAGCCGAGCTCGATGACGATCTGCCCAGGCCGCGCCGCATGGACAAGGCCCTTGGGACCTTGCACGACCTCTTCCAGCGCCTCGGACGACGGCAGGCAGGAAAAGACGATGTCCGCCTGCTCGCCGACATCGGCCGGAGATCGCGCCGGCACGCCGCCGATCTTTTCGAACGCGGCGAGCGACGAGCGGCGATAGCCTACGACGCGGCGGCCGCTCTTGATCAGGTTTTCGGCGATCGGCAGGCCGATCAAGCCGACGCCGACGAAGCCAATGGTTTCCATGAGGCCCCCTTACGCGACTTCGACCGTTTGATCGGAGAGGTTCACGCGCAATCCAAGCGTGCCCTCCATCACGGTCCATTCCCTGAGCTCGAACGTGCGCAAACCGTTGACGAAGAACGGGTCGGCCTCCGCGATCGCCCGCGCCTCCTTTGCGCCGGGCGCGCGCAGCACGGTCAACCCGTCGCCCCTCGGCAATCCATCGGCGTCGGTCAGCGGTCCGGATGCGAAAACGGCGCCGCGTTTTTCAAGGCCGATCATGTATTCCAGGTGGGCCGGCAGGAACGGCTTGAGCTGCTCAGGCGCCGCCACGGGCTTCGAAAGAACGACATACAACTTCTTCCGCAGCATTTTCTGCATGAGCTGCGCGATGCGCTCGTCATCATCCATAGGTCCTCCCGAAGGTGTTTGTTATATGGTCGGCTGGGCAGGCTCGCCCTGTCAACCAGCCCGGTCGTTGCGGAACGTGGCCAAAGGCCGCCAACCTTGATGGTCGGTCAGATGAGTCGCGGGTGCAGCGGCAAACCTAAAAAGTGCTGGCCTATGGCCTCAAACACCGAGGCATGAGACTGCACCTGCTGTGAAACGGTATTCACATCGCGGAACCGCCGTTCAAAGGGATTGCTCTCGAAAATCGCGGTGGCGCCGGCAGCGTGATAGGCCGTATCGACGACCTGCCTCGCCTGCTGGCTTGCAAAGGCCGACGCCATGCGCAGCCGCACCCGCTGCTCGATCGACATCGATCCCGTTTGGCAGGCGGCTTGCCACATCTCCTCCAGCGCATCGAGGAGGAACACGCGCGCGGCCTCAAGCTGAGACTGCGCAAATCCGACCTGCGATTGGATCACCGCATTATCGCGCAGGAGCGATTTGCCGCCGGTTGGAGTTTTGCCCTGCGCCAGTTCGACGAATGCATCGAGCGTCGTCCGCGCGATGCCGAGCGCGATCGCGGCGAAGCTCGAGCCAAACAACTGATAGACGGTGAATGAGTAGAGCGGTCCGTTTTCATGTCGCTCGGCCGGATTGCGCGCCATGGCGGTGATGGCGCGATTGTCCGGCACAAACAGATCCGTGATGGCGTATGTGTCGCTGCCGGTACCCTTAAGGCCCATCACGTGCCACACGTCGGTAATCGTGGCGCATTCCCGCGGAAAAACGAAAGTCTTCTCGACCGGATTGCCGTCGGCGTTGCGGCGCGGCTGCCCGTCAGCCTCGTAGACCGGACTGTGCGCGGCGAGCCAGGTTGCGTGCCGGCTGCCGCTGGCGAAGGGCCAAGTGCCGGTCACGCGAAACCCGCCCTTCTCGGCAACCGCTCTGGCGCTCCTGCTCAGCGGCCCCCAGGCCAAGACGCCGCGCGGATCCTTCTGAAAAATCTCCGCAGCCGTTTCCGGTTTCAGGCACGATGAGATCGTCGAGCAGACCGACGTTTGTGCAACGCACCACGCAGTGCTGGCATCCGCCTTGCCGAGTTCCTCAACGGCCTGGACATACTCGACCGGTGAAATCTCCTCACCGCCGAACGAACGCGGCACCAGCATGCGGAACAGGCGAGCCTCATGGAGCGCCGCAACCAGATCGGGCGGCAGGCCGCGCTCCTGCTCGATGCGCGGCGCGGCTGCGGTAATGAGCGGACCGAGCGCCCGCGCATTGGCGACGCAATCGACGGCCGGCCGACCGGTTTTTACACGCTCATTCATTGGCTTGCTCTTCTGATGATCGGCAGCCGCATATTCTTACCCGCGCCGATCCGATGCGGTCTATTGCGTTCGCCGCATGTGAAATTCGCAGGACTGCCGGCTCGAAGGTACGCCCGAATGAGCCTATACTGCGCTTGCCAGCGCTGAGACTGGCGAGCGTCCCCAGTGGTGAACGTCCCACCATTCACGGACGACAAATAAATCCGCGGGCTGAGCGAGGGAGAGATGTCGTCCGTCAGACGGAGAGCATTATTCGCGGCCATGACCTTGGCGCTGGGCCTCGTAGTGGTGTGCCTGGCGTATGCTCCGGCTTCAGCGCAGCAGAGTGGCGCAAGCGCGGGGGGCAAAGAACCTCCGATGGACTATCTGCAAAAGTCGGAGCGGATCTATCAATTCAAAAAAGCTGCATCCTCCGGGCCGGAACGCGGCCGTGAAATTTTCTATTACAAGTGCTGGTTCTGCCATAACGAGTTTACCAAGGACATCCCGAAACTGACGGGCCTTTATCAGCATCCGTCACTGATCTCCGGCGATCCCGTCAACGACGAAACCGTCAAGAATCAGATCCGTAACGGCAGCGCCGACATGGCGGCGTACAAGACCACACTGAGCGAGGCCGACATCAACGATCTGGTCAGCTTCATTCGCGAGCAGTGCTGCTGGAATTCCGACGCACCACCGCCTAATCCCGCTTATCGCGGCCAGACGTCGAACACCAGGTCGCCGCCAGGCCCCAATCTGTCAGGCGGCCCGCGCGGCACCGTCAAGACCGCGAAAGGCGACCTGCCTGAAGGCATGATGGTGCAACTGATCTCGAAGGACACCGCGATCCGCACCACCGTGTTCACCGACGCCAACGGCCACTACGAATTTCCCAAGCTGGCCGCCGGCGCCTACACGCTGCGGATCGCGCAGCCGCGCGAATTCTCCCCCTACACCAAGGAGGACGTCGCGATCGACGGCGCCAACGCGTTCGACGATATCGTGCTGCAACGCATCACCAGTTCTGACGTGCTGCCGCCCTACCCCGAAATCGCGGCGCAGATGACCGGTTCGGAATGGCTGATGAGCCTGTCCGGTACCGGGGAGGAGAAACGGCTCCTCACCGTCAATTGCAACTGGTGCCACTCGTACCAGCAGATTTTCCGCAATCACTACGACGAGGCGAGCTGGGGCAAGATCGTCTACCGCATGATCCACGGGGCCGGATCGCCGCTGATCAATGTCAACCAGCGCGGCCGCTTCTCGGACGAGGACCAGGCGCGGCTGGTGCATTGGCTGGCTACGGTGCGCGGCCCGCAATCGCCTGATCCGGGCTTCATCGCGCTGCCGCGGCCGCAAGGGCGCGCCACGCGCGTCATCATCACCGACTACGAATTGCCGCGTCTGGAGATCGCGACCCACGACGTGTCCGGCGACGCCAACGGCAACGTCTGGTACAGCACGCACCGCAGCTCCTATGTCGGACGGCTCGATCCGGCGACCGGCAAGGTCACCGAATTCCACGTGCCGCCGGTGCAGACCGGCGCGCTGCCCGGCACCCATTGGATCCACGTCGACAAGGACGGCATCGTCTGGGGCTCTGAGAACTGGGCGCATAGCATCTGGCGGCTCGATCCGAAGACCGGTGACTTCAAGCGAATACCTTGGCAGGTGAAGGAGGCGCTGAATTCGCCGATGGGCGGCAATTACGCGCTCGATCCGTCGGGCTACATCTGGAAGACACGCAACAACAAGGTCAGCAAAGTCGATGCGCTGAATGGCGCCGAAGTGCTCGGCTTCGTCACCAAAAAGTTTCCCGGCACTTATGGCAGCGCCATCAGTCATGACGGCCGCTACTTCGGCGGCGGCGCCTGGCCGCGCGACGGCGTCGTCGTAGCCGACACGCAGACCGGAGAAGTGTACGAGCCCGACACGGCCAAGAACTCAGGACCGGCGCGCGGCGAGTTCGATCTGCAGGACAACTACTGGTCCGCCGGTCGCGGCGGCGAGCTGGTCGAGTTCAACATGGCGGAGAAGCGGATTCACGAATATCCGCTGCCGACGCCCTACGCCTCGATGTACACCGCGCAGGCCGACAAGAACGGCGACATCTGGGGCGGCGAGATGCATTCGGGCCGCTACTTCCGCTTCGATCCGAAGACGGAACGCTTCACCGAATACGTGCTGCCCGAACCCTATGGCATCGACCGCGAAAGCTGGATCGACAATTCGACCGATCCGGTGACAGTCTGGTACGTCGATCACGAAGGATGGATCACGCGCATTCAGCCACTCGAATGAGCGAATGGCGCAGGGAACGAGACGAGATGAAGCAAAGGCAATTCAGCGGCGGTGTTGCTGTCATCGCGCTCGCCGCGATCTTGACCGGCGCGGGACCAAGCGCACGCGCCGACGGACAGGCGGACACCAGTTTTGCCAAGCGGATGTTCGCCACCAGCGCCGGCAAGACGAAATCCTATGCCTGCTTCGTGCGCCACTACGACGCCGAGCATATGGCGCAGCATCCGCTGCAGAAAGTCAGCGTGATGAAGCTCCTGATCACTGCGGAAAAAGTAACAGACGATCCGAGCCTGAACTACTCGTTCCGGCTCGGCGTCAATTTCCGCAACCGCCCGGGCGACTTTGATTCAAGCGGCGACTGCGGCCACGCGCCGACGGTCAGAGCCGAGAATGGCGGAGACGACAATACGGCGTTGGCGGGAATCGACTTCTTTTGCGGTGTCGATTGCGACGGCGGCGGCATTTCGGTCGATCTCAACAAAGACAACGCCTCAGTCATCGTGAAGCTCGACCGGATCCGCATCTGGAGGGGCAAAGATCCCGATGAGTCTGCCTCGACAGCGTTGAAGGGCGGCGCCGACGACAAAGTCTTCAGAACTCGATCGAACAAGCGTGAACGACTGCTCGGACCTGGTCGCTGACCGGAAGGAATTGGCCGCGATGCGGCACAAATGAAGGCAACGACGTAATCGCCTGACGCGACAACAATGGAGCGATCAATGCATCGTCGAAACATGCTGGCAGCAGCATTTGGAACCGCCGGTACCTTGCTCGGCGCAACGTTTTCCGCGACCCGCGCGAAAGCCGACACGCCGAGCGCTTCCAAGGTCGTCTATCACCTTTCCGACCTCGACAAGGTCGATTTTGTGATGGGCAACATCCGCAACCATTACGCCGGCATGGGCGGTCCGGATAAGGTGACGATCGCGCTTGTCGTCCACGGCCCGGCGCTCAAGGCGTTCCATACGGCGTCAGCCAATCCCGACATGACCAAGCGCACCGCCGAGATGTCGAAATCCGGACTGCAGCTCAACGCCTGTATCAATACGATGCGGGCTCAGGACGTCACGCTCAAGCAGCTGTTGCCCGGCTTCATCGTGGCCGACAAGGGCGGCGTGGTGCGCCTCGCCGAACTGCAGGCGCAGGGCTACGTCTACCTGCGGCCGTAGCGACTACACCTGTTATCGCGATTTCCGCCGAGCGGGACTGATCGGATGGCCGATGGCGCGCCTTATTCTTCGCCGACCAATTCCCGGCGCCGGCTTTCCAGCGCCGCCGAATAGCGGCGCAGCACATAGGCCTCGGTCAACAATCCGATCACCTGCCGATCGCGGTAGGAATCGACGACCGCAAGCGCTTCCGCCTCGGCACGATCGAAAGCGAGCACCGCTTCCTTGACGGCCATGCCGGGCAGCAAAACGTCATCCCGGTAGTGCAGTAGATCCTTGATCGACTTGCCCGGTGATGCTTCGGCCGCGTGAGCATCAGCGACCAGAACCAGCCCCTCATAGTGCTCGTCTTCGTCGACCGCGATCACATAGGCGGTGGAGCTGAGCGGGAATGCCTCGCGGAACGCCGCAATGGTGATTGAGGCGTGCACTGTCTGAATGTCCTGGCGCATCATTTTCCCGACTGTCAGGTCGCGCATCCAGCCGATGTCGGCGGCGCTGCGGATGGTCTCACCGCGCAGATGGAAACGCCACGTCGCGAACGAATAGCCGAACACTTCTCGCGTCACCTGCGCCGATATGATCACGGCAATGAGCACCGCGGTTGTCAGCCACAAGTCGCCCGTCGTCTCGAGCGCGATAAAGATCATCGTCAACGGGCCGCCGATGACCGAGGCCGCGAGCGCGCTCATACCGATGACGGCGTAGGCGTTGGGATCGAAATAGGTCGTCGGCCACATCATCGTGAGCCAGACCGCCAAAATGTGCCCTCCCAGCGCTCCGGTCAGCAGCGAAGAAAAGAACAGGCCGCCGCGGAAGCCGGAGCCCAAAGATGCGATCGACGCCGTGATCTTGAGCACGAACAAAAGCGCCACGACGCGAAGCGAGAGATCGAGCACGCCGGTGACACGAAAGGCGCCGTGCCCGGACGACATGATCTGCGGTGATACCAGCGCCAGGAGACCGACGACGACCCCGCCGGTCAACGTCCGCAGCACCGGCCGGAGTTTCAGCCTCGCGAACATCGCTTCGCAGAGGGCGACCCCGCGCATCAGAACAATGCCGAGCCCTGCCGCCAGCAGGCCGATTGTTGCGGCGAGGATAAGGTCGCGGGCGACAATCGTGGTCTGCTCGGGCGCAACAATTCCGAGTTCGGCCGGCGACAGCGATCGCGCGACCAGAAAACCGAGCACCGCCGAAAGCGCGACGGGCGCCAGGCTGTTCGGCGAATAGCTGCCGATGATGAGTTCGAAGCCGTAGAAGGCGCCGGCAAGCGGTGCTCCAAACGCGCCGGCAATGCCGGCGGCGGCGCCGCACCCGACCAGAATCCGCAAATCGCCGCGCCGTAGCCGAAACGCTCTGCCGACGCGCGACGCGATTCCGCTCGCGAGCTGCGTATACCCGGCCTCCAGTCCGACCGATGCTCCGACCCCGCTCGACCACACTGTCTGCAGGGCGACGATCATGCTGCCGACGAGCGACATGCGGCCGCCATGCAGCGCATTCGCTTCGATCGGATCGATTTCCCGTTCCGGCCGCCAGCGTGCGAGCAGTTCGGTGGCAACGCCGAAGAGAATACCCCCGGTGAGCGGTACGAAGGCCGCCAAAATCGGATCAAGCGAGAGGCGCGCCGATAGCCGCTCGCCCGGGGCCAAATGGAAAAATATCTCGTGGAGGAGATCGACGCTCTCGCCCATCGCCGCCACGACAAGGCCGCCGACCACGCCCACCACACCCGCCAACCCGATCAGGCTCGATTCCCGCGCCCGCACCAGGGCGCGCAGGCGGCGCGGGATTTCGAGACGAGCGGCGGCTTTAGCAGTCAAGACGCATCACCGCAGCAAGGAACAAATGTTGGCCGGAAAGGCGTCTGGACTTGTGCCATCAAATTAACGCGGGATTCTGGGGATGGTTGATTCATCAAACTGGTCTGACTGCCAGTCAATTTATACGAGCACTTTTGCCAAAGGCGCGTTAAGGCAGCGCCAGGAGCGCTCGATGCGTCACCTCCTTGGACGAAACATCACGGCCTTCGCCGCGTTCATCTCCTCTCTCACGATGATCCCGCTCTTCGCCGCAACGCGGACCGACCTGATCGAAGGCACCGCTGCGTTTGGCGACTGGCGCGCCGACCGTTCGGGAACGCGGCGACTGATCCGGCCACAAGACTTGACCACACAAGACTTGCCGGCACCCGATCGAGCCGCTTCAGCGAATAATTCCTTAAGGATCGTACGCCGCACGGACGATCAGAAGCCAATCGTCCCAAATGGATTTGAAGTCAACCAGTTTGCGTCCGGACAGGCGCACCCCCGGGCTCATTCGCGTCGCGCCAACGATGATGATGATAATGTCCTTGGTTGCGGAAAACGACACCGGGCCTATCCGGGTGCTGCGGCCGAATGGCAAGGAAATCACGGCTGTCCGCTGGCCTTAGGCGGGCCGTTTAGTGTTCTATCCGTTGGGTGCCAATCCTGAATGGGCCTGCATCGGCGATACCGGTTGGCGTACATCGCACCCGCGACATCGTGTTCTCGCCGGATGGAAAGACAATGTACCTATCGGTTGGGTCAGGATCGAACGATAGTAAGGGAATGGGAAAACTGAAATCGTTCCTTGCGCTTTCAAGGGATGCGCCGGAGGTATTTGAGCACTTTAACCGGAACTCGGGAAGGAACCGCCGGCCATACGGGACGTTGACGACGAGGGAGCTTGGGCTCGGCGGCTATCCGACATGGCTCGTTTTGCAGGCAGTGCACTGCCAACTTCAGATTCGAGTTGCCGTGCCAGCCCGCCTCCTTTGAGCCGGCTTCACGCGCGGCAGCGCGCGAAACCGAACACCGCCCAATCCGGCGCCATCGTCGAAACCGATGTTCCTGCCCGGCTCGATGCTTTGCCGTTCGGGCGATTCCACATCCTGGTTATTGTTGCGCTCGGCATAACCTGGATCCTCGATGGCCTCGAAGTGACGCTGGCCGGAGCGCTGTCCGGCGAGTTGCGCGAACCCTCGGCTCTGGCCTTGAGCAATGCGCAGGTCGGCGTCGCCGGAAGCTTCTATCTGCTGGGGGCGGTCCTCGGCGCATTCCTGTTCGGCTGGCTCACCGACCGTCTGGGCCGCAAGAGATTGTTTACGATCACGCTTACAGTCTATCTCCTGGCAACGGCCGCGACAGGGCTGTCATGGAATGCCGTCAGCTTCATCCTGTTTCGCTTCCTCACCGGTGCCGGAATCGGCGGCGAATACACCGCCATCAATTCGACAATCCAGGAACTTATCCCGGCGCGGTTTCGCGGCTGGACCGACCTTTTGATTAACGGCACTTTTTGGGTCGGCGCAGCCATGGGAGCGGGCGGCTCGCTTGTGTTGCTCGATCCTGCCGTTATCAATCCGGCGATCGGCTGGCGGCTGGCGTTCCTCATTGGCGCCGCAATCGGACTTGTCATTCTCGTGATGCGACTCTGGATTCCCGAAAGCCCGCGCTGGCTGGTGACGCATGGTCATCACGAGGCCGCGAACGCCGTGGTCGGCGGGATCGAGGATCAGTTCACCAACATCGACGTTCCGCCCGAAGGCGAGCGCAAGACTGTGCGGCTGCGCACGCGCGATTACACCCCGCTCTCTGAGGTGGCACGGACGCTGTTCGTGACATATCGGCAGCGCACACTGGTAGGCTTGAGCCTGATGGCCGCTCAAGCCTTCTTCTACAACGCCATCTTTTTCACTTACGCACTGATCCTGATGGATTTCTACGGCACCCCGGCCGGGCAGGTTGGCTGGTATATCCTGCCATTTGCCGCCGGCAATGTGCTCGGGCCGCTGATTCTCGGCCGTCTGTTCGACACGATCGGGCGCAAGATCATGATCGCATCGACCTATGCGCTGTCTGGCCTTTTGCTCGCGGTGACCGCTTACCTGTTCAGCCGAAACCTATTGACCGCCGAAACGCTGACCATCGCCTGGATGACGGTTTTTTTCTTTGCCTCGGCCGCCGCGAGTTCGGCCTATCTGACCGTGAGCGAGATATTTCCGCTTGAAATTCGCGCCTTGGCCATTGCGTTTTTCTACGCCATCGGTACCGGCATTGGCGGTATCGCCGGACCGATATTATTTGGTCTTCTGATCAACACCGGCTCACGGCTGAGCGTCGCCGTCGGCTACCTCATCGGCTCGGTTCTGATGATCGCAGGCGCTATCGTCGAGGCATTGTGGGGCGTCGCCGCCGAGCGAAAATCGCTGGAGACGGTCAGCCGGCCGCTCGCAATGGTGGAATGAAGCTCGGATGTCGAACGTGCCCATCGAAGCAGCAATCTCGGACCTGGACATGGAGCTCGCGGAAATCTCGCTTGTTCCCGACTTGCGGAAATGCGCCATCCTGCTCGACATTGACGGCACGATCCTCGATTTTGCGCCGTCGCCGCAACAGGTGTGGGTGCCGCCGGCACTGCGGAACACGCTGGCGCGTCTCAATCAATTGACCGGTGGTGCAGTGGCGCTGGTCAGCGGCCGATCGCTCCACGACATCGATATCATCTTTTCGCCGCTCCAGCTCGCCGCGATCGGCGGCCACGGCGCGGAACTGCGCACGGCGCCTGGCAACGAGCCGCTGCTGCACACCGGGCAATTGAGCGTTGCGTTGAGGCGCGAGTTGGCGCGCGTTACCGGGATCGGACCGGGTATCCTCGCCGAGGACAAAGGCTATTCGCTCGCGCTGCACTATCGCCTCGCGCCGGACAAAGGCGAGGCGGTGCTGGCAGCCGTTAACGCGATTTGCGCGACCACGCCGCGAGACACGATCGAAATCTTGCCCGGCAAGATGGTCGTGGAGGTCAAACCGTTTGGCGTGAACAAAGCAACGGCGGTCTGCGAGTTGATGAAATACCCGCCGTTTGCTGGCCGCAATCCGATTTTCATCGGCGATGATACGACCGACGAGCCGGTATTCGGCATCATCCCGCAATTCGATGGTCTCGGCTTTTCCGTCGGGCGGTTCATTGCGGGTGTCAACGGGCGTTTTGAGAAGCCGGACTCGGTACGGTCGTGGCTTGCCCGCATCGCGGCCGAAGGCGAAGGCGCGGCGGGATGAACGATTTCGGGCTTGATCTTGCCGTCATCGGCAATGGCCGCACGGCCGCATTGGTCGATCCGTGCTCGCGGATCGTCTGGTGGTGTTATCCGCGTTTCGACGGCGATCCGATCTTCTGCCGGCTCGTTTCAGGCACGGAAGAAAAGGGCTTCTCCGACATCGTCCTCGACGACATGGTGGACTTTCGCTCCGAGTATCAGCGCAACACCGCGATCGTCATCACCGAGCTGATCGACCGTCACGGCGGACGTGTGCGGATCACCGATTTTGCTCCGCGCTTCCGGCAATTCGGTCGCGTTTTCCGGCCGCCGCAGGTTTACCGCATCATCGAGCCGGTCGCCGGTCTGCCACGTATCACGATCCGGATGCGGCCGACTTGCGATTACGGCAGGCCGATTCCGCAACGCTCGCTCGGCAGCAATCACATCCGCTATTCGGGCGACAGTTGCGTTATTCGCCTGTCGACCGATGCGCCGCTCTCGTTGATCGATGGCGAAGCACCCTTCGTCCTCACGCGTCCGCTTCATCTCGTATTTGGTCCGGATGAGCCGTTCACCGGCGACCTGCAGAAAACAACTCGAGAATTTCTCGACCGCACATACGATTATTGGATGGAATGGGTGCGCCGATTGTCGATCTCGTACGATTGGCAGGAGGCGATCATCCGCGCCGCCATCACGCTCAAGCTCAGCAATTTCGACGAGACCGGCGGCATCATAGCGGCTCACACCACCTCGATCCCAGAAGCGCCGTCCTCCGGCCGCACCTGGGATTATCGCTATTGCTGGCTGCGCGATGCTTATTTCGTCGTCCAGGCGCTCAACCGCATCGGCGCAACACGCACCATGGAGGAGTTCATCTCCTTCACGCTCTCGATCGCGTCAAAATCCGACCATGAGCTTCGCCCGGTCTATAGCGTGGTGGCAACCACCTCGCTCGACGAGCGAACCGCGCCCGATCTCCAGGGCTATCGCGGCGACGGGCCGGTTCGGATCGGAAATGCCGCTGTCGATCAGGTCCAGCACGACGCCTATGGCAGCGTGATCCTTGCCGCCATGCCGCTGTTTTTCGATCGTCGCCTGCCCCGGCCGGGCGACGAGGGGTTGTTTCGTCTTCTGGAGACGCTCGGCGATCGCGCCGCCGAGAAGGCCATCGAACCTGACGCCGGCATCTGGGAATATCGCGGACGCCAGCGCATCCACACCCATTCGGCCGCCATGTGCTGGGCAGGATGTCAGCGGCTTGCGGCGATCGCGACGCGGCTTGGTCTCGCCGATCGCGCGAAATATTGGAACAACGTTGCCGAGCCGATCCACAAGGTGTTGCTGGAGCGCGCCTGGAATGAGAAACGCGGCGCCTTTACGGCCGCGTTCGGTTCGGACGATCTCGACGCCAGCGTGCTTTTGCTCGCCGACCTCGGCGCCGTCGAAGTCGACGATCCGCGGTTCGCCTCAACCGTCGCCGTCATGGAGCGCGAGCTGGTGCGCGAAAAGCATGTCATGCGCTACGCCAGCGAGGACGACTTTGGTCTTCCGGTCACGGCCTTTCTGATTTGCCGCTTCTGGCTGATCGATGCGCAATGGTCGCTGGGACGGCGCGAGGCGGCGCGCGACCTCTTTACCGACGCGCTCGCGCATCGCAACCGTTACGGCCTGCTCTCCGAAGACGTCGATCCGCGGACCGGAGCGCTGTGGGGCAATTTTCCGCAGACCTATTCGATGGCCGGGCTGATTCTCTCCGCCATGCGGCTGTCGCGAAGCTGGGAAGATCGTTACTGGCGCGGGTGAGACTTCGGCATCGTGCTCGCCGAATATTGCTATTTCGCCGGCAGCGCGCCCAACGCCTGCCGGACGGTTGCGACAAAAGCCTTTTGATCCGCGTTTCAGCTTTCCGGCGGTGTCATGCCGAGTCGCTGCACGGCCGCCTGAAGCGCCGCCGCTACCGGCTTATCCTGCGCATGACTACAGAAAATAAATGCATCATAAACCGTCATGGCTATCAAATCCGGCCGGTACAGACATTATAACGCCTGTGCACCGTATAACGCCGGTGCACCGTTCCGAGTCTGATCGGCCAGCCCCGATTTGCCGTCCTTCTGCCGAGCGGCACCCCCGGTATTTCTACTCACCTGCAGGAGAAAAGAATGTGTGAACGCTGTATGGATGCCGCAATCAATCATGCAGGCCTCGCTCGCCGAAGCGTCCTTAAACTTGGCGCAGCTGCCGCTGTCGGACTCGCACTCGCGCCGCACGCCCTTGCCAAGAATGCCAAGACGCCGCCAAAACCTCAAAATGTGCTTTCGCCGGATGCCGCCCTCGAGCGGTTGATGAACGGCAATGCGCGCTATGTCCAGGGCGTCAGCAAACGTCACGATTTCAAGCACGAGCGCGAGCCGCTCGCCGCGGGGCAAAACCCCTTTGCCGGCGTGCTGAGCTGCGCCAATTCGCGGATCAGTCCGGAATTTTGCTTCGATACGGCGCGCGGCGACGTCTTCGTTTGCCGGGTCGCCGGGAACTTCGCCAGCGACGACATCATCGCCAGCTTTGAATATGCCGTCCAGGTGCTCGATACGCCGCTCATCATGGTTCTGGGCCATGACGCCTGCGGCGCGGTCGACGCAACGGTAAAGTCGCTCAAGGACGGCACCACCTTGCCCGGCCACCTTCCGGCTCTGGTTGCGGCCATCAGCCCGGCGGTCAAGGCCGTGCAAGGCGAAGGCGGCGATATCCTCGCCAACGCGATCC
This sequence comes from uncultured Alphaproteobacteria bacterium, assembly GCA_963836055.1. Classification (GTDB taxonomy): domain Bacteria; phylum Pseudomonadota; class Alphaproteobacteria; order Rhizobiales; family Xanthobacteraceae; genus BOG-931. The sequence goes on from CAWIID010000014.1 coordinate 273,278, forward strand.
GGCGCAACGTTGCGATGAACGTCGAAAAGCTGAAGTCAGCCACGCCGATCCTCAGCCAGTTTGTCGGCGACAAAAAACTCCGCATCGTCGGTGGCATCTACAAACTCGCCACCGGGCACGTCGAACTGTTGACCTGACGGATCGCGCAGGAACCGCCGGCGGAATCGTCACCCGGTCGGCGGGGCGATCTCATCGAGGCCCCTTTGCTTGGCCTCGGGGCCCAACTGCGTCACCGAGACGGCAGCGATCAAGAGAAGGGTCGCGAGGCAGCCGAACACCGTTGTGAGGCCCCAGCCGTTTTGCACCCACAAGATCGTCGGCATGATGAACGCAGTCGCAAGGCGGCCGACGCCCGACGCCCAGCCGAAACCCGATGCCCGCGCGTTGGTGGGAAACACCTCGGACGCGAAGATCTGCATCGAATTGCCGGCGACCTGGACAAAGAAGACCATGACGAAGCCGGCAACCATCAGCTCGAGCGCGGTCGTGGCACTGGCGAACACCATCGCCATGATTCCGGCGCCGACGAACGCGCAGACCGACGTGATCTTGCGGCCGAATTTGTCGAGCGCGTACATCATAAAGAGGCTCGCGCACGGCACGGCGAAGTTCATCACGAGGGTATATTGGAGCGACTTGGTGATGCGTGAAGCCCTTTCCGTTCATGATGTTCGGCAACCAGGCGCCAAGTCCGATGGCGACACCGAAAAACGCCGTGAAGCAGATCATGCCGGCGATCACGCGGGTCGGGAACATGCTGAAGACGACGCTGAACGGATCGCTCTTGGTGTTGCTGGCCGCATCGGTCGACAGCGGCACCGTCGGTCCGGCAATGCCGAGCCGCCCAAGCACATCGAGCGCCTGCTGACCTTTGCCATGTGTCGCCAGATAGCGCGGCGATTCCGGCAGCGTGAAGCGGAACACCCAGACGATCAGTGCGCCGATGCCGATAAGCAGCCAGACGCCACGCCACGCGTACTCGGGCGTGTTGAACAGGCCGCCAAAGAGAAGCACGAGCGCGGTTCCGATCGGCCACACGCAGGCGCCGCCGATGAAATGCACAATCGCCAGGATACGCCCGCGAATGCGCTTGGGCGAATATTCGCCGGCATAGGCGAAGGCAAGCGGCTGCTCGGCACCGAGTCCGATCCCGGCGATGAAACGACAAACGATCAGCAACGTGACACTCGTGGACAGCGCGCCGAGGATCGTGAAAATGCCGAACAGCAGCAGATTGAACTGATAGATGAATCTGCGGCCGAACCGGTCGCTGAATTCGCCCTGGCCGGCGGTGCCAATGAACAAGCCGAAAATGGTGGCGCTGCCTATGGCCGCGACTTCGGCGCCCGTCGCGAACTTGGATAGAAGTATGATCGGAACGAGTGAACCGAATACGGTAAAATCGATGACATCGAAGAAATATCCCGCAGCTATGAGCGCGATCACTCTCCGATGAAGCGGCGAAATCTTCGCGTCATCCAGTGCGTTGCCGACGAATGCTTCGATTGTCTGGGCCGCACGGCCCTCCCCGGCACCCAATTGGGCAGCCGTCATCGCCTGGGCCATCTGGTCCTCCCCTTGGTCGTTCCCGCGCCGGCCGCTTCAACGGCTCTTGGCGCAATCAGTGTGGAAGGCCAAGCCGGCAGTTGTCAATGCGGATGGCGACCGGTCCGGCTTGTGCGCATGCACTGCCAATCATGCGCCTTCGAATTGCAAAATATAAAGGCCGGCATTGGAATCGGTGAGAAACATCAGACCTTGCGCATCAACGAAACAATCGCACGATTGGATGACCTGCGGACGATTCGGACGCGGATCAAACATGCGTTCGGGATTGGGCGGCACGAAATATCCAATCTCTCGCGGCTGAAACGGATTGGCGATGTCGTAAGCGCGAACTCCGGCATTATGCAGCGTGGCGAAGATCAATTGCGAGCTTTGAAACGCGCCCGGCCGGTTCTCCCAGAGATTATGCGGGCCGAAATTGCCGCCCTTCTTGCAGTAGTCGGCCTCATCGGGAATCGGCAGCGTGGCAATGCTGACCGGATTTGTCGGTACGCGGACGTCGAATATCCAGATATAACGCAGCCCAAGACTGCAATCGGCGAAGTTCGCCTCGTCGGCTACGACGAGCAGGTTGCGGTCCGGCAGCGGCAGCGGCGAATGGGTACCGCCGCCGAAGGGCGGGTCCCAGTTGCGATGGCACAGTAATTTTGGTGCGGCCGGATTGCCGACATCGACCACGGCAAGTCCGCCGTCACGCCAGGCCGTATACGCAATGTCGCCGGCGACGAGGCCGTGATGCAAGGCATAGCGTCTGCCCTTCGGCCACGTCGGCGTCTCGCCTCCGGCGGTCCACATCCCGGGCAGCCAATACTTGCCGACGACCTGCGGCCGCGTCGGCTCCGCCATGTCGACAATCGCCAGCACGTGGTCGGAAAATTCCGGGAAATGAACCGAGACGTAAGCATAGCGGCCGCCCACATACCAGATGCGGTGCGGGCCTAATCCGCCGAGCGGCAGGAAGGCGATCTCACGCGGCGCCTCCGGCCGTGACAGATCGTAGACGCGCAGCCCGCTCGTGAACTTTTGGCCTTCGAGCGACTGGGCCGAGGTGCCGGTGAAATAGGCCTCATGGCTCACCTGCATGGTCCAGACGCTTGGCCCGTTGACCGCCAGCAGCAAGTCGCCGTGGGTCTGAATATGGTGAGCGCGCGTGTTCGGCGGGCACGCGAGAAAATTGACCGTCTTCGGATGTTTGGCATCGCGTACGTCAATGATCGTGATGCCGTTGCTGAAGCCGTGGCCGATATAGGCGAAGCCGCGATGCACCATGACCTGCACGCCATCGCCGCGACCGCCCTGGTCGCTATGGCTGACGAACCTGATGTTACGGCTGGCGACAGCGTTCATAGGGTCAGTCCTCCCGTTCCGTTACTGTTGTTGTGCCCAGCATACACCCAGAAGGATCGCTGTTGAGATGCCATCGTTCGCAACGTCCTGGCCATGCAGCACGAGATGCGGCTCGACTTGAGCGCCGTCCGCTCTAATATCTCGCCTCAAACAAACCGCGGAGGAAACGATGGCGCATGCGAACGGCCAGCACGGCATGATCGCGGTCGACAAGATGGGCACAAAAATCTTGTTTCTTAATCCCGAAACGTTCGAGACCGAGGTCGTGCTCGACGGCTTTCCCCGCACGGTGCACGAACTCCTCATCGTGCCGGATACCGGCCTCGCCTACGTGCCGATTTTCGGTGACGGCGTTCACGGCCGGAATCCTCATCCGGGTCATCTGCTTTGCATCATCGATCTCGCAAAACGCGCCCATGTCGGCGATATCGATCTGCGGCCCTACATCGCCCCGCACACGTTGAAGCTTGGACCCGATGGCTTCATCTACATCACCTGCGAAAACAGCGCCGTCGTCGCGGTGATCGATCGCGCGACCCACAAGGTGATCGACACGATCGAGTCCGGCTCGACAAACGGCCATCGACTGATCATTTCGCCCGACGGACAACGGCTCTACACCGAAAACGAAGAAGACGGCACTGTCTCGGTGATCGATCTGCCGAAGCGGAAATTGCTCGGCAAGATCAAGACGCCGCGTCCGCTTGCCGGCATCGCAATTTCGGCCGACGGCCGTACCGTGGTCGCAGTCGACGATGCGCAGCCGACATTGTTTTTGATCGACACCGCGGCCGGCCAGGTTCGCGACGAAATCGTCCTGAAGGATGTTCCGAAGGCAGCCCAGATTGCGCGCTATGCCCCTGACAATAGTCTGATCGGCGTCACCAGCCTCAACAGCGACACGGTGAGCCTGATCGATCCGTCCTTTCGCCAACAGACGGCGATCAAGGTCGGCAGCCAGCCGATGGACATGGCCTTTCGCGGCGGTGAATTGTTCGTTGCGTGCCAGGGCGACGGTTCGGTGCACGTCATCGATATTCCGAAGCGGGCTCACAAGCGCAGCTTTCAAGCCGGTACGGGCTGCGAATCCCTCGGATTTTTTTGAGATTGAGAACCGCCTAGTGTCCCAATTCCGAAGTTCGCATCATTGGGCGGCATCCTCGTTTGCGAACTTCGGAATCGAAGGACACTAGCAACTTATCGATCCAGTGTGGCTTTGGTTCAGAAGTCCGCATGACGGGGTCGCGGCGAGAATGATGCGGACTTCTGAACCGCCACACTAGGGCGATCGGTCGAAGCTCAAGGCTTGCCGGAGGTCTGAAAACCGGTGCCGGCGCGGAACGATTTGGACATCCTGGCGACGATCGGATCGTAGGTCTGTTTGAGCCGAGCCGGATACGAGATGACAAAGCCGTTCGTGAGCTCGCCGCGATGCGACAAGAGATGACGCTCGTAGAATATATCGTCGCCGTGCGTTCCGGAGATGACAAACCAATTGTCGCCCTGCGCCTGATAGGTAATGACCTCACCCGCGTCGAGGTTCTTTACCGTAAAGGCTTTAAATCCGGCGAGATCGAAGTCGAGCGCGTTGTATGAGGCGAAGACCGAAAAGTCGCCGCCGTCCGGCGCTTTGAATTCCCTGCCGTCGTCATTGTCCGGCGGCGGACTGGCTCGGAAGAAGTCCGGATATTCGATCGTCGTGCCGTAACGATCGTTTTGATAAGTACGCCACGTCACCGCACCGGCAGCCTCGGCGACCGGCTCGAATTGCATGAGTGCGAACACGGCCAACGCCGTCGCGCCGAGGGCAAGACCAAATCGCATGCGGTGATCTCCAGCCAACACAAAATCGAAGCGACGCAGCCTCGTCGGCGATCGGTTGCGAATTCACAAACGGTGGTAGAGTTTACGGGCCCTGCAACGTTTCCCGCAAGACGTCGGCGCGCTTCTTCAATTTGCTATTCCCCCGCCGTCATTTCCTCGGGCGGTGCGTGCTCGCCCTGAGCGCGCTGCTCAATGGGCTTTCGTTCACCCGTCAGGTTGTAGGCGCTGTTGACGAGAGCCAAGTGTGAAAAGGCCTGGGGGAAATTGCCGATGAGACGCTTTGCCCGCGGATCGTACTGCTCGCTCAGCAGACCGACATCGTTCCTTAGCCCGACAAGGCGTCGAAACAGCCGCTCGGCATCGTCGAAACGCTCCTGCAGAAGATAGACGTCCACGAGCCAAAAGCTGCAGGCAAGGAATGCGCCTTCGCCGGGCGGCAGGGCATCTTGCGCGTGCTCCGTGCTGTATCGCATGACGAAGCCATCGCTCAAAAGCCCGCGCTCGATCGCCGTAATGGTTCGCCCGATGCGTGGATCGGAAACCGGCAGGAAACCGACGGAAGGCAGCATGAGCAGACTGGCGTCGAGTTGATCCGAGCCGTAAGCCTGCACGAAGCAGCCCATCTCTTTGTTGAAGGCGTGCTCGCAGACATCATCGCAAATCTCGCTGCGCAATGTGCGCCATTCCTCGATCGGTCCCTCAAGTCCGAACGTCTCGGCGCTTTTGATCGAGCGATCGTACGCGACCCACGCCATGACCTTGGAGTAGGTGAAATGCTGGCTCGGCCCGCGCATCTCCCAAATGCCCTGGTCGGGCTCGCGCCAGATGCTCTTGAGGTACGTGAGAAACTCGACCTGGGCGCCCCATCCCAATTCGTTGGTCGACAATCCGCAGCGCCGCGCCTGATGATGCACGTCCATGATCTCGCCGAACACGTCGAGTTGCAGCTGGGTGTGCGCTGCATTCCCGACGCGCACCGGCACTGAATTCTCGTAGCCTGGCAGCCAATCGGCAACCCACTCGGTCAACCGTCGCTCGCCGCCGATGCCATACATGATCTGGAGCTGATTGGCGCTGCCGGCGACTGCACGCAACAGCCACTCGCGCCAAGCTTGCGCCTCTTCGTAATAGCCGGCGTGCATCGCGCCAAGCAGCGTGAGCGTCGCATCGCGCAACCAGCAGAACCGGTAATCCCAATTACGCTCGCCGCCGAGCCGCTCCGGCAACGACGTGGTCGGCGCGGCGACAATGCCGCCGGTGGGCCCGTAAGTCAGCGCCTTCAGCGTGATGATGGAACGGCGGACTGCGTCGGACCACTCCCCGGCCGGTCGGCATTTGGCCGACCAGTCCTTCCAAAATCGCTCGGTCGATTGCAGGGCCGCCATTGGGTCGAGCGGTTCCGGCAACGGCTGGTGAGAGGGCGAATAGGTCAAGACGAGAGGAATAGTCTCGCCGCGGCTGATGGTGAACTCTCCCACCGTGGTCATATCTCTGCCTTCGAGATGCACCGGCGTCCGCAGCGCGACCATGTCGGGCCCGGCAATGGCGCGGAGCGCGCCGTTTTCCAATCGGGTCACCCATGGGATCACGGCGCCGTAGCCGAACCGCAGAACAAGCTCGGTGTGCATCGCCAATTGGCCGCGTGTTCCGACGACGAGTCGCACGATCTCCGAACGGTCGCCGCGAAACGGCATGAAATCGACAAGCGTCGCCGCCCCGTCGGCGGTCTCGAATTGGGTTTCGAGCACCAGCGTGTCCGGCCGATAGCGGCGCGTCATGCTCGATTTCTCACGCGGCGCTATGAGCCAGTGGCCATGTTCTGCGGAGCCGAGCAGCGCAGCGAAGCACGCTTCCGAATCGAAACGCGGCCAGCACAGCCAATCGATCGATCCGCGACGCGAGACAAGCGCAGCGCTTCTGCAATCGCCGATCAGCGCATAGTCTTCGATGGGTGTGGACATGACGGCTATGGGGTCGGCTCAGGAGAAATCAATGATGACTTTGATGTCGCCGGGCTGCCGATCGAGCGCTTGCGTCCACTGCTCGACGGGCACGCTCCGGGTGATCAGCCGACTGAGCCAGGCCCTGTCGGTACGCTGTAATGCCTCCACGGCGTCTTCGTAGTGCTTGCGATTGGCATTGACGCTGCCAAAAACCGTATCGTTGTCGAGCACCATTGTGCGATTGAGACCGCCGACGTCAACATCGAGATCGTGGCCCGGCGTGGAGACCCCGACCAGGCAGACAATGCCGCCGGAAGCGGTGCGGCCGAGTGCGTCACGCACCACGCTCGGCACTCCCGTGCACTCCATCAGAATATCGGGTTTCAAATCATCAAACTCCGAAAGTGTGCCCAGATGAAACGTTCCACCGATCTCGCGCACAATAAGTCGCTTTTCCGCGCGCTCGTTATGATCAAGCACGTGGACATCAAGTCCCCGTTGAGCGCCGATCAACGCAGCCAACAGGCCGATCGGCCCCGCGCCCGTCACCAGCAGCGTTTTCGGCGCCCATGAGCGCGAACGGCGACCGATGCGTTCGGTATGATCCCAGGCCTTGGCGACGATACTGGTCGGCTCGACCAAGACGCCATTGATGCCGAGTGACCGATCCACCTTGACGAGGAAATCGGGCTCGACCCGGAATAAATCCGACCCAAAGCCGTTGCGCTCCTTGATGCCGCGCTCGGTGTAGCGGCCGTTGCGACACATATCCCACTCGCCAACGGCGCAGGCCGGACACGGGACAGGATCCGGCCGGCGGACGATGCCGACGACGCGGTCGCCGACTGCAACGCCCGCGCCGGGAGGAGCTTCCTGCACCTCGCCGAGCAATTCGTGGCCGATGACCAATCTGTTCGACCCGGGCGGCGCCCAACCATAGACACCCGAAACGATCTCGTGATCGGTCCCGCAGACCCCAAGCGCGAGCGTACGCACGAGCACGCTGCCATCGGAGGAAGGCGGGTCCGGGAGATTTTCCAGTCGTGCTGAATCGGCAATACCAGGCGCGACTGTCAGTGCCCTCATTTTTCACGTCCGCGATTGCGCGTGTCACCCCCGCAACGCAAGGAAATGTCGTTGCCGGCACAACGTCGAGGCAAGGGCAAAAGTTCCCATCGCGGAACAATCCGAGCCCTCCCGTTGTTACGCTACCTCACACCCCTGGCCGAAGACGGCTTCATCATCGAGCGGCGAAATGGACCATATGGACCCCATTGGACGCAGGCGCTGGGCCATCGCCGAAGGATACATTCCTTCGGAAAGCTCGTTCTCAGAGCCTACCCTTGTCTCGCATGAAACGGCCTGCATCCTCAACGCCGGCGACCAGGACGCACACGTTCGCATTACGATCTTGTTCGCGAATCGGGAGCCCATAGGCCCTTATCGTGTAACGGTGACCGCACGGCGAACGCTGCATTTACGTTTCAACGATCTCAAGGATCCGGCGCCCATCCCACGCGACACCGATTACGCCTCGGTGTTCGAGTCGGATGTGCCGATCGTCGTGCAGCATACACGTCTCAATTCACGCCGCGCGGAGATCAGTTTGCTTTCCACGATCGCGTATGCCGAAGCCTGAATGAGCCGCATCGGTCGCGCTGCGCGCGGCGACGCGAAGGCGCTTTCTCCGTCACATTCGTCTGAAGCAATTCATCCGAATGCGCAGTTTTACTCGCGTTCGATCGTGTTCGCCGCCGATTGGCGCGATTTTGGGCAGTCTCGCCGCACTGCACCAAACGAGGGAACAAATTGCGCACCGCTGAATTAACGAATTATCGAACTGGAGGATTTTCCGTGAGTGTCATCGTCGTTTCCAACCGTGTAGCGCGGGCCAAGAGCGATGAACCGATTGCCGGCGGACTTGCGGCGGCACTGATTCCGATGGTGAAGGAGTCTGGCGCCATCTGGGTCGGCTCGAGCGGTCAATCTCATGATGCGGCGGACTCAAAGAAGTCGTTCGCAAAAATCGAAGCGCTCGGTACTGGCGCGCTCGCCACCGTCGATATGCCAGCCAAGCATTATCTCGGCTATTATGAGGGCTTCTCGAATTCGGCCCTGTGGCCGGCTCTGCACTCGCGCCCGGATCTCATCCAGGTCACGGCCGATCACTACGAGTCGTATCGCTCCGTCAATGCGTTCATGGCCCGCGCGCTCTATCGCTTCACCGGACCGGACGCGATCTTCTGGATCCAGGATTATCATTTCTTGACCTTGGGTGCGGAACTGCGTCGGCTGAACATCGGCCGCCCGATTGGCTTCTTTTTGCACACGCCGTGGGCCGATCGCCGCACGATGGCTGCGGTGCCGCATCACGCCGATCTGGTCCAAGCCATGCTCGCATACGATCTCATCGGCTTTCAGACCGACGATGACCGGCAGAATTTCGAAGAATATCTGCACTTCGATCTCGGACTGACCGTCATTGACGGCACAGTGGCGTCGAATTGGGGACTGACCCAACTTGCCACGTTTCCGATCGGGATCGATGTTGAGGGATTTACCGACCGTGCGACGAAGGCTGTGGCGCGTCCCGATGTGTCGCGCCTGCGCACGAGCCTGCAGGGTGCCAAGCTGGTGCTCGGCGTCGACCGCCTGGATTATTCGAAAGGCCTCACCAACAGAATGCGGGCCTTCGGCCGCATGCTGGAAGTCGAGCCCGAACTGAAACGCGCCGTGTCCATGTTGCAAGTCGCGGTGCCGACCCGCGGCAACATCCGGGCCTACCGCGATCTCAAATCCGAGTTGGCGACCCTCGTCGGCGAGGTCAACGGCCGTCACGGCGAAGTCGATTGGATCCCGATTCGCTACCTCAACAAGGCGTATTCGCAGCTCACGCTCGCCGGCTTCTATCGGGTTGCGCAGGTGGGTCTGGTCACGCCGTTGCACGACGGCATGAATCTCGTCGCCAAGGAATACGTGGCGGCGCAAAATCCTTTCGATCCGGGCGTACTGGTGCTGTCGTCGTTTGCCGGCGCGGCCAAAGAACTAGACGCCGCACTCCTGGTCAATCCGCATGACATCGACGGCATGGCACGGCAGATCGCGACCGCTTTGACCATGAGGGTGGAAGAGCGGCGCGAACGCTGGCAGTCCATGATGCGCAAGCTCCGGAGTTCGTCGGTGCAGAATTGGTACGCAGAATTCGTGCGGAGCCTTTCAGATGTAAGCCGTCCTCCAGCGCGAACTGCGACGAGGCCCATCATGCTCGAATTGCCCAGCCGCAACGTGGTCCGACACTAAGTTCGGCAGCATCTTTCGCGGGGCCGAACGCTGCTTGCAACCAGAAGGTCCGCCTGCGACCGCACGTCCCGGTGGCCAGCCACAGTTTGGCCGCAGCCCAATGTCATCGCACCTGGCGACCTCCCATCGGACTCCCCGCCATGCCAATCACAAGACATTTTTTACCGTGTTTCGCCATAGTGCGTGACGGTCCGTGCGTGGCGTAGCGTGGAGTATTTCGATGTCGGACGGTGGTAAGCTTTCTGCAACGACTAGAGATTCCGTCTCCCGGCGAGGCGCGTGGCCCTCCGGCCGACTAGTCGGCGTCCTTGCCATGGCGGGCCTGATTTTGCTTTCGCTCGGCCCGGAAAAGAGCACAGCCAAGGACATCCACGAGACGTCGCGCCCGCACGTCTATCTCATGCGCGGTCTCATGAATATCTTCTCACTGGGCATGGACGAGCTCGCCGGAAAAATCCAGCACTACGGCATAGCGGCGAGCGTTTACAATCACACCCAGGCGGACGCGATTGACGCCCAGATCGTGCAAAACTATCGCGCCGGCGATCACGGCCCGGTCATCCTGGTCGGCCACTCGCTCGGCGCCGATGCGGTGATGATGATGGCGCAATCCTTGAACCGAAGCGGCGTTCCGGTGTCCCTCGTCATCCCATTTGACGGCACAGGGTCGTACGCGGCGCCGAAAAACGTCGCCTGCGTCGTCAATTTGACGCAACGCGAATACGCCTACATGCGCGCGGGCTCCGGCTTTCGCGGCAGATTGCAAAATGTCGATGTCAGCAACGACGCCAGCATCGATCATTTCACGATCGACAAGTCGCCCCGTCTTCAGTCGCTGGCTTTGAATGACGTACTGCAAGCTGCGCGCGGGCAATCTTGTCGCCCTGCCGGATCGGCTCCGATCATAGCGAAACCCAAGGAGACGCCTGGCATCGCACCCACCAAGCAGGCGACGCCGGCGCTGCGGCAGGGCACCGAGGGCTGACGTCACCTTCAGCGCCTCAGCCCGCTTCGGGCGCAGCCTTCCTTCGATCTGGATGCGGTAACCGGATCGAACGTTCGGCCAGTAGTGCCAGATCGCCCTTATAGCCTCGAAGCTCAGCGCGCATTTGCGAGCGTAGCGGAGACATTACAATTTCATGCTGCGGAAACGTCATAATTGCATAATGACTTCGCAGCGGAAGCGGGCTATGTTTTTTGCATTGTTTTAGCGTTGCACATGTAGCCGGGAGAGCAGCATGTCGAGCACAGCGGGAACCCGCATTTCATCCGTCACATCGGGACTTGAACCACTACGCGCCAAATCAGGCTGGATCATCGCCCTTGGCGTCATCTACGTGCTGGCCGGACTTGTCGCACTCGGCAGCGTCGTTTTTGCAACCGTCGTGAGCGTCTTCGTGGTCGGCGTCATGATGCTGATATCGGGCGTCGCCGAGGTGATCAACGCGTTCCAGATCAAGAGTTGGGGCAAGTTTCTGCTCTGGCTCCTGCTCGGCGCGCTCTACATCGTCGCCGGCTTCGTCACGTTCGAGAATCCGCTTCTCGCCGCGGCAGTGCTGACCCTGATGCTTGGGTTCGCGCTTGTCGCCTCAGGAATCATGCGGATCATTCTGGGCTTCAGCATGAAGGGTGGGACACCTTGGGTTTGGGTCGTTGTGTCCGGACTCATTACTCTTCTGCTCGGCGCAGTGATTCTCGCGCATTGGCCGGTTTCGGGCCTTTACATTCTGGGACTTTTCCTTGGCATCGATCTGATCATCGCAGGAGTGAGTTGGATCGGCGTCGGCTCAGGCCTGAGACAACTCGCTTAGCAGACGACCAAGCCGGGCTGCGGATTTCATCCGTCCGGCTTCTTTAATGCACGATGAGACCGCCTGCGCTGGGCGTGTCTCGTTATGATTGTCTTGTAACGTCGCTGCGACCAGGCTCGTCGGCTTGCAAAGCCTCGATGTTGTGATGGTTGCGATTTTAACGGCGATCGTCTACCTCTTCGGCGCTGCTGCAGCGGCAGCCTTTTCGGCTGCGGCATAGATCCTTCCGAACGACCAGGGTAGGCCGGCCCGCTTAGCGGCTACGGACCCATGCAATGGAGCGTAGCCCTGTTCTGATTGATCTAGCGCTTCAGGGCGGCGGTTCCCATGGGGCATTCACCTGGGGTGTGCTCGATCGCCTCCTCGAAGAGCCTTGGCTGCAAATCGCAGCGATTTCCGGCACGTCAGCGGGTGCGATGAATGCTGCGGTGCTGGCCGACGGATGGGCCGACGGGGGAGCCGAAGGCGCGCGCCAAGCACTCGAAAAATATTGGCAGCGCGTATCGCGCGCAGCGGCCTTCAGTCCACTGCAGCGCTCCGCTCTGGACCGCCTCATGGGCCGCTGGTCGCTGGATACTTCCCCGGCCTATGTGATGATGGATTTGATGTCGCGGTTGCTTTCGCCTTATGACGTCAATCCGCTGAACTTGCATCCGCTGCGCGATATCCTCGCCGAAAGCATCGATTTCGAGCGTGTTGTTCGCTCGCCGATCAAGCTGTTCATCACCGCCACCAGTGTGCGCACCGGCCGCGGCCGCATATTCCGCAACCCGGAAATCACCGCCGATGTCCTGCTCGCGTCGGCTTGCCTTCCGACGATGTTTCGCGCGGTCGAAATCGACGGCGAGGCCTACTGGGATGGCGGCTTCGCCGGCAACCCTACGATCACACCGCTGATCCGCGAGAGCGACGCCCACGATACCATCCTGGTGCAGATCAACCCGCGCGAACGGCCGGAAACGCCACGCACTGCCGGTGATATTCTCAATCGGCTGAACGAGATTTCTTTCAATTCGCCGCTGATGAAGGAACTCCGCATGATCGCAGTGCTGCGTCAGGTGGCCGATCCGGGATCGGGAGAAGGCGCCCGCTGGGCGCAGATGCGCACGCACAGGATCATGACGGACCTGTTGGCCAAATTCGGCGCCTCCTCGAAACTCAACGCCGAGTGGGAATTCGTGTCGATGCTGCGGACGGAAGGGCGCCGCGCCGCCGACGAATTCCTCAACGCGAACGCGGCCGATCTCGGCGAACGATCCACCGCCGATTTAGATGTGCTGCTGGCGGAGTGCTGAAGCATGGGCCTGCTCGGCATCCTTGTTGGGCTTGGTCTTTTAGTCTGGCTCGCTTTTCGCGGCTGGAGTGTGCTGTTGCTCGCCCCCGCCGCGGCGCTTGTTGCCGCCGCGTTTGGCGGCGAGCCGCTGCTCGCCAATTGGACCCAGATTTTCATGGGCAGCGCGGCCCGCTTCCTGGCTCAGTTCTTTCCGATTTTTCTTCTCGGGGCGATCTTCGGCAAGCTCATGGACGACAGCCGCTCAGTATCGGCCGTCGCTGATTTCATGACCAAAAGCCTGGGCGAGCGCCGCGTGATGCTCGCGGTCGTGCTTGCGGGCGCGTTCGTGACGTATGGCGGCGTTAGCCTGTTCGTTGCCTTCTTCGTGCTCGCCCCGATGGCGCAGGCGCTGTTCCGCGTGGCGGCTATTCCTCGCCGGCTGATGCCGGCGGCGATCGTGCTCGGCACCTCGACCTTCACCATGTCGGCCCTGCCGGGCACCCCCTCGATTCAGAATGCCATCCCGATGCCGTTCTTCGGTACGACGCCGTTTGCGGCGCCCGGCCTCGGCATCATCGCGTCGATCATCATGCTCGGCTTCGGCCTGTGGTGGCTCGGACGGGCAGAGGCCGCGGCGCGGCGCTCGGGCGAAGGCTATGGAGCGGACACGCCGGTCGCGGCCGATGCGGCCGCGGATGATGAGATTGTACGCGAGCGCGCCACGACGGCACGCGAATTCGATCCGGCCGAGATTCATCATGGGCGCCACAGCGACGCCGCTCCATCCATCGTGCTCGCCGCGCTGCCACTGATCGTCGTAGTCGTGGTCAATCTGTTGATGTCGCTCGTCGTGCTGCCACGGCTCGACTTTTCATTTCTTGCCGAAGAACGCTGGGGCGGAACCTCGATTTCCGCCGTGGCTGGAGTTTGGTCCGTGGTGGTCGCGCTCGCCGCCGCCATCGTGGCGGTCATCCTCATTAACTGGAACCGCCTCCCGGCGCTGCGCCAAAGCATGGATGCGGGCGCCAATGCGTCCGTCCTGCCGGCGCTCAGCGTCGCGAGCCTCGTCGGCTTTGGCGCCGTGATCGCGGCGCTGCCGGCCTTCACCATCGTGCGCGATTGGGTGCTGGGAATCGAGGGTGGCCCTCTCGTCTCACTTGCCGTCGCGACGAATGTGCTCGCTGCGCTGACCGGTTCGGCCTCGGGCGGATTGACGATCGCGCTCGACGCGCTCGGGCAAACCTACATGACCATCGCATCGCAGACCGGCATCAGTCCCGCACTGATGCACCGCGTCGCCGTCATCGGCTCAGGCACGCTCGACATTCTGCCGCACAACGGCGCGGTCGTGACTCTGCTCGCGGTCTGCGGATCGACGCACCGTGAAAGCTATTTCGACATCGTCATGGCCGGGATCGTCAGCGCGATCATCGCACTCGTAGCCGTGATCGTGCTCGGCTCGGCGTTCGGCTCGTTCTGAACGTCGCAGCAAGCAGCATATCCCTCGTACCGCTATGACGCTTCGCGTGAGTCGGGCGATTTGACCCTGACCGCATGGCTCGTTTCAAGTCCGGCATCGCGGGCGGCCTGCTGCAAGGTGCGGCGGATCTCGTCGCGCTTTTCGTGAATGGCGGCGATCACCGGCCCCATGGCGACGCCCAATCCCACGAGCGCCGCCTCGGAGAGTTGCAGGCTCGCTTCGATGGTCTCCGGCACGGCGTCGGTGGCGCCGAGGCTGTAGAGATGGCGCGCATGCTCGGCATCGCGCGCCCGCGCCACGATGAGGACATCGGGACGCGCCGCCCGCACGTGCTCGACGACGTCATCGATCAGCTTGTGCGTATGAATCGTGACAATGACGCCGGCCGCGGTCGCGAGGCCGCATATTTCCAGAAATTCCGGATCGGCCGCGTCTCCGTAATAGACATCATGTCCATCGCGGCGATCGCGGGTCACCGTCAAGGCGTCCGAGTCGGCCGCGATGTACGGGACCCCATGTTCCTTCAGGAGCGAGCAAACGACTTTGCCGACGCGGCCGTAGCCGACCACGATCGCGTGTTTGTGCTCGCTGGACGGCTTTGCGGTCAGTTCAGCGTCGACGGCTTTGCTGCCCGTGATCTGCGACGCGAACCGCCGGCCGGCGAATGACAGCAGCGGCGTCAGCGCCATGGTGATCGACGTGACGGCGAGCGTGAAGCTCGACACATGCTCCTCGATCAATCCGGCGGCTGTCGCCATGCCGATGCCAACGAAAGCGAACTCTCCGCCCGGACCGAGCAGCAGCCCGGTTTCGACCGCGACCGGCCATGACAGTCGGAACAGCTTCGCCAGACCGGTCAGCAGGATCGATTTAACGGCGATCAAGCCCGCAACACTGCCGGCGAGCAACAGCGGCTCGCGCTAAAGCTCGCGGAAGTCGATCTCCATGCCGACGGTGAAGAAAAAGATGCCCAGCAGCAACCCCTTGAACGGCTCGATCGTGGCCTCGATCGCCTTGCGGTACTCGGTCTCCGCAAGCAAAAGACCCGCGACGAAAGCTCCGAGCGCCATCGACATGCCGGCCCGGCTGGCGATCACGCCGTCGCCAACGATGACGAACAACGCCGCCGCGATGAAAAGCTCGCGTGAATGCGTCGCGGCAACCAGCCTGAACAGCGGGCGCAACAACAGGCGGCCAAACACGACAATCACCCCAACCGCGACCGCGGCCTGGAGGAGCGCGATGCCGAGACTTTTAAGCACCGATCCGCCCGGGCCGGCTGCCAGAATGGAGATGAATAACAGGACCGGAATGACGGCGAGATCTTGAGCAAGCAGGACGGAAAAGCTGGCGCGGCCGACGTTTGTGGTGAGACGCTCCTGTCTCGACAGCAGCTCCAGGACGATCGCCGTCGAGGACAACGACAAACTCGCTCCAAGAATGAGCGAAGTCGACGCACTCTGACCCGCCATCGCCGCAGCGGCGGCAAGCACCGCAGTGGCAAGAAGCACCTGCAACCCGCCAAGGCCGAACACAAGGCGGCGCATCGTCAGCAATCGGTCGAGGGACAGTTCGAGACCGATCAGAAACAACAGGAAGACGATACCTAGCTCGGCGATACCCTCGACGTTTTTGGCGTCGCTGACCGTGAACCAGAACAGCACCGGGAGCGAGTTGACGAAGGAGCCAAGACCGAGCGGCCCGAGAAGAGCGCCCGCGCCGAGATAGCCGAGCACGGGGCTGAACCCCAGCCGGCTGACGATCGGCACGACAATGCCCGCGGTGCCGAGGACCACGAGGGCATCGCTATAGGCGGCGGTGTTGATCGTCGCAGCCACAAAAATCTCCTGCGCCGGTGGGTGCGCGCCCGCAAAGTAGGCCGAGATTCGTGAGGCCGCGAATCCTTGCAGCGCGGGGTTGCGGTAGCCCCTGTTGCAGACAATCCATAAAATCGCTCACAATCAAGCCGCGTCCGGCGCCCGCCGGGCATCGCGATTCAACATCAAGGTGCCGCCGTGAAAGTCTGCATGTTCCATCTGATGCCGTATCGCGATTTGCCGGCCGATTTCAGCCAACGCTACAAGTCGGCCTACATCGATCCGATCTGGTTCGATGTCGCCGACCCGCACAAGGTCGGCCAATATTATAATTGGACGCTGGACGAGTTTGTTCACGCTGCGCGGCTCGGCATCAACGGCGTGTGCACGAACCAGCACCATCAGAATGTCTACGGCTTCATGGCCAATCCGAGCCTGATGGGGTCGGTCCTCGCCAAACAGACCAACGGCCTCGACGTCGCCATCGTCCAACTCGGCTCGACGCTGCCTTCGACCAGCCCGCCGACGCGGATCGCCGAAGAATACGCCATGCTCGACTGCATCAGCGGCGGACGGCTGGTCGCCGGCTTTCCAACCGGATTGCCGACGGACGCGACGATCTCCAACGGCGTCGTGCCGGTCGAGCAGCGTGAACGTTATCGCGAAGCGCTGGCGCTGGTGCTCAAAGCGTGGCGGGCAAAGGAAGTCTTCGCCTGGAACGGCAAGCACTACCAGTTGCCGATGGTCAATCTCTGGCCGCGGCCGATCCAACAACCGCATCCGCCGATCTGGATTCCCGGTTCGGGCAGCGCCACGACGGTGGATTTCGTTCTCGGCCGCGACGATAGCTTTTGCCATCTCAGCTATCACGGCGCCAAGAACGCCTACACGCTCGGCGACTATTTTTGGGAGATGGCGGCGCAAAAGGGCCGCGATGCAAATCCGTATCGGCTCGGCTTCCTGCAAATGATCGCCGTGTCGGAGACCGATGCGGCGGCCAAGGAATACGCGCCGCACATCGAATATTTCTTCCACAATCTGCTGACCAACCCGCCGCACTATCAGGCGATCCCGGGCTATCAGGATCACACGAGTCTTGTGCACGCCATGAAATCGCCGCTGCGCCAGCGCTCGGACATGCGCGAGCTGAAATACAAGGACTTCGTCGAGCGCGGCTTCCTGATCACGGGGAGCCCGGCGACCGTCCGCGATCAACTGCTCCATGAAGTCAAGCGCCTGCGGGTCGGTCACCTGCTCGCGCTCCTGCATTTCGGTTCGATGCCGCATCAATTGACCCTCAAGAACATCGAACTGTTCTGCCGCGAAGTGCTGCCTCATGTGCAGGATCTCTGGGACGACGAGTGGGAGGACCGCTGGTGGCCAGAGCGGCTGCGGCAGAAACGGCCCGTCGCCGCGGCGGCGGCCGCGTCCTGAAGATATTTGGCGCCAGCAAAAGGTGAGGTCCACAATGGCGGCAGAGCCGATGCGCAAGATGCGGATGTGGCAGGACAAGATCGAGACCGACGTCGCGATTCTAGGCGACGGGCCGCCGCTGGTTTATCTCCACGGACCGTGGGGACTGCGCAACGATCAGGAATTCCTCGGCCAGCTTGCCCGCAGCCACACGGTGTACGCGCCCAACCATCCCGGAACCACCGACGGCGATCCCGAGGCGGTTCACGAGATCGACAATTGGTGGGACTTGATCGTCTATTATGGCGAGTTGCTTGATCGGCTCGAATTGAGCACCACCATGCTGGTCGGTCATTCGTTCGGCGGCATGCTGGCCTGTGAAATCGCCGCAGCGATGCCGGAGCGCGTGAGCCGGCTGGTCCTCATCGACCCGGTGGGCCTCTGGCGCGACGATCTGCCGGTGAAGAACTGGATGATCATGTCGAATGAAGCGCTGCGAAAGGCGCTTTTCGCAGAGCCGAATGGCGCCGTCGCGGAGAAATTCTTCAGCTTACCGACCGAGAACGCGGCGCGAATCGACGCCCAGGTGGGCTTCGTCTGGTCCCAGGCCTGCACCGGAAAATTCGTCTGGCCGATTCCCGATAAGGGTTTGAAAAAACACATCCACCGCATCGCGATGCCGACGTTGATCGTTTGGGGCAAGGCAGATGGCGTGATCGCGCCGGCCTATGCGGACGAGTTCGCCAAGCGCATCACCAAATCCCGCGTCGAATTGATCGACGGCGCCGGCCATCTGCCCTACCTCGAGCAAGCGCAAAAGGTCAGCAGCCTCGTCAACGGCTTCCTCAAAGCCTAAACAGATAAGACGGCGGCGCGTTATCGCCGGCGCGCCGGCAGCTTCGGCTTTGCCGGTGCGGTTGCCGCCTGCAGGACGTAATCCAACGTCCGTTCTTGCAACGACGGCGACTTGTCGATTGTGAGGTGATCGATACCCGCATCACCGCTTAAATCGACGTTTGACAGCGTGCCATGGAATCCGGCTCCTGCCGTCAAATAGAATCTCTGAGTGAAATTTACCGCGGTAGTGACGTTTTCGGGCACGGCATGATCCGCCGTACCATCGAACAGAACAATAAGGGCGACCGGAATATTGCTTTGGTCCAAGGTTGCCGCCATCGTCACCAGCACGTCGGCTCCCAACGAATGTCCGATCAGAATGATCGGATCGTGATCACCGGCGGTGTAGGCCCTCACGATCTGGCCGACAATTTCATCGGCATCAGCATGATTTTGAACAACGGCGTCGATCCCACGGCCTCGAATCTTTTCTGCCAGATCGTCCATGCCCAGAGAGAAGACGTTCATGAAGCCACGCATCAAATAAACGTGGGCTCGCGGCTGCGGCGCCGCGCGCGGAACTTGCCTCAGCACCTGCGATACGTGACTTTTTGTGTCACGAATGACGGGGCGACGCGGCGATTGGTCACGTTCGAACGTGCGGTCAACGATCTTATCCGTGGGTGAAGCGAAAGCGTTGGCGGTTCCCGCGATCGACAGGCATGTTGCCAGGATACAAAATATAATTTTCGTCACGGATCGTCTCCGATATCGCCTAGCGGCGAACGAATTGGAAACCTTGACCAGACGCAGAGCGGCCGCTTTGTCACTTTGACACAGTTTATCGGTGGCGGTCGCGCGGGTAACAGATTAGGTCATTGGTTCAGGCAGGAGGTTTGCATGGATGCGAGAAAACGCAAAGTCGTTCCGGCGCTTCTGACTGCCGTGGTGGCGGCGGCATTGCTGTGGACCGCGCATGCCGCAACAGCACGCACGCCCTACGACGGGGTATGGAGCGTGTCGATCATTACCGACGCCGGCGATTGCGACCGCGCCTACCGCTACGCGCTCCACATCGAGAACGGCAGGATCTTTTACGATGATCCGAGCTTCGACATTTCCGGGCACGTGGGCGCGCGCGGCCAAGTAAGCGTTGTGGTCCGCCAGGGTCAACAACAGGCGCGGGGCACCGGCCGCTTGTCCGGAAATTACGGCGAGGGCTTGTGGAGCGGCGAATCGTCGACCAACAAGTGTTCGGGACATTGGGAAGCGGAACGCCGCGGCTAGCCGAGGCCGACGTCATTGGCCTATTCCGATCGGCGCGCACCCATTT
This sequence comes from uncultured Alphaproteobacteria bacterium, assembly GCA_963836055.1. Lineage (GTDB taxonomy): Bacteria > Pseudomonadota > Alphaproteobacteria > Rhizobiales > Xanthobacteraceae > BOG-931. Next base: position 293,222 of record CAWIID010000014.1, read on the forward strand.
GTGCGCAAGGCCGGGGCGCACGCCATCGAGGTCCGGGTGCGCGATGTGCCCGAGGACTCGGCGAGGGCCGAGTACGGTTGGATCGTGTTCGATTTCGAAGGCCACGTGCTGGACTTCGTGACGCCAAACTAGGATTTGTTCGGGCTTGATCTTTGTGTTGGTAGCGGAGGACTGAACAACCTACCCCCGCCGACAGGCCGCGTACCGTTTACTTTGACCCTTGGCGCTCTGAGGGCCGCCTGGCGCGGCTGATCGCCCCGGACGGGTAGGTTCTCGCGCGTGACGCTTTTTTTCTGAAAGAGGCCGCCAACTGAGACGGCCTCCGGGTTATCAACAGGAGGGGTGCCACAGGTGGCCGTATACTCGAAAACTGACCCAATGTCCGTTTCTTCCTGAAAGCGACCGAATTATTGCGGGACAGCAAAACGACGCGAGGTGCCAAAAGCGAACATGCGGCGCGGAACGACGGCAAGTCGCCACGCCGCAGTTCAAGCTGGGTTGTCGCCTATTGCTGGCTTTCCTTTAACTTCGCCATGACCTCATCCATGTTGAAGCTCGCGGCCTTTTGCCGTTGCGGATAGTCCTTGAAGGACGCGAGGAATTGCCCGACATAGTCCTGCGCGGGGACCAGCAGGAAGGCATGGTCGAGAAGCCAGTCGTAATAGGTATTCGAGGTCACGTCGGCCCGCTCGTAGGGATCGGTCCGCAGGTTATAGATCTTGGGCACCCTCAGGTTCGTGAAGGGATTGGCCCAGACGAGCAACGTGCCTGGCGCCCGCTGCTCCAGGAACACGATCTTCCAATTATCATATCGCAGTCCGACCAGTTGTTGGTCGTCATTGATATAGAAAAACGATTCACGCGGGCTTTTCGCGACTTGGCCGGTTAGATACGGAACAAGATTGTCGCCATCGAGATGCACCTTGTAGGTCATGTCACCGACCTTGTCCCCGGCGAGCAGCTTACTCTTCACTTGCGTGTCGCCGGCGATTGCGAGAATGGTCGGTAACATATCGAGGTGGCTGACGATGTCGTTGGACACCGTGCCGGGTTTAATTTTTCCGGGCCACCGGAACATGGCTGGCACGCGGTAGGCACCTTCCCAGTTAGTGTTCTTTTCGCTGCGGAACGGCGTCATGGCCGCGTCCGGCCAGCTATTCATGTGCGGACCGTTGTCGGTCGAGTACATGAGGAACGTGTTGTCGGCGATGCCGAGATCATCCAGTGCCTTGAGGATCGTGCCGACATTTTTGTCGTGGTCTATCATCGTGTCGTGATAGGGGCTCTGCCAACGGCCGGATTGGCCGATGCTTTCCGGTTTGGTGTGTGTGCGGAAGTGCATGTGCGTTGTATTCACCCACACGAAGAACGGCTTCTTGTCATTCGCCTGCCGCTTGATGAAGTCGACGGCCCGGTTAGTGATGTCGTCATCGATCGTCACCATCCGCGCCTTGGTCAGCGGGCCGGTGTCTACGCAGACCTGCTTGCCGACCTTGCCGAAGCGGGGATCGACGGTCGGGTCGTCTTTGTCGGAGGCTTTGCAATCCAATACGCCCCGCGGTCCGTACTTCGCCTTGAATGCGGGATCCTTCGGGTAGTCCGGCAATTCAGGTTCTTCCTCCGCGTTCAGATGGTAGAGGTTGCCGTAAAACTCATCGAAACCATGCACCGTCGGAAGAAACTGGTTGCGATCACCCAGGTGGTTCTTGCCAAATTGACCCGTGGCGTAACCAAGCGGCTTGAGCAGTTCGGCAATAGTCGGGTCTTCCTTTTGAAGCCCGAGCGAGGCGCCCGGCAAACCAACCTTGGTCATGCCGGTGCGCAGACCAGACTGGCCAGTGATGAAGGAGGCGCGCCCTGCTGTACAACTTTGTTCGGCGTAATAGTCGGTGAACATCACGCCTTCATTCGCGATGCGATCTATGTTGGGCGTTTTGAAGCCCATCAGCCCGCGACTATAGGCGCTGATATCCGACTGGCCAATGTCGTCGCCCCAGATGATGACAATGTTGGGCTTTTGCTGTTGCGCATTTGCAGGTACGCACGTCAGTGCTGCCGTGAAAAAAGAAGCAAGCAAACCCAGCTTGAGTTTTTTGACGCCTGAAATCGTCATAGTTTTCGCCTCCCTTTGCTGCTCATTCGCGCAAAACCACCTCGTCTTGAAGGTGTTAGAACTTGAAAACTTCGCATGATTGTGACTGAACGATGAGAGTTCAGGCGGTGGCGTAATACCATTACCCCAAGTGGTGCCGTTCGCTTTGGTCCGCGTGGCAAACTTGATCCGTCAGAAATTGTTCCCCACGAGGTCTGGTTGGATATCAAGTCTGGCTTGGGTCACGATCGCCGTTTTGCCGTGCCGATGCCATGTCGACTAACACCCTGATTGCGACCGAAAAAGCAGATGTCTAGTCCCGATCGGTCATGCTCGCCTCCGTCAGTAGCAGAGGAGTGCGATCATGCACGACACCGAAAATCCGAGTACGTTCCCCAAACGCGCCCCCTGGAATAAAGGCAAGTTGATCGGACCCAGACCGCCCTTGCGGCAGAAGCACGTCTGGGCGATCCGAACCAGGCTGCAGATCGAGCAACAAATTCGCGACCTGGCGCTATTCAATCTGGCTGTCGACAGCAAGCTGCGCGGGTGTGACGTTGTCGCCGTTAAGGTCGACGACGTAGCACCCAATGGGCACGCGATCGAGCGCGCAACCGTGCGTCAGAGAAAAACTGGGCGGCCCGTACGGTTCGAGCTGACTGAGCAAACCCGGCAGGCCATCAATGAGTATCTAGCCGCGTCGGGCCGGAAACGAGACGATTACCAATTTGGCGGACGACGTCCGGGTCAGAGTATACTACCCGCCAATATGCGCGCCTTTTGTCTTACTGGCTCGCCGGAATCGGGGTCGATCCGCATGTTTACGGCACGCATTCGTTACGGCGGACCAAGGCGACGCTGATCTACCGTCGGACGGGAAACCTAAGAGCGGTTCAGCTGCTTCTTGGGCACACGAGGATTGAGAGTACGGTGCGATATCTGGGCATCGACATTGACGATGCCCTCACAATCTCAGAGCAGGTCGACATCTGAAGGTGCCAGGCCTCGGGCAGTGAGGCGGCTCTGCCCGTTATGCTCGGCATGTCTGCTGCTTTCCGTGACGCTTTCGGAGTGTAAGCGAACCTTTGGCGGCATGGGCGAAATTGACCTGAATGACCCCACAGCGGAAGTCGCGAAATGGTACTATTCCGCGCCGACGAAGTTAGATCACACGAGCGCCCCGTGACGGGCGTTCTCCATACGTCGCTCCTGACTGAGATAGGCCTGCGCCGAGTCGGTTTGGAATATCTCGCGCGCGTTTTCATCGTCGGTGACAGGCGTCATCGCGAGGTCGGCGTACTGTAATCGCCGCGGATCGCGCTTGATCCGCAGATAGAGTTTGCGCAGCCTTATGTAGAGCGCGCACCAGCGAACAAACTTGATCGCTACCTCGGAATAGTACCGCGGATAGAAACGCCACGCGGGTTCGATCGGGCACCCTGGCCGACGGTCGCGCCGGAATTTTCGGCGCAGAAAGCCGCCTTCGAGCGGATGGATCTTTTCCAGATCGATACTGCCCTTGAACCACGTCATCAGGAACAGCGCATTGCTGGCGTTGGCGCCCACCGATGCCACGCGGCGCAGTACTGTCTCAATGTGGTCGATCGTGTAGTAGCGCTGCCAGGCCAACTTATAGGCCTGGTCCCATTCCTCGCGCGACATGCGCGGATGCGCCGTGCAAACGTGATTGAGGTCGTACTTGTTCATGTCTGGGTCGAGCGGAGCGCCGGCGCGAACGAGCTTGAGATGGTCCTCTGAACCAGGCAGTGGCGTCAGATAGAAGAACTCCAGGAGATCAACCGGCAACTCGCGTTTGATGACATCGATGTCGTGCAAGATGGAAACGAGCGTGTCGTTCGGAAAGCCGATAATGTAACCGGCATAAGTGATAACTCGAGCGGATTTCCACGCGAGCAGCATTTTTCGATATTCGGTGATCTTGTTCTGTCGCTTCTTGGCGCCGAGGAGATTGTCCGGATTAATATTCTCGAGCCCGATAAACACCCGCCGCACGCCGGCGAGCGCGCATTTCTGCACGAAGTTGGGCAGCTTGTGACAGAGAGTATCGACCTGAATAATCAAGCCGACATTGAGCTTTTCCACCTGACGCAGATAAATGAGACGATCGAGGATCGGTTCCCAGTCTTTGTTGCGGGCGAAATTGTCGTCGGTGATGAAGAAGCTGCGCAGGCCCTGCGCATAGTTGACGCGCACGATCTTCTCGATATCGTCGGGCGAGCGCCGGCGCGATTTCCGCCCTTGCACATTGATGATAGTGCAGAAGGAGCACTGGTAAGGGCAGCCGCGGCCGGCATCGAAGCTTGTCACTCCGCCTGCTGTGCGTTGTGCGCGCTCGGCCGCCATCAGCGGAATCGGCGTGCCCTCTATGCCCGGCAGGTCGTTCATGAAATTGTAGAGCGGCTTGAGTGCGCCAGCGGCCGCATCTTGCAGCACTTCGTCAAGTCGGCCCTCTGCTTCGCCGGCGAACAGCGAGATGCCCATAGTCTTGGCCCGGTCCAGATCGCGATCAACGCCAGCGAGCATTCCGATCGTACCGGAGACGTGAAAACCGCCAATGCCAACTTGAACGCCCCGTGCGCGCAGCGGGGCGGCGATATCGAGTGCGCGGGGAAACTGGTTCGACTGCACACCGACAAGCATGACCATGCCGGCCCCGGCGCGCTCGATCATGCGTGCAAGTCCAATGGGCTTGATGCGCGTGTTGGTTTCGTCGAAGGCGTGGATATCGAGGGCAATGTCCGCACCGAGAACCGCGCGTTCGCCACAATCCTTCGCGAGACCGTAAAGCGAGGCGAGCGAATTCGACGGAATTGGCGAGCGCAACCACTGGATGACGTAACCATCCTCATCGTAATGCGATGGTTTGACCAGCACGAGGCAAAAGCGTCCTCGTGGACCCGTGCGCGACGCAAAATCCTCACTCATAGGTATCCCCACCCCAGCACATACACTACACGCATGTTGCGTTCGGCGACACGCTACTTTGCGTCCTGACTTTGCCTGGTTTGCTGCAGTGCATGAGTTCGTTCTTGCCACAAAGCGTCGGTTGCCGCGCCGCAACGGCATGTCTGCTGTTGGCGAAAGCCGACGTCAGGGCCGACATCCCAGTGCGTCGCTCAGTGCCATTTTCAGACTCATGCACTGCAGAAAAATGCAGTCTATTCGATGACCCCGTCAGCTTGCACCAGGAATGTCTGGGGGATGATCAATCCGAGAGTCTTCGCGGTCCTCAGGTTGATGAAAAGCTCGACTTTTGTCGATTCCTGAACAGGTAGATCGGACGGTTTCTCGCCTTTGAGGACACGGCCGACATACGCACCGACGAGACGCATTGGCTCGGTGTAGCTGACGCCATAGCTCAAGAGGCCGCCAGCCGCAGCAAAATCGCGATATTGATAGATCGCCGGAATTCGGTGATGCACCGTCATTGTAGCCAATTTCGCACTGCGATCGTTGAAGAAGGGATCGGTCCCGATAAAGAGCGCTCCGATATGCAAGTCGCCGATGGTCTGAAAGGCTGTATCGAGATCGCTGTCCGAACCAGCGCGAAGAAAACGAAGCTGAAGCCCCATTGAACTGGCCGCCACTTCCAGCTCTTTAGACAAAGATACGGTGTTGGGATTCGTCGGATTGATAAGGGCGGCGACGCTCATCGCTGTGGGGACCAGACGATGCAGAAGCTCCAGTCGTTTTGGACCAAGCTCGGCATTCTGCAAAGCCACACCAGTGAAGTTGCCGCCAGGACGACTGAGACTTTTGACAAGTCCCAGCCGGACCGGATCACCACCAACTTCAAACACGGTCGGCATTGTTGTTGTCGTGGCCTTGACGGCGAGCGCGACAGGCGTCGTGATTGCCGCAGTCACGTCGACGTGCTGGCGAACCAGTTCGGCGGCCAATGACGGCAAACGATCATAGTGGCCCTCGGCCCAGCGATATTCGATCGTTACGTTCTTGCCATCAGTGTAGCCTGCTTCCCCCAAGCCTCTGTTGAAGGCGTCGATACGCGAAGCATAGGCTTGCGGCGAAGTACTGCAGATGAGCCCGACAACCGGTCTGGGGCCTTGCTGGGCAAGCGACCAGATTGGCTGGACTGCGATTCCAGCGCCAACAATCGCAATGAAATCGCGCCACCGCATGGCCGCCCCCGCATTCTGGACACGGTATATTGTAGCGGGTCAGGCCAGCGCACTGAAAGTGGCCTTTCAATCGCAGCGCAATAAATTTGGCTGCTCGACTTCCGAAAGGGGTCATTCACGACAGTTTTGGCCGAGGCCGTGGGCCCCCGAGAGTCCGCTATTGCCCCGAAAGCGACTATCGCGAGCGGAAACGCAAAATGTAGCGATGTGCCAATTGCGTCACAACGCACCGCAACAAAAAAACAACGCTACTCGATCACCTCGTCAGCGAGCGCCAGGAAGGTCTCGGAAACCTTCAGCCCAAGCGCTTTGGCAGTGGTCAGATTGATGACCAGATCAAATTTGGTCGGTTGCTCGACCGGCAAATCGCTAGCCTTTGCTCCGCGTAAAATCTTGTCGACGTAGTCGCCAGCGCCCCGGAACAAGTCCGAATAGTTTGCGGCATAGGAGATTAGGCCGCCGGTCTGAATGTACTCGCGGTTACCGTGCATTGTCGGTAGTCGCGCCGCGAGTGCAAACGTGTTGATTTGAGCCCGATTAGTATTCACAAGCGTATCAGATACGACATAGAGGGCATCTGCGCGTCCTTTGAGCGCCTCGATGGCGCTGGCGATGTCATCCGCTCGTCGTATATCCGATCTTATGGTGTCGAGTCCGAGCTTACGGGCCAAGTTCTGGATGTCGCCCATCTCCAGCAGCACCGCGGGACTATCCCCGTTGCCGATGATCGCCAAGCGGTGCAGCCGGGACGATCTCGCGCAAAAGCTCCAGCCGCTTGCCAGCAAGATCAGCCGATTGATTCGACAGCCCGGTTACGTTGCCGCCCGGATGGGCGAGGCTAGCGACAAGTCCGCTGCCGATTGGGTCCTGTACCAACGTGAAGACGATCGGAATAGTAGATGTGGCCTGCTTGGCAGCTAGGGCAGCAATGCTGCCGACGACGATAACATCAACTTTAAGCCGGACGAACTCCGCGGCGAACTCACTGCGGTGATTGCGGACACCATAGGCACCATTCAACGCGTCGCGTTACCCGAAAGCTACCGTCCCCGGCCGTCAGTGGCGCGCGATCCTGAAAGACCTGCCGCCAAAAAAGTTTCGTCGATGGCCGCGGCGGGCGAAGAGGCGCACGTCGGGATGCACGGCGGAATGAACCCGTCAAAGCGAGGGAGCATGTGACAAAAAATATCGGCTTGCTCAGCCGGTCGGAAACCGCCAGATTGCCTCTCCACCGCCGTACCCACGAATGGAATCGATGCAGTTCGCGTTCACGAGGGGTGACTGCGCACCCCTTTGGAGGCAGACCTGCAGTCTGGCGCGTTGCGCCCGAGGAGCGAACGTGCGGACAATTCCTTGTATCCGGGCGGCGGTTTCGCCCGCAACTTTGAACAATCGATAGTGAGCCCGCCGATGACCACGGTTCATGATCTGACGTATGAGTTGCTCCGCAAGCAAGGCATTACGAAGATCTTTGGTAATCCAGGATCGAACGAACTCCCCTTCCTGAAGGACTTCCCGCCCGACTTTCAATATTATCTCGCGCTACATGAGGGCGTCGCTGTTGGAATGGCAGATGGTTACGCCCAGGCGACTGGCAAGCCGGCTGTGGTGAATCTTCATTCAGCCGCCGGTACGGGAAACGGCATGGGCGCACTTGTCAACGCTGGGAACGCGCATTCGCCGTTGGTGGTGATGTCCGGGCAACAGATCCGCGCCATGATCGGCATTGAGGCCTTGTTGACCAACGTCGACGCAGCGACGTTGGCACGCCCGCTCGTCAAGTGGAGCCAAGAACCCTCCAGTGCCCGGGACGTGCCGCTTGCCATAAGCCGCGCGCTGCACGTGTCAGCGCTTCCGCCCCGGGGCCCGGTCTATTTGTCCGTTCCTTACGATGATTGGGATGTTGAAGCCGACCCACAATCCCGACGATTGATCGGCCGCCAGGTCGCTGCCGCAGGCTGCATTGATGAACCGTCGCTTGCGCGCCTCATCGACAGGCTCAACAAAGCCAATCGGCCGGCTCTCGTATTGGGGGCGGATGTCGACGCCTACCGCGCGAACCGATTAGCTGAGCGTCTGGCCGAAAAATTGCGAGCGCCGGTCTGGGCGGCACCGTCAATCGGGCGCTGTCCGTTTCCGACGACCCACCCGTGCTTCCAGGGTCTGCTTGCAGCCGGCATCAAGGACATATCCACGGCTCTGGAGGGGCACGACCTGGTCGTTGTCTTCGGCGGTCCGGTGTTTCGCTATCATGAATACGATCCTGGCGAATACCTGCCCAGCGGCGCGGAACTGATCGCCGTAACCTCGGACCCGCAGGAGGCGGCTCGCGCGCCAGTAGGCGATGCAATCGTCGGCGATCTCCACGCTATCCTTGCGGCTCTCGCCGATCGCGTACGCGAAGCGGACACGCCACCACCAACCCCTCGTCGCAGACCGGCCCGAGTTATCGACCTCGCCGGCACTCCGAGTCCTGAGGCCGTGCTCGACGTCATAGATGGCGTCGCACCGCACGACGCGATCTACGTGAACGAGTGGACATCCGGTATCGATGCGCTCTGGCAACGCCTTCGTCTCGAAGCGCCTGGAAGCTATTATTTCGGAGCGGGTGGCGGTCTTGGCTTCGCCATGCCGGCCGCGCTCGGAGTGCAACTTGCCGAGCCAGCGCGTCGCGTCATTGCGCTTGTCGGTGATGGCTCAGCAAACTACGGCATAACCGCACTATGGACGGCAGCGCAGCACCACATCCCGGTCATCTTTGTGATCCTCAGGAATGGCACATACGGCGCGCTACGCTGGTTCGCAGACGTGCTCAAGGTCGCAAATGTGCCCGGATTGGATGTTCCCGACATCGACTTCGTCTCCCTAGCCCAGGGCTATGGAGTCCAAGGCTCCCGGGTGACGTCAGCTCACGAACTTAAGGCCACGCTGGCTACCGCCCTGGCATCCAGGGACCCGACGCTGATTGAGGTTCCAATCACTGCCCAATCGTCAAGCTAATCCCGTACGCTGTTCCAACTGCCATCAACCGCGAAGGACATCATGAGCCAATCGGTGGAGCGCGCTCTCGTCGAAAAGGCGTGGCGTGACCCGGAATTTGCCAGACTGCTCGAAAGCGATCCAAAGGCAGCGCTCAAATCGCTGGGCGTGGAGGTCTCCGCGGGCGTCAAGGTCAGCGTCCGGCTACAGCGGCGGGACACGCTCTATTTTGTCATTCCGCCGTTGGCCGAGCGCCCTGAGGATGCCGAAACGATCATCAATCAAATGGACCTTTGGCAAAGCGGGGACCTGTTCTGCTGGATCATGCCCGAGAGGCTCAAACTTGAGCTGCTCAACCTGCGCCAGGCGTACCGACGGGAGAACTCATGAGCGACCACCTCGACATTTTCGATGCGCACTACCGCGACATCAGACGCGATCCGGCATTGCGGCAACGCCTCATTGATGACCCGGTCGCAGGCCTCAAGGAGCACTTCGGAGTGATGCCGGACGGCGACTATCGGATCGAGGTCATCCCGCAGGAACCCTACACGATCATAATAGTGCTGCCGGCGCCGGTCGGCGGCGACACCAGCGACGCGGCCGTCGATGCGGCGAGCCGCCGAATCTACGATGTGCTCTTCACCGACGGTGTCGGCGGCTACCTCATCCCCGACGAGGCGCTCACCTGGCTTCTCCGCGACATGCGCTCCGCCTGGGCTGCGGCCGCCGCGGGTGCGCAGAAGAAGGGGGATGAACGGTCGCAGGCGTAGCGAGCGACAAGGCCGAACTCGCGGTCGAGCGCCCCGACGACGAGTGGCTTATAATCACCGCTTTCGCGCCGCCTTCTGAAAGCCCGCACTGCTCGTTCTGTTCATATCACGAAGGCCAACAAACTGCGCACATGAGCGTTCCACAGATAAAGCCCTCCCCAGGTCATCAGGCCGAGGACGAGGGAAATGATTTGCGGCGGGGACGCGATTGCGCCGGGACGAAAGTGATGCAGATCGCCCCGCCGAGAAAGCCAGTCACAAGAATCGCCCCGAGAACCGCGGTCTGTGGAATGGCGTACAGGATCGCACAAATAAAGATAATGATCGCCAAGGGAGTCGCAGCGCTGTCGGCAAAGCCCGTGGCGCAAATTCCGCCTTCGTTGTCGATCGTGAAAGAGCATTTGAGCAGCGGCGGCGATCAAGGCGAGCGTCACAAGAGTGGTGAGAGCGCGACCCGCCCATGCGCAAGCCATCGGATGCGAATCGACGAATTCCATCGATACCTCGTCTCTGACGTCTTGGTTTGTAGCGGATGAAATCAGGCGCCGCTGCCAGTATTATGGCTACCGCCGAACGAGAGAGCAGAAGTTCATGTCGGAAAAAGTCGCGGGTCTTGCTCCTGGGGAACGTCGTCTCAACGGCGTCCAGACGACGGGGCGGCAATACCGCAACCTCAGCGAGCCATCATTCACGATTCGTCGCACCAATAATGTCAGCGTCACCGTGCGCGACGGCACGATGCTGCTCGCCGATCTGTTCCAGCCAGACTCCGACGGCGCCTTTCCTGCGCTCGTCTCCTTCTCCCCGTACCCCCGTCAGATTCAGGACGTCGGCGCCCCGCTCGGCTTCATAGAAGCCGGCGCGTCCGATTTCTTCGTACCTCGCGGCTACGTCCACCTCATCGTCAACGCCCGCGGCACCGGCGGCTCCGGCGGCGTCTGGACCATGCTCGACCGGCAGGAGAGAGAAGATCTTTACGATCTCGTCGAATGGGTCGCGGTCCAGCCATGGTGCGACGGAAATGTCGGCATGCTCGGCGTCAGCTATTTCGCTATGGCTCAACTCGCGGCGGCAGTGACGAAGCCGCCGCATCTCAAGGCGATTGCACCGTTGCTGACTACGGACGACGTTTACGACGCGGTCTGGCACCATGGCCTGCTCAACGCCGGCTTCATTTCAGCCTGGCTGCCCGCAGTCGGCGTACTGTCGCAGAAGCCGGATTCTTTCTGGCGAAGCTGGCGGATTGACCTCGTGCGCGACGTGCTTGGCATCCCCGCGATCCACGCGCGGATGCAGAACCTTAACGGCGAGAGCATCGTCACTGTGCTCAAGAACGTTATCCATGCCCATTATCCCGAGCATCCGTTCGGCGAAATCTGGTGCGCGGCGGCCGTGGAGCATCCGACCCACGACGGCTTCTGGGACGCGCGGGACACGCGGCCTCTGCTGGGGTCGGTCGAGATTCCCGTTTATCTTGGAGCGGACTGGGACAATGTCCCGCTCCACCTGCCGTCGACGTTCTCGGCTTGGGCTGCGCTCCGCCACAATCCGAATGTGCGGATGGCGATGTTGTCTCCCGGCGGCTTCTCATGGCCGTGGGAATCCCTCCACTACGAGGTGCTGGCCTGGTACGACCATTGGCTGAAGGGTCGAAAGACGGATGTCATGGAAGGCCCGCCGATCCGCTATCAGGTGCCAGGAGTCGAAGGCTGGCGCACCACTGACGAATGGCCGCCGCCGGAATCAAGGCTTACACCCTTCGCTCTCTGCGCCGATGGCGTGCTTTCACCCGATGAAGGCGAGCCGGGTTTCCGGGAATATCTCTATCTCCCGGCTGATTCGGGCGAACCGACCAACGCCAACCCGCCCAAACTGCCGGCGATGCTCCATTGGGATACTCTGCCGTTCGATGCGGACTTAGAGTTCGCGGGGAACATCGAGCTCACACTTGAAGCCGAGAATCACGGCCTTCGACACATCGTGGATCGCCGTCCTTTATGACGCGCCGCCAGACGGCGAGCCAGAAGCGATCACCGCCGGTTGGCTTCGTGCCGCATTCTCGGCTATCGACGAGACGCGGAGCGTGCGCGGCGCGCCGGTTCCCGATTGCCGCGCACCCCACGCGGTTCCTGTCGGAGAGCGAGTTTCGTATCGAATTCCGGTGGTTCCCAACGCGCGGCGCATTGCTGCCGGTCACCGCTTGCGCCTCGTGATCGCGTCCGCCGACGAGACCGACAAGACGCCAACCATCCTCGGCTTCACCCACGTCGTTGTGCGCGAAGCAAGCCGGAACACGATCTACAGTGCATCAAGACTTTGGCTTCCCATTCTGCCTGCCCCGTCGGCCGACCGTACATGATAAATCGCTGCCGCGCGGATTGCTGCTAAAGGCCAGTACAGCTGTGTGCTTGATTGTGTTGGTAGCGGAGGACGGATTTGAACCGCCGACACACGGATTATGATTCCGCTGCTCTAACCAACTGAGCTACTCCGCCATGACCCGAACACGACCCGAAGGCCGGCATTCACCGGGCATCGCACCGGCGCCGGGTCTACGAACGACCCGGCCGGGCGAGATTTAGGGTAGTTCATCGCCCTTTCCAAGGGGCTAGTTTTTACGACCACAAACTCCGCGCGACCCGCCGCTGACCTCACTGCAGGGCATGAGCCGGCGTGAAATAGTCGTCGCCGACGCGCGCAAAGCGGATCAGCGAAAAATGACCGAGCGGTGGCATGGCGCGGCGTTCGATGATGCGGACCCCGCCATGCCGCGCAGCCCACTGCGCCAGGCGATCCCAGCGGAACTCCGGCCGCCAGCCGAGCCGGCGCGCCAGCGGCGCGAACCATTGCTCGACGGAACAGCGCATCCCCGCTTCGGCGCCGAGATGATTGATCAGAATGATCTCGCCACCCGGTTTGACCACGCGCACAAACTCGTCGAGCGTCGCCTCCGGGTCCGGCACGGCCGTGATAACGTATTGGGCGACGACGACGTCGAACACGGCGTCCTGAAAGCCGAGATGCTGTGCGTCCATCACAGCAAGTCCCTCGACGTTGGTCAGCCGGTGCTCCACCACGCGCGCTTTTGCCTTGCGCAGCATCGGTGCCGATAAATCGACTCCGGTGATGCGGTTGGTCCAGCGATATTCAGGCAGTGACAAGCCGGTACCAACCCCGACTTCGAGAATACGGCCGCCGATGCGCTCGGCCGCCGCAATCGATGCCTTGCGTCCGCGTTCGAAGACCGGACCGAATACATGATCATAAACTGGCGCCCAGCGGGCGTAAGCCTTGCTGACCGTTTCCTTTTCGAGTTCCGCCCCCGTCGATCGCACGTGCGCCCCCTACGTGACACTCCACCATCTGTTCATCGGACCGCGGCCATAGCGACACCGGCCGCACTCCTTTCCTGCGTCGCCGCAATCGTGCTCGCGATGACCCCGCCGCCCAAAACTCGGGCTTGGCCCTCGGCCGCATCATAAAACACGCAAGCTTGACCGGGCGATACGCCGTCTTCGCTTGCGACCAGGTCGACTTCAATGCCCCCTGCGCCGGCGCGTAGCCAGGCAGGCTGCGGCGCGCGCGTCGACCGCACTTTCACGTAAATCTCGCGCCGGCTTTGCAGCGCCTCGCCGATCATGCCTTCGCCGAGCCAATTGATCTCGCGAAGCGCAATACGGCTGGTGCGCAACGCTTCCCGCGGCCCCACCACCACGCGTCGCGACGCAGCATCGAGCCGCACGACGTAAAGCGGCGTGCCGGAGGCGATGCCAAGTCCGCGCCGCTGGCCGACCGTAAAATGAATGATGCCGTCGTGATGGCCGAGCACGCGACCGTCGACGTCGACGATATCGCCGGGGCCCGCGGCCCCGGGCCGCAAACGCTCGATCACGTCGGCATAATGACCACTGGGCACGAAGCAGATGTCTTGGCTGTCCTGCTTGTCGGCGATGGCGAGACCGAAGCGGCGCGCCAGATCCCGCGTCTCGGCCTTGGTGCGATCGCCAAGCGGAAAGCGCAGCAATTCGAGCTGAGCGCGCGTGGTCGCGAACAAGAAGTAGCTCTGATCGCGTTCGGCCTCGCGGGCCCGAAACAGCGCGCGGCCGCCGTCCGGCAACGCGCGGGAAGCCACATAATGGCCGGTCGCCAAAACCTTGGCGCCAAGCTCGCGTGCCGTCTCAAGGAGATCGCGGAATTTGATCGACTGATTGCATTCGACGCACGGCACGGGCGTCTCGCCTGCGACGTAGCTTTCGGCAAAGCGCTCGATCACCGCCTCCTTGAAGCGGCTTTCATAGTCGAGCACGTAATGGGGAATCCCGATGCGTTCGGCGACCGCACGGGCATCGTGAATGTCGCGGCCGGCACAACAGGCGCCCTTGCGGTGGGTCGCGGCGCCATGATCGTAGAGTTGCAGCGTGATGCCGACGACATCATACCCGGCATCGGCAAGGAGCGCCGCCGTGACGGAAGAATCAACTCCGCCCGACATGGCGACGACAACGCGCGTGTCGGATGGCCGCCCCTCGATGTCGAGACTGTTCAGCATACCGGTGTTCGCGCTGCGATGCGCCCTTGCTCCTGACAGCGACCCGCCGCCTTGGCAAGCTTGGCCGCTTTTGTGATGTGGCCATTATTATAAGCGTCGCGCTTCCGCTTCGCCATGGTCACGGCGCCGGCCGCCCGACAGCCATTGCGCGGCAAAAATTGCCGCGCCGTGCAAGTGCTGCCGGCCTGCCCGGCCGGCCAGTCCGATCCAAGGCCTTGCATTCCCACGGCTTTTCGCCGGGTCTTCGATGGCCCACGGGATGCATGCAGGTCGCAGGCAGATCATGGCTTCGGATCCTTCGGGGGTATTGCAGTGTCGAGTACGTCGAGTATCGCGTCGGAAGCCGGTGCCGCGCATTCGCTGGCATCATCGCAGCGATGGCAGACGTCCGCGGCCGCCCAAAACAGCGACTCGCAGCCTTTTGCGGCCTTGCTCGACGCCAGCGCGAACACACCGGACACGGCGCATGTGCCGACAAACAGCACGCTCACCGGCCAACAGTCGCCCGCTTCCACCGAAAAGAGTGCCAGCAGCGACAATGCGAATTCCGACCGGCCGATGAACGACAGCACGAATACTGCCGCGAATACCTCGCCGGGCGGAAATGCGGGCACGAATGCAGGGTCGGGCGCCAACGCCGGCACGCATCCGACGTCGAGCACAAGTTCCAGCGCCAAGGCCACGAACGGGACGCCGACCAAAACGAAATCCGGTGCGACGGCCAAGACGGAAGCCAAGACGGCGCAAGGCGAAAGAGCGAAGCCAAGAACGTAACGAATTCCGAACCTGACCCTACCGCCGGCCTGACCACGGATCCGACGAGCGGCACCAATGCGGCGGCCGATCCAACCCCAAACCCTAGTCCGTCGCCAAGTCAGAGCGGACCTCCGGTCCTGCCCGCGACCCCGAGCAATGCGGCGTCCCAACCTAATTCGTCTGCCGCGACTGCCACCAGCCTCGCGGACAGTATCGGCCTGGCGGCGGCCACGACGACTGCCCTCGTTGGCGGCAGTAATAAGACAGACACACAAACAGCGCCGGCCCCGAAAGCCGCGTCGGGCAGCACGGGCGACAATCAAGACAACGGCAGCGGCGCGACGTCGGATCCCGGAGCGGCTGCCACGGCAGCGGGCCAAGCACAGACTGCCGCCAACGCAATGCAGCCGGTCGCGGCGGCCATTGTCGTGAGCGTTCCGACCAATACTGCGCCGGCGACGGATAATGGCACCGCAGCAACCGCATCGGTCAGTGAGGCGTCCAAGGGGCGCGCCAAGATCAGTCTGGCGTCCCTGGGCAATTTTGTTCCTTCAAAGACGCCAGACGCCAAGGACACCGCGGCGTCAGCACAGACATCTTCAAGCACCAATCCCGACGCGACCGCCACTTCCGGCAGTAGCGGCGATTCCGGCAGCACAGTCAGTGCCGACAATACAGCCAATGCCCATCCAGGCACGACCGACAATACATCGGGCACGCCGGCGCCAAACGGCGCGCCCCCATCATTGGGCCAAGCGCCATCCGGCAATCCGCCATTCGTGCCTGCTCAGGCGGCGGGAAACACGCAGACCGGCTCGAACAACACGACCACGCGAACGGAGACGCCTTCCTCGACGTCTTCGGCCGACCCGGGCGGAGCTTCCGCTGGTCAGAACGATTCGAATGCAGTGAAGGCGTCGGCCAACTCCCTGCCGAACACCGGGTTCGCCGCGATCGCCGCGGCGACGCCTTCAACAGCCGCAGCCGCGCCCGCCGCGGCTCCTGCGGCTGCCGCCGTTCCAGTGTCCGGGCTTCCTGTCGTCATCGCCGCACGCGCGCGGGCCGGCTCCAACCAGTTCGATATTCGGCTCGATCCGCCTGAACTGGGCCGGATCGACGTGCGGCTCGACGTCAATCACGATGGCCAAGTCACCTCACACGTCACCGTCGACCGCCAGGACACATTGGATCTATTGCAGAGTCAGCAGCCGCAACTCGAACGCGCGCTCGAGCAAGCCGGATTGAAAACGTCCGATAACGGCCTTCAGTTCACGCTGCGCGATCAATCTTTCACCGGACAGAACAGCAGCGGCGGCGGCAACGCACAGCCCAATACCGCGCCACAGCTTGTCGTTCCGGATGCCGATCTGCCGCCGGTCCAGTCGACCCAGATTTATACCCGAGTGAGCCTTCGCGGCGGACTCGATATCCGTGTGTGAACCACAATCGTGTGAGGACGGATCATGACCACGACAACCGCCATCCCTTCGACTACGACGAGCAACTCGACGTCGACGACCAGTTCGACGGCTCAGTCCGCCAGTTCGACCGCGTCGCAGCAGCTATCGGGCAATTTCGACACCTTTCTCACGCTCCTGACCACACAGCTGCAGAACCAGAACCCCCTCGACCCGCTCGACACCAATCAATTCACCCAGCAACTCGTCGAGTTCGCCTCGGTCGAACAGCAGGTCAATATGAACAGCAACCTGGATACGCTGATCTCACTGCAGCAGAGCTCGGAGGCGACGTCGGCGATGCAGTTCCTCGGCTCAACTGTCACCGTCAAAGGCAGCAGTGCCTCGCTCTCCAACGCGACGAACAGCGCAGCGACGTGGACGCTCACCTCGTCGTCTCCGGCGACAGCCAATGTCACGATAACCAACTCGTCGGGTCAGACCGCATATACCGGGACGGTCTCGCTCAACGCCGGCAGCCAGAGCTACACCTGGAAGGGCCAGGGCAACGACGGCGTGACCTGGCCCGATGGCACCTACAACATCGCGATCAGTGCAAAGAACTCCAGCGGCAGCGCAGTCACGGTCTCCACCCAGGTGCAGGGCGTGGTCAGCGGAGTCGATACCACTCAAAATCCGCCGCTTCTCACGGTGGGTGGACAGAGCGTCCAGATCAGCCAGATCCAGTCGATCAGCCGTTAGGGAATTTGCGCCTTCGCCGCATAGGCGCCTCTGCCGTGACACTTGCAGTCGGACGTCGGCATCGTTCGGAGACTTCCGCCGCAGCTCTTTTCGCCAACAATTGCCAATCGAGCTTTGCGCTTAGGTAAATTTTAAGCCGCGGTGCGTAATGTCCGAGGCTGTATTGTAGTCGAGTACGTGAGAGTTGCTATGACCGAGCCTCATCGCCCGAGGGTCAAGTATGTCATCGGGCCGGATGGTTCCCCCCTGACGATCGCGGATTTGCCAGCGCCGGGGACAAAGCGGTGGGTCATTCGGCGCAAAGCGGAAGTCGTCGCGGCTGTTCGCGGCGGTCTTCTATCCCTCGAAGAGGCGTGCAGCCGCTACACGCTGACCGTCGAGGAATTCCTCTCCTGGCAATACTCGATCGACCAGCACGGTCTTGCCGGACTGCGCACGACGCGCATCCAGCAATATCGTCAGTAACCCTCCCTTAGCATCTGTTACCGGTTTGCCAACGCCGGCCGAGAAGGCCGGCGTTTTCATTGTGACCGCGTTAGCACAGGCGCCATAAACCGCGCCCGGCGTTGCAGTTTTCGTTCGCACGGCACGGCGTATTAACCGGGCGCTAACCATCCACCGGGCAAATCTTGCCGAGTAGGACGCGCGTCGCTCAACTCGGGGGGATGAAGCTCGGTGCAAGGCCTTTTGGAGTTCGTCAAAACGCTTGGCGCTCCCCGCATCGCCGCCATGGGCGCCGTCACGATCGCGCTTGTCGGCTCCTTCGCATTTCTGATTCTGCGCGTAACCGCGCCGCAGATGACCCCCCTATTTACCGACCTGCCGCTTGGCGATTCGGCTGCGATCGTCAAGGAACTCGATCGCGAAGGAGTTCCCTACGAACTGCGCAACGACGGCGGCATCATCATGGTGGCGAAGGATCGTGTGGCGCGGCTGCGGATGGAACTCGCCGAGAGCGGCCTGCCGAAGGGCGGCGGCGTCGGCTACGAGATTTTCGACAAGTCCGACGCGCTCGGCACCACGAGTTTCGTTCAGAATATCAACAACCTGCGCGCACTCGAAGGCGAACTCGCCCGTACCATCCGCGGCATCGACCGCGTCCAGGCGGCGCGGGTGCACCTGGTGATGCCGGAACGACCGCTCTTCTCGCGCGACAAGGTCGAGCCTTCGGCCTCCATCGTGCTCAAGGTGCGCGGCGCTTTGGAACCGGCGCAGGTGCGCGCCATCCGCCACCTCGTCGCCACCGCCGTCACCGGACTGCGGCCGCAGCGTATTTCCATCGTCGATGAGCAGGGTCAGCTGCTCGCCGACGGCGCCGGCGACGACACGAACGGCGGCGATGTCAGCGCTGACGAAAGACGCGCCGCGTTCGAGCAGCGGTTACGCCAGCAGGTCGAAGGAATTGTCACGTCGGTGGTCGGGCCGGGCCACGCGCGGGTCCAGCTCAGTGCCGAATTCGACTTTAATAAAATCACCCAGACGTCGGACAAATTCGACCCCGATGGCCGGGTCATTCGCTCCAGTCAGACGCGCGAGGAGTCCTCATCAAACAGCGACAAGGATAACCAGGTCAGCGTCGGCAACGAACTGCCCGGCGCTAATCAGCGCCAGCAGCCGCAACAGCAACAGGGCGCACAGGGTGCCCAGCCACCCGCGACGCCGCGCGATGAGACCAAGAAATCGGAGGAGATCGTCAACTACGAGATTTCGAAAACCACCAAGACGGAAGTGATCGAAGGCGGCCGGGTCAATCGGATTTCGGTCGCCGTCCTTGTGGACGGAACCTACAACAAGAATGACAAAGGCGAAGTCACCTACCAGCCGCGCAGCAAAGAGGAGATCGACCAAATCGCAGCGCTCGTGCGCTCGGCGATCGGTTTCGATCAGAAGCGCGGTGACCAGGTCGAGGTCGTCAATCTGCCCTTCGCGGAGGCGCCGACCAATGCGATCTCGGAGCCGAGCGGCTGGCTCGCCTCGCTGCAGTTCACCAAGGACGACATCATGCGCGCCATCGAAATGGTGGTGATGGGCCTGCTTGGCCTTGTCGTGCTCCTGATGGTGGTGCGGCCCCTGGTGCGGCGCATCCTTGCGCCCGACGAGCGCGGGCTCGCGCCACTGCCTGCTGCCGGAAACGCGCTGCCGGCGGTTGCCGGGTCGAGCGACGTCGCTCCGGCCGAATTAAGCCAAGCCTCCAAGATGATCGACTTTGCCCAGGTGCAAGGCCAGGTCCACGCCCAATCGGTCCAGAAAGTCGGCGAGATCGCCGAGAAAAATCCGCGGGAAACCGTGAGCATCATCCGCCAATGGCTGCAGGACAGCGCCCCCGCCTGATCAATGAACGCCATGACGACCGCACCCGACCAGAAAACCGACAGCGACGCCGCCCGCCAGGAGATCACGAGCGCGCTGGCGGCGCTTGCCGGCACCGCGAGTGCGCCGACCACCAAGCGCAAGCTCAGCGGTCCGGAGCGCGCAGCCGTGCTGCTGCTCGCCCTTGGCGAGCAGTACGGCGGCAAGATCTGGACCATGCTCGACGACGACGAGCTGCGTCAGATTTCAATCGTGATGTCGACGATCGGCACCATCGAAGCGGAGCTGGTGGAGAATCTTCTGCTCGAGTTCGTGTCGCGCATGTCGGCATCGGGCGCGATCATGGGCGACTACGACGCCACCGAACGGCTGCTGCAGCAGTATCTCCCGCCGGAGCGGGTCAGCAACATCATGGAGGAAATCCGCGGACCGGCCGGGCGCAACATGTGGGAAAAGCTCTCCAACGTTCAGGAGGAGGTGCTCGCCAACTATCTCAAGAACGAATACCCGCAGACCGTGGCCGTGGTGCTTTCGAAAATCGGACCGGAGCATGCCGCGCGCGTGCTCGCCATTCTGCCGGAGGATCTGGCGCTCGATGTGGTCAACCGCATGCTGCGCATGGAGGCCGTGCAGAAGGAGGTCCTCGAGCGGGTCGAAATGACGCTGCGCACCGAATTCATGTCGAATCTCTCGCAGACGCGGCGCCGCGACGCCCATGAAGTCATGGCCGAGATTTTCAACAACTTCGATCGCCAGACGGAAACGCGTTTCCTCACCGCCCTCGAAGAGGACAACCGCGAAAGCGCCGAGCGTATCAAGACGCTGATGTTCACGTTCGACGATCTCATCAAGCTCGACGCCGGCTCGGCGCAGACACTGATGCGGCATGTCGAGAAGGACAAGCTCGGCGTCGCCCTCAAGGGCGCTACCGAGCCGGTGCGCCAATTCTTTCTGTCCAACATGTCGAGCCGTGCCGCCAAAATGCTGCAGGACGACATGCAGGCCTTGGGCCCGGTGCGGCTGCGCGACGTCGACGAGGCGCAGGCTTTGCTCGTCAACCTCGCCAAGGACCTTGCCGCCAAGGGCGAAATCGTCATCGCCAAGAGCCGCGGCGAAGAAGAGCTCATCTACTGAGGATTTGATGACATCGAAGAACCGACATAGCGCCGTGACCAAGCCGCTTCCCTCGCGGGAAGGGACAGAGACAGGGCTCGCATGAGCGCACCGACAAAATTTCTGTTCGACGAGGACTTCGCCGATGGCGCCGAACGCAAACCCGTCGAGCCGACCGTCACGCTCGCCGAGCACGCGGTGAAGCTTGCCGAAGCGGAAACGGCCGGCCACCGCAGGGGCTATGCCGACGCGCAGAACGACGCCAAGGTCGAGACCGACCGCCGCGTCGCATCGGCACTTGAAACCATCGCCGCCAAGTTTTCCGCCGCAAACGATGCCTTGCAACTGATCGAGACGCGGCTTGAATGCGAGGCGGTCGAGGTCGCGGTGGCGGTCGCCAAAAAATTGGCTCCGACTCTCATTGCACGCGAGCCGTTTGCGGAAATTTCGGCGCTGGCGAGCCATTGTTTCCGCGAGCTTGTCACTGCGCCGCACATTGCGGTGCGCGTCAACGACGCGCTCTACGCAGCGGCACGGGAAAAACTCGACGACATCGTTCGGGCGCGCAGTTTCGAGGGTCGGCTTGTCGTGCTCGCCGAGCCGGACATTGCCGTAGGCGACTGCCGCATCGAATGGGCGGATGGCGGCATCAATCGCGATAGCGCCGCCACCGACGCGGCGATCGGCGCGGCAGTTGCCGGCTACATCAATGCCCGCCGCAACCTCGCCGACGCCCACGAGATTCCGAGGAGGTCCGAGAATGAGTGAGGATGGCAAGGTCCCGCTGCCTAATCTCGAAAATGGCGGCGAGCCGCCAGACATCGCGGTGGCTCCCGAGCCGGAAGGGCCGACGACGCGCATCGCTTCCGATCTCGAGGCCGTGTTCGACGTACCGGTCCAGGTCTCGGCCGTGCTCGGGCGCGCGCGCATGGAGATCGGCAACCTTTTGAAACTCGGTCCAGGCACGGTCCTGGAACTCGACCGCAAGGTCGGCGAAGCGATCGACATTTATGTCAACAACCGCCTGGTCGCCCGCGGCGAAGTCGTTCTGGTGGAGGAAAAGCTCGGCGTCACGATGACTGAAATCATCAAGGCGGAGCGAAGCTGATGCGCGACATTGCGAAGACAAAAGGAACAACAACATGCGCCTCCTGATCGTCGGTACGCTCAACGGCCAGCTCACCACCGCGACGAAGCTCGCGATGGACAAAGGCGCGACGGTGACTCACGCCTCCGATATCGCTCAGGCCCTTGCGGTCCTGCGCTCGGGCCGCGGCGCGGACCTGCTGATGTGCGATGTCGGCATCGACATCCGTCGTCTCGTCCAAGGGCTCGAAACCGAGCACATTCACGCCCCGATCGTCGCCTGCGGCATCGCGACGGACGCGCGCGCCGCGGTCGCCGCCATCCAGGCCGGCGCCAAGGAATACATCCCGCTGCCGCCCGACGCCGAGCTGATTGCGGCGGTGCTCGCGGCCGTCGCCGACGACACGCGCGAACTGATCTACCGCGACGACGCCATGGCACGCGTCGTCAAGCTCGCGCAGCAGATCGCCGCCAGCGACGCGTCCGTTCTGATCACCGGTGAATCCGGGACCGGCAAGGAAGTTCTGGCGCGCTACGTACATGCGCGATCGGGCCGCTCCAAAAGGCCGTTTATCTGCGTCAACTGCGCGGCGATCCCGGAATCGCTTCTCGAATCTGAACTATTCGGTCACGAGAAAGGCGCGTTTACCGGAGCGGTTGCCCGCCGGGTCGGCAAGTTCGAGGAGGCGAACGGCTCGACGCTCCTGCTCGACGAGATTTCCGAAATGGACGTGCGGCTGCAGGCAAAACTCTTGCGCGCGATCCAGGAGCGCGTCATCGACCGCGTCGGCGGCACGCGGCCGGTGCCGATCGATATTCGCATCCTGGCGACGTCCAACCGCAATCTCGCCGAGGCGGTGCGCGACGGCTCGTTCCGCGAAGATCTGCTGTTCCGCCTCAACGTCGTCAACCTGAAAATTCCGCCGCTGCGGGAGCGGCCGGCCGACGTGCTGGAGCTCGCCGAATATTTCATCAGGAAATATTCCATCGCGAATGGCGTATCGGCGCGACCGCTGTCGCAAGAGGCGCGGCGCACGCTCACTGTCAATTATTGGCCGGGCAACGTGCGCGAACTTGAAAACACGATGCATCGCGCCGTGCTCATGGCAAGCGGCGCCGAGATTGGGCCGGAGGCAATTCTCGCGCCAGATGGCGCCCGGCTCGATCAGCAGCGCAGCGCCGGCGCCGTCGCCCACGCTGCTCTGGCGGCCGAGCAAGTCTCGCGCGCGCTGGTCGGCCGCACGGTCGCCGAGGTCGAACGCGACCTCATCCTGGAAACGCTCAAGCACTGTCTCGGCAATCGCACGCACGCGGCGAATGTGCTGGGCATCTCGATACGCACGCTGCGCAACAAGCTGAACGAATACGCCGCCGATGGCCTGCCGGTTCCGCCGCCAGGTGGCGGCGAACCTCGAGCGGCGGCGTAGCAGTCACACTTCGCTTTCCCCGTCTTACGCGGATTGGTATGTTGGGGATTGTTTAATATCGCGGTTAGGTTTCCTAGTCTCAACGGCAACCGCGCATGCTAAAATTACAATTGACGCGACAGCTATAGTGTTTTGGGAGATCTACATGGCGACCGCGAAGCAGATTGTCGCACTCCTAAACAGCCACCTTGAAGGCGACAGCGAACAATTCTTGTCGGTTGCATTGCAGGTTGCTGCGGCAGAAGCCCGTCAAGGCCGCCGCGAGACGGCGGAAGAAATCAAACGGCTAATTGATAAAGCTCGAGAAAAATCACTCAAGGTCCAGGGGCGCCCGATTGTCGCAATCGTGCGTCCAAAGGGTGAATTAGAAAATGTTCTTTCTGCCTCGTATCCAAGGATCAAACTAGACGACATGGTTCTCCGTGCACGCGTGCGCATGCGCCTTGACAGAGTAGTCCGTCAGCAACGTCAGCGAAGCGTTTTGCGCGAGCACGCAAAGTCGCCGATTTCGCGGATTTTGCTGATTGGGCCTCCCGGTACGGGAAAGACGATGACAGCTTCGGCCTTGGCGGGCGAATTACACTTGCCGTTGTTTCGCATTCAACTTGACGCGCTCATCAATCGTTTTATGGGTGAAACGGCGGCAAAATTGCGTGTCGTATTTGATCAGGTCAGCACCGTCCGCGGGGTGTATTTGTTTGATGAATTTGACGCGCTAGGAACTCAGCGATCGCTAGGGAATGACGTTGGTGAGATGCGGCGAGTTCTCAATTCGTTTCTACAATTCCTGGAAGAAGACAGTGCGACTGACAGCTTAGTTATCGGCGCGACAAACCATCCTGAGCTTCTCGACCGCGCGCTTGCTCGGCGTTTCGGTGAAATTTTGGAGTATGGTCTTCCCGATCGTGAGATCAGCCGTACTGTCATGCAAAGACGTCTGGGAACGTTCGTCGCTCGCCGCATCGATTGGCGTAGGATCGAAAATTCTGCGAAGGGCTCAGTCAAGCTGAAATTGCGGCGGCCGCAGATGAGGCAGTCAAGGAAGCAATACTGAACGGGGATGGTATCGTAACTGCAAGAATTCTGCATGAAGCAATAGCAGACCGAAAGGCTTTTAGAAATAGGCTACTCTACTCTTGATTGAATCAAGATTTTGTCATGATTTGCTTGAGTAGCGCTTGCATCGATCTGATTCGCAATGGTGGACGAATTAACTCCCGCACAGGGCAGGTATCCGCATCTGAACATCTCAGGTATGGCGGAGGTTGGAGAGTATCGTCGCCCCGCCAGAATAATTACCGAAAGCTTCGTTCGGGGCGATCACAACGCACATGGCGCAATACTTGAGCGACAACTAGCGCAGGCTTACGCCGACGCAGTAGCAAATCTCGCCTTGCGCGACCCTCGAATAATGCAGGGTGATCCCGGAATCTATCTCCAAGTGGAAGGCTTGGCAGGCCATAGCTTGGAGCCACTCGAACTGCGTAGCAAGAAAATTCGCCTAGCCGCAATTCATGCTACTCTAGGCGGTGCGGAGGCGGGCGCTCTGTTTCTTCCGGACGAGTCGCGTGCAGAGTTCGAGCGTAGGATCGCAGAGTACAGATCAGAAGCGGGCGCAAATAGACCTAACGCCTCTCACGCGCGATTTGAGCCAGTTGAGCATATTGGGTATGGGGATGCGGAATTGCTTTGGACCTCTCCCCAGCCCTTTCCAGAAGCCCAATCATGGTTTGAGGTCTGGTGCTTCCGCCCCCTTGTGGAACAAGTGGCGCTGGTGACACAGGGGCTTCGGATACAAATCTCCGACGAACGGTTAGTTTTTCCCGATTTTGCAATATTATTTGTTCATGCTGAGCCGACACAAATTGTTAGATTAGTTGCAAATTGCGGTGGCGGCATATTTCAGCTTCGACTTGGAATGGATAATCCACATTTATTCACGCGCTCAGAACCTCGCGCGCAGCACGAGTGGATTGAGAATGCCAGAAGCCGATTAATTATACCGCCGACCGATGCGCCGGTAGTGACATTGTTTGACCTCGGCGTCACGCGGGCGCATCCGCTGCTTGAACCATTCATTTCCGAGCACGACGCAATCGCTTATCATCAGGACTGGGGCGCAGACGATCATGATCACAATGGTCACGGCACGAACATGGCTGGTTCTGCTCTGTTTGGCGATCTCACATACGCGATGAGTGATGAGTCTGCGATTGAGCCCCTGCACCGCTTGCAGTCTGTAAAGATCATCCCACCCACAGGAGCTAATCCGCCAAATTCGTATGGAGTGTTACCAGGCAGCGGTAGCATTAGCAGAAATTGCAAACCCAAGCCTCCAACGGACAATTTGTTGTGCGGTGACGAGCGATGCGCAGGATGCGTCTAGACCGACCACATGGAGTGCTGCTGTAGACCAGATTTGTGCTGGAGCGATGCGCGGAGACGAAGGAGATGAGGCGATTGATAAGCCAAAGCGCTTAGTAGTGCTCGCCTCAGGAAATATTACAGGCCATCAGGGAGACCGAGACTCAAGACGATCTACTCAGATCCCAATAGAGGACCCTGCACAAGCGTGGAATGCCATAACAGTTGGTGATTCACCGAGAGGACACAAATCGATGACGCGGGTTATGAAGGTTACGAAGCACTTGTGGCGGCAGGTTCCCGTAGCCCGTACAGTAGGACTTCGCTTAATGGGACGATGCCACCACCCCGCTCAAACCGGAAGTCCTGTTCGAGGCAGGTAACGTCGCAGTAAACCCAGCAAACTTGGATTGCGTCGAAGGGCTTGAGAGCCTGTCAATTCTTACGACTGGGAAGGACCTCGAAGAGCGCCCTCTTGTCGAATTCAATATGACGAGTGCCGCGGTTGCACAAGCTGCCAGAATGACAGCTACGATTGAAGCCAAAAATCCTAATTCTGGCGAGAAACGGTTCGCGCGCTTTTAGTACACTCGGCCGATTGGCGCGAGCCAATGCAGCAAGCTCTCAACAATTCGAGCAGACGATCCGACCGGACTGCATGGATACGGCAGTTCGGCTATGGGGTTCCCATTCTCGCGCGGGCCCTTACCTCTGCGCGCAACGATGTGGCGCTGATAGCGCAAAATACCATTCAACCTTTCAGGCGCAAGATTGTAACGAAGGAAGGCGGAAAACGTGCTTATTCTGTGATTACGAACGAGATTCACTACTATAAAATTCCATGGCCTCGCGAAGCATTCGAGCAAATCTACAACCAAACTGTGCGGCTTAAAGTTACGCTTTCCTATTACATCGAACCAAATCCTGGCGCGGCGGGAACTCGGTACGCGCGAACCTATCAGTCATTTGGGCTACGGTTCGATCTCAAGCGCCGCGACGAAGACAGAGACGCATTTCGTGCCCATGTGACGATCTCGAGAGCGTCGATGAGGAAGACGCTGACGTGGAAGTTAGCCCCGAGTGCAAGATGAAGGATGGCTGCTAGGGCCAAAAAGCATAAGCGCCGGATCCTTGCACTGTGACGTTTGGGAAGGCAGCGCAGCAGATCTTGCTACGCGCGATGAGATAGCAATATATCCCATCACAGGATGGTGGAAGACCCGGGGACGCGAAAGGCGCTATAATGATCGGGCTCGATACTCGCTGGTAATGTCGCTCGATGCGCGAGGGATTGATGTGGACGTATATACGCCTATCGCCGCCGCCGTAGCAATTGCGCCCGCGATTGAAATCGAAGTGGAATGAGCCTTCCCCTCCTCTTGCGACTTTTCTGCAATCAATAGCTTCGTCCCGCGGATTTAGCAATGAACCTACCGACCCCGCCGCCGATGGCCTGCGCCGTTCCGCCGCCAGGTGGCGGCGAACCTCGAGCGGCGGCTTAACCACCCACTCGACACTCGACCCCTAAGATGCGCACGATGTGCGGCTCGCCGATCGCGAGCCACACGAATGCTTTGGGGGAAACGCCATGTTGCCTGCACGCCGTCGGTTTCTGCGCTTGGCGGCCGGCATCGCCGCACTGCCCGCGCTGCCATCCGTCGCGCTGGCGCAAACCTATCCAACGCGGCCGGTGCGACTGATCATGCCGCTTCCCGCCGGCAGCACTCCCGACATCTACGCCCGCATGATCGCGGAACGGCTCTCCGAGCGCTTGAGCCAGCCCTTCGTCGTTGAGAATCGGCCGGGCGGCAGCGCCAGCGTCGGCACCGAGCTGGTCGTGAGGGCAGCGCCCGACGGCTATACGCTGCTGCTGGTGACCGCTCCGAACGTGATCAACGCGACGCTCTTCAAGGATCTCAAATACAATTTCATCCGCGACACGGCTCCGGTCGCCAGCATCGGCGGCTCCCCGTTCGTGATGGTGGTTCATCCATCATTTCCCGCCAAGACGGTTCCCGAGTTCATCGCCTACGCCAAGGCCAATCCCGGCAAGATCAATGTCGCGTCGACGGGCAACGGCAACCTGACCCATATGGCTGCGGAGCTTTTCAAGATGATGGCCGGCGTCGATCTGCTTCATGTGCCGTACAATGGCGAGACCGCCGCCCAGGCCGATTTGTTGAGCGACCGTGTCCAGGTCATGTTCGACCCGGTGCCGTCTACGATCGGATATATCCGCAGCGGCAAATTGCGCGCATTGGCGGTTACCGCGGCTGCGCCGATGGACCTTCTGCCGGATATTCCGGCCATGGCGCAATTTCTTCCCGGCTATGAGGTGACCGGCGTAACCGGCATCAGTGCGCCGAAGAACACGCCGGCCGAAATCATCGACACGCTCAACAAGGCGGTCAACGCCGTGTTGGCCGATCCCAAAATCAAGGCGCGGTTTGACGATCTCGGCAGCGCCGAGGTTATCGGTTCGCCGGCCGACTTCGGCAAAATCGTCGCGGCCGAGACCGACAAGTGGGCCAAGGTGATCAACTTCGCGCACATCAAAGTGGAGTGAGCGTGTCTCGTGAAATGAGGGCGCGGCGCCACCCACGCGCGGCCACAGGTCCGCTTATGGGGGCGAAGCGGATATCAACCGGCAGACAAAACGGGCTGCATCGGTCGAAAATGACCCTGGCTGTGTAAAAACGCGCCGTCTGTGATTTACTCCGCGTGTGATTTACTGCTGGGGGTCGGTGAGCGTTGGAGGCGCGATCGCGGACAGACGACGCTGTCGGAGTGCGCTGACTGTGACGAGAGCACCGGCAGTGACGATGTTGCGAGACTCGACGCGCTCTGGATGAGGTGCGCCCAGAGTGACTGCGCCCTCGTACACGGCTGCTGAGCTGCGTACGCTACCCACGGTCGTCGAGCGCGCGAGCGGAGCTGGACGCATGCGAGGTGATGTGGCAAGGCCGTTGGGACCACAGACGACGCCGACCGCAGACTATGGCGGTGCCACTCAAGGTATGCGCTCAGTTCACTTCGTGCCACCTTGGACCTTTCGCGACGCGAGTGTCGTGATTGATGGCAGCAGTTAGCGTGAACAACCGGGACAGGAACTTCACCAGGGCCAAGATGGAGCGACGCCTGCCCAAATCGAGGAGAGCATGCCCGCTATGCAGCAGCTTGATAGCGCCGACGGCAGGCCACGGAGGGCGTGAGACAGACGGTCCGCCTCAAGGAGAAGGTTGCGAGGCTAAGCAGGAGGTGCAACGCCTGCATAGTCTCAAGGCGCGGTGCTGGCAGCACCGGACCAACAGATATCACTGACCGACCGACTCCCGTTCGATGGCGACGAGCGGCCGGGGTCCGGCGTTGTGGGCTACAATGTCCAGGTCGCCGTTGATACCAAGCTCATCTCATCATCACTCACGAGGTGACCAACGTCGGCAGCGACCGGGCACAGCTTGCTCATATGGCAAAGCAGGCCAAAGCGACGCTGGAAGGGAGGTCGATGCATCGCCGATCGCGGCTATTTCAGCGGCCCAGAGATTTGGCCTGCGACGAGCCGGCATCACAGTCACCCTGCCAAAACCAATGACCTCGCACTCAAAGCAGAAGGACGATGCCAAACACGATTTCCGCTATGTGGCGGAGGACAATGTTTACATTTGTCCGGCCGGTGAACGGCTGGCCAACCACTACAGATTGAGGAACACGGATTAGTCCTGCACCGCTACTGGACCAATGCTGCCGGTACTGTGCCATAAAAAGCAGATGCACGACCGGCAAAGACCGCAAAATCTCGCGCTGGGAGCATGAGCACGTTGTGGAGCGGTGCAGCGCCGGCTCGACGAACATCCAGAGAAAATGCGTCAACGACGCGAGACGGTGGAGCATCCGTTCGGTACGCTGAAGATGAGAATGGGCGCAACTCACTTCCTGACGAAGCGCCTGCCGAAGGTCGCCACGGAAATGGCACTGCACGTGCTCGCCTACAATCTGACCCGCGTCATCAATATCCTGGGCGTTAAGCCGCTCATGCTTGCCATCAGGGCATAGTCAGACACGATAAAGGCCGACCCGGACAGCCCGATAACCTGCTCTCGATTTTAGAAAAAATGGTTTCTGAAGCAAGACCCGGTTCGACCATCGGCAACCTAGATTTGCCGTGAGGCACAACACACCCATCATTGCCGCAGTGTAGTAGGGTGTAGCTTCCTCGACTGGTACGGGGAAAATTGGCCGAGCAAATCCCTGACTTCTGCTGGCGGTCGCTTTTGTCATTTATTTCAAATTCATATTTCACATTCGGCGGCTGGAAACGCTGCGGCATTGGCGACCTCAACCAGCACGGTCCGGATTCGATACTACACGCGTACACACCTCAAACTTTTGCCGCACGCTGGCCTTTCCGGGGGTCAAGAAAGGCGCCGAATTCGTTCGCCATCCGACCATGCGGTGATGATTGGTCAGGGCAGCGGTAAACCGCCTTGACTTGGCCAAGGCGGAGGGAAAGAAAATTCGTAAAGCGAAAAGTCGCGCGCAGCTTTTGCTTTGCCGTACGTCGCAACGCCGTTCGTGTTACCATTACGGGCGCTTTCGCCGAGGGAAAGCCGGAGCTCGCGCCAAGAGGAAACGGATCATGGGCAATCACGCCAATCACATGAAGCTCGGATTGTTTGTCAGACCGGTCGGCCACCACGTGGCATCGTGGCGCCATCCTGATTCACACGCCGATGCCGGCATCAATTTCCACCGATTTGTCGAGATGGCGCAGACCGCTGAGCGCGGCCGTTTTGACATGCTGTTTGCAGCCGACACACAGAGCGCCTGGACCACTCATCCCGACGGCCTGCATCGCATGCACTATGTCGCCTGGATTGAGCCTTTCACCTTGATGGCGGCGCTCTCCGGATTCACCCGCAATATTGGCCTGGTCTGTACGGCGAGCACCACCTATGAGGAACCTTTCGCGCTGGCGCGCAAGTTTGCTTCGCTCGATATTGTGAGCGAGGGCCGTGCCGGTTGGAACCTGATCACGTCCGGCAACGAAACCGAGGCGCAAAACTTCGGCCGCGTCTCGCATCCTCCCAAGACCGAACGCTATCGCCGTGCCCGCGAGTTTGCCGAAGTTGTCAACGGGCTTTGGCAGAGCTGGGATGACGACGCCTTCCTTCGCGACCGCGAATCCGGCGTGTTTTTTGATCGCAAAAAAATGCACGTCCTCGATCACCACGGCAAGTATTTCGACGTGAGAGGGCCGTTAAACGTGCCGCGGTCCCCGCAAGGCCAGCCGGTCCTGGTCCAGGCCGGAGCCTCCGACGATGGTATCGAACTTGCGGCGGAAACCGCCGAGGTTGTGTTTGCGGCGCAGCACCGGATTGAAGGCGGCAAGGCGTTCTACGCCGAACTGAAAGGCCGCATGGCAAAATACGGCCGCAATCCCGACCACCTCAAAATCATGCCGGGCCTGGCCGTCACGGTGGGCCGTACCGCCGATGAGGCCAAAGAAAAATATCAACGCATGCTGGATCTGATCCATCCGGAGGTCGGTCTCGGCCTGTTGTCGCGGCGCATCGGCTTCGATCTCACCGGCTATCCACTCGATGGTCCGCTGCCTGAGTTGCCCCAAAACGATGTTGTCAGCAGCCGCTCGGACGTCATGGTCGAAATGGCAAAACGGGAAAATCTGACCATTCGACAGCTCTATCAGAAATTTGCCGGAGCGCGCGGGCACCTCGAACTGGTTGGAACACCGGTTGAAATCGCCGACACGATGCAGCAATGGGTGGAACAACGGGCCGCCGACGGCTTCAACGTGATTGTGCCGTTCTTCCCGGGCGGCTTGAACGACTTTGTCGACTTGGTCATCCCGGAATTGCAGCGGCGCAAACTGTTCCGCAGCGAATATGAAAGCAGCACCCTGAGAGGTAACCTCGGCCTGCCAAAGCGCCAGGGCAGTTTTCCCGGTGTGACTCGCGAACTGGCCGCCGCGTCCTGACCGATGAGCGTTGATGTCTTTCGGCGAGGTCCGGGGGACCGCCACCGGTTCCCGGCTCATTCGGGAAATCCAGATTCAGCTCATCGGTGACTCAGAGCTGAACGCTTGCACGAGTAGGCAATTGCACAGACCCTGATGGCTGCCGCAATTGAAAATCTGCCGTAGGGGAGGATGGGATGGAGGGTTCGCAAGGCCAGCAGAAACGCAAGATGAGGCTTGGCGCGTTCATCCAGGCGCACGGGCATCATCTTTCAGCTTGGCGCCATCCCGAAGTTGCCGAGGCCGCCGACGTCAACTTTCCCCACATGGTCGAAATCGCCAGGATAGCGGAGCGCGGTTTGTTCGACATGCTGTTTTCGGCGGATGTCGTTGGCGTCGCTCAGGACGATCCTGAAGACCTTTGCATGTCCTCGTTTGTCACACGGTTCGAGCCCATTACGCTGTTCTCGGCGCTCGCGACGATGACCACCCATATCGGCCTGGTCTGTACGTCAACGACGACATACGACGAGCCTTATCACATCGCTCGCCGGTTTGCGGGTCTCGACGTCATCAGCGGAGGACGGTCGGGGTGGAACCTCGTTACGTCCATGCAGCCGTTCGAGGCCCAGAATTTTGGCCGCGACGCGCACATGGCTCTCGGCGACCGCTATAAAAGAGCCGAAGAATTTGCCGATATCGTTCGCGGCCTCTGGGATTCCTGGGAGGATGACGCGTTCATTCGCGACAAGGAATCCGGGCGCTTTTTCGATCCGGACAAACTTCACGTGCTCGATCACAAGGGAGAGTTTTTCCGCGTGCGGGGCCCGCTCAACGTCGCGAGATCGCCGCAGGGCCGCCCGATCATGGTACAGGCCGGCTCCTCGGATGACGGCAAGGAGTTGGCGGCGAGGACGGCGGAGGTCATTTTCACGGCGCACCAGACCATCGAGGACGCGCAGGCATTTTATTCGGATGTCAAAGGCCGATTAGCGCGGTACGGCCGCATGCCTGAGCATGTGCTCATCATGCCCGGCATCTACGCGATGGTCGGCCGCACCGAGGAAGAAGCCCGCGAAAAATACGACAAGCTTCAGTCCCTCATTCATCCGCGAGTCGGGGCAAAGTTTCTGTCCCGCTTTCTCAATTATGACATCACGCAATATCCGGTTGACGAGCCGCTGCCCGCCCACCTGGAGCAGCACATCGTCGGGAGCCGCCCGGCGCTTCTGGTCAAGATGGCACGACGGGATAACCTGACGATCCGTCAGCTCTATATGCGGATGGCCGGGGCTCGCGGTCACCGGCAGATTTTCGGCACGCCGGCACAGATCGCCGATGAACTCGAGTCGTGGTTTTCCGGCGGCGCGGCCGACGGCTTCAATGTTATGCCGCCGGTCCTTCCCGGATCGCTCAAGGATTTCGTCGACCTCGTCATCCCCGAGCTGCAAAGGCGCGGCCTTTTCCGCCTGCATTACGAAGGCCGAACGCTCCGCGAAAATCTCGGCCTGCCGTACCCGGACAACCAGTTCGCGCGGCCGCACGCCACGCCCAAATACGCGCACAGCTCTTAAGTTCAGCTCCGAGGGGGAACGCTCTAATGACCACAGGCATTTCTCGCCGCCGCTTCGTTGCGGCAGCGCCTTGCGTTGCGACCGTTGCGTTTGCGTCCCGGCGAGCGCGAGCAGCGGATTATCCAGAGCGCCCTGTAACGCTGATTGCCCCGTTTGCGCCCGGCGGCATCGTCGATATCGTCGCGCGTCTTCTGGCGCCGTCTTTGTCCACGACCCTGAACCAGTCGGTCATCGTCGTGAACAAGGCCGGCGCCGCAGGGATCGTTGGCGATGA
The DNA here is from genome assembly GCA_963836055.1 of uncultured Alphaproteobacteria bacterium. Lineage (GTDB taxonomy): Bacteria > Pseudomonadota > Alphaproteobacteria > Rhizobiales > Xanthobacteraceae > BOG-931. Next base: position 326,812 of record CAWIID010000014.1, read on the forward strand.
GTATGTCGCCCACGCCCGGCCCGATGGCTACACGCTGCTTGTCACGGGGAACGGCGCTCTGCTCATGGGCGGGGCCGTCTACGAGAACCTGCCATTCGACATCGCCAACGATTTTACGCCCGTCAGCCAGCTGGTCACCGGCTCGCTGATGTTTGTTGTTCGAGCCGATTCGCCGATCAAGACCATTCGTGACTTCATCGACTATTGCAAAGCCAATCCGGACAAGGCCACTTACGCGTCCGTCGCATCGGTCGACTGGCTCGTCTCTGAATACCTTGCGCAAAAAACCGGACTGAAATTCACGCGCGTCCCCTACAAGTCTACGGCCGAAGGAGACTTGGCCGTAGCCTCCGGCCAGGTCTTGTTCGCCATTCCTCCAGCAAGCGTTGTCATGCACGGAGGAAAATCCGTCGGCATAAAAGCCTTGGCGACGATTGCGCCTCATCGCGATCCAGGCTTCCCGGACGCACCGACGCTTGGCGAGGCGGGCGTTCCAGACTTCTCGCTAACCACCTGGATCGGCCTACTGGCGCCTGCAAAAACGCCCGAAGCGATCGTTGCCAAGCTCAACAGCGCCGTCAATCAGGCTCTTCTCCAGCCGCAAGCGAAGGAGCTATTCGCCAGGGTTGATCTCACGCCGGCGGGCAATACGCCCGCGGCGTTCAGGAAACAGGTCGTCACCGAGTTTGATTTTTGGAAGAATTTCGCCACGCATGCGGGAATTTCTGAAAAGCTGTGATTGACGGCCCTTCACGCCTGCCCAACTTTCGCGGCTAGGGCCCGGAGCGGTTTGACGATCTCGGCAGCGCCGAGGTTATCGGTTCGCCGGCCGACGTCGGCAAAATCGTCGCAGCCGAAACCGACAAGTGGGCCAAGGTCATCAACTTCGCGCATATCAAAGTGGAGTGAACGCGTCTCGTGAAATGAGGGAGCGGAATCACCAACGCGCAGCCACAGGTCCGCTTATGGGGGCGAAGAGGATATGAACCAACAGACAAAACGGCTGCATCGGTCGAAAATGACCCTCAGGCGCCATGCGCGCCGCTAGATTGCTGCTACGCGCACAGACCATTGGCCCCCCACTTTCGTTGGCCGCAAATTCCTGATTTGATCGCCTGCGTAGCAACTCATGACTGACGCCGAACTTACGCTTGAGGGAGCAATGCGACGCCGCGATTTCATTACCGGTATCGCCGGGTTCGCTGCTGCTTGGCCGCCCGCCGTGAGCGCGCAGCAGGCCGGCCGCGGCTATAGAATCGGCTTTCTAAATCCTAGCGGTCGAGTTGCCCCGCCAACTGTCGCATTTCTTGACGAACTCCGGCTTAATGGATTTGTCGAGGGTCAGAACCTCGAAATCATTCCGGGCGGATTCGATCTGCGCAGCGACCAAGCAACCGAACTGGCAGTGAGCATCGTCAAGGCAGCGCCCGACGCGATTTACAGCGGCGGGGAAGTTGCTACCCGCGCCGTCCAGGCGGCAACCAAGACCTTGCCTATCATCGCAGTCTCAAGCGACATGGTCGCGGAAAAATTGGTGACCTCACTCGCCCGGCCGGGTGGCAACACTACCGGTGTCAGCATTCTCGCCCCAGAACTCGATAGCAAGCGGCTGGATATTCTGATCGAGGCGGTGCCGACTGCGCGCCGGGTTGCAATCTTGGCCGATGCCAAAATAACCCCAGCGCGGCATTTGCAGTCGCTGCACGATGCCGCACAGGCGCACGGGATTGAACTTTCGGTTTTCGCCGTTGCCAACCCGGACGACATAGCTCCCGCAATGGAGCAGGCAAAGGCGGCGGGCGCAGGTGCGCTCAACGTGCTCGCGTCGCCCTTGTTCGGCGCCTATCCCAATCGTGCTGTGGTTGTCGGGTATCCTGTCCGATTGCAGCTGCCAGCAATCTACGAATGGCCCGAAATTGCGGAAGAAGGGGGCCTCTTGGCCTACGGTCCGCGATTCACTGGAATCTTTCGTCAAGTCGCACGACTCGCGGCCAAGATCTTGCGCGGCGCAAAGCCTTCGGACATTCCGGTCGAGCAGCCGACGCGCTTCGAACTGATAGTCAACCTCAAAACCGCAAGGACGATCGGACTCGATCTCCCAACTGAAATCGCTTTACGCGCCGACAAGGTGATCGAATAAGCATTTCAACACTTGCTGTAGTTTGCGGCACCAGCTCACGGCCACTCATGACACATCGCGTCATTCGATGATGCGCAGCAATTGGGTCGCTCCCGGGACGAAGCGGACATTGAGTCCGCTCACCGAGCCCGGGTTTACGAGTACACGTGCTACGCCGTCGCGTCGCCGCCGTCGACCATGATGGTTTCGACCTCGCCCGCCCCATCGCGGCGGAACGCTGCGGCCTTGTTGTAATCATCCGAGGTAAAGCAGGCGACGCCCTGCTCGAACGTCGGAAACTCGATCACCACGAAGCGATGAAATTTGTGCGGACCTTCCATGATCTGGAAACGTCCGCCGCGCGCCAGAACCTTGCCGCCGTATTTGGCAATGATGGCCGGCACCAGATCGGTATATTTCTTGTAGGCGGCCGGATCGTTGATCTTCGAGCGGGCGACCCAGTAGGCTGGCATGGAGATGACCTACTCGGCTGCGCGGCGCGCCGCGACGATCTGGTCGGCGGTGCGGCCGGTGAGTTCGGCCATGTGGTCGAATTTGAACGTGAAGGTGCCGGCGCCGGCGGTCGCGGAACGGATTTCGACGATGAGATCGCCAATCTCCGCCTCAGGCATCATCGCGCGCACGACGTCCCATCCGTCCCAGCCTTCGCGCGTATCGAAGCCAAGGATGTGGCCGCGACGCCCGGACATCAGGGCATTGATCTTCGCGGTCGCTTCGGTGGGACAGAAGATTTCGACCATATCGATCGGCTCAAGCAGCACCGGCTGACATTGCGGCAGACCTTCGGCGATGCCGATGCGGCCGGCGGTGCGGAACGCCATGTCGGAGGAATCCACGGTGTGATACGAGCCGTCGATCAGCGCCACCGTGAGATCGACCACCGGGAAGCCGAGCGGACCGTGCTTGAGGGCATCGATGATGCCCTCCTCGACCGACGGAATATAGTTGCGCGGCACCACGCCGCCCGTGATCTTCTCCTCGAACGAAAAACCCGAGCCGCGCGGCATCGGCTTGATATCAAGCACAACGTCGCCGTACTGGCCGTGGCCGCCTGATTGTTTCTTGTGGCGTCCGCGCTGGACGACGCCTTTGCGGATGGTCTCACGGTAGCCGACGCTGGGCTGGCGACGTTCGATGGCAACACCGTAGCGATCGCTCAATCGTTCGGTCGTGACCCGCAGGTGCATCTCGCCTTGCCCCCACAGCACCACTTCGTGGGTCTCAGGATTGTGCACGATCGTAACGGATGGATCCTCCTCGACGATCTTGTTGAGGGCCTGGCCGAGTTTCACATCGTCCTTGCGCTCCTTCGCCGAAATCGCGATGGCGAGCACGGGCGGATAGGCCTCGACCTTGGCGAGCGCCGGATGAGCCTGCTTGCCCGTCGACAGCGTGTCCCCGGTCTTCGCCTTGTCGAGCTTGGCGAACGCGACGGTTTCGCCGACCGTCGCCGGTCCGCGCTTTTCACTGCTCTGGCCGACAAGCTTGAACACGCCGGCGACACGACCGGCCTCGTCGTCGCCTGTGAGCAAGGTCGTGCCGTCGCCGGCCTGGCCCGCCAGCATCCGCGCGATCGACATTTTGCCGCCATGCGTCGTGTGCTGCGTCTTGAGCACGTAGGCGACGGCCTCGCCGGATGGCTTGACCGCGAGACGCTTTGCGGTTTCCTCGATTCCGGGCAATTCATGGCGCAGCGCCTTCAGAAGCCGCAGCACGCCGTTGGCGCGCGTCGCCGTTCCCATCAGAACCGGGCAAACAAGGCCTTCCCGCAATTCGCGCGTGAGATCGTCGAAGACCTTGTCGCGCGGCGGCTGAATGTCTTCGAGCAATTGCTCCATCAGCTCGTCGTCGTGATCGGCGAGCGCCTCCAGCATCGAGAAGCGCGCCGTCTTCTCGAGATCGGCGGCATCGCCTTCGAGCGGAATGACCTCCGAGGGAGCATGTTCCTTGTAGACAAAAGCCCGTTCGAGCGCGAGATCGACAAAGCCCGTAATCAGCTCGTTGGCGAACGTCGGAATCTGCCGCAGGATCAGCTTGGTGCGCGAAGCCGGCTGCAACAGCTTGAGAACATCGTGGACGCCGGCGTCAGCCTTGTCGATCTTGTTGACGAACAGGATGCGCGGGATTTTCTGTTCTTCGAGTTCGCGCAGGATGAGTTGGAGCTGCGGGACTTTCTTTTCGTCCATCTCGCACACGACCACGGCCACGTCGATCGCCGGCAGCACAGCGCGCGTGTCGTGGATGAACTCGACCGAGCCGGGACAGTCGAGAAAAGAATAGGAGTCGCCCATGAAGTTCGTGGTGGCGACCGTGAGTTCGACGCTCATGCGGTGGTGGCGCGCTTCCTTGCTGGCATCGCCGACCGTGTTGCCGGCCTCGACGGTGCCTTGGCGCGGGATGACACCGGTGCGCGCAAGAATTGCTTCGAGCAGCGTAGTTTTGCCGCTCTGGAAGGGACCGACCAGCGCGACGCACCGCGCACCGGCCGCTCGTGTACCATTGGTACCGTTCGTTGCCATGACCGCCTCCCGGCAGCGGACCCGTCGTTCCGGTGCGGGCCACGCCAAAGCATCGTTTCAGGCGGCGACGGGGCTGGTCAAGGGGCGCGACATTGCGCGCATCGACGCTGCCGGCCGCGCAAGCGCGGCAGCCGGAAGCGCAAGACGCTCAGCGCGCCAGGTGAAGTTCCAGCGCGCCGATGCCGGCCGCTATGTTGAGCCCGACCTGTCCCTGCACCGACAGCGGCTGCAGCGCCACCGTGCGATTCGATCCGCCCACGAGAACGTTGGCGCCGAGACCCGCGGCGACCGACATTTCCGCCGTCGCACCCGCGTAGGTGCCGGTGAGCATGCCGGAATATCGATTGGTATCAGCAAAAACCGCCCAAATGATCGCGCCGCCGCCGGTCACGCCGACATCGAGACCAATACGCGTCATCGTCCCCGTATAGGCTTCGGGAGGACCATTATCGGCCTTGAAATTGCAATTGACGTTTTTCTGCGAACCGACAAGCAAGCCGATGCTGGCCGACAGCGAACATTCGAGCGTGCCAACCTGCACGCGTCGCGGCTGCGCGTGAACAGGCGTCGTCAAAACAATTGCGAATGCTGCAGCCGCGATGGTTGCTGCCGTAGAGGCAGTGCGAAGCATATGGACTCTCCCCTCACCCGGCCCGCCCGGCGGGCCTTGAAAAAACATAGTAGGCGACAACGAAGCAGCCGTCCCCTGTCCTTTTGGACGATGCGGCGTTATCGCCGCATTCGTCGCCGTCCGGAGCCAATCGGCAGGGAAGCCGACGGCAGCGAGACCGCACGGCTGACGGTCCTACTGCAAATTCCCGCAGAAGCGCTGGATGCGCGTGCACGCCTCTTCCAGAGCACTTGTGGCGGTGGCGTATGAGATGCGGAATGCCGGCCCGACGCCGAACGGCGTGCCTTGGACCACCGCGACGCCTTCGGCTTCCAGCAACTCGGTGACGAAATCCTCATCGGTCGCAAGCTTCTTGCCGGTAGGCGCCGTCTTGCCGATCGTCCCCGCGCAGGACGGATAAACATAGAACGCACCTTCGGGCTTCGGACACTGAATGCCGTTCGCCTGATTCAGCATGGAGACGCAGAGGTCGCGCCGCTCTTTGAAGATTTTGTTGTGTTTGGCGATGAAATCCTGCGGTCCGTCGAGCGCCTCGACCGCAGCCCATTGCGCCACCGCCGTCGGATTCGATGTCGATTGCGACTGGATCATCGCCATCGTCTTGATCAGCGCCTCGGGGCCGCCGGCATAGCCGATGCGCCAGCCGGTCATGCAATAAGCCTTCGATACGCCGTTCACCGTCAGCGTGCGGTCGTAGAGTCGCGGCTCGAGCTGCGCCGGCGAAAAGAACGTGAAGTCGTCGTAGACGAGATGCTCATACATATCGTCCGCCATGATGTGGACGTGCGGATGACGCAAAAGCACGTCCGTCACGGCTTTCAGCTCATCGCGCGTGTAAGCGGCGCCGGTCGGATTCGACGGCGAGTTGAAGATGATCCACTTGGTCTTCGGCGTGATCGCCTTCTCGAGCGCTTCAGGCTTCATCTTGAAGCCGGTCTCCATCGTGGTCGTCACCGCGACCGGCTCGCCGCCGGCAAGCAGCACCATGTCGGGATAGCTCACCCAATACGGCGCCGGGATGATCACCTCGTCGCCGGGATTGATGGTCGCAATCAGCGCGTTGTAGAGCACCTGCTTGCCGCCGGTGCCGACGATGATCTGCGAGGGCTTGTAGTCGAGCTTGTTCTCGCGCTTGAACTTGCGGGCGATCGCAGCCTTGAGCTCAGGCATGCCGTCGACGGCGGTGTATTTCGACGTCTTGCCCTCGGTGATCGCCCGGATCGCCGCCAGCTTGATGTTGTCCGGCGTCTCGAAATCAGGTTCGCCGGCGCCGAGACCGATGACGTCACGGCCGGCCTGCTTGAGGGCGCGCGCCTTGTCCGTCACGGCGATCGTCGCCGACGGCTTGATGCGCTTGAGCTGGTCCGCAAGAAAGGCCATTGCGATTCTCCAAATACCCTCTTCGAGCGCGTGCTTGGTAAAGCGCCGGTCGCGTCCAGGCAAGCGTCGAATCCGGAAAAAACACTCAAATTTGCGGCATTAGGTCGAAGCATCCCCTCGCGCAACGCGCTGTTAAGGCTCGGCTGGCCTAATGCACGTCGAACGATCCAATACGGCAGCCGAAATGAGCAAGGCGTTGGATATTTTGCGACGGGGCGACTGGGTGACGCCCGAGCGCATCCGGCTCGTCGCCTGCATGCTGCTCATCGCCTCCGTGGCCAGCATTCTGTATTTGGTCGTGACCGCAAGAAACGGCGTCGACCTCCAAGGCCGGCCGCTCGGAACGGATTTTTCGGATGTCTACGCAGCCGGCACCTCTGTGCTCGATGGCAACCCCGATGCGCCGTTCGATCCGGCCCAGCAGCAAGCCCGCGAGCGTGCCATCTTCGGCGAAGCAACGCCGTTCTACGGGTGGCACTATCCGCCATACTTTCTCTTCATCGCCACGGCCCTTGCCTTGATGCCGTACGGCATCGCGCTGTTCGTCTGGCAGGCGGTGACGCTCGGCCTTTATCTCCTCGCGATCCGCGCGATCCTTCGGTCGTCTTCGGCGGGCCCGCGAACCGAGAACCCGGACTCCGTATCGTCAGAACTGACGCGATCGTCGCTCTGGCTGCTGCTTGCGCTCGCCTTTCCGGCAGTGCTGGTCAATGTCGGTCACGGCCAGAATGGCTTTCTCACCGCTGCACTGATCGGGGGCGCGCTGGTCGTTCTCGATCGGCGGCCGCTCGTTGCCGGAATTCTGTTTGGGCTGTTGGTCTACAAGCCGCAATTCGGCCTGATGATCCCCATCGTGCTGGCGGCGAGCGGACGCTGGCGCTGCTTCGCAGCCGCCGCCGCTACGGTCATGGTCCTGACGCTCGCCGCAACGTTCGCGTTCGGCGCGCCAGTGTGGCACGCGTTTCTGGTGTCCACCCAATTCACGCGGGAGGTCGTGCTCGAACAGGGCAATACGGGGTGGCACAAGATCCAGACCGTCTTTTCCTGGGCTCGCATGTGGGGAGCGCCGATTCCGCTCGCCTATGCGCTGCAAGGAACTTTCACCATCGCGCTTGGCGCAGCGCTTGTTTGGCTGTGGCGCAGCAGCGCTCCCTACTCAAACAAAGCAGCCGCACTTTGCCTCGCTGCGATTCTCGCGACACCCTACAGCTTCGATTACGACATGGTGGCGTTGGCGCCAGCCATCGCCTTTCTCGCCCGTGACGGTCTGCTGCGCGGCTTTGGCGCGTGGGAAAAGACCGTGCTGGCGGCGCTCTGGCTGGTGCCACTGTTCGCCCGCAGTGTCGCCCAAATCAGCCTCATTCCAATCGGCGTTCCGGCCATGCTGGCGGCCTTCATCCTGATCCTGCGGCAAACTCAATTGGACCTCACGCTGCCGATGGCTCGCGGCCTGCAGGCCACCCGTCCGCCAGCCTAAATCGTTCCACAACGCCGGGCGGATAAAGCGTTTTCACCGCACTTAAGAGTTCTTCAAGACCGCCAGGTCTAGCTTTGGCGTGACCCCCAGCGAGGCTTGGCCGCCGATGGCCATCTACGAAATATCTTCGGAGCGCGGCCCCAAGCTGGCACGGCCGGTCGAGCTTGTCTGTTTCGCCCTCGTCGTGGCGTATGCGGTCTATCTCGCCGCATCCTACCTTGAGGGCATATGGCTGACGGCGCCGAATGGCGGCGGCGTCGCTTCCGACTTCGTCGCTGTTTGGGCCGCGGGCCGCCTTGCACTCGCGGGCCATGCCGCTGCGGCCTACGACTGGCCGACCCACAAGCTCATCGAGAACAGCGCGGTCGGCCACCCGTTCGACGGCTATTTCGGTTGGCACTATCCGCCGACGTTTTTGTTTGTTGCCGCCGTCCTGTCGCTCATGCCTTACGCGAGCGCCTTTGCGTTCTGGGCCTTCGCTACCTTTCCGGCCTATGTGGCGGCGATCCGCGCCATCATCGGCGACCGCAACGGCTATTTGCTCGCCGCAGCGTTTCCGGCCGTGCTGGCGAACTTTATCGTCGGGCAGAACGGATTTGTCACCGCGGCTCTGATCGGCGGCGCGCTCATCCTCATGGATCGGCGGCCGACGATTGCGGGCGTGCTGCTTGGGCTCCTCACCTGTAAGCCGCATCTCGGTTTGTTGTTTCCGATTGCACTTGCGATGAGCGGGCGATGGCGCGTGTTCATCACTGCGGGCATCGTTGCGTCGCTGATGGCCGGCGCCTCATGGCTCGCTTTCGGCAGCGCATGCTGGCAGGCCTTTTTTGGCAATATCTCGCACACATCGGAGGCCTTTCTCTCCAAGGGCTTCGCCGATTGGGACAAGCTGCAGACGGCTTTCGGACTCACCCGCATGCTGGGCGGCAGCGAGGCGCTGGCGTGGACCGTGCAAGCCGTGTTTGCTCTCGTTGCAGCGGGCGTAACGGCCGCCGTTTGGCGCAGCAACCGCTTGTCCTATGAGATCAAGGCGGCGGAGCTCGGCACCGCGACGCTGCTGGTGACGCCCTATCTTTATACTTACGACCTGGTCGTCCTCGCTGTGCCGCTCGCTTTCCTGATCCGGCTTGGCGGCCAACGCGGATTCTTGGCTCATGAACGCGCCGGCATCGGCTTGGCGTGCTTGCTGGTGCTGATCTTCCCGTTCGTGAAAGCCCCGGTCGGCTTCCTTGCCCTGCTCGTCGTCGCGGCCCTGATCGCCCGGCGGGCCTTCGCCGAGCATGGTGACGCGCGGCGAATGTTAGAATCGGACCACTAACGAAGATTCGTATTGCCGCGATCCTCGCCTGGATGTACCGCTGGCAAGAGAATGAATGGCGGCGAAGTTCATCGCCGCGGCCACAGCATTGCCGCCTTCAGGCGGTAGGGGCCCACCCGCCCGGTTAACCGTGCGGTCGCGGAAGTCGTACCGCACGACAAGTCCTGGGAGAGCAACGTTCGGAGCGGCAATGTTCACGCTCTATTCAATGCAGCGTTCGGGCAATAGCTATAAGGCGCGGTTGGCGCTGGCCCAGCTCGATATTCCCTATCGCCTGATCGAAATCGATATTCTCAAGGGTGACAGCCACACGCCGGAGTTCTTGGCCAAAAATCCGAGCGGTCAGGTGCCGCTGTTGGAGGTATCGCCGGGGCGTTACCTTGCCGAATCCAACGCCATCCTGTGGTACCTCGCCGGCGGTTCACCGCTTGCGCCCGAAGACCGCATCGAGCGTGCCGAGGCCTTGCAGTGGATGTTTTTCGAGCAGCACAGTCTGGAGCCCAACCTCGGTGCGGCGTATTTCTGGCTCACGCTGGTCAAGGGCGGGCGCGACCTGCAAAGCCACGCCTTCGAGGACTGGATGGAAGAAGGTCATCGCGCACTCGGAATCATGGACAAGCATCTTGCGCTGAATGACTTCTTCGCGGCTGGCCGGTACACGATCGCCGACATCGCACTCTATGCCTATACGCACGTGGCACATCTGTGCGACTACGACCTGATGGCGTTCCCGGCCGTGCGGGCGTGGCTCGAACGGGTGGCATCGGAACGTGGCCACGTGACGATGGATTTCAATCCGCGCAGCAATCGTCGCTGCCGAGTAATGCCCCACTCGCCTACCGTTTTGCGGGCAGCCGGCTGCGGCGTTAACGATTGATTAACCAAAACCACGAAATTGCCTTTGTTCGTCAACGGCTTCGCCAAAGTCCGGACGAACCGGCGCCGGTATCGGCCGCGATATTTCGCCGGTTGCATTGATTCGCGAAGGATTATCGTCATGACAGAGCTGACCAGGATGGTCGGTTTCTCGTCGCACATTGCCGAGAAGAGGCGAGCGAAGAGACACACCGTTGGACTCGAACTGATTGCCACCGTGGCGCTTGCCGTTTCGCTCATTGTTGCCGCGACTGCAGTATCGATCGGCATGGCGCGGGCGCGAACGCTGGGCGCTGATCGCGCAACACCATGACGCCTCGATCGCCGCCCGGTTATCGCTTAAGGCGTGAACGCTTAAGGCGTGAACCCAAGTCGCGCGCGCAGACCTCAAACGGCGGGCGCAATCAGTTCTCGGCTTTGATGCCGGCGCGCTTGATGATCGGCCACCATTTCTCGGTCTCGGCCTTGTGATAGGCCGCGAGCGCTTCGGGCGTCTGCTGATCGCGCGGGAAGATAACCTGGCCGAGCTTCTCGAGCCGTTGCTGTACCGCAGGATCAGCCAGTGAAGCCTGCACCGCAATCTCAAGCCGATCGATCACCGGTTTGGGCATGTTTCGCGGCGCCCACAGCCCTTCCCAGAAGGAAATGGTCAGCCCCGGGATCCCCGATTCATTCATTGTCGGCGTGTCCGGCGCTCTCGACCATCGCTTGTCGCTCATCACGGCGTAGGCTTTGAATCCTCCGGACTGGACGCTGGGCAATGTCGCCGACGCATCAAGGCAGGACAAATCAATATGGCCTGCCAGCATGTCCTGAATGATCGGTCCGGCGCCGCGATAGGGCACGTACTGGAACCGCGCGCCGGTCTTCTGCTGGAAGAAGATGCCGCAGATATGCGCGGCGCTGCCGGCGCCGACCGTCGCGAACGTGCTGGGGTTCGGATTTGATTTGAGCCAAGTGACGAGCTCGGTCGCATTCTTCGGCGGCAGCGCATTTTTGCCGACGATCCATAACGGCGCGTACGCCAACAACGAGATCGGCTGCAAATCTTTGAGCACGTCATATTCGACCGCATAGATCGCAGCGGAACCGACGTGGCTCGTCCAGTTGCCGACTTCGATCGTGTAACCGTCGGGTGTCGCACGCGCGACATGTCCGCCTGCGATCGTGCCGCCGGCGCCCGTCACATTCTCGATAACGATCGGCTGGCCGAGCGATGATTTCATGCCGTCGCCAACGATGCGCGCCAGCGTATCGGTCGGACCGCCGGGCGGGTTCGGCACAACCATGACGATGGGATGTGACGGATAATCTTCCGCCTGCGCGCCGGCAACGCAGGACAGGACGACAACCAACGCTCCGGCGAGCGCAGCCTGTCTCATCGTATTCTCCTTGGCGTTTCCCTCAGCGGCACGATGACATGGGTTGTGCCTGCCTAAAAGGTCAGCAGTCCTGTCGTGACGGCCCCAATCGCGCAATTCCGTGAACGGCGGCCCTCACCGATTGACGCCGCCTAGGCGCGGCCTGTAACCATCCGAAAATGTTTGCAATTTTCGAGCGATTCTTGACGCCGACGGCGCCGCCGGAGCATCCGGAGCCACCGGCCGGCCTGATCGCCTTCCTTTGGCATTTTGCCCGCCAGGCCAAGTGGCTGTTCGCGGCGCTGTTCGTGGTGGAACTGCTGGTCGCGCTCAGCGACAGCTCGGTGCCGTGGTTCATGGGCCGCGTCATCACCATGGTGACGAAGACGCCGCCCGATCGCTTCCTCGCCGAGGGCTGGCCCTGGCTCGCCGGCATGGCGATCGTGCTGCTCGTCGTGCGTCCGACTGTGACACTGACGCGCTATCTCATCACCAATCAGGCGATCGCCGCGCCGTTCACCGGCTTGATCCGGTGGCAGTCGCATTGGCACGTGGTGCGCCAGAGCTGGGCGTTTTTTCAGAACGATTTCGCCGGGCGCATTTCCAACCGCGTCATGCAGACCGGACCGTCGGTGCGCTCGACGCTGACCGCCACAATCACCACGTTGTGGTACATCATCGTCTACGGCGCCTCAGCCATCACGCTGACGGCAGCGGCGGACCGCTGGCTCGCCGTTCCGATCCTGTTGTGGTTTTCGGGCTACGCCGCGCTGCTGCTGTATTTCGTGCCGCGCATGCGCGAGCGCTCGAAGGTGAGTTCCGTGGCGCGCTCGACGCTGATGGGACGCATTGTCGACAGCTACACCAACATTCTCACGGTCAAGCTGTTCGCCCGCGCTCGCGACGAAGACCAATATGTGCGCAACGCGGTCGATCGCCACGTCGACCTGTTCCTGGCTTCGCAGCGATTGCTCACCGTGTTCGGCGCGCTGCTCGATGTGCTCAATGCGCTGCTTATCGCCGGATCGGGCGCGATGGCTTTGGTGCTGTGGCGCTACGGTGCCGTCGAGGTCGGCGTCATCGCCATGGTGCTGCCGCTGACGCTGCAGCTCACCAACATGTCGCGCCAGATCGCCATGCGCATCACCGAGATATTCGAGGATATCGGGGTTGTGCAGGAGGGCATGCTCACGATCGCGCAGCCGCTGCAACTGCCCGATCCTGAAAGCGCCAAGCCGCTGACGGTGCGCGACGGCCGCATCGAATTCAAGGATGTCTGCTTCGGCTACGGCCGCGAGGTCGGCGTACTGCAAAACTTCAATCTGACGATCAAGCCCGGCGAAAAGATCGGCCTGGTCGGCCGCTCCGGCGCAGGCAAATCGACGGTCGTCAATCTTCTGCTGCGTTTTTTTCAGCTCGAAGGCGGCTCGATCCTGATCGATGGCGAGGACATTTCCGACCTGACGCAGGAATCGCTGCGCGCGCAAATCTCGGTCGTCACACAGGATACCTCGCTCCTCCACCGCTCGATCCGCGCCAATATCCGCTACGGACGGCCCGACGCCAGCGAGGAGGACATCGTGCGCGCCGCGAAGCTCGCCCACGCGCACGAATTCATTCTCGAGCTCGAGGATTGGCAGGGCCGGCACGGCTACGACGCCCATGTCGGCGAGCGCGGCGTCAAGCTGTCCGGCGGCCAGCGGCAGCGCGTCGCGATCGCGCGCGTGATCCTCAAAGATGCTCCGATCCTGGTGTTCGACGAAGCAACCTCCGCGCTCGACAGCGAAGTCGAAGCGGCGATCCAGTCGTCACTCGGCACACTGATGCAGGGCAAGACCGTGATCGCCATCGCGCACCGGCTCTCCACCATCGCGCAGATGGATCGCCTGGTCGTGCTCGAGCACGGCCGCATCGTCGAGCAAGGCTCGCACCGCGAACTGCTCGCCCATAACGGCCATTACGCGGCGTTGTGGCGGCACCAGGCCGGTGGCTTCCTCGACGTCAGCGATATGCAGGCGGCCGAGTAAGCCATCCCAGCGGCGCCAGTGGTCCGATTCTAACATTCGCATCCCGGATCGGCAGGCTGTCTTGCGAATGTTGGCGAATGTCAAATCCGCTCCACTGCACCACATCGTGTGACAGCGGGAGGAGCCGCTGTGCGTTCAGCGCAGAGGTGCGACGGACCGCCGCACCTCTGTCGCAATTGGGCATTAACGCCTGGGCCATTGCGCCAATTCCAGCTCGGAGAATTTCGCGATGCGTCGTGCCGTTGTTGCTTCGACCGTGACTCTTGCCGCCTTGATGACCATCACGCTGATCCCCGAGCTCGGCTTCGCGCAAGCACAGCAGACACCGATCATCCCCGGCTTCAAGCCGCCGCCGGCCGCGCCGGTCAAATCCTACAAGCCCGTGGCTGTGACCCCGCCTGCACCATTCAACGATGCGGGCTTCCAAGCTTTCCGCAAACAGCTCGGCGACGTTGCCGGGAAAAAGGATCGCGCCGCGCTGGCCAAGTTCGTCGTAACCCAGGGCTTCTTCTGGATGCAGGACAAGGACCTCGCAGACAAGGCCAAATCCGGGATCGACAACCTCGCCAAGGCGATTGATCTCGATGACAAGGACGGAACAGGCTGGGACGTGCTGGCCGGCTACGCGGCGGATCCAACCGGGGAACAACTGGCCGATCGCAAAGACATCATCTGCGCGCCGGCCGACCCGAACATCGACACGAAAGCATTCGAAGCTCTGGGCAACGCAACACAGACCGATCCGTCGGAATGGGGCTATCCGCTCAAGGACGGTCTCGAAGCACATTCTGCGGCGAAGCCGAACGCACCCGTCATTGCGAAGCTCGGCATGTATCTCGTGCGCGTGCTGCCCGACAGTGCGCCGCCGGATAATCCCAACCAGCCCGTATTCCTGCACGTGGCGCTGCCCGACGGTAAAGCAGGGTACGTCGCGGCCGACTTGATCTCGCCGCTCGGCGGCGATCAGATGTGTTATTCTAAGGACGCGGGTGGATGGAAAATCGCCGGCTATTTCGGCGGGGCGGCGCCGTAGATGCAGCCATCAATCGCGCGGCACCATGATACTACCAAGGACACATCACATGAGTTGGGTATTGAAACTCGGCCGCGACCGGGACAAGAGTAGCGCCATGATCAGATCAAGATTGAAGAGAGGCTTGCGGACGTTCCTGACTTGGGGCGGCGCAGCCGTTTTTTGCACCTTTGCGGTCCAAGCACCGGCCCAGGTGGATCCGCAATCCGGCAACTACGTGCCGACCATGCAGGATGTCGCACCGGGCGTCGATCACGGCAATTCAGACGCCAGCCTCCCGGAAGAATATCAGCGGCAGGCGGTGTTCTACCGCTCCCAACAGCCCCCCGGCACGATCATCATCGACACGGCAGAGCGCCACCTCTACCTGATCGAGAGCAACACACGCGCGCTGCGTTACGGCATCGGCGTTGGACGTGACGGCTTCACCTGGCAGGGCCTGTTGCAAATCTCGCGCAAAGCCGAATGGCCTGATTGGCATCCGCCGGCGGAAATGATTCAGCGCCAACCTTATTTGCCACGGTTCATGGCCGGCGGTCCCGGCAATCCGCTCGGCGCGCGCGCCATGTATCTCGGCAATACCGTCTACCGTATCCACGGCACCAATGCGCCGGAAACGATCGGCCAAGCCGTCTCGTCCGGCTGCTTCCGCCTGGTGAACGACGACGTGATCGACCTCTACAATCGCGTGGGGGTTGGCACCCACGTCATCGTGCGGCAGAATTAAAGCTCCGCAAAAACTCGACCGCTCGTCCTCGCAAGGGCAAGGACGAGCGAACGTCGCGCTGTTATCGCCTAATGCTTTGCCGCCGCAGCGGCGACCGACTGTGCGGTCTGACCGAACAGGATCGCGCGTTCTTCGGCCGTGCGCACGCCGCCCTGCCCCGGATTGATCTTCGGCGTCCACTCGTACGCCTTGACTACGGCGGGCCGCGCCTTGATGGCCTCGAACCAGCGCTTGAGATTGGGGAAGTCCGCGAGTTTCTGACCCTGGCGCTCCCAAGGCACGATCCAAGGATAACAGGCCATGTCGGCGATCGAATATTCGCCGCCGAGATACGGCCGATCGGCAAGCCGTTTATTCATCACGCCGTAGAGGCGGTTCACCTCATTACGGTAGCGATCCATCGCGTATTGAATCTTGTCGACCGCATAATTGCTGAAGTGATTGTTCTGTCCGGCCATGGGACCCAGTCCGCCCATCTGCCAGAACAGCCATTGGACCGCCTCGTTACGGCTGCGGATGTCTTTGCCGACAAACTTGCCGGTCTTGTCGGCGAGATAAAGCAGGATGGCGCCCAACTCGAAAACCGAGATCGGCTTGCCGCCATCGGCCGGCGCGTGATCGACGATGGCGGGGATGCGATTGTTCGGCGAGACTGCCAAGAAATCCGCCTTGAACTGTTCGCCTTTACCGATGTTGATCGGAATAATCTTGTATTGAAGTCCGGCTTCCTCGAGGAAAATCGTGACTTTGTGGCCGTTCGGCGTGGTCCAGTAATGTACGTCGATCATGACAAACCTTTGCGTCATTGGCGGGGGGTGAATAACAACTTATTCTAGCGCTAGCCGCGCGAAGTTTTAACCCCTCACAAGTATTTGTGTAGGTCGCGCACCGGGCAGCGAATTGATCCTGGGCAGAGCCGAAAATTTGTTCGTTCTAGGGATCATTCTTCGCCCATCTGTTCTCTGGAAGACGCGGAGCGGAGCACGCAGACGTCGCGGAACGCGCACGCGGAGCGCGCATATCTCCCATGTCCTGACATGTTCTATTTTCAAACGTCCTCTGTGATCGGTCGGCGAGCCCGTACAAGGCTCTCGTGCACGCGATGCGAGCAGCGGCAATGTACGCTATGTTGTGGCGCGCGCTTCACGACCTCCCCGATCATGATAGGGTTTGTGTCGCCGGACCCTTCACGGAACGTCATGTTGGACGTGCCTCAACAGAGAGCATCAGGTCACCCGCAATGACCAAACTCGCCATAAGCATCCGGTTTCTCTTTGCCGTTCTCGGCATCGCGCTTGGCACGGCCACAAGCAACGTTTCGGCCAGCGCGCAGACGTATCCCGACCAGGTCATCAAGATCATGGTGCCGTTCACCGCCGGCGGCGCCGTCGATGTGGTGGCGCGCATCATCGCTCCGAAACTCGGTGACATGCTCGGCCAGAGTGTCATCGTCGAAAACCGCGGCGGTGCCGGCGGCGTGCTTGGCGCGGCCGCCGTCGCCCAGGCGCCTCCCGACGGCTACACGCTGCTGCTCGGCACCGTCAGCACCCACGGCACCAATTCGGCCGTTTACTCGAAACTCAGCTACAATCCTGTTCGCGATTTCACGCCGATCGTACTGGTATCGAAGTCACCGCTTCTGATGGAAGTGCGGCCCTCGCTGCCGGTCAAGTCCGTCAGCGAGTTCATTGCGCTGGCGCGCAGCGAGCCGGGCAAGCTCACCTTTGGTTCGTACGGAGCCGGCAGCATCAATCATCTTGTCGCCGAGCTTTTCAATTCCATGGCTCATATCGAGACCAGGCATGTGCCCTATCGCGGGTCGGCGCCGATGCTCACCGATTTGATCGGTGGTCAGATCGATTACGTTTTCGACGGTGTCTCGACCTCGTCCGGGTACGTCAAGGCCGGAACGCTGCGGCTGCTCGGCATCGCCAGCGCCAACCGCACGTCTGTTCTGCCGGATGCGCCGACGATCGCGGAATCGGGCTTGCCGGGCTTCGACAATCCGGTGTGGTTCGGATTGTTTGCTCCGGCCGGCACGCCGAAACCGATCATCGAAAAGATCAACAGCAAAATGAACGACGTTCTGGCCGCGCCAGACGTGAAGGCGAGCTTCGCCAAACTCGGTTTCGAGACCGGCGGCGGCAGCGCAGATGCACTCGCGCAACGCGTCGATTCGGAAATCAAGAAATGGGCCAAAGTCGTGCGCGAGAGAAACATTCACATCGACCAGTGATGATCGCGAGCGGTGGTCGCGCGCGGCTGACGGCCAAGAGGAGCTCGTTCGACATGCCCCGCGCTAAGCGCCAGATGCACCTCGGTGTGTTCTGGCTCGGCACCGGCAACCATTCGGCCGGCTGGCGCTATGACGGCGCCGCGACCAGCAATTGCAGCTGGCCTGTCGTCGCGGCGGGAGCACAGACCGCCGAACGCGGAAAATTCGACCTGTTCTTCATCTCCGATGCTGTGATCATGGATCCCGGCGATCACCCGTCGTTTATCTCGCGCTTCGAGCCGACCACGCTGATTGCTGCCTTGAGCGTGGTGACGCGGCACGTCGGGCTCGGCGCGACGAAGTCGACGAGCTTCAGCGAGCCCTACGACGTCGCACGGACCTTCGCGACACTGCAGCACGTCAGCGCCGGCCGCGCCGCCTGGAACATCGTCACCAGCACGCACAATGCGGCCGCGCTGAACTTCAGCAAGGAGCGGCTGACCGAGCACGATCTGCGCTACGAGATCGCCAACGAATTCGTCGACGTGGTGAAGGGGCTTTGGGCTACATGGGACGCGGGCGCGATCGTGGCCGATCGGGCAACCGGCACGTATCTCGATAAATCGAAGGTACGGCCGCTCAACCACAAGGGACGTTTCTTTTCGGTCAAGGGACCGCTCAACATCGAACGCTGCCCGTATGGCGATCCGCTCATCGTGCAGGCCGGCGGATCAGCACCAGGGCAGGAGCTGTCCGCCCGCACCGCCGATCTCGTGTTTTCGGTGGTGAACGGCGACAAGACGTCCGCCAAGGCCGCCTACGACAGTCTCAAGCAACGTGTCGTCAAGCACGGCCGTGCGCCCGACGCACTGCCGATTTTGCCGGGCGTGATGCCGATCATCGGCGCGACCAACGAGCAGGCCAAAGAGCAGCTCGACAAGCTGCAAAGCTGGCTGTCACCGACCAATGCGCTCAGCCTTGTGTCGCAGCGGATCGGCCACGACATTTCCAGCTATCCGCTCGACGGGCCGGTGCCGGATTTGCCGGCCACCACCGATCGCGGCCAGGCGTTTTCCAGGGCGCTGCTCGAGATGGCGCGGCGCGAGAACATGACGCTGCGCGATCTCTACAACATCACCGCCGCGGCCCGCGGTCACTGGGTGATCTACGGCACGCCGCAGCGCATCGCCGACACTTTCGAAGAATGGTTCGTCGGCGGCCTGGCCGATGGCTTCATCATCATGCCGGCATACTTTCCCGGTGCGTTCGATGACTTCGTCAATCTCGTGGTGCCGGAATTGCAGCGCCGCGGCCTGTTCCGCAAAGACTATTCCGGACCTACATTGCGCGATCATCTCGGCCTGACCGCGCCGGCCTTCGCGCGCAAAACCGAAGGCGAGCCGATAGACGCGGCCACATAAGACACTTGAGGGAGCAGCTATGATCCTCGAAATCGCGCAGATCGACGTCAAGCCGGGCACGGAAGCGGAATTCGAAACCGCCGTGAAACATGCGGCGCCGGTTTTCAAGCGCGCCAAGGGCTGTCACGGCATGGAGCTGCAGCGCTCGGTCGAGAAGCCCAGCCGCTACCGTTTGTTCGTTACCTGGGAAACAGTCGAAAGCCATACGGTGGACTTTCGCGGCTCGCCTGATTTCCAGGAGTGGCGCAAGCTCGTCGGCCATTGCTTCGCCTCGCCGCCCGAGGTCGAGCACGTGCACCAGGTCGTGAAGGGATTTTGATTCAAACTCGCGCACGCCGGGGCGCGCGGCGTGTCACCGGCGCCCGCCTCATCACGTGGCAGAATTGATGAGTTGCCCCCCTGATTGAACTCAAATTACGCACGGCCTAGCGAAAATTTAACCCCTCACCGTGCATCTCAGTCATGTGTCCACAACCGCCACATCGACCGCATCGCGCGAATGGACGGTGCCGGCGCTCGGCAATCTTCTGGTCGCCGCGGCGATCCTCGGCTTGTTCGCGTTCGCCTGCGTGCGCAGTGCCTACAGCTCGCCGCCACGGTGAGTAACGACGATCCGGCTTTTTTGGGCGGCGCACTGGCGACGCTCGGCGTGTGGCAGGTGACCGCGACCGGCCGCGGCGGATGGCTCGGCTTCGCGATTGCCGGCATGATCGTCGCGGGATGGGCCAAGCTGACCGGCTTGTTGCTGACGGCAACGATGGTCGGCGCAACGCTCGGCTATCTGTTCTGGCGTGGACGCCTGCACTGGCGTTGGGCGCTTGCCGTCGGCGTCGCGCTCGTGCTCGCGGCTGCGCCTTACATCGTTTACCTCTGGCAATACGGCAGCCCGACACCGGAAACACCGGCACAGATCGCGCTGTTACAAGACGGCGCGAACGCCGCCGGCTGGACCGATCTGCCGCGCAAATCGTTCCCGAGTTATGCCGCTTCTTTTGTCGTCGCCTTCATTGCCGACTGGATGCCGGTCGTGAAAGCGCGCAGCATGTTCAATTACGCCATGCTCGCTGTCCCGGTCGCGGCGCTCGCCGCTGCGCTCATTGGCGTCGGAGTGTCGCTGCGGCGGCTGTTGCGTCATCACGAGACGCCGCTCGACGTTGTCGTGGTCGCCGGCTCCGTCGCACTCGGCGCGACGTTCGCGATTCATGTCGGCTACAGCTACGGTCGGCATCTCGCCACCGGCTGGCTGCTCGACGCTTATCCGCGTTACTATTTTCCGCTCGCCGCCATCGTACCGCTCGCCGGGCTGTCCTTCGCCATGGCGATCCAGGCGCCGCGCTGGCGCGCCGGCGCGGTCGCGTTCCTCATCGCCGGCCCCATGCTGTTTCGCATTTTCGGCGCGCCGCTCCACTGACAAGCTTCGGGCGCAGCCCCGGATTTCGCCGATGCTCAATCCGCCGTGAAGGGATTTTGAACCGTCATCGCAGCTGTTCGACGTTAGCAATGCGGTTCGGTACGCCGAACTCGCGGCGGCAGACCTCGGCGAGCACGGCGACACCGTCGCGGATCGCCTCATGGGATGGATTGGCGAAACAAAGCCGCATCCGGCATTTGCCGTAGGCTTTGTCCGTCGACCATTCGGCGCCCGGATTGATGGCGACGCCGGCAGCGAGCGCCGGCTGATAGAGCTTTTGCGTATCGACCCCGTCCGGCAACTTCACCCAAAGAAAAATTCCGCCCTTCGGATCGTCGAACTCGGCGGCGGTGCCGAATTGCTCGTTGAGCGCGTCCATGAGCGTTTCCAGCTTCCTGCGTAACCCGCGCGTCAGGCTCGGCACGTGCGTGTCGAAATGGGCCGGGCAGAATTCGCCCAAGACCATCTGCTCGAGCGCGCCGGAACCGGCATCGGTCTTCAGCGCAAGCATGCGCGCGATCAGGCCCCATTCCGCGACGATGTAGCCGACGCGCAACGCCGGCGCGATCGATTTGGAAAACGAGCCGATATGAATGACGCCGCCGCGCGTGCTCATGGCATGAAGCGCCGGCGGCCGCCGCCCGTCCCAGATCAGGTCGGAATAGCAATCGTCCTCGAAGATCGGCACGCCGTGCTGCGCGGCGAGCCGTAAAAGCTCGAGCCGGCGCGCCTCGCTCATGATGGTGCCGGTGGGATTCTGCACGGTCGGAACCGTGTAGATGTATTTGGCGCGCACGCTGCGGCGCTTGAGATCGTCGAGGGCTGCCGCAAGCGCGTCCATGCGCATGCCGTCGCCGTCGAGGGGAATGCCGACCGCGTGCACGCCTAATCGCGCCAGTCGCGTCAGCGCGCCCTGATAGGTGTCCTGCTCGATGATCACCGTGTCGCCCGGCGCCAGCAGAAGGCCGTTGACCAGATCGAGCGCCTGCAGCGACCCGGATGTGATCAGGATTTCGTCGGCATCGCAGGAAATTCCCGCAGTGCGTTTAAGCTTGTGCGCCAGGAATTCGCGCAGCGGCCGATAGCCGAGCGGCCCGCTCGCCAGCCCATAGGTCGCGAGCGTCCGGCCTTCCCGCGTGAGCACGTCGGTCGCCGCCCGGATGAGCTGATCAAGCGGGACGTGCTCGGCGTCGTTATGGCCGCCGATGAAATTGTATTTGGGGAAGCCCGTCCATTTGAGCGCCGGCGGCGGCAGCCCGGGCGCCAACAGCGGCGCGAAGTCGAATGCGGTCATGGCCGTCTTCTCCCCTGCGCCACCCCCCGTCCGCATTCTGCTTGCCGAGAATGAGCGCGACGTTGCGGCTCTACATAGCCAAAGACTCAACGCCAAGTCATCGCTATTCTGACCGCGGTAGTCTTGCCCACCCGCACCGGGGAAAAGCGAGATGCGCGCCTTACGACTGATCGTCGCCCTGTTCGCGTGCGCCGTCGCGACCGGCGCTGCGGCCCAATATCCGGACCGTCCGATCCATCTCGTCGTGCCGCAGGCGGCCGGCAGCGCAACCGACACGGTCGCGCGCCTGCTCGGTGCCGCGCTTGCCGATGAAATGGGTCAGCAAATCATCATCGACGACCGTCCGGGCGGCGCGCTGACCGTGGGTCTCGACTTCACCGCCAAAGCGCCGCCTGACGGCTATACGCTGTGCATGGGGCCAATCGGCGCGCTCGCGATCACGCGTCACCTCGTGGCGCATCTGCCGTACGACATCGAACGCGACTTTCAGCCGATCGCACTCGTGTTGCGCGGGCACCTGCTGCTCGCGGTATCGCCGACGGTGCCGTTCAAAAGCGTGCAAGAGCTCATCGCCTACGCCAAACAAAATCCGGGCAAATTGCTGAATGCGTCGTCCAGCAACGGCTCGCCCGGACATGTCGGCGGCGAGCTGTTCAAGTTCATGACCGGCACCGACATCGTTCACGTGCCCTACAAGGGCGGTGCACCGGCGATCAACGATCTGATCGCGGGGCGCGTGCAACTCATGTTCGAAAGCCTCAATTCGATCGCACCGTTCGCACGCTCGGGCGCGGTGCGGGCGCTGGCGGTGAGCGGCGATCACCGGTCAGCGGCCTTCCCCGATCTGCCGACCATCGCCGAGGCCGGCGTGCCCGGCTATTCGGCGCCGACCTGGGCCGGCGTCATCGCGCCGGCCGGCGTGCCCCGCCCGATCGTCGACAAGCTGAACGCGGCGATCAATCGCGCCCTCCAGTCGCCGACGTTCAAGGATCGGTTCACCAAGATCGGCGACGAGCCTGCCGGCGGCACGCCGGAGGATTTCGCGGCGGTGATCGCCTCCGACTCGAAGAAGTGGGGCGACGTGATCAAGCGCGCCGGTATCAAGTTGGAGTGATAGGGCGACCCTTTCGTCGCTCTCGCAGCCGTCCCTCGCAGCCGTCCCCGGTTCGGCCGCCGCCGTTCTTGTCATCGTCCTGTCATTCAATGTCCGCCCTTTTGCGCGGATTCTCATCAGGCGAGACATCGAACATGGACACTGAACGTGTCGCGGCAGCATCAGCCGCACCGGCCTCCGGCATCCTCTGGGTCTATCGTTTTCTGGAGAACGGCAACGCCGTTGCGGTGCCGTGCGAACAAGTCGACGCGGCGCTGGCCGACCCGACCGGCTGGACCTGGGTGCATGTCGGGCTTGCGGACGCGCGGGCACGCAGTTGGATCGCGCAGGCGCCGGTCTCGGATGCGGCCCGCGAGATCCTCGCCGCGAGCGACGAGCATATGCGGATCGACGTCTTCGGCAGCGAAATCGTCGGCGTGCTGCCGGACCTCCATCAGGAATTTGCCCGCGCCGGCGACGACATGGTGCGGCTGCGCTTCGTCATGAGCGAGCGCATGCTGATCACATCGCGCCGCGCCCCTGTGCATGCCCTCGAACAGACCCGGCGCTCGATGGAGACCGGCCGGCGCTATCGCGCGCCGATCGCGTTCCTCGACGGCGTGATCGATCAATTCGCCGATGCGGTCGGCCAGCGGGCCGAAGCCATCGAGAACGAACTCGACGACGTCGAGAATACGCTGCTGCACGAGGAACTCGGCGACGAGCGGCTCAAGCTCGGTCGGCTACGGCTGCAACTGGTGCGCATGCACCGCCAGCTCGCCCGGCTTTGCGCCTTGTTCCACCGCGTCGAGCCACGGGTCGCGGCCGAGAACAAGAAAGTCGCGCGCGCGATGCACGCGCTCACCGAGAAGCTCGAGTCCATCGACCATGACATTACGGTGCAGCACGAGCGCGCCAGGCTGCTGCTCGACGAGGTGTCCGGCAAAATGGCGGCCATCACCAACCGGCGCCTGTTCACTTTGTCCATCCTGACCGCGTGCCTGCTGCCGCCGACGCTGGTGACCGGCGTGTTCGGCATGAACACCAAGGACCTGCCGTTCCAGAACACCGACGGCGGCACCTGGTGGGCGCTGCTGATTGCGCTCCTGGCAGCGTGCGCGAGTTATTGGGTGCTGCGGCGGTTCCGGGCGTTCTAGATTGAGTGGAGCAGGCTTCCTTCGCCGGGCGACTCCTCCCATATTTGCCCAATGGCGAAATCCCCCCGCGAACCGCGCGATCCGGCGAAGCATTCGAAGAAAGATCCGGCCAGGCCGACGCGCGCCAAGGCGTCGCGTCCGGACGTGCCGCCGCTCGATCCGGCGCTCGCGGAACTGCTCAATCCCGCCATCGGTCAAGGCCGCGCTGGCGTCGGCTCGCAGACGGGGATCGAACCCTCTCAGGCAAGACCTCAGGCAAGATCTGAGGCAAGACCGCTCACCTCTCCCCAGCGGGGAGAGGTCGATCGCGCGGAGCGAGATCGGGTGAGGGGGATCGAACCGCAGGTGGGTACCCCCTCACCCGCCCCTTCGGGCCGGCCTCTCCCCACCGGGGAGAGGCGGGAAGAGAAAACAGGGCTGCAGCCGCCGCCGGACAATTCGTTCGACCGCCGTGCCGATTTCGCCAAGGCGCACCGGGCGCGCGCTTCGGTAACGCGCGGCTTCGAAGAAGCGCCGCAATCGGGCTACGTCGGCAAGTCTCCCGTAAACTCGCCGGTGCCGCCCGGCGAGCTCGATCCCGATCTGGCGCGCGCGCTCGGCATCGAGGAGCAGGACGACGACAGCAAGGATGACATCCGTAACGTCATCACGCCCGATATGGGCCCCGCCCGATTGCGTCTCGCGCGATCGAAGTCCGCGGACGCGGGCCCGGTCGCGGGTTTCGCCAGCCAGCAGTCGCTCGACCAATTGCTGCGCGAAGGCCGCGCCGAATTCCGCAACGAAGACGGCGCCACCCGAATCTGGACGCCGCACCGGCCGCCGCGCCCGGAAAAATCCGAGGGCGGGCGAAGTCTCGTCATCAAGTCGGACTTCGACCCGAAGGGCGACCAGCCGCAGGCAATCGCCGAACTGGTCGAAGGCGTGCGCCGCAACGACCGCACCCAGGTGCTGCTCGGCGTCACCGGTTCGGGCAAGACCTTCACGATGGCGAAGGTGATCGAGGAAACCCAGCGCCCCGCTCTGATCCTCGCGCCCAACAAGACGCTGGCGGCGCAGCTCTACGGCGAGTTCAAGAGTTTCTTTCCCGACAACGCCGTCGAGTATTTCGTCAGCTATTACGATTACTACCAGCCGGAAGCCTACATCCCGCGCACCGACACCTATATCGAGAAAGACTCCTCGATCAACGAGCAGATCGACCGCATGCGCCATGCGGCGACGCGCGCGCTGCTGGAGCGCGACGATGTCATCATCGTCGCCTCGGTGTCGTGCATCTACGGTATCGGCTCGGTCGAGACCTATTCGGCGATGACGTTCTCGATCAAGCGCGGCGAGCGGCTCGACCAGCGCGCGCTCATCGCCGATCTGGTCGCGCTGCAATACAAGCGCTCGGGCGGCGATTTCTATCGCGGATCGTTCCGCGTGCGCGGCGACGCCGTCGAGATTTTTCCCGCCCACTATGAAGACCGCGCCTGGCGCGTGTCGCTGTTCGGCGACGAGGTCGGAATCGATCCACGAATTCGATCCGCTCACCGGCCAGAAAACCGACGAGCTGGAATTCGTCAAAATCTACGCCAACTCGCACTACGTGACGCCGCGGCCGACGCTGCTGCAGGCGCTGTCCGGCATCAAGCTCGAGCTGCGTCACCGCCTCGACCAGCTCAACGCCGCCGGCCGGCTGCTCGAAGCGCAGCGGCTCGAGCAGCGCACCATCTACGATCTGGAGATGATGGAGGCGACCGGGGTCTGCGCCGGCATCGAGAACTATTCGCGCTACCTGACCGGCCGCAAGCCCGGCGAGCCGCCGCCGACCTTGTTCGAATACGTGCCCGACAATGCGCTGGTCTTCGTCGACGAAAGCCACGTCACCGTGCCGCAGCTCGGCGGCATGTATCGCGGCGACTTCCGGCGCAAGGCGACGCTCGCCGAGTACGGCTTCCGGCTGCCGTCGTGCATGGACAACCGGCCGCTGCGCTTCGAGGAATGGGACGCGATGCGGCCGCAGACGCTGGCCGTCTCCGCCACGCCGGGACCGTGGGAGCTCAACGAATCCGGCGGCGTGTTCACCGAGCAGGTGATCCGCCCGACCGGCCTGATCGATCCGCCGGTCGACGTGCGGCCGGCGCGCACCCAGGTCGACGATCTGGTCGGCGAGGTGCGGCAGGTGGCGCAAAGCGGCTATCGCGCGCTGATCACCGTGCTGACCAAACGCATGGCCGAGGATTTGACCGAATACCTGCACGAGCAGGGCATTCGCGTGCGTTACATGCACTCCGACATCGACACCATCGAGCGCATCGAGATCATCCGCGATCTGCGGCTCGGCGCCTTCGATGCGCTGGTCGGCATCAATCTGTTGCGCGAGGGGCTCGACATTCCGGAATGCGCGCTGGTCGCCATCCTCGACGCCGACAAGGAAGGATTCCTGCGCAGCGAGACCAGTCTGGTGCAGACCATCGGCCGCGCCGCGCGCAACATCGACGGCCGCGTCATCCTCTACGCCGACGCCATCACCGGCTCGATGGAACGCGCCATGGCGGAAACCAGCCGCCGGCGCGAAAAGCAGGAATTGTACAACACCGAAAACGGCATCACGCCGGAGAGCGTGCGCAAGGGCATCGGCGACATTCTCAACAGCGTCTACGAGCGCGACCACGTGCTGATCGCCGCCGGCGTCGGCGAAGGCGGCGAGTTCGAGGAAGCCGCCACCATCGGCCATAATTTCGGGGCGGTGATCGCCGATCTCGAAGCGCGCATGCGCGCCGCCGCCGCCGATCTCGACTTCGAGGAAGCCGCGCGGCTGCGCGACGAGATCAAGCGGCTGCGCGCCACCGAGCTCGCCGTGACCGACGACCCGACGGCGAAAGTGGTTTCGTTACCCTCTCCCCGAGCGGGAGAGGGTCGCCGCGCAGCGCGCGGCGGGGTGAGGGGCCAGCGCGAAAGCAAAATCCACAAACCGGCGCTCGACGAAATGGGCATCGCGCTCCATCACGAGGTCGCGCCGCACCGGCCGGGCCGCGGCACACCGCGCAAGCCGACGCTCGACGAGATGGGCCCGGGCATCGAAGCGATCCCGGGACAGCGGCGGGAAGCCGGGAGCACCGGAGACAACCGCTCCGGCCCGCGTTCGACGCTCGGCCGCCCCGGCATGCGCGGCGGCTGGAAGCCGCGCGGGCGTTGACCGATTGGCGCTGCGCATGGCGGATCGGTTAGATTGCACGGTTCGCGTAGGAATCACCCATCGAGAACACGGAGGCCGCCATGGCCAAAGGCCAGATGCGTAGCAACAAGGAAAAGAAGAAGCCGAAGCAGGACAAGAACCTGAAGAAAGGCGGTGAGGCCCCTTCGCCGTTTGCCGGAATGCACAGCCAGTCCAAGCCCGCCAACCCGTACGGCAAGAAGTCCTAGGCGCCGGCGCGGGCAACGGCGCGGCTGGTCGCGGCGATGTCCGACATCGGCCTCGACTTGGGGTCCGCTCGACATCGCGCTGATGGCGCTGATCATCGGTGCGCCGGGCCTCGTGCTGGGTTCGACGTGCGGCCTCGTGGCGTGGCGACGCCATCGGCTGCTTGGCGCGCTCATCGGCGCGGTGGCCGGCCTGCTGCTTTGGCTTGCCGGATTTGTTGTTTGGAAAATGAGCCCGTGGGGCTGATGGGGCTGACCGGCGCCGCGAAAGTCCACGGCGCCGGACGCAGATCGTCAGCCCGGACTTATCCGGAGATGACCTCGGCGATCTTCTTGTCGGACGGGTTCACGATCAAAATCTTGCCCTGCACCATCGCAAAGTCATAAGGCCGCAGCGACGGTACGGCGTCGGCCGTCTTGGTCGGCACCGGCTCGATCTTCAGCGTGCTGGGGACCACTGCGCCGACCGTACCTTCGAAGCCCGAAGGCGCCTTCTGCTTGGTGGCCTGGCTGCGCAGATCGTTCCACGCGGTCTTGCGCTGCGCGCTGGTCAGGTTCAGCGTATCGCTCGCCTGCCGCGCCATCGTGGAACTCGACGACGCATGCGACATTGCGGCGGCGGACGCCGCCGTGACGCCGGACAGCAACACAGCCGCCGCGGCCAGCGCGATTGAGGTTCGTGTCTTCATTGGCGATCTCCTTCTTGGGACATCCCTTTGGGAATGATCGCCCCGGTTATGCAACGCGCACTGCCGCCGATCTGTTTCGTTACAATCAGTTCAGCGTCCAGTTAGCGCCGCGAACAAACGACGCGGACACCGTGTCGCGGAGTTCGCCGGAACTCACTGCTGATAGGCCATGAAGCGCGTGATCTTCCACGTGCCGTCCGGCTGCCGCGCGAAAATGTCCATGCCGGGTTCGACCGACACGGTGCCGACGCCGCTCTGGCTGATCGTCAAGGTCCAGACCAGCCGCACCACCGCGACGTCGCCCCACACCCGGATTTCCTTGATGTCGAGCGCATAGGTGTAGTGCTTCGCGCGATCGGCCAGCGAGCTTTGCAGCAGATTGCACAAAGCCGCGTAATCGCGCTCCGGCACGCCGCGCACATTGGCGCGCAGATCGGGCGCGAACAGGCCGCACACCTTGTCGGCGCGCCCGGCGTTGAAATCGTCCTTCCATTGGATGAGCGCCGCGCGGATGTCGGCCGCCGGGTCGGCGCGGGCGGGGACGACGCCGAGGAGCGGCAGGCTGAGCAAGAGGCCGATCAGGCTTTTGGGGCGGAGCATGAGTTTGACGATATCGCGATGCGACGCAGGAGCCTATGGGTTGCGCTATACGGCATTGCCGTAGTATTATTTGACAATGAGCAAACGTGCATTCGACAAGATCAAGGCCGGCCTGGACAGCGCGAAAGCGTACTTGGATGGCACTGCCGATAAGCGGAATTACCGCGCTCATGTTCCTCAGAAGATCGACGTCCGGAAAATCCGAACCCGGTTGGGACTTTCCCAGGAAGCTTTTGCCCAAACCTACGGCTTCGCCCTTTCCGCAGTGCACGACTGGGAGCAAGGCCGCCGGAGGCCCGAACGTAGCGCGCGCATTCTGCTCAAAATCGTAGAGAAGGAGCCGGAGGCGGTAACGCGAGCATTGGCGGGATGAGACGCGCGCGGCCGATTGGCCGAGCGGCCTGTCTGGGTGCTCGCAGCGGAGTAGGTGCCGGCCCCGCTCGAGCGGCGAGACCGGCAAAGTGGCGGTACGAATTTCTAAGCAGCCTGCTTTCGGCGAAGAAGCTCGGTCTCGAAGGCGTCGAGCACCAGATCGTAGGAGCCTTCCTTTTTTCCGACCTTTTGAGGATCGAAGCGGAAGGCCTCCAAAATTACTCGATACTTTCGAACGATAGCATCGAGGTGATCATTCAAAAAGGACACTGGGTCTTCCCGCCAGCGAACGTGGTTTCTTTCGTCCTTTTGCATTAGCGCCTTCAAGCCATACACTAAAGGCATGATAAGCCCGTCAGGGTAGCTGTACCTAACTTCCTCTCCGCCAAAATGAGTAACTGGTTTCGACCTCATGTCTTTTGCCAGTTTGACGATGTTGATTTTCCCAAAGCTCCCGCCGCATCGATTGTAGGCCTCCGGAAAATCCCGATATATGCGGTCGTACAATTCAGGGAGCTTTCCTGCGACGACCAGTGCGCTATACACGGCCGTATTGTGCAGTTCGTGAGTGTATTGGCCCCCGGTCTTTTTGGACACTTCTGTATTGTCCATTAGACGGTCGAAAAGCTTCGCACACTCACCTTTGTTGCGGTAAATGTTCTGCGGGGGGACGATAATCGGCTCGGGCAAATCTATAACCGAGAGCGGTATCCACGCCAACGCAATGAGGTCTCGGACCTTGATCACACCGCCATCGTTCGTCTTCCACTCGATCTTTTGTGCAATCGACGCAGGAAGGAGCTTGCGAAGCTCCTCGTAATAACCTCGTTTGTTGGCTTTGGTTTCCAGCGTTAGCTCAACGTTGTTATTTCGAGCTGAACAAATTTCCAAGAGGGAAGTGCGAAATTGATCGACAATGTCCTCGTCTTCTAAGTTCGACGGCACGATAATTTCTAGTGGGACCAGAAAATCAAGATCATCCTTAATTGCTGTTACTTCATCCCTGTGAGCGCACCACGCCGATTTTAGATCATCCCACACCTTGATCTTATTTACTTCACGACTGTTGTTCAAAACACGTGACAAAATCTCGGTCCCAATCGCCAACATGTTGTGCCCCCCATCCAAAGATTCCTTCAACGTTTGGCTCAACAAACCGCAAGTGGAAACGGCTTCGCTCTAGCCGTTCGTATTCAGAAGCGCCAATTAAGACGCCCTTTGTCTTGAACGGAAAAATCTCAGGAAAGTCCTGGATGCTCTCCATAATATCTTCAGTAACTGATCCAGCCTTCGCTGAACGCGGATTTGCATCGAGATCGGCCGAGTTAAAAGACTTAGCATATATTTGGCCTTTACAAAGCCAATCAAACGCGTAACCGGTCCCTGATTTTGCTCAGCGACCTGTTCGAATTTGATAATGACGTTATTAGGTTGCATGTCCGGTTTCTCCTACTGGAGAGAACCGGCTCTGGAGCGCGGGCCACAAATTGTGACGGCACAATAGAGACGTTCTGCCTCAATTGGCACGTCGCCATCCGGCGACACGAATACCAGAACCGCTTCTCAGGTTCTTCGCAGTTCCCATCCGGGAACACCAATCTACTACGAGAAGTTGCAATAAGTCGTCAAGACAAAATTAACCGCAATTCACCGCGCTCCTTTCGTCGGCGGCCTCCCACCACATCCGGCAGCGCTGCCCGCGCTCATCAATATCGGGCAAGTCTTCGTCGCTGGCGCCATCGTAGTCGCAGACGCGGATCGGAAATGGGTTGCCGAGCGTCCATTGCACTTGGCCGCCGTGAACGCCGACCGTGATGTCAGGGTGTGGCGCGCTGTGCACGAGCTTGATTGTCAGCGCATCGATGTCACTTGAGCTTTCGGGAGTTGTGCGTCGCAGAATTGCGAGGGCATCGAGGAGCAGCGTGCGCTCCTGCGCGTTTAATCCAACCCAAGCGGTTTCAGCCATGGCGCATCCTCATGTTGGAGATCGATTTTACTGGAGGCATACGCCGCCGTGAATCCCGCTCGTTATCAGCGCGAGGTTTTCCGCGGGGTTTCCCTCTCCCCTTGCGGGAGAGGGTGGCGAAGTCGAGCAGCGCGAGACTGAGCCGGGTGAGGGGTAGAGGCAAGCCGCTCGCTCCGCTCGCGCCCCCTCACCCACTTCGCTCCCCCCGATCACATCGGGGGTCGCTCAGTTCCCTCTCCCGCAAGGGGGAGAGGGAGAATTCGGCTCGGGCGGTTTATTGCTTTCACTTCCTTCTCAGCTTCGCCGTGAACGAAAAGCCCCCCGCTCCGCAGCAGGGACAGCTCATGGCGACGAGAATACTTTGCTTCTGCTCGTCGGAAAGGTCGGCGCTCTCCAGCATGGCGGTGGTCTGCTGCTGAAACAGTTCGTGCAGGGTCTGATTGCTGGCAATGACCTGATCGTCGGGGGCGAGTGCGTCGGCCGCGGCTGGTAGGGGCTGCGGCTGCGTCGGTTTCCGCGATTGTTTGTCTTTGGGCTTGGTCTTGGTCTTGACCTTGGGCATGACATTTCGCGCCTGCTGCGGCTCACCATACCACGCCGACCGACCGCATGGATTGCCGGATCATTGGGACATGAAGACCGCGCTGCGCGCCTTTTGCCGGCAATCACGCGCGGAGAGTCTGGCGCAGCGCGCAAAATAATGTCCCCGATACGGCGACAACGCTTGACATTTGTCACCATTTCGGTTACAAGTAGTCAATCTCGCTTGCATCAAGGACATCGGCCGGCGACTCCGTCCGGTGGAGCGAGTGCGGTGCCCGCGGGCGTTGGGCTCGTCACCCGCGCACTCGGGCGGCTCGGGCATCATGCCTGCCGGCACTATGACCGGCGCGCGAGGTGCATCGCTGGAAGTGGGCGCGGCGCTGGCGGGGGCAACCCGCCGCATGTGGCTCCGCCGTCCACGAAGCCTGGCCTGCGCTGAGCCTTCGGGATGAGCAGTCCCTTGGGCAAGAACCGCGGTGGAACGCCGAGAGGCGAGCGCATCCCGCCGGATGCGCGACCGCGCCCGTTATTTGGCGCGGACGGTAGGACACGCGCTTTTCGGCGTTCCGCTTCCTTTTCTTTTTCTTTCGTAGCAACCATTAGATAGTAGCAGGTCTTTCGGCCCATGGTGTTCCACGATGAACGACGGTGTTTGCGTAGATTAGAAGTTTCCTGGCGCAGGCGATGAGAGCGGCGTTGTGAGCTTTTCCGCGCGCGGTCAAGCGCGAGTAGAGATTGATCAGGGCTTTATTCCAGCGGAAGGCGGCCGGCAGGGCTGCGGCGAACAACGAGCGGCGCAGACGTCCGCGACCGCCGGCGATATGTCGTTGTCCCTTATGCTTTCCGCTATCGTCGTCGTAGGGTGCGAGCCCGGCCAGCGCTGCGGCTTCCTCGCGGTTGATGCGGCCGAGTTCCGGCATGCGGATGATGAGTGCGATTGCGGTGCGCTGGCCGAGGCCGGGAACGCTCAGCACGAGATCGAGGCGGCGGGCAAGATCGTCATAGGTGCGTAGCGCCGTGACGATCCGCAGCAACTCGGCCGAGCGTCTCGCCTTCAATCGCGCGATGTCAGCCATGACCATGCGACGCAACCGCGGATCATCGACATGCTCGAGCCGGACCTTGAAGCGGGCGATGTCTTCTTCGATCTGTTCGACGAAGGTCAGATGGTGAGCCAACTTCGCCAGGCGTTGGTCCGGCTCGATATGCGACTGATCGATCGTCGCCGCGCAGGCTGCGATGAGAACCGCATCAAGCTTGTCGTTTTTGGCACGGCGCAGATGCACGCGCGCATAAGCTTTGACCTGTATTGGCTGCAGGACCAGAACGACGAAGCCCTTGTCCCGCAAATGGCCGACCACACCGCGTTCGTAGCCGCCGCTCGCCTCGATGCCGATACGCCTGACCGCGATCCTGGAGAGCTCGACAGCGAGCCGCTGCCAGCCACGCGCCGTATTCTCGACCTTCCAGTGCTCGACCCCGCCGTGAACCGCAACGTCGAGCTTGGCTTTCGATGTATCGATTCCCGCCGTTCTGATAATCTGCGTCATCTTCGTCGACCCCGCCTTGTTGAGCGAACCACGTGTTCCGGCAACCATCCGGGTCCGATGAAGGCGCTGACGCGATCACGCTACGCTGCAGCCAGAAATGGCTCAGGGTGGATTCGATCCGATCGCCAGCCGCTCTGCCGCGGATGGCCGTCCGCGGCAGAGCATTCCTCTCGGAACACGCCGACGATAATCGCATTTGCTATTACAAGGGTGGGTTAGGGCGAAGCCCGTAACCCACCGTGCAGGCCGCGGTGGGTTACGCCGCTTCGCGGCTAACCCACCCTACGTTTCCTTCGTGCGCCGCGCCGATCGTGACCAAACCGGCCCCACCGCCGGAAAAGTCTGACGACGATCATGCGCGGCGAAGTGTCTTGCTGATGCCGTTTACAAAACTCGGATGCGACCGCATCGCGAGAATGATTTTCTATTTCGTCATTGCCGGACTTGATCCGGCAATCCATGCGGGAGCATCGCTCGCTGAGAACTACCAAACCGTTCTGTTTGCTGAACATCAGCATAGACCACCGGGTCAAGCCCGGTGGTGACGAGGTGTAAGTGTTGATGCATCGCGAGAACGCGCACTTGTCGGGAGCGATGCAGCATGGCCGGCAACAGTCGTGATGATGGAGTCCGGGCGCCGGCTTTCAGCCGGCCCCGGAATGGCGGCGTGCGCCCTCGCCCGCTACTGCTTCGCCACCTTCTTCATGTAGCCGAGGATGAATTCGCGCATCTGCGACGGAACGGTCAGCCGCTCGCGCACCTCCTTGTCGAGGGTCGCGTCGACCACGTAGTGCGGCACGAACTGGATCGCCGTCATGGCGTCCGTGGCATAGTCCTTGTCGTTGTTGAGCTCGGCGACCGCTTTGCGGAGCGCCGCGACCGCGGCGGGCGGCGAACCCGGCGGCATCGCGATCGTACGCAGCATCTGCGCATCGACGGCGAGGTTGGTCTTGTAGCCTTCCCACAGCGGCCCCGACGGCGCGGCTGCCTTTGACCATCTTGTAGAAATCGGGAAACGACGGAATTTCCGGGTGCGATTTCAACACATCGGGCGTGCTGAACGTCTTGCCGTCGAACGTGGGGTCGTACCAGATCGGCAGCACCTTGCCGGTCTTGGTCAGGTTCGGCTCGACGATGCCGAAATAGCCCGGCGTCGATTCCGAGTGCATGTTGATCTCGCCGTTCTGCAGGGCGAGCCGCGCCGTATTGCTGCTGCGGTAGCCGGTGACGTAGCGGTACTGCAGGCCGAGCATGTCGAAGGTCAGGCGCTGCAGCAGGTCCTTGGAGGAATCGGCGCCGAGGCCGCCCATCACCAGGCCCTGCGCCTTCATGATGTCGATGGGCTTCTTCATTCCGGGCGGCACGTCGGTGCGCACGTAGTAGACGACGTTGCCGGGCTGATAGCCGATGAAATCGTAGGTCCTGAAATCGACGTGGAATTTTCCCGGATCGACCAGATAATTCCACGACGTCCCGGTGAGGTAGCCGAACATGGTGCCGTCCTTCGGTCCGACCTCGCCCAGATAGGTCGCCCCCACCATGCCGCTGGCGCCGTCCTTGTTCTCGACGATCACCGTCGGATTGCCGTCGATATGCTTGACGATGTGCTTGGCGAGGAGCCGCCCTTCGATGTCGGTCGGTCCGCCCGGCGCGAAGTTGACCAGCAAGCGTCAGCCGCTTGCCCTTGTAGAACGGCTCGTCGGCGTGCGCCGCGGACACGCCGAGAGCAAGCGCGGCGGCGATGAGGGTCGGCAGCATGCGTGACGACCGTGCGTGACAGAGTGCGTGCCAGCTTGCGTGACAGAGTGCGTGTCATGGGGGTTCCTCGCTCTGTTCTGCTACTTGTTCGCGGCTTTGATGTAGCCGGTCAGGAAGCTTCGAATCTTCGGCGGCAGCGACAAGGCCGAGTCCACGGCGGGATCCACGCTGGGACCGACCTGCCACTCGGGGACAAAGCCGATCGTGTTCATCGCCTCCGCGGCATGCTCCTTGTCGGCGTTCAGCTTGGCGACGGCCGCGGCCAGGCTCGAGCGCGCCGCAGCCGGCGTGCCGGGCGGCAGGCAGATCATGCGCAGCATGATGCCGTCGGTCTCGTTGACGGCGGTGTAGCTATCCCACAACGGGCCCGACGGCAGCGTGCCCTTGATCTTTCGGTAGAACTCGTGGAACGGCAGGATGTCGAGCCCCGCCATCTGCGTCGACGGCTTGAAATCGCCGCCGCCGTAATGGGAATCGTACCAGACCGGAATCGCCTGACCGGTGGCGATGAGATTGGGAATGACGACGCTGCGATAGCTTGGCGTCGATTCCGCAAACATGTTGATTTCGCCGCGCGTGAACGCCAGCCGCGCCGGCGAACTCGACCGGTAGCCGGTGACGTATTTGTATTTGATGCCGAGCATGTCGAGGCCGAGCCGCATGCGGACGTCCTTCGACGAGTTCGACCGAAAGACCGCCGGCGACCAGGCCCTGGGCTTTGACGATATCGGTCGCATCCTTCATGCCGGGCGGCACATCGGCCCGCACGTAAGCGACCGTGGCGCCGCCCTGGACTGCGACGAACTGGTAGGTCTTGAAGTCGGTGTGAAAGCGCGACGGGTCGAGCGCGTAGATAAAGCCGGTGCCGGTGAAATAACCGACCATGGTGCCGTCGTTCGGCGCCACCTCGCCCAGATATTTGGCGCCGACGACGCCGCCGGCGCCGTCCATGTTCTGCACGATGACGCCGGGCTGGCCGTCGATGTGACGGCCGATGTATTTGGCGAACAGCCGGCCTTCGATGTCGGCCGGGCCGCCGACCGCAAAATTGATCAGGATGGTGAGGCGTTTGTTTTTGTAGAACGGCTCGTCAGCCTGCGCCGC
Source organism: uncultured Alphaproteobacteria bacterium (assembly GCA_963836055.1). Lineage (GTDB taxonomy): Bacteria > Pseudomonadota > Alphaproteobacteria > Rhizobiales > Xanthobacteraceae > BOG-931. Next base: position 362,879 of record CAWIID010000014.1, read on the forward strand.
CCCGATTGCGGCCAACAACGCAACGGCGCCAAGCGCAGTCGCGGCAAGCTTGCGCGGCAACAGCATCGCCACCCTCCCCCTTTTGTATTTCCTCCCCTGAAGGGGAAGGATTATTTTTCAGAAGTGCATCGCCTGTCCCTCGATGGTGCAGCGGCGCATCAGCCGCGGCTCCTCGCGCGGGAAATCCTTGCGGGCGTGGATCGAGCACCAATTGTCCCAGACCACGAGATCGCCGAGCTTCCAATGGTGCTCGTAGACGATCGCCGGGTCCTCCGAAATATCGAAAAGCTGTTCGAGCGCGGCTTCGCTCTCGTCGTGCGACAGGCCCTCGATGCGCGCCGACATCAGGCGGCTGATGTAGAGCGCTTTGCGCCCCGTCACCGGATGCGTGATGACGATCGGCTGCTCGTGATGCAGAATTTTTTCGAGCGCGACGCCGCTCGAGGTCGATGCGCTCGCGCCGCTTGTAGTCATGCACCTGCAAGACCTTGCGGCCCTCGATGCGCGCGCGCAAAGCCTGTGGGATGTTCTCGTAGGCCTTGTACATGTTAGAAAAGCAGGTCTCGCCGCCCCATGAGGTCAGCTTCATGGAGTACAGAAACGTGGCGCGGTGCGGCTGCGGGTAATAGCTGGTGTCGTGATGGAACCACATTTCGCCGTCGCCGAACGCGCCGATCGATTTGCCGTTCTCGACGATGTTGGTCACCATCATGAACGGTGTGTCGAAGTCGCCGCCGGGCGTGCGGCCATTCGCGGGCCGGCGGCGGACATGAACCTTGCCGAAATACCCGGCGGCGCGGAGCTGGTCGGCTTCCGACAGGTCCTGGCCGCGAAACACCACGACGATGTACTGATCGAAGGCGTCGTTGACGGCCTTGATGTCGGCCTCGTTCAACGGCTCGCGCAAATCGACCCCCGTGATCGCGGCGCCCAGCGCGCCCGACAGCGGCTCGACCGAGATCGGCATTTCATTCCTCCTTGGATCGCGCCGCGGCATTGTCTTGGTTTCGGCGATGGCGCGACATATCGATGCGAGTGTAGCCCCATGGCGGCGTCTGACAAGGCGATGCTCCGATGACGACGCTTCGCATCCTCCATATGCTTGCAGCCTGCCTGTTGGCCTGCATCGCACCGGCGAAGGCCGATCCGATCGCCGACTTTTACGCGGGCCGCGCCGTGACCATGGTGGTGTCGACCAGTTCGGGCGGCGGTTACGACACGCTGGCGCGCGCCATTGCGCGTCATATCGGCAAGCACCTTCCCGGCAATCCCACATTCATCGTGCGCAATATGCCGGGCGCCGGCGGGCTGACTGCGACGAATTATCTCTATTCGGCCGCCGAGCGCGACGGATCGGTCGTCGGGCTCGTTCAGAATAATCCGCCGTTCGAGCCGCTGTTCGGCACCAAGGAGGCGCGGTTCGATCCGAAGCAGTTCAACTGGCTCGGCACGCCGAGCGTGGAAACCGCCATGGTGCTGGTCTGGCACGCCGTGCCGGTGTTCTCGGTCGACGATTTGCGCCGGCGCGAGACGGTGATGGGCGCGTCGGGCGCCAATTCGACGCCGGCGTTCTTCGGCCGGCTGTTCAATGCGACGCTCGGCACCAAGATGAAGATCATCCCGGGCTACCCGGGCCAGAACGAAGCGCTCATGGCCATGGAGCGCGGCGAAATCGACGGCTATCCGAGCGTGTTCTACAGCGCCCTGTCGTCGACGCGGCCGACGTGGCTCGCCAACAAGACGGCGCGCGCCGTCATCCAGTACGGACCGGAAAAGCTCAAAGAGCTTGCCGATGTGCCGTTCGCGCCCGATCTCGTCAGCAATCCGGACGACAAGCTCCTGATGCAGGCGGCGTTCGCGCCGCTGGCGATCGGCCGTCCGTTGCTGATGCCGCCGGGCGTGCCCGCCGACCGCGTCGCGGCGATGCGCAAGGCACTCGCCGCCACCTTCGCCGATCCGGAATTCCTCGCCGAAGCGGCGAAGATCGGCCTGTCGGTCAATGACCCGCGCAGCGGCGAGGACTTGCTGCGCGTGATCGAGCACGCCTACGACACGCCGCCGCAGATCGTCGACCGCTTGCGGCAGCTCAACAATCCTTGAGACGCCGTCGGCAAACGTGCCCGTTAATGCGCCAATGCGTCGGCGCCGGCCTTGGAGACTTGAGCGTCCTGCGACGACAGCGCGCCCGATACGCCGATGGCGCCGATGATCTTGCCGTCGACCACGATCGGCAACCCGCCTTCGAGCGGAGTGATGTCCTTGAGCGCGAGCAGGCGCAGCCCGGCGCCGCCAGCCGCGATGGCATCGTCGAGCGCCTTGCTGGGACGCTTGAACTCGAGCGAGGTGCGGGCCTTGCCCTCCGACACGGTGACGGCGGAGAGCTGCGCGTTGTCGAGCTTGTGAAACATGACCAGCGTGCCGCCGCTGTCGAGGATGGTGATCGCCACCTGCCAGGAGTTCTTCGCCGCCTCGAGCTCCGCAGCGGCCATGGCGCGCTTGGCCTGGTCGAGCGTGATCGGCGGTCCATAGGGCGGATTCACCGCTGCGGGCTGCTGGGCCAGCGCGGGGATACTGGCCAAGGCGGCCGAAAGCGCGAACGCGCCAGCGAGCGCGAGCATTCGAAGCATCTGCAGTACCTCCTCACGGGCGCGCCGCCGCGGCGGGCGGCGGGCAGAATAGGCGGCAAAGCCGGAAGGTGGAAGTAGAAGCCGCTCCGCATCGTTGGATGCTGCGGCTCCTGTGTGTGACCCAGCCTTGTGCAACACAATGGCGGGCTATTTTCCAGATTCGGGGCGGATTTTGGACGGCGCAGAAACGTGATCGCGCGAGCCGATGCGGCGCAACTGCAGACGCTCTATATTTGCGTGGCCAATTGGGAGACGCCGCCATGTTTGCATTCAAGAAAAAGCTCGAAATGCCGGGCGCCGATGAAGCCCTGCCGGGACGGGCGACAGCCATCCCCACCGCCCGGGAGCATTTCGTCAACGGCCACGCACTGAAGGGTCCGTATCCGGAAGGCCTCGCCACGGCGATGTTCGGTCTCGGCTGCTTCTGGGGCGCGGAGCGCAAGTTCTGGGAGCTTGGAAGCGGAGTCTATGTCACCGCGGTCGGCTACGCGGGCGGCCACACACCCAATCCGACATACGAAGAGGTTTGCAGCGGCCGTACCGGGCACAACGAGGTCGTGTTCGTAGTCTACGACCCGAAAAAGATTTCGTACGAGCAGTTGCTCAAGACGTTCTGGGAAAGCCACGATCCGACCCAGGGCATGCGCCAGGGCAACGACGTCGGCACGCAGTACCGGTCCGGCATCTACGTGTTCTCGCCGGAGCAACGCGCCGCCGCCGAGGCATCGAAGGCGGCTTACGCCAAGGCGCTCACAGCCGAGCGCATGGGACCGATCACGACGGAAATCCGCGAGGCGCCACCGTTTTATTTCGCCGAGGATTATCACCAGCAATACCTGGCAAAAAATCCGCGTGGTTATTGCGGGCTCGGCGGCACCGGCGTGAGCTGTCCGATCGGCACGGGAGTTGCTGCGGCCGCACATTGACCGCCACCTGCGGCAACGAATAGGGAGTAGCGAGCGGCGAATAGGACGAGAGTTCCTGTTCGCCGTCGGCTCCTTGCCATTCGCGGGGTGGCGAGGTTGATTGCGGGGGGATCCGATGCGGTGGCCGGACGGGCGCTACATTCAGTCGGCAATCTTTTTCAGCCGCTGGCTACTGGCGCCATTCCTGCTCGGTCTGCTGCTCTGCCTTCTTGCGCTGATGTACCGGTTCTTCGGCGATTTGTTCGAGCTTGCGGTTCAGCTGCCGGGCTTGAACTGGCACGATGTCGTGACCGGCGTGCTCAACCTCGCCGATCTGGCGCTCACGGCCAATCTCATCCTCATCATCATCTTTTCCAGCTACGAAAACTTCATCCGCAAGATCATTGCGGAGGATCATCCCGACTGGCCGGAGGGCCTCACACAGGTGGATTTTGGCGAGCTCAAGCAAAAGCTCCTGGGCTCGATCGTGGGAATTGCCGCTGTCGACGCACTGGCATGGTACTTCGACCTTGAAAAGCCGATGGACACCTCGAAACTCGGCTGGGTGCTCGGTTTTCCGGTCGTGTTCGCCCTTGTCATGCTCATGCTCGCCATCGCCGAGCGGCTGGCGCGGCGGCCTGACAAAAAGGCCGGGTAGAGTATGGCGCGCGATCTTGCCGAAGAACTGCGTCCAGCGAAGCAGGAATTTTCCGGGTCATGATTTGAGCGATGCTGCTGCGCAACGATCCCGAATAGTTCCCGGACCGGTGAGGGTTTATTAACCTTACCCGGCGTTAATCAGGCCTCAACGTTCGTTCGAACGGGGCCGGATTACGCGGATGCGGGTCACCCGCTCTCTCATGCTGTTGGTATTGGTGGCGATCGCCGCAGCCGGTTGCGCGCAGCAGCCGGTTTCCCGCGTGGCGATGGCGCCTGCGCCACCCGGCATCGACACTATGGTCTATGGGCAGGTCACTGCCCCTGCACCCGCTTTGGCGCCTGCGCCCGCACCGGCCGGACGAGGGCTTCCCATCGGGATTTTTGCCGCTTCCGCGCCGCGATTTGCTGTTGCGGCGCCTGCGCCGAGCTTTGTCGCCCCACCGGTTGTCGCCACACCGATCGCTTTCGCCGATACCGGACCCGACGGACCTTACACGCTCGATTCGGGCGATCGGCTGCGCGTCGTTGTCTTCGGCCAGGACGGGCTCACCAACTCCTACGCGGTCGACGCCAGCGGCCACATCGATATGCCGCTGATCGGATCGGTGCTAGCGCGCGGCGCCACGACCGACCAGCTTGCGGCCCGAATTGCCGATCGGTTGCGCCAGGGCTTCATCCGCGAACCGCATGTCGCGGTCGAAATCGAGGCCTACCGGCCGTTCTTCATCCTCGGCGAGGTCACGCAGCCCGGCCAATATCCTTACGTCGCCAACATGACGGTAGAGACCGCTGTGGCAATCGCCGGCGGGTTCAGCCCGCGGGCCTATCGCCAGACCGTCACCGTGAGCCGGCTCGTCAATGGCCAGCAGGTGCGGATGACGGTACCGATCACGTGCCCGCTGCGGCCCGGCGACACGGTCAACGTCCAAGAGCGCTGGTTCTGATCCACCGGATCGCTCGCGGTCCTTGCGGAGCCGAGCGAAGCATCGGAACAAAACAAAAATGAAAGCGCGGTTCCATGTTGATCGGAACCGCGCTCCAGAAAAGCGACCGACGCTTAGAGCAGCGATCAATCGTGCGACGGCTTACTTTTTGACGTTCTTCTGCAGGAACGCCATCGAGCGCTGCCAGGCGAGCTTTGCGGCGGCTTCCTGATAGCTGCCGCGCTCGTCGCAGTGAAAGCCGTGTTGCGCATCGGGATAGACGTAGATCTCGCAATCGCCGCCGCGCTTCTGTTTGATCATCTCGACGTCGCTCATCGGGATCGAGGCATCCTTCTCGCCGAAATGCATCTGCGTCGGCACCTTCGGCTTCTCGTCGGCGTTCTTGGCAATCTGACCGCCGTAATAGCAGACAGCTGCCGACAGACCGTTGAGCTTGCAAGCCGACAGGAAGGAAATCGTCCCGCCCATACAGAAGCCCATGATCGCAACAGGGCCATCCTTCTTGAGTTCGTCGATTGAAGCCTGCACGTCGCGCAGCATCGCGCCCCAATCGGGATTGGCGACGAACTTGCGCGCATTGGCAATCTCGTCGGGCGTATAGCCGCATTCGAAATTCGGCTGCTGCCGATCGAACACCGCTGGCGCGAGCGCGGCGTAGCCCTCGCCGGCAAGCCGATCGCACACCGCGCGGATGTGATGATTGACGCCGAAAATTTCCTGAATGAGGACGATGCCGCCCTTTGATGGCCCGGCCGGGTCGGCGCGATAGGCGCCGAGTTTGAAGCTGTCAGAAGAGACAAGAGAAAAATGCTTACCCAAGTTGATCCTCCATCGCCTGATAACCAAACCAATCAGAGCTGTAACCGCACGCGCACTGAGTTGGTTGCGGCCGATCTGCCCAGCGGTTGGCCGCCGACCATACACCGTCGCGGATGTCGATTGAATGGCTGAGAAGCGGGGCCGGACGTGACCGCGGCTATGGCGTCAGATCGCCGCGGATCGCGTCAGTGGGTAATGACGATAAAGTCCGTGCCATCGCCGGTTTCGCCACCGAGGCCCTGGTCCGATACGACGAGGGACGAACCGGGCACGATCAGTTCGGAAATCTGGTCGATCACGTCCTGGGGTATTTCGATGCGGGCAAGAACTTCCGCGGGCGTCTCCGCCGGCGCCGGATCGGCAACCGGACGGGCGACGATGTCCTCTCGACGTCGACGCTTCGCTGACTTCTCGAACCTCTTCTCGTATTCCAGCTTCCGAGACGGCCTGGGTGGTTCGTTCGGCAGCGATACGACATTCCAGCGGAAGGTCGAATGGTCGTCCAGGTAATCTATCGCCGTGAAGACATGAGTGCCCAACGGTTGGTCGGGTTGATCAATCGTAATCGAAGCATCGAACAGCGGCGAGAAGTGTTGCCGAACATAGATCTTCTTTGTTTTGCGGCTGATGAAGATCGAGATCGGTCCGCCCGCGGTGGCCTTCGCGAGCGCCGCCGGCTTGGGCAGCGGAACCGGCACGTTTTCCGGAATAGCGATGTCGGGCTGTACGATCGGATCCGGCGTCGACCCGGCGGCTTGCTCGCCCTCGGCCGCAGCAGGCGGAGCCGATGCCTTGGCGTCGGCCGCCGACGGTTGTGCGGTTTCTGAATGGACGTCTCCGGGCGCGCTCGCCACCGGGTTCGTTGCCGACGCATCGGCAACTGGAACGGACGGATCATCCGCGACGAGTGCTTGCGGCGCCGGCAGCTACGCTTTTGGTTGGGTCGATCAGAGCCGCGTCGGGCTGGGCGGAATTAGGATGCGTGGCATCGGCCGTCGTAACGCCGGGGTTCGGCACAGCAGCCATCGACGGGTCAACGACATCCGTGGCCTTATTATTGTCGACCGTCTGCGCGGTCTTCACCGGGTCTGGGATCGAGCCGGACGAAACCAGCGGCAAGTCTTTGTGCACGAACAAGTGGGCGTCCTGAATGACGACCGGCTTAAGCTCCGGGCGGGTGACGACCACGCGCACGCCAAGCTTGGTGAGGACCCACAAGCGCGCCGCAAACTCGTGCGGCATCCGGATGCAGCCATGAGAGGCCGGATGACCCAAATTCACGCCCTCGTGCAAGGCGACGCCCGACCAGGTGATGCGCTGCATGAAGGGCATTGGCGCATTGCTGTAGATATTCGAGTGATGGAAGCGATCCTTTTGGATGACGCTGAACACGCCCATCGGAGTCGGATGCTGGGGCACGCCGGTCGCAATGGTCGTATCCGCCACCTGCACGCCGTCGCTATAGAGATGGAGGCGCTGCTGGTCGATGGAGATGAAAATTTGCAGCGGACCGCTCGGAATATTTCCGAACGGGTCTTTGCTGATATGGTCGGTTTCCTTGACCTTCGCCGCGGGCTTGACCTTGGGGTGGTGCCTGCTCGGGTGCCTGAACTCCGGCGGATAGCCGTACGGGTAGTAATAGTACTGCGCCATCGCCGCCGGCGCCGAGCCTGCAGTCAGCGCACACACAAGGCCCGACATCCAGGCCCCGCGGAGCAATGCGTGTTTGGCCTGGGTATGAATAGGCAACGCGGATGTTTTCCGCGAACGGTCAGCAGTCAATTTTGTCCCCCAGCCGAAGGGAATCTTTGATTCGAGATTACGCACTCTACCGAACAATGGTTACCGCCTTCCCACATTTCGACCGGCGGATGACGTGGATTAACAGCGATTAAGGGTAATGCAAGACACGCCCATGACGCCAGCCTCTGGCGACGGCGCAGGCCGTCGCATAAACACGCGATTATAACTTTACAATTGCGGCACGAGCGCGAAGGCCCGCGCCAGAAGTTCATAGGAATGCCGGCGGGCGGCGTGGTCATAGACCATGGTGGTAATCATGAACTCGTCGGCCTGCGTCGTATCGGCTAGCGCGACAAGACGGCTTTTCACCTTGTCGATCCCGCCGACGATGAGGCGCGTTCGGTGTCGCCCGATGCGTTCGAGATCGACAGGAGCATACGGATACGCTGCGGCTTCTTCGGGTGATGCAAGCGGAAAATATTCGCCCTTGGCACGACGGGCGAAATGCAGATCGGCGCTTGATGCCAAGCGCTCAGCTTCTTCGTCGGTGTCGGCCGCGATCACGGCCGTTCCCAATATGGCGTAAGGCTGCGCAAGCGTCGGCGACGGTTTAAAGTGCTCGCGATAGCTAAGCATCGCGCTCGCCGCGTCGTAGTCGGCGAAATGGTGGGCGAACGCGAAGCCCATGCCTACGGCAGCCGCGAGTTCGGCACTGTATCCGCTCGACCCGAGCAGCCAGATTGGCGGCAGTGCGACGTCCGCCGGCACGGCATGCACTTTCCGAAAGGGATGGCCTTCCGGATAGCCGCCACGCTCGAGCAGCAGGAGCTCCTGAAAGCGTTCAAGAAAATCATCACCTTGTCGCGGGTCTTGGCGGGCGCGCAGCGCGTAGGAGGTAACCTGATCCGTGCCAGGTGCGCGGCCAAGTCCGAGATCGATACGGCCAGGAAACAACGCTTCCAGAACTTTGAAGCGCTCGGCGACCATGAGCGGCGCATGGTTCGGCAACATCACGCCGCCCGAGCCGACGCGGATATGCGCCGTTACGGCCGCGATCTGCCCGATCATGATTTCAGGCGCCGAACTGGCGATGTTCGAGAGATTGTGGTGTTCGGCGACCCAGTAGCGCTTGTAGCCCAGTTTGTCGGCGAGTTGCGCCAGATCGAGCGAGTTGCGCAACGCAACCGATCCCGGCGTAGCCGTGGTCACGGGCGAAAGGTCGAGGACGGAAAGCGGGATCACGCGGCGGTGCTCTTTATCGGCGGCACGCTTCAAACGCACTCCATGAGCCCTTTGCGGACGCTTCCGTCAATGCCGAATTCACTGGCTCGGCGGGCGCACAAAAGGACCGCCAACGCCGGAGCTCTTGGCGACGCGACGGCGCGTGGCCGGCTGGGCTTGCTGGCCAGGAACAGCCGATTGGGAATTCGGCTGCATGAACTCGAGAGTCGGATCAGCAGCCTGAGCGATGACGCGAGGACGCGCTTTGCGGACACGGTGGGCTTTGGCGGCAACACGCTGGCGGGCACTGCTCTTGTGCCTGGCTTTTTTCGCCGTGGTCTTCTCCCGCGGCTCTTTGATGCCTTCGGGCACAATTTGCGGTTCTGGAGTGAACTGCTCGATCGGCTGCGCTTGATCCGTCGGCATCCCCACCGATGTCGTTTCCGGGGTGGCCGCGGGCATTTCGCTGACCGCAGCGGTCGCCGGCTCGTCGCTTGTATTCGCCTCGCCCACACCCTCGGAACCAGATGGTTCCTCGGGTGGCGACACTGCGGGCTCGGTACCTGACGCCGTTGTCTGGTCAATCGGCTGCACTGCTGTCGATGCCTCCGGCACAAACGCGACGGCTGGCGCGGCCGCTTGTTCAACCGGTTGTATCGCCGGAGAAGCTGCATCGGGGGAGGGCTCGTCGGCCGGTGTCGTTTCCGGTGCGGGCGCGACGGCTGGCGCGGTCGCTTGTTCAACCAGTTGTGTCGCCGGAGGAACTGCGTCCGGCGATGGCGCGTCGGCCGGCGTCGTTTCCGGCACAGACGCGACGGCTGGCACGTCCGCTTGATCAGCCGGTTGTGTGGTTGCAGCCGCTTCTGGCGTTGAGTTGATGGACGACACCGTCGTCGTCGTCGCCAAGTCCACCGCTTCGGCGTCAGGGGCGATTGCAGGTTCCGCCGGCGGACTTGGCGCATTGACTGCTTCCACGTCGGCAGCGCCACTCTCGGACGGGACCATGGAGGCCGCGCTCGCCCGCTCGGCGCCACCATCGACGCGATCTGGTGCAGCCGGCGGCAAAGCCGAGACAGCGCTACTGGTCTGCACTGCGCTTAACCGGAAGCGAGACCCAAAGGTCTCTCCCACCGCCGGCCCCGCACCTGTCGACACAACATCGTCGGCCGCGAGTTGGAGCAGAGCGGTGCCCGACGTCATACGACCGAGCGGCTGGTGGCTGACGAAGAAGGTGGCCAACACGCCGAAGACAAAGCTCAGCGTTACGACCGAGGCAACCACAGCCACGATCATCATGCGGACATTGGGAAACATTCGACCTCGCAAAACGCCCGCGCGCGACCCGGAAAGAAGCACGCATCACTTTGTGTTTAGGTCGTCGCGAGGAGCCGTGACACCGCGTCGGCCGTGGCTTACAGCCGAGCGACCGGCCGAACCCGCGAACATCGCCGCCGGTTTCGACTCGATCAACATTAGCTAAGTCGTTGAAAAGCCAATCTAAAAAAACGGCCGACGCCGAAGCGCCAGCGGCGACATCGCGGCGAAGACCGCCGATCTGAAATCGCGCTAGTGTCCCAATTCCGAAGTTCGCATCATTGCGCAGCATCCTCGTTTGCGGGTCGCGGCGAGAATGATGCGGACTTCTGAACCGCCACACTAGCGCGCGATCGGCCCTTGCGCCGAAGCCGAGGCGGGCAGCGATCCCGGCAGCACGACGACACGCGTGCCGACGCCAACTCTGCTGTACAAATCCTCAATGTCCTCGTTCGTCAGTCGAATGCAGCCTGAGGACACGAAGGTTCCGATTGTCGACGGCTGGTTCGTGCCGTGAATGCGGTACAGCGTGTTGCCAAGATACAGAGCGCGCGCCCCCAGCGGGTTGGTCTCGCCGCCGGCCATGAAGCGTGGCAGATAGGGCTGACGCTCGATCATCTCCTTCGGCGGGAACCAGTCCGGCCATTCCTTGACCCGGCTGATGCGCTCGCTACCCGACCACGTGAAGCCCTCGCGCCCAACGCCGATGCCGTAGCGCAAGGCCTTGCCGTTGCCGAGCACCAAATAGAGATAGGTGTTGGGAGTATCGACGATGATCGTGCCGGCAGGCTCCTTGGTCACGTAGCTGACGAGCTGCTTGCGGAACTGCGGCGGCAGCTCCCTGGCCGGCCCCTGCTCCGGCTGATCTTCCGGCGGAAGTCCGGCGACGACCGTGCCGGCGCTACGGTCCGGCGCGGCAGCCGTTACGCCGCTCGTCGGACCACGAACCGTGCCGGTCGCATCGGCGGGCGAATTAGCACCACTGACATCGGCTGGCGGCCGCGAAAACGGCACGCTCCCGAGCGTCGGCAGCGGCTGCGGCGGCAGGCGATCGTCGGGAGCAAAGTAGGGTCGACTCGCCGGCGTGTAGGAGGCCTCGGGCGGCGCCTCGCTATCTCCATCGCGATACACTGCGGCTGCTTGACCGTACGAACCGCGAGGTGATGCAGACTGGGCGCTGTAGGGCTGGGCACCATAGGGCTGGCTAGAAGCTTGAGCGCTACCGGGTGGTGGCGGCAACGGTGCCTGCGTATAAGGCTGCGGAGCAGAAGCAGGATACGGATAGGCTGCCGGCGGAGGCGGATAGTCCGGCGGGGCCGGTTGTGGCGGATAATACTGCGCCGCCGCCCCACCAAGAGAACCGGCGAGGGCGAACGCGACGACGGCAAAGCTGATGCTGGCACGCAAAGGCAAGTCCCCCAGTGACACCCGGAAAATCTAACGCCGGTCTGCGAAGAAGATGGGGCGGGAAAAAGGCAACAAAGCAGCAAAGGCGGGGATAAGACGAATTGCTGCGCATCGCCCGCTTGTTGCTGCGGGCAGACGTAAACGTTTCAGTAATATCCTGCGCTCGCCGCTCAGCGCTTTTGGGGCGGTCACGGCCGTTGTAACGTGATATTCATATATTGCAGTTCGGGGGTGCATGACGGCGGCCAGTGAGAGATCAGGGGAGGCTCAACGTGTTGCGCCATGTCTGCGGTGCTGGTGGGCTTTGCTTTTTGCTGTCGAGTCCGGTTCACGCTCAAAACCAGGCTATCGACGACCTTAAGGGCAAACTGTTCGACGCACATATGCTGCAAAAGACGTTTGTCGCCGGCTTGAAATTCTGCAACGAACTCGACGGCAAGAATTATTTTTATTTCCAGCCGCGCAACCGCGTTCTCAATCTCGAAGAGTATCATCGATCGCTCGAAAACCTGGCTCGGGAACACGTCTTCAATCCCGAGAAGCGCCGGCCATGGAACGAGAGTGACGCCGCTGAGCGCTGGGAGAACGTCAAGAAGGAGGCGATCAAGAACAAAGACGACTGCGCGCTGGTCGCGAGCATTCCAGAACTCGAGAAGACACTCCAGGACTTGGAGAAGAAGGCCGAAGCGTCGAAGCACTAGGCACTGAGACAGTGCCCGCGAGTAAGACACTTCGTTCATCGCCGCGATAGCTGACGTGATAGAGAGACTATCAAGGGCATCGACGCAGACGAAACTTCAGGGGCAACAGCATGGATTGGACTGACCGACGGGAGCGGCTTCGCTCCGTCATCGCGGCTGGACGTTGCATTTATCCAGGATCGGTCTTCGACGCGATCTCGGCGCGTATTGCCGAGGATCTCGGTTTCGAGGCCGGCATGTTCGCCGGCTCTATTGCCTCTTTCACGGTGCTGGGCGCGCCCGATATCGTGATGCTTACCCTGACCGAATTTGCGCAGCAGGCGTACCGCATCAATCGTGCCGGCAAATTGCCGTTGCTGGTGGACGCAGATCACGGCTACGGCAACGCCCTCAACGTCAAGCGTACGGTGGAAGAGCTCGAAACCGCGGGCGTCGCCGGCCTCACCATCGAAGATACGCTGCTGCCGACGTCCTACGGCGCGACGTCGCCCACGCTCATTCCGATCGCGGAAGGCGTCGGCAAGATGAAAGCTGCGCTCGCCGGCCGCCAGGACAAGCGGCTGGTGATCGTCGGCCGGACCAGCGCCATGGCGATCACCGGGATCGAGGATACCATTGCTCGGCTCAAGGCCTACGAGGAGGCCGGCGTCGACATGCTGTTTATGGCGGGCGTGAAGACGCGCGCGCAACTCGACGCTGTCGCCGCGGCGGTGAAGCTGCCGCTGTTCCTGGGCAGTGCCGGCGCCGAACTCTACGACCTCGACTACCTCAGCGCGCGCAACGTGCGAGTCTGCCTGCAAGGCCACCTGCCGTTCATGGCCGCGGTGAACGCGGTCCATGAGACGCTTAAGGCGCTCCGCGACGGCACTTCCCCAGCCAACATCAAGGCGGTTGCCTCGCCCGACCTGATGAAGCAGGTCACGCGCCAGGCCGATTACGCGAAATGGGCGAAGGATTTCCTCAACGCGAGCCTGTCGGGAAGTTGACCCCGCGGGGACCTCCTGGGGCTTGATCGGCGCGCTGCCACGCAACAAATAGCTCTTGTCGAGCTTGGCCAATTCTTCGCGTCGGCATTCCCGGCGCGAAGCCAAAGCGGGGACGTCATCCACACGCGCGGATGACCGATTTCGCCGCCGCTCTATCTCGGCTACAAGAGATTGATCGCGGCCGCCGCTGCGAGCGAAGGAAGCGTCAAATGCCCTCGGTAAGCGACTGGAAGGTGCCGACCTCCGTGCAGCCAAAGCTGGAGGACTACGCTTACGATCTCGAACGGGCCCTCACCTCAGTGGTCGGCCTGCGCGCTACCATACCGGGAGACGCCTACACGGCGGAAACGCTTGGTACCGAGCGCGCCGGCAATGGCGTCTTCATTCGCAACGGCCTCGTCCTGACGATCGGCTACCTCATCACCGAGGCGGAAGCGATCTGGCTCAACCTCAGCGACGGCCGGTCCGTGCCCGGTCATGTCATGGGCTACGATCAGGAGACCGGGTTCGGTTTGGTGCAGGCGCTGGCCAAGCTCGACGTGCCCGCACTTGAAATCGGCCAATCGAGCGCTGCATCGGTCGGCGAGCGCGTCGTGGTCGGCGGCGCCGGCGGCCGCCATCACTCTGTCGCCGCTCGCATCGTCGCCAAACAGGAATTCGCCGGATATTGGGAATACGTGCTCGACGAGGCGATCTTTACCGCACCCGCGCATCCGAACTGGGGTGGCACGGCGCTGATCGGACCCGCCGGCGATCTCCTCGGCATCGGCTCGTTGCAGCTACAGCACGCGGTCGACAAGGGGCAAGCGCAGAACATCAATATGATCGTTCCGATCGATCTATTAAATCCGATCCTCGACGATCTTCTCAAATTCGGCCGGCGCAACGTGCCGCCGCGACCGTGGCTCGGTCTCTATGCGACCGAAGTCGAGAACAGGCTCGTGGTGGTCGGATTGGCCGACCGTGGCCCGGCGAAGCGCGCCGACCTGCGCACCGGCGACATCGTGCTCTCGGTTGCCGGCAAAGAGGTCCGCGACCTCGCAGGTCTCTTCCGCCGCGTTTGGGCGCAAGGCCAAGCCGGCGTCGAAGTACCGATTACGATCTACCGCGACGGCGAAACCATGGATGTGCGCGTCAAATCCGGTGAGCGCAATCGCTTCCTCAAGGGGCCGAGCCTGCATTGAACTTCGTCGGTGCGGGCGGGAGCGAAGCAATCCGGCATCACTGCGGCTTAATGCCGGCCTTGGCAAGAACGCTGCGCCATTTCTCGATATCGGCGGCAATGCGCGCGGCGAGAGCCTCGGGCGAACTCAATTCTGCCTCGACCCCCTGCTGCGCCAACATAGCGATCGTTGCAGGCTCGGCGAGAACGTCTGTTATTGCACGATTAAGCCGCGCGATGATCGGTTGCGGCGTGCTGGCTGGCGCCGCCACGGCCTGCCACAATATGGCTTCGTATCCCGGGAGCGCTGCCTCGGCGATGGTCGGGACATTGGGCAGCGACCGGCTGCGCTTTGCTCCGGTGACGCCGAGCGCGCGGAGTTTGCCGGCAAGGATCAGCGGCAGCGTCGGCGCTATGGTGCCGAATTGCATCTCGACGCGGCCTTCCACCACGTCGAGCATCGCCTGCGCGGTGGAGCGATAAGGCACCTGGTTGAGTTCAACGCCGGCGCGGACCGACAACAGAATTGAAGCAAGATAGCCGATGCTTGATGTGCCGAACGCGGCGCTGTTGAGGCCGCGCGGCTTCGCTTTCGCCAATGCAATCAGTTCTGCCAAGTTCTTCGCCGGCAGGCCGGGATTAACGGTCAGCACGTACGGCAATGAGCTGGTCAGCGATACCGGCGCGAAGCTCTTGATCGGATCGTAGGACAGTTTCGGCGTCAGCGCCGGGGCCGATGTCTGCGTGCTCGCCGTGATCTGCCCGATCGTATAGCCGTCCGGCGTTGCGCGCGCCAAAGCATCGACTCCAACTTCGCCGCCGGCACCCGGGCGATTGTCGATGACGAATTGTTGTCCAAGCCGATCGCTGAGCCGCTGCGCGACGATGCGACAGACGATGTCGCCAGCCCCGCCGGGTTGGCTCGGCACAATGAAATGCACCGGCCGGTTCGGCCACAAATTGCTGGCGTCCTGCGCTTGCGCCGCGAAAGCCATTTGCGCCGCGAAAGCCATTGCGCCGCGAAAGCCATGGCCAGAAGGAATGCGAATAAGCCCAGCCGGTTCATCATCGAGGAATACTTAGCGCATTTCGAACAACGCGCGCAGTGCCTTCTCGGTATGTGGGATAGCGCAAGGCGACGCCGAGCACGCGCTTGAGCCTGTCGTTGCGGACGCGGCGGCATTCTTGCCAGAAGCTGAGCGCCATCGGGGACATCGACGGCGCCGCCTCGTCGAATGAGCGTCTCCGGCGGCGGATCCATGCCCATGAGTTGCGCCGCAAAGGTGATCGGATCGCTGGGCGGCGTCGGCTCGTCGTCGGCGACATTGAAGATGCCCGACGCCGTATTGGCAAAAGCGGCGTCGATCGCCTGCGCGATGTCGCTGACATGAATGCGATTGAAGACCTGGCCCGGCTTGACGATGCGGCGGGCGCTGCCGCGCGCGATCTGCACCAGCGCATTCTGACCCGGACCGTAAATGCCGGCGAGCCGCAGGACCGCGACCGGTACGCCGCGGCGTTCTCCGAGCCTCGCCCAGGCCTCCTCGGCCGCCAGCCGTTCACGGCTGCGCGCCGAGCCCGGTTGCGGCACTGTCTGTTCGTCCACCCATTCGCCGCCGCGGTCGCCGTAAACGCCGATCGTCGAAAGATAGACAATCGAGCGCAGAGCGTGCGCCTTGGCGAAAGCGTCGCCGAATGCGTTGAGAACGGGATCGCCATTCTCATCAGGCGGCACCGAGATCAGGGCAAACCGTGCCTCGCCGATCGCGCTGCGCAATTCCGGACTGGCGCGCGTGCCGTCGAACACCAGAGCCTTCAATCGTCCCGCCAGGTGGGCATTCAAGACCGCGGCGCGCTCGGCGCCGCGGACGGTGCCGACGATGCGCTCGAATCCATCGCCGAACATTCCGACAAAATGCTCGGCCGAATAGCCGAGACCGAAACAGATGAGCGTGGACATCAATTCCTCATGGCTCGCATGCGGCCGCCCATTCGGCTTGAACGTCCGGATCGGATTCGAAGGAGCGAGACTCGTTGGCGCACCGATCGAGCCGAGCACGATCGAGCCGGCCCAGCGCCCAAATTGCGGCGCCGCGGATGAGCGGCGAAGCGTCACCCAATAATCGCTCGGCTTCGGCCGCAAGCGCGTCGTCGCCGGAATTGCCGATCGCGATCAGAACATTGCGGAGAAAACGCGCCCGGCCGATGCGCTTGACCGCACTGCGCGTAAACAGCGCGCGGAAGCCGGCGTCGTCAAGCCGCGCCAGGTCCGAAAGTTTCGGGGCGCGCAGCACATCCCGGGCCTCAAGTCTGGCCTCGCTGCCGGCGCGGGCAAACTTGTTCCACGGACAAACCGCCAGACAATCGTCGCAGCCATAAATTCGATTGCCCATCGGCGCGCGCAAATCGCGCGGGATCGGTCCCTTATGCTCGATGGTGAGATAAGAAATGCAGCGCCGTGCGTCCAAACGATACGGTGCCGGAAAGGCATGAGTCGGACAAACGTCGAGGCAGGCGCGGCAGTTGCCGCAATGGTCACGCTCGGCTTGGTCGGGCGGCAATTCGAGTGTGGTGAAAATCGCGCCGAGGAACAGCCAGGAGCCGAGAGTACGCGAGACGAGATTGGTGTGCTTGCCCTGCCAGCCGAGGCCGGCCGCTTCGGCGAGCGGCTTTTCCATCACCGCAGCGGTGTCGACAAAAACCTTGATGTCGCCGCCGGCATTGTCGATGAGCCAGCGGCCGATCAGTTTAAGTCGCGGCTTGATCAGGTCGTGATAGTCGTCGCCGCGCGCATAGACCGATATGGCGCCGCGCGTGCGCTGTTTCAAAATCGCCAACGGATCGTCATCCGGTCCGTAGTTGATGCCAAGCATGACGATCGTGCGCACATCGGGCCACAGCGCGCGTGGATCGCGACGCCGCTCGGCCGTCGTCGCCAGCCACGTCATGTCGCCATGTCCGCCGGTAGCAAGAAACTCGTGCAGCCGCTCGCCGGCGCGCGGGATCGCATCCGGCCGGGTCACGCCGATTACGTCGAAGCCCTGCGCGCGGACAGTTGCCGCAAGTTCGGCCTTGAGTGCGGCCGGCGTCAGAAGTCGAGGTTGGCGTAGCTCGGCGACGGCGGCAGACCGGCCAGAGTCTCGCCGAGCAGCGTTCGGAACGAGGGTCGCGATTTGATCCTCGCGTACCAGGCCTTCGCGGTCTCGTCTTCGTCCCACGGCACATCGCCTAGATAATCGATGACGGATAAGTGCGCCGCCGCTGCCAGATCGGCGTAAGTGAGGCTATGGCCCGCGAGCCAATTACGGGTGCGCACCAGCCAACCGATATAGGCCAAATGGTATCTAATATTGCTGCGGGCGGCACGCAGCATATCAGTATCGGGGGAACCACCGCCATTACCGCTGGGAATGTAACGCTTGTAGACGCGCTCCATGACCAACGGGCCGCTCACCTCCTCGAAAAACTTGTCGTTGAACCAACTCATCAGGCGGCGCACTTCGACGCGGTCGCCGATATCGCTCGGCAGCAGGCGGAGGTTTGCGGCCTCCTGGCCGTGCGCTTCATCAAGATATTCGGCAATGATGGCCGCGCCTGGAACTGGCGGCGCGCCCTCTTCCAGGAGAACCGGCGTCGCTCCCGCGGGATTGAGCGAAAGGAACTCCTTGCGCCGCTCCCACGCACGTTCCTCAACGAGTTGAGGCGTCAGACCCAATTCATCCAGAGCCAATCGGACAAATCGGGAGTGGGGACAGAACGGATGATGAAATAGCGTCAGCATGCCATCGCGTGCAGGTTGGGCGAACCGAACAGGTGAGCTTTATGATTCTGTGACCTTTATGGATCACTAACTGGGCGAATATTGGGGCGAACGGCGGCGCTCAAATCCAACGAATTGGGGGTCTTTATAGGCGAACGAACGATCCAGGCAACCTGTGCAAGGCTGGGGGTTTTGCGTTGCCTGAATGACCGCCTTGCGTCACAAGTCTGACGAAACGTTCGCGCAAAGTTCCCCACCCGGCGCGAAATGCGTCTTCCCCGCAGCGGAGTTCGCCATGACGTTCGAAGTGATTAGCCCCCTGCTACCCGCCGCGGGACACACCACCATGCTCGATGTGATCAAGGCCATTGTCCTCGGTATCGTCGAGGGCTTGACCGAATTCATCCCGGTGTCCTCGACCGGGCATCTTCTTCTCGTGGGTCATTTTCTGGGCTTCGACGACGAGGATTTCGGCAAGTCGTTCGATGTGCTGATTCAGCTGGGCGCGATCTTGGCTCTGCTGTCGATTTACTCCCTCCGCCTTTGGCACCTCTTCCTCGGCATGTTCACGAATCGCCAAGACCAGCGCTTCGTCATCGGCGTGCTGGTGGCTTTTTTTCCCGCAATGGTGATTGGCGCGCTGGCTTACAGCGTGATCAAGAGCGTGCTGTTCAACGTTTGGATCGTCTGTACGATGTTTGTCATCGGCGGCTTCGTGCTGCTTTGGATCGACCGCCTCGACCTCAAGGCGCGCTACCACGATGCCACGAAATTCTCGCTGCCGATGTATCTCGGCATCGGTGTGATCCAGTGCCTGTCGATGATTCCCGGCGTGTCGCGCGCCGGCGCAACGATCGTCGGCGCCATGCTTTTCGGCGCCGATAAGCGGGCCGCAACGGAGTTTTCTTTTTGGCTGGCAATGCCGACCATGGTCGGCGCGTTCGCGTATGAAGCCTACAAGAGCAGGGCAGAGCTCGTCGGCGGCAATGTGCTGATCATCGCCGTCGGCTTTGCGGTCTCATTCGTGTGCGGCTGGTTCGTGGTCAAGACGCTTCTCGGCTACGTCTCGCGGCACGGCTTTGCGTTGTTCGCCTGGTGGCGAATCATCGTCGGTGCGCTTGGCCTCATTGCGCTCGCGCTGGGCTTCTGAAATCTAAACGGTGCGGGCGTTGAACTGCCCGGTCTTGCGGAAGCGCCACAGGTACGACGGCACCACGGCGGCCATCAATTCAGGCACAATGCCGAGTCCCTCAAGCGTACGGCTGTCGCGCCGCGCGTCATCGGAAACGACGTTGTCCCGCTTCAGCAACTCGACCTGGTCGGGCGTGAGCGGCGGCTTCGGCAAGAATTGCAGGAACGCTGCCTGGAGCTTCATGAGCGCGAACGGCACCGGCACAAGCAGCCGGCGACGCTCGATCGTAGCCAGGATAAATTCCATCACGTCCTTGAACGTACGCACGTCCGGCCCGCCCAGTTCATAAATGGTGCCCGGCTTGGTGCTGCCATCGACCCCCATGGCAATCGCTTCCGCGACGTCTCCGGCGAAAACCGGCTGGAAGCGCGTATGGCCACCGCCGGGAAGCGGCAGCACCGGCGAGAGGCAGGCGAGCGCCGCAAAGCGGTTGAAGAAATCATCCTCGGGCCCAAAGATGATCGACGGCCGCATGACGGTCGCGGCTGGGTCGGCGGCCAACACCCTGCGCTCGCCCTCTGCCTTCGATCGCGCATAATCCGACAGCGAGTTCTCATCGGCCCCGATGGCCGAGACATGAACAAGCCGCGCATCGACAGCTTTTGCGGCGAGCGCCACTGCGTCGGCGCCGTTCGTCTGGACGGCATCAAAACGCTGGCGTCCGCGCTCGAACAGAATGCCGACCAGATTGACGACGATATCGGCGTCGCGCACCGCCGCGGCAATCGATTGCGGGTAGCGCACATTGGCCTGCACGGCATGAATTTGACCGACCCGTCCCATCGGCCGCAGGTAGCCACACAGCTCCGGCCGCCGCACCGCGACGCGGATCCGGTATTGGCGGTTGGCAAGCGCACGCACCACATGGCGGCCGAGAAATCCCGAACCGCCGAACACGGTGACGAGCGTCTCAAGCTTGCTCTTCGCGGACATCGACCGCGGAATACAGGATCGCTTGCGTGGTGTACAGAGGCCACGAGCGACGCCAAAGTCGTTCGATTGACAAGGCCCGGAGCGCTCCGTACCTATCCGCGCACAGCCCAGGTGGCGGAATTGGTAGACGCACTAGTTTCAGGTACTAGCGCCGCGAGGCGTGGAGGTTCGAAGTCCTCTCCTGGGCACCACCCCGAAAATTCGTCTTTGATTTCGCTGCGGTTTTTTCTGAAATTGTCCCACCGACCTTCCGTGAATGACCGCCATAGCTGCTACCACTGCAGCATGTCGGCCCGGTCGTCCTGATACTTCGCATCCGCGTCGTAAGAGTCCGCAATCCCAGAGAGCATTGCGCTGGTGCGAGGGAATTCTAGCCGCGTTTTCTCGCTCCATTCGCGATAACGCTTTGCTTCGTCCCTTTCCAAGGTGCCGCCGTCGGTGGGGAGACGTGTGGTGACGCCCCGTTTGTTGTACACGCCGACTTGAATGCCTGACTCCAGATCCTTACTGCGTGTGAATTCGATCAGCTCCCGAACCGGCAAACAGGGCCACGTTCCGTCAGGATCGGCGGGTGCATGGGCCAACACCTGACCGATGACCTCATCGCCGATTGCCGCTCGTCCCGCTTTTGCGCAGAGGATTTCGGGCTTCTCTCACCCAAGCCTCCAATTCGGCACCGTTTATTGTGCCGTTCGATAAGCCCGGAACGTGCCTCCACTCGTGAAGGAGCGTCCAAGCTTGGCTAGCGATCGCTTTCTCATGTTCGTAGTCGGGGGCGTTCTCATCGAGGCCTTTTTCGTCTTCGCCTCGATAAACCGCAGATAGGACTTGAACAAAAAAGTCCGGCGAGGTGGCCAATAGTTTGGGCAGCGCTTTTGGTTTCCGGTCAGAATATTCGAGCAATTGGAGATAGGCCCATTCCAGCCGAGCAATCTGGTCTTCGCTGACGCTGGCATCGTTATCGAGCTTCGAGAAAATCTGCGTGACGTAATACTGGAACATCGTGCCTTCGTTGCCGTCCCCGGACGGCTTCTCGGCGACCGCGTCGTTGAGAACGCGAATAAGGAGATTTGACGGAATTTCGCGCACGAACTGACCGGCATAATGAACGGCCTCTCGCGCGCGCTTTGCCTCAAGCAACTGCTCGATGACGGCCGGCTTATGCTCACTGGGCACCTGGACCATGAAGGGAAGAAGGTTGGCCCAATACTTCTTTTTTATCTCGCCACCGATTTGATCCACCCGCTCGATGAAGTGTTCGGATTTTGGAAGAGATAAGACAAGACGTTCGAGCGCCAGAGGACCCCATTTTTCGGAAATGGCTCGATCAACGAGCTTATCGGCCCAAGCGTCTCCACGCATTGCGTAGTAAGTGACTATACCGCCGTGGGCAAAATCCGCGTTGACCGTATCATCGCTTTTAAGTGCCGCAATAAACTCAGCAGGGAAATCCTCGTCTTTGAGATTTTGTGCGTAAGCCTGTCCCACCAAACCGGGGAGGCGGACCATGGAGCATAGTTTTGAAAAAGAGCTCTTACCGAATTCCTTCAACAAAGGGGTAAGCGCTTCTCGGCGAGCATCGCTCGACGCTCTGTTGCTGAGATCGTAATCTTGGGCAGATCCTGGGTTCAGAAGCGGCGCGCGATCGTCGTCAAAAAGCCATTTGATCCGTAGGAATTTGTCGCTAGGCGTGAACAGATTGTAAGCGCCCTCAACGGTATCTAGCTCCTCATCCGGCAGCACCCAGCCTGCATCGGGAAACTGTCGGTGGTGATTGAGAAGCTTTCGCAGAGCCTTCTGGATCACAACTCGGTCTTTATCATCTCCGACTTGAGAGGAGATGCCTACAAGTTGCTCGACCGCTTTTTTGCGAAGGTCGGGGGCGAAGTTTGTGAAATACTGAAATAGATCACGCCAACGTTTGGCATTGAGCCCTACATCTTCAAGAAGCCATCCGCCAATAACTTGTGCGCCTCGAATGATAATGGGATGCGTCGCAGGTTCCGGTTTCTCGGCGCTAAAATCCCTCCAGCGCGGCACGGGACTGTCAAAGGCAGTATCGTGAGGTTTCGGATATAGGTTGAGTAAAAGCGTCCACGCAATGTCAGGATACGTCTTTCGGAAGCGTTTCAATACGGCATTGCGTTTATCAAGCGTGGCGGACGTCTGCGGACGCCACAAACGATAGATTGTCTGCAGCGTATTGCTCGGCCGATTGTTAAGCCGTCCTTTCGGGTCGAGTTCCGTCAATCGTGCCAAGATATTGGTGACGCGGGCGAGGTAGTCCGTACTCCAAGCCAAAACCTCCAACGCCCACAGTAAGTGAGGGTGTTCGCCACCACCGCTGAAAATAATATCGCCCTTGCCTTCATCGAAAAGCTTCATGATTGGCGGATCGTTCTTAGCGAGGCTCTTATCCACCGCATCCAAAAACTGTTCAGGAGACGCCTCGGCTAAAACGCGAAGATCGCGATGGAGCGACCACCATCGCTCCGCATCGGCATTGCCGAGAAGACGTTTGACGACTTGGGCTGCATGCGAGCTAGCCCCGGAAACGTTTTTTGCTTGGGCACCGAAGGCGCTCAGAAGCACTAAGACTTCCGCCATACCAATTCTCGTAAGCCTCGAATATATCGCCTCGTCTCCGCTCAGATCGGCTCGCCAACGCTCGTCCGGTTCGAGGTAGAAATGCGGGTCCGTGGAACCGAGGACATCAGCCGCAAGGCTGCTGAATTTTGTCAGGTCTGCCGATGTGATGAAGGGGGCTAGACGAAACCAAGCATCACGCGGCGACGCAATCTTCCAGGCCCCTCCGACCTTGCGCAACGGACTATCCGGTTGCTGGAGGATCGCCGTCAGCTCTCTGGCCAGCTCGTCATAAGGCAACCCGGACAGGTTCTCCAACACGCGGCGGTCTACCGTTTTCTTTTCATCCCATGCGCCCGCTAACAAAGCGGGGACCATGTATCGTGCGTTCGTCGATGCGGCCCATTCTGGGATTTTGAGGCCGGGCGCCGAGGGCATCAGCCTGCGGAGGATCGTCAAGCTCCGGGCAGAATTGTGAGCGAGATTTTCAGCTTCCTTTCTTGGAACATTCATCCTCACCAGTTCATCTTGGATCGTATAGCGAATAGGGCGCGGTAATGCCGTCCCCTGCGTTCCGTCATTTTCGGTGAGCGCCGCGAAAACGTGGTGCCCTTTTTGGACTAATGAATTCGTGAAGCCGGGCTCGGCATCTTCCAGAACGATGAAAAGCGGCGTACCAACATCGGCGAGGGCGCGCGCAGCTTCCGTATTTTTCGCGACGATCGCTCTTGAATGAAAAAAGTCGCGGTAATCCGGAGGATATTGGTCGATTGCGCCATAGAGAAACGCCTTGGCTTCAATGGGGGCATCCGCTTGAAGCGCAAAAACGCTTGGCTCATCGAGTAACCATCGCCATGTACGGGTAGCGCTATCGTCCCTGTCCGCCAAAACGAGGGAGACACTTAGCGGAGGCGCCGTCGATAATGACCATTCGCGCCATATCTGATCAAGAGTTTCGACATCTTCCGGGATTTTACCGATTAGGTGGGCGAACCAAAGAGCGACTGCCGGGAAACGCTCTAGCCATTGGACCAGATCGACCGCATCGAGGGCGCAAACGTTTTTCCAGAAACCTTCCGCTTGCTTTTCTTTTTGCCACTCCGCTTTTTTGGCCCAGCGACGCGGTGTGGCGAACACGAACGTTGTTTTTGATGCAGTGAAGTGCAGCGGGTCTTTTTTCCGGTGCGCGTAATCCTTGTCGGCTTTGACCTTTGGGTTTTGGTCGGTTCCCAACTCCCAACCGGCCGGGCCTAAGGGAATAACAGGGGAGGCGGCTTCCATGTTACTCTG
This sequence comes from uncultured Alphaproteobacteria bacterium, assembly GCA_963836055.1. GTDB lineage: Bacteria > Pseudomonadota > Alphaproteobacteria > Rhizobiales > Xanthobacteraceae > BOG-931. The sequence goes on from CAWIID010000014.1 coordinate 387,129, forward strand.
CCCATCCCAGCCGCGCATGGCGACGCTGTCGCCGGATGGAAACCGCAGTTCGGCGTGATAGCCCGCTTCTGCGAGCACGAGCCGGCGAATGAGTTCGGGGAATTTCTCTTGCCCGATGCGGCTAGCGCCCCACCGATTTAGATCGCTTTCGGTGATCCACCGGATGGGAGCGACGCGGTCTTGCGTTACGCGGCTCCGAGACCGAAATCTCGGAGGGGTGCCGACAACCGCACCCCCAGGCGGAAAGCTGATTTTTTCCTTTTCGAGGGCTGCCTTCAAGGCCTCAAGGTTATTGGTGACCGGGGAGCGTTGCCCCCGTTCAAAGTCGGCGACGGTCGATACGGCCACGGAGGCCCGCCGGGCGAGGTCCTGTTGGGACCACCCTAAAAGGGCGCGAGCAGCCCGAGATTGAGCCGGGGTGAGGGAGAGTTGACTATTTTGGTCTGGCATCATACGAAATATATGACATAGGTAATCCTATAGCAAGTGTATGGTTTTTCGAGGAGTTGCGGAGATTAGCCCCCCTTATCGCCGCATATTTTGCGGAGAATATTGAATTTGCGGAGAATACGCCCCATAATCTCCGCAAAGAGATAGGGAAATGGCCGCTTATATCCACGAGCTACTGACTTGGCCGCGTTTCCGCTGGTCGGAAGACGCCATAGCCAAGGACCTGAGCGATGCTCGGCATCGTCAGGGCCTCCTTGCGGGCCATATGGAAGCCTTCGGGTTTTCCCTCCGGAAGGAGGCCGTCCTCAGCACCCTGACCGAGGAGGTCATCAAGTCCAGCGAAATCGAGGGGGAAATTCTCAACCGGGACCAAGTCCGCTCATCAATCGCCAGACGCTTGGGCATGGAGGTGGCCGGCCTGCCGCCTGCCGATCGACATGTCGAGGGCGTCGTCGAAATGATGCTCGACGCCACGCAGAACTATCAGGCCCCCCTGACCAAGGAGCGCTTGTTTGGATGGCACGCCGCGTTGTTCCCGACCGGGCGCAGCGACATGCGAAAAATTACGGTCGGCGCATGGCGAACCGACGAAGACGGACCGATGCAAGTCGTCTCCGGCGCAATTGGCCATGAGAAAGTTCATTATGAAGCTCCGGCCGCGCCTCAGCTCGAAGATGAAATGAAAGCGTTCCTCGATTGGTACAACGCCAACGAGGAGGTGGATCTCGTTGTCAAAGCCGCCATCGCGCACCTGTGGTTCGTCACTATCCATCCGTTCGACGATGGCAACGGCCGCATCGCGCGAGCAATTGCAGACATGTCGCTCGCTCGCTCGGAAGCGAGCGCGCAGCGCTATTACAGCATGTCCGCGCAGATCGGCTGGAGCGGAACGCTTATTACGCCATCCTTGAGCAAACGCAGAAAGGCAATCTCGACATCACGCCTGGCTGAAATGGTTCCTGAGTTGCCTGAATAAGGCATTCGGCGGAGCCGAGAAGATACTCGCGGCGGTTCTGTGCAAGGCGGAGTTCTGGAAGAACCATCCCGCCAAGTCTTTCAACGAACGACAGCGTAATATCATCGATCGGCTGCTCGACGGCTTCGAGGGTAAGCTGACCAGTTCAAAGTGGGCCAAGCTCGGGAAAACCTCTCAAGACACCGCCAACCGCGAGATCAAAGAACTCGTTGAGCGTGGCATTCTGAAACAGGAAGGTGGCGGGCGCAGTACCAGCTATTCGCTGATTGGAGAGGTTACTTAGGCCATCGATCTCGCTGCGAGCCAACTTTGCGTCGACAAGACGGAGTTGACGCGATTGGACGCAAATGGACGAGACGGGACATGGCAATAACCAACGTTGATGTCCGTGTAAAAGCGAGAAGCGGACCGATCGCCTAGCATGAGGTGGGACAATTTTCAGAATACCCCATTGAGACTTAATGGGACTGTTGGCAAACGTGGGACACGATAAGCTATTGACAAGCG
>CAWIID010000015.1:0-97932 GCA_963836055.1 uncultured Alphaproteobacteria bacterium
CAAAGGGAGGGCCAACGCGCTGCGTTGTGTGGCCCCTAGTCACCCCATCGCTGAGCGTTTCCGTAAAAAGAAATCCCGGAACTCTCGATGCGCACAGGCCGAATGACGTTGTCAAGCAGCCTATTGCAATACTTCATTCCTCAACTGCTTGGCCTTGTCGATGTTGTGATCTCCCGAGTATCGATCGTAATACGTCACTGCCTCAGGCGTGTAACCGCCCTTTTTCTCGCAGCCGGCATTCAAGCGCACGATTTCCATCTTAAACCTCTGCATAACTGCAAGCTCTTTGTCATTCAGCCACTCGCCGCTTTTCGGCATGTAGTCGTTCAGCAAATCCTCAAGCGACTCCTCTCCAAGTCGGCGCTCGGATCATCTTTTTGAGTTCGTTTGGTCCACACGGTGATGAGTTCGGAATGACGCAACACAAGAGCGGCGGCTGCACTTGGGTCTTTGGCCTCGTGGACATCAGCAGTCAGTTTTGTGTTGATGAGCGCAGCATATTGGTTGAGTACACCTTGAAACAAGAAAAAGAAGTCCAGCCGAACCATTTTCACAAAGGGCCGCTGAATGTCGGTCAGTTCCTCGGGTGATACTTTCAACTCGGCAAGCTGACTATCAATCTCATCAAGTATTGCCTGCTTTTCCCTCGCAGGGGGAGTGCCCAGCCGATTTCCCCACGCAATCGTCAGGTAGCTTGCGCGTGCGCTGATAGACGCAAGTTTACGCACACGCCCGATTATTTCCTCGGCACGATCCAAGGTCTCGCGAAGCTCAACTTGAACTTCCCACACTTTGAAGGTCTTAATCGGGGATAGAAACAGAAACACGCCGCACACAACAAAGGCAGCACCTAGGGCGGAAGCTGACCCGATTTTCCCGTTCCAGGCCTGGAATACGCACAGGATCAGTGCCACTACGCCGAGGGCGAAGCAGACAAAAACAAATATATCCCGAAGCTTTTCCATGTCGCCGTCAATCACCTTCCGACCTCGCCAAATAAAAAAACCGAGACTCAGTCCCGGCTAATCAACCCAAAGTAACATCTCAATTCTCGGTTTGGAAGGCACCCAGGCGGCTCTTGACCGCAGCCAGTGTGGGCTTCTTGCGCTTAATCGGCCCTGTTATGGTTCTTGCCGGGCCGAAGGGCTGCAAGATGGAAAACAACGGAAAGATCGTTGAAGCCTACGTGCGATATGTGAAGCGTTGGGCGACAATTCCGAACATCAGATGCGATGGTCAATTAGAGATTGACCTTTTGGCAATCGACCCATTGACGTTGAAACGCTACCACATCGAAACGAGTGTCTCGGGTTCGCAGGTCTATTCCAAATTGACTGGAAAGGAGTTTGATCCGGCTCTCCTGAAAGTGCGCGTCCAAAAGCCGAAGATGCGAAGGACGCTCGGCTATTTTATTGAGCACAAGTTCGGAACGCGTGCGGTGATTGATAAGCTGGCCGAGTACGGGTTTAAGGGGAAAGGCTCTCACACAAAAATAGTGGTGACATGGGATTGGACACTGGAGGCGAAGTCCGCTGCCGATGCGGCGGGAATTGAACTTTGGGATTTTCGAGAACTCATGCGACAGATAGCGCAGTCTCTTTCGAACAAACGCAGCTATTTTACCGACGACACCCTTCGGACGATCCATCTATTCACGCGTGCGCTTGCGGACGCTGAAAAGATGACGGGATAGCAACGGGCGCTAAGAGTTCTGCGCTTCTCCTTTCGGTCGGACCTTAACAGCCGATCTTGTCAATCGACTTGCGCAACATGGTCACAGGAAAGCCCGCGCTGTATCCCGCCGCGACCGTTTCTTCCTCATGGCCCAAGATCGCCCAACGCAGATCCTCGGGCACCCGGCCGCCCTCAGCCGATCTTGCGCGAGATGCCGAACTCCCGGCACAGGGCCGTCATGGCCTGCCCGTTGAGGAGACGAGCCACGAAACGAAGGCGCTCTTCCATCACCGAACTCGCTTTCCACGGCATCAATACCTCCCGCTCTGAAGCGAAAAGTGTTACCCATGTGTCCGGTATAAAGTGTCACCTATGTCTCAGGTCGCTCAGGGTGAAGCCTCAACAATTTTCGGCTATTCGATCCGGACCGAGCGGACGACCTAGCGAATTGGTGGAGCATGATCCTTTCGGAAAACCGGTTTCCACCCGCGATCACGTCCGCGGGCGGGCCTTTCCGGCCCGGAGACATGGGTGACGGAACGTACTTGAGACATCGGCAACAGTCTCAGGCAAGTACCAACGGTCCGAGTGTAGACGCCGGAGATGGAGACCCGCGCCAATCAGAAGTGATTGTGCTCTAAGCCGTGCGCCGAGCGAACTGTGAATCTTTAGGGCGCTTGCCGTAAAATTCGATGATTTGGCGAGCGATTGCGGGTTTCAGACGCGAAAACGTATCGAAGCACTGCTCGATTTCGCCGGGTGAAATGCCGCGCGGGCCGGCGCGCATCCGCAGAATCGCCTTGGCGGTCGGCCACGATAGTGCGATCGCCTTAGCCATGATCAGCACGGTCTCCGGCTGGTGCTGGAGCATTGCCTGATCAACCGCCTCGATGGGGAGGTCGCAAAGAACCGCCAGCGCGGCTGTGGTCTCTTCGAACTTGTTGGCGGCTGCGAAGGCCGCGATGTCTGCTTCGCCGAGCCGGCCCGCCGCATGCAACGATCCAACCAGCGCACGAGCCGCGACATAGTCCCGCGATACAGAGTCGATTCTATCGAGGATCGACGTCGCGGCATCGGCGACCGCATTCTGGATCATGTTCGACATCGACGGGTCTGCGGCCTCGAGTTTGACCCGCACCGTGTGCGACGCTCTGGCGAGAAGCCTCATGAGGTGGTAGCGCGGGATGTCACGCCGCAAGCCCACGCATGTGGCAATCTCGTCGTCACCTTCCGACCGTCTGATCAAGGTCTGGTAGCCGCTGTCGGAAAACCGCGCCTCCGGATTGGCGGCTGTGCTCAGCACCACGGGCCTGTCGCCTCGTTCCACCAGCACATCGGTCACCGCCTCGTCGATCGAGCTGCGCCGCGAGATGGCGAGCAGATGCTGCTGGCTCTTCGTTCGCGCAATCGCCATGAGGGTTTCGTTGTCGAGCCGCTTGGACTGTTCAAGCATCGGCCCGGCCACATCGATCTCATCGTCAGATGCGAGACGGCGGCTGATCATCGAGGGTGCGCGCGCGACGTTTGCCAAACGGTTGGCGAGTGCGGTGCGCGCCGACACCTCGATCGTGGCTGCAATACGCACGAAGACATCATCAAAGAAATCGATCTGAACGTCGGAGTAGTTGTCGGAGCTGGCCAGGAATACATCGGTCACGCGGTGAAGGATTTCGGCGCGCCGTTCGGCAGTTCCGTGGACGACGGCATCGTCGAGCTCTTCGATCAACGCAGGCAAATTCATGGAAGCCCTTGCCTCAATTGCCGTGGCGAAGGTGAGATATCGACATTGGCCGGTCGAAAAGATTGTAGGAGATTGCTACCTATTGGGGCGCAATCCCAAAGGTTCCTCAGACGGAGCCTAAACTCAGAATCGAAAAATCAATTCTAAAATAATGATTCAAGTTGTACGGAGCGGCGGGCGCCAGAATCGTGATGTTGTTGGTTCGGCGCGATGCTGTTCATCGCCTCACTGAAGGCCGCCGCCGATCTGCCATTGTCCCTGAAAACTCGGTCCGTGCCCGGGGCCGCCGAAGCCGGACGACGTATGCCACTGGCCCTCATTCCAGCGCGCGAAACTGCCATTGCCGCCGTGCATGCCAAACTGGGAGTTACCCTGGTATGAACCGTTAGGGCGCGAGCCGTCGCGACGCGTACGCGCATAGCGCCCGTTGTTTCCGTTCCGATTCATCCCATTCTGATTCAGCCCGTTCTGATACCCGTTCCGATTCAGCCCGTTCCGATTCATTCCGTTTGGATTCATCCCGTTCCGATTTATCCCGTTCGGGTTCATCCCGTTCTGATAGCCGTTGAAACCATGGCCCATTTGGGCACCAGGAAAGGCACCCATGTTGGCACCGTGAAACCCGCCGCCGAAGCCGCCACCTAAACCGCCGCCAAAGCCACCGCGCGCCATGACCGCTTGGGGCGGCGGGAACAGCATCCCGGTGAGGCAGATTATGGCGAAGGCAATGATTGCTCTCGGCAGCATGGGCGTCTCGCGATCGATCGGAACAGATGTTCTCCGGGCGATAAAGAGCCTGATCATCTATCAGCACCATTATCCCGCCGCCGTTGCGTAAATTCGACGGCTTCGCTGGACTATCGCTTGCGATGGTTAAGTCAATTAAACCACGTCCTTTCTTCTCCCACCAGGGAGCAAGGAAGGCGCGATTGCCAGCCGGGCGAAATATTACTCGGCCGGCTGCTTCGGTTTGGTCAGTCCGAACGTGCGCTTGAGGTTGTCCCACAATTCGATCTTGGCGCCGTTCCGATGCATGATCACGCTCTGCTGCAGCACCGAGAGCGAATTGTTCCAGGCCCAATAGATCACCAGGCCGGCCGGGAAGTTCGCCAGCATGAAGGTGAAGATCAGCGGCATCCAGTTGAAGATCATCTGCTGCGTCGGATCGGGCGGCGCCGGATTGAGCTTCATCTGGACCCACATCGTGACGCCCATGATCGCCGGCCAAAAGCCGAGGTGCAGGAACGAGCCCAACACTGGAATGATCGTAGGATCGAACGGAATCAATCCGAACAACGTGAAAATGTTTGTCGGGTCCGGTCCCGAGAGGTCGTGGATCCAGCCGTAGAACGGCGCGTGCCGCATCTCGATGGTGATGAACAGCACTTTATAGAGCGAGAAGAACACCGGGATTTGAATCGCGATCGGCAAACAGCCGGCAATGGGATTGATCTGCTCCTTCTTGTAGAGCTCCATCATCGCCTGCTGCTGCTTCATCTTGTCGTCGGCGTAACGCTCCTTGATCATGGCGAGCTGCGGCTGCACCGCTTTCATCTTCGCCATCGACGCGTAGGACTTGTTGGCGAGCGGGAAGAACAGGAGCTTGACGATGACGGTGACGATCAGGATTGCGATGCCGAAATTGCCGACGAGGTGGAAAAAGAAATCGAGCGCGAGGAACATCGGCTTGGTGATGAAGTAGAACCAGCCCCAATCGATCAGAAGATCGAAATGATTCAGCTGGAGCGACTGATTGTAGCCGCCGGGGCCGAACGGGAAATTGATGCCCACCACCGACACTTCCTTGGCGCCGGCAAACAGCCGCGCATCGGTCGAGCCGGTCGCGCCCGGCGCGACGGTCTGCGGCTGGCCGAGGTAGTCGGTCTGATAGGTTTGCAGCCCGCCGGTGTCGGTTGCCGAAAAGTGCGCGCGGATTTTGGCGTTGGTATCGGGCAGCAGCGTCGCCGCCCAATATTTGTCGGTGATCCCCAGCCAGGCGTTGGTGACGTCCCAGCTTTCGCTCTTCTTTTCGTCCATCTTCTTGTAGGTCATTTCCTGCAGGCCCTGATCGCCCATCATGCCGATCAGGCCTTCATGCAGGATGTAATAGCCCTGGACCTTCGGGGCCCCGTGGCGCGAAATCAGCGCGTAAGGAAACAGCGTCGCCGGGGTCGCACCCTTGTTCTGCACCTCGTCCCTGATGGTGAACAGATAATGGTCGTCGACCGCGATGGTGCGGCGGAACAGTAATCCTTGACCGTTGTCGTAGGTCAGCGTCACCGGATGGTCGATGCCGAGGGCGCCGCTTCCCTCCCGCTTCCAGACCGTATCCTGTCCGGGCATCGCCGTGCTGGTGCCCGAAGCGGGGACCCAGCCGAACTCGGCGTAAAAGGCGTCCGGCGCGCCCGACGGCGACAGCAGCACGATCGCCGGTGAGTTTGGGTCGATCGTCTCACGATATTGTTCAAGCGACAGATCGTCGATCCGGCCGCCTTTGAGATCGATGCTGCCGCGCAGCCGCGGAGTATCGATCGCGACGCGCGGCGAAGCGGCGAGAACGGTCTCGCGCGAGGCCGCCGCCTGCTGCGTCGACGGAGCGGCCGCGCCCGGCGCTGACGGCACGGCGCCCGGCGACGCCGGCTGGGCCGCGTTCGGTTGAGCCGCTCCCTGTTGCGCGGCGCCTGGCTGCTGCTGGCTTGGCTGCTGCTGGCTTTGCTCCTGCTGCTTAAGCGTCTGTTGCTCCCGCTCCTTCTGCATCTGCGGATAGCCGACGAAATATTGCCAGCCGATCACGACGAGCAACGACAGCACGATGGCAAGGATGGTGTTCTTGTGCTCGTTCATTCAGCGCTCATGCGGCGGCAGTTCGGACGACATTGAGGACGAGACGGCAGATGGCCGTTGGGACTGTTGTGGGCGACGATTCCGGCGCGCCTTTGGCCGTTGCCGGGCTGGCGAACCCGTTTCATGTAGGGACCCGGAGTGGTTGTCACCAGTTCCCCCGGCAGCGTGAATTCGGCCGAGCGCGACTTCGAAGTCTCGCTTCATTTCGCCGAACGGCAGTCGCAGGGCTGATCGTCGCCCGATCAAAACGTAATCGTGACCGGCGTGCAAACTGCCTGTCGTGCCGCCCGTGGAACCGCTCGTTGCCGAGAGCCTGACGATCTCACGCAGCCGGCGCCGCACGCGGTTACGCTCCACGGCGTTGCCGACCTGTTTCGAAACCGTGAATCCGACGCGCACCGGACCATCCTCCGCGCGGTGGCGCGCCTGCACCACGAATGCTTTCACGGACACCCGCGCCCCGGTTGCCGCGGCTCGAAAGTCCGTCCGACGTCTCAACCGCTCCATGGGAACGCATTGGGCAACGACTTGATCGGGATTGGCGCCCGCGTCAGGCACTGAGTCGCTTGCGCCCGTGTGCGCGCCGCGCTGCAACGACCCTCCGGCCGCCTTTGGTCGCCATACGAGCGCGAAAGCCGTGACGGCGCTTGCGCACCAATTTGCTCGGCTGGTAGGTCCGTTTCACGGGATTGATCTCCGCTGCGCGCCTCGGTTTCGCCCTGATCGTCGAACGGCCAAGCCAATTCGGGCGATTTCAACGCCGGCGCGCGATTGGCGCGGCTTATACGGGAGCCCTCCCGGCTCGTCAATGCGACTTCTCCGTGATTTGCAACAGCCTTCCGGGCATTTGCCAGAGGTTTGTCAGCGGCTTGCGGGTTAAACCGAGGCGCTGCCAAGGAACCGCTTTGCCGTGTATAGAAAGTATAGAATATGTGTGACAGCACCGAGACTTCCGGGAACGTCGCGCCATGCACAGCTATGGACGCTTTGCCTCCGCTGATCTGATGGTATGGCGGCGGCGGGCGCGCCGCTTGGCAAATTCGGCTGACTGATGGCGCACGAAGTCAAAGAGCTCAGGCCGGACATCTGCGTGATTGGCGCGGATGCGGGCGGTCGCGCGGTCGCGGCAGCGGCCGCTTGTTTCGGCGTGCCCACGGTGCTGATCGAGGACGGCAGCCGTGGGTAGCGATGGCGACAGCGGCGTGCCGTCGATGGCGTTGATCACCGTGGCCGAGCGCGTCAAAGCGCTCCGCGACGGAGCCCATTACGGCGTAAAAACCGTCCGCTTCGGCGTCGACTTCGCCGCGGTCAGCGGTTATGTGCGCGACGTTGTCGAAGCAGTCGCGCCGAATGCGACGCGCGAGCATATTGCCGGTCTCGGCGTGCGCGTCATCACCGGTGCGGCACGCTTTACGGCCCCGGACACCGTGGCGGTCGGAGATACGACAATTATGGCGCGGCGCTTCGTCGTCGCCACCGGCTCATCGCCGATCCTACCGGCAGTCCCGGGATTTGCCGAAATCCCATACCTGACCAGCAAGACCGCGTGCAGTCTCGTTGATTGCCCGCGCCATCTCATCGTCATCGGCGCCGGTTCGAATGGGCTCGAAATGGCGCAAGCCTTTCGGCGCCTCGGTTCCGATGTCACCGTGCTCGAAGCCGCAACTCCGCTCGCAAGCGATGATCCCGAATGCGCCGCCGTCGTGCTCGATGCGCTCGCCCGCGAAGGCGTCAAGCTGCGCACCGGCGTCGAGATCAAACGGGTGCGCCGCGTCCTGGCGCGCGTCCAGCTCGACATTGCGACCAAAGATGGCACGGAGACGATCGAGGGCACGCACCTCCTCGTCGCAGCGGGACACCGGCCGAACATCGCAAATCTTGATCTCGCCGCGGCCCGCATCCGCTGCGGGCCGCGTGGCATTGTTGTCGACAAGAGCTTGCGCACCACCAACAAGCGCGTCTACGCCGTTGGCCAGGTTGCAGACGGGGCAAATCTCGGCCACGCCGCCGAATACGAGGCGGAGGTCGTGGTCCGTAACGCCCTGTTTCGCACACCGGTCGCCGTAGACCCTATGGTGATCCCTTCCGTAACCCGTACCGATCCTGAACTGGCCAGAGTCGGTCTTCTGGAGGACAAGGCGCGCGCTCGGGCGGGTTCCATCCGCATATTGCGCTGGCCCTACCGGGAAAATGACCGGGCACAGGCAGCGCAAGCGACCAAAGGCCACATCAAGGTCATTACCAATGCCAAGGGTCAGATTCTGGGCGCGACAATCGTGGGGCCGCAGGCCGGGGAGAACATAGTTCCTTGGACTCTCGCTATTAGTCAAAAACTGAACATCAGCGCCTTGGCGGGCCTGGTCGTGCCCACGCCGACCTACGCGGAGGTGGGAAAACGCGCCGCCATGACATATTTCTTGCGGGGTTTGACGAGCACAAAGGTACGTCGCATCATAGCGTGGCTGCGTCACCTGGGGTGACACGGCAGGGCTCCGCAAATGAGTGATGACACCGCAACGCGGTCCGGTCGGGTCCGGGGGCCACGCTTTGGGCTTTCCGGAAAACTCCTCGTTCTCACGATTCTGTTCGTGATGATCGCGGAAGTGCTGATCTATGTGCCGTCGGTTGCCAACTTCCGGGTGGTCTGGCTGAAGGATCACCTCGCCGCCGCCTACACCGCCGCGCTGGTGCTGGACGCGGCGCCGAGCGGCACCGTGCCCGACAGCCTCGCCAAGCAGATTCTCGACAGCATCGGCGCGCGTGCCGTCGCCATGAAGATGGGCAAACAACGCCGTCTGCTTGCCGTCGGCGATGCCCCGCCGCCGATCAGCCACGACTTCGACATGCGCAACGTCAGCGCTTTCGACGCGATCGTCGATGCATTCACGGTCATGCTCGACACCAGGAAAGACGTGATGCGGGTGGTCGGCCCGGCGCCGATGGGTGGCGACTTCATCGAACTGATCATGGACGAGCCGCCGCTGCGCAAGGCGATGCTGCGGTATTCGGTCGACATTCTGCTGATCTCGCTGTTGATCTCGGGGATCACGGCTGCGCTCGTTTATCTCGCGCTGCATTACATGTTCGTCCGGCCGATGCGCCGGATCACCGCCAATATGACGGCGTTCCGCGCCGATCCGGAAAATGCCGACCGCATTATTTTGCCGTCGGAACGCGTCGACGAGATTGGCGTCGCCGAGCGCGAGCTGGCGACCATGCAGCGCGAGCTCGTGTCGATGTTGCATCAGAAGAGCCGTCTCGCCGCGCTCGGCCTTGCCGTGTCCAAGATCAATCACGATCTGCGTAACCTGCTTGCGTCGGCGCAATTGTTCTCAGACCGGCTGGCGAAACTGCCCGACCCGGGCGTGCAGCGTTTCGCGCCGAAGCTGATGCATGCTTTGGAACGCGCCATCGCGTTTTGCCAATCGACGCTGTCGTATGGCCGCCTGCAGGAACCGCCGCCGGAGCGCCGCCGAATTCTGCTCGAGCCGCTGGTCGAGGAGGTGCATGAAACCCTGGGGATCGGTCCCGATGGGCCGATCCGCTGGATCAGCGCGGTCGAGCGCGGGCTGACGGTGGAGGCCGATTACGATCAGCTCTTCCGCATTTTGCTCAATCTCGCGCGCAACGCCGTGCAGGCCATGGAAAGTCGTGACACACGCGATCCCGGCCGCGACCAGATTCGCATCACCGGCCGCCGCGAAGGGGCCGTCGTCGTGATCGAAATCTCCGACACCGGGCCCGGCTTCTCCGACCGGGCGCGCGCGCATTTGTTCGAGGCGTTTCAGGGTTCGACTCGCACCGGCGGCGCCGGTCTCGGTCTTGCCATCGCGGCCGAGCTCGTTCGCGCCCATGGCGGTGAAATCCGCCTCGTCGAAGGCACGATCGGAGCGACCTTGCGGCTCACGATCCCCGACCGCGCGGTCGAGCTCAATGCCCATCGCGGCGCCCGCGCTCATGGTTGACAGCGAGCTGATCGCCGAGAGGCGCGGTTGTCGGCTGCCGAACCAGATCGCGCTCCAATCAAGCCGCAGCTTGCCAATGAGCCCCGAAGGCTATAGCTATGGCGCGCGTCGCAAGCCGCCTGGCGGCATGGCGATTTTTCCGCTCGACGCGCAACGCGCCCGTAGCTCAGCTGGATAGAGCACCAGACTACGAATCTGGGGGTCAGGAGTTCGAATCTCTTCGGGCGCGCCAATTCCTATATAGAATCAATAGCTCCGGTGGGCGCCTCTGCGCGCGATGGTCCGCGCGGCAAATTGGTCGCGTATATATCGCATTTTTGGGGTCGATCGACTCCACTCATTGCCGCGAAAGCGGGAATCCGGGGACTGAAAAAAACTGTATGCCAGGAAACAAGACGCTTAGACGAGAACTCGATGATGCAAGCGCGCTTCGGGTGAAGTCAGACTACCGAATTCGGCTCCAAGAACTTAAAGCGCGATACGGACAAACAATCACAGTCCTGCAAGAGGGCGCTGATGAGATGGAGCGGTTCAACTGCTTCGCATACGCGTTCGGAGTTTCGGATGAGCCGATCTACCGGAAACTGGTCGACGAATGGCAATCGTCCTCGTTGATCGATTCGAACTTTGTTTCCGAATTAATCCAACAGCGTCATCTCGCGGAACTGCCGGATGGCGAATCGCCGCCTGGACGCTTGGTTTTGTATTTTGCCGGGGACCAATTGCGGCACGCCGGAATTGTCGAAAACGATTCTGCTGAGCCCACAATCCGGTCCAAGTGGGGTGGGAACGAGGTGCATCGCCACAAGCTCTGGGAAGTGCCGGCGTGCCACGGCGACCGCGTGCGTTTTTTCCGAGCGCCGGACCCTCAGGCGCTTCTAGGCCTCCTCAAAGCCGAATTGGAGGGAAATTGACCTACCACCCAATGTTCCGGCTCTTCACCGACGACCAAGTGCGCAAGAACGATATTGATACGTTGAAGCGGTGGTTGAGACCCAAACTTGGCGGCTACACCGTGGCCATCAAGGATCTGCGCTCCGACAACGTATTCTTTCGCGGGGTCGTATGGCCCGAGCGCCCGAATGTGATCGCCGACCTAAGCTACCCCCCTGTCAGGTACGCCAAGCTCAATCGCGCCAGCCGTGATGGCCAGCCGATGTTTTACGCGAGCCGTGGCGCGCCGCCGGTCTTTTTTGAATTGCGGGCGAAGCCCGGACAACGCGTCGCGCTTTCCCAATGGGCCGTCAACGAGCTAATTTGGATGCATAATCTCGGCTACCATCAAGACGCCTTGCGACGGCTTGGTGGGGCTAGCGCTCCCTTGCGTCACCATTTTCTAAGTCCAATTCCGGGCGAGAGCAAGGCAAACCTGCAGCTCCAGCGGCTTCTGTCTTTGGCCTTCAACGCGGATGTGAGTGGAGGACGCGAATACCGGTACAAGCTTTCGGTCGCGATCAACGAATTACTCTTCGATAAAGCGGAGCTCCTGCCTCTTCGTCCCGGTGGGCCGAAATCTGGCCGCGTTGCTGGCACCGCGTATCCGGCCATGTAAATGAAGGGCGTAGCCGACAATGTGGCTCTTTGGCCAGACTTCGTTGATAGCAGTCTCAAGATAACGAGCGTTAGGAACGTTCTCGTCGAGCGCGCTGAAGAAGGCCAGTCCTACGCGCTCGTCAATCTTGCCATCGCGGACACGTTCCACAATGGTCAAATCGAATGGCGCGAGACTGACGATCCCGATACGTCGCGGCGAACGTATCTCACCTTCGAAAATGGCCTTTGGATATCGCGGGACGGATACGGGCGTATTTATGATAGTCACTGAGCCGCTGACAATACTCCTGCTGCCTCCCATGTTTCGCCGATGCACAAAAGGAAAGAACCTCCGCATATTTCGGATGCTTGGCAGCGCATCGCCAAGGGAAGAAACCGTGTCAACCGGCAGCGCTGCAGGGTAGAAAGAATTCGCAAGGAAGCCGCGATGGAATGCCAGAAAGATTACTTGGCCGATTCATCGGTGCCCAGGCACGCCGCGAAAGGCGTCGCTCATCAAAACGCATTGGACGTAAAGCTACCTTGGCATTCGCTCCAAGGTGCGCCGCAATTCCCATACCTGCCTGACAAAATTGGGGTAGTGTTGAGGCACCAAACACTTAGTGATGCCGTCGCACTGGCTGGTCTTGTGTCAGGCTACACCCTGCGGGTCCTCGCGCGAAACATCAATTGCACAGGCATGCAGGAGCGCATCATGCCGGTACAGTACATCAACCAACGCCCACTTGCTGGAATGAATATGCCGCCTTCGTCAATGAAGAAACGCATCGGTTCATCACCCTACATCGCAAATGCCGAGTACAGATAGGCGATTCTCTAGGACTGTGACAGTTCTTCCAGCGCGATGACCGGCGGGGGATGATCGAGGTCAGTTAGGAGGGCAACAGCGCCTTCCACCGCTGACGCGGGCGCGATCACCCGACGCACTATCTCGATAGTGCGCCGCGAGTGCAGGGCATGGCAGCATAGTGTTTGATCGAGCGTATCTGCCTCCCCCGTGCCAGTCTGCACTTTGCGCCCGAAAAACTCTTGGTCAATGGCTAGAAGACGATGCCGTTCCTGTGGAGTTAGCGCTCGCAAAAGGTCGATGTCGGGTTGACTATCACGGCCTTTTAGGCGAAGGCCGCAAGCTATACGCCATTCTCGCTCACGGTAATACTCCAGTGCCGCGTCGGTCTTTTTGTTGTCGGTTGGATGAAAGAAATTCAGCAGCGCATCCGCCCCCGCCCGCAGGTCGCTCCAGGGCGTCACCGCATGGCCGACGGCAGCTAGAAAATTTTTAGCCTCGTCTCTATCAACGGTGTATTTGCCGTGTCCATCCGGGCTACCAGCAAACCCTACGTTAAAATCGAATTTCGGATTGACTGGCACCTCACCATGCAGGACTTCGTTGAGCATGGCCATGCGCTGGATTACTGCTCGCATGTCCGTCGCTATCGCTACAAGGGCGGAGCCGATGAGGCTTCCATCTGTCGCTTCGCCTGTCGGCTGAGGTACGTAGAACACTGGCATTGCGCCAAGCCGGCGTACCGTACTGATCTCAAACTCTAGGCTGAAATGCCCGAACCTCTCGGCATGTCCGGCCAATTCCTTTGGGCTAAGCTCAGTGAAGCAGACGCGCTTTTGCAGCACGGGAAGGGTGCGCGGCTGACTATCGATAGTCGGCTGCGTCCACTCGATGAACTGCGGCGTCAGCACGAGGCCGAAGTCGCGGATGGCAGTCAGTATCTTTTTGCCCTTCTCGATCTCCGCAACGGTTGATGCGCCCCGTCGAGGGAAGCTGTGATAGAAGAAGCGGTCTCCAAAATCATCATCGTGCGATTTAATCGGCGGGCTGGCTCGGCGACCAGCCAGCCGAAGTGCGCGTTTGAGTGGCGAATACGGTGGCCGAAAGTAGCATGGCAAAAAGCTGCGCCGCGGCGAGGCATCGCGCTATGCGTTTTATGCCCTAAGATGGCTGATAAACGCACTATTCTGCGGTAGTGCGTTTCGTTCCGCGAAAGACGGGTTGACCCCGCCCGTCCATTCCGTGATTTGATTCTGACCGCAATAACACGTCCTGTCTGCCCTTGCCGGGCATGTGTCCGGCCGCAAGTAGCGTGACGCCGCACGTTGACGGCAGGCGCAGGAAGTCTCCCGAAAATTTGGAGAGGTTCACATGCGCCGTCGCTTGCGGCGTCTGTTTCCTGCCGCCGTCAGTCAAGCTGCCGTGAGCGAAATCACGCCGCTGCTGCCAAACGTGATCCGCGACGCAAGTCGCTTTTGGGCCCCGTGGTGCGAAACTCTTTCACGCCGATTTCGACGCGTTGAGCGAGCACGCAGATGACCGCGGCGCGCACTGTTAAGCATGGTTACTCGCATATTGATGCGGGCAAATCCTTGAAATACCAAAGGCCGTGCTCGCCATCGGCGATTCACGGCGGCGCGTCATCGTCGCTGCTGGCCATTGCTTAAGATTTTTATATCGAATCCGACATTCGCTCTTATGAGAATATTAGTTGTGCGTATTTAAAGATGCTCCTCGGTGGGAGAGTGCGAAAGCCGCGAGGACGCTGAGCCGTCTCGCAGATCCCAATGCGATCAAACAGAACGGCATTCGTTGTATGGGAATTGCAGCGGAAAAAGATAAGCATGGCGGCGCCACGAGCGTAGAAACTTTGGCGCAAGTCGGTAATCCGCGGGCCCCTGAGCCCTTGTTTACCGCCAAGATGCAACGCGATCATCTCGACGCCGCGCTCAAAAACTGGGATGTCGACAGCGAGCCAGACGAAGGCGACACCGAAACCGTACCGATTGAGCAGATCCCCAGCAGGCGAGCGGCGGAGGTGTCGGCCCCCTGGACCGAGCAATTGCCGCGACCGGCAAGACCCTGGGACGCGCTCCTGGTCAACAAGCGCGCGACGTTTATTAAATCCGCACTCGCCCTGCTCGTTGCGTTGGTGCTGGGCTGGTGGCCGGTCCAGCGACTGCTGACCACAACCAGTGCACAAGCCGTCACCAATGGACGCGTCGTCACGGTCCGCACGCCAATCTCGGGCGATGTCCATGCGCTGGCCGCCCCGCTTGAAGTCGGTACGACCGTTAAGTCGGGCGATGAATTGATGATGATCGAGAATCCTCGATCGGATCGCAGCAATCTGGACAATCTGAAGCGAAACGTCGAGCAGCTGACGACAAGCCTTGCCGTCCTACAAGCGAAAGAGGCTGTGCTGAAGGACCATCACGCTGCGCTTTTGGCGCAGAGTGAGCGATATCGCACCGGTCGTATTGAAATTCTCGAGAAACAGCTCAGCGAGATCGATGCGCAAATCGCCGCCGCCGAAGCACGACACAAGGAATTCATACAAGCTGTGGACCGCGGCCGGACGTTGTCGGCACAAGGCGTCGTGTTGCAAGCGTATGTCGACAAGGCAGTGCGCGACGAGGGCGTGGCGGCGGAAACAATCCATCAGCTCGAGGAGCGACGCAAAGTCGCCGAGGTCAGCTTAGCATCGGCCCGTCAAGGGACCTTCGTCACCGACGGTTACAACGATACGCCGCAATCGGCCCAAGGCACCCTCGACGTCGAGCTGCAACTTGCCGACGTTCAGGTGCGTCTCGCCGGCACGGCCAAAGAACTGGAGGGAGCCAAGCAGGATCTGGCCAGGGAGCAAAAGCGCGATCAGGATCTATCCACTGCTGTGATCCGGGCCAGTGTGTCCGGGCGCGTGTGGGAGATCATGACGGCGCCTGGAGAACACGTAAACGCTGGCCAGACGCTGATGCGACTCCTCGATTGTAGCAACGCAATGGTCACTGCAAACGTCAGCGAACGGGTGTTCCAGAAACTGTCGATCGGACAACATGCCGCGTTTCAGCCGGCAGATGGCGGTGACGTTGTTCAGGGCTGGATCGTTGATCTCAACGGTTTGGCCGCCGTGGCATCTAATGACGCCATTCAATCCAACTTACTATCGGGGGAGCCATATCACGTCACATTGAAGTTCCCCGATCTTGCGCGCCGGTCGCAGTGCCAAATCAGCCGCGCGGGGCTTGTGACGTTCGACACATCGAACCGGGTCTCCCCTGTCGACATGCGGGTTGGTGATGCGCGATGAATGCTGCGACCGGGTTGAGTTATCTGGAGGCGCTCCTCCCTAGCGCTGTGATCGTCGCGTTGGCGATCGCAATTCTTCCGTGGTTCAGCCGTAATGACCCGTGGGTGCGCGCAGGCGCGCTCGGCATATGTATCTTTCTTAGCTGGCGCTATCTCGCTTGGCGGCTCTTCTATACAATCCCGCCGATCGATGAGCCCTTAAATTTTTTGATTGGCGCGCTGTTCGTCGGGATTGAAACGCTGTCGACGGTGGGGACCACTCTCACCGAGTTATTCCTGACCCGTGTTCGGGAGCGTACGTCTCAAGCCGACCGCAATATGCCCTGGCTCGGCGGTCTTGCGCGACCGCCAAGGGTCGATGTCCTCATTTGCACCTACAACGAGGAGGAGGACATCCTCGAGACGACGATCTTCGGTGCGCTTGCAATCAACTATGCCAATTTTCGTGTGTGGGTCTGCGATGACGGGAAGCGCGAGTGGCTCAGGCAACTCTGCAAGCGGCATGGGGTCCATTATCTGACCCGCAAGGATAACGCGCACGCGAAGGCCGGCAATATCAACGCAGCTCTGAAGGTGCTTGCCACGCTTGACGAGCGGCCGGATTTCGTTGCGATTCTCGACGCCGACTTTGTGCCGATGAGCGACTTCCTGACGCGCACGCTTGCACTGACGCGCGAACCGGATGTCGGCATCGTGCAGACGCCCCAACACTTCTTCAATCCGGACCCGGTTCAGAGCAATCTGGCATTGTCGCGCGTTTGGCCTGACGAACAGCGGTTCTTCTTCGACACCGTGATGGCGTCGAAGGACGCCTGGGGCGTTGCATTCTGCTGTGGCACCTCCTCGATCATCCGTTTTTCGGCGTTGGAAAGCATCGGCGGGTTTCCGACCGATTCAGTGACCGAAGACTATCTTTTGAGCCTGCGCCTTCGTGAAATGGGCTTCGCCACCGTATACCTGAACGAGGTGCTTTCACTCGGCCTCGCACCAGAAGGGCTAAAAGAGTATTACGGCCAACGCAGCCGCTGGTGCCTCGGTGCCGTTCAAATCTGCTGCGGACCGAGCGGTCCCCTGAATTTCAGCAACAAGCTACCCCTTGTCGACCGTATTAGCCTCATCGATACATTTCTATTCTGGTCGGCCAGCCATGCGATGAGGCTGTTTGCCTTCGTGGTACCGGCGCTCTTTCTGCTTTTCGGTGTGAAGGCGGTGAGCGCTAACATTGCGGACGCAATCTCCTACGTCGCTCCATTCATCATCGCACAAATTTGCATTCTGCTGTGGCTGACGGAAGGCCGCATTTTGCCAATTATGTCGGATCTCTACGGCACGCTCTGCGCCACCGAGGTCGTCAAGGCGGTGGCCAGCGGGTTGCTGCGGCCGAACGGGCAAAAGTTCAAGGTGACGGCAAAGGGAGGCGATCGCAGCCGGCGCGTGGTGCAATGGCCGGTTTTGCGGATCTTCTTGTTCTATCTGGCGCTGAACGTTCTCGGCATTGTGAGCGCCTTTATCTTCCGGCGCTCGGCGAGCATCTCCGATACCAGCGTGCTCGCGCTGTTTTGGTCCTGGTACAACATCATTGTGCTCATTTTGGCGTGCTATGTTTGTATCGAACAGCCGCAGCGCCGCTATCGGCATAGATTTCCTATCAACGATTCTATGTTGATCAAAACCGCCGACGGGGTGCAGCGGTTCGCAATACGCGACATCTCGGTAAGCGGCGTCCGTTTGATAGGAAAGATCGCAACGCCCATCAACGGCGTTGTCATGGCGGTGATTGGCGATTTCCTTATGCGGGTGAGAGTGGTGCGCGTGACCGGCGACGGATTTGCGCTTGCCTTCGAGCCCACTCTCAAGAATCGCGCCAATATTGTCCGCTTTATCTTTTCCAAACGCTACCTGATGGCAGGCCGTCGGGTCAGGCCCTTAAAGGTTGCTTGGGCGATAGGACAAAGATTGTTTCGATAGCAGACTGAAGCCGTCTGCATCTCCTTCACTTCGCGCTTTGAGCCCCCAGCGCCTCGCGTGTTGCGATCAACCCTGAAAGCCGCACTGACCACATCCCCCATCCCAGCAGGGGATGCCGGGATTGCCCGGTCGGGGGTCGACGTGGCCGGCGCAGGGGCCCTGCTGCGGGACGCTTTCGAACAATTGCCGTCCAGGTGCCGTATGGTGTCTCGATGATTGCGGAACTCCGATGGACCGCTTCGTCGCTTGCGCAGATGTGGAATTGACGCCTGCCACCAACACCATCATGCAGGCGAGCGCGATTGTTGCCGGAAGGAAGTGCTTTTGGTGAGAAGCCGGTTCACCCGATCGCCCTGTCGCTCCCGACGGCGCAATCAGTGGGTTCAACATGGAACTCCTCCTTGGTTTGTTTTCACCTCATCGAACGGAACTGATGGGCAACCAGCGCCTATGGCTCGGCTCGATCTATTGTACGTGCGGGTTGCTGTCATAGCCTGGCAGGCGGTGGCAGGTGACAGCTATGGACCTTAGCAACCGTGTCGCAAGTAATAATCGATCACCTTTTCGGAGTGAGCGACGCAATGCAGAGTGTCTTGCGTCCCCGGCCGGGGAGCGCACGGAACTTGTTGCCGAAAGCGTTCGTGGCGCCACTTGTTCCGAACGCGCTTGGAGCCATAACGGCGGCTTCGACGGATCGGAAACTAATCTGCGGCGGTAACTTCCAAGGTCATTGGCACCGCAAGAGCGCTGATCCAGGCGTGCGGATCAGACGGAGCCGAGCGTCAGCGGCTGGGGTTTGTCGTGGACGCCGCAGCCTGTTCGCGGGCTTCGTCCTCGGACGACGGAAACGCCATGCCGGACATCGGCTCGACCCAAACCAGGTGATCATGCACCTTTTTTACGCCGGGGACGTTCTCGGTCGCCACGATAGTTGCCTCGCGTTCGCGGTCGTCGGAGATCACACCCCACAATTCGGCGACGCCGTCCTTGACGATGACGTTCACATGCGGCGCCCACGGTTGTTTGCTGAGAGTTGTCAGAATTTGTTCACGGATTGCCGAATCACCTCCGGCCGGTGCCGGTGCGTCCTGACTGAGGCTTGCGAGCGCATGCAGCAGATTGGCGCGGCTGACGATGCCGACCATCCGGCCGTCCTGCATCACCGGAACGCGTTTGACGCGACGGCGTTCCATCAAGGCAACGACGGCCTCAAGGGAATCATCCTCCGTAATGGTGTAGGGATCTGGCGTCATGACGTCGCCGACCTTTCGGCCCGAAGCGCGCACATATTCATCAGCGAGACGTCCTGGCCCGACCAGAAACTCGAGCCATTTCGGCCGGCGGCGTTGCGTGCCGATCTCGCCGCGCCGCAGAAAGTCCCCCTCGGTCACCACGCCAACGAGCCGCCCCGTCGCATCGACCACGGGTAGTCCGCTGATTCTGTTCTGCAGCATGATGCGGGCGGCCTTCACGACCGGGTCATCAACCGCAATGGAAATCACGTTCGGCGTCATGACGTCACGGACTTGCATGGTCGTTCCTCTTCCCACCGCCTGATCACCAGCCGCGACGCGCTCTGCGCCATGGCTCAACATAGGCGACCAAAGCTTTTCATCGCTGTAACTGATCTAAATCAAATTGCCGAAAAGATTCCACCCGATCGAAATAACGCTCGGCCTGATGCGTGCGCGTCAGGTCTTCCGCGGGCCGTAATACCACTCGCGAAGCTCCTTGTAGGTCATCGGTTCATAGAGTGGCGGCCGCCCCGGTCCCTGACAGGTCGGCAACACCTCGATCATGGCGTCGCCGCTCGGACCGAAGAATACCGGGATCGAATAGCGGTCGACGTCGTAGGTGTTGATCACGCGGTGCTTGGTCGACAGATATTCGTCGTTGGTCCAGCGCACGATGAGATTGCCGGTATTCACCAGTAGCGCGCCGGGCACGATGTCGACCTCGCGCCAGTGGCCGGATGGCATGCGTACGGCAAGGCCGCGGACATCCTTCTGCGCCAGAAACGTCATCATCGCGTTATCGGTGTGCGGCGCGATGCCATATTGGCGTTCGCCGACCTGCTTCTGCGGCGGATAGTACAGGAGGTTCATCGTGGCGTGCGGCGTCGCGAAGAACTTGTCGAAATAGTCCAGAGGAAGGTTTAGCGAAGCCGCCCATAGCGGAAGGAACCGGCGCCCGAGCTTTTCGATGCTGGCGTGATACTCGAGAAGAGTTTCCTTGAAACCGGGCAGATTCTCCGGCCAGCGATTGACCTGCGCGTTCCGTTCGGCGTCCGACATGCTCAAGCCGCCGGAACCGCCTTCGCGGTTGATGGCGAACTTGGCCACGAGATTTGGCTTCGCATTCGAGATGATGTTGATGTTGGTGCGCTGATAATCATCCCGAAAACACGGCTGGTAGCCGGACTTGAAGCCGCCGGTTTCGAAGTAGGGAATGACGGTCTTCGTCGCGCTCGGGAGTGCATGGAACCGCCGCGATTCGGCAAACACGCGATCGATCAGGCCCTGCGGAATGCCGTGACCCTTGAGATAGAAAAATCCGATCGTCTTGCTGATGTCGTGCAATTGCGCAGCGACTTTTTCGCAGCCGCCCGGCTGCCCCGTCAGATAAGGCGTGATGTCAAGCGTGGGAATTTCTTCGTCGGAATCCGGATGATCCATCAAGTAGATGGAATCGGCGTCGTCTTTTAGTTCGCCCCTGACATCGTGCGCTTTCTGATCCCGCGTTTTCAGGTCTTCCATGTGGTGCTTCCCTTTGGCTCGATCCATTCCGGCACAAAGGACCGACGCAGCTTGCGGTGCGATCGGCGGCAAGTCTGCCATGGCGGGGCAGGGCGGTAAATGGCTCCCGCAGATTGAACGGGCGGCGTGCTCAATTGCCGAAGTTCGCGGCGAGATAGTCGGCGATGGACTTGGCTTCGTCAGGCGTTGCGGTTGCGCCGCGTGCAACCATGTTGGCGACGATGACCGGCCAATCCTGTTTGTTCCGCTTGATGGTCGCGACGCGTTCGAGGTCGTGGCAGAGCGCGCAGCGTGTCTCGACGAGGTCTTTGCCGTGTCCGTCGGGCAGTGCGACGGCCTTGGCTGGCGGCAGCCGCGCGCCGGGGCCCATGTTCAGCGCGAGATAGTTGACGACCTTGTCGACTTCGGGAGGCGTCAATTGAGCGCCGCGCAACACCATGTTGCTGACATAGAGCCTCCAGCCAGCCTCGCCATCGCGGATCTTCGCGATCGTGCCAAGGTAATGGCATTGCGAACACGCGACCGCGACGAGGTCGCGCCCATCGCCCTCGGGCAGGGGATTGGCGTTTTGGGCCCAACTCGGTGAGGCGCCGGCAAGCATCACGAGCGCGAAAAATCCCGACAATAGGATGCGCATGATCACACCTTCCTTGCCCGCAGATCGGCGAGCGAGTAGGGCGGATGCCATTCGGAAACGGCGCCCAGGCCTTCGCGCTTGATGTGAATGTCGAGGAGATAGGGGCGGCCCTCGATCGTCGCAGTCTTGGCGCGGGAGAGCGCGCCCTTCACCGCGGCTGGCTCCGTTACCGTCTCGCCTTCGACGCCGAACGCGTTGGCGGCCTTGGCGTAATCGATGTCGGGATCGCCGTTGTAGCAAGTCATGTCGCGGGCGACCTCGAATTGCCGGCCGGCGCCGTTCCAGATGCGATTGCGCTCATTGTTGTAGCTTTTGTTGTTGAGCACGATGACGGTGACCGGCGCCCTATAGCGCGCCATGCTCCATAACGGCTGTGGTCCGGAGAAGCAGAAACTTCCGTCGCCGACCACAGAGACCACCGGCACGTCAGGCCGCGCCAGCTTCACGCCGAACGCGGCCGCCATGCCCCAGCCGAGCACGTTGGGTCCGGTGCCGAAATATTGCTTGTCGTCGCCGCCGAACGCCATCAGCGGGTCCATGGTCTTGCCGGAATCGACGTCGGCGACGTAGCAGGTATCGCGGTCGAGATTGGCCTCAAGCTCGAGACCGAGCCGCTCCATGCTGACCGGCGATGAGTTCGGCAAGTCCGCGCGCGATCGATTGGCGCAGGTCGGCCATCTGCGCCGAATACGCGCGCGTGCGGGCGGCGCGCTCGTCGGCGATCTCCTTGAGACGCGACGCGGTCGCCATGCTGCGGATTGCGGCGGTGAGATCGGCGATGGCGAGCCGCAGGTCCGCCACCATGGCGAGATCGACTGGCGCGGCGCGGGCCAGACTCGTCGGGTCGAGCCGGATCGAGATCAGCTTGGTGCCCGGCGCCGCCAGTTCGCCCCAGCGATTGCCGAGGTTCAGGAGCACGTCGGGCTTGCCCGGATAGCGCATGGTCCGCAACACCGTGCCGATGAAGAGCGGATGCCGTGTCGGGAACGGCTTCGACCAGTAGCCGAGCGATCCGGCTTCGCCGGCGACCGGCAAGCCGAGCAGCTCCGCGAGTTCGATCAGCTCTTTGTCGGCGCGGCACCAAGTGATCTCGTCGCCGATGCTGACCAGTGGATTTTTTGCTTCGAGGAGCATGCGTGCCGCCTTCTCGACATCGTCCTTGTCGGGACGGATGCGCATCGGCACGTCGAATTTGCTGCGTTCCCAGATTTGCGATTTGGCCCTGCCTTCGAGCGTATTGGTCGGCAGCGACAGGAAGACCGGACCGCACGGTGGGGTCGATGCGAATTTGAGACCGCGCCGCGTAGTCTCAGCGATTGCCGCCGTCGACTGCGCCTGCCAGAACCATTTGGTGATCGGCTCGGTCATCAGTTCGTGGTGATCGGTCTCCTGAAACTGGTCGCGCCCCAGCGCGTTTTGATCGATCGATGCGACCGCGACCAGAAGCGGTATCTGATCTTTCCAAGTATTGACCATCTGCGTCATCGCATTGGGCAGACCGATATTGGCGACCACGACGACACCGGTCTTCCCCGACGCGCGGGCGTAACCGTCCGCCATCGCGACAACGGCTCCTTCCTGAATGCCCTTGATCAGATGTATTTCCGGTACGTCGACAAGCGCGTCGAAAATCGGATGATCGCCGGTCGATGGATTGAAGAAGATGTGCTCGACGCCTGCCGCCTTGAGCTGCTGGACGAACAGTGCGCCGCCATTGCCCTCGAATTCGCGGATCGCCGCGGGTGCAGCACCTGACGCGGCTTGTGGAGCGCTTTGGCCGAGCGGCGCAAGATTTTGCGCCACAGCCTTTGCGGCGATGCTGCTCATGCCGAGCGCGCTCAGCCCGGACACAAGCTGGCGGCGCGATAAACCTTGGTCGAGGTACTGTTTGATCAGTTCCTTCACGACATCCCTCCCTTGTCGCGGCGCGCTGGAGCGCGACCGTCGATGCCTTCGCGGCTTATTGTCGCTAGTCTATCACCGCCGCGATGCCGGCCAAGGGGCCAAAAGAAAAGGATTCTTGCCCCGCATGGCTGGTTTGCGAACCGATTGGCGGATGGTCAATTCCGTTCGAATTCCAATTCCGTGATGTCGAAGCCGAGCGGCGCTTTGCCGTCGGCCGGCTCGAGATAGCTGACTTTCAGCTTCATGCCGACCTTAAGCTCGGACCTGTCTTTGATGCCCTCGAAGTCCACGTCACCGGCGGCCCTGAGGTGCAATTCCTTGCCGTCGTCGGTCGTAACGGTAAGGAAGCGGCCTTCCTCAGTCAGGTTCGTAATCGTTACGTGAGCCGTGCGATCGGCGAATGGTGCGATTTCCGGGCCTTCGCCTTTTAGCTCGCGATAGATGGTCGCCGCTGTTGCGGACAAATGAGCGCCGCGATCCCAGTCCTTGTACTCGTGCATATCGAATTGCTTTTCGATCGCATCGAGCGGCATGCCTTGTGCCATCATCGTGCGCACCTTCTGCCGCGCCAGCAGGAGATAGTCGGTCAGCGTGGAGAGCGCCGTAGCATCGCCGACCGGCCCGTGAGCAGGGACGACAATTTTCGGCTTCAATGCGCTCAAGACCTCGAGCTGCTTGAGCATTCCCCACGTCGTGCCATGGCTGTAGTCGGGCCGGATATCGGGATGCCGTCCGATGTAGCCAACGAACCCCGCATGCATGATCCCGGTGTCGGGTAGCCAAACTGCCACGTCTCCGGGATTGTAAGTGTCGTCGATATAGATGAGTTCGATCGCCTTGCCGCCTAGGTGAAGCGTCATGTGGTCGGAGAAGCTGACAACGGTGTCGATGGGGCGCACGCCGTCGAGCGCTACGGTCCGCTCGGCAAAGCGCTTCTGCCAGGACTTGATCTGGTAGTTCTTCATCCTCGTCCAGTCCTTGGCGACCCGGTCTTGGACGATGACGGTAGCGGGTGGTGAAAACAGCGGCGTGCCGCCGGTGTGGTCGCCGTGATTCTGGGTGATGACGACATAGCGGATTGGCTGCGCCGTCACTGATTCAATGAATTTCTGAAAAATGCGCGTCTCGGGCGGATTATTGCCAGTGTCCACAACCACGACGCCTTGCGTGGTCACAATCGCCATGGCGTTGGCGTCATTCATTTTGCCTACGAAAGCGTAGACGTTCTCGGCGAGTTTCTGGAATTGAGCCCGGTCGCCCGTCATGGCGAAGGCGCCGCCGGGGGCGAGAAGCCAGATAATTAAGATGATGAATTTGCGATGGTTCATGGTCGACACCGCTCTTTTCGAGGCGTGTAAGCCCATTCTAGCTGAGCGGCTTCCTGCCGCCGAGGCCGATCGACTGCGGCCCAGAACTTGCATAGTGATTGCATAAATGTTGGGCAGACCCGACCCAACACGTCGCTCTACTATCTATCGGCATTCATCATCAGTATCAGTCAATCAGCATGTCGATCCTTGTCGGGCTGCACCACGCCACTCGCTACACTTACGACCGGCCGATCAATCTTGGCCCGCAAGTCATACGGCTGCGGCCGGCGCCGCACTGCCGGACCCGTATTCCGAGCTACTCACTGACGGTGAAGCCGGCCCAGCATTTCGTGAACTGGCAGCAGGATCCGCACGGCAATTGGCTCGCCCGGTTTGTCTTCCCGGAAAAGACCACGGAATTTTCCATTACGGTCGATCTCATCGCCGACATGGAGGTGATCAATCCATTCGACTTCTTCATCGAGCCGGCTGCGGAAAAGTGGCCGTTTGAATTTCCGGCCGATCTGAACGAAGACCTTGCGGCCTACGTGACGCCGGAACCAGCGGGTCCGCTTCTGCAAAAGCTGATCGACTCGATTTCGCGGGAGAAGCGCAACACCGTCGATTTTCTCGTCGAGCTTAATCAGCGCCTCCAGCACATGATCCGCTATGTCATTCGTATGGAGCCTGGCGTGCAGACGCCGGAGGAGACGCTCGGTTCTGCCGCCGGCTCGTGCCGCGACACCGCATGGCTGCTGGTGCAACTCCTCCGGCACATCGGCCTGCCGGCGCGTTTCGTGTCCGGCTACCTCATCCAGCTCAAGCCCGATCTCAAACCGCTCGATGGCGCCGCCGGAACGGATCACGACTTCACCGATCTGCATGCCTGGACTGAGGTCTATCTTCCCGGCGCGGGCTGGATCGGACTCGACGCGACGTCGGGTCTGCTTTGCGGGGAGGGCCATCTGCCGGTCGCCGCGACGCCGCATTACCGCTCGGCGGCGCCGATCACCGGGTTGGTCGAGCCGTGTGAGGTTTCGTTTTCCTACGACATGAGCGTCAAGCGGATCGCCGAGCAACCGCGTGTCACTGCTCCGTTTTCCGAGGAGGCTTGGGCCGCACTCGATGCGCTCGGCGAAAAAGTCGATGCCGACCTTGCGGCGCACGACGTGCGCCTGACCATGGGCGGCGAGCCGACATTCGTCTCGGTCGACGATTATCAATCGGCCGAATGGAACACCGACGCGCTCGGTCCGATGAAGCGTATGCGTGCCGACGATCTGATCCGGCGGTTGCGCGATCGCTTTGCGCCCGGTGGGCTGCTGCATCACGGCCAAGGCAAGTGGTACCCCGGTGAAGCGATTCCACGCTGGGCGTTCTCGCTGTTCTGGCGCCGCGACGGCGTGCCGATCTGGCGTAATGAGAGTTTGATCGCGCGAGAGACTGCGCTCCAGCAGCTTTCACCGGGCGATGCACAGCGCTTCGCTGAAGGCATTGCCGCGCGTGTGGGAATCATGGCCGATTACGTGCAGCCCGCCTACGAGGACCCTGCCGACCGGATGCTCAAGCAAGGTCTGATCCCCGACAACATCGACCCTAGCGATCCGAAAATCGACGATCCCGTCGAGCGCGCGCGTATTCTCAATCTGTTCGACTCGCACCGCGGCCAGCCGGCAGGCTTCGTGTTACCGCTGCAGCCTTGGACGGCGCAAGCGAAGTCGGGGTGGCTCAGCGAAGTGTGGCGAACGCGCCGCGGTCATTTGTTCCTGCTGCCGGGAGATTCGCCGCTCGGCTTTCGGCTGCCGCTGAGTTCTCTTCCTCATCTCGCTCCGGTCGCTTATCCCCATTTCGTTCCGGCCGATCCATTTGCCGAACGCCGGCCATTGCTCGATCCGCGCATCACCCATCCGCTGATGGCGCGCGTCATGTCGGGCGCGGCGCGCGACGAATTGGCTCCGCCGCTCGCGCCGGAGACCTTGGTCATGCAAGGTCCGCCGCACGGTGCCGCTGCGACAAGCGGCACGCCGGTGCGGACCGCTTTGACGGTCGAGGTACGCGACGGACGCGTATGCGTTTTCATGCCACCGGTCGAGACGCTCAACGATTATCTTGACCTTCTTGCTGTCGTGGAATCGACCGCCGCCGAACTCGGCCTGCCGGTGCACGTCGAGGGCTATATGCCGCCGCCCGATCCGCGGCTCAACGTTCTCAAGGTCACGCCCGATCCCGGCGTCATCGAGGTCAATATCCAACCCGCCGAGTCGTGGCGCGAAGCCGTCGATATCACCTACAGCGTCTATGAGGAGGCCCATCTTTCGCGCTTGGGCACCGACAAATTTATGCTCGACGGCCGGCATACCGGAACCGGCGGCGGCAATCATGTGGTGCTTGGCGGGTTGAATGCAGCAGACAGCCCGTTTCTGCGACGGCCCGATCTGCTCAAAAGCCTAGTGCTCTACGCGCTGCGGCGGCCGTCACTGTCTTATCTGTTTTCCGGATTGTTTGTCGGGCCGACCAGCCAGGCGCCGCGCATCGACGAAGCGCGCCAGGATCTGCTCTACGAACTCGAAATCGCGATCGGCAAAGTGCCGGCGCCGGGCGGCGCCGGTTGGGTGCCGCCCTGGCTCGTCGACCGGCTGTTCCGCAACATCCTGGTCGACGTGACAGGCAATACCCATCGCACCGAAATCTGCATCGACAAATTGTTTTCTCCGGACGGGCCGACCGGCCGGCTCGGCCTCGTGGAATTCCGCTCGTTTGAAATGCCTCCGGATGCGCGCATGAGCCTGGCGCAGCAATTATTGCTGCGCGCAATCATCGCGTGGTTCTGGCGTGAACCGCTTGACGGCAAACCGGTGCGTTGGGGCACGGCGCTGCATGATCGCTTCATGCTCGAACACTTCGTTTGGGAAGATTTCATCGACGTGCTGGCCGATCTCAAACGCGCGGGATACGCGTTCGACCCGGCTTGGTTCGAGGCGCAACGGCAATTCCGTTTCTCGCTCTGCGGCACCGTGCAGCACGGTGGCGTCGCGCTTGAATTGCGGCAGGCGATCGAGCCTTGGTACGTGCTCGGCGAAGAGGGCGTTCCCGGCGGCACCGTTCGCTTCGTCGATTCCTCCGTCGAACGGCTGCAGGTCAAGGTGGCTGGCCTGAACGAGGACCGCCACGTTGTGACCTGCAACGGACGCCGCGTGCCGCTGACCTCGACTGGGCGCTCGGGTGAATTTGTCGCCGGCGTGCGCTTCAAGGCCTGGAATTTGCCGGGGTCTTTGCACCCGACCG
This sequence comes from uncultured Alphaproteobacteria bacterium, assembly GCA_963836055.1. Lineage (GTDB taxonomy): Bacteria > Pseudomonadota > Alphaproteobacteria > Rhizobiales > Xanthobacteraceae > BOG-931. Next base: position 27,736 of record CAWIID010000015.1, read on the forward strand.
TCGGCGTTCACGCGCCATTGACGTTCGATATCGTGGACACCTGGAGCCGCCGCTCGCTCGGCGGCTGCGTTTATCACGTCGCCCACCCCGGCGGACGCAACTACGAGACGTTTCCAGTCAACTCCTACGAAGCGGAGGCACGCCGACGTGCGCGCTTCCAGGATCACGGTCACACCGGCGGGTTGATCGACATTCCGCCCCTCGAGTTTTCGCGCGAGTACCCGACTACTCTCGACCTGCGGCGCCCCGTCTAAGCAAATTTTTGTCATGGCAGCCCAACGCGACAACGCTGTCGAGCAAGGAAGCGCTAGCCTGGAACAGTTTGTTTCGGGCTACCGTCCGCTGCTTGGCGTCTTCGACGAGATGATGGACCGCGACGGCCGCGTCCGCTCGCACTGGCAGCCGTTTCTTTCGATGCTCGCCGCGCTGGGCGGTGACGAGATCAATCGCCGCTTCGCGGCAGCCGACCGCTATCTCCGCGATTCCGGTGTCTTCTATCGCGTCTATGAGGATGCCGCCGGTCTCGAGCGGCCTTGGCCGCTCAGTCACATTCCGCTCCTCATCGAGCCGACCGAATGGAAGCAACTGGAAGCTGGTCTCATCCAGCGGGCCGAACTTCTGGAAGCCGTCCTGTCCGATGCTTACGGCCCGGCATGGCTGACGCGCGACGGCCGCCTGCCCGCCGCACTCGTTGCCGGCAATCCGGAATTCCTGCGCCCGCTTGTCGGCGTCAAGCCGCCGGGCGGCTCGCATCTTTACTTCTACGCCGTCGACGTCGGCCGCGGTGCCGATGGGCGATGGTGGGTGCTCAACGACCGCGCACAGGCGCCGTCTGGCGCCGGTTACGCGATCGAAAACCGCCTCGCGCTCTCTCGCGCCATCCCCGATCTCTATCGCACCACGCGCGTCGAGCGCGTCGCGCCATTCTTCCAGGCTTTTCAGGCCGAGATGTTCGCGCTCAATCGTCAGGAGGACGCGCGCATCTGTTTGCTGACGCCTGGGCCGATGAACGAAACTTATTTCGAGCATGCTTATCTGGCCCGCTATCTCGGCCTCCTTTTGGTCGACGGCGAAGACCTGATCGCGCGTGACGATGGCGTGTTCATTCGTACGGTCTCGGGTTTGCGGCGCACCGAAGTGCTGCTGCGGCGGATCGATGCCGACTTCGCCGATCCGCTCGAGCTCAACGCCGCCTCGCGCCTTGGCGTGGCCGGACTGTTGCAGGCGGTGCGTGACGGCAAGATCGTCATCATCAATTCGCTCGGCGCCGGACTTGTCGAGGCGCGCGCGATGCTGGCGTTCCTGCCGGCTCTGGCGCCGATCGTGCTCGGCGCCGATCTCGCGATACCGAATGTCGCGACGTGGTGGCTCGGGCGCCCGGACATGCGTGAGGCGATGCTGGCGAAACTCGACAGCATGGTGATTGCCGCCGCCTTTACCGAACAACTCGCCGACACGCGGCTCGGCAGCGAAATTCTGGGCGCCAAGCTTGACGACGCCCAGCGCGTTGTGCTGATGCAATCGATCCGAGATCGCGGTGTTGACTACGTCGTTCAGGAAGCCGTGACGCTATCGAGCATGCCGGTCTGGCGTGATGGAAGGCTGCAACCCCGGCCGTTCACGCTGCGCCTTTACCTCGCGAGAGTCGGCGAACGTTGGCAGGTGATGCCCGGCGGGTTCGTTCGGATTGCCGAAAGCGCTGATCCGCGAGCCGTCAGTTTGCAGCGCGGCGCCGCGACGGCGGATGCCTGGGTCCTCACCCACGGTCCGGTCCCGGAAACAACTCTGCTGCCGACGCCCGAGCATATGCAGGTGCAGCGTGCCACCGGCCTGCTGCCAAGCCGCGCCGCCGACAATCTGTTCTGGGTCGGGCGTTACGTGGAACGCACCGAAGCGACGCTGCGGCTCGTCCGCGCCATGATGAACAGGATCGCCGAGGCCGATGATGCCGCCGCGCCGGTGATTGCCAAGATCGCCGCGCTACTGGGCGCCTGGGATGCGGTGCCGAGCGACGCCGTTTCGGCGCCGGTCACTTTTGTTGCGCGAGCGGCGCTCGCGCGCAGCGGCCTCGGCGGCTCGCTGCCCTATCTCGTCAATGCCGCGCGTTCGGCGGCCTCCGTCATCCGCGACCGCTTCTCGCCGGATGCCTGGCGGGCGATCAATGATCTGGCGACGATGATCGCCGCGCCGCTCACAATCGGCCCGACCGAAAGCGCGATCATCGAGCGCGTTGAGGCTGCGCTGCGGATCATTTCGGCGTTGTCGGGTCTCGCACAGGAGAATATGACGCAACTCGCCGGCTGGCGCTTTCTCGAACTCGGCCGCCGCATCGAGCGCGCCGTCGTGACCTGCCGTCTGGTGCGCTGCTTCGCGCAGCCTGGTGTGTCGGACGGCGAGCTCGACGTGCTTCTGGAACTTGCCGACAGCCAGATCAGCTATCGGCAGCGCTACGTGATGGTCGCTGCCCTCGCGCCGGTCATTGATCTGGTCATGCTTGATCCAAACAACCCGCGTTCGGCGGTGTTCCAACTCGACCGCATCGAAACACATCTCGCCGCGCTGCCCCGCCGCAACGGGACCGGCCGGCTCTCGCCCGTGCAGCAGGTAGCGGCCTCGATCGCCACTCGCCTGCGCACCGTAGAGGCGGCCAGCGTCGATGGCGCGCTGATTCTCGACATCGAGCAATCGCTTATGAAACTTTCAGACGCGATCTCTTCATCTTATCTCACCAACAAGGAGCGCTCCGACTCCGATTGGGAGGCGCTGGCGTGATCTACGACGTGCGGCAGACAACGACATGCGGCTATGCCTCGCCCGTCGCACACGCCCGTCACGTGTTGCGCCTGACTCCGGTCAATCGTGACGGTCAGCGCGTGCATGTCGCCGCACTGCAGATCGTTCCCGAGCCGATCCACCGCCGCGAAGGCCAGGATTTCTTCGGTAACCGTCTCACCTGGATCGAGATCGAAGAACCGCACGACACGCTGACGGTCAAATTGGCGGCGCGGGTCGCGGTCGATGCGCTCGCCGTCCCGGATCCATTGTCCACGCCGGCGTGGGAAACCGTCCGCGAGGAGGCGTTTGCAACGAGCGATATCGGCCCGCTGTCGCCGGCACATTTTTTGTTTCCAAGCCGCATGGTGTCGCTCGATCCGGAGATTCGCGACTATGTGCGCCAGAGTTTCGCGCCCGGTCGCCCGATACTTGACGGCGCCACTGAGCTTATCCATCGGCTGAAGGCCGATATGGTCTACGAAATCGGTGCGACGACCGTCACCACCACGCCGCCGATGTCGTTCGCTCTGCGCCGCGGCGTTTGTCAGGATTTCGCGCACATTATGATTTCCGGTCTGCGCGGCATCGGCCTGCCCGCCGGTTATGTCAGCGGCTATCTGCGCTCGGCGCCGCTTACGGATACGACGCGCTTGCAAGGCGCCGAGGCCATGCATGCATGGGTGTTGCTGTGGTGCGGATCGGCGATCGGCTGGATTGGTCTCGATCCAACCAATGCAGTGCTCGCCGCCGAGGATCACGTCATGCTGGCGATCGGCCGGGACTACACCGACGTCGCGCCTGTTGACGGCGTGATTGTCGGCTCAGGCGGACAGCGCATGGGCGTATCGGTCAACGTCACGCCGGTCGCGTGACGTTCACGTCGCCGCGGCCTTTGAGACGGCAGCAATCGCGGAGGTCACGCGCTGCGTCGCCTCAGCAGTTCCAGCCGGCAAGCCGTGGCGAGCCGCAAGCCATGCCGGTTCGTTGTACGACAGCCAGACCTTGCCGTCGGCGTCCTCCCACGCCAGAGCCTTGAGCGGCAAGTCGATCCCGATGGTCTGACTCGCTTGCATCAGCGGCGTGCCGCCTTTGGCGTTGCCGAATATCAAGAGCTCGGTCGGCCGCAGCGCCATGTCGACGGCTTTGGCGCCGGCGGCGTGATCGACACGCGCAAAAACCGTCATGCCCTTGGATTTTACGTCCAATTCGAGGCGGTCTATGGTGTCCTTAACGCTGTGAACGCTTGGCACCGTGGTCAAGCCTTCCACTGTCATCGTCGGTTCTCCAACCAAAGCCCCCGTCCTCGCAGCGCCGAGTTTAGCCGCAAGAAACGGGAACGACCACGAGGGGAAATCGAATGCGAGCTTATCAATTGCCGAAGGGTGGCGCCGGCATCGAGGCGCTGACGCGCGTTGACCTGCCGGAGCCGAAGCCGCTGCATCGTCAGGTGCTGGTCAAGGTCGCCGCTTGTTCGCTCAACTTTCGCGATCTCGGCATCGTGCGCGGCACCTACCGCATGCCGGTGCGCGAAAAGCTCGTGCCGCTCTCCGATGGCGCGGGCGAGGTCATCGAGGTCGGTCCCGGCGTGACGCGCGTCAAAGTCGGCGACAAGGTCGCCGGCTGTTTCTTCCAGCGCTGGCCGGGCGGCGAGCCGAGCCCGCAGGTGCAAGCGAGCGCGCTCGGCGGCGGCATCGACGGCATGCTCGCGCAATATGCCGTGCTGGAGGAGGACGGGGTCGTCAAAATCCCGCAACATCTTTCCGTGGAGGAGGGCGCGACTCTGCCCTGCGCGGCCGTCACTGTGTGGCACGCCACGATGCAACACGCGCACCTCATCGCCGGGCAGACGGTGCTGCTGCAAGGCACCGGCGGTGTTTCGATCTTTGGATTGCAGTTCGCCCACGCGATGGGCATTTCGGCGATCATCACCTCATCGAGCGACGACAAGCTCGCGCGCACGAAGACACTCGGAGCGGCATACGGCATCAACTACAAGGCGACGCCGGAGTGGGATAAGGCGGCGGTCGAGTTCACCGGCGGACGCGGCGTCGATCACGTGGTCGAGGTCGGCGGAGCGGGCACGCTGGCGCGCTCGTTCGGCGCGATCCGCGTCGGCGGCAAGATCTCCATGATCGGCGGCTTGAGCGGCGCCGCAACCGAGCTCAATCCGGGATTGATCCTCGCCAAGCGCGCCAACGTGCAAGGTATCTCCGTCGGTTCGACGCAGATGTTCGAAGCGATGAACGCCGCCATCACGGTGAACCGCATCAAGCCGGTGATCGATCGTGTATTCGGTTTCGACGAGGTGCAGGCGGCCTACCAGCACATGGCGTCAGGCGCGCATTTCGGGAAAATCGTCATCCGCGTGGCGTAAGCGGACCGCGCACCAGACCCGAGACGCGTTCGCTACAACAACTTGAGCTGGCGATCGTCGTGCTTTCGCCGCAGCGTCGCCTGCTGCTGTCTGGTGAGTTCGCTTTCGATATCAGCGAGGAACGGTGAGGCGGCCTGCGCGCGGACGCGGCCGCGCCACAAACGTTTGAGCGCACGGCTGAGCAAGAGGCGGTCCTTGGCGCGCGTCATGCCGACGTAGAACAGCCGGCGCTCCTCGGCCAAGGCGTCCGCGTCGCCGTGGTCGGCATTGCCCCAGCGCAATGGGAGAATGCCGTCCTCGAGACCGACGATGAAGACGAAAGCGAATTCGAGGCCTTTGGCGGCGTGCAGCGTCAATAGCGCGACGCCGTCGGCGCGCGGGTCCCAGAAATCGGCATCGGTCGCGAGTGCGACCGCATCGCGAAAACGCTGCGGATCGCCGTCGCAACGATGTGCCAGCAGCAACAGCCGCTGCAGGGCGAGATTGATCGCCGCGCCTTCCTCGTTATCGGCGGCGGTGCGCGCAGCGGCTTCTGTCAACTGCTGCACTAGTTTGAGGCTGGGCGCAGCCTCCTTTTCGAACGCACCAAGAATGGCCTTTACCGCCGGTTCTTCCGCAAGCGGACCATGCGAATGCTTGCGGAACGGGATTCCTGAGCGCGCGAATGCTTCGATCAGCGCCGACGATTGCGCCTCGGTTCGATAAAGCACGGCGAAATCGGCGAATGATACCGCCGCGCTTTCCCCGCCGGCGCGGCCACTGTCGATCGAGAAGAAGCTTGCGCCGCCGATCGCCCGTTCGATCGTCGCGACAACGAACTCGGCTTCGGCACGCTCGGTCGGCGCCGCGTGGATGGTGATGCGCTCGTGCATGTCGCGTACGATCTCGGCGATCGGTTCGTCGGGCTGTGCGGCGATGATCTGCGAGGCGGCGGCGACGATTGTCCCGCTCGAACGGTAATTGCGCTTGAGCGAGACCGCGGCGGCGTTCGGATAGTCGCTGCGGAAGCGATCGAAACAGGAAGAATCCGCGCCGCGAAAGCCGTAAATTGCCTGATGGGGATCGCCGATGACGCAGAGATTGCCGGTCGGTTGCGGCGCCAGCAACGTGAGCAGCCGATACTGCGTCTGATCGACGTCCTGAAATTCATCGACCGAGATGAAGCGGAAGCGCTCGCCGTAGAGGCTCGCGATATCAGGATGATCGGCGAGCAGTGAAAGGGCGCGGCCGACGAGTTCGTCGAAGTCGATCCAGTTGTTGATGGCCAGGATGTTGCGATAGGCGGCACACGCCTCGGCCACCTCGCCGGTGAGGGAACCGCCCGTGCGTTCGGCTTTGGAAATGGCGCGCAAGAGACTTTGCGCGCGCGGGCGGTGGCACATCGAGAGCCGCGGCGAGCGCGGACACTCGCTCCGGCTCGGAGGCGATGCGAAAGCCGCGATCGAGTCCCGCCGCGTCGGCCTGCTCGCGCAGCATCGACAGGCCCAACGAGTGAAAGGTGTGGACGGGAATTTGGCTCGCGCGATCGCCCAGGCTCGCGTGCAGACGCGCCTTCATCTCGGCGGCAGCCCGGCGCGTGAAGGTGATAGCAAGGCAATGCTCGGCGTCAACGCCGCGTTCGGCCACCATATGGACGATGCGGTGCATGAGGGTTCGGGTCTTTCCCGAGCCCGGCCCAGCGATGATGAGCAACGGTCCGTCGACGACAGATGCCGCGGCGCGCTGATCATTGTCGAGTGCGGCGAGGATGCCGGAGGGTGCGCGGACTTGCTCACTTCCCTCCCCCTGAAAGAGGAAGGTCGGCCGCGGTGCGGTCGGGATGGGGTCCGCGAGAGAAATTGGCGCCGAAGAATTCCCACCAGGCACCTTTGGCGCCGTCCTCCCTCTTTCAGGGGGAGGGTTAGGAATGGCGGCGCCGTCAAACAACAATCCGCCGCCTGTGTGCCGCCGCAACTCGTCGTCCTGGAAGAGCCTGATCACGCCATATTCGCCATCATAGCCCGCGTCCCGGATGACGCGGCCTGCACGCAGTCGTGCGATCGCCTCGGCGACCAGCGAAGAGTTCCGCGCGTGCGATATCTTCGAGCGGCACCGATTGCAGAATGGAAAGCTCCGAGCCGAGATTGGCTAACATTCGGCCGTAGCCGCGCTCGACGGTTTTGCTGGCGGGCCCGGTGTTGGCGATCTCACCGAGCAATTCCGGCAGCGGCACGAGGTTCGACACTTCGCCGGCGGTTGGTGGCGGCGTTGCTTCGGTTTCGCTGCGGTCGGCGAGCGCCTCAATGCGATGCTGGACTCCGATCGTCATCGCACCACCGCAGACCGGGCAGCGGCCACCTTGAGCAACGGTCTCACTTGGGCTGAGTTTCACGCCGCATTTGCGGTGACCGTCGAGATGATACTTGCCCTCCTCGGGAAAAAACTCGACCGTGCCGACGTAGCCCTCTCCGGTTTCCAGCGCCTTGCGGATGGCGAAATAGTCGACGTCGCAATTGAACGTCGTTGCTTCACGGCCGAGCTTTCCCGGAGAATGGGCGTCGGAATTCGACACGAGTCGATAGCGGTCGAGCATCGACAGCCGCCAGTTCATCGGCGGATCGGATGACAGCCCGGTCTCGACGGCAAAGATGTGATCGGCGAGGTCGCCATAGCACTCCTTGATGGAATCGAAGCCCGATTGGGAGCCGAGCGCGGCAAACCACGGCGTCCAGATATGCGCGGGAATGAAATAGGCGTCGGGGCTCGACGTGAGTGTGATCTCCAGCAGATCCCGCGAGTCGAGCCCGAGGATCGGCCGTCCGTCCGATGCGATGTTGCCGATGCGGGCGAGGCGCTCCGAAATGCGATCCGCAGTGGCGAAATCGGGCGCGTAGATCAGGTGGTGGATCTTCCGCGTCTTCTCGCCTTTCTTGTAGATCGTGGAGATTTCGACCGAGAGCATGAAGCGGACCGGCGCCTGGCACGCGGGCGGCAGCTGTCGCGCAATGGCTTGCTCAAGTTCGGGACGCAGACGAAACAGCCCGGGCTCCGCCGGCAGGAGCTTGTCCTTCAGTTCGGCGCGCCAAACTGGATGAGTGAAATCGCCGGTGCCGACCACGCCAATACCCTTGCGGGCGGCCCATGCGGCTAGGTGCTCAAGATCGAGATCGCGGCTGGTCGCGCGCGAATACTTGGAATGAACGTGCAGGTCGGCGTGGAAGCGCATTGCGGCCATGCGCGCGAAAGGAGCCCAGCAGGGCGAGGCCGTTTACTCTACGCGTGGCGGCGATTCGCAGGAAAAGCGGCTGTGGACAGCGGCCCGCGTCTAGCAAAGCTATGAAAACATTCTTATTTTCGGAGGAGCCGCGTTCGGCGGCCTTGTTGCGCCGACATTTCGAGGCAGCACCGATGCCGGATGGAAGGTCATTGACCTGCGATGCCCGGCGCGGGAATAAGGCTTTTGACCGTGCATGGGGAGTTATGAATGTCCGACCAAGAAGATAAGAAGCCGGAGGGCCACACACTCAGCGACCATTTGTACGGTCAGAATATCGTTCACGAGCACGACGACGATTCCGATCACGATCACGACCACGATTACGACTTCGAAGACGACGACGTCCCGCTGGAGGACAACCCGCTGTGGCGACAGGATTTCGTGTCGCTGATGACGGTCGGCATCGATATCGGCTCTTCAGGCACACAGGTCATCTTCTCGCGTGTCAACCTGCGCCGGATGGGTGAGGATCTGACGAGTCGTTATTACGTCGTCTCGCGCGAAACGCTGTTCCAATCGCCGGTGGCGCTGACGCCGTATCAGAGCGAGGAGCGGATCGACGACGCCAAGCTCGGCGCAATCATCGACGACGCCTATGTCGCCGCCGGCGTCCACCCCGATAAGATCGATACCGGCGTGGTCATTCTGACCGGAGAGGCGCTGCGGCGCGAGAATGCGCAGGGCATCGCCGGCGTCCTTGCCGAACAAGGCGGCGAATTCGTCACCGCAACCGCCGGCCATCACATGGAGTCGATGCTGGCGGCCTACGGCTCCGGTGCAGCGCGTGTGTCGAGCGACGAAGGCAAGCGCATTCTCAACATCGACATCGGCGGCGGTACCACCAAGCTCGGGCTGGTCGAGAAGGGCAAGGTGATCGCCACTGCGGCGGTCCACATCGGCGGCCGCCTGCAAGTGGTCGAGAATGGCAAGATCGCGCGGCTCGATCCGGCCGGCAAGCACCATGCCAAGCGGGCGGGCTTCTCCTGGAACCGCGGCGACACGATCGATCTCGCCGACCTGCAGACAGTAGCGAACGTCATGGCCGACACGCTGGTTGCGGCCGTGGCGGCGCGGCCGATGCCGCACGATGTCGAGCATCTCTATCTCACCGACCCGATCGTTGACCTCGGCCGGATCGACGGCATCATGTTCTCGGGCGGTGTCGCCGAATACATCTATCAGCGCGAAGACCGCGATTTCGGCGATCTGGGCCCGCGGCTCGGCCGCGCCATTCGCGAACGCATCGAACGCAACGCTTTCCCATGGCCGGTGTTGGCAGCCGGTGAATGCATCCGCGCGACCGCACTCGGTGCCTCCGAGTACAGCGTGCAGCTTTCCGGCAATACCAGCTACATCTCGGCACCTGGTGTTCTGTTGCCGCGCCGCAATCTTCAGGTCTTGCTGCCGCCATTCGAGTGCGGGGACACGATCGACCCGGACAAGCTCGCCAAGGCGATCCGCAGCCACATCACCGCATTCGACGTCGCCGACACCGATCGCGAGATCGCACTGGCGCTGCGCTGGACCGGCCTGCCGTCCTACGAGCGGCTCGCCGCCTTCGCTGAAGGCATCAAGCGCGGGCTCGCCGATCGTGTCGCCAAGAAACAGCCGCTCTACATCATGCTCGACGGCGACGTGGCGCAGACACTCGGCCACATCCTGCGCGACGAGCTCAATGTGGAAAGCGAACTGCTCGTCATCGACGGCGTGGTGCTGTGGGATTTCGATTACATCGATCTCGGCCGCATCCGCATGCCATCCTACACCGTGCCGGTCACCATCAAGTCGCTGGTATTCAGCGAGGATCCGCGCGGCCCGCGGCCGCGGCAGCGTCTCCATCACCACGACCACGAGCATGATCATCAGGACGAGCATGCGCACGGTCACCACCATCACGGTCATCATCACCACCACCATGATCATGACCATGAGCACGATCATCATCATGAACACGTGACACCGACGCAGCGATAGCCCGATCCGCCGCCTGGCTGTTGCGCCGGCGGAAAAACAACAAGCCATCGGAGGGACGCGCGCGAGAGCACTCGCTGGAGGAACGCTTTGTCCATCGCGCTCGCCGTCGCGTCCCCGCGAGAGCGTTTCACTTGGGGGTCGCCGGCCATCGCAATCGCGATCGTGTTGGTCGCCTGGCTGGCGCTTGTTCCGCTCGCTTTCATGCTGTGGCAGAGCGTGCTTTCGCCCGAAACGGCGGCGTCGCCGGCACGTTTCACGCTCGACAATTACCGCGCCGCTTACGCCAGTACCGACACGGTGCGACTGTTCGGAAACTCGTTGAAATTCGCTCTCGGCAGCGCCGCGCTTGCCTTTACGTTCGGTGCATTGCTGGCATGGATCAACGAGCGCACCGATACGCCGCTGAAGACGCTGTTCTTTGCGCTTGCACTCGTGCCGCTGATTATTCCGGGAATTTTGTTCACGGTCGCGTGGATTTTTCTCGGCAGCCCGAAGATCGGCCTTATCAACCTCCTCCTCCAGCACACGTTCGACACAGATTTCGTCTTTCTCAACATCTATTCGCTGCCCGGCATGATCTGGGTGGATGGGCTGCATTACTCGCCCATGGCTTTCCTGCTGATGAGCGCGGCCTTCAGGGCGATGGATCCTTCGCTCGAGGAATCGGCGCTGATGAGCGGCGCGACGCTGCCGCAGATCATGTGGCGCGTGACCATGCGGCTCGCCTTGCCGGCGACCACGGCCGCGCTCCTTATTTTGTTCGTCCGCGCGCTGGAATCGTTCGAGGTGCCGGCCCTTCTCGGCCTGCCGGTCGGCATCGAGGTCTACACGTCCGCAATCTACGACGCGATCCACGCTTATCCGAGCGATGTCGGCCTCGCCTCCGCCTATGGCCTGACACTGCTCGTCATCACGTCACTGTGCGTGTACCTGAATCTGCGCATCACCAATCGCGGCGGCCGATACTCCACCGTGACCGGCAAGGGCTTTCGTCCACGGGTCATGAGCATCGGGCGCTGGCGCTATGTAACGACGGCGGTTTTCATCCTTTATGCGATGCTTGTGGTCGTGCTGCCGTTCCTGGTCCTGCTGTGGTCGTCGCTGCAGCGGTTCTACAGCGTGCCGACGCTTGCCGCGCTCAAGACCCTGACGTTCCAACCCTATCGCAACGTGCTTGCCTACCCGGAGATCGGCTCCGCGATCTGGAACAGCATTTTCCTCTCGCTCGCCAGCGCGACGCTCATCATGCTGGCGACGTCGTTGCTGTGCTATGTCGTCGTGCGCACGAAGCTGCCCGGACGCTGGCTTATCGACAATCTCGCCTCGCTGCCGCTTGTGTTTCCCGGGCTCGTCCTCGGCCTCGCCATCATGGTCTGCTATCTGACACTGCCGATCGGCGTCTACGGCACGATCTGGATCATGCTCATTGCCTACGTGACGCGGTTCATGCCTTACGGCATGCGCTACAACACCGCGTCCTTGCTGCAGGTGCACAAGGAGCTCGAAGAGTCGGCCGCGATGAGCGGAGCATCGCTGGGTACGACGTTCGGTCGCATCGTGCTGCCGTTGCTCAAACCCGGCCTCGTCGCCGGCTGGATCTACATCGTGATCGTTTCGATCCGCGAATTGGCCAGCTCCATCCTGCTTTACAGTCCGGGCACCGAAGTCGTTTCCGTCACGATCTGGGAGCTGTGGCAGAATGGACAATATGTTGAACTTTCTGCCCTCGGCGTCATGATGATCCTGGTTCTGTTCTGCTTTGTGGTGCTTGCGCAACTGATCGGTCGGCGGTTTGGGGTCGCCGAAACTTAAGCTTGTCTCGAAATACGCATAAGAACGTGGTCAAATAAACAAGTCAGGAGCCGGGTGTCGTTAAGGCGAAAACCGGCCGCAAGGGAGGTTAGCGTGCTCAGCGTCAAGTCGCTGCATACCGAATATCCCGCTGCCAATGGGCAGGTTGTGAAGGCGGCCCAGGATGTCTCGTTCGAGGTGCCTGACGGTGCGCTGTTCACGCTGCTCGGCCCGAGCGGTTGCGGCAAGACCACGACGCTGCGGTCCATCGCCGGCCTCGAACGGCCGAAATCCGGCGCGATCGAGGTCGGCAAGCAGGTCGTATTCTCATCCGACAAGGGCATTTTCGTTGCGCCCAATCGGCGCAATTTCGGCATGGTGTTTCAGTCCTACGCCATCTGGCCGCATATGAACGTGTTCAAGAACGTCGCCTTCCCGCTTGAAGTGCGCAAAGCAAGACCGAGCCGAAAACAGATCGAAGAAAAGGTCATGCGCGTTCTTTCCGCCGTGCAATTGGCCGATCTCGCCGATCGCGACGCGACCAAACTGTCCGGCGGCCAGCAGCAGCGGCTCGCGCTGGCCCGCGCGCTGGTCATGGAGCCCCAGCTTCTTCTGCTCGACGAACCGCTATCGAACCTTGACGCCAAACTGCGCGAGCGCATGCGGTTTGAGCTCAAGCGCATGCAGCGCGATTTCGGCTTGACCACGATCTACGTCACCCACGACCAGAGCGAGGCTCTCGCGCTGTCCCACGAGATCGCCGTGATGAACGAGGGTCGCATCGTCCAGATCGGCTCGCCGCGCGATATTTACGAACGCCCGCGCAACAAGTTCGTCGCCGATTTTGTCGGCAGCACCAATTTCATCGACGGCAAGATGATTTCCGGAGCAACCGGCAACGGCCGTTGCCGCGTCGCGACGGCGCTCGGCGAAATGAACGTGCAGTGCGTCGAAAGCCTGTCGACCGGCGCGCCGGTCGTCGTCTCAGTGCGGCCGGAGGACGTCGAATTGTCCGAAGCCGCGCCGGTGCGGGAGGACGACGATAACCTCTGCCGGGGCACCGTGGAGGCCAAGGTCTTTCTCGGGGACTATCTGGATTTCCAGGTCAAAGTGGGCGATTCTCTCTTGCTCGCGCGGGTTCACCCGTCGCTGCGGACCCCGACCGGCGAACCCGTTCACGTCCGCATGCGGGCGGAGAAATGCGTCGCCATCGCCGAGGCGGCCGCGCCGCGAATTGCCGCTTAAGCAAGCGCGGAAAAAGTGGTAACCGATTGGCCCGTATGGTGCCGCGCTAAGGAAGCCGTTCGAGAAGGAGTGCCCCATGGCCAAAAACGCTGTCGTTTCCGAGGAATTAGCCAGTAAATTCAAGACCGAAAAGGAAACGCCCTACACCCGGTGGGTGAAGGCCGAGGGTCTCGACATCATTCCGTCTTTCTATGTGAAAAATCTGCGCACGGTAGAGCTTAAGCCGTGGGCGCGCCGGGGCGGCAACGCCGTATTCCTTAATCACGACGCCTCGCGCACCTCGAACGACTGCTACGTGATGGAGATTCCGCCCGGCAAGAGCCTGGCGCCGCATCGGCAGCTCTACGAAGAGATGGTCCTGGTTCTCAGCGGCCGCGGCTCGACGACGGTGTGGAACGACGCTGGCGCCCGCATCACCTTCGAGTGGAAGGAAGGCGCTCTGTTCGCAATTCCGCTGAACTGCCACCACCAGCACTTCAACGGCTCGGGGAAGGAGTCGGCACGCTACGTCGCCGTCACCAACGCGCCGCCGACCATCAATCTCTACGAAGACGTCGATTTCATCTTCAATACCAAATACGACTTCAAGGATCGCTTCTCCGGTGAGCCCGATTATTTCAGCTCGAAAGGCGAACAGATCGGCTTCCTGCTGCGGACCAACTTCGTGCCCGATGCGGTCAATCTGCCGCTGATTACAGCGGCTGAGCGCGGCGCGGGCGGCGGCCATATCCGCTTCAACATGGCCAAGGGCTCGATGAACAGCCACATTTCTCAGTTCCCGATCGGCACCTACAAGAAGGGTCACGCCCATGGCCCGGGCGCGCACGTCATCATTCTGTCCGGCGATGGCTTTTCGCTCATGTGGCCGGAAGGTGAGGAGCCGAAACATTACAAATGGGAGGTCGGCACGATGATCGTGCCGCCCAACATGTGGTTCCACCAGCACTTCAACACCGGTACGACACCGTCGCGCTATCTGGCCTTCAAACACGAGGGCGTCTCGATCCGGAACGCGCAGGGCGTCCCGAAGGCATGGATCAGCCGCCGCGTCGGCGGCGACCAGATCGACTACGTTGACGAACGGCCGGATATCCGTCGAATCTTCGCCGACGAACTCGCCAGGCACGGCCTTACGTCGCGTATGGAGCAGGCCTACGAGAAGGAACTGGCGACCCTGCCGCCGCTGCCTTCCGAGAGCGAGCGATTGACCGCTGCGGAGTAGGCGCCGACACGGCGGAACTCGGCGTCAAGACGGCGGGTTCTCGTCATTTGGGGCGGGCAGTAGCGCCCGAAAGGGCTTCGTGCTCGCCGCTGCCCGTGTTGGTTTTTCGGACACGACGGGCAGCTAACCCCTTCGCGCAGACCGGGAAAAAGGGTGGCCGACGCGGCCCGCCGTTGTGCGTCGGCGGATCGCGCTCTAGGCTTATGTGTTCGTGCGTCACGCCTGTTACGTTCCCGGGACATGAAGCCAGCACCCTTCGACTATCATGCGCCGCGGCGGCTCAAGGAAGCTGCCGAATTGTTGGCCTCGCTGCCGAACGCCAAGATCATCGCCGGCGGGCAGTCGCTCGTGCCGATGATGAATTTTCGCTACGTGATCGTCGATCATCTCGTCGATCTCCGTGGCATCGACGACCTGCGCGGTATCGCTGTCGGAAAGGGCAAGCTTCGCATCGGCGCGATGATGCGTCAGCGCGAACTCGAATTGGCGCCGGAAATCGCCAGGCATTGCCCGCTGATGACCGAAGCGCTGCATCACGTCGGCCATCGCCAGACGCGTAACCGCGGCACGATCGGCGGCAGCCTCGCGCACGCCGATCCGGCTGCCGAATTGCCCGCCGTCTGTGCCGCCCACGATGCGGTGATTCACGTCGCCAGTATTCGCGGCATCCGGCAGGTCCCGTTTCGCGAGTTCAATTCCGGCTTCATGGCGACGGCGCTTGAGCCTGATGAAATGATCGCCGCGATCGAACTGACGCTCTGGCGGCCCAGTCACGGCTATGGATTCCACGAGTTCGCCCGCCGGCACGGCGATTTCGCGTTGGCGGGCGCTGCCGCGCTGCTCGATCTCGACGCGGACTGCGTGGTGCAGCGCGCGGCGCTCGCGGTTTGCGGTGTAGCCGCGACGCCGCTGCGGGTCGATGCCGCGGAAGCCACGCTGACGGGAAAACCGCTTGATGCTGCCTTGATCCGTTCGGCCGCAGCCGCGGCGTGGCTGATCGAGCCGATTTCGGATATTCACGCCAGTGCGGACTATCGGCGTCACCTCGCGCAAGTCTTGAGCGCGCGTGCGCTCGCCGACGCGGCCCGCCGCGCCGGCATGGAAGTGCCAAACGTTTTGTAACGCGACAGCGTAGAGAGCGTACAAGAGCGAATGAACAAGCAGGCCACGCGAGTCACCGTGAACGGAAAGTCATACGCGCGTGTCGTCGAAGCGCGGCTGACGCTCGCGGATTTTCTGCGACACGATCTCAATCTTACCGGCACCCATCTCGGCTGCGAGCATGGTGTATGCGGTGCCTGCACGGTTTTGGTCGACGGACGTTCCACGCGTTCCTGTCTGGTGTTTGCCGTGCAGGTGAACGGCTGCGACGTGACGACAGTCGAGGGGCTCGCACCCGACGGCAAGCTTTCCGTGCTGCAGCAGGCCTTCATCGATAATCACGGCCTGCAATGCGGTTTCTGCACGCCGGGCATGCTGATGACGCTGACGGAATTGCTTCGCGAAATGCCTTCTCCGACCGAGCAGGACGTCAGAGAAGCGATCACGGGAAACCTCTGCCGCTGCACCGGCTATGCCGGCATTGTTGCGGCGGCGCTCGATGCGGCCGAGCGCATGCGTCGAGCAACGTAGGGCGGTCGTTATGGGGACGAAGCATTTCGGCGCGCGCGTGAAGCGGCTGGAGGACCCCGCCCTCCTGTCCGGGCGTGGGCGTTTCGTCGATGACGTGAAACAACCGCCCGGTCTGCTGCATGCCTGTTTCGTCCGGTCGCCGCATGCTCACGCCAAGGTTCTTTCGGTCGACGCCAAAGTGGCGATGGTGATTCCCGGCGTGCACGCAGTAATCACTGCCGACGATCTGCCGGAGCCTATGCGCCGTCAATCGATGCCGATGCTGCTGCCCAATCCGGCGATTTCCGCTCCGCGCACGCAAATCGCATTGGCGCGTGACGAAGTTTGTTACGTCGGTCAGGCCGTCGCAGTCGTGGTCGCTGAAACGCGCTACCTCGCCGAGGATGCCGCGATGGCGCTGATCGTCCATTACGATGTCCTGGCCGCCGCCGGCGATTGCCGGGAGGCGGCGAAGGACAACGCTGCCCGCGCGCATCAGGATCTTGCCTCGAATGTCGCGTCCACGTTCCGGCTGGCCTACGGCAACATCGATGCGGCCTTTGCCGGAGCGCCGCACGTCTTCGAAGAGGAGATCTGGCAGCACCGCGGCGGTGGCATGGCGCTCGAGACGCGGGCTGTGCTCGCGAGTCACGACCCGGCGACCGATCTTCTCACGGTGTGGTCGGGAACACAGACGCCGCATATCGGCCGCCGCATGCTTGCTGATCTGCTCGGCCGGGAACTTGAATCGATCCGGATGATCGCACCCGACGTGGGCGGAGGCTTCGGCCCCAAGGCGATCTTCTATCCAGAGGAAGCCGTGATTCCGGCGGTTGCGCTCAAGCTCGGCCGCCCGGTGAAGTGGATCGAGGATCGGCGTGAGCATTTTCTGTCTGCCACGCAGGAGCGCGATCAATATTGGAGCGTCGCCATCGCGGTCGATGCCAACGGCAAGATTCGCGGCGTGCGCGGCCGCATGTTGCATGACAGCGGCGCGTTTGTGCCGTGGGGCATCATCATGCCCTATATCGCGGCGGCGACCGTGCCCGGCCCCTACGTCGTCCCGGCTTATCAGCTCGACACGCTGGTCATCCTGACCAACAAGGTGCCGACGACGCCAGTACGCGGTGCCGGCCGGCCGCAAGCCGTTTTCGCAATGGAACGGCTATTGGACCGCGTAGCGCAGGAACTTCAGCTCGATCGCGCCGAGGTGCGCCGCCGCAATTTCATCAAGCCCGAGCAGATGCCGTATGAGGTCGGGCTGATTTTTCGCGACGGCAAGCCGCTCGTCTACGACAGCGGCGACTATCCGCGAGGCCAGGAAACCGCCCTGGTCTTGGCCGAATACGGGAGCTTTCGCGAGCGGCAACGCGCGGCGCGCACCGAGGGACGCTTCATCGGCGTCGGCCTTGGGAATTATGTCGAGGGCACCGGCCTGGGGCCATTCGAAGGCGTGACCGTGCGTGTGCTACCGAGCGGCAAAGTGGCCGTCGCAAGCGGCGCGACCAACCAAGGGCAGGGTACGCGCACGACGTTGTCGCAGATCGTCGCCGAACAGATCGGCTGCCGCTTGGAAGATATTGTGATGACACTCGGCGATACCGGCGCCGTTGCTCAGGGAGTCGGCGCGTTTGCCAGCCGCCAGGCGGTGAATGCAGGATGCTCCGCACAACTCGCCGGGCAAGCGGTGCGCAGCCAAATCATCGCGCTCGCCGCACGCGCCCTCGGCGTCGAGGAAAGCGATATCGATCTCGAAGACGGCCAGGCGATCGCCGGTAGCGGCAACAGGCCATCGATCCCGTTTGGCGATCTGGCGCGGATGGCGCAAGGCATCCCCGGCGTCTCCCTGCCTGCCGGCGTGGCGGCGGGGCTTGAGCACACGGCTTATTATACGCCGTCGCAAGCGGCCTATTGCTCCGGAACCCATGTCGCCGAGGTTGAGGTCGATGCCATGACGGGTGGCGTCAAGGTGCTGAAATACACCGTCGCTCACGACAGCGGCCGCGTGATCAATCCGCTCATCGTCGACGGTCAGGTGCAGGGCGGTGTCGCGCACGGCATCGGCAACGCGTTGCTCGAATGGATGCAGTACGATGCCAACGCCCAGCCGCTGACCACGTCGTTTGCCGAATATCTGCTGCCGATGGCGACCGATGTGCCGACCTGCAACATCGCGCACGTCGAAACGATCAATCCGCTCAATCCGCTCGGCGTCAAAGGGGCGGGCGAGGGCGGCACGATACCGGCGCCGGCTGCAATCATTGCGGCGATTGAAGATGCGCTCAGCCCGTTCGGCGTGCATTTTGCCGAAACGCCGCTGACGCCGGAGCGCATCGTTGCGGCGTTGCGCGCAGCCGGCGCCTACGAAAGGCTGTTCGCAGCGTAGCGCGCGATCCTGAAGGCCTTCCAAAAAGGGTCAAGGCGCAATGGAAAGACCTGGAGTCGCTATGACCGAGATGCAGTCTGAAACGACGCCGTTCTGGCGGTTCTCGCTGCACTTTTATCGCCAAGCCGGTGTTTCCGACGCCTGCGTCACCCTGCAGGACGATTGCGGCGTCGACGTCAACCTCCTGCTGTTTCTGCTCTGGCTTGCGGCCAATCAGCGGCTTCTCTCGGGGGATGACGTCAAGCGAGTCGACGACGCCGTTCGCGGCTGGCGCAATCTTGCGGTCATTCCGATCCGCAACCTGCGCCGCAAACTCAAGGACACTTCGACGCTGATTGCGCCGCGGACGCAGGAAGCATTTCGTACCAAAGTGAAGGCCATTGAGCTCGAAGCCGAGCGCTTGCAGCAGGAGGCGCTCTACGCCATCGCCCAATCTGGCATGCCTGGCAAACCAGCAGCGCCGCGCGAGGCGGCGTGCGGCAATGTCGCCGCCTATGAGCATGTCATGGGCATCAGTTTTCCAAGAAAACCCGTCGATGTAGTGCTCGGCGCTTTCGATGGGATTGCGCACGGCGATTTCGCGCAACGCGTGTCTACCCATTAGCTATCCGGTCGATTGGCGTGGGGCCTGGAAAGGCGCGCGGCCAAATGGCACAAGGTTTTGACATGGCGACCGGCGTTGAGCCGGAATGAGGGAAAGTATGACCAAGACTGCTGCGCGGCTGATTGTCGGCATTTCCGGCGCATCGGGGACCGTGTACGGGGTGCGGCTCCTCGAAATGCTGCGCAACACCGATATCGAGACGCATCTCGTCATGAGCAAATCGGCGGAGATGACGCTCGCCTACGAGACGGATTTCAAGCCCAAGGACGTGCGGGCGCTGGCGTCCAAGCACTATCCCGTCGCCGACATCGGCGCCGCCATCTCGTCGGGATCGTTCCCGACCATGGGTATGGTCATTGCGCCATGCTCGATCCGCACCATGAGCGAGATCGCGACCGGCGTCACCGATACGCTGCTCACCCGCGCTGCCGACGTCGTGCTCAAGGAACGCCGCCGCCTGGTGCTCGCGGTGCGCGAGACGCCGTTGCATGGCGGTCATCTGCGAACGATGACGACACTCGCCGACATCGGCGCCATTATCGCCCCGATCGTGCCGGCGTTCTACAATCGGCCGAAAACGCTCGACGACATCATCAATCACACCTGCGGCCGGCTGCTCGATCTGTTTGGCATCGACACCGGCATCGTCAAGCGCTGGAAAGGCGGACCGGCGGAAACTTGATTGGATCAACGAAACGAACGAGGAAACGTCATGGACAAGGAGCGTTATGAAGTCGGCCTCGAAAAGCGCCGCAAGGTCCTTGGAGAAGCCTATGTGGATCGCGCGTTGCAAAACGTCGATGATTTCAATCGCGATTTTCAGCGCATCGTCACGCAATATTGCTGGGGCGAGGCCTGGGGCGACGACACACTCAGTCCGCGCGAGCGTTCGATCCTCAATCTCGGTATGATCGCGGCGCTCGGCAAAATGGAAGAATTCCAGACGCACGTGCGCGGCGCGTTGACCAACGGCCTCACGCCCAACGAAATTCGCGCCGTACTGACGCAGATCGCGGTTTATTGCGGCATTCCGGTCGGCGTCGATTGCTTCCGCGTGGCGCGTCCCGTCGTCACCGAACACGAGAAGAGCAAAAAGTAGAGTACCATGCTCGATAAATCCGATCCGCACCACACGACGGCCCCGTCGGCAAAACCGCCGCTCGATTTCCAGGAGCATCTGGCACGGCTGGAAGCCCAAGGGCTCTTGGTGCGGATCGACCGGCCGGTCAACAAGGACACCGAGTTGCATCCGTTGGTGCGCTGGCAGTTCCAGGGTGGCCTTTCCGAGGAACAGCGGCGCGCCTTTCTGTTCACCAACGTCGTCGATAGCGAGGGCCGCCGTTATGACGTGCCGGTCGCGATCGGGGCGCTCGCTTCCTCGGCGCGCATCTATGCCGTCGGCATGGGCCGTCCAGTCGAGGAGATCGAGACGGCGTGGATGGACGCCATTGACCATCCGATTGCACCGATCGAAGTGACCTCGGCGCCGTGCCAGGAGGTCGTCATCAAAGGTGACGATCTGCGGCGGCCGGACGGTGGCCTGAAGCTGCTCCCGGTGCCGATTTCGACACCCGGATATGACGCAGCGCCGTATTTGACCGCTACGTTGTGCATCACGCAGGATCCGGAAACCGGCATCCGCAACATGGGCATGTATCGCGCGGCCCTGAAGGCGACCGACCGGCTTGGCGTGCGCATGGCCGCGCGCGTCGGCGGTGCCGGCGGCTATTTGCATTGGCAGAAATACCGCAAG
Organism: uncultured Alphaproteobacteria bacterium; assembly: GCA_963836055.1. Lineage (GTDB taxonomy): Bacteria > Pseudomonadota > Alphaproteobacteria > Rhizobiales > Xanthobacteraceae > BOG-931. The sequence goes on from CAWIID010000015.1 coordinate 48,727, forward strand.
CTGAAAAAGCCGATGCCGATTGCCATCGTGGTCGGCTGCGCGCCGGTCGTGATCTTTACCGGGCCGCAGAAGCTCGCGATCGATCAGGATGAGATGGCGGTTGCGGGCGGACTCGCGGGCGCGCCGATCCGCACGGTCAAAGGCGTCACAGTCGATCTCGATGTGCCGGCTGACGCAGAATTTGTCGTCGAGGGCCTGATCGATCCCGAACTGTTGGAGCCGGAGGGGCCGTTCGGCGAGAGTCACGGCCACGTGGCGCTCGAAGATTACAACATGTCGATGCAGGTCACCGCGATCACCCATAAGCGCAAGCCGGTTTGGGTTTCGGTGTTGAGCGAAGTGACGCCAAGTGAATCGAGCGTCATGAAGCGCGTCGCCTATGAGCCGCGCTTTCTTGTCCATCTGCGCGACACGCTGTCCATCAAGGGCGTGCGTCGCGTGGTGATGCACGAGCCGCTGAGCAATCTCCGCAAGATCATCTTCGTGCAATTCGCGCACGGGGTGCCGCGCACGGAAATCTGGCGCGCGCTGCATGGTGCCGCGATTTTGCAAGCTGACTGCGGCAAATACGTCATCGGCGTCAGTGAGGACATCGATCCGGAAAATCCCAACGCGGTGTTCTGGTCGATGGCCTACCGCGCCAATCCGATCGAAGATGTTTACATCGCACCCCATCGCGCTGCGGGTCACGGGCCGAAATCGGGACCGCGCGGCGAAGAATCGACGCTCTATATCGACGCCACGCTGAAGGAGAAAGCGCCGCCGCTGGCGCTGCCGAAGCGCGAGTTCATGGAGCATGCGCGCAAAATGTGGGAAGAGCTCGGCCTGCCGGCGCTCACGCCGCAATCGCCGTGGCATGGCTACTCGCTCGGCGATTGGGACAGTGTGTGGGACGTCTACGCGAGTCGTGCCGTCGCCGGACAATGGGAAGAAACCGGCAAGGAGACGTTCGCGAAGCGTCGCGGTGGACTCACGCCGGAAACGCCGGTGCGCAACGTCAAAGATTAGCGCGGAGCGAGCGAAGCGAGGGCGCCCATGAAGGATATCCGCAGCGTCGGATTGATCGGGCTCGGCAAAATGGGCATGCCGATGGCGCGGCTGCTCCATGAGCGCGGGTTCACCGTGACCGGTTATGATGTGGCGCTCCCGGCGCTGAAGGCCGCCGCCAATCTCGGCATCCATGCGGTCAACTCGCCGAAGGCGGTGGCGGCGGCGAGCGAGCTCGTTGTCATTGCGGTCGGCTTCGACTCCGAAGTCGAGGCGGTCATGTTCGGAGACAACGGCGCGCTCGCCGGCGCGGCTGACGGCTGCGTGATTGCCATTGCCTCGACAGTCGCACCCGCCAGCATGCGCAAGCTTGCGCGGCGTTGCGCCAACCGGCCGGCAGTGACGTTGCTCGACATTCCGCTCTGCCGCGGCGAGCAGGCGGCCGAGCGCGGCAAGCTTCTGATCATGGGCGGTGGCGACAAGTCTGTGTTCGACGCATGCCGTCCGGCCTTTGCGGCGTTCGCCGATTCCGTTTTCCACCTTGGCGCGCTCGGCGCCGGCCAAGTCGGCAAGATGGTCAACAATCTTATTCTCTGGGCCTGCATCTCGGCCAACGACGAAGGCCTGAAACTCGGCAACAAACTCGGCGTCGAACGCGATGCCTTACGCGAGGCGCTGGTGGCATCGAGCGCCAGCAACTGGGCGCTCGCCTCGCGGATCGAAGAGCAGCCGATGCCGTGGGCCGAGAAGGACATGACCATCGTGCTCAAGGAAGCCGACCGCCTGCGCATGAGCGTGCCGCTCTGCGGAGTCGTCAAGGAAGTGGTGAAGACCGTGAAGTTCGATCACAACTGGCCGACGCCGAGCGAACCCGGCGATTAGGCCCGGCGGCTCCGAAAGGATCAGCGCATGCTTACACTGCTGCTCGCCCTGCATCTCCTTGCCGCGGTGTTCTGGGTCGGCGGCATGGCGTTCGCCTATCTGGTGCTGCGGCCTGCGGCCGGTCCGATCGATCCGCCGGTCCGGCTGCCGTTGTGGCGGCGGGTGTTCGGCATCTTCCTGCCGTGGGTCGGCGTCAGCATCGTCGTGCTCCTTGGCAGCGGCTACGGCATGCTGTCCTTGTATTTTGGCGGTTTCGCTGCCGCCCCGATGTACGTCAACGTCATGCAGGGGCTGGGCATCGTCATGATGCTGCTGTTTCTGCACATGGTGTCGGCGCCGTGGCGCCGATTTCGTGCCGCGCTCGATCAGGGCGTGTTGCCGGATGCCGCCAAGCAGTTGAACCAGATCCGCATCATCGTTGCGGTCAATCTGGTCCTGGGTGTTGTCACGCTGCTCGTCGGCGGCACCGGCCGGTATTGGTAGGGCGCGCCGCGCTTATCGCGGCCGCAAGATCGTATCGACCAGCGCCGGCTTGCCGGCCTTCACCTGCGCGATGGCGCGGCGCAGGGCGGGGATAATGTCCGCAGGTTTCTCGATTGGGCCTTCGGCATACCAGCCCATGCTTTTCGCCATTGTCGCGAAATCAGGATTTGGCCCGGTGATATCCTGGGCGATATAGGCGCGTTCGACCGGCGTGCCGCGATGGTGCGCGACACGGATCTGGTGCTCCCAGTCGTTATAATAGGCGCGATTGTTGTACATCACGATCAGCATCGGGATGTTGTTCTTCGCCGCGCTCCACAGCGCACCGGCATCGAACATGAGATCGCCGTCAGGCTGGATGTCGACGACGAGGCGGCCGGTGCCGCGGTGCGCGAGCGCGACACCGAGCGATACGCCGATCTGCGTTCCGGTGCCGAGCGCCTGGCCGGCATGGCGATAGGGCTTGTCAAAGTCCCACAGCTTGTAGGCCCAATCCTGCAATGTCGAGGCGGTGAGCACCCAATCTTCGTTCTTGATGACCTCCCAGAGGTCGCTGGCGAGCCGTGGCAACGTAATCGGCGTGCCGTCCCAGTCCTTCTTCGCCTCGTCCGCCCATTTCTTGAAAAATTCGTCGTGCTTTTTTCCGACCGCCTTGGCGCGTTCGGCGATGGTCTTGGCGAGTGCCGGATTCTTGGCAACACGCTCCCGACAGATGCGCGTGAGTTCGGGGATCGCGGTCAACGTATCGCCCAGGACACGCATGCTGCAGGTTGGCATGCGCGCATAGTCCATCGACCATTTGCTCAAGTTGATTTCGCCGAAACCGATTTCGATCATCTCGCAGCTCGGCGGATAGTGTGGCACCACTTGGCGCTTGGTGCGGTCGTTGAAATGCGTCGACTTTTCCCAGTCGCGGGTATCGAGCGAGAGAATGAGATCGGCGTCGCGGAAGATTTCCTTCTCACAGCTCAGATTGAGCGGATGGCGGTTGGGGAAATTAAGCCGCGCGTGGACGTCGAACACCGCGGCGCCGACTGTTTCGGCGAGCGCGACCAGATTGTCGAAACCGCCTTCGCTGCGCGCGACGTATTCGGCCATCAGCACCGGGTACTTGGCGGCGAGAAGACGATCGGCAACCTGCTCGAGCGCCTTGGTATCCGCCGCCATCGGCACCGGCACTTTGTTGTCGGAGACCTTTGGTAGCGTGACCTCTTTGGCCAGCGGCTGTTCCTGCAGCCAGGCGTCGTAACACATGTAGATCGGGCCCTGAGGCTCCGTCATCATCGTCGCGTAGGCGCGCATGAAGGAATCGGGCACGCCCTCGATGCTCGCCGGCTGGTAGTCCCATTTCACGTAGTGGCGAAGCTGTTCGCCGTTGACGTTGGCGGTGTGAATCCAGTCGATGAAGGGCCGCCGGCGGCTTTCGTCCATCGGACCGGTCGCGCCGATGACGAAGATCGGGCAGCGATCGATGTAGGCATAATAGATGCCCATCGTGGCGTGCAGCATGCCGACGACGTCGTGGACGATGGCCACCATCGGCCTGCCGGTCGCCTTGGCGTAACCGTGGGCAATCTGCACGGCGATCTTCTCGTGCTGACAGAGCAGGATCGGCGGCTGGTTGCCGCCGTAATTCACCAGTGAATCGTGCAGGCCGCGATAGCTCGCGCCGGGATTGAGCGCGATGTAGGGAAAGCCGTAATGCTTGATCAGATCGACAATGATGTCCGACTGCCAGGCCTTTTCAGCGTAGCTGACTTGTGTATTTGATTTGGCGGTAACGTCGTCCATCGGTTCGATCCTCGCGGCGGTTTTTCTTGCGGGGCGACCATACGGGGCGGGCGGCGAGGGGGCAACATGCTCATTCGACGCGTTACGGTCTGACCCCCGGCGTCTCCATCGGCATGCCGCGGGCACGCCACATCAGGTAGAATTCAAGGTCGACGAGTTCGGGGGCGCCGAACGGGTAGGGCTCCGCGCGCATCGCGCTCATGCAATTGCGCAGCCGCCGCTGCAGCGAGCCGAGTTCCTGCCATTCCAGGCGGTAAATGGGATAGCCGGTGGGGTGGGCCTGCGGCACCAGATTGCCAGCGATGCGCTTGCCCCAATTGTCATTGTGGCACTGCGCGCAGGACAGATTGAGCTGGCCTTGGCGACGTTCATAGATGTCGCGGCCGGTCTCGATGAACGGTTTCGATTGGGCGTTCTCCTCGACCGCGATTGGCATGCCACGCGATTGGTGCGCGACGTAGACGGTGATGGCGAGCAGTTCCTTGCTCTCGAACGGCAGTGCGGCCGCTTTCTGATCGTCGACGCGGCTCATGTTGATGCGTTCTTCGAGATCGGCCGGGCGGCCGAGTCCCGGCATGAAGGCCGGATAGCGTGCAGCCACGCCCTTCATGCTCGTCTTGGCGTCGCCGTGACAATCGGCGCATGACTTTCCCGACGCGCCGGTCTTCTCGTTCCACATCGCCTCGCCATCGAGCACCGAAAGCATCCCGGGATTAGCGGTGTCGTCGTTCTGCATCGCCCGCGTGTCGGCGCTCGTGAACGTGCTGCCGGAGCGGCGCTGATCCATGGGAATGTCCGCTGCGAAAGCAGCCGCGAAGCTTACCACCAACCAAACAAAAAGACACGCGGCGACCCGCGCACGGATGCGGTCATGGCTCGGATTGCCGCCGTGTTTCATTCCACTTTGATCGCGGCGGTCTGGACCTGAGTCTGGCCGTGCTGATCCGTCCATGAGAACGCAAGCGTGCCGCTTTCGGTGGCCACGGTGAAAAACGTGATGTAGGGGTTCGCGGCGATCGCGGGGAAAAGCTGGGCGCGAAAAACCTCTTCGCCGTTATACGTGCAGACGAACTGATCGATGATGTCGCGCGGAATCGGCTTGCCGGTCACGCCAATGCGATAACCGGTCTCCATCACGTGCGAGATCAGCGTCTTGATCTCGATGATCTCGCCGCGCTTCGCGGTGGGCGGAACGTGAATCAGCGCCCGTGCCATCAGTTCGGCTCCTCGACGCAAGCCGCCAGCGTGACGATGACGTCGATGTCACCCGACCAGAACGTGCCGTCGGAAAGCTCGGCGATCGCCGTCACGGTCTGCGAATCGGCGAGCCGGATGCGCGTCGAAAATTCGGCGCGGCCGGCGCGCGGACCAAGCCGCACGCCGATGATGTTCGGCTGGGGGTTCTTTTCGTTGAAAATGTGAATGGCCTTGACGTAATCGGTCGCCGTCATTGGGCTGTCCACCGACACCGTACAGGGCACCGAGTTGCCGTTTTCCACAATCGGCGGCAGATCGAGCTTGACCTTGCCTTTCTTGACCGGCGCCTCGCCTATGACGGTGCGGATCGCTTCCTGCATCATCGCCGGCGTGGCGGCGGCAGGCCGTATCGCCACTCGTAACAGCCCCCCGTAGCCGGCGAGTACGCCGGCCGCCTGCAGGATGTCTCGTCGCGAATGGCGGTGTCGAGCCATAGGTCTATCGCCTCTGCCTCTCGGGCCTCACTTCAACGTCATCAGGTATGCAATCACGTCCTCGATTTCCACTGCCGTCAGCACCGGCTTGTCGCGATAGGCTGGAGCGACCCGCGTCAGGTGGTCGATGCGGTAGAACGGCGGCATGATCGTATTCGGATTAAGCTTGCTCGCATCGACGATCCGCAACCGCAATTGCCCTTCGCTCCAGCGCGAACCGGCGCCGCTGAGGTCGGGGGCGATATTGCCCTGGAATTTGTCTTCCGGAAATGGGCCGGAATGGCAGAGCAGGCACAAACCCAATTGGCGGTTGCCCACGATCGCTCGGCCGCGCACGGGATCGCCTTTGACGCCCGTTAGCGATGCCGGAATGGCGTCGCCGACGACCACGTAGGGCACGAGTTCGGCGCCGGCCGGCACGGCGAGCGCGAGCATTGCCACGCCAGCCAGGGCGCTAGCCGAAAATCTCGGACGTGTTGGTGCGAAACCAGGCATCGGCGAATTTTGCTTCATCGGCACGAAATGACGGCGGTGCGGTTAGCGGGCTCACGCCGCCCGCGCCCTCCACTTCCACATATTGTCCGTCGACAGGGTGATAGACGCCGGCGATCGAGATCGCATAGCCGGGCGCAACAAGGCTGTAGCAATTGCTCACCAGCTTGGGCGCCGCGGGCGGCTCCCCCGCCAATAGCCGCACGATCGCGGCGGCGCAGAGTTTTCCTTCGACTGAACCTGCGAACGCCGATTTCGGCATGGCGCCAGCGATGGCGGCGTCGCCGATCACGTGGATGTTTTTCTGCTGCAAGGATTCAAACGTCACCGGATCGATCGGGCACCAGCCGGTGCGGTCGGCGACACCCGCGAGCATCGCGAGCTTTCCGGCCCGTTGCGGTGGAATGACGTTCGCGACGGCGAACTTGTAAGTGTCGAAATCCGTCTCGATCGTTTTCTTCGCCACATCAATCGACGCGACATTGCCGCCCGACGACGGCGATACCCATTCGATCAGATTGGGATAAAGCTCCTTCCAAGCGTTCTGAAAAAGCTGCTGCATGGTGAACGAATCTTTGGCGTCCAGAATGACGACCTTGGAGCGCGGCTTTTTGGTTTTCAGGTAATGGGCGATCATGCTCGCCCGTTCGTATGGACCGGGCGGGCAACGCGCCGGATTGACCGGTGCAACGATCGCGACAAGGCCGCCATCGTCCATCGCCTCGATCTGGCGGTGCAGCAATTCGATCTGCGCGCCGTCGCTGGTCCACGCGTGCGGCAGTTGCGCGGCGACGGCTTCGCTGTAGCCGGGCAGCGAGTCAAACCTCAAAGCGATACCGGGTGCGACCACCAGCCGGTCATAAGCCAGCGTGTCGCCGGTCGAGAGCGTGACAGTGCGCGCCTGCGGGTTGACGCCGGTCGCTGTCGCGATCGCGACCGCAATGCCCGTGGCGGCGATCCTGTCGTAGCCGAATTGCTGCGCGGCGAGTTCACGCAAGCCGCCGAGCACGCCGTTGCTCAGCGGCGGCGCCGTGTAGGTGCGCTGCGCCTCCACGAGCGTGATGGCGATCCGGCTGTCAGCTTCGCGCAAAGCGCGGGCGCAGCTTGCGCCGGCAAAGCCGCCGCCTAGCACAACGACGCGCGGCGCAGCCTGTGCGCCTGCCGGGCGCGGCCACAGGGCGACCCCGGCCGCGGCGCCTATTGCACTACCGAGGACCTGGCGGCGATTTTTTCTGGCACCGGCCATCGGTCGGCCCTTCATTTCTGCGCGGCATACCAAGCGGCGATCGCTGCGGTTTCGTCCGCCGTGAAGCCTTTCGCGATGCGATCCATGACCGTGGCGGGCCGCTTGCCGGAGCGAAAAGCGTTCATCGCCGCGACAATGTCGTTCGCATTCCGGCCGGCCAGCGGCGGCAATCCTGTCTCGCCGTTCGGGCCGCCGTTTCTCGGATGGCACCCCGAACAGGCAGCGACGCCGGAGGGCGCCAGCACTGTCGCGCCGGCGTGCACCGACGACAATGCCAGAACCAGCGCGACAAACGTGCATCTGGTTGTCATGACAAAAAGCCGAAGCGGCGGCCAAAGTCTTTGCCTGGCCGCCGCTCGCATTCACTCACGCCGCATGCAGATCGTTGTTCTTGAGCGGGAAGTTGTAGATGCGCTTGCCGGTCGCCGCGAAGATGGCGTTGAGCACCGCAGGTGCCGCAACCGCGATCGTCGGCTCGCCGACACCGCCCCAGAACTCGCCGTCGGGCATGATAACCGCCTCGACCTTCGGCATCTCGTCGAGACGCATCACCTGATACGTATCGAAGTTCTTCTGCTCGATACGACCGCCGCGCACGGTGCATTCCCCGTAAAGCATGGCCGAGAGACCGAAGACGAACGAGCCCTCGACCTGTCGCGCGATCTGCTCCGGATTGACGGCGTGGCCGGAATTGGTGCCGCCGATAATGCGGATGATCTTGACCTGGTTGTTGTCGACCGACACCTCGGCGCAGCCTGCGACGTAGCTGCCGAAGCCCATGATCTGAGACAAACCGCGATATACGCCCTTGGGCGCCGGTGTCCCGTAGCCTGCCTTTTCGGCCACCGCCTTGAGCACCGCGGCATGTTTCGGCTTCAGATACTTGAGGCGGAAGGCAAGCGGGTCTTCGCCAATCTCATGCGCAAGCTGGTCGATGAACGTCTCGACGTAGATCGCGTTGTGATTGGTGTTGACGCCCCGCCAGAAGCCGGCCGGCACCGAGGGATTGCGCATGGCGTGGTCGATAAGGACGTTCGGAATGTTATAGCCGAACGCGCCCTCCGCTCCGCCCGCAAGAAGGCCCTGGAACGTGACCGGATCCTTGCCGTTCTCCAGGCGCGAGGGGAACACCGTCGCCAGAATCGATTGTCCCGAAATGCGCATGTGCAGCGCAACGAGGTTCTTGTTGGCGTCGAATCCCGCCGTCATCTTGCACTGCGTAATCGGGTGATAATAGCAGTGCGTCATATCCTCTTCGCGCGTCCAGAGAAGCTTGACGGGCGTGCCCGGCATCTCCTTGGCGATCGTAACCGCCTGGCGGACGTAGTCAGTCTGACCGCGCCGGCCGAAGCCGCCGCCGAGGAGGGTCTTGTGAACGTCGCACTTGGCGACCGGCAGGCCTGATGCTTCAGCCGTTGCGGCCAAAGCGGCTTCGCCGTTCTGGGTCGAACACCACACCTCACAGCGATCCGATGTGTAGAGCGCCGTCGCGTTCATCGGCTCCATCGGCGCGTGGTTCTGGTAGGGGTACGAATAGGTCGCTTCCACGACCTTCGCCGCGCCGGCGAGCGCGGTCTTCGCGTCGCCCGTCTGATTGCCGACGAACGCCTGGTCGGCGCTGAGACCTTCCTTCAGAAAGGCGGCGATCGTGGCGCTGGAGACCTTGGCATTCTCGCCCTCGTCCCAGACGATCGGCATCGCCTCGAGGGCTTTTTTTGCCCGCCACCAGGAATCGGCGACAACCGCAACGGCATTGTCGCCGACCTTCACGGCCTTCTTGACGCCCGGCATGTCCTGCACTTTGGCTTCGTCGTAGCTCTTGAGCTTGCCGCCGAAGACCGGACAGGCGTTGATCGCCGCGTAGACCATTCCGGGCAGCCGGGTATCGATACCGAAGACCGTCTTGCCGACGATCTTGTCCGGTGTATCGAGCCGCTTGAGCGGCTTGCCGGCAATCGTCCAGCTCTTCCAGTCTTTCAGCGGTACGTCTTTCGGTGGGTCGAGTTTGGCCGCCGCTTCCGCCACCTTGCCATAGCTGATGGTTCGGCCGGATGGTCCGTGGGTGATGACGCTGTTCGATGCGCTGCATTCCGTCGCCGGAACGCTCCAGCCGTTTGCAGCCGCCTGTATCAGCATGGTGCGCGCCGTCGCGCCGCCCTTACGGACGTATTCCTCAGAACTGCGGATGCCGCGGCTTCCGCCGGTCGAGAAGTCCCCCCATACGCGCTTGCGCGCGACGTTCTGGCCGGGCGTCGGGAACTCGGTCGTCACTTTCGACCAGTCGCAATTGAGTTCCTCTGCCACCAGTTGGGCGAGGCCCGTCATTGTCCCCTGCCCCATCTCGGAGCGGGCAATGCGAATGACGACAGTATCGTCAGGTCTGATCACGACCCAGGCATCGATTTCGGGCGATCCGTCGGCGGCACGAATGACGTCGGCAGCCTGTGCTGTATCGGGTCCGACAGGCAAGTTGAAACCCAGCGCTAATCCGGCGCCTGCCGCGCTCGAACCGACCACGAAGGAACGGCGATTGATTTTCGGCATGTGTGTCATGGCTGAGCCCTCCTTACGCCTTGCTGGCCGCGGCGTGGATCGCAGCGCGTACGCGTTGGTAGGTTCCGCAACGACAGATGTTGGTCATGGCCGCATCGATGTCGTCGTCGGTCGGCTTCGGCTTGTCCTTGAGGAGCGCCGCTGCCGCCATCATCATGCCGCTTTGGCAATAGCCGCATTGCGGAACGTCGAGATCGAGCCAGGCCTGTTGCACCGGATGCAGCTTTCCGTTCTGCGCCAAAGACTCGATGGTGGTGACAGACTTCGATCCGACGCTGCCGACGGGAACCTGGCATGAACGCGTGGCAACGCCATTGATATGGACGGTGCATGCGCCGCATTGCGCGATACCGCAGCCGTATTTGGTGCCGGTTAAACCGATCGTGTCGCGCAACACCCACAGCAAGGGTGTGTCGGACTCGACGTCGACGTTGTAGGATTTTCCGTTAATCGACAGAGCAATCATGCTCGTCCTCCCGCTTTGAATTCCGCAAACGTGATCAGGGGCGCTGCCATGGAAGTGGACGAAGGTTCGGCGGCAGCGAGGAACCAAACCTTACTCTGTTCCAATTCGAATGCGAAATCGCAATTGCGCGAGTGGTCGTTCTGCGGAGTCTCAGACGGGGCATCGCTGAATCGATTTTTGCTGCACTGCAGCAGTTCCTGCATGAACGTGAAATAATCAAGCCTGTCAGTGATGCATTTGATGCAAGAATAGCGCGCGCTGCAGTCGGCCGCGTTCGATCTCAACGTGGGCCGGGGCGAAATTGTCGTTCCGGCCGGAACAACCGGTCGGTGGTTCTAGCCCCACTTCGTTGTCGATATCGTGCGTCCGGGGCGAAAGCACGAAGTGGGCATGCCGATGATGGGAGCACAAGACATGAGCGACGATTTCGAAGACCATTGCTGGAAGGATATCGTCACCCCGGAGATTCTCGAGGTCTATTCGTGTTATCGGCGCAAAACCTTCGTTGGGCCATCGCCCGCGCTGCTGGCGATCGACCTCTACGAACTCGTTTATCGCGGTGGCGCTCATCCACCCGACAAGATTGCCAAGGATTTTCCGAATGCGTGCGGGCACTTTGCCTACGAGGCGATCGAACCGACCAAGCGCCTGTTCGCCGCCGCCCGCGCCGCCGGCCTGCCGGTCTTTTATTCGACCGGCGATGTGCGCAGCGAAAGCCGGCCGGCCTTCGTCAGCGCCACCAAACGGGTGAAACCGTCGATCGACGCGTCCGACTACGCCATCAGGCCGGAGTTCAAGCCGCATCCGGGCGACGTGATCATCTCCAAACAGCGCGCCAGCGCATTCTACGGCACACCGCTGACCGCGCATCTCACGCAGCTCGGCATCCAGACGCTGATCGTTTGCGGCGAGAGCACGTCGGGCTGCGTGCGAGCGAGCGCGGTCGACGCCTATTCGCACGGTTATCACGTCGTGCTGGTCGAGGAATGCTGCTTCGATCGGAGTGCGCTGTCGCACAAGGTGAACCTGTTCGACATGCACCACAAATATGCCGACGTGATGCATGTCGACGAAGTGATCGCCCACCTCGCCAAAAATCCGGCCAAAAATCCCGCAGTGAAAAAGGCGAGTTGACATGAAGCCGGCGCGTTACGGTCCGTTCCCTTATTCGCCGATCATCCATCGTCCGCCGCTGAGATGGCCGAACGGTGCGCAACTGGCGCTGTGGGTCATTCCGAATATCGAGTTCTTCTCGCTCGATGAGAAGGTACCGGCCGCCGCCGGTGGCAGCGGCGCGCCCATACCCGACATCCCGGCGTGGTCGGCGCGCGACTACGGCAATCGCGTCGGCGTCTTTCGGCTGATGGAGGTGCTCGATCGTCATGGCATCCGCGCCACGGTCGCGCTCAACAGCGAGCTTTGCGCCGAGCATCCTGCAATCATCGAGGAAGGCAACAAGCTGCATTGGGAGTGGATGGGCCATTGCGAGAGCAACACGCGCCGTCTCAACGCTGCAGCGCCGGGCGAGGAGCCACGTATCATCAAGAACACGCTCGCGACCATCGCGCAGGCGACCGGCGCCAGGCCTCGTGGCTGGCTCGGCTCCGGCTTGCAGGAGACGTGGGACACTCTCGATTTCCTCGCTGCCGAGGACTGCGATTACGTCTGCGACTGGACCAATGACGATCAGCCCTATGTCATGACGCTCGATGGCGGCCGGACCCTGGTCAGCGTTCCATACAGCCACGAGATCAACGACAAGCCGGCCTTCGAGAAGTTCCATCGCACGGCCGACGAGTTTCGCGACATGATCTGCCGTCAGTTCGACGTTCTCTATCGCGAGGGCGCCCAATCCGGCCGCGTCATGGCGATTGCGATCCACCCGTATCTCACCGGCGTCCCGCACCGTATTGATGCCTTCGACGCGGCGCTCCGCTACATCTGTCAGCATGAGCGGGTCTGGAAGGCGACCGGCACAGAGATTGCACGCCATTACCGCGCGGAAACCGCGAAACGCTAGTTGGAGGCGACCATGCAGTGTAGCCCGACGAGGCAATTGAGCAGCTTTGCAACACTGATGATTGTTGCCACGCTGGCGTTTGCGCCGACTGCGCGGGCCGCCGACACCGTCTCGATCGGCTCGGTCGATGCCACCTCCGCCAATTTGTGGCCGCTGCATATCGCGATAAAGAACGGCTATTTCGACGCCGCGAACGTGAAAATCGATCTCGTTTTCGCTCAGTCGAACGCGTCGGTGATCCAGCAGCTCGCCGCCGGCTCCTACAACATCGCGCCAAGCGCCGGCATGGTCGATCCGATCCGCGCCATCGACAAAGGCGCGCCGGTTGCGCTCGTGCGCATCGTCATCCAGGCACCGCCCTACGCTTTGATTGCCAAGCCCGGACTCAAGACCATGGCCGATCTCAAGGGCAAGACCATCATCGTCGGCGGCGCCAAAGATATTACCCGCATCTTCACGGAGCGCATGCTCGCGCCCTCAGGCCTCAAATCCGGCGACTACGATCTCGTCTACGCCGGGGCCACCAGCGCGCGCTTCGCGGCGTTGAAGTCCGGCGCGGTCGACGCTGCACTGCTCACGATGCCGTTCAACTTTTTTGCCGAGGCTGCGGGCTACGCCAACCTCGGCTTCACATTCGATTATCTTCCCGACATGCCGTTTGCCGGCATGGCGGTGAACCGCGACTGGGCGAAATCGCATCCCGACGTGCTCAAGCGATTCCTTGAAGCCTACAATAAAGGTGTCGCCTGGTTCTACGATCCGAGTAACCGCGAAGCTGCCGTCAAGGTGCAGTTGGAGACGAGCAAGATCGCACAGGATGAGGTCGAAAAGACCTACGCGTTTCTTCACGACAAGCATTTGTTCGAACCGACAGGCACGATATCCATGAAAAAGATTGACGCCGTGATCGACGCATTGCGTGGTCTCGGCGACCTGCCTGCCGATTTCAAGGTCGACAGCCTGCTGTTGCCGGGCGTGACGCAGACTTCCGACTGATCAGCAGCGATGAGCGCCACCGAAAGCGTCAAGGCAATGAGCCCGCCGGGATCCCGGCCGGCGAAGCCTGCTGCATCGCGTCAGTGGTTCGGCGGATTTCGGCGTCGATATCTCGCCGCGACGGTGTCGGTCGTCGGTGGGCTCTTGTTATGGGAGGTGGTGAGCCGCTTTCTTGTCGCCAACGCTCTGTTTCTCGCATCGCCCTCCCAGATCATCGTCGCCATTTACAGGCTCGCCGTCACCGGGCAGCTCTGGCACCACATGGCTGTCAGCGCTGCCGAATTTGCTGTTGGCTATGTCATCGCCAGCATTTTGGGCATCGTACTTGGTCTCGGCATGGCGTCGAGCGTCACGATCAAGCAGGCCCTGCAGCCGTGGGTTTCCGGCCTGTATGCGACGCCGACGATTGCGCTCGCGCCGCTGTTCATTCTCTGGCTGGGCATCGGCATCTGGTCCAAGGTGCTGGTGGTGATTTCGCTCGTTCTGTTCCCGGTCGCCATCAACACCGAGGCTGGATTGCGCACGACAAGCGAGCGGCTGATCGAAATGCTGCGCTCGTTCGGCGCGACCCCCCAACAAATCTTCTTCAAGGTATCGCTGCCGTCGGCGGTGCCTTTCATCCTCGCCGGTCTCAAGCTCGGCATCGGTCGCGGCTTGATCGGCGTCGTCGTAGCGGAACTGTTCGGCTCGCGCGCCGGCCTTGGCAACCTCATCAGCCAGTCGGCCGATGCCTTCAACATGCCGGAGCTGTTTGCCGGCGTCGTCGTTTTGGCGATTGCCGGCATCGTGATGACGGCGGGGTTCGGATGGCTCGAAAAGCGGATCGTGCCATGGACGCGAGACTAGCTATGGCGCCCAAGCTTGCCGTCACGCGGTTGACAAAATCCTTCGGCGATCTCGAAGTGTTGCGCAGCATCAGTGTCGGCGTCGAGCGCGGCGAATTCATCTCCCTGGTTGGGCCGAGCGGCTGCGGCAAGACAACGTTTCTGCGCATCGTCGCGGGTCTGGAAAAGACCACATCCGGCGAAGTGAAACTCGATGGCCGGACCGTGCGCGGGCCGGGCGACGATCGCGGCTTTGTCTTCCAGAGCGACAATCTCTTGCCGTGGCGCAGTGTGATTGCCAACGCCATGATCGGTCCCGAGGTCGCAGGCAATGCTGGGCCCGTCGAGCGCAAACGCACGATGGAGCTTTTGAAACTCGTCGGCCTGGAAGGGTTCGAGAATTATTATCCGCGCCAGCTTTCCGGTGGCATGCGCCAGCGCGTCAATCTCGCACGGGCACTCGCCATTGATCCCGAAGTGCTGTTGATGGATGAGCCGTTTTCCGCGCTGGATGCACAGACACGGGAAATCATGCAGACCGAACTGCTGCGCATATGGGAGAAGGGACGCAAGACTGTCCTGTTCGTCACCCATCAGATCGACGAAGCGGTGTTTCTCTCCGACCGCGTGCTGGTCTTTGCGCGCCGGCCCGGCCGGCTGCAGGAGGATATCAACATCGCGTTGCCGCGCCCGCGAACCTTGGCGATCAAGCGGACCACCGAATTCGTCGCGCTCGTCGATCGCATCTGGCGGCTGATCGAAGACGACGTGCGCGCGGCTGCGCTCTACGAGAACGCGTGACAGCGAGTGCGCCGCCCGTCGCCGACATTGCCGCGGCATTCGCGCCGACCGGTGCATTGCGCGTCGGCCTGCTGATGGTCTCCTACTTCGCAGTAGAAGCCGCGTCCGGCGAAATAAACGGCGTTATTCCGGATCTTGGCCGCGCGCTCGCGCGCCGTCTTGGCATGAACTATCAGCCCGTGCGCATCGGCAATCCCACTGAGATGATCGAGGCGTTCCGCGGCGGGGCACTCGATGTCACGTTTATCGGCATCACCGCGGACCGGGCGGCGGCTTTCGATTTCGGTCCAGTCCTGATCGGCATTCGTACCAGCTTTCTGGTCGCTGGCTCTTCGGCAATCGCCAGCATCGACGAGGTTGATCGCGCCGGCGTGCGTATCCTCGTGCCGCAGCGGAGCGCCCAGGAGGCAAAATTGAAGTCGATCATCACCCGCGCAACGCTGATCGCGGTCGGTGTCGAGAATCCGCAGCCGGCGGTCGACAAGCTCGCGGCGGGCGAGGCCGACGCTTTCAGCCACGTCGTGCCAATGCTGGCGAATGCCCAACGTCTTCTTCCCGGCTCCCGCATTCTGCCGGGCAGCTATTACGACGTACCGATCGCCATCGGTTATGCGAAGGGCCGTTCAGCGGTGGTCGGCGAATTTGCAAAGGATTTCGTCGCAGACTTGAAGGCGTCCGGCTTCGTCGCGCGGGCGATCGGACGCATGGGCACCGCTGCAGAAGGATTGGCCGCAGGGTCGTAAAGCGAGCCCTTTTCTCCCCACCCAGGTACGATGTCCGCCAGCTCGGGCCACTGCCCACCCGGCGAGGGGCGGGACGCGATACCCGGACGGGCAGATTGCCACGCTCCCCGTCATTCTCTTTTCACGGGCGTCAAAGCGAGGCATCCTACGTGAGACACTGTCGCGCCAGACTTGGAATCGGGCGGCTCGGTGGGTTAATTTGAATTGAAAAGAAGCTTTCTGGAGGGAATCACCATGAGTTATCGCGTCACGAGGCGTAGCGCATCCGGAGCGGTCGGCGCCTTTCTTCTGGCGGCCGGGCTGGCTGCGGCGCCGTTGCCCGCAGCTGCGCAGAGCGGCGAGCCAATCAAGATCGGCTTCAGCATGGCGCTGACCGGGCCGCTTGCAGCCAACGGCAAGCAGGCGCTGCTCGGCGCGCAGATCTGGGAACAGGAAACCAACGCCAAGGGCGGACTGCTCGGCCGGCCGGTCAAACTGATCTATTACGATGATCAGTCAAACCCGGCGACCGTGCCTGGCATCTACACGAAACTGCTGGACGTCGACAAAGTCGATCTCGTCGTCAGCGGCTACGCAACCAACATGGTCGCCCCGGCCATGCCGGTCGTGATGCAGAAGAACAAGACCTTCATCGGTCTGTTTGCGCTCGATGTGAACGGCGAGTTCAACTATCCGAAATATTTCTCGGTGCTGCCGACCGGCCCGGACACCAAACAGTCCTTCACCGAGGGCTTTTTCCAGGTGGCGGCGGCGCAGAATCCCAAGCCGCAAACCGTCGCGCTTGCGGCCGAGGACGCCGAATTCTCGCGCAACGCCTGCGAAGGCGCCCGCGATAACGTCAAGAAATTTGGCTTCAAGACGATTTACGACAAAACCTACCCGCCGAGCACGACCGACTTCTCGCCGATCATTCGTGCGATCCAGGCCGCCAATGCTGATCTCGTCGTGATCTGCTCCTATCCGCTGAGCTCGGTCGGCATGCTGCTGTCCGCCAACGAACTCGGCCTCAAGCCGAAGATGCTCGGCGGCGCCATGGTGGGTCTGCAGGCGACCGTCTTCAAGGACAAGCTCAAGTCCAAGCTCAACGGCGTAGTGAACTACGAGACCTGGGTGCCGTCAGAGAAATTGATGGCGCCGGCCGCGGACTTCTTCAAAAAATATCAGGCAGAAGCGAAGGGCCAAGGCGTCGATCCCCTCGGCTATTATTTGGGCGGATGGGGTTACGCCTATATGCAAATCTTGGGGGATGCGGTCACGGGCGCTAAGAGCATCAACGACGACAAGATTGCCGATTACATGCGCACCCATGAGTTCAAGACCATCATGGCGGATATCAAATTCGGCAAAAAAGGCGAATGGACCAAGTCCGGGATGATGCAGGTCCAGTATCACGGCATCACCGACGCGGCGAACCTCGATACGTGGCGAGGAATGAGCTATCAGACGGTGCTCACGCCCCCCGAACAAAAGACGGGCAACGTCATCTACCCCTACGCGAACGCGCTGAAGTAAACCTCTCGACCTCCCCCGCTGTGCGGGGGAGGACGTCCGGGCGCACGGAGGGGACCAAGAGGACCCAAATGCTCTTGCCAACCTCTCTTGTCGGCTCCTATCCGCAGCCGGAATGGCTGATTGATCGCGAAAAGCTGTCGAAGCAGGTGCCGCGTATACGGGTCGACGATCTCTGGCTCGTCGCTCCCGGCAAGCTCGAAGGGGCGCAGGACGACGCCACGCTCCTTGCCATCCGCGATCAGGAGCGCGCCGGGCTCGACATCATCACCGACGGTGAGCAACGGCGCGAGAGCTATTCCAATCGTTTCGCCACTGCGCTCGATGGCATCGATATCGAAAAGCCCGGCATCACGATCAATCGGAATGGCAAGCCCATCCCGGTGCCACGCGTGGTCGGCCCAATCCGGCGCAAGCGCCCGGTCGAGCTGCGCGATCTCACTGTGCTGCGCGCCAATACCGATCATAAAATAAAGGCTACAGTGCCCGGCCCCTTCACGATGGGCAAGCAGGCGCAGGACGATTACTACAAGGATGAGGAAGCGGTAGCGCTGGCCTATGCCGACGCGGTGAACGCCGAGATCAAAGATTTGTTCGCCGCCGGCGCCGACGTGGTGCAGATCGACGAGCCCTGGATGCAGCAGCATCCGGACAAGGCGCGGCAATATGGGCTCAAGGCCCTCGACCGGGCGCTTGACGGCGTCGCCGGTACGGTCGCGGTGCATCTGTGCTTCGGCTATGCCGCCGTCGTGCACGACAAGCCATCGGGCTAT
This sequence comes from uncultured Alphaproteobacteria bacterium, assembly GCA_963836055.1. GTDB lineage: Bacteria > Pseudomonadota > Alphaproteobacteria > Rhizobiales > Xanthobacteraceae > BOG-931. The sequence goes on from CAWIID010000015.1 coordinate 66,984, forward strand.
TCGTTCCTGCCCGAGTTGGAAGGCTCTAAAGCCCAGCAAATATCGATCGAGGCGGCGCAGCCGAAGCTCGATCTCAAAGTCTTGCAGGAGTTGCCATCAAAGACGATCATTCTCGGGGTCATCGACCTTTCGGATATGTCGATCGAAACCCCGCAGACCGTTGCCGAGCGCATTCGCCGCGCGCTACCCTATGTCTCAGCGGAGCGCATCGTCGTGGCGCCGGATTGCGGCATGAAATACCTGCCGCGCGCGGTCGCCTTCGGCAAGATGAAAGCGATGGCCGAAGGCGCAGCTTTGGTCCGGCGTGAGCTTGGCGGCGAGTAACCGTCGCCCAGGGAGATTCAAGGAGATCGATATGGCCTATGTCACGGAAAAGACTCTGACTGACGTCGCCATGAAGCGATGGAGCGACATTCCCGATCCGCGCCTGCAGCAGGTGATGAAGGCTCTGGTGAAGCACGTGCACGCTTTCGTGCGCGACATCGAACCGACCGAGGCGGAATGGGCCACGGCCATCGATTTTCTCACTCGCACTGGCCAGATGTGCAACGAGAAGCGCCAGGAATTTATCCTTATGTCGGATGTCCTTGGCGTCAGCATGCTGGTCGATGCCATCAATCACCGCCGGCCGAGCGGCGCGACGCCGAGCACGGTCGAGGGCCCGTTCCACGTTCCTGACGCACCGGCCGTAGCGAACGGCGGCAATATGGCCGCCAACGCACCGGGCATCGCCTGTTTCGTCAGCGGTGCCGTCCGCGGGCTGTCAGGCGAGCCGATCGCTGGCGCCACGCTCGATCTGTGGCAGACCGACGGCGAGGGATACTACGAGGCGCAGCGTGAAGGGATCGAAGGTGCGTGGATGCGCGGGCTATATCGCTCGCAGGGCGATGGTTCTTATTTGATCCGCACCGTTGCCCCTATCGCCTACACGATTCCGATGGACGGCACGATCGGCGAACTCATGAACCGCACGAACATCAGCCATATGCGTCCGGCCCACATTCATTTCGCCATCAAGGCGCCCGGCTATCATGGGCTGGTAACGCATCTGTTCCAGTCTGGCGATACGTACATCGACACCGACGTCGTCTACGGCGTGAAGGAACCACTGATCGTCGAGTTCAAGAAAATGCCATCCGGCAGCAAAGCGCCGAGCGGCGAAATCATGAACGAGCCGTTCTACGTCGTGCACTACGATTTCGTGCTGGAAAAAATGGCGCAGGCCGCGGCGGCATAATTGCCGCGTCGGTGGGAATTTTGGCGAAGTCTGGATCAACCAGCAATCATCGGGAGGATGTTCATGAGGATGCAGTTCGTCATTGCGGCACTATGCGGCGTGGTGCTCGGCGCCAGCGCGGCCCACGCCGCGGTCAAGGTGCAGACCGTCGAATACAAGCAGGGCGACACGGCGCTCGAAGGCTGGCTCGTCTATGACGACGCCGTGTCGGGCAAGCGCCCGGGCGTCGTGGTCTATCCGGCATATTGGGGCCCGTCGGCTCACGAGAAGGACGTGGCGGAAAAGCTCGCCAAGATGGGCTACGTCGCGTTCGTCGCCGATATCTATGGCAAGGGCGTGCGGCCCGATACGCCGCAGGCGGCGGGCGCTCAATCGGGCAAATACATCAAGGATCGGCCGCTGCTGCTGGCGCGCGCGGAGGCGGCTTTCGATCAGCTTCGTGCATCCAACATGGTTGATACCGCCAAGCTTGCCGCCATCGGTTATTGCTTTGGCGGAGCGCCGGCGCTCGATCTCGCGCGCAGTGGCGCGCCGCTCGTCGATGTCGTGACTTTCCACGGCTCGCTCGGCACGCCGACGCCCGAGAACGCCAAGAATATCAAGGGCCATGTGCTGGCGCTGCACGGTGCCGCCGATCCGATCGTGAATGCGCAGGCCGTCGCGGCCTTCGAGAAGGAGATGACCGACGCCAATGTGGATTGGGAGGTCGTGCTCTACGGCGGCGTGATGCACGCCTTTACCGACAATATGCATCCAAGCAGCCCGGAACACGGCACGAAATACGACGCGGTCGCCGATCAGCGCTCGTGGCAATCGATGACCGACCTGTTCAAGAAGACGCTTTAGGAACAACACGTCTTCCCTGTCACCGCCGGAGCGAGCCCGGCGGTGACAAGTTGAAGACGCGCTATCCCGCACGCTCCAATGCTTTGCGGTCCCATTTTGCCAGATTGGCGGCGGCTTCGTAGGTTTCCTGCAAAAATCCAAGCAGCAGCGCGTCCGGATCGCGCGCTTGCCGCACAGCGTCGTAGGGCAGGATGAACTGTCCGAGACTTTTGTCGTAAAAGGCTTCGGGTGTCTTTAGGCGCGTGTCGCCATAGCCGGCCGGCTCCGGATACGCATAGACGTAGAACGCCGCACGGCCGTAGCCGCCGTTGCCCGGCCAAAAGCCGCAGCTTGAGACTTCGTGCGAATAGGCTTCCGCCATCACCCAGTTCGCGACGTTGGGCGTGACGCCTTTCGGCGCCGGCGCCGTCCGTCCGGAAAAGCGGCTCACCGCGAGATCGAAACTGCCCCAGAAAAAATGCACTGGACTTGCTTTTCCGACGAACCGCGCGCGAAACGCGTTCATCACCCGATTGGCCTGCACCAGCGCTTGCCAGAAACGCTGTACATAAACCGGATCGTATTGCGCATGGGTGCGATCGTGATCGAACGCCACGGCGTTTTCGATTTCGCCCGGCATGGTCCAGATATGAACGTCGATGCCGAGGCTGCCTAACCGCTGCATGAATTCGGCGTAGAAATCCGCGACCGTCATCGGCCTGAGCGCAAAACCCTCGATACGGCCATCGCTCGTCGCGATACGAAGCCGGTGTTCGATAAAGTCGAAGACGATGTCGAACGTGCGGCCTTGATAAGGGTTTGCTGGAGCGACCAGCCCGCGCGAATTCACATGCAGCGTGGCGTTCCACCAATGATTGGACAGCGGGGTCAGCGCGATGCGTACCTTGCCGGCGATCTGCGTCCACAGATGCAGCGTGTCGCAGGTCTCGCTCCACGCTGTCAGCGGCAGGTCGGGCCAGAGCGCGTTTTCACCCATTTGGGCGCTCCGTTCAGCCTTCCATCAAATGCCCGAACTTCGCCATGGCGATGCGGCGCTCCTCGGGCGACGGCATGTTCACGGCGGGGAATTTGTCGCGCCAGTGCCACGGCCGGCAGGCGTCGATGATGGCGCGGCTGTTGGTGAAGTCGCCGGCGGCTTTGCGTTCCGGCTCGATGCGTGGATCGAGCGGCGTCGACCAGGCGCCTCGGATGACGTCGATCGAGCTCGCCGGATCGGACCGCGTGATCAGCGCCCAGATCACCTCTTCCAAGCTTGAGACGTCGATATCGTCGTCGACCACGATGACATAGCGCCCGCAATAGGCGCCGACGTGACACATGGCGGCGATATGCCCGGCCTGCTTGGCGTGGCCGGGGTAACGCTGCTTGACGGCGACGGCGAGGAACAGACGCGCATTGCCGACTTCGTGGGCCCACGCCGCGGTCACACCCGGAACGCCGGCCTTCTCGATGTTCTCGCGAAGGAGCGCCGAGCGCACGATGGCGCGATAACGGCAAATCTCGTCCGGCGGACGCTGCGGCACGCACCCAAGCAGGATCGGCTCGTTACGATAGTAAATCGCCTTGATGTCGATCACGGGCTCGGGCCGCAGATCGCTGGCGTAGTAGCCGGTCCACTCGCCGAACGGGCCTTCCACGCGCGTGTTGTCGGGCTCGACGAAACCTTCGATTACGATTTCGGCGTTGGCGGGGATCGGCAGCCCGGTAAATGGTCCCTTGATCACCTCGACGGGCGCGCCGCGCATGCCGCCGATGACGTCGAGTTCGCAAACGCCGTGCGGCACCTCGCTCGAGCCCATGAGGAAGCTCATCGGATCGCCGCCGCACACGATGACGACCGGCATCGCGCTCGCCGCGCGCCAGGTACTTGTCGCGCATCTGCCGGCCGTGCTTGCCGGGCGAGATGTAGAAGCCGAGCGATTTCTCGTCGTGGATCATGACGCGGTAAGTGCCGCAATTGATCCAGCCATCGTCGGGGTCGCGCATGATGTTGTAGCAGCCGGTGCCGATATAGCGGCCGCCGTCCTGCGGGTGCCATTGCGGGGCCGGAAATTTCGTCACGTCGATCGCCTCGCCGGTCATGACGTTCTGCATCACCGGGCCGGTGTCGACGAATTTCGGCGGAATGCGATTGAGCATGCCGGCGTGATTGACGCGAAAGTTTTCGCTCAGATCGAGCTTGGAAAGCTCGGTCGAAAACCCAAGCGTCATGTTCTTGCGCTTGCCGGCAAAGAAATTGACGAGAAGGCGACTGCCTTCCAGCGTGCCCGGCACGTCCTCGAACACGAAACAGGGCGCATTTTCGGTGTGCGCCGACATTTCCGCGACCATGCCGATGTCCTGCTGATACGACAGCCCGCCGACCTCGCGCACCTCCCCGAGCTTCTTCGCTTCTTCCAGCCATTGCCGCAGATCGTGGTAGGGCAGAAACGGCGCGGTGTTCGAGAGAGCCGGCGGCGAACCGCCGTTGCCCGTCAGAGTCGGCTTCGGATCGGACATAGCGTTCTGATTTGCCATTTGCTGCACCGGGCCGTTGTTTCGCATCTTCGACTTTTTGCGTTTCGGTCGAAATGCTTATAATGCTAAGGAATTATCACTGCCTATCCTATCATGCAAAAAGACGCCGGCTCAAACCTGTTGCAAAGCTGGATCGTTCGGGCCGCACAACGCGCTCCGGAAAAGCCCTGGATCGTATCGGCGGAGGATGGGCGCGTCGTCCGCTATGGGCAATTGCGCGATTTCGCCGGTCGTTTTGCGGCGTTTCTGCGCGATCGGGGACTTGGCCGCAACGACCGGGTTGCGCTGCTCGCCAATAATTCGATCGAGCATCTTGTCAGCTATTTCGGCGTCATGGCCGCCGGGGCGACCATCTGCACCATTCACGTCGAGATGAACCGCAACCAGCTCGATAACATTTTTGCGCGGCTTCGGCCGCAGCTTATTCTCTATCAGGATGGATTGGGCCTCGACGATCTTCTGGCCGGCACCTCCGTGCCGCGTATACGCCTTGGGCGGTTCGATCAGGCGGCGCCGGAGACGCTATTCGCAGAGCTTGCGCGCTGTGCGCCGAGCGATGCAGCAATTCCGGCGTCTCCGGACGACGACGCGGTCATCCTATTTACGTCGGGCACGAGTGCGCGGCCCAAGGGCGTGATTCTGAATTTTCGTGAGCACCTTGGAAATATCGATCCGACGGCGGAAGGCTTCGGCATCACGGCCGATGACCGCGTGTACGATTTTCGGTCCTTCAACTGGGCCTCGGCGCAACTTCTCGGCGCGCTGGTTCCGGTCAACCGCGGCGCTACGCTGGTGATGGCACAGAAATTCTCGGCGAGCCGGTTCTTTCAGCACGTGCGCGATCACGGGGTGACGGTCGCGGCCGGCAATCCGACCACCGTCAATATCCTGCTCAACGCTGAGGAGAAAGCGCATCGCGACAACGTGCCGACGCTGCGTTTCATCACGTCCAGTTCGGCGCCGCTCACGCTCGAAGAATGGCGGCGCTTCGAGCAGAAATTCGGTATTCCGATTGCGCAAGGTTACGGCTCGAGCGAAACCGGCTGGATTGCCGCCGTCACTGGAGAACAGCGCCGTCTCGGTACCGTCGGCCGGCCGTTTGCCTATCACGACCTCGCCATTGTCGACGGCGAGGGGCGGCGATTGCCGCCGGGCGAGTCCGGCTATGTCGAAGTTGGCGGCTTTAGCGGCCATCCCTACCGGTCGCTTGCCGATGACGGCGGCGTGACGATCGCAAGCCGGGGCCGCATCCGCACCGGCGACCTCGGCTCGCTCGATGCCGACGGCTTTTTGTCCCTCACCGGCCGCGAGAAGGAATTGATCATTCGCGGCGGCGCAAAAATATCGCCGGTCGAAATCGACTCATGCCTGATGCAGCGCGCCGACGTGATCGAGGCCGCGACCGTCGGCGTGCCGGACGCGGTCTATGGCGAGGAAGTGGTGAGCTACGTCGTCGCGCGTCCGGGCGTGCAGATCGATGTCGATGAACTGCTGCGCTACTGCGGCACCGTCCTGCCGGCCTTCAAGGCGCCTAAGCAGATCGTGATCAGTGCATCGCTGCCGAAGACCGAACGGGGCAAACTCGATCGCAAGGCGCTTGTGCGCCGATGGAACGGATGACCGCGCGACTTTGCCGGTACATGATCGTGGCTATTATGAAGCTCGCTTAGCTTGCCAGCACGGTCAGAGAACGCGGAATGAATTGGGATCTTCCGACATGGAGGCGTAACCTCCGGCTCAGCAGCGCTCTCGTCCTACTCTCGTTCGTCATCTGTCATCTGAGCGCCCATTGCCTCCTGCTCATTTCCTTCGAGGATGCCGAAGCCACGCGGAACGCCCTGATGTATCCGTGGCGGACCTGGATCGGTACGGGGCTGCTGTTAACGGCGTTCCTCGTTCACTACAGCAACGCCCTATGGTCGATTTATGTTCGGCGTTCGCTCCGCTTGAGCCGCTGGGAATGGACACAGCTATCGCTCGGCCTGTGCATCCCGCTGCTTCTGATGTTCCATGTCATGGCGACGCGTATCGCCGAAACCCTGTTCGACGTTACGACGTACTACAACACGGTGTTCATCGTTCAATGGTTGCTCATGCCTTGGGTCGGCGCCGTGCAGATGCTCGCGGTGGTGACAGTGTGGACCCATGCGTGCATCGGTATCCATTACTGGCTTCGCACCAAGCCATGGTATCCGAGATGGCGGCCGCTCTTTTTTGGCTACGGCCTGTTGCTGCCGGCCTTGGCGCTCGCCGGTTATGTGACAGGCGGTAATCAGGTTCTGCGCCAGGCCAAGAGCGATCCCGATTTCGCAAAATTGGCCCTGGAGGATTCCAATCTCACGGACGCTACTGCGGCTGCCGTGAATCGGCTGGTGTATATCGGTTGGGGCATCAGCCTCGGCTTGCTGCTTTTGCCATTTGCCGGTCGTGGCGTTCGCGCGCTGGTACTATCGTCGCCAACGGCCGCCGATGCTCGCGCACACCAACGGCCGGACCGTGCCGATTTTTCCCGGCGCGACCGTGCTCGAGACGCTGCGCCAAAATGGAATTCCGCACGCGTCGGTGTGCGGCGGAAGGGCCCGCTGCACCACGTGCCGGGTTCTGGTGACAAAGGGTCTTGACCAGCTTGCCGCGGCGTCTGGCCTAGAGGCTGGGGCGCTTTCCCGTATCGGAGCCACGCCCGGCACCCGGCTCGCCTGCCAAATTCGTCCGACCGCCGCGATTGCTGTGATGCCGCTTTTGGCAGCGGATGCTCATGCGGCCGACGGCGCGTTGCGCGGCGGTCTTGAGGGCCGTGAGCGCCCGATCACTGTCGTTTTCGTCGATATGCGCGGTTCAACCACCCTGGGCGAGGCCAAGCTGCCCTATGACGTGCTTTTTATTCTCAATCAGTTTTTCCACGAGATGACGAGGGCGCTTGTCGCCACGAGAGGACACTATTCGCAATTCACCGGCGATGGCCTGATGGCGCTCTATGGTCTCGACGCCACGGACCCAACGACGGGTGTGGTCGATGCGCTTCGAGGCGCGCGCGAAATGCTCTTTCGCCTCGATCAACTGAATTCCCAACTTCGCGAAGATCTAAGCGAACCGTTGCGGATTGGGATCGGCATTCACTACGGCGAGGCCATCGTCGGCGCGATGGGGCCGCCAAACTCGCAAATCATCACCGCCATCGGTGATACGGTGAACACCTGTGCGCGACTCGAGAGCCTGACCAAGGAGTTTGACAGCGTCGCAATTGTATCGCGTCCGGCAGCCGAGGCCGCCGGACTAAGGCTTCGTGGTCACGAACTGCATGAAGCGCCGGTGAAGGGCCGGCTGAAGCCGGTGCAGTTCTACGCATTCCGCACGCCGGATGATCTGGCGGTTTAGTACGCGATGCGACGTCACGGAGCTGCGACGTGCCAGACGTTGTTGACGCCGTCGCCGGTCACATCACCGGGCTTGGTGTCCTTGCTCCACGCATAAAGCGGTTTGCCCTTGTAGGCCCACTGTTTGCTGCCGTCATTGCGCGTGATGACAGTCCAGTCGCCTGACGGCTTGGAGTTGGCCGCAGCGACGAGCGGAAGCCACAGGGTGGCGCACTGGCCGTTGCAGTTCGATTTGCCGGCAGCATCGCGGTCGAAGACGTACAGAGTCATGCCCTTGCCATCGACCAGGACTTTGCCCTTGGACGTATCGGCCGTCGTCGCTGGCGCGGTTTGCGCGAATGCTGTCGCGATCCAGAGCGAGAGGGCTCCGGCAACGATACTGGCAGAGATAGACTTGCGCATGAACTGTTCTTCCCTGCTGGGCGCGCCAAGTTGGGTGGTTTTTTACCGTCCGGTCCTGGCCAGCGAATTCACCCAGCCATGCATGCGCTTTTTGGCATTGGCGATGTCTTCCTTGGAGAAGAAATCTTCTGGCCGCACTTTGTCGACCGGGTAGACCGGGCGCAAAAAGTCGCTTTCGTAGCCGAATGGCACCGTGGCATCGATGCCCATGCCGCCTTCGAAGCGCGTATTTGAGGCGGTCCATTGCTGCGCACCCGCGGTCATGCGTTCCGCCGGCATGAAGGTCTGCCCGCGGCCGCCGGGAATCGGATTGAGGATATCGGTCTGGGGATTCACGCGGGTGGTGAGGCACCACATGATGTCGTCCATCGAATACGGGTCAACGTCCTCGCTCACCGCAATCGCCAGCCGCATGCCCTGCGAGCATGACAGGGCGGCGGCCAGGAAATTGCGCTGCCAGCCTTCGTCGATCTGATGGCGCTTCTTCACCTGAATGACACAGCCGCCCCAGTCCGTCATGCAATAGGGGATCACCACGTTCTGCACGATGCCGGGCTGCAGCCGGTTGCACAGTTCATAGATCGCCGCCTCGCGCACCGTGGTGTCGATGTTGTGATCGTCGAGCATGTGCACGCCGAGCGCGAAGATGATCGGCTTCGACTCCGGCTTGCGCATGGTGATGCCGGTCACATGGAAGGTCGGGGCCTTATAGGACTTCCCCATGTATCCCGCCCATTCCGGATGGAAGTGATGGCGGCCCTGAACGCCGGCGTCCTCTGCTTCCTTGGTCTCGAAGCGGCGGTCGCGCGGGTTGACGTAGCCTTCCAGCACCAGTTCGCAGTCGGCGAGCGCCATGGCGTCTACCGTACGCGCCTTGACGAGGCGGATCGGCGAGCCCTGCACGGCGCCCGCAATGCCGATCTCATCGCAGCCCATCGGCAGTACCGCGTAGTCGAAGCCGGCACCTGCCAGCAGCGTGCAGGCCGGCGGCACCCCGAAGCACATGGTGATCGGGACCGGCTGGTCTTCCTTGTAATACTTGTTGACCACCTGCCACATGTGCGAGCCGGGCGAGATCTGGAACGTGCCGATATTGCCCCAGCGGAAATTCATGCGGTTGTAGCCGAGGTCGGAGCCGCCATCGAATTGCGGGCCGGTAACGCAGCGAATGCCTGAACCGACGGTGAGCTCCGGTTCGTAGGTTGTGTGACGGATCGGCACCATCCACTCGTTGACGTCGCGCGGCTTCTCGATCACATGCTCCTGGCAGGGCGCGTCGCTTTGCGCGATCTCGACCGGCTTGAGAGGATGCGACAGCGCATACGCGAGCTTGCGGACGCGCTCGGCATCGTCCTTCCATCCGAACATCTTGTTGATCACCACCATATCGGCGAACAGATTGGTGACGACACGATGGTTCGGCTTGCCTTTGACGTTGTTGAACAGCACCGGGCAGCCGCCATCGAGGTGTTTCTGCAGCCCGGTGACCTGCAGGTCCGGATCGACCTCCTTGTCGGTTTCGATCAGCTCGCCTTCGGCGCGCAGCCACGTCAGCGTGCTGCGCAGATCGAAGGCCTGGTTCGGCGTTACGGCGGTTTGTTTATCCTTGCGAAGCGGCTGTTGCATCGATGGCGTTCCCATTGCATAGATTTCTAAGTAATTATCTGCATGGGAAGCCGGAAGCTGTCAACGTCGATGCCGCTACGGTTGACTTCGAGTTCCAAACCATCCGGACGCCGCCGCATCGTCGAGCTGCCACCCCGCTTGAGCTCCGGATATCTGGTTCGCGACGCACACCGCGCCTTTCAGCGGCTGTTGGAGCGGCGCATCGCGGCTTACGGCGTCTCCCGAGGGCAGTGGTATTTTCTGCGGGTCCTTTGGATCACGGACGGGCTTTCACAGCGCGAGCTTTCGGCGCGCGTCGGCATGATGGAGCCGACGACGGTGATCGCGCTGCGCAGCATGGAGCGGGCCGGGCTCATTCGCCGCGTGCGCAGTGAAGAGGACAGGCGCAAGGTTGAGGTTTGGCTCAGCGCCAAGGCGAAGCGGTTGCGCAACGAACTGTTGAGCGTCGCGCGGACAATTACCGACGAGGCGGAGGCCGGCATACATCCGCGCGACCTCGCGTTGTTTCGCCGTGTCATTGAGCGGATGACTGCCAACCTTGATCGTGTCGAGCGGTAGGGTTTGTCAGCGATCGCGCGATCGCGACAACGATGCGACGGCCAAACGAAGTTGCACGACCAGATCCCAGGCGAAGGGGGATTGTTTGATCCATCGCTTGAGACGACGTTGCACCATTGACCAACATCGCGCCGGCACGCCGCGCCACGTCACCGCGACCGTGAAATCGAAAAGCTGTACGTGCGTGTCGCACCATTCGTGCTTGTAGCGTTCGTCGCCGATGGTGAAATCGAACCGCCGCAACCCTCTTTCGATCGCGTGGGCCATGAGTTCGCGCAGATGAAGTGCGCCCGGTCCGTACCGTGACGCGGCGATGTCTTGATCGTAGCTGGCCAGCACGTGGTAGTAGCAATCGCCGAAAATGATACCGAAATTGGTCGCCGCCCAATCTGAGCCGATCTCGATGCGGCTGAGATGGAACCGGTCGCGGGTCTTTGGATTCGACGCAAGATCGAGGAAAAATTCCCGGAATCCCGGCCGTGCAAACATGTCGGAGATCCCTTGGCGCAGAAAAGCCCGGCTCTTTTGCTCCATTAGCTTTTCGAGAATGCGCCGGCCATCGGAGCGATCCGCCGCGCTCAGGAAGCGGACCTCGCCGAATTCGGACATATGCTTGCGTTTTGCGCGGTCGTGCCGACGCGTCGCCGAAGATCGCCTTTCGAAGTAGAATTTCCGCCAATCGTCGCCCAGGCAAGTTTGATGGGCGTCGCTGGCATGTGGCGTGATGTCGAGAAAAGTAAATGGATTAACTTGTGCGCCGACCGTTTGCGGCATCTTCTCGAATTCGATCCAGTCACAGTGCAACGCAGGCTCGGATTGCAGGCGCTCTCGGAGTTCTCGCCACATCGCGACAAAGCGATCTGGAGTGATGCGTCGTGAGAAGTCGCGTGCGAGCAGCGGCGCGTTGTAGTCGCACACCTCCTGGCCGAGCCAGCACAGCCGGCGGGGTGAGCGGTGCGGGCCCACTGCGAGCGGGAGAATGAAAGCAACATCGCCGTTGGCGAAAGTGCCGACGACGATGACCGGTACGGTTCCATTGCGCCGGCCGATATTGCGGTACCAGGCGGCAAGCCAATCGAACGTTTGGAACGCCGTGCAGTCGGCGACGGTTTCAAAGCCTCGCCATAGGTATTCGACCGTCTCCAGTCCGGTATAGAGGCGGAGGCTGAGATCCGGCGCACGGTCCCGGACACATTCTGCGCGACGCGGTACGGCGATATCCGCGACGTCGACCGACACGTTTGCGTTCCTGAACGCCCTCAATGGTGTCGCGCTTGTCACTTGCCATTCACTGGATAGATTCGGAATCACTCCAGCGTCATAGTTGAGACTCGTTAAGTGCGCATCGCTCCATCGCCGGTTACGTGGAATTAAGGTAAAGAGACCGCCGTCGGTATTGTTCTATGGTTGACGTATTCGTTCGGCGCGTGGCGCACGCCCTGCCTCGATTGGGGCGAAGCCATCGTCACGCGGAAAAATTGCCGTCGCGGCTGCTTGCGACGATTTAACGGATCGCTTCGCGCCATATCGTGGCGTTGAATGCGCCGCATTACGGGATGTGCAAACTCGAAAGAAGTCAGCATCCCTTCGTCCGATGATTGCGCGTTTTGCGCGCGGCACGGTTGAATGTGGACCATGGGAGGGTGACATGAAGTGGTTTCAGTATTGGTTAGGGGTCGCCGGTATCGGCCTCGCGGTATTGCCGGCAGCCTCTGCCGCCCGCGCCCAAGCGATCAAGTATCCGGAAAAACCGGTCACAATTATTGCCGATGCTGCGCCGGGCGCCACTCCGGACGTCGATGCCCGTTTCGTCGCCGATGGTCTTGGCAAGATGTGGGGCCAGCAAGTCGTCGTGATCAATCATCCGGGTGCGAACGGTAGCATTGCGGCGCGCGCCGCGAGCGAAGTCACACCCGACGGCTACACCCTGTTCATGCCGGCGCTATCGACTTTTGTGGCGCTGCCGACCGTGGCGCCGAATCTACCGCTGAAATTGCCGCGCGACTTTTTGCCGATCGGCTACACGGCGGAAAATCCGATGTTCATTGCGGTGAACCCGGCGCTCGGTGTGTCGACGCTGGGGGAACTGATCGCGCTCGCCAAGAAGGAGCCGGGAAAGATTTCAATTGCGGTCACGGGCGTTGGCAGGCTGACGCATCTGACCGGATTGCTGCTGCAGGAGCGCGCCAACATCGAACTCCTCCCGGTGCCCTATACGGCTGGACCGGCAGCGGCGCTAGGCGATGTCGCGAACGGCCGTGTCTCGATGATCATCGAGGGGTATTCGGGCATCGTCGGAGCGGTCAATGCGGGGCAGGTGAAGCTCATCGCAGTTGCCTCCACCGAGCGCTTACCCGAGTTTCCAAACTTGCCGACAGCAGCAGAAACGGTTCCCGGCTTTTCCGCGACGGGCTGGCAAGTTCTGGTCGCGCCGCTTGGCACACCGCAGCCCATCATCGACAAGGTCAGCGTGGACCTGAGCAAAGTGGTGACCGATGCCGACTTCAAAAAGAGACTTGCCCACATCGGGAGCTATTCGCGTGCGATGACGCCCCAACAGGTTCTCGACTTCGTCCAGAAGGAGCAGAATATGTGGGGGCCGCTCTTGAAAAAGATCGCCGCCAAGTGAGTGCGCCAACGGAATGTGCCAAATAAGCCGAAGGTGAACGCGAGGCCAATCTCCATCGACCAGCATAGAAGCGGCATTGTAGGAGACGTCGCTGGTCGAGGAGGCTCCGGCGGGCGCAAAATGCGGCCCATTCCAGGCGCAGGACCCTCATTTTAAATGATCTGGAACTTCCAGTACGGCGGGCTGCTACTGGTACAGCTGGGTGGACTCGAACCACCGACCTCCTGATCCACAGTCAGGCGCTCTAACCAACTGAGCTACAGCTGCACGGCCCGCGGTCGGCAAGCGCGGGGAAACTATGAGCAATGGTCCAGTTTGGCAAGGCCAGCGCGAAAAAGGCAAGCCAGAAGCGTGATCCGGCCGGGTTGATAGCTGCGACCGAAAAGGCGTCCGCGCGAGCAGCGCAGAGTTCAGACACACAAAAGCCCGGGTCTCGACCCGGGCTTTCTCCGCCGCGCAAAGTCTGCACGACTTACAATTTCAGATCCGCAGAGGCCAAGCGAACCCGCAGAGATCAAGCGACCTTGCTGAACGCCTTGTTCATGCCGCTCTTGATCGGCTCGGCCGTCTCAGCCGCAACCTTTTGCGCCAGCTCGCCGAGTTCTTTGCTCTGTTGCGTCAGGGTCTCGAACTGCTTGCGTGCATGCGCGCTGGAAAGTTCGATGACTTCGGACAGCGACTTCGCCGTGAACAACTCGCCGGCATAATCGAACGCCGCATTGGTGTTAATGCGTGCAGCCTCGATCACTTTGAGACCGTAATCGGACGCGCCCTTGGTGGCGGTCGAGTACGTGGTCTCAAGCACGTCGGTCGCCTCTTCGGCGGCGGCCTTCATCTTTTCGTAGGTGTCTTTGGCCTGCGCGACGCCCCGCTCCGCGAATTCGCGAAACGCGGCCGGCATTTCCACCTTCGGCATTTCAAACTTAGGCATTTCGAACTTTGGCATCTCGAACGGGCCGCTTCCGGCCTTGCTCGTCTTTGCTTTTGGGGCGACTGTCATGTCCGCCATGGTGGGTGTCCTTGAATTTTGATCAACTTTGATCGCTACGCCTGGGCCGTTTCGGATGAAAATCGTTTACCCGGCTTCGTTGCCCGTCATTACGAGGCCCGATGCTTCATCGTTAATCCCGCCACCGAACGCCTTACTTCTAAAGTGCGGGACTTGTCGGAAAGCTTCATAGCAATTTTCTTGGTGCAATGCAATAGAAATTATTGCATTGCACAAATATCGCAAAGCATTGATATATCGTCACTATTCGTGACGACGCGGATTTCAGCGACAAAAATTACGTTTTCGGTTTGGCAGCATCCATAACCATTTTGGCGGCACTTTGACCGAGATCTTGAACCTGCGAGGACAGTGTCTGCATCTGGCGGCCCAGATATTCGGACTGCAGCCGCATCAGGTCCGCGGCATCCTTTGCGTGCATGAGCTTTTGCGCAAAGTCGAAACTCGCAGCCACGTTTTGCTCGGCATATGTCATTGATTTATGGGCAATCTCAGTTGCGCTGCTGCTCGCCGCCTGAGCCTGGCCTTGCATCTGGCCCATGGCGTGATTGGCCGCCTGGACGAAGCCGTCGAAGGCCTTTCGCGCCTGCGCCACGCTTTGCTCGGCGAATGCGCGCATCTCGCTTGGGATTGCAAACTGCTCGAACGGGTCCTTCGCCATGGGTCATTCCTCTGAGGGCCGGGGCCGCAATCCTAGCTTAAGTTCCCCCATGGCGCGCAAGGCCAAACGTGCGTGCTGAAGCGGCCCACGGCGGGGTTAAGGTTATCGTGGCTTGCCGGGCCGAACGCGCGGCGGCGCCATGGACGCCGCACATTGCCCGCATTATTAAGAATTCATTAGCCAATGAGTTCCCTCGCATGGCGATTGTTGAGTCCGAACTCGGCCTGTTGCTTCACACGCGACTTGCGGCTCTTGCGACGAGTGCGTGGCCTGCGTGGCTGTGGAGCGCCGACGGGTCGCGAATTCTTTGGGCCAACGCAATTGGTGCAGCCATTTTCGGGGCATCAACAACAAACAAGGTTGCGCAACGCCTGTTTGATTTGAACGGGCAGACTGCGGCGCAGATCGTCCGCCTTGCAGCGACGTTGCCAACGTCCGGCCTGTCGCGACTCGAGCGGTTGCGCAACTTCGGTGCCGGTTTTGGTTCCGCGCTCACATGCGCGTGCTCGCGTATCGTTTTGCCTGACAGCGTGACAGCGGTGCTCGTCGTTGCGACTGAGCCTGCCGGACCGTCCCTGACGCTTTGCGAGCGCGTCCGCCGGCTGTTTGCAGATCACGATCACGAAAAACCGCTGGCAGTTTTCACACCGGATGGGGCGCTCGTTCATGCCACTGATGCTGCTCGGCAACGGCTTGGTGCAACAAACATGCTCGCCGCGCTCGACATTGGTGATGCCGCTGCCGCGGCGCTTGCCGCGGGCAGCGCAAGCGGTATGGCCCGCGTGGGGACGGCTACCTCTGCGGTTGACGTCGTACGCCTCGGCGAAGACGCATCGCAGGTACTGGCATTGATGTTTGGCCCCAAGCCGACCGAAGAGCGTGCTGAACCGGAGCACACACGCGAGAGCAAAGGCTCTGAACAAACCGTCGAGCCCGTCAGCGTCGCGGCAGCACAACAATCCGGGAAAGATGAGCCGCTGCCCGCATCATCTTCACCCCCCCTACAGTCCTCGTCGGCGGTCGCTGACACGGTTTCCCAACAAAACGTCACCCGCCATGAGCCGGCGGCGGAACGTCGCCACCCGTTGCGGTTCGTGTGGCAGATGGATGCCGATGGCCGTTTTGTTGTCGGTTCGGACGAGTTCATCGAGCTCGTCGGACCGCGAACCATGGCGACGTTCGGCCGGCCGTGGCGCGAGATTGCGAGCGAACTCAAGCTCGACCCTGAAAATCAGGTCGAGCGTGCGGCCGCGACGCACGAGACTTGGAGCGGCATCACGCTGCTCTGGCCGATCGACGACACGGATGAGCGGCTTCCGGTCGAATTGGCGGGCCTTCCGGTGTTCGACCGCGATCGGCACTTTCGCGGCTATCGCGGGTTTGGCGTTTGTCGTGACGTCGCTCGCATTAATGAATTGACTCGCTCGCGCCAGGATCGCCCGATCGGCTTCGTGGCCGCGCCAGAGGCGACGTCGCCGGATAGTGGTTCGGCGCCGGCGATGCCGACCGATGAAGCCGTCTCAGAAGCGCCGGCCGCAACCGCTTCAACCCTTTCAGCCGAAACATCTGAAAAACCGGTCGCCGAAACATCTGTAGCTGAGGCGCCTGCGGCTGAAAAACCCGCCGCCGAAGCTGCCGCAGCAGAAGGGGCCTCGAAGAGCGACCGAGCGCCGCCGAATAACGCAGCCATATCCGCTAACGTCGTGCCGTTTCGTCCGGGCCCAGCGGCAGAACCGAAAGCGCCCAGCCTTAGTCCGGTTGAACGCAGGGCCTTCCGGGAATTGGCGCAAGAATTGACGGCACGGCTACGAGGATCGCCGGAGGCTTCTGCCGCTGCCGAAACCATTGCCGCCGGTTTGCCCATGGATGAAGGGCGGCAAGAGCGGAGCGAAACCAGCGCCGCCACTCAAGCCTCCGCGACGGCCGCCGAAACGCAGGGCGATACCGAAAGCGGCGGCGTTAAAGCGCCGGCAAGTCAGTCGTCGGGCCTCGAACCGCTGCTGCTCGACCGCGTTCCGATTGGCGTGCTGGTCTACCAGCATGATCGGCTCATTTACGCCAATCGCCATTTCTTCGAGTTGAGCGGCTTCGAAAATCTCGACGTGCTCGCGGCGGCTGGCGGTCTCAACGCCTTGTTTGCGGGCTACGCCGGGGCAACGCTAGCCGAGACTGGCGACCCGCAACCGCTTGCCATCGTCAAACAGAACGGCGAACGACTTTCGGTCGAGGGGCATCTGCTCACGTTGCCGTGGCAGGGTGAGCCCGCGCTCGCGCTGTTCCTGACAGATGATCAAGGTGAGGAACGCAACCGCGCAACCGCGGTTGCACTCGCCGTCGCCCAGCGCGAAATCCATGCGTTGAAATCGATTCTCGACACGACGATGGATGGCGTCATCGTGCTCGATCGCGAAAGCCGGATGGTCAACATCAACGCCGGCGCGCAGGCATTGTTCGGCATATCGGGTGGCGACTTCGACGGCCACTCCCTCATGGAGTTGCTGGCGCCCGAGAGTAAGCATGCAGCGCGTGAATGTTTCGAGCGAGTCGCGCACGGCGTGACGGTCCTGCACAGCGCTGTCAACGTCACGGCTCGCACCGCGGAGAATCAGTTCATTCCCTTAGCGATGATCGTCGCCCGTATCGGCGGCGACCGGTTTTGCGCCGCGTTTCGCGATGCCACGGCCAGCAAGAAGATCGAAGAGGATCTGCGGGCGGCCAAGCGCGAGGTCCAGAAATCGGCGGCGGCGAAAGCGGAATTTCTCGCCAAAGTCAGCCATGAGATTCGCACGCCGCTTAACGCTATCACCGGCTTTGCCGAGGTCATCATGGCGGAGCGCTTCGGCCCGATCGGCAACGAGCGATACCGCGAATATCTCAAGGACATGCATGCCGCCAGTACGCATCTGGTGTCACTGTTGAATGATCTGCTCGACCTTTCCAAGATCGAAACCGGCAAGCTCGATCTCAACTTTGCCAACGTGAACCTCAACGATCTCACCCAGCAATGCGTCGGCATTATGCAGCCGCAGGCAAATCGCGCTCGCATCATCATTCGCAGTTCGCTGACGCCTGGATTGCCCCATGTCGTCGCCGACGAACGTTCACTGCGGCAGATCGCGCTCAACCTGCTATCCAACTCGATCAGATTTACCGGCCCGGGCGGCCAGGTCATCGTGTCGACGGCGGTCACCGATACGGGCGAGGCGGTGTTGCGGGTGCGCGATACCGGCGTCGGCATGAGCGAGAAGGATGTCGAGACGGCGCTCGAACCGTTCCGGCAGGTGGCAACATCCGGAAGTTGGGGTTCGGGAGGCACCGGCCTCGGGTTGCCGCTAACCAAGGCGCTGGCTGAGGCCAATCGCGCCAACTTCAGCATCAAAACCGCGCCCAATGCCGGCACATTGGTCGAGATCGCATTTCCCCGCAGCCGTGTTCTCGCCGATTAGGTCAGTCGCTCGCGCGGGCCTTGAGCCGGTGGCATCCCCATACCACCACCTTGCCGTCATCCAATTGTTAGTCATTTCGACCACTCGCTGAGACTCGCGAAGAACGCGGAATCGGCTAGACTTGTCCGGTCGGGACTTTCGCCGTGCTGGGCGGCAATTCACGGTGAGTTGCGAAAATGCGCACGATCAAAAGCCTCCTGATATTGCTCTTTGTTGCTGTTGTGTTGTTGCCTACGGTCGCTTTGGCCGATGACGACGTCGATCTGCTGCTGGTCCTGGCGGCCGACGTGTCGCGCAGCATCGACAGCACGAAATTTCAATTGCAGCGCGAGGGCTACGCTGCGGCCATCTCGGATCCGCGGGTGCTCGACGCGATCCGATCGGGTCGTACCGGCCGCATCGGGTTAATGTTCGTCGAGTGGTCGGGGGTCGGTGCGCAGCGCGTCGTGATCGACTGGACGACCGTCGGCGACAGCGATTCGGCGAAAGGCTTTGGCGATCGCCTGCTGGAGGCGCCGCGTTCGTTTGCGGACCGGACCTCGATCAGCGGCGCTATCGAATATTCGATGGCGCAGTTTGATCGCTCTCCCTACAAATCCGCTCGGCACACCATCGATGTCTCCGGCGACGGCACCAATAATGCCGGCCGCGATGTCGCGCTTCAGCGCGACGATGCTGTTGCAAAGGGGGTTACCATCAACGGGCTCGTCATTCTGAGCGACAACCCGATGTCATGGAATCCCGATCACACCAACCCGCCTGGGGGCTTGGCCAATTATTATCGGACCAATGTGACAGGCGGCCTCGGCGCGTTCGTCTTGGTCGCCGAAAACTTCAACTCGTTCGGTCAGGCGATCATCAGCAAGATGATCGCCGAGGTGGCGCAAGCCCACGAGCTCTCGGAGCGGCAAGCATCGGCGCGTTGATGCCGGCGCTCGGTGGACCGCCGCGGCTTGCCTCGGCGCGCCGGAAAAGGTTGCCTCCAGACCTTTTTTCCTTTGCGCCGCCGTTCCTTAGGGGCGGCGGCCGGCGGTCACCGGCCACGAAAGCGACACAGATGCCGCGCATGTTTGCAGCTTGCCAAGCGCTCGGTATATTCGACTGACTCAGCAACATCGGAAATGCCTCCTGTGACCGCGGCTACCGGCTTGAAACGCCCCGCCATTGCCGTTGCCGCAATGGTGGCGGCGGCGTTCGTGACGCTGGTGGGGTTATCGTTTCTCATTCCCGCCGCAACAGTGAGGGATGCGGTCAAGAAGGAGATCAGCGCCGTCACCGGCCTTGATCCCGTGCTGCGCGGCGAGACTTCGGTTTCGCTGTTTCCGTCCGGCACTGTGAGTTTTCGCGATGTGATGCTTGGTGACGATCGTACCGGCGAGCCCGCCGTGGTGGCCGACGAGTTGACGGCGCGGCTGCGCTACTTCCCCCTGCTCGCGGGACGGATCGAGATCGCCGATGTGACGCTGGTGCGGCCGACGATTACGGTCACGTTCCAGCCGGACGGACAGTCGAACTGGTCCGGACTCATCGCGACGCTTTCGCACGCTCTGGAGCCCAATCGGGATCGGACCGCGTCGTTCTCTGAGATCGGTATTCACGATGGCGTCGTCGTCGTGCATGACGCCGACAAACGGGTCGTCCAAAGGCTCGATGGCGTCGACTTTCAGGTCGCCTGGCCATCGATATCGCGCAGCTTCGGCGCGAACGGCCGCTTCGTGTGGCACGATCAGCCGGTCGAGGCGAGTTTGACGCTCAGCGATTTTCCGGCCGCGCTCAGCGGCGAACGCTCGGGCCTCAAACTGCGGCTATCTGGCGAACCACTCAAGCTCGCCTTTGATGGGTCGGCCAGTTACCAGCCGACGCTCAAGATCGATGGGACGCTGGGAGTCGAGTCTCCTTCGCTTCGATCCGCCATGCGCTGGACCGGCAAGAGCAAGTTGCCGTTCGGCGGTTTCGGCCGTTTTGCGCTGCGGGCACAGAGCGATATCGTCGGAGGGATCGTCTCGCTCACCAATGTCAACGTCGAACTCGATGGCAATACGGCCGTGGGCGTGCTGACCTTGTCGAATGACGGTCACCGTACCGTACAGGGGACGCTCGCGGCCGACGCGTTGAACCTGACACCTTATGTGTCGGGCGTCAGACTGCTGGCCGCGAATGAACGCAACTGGGATCGGCTTCCCATAGCGCTCGACGGCTTGGCCGATTTCAACCTCGATCTGCGGCTTTCGGCTGCGAGCATCAAAATCGCGAAAGCTCAACTCGGCCGCACCGCGGTTGCGGCGACGATGCGCGACGGCAAATTGGACGTCGCGATCGGCGAGTCGCAGGCCTTCGGCGGCGTCGCCAAGGGGTCGCTTGGGCTCGCCAGCGCCGATGGTGGTGTGGAGGTCACTTCGCACCTGCAATTCGCCGATGTCGATCTTGAGAACTGCCTCGGCCAGATATTCGGCCTGCATAAGCTCGTTGGCCGGGGCAATCTGGCGCTCAATGTCGACGGGGCGGGCGGCTCGGTGATGGCGCTGACCCATGCCCTCAACGGAACGGCGACACTGAGTGCGCACGGTGGTGCGCTTGCCGGCATCGACGTCGAGCAATTGCTGCGCCGGCTTGAGCGCCGGCCGCTGTCCGGCAACGGCGACTTCCGCACCGGCCGTACGCCGTTTGACCAATTGGCGCTGAGCCTCAAAATCGAAAAGGGCATGGTGTCGGTTGATGATCTGCATGTCGATGGTCCGTCTGTCCGGCTCGCGCTCGGCGGCCAGGCCTCGGTGCCTGAGCGCGATCTTGATCTCAAGGGTGTCGCCACCTTGGTCTCGACCACGACAGCAGATGAGTTCCAGTTGCCTTTCGTGGTGCAGGGGCAATGGGACGATCCGATCATGCTGCCGGATCCGCAGAGTCTGATCCGTCATTCGGGGGCGGCCGCCCCGTTGCTTAATGCCGTGAAGGGCCGCAGCGCCGGCGATGCCGTCCGCTCCGTGATCGATCAGCTGTTCGCGTCTCCGTCCGCTCCCACGGCGCCGCCGCCGGCACCCAAAAGTCCTTAGGACCGATCATCTGCCACACGCTCGATCAGATGTCTGGTGAAAGCCCGGCAGGGCTTTTTCGAACAGCATGCTCTATCATCCCGGCGCACGAATCAGCGCGGAACTGCGCCCGCGATGGTGGCTGGATGTTCAACCAACTCACTCGCACAGTCGTCAAGGTGCTGATCGCTTCTTTGATTGTCGGGACAATCCTTGCTCATTTCGGCATCACCACCGATCAATTGATCAAGGCGGCCGGCCTCTCGCCCGAACGCATCGAGGAACTGGCGCGCAATGGGCTCGCTTGGGCATTGCCCAATGTGCTGCTGGGCTCGCTGGTCATCGTGCCCGTCTGGTTCGTGCTGTTTCTCTTTCGGCCGCCGGGCGAGAGCAAGGACTGATGCGGCGAGTCACGTCCGTACTGCGGCGGCTTTGGCCGCACGAAACTTGGTGAGGAATGAAGCGGCGATCACGCCGATGCTGACCACGCCGACCATGATGCTGCAGACCGCATTCATCTCCGGTTTTACCCCCAGGCGGACCTCGGAATAGATACGAATCGGCAGCGTGGTCGCGCCCGGCCCCGTGGTGAAGCTCGCGATGACAAGGTCGTCGAGCGACAGCGCAAAGGCGAGCATCCAGGCGGCGGCAATAGCCGGCAGGATCAGCGGCAAGGTGACGGCAAGGAACGTGCGCAGCGGCGGTGCGCCGAGATCCATCGCGGCCTCTTCGAGGTTCATGTCGAAATCAACCAGGCGGGATTGCACGACGACCGTGACGAAACATGTCGCCATGGTGGTGTGCGCGACGACGATCGTCCAGAAGCCGCGATCAATCGAGATGGCGACAAACAGGAGAAGCAGCGACAGGCCGGTGATCACTTCCGGCATCACCAGCGGCGCGTAGATCATGGAGGCGAACAGAAGCCGCCCGCGGAATCGGCCAAAACGGACAAGCGCGACGGCGGCGAGGGTCCCGAGCACCGTCGCTGCGGTTGCTGACATGAATGCGACCCGGATGCTGATAAAGGCTGATTCGAGGAGCGCTTCGTCGTCGATCAGCGCGGCATACCACTGAGTCGACCAGCCCCCCCACACCACGACCAGGCGCGACGCATTGAACGAATAGATCACCAGGATGACAATCGGCGCGTAAAGGAACGCAATCCCGAGCACCAGCGAGATGAAGTTGAAAGCCGACATCTTGCGCATGGTCAGCCCTGGTCCGCTGTCCGCATGGCTTGGTACTGAAAGATGACAATCGGCGTCACGAGGAGACACACCAGCGCTACGGCAACCGCCGAAGCAGCCGGCCAATCCTTGTTGCCGAAGAACTCGTTCCAGATCGTCTGCCCGATCATCAAGGTGTTGGAGCCACCCAGCAGATCGGGAATGACAAACTCGCCGACAGCCGGAATGAAGCAAAGCAGCGCGCCCGCCACCAACCCCGGCGCCGAGAGGGGCAGCGTCACCTGCCAGAAGGCCCTCCAGCGGGGACAGCCCAGATCGGCCGCAGCTTCGAGCAGCAACTCATCCAGTTTCTCAAGCGTCGCATAGAGCGGCAGCACCATGAACGGCAGATACGAATAGACGATCCCGATATAGACGGCAGTATCGGTCGAGAGCCATGTCGGTGGCTCGCGTACGATCCCGAGCGCCATGAGGAGCTGATTGAGCGGCCCATCGTGCTGCAGGATGTTCATCCAGGCATAAATGCGGATGAGAAAGGCCGTCCAGAACGGCAGCACGACCAGGAGCACGAGCACCGGCTGTAGGCGCCGGGGGGCGCGCGCGATGCCATAGGCGATGGGATAGCCGATGAGGAGCAGAAGCAGCGTGGAGAATGCGGCAATCTCGATGCTCTTTACATAAGACAACAAATAGAGCGGATCGCTGCCGAGCAGCGCGTAGTTGTCGAGGGAAAGACCTGAAATAAACCTCGCCATGCCCAGCCAGCCGGCCGCAAGATCGAAGACCGGCGTGTAAGGCGGTTGCGCGATCGCCGACTGCGAAAAGCTGATCTTGAGGACGATCAGGAACGGCACGAAAAAGAAGATCAGCAGCCACGTATAGGGAATCCCGATGACGAGCTTTGAGGCGAAGGAGCGTTTTTGCGGTCCCTTCATCGAGTCCATCGCGGCTTCATCACGCGGGACGTCATCGCGTCAGGGGAATCGCCGCCCCAGGTGAAAACGTCAGCCATACCTGCTCGCTCCGGCCGATCGCGCGATCGTTGGACGGTCCGCTATTGACGCTCGCCGCCTTCACAATCGAGCCGTCGGCGATGCGCACTTTGTATATCGACAGATCGCCCAGATAGCCGATATCCACGATCGTTCCCGCGACACAATTCTCTTGGCTCGCGCGGCTCGCATCCTGATCCGCGTCCTGGCGCGTGATGCGCATCCGTTCCGGCCGCACTGCGATGCAGACTGCGGCGTCCGGTTCGGCGTCGATCTCGACGGCCGCGCGGAGCCGGCCGGCCGGCGTGCCTTCAACGATCGTGCGGTCGCTGCCGAGCCGTCCCTCGAACAGATTGACGTCGCCGATGAAGTCGGCGACCCAGCGTGAATTCGGGCGTTCATAAATCTCTGCAGGCGAGGCGACCTGCATCAATCGGCCGCGATCCATCACGCCAATGCGATTGGCGACGATCATCGCCTCGCTTTGGTCGTGGGTGACGATGATGAATGTAAGGCCGAGACGGCGTTGCAGCTCCATCAACTCGAACTGCGTTTCGCCGCGCAATTTCTTGTCGAGCGCCGCCATCGGTTCGTCGAGGAGCAGAACGCGCGGGCGCTTGACGAGCGAACGCGCCAGCGCGACCCGCTGACGCTGACCTCCCGAAAGCTCATGGGGTTTGCGGAGGCCGAAGCTTTCGAGTTTGACCAAAGCCAGCATGTCGGCGACGCGTTCCGCGATCTCGCGCCTCGGCAGACCCTCCTGCTTGAGCCCGAATGCGATGTTCGCCTCGACATTGAGGTGAGGGAACAGCGCATAGTTCTGGAACATCATGTTGAGGGGACGCCGATACGGCGGCACGGGCGCGAGATCGATTTTGTCGAGCAGGATGCGGCCCGCGCTCGGCGTCTCGAAACCCGCGATCAGCCGCAACAGCGTGGTCTTGCCGCACCCCGATGGCCCGAGGAGCGCGAAGAATTCACCCTGATAAATCTCGAGCGAGAGATGATCGACCGCCGTCGAGTTGCCGAACTGCTTGCTGAGGTTCTCGATACGCAAAAGCGGAAGGGACGTTCGGTCGGCCGCAGGCGCCAAGCGTCGTTCCGATTCGAAGGCCAGCATCGAGACTCCAGCGGCGGCTGCACGAGCGGACGATACGCTGTGCCGCAACACTGTAGTTCATTTTTCGGTTTTTCGGAATCGCCGCGACGTCACAGACAATTCAATCACGAGCCTAAGGGATGGGTGTCAATCTTCAAGCACGGCGATACCCGGCCTTGCCGCTGCCGAGCCATCACCGGGTTCGGTCAAGAGCTTGCGCGGCTCCGGACCGTAGTAATCGCCGAGCTGCACGATCGGCCGCGGCTGTGTCATGATCGCAACGAGACGATCATAAATCGCTTTCGCCGAGACCGGCTTGATGAGGAACTCGTTGACCCCGAGCCGCACGGCTTCGACGATCCGCCAGCGCTCGCCATGGCCGCTGAGCATGATGATCGGCACGTCCGGCGTCGGGAACACCCCGGGCGAGCGCACGATGCGAACGAGTTCGGCGCCACTGAGAAGCGGCATTTCCCAATCGAGAATGACCACATCGGGCGCAACGGTCCGAATGGCGTCAAGCGCGTTGATCCCGTCCGCGGCCTCGTAGATATCCTTGACGCCGCAATTGACGAGGAGATTGCGGATCATCTTGCGTGTGTACTGGTTGTCGTCGACCACCAGGACCCAGAGCGACTGGATCAGATCGGCAATTTCCTTCTTGGAAAGATTGATCGACATGACACACCGGCCGCAAAGATTTTCGGGCGCCGAAGCGGCTCTACTGGTCCATCAGAGCATAGGCGTCTTGCAGCTTGGTAAAGGCCAAGCGGATCCGAGTGGCCGGAAAAGCTGTGATTGCCCTGCCAACGTGGTGAGCGCTTCGTTAACGCCATAGGCCTTTCGTGCCGCTGGCCTATCCATCCGGCTGTGCCATGAAGCGATCGAGCGTGGACCGCTGAGCGTCGGAAAATCGCAGGCCAAGCTTCGAGCGCCGCCAGAGCACGTCGTCGGCCGTCTGCGCCCATTCGTTGGTCATGAGGTAGCGCACTTCGGCGGCGGTGAGATCGGCGCCGAGACGCACGCCGAGATCGGATAGCTTAGTTGCCGATTTGAGCACATTGCCGACGCGCGTGCCGTAGGCGCGCGTGAGCCGCCGCGCGTGATCGGCGGTAAGGAACGGCCAGGTTCGTTGCGTCTGCTCGATCAGGGCCTCGACGCCGTCGTAGGCGAAATCGCCGCCCGGCAGCGCGGCGCCTGCGGTCCAGTTTCGCGAAGCCGGGAAGTGCCGTGACAGCCTGCTGAGCACATCTTCGGCGAGGCGCCGGTAGGTTGTGATTTTGCCGCCGTAGACGGTGAGCAGCGGCGCCACGCCATAGCGCTCATCAAGCCTGAGGGCATAGTCACGCCCCAGGTCCTTGGCTTTCATGTCCTGCGGTCGCCGGGGGTTGTCGTCGTAAAGCGCGCGTACGCCCGCGTAAGCCCAAACGACGTTGGAGGCGCCGATCATGGTGCGGAAATATTCGTTGACGACGCCACACAGATATTCAATTTCCTCGCCCGTCGGCACTGCGGTTGACGGATCGGCCGAAAAATTCTGATCGGTCGTGCCGATCAGCGTGAAGTCGCGCTCAAACGGGATAGCAAACACCACTCTGCCGTCGGCGGCTTGCAGAATGTACGCGCGATCGTGGTCGTAAAGGCGCCGCACCACGATGTGGGTGCCCTTGTCGAGGCGCAGCTTTCCATCCGGCGGCCGCCGCAGCGCGGTCTCGGCGAACGATTCAGCCCAAGCGCCTGTGGCGTTGACCAACGCCCGCGCTGTGACCACGTCGCGCTGGCCGCGTGTCGTGAGAACGACGCGCCACACGCCCGTACGCTCGGCGCGGATGCAGCGCGTCCGCGGCCGAATGACAGCGCCGCGTTCGGCGGCGTCCACCGCGTTGAGCACCACGAGGCGCGCATCGTCGGCAAAGCAGTCGGAATATTCGTAGGCATGGTGAAACGGCCGCCGCAGCGGTTCGCCGGCCGGGTCGGTGAGCAAATCGACTTCACGCGTTCCGGGCAGAATCTTGCGCCAGCCGATCCAGTCATAGATGAGGAGGCCAAGCCGCAGCACGATCGCCGAGCGCCGCGCTTCGTTGATCGGCAGCACGAACCGCAACGGTCGGATGAGGTGCGGTGCCATCCGCAACAGCACTTCGCGCTCGCGCAAAGCCGCACGCACCAGCCCGAATTCGCCGTGCTCCAGATAGCGCAATCCGCCATGGATAAGTTTTGAAGATGCCGACGATGTGCCCGAGGCCAGGTCGTTCTGCTCGGCCAATACGACCCGCAAGCCGCGGCCGGCGGCATCGCGCGCGATGCCGGTGCCATTGATGCCGCCGCCGATGACGGCGAGATCGAAGTCAGCCACGGGCGGTGATTCTCCCTTCACACAGAATAGTGATTTCCCACTTTGGCCGCCCGTGGTGAAAGGCGAAAGACGCGCTTTGCCCCGAAACTCGGGATCGGCGATGATGCCGCAACGGAGACCTGCCATGAGCCGCGATTTGGACTTCCGTGATCGTCATGTCGTGATCACCGGCGGCGCCGGTGCACTTGGGACTGCCGTTGTCACGGCTCTCGTCGAAGCCGGCGCGATCTGCCATGTGCCGTGCCTGGACGAAGCCGAGGCGCAGCGTTTTCCGTTGCGTGCAAACCCGCAAGTTGCCGTCATCGTCACCGGCAGTCTGACCGAGGAACCGGCGGTCGTGCGCGCCTACGATGGAATAGGGCCGCTTTGGGCTTCGATCCACCTTGCCGGCGGGTTTGCCGCTGCGCCGCTGCGCGACACCAGCGTGGCGACGCTGCGGCAACAGATCGACATGAATCTCGTGAGTTGCGCACTGTGCTGCCGCGCTGCGGTCAAGGGCATGACCGGGGGGGCGGCCGCATCGTCAATGTCGCCGCCCGTGCGGCGCTGGAATGGCGCAGCGGTGCCGGCATGTCCGCCTATACGGCGAGCAAGGCGGCGGTTGCCGCATTCACAGCGGCGCTCGCCGAGGAGGTCGCCAAGGATGGGATTCTGGTCAACGCCGTCGCGCCGTCGATCATGGATACGCCGGCCAATCGGCACGCCATGCCCAAGGCCGACTTTGCGCTCTGGCCGAAAGTCGAAGAGGTCGCGGCGACGATCCTGTTTCTCGCTTCGCCCGACAACCGCGTCACTCGCGGCGCCGTGGTGCCGGTTTACGGGCGGTCCTAGGCTAAACTAATATCCCGGCCATAAACCCGGCGTGGCGAGTTCAAGCAGGTGCCCGTCGGGATCGCGGAAGTAGACGCTTTCGCCGCCGCGCGGCCATTTGGTGCGGCCCTCGATGACGATACCGGCCTCCGCCAGCCGCGCTTCCCAATCTGCAAGCTCGTCGGCCGCGATCGAAAAGGCGATGTGCACCGGGCCATGGCCGTCGTGCGGCGGGATCGTGCCGCCGGGCAGCCTGACGGTTTCCAGCGAATGGCCGCGCAGAAACAGCAGGAGCACGCCGCGCCCGCCGACGTCGTAGGCGCACAGCCGCTGATCGCGGTACATGCTGTTGAGGCCGAGCACCTGTTCGTAGAACGGGCATGCGGTTTCGAAAGCGTCGACGTAGAGGACGGTCTCAAGCACGCCAAGCAAGCTGGGCATGGGAAGCCTCTCGGCCGATCGGCGATGAAATTACCCCGAGACCGGAACGATTTCGCGCGCGGGTGACGTCACCAGCTTGGTCACGGCGCTCGCCGCCACAATGGCGTGCTGCTGTGCGTAGGCCTCGTGATTCTTTTCGATATAGCGGAGATCGTAAAGGTAATTCACCATCAGGCCAAAGGACTGCTGCAACGCCCGCTCGGACGTGTCGGCCGGCCAATCGAGCTGTTCGAGCCGCGCGCCATTGCCGAGGTGGAAGCGCGCGACCGAATCGAACGGCAGGCCGCGCCGGTTGCGTGCCCGCACGTAATACCAGGCGGCGGCGCGCAGCAACGGCTCGCGAAGCTTGTCGGTGGCCTCCGGGTCGCGCCACCAGTTCGTACCGTCGAGTGCGGCAAGGGCTTCGCGATCGTCGTCGTCGAGTGCGGGCGAGGCCGGATTGTCACGTTCGCGCTTGAGCCACTCGGCGAAGTTCGGCGCCGGCGATAGCGTAACGAAGCTGGCGACGCGATTGAGCTCGCGCGACAGCTCTTCGACCACCTGCTTGATCAGGAAATGGCCGAAGCTCACGCCGGCGAGGCCGCGCTGACAATTGGTGATCGAATAAAACGTCGCCGTCGTGGCCCGTTCCGGGTCGACCTCATCGCGCTTGTCGGAGAGGATCGGCGCGATCGCCTCCGGTATTTCGCGGGTCAGCGCCACCTCGACAAAGATCAGCGGCTCGTCGACCAGCGCGGGATGAAAGAATGCGTAGCAGCGCCGGTCGGGGGGATCGATGCGCCGACGCAGGTCGTTCCAGTCGTGAATTTGGTGGACGGCTTCGTAGCGGATGATCTTGTCCAGGATCATCGCCGGCGTCGACCAATCGATGCGGCGCAACACCAGAAATCCGCGATTGAACCAGGACGAAAACAGGTGAACGAAGTCGGCATCGATCTCGCGCAGATCGTCGCGGTGATCCATGGCGTCGAGAAGCTGTTCGCGCATGCGCACAAGCGCCGCGGTGCCGCCGGGCGCGAGATTAAGCCGGCGGAACAGTTCAAGGCGCCGCGGCTCGCTGGCGTGATGGAGCTCGGCGGCGTTGTCGGCGGACGGCGATTGGCGCCACTCCGCGATGGCGGCATCGATACGGGTGCGGTCGTGGCCGAAAGTCCGCGCCAAAGCTTCAAAGAAGGCAATCCGCGGACCGATGGTCAGGTCGTCGTAGCGCGCGAGGATCTCGCGCGCCAGCGCCACGCCAGAGGCCTCGCCTCGTCCCGAAAGCAGCGCCTCGCAGAGATCGATCAGACCGGCCGAGCGCTCATGCGCCGGCTCGCGGCGTTCGCGCAGGATCAGGGCGCGGCCGCGGTCGGCGATGCTCTGCAGCATCTCGCTAAAAAACGAGGTGTTCACCGCTCGTCCCATCCGCTTGGGCAGAGTCTAGCTAATGATCGGTGGCCGCAATGACAAGCCGAAGAAATACGCAACCTGTAGACAAATCCGGCCGGCTGGGACACTTAAGCCCCGCGCGGCAGCTCCGCCGTGCCGTATCGGGAGCGTTTCATGGCGGGTCCATCCAATCCGGGTCCACTGGCTGGTTTGCGCATACTGGAGCTTGCCCGAATTCTGGCCGGGCCATGGGCGGGGCAACTTCTGGCCGATCTCGGTGCCGACGTGATCAAGGTGGAACGCAAGAGCGCCGGTGACGACACCCGCGGCTGGGGCCCGCCCTTCGTGCCGGCCGCCGATGGCGGCCATCTTGGCGCCGCCTATTTTCACGGCGCCAATCGCGGCAAGCGGTCGATCGAGCTTGATTTCGACACCGCGGAGGGCCAGCGCATCGTGAAGAAACTCGCCGCCCGCTCCGACGTGCTGATCGAGAATTTCAAGGTCGGCGGCTTGGCCAAGTTCGGCCTCGACTACAAGAGTCTCGCCCCCGACAATCCGCGCCTCGTCTACTGCTCCGTCACCGGCTTCGGGCAGACTGGCCCTTACGCCTCGCGCGCCGGCTACGATCTCATGGCCCAAGGCATCGGCGGCCTCATGGGGCTGACAGGCACCGCGGACGGCGAACCGATGCGGGTTGGCATTCCGGTGTCCGACATTTTTTCCGGCGTCTACTCGGTGGTCGGCATTCTCGCCGCCTTGTCGCGCCGCGAAAAGACCGGCCGCGGCGGCTATGTCGATACCGCCTTGGTCGATTCGACCGTCGGTATCCTGTCCAACCAGGCGCTCAACTATCTCATCTCCGGCGATATTCCGAAACGCGCCGGCAACACGCATCCCAATATCGTTCCCTACCAGGTGTTTCCGGTCGCCGACGGCCACATCATCATCGCCACCGGCAACGACAGTCAGTTCGTCAAGCTGTGCGGCGTCCTGGGCAAGCCGGAAATTGCCAAGGAGCCGGCCTATCAGGACAACAAGGGCCGGCTTGCGCACCGTGTCGAACTGATCGATTCCCTGTGCGCCGTGACGTCGCGCATCCCGAGCGCCGAGCTTTTGCAGAAACTCGAAGCCGTCGGTGTGCCTGCGGGACCGATCAACGATCTCGAGCAGGTGTTTGCCGACCCTCAGGTCAAGCATCGTGGTATGCAGCTCGAACTGCCGAGCGCGGCCGCCAAGGGCGGCAAAATTCCCGGCGTGCGCACACCGATCGTGCTCGATGGCGCGCCGATGGCGTCCGACCGTCCGGCGCCGCGACTCGGCGAACACACCGCCGAAATTCTGCGCGAGATCGGCGAGGGG
>CAWIID010000016.1:0-104261 GCA_963836055.1 uncultured Alphaproteobacteria bacterium
ATCCGCTCTTTGCTTGCCCAGTTGTTTGGCCCAACGATCATCTCAGCGAGACAAGCCAGCATGACAGCTCGCATCTACAAGCCGGCCCGCACGGCGATGCAGTCCGGCACCGCCAAGACCAAGGAATGGGTGCTCGATTACGAGCCGGAACAGCCTCGTACGGTCGAGCCGCTCATGGGTTGGACGAGCTCTGGCGATATGAAGCAGCAGGTACGGCTGTTCTTCGATACCAAAGAGGAAGCGATCGCGCATTGCGAACGCCATGGCATCGCCTACCAGGTGTTCGAAAGCACCCCGCCAAAGCGTCAGCGCATTTCCTACTCCGATAATTTTGCCTACACGCGACGCGGCGCCTGGACGCACTGAAATAACCGGCGCCCGGACGCTGCAACGTTAAGACATTATTCTGCATTCTGCGTGACCGTGCGGCGCGCGAACGCGCCGGCTTGCGCGGCTGTCTGCTCCAAACGGCTTGGCCCCACTTCGAGATCGTTGGATGGCTCGATCATGATGCGGCCGGCGCAAGCGAGCTATGAAAACGCTTTCGCTCCGTGGCCGCTATGACAAGCCTTACCGCCGTGATAAGTAGGTCGCCAATTGCAGCGGCGACTGCCCAAGAATGCGGACCCTCCAGCCGCGCAATGACCCCCAACGGGAGATGAAACGATGCCCAAAAAGGATTCCAAGCTCAAACTTGATCGCCGCAAATTCCTCACCGCGGCGGCCGTCGCCGGCGCGTCCAGCGCCGTCACTTCTGCGAACGCCGCGACCACGGCGGCGCCGGAAGCCGAGAAGCGATTGCCGTCGGCACTGCCGCCGAATTCGCATGTTGCCGCCGCAGAGACCGGCGTGCCGGACGTACCTCCTTATGCCGGGGAAGGACGGCCCGGATCGGACTTCATGGTCGATGTCATCAAGACCCTGGACATCAAATACATGCCGTCCAACCCGGCTTCCAGCTACCGCGCGATCCACGAGTCGTTGATCAACTACGGCAAGAACACGATGCCGGAGTTCCTCACCTGCACGCATGAGGAATCAGCAGTCGGCATGGCGCACGGCTACTACAAGATCGCCAACAAGCCGCTGATGACGTTGTGCCACGGCACGGTCGGCCTGATGCATGCCAGCATGAATATCTACAACGCATTTTGTGATCGCGCGCCGGTGATCGTCATCAATGGCAACGATCTCGATGCCGCGCATCGCTCTCCCGGTGTGCCGACCGTTCATTCGGCGCAGGACATCAACGCCATCGTGCGCGACTATACGAAATGGGACGACACGCCGGTTTCGGCGCAGGCCTTCGCCCAATCGTTCGTGCGCGCCTATCAGATCGCCACGACGCCGCCTTGCGGGCCGGTCGCGATCTCGCTCGACGGCGGCCTGGCGCAGGAGCCGATCAGGGATTATGGCCAAGCGCTCTACATTCCGAAATTTGTACCGACCGCGCCTCCGGCGGGCGAACCGAGCGCCGTCCGTGAAGCGGCGCGGCTCCTGGTCAATGCGGAGCATCCGGTTATCGTCGCCGACCGGGCGGTCAACACAGACAACGGCATCCAACTGATGGTGCAGCTTGCCGAACTGCTGCAGGCGCCGGTGGTTCGCCAGCGCGGACGGCTCAACTTCCCGAACACGCACTATCTCAGCCGGCCCGAAAGCGTGGTCGGTCAGGCCGACGTGATCCTTGGTCTGGAACTGACCGACTATTGGGATACGGTGAATAAGTTCGTCGACAACAATGCTCAGGGCGTCGGCTCCGTGTCGCCTCGCGTTAAGCCGGGTACCAAACTGATCAGCATCAGCACCTTGCAGCTGATAACGAAGTCCAACTACCAGGAATTCCAGCGCTTCCAGAGCGTCGACTTGCCAATTGCGGGCGACGTGGAAGCGACGCTGCCGGCGCTGATCGAGGCGGTGAAGTCGGCGCTGACGTCTGAGCGCAAGAACGCGATGTCTCAACGCGGCGATGCGATCCGCAAGGATTATGAAAAAGGGCGCGCCGGAACCAAGCAGGCGGCCGCCATCGCTTGGGACGCGAGCCCGATCAGCACCGCACGGCTCTGCGCCGAGACCTATGCGCAGATCAAGGACCTCGACTGGTCGCTGGTCGCAGAGTCCGGCAATGTCAGCAATTGGCCGCTGCGGCTGTGGCCGATGGAGAAGCACTACCACCACACCGGAACGTCCGGCGGCTACGGCGTCGGCTGGGGCGCGCCGGCTTCTGTCGGCGGAGCGCTCGCAAACCGCGACGAGGGTCGCTTCTCGGTTTCGATCCAGGGCGACGGCGACCTCATGTACGCGCCCGGTGTCCTTTGGACTGCGGCTCGGCACAAGATCCCGTTGCTCATGATCATGCACAACAACCGCGGCTATCATCAGGAGCTGATGCACGTGCAGCGGCTGTCGAACTTCCGCAACCGCGTTGCCAATATCGGAAATGACCTCGGGCCGATCGGCACCAGCATCATGAATCCCGATATCGAGTACCACAAGCTCGCCGAATCGATGGGCTGGTGGGCGAAGGGCCCGATCACAGACCCGGCTGCGCTTGGGCCTGCGCTCAAAGAGGCGGTCGCCGTTGTCAAATCCGGCCAGCCGGCGCTGGTCAATGTCATGACCCAGCCGCGCTGAGGAGGAAATTCATGGGTTTTGTTCGTGTTGTTGCGGTGCCGGCGCTGTTCGCGCTGGCGGCGCTGGGGACTGGAATCGGCGGACAGAGCAGCGCGCTTGCCGCGTCGGCCGAGAAGGGCAAAACAGCGTTCGTTGAGCATGGCTGCTGGCAGTGCCACGGTTACGAAGGTCAAGGTTCGGTCGCTACGAGCGGCGGCAGGGTCGTTGCCGACACGCAGTTGCCGCTTGATGCCTTCAAGGCCTACGTGCGCGCTCCCACCGGTGCGATGCCGCCGTTTCGCCAGGCGATTCTGCCTGATTCCGATCTGGATGATATCTACGCCTATCTGGAATCACGGCCGAAGCCGGTTTCGGCCAAAGATATTCCGCTGCTCAATCAGCTGAAATAGAAACCGATCCCGGCCCTTGCGCGCTTTGCGAGGGCCGGGTGTTGCCATACAGCTTTAATGCGGCTCGATCGGGGAGAATCGCTCCGCATCATTGGCGCGGCGCAAAATCGTCCGGCCGCGCCTCAATTCGCGATCAAAGACCACGCCCATGATCCAGATTAAACGCCTAGGCCACGCAACGTTAACGACGCCGGATATCGACCGGCAGATCGCCTATTACACCGAGGTGGTCGGGCTGGTTTTGGTCGAGCGCAGCAAAGATCGTGCCTTCCTCGCCTGTAAGCTGGGCTTGGAGGCTATTGCGCTTGAGCCCGGTCGCGGTAACGCGCTGTCGCGTCTCGCCTTCCAGGTTGCGCCCGAGACTGATCTAGGCGATGTCGTGCGCGCGCTCGCCAAGGACGGCGTCACGGCAGAGCGCGTGAGCGGAATATCCCCCGGCGTGGCCGAGGCCGTGGTGTTCACCGACCCGAAGGGCACGAAGGTCGAGATTTTTTCGCACTATGTGTTTGCCAAAGACGATGGCCGGCAGGCCGGCGTCATGCCGCTTAAACTTGGCCACGTCGCTTATCGTGTCGACGATGTCCAGAAGATCGTGAAGTTCTACTGCGATGTGCTCGGCTTTCGTGTGTCGGACTGGCGTGCCGACGATTTCGCGTTTTTGCGCTGCAATACCGATCATCACACGGTCAATTTCGTCTACGACGCCGAACCGCAGCTTCATCATATTGCTTTCGAAGTGAAGGACTGGGCGGAAATTCAGCGTGCCGCCGAAATGCTGGCGCAGCACGACATTCATCTGGTGTGGGGCCCGGGCCGGCACATCATCGGCCACAATATCGCGATCTATCATCGCAACGCCGATAAGGTGCGCGTCGAGTTCTTCTGCGAGATGGATCAGATGAAGGACGAGGCGCTCGGCTATTTCGATCCGCGCCCCTGGCACCAGGATCGGCCGCAGCGGCCGAAGGTGTGGGGCCCGGAGACGCTCCGCAACTACTGGGGATATGGGTCGGAACGAGTCATTCGCGGCTATCAGACCATCGAGTAGTGCTGTCGCTCACAGTCAGCTTTCGCCAATTGTACGAACTCTTCGCCAATACACGATGTCGTGACTGCGCGGCGCACAGTGTTGGCGACATTTGTGATTGGCGTGGCGTCGGCTGATTGCCTTAGACATTCGGATCGTAAATGCCGTGTCGAATAAGACGGAAGCGGGCGGAGCA
Organism: uncultured Alphaproteobacteria bacterium; assembly: GCA_963836055.1. GTDB lineage: Bacteria > Pseudomonadota > Alphaproteobacteria > Rhizobiales > Xanthobacteraceae > BOG-931. The sequence goes on from CAWIID010000016.1 coordinate 4,247, forward strand.
AGGCAATGGCAGGTAACAGATCTAAGGCAGATCGGGCGAGTGTTCGGACGACCGACTGGATAATTGGGCGCCGGCCGATGCTTCGGGCCTTGCTCTTGGTCCCGTTGATGGGCTTTGCAGCGACGATCGCTTGCGCCGAGGAACCAGCCGTTGTCATTCCGCCCCCGGCGCTCGACTCGCCGAATCCTGCCGCGACTGGATCGCAAACGGTGGTCCTCGCCGGCGGCTGCTTCTGGGGTGTCCAGGCGGTCTATCAGCATACCAAGGGCGTGACCCAGGCGGTCTCGGGCTATGCCGGCGGCAAGAAAGAGACAGCCCACTACGAGATGGTCGGCACCGGCCGTACCGGACATGCTGAGTCGGTTTCGGTAACGTTCGATCCGCAGCAGATTTCCTACGGCAAAATCCTGCAGATCTACTTTTCCGTGGCGCACAATCCGACCGAGCTCAATCGGCAGGGGCCCGATACCGGTACCCAATATCGGTCCACCATCTTTTTCGCCAATGAGGATCAGAAGCGGATCGCCGAGGCTTACATCGCTCAACTCGACAAGGCGCATGTCTTCAACCGATCGATCGTCACCACTCTCGAGCCGCTATCCGGATTTTACGCGGCCGAGGACTATCACCAGGACTTTGCCGTCCTGCATCCGACCTACCCGTACATCGTGTTCAACGACCTGCCGAAGGTTGATAACCTGAAGCGATTGTTCGCGGACTTCTACCGCGCCACACCGGTGACGGTGATGGCATCGAGCAAGCCAAGCGAATAAAAACGGGCACCGTCGGCGCCATCGTTGCCATGGATCATCCGCAGTTTTCGCAGTACGGCATGCCCTTTGAGTATGACGTTTCTAACCCATAACCTATAGCCAGCAGCCTTACCTTGAAGTATAGCGTTTTTGGTGGAGACGGGCCTGTTTAGAAGCCCGCTCCCGAGGAAACGATTGGGGGAGGCGCGCCATGGCGATGGCAACGACGACGTATGGAACGCTGGCCGAGTCCGAGCACAGCGCTCAGCTTCGCAAAGCGGTTATTGCATCGACAGTCGGCACCGCGATCGAGTGGTACGACTTTTTCCTGTACGGTACCGCGGCCGGTCTGGTTTTCGGTAAGTTGTTCTTCCCTAACCAAGCGCCGCTGTCGGCGACACTTTCGGCCTTCGGCACCTACTTCATCGGCTTTGCGGCCCGGCCGATCGGGGCCGCCATCTTCGGCCATTACGGGGACCGCATTGGCCGCAAGGCAACTCTCATTGCGACCTTGCTCTGCATGGGATTGGCCACATTCGCGATCACGTTTGTCCCGACCTACGGCTCGATCGGCATCTGGGGCGCGGTGCTGCTGACCGTCCTCCGCGCGATTCAAGGCGTCGGCGTTGGTGGCGAGTGGGGCGGCTCAGTGCTCCTGGCGATGGAGTGGTCCCGTACCCATGGCCAACGGGGACTGGTGGCCTCATGGCCGCAATTCGGTGTGCCCTGTGGTCTGCTTCTTTCGACACTCGCCGTCACGGCCTTCAGCGCGTTGTCGGGGGATCAATTCCTGGTTTGGGGCTGGCGAGTTCCGTTTGCGCTTTCGATCATTCTCGTTGGCATTGGACTGTGGATACGGCTTGGCATCCTCGAGACGCCCGTATTCCAGCGGCTTTTGGAAAACGACACCATCGAAAAGGCCCCGATCCTCGAAGTGATCAAGAAGCAGCCGAAGGAAATCATTCTCTCGGCTCTGCTGCGGATGTCGGAGCAGGCGCCTTTCTACATCTTCACCGCCTTCATCTTTGCGTATGCTGTCGGTACGCTGCATATGCCGCGGAATTTTATCCTCGGCGCGGTGATGGTGGCGGCCTGCGTCTCGTTCATCACCATTCCGCTTGCTGGTCATATCTCAGACCGGATCGGCCGCAAGAACATGTATCTGATCGGCGTGGTGACCATGGGGCTGTTCGGGTTCTTGTATTTCGGCATGGTCGATACGGCGATCCCGTCTGCGGTCTTTATCGCCATCGTGCTGTCGCTCATTCCGCATGATATGCAATACGGACCTCAAGCGGCCTTGATCGCCGAGTCCTTCACGCCGCGCTTGCGCTACAGCGGTTCCTCTCTGGGGTATCAACTGGCGTCGGTCATCGCCGGCGGACCGGCACCAATCATCGCGACCGCGCTGTTCGCCGCGTATCAATCGGGCTATGCGATCGCAATCTACATCGCCGGCTGTGCCGTCATCAGCTTGGTGTCGGCGGCTTTTATGCCCGACTACACCGGCAAGGACATTTCCGCAGAATACGACGCCAGCGAGTAAAGCCGAAAAACGCATCACCGGGGCCGCAATGCCCCGGTGATTTATCTCATTTTCCAGAGCGCCGAGCCAGTCTGCGGATCGATCAGGCGCATGTTATTCGTGTTGGCGTCTATCGATTTTTCGTCTTGTGGTCTGGCTCGGGTTCTGTCGCGCCGATCTGTGTCAGCCGATGCTTTCTGGTCCGTTCGACGAGCCATCGCGGAATGCGCGGTTTGTGCTCCGCACGCCAGTTGAACACGCGCCAGAACGCAACGATGAATATCGCCATGCCGACGTAACCGACAAAGCCCTCCGAGGCGGCGATGAGCCGAATGGCAGGGACGGGCTTGAAGTCGCCGTAGCCGACGGTCGTCCATGTCACCATAGAGAAGTAGAGAGCCGTCGCCGCACTGTGGTCGGGATTGTTGCTGTCGGTATCAATCAGGCCGTAGTCACGATAAATCTGTGCGTAGGCAATGATGACGACGGCGACGGCCATCAAGTCGAAGATCACCAGCATGGCCCTGGAAAGAAACTGCCAAGGCTCGTCAAGTTGCGGGATGCGGAAAAACTGTATGCCGAGAACGATCAAAAACAGGAGCCGCGCGGCGATCAGGAATCCGGCGAAGCGGACTTCGGCTGGATCGCCGGAGACCGTTCTTGGGACGCCAAAAAACAAATCATCGGCGGCCGCAAAGAACATCCAACCGCAGATGGCAGCCAAAAGCACGGCAATGCAGAGCGCCGTAACATTGCCGGCCGTGGTGTATTTCGGCGTGCGGCTTGCGGCGGCGTCTTCGTGGTCCATAGTTCTTGCTTGATCCGGCTGCGGCATTGGCGCGGGCGCTCAGTCAACAACAAACAATACTATCTGGATTCGGCGCTTGTGACCATAAACCATTGAAATCGTTAGGAACACGGCACCTTCACCGGCTGCGGCAAGCCGATCACGCGATGAGATATGGGCGAAGACCTCGCGCTGCGACATCAATGCGAGGCGGCGACGGAGTGCGCAGCCAAACTGGGAGCCTGCATCGTCAAACTCCGCCGCACTTATTTCCGCGCGAAGACGATCGGCGTCCGCTGATGCAGTGAGGGCCTCACTTTATGCTGCGTGCATTCGACCCCCGTCGGCCGGCAAAGCGGAGAAGCAGGAATTCGCTTTGGCGCCGCTGTCATTTGCGGCGCGGTAAATGCCGCATTGCGTAAAAGAGGGCTTGCGCCACGTGCGCGGTCGCGGCATGTGTTGCGTGGGGCTTCGCGCTTCGCCGCGTTCTGGTCTTCAATCCGGGACCGTAAAATACTAGGGGAGGAACAAACATGCTCAAAAGCCTTTTTCCCATCATTTTCGGCACTGTGATCATTTCTTCGGTCATTTCAGTACCTGCGAACGCCGCTGACGATATCGAGACCAAGGTGCAACTCTGCGCCGCGTGCCACGGTCAGAACGGCGTACCAATCGACCCAAAAACCACTCCAATCATCTGGGGTCAGCAGTCGAATTATCTCTACAAAGAGCTACACGACTACCATAGTGGGGATCGCGAAAGCCCGATCATGGGGCCGATCGCCAAGGGCTTCAGCCTCGAAGAGCTTCGCAAGATAGCAGATTATTTCGCGGCTAAGACTTGGCCTGCGGAGCACGCAGCCGCCGCGGCTTCCGCATCGCCCCCCGAGGGAATCGCGATGTGTCGGGCATGTCATCAGCAGAACTTCGAGGGCGGCGCCCCCGCGCCGCGGCTTGCAGGTCTGAGCTACGAATACCTGGTCGGTGCCATGCGGAGCTTTGCCGACGGTCAAAGAACCAACAATCTCGATATGCCGGGATTCATGAAGGCGCTGACCGACAGCCAGCGCGAGGCAATGGCGCACTACCTGTCCGGTCTCTGAGCATCCGGCGAGAGCGCCGGACGGTCAGACGTCCAAAGTCATCGGTGCAATTTGTCGAGCGTGATCGGCAGATCGCGCACGCGTTTTCCGGTCGCGTGGTAGACCGCGTTGGCGATGGCTGCCGCGGTCCCGACGATCCCGATCTCGCCGATGCCCTTGATTCCGAGTGGATTGATGATGTCGTCGGGCTCGTCGACGAAGATGACCTTGATGTCGTGTACGTCCGCGTTCACGGGCACATGGTATTCGGCGATGTTCGCGTTCATGACGCGACCAAAGGAGTGATCGACGAGCGTCTCCTCGTGCAGCGCCATGCCGATGCCCCACACCACGCTTCCCATGATCTGGCTGTGCGCGGTCTTGGTGTTCAGGATGCGCCCGGCCGCGACCGCCTCGACAACGCGGCTGACGCGGATGACGCCGAGCTCTTCGTCCACCTTCACTTCCGCGAAAATCGCCGAGTGCGTATTGCGTGCATAGGCGCTGAGGTCTTTGAAATCGGTGGTGCCTTGCCGTTCGATGCGATCAAGCTTGCCATGACGCATCGCGTCCGCGGTCGACACGGCACGGCTCGAACTCTTGCTTGCTGATGATCTTACCGTCGAGGAGGATGACATCCTCCACCTTCATGCCCGCTAGCGGTGAATCCGGCAATTTCCGCGCGAGGCTCAGCAGTTCCCCGCGAACATCATCGCATGTCCGGGCGATTGCATGCGACACCGACGCCGCCGTCCAGGAGCCGCCCTCGACCTGCGCTTGCGGTAGCGTCGAGTCGCCAAGCTTTACCGTGACATTGTCGAGCGGCAGACCAAGCATCTCGGCCGCCACTTGCGCCATGATCGTATAGGTCCCGGTGCCGATATCGGAGGTCGCGCACGCTACCTCCGCGTGTCCGTTCGCTGTCAGAACAATGCGGGCGGCAAATTCCACCTGCAGCGCCTCCCAGATGCCGGTCGCCATGCCCCAGCCGACCAATTCGCTGCCGTCACGCATCGAGCGCGGCTCTGGGCTGCGCTTGTCCCAGCCGAAAGCGGCCGCGCCCTCGCGGTAGCATTCGCGCAGTGCCTTGCTGGTGTAGGGAATGTCCTCGTGCTGGTCGCGGTCCGAATAACATCGCAGGCGCAGCTCGAGCGGGTCGAGCTTCAGCGCGACCGCCAGCTCATCCATCGCGCATTCGAGCGCGCAGACGCCGGTTGCCGCGCCCGGCGCGCGCATGTCGCAGGGGGTCGGCAGATCAAGCCGCACCAATTTGTGCGCGTATTTTGCGTTCGCGCTTTTATAGAGTTGACCCGACCATCCGGTATCATTGCGCGAAAACTCCTCGTACTGCGATGTGACGGCGATCGCCTCGTGAGTGATCGCGTCGAGCGTCCCGGCGGCTTTTGCGCCCAGCGCAAGGCGCTCGATCGAAGCCGGGCGATAGCCGAGCCCATACATCTGCTGACGAGTCAGTACGAGGCGAACCGAACGCTGTAGAGCGCGTGCGGCGAGCACGGCGAGCACCACTTGATATTGCGGCCGAAGTCCCGAACCGAATGCGCCGCCCACAAAGGGGGACATGACCCGCACATCGTCCGGCTTCATGTTGAACACGCCGCACAGATAGCGCTGCACGTTCTGCACGCCTTGCGTCTTGTCGTAGACCGTGAGCTTGCCGTCGCCGTCCCACATCACCGTCGAAGCATACAATTCCATGGGATTGTGGTGCTCGGTCGGGATGAAATATTCGGCCTCATGCCGCACATCGGCTGCCGCGAAGGCCCGTTGCGCGTTGCCGCGGGGCTTCTCAGGCTTCTCGACCACGAAGGCCCTGTCGCGCTCCGCATGCAAATCGGTGCTGTGAGGGCTCCTTTCGTATTCGACCTGCACGAGGGAGGCCGCAAAGCGCGCCGTTTCCCATTGTTCCGCTACCACCAGCGCGATCGGCTGGCCGCTGAACATGATCTTATCGTCGTAGAGCGGACGGAACGGCGAGCCTTTTTCCGGCGCGACGTCATCTTTGTAAGCGGCGTTCGAACTGGCCATGCGAGGGCGATTTTCGTGTGTGAGCACGTCCAGCACGCCTTCGACACGCAGGGCATCGCTGACGTCGATACGCGCGATGCGGCCTTTGGCAATCGTGGACTCGACGACGGCCCCGTAGGCGAGGCCATCGGCATTGAATTCGCCAGCGTATTTCGCCGCGCCGGTCACCTTGGCGTGGCCGTCGATGCGGGGGGTGGGCGTGCCGATGTAGGGTGCCATGGCGTTCACCGGATCTTCTTATTGGATTGCGATTGCGGCGTGCCTTGCGCCGCTTGCGTCAACGCGCGCACGATAACGCGGCGTGCCAAGTCGATCTTGAATGCGTTGTGCGCAAACCCTTTGGCATCGCGCAGAAGCAGATCCGCCGCTTGCATGAAGGTTGCGCGGCTTGCGGTCCGCCCGCGCAGCAGCGCTTCCGCACCGATGTCGCGCCATGGCTTGTGCGCCACGCCGCCAAGCGCCAGCCGCGCCTCTTTGATGGTCTCGCCATCAAGCTCCAGTGCTGCAGCGACCGACACCAGCGCGAATGCATAGGAGAGCCGATCGCGGATTTTCAGATATGTGTAGTTCTTGGCGAAGCCTTGCGCCGGAAGCTCTACGGCTGTGATGATCTCGGCCGGATTGAGGTTTGTGTCGCGCTGCGGCGTGTTCCCAGGCAAGCGATGGAAATCGGCAAACGCGATCACACGCTCGCCGGAAGGACCTGCAGCGTGAACCTTCGCGTCGAGCGCGGCGAGCGCCACGCACATGTCGGACGGATGGGTCGCGATACAGGTCTCGCTGGTGCCGAGGATGGCATGCATGCGGTTGAGCCCGTTGAGAGCCGAGCAGCCGGTCCCGGGCTCGCGTTTGTTGCAAGGTGTCGCGGTGTCGTAGAAGTAGTAGCAGCGCGTGCGCTGCAGAAGATTGCCACCCGTCGACGCCATGTTGCGCAACTGTTGTGAAGCGCCCGCCAGGATGGCGCTCGCGAGCATGGGATAGCGTTGCGTGATCAGCGGGTGGTAGGCGAGGTCGGAATTTGGCACCAGGGCGCCGATCCGCAGACCTCCGCTCGCGGTCTCCTCAACGGTTTTGAGCGGCAGGTGCGAGATGTCGATCAGCCGCGATGGGCGTTCGACGTCTTCCTTCATCAGATCGATCAGGTTGGTGCCGCCGGCGATGAATTTCGCCATCGGATCAGCCGTGCTCTGGCGCACCGCGTCGGCGACGTCGGTGGCGCGCGCATACTGGAAATTGATCATGATTGCTCCATCGCCTGCTGGATCGCCGCAACGATGTTGGGATAGGCGCCGCAGCGGCAGATGTTGCCGCTCATGAGTTCGCGAATCTCGTCGGCGCTTTTCGCCTTGCCCTCGCCGATCAGGCCGACAGCGGAGCAGATTTGTCCGGGGGTGCAGTACCCGCACTGGAACGCATCGTGGTCGATGAACGCCTGTTGCAGCGGATGCAACGCGCCGTTCGTCGCCAGGCCTTCGATCGTGGTCACCTTGGCGCCGTCCTTCATGACGGCGAACGTCAGGCAGGAATTGATCCGCCGTCCGTCCAGCAGCACCGTGCACGCGCCGCATTGCCCGTGATCACAGCCCTTCTTCGTGCCGGTAAGCTCGAGATGATCGCGTAGCGCGTCGAGCAAGGTGGTCCATGGCGCGACACTCAACTGCCTCTCGACGCCGTTGACGAACAGTGTCAGCGAGATCTTGTCCGGCGCCGCGATGGCCTCACTGGCCGGCCGCGCCGTGCTTGTTAGCGCCATTCGCATCTCCACTTGTTTTGAGGGGGCCACGCACCACGGGTCACATTCCGTCAGAATGGCAATCCATTGATGGGCTCGATGCTTCAACTTGGGTTGCGTCGCGAAGTTCCATTTGGGTTCTGTCCAGGCAAGCATCAAGAGGCAGCAGCGCCGGTCCGCTACAGCCGGCCAAAACCGGAGCTCTTCCAAGGCATTGTATTCGATGCACTTTCGCAGCTGCATGTCTTCTCGTTTGAAACCGAGAAGGCGGATAGAATGTAATAAACAGGGTGATGGGACCCCGAAAAGGAAATGGGACGATGAAGGCAGTCATCGTGCCGGAAGCCACCCAGGCTTCGGCAATGGATCGGTTCTCGCCACGGAAAACGAACCGGCGGCGCGCCAGCGCCGCCGCCACACTATGTGTCGTGTTAGCAGCGGGTACCCTCATCGCATGGCTTCGCCCGTCAGCGGCCGACACCGGCGACAAGAAGGGCTGGTCGGTGATAACCGACCCGCGCAAACGCGCCTTCCTGATTTTTGTGTCTGCCGCGGGCGGTCCGCGCGTCCTTAATTTCGCATGCCTGCGTGACGTCGATAGTTTCACGGTCTACTCCGAAGCCGTTGCCGGGAAGCTGCCTTCCGGCCCCGCGACCCTGACAATGAGCAACGGCAACGCTCGCTATGATGTCTCCGGCAGTATCGCGCCCGACCCGATAAGTAACTTGCCGACATTCACCGGCGACCTCGCCGACAACAAAAATGCTTTGAGCGGTATCGCAGCCAAGCTGCTCCCTGTCCTCCAGGGATCCGGTCCGATCTTCTACGAAATCGGCGCGGGCGCCGCGCCGCCTAATGATATGTCGAAGAACCCAACCTCGATCGCCGTCACCGGCCTTGGAGGACCCTTGGCAAAATTTAAATCCATTTGCTTTGGCCGGTGACAGGTGTTTGACGACACGCACTCGGAAGATCAGGCCGTCGAGGCGGCCGTTCGCCCTAGTACAAGCCGACTGTAGTCCGAGACGACCCAACTAATGCGACGAGGCGCTGTCGGCGTTCTTGACGAAACTTTGGTCGATCATCGCAGCAGCGTCGACGTTCTTGACCTTGGGGTTGCTGATGGAGAGTGCCTGGATGTCCCCTTCAATCTGTGCGACCTCCGGTATCGGCTTTGCGGACAAGACCTCGTTGACATAAAAGTCGTAGGTGAAGTCGAGTTCCGCTTTGTCATTGACGCCCAGGTGCTTGCTCATCTCGGTTTCGGTAAAAGCGCGGTCGGATTTTTCACGCTGTAACGCCTCCACAATCGAGTCGACCACGTTCTGCACAATGGCGCGATGTGCGTCCACGTAGGTTTGGGTAACCCAGAGACCGGCACTCACCGAAGGAATCCTCCTCTTGGCCAGATCGACCAAATCGACCAGGCCGGCGCGCTGGAACTGATATGTTGCCGGCGGATGCGAAGCTGCCGCTACGACGCTGCCCGCGAGCAGCGAGCTGTTCACGTTCGTCACGCCGCCCAGAGGCGTCATCGCAACGTCCGAGGTTGTCATGCCGAGTTCCTTGAGCGCCAGCACGGTCGCAGCATAGAGCGAGCCAGTGGTGCTGGTGATGGCGACCCGTTGGCCTTTGAGAGTGCTAGCGGTGGTGTACTGCGGGCGCGCCCAGAACTGGAAAGTGTAGATCGGTGTGAGCGTTGCCACGAGCTTGAGCTTCGCTCCCTGCGCCTGCGCGGACGCGGCGTCGGAGGCGCCAATGCCGGCCATCTGTACTTGACTAGTCAGTAGGGCAGGGACGCCCTCCTGAGCCGGGAGGTAGCGCACCGTCACATCGAGGCCGTGTTTCTTGAAGTATCCGGCGTCGCTCGCAATCCACAGCGGCAGAAAGTCGGCGGTCTTTTGGCTGTGGGAAATCGTCAGCTGGGTCGGCGCGTCCGCTGCCGCGCCTCGTGTCGCGCCAAGCGCCGATAAGGCAGCGAAGATCGAAACCGCGAACGGCCATGATCGAATTTGATTCCTCATTTCGTCCTCCCTCGTCAGACGCGCCAGGCGTCGAAGTGACGTTCGAACCAGCGCACGATCGCGGTGAGCAGCATGCCTGCTGCAGCGAAAATCAGAAGGCCCGCGAAAACCATGTCGGTCTGAAACTGTTGGCCGGCATTTTCGATCATTGCGCCGATGCCATATTGGGCGCCCAGCAGCTCGGCCACGAACACGCCGATGAGCGACTGCCCCACCGCGAGCCGCAAGCCGCCGAGGATAAACGGCACGGAGCCGGGTAGCGCGATCGTTCGGAAGATCTTGAGGTCGCCCGCGCCAAAGCAGCGCGCCACGCGCAAAAGATGAGGATCAAGGCTGCGGATGCCGCTGCTCGTGTTGACGAGCACGGGAAAGACCGAGATCAGGAAGACGAGTGCGACTTTTGAGCCCAAGCCGATACCAAGCCAGACGATCAGGAGTGGCCCCAAAGCGACCCGGGGAACGGCGTAGAGGAAGTTGATAAACGGGTCGACGAAGTATCCAAGCCGCGGGTACCAGCCGATCGCAAGGCCGGCGGCAATGCCCACGACCGCCGCAAGCGAGAGGCCGTAGAAGAGCTCTTGGCCGCTGGCTGCAAAATTCTCCCATACGTCGGGTGAAGAAAGCATTTGGCCGAATGCGTCGACCACCGCTCCGGGGGACGGCAGAAGAATTGGCGGCTCGACGCCGAGCGCCGTCACCAGTTCCCAGGCGGCAAACAGCGCCACCATGAAGACCGTGCCGAGGACGATGCGTTCAGTTCGCGGTCCTACGCGTGCCGCCAAGGCGCCGCCCTGTCGCCTGGGCGCCGCGTTCTCATCGAGCAGAACGACCATCGCCATAACGTGTCTCCCTTCTGCTCTCGGCTTTTCTCCCAACCGTCGCTATTGACCCAAGCGCTCCCGCGAGTTCCCTGACATAGGCCAGGAATTCCGGCTTGAGGCGCGCTTCCTCGCGGGGCTCGGGCAGGCGCACGCGCACCTCGCGCACAATGCGTCCTGGCCGACGGCTGAAGATGCAGACCCGGTCGGCGAGGAATACGGCCTCGCCAATGTCGTGGGTGACGAACAGCGCGGTCACTTCGGCACGCTTGCAGATGTTCAGAAGCTCGACCTGCAAGGCCTCGCGCGTTTGCGCGTCGACCGAGGCGAAGGGTTCGTCAAGCAGTAAAAGCTCCGGCTCGACTGCCAGGGCGCGTGCGAGGTTGACGCGCTGCTGCATCCCACCCGATAGCTGGTTTGGGAAGCTGTGGGCGAAATCGGCGAGACCGACCAGCTCGAGCAACTCGCGGCCGCGTGCGGCCGCCTCGCGGCGGCGCATTCGTCCGGACATTTCAAGACCGTAGGTCACGTTGTGCAGCACGTCGCGCCAAGGCAAAAGCCCCGGCTGCTGGAACACCATGGCACGATCAGGCCCCGGGCGGCCGATCGGTCTGTCCTTGAAGGTGAGTTCGCCCGACGAGATCGGGAGGAAACCGGCGACCGCGTTCAAGAAGGTTGTTTTGCCGCAACCTGACGGTCCCAAGAGGCAAACGAACTCTCCGCGTTCGAACGAAAGATCGATACGATCGATGGCGAGCACGATTTCGCCGCGCCGTCCCGCATAGGCGATCGAGACATTGCGGGCGCAGAGGTAATGGCCTGATCCGCCAAGCCTGCGAGGCTGCCCAGCCTCGCCAGATTTCTCGGGCGACATGCTCACCTGCGCGATCACCATGTGGCCCTCTTATGAATTACAAACAAACGGACGCAGCTGCATTAAGGTTCGAGCCGGCGGCAGGTCTCGCGGTTCACAATGGCCGCGCCGCTTGCGAATGTCCGTGAAGGCCGTGTCACGCGACCTGAAAAAGCTCCGCGGGGACGGCACCTTGTCGGCTCGCTATCGCTTACGAGCAGTTTATCTTGGACGAGATAGCACCGTGCCACTCTCGGTCGGCATCTCATAACGTCCAGTAGCCAAAAGATGCCCGGATTCTAGGACCTGCGCTTAGGCCCCAACGCCAGACATATCGTCGCATCGCAGTAACCGAAGTGCGGTCCGATGGCGCCGCATGCCAGATACTTGGCTGATACTTGGCAAGCGGGCAGGATCCTTCAGCGAAAAGCCAAGGCTAGGTTCGTCGTCGGGGGGCGGTCTATTGCGATCCGTGTTATCAAGAATCAAATGGTCTCGGGCCGTGTCGGCCTGTCGTGACGGGCGGCCATGGTGTATTGTGCGCTTGGCGGCCAAGCCGCCATAGTGTTCATTTGGATGCAGAAATAGATCCGATGCAAAGATTCGTTCAAGTCATCGTCGGCGCAATAGCGGGCATTGCCCTGACACTGTTGTTGCGTGCGCCCAGCGTTGCTCCCCTGATCACCCACGCAATTGCCTCGCCTTCAACGAATTCTGCCGAAACCTACCGGGAACTCGAACTCTTCGGAAAGGTGTTCGAGTTGGTGCGTAAGGACTACGTCGACAAGCCAGATGATACCAAGCTTGTCGCATCGGCCATCAGTGGCATGTTGAGCGGGCTTGATCCGCATTCGAGTTATATGGATGTCAAGAAATTCCGGGACATGCAGGTCGAGACAAGTGGCGAATTCGGTGGTCTTGGAATGCAAGTCACCATGGAAAACGGCCTCGTCAAGGTGATTTCACCGATCGACGACACCCCCGCAGCCAAGGCAGGCATTCTGGCCGGTGACGTCATCACTCAGGTCGACGGCGAACCGATCAAAGGCCTTCCGCTCGACCGCGTCGTGGCCAAGCTCCGCGGGCCGGTCGGGAGTAACGTCAAGCTCGCCATCGAGCGACAGAGCGAGGCGAAACCCATCGAGGTCACGCTCAAGCGTGAAATCATCAAGCAGCGCCCGGTCAGTTATCGCGATGAAGGCGGCAGCGTCGGTTACATCCGGATCACGGAGTTCAATAACCTGGCCGGCGACGAACTGAAAAGCGCCATCAGAAACCTCTCTGTAAAAATTCCTGCCGACCAACTGAAGGGTTACATCCTTGATCTCCGAAACAACCCGGGCGGCTTGCTCGATCAAGCCATTGCGGTTTCGGATACCTTTTTGCCGCGCGGGGAAATCGTATCGACGCGCGGCCGCGCCCCAGATGATTCCCAGCGATTTGACGCGAAGCGCGGCGACCTCACCAATGGCAAGCCGCTGATCGTGCTGATCAACGGCGGGTCGGCATCTGCCTCGGAAATCGTCGCCGGTGCGTTGCAGGACCAAAGGCGAGCGACCATCGTCGGCTCGCGATCGTTCGGCAAGGGCTCGGTGCAGACCATCATTCCATTGGGTCAGAATAACGGTGCACTCCGGCTCACCACAGCGCGCTACTATACCCCGTCGGGCCGGTCGATTCAGGCGCAAGGGATCACACCGAACATCGAGGTTTTGCAGCAGGTGCCGGAAGACGTGCAGTCAAGAACGTCCGCCGTCAGCGAAGCGACGCTGCGCGGGCACCTTAAAGCACAAGGGCAGGAACAAGATGGCTCGCAATCTTATGTTCCCAGTAATCCGAGCGACGACAAGGCTTTGCAAAAAGCGCTGGCGCTTCTTCGTGGCACGGAAGTCAACCCAGCGTTTCCGCCGAACAGCAAACAAACCGTTGCGAACTGATCAGTGCCGCTTCGCTTTGCGTGTCAGGGAGCGTGTCTCAAGGGTACGGGTCAATTTTTTGCCCCGCACAAACAAAAAAGCGCAGGCCGAATTCCGACCGCGGTCGAGAAGGCAATCTTCGCGGCGCGTTTAGCATCCCACCACCAGATGGTCGGGAAAGGCCGAGACGCTATAGATCGGCATGACGCGCGCTTCGCAGAACGGTCCCGGTTGGCGGTACGGAGTTTGCCGTAAAATGCCGCCCGACGGCTCAGCCGGTTGCGGTGACCGAGCGCATCTCGCGCACCCGTGAGTTGGGCAGAAAACTGACGGGCGCCGGCTCCTACTGTAAGGGACGAGGTGAGCCTATGAGCGTGCCCGACGAGATCGTTTTCCTTTTCGATTGCGACAACACGCTGCTCGACAACGATCGCGTGCAGGAGGATCTCCGGGTGCATCTCGCTCGCGAGTTCGGTCCGGAGATACGGGATCGATATTGGGAAATCCTGGAGGACTTACGCACCGAGCTTGGCTACGTGGATTACTTAGGTGCTTTACAACGTTATCGCCTCGGAGACTTGAACGACACGCGACTTCTGTCGATGTCGTCATTTTTGATCGACTACCCGTTTGCCGATCGGCTGTACCCCGGCGCGCTCGATGCCCTCCGGTATTTTCAGACCATGGGATTGACCGTTATTCTTTCCGACGGCGATGTCGTTTTCCAGCCACGCAAGATCGAGCGCTCGGGATTGTGGGCCGCCGTCGACGGCCGGGTGCTGATCTATGTCCACAAGGAAGAGATGCTCGACGCGGTGGCGGAGCGTTATCCGGCGCGGCGATACGTGTTGATCGACGATAAGCTGCGCATTCTGGCGGCGACAAAGAAGCTATGGGGGGATCGATTAACGACCATTTTCCCCCGTCAAGGACATTATGCCTTGGACGCAGCGAATGTTGCCGCATATCCGCCGGCTGACATAACGATTGAGCGCATCGAGGATTTGCTCGCCATCGATTTGGCGACGCTTTTGCTTCCGCAGTTGGAACTTTAGCTGGAAGGCGCGAGTTGAACGTCAGGTGGCTTTGCAGCTCGATGTAGGGTCGGATGGTCAGGACAAATCTTCAAAAACACAACGACGTGAATGGTCGCCCGCCGAGCCGAGCCGATCGAAGCGCCAGGCTCGATCAGCTCTGCATTAATACGATCCGCACGTTGGCCATGGACGCGGTGCAAAGGGCGCAATCCGGCCACCCCGGTACGCCGATGGCGCTTGCCCCGGTCGCCTATGCGCTGTGGCAAGAGGTACTGCGGTTTGATTGCGACGATCCCACATGGCCAAACCGCGATCGCTTCGTGCTGTCGAACGGCCATGCCTCGATGTTGCTTTATGCGCTCCTTCATCTTGCCGCCGTCCGCGACGGCAGCGCGAAAGGCGGTGCGGCAGTCAGCCTCGACGACATCAAGCAGTTCCGTCAGCTCAACAGCCGTTGTCCCGGCCATCCGGAGTACGGCCACACGCCGGGCGTCGAGACAACGACAGGCCCGCTCGGACAGGGCTGCGGCAACAGCGTCGGCATGGCGATCGGCGGCCGCTGGCTCGCCAGCCGGTTCAATCGGCCGGACAGCGCGCTCTTCAATTTCAACGTCTATGCCATCTGCAGCGACGGCGATCTTATGGAGGGGGTGGCAAGCGAAGCCGCCTCTCTGGCCGGACATCTGCAATTGTCCAACCTGTGCTGGATCTACGATAACAATCACATCACGATCGACGGCGGGACGCAGATTACGTTCAGCGAGAATGTTGCCGCGCGTTTCCGCGCGTACCGGTGGCAGGTTCTTCACGTCACC
This sequence comes from uncultured Alphaproteobacteria bacterium, assembly GCA_963836055.1. Taxonomy (GTDB): domain Bacteria; phylum Pseudomonadota; class Alphaproteobacteria; order Rhizobiales; family Xanthobacteraceae; genus BOG-931. The sequence goes on from CAWIID010000016.1 coordinate 19,634, forward strand.
GATGCCAATGACACGAAAAGCATGGTTCAGGCGCTCGCAACGTTCAAAGAAGCCAGCGACCGGCCGACTCTCATCATCGTCGACACCCACATCGGTTACGGTGCGCCCCATAAGCAAGACACCAGCGCTGCTCACGGAGAGCCGCTGGGTGACGAAGAAGTTAGGCTCGCCAAACGCAGCTACGGCTGGCCCGAAGATGCAACGTTTCTGGTTCCAGACGGCGTCTACGAACATTTCAATCAGGGGCTTGGTGAACGCGGTCGCCGGCTGCATCGTGAATGGGACGAGATATTCACGGCCTATCGCCGGAACTATCCGGAACTTGCCGAGCAATTGCGGGCCATGCAGTCGCGTGAGCTTCCGAAGGGCTGGGATGCCGATCTGCCATCGTTCCCCGCAGACAACAAAGGCATGGCGACACGCGAATTGTCCGGCAAAGTCTTGAATATCATCGCGGAACGCTACCCATGGCTGCTCGGCGGTGCCGCCGATCTCGGCGCCTCGACCAAGACGCCGCTGAAATTCGCAACAGCCGGGGATTTCGAAGCGGCCGAACGAGGCGGCCGCAATTTGCATTTTGGCATCCGTGAGCATGCCATGGGCGCTGTCCTGAACGGCCTCGCACTCGAGGGGCTGCGGCCGTTTGGCTCCAGTTTTTTAATCTTTTCCGATTACATGCGGCCGCCGATGCGCTTAGCGGCGTTGATGCGGTTGCCGGTGATCTACATCTTCACGCACGATTCCATCGGTCTTGGCGAGGATGGGCCAACCCATCAGCCGGTCGAGCAGTTGATCGGGCTACGCTCCGTGCCCGGGCTCGTCACACTGCGGCCCGCCGACGCCAACGAAGTGGTCGAGGCGTGGCGGGTGGTTGTCGGGCTCAAGGACACTCCGGCCTGCCTTATTCTCAGCCGCCAGCCGCTTCCGTCGTTCGATCGCAGCCGCTACGCTCCTGCGTCCGGAGTGGCCCGCGGTGGTTATATTTTGGCTGAGGCGCCGGGCGGTCGTCCCGACGTGATCCTTATCGGGACCGGAAGCGAAGTTGCTCTCTGCGTGTCCGCGGCTGACAGGCTCGCCGGTATGAACATTGCGGCGCGGGTCGTCAGTCTGCCGTCATGGGAGCTTTTCGATCGGCAGGATGAGGACTATCTGGAGAGCGTGTTGCCGAAGTCCGTCAAAGCGCGCGTGTCCGTCGAGGCCGCCTCAACGCGCGGGTGGGAGCGATATGTCGGCGCAGACGGCGCCATGCTCGGCATGCATCAGTTCGGCGCTTCGGCGCCCATCAAGGACGTCATGAAGGCGTTCGGTTTCACAGCCGAACATATTGTTGAGGCCGCTAAGGCGCAAATCGCAAAATGGACGAAGTCATGAACCGATTGCGAGAACTCGCAGAGAAGGGTCAATCCGTTTGGCTGGACTTTTTGTCGCGCGATATTATCGCAAACGGCGAACTGCGCCGGCTGATCGAGGAAGACGGGCTCGCCGGAATCACATCGAACCCCTCGATATTCGAGCAGGCAATCGGCGGCTCGAATTCTTACGATGCCGACATCGCACGATTGTTGGCCAAAGAAAATCTGTCCGTCGGCGCCATATACGAACGTCTGGCGACCACCGACATTGCCGATGCCGCCGACATGCTTCGGCCGCTCTATGACAAGAGCGGGGGGCGGCATGGTTTCGTCAGCCTGGAAGTGTCGCCTTATCTCGCGATGGATACGGCCGGGACGATCGATGAAGCCCGCAGGCTTTGGTCCGAGCTCCACCGCGAGAACGTCTTCATCAAGGTCCCCGCGACCAAGCCGGGAATTCCGGCCATCAGGAAGCTTTTGGCCGAAGGCATCAACGTCAACATCACACTGCTATTCTCACAGCGCGTCTATGAGGACGTGGTGGAGGCGTTTATCGGTGCGCTGGAAGAGCGCGTTGCGGCTAGCCAGCCCGTCAATCGCATCGCAAGCGTTGCGAGCTTTTTCGTCAGCCGCATCGACACCGCCGTCGACAAGCTTTTGGATCAGGCCATAGGACGTACGACGGACGCGACGGAGCGTGCAGCACTTGAGACTTTGCGCGGCAAGGTCGCGATCGCCAATGCCAAGATGGCCTACCAGCGCTGGCAGCAGCGCTTTTCCGACGCCCGCTGGGAGCGTCTCAGAAAACTCGGCGCGCGGCCGCAGCGGCTGTTATGGGCCAGCACGGGAACAAAAAACGCCGCCTACAGCGATGTGCTCTACGTCGAGGATCTGATCGGTCCGGAGACGGTCAACACCATGCCGGCAAAAACGATGGATGCCTTTCGCGATCACGGCATGGTCCGCGATTCGCTGACGGCTGATCAGGACGGCGCCGCGCAGACGCTCGTCGCGCTCGATCGCGCCGGCATCTCGCTCGATCGGATCACCACCGATCTCGTCGTCGACGGGGTCAAGCTGTTTGCCGATTCCTTCGACAAGCTCAATAGCGCGATCGCCGCAAAGCGCAGCCGTGCATTGAGCAAATCGATGGACGAGCGAGCGCCGGCGCTTCACGGCGCAAATGGTCCGGCGATGAAGTGAGAGCGGCCAATGCAGCTTGGCATGGTAGGTCTCGGCCGCATGGGCGGCAATATCGTGCAGCGTCTGCAACGGCACGGTCACACGTGCGTCGTCTACGACAAGAATGCAGATACGGTTGCAGCGGTTTCGCGTGGCGGGGCCACCGGAAGCGAAAGCCTCGATGATCTTGCGGCAAAACTCGCGCCGCCGCGCGCCGTGTGGCTGATGCTGCCGGCCGGAAAAGTCACGGACGATGCGGTCAGCCACCTGCGGTCCATCTTGCAACCGCGCGACATCGTCATCGACGGCGGCAACAGCTTCTACAAGGATGATGTGCGGCGGGCGCACGAGCTCCAGGCGAAGGGAATCCACTACATCGACGTCGGGACAAGTGGCGGCATCTGGGGGCTCGATCGCGGCTATTGTCTCATGATCGGCGGCGAACAAGAACCGGTGGCTCATCTCGAACCGATCTTCGCGGCTCTCGCTCCCGGTGTTGGAAATATACCTCGCACGACCGGACGCGATGGTCGCGATGCTCGACCGGAACACGGTTACATGCATTGCGGCCCGAGCGGATCAGGACATTTCGTCAAGATGATCCACAACGGTATCGAGTACGGTCTGATGCAAGCCTATGCCGAGGGCTTCAGCATCCTCCAGGGCGCCACCTCGAACGCGCGGCCGCAAGGCGAGCGTTACGACCTCAATCTTGCCGATATCGCCGAGTTGTGGCGGCGCGGCAGCGTGATTTCCTCCTGGTTGCTTGATCTTACGTCGATCGCGCTGGCAAGCGACCCAAACCTTGAGGGATTTACCGGCGTGGTCGATGATTCCGGAGAGGGACGCTGGACCGTCATGGCGGCGGTCGAAGAGGCAGTACCCGCGACCGTACTTTCAGCGGCGCTTTATGAGCGCTTTCGCTCGCGCGAGGAACACAGTTTCGCCAACCGCGTTCTTTCGGCAATGCGCAAGGGTTTTGGCGGCCATGTGGAGCCGAAGGGATCTTGATGGACGTTGCCGCGCCACAATCCATCGCAGCGTCGAATCGCGAATTGCGCCGCCCCGAACCGTGCGCTTTTGTTATTTTCGGCGCCGCTGGCGATCTGACCAAGCGCCTGCTCTTGCCGGCGCTCTACAATCTGGCGGCCGCAAAACATCTTCCCGATGATTTCTGTCTTGTCGGCGTCGCCCGCTACGACTTGTCCGACCAGGATTTTCGCCAACAAATGCGCGACGCCTTGCGGGATTTCGCCACGGAAAACACGGTCCCCGAAACGCGCGACGCGCTTTTGTCGCGTTGTCGCTACGTTCGCGGGGATTTGGACGATCCGTCGACCTACGCGCGCCTGAAAGCGGTCCTCACCGCCGTCGATGAAAACGAGGTCGAGACGCCCGACAACTATCTGTTCTACCTGGCGACGCCGCCGGACCTGTTCGCGACGGTCGCACGGCAGCTGAGTAAATCGGGTTTGGCAAAGGAGCAAGATGGATCGTGGCGGCGTCTCGTCGTCGAAAAGCCTTTTGGCACCGACCTCAAATCGGCCCGTTCGCTCAACAAGCAATTGCTCGACGTGTTCTCCGAGACCCAGATCTACCGCATCGATCACTATCTTGGAAAAGAGACCGTACAAAACATCATGGTGCTGCGATTTGCCAACGGCATGTTCGAGCCCATCTGGAACCGAGATCACGTCGATCATGTGCAGATTACCGTCGCCGAGACCGTGTCGGTCGAGCAGCGGGGCAGGCTCTACGATCACACCGGCGCGCTGCGCGACATGGTCCCCAATCATTTGTTCCAGTTGCTGGCGTTGACCGCGATGGAGCCGCCGACCTGCTTTGCTGCTGATGCCGTGCGGACCGAAAAGCTCAAGGCGATTGATGCCGTTCATCTCCCCGCACGCGATCAAATCTTGGCCGATGTGGTTCGCGGCCAATACACGGCGGGGTGCGTGAAGGACAATGCAATCACGGCCTATCGCAAGGCCGCCGGCGTTGCCCCCCGGAGCACGACCGAAACCTACGTTGCCATGCGCCTCATGATCGACAACTGGCGCTGGGCCGGCGTGCCGTTCTATCTGCGCACCGGCAAGGCGCTGAGCGCGCGACGGACCGAAATCGCCATCAAATTTAAGAGCGCGCCATTTGCGCTGTTTCGCGACACTCCAGTCGACAGTTTGGCGCAGAATCTCCTGGTGCTTCGGATCCAACCGGACGAAGGAGCAGCGCTGCACTTTAACGGCAAGATACCTGGACCCAAAATACGCATCGAGAATGTGCGCATGGATTTCAAGTACAAGGATTACTTCGACGCCGCGCCGAAGACCGGCTACGAGACGCTGCTCTACGATTGTATGATGGGCGATCCGACCCTGTTCCAGCGCGCGGATAATATCGAGGCGGGCTGGCGTGCCGTCGCGCCTATTCTCGACGCTTGGCAAGATGCCGACGGCAGCGATCTTCGTATGTATGAGGCAGGAAGCAACGGGCCGGAAGCGGCCGAGGTGCTGCTTGAGCGGAGCGGACGTCAATGGCGGACGATCGCGTGATTGCACCGCCGGGCGTCGAGCCGAGAATCGCGTCGATCGCGAGCGCATCAGCTCCGCCGTCCGTGCTGGTGGTGATGGGCGTGTCCGGTTCGGGCAAGTCGACGATCGGGACCCAAATCGCGCTTTCGCTCCAATGGGATTTCGAAGACGGCGACTGGTTTCATCCGGCGAGCAACATCGAGAAGATGCATAATGGAGAGCCGCTAACGGATGAAGACCGCTGGCCGTGGCTCGATGCGATCGCCGAGTTCATCGATGCGACCCGCCGCCACGGTCATCACGCCGTTATTGCATGCTCTGCACTCAAGCGAAGCTATCGCGCCGTCATCGTCGGCGATCGCCCCGACGTGCGGTTGATCTATCTGAAAGGCGACATGTCACTGATCGGCCGCCGCATTGCCACGCGTCATGAGCATTTTATGCCGCAGGGATTGTTGCAGAGTCAGTTCGATGCGCTGGAGGAGCCGGAGCCGGACGAAAATCCCATCGTCGTGTCGATCGAGCCGCGCCCGCGGGAGATCGTTCGAATGATTCTTGCGGCGCTGACGACTGCGAGCCTGCAAACGGCTCGCGGATCTGCGTCGAATAGGAAGCGATAGGGCACCCGTCCCGAAAAACGTCATCGCGGATAAAAGCCGCTACCGTTCCGGCGATGCAGGCGACGCGGAGGCCTTCGTTCGGGTTTTGCGGGGATTTCGATCTGCGGTCTAAGTGTTGCCGGTGAAGTGGAGGATGGCGTCGATGATGGCGCCGGTTGAAATGGCGAGCGCTCGCGAGACGATACTCAGATTGATCCCCAGCTGGGCTCCCAATATCGGCAGCACGATAAGGAGACCGATCAGGATTGCTAACCCGTACGGTTCCAGCCGGGCGATGGGTGCCGCGAGCGGTTTTGGAAGAATCCCGACCAAGATGCGTCCCCCATCGAGCGGTGGCAGCGGAAACAGATTGAAGACGGCCAGCACCACATTGAGAATGAGAGCATTCTTCAAATTGTCGGCCAGCCATTGTGCGCTGGTCAGCGGCAGATAACCGACGACGTGGAACATGAGCGCGGCGAGGATCGCCAGGGCGAGATTCATGGCGGGCCCCGCTGCCGCGACCAGCACCATATCGCGCCGCGGGCTGCGCAACGCCCGAAAATTGACCGGAACAGGCTTGGCATAGCCGAACAAGAATGGCGCGTGCATCAGCAGCAGAACGCCGGGCAACAGGACCGTCCCAAAAGGGTCGACGTGCTTGAATGGATTGAAGCTGACGCGGCCAAGACGCCATGCCGTATCGTCCCCAAGAAGATGGGCGACGATAGCCATGCGCCGCCTCATGAAACGTGATGGCGATGATCACGGGGATGATCCAGATGGTCGCGAGATAAATTGTATTGTCGATCACTTCTTGCGGTTCCTGGATTGCCGCCTCACGTTTGGCTGCGCTTCCCGGTCGAAAATCCGTTGTCTTACGGGGCGGCTTGCGACCTTCCCGGGCATCATACCCATGACAATCCGCTAAATCGCTCTTTGTGTCGATGAGGTGGTAGGCGGAATGTGCTTGTACCGGAGGCCATCGCAGGCTCCCCAAACGATGGCGTGCTCAGCGGTCAGGCTCCATGCCGCTTCGCGTCCCAGCTTCTTTGGTAGCCCGCTGCCAAGGCCAGCACCCTTCAATTTCCGTTTCCAGTGAGAAACTGAGGAATGTGCGGATGCCCACGATCGCGGCAAGTAGCCCGACACTCGCAAATGTAAGGGGAGCGGTAATGGTCGAGATAATATCGGCGCCAACGAGCAATTCGAGTCCAAGCAGGATGCCGCGCCCAATGTCTGACCGGTAACCGGGATAAACTGTGCGCCAATCCCTTGTACGGAAACCGTCGCGGATGAAGGTCACTGTCGCCAGAAGAATCCCGCCAATGATGATTGCCACCCCGGCAAGCTCCAGCAATTTTGCAAATTGATCAACGAAGGCATGGACTTGCTCATTTACCATGCCAAATCTCCTCGTGGTCCGATTCTAATATTCGCATCCCGGTTCGGCAGGCTGTCTTGCTAATGAATGTTTAGAATCAAAGGGCCATCAGTAAATATAAGTGCCACCGGAGCTTTGGATTTGACATTCCGCCGATCAGGCCGCCGGCGCCACCGAGAGACCACGGACCTTGTGGCGCTCGATAAGACGAGCGACCAAGCCGGATGCCTTAGCTTCCTCAACGAAATCGCGAAGGAATGCGGCACCGGACGTGTTTTTCCGGGCAGTGCCGATTGCCTGCTGAACCGAGGTAAATCGTCCATCGATGATGCGCGAGCCGGGTAGCTTTTCCCGGTCCGAAAGAAGCCTGGGCCTGAGACCGGCGAGCGCGTCCAAATTGTCGCCGACGAATTGTTCGTATGCGCTATCGAGAGTCTCCGATCGCACCAGTTCAGCGTGCTTGATGTTGCGATCCAGCCACAGGCCATAAGCACTCCGACCCGTCACCGCGATTCGCACACCGGTCGCGTCGACGTCTGTGATTGTTTTCAAGACCGAGCCTGGCGGCACCAGATATGTCGCTTCGATTTCGGCATAGGCGGCAGTAAACGCTATCGTCTCGGCCCGCTGCGGCTCCGCACCTATCAGCCCAACATCCCAAACGTTGTTGGCCGCTTGATCCGCAAGTTCGCCTGGCGACTTGTAGGTCACATACTTGATTGGCACGTCCAAGCGCAAAGCGATCTCGCGAGCCATATCGGGTGAGACGCCTTCGGGATCGCCGGTCGGGCTGGTGCCTGTCACCAGGAGGAAGTTCGAAAGGTTGATGCCCGCGCGTAAAACACCTGTGGGCGCAAGATCGGAGATGACATCCGGTGACATAAGGGACCGCGCCATGGTGATGAGTGAGAGTGATCCTGGTTTGAATTGTGCGCTCCAGGAAGCGCGACTATTTTTATACTTTACCAATAATACGGGCGGCGGACAGCACCGTAAAGCTGCGGCAAGGCAGCGGCGCCGCCGTTTATTTCAACCGTCAGCTCGGCCTGAGGGCGCCCTTCGTTCGCCACCCGGCATCTTCAAGTAACGGCCATAAGCTATTGAAATCATTGGCGACCCCGGGAGGATTCGAACCTCCGACCTTCAGCTTAGAAGGCTGTTGCTCTATCCCCTGAGCTACGGGGCCGTTCAGCGATCAACATATAATACCATCGCCGCGAAAGGCGCGATAAATCGGAAAACGCGCCAACTTTTTTCACGCGGCGGTGAACGTGCCGCAAGGCGCGTGCGACTTAAATTCGCGATTGCTGGTTAGCCCACCATGCGCGTCAGGCAGTCGATGTCACCGCCTGGCTCGCCACCGCTTGGCTGTTCTGGAAAAGTTGCTTCTGGACAGTCGCAAAAAGTTAAGGGTTGACTTGTCGTTTTGGTCACGACCTCGACACGATCCTTGTCTCATGTGTTGTTTGGTGGGTCGGAATTGTGCCGTTCCACCTGGGAGGAGTCCATCGATGTTTCCGCATTTGCGCGCACGCCTCGTGGCAGTGCTTGCAGCCGCGTGTTTTACCCTCTTGTCTGTCACCGCATACGCTGCGGATAAGCCATTCGAAGACAGCGATCTTGCCGACAGCGCGATTACGCTGGAGGCGCAGATCAAATCGGATGCCGGGACGCCGGCGAAGCCGGTGGCGCAGATCCGGCGCGATGCCGATGCTGCCTTTGCCAAGAACGATTTTCGCGCCGGAATGGCGCTTCTCGGCCAGATCGTCGCCGCGGCGCCGAACGACGCGACGACATGGCTGCGCCTGGCGAAAGCCATTCTGCAAATCCGGCCGGCGAACGACAACGAGCGCGCGATGCTGCTCGAGCGCGCTTCGACCGCGGCCTACATCGCCTACGAGCGCACCAATAATCGTAACGAGGAGGCGGACAGCCTCTCGCTCCTCGGTACCGTCATGAGCCAGCGGCAGTTGTGGCGGCCTGCGCTCGACGCGCTTCGGCTTTCGCTCGAACTGCGCGAGGTTGCCGACGTGCGCGGGCAATACGAGCGGCTGCGTGATGAATATGGCTTCCGGGTGCTCGATTACAGCGTCGACGCCGACACGGCCTCGCCGCGTGCCTGTTTCCAATTCTCTGAAGATTTGCCGGTTCGCACTGACTTCCAGCCTTTTGTTGCGGTCGCTGGCACCGACAAGCCGGCGCTGTCCGTCGCCGAAAAGCAGCTTTGCGTCGAGGGATTAAAGCACGGCGAAACCTACAGCGTGACGTTGCGGCCCGGGTTGCCGTCGATGGTTCACGAGACGTTGTCGAAATCCGCGGATTTCCAGATTTACGTCCGCGATCGCAGTCCGTCGGTGCGCTTTTCGACGACGGCGTACGTACTGCCGCGCGTCGGCCAGCGCGGCATTCCGGTGATCAGCGTCAACACCCGCGCTGTGGAAGTCCAGATCTTCCGCATCAGTGACCGCAATCTCATCGACACGATCGAGGGCGCCGGTTACGGGCGCGGCGATTTCCAGGGAGGCCTCGACCGCTACGATATCGAACGGCTCAAAGATACGCGTGGCGTCCCGATCTGGAAGGGCGAACTCGCGGTCGGGCAGCAGCCGCTCAACACCGAGGCCACAACGGCGTTTCCCGTCGACCAGGCGATCAGCGATATCAAGCCTGGTGTCTACGTCATGGTCGCGCAGCCGCAGGAAACGGCGAACGTCGACAACAATTTCGATACGCTGGCGACCCAGTGGTTCATCGTCTCCGATCTCGGCGTGACGGCATTCTCCGGCAACGACGGAATTCATGCCTTTGTCAATTCGCTGGCGACGACGGATGCAAAGAGCGGCATCGAGGTGCGGCTCATCTCGCGCGGCAACGAGGTGCTGGCGACGCGCCGCACCGATGCCAGCGGTCATGTGCAATTTGAAGCCGGTCTGGCGAACGGTGAGGGTGCTTCGGCTCCGGCGCTGCTCGCCGCGGCCGACCCCCAAGGCGACTTTGCTTTTCTCAGTCTCAAAACGCCGGCCTTCGATCTGACCGACCGCGGCGTTTCGGGCCGCCCGGCAGCCAATGGACTCGATGCGTTCGTGTACGCCGAGCGCGGCGTCTACCGCTCGGGTGAAACAGTTTATCTCACGGCGCTGCTGCGTGATCCGCAGGGCGCTGCTGCGCTCAATGTGCCGCTGACCCTCGTCGTCGAGCGTCCGGACGGCGTCGAGTTCAAGCGCACCCTCCTTCAGGACCAAGGATTGGGCGGTCACGCTCTCACTCTGCCGATTACCGCCGCAGCGCCGACCGGTACTTGGCACGTGAGCGCCTATACCGACCCGAAGCGGCCGCCGGTCGGCGAGACGACCTTCCTGGTCGAGGATTACGTTCCCGACCGGATCGAGTTCGATCTGACCTCGCCGACGGGCAAAATCTCGCAGAAGTCGCCGGCTGAGATCGATGTGGCAGGCCGTTTTCTGTACGGCGCGCCTGCTGCCGGTCTCGATCTTGAAGGCGACATGACGGTTGCCGTCGCAAAAGAGCGTCCCGGATTTGCCGGCTATCAATTCGGTCTCGCCGACGAGGAGATCGATCCCATACGGCAGACGCTCGATGATCTGCCGGCGACCGATGAGGCCGGCAAGGCGAGCTTGACGATCAATCTCGACAAGCCGCCGGCGAGCACCCATCCGCTTGAGGCACAGATTGCCATCCGCATGGCCGAATCCGGCGGACGGGCGGTCGAGCGCAAGATCACGCTCCCCGTTGCGGCAAGCGGCAACATGATCGGGGTCAAGCCACTCTTCTCAGGCCGCTCGCTTGCCGACGGTGCGAACGCTGCATTCGATGTGATCCTCGCCGCGCCCGATGGCACAGCCGTGGCGCAGCGCGGCCTGCACTATGAGCTGTTGCGCGTCGAGACCCACTACCAATTCTACCGGCGCGATGGCGCTTGGCATTTCGAGCCGGTCCACACCACGTCGCGCATTGCCGATGGCGACGTCGACACGACGATCGACAAGGCGGCGCGCATCGCTCTTCCGGTGCATTTCGGCCGCTATCGGCTTGCGGTGTCTTCGCCCCAGCCAAATGGTCCGACGACCACCGTTGAGTTCGATGCCGGCTGGTATGTCGAAGCAAGTGCCGACACGCCCGACATGCTCGAAATCGCGCTCGATAAGGGCGCGTATCGCCCGGGCGACACCATGACGGTCGCCGTCACTGCCCGCAGCGCCGGACGCGTCACGCTTAACGTCGTCGGCGACCGGCTGCTCGCAAGCCAGAGCGCGGACGTCAAGGAAGGCGTCGCACAGATCAAAATGCCGGTCGGCAGCGATTGGGGGACCGGCGCCTATATCGTTGCGACGTTGCGCCGTCCGCTTGATGCGCCCGCACAGCGCATGCCCGGCCGTTCAATTGGCGTGCAGTGGTTCTCCATCGATCACGCAGCAAAAACGCTGACGGTCGATTTGAAACCGCCGGCGTTGATGCGGCCCAATGCGAACTTGCGTATTCCGGTCAAGATCGGTGGGCTCGCCGCCGGCGAGGAGGCGAGGGTCGTTGTGGCGGCCGTGGATGTCGGCATCCTCAACCTGACGAACTATAAGCCGCCGTCGCCCGACGATTATTATCTCGGTCAGCGGGCGCTTTCGGCGGAAATCCGCGATCTCTACGGCAACCTGATCGACGGCATGCAGGGCGTCCGCGGCCAAATCCGCAGCGGTGGCGACGAAGGTGCCCAGCTTCAAGGCAGTCCGCCCACCGGTCCACCCGTAGCGCTCTATTCCGGCATCGTCACCGTGGGCCCGGACGGCAACGCTGAGGTGGCGTTCGATGTGCCTGACTTCTCCGGTTCGCTGCGTGTCATGGCGGTGGCCTGGAGCAAAAACAAGATTGGTCACGCGACGACCGACGTCATCGTACGCGATCCCGTGGTGTTGACCGCGACACTCCCGCGCTTCTTATTGCCGAATGATAGCTCGACCTTGCATCTCGATCTCGACAATGTCGAAGGGCAGGCGGGCGATTATGCGATTGCGGTGACCACGGCCGACGCCGTGACGGCGGGTGCCGGCGCCAATCAAAAGCTCACGCTGCGCGCCAAAGAGCGTGGCTCCGTGACCGTTCCGATTACCACTACCGCGGCAGGCAGCGGTACTGTGCGGATCAGTGTTGCAGGGCCGGGCGGTTTTGCGCTCGATCGCAGCTTTGTGTTGACCGTCAGGCCGCCGGCGCAAATCCTCGCAAGGCGTACCGTGAAGTCGATCGCGAAGGGCGATAGCCTGACGCTCTCGAAAGATCTTTTCGCCGATCTGGTACCCGGCACCGGAAGCGTCTCGATCTCCGTCGGTTCGTCGACGGCGCTTGATGCAGCAAGCCTGCTTGCAGCGCTCGACCGCTATCCGTACCGATGCTCGGAGCAGATCACGAGCCGTGCGATGCCGCTTCTCTACGTGAGCGACCTTGCCGCGCAAGCCAATCTGCCGGCGGACAGTGCCAACGATCAGCGCATTCGCGACACGATCGAGCAACTCCTGGCGCGTCAAGGCGCGAATGGCTCGTTTGGACTGTGGAGCCCCGGCGGCGATGACGTCTGGCTCGACTCCTATGTCACGGACTTCCTGACGCGCGCCCGCGAACGTAAATTCGCCGTGCCCGAGCTCGCGTTCAAGCTCGCGCTTGACCGATTGCACAATGCGATCGCAGTGACGACCGATCCCAGCAAAAACGGCGGCACCGATCTCGCCTATGCCCTTTACGTGCTGGCGCGCAATGGCAAGGCGCCAATCGGCGACCTGCGCTACCTCGCCGACGCCAAACTTGACAGCTTGTCGACGCCGATTGCCAAAGCTCAGGTCGCGGCGGCATTGGCTTTGGTCGGTGATCGGGCTCGGGCAGAGCGCGTCTATGCGGCGGCTTTGGCCTCACTCGGACCACGGCCTCAACCCGACTTTGTCAGTCGTGAGGACTATGGCTCGACATTGCGGGACGCGGCCGCTCTGGTGACGCTCGCTGCCGAAGGCAACGCCAGCCGCGCCACCGTGGAGGGGGCCGTGCAGCGGGTCGAGGCATCGCGGGCCTTCCTGCAGCCCACGTCGACTCAAGAGAATGCCTGGCTTTTGATGGCGGCGAGCGCGATGGCGAAAGACGCGGGCAAAGTCTCGCTCGACGTCGGCGGACAATCGATCAGCCGGACACTCTACCGTACGATCCGCGCTGGCGACCTGAATACGCCGCTTCGGATTACCAATACTGGCGACAATGATGCGAAAGCGGTGGTGACAGTCACCGGCGCCCCGTTGACGCCGGAGCCTGCCGCGGAGAAAGGCTTCAAGATCGAGCGCCTGACCTACACGCTTGACGGCGATCCGGTCGATCCAAAGCAAGTGAAGCAGAATACCCGTCTCGTGGTAGTGCTGAAGATCACCGAGGCACAGCCGCAGTTCGGCCGCATCATGGTCGCCGATTATTTGCCGGCGGGATTCGAGATCGACAATCCACATCTCGTCTCTTCCGGCGATACCGGGACGTTGTCTTGGATTGCGGATGCGCAGGAGCCGGTCAATTCCGAGTTCCGCGACGACCGTTTCACGGCGGCGTTCGAACGCAAGAGCGGCGATCCCGCCGTGTTCACCGTCGCCTATGTCGTGCGCGCGGTGTCGCCCGGCAAATATGTTCGGCCGCAGGCGAGCGTCGAAGACATGTATCGGCCAGACCGTTTCGGCCGGTCCGATACCGGCAGTGTCGAGGTCGTGGCGGGGAAATGAAAACGCTGCGCCTCCTGGCCCTCGCTGCGTCGCTGGCGTGTGTTGCATTACTGATCGGTGGCGCGTGGTGGATCGCTTCGCTCGGCCCCGCGCCACTCGGTCATGACCTGGCGCTTTCGGCCCGCGTGCTCGATCGCAACGGCCGATTGCTGCGCGCCTACGCCACTGGAGAAGGGCGCTGGCGTTTGCCGGCGACGGTCGCGGACGTCGACCCGCGCTTCTTCGATGTGCTGTTTGCGTATGAAGACAAGCGCTTTCGCGCCCATCATGGCGTCGATCCGCTGGCGTTGGCGCGCGCTGCGTTTCAACTCGTGAGCACGGGTCACATTCGCTCCGGCGCCTCGACGCTCACCATGCAGGTGGCACGCCTTCTGGAAGGTCGGCACGGGCGCGACCTTTCCGGAAAACTCCGGCAGATGGTGCGGGCGATCGAGATCGAGCGCGCGTTGACGAAGGACGAGATCCTATCGCTCTATCTCGAGCTTGCACCCTATGGCGGTAACATCGAGGGTATCCGCGCCGCGTCTCTCGCCTATTTCGGCAAGGAACCGCGCCGGCTGACGCTCGGCGAAGCGGCGCTGCTTGTTGCCCTTCCGCAATCGCCGGAGCTGAGACGGCCCGATCGTTCCGCTACTGCGGCGCGGGCGGCGCGTGATCGCGTTCTCGATCGGTTTGCCGAGACCGGAGCGGTGCCGGCTGATGAGATCGCGTTTGCCAAGACCGAACCGGTGCCAACGAGCCGTCTGGCGATGCCGATGCTGGCGCCGCTTGCAGCGGATCGGGCGATTGCCGAGTCGCCCACTGCCGGCGAAATTCGGCTCACCATCGACGCGACCTTGCAGAAGACTCTGGAAGACCTCGCGCGGGAGCGGGCTCGCACGCTGGCGGCGGCGTTCGGGCCGGACGTTTCGCTTGCGATTGTCATCGTCGACAACGCGACCGGCACCGTCGAGGCGCGCATTGGCTCGCCAGCATATTTCGATCAGCGCCATGCCGGCCAAGTGGACATGACCGAGGCGCTGCGCTCGCCGGGCTCGACCTTGAAGCCCTTCATCTACGGTCTGGGGTTCGAAGACGGTTTCATTCACCCGGAGACGTTGATCGAAGATCGGCCCATCCGCTACGGCACCTACGCGCCGAAGAATTTCGACTCGACGTTTCAGGGTACGGTGACGGTTCGCCAGGCGCTGCAACTCTCGCTCAACGTTCCGGCAATCGCGGTCCTTAATCAGGTTGGGCCGAGCCGGCTGTCCGCTCGTCTCGCACAAGCCGGCGCCGCCCTTGTGCTGCCCGAGGGCGACACTCCGGGACTCGCCGTTGGGCTCGGCGGCGTCGGCATCAGACTTGGCGATCTGGTGATGCTTTATTCCGGCATTGCGCGGTTGGGCACCACGTTGCCACTCGCGGAGCGACCTGGCGCGTCCGCGCCGGAGGCGCGCCGGCTGATGGAGCCGTTTGCGGCTTGGTATGTGGCGAACATCCTGCTCGGCACGCCGCCGCCGGAAAACGGTACGCCGGTTCGGGTCGCTTTCAAGACCGGCACCAGCTACGGCTACCGTGACGCCTGGTCGGTCGGTTTCGACGGCAAGCGCACCATCGGCGTATGGGTCGGCCGCCCTGACGGTGCGCCGGTGCCGGGTCTGGTTGGCCGCTCGGCGGCGGCCCCGATCCTGTTCGAGGCGTTTGCCCGGGCTGGGACCCCGGCAGTGCTGCCGCGCCCGCCCAAAGGTGTCCTCATGGCGTCGAATGCCAAGCTGCCACCGCCGCTGCGCCACTTCCTGCCCGAGCGTCTCGCCGGCGCATCGCGGCCGTCGCTCCATATCCTCTATCCGCCCGACGGCGCCCGGCTCGATCTCTCGGAGACCGATGGCAAGCCAGATCCGGTGCCCCTCAAGGTCACGGGGGCGGCAGCCCCGCTGACCGTCCTCGTCGACGGTAATCCGGTTCCGGCCCGAGAGCCGGGATCGCTTTTCTTCGAGCCCGCGGGTCCCGGCTTTTCGCGCGTCACGGTCATCGACTCGTCGGGCGCGACTGACAGTGTCGTCGTCCGGGTCGACGACCACGCCTCGGCGACGGGCATCATCCGGGCTGCGAGTACCGCTTGCCCGATCTCGCCCTGTGAAAATCGAGGACAGGCGGGCGCGGCACGATAGCGCCCCCTACAGAAGTCTGGGAACGCCCCCCAGGTTTCGGTTGCGCTTCCCCGCCCGAGCGGATTTCTCTATTGTCGGCTGGTATTTAGGGTGTGATCCTGAAATCGCACATCCGGGACGTGATCCAGGGCGCAGTGGCACTTTTCGGACAAGATCATGCGCCAGCAACGAGTCAGAGCTCACGCTCTGAATCGGACGGGGCCGGGCAGGGCGACGAGAACAGCGGCAGGGGCATGAGTACGACCAGCGGCACCGCGGCGCGGCCTTTTTGGCCGGCAAATGGGCTGGCCTCATTTTTTGATTTTGCTGCGAGCGGACATGGCCGCGCCGTGGCGATGCTCGTCCTCGCTTCGCTCATTCTGTTCTTGCCCGGATTTTTTCAGATCCCCCCGGTCGATCGCGATGAAGCCCGGTTCGCGCAAGCCACCAAGCAGATGATCGAGACGGGCGATTACATCGACATCCGCTTCCAGGACGAGGTGCGTTACAAAAAACCGGTCGGCATCTACTGGTTGCAGGCGGCGGCCGTAAGGACCGCTGAGGCGCTTGGCGTTCGCGGCGCCCGCACAACCATTTGGCTTTACCGTATACCGTCGCTGCTGGGCGCGATCGGCGCTGTGCTGACGACCTACTGGTGCGCACTTGCTTTCGTCAGCCGCCGCGGCGCGCTGCTGGCCGCTTTGATGATGGCGAGTTCGACGCTACTCGGAGTCGAAGCGCGGCTCGCCAAGACCGACGCCATGCTGCTCTTCACCGTCGTTCCCGCCATGGCCGTGCTGGCGCGCGTCTACATGGCGCCGCGTGATGACTTAAGCGCGCGACCGGGTCGGGGCATGCTCGCCGTGTTCTGGACCGCGATCGCTGCCGGTATTCTCATCAAGGGGCCGTTGATCTTGATGTTCGTCGGGCTTGCTGCCGCGACGCTCTCGATCTTGGAACGCTCAGGGCGCTGGCTGCTGGCGTTACGCCCGCTGGCCGGCTTCGGTTGGGTCTTTCTCATCGTGTTGCCCTGGTTCATCGCGATCTACCTCCGCGTCGGCAGTACATTCCTCGTCGATTCCGTGGGCGAAGACATGCTGGCGAAGATCGCCAGTTCCAAGGAGACCCACGGCGCGCCGCCGGGGCTCTATCTTGTCCTGTTCTTTGTGACCTTCTTTCCCGCCTCAATGCTGGCGGGACTGGCGACGCCCGCCGTGTGGGCGGTGCGCCGCGAACCGGCCGCGCGATTTCTTCTCGCGTGGCTGATCCCATCGTGGATCGTCTTCGAACTCGTCGTGACCAAGTTGCCGCATTACGTGCTGCCGCTCTATCCGGCGATCGCCATCCTCATCGCCGGCGCGGTGGAGTCGAAGGTGCTGTCGCGCCGACTGTGGCTTGTGCGCGGCCTCATGTGGTGGCTCTTTGTTCCGATCATGATGAGTATTATCGCCGTCATCGGCGCAGTCGTGGTCAACCGCGACCTCGCGCTGTTCGCCTGGCCGTTCTTCGCCGGCGCGATCGTGTGCGGGCTCTTTGCCTGGCAATTGTATGAGGAAGATGGCGCTGAACGCTCTTTTGTGCGTGCCAGTGCGGCAGCAGCGCTGATGGCCTTCGGTATCTATGCGGTCGTTGTGCCGTCGCTGGTGCCGGTATTTCCCAGCGTGACGTTCGCCGACGTGTTGCGGCGTTCCAGTTGCGAACATCCGGTCGCCGCGAGTGTGGGATATGAAGAGCCGAGCCTGGTGTTTCTCGCCGGCACCTCTACCCGATTGACGGACGCATCCAGTGCGGCCGATTTCCTGCGCCAAGGCGGATGTCGCTTTGCCTTCGTCGATACCCATCAAGAGCGTGCGTTCGCGCTTCGCGCCGAAGCGGTCGGCCTGCGTTACAAGCGCGAACCCAATATCGAGGCTTTTAATTTCAGCAACGGTCAGCAATTCACCGTGGCGGTGTTCCGATCGGAAGGCGCGCCATGAGCGTGACGCCGGCGCCGTCCGATGGCGTCAAATCGGTACAGCAGACCGGTTCTGCCGTCGGTGCGTCCAACTATGGCTCATCGCTGCTGAAGGATACGCTCACCAATCTGGGGCAGTGGGTCGTCGCTCTTGCGCGCGCACCGCGAGCACGGCCGCCTCGGCCGCCCTCAATCGCCTATGCGGTGATTGTCACGCTGCTGTTCGTCATCGTCGCTTGCATGTTTTATTTGGATACCGCGGCGAGCAGCTGGGCGCGGCAACTGCCGCGGCCATTCATCGATGCATTCGAGGAAATCACGAACTTCGGCCTGTCGGGTTGGTTCCTCTTTCCGTTCGGATTCATTCTCCTCTACCTCGCGGCGGCGCTTTCACCGGCTTTGCCACGCGTCGCGCAGGGCGCGCTTTCATTGCTCGCAGCCCGTTTCGGATTCTTGTTCCTGGCGATTGGTGCTCCGGGCCTGTTCGTCACGATCGTCAAGCGCCTGATCGGTCGGGCGCGGCCCTACGTCGGCAGCCATGACGATCCATTTGCTTACATGCCGTTTGTATGGCGCCCCGAATACGCCAGCATGCCATCCGGGCACGCAACGACGGCCGCCTCGGCGGCCATCGCCATCGGGGCGATCTGGCCACGCGCGCGTGGTGTCATGTGGCTCTATGCGCTTATCATCATGTTCAGTCGCGTGGTCGTGCTCGCCCATCATCCAAGCGATGTGATTGCTGGCGCCCTGGTCGGGGTCGTCGGAGCGCTTTTGGTGCGCCGCTGGTTTGCCGCCCGACGTCTGGTGTTTTTGCCGAGCAACTTGCGGGCGTGTCCGGGGCCGTCACTCAGGCGGGTCGTGTCCGCTTTGCGTCAGGCCGCGGCTCGGCGCTAGCCGAGACCGACGCTGATTGAACCCGACCAGGATGCCCTTTAGAAGCTTCGGAAATGTCGCAGAGTAACGGATACGATCCCGCCGTGACTGTGGTCGTGCCGGCAAAAAACGAAGCCGGCAACATTGCGCCGCTTGTCGCCGAAATCGCAACTGCGTTGCAGGGGCGCGCCTTCGAGATCGTCTACGTTAATGACGGTTCAAGCGACGGCACCGAAACGGAGCTGCGCGATTTGATGGCGCAACGGCCATGGCTACGGCAGATCTGGCATGCGCAGTCCTGCGGCCAGTCGGCGGCCGTGCGAACCGGCGTGGCAATGGCGCGCGCGCCGATTATCGTCACGCTTGACGGCGACGGACAGAACGATCCAGCCTTCCTTCCGGCTCTCATCACATCACTCGAAGCGGGTGGGCCGCGTCTCGGCCTTGTGGCCGGACAGCGTATCGGCCGCAAGGCGACGGGCTTCAAGAAACTGCAGTCACGGATCGCCAACAGCGTGCGCGGCGCAATATTGAAAGATGGCACCCGGGATTCGGGATGCGGCCTGAAGGCGTTTCGCCGCGATCTTTTCTTGTCGCTGCCTTATTTCGATGGCCTTCATCGTTTCCTGCCGGCGCTGGTGCGGCGTGAAGGATTTGATGTCGGCTACGTCGATGTGGTCGATCGGCCGCGCCGGCACGGTGTGTCGAACTACGGGCTTTGGGATCGCCTCTGGGTCGGTATCCTTGACCTTCTTGGCGTGTGGTGGCTCATCCGCCGTCGAAAGCGTGTTCCGCAATATGAGGAGGTGACCCTTGCTCGTTGATTTGTCGCGCGCCGTGGGCGCCTACTTGCAAGATGTTTTCGTCACCAGACTCGATTGGTGGGTGCTGCTGGGCTTTATTGCTCAGGCCCTGTTCACCATGCGTTTTCTGGTGCAATGGATCGCCTCGGAGCGCGCCGGGCGCAGTGTGATTCCGCTCGCATTCTGGCTGTTTTCCATCGGCGGTGGCGTGCTGCTTTTCCTCTATGCGCTTTACCGCCGAGATCCGGTGTTCATCGCCGGCCAAGGCTTCGGCGTGTTTGTCTATTTGCGCAATCTTTATTTCGTTCTGCATGAGCGAAAGACGGCAGCTTCCGCCGCTTGAGCGCTTTGTGGAAGCAACTCCGTATCAAATGCCGCTCGGGGCTATCGAGATTGCGCTTTAACTGCGGGCCGCGACCGCGAGCGCCGCAAAGCCGCGCTCAAGATCGCCGAGAAGGTCTTCGACGGCCTCGAGGCCGATGTGGAATCGCACGGTTGGACCGCCTGGCTCCCAGCGCGTGGCGGTGCGGACCGGCGCGCAGTCGAACGGAATTGCGAGGCTCTCATAGCCGCCCCATGAGGCGCCGATACCGAACAGCTCGAGGGTGTCGAGAAAGGCGTAGACGGCCTTCTGCGGTACCGGTTTGAGTACCATGCTGAAGAGGCCGGAAGCGCCACTGAAATCCCGCTTCCAAAGTGCGTGGCCCGGATGGCTCGGCATTGCCGGATGCAGCATCCGCAGTACCTCCGGCCGCTGCTCCAGCCAGCGTGCAACGGCAAGTCCGGATTTGTAATGGCGATCGAGTCGCACCGCGAGCGTGCGAAATCCGCGCAGACCGAGAAAGACATCGTCCGGACCCACACAGAGCCCGCTCAAGCGGACAGTCTCTCTCAGGCTTGCCAGGTGTGCGCTGTTGGCCGAAACCGTCCCGAGCATCACATCCGAATGGCCGCCGATATATTTTGTGCCGGCTTGGATCGAGAGATCGACGCCGAAATCGAGCGGCCGGTAATAGAGTGGGCTGGCCCAGGTATTGTCTGTGAGCACGATCGCGCCCTTGGCGTGAGCAGCCTCGGCGATCGCGGTCACGTCCTGCATTTCAAAACTCAACGAACCCGGCGTTTCGAGATAAACGGCGCGCGTGTTCGGCCGAAGCAGCGCGGCAATTTCGGATCCAATGCCGGGATCGTAGTAGGTGGTAGAGACGCCGAAGCGCTGGAGGACTTTATCGCAATAATTTCGAGTCGGGCCATAAGCGCTGTCGGTGACCAGCAAATGATCGCCGGCATGCACGACGGACAATAGCGCCGTCGAGATTGCCGCGAGCCCCGACGGGAGCAGCGCCACGCCGGCGCAATTGGGACCTTCGAGTTCTTGCACCGCGAGTTCGAGCGCCTCCGTGGTCGGCGTGCCACGCCGTCCGTATTGGTAACGCGCACGATGGGCGACGAAATCCTCGGCGCTCGGATAGAGCACTGTCGAGGCGTGATAGACTGGTGGATTGACGAAGCCGTGGTGGGATTGCGGATCGCGGCCGCCCGTGACCACATGCGTCTCCGGCCGGCGCGGCGGCGGAGGTCCGTCAGAGCTGCTATCGTTCATTCCTGTGTCTTTCGTGTGCTATAGGCTATTAGGCCGTTTGCGCCATTACCCTGGCAAGGAACGGTCTCGTCAACCCCTTGACCTAGCAGCGCGATCGTTCTCAGATGGCGCCCGGCTGGGACATGCCTCGGGCGTGCCGAATTATTGTACTCTGGCGCGCGATTCCTGCTGAAAGGCTTGATCATGAAACGTGTAGTTACGGCACTTGCCATTGCAATGACGCTTGCGTTCGCCACGCAAACGGCGTGGTCGCAGACTCTCAAGACGGTCAAAGACCGGGGCGAACTGATTTGCGGCGCCAATGGCACCCTGGCCGGTTTCGGCATGCCCGACTCGCAAGGCAACTGGGTGGGGTTCGACGTCGATTTCTGCCGCGCCATTGCGGCCGCGATTTTCAACGATCCGACCAAGGTCAAATTCGTGCCGCTGACCGCGGCAAACCGCTTCACGGCCCTGCAATCGGGCGAAATCGACGTGCTGTCGCGCAACACGACCTGGACCATGTCGCGCGATACTTCGCTCGGTATCGATTTCGCGGCCGTCAATTTCTTTGACGGACAAGGCTTCATGGTCCGCAAGGCTTTGAAAGTAAGCTCCGCGCTCGAATTGAACGATGCTTCGGTCTGCGTGCAGCAAGGCACGACGACGGAGCTCAATCTTGCTGATTATTTCCGGTCCAATCATATGTCGCTCAAGACCGTGACGTTTGCGACGGCGGACGAGGCCATCAAGGCCTATGAATTCGAGCCGCTGCGACGCGTACACGACCAACTCGTCGGGCCTTTACGGCGAGCGTGTGCTGCTTGCCGATCCGACTGCGCACATTGTGCTGCCGGAGATCATCTCCAAGGAGCCACTCAGTCCTGCGGTGCGGCAAGGCGACGACAATTGGGAAGATATCGTGCGCTGGACACATTTCGCCATGCTTGACGCCGAGGAGCTTGGCGTAACAAAAACCAACGTCGACGAGAAGAAGAAGTCCGACAATCCGGAAATCCGGCGATTGCTTGGTGCCGAGGGTCAGTTCGGCGAAGCGCTTGGCCTCACCAACGATTGGGGCTATCGCATTATCAAGTTTATCGGCAATTATGGCGAGAGCTTTGAGCGCAACGTCGGTCAAGGCTCGCCTTTGAAAATTTCTCGTGGCCTCAACGCGCTGTGGACGAAGGGCGGGCTCCAATACGGTTTGCCTATTCGCTGAGCCTTTCGTGGCTCGCACGACGTTGCCGTCACGGGCCGGTCCGTGAGTGAAGTCGACAAGTCAGTGGCCGATCGGCTGGCCAGATCACCGGTAGTTTTGACAGCGCGCCGCACGCGCTGGATCGGCAATATTGCGTTTCAGATGGCGCTTGTTGGTTTGGTCGTCGGCATTGCCGGCGCCGCGGCCTACAATGCGGCGGAGAACCTTGCCCACGCTCATATCGCCACAGGATTCGGCTTCTGGAACAACACCGCCGGATTCGACATCAGCCAAACGCTGATTCCCTATTCCGCAAGCACGTCGACGTTTGGGCGCGCGTTCTGGGTTGGCTTGCTCAATACACTTCTTGTCTCCGGTCTCGCCATCGTGCTGGCTACCTTGCTTGGCTTTTTCATCGGCATCGCGCGGCTCTCGCGCAATTGGCTGGTGGCACGATTGGCGGGAGGCTACGTCGAACTGATCCGCAATATTCCGCTCCTTCTTCAGATTCTGTTTTGGTACAACGCAGTGCTGAAGTCGCTGCCGGAATTGCGCAGCAGCATTGCTCTGCCGGGGCGAGCGTTCCTCAACAATCGCGGGCTGTTTCTGCCGCGGCCGGAATTTGGCCCCGGCTTTGGCGCGGTATTGCTGGCGCTGCTCTTGGGTTTCGCGGCGGCGGTTCTGTTGCGGCTGTGGGCGCGGCGGCGGCAGGAGCGCACCGGCGTTCAACCGCCAATCCTCTGGCCCGCGTTGGGCCTCATTTGCGGCTTGCCTCTCGCAACATTTGTGCTTGCGGGCGATCCACTGTCCTTCAGCTTTCCGGAAATGGGCCGCTTCAATATCGGCGGCGGCCTTGAAATTCTGCCCGAGTTCGCCGCGCTTCTGATCGCGCTCTCGGTTTATACGGCGGCCTTCATCGCCGAGGTCGTGCGCGCTGGCGTGCTTGCGGTGCCCGGCGGTCAGACAGAGGCCGCCAATGCGCTCGGTTTGCGGTCCGGACTGACGCTGCGCCTGGTCATCGTGCCCCAGGCGATGCGCGTCATCGTTCCGCCGCTGACGAGCCAGTATCTCAACCTCATCAAGAACTCTTCCCTTGCCGTCGCCATCGGCTATCCCGAGCTCTTTCAAGTCTTTACCGGTTCGGTTTTGAACATCACCGGTCAGGCGGTCGAAGTCGTTGCCATTACCATGGCAGTCTATCTGGCGATCAGCCTGTTCACGTCATTGCTAATGAGTTTGTACGGGCGCGCGATCGCCACCGCGGAGCGTTGACGGCCATGGCTTCACTCTCCGACACGCCGCTCAACTTTCTCCGCCAAACGCCGGCCGAGAGGTTGCCGCCACCGCCGGCACACGGTGGTGCCGCCGGATGGATCCGCGCCAATCTCCTTTCGTCACCCACGAATATCGCACTCACTTTGATGAGCGTGTTGTTCGTTGCTTGGGCATTGCCGCCGCTCATCCGATTCTTTCTGATCGACGCAGTGTGGTCGGGCAGCGGCCGAGAGGCTTGCATTGCGTCGCCGGCGCACCCCTATCCCGGCGCTTGCTGGGCCTTTGTCCGCGCCTGGCTGTCTTATTTCGTCTACGGTTTCTATCCGGTCGGGGAGCGCTGGCGGGTGGACACTTTCTTCGCCGCCCTGGCGTTTGGCATCGGCTGGGTGTTGTGGCTATCGGCGCCGCGTCGTGGCATTGGCGCGGTCTATTTTTTCGTCGTTCTGCCGCTTCTCTCATACGTCCTGCTGCACGGTCTCCCGTGGATCGGGCTCGTCGAGGTGCCGACGGCGCTGTGGGGCGGCGTGCTGGTGACGATCGTGGTCTCAACCATCGGCATGGTGTTTTCGCTGCCGCTCGGCATTCTCCTTGCTTTGGGACGCCGCTCGCAAATGCGGGCGATCCGGGTGCTTTCGGTGATGTTCATTGAATTTGTGCGCGGCGTGCCGCTGATTACGGTGCTGTTCATGGCCAGCGTGATGCTGCCTTTGTTCGTGCCCGAACGCTTTGCCCCCGATAAGCTGGTGCGCGCACTGATCGGCGTTGCGCTGTTTGCGTCCGCCTATATGGCGGAGGTGGTGCGCGGCGGCCTCGTGGCCATCCCGCGCGGTCAATACGAGGCGGCGCAGGCCTTGGGGTTGACGTATTGGCGCATGACAGCTCTGGTCATTCTGCCGCAGGCGTTACGAGTAACGCTGCCCAATATCGTCAATACCTATATCGGTCTATTTAAAGACACGACGCTCGTCTTCATTGTCGGGATATTCGATTTTCTGCGTACGATCGAAGCGGCGCGTGGCGATCCGAGATGGGCGAGCCCAACCATCGGCGTCACCGGCTATGCGTTCGCGGCGCTGTTCTACTTCGCCTGCTGCTATGCCATGTCGCGCTATGCGCGGAGAGTGGAAGTTCGACTGGCCCGCGCAAGCCGGCGTTGAAAGGGACGCAATGGACAAGGGTCCGGCGGATTCAAGCGCGACGACTTCGCGGCCCGAAGCGGCAGTGGAAGTCATTGGGCTGAACAAGTGGTATGGCGATTTCCACGTTTTGCGCGACATTAATCTCAAGGTCATGCGCGGCGAGCGCATCGTCATCTGCGGTCCTTCGGGCGGTGGAAAGTCCACGCTGCTGCGCTGCGTCAACCGTCTGGAGGATTGGCAGAGCGGTCGCGTCGTGGTCGACGGCATCGAATTGACCGAGGATCCGAAACAAGTCCTTGCGGTTCGTCGCGACGTCGGCATGGTGTTTCAGCATTTCAACCTGTTTCCGCACCTCACCGTGCTCGAGAATTGCACGCTCGCGCCAATTTGGGTACGGCATATGCCCAAGCACGACGCCGAAGCGATCGCCATGAACTATCTCACGCGTGTGAAGATTCCGGAGCAGGCGCACAAATATCCAGCGCGCCTCTCGGGTGGCCAGCAGCAGCGGGTGGCGATCGCGCGCGCGTTATGCATGAACCCGAACATCATGCTGTTCGACGAGCCGACATCGGCGCTCGATCCGGAGATGGTCAAGGAAGTGCTCGATACCATGGTGGAACTCGCCAGTGATGGAATAACGATGCTCGTCGTCTCTCATGAGATGGGTTTTGCACGCCAGGTCGCGGATCGCGTGATCTTCATGGATGACGGACAGATCGTGGAGATCAACGAACCAAACGCTTTCTTCAATCATCCGCAACACGAGCGCACGCGGCTTTTCCTGCAGCAAATATTGCACTGATCGGAACGGCGAGCGTATGCAGATTGTTATTAAAGCGAATAATACTCGTAATGGATCGTCGGACACGTTTTCGAAATCAAATAATACATTCGGCGATCAAAAACATTACCGACTTGTAATCTCGTCATGAGCCTTTCCTGAAAAAAGTTTAACTTGTCTTATAGTTTGGCCAGCCCTCTACTTCGACAACAAATGATCCGTGGAGGGTTACAATGCTCAAGCCTGTGATAGCCGCGACAGCAATTCTCGCGATCGCCGGCTCTTCGATCGTCTATGCGCAACAGCAATTCGGCGGCCATCGAAGGTTCGATGGTAACGGTCCGCGCGCGGAGCACCGCCAGCAGTTAAGCCCGGAGGATCGGGCTGCATTTGCCGACGCTCGCATAGCGGCACTCAAAGCCGGTCTCGAGCTTACGCCCGACCAGGCGAAGAACTGGCCGGCTTTCGAGCAGGCTCTGCGCGACATGATTGCGTTGCGCACGCAGAGCAGGCAAGCGCGTGAAGCCGCTGACCAGCAGCCGCCGGCGAGTCCGTTCGATCGGATGGCGCGGCGCGCCGACAACTTGTCCAAGACCAGTGCTGCTCTCAAGCATATCGCCGATGCAGGTGCGCCGCTCTACATGAGCCTGACTGACGCTCAGAAGAGCCGGTTCACGATGCTGGCGCGCATCTTGCGACCGCATTACCGCATGCACGCCCGCAATGAGAGCAACGGCGGCTGGCGCCAAGGTTATGGTTACGGCCACGACGGTCGCGGCATGGGCCCCGAGGGGCACGGCTGGCGCCACAACTGGCGGCGGTTCGGAGAAAACGACCAGGGCCCCAACGGTCGCATGCATTCTATGATGGGCGAGAGCGGGGACGGCGATCAGGACTCGCAGCTCTAGCTATAAACAAGCGATTGCGTTGGCGCTCGCTGATTTTCGCCTCCCCGCAGCGGGCGCCAAAACGGAAGCCGTAGGACACGGTCCTGCGGCTTTCGAATTTTTGGCGGTTTGGAATTCGATCTGGTCCGGCGACGCGTTCCGCGGCGTCACCGCGTAACGGGTCCGTTGGCCTTCTTCCAGGCGTCGATGCCGCCCTGGATATGGCAGGCCGTTTTGAGACCTGCATCTTGTGCCGCCTGCACCGCCATTGCCGAGCGCTCGCCGAAGGCACAGTAGAAAATCAACCGCTTGCCCGTTGCCGCCGCCAATTCGTGCAGCATGCCGCCGGCATTGATCTGCTCCGGCAACTCCGGATACGGCGCATGCAGCGAGCCTGGAATGATTCCGTGCTTTTCACGCTCGCTTTTTTCGCGCAAATCGATAATCGAGACGTCCGGTCGGCCGTTCAACTTGATCGCCTCCGACGCAGTCAGTGCCCAGCCTTTGCGGGCGATTTCCTCCTGGTGCAAGCCAACATGCATGTTGGCCGGCACTGCCACGTCCATCATCTTAGGGTTCGGCAGCTTGAGGTTGTTCATCAGGTCGACGTATTCGTCGATCGATTTGACCTTGAGGCGAGGGTTGAAAAACTTCTCCTCGCCAATGGTCGAGACGGTGTCGCCCTTGTAGTCGTGCGCGGGGTAGACGAATGTCTCGTCCGGCAGCTTCATCAGCTTGTTGAAGAGGGAATCATACTGCGCCCGCGGGTCGCCGTTCTGGAAATCGGTGCGCCCGGTGCCGCGGATCAGCAATGTATCGCCAGTAAAAACACGGTCGGCGAGCAGGAACGAATAGGAATCGTCGGTGTGGCCGGGCGTATACAGAACATCGAGGCGCAATCCCTCGATCTCGATGTGATCGCCTTCGGCAACGCGCATGGAGACGACGTCGGCATGGGTCTGTTCGCCCATCACCGTAATGCAGTGGGTACGGTCGCGAAGCGCGCCGAGGCCAGTGACGTGATCGGCGTGCAAATGAGTATCGACCGCTTTGACCAGCCTGAGGTCAAGCTCGCGCACGAGCTGCAGGTAGCGATCAACTCGCTCCAAGACCGGATCGATGATTAGCGCCTCGCCGCCGTGACGGCTGGCGATGAGATAAGTGTAGGTGCCGGACGTGCTGTCGAAGAGTTGACGGAAAATCATGACGGCCTCCTTGCGAGCATCATAAACCAGACCGCGGCAGGATGAGACGAGTTCACTCCTCGTAGATCATCTTGCGGGTCATGCCGCCGTCGACGACAAAATTTGCGCCAGTGACGAAACCCGAACGTTCGCCGTCGAGAAGCCAGGCGACGATCTCGGCGATGTCCTGCGGTTTGCCGACGCGGCCTACCGGGTGCTGCTTATGATCCTTACGCCGTAAAGCGCTATAGTCTTTGGTCTCGATCCAGCCCGGACTGACGCAATTCACGCGGACATCGGGGCCGAGACTGATCGCCAGCGCATGGGTGAGGGCGACGATCCCGCCTTTGGTCGCAGAATACGATTC
This sequence comes from uncultured Alphaproteobacteria bacterium, assembly GCA_963836055.1. Lineage (GTDB taxonomy): Bacteria > Pseudomonadota > Alphaproteobacteria > Rhizobiales > Xanthobacteraceae > BOG-931. The sequence continues at coordinate 47,618 of CAWIID010000016.1, forward strand.
GGTGTCGGGCTCCGACATCGACGCGCGGGTTGAGGCAATTGAAACGATGGCGCCCCGCGCCTTGCGCAATGGCTTTTCAGCGGCGCGCGCAAAAAGAAACAACCCGGTTAGATTGCTGTCGATGACGTGATGCCATTCGGCCAGGGTGAGTCGCCGCAATGGCTTGCGGATCATAATACCGGCATTGGAGACGAGCGCATCGAGCCGCCCGAAGCGCTCGAGAAGCGCAGCAATCGCGCGTTCGGCCGTTTCTTCCACGCCAACATCGCCCTCGTAGAGCAGGACGTTGCGGGTGCCTCGCGGAAAGGATCGGCGAATACCACTCTCGGGCAGGTCGACGATGCCGACACGCCAGCGTATTGCGAGCAGATAATGGGCGATGGCGCGGCCGATACCTTTCGCTCCGCCGGTGACGAGCGCAACGGGCTGTGCACGTGCCCGCGCCCGGCTCATCCTCTAGCCGCGTTCGATCGGAAGATCGGGGCGCGAGCCCCACTCCGACCACGACCCGTCATAGAGTCCCCTTGGCTCCTTACCGAGAGATTCCAGAGCCAACGTGAGGATCGCGGCCGTGACGCCGGAACCGCAGGACGTGATGATCGGCTTGTCGAGATCGACGCCGGCAGCGGCAAAAGCCTTCTGAACGCGCTCTCGCGAGGCAAGCCGGCCATTGTCCAACACCTGATCATAGGGCACGTTGAAAGACCGTGGGATGTGACCGGAACGCAGGCCGGGACGCGGCTCCGGGGCCTTGCCATTGAACCGCTCCGCCGAACGCGCGTCGACGATCTGTGCGCTGTCATCCACAAGCACCATGCGCACGTCGGCGAGCATTGCGACGGCCCCCACGTTCATCTGAGCGTTGAATTCGCGCGACGGCCGATTGACGTCGCCTGTCTCAATCGGTCGGTCCTCGGCCTTCCACTTCGGCAAGCCGCCATCGAGGATGCGAACGTTCTTGGCCCCAAAAATGCGAAACGTCCACCATACGCGAGCCGCCGAGAAAAGACCGACACTGTCATAGACAACGATAGTGTCGCTATCGGTGATGCCCAACGCACCGGCGGCTTCACCGAATTGTGCAGGGCCGGGCAGCATATGCGGCAAGTCCGTCGAATGATCGCAGACTGCCTCGATGTCGAAAAAAACCGCACCTGGGATGTGGCCGGCGCGGTATTCGGCGTGCGCGTCGCGTTTTTGGGTCGGCAAGAAATATGAACCATCGACGACCGCAACATTGCGATCTCGCAAGTGCTCGGCAAGCCAATCGGTCGAAACGAGCCAACGGCTTGTCGGAAATTGCACGGGAGATTTCTCGCTCTTCAACATGATTCTTCTCAATTCACGAGACAACGCTCGCAAGCTTGTGAAAGTTCATTCGTAAGGTACCTGAATACTGGATCGGCGATCGAGCCACGGCGGTACCGGCAGTTTCTTCTGGCGGAGAAAGTCCGGATTGAACAGTTTCGACTGGTAGCGTGTGCCGTAGTCGCAAAGCACAGTGACGACGGTGTGGCCTGGGCCGAGGAGTTTCGCGAGGCGTACCGCACCTGCGACGTTGATGCCGGACGAACCGCCGAGGCATAGACCCTCGTGCTCAAGCAGGTCGAAAATGATCGGCACCGCCTCCTGGTCGGGAATCTGAAACGCGTCGTCAATTGGCGCGCCCTCCAGATTTTTGGTGATGCGGCCTTGACCGATGCCCTCCGTGATCGAGGATCCTTCGGACTTCAGTATTCCGGTCGTATAGTAGCTGTACAGCGCCGCGCCCATCGGGTCGGCGAGCGCGATGCGGACCGAGCTGCGACGCGACTTGAGTGCAATGCCTACTCCGGCAAGGGTGCCGCCCGTACCGACAGCACAGACGAAGCCGTCAACGGCGCCATCGGTTTGATTCCAAATTTCCGGTCCCGTTCCCTCGATGTGCGCTTCGCGATTGGCGACATTGTCAAACTGATTGGCCCAGATGGCTCCGTTCTTTTCGGTTTTCGCCAGTTGTGCGGCGAGCCGCCCGGAGACCTTCACGTAATTGTTCGGGTTGGAATAAGGGACGGCCGGCACCTCGATCAGTTCGGCGCCGCATAGCCGCAACGTATCCTTCTTTTCCTGGCTTTGCGTTTCCGGGATAACGATCACGGTGCGAAAGCCCATGGCATTGCCGACAAGAGCAAGCCCGATTCCGGTGTTTCCAGCTGTCCCCTCGACGATCACCCCGCCGGGCCGCAATTCGCCCTTTTTCACCGCATCTTTGATGATGAACAAGGCCGCGCGGTCCTTGACCGACTGGCCCGGGTTCATGAATTCGGCCTTGCCGAGGATCGTGCAGCCGGTCGCCGCCGACACGCCTTCCAGCTTGATTAACGGCGTATTGCCAATGGCCTCGATGATCCCGTTGCGCGTGTGCATCATGGTAAATTCCCGAGCCGGCGACCCTAGATGACCGGGCCCCTGGAAACAAGGCTCGGACCGCAGCCGTGACGCTCCGCGGCCAGCAGGCGAGCGTTTCCGGTCATCGAGGAACCGAAGATTTTATTGCTCCCGCCGGGAGATGTTTCTGGATTTAAGACAGCGTAAGGATTGCGAAGAAGGCGACGAACTCCTGTTCACTTCGGTCGGTGAAATACCACGCTTTATCGAAAGGCTGTCGAAACCATACGGCGGCGTGTTCGAGGGGACGGATGCGCGCATTCATCGATTCTTTCCGGCGCTATCGATAATCAGATGACCACACGATCTCCCCGATCCACGTGGGCCTCAAGCGGCCAGTCTGGTTTGAGAGTGATGAACCTCGACGTCAATACTCTGTTCCTCGTGACGATCTACGTAGAAGCAATCCTCGGGCTGTTGCTTCTGTTCGCCTGGGTTCAGAACACTTCCATTACGGCCGTGGCGTGGTGGGGTTTCGCACACTTGTTGCGTGCCGCCTCGGTCGTGCTCTTCGGCTTGTACGGTGCAGTATCCGATCTGATCTCGATCGATCTTGCCAACGCTATCCTGTTTACGGCGTTCGCTTTGACCTGGACCGGCGCGCGGGTGTTCGATCATCGCAAGGTGCGGCCGGTCCTGTTGTTTGGTGGCGCCGCCTTGTGGCTTGTCATCTGCCGCCTGCCGGTCATCGCCAATTCCTGGGATCTGCGGGTGCTTCTCAGCTCCTGCATTATCACCACCTATACCTGGGCGACGGCGTATGAGTTTTGGCGGGGCCGCAGTGAGCCTCTGGTCTCGCGCTGGCCGGCAATCTTCATGCTCTTCGCACACGGCTCGCTTTATCTGCTGCGCACCCCGATCGGCGGGATTCTGCCGTGGTCGATATCAAGAAGCGAAATGTTTGAGAGCGTCTGGCTGACGGTCATCAGCTTCGAGGCATTGCTGTTCACGATAGCAATCGCCTTCATTTTGCTTGCCATGGCGAAAGAGCGCACCGAGTATCGCCACAAGACGGCCGCCCTTATCGATCCGCTGACCGGCATTGCCAACCGCCGCGCTTTTCTGCAGGACGGCGAAGCTCAACTTAAGCGGCAATTGACCGATCCGCGTCCAATGGCGGTCATGCTGCTCGATCTCGATAATTTCAAATCGGTCAATGATCGCTTCGGTCATGCGGTTGGTGATCGCGTGCTGCAGCTGTTTGCCGATGTCGCGAGCAACTGTATGCGCCGAATGGATATTTTCGGCCGTCTCGGCGGCGAAGAATTTGCAGCCGTCCTACTCGATACGACACAGGAACGAGCTTTGACGGTTGCGGAACAGATTCGCACCTCGTTCGCCGACACGCCATGCGAAGTCGACGGCAAGTCCGTGGTCGCCACGGTCAGTATCGGCTTGGTCATCAGCAACGAGGCGGTTCTGGATCTTTCGGCGCTGCTGGCTCAAGCTGACCACGCCCTCTATCGGGCCAAGGACAATGGCCGCAATCGGACGGAAGTTGCGTCGCTGGATCTCATACTTGATCACGCCGGACGCAGCGCTACCGATGTGGTCGCCGCGGCTGCCGCAAAAAATGCTGCCAAGGCGGCGGCAAAAACGGCAGCGTAATCCTCCTCCGGGTCATCGCGGACGCTCGCCGTGTTGTGAACGTGATCGTGGAAGTCCTCCTCACACTTGCTTGTGAGAGCGATAGCGGGACCACGCTGGCGTGGCCGAGTTTCCAAGGAAATGGGACGGAGCCCATCGGGTTTATCCCTCTGCTTACGCCATTGCGAAGTCCGCTTGGTGCTGTATTAGGTTTCCCGCCGCGCTCTTGACGGCGGCGGGAGGACACGGTGTCGAAAAATCCGACCCTAGACCGTCGCCGTGCGCTGGGCGCAGACGGTGCCTCCTCGATCGACGGACGCAGCGAATTGGGGATGAGAGTTTCCCAACAATTTCCCAACAACGACCCTCTCGCCAATGCGAGAGCGCTCACGAGAGGCAATGGGAGATCTGATGCAACGCAGTAAAGATCGTATTCTGACCACGCATGTCGGCAGTTTGATCCGCCCGCCGGCGCTGCAAGAATTTCTGCGCGCCAGGCAGAGCGGCAAACCATATGACGAAGCCGCGTATGGCGCGTGCTTGAAACAATCCGTTGCGGACGTGGTGCGCAAGCAAGCCGACGTCGGCGTTGATGTGATCAGCGACGGAGAGTTTGGAAAATCGATCAGTTGGTCACAATACGTGCTCGAACGCCTGTCCGGGTTCGAGCGACGGGCGATCAAACCCGGCGCCAATCCCTTCACGCGCGGGGTCGATCGCGAACAATTTGCCGAATTCTACGCGGAACTCGACGCCCGCGAGGGTGTCGCCACCACGGTGGAAGCGGTTTGTGTCGGTCCGATCAGTTATACCGGCCAGGCCGAGCTTCAGCGCGACATCGACAATTTCAAAGCCGCGCTCAAGGCGGTCAACGTCACCGAGGCGTTTCTGCCAGTTGCGGCCCCGGCAAGCGTCATCCCTGATCGCAAGAACGAGTACTACAAGAGCGAAGAGGAATTGATTCGCGCGATCGGCGCCGCCATGCGCACCGAATACCGCATGATCATCGATGCCGGCTTTCTGCTGCAGCTCGACGATGCGCGCGCGGCCGTTACCTACGACCGCATGGTGCCGCCGGGGAGCTTCCAGGATTACCGCAAGTGGCTCGCGCTGCAGGTCGAAGTGCTCAACGAGGCCATCGCGGGTCTCCCGCCCGACCGTATCCGTTACCACGTCTGCTGGGGAAGTTGGCCGGGTCCGCACACGACGGACGTTCCGCTCAAGGATATCGTCGATTTAATCCTCGGCATGAACGTCGGCGCGCTTGTCATTGAAGGCGCCAACCCGCGCCACGAGCATGAATGGCGGGTGTGGGAAAGCGCCAAGCTGACGCAAGGCAAGCTCCTTATACCCGGCGTGATCAGCCACGCGACCAACGTCGTCGAGCATCCCGAGCTCGTGGCAGAGCGGATCGAACGACTTGCTCGTCTGGTCGGGCGCGAGAACGTTATCGCCGGCACCGATTGCGGTTTCGCGCAGGGACCGTTCCACCGGCGAGTGCATCCGAGCATCATGTGGGCAAAGCTTGAATCGCTCGTCGAGGGAGCGCGTCTGGCGAGCGCCAAGCTGTGGCGATAGCGAGCTATTCCGCGGCGACGGCGTGGACCTGCTCGGCTTCCTCGATGGGACCGCGCTTGCCGCCGAATAGCCACGTCTGCAGTCGGTCAAGATAGAGATAAACGACCGGCGTGGTGTACAGCGTCAGCACCTGGCTGAGCGCCAAGCCGCCAACCATAGCGTAGCCCAGCGGCTGGCGCATTTCCGAACCGGCCCCGCTGCCGAGGGCAAGTGGAATACCTGCAAGCATTGCCGCGGCAGTCGTCATCAGGATCGGACGGAACCGCAGCAGGCAGGCCTCGCGGATCGCGGCCAGCGGTGGAGCGTGCCGTTCGCGTTCCGCTGCGATGGCGAAGTCGACCAGCATGATGCCGTTCTTTTTGACGATACCGATCAGCAGAATGATGCCGATGATACCGATCACCGAAAGGTCCATGTGGCCGAGGCGCAGCGCGAGCAGCGCCCCGATGCCGGCGGAGGGGAGGGTGGAAAGGATCGTCAGTGGGTGGATGAAGCTCTCATAGAGCACGCCCAAGATAATGTAGACGACGATCAACGCCGCGCCGATCAGCGCCGGCTCGCTCCGGAGCGAGGTTTGGAACGCCTGCGCATTGCCCTGGAACGTCGGGATAAGGGAGGAGGGCATGCCGATCTCGCGCGAAGCTTCGTTCACCGCCTCCACGGCCTGACCCAAGCGACACGCCGGCTTTCAGGTTGAAGGTGATCGTCACAGCCGGAAATTGCCCTTGATGGGAAATCAAGAGCGGCCCGATGCCGTTGCTGTCGATATCGACCAGAGCTGACAGCGGGACCGCACCGCCGGTCAGGGGAGATTTGACGTAGAGGCGATCGAGGGTCGAGAGGTCCTTCTGCAGCTCCGGCAGGATCTCCAGAACCACGAAGTGCGTCTTGAGCTGGGTAAAATACTGCGTGATCTGGCGCTGGCCGAAAGCGTCGTTCAGTGTGTCGTCGATGGCTTGCGGTGAAATGCCGAAACGGGCCGCTTGATCGCGATTAATGGTGATCTGAAGCTTTGGTGCATTGGCCAAAAGATCGCTGGTGACATCGGCCAGCTGAGGAACGGTGCGCAATTTCTCCAGTAGTTTCTGCGACCACTCGTTCAGCTCATCAATATTCGCATCCTGCAACGTATACTGAAAGCTGCCGCGCGCGATCCGCGCGCCGACATTGATGTCCTGCGTCGGTTGCAGAAAAAGGTTAGCACCCTGGACTTTGGCAAGCTGCGGCCGCAGCCGATCGATGATTTGTGAAGACGTCAGCTTGCGCTCGTCGCGCGGCTTGAGGACGATGAAGTAGCGCCCGGTATTCGCGGTTTGCGCACTGCCGGTGCTGCCGGTCTGAGAGCCAAAACCGGCGACATCCGGATCGCGAAGGATGACCGCGCCCAGCTCTCGCATGAGGCGCATCGTCTGTTCGGGCGCCGTTTCTTGCGCCGCCTCCGCGAAGCCGGAAATCATGCCGGTGTCTTGGATTGGAAAGAAGCCTTTGGGAATTTCGATCGCCATGACCACCGTCAGGGCCATGGTGGCGAAGAACACGCCCAGCGTGATCGCCTGGTGTCGCAGCACGATGTCGAGCGTACGCCGGTAGAAACCGGCCATCGCGTTGAAGCCGCTCTCGATCACGCGATAGACGCGGCCGTGCGTCTCAGGTTCGCGCTTCATGAAACGTGAGCACATCATCGGCGCGAGCGTCAGCGACACAATCGCCGAAACCACGATCGAGGACGTGACCGTGAGTGCGAATTCGCGGAAAAGACGGCCGATGATGCCGCTCATGAGCAGGAGCGGTATGAACACTGCGATCAGCGAGCAGGAGATCGATACGACGGTGAAGCCAATTTCCCGCGAGCCCTTGAGCGCTGCGGAGAAGGGCGGCTCGCCGTGCTCGACGTGGCGGTAAATATTCTCCACAACGACGATCGCGTCGTCCACGACGAATCCCACGGCGATTGTGAGCGCCATGAGCGACAGATTGTCGAGGCTGAAATTCAGCAGGTACATCGCCGCAAACGATCCGGCGAGCGCCAGCGGAACGGTCACGCTGGGAATAAGTGTGGCCCAGAAGTTTCGCAGGAACAGCAGAATCACCATCACCACGAGGCAGATGGTGAGCATCAGCGTGAATTCGACATCGACTACGGAAGCGCGGATCGTCGTGGTGCGATCGAGGATAGTCTCGACCTTGACCGATGGCGGGATTCGCGCTGCGAGTTGAGGCAATTCCGCGTGAATCCGGTCGACCGTGTCGATGACATTGGCGCCGGGCTGCTTGAACACCGCGAGGATGACGCCGTCCTTATTGTTTTGATAGCCGGCGACATTGCGGTCCACCTGATCGGCCACAGCTTGTCCAACGTCACGCACCCTGATGGGAGCGCCGTTGCGGAAGGCCAGGATCACATCGTTGAATTTGTCGGCATCGATAATCTGGTCGTTGGCGGCGATCGTGAAAGTGATCTTATCGGTATTGATTACGCCCTTGGCCGCATTGGTTGTCGAACTGACCAGCGTCCCGCGTATCTCTTCGAGCGTCAGTCCGGTCGCAGCGAGTTTGGCTGGATCGACCTGAACGCGAATGGACGGAGTACGGTCGCCGAAGACCGAGACCTGAGCAACGCCGGAGACCTGAGAAATTTGCTGAGCCAGGAAGACGTTGGCGTATTCATCGACGTCAATCAGCGGCATGGTGTCGGAATGCACCGAGAGCAGCAGGATCGGTGCGTCGGCCGGATTGACCTTCTTATAGCTCGGCGGCGTCGTCAGCGCCTGCGGCAACGTCTTGGTCGCGACCGTGATCGCCGCCTGCACGTCCTGAGCCGCCGAATCGATATTTCGCTCCAGATTGAATTGAATGACGATCGTCGAAGCACCCTGCGTGCTTTGCGACGTCATTTGGGCGATGCCGGCAATCTGGCCGAACTGTTGCTCGAGAGGTGCGGCGACCGATGTCGCCATGGTTTCGGCGCTCGCTCCTGCCCAGGTCGAAGTGATCTGAATGGTCGGGAAGTCGACCTGCGGCAACGGCGCAACGGGCAGAGAGGGAAAGGAGACGATACCAACGAAGGCCAGCGCCGCCATCAGCAGTGTCGTCGCAATCGGCCGCCGGATAAACGGTTCCGAAATGCTCACGTTGCATCCCCTTGCGTCGCGGCGGTTCGCGGCGGGGTGACGGTGACGGGCGCGTTGGTCTGCAGCTTGTATTGACCATCCGTAACCACGCGCTCGCCGTCGCTGAGACCCGATGTGACGATGGTGGTATCACCCGTCGTCGTGCTGATTTGAATTGGACGCGGCTCGACCGTGTTGTTCTGTTTTACCACCCAGGCAAATAGCCCGTGCGGCCCGCGTTGAACCGCAAAGCGTGGGACGACGATGGCATCTTTGCGAGTCTCGAGAAGCAGCCGGGCATTGACGAACTCGCCCGGCCACAATTTCTCGTCCTCATTATTGAAAATCGCCTTTAGACGATAAGTCGCGGTGGCCTGCTCGATCTGGTTATCGACCATCGACAGCGTACCCGTACTCAGAAGCCGGGCGTTGTCGCGATCGTAAGCGGCAACCTCCACGGCGCCGCGCGCCATTGCGTCACGCACGCTATCAAGCGTTTGCGCGGGCAGCGTGAAGAGCACGGCTGACGGCTGAGTTTGCGTCAGGATGGCGATCGCGGTCTGGTCATTGGCGTGCAAGATATTGCCCGGATCGACCATTCGTACGCCCATGCGTCCGTCATTAGGTGCCACGATATCGGTATAATCGAGCTGGGTTTGCGCTGTTTCGATCGCGGCGGCGTCAGCGTCGATCGCGGCCTTGATCTGATCGACTTTCGCCTGCTGCTGATCGACGTTCTGTTCGGTCTCGAAGTGCTTCTGGACCAGTGACCTGAAGCGCTCCAGGTCCTTGAGCGCGGCGGTCAGTTGGGCCTCGTCTTGCGCCTTCTTGGCTTTGGCCTGATCGAGTGCAGCCCGGTAAAGGCGCGGATCGATCTTGGCCAGCACATCGCCTTTCTTGACGCGCTGACCTTCTTTGAAGAACACATCCCGAAGTTTGCCGTCGACTTGAGAATGAATGGCGACAGTGAAAAAGGCTTGAACGGTGCCAAGGCCCGTCAAATAGATCGGCACATTCTGACGAGATGTGATCGCAACGCTCACCGGAACCGGCGGGCGGGCCGCTCTTGCGGCGTGGGCGGGTTCGGGGCCCTGGGTCTCGTACCAATAAAGCGCGCCAAGAGCCGCGACGGCCACAAAGCAGGCAACTGCTAAAACGATACGTCGGCTCCTCCGGCCCGTATCGCTACGGCTCGTCTCCACAGACTTCCCTCTCAAACGCGCCGAATGTGTCGCTGCGCGGCGTCTAGTCGCACGTCTTCTTCATACCCTATAGCCTCGGCGAAATCTTTCTGGAAGATGAAAAGAATGTCATCTTTCACATAAACTCCGCGTTTATATTGCATTGGAGGGACGCTTGGCTCCCGTCCCCGGTGGACGCGTCGCAATCCGGAGTTGCGTATAAAGGCCATCGTCCTCGCATCGGGAAAATGCTGCATTGCAGCAATCGTTCGTTGAAATCGCTCGCCAATCGCGCCGCGCGGCCGGATGATATTCTTGACCGGCGCCCGTCGCCGGGCCGTCCGGAACTCGACGTCAACGGGTTCATACCCGCTTGGGGATTTGATAGGCTGGGCACCGGAGCCCAAGAGGAGATCAATCATGCTCGACGTCAGCAAACGACCCGCCACAGCGCCGTTCGATACCGCGCGGCTCGATCAGCTGATGGACGAGGCCGGAATGGACGTCTTGCTTGCGACTTCGAAACACAACGTCCAGTACCTCATGGGCGGTCACCGCGCGTTCTTTTTCGAATCAATGGACGCGATGGGGCTGAGCCGTTACCTGCCGGTTTTCGTGTATCCGAAAGGTGAGCCGCAAAAAGCGGGCTTCTTCGGCCACCGCATGGAGGGTTTCCAGAACGCGGTGAAGCCGTTCTGGGTCTCTGAAATCAATACCAAGAGCTCCGGCTCGGTCGACGTAATGGAAAAGGCCGTGGAATACGTCCGCGGCCTGATGCCGAAGGTGCAACGTATCGGCGTCGAGATGGCGTTCTTGCCGGCTGATTCTGTGGCCGTACTGCGCAAGGCGTTTCCGAACAGCGAACTCAAAGATGCACTTTTCGTGCTCGAGCGGCTGCGTGCGCGCAAGACCCCCGAGGAACTCGAGAAGCTGCGCATCGCCTCCGACCTCGTCATCGATTCGATGCTCGCAGTGATCGACAGTCATGGCCCCGGTGCGACCAAGGCAGAGTTGAGCGAAGCGCTCCGCCGCGAGGAGACGGTTCGCGGATTGACCTTCGATTATTGTTTGATCGCAGCAGGTTCGAGTCTCAATCGCGCACCGTCGGATCAGCGCTGGGAAAAGGGTGACGTGCTCTCGCTCGATTCTGGCGGCAATTACCATGGCTACATCGGCGATCTTGCGCGGATGGCGGTCATCGGCGAGCCGGATGCCGAACTCGTGGATCTCTTGGCAGAGGTCGAAGCCATCGAACAAGCCTCGATGAAGCCGATCCGGGCCGGCGCCATCGGCAAGGAGATCTATGCGGCAGCCGATAGCGTGTTGCACAAATCAAAGCTGCACAATCACATCCATTTTCTCGCTCACGGCATGGGCTTGGTCAGCCACGAAGCGCCGCGGCTGACGAATTCGGGTCCGGTGCCCTACGATGCCTATGACGCAGACCGGCCGCTGGAGACCGGCATGGTGGTCTCGGTCGAAACGACGTTGCAGCATCCACGCCGCGGATTCATCAAACTTGAGGATACCGTCGTTGTGACGCCGAACGGATTTGAAGTGTACGGTGACCGCGCTCGCGGCTGGAATCGTGCCGGCCGTTCGGCCTGACTGGCCCGATCAGCGCCGCTGGGCGGTTGTCAGGTCTCGCGCGGAATGTGTCGTGTCGCTTCCGCAAGATACCAGGTGGCGATCTGCTCCCGCGTCGGAAACCAGACGTTTGACTGACCTTTGACGTAATCGATGAATTCACGCAGCGCGGCGATCCGGTGCGGCTGGCCGATGACATGCGGATGCAGGCCGACATTCATGATCCGTCCCGTCGTTGCGCCTTCGGTGTGAAGCTGATCGAAGCAGAGCTTGAGCATGTCGATGCCGTCGTGGGTCGATAGACCGCCGCGCGCGAACATGTTGAAGTCATTCACGTCATTCGAATACGGCACGCAGACGATCGGGCCGTGGATAGTATCGATCAGATAGGGTTGATCGTCGTTGAGATAGTCGCAATAGGCGATGAGACCGAATTCTTTCAGAAAGGCCGGCGTATGCGGCGTACCGCGGATCGCCGAAGAGAGCCAAGCCCTGGCCGGTTTGCCGACAACCTGCCGATACACTTCGAGCGTGCGGCTGATGACGGCGCGCTCCTGATCGGGACTGTGCGCGTAATAGGTCAACAAGTCGTTCTGCGCCCAGTTATGCGGCACCAATTCCCAGCCGCGCTCCTTCACGGCGTCGATGATGCGCCGCCGCTCCGTCAGGATCATGCCGTTGCAGGTGCAGGACGGCGCGATCCCGAGCGCATCGAAAACCTCCATGACCCGCCAGACGCCAACGCGCTGACCATACTCGCGCCAGCTCCAGTTGGCCGTATCGAGCACGTCGCCCGGCAGGGCATGCGGAATGGTCGCCGGTCCGCCCGGAAACATCGGCTCCTTCTGGCCGGGCCGGGATTGCTCCCAGTATTCGATGTTGATCGTAAAGATCACTGCGACATTCGCACCTCCCGGAAACTTGAGCGGCGCGCGGTCCGGCAAGGGCACGAAGGGATAGGATGAAGGCTCTCGCGACATCATGATTTCCTGACAGGCGCCTTTTGGCTCCGCTCGGCCTGGTCGAGACGCCAGGCGGTGATCCGGCGCGGCAGATCCGGCGCGTCCAGGATGGCGATCACGGCGAGGATGATGCCGGTGACCACATCGTGCACGGGCGGCGGTACACCAATTGCGCTCAAGCCCGAGCGCAGAATGCAAAGCGTGAGAACGCCCGCCGCGATGCCCATTGGGCTACCGCGACCGCCCACGACCGAAACGCCACCGATGATGGCCGACGCCGCGGCAGGCGCCAGCACGTCGGCGAGTGCAACGGGCGAGGCGGCGCCGAGGCTGTAACTGAGCAAAACGCCAGCCAGCGCCGCAGAGGCGCCTGACGCCGCAAATACGCCAATGATGATCCGATCGGTATTGAGCCCGGCAAGCCGGCTGGCACGACGGTCACTGCCGGTCGCGATGATGTCGCGACCGATATAGGTGTAGGTCATCACAAAAGCGGCAAGCACGAAGACTGCGAGCGCCGCTGCACTCCGTACCGACAGAAGATGTGCAATCGGCGCGTTGAGCTCCAGGGCGACATTCAAATTGGGATAGCTGATCGTCTTGTTGTCGGTCAGCACATACGTCATACCCTGAAGCGTCAGAAGGCCGCCCAGGGTGACGCCTACGGAACTCAATCCCAGTCGTGTCATGATGAGGCCCTGCAACACGCCACTCACCACGCCCGCACCGACGCCAAAGATGACGCCCAGCCACGGATTCGAGGCACCTGTCATCACCGCAATGCAGCCGGCAAGTCCGACGATGCCTGCAACCGACAGATCGAACTCGCGCACCAGCATCGACAAGCCCAAGCCCAGGGCGACCAAGCCGAGTGTGGCGAACAATTGCATCACGCTGAAAATCGTGCCGACGCTGAAGAAATAGCCAGTGCCACGGTCGATCAGCGCGAGCACCAGGATGGCGCCGATCATGATCGTGTAGGGGCGGGATCTCGGAGCCAGCAGAATTTGCGCCGCATGGCTCATCGTCAGCGCCTTTCACCAAGCGTATGCAGCATGATGACGCCGAGAACGATGATTCCCGTGATGAGATACTGCAGTTGCTGATTGAAGCCGCGAAGAAGCAGGACGACTTCGATGATGGCGATGACGGTGACGCCGATCAGCGTGCGCACTACCGAACCGGATCCACCCTGAATACCGGTGCCGCCGACGAGCACGGCTGCAATCGCCGTGTAATCGTAGCCGGCGCCGAGCTCCATGTCGCCCGAGCCGTATCGAGCAGCGAGCAATATGCCGGACACCGCGGCGCAGGCTCCGGCGAGAATGTATGCGACGGTCACGGCTGAGGCCGCGTTGATGCCGGCCGCTGTGGCGGCGCGCACGTTGCTGCCGACCATCACCATCACGCGACCGATCCGTGTCCATGACAGGATCAGTTGCCCGATAATCACTGTCGCAAAGAAGTAAAGCGCTTCGACGGGAATCCCGGCGACGCGGCCCTTGAACATCTGCAGGCCTTCGCCGCTCGGATAAATGCGTTCGCCGCCGGTCGCGAGCGCGGCACCGCCAATCAACAGGGAGAGGGCGGCGATGCTGACGAGAATGGGATTGGCGCGGAAATAGCCGACCAGCATCCCCTGTGCCGCGCTGACGATAATTCCGAACAAAAGCGCCGCGACAAACGCGGGCAGGATGCCGGCCGAAAGACTTGCCAGGAACACCAATGCCGACGCCGATACGGTCGCGCCGAGACACAGTGACATGATATTGCCGGTGAGGGTGATGAAGGTCATACCGACGGAGACGCAGCCAATGAAGGAAATCGCGTTTAGCAGGGCGTTGATGCTCAGCGGTGAGGTAAATCCGGGCGTGGCGAGTGCAAATGCTGCGATCCCCGCCACTGCAATCACGCGGATCGCCAGGACGAGCTGCCGCGCCTTGGCGCGGAAAGGAAATCGTGCGCGCAGCGCGGTATCGCTCATGCCGCTGCAACCGGGTGAGTGATGTCGGCCAGGACGCGGTGCATATCGGCTTCACCGCGCCGATAGGTGGCGATCTGGCGGCCGCGATACATGGTGATCACGACGTCGGCCATGCCGAGGACCTCGTCGATCTCCGACGAGGCCATGATCAGGCAATAACCGCGTTCGCAGAACTGCCGTATCAGGCGATAGATCTCCGCCCGCGCGCCCACATCGACACCGCGCGTCGGCTCGTTCATCAGCAAGACGCCCGGCACATTGCCGCCGATGCAGCGGCCGAAGGCGAGCTTTTGCTGATTGCCGCCGCTCAACTCGTCGGCCAGCGAACGCAGCCGTGCGCGATCGACGCCGACGGCAGTGGCCAACTTCGCGGCAGTCGTACGGAGTCCGTGGCGCGCAAGGCAGCCAAATCGCGTGTGCTCGGCGAGCCTGGTGGCGACGAGATTTTGGCCGACATTCATGCGCAGAAAAATGCCTTCATGGGCGCGATCTTCGGAGATGAACTGCACATCGGCTGCTTGCGCCTTCGTGACCGAGCGCAGCCGCATGGTCTTGTCCATCACGCTGATTGCGCCGGTCGCGTCGGCTGCAAGGCCGGCGAGCGCCCGCAGCACTTCGATCGCGCCGGAACCGACTTGGCCGGCGAGGCAGCACACCGTGCCGCGTTCGGCGACGAGATTGAAATCCTGGACGATCGGCGGCACCCGCAAATGGTCCACCGTCAACATCGGGGTTCCCGGCTTGCTCTCCCAGCGCGGGTACATTTCGCCCAGGCTGCGTCCTAGCATCATCTGCATCAGTTGCCCGCGATCGATCTCAGCCGTGCGATTTGTACCGACCAGTTCGCCATTGCGCAGCACCGAGACCGAATCGCAGATATCGAACACTTCACCGAGCCGATGTGTGATGTAGACGATCGTCTTGCCGTCCGCCTTGAGCGCGCGGAGCGCATGGAAGATTCGTTCGATCTCGACGTCCGACAATGTTGCGGTTGGTTCGTCAAGAATGAAAATGCGGGCGTCGCGGGTGAGCATGCGCGCCAGCTCGACGAGTTGACGCCTCCCGATGCTGAGCGTTGAAACCGGTGTCTCGAGCGCGAGATCGGCCAGTCCCACCGTATTCAACGCGGTCCGCGCGCGGTCGCGAAATTCCTGGCGGCGATGGAACAGCGGCACTTCACGGTTGCCGAGCCAGATGTTGTCGAGCACCGATAGGGCAGGTGCGAGGCTGAGCTCCTGCGCTACCAATGCGATGCCGAGCTCCTGCGCATGCTGCGGGCTCAGGATTTCGATCGGTTTGCCGTCGATATGAACGGCGCCGCCGTCCGGCGCATAAACGCCCGTCAGGACTTTGACGAGCGTGCTCTTGCCTGCACCGTTCTCGCCGCAGATGGCGCGGACTTCCTGCGCCTCAAGCGACAAGCTGACGTTCTTGAGAACTTCATTCGGGCCGAACCGTTTGGTAATCCCTTCGGCTGCGAGAATGGCCATAGACGCTTAGTACGAGCAGCCCGCGGCGAACTGGTCGACATTTTCCTTGGTGATGCCATAGACCGGGACGATCTCGTATTTCTTCAGTTTCTCGCCGTTGAAATAGGCGGCAATCTTTTTCGCCGCAGCTTCCGCCTCTTCGGTCGGAATCTGCGTCGCCGTGCCGTATTGTTCGCCTGACTTGATATGGACGATCCCGTCCTTCATGCAGTTGCTGCCTACGACGACGATTCCCTTGTCGGCGACACCAAGCTTGAGTCCCGCTGACTGAACCGCGTTGATGGAACCCGTTGCCTGGTTGTCGGCCATGGCGAAGATGCCATCGACGCCACCGCGGCCGCTGAAGCGAACCAACAGCTCGCCGGTGATCTTCTCGCTCAACGCGGTGTTCCACTTGCCGTCTTCGACGCCGACCAGTTCGTAGCCCGGATGTTTTGCCAACTCGGCTTTGAAAGCCGCCATGCGGCTCTGGACATTGAGCTGCTGGGCGGCGCCGGTCACAGCGACGATCTGCGCCTTGGTCTTGCCCTCGGCCTCCAGACCTTTGACCATGTTCAGGCCGGCCTGGCGCCCCAGCTCACTGTGATCGGTGCCGATGTAAGAGGTGAAGAGGTCTTCGTAGTCCTTCTTCAGGGGTGTGACGACCAGCACGACCGGGATGCCGGCGGCCTTGGCGCGCGTCAACGCCGGAACGACTGCCTGGTCGTTGACGTAGACCATCACGATGATGTCGAACTTCTGCGCAATCGCGTCGTCGATCTGCTGAGACTGCACGGCAGCGTCGTAGTTCGAGCTGAGATTCGTTACCTTCATGCCGGCCTGGGTGGCGAACTTGCTGAATGTCGAGGTCCAGGCGCCGATATAAGGATTGGTGTTGGCGGTGCCGAGCAGCATCACCCGTTTTCCTTCCGGGGATGCGTTCGCAACAACGTTGATCGAAAAGCTCGCCAGCAAAAACGCTAGCAGACCCATTACCAAGCGCATGGCTCTCTCCTGTCGCAAGCGCCGCACGGCAAAATGTTAACGTCAATCTGAGGACGATGCCAGAAGGCGTTGTTACGCACCATTATCACGCGGCCTTGCCGAAATGCATTTCGGCGAGCCAGCGGGCAGTGCCAGTGAGGCGCTCATCTTCGTGCCAGCGGCCAAGCAGTTGCACGCCGAGCGGAGCCTGGTCGACCGCCAACAACGGCAGATTGATTGCCGGCGCGCCCAGGATCGATGAGCCTTCGTTGAATATGGCGCTGCCCTGGTCCATGCCGATCGGTCCCGGTCCGGGGGAGGACAGCGTGATGAATCCGTCGGTGCGCCGCGCCAACTCATCGTGCATCAATCGGAAATTCTCGCGTTCGACGAGAGCGGCGCGGTAGGTGTCCTGGGTGATGTGCATGCCTTCTTCGATGCCTTTAAGCAGGCGCGGCGGCAGCTTGTCTCGATAGCGCTCGCGGTATTGCAGCAGCGGCCAGTGCATTTCGTAGCGATAGAGGTTGGTCCAAAGCTGCGGCGTGCGCGCGTGCGCGGTCTCGTAGGTCTCGATTGCCGGATCGTCTCGGCGCGTGACCACTTCGACGCCTGCGGCGATTAGGCGCGACAGAAAACTCTCGAATGCCGCCTTGGCCGCCGGCTCGGCCGCTGGCCAGCCCGCGGTGTCGAGGCGAATGAGGCGCGCTGGCTTGCGCGGGACCGGAGCGGCGAGGGCGCCATAGAGTCCCGGATGCGACGGATCGCCACCGGCCTCGCTGGCGATGAAGCGCGCGGTGGTCCACATGTCGGATAGCGTGCCGGCAAACACACCGAGATGGTCCATGCTGTAGGCGGTCGAGAACGCACCCTGCCGATTGATCGCGCCGAAGGTCGGCTTCAGCGCATAGGCGCCGCAAAAGCTCGCCGGCCGGATAGTCGAGCCGCGCGCATGGGTGCCGAGCGCGGCGGGCAGCATGCGTGCAGCAACCGCGGCCGCAGTGCCGCTCGACGAGCCGCCCGGCGTGCGCCGGGTGTCGAACGGGTTGCGGGTCCGCGCCGGATCGCCGCCGCCCAGGCACACCGTAACGGTCTTGCCGACGAGCACCGCGCCGCCGTTGCGCAGCGCCCGCACACAAGCCGCATCGGTCATCGGTTGGTTGGCGCGAAAAAGTTCGCTGCCGAATTCCGTTGGCATGTCGTAGGTTTCGATCAAGTCTTTGATGCCGACCGGCATGCCGTCGACCGGGCTCAGCGGCTTGCCCGATTTGTAGCGCGCCCCCGCCTCATCAGCGGCTTTGCGTGCGGCATTGAGATTGAGGAAGGCGAAGGCCATCACCGCCGGTTCGAGCGCCTCGATGCGCTCGATGCAGCGCTCGAGATAGGCGCGCGGCGTGTCGGTGCCGTCGCTGAATCTCGCCGCGGCATCATAGAAACTCAGCATACGGTGTGCTGCCGGGTCATAGGCGCCCGCGGGCGATTGCTTGTCGATGTTCAACATTGCTTCAATTCCGGTTGGCTGTGGGATTTGGCGACGCGCGCTCGTCAATATCCAACAGCGCGCTTCGATAAGCTTCAGGAAATGTGGGAGTGGTGATTCTTCAGATACCACTCGGCGATTTCCTCCCGGGTCGCGAACCAGACGTCGTCGAACTGTTTCACATAGGCGAGGAAATCATGCAGCGCGCGAATTCGAAAAGCCTGACCGATCACGTGCGGATGCACGCCGATATTCATGAAACGGCCGCTGACGGCGCTTTCGCGATAGAGCCAATCGAATTGCTCCTTGAACACCTTGAACGCGCCATCGACGTCCTGGCCCTGCCGCATGAAGACGGTGAAGTCATTGACCTCTGAGGTGTAGGGGATCGATACGATCTTTTTGCCGGAACGGGTTTCGACCAGATACGGCTGATCGTCGTTGAGCAGATCGGTCGTGAAGATCAGCCCTTCCTCGGCGATGATGTCGACGGTGTTCAGCGTGCAGCGCAGCGAACTCGAGAGCCAGCCCTTCGCCGGTTTGCCGCAAACCTCCTTGTAGATGCGCAAAGTCTCGCGGATGACCTCGCGCTCCTTGGCCTCGTCGAATGCGTATTCGGCAAGAAGATCGGTTTGTACGTAGTTGTGCGCGACGATCTCCCAGCCGCGCTTGAGCGCCGCATCGATCACGGCGCGCCGCTCCAGGCCCATTTTGGCGTTCATCGTGCAGGTCGACGGCACGCCGAATTGGTCGAAGATGTCGAACATGCGCCAGACGCCGACGCGCTGACCGTACTCACGCCACGTCCAATTCGGGATTGTCATAAACGTTGCCGGGCAGATCGCCGCCGACAATTCCCGGCCCGCCCGGATAGAACGGCTTTGGCGTGTCTTTGGTGACGTCCCAATATTCGAGATTGATCGTGATCATGACGGCAAGCCGCTTCCCATTCGGCCACTTCAGAGGTTTGCGCTGGGAAATCGGTACGAACGGATATTTCATGGAGAGTCATTCCTGGTGGGACGCGAAGCATATCAAGCCGGCCGCGCGCCGTCTCGCGGACATCGTGCCGCGAAGTTTGGAGCCGCCGAATGGGCCCGACCGCCTGTCCCTCCTGACTGAGCCCCGCCAATTCGATATTGTGCGGTGCGGTTTCGGTTCGTTGGGGCGAAAATGCCATCCGATCAATGGACGAGGCGCAACTTCGCGTCACTCTTGGGCGGTGTCGCAATCGCGTGGCGGCCTTTCGCAAAAGCTCGCGAGACTTAGGCTGGGTCGAAGGCAGAAATATTCAGATTGAATGCCAGTAAGGAGTTGTCCGAGTGTCAATCGTGTTCCGACCCGCCCATGCCGAAGAATTGTACAGGGCCGAAGAACTCGTCATCGCCAGTATTAATGACCTCACGGAACGTCACGGCTTTGGGACGATGGCAACCTTGCGTCCTCCTGAATTTCAATTGTTTTCCCTGAAAGATGATCCCGACGGATTGTGGGTGGCCGAAGCCGATGGAGCCATTCTCGGTTTCGCTTTCAGTTGGGCGTGTGACGACCTGTGGTTTCTCGCGGAATTATTCGTTGCCCCGGCCCATCAGGGCCGTGGAATTGGCAGCGGACTTCTGGCACGAACATTTGAACACGCGAAAAAGGCGGGCGCCACCACCAAAGCCCTCATCACTTTCACCTTCAACATTGTCTCGCAGGGGCTGTACATCCGCCACGGGCTCTTTCCCCGGCTTCCGATCTATTTTTTCAGCGCCGAGCGCGACGCGGTGATGAAACGTCTTCAGGGCGAGCAATTACGCTGCTCGAACATTGAAGCTACGGCTTCGCATCTGAGCAATCTTGCGCGGATTGATGCGGGCGCTTTGGGTATATCGCGCGAGAAGCATCACAGGTATCTGCTCAACGATAGCACGATGAAAGGTTATTTCTTCCATGAAGGGGCCGATTGCATCGGCTACGCTTACATTTCTGCCAGCGGTCATATTGGTCCGCTCGCGATGGCGAAGCGAGATGCGATGTGCGCTGCATTCAAGACCGCACTGAACCTTGCTGCAGGAAGCGGAGCCTCCGAGGTCTCGGCATTCCTTCCGGGCGCCGGCGGCGTTGTGCTCAGCATCGCCGCCGAGCACGGCATGCGCATCACATTTCCCATGGTGCTGGTCTCAACGCGGGATTTCGGCGATTGGACTCGTTATCTCCCGCGCAATCCGGGCTTCATGTGATCAGGGCTCGTCATTCACAATGACCGATTTTTGCCAGCCGCGACGATCCTCGACGTTTTCCGTGGGTGCACGACCACTCGTCAGAAGCGCCAGCCCATCTTGATTGTGCCGGATGCCGTCCATTGATTGAAACTTACGCCTGGAGCATTCGACCAGACCTTGAGGTAGGAAGATTGGAAATCCAACGACGGCCGCCCAAGAATGTTCGCGATTTTCTCGCCGCCCAAAAATGAGGTTGGGATCACATATTCGAGGGTCACGATTGGCAACGCTTCCCAATCCCGCCCCGAGAACCCTGTGCTGTCGGTGTCGAACCAGCGGCCTAGCAATTCGACGGCAAAGCTGGCGTTCCAGTCCTCTGAGATGACGTACGACACGGACGGAATAATGAACACCGCGCTGGACGAAAGCTGCGGCTCCCTGAGCCTTCGCTGGGCAAATACCGTCAAGCCGAACGACCACACCGTCGAAGCCGATGTATCGCCGGAAAGAGCGACGTGTTGGAAGTTCCCATCGAAATTAAATCTCTTGTTGAATCCTACGTTGAAGTCCTGGCGCGCGGAGATTTGATCGGAAAACGTGGGGAGAAAATCCCATCTCGGAGCGAAGGCGACATACGGCGAGAACGCCTGATCATTGCTGGGGTCGACGTACTGCAGGCGCGCAGAACCGCCCGCTTTGTCGAGATCAACGTCACTCGCTCTTAGAAAGCGGTCGCTTTCGGCAAACCCACTCACTGTCACGCGGAGCGGCAACGCTCCCACCGGCGCGGCCCAAGAGATATTTCCGGTAGGATTGATCTCCGACGTCGGAGTCCCGCCATGTTGAAGCTCCTCGGCATTTGAATTGTAGCCGAATGGGAAGAGGAAATTGGAGCGCAAGTCGGGCGATGGTATCTGTTGCTCCAATCCGGGAGCGGTTGAATATAGATTTGACAGCGGCACTGGCGTCGAACGATTGGGCATACCGAGGATGGCATCAATTCGCGCATCCTGAGCATCCGAAGCCGCTTCGGCGGCAGACTGCGCGTAGAGCGGACCGGGCAAGTTCACAAGTAGTGCGACGGCCAGAGCCAACGTGAGTTCACGCATTCGAAGCCCGCCGGCTGGAAGCGACCCGAGCCCTCGGACACGGTCATTCGGCTCGTGTGCGTTCTTTCCGCACCGGCTCTTCGGAGTACGGCGAAGCGACATCATGGCCACAGTCCCCCCTGCGGACCCTCACGCGCGTAAAATCGATTGAGGCCGATACGCGGCCAAACTCAATAATCGACAGCGTCGCGAATGATCGGGCATGTCATGCAATGGCCTCCGCCACGCCCGCGCCCGAGCTCCGCGCCGACGATCGTCACGACTTCGATGCCGGCCTTGCGGAGAAGCGTGTTGGTGTAGGTGTTGCGGTCATAGGCGTAAACGACGCCGGGCGAAGCGCAGACCAAATTCGCGCCGCTATCCCATTGGGTCCGCTCGCGCATGTAGTGGGTGCCGCCGGTTTCGACCACGCGCATCGTCTTCAGGCCGAGCGCATCTCGAATCGTATCGACGAGACTGCCCTTGTCCTTGTGGAGTTCAACCGTGCCTTTCTTGGAGCCGGGGCGGTAGGAGAAAGCCTCGATCTTATTGACGATGTCAGGATAGATCAGCACGCAATCGCGATCGGCGAATGTAAAGACCGTGTCGATGTGCATGGCGGCGCGCAGTTTCGGCATGGCGCCGACGATGACGCGCTCTGCGGCGCCGCGCTCGAACAGCGTGGCGGCGAGCTGACTGATCGCCTGCCGAGACGTGCGCTCGCTCATGCCGATGAGCACGTTGCCCTTGCCGATCGGCATGACGTCGCCACCCTCGAGCGTGGCAAGGCCCCAGTCCTTGGTCGGATCGCCCCACCAGACATTGACCTTACCGGCGAAGTCCGGATGGAATTTATAGATTGAGGTGGTGAGGATCGTTTCTTCGTGGCGCGCCGGCCAGTAGAGCGGGTTGAGCGTGACGCCGCCATAGATCCAGCAGGTGGTGTCGCGCGTGTAGAGCGTGTTGGGAAGGGGCGGAAGGAGATATTCGGTGACTCCGGCGGCGTCGCGCACGAGTTCCAGCATCTCGCCCCCGATACGCTCGGGAAATTCGTAGGTCGAGAGACCTCCGATCAGAGTCTCCGCCAAGTCGCGCGGCGACATACCCTCGAGATAGCTGCGAACCTCGTCGACCAGGCCCAGTCCAACCTGATTTGGGATCACCTGATTGTCGAGAATCCATTTCTTCGCTTCGGGAACCGCGACGGTTTGGGCGAGCAAATTATGCATCTCGAGGACTTCGATGCCGCGGTCGCGCATCTTTGTCATGAAATCGAAATGGTCGCGCTTGGCGTTATCAACCCACAGGACATCGTCGAACAGCAGGTCATCGCAATTGCTCGGCGTCAGGCGTTGGTGCGCGCGACCCGGCGCGCAAACCATCACCTTACGCAACTGGCCGACCTCGGAATGAACGCCGAACGTGGTTTCCATGGGTGCCCCCGGAGCGTTTCCTTATCAGGGTGTGATAATTCCGGTCACAAGGCCGTAGACGCCGATCGCGGCCCCGATGAGCGTGGCGGCGAAGACGACGAGTTCAACCGGAGTGAACAGACGTGCATTCTGCTCCCGCCGTGCCCAGACATAGAGAATTGTGCCTGGTGCGAAGAGAACGGTCACCAGCAGCACGTATTTCAGCCCGGCGGCGATGAACATGAAGACTGTATAGATGACCGCGATCCCCGCGATGATCTGGTCGCGGCCGCGTTCGTCCGGTGTCGTCTCATAGCCCACGCCACTGCGCGCCAGCAACACGCCGTACCCGGCAACGAGCAGATAGGGTAGCAGCGACGTCACGCTGGTCATATCGAGCATGAAATTGAAGGCGTCCCGGGACCAGTAGGTCGAGATGACGAACAGCGAGCAGACGATGTTGGAGAGCCAAAGCGCATACGTGGGCACTTTGTTGCTGTTCTGCTTAGCGAACAACTGCGGCATGTCCTGCGACTTGCCGGCGGCGAACAGCACTTCGGCACAGATCAGTGTCCAGGCCAAAAAGGCGCCAAGCACCGAGACCAGCACTCCGATGGAGATCATCACCGCGCCCCAGTGCCCGACGGTAAGCTCCAGGGCGCCGGCGAGAGACGGATTCTGCACGCCGGCAATCGCGGCGCGGGGCGCCGTGGCGTAGGGGAGCAGTGTGACCGCGACCATGAGGCCCGTGACGCCGACGAAGCCGAGAAGGGTCGCGGTGCCGACATCCGATCGCTTCGTGGCGAACCGGGAATAGACGCTCGCGCCTTCGATGCCGATGAAGACGAACACCGTAATCAGCATCGTGTCGCGTACCTGCGCCAGCAGGCTCTTCTCCGGCATTCCAATGCCGCCGAAGAAATTCTGCGAGAACTGCGAATAGTTGAAGAAAAAAGCGAAGATGAGAATCGCCACGATGATCGGAACGATCTTAGCGACGGTGACGACCGTATTGACGAAGGTCGCCCCCTCGACGCCGCGCAGGATCATGAAATGGAACGCCCAGACGCCGATGAGCGACACGATGATCGAAGTGACGTTGGTGCCGTCCCCGAAGGTTTCCGGAAAGAATCGGCCAAGCGTCGAGGCGATCAGCACCCAGTAGAAGGTGTTGCCGAGGACGCTGCCGAGCCAATAGCCGAAGGCCGACAGAAACCCCATGTAGTCGCCAAACCCGGCCTTGGCGTAAGCGAACACGCCCGAATCGATGTCCGGCCGCTTCTCGGCCAGCGCCTGGAACACGCGTGCCAGCATGTACATGCCGGTACCTGCGATCGCCCAGGCGATGAGGGCGCCGAAGGGACCAGTCGCCGTCGCGAACCGACCCGGAAGGTTGAAGATACCGGCTCCGACCATCGAGCCGACGACCATCGCCGTCAGCGAGAAAAGCGGAAGCTTCTGCTCCGTTGGCGACGCCATTTCTCTCCCCGGCCGGTAGGAGGGTTCAATCCCTCTTTTGTTCAGCAAGCGTATCTGCCGACCCGACCGAAGTCCAGTCGCGTTGAAGCACGCTGGCCTGTTAGATCGAGATTGCTCCCGAGATAAGACCGTATATTCCAACTGCAGCCGCGACGACGACTATCGCGAACAAGAGCCACTCTATGGCCGTGAAGACTTGTTTCTTTTGCTCGCGTCTGGCGAGGACGAACAAGACCGTTCCAGGCGCATACAGTATCGCCGACAGGAGGAGGAATTTTGTACCTCCGGCGTAGATCATGCCGGCTGCGTAGAGACTCGCTATCGCTCCGCGCATCCAGTCGACGGTGCGCTCGCGTGTGCTTGCAGTGTAGGTTTCTCCGGTCCACGCGAGCTTCAGCCCATACGCCGCGACGAGCAGGTACGGAATCAAGGTCATGGAGCTGGTCATTTTCAAAGCGAGGATAAACGCATACTCGGCGAACCAGGAGACGAGAAGGAAGGACTGGATGACCAGATTGGTTAGCAACAGTGCAGCCGCTGGGACCTTGTTGGCGTTCTCGGCGGCGAGAAAGGACGGCATCGTCTGGTTCGCCGCAGCCGAGTGCACAATCTCGGCAGCAAGTAGCGACCACGACAGGTAGTTGCCGAGCACGGAGATGAGCAGGCCGACGCTGATGAAGATTTTGCCCCACGGCCCGACGATCGCCTCCAGGACGCCTGCCATCGACGGAGTGGCGAGCGCTCCAAGTTCGGGACGCAGCAATATGCCGTATGAGAGCATGGTGACCAGGACGAGCAGGCACAGGACTCCCAGAAATCCCAGTACCGTCGCGAGTCCTACATCGTTCCGGTTCTTTGCATAGCGAGAGTAGACGCTGGCGCCTTCGATCCCAACGAACACGAACACGGTGACCAGCATCGTGTTGCGGACCTGGGTGGACACGTTCGCAAAGGTCGGCTTCTCTCCGCCCCAGAAATTCATCGCGAAGACTTCCGCCTTGAACGCGAAAATGACGATGACGACAAAAAGAACTATCGGCACGATCTTGGCGAACGTCGCGATGGTATTAAGCGCGGCCGCTTGCTTGATGCCGCGGAGGACCAGAAAGTGCACGCCCCACAGTAGCGCGGACGCGGTGACGATGGCCGTCGGCGTCGTGCCATCGCCGAAGACCGGGAAGAACTGGCCCAACGTCGCTTTGATCAGCACGAGACAGGCGGTATCGGCCAAGCAGCAGCCGATCCAATAGCCCGCTGCAGAGGCGAAGCCGGGATAGTCTCCAAATCCCGCTTTGGCATAGGCGTAAATGCCCGCGTCCAGCTCAGGCTTGCGACGAGACAACGTCTGAAAGACGAAGGCGAGCATCAGCATGCCGAAGCCGGCAATGCTCCATGCAATCAGTGCGCCCAGTCCGCCAGTGGCCCGACCGAACGATGCCGGCAAGGCAAAGATACCTGAGCCGATCATCGACCCCACGACGAGCGCAATAAGCGCGCCGCGAGAAAGCTTTTGACTTCCCGGATCCGTGGGCGAATTCATGATGCAATTTACCGGCAGTGATCTTGATGCGGATGGCACCTCTGCTCGGAACGCAGATCACAACATTCCGGTCCGTCCGCCGGACCGGCTGTCAATCTGGCCCATTCGCGTGTTTCAAACAAGGCTGGGCCCTTGGCGTGGTTGCCGCGCAGTGAATACGAAATCCACTGCCGGGACGTGACACGTTCCCGATTCGAGCACCTGCCAAGCGATGCCGCCGCGAAGTGGAAATGGTTCGTTGACGGCCACTGCGCTGGTCACACCGATACGTCCTCTATAGGATAGCGTTGTTGCCCTCTGCGCTGCGCCGAATCACGAACGGAAGGGTCAAGCCATGCTGTCGTGCATCGGCCATGTAAAGTCAGCACGTCCGCGAACGGCGTTGCTGGTATCGGTGCTGCTATCGATCCTCGCTGCGTGTAACAAAGAGTCTGAAACAGCCGCGCCCGAAGCTCGTCCGGTTCGGACGGTGACCGTTGTGAAGCGCGACGTCGGTGAAACTGTTACCTATACGGGGCGCATCGAGGCTGAAAATGAGACTCGCCTGTCGTTTCGTATCGGCGGACGGATGATCGAACGCGGCGCCAACGTCGGCGACCAGGTTAAACCGGGACAAATCCTAGCCAAACTTGAACCGCAGAACGAGCTGAACGCGTTGCGGTCCGCGCAAGCGGCGGTCACCGCGGCCCAGGCACAATTCAACGAGGCTCAAAGCAACTACGAGCGGCAGAGCTTTCTTCTAGCCCGAGACGTTGCATCGCAAGTTCAGTACGAGCGCGCCGAGCAGACGCTGAAAACCGCTCAGGCCCAGCTCGATTCCGCGCTAGCGCAATTGAAGACTGCCCAAGATCATGTGAGCGATACCGAGCTGAAAGCGGATGCCGGAGGCGTGGTGATTGCCACTGCGGCCGAGGCCGGCGAAGTGGTCCAAGCCGGACAACTGATTATCCGCGTGGCGCCGAAGGGTGGGCGCGATGCCGTGTTCGATGTACCAGGCCAAGTGTTGAGGACGGCTCCGCATGATCCGCTCATCGATGTAAGCCTTACAGACGATCCGACCGTGACCACCGTCGGCCGTGTCCGCGAGGTTTCTCCGCAGGCCGATCCGGTTACCCGCACCTTCGAGGTCAAGGTCGGACTGACAGATCCGCCCGCGGCGATGCGGCTAGGCGCGACCGTCGTTGGCCGCATGCAACTCGATACCGCGCCAACCATCCAGATTCCCGCCACTGCTCTCACCGAACACGATCGCCGGCCCGCGGTCTGGGTGGTCGACCCGTCGACCCTGACTGTCTCGCTGCGAAACGTCGATGTGCTGCGCCAAAATCCCGCGACTGTTGCAATTGCCACTGGGTTGGATACGGGAGACATCGTCGTGACCGCGGGGGTCCAGGCTCTGCACCCCGGCCAAAAGACCCGCTTGCTGGGATCAGGGCAGTGACGCAATTCAATCTCTCCGAATGGGCGCTCAAGCATCGCTCCTTCGTGGTGTATTGCATGCTTGTCACGATCGCCGCGGGCCTGATGTCGTATCTCAGCCTCGGTCGCAATGAAGATCCGGCGTTCACTTTCAGGACGATGGTGGTTCAGGCCGCTTGGCCAGGAGCAACCCTCAACGACACGCTCGATCAGGTGACCGACCGTCTCGAACGAACGCTCAAGGAGACGCCAAATCTCGACTTTCTGCGCAGCTTCACGCGCGCCGGATCGGCAACGATATTCGTCAACCTGAAAGGCAGCACGCCTGCCAAGGAGGTGCCGGACATTTGGTACCATGTCCGAAAGAGCGTGGGCGACATCCGCCACACGTTGCCGGCCGGTATCGTTGGCCCGGGCTTCAACGACGAGTTCGGCGACACGTTCGGCATCATATACGGCTTCACCGCGGACGGATTTACGCAACGCGAGCTTCGCGACTATGTCGAGAAAATCCGTACCCGGCTGTTGCGTGTTCCCGACGTCTCCAAGATCGAGATCCTCGGCGCCCAGGATGAACAGATCATTATCGAGTTTTCCACCGAGAAGCTCGCCGGGCTTGGTATCGACCGCGCCGCGCTGATTGCGGCGATTGAAGCGCAGAACGCGGTCAGTCCGGCCGGCACGCTTGAGACGGGTGACGAAAAGATCTTGCTTCGCGTTTCGGGCGCATTCGAATCCGAACAAGACCTTTCCAACATCAATATCGCGTCTAATGGCCGCCTGCTTCGGCTAAGCGACATTGCCGACATCAGACGAACCTTTGTCGATCCGCCGCAACCGATTTTCCGCATCAACGGAGTTCCCGGCATCGGCCTCGCGATCGCCATGCGGGACGGCGGAGACATTCTGGCCCTCGGGCAAAACATCCGGCGGACCATGAATGAGATTACTGCCGATCTGCCGGTAGGCATCAATCTGACGCTCGTCGCGGATCAATCGTCTGTCGTCCAAATCGCAATCGGCGAGTTCACGGAATCGCTGTGGCAGGCGATCGCGATCATTATGGCGGTGAGTGTCGTCAGCCTCGGGATCAGGGCCGGTGCAATCGTCGCATTTTCAATTCCGCTGACGCTTGCGGTCGTTTTTCCGGTGATGCAATCGGTCAGCATCGATCTGCAACGCATATCGCTTGGAGCGCTCATCATCGCATTGACGCTTCTCGTCGACGATGCCATGAGCACGATCGACGCCATGACCATGCGTCTCGCGCTCGGAGATGAAAAGGAACAGGCGGCAACGTTCGCCTATCGGACGTTGGCGTTTCCGATGCTGACCGGATCGTTCGTCACGATGGCCGGCTTCGTGCCAATAGGCTTTGCCAGGAGCGCAGCCGGCGAATACACGTTTTCGATCTTCGCCGTCGTCAGCATCGCCGTGCTGGCGTCGTGGCTGGTCGCGGTGATCTTCATTCCGCTTCTTGGCGTCGCGCTGTTGTCCAAGCCAAAGACGCCGCCGTCAACCGAGCCCGGTCTGGTGCTTCGCGTTTTCCGCAGCATGCTTGTCGCGGCGATGCGGATGCGGTGGCTCACCATTCTGATTACGCTCGCTTGTTTCATCATGGCGCTGCTGGCCGTGCCCTCTGTGCCCAGGCAGTTTTTTCCGTCCTCGGACCGACCGGAGTTGCTGGTCGATCTGAGACTGCCGCAAAACGCTTCGATCTACGCGAGCAGCGATGCTTCGGCGAGGCTCGATGCGATTCTCAAGAAAGATCCCGACGTTGAACGCTGGAGTACCAACGTCGGACGCGGCGCGATCAGATTCTATCTGCCGCTCAGCGTTGAACTGCCGAACGATTTTTTTAGTCAATTCGTCGTCATCGCCAAGGATGTCGCCGCCCGTGAGCGTCTTCGTGCGAAACTGGAGCGGGTGCTCCAGGAGGATTTCCCGGACGCCGTGACCCGCGTTGTTCCGTTGGAACTTGGGCCTCCGGTCGGCTGGCCAGTGCAATATCGGGTGAGCGGTCCGGACCTGAACGAGGTCCGCGACATTGCCCTCCAGCTTGCTCAGATCGTTGCCGCAGATGGACGCACCCGACGGATAAATTTTGATTGGATGGAGCCGGCTCGGCAGGTTCGTATTCGTATCGATCAGGACCAGGCACGGCTTCTCGGCTTAAGCTCGAGCTCCATCGCGGCAAAGCTCAACACGGTGATGTCCGGCTCGCCTGTTACCCAGGTCCGGGACGGTATCTATCTGGTCAACGTGATGATGCGCGCGACGGATGCGCAACGCGTTTCTCTGTCTACACTACGCAACTTGCAGTTTCCGCTTCCGAACGGCCGGACCGTTCCGCTCGGGCAGTTCGCGACGTTGGATTTCGAGCAGGAATTTCCAATGATTTGGCGCCGTGACGGTGTGCCGACGTTGACGATCCAAGCCGATGTGACACCGAATGCAACACCCGAAGGGGTTGTCGCGGCACTTGCGCCCGCAATAGCAAAATTCGAAGCAGGCCTGCCGAAATCCTATCAGATCGCCGCGGGCGGCACCGTCGAGGAGAGCGCCCAATCCCAAGCTTCTGTTTATGCCGTGGTTCCCTTGATGCTGTTTATTACGATTACGTTCCTGATGATGCAACTCCAGAGCTTCAGCCGTCTATTCTTGGTGCTGAGCGTCGTTCCAATGGGGCTGATCGGTGTTGTCGCGGCGCTTCTCATCTTTAATAAGCCTCTCGGCTTCGTCGCAATTCTCGGTATCCTGGCGTTGCTGGGGATGATTGCGCGCAATGCCGTAATCCTTATCGATCAGATCGAGGCGGAGCGAGCGGAGGGGAGGGCGATATGGGACGCGGTGGTCGAGGCCGCGATGTCCCGTTTTCGCCCCATCATGCTGACGGCGATCTCGACGGTGCTCGGCATGATCCCGATTGCCGCCACGATCTTTTGGGGACCGATGGCTTACGCGATCATGGGCGGGTTGCTGGTCGCGACCATTCTTACGCTGATCTTCCTTCCTGCGATGTACGTGACGTGGTTCCGTGCAAGGGAACCTGCTCCTAATCCTTAGTAGTCGGACTAAATGAAATGTTGCGGGCAGCACCGCGTGCGCACGCCAAGCTTCGCGAGGGATTTATTCACGTCGTCGGACCCGATACAATCCGTTCGACTGTCCCTGATCGCGGCAATGCGAACCTCGGTCATATCAATCTAACTTGAACCGTTGGAGGACTGAAATGTTGTTCCCGGGAGGTTTTACATTCACGAACTTCATAGCGGATGTCTTCTCCGTATTCATTTTCGTGTTGTGGTTCTATTTGCTCATTGTGGTGTCGGGCGATTTGTTTCGCCGCCATGACGTGTCCGGGTTCAGCAAGGTATTATGGGTGATCCTACTGATCATACTGCCTTACATCGGCATCTTCGCTTACCTTCTGACTCAAGGCCGGGGCATGGCCGAGCGGAATGAAGCGCGAACCAAGCAGGCGCAGGACGAACTACGTCACATTGTTGGCTTCAGCGTCGCCGACGAGATCCAAAAGCTCGACGGACTCAAGAAATCGGGATCAATCACGAATGAGGAATTTACGCGCCTTCGCGCCAAACTGGTTCAATAGCCGGCGCTAAACATTTCTGAGCCAAGAGGTTGCGGGTCGCACTAAGCGACTTCGCGTAACTGAGAGAAGCGATCGAGCTCAGGGTTTGGAGGAGAAAATGCCCCACCGGATAACACTCGCTCTCGCACTGATGATTGTTAGTTTGAACTTAGTCCAGCCCTCTTTGGCGCAGACACGTCGCGGCGCGCTGGGTGGGGCGGCCGGGGGTGCTCTCATCGGCGGATTGGCTGGTGGCGGCCGCGGTGCCGCGATTGGCGCTTTGGTCGGAGCCGGCACCGGCGCACTGATTGCCAGCCACGGGCGGCGCGCCCGCGGGCGCCATTATTGGTGGCACGGCAACTGTTACTATCACGGCCGCAGCGGCAGATGGTACCGCGTCCACCACCGATATTGTCGCTAAGCCTGCCGAAACACTATTGGAACATGATCATCCTGAAGGCAGGCGAATGAGCGGATCATGTGTAACATCGCCGATACGTTCGCCTGCAATCATGCTCGGCAATAGCGCGTTTCGTACGTTCTGGTCTCATGCAAAAGGCAAAAGCAATGCGAAGGTTATTGTTTGCTTCGACTAGCGCGGCCCTTCTCATGCTGGCCGTGGCGCCAAAATCCGCGGACGCGGCTTTGATATGTAAGGAAGGCCATTTTTATTACGGCGGCAGCGAGTTCTACGCCAATAGACTGCAGGCGGAAGCCAGCGCCATAGATGCTTGGCGCCGCGTCAAGGCGGGCACCTACGGTGCAACTCATGCCGCCAAGCTCTTCCCCAAGGCGGAGCAATTGCACTGTGCGCGGGCTACGAAAGGAGAAGGTTGGCGCTGCTTCATACGAGGTGGGCCCTGCCATACATCGTAATTTGCGGACGTAATTTTCGACGTCGGAGTCATGCGTGATACTCAAGCCCATCGCGCCCGCAAAACGCGCGGAGCAACGTTTGGCATTGCTTCGACGGTTCATTGAGAAACGGAGTTCGGTGCTGCAATCGGCTTTCGCGTCTGAAAGTACTTGAGGATCGCGACGCAGGCGGCTGCTGCGGCGAAGTGCTTGAGAGTATGTCCGCTCAAGAAATATCCGAACGAAAAAATCGCGGCGTCATAGAACTCAAGCAACTTGGCCAGCCCGTAAAGCGCCGCAGCGACAAACCAATATGATGTGCCGCTGTATTTCGGCGGAAACAGGACAAACAGCAGCGGCAATGCGAGGCAGGGAAAAAATTGCACCCAGACGTAGAGGCGAAGATCGCCAGTCCAGCGCCAGAGCAAGAGACTCAATACGCCGATTGCGATCAGCGGCCACAGCAGAACCGCTCCCAGTTTCGCATTCAGGCGCTCCTCGATCGCAATGGCAAGGATCGCCATAAAGCTGAGCGCCATCGGTAACCGATCCCAAAACAAGGTGCGATCGTTCGGGTTCCAGTGATAGTAGGCGGAGCCAAAGCCGGTCAGCAGGATCCCCAGGAAAAGCACGATGGTCGCCGGATCGCGACGAAATTGCCATAGCCCCACGGCGCCAATCGCGACGAAGGGAAGATTCGAGACCACGTTCCAGAAATGCGGCGTGCCGAGCAACGTGCGCTGATCGGCGAATTGGTGATAGCTCTGATCTTGCGGAATCGGCGGTAGCAGCAGCAGAACGCCGAGTGATGCAAACATCAAGCCAATGAGAGTGATGATGTGGCGATCGCTCTTTGTGCCGAGGAGCATTCGGATACGATAGCAGAAATTCAATGATTGGGCTTGCTCGGCGCGTATCAGCGGCCCGCGAGTATCGTTCCAACGAAAACTATGGCCAACAGCAGGAACAACACGCCGGCCACCGGCCATTGGCGCAAATGCCTGTCGATGTCTTCCATGGCTGCACCCACACTGCGGGCGGCGCCTGTCGCGCTGTCTCCGAGCACCAACACGTCGCCCGCCGGCACGCGCGGCAGCAAATATCCCCAGCGTCGCAACGCGATAGTCAACAGGCCGCCAATAAGGACCGGCCAGAGGGCGGCCCAGAGCGCCTTCGGGGCGAGTGCGTCGTGCAAGGACCCGTCTGCAATGCGAGGATACAGTACCCAAGGCAGAATAAAGGAAGCGAGTGCTATCGCCAGCCAGGGCAAGACGAGGCCCATTGGCGCGACGGTCTGCGAGTCTCTTGGAGCGATTGCCATCAGGCGGTGCAGGAAATGAAGCATGAGAACCGTGCTTCCGATCGCCGATAGAGTAGCGAGCGTGGCCACAACTCCGTTTCCCAGCGGTACCTTTATGACCATCTTTGCCAGTGCGCCTCCGGTCAGCGGGAGCCCGCCAAGTCCGAGCGCCAGCACTGCAGCCGGTAGCAACACCAGCCATAGGCCGCGCCCTCTCGTCAGCGCGGCTACGCCGACCGCAAGGAACAGGCCGCCTTTGGCCAGCGTGTGATTAACCGCATAGAAGATTGCCGCCGTTCCGACACTTGGATCGCCTGCCGCCATGCCCGTGCCGATCACGGCGGCGAGCAGTCCCATCTGGCTCACACTGGAGTAGGCCAGCACGGTCTTTGGATTCGATTGCGTTATTCCGATCGCGACACCGTAGAATGCAGAGAAAAAACCAGCAGCAGTGAGCGCCGCGCCCCAACTTGGCCCCGCGGAATCGAACGGCAGAAAGCGGATGAAGATCACGCCGGCCTTTACGGCTGCACCGCTGAGCACGGCTGCAGCCGGAATTGGCGCAGCCGTGTACGTTAGCGGCATCCAGACGTGCAAGGGTACCAATCCAATCTTCAGCCCAAACCCTAGGATAAGACATGCCAAGGTGGCGTCGCGCCATGGCGACGTCGACAGCGCGGCGACAGCGTCGCGGATCAGCAGGCTGCCGTTCGGGCTGGCGGCCGCCAACAGCACGAAGCCCATCAACAACAAAGCCTCACCGAGTACGGCCAAGGAGACGTAAACGGCGCCCGCGCGCTTGGCAGAAGGAGTGCCGTCAAACACGACAAGTCCGTAAGCTGCGAGACTGACCAGGGTAAAGAACAAATAGAAGCTCATGAGATCGGCGGCGATGAAGATGCCGAGGCTTCCCGTAAGCGTCATCAGCCACCAAACCGCGAAGCGTCCGCCATCCGACTTGCTGCTTAAGTTGGCATAGGCATAAGCTCCCGCCGCGATCCAAAGCAGCGCCGAGGCGCCAAGGAGCATGGCTCCGGATCGGTCGAGTTCGAATGTCAGGCCGAGTAGTGGGCGGGGCAGGACCAGTGTCGTGCCGCCGAACTCTCGCAGCGCAGCAGCGACTGCCGGCACAGGCGCAAACGCGAGAAGCATGGGCATCCGATCCCGTACTCGCGGCGACAGGCACATCGCCAGCATGGCGAGCGGTACGGCCAGCGTGGCAGCGAGCAAGACCCCTGCATCCATCACGGTCCGTGTCTCCGCAAAATCTAGGACGGCTTCGATCGCATCATAAGAAATGCCGGGGTTTCATCGCGAATCTGCTGCCAGCGTCGCTGGGCGACCGATCTGCAGGAATTCGGAAGGTTGCAGCGGTACGAGACCCAGCAGGACTGCACAGAGCGCCAGCGTCAGCGCCACGACTTCGCGACTTCGGGTCACCGACCCACACATCTTCAACGGCGCGTCGGCGCTGGAAAGCATTTTTCCAAGCACCAAGAAAACGTAACCGCCCGCCAGCAGGCCGCCTATGAGCATCACCACCGCCCACCACCATTGACCCTCCATGACCGTCGCTTGGAGCAGCAGCCATTTTGCCACGAATCCGCCGGTCGGCGGCACTCCCATCAGCGAGAGGCCGGCAATCCCGAAAGTGAACGTGGTGATAGGAAGGACGCGACCGATACCTCCGAACTCGGCAATCCGGTCATGGCCAAGCGCTTCAGCAATTAGGCCTGCCGCCATGAACATGGCCGCTTTAGCGAAAGCGTGGGAGAACAGTTGGAGCCATCCGCCGGTCCACGCAACATTGCCCCAGTGTTCGTCTGCTGCAGAGCCGATGACGAGCGGGAATATGAAGAACAGATAGCCGATCTGTGCGATCGTCGAGTAGGCAATCAGCAACTTGAGGCGCTTTTGGCGCAGCGCCACGACGCTCCCAAAGAGAATTGCGCCAGAGCCAAGCGTGCCGAGCAACTGGGCGGCGGCAAAGTTCATGAGGCCGGGCATCGCGTCGAACCAGAGCCTCACAATCAAGAAAAACGAGCCCTTGACGACAAGAGCCGAAAGCACCGCGCTGCCGGGGGCCGGAGCTCCGGCATGAGCCGGCGGCAACCACAGGTGCAGAGGAAACAGCGCAGTCTTTGCCAGCAATCCAATCGTCATCAGCGCTGCTGCAATCCAGGCGACTGGTTCTGGATGCATGCGGCCGGCGAGTAGAACAATATCGAGCGTGCCATAGGCGCCGTAGAGCAATACTGTCCCAAACAAATAGAGCGCCGAGCCGAGCAGCGCGAAGAGCAGGTAGCGCAAAGCCGCCTTGATCGTTTCTTTGTCGCCCTTCAAGCACACGAGCGGCACCGCCGCGAAGGTGAGCAGTTCCAACGCAACATAGAGATTGAAAAGGTCGTCGCCGAGGACGATAGCATTCAGCGCGCCCCAGATAGCCAAAAGCAAAGTCCAGAACACGAGCGGCGCGCGGGCTTCGGGCAATCCGCGCGGTTGGCCGAATTCCTTCCGAGCAAAGAGCGCGGTGGCAGAGATCACAATGGCAGTGGTCACCAACATTGCCGCCGAGAGTCCGTCGGCGCGGAGCGCGAGGCCGAGCGGGGGCTCCCAACCGCCCACGATGTAAACCAGCGAATGACCGCTACGCCAGATGGCGGCGAAGACTGCGGCCGCAACGGCTAAACCGGCCAGCAGGAGAATGAAGACGACGCGTTCGATATAACGTCCGCCGAATATCAGCGAGAGAAGAATGCCCGTGACCGGCAATATCAACGCCAGCACCAACAGAAATCCGCCTGCAGTCGTTGCGTCGGTGAGAACCGTTGCGCTCGGCATCAGGAGTCCTCTGTTGCTTCGCCTGCATTGTCGGAATCACTGGAGTTGAGGGTAGCTTGGCCTGTTTCCTCGAACAGCCGCAGCAGCAAAGCGACGGCCATTGCGGTAGCCGAGAAGGCAACGACAATGCCGGTAATGACCAAGGCTTGAGGCACTGGATCGCCGCCGAGTCCGGCTGCCGCGCCTCTGCGGGCGATGACCCCGAACAGGAGGAACACCCCGGACCCGAGAAGATTGAACGCGAGAATTTTGCGCAGCGGTTGCGGGTTCGTAACGAGGCCGAACAATCCAAGCCCCACCAGAACGGCACCGCACAGCCCAAACAGTGTTGCGGCATTCATTGTTGCGGCATCCGTTCCGGCGGACCCGCCGCCAGCAGACCCAGTGTTACGCCGATTGAAATGGTCAGCGCGAATTCGATGACGATGATCAATGGCTTTGCGTAGCCTGCAGGGTACGCGAGAAACGCACCCGCCAGCGCGAGGCCGGCAAGTCCGATGGCGAGGAAGATGACTGGGCCGACGACCAGCAACAGCCGCAGCCAGCGCCGGCTGATCGGAGGCACATCCTGTAAGCCTGCGATCATGACGAGGATCCACATGGCGGCCAACACGGTGCCGCCCTGAAAAGCGCCGCCCGGGTGATCGGCTCCCGTCCAGGTCATATAGATGCCGACGACAATTCCCAGCGGCGGCAGCACCTGTGCAAGGAACGTCAAAATGGAGTTTTGCTGCGTATAGACGCGCAGGCCCGGTATCCCGCCCCAGAGGCGATCCGGCGCCAGTGACCAGACCCCGAGCACAGCAAGCAACAGCACTACCTTCTCCAGTAGCGTGTCGAGCGCTCGGTAAACGAACAGCACGCCGGCGACGGGATTGCCGAGGCCGCTCTCCGGCAAGTGGGCCATGGCCGCTGGTGCCAAGGTGGACACCGCTTCGGGCGGGAACAGAATGACCCCAGCAATCATCGCGGAAATCAAAGCGCAAAAGACACCCGCCGCGATACGAAACAAAAGTCCGGCCGGCCGGGCAACTACTTCGGTAGGGCGCAGGCGCGCGGCCGCACTGAGCAACAACATTCCGGTCACGCCGCTGCCGATGGCGGCCTCCGTCAGCGCCACATCGACGGCAAAGAGCCTCACCCAGACCAGCGCCAGCAGCAATCCGTAGACGACGAATGCGACGACGGCTGCAAAGCTATCGCGCACCACGATGGTCCACGCTCCGATCGCAAGGAGCATCACGCCAAGACCGATTTCGAAGGCAAATGCGAGGGTCATGCGTGCGGCCCGCTCTCTCGCGCCAAGCGTGCGATAAGCTGTGTAACAATCGCACCGGACAATTGGACCAAGAGCCAGATGCTGATCAGTTTCAGCGCACCCAGTGTCCCGCCAGCATGCGGCAAAAGCCCCAGCACGATAAGGCCGAGGCCGAGATTGTCTACCTTGGTCAACGCATGCAGACGTGTAAGCACGTCAGGAAAGCGTAGCAGCCCGACGGTGCCTGCCAGGAAGAAGAAGGCACCCGCCGAAACCGCAAGAACGGTGAATATATCAAGCACGCGGTTCATGTCGGGTCTGTGGCCTCCGGAGGTGTAGTCTCCAAACCGGACGCACTCCTCACGAACGCCGCCGAGGCGAATGCGGCGAGCAGCGCCAGCATTAATGCGACGTCTACGATGGGTCGCGATTCAGCAGCTGCGGCGAGCAGGAGTAGCGAGGCAACTCCGCCGGTGCCAAGCAACTGCGCCGCCATCATGCGGTCGGCCTCGGTCTC
This sequence comes from uncultured Alphaproteobacteria bacterium, assembly GCA_963836055.1. Classification (GTDB taxonomy): domain Bacteria; phylum Pseudomonadota; class Alphaproteobacteria; order Rhizobiales; family Xanthobacteraceae; genus BOG-931. The sequence goes on from CAWIID010000016.1 coordinate 85,472, forward strand.
ACCACGAAGAATGCGAAACAGTCCGGCAGCCACCGTCGCCAATACGAAGCCGGCCGCACCGATGAGAAAGTCAGCCATTGTCACCTCCTGCTCCCAGCACTCGCACGAACAGAGCTTCCTCTTCCTTCAATTGCTCGACCACCGGCTGCGCTACATCGAGACAATGAATCAGGAGACTCCCTTCTTCGTCACTGCCGCATGGGAGCGTACCTGGCAGTAAGCTTGTCAGTGTGCAGAACGCGTCTCGTGTTGGGCCTGGCGGTAGGCGCGATTGATAAACGACGAGGCCCGGTCGCAACGGCATTCGAGGATCGAGTGCTCGCCATGCGACATCTATTCCCGCGCCGATGGACTGACGTACAAACCGCAGCGTGAATCCGGCCAACGCTAGCGGACGAAAGGTCCAGCGCCCGGGCGGCAACAGACGCAAACTTGCCCAGGTCGCCGCGATAGCAGCCAGGGCCCCCACAAAAATATCAGCAGGGCTGAAACCGGAAAGGATCAGCCAAAATCCAAAGAAGCACGCTGCTCGTGCAGGCGAGTTTCGGAGGCCATCGCGAACCTTGTCAACCGAGCTATCCATAGAGTGTGACTCACTCGAATATCGAAGCAGCGCTATCGCGGACCCGCAACGGCTGTTGCGTGTCCGAGAACAGGAGCGGTGCATAAGCCTTAGCATACTCTTATCGAGGCGTTCGCGCGTCGTGGTTTCGTAGATACGAGTCAGATGGTCTGATGGAAGGGATGCGCCGGCCATCGACGACCAACAGATCGGCGAGCCTTTCGAGCGGCGATGGCGCACTATCGCCGCCAAAGGAAATTCGATATCCCAAAGATCTGTGGTTGGGGGCGCGGGATCCACTTGTTGACGGGACAGCGGGCCGGACAATGCTTGCCAAGATCATCAGGGCAATAAGGCGAATATCGATTCTGCTGGTGATCGTCGCGATCGCCTTCTTCGCCATTCGTGTCTACGACGCACACCGTGGCCCGCCTCTTTCCCGCTGGCACACCTACGTGCCGCATGAATTGAAGGCCAAAGAACTCGATGCTGCCGACTGGAATCAATATCTCGCCCAGGAAGCCAAAATTTTTGAGGGTGTCCGGACTGAGGTAACGGAAAAGCTTGATCCGAGCGATCGCGTTCCGATGAATCGGTATTTCGAAGGCAGCCCGGTTTATCCGGGGCACTTTTCTCAGGACTTTAATCGCTCGTTCGTACTCGAGCCGAAAGGCACTCCCATCGGAGCCGTGGTGCTTTTACACGGGCTGACCGACTCGCCCTATAGCCAGCGTCACATTGCGGAATCCTATCGCGACCACGGCTTTGTCGCGATCGTAATCAGGCTGCCCGGGCACGGCACGGTTCCGGCTGGCTTGACCGACGTCGAATGGGAAGATTGGTTGGCGGCGACGCGGCTCGCCGTGCGGGAAGCGCGCCGGCGTATTGCGCCGTCGGCGCCTTTGCACCTTGTGGGATTCTCCAATGGCGGTGCGCTCGCAGTCAAATATGCGCTTGACGCCATTGCGGACCCACAGCTCGCTCGTCCTGACCGCATAGTCCTGATTTCGCCAATGATCGGAATCACGCGTTTTGCGCGTTTCGCTGGGCTGGCGAGCCTGCCTGCGCTTCTTCCGGCGTTTGACAGGGCTGCTTGGCTCGGTGTGTTGCCGGAGTTCAATCCGTTCAAGTACAATTCATTTCCGGTCAACGGCGCTGTTCAATCCTATCGGTTGACTCAAGTTCTGCAGCGGGAGGTGGCGCAGTACAGCCGCACCGGCCAACTGGCTCTGCTGCCGCCGATCATTACCTTCCAGTCCGTCATGGATTTTACGGTCAGCACGTCCGCCATCATCTCTGCGCTTTATTCCCACCTGCCTGCTAACGGCAGCGAGCTGGTGCTGTTCGACGTGAACCGCACCGTGAAGTTTGGTGCGCTTCTGCGTCCCGCCGCGGACACCGCGCTCGCCCAGCTGCTGCCGAGCGGAGCACGAAATTACCGAACCACGATTATCACCAACGCCGATGTCGCCAGCGGCGAGGAAGTCGAACGTACGATCGAGGCTGGCGAAGTGAGCGAACACGACCGTGCGTTGGGATTTGCGTATCCGCCCGGCCTCTATTCGCTTTCACATGTCGCCCTGCCGTTTCCCATGACCGATTCTCTGTACGGACTGACACCCGATCCCACGGAAAACTTCGGCATCAACCTGGGCGCCTTGGCGCCGCGCGGCGAACGAAACGTCCTTATCGCGAGCCTGGACTCGTTGCTTCGTGCCTCGTCCAATCCGTTCTTTCCCTACATGATTGAGCGGATCGACGAGGACATTAATGGCCACACCGCCACAAAAGCAGCGACGGCGACTGCGCCTTCGCGGGGCCCCGAGGCTACGGATGAAGCATCGGGGTGGAGCCCTCACGACATAATGGAGGTCCTCTTGAACTTCACACGAGGCGAGTCGGACTCGCCGACGGACCCACCGTGACTGTTGCGGAATTTGCGGTTGCCGCCCGTGCGATGCGCTCGATGCAACAAAAAGCCGTCCGAATGATAGGAGCTGGTCATGGCGCACTCTCCGAGCAGAGAGGCGATTCTCGAACGGGCGCGGGCGATGGCTCCGCAATTTGCGCAGCGCGCCGAGGTGGCGGAGGAGGCGCGGCGCATCTCGCCCGAGTCGGCGAACGATATGCTCGCTGCCGGCTTCGCCCGTATTCTGTTGCCATCGCGGATCGGCGGCTGCGGGCTCGGCTTCGACACATGGTTTGATGTCACTTGCGAACTCAGCAAGGCCGACGCATCCCACGGTTGGTGCGCGGGGCTTATTATCCACCATGCCCACTTGATCGCGCAGTTCCCCGAAGAGGCCCAGAGGACCGTATGGGCGGAAGGCCTCGACGTTGCGATCGCAGCGTCGTTCGCTCCGAATGCCAAGGCCGTCCCGGTGAACGGTGGCTACCGTGTCTCCAGCAAAGGCTCTCCCTTTGCCAGTGGAGTCGACCATTCTAGCTGGCTCATGCTCGGCGGCTTGGCCCACGACGGCGGCGCCTCGGAATGGAAGTTTTTTCTAGTCCCGGCTGGCCAATGCGTGGTGCGCGATACCTGGTTTACCGCCGGTATGCGGGGGACCGGCAGCAAGACCGTTATCATTGACGACGCGTTCGTCCCGAACGGCCTTGTGCTGAGCCTGGCAGACTTGCGCGACGGCAAAGGGCCAGGGAGCGCGATCAATACCGACGTCATCTACCACACGCCGTTCTTCTACTATGCCCCAATCTCTTTCGCGACGGCGATGCTGGGGACGGCCCAAGGCGCCTACGAATTATTTCGCGAATGGATCAAGACGCGAAAGGCGCAGGATGGCACGTCTGTCGCCGACAAGATTTCTCTGCAGGTGAAAATGGCGCGCTCTGCCGCCGACATTGACGCTGCTGAACTTTTGCTCCGCCGCGCGGTCCAAGTGACCAAAGCACCAGAAGATTATTCGGCCCAGCTATTGGCACGCTCGGTGCGTGACTTTGCCCGCGTATCCGAACTGACGGTCGCGGCGGTCGACACGCTTATCGGTTTGAGCGGAACCGCGGGATTTGCGACATCTCATCCGATCCAGCGGGCTTGGCGGGATATCCACTTCATGTCCATGCACATCAGCGTAAACACTGAAACCAACTTCGCGCATTTTGGCCGCATGGAACTCGGCCTTGGCCGCGACGCAAGTCGTCCGTTTTTCTGATAACCGGCCACTACGCTAAATGCTTGCGATAGCTAGGAACTTTAGGAGCATCTGATCGACTTGGCTCATCGCCGGTTTGGCCTACGGACGCCTTGGAATATCAACTTGCGTCAGCCGAGCTTGATGTTTGCGAACTTGGTCACCTTGGCCCACTTATCGATTTCGTCAGCGATGAACCTGCCAAAGTCGGCCGCGCTCATCGGCATTGGAATGCCGCCCAATTCGATCAGCCGCGCCTTCAACGCGGGATCGGCAAGCCCCGTATTGATCTCCTTGTTGAGCTTGTCGACGATGTCGGCGGGCGTATTCCTCGGCGCACTGGTGCCAAACCACACGCTCGCTTCATAACCCGGCACAAAATCGCCCACCGACGGCACATCCGGTAATACATCCGACCGTGTTGCTGTGGTCACAGCAAGGGGCCGCAGCCGGCCGCTCTGAATATGCGGAAGCGATGAAACAACAGGGTCGAACAGGACTTGCACCTGACCGCCGAGGAGGCCGGTCATGGCCGGACCCTGGCCGCGATAAGGCACGTGAATCATCTTCACCCCGGCCAGCATGTTGAACAGTTCGCCCGCGACATGCGACGCGTATCCGACACCCCCCGAGCCGAAATTAATGACGCCCGGATTCGCTTTGGCGTAGGCGATGAATTCGGGAACTGTCTTGGCGGGGAACGACGGAGTCACCACCATGACAAAAGGGCCGCGAACAAGCGCGGCGACCGGCGCGAGGTCGCGAGCCAAGTTGAAATCCAACTTGTCGTGGAGAGTCGCGTTGATAGCGTCCGAGGTCGCCGTCAGGTGCAGCGTGTAGCCGTCGGGCGCTGCCCGCACGACCGCCTCGGTACCGATATTGCCACCGGCGCCCGGGTGGCTTTCGACTATGAACTGCTGGCCGAGACGTTCCGAGAGCCATGCGCCCATCAGGCGGGCAAGAATGTCGGCCGTGCCTCCGGGCGCGGCGCTGATGATCCAGCGCACCGGCCGAACTGGGTAATCGAGCGCCAGTGCGGCGCGAGGCAAAGCCGTCAGGACAGCAGTGCCTGTCGCCAGATGCAGAAATTTGCGACGAGGGAGTTTCATGATCTCGTACCACCGAGCTTGTGGCAGGTGTTGGTCAGGCGATGTTTCGAAACTTGGCTGCCGGAGTCACGATCGTCGCCTTTGATCTACAGAACATCGGCAACGTCCACTGGCAGCACTTTTCAATACTAGCCTGACCACATGGCGGTTAAAAGCGGGGGCGACCTCGCCGACTGGCGCACGTCGCGACATTTGCTGTGCCGCAACATCACGTCCGCGTTGGATGGCCGAATAACGGACGGATCGCGCTCGGAAGTATGTGGCGGAGATAGAGTGGGTGCTAAACTTATAAAATAGACTTTGCACATACGACGGTAACACTGGATGGAAAGGGCTGATGACAGAATGACTTCGTTCCAAAGGCTCGGCATCGTTGCGGACCACCTCAATCGCCATCCGGTAATGCGGCAGGAGGTGCTGGATGCATATCCGGCAGCAAAGTTTCACGACAGTGGACACCGTCTCGGCGAGGACGAACTGATCGCGTTTCTTTCGGACTGCGACGCCGCCATCATTGGCTTCGAGCCGGTAACCGAGCGCGTTCTCAGCGCTTTGCCGAACCTCAAGATTATCAGCAAATACGGCAACGGGTGCGAGAGCTTCGATTTCCCGGCGATGAAGCGTCACAATGTCCGCTTCGGTTACACCTGGGGAGTCAATCGTCTGGCAGTGGCAGAGCTTACGCTCGGGTTCATGCTGATGGGCCTGCGCTGGGTCATGCCGCTCAATGTCGCAATGCGCGCAGGCGAGCGGCCGCCGTTGCGCAACGGACGGTTTCTCACCGGACGCGTCGTGGGGATCCACGGGTGCGGCAATATTGGCAAGGAAGTCACGCGATTGCTCGCCCCGTTCAACTGCACAATTCTCGCCTGCGATATCAAGGACTATCCGGATTTCTACAAGCAGTGGAACGTCACGCCGGTGTCTCACGACGAACTGCTGGCACGCTCGGAAATCATCACGCTTCACTTGCCGAAGACCAAGCAGACCATCGGCCTCTACTCGCGCGAGATTCTGGCCAGGATGCGTCCCGATTGTCTGCTGGTGAACACATGCCGCGGCGGCATCGTGGATGAGGACGCACTGCTCGATCGACTCGACAGCGGCGCGTTAAAGGCGGCGTGTTTCGATGTATTCGCGGTCGAACCGGCGCAGAACGACCGGCTGCTCCGCCATCCCAGCATGCTGGCTACGCCGCACATCGGCGCTTCGACCGAAGAGACACGACTGATCCTGGTGCGCGCGGCACTGCGGGGATTAAACGAAAACAAAGTGGTTGAACCGGCAGAATTCTATGGAGTGTAAGGTCTCATGTCCGCAGAACTGTTCAGCAGAACTGTCGTGCTCGTTAGGATTTGCGCGAAGCTCTCTTCCTCGCCCGGCGAGCACCCGACTTTGAGCGACAAGCTGCACAACGGCAGCGGCCGTTGTTGAAGAAGTATTCAAAATACTCACGCCCATAATTGTACGTTATCTCCTCTCCGGGCGAGATGAGGCGCAAGGCGACGAATACGATCCGTCCCTTGCGCGTTATTGGCTTCGCGTTCGGCCGGCAAGAATGATTCATATAACGTGCCGAGTTCCAACGGGGCGAGCCGTCGATGACCCATCGGCTGTTGAGTTCAAACAGATATTTCGCACCCACACGCTCACGCCGTTCACATTCCTCCGTGGTGATGCGGCGGCCGCGATAGGTTGCAATATAGGCAGCCCGCTTGATCGGTTTCGTCGCAAACAGACCGAGTCCGGTCGCTGATCGACCGATGCGGAAGGAACGTGAAGGCATCGCCTGCAGGTGGTCACTATGGCACGCGGAGTCATCCGCGATTCCAATGCGGATGACAAGATCCTCAGGAAACGGAGGATGGCCTCAAAGTGGGGTTCCCTCGTTCTACGAGATCCGCGATCACCGCCTGCGCCGCATTGTGGCCCGGAGCGCCCGTCACACCCCCGCCAGGATGGGCACCTGCGCCACACAGATACAGACCGGGGATCGGCATACGGTAGTCGGCGTATCCCAGCATAGGTCGCGCGGAAAACAACTGATCCAGTGTTAGTGCGCCGTGGAAAATGTCGCCGTTAGTCAGACCAAACGTGCGTTCCAGATCGAACGGCGAGAGACTTTGTCGCGCAACCACGCTCGCCTTGAAGCCTGGCGCGTACGAGTTGACGGTATCGATCATCAGATCGGCGACGGTCTCGCGATGCTGCTCCCACGTTGACCCATCGGTGAATTGAGGCGTTACGTGCTGGCAAAACAAGCTTGCGACATGCGCGCCGGCCGGTGCGAGAGTATCATCGAGGGTTGAGGGTATGAGCATTTCCACGATCGGTGCGCGGCTCCAGCCGTAGCGCAAGCAATCGCGGTAGGCTTGCTCCATGTAGGACAGGCTCGGCGCCAAAATGATGCCCGCCGTTTGGTGGTCGCCGGTTCCGGGCAGGGCGGAAAATTTCGGCAGCCTTGATAATGCGACATTCATGCGGAACGTGCCGGAACCGGCTTTCCACGATTTCATGCGTCGCGCCATCGCGGCAGGCACCGCATCGCGCGGCACCAGAGCATGGAAGAGATATTGCGGATCGACATTGGCAATAACTGCGCGCGCGCGGAGTGGGGTGCCATCCTCCAGCACGACACCAGCAGCGCGGCCTCGCTCCACGATGACCTCACGGACTGGTGTGCCAACGTCGATGCGTGAGCCGTGCTCGCGGGCCGCGCTCGCCATCGCCTGCGTAATGGAGCCCATGCCGCCAAGGGCGTGGCCCCATAAGCCTGGCTTGCCGTTCACTTCACCGAATACGTGATGCAGCAGCACGTACGCGGAGCCCGGCGTGTAGGGGCTTGCGAGATTGCCGACGATCGCGTCGAAGCCGAGAACAGCCTTGATGGGGTCGGATTCGAACCAATCGTCCAGCAGATCACCGGCCGATTTGCGAAGGAGATCGAACGCGCCCTTGAACGCATTGCCCTGCCAAAGCTTCTTGCCCACTGCGGCAAGCTTGCCGAATTCGCGCAGGTTGTTGCCGAATTTGCCCAGCAGCAGATTGGGCGGTGCTTTGAGCACGAGGCTGCGCAGTACATCGGCAACGCGGCTGATCTCGGTCTGATAAGCGGCGTAGCGGCCGGCATCCTTTACGCTGAACTTTGCGATCTCACGCTCGGTCCTGCCTTCGCCGGCGAGAAGATAGCGTCCATCCGGAAGCGGCAGAAAGTTTTGGGCGCGACGGTGGACGATCCGCAACCCATGATCGTGGAGCTTCAAGTCACGGATGATCTTGGCCTGTAGCAAGCTTACGGAGTAGGCGGCCGTCGAGTTGCGGAAGCCGGGATGAAATTCCTCGGTTACACAGGCGCCACCGATGACGCCGCGCCGCTCCAGAACGCGCACGCGCAACCCCACCATGCTGAGATAGGCCGCACAGGTCAGACCGTTGTGACCGGCTCCAATGACGATGGCGTCGAGATCAGACATCGTTCGATAGTATGCAAAGTTGGGGAGAGTGTCCCTTTGGTCGGAGCTGCGGATGGCGGCGAGCCTGCCGCCCGGCTTTGCGCGTAAAGCAAGAGAAGCCCCACCTCGGGGCAGGGCTTCCCAGACGGGACCGGGGGCGCGCCAGGGGGCGACCCGGCGGCTGATCCCGTCCAATGAGGTGAATTCCACAGACGAAAGCCTGTTCCCCCGCAGCAAGTCGCGTCGAGCGTGTCAAAGAGGAACCGGCAATGAGGGCGTCGCGTTTATTTGCTGGGGCGGCGAAGGACTACCCCGATCCCAAGTCTGGGCTTCCCGCTCCGGGGCCCCGCTGGCCTTCAGCCCCCTGGCGGGGCCTTCCTCTTCTGGCAGCGGCCGCGCGACCGTAGACGGCGGTCCGCTCCACTAGGCCGATGCCGCTTCGTTGTCCGATCCTGGGTTCTTGTTCAACAAAAGGGGTCCTGGGCCGGGATCCTTGCCCTCCGATAGGGCCACGGCCTGTAGCCACGTCTGCGCCATCTGCAGGAAGATCATGCGCTCGTTGTCTGATTTGGCGGTCTTGGCCCAGTCCATGCACTCGTCAGCATACTCGCGGTAATTGTTCGTCGACACGATACGCCCTCCCAAGCGTACCCCCGATTTGCCCTCTCACGAGCCCACAATATTATACGCCGTCTGCCGTGACGCTATAAAGAATGACAATCGGTGCGCCGATCAACGCAACTCCGAATGTTTTTCCTTTTCCCCGTCCTTTGCCGTTCGTTCCAGCAATAACTCAATCCAGCTCGACAGCGTGCGCCGGTCCCGGTCAGCCAAGCGCTCCAGCCGCTTCTTCAGCGACGGCCGAATGCGAACGCAAAGTACAGTGGAACGAACTTCGTCTTTGGGCATTCTTCCTACGTCTCACAGTGTCTTACATTGTTTTACGTCTGAGGCGATGGGGGTTCCAATGCGGAATGTAACGCGCATTTGGTTGCCTGGTTCATTGATGCTCTGGGGAGCTATAGGACTCGTTCTTGGCGTGATTTTGAACGTGACCATACTGGTGCACTTCGCAGCCATGGTCACAGTCTTGGCAGTTGCGGTTTTCACGGTTGAGAGCGTGCGTCTGGGGTTTTTCTAAATTTACTCCAGAGAAGCTGCCGCGCGCGTGGCTGCGGGGAGCGCGGATCCTTCTGTCACGCCGACGCGTCACCGCGTAACAAGCTCGGCAGCTTGGCGATGTTGGCGGCGATCCGCCGCGCTTCGCCTTGCTGAACTCTAGCCATGTCGAAAGTCCGAAGACTCTGTCATTTTCTGCGATGGCTATCGGGTCACAAAGAACATAAAGTCGGCGGATTGGCTTCGCCATTATACGCCACAGACCGAAAGCGAGTTTCACTCCATTCATTGAGCCATGCCAAGGTTCTTGGCCAACCGGCGGCCGGGCACAGCGCGCTCATCTTGACTTGCAAACTTTAGCGACGGAGGGAGCAATGACGAGATTTTTACCCACAGTACTTGTGACCATCATCGCGGCGGGGCTCGCCGTGTTGGGCGGCAAGGCTATCTCTGCGGACAAGTACACTGTGCAAGTCCCGGGTGGGCTCGCGTTCTCGGAGTTCAGGGGCTACGAAGACTGGCCAATCATCTCGATGAGCGACAACAACGGTAAGTTCGCCGCGATTTTAGGAAATCCGGTCATGATGGACGCCCTTCGGTCAGGCGTGCCCGGCAACGGCAAGCCGTTCCCGGACGGCGCCAAGATGGCGAAAATCCACTGGACCCCGAAAAAACAGGATGCGTATCCCGGCTCACCGAGGGTGCCGGGCGCCCAGGCTAACGCCGATTTCATGGTGAAGGACAGCAAGAGGTTCGCGGACAGCGGCGGATGGGGATGGGGCTCATTCGACTACGACGCGACATCCGATACGTTCAGCCCCGCTACCGAGGCCGCCACCCCGCCGCAGGGCCACGACGCGAAGTGCGGATTTGCCTGCCACTCGTTGGTGAAGAGCCGCGATTACGTTTTCACCGAGTACGCGCATAGGTGAAGCGATAGAGCAGAACCGGACGCTGCCTTTGCCGCAATCCGTCGAACCGATCGTCTCGACGGCACCAAATCTCCCGGGAGTCGATGATGGATAATCGCCAACGCATCTCACGTCGCGTCGTGCTCGCGAGTGCGGCGCTTTCGCTCGGCGCGGGCACAGCCGCTACAATGGTCTTGCGGGCATCGGCGCAGCAGAAGCTCAGCCAGGCGGACGCCAAATATCAGACGACGCCAAAGGGCGACCAGCACTGCGACGTCTGCGCCAACTTCCAGCCTCCGAACGCGTGCAAATTCGTCGATGGCGACATCAGCCCGAACGGTTGGTGCCAGCTGTTTGGTCCGAAGTCCAAGTCCTAATCGGCTCCGTTAAACCGAGGCGTCCAACATCTCGCACGTCTCATGCAAACGCGAGCACTTGCCCGTTAGCGTCCTTGACGATGAAGCAGACGGGCCGCTCCTCGACGGTCTGCGGCGGCGGGAAGCGGCGTTCAGGCAGTCTGGCAATTCCAGATCAGGCTTTTGGGACCGCGCTGAATGCTTCCTCGTTCATAACGGAAATCTTTAGAGATCCATCTTCGGCGTAGGACTTCGTCATACGTTCCAACAACGCCGATTGAACGGCCACGGCTTCCGGCGCGCTGGGAAATTCTTTGACATTCATATTGATGGCGGTTTCACCCTCAAGCAGCCGTTTAAGATTTTGTAGAATTGCGAGCTGCGCTTGTTCGCGATCGCTGTGGCCTTGCGGATAATAGATGCCTCGTCGTAACTCTTCGTCGGTGAAACGGAAGCCGAGCGCGGTGCACATAGCGCTCTCGAGTTGCACATAGAGGTCATTGCAGCGCTCGTTCCATGCGTGAACGACCGCTGGCGGTTGGGGTTTGGGTCCCGCGTCTCTTAGCCCTTGTGTTAATTCACCGAACAACGAGCGCCATGCGGAAACGACCGCGCGGTCTTTCTTTGATGGAATAAGCCCTGGACGATATTCGAGGTCGATCGCGTTCAACGCCTTGATGTTTTCGTCCGCGAGGCGCGTCGCACGATTGGCCATTATCGTATCGAAAATCCATCGACGCCGTCGCCGTGATTTTGTAGCGCGCTCTATCCACTTCTGGGCTTGTACGGCCAATATCGGCCCAGCAATCGTTGCGCCGACCAGTGTCCAGTCGCTGATATTCATCTTGAGAAGCCGCGTAGTCTCAGATTGCTGTACCCCAAGCGTACCCGTACACCAACGCGCGCCCTACATCGTCATTAAATCACTGATTTTGTTGGCTCCCGTTCCTGAATACGTATCGAACCATGTGTCTAGCGCCGTCGCCTCCGTTTCGACGTGTGTTGGAGGAGATCAGGGCGTGGGCTTGAGGTGGCGGGTGATCTCGGTATTCGACAACGATGGACGGGCGGGGCAGGGGGGTCACCTCCGCGCAAACCCGCATGGCCCATCGGCTTGCGGGGCCGAACTGTAGCGTTTGAGGCCGATAGTATTAATTATTTCAGCAATTTATGCGGATATATTCACGCGTTTTGTAGGCCCCTGACCTTGGTCGGTGGTCGGCCATGAAGCCACGCATATGGCGATCGAGAGTGCAAGCGCGGCCCCGTGGGCGCAGCATCAAGCTCACCTCCGGCGAGATGCCTCAGCAGAACGAAAGGCAACTTGAGATGTGTGCTCGAATTCCGGAGGGGCAATGAACATCGAAACAAATGCGGCACCGATCCGATCGCCCTCGTCTAGTGCTAAGCGCATGCGCCTCTACCGCCGCCGACGAGCGCGCCGAAGACGGGTGGTCCGGCTCGAGGTGGACCCCACGGAAATCGAAGCATTGGTGAAGCGAGGCTATCTCGCGCCGGAAGCGAGGGGCGACTGGAATGCGATCGAGCATGCGGCAGCCGCGTGCTTTTCCGACTCGCTCTGTGACGCGTAACGATGAAATCCCCTCCGTGAGTGACGCGTAACGGTCACGACTATTGCGGCCCGTCGAACTCGTCAGCGGCGACCCGGTTTCGCGGCAGATAAGGCCTTCACACCGCCCTCCGCGAGACGCGTCTCGGCAAAAGGGAAACGCGTTTCAGTCGTCGACCTGGTTTCGTGTTTTAGTGTGAAAAGTTCTGTGAGAGTGGACATTGTCCCTTTTTCCAGAAAGCCCCAGGTGAGCCGCGAAGCGGGTCTGGCTGGGAAAATCTGAACAACTGCAAAGGGTTGGTATGACTCCGGCGGTATGCACCCAATGAGGTGCTCAAAGCCCGCCAGCCCGTACACCTGGTGCTCAACCGGGGATTTCGGACGAACTCGACCGGCCGAAAGCGCCTGGCGGCTTAGGCGAGGACCTCGAGTGATCGAGGTGTGACGTTGCAAAGAGACGCGTCTCGACACGGATGAAACGCGTTTCACCTTGTCCCCCCGAGCTGAGACGCATCTCGGTCGTCGAGCCTGGATCCGGATGTTGCCGCGGTGATTTACGCAACGAGTGCTGGAGGCGCACTGATTGCTCGGGCAAATCCACCTCTGTACAGGGCGGCTGATCGCTGCCGAACTGACCGACCAAAGGTCTGGCGTCTACGCGAGGACCTCGACGCGTGACGTGATAACGAGATGCGGCCCGGCAATGATGAAACGCGTTTCGTTCTATCGTTGGCGGCATCCATGGCAATATCGTCGCCGCGCCAGCCGGCTTGTTAATCTATTCGGTTACGCGGGGCGGTTGCTACTCGCGGCCGCGCCGGCTCACCATGACGAGCGTAGAAACGAACATGCCCCCGACGAGAAGCGCAGATATTAAATCTTCCCATTCATATCGGGATACTCCTAGCCCGTCGCCCTGTTCAGGCACAGGAAACACCGCAGCACCTTCGTTGTTCCTTCGGCCACATGCCGCGCGGGGTCGATGCGCGGCTTAAGCGAATAGCGTTTTTTGAGCGACCCTAGCCGCTGCCTCAGAACCAGGATTCGTTCGCTTTTCGTTGCCGTAATTCCCTGGTTACTAATGTAGATTAAACATCGGGTTTGTGGTGCTGTCGCCCAATCCCGATGATTTTCGCGCGGGGAGGTCGCTTGGTCCGCATCGATTTCAGTCGCCTGCGCTTTCTGGTCGTCGACGACAATGCGCACATGCGCCGCACTGTCCGTACTGTTTTGAACGGGCTCGGCGTACGCGAGGTGTATGAGGCGGAAGACGGCGTCGCCGGCCTTGAAGCCTTCACGCGGTACATGCCCGACATCATCATTGCCGATTGGATGATGCCGATCTTTAGCGGCATCGAAATGACACGGATGATCCGCCAACAAGGCGCCAACACCAATCCTTACGTGCCCATCATAATGCTCACCGCACATTCCGAAAGGGCGCGCGTGTTCGAAGCGCGCGACGCTGGCATCACTGAGTTTCTTGTCAAGCCGATCTCCGCCAAGGCGCTGTACCAACGCATCTTCAACGTCGTTATGAATCCGCGGCCCTTCATCAAGACCAAGACGTATTTCGGTCCCGATCGGCACCGCCACGTCAATCCCAACTATGACGGGCCGGAGCGCCGCGGCAGCGGCACATCGGAGGTCGTCCAACAAACACCGCTGATTTAGAAGATGAAAGTGGTGACCGCGGCTCGTTGATCACGCCAGCTACCCTTGGTGCGACCGTTATGCCAGCCATCATGATCCTTTGCCCGACTTTCGGAAAACCCGTCAAAACGGGGCTGGCGACGGAACTCATTTCATTTGATTCCCTTTCTGACATCACAATACCGCTGCACTGTCCTGCCTGCGGGAAGCTACATCGGTGGCAGCGCAAGAACGCCTGGGTCGGTAGAGAGCAAGAAATCCGCAAGGGCCGGATTTGACCGAAGCACCACGCGAGCCAAAAGCGCTGTCCGGCGTCGCCGGCACGGAATTATAAGCCCGGCGCCGAGGACCTGCTGCATTGATCGAGCCCTTATCCTTGTGACGCGTTCAAGAACCAAACCGCGCTGCTTCTGATTGAAATCGCGTGGACGGAGATGACAGCCCCCCAAATCCCCATCTCCTGTTCCGGGGGCCCCGGGTGTGCCTCCTCGGGGCTTTCCAGTTGAGCGCCGACGAACTCGGATTCTTTCCGATCTGCCCTATCTTACGGGCATGGTATTGCGTAGCCGCCGCACGGACGGCGCTGTTGAACCGTGCCTGCCCCGCTTGGCCCGGCGGCCACCGACGGGCCCGGGCTGGATCCACGAAATCAAGCATGACGGCTTCCGCATCATGGCGCGGCGTGATGCCGCCGGCGTGCGGCTTTTCACTCGGAAGGGCAACGACTTCACCAAGCGCTTCCCGACGATAGCGGCCGCGGTCGAGACGCTGTCCGCACGGTCCTGCCTTGTCGATGGCGAGGCGATCGTCTGCGATGAGAACGGGCTCGCCGTCTTCGACCTGATCCGGCGCCGACGCTCGTCACATGCCGACGCCATACTGTGCGCGTTCGATCTGCTCGAGCTCGACGGTGACGACATGCGCAAGCTGCCGATCGAGCGGCGCAAAATCGTCCTGGCAAAGCTTCTCGGCCGGGCGCCTCCCCCTGGCATTGTCCTGAATGCCCATTACGAGGCCGACGGCGCCGCCGTGTTCAAACATGCATGCGCCCTCGGCTGCGAGGGTATCGTCTCAAAGCGGCTGGGATCGACCTACCGCTCCGGCCGAACAGATCAATGGCTGAAGGTCAAGAACCCGGCCGCGCCGGCCGCGCGCCGCGAGGCGGAGGAGGATTGGTCGTGACGCCCCGGCGAGCCATCATGGTGCGGTGTCTCCGCTGCCGGCATGAAGGGTTGCTGTCTGAGCAGTCGCTTGTCAGCTTTGGCGCTCAAACAGGATGCGCCGATCAGCGCCTTCGTGAAAAGACTTCGGTGCAGCAAGTGCGGCAGCGGCAGTGTGATGGCGCGGCGGCAGTTGCCTTCCAGCCAGGCCGGCCACAAGCGTCGAGCTTAATGGCCGCGAAAAAACTTGACCATGGATAGGAACTTTGGGCGACTTTCCTTGTTAGGCCGATGCGTTCCCAGATCACCGATGGGCCGCCTGTCTCTCGTCGTGGAGCAATGGCGGCCTCTGCAAATCCCTGCAGGGACTAAAACAAGGCGGCCGTTCGGCGTCGAAAACGCGGGCAGCGCGAGCCAAGAGTCTCAGTAAGAAAAAGCGTAGTAAGGGAGCCGTAACGGTTTCCTAAAGCCGTGCCGTGCATCCTGTTGTTGTCGGGAGATGAAGCCCGATGTTGAACCATTTTGCTTAGCCTTGGTCGTAACTCCCAGTTGCGCCAGGGCCCTTTTTCCGGCCCTCGACGCTCCGACCGGCGCGCCCCTTGAACGTCACACTCTGGCGCTCGCGAGTGCGCCGCCATTTGTCACCAGCAGAGTGAACGCGACACGCGTTCCTTAAACTTTTAGTCAAATAAATCGACCTCATTCTCATGTTCCGTAACTGCCTTATGCGAACGGGAAAATCGGTGAGTTGGCGCAATGACTTACAGAAACTACTACGAGGCACAACCTGGTCTGCTGATGCGGTTGTGTTAATGCCCCCCTCGTAATGGCCATCCAAACGCCGATTGTTGACGAGCCGCAAGCCGATTGGGCAAAACACTTCGAGATGAACGCCCGCCTAGCCTCCAATCGCCTTGTAACTCCGTTTCGGATACGATCGAATCGTAGTCGCTGCGCGGACGTCGGCGGCCCGCGCGCCATAGGGCAGCAGCATGGCCGACCACATCGAGGGACCTCTCTATTACGAGACGATGGGCAAAAGTGGTCCGGTCATGGCCTTCGTGCATCCGAACCCGATGGACCAGTCGTGCTGGATCTTTCAGATGGCGCAGATGTCCACCTGGTACCGTTGCATCGCCCTTGATCTGCCGGGCTACGGCAGGTCGCCGAAAGCGCGTGGCGGGCTCACAATGCAAGACGTCGCACGGGCCTGCTGGGAGGCGATTGATGATGCCTATCCGGACGAGAAATCTGTGCTGGTCGGCTGCTCCATCGGCTCATCGATGCTGACGTGGATGCATAACGAGCGGCCGCAGCGGACGGCGGCGATGATCATGTGCGGCACCGGCTACAATCCACAGAAGGACTTCATTCCACCACGAATCCAGGCCTATCGGGAGCAGGGCATCGGCTACCGCTGGGGCTATACCTTCGAGGACTTCAGCCCCGCTTTCCGGTCGACACCGATGGCGCACTTCTTCGCCGACATGTTTGCCGATCGCAACGCGTTCGGCGACGTCGACACCATCATCACCCAGTTCGAGGCCTATCGGCAGCCCGAGCCGGGCGACCACCATGCCAAAGTTGCCTGTCCGGCCATCATCATCACTGGAAGCGAAGACAACACTCATCGGACGGCGTTCGCGCTGCAGAAGCGCATCGCCGGCTGTGAACTAAGGACCATCTATGGCGCGGGCCACGCCTGCCACATCGAGCAGCCTGCGCTGTTTAACCGCCATATGATCGAGTTTCTTACTGCTCATGGCCTGTTCCCGCAGGCCACAGTTCGGATAAGCTTAGCCGCGGGGAGGCTGCCAATGATATCATTCGTGCAGCGCCGTGAATTCCTGCTCGGTCTTGCCGGGGTAGCCGCGGCATCGCACGTCGCCGTAGCGGAGACCTATCCGTCGCGCCCGGTCCGCATCCTGGTCGCGACCTCCGCCGGCGGCGGCACCGACCTTGTCGCGCGGTTCATGGCACAGTGGTTCAGCCAGCGGCTCGGGCAGTCGTTCTTCGTCGAGAACCGTCCGGGTGGCGGCAACAATATCGGCACCGAGATGGCGGCGCATTCGCCCGCCGACGGCTACACGCTGTTCATGGCGAATACCGTCAATACCATCAACAACTCACTTTATCGGAATCTGAACTACAACTTCATCTCCGATTTCGCGCCTATCGCGAACATCATGGGCACGCCGCTGCTCCTTCTGGTGCATCCATCGGTGGCGGCAAACAGCGTCACCGACCTCATCGCGCTCGCCAAAGCAAGCCCCGGCAAGTCGACCTCGCCTCGGGCGGCGTCGGTTCAACGGGTCACATGTCCGCCGAGCTATTCCAGATGATGGCAGGCATCAAATTCACCCATGTGCCGTATCGCGGGGAGGCGCTCGCGCTCACCGATCTCATCGCCGGCAATGCCCAGGTGATGATCGCCACGACCGGCTCGTCGCTACAGTACGCTAAGGCCGGCACGTTGCGCGCGCTCGCGACCACGACCGATGACCCCGTCATCCAATTACCCGGCGTGCCGCCGCTTTCGAAGACTTTACCGGGCTATCAGGCCAACGCCTGGAACGGTCTTTGCGCTCCCAAAGGAATCCCCGCGCAGATCGTCACATTGCTCAACAAGCAGGCGAACCTCGCGCTGGCCGATCCGAAAATCAAAGAACATATCGCCAATCTGGCGGTGTCGCGCTACCCGGCTCACCGGAGGACTATCGCCGAACTATCGCGGCCGATACTGCGAAATGGGCCGAGGTGGTGCAATTCTCCGGCGCGCACGTCGATTGATCCGCGAGAAATTAGCCAACATTGCGCCGATTGGAACGCGCGCCAAGGGCCGGTGCAACATCAAGCCGATCGCTCGAGGAACACTGCCGTGAAAAGTTGTGTGAGAGTGGACATTGTCCAAGGGTCAATCACGTCATACGAGCGTGCGCGAGCCGCTTCTGCTCTTGTCGCCATAAGCCGACATTTGGTGGCAGCGGAAAATCCCTCAAACGGGCCAATCGCGACATTTCCGCACCGCAGCAATCCGCGACTACGACTGGCCGAAAAATCGGCCGCTCCTTTAGCTCGCGTCAGTGACGAACCAAGCGCGACCGAGAAGGATTGTCAGAACGACGTGAAGCGCGACCGCGGCCATAGCAAGACGCCAGTCAACCCACCTACGAAACCAAGGTAAGCGAGATACAGCGTGACGACTGTGCAGTAGGTCAACATGCCGACGAGCGGCGGACCAGGCCAGCAGGCGATCCCTAGAGCAATTACGGCAATTCCAGCCACGCGCGCAACGGGTACGGCAACGCCGGTGAATTGCTCGGCCAATAGCAACTGCCCAACGAGCGAGGGAACGATCAGCAGCGCCAATCCGGTACGGCTTCGCCGACACAGCGAAAATCAGCGCCGTTTTCATTGCTGCTAATTCGATCGGTGTTTCGTGTTTGCGAGACCGTTAGCGCTTCGCGTTCGTGTCCTGCTCCGGTTCGAGTTTGAAGGTCAGCTTGTCGATCTTGCCGTGGGCTTCCACGAACGTCGTAGCGATATTCCAGCAGCGCGACACCGGTGCGGGTGTCCTGACCCACGTCGAAGGTTTCATCCTCCGGGAACGTGATCGGGGTCGTGTGCTCCATGGAATTCCTGGCCACTTCCTTGCCCGTCCACATACAGCACGCCGGTCCCTCCCTTGCCTAAACCCGGACCGTCGAATTTGAAGTCGAAGACGATGGTGTGCTTGCCGGCCTTCAATT
>CAWIID010000017.1:0-30057 GCA_963836055.1 uncultured Alphaproteobacteria bacterium
TTACCAAGGGAGTGCTCTACCACTGAGCTACGGCAGCGCCATTTCGGCGGCCTTCCCGGCCAGCGCGCGGCGAACGTCCATGCGTGAAAGCGCGGCGATCCCTTGCCATAAGGGGGGATTCGGCGCAAGCGCGACGGCCGGCATCGGTTGCAGCGCGGCGCTCGGCGTGCTTGAAACTTGACGAATTTCAAATTTGACCGCTTGCAGACAAACGACCATGGTCAAACGCGGCAAGGCGGAGAAATGGGCGGCGCGAAGCGAGCGGCTGGCCGCGGCCTTGCGCGAAAACCTCAAACGGCGCAAGGCGCAAGCCCGCAGCCGGGCCGCCGGACCGGCGGCCCGGGGGAATTCGCCGGCCGCCGAGACCGATATTCAGGCCGCCGATCCCGACTTTCGCCGCAATCCAGGCCGGGAGTAGTGTGACGGGATCGGGCGGGTGAATTCGGCAAAATTGGTTGCGTCGCGTTTTTGCGGCATTGCCGCGTCGGGTCCATAAGTTTGCACGGTTTCGGTCCGGGATGGGCCGTGGGGGGTAAAGATGGATCGCATTCGCATCGTGGGCGGCCGGCACCTCAATGGCACGATACCGATTTCGGGGGCGAAGAACGCCACGCTCCCGCTGATGATCGCGAGTTTGCTGACCGATCAGACCCTCGTTCTCGACAACGTGCCGCGGCTCGCCGACGTCGGCCTGCTGCAGCAAATTCTCGGCAATCACGGCGTCGACATCATGGTCGGCGGCAAGCGCTCCGGCGAGACCGCCGATCACGGCCAGACACTGCACATTTCCGCCGCCAATATTGTCGACACCACGGCGCCCTATGAGCTCGTGTCCAAGATGCGGGCGAGTTTTTGGGTGGTTGCGCCGCTCGTGGCGCGCATGGGCGAGGCGCGGGTGTCGTTGCCGGGCGGCTGCGCGATCGGCACGAGGCCGGTCGATCTGCTCATCATGGCGATGGAGCGGCTCGGCGCGAAAATCGACATCGACGGCGGTTATGTGGTGGCGCGGGCGCCGCACGGGCTCAAGGGCGGCGAAATCGCTTTTCCGAAAGTCACCGTCGGCGGCACCCACACGGCGCTGATGGCGGCTTCGCTCGCCGACGGGACGACCTTGATTGAAAACGCGGCGCGTGAGCCGGAAATCGTCGACGTCGCCGAATGTCTCAACAAGATGGGCGCGCGCATTTCCGGCGCCGGCACGAAGCGCATTGTGATCGAGGGCGTCGCCAAACTGAACGGCGCACGGCACGCCGTGCTGCCCGATCGCATCGAAACCGGCACCTACGCCATGGCGGTCGCCATGGCCGGCGGCGACATCCTTCTCAAAAACGCCCGCCCCGAGCACCTTCAGGCGGCTCTCGACGTGCTCGAACAGACGGGCACGTCCATCATGCCGACCAACGAAGGTATCCGCGTGGCGCGCAACGGCGCGGGTATCGCGCCGGTCGAGGTGACGACCGCGCCGTTTCCGGATTTCCCGACCGATCTGCAGGCGCAACTCATGGCGCTGATGACGCGAGCGCGCGGCACGTCGCACATCGTCGAAACGATCTTCGAGAACCGTTTCATGCACGTGCAGGAGCTGGCACGGCTTGGCGCACGCATACAGCTCGACGGCGAGCGGGCGACCATCGAAGGCGTCGAGCGCCTCACGGGCGCGCCGGTGATGGCGACCGATCTGCGCGCCTCCGTCTCGCTGGTGATTGCCGCGCTCGCCGCTGAGGGCGAAACGATCGTCAACCGGGTCTATCACCTCGACCGCGGCTTCGAGCGCCTCGAGGAAAAACTCGGACGCTGCGGCGCGGCAATCGAGCGGCTGTCGGGCTAAGACGCGGCGGAATTCAATCAAGTCAAAGCTGCTGCTATGATCGTTCGTCGCCGCGAAAGCGCGGACCTGGGAACAATCACGGCGAAAGCGCGGTCACGACTGGATTCCTGCATGCGCGGGAATGAGCGGAGCAAGCATGGGAATACGCATCGGCACGGCGGAACGCGACAGCACGTTTCTCAGTCAAGGCAACGCGCTCAAGACGGTGCTTGAACGAACTCAGACGCTCGCCCCGATCGACGTGAGCACGTCGGGCGCCGCCAGCGTCGAGAATGCCAACCGGCTTGAGAAAAGCGACATCGACTTCGGCTTCATGGCATCAAACTGGATCGGGCGCGCCAAGAACGGCGAGGCGCCGTTCACGCAGCCCATCGATCTGCGCATGGTGGCGCCGATGAATGCCGGTCCGCTCTTCTTCATTACGCGCGCCGATTCTGCGCTGCGCAAAGTGTCCGACGTGCGTGGCAAGCGGCTCGTCGTCGGCCCGCAGATGAGCGGTATGACCCAACATGCCCGGGTGATCCTTGGCACGCTGGGACTGAGCTTCGCCGACTTCACGCCGCTCTACCTCGATTTCGCCGCCGGCGCGGACGCGCTCGCGCGCGGCGAGGTCGATGCCCAGTTGCAATGCCCGATCCCTAACAAAGTCATGACGGCACTGGCCGAGCGGAGTTCCATCCGCGTGCTGCCCTATGGGCCGGGGGAACTGGAAAAAGTCCTAGCTGCGGTGCCGTTCTATCGCCGGACGATCATGCGAAAGGGCGCGATCCGCGGGCTCGATGCCGATGTGCCGCAAGCTGCCGTCGTCAATGTGCTGGTGACGCACGCCCATGTCGCCGACGACAAGGTCCAGGGCGTCACGTCCGCCATTCTGGCCGCACGCGACGAACTGCCGCGACTGAACGCGCTGTTCAACGGGCTTACCGATTTGTTCGAGCCCTTGCGATCGGAGGGCGCGGCCGCGTTCGAATTCGGCGGCGTCGCACTCCATCCGGGCGCAGTCGCCGCCTATCGGGCGGCTCACCTGCTGGCGTAACCTCGCCGGGAAGACTGGAAAATCATGCGGCAAGGTCGCGCATGATCCGATAAAGCCGCGCCTGTCCTTCGAAGCCGATGCCTGGCCGATCGGATAACGTCAGGTAGCCATTCTTCAGTTCGGCATCGTCGGCAAAGCCGCCGAAATCGCCGAAAACTCCGGGATAGGATTCTGCGCCGCCGAGACCGAAGCCCGCCGCAATCGCCAGCGACATCTGATTGCCGCCGTGCGGAAACATCAAGCTGCGCGGCCATTCATGCCGCGCCAGCATGTCGAGCGTGCGGGCGTATTGCACAATGCCGTAAGCCTGCGGCGGATCGATCTGGATGACGTCGTTGCGCTGCGGTTTCAGGCCGCCGAAGCGCACCAGATTTTCCACGTCCTGCGTCGAAAACAAATTTTCGCCGGTGGAAAGCGGCGCGTCGTAGACCTCGGCGATTTCGGCAAGCAGTGCGAAGTCGAGCGGATCGCACGGCTCCTCGAACCAGCGCAAGCCGAACGCCGCAAGCCCGCGCGCATAAGCGAGCGCATCGGCGCGGCCGAACTTCGAATTGGCGTCGACCGCGAGCCTGCCGCCCTTCGGCAGGATCGATTTCACCGCCTCGACACGGGCAAGATCGTCGGCGAGCGGCATGCCGCCGACTTTCATCTTCACCATGGTGTAGCCGGCATCGAGATGGCGCCGCATCTCGTCCTGCAAGTCCCTGGTGGTCTTGCCCGGCGCATACCAGCCGCCGCCCACATAGCAAAAAACCTTTTCGGCGAATTTGCCGCCGTTGAAGCGCTCGGCAAGCAAACGTGCAGCGGCTTTTCCGCGATCTTGGCCACCGCATCCCAGATGGCGACCTCGATCGTGCCGATGCCGACCGAGCGTTCGCTGTGACCGCCCGATTTTTCGTTTTGCATCATGACGGCAAGAAATTTTTCCGGCGCAAAATTGTCGCCGGACTCGTTCAACGAGGTTTTCGGGTCGCCCTGAGAATGCGTGGGATGAAGCGTGCGCGCATTTGCGCGCCGCAGGCGTAACGGCCGGTGGAATTGAAGGCAAAACCCGCCACCGGCTTGCCGTCGCGCACGACGTCGGTGATGACGGCCACCACCGACGTCGTCATCTCGGTAAAATTGAAGCTCGAATTGGCGAGCGACGAATTCAGCGGAATCGCCGTCTCGCGGATGTCGACGATGCGCATGGACGCCGGGTCAAGGCCTTACTGGATCTGCGCAATTTTTGCGTCGTTGATGACCTTGCCCCACTTATCGACTTCCTTCTTGATGTAGACGGCGAATTCATCCGGCTTGTCGGCGACGATATCGAAGCCGAGTTCGGCACATTTTGCCTTCACGTCGGGAAGCTGCAATGCTTTGACGATTTCGCGTTGAGCAGGTCGACAATCGTCCGTCGGTGTGCCCGCCGGCACCAGTACGCCTTGCATAGTCTCAGATTCCTGGCCTCGGATGCCCGCTTCCACCATCGTCGGCACATTCGGCAGCGCCGCTGAGCGTTTGGTAGAGGTGACGGCGAGGCCACGCAAATTGCCGCCGGTGACTTGCGGGGCGGTCGGCGGCACCGCCATGAGCCCTATCGGGGTGTGGCCACCAACGACGGATTGAACCGCCGGCTCTCCGCCGCCGAACGGCACGCTGGTGGCGTCGAGCTTGTAGGTCAGCTTGAACAATTCAGCGGCAAGCTGCGGCGTAGTGCCAAGACCGGGATTGGCGATGCTGTATTTGCCGGGATTGGCCTGCACCAGAGCGATCAGCTCCTTGACAGTCTTGGCCTCGACGGAAGGGTGGACCACGAGGATATTGGGCGCGGCCGCGGCCAGCGTCACCGGAGCAAAATCCTTGAAAGCGTCATACGGATTCTTGGCATACAGACTTGGATTGACCACGAAGCTCGAGCTCGCCACCAGGATGGTGTAGCCGTCGGGCGCGGACCGCGCCACCTGGGCCATGCCGATATTGCCGCCGGCACCCGCATGGTTTTCGATGTAGAATTGCTGCTTCAGGCTCTCCGACAGCTTCTGCGCCAGCAACCGCGCCATCACATCGGTGGGGCCGCCGGCCGCGAACGGCACCATGATCTTCACCGGATGATCGGGATAGGCCGCCCAGCACGAGCCCGCCCAGACGAAACTCCCGCACAAAACGAGCAACCGCGCTACGGCCTTTATCGCCATCATAAGGTCCTCCCCTGGAATCCAAGTTCTTGAATCTACGTCCTTCCTGGACTTTTCACCGATGCTATCATCGCATGCTCGCCTAGGGCGAGAGCACGACAGATTTTTTCTTCCATAACCAAACCAGAAAGGCAGGCCATGACCGGGCGTAAGGTGACGCGAGACGATCTCCGCGAGGCCGCGGAGAAATACAAGAACTGGGGCAAGTGGGGACCGGACGACGAGATCGGAACGCTCAACTACACGCGCCCGGAGGACATCATCGCGGCGGCCCAGCTCGTGAAAAAGGGCAAGGTGATTTCGCTCGCTCTCAACTTCGACAATAACGGCCCGCAGGGCGGCAAGACCAACTATCCGGCGCTCGGCCGCATCAATCCGCTGCACACCATGCTGCGCACCGGGACCGACGCCTATTCCGGAGTGCTCGACAAGCGCGGCATCCGCGCCGCCGACGACATGGTGGTGATCCCGCTGCAATGCGGCACCCAGTGGGACGGCCTCGGCCATGTGTTTTATGAGAACAACATGTGGAACGGTTACGATTGCCGAGAAGTCAGTTCGTTCGGCGCGCAGAAATGCGGCATCGAAAAAACCAAAAGCAAGATGGTCGGCCGCGGCGTCTTTCTCGACGTGGCGCGCGCCCTCGGCAGAGGAATGCCTTGACGATGGTTATGGCATCACTTGCGCCGATCTCGACATGACGGCGAAGAAGCAGAACATCGAATTCAAACGCGGCGATTACATCATCGTGCGCACCGGGCAGATGGAGCGCTGCCTGAAGGCTGGAAGCTGGGACGGTTATCCCGGCGGCGACGCGCCGGGCTTTGCATTCGAAACGCTCGAATTCGTCGCCCGCACCGAGCTCGCGGCTCTCGCCAGCGACACCTGGGGCTGCGAAGTGCGGCCGAACAACACCGAAGGCGGCATCAACCAGCCCTGGCACTGGATCACCATCCCGATCATGGGCATGACCATGGGGGAAATTTTCTATCTGAAAGACCTCGCGGAGGATTGCGACGCCGACGGCGTCTACGAATTCATGTTTGTTGCGCCCGCAATCCCGATCACCGGCGCGGTCGGCTCTCCGACCAATCCGCTGGCGATCAAGTGAGGCTCACGGCGTTTGGCAACGGGTCGCGATCGCAATCGGGAGAGCCCTGATTCAGCCGCCGTCGCCGGTTGACCCGATGCCGTGCGCCGGCGCGCCTTGGCCGCCGATCAAGCGGTCATCACAGCTTCGTTCCAACCGGGCCGCGCGGTTGCGCTTTGTCTCGTATCGATTACCTTTGAGACAACCCACCATGATGATGAATGAGGCCCGGCCATGAGCACCAATTTGGACACCAAGCAGTATCCCGTGACTCACACCGAGGCGGAGTGGCGCAAAATTCTGACGCCCGAGCAGTTTCACATCATGCGCGAGCACGGCACCGAGCGGGCCGGCAGTTGCGCACTCAATTACGAGAAACGCGCCGGCACCTTCTACTGCGCCGGATGCGATCAGGCGCTGTTCGCTTCGAAGAAGAAATTTGAAAGCGGCACCGGATGGCCGAGTTTCAATGACCCGGTCGCCGGATCGGTTGAAGCGACGACTGACCGCAGCTACGGCATGGTCCGTACTGAGGTGCATTGCAGCCGCTGCGGCAGCCACCTCGGCCACGTTTTTGAAGACGGCCCGCCGCCGACCCACCTGCGCTATTGCATCAACGGCGTGGCGATGAATTTCAAACCGGAATGACGCACGTGTTCCGGTTGTGAAGTTCGCGGACGCTTTCAACAACGCGCGTGCGAACTTTGCAATCAAGTCTTGTAGACGGACAATCGTGGGAGCGCCAATCGCCCTGAGCGAATCGATTGGCGCTCCCGTTTTATTGGTGGGGCATGATTTTTTCGGAAACCGGTTTCCAGTTTTCTGGATCATGTTCTAGTGTGGCTTTCGGATTTGAGAGCCATGCGCGCTTTACGTGAGCATCGCGGGACCTTCAATCCGATACGCTCCTTCACGCCGTCGCTCCGGGAGGCGACGCCTTGAGTTCATCCCACCTGGGCCAAGCTTTCAACTTTCGGGCTCCTGAAACTGACGGAGAAAATCCATGAGACTTCCGCGCCGGCGCTTCCTTTCTCTGGCGGCGGGCGCCGCCGCGCTTCCTGCCGTGTCGCGAATTGCATCGGCTGAGAGCTATCCGTCGCGCCCGGTACGCGTCGTCGTCGGCTTTCCGGCCGGCGGCCCGATCGACATCTCGGCGCGCGTCATTTCGCAATGGCTATCCGAGCGGCTCGGACAACCGTTCATTGTCGACAACCGGCCAGGCGCCAGCGGCAATATCGCCGACGAAGGCGTCGTACGTTCGGCGCCCGACGGTTACACGCTGCTGATGGCCAATGGGGCTGACGCCGTCAATCCATCGCTGTTCAAGGACATGAACTTCGTCTTTGTACGCGATCTTGTTCCTGTCGCCGGCGTCAACCGCATCCCGCACGTTCTCGAAGTGAACCCGTCGTTTCCGGTGCATACCGTTCCGGACTTCATTGCCTATGCCAAGGCCAACCCCGGCAAGGTCAACGTCGCAACGCCGGGGCTCGGCACCGGACCCCACATGGGCGCCGAGTTATTCAAGATGATGACCGGAGTCGACATCGTGATTGTGCCCTATCGTGGCGCCGGCCCAATGGAGGTCGACGTGCTCAGCGGCCAGATGCAGGTCGCCTTCGACGGCATGACGTCAGCCATCGGACATCTGAAGGCGGGCCAATTGCTGGGGCTGGGAGTCACGACCACCACGCGCTTGGACGCGCTTCCGAATATTCCGGCCATCGCCGAGTTTGTGCCCGGTTACGAGGAGGTGAGTTGGTGCGGCTTGACCGCGCCGGCAAAAACGCCCGTCGAAATCATCGACACGCTCAACAGCGCAGTGAACGCCGGCCTTGCCGATCCCGGTATCAAGGCACGATTTGCCCAACTGGGCGCCAGCTTGCTCGGCGGACCGCCTGCCGAATTCGGCAAACTCATCGTGGGCGATACCGAGAAATGGGCCAAGGTTGTCAAATTCGCCGGCATCAAACCGCAATAGGGCTCACCGATCGCCGACAGGGCCGACGATCGCCGCTCGCGCTAAGGGCTTCGCTATCGCCGCAATTGCGTACGCAGCCACGCGACGATGGTCGCCGTAATATGCTCGGATGGCTCGCCGGGCGTGCGGCCCATGTGGTGGCCTTGCGCGTAAATGCGCGCCGACTTCGGATTGCCGTGCTCCATCAACAGATAAATGTCATCGACCGGCGCCTGGTCATCGAGCTTGCCGTTGATACCGAGGATCGGTGCTGACGGCTTGTCGAGCAGCCCCATGGTCAGCAACGAGAACCGCGGGGCGATGTCCAGAAATTCCTCCAGCGTTTTCGTGCCCATGGCGCGACAACGCGCTTCCAGAAGGCTTTGCGCGCCGAACAGATACGTCGCGCCGCCGGTGGTGAAGGCCGGAATGAGCCATTCCCTCTGAAAACCGTAGTGAACATTGCCGCCGTGGAACACCGCACCCTTGATACGGTCGGCGGCGACGTGGGCGAGCCGCGCCGCCCAATAGGCGCCGAAACTGCCGCCCCAGACGCCGACACTGCCGCCGTCGACGTCCGCGCGCTGTGTGAGATGATCGAGCCAAGCCAAAAAGGTGCGCTCAGCCGAAGGGTCGCTGTAGAGCACCGGATTCTCGCCGGTGCCCGGCATGTCGATGGTGAGCGAGGCAAGGCCCGCATCCATGACCGAGGCGGCAATGCGCAGGCGATCCTCCTTCCAGCCATCGACTCCGCCCCAATGCAGCACCACCGGCGGCTTCGCCGTGCCTGGCGGACGCTGCAAATATCCGATCAGTTTTTTGCCGTCGAACGGCAGTTCGATAATCTCGAGCGGCGGAGCGAAATATTTCGCCGCCTTGCGGAACATGCGCAGCGAATGCTGGTAGGCCGCAAGCTTGCCGGGTGAATTCGGCGTCGGATAGCGACCGACGCGGCAGGCATCGAAGGCATGCATGTAAAGTTCAGCTAACTCCGCGGCGGGAGCGGCGGCTTTAGTGCGCGCGTCGGCCTTTTCCTCATAGGCGAGACCGATCTTGCTCCACTCTCGCGCCCATTGATCCTTGTCGAGGCTTGTGAGCGCATTCATGACGCGCTCGGCATCGTCACGGCGAATGTCCTCGAACGGGCTGAGCCGTCCGGCGCGCCGCAACATCTCCGCCTTGACCTCATCGAGCGATCGTTCGCGTGATCCCGTGGGCTTTGCCGGCGCGGCCTGAAGGTTCATTGCTTCTCTCCCTCGCGATGACATTCTTGTTGCGGTGCACGGTAGCACAATCATCCTGTGCCGGCGATTTGCGAGCGAGTTCACGCCGCGTGCGGCCTCCGCCGCCTCTTGCTGGCGATAGCACGCCTGATATGTTTGGCTGCAGACGTCGAGAAAGAGCTGCCAGCGGGACATGCCGAGGTCCCCTTTTAGCGGCAGCGCTCGTGCCGTCGGCGGGCATTTGCACCTTTCAAATTTTGCGCGTTCGAACCGGGGAGAACGCCATGAGACTTCCACGTCGCGAAGTTCTGCGACTTGCTGCAAGCTCTGTTGCTCTGACGGCTGTGCCGCGCCTCGCGAGATCGGATGTGTATCCATCGCGGCCGGTGCGCTTGATCGTCGGCTTTCCGGCCGGCGGCCAGGTCGACATCATTGCGCGTGTCGCAGCGCAGTGGGTTGGCGAACATTTAGGCCAATCGATCGTCGTCGAGAACAAACCCGGCGCCGGCGGCAATCTGGGCGCCCAGGCGGTCGTGAACGCACCTCCCGACGGCTATACGCTGTTCTTTGCTGCGGCGTCCAACACGGTCAACGCGACACTGTTCGCCGATCTGCCCTACGACTTTGTGCGCGATACTGCGGCGATTGCGCCCATCAATCGCATTCCGCTCGTGCTGGAGGCGAATCCCTCTTTCCCTGCTAAAAACGTCGCCGAGTTGATTGCCTATGCCAATGCCAATCCCGGCACGGTCAACATGGGATCGCCGTCGGCCGGAACACCGCCCTATCTGGCTGTCGAACTGCTGAAGATGATGGCCAAGGTCAATATCGTTCACGTGCCCTATTTCGGCGAGAACCAAATGGTGACGGATCTTCTCGGCGGCCAGTTGAAGGCCGGCATCGGCGGTATTTCCTCGGGCATCGGACATATCAAGACCGGCACGCTGCACGCGCTGGGCGTAACGACGGCAGCGCGTGTGCCCCAGATGCCGGATGTCCCGACGATCGCCGAGACAGTGCCGGGCTTCGAAGCCAGCGGCTGGAGCGGCTTCGTGGCTCCCAAGAACACGCCGAAGGACGTTATCGACAAGCTCGCCGCCGCAGTGAGTGCGGCGCAAGCCGATCCCAAGTTCAAGGAGCGGCTGACAGACCTGGGCGCCCCGTTGTTCGCACTCTCGCCCGCCGACTTCAGCAAGTTCATTGCGGCCGAAACCGAAAAATGGGGCAAGGTGGTCAAGTTCGCGGGCCTCAAACCCAAGTGATCGGGCAATCTGACCGCAAAGCATTCAATACCGGAGACATCATGACGCTCACACGCCGCCGATCGCTGCAACTGACAGGAGCCGTCGCCGCCGCCACTCTCATTCCACGCGGCGCATCGGCGCTCGACTATCCGACGCGGCCGATCCACATGATCGTGGGCCTCGCCGCCGGCAGCGGGCTCGACATCTATGGACGCCTGGTCGCGCAAGCGATGTCGGAACGGCTCGGCCAGCAGTTCGTCATCGAGAACCGCGTCGGGGCCGGCGGCAACGTTTCCACCGAATTCGTCGTGAATGCGCCGCCCGACGGTTATACGATCCTCATGGCCAGCACCGCCGTGTTCACCAACGCATCGCTTTACGACAATCTGAGTTTTAATTTCATCCGCGATATCGCGCCGGTTGGAACCGTGACCCGCAGCACCTTCGTCATGGTGACCAATCCGTCGTTTCCGGCCAAGACGATCCCCGAACTCATCGCCTATGGCAAAGCCAATCCGGGCAAGATCGCGGTGGGATCGGCCGGCACCGGCACGGTCACCCACGTTGCGGGCGAACTCTTCAAAATGATGGCAGGCATCGACTGGGTGCACGTACCGTATCGAGGCGAACCGCCTGCGCTGAACGATCTGTTGGCCGGCCGGATCCAGCTCAATTTCGGTACGCTCGCCGGATCGGGTGAATTCATCAGGACCGGCAAGCTGCGCGCGCTCGCGGTGACGACCGCGCAACGCTCAGAGATGTTCCCGGATGTTCCGTCCGTGGCCGAGTTTCTGCCCGGCTACGAGGCGAGCCTCTTGAACGGCATTGGCGCGCCTCGCGCGACACCTGCCGAGATCATCCAGAAGCTCAACACGGCATTGAACGAGAGCTTGGTGGATCCCAAGATCAAGGCGCAGTTCAAGGCGCTCGGCGCCGTGCCGACACCGATGACGCCGGCCGAATACGGCAAGGTGATCGTCAGCGAAACCGAGAAATGGGGCAAGGTGATCAAGGCGGCCAACATCAAGCCGAATTGACCGCCGCCGCGAAGACGTGTCCAGGCAAACCTAGTGGAGCGGATTTGACATTCGCTACGCACCCAGCCGCGAATAGGCGAAGCGAATATCAAATCCAAAGCTCCACTGGCACTCGTATTTGCTTGTGGTCCTTTGATTCTAACATTCGCAAGACGGCCTGCCGAAGCGGGATGCGAATGTTAGAATCGCACCACTAGGGCGCGCCCGGACGCATCGTCGGAGCTGGCGGCTGTCCGCGGTTGAGCCACGTCACCGACAAATAGGCGCCGACCCAAGAGCCGAGCGCGGCGAACACGACATAAACGGGATTGCCGGTGTAGTTGATGACTGCGAAGGCGGAGAGAAGGTACCAGACCGAACTCCAGTTCGCGGCGCGAAGACGGTGGCGCGTCGCAACCGCCGCCGTGAACTGCACATAGACCGCATCGGTGAAGATCGTGGCGACGAAAACGGCCAGCGCCGTCAGCGGATTGAGGATAATGCTGTTCGTGATGTGAATGCCGATATTCATGCCGGTCCCTCCGTCGCCGCCGATTTTAGCGTTCTGTGCGACAGATTCGCGATCAGATTTCCACGCGAAATCCAACTTCGATGACGGCATCGCTGGGAATCTTGAAGAAGTCAGGCGCCATGACCACTGCGAGACGCCGAGGTGACAGGCGAGAAGGCTACGCCGCCGGTTTCAGGGACCACCGATTGCAACGGGACCGAACCGACGTCCAAAACGCCTGTGGCCCCAGTCAGGTGAAAGCGCGAGGCTTCCACGGGATGAGGACATGCTCCGCCCAGTTCACTGCGCGATTGAGCAGAACCGCCAGCGCCGCGATGACGATAAGCGGTGCAAAATATTTGGCGAGCGAGAGCGTCTCGCCGTAGAACTGAAACATGTAGCCGATGCCGGTTGCCACGATCAGCAATTGCCCGACGATGATGCCCACGAGCGCGCGGCCGACCGCGATGCGCAGGCCGGCAAAAATGTAAGGAAGTGCCGAGGGCAGCACCACGATGCGCAGAATCTCGCGCTTGGTGCCGCCGAGCGAGCGCGCAACCTCGACCAGAAAACTGTCTGCTTCCTTCGCGCCGGACTCGACGGTGAGCATTTGCGGAAATACCGCCGATACAAAGACGAAGACGATCAACGTCAATTGGCCAACGCCGAACCAGGCAATGAAAAGCGGCAGCCAGGCGATGTTGGGAATGGACCAGAACACGAAAATGTAGGGATCGAGAATCCGGGCGGCTGGGCGGAAAATACCGAGCAGGAGTCCGAATGTCGTACCGACGATGAAGGCGATGACGAGCCCGATCGCGAACGGCCAGATGGTCTGGGCAGTGGCGCGAACGAGTTCTCCCGAGGCGGTCAACTCAACGAAAGCGGCGCCGACTTTGGCCGGTGTCGGCAAAATGATCGGCGGCACGTTCATGCTGACCACTTGCCAGATGGCAAGAAAGACGATCACCGACAGCGCCACCAGGAGGTAATGACTTCCGCCGACGGCGGCGAGAGTCGACTTCAAGCCATTGTTGGCGGGCGGTGTGAGCCGATCAGCGGTCTGCGTCATAGCTCCTCCTTGATGCTCTGCCAGGCGATGCTCCGCAGTCGGGCGAATTCTTTTTCGGCGCGCGCGTCATAGCTGTAGCGCGGCTGCGGCAGCTTTACCTCGAGGACCTGTTTGATCCGTCCCGGGCGGCGCCCCATGATGACGACCTGATCGGAGAGATAGATGGCCTCGTCGAGATCGTGAGTGATGAAGAGGACCGTGCTCTTCACACGTCCCCACAAGCTGAGAAGCTCGTCCTGCAGCACCGCCCGGGTCTGCGCGTCGAGCGCTCCGAATGGCTCATCCATGAGCAAAATCTCGGGCTGGCGCACCAGAGCCCGCGCCAATCCCACTCGTTGCTGCATCCCGCCGGAAAGCTGGTATGGATAGTAGTGCTCAAAACCTTTCAGTCCGACCATGCCGAGCGTCGATTCGACGAGTTGGGCCTCTTTGCCGCCAAGCTTGCGCCGGTGCGCCTGAAGCTGAATGCCCAACGCCACGTTGCCTTCGATACTCTTCCACGGCATGAGACCGATGCCCTGGAAAACCATCGACATTTTCGGGCTCGGGCCGGTGAGCGCGGCGCCGTCGAGCCGAATCTGACCTGAATCCGACGGGATCAGGCCGCCCGCCATGCGCAGCAGTGTGGTCTTGCCGCATCCGCTAGGCCCGACCACAGTGACGAAGCGCCCGCCATCAACCCTGAGGCTGAAGTCGGCGAGCGCCAGCAGATTTTCGCCCTTCGGGCTCTGATAGCTTTTGCGGACGTTGACGAACTCAAGTTCGGGCATGGTGAGCGGACTCGAATGGTTTTTCCCCGCGAACTGCCCGCCGGCTACCAGCCGCTTACTTCGCAGCCGCGCTCTTGCTTCCGTACCAGTCCGGAACGTCCGGCAGGCCCGGCGTTCCCTTGACGACGCCCATCTTGTCGAGAGCCGCCGTCAGCGGTCCGGTGTCGTACACGTCGGAGGGCTTGGCAAGATATTGATTGGGACTTTCCTTCCGCAGATCGAAAAACAAATCCATGACCTTCTGCGTGGCTGCGTAGTTGATGCCGCCGTTGAGCGAGAAATAGCCACCGTCGCGGAACAGCTGCCACGCCGCTTGCAGTTGCGGGCCAGTCAGGCCGCTCTCTTTAAAGATTTTCTCTGACGCATCGACCCAGCTACTGGCGTTGTTTTGCCATTGGCGATTGGCGTCGAGCATCATCTCGACATAGCGCGTGGCCGCATCTTGATGATCCTTGAGCCAGCTCGTTTGTGCCACGACGACGAGCCGGGGCACCGGCGGAGTATGCTGCGAGGTGTGCAGGACAACCGGATGGACCTGCTTGGTAAAGCCCTTGGCCTCGGCGAGCGCCGCGCCGAGATGCGAAAGGTTGGTGAGCTGCGTGCGGCCGGTATCGAGCGCCTGCAGGCGCGCGCCGTCAGCACCCGATATGGCGACCCATTGGAAGGCATCGGGCTTAAATCCCATGCCCACGGCTGCCATCTGCGCGTTGAAGCGCTGCGCACCGCCCAGGCTGGCAACGCCCCAGGTCTGGCCGACCGCATCCTTCAGCGTCTTGTACTTCTCCTGGCCCCAGATTTCCTCGTCACCGTACGGCGTCATAACCATCAGAATCTTGATCTTGGCGCCGGAATAAATGCCGCCCATGACCGAGATGATGTCGCTCGTGGCGACCTCGGTATTGCCGGTCACGATCGCCTGCACGCGCGCCGGTCCACCGCCACCCAGCTTGGGCCCGAGATCAAGCTTGAGCCCATACTTGGTGAACAGGCCCATCGCGTCCGCCATTCTATTGAAAGCCAGCGAGGGATTCGGAGACGGTTCGAGCTCGGTCGCCTTGATTGTGATTGGGGCGCCCGCCGCAGTCTGGGCCGCGCTGATCGCCGGCGCCCCGACGATGACTGCCGCGGCTCCCGTCAAAAAAAGAACCGTTGCGGAGCGACGTAGCGATGCGGTTGCTTTCGACATTCTCCACCTCCCTGATCTGATGTGTTCTTGGGGCACCCGTCAGCCGGGCACGCACTGACGTGCCACGCGCGACGGTCCCTAGCCGTTTTCTATACGTCCAATAGGTGGGAAAGTTCCATGCGGCAGGTCCGCCCATGGGCTCCCCCGCGTCATTAAGTGCGGCGCAGCGAATATCCGGGCTTGGGGTCAAATCGGGAGACCTGTGCGCGCAGCTTCGCCCGGATCACGCTGTAGGAAGTTCACTCGCTGTGAGCTTGAATGGGACAATTCTGAAGCCACCATCCATGGCGAAATTTGCGCTTTGGCAAAACGCTTAGCGAATAACGACCGATTCCGTTAGATTGACAATTGATCCCGTGCGACTGCGGTGGACTTGGGAGGGCGAGGTTGACTTCGAGAGGAATAATGAGGCGGCGCGAGTTCATCACATTTCTCGGCAGCGCCGCGGTCACTTTGCCACACGCCGCCCGCGCACAGACAACGATGCCAACGATCGGGTTTTTGCGCGTCACATCGGCCGCAGACTCGGCGCACCTTGCGGCGGCTTTTCGCCAGGGCCTCAAAGAGTCGGGATTTATCGAGGGGCAGAATGTCGCAATCGAATATCGCTTTGCCGAAAATCGCCGTGATCGCTTGCCGGCTCTCGCCGGCGAGTTGATTGAGCGCCATGTGGCGATGATTGCGACGGACCAGGCGGTACGGGAAGCGAAGGCAGCCACTTCGACAATCCCAATCGTTTTCATCCTCGGCGCCGATCCGGTCGCCGACGGCCTCGTGACGAGCCTCAACCGGCCTGGCGCCAATGTCACGGGCATCGTCTTTTTTTCCTCCCAGCTCGGAGCGAAGCGCGTCGAGCTGCTGCGCCGCCTCGTGCCAACGGCGACGACTCTCGGCGTCCTCGCCTATCCGGCCAGTCCAGAAGACAAGACCGAGCGCAGTCAAATTGAAGCTGCTGCAGCGACCGCGGCTCAGCAACTCGTCATCGCCGATGCAGTTCGGGAAAACGAGATCGACAATGCGTTCACAACATTCGCGGAAAAGCGCGTCGGTGCTGTGCTCGTTGGCTCCGGCCCCTTCTTTCGTTCCCACAAGGAACGAATTCTCGGATTAGCGGCGCGTTATGCACTGCCGGCCAGCTACTCGCTGCGCGAATATGTCGAGGCCGGGGGCCTCATGAGCTACGGCACCAGCATCACCAATGCCTATCGGGAAGCCGGCATCTACGCCGCGCGAATCCTCAAGGGCGAGAAGCCCGCCGACCTGCCGGTCATGCAATCCAGCAAGTTCGAGTTTGTTATCAATCTGAAGACCGCAAAGGCCCTCCGGCTTGACGTGCCGCAAAGCCTGCTCGTCGCCGCCGACGAGGTGATCGAATAACGCGGCCTACCCCCAAAGCCGCTTGCTGGCGATCGCAGCGCCCTCGCTGAGCGCGCGGAGCTTGGCCCAGACGACGCTGTCGGCGACCATCGGATCGGCGCGCACCGCGGTGCCGAAGCCGCAATCGACGCCGGCAATCAGCCGTTCGCGATCGATGACCTCCGCGTAACGGCAAATGCGCTGTGCGACCAGCCGCGGGTGCTCGACGAAATTCGTCGTCGAGTCGATCACGCCGGGAATGAGAATCTTATCGTCGGGAATATCGATCTCCTTGAGGTCTTCCCATTCGTGATCGTGGCGCGGATTGGCGGCTTCGATACTGATCGCCTGCGGACGCGCCTTGAACGCGATGTCGATGATCTTCGTCACCGGCAGGTCGTGGGTATGTGGCCCCTCATAATTGCCCCAACAGATATGCAGCCGCATCCGGTCGGCGGGCAGTCCCTCGGTCGCGGCATTGAGCGCCGCAATATTGCGCTCGGCGATATTCTTGCGGAATTCGTCATCGGTGAGATGGCGGTACTGATTGTTGCGCGCCGACGCGAGATCGGGCGCGTCGATCTGCAGGATAAAGCCGGCTTCCACGATCGCGCGGTATTCAACCTTAAGAACGTCGGCGAGCGCTGCGACATACGCTTCCTCGGTCGGGTAATGCAGGTTGATGATGAAGCGCGTCAGGATTCCCGGCGACGGCGCGGTCATAAAGACTTCGGTCGGCTTCGATTTCGCCGCAGCCGCCTTGAGGTGCGCGAGGTCGCGGTCCAACCCGCTACGATCCTTGTAACGCAATTCTCCGACGCAGCCGGGAAACGGCACCGCCGAAAAATTGCCGCGCCGATTGGCGAATTCCGGAAAGGCCAAAAGATCGCGGCCGATCATGATGTCCTGACCCTTCTCGGCCGCGCGCGGATCTGCCTCAATGCCGGTGACGCGGTGGCGAATGTAGGTTGTGTAGGACGGCTTGCTCATCTCGCCGTCGCTGACCACGTCGATGCCGGCTGCGACCTGGGCGGCGACGATGTCTTCGACCGCTTTCGCGGTGGCGGCTTCGAATACGTCGGGCGCGACGGCAGCGCCCTTTTCACGCGTCAGGATAAGATCGATCAGCGGCTTCGGCCGCGGCAGGCTACCGGTATGGGTGGTAAGGATGCGGTCGGTCGAAGTCTTCATGCTGGTGCTCCCGGCGTTGTCTCGCCGCACGGCGTTGTCGTGACCTGGCCGCGCGGGTAGTGTCTCGGTGGAGTGGCGTAGGAATGGGAGGAATGATCAATGCGAATCGTCGATTTGAGCCGCGAACTTTATCATCGCACGCCATCCTATCCGGGACAGCCTCCCATTATCCATGGCGTCTGGAAGACCCATGAGGAAGCCTTCGCCGAGTCCGGAGGCGTCCAGGGCAACAGCGTGATGTTCTTCTCGATGCCCGACCACGGTGGCACGCACATGGATGCGCCGCGCCATTTCGGCAAGAACGGCACGCCCATCGACGAATATCCGCTCGAATATTGCATCGTGCCCGGTATCTGCATCGATCTTCGCCACATTGCGCCGCGCGCCGAGATCACGCCGGCCGATCTGGAAGCGGCTGTCAAAGTCGCGGGCGTTCCGATTCCAAAGAAGGGCACGGTGCTGCTTTGTACCGGACATCACGAGCGCACCTTTCCCAAAGCCGCCTATGCGACCGACAATCCGGGGGTCAACGTCGAAGCGACTGAATGGCTCGCCGAGCAGGGTATCGTGCATTTCGGCATCGATTCGATGCGGCCCGGGCCGGAGGGAAAGGTGAATTCGCTGGTCCACAAGGCTTGCCTCGAGCTCGACATCACGCACATCGAGAGCCTGTGCAATCTCGAAGCGCTTCTTGGCCAGGGCGAATTCCAGTACATCGGCCTGCCGCTCAAATGGCGCGGCGGAACGGGCTCGCCGATCCGTGCCGTCGCTGTGTTCAACGATTAGAAGGGGCCGCCAAGCCAACGCCATCGTGCATGACCTGCGATTGTCACCTCAGATGGCGCTCCTCACAATGCATGATCAATGGACTTGAGCATGACCAAGCTTCTCGATCGTATCAGCATCGATCCAGCGGTGTGCGGTGGCAAACCTTGCATCAAAGGAACGCGCATCTGGGTTTCGCTCGTTCTCGACTTGCTGGCAGCCGGGATGTCAGAATTCGATGTGCGTAACGAGTATCCTGCGTTGAAGCGCGAGGATATCCTCGCGGCCATCGCCTATGGCGCAGAGGCGGCACGCGATCGCGTCATTCCCGTCCCGGTGGAGCCGACGGTGTGAGGATAAAGGTTGATGAGAACATCGCCGCCAGTGGTGTCAATCTTTTGCGTCAGAGCGGGCATGACACAACGACCGTTCGGGAACAGGGACTTGGCGGATCGGCAGATGATCATTTATTCCAAGTCTGCGTCGCCGAAGCCCGTACATTGATCACGCTCGATCGTGACTTCGGACACGTTCCACGGTTTCCGCCACAGCAGTCGGCCGGCATCGTCGTCTTAGAGCTTGGCGGATCGGCGTCGGTGCAACTCCTTCATGACCGTTTACGCGATTTCTTGTCTGTCGCGGCATCACGCTCCGTCATTGGCGAATTGTGGATCGTTGAACCCGGACGCGTCAGGGTCCGGCTGGAAAAAGATGCAGAGTGAGGAAACAGAGGGATGCTGCTCGGACACAATCGAAAAATGACCGGGGCGCAATGCCTCGCCGACATGCTGAAAGGCTATGGCGTCACCCATGTTTTTCATGTGCCGGCCGTGCTGCGCACCACCTATGCCGAGATGGAACGCCGCACCGACATCAAGCGGCTCCATGTGCACGGCGAGAAGGCCGCGGCCTACATGGCGGACGGCTACGCGCGGGCGTCGGGCAAGCCCGGCATCTGCATGGCGCAGGTGATCGGCGCGCTCAATCTCGCCGCCGGCCTGCGCGACGCCTGGCTCGCTCATTCGCCCGTCATCGCCATGACCGGCGGACGCGAACCAAAGACCAAGTTCCGCAAGGTCTATCAGGAAATCGACGACATGCCGGCGTTCGAGCCGGTGACCAAGTTCAATGCCACGATCGACGATG
Organism: uncultured Alphaproteobacteria bacterium; assembly: GCA_963836055.1. Taxonomy (GTDB): domain Bacteria; phylum Pseudomonadota; class Alphaproteobacteria; order Rhizobiales; family Xanthobacteraceae; genus BOG-931. The sequence goes on from CAWIID010000017.1 coordinate 19,575, forward strand.
TCACGCGGTTTCCCGACATGGTGCGGCAGGCGTTTCGCACCGCCGTGACCGGCTGCCCCGGCCCGGTACACTTGCAGTTCCGCGGCAATGAGGGGCAGATCGACGGCGAAGAAGGCGACATGGAGCCGCTCTGCGAGCCGCAATATTCCCGTGTACCGGCGTTCCGGCCGGAGCCGGACGAGGCAAGCGTGCGCGCGGCGCTCGGCGCTCTGCAACAGGCGCAGCGGCCGGTCATCGTCGCCGGCGGTGGGGTGCGCGCCTCGGGTGCGGCGAACGAACTTGTCGCGCTTGCCGAGGCGCTGCAGATCCCGGTTGCGACCTCGCTGAACGGCAAGGACTCGATCCCCGGCAATCATCCGCTTTCGGTCGGCGTCGTCGGCACCTACTCGCGCGAGAGCGCGAACCGCGTCGTCAATGCAGCCGATCTCGTCTGCTTCATCGGCACGGAAACCGGCGGCATGACCACGCATTTCTGGGCCGTGCCGAAAATCGGCACGCCGGCCATCCAGATCGACATCGATCCGGAAGCGCTAGGCCGCAATTACCCGCTCGCCGCCGCGGTCAACGGCGACGCCAAGGTTTCGCTTGCTCGAATGCTCGCAGCGGCCGACCGACCCAGCGCGGCGAAGCGCAGGGGCTGGGTCAACGAAGCACAAGCGATGTGCAACGAGTGGCGAAGCAAATACAAGGCCGCGCTCGAATCCGATGCGGCGCCGATCAGGCCCGAGCGGCTGTGTCACGAACTCTCGCAGCACGTGCCGGATGAGGCCATCATCGTCGTCGATACCGGCCATGCCGGCATGTGGATGGGCGGCATGTTCGACCTCAAGAGCCCCCGCCAGAGCTATATGCGCAGTGCCGGTCATCTCGGCTGGGCGTTTCCCGCCGGCCTCGGCGCCAAGTGCGCTTGCCCCGACCGGCCGGTCGTGACGTTCACGGGAGACGCGGGCTTTTGGTACCACATCGCCGAGATCGAGACGGCGGCGCGCTGGAACATCAATTCCGTCACCGTCGTCAACAATAACGGCAGCGGCAATCAGTCGAAGCGCGGCTTCGACCGCGTCTATGGCGGCCAGCAGACACCAAAGGCGCGGGAACTATGGACCTTCAGCAAGGTCAATTTCGCCCGCATCGCCGAAGATATGGGCGCCGTCGGCATTCGCGTCGAGCAGGCCGCAGCATTTCCCGCAGCGCTCGCGCAGGCGCTCGCGGCGAATCGCCCGGCGGTGATCGACGTCGTCACCGACATTGACGCGCTCGCGCCGACCGCCGTGGCCTGATCCGGCGGATTTCAAGCGCCCGGCGAGATCAAAGTTCCATACGGTCCGGCGACCAATACTCGATGTAGCGTCAGAGCACGAAACCACTCTGCTTTCGATTGTTCGATAGCGCCATTTTGACTCAAATCGGTGCGAGCGGCTCAGCGCCAAGTCACTGGAATCAAGTCAAATGCGGCGAAATTTGTACCTCCGCCCGCTTCGGACTCGCCATTACAATCACAAATTTGCAACCACGAAGGGCCAATGACGCCTCGTTCACGGCGGCGAAGTGTGAAAAACTGAAACAATTGCATGGTGGCACCATGCGTGGGACCATTCGCACACGATGAGTACGGCGCGCGCATCGGCAGTTCGTCTTTTAAGATTGATGATGATCGCATCGCTGGTGCTCCCGGCAGCGATGTTCGCCTATGCATCCTGGAACTCCTATCGCGAAATTCATGCGGTCGAAGACGAGCGTATCGCTCGTTCGCTCGATGTCTTGCAGGAGCAGGCGCTCAAGGTCTTCGAGACGGTCGATCGGACCTTCGCGGAGGTCGACGAGGTCGTGCGCGGCATGTCCGACGATGAGATTCGCGCCGCGCAGCCCGGCCTGCATCCGCGGCTCAAACGCATCGCCGAAGCAATGCCGCAGCTCCAGGCCATCGTGTTGATCGGTCGCAATGGCCGGCCGCTCGCCTCGAGTACGCTCGAAACCGTACGCGCGGACGCCAATTTCTCCGATCGCGATTATTTCAAGGTGCAAGTCGATCGCAATGCCGGAACCTATGTGAGTGACGTGCGGGCGCCGCAACTGCCAGGCGTCGGCACCGATTTTTTCGATCTGTCTCGCCGCCGTGCGTCACCGGATGGGTCGTTCAATGGCGTCATCGCCGTCGCCGTGCGGCCGAGCTATTTCGAAGACTTTTATGCGCGGATCGGGCCAACCCCTGGCAGTTTCTACGCGCTTGTGACCGCCGACGGCGCATTCCTTGCGCGCTATCCCGTTCGCGACAATCGCTCGCAGCGTCTCAGTCCGGCGAGCGCATTACGCACTGCGATAAAGCAGGGCCTCGATCACAGCTTGTTTACGGTCAACTCCGAGATCGACGGTCTGCCGCGGCGGATCGGCTTCCGCAAACTCGAGGGCTATCCGGTCTACGCCCTGGCCGGCACCGAGAGCTCGGCGATCGAGCACGAATGGCTCACCTCCATGGGCGATCAGCTCATCTTTGGGCTGCCCGTCACACTCGTGCTGTTCGCCGTGCTCTGGGTCGCGCTGCGGCGTACACAGCGCCTGCACGACGAGGCGGAGCGGCGCGAAATGGCCGAAGACGCGTTGCATCAGGCGCAGCAGCTACAGGCCATCGGCCAATTGACCGGCGGTGTCGCGCACGATTTCAACAACCTGCTGATGATCGTCAGCGGCAGCGTGCAACGGCTGCGCCGGCACATCAGCGACGAGAAGCAGACGCAGCTTCTCGACGCCATCACGACCGCGACGCAACGCGGCGAGAGCCTCACCCGGCAGTTGCTCACCTTCTCCCGGCGGCAGACGCTGCAACCCAGCGTCATCGATCTTGGCGAGCGGCTGCCCGAGTTCAAGGAGATGCTCAGCCGCTCGCTGCGCGGCGACATCGACATCAGGGTCAGCGTTCCGAAGCGACGCTGCAGCGTCAAAGTGGATCCGAGTGAACTCGAACTCGCGCTGCTCAATCTCGCTTTCAATGCGCGCGATGCCATGTCCTCCGGAGGAACACTGAGCATTACAGCCAAACCAGTCGTGCTGCGGGGCAAGGCCAGCGAAGAAGGATTGAGCGGCGATTTCATCGCGATCAGGGTTGCGGACACCGGATCGGGCATCCCGTCCGACATCCTGCCGCGCGTATTTGAACCGTTTTTCACCACCAAGGACGTGGGCAAGGGCACCGGGCTCGGACTCAGTCAGGTCTATGGCTTCGCCAGGCAATCGGGCGGTTCCGCCACGATCACCAGCTCCGCACGACGCGGCACGGCCGTCACGTTGTTTCTGCCTCAGACCTGGGACCCGCCGGCGCGACCGCGCCGGGAATCCGCAACGACCGGGGTGACGCGGTCGGCCGGCACGATCCTTTTGGTCGAGGACAATGCCGAAGTCGCCGAGGTCGGCAAAGCCTACCTTGAACAGCTTGGCTATCGGGTGAAGCAGGCGGCGAGCGCACAGGCAGGTTTGGACGTTGTCGAGAGCGACGACGACATCGATATCGTGTTTTCCGACATTTTGATGCCCGGCGGGGTCAACGGTCTCGACATGGCGCACATCATTCGCCGGCAATTTCCGCACATCGTCGTGCTGCTGACGACGGGCTACAGCTCGAGCGCACAAGACGCCGTGCATCAGGGATTCGCCGTTCTGCAGAAGCCGTACGACATTGGCGCGCTCGAACGCGCGCTGCGCGAGGCGCAACTGGCTGCCCGGCGATCCCCGCCAGCGGCCCGGGAACCGGTGGGATAATCGGAGCGTCCCCCGAGAAGCGCGATCGCGCTTCAACGTTATTCCGGCTTAATTCCCGCCGCCTGCGTGACATCGCGCCATTTGGCGATTTCATCACGGATGAGAGCCTGCAGAGCTTCGGGCGTGTCGGCCGCCGGCGTGAAGAGTTGCGCCTTCAGCGCCTTCATACCTTCCGGTGAACCGACGACCGCATTGATCTCGCGATTGAGCCGATCGACGATCGGACGCGGCACGCCTGCCGGTGCCACGATTGCCATCCAGAGCGAGACGGCATAGCCGGGAAGGCCACTTTCCGCGATGGTCGGCACGTCGGGGAGAGCCTCGACCCGTTGCGCGCCGGTGACCGCCAACGCGCGCATCTTGCCGCTCCTGAGAAACGGCAGTGTCGGGGCAAGCTGGCCAAACTGCATCTCGATGCGGCCCTCGACGAGGTCGAGCACAGATTGTGCAGAGCTGCGATAAGGAACGTGGGTGAGTTCAACGCCGGCCATCTTCTCGAACAAAGCGCCGGCAAGATGGGCGAGGCTGGCCGATCCGGCGGAGGCGTAATTGAGCGCGCGCGGCTTCTCTTTGGCGAGCGCGATCAATTCAGCGACCGACTTCGCCGGCACGCCGGGATAGACGGCGAGCACATACGGCGAGTCGCCGATCATCGAGATTGGTGAAAAGTCCTTGATCGGATCGTACGCCAGATGCGAATTGAGACTGACGGCCAGCGCGTGGGTCGAGGTCGTGGCGATCCCGATCGTGTAGCCATCGGGCGCCGCACGCGCGACGGCTTCAGCGCCAAGATCGCCGCTTGCGCCAGGACGGTTGTCGATGACGATCTGCTGGCCGAGCCGCGGCGACAGTATCTGCCCGACGATGCGCGCAATGGTGTCGGTGCTGCTGCCGGCGGGGAACGGCACGATCAGGTGAATCGGATGATCCGGCCAGTTGGCCGTGCCAGCCTGCGCGAGTACGCGCTGGGACGGCAGCGCTGCAAGGACGAGCGCGACAAGAACACCTGCGAGGCGGATCATGACGCCACCGCCCGCGCAAGGCCGGTTATCATGTCATTGAGATCGTTCAGCGCATTGAAGCGCGGCTGTGCGGCGATGTGCGGGGTCATGATCACGTTCGAAAATTGCAGAAGTTCATCATCGTCGCGGCCGGGACTCTCGTAAAGTGGATCGAGAGCGAAGCCGCCTAACCGGCCCGACTTCAGCGCATCGATCAGCGCCGCGCGATCGACCACATCGGCGCGCGAGATATTGACCAGACGCGCACCGGGCCGCATGCGCTCGAACTCGGCGCGGCCGATCAGGCCGTGCGTCGCCGGTCCGCTGGGCACCAGCGGCACGACCCAGTCGCTTTCCGCGAGCATTTGCGCCATCGGCCGATACGTCGCCTGATAATGTTGCTCGATAGCGGCCGGGGCCTGCTGCCGCTGCGTATAGAGGATGCGCATGCCGAACGCGGCGGCCCGCACCGCAAATTCGCGCCCGATCTCGCCAAGCCCGATGATGCCGACCGTTGAACCGTAAAGGTTCGTCAGGCCCGGAACGCGCCCCCAGTTCGAATTCGGCGTGTGCCGGCGATCGAACGGTTTGTACTTGAAACCGATGGCGGCGAGCGATTCAGTGCTGATGCGGTCCTGCAATTCGTTGACACGGCGTGCCAGCACCAGCATCAGCGTGATCGCCAATTCGGCGCAGGCAATATTGGCGCGTCGACGAATGGTGAGCACGGAGATTCCTTTGGCGGCGCACGCCGCGCTATCGATGCGGCGCAGATCGACGCCGTATTTCTGCACCGCTTTGAGATGCGGCGCGGCCGCGACCTCGGCGGCGCCGAGAGAAAGGCCTTCGATGATCAGCGCTTGGGCGTCGGGAAGGTATCGGTGCAACTCATCCTGTGTTTCGACCATTCGCACCTCGGCCGGATAAAGCCCCTTCGCCTGTCCGCGCACCCTATCGCACCAGCCGTCGAAATCGGGCTCATCATGCGCGAAAAAATCCGCATAGGCAGCGTAACGCTCGCGGCTCGCATTCGGATCAAGAACGAGTTGGACGATACGAAGAAAACGATCGTCTTCGACGACGATGACATTTGACATGGAGCCTACGCGTTCAGTTGTGACATCATTTCAATCAACCTCCCGATCCGCCCAATCCCGCGACAGGAATCCAGAACTGAAAGATTGTATCCCCGCTATCGCGGGGACGAGCGGACGCCGGATCATTCGTTTTGATTACTTATGGTGCGGCTCAGGATCGATGCCGAGCGCCATGAAGACGCGCGTGTGCATGTTGTAGATGCCGATCAATACCGTCAATTCGACGATCTGACGCTCGCTGAAGTGCGGCTGCAACGCGTCGAACACTTTGTCGGGCACCGCAATGTCACGGGTCATGGCGTCCGTGTAGGCCAGCGCCGCGCGCTCCCGCGCGCTGAAGAATGGACTATCTTGCCAATCGGCGAGCGCATCGGATTCGACTTTCGGCAGTCCTTCCTTCACCGAAAGCTCCGGCACGTGCTGCTTGACCACGTAGTCGACGCCGTTGAGGTAGGCCACACGGATGATCGCGATTTCGCGCAGCCGCCCGTCAAGCTCGGTTTTGAATCGCGCTGTGCCGATCATTTCGAGCCAGCATGCGGCGAGCGGCGGCGCGTGCAGCAAAAGCTTATACACGTTGATCAACGTGCCGCGCCGTCCGGCGCGAACCTTACCGATCAGATCGGCGAGTTCGGGGTGATCCTTTTCCTCGATATAGGAGATGCGGGCCATGGTGTTTTCGCTGTGTTGCAATGAAGGTGGGAGGCTGGGAATACACTATCCGTCCCCTAGCGTCACTCACCCGCTCGCGAAAACAAAACGCGTGCCCACCGCCGAGTGCACGACCTTGTCGCCCATGGCGTCACGGGCAAGATCGTAGAAGCGGTCTCCGGTGCAATGCGCCGGAACCAGGATATCGGGATTGATCTCCTGGAAGGCCTCGACGGTCTGTCGAATATAGTCGTCGCCGAGAGGCGGTACGATGTGGAAGCCGCCGATGACGGCGTGCACCTTGTCACGCCGGAGACCTCCTGCGCCTGTTTGACGGCATTGATGACGCCGCGATGGCTGCACGATGTGAGCACGACCAGGCCCTTGCCCTTCACCAGGTAGGTGGTGGCGATCTCGTGATCGAAATCGTCCGGGATATAGTCGCCGGTGTTCTTGACCGCGGGCATCTGGTCGGGGAAGCAGCCGAAGCCATCGAAAATGCCAACGATCTCGCGGGTCGGCAGCAGCGGTTTTTCGAACGACGTCTGTCCGATCCGCCCGCTCGTGAAGGCATGATCGGCGACGACGGCGGGACCCTCCGACGACATCAGCATGAGATCGGCGTCGAGAATGGCGCGGCGATCGAGCGCGCCGAATTGGCCGCCAGCGTTGCGGCGAATGCAGAAGGCATCCTCACCGCCGACGTAGAACGGTATTTTTCGTTTGAGCGTATCCTTGTTGGCGGCGAGGAAGCCGACCATGCCGCCGAAGTGATCATAATGGCCGTGGCTCAGCACCAGCGCATCGAACGTCGCCGGATCGATGTTCAGGATTGCCAGGTTGTTGAGCAGGACCTCCGGCGTATAGCCGAAATCGACCAGAACATTGCGCTCCTCGGAGCCGCGGTGCGATTGCGCGTGCATCGCCAGTCCCCATTCGCCGTTGAGAACCGTGCGCGGTGGTGCATCGGGCTTGGTATTTCCACCGGCCCGTTCGATGGCAATGCCGTCGCGCGTTTGCCCCGGCACGAACTAAATCACGATGTTGTCAGTGACCATCCGCACAGCGAGCCGATCGACTTCGGGAATATCACGGCCGAGTTTCGGCGCCGTCCTGGTGCGTGCGCTCGCAACCATTGTGCCGATCATGGCCGACACAAATCCGGCGCCGCCGGCACACAGTGATCCATAGTCTGACAAGAGCGAGGATCCAGGACCGCAATGACAGGCGCCGAACAGCATGCTGGACTCCTTATGCTTACGCCGCAGCGGAGACGAGGTGCGGTGCTGCAATGCCACGACCGGCAGCAATGGGACGCTCGCTGCTGCTTCGGTGACGCAACCTCACACCCTGTCTGCAATCCATCCGGTTACCCTGCGGCTGAGCGGAGGTTGTGGGGAATTCATGGAGATGGCAACCGCAGACTACATCCGCGGAATGGCACGGCAACTCGCCCCAGATGGCGAGGGCGCAAGGCCCACAGCCCTCGCTTTCCTGCTCAACAGAGCAAGAGGAGACGCAGAACGCTTTCTCCTGGAGCCAGAACGGGCCAGCGCTCGTCATCACCATTCATGGTCGTTACAATCCTTTAGTGTAATTTGTGGAAATACATCATATCACTTGCACTCTCGCGACGGTTGTGTCGAGATAGCGTGGGAGGCCAAACTGGTTGGAAAGGCAAATGGCTCTCGAAACACCCATCGCCGCGGCCGATATGATCAAATTCGCTGCAAACTTGGCCGAGCGATTCGAGAAACGCGCGAACGGCGGCAAGGAGCCTCTTTCCCAGGAGGATTATGCCGAGCTTGCGGTGGTGTTGCGCTGGCTGTCGCAAGAGGGCGCATCGATTTGATCGCAGCTTGAAAGTCGCGACACGATCTGGTCGAGGCCGAGCAAAAGCGGATCGCCCCTAACTCACCTGGTGACTCATGAAGTCTACCATGGCGGACTGGCCCAGTTCATCGGCCGAGGCGGCGGAAGCGATCAATCCTCGGCCTCTTTCTTAGTTCGCAATTGCTCCAGCCATTTCCGGTAGCCCTCGGCATCGCCGTAATCCTCGAACGTAGCGTAGAGCGGATGCGCCCCGATCACGCGCCGCGCGTGCTTGATCGGGCACCAGTATTGTTCTGTACGTCCGGCGATCTCACGGACGTAGGCGATCAGTCCGTTGGCATACGCACAGTAGGCGCAGTTGAGCTTTTCAAGCGCGTTCAGGTACGCGAGGTGGTAGCGGTCGAATACCAGATAATCGCGACGCCTGACCTTCGGTATGCCGTAAACGGGAAAGCAAATGGCCTGATAGACGGTGACGAAAACGTCGAGCAGGACGAGGGGGACGATGAGCGCATAGATCACCGGCGCCGTCAGGATGATCAGCGGGTGAGCGTTCAGCACATAGGCCGATAGGCGCGTCCTCATTTCGCGATGCCGGCGCAGAAGCTCTTCTTCGAAAACGGCCCTGCCCTTCTCCAGACCGATACGAAGATCGGCCCTGGTTTTTGCAAGTTCGGCTTCGAGCTCCGCCTCCAGCGCGCGTATTTTGTCGGTCAATGCCGCGATATTCGGATTCATCGAAAACTCCCCGTCGCCGGAGGGCCATCGCGTGTGGAGCGGTCATCATCCCACCTCTCCCAAAAAGGGGGAGGTCGACGACCGCAGGTCGTTGGGTGCGGGTCTCGTTGCAAACGCGTTTGCAAAGGTTGACCCCTCTCCGGCGCGCCAACAGCGCGCCGACCCTCCCTTTCAGGGGAAAGAAAAGCACATGCGATAGCCCTGCTGTCGCCGGGGAGTGTGTAACGTTTCGCGATGGCTGTCCGGGTCTTTATTATTTCCCGGCGCCACCGACGACAAATCGCGGTGCTATCGCGGCGGGTGGACCACGCAGAGAGAGCTGATGCCTTACAGAGCGAGACGCTCGCGCAGCAGATCGCCGAGCTGCACGGCTGCCATAGCGCTCGGTTCGATCGGTTGTCTCGGTTCGCCAGCAGATTGCTTTTCGGTTTGCTGGTCGATCTGCTCGGCCAACGCGAACCAGACATTGCAAAGCAGGAGCCAGCCCAATCGCGCATCGAAATCATCTGCGATGAAGTCTGCGGCCCGTAGAAACTCTTTGGCCTTCTTGCGGCAATCGTTCGCGTTCATCACTGTTACACTCGTCGCTTACACTCGTCACTCCTCGCGACGACCAACCGCGCGGCCGGACCGAAAATGGAAAAGCCCGAAGCGCGATGTCGGTCGTGGCGAGACCTGGGATACTCGACTAACTGGATATAGTAATTTGGCGCCGTCCGTCCGGCGCTGAGATCTCGGTTGTCTGGATTTCGGAGCTTTGTGCCTCTGGCCGTTAGGCCGCGTTTCGCTGACACGCCGCGTCACATTCGGAACATCCGAAGTCGCAGACCCATGCGTCCTTTGCGAACCACTCATGGGCCTCGTGGCAGAGCGGACAATCGGTTCGACTGAAAAAGACCGGACTGCTGCGGAATACTGCAGCCGCAATAAATCGGCCGGTGGAGATCGCTCGCCCGGTCCTTGGGCAACGGATCATGATCATTCCCATTGGCACCTCTTTGCTGCGGGAAAGGCCGTATCGCTCTGGTACAACCAGCAGATAAAGGCACGGTGACAATTCCGGGGCCAACTGGAGGCGTTCGTCGCTCACCCTGCGCACAATCTTTTGAAGCGCTTTTGAACGCGCCTTGCCAGATCGGCTGAAATTCCAAGCGCTGCAAAAAAGGCCGGCTTGCGTTCGTCATGTCGCCGTCATGGACGAAGGACAGTGTGTGACTCTGGACAAGTCCGGAGTTTTCGGCGTGGAAGTGATCGCCGCAATTGCCGCGTTATGGGTGCTCAGCCTTCTGAGTGTTGCATGCGCCCTGCCCCGCGAATTGACCGCGCAAACGGGGCCAAACAGCGGGGACATCGAAAAGCGCAAAATCGCCGGGTGAAATGGCGTTCGTGCTACGCGCGTTACATCTTGTC
>CAWIID010000018.1:0-376583 GCA_963836055.1 uncultured Alphaproteobacteria bacterium
GCGCATTGCCGCACGCCGATCGCTATTGCGCCGCCATTAGGTCGCGCCTCTTCGCGACATCATCGCCTCACTTCCCTTTGCGCTTCGGGATTTAACCGCTTGCGCGAGCCCTCAACGGGCCGAGTTATCAGCCCAAGCTGCCGTGACTTCAGGGAGCCGCGATGCGGCCTTTCGCGCGGGCGCGAAGGCGGGCGCAACTTCGGCCATGAAGCGCGCCATCTCGTCCTTGACCTGCTGATGCGGCTTCAGCCCGTTATTGACGTAAAGAATTACCTCATCAAAGCCGGCGGCCTCGACCTTCTTGAGCACGTCGGTCATATGGGCCGAGTTGCCGATCAGGACCGAATTCTCGGTAAGCTGCTCGGGCTTCAAGTTCTTCAGCCGGTCGACGATGTCGATGAAATAACGGTAGCTTGGCGGCGCATTCTTCGGATCGCCCGGGAAGGCTGGGATGACACATTCGTTATAGTAGTAGATCTGCCGCTCGCGCACTTTGGCTTCCTGCTCGGGCGTATCGGCGAAATGGGTGAAGTAGCTGCACATCAGCCGTTGCGGCTTCTGACCATGCTTGGCGCAGGTCTCGTGATAGAGGTCGGCGACCTGCTTGAGGCCGCCGAACGTCATTGCGGCGGCGAACGGCGCCACGATCAGACCGCAGCCGAGCCGCGCTGCAAGTTCGATCGAAGGCTTTGAGAAAGAGCCTATATAGGCCGGCAGCGGCTGCTGGACCGGCTTCGGCGTAATGCGCACGTCGTCGAATTGATAATGCGTGCCATGGTGCGAGATGCGGCCTTCCGCGCTCCACAGCTTGCGCACAACCTCCATGCCTTCCTCGAAGATGCCCTGGTTGTCTTCGAACGACACATGAAACGGCAGGTATTCGCGGCGGTCGTAACCGCGCCCGGCGGCGAAATCGACACGGCCGCCGCTGAGGAGATCGAGTGATGCGAACTGCTCCGCGACCCTGATCGGATGGTGCAGCGGCAAGACCGTAACGGCGGGTGCCAGACGAATACGCTTGGTCTGTGCCGCCACATAGGCCAGCACCAGGTCGGGACAGGACAGCACGCCGAGCGAATTGAAATGATGCTCGCCGATCCAAGCCGAGCGCATGCCGATCTTGTCGGCGTAGATTGCCTCGGCGGTAATGTCGGCGACGTATTGGTTGGCCGTCCGCGGATTGTTGGGGTAGTTGTTGTCGCTCAGGGTGAAGTAGCCGAAGTCCATTCTCTCCTCCCGCGTGTTCCGTATTCCCTGGGGGGACTTTATTCCCGTGGGGAACTTTGCTCCCTCGAAAGAGGCTGCAGTCCAATTGGCCGCTCGACCACCGATATTTTCCGCCAGGATAGTTGAAAATGCATGTGTTGTAAATGCATTGATCTCCGCGGTAGCCGGTGGCCGATCTGGTTTTGACCGCTCCGGCAAATTCAATTAGACGGAGCGTCTTGCCGCATGGATTATTGCGCTCGTGAAGGACCGATCCAAGCTCAATCTCAGCGATTATTTGCCATACCTGGTGAACCGGGTGGGCACCATCATTGCCGAGCAGTTTGGCGAGAAAGCCCTCGCGCCTCATCGTCTGAGCATCGCCATGTGGCGCGTCATGGCGGTGCTGGCGAGCAGCGGCTCACAGCGTCAGATCGATCTGGCCGCGCTGACCAGTATCGAGGCATCGACATTGTCGCGGCTCGTGTCGCGATTGGTGCGCAGGGGTCTGGTCACGCGAACGCGCTCCGCACGCAGCAACCGCGAAGTCGCCGTCAAACTTTCGGCCAAGGGAACCACAGTCGTTGCTCGTCTCATTCCGATCGCGCGCCAATATGAAAAAGCGGCAAGTGCCGGTCTGTCTCCGGACGAACTGACGCTGTTGAAACGCTGCCTGCGGCGCGCCTACGACAACATGACAACAAAGACCGCGCCGGCGGGCAAACACCGCTCGCCGCCGCGGCGCGGCCGGGTCAACCGCCAGTCTGCTGCGGCGAAATAACGGCCGCAGATCATTCGATGCTCGCGCTCGAGTCGCTGTCTTCGAAAACCGATAAAACCTCCGGCTTTCCATCAAACCCCAGCTCATTCCAGCGCGCGACGACTTGCTCGTACATCGGCTTCGAGAGTTTGGTGCGCTTGGAAAAGTTCTTGATGTAGCGGTAATCCATGCAGGCGTTGATCAAAGCCTTTGATCCCCACGGCCGGATCTCCGGCGGGTTGAGGCTCGGATCGAGGAACGTGCTCCACGTCTCGCGCAGAATATCGATCGATTGTGCTGGCCGCGAGCGCGTCGCCATGGCCCATAGCACCTGATGAATGTTGGTCGGATCGATATCGTCGTCGACCACAATGACGTATTTGCCGAAATAGGCGCCGCCGGTGCATTGCGCGGCGAGCGCCATCACCTGCGGCGCATGCCCGGCATACATCTGCTTGAGCGAGACGACGGTGATGCCCCAGCCGGCGGCTTCCGGGATCGACCAGACGCCCTGGATACCGGGAATACCGAGCTTCTGCAGATCGGCCCAGATCGCCGCCGAGCGCAACGCCGCCCAGAACAGTCCGGCTTCGTTCGCCGGTCCATCAGCCATCAATGCGCAGGTCAGCGTCGGATTGTTGCGGAACCGGACCTTCTCGACGCGCATGAAAGGCGTCGCGCCGCTCGGCCGGCCGTAGTAGCCGGTGAATTCGCCAAACGGTCCCTCGGCAAAAGTTTCATCCGGATAGACGAAGCCCTCGAGAATGATTTCGGCACGCGCCGGCAGCGGCAGGCCGGTGACGTCACTCTTGAACAGCTCGATCGGTGCGCCGTTGATGCCGCCGTAATATTCATATTCACTTTCTGTCTTCGGAAAACTCGTCGCTGCCACGAGGAACAACAGCGGATCAATGCCATAAGCGGCCGCGATCGGCATCGGCTTGCCCATCTTCCACCACTTCTCGCGATCGAGCGTGGCGTCCTTGCCGGGCGATGTATAGACGCCGATTTCGCGCGGCCCTTTGATCATCATGCGATAGGTGCCGACATTGATGCGGCCGGTCTCTGGACACTGCGTGACCACGGCGTCGCCGGTGCCGAGATAGAGGCCGCCGTCGAGCGGCCACATGCGTTGAGCCGGGAATGTCCGGATATCGATCTTGTCGCCGGTCAGGACGTTCTGGTTGCAGATCGCCGTTTCCGCCGGCACCTGCCTGGGCTTCATCGTCCGGCCCATCTTGCGCTGCAACGCCTGCACCGCCTTCAGCGGATGGTCCACCGGCGCCTCGCCGATCATCAGGCAAAAGCGCGACAGATTGCAGCCGATCATGTTGTAGAGAGCGCGATGTCCGGGATGTCCCTTGATGTTCTCGAAGAGAAGCGCCGGGCTCGCCTGACTGCCGACCAGATAGGTGATCGTGGCGGCTTCAAGATCGGGATCGACTTCGGCGCTGATCCGCTTGAGTTCGCCCATGGCCTCGACCTTCGCCAGCCATTCGTCGAGATCGCTGCTGTTCGGGCTGCTGACGCTCGTAGCCTGGTCTGTCCTGGTTTCGTCCGGCAACGCGTGTTTCTCGGGCGCGACTGACACGTTCATGTCCATGGACATTTTCCTACCCTGTGCCGTTGCATTCTTTAGTTCTCATTGTATCGCGGGATTGGAAAAGTGCCACAGGGCGGACTGGAACCCAGTGCGGGTCCACCCGTTGACGGTATGGAAACAACGCCATGGCCGCTGCCTCTCAGAATTTGCGTCGCTCCACCGTTGCCATCACCGGCGCGTCTGCTGGCGTTGGGCGCGCGGTCGCCCACCGTTTCGCGCGCGCCGGCGCAAAGCTCGCTCTGATTGCGAGAGACAGCGATGCGCTCCAGCAGGTCAAAAAGGAATGCGACGGTCTTGGCGGCACGGCGATGGTTTTTGCCGCGGATGTCGCCGATGCTGACTCGGTATCAGCCGCCGTCGATTCGATCATAGCGGCCACAGGATCGCTCGAAATCTGGATCAACGACGCGATGGTGACCGTCTTTTCGCCGGTCTGGGAGATCACACCCGAGGAGTTTCGGCGGGTCACGGAAGTCACGTATCTGGGCGTCGTCCACGGAACGATGGCGGCACTGCGCTACATGAGGCCACGCAATCGCGGGACAATCATCCAGATCGGCTCGGCTCTCGCCTACCGCGGCATTCCGCTGCAGGCAGCCTATTGCGGCGCCAAACATGCCATCCGCGGTTTCACCAATTCGCTGCGCAGCGAGCTGATTCATACCCACAGCGCCATTAAGCTGTCGATCATCGAACTGCCGGCAGTGAACACGCCGCAATTCGATTGGGCTCGCACCCACATGGCGCGCCGGCCGCGCCCAGTGCCACCGGTCGTGCAACCCGAAGCCGTGGCGGAGATCGTCTTTCGCGCCGCTCTCCAACCACGGCGTGAGTACTGGATCGGTCTCACCACGCTCAAAGCCATTCTGGGCAACATGGTGCTGCCCAGTTATCTCGATCGATATCTTGCCAAGAATGCCTTCGAGGCACAGGAGACGCGCGTCCCGGTGGCTGCCTCGCGAGAAGATAATCTCATGAGCCCGGTTCGGGACTTGCATCGCACTCGAGGCAGTTTCAGCGCCGAAGCGGCCAATACGGTCTTCGCAATGCCCGGACCGCTCGCTCGGTTGTTGCCCTTGCTGGCGAGTGCGCTGGCCGGTCTTTCGCTAGGCCTGCTGGCCAGCCGCGGTCTTGCGGCGCGCAACAGCACGACGCCGCGCGGGCGTACCGGCATACTGCGGTAGTGAGGCGGTTTCGGCCTGCAAGGGATGTTCAGGCCTTGAACGTCCAGCTTCGTGCCGCCGGCGCGTGAGCGCCTTCAATGTGATCAGTGATCGAATGATTGGATCGGGCCATTGCCCGGCTGGCTTTGCGATGGCGACCCAGTCGGCCAGAACGCGTCGGTGTCGCGCTAGCACGACCGCCGCGATAGCTGCGCCGCCGAATCGACCGCGGTCAGCAGCCAAAACCGCGGCCAGCACAGCCATTCGATCGAACCATCGCGTCCGACCAACGCGGCGGTTTCGCAATCACCAATGATGGCATAATCTTCGACCGTGGAGGCCATCGCGCAGCAATCACGCCCCGCCGCCTAACGCTGCGAACGGCCACGTTCTTCCCGCCGCTGAACGGAGCAAATCACTGATGTCGACGAACCCGATAGGGGGTGGCCAGATCGGCCGTTCGATTCCGCGCCTCGAAGCGCGCGAAAAAGTGACCGGCCGAGCCGAATATACGCACCTGATGCGATTGCACGGCATGCTGCACGGCAAGATTTTCCGCAGCACCGTGGCGCATGGCCGCATCAAGTCGATCGACACCAGCGCGGCGAAGAAGATACCGGGCGTCTTTCGGGTGTTTACCGCCGAGGATATCCGCAAGGTCATCCCCGACCCCTATTACGGTCCGGCGTTCCATGACCAGCCGATACTCGCGATCGACAAGGTGCGTTTCGTCGGCGAGCCGGTAGCCGTGGTGCTTGCCGCCGATCCGCTGGTTGCGGAAACCGCAACCCAGGCCATCGTCGCCGAGTACGAAGAACTGCCGGCAGTCTACGACGAGGTCGAGGCAATGACGGCGCCAACCTTCGTACACGAAGAACTCAAGCCGGCCGGCTCATTCGCGGACCTCAAGCATCTGAAAGGGCAAAAAAACACCAATCTGGCGCTGAATGCGAAACTGCGGCTCGGCGATATCGACAAGGCCTTCGCCGAAGCGGACCACGTTTTCGATCATACCTTCCGCACCCAGAAGTGCCTGCACCTGGCGTTCGAGCCGTTCGCCTCGATCGCCGACGCCAAGGAGACAAGCGTCACCATCTACACCGGCTCGCAAGGGCCTTCTTTCGTGCGCACCGAAATCGCAAGGTTGCTTGGCTGGCCGGAGAACCGCGTGCGCATCAAGGTGCCGTATCTCGGCGGCGGTTACGGGTCGAAACTCTATATCAAGCTCGAAGCGCTGGTGACCGCGTGCTCGCTGCTGGTGCGCCGTCCGGTCAAGATCGCGCTCACCATGGAAGAGCAGTTCTATCAGATCACCAAACATCCGAGCACGGTTCGCATCAAGAGCGCGACCGACAAGAACGGCCGCATTACGGCGCGCAAATGCGAGGTCTACTGGAACGGCGGCGCTTATGCCGATGTCGGCCCGCGCGTCACGCACAAATCCGGATTCACGGCCGCCGGCCCGTACGACATCGACAACGTCAATATCAATTCCTATGCGCTCTACACCAACATGACACCGGCGGGTGCGCTGCGCGGCTTCGGCATCCCACAGCTTGCCTGGGCCTACGAAAGCCACACCGACATGATGGCGCGGGCGCTCAAGATCGATCCGATCGAGTTTCGCCGCAAAAACATCTTGCGCGATGGCCGCCCGCAGGCGACCGGCACGATCCTCAACGATGCGCCGATCGAAGCCATTCTCGACCACGTCGCGGACCGGCTGCGCTGGAAGGAAAAATTCGATCACGGCAGCGGCACGATCAAGCGCGGCCGCGGTCTTGCCATCGCGCTCAAGGCGGCGATCTCGCCGACGGCGTCGGTGGCGATCCTCAACGTCGTCGCCGACGGCAGCGTCATCCTCTACATCTCGACGGTCGACATGGGGCAAGGCTCCGATACTGCCATGGCGCAGATCGTCGGCGAGGTGCTCAACGTTCCAGCCGAATCCGTCAGGGTGGTCGCCCGCGACACCGACATAACGCCCTACGACATGGGTACGCTCGGCTCGCGCTCGCTGTTCCACATGGGCCATGCCGTGCGCCTCGCCGCGGAAGAAGCGCGGGACAAGATCGCCGCGCTGCGGCGCGAGCTCAACGAGCCGGAAGGCAGCAACACGCCGGTGGCGGGACTTTTCAAAAAGAAATACGGCATGCAGGCCGGCAACATCGTCGGCACTGGCAGCTATCGGCCCGATTACATCGCGCCCGACCACGACACCGGCTTGACCACACAGGTGACGCCGTTCTGGATGGTCGCAGGCGCTGGCGCCGAAGTGGAAATCGATACCGAGACCGGGCGCGTCGCCATCACCAAGCTCGTCAATGTCGTGGACTGCGGCAAGCCGGTCAATCCGCGCATCGTCGAAACGCAGATCTCCGGCGCGGCGCTGATGCAACTCGGCTTCACCATGTTCGAGAAGATGAATCTCGACAACGGACAAGTCACCAACGCGTCACTCGCCGACTACAAGATACCCGGCATTGGCGACGTACCGGCGACAATGGTGAACGAAGCGATCGACGCCTACCAGCACAATGCGCCATTCGGCGCCAAGGGCGTCGGCGAGTCCGCGACATTGTGCCTGTCGCCGGCGATCGCCAACGCCATTGATGATGCCGTCGGCGTGCGGCTTATGGAATTGCCGCTGACGCCCGAAGCGGTGTTGCGCGCACTCCGCGAGAAAGCCGGATCGCCGCTGGACGAAAATTAGGACGAATCCCTTGATGTATTCGGCAAAGCCGATCGATCAGAAGTAACGCGCGCCGCGGGCTGGGAATACACCGATGGAAACCGATCCGTTCAGCACAGCCGGGGCAAAGGATCGACCGCCTGCGGTCCCGCAGGCGGTGGTTCAAGCGTTGACGCGCGCCGCGATCTTTCTGGTCGTGACGATCAATCCCGGCGACGCCAATCGCACGGCAGTCCGAACGTTCTGTGCGGACCTCGCGGCGCTGCTCCGCGCCGTGGGCTTTCGCGATATCGAGGGCAACCTGTCGTGCGTCATGGGGTTCGGATCGGACGCCTGGGATCGGCTTTTCGGCCTGCCGCGACCGGCAGAACTGCATCCATTCCGCGAAATCCAGGCTGGACCGCGCCATGCGGTCTCGACACCCGGCGACCTGCTGTTCCACATCCGCGCCAAGCGCATGGATCTCTGCTTCGAACTCGCGACCCAGATCATGGCGCGGCTCAAAGATGCGGTCTCGCCGGTGCATGAGGTGCACGGCTTTCGCTATTTCGACGACCGCGATCTCATCGGGTTTGTCGACGGAACGGAGAACCCGACCGATCAAGCGGCGATCGATGCCGCGCTCGTGGATCTGGAGGATGCCGCATTCGCGGGCGGCAGCTATGTGATCGTGCAAAGGTATCTCCACGATTTGGCCGGCTGGAACGGGCTATCCACCGAAGCCCAGGAACGCATCATCGGGCGCACCAAGCTCTCCGACATCGAACTCGACGACGCCGTCAAGCCGACGTCGGCCCACAACGCGCTGACGACGATCGTGGAGGACGGCAAGGAAAAGAAAATCCTTCGCGACAACATGCCGTTCGGCAGCGTCGCCCAGGGCGAATTCGGGACCTATTTCATCGGCTACGCGCGTTCACCGCGAACCATCGAGCAGATGCTGATCAACATGTTTGTCGGCCGGCCCCCTGGCAATTACGATCGCCTGCTCGATTTCAGCCGCGCCATCAGCGGCAATCTGTTCTTCGCACCGTCCTCAACGTTCCTGGAGAACGTCGCGGGCGACGAGCCCGTGGCCGCAGCCGCGGTTCCCACCCCATCCGTCGTTGCGCCGCCGTCCGTCGCGCCCGAACACGATGGTTCGCTCGGCATCGGTTCGCTCAAAGGAGACCCGTCACATGAATAACCTTCACCGCGAGCTCGCCCCGATCTCCGACGCGGCGTGGTCCCAGATCGAGGAGGAGACGTCGCGCACGCTCAAGCGTTACCTCGCCGCCCGGCGCGTCGTCGACGTGCAGGGGCCGGGCGGCGTCGCCCTCTCAGCCGTCGGCACCGGCCACCTGCGTAACGTCGAAGCGCCGGGAGACGGCATCCTGGCGCGACAGCGCGAGGTCAATGCACTCGTCGAGTTGCGCGTTCCGTTCGATCTCGATCGGCGGCAGATCGATGACGTGGAACGCGGCGCAAACGACTCGGACTGGCAGCCCGCCAAGGAAGCTGCACGGCGGCTGAGTTTCGCAGAAGATCGGGCCATCTTCGACGGCTATGCCGCCGCCGGCATCGGCGGCATTCGCCAGGGCACCAGCAATCCGGTGATGACCCTTCCGGCCGACGTGCGCGACTACCCGGACGCCATCGCCCAGGCGCTCAGCCAGTTGCGACTCGTCGGCGTCAACGGTCCCTACTCGGTGCTGCTGAGCGCCGATGCCTATACGGGGCTCAGCGAGACTTCGCGACCACGGTCATCCGGTGTTGGAGCATATCAAGCGCCTCGTGGACGGCGAGATCATCTGGGCCCCGGCGATCGCGGGCGCATTCGTACTCACGACCCGGGGCGGCGACTTCGGGCTCTACCTCGGCCAGGACATATCCATCGGCTATTTGAGCCATACAGACGCGGCCGTCCGTCTGTACCTTCAGGAGACATTCACGTTCCTCTTGCTCACGACCGAGGCTGCAGTTGCATTGTCACCCCCCGCTTAAGAAGCACGCACTGAAGTGGGCTGGCCGGCAAGTCCGAGCACGAATGCTGCTTTTCTTCGCCCAAAGAGTGCCGTAGGTTTCGCGAACGAGAGGAGAACTCTCGTCACTGACAAGAAACCGAGCGGGGGAAGCGATGGCCGAGGCAGCCGTAGTTGAAGTTTCGCGCTTGCTGGACGAGCGGGGGCTGAGTTCGTTCCAGATCAAGCTGATCGTCTGGTCGATTCTGATCGCGATGATCGACGGTTACGACATCGGCGCCATCGCGTTTGCGGCGCCTCACCTCATCACCGATTGGCACATTTCTCCGAAGGCACTCGGCCTCGTGCTCAGCGCCAGCAATATCGGCGTCCTGTTCGGCTCCCAGATTTTCGGCTGGATCGGCGATGTCTATGGCCGCAAGGCCGCGCTGATCACCGCGAACCTGCTGTTCGGCGTACTCACCTACTGGGCCGCCTATTCCACCAACCTCACCGAATTATCCTGGTTGCGATTTTTTGCCGGTCTCGGGATCGGCGGCGTGATCCCGAACGTCGTTGCCATCAACGCCGAATCGGCGCCGCGCAACCTGCGCGCCACGCTGGCAATTATCGCCGTGGGATTGGTGCCCCTCGGCGGCGCGCTCGCCGGCTTCGCGAGTGCAGCGTTCGTTCCGCAACATGGCTGGCCGATTCTGTTCAAGATCGGCGGCATCGTGCCCATCGTCATCGCGCTCGCCGCCATCGTCGGCTTGCCCGAGTCGATCAAGTTCATGACGCTGCACGAAAGTCACCGCCGCAAAATGGAACAACTGATCGCGGCCATTCGTCCCGACTACAACGTGCCGGCCAATGCACAATTCGTGATCGAAGACGAGAAACAATCGCCCAGTTCCAGCCCTATTCATCTGTTCGGCAACGGCTTGGCCGCGATCACGCCACTCACCTGGCTGATGTTCGCCTTCAACCTGATGGGCTACTTCTTCCTCATCAGCTGGACGCCAACGCTGATGACCGCCGCCAAGCTGCCGCCGGCGACGGCGGCGCTCGCGGGCGCCGCGCTGCAGGTCGGCGGCACGGTCGGCGCGCTGGTTCTGTGCTGGTGGCTGCAGCGGCATCGCTTTCTCGCCATCGCCATCCTGTTCGTAATCGCCGTCCCGATCGTCGGCTCAATCGGCTTTGCCGGATTGTCCTCGACGACTGCGCTGCTGACGGCGACCTTCTTTGCCGGAGCGCTCGTGCTCGGCATCCAGTCGGGCATCAATGTGGTCGGTGCAATGATCTACCCGACGTCGCTGCGCGCCAACGGATCAGGCTGGCAGCTCGGCATCGGTCGCCTCGGCGCGATTGCAGGCCCGTTCCTCGGCGCGTTGTTCGTCGGCCTGCCGGTCCAACAGCTATACATGTGGTCGGCGCTGCCGTTCGCCGGCGGAGCCGTCGTCTGCTTCATCATCTATCTGCTCAACAACGCACGACTGCGGGCACACCCGGAGTTGGCGAAGGCGCAGTAGTAATCCGGCTGCCGTCATTTCGGATCGCGACGGAGTGGCGATCGAAAGCCATACCCGCAGATGGTGCAGGACTTGCACCATCGGCGGCGGTTAGAACGGCTCATAGCCGCGCAGCGTGGGGATGACCTTTTCGCCGAACAGGCGGATCGAGCGCATGAGATCGTCCTCCGGCAGATCCGAGAAATTGAACTCGCCCATGAACACGTTGAACACGCCCAATTCGGCGGCCGCCCGGATTTTCTTGCTCACCGTCTCGGGCGAGCCGATGAACACCAGATCGTGCTTGAGGAGATACTCGGCGTCGAACAAGTTCGCCATGATCGTGGACGCACCAGCCTCGCCGCGACCGATGAACATCTTGGCGTGCTCCGCGGCGCGTTCCTCGAAGCTTTGGCCCGGCTTCGGCAGCGCCAGAAAGCCCTCATAAGCGCGGCTTGCCCGGAACGCCGCAGTCTTGATCGCCTTCTCATCGGTCTCGTCGACGTAGACCACCGTGCAATAGGCGATGTTCGGCTTGTTCGGCCAGCCCGCGCTTTTCCAATCGGCGAGAAACTTGCGATAGCGCGGTGCCGCGTCGGTCCGCGGATAGACCAAAAAGTAGCCGGGATTGATTGCGTGCTTTACGCAGAATTCCAGCGTCTGCGGATCGCGGCTCATCATCCACAGCGGCGGATGCGGGCGCTGCACGGGCTGCACGGAAATCTGGGCGCTGTCGGTATGAAACTCGGCGCCGTGAAACGAGAACGGCTGGGTGTCGCCGAACGCCGCGCGCATATAGTCGACGAATTCGAGCGTCGGCGATTTGCGGTGGCCGTAATCGAGGCCGAACGGGCGGAAGTAATCCGGATTGATGCCGGGGACGAGACCAAGCTCCATGCGGCCGCCCAGCATCTGATCGACGATCGCAATCTCCTCGGCGAGCCGCAGCGGATGATAGAGCGGAACGATGTAGCCCATCGGCCCGATCCGCATGCGTTTGGTCCGCGCGCCCGCGCCGACGGCGTAAAGGCTCGGCGACGACATCCAGCTTTCGTCGGGACGGAAGTGATGCTCGACGCAAAACGAATGGTCGAAATCAAGCTCGTCGCACAGTTGCAACTCGCGCCACAATTGTTCGTAGCGTTCATGCGGGGTCATGCCCGGCTTGGCCCAGATGTGCGAAAAATGCGCGAATTTCATCGGTTGCCCCACGCCCGCGAAGTTTGCGGTACTTCCGCCATCAGTTGGTCGCACAAATTTTGCAACCAGCCAAGAACGTCGTGTTCGACGCGGGAGTGCTCGGATGCGGACGCGCCGTTTATCGATTGTTTATTGGAGTCGCCCCCGGATCACGCCGCGTACCGACGGCGCAGACAGAGTGGCCTCGAACGCGATAAATCGGACGCTATCACAACTTCGTGCGCGAACGCTGCGCCATCCGAGCTTTATTTCGATTTCAAACAGGGATCGTTCGGCTTGCTTTTTGTGCTCGCTTTTGAATCTCCGTCCGCATCATGCGATTTGCTCAACGCTGCAATGAGTTGCGCGGGGTTGGTTCCATCGTCGCCGCCTCATAAATCGCGACCGGACATGCGCCGGATCGAAGCGCTCACCGCGGGGAGGCTTGCTGGGTGGTGAAACTGTGAGGTAGCGCGCTTGGATCGGTTCACTGGAATGGCCGTGTTCGTTAAAGTCGTCGACGCCAGCAGCTTTGCGGCGGCGGCGCGTCACTTTGGCATGTCGCCCGCCATGGTGAGCAAGCACATTCAGACCCTTGAAGAGCGGCTCGGCGTGCGGTTGCTCAATCGAACGACCCGCCGCGTCAGCGCCACCGAGGTCGGGCAGAATTATTATGAACGTTGCCTGCGCATTCTCTCCGATCTCGATGAAGCCGAACGCGCTGCTGGCGATCTGCAAACAGCGCCGCGCGGCCAGCTGAGAGTGACCGCGCCGGTATCCTTTGGCATGCGCCATCTCGCTCCCGCGATCGCCGATTATTTGATCGCTTATCCCGACGTCTCCGTCGACCTCAGCCTTGACGATCCCTACGTCGACCTCGTCGAGGAACGCTTCGATCTTGCGATTCGCGTCGGCCAGCTTGCTGATTCAAGCCTGATGGCGCGAAAGTTGTGCGAGGTCGCGATGGTCGTGAGTGCGTCGCCGGCGTATCTGGCGATCCATGGCAGCCCGCGGTCGCCGCGCGATCTCGTCGATCACAATTGTCTTGTTTACACGTATTCTACGCAGCAGAGCATATGGCGCTTCCTCGACAACACTGGAACGGAGCATGTCGTCCGCGTCTCCGGCCGCTTCCTCGCCAATAATGGCGACGCTCTGAGGGCGCTTGCGCTCAACGGCGTTGGCGTGATTTTCGCGCCGGATTTCATTGTCGACGAGGATCTGCAGACCGGCCGGCTCGTTCCGCTGTTGAAGGACTACACCACGCTCGCAACGCCCGTTCACGCCGTTTTCCCGCACAGCCGTTATCTGTCCGCCAAGACCCGCACATTTATCGACTTCATCGCGTCGCAATTCTCCGGGCCGTTACAGATCGAACAAGCCGACGCCGATCATCATGTCGATGTAGACGCCCCAGCAAGCCTTCGCGCGGTGTCGTGATATTGCACGTTCCTCGTCGGCTCACCGCAAGACCAACAAATAAAAAACTTTTTACGTCAGCACGTTACCGATTTGTCATTCTCCACTGACAACGAAGGCAACGTTTGATCGCCGCGGTATTATCAAACAACCCCTTTGGCTGGCATGTCACGCGCGAAGCGCCGTCTGCAGTTCCACTGCGATCGCTTCGACACCGGGCGCATCGCCCGAACGGAGATGTGACATGAAAAAGTTAGTCTTGGCGATCACGGTGACGCTGATCGCGGCTTCGCCGGCCTTCGCAAAAACAGTCAAGAAACACAAGCATGCGCAGCCGCTTCCGAATCAGACGCTCTATATGCAGGCTGCGCCACACGACACCAGTAAGCCGGCGATGATGAACCGCGGCATGCCCAATACCGCGCCGGATCCTTTCATCTACAATTATTTGATCCGGTCGTACGTTGGAACGGGACAAGGGTGATTCCGTCAGCGGAACGTGTTCGTGCGATCAAAAATGCCCCGGAGCCATTGCTCCGGGGTTTTATTTTCTCGGCAATTCGTCAGATAAATTCTTTGTTTGAGACTGTTCGATTGTTCGTTGTGAAGCAACAAGCTGTTTCGCGTCGAGCCCGTTATCGATTGGCGGCATTGTCCACATCTCGGCAGCAGCGGCGAGGCGCAATGCTCGCGTCGTCAAGCCCCGCCGGGGTGATCACGTCTTACAGGAGATGAATATGAAGAAGCTCATGACGGCCATCGCGCTGGCCACATTTATCGCTGCGCCCGCTTTTGCCAAGACGGTTGCGCACAAGCACCACACCGCGCCGTCTACGCGGGGGCTGTACATGCAGAGCGTTCCGTCATTCAGCAATACGCCGTTTGGCGGTCAGGATCCCGACCCGAACGTCCGGACCGAACTGCAACGCGATTTCGGCCAGTCGGAAGGTGCGTATTGAGGTCTTGGATGGAAGGCGCTCGGGAGGATCGAAGAAGAAGAGATCGCTCCTCCAGCCGGCGAAGAAGCGATGGCCGCGCCCTTCTGCGATCGTCGCCTTCGCATCCAAAGAGACCGCCGCGTTTTCGATGAGCAATTCCCCGTCGCCCTCCGCCACTGCGGCTCGCGGGCCCTCGATCAGACGCAGGGTTGCCGTCTGCCCACCTGAAGATGAGCCGCAGGCCGCCGGGCCTCGGCCACCGCCAGCGTGTCGATGTACTGGCGGAAGCGGGTGATCTTGCCGTCCTTAATGGTCCAGACATGGGCATAGCGGGCTTCGGCCTTTTTGCCTGTGGCGCCATGCACCCCGGTGAAATCGCCGAGCGACACCACTGTTTCACCGTCGGCGATGAACTCGGTCGGAACGAGCGCGAAGCTCGACCATTCCGCCACCAGTGGTTTGAACAAATCCTCGGCGACGCGCTCGGGGCCGCGGCCTTCAACCTTGTAGTGCCACATCGTGATCCACTCGATGTCGGGCGCCATAAGACCAAGCGCGCCAGGAGCGTCACCGGCCTTGAGTTTGTCGTAGAAGCTGCGCACGACTTCAGTTGGAGTTGTCATTATCGGTCTCCTTGATTTGGGCCGGGGAACGCTTGGAAGCCCAGAGAACGAGCGATGCGTCAGCCGATGTGCTTTGCGAGGAATTCGCGGATTGCCGCGCCGATCTCTCGGGCGTGGGTTTCGAGCGCGAAATGGCCGCTGTCGACCAAGCGGATATCAGCCGAAGGTACGTCGCGCTTGAACGCTTCTGCGCCAGGCGGAATGAAGAAGGGATCGTTCTTGCCCCACACCGCCAGCACCGGCGGTTGATGCTTGCGCAGATAGGCCTGGATCGTGCCGTACAGCGCCACGTTCGACTGGTAATCGAGCAACAAGTCGAGCTGAATCTCATCATTGCCCGGCCGCGCCAGATAAAAGTCGTCCAGGTTGCGGCCGTCAGGCGATACCAGCCTTGGGTCGGCGACCCCCTGAGTGTATTGGAACAGCGTCGTCGCGGGCGTCAGAAAACCACGCAGGGCATCGCGGTTGGCCTTGGTCGGCTCGTTCCAATAGGCCTTGATCGGCGCGAAGGCGTCCGACACACCCTCCAGATAGGTGTTGCCGTTCTGGGTGATGATCGCAGTGATCCTCTCGGGCTGCTTCATCGCCACACGAAAGCCGATCGGCGCGCCATAGTCGAAGACGTAGATCGCGAACTTTGTCAGCCCGATCACCTCGGTGAAGCGGCCGATCACCTTGCTGATGTTCTCGAAAGTGTAGGCGAACTTGTCCCGTGCGGGCTGTTCTGTCATGCCGAATCCAGGCAAGTCCGGCGCCACCACGTGATAATGGTCGGCGAGCTCCGGGATCAGATCGCGGAACATATGACTCGCAGTGGGAAAGCCGTGCAGCAGCAGAACGGCCGGGTGGGCGCCATCGCCGGCTTCGCGATAAAACAACTTGAGGCCGTCGACATCGACGGTTTGGAACCGAACGGACATGGCCGGTCTCCTTGGATTGAGGGTGCGAGCTAATGTCCCGCGGGCGCGCTGCATGTGGCGGGCGCCTGATCAACGGCGGCAATTGGAACACGGGACATACGCCTTCGCTCGAGATCGAGATGGGCCGCAGTCCGTAGGCCTTTGGATATTCCCTTCCGAAAAGCGGCAGCAGCCGCTAACCTCGAAAGTCAGACTTCCGCAATGTGAAAGGCGCAATGGATCGGCTTGAGGCGATGCGCACCCTGGTCGCGGCGGTCGACGGCGGCAGCCTTTCCGCTGCGTCGCGGAGGTTGGGCGTGCCGCTGCCGACCGTCAGCCGCCGCGTGTCAGACCTGGAGACGCTGCTGGGATCGCAATTGGTAGTGCGCACCAGCCGCAAGCTGCTTTTGACAGAAGCGGGGACGGCCTATGTCGCCTCAGCGCGCCGGGTGCTGGAGGAGTTGGCGGAGGCCGAGCGGGCTGCGTCAGGCGAATATCGTGCGCCGCGTGGAGAACTGTTGGTGACGGCGCCGATCATGTTTGGTACGCTGCACGTCGCGCCGATCGTCCATGATTTCCTGGCAGCCTACCCTGACGTCAGCGTACGGCTCGTTCTGTCGGATTGGATGGTCGACCTGGTCGAATCCCACATCGACGTCGCGGTAAGGATTGGGCACCTGCCGGACAGCGCCCTGATTGCGCGGCGTGTCGGCGAGATCCGCTGGATAGTGTGCGCCAGCCCGGACTATCTCCGTCGGCGCGGCGAGCCGCGCACGCCCGCCGACCTTTCCAATCACGACTGCATCGCGCTCGAAGGACTGCAACGTTATCGTGAATGGCCGTTCGCCAGCACGAACGATGATCAGCAGTTCGCTATCAGCCCTCGCTTTTCGGTCAACACCGCTGACGGGGCGATCGGCGGCGCCGTCGCAGGTCTCGGAGTCGCGCGCGTGATGTCCTATCAGGCAGCGGCCAGCATTCGTGACGGAACGCTGGTCCCGATATTGTCCAATTGGGCGCCGCCGCCGATACCTGTGCAGCTCGTACATGCCGCGCAACAGCAACAGCCGCTGAAGCTGCGGGCGTTTCTCGATTTCGTCGCACCGCGGCTCCAGGAAAAACTGCGTGTGATCGCCGAGCAGCTCGCGCCGGGCAAGGTCGCCATCAGACGGCGTAGCCGTCGCTGACCCGGTAAATTCGCGATCTTGAAAACGAGGCGGGTGTTCCAAACGAACAGCACCACTATACCACGGAACCTGAATAGCGGACCGATCGCTTCGCCGGCCGATATGACAAATACGGCATCCGCGACATTGTGGAGCGCCCATCTGAGTGACGTGACGGCCTGGATCTGCGCCCACGGAGCACAAGCAAGTCCGTCTGGATGCATGCGCCGGACACATCTCAACTTCCATAAGTTCTGAGAGCGCAGTCCACCAAAATGTGATATTGGTCTCATCGGGGGAGGCAACGGCGGGAGGATTTAAATGTCCACCAATGTTGTGACACTCACGACGAGTTCGAAGTCTCCCATCGGCATCGATCTGAGCTGGACTACGCTCTACGACGCCCTCGCGAACAGCCTGCCTCAATCGGACGGCACGAGTACTCATTTCACGCTTGTCGAAGGCAGCGGAGCACCATCGCCCAATTTCCGGCTCGTCCTCATCGGCACTGGGCTTACATACAGCGGAAATGAGCTGGCCGGCGGAACGATTACCGGCCTCGAACTCCTGGATCAGACCAACGATCTGCTCGCGGCTTACAGCAATTTCAATATAAACGCCGCCGCTCTGAGCAGCGCGATCAATACGTTTGAAAGCAGTAACGATACCGACTCGTCGGCGCTGGATGCAATTTTCCTGGCGACGTCAGGGCAGCAATACGCGTACTACGAAATCGGGAGCGCGAGCACGTCTGACACGCTGCAAGGCGGTGCCGTGTCCGACATACTCGACGCCGACGGCCCAAGCACGCTGATCGGCGGTAGTGGAACCGAGACTTTCGACTACACGACAGGCGACGGTGAGGTCACTATCGCCAATTTTGCGCCCGGTCAGGGCGACGTCATCGATCTGACCGTCTCTGGTGTCACCAGCTTTGCGGCGATCCAATCACTCGCTTTCGTCAACAACGGCGACACGATCATCAACTTCGGTTCGGGCCAGACGCTCAATCTCATCGGGTTTACGAGTTCGCTCACCGCGTCGGATTTCAACATTGTTCCCTTGACGATTAGTCCGATCGCGCCTGCTTCGGTGGTCAAGGACAGCACGGTGTCGTCCGTCACCACTTCGCTGACCGCCAATGATACCAATTCCGCGGCAACGGTCAGTTGGTCGCTCGTCGGCGGAAGCTCGCCGCACGCGCCCGACTACAGCGTAGCGATTGACGAATTCAAGATTGTCAGCAGTGGTGCGACGGAATTCGACGATACTTTTGCATCGTCTACGCCGCCGGACTACAGCGGCACCGCGACGCCCGCGTCCTACGCCGTGACCTCGGGCGCTACTATCGTCAATTCCAATCATCAAGACCTTTTGCTCGGCAGCAACAGCGCTGCGATCAGCTCGGGTACCGATCCGTTTCTGGGTCAATTCGTGACGCTGAGGAGCGGCACCTCCGGCGCCGAAGCGCTGCTGAGCGGGACTGCGTTTACGGTTTCCGCCGTCTATTCGCTGTCGATTCCCGAAGAGCGAAACGCTTACGGGATTCAACTCTCCGACAAAAACGGCTCCTCGGGAAACGACGACGATGTTCGCCTGCAAGTCACCCGACGCGCCGGCGGTGCTGTCCAGGTTACCCTCGATCAGGTCGATGGCCAGATCTCTTCGAATAGAGTTCTTCAATCGATCACTCTGAATCCTTCGCCAGAGGATGACCAGATCGAGTTGCAGCTGACGAACGATCCCTCGAACAACGGCAGTGTCGTTGCGTCGTTCGAACTGTTGTCGGGCGGCGTGGTCGACACCACCGAGACGTTCACGCTCACCGGCAGCATTTTTGATTCGACGGATTGGACGCAAGCTCAATTCTTTGCGGACGCGCCGGCAGAGTCGGATTCGGTGCTCCAAGGAACCTACGGCACCTTCGACCTCACCCAGGCCGGTTCGCTGACCTATGCGCTCCACAACGGCCAAGCCAACGTCGAGGCATTGACGCAAAGCCAGTCGGAAATGGATACAGCGACCGTGCAGGCTATCGACAGCGATGGCAACAGCACGACGACGTCCGCTGACGTCACTGTCGACGGCGCTTCACCGCTTGTGTCGGTCACGATTGACGGCAGTGGTGCGCCGGTTGCGGCGTCCTTCGATCAATTTCTCGGTTTCGGCGACAGCAATATCGACAGCGGCTATTACTTCAACACGCCGATTTCAAGCGACACAGCCAAAGAGGCACAGTACCAGGCTGCGATCGCTGCCGGCGGCGGCCTACCCACGAGTGTCGGCGGGGTTATGAATTCCACGCTGCTGGCCCAGGACTTCGGGCTGAGTGCCGATCCGTACAATCCAGGCGAGGGCGGTTCCGGATCTCCGCTCGGCACCAATTACGCGGCGAGTGGCGCCACTGCCACCGGAAGCCTTTCGGGTTCTCTTGCACCTTCCATCACTAGCCAGATTCAGACCTATCTCGGCTCGACCGGGGGCATTGCCAATCCCAATGCGATCTATCTGATTTCTGGCGGCGCCAACGACGCCTCGATTGCTGAGGGTTTGCCGGGCCAGCAGGGCGACACGTTCATGGTCTCGGAGGCGAATGCGCTCGCCGACGCGCTTATCGTGCTTCACGACGATGGCGCACAATATATTGTCATCGACAACGACACTGGGGCGAGCACGTACGGCGCGATCTTCAATGCCACCCTCGATTCCGACTTGGGCGCGGCCGGCGTCACGTTCATCAATGCCGACGTCAGGTCGCTGTTCAAGACAATCGAGGCCGATCCGTCCGCCTACGGAATCTTAGACACAAATCCAGGCGTCGTAGCGACGAGTTCAACACCCTATGACGAATTCGCCGGCGGCGCCGACGTCAATTCCAATAGCAGCGAGTTCCCGCAAGGTTGGGCGTTGTACGCTACGCAACTCGTGTCGCCGAATGCTGGCAGCACTTATCTTTGGGC
This sequence comes from uncultured Alphaproteobacteria bacterium, assembly GCA_963836055.1. GTDB lineage: Bacteria > Pseudomonadota > Alphaproteobacteria > Rhizobiales > Xanthobacteraceae > BOG-931. The sequence goes on from CAWIID010000018.1 coordinate 20,057, forward strand.
CGATGACGGGCATCTATCGGCTGCTGGCCAGGCGATCGAGGCGAACTACGATCACAATCTTATCCAGACGGATACGCCCGTTGTCGGCGAAGTCCTGACTGCCGACCCGGCGGTGGTGGACGGCGCCGGCAGTAATTTCAGCTATCAATGGCAAAGCCTGGCTGCGGGAGGGAGCACTTGGAACGATATATCCGGCGCGACCAATTCCAGCTATCTCGTGCAACATGAGGATATCGGCGCCGAGCTACGCGTGGCGATATCCTTCACTGACGCCTACACAGGTCAGACTGCGAATTCTTTCAGTGCTCCAACTTTCGATGTCGCTCCCTGCTATTGCCGCGGCACGCTGATTCGCACCAAAGGCGGTGAGACACTCGTCGAAGATCTCAAGATTGGCGATGAACTCATAACCAAGTCTGGTGTTGCGCGCCCCGTCAAATGGATCGGGCGGCGCACTTATGGCGGCCGCTTCGTCATGGGCCGCAAGGATATTTTGCCGATCTGCATCAAAGCCGGCGCTCTCGACGAAAATGTGCCGCGCCGCGACCTTTGGATCTCACCCCATCACGCTATGTATCTCGAAGGCGTTCTGATCGAGGCGAAGGACCTCGTCAACGGCGTGTCGATCGTGCAGGCCGAGTGGGTGGAGAAGATCGAGTATTTTCACATCGAGTTCTCAACCCACGACATTCTTATTGCCGAGGGCGCGCTGTCGGAGAGCTTCATCGACGACGACAGCCGGGGCATGTTCCACAATGCCCACGAATACGGCATGCTCTATCCGGATGCGGCGACGGAGGTCGGGCGATATTGCGCGCCGCGCTATGAGGACGGCTATGCGGTCGAGGCGGCGCGTCGACACATCGCGCAACGCGCAGGACTACGGTCGCATGACAATGAGTTGCAGGCCGGCACGCTGCGCGGCTATGTCGACCTGGTCAGCACGAAGTGCATTGCCGGCTGGGCGCAGAACACCAATCAACCTGAAGCGCCAGTATGCCTCGACATCTACGTCGGCGGTCGGCTGATCAGTCAGGTTCTAGCGAACCGGTACCGCGAGGACCTTGAGCGGGCTGGGATTGGCAGCGGCTGCCACAGCTTCGAGTTCATACCACCGGCAGCTTTTGCCTTCATGCCCGGCACCATCGAAGTACGTCGCTCGCTTGACGGTGCTGTGTTGTCGCTAACGGGGGATGCGGGCCGGGCGCTGCGTCTCGGCGATCAGTTTGCCTTTATCCCAAGGGATGCGCTTGGGAACCGCGTTCGGATTGGCTCCTCTGTTGCTGGAGGAGTGTGAGCATGGTCCAGTGGCGTCGAATGTCCGCTTTTTCGGCCGCAGACTGCCGTCGCCCGGCAAACCAGATGGGCCGCGTCGTGGCGGGTGACCTTATTCCCGCTCGGCGTCGGTCTTCCGCCGATCGCGACCGTGACCAGCTTTCTCGGCGAGCGCCGTGTGTTCGTTCGCCAATCGCATCAGGGCTGCCGCGGTTTTCGTGTCCCGTGTAGCTTGTGCCAGCCGAATGAGTGTTGTCGCCTGACGAAGATGGTAGGCCGGATCGATCGCCAAATCGCGCACCTCTGATCGCGTCTGGAACAAATTGCCGTTGTGACGAGTCGTTCTACTTTTGGGATTTCGAACACAAAAAAGATTGTTGCAGAAGTTCGTCAGGTGAGACCAATGCGCGCAGAGTAACTTGGGGATGCTCGAACGGCCCGACGCGGCCAACGCGGCCACGCAAGTCGGCGCTCTGGGAACCGGTTTTCAGTTCCTGGAATTCTAATCATTGGACGGGATAGACCGCCGGTTGCCCCCGGTGTGCCCCCCTGATCCCGTCTGGGAAGCCCCGGCGGCGCGGGGCTTCCCCTCCACGGCTTGGCCTCTCCCCCTCGCTATCGATCGCGCCGTCTGATTTTGAAAACCACGACCGCGGCTAAGCATCCAACGAAGAGCGCCGGAATTAGATCATGCCATGACATACTTGCCCGCGAGCGGCAGCTCACCCGTTACCAACCGAAAGCGAGCTAATAAAAAGCCCCGGAGCAAGCCCCGGGGCCGAGTGTTCCAGAGGAGATCCCAATAAGTCTCACGACGAGTGGGCCACACTGGAATTTGGTGTCCAATCTATGACAGCGAAACCGAGGTCACGCGTGGCGCTGGAGTGGAATTACCACCGCCAAACCCGGCGGCAGTACACGCGGCCCCAGCGGCCGCGCCAGCACCGGCGGGCCCACCATGCCGGCGTCACGTTGCCGTGGTCGGCCGTGACGGCGCGCGCAATCGGCGCAATGGGCGCGGCTTGAGTTGGCGTCGAAACGGCCGCGAAAACTAGACTTGTGATCGCGATTGCGAAAGCGCTCCGTATCATCATGTGTTCCTCCTCATTCTTTCGTCGCACGCATGAACTAGCAGGCGCCTATAGCGCTCGATGATCCGAACACGCTGTTGAACGAAGGCGATGTGGGCGTCGTCGAGGTGCTGTTTGGCGGCGGTGTCGAAGTGCCGGGAAGCGCGCCCGCGCCACTGACAGCCAATGATCCTGCTCCGGTACACGGCAGTCCGGTGAGCGGATTGAGTCCATTGGTGGAATTCAGAGGCGCTCCCATTCCCGGTGAAACCGGAGCTTCTGGCTGCTGAGGTAAGAGCGGCGCGCCGGAACTGGACGTGCTGGGGTTAAATGTTTGCGCTATCGCCGCAGTGGAGCCTGCGGTCAGCGCCAGGACCACAATGGCGATCAACTTCAATCGTTTTGCAGACATTGGGCACGCTCCGTTGCCGTTGGTCGCCCATTCGCTGCTGTTGTTGGTCACAACGAAACGCAGGGCTATCGCCAATGTTCCCCGGGATTACCGAAACTTCATCGGTTTCGAACCTTCATCGGTTTCGAACCTTCATCGGTTTCCCTTGGGCACTGGGCACAGACCGGAACTACGAACTGCGGCAATCCTGCACGCGTCGGCGGAGTGCTGGTGATCTTGCTGGCGACGGCGGTGAGTGCCCTTGCCCACGCACTGTCACAGAGAACAGCGGTGAACAGCAGTGCATGGTGCCCGTGGAGGGAATCGAACCCCCACTCCTTGCAGAACACGATTTTGAGTCGTGCGCGTCTACCAGTTCCGCCACACGGGCCAGGGCGCGATTTCTACACGCCGAGGCGGTGAAGTTCCAGGCGAAATTTGCTGCGCGATTCGGGGGCTGACTGCCTTGGTGCAAGGGCTGGGAGCACGCCGCAGTTTGAAATGTCGGTGTCTCCGACTCCGCAAGATCCGCGGCCCAGCCGCGTGGGCCTCTCATCGGGCGACGAAGGCTTTTCAGGCGCTATCGCGCTCAAGCGCGCGGCCAAAGGCGGCGCGGGGGACGCGCCGTCGGCACGGGATGGGCTTGCTTCCACCCTCAGGATCGGCAAATTGCTGCCGGCCCGGGGGCCACTGGCGAGGAAGGAATGAAAAGAACCTGGATCGCTCAGCTTCGCGAAGAGCCGGCGGCGGCGGCATCGTTGGCAGTCTTCGTGCTCAGCACGGCGACACTCCTCGGCGCCTGGTATTTCGAAATCGTGCTCAAGTATCCGCCCTGCCCGCTTTGCCTCGAAGAGCGCATTCCTTATCACATCGTCATCCCGCTCTCGTTGCTGATGGTGATTGCGGCTCTCGTGCGCGCACCGCAAAAGCTGCTCTCCGTCGGCTTCATCGTGATCATCATTGCGGCGCTGTCCGGCGCCGTGCTCAGCACCTACCACGCCGGCGTCGAATGGCATTGGTGGCCCGGTCCGACCGATTGCTCGGGTCCGCTGACTGATCTCAACAAGGGTGGATCGCTGATGAACCAGTTACAGTCGATCAACGTCGTGCGTTGCGACGAAGCGGCGTGGCGATTGTTCGGCATTTCGCTCGCCGGCTACAACGTCCTGATCTCGCTGGCGGTTGCCGCGTTCGCCGCGTTCGGCCTGCTTGGGCGCAAGCCCGCGGCGTAAACGATCTTCGTAAGACCTACTTCCCGATCATCACATCGGAAGCCTTGATCACGGCCCAGGCCTCGTCGCCTTTGTTGAGACCAAGATCGGCGACTGCTTCGTTGGTGATCGAGGCCGTAATGACGACGCCTTGGCCGATGTCGATCCGGACATGCGATGTCGTCGCGCCTTTGGTCACGTCCACGATCTTTCCTTTGAGCTGATTGCGCGCGCTAAGCTTCATCTTCAACTCCTTGGCTCGGGGGCTTTCATGAACACGGCCGCTACGGAACGGTTCCGCGCACGGCCCATGCCGTGGCGGTCAACGAACGTTCGCCGTCCGGCGAACCCGAATAAAAGGCGCGCCGCACCGCCTCTTCGATGCGGCGCCGCAGGTTGTCATCGAGCGCAGTGATGTAACTGCCGACGGGGCCTTGCCCGCCGAGCAACGGCTGCCAATAGTCCTCGAAATTTGCGTAGGTCATGCGGATCGTCAGCGAGCCGCGCTGCACGTCGGTCAGTCCGGCATTCCGGAACAGGTTCGGCAGCCCATCGGGAAGCGCCAGCGCCGCCGAGAACAGCCGATCGCGCGCATCACCGGCACGCGGATCGATGCCCGCGGCGGTGTCCCAGAACAGCCGCTGGTAGACGAGGCCGCCGCGAAAATCCCACACCGCGGCGGCGACCGTTCCACCGCGCCGGGTCACGCGCCGCAACTCCTTGGCGGCCGCGGCGGCATTCGGGACGAAGTTGAGCACAAGCTGAGCGGCGGCCCCGGCAAACGCGCCGTCGGAATGAGGCAGCGCCGCCGCGTCGGCGATCTTGAATTCCGGCGCGGCGCCCGTCGCCTTGCTGCGTGCGTAGGCGATGTAGGGTTCGGCAACGTCGACGCCGAGAATTCGCCGGGACGGCCAGCGTGCCGCCATCGCGTAGGCAAGACTGCCGGTTCCGGTGCCGACGTCGAGAAGCGCACCCTCCGGCGCGAAGGCCGCGAAATCGAGAAAATGCGGCGCGAGCAATCGTGTCCAGCGGCCGAGAAAAATCTCGTACGCCGCGCCGTCGCTGGCATGGTAGGTCGAACTCTGCGGCACGGTGCGCCGATCCCCTTCCATCGCAATATTCAATCGAATATAGCGCGGCCCAACCGGCTGGCAAGGAAGCCAACATGGCCGGCAGTCAGCGCGCCGTGGCCGCCTTGATCGATGTCTTCAGGCGCTTTTGCGCACCGCGAGCGCGATTGCGTAACGAGGTTTCCAGCGCGTTCAATTGCGGCTTGGCCGCGGCCATGGCCTCCGCTTCGATCGACCGGTACTTCTCGATCAGTTCGAGACCGAACGGCGTGAGCGCCGCCCCGCCGCCTTGGGCGCCACCCGGCTGCGTGGTGACTACGGCCTCGCGAAAGCAGCGGTTCATGTCGTCGACCAGCAACCAGGCGCGCCGATATGACATGTCGAGCGAGCGGCCCGCCTGCGAGATCGAACCGGTCTTGCCGATGGCTTCGAGCAGCCGGATCTTGCCGGGCCCGAGCGCCCGGTCCGCCCCGAAATCGACCCGCACCGTCAGTCGAACGTCGCCCATCGAGCACCTCGCGCGGATTGCGCCGTGAAGCGGCCGAAAGGTTACCATCAAGCTTGGCGTTGCCGAAATATTTTGGCGTGCCCCTAAAGCGGAACGGTGTCGGGCGAGATCGCCGGTTCGGCTTGCAAGGCCGCGAGCGCGGACAGCAGGCAGGCGAGGCTTGCGCTGCGAAGCGGCACATAGCGCTTCCCCAATTGCCGGCACGTTCGCTTGAGCGCCGCAACGGCATCATGGCTGACGCAATCGACCGGGAACGCCGCCACGTCGGCTCGGCTGACGAGCCCGGGCAGCAGCGCCGCATTGTGCTCGAGGCCGCCGTCGTGATGCAGAAAACGGCCGTTCAGGCGTTCGACCAAGCCCTTCAACAACGGTGTTTGATGGGCCCGCCCGCCGACATAAAGCACCGTCAGGCTGCCCAGATCGAGCGTGCCCCTGGATGGATCATCGTCGCGGCACAGCAGCGATCCGATTTGGCTTTCGATCGAAGCAAGCTCCGCACGCAATGTCTCGCACGCGCGCTCGCAGGCGCCGAGGTTACGTCTGGCTTCGTCCCGTTCGGCCGACATCGCTTCGAGCCGCCGCTCGCATTTCTCGCGGCGCATCACTTCCTGCGTCAAACGCCGGTCGCGCTCGGCGAGTGCCGCGGACAGCGCCTTCGTTCGTTCATCGGCCTCGGCGCCGGTCGTCGCGCCGCTCGCCTTCGCCGCAAGAGCGTCCGTCAACCGGCGGATCGTCTGGTCGCGCGAGGTGAACCCATCACGCAATTGGATCTGCTGGCGCTCCAGCTTCGATGAGAGTGACGCGTTGTGCTCTTCCAGCTTGCGCAAGCGCTGGATATCCGCGCGGTTGGCCGCGCCGACGAGGTGCGACAGCATGTGGACCTCGCCGAACACCTGTTTCACCATGGCGTCGGTCGTTGCCGGATGCGTGAGCACCGCCCAATAGGCGCCCGGAATGTCGCCGCGCTTCATCGCGTCTTCCCACAACGCGCATACGGCTACCGCATCCTTCGCTTTGGCGAATTGGTTGATCGCAGTCTGGTGGCGCCGATCAAGCGTCTTTTGCAAATGCTTCGCGCCGGCTTCCGGCCGCGCGGCAAGCAGGACGCCCAGCATGTGAAGGTCGTGATCGCCGGCAGCGTCGGCGCCTGCCACTTTCAACCGGACGAGAAGCCGCCGCAGCTCGCCGGTGGTCAGGCACGTACCGATGATCGAGCAATGCAAGCTGCCATGCAGATCCCAGATCCGGCTGCGTTGCCTCGGCGAACTTGCGGCGCCCGCGGCAGCCCGCACCTCGATACCGGCGCGCGGCCGGATCGAGGCGATATCCGCGACAGACGCGCGCCTTTCGGGAAGTCCCTTGAGGCCGAAAATTCCTGCCGAAGAGGCCTGCGCACGAAACGACATCGAGCTTCGCTATATCCAATTGAATATAGCGAGTGTGACACAGGCCGGACGCGATGAAAAGGGGCAAGATTCGCGAGACGCCGCACTTTGAATTGTCACACTCCAACGCGGTGCGGGTTGTGCCTGCCTACCCGGCGTTGGTACAATTTGCCAGGACTTGAAACGGGGCGCGGCGCCCTCGTTGCATCGAGGAGGATCCAATGAGCGTTCTCGGGAAAATCATGTCGGCGATTTTCGGCCACGCCAGTGCCGCTCCGGCGACACCATCGTCTCCTGCCGCACCGCCGCCCGCGTCGGCATCAAAGCCGTCGCCCGCACCGGCGCCGTCAGCGCCGGCGTCCACGACCGCTTCGTCGTCGCTGCCGAAGGCGGCAACGCCGGTCGACGTCGCAGACATCCTCACCAAGCTCGCAGCCAAGAACAAAGAAAAACTCAATTGGCGTTTGTCGATCGTCGATCTGATGAAGCTCTTGAATTTGGACTCGAGCCTTGCGGCGCGCAAAGAGCTGGCCGAAGAGCTGCATTACACCGGCGACAAGAACGACAGCGCGACGATGAACATGTGGCTGCACAAGCAAGTCATGCAAAAGCTCGCCGAGAACGGCGGCAAGGTCCCCGACGAGCTGCGACACTAAGCAACAAGGACGCGGCGGCCCGTCTGCGTTCCTGCTGGTGCAATTGCGAGCGATGAACTAAACTTGCGCCGCGGGTTTGACACGGCGGCGGTGCAGCATATTCCACGCAAGGAGAGAATCCGTCATGGGCTTGTTGGATGAGTTGAAGGGCGCGCTGGGCGAGGCCGAAGCGGCGGGCCTGCCGGTGCTGATCAATTCCGTGCTGGCGAAGACGCAGTATCACGATCTCGCCGGACTCGTTGCCGCGCTCGAAAAGGGCGGCCTTGGCCCGCAGGTCCAATCATGGCTCGGCAATGGGGCGAACCTGCCGATCACCGCAGATCAACTCAAAGCGGTTCTCGGGAATTCGCAGGTTCAGGATTTCGCGCGCCATCTCGGCCTGCCGGTTGATGAGACTCTCAAAACGCTGGCGCAATATCTGCCGCAGGTCATCGACAAGGCGAGCCCGAACGGCACACTGGTGGCTTCGAAGTAGAAGTAAGATGCTGCTCGTGCTCAGTTTTAGAAAACTGAACGCAACAACACCGGGAGAGAAATATGAAGACGATCGCAATTGTGCTTGCTTCATTTTGCGTCATCACGGCGGCGGCGGCTGACGATAGCTGCGCCGTTCAGGCAACCGGCAAAAGTCTGCATGGCGCCGCACTGACGAGCTTCGCCAAGAAGTGCTGCAAGGATCAGGCCGCGGCGCAGAAGCTGCACGGCGCGGCGGAGACGAGCTTCACCAAGAAGTGCCTGTCGGACGCCGGCGCCTCTTAGAGACCCCATCGTTTCAGATTGAATCGATTGGCGCTCCCCATTGGTGGAGCATCGCGCCGCGCATTTGCTGCTGCCGACTCGCAACGATCGGTATTGCTGCGCAGGCGGAGGATGGTGGGCGGTACAGGGATTGAACCTGTGACCCCATCCATGTCAAGGATGTGCTCTCCCGCTGAGCTAACCGCCCGATCCGCTTGATTGAGCACGATCTTTTCGAAAGGCCGATCACGGCTTTTCGGGATCGCGCTCCGGCGCTGCATGTAGCGTCGCAGCGCCCGCGGGGTCAAGTCCGCCGCCGGTCAGAATTTCACCCGGTCGGCGCCTTTGAGCCCGAGCATCGCCCGCGCCTCGGCGGGCGTGGCGATCTCATAGCCGAGTTCCTCGGCGATGCGGCGGATCTTCGCCACCTGCTCGGCGTTGCTCTTGGCCAGTTTGCCGGGCCCGATATAGAGCGAGTCCTCGAGGCCGACGCGCACATTGCCGCCCATCATGGTGGCGTTGGTGCAGAAATTCATCTGATGGCGGCCGCCGGCGAGCACCGACCACAAGTAATCCTTGCCGAACAGCTTGTCGGCGGTGCGCTTCATGAAAAACAGGTTATCGAGATCGGGCCCGATGCCGCCGAGAATCCCGAAGATGAGCTGCAGGAACACCGGCGGCTTGAACAGCCCGCGATCGATGCAGTGAGCCAGATTGTAGAGATGGCCGGTGTCGTAGCACTCGTGCTCGAACTTGACGCCGTGCCCCTCGCCGAGCGCCCGGTAGATCTTCTCGATGTCGCGGAACGTGTTGGGGAAGATGTAGGCGTCGGAATTGAGCAGATAGCTTTCTTCCCAATCGTATTTCCAGGTCTTGTAGCGCTTCGCCATCGGATAGAGCGCGAAGTTCATCGATCCCATGTTGAGCGAACACATTTCCGGCGACAATTGCTGCGCGGCCGACATGCGCTGCTCCACCGTCATCGTCACCGCGCCGCCGGTGGTGATGTTCACGACGGCGTCGCAGCTTTGCTTGATGCGCGGCAGGAACTGCATGAAGACATTCGGATCGGGCGACGGCCGGCCATCTTTCGGGTCGCGCGCGTGCAGATGCAGGATCGCGGCGCCGGCCTTGGCGGCGTCAATCGCCTGCGTCGCGATCTGATCGGGCGTGATCGGCAGCGCGTCCGACATCGTCGGCGTGTGGATCGATCCGGTGATCGCGCAGCTGATAATGAGCTTATTCGCCATGGTTCGTTTCCCCTCTGGACGTCTTGCCGGCATTCATTCCCGCGCGGCACGGCCTTCGTCAAGGATGACACGGCGTTCTAGCGGAAAAACCTGCCAGCCGAAACGCTCGACGATCAGGCCCCAGATGCCTTTCGGCGCGAACAGCATGACGACGATCGCCACGGCGCCGAGCATCAGCAAATAGACCTGCCGAGGTCCGCCAGCGTCTGCCGCAACAGGAAAAACACGATCGGTGCCGACGATCGGCCCCTCGATGCGGCCGATGCCGCCGATCACCGTGATGAAGATGACGAACGCCGTCCAATCGTTGACGCTGAAGGCGGTGTCCGGCGAGATGCGCAGCTTCATGCAGGAAGATCAGCGCGCCGATCAGGCCGCGTGCCGAACGCGGTGAGCACATAGACGATGAACTTGGTCCGCAGCGACGTCGATGCCGTTGCAGCGTCGCCGCCTGCTCGTTGTCGCGGATGGCGGTCAGCGCAAGGCCATGGCGCGAGCGCAGCAGCAGCACGATGAGCGCGAGCATCGCCACCACAAGCGCAAGCGCCAGCCAGTAGAGCGAAAAATCGCGCATCTGCCGGCGTCGGCGCCATGGCGAGTATCACCGATGCGCGGCAGGCTCGATGCCGGAACCGCCGCCGAGCACCGAAACCTGCGATGCGAGGAGACGAAACACTTCCGCGACGACCCAGGTGCCGATGGCGAAATAAGGCGCCGCGCAGGCGGAATATCAGCGCGCGCGACCGGAACCGCGACGATGCGCTGCGATCGGCGCCGGCGAGCAGGAATGGCAAGAAGCGGTGACATCGCCGGCAAGGATCGCAAGCGCGAACAACAGATAGCCGCCGAGCCCGACATAGGCCTGCTGGCCGACCGAGACGAGGCCGGCATATCCGGCGAGCAGATTCCACAGGCTCGCCAGCGCGACGTAGGTGAAGATCTCGGACAGCAATTGCAAATCGTCGCGGCCGCCCCAGAACGGCGCCGCCGCCAGCACAACGAGACCGACCGCGCATAGCGCCATCCCGACATGGCTCGACCGGCTGCCGAACGCGACACGCACCTTCACGTGTGCACCTTCGGAAACAGTCCTTCGGGCCGCACCGCGAGCAATGGCCAGAAAGGCGATGTGGCCGGCGAGAACCTGCCAGCCCGGATCGATGCTGCGCGCCGATCGCCTGCGCGACGCCGAGGATCGATGCCGCCGGCGAGCGTGCCCCACATGCTGCCCAGCCCGCCGATGATCACGGCCTCGAAGCCGAAGATCAGCCGCGCCGGCCCTATGCGCCGGATCGAAATTGGCGCGCACCGCGAGGAACACGCCGGCGATCGCCACCACCGCGAGCGACAGCGCCATGGCCATGCGCGAAGACGTGGCGGGTGTCGAGCCCCATGAGCTGCGCCACGGCCGGATCGTCGGCCGTGGCACGGAAGGCGCGGCCCAATGCGGTGCGATAAAAAACGAATTGCAGCGCGGCGATCACCGCGACGGCGACGACGAATTGCAAGAGCGGCAAGGCGCCGACGCAGATGCCGTGCAACACATGGAACGTCGCCACCTCGATGTCGCCGGCCTGCAGCTTGCGGCTGTCGGCGGTGAAAAGCGCCAGGAGTCCGTTCTGGATGATGACCGACAGGCCGAACGTCACCAGCAGCGGCGGCAGGAGGTCATCGCCAAGCGTGCGGTTGAGCAGCAACGCGCTGCAGCGCGTAGCCGATCAACGCCATCATCGGCACGACCACGATCAGCGACGTCAGCGGCTCGATGCCGAGCGTCTTGCGTGACGACCAGCGCCACATAGGCTGCGAGCACGATGAGATCGCCATGCGCGATATTGACGAGCCGCATGACGCCGAAGATCAGCGACAGCCCGGCCGCGAACATGGCGTAGAGCCCGCCGACCAGCACGCCCTGCAGGATGACGTTGATCCATTCCATCCGTCACATTCCGAAATACGCCGCGGTGATCGCCTCGCGCGTCAGATCCTTCGCCGCGCCGGTCAGCGCAACGCGGCCTTCCTGCAAGCAATAGACACGCTGTGCCGCCTTGAGCGCCTGCACGATGTCCTGCTCGACAAGGACCACGGCAATGCCCTCGCCAAGGATCGCCGGCAGGCGCCCGTAGATGTCCCGCACCACGATGGGCGCGAGCCCGAGGCTGATCTCGTCGCACAACAGCAACTTCGGGTTGGACATCAGCGCACGGCCGATCGCCACCATCTGCTGCTGGCCGCCGGAGAGCGCCGTCGCCGGCATCAGCCGGCGTTCGGCGAGCACCGGAAATATCTTGTAGATCGCATCGAGCGACCATGGGCCTCGCCGCTTGAGCTGCCCGCCAATCAGGAGATTTTCCTCGACGCTGAGCGAAGCAAAGAGCCGTCTGCCTTCCGGCACGAGCGCGATGCCGCGCGCCGCGACCGCGTGCGCCGGCAAGCCGCCGATCGGCGCGCCATCGAACGTGATCGCGTCCCGCCGCGCCCGGATGAGGCCCGCGATGCTCTTCAACAGCGTGCTCTTGCCGGCGCCGTTGGCGCCGATCACGGCGACCGCTTCTCCCGCCGCAAGCTCGAGCGAGACACCGAAGAGGGCTTGGAAATCGCCGTAGAACGCATCGAGGCCGCGTACGCCGAGCAAGGTCTGATCAGGCATCAGCGGCGATTCCCATGTAGATCTCGGACACCTCGGGACTGCGGATCACCACGTGCGGGTCGCCGTCGGCGATGAATGCGCCATTGTGGAGGACCAAAAGACGCTCGACGCTTGCAAGCAGTGCATGCACGACGTGCTCGATCCAGATAATCGAAACGCCCTTACGTTTCACATCGCGCACGAGTTCGATCAGCGCCTGACACTCGTGCTCCGTCAGCCCGCCCGCCACTTCGTCGAGCAGGAGCACCGCGGGGTCGGTTGCCAGCGCGCGCGCCAATTCGAGCCGCTTGCGATCGATCAAGGTGAGGCTTCGCGCCGCGCGGTTGGCCTTGTCGGCGAGCCCGCACTGATCGAGAATCTCCATGCATCGCACATAGGCGTCGCGCTCGCGCCGGCGCCCGCCAAACGCCGCGGCAACGACGAGATTCTCAAAGACGCTCATGCCGCCGAACGGCTGCGGAATCTGGAAAGATCGCCCGATCCCCATGGTGCAGCGCCGCGCCGGCGTCGCTCGGGTGATATCGCGCCCGGCATAAAGCACACGGCCGGAATCCGGCGCCACCGTGCCGCTCACGATCCCGAACAGCGTCGTCTTACCGGCGCCATTCGGTCCGATAATGCCGAGCGCTTCGCCCTCCGCGAGCGCAAGATCAACGGCATCGGCGACCACGATCGCGCCGAAGCGTTTCGAGACCTTGTCCAAGGAAAGAACAGGAACGCTCATGGAGTTGATCGGGTGATACTTGGTGAGACTAGATGCGTTGGCAGGCAGTCGATATCACGGAAAGCCGCCGGCTGAACTAAAAATAGCGATCAGCAGAAAAATCATTCCGCCGGCGCGGCGGCGCGATCGACCAGCCACACAAGCTCGCCGTCGGCATGAGCACGGGCCGCCGGAAGGTCGTCGCCCGCCAAAACGCGCTGCAAGATGCCGCGCTTTTTCTCGCCGTCGACGAGGAACAACATTTCGCGCGTCGACGCGAGCGCCGGGAACGTCAGCGTGACGCGCGGCACGAAGGGCTCAAGACCAGCCTTCGCTATGCCGACCACCCAGCGCGTCTTTTGGTCGAGGGCGGGCGAATGGGGAAACAGCGAGGCGGTGTGGCCATCGTCGCCAAGCCCCATCAGGACCAAATCGAACAGCGGCCGCGCCGGATCGAGCCGATCCGCGCCATAGAAGCGCTTGAGCTCGTCCTCGTAGAGTCCTGCCGTTGCCTCCGGATAGTTTGCATCCGTCGCCATCGCATGAATGTTTTGACGCGGCGCGCCAACGCGGTCGAGAAAGAGCCGCCGCGCCATGCCCATATTGCTCAGCGGATCGCTTTCCCAGACGAAACGGTCGTCGCCCATGAACCAATGCACGCGATCCCACGGCACCTCATTGCGCCACGGGTCGGAGGCCAGCAGACGGTAAAGTCCTTCGGGACTGGAGCCTCCGGTCAAACATACCGCGGCACGTCCGGTCGCTGCCTTCACCCGGGCCACAAGGCGCTTTGCCGCCTTTTCGGCCAGCGCGTGAACGTCGGCAACGACAATGACTTCGCGATGCTGATTTGCATTCATGGCAAGTCTCGTGCGAGCGACCGCGCCGCTCGGTTTACGTCAACGCACGCTCGGCCGCTGACTCCAGGGCTTTCAGGCCGGCACCGACATCACCCTTGAGGTGCACGCGCATAGCCCGCCGCCCGCGTTCGACGAGAACGCCGAAATCGCCACGCGCCTGGGCCGCTTTGACCACGCCGAAGCTCGCCCGGTGACCGGGGATCGGCAGATCCCTGACGTCGTCCGACGTGATCTGAAGAAACACGCCGCTGTCCGGACCGCCTTTGTAGGCCTGTCCGGTCGAATGCAGGAAACGCGGACCGAAGCCGAGGCAAGTGGCGACGCGCCGCCGGTCCCGCAACGCGAGCCGCAACTTCTGCAACGGCGCGGCGTTCGCGTCATCGCGCGCGATATAGGCCAGCAGGGCGACGTAATCGCCGGCGCGGAGCCGTGCGAAGTGCGCCTTGAGCCAGCTTTCGACGCTATTGCCCGCACCTGCCGCCCGGAGCGCGTTGGCATTCGCCGCATCGGTGTAGATATCGGCAGCGCTTGTCGAGAGCGCCGGCGTCTCCGCCGGCAGCGCGCCGGATTTTTCGAACGCCGACGTCAGCTCTCGGGTCTTGATCTTGCTGGCTTCGACGTCGGGCTGATCGAACGGATTGATCCCCATGATCGCTCCGGCAACCGCAGTGGCAATCTCGAAGCGAAAGAACTCTTGGCCGATATCTTCAGCCGAATTCTGTGCGATGCGGATCACCGGGTGCCCGGCCCGTTCCAGCGCGGTGAGCTTCGTCTGGTGAGCGCCGCCGGCCTCTTTGTCGAGAGTGAGGTCAATGAAAATGCGATCGCCGCCATAAACATCCGGCGGGCCAATCGGCTCGCCGTCCACCGGGATGAGAGCCTTGCCGTTCTTGCCGGTCGACTCGGCGATCAGTTGTTCGGCCCAGGCCCCAAAGCTCGCGAGGCTTGGGGACGCGAAGAGCGTGACTTTGTCACGGCCTTCCCGACCTGCGACACCGAGCGCGATACCGAGTGCGACGCCGGGATTGTCAGCCAGCGGCACGCCTGGACCGCAGGACCGCATCATCGCCTGCGCCGAAGCGACAAATCGGGCGACGTTGATCCCGGCGGCGGCGGCCGGCACCAATCCAAACGGCGAGAGGACGGAATATCGCCCGCCGATGCTGGGCACACCGAAGAAAATCTGGCGGAAGCCGTCGGCCTTTGCTGTTTTCTCAAGCGACGAACCCGGATCGGTGATGGCGACAAAGTGCCTTCCGGTTTTGCCGGCGCCAACGGTGTCCGCGACGCGTTTGTAGAAATAGTCCTTGAGCGCGTTGGGCTCGGTCGTGCTGCCTGATTTGCTCGAGACGATAAATAACGTGCGGCCAAGATCGAGCGTCGCGTCGATCGCTTCGATCTGCGCCGGGACCGTCGAATCGATGATGCGCAAGCGCGGCCAGCCGTCCTTCTGTCCGAAGGTTTCCGCCAATACTTCGGGTCCGAGGCTCGAGCCGCCCATCCCGATCAGCAAGACATCCTTGAACTGCTCGCGATGCACCTCGTCGGCAAAGACCTCGAAGTTTTTGATCTGATCAGCGCCGACGCTATCCAGCCAGCCGAGCCAGCGGTCCTCGTCCGCGTTGGTCCACAGCGACTTGTCGCGCTGCCACAGGCGATTGACCTTACCACCGGAGCGCCAGTCGTCGGCCACTTCTTTGGCTTGCGCTTGCAGCGTGCCGGCGAGTGAAATGATTTGCTTGCTCATTCTACCGGCCAGGTCTGTGATCGGAGCCGCCCGCCTCGGTCTCTGCCATGGTCCTGATGGTCTCTGCCTTGGCCTGCTGGATCGCCGTCCAAATCGCATGGGGCGTCGCCGGCATCGGCATGTCGTGCACGCCAAGATCGCGCAACGCGTCAAGGATGGCGCTCACCACCGCTGCCGGCGCGGCCGTGGTGCCGCCTTCGCCGCCGGCCTTGATGCCGAGCGGGTTGGTCGGCGACAGCACCTCGGCGATTTCGGTGGTGAACGACGGCAGCGTATCCGCGCGCGGCATGGCGTAGTCCATCAGCGATCCGGTCAATGGTTGGCCGGAATCGGGATCGAGATAGATCTGCTCGCACATCGCCTGGCCGACGCCTTGCGCGATCGCGCCGTGGGTCTGGCCGTGCACGATGAGCGGATTGATGCAGCGTCCGACATCGTCGACCGACGAATAGCGTGTGATTGCCATCTCGCCGGTGTCGGGATCGATCTCGACTTCGCAGATGGCGGTGCCGTTGGGAAAGACCGGTTCGTGCATCTCATTGTCGGTGACGATCGAAATGCCATCCTTGAGCGCGTCGGGGAGCGAGTGACGGGACGCTTCCTGCGCAAGCTCGAAGAAATCGAACGTGCGGTTGGTGTCGCGCGAAGCAAAGCGGCCGTCGACGAACGTGACGTTCTCCGGCGTCGAGTCCATAACGATCGCCGCGATGGCTTTGCTCTTCGCAATCAAATCAGCCGCCGCTTTCGAGAACACGGTCGCGGCATGACGCATCGAGCGGCCGGAATGCGAACCGCCGCCGATGCGCACCACGTCGGTATCGCCGAGAATGATGCGCACCGTCGCATCCGGAACGTGAAGAAGATCGGAAACGACCTGCGAGAAGCTCGTCTCGTGGCCCTGCCCGCTCGGCTGCGTTCCGATCACGACATCGACCACGCCCTCGCCGCGCACTCTGATTTGGGTTTGCTCGCGCGGTGCGCCGATTGAAGATTCCACATAGTTGGCGAGCCCAAGTCCCAACACTTTGCCGCGCCGCGCGGCCTCGCGTCGGCGCGCCTTGAAGCCCTTCCAATCGGCGATATCCATCGCCCAATCCATATTCTCCTCGTATTGACCGCTGTCGTAGAGCATGCCGACGGAATTGCGGTACGGCATGGCTTCCGGCCGAACCAGATTTTTGCGCCGTAAGGCAATGCGGTCGACGCCGAGCTGTTCCGCCGCGGCGTCAACCAGTCGCTCGATCGCATAGGTGACTTCGGGCCGGCCGGAACTGCGGTAGGCCTGGGTCGGCATCGTGTTGGTGAACACCGCCATGGCGCGGAGCGTCGTCGCCGGAATGGCGTATGAGCCCGGAATGAGTCCGGACCCCTTGCTCAAGGGCGACAACGACACGCAGCGGGCGCCCACATTGCTGATATTGGTGGCGCGCATGGCGATGAAACGATGATCGGCGTCGAGGGCCAATTCCACTTTGGTGACAAGATCGCGGCCCTGGTAGTCGCTGAGAAATGCTTCCGAACGTGTCGCGGTGAACTTCACCGGCCGGCCGAGCTTGCGCGACGCCCACAGTACGAGGCCGAATTCCACGAACACGCGATTGCGGGTGCCGAAATTGCCGCCAACATCGTGAGAGAGCACGCGCAGACTGTCCGGGGGGATGCCGAGCACAGTCGAGAGCTCGTTCTTCTGCCGGACCGCGCCGCCGGAGCCGGCATAAAGCGTGTAGCGGCCGGTTGCGGCATCGTAGTTGCCGAGCGCCGCGCGCGGCTCGAGTGGCACACCGGTGACGCGGCCGATATGGAAATTCCTGGTAACGACATGGGCTGCGCGCGCGAACGCCCGGTCGGTCGCCTCGGCGTCGCCGAACAAGGTCTCGACCGTTACGTTGTTGGGTACCTCGTCCCAGACCCTCGGCGCGTCCGGACGCATCGCGTCTTCGGAATGAAGGACGAAAGGCAATTCCTCGTATTCGACCGAGACCGCTTCGGCTGCGTCCATCGCCTGCGCCTTGGTTTCGGCCACCACCATGGCGACGGCCTCGCCGACATGGCGCACCTTGTCAGCCGGCAACAAGACGTGCGGGCCAATGAACACGGCCCTGCCGCCGGGCCCGTGCAGTTTCATGTCGAATTTGGTCTTCGGCACCGGGTCGTGAGGAATCGGCGCAAGCTTGTCGGCCGCACAATCAGCGCCGGTGAAGACGCCGAGCACGCCGGGCATTTTCCTCGCCGCTACGGAATCGATCGCGACAATGCGCGCGTGCGGATAGGGCGACCGCACCATGACGGCATGGACCTGGCCGTCGAGATGAAAATCGTCGGTGAATTGACCTCTGCCCGTCACCAGACGCTCGTCCTCCTTGCGCGGCAAGGGCTTGCCAATGAAGCGGTAGCCGGCGGCGTCCGGTTGTCCGGTATCGTTCATTTCGTCTCGCTTGGAATTGCAGGTGACGTCACGCCACCCTTCTGAAATCCTGCTGGCAGCGCCGCACGCGGCGCTCATCGACCTCGATACCTAGCCCGGGGCGGTCCAGCACTTCAATGTGGCCGTCCTCGATACGAAGCGGATCGACGACTACATCCTCGGCGAGCGCGGAACTCGTGACCGTCAATCCCCACGCGACCGCCGGAGCGACCGCGCCGACATGCAACGCCGCCGCCGAGCCGACGCTCGATTCGCCGGTCTTGCAGGAAATGTTAACGCGCATGCCGAGCGTGTCGCACAGTCGGCATGCGGCGAGCATCGCGCGAAGGCCGCCGAGCTTGATAGCCTTCAGGCTCACGCCACGGGCGGCTTTGTGAGCGTGATGGCGCTCGATGTCGTCAAGCGAATGAATGCCCTCGTCGGCGCCGATCAGAATGGAGCTTGCCGACGCCAGCCGCGCCATGTCTTCAAGGTCGTGCGCGTGTACGGGCTGCTCCAAAAAGTCGAGCCCCGAATCCGCAACCGCGCTGAGATAATTTTGCGCCTCGGCAAAACCCCAACCCTGATTGGCGTCGGCGGAAATGACGCAGCCCTCACCGAGCGCGCGGCACACGGCGCGGGTCCGTTCGGCATCCGCCTCGGGCGAGGCGATACCGACTTTGATCTTGTAGATCAGATACCCGGCGGCACGGCGCTCGGCGGCTTCGCGGACATCACCCGCGGTCTCGGCCGCTCCGAGTACTGTCAGGAGCGGAACGCGGCTGCGCTGTTTTTTGCCAAGCATCGCATGAACAGGACGTCCGGTCGCGCGGCCGACAAGGTCATGCAGCGCGATTTCGATCGCCGCCTTGGCGCCGCTGTTACCGTACATCTGGGCATCCATTGCGGCCGAAGCCCCGGCAATGTCGTCGGCCGAATGCGCGATGAGACCGGGCGCCATGTGATCCACGGCCGCCATCATGCTGGCAACGGTTTCGCCAGTCATGCTCGGCGCCGAAGCCGCCTCGCCCCAGCCGACGCATCCGTCATCTGATTCAATGCGCACCAGGACGTTATCCGCGCGCGCGACTGTCTCACCGGCCATTTTCACCGGCTTCTTCATCGGCAAGCTCACCGCGATAGGCTCGATCGCCTTGATCTTCACGATTGTCCTCGATCGCAAGGTGCCGGCGGATCGCCGAGGCGTTATTGGCTACGCTGTTGGCTGGATCGCCGCTGCAAGTTCAATTGTAGCGAGCGAAGCCTCATGGCGACAAGGCGCGCATCGGCCAGCGGTAAACAAGTCCGCATCGATCGCGGGCAACTCAGAACACCTCGTTCCCGGCAGCATCGCTGCGCTAGTCCCGCCGCATTCGATCGAACAAAGGAATGAACTTTGCGGTGTTGTGAGTTCTGGTGGTTGGGACCCGAAAGGGATGTGCCACGAATGTCCAGGAGTGTTCTATGGCGCCGAAACGCTGCATTTTAGCGCCACTGATCCCCATTTATACCGAATTTATGCCGTCTCGGGTCCCACGCCGACAATCACCAAATCGTGTCATTTGGCCGCGCAGCAGCGGATGGCGCATCACCGACCAATGCAGAGGAATCGCGGCCGGAGGGCCCGCGTGCGATCAGCAATGGGGACAGCTGTTGAGCCACGGAACACACGAGGTTAAATTCGCCGCCGTCAGTTTGGCGGCGTTCCATTTACGTTCATGCAGGAATTGCACGAAATTACCATGTTCTACGCACAATAAGCCCCACTCTGCCATTACACTTACCCCGTGAGTGGGTGACCAATTCGACTCGGAGTTCGGATCATGCGAGCAATATTCGCAACGGCCGCCGCGGCGGTCCTGTCGGTCATCGCCGCCTGCAATACTGCGAGCGCGCAGCAGCAGACACCGGTGGGTCTTTGGCAAGCCGTCGATGATGACACCAAGGAGCCGACCGGCTGGTTTCTCATCAGCAACCACAATGGCGTCTACGACGGCATCATCGCCAAGATGTTTCTAAAGCCGGGCGAGAACGCCAATGCGGTGTGTGACCAGTGCAAGGACGATCGTCACGATCATCCCTGGCTGGGGCTTCAGATTATTCGTGGCATGAAACAAGAGGACGACGCCAAATTTGGCGGCGGGACGATTCTCGATCCACGCGACGGCAAAATCTACAAGGCGACGATGAAAGTCACGCCGGACGGCCGCACACTCGTCGTGCGCGGCTATATCGGCATCGAGTTGCTTGGCCAGAACCAATATTGGACCCGCTTGCCCGAGACGGCCTACAGCCAGCTCGATCCATCGGTCAATCCGAACCTGCCCGCAGCAGCCAAGCGCACGCCCGCGCACAAGACGGAGAACTCGGCCCGGCGCTGAATTTCCGACGCGCGATCGTTTTCCAAAAAACAAAGCCCGCCGCGGATCCGATCCGCGCGGGCTTTTTCGTGCCAGCACGCGCCTTATCGATGCTGGCGCGGCTTGCCCATCAGAATCGGCTGGAATAAAGCGGCCGCCGCCATCGTTGTCATCAGCGAGATCGCCAAGAGCTTGCCCATGCTTGACGTTCCCGGATGGCTCGAAAACCACAAACTGCCGAATGCGGTTGCTGTCGTCAGCGCGCTGAAAGTTACAGCGCGCGTGAGCACCGATTGCAAAAGGTTGGTCTGACCCTCGCGCCACGCCATGATGTAATAGATCTTGAACGCGACGCCGACGCCGAGAAGCAGCGGCAGCGCGATGATGTTGGCGAAATTCAGCGGCAGCCCGACCAGCACGCAGATTTCGAGCGTGACGACACCGGCGAGCAGCAACGGAACGAGGGTCAACAGCACGTCGCTCAACCGCCGCAATGTGATCCAAAGGATGACTGCGATCGACAGCAGCGCGCAGGCCCCAGCCTCGATAAACGCTGTGACGATCGTTCGCCGCGCCTCCAGGATCGAAATCGGCCCCTCCGTCGCTTCGGGAGCAACGTTCTGGACCGCATGCGCGAACGCTCGCAACACGGCGTTATTGTTGGAATCGCCCTTCGGTGCGACGTCCACGCGTGCAAGCCCTTCCGGCGTCACCCATTGGCGCACAAGATCGGGGGGCAGATTGTCGCGCGTAACTTCCTGCGCCTTGAAGAGATTTCGCAGGTCGTCGAGCGTCGTCTTCAAGGGCTGAACAAACACAGCCTCGGCGCGCTGCCGCGTTGCCTCGTCCGCCTTGGCGAGAGCCGCCATCGCTGCCGCCAAGCGCTTTGCGGCAACCGCGCCGGTTCCGGTTCCATCTCCGGCAAGCCGGTTCAACGCCTCGACCGTGGAGTTGATCATGCTGACGGTCTGGGCATCCGAGGTCGGCGCTGCGGGTGCAGTCGGATTGAGCGCGGCGTTCAGCGTCGTTGCCGCGTTTCGAATCAACGGCAGCTTTTCCTGCTGCTGGGTCGGAATGAACGTCGTTAGCGTCGCAACCCGCGCCACCTGTGGCAAATCCCTCAGCCTGGCGGCCAACTGATCGGCTGCGGCCAGTGTCGGCTGCAACACTTCGATGTCGTTGGCGCCGCTTTCCGGGTCGCTCTTCAACTCGAGATAGGTCGCGACCGACTCGACTTTGCTGCTGCGCAGATTCATCGGATTGAAATCGAACTGCAGCCAGTACAACAGCGGCAATCCGCCGACGACAACGGCCGCGGTTGCGACGAGGATCAGCGTGCGATGCCGTTCGAGGAATTGATCGACCGGCGCGAGGGCCGCGTAGCCAAGTGGTCTGGGCTCGCTCGGCGGATTGAGCAGTCTGAGCAAGGCCGGCAGCAGGGTGATGCTGGTGAAGTATGCGATCAGCATGCCGACGCCGGCGATCAGGCCGAGTTCCGAAACGCCCTTATAGTCGGTCGGCATGAATGACAGGAAACCGGCGGCCGTTGCGAGCGCCGCGAGCGTCAGCGGCGCGCCGGCACGCCTGCCGGATTGCCGCAAGGCTCCGCGCACATGGTCGATTTCATGCCGTTCAGCGCGATAGCGGACGCTGAACTGCAGTCCAAAATCGACGCCAAGTCCGACGAACAGCACCGCAAAATATACCGAAATCAGATTAAGCGTCCCGACCATCATCATGCCGAGCGCCGCCGTAATGGCCAACCCGACAACGAGGCAGACGAATACGGCGAAGATGATCCGCACCCAGCGCAGCGCCATCCAAAGTATGAACAGCACAATGGCGATCGTCACGGTGGCATTGAGCGCGGCGTTTTCCTTGATGGTGGCGAATTCCTCGTCGGCCATGGGGACCGGACCGGTGAGACGCAGGCGCGCCTGATACTTGCCCGCGAAATCGAGGTCTGCGGCGGCCTTCCGAATGGCGGCGCTCGCCTTGCTGCCCGGCTCCAGTTCCGAATAGTCGAGTACCGCTTGGATATTGAGGAACCGGCGGAGTTCGTTGGCAGTCGACGCACGGCCTTGAACAAGCTCGTGCCAGGAAAAGCTCGCCCGCTGTCCCGCGTTGACCTTCTCGAGCGTGTTGGCGGCAAGCGTCAGTGGCCAAGTCATATTGTCCAGCGTGATCTGGCCGCCTTGCACGCCCAACAGCCCGAACTGCAGGGCCTGGATCACGCCGCGCAAGCTCGGATCGCCGGCCAGGACCTGCACCAGCCGCTGAGCCTGCGTGAGCATTTTAAGTTGCTGCTCGAGTTGATCAGTCGGCTCGAACAGGAAGCCGTTCTGAGCAAAGAAAGCGCCGCCTTGCGGCTGCAGGATCGAACGGAACAAATTCGTCTGCGACGCCAGCCGTTTTGCCAGTGCCTGCGTCGCCTCATCGGCAAGTTCCGGCGTCGGCGCGTCGATCACTCCAACAATCAATTCGAACTGTGGGAAAGCCTTCTCGAATGCTGCTTCGCGCTGCCGCCACGGAATGTCGTTCGAGATCAGCTTGTTGATGTCGGTCGTCATGGAGAAATGCGTGACGGCGTACCACGACGACGCGGCCATCAAAATCAATGCTGACGCAACGACCAGCCAAGCATATTGCGCGCAGAAATCGATCGCGCCGACAACGAAAGCAGTGATTGTCTTCATGTGTGAGTCAGCAGAATGGGACGGTCAGCGGGACCAACCGGCGTGTGAGGCGTTAAGAGAACGGCGAAATGGAGGCACGCATCCGAGTACGGCCTCCGCGATGCACGAATGAGACGAGCGCATGTCCGGTGTTCCCTGTCCGAACTCGAACCCAGCGAGTGTCCGCCCCGTTCAATAGACCATTCATCCAACCTCCCGGGCTCATGCCCTAATTGCCCTGAAACGCTACAAAAGGGAATTCGGGGATATTTTCCTAATTCCTGGAGACTTGGTTACGGTAGGACGCCTAGAGGACACCTGGGGCAGCCATCCGGTTCACCACGCATGAGGCTAGGCACACTTTTTGGGCACAACGCGCTGGACAACGGCGGCAAATCCGCACAAATGTGCCCGCCAACGGGGAGCGTGGGAAATCCGGCAGCCCGGCGGCGACCAGGATAAAAACAAGGCCGGCACCGGGCTTGATTGTCACGGCTCCATCGCCAAGCTATCTGGAGCACAAGCATTCGCGATCGGCAGGCGCTCTTGCGGCGCATCGCCGCAGTCCGACGTAACCGGCATTTGGACCGGGAGGTTTTGATGAAGGTCATACTTGCTCAGCCCCGCGGTTTCTGCGCTGGCGTGGTGCGCGCCATCGAGATCGTCGAGCGGGCGCTGCAAAAATACGGACCGCCGGTCTATGTGCGCCATGAGATCGTTCACAATAAGCACGTGGTGGAAAGCCTGAAGGCCAAGGGCGCACGGTTCGTTGAAGATCTTTCCGAAGTCCCTCCCAATGCGGTGACGATCTTCAGCGCCCACGGCGTGGCGAAGAGCGTCGAAGAATCGGCGGCGGCGCGTGGACTTCCGGTTTTGAACGCGACGTGCCCGCTGGTCACCAAGGTTCACAACCAGGGCAAGCGTTATGTCGGACAAGGCCGTCGTCTCATTCTCATCGGTCACGCCGGCCACCCTGAGGTCGAGGGCACGATGGGCCAGATTTCGGAGCCGGTGACGCTGGTGCAGACCGAGGGAGACGTCGCTTCGCTGGATATTCCGGAGGATACGCCGGTCGCCTATGTGACGCAGACGACGCTGAGCGTCGACGACACCCGCGGCATCATCGCGGCGCTGCATCGCCGCTTCACCGATATCGTCGGTCCGGAAACGCGCGACATCTGCTACGCCACTCAGAACCGGCAGACGGCGGTGCGTGAACTGAGCAAGCTCGTCGACGTTATCCTCGTGGTTGGTGCCAAAAACAGTTCCAACTCGAACCGTCTGCGTGAGATCGGCGAGGAGGCCGGCACGCCGAGCTTTTTGATCGCCGACGGCAGTGAACTTGATACCAGTTGGTTTCGCGGCGCCAATGTGGTCGGGATCACGGCGGGCGCGTCGGCGCCGGAAGTGCTGGTGGAGGACGTGATCGATTCGCTCCGGCGGCTCGGTCCGGTCGACGTCAGCGAACTGACCGGCCGCCAGGAAACCATCGAGTTCCGCTTGCCGGCCGAATTGACCGACATGACGGCGGGCCGGGTGGCGGCGAAAGTCTAGATTAGACAAAGGTCTTAAATTCGTCCGCCGGCAAACAATTACGACATGCGAAGAGGTTAGCGGCTGTGAGTGTATCTTTGCGCCAGATGGCGACCGTCGGTTCATACATGTTGCGGCAACGCCTGAAGGGCCGCAAACGCTATCCGCTGGTGCTGATGCTGGAACCGCTGTTCCGTTGCAACCTTGCCTGTTTCGGCTGTGGCAAGATCGATTATCCCGACGCAATTCTGAACAAGCGGCTGTCGGTCCAGGAATGCCTCGACGCCGTCGACGAATGCGGCGCGCCGATGGTGGCGATTCCGGGCGGCGAGCCTCTCATCCACAAAGAAATCGGCGAGATCGTCAAGG
This sequence comes from uncultured Alphaproteobacteria bacterium, assembly GCA_963836055.1. Classification (GTDB taxonomy): domain Bacteria; phylum Pseudomonadota; class Alphaproteobacteria; order Rhizobiales; family Xanthobacteraceae; genus BOG-931. The sequence goes on from CAWIID010000018.1 coordinate 44,912, forward strand.
GCATCGTGGCGCGCAAGAAGTTCGTGTCGTTGTGCACCAATGCGCTGCTCCTGGAAAAGAAGCTGCACCTGTTCGAGCCGTCGCCGTATCTGTTCTTCTCGGTGCATCTCGACGGCATCAAGAAACACCACGACAAGTCGGTCTGCATGGACGGCGGCTTCGAAAAAGCAGTGGACGCGATCAAGGCGGCGAAGGCCAAGGGTTTCACCGTCAACGTCAACTGCACGATCTTCGACGGACATCCGGCTGAGGACATCGCGGCGTTCCTCGACCTCACCGAGCAGCTCGGCGTCGGCGTGTCGATTTCGCCCGGCTACGCCTATGAGCGTGCGCCCGACCAGCAGCACTTCCTCAATCGCCGCAAGACCAAGGAATTGTTCCGCAAGGTCTTTGCGCTCGGCAAAGGTAAGAACTGGAACCTGACACATTCCGGCATGTTTCTCGACTTCCTCGCCGGCAATCAGGAATTCCATTGCACGCCTTGGGGCATGCCGACGCGAAATATCTTCGGCTGGCAGAAGCCCTGCTACCTGCTCGGCGAAGGCTACGCCAAGACCTTCACGGAGCTGATGGACACCACCGACTGGGATTCCTACGGCACCGGCCGCTACGAGAAGTGCGCCAATTGCATGGCGCATTGCGGCTACGAGCCGACCGCCGCCGACGCCATGATGAAGCGTCCGCTCGAAGCGCTGGCGATCGCGTGGCGGGGCGTCAAGACCGAAGGTGCGATGGCGCCGGAGATTTCGCTCGATGATCAGCGCCCGGCGAAGTACGTCTTCGACGGCCAAGTGCAGCAGAAGCTCTCGGAGATCCGCGCCAACGAAGCGCGGGAGAAAACCGCGAAGGCGGCAAAGACGACCGCAAGCGCTGCGTAACGAAACTCAGGCGGCCTTGCCCTTCTGCGTCGGCTGAATCAGCACCTCGGCGGAAATGCCGAGGCGCGCGTGCAAACGACGTATCATTCCAATCGACAGGCTGCGTTTGCGGTTCAAAATCTCGGCGACGCGCGTTCGGGTGCCGATCAGTGGCTCCAAATCCTTACGCGTGAGTCCCTGTTGCTCCATTCGAAACTTAATCGCTTCGACCGGATCGGGCGGGTCCATCGGATAATGCTCCGCTTCGTAGGCATCGATCAGCGTGGCCAACACGTCGAGACGATCGCCTTTAAGCGTGCCGATTTTTGCGCCCCAAAGATGCTCGACTTCGGAAAGCGCTCTCTCGTAGTCGGCTTTTGTACGTATCGGCTTCAATTCATTTCTCATGGCGCACCAGTTTCACATCGATTCGATCATAGTCTCGGTGAGTCCCGATCCATTTGATCCAAACAATCTCCTTCTCAAAGTCGACAGCGACAACCAGCCGATATGCATTCCCTTTCACATTGAAGACAATTCGCTCCGCAGTAACAACGCTGGCCGTCGCATAAGATCTCTTGATATCGGACGTGCCGCGCCAACGCGCTCTCTTTACTTCGCTGAACCAGGCATCCAAGGCTGCCTTGACCGCCGCTTGATCCTTATGCCCGGCAAGCGATTGAACAAATTGTCGCAGCGTCCGCCGGGCAATAATCCGCATCGGCGAATGTATCGCGCGCCCATTTTGGGCGCAACGGCCATTCTTCGAAGGCGGCTACATCCCCCACGCTACAGCGCGTGTGTTGCCGCTCTTGAGATTGCGGTAGCGCGCCATCGCCCACAGCGGGAAGAACTTCGAATAGCCGTGATAGCGTAGATAGAACACGCGCGGAAAGCCCGTAGCAGTGTACCGCGGCTCGTTCCAGAAACCGTCGGCGCCTTGCGTGTCGGCGAGATATTTCATGCCGCGCGCGACGGCAGGATGATCGATCTCGCCTGCCGCCATGAGGCCGAGCAGCGCCCACGCGGTCTGTGACGCCGTCGACGGCGCGCGCTCGTAGCCGCGATAATCGAGCTTGTAGCTCGAACCATCCTCGCCCCAGCCGCCATCTTTGTTCTGGATCGCAGCGAGCCAATTCACGGCTTTGCGCATTTCCGGCGCCGCATGATCGACGCCGGCGGCGTTCAGCGCGCAGAGCACCGACCATGTCCCATAGATGTAATTCATGCCCCAGCGGCCGTACCAGCTTCCTTCCACGAGTTGGGTCCGGCGCAGATAATCGACCGCCTTCGCCACCGCCGGGCTGCTTTTGATCGTCTCGCCGAACTGGGCGAGCATCGAGATGCATCGTGCCGTCACGTCCTCGGTCGGCGGATCGAGCAACGCGCCGTGATCGGCGAACGGGATGTTGTTAAGATAAAAATATTCGTTGTCGGCATCGAACGCACCCCACGCGCCGTTTGCACTCTGCATGCCCAGAATCCATTCGCGTGCGCGATCGAGCGAGGCGCGAAAATCCTGATGGCCCGACAAGTCTTGCACGCGGTCCATGGCCATGGCGACGACGGCGGTGTCGTCGACATCCGGATAGTGCGCGTTGGCGTATTGAAAGGCCCAGCCGCCGGGTCGCAGATCGGGACGCCGCGCGATCCAATCGCCGCGGACATCGAGGATCTGCTTGGGGACCAGCCAATCAAGCCCGCGCTTGACCTCGGCGACGGCGCGCTCGCCGCCGACCTCAAGGAGTGTGTGGCAGGTCAACCCGGTGTCCCAGATCGGCGAGACACAGGGCTGGCAATAGGCCTCGTGCTCGTGCACCGCCAAAAGCTTTTCGATTGATTTGCGGGCGATGGCGCGCTGCGGGTGGCTTTCCGGAAAGCCCAGCACATCGAACATCATCACGCTGTTCGCCATGGCCGGAAAAATCGCGCCAAGCCCGTCTTCGCCGTTGAGCCTTTCATTCACCCAGGCGACGGCGCGATCGAAGGCGCGCTGCCGAGTGCGTTTGGGAAAGTACGGCTCCGCTGCGCGCAGGACGTTGTCGACGCCGCGAAAGAACCAGAACCACGACGCCTTCTGCTGCGGCGCCTTCGGTGTCGGACCAAGCGTCTGCGGCGAAGCGATAAAGAGCTCGTCGATGCGGACGCCTTTGGCGTTGCGCGCCGTGGGTTTCTTCGCCATCAGCACCAACAGCGGCACGATGACGGTCCGGCTCCAATACGAAATCTTGTCGAGATGGAACGGAAACCATTTCGGCAGCAGCATGATCTCGACCGGCATCACCGGCACGGCGCGCCAGGGAATGAATCCGAACAGCGCCAGCATGATCCGGGTGAAAACGTTGGCGCGCTCGGCGCCGCCGCGTTGATGGAGCCCTTCGCGCGCGCGGCGCATGTGATCGGCATCGATGGAATCGCCGATCATCTTGAGCGCGAAGTACGCCTTCACGGTCGCGCTGACATCGAAATCGCCGTCCTGAAACAGCGGCCAGCCGCCATGCGCGCCCTGGATGCGGCGCAGGTAAGCCGCGATCTTGGCTTCGAGCGCGGCATCGACCGGTTCGCCCAGATAGTGCCGCAGCAGCACGTATTCGGCCGGAATGGTGGCGTCGGCTTCGAGTTCGAACACCCAATGGCCGTCGTCGCGCTGGCACGCGAGCAACGCCTGTGTTGCGGTCTCGATATGCTTGTCGAGGTGTTGATCGATCATGGCAGACTCGAAACGGTATCGGCGGCGCGATTACCGGACCGGATCGCGCCTTCGATGGTTGCGGGCAAGCCCGTGTCGGTCCAATCGCCGGCAAGAGCGAGATTACGCCACTTGGTCGTGGGGCCTGGACGCTTGGCGTCCTGCTCCGGCGTTGCGGCGAAGGTGGCGCGCCGTTCACGCACGATCTGCCAGGGCGGCAGCGCGGCCGGCAGTCCGACGACGCTCGCAACTTCGCCCCAGATCATCTTCGCGAGCTCTTCGCGCGCGGTATCGACAAGCCGGTCGCCGGCGCTGATCGTCACGGACACCCGGCCGGGGAAAGCAAAGATCCATTCGGTCGTACCGTTAAGAACACCCATGATCGGCGGCTGCGCCGCCGGCGGATCAATGCGGAAATGCGCATTGACGATGGCGCGGAACTCGGTCGGCACGGTGAGGCCGCGGACGAGCGAGCTGGCCGCATAGGGCGGAACGGCAAGGACCACCGCATCGCCCGCTGCGAGCGCGACAGTCTCGCCGCCGAAGTCGAGCGCCTCGACTCGGTCAGGCCCGAAATGCAGCGCACGGAGCTGGTGCTCCATGCGCACGGTGACGCCGCGTTCCTTCAGATGCGCCAGCGCGGGCTCGATCAGCGTCGAGCCCAAACCGTCGCGCGCGATCAGCGGCCGGCAGGCGCGGCCGCCGGCGGCGAGGGTCTCGCGGATCACGGCGCTTGCGAGCTTGGCCGATCCGCGCGGCGGATCGATGTTCAGCGCAGCAAGCAGGAGCGGCTCGACAAGCCGTCGATAGAGCGTGCCGTCGCAAGCGATGACGTCGCCGACTGCTTTTCCCGCCGGCGGCCACAACAGCCGCGCGAGCGGCAGATAGTCGAGCGGCCGCGTTCCAGGCACGCGCCGGCCAGCGTCAAAAACCCAAAACGGCAGGCGGCCGTCATTGAAGCGCAGCGTCCAGCGTTCGCGGCTCTTGAGGTCGACAAACGAAAACTCCGCCGCCTGTGGACCGATCAGCCGATGCTCCGCGCCGATGCTGCGCAGATAGTCAAGCGCGGCATGATTGCCCGAGAGCAAAAGATGATTGCCGTTATCGATCGTCATGCCGACCGAGGCGTCGTGATACGAGCGGCAGCGGCCGCCGGCGAACGGCGTGGCCTCGTGCACGACCACGCTCTTGCCTCGCGCGGCGAGCTTGAGCGCGGCGGACAGCCCGGAAAGTCCGGCGCCAATGATGTGGACCGTTGCAGTCATTGCAAAAATTGCATCACACGAGATTGCACAACACGATGAAGAGAAGTTTCGCACGCGGCAGACGAACCGGCGCGCGCGGCGGTGCGAAACCGCGCGCCACGAGCTTATCGAGGATGGCCCGATAGGCCGCACCCATAATTCGCGGCGCGCGCACCGCGCGCCGCGGGCTCTGCGCCATGATGGCATCCGCTTCCTGAAAATGCGATTTTGCAAGCTCGACGATGACGGAACAAACCTGGCCGATCGCAGGATGCGCCACCACCGTCGCCGGATCGGTGGCGGTAATCCCCGCCTCTTGCAGAGCATCCTTCGGCAGATAGAGGCGGCCCAGCGCCGCATCCTCGTCGAGGTCGCGTAAGATATTGGTGAGCTGCAGCGCGCGGCCGAGATGATGAGCGAGCGCGAGGCCGTCATCGTGCTCCATCCCGAACACACGCACCGAAAGCCGTCCCACGGCGCACGCGACCCGATCGCAATAAAGGTCAAGCGTTGCCCGGTCGGGGGCGCGGATATCGGCGGCGACATCCATTTCCATGCCGTCGATGACGGCGAAGAAATCCCCGCGCTTGAGATCGAATTCGCGCACTGCCTGCGCCAGGCCGAGAAGGTGCTGCGGCGGCGTGCCGAGATAAAGCGCGTCGAGGTCGGAACGCCATTGCTCAAGTTGCTTGCGGCGCAAATCGCGCGGGCCCGGATCATCGGCGATGTCATCGACCGCACGGCAGAACGAATAGATCTCGAACATCGCCTCGCGCTGGGGGCGGGGCAGAATACGCATTCCCTTGTAGAACGAACTGCGCGAAGCACGCTCGGCCGCTGGTGAGGGATTCGTCACTTACGCATCCCGCGGCTTTTGTGACCCGGCGGCGCGGCGGCCGAGCCGGCGCCCCATGGCGCCGAGTATGCCGAGAATTGTATGGCCGGCGACCGCCGGTACGGAAAGCTGCACACGTTCGCTGAGCGGATCACGCGCCACGAGAATGTGCGTCAGGCGATGCGCCAAAGTGTTGATCACCGCGACTTCGAGGCCCAGGCGCCAATCGTTGATCAAAACCGGAAAGACATCGCTTTCGGTGAGCAGCCGTTCGGTTCGTTCGGCAAGCCCATGAAGACACGTCAGCAGTGCAGGCGATGCCCGTGGCGCGCCAAGCGCTTCCACGCCAGCCCCGCTTGCCGCAAGTGCGTCAAGCGGGACGTAGACGCGATTGAGATTGAGGTAGTCGTCCTTGCAGTCCTGCAGATGATTGATGATCTGGAGCGCCGCGCATAGCGCGTCGTTCGCGGGCCAGACCGAGCGGTTTTCGCCGTGCACGTCGCAAACGAAGCGGCCGACCGGCATGGCTGACAACGAACAATAGGCCATCAAGTCGTCCCAGTCGCGATAGCGCAATTTGGTGACGTCGAGCCTGAAAGCCGCGAGCAGGTCTTGCACATGCTTTGCCGAGAGGTTGTGCTCGGTTAGCAAAGCGCGCAGGCGGACCGCCACCGCGTCTTCGTCGCTTTTGCCGGCGAGGCCCGCATCGAGGCGATCGAGCAGTGCAAGCTTTTCCGCAGGCGCTAGCGTCGCGTGGTCGGCGATGTCGTCGGCGGTGCGCACGAAATTGTAAAACGCCAGGATCACGCTGCGATGGCGCGGATGAATAAGCCAGGAGGCCACTGGGAAATTTTCATCCCTGTGACCCTTGCCCGAACGCCAAACGCCGGCGTCGTCTCTGCTCGCGTCGTTCATCGCGTGTCCGAAATATTGGCCTGCGCGCGGCCTTTCCACATGCCGCCGCGCCCGCGCGCATGCTGATAGGCGGAATCGATCGTGAACGCCATATACATGGCGGCAATCGCCGGCAACGCCAGCGCCCACAGCCCCGACAGCCGATAGAAACGCACGGTCGGTTTGAAGGCGAACGCCATCAGCAGCCACACGAAGATACCGACGAATTGCGGCACGCCGGTTGCGAAGATCGCGAGCGCCACCGGCGCCAGATAGGTGATGGCAAGACCCAATACGGTTCCGGCGAGCAACAGCGGCGAATAGCGAAGCTGTGCGTAGGCCGTGCGAGACACCATGCGGCGAATGTCTGCTATTTCGGGGTAGGCGCGGATGCTGTGAACGCGCTCGGTCAGTCCAATCCAGATCGGCCCGCGCGCCTTGAGCAGCTTTGCCAGCGCGCAGTCGTCGATCAAGGCGTCGCGGATCGCCGCCATGCCGCCCGCCTCACGCAGCGCATCGCGGCGCACCAGCATACAACCGCCGGCCGCGGCGGCCGTAGCACGGCGCGGATTGTTCGCCCACGCGAAAGGATAGAGCATCTGGAAAAAGAAAATGAACGCCGGCACGAACATGCGTTCGGCAAAACTTTTGCAGCGCAACTTCGCCATCAACGACGTCAGAACGGTTCCGCCCGATTGCGCCCGCGCCACAAGATTGGCGAGCGCATCCGGCGCGTAGACAATGTCGGCATCGGTGAACAGCAGATAGACCGGCGGCTGCGCCGAGTTCTCCGCAAGTTCGACGCCCTGCTGCTGCGCCCACAATTTGCCGGTCCAGCCGGCCGGCAGCGGACGCCCTGACAGGACAGTGAGGCGGTCGGCGGCGCCGGCCGCCGCCGCGGCCTCGCGCGCCACCTGAGCGGTGCCGTCACGGCTTTGATCGTCGACCAGGATCACCGTAAATGCGCCCTGATAGGCCTGCGCGAGAAGCGACGCGATGGTCGTTCCGACGCAATCGGCTTCGTCGCGGGCGGGAACAATGGCGACGACATTCGGCCAGGAGCCTCCCGAGGAGGAGCCATCCCATGGCGGGGTATCGTCATCGCGCGGGCCGGCGCCCCAGAACCCGCCCCGCGCCGCCACGAGATAGAACCAGATCGCAAGCACCATTGACGCTAGAAGGTCGTTGGCCACACATATTCCCCTGGGGCTGACATTGCCGACGCGGCAGGCTGATCGCCGGTCATCGGTTTCGGCCTCGTTATCCCGTAAATGGTAGACCGAATATAGGACCCCCTGGGCCCTCGAAACGCTGGGGCAACACAACGATGAAGAGCAACCAAAGCCCTTTTCTCACGCGCCTGGACGCTGTGGCGGCGGAAACCGAGACCTTGCTCGACCGCCTTCTAGCGGTCACGCCTGCTGAAGGCGAGATGAGCCGGCCGGCACGGCTGATCGAGGCCATGCGTTATTCCAGCCTCGGAGGTGGTAAACGGTTCCGGCCGTTCCTCGTGGTGGAAAGCGCCGCCTTGTTCGATGTCCCGCGCGGAAATGCCTTGATGGCGGGCGCGGCCCTCGAATGCGTGCATTGCTACTCATTGGTGCACGACGACCTGCCGGCCATGGACAATGACGCACTGCGGCGCGGGCAGCCGACCGCACACAAGAAATTCGATGAGGCAACAGCGATCCTCGCCGGCGACGGGTTGCTCACATTTGCCTTCGATATTCTTTCGCGCCCCGAGACGCACGCCAGCGCGGCTGTCCGCATCGAACTCGTGACCGCGTTGGCGCGCGCCAGCGGCCTCGGCGGCATGGTCGGCGGCCAGATGCTCGACCTCGCCGCTGAAGGCCGCTTCGTTGCCAACGGCGCGCCACAGAAACTCGGCGAAAATGAAGTACTGATGCTGCAGGCGATGAAGACCGGCGCGTTGTTGCGCTTTGCGTGTCAGGCCGGCGGCATTTTGGCGGCGGCAGCACGGCCGCAGCGCGACGCACTGGATCGCTATGGATCGGCGGTCGGCCAAGCATTCCAGATTGCGGATGATCTTCTCGATCTCGAAGGCGATCCGGCGCTGGTCGGCAAGTCGACCGGCAAGGATGCGGTGGCCGGCAAGGCGACCATGGTCAGCGTGCTGGGCGTTGCGGCGGCAAAGGCGCGGCTGAGGCAGCTTGTCGCGGAGGCCGAACAGGCGCTTGCGCCGTTTGGCACTGCGGCAGCGATCCTCATCGAGGGCGCGAATTTCGTCGCGGACCGGCACGCCTGAATTGTCACGTGACGAAAGCGTGACCGTGGATAGCCGCAAAGATCGGATTGGAATATCGGATATGGCTTTATAGAGTGGCCGGGTATTCCAACCCAGTTCGATTGAAGTTCGTGCGAGGCGTTCCTATTTGCTGCGCGTCATTGGCCGGTCGCGTGCCTGCGGCCGGAACGGAACAAGGCCTGAACCTTCAGTTCATTTCGAGACACTTCATCCATCATGATCAATCTTCCGCGGTGGACCATCTGCAAGGTTGCGGTATTGCTGCCGGTGCTCCTCGTGCCTCTGGCGGTGTCTTCTCCGGCCACGCCGGCGAATGCACAAATCTCAAACGCGCCGCAACGATCAGCCGCAGCGCCGCACAAGGCTCCGGCGCCACGCGGCAAGACGGCGCCGGGCCAGCCCCCGGTGGCGACCGCGCAGCCCCATCAACTTCCGGCGCGAGCGCCGTTCACCGCTGCCGATGAGGCCGCCGCCACCATTCCGGGTATGCCGGATGCGAGGTTCTGGGCGGATTCGACAACGGATTTCAAAAATGCGCTGCCGTCACAGCCCGGCCCATGGCTCGCTCTCTCGAGCGGCGGATCGGACGGCGCCTTCGGCGCCGGCTTGCTCAGTGGATTAAGCGCCTCCGGAAAGCGGCCTGATTATGCGGTCGTCACCGGTGTGAGCACCGGCGCCTTGATGGCGCCCTTCATCTTTGCCGGGTCACGTTATGACGATCAATTGCGTGATGTGTTTACTAAAATTACTGCGGCCGACATTTTCGAGGCGGGTTCGACGGGCGAGAGCTTTGTCGACACGTGGCCGCTGAAGGACCTGATCGCCAAACAGATCACGCCGGCTCTGCTTGCCGACGTCGCAGCCGCGCATCGCAGCGGGCGCCGTTTGTTCGTGATCACCACTGATCTCGACGCCGAGCGTTCGGTGGTCTGGAACATGGGCGCCATCGCCGCGCACGGCGGCGACAATGCGCTCAATCTGTTCCGCACCGTCCTGCTGGCTTCGAGCGCCATCCCCGGCGCATTTCCGCCAGTGCAGATCGGCGTCGAGGCCAACGGCAAGCGCTTTCAGGAAATGCACGTTGACGGCGGCGTCGGCGGCCAATTCTTCGTCGCACCGATTGCGCTCACGGCGGGCACGAGCGACTACCGGCTGCCGGCGACGGAAATCTACGTCGTCATCAACACCGGTCTCCAACCTGATTTTCAAGTCGTCGAGCGCTCGACGCCGTCGATCTTGACGCAATCCGTCGGCACCGCGGTCAAGATCGACACCCGGTTGATGATGGACCGCATCTATCTCGCGGCCAAGCGCAGTGGCGTCGGATTTCATGTGGCGACTATTCCCGCCGATTTCAGCGCGCCAAGCCGCGGCGCGTTTGATCCGAAATACATGGGCGCCTTGTTCCAGGCCGGTTACGACCTCGGCAAGAGCGCAATGCCATTTAGCGCCGCGCCGCCGCCCTATCCGGGACCGCCGGCGCTCGAACCATCAGACCCCGAAAAAACCGGAGCGAACCGATGAAAAAGATCGCATCTTTTGTCACCGCAATCGCGATCGCATGTCTGGTCGTGGCACCCGCCTTGGCCGCGTCCTCGGCAGGCCATAAGCCGGTCCGGACACGAGCAAACGCCTATGACGGGTTATGGAGCGTATCAATCTTCACGCAGTTTGGCCCGTGCGACCCAAGCTACCGCTATCCTGCACGAATCATCCGCGGCCGCGTGCAACAGGTCGATAACGACTTCAGCTATCAGCTCTACGGCGTCGTCACCGGCGCGGGCGGGATCAGCGTGACGGTCAGCAAAGCCGGCCAGAGCGCGACAGGCTACGGCAGGCTGAACTCCTCGCGGGGGGCCGGCTGGTGGCGCGCGCAAGGCGGTCAATGCTCCGGAACCTGGACCGCGATGCGACGCGGCTGATTTGTTGCGCGACGGCGACGTTGTCGCGCCTATTCCGAATTTCTCGAGAAGCCTGCTAGACTGCAATGGCGGCGCCGTGATGCGTTCGCGATTGCCGATCACGCACTGAGGTCGGGCTGATCAGACGTCGGAAATGCCGCCCGCATCAATGAAGCGAGAGGGGGAACGCGCGATGAGACTTTCGATGCACTGGGCGACGTGTGCGGTCGCTGTTCTTTCGCTCTGCGGCGCATCAACCGCGCTTCGCGCCGAGACCACGGTTCGCGTCGGCCTGGTGCGCTCGATTACGTCGGGGGTGACCTACGATGCGATCGAGCGAGGTTATTTCAAGGAATTCGGAATCAAGGTCGAGTCGCAAGACCTCGACACCACGGCAAATTCAATCGCGCTGCTGTCGCAGAATCAATTCGACATCATCGAAGGCGGTATCTCGGCCGGCTACTTCAACGGTCTCGAGAAGGATCTGCCGATCACGATGGTGATGGACCGGGTCAGCACGCCGATCGGTCACAATCTCATGCTGCGCCCCGATCTCAAGGGACAGATCACCGACGTCAAGCAACTCAAGGGCAAGGTGATCGCCACCAACGGCACGGGCTCGGTGTCGACCTATGAGATCGGCAAGGTGATCGCGACCGGCGGTCTCGGCATCAACGACGTCGATCTCAAGGTGCTGCCGTTCACGCAATACGCCTTGGCGTTCGCCAACAAGGCGATCGATGCCGCGCAGGTCATCCCGCCCTGGACCACACAGTTCGTCAAAGACAATATCGCGGTGCCGTTTTTGAGCACCGACGAACTCGTCAAACCGACGCCGATGACGATCGCCGTCGTGATGATCAACACCGACTGGGCGAAGAAGGATCCGGATTTGGCGCGGAATTATTTCGTCGCCTATCTGCGCGCCGTCCGCGACTATTGTCAGGCCTATCACGACGGACCGAACCGCAAGGAATTCATCGCCATGCTGGCGCGAACCGGCGCCGAGCGCCGGCCGGAAATCCTCAATGACCAGAAGGCGTGGCCGGCGCGCGATCCCAGCGGCAAGATCAACATCGCCAGCATGATGGACATGCAGGACTGGTACGTCGCGAACAAGATGTCGACCAAGAAATTCCCGGCCGAACGGGTGGTCGACTCATCGTTCGCCGACTATGCCGCCAAAAAGCTCGGGCCCTTCGTGCTCGACAACAAGGCGAGCACCGTTCCGGGATGCCGCTAGTGGTCCGATTCTAACATTCGCATCCGGTTTCCGGAGGCTCTCATGCGAATGTTAGAATCAAAAGGACCACTAGCAACTATAAGATTATTGCGGCTCGCCACTTCGTCTGAGCGTAGGAACGCAGCTAACGGCGCGTTTAGAAACGAAGTTGACGCTGGCGTTCGATCACTCCGCGGGAGTGGCCGATGCGCTTCCGGCTGTCGCCTCGAATTATTTCCCGAGCGCCTAGCGGCTCCGGCCCTTGACGGCTCTGGAAGCTAACAAAGTCCAAGGAGGCGCAGCCGAGGGTCTTTCAAAGCCTAGGCTTGAATCGGTACCATTCGTCCTCCTGAACCGAGGAGCTGACATGAGGCGGCGTGACCTTCTGCTTTTCGTTAGCGGCGGGACCCTGGCGTTGCTGAGTAAAACGCGGGCACAGGGGTCAAGGAAATTGATCGGGCTGATCAGTGGATTTGCTGATGAGGACCTGCGTCCGTTAGCGCTCGAATTTCAGTCGCAAATGAGAAGTCTAGGCTGGTCGGATGGTGACAATATCGCCATTGATGTCCGGGCGAGTGGAGGAAACTACAAGCAGCTCGAAAGGGATGCTCAGGAACTCGTTGCTGCGAATGCCGCGATCATAGTTGCCATGGGAACGCCTGGGCTTTCTGCGGTGCTCAAGTACAGTCATACCGTGCCTGTCGTGTTTACGCTCGTAGCTGACCCTGTGGGACAAGGCTTGATTGAAAGTCTCTCACATCCGGGCGGATCGGCTACGGGCCTCACCAACTTCGAATTCTCTTTCGCTGGAAAATGGCTCGAAGTACTGCAGCAAATGTACCCGTCGCTATCCGGAGTTACGCTCATCGCGAATCCGGCAAATGCAAACACGAAGCAATTCATTGACACACTCGTTTCCGCTGGGCACACACTGAACATACGAGTGGAGTCAGCCCTCGCGCGCAACGCCACCGATATCGAACAAGCCATTAAGGAGACCGGCCAGAAATCGAGGAGCGGCTTGGTGATCATGCCCGACAGCCTGCCAGTGGTGAATCGCGAACTGATCATCGAGGAGGCGCAGCGATATCAGCTCCCGGCGATTTATCCGTTTCGAATCTTTCCCGTCAGCGGAGGTCTGGTGTCGTACGGTTTGGACTATCGGGACGTCTATCGGCAGGCAGCAAATTACACGGACAAAATCCTGCGCGGTACGAAGCCTAGTGATCTGCCAGTACAAGCGCCCAACAAGTTTGAACTCGTCATCAACTTGAAAGCTGCTAAAGCATTGGGAATAGCGGTCCCGCAGGCGTTGCAGGTGTCTGCGGACGAAGTAATCGAGTGATATCCTGGTTGTCGGTGAGGACGTTCTCTATCATATCGGTGGCCAGCTTGCCGATTATTTCATCTCGTTGACGCCGGAAATTGAATGCTTCCCGCCATCATCGCGGACGCTCGATAGCGCCTCGGGTACGACCAAACCGCTGCCGGCTGGCCTCGCGGATTATCTCCCCGGTGCCTAGCGGCGGATACAGCCTAAGTTCCAGCGGAGCTTTTGGATTTGACATTCGCTACCGGAGCTAGCGGCTGGCTGGGTCGCGAATGTCAAATCCGCTCCACTAGACTAGCGGCCTATCCGGTCTTGCGCGCAGCGACGTTGGCGTTCCACCACGGGCATACGTCCTTGGCGCGCAAGTAATTGCCGTCCATGACGTTGACCGGTACGCGGCCGCCTGATTCAGCGACACTGACGCGCAGATTACGCGCCTCCTCGCGGCCTTCGGGCGTCAGCCACATGCGATCGTGGCCCCAAAGGCTCGGCCCTTCGGTGCGTTCGTGCGGCGTCCAGTTTTCGGTGTCGATGGTGCGGCCGCCCCAGCCGTATTCCACCAAAAACTTCGACGGCGAGTAGGAATAGAACGACGTCACGTGATCGTTGACGTGGCGGCCGAGCGTGGTGCCGATCATCTCCGGCTTGCGCAGCGCGAGATCGTACGCCTGGCCGACATCGTCGAGATAACACAGCTCGACCATCAGATGATGAATGCCGTTCTTGCCGGTGTCGATGAAAGCGAGGCTGTGGTGCCGCGGATTGATATGGAAGAAATAGGCCTTGAACGGCTTGAGGATGTAATCGCTCGGCTTGAAGTTGAGAATCTCGGTATAGAACGGCACGACCTCGTCAAGCCGCTCCGCAGTCAGCACGGCATGCCCCATACCGAGCGGACCGGTGCGGAAGCCCGAGATCGAGCGGCCCGGCTTGAACGGCTCGCTTGCGATCTCCGCGCCGTGGAACACTTCCAGCCGATTGCCGATCGGGTCGGCGAAGACGATCAGATCCTTGACGCGGCGCTCGTCGGCGAGCGCGCGCGAGCCGCGGGCGACCTTGACGCCGGACGTCTCGAGATGCGCCGCCAGCGCATCGAGGGCCGCGGCGTCGGCAACCTCCCAACCATAAAAGGACGGCCCCTCGCCATCGTCGCTATGAACGATCACGCGCTGCTTGCGATCATCCATGCGCAGCGCCAGCGTGCCGCGGCTTTGGTCGACGAGCTGCATGCCGAGGAAACGCGTCCCATACGCCGACCAGTCATCAAGGTTCTTGGTGCGGATACCGACATAGCCCAGAGCTTCGAGGCGCATCGCGTCTCTCCCAACCAATTTTATTATTCTATCACGTTGAAGCTAATGCGTAAATTCACGGCCGCAAGCCGCGCCCTCCGTCATTGCGTTCGCCGGATTCGCTGACGCGAAGGACAATTGATCTTGGACAGGGAGATGCTTTTAGCAGGATATGTTGGGAACGTCCGATCGTAGGGCGCAACGGACGCGTGGCGTTCAAATAAGGGTTGCGTTTGACCCAACCCGGCATTTCATCGCCTCAATTGACGCACTGCGGAACAATCATTCGATCACCTCGTCAGCGGTGGCGAGCAGCATCGGCGGAATGTCGAGGCCCAGCGCCTCAACGGTCTTGATGTTGATGACCATCTCGAATTTGGTAGGAGCCTGTACCGGAAGATCCCCGGGGTCCGCTCCCTTGAGGATTCGATCAATATAAGACGCGGAACGACGGAGGATGTCGGCTTGGTCCGGCGCGTAGGACATCATGCCGCCATCGGCAACGAAATCACGCAAGCCGTAGGTTGCCGGTATATGGTGTTGCGCCGCTAATTCGACGATAAGCTTGTGATGTGCGGCAAGGAACGGCTCAGGCGGAGCGATTAATCCGGCGCCCGGTGTCGCGGCGAGAGCGGCGAATCCTTGTTTGATCTCGGTCTCCGAGCGCACCCGCAATTCCGTCAGTTCAAGTGCGAGTTCCTGCCGCTGGCCACGAAGCGAATCCAGATAGACTTCATAATAGGGGTAGGTGTCCGGATTGAACATGAAGCCGACGCGGTCAATGCCTGGCGCCACCTGCTTGAGCAACTGCAGCGCCTTACCGAGCATCGAGAAGTCTATATAGCTGAAGCCGGTGATGTTGCCGCCCGGGTGCGCAACGCTCGAAACGAAGCCCTGAGCCACCGGATCGTTGACGATGACGAAGACGATGGGGATGGAGCGCGTCGCCTGCTTGAGCACGGCAATAGCGCTCGTCCCTGCGGCAAGGACGACATCGGGCCCGAGCTTCACCAGTTCGCTTGCAAGGCTACGCGTGCGCTCGATATCGCCGGCCGGCCAGCGACCCTCGAAACGGACATTCTGGCCTTCCGTCCAACCCAGTTCCTGCAAAGCATGGCGGAAAGTTGCGAAGCGGGCCTGAGAGCCCGGATCGTTTTCGCTTGGCCCTCCCATGAGAAGGCCGACGACGCGCATCTGGTTCGCTGGCTGCTGGGCGCGCGCTGCGAGCGGCCAAACTGGAGCGCTGGCGAGTGCGGCGACAAACTCTCTTCTTCTGATGCCGATCGCCATTTGCGCATCCCAATAACTGCGGTGTGAAAAGAATATCACGCGCTGATCGGTGGTACGAGAGAGCGAAACGGCCAGCCGCTTTTGCTGCGGTGTGCGAGGCAGACGATGGCCCATCGCAACAGATGCCGGTGATCTGACTTTGCATCCCCTTTCGGGGTGAAGCGGAAGTGCGTGGCGTGGAGCCTTGACCGACCGCGACGCGAATAAGCCATTTGAGCATGCAAGCTTTCAAATTGCTGCCGTGCAACTTGACCTCCTAGGCCCATTCCGCCGACCGCAATTTCCGCTGTAATCTTGACCGCAGTGTTAGGCGCAGTAATTTGCCTTGGGGGATTGCCATGCGACAACGTGATTCTACGAAGAAGTTTTTCGACCGAAAGAGAGTTGAGCCATGAATTGCAGCAAGCGATCGATTGTTGTGGTCTCCCTTTTCTTCGCAGTGCTTCTGTCGTTGAATATTGGAACACTTAATGCCCGCGACGCCGATCTTCGCTCTCGTACCGTCGCAGCCGTGGAGACGGCTAAACAGCGATGCATAAACACCTATCGTGCACGCTATCGCGACTGTCGTCATCTTAATCAGTTACCGTCGTCCGAGTGTCGGGGAATTTACCAGGACTGCACTCGATACACTTGTACGGGTTTAGGGCCAGGATGACCAAAGTGCCCACCGAAATGTGGTACCGGGATTTAGGGTCCGAGCTGCGCCGAACGAAAAATTCTCGTTGATTTGTAGCGGATAGCACCTACGCACCTCACGCTCTTGTCATCTGCCAAACACGATGTAGGGCGATACTCTTGCTCGGCGATCCTCTGATCGCGTGAACGTGCCAAGACAGAGGTCGGGTGATGGCTACTGATAAACCATCACCGCTCCTCAATAGTTTTGAATCGGGAGGAATATTCATGAAGATCACACGGAAATTATGCTTCAGTTTGTTGGCGGGAGCCGCTGTTGTCGCGGCTACGAGCGTGCCGGCGTCGGCACAGCAAGCGAAGCGTCCCAACATCGTCGTGTTGATGACCGACGATACCGGATGGAACGACTTCGGTAGTTATTCGCTGGGCGGCACTGCGCTGGGTCACCCAACGCCGAACGTCGATCGCATCGCCAGGGAAGGAGCGCTTTTTACCAATTGGTACGGTCAGGCGAGTTGTACCGCAGGCCGTGCGTCGTTTATCACTGGCCGCATTCCGATCCGCTCGGGGCTTTCGATCGTGGTGGCTCCTGGCGACGAGAACCGCCTTCGCAAAGAAACTCCGACGATCGCGGAGTTCTTTCAGAAGAACGGTTACTCGACCTACTTCTCCGGAAAATGGCACCTCGGCGACAAGCCTGACGCCTATCCTACGGCTCACGGCTTCGATGAGATGAAGCATTTCGCCGCGTACTATGCGGGGGTTTACGCCTACGAGGACACCGGTAAGAACTTCCATCCATGGTTCCCCTCCTACAATCCGGAGTTCAACAAGATGTTCGATGACATCGTGAACCTCGGTGAGTGGGAAGGAACTGCCGGGCAACCGGCCAGAATGGTGGGCAAGATCACCTACGACAGCCTGGCCACGTTTGATGTGAGGCAAGCGGACTCAGCCGTGGGCTACGTCAAGCAGCACGCGCAGGATGCCAAGCCGTTCTTCATGGACGTCAATTTCATCAAGATGCACAACCCGACCAATGCGGCACCCGCATTTCGGGGCAAATCGCATCTTGGCGACTACTCCGATTCGCTGATGGAAATGGACGACGACATCGGGCGGATTATGGATGAAATCCGCACCGATGCGCCGAACACCATCGTGATCGTAACGGCGGACAACGGTGCGTGGTTGGATGCCTATCCCGACGCAGGGACAACGCCCTTCCGCGGCGAAAAGGGCTCCGCGTTTGAAGGTGGCTGGCGAGTGCCGGGCATCATGTGGTGGCCGAATCATATAACAGCGGGCGTGCGCTATGACGAGATGATGTCGCACATCGACTGCTGGGCGACGCTTGCAGCGATGGTCGGCCTAACACCACCGCCACACGACTGGGTCGGCAATGACGGCAAGCCCATCTACTTCGACAGCATAGACAACAGCGCCTATATCCTCGGAAAAGCGCCACACTCGGCGCGAACCTCATGGATTTACATCGACGGCGAGCTTTTCGAGGGTGCTCGCGCCGACATCGGTGGCGATCCCCAGGAGCCATGGGTCCACATAGCTTGGAAATATCTGTTCACGGCAAAAAACTCGTGGCTTGGCGCCAAAGCCGATCTCGGGTCCATCGGCGCTCTCTACAATCTGACAATGGACCCCTACGAAAAGTATGACATGATATTCAATGGAGCGGCGCCGGCACGCACGCTTACGTCATCCCCTGGGAAATACTCAGGCGAAGATAACGGCTGGGCGCTTTCCTTGATTTATCCAGTCATCACCGACTTCGACAAATCGATCATCAAGTATCCGAGCGTTACGCGCTATGTCGGCGGAGCCTCGACCGACCTGGTCCCGGATTTGCAGCATCCGGACAATCCGGTCCCGTTGCTGAAGGACCAGATTGATCGGCTGCACATCGGCGGTGGTGGCGGGTAGTCAGCCTGCTCTGGACAAAAGAACAATAGGAATGCGGAGGGCCGTCGCGGGGCGGCCCTTTCATAGCTACAACGCATTTTGTCTGTTCCTCACCCATCGCAACAGATGCCGGTGCTCTGACTTTGCGTCCCCTTGCGAGGTAAAGCGGAAGTGCGTGGGCGCGGGGCCTCGACCGACGGCGACGCGAATGATCGGCAGCGGCGGTCGCCGCAGCCATCCTCACGTCCGCAACGGAACGCATAACGGACTCGTCGCCGACATCGCATGCGATAGCGATTGGCCCGTCTCGGACATTGACGTGCCACATGGCGGGCATAGGCTCTCGCGGGACGTCCGAGGAGCAAGACCCATGATGAAAGCCGTCATCGCACTGCTATTGCCCATTTGTTTAGCTCCATTGGCTCGCGCACAATCACCTGCCGCTGCCGTGCCGGTCACGGTTCAAAACTTCACGCGCGCCGAGTCTGACAACTATCTGGCTACCAATGTGAAGAAAGCTGGCCTCGGCAAGCTCGCTCATAATCGCGAGCCCGCTTCAATCGACGACCAGACGGTCATCCGGCTGAACCGCGACACGCTCTATTCCTTCGGTGTGTTCGATCTGGCAGCCGCACCGGTGACCATCACGCTCCCCGACGCCGGCAAGCGTTTCATGTCTTTGCAAATCATCAATGAAGACCACTACGTCCCTTTCGTCGCCTATGACCACAAGCCGCACACGCTCACGGAAAAGAATGTCGGCACCCGTTATGTCCTGGTCGCGATCCGCACGTTGGTCGACCCCAATGATCCTAAGGACCTCGACGAGGTTCACAGGCTTCAGGACGAGATCAAAGTCAGCCAGAAAGAGGCCGGGAAGCTTGAGTTGCCGAATTGGGATCAGACAAGTCTTAAGGAAATCCGTGATGCTTTGCTGGTGCTTGCCAAACACACCGACGGCTTCAAGCATGCCTTCGGCACCAAGGAGCAAGTCGACCCGATCATGCATCTCATCGGTACCGCGGCAGGCTGGGGCGGCAATCCGGACAAGGACGCGACCTATATCGCTGCGGCGGTGCCGAAGAATGACGGAAAGACCGTCTACAAGCTGCATGTCAAGGATGTCCCGGTAGACGCCTTCTGGTCGGTCAGCGTCTACAACGCCGCCGGATATTTCGAGAAGAATTCGTACAACGCCTATTCGCTGAACAATATTACGGCGAAGAAAGACCCAGATGGCGCCGTTACCATCCAGTTCGGGGGCTGCGACGGAAAAATTCCGAACTGCCTGCCGATCATGCCCGATTGGAATTACACGGTAAGACTTTATCGGCCGCGTCCCGAAATCCTGAATGGCAAGTGGAAGTTTCCCGATCCCCAACCGACAAGCTGAGATCGGACTTACATTTCTGGTTCTGGCCCGCTGCGTGACTGAATGCGATGCAGCGGCCTGGTCGATGACAAATCCCAGGAGAATGGCGGCTCAAAGGAGAACCGGGCGATGAGCGACTTTCGGGCACGCTGTGAGGAGGCACGGCAATCGTGGAATGCCGGTGATCTGGCCGGCTACCTGTCCCTCTACGACGAGGCGATTAAGCTGTACGGCTACACGCCGGAGCCGATGACCAAGCCTGCGGTTACGATGTTTTATCAGCAGATTTGGGCTTCGCTCCACGATGAGGGGCGACCGAACCCTTTGCTGACCTTTCACGAAGTCATGACGGAGGGTGACCTCTACAGTTGCCGCTTCACGATGTCTGGGGTCCACACGGGAGTCTTCATGGGTGTTCCGGCGACTGGACGGCGGTATGCGCTGCCCGGCATCACCATGATGCGGCATGTCGACAATCGCGCGGTCGAGCGATGGTCGTGCGCCGATATGCTGGGCCTGCTCATTGGATTGGGTGCAATCCCCGCACCGACAAGCTGACCCGATGCGCAGCCCGACGGTCCGCATGCTTTGTCCGCCGCGTCGGCACTTCGCCACCAACGAAGCCATCGCATCGAATGTCGTAAATCGGTGATGAACGGACATGGCGCGTAAGGCTGCACGGGGCAGGTCCTGACCCCACGCCGACATGAGCGGCCTCCAGACTTTGACTCGCGGTACTGCTTTCCGCCGAAATTGTGCTAGCATGCGATGTGGTGCTCTGCCGGGGAGGAAACCCCATGCGGCGACGGGAATTCATCACGGCGCTCGGCGGTGCCGCGGTGTGGCCCCGTGTGGGGCACGCGCAACATGCGGACCGCGCGCGCCGCGTTGGCATTTTGATGCCTTATGCCAAAGGCGACGCCGAGAATGAGACGCGGCTTCAAGCCCTCAAGCAAAAACTCGCAGATTTAGGATGGGTGCAGGGCCGTAACATCCAATTTGACGAACGTTGGACCACTGACAACATGGACGTGGTGCGGTCTCAAGCTGCAAGTCTGATGGCGTCTAATCCGGACGTCGTGGTAGCCACCGGCGGCAGGGTTATCCCTATTTTGAAGCAACTTTCCAGCTCGATCCCCATCGTGCTGCCTGGTGGAGGCGACCCCGTTCGAATGGGTTACGCGAAGTCGCTGGCACGGCCCGGCGGTAACGTTACAGGGTTTGCACTTCTCGAATTGTCGACGCTCGGCAAGTCAATCGAGATATTGAAACAGATTGCGCCCGGCGTGGCCCGCGTCGCGCTGATCTACAATCCTGACAATCCAGCCTCGACTATCTACAGGCAGATAGCCGAGGAATCTTCCAGTCCGTTCGGCATAAGGCCGATCGCTGCGCCAATTCATGGACTCGATGATATCGAGCGCGCTGTCTCGAGTATGGCCGAGGGGCGCAAGTCTGGCGTCTTTTTCCTGCCCGACATCACGACCCTGAGGCTGCGCAAGGAAGTCGTCGAACTGACCGCACGGCACTCGGTGCCGGCCATGTATTGGGATGCGTCCTTCGTGAAGATTGGAGGCTTGGTGTTTTACGGGGTCGATCGCATCGAATTATTCCGGCAATCGGCAGACTATGTCGACCGCATTTTACGAAGCGAAAGAGCCGGAGATCTTCCGTTCCAGGAGCCGACAAAATACGAGCTGTCAATCAACCTTAGGACCGCCGCGACACTCGGTCTGGATATTCCGCAACCATTGCTCGCAACCGCCGACGAGGTGATCGAATAGCGTTGCTGTTTGCTGCGGTGCGCGTACAGCAGCCGCGCGCCGCGGGTCAGTGGCCCCACGGTAATTCCCGTCGTCCGGTGGCAAAGTTGATCGAGCTGTTCTTCGTCCAAACAGATGGACGCCGAATTGGCTCTGGAACTTCATCTTATTCGCATAACCTGGCGGGGAGGGGTGGCTCGGACAAAAGCCTTAGTCGCCGCTTTGTCTCCCAACACGGCCGTATCGAGGATGCAGGCATCAAGGAGTGCCTGCTCCCTCACACCGGCCGCGACGCAGATCGCTCGCGCTCGGTTGTAATCCGTTCGATTGAGATCGTTTGCGTAAAACGGCTTTTCGGGAATGCTGGTTTGGATATTGGAAGCCCCGCAGAGCTGGGTCGGCAGCGATTCGCTCGGCGAGACTCTCCAGCTATCGCCGTAATGGCGATAGAGATTTAAAAAGGAAATCGGTTGAGGCAATACGGCCCCATCGCGCGCCGCAAGATCGGCCGCGCCTGTATTTCCATTTGCATTACCAAGAAGGCCCCGCACCGTCGCCGTTGCCGTATCACGGCCCAGAACCATCGAAACATTGATCCAGCCGTCGTAGAGCGTCGCGGTAACAATTGCACCACTCAGGCGCTTGAACAGGTAGACGTTGCCCTTGCGCGTAATTTCGACGTCGGACAGAGAGAGCGACATGCCGTTACCAAGGCTTCGGCGACTGCCGTTGACGACCAATCGATTCGGATCGAGGCAAAGGGCAACGCGTGACTTGCCCATCTTCATGGCAACAGCTTTATTGACCGACGCGTTCGGCCACCTCGGTGCGCCAGACTTTTGGCGCGTTTGAACGACAAAATCCGAATCGATCTCCGCGAGGAGAAAGTCCCCCGACGCCTGGAAATCGTAGAGCAGCCCGTTGAAATTGGTCAGATGAGTATCGCCGATGCTGGTGCCGCGGGCGCATAGCGAAGTCGCATCGGGGTTGCTGCTCTGCCAGAACACTATCGCTGGCGATGCCCCGCCAAACGGGCAGCATGGGCGCACCAAGTTCAGGTTGTTCGACTCGCCCGTAAATCCTCCTGGCAAGCACGTGGGGGCATTCGTTGTCCCATCGTCCACGCTTGTTCTGACGGCCATTGCCGCGCCGGCATTGAAGTCGGCCTGAGAACTACAACAATCGCCAAAGATATTGAACTCGGCAGCCTTCCAACCCTGCGCCAGATTCAGGACGTTATCTGGCGACGTGACGGAAAACAGACTGCTGCCCGTCGACAAGGTGATCGTGTCCATCCCGCCCGAAACGGCTGTGCCCGTCAGGCTGAGTGCGCCCAGGTTGGCAAGAGGCTGGACGGGGACCGTCACGGCGTCGCTATTCATCGTGCAATCGTTCGGATGCCCTGCGAAATGGTGAAACCCAGCCGGACAATTTGTTCCGAAATCGAGCAACCAAAGCTGCATGAACAGCGCCCCCGAATTGCTGTAGATGAACTGTTGAAAGCCGTGGCATGTCGTCGGGCCCGCGCCGCAGATCGATGTCGTAAATTGGCTCGTATTAAGCTGGAGTGAGTAGGAATTGTCGCCGTCTGGTCCGGTCAAACTTGTTACGCCGACGACGGTATCAAATGAGCCAACTGCCGCAGATATCGGTTGCGTTGTCAGGGCCGAAAAATCGACGCCTTGGCCCACCGTCTGCGGAGTTGGTCCGCCAACTGGCTGGTATGGACGCAGTGGCGCGGTCGTGCACGGAACTTCCTGCCAATTCGTATTCGGATAGGTAGCTGTAAAGCACCCGTTCTTTGGACGGGGAGTACCCGCCATCGTTGCTCGCCAAGCGTCGCGGCTTGGAGTCGCCGGAGCTGGCGGCTTCGCGGTTGGCGTCGGTGCAGGACGGTCAACCGCGGGTCCAGATTCTACTTCATGAGAAGTCGCACCGCGCTCAGCCGAAGCGGCTAGAGGAATCAAGAGACTCCAAAAGAAACCCGATAAGGTCAATATGTTGAAAACTCTCGCAATACATCCATGCGCGGAGCTGAGCATGACATGATCTCCTTCAATTTCGGAAAGACCTCTGCCACTTTGGTAATAACCAACGCTTTCACAACCTGAAGTCTATGTCTAGCGGCCGAACACGAGCAGTTGCCTAGACTGGCGGCAGACCTCGTAATTCGTAATGTCTCCGTCATCGCCGCGGGTGGACCACCGGCGACGTTAGCGGCCAAAGCAGCAACGTCGACCATCCCGATCGTCTTCATCACCGGGGACGATCCAGTCAAAGGCGGCTTGGCCGCGAGCTTCAACCGACCGGGCGGCAACCTGACCGGCGTGACAGTGTTCGCCACCGCCGCAATGTGGAACAAGCGCCTCGAACTTCTACGCGATCTGCTGCCAAAGGCGGTCTCCGTCGCTGTCCTTGCGAATCCGCAGGATCCCGAAGGCCCGGACATGGCCGACATGGGCGCGGCGGCGCGCAAGATTGGGATTCAGGTTTCCTTCCTGACGGCGACAACGAGCGCTGAGGTCGAGGAAGCTTTCGCTTCGGCGGTCGAGCGCCGGATCGATGCGTTACTGGTCAGCGACCGGCCATTCTTCACGGTCCGGTACAAACAAATCGCCATGCTTGAGACGCGTTACGCATTGCCCGTGGTGTACGGTTGGCGCGAGCACGTCGCTGCCGGTGGACTGATGAGTTACGGCAGCAATCTCACCGACGCCTGGCACCAAGTGGGCCTCTATAGTGGCCAAATTCTCAAAGGCGACAAGCCAGGCGATCTGCCAATCGTGCAACCTGCGAAATTCGAATTGGTGATCAACCTCAAAACTGCCAAGGCACTTGGCATTGACGTGCCCGCACAATTGCTCGCCCGCGCCGACGAGGTGATCGAATAGGCCGCTATTTTTGCTGTGATTTGCTTTTCCCTTAATGGGCCCTTCGCGTCGTTTGCAGAATCGTCTGCTGTCGGATGTCGGATGTCGACGCATCTTGGCTAATATCTCACCGCGGTATCTTATACCCGCGGCGACAAATCCTGAGCCCTCATGCTCCGCCACCGGGTCCGGCCCGAAGTGGCCCGCTCGATGACAGGCTCCGGCGGAGCATCCTGAACTCACAGCGTTCAATGTGGCTCAACGGTTACTGGATCATCCGCCAACGCGGATGATGACAAGACAAGGCGTCGGTGGCTAACACCGCTGGTATTAGCCGCGTCGATCAACGCCGAAAACCTGTCAGGAAGCGACTCGTCTCTGATAATGCGACACGACCCTTGACATTGTCACTATTTTGGTTACATTGCATAGCTTGAAATCTCGCTCACTGAAGGACGTGGCGCGGAGGCACACCGCGTCATGGAGCGAGGACGGTGCCCGCGAGCGGCTTTGCAAACCGTTCCCGGGCGGCTCGGGCATCAGCCCGCCGGCACTATGACCGGCGCGCGAGGTGCATCGCTGCAACCGGGACCGGCGCCGGCGGGAGCACCCCGCCGCGTCTCGGCGCCGCGTCGCGGGAAGCCTGGCCCGATGCTGAGCCTTTGGGATGAGCAGTCCCTTGGGCAAGAGCCGCGGTGGAACGCCGGCAGGCGTGCGCGGCCGCAGACAAGGTGCGCAGACTGCGTACACTTGTCGGCGTGGCCGCGTGCCGCATCGTCAGATGCGGAGGTTACGGAACAGCGTCTTTCGGCGTTCCACTTCCTTTTTGTTTTTCTTTCGTCATTGCGAGGAGCGAAAGCGAAGTTCGCAGCTCGTAGCCCGGGTTGAGTGCAACGAAACCCGGGGGCAGCAAGAAACCGTCTCGCCCTTCCTTTTTGTTTTTCTTCGTCATTGCGAGGAGCGAAAGCGACGAAGCAATCCAAACCGAGGATGCCGAACTGGATTGCTTCGCTAACGCTCGCAATGACAAAAGACTTTCGTTCGTGCGCTGCGATTGATCGCGACCCAGCCGGTTCCACCGCCGGTCGGGTCCGGCAAAATCAAAGGCGGCGCAAGAATTTTGCATGGCGTGGCATCACTCGGGCGCAAAAACGCGCCGCGAGAACGCGGGAGCATGTGTCATGGAAAATGCCGAATTTCGGATGCTTGCCGCGATGCTGAAGGCGGGGCTCAAGCGCAGACCGAAGTTGAGGCCGGTCGACCATGCGCAGCGCGTCGCGATCGAAGGCGAGCTGCAGCAACGACGCTATTGCAACGCGTTCGCATTGTGGCGGACGTGCCGGCGCAAAGCGTGCCGGCGACATCGCAGCTGCGGCGGCGACCCGCATGTGTGCCTGAAACATGCGCTCGACCGCGTGCCGCCCCGCGTGCAGTCGCAGGCGCGCCAAAACATTCTCGAAGCGACGCCGCACAACATCGGCGCTCCCGAGCGCGAGGCGCGGCAACGCATGCCGCGCGATTTCCCTGAGTAGCTTATTCGAAGCCCAAGAACCGGCAGAACTCTGCCGGCGCCGCGCGCGGCGAGCGGAAGCTGTTTGCCGGATGCCGAGTGGTCGCCATAGCCGATCGCGACGGCACAGAACAGCATCTGCTCCGCCGGCATTTTGACGAACGGGCCGACGATGTGATGCATTCGGGCCCAGGATTCCTGCGGACAGGTGTCGAGACCGTAGCCACGGGCGAGAAACATCAGCGCGTGGATGTAGCCGCCGAGATCGGCCCACTGACCCGGCCCCAGCTTGCGATCGATGGCGATAAAGAGCGCGACCGGTGCATTGAAGAATTGGAAGTTGCGCTTGTACTGTTCGAGCCGTCCCTCGGCATCGTCGCGAGCGATCTTGAGCGCACCATAGAGCTGCACGCCGTGCTCTTCGCGGCGCGATTTATAGGGCTCCCACATCGTCTTGGGGTAGATCGGGTACTCGGCATCGTCGTGGCGCGGGTCGTGGCCGGCAATGAATTCCGCGACCAGGCGCTTGATGTCGGCGAGCGGCGCGCCGGTCAGCGCATAGACCTGCCACGACTGGAGATTACCGCCGGACGCCGCGCGCGACGCGCGTGCGATGATATCCCGGACGATTGCGGGATCGACAGGTTTGTCGAGAAACCAGCGGCAGGAGATGCGGGAATCGACCGCTTCGAACACATCCATGGACATGATCACCTAATCAAAATATCCGAGGAGGTCATATACTATCGGACCGCAAAGGCGAACGCCGCCTAGTGTCCCGCTTCCGAATCGCATCATTGTCGCGGCATCCTCCGTTAGCGAACATGGAATCGAGGGACACTAGCAACTTATTGATTTAGTGTGGCTTTGGTTCAGAAGTCCGCATGACGGGGTCGCGGCGAAAATGATGCGGACTTCTGAACCGCCACACTAGGGAGAGCCGTATAAGACCGGCGGCAATGATTCCTGACCTGTCATGCTCCGCGAAAGCGGAGCATCCAGTACTCTCGGAATTAACCTCACGCTACGCGTTTACTGGATCATCCGCATCCGCGGATGATGACATGCCAACACCTAACGCCGCTGATACGAGACCTTCCGGAGGACCGCCATGACAAACGCCACGCGCGCATTAGCACTGCTTGCCGCAACCGCGCTTTCGGTGCTGTTCACAAGCCAAATCCACAGTGAGGACGCTCCTGTGTCGCGCCTGCCGACGCTGCCGGATCCGTCCGATCCGTACCTGAAAGAGATGTTCGCCAAAATCCACGCCAAGGGCGGACAGCCGCTCAACATCCATCTGGTGCAGGGCTTTGCGCCGGCGCTCGCCAAGGCACGGCTCGATATGGCCTATGCGCTGCGTTACGACGTCATCACGCCGCCGCTCATCCGCGAGATGGCAATCCTGCGCACCGGCCAGATTCTCCATTCCGACTACGAGCTCGATCAGCACATTCCACTGGCGAAGGCGTGCGGCATGACGGAGGCGCAAATCGCAGCATTGCCGGATTGGCGGGCGAGCAATCTGTTCGATGAAAAGCAGCGCGCCCTGCTCGCCTACACGGAGGCGCTCGACGAGCATGGCGGCGATGTCGACGACGCGACCTACGACGCGTTCGCCAAGCAGTTCAATCCGCAACAGATCGTCGAGATCACCATCACGATCGTGACCTATTACGGCACCGGCCAATTGACCAAGGCGCTGAGGGTCCGGCCGGAGAGCGACGGACGCCGATCAGCGCCGGCAAAGTGCTAGACCATATCCCGCGCCTTCGCGCCAAGGCGCGAATTCAGATGATAGCGCGGCCGTCTTCGCGTGCTGGAAGTCCCGGCTTCCGCGGAGACGAGCGCTGGTCGATTGAAACAAGAAATACGACAAAGGGGGGCTCACATGTCGACCGATACGGCGGTCACAGTCGCGGCGCGTCTCGATCGTCTGCCGCCTTCGCGCCACATGCGAAGATTGATCACGCTGCTGTCGCTGGGCGGCTGGTTCGAATTCTACGACCTCTTTTTCACCGCCTATGTGGCGCTGGGGCTGTTCAAGGCCGGAATCTTCAAACCGACCACGCAAGGGCTGTTCGACCTGCTTGGCTTCGCCAGTTTCGTGGCCGCGCTCTTTACCGGACTTTTCATCGGCACGCTGGCATTCAGCTGGCTCTCCGACCGCTTCGGACGCCGCTCCATCTTCACGCTCGCTTTGCTTTGGTATTCGATCGGCGCGCTCGTCATGGCGTTTCAGGACACGCCGCAGGCCATCGACTTCTGGCGGCTGATCGCCAGTATCGGCCTCGGCGTCGAACTGGTGAACATCGACACCTATGTGTCGGAGCTTGCACCCAAGGAGCACCGCGGCTCTGCCTTTGCCTACAATCAGTTCGTCATGTTCACGGCGGTGCCTGTGGTGGCCTTCCTGGCCTGGATTCTGGTGCCGCGGACGATTTTCGGCCTGGATGGCTGGCGCTGGGTGGTCATCATCGGCTCATTTGGCGCGCTCGTCATCTGGTGGATCCGCCGCAGCCTGCCGGAATCCCCGCGTTGGCTTGAGCAGCACGGCCGCCGCGCCGACGCCGAGCGCATTGTCGACGACATGGAGCGCCGCATTCGCGCCGAGACCGGCCGGGACCTGCCGCCGCCGCAAGCCGTGGCCGGTGAAGACGAACGCCAAGCCGGCGCCTGGGCGGAGATCTGGAATGAAACCTACCGCGGCCGCACCGTTATGCTGATCATCTACAACCTGCTGCAGACGATCGGCTATTACGGCTTCGCGAGCTGGGTTCCCACACTGCTCGTTTCGCAGGGGATCGAAGTCACGAAGTCGCTGGCCTACACTTTCATCATCGCGATAGCCGCGCCGATCGGCCCGCTGGTCGGTGTCGTCTTCGCCGACCGGTTTGAGCGTAAATGGCAGATCGCGTGGGCGGCGATCGGCATCGCCGTCTTCGGCATTTTCTTCGCGCGACAGGCCACCGCGATCGGCGTCATCGCGTTCGGCGTCCTGATCACGATGTGCAACAATTGGATGTCGTTTGCTTTCCACGCCTATCAGGCCGAACTCTATCCGACCCGGATTCGCGCCAAGGCGGTGGGCTTCGTCTATTCGTGGAGCCGGTTCAGCGCCATCTTCTCCGGCTTCATCATCGCCTTCTTCCTCGGCCGTTACGGCACCATGGGCGTGTTCGGATTCATCGCGGGCGCCATGATGGCGGTCGCCGCCGTCATCGGCGTTTTCGGGCCCGCCGTCACCAAGCGCCGCCTCGAAGCGATCGCGCGTTGAAGCGCCGTTCAGTACGCCGTCTTGTTGATCTCGCCCGAGCCGGTGACGTACCAGCGCTCGCTGACAAAGGATTTTCCGGCGAGGCGGTCGGCGAGCCAGTCGGCGACCAGGATCGGCGGGAACGGCCCGAGATTGGCGGCAGGAACATTGCCGACGGAATGGCGCGATTCCTGATAGACGACCATCTGCTTCGGCCCGTTAAGCGCCGCCATCAGCCGCTCGGAATGTTCGAGCGGGCTCAATTCCTCCGCTTCGCCGGCGACGCAGAGATACGGCACCCGGATTTTGTCGGCGTGGCCCTCCCAGGTGATCGTCTTGCGGAACTCGTCGAATTCGGCTTCGTCGGTGATGCCCGACATGTACATGAAGCGTTTCTTGAAGGTGGGCGACGCTTCCTGGAAAATCGTGTGGCAGCCCGGCTCGTGGCAGACCGACATCACCGCGCACGCCCTCACGCGCGGCTCGTTCGCCGTCAGCACCGTGCCGAACAGCGATCCGAAGCTGGTTCCGGAAACGCCGACGCGGGTTGCATCAAGTTCGGGACGCCCGGCAATCCAATCGAGCAGAACCGGCCCGGTTGCCATCCAGTTTTCCATGGTGAAATAGAGACCGATCATCGGCGCCTCGTATTGGCCCGGCCCGTCGATCGCCAGCACCGCCATGCCGCGATTGAGATAACGGTCGCCGTAGAGCCCGACCTGCAACTCCTTGTAGCTGTCCATGCCGGGAATCGAGATCACGACCGGCAGCCGGCCGCCGGAATATCCGGGCGGCAGATGCAGCCATGCCGGTATGGCCTTGTCCTTGAAAGGCACCCAGACCGCCTCGACGTGATGATCGGCAAGCGCGGCGTACTTGGCGTAGCATTCGCGCTTCTTGTTGTTGTAGGCGATATTCGTCTCGTCGTTTTCGTCGTACGGCCACTGCGCCGCGCCCCAGTGCACCGCCGCCATGAAGAAATTGTCGCGCGCGGTGACTTTGCGATCCGCCTGCGCGGCCGCATTGGCCTTGGCCTCGCGGCGGCGGGCGACGGCGGCAAAGGCTGGCCCGATATCGGCCATTTTCTTCACCCGTTCGCGAATGCCCGCGAAATCGGCGTTGGCCTCCATGCCGCACGGCCCATGGATGTAGAGCGAGCGCGGCTGGTCCCAGTCGATGCCGTTGGCGCGAATGACGTTATCGATCAGCCAGCGCTGCGCTTCAAAGCGATGCACATGCGGCTCGCCGCGCTTGTCGAGGATGGGTGGAAATCCCTGCTGTGGGCGGTTCATGGCGCGACGCTCCCTCAAACATGCGACGGTTCGGACTTGCAATACCCGAACCCGCCGTCCCGGAACAGGCATTATCGGCGGGACCGGGCCGGTGTTGTCAACGCCGCGCCGGGATCTGCTCAGCGGACACGCCAATGGCCGCAGTCTTATCCAAGCGCCCCGACGGGTGACGTCCAAATTGGGCCGTCAGAAATCTTGAACGGGATGCCGCAACACTTTTTTAACAATTTCCGGGGGCGACCGTCGTCCGATCGGCCAACAAAAACAGCCGGCGTTCGATTGTGGTTTACAAATAGAGCGTATGGTCGGAGTCGCTCAGGCCGAAACGAGACGGCCAAAAACGTGTTGGAGACGCGCTATGGGGTCAACTCGCGCTAAAGGGGCTGCCAAGTCCAAACGAAAGGGGACTTTGGGCTCTGTCATTGTCGCTACGACTGCGTTTATGGCCGTCATGGCGGTCGGCGGCCTGATGTACGTCGCCGCCAGCAAGGAAGCGCCAAAAGTCGCTCCACCGACTGCCGCCAACTACTCCGGTTCGATCGTCATTTCCTTGCCCAATCGCGCGGATTGCCGTCAGTACCAGTTGAACAACAAGACCGGTGACCTGAAGGATGAGGGCGACAGCGATTGCTCCAAACGACCGTCCGAGAACCAGGGAACGCGCGTGGAAGCGATTTCCAACGGATTTCGCAACCGATGAGCGAGCGCGGGATGCGCGGCGCTCTGTCCCAATAACCCTCTAGGCCGCAGGCGGCCCGAAGGAAAAGCCGCCAAAGTCGCCATTTGCTGGCAGCCGCCTCTTCGCAATCCTCGGCGAGCTGGTAGAGCGCTCTTGGCGCTTTTTCGTCGGCGCACGCGCGGGCGATTTGTTCGCACATCGGCCGCTGTGGCTTACGGTTCCCCAAACCGGCATTGACAAGTGCGGCGTGACGGCCATCCTGACCGGCCCGCCGGAGGAAAGCGCCATGAACCAGAACAGCAACGTCAAGGCTGCGATCGCATACGACGATTTACGTGAATGGCTCTCGTTCGCCGAGGGCCTCGGCGAAGTGCGCAACGTGCGCGGTGCAACCTGGCAGGAAGACATCGGGCTTGCCGCCGAAGCGGTATTGCGGGCCGAAAACGGGCCGTGCGTTGTGTTCGACGACATCGCCGATTGCCCCAAAGGCTTTCGCGTGCTGCTCAACATGTTCGCCGGCAAACGCCGCAACATGACGCTCGGCTTTCCCGAGCATCTCACGAAATGGGAATTGAGCGACGCCTACCGCGAGGCCTATCTGGAGAAACAAAGGATCATTCCGCACGAGATCGTCGAGGACGGACCGGTGCTGGAGAACGTGCTCACCGGGGACGACATCGACGTCACGAAATTCCCGGCGCCGATCTGGCACGAGAAAGACGGCGGCCGCTATATCGGCACCGGCACCTACAGCATTACCCGTGATCCGGAGGAAAACTGGCTCAATGCCGGGGCCTACCGGGCGCAAGTGCATGACAAAAATTCCGTCGGCATCATTCTGGCGGCGGGCCATCACGGCGCGATTCACTGCGACAAATATTTCAAGCGCGGCGAGCCGATGCCGGTGGCGATGGTGCTCGGCGGCGATCCGCTGAGTTTCTTCTATGGTGGTCTCGAGGCACCCTACGGCGTGTTCGAAATCGATATCGTCGGCGGCTTGCGCGGCCGACCGATGAAAATGGTCCGCGGCAAGGTCACTGGCCTGCCCTTTCCTGCCGGAGCCGAGATCGTACTCGAAGGCTATGTGACGCCGCAGCGGCGCGAGGTGGAAGGCCCGTTCGGCGAATGGACCGGCCATTATGCCGGCGGCGCACGACCCGCCACCGTTCTCGACATCAAGGCGATTTATCACCGCAACGACCCGATCCTCGTCGGCGTGCCGCCGATGGGCGCAGGGCCCGACGAGATGGCGCGCTATCGCGCCGTGCTGCGTTCGGCGACCATCAAACAGAACATCGCCAATGCCGGCGTGCCGGGCGTGCAGCAGGTATGGTGTCACGAGATCGGCGCCGCGCGGCTGTTTCATGCCATCGCGATCAAACAGCGCTATCCCGGCCACGCCGTGCAAACCGGCCACGTCGCCGCACAATGCGGCGCTTCGGCTTACGCGTCGAAATACATCGTCGTCGTCGACGACGATGTCGACGTGACCAACCTCGATCATCTGCTGTGGGCGATGCTGACACGCACCGATCCGGCGCAGTCGATCCAGTTCATCAACGGATCGTGGGATTCACCTGCCGATCCGGCGTTGCCGCCGTCGAAGCGCGCCGTCGGCGACATGACACATTCGGTTGCCGTGATCGATGCCTGCCGGCCGTGGGCATGGCGGGAGAAATTTCCACCCACCAACACACCGAGCCCCGAGGTCGCGCGCCGGGCGAAAGAAAAATTCGGCTGGCTGTTGGATGGGAAGCAGTAGACGCGTGTCTTCACACTTCTCCGTTTTCATCGTCATGCGCGGGCTCGAACCGCGCATCCATGCTGAGACGCAGCAAATCAAAGCCTTAAGGTGACACTTCGCGTGGACCGCCGGGTCGAGCCCGGCGGTGACGATCAGAGGAATCAAGGATTATGAAGCTCGCCGTCCCGGACATGATCTCGAATTCGTATTTTCCCGCCGAGGCTGCGGTCGAGCTCGGATTCTTCAAAGCCGAAGGTCTCGACATTTCGCTCGAGCTGATCTTTCCGGTCGATAGGGCTTACGAGGCGTTGCGCGACGGCGTGGTCGATTTCGTCGGCGGCTCGGCGCATTCGGCGCTCGCCGCATTTCCCGATTTTCGCGGCGCGAAGCTGATCTGCGCTCAGGCGCAGGGCATGTATTGGTTTCTGGTCATGCATGCGGAATTCAAGGCGCGGCGCGGCGACATCTCCGTCGTCAAGGGCCGCAGCATCGGCGCCGCGCCGTGGGTCGACAAGGGTTTGCGCGGTCTGCTGATCGAGGCCGGGATCGATCTCGATCGCGACAAGGTGACGATCGCGCCGGTGCCGGGTTCGCTCGGCGCCGGCGTCAATTTCGGCGTCACCGCGGCGAAGGCGCTGGAGGATCGCAAGATTGACGGATTCTGGGCGAACGGCATGGGCGCAGAGGTTGCCGTGCGGCGCGGCATTGGCACCATTGTGCTGGACGTGCGGCGCGGCGACGGGCCAAAGCCATGCTTCAACTATACGGCGGCGACCATGGCCACCACCGATGCATTCATTGCAAAATCTCCGGACAAGGCCGCCGCCGCCGTACGCGCCATCGTCAAAACCCAGGCCGCGCTCAAGGCGAACGTGGCGCGCTCCACCGAAGTCGGAAACAAGCTGTTTCCGCCGTCCGAAGCCGCACTGATCGCAGAGCTCATTCGCCGCGATCTGCCCTACTACGATGCTTCGCTGTCACCGGAATTCGTCGCCGGCATGGCGGCCTTCTCGCGGCGACAGGGCATTCTCGACGGCGACATGCCTTATGAGGACGTCGTCGCCACGCAATTTGCCCCGCTGTGGCGAGGCTAAACTAACCAAGCGATTTGTCATCTCTCTCTGTTCAAAACGCGCCCGCGCTGAAACTCAAGCGTTGGGTCACGTCATAAGACTGCTTGGCGATCGGATAGGCGTAATCGACCCGGATCGGCCCGAACATCGAATCCCAGATCAGGCTCGCGCCGACCGAAGAGCGGATGGCGCGCGAATTGGCGATCTGCTGAGACGGCGACAGCGACGATGTCAGGCTTGAAACGCCCGAGGCGCTGTTGGCCCACAGGCTGCCGGTGTCGGAGAACAGCGCCACCTTCAATTGGGCGTCGGCGGAAACCAGCGGCATCGGCGCCTGCAGCTCGGCCGTCGTCGTCCAATAGATATTGCCGCCGACATTATCCATCGTCGTGCCGGGTGTGAGGTCGCGCGGCCCGAAACCGTTAGGCGCGAAGCCGCGCACCAATTGGGGTCCACCGAAGAAGCCGTCGAGCAGCGGCAATTGCTGCCCGCCCCAGGGCGCCACGTAACCGCCCTGCGCCCGCACCATGCCGACCAGGTCGCCGACAATCGGGTGATAGTAGCGGACGTCTTCGGTGGTCCGCGCAAATTTGGCGGCGCCGCCGAGTCCGGCAAAGTCATTGTTGGTCTGAACGCGAACGCCGCTGGTCGGGCTCTTGGGATTATCCAGCGTCGAGTAGGTCACGCTGGTGCCCACGGACGAAACCCAGGCCGGACCCGCCTGCGCTGCTTGCTGGATAGGGAGCGAAGCCGTTCCGCTCGCCGGATCGAGCGCAACGCCCTGATTGTAGATCGAATAATTCCACGTCATGCCAAGGTTCTCGGTCAGC
This sequence comes from uncultured Alphaproteobacteria bacterium, assembly GCA_963836055.1. Lineage (GTDB taxonomy): Bacteria > Pseudomonadota > Alphaproteobacteria > Rhizobiales > Xanthobacteraceae > BOG-931. Next base: position 79,680 of record CAWIID010000018.1, read on the forward strand.
GGCGTGCCGAGCGAAAACTTGGCGCCGTAAAGCGTGCTGTCGTAGGACTGATTGGTGTTGGCGAATGTTTCCTTGCCGAACAGATCGACGCCGGCCGACATCCTCTGGCCAAGAAAATACGGATCGGTGAGGCCAAGCTCGAATGCCCTGACGTACTGGCCATAGGTCACCGACGCCTTTCCCGCGTAGCCGGTGCCCAAAAGATTCCTGTCGCTGATGCTGACCTGCGCCAGCATGCCGTCAGAGGTCGAATAGCCGCCCGCGATCGAGAAATCGCCGGTGGGCTGGTCTTCAACAGCGACATCGACGACGATCCGATCGGGCGACGATCCCGGCCGCGTGGTGATTTTCACGCTCTTGAAATAGCCGAGCCCCTTCAAGTGCCGCTCGGCGCGGTCCGCCAGCGCACGATTGTAAGCGTCACCTTCGCCGAAATCGAACTCGCGGCGGATGACGTCATCGCGCGTTTTGGTATTGCCCTGAATCTCAATGCGCTCGACATAGACGCGCCTGCCTTGCTCGATCTCGTAGGTGAGATCGATCAGGCGACGATCGGGCCGCCGATCGTTGCGCGCAAAGACGCTGGCAAAAGGCTCGCCGCTCCTGGCGAGTTGCATCGTCAGAGCGTCGACGGTCTTGTTCACTGCATCGGCGTCGTAAGTCTCGCCACCGTGCGTGCGCAGGTACTGGCTCAACGACCGCGGATCGACGCCGGTGACGGCCGACTCGATTTCGACTTTTCCGAAGCGATATTGCGGGCCTTCGTCGAGCCTGAATGTCAGCACGACGCCCTTCTTATCGGCCTCGTAGCTCGCCGAAGCGCGAACCTGCACATCCGCATAGCCGTGCGCGAGATAAAATTGGCGCAGCAACTCACGATCGTTCTCGACCTTGTCGGCGTCATAGGAGTCGTTATCGAGCAGAAAGCTCAAAAGATTCGTTTGGCCGGTCTTGATGACGCCATTGAGCTTGTTGGCAGCGAAAGCGCTGTTGCCGGCGAACAGAATTTTCCTGACCGCGAGCTTGTCGCCCTCTTTGATCTCGAAGACGAGATTGACGCGGCCGTCGTTGATCTTGATCGTTTTCGGATCGACCCGCGCGTCGAAATAGCCGTGCTGGCGGTATTGCGCGATGATTTGCGTTACGTCGCCCTGAACGAACGCGGGCGACAGCGGACCGTTCTCTTTCGATTGCAAACCCTTCTTGAGATCGTCATCCTTGATCTTCTTGTTGCCCTCGAAGGCAAGGTGACGGATCGTTGGATTTTCGACAACTTGCACCACGACGCGGCCGTCATTGCGCGAGATTTTCACGTTCTGGAAAAGTCCGGTGGCATAGAGGCTCTTCAAGCCCGCGTTGAGTGCCTCCTCATCGAACCGCCCTTCGGCACCAGTGTGGAAATACGATCGGATGGCGTCCGCGCCAACGTGCCGATTGCCGGCGACCATGATCGCGGAATCCGCCGGATCCGCCGCGCGGGCGCTTCCGCATGCAGCGATCGCGACAAATATGCAGGCAAACACGGAAAGAACGGCAGCAAGTCCCCGGCCGCACATCCCCTCACCTCGTGACCGAATGGCCGAGGCAATCACAAACGGCTGCCGGGGCGGAAGCGTGACGGATTATGTCGGAATGTGAGGAATTGTTGGGGCGCGCGCCACAAAGGTTGACGCACTGCGTTCCGTGATCAGAGTTGGCCGCAAAGCTGCCCTCGGAGCGTCACGGTCAACGCGCTTCGGCCGTCACCCTCGGGGTTCGCCGTGCGACAACCTCCGGATGACGGCCAAATCGGCTGCCAGAACGCCGCAAAGACTAAGCCTGCAGGGCGCGCGTCGTGTCGTCGAACAATTCCTCGACCGAATAGCGGCGCGGAATGATCTTCATTTCCAGCGCATAGCTCGACATCAGATCGAGCGCCGGCTTGAGCGCATTGAAGCCGAACGGGATGGTGTCGATAGCACCGGGTTTCGGCAGTCCGGCGGCCTTCTTGCTCTCGTGCAGCATGCGGAAAACTTCACGCACCGCGCCCGGATCGGATTTCGACAGTGTGTTCTTGACCACGACCATGTGGTTGACCGGCACGACGCCGTACTTCTTGTGCCATTCCTGCGCCGCCTTGTCCGGCTCGGGGATGACGCTTTTGAGCCGCGGGTCGGTCGGCATGACGCCGCCGAAGATCGCGGCATCGAGCTCCCCATCGAGCACCATCTTGGTCATGTCCTTGCCGTCGGCGGCGCGCTCGACGCCCGGCGGATCGCGGAATTCGGCCAAATGAGCATCCTCGAACGTCACCCACTTCACCGTGGAGAGATCGAGGCCATAGTCCTTCCACAGAATGCCGCGCAGCCAGCAACCCGTGGTCTGCGCGAATGAGCGTACGCCGATGCGGCGGCCGGGAAGGCTTGCCGGGGTCACCGTGCCGCGCTCCGAATTGTACAGCATCGTGCCGTGCTGAAAGCGGCCCATCATGGTCGCCGGCATCAGCGTGATCGGCTTGCCGTAAGCCTTGGCCTGGAGGTAGGTGACGAGCGCCATCTCGCAGACATCAAACTTCTGCTCGCGCGCCATCATCAGGAAAGCCTTGTAGACCGGGTTGATCTCGGTCAACGAAAGCTTGACGCGGTCCGATTTGATCTGGCCGCTCTTGAGCGCCTGGGTTTGCGGATAGGTCCCGAAGCAGGCGCTCAAGGTTTCGATTTTTTCGGCGGTCATCGTGCTCATTTCAACTCACCTCCCAAGTTCGCTTAATTTTATGCCCTCGCGAGACGTTAAGCCAGACGATCGTCGCCCTGGCCGGGGAACGAAGGGATTGATCTAGATCACAACGGCTCCGCTGCCCAGGGCGTAACAAAAGCTTGGCCAATGCCCGAGGGAGGCATTGGCCAAATTGCTAACGCACAAGCCGAAGGGCAGCCCATGAGAAAATCAAACCTTATGCTCGTCAGCGTCGCCGCCGGTGGTCTGTCTCTCGGCGGAGCCACATTCGTAGCGCCGATGCACCAAGCCTGCGCGCAACAAGCGCGGATCAGTTTCGCTGAAGATATCGCCCCCATTCTCAAGGGGTGGTGTGTGTCATGTCATCAGCCCGGCGGCGAAGGTTACAAGGCGAGCGGGCTGGATTTGACGAGTTACGACGGCTTGATGAAGGGTACCAAGTTCGGAGCGATGGTGATTCCTGGCCAGCCCGACAGCAGCAATCTGGTGGTGCTCATAGAAGGCCGAGCGAAGATCCAGATGCCGCACGGACATAAGCCTCTTCCTGAATGCCTACGCAGCAACATCTGGACCTGGATCTTCGAGGGTGCCAAGAACAATTGACGGCTCGCCGTTGCGTCGCATCACGATGGCGCGCTCCCTCGGTCGCCGGTTGAATCGCAGTTCGGTTCTGCGCAAGCTGTGATGCTGAGGAGTGAGGAGCCGGCGAAGCGATGTCCGAGCGTAAGCCTGTAGGACTGATCGGCTTGGGCCTGATGGGTGAGGTCTATGCGCGCCGCCTCATGGCGGCGGGCTTTTCCGTCATCGGGTTCGACATCGATCCGGCGAAAACCGAGCGATTGGCGCATATGGGCGGGCGCGCCGCACCCATCGCCGACATTGCAACGGTTTGCGATCCAATCGTGCTCGCCGTCTTCAACACCGAACAAGTCGAGGACGTTGTCGAGCACGCACTCCTTCCTGCCGCGACAGGCAAGATCGTCCTGTGCACCAGCACCTGCGACCCGGACCGCATCGCCGCGCTCGGCGCACGCGTCGAGGGAAAACTGCGCTTTCTCGATACGCCGGTGTCGGGCGCGAGCGAGCAGGTCCGCCGGGGCGACGGCGTCGGCCTGATCGGCGGCGATACCCAGATCGCCGCCGACGCGGCTCCGGTGCTCGATGCTTTGTTTCCCAAGCGATTCCACATCGGCAAGGTCGGCGATGGCGGACGGGCGAAGCTCGCGGTCAATCTCATTCTCGGCCTCAATCGGCTGGCCCTCGCCGAGGGCCTGGTCTTTGCCGCGCGGCTTGGTCTCGATCCTGCGGCGTTCCTGAACGTGGCGCGCGGGTCGGCGGCGGCCTCGCAGGTCATGGAGACCAAAGGACCGAAGATGATCAGCGGGGAGTTTGCGGCGGAAGGACGTGCGCGCCAGCACTTGAAGGACATCCATCTCATGCTCGATCAGGCGCGCCGGGTTGGCCAGCAATTGCCACTTTTGGAGGTTCATGCCGACGTCCTCGAAGCCTGCGTGCGCCACGGCGAGGGTGAGGAGGACAACAGCATCGTTATCGAGGAAATCCGCCGCCGCACGCTGTGATTTGGCGCAAGCTGCCACCGCTGCAACATGACGTGTACGCGCTTGCCGGCTCGCGTTGCGCGCGCGTCACAATTCGATTGCAATCGACGTCGGCCAATGAGAGATTTTGTCGAACGATTTTGCTCGGTGTTATCATGAGCGATGGCCCTGCATCGGGCCAATGAAGAAGGAGCATGCCGATGGCAGATACGGCGCTCGCCATACCCCCGGTGTCGGCCAAAGACACGATCAAAACGACCGGCATCCTGCATTTCACCATCGGCGTACGCGATCACAAATCGGCAGCGAAGTTTTATTCGGAGGTCCTCGGCTGCAAGATCATGCGCATCGGCGACCGCTACGCATTCATGGAATGCGGCGGCAGCTATTTTGTGCTGGCGAAAATGCCCAACCACGTGAATCCGAACGAACCGGGCGACGATGCGCACCATCACGCCTTCATGGTCGAGCCCGATGAATTCGACCGGGCGCTTGCCATCATGAAGGCGCGCGGCGTTGAAATGATCAAATATTCCGACGAAGGCCATATCACGTTTCCCGGCCGCCACGCTTACTTTCACGATGCCGACGGGAACTGCATCGAGATCATCGATCTTCGCAAGGCGTGACGATAACGCTGGTTTCGGTTAGCGACCGATCGCGCCGAAGCGCGGTACATGATGCCCGTCGGGCCTGATTCTTGCTTCTATTCGTTCTCTCTCGTTGCCAATGCAATGGAAGCATCATGACGTTTGAGCGTTGCCGCGTGCTGTCGATTCTATCGGTGATTGTCGCGAGCCTGACCGGGGCCTGCATTGATCATGGCCACGCGGACGAATTTCCGTCGAGGACGGTCAAAATCATCGCGCCATTCGCCCCGGGCGGTTCACTCGACGTTATTGCCCAACTCGTCGCCGAAAAGCTGAGCGCGACATGGTCGCAACCGGTTGTTGTTGAAAATCGGCCCGGCGCCAACGGCATTATCGGCGTCGACGACGTTACCAAATCTCCCGCTGACGGCTACACGCTGCTTTTCGCCACGTCGCCGGTGTTCACGACCAACAAGCTCCTTTACAAAAATCTGCCATATGATCCCGACCGCGACTTCGTTCCGGTCTCGCTCGCGGCGGTCGCACCAAACGTGCTCGGCATATATCCGAAACTGCCGATTACGAGCCTGCCCGAATTGATCACCTACGCGCGGGCGCACCCTGGCGAATTGACCTTTGCGTCTCAGGGCAATGGCTCGACGGGCGAACTCTCCGCAATGCTTCTCGATCAGATCGCCCATGTCGAGATGAGGCATGTCCCGTACCGGGGCGCGTCGCTCGCCTGGACCGACGTCATCGGCGGCCACGTCGACATGATGTGGGACGGCATACCCTCGATTCTCAGCCAGATCCGCGCCGGTGCAGTTCGCGCTCTCGCGGTCGGAAGCCGGCAGCGCTCCGCTTCATTGCCGGACGTTCCCACCGCGACCGAGGAAGGCCTTTCCGATTTTGAGTCGGAAAGCTGGTTTGCGTTCGCGGTTCTGCACGGCACACCGCAGCCGGTGGTGCGGACGTTGTCGAAGGCGATTTCCGCCGCCATCCATGCTCCTGACGTCTCCGCACGCATCGTTGCAATGGGCGCACGCCCGGTGGGGAGTTCGCCGGAGGAATTGATCGCCACCATCGCCGCAACCACGGCACTGTGGAAACGCGTCATAGAAACCGCAAACGTGCACATCGAGTGACGATCCGGTGCGCCACCGCGCCGATCGTTTTTTGCTCTGTCGGCGAACACGCGATCGGCACCTACGCAAAGAGGACATTATGCATCACCTGATCCAGCGTTTGATGGGCATGTTGGCGGTCGCTGCGGGATGCGCGATTGGCGTAGCGGCCGCAAGCTCCTGCCGCGCAGCCGAAACCGTCCATGTTGGCATCGTCAACTCGACCACGGACGCGCCCTTTTTCATCGCCGACGCCAAAGGCTATTTCAAGGATGAGGGCTTGGACGTCGATTTCGTGACGTTCAATTCCGCAGCCAAGATGGTGCCGTCACTCGGCACGGGTGAACTCGACGCCGGCGGCGGTGCGGTATCGTCCGCGCTCTACAATGCCGTGGCGCGCGGCGTCGACATGAAGGTGATCGCCGACAAAGCGCATCACGACCCGGATTTCGGCCACGCCGCCCTGCTGGTGCGGAAAGAGCTTGTCGATAGCGGCAAGTTCAAGGATTTCGTTGACCTGCGCGGAACTCAAGGTCGCGGTGTCGGGCGCCGGATCGAGCGACGAGTCGGTGCTGAACGAGGCCTTGAAGCGCGGCGGTTTGAAATGGGGCGACGCGACCGTCGTCTATATGGGGTTTCCACAGCATCCGGCGGCGTACGTCAATGGCGCAATCGATGCCGGCCTGACCGCAGAACCCGCGCTGACCAACTCCTTGAAAACCGGCGCCGCGGTTGTGTTCGCGCGCATCGGAAAATTCTACCCGAACCAGCAAAGCGCGGTGCTGATCTTCGGCGCAAGCTTCCTCAACAAGGGCCGGGATAGCGGGAAGAAATTCGCCCGCGCCTATATCCGCGCCGCCCGATTTTATGATGACGCCATCATCAACGGTACGCTCACCGGCCCAACCGCGCCCGAAGTCATATCGATCCTGACCAAATACACGCCAATCAAAAATCCCGATGTCTACAAGGCAACGACACCGCCCGCGCTCAATCCCGACGGCAAAGTCAGTCTCGACAGCATGCGCAAGGATTGGCAGTTCTTCAAGGATACGCATCAGATCGACGGCAGCGTAACCGTGGATCGGGTCGTCGATACGAGCTTCGTCAACGAAGCCTTAGCTGCGCTCGGTCCGTACCATCGGGCCAATGCGAAATGAGCGCCGCGCCAGACCGCAGATTATCTCGGTAGTCTAGTCGCGCTTCGACGCCGCCAGAGCGGGCACGATCGATGCCGTTGTCCCAGCCGTGCTGGCAGTTTCGATCCGCGGAACAGTGTCGTCCATTCGCACCAACAGATCCTTGATCGGATTGTCGGCCCAGGCGTGGTTTACAAAATCCCGATGCGAGATGTCGCCTTCGGGCAGGAATGCAACCATGCCGTTGAGATGGTTGCGCCTGATTTCGGAGCCATAGGGCACCGACCGCGCGTTCAATAGATGTTCGAGGTCGGCGTTATGGTGCGCCGTGTGCGTGGTGTACGAACTGATGAAAAAGGCCGATCGGTTGTCCGCGATCCAATTCGCGAACGTATCGATACCGGCGTAAAGCGCATCCATCAGAACGATGCCGCGCAGTCGCGACTTGGCGATGCCGCCGCGGTCGAGGACCGACAGTGCCGGCCCAAAGCCCCCGCTATAGGCCACAAGAACGATCGGCATATCGGCGAATGTCGGAGCGGTCCGCGGATCGCCATAGAGACGCGCCAGCTTCTCGCCGGCCTCGTCGAGGAAGCGCTTGAATCCGCCCGGCTCCCAGAACTTTCCGGCGCTTAAATCGGCTGCGTCGACGGCAAACTGAGGCGCCACCAATACGGCGTTGATCTTGGCCGCTGTGATCTGCGCCGGCAGCTGTTGCCGGTCACGCACGTCGTGCGCCAGATCGGCACCGTGGCCGTGGAAGTACACCACCATGACGGCGGGACGTTTCGGATCAAATCCCGGCGGAATGTGAAGCAGCACGCGGTCGTCGCTGAACGTGCTCAATTCCCACAGAACCCGGCCGCGGAAGTTGACGTGGCCGCGATGGCCCGGTCCGCCGGCGTTGAGGAACGGCCGATCGGTTCCCGGCATCATGCCGTGATAGGGAAACGGAGCGGTCGCAAAATCGACGAGGCTCGTCTTCGCCTCGATGTTGGACGGAATGCGCGACGGGATCGGCGCAAGGGAAGGCATCGCGACTTGCGGCACGGTGTTGTCAAGCGAAGCCACACGAATGGGCTGTTTGACGGCCGGCGCTTTGAACTTGACGACTTTCACTGCCACGCGATCCTTGGCGGCTTCGCGTGTCGGCGCGAAGAGTTTCCACTCCCGTGCGATGATGCTGGCGGCACTTTCGCTGCCGGCCGCATCGCTCGATGCGGGAAACGCCGCAAGCTCAACCTGCGGACCCTCGCTACGCGCGTACGACGAGACGTTGAACACATCCGATTTTTCGCCGCCGATATCGGCATTGGCGAGCGCATAGGCCGCAAACGATGAGGGCGTGCGGCCGGTGGCCGGCCGGAATTGGCTATAGAAAAAACAGCACCAGCCGACCGAGCCCACGAACAACAGAATCGCGGAGACCTGCAGAAGATTGTGCTCGATCACTTCGCGCAGCCTGCCCGGCCGCGGCTTCGGCTTGCTTCTGGTCTCGGTTCGGATATAGCCGCGCTCAAGATGGCTGCGGATTGAAGCGTTGCGCGCGACGGACGGCTCGCGTCGCCGCCGGCCTTCCGGATCAAGATCGAGATGACGCGTACGCTGCGCCGCGACCGTGTTTACGGCCGGCCGACGAGTCACGTGTACCGCTGGTCCCCTGACCCAATTCTGCACTAAACCCCCATCCCACCGACGTCCCCCACGTTCGGCGGTAACTATGTCGTCATTTTGGCAGCCAACCCCAGGAGGAATCTACAACCCCCGGGAACGAAACGGGAAAATTCAGCACTTTGATCGGGCGAATGTGGCTGGGAATGCTTACTGCGCACGCCTTGGGCGAGTTCAAGACCCGCCGGCCGCGGCCTCGCCCGGATTGCGGACGGGAAATCGGAGGCCAGCGTTTTGGTCTATGGCTGCAACGTATTGGCCGGATGGTTAATGCGGCCCTAACCCGGTCTCGTTGGTCTTGGCCGAGATCTTTTGAGCCAGCAGCAGGTTCGATTCGTTTTTGCGCCAGCGATAGCCGATGCCAAAGTCGATCGGAATGGGAGTCACTTTACGAAACAGTTCTGCCAGGCGGGGCTGATAGTCGCGAGGGAACACCGAAATCGGCCCGAGATAGCGGCCGACCGGTTGCAGCCGCCATTTTGCCGGATCGAAGTAGGCAATCGGAATGCCGCTGTCGTCCTGAAGGATCGTTGCACTGTGGTCGAGGAGGAAACTGCGCACCTTGGTGAAGCCGCCGCGATGCAGAAGATAGGAGGCGCTTTTAAGAAAGCTGTCGGCGACTCCGAGCTTCTCGCAGAACTGCAATAATCCGCTCCGCTTCACACCATCGTCGGCGATATTGGTGCTGAAGTAGTAAAGCGTCTGCCTGGGACCATTGCCGTCCGAAAACACGATCTTCACGCCCCTGGCGGCGTACGGGTTGGCGATCTTGGAAGGGCCTTTGGCGGCGCCATCGACGATCGACTCGCCCGCGACATTTCCATCCTCATCGAGGCTTACGAAACTCAACTCGTGGACGGTTTTACCGGTGCGCGCCAGAAACACATAAAGCACCGGCAGCGTGCCGTAGACCGGCCCGGCGCGCAGTTGGGTCTTCATGTTGTGAGTGATGAAGAAACTGTAGCTCAGAATCGAACCTAGCGAGACCTCGAGGTCCCGCAGCGTGCGGTCAATGGTGGGATGCGCCAGGGTGGTCAATTGCGGTATGTCGCCGACCGGTTCGAGACCGCTCAACACGTAGGTCTTGGCGCTCGGAAAAAATGACGTGGCGTAGAGGAAGTCCGGCCCGCCGAACATGTAGAGCAGCGTGTCGTGCTTCTCGGTCAGGTACGTTTGGGAAAAGGCGCGCACCTTCGAAAGCGTATTCTTGTCTTCACGCGCGAAAATGGAATCAAAGTAACGCGCGTGCTGCTGCCACAGCGGATCTTTGGTCATGGCCGCAAGCGGGGAGTCCGGCCCGGGCGGCATTCCCGCCAGGAATCGCGCGGTGTCGTTGGGCGTCGCAGGTTCGGCACTGCGCGCCGGCGCAGCGATCAGGGCCAGCAATGCCGCCATGAGCGCGGCCGCCATCATTTTCGGGATCGTCAAGGACATGTTGCTTCAAGCCACCGTGCGGGGAGCATCCGGGGAAGGGACTTTCGAAAGCAGGCGAAACGCGTAATAGATCGCAAGTCCCACCGCCATCATTGCGAAGCTTGCGAACGACTGCAGCGGCCGGCTGACGACCAGATAATACATCATGAACACGGTCACCGAGAGGAAAATGGCGGGCGTCACCGGGTATCCCCAGGCGCGATACGGCCGCGGCAGCCTTGGGTGGGTGACGCGCATCTTGACGACGCCCAGAACCGTGAAAAACGAGCAGAAAGCAAGACTGAATTGGATAAAGTCGAGCACCGCTTCAAAACTCTGGGTCAAAAGAAGCAAATTCGAGACCAAGAGCTGAAACAGGATGGCGACGGCCGGCACGCCTTGCTTCGACTTTCGCGAGAAAAGGCGCAGCATGGCGGCGTCCTCGCCCATCGTCATGGTGACGCGCGGACCAATCCACGTCATCGCGCTGATGGAGGAGACGAGGCCGAGGCAGATCAGGGCGCCGACGATGCGCCCGCCGAGTGGGCCGAACACGTGTTTCCCGGCGATGATCGCAACGTCGATCTGACCGGCCAATTCGTGCATCGGCGTCGTGGTCAGAAACACCGCGTTCAGCGCCACGTACAGGGCGATCACGATCGCGGTCCCGGTGAACAAGGCGCGCGGCAGATTGCGGGTCGGATCGCGGATTTCGCCGACGATATAGGTCGCCGCGTTCCAGCCGGAGTACGAGTACATCACAAAAACCAAGCTGATCGCGAACGGTGCGCCGGTCATGAACCTCAGGTCGACAGCGCTTGGCGCAAATGCGATCGGCTGCGACGGGCCGAAAGCGAAACCTGCGACGATAAAAACGATAATGAGGACGAGCTTGAGCGCGGTCCACATGTTGTGGAAGGCGCCGCCGTAACGCAGGCCTCGGAGGTGCGCGAGTGCCGTAGCCCAGGTGACCGCGAGCCCCAGGGCGAGCGGCGGCACGCCCGGCAGAATGGATTTGAAGTACACCCCGAATGCCATGGCGGCGAGCGCGATAGGCGCCGCGAAGCCGACAGTCGCCGACACCCAACCGGCCACAAAGCCGAATGCCGGATGGTAGATCTGGCGCAGGAAATTGTACTCGCCGCTCGATCGCGGAAACATGGCGGCTAATTCCGCGTAGCAGAACGCACCGCAGATCGCGACAATACCGCCGACGATCCACAGCATCAGCAGCGAGAATCCGGACGTTATATCACTGACCTGGAATCCGAGGCTGGTGAACACGCCGACCCCGACCATGTCGGCGATAACGATCGCAGTCGCCGTCACCCACGACACCGTGGCGGCGGCCGTGCTGCCTGAAACCGAATCAGCCATCAATAAGCTTTCTTTGCCCCACGCCTAGCTTATTTTCGCTCCGGATTCGCGCATTACAGAGTGCAAATGGCAAAATTACAACAAACCATTTACCATCTGCGCGCGCAAACTGCTTGACGGGCGCCATGGCATTTCGCTAGCCAATCCTTGCGTTGGGGTCACGCCGGGGATGGATGTGGGGGGTGGCCATGAATCTCGAAAATGTCGTGAGTCAGTGATGGGAGCCCGTCCGATGGTTCACCGGCCGGGCGAAAATTCATGGCTTGGACGCTTCGTCCGATCGTATGTCGTGGTCGGCGTGGCTGGTCTTAGTCTTTGCTTGGCCTTCGGCATTCATTTGTCAGCGTCGTTTGCCGCCACCGGCGAAGCGAACAATAAGATCAAGATTGCCTTCGCGGGCGACTCCATCGTCGACAATTATTGGTCGGGCATGACCCGCGTCGTCGATGCCAGTGCGTGCCTCAAAAGCGGCGTCGAACTCGGGCGCTTCGCCCACAACGGCACCGGGCTCACCCGCGGCGACCGGCTTTACTGGCCCCGCGAGATCAAGCGGATCGACGAGGTGTTCAAGCCGCAATTATCGGTACTTTCCATCGGCCTGAACGATCGCCAGTTCATCGTCGACGGCGCCGGCGCCCGCACCGCATGGGGCGCGCCGAATTGGACCGATAAGTACCGCCACGAGGTCGACGAATTTCTCAAGGCCGCCGTCGCCAGCAACGCGATCGTTCTCCTGATCGGCCTGCCGGCCGTGCGAGATAACGAAGAAAATGCCGACCTGCTTGAGAAAAACGGCATGTATCGCGTGGCTATCGACGCGCTCGGCGCTCCAAACCTGCATTATATCGACCCGTGGCGGCTCAAGGAGACGGGCCCGGATACCTTCGCCTCCTACGGCCCCGACAAGAACGGCAAACTCGTGCAAATCCGCACCTCCGACGGCGAGCATTTCACGATCGCTGGCGAGGATGTGGTCGCGGCCTATCTCTACCCCAAGATCGTCGCGGCATTGAGCGAAGCGGGAACGAACATCGGCCAGTGTCCGACGATGCAGACGAAGGACGAGCACTGACGGTGTACTCCTGATCCGCCGCCATCGGCGCAGAACCGCGAAACGCTGAAATGCTGTTTCCCACTATCGAATTTGCGGTCTTCTTCGCTGTCGTATTTCCGATCACGTGGCTGCTCAACGCGTACAACACCTGGAAGAAGCTCTTTCTGGTGGCCGCAAGCTATTATTTTTATGCCTACTGGCGTATCGATTTCACGCTGCTCTTGTTTGCAAGTTCGCTCGGCAATTATCTCGCGGCGCTCGTGCTCGGCCGGCTCGATGACGGCGCGCCGCGCCGCGCCGTGTTCTGGATCGCGGTCGCCGCCAATATCGGCCTTCTCGGCTATTTCAAATACTACAATTTTTTTGTTGCTTCGTTCATCAACGTGCTCGCCACGGTCGGGATCAGTCCTTCGATCGGCTTCATCGAAGTGGCGCTGCCGATCGCAATTTCGTTCGTGACCTTTCACGCGCTCTCCTACATCATCGACGTCTACCGGCGCACCATCAAGCCGACGACGTCGCTGCTCGATATTCTGTTCTACATCAGCTTCTTTCCGCACCTGATCGCCGGTCCGATCGTGCGAGCCAACAAATTCCTGGCGCAGACCGTCGCACCGCCTGATCCGGCCGGCATTCGTCTTGGCCAAAGCGTATTCCTCATCCTCGGCGGCTTGTTCAAAAAGGTCATCGTGGCGAATTATCTGTCGACGGAGTTCGTCGACGCCATTTTTCGCGATCCCGCCAGCAATTCGAGCCTCGATCTCGTCCTCGGTATGTATGCGTATTCGCTGCAGATTTATTGTGACTTCAGTGCCTACACCGACATCGCCATCGGCATAGCAAACCTGCTCGGCTACGAATTTCCGCAGAATTTCAACTATCCCTATCACGCCGGCTCGGTGCAGGATTTCTGGCGCCGCTGGCATATGTCGCTGTCGAACTGGCTGCGCGATTATCTCTATATCCCGCTCGGCGGCAGCCACTTCGGCACATTGACGACCTATCGCAACATCATGATCACCATGGCGCTCGGCGGGCTGTGGCATGGTGCGAGCTGGAGTTTTTTGATCTGGGGCGTCCTGCATGGGACAGCGCTGATGATCGAACGCGCGCTCGGCGTGACCAGCGAAGGCAAATCCCATCCGCGATCGCCCCTTGCCGCCGCGTTCGGCTGGTTTCTCACGTTTCAGTTCGTGAGCATCGCCTGGGTGTTCTTCCGGGCGCCCTCGACCAACTCCTGGCTCGATTACTTCTCGACCATGCTTTGGGGCGCGACCTGGAATACGACAATGACGCCGTTTGTTGCCATCATCTTTGTGCTCGGCGCGCTGTCGCACATCATTCCGCCCGACGCGTTCCAAGCCATGGAGAAGCGATACGACGGGGCTTCACTTCCCACCAAGGTACTGGTGCCCTTTGCGGTGATCTTTCTGATTGCGATCGCAGCCCCGAACGGGATCGCACCGTTCATCTATTTCCAGTTCTGAGGTGCCGCCATGGCAGATAAAGCCCAGCCCGTGAACCCCACCAACCCCGATCAGCCGCGGACTGATCCGTTGCGCACGGCCATCGTCGTCATCTACGCGACGTTCGCTCTCCTCGCGGTGACGATCCCGCAAAGTCTCGTGAACTGGCTTGGAGACATGCGAAGCAACCCGGTTCAAGAGGCCCTGCTGAGCGGGGCGCAGGCCCTGCAATCCGTCGCGGAGCGAACCGGCATCGCTACGCCCTATCGTCGCGCCCACGAACTGTTCAACGCAGCAACCGGCCACGACGACAATTGATTGCTCCGAAACGGTCATCAATCATGGCGACAAAACGGCAATTTCTGCCCAAGTTTTGCGCATTAACCATAAAAACGGAACCGGCAGCTTAATTGTTCCTTGACCATATTTCGCCAAGAAATTGTTGGCGACTACGGCCTGGGACACCGGACGCATGCATCGCGCAAAGCTTCTGATTGCCGGATTGCTGACGCTGGCAGCACCGCCGCTGGCCGGCGCCGCGACGTATGTGCTTGGCGACAGCATCGGCGACGGAGTTGCGACGACGTTGCATCTCAACAATCTCGCCCAGATCGGCATTCACATCCGCGGGCCCAAAGCGCTGGCGCAAATCAGCCGGACGCCGCCAGGCTCGACCGTGTTCATCTTTCTCGGCACCAATGACGCCGAGGGCAGCATCAAAAATATCGACAAGAGCGTCGATGACATTGTTGCGGCCGCCGATCGCAAGCATCTGACGGTGATCTGGCTCGGTCCGCATTGCGTGCGCAAATCGTGGGACACCCGCGCGCGCCAGCTCGACGAGATTCTGCGCAGCCATCTTGCCGGCACCTCGGTCAAATATATCAGCATGCGCGATCCCCAACTCTGCACCGGCGCATTTCACGAACCTGACGGCGTCCATTTGACGATGAAGGGCTACCGTTACATGTGGGCAAAGGTGCAAACCGCCGTTGACGGTCCGGCGACCGTAGTGG
Organism: uncultured Alphaproteobacteria bacterium; assembly: GCA_963836055.1. Lineage (GTDB taxonomy): Bacteria > Pseudomonadota > Alphaproteobacteria > Rhizobiales > Xanthobacteraceae > BOG-931. Next base: position 94,804 of record CAWIID010000018.1, read on the forward strand.
CGGCTGCGACGGCCCAAGAGGCCTCGGAGGTCACGGGTTCTATCGCGCCAAGGCTCGCCTCGGCGCCGCAATCGCGCGGCACCGACACTGCGGGAGGCCGCCGTCTGGTGATGGACTTCCATGTTCCGGCATCGCCCTCCGAGCCGCTCGTGTGGTTGAGGAGCCCGAATTAGGATGGTCGCGGCGAACAGGAAATCGCCGAAGCGAGCGCCCAAAATGGTCGCAATTGGCGGCCATGATTCCGTCATCACACCGCGTTTGCGAAAATTATTGTTTTGCCGGAATTACACGTTGGCTCAGGCCGATGGCTGATCCGCACCGGGACAATCTCGCATTGAGCGCCGCGCTTGTCGGCGGCGCCTGCGTGACCGTGTTCATGGTGATTGTTGGTACGATGCTGTTGTCGCCTGCGGTGCCGAGACCGCACAGCCTTGGCGACGCCCGATTACAAGAGGCAATAGCCGTCAGTCCGCCCGCGCCACCCAGCCGCGACAACGACCGGATCGTTTCGGCGCCCGCCGACATGGCGAGCGACAATCGCACCGCCACGCTGCCGCCGGCCGCTGCAATGCCCGCCGCCCAGGATTCGGCCGGCACGAAAATCGCGTCGACGATAACGTCCGCGCCGACGGATATGAGCACAGGCTCGGTCGCAACCTCGACCGCCTTGCCTGGCAATTTTCGCCCCGGCGGCAATGCGAAATCTCCGGCGCGCAATGCCGACGGCCAAAGGGGCCTCGTTATTTTGCAGATCGGCGACAGTCACACCTCGGCGGACTTTTTCAGCGGCCAAGTGCGGCGGCTATTGCAACAGCGCTACGGCGACGGCGGCGTCGGATACCTGACGGCCGGGAAACCGCATATCGGCGTGCGCAGCTCCACGATGAAAGTCGCGATATCGCCGGGCTGGACCTATCACGCGATTCAACACTCCGACAATATTTCGGAGTTCTGGCTGTCGGGCTTCAACACGATCGCAAGCGCACCCGGCGAGACGCTGACCTTCACGTCGGACAATCCGGTTCCCTTTGACTCGATCGAGATCGAGGCGATGCGCCAGCCGGGCGGCGGAGCCATCGATATCAGCTTGGACGGCGTCGTGAAGAACAGCGTTGATCTCGACGCCAAGGCGGCCGAGCCGCTGGTTGTGCGCCTGAGGCCGGACGGCGCACCGAACGACCACGTGCGTCAGGTCGAAATCCGCACGCGCAAAGAGGGCACGGTCAGCATCGCCAGCGTAGCGATCTACAACAGGCAATCCGGCGTCTCATATAACAACATCGGCTATCCCGGCGCCACGATCGACCTCCTCAACAAGTTCGATGGGACTCTGATGTCGGACGATCTGCGCCGGCTCGATCCGCAAATCGTCGTGATCTCATTCGGCACCAACGAAGCGTCAAAGCCTAATCTCGATCCGGTTCGCTATCAGCAAAACTATGAGAAGGTCATCGACAAGATCACGGCGGCACTGCCGAAGGCCAAGATCGTGCTGATCGGACCGCCGGACGGCGAAGAGCGATCCTCGCATTGCCATGGCAAACCGGCGCAGGACATTGTCTGTCGGCCGGCGGCCGACGCAACTCCGGGGAGCGCGAATTCCGCGTCGTCGAAACCCGCTGACTGCGAATGGCAAACCTTGCCGAAACTCGAAATGGTGCGCACCGTCGAGCGCAAGATCGCCGAACGGCACGGTTTCACGTACTGGAACTGGGCGTCGATCATGCCGCATGACTGCGGCGCCCATCTTTGGGCCACCGCATCGCCGCCGCTGATGGCGCCGGACCACGTTCATTTCACCATCGCCGGCTACAACAAGGGTGCCGAGCAATTCGTCGATGCGACATTGATCCCGATGATCGAGAAGCTCCAGGTCAGGCCCAATATCGCCGCCAACAACTAGATCGATCCCCGGCCGCGCATAGGTCTCCGCTTACATTTCTCGGCACCGCAGCGATAATGCAGGCCGGTTCAAGCTCGGGCGGATCGTGCAATGACGACATCAGGACGATTAGGTGGCCGCGTGGCGCTCGTCGCGGGCGGTGGCGGCGAAATTGGCGCAGCGATTTCGCGCAGGTTTGCGGCCGAAGGCGCCATGATCGCCGTAGCCGATCTCGATCCCGGCAAAGCCGACACCATCGCCAAGGAGATCCGAGACCGCGGCGGGCATGCGGAAGCGCTTGCCGTCGACGTCGCCAATGAGACAAGCGCCAAAGCCGCCGTGGCGCGCACACTTGAGGCTTTTGGCAAGCTGACCACGCTGGTCAATGTTGCGGCGGCCATCACGCCTGACGGTACGGTTGAGACGCTGTCGCTGGAACAATGGAACGACGCGCTCAACGTCAATCTGACCGGCGCGTTTCTAATGTGCAAATTCGCGGTGCCGGCGATGCGGCAGGCCGGGGGCGGCAGCATCATCAATATCGCATCGCAGCTCGGCCATCTCGGCGTTCCGTTGCGTTCGCCCTATTGCACCACCAAGGCGGCGCTCATTCATTTCACCCGCATCCTCGCAATGGATCACGCCGTCGATCACATCCGGGCCAATACGATTTCGCCCGGCTTTATCTTGACGGAGCGGTCGAGCCGCCGCGTCGGCGGGAAAGAGCGAGCGCGCGTCGTCAACGGGCCGCGCCATCTGCTCAATCGGCCGGGAGAGCCCGATGAGATCGCAGCCGGCGCCGTTTATCTTGCGTCCGACGAATTATCGTTCGTGACCGCGACCGATCTTCTGATCGATGGCGGTTACGTTGCCTTCAAGGGCAAGATCGGGCCCGAGGGCAGGCCGGTATTTTCCTGATTTGCAAAAAGGGCGGACGCTGAAGGACCTGCCCTCTTCGGAGCCGACTAATGGAGCGGATTTGACATTCGCTACCCCCTAGCCGCGAATCGGCAAAGCGAATGTCAAATCCAAAGCTCCACTAGCACTTATATTGGCTAGTGGTTCTTTGATTCTAACATTCGCAAGGCAGCCTGCCGAACCGCGATGCGAATGTTAGAATCGGACCGCTAGCGTTGGTCGGCAACGCCGCCTCCTGCGAGTTTTGACGAGGATCAATGATTCGATTGCGATTCCATCGACATTGTTTGAGCGATGTCAGTTGGCGACGAAGGCTCGAACTATTTCGGACATATAAAGCTGGCATGGTTCCGGAATACAGGCCGAACAAGTCGAAGACAGCCTAGCGAAGAAGAGGTCCTGTTGCCATGACCGCCATGCCCGAATCGCGCCAGCATCAAAAGTATGAGTCGCTGATCTACGCCTGCCACGCGCTGGCGCCGGTCCGCACCGCGGTCGCGCACCCCTGCGACGAAACCTCGCTGCGCGGCGCCGTCGAGGCGGCAGAGGCCAAGATCATCAAGCCGGTTCTGGTCGGACCCGAGGCTCGCATCCGCAATCTCGCCGGCTCGCTCAATCTGGACATCTCGAGCCTGCAACTCGTACCGACACCATACAGTCATGCTTCGGCTGCGAAGGCCGTCGAGCTCGTTCGCAATGGCGAGGCCGACGCCTTGATGAAAGGCAGTCTCCACACCGACGAACTGATGGCCGAGGTCGTCAACAAGGACACCGGCATCCGCACCGCGCGCCGGATCAGCCATGTCTTCATCATGGACGTGCCGACCTATCCCAAACCGCTGTTCATCACCGACGCAGCGGTGAATATTTTCCCGACCTTGGAGGATAAGGTCGATATCGTTCAGAATGCCATCGACCTGGCGCATGCGCTGCGGATCGAACGGCCCAAAGTCGCGGTTCTTTCCGCTGTCGAGACGATTACTTCGAAAATTCCATCCACAATCGACGCTGCCGCATTGTGCAAGATGGCCGAGCGCGGCCAGATTACCGGCGCGATCGTCGATGGACCGCTGGCGCTCGACAATGCGATCAATCGCGAGGCCGCGACCATCAAGCACATCGCCTCGCCGGTTGCCGGAGACGCGGACATTCTCCTCGTGCCTGATCTCGAAGCCGGCAACATGCTGGCGAAGGAGCTGAGCTTTCTCGCCAATGCGGACGCCGCCGGCATCGTGCTCGGCGCCCGGGTGCCGATCATCCTGACGAGCCGCGCCGATAATGTGCGGACCCGCATGGCGAGTTGCGCTGTCGCCGCGCTCTATGCCCATGCATGCCGCGTGGCCGCAGCCGAGATCGGCAAGCTATCCGATTGATTGATCCACGAGCGAACTCTGCAGCTATGCCATCGCCTTGAGGATCGCACGCCGGACCAGCGTCTCGAACAACGGCAGCTTGTAGGCATTTTTGCTGAGCGGCGTCGCACCTTCGAGAGCGGCATGAGCCGCAGTCTTCGCCGCGTTTTCATCGATCCTTTTGCCGGCCAGCGCGGCTTCGGCCGCCTTCGCCCGATGTGGCACGGGCGCCGCCGCACCGAGCACGATCGCGGCGCGCTTGCAGACGCCTTCGGCGTCAAGATCAAGAACAGCAGCAACATCGGCGAGCGGCCAGTCGAACGAATCCTTTTCGCCCTGTTTCACATGCGCCATGCGCAAGCTCGCGGACAGTGCCGGCAGGCGGATGGCCGTCATGATCTCGTGAGGTTGCAGATCGTTCTCGCGGTGAAGATCGCGATCGGCGGGTACGAAGAAATCCTCAAGCAAGAGGTGACGCGCAGCGCCTGCGCCATTTGTGAGTTCGATCGTCGCGCCCAAGGCGACCAGCGCCGTCGCAGCGGTCGAAGGGTGTACGATCGCGCACGGCATGTTGTTGAATATCGCGTGATACTGGTTCTCGCCCGAAATCGCGAAACAATGGCCACCGCCTTTCCTCAAACAGCGATAGGCCTCCGATCGAAAGTACCAGCAGCGCGGCCGCTGCAACAGATTACCGCCCAACGTCGCAACATTGCGGATTTGCGGGCTCGCCGCGCCGCTCATCGCATCGGCGAGCGCTGGAAAGCGCTGCTGCAGTATCGGATGATCGGCCAACGCGGCGAGCGTCACCATCGATCCGATCCGCAGGCCACCGCCCGCCTCTTCGACAACCGCATCGAGACCCGGCACCTGACCGAGATTCACAACCTTCGCGGGCGTCAGCAAGCCTTCCTTCAGAAGATCCAGGAGATCGACACCCCCGGCCTTCACGACCGATAGTTCGTTCTGCTCCATCGTTTCCAGTGCGGCAGTCATCGCGTCGGCCACGGTTATCGATACCGCCGCCGCCGCTTCGGAAATCGTTCCTGCATGGATCAACGCAAAGCGATTCACGGCTCTAGCTCCTCTTTGGCGCTTTGCCGAGCGCAGCAAGGATGACCGCGGGCGTCATTGGTAAGCTGTGAATGCGAACGCCGATCGCGTTGTAGATGGCGTTGGCGATGGCAGGCGCCGTGGCGATGTTGGCCGGTTCGGCGATGCCGTAGGCGTCCGTAGCGCTCTGGGCCTGATAATTTTCCAGCACCACAACATCGATGACGGGCGTCTCGCGCGAGCCGACGAGCTTGTATTGCTCGAGATTCGGATTGACCATGCGGCCGGTGTGCTGATCGAGGATGCGCTCCTCGAACAAGGCGTAGGAAAGTCCCATCAATACGCCGCCGTGCACCTGGCTTTCGATCAGCAGCGGATTGATCGGCCGGCCGCAATCCTGTACCGCGACGACCCGTTCCGCGCGGACAATGCCGGTTTCGGTATCGACCGTCACTTCGGCGAATTGCACGCCGCCCAAGTCCTGCTGCGCCAAAGCAGCATCCGGCATCCGGCGGCGAAAGCCGGTGTAGTCATCGCTGCGCGACGCAACCGCGCTGATGCGATCGGTGCGCAATCGTTCGGCGGCATCGCGGAAACTCATGCGGCGGCTTGGATCGTGACCGACCACGATCCTTCCTTCGAGTGCGACAAGATCTTCAGGCGCCGCATTGAGCGCGAGCGCTGCTTCACGCAGGAGCAGTTGCAGGACGCGCCAGGCGGCGGTGCGCGCTGGCGGCGTGATCGACGCGGTCGTACGGCTGCCATAGGACGGAGAACCCGGCCGGAAATTCGGTGTCGCCGATGCGCACCGTGATCTGTTCGGGACGCAGACCCATGACTTCAGCGACGGTCTGCGCCATGACAGTGCCGACGCCGGTGCCGATGTCTTGCACACTGGAGAGCACTTCCACCGAGCCGTCGCGCATCACGCGCACCTCACAGGCCGAGTTGGTCTGCACGTTGGCGCCCCAAAGCGATTGCGCGACGCCGAGGCCCCGTTTGACCGGCCCGGGATCGGCTCCCGGCGCGTGGCGCCGCCGCCAACCAATCCGCTCGGCGCCGATACGCCGCTCCTCGCGCCGCACTGGACTGGGATCGATGCGATCGCGCAGGATGAGCGGATCGATGCCGAGTTGTTCAGCCAATTCATCAATCGTCTGTTCGAGTCCGAAAGCGCCGGGCGCATTGCCGGGCGCGCGCATCGCGCAGCCGGGCCCGGCATTGATGAAGACGTCATGCTGGGCGCCTTCGAAATTCGGGCAGGCATAAAGCGCTTCCGCGATGTTGCCGACACCGGCGCCGAGTCCGACGCCAGCCGTGCCATAGCTCACGAACGAAATTCCCGTAAGGGCGCCGTCGCGTTTGGCGCCGATGCGCAAATGCTGCCATGTGCCTGGGCGGTTTCCTGCATCCATCTGCTCCTCCTCGCGGTCGAGGAAGAGACGGATCGGCGCTCGCGCGCGGCGCGACAATTCAATCGCCGCGCGGCCGTAATTCCCGAGCGAGGATTTGGAGCCAAAACCTCCGCCCATGGCGTCGACGATGACGCGGACACGATTAAGAGGCAGGTCGAATGCCTCCGCAATTTCGTGCCGCACGCCGGCGGTAAATTGCGTGGACATATAGACCGTGAGCCCGTCCACCTGCCAATCGGCAACGATGCCGTGCGGCTCGAGACAGCAATGCGTCTGGACCTGGGTACGGTACTCGCCTTCGACGACAACATCGGCCCGAGCGAAGCCCTGTCCGACATCACCCCGCCTGGCGACGGCCGGTCCACGCACGTTGCCGTTCAACGGCAGCTTGAATGCCGCGGGGAAACCTGAGGGATGGCCGGGCGGCGCCGTGGCCGCATCGTAAACTGCAGGTGCGCCCGGTTCGCGCGCCCTGTCGATATCAGCGACAAACGGAAGCTGCTGATAGTCGACGCGGATCAGGCGCAACGCCTCATTCGCTGCCGCTATCGAAACGGCGGCGACGGCGGCGACCGGCGCACCGGCATAGCGCAACGGTCGCGCTTTCCGGAGCATCTGGACGTGACGAGCGGCAGCACGACCCGCACACCAGGATGACGTGCGGCCGCGGAGAGGTCGATCGAGCGCACCAGCGCGTGCGGCATAGGCGATCGCAGGATGCGGCCGTGCAGCATCCCCGGCAGCGCAATATCGGCTGTGAAGTGGATCTCGCCGGTCACTTTGGCGCGCCCGTTCGGCGCGGGATCGGCTTGCCGATCACGGCCAGTTCGCTGTTCGGCGGCAGCGGCGGGCGGCTCGTCGGCAGGGATTTGGCGGTCGACTGTGGCCGAGGCTGATGCTGGCGATTCCGAAGGGAAACGTCTCGGTGCGCAGATTTTCCGCCTTCCGCCATGGTCATGCCTTGTGTGCTTTGGCCGCGGCGAGCGTGGCGGCGATGACATGCGGATAAGTACCGCAGCGGCAAACATGTCCGCTGATCGCGGCGCGAACATCGCCCGCGTTCGGTTCAGCCGTGCGCTCGAGCAACGCCGCGCAGCTCATGATCATGCCCGGCGTACAGAAGCCGCATTGCAAGGCGTCATGGTCGATGAAGGCTTGCTGCACCGGATGGAGCGTGTCGCCATGCGCCAAGCCTTCAATTGTCGTGACGGCGCGGACGCCGACATCAACGGCGAGAACCATGCAGGAGCAAACCGGTTGACCGTCGAGCCAGACCGTACAGGCGGAACAGGCGCCGCGATTGCAGGCGATCTTCGTTCCTGTCAACCCCAACGGGCCACGCAAAACTTCAGCCAACGTCATTCGCGGTTCGGCCTGCAGCGCGCGCGCGGCGCCGTTGACCTGTAACACGATCGGAACCGCTTGCGGTCCGATAACCTCCGAGGCAGCGCCTTCCGCTTGCGCGATTGCCGACGATGTCGTGTTGAGCATGGCCGCTCCGGCTGTTGTCAATGCGGAGCCGCAAAGAAACGAGCGACGCGATAGGTCACGCTGCACGCTGGGCCTCCACCTGAATTGGCAAGTTCTCTCTTGTCTCTCTTGCGGTTCTTTACAGCTGATACACGGGGACCGGCGCCCCCCGCTGCCAACGCGAGACGTTGTTAGCTAACCCCACGATCGCCGAGGCGGCCTTGATCTAAGTCAAGCGGCAGACTCAATGCGGGCTCACAAATTCTTCACGTCGATCGATCGAGAGGAGTTCAATTCAAGATGCGCTATTTAACAGATGGCGCAGGCTCCATAAGCCAGCCCGCGATCTTCCGCCACGCGCCTTTGAGAACCGCTTTGTCCATGAACAGGCCGCTATGTCGGCATGGCGCCGTCGCTTCGCGCACATCGTGCGCCGGCGTGCCGACCAGACGCGCTGCGGCGAAGAGTTGCGCGGGCGCCACCAATTCATCGTCTCGCGCCGCGAGCAGAAAAATCGGCGCCTTGACCGTCCCGAGATCGATCCGGCGCCCCAACGCGGTGAAGGCGCCGGCGGCGAGTTCGTTGCGCTTGTACAGCCTTTCCACAGCCTCGATGAAATAGATTCCCGGCAAATCGACAGTCCATCCGTACCAGTCCTGGAACCGGGCGACGATCTCCGCGAAAGCTGCGGAGCCGGCCGGCTCGTCGATGTGCAACAATTCCCTAATTTCATCCGCAGTGACCGTTGACGGTCCCCAGAATTTCAGAACCTTTTGGCCGGGAACAAGGCCGTCGCCGAGCCGAACCAGTTCACGAAATGTCGGCAGAGGGCTGGACTCGGCGAGCGCCGATAGCGCGGATGGGGCGGCCGCTATGTCGATCGGCGCGCCGGCGAGCACCAGCTTGCGGACTTTCGCGGGAAAGCGCGCCGCGTAGATCATCGCCAGCCAGCCGCCTTGGCAGATGCCGACGAGATCGGCGAGACCGCCGATCTCGTCGACCAGCACGTTGAGATCGGCGAGATAGTCGTCGATCCCAAGAAAGCGCATGTCTTCGGTCGCAGAACGCCACTCGGCCACGAACAGCCGCCGCAAACCAGCCTCGCGCAGGACGCCGACAAGGCTGTGTCCGGGAGCGAGATCGACCGCGACCGCGCCATGTAGGGCAAACGGCGCGCATAGCAAGGTGGCCGGCCCCTCCGCCACGGCGGTGAAATCGCGCAGCCGCGCCGTCTTCAACTCGATCGCGACCGCATGCGGCGTCGCCCATTGCGGCTCGCGAACGGGTAAACCGTCCTGCTGTCCGACGGCAAAATTCGCGCACTGCTTGGCCATCGCCGCAGCCATCTCGCTCGTCGCCGCGGCGGCGAAGGCCGGCCACAGGAACGCAAGATTTGGAAAGCTTCGACCTGTCGGCTCGTACATGTCGTCGGCCGTCAATTGAGCAGGGTCGCTATAAACGCGCCCTGTTGCGGCTATTCACTTTGATTTGGATCAAAGTTGCAGTGCACAATTCCCTATCCAAATTATGAACCAGAATTTCAGAGTTCCACCGCGCCTTTTGCCCAATCTATTTATTGATTAACATCAAGGCAGTTTGATCTGATCCCCGCCAGTCTTGCAACTTCGTGAGAGAGATTGGGTGCATTGCCATGATCGTTTCGGACGTAATGACACACCGCGTCATTCCCGTTTCACCCGACGCCGGCATTCGCGATGCTCTTGAGCTGATGCTCAAAAATCGTATCAGTGGCTTGCCGGTGATCGACGATCACGGCCAGCTCGTCGGCGTCGTGAGCGAGGGCGATTTCTTGCGCCGCGCCGAGACCGGCACCGAACGTAAGCAGTCACCGTGGTATGACGCGTTCTTTGGCCCCGGCAAAGCGGCAAGCGACTATGTCCGCGCTCACAGCCTCAAAGTTCGCGATGTGATGACAGGCAAGCCTATCACCGTCACGGAGCATACGCCCTTGTATGCGGCGGTGGACCTGATGGAACGTCATCGGATCAAACGGCTGCCTGTTCTCCGCGACGGCAAGGTCATCGGGATCATCAGTCGGGCCAACCTGTTACGGGCGCTTGCGAGCATTCACCGCGCCACTCCCGTGGCTCCCAAGAGCGATGCCTCGATCCGTAAGAGCATTCTTTCCGCCATAGCCAAGCAGAGCTGGTCTGGCGGCGCCCAGGTCGAGGTCATCGTGCACGACGGCGTCGTGGACCTATGGGGTACAGTCACCGATGCCGCACAATCCGATGCGCTGAGAGTTCTTGGTGCAACAAACTCCAGGCGTGAAGCAACTGGAGAGTCATCTGTCATCGAGCGCCTCCTTTCCGCCCATCTGAGATCTAAAAGAGCCGAGCGGCGAGCCGCAGCACTCTCGCGCAAGTCGGAAAGACTATTCTGATCAGACGCGCAAGAAGATCTTGCGCCGATACAAGAAGCCCGCAAGCATGATGGCGAATGCGAGTCCGAGCATATGCGCAACGAAGCCGCCCATACCGTGCGTTACGGTCCGGTCGAGAAAGCTTGCGACGTCGCCACCCACGAAACGATTTGCAAAGGACGTGAAATCGAGCATGTCGTTGAGGAAGTAAAGTGTAATGGCGTTTGCGCCGATCCAGACGAACACCGTGGCCCAACGCTGCCAGCCCCACACATCGATGATTTGATGGAGTACCCCAAGCAGGATCGCGCTATATCCGGCAGTGACGAGAACGAATGACGAGGTCCAGATTGATTTGATGATCGGGAACTGCAGCGCCCAGAGATATCCGGCGGCGAGGAGAGCGCAGCCAGCCACAACAAGCCCGAGCGTTTTCTGCTGTTCGGACATGCGCGTGTCGCGCAGCAAGAGACCGGCGAATACTCCCAGGAGACATGTGGCGATGGCCGGCAGCGTGCTCAGCAGCCCCTCCGGGTCACGGGTGACGTCCCAGAGCCTGCCAGGCAAGTAATTCCGGTCGATCCAGTTCGCGAGGTTGGTGTCCGGAGCAAATGAGCCCGCGCCGACTCCCGGGACCGGGACGAATGTCATCAGGGCCCAGTAGCCGGCCAGCAGGATGACCAGTGCAGCGATCATTCCGCGCAGATTCAAATTCAGGAAGATCAGTGATGTGAACAAATAACAAAGTGCAATTCGCTGCAAAACGCCAAGAAGCCGGACATCCGCCCAATGGCCGCTGATGCCGCCGTAAGCGATCAGGCCCAGAACGTAGAGCAGTAGCGAACGGCGCAGGACTCGCAGGTGTGCGCTCGCCCGACCTTCGCGCTCGACGAGGCTCGGCAGCGACAGCACGATTGACACGCCGGTCACGAAAATAAAGAGCGGAAAGATGAAATCGTAAAAGCGGAGACCTTCCCACTCCACATGGGTGAATTGGTCGCCGACAAAGCCGCCGATGGTGCTTACGGCAGGTCCTTTGCCGCGAGACATGACGGCGATCGCTCCCATCGCGCCGTCGAATCCCATAATCAGAAACATGTTCAGGCCGCGAAGCGCATCGACCGATACGACGCGACGCTTTTGCACAGCGGACGGCAGGTCCACGTAACGCATTATTGGCCTGCTGGATGCAAGTAGGATCGACTGCGGAACACCGTCCGCAGGGTCAAGCCAATCTGTTCACGGGAAGAGAAGTCGCGCCTTGACCTACGTCAAGACCGGACAGCCCAAGCAAGCGCCCGTTAGCCGAGCCGGCTCAGTGCTTGGCCGCGGCGATCTTGCCAACGCTCGGCGCACATTGGCCGCCGGGCTCAGCGACACGAAAATAATTCCGGCCGACGAAGGACTGGTCGTAATGATGCCACGACGTGCCGTGATCGAACGCCATGACGCCGGCCAATGTCACTGCGAACACCGCGCTTTGCATGTCCCGCTGCGCGGCATCAAGATTTTCCGGACGCTTGGAACTGGCGTAGTCGACGTAAAAAACTCGACGAACGCAGCCAGCATCCTTCGCCGCGTCAAGCGCGGCCTTCGCGGTCATCAAGTGATCCGAATGATCGGCCGGATTGATGATGGGGTTGGGATCGGCGACGTTGATCTGTACGAGCGGCGCGTGGCCGCGCTCGAAGCCCATGATCTCCCGGACGGTGGCCACGAGATCGCTCCAGCCGTGATAGACGGTCGAGCCATCGACCGCCGAAAGCGTGCCGATGTCTCCCGTGGCAAGCCGTTTGAGGGACTGAAACCCGGTCCCGGCAAAGCCCGCACCGGATGCGTTGCCGTCCGGCAGCCGCAGAAAATAGCCGATCGTGTTGAGGTAGCTCGTCCGAAACACCGAATGGCCGTTGAAGGTCATTGAGCTCGCTGAATTGTCGATCGGGACTCCTGTCGGCATCCGCCATGAAGCGGATTGCGCTTAACGCGCCGTTCTCGCGCGCCAGGTAATAGGGATATTTGCGGCCACCGAACCCAGTCCCGAGGCCGTTGTCGCCGGCGGTGACATGGATAAAGACGGTCTTGGCGGCGCCCCCGGTCGCGTCTTCGAATGCGGGGGGATCCATGAACAACTGCCAGTCGTCTTCGTGGCCGGCAAAATAAAACGATACCTTGCCGGCAGAGCCCGCATCGGCGGCGAGCGCCGGCACGGTCGGCAGGATGGCAAGGGCGAGACAGACTTGGGGCAGCAATCGCGATAGCGGCTTCATCATCTCGGGCCCTCAATCGATATGATTTGAGCGGGTCTCATTCGACCTAGTGCGGCATGAATGATTATTCATTGTCCACCAATTCCCACTGTTTTCCGGCATATGTGACATCGCGCAGAAAATTTCAACAATCAGTACTTTTAGCCAACACCGCAAAGTACCGGCGCTCGCCAAGGTCAACGGCGGGATTGGGCCGCCTATTTTGGGCGGCTTCGACGGCGAGAATGCCACCGCTTAGGAACTCCGGGCGACCGCACCCTGATGCTTGCTGTTCGCAAACACGAATATTGCAAGCAGTGCCGGCCTTCTGCCTGTCGACGACGAACGGCTTGACGCTCACTCGTAGCGTAACGCTTCGATGGGATCGAGGCGGGCGGCTTTACGCGCCGGATAATACCCAAAGAACATGCCGACGGCCGCCGAAAACAAGAAGCCGCCGGCAATGGCAGGCAGCGAGATTGGCGCCGGCCAGCCCGCGATCAGAGAAATGACGAAAGACGACGCAGCTCCGATCACGATGCCGGCGAGCCCGCCACTAGCGCTGAGAAATACCGCTTCGGCAAGAAACTGCAACAAAACGTGCAGCCGGCGAGCGCCGATCGCCATGCGCAATCCAATCTCCCGCGTCCGCTCGGTGACGGATACGAGCAGGATGTTCATGATGCCGATACCGCCGACGATAAGCGATATCGACGCGACCGCGGCCAAGAGAAGCGCCATGATGCGGCTACTGCTCTCTTCCGTTTCGGCGATCTGGCTGAGATTGCGAACCGAGAAATCGTTGACGTCGCCGGGCTTGATGTGGTGCCGGTGCGCAAGAATGTCCGTGACCTGGCCGATCGCTGCCTGAACCTGATTGGGACCAACTGCCTGAACGTAGATCTGGTTCACGTAGCCGATGAGACGAGGCTGAAGGTTGTATGGATTGGGCGGCGGCGGATAAACCCAATTGAGCGGCGTCTGTTGCTGGCTGGGCGCGGCGACGCCAAGCACCTTGCGCTCGGCGGTCGTGAACGGGATCATGATAAGATCATCCTGGTCCGTGCCAAAGGGCGTTTGGCCCTTGGAAGCCAAGAGACCAATCACGCGCAATGACGTACTTTTGACCTGTATGACCGCACCGAGGGGGTTCTCGTCGGCAGCGAACAACTGACGAGCGACCGTTTGGCCAAGCACCGCGACCAGTGCGGCGCCGTCGTTGTCATCTTGTGAAATTCCGCGGCCATCCAAAATCTGCCAGTTTGTAATTGGCGGATAATTCGGGCTAACTCCTTGAATGGTTGTTGTCCAGTTCTGGTTGGCATATTGAACTTGCCCACTCTGCCGGATCAGATAGCTCACACTGCCGACCGCGGAGGCTTCCCGGCGCAGGGCTTCTACGTCGGCGACCGTCAGCGTCGAGGCACTTCCCAGGCCGCCCCGTAGGCCGCCCATCGTCGTGGCGCCGGGAGCGACAACCAGTAAGTTTGTGCCAAGACGCTCGATCTGCTTGCGCACCGCCTCGTTTGCGCCTTGGCCGACGGCGACCATCGCGATGAGCGCGGCGACGCCGATAAAAACCCCGAGCATGGTCAAGACCGACCGCATTTTGTTGCGGACGATCGCCTGAATCGCCGCGGTCGCGATCATCAAGCCGAATGCCCAGAAATGGCTGGATTGCGCTGCGACCGGAGGGGGCGCCTGTTGCGCCGACGAAAGTGATGCCTCGCGGCCTGCGATTCCGCCTCCGACGTCTTGCGCCGGCAGTCTCTTTTCGCGGTTTCGCACGTCAGATACGATCTTGCCGTCGCGCATCGTCACCACGCGATCTGCGTACGCAGCAATGTCGGCCTCATGGGTGACGACGATGATGGTGACGCCGCGTTCGAGATTCAGCGATTGCAGCGTGTCCATGATGTCGTGCGAGTTGCGCGTGTCGAGATTGCCGGTCGGCTCATCGGCAAGAAGCACGCTCGGATTGTTGATCAGCGCCCGAGCGATCGCGACCCGTTGTTGCTGGCCGCCCGAAAGCTGACCCGGCGTGTTGAATCCGCGATCAGCGAGACCAAGCAGACTCAGCGTTTGACGCGCGCGTTCGAGGCGCGAGGCGCCAGTCGAGCGGTTCGACGTTGCGTAGAACAGCGGCAGGGCGACGTTTTCGATCGCGCTGGTACGCGCCAACAGGTTGAAGCTCTGAAAGACGAAACCGAGCCGTTCACTTCGCAACTCGGCAAGCTCAGGCTCGCTGAGATGTGCGACATCGATGCCTTCGAAGGAATAACTGCCGCTGGTCGGCCGATCGAGGCAGCCGAGAATCGCCATGAGGGTGGACTTGCCGGACCCGGACGACCCCATGATGGCGACAAACTCGCCACGCTCGACCAGAAGGCTCACGCCGCGAAGGGCATGCACGTCAACGTCACCGACGCGGTAAACCCGCGTGACGTTCTCCACTTTGATCGTTTGTTCCGACATAGGCGCATGTTCCGACATGGGCGTATGTTCCCACATGGGCATATGTTCCGGCATGGACACTCGGCAAGTCGAGCGCCTGGGTGATCACAGTCGCAGCCGGGGCACGGCGGCCTGACCGGCTGCCGTGCTCTGCTCGCCAGTGATGACTTGATCGCCCGGCCTCACGTCACCGCTTACGATCTCGGTGAAACTGTCGTCGTCGAGGCCGAGGACGACCGGTATGGCCACCGGGGCGCCGTCACGCAGCACCCAGACTTGTCCCTGGTTCGCTTGCGAACCTGTGGTCGCTGCCGGTTGTTTCGCCGGCTGGCCGGGCGTCTCCGCGAGACCTTTGGGTGCGTAGCGCAGCGCTTGATTGGGCACGCGAACAACGTCGGTGCGCTGGTCGGTGACGATCCGGGCTGCGGCAGTCATCCCCGGCTTCAGCGCCAAGTCCGAATTGTCGACACTGATGACGACGTCATAGGTGACGACATTTTGCACGGTCTGCGGCGACTGACGGACCTGGCTGACCGTGCCTTGAAACACTCGCTTCGGAAACGCGTCGACGGTGAAACTACCCTGGTTTTTCTCCTTGATACCGCCGATATCGCTCTCGCTCACATTGGTGTCGACCTGCATCTTCTTGAGATCGCTGGCGATAAGAAATAGCGTCGGCGTCTGGAAGCTGGCCGCGACGGTCTGTCCCTGGGTCACGTTGCGCGACACGACGGTACCGTCCACGGGCGACACGATGTTGGTGTAGCCGAGATTGAACGTTGCGCCTTCGACCAGCCCCTGATCGAGTTGAACCGTCGCTTCATCCTGTCGCACGACGAAGGCCTGATCTTCGGCCTGTTGGCGGGCAATCGAGTTCTCCGCTGCGAGTTGCTGATAGCGTGCGAGATTGGCTCGGTCTTTGTCGAGAATGGCCTGATCGCGGTGAAGCTGGCCGGTATATTGGTCGAGCGTCGCTTGATAAGGCCGTGGATCGATCTTCGCGCAGATCTGACCGGCTTTCACTTCGGTGTTGTAATCGCAGGAGAGGCTCTGGATGACGCCGGAGACGTAAGTCCCGACGATGACCGTCAGCTCAGGATTGACGGTGCCGGTTGCGGTAACCGCGCGCGTAATTGCCCCGCGCGAGACCGGAGCGGTCACATATTGAACGGCACTGTTCCCCGCCACCGTCAACCACGCGATCGCGCCGCACGCGATCGCAACCACGGCGATCAGCGCGCCGATGAGCCAATATTTGGCGCCGGAACTATTCTTTCGAGCCGACTGAGGAGAGAGCGGGAAATTGACCACCTTGGCCCGAGCCTCGAGTTGCGACGGATCTGAGTTGATATTCATTTCATCGCTCGCATTTCGTCTTTCGCATGTGTTTTATGGCCGTCGGGTCTCCTCGACTTTCCCCCTGCTCTCAATGACATATGCCGCAGCGACCGCTTTGATTTGGGTCAACGGCGGCGCCGATATCGGGTATCAGGAGACCCGCGGCGCGATACCCTCGCAGGAAGCCGGCTCGCAAATCTCGTGCCTGGGTGGTCACTGCGACAGGAGTCGGGTTCCGGCCGATGTCCGTAGCCTGTCCTGGCTAGCTGCGGACTTCCTGATCAGCCACGGCAATTGCACAAGCACAAAGCCGATGGCGGCTAGTACGACAACCATAATGGCGCGCAGCGGCCATGGCCCGAGGGCATCGATGAATGGCGGAATTTTCTCCGCAGGCGGCGGATTGCCGATATAGCCGTAATTTGTACCGAGCAAGAAATTGACCGGAACGACGGTCGTCAGATAGATCGCGCTCACCGCGTAGGCGCGGCCGAGATCGCGCCAATTGGGCCGGAAGCCAAGGACGGCAATGTCGTGAACGGCGCAAGCGACAATGATCGTGTGCTGCGCCCAGAACCACCAGAACTCGAGGCGGACCGGACCGAAAGCGAGCTCCGGCTGGATGAAGGCCTGGATCGTCAGCGCGAAGGTCCAGAAATAACAGGTCGCGCGCAGCCAGCGATTGAGAGTGAGCAACGCCAGCGGAGCAATCACGCCATTGAGGTCGCAGATATGCAGCGGCAAGGCGGCGGCGAGATCAGGTGCGTGTCTATCCCACCAGACATTGTAGGAAATCCAATACAAGAGGCCGAAAATGCCGAGCCCGCGCCGCAGAGCCGTTTCGTGCGTGGTGCGCAAAATCCGGCCGGCCATCGTCAGCGCCACGACAACGAGCGCGCAGATGCTGACCGTAGCAATGTGCAGCCCACTGTAGGGGGTGAATGCTCCCCATGCGCTCGGCGAAACGATGATCTGCGGTAGATCGGTCATCTCATCTCAATGCGAGTCATGACCTTCACGGCTCAGCAAGGTCGCAGCGCCGTTTCCGCTCAATCGCCCATGTTCGGCTGGATGCGTCCGCCAGCGTTCGATTTCCGCCAGTTCCGCGTCCGGCCGTTCGACCGCGACATCGCAGCGCTGGAGATAAATCGTTCCCGCCTCGCCGTCGATCGAGAGCCAGTCGCCCTCTTTGATGGGCGCACCACGCAGCTCGGCGCGGCGGTTCTCGACGTCGATCTCAAGACCCGCACACCCGACGATGCATGGCTTGCCCATCTGCCGCGCCACCAGCGCTGCGTGAGCGGTGCGGCCGCCGACAGCCGTCACAATCCCCCGCGAAACGGCGAAGCCTTCGACATCGGCGGTGCTGGTGTCGGGGCGAACCAAAATGACCGGATCAGCACCAGTGGACAGTCGCTCGGCGCTCTCGGAATCGAAAGCGGCGCGCCCAACCGCGATGCCCGTCGACGCGCCCGTCCCGCGTGCCGTCGGCTCACCCGATGCGATCAGATGCCTGTGCTCAAGTGCGTTTACGTCGAGCCCGTTCACGCGCTGCAAGGCCTGCGACGGCGTGATCCGCCCCTCTTTGACGAAATCAATCGCAAATCGCAGCGCTGCCTGCGGCGTGCGCTTCGCCGAGCGCGTCTGCAAAATCCATAATTTGCCGTCTTCGATGGTGAACTCAACGTCTTGAACGTCGCCGAACTCGTGTTCGAGCTGTACGAGCGTTTTGCGCAATTGCGCGGCCACAGCCGGAACCGAGCGGCAGATCGCCTCTTCGGTATCGGGTGTGCGGCTTCCGGAGACCACGTCCTCGCCTTGAGAATCAAACAGAACGTCGATCACGGGCTCGGCTCTGCCGGTCGAAGGATCGCGCGAAAATGCCACGCCTGCTCCCGACAAAGCGCCGCGATTGCCAAACACCATAGCCTGGACCGTGACGGCGGTGCCGCGCAGGTCATCGAGGTGCTGAAGCTCCCGGTAGGCACGGGCACGATCGCTCGTCCAGGATCGATAAACGGCGCCCGCCGCGGCTTCGAGTTGTCCCATCGGATCGTCCGACACGGTGTCGTCGTTATCCTCGATGATCTCCTGATAGGTTTTGGCGAGTCGCTCGACCGCCTCGCCGTCAAGTTGACGCTCGCTCTTCGCGCCCTCGGCGCCGACCATTTGGGCAAGCGACTTCGCAAACGCAGCATCATCGATACCGAGAACAACGCTGCCGAAGCTTTCGAGAAAGCGACGGCGGCAGTCCCACGCAAAGCGCGGGTGGCCGGTCGTACGTACCAGTCCGTGGGTTGCGACCAGTGTGCAGCCGACATTGAGCACCGTGTCCAGCATTCCCGGCATCGAGCGCGCCGCGCCCGAGCGCACGGAAACCAGAAGAGGACGGCGCCGGTCGCCAAACTTTTTTCCGGTAACGTCTTCGAGAAACGCAATTCCTGCGTTGAGGCCTTCGGTCAGTTGGCGCCTGGCATGGGAATCACCTTTGACGATCGCGGCGCACAGCCTGATCGGGAGCACAAACGCAGGGGGCACTGGCAGCCCGAGTGCCGCCATCCGCGCCAGATTGGCCGCTTTGGCGCCGACAGTTTCGGCGGAATGCCGGTGCGTCGCGCCGTCGCCAATTCTCACGATATGCATCGGGTCGTTACCCTGTTAGGCAGACAAATCGGCAATGACGTATTCGCGCACGAGATGACCAAATCCCGCCAATCTATCGGTCGCGCGCTCGAGCGCGCGTGCGAGTTCAAGAACCGATAGTGCGGATTTCAGATCGAACTCGCCCTGCAGGACGATCGCCGTGACCGCTCGCTCGGCCGCGTCGGCGCTATGTTCGGCGTCGACGAGTCGGCCGACAGCCGCCAAAGCGTCCTCGGAATCGACGCGATGTCCTTCGGGAATGTCAGCCGCGGCGGCAACCGCGATCGCAGCCGCTTCGGCGCCTGAGACACAGGCCGCGCAAAGCGCAGCGAGCGGCTCGATCAGATCCGGCGCGATCGTCGCTGGCGCCAGCGACGCCACAAAAGCAGCTTGCTCAAGTTCGTCGATGGCATCTTCGATGCAGATTCACGAGGCGCTCGATCGAACGATTGGCATCGAAGCGGGCGATTTCGCTGCGGGCATCGACTGCGATCCTGTCGGCCTTTTCTTCGATGCGACGCGCCTGCAGCGCCAACGCGGCGCGGTCGTACGGGCGATTCGCCCGCTCTTCCGCAACGAATTGCGCAATCCCGGCGGCGATTTCCCGCGCCAAGCCGGCCTGACGGATGACGATTTGCAAGAGCGCCCCGTCAACTCGCTGCAAATGCCGGATCAGATCAGCCTCGATGCGGTCTCTCGCCAGCCGGACAGAGCCGCCTTCCAACAAGGCATCGGCGGAAACGCGCAGCACGGTTTTGAGAAAATCCACCGCTGCCTCGCGTCCGAGCGTCTGGTCCAATCGCTCGCCGAATCCGATGCGCGACGGCGCGGCATGACGCACCGCCGATGCGATGAGTTCGCTACCACCCAGTTCGAGAAACGCCCGGTGACCGAGCCGATGTCGCGCCGCCCATTCAAGAACCCGGATGGCGTCGCCTTTCGGCATCAATGTCCGCAGCACCTTGCGGGCTTTGTTCCAGTCGATCAAGAACACCAGCGACGCGCCGATCGTTTCGAGAAAGGCTGTGCGATCCTTGTCGCTGCTGGCGGCATAACGGCCGGTGACCAGATAGAACGCGCCGTCCTCGCCAAGACCCGCGGCGCCTTTGCGTTCGAGCCCGCTCCACTTCACGGCAAAATCCTGGAACAGTCCGGTGAAGAATTTCGCCCGCGGTAAATGAACGTCGGTGTAGGTGACCGTGATCGCGTCCGGTTCGACGGCGATGACCACCACATGCGCGTCGGTCTCGCCGATATCGTTTTGGATGGTCAGCCGAGCGCCCGATCGCGCAGCGTTTGTGGCGAGCCCCGGGTGGCCGAATTTCAGCTTCCGCGTCGACTCCACCCCGCGCATGAACGCCTCGACGACGGACCGATCCTCCGGCAGCAGGCCGTGGACGTGGGCGCCGGCCAGGATTTCTTCGGCATTGGCGGCAGACAGCCGATTGAGCAATTTGTGCAAATCCATGACAAGGCGATGCAGGCTGTCGCCGGCGTCATCGGTCAGCCCCGTGAGCTTGGCGACATGCGCGAGGGCGACATCGTCCGTTGCGCTGGTCCCGTTCGCGGCCTTGATGGTTGCCAGACGCGCACGCGAGGCGTCGCCCTCCGCCGCGTCGCCCGCCGCGACGGCATCCACCATCGTGGCGACATCATCCCAAATCGCGGCTTCAAGCTGCCCAAGCCCGGGCGCTGCGATGCGCTCACCACCTAAAAAACTCGAACGATTGACAAGCACTTCCATCGGTCCCGGGTCGATGCCGACGACGCGGCATTCGTCGGTCAGATCGAAGCGCATGGCATCGGGATCGCGCGCATGGCGTGCGGCGGCCTGCAAGACGCTCAGCCGGGCCTTGACCCGATCATTGGCCGCCAAGCCCTGGCCAATGACCGACGGCAACAACAGATCGGATTGTCCAAGCTGCGCGATGATTTCGGACTTCATGGGGGCACCTACTGATGGCGCAGTAAGGCATAATCCGACGACGCATTTATTGCGCTAGATCATTCATCGAACTGTCATATGAGGCCGGCCGGCTGCCACGATCCGACTGCTGTCGCGCCGCGGTTCGATCGCGCGGTCTTGGGCAGGCGCGAAAACGCTGCTTGGCGACGCGAGCAATCAACGCGCCATTTGGCGCAGCCTGCTCGGCATGCCCGGTGGATTTGATCTTGGTCTATTCTGAGCAGTATCGGCGGCCGCGACAGGACACGAGCCCTGCCCCCGCGCATCAAGAGCGAAAATGCAGGGACCCTGAAAGAAATGCACGATTACTGGTGGACTTCGAAAGCGTCATTGCGCGTCCAGGAGCCTGGATGCGGCCATCGCCTGAACACGATCACCGTCTCGTAAGAATGCTCCAGCGCGAGCCGCCACCGTTTCGCCTTCGGCGAGCCCGTCCCGAATCTCCACTTGGCTTCCCTTGATGTTGCCGACCGTGACCCTTCGGGTTTCGACTTGGCCATCACGGACGACCTGAACGACCGCGCCCCCCTCGGCGTAGAGAACCGCGGAAAGCGGAATAGCGGGACCGCAACGCTGCTCAATTTCGATTTTTCCGCGGCCAAAGGCTCCGACACGCACACGTTGATCCGCATTGAGAACCAGACGCACCGGCCCAAGCTGCGTGGTTTGATTGATCGCTTTGGAAATAAAATCCACCTTGCCGGACATTTCGTCCGTGATACCGATGATCTCTACCTTCGCTGTTTGATTGATGGCAAGTCCGTGCATTGTGCTGACTGGCGTCTCCACTGCCAGTTCCATTTCGCCTTTCTGCGCGATGCGGAACAGAGGCGGTCCGGCGGCCGTCGCAGCTTCACCGACGACGGCAGAGACGAAATAGACGATGCCGGCTTCTGGCGCCGTGACCGCGGTATCCGAAGCGGAGCCTTTTGATCCGTCAGGCGACTTCAGGCGCGCCAAAACTTGCCCCGATATGACGGCATCTCCGGGTTGAACAAGGACCTGCGAAATTTGCAGTCCCTCTGAGGGCGGCCTCACTTGAATTTCATGCCTCGGAACGACCAGCCCGGTCACCTCAAGCGTAGTTAAGAAACAAGCTCTCGTCGCCTTGACGACCGTGACCGCTGGAACGGAACCGGCATCCGGTTCGGCTGCCCAAAGCGGCCGGGCCAGACCGAAATACAAGACAGCGACGGCGATCGGGATCCGACCAGCCAATCCAACCAACAGCGAAACGATCGACAGCACGTTCATCGCGGGTTCCTGATCATCTTCGCGGCCACACCATGCCACAAACGAACGGGCAAATTAAGCCACGCCGCGACCCAGCCTGGAATCAGTCAAGGAAACGGGAATGACCCCTGATCGGCCCTCTTGCCGAAGTTGTCGGATCCGTCTTTGGCCGCGTCGTTGTGAGCATTCTTGTAGGCATTTTTGGCTCGATCAGCTTGGACGAGGCGCATCTCGGCGTTGACGATAATCAGGTTTTTCGTAACGCTTCCGTTTCGGCCGGCACCACGGGCGACGACGTTGAGGAGGCCTCCGGGTTCATTGGCGCTCCGCGCCAGGTTACGACCTCGTAGGCCGCCATGGGCCTGTTGAAACCCTTCAGCTTCAGCTCGCCGAGCGATACGGCCTGCGTCTGCGACTCAACGCGGTCGAAGACGCGCTGAGCGATCACGATCTGGCCTGCCCGAGCTTCCCCGCAAAGCCGCGACGCAAGATTCGTCACGCGGCCAATGGCCGTATATTCGCGCCTTCGCTCGAAACCAATCAGTCCCAAGGTCGCGTATCCCGAAGCGATGCCAATTCCAAATCCCAGATCGTAGCCTCGGCCTCGCCATCTCACCGCCAGGCGGTTAACGCGTTCGCGCATCTCCAGCGCAAGCTGCACCGCACGTTCGGCATGATCGTCGCAAGGGATCGGATCATTGAAAACAATCATGATTCCGTCACCGATGAAACGATCCAGCGTACCCTCAAAGCGAAAAATGAGCTCGCCGACGCTTTCGTGATATTCGCGAAGGACGGCCATGACCTCTTCGGGCTCTGATCTGTCCGTGAATGCAGTAAAGCCGCGCAGGTCGCAAAAGACGACTGTGACCTCCCTGCGATGACTGGCCAAGGCCGTATCCGGCGCATCCGAAGATGCAATCATTCGCGCGACGTGCGGCGCCAAGAAGCGTTCCAATTGACCGATACGCTCGATTTCCGTCATTTGTTGAGCGACGCGCTCTTCAAGCAGATGGTTCCAGTTCGCAAGCTGCTCCGACTGCTGCTCGAGCTTTTTAGCTTGTTGCTGAATGGTGTCATGGAGTTCCTTGACCCGGAGCAGCGAGCGAACGCGAGCGACCAGTGCGGCTTGCTCGAACGGCTTGGTCAAATAATCGTCTCCGCCGGCCTCGAGGCCTTGGACGATATCCCGCGTGTCGGCCTTTGCCGTGACGAGAATGACCGGTACAAAGCGCTCCGCCGTTTCCTGCTTGAGCTGTTTCAAGACGGCGATGCCGTCGAGTTTCGGCATCAAGACGTCGAGCAGCACGAGATCCGGGCGTGAGTTTGCGAGTCTGCTCCAGCGCTTCCTCGCCGTCGGCGGCGGTGACGACCTCATATCCTTCGGCTTCGAGCCGAACCTTTAGAATCTCCAGATTAGCCGGGACATCGTCTACGGCGAGAATCCTGGGTGGAGTTCGCAAGCCGTGGCTCCCTCGCTAGAGAAGCAGAAAATCGCGCACCGTCGCCAGAATCTGTTTCGGGCTGAATGGCTTCGCGATGTAGCCGTCACATCCGGCAGCACGCGCCTTCGCCTCGTCGCCGGAGAGTGCATAAGAAGTGACTGCGATAATGGGAATATGCTGCAAGTCGGGATTGGCCTTGATCCGGCGCGTCGCTTCATAGCCATCCAGGATGGGAAGCTGAATATCCATCAGGATAAGGTCCGGCCGCTCCTCAGCCGCCATGGCGACCCCTTTTTGACCGTCCTCGGCTTCGAGCAGTTCAAAGCCGGCGTGGGTCAGCAGATCACGAAAGATGCGCCGATTGTCCTCGGTGTCTTCGATCACAAGTATGCGTTTGCTCACGCTTGTTGTCTCTGTTCGTTGACGCGCACCGGTATGATGATGCTGAAGGTCGAGCCGACACCGAGTGTCGAATTCAAGATCGATTCGTCCGCCGTGCATGTCCACTAGCCGCCGCGAGATTGATAGGCCAAGTCCGGTGCCGCCCTTCTTGCGTGTGCTGCTGTTGTCGACCTGGTGAAATTCTTCAAATACTTTCTCTCGATCTTCAGGCGCTATCCCTGGACCGGTGTCGCTGACCGCAATGTTGAATTCTCCGTTGATAGCTTTGACACAGACATCGATCGAACCGGTATCGGTGAACTTTATCGCGTTGCTGATAAGATTCACAAGCACTTGGGTGAGGCGCCGTTCATCGCCGCGGCCGACCGGAAGTTGCTCGGAAATGCTTGTATTAACCTTGATCCCCTTGGCGCTGGCGAGCGAGCCGGTCGACGCCACCACCGACTGAACCATATTCTCGACCGAATAATCCTCAAGCGTCAAAGTCAGCTGACCTGCCTCGATCTTGGAGAGATCGAGCACGTCGTTGATCAACCCCAACAGGTGCTTTCCGTTGGCCTTGATCCGCTCGAGGACCTCGGTCGCCTTTTCCGGCATGGCGCCGTACAACCCGTCGGCAAGCAATTCCGAATAGCCGAGCACGGCGTTCAACGGGGTGCGAAGCTCATGGCTCATATTGGCAAAGAACTGAGACTTGTGTTCGCTCGCGACGGAAAGTTCACGGCCCTTCTGCTCGACTTCGCGAAACAGCCGCGCGTTGTTCATTGCCAGTACCGACTGATCGGCGAATGTCTGCATGAGCCCGATCGTATTCTCCGAAAAGTCCTCTGCGGTCTGACGCTGCAGCACCAAGGAGCCGAGAATTTCGTCCTGCCCGAGAAGCGGAACGACAAGCATCGATTTGAACCCTGCCGCCAGGGTTATATCCTTGAGCGCATAATTGGGTCCATTCGCAAGATCCGGGATAGAGATCGGTTTCTGCTGTTCGGCCGATAATCCCAGGATGCTCCCATCAAATTTGATGCTAATTGCGCCAACAGCGCTTCGGTAGGCTTCGTCAAGCGATTGCGCTTCGGCAAGTTCAAACACACGCCGGGATGGATCGAAATTGTAAATTGCGCCGGCATCGGCGTGGGACAGCTCGACCGCTCGCGACACGATCGTGCTCAACACTGACTTGGTGTCCAGGGATGATACGACGGCGCGGCCGATCTCCTCGAGCGCCTTCAACTCGCTATTGGACTGAGCCAAGTCTCTCGTCCGCTCGGAAACTTTCTGTTCCAGCTTGCCGTAGGAATTCTGCAATTGGTCCGCCATCCGATTGAATTGATTGGCCAGTTCGCCAATCTCATCCGACGTCTGAACCTTGATGCGGTATCCGAAGTTACTTGCCTCCAATTGTCGCGCGCCGGTCTGCAAGGCAAGAATCGGGGTCACCAATCGCCGCGCCAGCAACATGCCGGCCAGTACCCCAAACACGATGCACAGTGCCAGGAGTATGCCGGTGCGGAAGAGCAGGCTGTACACCGGCTGCAGCACCAGGCTCAGCGGTTGTTCGAAGAAAACATGCCAATTCCACGCCGGAATTGCCGCCGTGCCGGTCAGGGTCGATCGTGCATCGAGGTCGCGCCCGATTGTGATCGGCTCCGCGGGTTGGTTGAGCACAGCGGCGACCTGAGGAAGCTTTGTCAGATCCGTACCCAGGAGGTGGTTCCCGTCGGAATCCGCAAGCAGGCGCCCCTTGCTATCCACGATATAGGCATCGGTGCCGCTGCCGACCTGACTGCGGTCGATAAAGTCCGCCAGAAACTTGAGGTCGATATCCGCGACGGTTGAGCCGGCGCCTTGCCCGGAGTGCGCCACCGCGATCGCCATGAATGGGTTGCGGCCATTGAAATAAACGGGCGACCACCAGATCGACTTGCCTCTGGCGTCCTTGAACCGCGGATCGCCCGAATAGTCGAGATTACTCCCAACGACGACTTCCTGGCGCGTCAACCGGAGTTGCTCTCTTCCCGCGCTGTCGAGATAGAACACCCGGTCGATCGCCGGCACCTGCTGCAGCAGCAACGTGTAATCGGCACGGCGCTGTTCAAGCGTCGTCGTGCTGGCTCTCGTAGCCCAACTGATCTGGCGCTCAATCTCGGCGAGGAATTGCTCAATGCGGCGAACCGTCGCCTGCGCCTTTTCGGACTGACTTTGTGACGCAACCTCCGTGGTCTTGCGATAAACGAACCAGGTCTCGACGATGCCATTGACAGCCAGCACGAGGACCACGATGCCGACGAAAGCGACAACGAACTTGCTGAAATATCCTTGCCGACTGTACCAGCCGAGACGTGATCTCTCCTGATCCATGTGACGACCTATGTGACCGGGCAAGCCGGCGAAGCCACGATCCGCAGACCGGCGCTGTTCGCCAGAGCATTCCTCACGTTCGGCACGTCCGCTGACTTCCCATAACCAACATCAGAAGAAATTTCCGCGAGATGAAGGAACAGTCGACATATGCTAACGCTGTTAATCAATCATTCGGATGGCCTGAAAAGCACAAAGGTTATGTTAGCTCGCCTTAGTGCCAGTCGCCGCCTTACTTTGCGGCGTCTATCGGCTTGACCTTGTCGCCGTCACTTAGACTTGTACCAGCATTGGCCACAACGAGTTCGCCCTCGCGGAGGCCGCTTTGCACTTCAGTATCGGTATCGGAATGAATTCCGACTTTGATGCTACGGGTCTCAATGACGTTGTTCCGTACAACCTGTACGCTCGTTCCGCCGGTGCGGTACGTTACGGCCGAATTAGGAACCGATATGCCACAGCTTCGGTCGGCATTGACGGTAGCGCGGGCAAACATTCCAAATTGCAGCCCCGGGTCAGGCTCCAACGAAATGCGGGCGAAACCCAGCTGAGTCTTTTCGTCGATTAGCGCAGGTACCAGACGAACCCGTCCCGACAGCTCGCGCATATCCCTGATTTGGACACGCGCGGTTTGACCGGGTGAAAGTTCCGGGACGTGGATACTCGGTACTTCGGCCTCGAGTTCGATCTCGCCATCGACCGCGATCGTAAACAATGGCTCCGGCCGTTGGGGATTGACTGTGCCTCCCACAGACGCAGTGCTGGCAACGATAACGCCGGTCGCCGGCGCCTTCAACGCGACTGTCTCGTTTTTGGCAGCGCCGGCAGGTTTTGAAGGATCAAACGACGGACGCTCCACGCGAGCAAGCGTCTGATCAGTGGTCACCCGATCCCCTGCGGCCGCCAACACCTCAACCACGCGGTCTCCTTGAGACAGATTCACAACGGCTTTGTTGTGCGCGACGAGGTAGCCAGTTACGCGGATGGCTGCGGAAAAGCAGGCGTTCGAAGCACGCACGACAACGACCTGCGCAACGAACGGCGTGTCAGCGTCTTGCGACTTGCGATCCGACGTAGCCGAATGGCTCATCCCAGGGGAAAGCGCAGTCACTGCCGCAATGGTCGCAGCCAAAATGTAAGGTCTCATGGGCGATGTTCCCATCGTCGTCGGGGGCCTATCTGGGCAACTCCCGGACGATCCGAAACCCATTGGCACTATATGGCACGTCGTAATCGTATCTGAAGCGCGAACTCGAACTCACATAAGCTGCATCGCTGTCGAAAGCGCCTCCGCGCAGAACACGAAGCTGGCACTGTGGCTCGCTCCACGCCGAAGAGTCCGTCGGCGCACCCTGATAATCGGCGTGCCAGCAATCTTCCACCCACTCGGCAACATTTCCTGACGTGTCGTAAAGTCCGAACGCATTGGGTTTGAACGATCCTACCGGCAATGTCTTGGGCACCTGTCCCGTATTGCAGCTCTGGCAGTTCGCTTGGCGCGATTCGACATCTTGCCCCCACCAGTAGTTCGTCGTGGTTCCCGCCCGTGCGGCATATTCCCATTCGGCTTCGGTCGGGAGCCGATACTTCTGCCCGGTTTTCTGGGATAACCAGGCTGCGAATGCCTTGGCGTCCAGCCAGCTTACGTTGATCACCGGGCGCGTGCCTCTCCCCCAACCACGATCGCTGGGACGCGTCTTGCACGCACCTTCGGCCACGCAGCTATCCCACTCATCGAATGTCACTTCGTAACGACCAATGGCAAATTTGCTTCTGATCGTCACACGATGAGCCGGACGTTCGAAATCTCCCTTTCCGCCCATTGTGAACGAGCCGGCAGGCACGACCACCATTTCGGGACAATTGGAGCAATCACGGAATGTCCGACCCGGCTCAAGTTGAGCGCGAGAGGGCTCACTGGGCGGAGGCTCGGATGCCGTCGGCGCACTCGGAGGCGTAGGCGGGGGATAGTACTGCGGCTGCGGCTGCGGCTGCGGCTGTGGCTGTTGCCGCGTTTGTGGCGCCGGCTGCGGGGCGGGTTGCGGAGCAGGCTGTGGCGCGGGCTGCGGAGCGGGCTGTGGCGCTGGAAAGGATTGGGCTGGCGGCGCTGCGGCGGTTTGCGAATGCGACGGCGGAAAATAGAACTCCTCAAGCAGCGAAGACGCGACCCAAGGGACAATCTCATTGTTGGAGGCGCGCGAAACCCCGATGCGTGTGCGATTGAACGCTTGCTCGGCCGTCTGATTCGGCGAGCGAAGCTCCTTAACCAGTTCGGAAACAAGCACGCTGTTTGTATTGGCGCTATCGCTGTCGCGCATCACCGCGCCAGGCGCCACCGAGAACAGGGCGAGTGTCCCCTCAGGTGCGTCGAGGGGGGCAAGGCCGGCCGGAGCTGCGCGGAAGCGCCTCTCGAACGGGTTGCGCCGCGCAGCGTCAATGATGACGATCTTCACGCGAGCGCCCCGGCGGTGCATCTCGGCCAGAATGGCGTCGACGCTGATGCCGTCACGACGCACATCGGCTTCGGTCCAAATTTGAGCATTGACGGGTATCAGATAAGTCCGCCTGTCGACCTGCAGGCCGAAGCCGCTAAAATAAAACAGCGCCTCGGTGTCCTTTGTGATCTTGCCGGTGAAGGCGTCGATCGCACGCTGCATGTCGTCCTTGCCGACGTTCTCCTTGAGGTCGACATTGAAATTCAGGCGACGAAACTCGTCAGCAAGTGTGCGGGCATCATTGCTCGTCGTCGGTAACGGGGTGCCAGCATCGGGATAGCTGGAGTTGCCGATGATCAGTGCCACGCGTGACGAATTTTGCTGGGCCGACGCCGGCTGCAGCATGGCCAGAGCCGCCGCTAGACCGAGCCAAAACAGCGACCACAGTCCGGGCCGGCATTTCCGGTACACGCCTACCCGCAATGACTGGAAGGCACGAGTTTGTGGAAATGCGGATTTTCCGTGAGAATCACGAAACAGATTTCCGGTGCGGAAGTACTCGGCTCCAGGCACTTGATCCCATCCAATTATCAGACGAGCGCAGCACGCATTCGGCCCGATCAGCCATATATCTCAATGGAAGTTATAGACCGCCTGACCGTTTCGGACAACCAAAGATGATGAAGAGCCGCAGCGCAGTTGCCAATACAAGCCGCTAGAGTCATGATTGCGTTCCCTGGGGACACGCTTTGCGGCTTTGCATCGGCAGGTGCGGCAGGAGAGCGCGACGCGTATTCCGTGGCTGGGTTGGCTCAGGTAACCCGCACCTTGGACTTGTTGGACCGGTGATTT
This sequence comes from uncultured Alphaproteobacteria bacterium, assembly GCA_963836055.1. Taxonomy (GTDB): domain Bacteria; phylum Pseudomonadota; class Alphaproteobacteria; order Rhizobiales; family Xanthobacteraceae; genus BOG-931. The sequence continues at coordinate 124,649 of CAWIID010000018.1, forward strand.
CCGGAACGTTAACCCACAAAGGGACACAGCAATGCTTGCGCTCAGCAAAATCGGCGACACCCTCAAGGGCACGACGGGCGCGATCGGGACCGTGCTGTTTGTTCTCGTTGCAGCATGTACCGTTGCCGCAGCGCAAAACCGCCCCAACGCTCCAACGCCCGCTGCTCCCGGGGCAGAGGTCTATTTTGTCGATATCAAGGATGGCGACACTGTCCCCACCAAACTCACGATCCATTTTGGCTTGAAGAATATGGGCGTCGCGCCCGCCGGTTCGGATCGTCCGAATTCCGGACACCATCACCTGCTGATCGACACGGATCTTCCGCCGCTTAATCAGCCCATACCGAACGACCCGCATCATCTGCACTTCGGCGCCGGTCAGACGGAAGCGGAGGTCACGTTATCTCCGGGCCCGCACACGTTGCAGTTACTTCTTGGGGATAAAGACCATCTTCCGCACTCGCCTCCGGTCATGTCGCCGCGAATTCACGTGACGGCTGTGCCGAAGGGTGGGCCGACACCGTCGGCCCCAGGCGCTCAGGTCTACTTTCCTGACCTTAAAGACGGAGATGTCGTTCCGTCCAAGCTGACCGTCCATTTCGGTTTGAAGAACATGGGTGTCGCCCCGGCTGGTTCCGATCGCCCGAACTCAGGACACCACCATCTGCTGATCGATACCGACCTGCCGCCACTCGACCAGCCGATTCCGAATGACCCTCACCACCTCCATTTCGGAGCTGGCCAGACCGAGGCCACGGTCACGCTGACACCGGGAGACCACACGCTTCAACTGTTGTTTGGCGACAAGGACCACATTCCCCACAATCCGCCGCTGTTTTCGCAGCGAATTACCGTGCACGTTCCGGCTCCCGTAGAGCGCACGCCGTCACCTCCCGGCGCAAAGGTGTATTTCATCGGTCTGCATGACGGCGACACCGTGCCGCAGCATCTGACGCTTCATTTTGGTCTGGAAAACATGGGCGTCGCACCCGCGGGCATCGAAAGACCGAACACCGGTCACCACCATCTTTTGATCAATTCCGAGCTTCCGCCAATGGATCAACCCATCCCGAATGACCCGAAACACCTGCATTTCGGTGCAGGACAGACCGAGGCCACGGTCACGCTGCCCTTGGGCAGGCACAAGCTGCAGCTTCTGTTCGGCGACTATCGGCATATACCGCACGACCCTCCGGTGATGTCAGAACCCATAACGGTCAATGTGGTTAAGGATGGCAAGCCGTAAGGCGCCTTGGATCAACTCCATTCGAGCAGAACGGAGGCTATCGTGAATAAGCTCGCAATTGCCGCAATCGCGGTTCTGGCCATTCCCGGAATGTCGGTCGTATCGACAACGGCGCGGGCAGCATCCGTTCCAATCTATCAATTGAATATGGACGCGGTGCCGAGCATCAGTCCGGAAGGTGTCCGCCGCGTGCAAACGCTGCTGAAAGAAAGAGGCTTTGATCCAGGTCCGATCGACGGCGTCGTAGGAATACGCACCATGGGGGCGCTGCGGGCGTTCCGGGAGACGTTCGGAATCAAAGAGAGCGGCGCGGTCGACAATCAGACGCTTTTTGCATTAGGCGCCGTCGATTTGGCCGGTCCGCCCGGCTAGGCTTTTTGCTCATCGGCACGCTCACGGCTGATACTGGGACGAGGCGGTCCCGCGGCGCTCCGGCAGCTTTGTGCCAATCTCCGACGTCCCGGCTCGGCTTCGACTGACCGGTTACGCGTCAAGCCATTTATTCCGCAGCATCTCGCCTGATATTCGTGGCCCGTTCGGCTATCGGCCGTTCGTCCGCCTTATTCAGGAACCTTCCGAACAGGCGCCGCACGCGGCGTCCCAAGTCATCGACAATGGTGAAAAAAGCCGGAACGAAGAGCAGCGACAGTAACGTCGACGCAAGGAGCCCCCCGATCACCACGATCGCCATTGGCGATCGGAATTCACCGCCGGCGCCTATAGCCAACGCGCTCGGCAGCATGCCTGCCGCCATCGCTATGGTCGTCATGATGATCGGCCGGGCGCGCTTTCGACTCGCTTCGATGATAGCAGCCCTGCTGTCGGCGCCCTTGTGCATCGCTTCCACGGCAAAGTCGACGAGCATGATTGCATTTTTGGTGACGATTCCCATCAGCATGAGAATGCCGATCACGACCGGCGTGGTGATTGGCAGCGACGTGATGAGAAGCGCCGCGATCGCGCCCGCAATCGATAGCGGAAGCGAGAACATCACGGTCAATGGCTGCAGCAGGCTGGAAAACAGGACAGCGAGCACGATGTAGACCATCATCAGGCCGTTTCGCATGGCTTCGCCAAATCCCGCGAACAGTTCTGCCTGCAGTTCGGCATCCCCGCCATCGGTGACCGTGACACCGGGCGGAAGATGTTTCATCACCGGCAGATCTTTTACGGCTTTGATCGCGTCGCTGAGGACGCCCCCGGGGACAAGGTCAGCCTCAACCACCGCTTCACGCTGACGGTCGTAGCGGGTCAGTGCGACGGGGCCGGCATCGAACTTGATGTCGGCGAGAGCGTTCAGCGGTACCGCCCCACCGGCTTGGGTCGGGACGCGAATCTGTTCGAGAATTTGCGGATCGGCGCGCGCCTTTTCCTCGAGAAGGACGCGAATCGGAATGACCCGGTCACCGGCATCAAATTTTGCCAGGGCGGGTTCAACGTCACCGATCGTTGCTACCCTGATGGTCTGTGAGAGACTTTCCGTCGACACCCCCAAGCGCACCGCCAGATCGCGGCGCGGATAGATCCGCAACTCCGGCCGATTGAGTGTGGCGCCCGACGAGACATTGGTCACTGTCGGAATCTGCCGCATTTGCGTGGCGAGTTCCGCCGCCACGTTGGTCACCGTGGAATCGTCGTTGCCGGTGACGATGAACGTCACGTTCCGCTGGCCATTCTCATCGAGGAACCAGTAGCGGACGTCCGGTATACCCGCGACATCTTTGCTGATCGCTTGCTGCAGTTGTTGCTGCGTGAGTGTCCTCTCGGACTTATCCACCAAGTTGATCATCATTCCGGCATTGCGAACGTCGACCGCACCGCCGGGGATCCGTCCACCGTCGACAAAAACGCTCTTGACCTCAGCCCGATTGCGTAAGCGCTTGGCGATCGTATCGGTGACGGCTTCGGTATCAGAAAGCTGCGATCCAGGTGGCAGCTCGATCGCAAGCAATGCGCGTGAAATATCCGCCACGGGCAGAAACCCGGAAGCCAGCTGGCGCGCACCCGCCAAGGACGCAGCGAAGGCCAGCAGGCCAATCAGCACGGTGATGAAGCGGTGTCTCACCGCCCAAGTGACCGTGCGCGTATAGGCGGCCATGATGCGGCCGTCGGCGGCAACGGCGGAATGGTGCGGCCTGAGCAAATAAGCCGAAACCATCGGCGTGATCATTCGGGCGCACAGCAAGGAAAACAGGACGAGGACGGAAACGGTAATCCCGAATTGCTTGAAAAACTGGCCTGGGACCGACGGCATAAAACTGGCAGGCACGAATACCGCGACAATCGTCAAGCTGATCGCAATCACCGCAAGGCCAATTTCATCAGCCGCATCGAGCGAAGCCTGGTACGGCGATTTGCCCATGCGGATGTGGCGAACGATGTTTTCGATCTCCACGATCGCGTCATCGATGATGATACCGGTGCACAAGATGATCGCGAGCAGGCTCACCAGATTGAGCGAGAAGCCGAGCAGATTCAGAACCCAGAACGCCGGGATGATCGACAGTGGCAAAGCGATCGCTGCCACGATCGTCGCCCTGAGGTCGCGCAAGAACAGGAACACGACGATCACCACCAGGATGGCGCCTTCGTAGAGCGTCTCCAAAGCCGAATCGTAGTTGCCGATCGTTTGCGGGACCGAAGTATCGATCAACTTGAGTTCGACGTCGGGATGAGCCTCCTGGATGACCTTGACGCGCTCCGCGACGGCCTTCGCAACCGCCACATCGCTGGCGCGCTTCGCCCGCAGAATATTGAAGCCGACGACCGGTGTGCCATTAAATCGGGCGAACGTGCGCGGCTCGGCGACCGTATCGGTCACAAGACCCAGATCGTCCAGCCGCACTTCGCCACCGGTCGGCAGACCGATCTGCGTCCCTGCGAGGTCCGTCAGGGTCTTGGCGCCGGCAAGTGTGCGAATGACTTGATCGCTGCCGCCGATCTCGGCGCGTCCGCCGGCGAGATCGACATTGCTGCCGCTCAGCTGCCGGCTTACATCCAGCGGCGTCAAGCCAACCGCCTGGACGCGCATCGGATCAAGTCCCACCCGGATCTCCCGTTCGACGCTTCCGATCCGATCGACTTGACCAACTCCACGGACCCCCTGAAGGCCGCGAACGACCACGTCCTGCACAAACCAAGACAGTTGCTCGGGTGTTTTGCCCGGAGCGATGGCGGCGTAGGTAAGAATTGGCAAACCGGCAATGTCGACCCGCTGAATGATCGGCTCGTCAAGCCCCTGGGGAAGATCGGGGCGGGTGCGCGCAACCGCATCCTTGACGTCGTTGATCGCCCTATCGGTGTCGGTTTCGAGATTGAAAATAATTGTCGTATTCGAAATCCCGTCGCTGATCAGAGAGTTGATGTGGCGTACTCCGGGTACGCTCGAAACCGCGTCTTCGATATTCTTGGTCACCTTGGATTCGAGCTCGGCAGGAGCGGCGCCAAACTGCGTCACAGTGACCGAGATGACCGGCGCATCGATGTTCGGCATGCGCGTGATCGGTATCCGGTTGAAGCTGATGATGCCGAGCACAACCAGTGCCGCCGCCACGACAATCGGCGGCAGCGGATGTCGGATCGACCACGAGGAAATATTGATCGCCATAGGCTCCCTCGGTTATCGGCCGCGTCAACAACAACCGATCGTGGACGATCCCTACGCCGCGAACCTGATTTGCCCCGGCAAGTCCCCCGGGGACGTATGGGCTCGGCGCAATGCTCCGCGTATTTCGAAACCATGCCGAAATCAGCGCTGGAGTTTGCCAGTGCTACCGCGGAAGCGCAATATCGCCCACCGTCGTCCTGACGGTACAATGACGAGGCAGGCGCTTCCTCGGCGGGCCAGACTGGCGCTTGCATCGCGGCATGTGCCGAGTCGCGCGAAGCGCCACATGTTGAATCGAATCTCAACCAAACCGGCAAGGAGGGCCGCTCCCGGTGAGCCCTATTGACGAATGGACTGCTTCAATTTCCGCACGGTCCAATCGCTTGACGGCGCGAGCGCATAAGATTGTGTATGGATTCCAATACGATGTTACCGGCCGACACAGGAGAGCTCTAGCCAGCCGCGTGCTCACACTGGTGTCGCCGCTTCCATCCAACGACAATACGGCAGACGCCAAGCTCGTCATTATGCTCGGTTGCCGAACCTCTCGTTTTCATATAGCTTTTCCTAAAGTAACGGCATCAGCCGATTGGCGCTTCGAATTCGCTGGGCGATCATGAATTGGCGGGAACGATAGTGGCGCCCCGCGATTGCAGAGTTGTCATCCAAATGATTGCGTCGCGGCCAGGACAAAGCCGATCGGGACGGGCCACGAGGCGAAGGTTCACCGGATTTCCAACCCCATCATAGGAGGATGTCATGGATAAGCTGGTTAGACGCGTCACCCGCGTTGAACGCAGCGGCGAACATCGCGACGCGAAAGTCATCTACAAGAGCGACGAAGACGAAGACGAAGACGAGGACGGCGAAGTACCGCACTTCCATCGGCTCGAACGCAGCGTCAGGCATATGCTGAAGGCGCAGGTGATCGCCGCGCAGGAGGCTTATCAACGCCATCTCGACGCTGCCGAGAAAGGTGGCAACAGTTGGCTCTATGAGGGCCCGCGCAATTTCATGAAGGCGCGCCGCAAAGCCATGAAAGAGATGCGCAAAGCTGCGCCGTTCACCATGTCAAGAGTCGAAACCCAAGAGGACGATGAGGATTAATCATGGCAACCGCCTCAGCGAGTACGACCGAGACGAAGGAATCTCGGGAGCAGGACAAGACCTCCGCCTCGCCGATTGTCATCGTCGAGCTCGACGAACCACAATCAGCGTCGGCTGTGCGCCGCCTTCGCAAGGGCAAGGGCAAATTATTTGAACATGTCGAACGGATCCTAAAGGACCTCGCCCACGATGGAACGGTCAAAGCGAACGCGCAGCCGGTCGTGTTCGTACTGCAGGAGATTCCTGAACCGCCCTGGGCCCGTTTCACCGAAGACGACGACGACTAGTGGTCCGAATTCTAACATTCGCATCCCGGTTCGGCAGGCTGTCTTGCGAATGTCAAATCCGTTCCACTAGTGTGGCCTGAGTGCTCAATGTCAAATGATCGCCGCCCCGCGTGGGAACGCAGCTTCCGGGGCGGCGTAGAGCGGACCAAGCGTCGGTCTGGTTCGGGATCGTAAAGTTGCTATAGGATTTCGATTGGACCTTGGCTTGGTCGATCTAAAATTGGCTGGATTGATAGTCTTGAGGCGGCGCCGCTGCTGCGCAGGTAATGGCGTAGCCTTGAATTGCGCAAGCTTGTGTAGGACAATCGCTGCGAGCGTGGCAGAAACCGGCCTGATATATTTGATCTAGGGTGTAAGTCGAACTGCCAGCCGTGCTCGTAGTCCGCCTGTTGTGTCGATGGGGCGTGGTATGATCAAAAGTGGACGGTCCCTGCGCTTGGGGCGGTTAGTCAAAGGCGGCGATGCGCCGCTTTTTTTCGTTCCGCTGGATCACACCGTCACCGATGGGCCATTTGCCGACGCTAAACGCTACGACGCCTTGTTGGGAACCCTTGCTGACAGTGGCGTGGATGCGATTGTCATCCATAAGGGTCGCCTCGGTTTGCTCCCGCAATGGGTCTATGCAAGGCTTTCCGTCGTCGTCCATATCAGCGCTTCGACAAAATACGCCGCGGATCCGTCGTTCAAATATCAAGTTGGAGATGCGGAAGATTGCCTGCGCCGGGGCGCGGACGCCGTGAGCGTTCATGTCAATCTTGGCTCGCCGACTGAAGATCGACAGATACGCATGATGGCGGACGTCGCGGATTCGTGCGATCGCGTTGGCCTTCCGCTGTTGGCGATGCTTTATCCCCGCGGCCCGGGAATTAAGGACCATCCGCCGTTGCAAACGCTGCAGCATGCAGCGTCGCTGGCAGTCGACCTCGGCGCGGATATCGTCAAGCTGCCGCTTGGCGGCTCAGTCCAGGATATGACGCACGTCGTTGACTCATGTTCAATTCCAGTGCTCGCCGCCGGAGGAACTCAAGTCTCCGACAATGAGTTCGGTACTTTCGCCGCTAACGCCATGAAGAGCGGGGCTCGCGGACTCGCGGCCGGACGCAATATTTTCATGGCACCCGATCCCGCGCGGAAAGTGCGCGAGGTTAGACAAATTCTCATCGCAAATTACCCGGGCGATTCGCATCAGCCGAAGATCGCGATCGCCGAGGCGCCCCGCGAATATGCGCTGCCACCCCGCGGCTGACGATGTTGTCTACGGCCGGTGACCAGGAGAGTGTATCGTGACCACAGCGTGGATCGATATCCGAAATTGCAGACATGACGATATCGCCGATATCGTCAGAATGGCGGCCGAGCATCAGATCGAAGCCGTGGTCAGCAACGCCGAAGCCGATGAGATCGTTGGGGCGCGGCCGGCCGGGGTTCAATGGGTGACGTTCAACGACGCCAGCAAAGGTCCGATCACGGTCAATACCGGCACTGATGTTCGCGTGCACTCGTTCAACGGGCACGCCTCCGATCTGCTGGCCTCGCATTTGCGGCTCAGCAAAAAGGACGGCATCCTCATCGATGTCGACAATAAGGACAGGTTGGATGAGGCGTGCGCCGCGGTACGCGCCGGAATGCTGACCGTCATTCGTTTCAAGGACCCGACAAAAATCCCGCTCGAGATCGTTCTGGCGGCCGGCTCGCGGCGCGGCGCGAAGATCATGACGTTCGTTTCCGACTTGGACGAGGCAAGCGTCGTCATGAGCGTGCTTGAATCGGGTCCCGACGGCGTGATCATGGCCCCACGGTCGGCGACTGACGTTGAAGCGCTGGCGCGGCTCTGCATTCCGACGCGTTCGCACCTGGCGTTGAAGGAGTTTTCCGTCACCCAAATCGCCAATGCCGGCACCGGCGATCGCGTCTGCGTTGACACCTGTTCGAACTTTTTCCTCGACGAGGGCCTCCTGGTTGGCTCGTTCGGGGGAGGCTTTTTGCTCTGTTGCAGCGAAACGCACCCGCTACCCTACATGCCGACAAGGCCATTCCGCGTGAATGCCGGCGCGCTGAGTTGCTATATTCTTTCATCGCCCGGACGGACCAACTATCTCAGCGAACTTTCGCAGGGCGACACGGTGACCGGCGTCAACGTGAACGGCGATACGCGCCCGTTGGTGGTTGGCCGCTGCCAAGATCGAGACACGTCCCTTGCTGTTGATCAAGGCGCAAAGCGCCGATGGCGACACCGCATCAGTCATTCTGCAAAATGACTGGCACGTCCGCGTGCTGGGTCCGGCGGGCGTAGTGCTCAATATCACCGAGCTGAAACCGGGGTCGGTCATTCTCGGCCATACCGCCCCGCGCGCGCGGCACGTCGGCATGGCCGTGGACGAATATTGCCTGGAGAAATAGCTAGCGCGGCCATACCTGCAACGTCGTGGACGCTAGTCGGCAGCCCCCTCGCCTACAGTCTCGCCAGAGCCGGCCCGCTTGAAAATGTCGGATGGAGGATTTGGCGGCATCTTGCGAACCACGAACCTGGCGCCGTAGTGGAAGAACGGCCGCATCACCGGGCCACGACCCTTTGCAAAGACGAATCGTTGCTCCGATTCGCAGCCCCTTCTGGACTTGAAAACGGTGGCCGTCTGCCCGACGTGAATCCGATTGACGCGTTTGCGAAAGGCGCGATCGAATCCGGCATACATGACGTTGAAATAGAGGTCGAATTCGCGGTTGAGCGAATAGTCGAGGCCCGCATACATCATGTGATAGGTCGATTGATCGTAGAGACACCAGGCGAACGCCATGATCCGCGAGTCCTTCACCAGCGCGACAAGTTCGACCTGGCCGGCGAGTTGCTTGGCCATTTGGTGGTAGTACTCGATCGGAAAGACTTCGAGCTTTATGTCGGACTTGGCGACCATCTCGCAATACATGGCATGGACGTCCGGCGTGAACAGCTTGAGTATTTCGACGGGATCAGTCAGTACTTTCGTCTCGATGCCCGTGTTCTTCAATTTCCGTGTCGAGCGGTTGACCTTCTTGCGATACTTTGTCCTCAAGGCCACGCAATACTCGGCAAAGCTCGGAAAAGACGGCGGGAGAAGATGCATCGGCGGGATGATGATCCGGCTGTAGCCGAGATCGAGCAGGGGATTCATCCACTCCAAATCGGGCGGTGCGAACTCCTTGTACATGATCACGTCTGCCTCAATCTGGGCAGCGAGTTTGTCCATTATAGCATCCACCGCAGCGAGCACCTGCGCGTTCTCGGCGATCGACGTTAGTGCGATGCAGCGGTCGCCCGGTGTTCCAGGCAGACTGCAGAACAGCGCCTTCACCTTCCGGAATCTCGACATGCCGGGCATCCACTCGATGATCTTGGCTAGGCGCGGATCGGCAAAATCCGTGAGGTCGATCGTCATCGCATGCAGGCCAGCGCAGCCGACTGGTTGACCGTCATCATCGTCCACGATGAGATACCAGAAGCGGCAGTTCGGCTGCATGCTGGCTTCGACCGCGGCAGCGAAACGGAGATCCATGAACACCGGCGCGCCGGATACGGAACAGACGTGCTGCCAAGCGGAGCTGTCGAGGTCAGCGACCGAATTGAACACGCGACAGGTATAGGGCATTCACCACCACCCGCAGTTTTCGCCGGGTTCGCACTTCAAGTCGCACTGCCGAGAAAGGCCTTCGTTTTGGTCTCGCGCCAGCTTCTTTGGGCGAAGTCGAGAGTCCGTTCGAGGTATTGCCGGTCAACGATGGGTGGCAGCCGGAATTTCCCCCCGAGATTGCGGCGAGCCGTCTCCATCTGAAACTGCGGTTCCCGCGTGCAATATGGGACGAATGCATCGTGAACGACGTCGATCTGACGCTGCAGGCGGCGCAGAAGAGGTGACTGCGCCTTGATGGCGTCGTTCTTCTCCTCCTGAGTGTCGCAAACCGTAATGCCCTCGACCTTGAGGAGATTGAGAGACCACGATAAGCCATTCCGCATCCGCAACGGATCGTGGTGCACCAAGTGATAGGTCTCGTTGCGTCCGGGTGCTTCGATGGCGGCAACGATCATGTCAGCGACCCAGTCAATTGGCACATAGTTGACACGCTTGTCGGCGAGCAGGACGGCAAGCGGCAGTCTGACCACTCCGTCAGGAGAAACTCCGACGTCCGGCGGCAGCCCCTTACCGCGGCGGCCGCGCAGACTCTCTGCGACTCTGTGGATCGGCTCGAAATACCGGTAATAGCCGTCGAAGGTGCTTGTCGTCCCGTCCTCGCTCCCAATCAGAACGCTCGGCCGGAAGATCGTGAACCGGCGGTCTTCGCGCTTGAGCGCCCAGGCATGCACTATTTTCTCGCCCACGAATTTAGATTCTTCATACGAGTTGCCCCATCGCTGGCCGAGCGAGAGGTCCTGCTCGCCGAGATAAGGCGCATCGCCAACGACGTAAGCCGTCGAAATGTGGAGGATATGCGAAGCGTCGAGAATATCCGTCAATTCCAGCGCATGCAGTGCGCCGGCCACATTGGTTAGCTCCGTTTCCTTTTTATCCTGGAAGTTGATCGATGCCGCACAGTGCAGGACGCGCCTGACGCGCCCCACCAGGACTTCCCGGTCCATATCAGTGATGCCGCAGCGAGGTTCGGTTACGTCACCGCGGATGACCCTGACGCTTTCGTGATAATCGCCGACCAAGGCGCGGATGCGCGCGCGCGCTTCGCTGCGATCTTGCGCCCGGACAAGGCAAACGACATCGTAGCCTTGGTGACAAAGCCGCTGGAGAAGCATCGATCCGAGGGCGCCTGTCGGCCCAGTGAGCAGGATGGTGTCCTTCACCGCGAGCCCCATGCGCAGCGGATGGTCGAAACTTCAGTTCTCCGGGGCGCCGCCTACCGACAATGCCTATCGATTTTGCGCACGCCTCCAACAACTTAGCATGCAAGGCGGCAATAGCCGCGTCAACCGGTTTCTGCCGCCGTGCCACCGGCGAACGTCAACCCTCGCCGAGATGGATTTGGGCCGTTGTTACGCTTCGCGATCCATTTCACGCGCAACGCTCTTCGCCAGTTCTCGAACAGTGGGCGCTTCGAACAAAATTGATTCCGGAAGCGTTTGCCCGACGAGCCGCCCTAGCTCCAGACTGACATCCATCGCGAGAAGGGAATCGCCACCAATCTCGAAGAAATCATCGTCGAGCGATATCTTTTCGGTTTTCAGAATTCTCCTCCAGATCTGCAATAAATCGGCATGCAAGCGCTCCTCCGACAGCCCGGAGTGTTGCGCCCTATCTTGCGTGCTCTCCGCCAAGCGCCGCCGCAAGAGTTTACCGGTAATTCCCTTCGGCAACTCATCGAGGATGGAGATACGGCGCGGGACCTTGAACGTGGCGAGTTTCGTGCCGAGAAAATCACGCAGTTCGAGCGGCGTTACCAGCGCTCCGGGATGCAGCACGACCGCCGCCGCAACGTCCTCGCCCAGCCGCGGGTGCGGTACACCATAAGCCGCCGCTTGCGCTACGCCGGGATGGCTCATCAGCGCCTGGTCAATTTCGACCGGCGAGATTTTCTCGGAGCCCCGGTTGATCAATTCCTTGTCGCGGCCATGCAGCGATAGGAATCCCTCCTCATCGATGCTGCCGATGTCGCCTGTCCTAAACCAGCCGTCCTGGAATATTGATCGGTTACGTTCGGGCGCATTGAGATAGCCCGACATCACCGAGGGCCCGCGCACCACGACCGCGCCGCGTTGGCCGACGGGCATCGGCTTCCCCTCGTCGTCGACAATACCTACGATATCAGGCCAGGGAATGCCGACCGTACCGGACTTCGATGGGGCGGGCGGCAGACGGTTGCTGGCGATCTGTGCCGTTTCGCTGGAGCCGTAGTGTTCCAGTACCGGAACTCCGAGCACGGTCTGCATTCGTTGCTGCACATCCGCTGAGATCGGCGCGCCGGCGGTAGAAATGAAACGCAGCGAATGCATGGTCCGCGCGTCCGCCCGGGCTTCTGCTTTTTCCAGCACCGACAAGTGCAGCGTCGGCCCCGCCGAATACCATGTGGGTCGAAGTTCACTGAACCACTCGGACAGATCGACGTTGGTGGGATTGGCAGGAAACGCGACGCTGCCGCCAGTCATCAACGGCGGCAGCAGGGTCGTGGTGAGAGCATGGGAATAGTAGACCGGCGATACGTTCAGGCAGCGATCCTGCGGTGTCAATTCGAACCACGTTTGCAGCCGTTCGATCACCGCTGTCATGTTGCGGTGGCTGAACGGGACCAAGTTCGGATCGGCGCTGGTTCCCGAGGTATGGAGAATGAAAGCGGGCGCGGCCGGATCTGGCTCGTCCAGCGACGAGGCAGGGCCGATACTCGGCACCGCCAACTGCAGTCTGCCATCCTTTGCAACGCTCGCCTCGATGATGGGGAAGCCGCGCTGCTCGGCCGCCGTTCGCGTTGCCGAATTGGTATTGCGCAGCACGAGGACCGCCTGCGGACGCACGATGAGCAGACATCGTTCGACTTCGGCTACGGTCAGTTTCGGATCGATCGGCACAGCAGTCGCCGAGCAGGCGATAGCAATGATCGCCCGAGCCGCTTGCGCACTGTTGGCGATCGCGACTGCAATCCTGGCGTCGCGATCAAATCCGGCGTGGCGCAGGGCAGCACGAACTTCATCGATCTCGTCTTGCAACATTCGATACGAGACCGCCGAAAAATCAGAGCCGACGATCGCTGCTTGTTTAGGCCGAAGCTCGGCATGAGCGCGAATGACCTCGCCGATGGTGCGCTGATTTGACGAGACGCTGTTGTCCGGGCGAGGCCTATCTGACGGATTCAACCCGGCGTCAGGTGCGCTCACAGCAGAGCCGTCAGCAAGATTGCTCATACGAAACCCCCACAGAGACTCGACGGAATTTGCAGCACAACGAGCTTTTTCGAAGTCAGTCGTCGCCTTCGCTTGCACTCATCAAAGCACGTTCAAGACTACATTAATCAGACATGGCAGACAACCTGCGGCGGGTCGCGCTGCTCTTGCCGGGCTCATGTAACAATCAAATTCCACGTCTTCGGCGGAGTGATGGAAATCGAGCGTTGTATCGGGAATACGCCGATACGGAAGTTTTGCGGGGCTGGAACGAAGAGATGTGACATAAACGTCCCGACCGGGATCACGGCGGAGCGAGTAGCAACCACGCCATGAGTGTCATGCTCGCGCAGATGTGTGCAAAAATGACTCAGCAGACGCATGCGTTCGCTGCTGGTCATGTCGTCCTCAACCCATAGATCAATTGTCCCGACGTAGATCAACTCGCGTCCTTGCATCTTGAGGCGATAACTGTTGACCATGCCCCTGACCACGCCATCACGCTCGAGGACGAACGTGGTGTATAGCGGATTTTCCAATTGAGCCGACAGCCGCTCCCGGCTCCAGGACATGGCCCAATCGACGCCGGCGGAGGTCTTCTCCGCCATTTGAACGCACCGCTCCAGGTCTGCGGCGCGGTAGGGTCGAACGTTCTTATCATAGCCGTGGGGGGTGAAGCCGACCACGGGACCGGCGGCGCGGCACGCCATTCGTTCCCAAGCTGAATTACCGGCTCGCGCGATCACCTTCGGCGCCAGATACTTGGCCCAATAGCCACCCCCGAACATAAAGCGGAAGTTCTGGGGAAAGGTCTCGGCATACTTGCTCCAAAAGCGGTAGGACGCCGACTTTGGATCGGCCATGATCATGCCGATGGCGAACGCCAAGCCGCGCTCCGCAGTGCCGCGGCGAAGCCGTTCGACGAGCGGTAACGCTATGCGGCGCTGCTCCGGGTCGACCGTGAAGGCGGTGCACAGAGCCATCGGATAGACGGTATCTCCCATCCGCATCTCTGCAGGGCTCGCGAACACGCCGCCCACGAGCTTCGTCCCCTCATAGGCAACCGGACACACCGCGCCGCTTTCCGGCGACAGTTTCGAGCGCATGAAAGCCGCATCCGCTAGCGGAACCCAAGTCCGCCCGCCGTATTCCGGCACCCAAACCCGGCGGTAAAGCTCGACAACGTCTTCGAAGTCGCCCTCATAGTCCCGAATTTCAACCCTCGCCATCGAAGTCCACCATTAGCACTGCGAATGGCGCAACGGGGACGGCGAACAAAGGCATTCGCCATTCACACACACCATCTGCTTGGATTGTCGCTTGCGGACCGTCATCGCTCGCTTAGCTTGTTCAACGTCACCCGCACGGTCCCTTCAGCGGAAGCAATGACACGCAGGGTCTTGGCGTCAAATTCAATTCCGGCGAGATGCACGTCGGTGACCTGCGCGTCAAGCTGTGTACCGACAGCGTTCTCGCGAAAATCGGCAATGGCCGCTTCGATGTTGCTGCGCGCATTCGCGACCAAGGGCGCCAGGTCAATCTCCACGTGATCGGTCACGAGCTTTCGCAGATACGGCATCGCCGCCTCTGCCGCGAGGCCCAGCGCCCCGAAAGCAGCTTCCGACTGAACATCAAGGTCGATGTTCTCGAAGTGCACCTGCTGGCGTGCGCGGTCGAGCACCGGCCTGCCCCACACATGAATGGTCGCGTCGGCGCCAAGATGCAACCAAGTATTGGTTTCATTGGCCCTGATGTCCATCGTCAACAGCAGCCGATCGCCGGAGGCTGCCAGCTTCGCGCTGCGGACTGTCGCCGTGAACGCGCCGCTCTTGTCCAGGACGAAGGGCGGCGCTGATTTCAGTTGGGTTTCGATCAGCCGATCGACCTCGATAAATGGGATATCGATCGGCAAGTCGACGTTGATCTGGCCCTGATCCATCTGTGGGACGATGTCCAACTGCGCCGGAAACGGACAATCGGGCTTGGTCTCAGCAGTGACAATCCGCGTCTCTGCCCGCACGCCAACGGTCAGAGTCACTGCTGTTTGATCGATACGGGGTTGTGCGGCCAACGCCCGCGTCGGACGAAATTCGAGCCAAAGAGCGGGCGCGCCGGCAGGCCCCGATCCGAGCGGAATCGTACGGCACATCTTGGCCCATTGCTCTCGCATGGCTTTTTCAAACATGGGATTGTCGGCCGTTTGCGCCTGGAACGCGGCGACCTGCCCGGAGATTATTTGCTCGATCAGGGGTTTCACTTGATCGGGGAGGCTGATTGTCGACCCCATGAAATCCATCTTGGTCTCACCAATCGTCACCTGTGCCGCCAGGTTAGGCTCCATGCGCCATTCCGGTCGAAGATTGGGACGAGCTGTCAGCACAATCTGACCGTTGAATTCTGCGTTCTGATCGGCCGTGCTGTCAGAGCGTCTCTGTTGGCCGGTGCTTTCCTGCGGCGCAGCCTGCTGCTGGTTCTTACCCGAAGGCATTCCGCCAAACGGACCGGGAAAACCAGGAGGTCCGCGAAAGAAGCCCGGCGGCGGCCCGCCAGGGAAGCTTGGAGGCGGCCCGCCGGGGAAGCTTGGAGGCGACGCGCCGGGAAAGCGATCGGGTGGACCGCCCGCTGGACCGCCTGGCATTCCAGGAAATCCGCCGGGTGATCCTCCCCCTTGGTCCATCATCGCGCTGGTTGCGTGTATCGACCCGTGCAATACTGACGATAACGTCAGTCCTTCCGGACCACCGGCAATCGCAAATGGCTCTCGCGTAAGCGACCAGTTGAACGCAGAATTGGGGGCGTTCGGGAAAGTCGGGAAAGATGGACTATTCTGCCCGATCAGCTTCGAAAGATCGCTCGGCACCCCCTGCTCCAGGGCATCCCGGATCGCGGTGAATGAAATCGCCACTGGGGTCACGATCAATGAGCTGCTCGTGGTCGCCGGCAGTGGCGGAACTTCAACAAGCTTCGGCGGGTGGTCGATAGGATGCGGCGCAAGCCATGCCATCTTCCACGCTGCGCCCGCGGCCAACAAAATGAGCGCGCCGAATGCAACTATCCACAATGGCCACTTCATCCCGCGCAATCCTAATATCACGACAAACGCAGTGTTAGGTTTCCACGAGAGCGCCGGCCCCCGTCCCTAACGAAGTCCGGGTTAGACACCGAGGAGCCGCCGTCGAAAATTCCTCGCTGCCCGGGATGATATTGTTGGTGATCGGCTGCGACAGGAGCTGGCATCCTGCGAAACGTGCCCGATAATCACCGAACAGGAGCTTCACTTTATGCGTGCCCAAGGGAAACATCATTGTCACTTCCGTTTGCCCTGCGCCGACGCGCCGCCGATTGTACGCATTAATCATCGGAAACTCCAGCTATTCCAACTCGCGATTGCTTGCCAGTCAACCATGCACCTGCGTTGGCCGATGGGATTCGAGCGCAACATGAGCGTCGGCGAAGGAGAATACGCGGCGGGATCGACGGCTTTCTCGTCAAGATCGAAATGCGGTATGGACGCGCTGTCCTAATTCAGCGGTTGCGGAGTACGGTCGGGATCGGTGAAGCCATCTAACCCAATGAACGATTTGAATTCATCCTAATTTCATGGATGAATAGGTCCTTCCCGAAGGCTCAACCGTTATTCGAGACGAGCAGTAGGACGAAGCGGCCCGGTGAGACCTCAGATCTTTCGAAGAATGCTACATTTTAAGTCTTAGAACATGAGCCGCACATGAAATCTCCTCGTATCGTGATCGTTCCGCGCTCGCTCGCGTCGCCTCCGGAGATTTTGCGACGAGATGAGGTATTGGAATCCACGGACATTATTCGACCGATGCCGCGCCGCCAGACGACGCATTCCATGGCGGAGCTTCAGGTCGCTCTGCCGAGGGCGCGCCGCGTATACTTCAAGGCGGGTTTTCTCCGCTCCGTCAGCAGACTGTTCGCCTGGCTTTGGCGTTTCATGCAGTTCTACGGCGGCGTCACCCTCGACCGCCTCCGGCGACGCAGCACGGTGTACACTCGCGCCGCTCGCCTGCGCCGCGCCTTCGAGCATGGCGGACCTACCTTTGCGAAACTGGCGCAACAGCTCTCGATGCGCGCAGACATGCTGCCCTATGCCTATTGTGCCGAGCTGAGCAAGATGCTCGACGAAGCCGAACCGTTCTCGACGGATGAAGCCATTGCAATCATCGAAGCTAATTTGGCCAAGCCGCTCAGGGAGGTGTTTTCAGCATTCGATCCCAAGCCGATAGGATCGGCGTCGCTCGCTTGCGTGTACCAAGCCGAATTAAGAAGCGGCGAATCTGTAGCAATAAAGGTGCGGCGGCCTGGGATCGGGCCTCTCATTGCCGCCGATTTGCGGGCGATGGATTGGATTTTGATGTTAGGAGAAACGCTTACAATCATTCCGCCAGGAGGAACGCGCGTCTTTCGACACGAGTTTGAAAGCATTCTGTTTAGCGAGTTAAATTTTCGCGCAGAGGCGCGCTACACGGATCTCTTCCGGAAGCGGGCTCATAAACGAAAAAATGGTGTAACGGCACCCAAGATTTATTTTGAGTATTGCACCGAAGAAGTGATGGTGAGCGAACTCGTCAGCGGCGTGTGGATGTGGGAGCTGATGGCGGCGGTCGACAGTAAGGATGAGGCTTTTCTGGCGAAGGTTGCGGAAATCGGCATTGAGCCAAAAGCCTTGGCGCGTAAGCTCGTTAGAGTGATGCAACATGAGATCCAGGAAGAGCTATTTTTCCATGCCGACCCGCATCCCGCCAATCTCGTCGTCATGCCCAACAACAAGATCTGCTTTTTAGACTTCGGCGCAATCGGCCGATTTACGACACAGACTCGCAAAGCAATCCGCGAATTTCAGTACCACATGATCAGGGGTGATGTCGGACGGCTCGCCAATGTTGCCTTAACCCTACTCGGACCTCTGCCACCGATGGATGTGGAGAGCGTTCGTCACGAACTCGAAACGATCTATGCCGATGCAGTTTACGCCATGAAAAGCGACGATGCCGAATGGTGGGAGAAGAGCGCCGCCCAAGGTTGGCTCCGTTTTCTCGAGGTTGCGCGCAAGTTCTCAATTCCGGCAGGTGCCGATACGATCAAGTTTTTTAGGACATCATTCGCTTATGACGCCGTCATCATACGATTGGATAAGGACATCGACGTCACCAAGGAATGGGAAGCCTACGCGAAGCAGGCTGCCAAGGAGGCTCGACAGCGTGTGCAGAAGAAAGCACGCGAAAGACGTCGCGGCCTCACGGACGCGGATTATGTGAAGATAGAAGAATTCGGCGATGTGGTCACGCAGTTCTTCTTTCAAATGCAGCGAAATATCGAGAATCCCATTGTTCACTTCAGAAATATCGTCGGAAAAATCGCATACATCGCATCGATGATTTTGAAGATCGGCGTCTGGGCAGCGAGTGCTGTCGGTCTCGGTCTTATTGCCAACGTGATCGGAAAGCGCTGGTTCGGCTATCAAATCGACTGGAATTATATGTGGGAACGGGCGACCAGCTTCGGCTGGGTGCAATTGCTCGTGATCGCCCTGGCAATAATCGTCGGCCGTCGAATCATCATTCGCCTGAGTTTCCCCGACACCCGGCTCGATCCGGAACGATGAAGCGGTGAGCATTACGGTCACGCTTTGCATTGGTGAAGTGAGCGGCTGCACCGAGGCGGAGATTGACAAAACAATTCGCCCTCGAACGTCTACACCGGATGGGCTGTTTCACTTGTGTTACCGGTCCGCAAACAAACGCTGCACGAGCCGCCGCGCCAAGACGCCGGCGACACGGCGTCTGTAGTAGCCCGACGTGAAGGTCGTCTTCATCGCCATGATCTGATCGCGCACCAAGGTATCGAGTCCTTTGAGCACACGATCATCGAGTGTCCCGCCGCACAGCGCTCCGGTGCCGGCAAGCAGCACCGGGCGCGGATTTGTCCCGGTGAAAGCGACGCGCAAATCGGCGAGATTCTCGCCGTCGCGCCGTAATGCCGCTGCAACACCCGTAACCGGAAATTCGATTGAACGCCGGATACGAATTTTGTCGTAGGCGGAACGCAAGCCGGGCACATTGTTCGCGCGCACGCCGGCGACGACCTCGCCGGGCCGCAGCGCCAAATAAGACTTGCCGTCACCTCGCTTCTCGGTGACAGGTTCATCCTGACGTGCGTAGCCTATGTAGAAATCGGCAAGCGGCATAAGGCGCCGCCCGGCCGGCCCGGCGATGTCTATCTGGCTATCGATGACAAGCAGGGCCGGTGCAAGATCGCCGCTGAAAGTGGCGAAACACACACCGCGGCTTCCCGGCGCGACGTGGCAGATGTCGCCGGTGGTTTTGAGACAATGATGATTGGCGTCTCGCCACCATTCGCTCTGATTATAAAAAATACAGCGGGTGTCGAGGCAAAGATTGCCGCCCAGTGTGCCCATATTGCGCTGGGTTGGACCGGCAATCTGGGCAGCGGCTTGCGCCAGCGCCGGGTAGTGCCGGATGACATCCGCATGCGTGGCAATCTGGGCAAGCGTTACCGAAGCCCCGATTTCCAGTGATTGCGCGGTTGCCTTGATATGCCGCAGTTCCTCGACTGCGTTGATGTCGACCAACACCGGCGGCGCCACAATGCCGCGCCGTATATTGACCAGGAGGTCGGTGCCGCCGCCCAAGATCCGGCTTTCGGGATGAGCGGCGAGCATCGCGACCAGTTCGTTCACCGTGCGCGGGCTGACGATATCGAAACTCGGCAGCGCATCCATTCGTCAATTCCGCTAAGGATCATTGCTCTTGCGACGGAAAACCGCAGCGGAGAGCGATTTGGGGAGGATACGCCTATTCACGGCCCACAGGGTGGCGATCCGTTTCAAGCTCTCCGCCTTTTGCCTTCTCTCGCATTCGCTTCTCAAGCGCGGCGAAGACTCGATCCGGCGTTACAGGCAAAACGTTGAAGCGTAACCCCGTGGCATCGGCGATGGCATTCGTCAACGCCGGCAGAAAAGCCGCCAAGGAACCCTCGCCGGCTTCCTTGGCGCCGAACGGCCCGTGCGGGTCGATGCTTTCGACAATGCCGACTTCGATCGGCGGCGAATCCTGAATGGTCGGCACGCGGTAATCGAGCATGTTCGCGGTGAGCATGAGGCCATCGTGGTAGGCGACCTCTTCGCTCATCGCCTGCCCCATGCCCATCCACACCGAACCCTGCACTTGGCCCTCGACCGTCAATCTGTTGAGCGCTTTACCGCAGTCGTGCGCGACCCAGACTTTATCGACCGTGACGACACCGGTTTCCTCATCGACACTGACCTCAACGACTTGCGCCGAGTAGCTATAACCCATGGTGCCGCCAATCGCGGCGCCGCGATACTTCTTACCGCCGTGGGATTCCGGGATCGTCGAGTAATTGCCGGTCATCGTGATCGTACCGGCATCCTTCAGCGCTTCAGTGACGACCTCGTTGAAGGTCAGGCCGCGGTCCTGCTCGCCCGCACGATAGAGTTCGCCGAGGCACTCGATCTCGCTCGGCCTGGCTTCGAGCTTCCGCGCCGCCGCATCGATCAGCCGCGCCTTGAGTTTCTGCGCCGCATCAATCGCCGCGTTGCCGACTATGAAAGTCACACGCGACGAATAGGAGCCGTTGTCCTTGGGCACCACGTCGCTGTCGCCGGTGACGACGCGCACGCGCGAAAGGTCTACGCGGAGCACCTCGGCGACCAGTTGGGCGAGGATCGTCGTCGAACCTTGGCCGATATCGGCAGCGCCGGAAAGTACGATGATCGAGCCGTCGAAATCGAGCTTGATCGCGACCGTCGCGTGCGGTTCGCCGGTCCAATTCACCGGCGTCGACGCACCGCTTATGTAGTGCGAGCAGGCCATGCCGAGGCCTTTGCTGATGCCGTTCGCTTTCGACAATTTGCCCTTGCGCGCTTTCCAACCGCTGGCCTGTTCAACCCATTCGAGGCACTGCGGCAGACCGTAGCTGTTCACCATGAGATCGTTTTCGGTGAAAGTCGGCGCGTTCAGAAGGTTGGCCCGCCGAACAGCAAATGGATCGAGGTTAAGCGTGGACGCCATGCTGTCGAGCAGGCTTTCAAACGCAAAGCGAATATCGACGGTGCCGTGGCCGCGGAACGCACCGCAAGGCGGCGTGTTGGTCAGAACACGCTTCCCGACGTATTTGACATTGTGCAGGTCGTAGATCGCATAGAGCATCGAACCGGCATAAAGGATGGTGACAATGCCGTAGCCCGAATGGGCGCCGCCGCGCTGAATGCATTCACATTCGACGCCCTTGATGCGGCCGTCCGCATCCATGCCGATCTTAAGCCGAATGTCAGTTTCCGGCCGGCCGCGATGGGTGATGAAGGTTTCTTCACGGCTGAGCCTGATGCGCACGCAGCCGCCGGCTTTGCGCGCCAGAAGGGCCGCGATCAGTTCAACCTGGAGGGTCTCGCTTCGGGCGCCGAACCCGCCGCCGACATGCGGCTTGATTACGCGGATACGCGACATATCCATTCCGAGAATGCGAGACAGCATCAGGTGCACGTAATACGGCACCTGCGTGGAGGCGTGCACCGTGATGCGGTCGCGCACTGCGTCATAGTCGGCGATGGCCGCATGCATCTCCATCTGATTCTGACAAACTTCCGCACAGTTGTAGATGCCTTCGCGAACAAGATCGGAGCCGG
Source organism: uncultured Alphaproteobacteria bacterium (assembly GCA_963836055.1). Lineage (GTDB taxonomy): Bacteria > Pseudomonadota > Alphaproteobacteria > Rhizobiales > Xanthobacteraceae > BOG-931. The sequence continues at coordinate 146,441 of CAWIID010000018.1, forward strand.
CGAAGGCCGCCTCGACGTCGCCCAGCTCGAACAGTACGTCGCGCTCGATGTTATGCGATCGGCGGTCATGGATGGCGATGGCGTCCGGGGCCATGGCCGCCTTGGCTGTATGATAGGCGGGGAGTTCGCGAATTCTCAGCTTGATGCGACGCAACGCTTCCTTTGCCGTTGCGTCGTCGATCGCCGCGACGGCAGCGACCGGCTCGCCGCGATACCGCACCCGATTGCGCGCCAGCACATGTTCGGTCCGAGCGACCGGCAAGACACCAAAGGTCTTGTCGCAATCGGCGCCGGTGACTATCGCCTTGACGCCAGGGAGTTTCATCGCCTCCGTGACATCGATGTCGAGAATTTCGGCGTGCGAATATGGACTGCGAAAGATCCGTCCCGCGAGCATGCCTGGCACGATGAAATCGGCCGTGTATCTGGCTCGCCCGGAGACCTTTTCGGGACCGTCGACCATCGGCACGTAATCGCCGATACGCTCGGACGTCATTTCATTCATCGAACGGCATCCTTCCGCTCATACCCGCGAAGCGGCCATCAGCGTCCGCAATCTCATTCCCTCGTTCGCGCAAAAAGCGGTCAATCAAGTCTACGGTGAAAATCCGCCGGCGCAAAGCTCGGCTGCGTGCTGCACCGCCTCGATGATTTTGACGTAACCGGTGCAGCGGCAAATGTTGCTGCCGAGAGCTTCACGAATGTCGTCTTCGGTCGGGCGCGCATTGCGCCTCAGCAGTCCCGCCGCCGCCATGATATATCCCGGCGTGCAATAGCCGCATTGCGATCCCAGCTTTTCATGGAAGCCACGTTGGACGGCAGACAGGTGGCCGTCTTTGCCGAGAGATTCGATCGTGTCCACGCGGCGTCCGCCCATTGTCGCCGTCAGCGTAAGGCATGACAATCGCGGCTGGTCGTCGACGAGGACGGTGCATGCTCCGCACTCACCGCCGTCGCATCCGGTTTTTGTCCCGGCCAGCCCGACAATTTCCCGCAAATAATCCAACAACAGCACATTATCGGCCACCGCATCGGCGCGGACGCGCCCATTGAGTATGAGTTGAACAATTCGCGTCATGTGTCGGCTCGATGGCCATTATGCGCAACAACAAGTAAATTCCAGGCCCAATACCCTTGCTCTAACAGCAGACCAATGGACCCAGCCAAATCAGCCGCCGCCGAAACGGTGTCTGCGTCTCGATCGGCGGCGGTCCGAATCCGTTCCGCCGGACCAGCATTCTTTAGCGGGTTTGCCGGTAATCTATTACTTTGAGAAATGCTTAGAGCAATATTGGCTATTTTTGTCCTCTGGACATTTCAGAACGCGGCCGTTGGCCATGCACTCATCGTAGCTTTTAGGCACTTGGAGTTCATACTTTTTTCCATCGCATCCGGTGACGCTATCGCTCAGCGCGGTTGCCGTACCGGCGATTGTAACTGACATTGCGATGAGCAGGGTCACAATTGCACGATTCATGGAAATCCTCCTTGGGGAAGCAACCAGCCTATTGACGCAAGAATCTCGAATCAAATCAAGGCTGCAGATTCGAGCGTGCATGGCGCAAACATCGAGGTCGGCGCAGGATCAAGCCGCTCCGCTCAATTCACGTTTCAAGCGGCGGTCGCCAAGTGACGAGCGTTCGCAACGTGCTCTTTGAGAACGGCGCCTGACGAGTTGATCTCTTGCAGTGACACGTCATAACCCCAAAGCGCCGCAAGGTGCTCAAGCACGAGCTTCGCATCCTTCTCCTGCAGCTGAGCGCCATCGACGACTGCATGGCGCAGAAGAAGACGCCGATCACCCGCAAGGTCGACATCGACAATCTCGATGTTCGGATCGATAAAGCCGACATCATATTGCCGCGACAGTTCGCGCCGGATGCGACGGTAACCACGCTCATTATGAATCGCGTCCACGCGGACGCCGGCACTTTCAGCGGGATCATCGTGCAGGTGAAACATCCGCATACGCCGCATCAAGCGCGGGCTGAGGAACTGGCTCACGAAGCTCTCGTCGCGATAGTTTGCCCAGATATCGCGCAAGACGGCCATGACGTCTTTGGTTCCGGCAATCTCGGGGAACCACTCACGGTCCTCCTCATCAGGGTCCGTCACGATCCTCTCGATGTCCTGCATCATAGCAAAGCCGAGCGCGTAAGGGTTGAAACCCGAAAAGCGCTGATCGTCGAAGTCCGGCTGAAACACAACGTTGGTGTGCGATTGAAGGAATTCGAGAAAATTTCCGTCGGAAATTCGCCCCTGTTCGTGCAACCGGGTCATGATCCGATAGTGCACGTAGGTCGCAGTTCCCTCGTTCATGACCTTGGTCTGACCCTGGGGATAGAAGTACTGGGCGATATGGCGCACGATACGCACCAACTCGCGCTGCCAGGGGTGCAGACGCGGCGCGGACTTTTCGAGAAAATAGAGCAGATTTTCCTGCGGCAGGCCGAGCAGCGCACGCCGCCGTTCGGCGCTTAACTCCGACTCACTCTTGAGCGGGCCGGCGGGTATCGTCCGCCACAGGTCGTTGAAGGAGCTCTCCTCGCTGGAGCGGCGGTCCCTTGCCCGCTGTTCCTCGGCGCGGAGATCAAGTTTTTTCTTGCCGGGATAGCGGTCGACCCCGTGCGACATCAGCGCATGCGCCGCATCAAGGGTCTGTTCGACCGCAATCCTGCCGTGACGCTCCTCGCACTGCGCGACGTAGCCTTTGGCGAAGTCGAGATAATCGAGAATGCCGACGGCGTCCGTCCATTGCTTGAAGACATAGTTGTTCTTGAAAAAATGATTGTGGCCAAACGCCGCGTGGGCGATGACCAGCGTCTGCATGGTCGCAGTGTTTTCCTCCATAAGATAGGAAATGCACGGCGAGCTGTTGATCACGATCTCATAGGCAAGACCCTTCAGTCCCTTGCGGTACAGCGTCTCGTGATGGGCGAAGTGCTTGCCGAAAGACCAATGTTTGTAGAACAGCGGCATGCCGACCGAAGAATAGGCATCCAGCATCTGCTCGGCGGTAATCACCTCGATTTGGTTCGGATAGACGTCGAGCCCCAGTTCCGATCGCGCGATGTCCTCGCATGCGTCATGAATGCGCTGGATGGTACTGAAATCCCAGTCGGCTCCGTCAAACAAGCGCCCAGCGTCGGTTGCCGTCATGGCGCGGCCTTTTCCCGGTTGTTGCGCCGGTGGAAGAGCTCATGAAAGACCGGAAATATTTCGCTGCGGTTACAGACCTTGCGCATCGATAGCGGCGCCCCTTCGGCGCGCAAGCGCTGATAGAGCGTCCACAGCGACGACTCCGATTCGCTCATGCCGCCACCGGATTCGCCGACCTCCAGATAGGCAAAAAACTGCGACACCGGCAGGATCAGGTCGGTGAGCAGGCGGCCGGTGAGCTCGCCGTCCGAGTAGGAATTATCCCCGTCTGAGGCCTGCGCCGCGTAGATATTCCAGTCCGCAGGACGATACCGCGTGCGGACGATCTCGTGCATCGCTTCGAGAGCGCTGGACACCAAGGTGCCGCCCGAAGCCGGATCGTGAAAAAAAGTGCTCTCGTCGACCTCTTCGGCCCGGTCGGTATGCCGAATGAACACGATCTCGACATAGCGATAACGCCGCGTCAGAAAGACGTACAACAGCATGTAGAAGCGCTTCGCGAGATCCTTCATGTGTTCGGACATCGAACCGGACACATCCATCAGACAGAACATGACCGCCTGAGCAACCGGCTTGGGCGTGGTTTCAAAACGCCGATAGCGGATGTCGATCGGATCAATGAACGGGATCCGGCGGGACCTGGATTTGAGAGCCTCAAGTTCCGCCAGCAGCCCGGCACGCCGCTCGTCGTGACACTCGGCCAGAGCCGCTTCAAGCTGCGCAATCGTCTCGGATCGAGGTCTGCGCAGCGCCACCCGTCGCGCCGTCGCGAGTCGCACAGTTCTGCTGATTGACAGATTTGCCGGCGTACCCGACGTCGAGTACCCGGCGCGGCGAAGCCCTTGCGTTTCCGTCTGGGCGAGCTTTCGCTTGGCGAGATCGGGCAACTCCAGGTCGTCAAGAAACAGATCGACAAACTCGTCACGGCTGAGCACGAACCGAAAGGCGTCTTCCCCCTCGCCTTCGCCCGGCTCCGAGGTCTTGCCGGCTGCATCGCCCGAACGCGGAAGGATGTCGCCCTCGACGAACTTCTTGTTGCCGGGAAGCACCAGGTCGCGCGTTCCGCCTTCGCGATGAAATCGGGGCTCGTTCATGCCGTCGAGCGGGATGCGGACTTCGCCGCCTTCCAGGACATCCTTGATGTCGCGGCCCTCGGACGACTTCTTGACGGCGCCCTGGATCAAAGCCTTCGCACGACGCAAAAACCTCTGCCGGTTCTCCAAGCTCTTGTTGTTCGGGTTCAGGCGCCGATCAACGATGTGCATGACCACAGTTCGCGCCCGCCTCAGCCGGCCTGTTTCACGCGCATATACCATTCGACCAGGCGGCGGACCTGACGCTCGGTATAGCCGCGTTCCACCATCCGTTTGACGAATTCGCCGTGCTTCTTTTCCGTCTCGCCGTCTTTCTTCGATCCGAACGAGATAACGGGAAGCAGGTCTTCGACTTGCGAAAATATCCGCTTTTCGATGACTTCGCGGATTTTTTCGTAGCTGGTCCAGGCCGGATTCTTGCCCATGTTCTGGGCGCGCGATCGAAGCGAGAATTTCACGACCTCGTTGCGGAAGTCCTTCGGATTGGCGATTCCGGCCGGCTTCTCAATCTTGGTCAGCTCTTGATTGAGAAGCTCGCGATCGAGGAGCTGGCCGGTGTCGGGATCCTTGAAATCCTGATCTTCGATCCAGGCATCGGCATAATCCACGTAGCGATCGAATAAATTCTGACCATAGTCGGAATACGATTCGAGATAGGCTTTCTGGATCTCGTGACCGATGAACTCGGCATAGCGAGGCACGAGTTCGGCCTTGATGAATTCGAGATAGCGCTTCTCAGTTTCCTCGGGCAGTTGCTCGCGGCGAATGGCCTGCTCGAGCACGTACATCAGATGGACCGGATCGGCGCCGATCTCCGCCGTGTCATGATTGAACGTCGCGGCGAGAACCTTGAAGGCAAAGCGCGTGGAGACGCCGTCCATGCCCTCATCCACGCCGGCGGCATCCTTATATTCCTGGACACTGCGGGCTTTGGGATCGGTCTCCTTGAGGCTTTCGCCGTCGTAGACGCGCATTTTCGAGAACAGCGTTGAGTTCTCGTGTTTGCGCAGGCGCGATGACACCGTGAAGCGGGCCAGCGTTTCCAGGGTCGCCGGCGCACAGGGTGAGCTTGCGAGCCCGGAACCCTGAATGAGCTTTTCGTAGATCTTCTGCTCCTCGGTCACCCGCAAACAGTAAGGCACCTTGACCACGCAAATGCGGTCGATGAAGGCCTCGTTATTCTTGTTGGCCTTGAAGCTTTGCCATTCGGCTTCGTTGGAGTGCGCGAGAATAACGCCGGTGAATGGGATCGCACCGATGTTCTCGGTACCGATGTAGTTGCCCTCCTGCGTCGCCGTCAGCAGCGGATGCAACATCTTGATCGGCGCCTTGAACATTTCGACGAATTCGAGAATGCCCTGATTGGCGTGATTGAGGCCGCCCGAATAGCTGTAGGCATCCGGATCGTTCTGGGCGAAGGTCTCGAGCTTGCGAATATCGACCTTGCCGACGAGCGAGGAGATGTCCTGGTTATTCTCGTCGCCGGGCTCGGTCTTGGCGATCGCGATCTGGCGCAGCCGCGATGGCTGAATCTTGGCGACGCGAAAGCGCGAAATGTCGCCGCCGAACGCCTGCAGCCGCTTGTAGCACCACGGACTCATCAGTCCGTTGAGGACGCGACGCGGGATGCCGTACTTCTCCTCGATGATCGGTCCCAGCGTTTCGGGATCAAACAAACTCAGAGGACTTTCGTAGACGGGACTCAGCTCGTCGCCAGCCTTGAGCACGTAGATCGGATGAACTTCCATGAGCGACTTGAGACGCTCCGCGAGCGATGATTTGCCGCCGCCGACGGGACCGAGCAGGTAGAGAATCTGCTTGCGTTCCTCCAGGCCCTGGGAGGCGTGCCGGAAAAAGGCGACGATGCGCTCGATCGTCTCTTCCATGCCGTGGAATCCGACGAACGCCGGATAGATCCGCATGGTCCTGTTCAAAAAAATACGGCCAAGGCGGGGATCCTTGGCCGTGTCGATCATTTGAGGCTCACCGATCGCCGCCAGCAAGCGTTCCGCTGCGTTGGCGTATCGCATCGGGTCGCCCCGGCACGATTCCAGATACTCGGCCATCGACATATCTGTTTCGCTGCGAGCTTCGAACGTGCGAACGAACGCATTGAACAGAGAATCATTATACATGATCCCTCTCTCCCATTCCGACCGGCCGTTCTGCTGAACGAGACGCCGTGTTACGCGTTATCGGCGCCGCTTCCGATCGCGAATCAGCATCAGCACATGATCGATTGGATACTGCGGAGAGTCCTCCTTGCAATACACAAAGTAGGCAGCAGGCCGGGCAATTGCCGAAAAGTTGTGCGGCGAACCCCATTTTTGGGAAATCTGGGGGCAATTGTTCACTGCTGTGGCATCTGTGCCACTTGTTCCAGAAGGTGCGGCGCCCCTGCACGCGACAACGCATGGATGAAAGCGGGTTGTCCCGCTCGGACGTGTCGCTGCCGCGCAGCAACCCACAAAGGATCAATGTCCGCAAGTGCCTGTTCTATCAACAACACGTCGATACGTTGACGCCGGCGCTTCGATCGGCGAACGCAATACTCTCGGTCCGCGGCTGCGCGCTTTTTGCCATGCAGATTTTTTCGTCCCAAATTCGCAGCCTGGTGCTCCCTCGAAACAAAAACAATCACACCGCATGGCGGATTGCGTGTAAGCCCCGCGTTCGCCGTGCGAGTTCCGTGTGAACCACCACGCAAAGCTTACACGGCGCGCAGTAAGACTGCGGCGCCAAGTGTGGTGGACCAACCGGGGTCAAACTGGGCACTGGGTTATCAGGATAGCTGCGTTTGGGCTAAGCTGCCGCATCGGAAGGAAGCTCCCGCGGCAAGCCAACAAGCGTTAGTTCCAAGGGCATGAAAATGTCTTTACCTAAGATTGTGCGGATTTCCGTCAAGGACCGGCCCGTGATACTAATGAACGGAGCCGGCGCAGGTGCAAATGGTCGGTTCCAATTAAGTAACGACACCATCGCTTCGGAATCCTTCCCAGCGACGGAAGGCTCGGCAAATTATGTTCTCTCCGTCGAGAAGGTGGTGACCACTTACGACGAGGTGCGCAAGACCGAACAAGAGCTCACGGAAACGCTGCTTATGATTGCAGCGGCTTGGCCTTTTTCAGGTGGCTCTCACTTGGTGATTGAGACCCGTCAGCAAATTAATTCATCCCGCTTTGACAGCAACGCCGATAGGGTTGAGCAGGAGCTCCTGGAACTTGCCGCACTTCAAAGGGTGAGCACGGATGCGGGAGTTCCCTTAGAATTTGGTACGACATATGCTTGTGCGCCTTTGGCGCGAGCCGTGTCGGTCGTCCAAGAAATGAGAACAAACCATCGGAGCTGCCAGTTACTCACCTACTATCAAGCGGCACATACCGATCGGCCCACGTGGTTCATTTCCCTTTACAAAATACTCGACGTATTGAAGGCGCTTCGCTGGCACGTACCGAGACACGAGTTGCGCTATTTCGAGCGCATGCTCAATAATCATGATCTTCGTCACGCGATGCGGGATGCTAAACAGCCGACAATTGCAGCCGCAGATATCAATCAATTATTTGAAATGGCACGAGGATGGATCAACTCTTATCTGCGCACTAAAAACCTATCGGACGCTTCGCCGCGATTGTGATGTACATTCCAGCGATGGTGGGCGCACAAGGACTCGAACCTTGGACCCGCTGATTAAGAGTCAGCTGCTCTACCAACTGAGCTATGCGCCCTAACCAAAGGCTGCCAAGAGGTTAGGAACATCCACCGTTTCGCAGCGGCGCCGCAGGCGCCGCCGGAAAAGAACGCCGCCAAGCATGGCGGCGATCCATCGCTGCCATATAGCGGCGACGGAGGCCCCGGGCAAGGCAAAGGCTCGGGGACGCGAGCCGAAAAATGGGCGGCAGGCCCCCCTTGCCCCGACCGATTACCCGACCTCGGTCGAGTGAACGCGGCGCTCCTCGGGCTGGCCGCGCAGCCGCCGCGCCACGAGCTTGTTCAACGCCGCCAGATAGGCCTTCGCCGAGGCGACCAGCGTGTCGGGATCGGCGCCCTTCGCAGTCACGGTACGGCCGTTCTCCGACAGGCGCACGGAAACCTCCGCCTGGGCGTCGGTGCCTTCGGTCACGGCGTGCACCTGATAAAGCTCCAGCACCGCCTCGTGCGGCACCATCGCCTTGATGCAATTGAACACCGCGTCGACCGGGCCGTTGCCGTCGCATTCCTCGATCATCGGCTTGCCGTCGACGTCGAGTTTCATGGTGGCGCGCTGCGGTCCGCGCGTGCCGGCGATCACCGAAAGCGAGACGAGCTTGATGTGATCCTGCGCGGTCGCGATTTCTTCGTCGACCAAGGCCTCGATGTCCTCGTCATAGACGTGCTTCTTCCGATCGGCCAGCGCCTTGAAACGGACGAAGGCGTCCTCGAGCTGATTGCCGGCGAGGTGGTAGCCCAGCTCTTCGAGCTTGTGGACGAACGCGTGCCGCCCGGAATGCTTGCCCATCACCAGCGAGGTCTGCTTCACGCCGACGTCCTCGGGCGTCATGATCTCATAGGTCTGCGTATGCTTGAGCATGCCGTCCTGATGGATGCCGCTCTCGTGTGCGAACGCGTTCCTGCCGACGATGGCCTTGTTGTACTGCACCGGGAACGACGTCACCGCCGAGACGAGCTTCGACGCCCGCGTCAGCATCGTCGCATTGACGTTGGTCCAGTACGGCATCACGTCATTGCGCACGCGCATCGCCATCACCGCCTCTTCGAGCGCGGCGTTGCCGGCGCGTTCGCCGATGCCGTTGATGGTGCACTCGATCTGCCGCGCGCCGGCGCGCACGCCGGCGAGCGAGTTCGCCACCGCCATGCCGAGATCGTCATGGCAATGCACGGAAAAGCGCGCCAGGTCGGAATTGGGCACTCGCTCGCGGACCATCTTGATGAGCGCGAAATATTCTTCCGGCACCGTATAGCCGACAGTGTCGGGGATATTGATGGTCGTGGCCCCGGCCTTGATCGCCGCCTCGATGCAGCGGCAGAGAAAGTCGTGCTCGGTGCGGGTGCCGTCCTCGCACGACCACTCGACGTCGTCGGTGTGGCCGCGCGCGCGCGTCACCGACGCGATCACCATCTCGTAGACCTTCTGCGGCTCCATCTGCAGCTTCCACTTCATGTGGACCGGCGAGGTGGAGATGAAGGTATGAATGCGCGGACGCTTGGCCGGCTTGATCGCGTCGCCGGCGCGATCGATATCCTTGAAGCCGGCGCGGGCGAGGCCGCAGACGACGGCGTTCTTGGTGCGCTTGGCGATCTCGTTGACGGCGGCGAAATCGCCTTCCGATGCGATCGGAAAACCAGCCTCGATGATGTCGATGCCCATCTCGTCGAGCAGCTCGGCGACTTCGAGCTTCTCCTCGTGCGTCATGGTGGCGCCGGGGCATTGCTCGCCGTCGCGCAAGGTGGTGTCGAAGATGACGACGCGGTCTTTCTCGGACTTCGGAGGCACAGGACTTCGGTGATTCCGATTTGGCCGGCTCAGAGTTGGCTGGCGTGGTCATGAATTTTGGTCCTTTTCGTGTGCGCCAGCCGGATCAGACTGTCTCGGGGCGCTCGTGGGGTTCTCGGCTTCGATCGACCCCTGAGTGCCCAGGCGCAAACGCCCAGCCGGCCCTCAGGGGACGCTAAGAAGCAGGAGCCCACCAAACATGAGGGCAGCGCCGGACGAGGCTCGTAGAGCCTTCCGGGTCATCGCGCGAAAATCGCGGCGCGTCGACATGCTGTCAGCCTCGTAGAAACCGCCAAAATCGGCCCTAAACTCACGGATCAAGATGAATTCCGCGTTAACCTGATGTGGGCCCGGCGATCTTGTAGCGGAATACCCCGGCGTGGTGCAAGCGGGAGGCCCATCTGTGGCAGGCCGATCCGATTGCGATCACTCATTTTGAACGCCCGGGCTTCTCCGACCTGAGCGCTCGTTCCGCGGCCTTCAGCTCCTTGAGCGCCTCGCCTTCGATCTTGGGGAAGTCGAGCTTCAGATCTTCGAGCGCCTCGATGATCGCCTCGGCGACGATGAGCCAAGCGACATGCTTGTGGTCGGCCGGAACCACGTACCACGGCGCAAAATCCGTCGAAGTCGCGCGGATCATGTCCTCGTAGGCCGCCATGTAGTCGTCCCAATAGTTTCGCTCGAGGACATCGTTCATGGAAAACTTCCAGCGCTTGGCCGGCTCGTCGAGCCGCGCCAGGAAGCGCTTGCGCTGCTCCTCCTTTGAGATGCGCAGATGAAATTTCAGAATCAGCGTCCCGTTGCGCGAGAGATGCCGTTCGAATGCGCAGATGTCCTTGAAGCGGTGCTTCCAGATGTTCTTGCCGATTACCCGGGGCGGCAGCCTCTGCCGTTCCAGCATCTCATGATGCACGCGCACCGCCAGCACTTCCTCGTAGTAGGAGCGATTGAAGATACCGATGCGCCCACGCCCCGGCAGGGCCTTGCTCACGCGCCATAAATAATCGTGATCGAGTTCTTCGACGCTCGGCGCTTTGAATGAATGCACTTCGCAACCCTGAGGATTGACCCCGGACATGACGTGCTTGATGACGCTGTCCTTGCCCGCCGCATCCATCCCCTGGAACACCAGGAGAATGGCCCATTGGTCGGCGGCATAAAGGCGCTGCTGCAGTTCGGTCAGCCGGGCAACGCCATCGGCCAGCATCGGCTTGACGTCCTCGATGTCGGTAGCGAAGCCAAACCGCTCGGCGGGATCGTGATCGGCAAGCCGGCAATGCCCCGACCGATCGATCCGGCAATGCTGAAGGATCTTCGACGTCTTCATCTCTGCCTCACGCGAAGGCGTGCTTTCGCCTCGTTGGCCCGATCATCGTCCCCGCGCCCACTCGTGTTCGAGAAAGGCAACGACGAACCGCGGCATCCGCGCGCTGAGATCGGCGGGCCCGCGCACGATATGGGCATCGATAAATTCCGGCTGCCGCTCGTTCGCGATAAAGCGCCTGACGCGCGCGTGAAGCTCATCGGCACTCTGGCGCGAGACGAGCTTCTTCAGCAGCCCGATGTAACCGCGATCACGGACCAGGCGCCAGCCGGGCTCGGCATCGAGCTCTCCAACATCAATGCCGGTTTCCTCCAAAAGCTCCCGGTGCAGATTGCCGGCGATGTCGAGTACGCCGTTTAAATCGACATCGGCCGGCTCCGGCGTGCCGCAGGGAAAGTAAAGCAATCCCCCGTTTGCGGTGGACGGTGCCATCTCGCCGACCAGATAAGCGCCGTCGGCCGAGCACAGCGCCGTGGCGGCGAAGATGTTGTAGATATCGGGATCGGGAAAGTTCCATGCGCGCCAGGCCACGAAGCTGGCGTAGTCCGCTTCGAAACACGTTCCGCGCAGGTCGCCGTCGCTGACCGCAAGCCGGTTCATCAGCATGACACGACCGTTCCAGATCGCGGGACGCTCGCGCTGAAGATCGGCAAAATAGCGATCGATCTCGGCACGGCGCGTGCTGGCGAATTCCCACGACCACGGCTCGACCGTGATCTCCACACGATCGATCGAAACGATCTCTTGCTCTAGGTCCGGCGCGCGCGATGGCATTGCGGCGCCTGACGTCGCACGGAATGGCCCACGGCGCAATCTCATGCTCCGCGACCGCGGAGCATGAGGGATCTTCATGACGGGACGCCGGCTCGACGGCGGTGCCGGCGAGACCGCGCTGACGGGAACGATCAACCCGCCGCGGTTACTCGTCCGCTTTCCATGGATTGACGAAGAGCCCGACCATGCCCGTCACGCCCTTCACATGGGCCGGCGGCGGCCCGAATTTCGTGATGATTTCGTCACGCGTCAAACCGGGCGGCAGTTCCTTCGGATCGAAGTCGGTGGCGATGAGAACGAATGTGTAGTGATGCGGCGTGGTCCCAACGGGCGTGCATGGGCCGGAATAGAAGCCGACACCCTGGGTGCTTTTTCCGCCGACATACTTGTCGTTCAGCTTGCTGGTTTCGCCCTCGGCAAAGCCGGTAACGGATGCCGGAATGCCGTAGGCGACCCAATGGCTGACGCCGACAGGGGCACGGCCCTCGGGGTCCGACATCAGCAAGACGAGACTCTTGGTCCCTTCCGGCACGTTGCTCCACGAAAATTCCGGCGAGACGTTGTCACCGACGCAATTGGGATTGTTCTTCGAATTCGCCTGATTGTTCGCGACCTTCTTCGGCATCATTTTGCCGTCCGCGAATGTGGTCGATTTCAATGTGAAGACGCCGGCCGCATTGGCGCTGGTCGCGGCGAAACCGAATGCGACGGCCAGAACGGCGGCCGTAGACAGGCAAAGTCCCCTAACGAGCATGATTAACTCCTCCCTTGTATGGTTTTGACGTTTTGCTTTGAAGCGCACCGCGAGTGTAGACGGTACGCCGCTCAGTTCAAGGCGGCCGCGCGGTTTTCTCGAGTCCACCGTTCTGCATGGAATTGGAGCCGCACGCGGGCATCTGGTTTAAGCATGATCTTCTCCGAACAGCGGTTTCCGCGTTTCGGATCGTGCGCTAAAGATCCTTGATCAACCCGGCGTCGATGAGCATGCGGTTGAACTGGCGTGCCTCCGCGCCATTCGCACAGCCGTAAAACAGCCCGCTGCAGCGAACGAGAATTTTCTTCTGTTCGGCAAAGGACGGATCGAGCGGTAATCCGGCAGCCTCTTGCACGACCAGCGGCAGATACGGCCCTTCCAGCGTATCAAGGGCGGCCGTCATGTCGACGGGAGCGAAGTTGATCGCATCGATGGCGTAATAGGTGGTGAAATAGCGCGGATCGTAGGCCATCAGGCGCCGCTCGATGCCCTCGTCGTCAAGCTGAGGCTCGATCAGATGCGAGGCGAAATCCGGCTGGTGATCGCCGAACCGCACCAGCAGGAAAGAGTCGTTCGGAAATTCGCGCTTTAGCCGCGCGCGGAAGTCCGCGTAATTTTGTGCGCTCATGGCCTGACGGCGCAGATATTCGTCGACCGGCGGCGGATTGCCTAAATCCTTCCACAGCGGCATCAGGTCGGGACGGTAGCGGTCATCCCACGGAAAATGATTGGCGGCGAGATAGACGAAAACAAACATCGGGCTGCGCGTGTGCTCCCGTTCCAGCATCCGCTCCGCGGCGTCGAAGAAGAAGCTGTCGGGCTCGACCTCGCGCGTGCCGAGATCATGCTGATCGAAAAAGCGTTGCACGCCGGTCGTTTCCTGGAAACTGCGCGCACCCATGAACGCACCCAGCGCCGGATAGAGCGAGAACGTGCGATATCCGCAACGGCGCAGCGCAGCCGGAAGACCGCGCGCGACGCGGCCGGCGGCAATTCGCGTAACGAAATAGGCGAAGCGTCCGAACGACCGTGCGGAAAGACCCTCCAGGACGTTGTACTCGGTGAACCAGCTCGGGCCACCGGCGCCCTCGACGATAAAATTCCGCTCCTTGCCGTCGAACGAACGGAAATGCGCGCCGTAACCGCTCGGCACCTTGATCCCGGGCGCCATGCGGATGTCGAAGCTCAATTCATCGTGGATCAGAATGATGTGCGGCGGTTTCGACGCCGGATGGCAAGTGTCGTCGTCGGCTGCCTGCAAATGATCCGCCGCAATCGGGTCCGATTCCATGAGGCCATGGGTCGCGAGTTCGGAGATCGCGTCGACCCCGGAGCGCGCAAAGGACGAGACCAGATTGGCGCCGTTGAAGGCCTCGAACGGCGCCAGCGGAAAGCGCGTCTCCAGCGCCGTGATCGCACCCAAGCAGATCAGCGCCAGTCCGACGGCGGTGAGCCGGCGGACACGAAATGGATCAAACCGCCACGTCAGCACAATCAACGGGATCAGCGCGGCTGCACTGAGACCCACGATCCAACGCAGCGCCGGAAAGATCGTGAAAAGGAAACTGACGGTGTCGGTATCCACGATCATCAGATCGACGAAGTTCGCCGTCATCATCAACACGTGGTACTTCAGCTGCGACAGCAGCACGAGCACCGTCATCATTAAGAGCGACAGCGCCGCCGCGAAGGCCGGCCGGCGGCTGACCGCGAGCCAGAAGAAATTCAGGAATCCCCAGGCGAGCAGAAAAGCCGCCATGGCCGTGAGCGTGGCCTCGGTCGAGACCATGATGCCCAACGCCACAAGATGCGGGATCAGGACCAGTGCCAACCGCCAACGGCCGTGCTTGGCGACAAAATCCGCGGCACTTAGACGGTCATTGAGGAGATAGCGAGCGGCACGCATGACCAGCGCGCGATGCCTGGAAATGACCTAACTCTGTTGCCCCCAGCACACCGCGCGTTTGTCATAAAACTGTATTTATTTCGTCATGACAAGTCACTTCGCGCAGCAGGCGACTGACCAGGTTTGATGTGGTGAACGGCGCCCGCTCTTTGATCCCAAAAGGGCTCGCATCCGCGAGCCCGTCTTGATGCAAAAAGCCGTGGATCGGTAACCGCGGATCAGTTCTTGCTGCGGTCGACCAGCGCCCGCTCCTTGATCCACGGCATCATCTCGCGGAGCTTCGCGCCGACCTTCTCGATCGGATGCTCGGCAAGCTTGGCGCGGGTCGCCTTGAACGACGTCTGGTTGACCTTGTTCTCCAGCATCCAGTCGCGGGTGAAGCGGCCGGACTGAATGTCGGCCAGCACTTTTTTCATCTCGGCCTTGGTCTCGGCCGTGACGACGCGCGGGCCGGAAACGTACTCGCCGTATTCGGCCGTGTTCGACACCGAATAGTTCATGTTGGCGATGCCGCCTTCGTAGATCAGGTCGACGATCAGCTTCACCTCATGGACGCATTCGAAATACGCCATTTCGGGCGCGTAGCCGGCCTCGACCAGCGTCTCGTAGCCGGCCTTCATCAGCTCGACCAGGCC
The DNA here is from genome assembly GCA_963836055.1 of uncultured Alphaproteobacteria bacterium. Taxonomy (GTDB): domain Bacteria; phylum Pseudomonadota; class Alphaproteobacteria; order Rhizobiales; family Xanthobacteraceae; genus BOG-931. The sequence continues at coordinate 161,581 of CAWIID010000018.1, forward strand.
GCCGCACAACACGGTCTGCTCGCCGAACAGATCCGTCTCGCATTCCTCCTTGAACGTGGTCTCGATGATACCGGCGCGGCCGCCGCCGATTGCCGAGGCGTAGGACAGCCCGAGATCGTGAGCGTTGCCGGAGGCATCCCGGTGAATCGCCACCAGGCAGGGCACGCCGGCGCCGCGCTGATATTCGGAGCGCACGGTGTGGCCGGGGCCCTTCGGCGCAATCATCAAAACGTCGAGATCGGAGCGCGGCTCGATCAGATTGAAATGCACGTTGAGGCCGTGAGCGAACATCAAGGCCGCGCCATTCTTCATGTTGGCGGCGAGATGATCGCGATAGATGTCGCCCTGCAATTCATCGGGCGTCAGCATCATCATCACGTCGGCCCATTTGGCGGCCTCGGCGACGTCCATCACCTTGAATTTTTCGCCCTCGGCCTTCTTCACGCCCGCGGACGATTTGCGCAGCGCCACCGCAACCTCTTTGACGCCGGAATCGCGCAGGTTGAGCGCATGGGCGTGGCCCTGGCTGCCGTAGCCGATGATGGCGACCTTCTTGCCCTTGATGAGGTTCAAGTCGGCGTCGCGGTCGTAATAAACACGCATGGTTCTTACCCCTCCTCGGGCCTTGGACTTAAGGCTAAGCCTCGGTCTTGACGCTCAGTCTCGTTGTTAAGAGCAAAGCGCGACGGCTTGGCCGTTCGTTTTCAGGTGCTGCTTCTAGGTTCTGGAGGCCGCCGGGACAAGCCCATAGCGGAGGGCGCAGCGGCGGCGGGATTGGTCGCCTTTGGCGCGGCACCGTCGAACCGCTCGCGGGCCCGCGCGATCTTGGCCTGATTGCGCAGCGCCCATGCGCCGAGCGCGGAGACCGGTTCCAGCAGATCGCGTCCGAGCGTCGTCAGCGCGTAGTCGACGCGCGGCGGAATGGTCGGAAACACGGTGCGCGTAATCAGACCATCGCGTTCCAGCCCGCGCAGCGTCAGCGTCAACATGCGCTGCGATATGCCGCCGATCGACCGCCGCAACTCGTTGAATCGCAACGGCCCTGCGCCAAGCCGCGTGACCACCAGCACCGACCATTTGTCGCCGACGCGCGCGAGCACGTCGCTGATGGCGCGGCAATCCGCGGGCAAATGGGTGTGTCTTGGTTTCACCGATGTGCCTTCTTGCACCGGTTCTTGACGGTCACTTATGTAGCCTCAGTCACCAATTCTAACCAAGGCCCCGCACCATGACAAATCCACGCATCGCCGTCATCGTCGGCAGTAATCGCCGCGATTCGATCAACCGCAAGCTCGCCCACGCGCTGGCCAAGCTCGGCGCCGACAAATTCAGCACGGCGTTCGTCCGCATCGACGATTTGCCGATGTACAACCAGGACATCGAAAATCCGCTGCCGCCGGCCGTTGCACGATACAAGAACGAACTCGCGGCCGCCGATGGCGTACTGATCGTGACGCCGGAGCATAACCGCTCGATCCCCACGGTGCTGAAGAACGCGGTCGATTGGGGCGCGCGCCCTTACGGCAAAAACTCATGGGTGGGTAAGCCGGGATTCATCACCGGCACCTCGCCTGGCGCCATCGGCAGCGCGCTGGCGCAGCAGCATTTGCGCTCGGTCATGACCGGGCTCGGCATGACCCTGCTCGGCGGCGAGGCCTATGTCACGTTCAAGCCGAACCTGATCGACGAGCGCGGCGACATTGGCGACGAAGGAACGAAGAAGTTCCTGCAGGATTTCGTCGACCGGTTCGCCACTCTTGTCGGACGGCTTTCGCCGGCCGCGGAGCGCTCGGCGGCATAGGTACATCAAACCACATCGTTCGGCGAGCAACCTCAATCCGCAACGCGGCCAGCCTGACCCTCAAGTCCGCTAGCCGCCCGCGCGTCCAGCGATCCCCTCCGGGCCGCGAGCAATGGCGACGATGCCGGTGCGGGAGACTTCCACCAGCCCGACCGGCAGCATCAGGTTGATGAAGGTTTCGATCTTGTCGGACGCGCCGGTGATCTCGAACACGAAGCTCTCGGTGGTGGCGTCGATGACCCGGGCGCGGAAGGCGTCGGCAAGGCGGAGCGCCTCCATGCGCTGGTCGCCCTGGCCGCGCACCTTGACCATGGCGAGCTCGCGCTGGATGGCCGGCCCCGCCGTGGTCACATCGATGACGCGGTGCACCGGCACCAGGCGGTCGAGCTGGTTCTTGATCTGCTCGATCACCATCGGCGTGCCGCGCGTGACGATGGTGATGCGCGACAGATGCTTCTCATGCTCGGTCTCCGAGACGGTGAGCGAGTCGATGTTGTAGCCGCGGCCGGAGAACAGGCCGATGACGCGCGCCAGCACGCCGGGCTCGTTGTCGACGAGCACGCACAGCGTGCGGGTCTCGATGCCTTCGCTGACCGAAGCGGACGGGTAATGACTGGTGGGGGCGTTCATGACATCTATCCTCAGCGCTTGACCCGCGCAAAAGCCCAGCACACTCAATTTCCCTCTCCCTTGTGGGAGAGGGCAAAAGCTCACACCAGCATCTTGCCTTCTTCGGTGACGGCGTCCTCGACTTTGGTGGTCGCGTCGCCGAGCAGCATCTCGTTGTGAGCGCGGCCCGACGGGATCATCGGGAAACAGTTTTCCGCCGGATCGACCACGCAATCGAAAATCACCGGCTTCTTCACGTCGATCATTTCGCGGATCTTCTCATCGAGATCGCCCGGATGTTCGCAGCGAATGCCGTGCGCCCGGTAGGCTTCGGCGAGCTTGACGAAATCGGGCAGCGCCTCGCTGTAGGAATGCGAGTAGCGGCCGCCGTGCAGCAGTTCCTGCCACTGCCGCACCATGCCCATGTACTGATTATTCAGGATAAAAATCTTGATCGGCAGGTCGTACTGCACGGCCGTCGACATCTCCTGCATGGTCATCAGCACCGAGGCCTCGCCCGCAATATCGATGACGAGCGAATCCGGATGGGCCATTTGCACGCCGACCGACGCCGGCAGGCCATAGCCCATGGTGCCGAGACCGCCCGACGTCATCCAGCGTGCCGGTTCCTGAAAGTGATAGAACTGCGCCGCCCACATCTGGTGCTGCCCGACTTCGGTGGTGATGTAGGTGTCGCGGTCCTTGGTCAGTTCGTAAAGACGCTGGATCGCGTATTGCGGCTTGATGATCTCGTTCGAGTTGCGATAGGCGAGCGAATTCTTCGCCCGCCACTTATCGATCTGCGTCCACCAGGCGTCGAGCGCCTTCTTGTCGGGCTTGGCGGCGCCGGCCCGCCAGACTTGCAACATGTCCTCGAGCACATGCGCGCAATCGCCGACGATGCCGAGATCGACCTTGACGTTCTTGTTGATCGACGAGGGATCGATGTCGATGTGGATTTTCTTCGATCCGGGCGAAAACGCATCAAGCCGGCCGGTGATGCGATCGTCGAAACGCGAGCCGACGGCGATCATGAGATCGCAATCGTGCATCGCCCAGTTGGCCTCCCAGGTGCCATGCATGCCGAGCATGCCGAGCCATTGCGGATCGGCCGCCGGAAATGCGCCCAGCCCCATCAGGGTCGACGTAATGGGAAAGCCGGTGAGCTTGACCAGTTCGCGCAGATGATCGCTCGCGGCGCGGCCGGAATTGATCACCCCGCCGCCGGTGTAGAACAGCGGCCGCTTGGCCGCCGCCATCATCTCGACCGCCTGCTTGATCTTATCGGGATCGCCTTTGATCCTCGGTCGATAGCCCTTGTGCTGGAACTCCTTGGGCTTGAAGTAGGTGCCCTTGGCGAACTGCACGTCCTTGGGGATGTCGACCACCACAGGCCCCGGCCGCCCGCTCGACGCGATATGAAACGCTTCGTGCAACACGCGCGGCAGATCGTCGGCGGATTTCACGAGATAATTATGTTTGGTGCACGGCCGCGTGATGCCGACGGTGTCGCATTCCTGAAACGCATCGTTGCCGATGAGATGCGTCGGCACCTGCCCGGTAATCACCACCAGCGGAATGGAATCGCACAGCGCATCCGTGAGACCGGTGACCGCGTTGGTGGCGCCGGGCCCGGAGGTCACGAGCACGGTGCCGACCTTGCCGGTCGAACGCGCATAGCCCTCGGCAGCGTGCACGGCGCCCTGCTCGTGGCGCACCAGGATGTGCCGGACCTTCTCCTGCTGAAACAGCGCGTCGTAGATCGGCAGCACCGCGCCGCCCGGATAGCCGAAAATGTGCTCAACGCCCTGGTCGGCAAGCGCCGCCATCACCATTTCCGCGCCGGTCATCTCGGTCATCGTTCGCTCCACTCTCTCGATCATTCTTCGGACATTTGTGAGTTTTGGCGTTCGGGTAATAAAAAAGGGGCCTCAAGAGCCCCTGGATCGCGCACCGCCTCGTATCGTGGGTGGATTATCCACCCCCGGCGGTGCGCCTGGATACGAGGATCAGAGAAGTTAAAACAAAATTACGCACGAGTGCGCCCTTTTTGCTCACACCAAGGTTTATATGCATTGCTACAGCACCGGTCAAGCGTAATGGGGCTCCTGGAAAGCGCTCACCCATGATCAATCTTGTCCCGATCCTCGCCTGGGTCGCAGCCATTCTGGCCGCCTCGATCGCCGTCGCTCGCGGTGAACGCCCGCTTCGGGGCGCCTTCGTCGCCGACCGCCTGGTGCGCGCCGTGCTGTTCTTTCCGCTCGGTCTGATGAGCCTGTGGGCTGCCTTTGGCCATATCTTCTTTCCTGAGATGTCGGCTCACGCGATCGGCTGGCAGACCAGCCCGTTCCAGTACGAGGTGGGCGTCGCCAATCTGGGCATCGGACTTTCAGCGCTTTACGCGACCTTCCGCAGCCATGAGGCACAGCTCGCAACCGGCCTGGTCGCGGCGGGATTTCTCGGCGGAGCTGGAGTCGGTCACATCCGTGACATCCTCGAAACGGGTAATGTTGCGCCCGGAAATGCCGGGCCGATCCTGTACACGGATTTTCTGACGCCGATCGCAATCCTCGTGCTGCTGTGGTTTGCGCGCGGCTGCAAGCCGGCCCGATAACCGGACGTAACCGCCGCTTTTACAACAGCGGTTGGACCAATACGAAAGCCGTCAACGTGCGGACCTTCATCACGCTCCTCGTCGTCGCCGGCCTCTGTGCCGTAACGAGCGCGCGCCTCAATGCACAGCCGATCGAAGAACTGCAGCGCGGTCTTCGGATCCTTCCGCCGGGCGCTGCCGCTTCACAAACGCTCGATCTCGTGGAAGCGCTGCGCTTTCTTCACATTCCCTCAGTCAGCGTCGCACTGATCGAGGACGGCAAACTATTGTGGTCGCGCACCTTCGGTACGACCGCGATCCACAAATTGTACCAGGCGGCGTCGCTGTCGAAGCTTGTGAGCGCCGTTGCGGCACTCCGGCTCGTCGAGCGCGGCGCGCTTGATCTCGATCGCAACGTCAATGACGATCTTTCGGATTGGCGCGTGCCTGAAAACGATCTGACGCGCGGCCATCCGGTGACATTGCGCGGATTGCTGAGCATGACGGCCGGCATCGGCGTGCCGGGCTATCCGGGCTACGCGCCCGGCGCGCCGTTGCCAAATCTGTCCCAAATTCTCGACGGCACGCCGCCGGCAAATTCGCCGCCGGTTCGCGTTGAGGCGGTTCCGGGCAGCCGCTACGCCTATTCGGGCGGCGGCTATGAGATTGTTCAGGCGCTCATCGAGTCCAAGACCAAGGCCCGTTATCAGGATGCGATGGAAAACCTGCTGTTGCGCCAGGCCGCCATGCCGAACAGCTTCTTTCTGCAGCCGCCCTCACCGGAAATTGCCGCCCGTGCGGCGACCGGTCATGACGCGACGGGCGCAGAGTTGCCCGGCGGCTGGCGCGTTGTCCCGGAGCTTGCCGCCGGAGGCCTCTGGTCGACCACCACCGATCTCGCCAATTTGTTGGTCGCGCTACTGCGTGCCTATCGGGGCGCACCGAATGCCATTCTGACAACGGCAATGGCCCACACCATGATGACGCGACAAAACGGCGGCCCTTATGGACTTGGCGGCGCGGTCGACGGTTCGGGAAAAAGCCTGGTGCTGATGAAACGCGGGCAGAACATCGGCTACCAGTCCTACATGCTCGTCTTTCCGGAAACCGGGCAGGGCATCGTCGTGCTGACGGGCTCCGACAATGGCACGACACTCGCGACGGCGCTGATCCGGCGCGCCGCCCAAATCTATCGCTGGCCGCCGCTTGGCGCACTCGCGGATTAACGAAAAAACAAAACCGCTTTCCCGCCACGATTGCCACAGCTCGGCCCCGAATTTGGGCCGCGGCGGCCCGCAAATTGCCCCGGCGTCCTGTTGAATTCCGCTCGGCTCCGGCTGCGCCTCACAAACGTCGATCGCGCGCCGGCATTCTCCGCTGGAGGGGAATATGGGTGCTGGAGATTTGTTGGTCGGGCGGGACCGGCTGCGAACCGTCATCGGCTTTCTGACCGTATTTGTTCTGACGATAACGCTCGTCGGGCCGACGCGCGCCGCACAGCCGCCCGGCAATGCGCTCAACTCGACCGACGGCATTCTGAAATGGATCAACGCTTACCGCACAAGGCCCGATCCGGACGGGCTGCCGGTCGTCGTACATGCACTGAGCCAAATGCAGGCGTTCAAGGACGCCGAATCGTCGGGCGCCTATATCGGCTTCATTGCCGGCGTCATCGGCGCCAACCCGGCGCGCGCCGAGGCTCTGATCGCCAGGATGTTGACGATCACACCGGCCGATCACTGGGTGCTGGTCCGTGCCATCGCCTATTCGGGTGCGCCGAACTGGAGAGAATTGCTCGCCACTTTCGTCGATCGCATGGCGACGCGGCGCGCGATGATCGATCAATATCTCGACGGCAAATTGCCGACGCTCAATCAGATCGCCTATCACTCGGCCAAGCCCGGCATGCTCGACAGGATCAAGACGACGCTCCATCTCGGCAATGATCGGAAGAAAGCGGTGGCGCTCGACCCGAGCCCGGAACTGATCGACGTGCTGTGGGGCTATTATCTCGCGACCGGCACATACGTGCCGATCGGGCGCATCATCAAGTTGCTGCCGCTCGCCAACGACAAGGACAATGTCGACAATCTCACGACCGGCAGCGCCGCCAAGTTCACGCTCGCCAGCAACGCCGTGCGCGACCTCAATCTCCTCGCCATGCTGAAATGGTCGGAGAAGCATCAGCCCAAGGAAGTCACCGTCGTGCTCGACGACGTCATCGAGACCGCCGAGACGGTCGACACCGTGCGCATGCGCAAAGAATCTCTCGCCGCCATCGACGAGCTGAAGCAGAAAGGGCCCAACTCGAAACGCGAACTCACGGGTTGGGGACAGGTGGGCGCCGGAGCGCTATCGATGGGCTGCGTCGTTGCGGCCGCGACCGGCCAAATCGAATTGGGCATCCCGTGCGTGGTCGGCGGCGCGGCCTATTCGGCGGGTCTCAACTATATCTCGCACTAAACTCGATCAGCGACAGCCAACGATTGTGGTTTCAATGCCTTGGTGCCGGCAGCGACAATTCGATCGCGGCTTCGATCAATCTTCAAACGGCAGCCCGACATATTGCTCCGCCAAAGACGCCTGGGCGTGCTCGGAAGCTGGACAAATAGTCGAACTGGTTCTGTCGCATCTGTTCCTCAAACGGCGTTTCGCCGGAAAAGCGATGCAGCAGCATCGTCAGCCACCACGACACCCGCGCCGCGCCCCATACGCGGCGCAAAGCCATGTCGGAATAGCCATCGAGATAGTGCGTTTTGCCGCTGCGGTAGTTTTCGATCAACGCCCGCGACAGATAAAAGACGTCCGACACCGCGAGATTAAGTCCTTTCGCACCGGTCGGCGGGACGATGTGGGCGGCGTCGCCGGCGAGGAATAGTCGCCCATAATGCATCGGCTCGGCGACGAAGCTGCGCAAGGGCGCGATGGATTTTTCAATCGACGGCCCAGTCGCGATCTGATCCGCCATGTCCTTCGGGCACCGCGCCTTGAATTCCTGCCAGAAGCGGTCGTCCGGCCAATCCTCGAGCTTCGCATCAAGGTCGCATTGGATGTAGTAGCGGCTCAGCATCGGATTGCGCATCGACGCGAGTGCGAATCCGCGACTGTGATAGCAGTAACAAATATCGGGAAACGGCGGGGTCTCCGACATGATGCCGAGCCAGCCGAACGGATACCCCTTCTCGTAAGTCTTCAGTACCGTGCCGGGAATCGAGCGGCGGCTGACGCCGTGATAGCCGTCGCAACCGGCCACATAGTCGCAATCGATACGCCGGAGCGATCCGTCTTTCTCATAAGTGACGTAAGGACGCGCCGACGTGAGCTCGTGCAACCGGACATCAGCGGCTTCGTCGGTGACCTCCAGCCCGGCTGCGTCCCGTGCGGCATAGAGATCTTCGGTGATCGCGGTCTGGCCGTAGGCCATCATGGCCTTGCCGGTGAATTTCTTGGTGTCGATGAAAAATCGGGGCCGCGCCTCCCAGGCGATCGCCGTGCCGTCATGGGGATGGCCGTCGCGATCCATGCGGGCGCCCAGTCCGACCTCACGCAGCAGTGCGACGGTCCCGGCCTCCAGCACGCCGGCGCGAATTCGCTCCAGCACGTGGGCGCGGCTTTGCCGTTCCAGCACGATATTGTCGATGCCGTTTCGATGCAGAATATGAGACAGGAGCAAACCGGCCGGACCGCCTCCGATGACTGCGACCTGGGTTCGCTGTACGGGCGTTTCCACTTGTCCCTCGAAACCAACAAGGAGGCTGCCGGGCACAAAAGTCTCCTGGAAAGTCTCGTTGGCTGAAATCGGCAAGTCAATCTCGAATGCCCCAGCCCAGCCTGCTGGTTCGAGCGATCCGGCTGGTGACGAAGGCTTTACGGCTTCGGCCGCATCATGGTGCCGGGGCCGGGAAAGCCGCGCATGTCGAAATGGCAAGAGGAAAAGGCTGAAAGAAATCGTCAGTCGCTCGTGCGTCTGACGAAGGCCTTGCCGTCCATCTTCCCGCCCGCCGTTCTATCCCGCGCGCTCAGCCGCCCATTCGTGCCGCCGACGCCGCGGCTTGCGATCGATTCATATTGGCGCGCGCATCCGATTCGCGCCGATCGGCTGGCGCGCGCGCTCGCTGCCCGCAGCGGAGGACCCAGCGGCTGGACCTGGCAGCTTGGCAACAGCCGCAAGACCGGATTGCCCGCCACATTCCGAACGCCGCCCGCGCCCTATCGCGAGCGTGCTCACACGCGCGGCCCCGGTTTCTGCTGCGTGTGCGGACAACCGGTGTATCGCTTCGGTTGGCATGTCGATCTCTGGGACGCCGGCGCCAACAAAAATGCGACATGGCACTGCGCGTGCGTGATCGCGTGGCAGTTCTGGAATGCGCCGAGTGGACAAGTCAGACTCCTGCGGCGGCTGCAAGCACGGCGCTGCAAACAGAGCGGCGGACGGCTGTGGAAGACCGCCGAGATCGACCATCACGTCCCGCTGTTTCGGGTATGGAGCGATCACCGCGATGCGCCATGGCCGAAGCTTCTTGATTATTGGGGCCTGCCGAATCTCCAAGTCATCAATCGCGACGTCCACGTCGCAAAATGCGCGACCGAGGCGCGGGACCGGCGCATTGCGCGCGCGCTCTCATCAGAACTCGGTTGATCGCGGCGGCGCAATAGAGCCCGCGTGGCGCAGTCTCGGCAAGTCGCGTTTCGCCGCCTGCGTCTTCGCAGATTTTTACGCTGTTACAACTGCGCGTCGATGGCCGCGAGCGCCCTGTCCGGCTCGACCCAGGCAAAATCCGGAAGCTGATTGCGGAACCATGTGCCCTGCCGCTTGGTGTATTGGCGGGTATCGCGCTTTGCCCCATCGATCGCATCGGCAAGCGTAATCTCGCCTCTGAGATGGCGGATAAGCCACGGTACGCCATGTGCCTTCATGGCCGGCAGTTCAGGATTGAGGTTTCGTGCGGCGAGCACCCGCACCTCCTCCAGCGCGCCAGCCGCCATCATGGCGTCGAAACGTTCGTCGATACGGCGGAAAAGTGCGTCGCGATCAGGCATCAGAAAAACTTTCACAGCCAGTGCCGCGTCGACAGCCGCCGGCTTGCCGTGGTCATGCCACTCCAACAGAGAACGGCCGGTTGCCAGCATTACTTCGAGTGCGCGCGTGACGCGGGCGCGATCGTTCGGCATCAGCCGCGCCGCCGCCGCGGGATCGCGCAGCACAAGCTCGTGATGCAACGCCGCGACGCCCTCGCTGGCGAGACGCGCACGCACCTCGTCGCGAATTTGAGCGGGGATCGGTGGCACCGCAGCGAGGCCCTGCGTCAGCGCCTTGAAGTAGAGGCCGGTACCGCCGACCACGATCGCGGCGCGAGAGTCCCGCTTGGCCGCCGCAAGCACCTCGGCCGCGTCCATGCACCAGCGTCCGACGGAGAAATTCTCCGCTGCGTCGACGTAACCATAGAGCCGATGCGGGGCGCGGTTTTCTTCCTCGGGCGTCGGTCGCGCGGTGATGATGCGCAAATCGCGATAGACCTGCATGGAATCGGCGTTGACGATGACGCCGCCAAGCTTCTCGGCCAGCGTCAACGCCATCGCCGACTTGCCGCTCGCGGTCGGACCTGCAATGAGGATCGCCTTCGACACGTCTTTGGCTGCTCCATATTCCGGTGGTCGGATCGCACGGCATGTTTTACGTGGCAACGCTGATCTCGCATCCGGATCGCCCGGCCGTGACGGACGCCCTGGCGCAAAAGGCCGCGCGGTATCTGCCGCACGGTCGTCCGCTTGGCTGGCTCGACCCGGGTGTGGCGATCGATATTCCGTTTCTGATCGATGACACGGAGGACGGCGTCGCCGGCGAAGAGGAGGCCCTCCTCAAGGACATCGCCGGAGACCTGCGCGAGATCATGGGTGGGGACCCCATCGACGTCGTCATTCAGCAGCATGAAGGACGCCGCAAAAAGCTGCTCGTTGCCGACATGGACTCCACCATGATCGGCCAGGAATGCATCGACGAGCTTGCCGACTATGCGGGTTTCAAGAGTCGGGTTGCCGCGATCACCGAACGCGCCATGCGCGGCGAGATTGCCTTCGAGCCGGCGCTGCGTGAACGCGTCGCACTGCTCAAAGGCCTCCCCGCCACAGTGATCGACACGGTCATCGTAGAGCGCATCCGGCTGACGCCGGGCGGCCCGGCACTGGTCGCTACCATGCGGGCGAACGGCGCTTATACGTGTCTGGTCTCGGGCGGATTTACCGCCTTCACGTCGCGCGTTGCCGCGATGATCGGGTTCGACGAGCAGCACGCCAATACGCTTTTGACCGACGCGGACGGGCAACTCACCGGCACGGTTGCCGAACCCGTGCTGGGCCGGGAGGCGAAGCTCGATACGCTGACGGCGCTGCATGCGCGGCTTCGGCTCACCCACGAGGACACGCTCGCTGTCGGCGACGGCGCCAACGATATTCCGATGGTCAAGGCCGCCGGGCTCGGCGTCGCCTTTCACGGCAAACCGGCCATCCGGGAAGCCGCGGCCGCGTGTATCGATCACGGCGACCTTACCGCGCTCCTTTATGCGCAGGGCTATCGGCGCGAAGAGTTCGTCGAACCCGCGTAGCGAATGGGGGCCCCCCATTCGCTGCTAAAGAATCACGATCGCGGTTGGCGCTACTGCAAATTCAACGCGACGAATCGCGTCTCGCCGACGCCATTGGAGACCAGCAGCACCGCTACTTTCTTGCCTTGGCTCTTGAGCTGATCGACACGCGTCTGCAGGTCGGCGGGAGTGCCGACCGCCTGGTATTGCACCTCGACGATGACGTCGCCGGGCGCCAAGTGCTTGTCGGGAGCGGAATTGTCGACATTTGCGTCAACCCCGGTAACGACCACACCCTTGATCGTATCCCTGATCTTGAACTTCTTGCGCACGTCGTCGGTCAGGCTGGAAAGCTCCAGCCCCAGCGTCTTCTGCACCACGGACTTCTGTTCGGGCGGCGCATCTTTCTTGGCGTCCGCCGCCGCCACCTTCTCGCCGTCTTCGAGCCGGCCGACTTTGACCTTGTGGGTCTCTTCCTTGCCCTTGCGGATGACGACGACGTCGACGGTCTTGCCGACCGGCGTGTCGGCGACGATGCGCGGCAGGTCGCGCATTTCCTTGACGTCGTGGCCGTCGAACTTGATGACGACGTCGCCCGGCTCGAGGCCGCCGGGTTTGGCCGGCCCTTTGTCATCGACACCGGCAACGAGCGCGCCGCGCGTCGGCTTGATGCTCAGACTTTCGGCGATGTCGTCGGTCACCTGCTGGATGCGGACGCCAAGCCAGCCGCGCCGGGTTTCGCCGTACTGGCGCAACTGATCGATCACCGGCATGGCGGTGTCGGAGGGCACGGCAAAGCCGATGCCGATCGAACCGCCGGACGGCGAGATGATCGCCGTGTTGATGCCGATGACTTCGCCGTTGAGGTTGAACAGCGGGCCGCCCGAATTGCCGCGATTGATGGCGGCGTCGGTCTGAATGTAATTGTCGTACGGACCGGAGTTGATGTCACGGTTGCGGGCCGAGACGATGCCGGCGGTCACCGTGCCGCCCAAGCTGAACGGGTTGCCGATGGCGATGACCCATTCGCCCAGCCGCAGCTTGTCGCTGTCGCCGAATTGAACTGACTTCAGCGGCTTGTCGGAATGCACGCGGAGCAGTGCGAGGTCGCTCTTTGAATCCTTGCCGACCAGCTGGGCCGGCAGCTTGGTTCCGTCGTTGAGGATGACGTTGATCTCGTCGGCATCGGCGATGACGTGGTTATTGGTCACGACAAGACCCGACGGATCGATAATGAAGCCGGAGCCGAGCGAGTTGATCCGATGCGGCGCGGCGTCCGAATTGTCTCCATGGCCGCGCCGGTTCTTGAAGAATTCGTCGAAGAACTCCTCCATCGGCGAGCCGGGCGGCAGATTCGGCATGTTGCCGACATGGGACTCGACCGTCTGTGAGGTGGAGATGTTGACCACCGCGTCGATGACCTGTTCCGCCACGTCGGCGATGTTCTCCGGCCCTCGCGCCGCGGCGGGCCATGCCGGTAGCACAATGACCGCCGCCAGCGCGGCGATCGCCACGCGGTCGCGAAGGTATCGGGCGACGCTGGAGGAACCCGGGCGAGACGATAAATAGCGAGACATGGAAGTCAGCGCTCCTGAAAGGGAACTCATTGGAAAGAAAGGTGCCCTCGGGCGGCACGAGACGCAAGGCCATACCCACCCCGGCTCCAGCAATTAGGGACCTGATTGGGGCGGAAAAGCGACCCATCGCACCATGGGCTCGTTCAGCAAGCCGGTACCCGCTTTAGGGCATGGGCTGCGCTCAAAACCGGCAGCCACCCTTGGGGATCAGGCGTTAACTGCGGACCAGCCAAACGATCAGCACGCCGACCAGCGCCGAAACGATGCCGATGATGCGCAGCGGACCGTCGGCCACTTCGAGCGCAGCGGTCATGGCGCGCTTGGCGCTGGCCGGAAACGCGGCAAGAAAAATGCCCTCGATCGCGAACAGCAGACCGAGCGCGGCGAGAAAATCGGACATCACCGCGCCCCGGTACGCGCCGCCGACGGCTTATTTCGCCGCGCTCGTCGCAGGCGGCGGAGCGGCGGTCGCCGGCCCCGGCGTGCCTTCCGGCGGTGTCTTGCCCGACGGATCGCCGAAATAGCGGAAGAAGTCGGAATCCGGCCGCAACACCAGATGCGTATCGTTGTGCTGCATGCTCTTTTCGTAAGCCTGCATCGAGCGATAGAAGGCGAAGAAATCCGGATCCTTGCCGTAGGCTTCGGCGAAGATGCGGTTCCGCTCGCTGTCGCCCTGGCCGCGGATCTGCTCGGCGTGGGATGTGGCATCGGCCAAAAGCACGGTGACGTCGCGGTCGGCCTTGGCCCTGATCTCCTGGCTCTTCTGGCTGCCCTGGGCCCGGAACTCAGCCGCCTCGCGCTGGCGCTCGGTCTGCATGCGCTGGTAGACCGCCTGGCTGTTCTGTTCAGGCAGGTCGGCACGCCGGATGCGCACGTCAACGACGTGAATACCGAACGGCTTGGCGTCACGGTCGAGCTGGTCGCGCATCTGCGCCATGAGTTCCTCGCGCTTGTCGCGCACCACGTCTGCGAGCGTGGCGGCTCCGAGCACGCGCCGCAGCGCCGAATTGAGCAAAATCGACAATTGCGAATCGGCGCCGGCGGGGCCGACGGTCTGATAGAACTTGAGCGGATCGGTGATGCGATAGCGCGCAAAGGCATCGACCACGAGCCGCTCTCCGGCCTGACCAGCACCTGCATTCGAGTTGTCACCGCTCGAGGCAATCACCTCCTGCGCGGGCGACTCGATGTTGAGAATGCGCTTGTCGATGTAGATCACGCTGTCGATGAACGGCACTTTGAAGTTGAGGCCCGGCTCGGTGATAACCCGGACCGGCTGACCAAGCCGAACCACCAGGGCCTGCCTGGTCTGGTACACGGTGAATAGGGTGCTGTAGCCGACGATCGCGGCCAGCAGCAGCACAATGGCGATCGCGCCGCCGACGAGGCTGAGCTTCATGGATTGCCTCCCGGTTGTTGCGGCGGCGTAGCACGCGACCTCGGCAGATCGTTAAGCGGCAGATAAGGCACGACCCCCGGACCGCTCTGCGGGCCGGTATCGATGATCGTCTTGTCGGTGCCGCCGAGAATGCGTTCCATGGTTTCCAGATACATGCGCTCGCGCGTCACGTCGGGGGCCTTCTTGTATTGATCGTAAACTTGCAGGAAGCGCGAGGTCTGGCCGGTCGCCTCGGCCACGGTTTGCTGGCGATAGGCTTCGGCGTCCTGGAGGATTTTGGCGGCACGGCCGCGTGCCTCCGGCACGACGCGATTGGCATAAGTCTGCGCTTCGTTCTGCGCGCGTTCGAGATCGGAGCGCGCCGCCTGCACGTCGCGGAAAGAGTCGATGACCTGCGTGGGCGGATCGACCTTCTGGAGCTGGACCTGCTGGATGGTGATGCCGGCGCCGTAATAATCGAGCGTCTTCTGCATCAGCTCCTGCACCGCGGTTTCGATGTTCTGCCGTGCGCCGGTGAGGACAGGCTGAATGTTCGAACGGCCGATCACCTGACGCATGGCGCTTTCGGCCACCGCCTTAACGGTGCCTTCGGGGCTCTGCACGTTGAACAGGTAATCACCGACGCTGCTCGGCTTGACCTTCCACAGCACCGAGAAATCCACGTCGACGATATTCTCGTCGCCGGTGAGCATTAGGCTTTCCTCCGGCACGTCGCGTACGGTCGTGCCGCGGCGCATGTCCTCGGCGACCCGCATGCCGATATCGAGCTTGTTGACGCGCAGCGCCTGCGGCGTCAGCGCGGTCTCGATCGGGTACGGCAGGTGGTAGTTCAGGCCCGGCTGCACTTCGCGGACGAATTTGCCGAACCGCAGCACCACACCGAGCTCATCGGGCTCGACGCGGAAGAAGCCCGAAAAACCCCACAACGCGATGGCGGCGAGCGCAATCAGCGCGATGCCGCGACCGCCGAGATTACCCGGCAACACGCTGCGCAGCTTGTCCTGGCTCCTGCGCAGAAACTCTTCGAGATCGGGCGGCTTCGGCCCGGACGATTGTGGCCCCGAGCCCCACGGTCCCCGCGAGCCCGAACCCCATGGGCCGCCGGATTGGTTGCTCCACGGCATTAATTCTCTCCTCACGCCGGCCAATGCCGGCCGGCTCTGGTTTCGGGGGGTTATAGGGGAGCGCTGTGCCCCTTACAACGCGCCGTCATGCGGCGCTTTGGCGGCGCAGTCCGTTCATCGGTAATGTTCGTAGGTAACAAAGGCATAACGAGCGTCATCCTCAGCGGCAGGCTCATGCTCGCTGCGCGAGGTTTCCCGCCAGAACTGCGGATCGATGGCCGGAAAAACCGCGTCGCCCTCCGCGCTTTTGCCCACGTAAGTAATCGCGAGACTCGTCGCCATCGGCATCGCCTGGCTATAGATGTCCGCGCCGCCCGCAACGACGATTGTGTCCACATTCCGGCGCAGCGCATCGCCTCGCGCCACAGCGAAGGCTACATCCAGGCTTGGCGCCACCACGACGCCCGGTGCGGCAAATGCACGGTCGCGGCTCACCACGATCGTCGTGCGCCCTTTGAGCGGCTTGCCGATGGACAGATAAGTCTTGCGCCCCATGATGACGGGTTTGCCCATGGTGAGCGCACGAAAATGCTGCATGTCGGACTTGAGCCGCCACGGCAGCGCATTGCCGCGGCCGATCACGTTGTTTTCAGCGACGGCCGCAACGAGAACGATGTCCGGCATGCAATGACCCGAAAGATGGCGGCAACGCGGCCTGATGCGCCTTCTGCAATCCGGAGGCAATCTATAAAAACGGGCGAGTTGCGGATGCTTGGGAGGAGCCGATGGCGGACGCTAACCCCGACGAAGTCGCCGCCGTCGCGGCCGCCGAATTCGCACGCCGGCTCGTTCCGTTCTGGCAGGCGGCGCTCGGCGACAACCTCATCGGCGTCTATCTCCTGGGCAGCTTGGCCCACGGCGGATTCAGCCGCCGCTACAGCGATATCGACACCGCCATCGTGACGGAAACGGGACTGCCCTCGGAGGCGATCGAGGCGGTGCGCGGCAAAGCCGCCACGCTATCGGTGGACTGGAGTTCCAAGCTTTCCGTATTCTCGGCTGACAGAAATTTCACCACGGGCCGATTTCCGCCCCTCGATCGCATCGATTACCTCGATCGTCCCGTCGTGCTGATGGAGCGCGAGCGCGTGCAACCGGCACGGCCGGCGCTGGACGAAATCCGAAGCTATTTGCGCGGCACGCCCTTCGCCAACTGGACCAACAATGCCAGGCAGTTTGCGGTGGCCGAAACGCTCGACCCGAAGAGCCGTAAAACGTATTTGAGGACGCTGCTTTATCCGGCGCGGTTTCTTTACAGCTACTTGACCGGGCAAATGAGCTCGAACGACGACGCGGTTGCGTTCGTGAGCGACAGACATCCTGCAGGGCTTGATCTGACCTCGATCGAGCAGGCGATGCAATGCCGCCGGACCGCCGCCGATCCTGACTCTCTGTTTCCGCTACGAACGATACTGCCCTCGCAGGTCGAAGCGTGCGCGGCGCTTTTTCGCGATGAGAGGATTTCGCCGTAAAGCCGGTACTACACCGCAACTGCCGCCTTGATGTGCGGGTGCGGATCGTAGCCTTCCAACGAAAAATCCTCGTAGCGCAACGCGAACAGATCATTGGCCGCGGGATTGATGCGCAGTGTCGGCAGCGGGCGCGGACTGCGCGAGAGCTGCAGGTGCGCTTGCTCGAGATGGTTCAAATAGAGGTGCGCGTCGCCGAGGCTATGAATGAACGCGCCGGGCTTGAGCCCGGTCACCTGGGCGACCGCGAGCGTCAGCAGCGCGTATGACGCAATATTGAACGGCACACCGAGAAACACGTCGGCCGAGCGCTGATAGAGCTGGCACGACAGCGCACCGTCGGCGACGTGGAACTGAAACAGGCAATGGCAGGGCGGTAGCGCCATGCCTTCGATCTCCGCCGGGTTCCAAGCAGACACGATCAGCCGGCGCGAGAAAGGATTGCGGCGGATTTCGGCCAGCACATTCGCCATCTGGTCGATGGCGCGGCCGTCCGCCGCCGGCCATGAGCGCCATTGTTTGCCGTAGACCGGACCCAGATCGCCGTTCTCGTCGGCCCATTCGTTCCAGATCGTGACGCCGTGATCGTTGAGATATTTGACGTTGGTATCGCCGCGCAGAAACCAGAGCAACTCGTAGATGATGGATTTGACGTGCAGCTTCTTGGTGGTGACGAGCGGAAAGCCGTCGGCAAGGTCGAAGCGCATCTGATGACCAAAGATCGAGCGCGTGCCGACGCCGGTGCGGTCGCGCCTCTCGGCGCCCTCAGCGAGCACACGTTCCATCAATTCGAGATATTGGCGCATCGCAGTTCGCTCGGTCGCCCCCTGCCCGGCCGACTTGGAGAGTAAGCTTACCGTCAAATGAGCGATGCACGAAGGGCGCGCAAGATCATGGCAAGCCGTTATGCCAAGCCGGTCAGATCATCCCGCCGAGACCGAGCACCGCCGCAATCGCAAAGGCCCACAGCGGGTGCACGCGCACGAAATAGGCGGTGAGCGCGGTGCCGACCGTGATCCCAGCCGCGAGCCAGCCGAAATCGGCTGTCGTCGCGATCACGGTGGCGCTCGATGCCGTCAGCCCCAGAGTGACCGGGATCAGCCCGCGGCTGAGCGCCCCGTGCCACGACGATCCTCTGAAGCGTTCGGAGGCGTGGCCGACAAAGAAGGCGAACACGCAGGTCGGTCCGCACATCGCCAGCGTCGTCACCAGCGCGCCGACAATCCCGGCGACGTGATAGCCGATCAGGGTGACGATAATGACGTTCGGGCCCGGCGTAAGCTGCGCCAGCGCGAAGGTATCACCGAACTGCCGGTCGGTCAGCCAATGCTCCACGTCGACCGCGAAGCGGTGCATTTCCGGCACGGCGGAATTGGCGCCGCCGATCGCGAACAGCGACATCAGCGCGAAATAGCCCGCCAGCGTCAACAGCGTGCCGCCGTCGGCCTTCATACCCGCACCCATGCGAGCGCGATGCTGGCCGGCAAAATCACCGCCAGCACCAGCGGCAATGGCCAGTGGATGATGCCGATCGCCACGAAGGTCGAAAGCGCAATGAGCGGGCCGATGACGGCCCGGTTCTGGAACAGCGGCCGCGCCATTTTGGCGACCGTCGCCATCATCAGACCCGCGGCGGCCGACGCCACCCCGGTCAACATGCGGCGCAGCACCGGCAGATCGCCATAATGCGCGTAAATCGCGCCGATAATGATAACCAGAATCATCGGCGGCCCGATCAGGCCGAACAGAGCAACCACCGCTCCCATCGGTCCGCGAAAGCGGGAACCGAAGATCACTGAGAAATTGACGATGTTGGGACCGGGCAGGAAGGCGCACAGCGCATAGGCCTCGTTGAACTGCTCGGCAGTCATCCAGCGGCGTTCCTCCACCATCATCCGACGCGACCACGCCAGCACGCCGCCGAAGCCCGACAGCGAAATGGTGGCAAACGCAATGAACAGCTCGGACAGGCTTGGTTGCACCTGCGGCGGAGGGGGAGCCGTCGCCTCCAGGGGAGGCAGCGATTCGACCGGCGTCGGCGCAGCATTCACGTCAGGTTGTTCGGATGCCTGCGAGTTTGGCGACGACCAATTCATGAGCATCGTTTAGCGCCGCTTCGCCCGTGCGGCCAGATGCTTTTGCATAAATCCTGGTCAGCGCGTGAGCGCCTCGTTAAGTCAACGAAAACCAATGTGCGTTACGCCATCCGCCGAAATCCTTGCCGTTATTTCCGCAAATGAAATCGTTCAGCCTGCCCATCGCAGCGAAGGCCGTTCTGCTCATCGCGGCATTGGGCCTGCTGTCGATCGCCGCGAACGTGTTCTGTCTGCAACGATTTAACGAACTCGATCGGCTTAACGCCGAGCTGACCCGGCACTTCGCCCCAGCTCGCCTCGCGCTCGCTGAGGCCAAGACGGCCATCGAATCCTTCGGCGTCGCGACTTACAAAACCTATGCGGCCTCGGATTTCGACCAGGCCAAGGAGACCGCCGGCGCGATCGAGGACGAGTACGCCGACGCCAAGAGCGCCCTGAACAACGTGCTGACCTACGCTCCGGACACAATCGACGATGTTCACCGCATTCTCGGCAAACTGGAGATTGCGCACGGCATAGCGGCACAGTTGAAGACGGCATTGAAAGACGGTGATCGGGCCGCCGCCAAGCGTCTCGTCGACCTCAAATTCGATCCGGCGCGCGATGACGTCACCTTTCAGATGAATCGGCTGATCAATATTTTGGGCGGCGATGCGCGCAGCACCGAGGCCGAAGTCACCGAACGCAGCGAGACGATGTACCGGACGACGGTTGGTATCCTGATCGCCGGCACGGCCGCAGCACTGATCGGTGCGTTGCTGTGGAGCCACCTTTTCATCGCCCGGCCGCTGCGCCGCATGGTGCAGACGATGAGCCGGATGGCCAAGGGCGACCTCGAAGTGCCCATCGACGGCAGCAGACGCGGCGACGAAATCGGCGCGATGGCGCGGGCGGTCGCGGTGTTCCGCGACAATGCCATCGCGCTACGCGAGGCCGAGGCTGCGCGGGTCGCGGAGCGTGAGCACGCACAAGCGGAGAAATCGAAGACGCTGGCGGCGATCGCAGCCGCCTTCGAGAGGGACATCCTCGCCATCGCGGCGTCGGTCGGCGATTCGGCGACCGAACTCGAAGTATTCGCGCGCAGCATGAGCGCCGTGCTGGAGGAATCTCAACGGCATGCCCAGACCGCCGCCACTGTGGCCGGCGAAACAAGGGACAGCGCCGCCGGCGCCGCGAGTGCCATCGAGGAATTGTCGGCCTCGATTGGCGAAATCGGCATGCAGGTCGCGAACTCATCCGACATCGTCGCCGAGACGACACGCTGCGTCGGCACCGCCGTCACCAACACCGCCGCGCTGGTCAAGACCGTGAAAGATATTGACCAGGTCGCATCCCTGATCAGCGCGATTGCGAGCAAGACCAATCTGCTGGCGCTCAACGCCACGATCGAGGCGGCCCATGCCGGCGAGGCGGGCCGCGGCTTTGCCATTGTGGCACAGGAGGTCAAGGCGCTGGCCGCCCAGACGACGACCGCCTTGGCGGAGATCAAAACCAAAACGCTGGCGGTCGGTGAGGTCATCGAGATCGTACGAAAGGCCAACGAGGCGATGGCGCAATCGATGAGTGAGGTGCAGCTGATTTCGGGCGCCATTTCCGAATCGGTCCAACAGCAAGACCTGGCGACGCGCAGGATCGCGGAAAGCGTCGAGAGCGCGGCCGGCCTCACGGTTCAGGCTTCGACCGGGATTGCGGGCGTCAGCGAACTGGTGCGCCAATCGGAACAGGGTGCCGGACAGGTGTTGGCCGCTGCCGGCGAGCTCAATCGCCAAGCCGCCGCTCTCCGTCTCGATGCGGCGCAGTTCGTCAGCCGGGTCCGCGCGGCGTAGCCCTTGCGCCCGCATGGGCGCCGCCGATCGCGACGCGAAGGAACGTCACCGCTCGCTCATAGATGCCGGGCGCCTCGCTCTCGCGCGGACCGCCGACCGCAAGCGTGAAGCTCGCGCCGAAAGCCTCACGTTGGGCGCCGAGCCACCGCGCCGCGCGGTCCTGGACCTCCGGGTCGGCAAGGTCCGCAACAAGGACCGGCTTGCGATATCGATCCGCCATTTCTTGCGCGAGCGCCGTGCCTTTCGACGCCGCGAGACCGCACGCGGCCAAGAGGACGATCATGCACGCGTCGGCGTCGCGCACGTTCCACTGCGTTCGCTGGGCCGGATCGGCAAGCGGCGTTTCCCGAAGCTGCGGGTATCTTGCCAGCAGGCCGGGTGGCTCCGGCAAATCCTCGGCCCAGCCGCCCTTCGGACACCAGCCGCCATAGGCTATGCCGCGCTCGATCGCCACATCGAGCGCCGCACGATCGACGCCGGTCTGTCCGCCGGAGAGGATTTTCATGGCGAAAGTGTCTCCGCCATGCGGCGCGGACGTGCCTGCTTGGGGTGAAGGCGCAACCCCGGCCTTGCGCGCATTGGCGGCGGGTTACCCCTTACCGGTGCGTGCTCTTTTTTCGGCAAGGTTTTGCGCCTATATTCATCGTGCCGGCGCGAGCCGGCTATGGCGATAAATGGCCGTCGTAATAAACCTTTCGGACCCGGGGGCAGTACCCGGCGACTCCACCAATTACCAGGAGTTGGTAATCAGACGTTAGTAATCAGAGCAGCGCTCTTGATTACGGATTACTGACCACTGACTCCTGTTCACGGGGTCGAAATAGGATCGACGAGGGCGTAAAGGGCGCGCTTTTGCTCGGCATGGTTCCGCCGTTATCGGGCCGCTTCATAGTTGCAAACGACAACTATGCTCCGGTTGCTCAGGCCGCGTAACGCGGTTTGAAATACCGACTTAAAGTCCTGGTGGGTTAAGCTCCGTCAGGCGGGGTTCGGAGGCACCTGGCAACAGAAGCCTCCACTTTCTTTCGGGACACGCGTCGAACAGCGGGGACAGAATCGCTCTGGACCTCTATGATTTACGCCTTATGTGTCAGTCGTTGTATTTCGTCATTGTCAAAGATTCACCTTCGGTTGTCTGAAGCTGTCGTCATAAGCCATGGCCACTGATCACATTCGCTACGACATCCTGGCGCAGGCCGCCTTGCGCGGCGTCGTGCGCACCGTTCTGGCGGATGCCGCCAAAAACGGCCTGCCCGGCGATCATCATTTCAAGATTACGTTCAGCACGGTAGCGCCGGGTGTGAGGCTTTCCGATCGCATGCGCGCGCAATACCCGAGCGAAATGACGATCGTCCTGCAGCATCAGTTTTGGGATCTCGCCGTCAGCGATGAAGCCTTCGAGGCCGGCCTATCGTTCGGCGGCGTGCCGGAACGCATTGCCGTGCCGTTCGAGGCGCTCACGGCGTTCTATGATCCGGCCGTGCAGTTCGGATTCCAGTTCGAGACGATCGAGGACCAAGCGGCGGAAGATCAAGCTGCCGCGGCGCCCGACAAATCGGCGCCACCCGCTCCTCGCCTTCCCGCCGCGAAACCGGCTGAGGCGTTGCCGGCTCCGGGGGGCGTTGCGCCGGAGGAATCCGGTAGCCCAGAGGGCCTGGCTCCCGAGGGCGGCGCCGAAGTGGTGCGGCTCGACCGCTTCCGCAAGAAGTAATGTCGGCAAAAGGCCGCGCGCGCAGGCGATCGGCGAACAATCCGCCTACGACCCGTCCGATGGCGAAGACCCGCACCGAAACCGATTCGTTCGGCCCGATCGAAGTACCGGCCGACCGCTATTGGGGCGCGCAGACCGAACGCTCGCGCAACAATTTCCGCATCGGCGAAGAGCATATGCCGCGCCCGATCATCCGCGCGCTCGCCATCGTCAAGCGCGCCGCGGCGGAGACGAATCGGGAGATGGGCTTGCTCGACGCGCGGCATGCCAAGGCGATCATCGAGGCCGCCGGCGAAATCATCGGCGGCAGGCTCGACGATCAATTTCCTCTGTCGGTCTGGCAGACCGGATCCGGCACCCAGTCCAACATGAACGTCAATGAGGTGATCGCCAACCGCGCCAACGAAAAGCTCGGCGGCAAGCTCGGCGCGAAGTCGCCGATCCACCCGAACGATCACGTCAACATGAGCCAGTCCTCGAACGACAGCTTTCCGACCGCGATGCACATCGCCGCCGCGCAGGAAATCTCCGAGCGGCTGCTGCCGGCGCTGACGCATCTGCAATCGGCGCTCAAGACGAAGACCAAGGCTTTCGCGTCGATCGTCAAGATCGGCCGCACCCACACCCAGGACGCAACGCCGCTCACGCTCGGCCAGGAATTTTCCGGCTATGCCGCGCAAGTGACCTCGGGCATCGCCCGTATCCGCACGGGATTGAAAGAGCTTTATCCGCTCGCGCAGGGCGGCACCGCGGTCGGCACCGGGCTCAACGCCAAGCGCGGTTTCGCCGAGCTGTTTGCCAAGCGCGTCGCCGCTGACACCGGCCTGCCGTTCGTCAGCGCCCCAAACAAATTCGAAGCGCTGGCTTCGCACGCAGCGCTGGTTTTTGCCCATGGTGCCCTGAACGCGCTGGCCACCGACCTGTTCAAGATCGGCAACGATATTCGCTTTCTCGGCTCCGGACCGCGCTCGGGCTTGGGCGAATTGATTCTGCCGGAGAACGAGCCGGGCTCGTCGATCATGCCCGGCAAGGTCAACCCTACCCAGTGCGAAGCCCTCACCATGGTCTGCTGCCGCGTCTTCGGCAACGACACGACGATTACCGTGGCGGCAAGCCAGGGCCATTTCGAGCTGAACGTCTACAAACCCGTCATCGCCTATTCGGTGCTGCAATCGATTAGGCTCCTGGCCGACGTGGCGATATCCTTCACCGACCATTGCGTCGTCGGTATCCGCGCCAACGAGCCGCGCATCCGTGAACTCCTCAACAACTCGCTGATGCTCGTTACGGCGCTGGCGCCGCGCATCGGCTACGATAAAGCGGCGCAAATCGCCAAGGCGGCCCATGCCAACGGCACGACATTGCGGCAGGAGGCCGTCAAACTCGGCTTCGTGTCGGGCGACGAGTTCGATCGCCTGGTGCGGCCGGAAAAGATGATTCGGGAAGATCAATAAAGGTTTCGGCCGATGACCGGGCGCCGCAGCGGTCCAGGGCTTGATTCTGGGCCTGGACCGCGCTGCATCCTCAAGTTGTATAGGGTTAACAATAGAAATTTGAGGATGTTTGGCCACCGTTTGCCGTCCGGTGGGTAAGTATCTTCATACCAATATTTTATGTAAATTCTGCCGCTGATCCATTGGAAGACATGGTGTCCTTGTCACCCTCACCAATGTATACATGCTTTTATTTTAAGATTCTTGGCAGTTTACACTTAGTATAGACGATTAACTTCGCTTCTGGCCAAAATATTTCATTAGAATTACGGCGAAGACGATGAGCAACGCATTTCGTTCAAATAACCGTGTCTTGCAAAACCCTGCGACGTAACGTCACTTTCATGCAGCAATCGCTCGCTCCGTACCCGTTAGGGCCGACGTTGCAGTGATCCAATACCACCGTGCCGGCGTATCTCTTTCAAGCAATGGGGCCCGAAATAGCCCCCATCACCTTACTAGGATACCGTCGAGTTCTCAGATGGGCCAGATTGTCAACCTTCGGACGACGCGAAAGCTGGCCAAACGGCGCCTGGCCGAGCAGAAGGCCGCCGCCAACCGGCTTGTTTACGGTCGTTCAAAGGCACAGCGAACCTTAGAGCGGTCTCAAAGCGACAAAGCCCAGAGTGGTCTCGAGCACCATCGGATTGAAATGGGAGACGGGCAATGAAGTCGCCGGTTATCAAGCGCTCCATCGTCATCGCCGGACACAAGACAAGCGTCAGCCTTGAGGATGCGTTCTGGAAGAGCCTCAAGGAAATCGCCGTTATCCGGCACATGACGTTGTCCGACCTTGTCGCGGCGATCGATTCCGGGCGACCGCATGGCAATCTGTCGTCGGCCATTCGGCTGTTCGTGCTCGATCATTATCAGGCGCGAATCAACGGCCATGCCGAGAACGGAGGCGGCGGCGGTGCGCAAACGTCGCCCGAAATGCTGGTGGTTCCGTCGGCGACCACATCAGTTCTGCGGCCTGAATAAAAAATCTAAACCGGAGCGAGCGGCAGGCGGCGGCGGTGGCTGCGGCGGATTCTGATTTGTCGTCTTAGCTCCGGGCGACGCGGGCAGGGTCGTCGGCGCCGCCGGCGGTTCCGGCTGCAGACGATCGAACCCTCGCACGCCGGGTGCCGGGACATCCGCCGGCGCCTCGGACTCGACGACCGTGCCGGGGGGGACCAAACGGATCGAAGGCGACATCGGACGAATAGCCGGACCCAGGGCTTCGGGCCGCCGATTGGCCTCGATCGATTCGATCCGCCGGGTCTGCAATTCGGCAGCGCGCAACGTCAGCCAGCCGACCAATGCGGTGACATCGAGCGTCCGCGTGGGCGCGGCGAGCGGACCTTTGAACGTAACCGACAGTTCGGGCCGCAAGCGGATCAGCGCGTTCTCCGTCGGCGGTGCGGAGAATGACGTCCTCGCATCAAGGGCACCGCTGCCGAGATCGAGCGTCCCGGAGAGCGAAAGCGCCGCACCGTCATCGCCCTGCAGCGTCACTTTGCCGAGACTCAATCTGCCAGCCGTAATGGTAAGGGCCGCGTTGCCCTGCGGCACCGCCAGACCGTCGTTCGCCATTGCGGCGTTCACGGCAGCGGCAACATTAGCGGCCTCGATCGTGCCGCCTTGATCGGCCGCACGCGTTGCGGCGTCAAAAACCGAGGTCGCGAAGCCTGCGAAATACCCATCCGTCAGCGTGATCGCGCCGCTGCCGTGCAGGAACCCGACGAGGCCGAGCGGACTCTGCGCAGTGCCGTCGCATTGCAACTTGACCGTCAGCTGTCCCCCGACGGCATTTGCCGACAGTGCGGGAAACAAAGCTGCGGCGCGTGCGCCGTCAACTTCGCCCCGCATATGCACCGTGAGCCCGTCGGCATCGTGACGGAACGCCAGTGCCCCGGTGACGCGGCCGTCGGCAAGGCTGCCGTCGATATCGCCAACCGTGATCTCGGCCGGACGGAACCGTATAACCCCCTTGAGATCGCGCGCGACCAACGCCGGCATGAACGCTGCGCGATCGAATTTGAACGTCACTGCCCCGTTCATTGCGGCGAATACGCCGGAGCCAAACGGCTCGCTCGACCATAAACCGCCGGCACTATCGGTTTTGGTCGGCAGCCCAAGCAGCATCGCCGACACCCTTGCGGCATCGACGTCATTGGCCTCGATATCGCCGTCAATTCCAATCGGGCTCGCCAGATTGAGCGCAACATGCCCGTTCAGTGACGTCTTGCCGACTGCGACCGCGACGTTCGTAAACGACAGCGCCTTGCCACGGACGGACAAGACGGCACGCCCAGAAACCGGAACAGCCGTCCCCGACTGCCCCGTCATGGTGTGGTTGAGCGGCCTGAGATCGGACGCCGACACCAGGAGCTGCATCGCGCCCCGTGGCGCCGGATCGCCGCTCAGGCGTAACGCACCCTGGACTGCCGCATCGACCCCCGCGGCAGAAAGCTGCCCGTCGATCCGCAGATCGCCGTCGAGCGGCCCTGTCGCCGAAAGTGTCATGCGCCCGGCGCGCTGGCCGGCCGCAACAACGCTGTCGAGACCGAGGAGGGTGACCAGCGCTTCGCTGTCATTTGCGTCAAGCTCGGTGGCGACGTGCACAACGGCCTTGTCCAGGTCCGACGGTTCGCCGGTGGCGTCGCCGGTAAGGCTGACATGCGTTGCGCCCATGCGCCCGTCGAGTGCGAGCTTGGCGATGCTGCCTTTCGGGACCGCCCGATCAAAGGTCAGCGTGCCATGCACATTCGCGGGCGCGAGACGCTCGGCAAACCGGCTCATGAAGTCTGCTGTTCGCGGCGCAAACTTGTCGACAACGTCGGTCAATCCGGCCAATGCTTGCGCATCGAGGTTCAGTGTCACACGACCGCGCGGCTGCGACGACAGTTCGTCAATTCGTCCGCTGATGTCGAGCGCGGCGCCGCCGAGTTCGCCGACGGAGAACTTGTCGATCTGCAAAGCTCCGGCGTCGAACTTGACCTGGGCTTTGATGGTTCGCCCGCTGATTCCGCCAAACGTCGCCTTGCCGACGTCGAGAGCGAGCACGACCTTATGCGGCAACTCGAAGCTGTCATTGGCCAACGCCGCCTTGCCGAACGTCGACAATGCATCGAGATCGAGTTCGGCTGCACGCACTTCCGCATCGAGATTGGCCGGACTCTTGTCCGAAGCCCAGGCGTAGGCGAGCTTGCCTTCGACGTTCTGATGATCCAGCGTGACCGCAAGCTGATCGACTGCGATTTGATCGCTCGCGATCGTGACGAGACCGCGGGCACTCAGGGCCCGGGTTTGCGCGGAAGGCTGGTCGCCGCGGCCTTTCAGCCAGGCCAACAACGTATCGAGATCGGCCAACTCCAGAGCAGCAGGGCCGGTGAATGCAAGACCCTGCGGCGTTGTCTTGAGCCGGCCGCTCAGATTCACTTCGGTGATACCCGGCGCACGCAGCTCCAGATCATTCAAGCTCCAGCCCGCATCGTCAAAACGGATGTCGCCGTGCAACGATTGCAGCGTTGTGCCGCCGACATTCATCGCATCGATGCCGACGTGAATGTCGCCCGGTAACGGCAGCTTGACCGGTGCCACGTACTTTTCGACGAAGCTCTTGGCGATGAGCAAAGGCGGCCGGTGCGTAAGGTCAGGATCGGCGACAGCGCGATCGACATCAATTTGCAGCGCCGAGATCGTCCCGGTGAATTGTGGGTGCGCGCCAAGCATCAGGTCTGCTTGGCCGCTGAAATTGACTGCCCGCTCGTCCGGGCCGTATTGAATCGCGATGTCACGCACCGATGCCGACGCCGGCGTCGCACTGAACTTGCCGCTGGCGTGCCACGGGTCGTTCATTACCCGCTCGCCGTTCGACAGTGTGGCGCCGACCGGGCGCGTCAGTGCAACGGTGCCTTCGAGCTGCGGCACGCCATGATCAAAGCTGAGCGCGCCGTCGATGTCAGTCGTCAACGGGTGATTTGACGAGTCGACGCCCAGCCTGATTTTGAGACCGCCAGTCTCATCGGGCCGGCTGCTCGATATCCGATAGCCGTAGAGTTCGTCGCCGGCAACAAAGGCGCCCTCGCCCTTGAACTGGCCGTTAAACGAACGAATGTCGCCGTTGAACCCAAATTTCTCCAGTACGACTTGCGAACCGGACGCCGCATTGCTGAGAAGGACACGCCCGTCTTCGATGTTGAGGCGGGAGATCGAAAGCGCTTCTGGACGCAACGATGGCCGAAGCGCGGGCCAGTTGACGGCGCCGGAGCGGTCAAGTCCGAGGCTGATCTGCGGCCCGATGATGTGCATTTCGGATGCGCGCACTTCGCCGCGCAGCAAAGGACCGAGACCGACTTCCAATTCAATCGTACCGGCGCGCACCAGCGGTTCGTGGCCGGCTTCGCCGACCTCAATGTTGTGCAGCTTCACAAGTGGCGTCGGCAGAATGCGCGCGTCGATCGTGCCGTTCACCCGCACGTTCAATCCAGTGAGCCGGCTCGCTTCCTTCTCGAAGGTGGAACGGTAATGGTTCCAGTCGACCACAAGCGGCGCGACCAGCGCGGTGACGAGCGCCAGGATGATCGCGATTGCCAGTCCGAGCAGCGTCGTCTGCACGGCGCCTCCGAGCGCCCTTGATTGGCCGAATGCGTTCTACGCGCGCCGCGAATCCTGAAAGCAGGCCCGAAGGGAATGCACGCTTTCCACGTCCATTTCGGCTGCGTTCGGGGCGATTCTGTGTCGCGTGTTCGCGCTTAGAGGCTCACGATCTTGCCGGGGTTCATAATGCCCAGCGGGTCGAGCGCCCGCTTGATCGCACCCATGACGTCGAGCGCGGCGTCGCCGTGTTCGGCCTTGAGGTATTTCATCTTGCCTTGGCCGACGCCGTGCTCGCCCGTACAGGTCCCGTCCATGGCCAACGCCCGCTCGACGAGGCGCTCCAGGAAGGCTTTGGCGCGGCCGATTTCCTCATCGTCTTCGAGGTCCACCATGAGCGTGAGGTGGAAATTGCCATCGCCAACGTGGCCCAGGATCGGCGCCAACAAGCGGCTTGCGGCGATGTCGCGTTGCGTTTCGCTCACGCATTCGGCAAGCCGCGAGATCGGCACGCAGACATCGGTTGCGATCGCGTGCGCTCCGGGACGAAGCCCTCGTCCCGCCCAATAGGCGTCGTGCCGCGCCTGCCAGAGCCTCGATCGATCCTCCGCCCGCGTCGCCCAATCGAACGGCCCGCCGCCGAGCTCCTGCGCGATCTCGGCAAAGCGCGTGGCCTGTTCGGCGACGCTCGCGTCGGTGCCGTGAAACTCCAGAAACAACACCGGCGTCTCGGGCAGCGTCAGCTTGGAGTAGATGTTGGACGCCCGCACCTGAAGTGCGTCGAGCAGTTCGATCCTGGCCACCGGAATACCCGACTGGATCGTGAGAATGGTGGCGTTGCACGCTGCCTCGACAGAAGGAAACGGACAGACGCCGGACGAAATCGATTCCGGGATGCCGGACAAGCGCAGCGTCAGCTCGGTGATGATGCCGAGGGTGCCTTCCGAACCGACCATCAGGCGCGTGAGATCGTAACCGGAAGCCGATTTCTTGGCGCGGCGCGACGTCGTCATCACCTCGCCATTGGCGAGCACGACTTTGAGCGCGAGCACGTTGTCTTTCATCGTACCGTAGCGAACCGCATTGGTGCCGGAACAGCGAGTCGCCGCCATGCCGCCGAGCGATGCGTCGGCGCCTGGATCGATCGGAAAGAAGACGCCTTGATCGCGCAGTTGCTCGTTAAGCTGCTTGCGCGTCACGCCAGGCTCGACCACGCAATCGAGATCCTCGGCGTGAACCGCGATGAGGCGATTCATGTCGCGGAAATCGACCGATATTCCGCCCTGCGGCGCGTTGATCTGGCCTTCGAGCGATGTGCCGGTGCCGAATGCGATGATCGGAACGCGCCCGGCCGCGCACAGCCGCACGACTTTTTGCACATCCTCGGTCGTCTGCGGGAAGACCACGGCGTCCGGCGGCTGGTTCTCGATCCATGTCAGCGTGTTGGCGTGCTGCTCGCGCACCGCCTGGGAGGTGACGAGCCGATTGCCGAACTCCGCGGCGAGCGCGGCAATCACGGCATCGACCGCCTTGCGCTCGCGCTGATGCCGCTCATCGGCCTCGAGGACAGCCATCGCTAGTCCTCCGGCGTGAAGCCCGACGCTTTGACGGCGGGCGCCCAAAGTTCGGAGCCGGCCTTCACGATCTTGGCGAAATCAGCGGCCGTAGTGCCGGTCGGCTGGAGCCCAAACGATAGCATCCGCTCCTTGATGTCCGGCGCATTGACGGCATCGACAATCACCTTGTTGTAGTGCTCGACAATCTCGGGCGGCGTCTTCGCCGGTGCGAACATGCCATACCAGCCGGTCGCGGACAGGTCGTAGCCGGCTTCGCGGAAGGTCGGCACGTCTGTCAGGAACGGCGAGCGCTCCGTGCCGGAGGTTGCCAGTACGCGGATGCGCCCGGCCTTCGCCATCGGCACCAGATCGGCTGTGGTCGTGACGATCATGGGCACATGGCCAGCGACCACGTCGGTTAATCCGGCAGCGGAGCCGCGATAAGGCACGTGGCGCAAATCGAGCTTGATAGCCCGGCCGAACATGACGCCCAGGAAGTGCGGCAACGATCCAGCAGCCGGAATCGCATAATTGGCCTCAGCGGGATGGGCCTTGAGCCAGTCGACCAGCTCCTTCAGCGACTTGGCGTCGACCGCGGGCCCGACGGCGATGCCGAAGTCGAACGTGCCCAATTCGGTGATCGGCGCGAAATCGTGAAACGGGTCATAGTCGAGCTTGGGATAGACCAAAGGGTAGATCGATATCGGCGCAATCGGCGTCAGCAAGAGCGTATTGCCATCGGGCTTGGCGGCTTTCACATCGTTGACGCCGATGCGGCCGGCGGCGCCGGTACGCTCCTCGACGATCACCGGGTGTTTGAGCGCGCCTTGCATCTTGTCGGCGATCAACCGCGCCAGCGCGTCGCCGGAGCCGCCAGCCGCGAAGGGAAAAATGATCCGGATCGGCTGTTCGAACGTCTGCGCCTGCAGCGCGATGGTCGACAACAACACGGCGATCGCCGCAAGCGCGGCGCGCATGGTGTGAAAGCCCCGCATGATCGTTCCTCCGCCACCGGCCCGCAGCCGCTCAAGCGATCCTGTTGCGGGCATTACTCCCGGTCGCGAGCATACCCGCTCCACAATTCGGCGGGAATGTCGCTTTCGTCCCAGACACCGATGAGAATGCCGCGGCGCGCCGATTTGCCGCGCGCATTGCGGATTTGCTGCTCCGATCGCGTGGTCCGCTGCGAAAGACGCAAGCCCCACTGCGCCAGGGCCTCCTCGAGGCGAGCCCGCGCATCCGCGCAAGCCGGGTCGGCGCCGCGGTCGGAGAGTTCCTCGGGATCGTCGGCAAGGTCGAACAGCATCGGCCGAAAACCAACGGCGTGGATCAACTTCCAGCGGCCGTCCGTGACCATGAAGAGCCGGGCATCGCGCGGCGCAACGCCGAGTTTCTCGGCCGCCGGCTGCATCGAATAATCATATTCGCTGATCGCGACATCGCGCCACGCCGCCGGCACGCGGCCGCGAAGCATCGGCAGCAGCGAACGGCCTTCCAGCCGATGAGATTGCTGCGCCGGATCGGCGCCCAAGGCTTCGAGAAAAGTCGGCGCGAGATCGATCGCTTCGACGAGCGCGTCGCAGACGCTGCCGCGGGCAGCGTCGGCATCCAGCGACGGATCGTAGATGATGAGCGGCACCTTGACCGAGGCGTCATGAAAGAAATCCTTGTCGCCAAGCCAGTGGTCGCCGAGATAATCGCCGTGATCCGACGTGAACACGATCATCGTGTTGTCGAGCAGCCCGCGCTCTTCCATGGTGCCGAACAGCACGCCCATCTGGTCGTCGATCTGTTTGATCAGCCCCATATAGACCGGGATGACTTCGGCGCGCACCTCGTCGCGTGAGAACACGCGGCTGACCCGGTGCTCCATGAAGGCGCGGAACACCGGATGCGGCTCGGCGTGTTCGCTCTGCGAGCGCACGGCGGGACTCACGTCGCCGGGTCCGTACATGTCGTTGTAGGGCGCCGGTGCGATGTAGGGCCAGTGCGGCTTGATGTAGGAGAGATGCAGGCACCATGGCGTGTCGCCGGCTTCGTGCATGAAGTCGATGGCGCGGCGCGTCATGTAGGGCGTTTCGGAATCCTCCTCGCGCACACGGGCAGGCTTGCGCGCATGCCGCATCGCCCAGCCTGACGCCAGGTGATTGCCGTCGCCGTCCGCCGCATTGGCCCAGTCGTGCCACGGATTGTCGCCGGCATAGCCTTTGTCATTGAGGTAGCGATTGTAGCGCGGCGCGCGCGGATCGAAGCGGCCGTCCGGTCCAAAACCGTGCAGGCCGTCGTCGCGCTCGTAGGGCTCGAAGCCGCACTCGGCGACCCGCACCCCGATGATCGACTTCGGGTCAATGCCGAGCCGCTGCATGCCCTCGACGTCGGCCTCCATGTGGGTCTTGCCGACCAGCGCCGTGCGCACGCCGAGCGGACGCAAGTAGTCGCCGAGCGTCATCTCGCCGACCTTGAGCGGGAAGCCGTTCCACGACGCGCCGTGCGACTGCACGTAGCGGCCCGTATAGGTGCTCATGCGCGACGCGCCGCACACCGGGGACTGCACATAGGCGCGGGTGAAGCGCACGCCGCGCGAGGCGAGCGCATCGATATGCGGGGTGGCAAGCCGCGGGTGTCCGTAGCAGGACAGATAGTCCCAGCGCAGTTGGTCGCACATGATGAAGAGGATGTTCTTCGGCTTGCTCGGCACGGCGCAACAATGTCCCGGATTGGCTTTTGCGGGGAGGCAACCACGAAGGTTAGCACATCAAGGCCGTGATGGAATGAACGCTTGCCAAATCGGCTCGTCTCAGGTGCATTGAGCGGCCCTGCGCCGGCCACACAGATCATGCTCGACCGCCTCGACCCCGAACCCGCCTTCTTCGCGCCCTTCGTCTCCTCGGTGATGCGGGTCGAGCCCGGCTGGATCGACTATAACGGCCATCTCAACATGGCCTATTACAACGTGCTGTTCGACCGCGCCGTCGACGAGGTCTACGAACTCCTCGGCCTCGGTCTCAGCTATGTCGAGACGACCAAACACTCCACTTTCACGGCCGAAGTGCATGTGCGGTATCTGCGCGAGCTTCTGGTCGATACGCCGGTCCGCGTGACGTTTCAGCTCCTCGGGATTCGACTCAAAGCGCATGCACTATTTCGAGCAGCTGTTTCACGCCGAGGAAGGCTGGCTGTCGGCCACGTCCGAGAACATGGCGCTCAATGTCGATATGACGGTGAAGAAAACCGGCCCGTTTCCTGACAGCGTCATGGAGCGGCTCGCGCTGATGAAGGCCGCGCACGACAAGCTGCCCGCGCCCGACGGCGTTGGCCGCCGCATCGCGATGAAGGCAAGTCAATGAATACCGCGCCGATCACGATCCGCGAGCATCGGATTCCGAGCGCCGACGCCAAGCCCTACATCGCCGTGCAGGGACCGGACGGGCATCTTTGGTTCTGCGAGAGCGGCGCCTCGAAGATCGGGCGTTTCGATCCGGACCGCGCTACGTTCACGGAATTCGACCTTCCCACCAAAAACGCCACCCCGATCGGCATTACGCCCGGCGCCGACGGCAATCTGTGGTTCGCGGAAAAAACCGCCAACAGGATCGGCCGCATCACGCCGCGCGGCGAGATCACCGAATTCCCGCTGCCGACGGCGAATGCGGGCCCCGACGGCATGATCCTCGGACCGGACGGCAATGTGTGGTTTTCCGAAACCGAGATAAGCCGCATCGGCCGCATCACGCCCGGCGGCCGCATCACCGAATTTGCCGAGGGCATCACGCCGGGTTCGAAGCCGCTCTCGATCGCGGTGCGCGATGGCGCGTTGTGGTTCAGCGAGGCCGCCGGCAATCGCGTCGGCCGCATCACGGTCGACGGCAAGGTCACGGAGTTTCCGATCCCGAGCCACGACAGCCAGCCGCGCGCCATGGTCACGCATCCCGACGGCAGCATCTGGTTCGTGGAAACCAGCACCAACGCGCTCGGCCGCATCGATCGTGACGGCAGCATCACCGAGCATCCAGTGCCGACGCCGAACGCGTCGCTGCGCGGCGTGACCGTCGGCCGCGGCGGCGACCTCTGGTACACCGCGAACTTTGCCAACAAGATCGGCTGCATGGCGCCGGACGGCACGGTGCGCGGCGAATACGACATCCCGACTCCGGGAAGCGGCGCGCGCTGCATCGCGGCGCTCGCCGACGGCCGGCTGTTTTTCACGCAATACGATTCCGGCTCGATCGGCGAAGTCGTCATGCGCTGAGCCGCCGGCGGCTACGAAACAAATAGTCGCCCTCGAGGGCGCCACATTCAGGGAGGAAACACGATGAAGATCGGAATCAAGACGCTCGCCGCCATGCTCGCCGCCGGCCTTGCGGCGGCATGGTCCGCGCCCGGCCATGCGCAAAACTATCCGAACAAACCGATCAAGATGATCGTGCCGATCTCGGTCGGTTCGATCACCGACGTCGCCGCACGTATGACGGCGCACGAGCTGGAGGCGCGGCTCGGCCAGCCGGTCGTCGTGATCAACAAACCGGGCGCCTCCATGGTGCTCGGCGGCAACGAATGCGCCAAGTCGGACCCGGACGGTTACACGCTTTGCGTGGTCAGTCCCGACACGATGTCGTTCAACCCGCTGACCATTCCCAATCTGCCCTACAATCCGGACAAGGACTTCGTGCCCGTGATCGACATGTATCATGTGATCGAGGGGCTGATGGTGCCGGCGGGCTCGCACATCAACTCGATCGACGAGCTGCACGCCAAGGCGGTGGCGGAGCCGGGCAAGCTCAACTACGGCACGCTCGGCGAGCGCACCACCACCGATGCGTTTCGCCAATGGCTCGGCGACCATTGGAAAACCAGCTTCGTGGCGATCCCCTATAAGGGCGGCGCCGAGATCATTGCGGCGCTGCTCGGCAATACCATCGACGTCACCAAGATCGGCGTCGGCAACATGACCAGCCAGTTGAAGGCCGGCAAGATCAAGGTGCTGGCGCTGCGCGCGTCGCACCGCTCGCCCCAGCTCCCGGATATCCCGACCTTCGACGAAGCGGGCTTCGGCGCTTTTCCCGGCGGCCCGATCTTCTGGGGCCTGGTGGTTCCGACCGGCACGCCGGCTCCGATCGTCAAGCGCTTGCACGACGAATTGCTGGCGATTTTCCGCGGCCCCAAGTTCACCGATTTCGCCAACCAGAACTTCCTCGATCAGGTCGCCGGCTCGACCGAGGAATTCGCCACCTTCCTCAAGAAGGATCGCAAGGACGCCGCCGTGCTGGTCGACAAGTACATGAAGTAGGGGGATCGCGGCCTCGTCAATGCCGCGCGGCCTCGTAAATGCCGCTCTCAAATGCCATGTTCTCCCCATGAGAATCAGTGGCATCGGGCGCAACGGCTGACACGCTTTGGCTGACCCTCTGAAGCGCACCTTCGAGCCTGCCGAACCGCCGGGGCCCGCCCCCGGCGGCATTGCCGCGCGCGCCCGCGCCGCGGCTGCAGGCGGCGCGCCCTATCTGGCCGGCCTCAATCCGGAGCAGCGGCTCGCGGTCGAGACGCTGGACGGTCCGGTGCTGGTGCTGGCCGGCGCCGGAACCGGCAAGACCCGCGTCCTCACCATGCGCATCGCGCACATTCTCAGCCTCGGCCGCGCCCGGCCGGGCGAGATTCTCGCCGTCACCTTCACCAACAAGGCGGCGCGCGAGATGAAGCATCGCGTCGGCGAGATCGTCGGCGGCGTGGTCGAGGGCATGCCGTGGCTCGGCACGTTCCATTCGATCGGCGTCAAAATCCTGCGCCGGCACGCCGAGCTGGTCGGGCTGAAACCCGACTTCACGATTCTCGATGTCGACGACCAGATCCGGCTGCTCAAGCAGCTTCTGGAAGCGGAGAACATCGACGAGAAGCGCTGGCCGGCGCGCGTGCTGGCGATGCTGATCGACGGCTGGAAGAACCGCGGGCTGACGCCCGACCAGGTGCCGCCGGGCGAAGCCGCCGTGTTCGCCAACGGCAAGGGCCTGAAACTCTACAAGGCGTTTCAGGAGCGCCTGAAGATTCTCAACGCCGCCGATTTCGGCGACCTGCTGCTGGAGTGCATCCGGTTGTTCCGCGAACATCCCGAAGTGCTGCGGCAGTATCAGGCGCGCTTCAAGTTCATCCTGGTCGACGAATATCAGGACACCAACGTGGCGCAGTACCTGTGGCTGCGGCTGCTGGCGCAGCGCACCACCGCGGCCGCGAGCAGCAAATCCACCTCTCCCCAGGGGGGAGAGGTCGGCGAGCGCAGCGAGCCGGGTGAGGGGGTTCGGGCCCCCTCACCCCAACCCTCTCCCCGCCGGGAGACGGACGTTTCGCTCGAGCTCTCGCGCACGCGCTGGGACGCCCGAAACGCGGGAGAGGGAAATAAAAACATCTGCTGCGTCGGCGACGACGACCAGTCGATCTACGGCTGGCGCGGCGCCGAGGTCGACAACATCCTGCGCTTCGAGCACGACTTCCCCGGCGCGACGGTGATCCGCCTGGAGCGCAATTACCGCTCGACCGGCCATATCCTCGCCGCCGCCTCGCATCTGATCGCCCACAACGAAGGCCGGCTCGGCAAGACACTGCGCACCGACGACGTCCTGGGCGAGAAGGTCACCGTGACCGGCTCGTGGGATTCCGAAGAAGAAGCCCGCGCCATCGGCGAGGAGATCGAACAGCTGCAGCGCGCCGGCCACCCGCTCAACCAGATCGCCATTCTGGTGCGCGCGTCGTTTCAGATGCGCGAATTCGAGGACCGCTTCGTCACGCTCGGCCTGCCCTATCGCGTCATCGGCGGCCCGCGCTTCTACGAGCGCGCCGAAATCCGCGATGCACTCGCTTATCTGCGCGTGGTCAATTCGCCGGCCGACGATCTCGCCTTCGAGCGCATCGTCAACGTGCCGAAGCGCGGCCTCGGCGACGCCACCGTGCAGCTTCTGCACGACCATGCCCGCAAGCGCCGCGTGCCGCTGACCGAAGCCGCCCGCGCCATGGTCGAGACCGACGAACTCAAACCGAAGCCGCGCAGCGCACTGCGCGCCGTGCTCGAAGCCTTCGACCGCTGGCGCAAGCAGCGCGATAGCCTGCCGCACAACGAGCTCGCCGAAATCATCCTGGACGAGTCCGGCTATACCGAGATGTGGCAGAAGGATCGCTCCGCCGACGCCGCCGGCCGCCTGGAAAACCTGAAAGAGCTGGTCCGCTCCATGGAGGAGTTCGAGAACCTGCAAGGCTTTCTCGAGCACATCTCCTTGGTGATGGACAACGAGAAAGGCGCCGACGCCGATGCGGTCAGCATCATGACCCTGCACTCGGCCAAGGGGCTCGAATTCGACACCGTGTTTCTCCCCGGCTGGGAGGAAGGCCTGTTTCCGCACCAGCGCACGCTCGACGATCAGGGCCGCGCCGGGCTCGAAGAGGAGCGCCGGCTCGCTCATGTCGGTCTGACGCGCGCGCGCAAGCGGGCGAAAATCTA
The DNA here is from genome assembly GCA_963836055.1 of uncultured Alphaproteobacteria bacterium. Taxonomy (GTDB): domain Bacteria; phylum Pseudomonadota; class Alphaproteobacteria; order Rhizobiales; family Xanthobacteraceae; genus BOG-931. The sequence goes on from CAWIID010000018.1 coordinate 199,480, forward strand.
TTTCGCCACCAACCGGCGCATGCACGGCCTGTGGCAAACCAATATTCCGTCACGCTTTCTCGACGAATTGCCGGAGCCGCATGTCGACGTCACCGAACCGCAAGGCGGTTTCGGCGGCTATGGCGGCTACGGCGCTTCCCGCTTCGACGCCATGACGGCGTTCGGCTCCAACTACACGACGCCCGGCTGGCAGCGCGCGCAATCGAAGAAAACCGGCGGCGGCTTTTCCGACAGCGGGGCGGATTACGAGCCCGACGAGGATTTATCTCACCTCTCCCCGGAGGGGAGAGGTCGATCGAGCGCAGCGCGATCGGGTGAGGGGGACCGCAGTCACAAAGCCCGCCGCCTGCCGCTCACCATCGAGGGCGAACTGGTGGCGAAATCGACCGGCACCGTCTCGGCGTTCACGCTCGGCGACCGCGTCTTTCACCAGAAATTCGGCAACGGCAACGTCACCGCCATCGACGGCAACAAGCTCACCATCGCGTTCGACCGCGCCGGCGAAAAGCGCGTGGTGGATAGTTTTGTTGAGAGGGTGTGAGATTGTCGTTCGATGTTTTTTGTTGGGCGTACTTCCTGAGATGGGCTTCCAATGGCTCTTCTGCATATTTCTCTTCATCGAATAGATGAAGCCGCACTTCAAAGCCTTATTCGTGCGCGAGTCACGGAAAGTCGTAGCATCGACTACAAGCGTGAAACCTATGGTAACGCGCGCGAAGATTACGCAGAATTCCTAGCCGACATTTCGTCGTTCGCGAACACGGCAGGCGGCGACATTGTTATCGGCATGACCGCGACGGATGGCATTCCTACTGCAACCACTCCTTTTCAGGGTAGTCCCGACGCTGAGATATTGCGATTAGACGAGGTCGCGCGCGGCGGCCTTCAGCCACGCTTACCGTCTATCACTTTCATCCCGTCCCTATGCAAGCTGGCGGCCACGTCATCATCATTCGCATCCCCGCAGTTACAATCCACCTCATCGAGTAATCCGGCAGGGCAGCACTCGCTTCTGGGCACGCTCATCCGCCGGAAAATTCGAGCCGAACGTGGACGAGTTGCGCGCACTCTTTACGCTCGCGCCGCAACTCACAGACCGCATCCGAGACTTCAGAGCGGAGCGAATTGCGAAGATCGCCGCAAACCAAGCACCGGTTCAACTAATGAACCGAGGCACGCTCGTACTCCACATAATACCCTTCTCGGCTTTTGACCTGTCTTCGGTTCTTCCAATCGACGCGATTAGCCGAGAGTTCAGTACGTTTCCGCCGCTCGGTTCCAGAACCGCGCAGGCCCGACGAGTGAATTTCGACGGCAAACTCATGGTCTCAAACGCAGACCAGGCCGCCCTGCAACAGCGTGCATACGTGCAAGTATTCCGCAACGGTATTGTCGAAGCTGTGAACTCTACGGTCGTCAACCAAGGTCAAACTGACGTACCCGTAATCCCCGTGTTGGATAACACCATCATTCATAACACAGCGAGCTTCATGCGGGACCTTGAAGAATTCGGTATCGAGCCTCCCTTCGCTCTCTTGTTAGTCTGTTGGGGGTACGCGGCGCCCATTTCAATTTCGCTGCGCACGGTGACGCATGGTACGACAACCTAGGCGACACATTGGACCGCGACCAGTATCACTTCGCGGAAGTAATTTTCGAAACAATTCCGCAGTCAGCAGGCGATTTCGCACAAATAGTCCGACCCCTACTGGACCAATTGGCCAACGCCGGGGGGCGGTCCACTTCAGTTAGCTTTGATAGACAGGGAAAATATGTCGAGCCGGGGCGCTAAATTCCTGTCCGCTCTCACTCGTGGATCAACAGATCACAGCGTCGGAAAAACAGCGAGATGCGCGATCCCACGGCTACTGATTAAATCAGGTGATGATCACTATCTACACCGACGCCGACGCCTGTCCGGTGAAGCAGGAGGTCTTTCGCGTCACCGGACACGCGCTCACTAATAGCTCCGCCAGCCCCACGCCGGGTAATAGGTCGTGCCGCGGGTCGGCCGTCTGCCGGGTGCCGGCTGACTGTAGCCGGGTGAGCCGAACCAGCCGCCGCCCCAGTGACCAAAATACCCGCCGTCATCCTGATCGCGCGCGATGCGCGTGCTCGGCGAGGGCAAGCGATTGGCGAAGCCCCCCTGCGGCTGGTTGTTCAGCACCACGACGAACTCGGTGCGATAGTTGGTTTCGCTGCTCAGCGGCTCATCCGAGATGGTGATGGAGGATAGCGGCCGTGCGGTGGGCGCGATCCGGTCGAGCACCTGCTGCGGGAAGGTGATGCGGTCGAGCGCGTTCCTGGCTGTGTCGCCGTTGTCGATCGAGACTTCGGTCCAGCGCAGACCGCCCTCGGCGCGCGCCACCGCGGTGAAGATGTGCGTGCCGAGCGGCTTGCCAGGATCTTTGATCGTGACCGGGAACTCCTCGCTGAAGTCGTACAGCTCGCCGCCGTCCGGCCACTTCTTGTGGGTGTCGCGCCGCACGTAAAGCTTCTGCGTCGCGCGGCTGATGAAGATCGAGACCGGCTCGTCTGCGAGCTTCGCGTAGGTCGCGGCCTTCGCTGTCTCGACCCGCTTGGCCTCGGCCGCCTTGGCGGCGGCTTGCGCGGCCGCGAGGGCGTCCTGTTTCGCTTTCAAGTCGGCTCTGGCGGCGTCGAGCTGCGGACCCAGCGCTTCGGCTTTGGCAGCGGCCTTCTGTTTTGCGTCCTCGGCTGCCGCTTTGGCCTGGTCCGTCTTCCTCGGGTCGGCGTTGACGGCAGCAAGTATTTTCTCGGCGTGGGCGAGTTCGGCATCGGCGCGGGCCTTGAGCGACGTGAGATTGCGCACCACCGCAGGCGCAGCGGCAGCCGCACGCTTTGCCGGCGCGACAGCGGCCTTCGCGGCAGCGGCCGCCTTGGCGGCCTCGTCCGCATCGCCGGCCAGCGCTGCGGCGCGCGCCGGTATGGCATCAATCGCATCCTGCTTGGGCACGAACAGCGCCGGATCGGAAAACGCGACCGGCTCGGCGTCGGTTGGCGAGATGATCACCCGCATCCCCATCGGCGCCTTGTCGAACACCTTGGCGGCGAAATCGTAAGGCATGCGCACGCAGCCGTGCGAGGCCGCGTAGCCGGGCAACGGACCGCCGTGCAGCGCGATGCCGTTCCAGGTGATGCGCAGCATGTTCGGCATCCAGGCATCGTCGTAGAGGCTCGAATGGTGATCCTTGTTCTTCTCGATGACGGCGAAGACCCCCGCTGGCGTCTCGCGTCCGGTCGTGCCGGTCGAGACCGGCGCGCGCAGGATCCAGCCGTCGGCGTCGTAGAAGGTCACCTGCTGGCTCTTGATCGACACGATGGCCATGATCGGCTCTGCCGCCGGGCGCGGGGCCGTCGCCTCGGTGGGGCGCGCAGGGCCGGCCCGCTTGGCGGCCGCGGCGGGCGGCAACACCGTCAGCGCCGCCGCGGCCGCGAGCGTCACGGCGGCACATGCGCGGAGGCCCGCGGCGCGAACGCGGGTGGATCGCGCTGGCGTCAATCTATTCGTCATTCCATTCCTCGATTGAAGCGGGATTCCCCGAACGAGGTCCACAGATTGATCCCGAAGTCTTGACATAGGGTAGCGATTCTTGCGGCTTGCCGAAAGCGTGCCCGGCAATCACATGTGGTAGTCGAATAGGATGATCTCCCTCTTCAGGTGGCGCAAGAGTCGATGCACTATCGCTACAACGCAGGAGTTTATCGCGTCTCCGCTGATGCGTGCTCTACGCCAAGAGCGATGAAAGCTTTGATGTCGAGCCCGCGGTGACAGAGCCCAAGAGGTTTGCGGCACTCGTGAAGGAGATCATGGATCAATGGCGAACAAAGAAGTGAAGAGCCGGCTGGCGGATGATATTTCCGTCAGCCTCAATGAGGCGCTGAAATTTGCGCGTGGCGAGAAGGCCGAGGTGATCGTGCATCGCGTCACGCCGCGCAAGTCCGACGCCCGAGAAGCACGCATAAAACTCGGCCTGTCGCAGCGCGAATTCGCGTCGTTCATCGGCACCGCCGTGGGCAGAGTCCGCAAATGGGAACTCGGCACGCGCCGGCCGTCCGGCGCGACGCGCACCTTGATCGAAGTCATCAAGACCGAGCCGAAAGCCGTCCGCCGTGCGATGGCGAAGAACAATTCGGCGGCCTGATATGTTCGTTTGGTTCCATCGCGCCGGCGAGGCCCCTCTCGGCCTGCGCTGGGAAAGGACCTAAGTCGTACGGCAAAGCGCCCTTGGCGTGTCGGATCAAGCGAGGGCCACGTGGACGACGAGCTGGCCCTCGGGAGGGTGACGGGAAATGTGCCCCTTGCCCGTCGTATCCTCCGCCAGCACGACGCTCCCTGCAGCAAGTCGGCGGACGTCGCCGTCGCTCGTCTCGAATTCGACCTCGCCGGTCAGCCAGAGGACCAGCAAACGCTGCGGCGGATTGTGCCAATCCACCTCACACATGCCCGCGGGCACATGGCAGATGTTGCACCACGAAGCCGCGAGGTTGTCCGAGAGACGCAGCGGAGGATTGTCTTTGAAGAGCTTTCTGGGCTGTAAGGCTATATCGACGTCTGCCATGTGAGTTTCGCCATCGGCATCGGCAAAAATCCGCAGACACGTCACGCGCTCATCCGTAGCCGGTCGACCCGAGATCGCTGCCATAGACGGCTCCCTCTATATTGCGAGCGGGATAATCGATCATTGAAGCACGATCACCACAGCAAGTAACACACACTGCTCTCCGGCAGCCATTCTGTTACCGTCCGCCGGCGGCTGGAGCTGACTAGAGCCAACAACACCAACAATGGTGCAAGCTTGACAGGGTTATCGCTCGCATGCGGCAAACGGCCGAGGTTCGGCTGGGGTCAAAAATGTCGATACTATGTCCGCCGCATGTCTGCTTTCCCTCCGATAGCGACCGAAACAATGTCGGCGGAACGCCGATAATATTTTTCAACGTACACTTCGATTTGGCGATGCGCGCGTCGGCAACACGAGTTCCATCGGAAGCTTCAAATTGTCGCCACGAATCAGTGGCCTCTTGTTCATTCGGGAGCATCGACTTCTATGGGGGAAGGTCGATGGCGGGTGTACGCGTCTACGAAAAGCTGGCCGAGCTTCTCTTTGTTTGGGCGTTGACCACGTCAGATCCGAAGCTAGTCAGACGGCTGCGCGAATGCGCGTTCGATCTTTTGGCATTAGCCAACAGCTCCGACGATGACATCAACCGTATGATCCAACAATCGTGGGACGACGTTCAAGCAATGCATAGACAACAAAGCACCAAACTTGAAGGGATGCCGAAGTCCAATCAGACTTTTATAACGAAAAACAAGAAAGAGAGGATCAAATAGAAGAACGACGGCTCGACGCACCGGCGCTGACCGCACTCTGGAAAATGACCGATTGTGAGTTTAAGTATCGGTCGCGAGCGATCGATCCAAGTCGTTCGGGGTCAAGCCGTCAGGGCTTAAGTCGCCCGGATCGTTAGCGCCGGCGTTGTATGTCCGCCGTGCGTCCACTCAACGGTCAATCAACTTACGTCTTCGGTATCGAACTGACCCACCGACACCAATGCTTGCTGATAGGCTGCGTTGAGCCTCTTGGTTTCGGATTCGGCAAGCGCCTTGAATGCCGACGACATGCCTTGCACCCGGTCCGGATGACTCTGCTTGATCAGTGCTTTGTACGCCGCTTTGACGTCTTCCATCGTAGCCGTCTTTGCAACACCGAGAACTGCAAACCAGCTGTCGTCCCCGCCAATTTTGTCCGAATCTGCTTCCGGCGCCGCCTCGAAATCATCCGCACGCGGCTGATCAATCGGCTGATCAAAATCAGTCTCTGCAAACTCCTTGAACTTGTAAAATTCCAGTTCGTATTCCTGCTGCAGACAAGCCCTTCGCACCAGATAGAGGACGGGCATCGCCATAGCGGTGAACAAGGCAGCGATAGCGTTGGCGTAAAACAGCTGCGCACTGACTGGGTACCAGGCGGTCAGGTCCTTCACCTGGGTGGTCAGTTCGTCGCCCCACGCCTGCTGCCCGGAACCGTGGAACGCGGCGATCACAAGTGCGAAACCGACAACCTGCGTTGCGATCGCGCCGCCCAGGGAAAACCGTGAGCTGATGAGGTGCACCCACGATTTCAGGCGCCGCAGGGGCCGGCGCTTGAGCCGGCTGATCGTCATCCGCAAATGGTGCGCATGCGCCTCGAGATCTTCGATCTCGTCGATGTGTTGCTGACGAAGACTTGATCGTCCGCCAAAGACAGCGGGCCAGAATCCATCCTGCCGGTCGCTCTGATTGCGCATCTCGCCGAGGCGGCAACGGACTTTGTTGTAGACCTCCGTCGCTCTATCCAATTCGAATGCTTCAGATTTGCGGAGACTGAATTCGGGTCGAACACGCCGTGCGGCCAGCGATTGTTTGGCGTAGTACAGGAGCAACAAGGGAAGGACGGCCCACAACCCAAGCACAAGCGCGTTAAAGAGCGCAATCCAAAGCTCTCTGCCGGATGCTAGCTCGAGCATGATACGCAACGCTTACTGAACAGGCTTCTACGCAAGCGGGGCGTACAAAATGCGCCCAGCCCCCGGTTAATTGAGAACGTCTCGTGTGTCAGAATGCGGGCCGCAGAGCGCCAAAAGACGGGCGAAGTCGTTGCCGTTGCCCGGTTGTTGCCTTCTTTCAACGGTGCGCCGGACGGTCGCGCAGCGGACCACTTTGTTGTCTACAGACGGCATGGACGCATTCCGCGCCGCAAGAATGATATCGTTCACCCTCCCCTGGAGGGAGGTGTTGAGGGGGAGCCATGGCGGCGATGAACCGTGCGACTAAAAGGTGCGTCGAGTCCGAGGCCCCCTCCACCGCAAAAGCGCGCGGTCCCCCTCCCCCACTTCGTGGGGGAGGAAAGACACACAAGGCACGTCTCATTGATGAACTCCGCACCTCCGACTCACCGAGCGATCGCTATCTACATCGACGCCGATGCCTGCCCGGTGAAGCAGGAAATCTATCGCGTCGCCGAGCGGCATGCGCTCAAGGGCACGGCGCTGAAAGTCTTTGTTGTCAGCAACAGCCCCATCGCGGTGCCGCGCGATGGAATTTTTGGCGGGCTGCCGGACGCAAATCCGGGAGGCACTTTTGCTGGCGGCCCGCTGATCGAGCGAATCGTGGTCGGCGCAGGCATGGATGAAGCCGACAACTGGATCGCCGAGCGCGCCGGGCGCGGCGACATCGTCGTTACCGCCGACGTGCCGCTGGCGAGCCGCTGTGTGAAATCCGACGCCGACGTCATCGCGCCGAACGGCCGCCCCTTCACCAAGGATTCGATCGGCATGACGTTGGCGACGCGCAACCTGATGGATTCACTGCGCAGTTCAGGCGAGATCACGAGCGGCCCCAAGCCGTTCGCGCCGCGCGACCGCTCCGCGTTCCTCTCGGCGCTCGATCAGGCCATCGTGCGCCTCAAGCGCGCGGGATTTGGCGAGATAATCGCACAATGAAGATTCTAGATCCCCTGCGCCAAGCCGCGGCGCAATATTCCCGAGGCCGAGAAGCCAACGCCGGCGATGCGGCGGGCGCAGCTCGCCAACATCAAGAAAGCACAGGCCGTGCAACGCAAACGCCGCGCGGCGCGCGCCGGAACCAAACAGGGCGGCAAGGCTTGAGACGAGGCTTGAGACAGCAAGCGGGACAAGCACGCCAACCGAGCACACACAAACCCGTCATGATCCGCAAACTCCCGTCCGGCAAATACCGGCTCTACTCGCGCAAGAAAAATCCGAAAACCGGCCGGCGCCGCAATCTCGGCACCTTCGACAGCCGCGCCGCCGCCGAGCGCCACGAGCGCGCCGTGCAGTATTTCAAACGGCATTAATTCCCTTCCGTCACCGGGCGGATGAACGAATGATGGCGGCCACGCAAACGTGAAGAGCGACGGCGTATCCCGCCGCATTTCATTCACCATTCGGCCCCGAGGGCGCTGCTAAGGTATACTTGATCTGAACCAATCGTTCGCCGGAGACTTCTAACAAACGTACTACTCCCGGCTCATTCCCATCAGGTGTTCAGCCATGCGTTCCGTCACCCTCCTCCCCGCCTCGCTTCTTGCCGCGGCGCTGGCGCTGCCGCTTTCATCGCCTTCGTGGGCCAATATTGTCGTCAGCATCGACAAGAACGCGCAGCGCATGTCGGTTTCGGTCGACGGCACGCCGCGTTACGACTGGCCGGTGTCGACGGGCCGGCCGGGCTACGACACCCCGAACGGCACCTTCAAGCCGAACCGCATGGACGCCGACCACCTGTCTCAGGAATGGGACAACGCGCCGATGCCGCATGCGATCTTCTTCGATCTGCACGGCCACGCCATCCACGGCTTTTTCGATGTGAAGCATCTCGGCCTTGCGGTGTCGCACGGCTGCGTGCGGCTGTCGCCGGACCATGCCTCGACGCTGTTCGAACTGGTGAAGGCTGAAGGCATGGCGAACACGACCGTCACCGTATCGGGGCAGACCCCGGCGGGCGGACCGGCGATGGCGCGGCGGCGCGCGCCGGCGAACGAAGCTGCCGTGACCCAGCCGATGCAGATCGCGCCGGCTTACGGCCAGCCAGCCTACGGCAGCCAGCCTACGGGCAACCTGCGTATGGCCAGCCCGCCTACGCGCAACCCGGTTATGCGCAGTCCGGCTATGGTCAACCGGCATACGGTCAGGCTTATGCGGGCCAGACCTATTACCGGCAGCCCTATTCGGGTCAGCCTTACGCTCAACCGGCCTTTCCGCCGCAGCCGCCGCCGGCCTATTACGGCCGACCCTACTGAGCGCGCCGTCACATTACCGCAAGCCATCATGGAATAGGCGTCAGGCGTCCGCTGTTCACGCAGCGGACGCAAGATTTACCGGGAGGACACATCATGTCGATCGTTCATCGCCTCGGCTTCGCCGCACTCGCCTGTGCGCTGGCAGCGCCCATACCAGCTACGGCCGCGCTCATCATGCACAAGGACTTGTCCTTGGACGTCGCCAAGACGATTGCGGAAGGCACGATCGCGGCCTGCGCGGCCAAGGGCTATCGGGAATCGGCCGTGGTTGTCGACCGCGACGGTGAAACGGTCGTCGCCATGCGCGGCGACGAAGCCTCGCCGCACACCTTGGAGAACGCGCGGCGCAAAGCCTATACGGCGATGACGTTCAAACAGCCTACGTCGGAGTACGTCAAGAAGCTGCAGGACCCCAAGTCAGTTGCCCACCAGCAAGTGACCTTGCCGAACGTGATCGCGATTCCGGGCGGCGTCCCGATCAAGGCCGGCAACCAAGTCGTCGGCGGCATCGGCGCCTCGGGTTCGCCCGGCTTCGACGACGATTGCGTCAATGCCGGGCTCGACAAGGTCAAGGACCAGCTTCAGTAGCCGCCCTCACATCGGCTTCTGAAACTTCAGCACGAAATTATCGACCGGTCCGGTCGGCTTGTAGGTGACGAAGTCGCGCGTGTCGCTGGGAGCGCGCCAGAAATTGCCCTCGGCGACGAGCTTGAAGCCGGCCGCCTCGATTTCCTTGCGCAGCGTGCTTTCCTCGATCCGATGCAGCGTCTTGACGACGGAAACTCCGTCGCCGGCCTTGGCGGAATGATCGGCGATCACCAGATAGCCGCCGGGCTTGAGCGCCGCGAACATCTTGCGGTCCATCGCGGCGCGATCGACGTTCATGTATCCCGTGTCGTGGTAGTAAAAGAGAAACGTGATCAGATCGAGATCATGGACATCCGGCGGCACCGGATCGTCGAACGGCCGCCACAGCGCGACGGCGTCTTTCATCGCCGGGGTTTTCATGCGCGCTTCGAGGGCCGCCTTCGCCTTCTCGTTGGCATCTTCCGGATATTGTCCATAGACGACGCCGTTCGGCGCCACCGCGCGCGCCATCAGTTCGGTGCTGTAGCCGCCGCCGGCGCCCATATCGAGCACCTTCATGCCGGGGCGCACGCCCGTGAAGGCGAGAAGGGGCGACGGATCCCGGCGCTTGTCGGCCTGCCGATCCGCATCGCTGCGGTCCGGCGCGGCGAGGATGGCGGCGTAGTCGGGCGCCTGGGCCTGCGCTTTGCCGGCACACAAACCCAAACAGGCGGCCAACGCTACCGCCGCCGCAATGAAATATCTGCGCTCGTATCTCACGATCATCGATCTCTCCCGGCAATGGCATAAAGCTGAAGCGTGACGGTTGTAGCACCGAGTGGCGGCTGCCGTCCTCACGCGGCGCTCACATCATCGTCACCGCGTTTGTCGTTCTTCATTCAGGCTTGATCCCGATCTTTGCAACCAGCTCCTTGACGGCGGGCACCTCCGCGGCGACTCGCGCCGCAAGCTCCGCCGACGTGCCGCCGACAACCTCGAAACCGGCACGGCGCGCCAGCTCGCGCACGGTCGGATCCGTCATCGCCTTGTGACTTTCGTGTTCGAGAAGGGTAACGATCTCCGGCGGCGTTCCGGCCGGCGCGAACAGCGCGTTGAAGGTGTCCGAGACAAAGCCCGGATAACCCTGCTCGATCATCGTCGGCACGTCGGGCAGCGAGAACCAGCGATGCGCTCCGGTGACGGCGAGCGCCGTCAGCTTGCCGTCCTTGATGAACGGCTCCGCCGCCGACAGCGCAACCGATCCGACCTGCACGGTGCCGTCGAGCACGGCGAGCGTCGCCGGTCCGGCCCCGCGATAAGGCACATGCACCATCTGGATGCCGGCGCGCAGTTTGAGCTGCTCGCCGGTGAGATGCGATTTGGTGCCGGCGCCGGGACTCGCATAATTGAACGAACCGGGCGCCGCTTTGGCGCGCGCCACCAGATCGGCGATCGTCTTGATCCCGGAATCGGCGCGCACGACAATGACATTGGGCGCATTGACGAGTTCCGAGATCGGCACGAAGTCCTTGAATGGATCGTACGGAAGATGCGCGAACAGCGCCGGATTGACGGCGATGGCGGTCGAGGTGAGGAGGAGCGTGTAGCCGTCGGGCGTCGCCCGCGCCGCCACGCCCATGCCGATATTGCCGGCGGCGCCGCCGCGATTATCGACGATGACCGATTGACCGAGCGATTTCTGGAACGCGGCCGAGATAATTCGGGCGATGATGTCGGTCGGACCGCCGGGCGCAAACGGCACGATCAGCGTGATGTTGCGATCGGGATAGGCCGCCTGCGCAGTCGTCGCGGCAAGGCACACCACCATGGCGGCGCAGAGCGCCCTTAATCGGAGCATCGCAACCCTCCCCTTTTCACGGTCGCCGTTTTCGTATGACATCGGGCTTTCGCATGACATGCCGGTCGAGGCAAGCCGGTCGGGGAGGAGCGAGCTTTGACGACATTGCGTGAACTGATTTCCGGGAACGAGCTGATCGTCGCGCCCGTGGCGCTCAATCCGATCATGGCGCGGCTTGCGGCAGCGTCGGGCTTCAAGGCGATCTATCTCAGCGGCGGCTCGCTTGGCTGGTACAAATGCGTCACCGAAGCCAACATCAGCATGACCGAGCTGGCGCAGGTCGCCGTCGACATGCGCGCGGCGTGCAAGCTGCCGATCGTGCTCGACGCCGGCGGCGGTTTTGGCGATCCGGTTCACTTGCATCGCACGATCGCGCTGACCGAAGCCGCCGGTTTTGCCGCCATCGAGATCGAAGATCAGCTTTTGCCGCGCCGCTTCGAACATCACGCCGGCATCGATCATCTGGTGCCGACCGAGTTCATGTTGAAAAAGCTCAGCGAAGCACTCGCCGCGCGCACCGACCCGAACCTCGTTATCGTGGCGCGGACCAACGCGCGCCGCGTTGGCGGACTTGACGATGCGCTTCGCCGCGGCGAAGCGTTTCACAAGGCGGGCGCCGACATGTTGTTCATCTACACCCGCAACGCCGAAGAGCTGCGCATCGTCGGCGAACGCCTGCCGCCGCCGCTGATGACGTTTGCGCCGCCGGACGGTTTTGCCGAGTTTGCGATGTCGCCAAGCGACCTCGCAGCCCTTGGCTTTCGCCTCGCGGCGTCGTCCGGAACGGCATTTGCCGCCATGCACAAGGCGGTGAAACAATCCTACGAATGCCTGGCGCAGGATAAGCTCGACCCATTCTTGGGGCGCGGCGGCGCCGAGAAGGAAATGAAAGCCGCGCAGGAGACGTGCGACTTCCCGCGCTTCCTCGACATCGAACGGCGCACCATGAAAGGCTAGAGCGAGGCATGAGATGATGCAGCGCAAGCAGCGGCGAAATCCACGATGGAACGTGCGCTGGTGCAGCGGCGTCCTTGCGGCGTTCACCTGCATCATGCCTGCCTCCGCGCAGTCGCAGGATTTCTACGCCGGCAAGCAAATCACCCTGCTGTGCGGTGCCGCCGTCGGCGGCGGCTACGATCAACTGGCGCGGCTGATGGCGCGGCATCTCGGCCGCCTCACGCCGGGAAACCCGACCGTGATCGTGCAAAACATGCCGGCGGCCGGAAGCCTGGCGGCGGCGAATTACATTTATAATTCCGCGCCGCGTGACGGCACCGTCATCGCGCTCATCCAACGCTCGCTGCTGTTCACCAAGCTGACCAACCCGGATGGCGTCCGCTTTGAGCTCGACAAGCTGAATTGGCTCGGCAGTCTTTCGAGCGAAGTCGGCCTGTCGCTCGCCTGGTCGACGGCCCCCGTTCACTCGATCCAGGACCTGTTCCACAAGGAACTCATCGTCGGGGCGCATACCGGCGTCGATCCGGACACGACGCCGCGGCTCTATAACGCGTTCATCGGCACCAAATTCAAAATCATCACCGGGTATAGCGGCACGGCGGACATCGCCCTGGCCATGGAGCGCGGCGAGGTTCAAGGCATCGGCGACTGGTCATGGTCGAGCCTCAAGAAGCAGAAGCCGGACTGGATACGCGACCACAAGGTCACGCTGCTGGTGCAAGGCGCGTTGCAGAAGGATCCGGAATTGCCGGACGTGCCTTTGGCGCTCGACTTCGCCAAGACCGACATGGCCCGCAAGGTCCTCAGTCTCTACTTCACGCAGAAGCAAATGGCCCGGCCGGTGATCGCGCCGCCGGACATTCCAGCGAAAACCATCGCGACACTGCGGACGGCTTTTGCCGCGCTGGCCACGGACAAGGATTTTCTGGCCGACGCGGAGCGTTCAAACCTCGAAGTTTCGCCGAGCTCCGGCGCCATTGTCGATCGGATCATCGCGCAGATCGCCACCACCGCGCCGGACGTGATGCAGCAATACGCCCATGCGATCGCGCAGTCCGCGCCATCGCGGTGACCTCAATTACAGCGGTCCGATGAATTTCCGCACCGCGGTCACGAGGCCGTCAGGGTCCTGGTAAGGGACGTCGTGCTGGGTATCGACCGTCGCCCATTGGATCTTCGGATAGTCGCGCTGCATCGGCTCGAGAATCTCCGGCGGCCAGCGATCCGAACGCAAGCCGCGTATGACCAGGATCGGGCATTTGACGTCCGCCAGAAGCTGCCATGCCGCGCGCACCGGCTTTCCGGCGTCCGCACCCTGCGGCACCATATTTTCGAAATCCGGATCGCGCCGGAGCATGAACCCGCCATCGACACTCGCGAGCGCCCGCTCGGCGCGCTCGCGGTCACGCGCAATGCGCGGCGGGTTCTTGAGCTTGGCGAAATGCGCCATCGCCGCATCGACCGAAGGAAATATCGTCGGCTTGTTTCCGGTCGACGCGCGCGGACCGCCTTCATCGCGAGTCATGGCGCTGTCGACGACCACGAGGGCCGAGATTTTGTCCGGGTAGTTGGCGGCAAAGGCGATCGACAGCCGGCCGGACGACGAATGCCCGACGATGACGGGTTTGTCCCAGCCCAGTTTGCCGATCACCGCGAGCATGTCGCGCATCTGCGCCTCGGCCGAATAGTTCTTGCTCGGGCTCCAGGTGGTTTCGCCGAAGCCGCGCTTGTCGTAAGTGGCGGTCTCGCGGTCGCTCGCCAGCTTTCGGCAAATGCCAAGCCAGTCGTAGGAGTCGAAATAGTTTGAGCCGTGCATGCACAGGATCGGCGTGCGGCCGGGCGTGCCAAAGACCCGATAAAAAATGTCGACGTCGCCGGATGCCAGCCGTCCAGTCCGCTCGTTCTCAGTCATGGGCTGCACTCACTTTGCCGGGCGATTTCACACCCACCATACGAGATGTGGCTGCATGGTACTGCGGGGCCTCAGCCCGCCACAAGGATGGCGGCAGCTGTTGACAGAACCGGAAAATGTATCCGCATAAGCTGTGGAGGAGTTTGTGGAAACATTGCGCATAAGAAATCGGATAACATTTGAAAAACATAGCGCGACGCCACAATCCGCCGATTTGCGGTCTATTCTGTGAATGGCGTGGAGAAGCTCACAAGCGTCATAGGAATCAATGATTTCCGAAGTTCATGCCGGCTCGGGCACTCCCGTTGCCCGGTTCGAAACCGATGAAAAGACCGCGCGCCGTTTCGCCGACCTCGTGATCGAGAGCTTTGACGCCGATGATGTGGCCGTCGCCCTGGTGGATGCCGGCGGTGGACATTGGCGCGTCGAAACCTATTTTCACGCAACCCCTGACGAGAACGCGCTGCGCGAATTGGCGGCGATTGCCGCCGGCCCCGCGGCCGCCAAGGCACTGCGTTTCGCGCATGTCGCCGCAAAGGATTGGGTCCGTGAAAGCCTTGCGGGGCTCAAGCCGGTCCAGGCCGGCCGCTTCGTGGTTCACGGCGCGCACGATCGTAGCCGCGTGCCGCTCAACCGGATCGGTATCGAGATCGAGGCGGCGTTGGCGTTCGGAACCGGCCATCACGGCACAACGCGCGGCTGTCTGCTCGCGCTCGACCGCATGTGCAAAAAACGGAGCAAGCGACATCAGGCCCTACTTCTTTCCTCCCCTTTCAGGGGGAGGACTTTGCACATCCTCGACCTCGGCACCGGCAGCGGGGTGCTGGCCATCGCGGCGGCGCGCGCCATGCGGCGACGCGTGCTCGCAACGGATTACGACCCAAGCGCCGTGCGCGCGGCGCGCGACAATGTGCGGCTCAACCGCGCCGCGCCGATGATCGACGTCGTCAAGGCAGACGGCGTTGCCGTACAAGCGATCCGCGCGCGTGCGCCATTCGATCTGGTGTTCGCCAATATCCTGCTGGGCCCGCTGCAGCGCTTCGCGTCACCACTCGCGAAGCTTATCGCGCCCGGTGGCCGCATCGTTGTTTCGGGCGTCCTGACCGCACAGGCAAACGCCGCGATCGCCGCCTATCACGCGCTGACGCTCGAACGGCGCATCGATCTTGATGGCTGGACCACGCTTGTTTTCGTCCGCCGGTCGCGGCCGCGCGCCAACGTTGCCCGCCGCCGGCCGGCCCCATAGATTGCAACCATGTTCGAAGCGCATTTCCAATCGTTCGAGGATCGCGGCGACCGCTCCGAGAGCGCGCCGCGGGTTGCCGCGTTGCGGGCGGAGCTGGCGCGGCGTGGCCTCGACGGCTTCATCGTGCCGCGCGCCGACCGCTTCCAGAACGAATACGTGCCGCCGTGCGCCGAACGGCTCGCGTGGCTGACCGGCTTCACCGGCTCCGCAGGTGCGGCGATCGTCTTGGCCGACCGCGCCGTCGTATTCGTCGACGGCCGCTATCTGGTGCAGGTGCGCGAGGAAATCGACAGCGCGGTTTTCACCGTCGAGCATCTGGTCGAACGGCCGCCGGCACAGTGGATCGAAAGCAATCTGCCGGCCGGAGCGAAACTCGGCTATTCGCCCTGGCTGCACACCGTCGACGGCGCCGAACGGCTCGCCAAGGCCTGCGCGGCCGCCGGCGCAAGCCTTATTGCGGTCGACGACAATCCAATCGACGCAATCTGGACCGGACGGCCGCAACCGCCGCTCGGGCCGGTCGTGCCGCACGAGATGCGTTATGCCGGCGAAGACGCGCCGGCCAAGCTCGCGCGCATTCGCACCGACATGGAGAAGCAGGCCGCCGACGTGCTGGTGATCTCTGATCCCCATTCGGTGTCGTGGATGTTCAACATTCGCGGCAGCGACGTGCCCCACACGCCAGTGGTGCTGGCGTTCGCCATGGTGCCGAAGGAAGGACGGCCCGCGCTTTATGTCGATCTGCGCAAGCTCGGCGACGACATGCGTTCTCGCCTCGAGGAGATCGCCGATGTGCGCGCCAGCGCCGCCTTCGAGCGCGATCTCGCCGCCTTGGGCAAGGACGGAAAGACCATTCGCCTCGATCCCGCCATCTGCCCCGAGGCGATCGCGCGGGTCGTCGTGGAAACCGGCGGCAAAGTCGTGCGTGGCAGCGACCCGATCGTGCCGATGAAGGCCGTGAAGAATGCCGTCGAGATCGCGGGCGCGCGCGCGGCACAAAAGCGCGACGGCGCGGCGGTGACGCGCTTCCTCGCCTGGTTCGACCGCGAGGCGCCGCGCGGCAACCTGACCGAAATCGACGCCGTCGAGGCGCTGGAGAGCTTTCGCCGCGACACCGGTCTCCTGAAGGACGTTTCCTTTCCGACCATCGCCGGCGCCGGCCCCGACGGCGCCATCGTGCATTATCGCGTCACGCGCAAGAGCAACCGGCGCATTCAGCCCGGCGAGCTTTTTCTGATCGATTCCGGCGGGCAGTACGAGGACGGCACGACCGACATCACGCGCACCATTGCGGTTGGGCCGCCGAACGCCGAGATGCAGAGAACCTTCACGCTCGTGCTCAAGGGCCACATCGCGATTGCGCGCGCCGTGTTTCCGGACGGCACCACCGGCGCGCAGCTCGACACTTTGGCGCGGCAATTCCTTTGGCGGGCCGGTCTCGATTTCGATCACGGCACCGGCCATGGCGTCGGCAGCTATCTCTCGGTGCACGAAGGTCCGGCGCGCATCGCCAAGCTCGGCACCGCGCCGCTCAAGCGCGGCATGATTCTGTCGAACGAGCCCGGCTACTACCGCACCGACGCTTTCGGCATCCGCATCGAGAACCTCGTCCTGGTGAACGAGGCTGCGCCGGTCGCCGACGCGGAAAAGCCGCTCAACAGTTTCGAGACGCTGACGCTGGCGCCGATCGACCGCCGCCTGGTCGATGTCGCGCTGATGACCGCCGACGAGATCGCCTGGCTCGACGCCTACCACACCCGGGTGCGCGATACGCTCGGCCCGATGTTCGATGCGCAGACACGCGCCTGGCTCATTATGGCCACGGCGCCGCTCAGCCGGCGGTAATAAGTTTCGCCCATTCGTCCTCGGTGAGGACCTTCACTCCAAGTTTTTGCGCATCCGTGAGTTTGCTCCCGGCTTTGGGACCGGCGACGACATAATCGGTCTTCTTCGATACCGAGCCCGCCACTTTGGCGCCGAGACGCTCCGCGGATGCCTTGGCTTCCTCGCGGGTCATTTTTTCCAGCGTGCCGGTGAAGACCACGGTCTTGCCGGCGACGACTGAATCCGTGCGCGGCTTCTCGGCGTCGCGAATGCGCACCTGCGCGGCCAGCCGCTCGATGCGCTCTCGATTATGCTTCTCGCGGAAATAGTCGCCCAGGCTCTCGATCACGGTGTCGCCGATTTGATCGAGCGCATCCATGTCCTGCTTGGTCTCTTCATCGTCCTTGGCGAGCTTGAGGCAGGCCTCATGGAAGGCGTCCCAGGTGCCATAACCGCGCGCCAGCGCCGCCGCCGTCGTCTCGCCGACATGCCGGATGCCGAGTGCGTAGATGAAAGCGCTCCAAGGGAATCTCGCGCCGGGCCGCGATGGCGTTGAACAGATTGCGCACCGAGGTTTCGCCGAACCCTTCGACCTCTTCCAAATGGATTTTCTTGTTGCGCTCTTCCAGCGTGAAGATATCGGCGGGCTCCTTGACCCATTCCTGCTCATAGAAAAATTCGATCTGCTTTTCGCCAAGGCCGTCGATGTCGAAGGCGCGGCGCGAGACGAAGTGCTTGAGGTGCTCGATCGTCTGGTAGGGGCAGGCCAATTCGCCGCTACAGCGCGCACGCGCTCCTTCCTCGCCGCCGGCGATGGTTTCGCGGACAACGTCGGTCTTGAGCGGGCACGGGCATTTCTTGGGAAACGCAAACGGCTTCGGGCCTCTCGGCCTGGTCTCGACCACGCCCAGGACCTGCGGGATCACATCGCCGGCACGCTGGATCGTCACCGTGTCGCCGACGCGAACGCCCAAGCGCTTGATTTCCTCTTCGTTGTGCAACGTCGCGTTCTGCACCACGACGCCGCCCACGGTGACCGGATCGAGCTTCGCCACCGGCGTGAGCGCGCCGGTACGGCCGACCTGAATCTCGATGTCCTTGACGATCGTCGTCGCCTTCTCGGCCGGAAACTTGTGCGCGATCGCCCAGCGCGGCGAGCGCGACACGAAGCCGAGGCGTTGCTGCCAATCGAGGCGGTCGACCTTGTAGACCACGCCGTCGATATCGTAGTCGAGCGCGGCGCGCTGAGCCTCGATCTCGCGGTGAAACTTCAACAGCGCCTCGACCGATCGGCACGTCTTCGTCAGCGGATTGGTCTTGAAGCCGCAGTGTTCGAACCACTTGATCATGCCGGATTGGGTTTCGGCCGGCATCTCGCTCATCTCGCCCCAGCCGTAAGCAAAAAAGCCAAGCGGCCGCAACGCCGTGATCGACGCGTCGAGCTGACGCAACGAGCCGGCGGCGGTATTGCGCGGATTGACATAGAGCGGTTTGCCGGCCTCTGCCTGTTTGCGGTTAAGCTCAAGAAAAGCCGCCTTGGTCATGTAGACTTCGCCGCGCACTTCGCACACCGGCGGCACGCCGCGTCCCTTGAGCCGGTGTGGGATGTCGTGCAACGTTTTCACGTTGGCGGTCACATCCTCGCCTTCGTTGCCGTCACCGCGCGTCGCGCCGGTGACAAGCTCACCGTCCTCGTAGCGCAGCGACATCGAGAGGCCGTCGATCTTCGGCTCGGCGCTGAACACGATCTCGTCATCGTCGGCAAGGCGCAGAAAGCGGCGGATACGGCCGACGAAATCGACAACGTCCGCTTCGGCGAACGCGTTGTCGAGCGAGAGCATCGGCACCGCGTGCCGGACCTTGGCAAAGCGCGTCGAAGGCGCGGCGCCGACGCGCTGCGACAAGCTTTCAGGCGTGCGCAGATCGGGAAACCGCGCTTCGATCGCGTCGTAGCGTTGCCGCAAATGATCGTAGGCGGCGTCCGAGATCGACGGCTTGTCCTCCTGATAATAGCGACGGTCATGCTCGGCAATTTCCGCGGCCAGCCGCGCATGCTCGGCCTTCGCCTGTTTTTCGGTAAGGCTATGGACGGAAGTTTCAGTCTTTTCGCGGCGGGCCATGACACATCAAACATCAACACACCGCGCGGATCAGAGCGTTCTGCGGTAGCGCGGGTTTCGGGATAATCAACGCCGTCGAGGCGTTGCGGGTAACTTTGCCCGCCATGTCCGGCGTTGTCTAGCCAAGGCGTTGGGCGTAACGTGACGTCGGATTCACGCTGGCCGAGGAGCGGGTTCCCATGACGGCACGATTGATCCTGAAGTGCGTTTTGCCCGCAATGGCGCTCGCGTTTGCATCGCTGCCGGCCGCCGCCAAAACGGTTCGCATCTACGTCACGAACTCCGCAGGCGACAATATCGACGTCATCGATCCGGTCACCAACAAGGTGGTACAGCAGATCAAGGACGTCGTCGGCGCCCACGGCATCGCATTCTCGCCAGACGCCTCGCGGGTCTATGTGAGCAACGAAGAAACCAGCACGCTCGACGTCTATGACCGCAAGAGCGGCAAGCTCATCAAGAAGGTCGCGTTGTCCGACCATCCGAACAACATCTCGGTGACCAAGAACGGCGACCGCATTGTCGTCGCAATCGCCCGCGGCAAGGGTGGGCTCGATATCGTCGATGCCGCGACACTGACGCTGAAAAAGACGATCTCCGCCAACGGCGGGCGGCTGCACAACGTTTACGTCACGCCAGATAACAAATATGTCGTCGGCGGCTCGATCCCGTCCAAGACCTTCTATGTGTTCGACCTTGACAAGGAGCAATTGACCTGGGCGATGCCAATGGACCTTGGCGTCCGCTGCATGGCGATCGAAACCAATCCGGACGGCTCGACCAAGCGCGTGTTTTCGCAGATGTCCTCTCTAAACGGTTTCTCCGTCATCGATTTCGCCGCACAGAAGGAAGCTGCGAGAATGACGTTGCCGAGCGTGCCGCACCAATTCGACCACGGCGGCTATCGCACCAACGAGCCGTCTCATGGCATCGGCATCTCGCCGGACAACAAGACGCTGTGGGTCACCAGCATTCCCAACAATGCCGCGTATGCTTACTCGCTCGCCGACCTCAAAGTGATCGACAAGGTCGACCTGCCCAGCGAAAAAATCGCCGGCCGCGAGACGCCGCTTTCCGCGGTGGCCAACTGGGTCACGTTCACGCCGGACGGCAAGGAAATGTTCGTGTCCAACTCGGGCCTTCGCTCGGTGTCGGTGGTCGATACCGCAGCCATGAAGGTCGTTAAGGTCATCCCGGTCGGCGAAGTGCCGAAGCGCAACAATACGTTGGTGATCCCCGATGAAGGCAGCCACGCCACGGCGGCGCCGACCAAGCGGGCTTCGCTTCAATAACGGCGGCTCTATTTTTCCTTCGCCGGGGCGAGCGTCGCACCCTTCGCCCACTGGGCGATAATCTTCCAATTGGGATCGCTCTTGCTGGCGAATTGCCGCCCGCCGGAATGGAACGCGTCGCCGCCGGCCTCGGGCGCCAGCGGATGAAGCAGGATCTTGGCGGTCAGCGGATCGTCCACGGCTTCGACGATCTTCGAAACCGTCTCGAAATTCTTGCGCGTCTGCTCTTCAGTCCAAACGGTTTGGCCTTGCGGAAGCTTCTCCAGCCGAAACATGTTGTTTGCCTCGGCGTGGCACACCACGCAGGGCGCGTGGCCGGGCCGCTTGGCAAGAAAGATCGGCTGCACCTTTGCCTTGTAGAATTCGTAGTCGAGCGTGCCGGTAGCGAACACGACTTCGGCGCTCGCCAGCGTCAACGCGATAGCGGCCGTGGCAGCAACAGTACCGGTGACGCGAACCGACATTGCGCTCCTCCCAACGAGTTTATGCTCGCGGATTCTCCCGCGAAGGTATTCTGGGTAATCTAGCAGACCCAGCGGCCGCGGGCGATGCGTATCAGCCCACCGCGGCGCGGATCAGGCGCTCCGCGGCGGCGCGGGCTTCGGCGGTGATCTCGGCGCCGGCGAGCATGCGGGCGATCTCCTCGCGGCGGCGTTCGGCTTCGAGTTCGACGACGCGGGTCGCGACGCGCCTGCCCTTGGCGAGTGCATCCTTGCTGATGAGGTAATGCCGGTCGGCCCGCGCGGCCACCTGCGGCGCGTGCGTCACGGCGATGACCTGCACGCCGGATGCGAGCCGCGCGAGCCGCACGCCGATGGCATCGGCGACCGCGCCGCCGACGCCAGTGTCGATTTCGTCGAAGATCAACGTCGGCGCCGAGCCGCGATCAGCCAGCACGACTTTCAGAGCGAGCAGGAAACGGGCTAGCTCGCCGCCCGAGGCGATCTTCATCAACGGACCCGGCCGCGTGCCCGGATTGGTGCGGACCCAGAACTCGACGCGGTCGAGACCGTCAGGGCCTTCGTTCTCACTCTCGATCTGCGTCGAGAATTGCGCCCGTTCGAGCTTGAGCGGCTTGAGTTCGGCATTGACGGCCTTGGCGAGCTTCTGCGCGGCGCGGTGCCGCGCGGCCGAAAGCGACTGCGCCGCCTCCCGATAGTGCGCCAGCGCGGCTTGCGCTTCCTTTTCCAGCACCGCGAGCCGCTCCGCGCCGGCGTCGATCAGCGCGAGGTCGCTCGCATACCGTTTGGCAAGGTCGGCGAGTTGATCGACCGGCACGTTGTACTTGCGCCCGGCGCCGCGCAGCGCGAACAGCCGCTCCTCGATGCGCTCCAGTTCCTTCGGATCGTATTCGGCAACGCGCAACGCCTGTTCGAGATGAACGCGCGCCTCATCGAGCGCCGTGAGTGCCGCATCGATCGCCTTGACGACGGGCTCGATCAGGGCCGGCGCCTGGACCGCACGACGCTCAAGCCGACGCACCGCGGTCGCAAGCGGCGGCGTGGCGGATTGCGGTCCCGTAACGCTGTCGTATGTCGTGCGCAAATCCTCCGAGACCTTTTCGGCCTGCATCATGGCGGTGCGGCACTCGGCAAGCGACGTCTCCTCGCCGACCTCCGGCGCGAGACGGCCAAGCTCCTCGACTGCATGGCGCAACCACTCGGCCTCGCGGTTGGCCCGCTCGACATCGGCGCGATGGCTCGCCACGGCGGCCTCGCGCTCGCGCCGCTCATCCCACAGCCGCCGCACCGCGGCGGCCGCGTCTTCGATGCCGCCATAGGCATCGAGCAGCGCGCGGTGCGTGGCCGCTTCGACGAAGGCGCGATCGTCATGCTGGCCGTGAATTTCAACCAGAGCGGCGCCAAGCGCGCGGAGCACCTGGACGCTCACCGGCTGATCGTTCACGAACGCGCGGGTTCGACCATCGGCGAATTGCACGCGCCGCACGATCAACTCGTCTTCCGAACCAAGATCGTTTTCGGCGAGTACGCGGCGCGCCGGATGATCTGTCGCCACATCGAAAGCCGCCGTCACCTGCCCCTGCTCGGCGCCCTCACGCACCAACGCCGCCTCGCCGCGGGCGCCGAGCGCCAGCGCGAAGGCGTCAAGCAGGATCGACTTGCCGGCGCCGGTCTCGCCGGTGAGCGCGGCGAGGCCAGTCCCGAAATCGATATCCAGGCGATCGATCAGAACGATGTCGCGAATGGAAAGGCGAGCCAGCATGGCGATGTCGAGAGTGATGCCGAGAGCTAAGTCCGGAATCGGAACGGACGCCGAATATTAACGGTTCCGCGCCCTCACGTCAGGCGTCAGTAGCACGCGCGCTCAGCCGAGACCCATCTTCTTGAAGGCGCGGCTGATCCACGACCCCTTGTTCTCGTTAGGCTCGCCGCCGGCGTTCTTCACGAGGTTATACGCGTCCTTGTACCAGGGACTGTCGGGGAAATTATGGCCGAGCACCGCGGCCGCAGTCTGCGCCTCATCAACGATGCCAAGCGAGAGATACGCTTCGGTCAGCCGCTCCAGCGCTTCCTCGACGTGGCGCGTGGTCTGGTATTGCGTGACCACGACCTTGAACCGGTTGATGGCGCCGACAAAGTCGCGTTTGTTCATGTAATACCGGCCGACTTCCATTTCCTTGCCGGCGAGCTGATCGCGCGCCATGTCGATCTTCTTCTTGGCGCTGACGGCGTATTCGGAGTCGGGATATTTGCGCACCACCTCTTCGAGCGCGTTGATCGCTTTGTCGGCGCGCTGCTGATCGCGCGAAACGTCGAGAATCTGATCGTAATAGGAGGAACCGATCAGATATTGTGCATAGGCCGCGTCGGGGCTGCCGGGATGCAGCGTCACGTAGCGCTTCGCCGAGTTGATGCAATCGGTATATTCCTGCGCCTGATAATTGGCGTAGGCCGACATCAGGAGCGCCTTGCGCGCCCAATCCGAATACGGATTTTCGCGATCGACCTCGTCGAATTTCTTCGCCGCGGCCTTGTAGTCCTGCTTATCGTTCAGCAGGAAAAGCCCTTCGTTGTAGACCTTGTCGGCAGGTTCGTCGGGGACGTAGTCGTCGTCCTTGTTGAACATGCTGCAGTTGGCGAGCGGCACAACGACAAGCGCCAGCGCGACCCAGCACGCCAACGCACGCAACCTGCTCCCGGACCTGCCCGATCCTCGTGACCGCAACTTCATGAGCGTGATTAGGTCCCGTCCAACCCGACCCGGCTTACTTCGTGGCGCATATCATGCGCATCGCGGCGAGCGCCCCGCACCCCAATGATAATACAGGAATTATGGCTGACAATCGGCCCGTATTAAGGCGGCGACGCCAAACGACTTAAGAGTCAAACGACTTAAGAGACGTCCGGACCGTAAGCTGGGGCCGCAAAACCCGTCGTCAGATCGGCGTGGCCGCGCGGTCGCCGCGCCGGCTCCGCAGGCATCTCGACATAGGCCCAAGCGGTGGTATCGGCCATCAAGGCGCTGAGCACTGCGTGATTGAGCTTGTGGCCGCCGCGCACCGAACGATAGGCGCCGATCAGCGGCGCGCCGGCAAGCGCCATGTCGCCGATGGCGTCGACGGCCTTGTGCCGTACGAATTCGTCGGCAAATCGCACCCCCTCGGGATTGAGGACCCGATTCTCGGCGACGACGACCGTGTTTTCGAACGACGCCCCGAGCGCGTAGCCCGCACTCCACAGCTTCGCGACGTCGCGCATGAAGCCGAACGTCCGCGCCCGCGCGAGTTCGCGCCGGAACGCATCCGGCTCCACGTCAAGCGCGAAACTCTGGCGCCCGATCAACGGATGATCGAATTCGATTTCGGTTTCGACCCGGAAGCCGCGAAGATGCGGCCGTAACTCACCGTGGCAGCCGTTCTTGGTGACCCGCACCGGCTTGAGCACCTGGATGTAACGCCGTTGTGGCGATAGCGCGACAACGCCGACTTGATCGATTGCGGCAACGAACGGCGCGGCGCTGCCGTCCATGATCGGCACTTCGGGTCCGTCGACTTCAACGATTGCGTTGTCGACACCGAGACCGTGCAATGCAGCAAGCACATGTTCGGTGGTCGAAACTGCCGGCCCGGCGCCATCGCCCAGAACGGTGGCGAATTCGGTCGCGGTCACCGAACGGAAATTGGCTCTGAGTTCGCGGTCGCGTTGACCATGGAGTCCGGACCGCACGAAGACGATGCCGGTATCGGCTTCGGCAGGATGCAGTGTCAGGGTAACTGGGGAGCCCGAATGAACACCAATTCCCGCAACGCTGGCGTGATCGCGCAACGTCGTCTGCCTGCCGGCATGCATGCCCCGCGTCATGCTTTGTCCCACACCTTATGGCCAACCTGCGCGAGCACCAGTGCTACGCTCACAGTTGTGACCCACCCCACCTGAGGGAAATGCAGACTCAGCCTGCAAACTTCGGGGAACACCACCCGCGACACTTATCCCCGATACGATCCCCTCTCGTGGATTCAACCTTAACGGCGATGCAGCAAAACGCCAACTCACGCTTTCTTACCAAGTGTTACCTCTTTCCGGCCTCACTCTGGTCGGCAGCGTGCCCCAATACGAATTGCGACGGAGCAATCTGTCACAATTTGCCGCGTGCTTGTTGCCTATTGCGATAGCACAAAAACATGGCAACGACACAGAACCTAACATGCAGTAACGCTGTAAATTCAATAAGTTCATTCGAAATTGAACAAATTTGATGCACCAGGTGCCAGCCGGCGCCCGGGATCGGGCCTCGTTCGCGAGGCCCATCTCCCGGGACCGCTGAAACCAGCTTCAGTTGGCCTGCCGGCGCAAGAATGCCGGGATGTCGAGTTGGTCCTCTTCACCAGGATTATGCACCGGAGCTTGCCGTCCATGCTGATCCAGGCCCTGCGGCGCAACACGTTTCGCGTATTCCGATACCGGCTCTGGCCGCGGATCGGCAACGCGCGGCTGCGGCCGGCCGCTGAGTCGTTCAGCAGGCACCCGCGGAGCCGGCGCGGGTTCTTCCTTGTCCTGCTCGCGGCGTCCCAACCCCACTGAGGCCAGGCGCTCCAGCAGCGATTTGCGTCGCTTGTCGGGATTCTCCTCCGAAGGAAGTTCGCCGCGCCGGGCGCGAATTTCGTTCTGCGCCGGCACCGGCAGTTCATCGATCCGCGGCATGCGCGGGCCGCGCGGCGGCAGCCGTTCTGCCTGGGGTGGAATAAAAGCCGCCGGTTCCTGCACCTCCGGCCGGCTCGCCGCCGGGTCGATGAACAGCGTGGGCTTGGGCGTCAATGGCCGAAGCGTGACCTCCTCGCTCCCGACTGGAGGAAGGATCGCCGCCGCAATGGCGGCCTTGGCCGCCGATTCGATCGACGCGTCGACCGAAGCGGGCGGTGCCTGCGAGATGGACGGCGCGGGCGGCACAGCCGCTGCTGGGACGGCCGGACGTATCCCTTCCGTGCGCTCGATGCGTTCCGCGATGCGTTGGTTCTCTGCACGCAACCGCTGCGCGACCTCGGCAATGCGCGACTCCGCGGCCGGCAGCGTCGCGCGCTGGGCTGCCGCTTGATCGATGCCGGTCGCGACGACCGAAACACGGATGATCCCGTCGAGGCTCTCGTCGAAGGTCGCGCCAACGATGATGTTGGCGTCCTGGTCGACTTCCTCACGGATGCGCGTTGCCGCTTCATCGACCTCATAGAGCTTGAGATCGCGCCCGCCGGTGATCGAGATGAGAAGCCCCCGCGCGCCTTTCATCGACGCATCGTCGATCAACGGATTGGAGATCGCGGCCTCAGCCGCGGTCAGCGCGCGCTTGTCGCCTTCAGCTTCGCCGGTCCCCATCATGGCTTTGCCCATTTCGCGCATGACGGCGCGCACGTCGGCGAAGTCAAGATTGATGAGACCTTCCTTTACCATCAGGTCGGTGATGCAGGCGACGCCCGAATAAAGCACCTGGTCTGCCATGGCGAAGGCATCGGCGAACGTCGTCTTCTCGTTGGCGACCCTGAACAGATTCTGATTTGGAATGATCAGCAGCGTGTCGACGGATTTCTGCAACTCCGTGATGCCGCCATCGGCGATGCGCATGCGGCGCTGGCCCTCGAAGTGGAACGGCTTGGTGACCACCCCGACGGTCAGAATACCCTGCTCGCGGGCCACCTTGGCGATGACCGGCGCGGCGCCGGTTCCAGTGCCGCCACCCATACCCGCGGTGACGAACACCATGTGGGCGCCCAACAGGTGATCGCGAAGTTCATCGATCACTTCCTCCGCAGCAGCGCGGCCGACTTCTGGCTGCGAGCCAGCGCCGAGACCTTCCGTCACCTGCACGCCCATCTGAACGACACGCTCGGCCTTCGACGTGGTGAGCGCCTGCGCGTCGGTATTGGCGACCACAAAATCGACGCCCTGCAAGCCCGCGTTGATCATGTTGTTGACAGCGTTGCCACCGGCGCCGCCGACCCCGAACACTGTTATGCGCGGCTTAAGTTCACGAATGTCAGGAATATTCAGATTGATCGTCATGAGTGCCTCTTCTTTCTGGGGCAGGCGTTCGCGACGCCCGGCCCCGGCCGGTCCGCCACCGGCCGTTGTGATGTGCTGGCTTGCGCTCTGGGGGCCATCAGAAACTCTCGCGAAGCCATTGTCCGACCCGAGCGAAATATCCGCCCGTGCCTGTGGGGTACCGCCTACGCCGCGGTTCGAAATGTTCGAGATGCGCCGCCTGGGGATAAACCAAGAGGCCCGCTGCTACTGCAAAGGCCGCGCCCTTGGCGGCGTCCGGCAGCGCCGCGATGCCGAGCGGCCGGCCGATCCGCACCGGCCGGCCAAGAATACGAGCGGCCAGATCCGGCAGCCCAGTGAGTTGGCTCGCACCGCCGGTGAGGATCACGCGACCGCGCGGCTCGGCCGCAAACGAACTGGCGGCGAGACGGTCGCGCACCATTTCGAGAACCTCTTCGACGCGCGGCTTGATGATGTGCACGAGCGTCGCTCGGGACACGAACTGCGCCTGTTCGCGGTCGTCCTCGCTGATGGGCGGCACCGTGATCATATCGCGCTCGTCCGATCCACCAATCAGCACACTGCCATAAAGTGTCTTGATTCGCTCGGCATCGGCGATGCGGGCGTTCAGTCCGCGCGCGATGTCCATCGTGACGTGATGACCGCCAAGCGCGAAGCCTTCAAGATGCACGAAGCGGCCGCTGATGAAGACCGCCATCGTCGTGGTACCGGCGCCCATGTCGACGACGGCAGCACCGAGATCAGACTCGTCGTCGGCAAGCACCGCGAGACCGGCGACATAAGGGCTTGCCACCATGGCCTCGACTGCGAGATGACAACGCTCGACCGCAAGCATCAGATTGCGCGCCGCGGCAACCTCCGTCGTCGCGACATGCATGTCGACGCCGAACGTGCCGCCGAGCATCCCGCGCGGATCGCGAATGCCGTTTGTGCCATCGATCGAATAACCGACCGGAAGCGAATGCAGGACGGCACGGCCGTCGCGCGAAGAATGCCGGCTGCCGGCGGCGAGCACGCGCGCGATATCGCCATCGGAGACCGCCGAACCGACGATATCGACATCGGCGGCAAACAATTCGCTCGCCAAGCGGCCTGCCGAGACCGACAGAACAACCAATTCGATCTCAACCTTTGCCATGCGCTCGGCGGTATCGACCGCTTGGCGAATCGTTTCCTCGGCTTGCGCGAGGTTGACGACGCCGCCAGCCTTCATGCCACGGGCGGCGGTATGGCCGAAGCCGACGACCTCGACCGAGTGGCTGCGTCGCGTCAGGACCTGTTGGGGCGGATGCGGACGAAGCCGCGCGATCAGGCAGGCGACCTTGCTCGATCCGACGTCGAGCGCCGCGACGAGTGCACTGCGGCGCGGCGAAACCGGCTTCATCTTCGGTGTCAGACCGTAATGGAGGCCGCTCACGCGTCGCCTCCCTTTTTCTTTTTCTTGTCCTTGACCAGATCGTCGCGAGCCTGCGCGGCGGCCTCGGACAATTGTACGGTCACACGATCCGGCAGCCGCAGGTCGACCATATTGATGTCGCGCGACAAGAGCTTCTTGTCTCGATCCAGTGTGACCAACCGCTCGAGTGCCTGATCGACATTGGTTTCCGGCAGCCGCACGTCGATGCCGTTTTTAAGCCGCAGGTTCCAGCGCCGATCTGCGACCAGGATGGACGCCCGCAGGACAGAGCGAATGTCGGGATAACGATCGATGACGGCGAAAAACTCCTTCGCCTCGCGCTCGGCGCCTTTCCCGACCACAAGCGGCAAGCCGACGTAGCGATCTTCCACAAAGGGTTCGAGAACCGTGCCATCGGCGGCGATGACGCTGAGGCGGCCGTCTTTCTGCCAGAGCGCAAAGGCCTGACGCTCGGTAATCGTGATCTGCAGGCGATTTGGATAGAGCTTGAGCACAGCCGCATCGGCGATCCAGGGGTTCGCCATCAGCCGCGCGCGGGCTGCGTCGGCATCAAGAAACAGCAGCGAGGCGCGTCCCGTTACGCCCGCGGTCGTGAAAACTTCTTCGCGGCTGACTTCCTTCGGGCCGGTCAGTGAGATGGCCGCAATGCGGAACCCGACCGAATTGGCAACCGAGTCGCGTGCATCCTTGAGCCAACCGACAACCTCGGCAACGTGCTCGCCTTTGACGACACCGTAAGAAAGACTGGCAGCCAGCAGCAGGGCCGCTCCGGCGATGCCGATGCCGCGAGGCGGCGTTCGCACCAGCCTGCCAACCCAGCGAACCGCCGACCGGCGATAAGCAGCGGCGCGGGCAAAGCGGCGCCAGCCGCGATGCGTTTCAATGCCGACGCGCGGATGGGACGGCTTGCCCTTTGGCACGCCGGCCTGCCCCGCACTTGATAGCCCCGACCCCATCAGCGGTTGGTCGAGGCGTCCTCCACCATCCATTGCACCAGCTCATCGAACGTGATGCCCGCGAACGCAGCAAGCTCGGGCACGAGCGACGTCTCCGTCATGCCCGGTTGTGTATTGACCTCAAGACAGACCAGCTCACCCGTCCCCCGATCGTCATAGCGGAAGTCCGCGCGGCTCACGCCGCGGCAGCCAAGCGCGCTATGGGCAGCCAATGCGAGTCTTCGGACCTCCTGGTAAACATTTGGTAAAAGTTGCGCCGGCAGGAGGTGCTTTGAACCGCCGGCGGCGTATTTGGCCTCATAATCGTAGAAGCGAGTCGTCGGCACGATCTCGATGACATCGAGCGCGCGGTCGCCGACCACCGCGCAGGTCAGTTCCTTGCCGGGGATATAGCGCTCGACCATGACCCTTTCGCCGAACGCCCAGTCGTCGCGAAAAAGCTCCTGGGGCGGGTGCGGATGCGCTTCGGTGACGATGAAAACGCCGACGCTCGATCCTTCTGCAATCGGCTTGATCACATAGGGCGGCGGCATGAGATGGGCTTTCGCGGCCTCGAACCGCGACACCACGCGGTCCTCCGCGACGGGCACATTGGCCGCGCGCAGATGCGCCTTGGCGTAGTCCTTCTGCATGGCAAGCGCCGAGGCCAGCACGCCGGAATGCGTGTAGGGGATGTCGAGAATCTCGAGCAGGCCTTGGAGCGTGCCGTCCTCGCCAGGCCGGCCGTGCAGGACGTTAAGAGCAACGTCAGGCTTGATGGCGGTCAGCGCCGCCGCAATGTTGCGGCTGACATCGACGGCCGTCACCCGATACCCGAGACGCGCCAGCGCCGCCGCGCACGCCTGGCCCGAACGCAGCGAAACGTCCCGCTCCGCCGACCAGCCACCCATGAGAACGGCGACGTGCTTGGCCATCGTTCAGGCGATTGCCCCAGTTCGGGCTGTGGATTTGCAGATCCGCCTATACGGCGGCCAACTCAGGTCGGAACTGTAAATCCAAAACCGCACGAAAATCATAAGTTCGCCGATGTCCCTCAGATTCCGAAACTGACGCAGAAGACACCGGAAGATTCGCGAACTCCGGAATCGGAGCACCAGGTTCGCTGATTCGCAGACCGCCCCAATAGAATCGACAATTGTGGAAACGTCGAGGGAGTCAGGGCCTATTTGTGGCAGGCGGCAAGACGAAGCCGTCATAGAGCCAGGCGAGGCATTGGAACGTGTCGGCCTCCGTCCTCTCGCCCATCATCTGCCAATACACGTCGCGGCTGATGCCGTCGGCGTGGTAGACGTCCCAGATGTAGCGGGACTCCACCGTGACGCGCGCAGTGCGCAACGCGCGGGCCCTTTCATAGCGGCCGAAGGCGGCCTCGAAGTCATGGCCGGCAGTTGCAACACAGTCGGCGAGGCAGACACCGTCCTCGATCGCCATGCAGGCGCCCTGCGCCAAAGACTGCAGTGTCGGATGGGCGGCGTCGCCGAGCAAAACCACGCGGCCTTTGTGCCAACGGCGGATCGGATCGCGATCGCCGATTGCCTGACGCCGCGACAGGTCAAGCATCGCCAGCAGCGCCTTCATGGTCGGGTGGGCGTTGCGATACGCCTGTTCAAGCTCGGCACGGTAAGCGGCCACGTCACCACGCTCGAAATGGGGCGACGTTCGGAACACGGCCACAATGTTGAAAAGTGTACCGTGGCGCAACGGATAATGCACGATGTGGAAACCAGGACCGCCCCACAGCGCAACACTGTCGCGGGCAACATCCGCAGTGACCTCGCCGATCGGCACAATGGTGCGAAAACCCACGAAGCCGTTGGGCAGCGGATCGCCGTCGGCAAACAGCTGTGCGCGTGTGCGCGAACGGATGCCGTCGGCGCCAACGAGAGCAGCGCCCTCAAAACTGCGATTGTCCGCCGTTGTCACCGTGACCCCGTCACCGCGGTCATCGAAATGCGTGACCATGGCGTCTGGCACGAGCGTGATCAGTCGTTCGCGGCGGCAGGCATCGAGCAGCACGTTATGCAGATCGATGCGGTGAATGATGATGTAGGGATATTTGAAACGCGCGCGAAACGACGGCCCGGTCGGAATCCGCGTCACCACTTTGCCGTCGAGCGCGTCGAACATTACGACCGCCGGCGGCGAGTTGGCTTTCTCCAATACGGCGTCGCTGACGCCGATACGGTCGAAGGCATGGAAGACATTCGGGCCGAACTGAATGCCGTAACCGATGGCGCCGAACTCCGGCGCGCCTTCGAGCACGCGCGCGGTTAGCCCGCGGCGCGCCAACGCCAGTGCAGCCGTGAGCCCGCCGAGCCCACCGCCGACGATAAGGATGGGGTCACCTCCCGACATGCCTCCAGATTAGCACGTTCGGCCGGCTACTTCGCCAACCCGATCCGCTTGATTTCCCATTCCAGCTCGACGCCGGATGTCTCTTTGACCCGGCGGCGCACGGTCTCACCGAGCGTCTCGATGTCGGCAGCGGACGCGTTGCCGAGGTTGATCAGAAAGTTGCAGTGCATCTCCGAGACCTGCGCGTCGCCTATCCGCAGGCCGCGGCAGCCGGCGGCGTCGATGAGCTGCCACGCCTTGTGGCCCGGCGGATTTTTGAATGTGGAACCACCGGTACGGCTCTTGATCGGCTGGGTTGCCTCGCGCGAACTCGGTGATCTTGTCCATTTCGGCGGCGATGATCGCGGGATCGCCGCGTTCGCCTCCAAACAACGCCTGCGTGAAGATGTAATCGTCCGGCGCGCCGCAATGCCGATAGCTGTAGTGCAGATCGGCGTTGCCGAGCACGTGAATGACGCCACGTCGATCGACCGCGCGCGCTTCGACAAGCGCGTCCTTGGTTTCGCGTCCATAGGCACCGCCGTTCATGCGCAGCGCGCCGCCGACAGCGCCGGGAATGCCGCGCATGAAAGACAACCCGGCAATGCCGGCCTCCTGCGCGGCGCGCGCTACCTTGACATCGGGGACCGCTGCGCCGGCGCGCACGGCAACGCCCTCGACCACAATGTCACTGAAACCACGGCCAAGCCTGATGACAACGCCCGCAACGCCACCGTCGCGCACGATGAGATTCGAACCAAGGCCGATGACGATGACGGCGATCTCGGTTGGCAGATGGGCCAGGAAATAACCGAGATCGGCTTCGTCCTCGGGCATGAACAAAACTTGCGCCGGGCCGCCAACGCGAAACCAGGTGAGCTCTGCGAGCGATTGGTTGCCAAGCAATCGGCCGCGCAAACCAGGCGCGTTTTGTTTGATGACGGGAACGAGGTCGGGAACATTCATCCCGTCACCCTGCCGCCGCCAATTCTCCTGGGAGCGCGTAGGCCCATTGGGTGATCGAGCCGGCGCCAAGGCAAACGACATAGTCGCCCGGCTGCGCCATGCCGGCGATCAAAGAGGCGAGCTTTTCCGGACTCTCGAGGGCCAAGACCTGCCGATGGCCGTGCGTGCGCAGCCCTTGGACCAAAGAATCTCGATCGGCACCTTCGATTGGCGCTTCGCCGGCCGGATAGACATTGGCGACAATCACCGCGTCGGCGTCGTTGAAACAGGTGCAGAACTGCTCGAACAAGGCGGCAAGCCGCGTGTATCGATGCGGCTGAACGACGGCGATCACCCGATCCCTGGTCAATTCGCGCGCCGCTTTGAGCACGGCGGCAATCTCGACCGGATGGTGGCCATAATCATCGACCACGGTGACGCCGTTCCACATACCGGTGCGCGTAAAGCGCCGCCTCACGCCGCCGAAACTTGCCAGCGCGTTGCGTACGGCCTCGTCGCCGATCCCGAGTTCATGCGCCACCGCGACTGCGGCGGTCGCGTTGAGCGCATTGTGCCGTCCCGGCATGGGCAGCGCGATATTCTTGATCTCGTGAAGGAACTGCCCGGCGCGATCGCGGAACACGATGCTGAACAGCGACGTGCCGCCGGCGTGCGAAACATCGACCAGCCGCACGTCGGCTTGCGGATTCTCACCATAGGTGACGATGCGATGATCCTCGATGCGGCCAACGAGGGTCTGCACAACAGGATGATCCGTGCACATGACGGAAAATCCGTAGAACGGAACGTTCTCGACGAAGGCGCGAAATGCGTCCTGCACGGCGTCGAAGGTTTTAAAGTGGTCGAGATGCTCCGGGTCGACATTGGTCACGATGGCAATGTCGGCCGGAAGTTTGAGAAACGTGCCGTCGAACTCGTCGGCTTCCACCACCATCCAGTCGCCGGCGCCGAGCCGGGCGTTGGTGCCGTAGGCATTGATGATGCCGCCGTTGATCACGGTCGGATCGAAACCGCCGGCATCGAGCAGAGCCGCCACCATCGATGTGGTGGTTGTCTTGCCGTGAGTACCGGCGATAGCGACACAGCTTTTCAGGCGCATCAGCTCAGCCAGCATCTCGGCGCGGCGCACGACCGGCAGCCGCTGGGCGCGCGCAGCGATAAGCTCGGGATTGTCGTGCTTGATCGCCGAGGACACGACGACCACTCTGACGCCGGTCAGATTCTCGGCGGCGTGACCGATGGCGATCCTGACGCCTTTCTCGCGCAGCCGCTTGACGTTGCCGCTCTCGGCCTGGTCCGACCCCTGCACGACGTAGCCGAGATTCACCAGCACCTCGGCTATGCCACTCATACCGATGCCGCCGATGCCGATGAAATGCACCGGGCCGATGTCGTGCGGCAATTTCATGAGTTCTCCCAGCCTCAACAATCGGATACGCGCCGGCCCCTACCCGCCGCGATGAAGATGCGAACCTACTTGGTTGCGCCCTTCGCCGCCACCGTCAGCACCAGCTCGGCGAGCTGGTCGGCGGCATCGAGCCGCCCGACCGCCTTCGCGGCTGCGGCCATCGCCGCGAGACGCTGAGGCGCCGCGGCGAGCGCCGCGAGTTCGGCGCCAAGCCGCTCGGGCGTGAACGCATCCTGCGTCAGTCGTATCGCGCCGCCCGCCCGTTCAAGAACGCCCGCGTTGGCAAACTGATCTTGATCGAGCGCGTGCGGCAGCGGAACCAGGATCGCCGGGCGACCGATTGCCGCAAGCTCGGCGACGGTCGATGCCCCGGAACGCGAGATGATCAGGTGGCTTGCCGCCATGCGAGCCGGCAGATCGACAAAAAACGGAGCGACTTCGGCGGCCACGGCAAGATCAGCGTAAGCGGTACGGACGCGGTCCAGATCCTCCTCCCGCGCCTGTTGCACGATGGCGAGCCGGGCGCGAAGGCTGGCGTCGAGTTGTCCAATCGCGCTTGGCACGATATCGGCCATGATCCGTGCGCCCTGGCTGCCGCCGAAAACGAGAAGCCGCAACGGATCGTTGAGCGCCGGATAAGGTGTCGCCGCGGCCGCGACCACAGCGGGCCGAACGGGATTGCCGGTCAGCGTCGCCTTCGCCGCCAATGCAGGTTCGGCGCTGAACACGTCGGGGAACGTCGTGGCAATCGCGGTGACGCGCAAGGCGAGCAGCCGATTGGCGCGTCCAATGACCGCGTTCGAATCATGGATCAGGCTGGGAACACCACGCCAGACCGCAGCCAAAACCGGCGGGATCGTCGGATAGCCACCAAAACCCACAACCGCGGACGGTTTCAAGCGTCCGATCAGCGCCCAAGCCTGGATGAGACCGACGCCGATCATGGCCGCCGTTCGCGCCAACGCCACCGGGTTGCGTGCCCGCAGCGTCTCGCTGGCGACGACATGGACTGTTTGCTCGGAGAATGCGCCTCCGTAGCGCGTTGCGCGCCGATCGGTCACGAGGTGAACCGTCATCCCGCGCTTCATCAGTGCCGCTGCAAGCGCCTCGGCGGGAAACAAATGACCGCCGGTGCCGCCAGCCGCAACAAGCACAGGCGCAAGGCCCGGCCCATGCATCACACGTAGCTCTCGGCGGCGTTTTCGACCTGATGTTCGGGTTGGCTGTCGGCGATCACGATGTTGCCGGCAAATTGGGCCCGCGGACGCTCGCGGGTGAGCGCAATGAGCATTCCCATCCCGTAAGCCAGCGAGATCAGCGACGAACCGCCATAGGAAATGAACGGCAACGTCATTCCCTTGGCCGGCATCAGATGCAGATTGACCGCCATATTGATGGTCGATTGCAGACCGAACAGGATCGCAAGGCCTGCGGCCGCGAAACGGATGAACGGCTCGTCGTTGCGCATCGCCTTCGCCAAAGAGCGAATGACAATGAAAGCAAACAGCGCGACCAGAATGAGGCAGAGCACGACGCCGAACTCCTCGCCGGCCACCGCAAACACGAAATCGGTGTGGCCTTCCGGCAAGATGCGCTTGATCGTGCCTTCACCCGGCCCACGGCCGAACCAGCCGCCGCGCACGAACAATTCGGTCGCGATATCGATGTTGAAGGTGTCCCCCGAGGCGGGATCGAGGAAGCGGTTGATGCGCTGCGCGACATGCGGGACGGTGTAGAAGGCGGTCATCAAACCGACGCCGGCGGTCGCGGCGAGCCCGATCACCCAGATAAATCGCATGCCCGCCATATAGAACAGCGCACCCCATACCAGCGAAATCAGCATGGTCTGACCGAAATCGGGCTGCAGTACCAGCAGCGCCACGACGATAACGAGCAGCACCAGCGCGATGGTGTTGGCGGGCATTTCGGGCCGCCTTCCCAACTCGCCGAATAGCCAGGCAATCAGCACCACGAACGCCGGCTTGAGGAATTCCGAAGGCTGGATGTTGACGCCGAGGATCACCAGCCAGCGTCGGGCACCTTTAATCTCGGCGCCGAAGTACGGCGTCGCGGCGACCAGGAGCAAGCTCACAAAGAACACGATCAATGAGAGCTGGCGGATTTCCCGCGGCGACAGGAACGACGTGGCGATCAGCACCCCGACAGCCGGAATGAGGAACAGCACCTGACGGTCGACGAAATGGAACGGGTCGAGCCCGATGCGGGCGGCGACCGGAGGACTCGCCGCGAGGCACAACACGATGCCGCCGAGCATCAGCGCGCCCAGCGCTGCCAGCGTCAGCCGATCGACCGTCCGCCACCATTCGCTGAACGGCGTGGGTTGCGCGCGCGAGGCCATGATCGTCCCCTGGAACGGCCTTCCGTGACCGGGAATCCCCGCCTACTCGTGACACCAGGATGGTTTCCAGGGGATTAAGAAGACCAACACTCGGGACCTATGGCTTCGCCACCAGTCCCGGCAAGGCAAGGACGAGATCCCGGAAGGCATCGCCGCGCACTTCGAAATTGCGATATTGGTCGAAAGACGCACAAGCAGGCGACAGCAGGACCACGGGGTCCACTGCCGTGGAGGCTTCGGCGTCGCGGGTCGCGGCGGCAAGCGCCTTGTCGAGCGTGCCGTCGATTTCATGCGGCACATCGGCACCGAGCGTCGCGGCGAAGTCGTTGGCCGCCTCGCCGATCAGGTAGGCTTTGCGGATGCGCGGAAAGAAGTCCCGCAGCAACTCGATGCCGCCCGTTTTCGGCTTGCCGCCGGCAATCCAAAAAATGTCGCTGAAGCAGGCCAGCGCCTGCGCCGACAAATCGGCGTTGGTAGCTTTGGAATCATTGACGAAAAGCACAGCGCCGCGCCGGCCTATTTCCTCCATGCGGTGGGCGAGGCCCGGGAAGGAGCGCAGCCCCGCCTGGATCGCTGCCGGATCGAGGCCGAGCGCCAGCGCGGCCGCAGCGGCGCAGGCAGCATTCTGCGCATTGTGCACCCCGCGCAGCGAACCGATGCCGCCAAGTTCAGCAATCGGCGCAGCGTCGCCGCCGGTTGCGCGCATGATCCGCTGCCGCTCGACGTAAATCCCATTGATCAGCGGGTGCCGCACCGAAATGCGCACTACGCGCTTACCCAAGCGCTCCAGGCGATCGGCAACTTTTCGGCACCACGTATCGTCGACGCCGACGATCGCCGTACCATGCTGCTGCACGCCGGCAACCAGGCGTTCCTTGACGGCCGCGTAATTCTCCATCGTGCCGTGACGATCAAGGTGATCCTCGCTGAGATTGATGAGGATGCCGATCGAAGGATCGAGCGCAGGCGCGAGATCGATCTGATAGGACGAGCATTCGATCACATGGACGCGCCCGGCTTGCGGCGGCTTAAGCGACAGAATGGCCGTGCCGATATTGCCGCCAAGCTGCGCATCCAGGCCGGCTGACGCTGCGAGATGGGCGACAAGCGCCGTCGTGGTCGATTTGCCGTTGGTGCCCGTGATGGCGACAAAGGGCGTATCGGGAGCATGATGCGCCCGCTCGCGGCAGAACAGCTCGATATCGCCGATGACCTCGACATGGGCGCTCCGCGCCAAGTTGACGATCCAGTGCGGTGCCGGATGGGTGAGCGGAATGCCGGGCGCAAGCAGCAACGCCGCGATCTTCGACCAATCGACCTGCCGCAAATCGGCGGTCGGAATGCCGGCCGCATTGGCCTTCACCACACTCTGCGTATTGTCATCGAAGGCAACGACGTCGGCGCCACCGGCCAACAGCGCGCTCGCGCTGGCAAGGCCGGAGCCGCCCAGCCCGAACACCGCGACCTTTTTGCCGGCGAAGGTCGTAACCGGAATCACGGCAGCTACCTCAGCTTCAAGGTCGACAGCCCCACCAGCGCGAGCACGACCGAAACGATCCAGAAACGAATGACGATCTGCGGTTCAGTCCAGCCGAGCTGTTCGAAATGATGATGGATGGGCGCCATTTTGAAGACGCGCTTGCCGGTGAGCTTGAACGACACGACCTGTACGATCACCGACACCGCTTCCAGCACGAACAGACCGCCGATCACCGCCAGCACGATCTCATGTTTGGTGGCGACGGCGACGACGCCGATCATGCCGCCGAGAGCAAGCGAGCCGGTGTCGCCCATGAAGATCGAGGCCGGCGGAGCGTTGAACCAAAGAAACCCGAGACCGGCACCCAACACCGCCCCGCACAGAACCGAAAGCTCGCCGGTACCGGCCACGTAATGGATTTGCAGATAGTCGGCGAAGACCGCATTACCGGAGAGGTAGGCGATCATGCCGAAACTCGCCGCCGCGATCATGACGGGGACGATGGCAAGGCCATCGAGTCCGTCGGTCAGGTTCACGGCATTGCCGGCGCCGACGACGATGAACATGGCGAAGAAAACGAAAAACCAGCCGAGGTTGATGCCGGCCTCCTTGATGAACGGAAAAACCAGCGACGTCGAAAACGGCACGTGGCCGAGTGCGACCAGAGCGATGCACGCGATCCCGGCGATGATCGCTTCGATGCCCAACCGTGTGCGGCCGGCAAAACCATTGTGGGTCTGCTTTTTGACCTTCAGGTAGTCGTCATAAAAGCCGACAAAGCCAAACCCAAGCGTAACCCACAGCACCACCCAGACGTAGGGGTTTGCCGGATTGGCCCACAGCAGCGTCGAGACCAGCATGCCGGAGAGAATGAGCAGACCGCCCATCGTCGGCGTGCCGGCCTTGGCAACGATGTGCGATTTCGGTCCGTCGATGCGGATCGGCTGACCTTTGCCCTGCAACAGCCGCAGGCGATCGATGAGATTCTGGCCGAACAGGAAAACAAAAAACAGCGCCGTAATGACGGCGCCGCCCGTCCGGAACGTGATGTAGCGAAACACGTTGAGGACGGAAAGTTTGTCCGACAGATCGACCAGCCAATAGAACATCGCATCAACCCTGTGCGGACGCGTCTTCGTGCGTATCGTGGCGCGGATACACCCGTTGCAGCGCCTTGACGATCGGCGCCATGCGCGAACCGAGCGAGCCCTTCACCATGACGACGTCGCCGGCATGAATGGCAGACACAACTTGCGCTTCGAGCGCGGCCAAGTCCTCTGCATAGCCGCCGCGCCGGTTGGCGGGAAGGGCCTGCCACAGCGAATGCATCAGCGGACCGGAGCAGAATACCAGATCGACCGCATTGGCGAGCACCGGATCGACGAGGCCGCGATGTAACGATCGGCCTTTCGGCCCTAATTCGAGCATGTCGCCGAGCACGGCAATGCGCCGCCCGCGCGGACCAATCTGCGCCTGGCCAAGAAGCGCAAGCGCGGCATCCATCGATGCCGGATTGGCGTTGTAGCTCTCGTCGATGACGAGCGCAGGCCCGCCGGGAAGATCGATCTCGATGGGTGCGCCGCGCCCGGAAACAGGCTTGAGTTCCGCAAGCGCAATCGCGGCAAGCGCAAGATCGGCTCCGACCAGTTTCACTGTCGCGAGAACCGCCAGCGAATTGTGGACGATATGGCGGCCCGGCGCACCAATCTTGTAAGTGATCTCGGTGCCGAGGATGTCGGCGACGACCGTCGAGCAATGCGGATGCAACACGGACTTGATGAGGCGCGCGTCGGCTTCTTGATGTGCGCCGAAAGACACGACGTGCGCGACACCCGCCTCTTTGGCGCGGCGTTTGAGCTGCGTGAACTGCGGGATGTCGCGGTTGACGACCGCGGCGCCGTCCGGCTCAAGGCCGAGAAAAATCTCAGCCTTGGCGTCGGCAATCTTGGCGAGCGTACCGAAAAACTCGAGATGCACCGGCGCGATCGTCGTGATGATGGCGGCGTGCGGGCGCGCCAGACGGGATAAGGGTTCGATCTCGCCGGCGTAATTCATTCCCATTTCCAGCACGGCGTAATGCGCGTTGGCCGGGCAGCGCGCGAGCGAGAGCGGCACTCCCCAATGATTGTTGTAGGACGCGACCGAGGCGTGGGTTTCGCCTTCTTTCGCAAGCGCCAGACGCAACGCTTCCTTGGTGCCGGTCTTGCCGACCGAACCGGTCACGCCGATTACTTTGGCCGTGGTGCGAGCGCGAGCGGCGCGGGCAAGGTCGCGCAGCGCCGCGAGCACATCAGGCACCACCAGCAGCGGCGCATTCTCCGGCAGATCGTCGCAGCGATCGGCGGCAACGACCGCAAGCGCGGCATTCGCCGCAAGCGCCGGCGCAACGAAGGCGTGGCCGTCGCGGTGATCGCCCTGGATGGCGAAGAATGCATCTCCCGGACCGATCGTGCGGCTGTCGATCGAAATGCCGATGATCGAATGCGGTAGCGCGCCTCGGCGTTCGGCGCCCATCGCTGCCGCCATCGCCTCGACAGTCCACAGCGCGGGTGCGCTCATGCGGCGAGTTCCTTCAGGGCCGCGGCGACGGCTTCGTGATCGCTGAACGGCACCACCCGGTCGCCAATAATCTGGCCGGTTTCATGGCCCTTGCCGGCAATCAGCAAGACATCACCGCGATGAAGATCATTGACGGCCGAGCGGATCGCTTCGCGCCGGTCGCCGATCTCAGTGGCGCCGGGAGCACTGGCGATGATGGCGGCACGAATGGCGGCGGCATCCTCGCTGCGCGGATTGTCGTCCGTGATGATGACCTGGTCCGCCTTCTCGGCGGCGATGGCGCCCATCAGCGGCCGCTTGCCGCGATCGCGATCGCCGCCGGCGCCAAAAACGACGACGAGTTTGCCCGTCACATACGGCCGCAAGGCGTCAAGCGCCTTGGCGAGCGCGTCGGGCTTGTGCGCATAGTCGACAAAAACCGGCGCGCCGCGGCTTTGCCCGACGAGTTCGAGCCGGCCCTTGGCGCCCTTGAGATTTTCGAGTGCCGCGAAAACACGCCCGGCATCGCCACCGGTAGCGGTGACAAGTCCAGCGGCAACGAGCGCGTTCTCGACCTGGAATTCGCCGACCAGCGGCAACTTCACCTGAAAACGCTCACCGCCGTATTCGACGATGAGTCTTTGCGCGAAACCCGAGATCGCATCTTCGTGCAGACGGATGCTGGCGCCCTTACGGCCCACAGTGAAGATCGGCAACCCTCGCCCTTTGGCGGCGGCAATTACGGCATCGGCGCGGTCGTGGTCGGCGTTGATGACGGCCACGGTACCCGGCAGCGCGAGTTCCACGAACAGCCGCAGCTTGGCGGCGAAGTAGGCCTCGAAGCTCGGATGATAGTCGAGGTGATCGCGCGTAATATTGGTGAAGGCAGCGGCGGCGATGTGCAGGCCGTCGAGCCGATATTGATCGAGCCCGTGCGAGGACGCTTCGATTGCGAGGTAGGTGACGCCTTCGCCGGCGAGTTGGTCGAGCGAGCGGTGCAGCGCAACGGGATCGGGCGTTGTCAGCGAACCGTAGGTCTCCCCGGCCGGCGAAACAACGCCGATCGTGCCGATGCTGGCGGCGCGATAGCCGAGCGCGCTCCAGATTTGCCGCGTGAATGCCGCGACCGAGGTCTTCCCGCTGGTGCCTGTGACAGCCGCGATGGTGCGCGGTTGCCGCGGATAGATTTTGGCGGCCACCAGCGCGAGCCCACGCCGCGCGTTGCCGATCTGGACAAAGGCCACGCCCGCCGGGAGCGGGGCGGCGGGCGGCTGCTCGGCCAGGATCGCAACGGCGCCGGCGGCGATGGCGGCCTCGACGAAACGCAGGCCGTCGGCCTTGCCGCCGGCTATGGCGACGAAGATGTCGCCGCGTTTGACCATCCGGCTGTCCGCCGTCACGCCGCCGATTTCGAGATCGGCATGGCGCGCGTCGATTTTTGCATCTGGGGGCAGAATCTCGCGAAGCTTCATGGCGGCTCGGTCGATGCGGCCACCGCCTTACCTGCTTTCCTTGACCGAAGCCAGTATCAGGTGATCGGCATCCGGCAGGCCCAAGCGCGGCTCTATGCCCAGCAGTGGCGCGATCCGCGCGACGACCGCCCCTCCGGTCGGCACCGCGTTCCACCCTGAGGTCTTGAAACCATGGGTTTCCGGCGTCGCGTGGGGCTCGTCGAGCATGATCAGCAGCAGATAGCGCGGGTTGTCGGCCGGCATCACCGCCATAAAGTCGGTCAGCACCTTGGTCTTTGAATAGCGGCCGAAGACCACCTTGTCGGCCGTTCCGGTTTTACCGCCGATGTAATAGCCCGGAACGTC
Source organism: uncultured Alphaproteobacteria bacterium (assembly GCA_963836055.1). GTDB lineage: Bacteria > Pseudomonadota > Alphaproteobacteria > Rhizobiales > Xanthobacteraceae > BOG-931. The sequence goes on from CAWIID010000018.1 coordinate 241,865, forward strand.
GGCTTTCGATGCCGTGCCCTTCTCGACATTGAGCCGCATCAGATAGCGCATCATGGCGCTGGTCTCGGGTTTGACGACCCGCTTGCCCAGCGCGCTTGCCTCCGCCTCGGTCCGCTTCAGGAAGGTGGGCGGGATCAAAATCCCTCCATTCATCAGTGCGGCCACGCCCATCACAGCCTGCAACGGCGCAACCGAGAGGCCATGCCCGAAGGCGATGGTGATGGTGTTGAGTTCGCCCCAGCGCTTCGGAACGATCGGCTCGGCGCTTTCCGGCAACTCCGTGTGCAAGCGATCGAGCTGGCCCATTTTCTTTAGAAACGCCTTATGGGCGTCAACGCCGACCGACATCGCGATGCGGGCCGCACCGATGTTCGACGAGTAGGTGAAGATTTCCGGCACCGTGAGCGCCCGCTGCTGCGGCTCGAAATCGTGAATGTCGAACTTGCCGTAGTGCAGCGGGCTGTGCGCATCGAAGAGCGATCTCAACGTGGCCTTGCCGGAGTTCGAGCGCCATCGCGATGGTGAACGCCTTGAATGTCGATCCCATCTCGTAGACGCCGGTCGTCAGGCGATTGATCCGCGTTGGATCGAGCGCTTCGTGCGGATTGTTCGGGTCGTAATCCGGCTCCGACACCATGGCGACGACTTCGCCGGTGCGCACGTTGAGGACGACGCCAGCGGCTGCAAGGGCTTTGAATTTTTCGCGCGCCGCCACGAGCTCTTCGCGCAGGGCATGCTGGACGCGCAGATCGACAGCGAGTTGCACTGGATTCTGCAGCCGGTCGGTAGCGAGCCCCGCCATGTGCAGCGCGGCAAGGCCATGGGTATCGAGCCACTTCTCGATCCCGGCGATGCCCTGGTTGTCGATGTTGACGTGGCCGATAAGGTGGGAAACCTCGGGACCGTTCGGGTAAGTCCGCTTGTTTTCGTTGAGAAAGCCGATGCCCGGCAGTCCCTGGCTGTAGATTTCGCGTTGCTGTGCCGGTGTGATGTCGCGCTTGAGCCAGACGAAGCCGCGCTTGGAGGACAGCCGCTCGCGCAACTCGGTGGTGTCGATGTCGGGCAGATCCGCCGTCAGGAGTTCGACCGCTTCGTCGACATCGATGAGCCGGCGCGGTTCGCCGTAAAGCGACGGCACGCGCACGTCGGTCGCCAAGATCTCGCCGTTACGATCGAGGATATCCGGCCGCGCCGTCGCGATCGCATCGCCCGGACCGACGCGATGTTGCGTGCGGCTGTCGGATACGACCGCAAACATGACGAGCCGGATGGCAATGATGAAATAGACGGCTGCGAAGGCGAGGATTGCCAAACCGACGCGGGCGCGCGCCTTGGCGACCCGATCGATATTCTTGCCGTAAAGCAGACTGCGCAGCAGGCGACGCCGCCACGGCTCGGCCGGCTGCAGCGGCAACGTTTCGGCGATCGCACTCATCGGTTCACCGCTCCACCTGTGGCCGGACTTGCCGCTTGCGGCGCTGGCGTTTTGTTTGCCGAACCGGACGATGCGTCCGGTGCGCCGGGCTGGGTTGGGAGGCTGCCGGTCAGCGAATCCGGCTCCTCCAGATTTTCGATCATGCCGCCGATCGGATCCTTGCTGTCGGCCCTGAGCCAATCGGGCGGGCGATCAGGCAGATGATCGAGCTGATCGAATTGTTGCGGAGTAATGGGCTTGAGATGCAAATAACGTTTGGCCAGCGCTTCGATCCGCGCCGGGTTGTCGAGTTCGACTCCATTCGGCGCGCAACGCCGCGATGCTGTCGCGTTCGTGCCGCACCTCGCTGCGGATCCTGGCGAGGCGCTCGGCCTGGACGGTCGCATCGAATTTGATGCGGTAGACGTAAGCCGCAGCGAGCACGAGCGCGCCGATCACGATGAGATTGAGCAGGCGCAGAATCATGATCGCCCCCGCATGATTGACGCGAGCGACGGCAAAGCCGGGACCAGTTTTTCGATTGGCTCCGAACGTGCCGGAGCGTCGGTGCGCTCGGCGGCGCGAAGCTTGGCGGAGCGCGCGCGCGGATTGGCCGCGACTTCGGCGTCGTCCGGCGTTTCCGGCCGCCGCGTCAGCAAACGGAAAGTCGGCGGCGGCGCAATGACCTCAGGGCGATGCCGCGAGCCGGCCTGGACGCGGCTGCGCTCGGCCAGGAACGTCTTGACGATGCGATCTTCGAGCGAATGAAAGGCGACTACGACGAGACGGCCCGCGGGTTTCAGCACGCGCTCGGCAGCGGCCAATCCGAGCGCCAGTTCGGCGAGTTCGTCATTGACGAAAATGCGCAGCGCCTGAAATGTGCGGGTCGCCGGATGAATCGCACCCTCGCGGGCGTGCACGACGCGCGCGACGATTTCAGCAAGTTCCCGCGTTGACGAAATCTCATGCTCGTTGCGTGCCTTGACGATGGCGCGCGCGATCGCCCGCGCATGACGCTCTTCGCCCAACGTGGCGATGATCAAACCGAGTTCTCGCTCGCCCGCGCGCGCGATGACGTCGGCCGCGCTCGGGCCGTCCCGGCCCATGCGCATGTCGAGCGGCCCCTCGAACCGGAACGAGAAGCCGCGCGCGGCGTCGTCGAGTTGCATCGACGAAACGCCGACGTCAAACACAATGCCGTCCACGGCTGGCGAGATGGTTGGCGAGCCTTGGCTGCCGAGGATCGTTTCCAGTTCCGAGAAGCGATCCTCAACGAGTTCGAGGCGGCCCTTCGCTTCCTCGACCAGATCGGCTCCGCGTGCGATGGCGCTTTGATCGCGATCGATGCCGATGACGCGCGCACCAGGCGTTGCCAGGATGGCTCGCGCATAGCCGCCGGCCCCGAACGTGGCATCGACGTAGAGGCCGCCGTCTTTCACGCCCAGCCTGGCAACCGCACGGCCGGCGAGCACGGGAATGTGACGAGCCAGTCCGCCAGCGACAGCATTGCTGTCGCTGCTCGTCATCACTCCCGTGCTCCAAGCGGCGTGGCCGCTGCTATCCGGGTTCCCAGATCCTGCTTGAATGCGCGGACCTTCTCGGTGGCCTCCGCGAGTTCCGCACGAAAGCGGCTGGGCTCCCAGATTCGAAATTTGTGACCGAGACCAACGAACGTGACCGCCTCGGTGATCCCCGCATGCGCCTTGAGCGTGTCCGTCAGCGTGACGCGGCCCTCGCCATCGATCTTCAACGTCTCGCTCGTGCCATAGAGCGCCAGCGAGAACTGTTCGCGGTGGTCCGAATACGGCAAGAACCCCGCAGTGAGCGCTTCGATCTCCGCCAGAAGCGCGTTGCCGCCGGCATCGAGCGCCGGCCGATCGACTGCGGGATAGCAATAAAGCCCGTCGAAGCCATCGCGCGCGAGCACCGCACGAAAAGCGGCCGGCACCGACACGCGTCCCTTGGCATCCAGGCGAAGCACATAATGGGACACGAACCGGTCCATCTTGCCCCTCATCGAGCAGCAGGCTCGACGTCCATAGCCGCCTCGACCGCGAGATGTTTTGCGATCCGAAATCACCGTTAGATCGGCCCGGAGCCGAACCGGGGAGCGCAAAAATCCATGGGAATAAATGGGCTATCATGGGACAATATGGGCGTCAACGCGCCTCCCGCACCGAACAGCAATTCCGCTCGATTTCGATTAGCGAGATGTAACCTTAAGGAATGGTTGAAGACTTGACGGTGATTGCCGCGAACGCAGCAGCGGCATCCATGCCATGCGTCATCCGACCGAGAACTCCGATGCCGACCGCTGCATCACTCTTCACGCGCCGAGACCAAGGCGGGGCGCCCGCATGATCGATGTGAACCTGAACTCACATCGCGCCGGGTTTCGGTCTCGCTGCAATACAATGCGTGGCCCGTTTGCAACGAGTCTTGCTTTCTTTGCAACTTGCTTGTGCACAAATTCCAAATCGGCTTGTCGGCCAACCGGGTTAACCTAAAGTCGCGACATGGTGAGCGCCGCGTTTTCGCCGGACTCGTGTGTCGTTGCCGACGTCATGCCGTCGCCTAATCATGGCGAGCGCAAAGCCGGCCGCCGACCCGATATGATCATCTTGCATTATACGGGGATGCCGGAAGCGACCGCCGCGCTGAACCTCATGAGATCGCCGACGAGCGAAGTCTCCGCGCATTATCTCGTTTTCGAGGACGGGCGGGTCACACAGCTCGTCAAGGAAAGTCGCCGCGCCTGGCACGCTGGCATCGCCTCGTGGGCCGGAGAGACCGACATCAATTCCTGCTCGATCGGGATCGAAATCGCCAATCCCGGTCATGACTACGGCTATCCGGCGTTTCCCAAGCGGCAAATCGCTGCTGTGACTGCGCTTTGCCGCAGTATCCAGACGCGCCACACAATTCCGCCGATCCGCGTGCTCGGTCATTCCGACGTGGCGCCGTCGCGCAAAAAGGATCCTGGCGAAAAATTCCCGTGGCGCTCGCTGTTCGAGTCGGGTGTGGGCAATTGGGTCAAGGCCACTCCGATTACCGATGGCGGCACGCTGCTTACGCTCGGAGACCGCGGCGCCGCCGTCGAAGCGGTCCAGCAATCGCTCAGCGAGTACGGTTACGGAATCGCAGTCAACGGCAATTACGATTCCACGACCTATGAGGTGGTGAAGGCGTTTCAGCGCCATTTCCGCCCGGAGCGCGTCGACGGTGTCTGCGACCTCTCTACAATCAGCACGCTGCATGACCTGATCGCGCATCGTAACCGGCCGCGGACGATTGCGGCACGCTCCATTGCTTTCGAACGCCTCGTCGTCGCCTCTTGACGCCGACCGTCAGCGTCCCCATCCCTGTCAATGTCAGTCGGCCGGACGGCCGCTCCGGCAGGACCGAAAGGTCGCCGGGGAGGAAAGTCCGGGCTCCGTGGACAAGCGGTGCCGGATAACATCCGGCGGGCGCGAGCCTAGGGACAGTGCCACAGAGAACAGACCGCCGCGGCGCGTTGCGTTGGCCGCGGCAAGGGTGAAACGGTGCGGTAAGAGCGCACCGCGCCGACGGTAACGCCGGCGGCATGGCAAACCCCACCGGGAGCAAGACCGAATAGGAACGGCGTGGAGCTTTTTCGCGCGAAAGCGCGACGACGCTTCAGGATCGATGTCCAGATCCGGCCGTTCGGGTAGGTTGCTGGAGGCGCCGGGTAACCGGCGCCCAAGAGGAATGGCCGTCACGTATGCGGACCTTGTCCGTGTGCCATCCAGAACCCGGCTTATAGGCTGACTGACGTGAAACTAAGGGCGCTCGGCGGAATCCCGTCGGGCGCCCGCCAATTTTCAGGTACCCGATTGGCACGCCGCTTGAATGCGCTAGCTCGGCGAAGGCCGAGGAGCAGCAAGGTCCGAACGTGCCCGCTTGCCCGTTTGTCGAGAAAAATAAATCTATGATTTTGACATCCTGCATGCGCGATATTTCAAATTATGTGCCGATGATTGCTTGCGCTAGGAGGGAATTCTATTTTCTCTCGGCAACCTGGATTCCGCGATGACGCGCGCGCCTGAAGAGATTCGATCGGCCCGCATGGGACCGCTGTCGCGGCTGCCGGCGTTCTTCTCGCTCGAGAACAAGCGCGCCGTTGTGGCTGGAGGCACCCAAGCCGCGGCGTGGAAGGCCGAGTTGCTTTCGGCCGCCGGCGCTCAAGTCGATGTCTTCGCGGCATCAGCGGACGCCGACATGCTGGCGCTCGCAGCCGCTCCACCCCGCGGCATCATTACTATTCACGACCGTCTCTGGACTGCGAATGATCTCATCGCCGCCGCCATCGCGGTCGCCGACTGTGGCGACGACAATGAAGCCGCGCACTTTGCCGCGGCGGCGCGAATGGCGGGCGTTCCGGTCAACGTCATCGACCGTCCGGATTTCTGCGATTTCGCCTTCGGCGCTATCGTCAATCGCTCGCCGCTCGTGATCGGCATCTCAACCGACGGCGCGTCGCCCGTCTTCGGTCAGGCCATCCGCGCCAAGATCGAAGCGCTGATCCCGAAAGGCTTTGCACGCTGGGCGGACGCAGCACGCAACTGGCGACCCCGCGTGCAGGCGCTCGCCTTGTCGTTTCGCGGCCGCCGGACCTTCTGGGAAAAATTCACTGCGCGCGCCGTCGCCACGCCCAACACCACGCCGAGCGACGCCGATCTCGACGCATTGCTCGAGCCCGCAACACCACACGAGGGCTCTGTCGTTCTCGTCGGCGCCGGACCGGGCGATCCGGAACTGCTGACGCTGCGCGCCGTTCGCGCGCTGCAATCGGCCGACGTGATCCTGTTCGACAATCTGGTGTCGCCGGATGTGCTCGACTTCGCGCGCCGCGAAGCCAAAAAGTTGCTCGTCGGCAAGACCGGCCACGCACCCTCGTGCCGACAGGACGATATCAACGCGCTGATGGTCTCGCTCGCCAAAGCCGGACGCCGCGTGGTGCGGCTCAAAGGCGGCGATCCCATGATCTTCGGCCGTGCGGCGGAAGAAATCGCAGCGTGCCACGCCGAAGGCATTGCCGTCGAAGTCGTGCCCGGGATCACGACGGCGCAGGGCGCGGCGAGCCGTCTGCTCGTGTCGCTGACGCGACGCGCGGAGGCGCGGCGGGTGCAATACATCACCGGCCACGGTCGCGACGGCAAACTCCCCAACATCGATTGGGCGAGCCTCGCCGATCCCGCCGCCACCACGATCGTCTACATGCCGACGAAGACGCTGCCCGACCTCGTCGCGCACGCGCTGCAGGCGGGACTTGATCCGGCGACGCCGGCGGTTGCGCTCGAGCGCGCGACCCGCGCCGATGAACGCGTCATCGCCGGAACAATCGCCGATCTGCCGGTGCGACTTGCGGCCGAGCCGCCGAGCGGTCCGGTCGTTGTGATGATCGGGCACACGTTCGCGGATTATGTGACAGCGGCAAGGACTGCTGAACAAACCTCAAATCGTGAAGCGACAAGCCGTCAAGCACGCCAGCGCAGTGCGGGCCTCGAAGGATCAGGCCGGAGCGCTCGGGCCGTCGCCCATCGAGGCTCGCCACAGACGTCATAGACCTGCGTAGACGCGCTTATGGCGCGCCCCTCAGGGTGACGGGAATGTATAATGTGATACGGTCGGCGCCCCCAAGGAAGGATGCCGTTCCGTCATGCTCGACCAAGCCGACGAACTTCGCCGCACGCATTCGAAAAGCGCTGGCCCGCGTCTCGATTTTCAAGATCATCTTGCCGATCTCGAAGCCGCCGGCCTTCTCGAGCGCATCGACACCGAGATCAACAAAGACACCGAGTTGCATCCGCTGGTGCGCTGGCAGTTCGTTGGCGGCGTTCCGGAGGAAAAACGCCGCGCGTTCCTGTTCACGAACGTGATTGATGCCAAAGGCCGCAAATACGACATTCCTGTCGTTGTCGGCGCGCTGTCGGCATCGGCCGAAATCTATGCGATGGGCATGGGGCGCAAGGTCGCCGAGATTGGCGACGCCTGGATGCAGGCGATCGCCCATCCAATTCCGCCGCGCACGGTCACCGAGGCGCCGTGCCAGGAAGTCGTCATCACTGGCAATGATCTCAAGGCGCCCGGCGGTCTTGCCGCCCTGCCGGTGCCGGTGTCGACACCGGGCTTCGACTCGGCGCCGTATCTGACGGCGACGCTTTGCGTCTCGCGCGATCCCGAAACCGGCGTCCAGAACATGGGCACATACCGCGCGGCGCTTAAGGCCGCCGACCGGTTGGTCGTGCGCATGGTGGCGCGCGAGGCGACCGGCGCCGGCGGCTTTCAGCATTGGCTCAAGTATCGCGAGCGCAAACAGCCGATGCCGATCGCGATCGTCATCGGCGCCGCTCCGGTGGTTGTATTTACCGGGCCGCAAAAACTCGCCGTCGACCTCGATGAGCTTGGCGTCGCCGGCGGCCTTGCCGGCGAGCCGATCCGCGTCGTGAAGGCGAAAACCGTGGACCTCGACGTGCCGGCCGACGCCGAAATCGTCATCGAGGGCCTGATCGATACCGAGAAGCTCGAACCCGAAGCGCCGTTCGCCGAAAGCAACGGCTATGTGGCGCTCGAGGCGTTCAATATGCCGATGCAAGTGACGGCGATCACGCGCAAGCGCAAGCCGGTGTTTACGTCGATCATCAGCCAGGTCACGCCGAGCGAATCGAGCGTGATCAAGAAAGTCGCCTACGAGCCGTTGTTCCTCGCGCACTTGCGCGATCGGCTGTCGATCAAGGGCGTTCTCCGCGTCGCCATGCACGAGCGGCTGACCAATTTGCGGCCGGTAATTTTCGTCCAGATCGCGCACAGCACGCCGCGCACCGAAGTGTGGCGCGCACTCGAGGGCGCATCAACCCTGATGTCCAATTGCGGGAAAATCGTCGTTGCGGTCAGCGACGACATCGATCCATCGAGCGTCGACGCGGTGCTGTGGTCGCTCGCCTACCGCACCAACCCGATCGAAGATGTCCAGCTCGTGCCGTATCGCGGCGGCGTGCAGGGCGCGCAATACGGACCGCGGCAATCGGATTCGACGATGCTGATCGACGCCACGCGCAAGCGTCCGATGGCGCCGCTCGCATTGCCGACGCGCGAGCACATGGAACACGCACGAGAATTATGGGAGCGGCTCGGCCTTCACCCGCTCACCGTGACATCACCATGGCACGGCTATCATCTCGGCGACTGGACCGAAACCTGGGAGACGTTCGCGCAGCGCGCCACCGCGGGGGACTGGGAGCTCTCGGGACTTGAAACGCTGGCGCGTCAGCGCGAGGGCGTGATGCCGGAAACCTCGGTACGGGCCGTTGAAAAACCGAAGGAGCCCTGACCACTCATGGCGCGACTGCCCTACCTCGATCGCTCGGATCTCGCGCCCGCCGATCAGGACCTGCTCGCCCGCAACATCAATCTGTTCCGTGCGCTGACCCACAGCCCGAAGGGCGCGCGGAGCTTTTCGGCGCTGGCCAATTTCATCCGTTTCGAAAGCAAGCTCGATCCGCGCCTGCGAGAGCTTGCGATCCTGCAGGTCGGCTATCTGACGCGATCGCCCTACGAATTTTCCCATCACGTCAAGATCGGCCGCGACTTCGGCGTCAGCGACCAAGACATTCGCGCCATCGTCGCGGAGACCGAAGGGCGCGACAGCGGTCTCGATCCACTCGCCAAACTGGTGCTCAAGGCGGCACGCGACATGACCGCGGGACTTGCGGCTTCGGAGCAGACGTTTGCGGCGCTGCGCGAAAAACTCGGGGCCGAACGGGTCACCGACCTGGTGCTCGTCATCGCCTTCTACAACGCCGTCGTGCGCGTGCTGGCGACGCTCGATATCGACGTCGAGGACGAATACCAGCCCTACCTTGAGCAATTCCCGCTTCCGCCGCCGAAGCCGTGACCGGCCGCGCTCTACGGTGACCAAGCCGGACGTTTATTCGCTCATCTGAAGGTTGGCCTGCTTGACCACCACCGTCCATTTCTCGCGTTCCTTGGTAAGGAATGCGCCGAACGCATCCGGCGAGCCGATCCGCGTTTCGACCGCAAGGTGCGTCAGCGCCGGACGAACTTCGTCGCTTTCGAGCGTCTGATTGATCGCAGCATTGAGCTTGTCGACAATCGCGCGCGGCGTCGCGGCCGGCGCCACCACGCCGGTGAAGGAAACGGAAACGAAGCCGGGTACGCCGGCCTCGATCATGGTCGGCAGGTTCGGCGTCTGCGGACTTCTCTTTTCGCTCGTCACCGCAAGGCCGCGGACGCCGCCGCTCTGCAAAGACGGCAACGCCGCTTCCGGGCTGTCGAAACAGATCTGCGTCTCGCCGGCCAGAACAGCCTGCGTGGCGAGGCCGCCGCTTTTGTAGGGCACGTGCACGATGTCGAGCCCAAGCCGCTGCTTGAACATTTCGCCGATGAGATGGAGCGGCGTGCCGATGCCGGCGGAAGAATAATTGAGCTTGCCCGGATTCTTGCGTGCATAATCGATCACCTCCTGAACGGACTTCAGGCCGAAGGCGACGTTGGTGATCAACACGTTCGACGTCGTGCCGAGACCGGCGATCGGAGCGAATGCCGTGGCCGGATCGTAGCCGACGTTTTTGTAAAGCAGCGGCGAGATCAGGAGATTCGCGGTGTTGCCGAGAAGAAGCGTGTAGCCATCGGGATTGGAATCGGCGACGGCGCGCGCGCCGAGCGTACCGCCGGCGCCCGGATGGTTCTCGACGAAGACGTTCTGACCGAGAATGGGCGACAGCCGCGCGGCGATCAGACGGGCCATCACATCCGCCGGGCCGCCCGGTGCGAAGGCAACGACGATCTTGATCGGCTTCGTCGGATAGGCGTCGGCCCGCGCCGGTCCGGCCGTTGCCGCTCCGACCACGCTCAGTGCGGCAACGGCGAACGCAGCACGGATCGCCGCCAACATTCGAAAATTCATTATATTTCCTCCCTCGGCTCGCCTCCGTCATAGCAAATGCTTCCGTGATCAAAGAACGGGTTGCGCAAGCATGGCAGGGCTGCCTATTTATGCCCCACATGGACACCGTGACCGCACCACCAGCCGCCAACGCAGCCGTCGCGCCGCAGACGGCTTCGCCCGCAGGCTTGATCGATGCCCGGCTGACCGAGATCACGCCCGTGGCTCGGGACACGAATCTTTATACGTTCCGCCGCCGCGATGGCGCGCACTTGCCGCCATATGAGCCGGGCGCGCACATCGACCTGCACCTTGGCAACGGACTGATCCGGCAATTTTCGCTGGTGCATCCCGGCGCCGATCCGGACAGCTATGTGGTCGGCATCAAGCGCGATCCGCAAAGCCGCGGCGGCTCACGCTACATTTTCGACCAGATGCGCGTCGGCGACGAACTCAAGATCAGCGCGCCGCGCAACAATTTCCCGCTCGTCGACAACGCCGAGCACGTCGTTCTCATTGCCGGCGGCATCGGCATCACGCCGATCTGGTGCATGGTGCAAAAGCTTGCCGCACTCAATCGGTCGTGGACGCTCCACTATTCCTGCCGATCGCGCGAGGACATGGCGTTCCGCGAGTCGCTGGAAAAGCTCGATCCGAAGTCCGTGCATCTGCATTTCGACGACGAAGCCGGCGGCGCGGTTCTCGATCTGAAGGCCGCGGTCGATGCGGCGCCCGCGGGCGCGCATCTTTATTGCTGCGGTCCGACTCCAATGCTCGCGGCGTTCGAGGCGGCGACGGCGGACCGGCCACGCGGCCTGGTGCATGTCGAGTATTTCACGCCGAAGGCGGAAGCTGCGACGACGGGTGGCTTCTGGGTGGAATTGGCCCGCTCCGGCGAGGAGTATTTTATCCCTGAGGGCAAGAAGATCCTCGAGGTGCTTTTCGAGGCCGGTGTCGACGTCGACTATTCGTGCGAACTCGGCATCTGCGGCGCCTGCGAAACCCGCGTGATCTCCGGCATCCCGGAGCACCGCGACTCCGTGCTCAGCGAGGAGGAGCAGGCCGCCAACGACAGGGTCATGATCTGCTGCGCGGGTTGTAAATCCGAGCGCCTCGTCCTCGACATGTAGCCTCCCACTCGTCATTGCCGGCTCGACCCGGCAACCCATGCTGCGATACAGCTGACCGAGATTTGGCGGATGCAGTATGACAGCCGCTATTCGGCATGGATCACCGGGTCAAGCCCGGTGATGACGAAGGAAAGAACGCATGGATACGGCCGTTACGACCCGGGCGACGAAGAACCAGGCGGCGCCGGAACGGCGCGACCTGCGATCCTGGATCGCGCAATTGCGCGCGGCCGGCGAATTGCAGGACATCAAAGGCGCCGAGCGCGAGCGGGAAATTGGCGGCATTGTCGACATCTACCAGCGCCAGATCGGCAACAAGGCGGTGCTGTTCGACGAGGTGCCGGGCTATCCGCGCGGCCACCGTATCCTGGCCAACATCCTGACCTCGGTGCGGCGCATCAACATTACGCTCGGGCTCGATCCCGACGCGAGCGCCATCGACCTCGTGCATTATTGGCGCCGCTACATGAAAGAGGCCAAGGCCATTCCTCCCGTGACCGTGAAGAGCGGACCGGTGATGGAGAATGTGCGCACCGGCAAAGACATCGACATCTTCAAGATCCCGGTGCCGCGCTGGCACGAACATGACGGCGGCTATTACATCGGCACCGGCGACATGGTGATCATGCGCGATCCGGATACCGGCTGGATCAATTACGGCGCCTACCGCGTGCAGGCGCACGAGGGCAATGTCGCAACCGTCATGTGCTCGAAGGGCAAGCACGGCGATCTCATCAAGCGCCGCTATCACGAGCGGGGCGAGCCCTGCCCGATCGCGGTGGTGTGCGGCATGCATCCGGCTTTGTTCATGATTGCCGGTTTGGAAATTCCGTACGGCTACAATGAATACGATGCGGCCGGCGGCCTGATCGGCGAACCGGTCGAAGTCATCACCGGTCCGCGCACCGGCCTGCCGATCCCGGCGCACGCGGAAATCGCTTTCGAGGGCTTCATTCATCCGAACGATCAGATCAACGAAGGTCCGCTCGGCGAATGGACCGGCTATTACGCCGGCGGCCTGAAGAAGGAGCCGGCAATCCGCATCGAGACGTTCATGCACCGCAACGATCCGATCCTGCTCGGTGCCATTCCGGGCATTCCGCCGGATGACAATTCCTTCTATCGCGGCACCTACCGCTCCGGCGCGGTCTGGAACCAGCTCGAAGCCGCCGGCGTTCCCGAGGTGAAGGGCGTCTGGGCACATGCCGCCGGCGGCAGCCGGCTGTGGCTCACGGTCGCCATCAAGCAACAATATGCCGGACACGCCAAGCAAGCCGGCCTCATCGCTTCGCAATGCCACGCCGGCGCCTACGCCAATCGTTTCGTCGTCGTGGTCGACGATGACATCGATCCGGCCGACATGGACAAGGTGGTGTGGGCGATGTGCACGCGGTTTGATCCGCGCGAGGGCATGGAGACGCTGCGCGGCTGCTGGTCGACCGTGCTCGATCCGATGGTTTACGCCACCGACGATCCGCGCAACGCCCGCGTCGTGATCGACGCCTGCAAACCGTTCCGGCGCCGCGACACGTTCCCCATCGTGGTGCGTGCGAGCCAGGAGGTTGAAAAGCTCGTCCGCGGCAAATTCTCCGACGTCCTGCCGCGCAACTGAGACAACAACAATCCGATGAACGAAAAATTCGACATCACGCTGAACATCAACGGCCGCGACTATCCGATCCGCGTCGAGGCGCGCAAGACGCTGGTCGACGCCATCCGCGACGATTGCGGGCAGACCGGCACCCATATCGGCTGCGAGCACGGCGTGTGCGGAACCTGCACGATCATCGTCGACGGCGAGGCGGTGCGCTCCTGCCTGATGTTCGCCGTGCAGGCCGCGGGCAAGAAAATCCGCACCGTGGAGGGGCTCGCCAAGGGCGACGAACTGCATCCGCTGCAGCGCGCGTTCATCGAGAACCACGGCCTGCAATGCGGTTACTGCACGCCCGGTTTCCTCATGCTGGCGGCGAACGCGCTGGAAAAGAATCCGCACATCGAGGATGAGGAACTCATCGACGTGCTGTCGTCGAATCTCTGCCGCTGCACCGGCTATCAGAACATCATCAAGGCCGTGCGCGCCGCCGCGGCGGAGATGCGGGGTGTGACATCCGCCGAGCGCGTTTAGCCGGCCCGGTGTCTAAGAGATTTGGCATCGATATGCCGCTTAACGTTCGATAATTCGGAGAACGAGGACATGCCGCCAACCAAGCGGGATGCCGCACCTCACCCGCACAGTCGACCTCAGTGTCGAGGCAGTTTCGCAGCATCCGCTGCTCTCGAGGCGCGACTGTTGTCGCCATCAAAATATCTTATCGTGATGACCACTAAAGTCAATTTTACCTGATGGGATGGGTTGGGGTAGGAAATACGTACCCCCATTTGGAATGCAGACACGATCGGAGAGAAACATGGACGCAAAGACTGATGACAAGAGCGCGGGCCAGTGCCCGTTCATGCCCAGACATACGAATCGTGACTGGTGGCCGAACCAACTCGACCTTCAGGTCCTCCACCACAACTCTACTTTGTCCGATCCGATGGGCGAGGCGTTCGACTACGCCAAGGAATTCAAGAGCCTCGACCTCAACGCCGTGATCAAGGACCTCAGGCGTTGATGACGGCCTCGCAGGATTGGTGGCCGGCCGACTTCGGCCATTATGGTGGACTGTTCATCCGCATGGCGTGGCACAGCGCGGGCACGTACCGCATCGCCGACGGCCGCGGCGGCGCCGGCGCCGGGCAGCAGCGCTTCGCGCCGCTCAACTCTTGGCCGGACAACGCCAACCTCGATAAGGCGCGCCGGCTGCTGTGGCCGATCAAGCAGAAGTACGGCCGGAAACTCTCCTGGGCCGACCTGATGATTCTCGCGGGCAACGTCGCCCTCAACTCGATGGGCTTCAAGACGTTCGGCTTCGGCGGCGGCCGCACCGATGTTTGGGAGCCCGAAGAACTCTATTGGGGTCCCGAGGGCACGTGGCTCGGCGACGAACGCTACAGCGGCGAGCGCGAGCTTCAGAATCCGCTCGGCGCGGTGCAGATGGGCCTGATCTACGTGAATCCGGAAGGGCCGAACGGTAAGCCGGATCCGGTCGCTGCGGCCAAGGACATCCGCGAAACGTTCTTCCGCATGGCGATGAACGACGAGGAGACCGTCGCGCTGATTGCTGGCGGCCACACCTTCGGCAAAACCCATGGCGCCGGCGATCCGTCACTGCTCGGCCCGGAGCCGGAAGGCGGGGCAATCGAAGATCAAGGCCTTGGCTGGAAGAGCAAGCACGGCACGGGCTGCGGGGCCGATGCCATCACCGGCGGCCCCGAAGTCACCTGGTCGCAGACGCCGACGAAGTGGAGCAACCACTTCTTCGACAACCTGTTCAACAACGAATGGGAGCTGACGAAGAGCCCGGCCGGTGCGCAGCAGTGGAAGGCGAAAGGCGCCGCCGCCACGGTTCCAGACGCCTTCGACAAGTCGAAGAAGCATGTGCCGACCATGCTGACCACAGACCTGTCGCTGCGGATGGACCCTGCTTACGAAAAGATCTCACGGCGCTTCTATGAGCATCCGGACCAGTTTGCGGATGCGTTCGCCCGCGCTTGGTTCAAGCTCACGCACCGCGACATGGGCCCGATCCATCGCTATCTCGGCCCGCTGGTGCCGAAGGAAATCCTGATCTGGCAGGACCCGATCCCGGCGGTGAATCATCCGCTGGTCGACGACAAGGATGCCGCTGCGCTGAAGACGAAGATCTTGGCGTCCGGTCTTTCGGTTTCCCAGCTGGTCTCGACCGCCTGGGCGTCGGCGTCGACCTTCCGCGGCTCCGACAAGCGCGGTGGAGCGAACGGCGCGCGCATTCGCCTCACGCCGCAGAAGGATTGGGACGTCAATCAGCCGAAGCAGCTCGCGACGGTGCTTGCGAAGCTCGAAGCGATCCAGAAGGAGTTCAACGCCTCGGCCACCGGCGGCAAGAAGGTCTCGCTCGCCGACCTGATCGTTCTCGGCGGCAACGCCGCAATCGAAAAGGCAGCGAAGGCCGCCGGGCAGGACGTGAAGGTTCCCTTCACGCCGGGACGCATGGATGCGTCGCAGGAGCAGACCGACGCGCACTCCTTCGCTCCGCTCGAGCCGGTCGCTGACGGTTTCCGCAACTATCTCCGCGGCAAACAGCTCATGTCGCCTGAGGAGGCATTAGTCGATCGGGCGCAATTGCTGACGCTGACGGCGCCCGAGATGACCGTTCTCGTTGGCGGCCTGCGCGTGCTCGGCGCCAACGCCGGGAACTCCAAGCATGGCGTCTTCACCAAACAGTCCGAGACGTTGACGAACGACTTCTTCGTCAATCTGCTCGACATGAGCACGGAGTGGCAACCCGCTGGCTCCGATGGCGTGTACGAAGGTCGCGACCGGAAGACGAAGGCGGTCAAGTGGACCGGCACGCGCGTCGACCTGATCTTCGGTTCGCACTCCCAACTCCGCGCCCTCGCGGAAGTCTATGCGTGCGCGGACTCGAAGGACAAATTCGTGAAAGACTTCGTGGCGGCGTGGACCAAGGTGATGAACGCGGATCGTTTCGACCTCGCCTGATCTCCACGGAAAAGGACTGTGCAGCCGCGACTTTGACAAGAAATCAAGGCGGCGTTTCAAACCAGCTTGAGACGCCGCCTTGACGCCAAGCCCTCACAATCAGTGCGTCTTATTTCTTCCGGCGATAAAGCCCGCCGAACGTTACCCGCGCCACCGCGAGCGCCGTCTCTAGGTTTTGCCAAGCGCCGCCAACGCTGCCTTCGCCACCTCGACGTCCTGTTCGATCTTGGCGCCGCCGGCAGCGACGGCGCCGATGACTTCGCCATCGACCGTGATCGGAAATCCGCCCGGCACGTTGGTGAAATCGCCCATGCGTACCGCCATGCTGAGCGCGTTCTCTTCCGGCGCATAGCCGGTCGGCATGCGCTGCGACGCCGACGTAATCGCCTTCCTTTGGGTGGTGATGATGGAGAAATGCCGCGCGCCGTCCATCATCAGAAATCCGATCAGCCGGCAACTCTGATCGACGACGGCGAGCGACACCTTGCAACCGAGCTCGTTGGCCTTGGCGACGCCGGCGGTCAGCATTTTGAGGCTGGCCTCATGGGTGAGCCGGTGGGTGGCGATGAAATCTGCCATGGCGGAAATGCCTCGTGCGTGGTGTTGATTCAACGTGCCAAAGTCCGACATCCCATGACACAAAATTGGCAGCACTGTCAGGGCGCGGTCTCAAAAATTTTGGCGGGCGGCGGCGGCGAATTTGGTCCAAGAAGCCTCAAAGGTCTTCAGCCGAAAATCGGCGACGTAACTTGCCGCGAACTATGTGCGCAGGGACGAGGCGACTAACGGCTCCAAAGCGGCGA
The DNA here is from genome assembly GCA_963836055.1 of uncultured Alphaproteobacteria bacterium. GTDB lineage: Bacteria > Pseudomonadota > Alphaproteobacteria > Rhizobiales > Xanthobacteraceae > BOG-931. Next base: position 258,720 of record CAWIID010000018.1, read on the forward strand.
TCTCCCGATTTGCGAAATCGATGCGTTCGGCGAGGACCCGCATAATAAAATCATCGAAGGCGCTCGCCAGATCGGGGCGCTCGCGGCGCATGCGCACCAAGTTCGCGCGGGTCAGCGTGAAAAGGATGACGGGGCCGTCCGAGGATACTGTGGCGGAACGCACGGAGCGCCGGAAGAAGCCCATCTCGCCGACGACGGTGTGCGTCATGATGCGGCGCACGCGCAGGCTTTCGCCGTTATCTTTTGCAACGTCGATCGCGAGGTGACCGGCGGCGACCAGATCGAGGGTGTCGGCAGGCTCGCCGCTACGATAGAGGACTTGTGAGCCTGCGATGTCCCTTCGCTCAAGATAGCTCGCGAGATCCTCGCACTTGACGCTCGCGCCGAGTTGCCGCTGAAGCCACGCTTCGAAGGCATCGAGGCCCGTGTTGATATCGAGATTCGCCTTAGCGAGCAGTCGATCCTCGCACCAGGCGAGGGCGAGGTTAAGGTCGGCGAAGGCCTGGTGCGGGCTCTTGCCGCCGAAGAAGCCGCCTCGCTCGAGCGCCGCACGATTGCTCGGCGACAGCGAGCAGTAGACAAGCGTCGTACCCTGCTGGCCGCAAAAGCTGCGCAATTTGGCAAGGCTGACGAAGACCGAGGAGTCGGCTCCCGATACCATACCAAAATCGATGATGACGTAAGCAACCCGGCGAGGGAGCAGCGCTTCAATGTCATCCCGGATACGCTCGAAAACGCTCTCGGAGGAGCCGAAGAAAATGTATCCGGAGAGCCAGTAGATTTGGATGGCGTCGCCGGTATCGCGCAGATGCTTCGACGCCTCCGGCGAGCGGTCGACATAGCTTGTGAATTGGGTCCGCGTTACGTGCCGGCGCACGACGCCGAGGCGGGCATAGCTCATGGCAAACAGCATGCACGCACACACCAGGCCGGCCAACACGCCGATCAGGTAGCCGTACTCAATGCACACGATCGTAATCGCGATGGCGAGCAGCAGATCGAGCCAGGCGCGCTGCGCGTACGGGCGCCACAGCGCATCGGTTATGAAAGTGTATCCCAGGTAGAACACGAGACCGGCAATAATGGGAATCGGTACCAGGCCCGGCAGATCAAAGTTTGCAACGCCGACCAGGCCGAGAGCCAGCGCGCACACGACGCCGCTCATCCGGGTTGCGCCTCCGGCATGTTCCAAAAGACGGCTCGTGCCGACCTGCAGACTGCTGGTGAGACCGCCGAACGGCGCGGCAACCAGGCTCCCAATGCCGTGAGCGCGGAGCTCGCAATCAAGATTTCCGGACGCCTGCCGCGCGACCTCGATGCTCGACACCTTGGTGACCAGCGAGATGAGCGCGACGATCGTCACCGCAAGCAACTCTGGGATGAGATGGGCCAGCATCGGCCAGGTCAGATGCGACGTGCGCGCGGCTTCGAACGGCGACCATTTGGTCAGGGCTCCAAGAGAATGGAAATACCAGCCGTGCTCCGGACCAGAAAGGCCCAAGCCTCGAAGAACTATGACGCCCGTCAGCCACATCGCAATCAGCGCAGCCGGCATGGCGAAGGCCCACTTGATCCAACGCCGCAACACCACCAGCACGGCCAGTGCCGCCACCGCAGCGGCAAGCTTTGTTGCATCATTTGCCGACCAATGTGCGCCGAGACCGCCAAGGGTCAATGTGCGGTTCGTCGTCATCCGCAGCCCACCGGCAATCAGGAAACAGCCCGTGGCGGCCAGGAACCCGCCGACGACGCACGACGGCACGAACCGGAAGTACGATCCCCACCGAAAAACACCGAGACCATAGAGCAACGCCCCCGAGAGGAAGGTTGCCGCAGTGAAAATCAGCATCACGGTATAGACCGCGGTTTGCGGACTGCCACCAGCCGTCACCACGCTGGAGCCGGCCGCCGCACTCAGCAAGACGAGAACTGTGCCGGTCGGCGAATCGATGCCCGTCGCAATCGGAGGAAGCGACGTTGCCAGCGCGATCCACACGCCTCCGATACAGCCTCCGATCAGCATCGCCCAGATCGCGATCGGAATGCCGGCGCTAAATTCGCCCGGAAACATGAGCGCGCCGAACGAGACAATGTTAGCGATCAGGACGACCGACGCGACGAGGCCCGCGATCGTATCCTTGACGCCATCGCGACCTGCAGCAATCAAATGGGACCACGTGCCGACGAGCGCGCCATTTTGGACACGCGCCAAAGGCTCATGGTTTTGTGCACGGCCGATCAAGGCGACGACACTCCGCCAACTCATCGGCTTCCCCCCAAGACCCCACTGAAGCTTATCCAATTCGCCAGGATCAGTCAGGAGGCTTCGGAACGATTTTACCGCCTGTAGCCGCCGGCGGCCCGCACGACTTCCGGACTGGATCATTCGGTGACATACAGCAATATCCGGGTGACAGCCGACATCGGTGCTGGAGCGTACCGATGACGGCGTGCCTATGATGATACGCCGTCCGGTGCCGGCGGCGGGGAACGCAGTCCGACGGGAGTGATGGAAGTGGATCGCCAAGATTTGCCGGCCGGAGCCGGCGCCACACCGGTTTCAACGCCAAGCCAACAGCCGTCCCGATGGGATCGCGAAGCCGACATCGTGGTGGTCGGATCGGGCGCAACGGGACTGCCCGCCGCCATCGTCGCGCGTGAAGCCGGTGCGTCCGTCATCCTGATCGAGGCGCAAAATCACATTGGCGGTCACGCCATTACCTCAGGCGGTAATCTGCCGCTCGGCGGCGGCACCAGCTACCAGAAGAAATACGGCATCGAGGATTCGCCCGACCAGTTCTTTCGGGATTTGACCGACTGGTCGGTGGTCGAGACCAATGGCGCGCCGCCCTATCGCTATAACGACCGCGAGATCATTCGCGCCTTTGCCGACAACAGCGTCGCCGCATTTGAATTCCTGCTGGCCCATGGCGTGAAAGTCCTCGACAGGCGACCAAACAGCGTCGGCCACGAAATCGGCGTTTCGGCGCTGCGCACCATGCAGATCGACGTCGCGGATTGGCCGATGGCCCATACCGGAAAGCCGGCTGATCCGAACGACACGGACACCAGGGGCGGCCCGCAAACCAGGGGCGGCGCCGGCCTCATTCGGCCGCTCCACGCCGCGGCGCTCAAGGCCGGCGTGGAAGTACTGCTCGAGCACCGCATGACAGCGATCCACCGCGAGGCGCCGAAATCCGGCCGCGTCACCGGCATCGCCGTCGACCACAACGGCACGCAACTCAATATTCGCGCCCGCAAAGCGGTCATCATCGGCACCGGCGGCTCGTCCGGCAACGTCAACTTCCGGCGCATGTTCGACCCGCGGCTCACCGAGGAATATTGCGGTCTGGCCGGCATGCCGTGGTCGGATCAGGACGCCAGCGGCGAGTTGGCCGCGATGGACATCGGCGCCGCATTGTGGGGGCTGACAAACTTTTCCGGCGAGTATGGCTCAGGCATCACCAAGCCGGGCGCGATCGGCTGCCAATACGGCTATGTCAACGTGCGCTGGTATCCGAGCAGCGAAGTGTTCGACCAGGCGCGCGCCATCGGGCTTGCGGTCAAGGACTGGCAGGATGTCATCCTGGTCAACATGCTGGGCCAGCGCTTCTATGACGAGTGCGGCCACCACTTCAACTACAACACCTATATGAGCACCAATCCGTACGAGCCGTACAGTTACCTCAACGCCAAGAACGTCAGATACGATCCCGGCAATTTCATCAACGCCGCGCTCGCCGGCATCGGCGACGGCCATAACGGCGGCGGCCCGATCTGGGCGATCTTCGACGCCGATGCGGTCGTGCGCGAGACGTGGGAACCCTCACCGCCGCATGTCGATATCGGCGAAGGCTTCTTCTTCAGCGCGAACAGCATCGAAGAACTCGCCGGCAAGATCGTGATGAAGTATCAGCGCGTGCCGATGCCGCCGCAGAATCTCGCCGCCACCGTCGCGCGCTACAACTCGTTTGTTGATTCCGGCAAAGACGATGATTTCGGCAAGCCGAAGCCGCTCTACAAGATCGCCAGGCCGCCGTTTTATGCAGCCTGGGCGACGCCGGTCATCCATGACACGCGCGCGGGGCTGCGCATCAATGCGCGCTGCCAGGTCATCGATATGAACGGAGCCGCCATCCCGGGCCTCTATTGCGGCGGCGAGTCAGCGGGCGGCTTCACCATGCATGGCCTGCCGCGCGCGGTGTGCCAAGGCTATATCGCTGGCAAGAGTGCCGCGACGGACAATATTTAGAGCCTGATCCGGAAAAAGCATGCCCCGACTTGGCCACCGACTCTATCTTGTCATCATCCGCGAAGGCGGATGATCCAGTAATCATTGGGCCACATTGAACGCTGTGAGTACTGGATGCTCCCCGGAGCTTGTCATCGGGCCGGCCACTTCGGGCCGGACCCGGTGGCGGAGCATGACAGGTCAGAAATTGTCGCTGCGGGTATGAAACGATCGCGCTTCAGTCTCGACGCACGGTCAGATGCGAATGGATTGCTTTCGCTCCACCTCGGCGGCTTTGCCCGCGGACCGGATCATCAGAAACTTTCCGGTGCGTTTTTTGCCGATCGCCCAGCGGCCTTCGATCTCCGTGCCATCGCCGTTCAGGCTACCCTCGTAGTGGACGGAGCCGTACATCGTGCCGGCGTTCTGATAGATTTTCAGAAAAACAACTGAAGCCCCTTGCCGCGATCCGGAGAGGCTGGCGTAAAGCCTTCCGCCCGGAGCATTGCCGAAAGTGCGCGGCTCGTGAACCGAGCCGCTCAGCGAAAGCCCTGAATCGATCAGCGTCGCCACGAACGAGACCGAACGGCCATCCGAATATGTGTAAAGGCCGTGCCAAACGCCGGTCAGGTTCGCTTCGGCCTTGCTCATATCGATCCTCGCCCGCCGATGGCGCACACAAGCACGAGCAGCGGACGGCGCGATCGGCGGAAAATTCGTCAGCCGACCAGTGCGCGCGTGCTTGGAACGAACAGTTCGTCCACCGTGACCGGCTTGGTGATGATGCCCTGCGTGAGCGCGTGGCCGATGAGCTCGTCGAGCACCTTGTGATTGGGCGCGATGCCATAGGGCAACGGGTCGCCGGTGATCTCCATGACACGGCGGTGCACGTTGTCGACGTCCGTCGGCTTCTCGATCTTGCCGGCCTTGAGTCGCTCGACATAGCGGCGCTTCGCCTCGGCGAAGGTGTTGAACACATCAGCGGCCAGCTCGGGATGCTTGGCGATCAACTCGTCCTTGATCACCACGGTATGATTGATCGGGTAGAGGCCGTCGCGGCGCAGTGCCGCGAGACCGGCATCGAGCGCATTTGGAATGAGCGGCTTTATGTCAGGATGCTTCACGTCAACGCCGATCGCGGCCACAAGCTCGCCCGAGACGAGCATGTCGTCCATTTTCTTGCCCGGCTCCATCGGCACGACGTTCGCGGGCGCCTTGTATTCGGCGACGTGCTCGTCACCCGATAGCACCCAGGTGATCTTACTCAGGTCGACGCCATATTCCCGCTGTAGAATGCCGCGCGCCCAAACGCCGGTGGTGACCGTATAGCCGCGGTTGACGCCGACCTTCTTGCCTTCAAGGTCCTTCGGCGTGCTGATGCCGGCCTTGGCGTTCACCAGAATGGCGCCGTGATGAAACGCGCGTACCAGAAACACCGGCACCGCCGTCATCGGCTTCCCGTAAGCCTTGGCGCAGATATAGGTGGTGATCGCCATCTCGCAGATGTCGAACTCGTTGCCGCGCACCATGCGGCGAAACGCGGCAATGAGTGGGTCGACCTCTTCGAACGCGAATTCAAACGTCTTCGGTTGGACGCTGCCGTCCTTGAGCGCCTGATTGTTGCCCTGGGTGCGGGTGACGGTCTTGAGCTTCGGTCCGGTCATGGGTTCCCAGTTTCTTAGTTTGCTCGGCCGCGCAGGAGACGGACCACAAACGCATCAGACCGACGTATGCGCTTTGCCCGGCTGCCGGCTGAGCGCCTCTTTGGCGGCGTCCTTGAACGCCACATCGGGCGGCAGCACCACGGAGCACGACCGGATCCTATGGTGCGCAGGATCGACGCCGGGAGGCACGACGCCTTTGTCGACCAAAGCCTTGGCGGCGCGCATCAGGCGATGGCGCGCCATGATGATGCCGTTGTCGGTCGACACCAGGTTTTCCTTGGTGCGGTCGCAGATCGGACCCATGCTTTCCTGCAACGACGCATCCTGCATGGCAAAGCCGGCGACGCCGCTATAGGTCTTGCCGGCCCGCTGCGCCGCGCGATCGATCAGATAATCGTTGTCCTTATTGGCGAGCGGACGGTAGGTGCCCGGAATATATTTGCAGTGGATGCCGGCGCCGTCTTGCATCGCATCGACCTCGGTCTTGGTCAGCGCCCGCACCGGGTGGAAGTCGTAGCTCCACGCCCAGCAATTCTCATCGTCGATCGGCACCCAGAAGTGCCCGTGCACGGGATGATCGCCGCGCGGCGGGATCATGGTGAAGCAGGGCATGACCCACGGCGTGATGCGCCAATAGTATTTTCCGCTTTCCGCGTTGCGCCGCGCGCCGATAAAGAGGCCACCGGGTTGCTCCACGACCTCGAAATGCGGCTGCATGTCGGAAAGATTGTACTGGTTGCCCTTGGCGCCCTTGAACAGCGGATCGGAACCCAGATCGCCGCGATGCAGAAACGACACGTGGCTTAAATCGATGCCGCCTTCCATCGCCTGCAGCCAGTTCGATTCCTGCAGGCGCTTGGAGACGAAGGTCTGCTCGGGCGGCACCAGCGCGAATTCCCACTCAGGCAGCGGCGGCTGCTTGTCCTTCGGACCCAGATAGGCCCACAGCACCGCGCCGATCTTCACCAGCGGATATGACGTCAGCTTGACCTTGTTGCAGTAACCGCTTTCGGCCGGTTCCGACGGAACGTCGATGCACTGACCGTTCACATCGTATTTCCAGCCGTGGTACGGGCAGCGCAACCCGCCCTCCTCGTTGCGGCCGAACCACAGCGACACACCGCGGTGGGCGCAGAATTCATCGATCAGGCCGTACTCGCCGTTGGAATCGCGAAAGGCGAGCAGCCGCTCCGAGAGGACTTTGACCCGCACCGGCGGGCAATCGTTCTCCGGCAATTCCTCGGCGAGCAGCACCGGCATCCAGTAGGAGCGGAACAGCTGCCCCATCGGCGTGCCTGGGCCGGTCTGGGTCAAAAGCTCGTTTTGTTCTTTTCTGAGCATGATCGTTGTCCGTGACGGATTGCGTTGCTGACGGGGGTTCGCGACCTTGCGTCTCGAACAGTTTTCAGCGGAGGGTGAAGACCAAAGCAGCCTTGTCTCCATAGCTGAGAGTAGGGATTCGGCCACCTCCCGGCAAGCCAAACCGTTGTGATGGGCGAGGCCGTATTCGCCCGTCCCCGTGCCTGACGCGCCGCTTCATGACAAACAGGCGAAAATTCGTTTGCCGCAACCTCATCCCGTTGCTCTGCGCAGGCAATTACGCTAATCCCGCGAGCGGCGGGGCAAGGGAGACGCGCGATGGCCGACCACGGTGAGATCGAATACGCGACTGCGACGGGCAACGATTACGCCGCCCATGAACAGACGTACCGATCTTTCATTACAATGGTAAAGGTGATGACGGCGGTGGTCGCCACGATCGTGATCCTGATGGCAATCTTCTTGACGTGACTTCATCGCGTATGACGGCATTGGCGAATGGCCCGGCCCACAATCACGGGTAGCCGCCGGGAGGACTCATGAAGGTTGCGGTGACTGCCGAGACCGATGCGGGCGAGCCGCGGGTGGCCGCGGTTCCGGAAACAGTCAAGAAAATGGTCGGGCTTGGCGCCGAAGTCGCCGTGCAGCCGGGCGCCGGCATCAAATCCGGCATTCTCGATTCCGACTACACGGCCGCGGGCGCCAGCGTGAGCGCCGATGCGGTGAACGGCGCCGATATCGTTCTCCAGGTGCGGCGGCCCGAGCCCGCCGAACTCTCACGCCTGAAGAAGGGCGCGATCGTCATCGCCATCATGGACCCTTATGGCAACGACGCGGCGCTGCGCGCGATGGCCGAGGCCGGCATTACGGCGTTTGCCATGGAGCTGTTACCGCGCATTACCCGCGCGCAGGTGATGGACGTGCTGTCGAGCCAGGCCAATCTCGCGGGCTACCGCGCTGTGATCGATGCTGCGGCCGAATTCGGCCGCGCGCTGCCGATGATGATGACGGCGGCCGGCACAGTGCCGGCCACCAAAGTATTCGTCATGGGCGCCGGCGTCGCCGGCCTGCAGGCGATCGCGACCGCCCGCCGTCTCGGCGCTGTCGTCACCGCGACTGACGTGCGGCCGGCGGCCAAAGAGCAGGTCGAAAGCCTCGGCGCAAAATTCATCGCGGTCGAAGACGAGGAATTCAAGGCCGCCGAAACTGCGGGCGGCTACGCCAAGGAAATGTCCAAGGAGTATCAGGCGAAGCAGGCCGCACTGGTCGCCGATCACGTCAAGAAGCAGGACATCGTCATCACCACGGCGCTCATTCCCGGCCGGCCGGCGCCGCGCCTGATCTCCAAGGACATGGTGACGTCGATGCGGCCTGGGTCAGTGGTCGTCGACCTCGCGGTCGAGCGCGGCGGCAACGTGGAGGGCGTCAGCGCCGACGCGGTGACCGAACAGAACGGCGTCAAAGTGGTCGGCTATCGCAATGTGCCCGGACGCCTTGCTGCCACGGCGTCGAACCTCTACGCCAAGAACCTCTACGCGTTCCTGGAAAATCTCATCGACAAGAAGACAAAAGCGCTTGCCGTCAACTGGGACGACGAGATCGTCAAGGCGACGGCGCTGACGCGCGACGGCGCAATCGTTCATCCGAATTTCAAGCCGAAGAGCGCGGCGTAGAGAATTTCAAACAGGAGACTCCGGATGGTGACCCTGTCGGTCCTCGGCCAACTCGACATCATCGCGACGGCAACCTCGGGCGCCCAAGCGGCGGCGAGCGACATGGTCGATCCATTCGTGTTCCGCCTTTCGATTTTCGTGCTTGCCGTGTTCGTCGGCTATTATGTGGTGTGGTCGGTCACGCCTGCGCTGCACACGCCGCTGATGTCGGTGACGAACGCGATTTCATCCGTCATCGTCGTCGGCGCGCTGCTTGCGGTCGGCGTTGCGCTGGTGAGCAACGATTCCGGACCGATCTGGGCGCGGGCGCTCGGCTTCGTCGCGCTTACCTTCGCCTCGGTCAATATTTTCGGCGGCTTCCTGGTCACGAAACGCATGCTCGGCATGTTCCAGCGGAAGCAGAAGTGACAGGAAGGACACCTCCATGAGCGCCGATCTCGCCGCGCTGTCCTATCTGGTCGCCGGCGCCCTTTTCATTATGGCGCTTCGCGGCCTGTCGAACCCGGAGACCAGCCGGCGCGGCAATATGTTCGGCATGGTGGGCATGGCGATCGCCATCGCCACGACGCTGGCGTCGCACCCGCCGGCCTCGATCAGCGCTTGGGCGCTGGTGGTGGTCGGCATGGCGATCGGCGGCGGCACCGGCGCGGTGATTGCGCGGCGCGTGCCGATGACGTCGATGCCGGAGCTTGTCGCCGCCTTCCACTCGCTGGTCGGCATGGCCGCGGTGCTGGTCGCGGCCGGTGCGCTTTATGCCCCCGCCGCCTTCGGCATCGGCAGCGAAGGGGCCATCCACCACCAAAGCCTGATCGAAATGTCGCTCGGCGTCGCCATCGGCGCCATTACGTTCACCGGCTCGGTGATCGCGTTTCTGAAGCTGTCCGGCCGCATGAGCGGCAAACCGATCACGCTGCCGGCGCGCCATGCCATCAACATCGCGCTGGCCATTACGCTCGTCGCCCTGATCGTGTGGTTCTTCGAGCAGCAGCAGCACGTCGCGTTCTGGCTGATCGCGGCGATCTCGTTCCTGCTCGGCGTTCTGATCATCATCCCGATCGGCGGCGCCGACATGCCGGTCGTGATCTCGATGCTGAATTCCTATTCGGGCTGGGCCGCGGCCGGCATCGGTTTCACGCTCGGCAATTCGGCGCTGATCATCACCGGCGCACTGGTCGGCTCCTCGGGCGCGATCCTGTCCTACATCATGTGCAAGGGCATGAACCGTTCGTTCATCTCGGTCATTCTCGGCGGCTTCGGCGGCGAAGTGGCCGGACCTGCGGCGGCCGCCGGCGACCGGCCCGTCAAAATCGGCTCGGCTGAGGACGCCGCCTTCATCCTCAAGAACGCCGGCAAGGTCATCATCGTGCCGGGTTACGGCATGGCGGTGGCGCAGGCGCAGCACGCGCTGCGCGAAATGGCGAACAAACTCAAGGCGGAAGGCGTCGAGGTCAAATACGCCATCCATCCGGTCGCCGGCCGCATGCCGGGCCACATGAACGTGCTGCTCGCCGAGGCCAACGTGCCGTACGACGAAGTCTTCGAACTGGAAAACATCAACTCGGAATTTGCCCAGGCTGACGTCGCCTACGTGATCGGCGCCAACGACGTCACCAATCCGGCCGCCGAGGAAGACCAGAAATCGCCGATTTACGGCATGCCGGTGCTGCAGGTGTGGAAGGCCGGCACGGTGATGTTCAACAAGCGCTCGCTCGCATCGGGTTATGCCGGCATCGACAACCCGCTCTTTTATCGCGACAACACCATGATGCTGCTTGGCGACGCCAAGAAGATGACGGAAGAGATCGTCAAAGCCGTCTAAAACGGTTGGCAATGGCCCCGGACAATCGACCGCCAGTACGCGCCTCTCGATGGAAAGGGCCGTCTGGATCCGCCGCACCACCGCGCGGCGGCAAGCATCGTTTGGCCTTCAGGATCCTTGGGTTGCCGGTCATCGCGGTCGCCGTGGTGGTCCTTTACAACGGGCTTCAGGATTACATCACTTTGCCGGCATGCAACTCCGAACGCGCCAAGAGGACGCTCGGCGACGTCCTCAAGCAGCTCAAGTTCGAGCCGCTGCGCTTTGAGCCGATCAAGACGATTTCGAGCAGCAAGGAGGAAGTCGTCTGCAACGCCGTGCTGCCGCTGCCGGACGGCGGCAGCGTCGTTGCCGACTACAGCTTCTATTGGCAAGGCCGCAAGGCAAGCATGAAATATTCGATATCGCACCGGGCAGCCGGAACGAGTTCGTCACCCTGAGGTGCTCAGTGCGAAGCGCTGAGCCTCGAAGGGCAACCGCAGGGCCGCTCATCCTTCGAGGCCCGCGCATCGCAGCCAAGTGTGCTCCGTTTGCCCTGCCATAGCGCGGGCACCTCAGGATGACGGTTATTATGCCCGCGGCTTCCCATAACCCCCCGCCGTCGGCGTCTGAATGATGATGGCCTCGCCGGCGTCGATGGTTGTGGCGTCAGCGCCGGCGAGCCGTTCCATATGGCCGTCGTTGCGCCGTACCCAGTTCTCGCCGACCTGACCGTCTTCGCCGCCGGCAAGGCCGAACGGCCGCACCTTCCGGTGGCCCGACAGAATCGTGCATTCCATCTTTTCCAGAAAGCGGATGGTACGGCGGACACCGTCGCCGGCGTTCCACTCGCCGCGGCCGCCGGAGCCCTTGCGGATGTGAAAATCCTCGAGCACCACCGGAAAACGGAACTCCAGAACTTCCGGATCGGTGAGCCGCGTGTTCGTCATGTGAGTATGCACGGCATCGGTGCCCGGAAAACCTGGGCCGGCCGGCGAGCCGGAACAGATCGTCTCGTAATACTGATAACGCGCATTGCCGAAATTGAGATTGTTCATGCTGCCCTGCGCCGCCGCCATGGCGCCGAGCGCGGCGAACAGGCAATTTGTCACCTCCTGCGAGGTCTCGACGTTGCCGGCGACGACGGCGGCGGGATATTCCGGCGTGAGCATCGACTTCTTGGGAATGATGATGCGAATGGGGCGCAGGCATCCGGCGTTCATGGGAATGTCGTCGTCGACCATGACGCGGAACACATAGAGCACCGCGGCGCGCGTCACCGGCTCCGGCGCATTGAAGTTCGTCGGCTGCTGCGGGCTCGTGCCGGTGAAATCGACGGTCGCTTCGCGCTTCTTCTTGTCGACCTTGATCCGCACCTTGATCACGGTGCCCTGATCCATCTCGACCTCGAAGGCGCTGTCATGCAGCCGGTCGATGACACGGCGCACGCTCTCCGCGGCATTGTCCTGCACGTGGCGCATATAGGCGCGGACCACCGGCAGCGTGAAATGGCGCACCATCTTGCGCAACTCCTGGCCGCCCTTCTCGTTGGCGGCGATCTGCGCCTTGATGTCGTTGATGTTCTGCAGTGGGTTGCGCGCCGGATATTTGCCGCCCTTGAAGAGCGCGTAGATCTCTTTCTCGCGGAAGCGTCCGCGATCGACCAGCATGAAATTGTCGATATAGATGCCTTCCTGTTCGATCGTGGTTGCGTTCGGCGACATCGAGCCCGGCGAAATGCCGCCCACATCGGCGTGATGGCCGCGCGAGGCCACCCAGAACAGGATTTTGCCGCCGTCGAAAACCGGCGTGCAGACGGTGATGTCCGGCAGATGGGTGCCGCCGTTATAGGGCGCATTGATTGCGTAGACGTCGCCCGGACGAACCTTGCCCTTGTTCTCGCGAATGATGGTCTCGACCGCGCGATCCATGGAGCCGAGATGCACCGGCATGTGCGGCGCATTGGCGACCAGCGAACCGGTACCGTCGAACACCGCACAGGAAAAATCGAGCCGCTCCTTGATGTTCACCGAATAGGCGGTGTTCTGCAGCGCCACGCCCATCTGCTCGGCGATCGACATGAAGAGATTGTTGAATACTTCGAGCATCACCGGATCGGCGTGGGTACCGATCGCGCGGGCGCGGGCGAGCTTCTGCACGCGGCGCAGCACCAGATGGTCCTTCGCTGTCAGTTCGGCCTGCCAGCCGTGCTCGACGACAACCGTCTGGTGCGGTTCGATGATGATCGCCGGGCCCTTCACTTTATGTCCCGGCACGAGCGTGTCGCGGGTGTAGACCAGCGCACGCTGCCATTTGCCGTTGGAGAAGAAACGCGTGCGCCGTGCCGGAGCCGGCAGCTTCGCGCGCCTGGTTTTCCGCACTTTCTCCTTGAAGGTCGCGCCGCCGCCGACCGCTTCGACCGAAACCGCCTCGATGACCAATGCCTTTTTGCGATCGACGAACCCGAAGCGCGCCTTGTGGGCTCGCTCGAAGGCGGATTTCATCGCCTGCAGCGACGCGAGCTTCACTTTGCCTTTGAAGGGGGGATGAAAGGCGCCCGCGTTCACGATCAGCGCGGTGTCGGTGCCGGCGTAGCGGATATGGGCGCGCACATGCAGCGCGATCTTGTTGGCGGCGACACCCTGGCCCGCGACTTCCTTGATGGCGGCGGCCGAAAGCTTCTGCGCCACCTTCTCCAGCGTCCCGCGCGCCTTATCGCCGAACGGCTCTTCGATCGCCTGCTGGCGCACGCTGCGGATGTCGGCAAGGCCCATGCCGTAAGCTGACAGAAGCGAGGACAGCGGATGGATCAGCACGCTGGTCATGCCGAGCGCATCGGCGACCAGACAGGCATGCTGGCCGCCGGCGCCGCCAAAGCAGTTGAGCGCGTAGCGCGTCACGTCATAGCCGCGCTGCACCGAGATCTTCTTGATCGCATTCGCCATGTTCTCGACGGCAATCTTGATGAAGCCGTCGGCGACCTGTTCGGGCGTGCGGCCGTCGCCGATGTCCTTCGCCAGCGCTGCGAATGCCGAGCGCACCGCGTCGGAATCGAGCGCCAGATTCTGCTGCGGCCCGAATATTTTCGGAAAGAAGTCGGGGATCAGCTTGCCGACCATGACGTTGGCATCGGTCACGGCGAGCGGGCCGCCGCGGCGATAGCACTTGGGCCCTGGATTGGCGCCGGCGGAATCGGGGCCGACGCGAAACCGCGCACCATCGAAGTGCAGGATCGAGCCGCCGCCGGCCGCGACGGTGTGGATCAGCATCATCGGCGCGCGCATACGCACGCCCGCCACCTCGGTCTCGAACGCGCGCTCGTACTCGCCGGCGAAATGCGACACGTCCGTCGAGGTGCCGCCCATGTCGAAACCGATCAGACGAGAAAATCCGGCCGCCCGCCCGGTCTCCGCCATGCCAACGACGCCGGCAGCCGGGCCCGACAAGATCGCGTCCTTGCCGCGAAACAATTCGGCCGCCGTCAAACCGCCCGACGACATCATGAACATGAGCTTCGTTTCCCCTCCCCCTTGTGGGGAGGGGTTAGGGGTGGGGGTGGCAAGGTCTTGTGCATTCGGCGACGACCAGCACTTGGCGTCGCCACCCCCTCCCTACCCTCCCCCACAGGGGGGGAGGGAATAGACGACAACTCGTCCGCCACCTGGGCCACGTAGCGGCGCAGGATCGGCGACAGATAACTATCGACGACCGTGGTATCGCCGCGGCCGACGAGCTTGATCAGCGGCGACACTTCGTGGCTGACCGAGACTTGCTCGAAACCGAGTTCACGGGCGAGCGCCGCGACCCGCTGTTCGTGCTCGCTGTAGCGATAAGCGTGCATGAAGACGATGGCGACGGCGCGGATGCCGTCCTCTTTCGCCTGCAAAAGCTCACGCCGCGCGGCGTCGAGATCGAGCTCGCGTTCGACCGTGCCGTCGGCGCGCACGCGCTCGTCGATCTCGGCCACGCGCTCATACAGCATGTCGGGCTTGATGATGTGCTTCGCAAAAATTTTCGGCCGCGCCTGATAGCCGATGCGCAGCGCATCGCGGAAACCTTTCGTGATGAGCAGAAGCGTGCGGTCGCCCTTGCGCTCCAGAAGCGCATTGGTCGCAACCGTGGTTCCCATCTTCACGGCGCCGATACGCTCGCTCGGGATAGGCTCACCGCCCGACAGGCCGAGCAAGTGCCGAATGCCCTCGACCGCAGCATCCCGATAGGCTTCGGGATTTTCCGACAGCAACTTGTGCGTGAGGAGCGCGCCGTCCGGCCGGCGGCCGATCACGTCCGTGAAGGTGCCGCCGCGATCGATCCAGAACTCCCAACTCGGCGTCATCAATCCAATCCCGTCGTTCATCCGTATCGGCTAGCGCATGGCGTGCAACACGGATGCCACATCGGACCGACCGCGATCTCCGTCCTCGAATAACATGATCCGCGGGCTTGTGGCTAAGCGCGCATTCGGCGAAAATATCGGCAGGCAACGATACAGCGAAGCCCAATCGGGCGCAGAAACGAGGCGGCGAAATGCACAAGATCGCACTGTCCAAAGACGCCGTGGCTCGCGTCGAAAAGCGTCTCGGCAAGCCCCATCCGTTCGACACGATCGATCCGCGCCGAACCGCGCTTCTGGTCATCGACATGCAGAACTACTTCGTCAAGCCGGGACACCAGAGCGAGGTCCCGTTGGCGCGCGAGATCGTGCCGAACATCAACCGGCTGGCCGCGGAACTGCGCCGCCGCGGCGGACACGTCGTTTGGATCCGCAACACCACCGCGGACACTCGCGAGAGCTGGTCGAACTATCACGATTACCTGCAAACTCCGGAGCGCTCGGAGCGGCGGCTGAAATCGATGGAAATCGGCGCGGACGGCTATGAATACTGGCACTTAAACGACATTCGCCCGGAAGACGCGCAGGTGACGAAGAAACGCTACAGCGCCTTTCTCCAAGGCTCATCCGACATCGAGCGCCATCTGCGCGACCGCGGCATCGACACCGTGCTGATCACCGGCACCGCCACTAACGTGTGCTGCGAGAGCTCAGCCCGCGACGCGATGATGTGCAACTTCAAGACCATCATGGTGTCGGACGGCCTTGCCACCCAAACCGACGAAGAACACAACGCCTCACTGTCGGCGTTCTACGGCCAGTTCGGCGACGTACAGACGGTTGACGAGGTGCTGGAGTCGCTGGCGCGCGGCGACAAGGCCCGCGCCGCGGCGTAGTTCGGCATTCAGGGGTGCCGCAAAGTAGCGAACGGGGACTAAGTGCTCCTTGCACGCGGCCTATAGGCTGAAGCCGCCGAATGCGGCGTGCTCAATGTTCGCTTTCCTCCCAAATCCGTTGCAAAAGTCTTTTTTTGCGCGACTGCTCAAAAAATTTTCGAGCCGCAAAGGTGTTTGTCAAACATGCGGGGCCCATGTCACGTGGTGCCCGTGACGCGCGCAGGCATTAGTCAGCAGGTCAAGGCGGGGCTTTCGGCAAGTTCAGAATATGATTATGTTCCGATCACATTTCAGCTATTTGGAGATTTTCTCAATTCCGTATCAACGCGCGCCCTGGTGGTCGGTGGTGCGTATACTGTTATGTAGGGGCCATATTGGCTGAACACGAAGTATCGTACGATCCTGGTTTCCTGCTAGCGACTCTGCCGCCGACATCGGCTCAGCGTTGGTTGGCGCGCGCCACTGCAGCTGTCTTGCTGATGGTATTCGTCTTAACGGTGATCGTCGGAAAGACGACGCCGCTCGCCGCTCTATCTCTGCGGCTTGACGGATTTATCCCAACCTTGGCAGCCCTATTGTTCGTCAACGATACAATCACCGCTACTCTATTGTTCGCTCAATTCTCAATTATTCGCTCAGCTGCCATCTTGGTGCTCGCCAACGGCTATCTCTTTACGGCATTCATGGTCGTTCCATATGCGCTCAGTTTTCCTGGCGCGTTTGCGCCGACGGGACTTCTCGGCGACGGCTTGCAGAACACGGCTTGGATCTACGTTTTCTGGCATTTTGGTTTTCCCGCTGCCGTGATCCTCTACGCTTGGCCACAGGACATACGTCGGACGAACAACGAACTCCGTAGTTCAGCGCGATCCGCGATCGGCTGGAGTGTGGCGATCACAATCTGTATTGTATGCGGATTGACATGGCTTGCCGTCGCAGGGGAAGGCTTTCTCCCACACTTTTTTTTGGACGACAGACGTATTGCACCGATCTCGCGGTATTTCGTTATATTAAGCCTACTCGAAAGTGGGCTTGCGCTCGCAATGCTATGGCGCCGTCGATACACGCTGCTCGATCAATGGCTCATGGTCGTGATGTTGGCGTGGATTTCGGAAGGGGCGATAACCGGGCTGCTTCTAACTCCTCGTTACAGTTTAGGCTTTTACGCAATCCGCATATATTCGCTCATCACAGCGACCGTCGTACTGATCGTTCTTCTGGCGGAGACGACAAAACTGTATGCCCGGCTCGGTCGTTCAAACATGATGCTCCTACGCGAACGAGAGAATAAGCTTACGAACATCGACGCAATTACGAGTTCAATCGTTCATGAGGTGAAGCAGCCGTTGGCGGCGATCACAACAAACGGCAATGCGGGCCTACGCTGGCTCGCCAAGACGCCGCCGGATTTCAACGAGGTGCGGGGCGCCTTTGCCCGGATGATCAGCGACACTCGCCGTGCCAGCGAGGTGTTGGACAGCATTCGCTCCTTGTTCAGGCGAGGCGAGCACGAAGAGCGGGCGGTTGACGTGAACGAGGTTGCTCTTGCCTCGCTACGCATCCTGCGAGACGAATTAAAGGATCATCGCGTTTTAGCCCGCGTCGAGCTGACACCTGACCTGCCGATGGTCATGGGCCACCGGGGCCAGTTGGAGCAAGTCATTCTCAACTTGGTCCATAATGCAGTCGAGGCGATGAATACCGTCAATCATGCAAGTCGGGTGCTGCGAGTGAGAACCGAGCGCCACGACCGCGACGAAATCATCGTAGCGGTGGAGGAACTCAGGACCGGGAATTGACCCGAAGAAATTGGACGGGATATTCGATCCCTTTGTTACGACGAAGTCCCATGGAACGGGATTAGGACTAGCCATTAGTCGGATGATCATCGAGCGTCATGGCGGCCGACTATCGGCGCAGTCCAGTGAGAAAATGGGCGGCGCATTGTTTCAATTTTTTCTGCCAATCAAATCAACCACGGCCTCGCCTTAGGCATTGTGTCGTCACGCATCGCAGTAGAGGCCGTTGACAGTCAAAGAGTCGCGCGACTTCACCTATCCCCCAAGGCAGACATTGTCGAAAGTGGCGCTTCCTTCCACCTCTGCCGACCCCCTGCGGTTGATCTAAATCAAAACCATCCGCCAGCAACGCCGTTAGATGTTGCGTGTTAGGCAGCCAAGCGGCACCCCATCCCCCCGACACCCCTGCCGCCTGGACCATAAGCCTAAAAATCGAGGCAACAACTCAACAGCCCCAAGCGCGTAATTTGCTTGGGGTTTTTTTGTGGCGACGAGACGCGCTATTCGCTCAACGCACGGGACCTGGCGCGCATCGCAGGGATCGGCCGTTCTTTGCTGAGCTTTCGTCGGTCGTGCGATAGTCCATTTTATCCTCAAAACAGACATTCGTGATCGTGAGCGGCACTTCCGTTTGGTGCGAAAGGACAACATCGCTTCCCTATACTCGGCTGTGAAATTGGCGTAGGTTATCGTTGAGCTGCCAGCGGGACATGCCGACTTCCGCGAAGTCAAAGGCAGCGATTGTGCCCCCGGCGGGCGAGCAACTTTAAAATTAAAGAGGTGTTGGTTCGGACGCCTTCTGCATTGCAGAAGGCACACTCAAGCTCGTGGGGGGAATGCCATGGAACTTCCCCGTCGTACCTTCTTGCAACTGGCAGCATGTGCTGTCGCGCTTCCAGCGGTGTGCCGGAGTGCGGGCGCACTGAGTTATCCGGCGCGTCCGGTGCACTTGCTGGTCGGCTTTACCGCCGGGGGCCCACTCGACATCAGCGCGCGGCTGATTGCTCAATGGCTGTCGGAACGGCTCGGTCAGCAATTCATCGTCGATAATCGGCCGGGTGCGAGCAGCAATATCGCAGCAGCCGAGGCGGCGCGGGCCACTCCCGACGGCTACACGCTCCTGATGTGTGCCGCGGCCAACGCATGGAACATGTCGTTCTACGACAATCTCGATTTCAATTTCATCCGGGACATCGCGCCGGTCGCAAGTTTCGCGCGCGTGGGCGGCGTCATGGAGGTAAATCTTTCGGTTCCGGCGAGGACGGTTGCCGAGTTCATCGCCTACGCCAAGGCCAATCCGGGCAAGATCAACCTGGCGTCAGCGGGACCGGGAAGTGCACCGGGCCTTTGGGGCGAGTTGTTCAAGCGCATGGCGGGCGTCGACCTGATTACGGTGAACTATCGCGGAACCGGGCCTGCGTTGCCCGATCTCATGAGCGGCCGGGTTCAGGTCATGTTCGACGTCGTGAGCACGGCGCTTGGG
The DNA here is from genome assembly GCA_963836055.1 of uncultured Alphaproteobacteria bacterium. Lineage (GTDB taxonomy): Bacteria > Pseudomonadota > Alphaproteobacteria > Rhizobiales > Xanthobacteraceae > BOG-931. Next base: position 277,914 of record CAWIID010000018.1, read on the forward strand.
CCGGTGAGCGCCGGAAAGGTGCGTGGATTGGCGGTGACGACCGCACAGCGCATGGAAGTCCTGCCGGATCTCCCGACCGTGGGCGAGTCGGTGCCCGGTTATGAAGCCATCGCTTTTCAAGGAATCGGTGCGCCGAGGGACACGCCGGCAGAAATCATCAATATCCTCAACGGAGCCGTTAATGCGGCTCTTGCGGATCCGGCGCATAAAGCACGCCTCGCAGACTTAGGCGCGGAGGCATTTATAACCTCGCCTGCCGAGTTCGCAAAGTTCATCGCCGAATACACCGACAAGTGGAGCAAGGTGATCCGAACCGCTGGTCTAAAGGCGCAGTGATTATCACATGAGCTTTTGGTCGGAGGGATCATCATGAAGCTTCCCTGCCGAATTGTTCCGTATCTGATCGCGGACACTGCCGCGTCGGCGTCTTCGCCTGAGCAAACATCTCCACCATTATCGTGTGCCCAAACATCCGATCGGCGGCTTTTGCAGTTGAAGTCCGTGCCTGCCGCTGGGCGCCGGATCGGAACTATGAGCTTGCAACAATCATGCACCGATCAAAGGCGCATCTGACAAAATGCGTGCTACGGGAGAAATGAATTCAGCATCATTAATTTATCTGGATATCTGCAATGGAATTGGGCCAATCGACGTTACCGATTTTGACGAGTTCAAGATGGGCCAGCTATTGGCCCTTGCGCTCGCGTTGATTGTGACCTGCTTCCTTTTAATTTGGATGTTTGCTTAGCCCTCTCACGCCGAGTCCGCAAGTAAGTCCGAACCCGGTGCAATTCCATTTGTCCGCGAGAGCACGCGGCTCAGCTCACCAAGCGTCCCTCGTTCAGCCAGTGACAAATCGACCTGTGGTGTTTCCCAAAGACCGCGGGTCGGGGCCGAACTTGTTGGACCCGATCGTGCCCTGTTGGCTTTTCATATAGAGCAGGATGACAATACCGATTCCCGTAGGCGCGAGCAGCATCCACCAGCCCGCCAAGTCGACGTCGTGAAGCCGGCGCACCGAAACCGCGAGGCTCGGCAAAAGTAGAACCAGAATAAACAGGAAGTTGAGCGGCGAGTGGAGCGGCGACAAAGCCGGCAATTCTCCGGATCGATGAATGAAAATTATACCGTCGAACACCTGCGTCACGATCATACCGAGAATAGCAAACAAAACCCAATACCAGAACTCCGACTGCAGGGCTCGACCTGAGAATATGAAGTACTTCGAAAATCCCGATGCGATCGCTTGGCTGAAGGTCATGCCAGCCTCCTCCGTAAAAACATTGACTCAGGTCGATCTGCGGCATTGGCCCTCAGCAATGGATCGCATGCGGGCTTTTCGTCGCTTATCGATGATCCGCTCACTGAGGCGTCGCTCCGCAATCGGCAGGCCCAACTCAAGAAGGAGCCCGGCAAGGGCATGACGAAGCTGATGCTTTTGGAAGAGCGCAATGGAAACATTGCACTCAAGTGCAAGTATGCTCGCGTTTTGTGAAGACTGCGCGACAATCGTTGACGCGATCGTTGCGGTTAGGGATTCTGTTTTTTCAGCCGCTCGCGAGCGGCTTTCCGTTCGCCTGCAGGCGCGCTACATTTAAGGTTTGGAGGAATTCAGTACAGGAAACTGGAGGGTTGAACGATCTCCTGCCACTTGCCGAAACGATCGCCGCTCGACTGAAGGCCCGGAGCGAGACCATCGCAATTGCCGAGTCCTCGACCGGCGGCTTGATCTCGGCGGCGCTACTCGCGATGCCCGGCGCCTCGGTCTACTTCCTCGGCGGTGCCGTCGCCTATACGCGTCAGGCGAAGAGCAAGTTCCTTGCTATCGACGATGCTGCGCTCGAGCAATTTCGTCCGGCGACCGAGTCGCACGCACTCCTGCTCGCGCGCCGCGCCCAGGCGCAATTCACGGCCACATGGGGGCTTGGCGAAACCGGCGCCGCCGGGCCGAGCGGCAATCGCTACGGCGACGCGGCCGGGCACTGTTGCCTCGCCATCGCGGGAACGGTCGAGCGGGCGATTACGCTGGAAACCGGGCGCTCCGACCGGATCGCCAATATGCGTGCGTTCGCGGCCGCGGCTCTCGAACTGCTGGCCGGCAGCTTGGCGCGTTGATCGGCGCCAGGCACCCTTCGCGCACTAACCGGCGCGATCGCCCAGCGACAAACCTCCCGAGAGGTTTGAAATTTTGACGGCTCTTTTTGCGTAGAAAAACCGCAAGATGCGCTCCGCGGTAGGGCGGCGAATCGCAATGAACTCCGCTTTCGTCTGTATCAAATCGTTGCGCGTGACCTCGCCGCTTGACAAGCGCGACCGGTAGAGCGCCTCCAGCGTCGACAAGTGGAAACCGATGGCTTTCAGAATGATGGCAAAAGGGCTTGTCCAGGTGGCCATGAACAACTGCTCGATCTCGTCCACCGAAAGACCCGACAGCTGCGCTATTGAGACCACGATTTCTGCGAGTTTCTTGTCCTTCGCAAACTCGTTCACGACCGCCTCGTTAAGCTCCCGCGATCCGACGACACGCTCGGCTGCCTTGTAATCCAACGATCGGCCTGCGATCTTGCTTGCGGCCGATGGTGCATGAGGCGGTAAAATCTCTTGAATGATTTCACTAAGCTCCGGGTTGGTCGTCATCAGTCGTTGCCGCACGATTTCTGACGCTTTCGAGAGAAGCTCGCGAAGGTGCCGTTCGGGAATGTCTTTTCTTCCGGCGACGCATTCCGACAGCCAATCATCATCGACGCTTTTCTGGACGAGAATCCCGAAGCTCTGATCGGAAATTGTCGCGCCGGAATTGTTGGCTAGCGTGCCGAGAACCTTCCTGCTGCCCTTTGCTATCAACTGATAGCTGACCGCTTCACTGATCTTATCGCGGGTAGCAATGGCAAGCAGATGCTCTTGCCCCTTTGTGGCTATGCAACGGGAAAGGGTCTCGTCGTCGAGCGCGCTGGATTGAGTGAGTATCGGTTCGGCGACCTCGATCGCATCGTCAAGGGCCAGCGATCGGATTGTATTTCGAGGCGCGCCTTCTATCGGCGCAAGCCGCTGGGCAAGTTTTATGCGAGCGGCGACTTCAACTCTAGCGACAAGCTCGCTTAAGACGCCGTCGTACACGTCCAATTGCTCGGCGGAATAATGCCCGACATTGACCAGGAAGAGCTCGGTTATTTGATGCAGCATCGCGCCGACTTCGGCTGACCAAGTCGTAATTGCTTTTTCAAGATCGGAGACGAGATTGATCGGCAGCAAAGCGATGCTCGTGAAATTATCCAGTCGTTCCCAAACGTTACTCTACGACGGAGATGTTAAACCTGCCGCTAATGCAAAGGCCTAATGACCCGTTAACTCGGGAGCCCAAGGTGAGCCACCCTGAGCGCGCGGCATCGGCATATAACAGGACGGTCTCGGAAATAACCTCCCGGTGAGAAGACTCGCGTGCCGCAACAACACCCATGCCGCCAACGTAACTACACGTCGGGCCGCTTGTATTCGCAGATTCGGGCCGCCCTTCTGCGATTTCAGATAGTTTTCGACATGCGCCGTCGGATCGACGACGCGGCGCATGCGCGCGGCGACCAATTGATCGAGCTGGATCGCCTGCGACAGCGACAGATCGCGGCCCATTTGCACCGTGATCTTCGAGTGCTCGAGCGGCGCCAGGTGCCGCGCGGCGATTTCGCGCGCGATGCCGGTCACGGTATCTTCAAGTTCTGCGGCCGGCACCGCTTGCGAGATGATGCCCCAGCGGTCCGCCTCCTCGCCGGAAATGTTGCGGCCGACAAGCTGCATCAGCGCAACCTTCTTGATCGGGATCGCGCCGTGAACCAGCGTCGAGGTAACGAGCTGGCCGAAGCTGCCGCGGAGAATTTCCGGCATGCCGAATTGTGCGTCATCGGCGGCGAAAACAAGATCGTGGCAGTTCATGATGCCGAGCGCACCGCCGAGGCAATAGCCGTGCACCTGCGCGATGACGATGCGCGGAAAGGCGCGCAGCGCTTCGGCCATCTGGACGGTCAGGGTCGGGCGATCCCAGTCGCGCGGCTCCTCGCTGACCTTGCGCAGGAAGTGCAGATCGAGCCCGGAGCTGAAGCAAATCCCCGCGCCCTTGGTGATCACGGTCTTGATCTCGCGGTCGTCGCGCACGATGTCGAGCGCGTCGAACCATGCCGTGACCAGCGCCTCATTCAGGCAATTGCGCTTGTCGGGCCGGTTGAGCGTGACCCGCGCCACCCCGGCGTCTTCAAGCTGTTCGAGAATGAGTTCCGGCCATTGTTTGATGACGCGCCACTTGTCCAGCATCGCCGCTTTCCTCCCTGCTATTTTGGTTTGTCGCTGCGCGGCACGAACAAGGCATCGAGCGCTATCCCGCCGCGCGGCAGGACGACAAACGGATTGATGTCGATCGACTGGATGACGTCGGCGAGATCGTCGGCGATACGGCCCAACGCAACGAGCGCGCTCACCACGGCCTCGGTGTCGAGCACCTCGGCGGCGCGATAGCCGCTCATCAGCTGCGCGGCGTGCGTGCGCGCGAGCATGGCGCGCGCCTTGTCCGCCGTGATCGGAGGCGCCGCAAAGGCGACATCCTTGGTCAGTTCGAGAAGCACGCCGCCGCTGCCGGCCATCACCACAAGACCCATTTCGGGATCGCGGTGAAGGCCAAGCACGAGCTCCAAGCCGCCGCTGACCTGCTGGCAGACCAGCATGGCGTCGAGCCGATCGACCCCGGCGCGGCGAACGTTGTCGGTAATCCGCTGGTAAGCGGCGCGGACCTGCTCATCATCGGCCAGATGCAACACGACCGCGCCAGCGTCGGACTTGTGCGGGAGCCTGGCCGAAACTCCTTTGAGGACGACCGGAAACCCGATCGTCTGCGCGGCCTTCACGGCTTCATCCGGCGAATGCGCCGCGATCTCTGCCGGGACCACGATGCCGTAGGCTCGCAGTAATTCCTTCGAACTCGACCTCGTTCAGCGCAGTTGCGCCTTGGCTTGCCAATGTGCGCATGCGCGCCGAAGCAGCCGTCTCCGCGGCTGTCGCCGGCGCTCTCGGCGACGGCTTCGCCAACCGCTCAAGCTCGTCGCGACGCACCACGCTCTCGATGGTGCGCAACGCCTTGTTGGCCTCCAGCAGGAACGACACATGCGGCGACTTCGCTCGCAGCGCACGGCTATAATCGCTCTGGCTGTGGGAAACCGGCGTGATGAACGCAATCGGCTTCGCCGCTCCCGCCGCGGCGATGGCCTCCACCATGGCGATGTAATGTTCGGCACGGTCGGAACCCGCTTCGCGCGGCAGATTCTCCTGCAGCAGGATCATGTCGACGTTGGGATCGCTTTGCAGCGCCGCGATCGAGGCCTTGTAGTTGTCGGCGCTGGTCAAAACACCAAAGCCGCCGTCGATCGGATTGCTGACGAGCGAGCCGACGCCGAGAATCGCATTGAGCTTCGCCAGCGTATCATCGGCGAGCGTCGGAAATTGCAGGTGATGCCGCTCGGCGGCATCATAAAGAAGGCCGCGGAACGCGCCGGACAACGTGATGGCGCCAAGGCGGCGGCCGGCCGGCGCCCCGGTGTGCGCCAGCAGTTCGGTCATCTCGACAGCGTCGTCGAGCGTATTGGCGCGGACGACGCCGAGTTCGCCGGCGACGGCATCGAACGCTTCGACCGAGCCGGCAAGCGAGCCGGTATGCGCCATCGCCGCGCTGCGGCCCTTCTCCGACTGGCCGAGCTTGACGGCAACGATCGCCTTGCCGGCCGCGCGTGCGTGGCGGCAGGCGGCCTTGAACTTCTCCAGGTCGGCGATCGCCTCGACATAGATAATGATGACTTTGAGTTCCGGCTGATCGGCAAAGAACGCGATGTAGTCGGGGACGCTGAGCCCGGCTTCGTTGCCGCTGGTGATCAGATATTCGGCGTTCATGCCGCGCTCTTCGAGGGCGACATTCATAAAGAGCATCATGCCGCCGCTTTGTCCCACGAGCGCCACGGGACCTTGCCGCAATGTCAGCGGCCGATCTTCCGCCAGCGTGACGAAACTCGACTTGGCGCAGATGTTGCCCATGCAGTTGGGGCCCGAGACGGCAAGCCCGGTCTCGGCGATGACGTCGGCGAGTTCGCGGCCGAGCTTGGCGGCGTTCTGATCGAATGCTTCGCCGAAGCCCGACGAAAACACCGTCGCGCTGCGCGCGCCCGCCGCCGCACCGCTGCGCAGCAGCTCCGGCACGCCGGGCGCCGGCACCAGCACGACGAGATGATCGGGCGGCTCCGGCAACGACTGGAAGTCCGGATAGCAACGCTCATTGAAGATTTCGGTGCGGCGCGGATTGATCAGATAGGCCGGCCCGGGAAATTCATAGCGCTTGAGATTGCGCCACACCCGCGCCGCCCAGCTTCCCGGACGATCGCTGGCGCCGACCAGGACCGCGTTGCGCGGCTCGGTCAGCGCCGCGACTTTCTTCTTCGATGCTTCGAGATTCACGCTTTGCTCCGCGATCGGACCGCCTCTGTCACAAATAACCGTCACCGCGCCACGGCGGCGGCCCTGTTCCTGTAACGAACGATGATTTCGATTTCTGCGGCGGCAATCATGCGGGACGGCCGGGCTGATGATAGCCGTGAGATCGCGCCGGAGGAAATCCGTCCCCCAACGGCTGGGCATCGACCAGCACGATGGCAAGGCGCGCGTGCTTGTCGGTTGGATTGGTCCAGGCGTGAATGGTCCCCTGCTGCACGAGGATGTCGCCGGCGCGCAGCACGACGCTCGAATCGTCCAGTTGCATTTCGACTTCGCCCTCCATGACGATGACGTAGTCGAGCGTGTCGGTCCGATGCATGGCGCCCCGGCATCCGGGAAAGAGGTCCATGACCATGAGCCTCGTTCCATTCGGCGGCGTGCCCGAATTGAGGCGGCGCGCACCCATGTCCTCGCCGGCTTCTGCAGGCAGGCTCACAGGCACTTTGTCAGTGCACCAGATCGTCGTCGATGCTGCATTCGGCCGTGTGCTGATGTTGCTCGCAATCTCGTCGCGGATGGCCTTAGCCTTTCTTCGCGCGTCATGGCCGGTGATGACACGGCGCACCGGTGGCACTTTCAGTTCGACATTGCTCATGCGTGATCCATCCCTGTCGAAATTAGATTTTTTGTTGGCGCCGTACGTCACGGAACTGCCAGCGACGCGACTTTCTTCCAGTCGATGAGCGGCGCGTAGCCGACGGTTGCGGGCAGTTCGACTTTTCCGGCCTTTATTTGAAGCGGTTGATGCAGGATATCGTCCATCGTTGCAAAGAACGTCTCCTCGCATGGCGCGCACCGCGCATCATCGGGGAGGCTCGCCGATAGCGAAAGCGCAGTGATTGCGCCGAGCGACGTCGTCGCGCTGATCCCCACCGCCACACGCGCCTGTCGCGCCTTTGCCAGTTGCGCAATCACTCGCGATTCGGTGATGCCGGTCTTCATGATCTTTACGGAAAGTGCTTGCGCGCCGACGTCCAGATAGAGGCTTCCTTCCGCGATCGACCGGCAGCCGTTGTCGACCATGATCGGCACGCATGAGTTGGTCTTGATGGCGCGAAAGCCGTCGTTGGGAGCGAAAGGACACGGATCCTCGAACAACACGACACCGAAATCCGCCAGCATTTTCGAGGTTTGCGCCACACCAGCGGCGGTGCCGCCGGAGTTTGAATCGGCGAACAGCACGGCCTCGTCGCCGACAGCGCTGCGAATTTCGCGCAATGCTGTCCGATCAGTCGCATCACCCTGACCGGTCTTGACCTTGAACGCGCGAACACCGTGCGTCTCCGCGGCAGTGCCGGCTTCGCGCGCCATGTCCTTCGGCGCCGCTCTCGTCACGGTCCAGGATATCGGCACATTGGCGTCACTGGCACCGAGCCGCCGCCAGAGCGGAACGCCCGCCAGTTGAGCGCGCAAATCCCAGCATGCCGTATCAATGAGGCTTTTCGCCAGCGGATGCTCTTTGAACCCGCCGAGAAAATCTTTGATCGCCGCTTCATCGCCAAGGTCGACATTGGTCATCTGCGGCAGAAAGACTTCCTCGATGACCGTTGCCAGACTTTTGAGTGTAGCGGCGTGCCAATTCAACCTCACGGGCGTTTCACCGACGCCTTTGAGGCCGCCATCGGTTTCGAGAACGACCAATAGAATGTCGACGCCGGATTCGAGATGACCAGCCCAGCGAATGGGCCGAACATACGGTATGCGCAGGGGATGAAAGTGATGCCGCGTCAGTTTTAGGGCCATGATGCGCTGGCGCCCTTATGTTTTTGCTTGGCGGTCGCGGTAAGCGCGGAGATGAAAGCAGATGGCCCGATCGGTTGTCAAATGAGGATGTTTCGTTTACGCGTCGATGCGACGCCTGCTGCGAAAAAACACTACGCAGCATGTGAAATGATAAGAAGAATGAGGAAACCAGGATGGCGCTTACAAGAGTAGCGGTCGTATTAGCTGCACTTCTCGGACTCCCGGTTGTTCAAAGCGCGGCACAGGATTTTCCCACGCGGCCCGTGAAGATCATCGTGCCGAACCCGCCGGGCTCAGGTACCGATCTTCTCGCGAGGCTCCTCGCCGATCAGTTGAGCAAAAAATGGTCGAGCGCCGTTGTCGTTGAGAACGCGTCCGGCGTCGCGTCCGGCAATGTCGCCGCAGCCGACGTCGCTCGCTCGGCTCCCGATGGATACACGCTGATGCTTTGCCCGCCCGGCCCGCTCGCGACGAACGGCCTGCTGTACAAAGACTTGAAATACGATCCGCGGAAATGGGTCGTCATAAGCCACCTGGCGACGGTCCCTTACGTGCTCGTGGTGCGTAAGAACTTCGATGCATCGACCGTTCCCGAGCTGATCGCTAAAGCCAAGGCAAGCCCGAAGACGATCACGTCAGCCTCGGCTGGTCCCGGATCGAGCGGAACCCTGGCTGCGGACAATTTCGAGAAGCTGGCTGGAATTCAACTTGTCACTGTTCCTTATCGAGGTCTGGGCCCGGCTCAAAACGATCTGGTCGCAGGCCAGGTCGATCTGATGTTCGACACGTTAACGACGTCGTTGCCGATGCATCGCGCCGGCACCGCCAAGATCATAGGTGTCGGCACCGAGAAGCGGGTCGCCGCTCTGCCCGACGTGGCAACCATTGCGGAGGCCGGCCTGCCGGGATTCAAGTCCCTGACGTGGTTTGGGCTGGTGGCCCCGCCGGGAACCCCAGAAGGGCTCGCAGACCGGCTCAATAAAGATGTGGTGGCAATCATCAAGAGCCCAGAAGTCAGCGAAAAGCTCCGCAATGTTCAGATGGAGCCGGTCGGCAGCACGCGCCGTGAAGCTGAGCAGTTCTTCGCGGCAGAGGCGGTCTATTGGGGTCAAGTGGTCAAGGACGCGCACGTGACGCTGGAGTGAACGGCGTCAGGCACGCACCGCGGACACGATCGTACGCCGCCCGACGATATAGAACCCTGCGGCGATCACCGTCATGATCGCCGTCCAAACCAGGCCGAACGCCGCAAGCTCGGTGCCTTGGCCGTTGGCCCAGAGATCGAACATCGCGACCGATACCGGTTGCGCCGACGGCGAGGCGAGGATGACGGCGAGCGAAAGATCGCGCGCGGCGACAAGAAAGATAAAGAGCCAGCCGGCAAGCAGCGCCGGCGTCGCCAGCGGCACGATGATCCGTCGCAGCACGGTGCGCAACGGACTGCCGGCGACCGATGCCGCTTCCTCGAGCTCGGGGTGAATCTGCAGCACGCCCGACGCGGCATATCGCATGCCGTAAGGCAAATATCGGATCGTAAAGGCGAGGACGAAGGCCCACAGCGTGCCGTAAATCGGAATCGGCACCGCCAGATAAATCTGGATCATGGCGACGCCGAGCACGATGCCGGGAAAGATCAAGGGTGCGGTCGCAAGCTGGTCGAGAAGCCAGCCGCCGGGGCGGCGGCGCACCGCGAGCCAGCCGGCCATGATGGTCAGCCCCATCACGCAGGTCGCCGCGCCGGCGCTCATCAGCAACGTCTGCCAAACCAGGTCGAGGTAAAATGTCGAGTGAAACACTGTGCGGAAATTATCGAGCGTGATCAGTGAAAAGCCCCGACGGGTGATGCTCTGGGTGAACGGCATCAGGGCGAGCCAGACAAGGCCGGCCGTCGGCGTCGCCAGGATCAGCAGGAAATTGAACAGGATGACGGCCCCACCGAGGTAACGCGCCGATCCGAGATCGAACAGCCGCGTACGATAGCCGCGCCCCGTCACGCTGTGGTAACGCGACGCGTGCCGCGATATCCGCGAATAGAGGCTGATGAGCCCTCCGGCCAGCAGCAGGAGCACGACGGAAAATGCGCTCGAATAGCCGAGATCGGGCGGCACGTTCTCCTTCATGTCGAGATAGATGTCGGTCGTCAGAACCTTGACGTTGCCGGGTAATCCAACCAGCGCCGGAACTTCGAATGCCTCGATCGAACGCACGACGATCAGCAAAGCGACAGCAAAAAAAGCCGGCAGCGCAAGCCGCATCGAAATGCGCGTGATCGTCCGCAGAATGCCGGCGCCGCACATGCGCGCGGCCTCTTCGTATTCGGCGTTGGCCTGCTGAAAGACCGAGGACAAGAGGAGAAACGCCAGCGGCGACCACAAAAATCCTTCGACCAGGATCATGCCCGGCATGGAGAACACGTTGAAGCGGGCAAAGCCAAGCGAGGTGAGGAGGTCGTTGAGCGGCCCGGCGCGGCCGAGCAGAAACAACCAGGCAATCACGTAAAGGACGAACGGCGTGCCGAGCGAGATGATCGCGGTGAGATAGGCGAACGCCTTGAACGGCGCGTTGGTGCGCTCGACCAGCCACGCCACAAGGCCGCCGAAACACAGGGCAATCACCGCACTGCCGAGGCTGAAGGTGAGCGAATTGACCAGACTGCCGAAGAACTGCCGATCGGAGAGCAGCCGGCGATAATAGGCCAACGTAAAATCACCGAGCCCGCCCGTTACCGTCGTGGTGTGCAGGCTGCCATCAAGCAAAAAAATCAGCGGCGGAACGACGAGCAGCAGCAAAATGATCGCGAGCAACACGACCAGCTTCCGCGTCGGATCGGGTGCAATGCCGGTGAACTCGATTGTGCTAGAGCGAACGAGGGACATTGGGTTGTTTTCTGGACGCACACACTTCTGCCTCCGGCCGCGGGAGACGGGCGTCTAGTTGAACAGCTCCTTCTTGATCTTCACCCAATGATCGATGTTTTCAGACGCCAAGGCGGGCGAGATGAAAGTGGCCTTGAAGCCGCCGGCCTCCGGTTTGACGTCGGGAGTTTTCGCCGGGACGGACGGCATTGCCGGAAGATATTCGACGTCGGCAAACGTGCGCTGGCCCTCTTCGGAGAGCAGGAAATCGATCAGAAGCTTCGCGGCGTTCGGATGCGGCGCGTTCTTGACCAGCCCGATGGAATGAAACGGCGCCGGTATCGGCTCAACCTTCAGCCACGTGACCGGCGCGCCTTTCTTCTCGCTGAGCACGGCGTGATGATTGAAGATACTCAGCGCGATCGCGTATTGGCCGAGGATCACTTGATCGAGGATTGCGCGGTTCGTGGCATCGACGTTGACGATGTCCTGCTTGGCGAGCGCGCGCAGGAAATCCATGCCCTTATCCTCGCCCATGGTCTGCAAGACCGCGCCGACATAGACCGGGGCGCCGGATGACGGCTCCGTGCTCCAGGCAATCTTGCCTTTCCATTTCGGATTGAGCAGATCCTGCGCCGATTTGATCTCGTCCTTGCCGACAATCTGGGTGTTGACGCCGGGCGTGAGGAAATAGAGCACCAGAGCATTCCAGCGGCCCTCAGGGTCGCGCAGCGCCGGCGGATATTTGTCGGCATCGGCCGGCACGAACCTTTCGACCAGGCCGGCCTTGAGTAGCGGCGGCGTGGTGGCGATGCCGTCGAACACATCGCCCTCGACCTTGCCGGCGCGCGCCTCGTTGATGACCTTGATGGCGTTCGGCCCGCTGTCGCCGCGTGAATATTTGACCTCGATCCCCGGGTATTTCTTGTTGAACGCCGCGATGAGCGGACGCACCGCCTGGTTCACGATCAACGAGGTGTACCAGACGACCTCACCCTCTTTCTTCGCCGCGTCGTAAAGCGCGCTGTCCTGCGCGCGGGCGGTCGAACAAACCGCGACAGCAGTCGCGATGACGGCAAGATACGCGATGGCGCGGCGATGCATGGTCTTTGTCATTGTGGATACCAGCTCGGCTTGCGTTTTTCCTTGAAGCTCGCGATGCCTTCGAGCGCTTCGGCCGATCGCGGAGCACCGTGTGACGTCTTCCGTGCGAGAATCGCTTCGATTTGCGGAAAGGCGTAGTGCTCGATCTCGGACTTCAATATGCGCAACGCTTCCGGAGCGCCATGAAGAATCGCATCGACGATCCCATCGAGCCGTGCGGCGAGCAGTTCGGGACTTGCGACCTCATGCGCCAGACCGATGCGCAGCGCATCGGCGGCGCCAAAGCGCTCGCCGCTCAGGCCGTAGCGGCGAAAGCTGCGCTGGCCCATGGCCCGGATCATGAACGGCGCGACGCCAAGCGGCGCCATGCCGACCCGCACTTCGGGTATCGAAAAGAACGCATTGTCGGCCGCGAGCACGATATCGCAGCATGCGGCAATCGCCGCGCCGCCGCCAACGGCCGCGCCGTGCACAACCGCGACCGTCGGCTTCGGCAGACGATCGAGCGCGGCGAGAACGTCGACCAGCGACGCCTGCGGCTGCGACGTTTCCTGCTCGTTGCCGCGCACAGCGAGATCGGCGCCGGCACAAAAGTGCTTACCGCTGCCGCGCAAAACAACAATCCGGGTGTTGTGATCGGCGGCGCGCTGCGCGAACTGCCCTGCCAGCTCATTCAGCATGCGCTGATCGAACGCATTAGAGCGTTCGGGGCGATTGAGCACAATCGTCGCGATCCCGCGTCGCGAGACATCGACTTCGAGCGTTTCGCTCATCGGAACAGTTCCTGCGTGACCTTCTGCCACGCCGGAAGTTGCCGGTGGATTTCCTCCGGCCGCATGAAATTCGCCTTGAAGCCACCATCGTTCGGCCGAAGGCCCGCAACCATGGCGGGGACGCTCGGCAAAGCGGGCAAATACTCGTTCTTCTGAAAGACTTTCTGTCCCTCCTCGGACAGCAGGAATTCGAGAAGAAGCCGTGCCGCATTCGGATGCGGCGCGTCCTTGAGGAGGCCAAGGGCATCGAGCGTGACCGGCGCCGGCTCGAGCTTCAGCCAGTCGCACGGCGCGCCCTTGCGGGCGCTGATCACCGTGTGATGGTTGAACGCCATCAGGTTCATCCAATACTCACCGGCGATCACTTGATCGAGCACGGCGCGCGACGATGCATCGACGTTGACGACCTGCTGCTTGGCGAGCGCGCGCAGATACGCCATGCCCTTCTCCTCACCCATCGTGGTGAGGATGTTGGCGACGAAGCCGTAGGCGCCGGCCATGGAACTGCCGTTCCACGCCATCTTGCCCTTCAATTTCGGATCGAGCAGGTCCTGGAAGGTCTTCGGCGCTTTGTCTTTCGGAAGCAACTCGGTGTTGATGCCCGGCGTGAAGACATACATGATGACGGCGTTCCAATAGCCGTCCTTCGCTTTCAGTTCGGGCGGATAATCGGCCGCGTTTGGAACGGTAAACGGCACCAGCAAATTCGCTTCCTCGAGCGGCAGCATGTTGGCGATGCCGTCGAAGATGTCGGCCTGCATGCGGCCGGCCTGTCCCTCGGCCAGAATCTTCGCCGAGGTCACGAGATCGTCGGCGCGCGTGTATTGCAGCGTAATGCCGGGGTATTTTTTCTCGAATGCGTCTTTCAGGGGCCTGATGATCTGGTTGACGATCAGCGTCGTGTACCAGGTGACCTGCCCCTCCTTCTTCGCCGCCGCGATCAGTGCCGGATCGGCTGCAGCGGCTTTTCCAGCTGCGAATGCCACGATGGCGATGGCGGCGACGCGAATAAGCGCGACAAGCTTCATGCCTCCCCCCTGTTTTTTGTGCTGTCATTCCGGGGCGGATGAACTCCGCGCTCCGGAACGACGTTATGTCGCCAGCGCCTTCATATCTTCCGGCGTCGGGACATACTTTTCCATCTTCGGCGTGGCGCCGTTCTTGCGCATCTCCTCAAGCCAGATGCGGTGGATGCGCGGGTCCTGATCCTCGTATTCGATCTGATCGCCGCCTTCCTTGACGCTCTTCGACACCGCAGGCAGGTCGTGCTCGGTCGCGCCGAGCAAGGACACGCGCTGCGCCAGCATGGTCGGGTAGCGCAAGCCGCCGACCGCGGTCGCCAGATAACGCGCCGGCTGCGGGCCGGTATTGAAATGCTGATGGAACTGCCGGTCGGACGGCACCAGCACCATGCCGTGTTTCCAGTCGATGCGGCGGAAATCCTTCTCGTGCTCGAACCAAAGCAGCGAGAAGCCCTGCCCCATCACGCACATGACGTGAAAGCTCGGGCCGTGGCGATGGCCCTTCTTGTAGGTGCCAACCGGCATTTCCGAAATGTGCGCGTGCATCGTGCCGTCGGCGAGCACGAACATGATGTTGGTGCCGCCTGCGCCTCGGTCGCCCCAGGTCTTGAGCTCGATGCCGGTCAGGTCGGGAACGAAGTTGGTTTCCCACATGTGGTTGCCGGGACGGACCGTGATCAGATCGCCCTCGCCGGAGAAATATTCCTTCTTGCCGGCCCGCTCGCTGAAATCGAAATCGCTGCCGAACACGAACGACTCATTATGAAAAACGTTCATCACCATCGGCAGGTTGGTGGTGGTGACAAGCAGCGCCCGCTCGGTGCCGCTGCCATTGAAATGACGATGCTTGGCGTTGAGCGGAATGGCGAACAGACTCTTAGCGCCCCATTCGAAACTGCGCCGGCTGCCGTCGGCAAATTCGACCTGGGTCGAGCCTGAGCCCTCGAGGACATAAACGACTTCTTCGTAGAGATGACGCTGCGGCGTAGTCGATTTGCCGGGCGCGATGTCCAGCACGAACATGTTGGCGAAGTCGCCGCGACCCTTGAGGTGTACCGCTGCACCGTTCACGCCGTAGCGCGGCCACGGCGCGGTTTTGACGTCAAACAGATAGACCCCGTAATCCTCGGTCACCGGAATGCCTTCACCGGCGAGCCAATCGAGATAGGGATCGATACCGTATCGCGGCTTCTGCACCGGCACTTCGCGGATGTTCATCGTTTCCTCCGGGCGTCTCTGTCCGGGCAGAATACACCGACAGCGCTGGTGGAGCTACGCAAACAACAGCGACTTGATGACCACCGGTACGACGCCCGGCGGGGCGATCAATTCCCCGACGTCAACGTAGTCGAGCTCCTGCAACTCCATGCCGTCGATCGAAACGATCTTCCCTTGCCAGTTGAGTTCCCGGTGCAGAAGCCGGCCAAAGGTCTTGCCGATATCGCCGTCGATCATCAGGAGCAGGAGCTTGATGCGCTCCTTGAGTGGCGAAAGCGCGCGCACGATGCCCTCGCCGGCTGCTTTGAGCCGCGCATGTTCCGGGTCGCCATGCCAGCTGAAGGCAATCGCGATACGGCCATTCCGGTCGATATCGGTTTCTTCAAGCGCAGCGCGCACTGCGTTCGCGACGCGATCCGGGTCGATATCTCCCCCCGAATCGACGACCACGCGAATGACCGGCACATTGTGCACCGGTAGCACGTAGGGATCGGGCAAATAGATGGTCTTTCCACTTACCTGAACTGTGAATTGCGATGCGCCTATGACGGTCGCGCGAATGCGCTGGCCCGGATCGATGAGCGGCAGGCCGGCGCGCCGGCTCAACTCGGCCGCGAGTTCCGCAGCGAGCAGCTTGGCGATGTCGCCAAATTCCTGCGCCTCGTGGCCGAAAATGTACTCGGCGACGCCGCCCGAGAATGTCAGAGCGGTCGGCGCGGGATCGCGCGGCAGCGGCTCGGTGAGCAGCAGCGACGTCCCGAGCCGATCAAGGGGATCACCGACCACCATGTCGGCTGCCACGACAGCGAGACGGCGCGCAATCTGCCGGCGAACGGATTCATCCGTCAGCACCTGCGGCGATAGGTCGATACCCAAATCATCGGCGACAAGCTGGGCCGATTGATCGATGCGGGTCCAGGCGCCGCCGGCATCCGACGCCACGAGCCGGCCGCCGACCGCGAAAGCCGAGAGGCCGACGATGGCGCCCTGGTCGATCAAGGCCAGTTTGGTCGTGCCGCCGCCGACGTCGACATGAAGCATGCAAGTGTCGCGAGTTCCTGGCGAGCGCCACCGCGCCTGAGCCGTGCGCCGCGAGCCGGCATTCGAGCTTATGGCCGGCCGTGGCGCAGACGAACTTCCCGGCCTCCGCGGCGAACAGGTCGTCGATGGCGCGGGCATTTTTGCGCTTGATCGCTTCGCCGGTGAGGATGACCGCACCGCTGTCGATCTCCTTCTGGGTGAAGCCGGCGTCGCGATAGCAGCCGCGAATGAATTCGCCGAGTTCGCGCGCGTCGATCGTACCGTCGGGCAGAAACGGCGTCAGCAGGATCGGCGACCGCCAAACGATTTCGCGGCTGATCACGACGAAGCGGCTCGACAGCCCCTGCGATTGCCGCTGCAACGTGACCTCGGCGAACAAAAGGTGCGAGGTCGAACTGCCGATATCGATGCCGACCGTCTTGAACGCGACGTTTTCCTCGTTCCAGATCGAGCGCGCAATCGCGGCGCGGTCCTCTGCGGTCTCGACATGCTCGTGGGAAAAATCGCTTTCGTGCATTTGGCGCGCGAACGTTAACTGCCGGCACGCGCGCCGGCAACGTGGCGGCGCGGATCGGGCAAGACTTCGTTCGGCTTTCCGCCGCGCAGCCGGATATAGGGCCACGGCGACGACAACGAGCCGACGCGCGCTTCGATCAGGAGCGCCGTCGTCCCGAGCGACCGCTTCAAAACCTTTTCGAGTTCCTCGGGCGTGTCGGCGCGGGCGTAGCCAACGTCGAACGCCGCTGCGAGCCGGTCGAAATGTGGATTGTGAAGATCGGCGCCAAGCCAGCCGCCGAACTGATCTTCCTGCAGGCGTTTGACGTTGCCGAAATAGCCGTCGTTGAAAACGACGATCGCGAGCTTGAGACCGTATTTGTTCGCGGTTGCCAATTCCTGCATACCCCAGCCGAAGCCGCCGTCGCCGGTGATGCATACCACCGCGCGGCCTGGGTTGCCGTAAGCGGCGCCAAGCGCTGTCGGAAAACCATAACCGAGAGTGCCTTGATAACCGGGCGTGATGTACGTGCCGGGACCGTAGACCGGATAGGTGGAACGGGTGAGATAGCCGACCTGCGTGAGCTCGTTGATAAAAATGCCGTCGTCGGGAATGGCGGCGCGCAGCGCGCGAATCCAGGCCACCAGATCGGGAGCACCGCCGTGCAGTTGTTCATCCGCCCAGGAGCGCGCCTTGTCGAGATCGAGATCGCGCGGTGGCTGCGCGTTCGGCAAGGCAGCGGCGAGCGCCTCCATGCCGAGGCCGGCGTCAGCCTCGATGGCGATCGCCGCCTTGCGTGGCGGCGTCCAGGCCTGCGGATCGACGTTGAGCCAGATGTATTTCAGATTGTCGCCGGCCCAGGCCGGCGCCCCCAGCGTCGTATCGGCAAACCGGCTGCCGACGATGAGGGCGACATCGGCGTGGGCGAACACGGCGCGCCCCGACAACGCGGTGAGCGCGAGCGGATGACGATCAGACAGCGCGCCGCGGCCGTTCTCGCTCATCACCACCGGCGCATCAAGCTTTTCCGCCAAGGCTTGGAGCGCAGCCGATGCCCGCGCCGCCAATACGCCGCCGCCGACGTAGATCACCGGCAGTTTCGCGTGCGCCAGCACGGCAGCCGCCTGTTCGACGGCCGTCGCGTCCGGCCGAATGCGGCCGTCTTCGCTCGCATTGGGCTGAACGAGATCGATGTCGTCGGTCGCGGCGAGCAGATCGTGCGCGATCTCGACGCCGACCGGCTGCGGTCTCCCGGAACGCAATTGCCGCACCGCCTCACGCACCAGGCCGGGAATGTCCTTGGGCGAGCGGGCCTGCGCATGCCACTTGGTCACGCTGCCGAGAATTTCGGATTGATGGCGCACCTCGTGCAACAGGCCAAAGCCTTTGCCGAGGGCGCCAGAGTAAATATTACCGACGATCGCCAGCACCCGGGAATTGCAGGCATACGCGGTCGCAAGCCCTGCCATGGCGTTGAGCAGGCCGGGACCGGGCACCACCATGCAGGTGCCGATCTTACCCGTAGTGCGGGCGTAGCCGTCGGCCATATAGGCCGTCGTCTGTTCATGCCGCGGCACGATGTAATGGATCTGATTGCCAAGCTGGCGCAGGCCGTCGACCGCCCAGTCGAGCTGAACGCCCGGAATGCCGAACACATCGGTAATACCCTCGAGCACGAGCTGGCGCGCCAAGGCCTGACCGCCGGTAAGACGCACTATGGGATTTCCTTTTCCGTGAACCAGTCGGTCGGCAGCTCGTTGCCGCGGCCTTGCTCCTTGGCACGCTTGTAGATCACGGCGCCAACCGCAGCGAACTGATAGCCGAGACCAAGGGGGTTGAGGAAGCAGGTCACCTGATCCTTCGAGGTACGCCCGCGCGTGGAATTGCGCCCCTTCGCGCGGTCATCGAGAAGCTCCGGCAGCGTCACCAGTCCCTTCCAACCGACCTCCTTTGCAAGGTCCTGCAGTTCGCCGCCAGGCTCCTCGGGCACGTGCAGGCCATGGCTGGTGATAAAGACCGGGTCGCAATCCTCCATCAGCGTTGCCTTGACATCGGCCTTGGCCACAACGTCTGGACTGAACTCGCCCGGCTTGATGGTGCTCAGGTGCATGCCCTTCTCGATCCACTCGGGCTTGAACACCGGCACGATGGCGTTGGTGGCTGCGAGCACGATGTCTGCGCCGGCAACCGCCCTTTCCGCATTATCCATCGGTTTGATGTCAAGCCCGACAAGCGGTGACATTTCCTTGCAGAACGCTTCGCGATTTTCCTTGCGGGTCGAATAGCAGCGGATTTCCTTGACCTTGCGCACCTCAACGATGGCGCGGACCTGACTGCGTGCCTGCCAGCCGGAGCCCAGAATAGTGACGATCGAGGAATCCTCGCGCGATAAACATTTGGCGCCGAGGGCCGAAGTAGCAGCGACCCGCATTGGCTGCACCATGCCGTCGGGAAAGATGGCAAGCGGCTCGCCGGTCTTGGTGGAAAACAACAGCACCAGCCCGGTGTAGCGCCGATTCGGCGCAGCAGGCACCTTCACCCGGCGCAGGAAGCCGTTGATCTCTGGGAAGGTGAGGATGTCGGAGTTGAGGCGAATGGCGGCGACCCCGAGTTTTGGAACGACACCGTCCATGGACTTGAGCGCATACATGCCGCCGCCTTCGTGATCGGTCGGCGTGCAGATGTCGCTGCGGCGGCGAAAGGCGCCGCGGCCCTCGGCCAGTTCGAGAAACGCATCTTCCAGCGAATCGATGCAGTCCTTCATCGATACGACTTCGGCTACTTCGGCATTCGACAAAATGAGGGTCATTGTTGTTCGCTTCCTGGCGCGAGAATGGGGAAAGATGCGGCGGGAGTTATTGTTTTAGCAGCACACCAAGCTTGCTCATGATCGGCTTGGGCAGGTTGACCGTCTCGTTGACGATAGCATCCATTTGTTCGCCGGTGCCCGGATCGAGCATAATGTTCCGCTTCTTGCAATCGGCGATGAAGTCGGAATCCTGGATCATGTCCTGGAATGCCTTGCGCAACGCCGCCAGCCGATCATCCGGCACGCCTGGCGTCGTCACGATCGAACGCCCGATTTCAGCCGTACTCGCAATCGCCCGCAACACGGCTTTACCCTCCTCGGAGACGCCAAGCTCGGGCAGTGTCGGCACGTTCGGCAACAGCGGATGACGCTTGAGCGCAGCCTGATAGACGATTGTCGCACCCCCATTGAGAATCCAGTCGGGGTGACGGGCCAGCAGGTTGGGAATTCCGGTCGCGCCGGCGATTTCCACTTCACCGCGCTCGAGTGCCAGGAGAACTTCGGCTGCGCCCTTGTAGCCCCGGACCAACTTGAACTTGGCGCCGCCATAGGCATTCAAGGACGCCGGGAGCAGCACAGCCGTAGAAGCACCGCCAGTGGAGCCGACGGTGAATTGCTTTTGTCGGACATCGTCAAACGACTTGATTCCGGCGCTTAACAGGGCAACGCCGAGATCGATATTGCTGGTGATCCGGCCAATGTAGTGGAATTTTGTCGCATCGAGATCTGTGCCGGTCTTCACCGCCGTATCCACAGCGAGAGTTTGCGCCAGGCTGCCGAACACAGTGCCGTCGTGCGGCGCCACCTCATTGAGGTATTTGGCGGCGAGGAAGCTGCCAGCACCCGGCATATTCTGAGGCAGGATAATCGGATTGCCGGGGATATGCTTGCCGAGGAATTCAGCCACTAACCGGCCATAGAGGTCGTAGCCGCCGCCCTCTCCGTAGCCGATGATCATGCGCAATGTCTTGCCGTGATAAAAATCGGCGATGGGATCGGCGCTGGCGGCGGTCGACGCCGACATAAGTGCTAAGAAGAAGAGTGCTACCCGTAGCGGCCGTTTCATCAACATCCTCCCGTCTTATTGTTAGCGCCCCGCCCAGCACATTCATTTCATGCTGTTTGCAGGATGATTGAACTGTTTCACCGGCGGCGCGCAGGCAGATTGATCACCACATCGAAAGCCCTTGTTTCCGCCCGATCCATGACCCTGGAGCACGCACGGCTTTCCTGACGGCCCCGTACCGTCGGCCCGGACGATCGAAAACCGCAAGCCCCGAGCGCATAGCCCTTCATCCCATAGTACGAAAGTACATAACACTAGCACAAGTCGGCTTCGTCTGTTATTCGGGGGGTCCGAACGCAACGTCGCGACACCAATCACGGGCCCCTTATGGAGAACGCCAGCATTGCGAGAGACCTCGATCTCCGCGGGGATGGTACGCCGATTTACGTCCAACTCGCCGGTCTGTTTCGCCGGCGGATCAACACCGGCGAGTGGCCGGTCGGCCGCCAGATACCAACCCTCGACGCGTTGGCGCTCGAATTCGGCGTTGCTCGCGCAACGATACGTCAGACCACCGGTCTCTTACGGCAGGAGGGGCTGCTCGCACGCTATCGCGGACGCGGAACGATCGTCATTCATCGACCCCAGCGCGAATTCTGGCACGAGGTCGGCGCCGACTGGCATTCGATCGTGGAAGCCTATCGCCACGATGGCTTCACCAGCGAGATTCTCGAATCCGCTGCTGCGTCCGTGCCGCCTCCGGACCAGGACGAAACCGTCGGCGCCGACCGCTATCATTACGTGCGAAGGCTCAACCGCATTTTCGGGGAACCGGTTGCCGTGGATGCGGCATGGATCGAACACGGGGTCTATCAGCAACTGGGCGACGCGGCGATCCGGGACGTTCCAACGCTGCTCCTGCTCCATGAAAAGCCTGGGATAACCATCGACCGCGCGATGCAGACTCTGACGGTCGCGACCGCCGACGTCGAATTGAGCAAGCTGCTCGGCGTTACTCTCAACGCGGCGCTGGCCGTCATTCACCGGACGCTCTACGGCGCAGACCACAAGGTTCTCTGCTTTTACGAAAGCTTCAATCGCGGCGACACATTCCGCCTCAAGATGCGGCTGCGCTAGCCTCCCTGCACGCTACGGAAAGGACATCTGATGACGCTCATTTTATCCAACGAGGAGATCGAGCAGCTTCTGACGATGGATGAACTCGTCCCGAAGATCGAAGAGGCCTACGTGGAGTTGGGCGAAGGTCGCGGCGGCAACCGGCTGCGCTCCGACATCGTCACGCCGACATCGCAATGCTCTGACGGTCTGTATGCGCTCAAGTCGATGGACGGCGTCATTCCCAAATTCGGCGTCGGCGCGATCCGCATCAATTCCGACATCCTCACGTTTCCGGAATCCGGCGGCCTGATGCGCCGCGTCAAACTTCCGGCGGCGCCGGGCAAGCGCTATGTCGGGCTGGTGCTGCTGTTCAGCACCCATGATGGACAGCCGCTGCTGATCTGCCCCGACGGCGTCATGCAACACATGCGGGTCGGAGCGACCAGCGCCGTGGCAGCCAAATACATGGCAAAGAAAGGCAGCGGCACCGCCACGATCATCGGATCCGGCTGGCAGGCGCGCACGCAGCTCCGCGGGCTCGACGCCGTATTCGACCTCAAGGACATTCGCGTGTTCAGCCCCAGCAAACAAAGCCGCGACAACTTCGTCCAACAAATGGGTGAGGTCCTCGGCAAGGAAATACGCGCGTGCGAATCGGGCGCCGAGGCATGCCGAGGCGCCGACATCGTCGCCTGCGCTACCAATGCGGTCCAGCCCGTATTCTTCAAGGAATGGCTCGAGCCCGGCATGCATCTCGGTGCCATCCGTCCTGCTGCGACCGAGATCGAGCGTCCCGCCTGGGACAAGATCGACGTGTTCGCCCTGCTCGATCACGAGGATTCGCCGACCATGATCTATACCCACGGCGTGCGGGTGGGCGAGGACAAGGCCGGGACCGGGATGGGAATGGCCCACGACGCCTTTCACGCGTCGCTGCCGGCGCTCCCGGCGATCATGACCGGCAGGCACGCGGGACGCACCAGCGACACGCAGATCACATGTTTTCTCAATAATCTCGGCATGGGTTATCAGTTCGCTGCCGCCGGACACATCGTGTACGAAAAGGCGAAGGCTGCCGGCATCGGCCGCGAGCTGCCGACCGATTGGTTCACCGAGACTGTTCATCCCTGATTTCACACATCTGAACCGGGGCACTGAACGCCATGGCAGAAATCGTGCTCGCGATCGGCACCTCACACAGTCCGCTGCTCGCGTCGCCGCCGGAGGACTATCCCAAGCACGCCGAGATCGACATCAAGGGCCGCAAGCTGCTCGACAAGCTCGGACGGCCCTGCACCTACGGCGAATTGCTGGCGCAAGCCGATCCGGCGATCAAAGACCAGATTGACATGGCGGTGCTGACCGAACGCGCGGCGCGCTGCGTCGGAAACGTCGAGCGGTTGGCAGCGACGATCGCCAAAGCCGATCTCGACGCGCTGATCATCATCGGGGACGACCAGAATGAGCAGTTCTTCGACGACAACATGCCGTCGATCTTGATCTACTGGGGCGATACCATCGCCAACAACCCGCTCGATATGCCCGCCGATGCGCCGCAATTCTGGCGCCGGGCGCGGTCGCAATATCACGAAGCCAACGTCGCGCGCGACTATCCGGTTGACTCCAAGCTGGCGCTGCACGTCATCGAAGTCCTGATGGATGCCGGATTCGACGTCAGCCACGCCAGACGGCTGGGCAAGGCGCACGGCGAGGGCCACGCGTTCGGCTTCGTGCATCAGCGCCTGATGAAAGACAGCATAGTTCCGATCGTACCGGTGGCCCTAAACACGTATTTCCCGCCCAACCAGCCGCGACCGCAGCGCTGCCATGCGCTCGGCCGAGCGATCGCGCGTGCGGTACGCTCGTCCGGCGACAATCGCCGCATCGGCATACTCGCGTCCGGAGGCTTGAGCCACTTCACCGTCGATGAGGAGTTCGACCATCTCGTTCTTGACGCCTGCCGCCGCAACGACGGTGACGCGCTCGGCGCGCTCCCGGTCGCCAAGCTCAATTCCGGCAGTTCGGAGATCAGGAACTGGATTACGGTCGCCGGCGCGGCGGAGCATCTAAAGACCACATGGCAGGACTACGTTCCATGCTATCGTTCGCTCGCCGGTACCGGCTGCGGCATGGGCTTTACGCTGTGGTCGTGACGGCGAACGGCATTCGGTCCATTCCGTGCCGACACGATTTACGTCATCGAACCGGTTGTCATGTCCCGCCTCAGCCTCACCTATGCCAGTTGCAGATACGATCGCATGGAGCCACTGCGCGCCGGCGAAGTCGCGATCGAGGGCGTCGATCTGAATTTCATGGTGTTCCCATCCGGCCGCCAAATTTTCGACCGCATGGTCGGCGGCCACGAGTTCGATGCTTCGGAGCTTTCGGCGTCCGAATTCATCAGTTGGAAGGGCCATAGTTCGACAGATCACGCCGAAAGTCCGTTCGTCGCCATCCCGGTGTTTCCATCGCGCGTGTTTCGCCATGGCTACATGTTCGTCAACAAGCGCGCCGGCATCCGCACGCCGAAGGATCTGGAAGGCCGCCGCGTCGGACTGCCGCTCTACACGCAGACTGCGTCGATCTGGGCACGCGGCCATCTGATGCATCAGTTCGGCGTCGATCTCGATCAGATTCACTGGGTGCAAGGCGCCGTCGAGAGCGGAGGCGCCCACGGCAATCCGCACGTGCTGCCGCTCTTGAAGCCGGTCAAGATCGAGCAAAATCGCTCCGGCCGATCGCTCGGCGAACTTCTCGCCGACGGCGAAATCGACGCCTATATCGGCTCGCGCAAACCGTTGACGTTCGGCACTCATCCCGACGTCGTGCGGCTCCTGCCCAATCATCACGCGCTCGAGCGCGAACTGTTCGAGCGCGACCGCATCTTTCCGATCATGCATCTCGTCGCGATCAGGCGCGACGTTTACGAGGAGCACCCCTGGCTCGCCTCAAGCCTTTACGCGGCGTTCGTCGAATCGAAACGCATTGCCCGCGCGCGGCTGCGTTATGCCGGCTCGCTCGCCGCGATGCTGCCCTGGCTGCAGGATGAGATCGAAGAGATCGACGAGGTGTTCGGCGGCGATCCATTTCCCTACGGCATCGAACCCAACCGGCCGTCATTGGAAGCACTGGTTCAGTACATGGTCGAGCAGCACTTCATTCCGGAAGCGATCCCAGTCGAGAAACTTTTCGTGCCGTTGCCGGGTGCGAGCGGAACGTAATAGCTCATTTGGCCCACGGCTCGATGCGCATCCGGATACCACTTTCGCCGCTTCATGCGCGACGCGCATGGCATATACGTGAGTGCGTGGGTCATTGCTCAATTCCGGTCCGCTGCTGATGGTTGCCAAGTGCGCCGGACTGAACAAAAATACGGCCTCGAATCTTCGATCGACAGCTTTCGCGCCCGGGGGCGATCCACGTTGAAGGCTCTCAAACATGCCTGTTGTCAATGACTATACGGCGCTGCTCAGCGGTAGCTATTGGAATGGCATCGAAGTAACGGGCGCGCCCGTTATCGTCACCTACTCGTTCCCGACGTCCGCACCATCCTACGACACAACGATCGACGGCTTCACCGCATCGACGGTGGCAAGCTTCCAGGCGTTCACGTCCGCCGAACAGGCCGAAGCGGTTCAGGCGCTCCGTGAGTGGGCTGCGGCATCAGGGCTGGTCTTCATCCAGGTTGCACCGGGTGAGGGCGACATCAATTTCAGCAATGTCGATTTCAATACGACAAGCAATCCGTCCTACGCCGGATATGGCGGCATTGGATTTTATCCATTCGGCGACTGGAACAACCTCAGTTATCCCAACTTCACCGGCGACCTTGATGCGTCCGGCGACGTCTTCATGAATACGCAATTTCTAAGCCAGGATGGCACGGTCAATTACGGGACGCTGCTGCACGAAATCGGTCATGCCATCGGGCTCAAGCACCCGACGGAAGTCGTCACCGATTATGCTGCCAATCCCCCGGTCACCCATGACCAGGTGCTCGCGACTGACGATCCGACGCAGACCATCATGTCGACCGTCGGCGATGACTCGACGAACAACCAGGCGCATTTGCATCAGCTCGACAAGCAGGCCGCCGCCGACATTTACGGGCCGGCCGGAACGGGAGGCGTCTACACCGTCTCCGCCTCGGGAGCGAATTCGGTCTCGAACTGGAGCTGGGATGCAACGACCCAGACGCTGACGCAGACCGCCGTCACGACCGGCGAGACAATTCGCGGCACGTCGGTCAACGACATCATTTACGGCTCGAGCGGAGATGATCGGCTGTTTGCGCTTGCCGGCGACGATCAGCTCTACGGCGAGGCGGGGAACGACTCGCTCTACGGCGGGTCCGGTACCGACCTGCTGGTCGGCGGGCTCGGCGATGACAGCTATTATGTGTCGAGCACGACGACCACGATCGTCGAGAACCCCGACGAAGGCTACGACACTGTCTATTCGACCGTCAGCTTCACGCTGCCGAGCAATGTCGAGGCGCTTCAACTTTACGGCTCCGGCCTCACCGGCACCGGCAACGATCAGGGCGACACGATCTACGGGGACGGCACCTACGCGACGACACTGATCGGCGGCGCCGGAAGCGACTACATCGCGGGTGGCAGCGGCGACGACACGATCTCGGGCGGTTCGGGCGGCCCGGACCTGATGTGGGGTGGCGGCGGCGCCAACACGTTTGTCTTTACCACGATCGCCGATGCTCCCGTCGGCTCCGACCTGACGACCATCGGCGATTTCACCGATGGCGTCGACAAAATCGACCTCTCGGCGATCACCATTGTCGGCGGCCCCGACGCGGGCCAGCCGCTGATATTCATCGGCACCGCCCCGTTCTCCGATCACGCCGGCGAACTGCACCAGGTCGCAGACGGCGGCAACACCATCGTCGAAGGTGACGTGAACGGGGACGGAGTCGCCGACTTTGAGATCTTGCTCTACGGAAGCCACGAATTGCAGGCGAGCGACTTCTATCTCTCGCCGCGCTGCTTCTGCCGCGGCACGCTGGTTCTCACCGGACGCGGCGAAGTCCCAGTCGAAGATTTGGCCGTCGGCGACAACGTGGTCACGGTCTCCGGCGCGCTTTCGCCGATCCGCTGGATCGGACGGCGAAAGATATCGGCACGATCGGTCGACCCGGTGCGCGCCTGGCCAATTCGCATCATGGCCAACGCGTTGGCCGACGGCGTTCCGTCACGCGATCTGCGCCTGTCGCCCGATCACGCGGTTTATGTTGATGGTGTCTTGATCCAGGCCGGCGCTCTGGTGAACGGCAGTTCGATTGTACGAGAAAAAACCGTACCGGAGGTGTTCGTCTATTATCACATCGAGCTTGAGGACCACGCGCTGATCCTGGCCAACAATGTTGCGTCGGAAACCTTCGTCGATAACGTCGATCGTCTCGATTTTGACAATTGGCAGGAGCATGAAGCGCTCTATCCCAACGGCGCCACGCTCAACGAGATGCCCTATCCGCGCGCCAAGGCCGCCCGACAGGTGCCGCGCGCCATTCGCCAAATGCTCGATGATCGCAGCCAGCGCTTCTGCGCAAAGCCGACTGTCCGCGTTGGCCCGCCCTACCGGTTATGGCGATATGTCGGATCGGCGCCCTCTTATTGGAAAGAGGCCTGTTAGCGCGGAGCCGAAATCGCCGAGGCTCATTCGATGACCTCGTCGGCGAGCGCGAGAAGCGTCGGCGGCACGGTAAGACCAAGCGCTTTGGCGGTCTTGAGGTTGATCACGCCGGCATCGCCACATGGTCGGTAACTGGACCATCCCGCTATCGACGTCGGTGTGTCGCCGTGCTGAAATGCCGATCGACTCGATCACCTCGTCGGCACGGCCGAGAATCGGTAAAGCGACAGTAATCCCGAGAGCTTTTGCAGTCTTGAGGTTGATTATCAACTCTATGCTAGCTGACTGCTGAACTGGAAGATCGGCCGGCCTTTCCCCTTTGAGAATTCGCCCTGCGTACTGACCTAAAATTTGAAACGTGCTTGCAGATTTAGTTCCGTAGCTCACGAGACCGCCAGCAGTAACAAAGTCACGGTATTCGAATATCGTTGGCAAAAAGTACTGGACGGACAATGTACCGAGCAATGCACCCTTGTTAATGTAAAACGCATCACTGACAATGACGAGTGCGTCGACGATTCCGCTAAGTCTTGCAAAAGTCTCGCCGAAGTTCTTGCTCGGTGCTGGCCTGAAAAAGCTGAGTATCGAGACCCAGGCCGTCGGCGGACACTTTTAGGCTCTTGGCTCCCAAAACGGCATTAGCATTATTTGGATTAACAAGTATCGCAATCTTGGTGGCTTTCGGCACTAATTCACGTATCAATTCGAGCCGCTTAATGCCGAGGTCAGAATTCAAATTGCTGACGCCAGTAATATTACCACCTGGATGGTTCAAACTCTGAGACCAATCCTGAGCTTAACTGGATCCCCGGCGGTAACAAATAGGATCGGGAATAGTGCTGCGTTACTGCCTTCGCTGACATCGTCGATGGATAATTTGGTTACAAGAACTGCCGGGTGCATCGTAACAAGATCGGTTGCCAAAGCAGGCAGTGGATCGTACTGATCATTGGCGAAACGATATTCAATTTTCACGTTGCGGCCGTCCTCGTACCCGGCTTCGCCGAGACCTTGGTGAAATGCCTCCAGACGGCTACCGAAACCATCCAAAGAGCCGCTAACAAGAACTCCAATGAGTGGCTTTGATAAGAGCCTGCGCGTTTATAGCGATGAGGCCACGACGACTGCCATGCCGCAAAAAGCGCGATGAACTCGCGTCTCATCACTCAATCACCTCGTCGGCGAGAGAGAGCAGTTAGTAGGGAATTGTAAAGGCAGAGAGCTTAGGCAGTGCTAAGATTGATGACGAGTTCGAACTTAGTCGGTGAAAAAAAGGGCAGATCGGCCGGTTTCTCGCCCTTGAGAATGCGATCAACATAAAGCGAGCCTGGCGAAAGAATTCTTCGGTAAGTCGTAAGAAGCCAAACCGCCGTTGCCGCAAAGAGCCGAAATTGGGATATCGCTGGCAGATGCATATCGCGTCGCAAGGGCTGCAATCTCGCGTGAAATGGCGCCGGAACAATGGATCGGCCCGATCAATAATCCCCGCGTAGCGCTTGACCAAGTTCGCGCACCTGCGCCGCAATCCGAATTCCGTCGGCTATGAAGACAACGCGAAACGTCTGGCCAAACGCCACCGCATACATGGCTTCCAATCTGTACGTCCCTGCCAGACGAGGGGATTCAAAAGCAGGGCTGTAGACGACGGCAGCCTTCTTCACTCGGGGCAATTACTTTGAGCAGCTTCGGACCGACTTCGACTGTTCAATTGATGTGAAGCCGGTGAATTGCTACCGGGCCGGTAGATGCTCGCGACCAGACCACCTGACACGGGATCAGGGACATTCGCAAAAACGATTGGAATGCTCGTCGTGGCTGAGCTCCGCACAAGTAGTGCGAAACCTGCGCCGGGCTAGCAACTATTACTTCGCTACCTAAACGGGACGAGATCAGCCGCCGAAGCTGGCGACGTCATAGCGGTTACAGCAAAGCGACGTTCGAGTCATCGACGTTTTGCCCTTCCTAAACCCCTGGCTTACGCTGAAGCCGCGTCGAAGCGCGTCTGCTGACATAGACAAATCATTTTGAAGATCGCTGCCAAGTAACCAATACGGGATGCAGACTGCTGCGCGCGCGCGCAAGCGGCCACAGACAGCGCGCGCCGAGAAGCGTGATGAACTCGCGGCGTTTCATTCGATTACCTCGTCGGCGCAAGCAGCATCGGGGGATTTAACACGAGAGCCTTAGCGGTTCTGAGGTTGATGGTCAGATCAAATTTGGTTGGTTGCAACACGGGCAAGTGCGCGGCTTGAGACGTGAGAAAATCCGACCGACGTAGAGCACACTTGGCGATAATAAATTAAGCCGCTCCGTAGCTTATCAGGCCGCCAGCCGCAGCAAACTCGCGCGGTGAGTAGAGCACAGGTGGCGCAGGCAGCGCGCAAGAGACGTTCGTGGCGTTGAAGAATAAATAACGAATGTAGATACGAGAAGTGCGCGGAAGTTAGAGCGAAATAACGAAAGCAGTATCGATGTCGTCAGGAGCGCTTATGAATATCGTGATACCGACAAGGCACTCGCCGCATCCTGTGCATATTTCAACTAAAAAACGGTTTCCGGACCGTTTGGATTTAAAGAGAAACAGAAACGGCAGACGTCGGGCACCAGCTCGCGCAGCAGTTCAAGGGACTTTGCTTACAAGTCGACGGCATCCGGACACGCCGGCAATGGCCGCAAGTTGATTGAAAGTTTTGACGAGGCCATGCGACCGGGTCTACGGCAGTGGAAACACAATCGGAATTGTAGACGTAGCCGCCTTCGCTGCAAGCGCCGGTGCAGCGGCACCGACGTGGCGATGGCAGTGACACGGCGATGAACCAAATCGATCGCCAGTGCGGGAAGCTGATCGGAACGACACTCCGCTCAGCGGTATTGAGATGGAGTTCTGGCCTTGGACATAGCCTCTTTAGACCCTTGGGGAAAGCGGCAGTGCTCGCGAATGGCTCGGGCGACCGCTAAAGAAACCCGTAACGGTCGCTCTGCTGCGCCCGCGCCGTGAGCGGCCACGCCGCAGCCGCGCCACCGAAAAGCGCGATGAACTCGCGGCGCCTCATTCAATGACCTCGTCGGCGACGGCGAGAAGCGACTGGCGGCACGATGAGGCCGAGCGCCTTAGCGGTCTTGAGATTGATCGACCAGGTTGAACTTGGTCGGAAACTGGACCGGCAGCTCGCTCGGTTTCTCGCCGTGGAAAATTCTATCGACGAATGTTGCAGCCGCGCGCGAAAATTGTCCGCTGACAATCTTGCCATAGGACACCAATCCGCCTGCTGCCGCAAAGTGGGCCGAATGGGATACAGGGCCGGCAGACGATTCGCGTCGTAGGGCTGCCAGCTCGCTGAAGATAGCGATGAGCGCGTCGAAAATGAACTCGGCAGTCGGATAATCGGAGGCGCTATTCGCCGGAGCGCGCGTGGGCCGCAACTGAAAGTTGATCCAGGCCCCGACGTCAGTGACAGCTCCGGCATCACATCGACGCCCAAGCTTGGCGCAGCCGATTGGACTGCGGCGAATTGACAGATAGCCGGCGGGTATTGGCGGCATGGCCGAAGGACCGCCGCCCCGCCTCAGACGAGGGCTCAAGCTGCTTTAGCAATTCAATCCACTTGCCGCCCAATCGAACTCAAGGTTGACGAGACCTGTGGCATTGCCGCCGGGATGCGACAGGGTGGCAACAAAACCTTGGCCGACTGGATCGACGATATTGATGAACACGACGGGGATCGGTGTGCGTCGCTTGAGCATACCGCTGCAGACTCGCTGACGGTGAACTGAGCGCAGAATGAATGTCGGGGTGAATGGCGAACCAATTCCGCCGCGTAATTGGGTCATGACGGCGGCATTCCACCGGCCCAACGGTCATTCAAGCTATATTTTGCGGCCATCGGTCCAGCCCAAGCTGTACCCTTGTTCAAGAAGCCATGTGCTGACCGCTTTTGTATTTCCGGATCGTCTGGTGTTGTAGGTCCGAGAGCAGGCCGATGCGGCGCATGCGTTCACGGCCTGCTGCGCGCGCGACGCAAGCGGCCACGTCGCAGCCGCGCCGCCGAGAAGCGTGATGAACTTGCGTCGCTTCACTCGATCACCTCGTCGGCAGTCGCGAGGAGGGTCTGTGGGATGGTGAGGCCGAGGGCCTTGGCTGCCTTCAAGTTGATGACCAGTTCGAACTTAGTCGGTTGCAGAACGGGCAGGTCAGCTGGTTTCTCGCCCTTAAGAATGCGTCCGATGTATTCGCCGGCTTGCCGATAAGGGTCCAGATTACTGGTGCCGTAGCTAATCAAGCCACCGCCGGCGATGAAGTCGCGAGTTTGGAAAATTGCCGGAATTGCATGGCGCAAACTAAGCTCTCCAAGCTTGGCGCTTCGGCTGTTGTAAAAATTGTCGCCACTGATCAGCAACGCGCCGACCCGTAGCTCGGAGAGGGAGAAAAATGCTTTTGCGATATCGGCATCGGTGCTCGCATGCAGCACTGGCATCGCGAGTCCAAGCCTCCGCGCCACTGGAGGCAAAATCTGCACCGTGCTCTCGGCATTTCGGGCGGCGGAATTGATGAGCAGCCCAATGGTGGAAATGGCAGGCACCAACTCGTGCAGCAGCTCCAGTCGTTTTGGGCCAAGCTCGATGTTCAAATTGGTGAAGCCGGTGATGTTTTTCCCGGGCCGATTGAGACTGGCAACCAGCCCGAGCTTGACCGGATCGTTTCCGATCACGAAGGCAATCGGAATGCTGGCCGTTGCGGCCTGCGACCGCAAGTGCTGCGGAATCGCTGAAGGCCGCAATCGCAGTGACCTGACGGCGAACCAGATCGATCGCCATATCGGGCAGCAGATCATTTTTTCCGTTCGCCCAGCGGTACTCAATCGTCAAGTTGCTGCCTTCATTGTACCCGGTCTCGCTCAGGCCTTGGTGGAAGGCGCGCATGCGGCCGACAGATAGCTCCTGCGATACGTTGCTGAGCACGCCAATCGCTGGCATCACCGGCTGCTGCGCGCGCGCCGCAAGCGGCCATGCCGCAGCCGCGCCGCCGAGAAGCGTGATGAATTCGCGCCGCCTCATTCAATCACCTCATCGGCGAGCGCGAGCAGTGCCGGACGGAATGGTGAGGCCAAGCGCCTTGGCTGTCTTGAGGTTGATGACGAGTTCAAACTTGGTCGGTTGGATCACCGGCAGATCACCTGGCTTCTCACCCTTGAGAACTCGGCCCACGTAATCGCCCGCTTGGCGATTGGCGTCGGTAATGCTGGACGCATAGCTTATCAGGCCGCCGACAGCCGCGAACTGCCGAAACGTATACATCGTCGGAATCGCGTAACGCTCGGCCAGCGCCACGAGTTGCTCGCGCTGTAAGTTGAAAAAAGGAGAATCGGTGAGGAGGAGTGCGCCCGCTCGCTGTTGATTGAGGCTTGCGAAGGCTGCATCGATTTCTGGCGCGCTACTGGCGCTGAGAGAATTGAGCTGTGGCCGGTGAGCGCGCGCCGCCTCCGTCAGGTCGGTTCTTTGGGTGTCAAAAGCAATAAGGGTCGGGGTCGCTGAGAATTGCGACCCTTGTCGCGTTGGGCGCCAGCTCGTGCAGCAGCCCAAGCCGCTTGGCGGCCAGTCCGAACGTGATGTTGGTTACACCTGTCACGTTGCCGCCTGGCCGGCTGAGACTGGCAACGAGTTCCGCCTTAACGGGGTCTGTTCCAAGCTGGAAGACAATTGGAATCGCCTCTGTGGCAGCCTTCGCTGCGAGTGCAGCAAGGGTGCCTCCGGCGAAAATGACTTTCACTTGGCTCCGAACGAGATCGGCCGCAAACGACGCAAAGCGATCGTCGTGCCCCTCCGACGAGCGATATTCGATGGCAACGTTCTGGCCGTCGATATAACCGGTTTCTTTGAGACCCTCCAAGAAGTGCTGCTGCGGGGCCCGCTCTCGCATTGAGCGAGCCAGGACGCAAAACACCGACCACCGGCATCGTCGCCTGCTGCGCCCGCGCCGCAAGCGGCCACGCCACAGCAGAGGCGCCGAAGAGCCAAATCAGATCGCGCCGCTTGAATTGATCAAATGGCATCCGCCGCCCCGGGAGCGAAACCACATGGAAGGATATCGAATCCGCGCGGATGAGTCAGGGGGTATCGGAGCGATTTTACAACCCGTCGACGCCGGCGAAGATGTTCGACGTCGCGAGCCGCCATGGCGGCGCGACTTGCAAGCGGACGAAAAGTGCGAAAGCGCAACCTTTAGCCCCTACACGCGACCACGGAATTCGCTTAGCTTGGTGCGAGAGCTGCCGTTGCGACGCGCCGAATCCTTGGGGGAGGAACGGCGACGGTGCCGGCAGCAGCGACCAGCCCGAAGAACAAGCCGACATTGATGTGAGACGACTTCCGCTCCCCGCGGAACGCTCAATCTCGTGAGGTGTTGCCGTGACACTGAAACTGCCCCGTCGACATTTTCTGCATCTGGCCGCCGGCGCTGCCGCGCTTCCGGTCCTGCCGCGCGTTGCAGCGGCGAGCGACTATCCGGCGCGGCCGGTGCACCTTGTCGTCGGCTTCGCGGCCGGCGGCGCGCCGGACATCATCGGACGCCTGCTCGCACAATGGCTGTCAGAGCGTTTCGGCCAGCCGTTTGTGGTCGAGAACCGGCCGGGCGCCGACAGCAATCTCGCA
Source organism: uncultured Alphaproteobacteria bacterium (assembly GCA_963836055.1). GTDB lineage: Bacteria > Pseudomonadota > Alphaproteobacteria > Rhizobiales > Xanthobacteraceae > BOG-931. Next base: position 311,916 of record CAWIID010000018.1, read on the forward strand.
GCCGAAATGGTCGTCAAGGCGCCCGCCGATGGCTACACGCTTTTCGAAGTCAGCTTGGCCAACGCCATGAATACGATGCTCTACTCGGGCCCCAATTTCATGGACGGCATCGCGCCGGTCGCAAGCGCCGCCAGCGCGCCCTTCATCGTGGTGGTCAATCCGTCCTCCCCGGCGCAGACGATCCCGGACTTCATCGCCCATGCCAAGGCCAACCCGGGCAAGCTCAACATGGGATCCAGCGGCACCGGAACGCCGCCCTATATGTCCGCCACCATGTTCAAGATCATGGCCGGAATCGACATTGTGCAGGTGCCGCATCGCAATTCACTGGCGGCGATCACCGAGCTGCTCGCCGGGCGGATCGACATCGCCGTCTCCGACATGTCGGCGACCGAATACGTCAAAGCCGGCAAGCTGCACGGCCTGGCGGTGACGACCGCGACGCGTCAGCAGGCGCTGCCCGACGTTCCGACGTTGGCGGAATTCCTGCCGGGCTACGAGGCAAGTACATGGTACGGTCTCGGCGTGTCCAAGGACACGCCCTCCGAGATTATCGAACGCCTCAGCAGCGCGACCAATGCGGCTCTTTCCGATCCCGGCAACAAGGCTCACCTGACGAACCTCGGCTTCACAGTGGGCACGCGATCGCCGGCCGAATTCGGACAGTTCATTGCGGCGGAAAGCGCAAAGTGGAGCAGGGTCTTCCAGGCGGCGAACATCAAGCCGCAGTGATGAGACCCAGTGATGCACGAGAACAGACGTTCGACCTGGACATGGAGGACCGGCGGCTGGCTTGGAGTTGGCTTGGCGGATTGAGCCTGGCGATGCTTGGTGGCGATGACCGGAGATTATCATGGGCGACGGGACGGTTTCATCGGCAGCATACCGCAGCACTACGATGAAAATTTGGGGCCCTGATCTTCGTCGACTACGCAGCCGACATCTCGCATCGTGTGGCCGCTTGTCATCCGGCGCGGGTATTGGAGACAGCGGCCGGTACCGGGATCGTCACTCGCCGGCTGCGCGATCTCTTGCCTGCTGGCGTACACTTGAGCGACGACCGATGTCAATCCGCCAATGCTGGAAATCGAGCGCGCCAAGTTTCGGCTCGGCGAGCAGGTCGAGTTCCAGCCTGCGACGCCGCGGCATTGCCCTTCACGGATGGCAGTTTTGACGCGGTCGTGTGCCAATTCGGCGTGATGTTCTTTCCGGACAAAGACAAATCCTATCGCGAGGTTCATCGTGTGCTCGCCCCCGGCGGTCATTATCTGTTCAACATCTGGGATTCACATCGCTACAACTCCTTCGGCAGAATTGCGCACGAGGTCATAGGAAGTTTATTTCCTGCTGATCCGCCTCGGTTTCAGAGCGTGCCGTTCTCTTATCGCTACGATTTGATCAAAGACTCCATGATTGCTGCGGGCTTCGCCGATATCAACGCCGTCGTCGTCAGGTTGGAGAAGGAGGTCCCGGACCCGGAGATTCTCGCGTGCGGCTTGATCTACGGCAGCTCGATCATTGATCAAGTCCGGCAGCGCGGCTGGATCGACGCCGAACACATCGTGGATGCGGTTGTGCAGGAATATCGCCGTGCATTTGGCACCAATCCAGCACGCATGCCCCTTCAGGTAATCGTGTTCTGGGCAACAAAGCCGCCCTGATATCCCTTTCGTGTCAAACCCGGAGTGACGAGGATTATTTATCGTGCTGCAAGATGCCGGCGATCGTGCTGATCTCGTTACGCGCGTATTTCGGCAGGCCGGCGCTGATCGAATTCCCCGAGTTGAAGGATGACTGGCCCATCAGCACCTGCGCCGGCACCAGATTGCGCAGCACCGGCACATTCTCGAAATCGCGCTTTTTGTCGAGCACACTGGCTTCGATCGCGAGCGACATGAAAGCCGTGACCACAGTCTTGTTGGCGTCCGACGGATCGGCCTGAAACACGGCGAAGAATTTCGCGAACTTGAAGATCTGATTGACGTAAAAAACACTCTGCTCGAGCACACCGCTGATCGGCGTGTTCAGCATCGTCAATTCCTGCAATCCGGCCTGATCGAGGTCCGCGGGCGCAAGCTCCGACAATTCGCTCTGGAAATCGATGTGATCGGCGATCTTCTTGGCGCTGTCGCGGAGCTTGTTCACCAGCATGATGCCGAGCGGAATCTTGCCTTCGAGCTTATAGGTCGATTGGATGCAGATTGAGTTTTCGCGCCCGGTGCACCACTTGCGGTCCGGATTGTCGTTGCCGGTGCCCGCCTCGTCGGTGAGCGGCATCACATCAGCGGCCGCGATCACCTTGTGTTTGACCACGGGATCGATCTTTCCGAGAAAAGCCAGCGTCACGTAATGCGAAAGATCGATGGCGCCCGGCGCCTTGTCGAGCCTGAAACGGGCTTGCGCGATGTACATGTATAATTTGTCGGTGACGGGCGCCGCGCTGCCGTTTGTTGTCTTGTTGACGGTCGGCTCGGTGTAGCTCGGGAAAAGCGCGAGAAATTTCTTTTCGTCGGGATGCTTTTGCGTCCAGTCCTGGAAGTGGACCAGCACCTTTTCGCTCGGGACCGCCGCGCCGCCGGTTTGATCGCTGAATTCGATCGTGCCGGATTTGAGCTGCGTCGGATCCACGCGCCGCGCCGCCTCTACCTCATCGACATGGAAGTCCTGCGCGCAGGCGACGGAGACAGAGCCGATCAAGCCGACAAGCACAATCGCATGCCGTATCCACATTCGAATATCTCTTCGTTGAAGACGTCTAGTGTCCCGATTCCGAAGTTCGCAGGCACCGGCGGCCCACTCTGATGCGAACTTCGGAATCGGGACATAGCCTGTTAGGTTGGGGTGTGAGAGGGTTGATGGGCTCTGAACCGCACACTAGCAGGCTGCTGAAAAAGCCATTTTCTGAGGCGGTTGGAGTGTGATTTTGTGCATATGCGTGATTCCTTTGGAAAGAGGACTGCGATGCGCGGCGAAGACGAGCGGTCAGAGGCTTTTTTCAGCTACATCCCAGTGGAGAGGCGGATACCGGCGGATCATCCGGTGCGGGTGATCCGCATGCTGACCGACGCGGTGCTGACAGGATTGTCGCGGGAGTTTGACAAGCTGTATGCGCGCGACGGCCGGCCATCGATCCCGCCGGAGCGATTGCTGCGGGCATTGCTGCTGCAGGCGTTCTACACGGTGCGCTCGGAACGGCAATTGATGGAGCAGCTGGACTACAATCTGTTGTTCCGCTGGTTCGTCGGACTGTCGGCCGACGATCCGGTTTGGGATGCCACCACCTTCTGCAAAAACCGTGACCGCCTGCTCGATGGCGATATCGCGGCCAAGTTCTTTGCCGGCGTGCTGAACCTGCCGCAGGTCTGCACACTTCTGTCCAGCGAGCATTTCTCTGTTGACGGCACACTGATCGAGGCCTGGGCCAGCATGAAGAGTTTTGTGCCGAAGGCCGATGGCAAGCCACCATCGCCGGGAGGCGGTGGGCGCAACGCCGAGCGTAACTTCCGTGGCGAGAAACGTACGAACGACACGCATTCTTCGACCACAGACCCTGATGCGCGGTTGTTTCGCAAAGGGCTCGGCAAGGAGGCCAAGCTCTGTCACATGGGTCATGTGATGACCGAGAACCGGAACAACCTCATTATCGATGCGAGGCTGACCGAGGCCACCGGCACGGCCGAGCCCACCACCGCCCTTGATATGATCGGCGACAATGCCAAGCCCGGCAGCACGGTGGGGGCCGATAAGCTCTACGACACCGCCGACTTCGTCGCTGGCTGCCGCGGACGCGGCTGCACCCCGCATGTCGCGCAGAATGACACCAACCGCCGCTCGGCGATCGATGGCCGCACGACCCGACATCCTGGCTATGCCATCAGCATGATCAGGCGAAAGCGTATCGAAGAGCCCTTTGGCTGGATCAAAACGATCGGCGGCTTGCGAAAGACCCGCCACCGGGGACGCGACCTGATCGAATGGTTCTTTGTCCTCACCGCCGCCGCATACAATCTGATCCGTATCCCAAAGCTTCTGCCAACCGCGGCATAAGTCTGCCTGGAGTGACGACAATGATGCAAAATCCCAGTCCACGGCGCACCCACAGCGCCAACCAACGCCAGTCAATTCACCAACCGTGCTCGCCGCCATCGACAAAATCCCGAATTTCAGCAGCCTGCTAGTTGAAACGGTCGCCCCAGAAATAATCCGGATCGCGCCGGGGCGCGGGTTGTTGTTGTTGCCCATTGTTCCAGAACTGGAACAGACCGCGCGCCATGGGCTGCGGAGGCGGCGATTGAGGCGGCGGCGCGGCCTGCTGCCAGCCGCGATTTGGATAGTAGGATCGCCCATTCTGCCCGTAATAACCCTGTCCGTTATTGCCTGGGCTACCGAAGAAACCCTGGTTGTTGTTGCCCCAGAACCAGCCCCAGCCTTGATCGTTCTGGTCCTGCTGGCCTTGGTTGCGCCAGGCATAGGCGTCCTCGCGCGATACCATCTGGTATTGCGTATCGTCGACGTGGCCGTCGGGCCCGCGCCGGAAGTGCTCCATGAAGCCGTGGCCGCCGCTCACCCGATCGCCGCTCGCATAATCGATCGGGATATCGACCAGATTGCGCTGCGCCTCGGGCGAAGGTCCGCTGAGCGGCGCCTTCGGCGCAATGTGTTCGGCCCAGACCGCCTGAAGAATCGGCTCGAAGATCGGCAGCGCCACTCTGGCGCCGGTCTCGCTGGAACCGAGCGAGCGACGTTTGCCGTCGCCGTTGTCGTAACCGATCCACACCGCGATGGTAACGTCATTGGTGAAGCCGACGAACCAGCCGTCGACGGCGTCTTCGGTGGTGCCGGTCTTGCCAGCGACGTATGGCGACAATGAACCGATCGCGCGCGCGGTGCCACGCGCCACAACACCCTGAAGGATGGTCTTGAGCTGATAGAACGAGGCGTGGTCGGCGGCGCCGATCATCGGCGGCGGCGTCTTCGGATATTCATAGATCGTGCGGCCGCCCTCCTCGATCGAATCGATACCATGCGGTTGCGGGCGCACGCCCTCGTTGGCGACGGCGGCGTAGAAGGCGGCAAGATCGATCATCCGCACCGGCTGCGCTCCGAGCACGAACGGATAATAACGAACGCAATCGGTATAGATTTTTGCAGCGACCGCTGTCGCGCAGACATCGTCGAGGCTCCGCTCGGGATCCGGATCGATGCCGCCGTCAAGCAAATGCGCAGTGATGACGTTGCGCGAGTATTCGAGACCGCGGCGAAGCGTGAAGACGCTGCCCGAGCCGTAGTCGGCATTGCGCGGCGTCCAGAAATCCTCTTCGCGCGCGGTGCCGCCGAATTCGCGGGCAATGATGTCGCGGCCATTGCCGCCGCTGCCGATCGGCGGCAGCGTGATCGGCTCATCGAGAATGAGCGTGTTCGGCTGCAGCCCCTTCTGCAAGGCGGTGAGGTACGTCAGCGGCTTGATGGCCGAACCGGGCTGGCGTTGCGTCTGCGTGGTGCGGTTGAGCTGGCTCAACGGATAGGAAAAGCTCCCCGCCATGGCGAGGATGCGGCCGGTCTTGTTCTCGAGCACGAGGGCTGCGCCCTGCACCGTCGGCCGCACCCGCAACTGCGCCACTGCGCCGCCTATGACTTTAGCCTTTCCGTTACCCGCGTTCGCCCTGGCCGGGTTTCCCCTGGGCTCGACCACATTGACATAAATCACATCGTAGAGGCCGAGGCGGCGCCTGACCTGTGCGGTCCAGGTCGTCAACGGAATGATCCGCCCGTCGGCGAGGCCGACCCGGATCGAATCGTCGCCTTTTTTGGCGCTCCCTTTCTGCACGACCACTGCGGGCGTCCAATGCACGTCGTAGAGCGGCAAGTGCGTGTCCTGGAGGGCCTGTTGCCAGGCCGGCAATCCGGACTTGTTGTTGGCGCTGACCTTCTGAACCGCATCGGCAATGTTGGCCTCGGGGCCACGAAATTGCATACGGCCGGTGGAAAGTTCGTACTTGGCCAAGCCGTTTTGCAACGCCGTTTCGGTATCGCGTTGCAACTGCGCATTGATCGTCGAGTGCACCGTGTATGAATCGGCGGTCAGACTAGTGACCCCGTCGGACTTCGCCTCGCGTCCGAGAAAATCCACGAAATCGAATCCGCTGTCGCGATGCGGCCGCTCGAACGCCACGAGCTTCGGCAAGGCACCGAGCGCCTTGTCCTTCTGAGCCGTCGTAATCACGCCGTCTTCCTGCATGCGGCCGAGCACGTAGGCGAGCCGTTCCTTGGCGCGGTCGGGATGGCGATCGGGATTGAAATAACTCGGGCCCTTGAGCAAGCCCGCCAGCATCGCACCCTCGGCGATCGTGAGAGTCTTCGCCGATTTGCCGAAATAGCTGCGCGCTGCCATCTCGATGCCCCAGGAACCGCGGCCGAGATAGGTGGAATTGAGATAAAGTTCCAGTATCTCCTGTTTGCTCAGCGTGTTTTCGAGCCGTGATGCCACGATCATTTCACGGATTTTGCGCTCATAGGTCACGTCGTCGCCGACCAGAAGATTCTTCACCACCTGCTGGGTGATGGTCGAACCGCCCTGCGGCCGCCCCGGCTCGGCGAGATTGCCGATGAAAGCGCGGATGATGCCGCGTTCGTCGATGCCGTGGTGCTGGAAGAAACGCCGGTCCTCGGCGGCGACGAATGCCTTTTGCACGTAATCCGGAATGTCGGAGAGCGAGACCCAGACGCGCCGATTGCCCGGCTGGAACACATCGGCAAACTTGGCGCCGTTACCGTCGAGCACAAGACTCATGCTGGGCAGTTTTCTGCCCTTGAGGGTCGTCTGGTCCGGCAGATCGGCCGCCGCATTGTTGAAGAAATCGATCACCTGACCGAGATCGACCACCGGATTGTCGGCGCTCTCGTTCTTGCAGAACTGCCGGTAGGCGGTATTGAGGTCGGCGAAATTGATGCCGTGGAACGCCTTGATGTTGGCGCCGACCGCCGTCGGATCGTCGAGCGCCGTTGAGATCAGGTCGTCGAGATTGATGGACTCGATGTCGAACGCCTGACGCATATGCGCGCAGCCGGCGCGCAGAATCTGCACCACCTGGTCGCGATCCGTCACCGGGTCGAACTTGGTCTTGACCGCCTGGGGCTGGGTCATCACCTCGCTGAGCGCGAGCGCCGTGGCAAAAATCTTGACGAGGATAATGTCCATGCGGGGGTGGCGGACCAGCCGAGTTTGAGGGACGTAGCTAGCTGATGGCGATTATAGCTATCCGATCCTTACAAAAAGACTTTTTTGCGGGGGGCCTTGGAACCTTCCCGAAAGGCCCCGAATCGGATGATGTCCCTGTGACGCGGCTATGACTCGGCACTCGGTCTGACTTGGCTTTCGAATTGATTTGGGGCGCATGATGCTTTGTGACACGTGCCGGTGGACTGAGCGCCCTGGTTTCGTCCGCGCCGAGCGGCAGACTGCGTCATCCGGCCCTGGACCGTCCGGCACGGTTGAGCCTTTGCCTCGTGCCGAATTCTTGCCATGTCCCGATTGCGGCGGCCAGGCCATCGCCCATTGTTGCGAGGGCCTGTGCGAGCAACCCGCGCCGGACTCGCCTGACCCGCATGGGTAAGGCGACGTTTGATGTGGCGTCTCATCATTCCTTTGCCGGCGCCAGGTCGTTGAAATGGCCGCGCTGCTGTAGCCAGAGCAGCAGCACCATCGCCGGCAGACCGGAGAGCGCGCAGATCACGAAAAACCATTCCCAGCCGGTGGCAGCCGCGATGAAGCCCGCGCCCGACGACAAATACGTGCGGCCGAAGGCCGCAAAGGCCGTGAGCACCGCATACTGCGTCGCCGTGTGCAGCGGATTACGGCACAGCGCCGACAGATAGGCGACGAAGATGACCGTCCCGATGGCGCTGGTGAAATTCTCGGCGATGATCGCAAACGACAGCCACGCCGCATTGAGGCCGACAACGGCTTGCCAGGAGAATGCCAGGTTGGCGAGCGATTGCAGCACGCCGCCGATCAGCAGACTGGCCGGCAGCGAACAGGCGCGCGCCACGAAACCGCCGGCAAAACCGCCGATGAGCGTCGCCGCAAGACCGACGCCCTTGATGATCGCCGCATATTCGTTGCGCGAAAATCCAAGGTCGATCACGAACGGCGCCGTCATGCCGCCGGACAGCGCGTCGGTGAATTTGAACAGGACGACGAAGGCGAGCGCAACAAATGCCAAATCGCGCGTGAGCAGATCCTTGAAGGCGCCGACGGCGGCCGTCACAACGCGCGGCAACGGATTTTCGGCCTCGTGCGCATGCGCCACATTCTTTTCGGCGATCCCATCGGGCTCCGTAGCGGCGAGCGTCGTCGCGACACCGGTCAGGACTAGCACCGCCATCGCCGCATAGCCTGCGGTCCACGCGCCGTGGCGGCTCAACCCAAAGAAACTCTCGAAGCCGCTGACCAGAAACAGCGCGCCCGCCGTCGAGGCGAGCATGCCGATGCGGTAGGCCGCGACGTACGACGCCATGCCGGCGGCCTGCTCGCTTTCGCTCAGGCTTTCCACACGGAAGGCATCGATGACGATGTCCTGCGTCGCCGACGCCGTGGCGACCAGAAGCGCGCCGACGGCGACCATCAGCGGTGAAACCGATGGATCGCAGGCGCCGAGCAAGACGATCGCGGCGATCAGAAGAAATTGCGACAGCAGCAACCAGCCGCGCCGCCTGCCGAAGCGTTGTGACAACAATGGCACGTCGAGCGCATCGACGATCGGCGCCCATAGGAACTTCACCGTGTAGGGCGTGCCGACCAGCGCGAACAGGCCAATGGTGCCGAGATTGACGCCAGAACTCTCTCATCCAGACGAGAAGCGTTGAGCCCGACAACGCAAGCGGCAGACCCGAGGAAAATCCGAGGAAGAGAACGATCAGCACGCGCCGCCTCAGATAGACGGCGAGAGTGTCCGCCAGCGACGGACGAACGGCTGCGACTTCACCGGCGCCGTCAGGCGTCACGGCCATGCGCCACTACTCCCCGGTCCCCAGCTTGCGCACCATGGGCGCGGGTATGACTTCGGCCGTAGGACTATCCTCATCGAACTCAACGTCCTTGATGCGGGCGCCGCGCTGCTCGACTTTTTGCGTCGAGATCAGAATTTGTCGCACGTCCTCGTTGGCCTGGCTGAAGTGCTGGCCGAGCTTCGCGACGCGCTCGCTCATGCGCCTGACATCGTCGATCAACATTCCGACTTCGGTTTGAATGCGGCCGGCGGCCTCACGCATGCGCGCGTCCTTCTGGATCTGCTGGATCACATGGATCGCTATCATCAACAGTGAGGGCGAAACGATGACAATCTTGGCGCGGAACGCCTTCTGCACGACGTCGTCGAACCCGTCGTGCAGTTCCGCGTAGACCGATTCCGAAGGCACGAACATCAGCGCGATGTCCTGTGTCTCGCCGGGAATGAGATATTTTTCGGCGATATCGCCGACATGTTTGGCCATGTCCTGCCGCACGCGGGCGGCTGCTTGGCGCCGCGCATCGTCGCCTTTGGCTTCGCGATAGGCGGTGACCGCTTCGAGCGGAAATTTGGCGTCGATGACGAGCGGCCGCTTGTCGGGAAGGAACACCACGCAATCGGGGCGCATCCGGTTCGACAGTGTGTGCTGGAAGGCGTAGCAGTCCTTCGGCAGCCCGTCGCGAACAATGATCTCCATACGGCCCTGACCGAACGCGCCGCGCTCCTGCTTGTTGCTCAGCACGCTTTGTAGCGAGGTCACCTGGGTGGCGAGTTCACTGATGTTCTTTTGTGCCCGGTCGATGACGGCGAGACGCTCGTTGAGCTTTTGCAAATTCTCGGCCGTATTCTGCTTGGCTTTTTCCATCGAATCGCCGAGCCGATGGGTGACCGAGTCGAGGCGTTCATTGACCACGTGCTGAAGCTGCGACTGGCCCTTGGCGAGCAGTCCGATCATGGCTTCGAGCCGCGCCGCCGCATCGGTCTGCTGGCGCGCGAGATCGGCCATGAGGGCGGCATGCGGATCGGCGGCATGCGGATCGCTGCGATTGCGCGCTCGCCACAGCGCGAACGCCAAGAGCGCGATGACGACGAAGGCGGCGAGTGCGGCCGCGGCGGCGATCGCCGGTTGGATTTCGGTCATGAAATGCCTCTACGCAATTCGCCGTCCGGACATGCAGTCCTTCACATCGAGTCTTGCAGTCCTGCACATCCTTCGCTGGGAACGAAAAGAGAACATTCATACCTGCGCACAGCCGAACGCGCAACGGATCGGGCGCGGATTGACCCCGCTTTATGCACCCCTTAAATCGCCGAATATGGCGGTGCGCGAGATCATCAAGCTTCCGGACAAGCGGCTGCGGCTCGTTTCCGAGCCGATCAAGCGCATCGACGCAGGCATCCGCAAGCTCGTCGATGAGATGTTCGAGACCATGTACGACGCACCCGGCATCGGGCTCGCGGCGATCCAGGTCGGCATCGCCAAGCGCGTTGTGACGATGGATTTGTCCAAGAAGGAGGACGATCACAAGCCGCAGGTGTTCATCAATCCGGAGCTCACCTGGAAGTCCGAGGAGAAGTCGAGCTACGAGGAAGGCTGCCTGTCGATTCCCGAATACTACGAGGAGGTCGAGCGGCCGGCGCAGGTCAAGGTCAAGTATCTCGACCTTGACGGCAAAGCGCACGAGATCGAGGCCAAGGGGCTGCTGGCGACCTGTTTGCAGCACGAGATCGACCACACCAACGGCGTCCTCTTCATCGACTACATCTCCAAGCTCAAGCGTGATCGCGTCATCAAGAAATTCATCAAGGCTGCGAAGAAGGAGGAGGCGTGATTGGCCCTCCGCCTCGTCTTCATGGGCACGCCCGATTTTGCCGTCCCCACGCTGGTCGAGATTTTCGCAAGCGACCATAAGATCGCTGCCGTGTACACGCGCGCTCCCAAGCCGGCAGGACGCAGACTTGAATTGACGCCGACGCCGGTCGCGCGCGAGGCCGAGCGATTTGGTCTGCCAATCTTGACGCCGAAGACGCTGAAGGATGGCGACGCCGCAGCGGCCATGCGCGCGCATGGCGCGGACGCCGCCGTGGTCGTCGCCTACGGGCTCATTTTGCCGAAGCTCATTCTCGAGACCTTTCCGCTCGGCTGCTTCAATCTGCACGCTTCGCTGCTACCGCGCTGGCGCGGAGCGGCGCCGATTCATCGCGCCGTCATGGCCGGCGACCGTGAGACCGGCGTGATGGTCATGAAAATGGAGGAAGGGCTCGATACCGGTCCAATCGCGATGGCGGAGCACGTACCGATCGGCCCTGATGCGACCACCGGCGATCTGCACGACGAGCTTGCGCGACGTGGCGCCAGCTTGATGCTGATCGCCCTCGGCGCACTTGATCGCGGGTCGCTGCAATTGACGCCGCAGCCGGACGCGGGCGCGACCTACGCCAACAAGATCGACAAGAACGAGACGCGCATCGACTGGACCAGGCCCTGGCAACAGGTTCACGATCATTGCCGTGGGCTGTCGCCGTTTCCAGGCGCGTGGTGCGAGTTTCCCGGCGCCGGCCGCGTCAAAGTCTTGCGCACCACAAAAGGCAGTCGGCAGCGGACTCACCCGGCCGCGTGCTCGACGACAAGCTGACGATCGCCTGCGGCGAAGGCTCGGTGCGGCTCGTCGAACTGCAGCGCGCCGGAAAGCAGCCGATGAAGGCGGACGAATTCCTGCGCGGTACGCCCGTTGCGCCGGCGAGCGCGCTCGGCTGAGCGGTCATGCCGCGCTACAAGCTCACCATCGAATATGACGGCACGCCCTATGTGGGCTGGCAGATCCAGGACAACGGCGCCACGGTGCAGGGCGCCCTGATGAATGCGGTCGCGGCATTCGCGGGCGAGCGCGCCGCCGTTCAGGGCGCCGGCCGCACCGATACGGGCGTGCACGCGCTCGGCCAAGTCGCCCATGTCGATCTTGCCAAGGACTGGGACGATGGCACCGTGCGCGATGCCATCAACGCGCACCTGCGTCCGCATCCCATCGCCGTGCTTGACGCGCGCCACGTCGAACCCGATTTCGACGCGCGCTTTTCGGCCATCAAGCGCCACTATCTCTATCGCATCAGCAATCGGCGCGCCGATCTTGCGCTCGACGTCAATCGCGCTTGGCGCGTGCCACGTCCGCTCGATGAAGCCGTCATGCACGAGGCCGCGCAAAAGCTCATCGGCCGCCACGATTTTACGACGTTTCGCGCCGCCGAGTGCCAAGCGAAATCGCCGCTGAAGACGCTCGATCGTCTCGACGTCGCGCGCGATGGCGACGAGGTGCGCATTACGGCTTCGGCGCGTTCGTTCTTGCACCATCAGGTGCGCTCGATGGTCGGCTCGCTCGTGCATGTCGGCGAGGGCAAATGGAGCGCCGGCGACCTCGCTGCCGCGCTTGCCGCGCGCGACCGCACCGCCTGCGGCCAGGTCGCTCCGCCGCAGGGGCTTTATCTGGTGCGTGTGGAGTATTGAGAGCCACGCATCTCGTGTGGGAAAAACAGCACTCGCGCGCAGCGATGGCCACGCGGCCATAACGACTATCCAAAATACTTATCGATGATCCGCCGGTAGATTGCCGTCAGGGTGACGAGGTCTTTGATCGGCGCGCATTCGTCGACCTGATGCATGGTCTGCCCGACCAGGCCGAATTCCAGCACCGGGCAATAGTCCTTGATGAAGCGCGCGTCCGACGTGCCGCCGGTGGTCGAAAGTTTGGGCTTGCGACCGGTCACTTCTTCGATGGCCGCAATAGCCAAATCGGTGAACGGTCCGGGCTTGGTCAGAAACACATCGGCGTTCGACGGCTGCCATTCAAAGGCATAATGCACGCGTCCGGCGGCGGCCGCATGAGCGCGATGCTCGATCAGTGTCTTGAGCGCAGTCTGGCTGTGGTGGTCGTTGTAGCGGATGTTGAAGCGCGCCCGCGCCTCGCCGGGAATGAGATTGACGGTCGGGTTGCCGACATCGATCGAGGTGAATTCGAGATTTGACGGATCGAAATGCGCACTGCCTTGGTCCAGCGGCGCCTGCAACGCGGCGATCAGCGTGACGAGGCCGCGGATCGGATTGTCGGCACGATCCGGATAGGCGACGTGACCTTGCCGGCCGGTGACGACGAGCGTGCCGTTGAGCGAGCCGCGCCGCCCGGCCTTAATGGTATCGCCAAGGACTTCAAGGTTGCTCGGCTCGCCGAGAATGCAGTGATCGAACTTTTCCCCGCGCTCGGCCGCCCATTTCAGGAGCTTGATGGTGCCGTTGACCGCGACGCTTTCCTCGTCGCCTGTGATGAGCAGCGAGATCGAGCCTTGTTTCGGCTTGCCGTCATTCGCCGCAAGATGATCGAGCGCCGCGGCAACAAAACAGGCGATGCCGCCCTTCATGTCGACCGCGCCGCGGCCGTAGAGCACGTCGCCCGCCACGTCGCCGGCAAAGGGCGGATGATGCCATGTCGTCTCATCGCCCGGTGGCACGACGTCGGTATGGCCGGCGAACACGAGATTGGGCTTGGCCGTGCCGATGCGCGCGTAGAGATTTTCGATGGGCGCGGTGCCAGGCTCGGCGAATGTGGCGCGGTGGACCGCAAATCCCGCTTTCGCCAGCACGGTTTCCAGATAGCTGATCGCGCCGCCTTCGTCCGGCGTCACCGAGCGGCAGCGCAACAAATTGCGCGCAATGGCGACAGGATCGGCAGTCATCATCAGAATTCCTTTGGCAACCCCGCCTGCTTCAGCACTTCATTGGCAGTGTGATGGGATTTGGTCGAGCGCGGAACGGTTACATGCTGCTTGCTGATAGGGCTGTACCAGATCTCGTGACTACCTTTACCGGTGCGAACCAAGTGGCACCCTTTAGCGCGAAGGATACGCACGAGCTCACGGTAAAGATCGGCCATCAGGCGCCGGCGACGTCGAGATGTTGCTCGGCCCTGAACGTTAAGGACAGATTGTCGTTTTTACCGGATAATTCGAGGAGATCGGGAAGAATAAGCCTGACCTCTTCGATCATCGTAGGCCAAGTATCGGCCTCGACGACGAGGCCCGCCACGTCGCTGCTTGTGGCGATCCAAACGTTCGCCTCGGAATCCCAGCGGGCATCAATGGTGATCGAACGGCTCATGACACGAAGATCGGGCAGCACGCCGCGCGGGTCAATCCCCCGAAAGCGTCACGCGCCGAGCTGCATGGCCAGCTCAGTGTTGTGATTCCGCACCCAAGCCGGGATGAAGAACGCATCCACCAGAACCCAGATCATCGAGAGCGCGATCCCGACCACCGTGATCGTCAGGATGAGCTGGATCAGGCCGACGTTGATGCGCTTGAGATAGAAATTGTGCATTCCGAACAGCCCCAGGAAGAACCATAGGACATAGGCGACCAGAACATTCTTCTTGTTGACGTCGTAAAGCATCAGAGCGCGCGCATCTTTCGACAGACCGCCCTGTTGCGCGGTCGGCGGCGTTATGCCGAGCGGACGTTCGTCCGACATGATGACCTTCCTCGAAATGCACGCCCGGCGTGAGCGACGCTTGACCGCATTGGGCCGCCACCCTGTTCCGTCGCCGGTTTTCGGTCAACTATTGGCGAGCGGGTCCGGGCCATGTTGGTTCGGCCCCGGCGTACCCTTGCGAAATCCGAGCTCGACCAGCAGCGCAATGCCGAAGACCGTAAACGGCACCGCGATAAACAGCGACAATGTGCTGGGCTCTTCGGCCGTGCCGCCCCACTGCAAGACGTCGAGCAGATCGAGGATGGCTCCGGCGGCAAAGAAAATAGCCAGCAGCCACAGCGGCATATTGCGGTCGTTGCCGCGCTTCGCGGCGATCGCGAATTCGGGATAGGTGAAGGCGAGATCGACAATGGCGGCGAGCCGGTCGCCGTCGATCTGCTCGGCGATGTAGTAAGCGACAACGTTGGCAGCACAGACCGCGCCCATCGCGATCCAGAACGGCTTGCGGCTGATGCGGCCGCTGAAGCTGTTGAGAAGATAGGCCCAATCCATCGGCGCGACACGGTCAGACCGTGGGCCGATTCAAACGAATCAGGCCACAATCCGAACCTTTCATTGGAGCAAAATTTGTATCGGAAAACCGGATTCCACTTTTCGGGATCATGTTCAATCCCGCAGCAGTTCGTTGATGCTGGTCTTGGCGCGGGTCTTTTCGTCGACGCGCTTGACGATGACGGCGCAGTAGAGATTGGGGTTTACGGCGTTCGGATGAGGATGCGCGCTCGGCTTCGCCGGCAGGGTGCCCGGCACGACCACCGAATAGGCCGGTACCTCGCCCTGGATGATGTCACCGCTGTCACGATCGACGATCTTGGTCGACGCGCCGATGAATACGCCCATCGACAGCACCGCGCCTTCGCGCACCACCACGCCTTCGGCAACTTCGGAGCGGGCGCCGATAAAGCAATTGTCCTCGATGATCACCGGGCCGGCCTGCAACGGCTCGAGCACGCCGCCGATGCCGACGCCGCCGGAGATATGACAATTCTTGCCGATCTGCGCGCAGGAGCCGACCGTGGACCAGGTGTCGATCATGGTGCCTTTATCGACGAAGGCGCCGAGATTGACGAACGACGGCATCAGCACCACGCCGGGCGCGATATAGGCGGAGCGCCGTACCACGCAGCCGGGCACGGCGCGAAAGCCGGCGGCGCGAAAGTTCAAATCGCCCCAGTTGTCGAATTTCGATGGAACCTTGTCCCACCATACGGCGTGGCCGGGCCCGCCGGAAATTTCGCTCATGTCGTTGAGGCGAAACGACAGCAGCACAGCCTTCTTCAGCCACTGATTGACGTGCCAGGAGCCGTCAGCGGCTTTTTCGGCCACTCGGGCAGCGCCGCGATCGAGAAGCTCGAGCGCGGCCTCGACCGCCTCGCGAACCGCGCCCTTCGTCGCCGGGCCGATCCCCTCGCGCTGATCGAACGCTGTGTCGATGGTTTTCGCTAGTTCATCGTGCGACATGAAGAGCGCCCCTGCTGCCGCGTTTTCGAGGCACGCACTATCGATGTCAAGGTAGTGTCGCCCGAACGCCGCGCAGAAATCCAGCGAGATCGTCGGTGACGTGATCGACATGGGGGGCGTCACGACCGGCAAGCTCCCATTCCTCGCGCAACACCACGCGGGCGCCTTCGGGCACCACCAGCACCGTGGTCATGCCGAGCGCGTGCGGAACTTCAAGGTTACGCGCCAGATCCTCGAAGATCGCCGATCGCGCCGGATCGACGTCATGTCGCGCGAGGAAGCGCTCGTAAACACGCGGTCGCGGCTTGGGCTCAAGCTCGGCCGCGGCGATATCGAAAACGTCGTCGAAGTGCTGTTCGATTTCGAGGCGGCGCATCACCGCTTCGGCGTGCGCCCGCGTGCCGTTGGTCAGTATGAACTTGCGGCCCGGCAGTTTCGCTATGGCCGCGCCGAGCACCGGGTTCGGCGTCAGCGGCGAGTGATCGATCTGATGCACGATTTCGAGAAACTCGTCCGGCTTCAGGCCGTGTTCCTCCATCAACCCGCGCATGGTGGTGCCGTAGCGCCGATAATAATCCTTCTGCAGGCGGAACGCTTCGTCGTGCGTGATCCGGAGGAAGCCGACGATATAATCGCGGATGCGCTCGTCGACCTGCTGCCAGAGATTGAGGTGATGCGGATAGAGCGTGTTGTCGAGATCGAACACCCACGTCTCGACCTGTTTGAAATCGCGTTCCGCGGACTCACCGAGGGACTGCTGCTGCATCATTGCGGGCGACTCGTTGTTGCCACACTTCCTCGCAAGGAAACTCCTGTCCTCGCCGAATCAGGTTTAACAGGTGGCGTCTGGAGAGCAATCGATGCGAAGAGTATTGCGTAGGTCAGTGCCGTTCCTGGTGGCGATATTTTTGGGGACAATGGCCGGCGCGCTGGTGGCCGGCTTCGCGATGTACGCCTCGCATTCCTGACGGCGAGGCTTTTACGCCGTCAGCCGGCCTCGCGCCAGGAGGTCGCCGGGATCAGGCCCCTGAGCGCGTCGTCATGCAGACGCACCGGATCGCGCTCGCCTTCCATCGCAAGCCGCAGCACGCAGCGCGCAAGTTCATCGGGCTTCACCGTGGTGTTGCCGATCGCCTTAAGGGTCAGCCACGCCTCGTCGAACGCCGTCTCCAGTACGACGAGCGTCTGCGGATCGAACGAATTGCTGTGGAACCCGCGCATCGACCGCCCTCACCGCGGCGCCACCGACATGGGTCTCGATATCGATGGTCGGAATTTGGCTGAGACTCGGCGCAGACTTGGCCGAGTTTGTGACGTTCCGGAACGAATTGGATCAAAAGCGAATGACAGTTTCGTGTCCGGTTCCGTGCCGGCGATCTCGTTGATGAGCTTCTTCAGGATCGCGTCGGCGAAAGTGTCGTAGCTGTCGGCCGGTATCATGAAGGCGCCGGGACCGCCGATGACGTTGTCGAAATAGTAGCGGTCGAGATTGGGCTCGATGGCGACGATGGGCAGACCGTTGATGCCGACGCCGTCGTGGACGGCCTCGTCCCGCGCCTGCAACACCGATCGGCCGCTGTTGTTCGAGCCGTCCCCCGAAATGTCGATGACCCGGCGCACCGGATTGAACGGTATTTGCGCCAGCAAAATGCGCGAATAGTCGATGGCTCCGCTGATCGAGGTGCCGCCGCCGAAGAGTTGGCGCGGCGCCGCCTCGATGGCGGCGGCTACCGCGTCGGCGCTGTCTTCGTCCTTGATCAGCATCCAGCCGACCACCTGCACGTGCAGCCGCGGACCCGTCCACTGCACCATCGTCACCGCGATCGATTGCGTCATCAGCGATCGGATCGCGTTCATGACCTGCGGGTTGCGAAAGGCCGCCGCGTAGCCCCGCTTCTGCAGTTCGAAGCGCCGATTGTCGACGCTGCCCGAGGCGTCGACCGCGAGCACGAGCGCGATCGCGACGTCGTTCTGGGTTTGTGGCGGGGCCGGGGTCTGCGCACGCACGGCCGTGCCGGCCGCGGCCAGCATGACGAGCGCGCAGAGAACAACGCCGAAACGCCGCGCGAGACAACGAGACATCGCTTTTACCGGCATCGCGTCACCTCTGCATCGGACCTTCAGCCGCCGCACCTGCCGGCTGTCACTTCCGCTGGCGATGGCTTCGAGATCGGCGACCAGCGGGTTGGGCTGCGCAGATTATCGATTTGGTTGAACGAAAAGTAGAGGCAAGCGCGCCATGCTGATTGCGATGTCGGCAAGCGCCTCATCAGCGCCGCCGTCTTCGGCCCCACGGCCCGATCGCAGGCCGTGAGACTACCGTCTGGCTTCTTCGATCTTGACGGCCTTTGCCTGCCGCGCCACCGTGATAGCTACAAAAAGACAATCATTGCCTTGCATTGGCTTGGCAAAAGTGTGGGAGGAATCAAATGGATGCTTTGTCGACGAGACGTCAAGTTCTGATGGGTGCCGGCGTCGCGCTGGCAGTTGGCGCCTCAGGCTCATTGCACAAAGCTGCGGCGGAAGGTCCCACGCCCCTCAAGGTCAACTCTTTCCCCGGCCTTTCCAACTATCCGATTTTCGCGGCCCAGCACAAAGGTCTGTTCGAAAAGTATGGTGTCGCCGTCGACCTGATCTACACGCCGAGTTCGCAAGCTCAGCGCGAGGGCCTGGCAAAGAATGAGTTTCAGATCATCCACACCGCGGCCGATAACGCCGTCGCCATGGTCGAACTCGCCAAGGCTGATGCAATCATCGTGACCGGCGGCGATAACGGATTCAACCGCATCATGGCGCAACCGGACATCAAATCGCTGTCCGACCTGCGCGGCAAAACCGTCGTGGTTGATGCGCCCAATACCGCTTATGCGCTTCTGCTGTACAAAGCACTGAAGATCGCGGGACTCAACAAGGGCGACTATTCCATCAATCCGGTCGGAGGAACCACGCAACGCATCGACGCCATGCTCAAAGATAAGGACCATGCGGCGGCCGCGGTGATCAACGTACCATTCAATTTCCGTCTCTTGGCGGCAGGAATGAACGATCTCGGATCAGCGACAAAGTCGATCGGTGCTTATCAGGCCGGCTCCGTGGTCGTGATGCGCGAATGGGCCAAGGCCAACAGCGATACGCTGGTCCGATACCTCAAGGCCATCATCGAAGGTCGCCGATGGCTGCTTGATCCCGCCAATAAGGCGGAGGCCATCCAACTTGCAGCCGATCGGGTCAAGCTGCCGCCCGATGTCGCGGCGAAAGCCTATGCCTATGTCACCGATCCGAGCGAGGGCTTCGATAAGGATGCACAGTTCGACATGGAAGGGTTCAAGAACGTGCTGAAGCTGCGCGCCGAGATCGAAGGCCAATGGGGCGGTACCCCTCCCGCGCCCGATAAATACTTCGATCTCTCATATTACAAGAAGGCGATCGCAGGCTTGTAGCAGACGCGCCGAACGCCCATTCGCCTTCCTTGAGCCGTCGCATCGTCAGCTCTCCGCGGCGAAGTTTTGCGGAATGCGGCAGTGCGCGACCTTGGCCTGCCGGATCGTCTCCGGCGTATTGCGGCTGCGCCCGACAAAGCGCGGAACGCCGTTGATGATGACCGCGCCGACACCCATGATGTCGCCATTCTTCAGCGCCGATAGCGCGTCGTTTTGCGAGCCGCCGAGGCAGCCATCGACCAGGACAACATCTCCGTCACGGCCGGCGGCGAGGACGCCGCCGGTCAGCCGATAGACTTTGGCGTTGTTTCCGGTCGCCATCGCCACCGCCGTTTCGGGCGCAACATCCGCGAGCGACGAAAGATGGCTCATGGTGTAGAGCATGCCGAGCGGCATCACGCCGGAGCCTGTCGGCGTGTCGGTCGCGACCAGCAGTCGCTGCTCCTGCCCGGACTGCTTGAGCAATTTGGCAACCAGCAATGTGGTGCGCAGATTTCCCGCCGTGCAAACCTGCATCGCAATGTCGCTCTCTTCGACGAGCCGCGGGAAATCCTTGTCGGGCATGGCGATCGGCCCGCCGTTGACGTGGTAGGACACATCCGGCTGCATCTTGAGGACATGATCGGCCCAGATTCCCGCCGAACCTGGAATCGACGAACCGCCGGTGTGCACCATCGTGACCATGCGGTAATGCTTGGCCATCGCGACGTAAGGCGCATAGTCGTAAGGCGTTGCGAACGCGCCGAATCCGGCCTTCGCCAGCCAAACCCCCTGACCGGCAAGCTCGGCGAAATCGGACTCGACCAGGCCCGGCTCGAGAATGATCGAGCCGGCGTGAACCCGCATGCCGCCCGGACGATAGTTCAGAAACGACTTTCGCGCCGCGATCGCCAGTGCCTTGACGCCGGCAGCGTCGCGCGGCCGTCCGGGCACGTGCACCTCGGATGCGCTGATGCAGGCCGTCACGCCGCCATGCGTGTAGCTCTCGAGAAAACCCACGGTCTTCTGACGCGGCGTGTAGTCGCCGAACGTAACATGCACGTGGGAATCAATAAGGCCGGGCATCGCCATCATGCCGCCGGCATCGATCACGACCTCGCAGTCCGATGCGCTGCTACCCGTTCCGACCGAGACGATTTTGCCGTCGTCGATGATAATGGTGTCGCCGGCGGCGACGGGTGAGGCGATATCGCCGCTGAGAATTTTCCCGATATTGAAGATCGCCAGTTTCATGTCGGACGGATCTTTGATGCGCGTGGACGGCAAAGTTTGCGAAGTCCCCTTGCGGTTCCTTTGCGGACAATTTCAATACTCACTACTGTCGCAAAGTCTGTCAAACCACGCGGCGTCCGCCATCCTCCGCCACCGTGCGATGCCATCCAGATCTCCCCCGAGAGTCCAGCATGACCGAACTGAACCTCGTCCTCGCGCCTGATGACGGACAGCAATGAGCGATATCCGGCGCGTCCTCGTGATCGGAGGCGGTGTTGGCGGCCTGACGGCTGCCACCGCTTTCGCGCGCCGCGGCGTTGAGGTCATCCTCATTGAGCGACGACCGACCTTCGACGTACCGGGCGTCGGCCTCGGCCAGCCCGCGAACGCGCTGCGCATCTACGATGCGATCGGGGTTTTGCCGGAGATTCTCGCCTCGGGATTCAGCTATGACCGGATGTGCTTCTTCGATGCCGATCGCAAGCTGATCGTCGAACACAAATTTCTGCTCGGCGACGAGACCGTACCGGCAACGTGCGCGCTGTCCCGCTTGCGTTTGCATGACATCTTGTTGGCGGCCGCCGAGCATTCCGGCGTGGAGGTGCGGACCGGTCTCACCGCGAGCGAAATCCGCGACGAAAAAGACCGGGCGAGCGTCACATTTTCAGACGGCCGGACCGATGTATTTGATCTCATCGCCGGCTTCGACGGCATCCGGTCGACCACTCGGCTGTACCTCGTGGGAACAGCGTTCGCGCCGCGCCCTTCCGGCTATGGCGGCTGGCGCGTGCAGGTGCCTCGTCCCGACTACGTGACGTGCATGGAGTTTCTGCTCGGCGTCGGAGGCAAGACCGGCGCCATGCCACTTGGCGATAATCTCATGTACGTCTTCCACATCTGCCCGGAGGCGCCGGACGCCGTGTTCGAGCGTGCGGATTATCCGGATCTGTTCAAACGGCGGCTGTCCCCATATGGCAGCTACGTCGCCGACGTCGCAGCCTCGCTCGACGCCAGCTCCGACATTGTCTACAGCCCGATCGAACCGATGCTGCTGCCCTGGCCCTGGTTTCGCGGCCGCGTCGTGCTTGGCGGCGACGCTGCTCACACATTTCCGCCCCACCTCACCCAGGGCGCCGCAATGGCTGCGGAGGATGGCTATGTGCTGGCGCGCGAGGTCCTCGCCGATCATGTCCCGCTTGAGGCGCGTTTGATGCGGTATTCGCAGATTCGCTATGCGCGGTGCGCCTTCGTCTACGCCTTCTCGTATCAATGGATGTTGGATGAACAGTCCGCGCGCACCGCTGAAGACCTGGCGGCAAATCGATTAGAACTGGCGATAAATGGCTCGGCGCGGATCGCCGCCAGCGACCGCATCCTCAACAGCCGGATTATTTAACTGTCACGCCGCCTGGTCCGGGCCGAACATCCAGCAGTTGCGATGCGTCTCAGTGCCTGAGCTGAAATGCGACCAGGGCCGCAAGCATGACGGCGGCGCCGAGCGCCTGGACCGACGTAATGACTTCACCGAGCAGCGCCGCGCTGAGCAACGTCACCAGCAGCGGCTCCAGATTCATGATCAGCGCGCTGCGGAACGGGCCAATGCGCACCGTCGACATGTAGAGCGTCAATGTCGCGAGTGCGACGCCGATGCTCAGGATGATGACCAGGATCCATCCATGGGTGGTTTGCGGCGAATGCCAAGTCATGGTCGCAGCCGCCGCCACCGCGAGAACCGCAGTCGAGGAAATCAGTGAATACCAGGTCGTCAGCCGCGGATCGGTGTTCTGCAGTTCGGCGCGCGCGACCAGCAGGAACGTTGCGCGGCATAACGCGGCGCCGGCGGCAAAGGCCACTCCCGCGACCGACAGATGCTGCGGATCGGCGCCGATCATGAGCGCGAGGCCCAGGAACGCGGCGACGGCGGCGGCGACGCCCTGCCATCCCAGCCGCTCGACGCCGAAGATCGCGCCGCCGATTCCGGTCAACAGCGGATAGATGAAATACGTCAGCACCGCGAGCGGCACCGTAATGAGATCGATGGCCTTGAACAGGGCGAAAACGATGACGGCGAACAGCACTCCGAGCCCGAACGCGACGTTCCGCGCGCGTGGAGTTTCCGGCGCCGGCGGCTGGCCGATGCGCAGGTAGCAGAACATGATGCCGACGCCGACGACCCCGCGGATCAGCGCCAGCGTCAGCGGGTCCACTCCGTCGGCGAAGATCAGCTTGGCGATGGTGTCGCAGACGCCGAACGAAATCGCCGCAGTGACTCCGGGGCCAAGAGCGTAAAGCCGCAGACGCGCGGTTTTTGATTGCATCAGGGTTGCGAGGGTCAGCTGTGAATGAGCGTGCCGGCGCCAAGCTCGGTGAACAATTCGAGCAGCACGGCGTGCGGCACCTTGCCGTCGAGGATGACCACGCCCTCGACGCCGCGATCGAGCGCGTCGATGCAGGTCTCCACCTTGGGAATCATGCCGCCGGAAATGGTGCCGTCGGCGATCAGACGCCGCGCGTCATCGACCGAAAGCTCCTTGATGAGGTTTTTCGATTTGTCGAGCACGCCCGGCACATCGGTGAGCAGCAAAAAGCGCTTGGCCTTGAGCGCACCGGCAATCGCGCCGGCAAAAGTGTCGGCATTGACGTTGAAGGTGCCGCCGTTCGCCGCGGCAGCGACCGGCGCCAGCACCGGGATCAGCTCGCGGCCGAGAATTTGATTGAGCACCGTAGTGTCGACCTTGTCCGGCTCGCCGACAAATCCGAGATCGACCACCTTCTCGATCTCGGACCCAGGATCGACCACGGTGCGCGTCAGCTTGCGCGCCACCACCATGTTGCCGTCCTTGCCGCAGAGGCCGACGGCCTTGCCGCCCGCTTCGTTGATGTAGCCGACCATCTGTTTGTTGATCGAGCCGGCCAGTACCATCTCGACGATTTCCAGCGTCGCCGCGTCGGTGATGCGCAGGCCCGCCGCGTACTGCGACTCCACGCCGACTCTCTTGAGCATCGCCTCGATCTGCGGTCCGCCGCCATGCACGACGATCGGATTGATCGCAGTCTGCTCCAGCAGCACGATGTCACGGGCAAAATCGCGCGCCAGATTTTCCTCGCCCATGGCGTGGCCGCCGTATTTGATGACGACGGTCTCCTCGTCGTAGCGCTGCATATAGGGCAGCGCTTCCGACAGGATACGGGCCTGCACCTCGGGACTTACTGGGTCGTTCTGGCTCATCGGATGAATCTTCCCGGCTTCGGCGCAGTCTATGTAGCGGCGTGACGGCCGAACGACAATGCATCAGCGGGCGCGCTCGGCCGAGTAGCCCGCTTCAGCGGGCGCGCTCGCTCAAAAGCCGCGCGATCGCGGCGCGAAGTTCGGCCATGCCGGCGCCGGTGCGCGCTGAGGTCGCGATCAGGTCGGGAAACGCCGCGGGCCTTTTCGCCATCGCCACCTTGATCGCGTCGGCGCGCTCCGCGAGAGCGGCGTCGCTGATCTGATCGCATTTCGTCAGCACGATCTCGTAGCTGACCGCGGCTCGGCCAAGCGTGTCGAGGATGGCGTTGTCGACGGGCTTCAGCCCGTGCCGCGCATCGATGAGAATGTAGACCCGCGCCAGCGTGGCGCGGCCGCTCAGGTAGTCATGGATCAGCGTCGTCCAGGCGGCGACTTTGCTCTTCGCCGCGGCGGCGTAGCCGTAGCCCGGCATATCGACCAGTACGAGACGGTCAGGACCGCCGAAAAAAATCAGCTCTTGGGTCCGCCCCGGCGTGTTGGAGGTCCGTGCCAGCGCGCGGCGGCCGGTCAGCGCGTTGATGAGGCTCGACTTGCCGACATTGGAGCGGCCCGCAAAGGCGATTTCCGGACCGTCGGCCGGCGGCAGCGAGGCAAGCGAACTCGCCGCCGAGAGGAAGGTCCACTCGCCGGCAAACAGCCGGCGGCCGGCCTCGATCTCGGCCGCGGAAAATTCGCCGATCGTCGGAGTGATCATCGCGATCAATCGATTGCCGCGCAGGCCACGGTCGCGGACACGAATGGGTTCTATAGGGATCGCGGGCCTCATCGGATCGTATCGCCACAACCGACCGGCTTCCAGGACGGCATTCACGGCAAAAGAAAAAGGGGACTGCGCGTCCCCTTTGGCCAGCCATGCCGGAATGCGGCAATTGCGAGTGTCGGCCTTACGCGGCGGCGTCGATAGCGCGATCGTCCCAGGTCATCTCGACCGGGGCGTAGGCCGGGTTTTTGGCGCTCCCCTGATAGCGCAGGGCGGCCGCGACGGCCGAGATACCGATCTGCCCATAGCAGCGATCAAGCGCGGCACGCTCGATCAAGTCCTTCCGTGATTTGTTCCCGTTTTGACCAGTCTTTTTGGCCGTTTCGGCAGCAACCTGTGTCATACTAAAACCCCGTTCCCTCGATTGGTTAGTGGTGATTAAGCTCTGGGCGATGAGTGCGGCGGAAATGGGCGGCAAAATGTTCGTCGGCGTGACATTCCAGCGTCCGGGTAAGCTACTCTCAAATCGTGGTAAACCTTCGCTTAAACGGTAAACCCTCGCTTAATGACTGCAGCGGATAATGCGTTCAGAACCTCGGCAAACGGGTTCATTTGGTTGGATTGATCGAACAAACGCTCGGTTATCCAAAGTTGGCTGTCGAGAGTGCGGCATTCCTGCAACAGGTGGCCGCGAGTATGG
Source organism: uncultured Alphaproteobacteria bacterium (assembly GCA_963836055.1). GTDB lineage: Bacteria > Pseudomonadota > Alphaproteobacteria > Rhizobiales > Xanthobacteraceae > BOG-931. Next base: position 337,262 of record CAWIID010000018.1, read on the forward strand.
GTCGAACGCGACGTAACATCTGGCAAGTGCGGGACGATTTCGGTATTGGATTTTCCGCGGAATCGTTGGCCGGGGTTAAGCGCGGGGATGGCGGAAAGTAGGCAAGCTATGGCCATGCGTGCGATTGCATTTCTGATCATCGGGTTGGCGCTGGGCGGCTGCATGCAGGAGACGCTCGAGCCTGCGTCCCAAGTCGGCTGGAAGCCGCGCGACAAGGAATTGATGTCGAACCTGCCGTATGCGCAGGCGACGATTCCCGAGGCTTATCGTCGAGCCATCGTCGATTATCACCGCAAGGAAGCGCCGGGCACCATCGTCGTCGATAGCGACGCCCGATACCTCTATTACGTGCTGCCGAACGGCAAGGCCATTCGCTACGGCATCGCCGTCGGCGAAGAGGCCCAGGCCTGGAGCGGCGTCGCCAAGGTCGGCCGTATGGAAGAATGGCCGGCGTGGGTGCCGACTGCCGGCGAACAGCAGCGGCTTGGACCATTGCCGGCCTTCGTCACCGGCGGCCCGCATAACCCGATGGGCGCGCGCGGAATGTATCTGTACTCCGGCAACAAAGACACGCTGTACCGCATCCACGGGACCAATCAGCCCGAATATATCGGTCAAGCCATCTCGTCCGGCTGTATCCGGATGACGAATGAGGACGTGATCGACCTCTATAACCACGTCAAGGTCGGCACGCTCGTCGTCGTGCTGGCGCCGAAGCAGGGCGATTCACCGTTCAATCCGCGCATGGCGGCCGGCCCAGACGTCGGTCAGCAATCACGATCGTTCTAAGCCGGACCCATAAGACGATTGTTGCGGCGTCGGCACTGCCGGCGCCGTTTTCTTTTGCGCGGCCGGCCAAGATGCGGCCGAAGGTCCTTGTTCGGCCGTCATCAAGCGCAGTTGCGCTACGCGCCAAGTTCGATGCGAAGAATTTCTGGTGGCACGCCGAGACGAGCGGGAATGATGCTCGTGCCAAGTCCGCCCGACACAATCATATGCCGGTTCTCCTCGACGATATGACCATAGGCGAAACGCGCGCCGTACTTGGACGGCACAAATGCCGGCCAGATGAACGGCAGCCGAACCTGTCCGCCGTGGGTGTGGCCCGCGAGCGTCAGTGCAACGCGCTCCGGCACGCGGGGAAAAATGTCCGGCTCATGAACCAGGAGCAAGACAGGATCATCGTCACTGATGCGCGATAGGGTTCCCGGCAAATCATCGACGCCGCGAAATCTATTTGGTCCGAGCCAATGAGCAAGTTGATCGCCGAGACCTGCCAGCCAGAACGGCTGTCCATTTGCTTCCAGCTTCACGACGTCGTTTTCGAGCACCGGAATGCGCACGCCGGCAAGCGCGCGGCGAACACCGGTAATGTCGTGCCACCAATCGTGGTTACCGAGGATCGCCCAGGTTCCAAGCGGTGCAGTCAGTCGCGCGAGTTCCGCTGCCCAGACCGGATCGGGCACATGCTCGGTGATGAAATGATGCGTGGCAATGAAGTCACCGAGCAGAACGATGAGATCGGACCGCAACAAATTCGCCGTGTCGACCACCTTGCGGATGTGTGACAGCGTCATGTCAGGTCCGCCGGCGTGAAGATCGGCGATCACCGTGACACTGAGCTTGCGCCCGACGGGCCAGCGCGGTGGCGTTAACGCATAACGCGTGACGAGAAGTCCGTGCGGCTCAATTCCGGCGGCATAGACGCCGGTTGCGGCGCCGGACAGGGCGAGCATTCCCAGCCCACCTGTCAGAACGCGGCGCCGCGTCACGCATTTCTTCGCGCCGAGCGCCAGGAACCGCCCGGCTTCGGGTACTCGCACTGTCATCGCGGCCTCATGTCCGTGCACGCGATGAACCGAGCGCTCATTGCGGCATGCGCTCCCTTACCTCATCCGGCCGCAGAATGTGTTACCGCCGCTTCACGAGTGCGCGAGGCGCTCGTTTGTGACCCACGCGAGCGTGTTGTCGAGGGCACGCGTCAGGCGGTTGAAAAGTTCCTCGATTTCCGTGGCGCTGATGACAAGCGGCGGTGACAGCGTCACGACGTCGCCAAGCACCGAGCGGACGATGAGGCCTTCCTGCTCCGCGAACCGCACCGCCCGCGCGCCGACGCCGTGCTGTGGAGCGAACGACCGTTTACTATTTTTATCGGCAACGAGTTCCACGCCACCGATCAGGCCGAGTCCGCGCGCTTCGCCGACCAGCGGATGCTGATTGAGCGCGGCAAGACGCGCCTGAAAAAGCGGCGCGCGTTTGGCCGCTTTCTCAATGACGCGTTCGCGCGCGTAAATTTCGATGGTCTTCAGCGCAACGGCGGCGGAGACCGGATGGCCGCCATAAGTGAAGCCGTGGCCAAACACGCCGATCTTTCTACTTTCTGCAAGCAGCGCCTCGTACATCATCTCCGGGATCATGACCGCGGCGATCGGCAAATAGGCAGACGACAACGCCTTGGCGATCGATATCGCGTGCGGCCGAAAACCGAGCTTCTCGCAGCCGAACATGGTGCCGAGCCGACCGAATCCGCAAATCACCTCATCGCTGATCACAAACACATCGTGTTTGGCGCATACGGCCATGATCTTCTGAAAATACGTCCGCGGCGGCACGATCACGCCGCCCGCTCCCATCACCGGCTCGGCGATGAACGCCGCCACCGTGTCGGGATCTTCCCTGACGATCAGTTCGTCGAGTTCATTGGCAAGCCGCGTCGCATACGCCTCTTCGCTCTCACCCTCCTGTGCGGAACGATAATGATGCGGACAGGCGGCGTGCAAAAAGCCCGGCAGCGGCAAATCGAAATCACGGTGATTGGCGGGAAGCCCCGTCATCGAGGCGGCGACCACCGTGACACCGTGATAACCCTTGAGGCGGCTGATGATCTTCTTCTTGGTCGGCCGCCCGCGTGCGTTATTGAAGTACCAGACAAGCTTGACCTGGGTGTCGTTCGCTTCCGATCCGGAATTGCAGAAGAACACTTTGGAGATCGGTACCGGCGCGATCTCCTTGAGCTTCTCGGCAAGCTCGATCGCCGGGTCGTGGCTCTTGCCGGTGAACAGATGGGCAAAGGACAGCTTCCGCATTTGCGCCGCCGCGGCCTCGACCAACTCCTCGTTGCCGTAGCCAAGCGCCGTACACCACAACCCGGCCATGCCCTCAATGTAAGGTTTGCCATCGGTGTCGTAGACATAGACACCCTGCCCGCGTTCGATGATCAGCGGACCGGTTTCGCGAAAGCTTGCGAGATTGATGTACGGATGCACCAGCGTCTCGACATCGCGGGTCGCAAGATTGCTGAGCGGGGCCATGAAAAGTCCTTTGGCAATGTGTCTGAGCTGAACATTCGTAAAACCGGCACCACGACCCATACTCAATTGGGGCGTAGGTTTCGTCCGGATTTATGCTCCAGAATCGCGATCGTTATTGTGGCGCGGTGCCGCGCGGGCCGTCAAAACCATTGCGATGGGCCATGCTCCGGCGCGACGCGGCGCCTTCGATGAGCGCCAGCGGCCGAGGTCGCGGCAGCGGCACCGCCTCATCCGGTTGCGCCGTTTCGCCTTCGGCTTCCGCCGGGGCTTCCTCGGCCGGTCCAGCCGGCTCGCGGACGTCCCATTCGCAAAGCTTGTAATTGTTGTGCCGCTCGGCCAGATCAAGATGAATGTGCTCCTCATGAGCACCGTCGGAGCCGGGACCGAGCACCGTGGAGAAGCGCGCGCAGACGCTCGACTTGATCGCCTCGCGCCAGTCCTTCGGCACGTTCACGTCGGTCAGCCCGACCATTCGGCCGCTGGCGAGCTTGAAACCGCGCACGTCGAGCGCGTTGGCGCGGCCATGCTCGCTCAGCGTCGCGCCGCGGATGCGATTGCGGCCGCGGCATTCGTAGGAGTCGAAGTTATCGAGCCCGCGCAGCGGCGAACCGAGCTTGTTCGCGGCCGGCGCAACATCCTCGCGGACCCAGCGGCTGACCGCCTCCGCCATCGTGCAGCGCAGCGTCGCCGCCGGAGTGAGCGGCACTTTCGTCTGATCGGGCAGGATCACAGATATCAGCTGCACAGCGTCAGCGGCGCCGCACTCGCCCGGTCCGACAAGCATGGGAAGCGGGCGGATGACCGCAACCTTCGCCAGTTGCAGCTCGCAGGCAGACGGTGCCGCGGCTGGTGCTGCGGCGCCGGCAGAGTCCGGAAACGATGCGTAGGCCTCCTGTGGGGGCGCCAATTCCTCGGGGATGACAATGGGCCGGACTTGTCGCGTCGACCGTCGCTGCGCTTTGGCATGTTTTGGCGAAACAATGGGTGCATTTTGCGCCGCGGCACCCTGGCCGAAGCAGATTTGGCTCGAGCAAATCTGGCCTAAGCCCAGGAACGCGGCGAGGACGAGGGCACCCTTCACGCGGCAAGCCTCCAGTCGGGACGTCTCCGGCACAATTGCGGCGTTTGTTCGGGGTGGGCACTCGTCGCCCGAGCAGACCATGCTTAGGCCAACAGCCGGCATCGCTTCAAGCCGCAGCCGGCAGTTTCCGGGTTGGCCGGTATTGCCCCGCCGCCCGGCGCGGCTAACCTTGTCACGGCCGCCGGCCCCGCCGGATGCGGCCCAAAATAATGCGCGTGGGAGGAAAGTCATGCTTGGGCTGATGCAAGATTGGCCGCTGCTGTGCCACCGCATCATCGATCACGCCGCGCTCAATCACGGCGAACGGCCGGTGATCTCGCGCTCCCTGGAAGGGCCGATCCATACCACCAATTTCTCCGATATCCGCGGGCGCGCGCTGCGCGTCGCACAGCGCCTCGAGCGCGACGGCGTCAAGCTCGGCGACCGCGTGGCGACGCTGGCCTGGAACACCTGGCGGCATCTTGAAGCCTGGTACGGCATTCTCGGCATCGGCGCGGTTTATCACACCGTCAATCCGCGTCTCTTCGCCGACCAGATTGTCTGGATCGTCAATCATGCCGAAGACCGCGTGATGATGACCGACGTCAGCTTTGTGCCGATGCTGGAAAAAATCGCCGGCAAACTGCCGACGATCGAACGTTTCATCGTCTTGTGCGACGGCGCTCACATGCCTGCAACGTCGCTACGTAATGCTGTGGCCTATGAGGATTGGCTTGCGGAAGCGGACGGCGACTTTGCCTGGAAATCGTTCGACGAGAATACCGCTGCCGGGATGTGTTACACTTCCGGCACCACCGGCCATCCGAAGGGCGTGCTTTACTCGCATCGCTCGAACGTCCTGCACGCCATGGCGGCGCTGCGCCCCGACATGTGCGGCCTGTCCTCCCGCGATATCGCGCTTCCGGTGGTGCCGCTGTTTCATGCCAACGGCTGGGCACTCGGCTTTTCGGCGCCGATGGCCGGTGCCGCGATGGTGCTGCCTGGCCAGAAGCTCGACGGCGCTTCGATTTACGACCTGCTCACCGAGTTCAAGGTCACCTGCACGGCTGCCGTGCCCACCGTGTGGCTCGCGCTTCTTCAACATTTGGAAAAGTGCGGCGGCAAGCTCCCTTACCTCAAGCGCGTTGTGATCGGCGGCTCCGCCTGTCCGCGCGCCATGATCAGCGTGTTTCAGGACCACTACGGAGTCGAGGTCACCCACGCCTGGGGCATGACCGAGATGAGCCCGCTCGGCACCACCTGCTCGCTGAAGCCCGAATATGCCGATCTAAAAGGTGACGCCCTACTCGACGTTCAGCAAAAGCAGGGTCACGCGCCGTTCGGCGTCGAGATGAAAATCACCGACGATGCCGGGCGCCGGATGCCGTGGGATGGCAAGACGTTCGGCCGCCTCAAAGTGCGCGGACCCGCGGTAGCCAAAGCCTATTTCAAGGACGACAGCCGAATTCTCGACGACGAGGGCTACTTCGATACCGGCGACGTCGGTACGATCGACCGCTACGGCTATCTGAACATCACGGACCGCTCCAAGGATGTCATCAAGTCGGGCGGCGAATGGATCTCCTCGATCGAAATCGAAAACCTTGCCGTCGGCCATCCGAAAGTGGCGGAGGCGGCGGTGATCGGGGTGAAACATCCGAAGTGGGACGAGCGGCCACTGCTCGTGGTCGTGCTCAAGGACGGCCAATCGGCGACCGCATCCGAGCTGCTCTCTTTCATCGAGGGCAAGGTTGCCAGGTGGTGGATGCCCGACGATGTCGTCTTCGTCGATGAAATTCCGCACACCGCGACCGGCAAGATCCAGAAGACCGCGCTGCGTGAACGGTTTCGGGATTATGCGCTGCCGAGCGCTATAGTCTCGCCGGGTAAATCAGCCGCAAATCTTTGAACCTCCATCTGGTTCCGCCTGCATTCCTGCGGTCAGCGCAGATCAGCTGCCCGCCAGGACATGCCTGTTTCTGGAGTCGCCAGACGACCAGCGCAATTTTAGCCGCTGAAACAACATCTTATTAGTCTTACCCATGCCGGCGCCAGCAATGCCGCTGCGCCCGAAGATTATCCAAAAATACCACGTCGCATTATGAACACATTTGGCCTGTCTTAGCGCCATCGGCTCCAGATCAACGAGCCAACTCACCAATCCCATCAACAACTGAATAGGTAAATCATGGCTGTTAATAGCCTGACGAGACTTTTTGCTCTTTCTGCACTTGTTGCTTCTACTATCGCGATGCCAATAACTGCATCAGCGCAAAGTGGTATAGCTTCGGTCTATTCTGGAGGACGGACTGCGAATGGTGAGCGTGCTGCAGCGTCGGCTTTGACCGCGGCACATCGCACATTGCCTTTCGGCACCATGGTGCGTGTCACCAACCAACGCACCGGCCGTTCCGTCGTCGTCCGCATTAACGATCGCGGGCCGTTCGTGCGCGGGCGCGTGATCGATCTGACGCCGGCCGGTGCACGAGCCATTGGAATGAGCGGGCTTGCGCCCGTGACGGTCGCGGTCGTCGGCCGCAGCTGACGCGGAGCAATCTGTTTTCCACTTGCCACCTCAGGGGACTGAGACTCTTCGCAAACGGGAATTCAGCAATTTTAAACCAAGTGGGACACAGCGGGAGACTCTGATCTCTCGCTGTTTTCATGTTCACCCGGAGCATGATCGCGAAAAGCCTGCCCCCGGACGCGAGCCGGGGGTGGAAGCCAATTATCCGAAAAGATGATGCTCCACCGATGATGGCGGAGCGAATCGATTCAAATCAAAACAATTGCGCCTCTAAATCGCACGTTTCATTGAAATGGTTTGGCGACTTTAACTCTTTCGCGATCCGGCCGTTCGACGAACCGTAACACTTTCGCTGCTACGGGACCTGATCAGAGCTCAAACGCGAGCGCCAAAATCCACGGAGCGTGCCGTACCATGGACGAAGAAGGCGAGCGCCGAGCCGTGCAGCGCACCCGGGTGCTGCGCCCAGCGAAGATCATCGCTCCGGACCGGTCATCGGTCGTTCACTGCACAGTGCAAAACATTACCAGCGGCGGCGCATGTCTGACGCTCGCCAATACGCACGGCCTGCCGGAGATATTCGAACTGACATTCGAGCATGGTCGCACCCGCCGCGCCTGTCGCGTGGTCTGGCGAACGACTGATGAGATCGGAGTGGCATTCGGATAGCGGAGAGCGCGCGTTATTAGTTTTGCGTTGCAGCGTGCTCAAGTTCCGCCACCGCACGGATCAGCCGCTCGATGTCCTCGGGCCGCGACAGGCGATGGTCGCCATCCTTGACGAGGGTCAACACCACGTCATCGCTGGCGAGCCGCGACACGAGTTCGACGGCATGCTGCCACGGCACGTCCGGGTCTTCGACGCCTTGGAGGATTCGCACCGGACAGCCGGTCTCGATCATGCCGCCGAGCAAGAGGTGATCGCGACCCTCCTCGATCAGTCGCCGCGTCACCAGATAGGGCTCCGGCGAGTAGTCCGACGGCCGCCGCCACACGCCTGTCTGCTCGAGCTCGCGCTTGATGGCGGGCGTGAACCGCTTCCACATCAATTCTTCCGTAAAATCGACCGCCGGCGCGACCAGGACCATGCCGGCCACCGATGCCGGCCCGGTTGGCCCGCGGCGCTTCAGTTCGCGGGCGAGCAGCAGCGCCAGCCAGCCGCCCATCGACGAGCCAACCAGAATTTGCGGGCCCTGGCAGCAGGCGTCGAACACGGCAAGGCTGTCGGCGAGCCAGCGCCCGATCGTGCCGTCCGTGAACTCGCCTTCCAATTCGCCATGGCCCGAATAGTCGAATCGGACGCAAGCGCGACCCTCACGCTGCGCCCATTCGGCGAGCGCTTCCGCCTTGGTGCCCTTCATGTCGGATTTGTAGCCGCCAAGCCAGAACAGCCCGGGCGCCGCACCCGGCTGCTCACGCACCGCGAGAGCGCGCCGGAGGCCATCCCCGTCGGCAATTTGCAGAAACTTCAGACTTTTATCGTTCATAGCCGGTGTCGCAATTGGGCCAAAAATCTCAACGGCGAGAGGCAGGCTCGCAGCGCCATGTTTGGCAGCAAACCGCGCGCGCGCAAGGTCATCTCTGGAGCAGATCGCTCGCAGCATCGGCCGCCCTGGCGGCGCTCGCGCTGTCCGTGCGATCGCTCACTCTGCACGTATTGCCGTTGACTTATGACCGGAAACTCCCGATCTTCTCCACTTGCCGATTAGCGTCGCGGATGCTTGTCGCCGTGATCCGCACGAGGGCGCTGACGGCACCTCGCAACAACACAGGAGATAAAGCCCATTCGTCGCCCGAGCAGAAGCATGCAACCCGCCGCCAAGGAGGGTCCGCGCATCAACGAGGAGATCCGCGTCCGCGAGGTCCAACTCATCGACAAAGATGGCGCCAACCAGGGCGTCACTGAGATCAACGCCGCGATCGCCATGGCGCAGGAGGCCGGCCTCGACCTTGTCGAGATCGCGCCGAACTCGGTTCCGCCGGTCTGCAAGATCCTTGATTACGGCAAATACAAATATCAGGCTCAGAAGAAGGCCGCCGAGGCCCGCAAGAAGCAGAAGGTCGTCGAGATCAAAGAGATCAAGCTGCGGCCGATGATCGACGATCACGATTACGACGTGAAGATGCGCTCCATGGAGCGGTTTTTCGAGGAAGGTGACAAGGTCAAGGTGACGCTGCGGTTCCGCGGCCGCGAAATGGCGCACCAGGAGCTCGGTTACAAGCTGCTCGACCGGGTCAAGGGCGACACCTCGAAAATCGCCAAAATCGAGCAAGAGCCGCGCTTCGAAGGCCGCCAGGTCGTGATGGTTCTGGCGCCGCGGTAAGCCCGGCGCCGCCGCACTGGCCGATTGCCATTGGCGTCTGTCTCTGTCATAACGCCGCCCTCCCGTTGCCCGGCTGATTAGGGCTGCCGTGGCGGCGGCGACGTGCTCCAAGCACACAACGCTCATTCATGAGCATTTATCGGCCCGCCGAGCGCTCGCGCTTGCGGCCAAGGAGAGCCAAATGCCCAAGATCAAGACCAAGTCGGGCGCTAAAAAGCGCTTCAAGGTGACGGGGTCCGGAAAGGTCCTCTACGCGCAGTCGCGCAAACGCCACGGCATGATCAAGCGCACCAAGAAGCAGATCCGCCAGTTGCGCGGCACCAACGTGCTGTTCAAGACCGACGGCGACAACATCAAAAAGTACTTTTTGCCGAACGGCTGACCACCGGCCGCTCGCAGCGGCGGTCCATTTTTCAGCGTTTTGCACTCTTCAAAGGAGATCAGCCATGGCACGCGTCAAGCGCGGCGTCACCGCCCATGCCAAGCACAAGAAGGTCCTTAAGGCCGCCAAGGGCTATTACGGCCGGCGCAAGAACACGATTCGCGTCGCCAAGCAGGCGGTGGAGAAGGCCAATCAATACGCCTATCGAGACCGCAAGCGAAAGAAGCGCACGTTCCGGGCGCTTTGGATCCAGCGCCTCAATGCGGCGGTCCGGCCTTTCGGCCTGAACTACAGCCGCTTCATCGCGGGACTGAGCAAGGCCGGTATCGTGGTCGACCGCAAGGTGCTTTCGGACCTCGCCATCCGCGAGCCGGCGGCGTTCGAGTCGATTGTCGGTCAGGCCAAGTCCGCGCTTGCCGTATGAGCGTGCCATGATCGGTCACGTTCATGATCGATCGCGCACATCAACGATTGGCCGCACCCATGATTGACCGGGCCTATGTGCAGCGCATGGCGCGTTACAATCGCTGGCAGAACGAGAACCTTTACGGCGTCGCCGATCGGCTGTCCGCGGAAGAGCGGCAACGTAAGCGCGGCGCCTTCTTCGGCTCGATCCACAAGACGCTGAGTCATCTGCTCTGGGCCGACCAGAGCTGGATGGGGCGTTTCACCGATCTGCCGCGGCCGGAGGTCGGGATTCCAGGCTCGGTCACGCTGTATCCCGATTGGGACAACTTGAAGTCCGAGCGCTCCGGCTTCGACCGCACGATTCTCGATTGGGCCGACACCATCGAAAATGCCTGGCTCGCCGAGGATCAGACCTACTATTCGGGCGCGACCAAGCGCGAATGGACGAGGCCGCGCTGGCTGCTGGTCACCCACATGTTCAATCACCAGACCCATCACCGCGGCCAGGTCCATTGCCTGCTGACGCAGGCCGGCGGCAAGCCGCACGATACCGATCTGCCTTTCATGCCGGATTGAATGCGATGTCCGATACCGCGCAGCTTGAACAGAAGATCCTCGCGGAGGTTTCCGCCGCGCCCGACGAGGCAGCGCTCGAAAGCGTGCGCGTCGCCGCGCTGGGCAAGAACGGTTCGATTACTGCGCTCCTGAAGACGCTCGGCGCCATGTCGCCCGAGCAACGTAAGAGCGAGGGCCCGCTGATCAATGGGCTCAAAGATCGCGTCAACGCGGCGCTCACCTCACGCCGCGAGGGTCTCAAGAGCACCGCCCTCGAAGCCCGGCTCAACACTGAGAGCGTCGACGTCACCCTGCCGGTCCGCGAGACGCCGGCCGAAATCGGCCGGGTGCACCCGATCACCCAGGTGACCGACGAATTGACCGCGATCTTCGCCGATATGGGCTTCGCGGTCGCCGAGGGTCCCGACATCGAAACCAACGATTACAACTTCACCAAGCTGAATTTTCCGGAGGATCATCCGGCGCGCGACATGCACGACACGTTCTTCTTCAATCCGAAACCGGATGGGGAACGGCTCTTGCTCCGCACGCACACGTCGCCGGTGCAGGTGCGCACCATGCTGACGCAGAAGCCGCCGATCCGCGTCATCATCCCCGGCCGCACCTATCGGTGCGACAGCGACCAGACGCACACGCCGATGTTCCATCAGGTCGAGGGCCTGGTCATCGACAAGGGCTCGCATCTCGGCCACCTGAAATGGATTCTCGAAGAGTTCTGCAAGGCGTTTTTCGAAGTCGATCACGTCAAGATGCGCTTTCGGCCTTCGTTCTTCCCGTTTACCGAGCCGTCGCTCGAAGTCGACATTCAGTGCCGCCGCGACAAGGGCGAAATCCGGTTCGGCGAAGGCGACGACTGGCTGGAAATCCTCGGCTGCGGCATGGTGCATCCGAACGTGATGAAAAATTGTGGCCTCGACCCCGACGAGTATCAGGGCTTCGCCTGGGGCATGGGCATCGATCGTATCGCCATGCTGAAATACGGCATGCCGGACTTGCGCGCGTTCTTCGAGGCCGACGTCCGCTGGCTCTCCCATTACGGCTTTCGCCCGCTCGATATGCCGACTCTCGCCGGAGGGCTGAGCGGATGAGCCGCCAGCACATCGAACTGTCATGTCGTTGACCCGCGCCGTCGACCGCGTTCTCTATCGCGCTGTGACGCATGGCTGGCCGCGTGAACACATCGACAACTACGTCGAGCGTCTCGCTGTGGACGCTGAGGAAACCATTGTGCCGAACGTCATCGGCCGCGGTCTCCAGATCATCGACAATAAAGCGAGCGGCCTCCTCACCCACACCTCGATGATGATCGCAGCCCTCGGCGTTTCCGCTCCCGTGGTCGCCAACGATTATTTCGAGCAAGGCGTGATCGTTGTCGAAATCATGTTCTACCTGATGGTCGCGCTGGGATGCCTGCGCTGCCTTTCGATGTTCCAGGACGATTTTGGCAGCCCGACCAAACACGCAGCGCGCGACGAATTGATCCTGCGCCACGAACTGTTCCGGCTGTGCAACCAAGCCGCCATGCTGCTCACTCTGCTGGTCTTGCTCAGTCTGCCGCTTCTCTACCTGTACGTTCCACAGAAGGCGGGGACGTGAGATGATGAAATTCACCCTCTCCTGGCTCAAGGAGCACCTCGAAACCGAACACCAGCTCGGCGAAATCGCCGACAAGCTGACCATGATCGGACTCGAGGTCGAACGCGTCGAGGACAAGGCGAAGGCTCTGGCGCCGTTCACCATCGCGCGCGTCATCGAGGCGAAGCAGCATCCCAATGCCGACCGGTTGCGCGTCTGCATGGTCGATACCGGCGCCGGCGAGCCCGTGCAGGTCGTCTGCGGCGCGCCGAATGCGCGGACCGGCATGAAGGGTGTTTTCGCGCCGCCCGGCGCCTTCATTCCCGGCAAGAACGTCACGCTCGGCGTCGGCAAGATTCGCGACGTCGAAAGCCGCGGCATGCTGGTTTCGGAGTTCGAATTGCAGCTCTCCGACGATCATGAGGGCATCATCGATCTTCCGGACGACGCTCCGGTCGGGACGGCTTACGCACAATGGGCCGGCATCGACGATCCCGTCGTCGAGATCAACCTGACGCCGAACCGCCCGGATTGCGCCGGCGTGCACGGCATCGCCCGCGATCTCGCTGCCGCCGAGATGGGACGGTTCAAGAACCCGGCCATCAAGGCGATCAAGGGCGAGTTTCCCTGCCCGGTCGCCGTGACGATCGAAGCGCCCGAGCTTTGTCCCGCTTTTGCGCTCCGCCTCGTGCGCGGCGTCAAGAATGGACCATCACCGGAATGGCTGCAGCGGCGGCTGACCGCGATCGGTCTGCGCCCAATCAATGCGCTGGTCGACATCACGAACTTCATCACTTACGACCGCGGCCGGCCGCTCCACGTCTTCGATGCCGCCAAGGTGCGCGGCAATCTCACGGTGCGCCGCGGCCGCACCGGCGAAACGTTGCTGGCGCTCGACGGAAAAACTTATCAGCTCGACGAAACAGCTTGCGTCATCGCCGACGAAGACGGCGTCGAGTCGCTCGCCGGCATCATGGGCGGCGAAAAGACTGGCTGCTCCGAAGCGACGACGGACGTGCTCATCGAGTCGGCGCTGTGGAACGAGATCAACATCGCGCAGACCGGCCGCAAGCTGGGCATCAATTCCGATGCTCGCTACCGCTTCGAACGCGGTGTCGACCCGGCTTTCACGCTGCCGGGACTCGAACTCGCGACGCATATGGTCATGACCCTTTGCGGCGGCACACCGTCGGAGATCACCGTGGCCGGCGAAGTGCCGACGCCCGAACGCGTGATTGATTTTCCGCTGGCCGAGCTCAATCGCCTCGCCGGCATCGCCGTGGCGCTGCCGGAGATGCGCCGCGTGCTGGGCCATCTCGGCTTCTTCGTCGCCGGCCAGGACGAACGGGTAAAGATCGCAGTGCCGACGTGGCGGCCGGACGTGCAAGGCAAGGCCGACGTCGTCGAGGAGGTGGTGCGCATTCTCGGCGTCGATCGCGTGCCGTCGACGCCGTTCGATCGCGGCGAAGCGCCGCGCAAGCCGGTGCTCACGACGATCCAGGTGCGTACGCGCAAGGCCAAGCGCGCGCTCGCCGCGCGCAATCTGGTCGAAACCGTGACCTGGTCGTTTATCGCCAAAAAGCCCGCCGAACTGTTCGGCGGCGGCAAGCCGGAACTCGCGTTGGCCAATCCGATCGCGGCCGAACTGTCCGACATGCGTCCAAGCCTTATCCCGGGACTGGTCGCGGCCGCACAGCGCAACGCCGACCGGGGCTTTCCCGACGTCGGCCTGTTTGAAGTGGGCCAGGTGTTCCGCGGCGACACGCCGCAAGATCAGTTCACCGCGGCGGCCGGCGTGCGGCGCGCGCTGGCGAAACCTTCCGGCATCGGCCGTCACTGGACAAAGCAAGACGGTGAGGTCGACGCGTTCGACGCCAAGGCCGACGCGCTCGCTGTGCTCGCCGCGGCGGGCGCGCCCTCTCAGGCCCTTCAAATCGTACCGGGCGGTCCGGCCTGGTTTCATCCCGGCCGCTCGGGGACGATCCAGATCGGCCCGCAGAACGTGCTCGGCCATTTCGGCGAACTGCATCCGCGCGCGCTCGAGGCGCTCGATGCCGAAGGCCCGCTGGTCGCGTTCGAGATCGTGCTCGAGCGCATCCCCGAACCGAAGGCGCGCGCCACGCGCGCCAAGCCTGCGCTCGAACTCTCAGCATTCCAGCCGGTCGAGCGCGACTTCGCCTTCGTGGTCGACCGCACCGTCAAGGCCGCCGATATCGTGCGCGCGGCTTCGGGCGTCGATCGCAAGCTGATCGCCGGCGTCACCGTGTTCGACGTTTATGAGGGCAAGGGCATCGAGCCCGGAAAGAAATCGATCGCCATCGCGGTGACGTTGCAGCCGCGCGACAAGACTTTGACCGACGCGGAGATCGACGCGCTCGCGGCCAAGATCGTCGCCGAGGTCGGCAAGCGCACGGGCGGCGTCCTGCGGGCGTGAGCGTGATTCCGAAAACGGTGTTCGCGCGTTTCGGATAGGATCACGCTCAATCCCAAATAGCGTCAGCGCCGCTCCGGACCCATGATATCCGGCACCCCATCAGGTCGTACCCGCCCGCGCGGCTCAGCGCGCACGCGCTGCTCGACGCGCCCGCGCTTGGGTTTTGTCTTGGATTTGGGCAGCGCCGAGGTTGCCGCGGGCGTCGCTTCCTTGAGAGCGCCGATCTTGCGCAACACCGCATCAGCCGTACGCTCGCCCGAATCCCAGGCGCCACCGACGGTTCCCCACCATGTTTCGTGGGCAGCTTCACCGGCAAACCAGATGACGTCGTTCAACGGCTCGGCAAGAATGCGGCGCGCACCTTCGCCACCGGGAACGGCGGCCGACCAGGCGCCGAGCGCCCAGCGTTGACTGTCCCACCGCGTCGCGTTCGTGCGTCCGATCGACTTCTTGATCTCGGCGCCGTAGAGCCCCGCCAGCCATTCGGTGGCGAAATCGACCATTGCGGCTTCGCCGTGCGCCGAGAGATCATGACCGAAGGAACCGGCGACGTCGATCAAACAGAGCGGCGTGCCGGAGACGTTGGCAAGAATC
This sequence comes from uncultured Alphaproteobacteria bacterium, assembly GCA_963836055.1. Classification (GTDB taxonomy): domain Bacteria; phylum Pseudomonadota; class Alphaproteobacteria; order Rhizobiales; family Xanthobacteraceae; genus BOG-931. The sequence continues at coordinate 352,452 of CAWIID010000018.1, forward strand.
GCGGCCGTGCGCGTGTCGGTGGATTTTTCGAAGACGAGATCGTCACTGTCGAGGCCGAGCGGATTGCCTTCGAGTTCGAGCGCGATGTGGTCGTAGCTGCCGAGCGAAAGCCTGCCGAAGACGTCGATCTGGCGATGCGGAAGCTCAGGAATGAATTTGATGACGCCGGATGCGATCACGTTGGTCGGCACGGTCACGATAGCGGCGCGCGCCGCGATGGTGCCTTTCGGCGTTTCGATCGCAACGCCCCGCCGATAGTCGATCGCCGTCGCCGGCGTCGACAACTGGACGGCAATGCCGTCGGCGAGGGACGACAACAGAGCGCCAAAGCCCTGCTTGCAGAAGGCAGCCGCGTTGCGTTCGGCGGCGCGCGCGAAATCCAAGGCTGAGAACCGGGCGAGATCCTTGCTGGATTCGAAAGGCCCCAGCACGAACTCGACGGCCGGCCGCCAATCGGCGAGATCGTTCGGCAAGGTCTGCTCGCACGGCACGTCGGCCTTGCGCGCAGCATCGGCGATGGCGCGCGTGGCGCGCACTTGCGCCGCCAGGAAATCCTCGAGTTCGCCTTCCCGCGCGTTGCGGCGGCCGATCCGCACTTTCTGGCTCGGCGGCGTCGGATAGACCTCGATGCCGCGGCGCGGTCCACCTTTCGTCAACGGGTTGCTGTCGGGCAGGTAGATCCAGTGCGCGCCCCGATCGTATGGCACGCCGAACGTGGCCGTGTCGGTGATGCAGCGTCCGCCGATATGATCGGACGCTTCGAGCAACACGTAGCGGCGGCCGGCGGCGGCAATCCGGCGCGCGGCCGCGATTCCTGCTGCGCCTGCGCCGACGATGACGATGTCGGTCGCGCTCGGATTGGATGCGGGCGCCGGTGTCGGCGCGCCAATGGCCGGACGGGCCGCAAATGCGGCCGAAGCTGCGAGGAAAGAGCGGCGGTTCAGTCGCGGCATGGTTTACGAGTGATTGCGGCTCGTGTGCCGATTCCGAAGTTCGCGCGGCCTGCTCTCATGCGGACTTCGAATCGAAGGGACCCACGAAGCGCAAATGGCACAAAACGTACGCGGTCAGCAACCACTAAGCTTAAGGCCCGGTCAACAGCGCGCGCGTTGGTGTGAACCAAATTGCAAGAGACATCAAATAAAATGCCGGCAATAAGAGACCTGCAAAAAACTGCAATCGAAAGACGCGGCGAAACCGCGCGGCCCGCCGGGGAGACGCTTGTGAGCAGAATGCTCGATGGCATCGGGCGGCTGATCGCCCGCTATCTGCAGAAACCCGTGCACGGCTACGAGCCGTTCACGCCGAGCGATCCCGATGCTTTGCGCCAATCGCTCGAGCCCGGTGATGTGCTTCTGGTCGAAGGCAACAACCACGTTGCCGGCGTCATCAAGTATTTGACCCAATCGACGTGGTCGCACTCGGCGCTTTATGTCGGACCGATCGAAGGCCGCGTGACGGCCGACGGCGAGCCGCATGTGCTGATCGAAGCCAATCTGGGCGAAGGCGTGGTGTCAGCGCCCTTATCAAAATATTACCGCTTTCACACCCGCATCTGCCGGCCCGTCGGCTTGACCGCGGCTGACTGTGCCATGGTATGCGACTACGCCGTCGCGCGCGTCGGCTTTGCCTATGACCTCAAGAATATCATCGATCTGATGCGCTACCTGTTCCCGCTCCCGGTGCCGCAGCGCTGGCGGCGGCGCATGATAGCGCTCGGCTCGGGCGATCCGTCACGGCTGATCTGTTCGGCATTGATCGCGGATGCCTTCCTCACCGTGCGTTATCCGATCCTGCCCAAGATCACGCTCGCCGGCAGCGTCCAGGCGCTCGAGCAGATCTTGGAAATTCGGCACTCGTCACTCTATTGCCCGCGCGATTTCGATATCTCGCCCTATTTCAACGTCGTCAAACCGACGATCCGACAGGGCTTCAATTACAAGTCGCTGCAGTGGGCCGACCTGGCCCAGACCGCCGAAGATGCAGCGCTTGCCCCACGGACTGTGGAAGCGGACCAGGAAAGCGGCGTGATGGCGGCCTGACGCATCTTGTGTTCGCGAAACCGCATCGCTACCTCTGCCTACCGGTAGAGGACGCCATGCTCGAAGACGCCATCAAATCGATCACTCAGATGTTCTCGCCGCCATTGCGGGCGATCCTCTGGAAGTCGATCGGGCTCGCCCTTGCGCTCATCGTCGTTGTCGGCATCGCGTTCAACCGGCTGATCGTCTGGCTGGTCGGCGCCGGCAGCACCTCGGTGGAGACAACGCTCGGACCCCACGCGCATCTGCCGGTGACCGCGCTGGCGTGGCTGCTCTCGATCGCCGCCGGTCTCGGGATCATCCTCGGCAGCGTCATGCTGATGCCGGCGGTGACGTCTTTTGTCGCCAGCTTTTTCGCCGACCAGATCGCCGACGAGGTCGAGCGCGAGCACTATCCGGCCGACCCGCGCGGTGTCGCTCTCCCGCTATGGCGTGCGGTCATCGAGGGCACCAAGACGGCGCTGCTCGCCATCGTGGTCTATCTCTGCGCCGCGCCGTTTCTGCTATTCGCCGGCGCAGGCGCGGTGCTGTTCTTTCTTGCCACCGCGTGGCTTCTGGGACGCGAATATTTCGATCTCGCCGCCATGCGCTTTCGGCCTCCGGCCGAAGCGGAAGCGCTCCGCAAGCACAACGCGGCAAGGGTTTATATCGGCGGCCTGTTCATCGCCGCTTTCGTATCCATCCCGATCGTCAATCTGGCGACGCCGCTGTTCGCCATGTCCTTGATGGTGCACGTGCACAAGCGGCTGAGCGGATCGAAATTGATCGCGCCCGGCACCCGATGATTCTCGCGCTTTAAGCGCTTTCCAGTAATGGGACGATGGACGCCAGCAGCCGAAATGTCCAATGAGGGCGTGGGCTCATGCATTTTGTTCGGTGGGATGTTTGCACGCACCTTGCTCGTCCCGAACGTCTACAACTCCGAATTGGATGTCCGCTATACGGATATGCCGCCGACATCACATTTCGGTAGAAAATGACCCGAATGTATGGTCCGGCCGTGCGTTGCAAGAGTCTTCGTCGAGTTAGCGGTGAGCGGTCTTGCATCAATGTATCCGGCCTCTGATTGGAGCGTGTTGTGCTCCTGGCCATCATGGATATCAGCGCGCGTGCGATCTCATTAGCGGACAGGCCTCGACTGGGCCATTTGGGTCACCAGTGCTCGCATGCGCCGGGAAGACCGAACCTCCATCTCGTCTCATCCTCTCGCAGACCTCGGCAGGTAAAGGTTATTGAGCTAGATCATTGGATGCTCCTCATTCTGGCGTTTGGCGATCATGCAGCTAGGCGGCCGCTTCATTGAATGTCTTCACCTCGAAGCCTCGACCATGAGCCAGAACGCTCCAGGCGATGCGGGCCAGCTTGTTGGCGAGTGCGATGGCAAGAACATTGCGATGTAGCCGCTTCTTCGCTGCCTCGAGCCAGGGCTTGAGCCCGTGGCGTTCCCAGCTCTTCGGCTTGATCAACACAACCCACGCCGCCTGCACGAACAGAACGCGCAGGTAGCGATTGCCGCGTTTCGATATCTTGCCGAGGATCGTGCGGTCGCCGGTCGAGGTCTGCTTGGGTACGAGTCCCAGCCAGGCGGCGAAGTCGCGGCCCTTCGAGAACACCTCGCCGGTGCCGATCGCGGCCACCATAGCGCTGGAGATGATCGGTCCGATGCCGGGAACGCTCATCAGCCGCTCGCATCCAGCGTCCTGCTTCGCAGCGGCCGCGATCTCACCGGACAAGTGCTCGATCCGCTCATCGAGCCTGCGCCAGTCCTCGGCCAAACCCTCGATGACGCGCACCATGCGGGGCGACAGCACATCGGGTGGCGTGGCGAGCAGGCGTGGCAGCTCAGCGCGCAAGAACCGTAATCCTTGCCGAACTGCGACGCCGCGTTCCAATAGAAAAGCACGGATTTGATTGATGATGCCGGTGCGCTGACTGACCAATCGCTCGCGCACACGATGCAGCGCCTGCAAGTCGAGTTGATCCGCCGTCTTCGTAGCTACGAACTTCATCGTTGGACGCTGGACCGCCTCGGCGATCGCTTCGGCATCGCGGAAGTCGTTCTTCTGTCCCTTCGAGTAGGGGCGCACGTACTTAGCCGGCATCAGCCGGGCGTCATGACCAGACGCCTTGAGCTTCCGACTGAGATGATGCGCACCAACGCAGGCCTCCATACCGATCAGGCACGGCGGCATATTGCCCAGCCGTGCTTCCACTTGGCCACGCGACCACTTCTGCCGCAGCACGATTGCACCGCGCGCATCCAGGCCGACGACGTGGAACGAGTTCTTGCCGATATCGATGCCGATTACGGCGACTGCACCGTGGAGATTCTCAGACATGGCGTGCTCCTCGTCTTTGGCGCCCCTTGCCAGCGTCGTTTGCTCGCGGGGCAGGAGCACGGCCAGACCATGCCATTAGCGGACATGTTGGCGACTCGACCTGGTCGAGATATCTGAGATTGACACTCGATATATGATAAGTATTCTGAACATCAGAATACTGACATTCTGGGTTGTCAATGCATGGCCAAAGGTGACGAAATCGATCGTGACCGATCGCGCGACCTAGTCGTGCCAAAGAGTGGAGTACCGATCAAGCGGATCGCAACGCCGCTGGCCCGCCGGTTTGCCCAGATTTGCACGTCAATCCTGGCGGACATGACCGCCGAGGCCGATCTGACGCCTCTGCAATATGCGGCGCTGAGCTACCTTTTCGATGAACCAGACATCGATCAGAACGCTCTTGCGTCCAGACTTGGCATTGACCGCACCAGCACTGGCCAGCTCATCGATCAGATGGAAACCAAAAGACTCGTCGATCGACGCGTCAACGGTGCCGATCGTCGCGCTCGCCTGCTACGGCTATCCGCACGAGGGACGAAACTTCGGCAAAAGCTTCGCCCAAAGGCGCATCTAGTTCAGGCCCGTCTTCTCGGCGTACTCACACCAACTGAACGTGAAATCCTGCTGGAACTATTAGTACGAGTTATCGAGGCGAACGAGAGCTACGCCAAGCCGGGGGCGGGACGACGGAAGCCACGGGCCACAAGAGCAAAGTCATCCAGCAAGGAGTGAGGAAGCATCATGCGTATCGTCCGAATACTGACACGCTGCATAGCGGTTCTTGGATTGAGCTTTTCCGCGCCCGGATTTGCGGCCGATGCGTCCGACCTCGATCAAGTGAAGGCTGCCAATCAGGCCTACTATTCTGCCCTTTCAGCTCGTGACCTAACTGCGATGGAGCGCGTATGGACGCGAAGTCCGCGCGACGTCAACGTCGCTCCCCCGATCAAGCCCGCAGCTCATACTGGCTGGGAGACCATCAAGAAAAACTACCAGACTTTCTGGGGCACGCTCGACGAACTGACTGTGTCGATGGCCGAGCCTCATGTCGTGATTCAAGGGTCCGTGGCCTGGGTTTATGGTATCGAGCAGTCCGAGCGCAAAGCCAAGAACGGGCAGATTAGCGGAGGCCCCAATTTTGGCACGAGCATTTTCATCAAAGAGAACGGTCACTGGCTAATGGTATTCCATCAGGCTGCATTGATCCCTAACCCAAAGTGATCTTCGGCTGTAATGTCGCCTAATGGCACACAGCGTCGGTCGTCGCTCGTTAGCCTCACGTTCGTAGTGGAGCGCATAACGGACTCGTCGCCGACATCGTAATTCGGTAGAAATTGATCCACTCCGGACCTTACTTGGCCTCTGAAAATTTGAGGCCCGCGTTGATTGGCCCCATAAGTCTTCCGCCAATCCATGGTATTGTTTTGCATTGGAAGCCACCCTCGGGCTGGAGGGGCAGATGGCAGTTCAAATTGGGAGGCGGAATTTCATCGCCGCGCTCGGAGGCGCGGCAGCGTGGCCGCTCGCAGCCCCGGCGGAACAAGCGGGATCGCCAGTGGTCGGTTTTCTGGGTGCCGCATCTCGAATACAGGGTCACGATTACTGGAGTGCATTTCAGCAAGGGCTCAAAGAAGCCGGGTACGTTGATGGTCGCAACGTGATTATCGAATCCCGCTGGGCGGACGGACAATATGAACGACTGTCCGATTTGGCTTCCGATCTGGTTCGTCGTCAGGTTGCGGTGTTGGTCGGCGCAGCCCCTCCGGCAGCACTGGCAGCGAAGGCAGCGGCGACGACAGCTATCCCGGTTGTCTTTGTCAGCGGCGACGATCCAATCAGATCCGGCTTGGTGCGCGGATTCTCAATGGCGAAAAGCCCGGCGACCTTCCGGTCATGCTGCCGACAAAGTTCGAACTAGTCATTAATCTCAAGACCGCCAAGGCGCTTGGTCTCACCGTGCCACCAACGCTGCTTTCCATCGCCGACGAGGTGATCGAATAGACAGCGATTTGCTGCGCTGCATATGTCTCTTGTTGGCCCTCGCGTCATTTCGCGGCGACGCGACAATTTGGGCGCTCTTGGAACGGAGCGGACATGCACGAACAGTGGTCCCTGACGTCCATGTAGCGAATGACCCACAACGGTCATGAGAGAGAGGCGAAAGCACCGCTAAGTCCGCCCCTTGAACGTGAGGACGGCACCCTTACGGCATGGTAGCTTGTCTTCGAGATCCCTCGCTCGGGAGGGGCACATGACAGCGACAATTGGACGGCGGAAAGTGATAGCCGTGCTTGGGGGCACGCCAGCCGCATGGCCACTGGTGGCACGCGCGCAGCAGTCGGCCATGCCGGTGATCGGATTTCTCCATCGTGGCACGCCTGACGGTTTTACGGCGCGTCTGCGCGGGTTTCGCGATGGCTTGAAAGAAAGTGGCTATGTCGAGGGCGAGAACGTAGCGGTCGAATACCGCTGGGGCGAGAATCTAATGGATCGATTGCCGGCGCTAGCGGCCGATTTGGTTCGCCGACAAGTCGCCGTGATTGCGGCGCCCGGAGGCCCCCCTCAGGCGTTGGCGGCCAAGTCGGCAACCACGACAATCCCCATCGTCTTTCTGGTCGGCGAAGATCCTGTGAGGCTCGGTCTTGTTGCCAGCCTTGCGCGGCCTGGCGGCAACTTGACGGGCATTAATGTTTTCAGTGCCGAAGTGAGCGCAAAGCGGCTGGAACTCCTGCATACGCTGGTACCGGGAGCAACTCGAGTGGCTGCGCTCGTCAATCCGGGTAATGCAACAACAACACAGACCACGTTGAAAGACTTGGAACCGGCCGCTGGCGCGATGGGGCTGCAAATCCAGGTCCTCAGTGCCAGCACTCCCCCTGAGATCGATGCAATCTTTGCATCTTTTGTGCGCGAGCGGCCTGACGCCGTCTTTGTCATGATCGACCAGTTTTTCTTCAGCCGGCGTGTTCAATTGGTCAACCTGGCATCACGATACGCTGTTCCTGCGACGTATGCACTGCGCGACTTTCCCGAAGCCGGCGGACTAATGAGCTATGGAACCAATCTTTCTGATGCGTTCCGTCAGGTCGGCGTCTATACCGGCCGCATCCTCAAAGGCGCCAAGCCAATGGACCTTCCGGTTGTTCAGGCGAGCAAGTTCGAGCTGGTCATCAACCACCAAACCGCCCGGATGCTTGACCTCATCGTTCCACCATCGCTGCTTAGCATCGCCGACGAGGTGATCGAATAGACGCAGTTCGCTACCGCCCTTTGCTGCACCCCATATGTCGCTTGCTGGCCGTTCGCGTCGTTTTCGCTGGCGCGCCACGCTCAGCCGTTTTCGGAGCAAAGCGGACATTCGTCGGCGGGTGTAACCAGCCAATGGAAGTCGAGAATGACCCATTTCGTCACTTTGGTCCGCCGAATTGCTGCTGCGCAAAACAGCCTTCAATGGTAGGCTTTCCTTCTCGGTAAAGGGGCGGTCCATGAGGCGACGGGATTTCATCGCACTTGCTGGCGGAGTCGCCTTCTTACGGCCGCTCACGGCACGCGCGCAGCAGGGGCAGAGGCTTCCGGTTGTTGGTCTCGTTTCAATTGGAGCGAGTGCTAATGATCCCGCAAATTTTCGTCCCTTCTTGGAACAGATGAGTGAACTGGGTTACGTAAGCGAGAAAAATATCATTTTTGATCGACGATTTGCGGGCGGTAACGACAGCCTGATAAGCGGCTTCGTCGCCGATCTTGTCCGCCGTCCCGTCGATGTTATCGTGGCGACTGGAACTCGAGAGGCTCTCGCCGCAAAGTCGGCAACCTCATCAATCCCGATAGTCACCTTCATTAGCCCCGATCCGATCGGGATGGGGTTGGCCCAGAGTCTCGCACACCCCGGCGGTAATGTGACGGGGCTCACGACAATGGACCTTGATATTTACGGCAAGCGGCTCGAACTCTTGAGCCAGGCTGTTCCGAACCTCAAGAGTGCCGCTATCTTGGCGTCGGGCAGACAGCCTCTCTATAGCCGAAATTCGCGATGGGCGCGCAACGTCGAGACGGCAGCAAAATCGCTGGGTATCACGATCGAGTTTTTCGAGGCCGATGAAAGCAATTTAGACGGTACCATGGCGGCGATGGTTGCGCACGGCGCGCAGGGCTTGGTCGTCACCTCTGACGGGGTCTATGTAGCGCTTGGTAAAAATATTGCCGAGAGCGCAATCAGCCATCGGCTTCCGACCATGTTTGTTTATCGGCAGCAAGTTCAGTCGGGCGGATTTCTGGCCTACGCAGCTAAAATTGCGGACCTCTCACGTCGAGCCGCCTACTTTGTTGATCGTATTCTCAAAGGAGAGAAGCCTGCCGATCTGCCAATCGAACAGCCGACCAAGTTCGAATTCGTCATCAATCTCAAAACCGCCAAGACGCTTGGCCTCACCATTCCGTCCGGCATGCTCGCAATCGCCGACGAGGTGATCGAATAGCAACGCCATCTGCCGCATCTGCTCACAACTGGTCTTGGCACACAGCGTCGGTCGTCGCTCGTTAGCCTCACGTTCGTAGTGGAGCGCATAACGAACTCGTCGCCGACATCGCAATTCGGTAGAAATTGATCCACTCCGGACCTTACTTGGCGTCTGAAAATTTGAGGCCCGCGTTGATTGGCCCCATAAGTCTTCCGCCAATCCATGGTATTGTTTTGCATTGGAAGCCACCCTCGGGCTGGAGGGGCAGATGGCAGTTCAAATTGGGAGGCGGAATTTCATCGCCGCGCTCGGAGGCGCGGCGGTCACATGGCCGCTCGCTGCATTCGCGCAACAAGGCGACCGCGTGCGGCGGATCGGCCTGTTGATGGGATACCCCGAAGGCGACAAGCAGGCTCAGGCCAATCTCGTGGCATTTCGGCAGGGGCTTCGAGGCCTCGGCTGGATCGAAGGCCGCAATGTCCAGCTTGAAGTTCGTTGGGCTGGCGGTAATCCCGACAAGGCACGCGCCTTCGCAAAGGAACTGGTCGGGATGAAGCTGGACGTGATCGTCCCTAGCACCAACCAGGTGACCGAGATTGTTCAGCATGAGACGCGCGACATACCGATCATATTCGTGTTTGTTGGCGATCCAGTCGGCAGTGGATTCGTTGAAAGCTTGCCGCGGCCTAGCGGCAATATCACCGGTTTCGCCAATTTTGAAAATTCGATCGGCGGCAAGTGGCTGGAGATACTTGAGGAGCTTGCCCCGAAGACCCGAAACGTCGGGTTCATCCACAGTCCACTGGCCGCGCCAAATATCGGGTTTCTACATGCCGCCGAAGCCGCCGGGCCACCACTCGGCGTGAAGGTGTTCCCGCTTCCCGTGAACAACGCTGCCGACATCGAGCGCACCGTCGCCGCATTCACGACCGAGCCCGACGGCGGCCTTATTGTCGCGCCGCACGCCGTGACCTTGGCATATCGCGCGCTGATCATTGGGATGGCGGCCCAGCATAGGCTGCCTGCAGTTTACAGCGATCGTTACTTTGCCGAGAGCGGTGGCTTGCTGTCGTTCGGCAACAATACGGCCGATCTGTTCCGGAGTTCGACAACTTATATCGATCGCATCCTCAAGGGTGCGAAGCCTGCAGATTTGCCGGTGCAACTCCCCACAAAATTCGAGATGATCATCAATCTTAAAACCGCAAAAGCCCTCAATATTACTGTTCCTTCCTTCTTGATGCAGAATGCCGATGATTTGATCGAATAGCAAATGATGTCGGTTATTTGCACGTTTCAGACTCCAACGCGGTGTCCGAATGAAGTTCCGAAATGCGCTCAATATCGGAAAGTAGCTGGCGGCTACCGGCCAATTCGATCTATCGGTACAGGCTCTGATTGAACAGTACGATTCAATTTAAGACTGATGAGATGTTCTGAAACATCTCTTTGCTCATCTTGAAACAAGATTGAACTTCCAGCCGTCGTCGCGTGCGCCTAGGTATTGGTTTTGCCAACGCCGAAACCTATCCAGGAGGGCGCCATGTTCCGTTCTTTTGTTGCTGGAGTTCTCGCCGCGGCCCTGATTTTCACGCCGGTGGCGCAAGCCTGCACGGGAATCCGCCTCATCGCCAAGGACGGTGGCGTCGTCGCCGCCCGCACCTTGGAGTTCGGTTTCGACCTGCACTCCGAGGTGATGGTCGTCCCGGCCGGCACTGCGCTGACCGGAACGCTGCCGGACGGCGGCAAAGGCATCAGCTACACGACGAAATACGGATTTATCGGCGCCAATGCCGAGGGCCTCACAGCGATCGTAGATGGCATCAACGACCAGGGCCTCTACGTCGGCCTGTTCTATTTCCCCGGCTACGCCAGCTATGCGGACGTGACCAAGGATAATTCCGCTCATGCGATGGCGCCGCACGAATATGCCAACTGGCTGCTTGGCAGTTTTGCCAATGTCGAAGAGGTTAAGGCCAACTTCAACAAAGTCGCGCTGGTGCCCGTGGTCATTGAAGCCATCGAGCAGGCCGCGCCTGTCCATTTCGTGGTGCACGATCGCAGCGGCAAGTCGGTGGTCATCGAACCGCTGGGCAAGACCTTGAAGATCTATGACGACCCGCTCGGGGTCGTGACGAATTCGCCGACCTTCGATTGGCACATGACCAACCTGCGCAACTATGTGAACCTCACAGCCACCAACGTTCCGCCGATCGACGTTGGCGGCATCACGCTGGCGCAATTCGGCCAGGGTTCGGGCCTGCGCGGTCTGCCGGGAGACTTCACACCGCCGTCCCGATTCGTCCGCGCCGTCGCGTTTTCACAGTCGGCGCTGCCTTCCGACACGGCCGCGCAGGCCGTGTTGCAGGCATTCCATATTCTCAACAACTTCGACATTCCGTACGGGGCGGTGCGCGACGTGCAGGGCGGTCAGATAAACGCCGAGGCCACCACCTGGACCAGTGCGTCTGATCTGAAGAATCTGCGCTGGTATTTCAGAACCTATGGCGATCAGTCGATCCACGCCGTCGATCTGGCCAAGGCGCTTGCTGCTGCGCAAGGAAAGATACGGTTCATCAAGATGGATGAGCGGCAGCCGGTTGTCGACGTGTCGACCAGTTTCAAATGATTGGCCCCGGGCGGCGCATTCTTCGAACCTCGCCGCCCGGCCATCATCACGGAAGAACCGAAGGGGCCGGAATCGCCAGCGGGCCCTTATTAATCAGCCCCACACCTCGTCCGCCACTTCAACGACCATCCTGAGCTTGGCCCACTGCTCGTCTTCGGCGAGCACGTTGCCCTCTTCGGTCGAAGCGAAGCCGCATTGCGGCGACAGGCACAGCTGATCGAGCGCGGCATATTTGGTTGCTTCCTCGATGCGCCGCTTGACGTCGTCCTTTTTTTCGAGCTGACCGCTCTTGGTGGTGATCAGACCGAGCACGACGATCTTGTTGCCCTTGGGCAGGAAACGCAGCGGCTCGAAACCGCCGGCGCGCGCCGTGTCGTATTCGAGGAAGTAGCCGTCGTAATTGATCTTGCCGAGCAGCGTCTCGGCGACCGGTTCGTAGCCGCCTTCGGAAATCCAGGTGGAACGGAAGTTGCCGCGGCACACGTGGGTGGTGATCGTCATATCGGCGGGCTTGCCTTCCAACGCGCCATTGATGACGCGGGCATAGTCCTGCGCCAGACGATCGGCATTCAGTCCGCGCTCGCGCGCCTTCTTCAACTCCGCCTGCGAGCACAGATACGCCCAGGCGGTGTCATCGAATTGCAGATATCGGCAGCCGGCATCGTAGAAGCCGCGAATGGCTTGCTTATAGGTCTTGGCCAGATCGTCGAAGATGGCATCGCGGTCGGCGTATTCCTTGGTCGTCACCGCGTTCGGCTCGAGGCGGAAGTGCAGCGTGGCGGGGCTCGGGATGCACATCTTCGGCGTGACGCGCGTGTGGCTTTTAAGAAACTTGAAGTGCTCCAGCATCGGATGATTGGAGAAGCCAAGCTTGCCGAGGATGCGGATGCTGCGCGGCCTGGTCTGCACGCCCTGAAACTGGATGCCGTGGTCGAGCTCGTAGATCTCGATGCCGTCGAGCATGCCGTAGAAATCGAAGTGCCACCACGAGCGGCGGAATTCGCCGTCGGTCGCGACCTTCAGCCCGACCTCCTCCTGCTTCTTGATGATCTTTTCGATCTCGCGGTCTTCGACCTCTTTGAGCTGGGCGGCCGTGATCTCATTCTTCTCACGCTTTGCGCGGGCCTCCTTCAGCGGTGCGGTCCGCAAAATGCTGCCGACCACGTCGGCGCGAAACGGCGGTTTGCTTCTCATCATTGGGGCGATCCTCCTCGATCCTTGCCCGCTAACAAGCGGGGACGGCGCGTTTCGTCAACTGCAAAACCGCTCAGCAAATCGTCGAAGGATGGGCGGAGTCCCAATCGCGCGTGGCCCTCACCAGAGGGCGGACGACGCCGCCTCAGACCTCGATCGTGACTTTGTCGTCGACGACGATCACCGGATAGGTCTTGACCGGAATCATGCAGGGCGGCGACACCACCTCGCCGGTGCGAATATTGAACTGGCCATTATGAAAATTGCATTCGACCACGTCGTCCTCGATATAGCCCTCCGACAACGACCCCGGCCCGTGGGTACACAGGTCGTCGGTGACGAAGAACTCCCCGTCGACGTTGAACACCGCAAGCGTGAGCCCCTCGGTTTCAACCTTGAGCGCTGCGCCGGGCGCGACGTCGGCGGTGCTGCAGAGCTCGAGACGTTTGGCTCCGGCGGACATAGGCGATGGCCTCTTTGGCTATGTTCTCATTGCAATGGAGCGCCGTTATAGCCGACGCCGCGAATAATGAAATATCCTTGCCGGTGGGCTATATCTGAGCCTCAGGGGTACCGCACCGGCACGTCAATGGAGTGAACGATGGAAAGCGAATCGGCCCGTATGAGCTCAGCGGCGGAGGCGAAATTCCGCATCAACGCGCCGAATTCGCAGCCGCGCGCCGTCAAGGTGATCGCGCTCGACCCGCAGAGCGAGCGGATCGTCAAGGACCTCGCCCAATCGCCATGGCAGCGTGCGAGCTTCCTGACGGCTTCGGCGTTTTCGGGCGCGCCAAAGCCGGGCGAGCGCTTCTCAATGGGCGGCTGGCTCAATGACCTCGCCGGCCGCACCAAGGACCTGGTCAACGAGGTGGACACCGCCGATCTCGTGGTGATGGTCGCCACCGCCGGCGAGAATGCGGCTGCCGCGTCCATCATCGGCGAAGCCTGCCACGTTAAACACGTGATGACGACTGCGCTCATCCTCGGCGGCGCGTCGAGCAGCGACGAGATGCTGTCCAAAATGCTCGCGCAGTTGCGGCCGCACGTGATGATGCTCGTCATCTCCAGCGCCGACGAGTACATCAAGGACATGCTCACGGCGCTGCGCGCCTGAAGCCGGCGTTCCGCATGCCTGAGACACTTTCGCGCAGAATTGTCGTGGTCGGCGGCGGCCCGGCCGGCGTGTTCGCCGCCATCGAGGCCAAGCGCGCCGATCCGGCAGCCCACGTCCTTCTGCTGACCGACGAGCCGTGCGAACCCTACGAGAAGCCGCCGCTGTCGAAGGCGGTCCTCACCGGCAAGGCGCTGCCCGAGCACGCGCTCATTGCCGGACCCGGCGGCACCGGCGCGCATAACGTCGTCATCGAGCAGACGGCGTTATGCACCGGCATCGATCGCACGGCGCGCGCCGTCGTGACGGCCTCCGGACAACGTTATGCCTACGACGCGCTCGTGCTTGCCACCGGATCGCAGGTGCGCGAACTGCCGCTGTTTCCCCTCGGCATGTCGCGCGTGCACTACCTGCGCACCGAAGCGGATGCCCGCGCGCTCGCAGCCGCTCTGCAAAAATCGAAATGTATTGTCGTCGTCGGCGGCGGCCTGATCGGGCTCGAAGCCGCCGCATCGGCGTCGGAGCTCGGCATCAAGACGACCGTGCTTGAACTGGCGCCGCGCATCCTCGCCCGGGTCTGCGACGAAGCGACGAGCGCGTTCATTGCCGCTGAGCATGCGCGCCATGGCGTCGACATCCGCACCGGGACCTCGATCGCGCGTGCGGCGCAGAGCGCTGACGGCTGGACGATCACAACCGCTGCGGACGACACGCTTTTGGCCGATCTTGTGGTCGTCGGCACCGGCGTGAAGCCGAACGATACACTGGCCGCCGCCGCCGGGCTCGCCACCCATAACGGCATCGTCGTGGACGAGCAGTGCCGGACCTCGGACCCGGCGATCTTTGCCGCCGGTGACGCCGTCAGTTTCCCGGGCCCGCATGGTCTGGTGCGGCTGGAAAATTGGCGGCACGCCCAGGATCACGGCGCGGTCGCAGGCCGCAACGCCGCCGGCGCCCACGAGGCATATCGCACCGTACCGTCGTTCTGGTCGGAGCAATACGATCTCTACATTCAGGGTGTCGGCTGGCCGGCGCCAATCGCCGGCGATTTCGTCAGCCGGCCGCTGCCGGGCAAAAGCCGGCTGGTCTTCGAAGTGGCGAACAGCGTCCTCGTCTCCGCGCTCGGCATCAACGTCCAGCGCGATATCGCCGCCGCGCGTCGCCTCATCGAGCGCCGCATACCGGTCGATGCGACGGCGCTTGCCGATCCCGGCCGCCCGCTCGCTTCGTTGCTGAAAGCGACGGCGTGAGATATTCAGCGATCGGCCGCGCGCAGGCGAAGCATACAACGGAGCTGCAATGAACTTTTCCGGCGAACTCACCGTCAAGGCGCCGCGCGACCGCGTCTACAAGGCCGTGCGCGACGCGCGCTTTTTTGCCTCCTGCATCGACGGCGTGCGCGATCTCCAGGAGATCAAGCCCGATACCTATTCGGCGGTGTTCGAGACCAAGGTCGCCTACATGAAGTTCAGCTTCAAGGTGACGGTCGAGGTGGTGCGCGCCGACGAGCCGCGCACCATCGAGGCCAAGGTCGAAGGCACGCCGCTCGGCATTGTCGGCCGGCTCACCGCGACGTCGCTGACGACGCTGACCGAAGTGGGCGACGAGACCAAGATCGACTACGCGGTGGACGCCGCCTTGACCGGCAAGCTCGGCAGCCTCGGCCAGCCGGTGCTGCGCTCCAAGGCGAAGGAGATGGAACGGCAGTTCGCCGCGCGCCTTGCCGCCGCCTTCGCCGACCAGGCGACGCCGGCGCCCTGACCGCGCCCTCACCGCGCAGCGGATACCGTTTCTGAGCGCCTGTTCCGCCTTGGCGGCGATCAGCGGAGCTGGATTCTACCTGCGCGGGATACCGTTTGGCCGGCTGTGCCGCTACATATGATGCCTATGAGCACCGACACCATGAATGTCGAGACCGATGTCCTCGTCATCGGCTCCGGCGCCGCCGGCATGTATGCGGCAATCGAGGCGTCCCGTGGCGGCGCCCACGTGCTGCTTGCCGACCGCAGCCTGATCGGGCGCGGCGGCGCAACCGTGATGGCGCAGATGACGGTGGCGGCCGCCATCGGCGAAGAAACCCCCGACGACTGGCAGCATCACTACGACGACACCATCGCCGCCGGCCGCGGCCTGTGCGACGAGCCGCTGGCGCAACTGCTGTGCGAGGACGCGCCGGAATGCATTCGCGAGCTCGACCATTGGGGCGTCGGCTGGGCGCGCAAGGACGGCCACATCACCGCGACGATGGCGCCGGGCCACGACCGGCCGCGCTGCGTCTATGTCGATTTCATCAATACCGGCCCGGCGATGTCGAAGACGCTGCGGACCGTGATGGCGCGCAACCCCAACATCCGCAAGGCGGGCGATCTCTGCATCGTCGATCTGGTGTCGCGCGACGGCGAAATTACCGGTGCGGTCGCGTGCCATCTCGGCACCGGCGCCCCGGTCACGATTGCGGCCAAGGCCACGGTGCTGGCGACCGGCGGGCTGACGCGGCTTTATCGGCGCAACAGCGCGTCGACCAACATGGGCGGCGACGGCTATGCGCTGGCGCTGCGCGCCGGCGCGACGCTGATCGACATGGAGTTCGTCCAGTTCTTTCCGATCGGGCATCTGGCGCCGCGGCTCATCGGCATGGACCCGATCATGTGGGACCCGTTCCGCTACAAGCTCGGCGGCCGGCTGCTCAACGGCCGCATGGAAGAGTTCACGTCGCGCTACGGCTCGGACGAAGACGGCAAATACCGGCTGACCCGCGATCTCGCGACCTACGCGATCTTCAAGGAAGCCGAAGCCGGCCGCGGCTCGCCGCATGGCGGCGCCTATCTGAGCTTCCAGCACTGCACGCCTGAATCGCTGCGCGAAGCCTTCGGGCCGGTGATCGATCGGCTGGCGGAGAACCATATCGATCTCACCCGCATGCCGGTCGAGGTCGCGCCAATCGCGCATTACCACATGGGCGGCGTCAAGGCCGACGTGACCATGAGCGCGGGCCTGCCCGGCCTCTACGTCGCCGGCGAAGTGGTCGGCGGCGCCAACGGCGCCAACCGGCTGTCCGGCAACGCCATCACCGAGGCCCTGGTGTTCGGCCGCCGCGCCGGACGCAGCGCCGCCGCGCGCGCAAAAGGTCTCGCGCGGCAAGGCCTGCGTGCGCAAGACGCCACCGCAGCTCTCGATCTCGTTCGCGCCGGCACTGGACGGCGCAGCCGCAGCGGAACCGCCGAGATGGTCGCCCGTTTGCAGGCGACGATGTCCGACGATGTCGGCCCGATCCGCACCGGCGCCAAGCTGCAGCGCGCCGTCATCGATATCAGATCGCTGGCGGCGGAGCTTGGCGAACAGCCGCCCGGCCAGGCCGCGCCGTTCGATCTCGAGCGGCTCGAATGGTTCGATCTGCGCAACATGCTGGCGGTCGCGCACGCCGTCGCCGCGACGGCGCTCAGGCGCAGCGAAAGCCGCGGCGCGCACCAGCGCGAGGATTTTCCGCAGATGCAGCCGCACTGGCAGGTTCATCAAAGCTTGCGCTTGCACGACGGCGCGCTGCGGGTCGACGGCGCGCCGGACGCCGAGGCGCTCGCGTCATGAGTGAAATCTTCCCATGAGCGCCATCGCGACTCTGAAAATCTGGCGGGGCGACGTGCGCGATGCCGGCCGCTGGCAGAGTTTCGAAGTGCCGTTCGAGCCGGGACAATCCGTGCTCGACGGCTTGCGCTGGATCCGCATCCATCACGACCCGTCGCTCGCGGTCCGCTTCTCCTGCATCAACGCCAATGCCTGCAAGGAGTGCATGATCCAGGTCGACGGCGAGACGGTCTATGCCTGTACCGCCCGCCTCGAGCCGCGCGAAATGGCGTTGACGCCACTGCCCAACAAAAAGCTCGTCCGCGATCTCGTCACCGAGATCGCGCCGCCGAGCGAGCGGTTTGCGACCAAATAGTTGGTTGCCAAGTCAACGACTCGATAGCCCTGGGGAACGAGAAGGCTCTACACGCGGCCAGGGTAAATGAGCGACAGCGCGACCCGGCCATGTTTTCGATAGACCAGGAAATCGGAATCGAGCGTCAGAACGTGATGCCGGTCGTGGATTTCGGCCATGCGGACGACGCACGCATCGGCTAACGACATCGGCCTGTTCCGATATTTCTGCAGGAGCTTGCGCAGCGGGTCGACGTGATCTTCGATCTGAAACGCGATGCTCAACGCTCCATTTTGGAGAAGCTCGAACAGAGCATCCTGCGCCCCCGGATAACGCGCCAGCAGGTGTAGCGCTTCCGTCAGGACCGGTTCGCAGACCAGAAGCGGCGCTTCGAGTTCTTCGACACGTTCGGAGACCCAGGCGTGATGTCGTTCCGCACGGTCGAAAAAGGCGACCAGCGGTCCGGTATCAACGATGGCCGGCATCGCGGCCGAAGCCCACGAGATGGCGGGGATTCGAGGCGAGATCGTCAACTCCCGAATCAACCATTCCGCGCGCGCGTTTCATCAATTCGGCCAAACCCCGCTGCCGGCGAGCCTTGGGCGGAGCTTCAAGGACAAGACGCAGCCCCTCCTCGACAAGATCCTTGAGCTTGCGACCGCGCAGCGCGGCGAGCGCCTTTGCTTTGCGGTAAAGGTCGTCCGGCACGTCCACAGTCGTCTTCATTCCGCGGCTCCGCCCATAAACCCATAAAACAATATTTATGGGACAATTTTGGCCTGTTCAAGCCCAGTGCAGCGGGTTGGGATACGTCACCCAGCATCACCCCACCGCCGGCCACCATCCGCCGTTGCGCCGTTCCAGCAGCGGGCTCGTGAAAACCGCCTTCAGGTCGAGATCGGGAAGCGCGCGTTGCCACGCATCGGTCTGGGCCATCGCCACCACTGCGCCGGCGAGTTCGACGGGCAATTCGGCCAACAGCCGCCGCGCCGCCGATAGGGTCGTGCCCCGGCCCACCACGTCATCGATGAGGAGAACGCGGCGGTCTTGCAGCCGCGGCTTGAGATTGGGATCGAGAAACAAAAGTTTTTTCTGATCCGGACTGGTGATCGAGGACACCGGGACGGACAACGCGTCGTCGTACCAGAATTTCCGCGAGTAGCCCAAAGCCACGTAGTTGGTGAAGCCGAGATGCCGGGCCACCAAGGGTGCGACCGTGAGACCCAATGTCGGCAGGCCGACAATGACGTCGGGACGGAACGAACGAGCGAGCACCGCCATCGCCTCGCTGATCCCCTCCAGCACCGCAAACGACGCCTGATTGAGAATGAGCGACGCCACGGCCTGATCGCGGCCGCCGGGCAATTCGCGGATCGGCAGCGTCAGGAATTGGTTTTCCGCAACCTGTACCGTGAAGCCGGTCGTGTAAGGCGCGCCCTTGCCTGTCGAGGCCTCTGAAAAACTTTGCCAAAAACCTTCGGTCGACATGGCGCCCTACTTCCACCGCTTCGCAATAAACCCGCGGGCCGCGACAGGGAAGCCCGCACGGCGGAAGAGCGTTACATGCTCGGCGAGGAGGAAACGTCAAGACGAGCGCTGCAAAGCCACCATGTAGTGTTCCGGCGTTTGCCGCCGCTGATGGAGCGTCGACAAGCCCGCGGCTTCGCACCACGTCTGAATCTGATGGGGCGTTAATCGGTGCGCTCGCGGCGGCCCGTGGTCACAGGGGCCATCGGGATCGAATTCCGCGACCAGGGCCAGTCCGCCCGGTTTGAGTAAACGAGCAGCGTTGCGCAGGATGCCGGCCGGATCGTCGGTGTGGTGCAAGACCATGGCGATCAGAGCCGCATCGACCTGAACGCCGGGCAGTTCGAGCGTCGCCGCATCGGCAACGTGCGTTTCGATGTTCGCGATGCCGCGTTCCTTCCGCAGGCGATCCAGATAGGCGAGCGCATCGGCCGATGGATCGACGGCATAGACAAGGCCCGTGGGACCGACCCGAGCCGCCAGCAAAAAACTCACAAACCCGGGCCCCGGCCCGACGTCCAAGACGCGGTCGCCAGCTTTCAGCCGCAGCGCATCCATCCAATCATCGACGAGAGGAGCCCGCTGCACCTGGCGCGCATAAACCTGGTCCCAGGTGATGTGGCTCAGATCCTTCCGGTAAACCTCCTGCATGATATCTCCCGTCATCGATGAAATGGCATTGCGGTGATCTGACCGCCGCGTGCGTGTTATGCGCTGAGCACCTTGCGCCGCTCTTCATATTCTTCGCGGCTGATCTCACCATGTGCGAAGCGGCGCTTCAATATTTCGAGCGGATCGTCCGCCTTGTGCTTTCCGCCGCGCCATTGATGGATGGCAAACATCACGCCCATGACGGCCAGCATGATGCTGCCGGCGAGCAGATGCGGAGAAATGCCCTCGATAATGGCGTTCCACATGGAAGTCTCCATTGGGCTTGTAGGGTACCGCCACCCGGGCGCACGGCCTTGATCTAGCTCAACGCCGGGACGCGGTCATGCTCCTAGGCATCATGCTTTGCCGTCGATCGCAGCGGATCAATGACCGCCAGAAGCTGGATTTGGAAGTCGGTGATTGCCGGCCTGGCCGGCATGATCGTGCATTCCCTGTTCCTGTATTTGAAAACGCGGATCGGCCTGCTGCCGTCCTTTCCACGCCCTTCGACGGACAAGATGTAACGCGCGTAGCACGACCGCCATTTCACCCGGCGATTTTGCGCTTTTCGATGTCCCCGCTGTTTGGCCCCGTTTGCGCGGTCAATTCGCGGGGCAGGGCGCATGCAACACTCAGAAGGCTGAGCACCCATAACGCGGCAATTGCGGCGATCACTTCCACGCCGAAAACTCCGGACTTGTCCAGAGTCACACACTGTCCTTCGTCCATGACGGCGACATGACGAACGCAAGCCGGCCTTTTTTGCAGCGCTTGGAATTTCAGCCGATCTGGCAAGGCGCGTTCAAAAGCGCTTCAAAAGATTGTGCGCAGGGTGAGCGACGAACGCCTCCAGTTGGCCCCGGAATTGTCACCGTGCCTTTATCTGCTGGTTGTACCAGAGCGATACGGCCTTTCCCGCAGCAAAGAGGTGCCAATGGGAATGATCATGATCCGTTGCCCAAGGACCGGGCGAGCGATCTCCACCGGCCGATTCATTGCGGCTGCAGTATTCCGCAGCAGTCCGGTCTTTTTCAGTCGAACCGATTGTCCGCTCTGCCACGAGGCCCATGAGTGGTTCGCAAAGGACGCATGGGTCTGCGACTCCGGATGTTCCGAATGTGACGCGGCGTGTCAGCGAAACGCGGCCTAACGGCCAGAGGCACAAAGCTCCGAAATCCAGACAACCGAGATCTCAGCGCCGGACGGACGGCGCCAAATACGTCGAGTATCCCAGTTACGTCGAGTATCCCAGGTCTCGCCACGACCGACATCGCGCTTCGGGCTTTTCCATTTTCGGTCCGGCCGCGCGGTTGGTCGTCGCGAGGAGTGACGAGTGTAAGCGACGAGTGTAACAGTGATGAACGCGAACGATTGCCGCAAGAAGGCCAAAGAGTTTCTACGGGCCGCAGACTTCATCGCAGATGATTTCGATGCGCGATTGGGCTGGCTCCTGCTTTGCAATGTCTGGTTCGCGTTGGCCGAGCAGATCGACCAGCAAACCGAAAAGCAATCTGCTGGCGAACCGAGACAACCGATCGAACCGAGCGCTATGGCAGCCGTGCAGCTCGGCGATCTGCTGCGCGAGCGTCTCGCTCTGTAAGGCATCAGCTCTCTCTGCGTGGTCCACCCGCCGCGATAGCACCGCGATTCGTCGTCGGTGGCGCCGGGAAAAATAAAGACCCGGACAGCCATCGCGAAACGTTACACACTCCCCGGCGACAGCAGGGCTATCGCATGTGCTTTTCTTTCCCCTGAAAGGGAAGGGTCGGCGCGCTGTTGGCGCGCCGGAGAGGGGTCAACCTTTGCAAACGCGTTTGCAACGAGACCCGCACCCAACGACCTGCGGTCGTCGACCTCCCCCTTTTTGGGAGAGGTGGGATGATGACCGCTCCACACGCGATGGCCCTCCGGCGACGGGGAGTTTTCGATGAATCCGAATATCGCGGCATTGACCGACAAAATACGCGCGCTGGAGGCGGAGCTCGAAGCCGAACTTGCAAAAACCAGGGCCGATCTTCGTATCGGTCTGGAGAAGGGCAGGGCCGTTTTCGAAGAAGAGCTTCTGCGCCGGCATCGCGAAATGAGGACGCGCCTATCGGCCTATGTGCTGAACGCTCACCCGCTGATCATCCTGACGGCGCCGGTGATCTATGCGCTCATCGTCCCCCTCGTCCTGCTCGACGTTTTCGTCACCGTCTATCAGGCCATTTGCTTTCCCGTTTACGGCATACCGAAGGTCAGGCGTCGCGATTATCTGGTATTCGACCGCTACCACCTCGCGTACCTGAACGCGCTTGAAAAGCTCAACTGCGCCTACTGTGCGTATGCCAACGGACTGATCGCCTACGTCCGTGAGATCGCCGGACGTACAGAACAATACTGGTGCCCGATCAAGCACGCGCGGCGCGTGATCGGGGCGCATCCGCTCTACGCTACGTTCGAGGATTACGGCGATGCCGAGGGCTACCGGAAATGGCTGGAGCAATTGCGAACTAAGAAAGAGGCCGAGGATTGATCGCTTCCGCCGCCTCGGCCGATGAACTGGGCCAGTCCGCCATGGTAGACTTCATGAGTCACCAGGTGAGTTAGGGGCGATCCGCTTTTGCTCGGCCTCGACCAGATCGTGTCGCGACTTTCAAGCTGCGATCAAATCGATGCGCCCTCTTGCGACAGCCAGCGCAACACCACCGCAAGCTCGGCATAATCCTCCTGGGAAAGAGGCTCCTTGCCGCCGTTCGCGCGTTTCTCAAATCGCTCGGCCAAGTTTGCAGCGAATTTGATCATATCGGCCGCGGCGATGGGTGTTTCGAGAGCCATTTGCCTTTCCAACCAGTTTGGCCTCCCACGCTATCTCGACACAACCGTCGCGAGAGTGCAAGTGATATGATGTATTTCCACAAATTACACTAAAGGATTGTAACGACCATGAATGGTGATGACGAGCGCTGGCCCGTTCTGGCTCCAGGAGAAAGCGTTCTGCGTCTCCTCTTGCTCTGTTGAGCAGGAAAGCGAGGGCTGTGGGCCTTGTGCTCTCGCCATCTGGGGCGAGTTGCCGTGCGATCTCGCGGATGTAGTCTGCGGTTGCCATCTCCATGAATTCCCCACAACCTCCGCTCAGCCGCAGGGTAACCGGATGGATTGCAGACAGGGTGTGAGGTTGCGTCACCGAAGCAGCAGCGAGCGTCCCATTGCTGCCGGTCGTGGCATTGCACCACCGCACCTCGTCTCCGCTGCGGCGTAAGCATAAGGAGTCCAGCATGCTGTTCGGCGCCTGTCATTGCGGTCCTGGATCCTCGCTCTTGTCAGACTATGGATCACTGTGTGCCGGCGGCGCCGGATTCGTGTCGGCCATGATCGGCACAATGGTTGCGAGCGCACGCACCAGGACGGCGCCGAAACTCGGCCGTGATATTCCCGAAGTCGATCGGCTCGCTGTGCGGATGGTCACTGACAACATCGTGATTCAGTTCGTGCCGGGGCAAACGCGCGACGGCATTGCCATCGAACGGGCCGGTGGAAATACCAAGCCCGATGCACCACCGCGCACGGTTCTCAACAGCGAATGGGGACTGGCGATGCACGCGCAATCGCACCGCGGCTCCGAGGAGCGCAATGTTCTGGTCGATTTCGGCTATACGCCGGAGGTCCTGCTCAACAACCTGGCAATCCTGAACATCGATCCGGCGACGTTCGATGCGCTGGTGCTGAGCCACGGCCATTATGATCACTTCGGCGGCATGGTCGGCTTCCTCGCCGCCAACAAGGATACGCTCAAGCGAAAAATACCGTTCTACGTCGGCGGTGAGGATGCCTTCTGTATTCGCCGCAACGCTGGCGGCCAATTCGGTGCACTCGATCGCCGTGCCATTCTCGACGCCGATCTCATGCTGATGTCGTCGGAGGGTCCCGCCGTCGTCGCCGATCATGCCTTCACGAGCGGGCGGATCGGACAGACGTCGTTCGAGAAACCGCTGCTGCCGACCCGCGAGATCGTTGGTCGATTTCGATGGCTTGGCTGCTTCCCCGACCAGATGCCCGCGGTCAAGAACACCGGCGACTATATCCCGGACGATTTCGATCACGAGATCGCCACCACCTACCTGGTGAAGGGCAAGGGCCTCGTAGTGCTCACATCGTGCAGCCATCGCGGCGTCATCAATGCCGTCAAACAGGCGCAGGAGGTCTCCGGCGTGGCCAAGGTGCACGCCGTCATCGGCGGCTTCCACATCGTTACCGCCTCTCGGCGACGACTATATTCGACAG
>CAWIID010000019.1:0-345602 GCA_963836055.1 uncultured Alphaproteobacteria bacterium
GGTCGGGGCAGCAGGATTTGAACCTGCGACCTGTAGTACCCAAAACTACCGCGCTACCAGGCTGCGCCATACCCCGCCGATTTCGGATTTCGATACATGTTTCGCCGCCCCCCAGCAAGCCGACGGGCCTGCCGGCGCGATCGGCCTCCGCGATCGGCCTCAATGGCCGGGGCCGAACATCGCTCCATTCACGCGGTCGCCCGGCGCAATGCCGAGCTTGCGCGCGGTGCCGGCAATCACTTCAAGCACCGCCCTGACAGGTCCGCCGGAGGGCACTAATCGGTCCGACATCGGCTCAGTATTTTCAGCGATGCGTAAAATCCGCCCATCGCCGCGGATGAAGATCATATCAAGAGATATGTAGGTGTTGTGCATCCAGAAGGCGACAGGCTGTTCGGGCTGAAAGTCGAACAGCATGCCGTGCCCTTCCGGCAGTTCCTTGCGGAACATGAGGCCACGGCTGCGCTCGGCATCGTTGGTCGCCAGCTCGACCGAGAAGGCGTGCACGCCGGACTTGCTGACGATCTCAATCGTGGCCAAGCCGGCGGCGCGCGCCGATGGCGGAATTGCCACACTAACAAGGACTGCGAGGAGAATTGCGGTCGCGAAACGCAGCCCCGGCTTTAGTCCCGATGCTAGGCCGACAGTGCGAGCCGTTAGTGCGAGGCCGGACCGGAGGGTCCGCTTTCGGGACGGACCTCCGCAGCCATCATGCCCTTGGGGCCGGGTCCGTAGCGCACCAGCACGAACTGGCCGGGGCGGAGTTCCGTCAAGCCGAACCGGCGTAACGTCTCCATGTGAACGAAAATATCCGGCGTGCCCTCGCCCCGCGTCAGAAATCCGAAACCCCGAAGTCGATTGAACCATTTGACCTGTGCCCGTTCGAGACCGCTTGTCGGGGCAACAGTAACATGGGTTCTCGGCGGCGGCATCTGTGCCGGATGGATTGCCGTCGATTCGTCCATCGAGAGGACGCGAAAAGCCTGAAGCCCTTTTGGGCGGTCGAGGACCTCGCAAACGACGCGGGCGCCCTCGTAGGCAGTCTGATAGCCATCGCGACGCAGACAGGTCACGTGCAAGAGCACATCGGCCATGCCGTTGTCCGGGATGATGAAGCCGTAACCCTTGGCGACATCAAACCACTTGATGACTCCAGATACCTCAATAACGCTCGCTGCCGTCTCATTGCTGAGATCGACATCGGGCTCGAGGCCCGATCTGGAAGATTTTGGTTCGATCCCGTCCGACGCCATGACGCCGTGGCCGCCGCCGCTTCTGTGCTGGCGCCCGACGGGCGCATCGCGAATTTGTTGAATCAAGGATAACACTCGCGACCCATCGGGAAAGGGCAAAAATGCAACAGTGAGCTAAAAGCTTCACTGCCTGTGAACATCGGTGGATGAATAGTCAATGGACGATGAACGGCTCAAGCACGGTCCCGATGTCCTGGCGCACGACAAGATCGGCGATATCATCGAACTCGGTCGGCTCACGATTGATGATGGCGAGCCGCGCGCCATTGCGCTTCGCCATCAGGGGAAAACCCGCCGCGGGCCAGACCACGAGAGACGAGCCGATGGCCAAGAACAGATCGCAACTCAGCGCCAGTTCCTGGGCGCGTCGCATGGCGCCGTCGGGCATGGCCTGTCCAAAGGATATGGTCGCGGTTTTGATGTAGCCGCCGCAGGATGGACAATCTGGCGCACAGCCATTCGACGCTTCCATCCGCTGGCGCACCCAGGACAATTCGTAGCGATCGCCGCAGTCGAGGCAGAGACTGTAGGTCGTATTGCCGTGCAACTCGACTACATGTTCCGGCGCAATTCCTGAGGCTTGATGAAGATTGTCGATATTCTGCGTGACCACTGCGGGGACTTTGCCGGCGTGGTACAAACTGGAGAGCGCGCGATGCCCCCGCCCCGGCCGGGCGTCGCCGAACTGGTCAGTCATGGCGAAGCGGCGTCGCCACGACTCATTGCGCGCTTCCTGGCTCGCCAAGAACTCATCGAATGGAATCGGCTTATTCTTGGTCCACAATCCACCCGGTGAGCGGAAATCAGGAATACCGCACTCGGTCGAGATGCCTGCCCCGGTAAAGGGTACGATGGTATTCGCCTCGTGCACCATCTCTTCGAGGCGCGTCATCGCGGTGGCGAGATCGGGCGCGATCATCCTTCCTGTCCCCTACGCATTGTCCCATTTAAATGGATCAAGACTGAACAGCCTAGACAAACGGAGGTCCCATCATGCGCTATCTTCACACGATGCTGCGCGTGCGCAATCTCGACGCAGCCCTCGACTTCTACTGCAACAAGCTCGGTCTTACCGAGGTCCGCCGGCGAGTCGACGAAAAGAACAAGTACACGCTCGTCTTCCTGGCCGCCCCACAGGACAGTGAACTCGTCGCAAAGGGCCCGAACAACCGTCAGGCGCCTCTCGTGGAACTCACTTACAACTGGGACAGCGAAGACTACGGCGAGGCGCGCTATTTCGGTCATCTGGCCTATGAGGTGGATGACATTTATGCCCTATGCGAGAATCTGATGAAGGCTGGCGTCACCATCAACAGGCCGCCGCGCGATGGCGCGATGGCCTTCGTGCGCTCGCCGGACAAGCACTCCATCGAACTGCTGCAGAAAGGCTCTCCCCTGCCCCCCAAAGAGCCCTGGACTTCGATGCCCAATACTGGGAAATGGTAATCGGCTGACCGGTTTAAGCCCTGCGTGGCTTGCTGCTCGGGGCAAACCTCTCTATATGTCGCGCGCCTTTGGCAAGCGCCGTTCGCGCACGATCCGCGCCCTTCGTCTAGCGGTCCAGGACATCGCCCTTTCACGGCGGTAACACGGGTTCGAGTCCCGTAGGGCGCGCCAATGATTTCAATAATTTAGCCTTGACCATCGCGACCGTCTCCGACAAATGGCCGATATCCGCACATCGTGTCGGTAGGTAAACCCCACTATGCCCGATGCCCTCGAACTGCTGACCACCCGGCGCTCCTTCAAGGCGCTCGAACTCGCCGGCCCGCCTCCCTCCGCTGCAGACCTCGAAACGATTCTGACCGTCGCCTCGCGGGTGCCGGATCATGGGAAACTCACGCCGTGGCGTTTCATTGTGTTCGAGGGGGAGGCACGGCGATCCGCCGGCGCTGCGATCGCAACTGCGTTCCACGCCAAGTATCCAGACGCAAAACCCGAACACGTCGAAGCCGAGCGCGCGCGTCTTATGCGAGCCCCTTTGGTCGTGGCTGTGATCAGCCGCGCCGCTCCCCATGTGAAAATTCCGGAATGGGAGCAAGTGCTCTCTGCCGGAGCCGCGGCGATGAACCTTGTGCTCGCTGCGCATGCGCTTGGATACGGGGCAAGCTGGATTACCGAGTGGTACGCCTACGATCGCGGCGTACTCGATGCGCTCGGCCTTGCACCGCACGAGCGGATCGCAGGATTTGTTCACATCGGAAGGCCGCCCGGGCCGCCTGAAGACCGGCCGCGACCGCCGCTCGCCAAGATTGCCACCCGCTTCCCTGCTTAGGGCGATAGGGCTGAGCCTCAGCGCCGCCTTCTCATCGGTTATTCAGTCCCAAAAGACGAAACCAAAACCCTGCTCGGCCGTTGGCTCGTCGGGTGGGATCAGCCTCTTCTCCAGTCTGAAGACCCGTCCGACCAAGGGAGCAGGAGTCAATGGCCGCCTGTCTGATCGCCGGTGACAGCATCGCTGTCGGTGTTGCACCTTATCTGCCGAGGTGTGCCGTCAACGCCAAAATAGGCATCACCTCGACCGCGATTATCCGGCGCGTGGGCGCGGCAAATCTCCTGATCATATCGGCCGGCTCGAACGACCCGCGCAATCCGCGGCTGATCAACAATCTCAAAAGCATCCGCGCAAAAGCGACGGGCCGAGTCATTTGGATACAACCGATCGATCCCGTTGCCGCGGCAGCCGTGCGTCGCGTCGCAGGTCTGCACGGCGATCATGTCGTCACATTCTCACCAGCCCGCGACCATGTGCATCCCGCATCGGACAAGACGCTTGCCACTCGTGTTCGCGCGGTCATGTAAAGCAAAAGATCGGGCAGTCGCGAACAGCCAGTAACGCTTCAATAAGCTCTGTCCGGTATTTGACCGAGCGTCGGAGAGTTTCGCCGACTTGGTTGCGTCATTGCGTGCCCTGACCGCACCCCGTCATGACAGCGGTCAGGGCTTTTCTTTATCATCGAGACCAGCGAAGCGCGGTACCCCGGTTCCCGGGGTCACGAGAAGCGCCAATGCCCTCGTGGTGAACGGGCCCCGCTCATTTGCCCTTGCTGTCCCGAGAGTTGATTCTTTCACACCGATGGCAAACGTAGACGTGAACAGACGGGCGCTCACTTAATGGCGACGTTTCGCCGACATAAGTCATCGGCTCTCCGCACTGTCTGCACGAAAGTGCGGCTGAAGATGATCGCCCGGATGCTCTCGCACTCATGGCCCGCGTTCTACGCGACTCACACCCGGTCCAGATTGCGGGGACGTTACAAAGCTTCGACTGCTTAATCGGTTCTGGACGAGATTGAAGCGGGAACGCCGGGTTATGTTACCGTGAAGGTTTAGCAGCAATTCGAAGTTTTATACTTGCCAAGCCGGATGATGCCTACGGGATGTTCAATCCGGAATTTCTTCCCTCTCTACCCGCTTGCATTCGGCGCAGCGGTAGATCGTCGAGGCCGGGCGCTCGTTCACCCGAGGAAGCGTCCCAACATATGTCATCGGGCGACCGCAGGCCGCGCACAGGTGTTCAAACGCGGGTGCTGGGGGTTCTTCCATCCAATACCATCATACCTATAACCGGATATGATGGGACTGTCGCTTTGCGGCCTATGCACAGAAAACCGCCGTCCGCTTACGGGGGCCTGCTAATCACCGCATGTCATTAAAGCGTCGGGCGTCACAGCACCCGGCGTTGCGATTTTAATCGCGTGCGTGGGACCGGCCGGTAGAGGGGACGGTACGTGCCCATCCCCCCAATCGTTCTTCGAACCTCCATTGGGAAGCCGATTGAGCGCTTCCACCATAGGCGTCGAAATTGCTTCGAAGTCCGAAACGGTCAAACTCATTTGCCCGCTCGCGCCCACTTTGGCTATTCGCCTGGTCTCTGTTCGCCATCGGCAACCCCCGATCCCTGACGGCGAAGACTAAAGCGATCGCATTGTAACGTGCGGTAATAGTGCGTGAGATCGCGGCTTTTTTCGCGATTGTTGCACGATTGCAACAATTGGCTCGCCAGCCGTGACTTCAGTGTAAAGCTTCCGCGCTCGCACTCGACCTGTTCGGGATACGCGCCCCTTGGTGGTTGCCATTGTGGCCCGCAAACCGCCCTGCAGATGATCGATCAATTGGTTGCGGTTAAGCGCTTCGCGTCACGCGATTGCCACAGACGAGACCTATCGTGCCCTAGGGCAGAGGGCTGGTCCAGTGAGTGATTCAGGGAGGAAGAATCATGACTCTGCAGGCTGAAACGCTGACGCCTACGCGCTTGGTGACGTACAGCAAGAACAGCTGCCCGCAGTGCAGTAAATGGCTGCTCGCACCCGACTGGTCGGAATATCTCAATGAGCGTTGCGTGCGCCACACGTGGTCGTGCGAAGCCTGCGGCTACGAATTCGAGACCGCAGTGTTTTTCGCTGCCAAGACTTAAGTTTGCGCACACTTAAGTTTGCGGACCTCGCCCGGCTTTGAGGCTCATTGGGTAGGTGGAACCCGCCAGCGATCACTGAAGGTATCCGCGGCTGGTGGCGGCAGCGGTGGTTCTGTTATCGCCGCGGGTTCTCGGGCGCTTGGCGCCGGTTTTATTGAGCTGACAGAAGTCGTGGGCCGCGGCGGTTTTTGAGGCGGCGGCGGGGCCGGCTCTTGCAGCGCCGCCTCGCTATAAATGCTGCGCGGTACGATCAACTCCCGACCGGCCTCGAGCGGATGATCCTGATCGAGCGAATTGATCTGAGCGATTGCCCAACCAGGCACACCGTATCTGGAAGCCACAGCGTCGATTGTGTCGCCGCCTTTCGCCCTCACCCGGATTGCGCTGTCCCATAATTCAATCGGCGCGTCGGCCGGCACGGTATATTTCAGCACCAGCGGCCGAATTTCGCTGCCGAGATCCGAACGTTTCGCTGCGGCCTTTGGGCGTGACGCAAGGGTTGCGAGAGCCACGATTTTAGCAACGACGGCGTCTTGAACCGCCGCCGTCTTGTCGAGGTTGATGTGGACGATCTCGCTGTGCTCGCGCAGGTCGACATTAATGAGCCGCCCGCGGAAGCCCGGACCAGGCGTCGCCCGTCCGCCGCCGATCGGATTGGTCCGCTGATAGAGATTGATGAAGACGTCCACATTCGACGGCACATCGTCGGCAATGCGCGTCGGATCGAAGCCGAACGCAAGCGCGACCGGAACATTGGCTTGCTTCAATTTCTCCGCTGCCGCGATGATGAGATCGCCGCCGGTGGAGTGTCCGATCAGCACGATGGGGCCTTTGTCCTCACCTGATTTATAGTCCCGAATAATATCGTCAGCGACGGACACATACTCGGTCATGCCGTGAACTGTAGCTGTCACGCCGTGATGGACGAGCTTGTCGGCGAGTTGGTCCATTCCCAGCGAATAGATGTCGCCGACAAGGCCGCGCAGCAGATAGACATGCCCGGGTAGTTTTGTGCCTCCGGGCGGGTCGGCGCCGACCGAATGGTTGAACCAGGAATGGACGACATCGCCGTAGCCGCAGCCGCCGGCCCAAGCGGCGAGGACGAACACGGTGGCGAGACGCCAGAGTACCGACATCAACGATCCGTCCCTCGCAATCGAGCTTAACTTCGCACGGGCTTATTCCCAGCGCCGGACCTCATTCCATCTCAAGCTTTCGGTATTCAATAACCGTAGCATTGCCCGCCGGACACCGTCAAAGTCAGCCACCGAGCAGCGCCAATTCCGGCCTCAAAATACCAAGGATGCGTCAGCACTGTGGCGGGTAGGGATGCCGTCCACCGTTGAAATCCTCGACGACCGACCCGTCGTCGCTGAGGTAGCACGGCCCGATCGGTGACTTGCCGTAGCCGTCCGGAATGTCGAGCACGTAGGCCGGCTGGCATAGTCCTGACGTGCGGCCATGAAGTGCGCGCATCAAGGCCTGGCCTTCGGCGATGGTGGTCCGTAGATGCGAGGTGCCGGGGGCGAGATCGGCGTGGTGCAGGTAATAGGGCTTGATCCTGTTCTCGACCAGTGTCCGCATCAGTGTCGCTGAGCGTCGCGACGTCGTCGTTCACACCGCGCAACAGCACCGACTGCGAGAGCATGGGTATCCCCGCATCGACGAACCGCGCACAGGCTGCCTGCGCATCGGCCGTCAATTCCCGTGGATGATTGGCGTGCAGCACGACGAACGTCGCCTTGCCGGCGCACAACGCGCGCACCAACGCTCCGGTTATCCGCTCCGGCATAACGACCGGCACACGGGTATGCACGCGGATAACCTTGACGTGGTCGATGGCCGAAAGCCTCGCCACCACGTCCCTGAGCCGGCGCGCCGAAAGCATGAGCGGATCGCCACCCGTCAGGATCACTTCCCAAATCTGCGGCGAGCGGCTGATATAATTGAGTGCGCTTGCCAGCGCCTCGGCGGACAGGCCGCCCCGCCCCGGCCCAACCATCTCGCGCCGGAAGCAGAACCGGCAATAGACGGCGCAAACATTGACGAGCTTGAGAAGCACTCGGTCGGGATAGCGGTGCACGACCCCTTCGACCGGACTGTGCGCATGGTCGCCGATGGGATCACGGCGTTCTTGCGGCTTCAGCTCCAATTCACGGATATCGGGCACGAATTGCCGCGCAATCGGGTCGTCGGGATCGCCGTGGTCGATTAATTCGCTCATCGCCGGAGTGATCGCGACCGCGTAACGCGCGGCGACCTCCTGCAACGCAGCAAATCTTTCGCGGCTTGCGAGTTGCGCGTCGGCGGGATCGATTGCGGCGCGCAGCGATTTGGTCACGGAACTCATCGAAAACCCCGATTCGAGGCAGTCCGGCTGCTTACCGCCCGTCGGCAGGCATCGCAAGCAAGGCCGCCCCCAAAACTCGGCGCCTCGGCTGGGGCATCATTGCAGCTTTCGCGATTTGCGTGTTTGCTGTGGCCGTGCATGACCGAACCGTGAGACGACACAAATGAAAAACTACATGGACGGCGGGGAAGCGATCCTTGAAGCATTCCGCAAGCTGAAGATCGACTACATCATGTCCTCACCGGGATCGGAATGGTCGCCGGTGTGGGAAGCGCTGGCGCGGCAAAAGCTCGGCAACGGACAGGGCCCGACCTACATCGACGCTTGGCATGAGACGCTCGCCGTCAACATGGCGACCGGCTACACGCTGATGACCGGCCGGCCGCAGGCCGTCCTGGTGCATGCCGGCGTCGGACTATTGCAGGGCAGCATGGGCGTCCATGGCGCGCTGCAGAGCGAAGTCCCGATGATCGTCATGTCGGGCGAATCGCAGACGCTCGGCGAAGACCCCAATCTCGACATCGAACAGCAATGGTACGGCGGAATCAGCGTCGGCGGCGCCGAGCGCTTCGTCGACAACATCACCAAATGGGCGCGGCAGGTGACGAGCCCTTACACGCTCTATGAAACCATCATCCGCGCCGGCGAAATGGCCCAGCGCACGCCAAAGGGGCCCATTTATCTCAACGTTGCACTCGAGCACATGTTGCACGACTGGACGCCGCCGGCGAGTGAACGCGACGTGCCTTTTGCTCCGCGTGTCCAGGCGCATCCAAGCGAAGTGGAAAAAGTGGCCGCACTGTTGCTCGCCGCAAAAAATCCAATCATCGTCGCCGAGCAATCAGGCCGCGATCCCGCGGCATTTGCGGCCCTGGTCGAACTTGCTGATCTGCTCGGTATCCCGGTGACTTGGAGCCGAGGCGCGAACTTTGCCAATTTCCCCACCAACCACCCGCTCTACATAGGCGTTGCCAACTACAAACATCTCGACGACGCCGATCTCATTCTCCTCGTCGGCGGCCGCGTGCCCTGGTACCCGCCGCATGCGCGCCCCAGCAAAGGCAAGATCGTCTCGATCAACGAGAACCAGTTCAAAGGGCACATGATCTATCAGCAGCTGCACGCCGACCTTTACCTCGAGGGCGACATCGCGGCCTCGCTGCAATCGCTGACGCAGGCGGCCCGTGCGGCCAAGATCGACGCCGATGCGGTGCAAAAGCGCCGCGAAAAATGGACGCGCGAACATGAAGCGTTCACCGCCGGTCTCAAATCCGAGAAGGCCAAAGCCCGTGGCGGCAACGGCAAGGCGATCGATCCCCTCGATCTCATCGCAACCCTTGGCGAGACCATGCCGCCGGACACGATCTATGTGGATGAGACGATCCTCCACGGACCGGTACTCCGCCAACATCTGCCCTTCACCACGCCGCAGAGCTTCTTCCGCGGCTTTGGCGGGCTCGGCCAGGGCATCGGCACGGCACTTGGGGTGAAGCTCGCCGCTCCCAAGCGGCCGGTCGCTCTGCTGATTGGCGACGGGGGCTTCCTCTACAATCCGGTGATCCAGGCGCTCGGCGCATCGAAACAGCACAACCTGCCGATCCTCATCGTCGTGTTCAACAACAAGGGCTACATGGCGATGAAGAAGGGCCACGTGCATCACTATGCGGGCGGCGCCGCTGAGAGCGCGAATTTATATTATGGCTCGCAGCTCAACGGCCCCGACTACGAGGCGTTGGGATCGCATTTCGGCCTCCACGGCGAGCGGGTGGAGCAGCCGGAAAAACTCAAAGGCGCGTTGCAAACGGCGATGAAGAAAGTGCAGGACGGCACCGCCGCCATCCTCAACGTCGTCGTCAGCCGCTGAGCGGCGTCCAGATCACCTGGTCGATCCGCGATGCGCCGATAGCCAACATCACGAGCCGATCGAGGCCGAGGGCGATGCCGCTCGCTTGCGGCATCGCGCCAACGGCAGCGATGAAGTCCTCGTCAACCGGATAGCGCTCGCCGTACACGCGGTCCTTCTCCGCCATCTCCCGTTCGAGCCGCCGGCGCTGTTCGGCGGCGTCGGTGAGTTCGCCGAAGCCGTTGGCGAGTTCGACGCCGCACGCATAAAGCTCAAAGCGTTCGGCGACGCGCGGATCGCTCGCCGGTCGCGCCAGCGCGGCCTGCGCCGCCGGGTACTCGTCGAGAATGGTCACGCGGCCGATGCCGAGATTGCTCTCGACGCGCTCCACCAGGACCCGGCTGAAGATATCGCCCCAGGTGTCGTCATCGCTGATACGGATGCCCGCCTCGCGCGCCGCCTGCGCCAAACGCTCGCGGTCCCCTGCCCCGCCCGGCAGCGTCGCCAACAGATCGATACCGGCATAGCGGGTAAACGCCTCAGCCACCGTGAGGCGTTCTGGCGTCGCGAACGGATCAGCGGCCCTGCCGCGAAACGTCAGTTGCCGGGTACCGACTGCTTGCGCCGCCTCGGCCAGAATGGCCGCGCAATCGGCCATCAGCGCCTGATACGGCTGGCCGGCTCTGTACCATTCGATCAGGGTGAACTCCGGATGGTGCAGCGCGCCGCGCTCGCGGTTGCGAAAGACTTTGGCAAACTCGACGATACGGGTCTCTCCGGCGGCCAACAATTTCTTGCAGGCGAATTCCGGCGAAGTACGCAAGTAGAACGCCGAACGGCTACCGTCCGGCGCCGCGAGCGTCGTGGCAAAGGCGTGCAGATGGGTTTCGTTGCCCGGCGACACCTGCAGGATTCCGGTCTCGACTTCGACAAATCCCTGGACGGCAAACCAAGCCCTCAGCCCCGCGATAACCCGGCTTCGCGCCAAGAGGGCTGGCCGGCGGTCGGCGTGGACGTGCGGAGCCCAGAAAGGCGACGAAAGAGGCAGGGTGTCCGGCATGGCTTGTCCCTGGACGAGTGCGGAAATAACTAGCAGTCAGGCTCAAGATCAGTATGTTGCGCCTCGAATACGGCCCCAGCACCCAAGGATTTGCCCTGTGAAAGTCATCGCCAGCTCGCTTCGAAAAGGCAATATCGTCGATCTCGACGGCAAGCTCGGGGTCATCGTGTCCACCGAGAACATCCATCCCGGCAAAGGCACGCCGGTCACCCAGATGGACGTACGCCGGATCGCCGATGGCGTGAAGGTATCGCTACGCTTCAAGACAACTGATCAGGTCGAGCGCGCCTTCGTCGAGGACCGCAAGCATCAGTTCATGTACCAGGACGCCGACGGCTTTCATTTCATGAACATGGAAAGCTACGACCAGGTCGCCGTGCCGCCCGACATCGTCGGCGATCAAGCGGCCTATCTGCAGCCGGAGATGGAGGTGACGATCAGCCTGCACGAGGGAACCCCGGTCTCGATCGAACTGCCACCCAAGGCGGTCCTCGAGGTGGTCGACACCGAACCCACGGTGAAGGGCCAGACCGCTGCCTCGTCCTACAAGCCCGCCATGCTGTCGAACGGCGTGCGCACCATGGTGCCGCCCTTCGTCTCGATCGGCACCAAGATCGTCGTCATGACCGCAGATGGCAGCTACGTCGAGCGGGCCAAAGAATAGCTCGATGGAACGTCAACGAGTTTACCTGTTTGTGTTTCTGAACATTTATTCATCGGCCACGTCATAACAATCGAATTTTCTACGACGACTAACTGCCACGCGTAGTACGGGCGCGCCGGTGGCGCTCAACACTTGGCAATTCGCGCATTGCTGGCGATAGTGGCAAACGCCTTTATCGGATTTGCGCTTTGCCCATTCCACTTATGGATTTTGATCTGACACCGCCGCCCGGCTGGCCGAGCCGAATGTGCGGCGGACTTGTTCGCCGCCGCTCGCGGCCGAACTTCATCGCAATGATGGTTGGCTGTGCCCTGCTGTGCGGTTCGACCGACGCGGCCATTAGCGCCGCCTGCATGCCGCACCATTTCAGACCGCCCTATTTCATCAAAAACATGGGAGCCTGTGCATTCGATCCGGAGTCCCTGAGTTTCGCCGGCGACGCGGTAGAGCAGGCAAAGTGCCTGATGCGTTCGGTGGATGGGACGCGGAATCTCGCTCCGCCATTGGAGAGCCTGCCGCCCGCACTGGCGGATCGCGTCGGCCGCACCGATGGACTGCCATCGCGTGACAGGCTGGCCATTTTTTTGTCCAGACAGAATCTGGAATGGGATTTCGCCGCTCATCTTTGGCAGCCGGCGTCGCGTGGCAATGACAACGATCCCGACGCACCTTTGGTGCGCTACTTCGTGATCCACGATACAAGCGGTCCAAATTACGGACGCCGGTCTTTTCCAGACAACATCGATGGCGTTTCAAAGATCAACAATCTGAGAAACTTCGCGTGCTCGGATGGCTGGGGCAAAGCCCATGTCGTCGTCAGCCGCACCGGCGACATGCTGTTGAACCACGACCTTGAAATTCCATGGCGCGAGACAAAATTCGAGCAAGCGGCGAATTTTGCCGGCGCCCTGAAGGGGCTCTTCGTCCACGTCGAACTCATCCAGCCGCGGCGCAGCGCGCCGGGACATTATAACGACGCGCGGGCTCCAAGCCCCGGCTTTACGCAAGCCCAATACGATCGGCTCGCCGAGCTCTACGTCATTGCCAGCGTGCGGTCCGGGCACTGGCTCATTCCAGCTTTCCATGCGGCCCTCGATGCCGGCATCCGCAACGGCCATGACGATCCTCTGAATTTCGATATCGATAGCTTTGCCGACAGTCTCCAAACACTGATGGCAAAATTGCAGACGCCTGTCAGCGAAGCCGGCATCGATGCAGCAGCAGGCGTTCCCGCGCCAGCACCGATGGGCGACGGCGAAGCAAGTGGCTGGCCGCCGCCGACGGAAGCACAGGATCTCCCCAATTCCGCCGCCATGCCGACGCCAAATTCATCGACGCCGACACTCTCCGATATCTCGCGTGACGGTGTTGCAGGACCGATCGCCCGAGCGGAACAATCGGCCGATGATTCGCCAAAGATCGTCAGTGACCCCGAAGGTGCACGCCCACGTGAACCGGAAACAACAGCCGCCGAACGCTGCACGACGCGCGTGGCTAAAGGGCGTCGCGAGCGCTTTTGCGGGATCGATGCTGCCGAAGCTGGCGAGCGCGAAAAGCACGGGCATGCCGTTCGATCAGTGGATCGCCGCGTTTCGCACCAAAGCCATGGCGCGCGGCATCACGGAGGCGACTTACGCGCGCATCATGCGCGGCGTACGTCCCGACACGGCCGCGCTTGAGGCCATCCAAAGCCAGCCCGAATTCAACGAGCAGCTCTGGCAATATCTTAATCGCCGAGTCTCCGACTGGCGCGTCATTGCCGGCCGGGAAAAGGCGACACAGTACGCGCCGTTGTTCGCTCGCATCGAGCGGGACTTTGGCGTCGAACGCTCGATCATGCTCGGCGTGTGGGGGATCGAGTCGACGTTTGGCGATCCGATCGTGCAGAAGAGCCATATGCGTCCAGTCATTCCCTCGCTGGCAACGCTCGCATGGGCCGAGCGGCGGCGACGAGCGTATTGGGAGGGTGAACTCATCAACGCCATGACGATCATCCAGCGCGGCTGGAGCACGCCTGAAGAGATGGCCGGCTCCTGGGCCGGCGCCATGGGCCATACCCAATGGATGCCCGAGGTGTGGCTTCATGTCGGCATCGACTACAACGGCGACGGACGGGTTTCGCCGTTCGGCCCGCCCGACGATGCGCTCGGCTCGACCGCACGCTACTTCGTCGAGCGCGGTAAATATCGGCGCGGCGAACATTGGGGTTACGAGGTTCGAGTGCCGGCGACGGCCGGCGGCGCAGCGTCGCGCACCTTTGCGGCTTGGCAGTCCCGTGGCGTTGTGCGCGCCGACGGCCAGCCCTTCCCTCAGCCGAACGCCGCCGCGCGACTTTGGACCCCGGTACCGGGCGGACCATCCTTCCTGCTTGGACCGAATTTCTTCGCGGTGAAAAGCTACAATCCGTCGATGAACTACGCACTGGCTCTGGTGCATCTTGGCGATCGATGCAGTGGCGGCGGGCCTTTCGCGCAAAAGTTTCCCGGCAGCGAACCCGCTCCGACGCTGGCTGAGGTGCAGGAAATTCAGCGCCGGTTGACTGCGCTCGGGTTTAACACCGGCGGCGCCGATGGCCGTATCGGCAACGACACCATGGTCGCGGTGCTCAACTTCCAGCGCAAGGTTGGCATGACCCCTGCCGACGGCTATGCGGGAGTGGGACTTCTCGCCCGGTTGCGTCAGGGCTCATGATCCGGTTGGATCAGGCCCCGACGAACCCCGCCCACCCCTGAACTTGAGGAAACGACCGATATGACGCCGTCTCAATCCGCGACCGCACGTGCCAAAACCAGCGACGCCGACCCGGCGGTCGCCTCCGTCGAACGTCCGACGCCCGCGGGCGCCAACGCGCCAGGCTTCGGCAGCGATGTCATCGCCGAATCCCTGCGCTCGCTCGACATTCCCTATATCGCGCTCACACCCGGCGCGAGCTATCGCGGCCTCCATGACAGCATCGTCAACTACCTCGGCAATTCCAAGCCGCAAATGCTGCTTTGCCTGCATGAAGAAGCCGCCGTCGCCATCGCCCACGGCTATGCCAAGGTCACCGGCAAGGCGATGGTCACCGCAGTACACTCGAACGTCGGCCTGATGCACGCCTCGATGGCGATGTTCAACGCCTGGTGCGACCGCATGCCCGTCATCGTCCTAGGCGCCACCGGGCCGGTCGATGCCGCCAAGCGCCGGCCATGGATCGACTGGATTCACACCGCGCGCGATCAGGGCGCGCTGGTGCGCGAATATACCAAATGGGACGACCAGCCGTCGTCGCCCGCAGCCGCACGTGAGGCGATCCTGCGTGGCACGTGGATCGCCAACACTGTGCCGCAGGGGCCGGTCTACATCAACTTCGACGCTGAACTGCAGGAGATGAAGGTTTCCGACCAGTTGCCCGCAATCGACGTCGCCCGCTACATGCCGCCAATCTCGACCGCAGCGCCGGCCGAACTCGTTCGCCAAGCGGCTGCGATGCTCAAAGGAGCCAAGCAGGTCCTGATTTTGGCCGGACGCACGTCGCGCGATCCCGAGGTTTGGCAGGCCCGCGTCGCGCTCGCCGAAGCGCTCAATGCACGCGTCGTGTCCGATCTCAAGATCGGCGCAAGCTTCCCCACCGACCATCCCCTCTATGTCGGCGCACCGCGCGCGATCTCTCCCGAGAGCGTCGAAGGTTTGAAGAACGTCGACGTTATCCTCAGCCTCGATTGGGTCGATCTTGCCGGCGCCATGCGCTACGCAGGTCCGACCCCGTCCGCGAAGGTGATTCAAGTCTCGCTGGATCACCGCATCCACAACGGCTGGAGCATGGACCACCAGGCTCTGCCCCCCGTCGATCTTTTGCTGTCAGCCGATCCGGATCTCGTGGTGCCGGAGCTGGTCAAGGAAATCGGCAAGAGCTCGAAGCCGCACGCAGTGCCGAGTGCACGCAAGATGTCGGACAAGGAACCGACCGGCTTCACCAACGAACACATCGCGCGCAGCTTGCGCAAACTGCTCGGCGACCGTCCGGTTACCTACACCCACCTGCCGCTGTCCTGGGACGATACCTGGGTGACATTCCGCCATCCGCTCGACTACGTCGGCTCCGACGGCGGCGGCGGCGTCGGCGGCGGACCCGGCATTTCGGTCGGCGCGGCGCTGGCGCTGAAAGGCTCCGGCCGCCTGCCGATCGCGATCTGCGGCGACGGCGACTTTCTGATGGGCGTCACCGCGGTCTGGACCGCGGTGCATTACAAAATTCCGCTCCTCTTCATCCTCGCCAACAACCGCTCGTTCTATAATGACGAACTGCATCAGGAACGGATGGCGCGGGCGCGCAACCGGCCGGTCGAAAACAAGTGGATCGGCCAACGCATGTCCGACCCCGAGGTCGATCTCGCCGCGATGGGCCGTGCGCAGGGTGCAGTCGCCTTTGGCCCGATCACCAAGCCGGGCGATCTTGGGCCGGCGCTGGAGAAGGCGATCGCTGCCGTCGACGCAGGCCAGGTTGCCGTCGTCGATGTCCGCGTCGAGCCGGGCTATACCGCGGTCATGACCGCGGCGATGACACGCGCGGGCAACTGACCGGTCACTGAAACGAGCGTCCGATGTCGCCCGTGTCGACGAGCAATCGCGTGGTGCCGATGCCGCAGGCTGACGCCGACGGCGCGATCCTCGTCGTCGAGGACATCGTGATGCGCTTCATCACAGCCGAGGGCGGCGTTGCCGCCCTCGACAACGTCTCCTTCTCCGTCAAGCCGGGCGAGTTTCTGGCCGTGATCGGACCGTCCGGGTGCGGCAAGTCCACTTTGTTCAACATCATCGGCGGATTGCTCAGCGGCTACGACGGCCGGGTCGCCGTCGGCGGCGAGCGGATTTCCGGTCCGCACGCCGCGATCGGGATGGTGTTTCAGGAGGAATCGACATTCCCCTGGCGAAACGTCGTCGACAACGTCGCCTTCCCGCTGGAAATCGCCGGCGTGCCGAAGAGCGCCCGCATCGAGCGCGCGCGCCGTTTCGTCTCCATGGTCGGACTTGATGGCTTCGAGAACGCGCTACCCGTCCGAGCTCTCCGGCGGCATGCGCCAGCGCGTCTCAATGGCGCGTACGCTCGCTTCTGAGCCGAAAATCCTGCTCATGGACGAGCCGTTCGCTGCGCTCGACGAGCAGACGCGGCTCCTGCTCGGCGACAAGGTCTTGCAGATTCAGCAGCAGTTGCAACAGACGACGCTGCTCATCACCCACAACATTACCGAGGCCGTGCAGCTCGCCGACCGTATCTTGGTGATGACCTACCGGCCCGGCCGCATCAAGCGCATCGTCGATATCAAACTGCCGCGACCGCGCACGTCGGAAATCGTGTCGAGCGACGCCTTCGGCCGCTACGTTGCGCAAATCTGGAGCGATCTCCGCGAGGAAGCGAGCCGTGGTCTCGTCGACGACGAGTCACGGGCGCTTCACGCTCGGGACTGACAAAAGCGCGCCGCGGCTGCGTGAGCCGCAGAACAGAGCGCGCATTGGACTTGAGGAAACTGCCCGCCGCCATGAGCCGGAGGAGTGCGAAATGACTATTTTCTCCGCCGCCGACCCGCGATCATCGCCAACGGACGACAAAGTCGCGTTTTGCGGGTGTTGCCTTGGTCGCCGTCGTTTTATCGCCGCGGGGCTGGCCGCGGCCGCCCTCTCCACCCGCAACGCGTTTGCCCAGGCGCCGGCCGTCAAACCGGCGCCGGCGCGGCGGATCGACGTTCATCACCACTTTCTGCCGCCGCAATACATGAAGGAGGAGCACGAGCGGATCAATTTCGGCCATGGCGCAGTTTCGACGAGTCAGCTTTTGGCGTGGACGCCAAGCCAATCGCTCGAACTCATGGACAAGAACGGGATTGCAACCGCAATCGTCTCGGTGACCACGCCGGGCGTTTGGTTCGGCGATATTGCAGCGGGCCGCAGATTGTCACGGATGTGGAACGACTATGCGGCCGAGCAGATCCGCAATTATCCAGGCCGTTACGGATTGTTCGCTGTCGTTCCGTTGCCGGACAATGACGGCAGCCTCGCTGAAATCAATTATGCACTCGACACGCTCAAAGCCGACGGCATCGGTTTGCTGAGTTCCTACGACGGCAAGTATCTTGGCGACGCGGCATTCGCACCTGTTTTCAAGGAGCTCAATCGCCGCAAGGCGGTCGTCTATGTCCATCCGACAACGTCGGCTTGCTGCAGCAGCGTGCTGCCGGGTGTGCCGCCGCAGGCAATCGAGTACCCATTCGAAACCACGCGCACGATTACAAGCCTGCTCGTCAATGGCGCGATCTTCAACAATCCCGACATCCGATGGATATTCTCTCACGGCGGCGGGGCAACGCCGATGATTGCGGGCCGCATGGTCGAAACTGTCGGACGCCACCCGAATGCCGCCAAGGTCATGCCGAACGGTGTCATGGCGGAATTGCGCAAGCTCTATTACGACACCGCAAGCGCCGACACCGAAGGCTCATGGGCGGCGTTGCGGGTCATGGCGCCGCTCAACCATATCCTGTTCGGGACCGACTATCCGTTTGTGAAGATCGCTGCCGGCATCGAGCACCTGCGGCGGGACGAAATGTCGGATGCCGAACGCGAGGCTATCGACCGTGGCAACGCAATAGCGCTATTGCCGCGGCTGGCTTAGCCTCGTGACGATCGGTATGATGTGTTCGAAACGTGTTCATGAGTGCGGCTGACAGAATGACAACACGCCGCTTTGTGCCACCCCTTGTCGGGTTCGCTTCGCTCATCCTTTTTCTCGTCGCCGTTGAAATCCTCATTCGCGTCGGCGTGATCAATCGATTCATCGTTCCGCTGCCGTCCGAGGTCGCGGCAAGCTTCGGCCGCGTCATCGTCGAGGAAGACATCCTGCATCGCTTCCTGCTGACGGCCTGGGAATGCCTCGCCGCCGGTGTGCTGTTGAGCGTGTTCGGCGTGGCGATCGGCGTTCTGATGCATCGCGTCCATTTGTTACGGCTCGCCTGCGAAACGTGGGTGGCGGCGATGGCGTCGGCGCCTCTCGTTTTGCTGTACCCGCTCTTCCTCGTGATGTTCGGCCGCAATGCACTGACCATTATCATGATGGCCTTCATTTCCGGCCTCGCGCCGGTCATTCTCAAGACGATCGAAGGCCTTACTGCAACACGCCGCGTGCTCATCAACGTCGGGCGCAGCTTCAAGCTCACGCCATCGCAGCAGTTCTGGAAGATTCTGTTCCCGTCCGCATTGCCGACGATCTTCGTCGGCATCCGTCTTGGATTGATCTTCGCGCTCATCAACGTTGTGGGCGTGGAGTTCCTGATCAATTTCGGCGGTCTCGGACAGCTCATCAACGAGCTTGCCGAACGCTACGACCTTGCAGGCACCTACGCGGCGATCTGCTTCGTCATTCTCGTCAGCGTCGTATTCTTCGTGACAACGGAAAGGGCCGAGCGATGGCTGAGATCGGTCGGCTGACCCGCCCGAAGTCGGGAAAACCCTGGGCGAGGCCGGTCACGCTTCTGCGTGTCG
Organism: uncultured Alphaproteobacteria bacterium; assembly: GCA_963836055.1. GTDB lineage: Bacteria > Pseudomonadota > Alphaproteobacteria > Rhizobiales > Xanthobacteraceae > BOG-931. The sequence goes on from CAWIID010000019.1 coordinate 19,103, forward strand.
TGATTATCCTTTCGATTCTCGTGATCTGGCAAATCATGTCCGTGTCGGGCTGGTTCTATCGCGACGTCGTACCGTCGCTGCCGATCGTTGCCAATGCGCTGGTAAAGCTGCTTTCGAGTGTCGATTTCTATTGGAACCTTTGGGTCACCTGCGGCGAGATCGTCATCGGGCTCGCCATCGGTGGGCTGTCCGGCGTCGCGGTCGGACTGTTTCTCGGCGCCAACAAGTTTGTCGCCAAGGCTTTCGAACCTTACCTGTACTACCTTGGCCCGACGCCGAAGATCATCTTCTTTCCCGTAATGATCATGTGGTTTGGGGTCGGCGGCGGCTCGAAAGTGGCAATGGGCGCCGTATCCTGCTTCTTTCCGATCGCGCTTAGTGTGGCCGCCGGCATGCGCCAGATCGATCAGGTGTTGATCAAGGTCGGCCACAGCTTCCGCGCCAATCCATGGCAGATGGCGACGAAGGTCTATCTGCCGGCCATGCGCCATCCGATCATCAACGGATTGCGGCTGGGCCTCGGCGTCGCACTGATCGGCACGCTGCTGGCGGAAACCAAGCTGTCCAACCGCGGCATCGGGTTCCTCGTAATCCAGGCCTACAGCACGTTCGACATGCCGCGCATGTACGCCATCATTATCGTGCTGTTCGTGCTTGCGATCGGCGCGAATGCGCTCGTGGCGCATTTCGGCGGCCTCGACGAGATCAAGCAGAAATGACATGAGCCGCAATCTCGGCTGTGACACAAGGAGGACACCATGAACACCGCAGTCCCGCTCAAAACGGTCAAGGCGCAGCCGCTCAAGCTGCCCGAGCATCGCGACGCGTTTTATGGCGGCAAATGGCACAAACCGAAGTCCGGCCGCTCCGCCGATGCAATCAATCCCGGCACGGCTGAATCGCTCGGGCCGGTCGCCGATTGCGGTGCCGACGATATCGACGCCGCAGTAAGCGCAGCCAAGGCCGCCTTCAACGATTGGCGCAACACGCCGCCGCTCGAACGGGCGCGGCTTTTGAAGCGCGTCGCCAATGTGCTGCGCGAAAACGCCGAAGAGCTTGCGATGATCGATGCCGCCGACTGCGGCAACCCGTATCACGAGATGGTGCGCGACGCGACAGTCGCCGCGGCGCAGATCGAGTTCTACGCCGGCCTTGTCACCGAAATGAAGGGCTCGTCGATCCCGATGGGCCCCGACGTGGTCAATTTCTCGGTGCGCGAGCCGCGCGGCGTCGTTGGCCGCATCATCCCGTTCAATCATCCGTTTATGTTCTGTGCGGGGAAATCCGGTGCGCCATTGGCAACCGGCAACACCGTGGTGATGAAGCCGCCGGAACAGGCGCCGCTTTCATCGCTGCGTCTCGCCGAGTTGATCGGCGGCATTCTGCCGCCCGGCGTGTTCAACGTCGTGCCGGGTGGCCGCGAGGCAGGCTCCGCGCTCGCCTCGCATAAGGATGTTGCGATGATCGCGCTGATCGGCTCGGTGCCGACCGGTCGCGCGGTGATGAAGGCGGCCTCCGATACGCTCAAGGCGGTGATGCTCGAACTCGGCGGCAAGAACGCGCTGATCGCCTATCCGGATTCCGACCCGGATGACGTGGCGGACGGCGTGATCGGCGGCATGAATTTCACCTGGTGCGGACAATCGTGCGGCTCGACGAGCCGCGCCTTCATTCACGAGAAGATCTACGAAGCCGTGCTCGCCAAGGTGAAGGCCAAAATCACCCACTATAAGCCGGGCATCGCCACCGACCCGGCGACGACGATGGGCTCGATCATCTCCAAGACGCAGTACGAGCGCATCCTCGGCTTCATCGAATCCGCCAAACAGGAAGGCGGTCGCCTGCTTTACGGTGGCGGCAGACCGTCTGATCCGGCGCTCGCCAAAGGCTTCTTCATCGAGCCGACGGTGTTCGCCGACGTTCAGCCGAACATGCGGATCGCGCGGGAGGAAATTTTCGGTCCAGTCCTCTCCATCTTCAAATGGAACGATGAAGCCAAGATGCTCGAGCAGGTGAACTCCGTGGAATACGGCCTCACCGCCTCGATCTGGACCAACGATCTGTCGACCGCGCACCGCACCGCCGCCGCGGTGCAGTCCGGCTTCGTCTGGATCAACGAGGTGTCGAAACATTTCCTCGGCGCGCCGTTCGGTGGCTACAAGCAATCCGGCATCGGTCGCGAAGAATGCTTCGAGGAGATGGTTGCCTATACCCAGGAGAAGAACATCCACGTCCGGCTCAAGCCGGCAAAGGCGTAACACTTTTCGCCCCTTCCCATGCGCCGACGCTGCTCGCTGTCGCCGACGAGGTGATCGAATAGGGCGGAGCGGCGTTGCGCATGACGGCGCAAGATTTCCGTTCACAACGGCCGCCGAACAAGGCAACATGACGGTGGGAGCGATCCCAATCGCTCCGAGCATATGGCTCGAACGAACGGCGCATCAAGACGCCGTCTCACAGGAGGAAAACGCATGAGGATGCGTAAGCGCGGCGTCGCGCCGCCGCTCGAACAGGTCGCCGGCAACGGCCTCCTTCACCGCCGCGCGTTACTAGGCAGTGGGATCGCTCTCGCGGGCGCATTAGGCACGGGCGCCTCGCTCACCGGTGCCGCCGCCGAACCGCTCACGGAACCCGAATGGAGCCTTGAGCCGGGGGCAGTCACCCCCTTGCTGCAAACACCGTCGCGCTTCGAAAAGAATGTCGTGCGTAACCTGAGCAATCCGAAAGGTGAACCGCGCACTCAGCATGCGCGCACGCCGCACCAGATGCTCAATGGAACCATCACGCCGAATTCGCTGCACTTCACGATTCTTCATTCCGGCATTCCGGATATCGATCCCGAGCAGCACCGCCTCGTCATCCACGGCATGGTCAAGCAGCCGCTCGAGTACACCGTCGACGCGCTGATGCGTTATCCCATGGTAACGCGCAAATACTTCGTCGAGTGCGGCGGCAACAGCGCGCCGATGTTCTCCGACGAGCCGGTGCAGGCGCCGGTTGGTCTTTTGCACGGCCTCGCGTCCTGCGCCGAATGGACCGGCGTACCGTTGTCGACCTTGCTCGACGAGGCCGGCGCCGACCCCAAAGCGAAATGGATGCTCGCTGAGGGCGCGGACTCGCTGGCGGTGACCCGAAGCGTGCCGATGAAGAAGGCCTACGAAGACGCCATGATTGCGCTCTATCAGAACGGCGAGCGCATCATGCCCGGCAACGGCTACCCAATGCGCCTGCTGTTGCCCGGCTACGAAGGCAACATGAACACCAAGTTCGTCCGCCGGATCAAAGTGATCAATCAGCCGGCCATGACGTTCTACGAAACGCGCAACTACTCGCCGCTCCTGCCCGACGGCAAGGCGTACCGGTTCTACTTCGTCAATGAGGTCAAATCCTTCATTGTCCAACCCTCGTTCGGCTATGCCCTGAAAGGACCGGGCTACTACGAAATCTCCGGTATCGCCTATTCGGGCAGCGGAGCGATCGCCAAGGTTCTGGTTTCGGCCGACGGCGGCAAAAGCTGGGGCGAAGCGGTCCTCGACGGGCCGGTTTCGCCGAAGGCGTTCACGCGCTTCCGCATGCCGTGGCGCTGGGACGGCCAGCCCACGATCCTGACCAGCCGGGCATGGGACGATTCCGGCGCAGTGCAGCCGTTGCGCGCCGATTTCGTGGCGGTGCGCGGCCAAACCAAAACGCCGGTAAAAAGCCCGCTCGCGTTCCCTAACAATCACTACAACAGCCTCACGTCGTGGGGCATCGACAGCAAGGGGGAGATCAAGCATGTCTACGTATAAGCCACTCGCCCTTGCCGCTTTCTTCGCATTTGCGTTGAGCTCCTCCGCGGCGTTCGCCGAGGACATGCCCGGTCTCGGCAAACCCATCTCGGAGGCCGACATCAAGGCGTGGGATATCAGTATCCTGGCAGACGGGACGAACTTGCCGCCCGGCAGTGGCACGGCAGCCCAAGGCGCCAAAGTCTTTGTCGACAAGGGTTGCAACCAGTGTCACGGCGACGGCGGCAAAGGCGGACGGTCCAACATGCTGGTTGGCAGCCCGTCGCTGACCGAGCCCGGCATTACGGCCAACAAGACCATCGCCAATTTCTGGGGCCAGCCGTCAACGCTGTTCGACTACATCCGCCGCGCCATGCCATGGCCGACGCCGCATACGCTCAGCGATGACGAAGTCTACTCGCTCTGCGCTTACCTGTTCGCGGCCAACAAACTCATACCCGAAGACGAAGCGATGAACGCGCAGACGCTGCCGCAGGTCAAGATGCCGAACCGGGAGAACTTTATTATCAAATTCCCCGATCGGATTTGAGCGAGTTCCTCTCCTCCCCGCTTGTGGGGAGGAGAACGGCGTCACAGCTTGAACGTCTCGTACGTCGCCGGGTGAAACAATTCGTCGACTGACACGCGCCGTGACGAAAGCCCTTCGGCATGATGCTGGCCGAGGAAATAGTCGAGCACCTTGCGGTTCGGCTCGACGCCGTATGACCAGAAGTCGTGGCCCATCAGGTCGCGCGCTTCCTTGAGCCGTTCCTCGACGAACGGCAGCGTTACCTTGGTGGCGGAGGTGTCGGATAGCTTCTTCAGCGCGGCCTCCTTGGCCTGCTCGAACGCCTTGTAAACCGCGCCTGGCAGCCAAGGATGCCGCTCGGCGAGTTCGCGGCGGATTCCGACGGCGTGCATGATCGGGAAAAAGCCGGTGCGCTTGAAATAGTCCTTCGCGACCGCGGTCGGATCGTTGAACAGCCAGCCGATGTGCGGATGGCCCTGCTCGACCAGCGTCGGCGGCCGCGGCGCAATGAAGCCGTCGATCTCGCCGGCCTCAAGCAGCGCCGAAATCGTCGCGCCCTCCGGCGCATTCTCGAGGCGCACGCCCGGCGGCAGCTTGACGGAAATCTTTTCCGGCCTGCCGGCATCCTCGATGCCGCCGCGAATCCAATGGATATCCGAGCGCTTGACGCCGTAATCGTCTTCCAGGAAGGCGCGCGCCCAAACATTGGCGGTGAGCTGATATTCGGGCACGCCGACTTTGCGGCCCTTGAGGTCCTCAGGCTTCTTCACGCGGTCGGTGCGCACGTAGATCGAGGTATGGCGAAAGGCCCGTGAGACGAAAACCGGCACCGCGATGTAGGGACTGTTGCCCTGCGCCGTCTTCACCGTGTAGCTCGACAGCGACACCTCGCAAATATCGAACTCGGCGGCCCGAAAGGCGCGGAAGAAAATCTCTTCGGGAACGAGCGTCATGTACACCGGATCGACGCCGTCGATCTGGACGCTGCCGTCGATCAATGCGCGGGTCCGGTCGTAGTCGCCGACGGCAACGGAAAGATTAAGCTTGGCCATTTCAAATCCTTATGAGGCAGGTGCGCGAGACCAGGGACAGATAGCGGCGCATCAGGGTCCATGCCAAGATCAATCTCGCATCCGGCGACACGACTCTCCAGTCTGCCGGTCGCTGCGAGAGGTTTCGAAATGTGGCTTCGCATCCTCCTGACGGCACTAACCTTCGCCCTTCCCTGCGCCGCCACGGCCGCAACGCCCCCGCGCGTCTTGAGCGACACCGGCAATATTTTCATCGAACGCGACGGCGCCAAGACCCAGCTCACCAGAACCGAACAGGACATCGATCCGGTCCTCTCGCCGAATGGCAAGGTCGTGGTGTTCACGCGGCAGGGCCGCGGTCACACGCCCGCAGAAGATATTGACCAGACCTGTGAAACCGCGCCGAGACCGGACGAATTACGCGAGGTCAATATCGACGGCACGAACGACACGCTACTGCTCCGAGGTCGCAACGGCGATCCGCAACAGCAGCTTTGTGGCTTTCGGAACAAGCAATTCAATTCGAATGGTGAGCGCCTTTATTTCCTTTCTCCGGGCTGGGCGACGTCAGGCGCACTTCACGTCTATGATATGCGCACGCACGACGAGCGCTTCGTGCTGCCGGCAAATGATCTCCTGGTGCTGAATTTCTGCCGGGACAAATACAAGGATGACCTTGTTGTCCAGTCGCACCGCTATTTTTTGTTCGGCGGCAGCTACGATTGGTACTGGCTCTACGATCCGACCGGCAAAAAGGAGCTGGGCCCGCTCGGTGAGTTCGATAATCCTGACGAGGTCATCAAGCAGGCGCACGAATCGTGGTGTGCGCCGTAACCTCCGGCCGAATGCGATATGCCCCCGGTGGGAAACGGCTTGTCAGCTCACGGCGATGGCTGCTTCAGCCGTCGTTACCGTGCCGTTGTCGTCGGTCCAGGCAAAGGTGAACGTGCCGCTTTCCTCCACTTTCGCCGTGAACTCAAGGTAAGGATTGGCGGCGATCGCCGGCTCAAGTTTTGCTCGAAAAATCGGTTTGCCGTTAAACGTGCACACAAATGAGTTGATGATCTCGCGCGGAATGACCTTGCCATTTTCGTCCTTGCGAAATCCCGTTTCCATGGGATGGGAGACCAAGGTCTTGATCTGAATAACGTCCCCCTTCTTCGCTTCGGAGGGAACGCGCAAACGCGGTTTATCGGCCATGATGGTTTGCCCGGTGCTACTTCGTTCAGCCGCCGCAACCGCCGACGGTCACCTTGACGAGTTTGCGATCGGCAAAGACCTTGCCCGTTGATGTCTTGGCCAGCACGATGACGTTCTCGGTGGTATTCAGCCGGATCCGGGTCGCGGCTTCAGCGCGGCCCGACATCGGCGTGAGCTCAAACCTGACGATGCCGGGATTGGGATTGCCATCACCGATGACCATGATGTCACTGACATAGTCGTCGGCATTCATCGGGCTATCGACCCTGATCGACAGCGGCACCGTGTTGCCGTTCTCCGCAATCTCCGGAAGATCGATGGCGATCTTGCCGCTCGCCACAGCCTTGCCGCCAGTAAACTTGGCGATTTCGGCGTCGGCCTCCGCGGGAGTCGCAAAACTCTCGTCAACAGCAAGTAATGTGAACGTCAGTCCCGCGCCAAGCGCGAGCGCTCCGCGGCGAGAAATTGTCGACATCGAAGCCACTCCCTAGACCAGGCAGCTAATATACGCCTCCGTCTATTCAAGCGGAATTCGCGATTTTGCGAGGCCGCTCTCGAAGCCTGGCCGCTTCGCGGAATGTTCTTCCAGAGGAGCGCAGTCTCGAACGAGATTCATTCGCGGCGGTCTCATCTCCCGGTAAACGGCTCCGCAGGCGCGATATCGGCGAGTTTAAACTGCACGCGCTCCTCGCCCTGCCAGCGATCGAGTGCGAACGTGCCCGCGGCATGAATCTGCCGGCCGCGGCTGTTCATCAGTGCCGTGCCGAGCTTTTGTCCGGCCGCGCGGAAGGCGATCGCGTTAACGGTCGAGCCATCAGCGGATTTGAGCCGTGCCCGAACATGCGCCTGACCGACTTCCTCGACATAGGTCAAGGTGTGCGCCGGCAACGCGATGGTCGGTTCCGGATTACCCGATCCGAACGGGCCGGCGCGCGTGATCATGGCGACAAGCTCGGCATCGGCGCCCGCTGCACTCACTGCGCCGTCGATCAAAAGTCCGTTGGCGCGTCGCGCAACCTCCACATCGGCAGCGAGCGTCAATTCAAGGTAGGCGCGCAACGGCGCCAGCGATCCCTTGCGCAGTGTCACGCCCGCCGCCATGGCGTGACCGCCCCCCTTGATCAGCAGCCCCTCCGCCACCGCGCGCCGGACTGCGCGGCCGATATCGACGCCGGCGATCGATCGGCCCGAACCCGTGCCGATACCGCCCGGCTCAAGGGCGATGGCAAAGGCGGGACGGCCGAATTTCTCCTTGAGGCGCGCCGCGACGAGACCGACCACGCCCGGGTGCCATCCTTCGGCGGCGGTGACGACGACGGCCCCATGCTCCTCGATACCGAGAGCGGCCATGGCTTCAGCCTCGGCCTGCGCCAAAGTCTCGGTTTCGATCGCCTGCCGTTCACGATTGAGCCGATCGAGTTCGGCGGCAATCTTCGCCGCCTCGATCGGATCGTCCTCGATCAACAGCCGCACGCCGAGGTCGGCTTGGCCGATGCGGCCGCCGGCGTTGATGCGCGGCCCGAGCAAAAAGCCCAAATGCCAAGCTTCCGGCGGTCCGGAGAGCCGCGCAACATCCATCAGGCTGACGTGGCCGTGACGCTCACGCCGGCGGAGCGCGATCAGACCTTTGGCGACGAACGCACGATTGAGTCCGGTCAGCGGCACGACGTCTGCGACGGTGCCGAGTGCAACATCGTCAAGAAGCGAAAGAAGATCGGGCTCCGGCCGGTCGGCGGTCCAAAAACCGCGCCGGCGCAGCACCCGGTTTACCGCCACGATGGTCATGAAGACGAGACCGGCGGCGGCAAGGTGACCGAGCCCGGAAAGGTCGTCGCGCCGGTTCGGATTGACGATCGCAACGGCCGGCGGCAGCGTTTCGTCGGCTTGATGGTGATCGATAACGACGACATCGACGCCGAGCGTGCGGGCCTCGGCCAGCGGCTCGATGCTGGTCGTGCCGCAATCCACCGTGATCAGAAGCTTTGCACCGCGTGCGGCGAGCGCGCGCACCGCCTCGACATTCGGGCCGTAGCCTTCGAACAGGCGATCCGGAATGTGGACGATGGGCTCGATACCGCCCTGTCGAAGAAATCGCACCATCAAGGCGGCCGATGTAGCGCCATCCACGTCATAGTCACCGAAAATCGCGACACTCTCGCCGCGTACGACCGCATCCGCAATGCGCTCCGCCGCCTCCGGCATGGCGGTCAGCACATTCGGATCGGGCATCGATGCCTTGATCGTCGGATCGAGGAAGGCATCCACGGCGTCGATCTCGACATCGCGGCCGGCGAGGATGCGCGCCAGCAATTCGGGAAGATCGTGGCGTTGCGCGATAGCGAGAGCGCGCGCCGATCCGCGCTCGTCGAGCCGGTCGCGCCACGCGCGTCCCGTCGCCGAGGCTTCGACGCCAAGGAAAAGACAATTCTCCGACATCTCCACGAAGGGTCTGACGTTCACATAAGATCAAATATCGCGCACGCACCCGCCGCCGGCGACCGCAAGCGATCCCTCAAACGTACGCTAGATCGAAGCGTGGCGGAGCGGAAATGTTGCCGCCATCAAAACTTGTCAAGCTTGCGGTGCTGAGCCCTGATCCAGCGCACGGTTCCGGTCTCAGACCGCATCACGACCGTCTCGGTTTCGATCATGTCGTGGCCAAACTCAACGCCGCGCAACATGCGGCCGTCGGTGACGCCGGTGGCCGCAAAGAGACAATCGCCCTTCACCAGGTCTTCGATCTCGTACTTTCGCCGCGGATCCTTGATGCCCATGGTCTTGGCGCGCTCACGCTTTTCGTCGGTATCGATGATCAGCCGGGTTTGCATTTGTCCGCCGATGCAGCGCAGCGCGGCTGCCGCGAGAACGCCTTCCGGGGCACCGCCGATACCGAGATAGATGTCGATACCGGTTTTGTCCGGCTCGGCGGTATGAATGACGCCAGCGACGTCGCCGTCGGTAATCAGACTGACCGCCGCCCCGACTTTGCGCACCGCCGCGATCATGTCGGCGTGGCGCGGCCGATCGAGGATCATGGCGGTGATGGCATCCGGCTTCACGCCCTTGGCCTTGGCGAGGCTCAGGATATTGTCGGCGGGCGGCGCATCGAGATCGACCACGCCCTTAGGGTAGCCCGGACCGACAGCGATCTTGTCCATATAGATGTCGGGGGCGTGCAGCAGCGTGCCACCCTCGGCCAACGCCAAGGTCGCGATCGCGCCCGGCATGTTCTTGGCGCACAGCGTAGTGCCTTCAAGCGGATCGACGGCAATGTCCACTTTGGGGCCGGTCCCGGTCCCGACCTTTTCGCCGATGAACAGCATCGGCGCTTCGTCCATTTCGCCCTCGCCGATCACGACCGTGCCGTCGATCGCAAGGTTGCTGAGTTCCCGCCGCATGGCGTCGACGGCCGCCTGATCGGATTTCTTCTCGGCGCCGCGACCGCGCAAACGCGCCGCGGCGACCGCAGCGCGCTCGGTCACCCGCACGATTTCCATCGAAAGAATGCGCTCGATGGCCAAATGTGTCGCGCTGGTCTTCGATGACATGAAACAAATCTCCTTCAGTCGCAAAAATCCGGCTTGGCTCAATTCTTTTCGATTCGGATCACCTGCGGCCGGCCTGAGATTACACGGTCGCGCCGCACGGCGACGAGAGCCTTGCGAACCGCATCTTCGCTCGTGGCATAGGTGATCATGATGACAGGGACCGCCTCCCCGGAGCGGCCCGACGCCGCCGCGCCGTCCGGCGCGCGTCCGTGACGCTGCACGATCAACTCAAGCGAAATGCTCTGCTGCGCCAACCGCCGCGCGATGGTGGCCGCCGTGCCAGGACGATCGCGCGCCAGGAGACGGATGTAGTAGCCGCCTTCGTGGTGCTGCATCGGCGCCTTGCGCACCGCAATCATGTGCGCCGCCGGTCGCCCGAATGGAAGCGCGCACACCCCGCGGGCGATATCGGCAAGATCGGAAACAACCGCCGATGCCGTCGCCAAGCCACCGGCGCCGGGACCGACCAACGTAATGGGAGCAAGACCGTCGGCATCGATGGTCACGGCATTGGTCACGCCCATGACCTGAGCGATCGCGGAATCTTTCGGCACCATGGTCGGATGAACGCGCTGCTCGATACCCGCGTCGGTTTTCACTGCCACGCCCAAAAGCTTCACGCGGTAGCCAAGTTCAGCCGCCGCATCGAGATCGGCCAGTGTGATCGACGAGATGCCTTCAACGTAGATCGCACTGGGATCGAGTTTGGTTCCGAACGCAAGGCTCGCCAGGATCGAAAGCTTTTGGGCGGTGTCGTGACCTTCGACATCGAAGGATGGATCGGCTTCGGCATAGCCGAGCCGCTGCGCGTCGCGAAGGCAATCATCGAATGCGAGCCGATCCTGTTCCATCCGCGACAGGATGTAATTGCAGGTGCCGTTGAGGATACCGTAGATACGGGCGAACGAGTCGCCATTGAGGCCCTCGCGCAACGTTTTGACAATCGGTATGCCGCCGCCGACCGACGCCTCGAAATTGAGCGCGACGTGCTTTCGTTCAGCCAACGCGGCGAGTTTTTGGCCATGGCGGGCGAGCAGCGCCTTGTTGGCGGTCACGACGTGCTTACCATCCGCAAGCGCGGTTTCCACGGCGCTCTTCGCGGGATCGCCAGCGCCGCCTATGACCTCGACCAAAACATCGATCGAGGGGTCGGCGGCGAGCGCCACCGGATCGGCGAACCAGCGAAACGTCTTGAGGTCAATGTCGCGCTTCTTGTTGCGCGATCGTGCACTGATCGCCACGACTTCGATTGGCCGCCCACAGCGTGCCACGAGCTTGTCGCGCCCGCGTTCGAGCAGATGCAGGACAGCGGTGCCGACAGTTCCCAGTCCGGCAAGACCGACTTTCAGCGGCTCTGCCATAGAACATCGCCAGTCTGGAGGTTTGGAAGCAGCGCCCGCTACTGACGTCGCGTCGCGAGGGGAACGACGTTGTGCAGCATTTCCGGGCCGGTTTCAAGGAACCGCCGAATGTTGCGTGCGGCCTGACGGATACGCTGCTCATTCTCAACCAGCGCGATGCGGACGTGGCCCTCACCGTACTCGCCAAAGCCGGCGCCGGGCGATACCGCCACGCTCGCCTTCTCAACCAGCAACGTCGAAAATTCAACGCTGCCGAGCGACTGGAATGGCTCGGGGATCGGCGCCCAGGCGAACATCGAGGCTTGCGGCGCCGGGACATGCCAACCGGCCCGGCCGAAGGACTCAACCAGCGCCTCCCGCCGACGCCGATAGATGGCACGCATCTCATGGATACAGTCTTCAGGCCCGTTCAGCGCCGCCGTTGCCGCCACCTGGATCGGGGTGAAAGCCCCATAATCGAGATAGGATTTGACCCGCGCCAGCGCGGCGATGACGCGCTCATTGCCGACCGCAAAGCCGATCCGCCAGCCGGGCATCGAATAGGTCTTGGACATCGACGTGAATTCAACCGCGACGTCCATCGCACCTGGGACCTGAAGAACCGACGGCGGCGGAACGCCGTCGAGATAGACCTCGGCATAGGCGAGATCGGACAAAACCAAGAGCGAATGCTTCTTCGCGAACGCGATGAGGTCGCGGTAGAAGTCGAGAGTCGCAACGCACGCCGTCGGATTTGACGGGTAACACACGACGACCGCGATCGGCTTTGGAATCGAATGCAGGACCGCGCGCTCGAGTGCTTCGAAGAAAGCGTTATTGGCTTCGACCTGCACCGAACGAATCGCGCCGCCGGCCATCAGAAAGCCGAAGACGTGAATCGGGTAAGTCGGGTTTGGCACGATGATGACATCGCCCGGCGCCGTGATCGCCTGGGCGACGTTGGCAAACCCCTCCTTCGAGCCGAGCGTCGTGACAATCTGGGTTTCGGGATTGAGCTTCACCCCGAAACGGCGTGCGTAATAGGCCGCCTGGGCGCGGCGAAGGCCCGGAATCCCCTTGGATGCCGAATAGCGATCCGTGCGCGACTTCCCGATGGTCTCCTTAAGCTTCTCGATGACGTGCGGCGGCGCCGGCAGGTCGGGATTGCCCATGCCGAGGTCGATGATGTCGGCACCACCGTTGCGAGCACTGGCCTTGGCGCGGTTGACCTGCTCGAACACGTACGGCGGTAGCCGGCGGATACGGTAGAACTCTTCCATGGTTGCCCCGGCGGGTCGGCTGACAAAAATCGCGAGACCGCGACGATACCCTAAACACGAACTTTTATCACGGCTTAACGTCGGCACCAGCGGTTTGCGTGGCGCCGGCGGCAGGCTGTGCCGCGCCAGCTGACGTCTTCTTCTTTTTCTTCGGCTGCGCTGTGACGCTCCCGGTGGTCGTCGGCGCCGGCGAGGGTGCAGACGCCTCACCGCTGCTCTGCGTCCCGGATGTCAGGTGGTCCCGCTCTGAAATCAGATCGTCGGTGGCCTTTTTGATCTGGTCGGCGTTCATCGTCGTATCGGGGCGCGCCTCGGGTGTGGCGAGCACTGCCGGATAGTAATCAGCCCCGGGAGAACACGCCGACAGCGTGGCACCCGCTGAAATAGCGATCGCCAGCGCCAAAAGCTGACGCCTAGGCTTGATCACGCTTGTACCGCCGTCCACGCTCAGCCCCAATTGCCCCGGCGAGCTTTGCAAACTCGCCTTCACTTGGCCCTGGATTTGGCCCTGCCGACATCTTGCCAGGGTCAGACCTGAAAGATCGGTTAATGTCTCAATGCGTTACGGCAATCGACTAAGGTATTACGCAAGCCAAAAGGCTAAAGGTCCAATATGTCGAAACAAGGACGGCATAGCCGTGCTCGGCCGGCTTGGTCCGCACCAGGGCTGCTGTCCACCGGCGCCAGATCACGCGTCTTGCTTCAATCCTCGTAGCAGGCCATTTCTGGCTAAAGGCAATGCGCGCTGCCCCTGAGGCTAATGAGGAACTCTCGTGAGGGCTCCATCGCAAGAACCGATGAAAGTCAGCTCCGTCAATATCCAGGAGTTTTCGCGCAATCTTGCGCGGATCATCGAGGAAGGCGGTCGGGCGCTTGCGGCCTACATGAGGCCTCGCGAAGAAGGCCGCGCCACCGATGAATTCTCCAACGAATTGACCGAAGTCATAAAGACGCTCGGCCAAGTCGGAGAATATTGGCTTTCCGACCCAAAACGCTCCGTTGCAGTCCAGCAGCAGCTCGGCAAGGCGTATCTCGATCTGTGGGCATCGGCCGCGAAAAGGCTCGCCGGCGAGGAGACCGCGCCCGTCGTCACGCCTCAAGCCAACGACAAGCGCTTTTCCGATCCGGAATGGACAACCAATCAGTTCTTCGACTTTCTCAAGCAGGCCTACCTTCTGACGGTCGGCTGGTCCAACAAACTGGTCGACGATGCTGCAGATCTCGAACCGCACACCAAGCTGAAAGCCGAATTCTACCTGCGCCAGATCACCAATGCGCTGTCGCCGTCGAATTTCGTGCTGACCAATCCCGAACTGCTGCGCGAAACGCTGACGACGAACGCCGACAACCTGGTCCGCGGCATGCGTATGCTCGCCGAGGATATCGAAGCGGGCGGCGGCAACCTGAAGATTCGCCAGTCCGATTCCTCGATGTTCGAGGTCGGCCGCAATCTCGCCGCCACGCCCGGCAAGGTCATCTTCCAGAACGAGCTCATGCAGCTCATTCAATATGCGCCGTCCACCGAGATGGTGCTCAAGCGGCCGCTGCTGATCATTCCGCCCTGGATCAACAAGTACTACGTGCTCGATCTCACGCCGGAAAAATCCTTCATCAAATGGTGCGTCGACCAGGGAATCACAGTTTTCTGCATCTCCTGGGTCAATCCCGACACCCACCTCGCACAAAAAACCTTCGAGGATTACATACGGCAGGGACCGCTCGCGGCGCTCGATGCCATCAAGGAAGCGACCGGCGAGGATAAGGTCCACGCTGCAGGCTATTGTGTCGGCGGCACGCTGCTCGCGGTCACGCTCGCCGCCATGGCGGCTCGCGGCGACGAGCGGATCGTTTCCGCGACGCTGTTCGCCGCTCAGGTCGACTTTACCTACGCGGGCGATCTCAAGGTATTCGTCGACGAGGAGCAGATCGCGGCGCTGGAAAAGAGGATGAGCGAACGCGGCTATCTCGAAAGCAAGACGATGGCGACCGTTTTCAATCTATTGCGGTCGAACGACCTGCTGTGGCCCTACGTGATCAACAATTATCTCAAGGGCAAGGCGCCCTTCCCGTTCGACTTGCTCTACTGGAATTCGGACGCCACACGACTGCCGGCCGCCAATCACTCGTTCTATCTGCGCAGCTGCTATCTGGAGAACAAGCTCTCGAAAGGCAAGATGATCATCGGCAACACGCCGATCAAGCTCAAGGCGGTCAAGATTCCGATCTACAATTTGGGCACGCGGGAAGATCACATCGCGCCGGCGAAATCCGTGCAGCTCAGCTCGAAATTCTTCGGCGGCCCGGTTAAATTCGTGCTCTCGGGATCCGGTCACATTGCTGGCGTGATCAACCCGCCGGACAAGAAAAAGTATCAATTCTGGACCGGTCCAAAGCCGCGCAACGCCGACGTCGAGGGCTGGCTCGCCAAGGCCAAAGAGCACCCAGGCTCGTGGTGGCCGGATTGGCTTGTCTGGCTCACCCGGCAGGGTCCGACCGAGGTTCCGGCGCGCATTCCAGGCTCCGGCGCACTCAAGCCGATCGAGGACGCGCCTGGCAGCTACGTGAAAGTGCGCGACTAATCTCCTGAAGACGACGCACAACGACGGCTTATTTCTCCCCGTCGTTGTTATGCACAGGCCTTCCCTCGCCGCGCGATAGCTGCAAAGTTCCCGCTTGTGGACGGTCAACGTCGATCCCGGGAGAGCGACATGTCCCATGAACTGTTCTGGCTGGTGATGACCGCGGTACTGACAGGCTTGCTGTGGGTGCCGTACATTCTCGATCGCATCCAAGTGCGCGGGCTGATGGCTACGATGGCGAACCCGAGCCCGGCCGACAAGCCGCAATCGCCGTGGGCGCAGCGCCTGATGGCGGCGCACACCAACGCCGTGGAAAATCTCGTCGTGTTCGCGCCGCTTGTCCTTGTGGCGCAAGACTTGAACGTCAACGTTTCGACGCCGACCACGGCAATTGCCTGCGCGCTTTATTTCTGGTCGCGGCTCGGGCATGCGGTTTTCTACACGCTTGGCCTTCCCGTGCTGCGCACGCTGGCATTTTTCGGCGGGTTCGTGGCGCAGGTTCTGGTGGCTCTTGCGCTCTTCAAGCTGGCATGACGTTTGTTGGAGCGTGATCTCTACGGAAACAGCGCGACCTGTTCGAGGCCGGTGGTTTCCGGATAGCCGAGCATCACGTTCATGTTCTGCACCGCCTGTCCGGACGCCCCCTTGGTGAGGTTGTCGAGCGCCGAAACAACGATCGCGCGGCCGGCGACGCGGTCGGCCGCCACGCCGATGAACGTCATGTTGGAGCCGCGCACATGCCGCGTCTGCGGCGTCACGCCGAACGGCAAAACGTGCACGAACGGCTCGCTCGCATACGCCTTCGCCAGGAGCGCGTGAAGATCCTCGGGAGTCGCTTTTGCGCCGCGCACATAGATGGTCGACAGGATGCCCCTGTTCATCGGCACGAGATGCGGCGTGAAAGTCGCAATCACTTTGCGGCCGGCGGCTTTGGTGAACTCCTGATCGAGCTCGGACATGTGGCGGTGGCGGCCGACGCCGTAGGCGTGAAAGCCTTCGGACACTTCCGAGAACAGCATCTCCTCTTTGGCCGCCCTGCCCGCTCCCGTCATGCCGGATTTGGCATCGATGACGATCTCGTCGGGATCGATGGCTTTCGCCCTCAATAGCGGAATAAGGGCGAGTTGAGCGCAGGTCGTGTAGCAGCCGGGATTGGCGACAAGGCGCGCCGCCTTGATGGCCGGTCGGTAGACCTCGGTCAGACCGTAGACCGCCTCTTTCTGGAGCGCCGGCGCGGCGTGGTCATGGCCGTACCAATGCGCATAGGCTGCCGGATCGGCCAGCCGGAAATCGGCCGAGAGATCGACCACCTTGGTCGCAGGCGCCCGCGCAAGCAGATCGGCAATGACCTTTTGGGTCGTGCCGTGCGGCAACGCACAGAACGCCAGATCAAGCCCCGCTTCCTTCCAGTCGGCGCCCTCGATCGCGCTCAGCACCGGCAATGCATAAGGCGCAAATTGCGGAAAGACGTCGGCCATGGACTTGCCGGCGCGGCGATCGGCGGTGAGCAACGCAATCTCCACGCGCGGATGCGGGATCAGGAGTCGCAGCAATTCCGCGCCGGTATAACCGGAGGCGCCGAGCACGCCGATCTTGGCTTTCGCAGTCATGGGTCAGACCTTGGATCAAACCTTGTCCTGTGGAGGGAACAGGCCGAGTCCGCGGAGGATATCAAGAGAAGCGTGCCGCGGAACCGGCGGCACGAAAGATCACGCGCGAACGCGTATCCGTGCCGCGGCGGTACGGCGGCGGCGACGTGTGACGCTCATGGTCATGCGCGATGCGCTCATCGCGGGCCATATAGAGATCGCGCACGGCAGCGTCAATGCGCTCGAAACGCGGAGCGCCGAATGTCAGAACAGCCAGCGCATCGCAACCGTTCCGGGCGCAAGCAGGACCGCGGCCCAGAGAAAGGCCGACGCGAAGTTCGCCGCCTGGAACGGCCAATACGGCATCGCCAAAATTCCCGCAGCAAGCGGCACTGCGGCGCGCGCCGGACCAAAAAAACGGCCGATGAAAACCGCACCGACGCCCCAGCGGCGCACGAAGTCCTCGCCCTTCGGAATGAGATCGGGATGATGCGACAGCGGCCAAAGTTTCCCGACCGGCTCCTTGAACTTGGCGCCGAACCAATACGACAGCCAGTCGCCGAACGCCGCACCGAGCGCGGCTGAGATCCAGACCGGCGTGAACGCGATATCGCTGGCGCCGATCAGCGCGCCAATGCCGACAAGGGCCACCGTGGCCGGCAGGAACAAAGAAATTACGGCGAGCGACTCGCCGAACGCCAGCGCCGCGACGACCGGCAATTCGGAGCCCTGGTGCGCGCGCACAAATTCAACCACTTGGTGAGCAATGTCTTCGAGCGACATGATAATTGGCACAATATCGCAAGTATGGACGCCGCGCGTTGGCGCCGGATCGCTTGGTGCTCATATCGGCGCCCGCTCGCGCCATCGCCATGGCATAGTCAAATGCTGATTCGCCGCCGGACGTTGGAATCCCCATATCGGATAAAGCATGGGAAAGACTGCGAAAACACCGAAGCCACCGAAGGCTCCCGACCTGTTTGCCAAGCTCGCGGAACCGCGGCGCCCCACCGGCCGGCGGGCTGCCAGCGCTGCGCCGCGCGGCTCGGCCGCCGAGGCCGGCTATACGGCGCGCCACATCGAGGTTCTCGAGGGCCTCGAGCCGGTTCGGCGCCGTCCCGGCATGTATATCGGCGGCACCGACGAGAAGGCGCTGCACCACCTGTTCGCCGAGGTCATCGACAACGCGATGGACGAGGCGCTGGCCGGCCATGCCGACTGGATCGAGGTGGAACTCGCGGCCGACGGCTTCGTCACCGTCACCGATAACGGCCGCGGCATCCCGGTCGACCCGCACCCAAAATTTCCGAAGAAATCCGCGCTCGAAGTGATCATGTGCACGCTGCACGCAGGCGGCAAGTTCAACTCCAAGGTCTATGAGACATCGGGCGGCCTGCATGGCGTCGGCGTTTCGGTCGCCAACGCGCTGTCCGAGCGCTTGGAGGTGGAAGTCGCGCGCGGGCAAAAACTCTATCGCATGGCGTTCGAGCGCGGCACGCCGAAAGGCAAATTGCAGGACGCCGGCAAGGCGCCGAACCGGCGCGGCACCAAGGTGCGGTTCCGGCCCGACCCGCAGATTTTCGGCGCCAAGGCGCACTTCAAGCCCGAGCGCGTTTTCAAGATGACGCGCTCGAAGGCCTATCTGTTCGGCGGCGTCAAAATCCGCTGGTTCTGCGCCAAGGAGCTTTTGCACGGCGTCGAAGACGTGCCGGAAAAGGCGACATTTCATTTCGCCGACGGACTGAAAGACTATTTGTCGGAGACGCTGTCGAGTGCGACCTTGGTGCATCAGGACATTTTCTCCGGAAGTGCCGGCAAGACCGGCTCGCATGGCGCCGCGCAATGGGCGGTAGCCTGGACCGCCGACGCCGACGGCTTTCTGAACTCGTACTGCAACACCATCCCGACGCCCGACGGCGGCACGCATGAATCCGGTTTGCGCACCGCATTGTTGCGCGGGCTGAAGGATCACGCCGAGCGCATGGGACAAGGCAAGCGCGCCGCCGCGATCACCAGCGACGACGTCATGGTCGGCGCCGGCGCCATGCTGTCGGTGTTCATTCGTGAACCGGAATTCCAGGGCCAGACCAAAGACCGGCTCGCCACCGCCGAAGCCCAGAAGATCGTCGAACAGGCGATCAAGGATCCGTTCGACCACTGGCTCGCCGGCAATCCGCTGCAGGCCAACAAGCTTCTTGATTTCGTCTGCGAGCGCGCCGAAGAGCGCATCCGCCGCCGCCAGGAAAAGGACATTGCGCGCAAATCGGCGGTGCGGAAACTTCGCCTGCCCGGCAAGCTCGCTGATTGCACCAACAGCGCGGCCCAGGGCTCCGAGATTTTTGTCGTCGAAGGCGACAGCGCCGGCGGCTCGGCCAAGCAGGCGCGCGATCGGGCGAGCCAGGCGATTCTGCCGCTGCGCGGCAAAATTCTCAACGTCGCCTCGGCCGGCAAGGACAAGCTCGCGCAGAACCAGCAGCTTGCCGATCTCGCGCAGGCGCTCGGCTGCGGCACCGGCGTGCATTATCGCGATGAGGATTTGCGCTACGGCCGCGTCATCATCATGACCGATGCCGACGTCGATGGCGCTCATATCGCCTCACTGCTCATCACGTTCTTTTACCGGCAGATGCCGCAACTGATCGATCACGGCCACCTCTATCTTGCGGTGCCGCCGCTCTATCGCCTCACCCACGGCGGCAAGACCGTTTACGCGCGCAACGACACGCACAAAGACGAACTCCTGAAAAAGGAGTTTCACGCCAATGCCAAGGTCGAAGTCAGCCGCTTCAAAGGTCTCGGCGAGATGATGGCGGCGCAGCTCAAGGAAACCACGATGGATCCGAAGAAGCGCACGCTGCTTCGCGTCATGCTCATCCCCGACGACCGCAAGGATACGGAGAAATCCGTCGAGCGGCTGATGGGCACCAAACCCGAAGCGCGCTTTGCCTTCATCCAGGAAAAAGCGGAATTCGCCAGCGAGGAATTGCTGGACGTGTGAGACGATCTTCTGCCCCCAGGACGCGTGCGCAACGCATTGCGGCTCTACCACCTGGACCCCAACCAATCGAACCGCTTCCTCGAAACCGCCGAGGCCGCCCAGACAAGCGACAATCCCGACGATTTTGACTGGGCTCTCAAGAAGATCGCTCCATATCGCGGCGATCCCAAACCATCACGCAAGTTTCTTCACATCGCTATAGAGCCGTTTTAAGTGTTCGTCAGACATATCGACGATTGGCTCGTACATGAATGAGTTGACGTGAATGTTTTCCGGCGTCATCAACGCAACACGATCTAGGCACTTAATCGCATCTTCTTCCTTCGGAAACTTTTCTTTGTACTTTTCTATCAAGGCTTGAGTTTGATTGAACTGAATTCCGGCGACAAATTTATCGTCTTTGATTTTGCCGATCATGAAGCGTTCAGCTGCCAGTCGCGTAGCGACAGCCAGCACAATCTTATTCTCAAGATTTAAGCCAAGGGACGCCGTCAGGCATAAGTCTGCTTCTTCTGTTATCAGGACATGCACGAGTTTCGTGCCATTATCCGATGACTTCTTCGTCTTGCACACTTCATTGAAGATTGCATCCAGGTGCGCAACCATAAACGATGCCGAAATCCTCCTTCCAATGCAGCATCGACGTAAGCGTCTTATAGTGAGGGTCGCTCTCACCTGTGGTCATCTCAATCAGATTTCTCAAGAAGCAGATCGAAGCGATCTTCTTTTTTGAGTTGGTAAAGAAATAGTCCTTCCAATCATTCGCAAATACATTCCTGATGCCAGTCGCCTGAGCCAATGAAATCCCTCGAGCGTTCTTAGAAGCCATTAAACAGTTCGGATAGCGGACAAACCTGCCCTCAATGGTTCTAAAAAAATCGAAATTATGCGTCATGATGATGAGCTTAAATGGGCCATCTTCGCTTATATCTTTTAGATATTGGATGATGGCATACTTGTTCTGATAATCGAACGAATTAGCAATATCATCCACCACGACAAGCGTTTCTTGTTTCGCCTTATTGCGCCGCTGTATCTCAAAAATGACATTGAGCACGTACAGTGCCTTTCGTTCTCCAGTGCTCAGAACCTCCATCAGCGCCGGTTTTTCAACCTGTGCCGTGTCCTCGCCGTCTATATATGTAAATCCGAGGTCGATTATTTGATCGTCGCCAAGCATAACTTCAATTCGATTCCTCGCTTCCAATTCGAATGGCACGAAGAACCGTTGGTTAAATATAGCGATCACCTCTTCCCACTGGGTTCGCTGCTTCCGAGCCTCTTCTTCGATTTCTTTTTTGCGTTTGGCGGCGGCATCATACTTCGCCATCAATTGTTCGTATTCACTGTAATGAACTTTTAGATAGGATTTTAGAACATCCTCTTTGAGCTTTGGCAGATTGTTCATCCGCGCCAACAGCGCTTCGTTCTCCTGCAAATATCGAGTAAATTCGCGTAGCTCCGTATTTCTCTCAAGCTGCTTGGATACAGTGTCAAAGGTTTTTCGCAACTCCTTGTCTTTGATGATCGCTTCTTTTTCTTTCGCGATCACAGTTTCTAGTTCTTTCTCCGTATTAATTTCAATAACACCGCCGGATGCTGCCTTGAGATTGACTGTATGTTTTGCATCAAAAAAACCGTTCGCGGACAGACTTTTCGCGATTTGACCAGCGTTAATAATAATCAAACGTGCCCTTTTTAAAATACGTCGAAGCGGAGAGTAGTTGGTTATATCGACGGATGTAGTCTTCGACAGCATCCTTAAGGTCTTTTTTCTCCAATGCAGAAACGACCTTGTCGTCGAAAATTATATCGTAAGTCACACCGGCGAATGGCGTTTCCTTCTGCTTCTCTAGGCTGCATACTCATAAACGGTAGGCAAATCACGAGAAAGGTGATTTAAGCTCTGCAAAGGAGCTTGCCATGGCCCGCTACGAACTGACCGAGTTTGAGTGGAAGACGATCCAGCCTCTATTGCCGAACAAGCCGCGCGGGGTGCCGCGAGTTGATGACCGCCGGGTGCTGAACGGCATTTTCTGGATTTTGCGGTCCGGCTCGCCGTGGGCTGATTTGCCTGAGCGGTACGGGCCTCCGACGACGGTTTACAATCGCTTCAACCGGTGGCGGAAGGCGGGCATCTGGGACAAGCTGATGGACGCCATCATCGAGGCTCATGACGGCAAAGTGCAGATGATCGACTCCAGTATCGTACGCGTTCATCAGCAGGCGGCCGCCCAAAAAAACAGGCTGGAGACGCTTGTATCGGTCGAAGTCGTGGAGGACTGACCACCAAGCTGCATCTGCGGGTGATTGGCAACGGCCTTCCGGTGCAGATCGAACTGTCGCCCGGGCAGATGAACGACGCGCCGATGGCCGAACTGCTGCTCAATGGACTACCGGCGGGCGCCGATGTCATCGCCGACAAGGGATACGATGCAGACTGGATCAGGGACTTGATCGAGGATCAGGATTGCACCCCGCACATCCCACCCAAATCAAACCGCTACGATGGCATCACCTACAGCAAGACCAAGTATAAGAAGCGCAACCTGATCGAACGCTGCTTCAACAAAATCAAGCAGTTTAGGCACATTGCCACCCGTTACGACCGCATCGCTTTGAACTATCTCGCCATGGTCAAAATCGCTTGCCTCCGCCTATGGCTTAGGTTTTATGAGTTCGCAGCCTAATTCTGCTCTTATACGGGTGACTGCTACCTCAAAGTCGTCACCGCTTGTAAACGCCGACGCAATTTCTTCTTCAAAATCTCGTCGTGAATTGGCTTGTTGTCGGATCGATTTTAACAGCGTCGCTTTCGCGTCCTGAATATCGACATGTAGCTGCTCATATTCCTTCCGAAGCTTGGCATCGACCAAAAGAGTTGAAGTTTCCTTAGTAGGTCCAAATCCTTCATCATATGGTAGCACGACGAGTACGCGCTCGCCCTCAATCTCTTTCCCGGTTTCGTCGAGTATTTTCCGCGACGTTTTGCGGCCGGTAAAAATGCGATCGTGGGAATCTTCTCCATTCGCCGCGTCAGCAAAGGTTTGGGCCAATGAGGATTTCATCACTCCATTAGGCGCATAAATCGCGTAGGCGCGAGTTTTCGTGAAGTCGAAATCCCGCTTAAGGGCCTTGATTCCATAGCAGTGCTCGAGATCGATCGAGACCCGATCCATAACGTATCCCCATCGTAGACTATCGCTCATAATAACCTACCACCGGTAGAGGGGATTGTGGAGTGTAACGGTGCCTTTTGGTCATTGCGAGGAGTGTAACGACGAAACCATCTAATCCGTGCCGGGGCTCGGCAGATCGCGGACCAACGTCTTGGCGACACGGTTGAGCAGCGCCATGACGTCGGGGTGCTTGTCCGGCTGCCAGCGGGACAGGAGATCGCTGAGACCCTGCCGCCGCGCCGCCGTCAGTCGGCCGCTCATGTCCAGCCCGAGCGCAGTGAGCCGCAATTCTCCAAGCTCGTTCTTCTGAACGATCTTGCGATTAAAGAGCTCCGCCAACGGAGCTTCGAATTCCTGCAATGGAACTGCCAGATCGGCGCTCAGCGAATTCAGCGTCGCCGGCCCGCGTTCGCCGAGGCGTGCAAGCATCCACAACTCAGGCGCGGAGAGATCGAGCTTGGCTCGGTTTGCAATGTCGGCATAGAGACGCCAGCGGTTTTCGCGAGCCAAAAGTACCGTGACGATGCGTTCAAGCTCCTCGAGCGACGTGGCATCGCGCGGCATGGCGATGCCTTGGCTCTGTCCGGCCGCCGGCGCCATGCCGCGCAATGGCATTTCGCGCAACAGCAAAGCGATGGCACAGGCGGTTGCGGCGACAATCGCGGCGATGAGGAACACCGGCCGCAACGCAGCCACCAACGCAGCGATATAGGCCGCCCGAAGGTCCGGCGACAAAGCTGCAAGTCCCGCAGGATTGGTCGCGGAGGGCATTGCGGTGCCTGGAGGGACCAACGCGCTCAGATTCGCGTGCAGCCCGTTGGCGAAGATCGCACCGAAAATCGCGACGCCCAGCGCGCCGCCCAAAGATCGGAACAGCGTCGTTCCCGAGGTGGCGACGCCGAGATGTTCGAAATCCACGCTGTTCTGCGCCGCCAATACAAGCACCTGCATCACCATGCCAAGACCGAGGCCCAGAACAAAGGCGTCAACGGAAGTCCGCCACACCGGGTAGTCGATCGACAGTTGCGACAGCATCAACAGCCCAATCGTCATGACGGCTGTGCCGGCGATCGGAAACGCCTTGTAACGGCCCCAGGCGCTGATGACGCGGCCGCTCGCTATCGAAGTCATGAGCATACCGAGCATCATCGGCATAAGCTGCAATCCGGAGGCCGTGGGGCTTTCGCCCTTCACGACCTGGAGGAAGATCGGCAGATACGTGATCGACCCGAACATGGCGAGGCCGACGATCAGGCCGACTGAGCTGGCGATCGCAAACGTGCCGTTGCGAAACAGGCTCAGCGGCAAAATCGGCTCTTGAGCGCGCGCCTCCGCTACAACAAACGCGAACAGGCCGATGAGTCCGACCGCGATGAGCCCCAGAGTGACCGGGGACGCCCAAGGTAGAGTTGTGCCGCCGAGGCTTGTGAACAGAATGATCGCGGTAAGCGCGACCGATAAAATCGTCGCGCCGAGGTAATCAATGACATGTTGCCGTCGTGTCGCCGGCGACCGTAGGACAACGGCGATCACGGCGAGCGCCAGCGCGCCGGTCGGCAAGTTGATATAGAAAATCCATCGCCATGACAGGCGATCGACGAAGAAGCCGCCGAGCAGCGGGCCAATGATGGTGGCAACTCCGAATACCGCGCCAAACACGCCTTGGTAGCGGCCACGCTCACGCGGCGGCACGATATCGCCGATGACGGCGATCGTAATGACGATAAGCCCGCCGCCGCCAAGGCCCTGCAGGCCGCGGAACACGATGAGCTGCAACATGGTCTGCGCCAGTCCGCATAGCGCGGAACCGACGAGGAAAATGACAACCGCCACCTGCAGCACGATCTTGCGGCCGTGGATGTCACCAAACTTTCCGTAAAGCGGGCCGACGACGGTGCTGGACAGCAGATAGGCTGTGACGACCCACGATAGATGGGTCACACCGCCCAATTCCCCGACGATCGTCGGCAGCGCGGTCGATACGATTGTCTGGTCGAGGGCCGCAAGCAGCAGAACGAGGATGAGTGCCGCAAACACGGTCCCGATCGATTGATCTCGCGGCTGCGTTGCCGACGTGACGTCAGGCGTACCGGCGGCATCAGTGCCGGGGAAACTTGGACGTGCCGTTTGTCCTTGCGGTACTTCTCGGCCACTTTCCATTTTCGCTGCCGTCCGTTTCAATAACTTGGCATTCTCGCGCATCCGCTTCAGCCCCGCGCTGTCTCAAGAGACTGAGTTCTCCTGGCGGAGTATAGGAACGCGCAACCTGCTCGCCTGGCTCGCGGCCGGCTGCCAAGGAACTGGGTTGCTTCGCGGAACCTCGTCATCGGGCCGGCCACTTCAGGCCGGACCCGTTGGCTCGCAATGACCCAATAGAACATCGTTCTCGCGACGTCATTGCGTCCGAGTCATGGGAAAGGCTTCACGAAAGTCTCCCCCAGAGCATGATCCCGAAAAGTGGTCACCGGTTTTCGGATAAGATCATGCTCAAACAAAACAGGGAGGCGGAGCGCCGACAGGCGCACCATCCGTTGTCCGCGCCACACCGCAGATGTTGCCATCTGAAAGTGCTTCGGGCGCGGCTGCGCATCCAGCGGGATGCGCTCGCCTCTCGGCGCTCCACCGCGGCTCTCGCTTAGGCGACCGAACGCCACCACTCAGCCTCGGGCCGCGCTTCCTGGAATCACCGGGTGCAAACGGGCTTCCACCCTCCCCGGGCCAGTGCAGTGAGCTCCTCACAGACCGGTCATCGTGCCGGCCGGCATAGCAGTTTGCATTGGCGCAAACTGCGTACACTTGTTTGCGCTGCCCCAAGGCCGCCCGGGAGCGGTTTGCGAGACCGCGCGCGGGCGCCGCACTCGCTCCACCATCAGGATCGCATCCGGACTGTGCCCTGCGACGAGCGAGATGTCTGGGCTTGTAACTGAATTGGAGACGATTGTCAAGCGCTAGTCACTGCTACAGTGACGGGGCCGGTGGCGGACGACGGAAACTCTTTGCAGGTCCAGGTCGACAGATTGATGTCCGCTGCAAGACCGGATTGCCGCATCCCGAGCGTTCCAGCAACGATCGCACTTGCCAAGAATGTCGTGGAGTCGCTCCTTCACCGCCGGTAGATTTGCGCCCAACCTTGAAGTGCGTCCAGATGTGAACTCCGATGAACATGCTGTCCGAGCAAATCATCGGCCTCTATGAGCGTCACGCCAAAAGCTGGGACGCCGATCGCGCGGCGAGACCCTGGCACGAGAAGCCATGGCATGACCGTTTTGCCGACTTGCTGCCGAAAGGTTCGGCGATCCTGGATCTCGGCTGCGGATCGGGCGCGCCGGTTGCGCGGCATCTGGCCGACCGGGGTTTTGAGATTACGGGCGTCGACAGCTCCCCAACAATGATTTCGCTGTGCCGTGAACGCTTGCCGGGTCAGAGGTGGCTCGTCGCCGACATGCGGTCGCTCACCTTGCGAGAACGCTTCAGCGGCGTCTTGGCGTGGGACAGCTATTTTCACCTCAGCCACGACGATCAACGTCGGATGTTCGGCGTCTTTGCATCGCACGCCGCACCGGGCGCCCTCTTGATGTTCAACACCGGTCATGCGCACGGCGAAGCGATCGGCAACTACCGGGGTGAGCCGCTCTATCACGCGAGCCTCGATGCCGCGGAATATGCAGCGCTGCTCGATCAGTCGGACTTCGACCTTGTCGCGCACGCCGTGAAGGATGCGAAAGCCGGCGGCCGGACCGTCTGGCTTGCCCGTTCGCGCCGCGGGGTGTGACGAATCGAACCTTCCTGACCGAACCCGGTTGCCCAGCGCCACCGGAACTTGCAAAATTCAACCATAACCGGACGACAGGGGCAGTCTCCGGAAAAAATCAGGGAGGAATAAGATGGCGACGACACTGGACAGCGACGTCGATCGCAAGAAGCTATTTGTTCCAGCCGCAGCGCCGTTCTACGCCGCCGCGGCGCCGCTCGGCTATATGCTGATCCGTGTCGCGCTCGGGCTGATCCTGGTGCCACACGGCTACGCCAAGCTCTTTCTCGACGATGCGGTGCCGGCCTCGCGCAATTTTGTGCATTTCGGCTGGGCCTATCCGCTTGCCTGGGCCTACTTCATCGGCGTCATCGAATTCGTCGGCGGCCTGATGCTCGCCGTGGGTCTGTTCACGCGCATCGTCGCCGCCGCGATCGCCATCGAAATGGCGGTGATCACGTTTGCCGTGCTTTATCCGGTCTGGTCGTGGGGCAAACATGGCATGGAATACGCCCTGTTCATGGGCGTCATTGCGGTCGGTATTTTCCTGGGCGGCGGCGGCCGCTATTCGCTCGACCGGGTGATCGGGCGCGAGTTTTAGGTATGGATGCTAACGGGCCGTCGCCGAATTTCTTCTAATGAGCGTCGACCCGACGGCATGTGCCGCCTAACGGCCTTTATGGAATGTCTGTGCCGATCACTTCGCCGCGATGTTGGCCACACGGATTACTTTGCCCCACTTTTCGGTTTCGTCTGCGATGAGCTTGCCGAAGTCGGCGGGTGAACCCACAAGCACG
Organism: uncultured Alphaproteobacteria bacterium; assembly: GCA_963836055.1. Classification (GTDB taxonomy): domain Bacteria; phylum Pseudomonadota; class Alphaproteobacteria; order Rhizobiales; family Xanthobacteraceae; genus BOG-931. Next base: position 46,691 of record CAWIID010000019.1, read on the forward strand.
CTGCCGCCGAGTTCACCAAGCCGCGCCTTGAACTTGGGATCGACGAGGGCCGCGTTGGTCTCCTTATTGAGCTTGGCGATGATCTCGGCAGACGTGTTCCGGGGCACGCCAATACCGTACCACCCGCTGGCCTCGAAGCCCGGCAGAAACTCGCCCACCGTCGGCACGTCCGGCAAATCCTCCTGACGCGCTGCAGCGGTCACCGCAAGGGCGCGCAGTTTGCCGGACCTGATAAAACCGATCGATGAGGGAACGGTGGGGAACAAGACCTGGACCTCGCCGCCGAGCAATCCCGCGAGCGCCGGTCCGTTACCGCGGTAAGGTACGTGCACCAAGTTGACGCCAGCCATCATCTTGAACTGTTCGCCGGCGAGATGGCCCCCGCTCCCGATCCCGGCCGACGCCATGTTGACCTTGCCGGGATTGGCCTTGGCATAAGCGATGAACTCGGGGACCGTTTTGGCCGGCAGGGATGGATTGACCACCATCACAAGAGACACGCGGGCAATGCCTGCAACCGGCGCGATGTCGCGGATGAAATTGAAGTTGAGATTTTTATAAAGGGTGGCACCGATCGCGTTCGCGACATTGGCCAGGAAGAGGGTATATCCGTCAGGGGCTGCCTTCGCGACCGCCTCGGCGGCGATGCTGGTGCCGGCGCCCGGCCGGTTCTCGATGACGAATTGCTGGCCGGTCCGCTCCGATAGCCACTGGCCCATGAGTTCGAGCGATGATGTCGTTTCCGCCGCCGGGCGCAAAACCAACGATCCAGTGCACCGGCCGCGAGGGATAGGCTTGTGCCCTTGCGTTCCGCGAGAAGACCGGAAGCGCGGCGGCACCAGCTGACAGTTGCAAGAACATGCGTCGAGGAAGGTTCATGGCATTACCTCACGAGCTTGAGTGCCTTCTGCACGACACAGAAGGTTTCCCAACCAAAATTGCGATTTAATTTCGGATTGCTCGCCTGCCGGAGGCACAACCGCTGCCGTTAAATTCACGGAACGTCGGCATATTCCGCTGGCAGCTCTACGAAGAAGCTACACCGATTTCCAGAACGTATGGAAGGGGTATAAGCAATCTCCTCCATCCCAAGTTCGTGATGCTGCAAACCCGTGTGTGGCGTGCGCCCGACGCGGGTTCGACTTTTCCTGGGTCGGCATTGCGACACAAGCGCTGTTGTCCGTCGGGAAACAAATATATTTCATTTAGTTCTATTGATACGGAGCGGCGTTGGCGCGCCGGCGAGCGAACAGATCGACCTCACTCCGCTTTAATGCCTGCGGTCTTGATGACCTTTGCCCACTTCTCGGTTTCGTCGGCGATGAATTTGCCGAATTGGGTTGGACTCATCGCCACTGGCGTATCGCCGAGATCGGTTAGCCGGGTCTTTATCTCAGGATCGGCGAGGCACGCATTGACTTCCTGGTTGAGTTTTTCGACGACTTCAGCAGGTGTCTCTTTGGGCGCGCCGAGGCCAATCATCAAGGTTGCCTCGTAGCCCGGCAGAAAATCGCCAATGGTCGGCAAGTCGGGCAGCGCCTCGGAGCGCTTGGCCGAAGTCACTGCCAGCGCGCGCAGCTTCCCGGCGCGGACCTGCGCGACCGCCGGCGGCATCGTGGAGAATATCGCCTGCACTCGCCCGCCAATCAGATCGGTGATCGCCGGCGCAAGGCCACGATATGGCACATGCACCAAGTCAACCCCCGCCATCGACTTGAACAGTTCGCCGGCCAGCTGGGCGACAGTGCCAATGCCTGCCGATCCAAAGTTGATCTGGCCGGGATTGGCCTTCGCATAGGCGATAAATTCGGGCACCGTTTTGGCGGGAAATGATGGATTTACAACCAGGACAAGGGGTCCATCGGCAATGCTTCCGATCGGGGCAAAATCGCGGATCAAATTGAAATTGAGATTGCCGTACACAGTCGCGTTGATTGCGTCGGCCGAGCTGGGAAGGAAGAGCGTGTAGCCATCTGGTGCTGAATGCAAGGCTGCCTCAACGCCCAGATTACCGCCGGCTCCCGGCTTGTTATCGATGATGAACGGCTGGCCGAGCCGCTGCGAAAGCTGTTGACCGATCAGACGCGCGACGATGTCGGACGCGCTGCCAGGGACAAAGGCGACAATCAAGTGCACCGGCCGCGACGGATAAGTATCCGCCTTTGCGATCTGTGTGACGACCGGGAATGCCGTGGCACCTGCTGCCAGGTGGAGAAATTTGCGGCGAGGAAGTTTCATGCCATTCCTCCTTGCCGGCGCGGCGGCCTCCCGCGATCGGTCGGGCGGCCGTCCCGGCAAAACCTGAGAGTGCGGCTATTCCTCGAAGTGGAGGTTTGCGGCCTTCACCACCTCGCCAAATTTCACGATATCGCTATTGATGATTTTCGTGAAATCGTCGGCCGGACCGCCGCCGGGATTGACCGCCATGGCTTTGAGCTTGTCGGACACGCCCGGATTGCGGATGGCCTCGCTCAGCGCCTTCTCCAGCTTGGCGACGACCGCCGGCGGCGTTCCCGCCGGCGTGAATACGCCGCTCCAGAGATGAACGTCGACGGCCGGATAGCCAGCCTCCGCCATGCTCGGCACATTCGGCAGCTGGTCGGAGCGCTCTGAGCCGGTGACGGCAATGGCTTTGACCTTGCCGCCCTTGACCTGCGGCACGGTCGGCGGACCGTCGGCGATGGTCGTCGCGGTCTGACCTTGAATGACACTCAGGATCATTTCGTTGCTGCTCTTGTACGGTATCATGGTTCCCGGCATGCCGGTCTTCAATTTCAAGAGCTCCGTCGTGATGGTGAAGGCCGGCGAAGAGCTGGCGTAATTCGCCTTATCGGGATGTTGCTTGGCCCACTCGACAAATTCCTTGACGTTCTTCGACGGATTATCAGCCCCGATCACCATGATCAGCGGGAAGCTCGCGATCATCGACAGCGGCACGAACGATTTTGTCGGGTGGTATTTGAGATCGGGGAAGATCGCGGCTGCGATCGACATCATGCCGCTTGCGCCGACCAGAAGGGTGTAGCCGTCAGCCGGCTGGTGCGAAACATATTCGGCGGAAAGCCTGCCGCCGGCTCCGGGCCGGTTTTCAATCACCACCGGCTGCCCGAGGATCTCCGAGAGCTTGGCGCCGACCAGACGTCCAAAGATGTCGTTGCCGCCGCCGGCCGCAAAGCCGATGACCATGCGGATCGGACGGCTCGGATAATCGCTCTGCGCTCGCGCCGGCGCAGCGGCAGACGCCAGCAGCAACAGCATGCCGAGTGCAGACAACAGCGGCCGGCACCCCAAACAAACGCCAATTCTGAAATTGCTCCTCATCGGGCGCATTCTCCATCCCTGAAAACAGCAAAGTCCCGCCTTTTCGGCGGCTCGCGGCCATCGATAGCACAATCGCGACGATTTCACCCTCCCCTGTGCGGCCCTGCGGCAATCGCGACGGGCTGGCCAGTCCGGGCCAAAACCCGACCAGGCCGGGGACGCAAACGTCTCAGCGCCGGAAGGTTTTGACTTCGGAGGTGGTGCCGTCGCGGTAGGTCAGTTCGACCGAGACCGATTTCACGTTCGACGGCATTTTCACGTAGGGATTGGCGTTCTCGGGGATCGAGTTCGGGTCCTTGAGATTGCAGGGCGGCATCGGCAGAACGCGATCCGGAACCGAACTGTCGACGCCGATCCGCACTTCGCGAATGGCGCAGCGAAACGACATGAGCTGCGTGTAGTAGAGCAGCACCGCGTTGTAACCGCCGAACGACAGCCAGCTTCCGGCCGTCATTTCCAGAATCTTGCGGTCGCTGCGCTCGAGGGCCGCCATCGGATCGAAGCGGATCGGAAACGGATCGGACCAGTTGCCGCCCTCGTCGGCATAGCGAACATAGATCGTGTTCGCCGGCGTATCGCTGTCGAGCTGGATGGTGGAGTTCGGCATGCGCTTGCGGGTGCGCGGATCGAACGAGTCGAGGAAACCCGTCTCCCTGAATGCGCCGGTTTCGCCGAGCCGCCACGTGATCGCGGTGACGGGATCGATGAACGAGAAAGTCACCGACCAGCCGGCATTGCTGCGCATGAAACTGGCAATCGGCCCGTTCACCGGCTCCGCCGGCTTGAGCGGCGCCGGCGCAATCGGCGGGAACGAGGCAAGCTGCGGCTGCGGCGCCACCGGCGGCGCATCGGCGAGAGAACCGTTCAGGACTATGTCGCCGATCACCTGATCGTAATAGGCCGGCGTCTGCTCGTGGCTGACGGTGCGGGCCATCTGCAGCACTTCCGACTGCGTGCGCTTGGCGACCTGAACGAGCGTCAGTCCGGGCGTCCCCAGTTCGTGAGCGAAGTTGCGGGTGAACACCGAATTCGGACTGGTGTCATTGTTGGAAAGCCGGTCGAGCGCGGTCTGCTTGGCGCCGGCGGAGAATAGCACAAAGACGCCCTCGTTGACGGCGGTCATGGGCGCGAGCCCTCCGGAGCCGGCGACGCCGCGCGTGCGGCCCGGCCGTTCGAACGGATTGTCCCGGCAGGCATCGAGCACCAGGATCGCGGTACGCACGCCACGCTCCTGCAAGACCTCGATGATCCGTTGCGCCGGAAACGAGGCGTCACGCACCAGTTCGTCCTGACCTTCCATCGCTGCCGGCACATCGACCGGGAGCAGGAAGTTCTCGCCTCTCATCTCGAAACCATGGCCCGAGAAGAAGAACAGAGCGATGTCGCCAGGTTTGACCGAGGCGCTGAACGCCACCAGGAGTTCGCTCATTCGCCGCTGCGTCAGGTCCTCGCCGACGGTGACCGTGAAACCGAGCCCCTTGAGGGTCTGACCGATGGTGCGCGCATCGTTGACCGCCTTCTGAAGCTGCGGAACGCTTTGGTAGTGATCGTTGCCGATGACGAGGGCGAGACGCCGTTCAGCCCAGGCCGGCGCGGCCGCGGCACAGATCGCCGCAAGCGCCAATAACACTCGCCCGACGGGCGCCAAGACGGTGGGAAAGATGTTGGCAAAGAACGGCACAAAGACGGGCCTTATGACGGCCTTCCCTTTTGCCATAAGACCCCCTCGTGAGACCCCTCGCCCAGCCATACTAAGTTGATCGCTATCTTAACATATTTCGTCGCGCCAGCCGCCCAGCCGGTTCATCCGCCTAGGCGTTCCCTCAATCCTCCTGGGGGACGCGTTGAGACCGGCTGGGGCCGACATCGGCAGCGGAGATTTCTGCGGGCCCGGACAATGACCGACATGGCGGCTTCGTTCGAACGGACGACGGCAAGGATCCGATTGGGTGTCATCCGGGCGTCAAAAACCCGCGTGATATCGAGGTAAACTGAAGGATTTCATTTAACTTAGTGCGGTCCAAAAGGTTGACTTTCGCCCATTCGATCCTATGTTCGCCGCAAACGAAGCAAATGCAGATTCGACCGCCCTGCGTGATGTCCCGCTTCTTTTGTTAGTCTCCCGCAAGGCGGGCGGGTCCTGAAACGAGGGCTAATGTCCTTCTCGCATCTCGGCTTGTCCGAAAAAGTCCTCGCTGCTGTTGCGGCGAGTGGTTACAAAACTCCCACCCCCATCCAAGATCAGGCCATCCCCCACGTTCTGGCGCGGCGCGATGTCCTCGGCATCGCTCAGACCGGTACCGGCAAGACGGCGGCGTTCACGCTGCCCATGCTGACGATGCTGGAAAAGGGCCGCGCCCGAGCGCGTATGCCGCGCACGCTGATCCTTGAGCCGACGCGCGAACTCGCGGCGCAGGTGGAGGAGAGTTTCGTCAAATACGGCGCCAACCACAAACTCAACGTCGCGCTGATCATCGGCGGTGTTTCGTTTGATGATCAGGACGCCAAGCTGATGCGCGGCGTCGACGTGCTGATCGCGACGCCCGGTCGCCTGCTTGACCATTTCGAACGCGGGCGGTTGCTGCTCAACGGCGTCGAGCTTCTCGTCATCGACGAAGCCGACCGCATGCTCGACATGGGTTTCATTCCCGACATCGAGCGCATCTGCAAACTCGTTCCATTCACCCGTCAGACACTGTTCTTCACCGCGACCATGCCGCCGGAAATTCGGCGCATCACCGAACAGTTCCTGCACAATCCGATCCGCGTCGAGGTCTCTCGTCCGGCCAGCACCGTCGCCAACACGACCCAGCTTCTGGTCAAGTCCGGACGCGAACCCTACGACAAGCGCGACACGCTGCGCCGTCTGATCCGCTCCGCCGAAGGAATGAAGAACGCCATCATCTTCTGCAACCGCAAGCGCGATGTCGCGACGCTCCATCGCTCGCTGCTGCGCCATGGTTTTTCAGTTCAGGCGTTGCACGGCGACATGGACCAGCCCGCGCGCATGGCCGCGCTCGAACAGTTCCGCAAAGGCGAGGTCACTCTGCTCGTCGCTTCCGACGTCGCCGCCCGCGGTCTCGATATTCCCGACGTCAGCCACGTCTACAATTTCGATGTTCCGATCCATCCCGATGATTACGTGCACCGCATCGGCCGTACCGGCCGCGCCGGCCGCGCCGGCGCCGCGCTCAGCATCGTTGCCGGATCAAACGACGCCAAAGCCGTCGCCGCGATCGAGAAGCTGATCGGCCAGACAATTCCCTGGATGGCGGCCAACGAGCCGGCCGCCGCGGCAGTGTCGCCGGAACATCCGGTTTCCGCTCCACGGGACGATGCCCGACAGCCGCGTCGCGGCCGCCAAGAAGGCCGCCATCACGAGAAGCGTCATCACGAAGGACGCCGTCAAGAAGGCCGTCACCAGCCGCATCAGCAGGAGAACCATCGGCAGGAGGCGCGTCGGCAGGCCGCTTCCGTCACCCGGATAGACGATGTTCGACCGCGGCGTCCTGCAAAGCCCGCCGACGTCCAGGCGGATGACGGCGACGCATCGCATCTGCCGGCATTCTTGTTGCGCCCGGTGCCTGTGAAGGCTTAAGCGGCACACTCCGCTTCGCACCCGTTACCGCCAGCGCGTTACCGAGGCCGTGCGGCGGTGTTTACTGCTCCTTCACCATCATCTCCTAGTTTCCAAGATGAATTCGCGGCGGCGTTGCGCGGCCGAAAATCGTTCTGGTCTGGAGACGCTTCATGTCCGTGCCCCGCGATGAGCACGAACTCACTCTCACATTTGCCGAGATTGCGCTTGGCCAGATCAGGGCGCTGGCACAACCGGCGACGCCGCGAAATTTCGAGATTTGGTATTACTACGCCACCGGTTACAAGCCGGGCCTCAACCAATTGATCAACGACACGCTGGCAAAAAAGGCGACGCTCACCGAGGCGGAGCTCAGCGATATCTACGACGCCTACATCTCATCGAACCGCATCGCCGGACAGATCGACGCGGTCAACGTGCGCGTTCTTGAAGAAGTCAAAGAGGTTGCGGCCACCATCGACGCCGCAGCCGGCTCCGCCAACACCTATTCCAAGAGGCTCGCCTCTGCGAGCGAGAATCTGGCGCGCGCCAACGACGGCGAAGGGCTGCGCAGTGTCGTCGAGCATCTGGTGCAGGGCACCAAGGAAATGGAGATCAACAACAAAAAGCTGGAGGCGCGACTTTCGGCATCGGCGCAGGAGATCGAACAGCTCCAGCAGAATCTCGAAGCGATGCGAAACGAGAGTTTCACCGATCCGCTGACGACGCTTTCGAACCGCAAATTCTTCGACCAGTCGCTCGTCAAGGCGATCGCCGAGGGCAAGGAAAAGAACGAGCCGCTGGCGCTCCTGATGACCGACATCGACCACTTCAAGAAGTTCAACGACAAGTTCGGCCACGTCACCGGTGATCAGGTGCTGCGCCTCGTCGCTCTTTCGGTGAAGCAGAACGTCAAGGGCCGCGACATCGCCTCGCGCTACGGCGGAGAGGAATTCGGCGTGGTGCTGCCGAACACGACGCTCGAGTCGGCGACCACCGTCGCGGAGCAGATTCGGCGTGCCGTCATGGGCAAGGAGTTGATGAAGAAATCAAGCGGCGAACGGCTCGGCCGCGTCACCATCTCGATCGGCGCTGCCGTTTTGCGGCCCGACGATACGCCGCAATCGCTGATCGAACGCGCCGACGCCTGCCTCTACGCCGCCAAGCGGAACGGCCGCAATTGCGTGATGTGCGAGGCCGACCCCGAGGTTAACCCACAAGCAAACAAGGTCACCCCCGCGCGAGTGGCGTAGCGCCGGCAAGAGGAAACAGGCCGAACCGCTCAGTGCGCCTCGGCGCCGGCCTCGCCGCTCGCCGGCTCGATCTGCACCGATTCGCCGCAGCCGCACGCCGACGTCTGGTTCGGATTGTTGAAGACGAACTGCGCGGACAGCTTGTCGACCTTGTAGTCCATCTCGGTGCCGAGCAGAAACAGCACGGCCTTGGGATCGATGAGAATGCGCACGCCCTTGTCCTCGATCACCTCGTCGAGCGGATTGACCGCCTCGGCATATTCCATCGTGTAGGCCATGCCGGCGCAGCCGCCGTTCTTGACGCCGACGCGCACGGCCGCGATCGGGCGATCGGCCTTCGCCATGACAGCCTTGATGCGCTCGGCTGCGGCGTCGGTGAGACGCATCACTTGAGGTCTCGGCCTGGGGGCGGCGGCCATCTTCTCATCCTCCTCGCGCCGCCCTGCGAGGGCCGGCACGGTTGTTGCGAGTTATCATAAACAAAAAGTGCTAACGGCCTCGTTCTACTTAGCTAATGCGCCGTTGCTCGGCGCGCAACGTACGCTTTCGTCACTCACCACATGTTCAACTCGGTGCGGGCTTCGTCGGACATGCGGCTGGGGTCCCACGGCGGATCCCAGACGATGGTGACCTTGGCCTCCCGGACTCCGGCGACGCCCGCCACGGCATTTTCCACCTGAGCCGGCAGTTCCGCGGCCGATGGACAATTCGGCGTCGTCAGCGTCATGTCGATGCTGACCACGCGGTCGTCGTCGATATCGACCTTGTAGATCAAGCCGAGTTCGTAAATGTCGGCCGGTATCTCGGGGTCGTAGACCGTCTTGATCGCGGCGACGATCTCGTCGGTCAGACGCGTCATTTCATCCGCGGGGATCGCAGACGGCGGCTCCGCTGTATCGGCGGCGACGGCGTGACCCAGGTCGGTTTTCGCTTCATCCATCATGTGAAGAACTCCCGGGCTTTCACAAGCGCCTGGGCGAGGGAATCGACCTCCTCGCGGGTGTTGTACATTGCGAACGATGCGCGGCAGGTCGCCGTCACGCCGAAACGTGCCAGCAACGGCATCACGCAATGGGTGCCGGCGCGCACCGCTATGCCGGCGCGGTCAATGATGGTCGCGACATCGTGCGGATGCGCCCCCTTCATCTCGAACGAAACGATCGGCCCCTTGTCCTTCGTCTTTCCGATGATGCGCAGCGAATTGATCTCGCCGAGCCGATCGTGGGCATAGCGCACGAGGCTCGATTCGTGAGCGCGGATGCGGGCCTTGCCGACCGAAGCGACGTAATCGATTGCGGCGCCGAGCCCGATCGCCTGTACGATCGACGGCGTGCCTGCCTCGAACCTGTGCGGCGGTTCGCCGTAGGTGACACGATCCTCAAAAACTTCGCGGATCATTTCGCCGCCGCCGTTGAACGGCGGCATGGCGGCGAGATGTTCGTATTTCCCGTAGAGCACGCCGATGCCGGTCGGGCCGTAGAGCTTGTGGCCGGTGAAGGCGTAGAAATCGCAATCGATGTCGCTCACGTCGATGTCGTGATGCACCGCCGCCTGGGCGCCGTCGATCAACACGGGAATGCCGCGGGCGTGGGCGAGCCGCACCACCTCCTTGACCGGCACCAGCGTGCCGAGCACGTTCGACATGTGCGTGATCGCGACCATCTTGGTGCGCGGACCGAGCAGCTTCTCGAATTCGTCGATGAGGAAATGACCCTCATCGTCGACCGGGGCCCATTTGATCACCGCTCCCTGGCGTTCACGCAGGAAATGCCAGGGCACGATGTTGGAATGGTGCTCCATGATCGAGAGCACGATTTCATCGCCCGGCTTGATCCGCTCACGGCCAAACGTGTAGGCGACGAGATTGATGGCTTCGGTCGCGTTGCGGGTAAAGACAATCTCTTCACTGCGCTTGGCGTTGAGAAACGCCGCCACTTTCGCGCGCGCCCCCTCGTATGCTTCGGTCGCCTCGTTGGCGAGATAGTGCAGGCCGCGATGCACGTTGGCATATTGCGTCGTATAGGCTTGGTTCAACCGATCGAGCACGGCCTGCGGCTTCTGCGCCGAGGCCGCGTTGTCGAGGTAGACAAGCGGCTTGCCGTAGACCGGCATCGCCAGGATCGGAAAATCCGCGCGAATGCGGCTTACGTCGTAAGCGCCATTGGTCACCGCAGGATGCATGCTCGACCTCAGTGTCCTCGCCGCGCCTTCAACCACTCCGCGACCGAGTCCAGCAGAGCCTCGCGCAATCCGGCGTGTTCGATGCCTTCGATCGCCTCGCCGAGAAATGCCTGGATCAGCAACGCTTCGGCCTCGGCGGCCGGAATGCCGCGCGCCATCAGATAGAATTTCAGGTCGTCATCAAGCGCGCCGGCCGTGGCGCCATGGCCGCACTGGACATCGTCGGCATAAATCTCGAGCTCGGGCTTGTGATCGGCTTCGGCGCGCTCGGACAGCAGCAGCGCCTGGGTCATCATCTTGGCGTCGGTCTTCTGGGCGCCCGGCCGCACGATGATGCGGCCCTGAAAGACCCCATGCGCCTCGTCGTCGAGCACGGCCTTGAAGACTTCGCGGCTCTGGCAATTGCGCGCGATGTGATTGGCGACAAGCGTCGTATCCGAGTGCTGACGACCCTTCAGCAGCGTCGCGCCGCGGATGCTGGCAACGGTATCCTCGCCATCGAATTTCAGGAACAACTGGTTACGCACCACGGCGCCGCCGGTGGCGAATGTAAAAGCGTTGAAGCGCGCCTTCGCGCCGATCGCCGCGGCGAGCGTCGAGACATGCAGAGCTTCGGCGCCTTCGCCGATAAGTTTGACATGATCGACGTGAGCCCCGTCGCCAACGAACATTTCGAGCGCGGCGTTGACCTGATAGTCGCTGCCGGCCGGCCCTTCGTGGCTCTCGATAAGCATCGCCCGGGCGCCTTGCTCGACGACGACGAGCGAACGCACGAATGTCGCAGCGGGCTTTTCCGACGCGACGCACAGCAGATGAATCGGCCGCTCAATCGTCGCGCCCGCGCCGATGCGGATCACCGCGCCATCGCCCATCAGAGCGGTATTGAGCGCGACGGCGACGTCGCTCGACGGCGCGAGCTTGCCGAGATGCGCCGTGAGCGTCGGGTCTCCGTTGGAGAGAGCGTCCGCCAGCGAACCAATGGTGAGCCCCGGCTCCAGTGCGGCAAGGTCGGAGAGTTCCGGAACGAATGCACCGTCGACGAACACGAGCCGCCGCGTCTCGACATCGCCCAGCAAGGCGCCTGCTGTTTTGGCACGCGCCTTGGCGGCGGCATCGGGCGGAGTAGCCAGCGGCTTGGCGTCGCGCATCAGCGCGCGCAGGTCGGTGTACTTCCACTCCTCGACACGGCGGTGCGGCAAGCCCTCGCGCGCAAACACGCCGAACGCCGCGTCGCGCTGGGCAGCGATCGCATCGTCGCCGGGCAGCCGCGTGCGCGCCTGCAGGAAGGCTTGCGCCAGCGCGCTCTCCGCCGCGGTTTTGATCACCTTCACATCAGCCATTGCGTTCATTCATCAATTTTCCGAGCCGCAGCGCCCGTCAGGCCGCGACCTCTTCCTGGTACTCGGCATAGCCGCGCGCTTCGAGTTCCAGAGCCAAATCCTTGCCGCCGGTCTTCACGATACGGCCCTTCGACAGCACGTGCACGACGTCCGGCACGATATAGGTGAGAAGCCGCTGGTAGTGCGTGATCACGACGAAGGAGCGCCGCGGCGAACGCAGCCCGTTGACGCCGTCGGCGACGATCTTGAGCGCATCGATATCGAGGCCGGAATCGGTCTCGTCGAGCACCGCAAGGCGCGGCTCGAGCAGCGCCATCTGTAAAACCTCGTTGCGCTTTTTCTCACCCCCGGAAAACCCGACATTGACCGCGCGGCGCAGCATCTCCTGGTCGATGCTGAGCTTGCCGGCGACGTCGCGGACCTTCTTGAGGAACTCCGGCGTGGAAAGCTCGGCCTCGCCGCGCTTCTTGCGCTGCGCGTTGAGCGCGGTGCGCAGGAACGTCATGGTCGCGACCCCGGGAATTTCCAGCGGATACTGAAACGCCAGAAACATGCCGGCGGCGGCGCGCTCATCCGGCGACATGTCGAACAGATTGCGGCCGTCGAAGCGCACGTCGCCGGCGGTCGGCTCATAGCCGGCCTTGCCGGCGAGCACATAGGCGAGCGTCGACTTGCCCGAGCCGTTCGGCCCCATGATGGCGTGGACCTCGCCCGCATTCACGACGAGGTCGAGACCTTTCAAGATTTCCTTGCCGCCGATTTCGACGTGCAGATTTTCGACTTCCAAAAGCGCCATCGTTTCGTTTCCTATCGCCGCAGGGCTGCAATCTGACTGCCCGGGGCAGCACGATCGTCCCTACTTTCCGCCCCACCGCCATCGCCACTCGCCTTTGGTCTTGCCGCGACTGATGAGGACAAAAGCCACGATGGCGAGCCCGTCGATGACGAAAGCGGTGACCCCCCATGACCTTCCTTGCGCAAACACCGGCGCAAGCATCGATGTCATCACCACAACGACCATCGTGCCGATCGTCAGCGCCCATCCTTCCCAGGTCACAGGCGTGACGCCGTAGCCGTATTCTCTCGGTTTGAACCAATACGAATTCATGGTCCCCGCCTGCGTTCAGCCGACGCTGCCTTCGAGCGAAACCGAGATCAGCTTCTGCGCCTCGACCGCAAACTCCATCGGCAACTGCTGCAGCACGTCCTTGACAAAGCCATTGACGACGAGGGCGGTCGCCTCCTCTGCCGAAAGTCCGCGCTGCATGCAATAGAACAACATCTCTTCCGAAATCTTCGAGGTCGTCGCCTCGTGTTCGAACACTGTCGATGAATTCTTGGCCTCGATGTAAGGCACCGTGTGCGCGCCGCACTTGTCGCCAATGAGCAACGAATCGCAGTTGGTGAAATTGCGCGCGCCGCTGGCCCGGCGATGGGCGGTGACGAGGCCGCGGTAAGTGTTGTTCGAGCGGCCGGCGGCGATGCCCTTGGAGATGATGCGGCTGGTCGTGTTCTTGCCGAGATGCAGCATCTTGGTGCCGGAATCGACTTGCTGGTAGCCGTTGGAAATCGCGATCGAATAGAACTCGCCGCGCGAATTGTCGCCGCGCAGGATGCAGCTCGGGTATTTCCAGGTGATGGCGGACCCCGTCTCCACCTGGGTCCACGAGATCTTGGCGTTCTTGCCGCGACAATCGCCGCGCTTGGTGACGAAGTTGTAGATGCCGCCGCGGCCCTGCGCGTCGCCCGGATACCAGTTCTGGATGGTCGAATATTTGATCTCGGCGTCATCGAGCGCGACCAGCTCGACCACGGCGGCGTGAAGCTGGTTCTCGTCGCGCATCGGCGCCGTGCAGCCTTCGAGATAGCTGACATAGGAGCCTTTGTCGGCAATGATCAGCGTGCGCTCGAACTGGCCGGTATTGCGCTCATTGATCCGGAAATAGGTCGACAGCTCCATGGGGCAGCGTACGCCCGGCGGCACATAGACGAACGAGCCATCGGAGAACACTGCCGAGTTGAGCGTGGCGAAGAAATTGTCGCTGATCGGCACCACGGAGCCGAGATATTTCTTCACCAGGTCCGGATGCTGTTGGACGGCCTCCGAGATCGGCATGAACAGAACGCCGGCCTTCGCCAGCTCAGCCTTGAACGTGGTCGCAACCGAAACCGAATCGAACACCGCATCGACCGCAACGCGGCCATAGCTGCCGGCGCCCTCGCCGTCCGCGCCGCCGTCGCCGGCCGGCCTCTCGATACCGAGCAGCGCCTCGCGCTCGCGCAGCGGAATGCCGAGCTTTTCGTAGGTCCGCAAGATTTCCGGATCGATGTCGTCGAGCGACTTCGGGCCGTCTTTCTTCTTCGGCGCCGAATAGTAGTAGAGGTCCTGATAGTCGATCGGGCCGTACTCGACCTTGGCCCATTTCGGCTCGTGCATGGTGAGCCAGCGCCGGTAGGCGTCGAGCCTCCAGGCGAGCATCCACTCCGGCTCGCTCTTCTTCGCCGAAATAAATCGGATCGTGTCTTCGGAGAGGCCTTTGGGGGCCTTATCCGATTCGATCAGCGTCTCGAATCCATATTTATATTGATCGACGTCGATACGCCGGACCTGATCGACGGTCTCTTGCACTGCCGGCATTCGTCCCTCCGCTCACGGTTTCAAGGACCGCGGGTTGGATTTAGTCGGTTATGGCGGTGTTTTGCCTCGGTTCGTCCTGCCTCGGGTTACCCACCTATCGCCATTTGAAATCGTTCAAACGGCCGCTAAATCAGTCATTCATCCAGTCATTTAGGCGGCCATACCTCGTCGCCCCTTAGATAATGTACTTGAAAGCTTTCTCCAAGCGCCGAGGAGGCGCTCAACATCGTCCTCGGTGGTGGTCCAGCCCAGGCTGACGCGCACGCCGCCCCGGGCGAGCTCCGGCGAAACGCCCATGGCGGCAAGGACATGGGACGGCTGAACTTTCCCCGAGGAGCATGCGGCGCCCGAGGACACTGCGACCCCATCGAGGTCGAAAGCAATGACCGCGGTCTCCGCCTTTACGCCAGCAAGCGCAAATAGCGTCGTATTCGGTATCCGTTCGGCGCAAGATCCAAAAATGACCACCTGTGGCGTTATCGCCTGCAGGCCCGCTTCCAGCCTATTCCGCAGCGCCGTCATTCGTGCCGCCTCCGCCGCCAGCTGGCGGCGGGCGGCGGCGGCAGCCGCGCCAAAAGCCGCGATCCCGGCGACGTTCTCGGTGCCGGCGCGGATCCCACGCTCCTGGCCGCCGCCACGGATCAGGGGGTCGGGAAAATGGATATCATCGCTGCGCCGCGCCACGGCGCCGACGCCCTTCGGGCCACCGATTTTATGGGCTGAGATCGTCATCAGGTCGGCGCCAAGCTCGCCGATATCGCACACGATGCGTCCAGCGGCCTGGACCGCATCGACGTGAAGCAACCCTCCGGCAGCATGCACGATGGCGGCCGCTTCGGCGACCGGCTGCACCACGCCGCTTTCGTTGTTGGCGAGCATGATGGAGACGAGAGGCCGAGCGGTTCTCCCAACCGCGTCGGCCAGCGCCTCGATATTGACGCGGCCTTCAGCGTCGACCGGAATGTCCTCGACGGCACCGGGCGAGAACCGCCCGCCGGCGCGGACCGAAGAATGTTCCACCGCCGACATCAGAAGGCGATCGCGCGGCCGCTTTTCGGTGGGCGTCTCGATCGTGGGCGTGAGCGCCAGCATGTTGGCTTCGGTACCGCCCGAGGTGAAGAATACGTCCGCGGGCCGCGCGGCAATAAGCGCTGCGACCTCTTCGCGCGCTTGCTCGACCAGCCGCCGCGCCGCCCGCCCCTCGGCGTGCACCGATGACGGGTTTCCGGTCAGCGCGAGGGCATCGTGGAACACCTGCCGCGCCTCGTCCCGGAGCGGTGTCGTCGCGTTCCAATCGAAATAGCTGCGGGGCACCATCGCCGTAATGCTTGCTTTTTGTCCCCCGGCCTGTGCTAGAAGTCGCGACCCAACGCTTTCGCCGCCACAATGCACGTCGCCGGTTCATAAAAACTGAAATGGTTTTAATGACTTACGTGCGCCCGGCGGTGACGTCAAGCGGGCCGTCGAGTCCGCCTAACCGCAATCGAGGTTTTTAAAAATGCCCGAGGTCATCTTCACAGGACCTGGAGGCCGCATCGAGGGCCGCTATCACCCGGCCAGGCAAAAGAACGCGCCGATCGGCATCGTGCTCCATCCGCATCCGCAATTCGGCGGCACGATGAACCACCAGATCGTGTACCAGATCTATTATGCGTTCGTGCACCGCGGATTTTCCGCGCTGCGATTCAACTTTCGCGGCGTCGGACGCAGCCAAGGCGGTTTCGATCACGGCATCGGCGAATTGTCGGACGCTGCGGCCGCCCTCGACTGGGCCCAGACGGTCAACACCGAGGCGCGAAGCTGCTGGATCGCCGGGTTCTCGTTCGGCGCCTGGATCGGCATGCAGCTTCTGATGCGGCGACCGGAGATCGAAGGCTTTATCTCGATTGCGCCGCCCGCCAACCTCTACGACTTCTCGTTCCTGGCGCCCTGCCCGTCATCCGGCCTCATCATCCACGGCGACAAGGATGCCGTCGTGCCGCCGCGCGACGTGACGACGCTGGTCGAGAAGCTCAAGACGCAGAAGGGCATCGTCATCGAGCAGAAGGTCATCCCCGGCGCCAACCATTTCTTCGATGGCAAGATCGAACCGTTGATGACCTCGATCAGCGCCTACCTCGACAAACGCCTCAAGGGCGGCCGGACCACGACGGCGGCGTAACGCCCGCTCGTCGCGCGAGTGCGGCGGTTGCGCCTAACCGAACCAGTTAGGATGTTGACTGATCGCCGCCACCGAGACGACAAACAGCAGCACACACACGATGCTGACCTGAAGGGCAAGATATTGTTCGTCGGTCATTTGATCTGTCCGTGAATCGCTCCTGCAATCCGGTCTCGGCCATCCAGCATTTTTGCTGGCGACGTCTTACAAATGCGTTGCAAAGAGCGTGCCGCGTAACAGCACGTCGTCCAGCAAGGCTGGCACTGGGCTCCGCAACGCTTGCAATCCTTCCGCGCAGGCCCTTCAATGGGTTTAACGAGCTCATAAGGAAATGGTTTGGGAGGAACGATGCGTTATTGGCATACCGCCACCAGCTTGCTGGCGCTCGCAGTCGCAACGCCACTGGCAACGATCGGAACCGGTCCCGCCTGGGCGCAAGACGTCGTCAAGGTCGGCGTCGTCGTGCCGATGACCGGGACGTCTGCGGCGACGGGTCGGGAAATTTCCGACGCTGCCAAGCTCTACATGGCCCAGCATGGCGACACGGTCGCCGGCAAGAAGATCCAGCTTATCGTCAGGGACGACGCCAGCGTGCCCGACAACGCCAAGCGGCTCGCCCAGGAGCTGATCGTTAACGATCACGTCAGCTTCCTCGGCGCCGGGCTAACCCCGAGCGCCATGTCAATGGCGCCGATCGCGACCGAAGCAAAAGTCGCTACCGTCGTGATGATATCAGGGACCTCGGTGGTGACCGACCGTTCGCCGTATTATGTTCGCACGAGCTTCACGCTCGGCCAGCAATCCGGGATCATTGCCGATTGGGCCATCAAGAACGGCAGCAAAAAGGCAGTCTCGATTCTGTCGGACTGGGCGCCTGGCGCCGAGGCCGGCAAGGTTTTCGAGTCGCATTTCGCGAAAGGCGGCGGTCAAGTTCTCGATACGCTCAAGGTGCCGCTGGCCAGCCCGGACTTCGCACCCTTCCTGCAGCGCGCCCGTGATCTGAAGCCCGACACGCTGT
Source organism: uncultured Alphaproteobacteria bacterium (assembly GCA_963836055.1). Taxonomy (GTDB): domain Bacteria; phylum Pseudomonadota; class Alphaproteobacteria; order Rhizobiales; family Xanthobacteraceae; genus BOG-931. The sequence continues at coordinate 64,180 of CAWIID010000019.1, forward strand.
TCGTGTTCGTTCCCGCCGGACAAGCCGGGACATTTGCGCGTCAGTTCGCCGAACGCGGCCTCGACAAGTCGGGGATCAAGCTGATCGGTCCGGGCGACATCGTCGACGATGACGACTTGCCGGGTACGGGCGACACGCTTCTCGGCGTGGTCACGGCGGGGTTCTATTCCGCAGCGCATCCCTCCGCACTCAATAAGCAATACGTCGCAGCCTATCAGAAGGCCACCGGTCACCGCGCCAACTTCATTTCGGTCGGCGGCTATGACGGTATGCATCTGATCTACGAGACGCTGAAGAAAACCGGCGGAAAGACGGACGCCGACACCGCAGTAGCAGCGATGAAGGGTATGAGCTGGGAAAGCCCGCGCGGCCCGATCTCGATCGATCCACGCACCCGCGACATCGTTCAGAACATCTACATCCGCAAGGTCGAGAAGAAGAACGGCGAGCCCTGGGCCGTCGAGTTCGAGACCTTCGATGCCGTCAAGGACCCGCTCAAGGAAGCGTCAGCAGCGAAGTAAAACCAGTGGGTGAGGCAGCGAGCGGGCAGACTTAAGAGCCGCGGCGGCAGACGGGCGAGCTTGAATTGGTGACGACGGGCCCAAGGGCGACATTGTGCCCCTCCACGCGCAACGGCTCTTGGCGTAGCGTCATCGGAGAGTTGCCAGCGGGACATGCCGACGTTCCGCGACATAAAAGGCAGCGATCGTGCCTGCGGCGGGCGGCCAATTGAAACTGTCGTTGTCGTTGGTTCGCGGACGCCTTCCTGCGTTTGCCGAAGGCGCGCTCAGGCTTGGGGAGGATCACGATGAAGCTGACCCGCCGACATTATTTGTATCTGGCAGCCGGCGCTCTCGCGCTCCCGGCTGCACCGCCTCTCGCCTCGGCGTCCGACTACCCGACCCGGCCGGTGCGCATCGTCGTCCCCTATCCCGCCGGCATCGCGCCCGACATCGTCACGCGCCTGGTCGCTCAATCATTGTCGCAGCGGCTGGGGCAGCAATTCAACGTCGACAATCGGCCGGGCGGCGCCAGCAATGTCGGCACCGAAATTGTCGTCCGCGCTCCGCCCGACGGCTATACGCTTCTGGTCGTGACAACGACCAACGTCATTAACACCTCGCTCTACGACAACCTCGGCTTCAATCTGACCCGCGATATTGCGCCGGTCTCCGGTCTCGTCCGGCTGGAGCTCGTCTTGGTGGTGAATCCGTCGGTACCGGCGAAAACGCTTCCCGAGTTCATTGCGTATGCCAAGGCCAATCCCGGCAAAATCAATTACGCATCGGTCGGCAGCGGTGCTGCGACCAACGTGGCCGGTGAGATGTTCAAGGAGATGGCTGGCGTCAATCTGGTCAACGTCCCTTATCGCAGCAATTACATACCCGATCTGCTCAGCGGCCAGGTGCAGGCGAGTTTCACCCCGATAGCGCAATCGATCAGCTTCATCAGAGCGGGCAAACTGCGGGCTTTGGCCGTGACGGGCGCAACACCCTCAGACGCGCTGCCGGGCGTACCCGCGGCGGCTGAATTTGTGCCAGGCTACGAAGCCTATGTTTGGGACGCGATGGGCGCACCGGCAAAAACACCGCCGGACATCATCGAAAAGCTCAACAAGGAGATCAACGCTGTCCTCGCCGATCCGGCGACCAAAGCGCGGTTCGCCGATCTCGGCGCAGAGCCGATGCTGATGACGCCCGCCGAGTTCGGAAAATTCATTGCCTCCGAAACAGAAAAGTGGGGCAAGGTCGTCAAGTCAGCGGGCATCAAGCCGGATTAGTCGGCCGTCTCGGCAATACCTTCATGGGAGGGATCGTGAAACTTCCCCGCCGTCAATTTTTACAGTTGACCGTCGGCGCTGCCGCGCAACCTGTGGCATCGCGGATGGCGCGGGCGCAAAGCTATCCATCGCGACCGGTGCGCATCATCGTCGCGCTGCCCGCCGGCAGTTCACCCGACATCGTTGCCAGGCTTATGGCCGCATGGCTGTCGGAACGGCTACGTGAGCAATTCATCATCGACAACAGGCCGGGCGCCAACGGCAACGTCGGAACCGAGTCGGCCGTTCGCTCGGCTCCGGACGGCTACACTTTGCTTTTGGCTATTGCGGCAAACGCGGTCAACACCACGCTCTATCAGAATCTCAACTTTAATTTTGTTCGCGATATCGCGCCGGTCGCCGGCATCGTCCGAATACCCCACGTCATGGAAGTGCATCCATCGGTCCCGGCCGAGACGGTTCCGGAGTTCATCGCCTATGCGAAGGCCAATCCGGGGAAGCTCAACATGGCATCGGGCGGCATCGGTGGCACGCCGCATGTCGCCGGCGAGCTGTTCAAGATGATGGCCGGTGTCGACATGCTTCACGTGCCGTATCGCGGCAACCCACGGCCAGATCTGCTCGGCGGACAGGTACAGGTCATGTTCGACACCCTGCCCGCGTCGATCGGGTTCATCCGCACCGGCAAGCTACGGGCGCTGGCGGTGACCACCGCGACTCGTCTCGACGTCTTGCCGAACATTCCCGCCCTGGCTGAATTCTTGCCCGGATATGAAGCCAGCAGTTGGCAAGGGCTGGCAGCGCCCAAGAGCACGCCTGATGAGATCATCGAGACGCTCAATAAAGCGATCAACGCCGGACTGGCCGACGCCAAGGTACAGGCGGAGCTTGCGCATCTGGGAGCGGTGCCCATGCCGATGACGCCGGCCGAATTCGGAAAATTTATCGCCGACGAAGTCGAGAAATGGGCGAAGGTGATCAAGTTCGCCGGCATCAAGGCAAACTGATCACACGACTCATCACATGCGACGGCGAATTCTGTGATTCTATCGAGGCGTCATTCCGCATCGTCGCCAGCCGACCATGCCAACGCCTGCTCAACTGCAATCGCCGGGTTTATCAGCCACAAGCCATTACACAGCGATGGCGGCTTTCTGTGACTGCGACTTAAGAATACCGCGAAATCGTTTTAGACTGTGTCAGCTCGTTCGGTGCTTGACGTCTTTGCTGTGCAAATTCTGTTTCATAGTCTCTGCAATCGGGACGCAAAAATGACTTGTGATCGCGTCGTGCAATGCACTGACGTCAAGCGCAATTTCGTAAGCAAACAAGATGACGTCTCATCGGGCGGCCGAGGGCGGAAGCACAGGCGAAAGCTGCACCGAGTGCACGAGTTTGGTGCGACTCGATAAACACAGAGCGCTTGCGCTGTTTCGCGCATAGAGGGACGTGCGTCGTGTGTTCGCTTCGGCGCATATACGGATTTTTATTTTTTCGCTTCGGCACATATACGGTTTTTTATGTCTTCGCGTATACGCGCTTTTTATACATCGACATCAGCGTTGTTAGATCGACATTTCGATCGGCGCCTGGCCTCCTATAAATTATTGATTACATAAATTTTTGATGAGTGTTCGTGCCGCAACACGTCGCTGAAAACAATCACGACGCTTGTGAAGTTGAGCAGTTCTTTATTGTGCGCCAAAGCTCCGACGTTAATGTGAACTTGCGACGGCGGGGGAACCCCAAGTCGACTCAACCGGTGTTTTTCAGAAATGGAAGCCACCGGAGGTTTGGGGACCAAAGGGGGCCTTCCAGGGTGCGCAGCACTCGGCGGAGACGGAACCCTCCCAGTCATACAAACGGAGGTTCACAATGAAGATGCTGAAAGGCCTTCTCCTCGGCTCCGCAGCCGGCGTGGTTGCGGTGACTGCGGGTCAGGCGGCCGATCTTCCCGTCAAGGCCAAACCGGTCGAATACGTGAAGGTCTGCAGCCTGTACGGGGCGGGTTTCTTTTACATCCCGGGCACCGACAAGTGCATCAAGCTCGGCGGTTACTTCCGCGAGCAATGGGATATCCACGGCGCCGGCGATGCGCAGGCGTACATGAATTCCTCTGGCCGGTGGACGCGCACGGATACGAGCGACTCCTCGTTCCGTACCCGTACGCTGTTCTCGATCGACGTGCGCGAACAGTCGGCCTACGGCACGATCCGCGGCTACACCGCTTTCGGTGCGCAGCAGACGACGCCGAACGACGCCAACTCGGCGGTGTTCTTCAACCGCAGCTTCGTGCAGTTCGCCGGTTTCACCGGCGGCCGCGCAGTGTCGTTCTTCGATCTGATCAGCTTCGATCCGTTCGGCTACGCCAACGTCCGGCCGAACCTGGGCAACACCGGCGCCACCGGCATCAACGTGTTCGCCTACACGTGGCAGCTCGGCAACGGCGCGTCGTTCTCGGTGTCGGCGGAAGACGCCTGCGCTTCTAACAACACCGGTTTGGTCACCGGCAACGGTCGGCAGTGCCTGGTGGCCAATGCGGGCATCGCCGGCAGCTTGGGCGTGAACGCCATCACCTGGGACAACGCGGGCTACAACATCCCCGATGTCGTGGCGGCGGCGCGCGTCGACCAGGCTTGGGGCACCGCTCAGGTGATGGGCGCCTACCACAAGGTAGGAGGCGGTTACTACGGCTCCACGTCGTCGTTCAACCAGAACTTGGGTCATCCGGGCGATGAGGCCGGGTGGGCGGTTGGCGCCGGCTTCATCCTGAAGGATGTCTTCGGCATGAAGGGTGATACCTTCGGCCTCCAGGGCAACTTCGCCGAGGGTGCGTCGGGCTATCTTGGGAATGGCCTGGGTGCGCTGGAAGGCTTCAGCGGCGGCGCCAACGGCTTCGGCAACAGCGTTGCCATGGCGAGCGTCACCGACGGCATCTTCAGCACTGGTTCGAGCATCGAGCTGACCACCGGCTGGACGATCGGTGGCATGTACGAGCATCACTGGAGTCCGGAGTGGAAGACGTCGGTCTATGGCGGCTACGTCAAGATCACGTATGACGACACCGCGGCCCAGATGTACTGCGGCTACTCGTCGAGCGCCCCGCGCGGTTCGGCGAGCACATCGAGCGGTGCGCTCGGCGCCATCGTCTCATCGTGCGATCCGAACAACGACTACTGGTCGGTGGGCACGCGGACGCAGTGGAACCCGAACTCGAACCTCGATCTCGGCGTCGACTTCATGTGGAACCACCTGGACTCGGCCAACTCCGGCATCGCTTCGCTGTCGGCTCAGGGCGCCCGCCCGGCGACGGTGGGCGGAACTTTGGCTGCACCGAACTCCACCTGGTACAACATCTCAAACTACGACGTGTACACGGTGGCCCTTCGCGCGCAGTACAACTTCCTGCCGTGATCGACTGATCAACACGATAACCCCTGCAGGGAAGGCTTTTCACCATCTTCAGTTTCCCTGTGGGGGTTCGCCCCCGGCGATTTCCCCGCCGGGGGCACCTTTATGTTTGGGCCCTGCGCGCGCTGCTGCATCAACAGATCACGTGCGCGATGTTGCATAGCCGGCATCAGCCGCACATCATCACCAAGCTTGGCGAGTTCTCGCGCCCAATCATGCGACGTCGCGCGTCCGCCATATCGATCGGGATCAAATGCAGTGCAGCAAACGCGACTATTTGATCACTTTGTCTGCGCGAATCAGCAGGCTCTCGGAGACGGATAGGCCAATATCGTCCGCCGTGTGTTTGTTGATGACCAGTTCGAAACTGGTGGGCTGCTCGATCGGGAGTTCGGCAGGTGATGTCCCATGCAGAAGCTTTGAGGCGAATCCGGCGAGCTGTCGATAGACTTCATCGATGTTCGGTCCATAGGACATGAGACCGCCAGCCTCGACGTATTCGCGGGCGTCGAAAACCGCGGGGAGCCGGTACTTCCGCGACAGACCTGCAATGAGATCGAGATAGGTCACGACAGTTGGATTCCGGAATGTCATGATCCCGCCAATGCTTTGCGTCGATGCCGTGTCAAATGCCGCTCTGATGTCGTCCGCGGTCTGAACATTCAACGCAACCAGTTCGACTCCGAGTTGGTGAGCCGCCAGTTCGGCATCCCGCCAATCACGCGTTGCAATGCTGGAACTCGGAAAATCTCGGCGCATCAAGACACCGACACGCTGGATCTGCGGGACTGCTTCCTTCAACAGCGCCAATCGTTTCGGATTCATTTCCTCAGTCATGGTGTAAATGCCGCTGACGTTGCCGCCCGGCCGCCCCAGCGACTGGGCCATGCCATCGACGACAGGGTCATTGACCATTCGTCCGATCACCGGCACGCTTTTCGTTACGCGCCAAGCCGCCGCGATCGAAGGCTGGCTCGTCGCAACTATGATGGCCGCGCCCGAGTTCGATCAGTTCGGCAGCCAACCTCGGCAGCCGACTCTCGTCACCGTCCGCATAACGCTCTTCGAGTACGAAGTCGCGTCCCTCAACCAGCCCAAGCGCCTTCATTCCCTCGCGGAAAGCTTTGAGCTGATCGGGCGTGTGCTGCCGACCTTGAATCTTCAGCCAGCCAAGCTTTGGAATTGGATGCGCTGGCTGTGCGCGCGCCGGAAGCGGCAATCCAACGGCCGCGGCGCCGCCGAGCAGTGTGATGAACTCTCGTCGTCTCATTCGGTCGGCCTGAGTTCGAGATTGCGACCCACGTATTGTATCGTGAGGGAGTTAATTCAGACGTTTCCAATGAAGTTCGCTTTTTCCGCCGAAGGCTGGAACAGTGGTCCACGTCTGTTGATCTCCCGTAAAGGAGGCGATCGTTCGCTTCTGATCGGTCCCGGTCCAGGCGGGCCAAGTTCCGCCTTCGATGTGCTGGACGATGACACGGTTTGCCACCGAGTAGGTGCCAAAGAAGGCGAAACTCCCTTGCACGATTGCTTCGTTCTCCTCCGCCGTGCCGCGCATCCGGTTGTTTGACGCGAATTTCGGAAGATCGGGGCGCGAATTGATGATCGCGAAGCGACCGCTGCCGTCGAATATCGCGATGCCCTGCGGATTTGGGCCGAAAGGCTGAATCGTGCGGCCGTCCGGCGTGGTGCTGGTATCTGATTCAAGAGTCCAGGTCCCAACCAAGTCGTTCGCGGTTTGGGCGACAGCACCGGGAACGGCAATGCCCAGATACGCGGCGGCGATCATGGCAACCGTGATGAGATGCCTCATTGCATTCCTCTCTTGGTGGTAAATGCGACAATTGCCAAGCGCGGACTCCCCCGCGCTGCAATGCGCCAAATGGTGCCAAGCGGTTTTACTTCGCTGTTGAAAGCTGCTTCAGCGTGAAGGTGTAGCTCACGTCGGACAAGGGTTTGTGGCAGGCTAGGCATTCAGCCTGATTGACACCTTGCTGATACCGTTTGGCAGTGGTGAAAATCGCGTAATTCCAATTTTCGTTGCGGAGAAGTTCGGGAATATCGTCCCCCCAACCTGCCTCGCGTTCCATAGCCGTGTAGCGTAACAGCTGGTCCGGAACATAAAAGCCATCGGCGCCCATAATCGGATTTTTGTTGACGTCGAGCTTTGCCGAATACAACTCGGCGATTATAACTGATCCATCAGGCAATGCCTTTCCCGCTTTGGCCGCTGCCACGGCAGCCGCGTCCGCATAATAATAGCGCACCTCTTTGGCCGCAGGGAAATTGATCGTGTGGTATTTCGTGAATGCCTGCTTGTAGTCCTCGGGAAATGCTACTTTCGTTGCGGCGATATTCGGCAGCAAAGCTGACTTCGTGCCTGGCGCCGCACCGGGCTGCGACTCAAAAAAGGCCGCAAGGTTGGCGATTTCTTCAGCACTGAGTTGCGCCGCAATCGCATTCATGATCGCTGCTCGACTGACCGTGCCCGGTTCTTTGCGGGTACCGTCCTTAAAGAACTTCAACTGCGCCTCGACGTATCGTGCACGTTGACCGGCAAGATTGGGGACAGTATCGCTTACGCTGACACCGGAGGGGCCATGGCATGCCGCACACACGGTGGCGGCTAACTGTTTTCCAGCCTCAATATCTGCAGCATGCGCAGACTGCGTAGCCGCCAAAATTACGATCAACGGCATCAACGCTTTCATTGGATTCTCCTTGGCCTAGACTACAGAATCGGCTGTTCTGTGGGGATTCGAATGATCGAGAGAATCCAATTCCGTTCCGACTGGATTGGAACGATCAACTGAATGAGACTTCCGTCACACTTCGTATTACCAATCTTGGGATCAGAAAGGATGCCGGAGGTTACTCCGTAAATTGACGGCCGTCCGCCGATCTCGGTGTAAACCGGCCCGCCGCTGTCCCCTTTGCAAACCGCTTCGACGTCCTTTACGGGACGGGCGAAGTGGAAGTGCCGGGCCTCAGTTTGAATCATTCGATGTAATCCCTCGGCGTTTGACTTGAGGTTAGAGAATAAACTCATCAAGAAATCCGTGTCGGAGCGCAGAATACGAACGCGGATCCAATCGGCCTCGCGCGCGTCCCACAGACCCTCGCTGTAGCCCGCCGTCCTCAGGATCTTCCCCGGAGTCAGCGGCTCGGAACTGAGAGCGGCCGGCGTGGCCCCGCAAAGGGGTGTTTGCAACCGGATCACCGCCAGATCGGGAGCCGGCCAATCCTGACCATTAATCGAAATCGATTTTTCGTCAGGTGGGTAGAACACGTCGTCCACGAGCGCATGTGAACAGTCCTGATAAAGCGAAGACTTCAAGATCACCAGCGATGACAATTCGGATGTGCAGTGGGCTGCGGTCAATACATGCAGGTCGCCGATCACGACTCCCGAGCAGCCTGGGCCCGAAATTTCAACAACCGAGCGGCGGATTAAGTCGCCGACCGAAGCGACTTGGCCGCCGACAACCGCACCGGCCGCGGAACCAGCAAGTAAGCCCGAAATTAAGCAAAGCGAAGCGATTGAGTTTTTTACAAATCCGAATCTCGGCATCTGCCCTACTCAAACTTAGCCGGCACCGAGAACGGTTTGGTGGCATCTACTACGAACATGATCAGGGCGGTCAGATCGGTCGTGCCCGCGTTGAAGACTTCCATCGCCATGCCCGGCCATATGTCCGTTCATGGTCTGACCAGCCTCGACATAGCTGGTACCGTCCGGTGTCCTCTGGCCCAATTTTCCGGCGACGACGTAGAAGGCTTCGGAGCCCGAATGCGAATGCACCGGTGTCTTGGCTCCCGGAGGTCCGCTCCCGTAGTTGACGCGCAGGAGATACTCGGGTGCCGATATGGCTGGTACGGGGCCGATTTCGGCCATCTTCGTTCCGCCGGGCGTCGCCGCGCCTTGCGGTCCAAGCGTGAACAGCCACGCTTTTCCAGCGACTTCGGCCGTCAGCGACGGCCTTCCGTCATAGCTCACCGTGTCCGGGTTCCAACGATACGCGCTCGCGGCGGCCTTCGCCTGGTCCAGCGTGGGAAAATTCTCGACCCGCCAGTACAGGGGACCCTTCGGAAGTTGCTTGACCTTCATCTCGGCGATGGGCTTGACGACATATGGCACGTCGGCCGCCCAAGCCGACGGCTCCTGCGACAGCGACAGCGCCACAGCACAGATGATGGGGGTCGCAACCCGGCCGGCGAACGGGAGCAAATTCATGTCCTCCTCCTGATGCTGGTCAGCTGCCCTCCTCATCTCAGAGGTCGAGCGTCGCGTCCTTCAGGACCTCTCAATTTTGCCTTAGCGTGCCCTCCATTTTTCCTTTGCAGGGCTTGTGCTAGGGTCGCCGCGGGGCGCGGCGTGACGAATGGAATGAAATCTTGCGCTATCTGTTCGAGGACTGTGCGCTCGATACGGATCGCCGCGAGCTCCGGTGGGGGACGAGCCTGGTGGCTATCGAGCCCCAGGTCTTCGATCTCCTTGTTCACTTGATCCGAAATCGCGATCGTGTGGTCAGCAAGGACGACCTCTTGGCGTCGGTCTGGCATGGGCGTGCCATTTCCGACTCAGCATTGTTCAACCGGATCAACGCAGCCAGGAGCGCGGTCGGCGACACCGGCGGACGGCAAAGGCTGATCAAGACGCTACCGCGCAGGGGCGTGCGGTTTGTCGGCGCCGTTCGAGAGGAGGAGTGCAGTCCAGCCGCGACGGGTCCGCAGAAGCCTTCGCCGGGACTTGCCGACAAGCCGTCGATCGCGGTTCTGCCTTTCGTAAACCTCAGTGGCGATCCGGAACAGGATTACTTCATCGACGGCGTGGTCGAGGACATCATCACGGCGTTGTCGCGCAACCGCGCCTTCTTCGTCATCGCCCGCAATTCGTCGTTCACCTACAAGGGAAAACCGGTCGATACCAAGCAGGTCGCGCAGGAGCTCGGCGTCCGTTACATATTGGAAGGCAGCGTGCGGAAGTCCGGCAACCGCGTGCGTGTGACCGGGCAATTCATCGAAGCCGAGTCGGGCCGCCATTTGTGGGCAGATCGTTTCGACGGCGACTTGGTCGACATCTTCGACCTGCAAGATCAACTCGTTACGAGCGTGGTCGGAGCGATTGCACCGCAGCTTGAGAAGGCCGAGATCGATCGGGCCAAGTTGGATATGACCGGCAATCTGGCGGCTTATGATTTTTACCTTCGCGGTCTTGCCAGCTGGAACCGATGGACGGCGGAAGAAAACGCCAAAGCGTTGCAACTGTTCAACGCGGCAATTGCAATGGACGGCGACTTTTCAACCCCCTACGGGCTGGCCGCTTCGTGTCACCATTTTGCCAAAGCCAATGGTTGGGCCTCAAGTTTTGATGAAAAGGAAATCTCCCGCCTGGTCGAACGCGCTGCCGACATTGGCACGGATGACGCGGTAGCACTGTGTTGGGCGGGGCACGTGCATGCCTACTTCTTTCTCGACCTTGACCGTGCATTGTTGCTGATCGACCGGGCCCTCGATCTTGATGTGAACTTGGCCGTCGCCTGGCAACGCAGTGGCTGGGTCCGCGGTTACGCTGGCGATCCCGATGGGGCGATCGATAGCCTGAACAAGGCGATTCGCCTCAATCCGCTCGACCCTCGTGTTTTCCTTACGCAAAGCGCCATGGCGTTCGCCCATTTCATAGCCGGCCGCGACGATGAAGCCGCACGCTGGGCGGCGATGGCCCTGCGGGTCAAGCCAAACTGGCTGCCGGCGCTTCGGATGATGATCGCGTCCAATGCCATGCGGGGCGATGCCCAAGAGTCGAAGCGGGCGCTAAGCGCATATCTCGAAATCGATCCGGAGGTCACTATTACCAAGTTATGCGATTATTACCCATTCCGCCGGGAAGCCGATCGACAGAGATTGATAGCTGCAATGCGCAAGGCAGGCGCATCTGAATGATGACGCGATGATCTTCGCTAAATTATGATTTTTGGCCAAGCGCTGTCGTACCCGCCGATGCACCGCAATGCGACTGCTATTCGATCAATTCGTCTGCAGCGACCAGAAGACTTTGCGGAATTGACAATCCAAGCGTCTTGGCAGTCCTGGCGTTCAGAATCAACTCGAACTTTGTGGGCTGCATCACAGGTAGATCAGCAGCCTTCTCTCCCTTGAGGATGCGGCCGACATAGATGCCGGCTTGCCGATAGGCTTCCCGAACGCTGGTGCCGTAACTGATGAGGGCTCCGGATGCAGCATACTCTCGCGTCGATCCCATCACCGGCAGTGCGTATCGTGCGGCGAGAGCGGCGATCTGGTCGTGACGGGCGCCGAGGAATGGATCAGCAGCGGTCAAGACCGCCTGTGCCTGCAGCGCGTGTGCCTTCGCAAAACCACTATCGATATCATCCGGACTGCTTGCATCGAGAATTTGCAGTTTGAGTCCGAGAGTTCCCGCAGCTTTTTGTGCATCCTGCGTTTCTTGCTCCGCCTGAAGGCTACGCGGGTTGACGAGGAACACGATCAAAGCCGCGCTGGGGAGCAGTTCGTGCAGCAGCGCCAGCCGCTTTCCCACAAGGATGCTATTGAAAAATGCGACACCAGTGACATTGCCGTCAGGATGATTGAGGCTCGGAACGAGGCCTGCTTGGACTGGGTCGTCACCGCTCACAAAGACGATCGGAATAGTTTTTGTTGCAGCCTTGGCGGCCTTGGCTGGTGCGATGCCGCCGCCAGCCAGGATTATATTGACATGACGGCCTGCCAAATCCGCGGCTAGGGCCGACAAACGATTATACTGACCTTCGGCCCAACGGTATTCGATGGCCGCGTTTTGACCTTGGGCATAGCCCAGTTCTTTTAGACCCTGTTGAAATGCCGCAACGATGTAGGCGTCCTGCGCCGGCGTCGCGATGTGCAAGAAGCCGATCACCGGCATTCCTGCCTCTTGCGCACGCGAGGCAAGCGGCCAAACGACCGCTGAGCTGCCGATAAATGCAATGAAATCGCGCCGCCTCATATCCGCCCCTGGCTTACGTCATGGCAATGCACAAACTTCAACTTAAACCTAGCACACGGGGCAGGTGTGGGGACTGCTCGACGAGCGAACCAATGTCGCAGTTGGATTATTGGTTCACGTCTTAGGAAACGGTACTCGAACCAAATCGCGCCCGATCAAATCAGGCGACAACCTCTTGCATGCAGCTTTTGCGCCTCGGTGCCTTGCCTTTCGCCTCGGCTGCATCTGCCGTGCCAGGCCAGCCCGCGAGAGCCATCGCCGCCACCTGATGCAAATCCTTGGCGGATGCGCCGGACGCGGCCTGAACACACATCCCGTTCGCGATCACCATCAGATAACGGGCAAGCGCCGCCGCACTCGCGCTTTGGGGCAGATCGCCGCTCTTCTTGGCGCGCTCAAAACGTCCACGCAGCGCGGCCTCCTTCTCAGCACGCTGGGCCGCCAGCAACTCCGGAATTTCCGAGTCGCCGCAGGAGAGACCGCTCTGCAGCAGCAGACACCCCGGCGGATTTGCGCCGCCAGTATCGGCGACAAAGTCCGACAGGCCATGCAGGAACAATTCGGCGACGGCGCGCGCGTCGGGTGCGGCGAGCACGGCGTCCATGAAGTCTTTTCGACGGGCGTCATAACGTTCCAGCACCGCCTGGAACAGGGCTTCCTTGTTGCCGAAGCAGGCATACAGGCTGGGCGTACTGATGCCCATTGCGGTAGTCAGCGCGGAAATGGATGCGCCTTCATAACCCTGGCGCCAAAACACCGTCATGGCGCGATCGAGGACCTCATCCACGCAAAACTCGCGGGGACGACCTGTGCGCACCATGTACCTCCACATTTTATATATTGATCACTATATAAGTCCCTTGACGATTTCTGTCCAGCCCATATTTGTAGCGCTCAATATAGATATCCGGAAATCCCCCCATGACAGATCTCCTCAACGACGTTCCGGCCCAGCGCTCCGACACGGATAAGGACGACAACACGCCGCGCACCCATGCCGGCCGAAAACGGCGACTGCTGGGCGCTGCCGTTTTGCTGGCGTTAGGCAGCGGATATTTGGTCTACCACGGCGCCGCCAAGTCGCGTCCCGCAGCGGCGGCGGCGCCAACGGCAACGCCCGTGACGGTCAGCACGCTATCGCCGCGCCTGGTGCATCCGTTCGCGGATTTTTCCGGCCGCATCGATGCCGTCGATTATGCCGAAATCAGGCCGCAAGTATCGGGGCGCATCACCGAAATCCGTTTTCACGACGGGCAGCGAGTGAACGCCGGCGATGTTTTGTTCGTGATCGATCCGCGTCCTTATGAGGCGGCGGTCACCAAGGCGGAAGCCGATCTCGCCACCGCGGTCAATAACGCCAAATTCGCCAAGGCCGAGAGGGACCGGGGCAGCCAACTCGTCAAGACCAGTGCGTTATCTCAGGAAATTTACGATCAGCGCGTCAATGCCGACGCGGTCGCGGAGGCCGCGGTCAAGTCAGCCACCGCTGCCCTCACAGCGGCGCAAATCAACGTCGATTACGCATACGTGAAAGCGCCGATCTCGGGTCGCATCAGCCGGGCCGAAATCACTCTCGGCAATCTGGTGGGCTCCCCGACCACGCCGCCACCGCTTCTCGCCTCGATCGTGTCCGACAATGGTGTCTATGCCGATTTCGATGTCGACGAGCAGACATACCTCAACAGCGTGCGCAGCTACGGCCAGACGCAGGACCGCCAGCAGACCGTTCCAGTGGAACTCGCGATCAAGGGCGACGACGCCCACGTCTATCATGGTCACATCGAAAGCTTCGACAACAGAATTGATCCCGGATCCGGAACGATCCGTGCGCGTGCCCGCTTCGACAATAGCGACGGCACGCTCATTCCCGGAATGTTCGTGTCGGTGCGAATGGGCGAAGGCACGCTCGATCAAGCGCTCGTCGTTCCGGAAAGCGCCGTCGGCAACGATCAGAGCAAGCGCTTCGTTTACGTGGTCAGCAACGGTGATAAGGCGGAATACCGGGCCGTTCAGCTCGGCCCTCAGGTGGACGGCAACCGCGTCGTGAAAGTCGGCCTCAAGGCCGGGGATCGCGTGATCCTCGATCACCTGCAACATCTCGCGCCCGGCGCTCTCGTGCAGCCGCAAACAGATCGCGAAACCGCAAGCAATTGATCGCGAGCAACTGATCCGGAGTTTCATCGCTCCGGCGGGAAGGCTCAAATGTCCCTGTCGAAATTCTTCATCGACCGGCCGATTTTTGCCGGGGTGATCTCGATCGCCATCTTTCTGGCGGGCCTGATCGCCATGACGCAACTGCCGATCTCGGAATATCCGGAAGTCGTTCCGCCTTCGGTCGTCGTCACCGCCTTGTTCCCCGGCGCCAATCCCGAGACCGTCGCCAACACTGTGGCGACGCCTCTGGAAGAGCAGATCAACGGAACCGAGAACATGCTCTACATGTTCTCGCAGGCGGCGAGCGACGGCACGCTGACACTGACCGTCACCTTCAAGCTCGGAACCGACCCCAACCTCGCGCAGCAGCTGGTGCAGAACCGCGTCAACCAGGCCCTGCCCCGCCTGCCCGACGTAACCAGAAATCTCGGCGTGACGACGGTGAAGAGCTCGCCCGACCTGACGATGGTCGTGCACCTCACGTCACCGGACGGCCGTTACGACATGCTTTATCTGCGCAACTATGCGGTCCTCAACGTCAAGGACCAGCTTGCCAAGATCGAAGGCATCGGCAGCGTTCAGCTGTTCGGCTCGGGCGATTACGCCATGCGCATCTGGCTCGATCCGCAGAAGATCGCCGAGCTCGGCCTGACCGCCGACGATGTTGTGAACGCAGTCCGGCGCCAGAACGTGCAAGTGGCCGCAGGCGTCGTCAACGGTCCGCCTTACAGCCAGAAAGGCGAGCTGCAACTGCCGATCACCGTCGAGGGGCGGCTGTCCGATTCCGCACAGTTCAGCCAGATCGTGATCAAGAATCAAAATGGCGTCATCACGCGCTTGGGCGACGTGGCGCGCGTGCAAATCGACGCCTCGGGATACAGTCTGCGTTCGCTGCTCGACAATCAGCAGGCGGTCGCCATCCCGATCTTCCAGGCTCCCGGCTCGAACGCCATCGAGATTTCCGATCGCGTCCGCGCCACGATGGAAGAATTGAAGCAGAACTTCCCGCAGGGTATGGATTACAGCATCGTCTATGACCCGACCGTGTTTGTGCGCGACTCGATCAAAGCGGTTGTGCACACGCTGCTTGAAGCGGTGTTGCTGGTGGTCCTGGTCGTCATCCTGTTTCTGCAGACTTGGCGCGCATCAATCATTCCGCTGCTGGCAGTCCCGACATCGATCATCGGCACTTTCGCGGCAATGCTGCTGTTCGGCTTTTCGATTAACGCGTTGTCGTTGTTCGGCCTGGTGCTGGCCATCGGCATCGTGGTCGACGACGCTATCGTCGTGGTGGAGAACGTCGAGCGTAATATCGAAGCCGGCCTGCACCCTCGCGAGGCGACGTTGCAAGCCATGAGCGAAGTGACCGGCCCGATCATCGCCATTGCGCTCGTGTTGTGCGCGGTTTTCGTGCCAATCGCATTCATCAGCGGCCTGACCGGCGAGTTCTACCGCCAGTTTGCGCTCACGATCGCATTCTCGACCATCATTTCTGCGTTCAACTCATTGACGCTGTCGCCAGCATTATCCGCACTTTTGCTGAAGGGCCACGGCGCGCCGAAAGATGCGCTGGCGCGCGGCATGGAAACCGTGCTCGGACCGCTTCTTCACGCGCTTTAACCGCCTGTTCCAGTACGGCTCGCGCGGCTACAGCCGCGGCGTCGGTGGCATTCTCTCCCGCAAGTTCGTCGCCGTCGGCATCTATGCGGTGCTGCTCGGCGCGACCGTCCTCGGCTTTCGGACCGTGCCGCCGGGCTTCGTGCCCCTGCAGGACAAGCAATATCTGGTGAGTTTCGCACAGCTCCCGCAAGGCGCCACTCTTGACCGCACCGAGAAGGTGATCCGGCAAATGTCCGAGATCGCGCTCAAGGAGCCGGGCGTGCAAAGTGCCGTCGCGTTTCCGGGCCTTTCTATCAACGGCTTCATCAGCAGCCCGTCAGCCGGCATCGTGTTCGAGACCCTCAAACCGTTCGATCAGCGCACCTCACCGGACCTGTCCGGCTTTGCGATTTCACAAAAATTGCAGGCCAAGTTCGCCGGCATCCGCGACGCCGTGATCGCCATTTTTCCACCGCCGCCGGTGAACGGCCTTGGAACAATCGCCGGATTCAAACTGCAAGTCGAAGATCGCACCGACCAGGGCGACGAAGTGCTCAATCAGGTGATGGCGCAGGTTCAGTCGAAGGCGGCGAAAACGCCGGCACTGGCGGGCGTCTTTTCCAATTTCAACATCGGCGTGCCGCAACTTTACGCGCATCTCGATCGTACCAAGGCGATGCAGCTCGGTGTCGACGTGCAGGACGTGTTCGACACCATGCAGACCTATCTGGGCTCGATCTATGTCAACGACTTCAATCGTTTTGGCCGCACCTACGAGGTGATCGCCCAGGCCGACACGCCGTTTCGCACCAAACCTGACGACATTCTGCGGCTGAAAGTCCGCAACGCATCAGGCAAGATGGTGCCGCTCGGCGCCGTGGTGACCGTCAGTCAAACCACGGGACCCGACAGCGCGCTTCGCTACAACGGATTCCGCAGCGCGGATCTTAATGGCGCTCCGGCGCCCGGCTACTCCTCCGGCCAGGCGCAAGCGGCGATCGCCAAGATCCTTGACGAGACTTTGCCTAAAGGCATGCGCTTTGAGTGGACCGACTTGACCTACCAGCAAATTCTCGCCGGCGACACAGCGCTGCTCGTGTTTCCGATCTGCGTGCTCCTCGTGTTTCTGGTGTTGGCGGCCCAGTATGAAAGCTTGTTCCTGCCGCTTGCGATTATTCTCATCGTGCCGATGTGTCTATTCTCGGCAATTACCGGTGTATGGCTCACCGGCGGCGACAACAACATCTTCACCCAGATCGGTTTGTTCGTGCTCATCGGCCTGGCGTGCAAGAATGCGATTCTGATCGTGGAATTTGCGCGCGAACTGGAAATTCAGGGCCGCCCGACCTTGGACGCGGCCATCGAAGCGGCGCGGCTCAGGCTTCGGCCGATTTTGATGACGAGCTTTGCATTCATCATGGGCGTGGTGCCGCTCGTCCTGTCCTCGGGGGCGGGCGCGGAAATGCGCCACGCGATGGGCGTCGCGGTGTTCTTCGGCATGCTGGGCGTGACGTTCTTCGGACTGTTCCTGACGCCGGTCTTCTACGTCCTGCTCAGGGCGCTTGAGAAACGCGTCACCGGCACCCAAAAAGTTCATAGCCATGCTTAGATCGATAAACTGGCGCTGTCCCACGGATGCGCCGGCATGCCGCCGGTCAGCGGGCGCGGTACGCCGGTTGTGTCCGGCAACGTGGGCCGCGTACTTTGGCTGAACTCGGTGGCTGCGTTCTTCGTTTGAATCGCACCGCGGACCTGTTACACCAGCGCCGCCGCGGCGGTGAGCCGGGGCTTACGCTGCCGGACACCGATGAGCGCCTATAAGTCAGACTTCCTGAACGTCCTCGCCACACGAGGCTTTATCCATCAAGTCTCGGAACCCGAGGCGCTGGACGCGCTGGCGCGCGCCGGAACCGTCACGGCATATATCGGCTTCGACTGCACGGCGGCGTCACTTCACGTTGGTTCGCTGTTGCCGATCATGATGTTGCACTGGCTGCAGCAAACCGGCCATCGGCCGATCGCGCTCATGGGCGGCGGCACCACGCGCGTCGGAGATCCGTCCGGCAAAGACGAAAGCCGCCGGCTTTTGACCGACGAGCAGATCAATGAAAACCTCAAAGGCATTCGCGCGATATTTGCGAAATTTCTCAAATTCGAGAATGCCGGCGGCAACGCCGTCATGGCGAACAATGCCGACTGGCTCAACACGCTGAACTACATCGACTTCCTGCGCGACATCGGCCGGCATTTTTCCATCAACCGGATGCTCGCATTCAACTCGGTGAAGCTGCGCCTCGAACGCCAACAGGAACTTTCGTTCCTCGAATTCAACTACATGATTCTGCAAGCCTACGATTTCGTCGAGCTCTACCGGCGTTACGGCTGCGTGCTGCAGATGGGCGGCTCCGATCAATGGGGCAATATCGTCAACGGCATCGACCTGGGCCGCCGTCTGCACAATGCGCAACTCTTCGCCCTCACCTCGCCGCTGATTACCACGTCGTCGGGCGCCAAGATGGGCAAGACCGCGGCCGGCGCGGTGTGGCTCAACGCCGACCTGGTGAGCCCCTACGGATATTGGCAGTACTGGCGCAACACCGAAGACGCCGACGTCACACGTTTCCTGAAGCTGTTCACGATCATGCCGCTCGACGAGATCGAACGCCTCAGTGCCCTCAAAGGCGCCGAGATCAATGAGGCCAAGAAGATCTTAGCGACCAACGCGACAGCCTTGGTGCATGGTGAGGCGGTGGCGGAGGAAGCGGCCGAGACGGCGAGACAAACCTTCGAAGAAGGATCGCTTGCGGAGAATCTCCCGACCGTCAATTCGAACGCAATCATAGAGCCGTCGGGGCTCAGCGTTCTGAATGCTTTTGTGCAAGCCGGCCTTGTTACGTCGAACGGCGAGGCTCGCCGTCAAATCAAAAACGGCGGACTAAAAGTCAATGATGCCACTGTCACTGATGAAAAGATGGTATTGACCGCAAATAATCTGACGCCGCAGGGTGTGATCAAGCTTTCACTCGGCAGGAAACGCCACGTCCTGCTCAAGCCCAACTGACCTTATTATTATTATTGCTGGGTGGCATTCGGAACGTTGCCCGCGGGAAATTCGAAGACCTTGCGCAGCAGTCCCGGCGCCAGGGCTGAAATCGGATTGATGTGAAGGACCGGATTGCCCGGCTTGCCGACCACTTCGTAGGTGATTCCGACCAGGCCTTCCTTCTCGCCGCCGAGGAACAAGCCGACGATGGGCAATTGGCCGAGCAGATTGTTCGGGCCATAGAGCGGCACCAGCGTTCCGCGCAAATGCACCTCATCACGCGTGTAATCGAGCATCCCGTCGATGGTCGCGCCGAGAAGCGGCCCGCGCACGACCCCTTCGCGCAGGGACACACGTCCTGGTGTCTTGGTGAAGTCGACCCGCATGCTGGAGAAATCCATGTTGCGCTGGACCTCAACACCATTTTGCGCGACCGCGCGCTGCAACTGCGATTCATCGTGGACCGCAAAATTGCGGACGTAGAGCGTGCCCTGTTGCATCGGATTCTCCGCCGAAGGAGCGTCCATCACCAGGGACATCTGTCCGCCGTTCATCCGTGAGTAGACATCGGTGAACCGCAGCAGCGCGCCGGCATCGCCGCTCTCCAGCGCGACCACCTGACGACCGCCTGACCGGCCACGAAGTTCAGCCGTGAGCGTGGCATCGCGCCCGATCTTGGCGCTGAATCCCAGGCTGCGAATTTCGCCCGCTCGGCGCGACGCCTTCAGATCGAAACTGCGCACCGCTTCGCCGTCATAGCCGACGACGGCGCCGAGTTTCATGTCGAGATCAATGTCGGGCGTTTGCGCCTGGCGCTTGCCGGACTGCGCGGGCGGCGCTGGTGGTCCGCTCGTAATGGACTTGATAAAGCCGCGGCCGTCATAGACCTCGCCCCGCATCACGACTCGGAGCGCCCCGTCCGACGCGCGGTCGACCTTGAGGCTCGCTTTGTCGCCATCGGAGAAACCGTAGGACGGAAAATTGGCTGATTGCAGGTCGCCCGAGCCGTCAAGCTCGATCGTGCCCTTCACACCGCCGCCGGCGCCCTCGATGACGAGATCGTCGATGCGAGTCGATTGCGGCTTGGTCGTCACGTTGAAGGTCGCACGCGCCGGTTTACCGGCGGCTTTGACCCAGCCCGGCAAAAAGCCGGAGATTTGAGCGGACGTCAGATCGGCTTCAACAGCGAAACGGCCATCGCGGTCCGACGATGAACTGACGCGGCCCGCCAGCTTGATCGGTATGGAGCCGTTGATCGAATTCAGCGGATCAAGACCCAGATTGTTTCGCGCCGTCTCGTCGAGCATGCCTTGAATATGAATCTCGGCATCGCTGTCGCCCCGCGCCTTTTTGTACTCGAGGCTCGCCGGCGTGCCGCCGATCTTGACGTCGCCTTTGAGTTGGAAGCCCTGCGGATTGGCCGTCACGTGCAGCGCCGCGGCATCGACCTTCTGCCCCATGATCAGGTGGTCCGCGGAAAAGTTCGTTGCATCGACCGCGACGGCGTAGTTGGTCGAGCCGGGTGGCAGATCGGGCTTGAGCGGCATCGCGAGCGAAACGAGAGCCGTCATCGTTCCACGCGTTGTCGCCGGGTCGAACGGAACGCCGGCAGTGTCGCGCAGCCGATCCGTCGACAACAGTTCAAGCGCCGCCGGAACCGGTCCATCAAGCTTGAAGTGGACCCGCGCGGGAGGCTCGTGGGGCGCGGTGTCGGGCACTTCGAACAGGCCTGAGGACATCACCAGTTTTCGCCCGGAGGGCAGATCCGCGGTCGCCTTGCCGAGCGTGATTTGGGCATCGCGTCCCACAATGTGCACATTGAGGTCGGCGTCCCGAAGCGCAGGCAGACCCGCGACCGGCCGGATCAAGCAACCCGACGCGGTTGCATCGAGCGACAGGCCATCATCGGGGATCGGCGGACCGCTCGCTTTGAGCGTGTTCAACGGGGCATTCACCGCCGCCGTGATGTGCTCCACGGTGCCGCTCATCAGGTGCTCATTGAACCAGTCGCGCACCTTGGGCGAGATAAAGACCGGCCACAGCCGTTTCATGGCGGAGACCGGCATGCGTGTCGCCGCAAAGCCCGCGGCCAGACGAAGGTCGCCGCCAGAATAATCCGCATTGCCCGACATGGCGACGCCGACATCGGCATTGCCGAGATCGCCTTCATCGACGACAAAGCGCCGCTTGGTTGGATCGAAGTGACCGGTCACGGCAACGCGGTTCAGCACCAGCGCGTCGCCCGGCGCGCCGCCGTTTCCGAGAACCACCGTACCGCCGCCAACTTTGAACGACCAAACGCCGCCGGGAACCGGAGGGACTTCGACCTGACCCATCAGGGTCATCCGATCGCTCCCGGAAAGAATTTGGAACGGCACCGACAAAACACGGTTTGAACCGTCCCAATCAAATTTGAATTCGGCGCGGTCGAAATCAATCCGGCCGTCGGTGTCATCGCCATCGCTGATATATCCGGCGTCGGCGACGATCCGTCCCGTCAGGGATTGCGGTATTCCGTCCGGTCCGAACTCCCCGCGCAGGCTCGCCGACAACGGCAAATTGGTTTGCAGATTTCCATCTCCGAGACGCAACGCCAGGAGCAGATCACTGGCGGACACTTTGCGCGCTTCAAGTTCGACGCGCCGGATGCCGTTTCGGGTCGGCTTGATCGACGCCGTCAGACCCCACGGCCGTTCGCGATTGTCCGAACCTACGGTCACGACAAGGCCACCGCCATGCGGCCGTTCCATGCTGAGCGTGATGTCCTTGAAAGTCCAACGCTTGCCGCTGCGCTCGTCGTCGACGGTCAGGTTGCCGTTCTTGAGGCCGAGTTCGCGCAGCTCGTGGCCGTCAAGTCCGCTCTCGCCGATCCCATCAATCCAGGACAACAGGGCAGCGAGGCCATCGCCCGCGTGTGGCGGCGTCGCCGGCAGCCCGGCGGAAGGCAACGTTTTGGGCGGAGCTGCCACGGGTGGTGTGACCGTCGAGCCCGCGCGCGCGGCATGCGTTCCTCCCGCAGCGGAGACGACTCCGGCGTCGGGCGGCACCGACGCTGTGGCGATCGGATGCTTGTCGGCGCCCGCGAAAACGGTCACTTCGCCGTCGTGCTCGATGCGCACGGACATTTCAGCGCCGACGAGGTTGAGGCTCTCGGCGCGCATGTGACCGCTCAAGAGGCTCATGCCCGATACCCGGACCTCAGCCTTCGGCGCGCTTGCCACCACCGTGCCGTCGGGATCGCGCACAACGATATCGCGAATGCGTACCGCTGCGCCGCCATTCTCGGTTCGCTCGATCTGAGTCCCGCCGACTTGGACGCTCTGCACGCCGCCGAAGTTCTCCTCGATGGCGGCCGCGAGCCAGGGGGTCGCAACATCGAGCTGAATGGGTCCGCTCGAAAGCCGCCACCAAAGTCCGAGGCAGGCGACGATCAGCAGACCGGCAAGAGCTCCAACGCCTATTCCGACCCGGCGGATGAGACGCCGATGCCGCGCGAGCAGCCGGCGGTAAGCCGCCATGTAGCGGCTGTCAGCAACGCGCTCGCCGCGGTGTGCTGCGGTCAGACTCCCTCGACGCCGCGGGTGGACGACCAACTCCCGCTTCGGAAGCGCCGTGTTCTGCCGGTCTTGATAAGTCATGCCCCCTCGGGCGTCCCCTCGTCCGTGGTGCTGTCACACGTTTGCCGATGCCGGGTCACGCATCTTGAGCGCGGGCCCCTCAATCAGCCACCCCCCGCTTGCGCGCATATTCTGGCAGTGAAGAATGGCCTTCCGAAAGCGTCGAAAGGAAGGCACATGGTCCGCAAGCCCACGTCCAAGGACAAGTCGATGTCCAAAGACAAGTCCAGATCCAAAGACAAACCCAAAAGTAAGCCTCACATGAAGGCCCAAAAGAAGAACAAAAAGGAGTTGGCCCAGCCCAAGATCGGCGCCGGCGCCAAAGCTCCGGCCTTCAACCTCCCCCGCGACGGCGGCGGAGCCGTCTCGCTCAAGGACTTCGCTGGGCGCAAACTGGTCCTCTATTTCTATCCGCGCGCCGATACGCCAGGTTGCACCAAGGAATCGATCGACTTTTCCCGCCTCAAGTCAGACTTTGCGCGCGCCGGGACAGAGGTCCTCGGCGTTTCCGCCGATCCAGTGCCAGCGCAGGATGCGTTCAAGGCCAAGCATGATCTTTCCATCGCGCTGGCGTCGGACGAGACCCACCGGATGTTGGAGGCCTATGACGTGTGGCAGGAAAAATCCCTATACGGCAGGAAGTTCATGGGCATTGTTCGCACCACGTTTCTGATCGGGCCCGACCTGAAGATCGCCCGGGTGTGGCCGAAGGTGTCGGTCGACGGCCACGCCGAGGACGTGCTGGCGGCCGCCAAAGCGTTGTAAAGGCGTTGCGCAGCTCGATCGGTCGTCAATTCCAAATCGAGATGAGAACTCGCCTGTAGCGTTTTGTTTTTTCTCAGCGATCATTCGCCGTCGATGCCGGGGCGCTATTGCGATTGGAGCGGCGGTTGCCGAAGCATTTACCCAAGTCAGCAAAAAGCACGCTGAGTTTTGCCGAATATTAACCATAACCTGCGCAAATTCCCGCCCGGGTAGGGTGAGTCCGGTGCCAACCGGTCCGGGTGGGAGCGTCAATGTCGCAGGGTACAGCGTCTCAATCGTCGATGCAGACTGCGCGCGCGCAGCATACGGCGAGTGAACATAACATACGCGAGCATCACGGCCGCGAGCATCACAGTCACAGCGGACGCGACCATAGTGGTCGCGATCACGGTCGCAGGGTCGAGCCCCGCCAGCATGGGATGAGACGCCCGGCCAATGGCGCCGGCTATACGATTGCGCACGCGGGACGGCAGGTCCGGCTTGGGCCAGTCGCATTTTGGATCGTGGTCGGCACCGTGGTGATCATGGCCAGTTGGTCGATCGTGACGGCAACCTATTTCGCGTTCCGGGACGACGTCCTTAAGGGTCTGATCGCGCGCCAGACCGAGCAGCAATTCGCTTATGAAGATCGTATCGCGGAATTGCGCGCCCAGATCGACCGCACCACCAGTCGACAATTGCTCGACCAGGAGCAGTTCGAACAGAAACTCGATGACTTGCAGCGCCGCCAGGCCACGCTCGAGTCCCGGGCCACGGCATTGAGCGGCGTCGCCGATCCAACGACGACCGGCTCGCTCAAACCGGCGTCGCGGAACGCCGTCGACCCGGCACCCGGCCTGAAGCCTTCGCCGATCAGCGACACCTTCGTGACGCCACAACGCACCGATCGCAGCACGCTGCTGCAACCTTATTTCGCGCCGAAAGCGCGCAAGTCGGGCAAAGATGCCGACCTCAGTGCAAAATTCGGTCGCATTGAGGCGTCGCTCGATCGCGTCGAAAAGCGCGAAACCGCAACGCTCGACCAAATGCAGCAGCGCTACGAAGGTAAGGCCCGCAAAATGCGCGAGGTCCTCGCCGAGATCGGTCTTAGGCTCGCCCCGCCGCCGAGCGGTGTCGGAGGCCCCTTCGTCCCGGTCAAACTGCCACCCGAAAGCCAAGGCTTTGAACGCGAACTCATGCGCGTCAACATCGCGCGCGCTTACGCCGACCGGCTGAGCACAACGCTCGCTTCGGTGCCGGTGCGCAAACCCGTCACCGGCGAGATCGATATTTCCTCTCCGTTCGGCGTGCGCGTCGATCCGTTCGTGCACGTCGCGGCGATGCACACCGGCATCGATTTCCGCGGCGAAATAGGCGAGGCGGTTCATGCAACGGCCGCCGGCAAGGTCACCAATGCCGGCTGGAGCGGCGGCTACGGCAAAATGGTCGAAATCGAACACGGCAACGGGCTCGCGACCCGTTACGGACACCTTTCAGAGATCGACGTTCGCGTCGGCGATACAATCCGGATCGGACAGGTTGTCGGGCGGGTCGGCTCGACCGGACGCTCCACCGGACCGCATCTGCATTACGAAACGCGCGTCAACGGCGAGGCGGTCAATCCGGAGAGATTTCTCAACGCCGGGGAAAAGCTGTTCGGCAGCTAAGTTCGGGACGCGCGGATCAGTCCCTACTCCACATCCTCGACCTCTGTCGGCACAGTCCCGAATGCCTTCTGGGCAAGCGCGGCTTCGGTGAACTGGTCGATGTCGCCGTCGAGAACGGCGGCCGTATTCGACGTCGCCACGCCGGTGCGTAGATCTTTGACCATCTGATAGGGCTGCAGCACGTAAGAGCGTATTTGGTGGCCCCAGCCGATGTCGGTTTTGGCAGCCTGATCGGCGGCGGCCTTCTCCTCGCGCTTTTTCAGCTCAAGTTCGTAAAGCTTGGCGCGCAGCATCTGCCACGCCTGGGCCCGGTTACGATGCTGCGAGCGGTCATTCTGGCACACCACCACGATGTTGGTCGGAATGTGCGTGAGGCGGATCGCTGACTCGGTCTTATTGACGTGTTGACCGCCGGCGCCGCCGGCGCGCATCGTGTCGGTCCGCACGTCGGATTCCTTGATGTCGATGTTGATGCGATCGTCGACCACGGGATAGACGTTCACGCTGGCGAACGACGTATGGCGGCGCGCATTGGAGTCGAACGGCGAAATGCGCACCAGGCGATGCACGCCATTTTCGGTCTTGAGCCAGCCATAGGCGTTGCGGCCCTTGATCTCGATCGTAGCCGACTTGATGCCCGCCTCTTCGCCCTGGGTCTCCTCGATGTAATCGACCTTGAAGCCATGCTGTTCGGCCCAGCGCACATACATGCGCAACAGCATACTGGCCCAGTCCTGGCTTTCAGTGCCGCCGGCGCCGGCATGAACTTCGAGATAGCAATCGTTGGCATCGGCCTCGCCGGAGAGAAGCGCTTCGAGTTCGCGGCGGGAAACTTCGGCCTTGAGCTTGCGCAACGCCGCTTCCGCCTCGCCAATCACCTTTTGATCGTTCTCGGCCTCGCCGAGTTCGATCAAGGTCAGCTGATCGTCGAGTTCCTGCTCGATCCGCGAGATTGCGCCAAGCTGATCATCGAGCGAGGTGCGTTCCTGCATCACGCGGCTGGCGCGTTGGGGATCGTTCCAGAGACTGGGGTCTTCAGCCTGTGCGTTCAGTTCGGCAAGCCGCGCGCGCGCCTTGTCGACGTCAAAGATGCCTCCTCAGCAGCCCGACCGACTGCTTGATGTCCTCGACGAGGGTCTCGATTTCCGCGCGCATTTCTAAGGTCCCGCCGGCGCTGTCACAGCGATGAATGGCTGATGGGCCGTTTGATGTAATGGGTTACGGCGGCGGCCGCAATGCGCCGAGCGCATTCGTCAGCCGAGCGTCAGTACAATCCGCCCGTGCCGCTGCGAACCGCGCGGTCGGCGTCGGGCGAGACCGCGACCGGAGTGCCATTCGCTGTCTCCGTGCCGACGACAGAGTAGTTGTCGGGCGGCGCGGTCCCCGGCTTGAAGGCCTCCAGGATGACGCGCGTATCGCCCGGGCCGGCACGCATGCCGGTCCTTGCGTCGACCCGGATGAGCTTGATGCCCGGCGGGACACGGAATGGGATCGGCGGCTTGTCGGCCAATGCGACTTTGAGGAAATCCTTGACGACCGGCGCAGCCAGATGGCCGCCGGTGGCAAGACGGCCAATATGGCGCGGCTTGTCGTAGCCCATGTAGACGCCGCACACGATGTCGGGCGAAAAGCCGATGAACCAGACATCTTTTTCATCGTTGGTGGTGCCGGTCTTGCCGGCAATCGGCTTGCCGACCTCCCTGACCACGGTCGCCGTGCCACGCTGGACGACGCCCTCCATCAACGAGGTGACCTGATAGGCGGTCATCGGATCGATCACCTGCTCGCGCCGATCGATCAGCGTCGGCTCGGGCTGATTGTCCCATTTGGCCGCGTCACAGCCGACGCATTCGCGTTCGTCATGTTTGTAGATGGTGTGGCCGTAACGGTCCTGAATGCGGTCGATCAATGTCGGCTTGACCCTTCGGCCGCCGTTATCGAACATCGAATAGGCCGTCACCATGCGAAGAACCGTCGTCTCGCCGGCGCCAAGCGCGTAGGAGAGATAGGGCGGCAGCTCGTCATAGACGCCAAAGCGTTTGGCGTATTCGGAGATCAGCGGCATGCCGATGTCCTGAGCGAGACGCACCGTCATCACGTTGCGCGACTGTTCGAGGCCAAAGCGCAACGTCGAAGGCCCGAAGAACTTGCCGCCGTAATTCTCCGGTCGCCAAATTCCGCCGCCCTGCCCCATGTCGATCTCGAGGGGCGCATCCATGACGATACTCGAGGGCGTGTAGCCATTATCGAGGGCGGCCGCGTAAACGATGGGCTTGAAGGATGAGCCCGGCTGCCGCAACGCCTGGGTGGCTCGGTTGAACTGGCTCTGGTCGAAGGAGAAGCCGCCCACCATGGCCAATACACGTCCGGTGTGCGGGTCCATCACCACCATCGCGCCGGAGATTTCCGGCACTTGGCGCAGGCGGTACTGATTCTGACTCTGATCGCCCAACGGTTCGACATAGACAACGTCGCCGGGTGAAACCACCTGCCCAACGCGTTGCCCCTGTTTGCCGCCCGATTTTATCGCCCACTTGACGCCCTCGAGCGGAAGGGTGCCGATGGTCCGCGCCTTGACCACGGCGCCGCCCGGATCGCGCGCCGGCTGCAAGCCGATGCGCGCCGACTGATCGGTCACTTCGAGCACGACCGCAAGCCGCCAGGGATCGATATCGGACAGCGATTTCACATCGGCGAGTTTGACGCCCCAGTCGCCGCTGACATCGATTTTGGCAACGGGTCCACGATAGCCTTGGGTCTCGTCGAAATTGACGAGCCCGTTGACCATCGTCTTTCGCGCCAGCATCTGCAGCTTGGGATCGAGCGTGGTGCGAACCGACAGACCACCCTCGTACAGTTTCTTCTCACCGTAATTGTCATAAATGTAGCGCCGCACTTCTTCGGCGAAATATTCCGCCGCAAAAATGTGCGCTCCCGTCGGCCGCGCGGTGACGTCAAGCGGTTCTTTCTTGGCCTTATCGCCGGCGGCGGCTGCGATATAGCCATCCTCCACCATGCGATCGATCACGTAATTGCGGCGCGCAATCGCTTCGTCGCGGCGGCGGAACGGGTTGTAATTGTTGGGTCCCTTGGGCAGCGCCGCGAGGTAGGCCGCCTCGGCGATCGAAAGCTCATGCACCGATTTATCGAAGTACAGTAGCGAAGCCGCGGCTACGCCATAGGCGCCGAAACCGAGATAAATCTCGTTGAGATAAAGCTCGAGGATCTTCTGTTTCGAATAGGTGCGCTCGATCTTGAGCGCCAAAAGCGCCTCTTTGATCTTACGCGTGAACGACACTTCGTTCGTCAGAAGGAAGTTCTTGGCGACCTGTTGGGTAATCGTCGAGGCGCCTTGCGGCCGGCGGTTGCTGCCGTAATTCTCGACATAGAGCAAACCGGCGCGGGCGATGCCGTAAATGTCGATGCCGGGATGCTGGTAGAAATTCTTGTCCTCAGCCGCGACGAAAGCGTTGGTGACGAGCTTCGGTATCGCCTGAATCGGCAGATAGAGGCGCCGTTCCTTGGCGTATTCCGCAAGCAGCGAGCCGTCGGCCGCGTGCACCCGCGTCATGACGGGCGGCTCGTAATCCTGGAGCTGCGAGTAATCCGGCAGGTCCTTGGAGTAATGCCACATCAGTCCGGCGGCCGTGCAGACGCCCGCGATGAACAGGATCGTTCCCGCCGCGAACAGGAATCCGAGGAACCGCAAAAGGACTTTCATTGAGAATGTCCTGCCCCACCCACACAGGCGCCTGATCGGTCCGACCTACCCGCCAAGCCGAGACCCACTCTGACAGTATTGGCTCTAAACCGCTAGAGAGCCCTCCGCCTATCGACTGTCGTCGCTCCGTTTTTTGTTCAAACTGAGGCCATTGGGGCACAAATAGCCTCAGTTCGCCCCGGTTCGGGCGCCCGCAACGTGTGTGGCGAAGAAACCGTCGATAGCCCGTGCCATCGAATCCGCCGTTCGATTGCGCCAGGTATCGGATAACAACGATTGCAAATCCTGCCGATTCGATACGTAGCCTAATTCGACCAGCACCGACGGTACATCGGGCGCCCGCAGGACCCGGAACCCCGCCGATTTCAGCGGGTTCTTGTGCAGCCGCGCTACGGCCTTCATATCGCCGGCGAGTTTCTGCGCGAATTGCACCGAAAAGGTCTTGGTCTCGCGCTGCGCCAGATCAATCAAGATGCCGGCGACATCTTGTGGCTCGGACTTGAGATCGACGCCGGCAATAACGTCGGCACGGTTCTCCTGCTCGGCCAGCCGTTCCGATTCCGCGTCGGAAGCGGTGTCCGAAAGCGTATAGATGCTCGCGCCCTGGGCGTCGCCTTCGCCGCGCGGCAATGAATTGGCATGAATCGAGACGAACAGCGAGGCGCCGGCGTTGCGTGCGATGCGCACGCGGTCGTCAAGCGGTATGAAAGTGTCGTCGGTGCGAGTCATGAGCACCCGGTATTTGCCAGTCTTCTCGAGGCGCTCGCGCAAGCGCTGGGCGAAATCGAGGACGATATCCTTCTCCAGTTCGCCGTTCGGCGCCTTGGTGCCGGTGTCGATGCCGCCATGACCGGGATCAAGCACGACAAGCGGCCGCAGGTCCCCGGTATCGACTTGCGGGGCAACACGAGGCGGCGGTTCGGCGACGGCGATTTTGCTGTCCGAGGCAACTTGGCGCAAAAAACTCTCGCGATCGGTCGCCACGAGATCCAAGACCAGCCGCGCCGGAGCCCCATCCGCGGCGTCGAGGGTAAAAGCCTTGTCGACCCGTGCCGGCTTGGCGAGATCGAAGACCATGCGCGAGCCGCCCGGCATCACCAGACCGAAGCGGAAGGCCTTGATGAGGCCACGGCCGCTGTCGCCAGAGTTCGGAGGCAGCTGAAACTTGACCTCCGGGATATCGAGAACAACCCGGTAGGGGTCGGCAAGCGAGAAGGCGTGAAGATCGATCCTGCGGCTGAGGTCCATGACGAACCGGGTCCGCGAATCGTCGCCACCGAGTCGCAAGTCGGTCGCAACCGGGTACGATGAGTTGGCCGTCGGGACCGCCGCGGGCCTCTCGGCAGCGCCTGCTGCGGCAGCGAAGACGAGACCGAGGAGAGCCCAGCTCGCCGCCCGGACAGGCATCGGTTCCAACCCCTTCAAAGCCCCTGTTACTCCATTATGCACACGCGGTTAACCGAAACCTAAACATCGGCGGAAGTCGGGCAGTTCCGTCCCGACGTGAAGGGTCGGCTTAAGCCAAATCCCACAGGCGACTTGCCAATTCCCCTGCGGGGGCCGTAAGAAGGGTCTGCTGACGGTTTAGGTTCCGGTTGTGTCGCGTTAGGGCATCCGGCAAGGCCCACCGAGATGGCTCCCCCAGAAAGACTACGGGAACCAGGTGGGTGCCGCTTTCGAACCCCTCTGGCGCCATAGTTTTCGAAAGCAAGTGGTTTTCGAAAACGGGCGGCGCCGACAGCGGCGGAACGAGCAAGCGACGCCGATACCCTCGAGGACCAGGACAACCGGAGCCTCGCGCGTGACGCGTGTACCAGGAGCGCCAAATGCTGTTGGAACGCGATTGCGCCGATACCGTAAGCGATCTGCGAAATCGCGGCGGCGCCCGAGCGCTGCTGCCACACCACGGTTTGGAGTTCATGTTCGAGGCGCATGTCGAGGTTCGGTCGAATTGGCGCGGCAGTGTTCAGCCGTCTGCTGGCTCGCGGAACCAACCCGCCTTGCCGCGCTCGTGTTTTCCGATCCGTTCCATTCACCGACAATGTGGCTGGCCCCCGTTCTCCATCGCCGATGCGGCGCGGAGGAAGCGGCACGCTGGCCTTTATGAGATTAGCCAATGGCCAACAAAATGCTCATCGACGCGACCCATCCGGAAGAGACCCGGGTGGTCGTGTTGCGCGGCAACCGCGTCGAGGAATTCGACTTCGAGTCCGCACATCGTAAGCAGCTCCGAGGCAACATCTACCTGGCGAAGGTGACGCGCGTAGAGCCGTCACTCCAGGCCGCTTTCGTGGATTACGGCGGCAATCGCCACGGTTTTCTCGCCTTCAGCGAAATCCATCCCGATTACTACCAGATTCCCGTCGCCGACCGGCAGGCGCTGATCGACGAAGAGGAGCGCGCCCAGCGCGCCGCCGACGACGAAGTCGACCGGCGGTCGAAACGGCACCGCAATCATCCCAGGCGTTCCGCTGCGCGCCATGACGAGATGATGCGCGGAGACGTGGCTGAACCGCCGAATGGGGAAGAAGCCCACCCGGACGAGATCAATCACGCCGCCGGAGCGCCGATGGAAGGCGAAGAGTCCACACTCGCGCCGGGCGCCGGGGAGCATGGCCTCGGCGACGAACCATCCGGCGCGCCGGATTCTCACGCCGATTCCGATGAGGCCGAGGAAGGCACCGCGCCCTCCGGCCCCGCGCCGGAACAGCCGACAGTCACCGAGCCGGCGGCTTGGCAAGCCGAGCCGAGCGAAGCGCGCGCCGAGGATGCGCACCCCACCGAATTGGAGGCGCCGGTCGGCGAGCCGAGCACCGAATTCGAGCATGCCGCAGAGGCCGCTGGCGAACTGGTCCCCGTCGCGAACGAAGCGAACGGCGACAACCACAACGGTGACAACGGCGACGACAACCACATCGAGGACCGCGACCACGACGAGAACGGCGAGGACGAGGCTGAAGAGATTGTCGAGTCGGTCGGCGGCGCGGACGCACTCGAGGAAGTTCCCGACCGCGCGCCGCGCTACCGCCGCCAATACAAGATCCAGGAGGTGATCAAGCGGCGCCAGGTCATGCTGGTGCAGGTCGTGAAAGAGGAACGCGGCACCAAGGGTGCGGCGCTCACGACCTATCTGTCGCTCGCCGGCCGCTATTCGGTGCTGATGCCCAACACGGCCCGCGGCGGCGGCATCAGCCGCAAGATCACCAATTCCGAAGACCGTGCGCGTCTCAAGGAAGCCGCAGCGGAACTCGAAGTGCCCGAAGGCATGGGCGTCATCCTGCGCACCGCCGGCGCGAGCCGCACCAAAACCGAAATCAAGCGGGACTTCGAGTATTTGCTGCGGATGTGGGAAACCGTGCGCGACCTCACCCTCAAATCGACGGCGCCCAAGCTGGTGTACGAGGAAGGCTCGCTGGTCAAACGCTCGATCCGCGACCTCTACAGCAAGGACATCGACGAGGTCGTCGTCGCTGGTGCCGATGCCTACCAGGAGGCGAAGGATTTCATGCGCATGCTCATGCCGAGTCATGCGAAGAACGTAAGGCCCTACACCGAAACGCAGCCGCTGTTGTCGCGCTACGGCGTCGAAAACCAGCTCGACGCCATGTTCTCGCCAGTCGTGCAATTGCGCTCCGGCGGCTACATCGTGATCAACCAAGCCGAAGCGCTGGTCGCCATCGACGTCAATTCCGGGCGCGCCACGCGCGAGCACCATATCGAGGACACTGCGCTCAAGACCAACCTCGAAGCGTCGGACGAAATCTCCCGCCAGCTCCGGCTGCGTGATCTTGCCGGCCTGATCGTCATCGATTTCATCGACATGGACGAGAAGCGCAACAATCGTGCGGTCGAGCGCCGGTTGAAGGAATGCCTCAAGCAGGATCGCGCGCGCATCCAGGTCGGCCGGATCTCGCACTTCGGCCTCTTGGAAATGTCGCGCCAGCGCATTCGCACCAGCGTGCTCGAGAGCTCGACGGAGAAATGCCCGTATTGCGGCGGCAGCGGCCATGTGCGCTCGGTGTCGTCGCTGGCGCTGCAGGTGCTGCGCGCGCTCGAAGAACAATTGATGAAGGGCGGCACTCACAATCTCATCGCCCGCACCCGGCCCGACGTGGCGCTCTACGTCCTCAACCAGAAGCGGGCGCATCTGCGCGCGCTTGAGGAGCGCTTCATCATCACGATTACCGTCAGCGCCGACGAAAGCGTGACGGCGCCTCAGGCCTTCGTAATCGATCGCGGTGAACAGGTGCATTCGGTCGAAGCCGCAAAAGCGATCGCCGAGCAAACGCAGACGACCGCTGCGCCGCTCGAAGAGGAAGACGACCTCGAAGACACCGGCGTGATGGAGGAAGAAGAAGCCGAAGCAGCAGCGATATCGACCGTACCGGAGCAGGGCGAAGGCGGTCCGACGCGGCGGCGGCGGCGCAGGCGGCGACGCGGCCGCGACAACGGCGACCGGCAGCCTCACCCGGAGGGGGCGGCCGAGCATCCCGGCGAATTTTCGGCTGAGGCCGAAGACGAGGCGCAGACCGACGACGAAATGGCCGAATCGCAAGGCGATGACGCGCACGCAGATGCCGCTGACGGAATGGCGGCTGAAGGAGGCGAGCGCGCCGAAGGTGACGACAGAGACGATCCGCATCGCGATGGCGAACGGCGGCGACGGCGACGCGGCCGCCGCGGCGGTCGGCGCAATCGGCAAGAACGCAACGGCGAATTCGCTCACGCCGGCGATCAGGATCAGCAGCAGCCGCAGGGCGAGTATGCGGCGGCCGAGGATTTGACGTCGCCGTCTGATACCGAGCCCGAACTCAAGGAGGCCGTTGCCGACCTTGATGCCGCGCCCCACCCCGCACCCGCCGCGCCGATCGACACAGAGGCGACATACGCCCCGACACCGGTCCGAGCCGGAAGCGCCGCGCCGTCGTTCGACCGTGCGTGAGCCGGCCCCGTTTGTGCACAGCGAGGACGCAGCTCCGCCAATTCCGAGCCAGCCCTCGCCCCCGGCGGCGGAACCGGTCATCACCGAGGTCGGCGAGACCGAGAGTGCCGAGCGGCCACGCCGCACCGGATGGTGGTCGCGCCGTTTTGCCGGCGGATGATCGTCGGATCAATCGAGCGCGCGGCGTCATGAAAAGCGAGTGGGTCGACCGTGACGCCGAGGCCATGGTCGCGGACGGCGCCCAATCCGGCATCGGCCGCGACTTGGCGTTGCGCATCTATACGACGAGGCTGCTTGGCCGCAATCCCAAACTCGTTCTGCACGGCGGCGGCAACACGTCATCTGAAGACGCGGATGCACGACGTCTTCGGCGAAGAGGTCGACGTCCTGCGCGTCAAGGCCACGGGCGCAGACATGGCATCGCTCGGCCCTGCAGGCCTGCCGGCGGTGCGGCTTTTTCCGATGCGCAAGTTGCGCGAGTTCGATGCGGTCGGCGACGAGGAACTCGTCGGCATCGAGCGCGCCAACCTGATTGATCCGGCGGCCCCCAATCCGTCCGTCGAGATGATGCTTCACGCCTTCCTGCCGCATAAATTCGTCGATCATACGCACGCGACCGCGGTGCTGAGCCTCATCGACCAGCCCGACGGCGAGAAGAAATGCGCCGAAGTCTTTCGGCAGCGGTTGGCGTTTGTGCCTTATCTGATGCCGGGCTTCGGCCTCGCCAAGAAATCCATCGAAGTTTTCGAGAGTATCACGCCGAGCGACGGGCTCATTCTAAGCAAACACGGCATCGTCACTTTCGGCGATAATGCGCGCGAAGCCTACGAGCGCATGATCGAAATGGTGTCGCTTGCGGAGGATTTTATCGCCCGTAACCGCAAAGCCGTTTCCGCCACCGCGCCCACACCGCGAACCTCCCTGCCCTTGCCGACGTCGCGCCGATCGTGCGCGGCGCTTGCAGCGAGGAGGATGATAGGGCCGAAGGCGCCTGGCGCCGGCTTGTTCTCGATTTCCGGGCGGCCGACGCGGTGCTGACGTTCGTCAACGGTAACGATGTGGCGCGCGTCAGCCACGGCGGCGTGGTCACGCCGGATCACACCATCCGCACCAAGAATTGGCCGCTCGTGTTGCCACGTCCGGTGATCGGCAAACTTGATGACTTCAAGCGCACGGCCCACGACGCGGCGAGTGCATTCGCGGTGCGCTATCACGATTATTTCGAGCGCCACAACAAACGCGTTGGCGGCATCAAGCACGAGCTCGATCCCCTGCCCCGCGTCGTGCTGGTGCCCAGGCTCGGCTTATTTGGTCTTGGCCGCACCAAGCGCGACGCCGTGATCGCAGCCGACATTGCCGAAGCTTGGGTCGAAGGCGTCAGCGATGCGGAGGCGATCGGCCGGTTCGAGTCGATTTCCGAAGCCGACATGTTCGATTGCGAGTACTGGCCGCTCGAACAAGCCAAGCTCGGCACGCGCAAAGAGCTGCCGCTCGAGGGACAGATCGCAGCCGTCACCGGTGCCGCCGGCGCGATCGGCGCCGCCACCGCGAAGATGTTCGCGGCAGCGGGCGCCGAGGTCGCGCTGCTCGACGTCAATCTGTCCGCTGCGCGAGAAGTCGCCGGCGCCATCGGCCCGACGGCGCTTGCGGTCGAATGCGACGTAACGAATGCAAGCTCGGTTCGCGCCGCCTTCGATCAAGTCGCGGCGGCGTTCGGTGGCGTCGACATCGTCATCTCGAATGCCGGCGCAGCTTGGCAGGGACGCATTGGCGAGGTCGACGAGGAGATCCTGCGGAAAAGTTTCGAGCTGAACTTCTACGGTCATCAGCGCGTGGCGCAGGCCGCCGTGAAAATCATGCTGGCGCAGGGCACCGGCGGCTGCCTGCTGTTCAACGTCTCCAAACAAGCGGTCAATCCGGGCCCGAACTTCGGGCCGTACGGACTGCCGAAGGCGGCGTCGCTGGCGCTGATGCGCCAATACGCGCTCGATTACGGCTCAGACGGCATTCGCGCCAACGCGGTCAACGCCGACCGCATCCGTTCTGGCTTGCTGACCAAGGACATGATCGCGTTACGCTCCAAAGCGCGCGGCTTGAGCGAGAAGGACTACATGAGCGGCAATCTGCTGCAACGGGAAGTCACTGCCGACGACGTCGCGCAGGCCTTTCTGCATCATGCACTGGCGCTGAAAACCACCGCCGACGTCACCACGGTCGACGGCGGCAATATCGCCGCCGCGATGCGGTAGGCCCTCCACGGTGATAGACGCGGATCGCGGCGCGCCGATTTCGCCACAGGCAACATGCGCGATTTCAGGACCTGGACATTCGAGTTTCCGATCGGCTGGTCGGATTCGGATGTGTACCCTAAATTCGCCACCTCCGCTCTTCGCTCGATAAGCGACTAAATAGCGTACATGCATGACTTCCGCGATGCGCCAGAAGCGGACGACGTCCAGGGTGTCAGCCGGGCAGACCTGCTGCCCTCAAGCCCGAGAGTATAAGTTCCCTGTCCTCGACGAATTTGAACGGCAACATCTTGCTGGCAAAGTTGATGTCGAGAGCCGGATTGATGGCGCGCATCCGTTCCACGGAGCGGCGGCCAGCGTCGTCCTGTCCCGCTGCGATCTCCGCAGCCGCCCGCAACAATAGCGAGATCAAATGCCGAGGATTAAGCCGCAGGGCATCATCGGTCCACTGGATCGCTTGCTCCGGTCTGCCGGCGAGCAGATGCGCGATCGCACCACCCGGAAGCCAAAGGAACATGCTTGAATCACGGGGACTGAGGCGCCGCGCACGTTCGAACATCTCCAGGGCACGTTCCGGCTCCCTGCATAGGCAATGAGCAAAGCCGTTGGCGCCGCAAATCCACACCGAATTGGGATTCTTCCTGAATGCGTCTTCATGGCGCGCGACGGCGCCATCGAAATCGCGCTCGATCATCAGTTGCCATGCTGCGCGGATGATCTGAATTAACGGGTCAGAAGGATCGAGCTCCACTGCCCGTTGCGCGAATGACAGAGCCTCGGTCAGCAGCGGCCGGAGCGATGTTCCTTGCGAGAGCTGCACGCGAAAGAGATCGGCCCAGCTGACATAGGCATAGGCCAACGCATAATCCGGATCGAGCCGGATCGCCTGGCGCAAGAAATCAAGCGCCTTGTTGTTATCGTCGAGAGTGAGAAGCCATAAATGCTGGTAGGCCCGTAGCACGCAATCGTAGGCCACAAGACTATCCGGCCGCTTGCCGCGCGCGCTGCGAACTTCCGCGTCAAGAATCTCCGGCGCCACGGCGCCAACGATGTTTTCTGATATCTCGTCCTGCAGGCGGAATATGTCCGTCAACTTGCGCTCAAAACGTTCCGCCCAAATATGCGCGCCGGTTTTTGCAAGGATAAGCTGACCCGTAATCCGCACCCGGTCGCCGGCCTTGCGGACGCTGCCTTCCAGGACGTAGCGCACACCGAGATCTTGCGCGATCCGTTCGATGCTGACCGAACGGTCACGGTAGTTGAAGCTCGAATTGCGTGCGATGACGAACAAACTCTTAAATCGCGCTAATGCGGTGATGATTTCTTCCGTCATGCCATCGGCAAAATAAACCTGCTCGGGATCGCCGCTCATGTTCAGGAATGGCAACACCGCGATCGATGGCTGATCGGACAGCGCCGAGCGCGCGGTCGCAGGCTCGGTCCTAATATCGTCAGACGTCGTCTCGGCGGCCTCTGCCTGCTCCTGCACGTTTCCAACGAAACGCAGGCCTTTGCCGCGAAAGGTCTTGATGAAATGCTGGGTTTCGCCGCTGTCGCCGATGGCGGCCCGCGCCGAGTTTATGCGTGTGGTTAGGGCCGATTCCGAAACGATCCGCCCGTGCCAAACGCCGGCCAAAACATCGTCCTTGCTGACGACGCGTTCACGATGACGAAGCAAATACACCAAGAGATCGAAGACCTGCGGCTCGACGGTGACCAGGTCTGGGCCGCACCTCAACTCGCGTCGATTTGAATCGAGCAAATAGTCGTCGAAGCGATAACGCAAGTCGATCGCCCTTCAGCCGAATTTATCTACTCCAAGATAATGCTTCGCAATGGTCGACAAAACCAGAATGAAGCCTGCCTTGACGCCAAATTAAGCTGGCCTGAATGCGGCGCCTTTCGCTTCGTGGCACGGTCGTCATCACGCTCAGCCCGAGAGGACCACAGGAGGCAAAGATGAATGATATCGCCACCACCCAGCGTTCCGGATCGGCCAAGGTTCAGGGCGACCTCTGGAACGCGCGCGCCCGCGACTACGCCGAGATATTGGAAGGCTTCTTCCGCCCTCTCTACGAGAGCGTGCTCGCGAGACCCGAAATTTCGCAGGCCGAATCGACGCTCGACATCGGCTGCGGTCCCGGACTCGCGGCGAGAGTCTTTTCGCAGAAAATCCCGGTCGTCGCCGGGGTCGATGCCACGCCGGCCTTCATCGAGATTGCCCGTGAACGCCTGCCGGGACGCGACTTTCGCGTTGGCGAGATGGAGACGTTGCCATATGCCGACGCAAGCTTCGACGTGATCACCGGCTTTAATGCCTTTCAGTACGCAGCCTCACCGCAAGCCGCACTGGCCGAGGCCCTCCGTGTTGCAAGGCCGGGCGGCATCATTGTCGTCGCCACCTGGGGCCTGCCGGAGGACTGTGACGCGGCGGGTCACCTCAAGGCGCTCGGTAGCTTGATGCCACCGCCGCCCCCGGGCGCCCCCGGCCCGTTCGCGCTGTCGGATGCATCAAAATTGAAGGCGTTGGCGAGCGAGGCAGGCTTGATCCCCGGTGCAGTCACGGATGTTGACTGCCCGTGGGCCTTTCCAAACCTGGAAACCGCGTTGCGCGGCATGTTGTCCTCCGGACCAGCCGAACGGGCCATCCGCAACAGCAGCATGGCGCGGGCACGGGATGCTGTTGCGGAGTCCATTACAACCTATCGGACGCCGTCGGGTGAGTATCGGCTGAACAATAAATTCCGCTATCTCATCGCGCGCAGGTGAGCGAGGCGATTGGGTGAAGTCCGATAAGGGTCTCATTTTCGACCGATTGAGCTGGCTTCGGGATGGCGCTCATGCCCAGAGAAGCGGACATCGGAACCGGCGGCGTTTACGAGGACACACAACTGGCTCGCAGGCAGGTGTACGACCTAGTCGCTCGACAGAATGACGTTCTTCAAGATCGGATAGATCTGATTTTCCCAGCGCTTGCCTGAGAACACGCCGTAATGGCCGACGCCGGCCTGCATGTGATGGCGTTTCAGATAAGGCCGCAGCTTGGTGCAGAGATCATGCGCCGCGACCGTCTGACCGACGGCGCAGATGTCGTCGCGTTCGCCCTCGACGGTCAGCAACATGGTGCGACGGATCGCAGTCGGATCGACGCGCTCGCCCTTCCATTCGAGCTTGCCGAGCGGCAGCGCGAACTCCTGAAAGATGATGCGCACCGTCTCGAGATAGAATTCCGCGGTAAGATCGAGCACGGCGAAATATTCGTCGTAGAAGGCTTTGGTCGCAGCCGCCTTCTCGAGTTCGCCGTTGGCAAGATTCTCGTAGAGCTCCTTATGCGCCTTCACGTGCCGCTCGACGTTCATGCTCATGAAGGCGGCAAGTTGCACGAAGCCCGGATAGACGCGGCGAAACGCGCCCGGATAGCGGATCGGCACCGTTGCGGTCAGCGTGCGTTCGAACCACTCGATCGATCGTTTTTTGGCGAGTTCATCGACGGTCGTCGGATTGATGCGGACATCGATCGGTCCCGCCATCAGCGTCATCGACCGCGGTTGGGCGGGATGGCCGCCCTGCGCCATCGCCGCGACAGCCGCGAGTACCGCGACGCAGGGCTGGCAGACCGCAAGCACGTGCGTACCCGGCCCCATCACATCGATAAACTTGATCAAGTGCTCGATGTACTCGTCGAAGCCGAACCGGCCCGCCGTCAGCGGCACGTCACGCGCGTTATGCCAATCGGTGATGAAGACGTCGTGATCCGGCAGCATGGTGCGCACTGTGGCCCGCAGCAGGGTCGAAAAATGACCCGACAGCGGCGCAACCATCAAAACCTTCGGCTGCGCGACCGCGATGTCCTTCTTGAAATGCAGAAGGGTCCCGAAAGGCGTCTGCGCCGCAGCTTCTTCTTGGACCTCGACCTCGCGGTTGCCGACCATGACGGAGTCGATGGCGAAAGACGGCCGCGTATGGGTGAGGCCGGCGCGCGCGATCAGCTCGTAGACGGCGCTGAGATTGCGCATCGCCGGATGATCGGACAACAGCGGCGCGCCCCGAGCGTTTGCCGCCATGCTTGCCCAGGACCGTACCGGGGCCATAATGTCCGTCTGCAATTGATA
Source organism: uncultured Alphaproteobacteria bacterium (assembly GCA_963836055.1). GTDB lineage: Bacteria > Pseudomonadota > Alphaproteobacteria > Rhizobiales > Xanthobacteraceae > BOG-931. Next base: position 104,222 of record CAWIID010000019.1, read on the forward strand.
GGCGAGGTACAGCATCCGTTACCCGCGGGCGCCGCAGACCGTCTGGCGACGGTTCGCCTCGACCCCCCAACGGGTGGAAAGCTAGTGCATTTTTTGTTGCGCTGCGACAAGATTGTGAACATCTTGCACAGAGGGGGTCGGGCATGCGGCTCGCGCGAGCGAATCCTGCGCCATTTCCTTGTCACGAACGAGCATCCATCGTGGCGTAAGTTATTGAAATCGATGTAAATTTATTCAACGAAAGCCACCCGAATGTCCAAGGCCACACTCACCATTGCCAGCAAGAATTACGGGTCATGGTCGTTGCGTGGCTGGTTGCTTTGCAAAATGGCAGACCTCGAGTTCGAGGAACAACACGTCGGCACCGATGACCCCTCGACACGCGCGGAGTTGCTCCTGCTGTCGCCGTCGTTCCTGGTGCCGCGCCTGGTCCACGACGGGCTGAAAGTATGGGATACGCTGGCGATCGCCGAATACCTCCATGAGATCAAGCCCGAGGCTGGGTTATTGCCGGCCGACCAGGCCCGGCGCGCTCATTGCCGCTCGGTCTGCGGCGAGATGCATTCGGGCTTCAGCAATCTGCGTTCGGCGCTGCCTATGAACATCAAAGCCCATTTCCCCGGTTTCAAATCGTGGGCCGGCGCGCGCGGCGATATTGATCGCATCACGACGATCTGGCGTGAGTGTCTCACAGAATATAAGGGGCCTTATCTCTTCGGAGACAAGCCGGGCGCCGCGGACGCCATGTATGCACCGGTGTGCACGCGGTTTCTCACCTACGACGTCGCGATCGATCCGCAATCGGCCCGATACTGCAAGACCATCATGGCGATGCCGGCGATGCAGGACTGGATTGCTGCCGCCAAGGTCGAACCCGATGAGCTTGAAGAGCTCGACGTTGAGTTTTGAGCGGCTCATTGAATGGCTCATTGAACGGCCCCTGCCGACCCAGACTTTGGTTTAGTCGGCGTTTTACTCAAGCTTAAGTTGTACCAACGCGCCTCTTGCCCTATTGTGTCTATCGCGAACGATAGACGCATGTCGGTGAGAGGGAACGTCATGACTGTCGACCGCAAATGGGTTGAGCGAAACCTCGGCTTTGATCCGATTGCAAAGCCCGCGCCGGCTTCGACCTTCGCGTTCAAGCGAGCGGCGAAAGCCGCGAAGATCGAAGACCTGCAGCGCGAGATCATCGACTTCAACTCGGAGTCGCCGGCCGGCCTGCAGTTCATGTCTTTCAGCACGGCCACTGGGCTGTCGCGATATACCGACATTCCCTGGCCGAAAGGACTTGCCCCTAAGACCGGGCCGAAGCCTCGCGGCGGTCAACACCCCCTGCCCCGCGCCGACGTGCTGGTGGTCACCTGGACCGTGGATGAGGGTCACGCGCTCAGCCGCGTGCTCACGCCGGGAAAAAACTCCAAAAACGATTACGTTCCCTACACGCACAACTTCGCGACAATTTCCAAGAAGATGCGCAGAGGGTGTCCGGCAATCGAAGCGAAGCGGCTCGGCACTTTCTGGACGACCAAGATCGGAGTGAAGTCGGTCGTGATTTTCAAGTCCGATTCCCATATGTCGCAAGACGGCCCGCAACTGCCGAACATCGACGTATGGCGTCAGATTATTCAGGAGGTGCAGCCGAAGCTGGTCATTACAACGGGGACCGCGGGCGGAATCGGCAAGCAATTCGAAGTCGGCGACGTCATCGTCAGTCCCATCGTCCGCTTCGACTGCATTTCCAAATTCAAGAAAAAGCCATTCGCACAGGCCCACTACACAAGCCGTCCGGCGAAAGCGACGAATTTCGCAAAAGCGCGCGCGCTCTTTAAGGCCAACGCCGCACAGCTTCCGAAGGACAACAAACGTCTTCCTAAAATCGTACGGGTAGCGCCCAAATCACTCAGCTCATCGGTGGTCACGACCGACTTCTTCGGTTTCGATACGTCGGACAACCACTATAAGCTCCGAGGGCTCGGCGATGTTTCGGAAATGGGCGACGCCGTGCTCGGATTGGTCTCCTCAGAGATGGGCAAGAGCGCGCCGCAATGGCTGGCCATCCGCAACGTTTCCGACCCGCAGATCAAAGCCGACGGATTGACGCTCAAACAGCAGGCGCAGATTGCGGCGCAGATCTACAAGGGCTTTGGGCGGTGGAGTTCGGTCTGCAGCGCGATAACCTGTTGGGCAAGCATCGTGGCGCGTTAGCTATTTGATGGAAAGTTGAAAGGGTCGGGTTTTCCGGATCATGTTCTGGAAAACCTGGCACGCGAATTCGCCCGCCACCCCCAAGCGAAGCATCGCGCCCTGACGGCCAGCGGAGGGAATGCGGCTCGCTGCGGCGAAGCCGCAGATGTTGCTCGCGCACACGGCTGCGATTTGACTGTGCCCGATTACTTGTCGAGCAATTGCAGCAAGTCTGCTCCTTTGGGCACGCCAAGGCCCGAACAGGCATCCCAGCCAGGGCCAGCCTTATAGAGGCCGTGCAGCTTGCCATAAATGTCGTTGTCGCCCTTGGTGATATCGCGGAAGACATGCCGCGCGTTTGATTCATAAATGAGCGGGTTGATGAGCCCGACCGTCTTGCCGAACTTTTTCGTCGTGGCTTCGTTGACCAGCGCAACCAACCCCGCCATCAGCGGTGCAACCGCGCTGGTGCCGCCGATCGGCGTTACGGTGCCATTCAAGAATATCTGATAGCCGCTCACCGGGTCTGCGTCTGCGGCGAGGTCAGGCACGCCGCGGCCAGCGGATTTGGTCGGAGATTTCGGCACCTTCGCGCCGTGCTGATAGGGCGGCAACGGGAAATACACGCTCACACCGCCGCCGCCGGCGCCGCCCGACGGGCCTTCGTTCCACACGACCTCTTCGGCTACATGGCCGTTGCTCGCCGTCAGCTTGGTACCGCCGCAGGCCAGCGCAAACGGACTTGAAGCGGGAAAATCAGCGTGAGGCTTGCCGTCCCAGCCCTGGGCCATATCGGCGGAGCCATTATCGCCGGACGCGATACAGACCGTTACGCCCATGGCGGTGGCGTCACGAACGGCCTCGTTCAAGCCGTCGAGAAATTGCTGCGACCCTCCCGGGTCTTCCGGCCCACCCCAGCTGATGGAGATCACCGACGGTTTGCGGGCGGTGTCGTGCGCCGCCGCCTTGACCGCATCGATGAATCCGTTGGTCGTATTCGGCGCGAAATAGACGGCGATTTTCGCCGCCGGCGCGACCGCTCCAGCGACCTCGATATCCAGCACGACTTCGCCATCGGCGTCGGAGTGGCCCGGTTTGTTGGCGCCGCCATCGACGCTGACCGGCACAACGCTCGGCATCGGAATTCCGGCGCGTTTGAAGAATGCCGTCAGATCGGTGGTCTTGTATCCGGCGCCGCTGGCGTGTCCGTGACTGTCGATGTCGTTGAGTTCGATGATGGCGATGCATTGTCCGGCGCCGGTTTCGCCGCTGGGGAAGCTGTAAAGCTTGGCGATATCGGTCACCGCGAAACTGCCGTTCGAGGCCCTGCGCGAGGCCGCCGCGCCACGACGCACCTTGCTCACCCGAAAGTGCGGCCGGGCGACCGGTCTATTGTCCAGACCATGCACGCCGACAATGATGCCCTCGAGCTGTTTTGGAATGAGCACACTGCCGGTTCGCATCCGGTAGGTCGCACCCTCGTGCTTGACCCTCTTGAGCTTGACGCCGAACGCGGCGCTGAACGCCTTGACGGTGCCCGTCAGTTTCACCGTTCGCGACGCAAGATGCACGCTCTTGACATTGAGACCGTGCTGATGCGCGAAGTCGTCGATCTTGGCGACATCGGCGGAATCCGCGCCCCCCTTGGCGGCGAATTCCTCGCGCGAGAGGTATTTGCGTTTGCTCGGCGGCTCCGCGCCGAGCGCCATCAGTTCGCTATCATTGAGCGCCGCCGCGTGTTTGGCGCGGATGCGGACGCTGATTTCCATCTCATGCTTGGGATCGGCCGCGCCGAGAACCTTGCTGCCCTTCGGCAACCGCCGGGCGCTGCTCGATAATGCAATGCGTTTGATTTGCTTTGCCATGACCTGCCTCCGAAAGTTCGCCCAAAACAGCCAGTCGGGCTGGTCGCAGCAAATTCAACCAGAGGTTTATGTCATCAGCAAGGCAACTCCAGCCTCTTGCAACGGGCACTTCGTAATCAGGCAAAGAAGCATCTAACAAAAACGCGCAATCAATCAGATAATTCTCAGTCTCAATTCTTAGTCTCAATTTTTCAGTCCCAATTGGGACGGCCGGAATACGCCCAGTCGACAATCCTGCCGCCTCGCCTGGCAAGCGCGGCGATTTCGTTCATGTTCTCATCGCTCAGCTCGAAATCGAAAATCGCGGCGTTTTCCGAAAGCCGCTCCAGCTTGCTGGTGCGCGGGATGACGACAACGTCCTGCTGGACCAGAAACCGCAGGCAAACCTGCACCGCGGTTTTCTTGTGCGCAGCAGCAATGCGCGCCAGTACCTTGTCGTTGCGGACGGCGCCGCGCGCGATCGGACTGTATGCGACCACCGCCATGCCGTGCGCTCGACAGGCCGCAATCACTTTCGATTGATCGAGGAAGGGGTGGTATTCGATCTGATCGCAAACCAGCGGCTCGCTGCTCAATTTCACAGCGTCTTCGATGAGCGCCACGGTGAAATTGGAAATGCCGATGTGGCGGGCCAAGCCGTCGCGTTTGACTTTGCACAGCGCACCGATCGTCTCCGACAGCGGGACCTGCGGATTCGGCCAATGCAGCAACAAGAGATCCACGTCGCTCAAGCGGAGCCGCGCCAGGCACTCGCGTGCGGCGCGTTCGAGTTCGCGGGGCGCGAAGTGCGACGGCCAGATTTTCGTCGTGACGAACACATCATTGCGCCTCACTCCGGCGGCGTGCAGGCCCTCCCCGACATCGCGCTCATTTTCATAAATCTCGGCGGTGTCGATATGGCTGTAACCAAGCCGCAACGCCTGCTCGACGACGCGCGCGCAGGTCCGGCCGCGCAATTCCCAGGTGCCAAGGCCAATCAGCGGAATCCTCGCTCCGTTGGCCTCGACGACCGGTATGGGTCCGATCGTGTTCACATGAGCCACATTAGTCCCATTTCGGCGCCTGCGGCGGGCTGACAATGCGTGAATCGGGCCGCTTCAAGCTGCCGATCTCTTTCATTTCGGCGTCGGTCAGCTTGAAATCCAGACTACCGAGGTTTTCAGCGAGCCGCTCGCGTTTCGATGTCCGCGGGATCGGAATGATGGTGTCCTGTTCGAGAAACCGTAACGCAACCTGCGCCGGTGTCTTGCCGTGCGCGCGGCCGATCCGCTGCAACGTCTCGTCGGCCGGCACCTTGCCGCGCGCCAGCGGACAATAACCGACGACGGCCATGCCGTGACGGCGCGCCGCGGCGATGACCTTGGTCTGATCGAGATACGGATGGGTTTCGATCTGCAAGACCGCGATCGGTTCGGTCGCCAATTTGGTCGCTTCGTCGATCATGGCGATGTTGAAATTGGCCACCCCGATATTCTTGGCAAGTCCGGCCTTCTTGACCTTGCACAGCGACGCAATCGACCCGGCCAGCGGAATTTGCGCATTCGGCCAATGGATCATCAGCAGATCGACCCACGGCAGGCCGAGCTTCTCCAGGCTTTCGTCGACCGAGCGCTCGAAATCGCCGGGCGCCAAACGGTTGAACCAGACCTTGGTGGTGACGAAGACATCGTCGCGTGGCAATCCCGAAGCGCGCAACCCGGCGCCGACCTCGCGCTCGTTGCCGTACATCTGCGCGGTGTCGAGGTGACGATAGCCGAGATGGAGCGCGGCTTCGACAAGTTCGACGCAGACGTCGTCCTTGAGCGTCATCGTTCCAAGCCCGATGACGGGGATACGCGCACCATGGCTTTCTATCACCTGCATTCCCGGCTCCTTGTGGCTTTGCGGGCTCGGCCGCCTGCCGGCCATTGTCCTCGACCTCGCAGGATCGGCCATCGCGGTCCTGATTTCCAGCCCAATACGACGAGCCGGCCGAAGCCGTTCCCGAGGACCGGCTGGACCGTGGCGCTGGGGCATCGTGATATCAAAAGGTTGCCGACATCCGATGAGGTCTTTATTCAGCGGTGCCTATGGCGAACGGGAGCAACGTCGTCGGCGAACTGCTTGAATTATTCAGCGCGAGGCGCTTCGTCGCCATGGAGCAGCGGGCGCGGGCGCTGCTGCAAGCTAATCCCGGTGGACCGATCCTCCACGAACTGTTGGGCCTTGCACTGACGTCCCAGCAACGCCACGGCGAGGCGCTGGGCGAACTAAGACGTGCGGTCGAGGCCGAACCCAACGACGCCCAGTTTTGGGAAAATCTCGCGTTGTGCCAGCGGCAACTCGGCGATTTTGCCGGCAGCGAGGCGAGCCTGCGGCGCTCGCTGGCGTTACGCCCACAGGCTGCCGAAACGCTCAATGCACTTGGTAGCGTGTTGCGGTCGCAGCGCCGGGTTGCGGAAGCCGCCGACGTCTTGCGTCAGGCGCTGGCGCTTGATCCTACCAACATCGGCGCACGCTTTAACTTGGCGACAGCTTTGTTCGATGGAGGCGCACTCGGCGAGGCGGAAGGCCTCGTGCGGCAAGTGCTCGCGGCACACCCTACGCTCGCCGCCGCTCATGTTTGTCTCGGCGCCATACTCATCGAGACCGGCCGCGCCGATGAGGCCACGGCGACGGCGCAAAAGATCATTGATATCGTTGGCGGCCTCAACGGGCTCTCCGACGTTAAAGCCGACCTCCTCGATTCGGCCGCGAGCCTGTTCGCCAGCGCCGGCCGTAACGGTGCGGCCGTGCAGATTTATCGCGCCACGCTTGATTACCGGAAAACTGCCGCGCGTCCGGTCGCGGTCATGTCGGCGGCACGGCGCGTGTGCGATTGGGACCTTGCTGACCGCATCGAACCGCAGTGCCGCGCCGCCGCGCAAAAACCTTGGACGCCGGGTCCCGGGACGGTTTTCTCCCTCCTCGCGGTGCCGAGCATTGGCCCCGCCGAATTCCTCTCGGCTGCGCGCAACTACGCGCAGCACTTTGCGTCAAACGCGCCGCCGATTTGCGCTGCGCCTCGCATCCGCTCCGACCGTCTGCGCATCGGCTACCTGACGCGCGATTTGACCGACTACCCTGGCGGCTATCTCGTGGTCGGCGCACTCGAAGCTCACGACCGCAGCCGGTTCGAGATCGTCGCATACGATTACACTCCTTCGCCCGCTGGTGCGTTTCGCGACCGCATCGCGGCGGCGTTCGAACGCCTGATCAGAATCGATACGCTGTCCGACGACGAGGCTGCTCGGCGCATTCGCGACGATGGCTGCGATATCGTCATCGACCTCACTGGCTGGACCGCCGGCACGCGCAGCCGCATCCTCGCGGCTCGTCCGGCGCCCGTGCAGGCGCAGTGGCTCGGCTTTCCCGGCACGATGGGGGCACCCTGGCTTGATTATATCGTCGCCGACCGCGTGCTTATTCCTGCGGGTGCCGAGGCATATTATGCGGAAAAAGTGGTCCGGCTGCCGCATTGCTACCAGCCGACCGACAATAAACGGGTCGTCGCCAACGGTCTGAGCCGCCGTGATTACGGCCTGCCCGAGCAGGCCTTCGTGTTCTGTTCGTTCAACCAGTCTTACAAGATCACCCGAGACATCTTCAGCACATGGATGGAGTTGCTCGATGCGGTCGAGGGCTCCGTACTATGGCTGCTGCAATCCGATCCCGATGCCATGGAGGCTTTGCGACGCGCAGCGCAAGCGCGCGGCATTGGGTCGGAGCGTTTGATTTTCGCGCCTTTCATGCCGCCGGCCGAGCATCTGGCGCGCATTGGCGCCGCCGATCTGGCGCTCGACTGCTTTCCCTACGGATCGCACACCACGGCGAGCGACATGCTCTGGGGCGGCGCGATCCCCCTTGTGGCCCTCATGGGCGAGACGTTTGCCTCGCGGGTTTCGGGCAGCATTCTCACCGCCGCGGGCCTGCCCGACCTGATCGCCAACTCGATCGATGAGTACCGCGCGCTCGCGCTGCGGCTCGCCCAGGATCGCGGCGCATTGGCGGAGATGAAAGCGCGTGTCGCGCAATGCCGCCAGACCGCGCCATTGTTCGATACTTCAGGCTTCACGCGGCATTTGGAGGCGGCACTCCTCGCCATGTGGCGAAGACAGGAGGCAGGGCTGCCCCCCGATCACATCACCGTCGATTGAAATTGTTATCGCCCCTTGCCGCCCAGCACGGCGAATGCGGCTTCGGGGGCCTGTTCGATGACTTTGAGCAGCGCCCGCGCTGGTCCCCGCGGCGAGCGTTTACCCTGCTCCCAGTTACGCACCGTCTCGACCGGTACGCCAATGCGCGCGGCAAAGGCGGCTTGGGTCAGGCCGGTCTGGCCGCGCACGCTGCGGGCGTAAGTGGCGTCCTGAAACCGGGCGTCGGCCGAACGCGCCGCGTTGTGGGCCGCTCTCACGATCGACTGCGGATCGGTCGAAAGGGCGCGCTCGCTGCCATCCGGCAGGACTTCGACTAATCGTCCGTCCGCTTTCAGTCGCACGCGCAGCATGGCGTTCGCTCCAGCGTCCCCCGGCAATGATCATGATAGCTGATTCGATGGAGATTCAGTGAGTTAGTGTGCAGCGAACCGGTCGATCGTACGCAAAATCTGCCGCTGACCGATGAGTCCTGTGGATGACTCGGCCATTGCCCGCGTGCGATCTGCCTCACAGGCCGCTGAAGAAGCTCAGCAGCAGCGCCCGGCGCGCAGTCTCGCGGGTCACGCATGCCGCATGCATCGGGATCGCCATCGAGCCACGAATTTTGTCGTCGTAGAAATGGCAGGTGGTGTCGCGATAAGCGATCCAAGCATGCTGCATGTCGCGCAGCCTTGCCGTCTGCTCGTCGTCGAGCGTATCCCGCAAAATCTGGAAATTCTCGTTGAGCAGATTGTCCCAGATCACCCCCTCCACGCGGTAGCAATCAGCCGCACCGAGGTTGGCTGAGCCCTCACGCGTCTTCGTGCACGGCGTGGCGACAAGATTAAACAGACACCGCCGTTCGCCCTCGGAAACATCGTCTTCGTACTTTTTTGCACAGGCGCGGATCGCCGCCGATTCCTGCGCCGTCGGCTTGCGGTTCTGGGCGTAACCATGGCTCGCTGCCAAGACGAAGAGCGGTACCAACAGACCCAGCCACGCGATCCGAGCCGCCATAAACTACCCCGCCTGTTGAGCGATTACGCAAAGAACGGCACCAACACGTGCGCGTCCACAGAAGCCAACCGGCATTATCGTCGCGCCCCGCCGGCCTTTCAGCAATGGATTTTTGACGAAGGACCGTCACCGCGACAACAATGCCTCCAGCTCCCCTGAACTTTAGGGTGCTGGAGTCTTCTGAACGTGCAAAACCTGCAGATCAACGCCGAGCGCCTGTGGGACTCGCTGATGCTGACGGCGCAGATCGGCGCAACGCCAAAGGGCGGCATTTGCCGGCTGACGTTGACCGACCTCGACCGCCAAGTCCGCGACTGGTTCAAGGCGCAATGCCTGGCGCTTGGCTGCGCAGTTACAGTGGACGAGGTCGGCAACATGTTTGCGCGCCGACTGGGGAAGAACCCTGCCCTTGCGCCAATCGCCATGGGCTCGCACCTCGACACCCAGCCGACCGGGGGCAAGTTCGACGGCGTTCTGGGCGTCCTCGGCGCACTGGAGGCCATGCGGACGCTGGTTGAAGCCGGCTACGAGACCCATGCGCCGATCGAGATCGTAAATTGGACCAACGAGGAAGGCTCGCGATTTGCGCCTGCGATGCTGGCGTCCGGGGTTTTCGCCGGCGTGTTTTCGCGCGAATACGCCTATTCGCGCGCCGATCGCGACGGCAAGACCTTCGGCGAGGAACTGCAGCGGATCGGCTACAAGGGCGACGAGAGAACCGGCGCGCACAAATTTGCCGCCATGTTCGAACTGCACATCGAGCAAGGTCCGATCCTCGAGAACGAAGGCCGCATGATCGGCGTCGTTCAAGGCGTTCAGGGGATACGCTGGTACGAAGTCACGGTGACGGGCCAGGAGGCTCATACGGGCGCGACGCCGATGCGGCTGCGCAAGAACGCACTGCTCGGCGCCGCGCGCATGATCGATCGCATCGACGCTATCGCCCTGCGACATGCGCCTGACGCCGTAGGGACTGTCGGCCTGATCGAGAACCGGCCGAACAGCCGCAATGTCGTTCCCGGCGAGGTCTTTTTCACCGTCGATCTGCGGCATCCGGATGAAAAGAACTCTCGACGCCATGGAAGTCGAATTCCGCGCCGCGCTCGCCGAGGTCGCTGCGGCTGCGAAGCTCGTCTACACCGAGGCGCGGATTTGGCACTCGCCGGCCGTCCAATTCGCACCGGATCTCATCGAATGCGTGCGCATCGGCACGGCTAAAGCAAACTTCAAAGCGCGCGACATGATCTCCGGCGCCGGTCATGACGCCGCCTATATTGCCCGCGTCGCGCCGACGACTATGATTTTCGTCCCCTGCGCCGGCGGCATCTCCCACAACGAAGCTGAAGCGACGAGCTTTGACGAATGCGCGGCTGGCGCCCAGGTCTTGCTCAATGCGGTTCTGGAATTCGACCGCAGATTCGGGTGACCGCCTCACCTGTCCAAGGGGCACTGCGGACAAGCAGCGTCACCGCGTCTTCTCGAAAATCTCCCGGCCGATCAGCATGCGGCGGATTTCGCTGGTCCCGGCGCCGATTTCGTAAAGCTTGGCGTCACGAAGAAGCCGGCCGGCCGGATAATCGTTGATGTAACCGTTGCCGCCGAGGCACTGGATGGTCTCGAGCGCCATCCAGGTTGCGCGCTCGGCCGCATAAAGAATCGCGCCGGCGGCGTCTTCACGGGTGGTGTCGCCGCGATCGCACGCCTTCGCGACGGCGTAGACGTAGGCCTTGGCAGCATTGAGCGTCACGTACATGTCGGCAAGCTTGGCCTGGATGAGCTGAAAGCGCCCAATCGGCTGACCAAATTGAGTGCGCTGGTGGACATAAGGAACGACGATATCGAGACATGCTTGCATCAGCCCGAGCGGCCCCGCTGCCAGCACTGCGCGCTCGTAGTCGAGACCCGACATCAGCACATTGACGCCGTTGCCGACCACACCGAGGACGTTTTCAGCAGGGACTTCGCAATCTTCCAGTACGATCTCGCTGGTGTCAGAGCCACGCATGCCCAGCTTGTCGAGCTTCTGGCCTGTGGAAAAGCCTTTGAAGATCTTCTCGACGACGAACGCCGTGATGCCGCGCGCGCCGGCCGTCCGGTCGGTCTTGGCATAGATCACCAGCGTGTCGGCAAGCGGCCCATTGGTGATCCACATCTTCGAGCCGTTGAGAATGTAACGGTCACCCTTGCGATCGGCGCGCGTGCGCATCGAAACTACGTCCGATCCCGCGCCCGGCTCCGACATCGCCAAGGCGCCGACGTGCTCACCGGAGATCAGCTTTGGCAGGTAGCGGCTCTTCTGCGCGGCGCTGCCGTTACGCCGGATTTGATTGACGCAGAGGTTCGAGTGCGCGCCGTACGACAGGCCGACCGCCGCTGAGGCGCGCGATATCTCCTCCATGGCGACGCAATGGGCGAGATACCCCAATCCGGCGCCGCCCCACTCCTCTTCGACGGTTATGCCGAAGAGGCCGAGCGCGCCGAGCTGCGGCCACAGATCGCGCGGAAAGCTGTTGGATCGATCAATGTCGGCGGCGCACGGCGCGATCTTGTTCTGCGCAAAGGCCCGAACCGTATCGCGCAGCGCATCGATGTCGCTGCCGAGGCCGAAATCCAGACCGGGAAAGCTGTTCGGTATCATCAGGCGCTACTCTCTCCGCACGCCGGCGGCCGTCTTGACCGAGAGGCGTCGGATAAAGGTTATTCATAATAGATAGCGCTCGACGGCCGTCATGTCAGGGCGGTCGTACTGGGGCACTATGCCCCGACCTTCCTCGCGGCGCGGCGAACCTTCGGGGCATCGGCCAACAGCTTGGCAATACCTTCCGCCGGCATTGGCTCGGCGAACAGAAAGCCTTGCATTTCATCGCAGCCGGCAAGCCGCAGCAGCACCCTCTGCTCGTCGGTCTCGACGCCTTCCGCGAGAACTTTCATGCCCAGCGCATGACCGAGCGTGACGATCGATTGGATGATTGCGCCGGCATTGCCGGTGGTTCCCAGCGAAGCCACGAAGGCGCGATCGATCTTGAGCCGGTCGAACGGGAACTTCTGCAGATAGCTCAAGCTTGAATAGCCGGTTCCGAAGTCGTCGAGCGCTATACGCACGCCAAGCGCGCGCAATGCCTCGAGTCGTGCCTGCGTTTCCTGCGGATTGTCGATGAAGACCCCTTCGGTGACCTCCAGCACAACGCGCGAAGAGGCGATGCCGCTCTCCGCCATGGCATTGCCGACAAGATCGACAAGCCAGCGATCGCGGATTTGCAGCGGCGAGAGATTGATCGCCACAAACAGGTTCGGCCATCGCGTGCCGTCGGCCAGGGCCTTGCGCAGCACGATCTCGCCGAGCCGCGACATGAGTCCGTTCTGCTCGGCCAAGGGAATGAATACGGACGGTGCGATGGCGCCGCGCGTCGGGTGGGTCCAGCGAAGCAGAGCCTCGACGCCCATGATGTCACCGCCGTCGGCGGCGACCACCGGCTGATAAGCCACATCGAATGAGCGCGACGCAATCGCGGCTTCGAGTTCGCGGCGCAGGAAGCTCCGCTCCGAATAGTCCGTCTCGATCTGCGGCTCGAAGCGCAGCGTGATGCCGTGGCCTTCGTTCTTGGCGGCGCGCAGCGCGAGGCTTGCGCGACGAGCCAATTCTTCGCCGGTTATGGCGTCCTCAGGGGCCCGCGCGACGCCGACGCAGGCGGTGATCTGCCACATTCGATCGACAAATATAGGCCGCAGCAGCGACACGCGCAGAGAGGCGACAAGTGCAGCCGTCTGCTCGGCGTCGTCGCTACTCAAAATGACCGCGAATTCGTCGTCCTCGAAGCGCCCGAATAAGGCACCGCCTGGCAAGCCGGCCTTGAGATGCTCGGCGACGTTTGCAAAAACGGCGTCGCCGCCGGCTCGCCCAAGGGAATCGTTGACGTCGCGAAAGCTGTCGAGATCGACGAGCGCGAAAGTCACATAACCGGATTGGCGCCGCGCTACCGCCACGTTGAGGCTATTGAGCATGGCGTGGTGATTGGGCAAGCCCGTCAGCGCGTCCTCGCTGGTCAGCTTGTGCATGTCGTCGAGACTACGTGCCAGTAAGCGGACCAGCCGTCGTGTGGCGCGAAGCGAAGCAAAAGCGCAGGCCGCGAGCACGGCGCCGATGACGCCGACGAGAACCCAGAGCCATTCCATCACTCGCAAGATTGCTCGGTCGGGTGCCCAACTGAACCAGCCGATGATGCGGCCCTCCGCGTCATGCACCGACTGCTGCTCGCGCCCCGAGTCCCCCACCGGATCGCTGTCGAATCGCAGATCCTTCAGACCGGCTTGGCGCCCGATCAGCTGGAGCTGACCGTCATCGAAATGATCGACTTCGCCGAACACGGCGTTCAGATCATCGAGCGCCGCGCGTAATGCGTCATGCCGCTGCGCCTCCATACGACGATCCTCGCGGAGCGCGACGGCATATCCGCTGGCGCCCGCGACGACGATCGCCCCGGCCAAATATCATAAGCAGCAATGATGTGATGCGCGCGGCTTTGGTGCCGAACCCCGTCGGGCGCGGCGCGTCTGATCGCCGTCGGCGCGCTGCCCACCTGTCCGGGACTGACGCAGCGGCCCTCATACCCATACCCTGTTACCGAGATTGTCGCAGCGAAGCTTACGAGCGCATGATTAACAGCGAGGAAAGACTGCAACGAACGAGGTGCTTGCGACGTGTCTCAAAGCCATTCGGGGCTTTTGGTTCATCACCGAGTTATCAACAAGTGCGATCGCGCACGATTTACCGTTAACATGACATTAAGGGGGCGCATCCCTACTGTGGCGTAGGGTGTGGCGGCTTCCGGCGAAATGGCAATAAGACCGGACGCCAAGACTGGGCAATGCGTCACTTCGGGGGACTGCTTTTCACTGCCGGCTTGGTCGCAGCAATCGGCTTGATTGCCGCCGCGCCCGTGCGCGCGCAGGATTGCCCGGGGAATCCCAACGCCATTGGAACGAGCCGCGTGCTCACCCTTGAACCGGGTGAGCTGACGCGGATTGGCAAGATGCAATATCGGCAGACGCTGCCGCTCGCCGACAAGGAAGTCGTCATCACGTTCGACGACGGACCGCTGCCGCCCTATTCCAACCAGGTCCTCGATATTCTGGCGTCGGAATGCGTCAAGGCGACGTATTTTCTCGTTGGCGAGATGGCCCGCGCGTATCCGGCTACGGTGCGCCGGATCTACGAGGCCGGCCATACGATCGGCACCCACAGCGAGGACCACCCGCTTCGTTTCGACCGGATATCGGTCGACAAGATGCGCTGGGAGATCGATCAGGGCATTGCCGATGTCGAAGCAGCGCTGGGTGACCCCGGCGAAGTCGCGCCTTTCTTCCGTGTTCCGGGCCTCGGGCGCACGGCGACTGTCGAGAGCGAACTCGCCGCACGTTCGCTCGTCGTTTTCAGCTCCGATACTGTGGCGGACGATTGGTTTCACCACATCAAGCCGGATCAGATCATCTCGCGCGCGATCAGCCGGCTGGAAAAGCGCGGCGGCGGCATTTTGCTCCTGCATGACATCCACAAGGCTACAGTGGCCGCATTGCCCGGGCTCTTGAAGGCGCTGAAGGAGCATGGTTTCCGGATCGTCCACGTGGTGCCTGCCACGTCGGCGGCACCGTTGGTCGCTTCCCTGCCGGATGGCTGGATGGCGGCGTACATAGCGGCAGGGCAAACCGTCATGGACGACAGCAGCGCCGAGCCGCGTTGGCCGTCAGTTGAAGCCGACCGGACGCCTGATCGGATTGGCCTGCCGGCTCCTGATCTCACTGCATTTGAGCCAAGCTATTCCATCATGCGCACAGCGAGCCGTGCGTCCGGCGATGACTCGGAATGGCCAACGCGGCCTGAAGCGTCCGCAAAATCATCCGCTCCCCCGTCGCCGCCACCGAGCCGACAGGAAGCGGAGTCGTCCCCGGCGGACCAGCGCATTGCCGACCGGCCGTTCCCGCCGCAAAGTGGCCAGGATGCCGGGTCACGCACCGAAGACGAGCGGATTGCCGGCAAGATGTTCGGCCTCCGGCCGAACCTGGAATCGACAGAATCGGACGTGATCAGTTCCGACGTCACCGACACCTTGGGTAACGCCGCGCGGCAGGCGCGTCGCCCGCCGATTGGCGATACACCGGCTTTTCAGCAGCTCGACGAGCCCTGAGCGAGCGCGCTCGCCGTCACCGCGGTTCTGATCCCAGCACATAAAACGATAGTCTGGATTAAATAGCCAAAACCCTACGCGAACGAAAACAGAATATTTGGCGAATGATCGCGACGCCAATCCGGATCGAGAGTCCTGATGACCATCGGGCAATCAGTGTGGCGATGAGCGTTACCAGGACGCGAGATCGTTAGGCTCGGGAACCGTATCACTGACGATCTCCCATCGCAGTGAACGGCAGAGCTTCCTCAGCGCCTTTGCCTCATTGTGCCGGAAGATGACGATATTGTCGGGTTGGAACGCGACAACGAAGTCTCGGCCGTCGCGTCTAATCGAAACCTGCCGCTTGAACACTTGAACGGGTTTACCGAACACGCCACCGCTGACCATTGACATACGTCACCCATATGACCCGTATCGAAATGACCGCATCGAAGCGCCGACCTCGGGAACCACAACAGTGACAGGGACAAACTCACGCGCCTAGCGAAGCCTGCGCCTTATCCACAGACTCAAAAGCAGCAGCTCCCAGAATCGCTAATTCATATCGCTATTTCATAGCGCGAGCGATCACCATCAGAAATCGCCTGAGCTTCGCGAGTTCAGAAAATACTTAAGTTCCCGCCCGACATTGTCGGGACGGCCCAAAATTCCCCGCGCCAAAAATCTTCGCGTGCAGTGAATATTGAGGAACTAGCGGAAAAATAGCGGCCTCGATGGCGAACTTGGGTGGCGAGAGCAACGCGCGCGCAAGGTTTATGTCTATTTCGTGTGGAACGCGTTGCTTCTCAGGAATGCCTGACCTGACGGAACCCACCGCTTTGCTTGCCCGTTGGTTGAGGCGCGTTGTTCGTGCTGGGAAGCGTGGCGGTTGCTTCGTCTGAGCGTGTAAAGCCAAGGGGGATGGCGCTCATGGTGCTCATAGTGCTCTTGAACGGCTTGCTCGGCGCCATTTTCGGCCTTTGGTTCAGAGTCCAAATCGTGATTCCTCTCATCGTCGTCGCGATTGCTGAGGTCGCTATTCTCAACCGGACCGGACTGTCGTGGTCGGAGTTTTGGTCAGCGATTGGACTGATCTCTTCGGTCGAAATGGGTTATCTGATTGGGGCCTCGGCGAGCGCGCTTTGGTTGTTCTCAAGCCGCGCTAGTGTTCATCGCGAGTGCACGAGGCATGAACGCACCAATTTTCGCATCAGTGATGGGATTTTCCCGCCGCGCTAGTGGAGCTTTGGATTTGACATTTGCTTCACCGATTCGCGGCTGGGTGGGTAGCGAATGTCAAATCCGCTCCACGAGCGCGCGCATTCCTTGAGCCTCTCATCGCCGGTCGAATGTTCTGCAGCGGAGTTCCGCTGCAGAATTCGTCCTGGATTGCTTGGCAGAATGGCGCGCGCGCGGTTCCTCGCAGGCAATTGCCGGAGAAGGAAGCTCCGCGGTGTGTGCGCGGAGCTTCCTGGAACGGAAAGCAGAGATGGGGGTGCTTCCCCGTCCCGAGACAGGCAACATCGAAGAACGTCGTGGGTTCCTTTAGTTGAATGACGCGCGCCGATATTCCGCCGCGAGGGTAAAACTCCGCGGCGGTTTCAAGTGGACTGCTCGGTCAACCCCGATCGTCGGTGGGATTCTTCTCGAAGGTTTCCAAAGCGGTGGCTGCTTGAAGCCACGTATTTGCCATCTGAATGAAGATGGCACGCTCCCGATCCGAGCGAGCGCTTTTCGCCCAGACCATGCACTCGTCAGCATTCTCTCGATAGTCTTCCGCAGACGCCATGATTACCCAAGGTTAGCCAGCCCAACCGCATAGTGCCTAAAACGGCATAGGCTGGTGTGATGTCGAACACACTCTGTCTATTCAGCGGGCGCCTTACAGCGGCGTCATTGGGATCGAGATCAGGAATAAATGGCTCGGACTGGCCGGTTCCAGCCAGCGCCGTCCGCTCCCCAGGAACGTATCGGCAACCACAACGACCGGCGAACGCCTATTCCCGCGCCCTTGCCATCAGGCGCGGGCGACGGGACGCGACGACCAACGAATTTAAAGTGGAAGATCAGACCTGGACCGCTAGCCTTCAACGACCCAGCGCGGGGCGTGTGTGTTCGAGTTCGAAAGACTTCCGGCTCTGGCGGCGGCAACCTCGTTACACTCAGCGAATCTCGGTGCCGGCCGTCGTGCGCCGAAACCACGCTCAACGCCCGAGGAAAAATAACGAATGTCGAACAAGGACGGCACCAAGATAATTTACAGCAGGACGCCGGAATCAGCGGCCATGTTGGCAAATGTCAAACGGGCCATGGCGATCACCGCCGCACTTAACCGTTTGACGTTCAACGATGCGGACGAAATTCGTGCCTTGTTCAGCGAACTCATTGGTAAAAAGGTAGACGAGAGCTTCTTACTGATCCCGCCGTTCTATACTGCGGGCGGGGACGAAATCCGCGTTGGGCATAATGTCTTCGTCAATCAGAACTGCACTTTTTATGACCTTGGCGGGCTCGACATCGCGGATGATGTGATGATCGGGCCGAACGTCAGCATCATCACGGCGAGCCATCCCCTTGAACCCTCGCAGCGCCGCGCCGCCACGATCGGAAAGCCCATCGTAATTGAGAGAAACGTCTGGATCGCAGCCGGCGCAATGATTGTCGGCGGGGTGACGGTAGGCGAAAATTCGGTCGTGGCCGCGGGCTCGGTCGTCACCAAGGACGTTCCCCAGAATACCCTTGTCGGAGGAAATCCGGCGCGGGTCATTCGTTCGATTGGCGAGGCTCCGAATGGGGAACGAGGCGCGAACTTCTATTCCCTCACCTCGCAATAGGGTGAGGGCGCGAGACCGAAAGAACCAATGAAAACCACGCCGATTTTTAGGAGTGGTGCGGCCGAGAGGACTCGAACCTCCACGGGTTGCCCCGCTAGCACCTCAAGCTAGTGCGTCTACCAATTCCGCCACGGCCGCATGTGGGGGTGGACACGCGCCGATCAGCGCGCGACGGCGCGGATGTAACAGGTCACCTATCCCCGGACAAGGCCTGCGCCGCCCGAGGCCTCCCGGCTAGGTTGCGTCCGGAGCGCGCGGGAGCAACTCCTTGACCTCGACCGCGATTCGGTTGCCGCTCACGATCACGGTGCCTTTGGCCACGGACAGGTTGTTGGCCAGGATACGAACCTCATCCTCCTCCGAGGCGTCAAGCTCGATGATGGCGCCGCGGCCGAGCCGAAGCACCTGATTGATCGGCATCGACGTCGTTCCCAAGACAACCGAAATGTCGACCCATACATTATCCAGTGATGCCAAGGCCTGCCCCGCGTGTTTTGTTCAAGAGTTTCGCTGGGGTAGAGTCTCAACACCTTATGGTTACAGGGCGGTTAACACGCGCGACGACCTCACGATCGGCCTTCTTCCAAGCCCCGGCTCGACGCCGGTCGAATGGCGCGTGAGCGATGGCTTGACCGCCTACGAGCAGGCGCTGGCGACCATGACGGCTCGCGCCGGCGCGATCGCGCGCGGCGAGGCGCCGGAATTCGTCTGGCTCCTGGAGCACCCTCCCCTCTATACGGCCGGCTCCAGTTCGCGGCCTGACGATTTGATCGACGCGCGCTTTCCAGTCCACAGCGCCGGCCGCGGCGGACAATTCACCTATCACGGGCCAGGCCAGCGCGTCGGCTACCTCATGCTCGATCTCAAGCGGCGCGCTCCGGACGTGCGCCGCTTCGTCGCCACGGTCGAGGAATGGATCATCCACACGCTCGCCGCTTTCAACGTCCGTGGCGAACGCCGCGACGACCGCGTAGGCGTCTGGGTCCGCCGGCCCGACAAAGGCGAAGGTTTTGAGGACAAGATTGCCGCCATCGGCATTCGCATTCAGCGCTGGGTGACGCTGCACGGCTTCGCGCTCAACGTTGAGCCTAACCTCGCGCACTTTTCCGGCATCGTGCCCTGCGGCGTGTCCGAAGCGCGTTACGGCGTGACCTCGATGGCCGATCTCGGCCTGCCGGTATCGATGCCGGAGGTCGACATGATGTTGCGGACGACGTTCGAAAGGCTGTTCGGCGCGACCTGCGATGCTCAAACGGTCGCCAGCACCGAGAACAGTTCGCCGCGGCGGATCAACGTGACATCCTCGGAGCCGGCATCGCGCTGATCAATGCCGGATACGCGTGCGCCGCTCGGGCCGTTCCAGCACGCCTCGATCATCGCTGCGACGACGTCCACGGGACCCACGAACAACGCTTCGACCGATCCGTCGGCGCGGTTGCGCACCCAGCCCTGGAGACCCCGTTCGAGGGCGGTGTATTCAGTCCAGGCGCGATACCCGACCCCCTGCACCCGGCCGCGGATCATGATGAGGCGGATCGCGTTCATCCGAGTCTCCCGGCGCATGATCCCGAAACAGCCTTCCCCCTGACCTGGTCCGGGTGGATGACTGTTTTCGAAAGAGATCATGCTCAACCAAAATCCAACTTTCGCGTTCCGCCACTGACACTGTGCGGCGGCAGCCATCGCTTCAGCGAATCAATGTAGTCCTCCGGCAACGCCCATGTGCGCGCCGCTGCGACGACAATCTCCACGTAGCCCGCCTTCGGCCGGCCCTCGTCCCGCGGCCGTGCCAGATAGACCAGAGCGCGTTGCCGGCGCCCCGCGCAACGAACCGGCAAAGTTTCGGCGCGATAGAGCCCGCCGGCGATATTCTCCCAGGCGTCGAGGGTGACGCGATCGCGCGGCGTCAGACGCCACAACACGCCATGAACCACAGCCGTTCGGGCCGGCACGACCGAGGCGTAACCATCGGCGGTGATGACGAAACGATAATGTACAAGCTCAGCGACGCCGATCGGCGTCGCAGCCGGCGCATGCCGACGCATGATCGCGCGATGCATGTTGGAGCCGTAGGCGAAATGCAGCATCACACAGCGGAGCGGCTTTCCACACTCGGCCGTGTCGCCGCCCAAAGCGTGACGGCCAGCACCACGATGCTCGGCAGAAATGCCAATACGGTCAGGATCGCAATGACCACCCAGACCAGATCGTAGCCAGCCGAGTTGGACAATATCGCGGTGATCCACACCAACAGAATGAGCGCGAGCGCGCTGGTCGCATTTGGACCGCCTGCGTCTGCCGTTGATGGATCGACGAAAGAGGCCGCCACCATCAACAGCAGCACCACGGCGAGGATATAGAGAATACTTGCTGCTGCCGCGAGACCGATTGAGCGATCGGCGTCGCGCAGGCGCTTGGCGTGCAGCGAAAACCACACCCAGACCAAGACGACCTGCACCATTGCGAAAGGCCACAAGCCGTCGCGCGCCATGACCCTTGGCGTGGTCAGAAGTTGCGACGCCAGTCCGGCGGCATAAACGGCAATCGCCGCAACGGCAAAGGCCTGCGGCCGCAACCGCCCGGACGGCGAAAAGAGGAAGCGCAATGCCTGCATGCTGAACCGCCCCCGCGCGACATTCGCACGATTCGGCACCTGCCGCAGGGTCAGTTTACGCGAACTCCATGATCACTGCGTCAACGGCGACACTGTCGCCTTGCCTGACGCGGATTTTCTTGATGGTGCCGTCGCGCTCGGAACGCAAGATGTTTTCCATCTTCATCGCCTCGACCACCGCCAGCGTTTCGCCGGCCTTGACCTCCTGGCCTTCGGAGACAGCGACGGAGACGACCAGGCCGGGCATCGGACAGCGCACCGCCTTGCCGCTGTCGGACAGCTTCTTGATCGGCATCAGGCGTGCGTAGCGCGCCTCGCGGTCGGTATAGACGAAAGCCTTCACCTCGATACCACGGTAGGAAAGTTCGAAGCCGTTAGGTACGGCGCGAACATGCACTGCGATGGGCAAGCCGTCCAGCGAACCGGTCCAGAGCGGACTGCCCGGAACCCAATCGGAGCGCAGCAGGCGCCTTGCGCCATCCTCGAATGTCACGGCGATCGCCTTGCCGTCATGCTCGACATCGGCGTGGACTTCATCCGGCCCGAGCCAAATGGCGCGACGGCGCTCGCGGGTCACCCCGGTGTTCATCTGGCCGGAGATCTGACGCTTGCGCTCACCCAGCACATGGTCGATCGCGGCAGCGACGGCGGCGATGGTGCGCGCGGTGGCGTCCTGCGGTGGCGTTCGCTCGAAGCCGTGAGGAAACTCCTCCGCGATAAAGCCGGTCGAGAGCTTGCCGGACCGCCAGCGCGGATGCTGCATGATCGCGGCGAGGAACGGAATGTTGTGGCGGATGCCCTCGATGGTGAAGGCATCGAGGGCATCGGACTGCGCTTCGATCGCCTGCGCGCGGGTTTTGGCGTGGGTCACCAGCTTGGCGATCATCGGATCGTAGTAGAGCGAGATTTCGCCGCCTTCGGTGACGCCGGTATCGTTGCGCACCGTGACGCCGTCATGCACGCCTTCGGCAGGCGGACGATAGCGCACCAGCCGCCCGATCGACGGCGCGAAGTTGCGATAGGGATCCTCGGCGTAGATACGGCTTTCGACCGCCCAGCCGGTGAGCTTGATGTCGCTCTGGCCGAACGCCAGCGGCTCGCCGTAAGCAACGCGGATCATCTGCTCGACGAGGTCGATGCCGGTGACCAGTTCGGTCACCGGATGCTCGACCTGAAGCCGGGTATTCATCTCAAGGAAGTAGAAGCTCCGGTCCTGCCCGGCGACGAACTCGACCGTTCCGGCGCTGTCGTAGCCCACGGCCTTGGCCAGGGCGACGGCCTGCTCGCCCATCTTGGCCCGCGTGGCCTCATCGAGCAGCGGGCTCGGCGATTCCTCGATGACCTTCTGGTTGCGGCGCTGGATCGAGCATTCGCGCTCGCCAAGATAGATGACGTTGCCGTGCTTATCGCCCAAGACCTGGATTTCGACGTGGCGCGGATCGGTGATGAACTTCTCGATGAACACGCGGTCGTCGCCGAAGCTCGATTTCGCCTCCGAGCGCGCACGGGCAAAGCCTTCCGCCAACTCGCCGCGGCTGTAGGCGATGCGCATGCCCTTGCCGCCGCCGCCGGCCGACGCCTTGATCATGACCGGATAGCCGATCTCGTCGGCAATCTGTTCGGCCTGCTTGTCGTCTTCGATCACACCGAGATGGCCGGGCACGGTTGCGACCTTGGCGGCCGCAGCGGCCCGTTTGCTCTCGATCTTGTCGCCCATGGCGCCGATGGCCTTGGGATTGGGCCCGATAAACACGATGCCGGCCTTGGCGAGTGCCTCGGCGAACGCCTCGCGCTCGGAGAGAAAGCCGTAGCCCGGGTGCACAGCCTCGGCGCCGGTCGACTTGCAGGCATCGACGATCTTGTCGATGAGGAGATAGCTCTGCGCGGCGGGCGGCGGGCCGATCAGGACGGCTTCATCGGCCATTTCCACATGCAATGCGTCGCGGTCGGCCTCGGAATAAACCGCAACGGTGGCGATGCCCATTCGACGGGCGGTTTTGATAATCCGGCAGGCGATTTCGCCGCGATTGGCAATCAGGATTCGCTTGAACATTCCGGTTAAGCATCCCGCGAGCCGGCCCTTTGCCTTTGCGGCGTCGCCGTGAAAAAGTCAATGCGGCCTAAGTCCTGCACAGGGAGCGAAGCCGGGGCGACCGCTGCTCGACGGAATACGCGCAGTCACTCCGGCTTGATATTGGCTTTCGCGATAATGGCACGATAGCCGACAAATTCGCGTTTGATGCGAGTATCGAGTTCGGCCGCGGTGGAAGGGATGGTCACGACGCCGCCCGCGGCAAAGCGCTGCTTCACATCGGGCATATTGAGGATTTTGACGATTTCGGCATTGAGCTTGTCGATGATCGGCTGAGGCGTCGCCTTCGGGGCAAGAATCGCGGTCCAGTTCGATGCATTCACCTCTTGGACGCCCTCCTCCTGCAGTGTCGGCCATTCCGGATTGAGCGGCGAACGTTTGTCCATCGTTACCGCGAGGACGCGGACTCTCCCGGCTTGCACATGTGGCGCCACCGACGAACTAGCCAGAATGCCGAGCGGAATGTCGCCGGCCATCAGCGCTTGCGCCGCCGGCGCACCGCCTTTGTACGGGACGTGCACAAACTTGGTGCCGGTATTGAGCGCCATCCATTCGAGAACGATCTGGTTGATGCTGCCGTAGCCGGGCGTGCAGACATTGAGCTGCCCCGGCTGGGCCTTGGCGGCCGCCAGGACGTCGGCGACGCTCTTATAGGGAGCATTGGCATTCGCCGCGAGCACCAGGGGTGCATCGCTTACCGCCGAGACCGGCGCCAGATCACGGCCCACGTCGTAGGGTACGTTCTTGAACAATGTGGGGTTGATCGAGACGTCGCCGCCCGTTGCCATAACCAGCGTATAGCCGTCGGGCGTCGACCGCGCCGCATCGGCCATCGCAATGAAGCCATTGCCGCCTGGCTTGTTTTCGACCACGACCTGCTGGCCCCAGGCCTCGGTGAGTTTGGCGCCGACGATCCGCGCCGCGATATCCGCGATGCCGCCCGGCGCATAGGGCACGAGAATACGGATCGGCCGCGACGGGTAGTCTTGCGCGCGAACCGGTACCGGGCCCAACGCGAGACAAGAGAGCATCACGGTCGAAGCGGCGGCGATCCGCACCAGTGACCGCCAGCGTGGTCCCTTAAACGAGGCATTCAACACGGTCATAGTCCCTCCGGTTTCGGCCTGTATGTGCCGGTTTGCCCATCCTAAGGGTCTGCGCAGTCATGGGGAATATAGGTCGGCGCCTCCTGCGAGGCCGCAAGCTGTTTGCCTTCGTCGCGCGAGCTTCTTCAATAGGCTCTTTCAGACATGCTATTCACAGCTGTCACACGAGCGTCATGGGCGCTCGTCATGTGTTGTCGCCAAAATGCCCGTATTCGCTAAGTGTGGGAGCTTCCGATGCGTCTGCCGCTTTTCATCGCAACGACGTCTTTGACGACAATCCTGGCGTCCGCCGCTTTGGCGCAGACGCCGGCCCAACAGCCGCATAACGTGGTCCTGTTCGTTGCCGATGGCTTGCGATCCCGCATGGTCGATGACCGAACCGCTCCGACCATGGCGGCGATAGCGCGCGATGGCGTGAGCCTCCGCAACAGCCATGCGCTGTTCCCGACCTTCACGACGGCGAATGCTTCGGCCATGGCCACCGGGCACATGCTCGGCGACACGGGCGACTTTTCCAACACCATCTATGCCGGCTTCGAGGTGCCGGGCGCGGGAAATACTCTGACCCCATTCCTGGAAAGCGATGCAGTGCTCGGTGACGTCGACGAGCATTTTTCGGGCAACTATCTGAATGAGGCGACGATCCTGAAACTTGCCCGCGACAAGGGATACAGCACTGCGTCGATCGGTAAGATCGGCCCGGCTTTGATTTTTGATCCGACCGAACGCAGCGGCAATCAGACAATTCTCGTCGACGATGCGACCGGAAGTCCCAAAGGCATCCCATTGTCCGCCGACATAACCGACCGTCTCAAGGCGGCCAATCTGCCGCTCGCCGCACCGTCGCGCGGCGCCAACGCACCCGCCGGCAACATGACGACGCCGGGTACGCACAGCGCTAACGTCGTTCAGCAGGACTACTTCGCCGCCGTCACGGCGCGCGCGGTCCTGCCGCTGTTCAAGGAAAGAGACAAGCCGTTCGTTCTGGTGTTCTGGTCGCGCGATCCGGACGGCAGCCAGCACAACCAGGGCGACAGCCTCAACGAACTCGTTCCGGGCATCGATGGCCCGACCTCGCTCGCTGCGATCCGCAATGCCGACGACGATTTAGCGCGCATCCGATCGGCGCTCGGCGAACTCGGACTACTCGATACGACCGATATCATCGTCACTTCCGACCACGGCTTTTCGACGATTTCCAAAGAAAGCCAGACAAGCTCGACGGTCAAAACCAAGTTCTCCGACACTCCCGAAGGGCACTTGCCGCTCGGCTTCGTTGCGCTCGATCTTTCGCACGCACTGAACATGCCTCTGATTGATCCCGACAACGGCTACAAGACCATCGCTGACGGGGCGCACACCAAAAACGGCAACGGCCTCATCGGCGGCGACCGCACCAAGCCGAAAGTCGTCGTGGCCACCAATGGCGGTTCGGACCTGATTTATTTGCCCGATGGCGACAAGACTGTTGCGAAACACGTCATCGATTTTCTGCTGACGCAGGATTACGTCAGCGGCCTCTTCGTGGATTCAAAACTCGGGAGATTTCCCGGCACGTTGACCCTCGACGATATCTCTCTTGAAGGTTCCGCCGTCACGCCGATGCCGGCGATTGCCGTCAGCTTCCGATCCTTCGACACAGTATGCGGCGAACCGGTGCGCTGCACAGTCGAAGTCGCCGACACCGTGCTTCAGCAAGGCCAAGGAATGCACGGCTCGTTCAGCCGCGCCGACACCTGGAATTTCATGGCTATGCAGGGACCAGATTTCAAATCCGGATTTGTCGATCCGGCGCCCGCCAGCAACGCTGATCTTGGCCGCACCATCGCGCAATTGATGCACTTCGATTTGGCCGACAAGGGCAAGCTCGTTGGCCGGCCCCTCTCCGAGACGCTCCCGAATGGCGCGCTGCCAGATGTGACCAGCCGCGTGGTGAAATCGGAGCCGGCGCCCAACGGAATCACTACGGTGGTCGACATGCAGATGGTCGGGACGACGCGCTATTACGATGCGGCGGGATTTCCGGGGCGCACTGTCGGCCTCTCCAGCACAGTTCTGCCGAGCGCAACGCATTAATCCAGCGTCGCGCGGCTACCTGCACACGACCCAACGGTTAGTGCCTGACGCCGGCGCGAGGACGCCTTGCCGGATTTGCGCAAGGAAATGCTGCGAGGAGGATGAAAGCAGGTCTACATCCGGACGAAGCTTTGGCCGGCTCGCCGACCCTCTGCGGCAATCCAGTCCAGGATGGCGACGTCCACGTCGTCGAACCCGCTGGGCAGACGCCGGCGACTCTGAACCGCTTCGCGCACGATGATCTGCGAACGCGCGATGACCGCCGCGAGCGTCGCGAGATCGACAGGCTCTTGATCCGTGAGCAGCGCCATCGATGCCTCCCGGGCGCACCTCGAAAAGCGAGGCTTGCGCGGTTCAATCCCAGATCCAGATTAGGTTGGTCGCTCAACTCAATCGTAAGGTTCAAAGCTCTTCCGCCAGGGTGGCCACCCAAGGGCCGCACTTGGGCAAACTCGCGGCATTTCCTGCGGTTCCGCTGTCACCGTTCGGTGAGCGTCTTCGGGTTCGACAAGGCGAGCTGATGCCTCTCCCAGACTCCTCGGAATTCTTTTCCGTCGGAGGAACGACTTATTGTCGCGCTCTCATGCACGCGGCGACTGGACAAAACTCAATCAAGCAATTGGGACGCGATGGGGCTGGTAATACGGAGTGCGGAACCGTACATAACGTTGGCAAAATACCCCCACAAAATCGGAACAGTCCACAAGACAGAGGTTTTATATGGCGCTCCAGATTGGCGATACCGCCCCTGATTTCGAAGCTGAGACGACGGAAGGCAAGATCCGTTTCCACGATTGGATCGGCAACAGTTGGGTCGTGCTGTTTTCGCATCCCAAGGACTTTACGCCGGTGTGCACCACCGAACTCGGCACCATGGCGCGGCTAAAGCCCGAATTCGATAAGCGCGGCGTCAAGATCATCGGGCTGTCCGTCGATCCGGTGGCCAATCACGCGAAGTGGTCGGGGGACATCAAAGACGTCGTCGGCTTCGCACCCAACTATCCGATGATCGGCGATACGGATCTCAAGGTGTCGAAGCTCTACGGCATGTTGCCGGCGAGCACCGGCGGCACGTCGGAAGGCCGCACGCCGGCCGACAATCAGACGGTGCGCAACGTGTTCGTCATCGGGCCCGATAAGAAGGTCAAGCTCGTCCTGGTCTATCCGATGAGCACAGGCCGCAACTTCGACGAGGTGCTGCGCGTCATCGACTCAATTCAGCTCACCGCCAAGCACAAGGTCGCGACGCCGGCGAACTGGAAGCAAGGCGAGGACGTCATTCTCACCAGCGCCGTGTCCGACGATGAAGCGAAGAAGCTTTACCCGCAAGGCTGGAAGACGTTGAAGCCTTACTTGCGCGTCGTGCCGCAACCGAAGTGATCGGCACAACGGTCGTGCAAAGTTATTGCTTGAGCGCGGCGTCAGCCGCGCTCTTGCTTTAAGTATCCGGCATCGTTTTTTCCGCAACGGAGCAATCATGAACCGCGACGTTGAGAAGCAGCCGCCCTTCGCCAACTTCATGGGCATGAAGGTCACGCATATTTCGCCCGACCGTGTCGAGGCCGAGCTGGTGGTTCGCGACGAACTTGAAAACCGCTTCGGCGTGCTGCACGGCGGCGCCATCATGGCGCTCGCCGACAATCTCGGCGGCACGGCAACCATGGCCAACCTGCCCGACGGCGCGCGCACGGCGACGATCGAAAGCAAAACCAACTTTTTTGCTGGCATCCCCGTTGGCGATACCGCACGCGCCGAATGCACACCACTGCATCGCGGCCGTACCACGATGGTGTGGCAGACGCGCATCACGCGCGGCGACGGCAAGCTCTGCGCGCTGGTGACTCAGACGCAGATCGTCATGCTGCCGGAGAAGACCAAGCCCGCCCGTTAGGCCTTGGCTCGTTCCGCGGTCAGCATCGATTGCAGGATTTGATCGGAAATATCCCGAACGGCAGCGGGAGAATGAGACAGGAACAGCGTGTTGGTCTTGTCCAATTCGCCGATGGATTTGATCGTGTCGAAATATTGCGTGATCATGACCAGTTGCATGACCTCCGAAGTCGACGCGCCTTGTACGAACTCTCTGGAACTGCTCGATCGAGCCCTGCAATCCCTCGATGATGGCCTTGCGCTGGTTGGCGATGCCCTGCCCTTGAAGCGCCTTGCTCTCGGCTTCGGCTTCCGCCTTCTTGACCACGAGAATCTTTTCAGCCTCGCCTCTGGCATTCGCCGCGACCTGCTCGCGTTGCGCCGCATTGATGTCATTCATGGCCGATTTCACCTTGGCATCGGGAACGATGTCGGTCACCAGCACGTTCACGATTTCGTATCCGAACGCCGACATATCGGCGTCGAGTTCTTTTTTCACCGCCAAGGCAATTCCGGATTGGCTTGCGAAAACCTCATCGAGCGTCATCCCCGGGACGTGACCGAGAATGACTTGCTCGACGTAGGATTGAATCTGCTGCGTGGGATTGGTCAGCTTGTAAAATGCATCATAAACTTTTTCCGGCCGAACCTGGTTTTGCACCGAAATAGGAATGGTGACGAACACGTTGTCTTTCGTCTTCGTCTCCATGGTCAGATTGATCTGATTGACTCGCAAGCTGACGCGGCCAGCAACGATATCGATAAACGGCCATTTCCAGTTCAGACCCGGCTGAGCGGCGCGAAGAAATCTGCCGAATCTGGTGATCACTGCGACCTGCGCCGTGCTCACGGTAAAAAAGCTTCCCAGAATGACCAACAAGAAAAAGAAGGCGATTAAGCCGATCACAACTCCGCCGAATGTCAGCATGTCTTCCCCCATTTGCCCCTTTGTCGCCAGAACTTCGCAAAGTGTTCAAATCAACCGCAACACGACATTCAATGGTAAAGACTTTCGATAAGGCCCGAAAGAAATCGATGTGGAGATGTGGATAGTCGCAGGTCGGGTCTTCCCGGCATGCCGCCCTCGCCTCGAGGGCGGCGTATCTTGAGCGCGCGCGCCATTGTCCGTATGACGGTACCTTGGATTTTGGGCGGATTGCGCTCGCCCCTGACGTGACGCCAGAGGATCATCATGGATGTTCGTGCCGCCGTCGCCCACGCCCCCGGCAAGCCACTTGAAGTTACGACAGTCAAGCTCGACGGCCCGCGCGCCGGTGAGGTTCTGGTCGAGATCAAGGCGACCGGCATTTGTCATACCGACGAGTTCACCTTGTCGGGCGCCGATCCGGAGGGGCTGTTTCCTGCGATTCTCGGCCACGAGGGGGCCGGCGTCGTCGTTGATATCGGGCCCGGCGTGACGACGGTGAAGATCGGCGACCACGTCATTCCGCTCTACACGCCGGAATGCCGGCAATGCCCGTCGTGCCTGTCGCGCAAGACCAACCTGTGCACGGCGATCCGCGCGACGCAGGGCCAAGGCGTCATGCCGGACGGCACCTCGCGCTTCTCGCTCGAGGGCAAAAGAATTCACCACTATATGGGCTGTTCGACCTTCGCCAATTTCACCGTGCTGCCGGAAATTGCCGTCGCGAAAATCCGCGAGGACGCGCCTTTCGACAAGGTCTGCTACATCGGCTGCGGCGTGACCACCGGCATCGGCGCAGTGATCAACACCGCGAAGGTCGAGCCCGGAGCGAAATGCATCGTGTTCGGTCTCGGCGGCATCGGACTCAATGTCATTCAAGGCCTGCGCCTCGTCGGCGCGGATATGATCATCGGCGTCGACATCAATCCGGACAAGAAGGCCTGGGGCGAACGCTTTGGCATGACGCACTTCGTCAATCCGAAGCAGATCGAAGGCGACCTCGTCGCCCACTTGGTGAACATGACCAAGAGCGGCGCCGATCAGATTGGCGGCGCCGACTACACGTTCGAATGCATCGGCAACGTCAATCTCATGCGGATGGCGCTGGAGAGTTGCCACCGCGGCTGGGGCCAGAGCATCATCATCGGCGTCGCCGGCTCAGGACAAGAGATTGCGACGCGCCCGTTTCAGCTCGTGACCGGTCGGGTTTGGCGGGGCAGCGCCTTCGGCGGCGCCCGCGGACGGACCGATGTGCCGAAGATCGTCGACTGGTACATGCAGGGCAAGATCGAAATCGATCCGATGATCACCCACACGATGCCGCTCAAGGACATCAACGCCGGCTTCGACCTGATGCGTCAGGGCAAGAGCATCCGCAGCGTTGTGGTGTATTAGAACGCCAAGTGCCAAGACGATGAAGATCACGCGCGTCGAGCCCATCCTCATCGCCGTTCCTTATGAGCACGGCGGGCCCAAGCCGATGCGGCCGCTCGGGCCGTGGTCGCATATGGAGACGCTGTTCGTCCGCATCGACACCGACGCCGGACTTACGGGTTGGGGCGAGGCATTCGGCTTCGCCGCCTCGCCACTGACACGGGAGGCGATTTCGCGTGTCGTGGCGCCGCTCTGCACCGGGCGCGAGTTTACTGACGTCCCCTCGTTCATGGCAGACTTGCAGCGCAAGCTTCACGCCATGGGCCGGCACGGTCCTGTCAGTTTCGCACTGGCCGGTGTCGATATCGCGCTGTGGGACATTGCGGGCAAGGCGCAGGGCGCGCCCCTTCACCGCTTGCTCGGCGGCGCGACCCGCGACCGCATTCCGACCTATGCCAGCCTCCTGCGCTACGGCAAACCCGATCTCGTCTACCGTTATACGCAAGAGGCAATCGCGCGCGGCTACACCGCCGTCAAATTGCACGAACATCTGGTTGAGACGGTGGCCCCCGGCCGAGAGGCTGCCGGTCCCGGCATCGCGCTGATGGTTGACACCAATTGTGCTTGGCCCGTGGATGAAGCCATTGAAATGGCTCGCAAGCTCAAGGCCTACGACCTCGCCTGGCTGGAGGAGCCGGTCGATCCGGTCGACGATTACGATGCGATGGCGCGCATCCGCCGTGATACCGGCGTTACGATCGCGGCCGGTGAAAACATCGGCCATCCCGGCGAGGCGCGCTATGCGATCGAACGCGGCGCAATTGATATCTTTCAGCCGAGCGTCACCAAGATCGGCGGCATCGTCGCCATGCTCAAGGCGATTGCGATCGCACGAGATCACAACGTGGGCGTCATGCCGCATTCGCCCTATTTCGGACCGGGACTGATAGCGACCCTGCACGTCATCGCCGCTTGTCTTCCCGACGCCATGTGCGAACGGTTCTACTGCGAACTCGAGGCAACCCCGTTGGGGGAAGCGATCGCGGCGCGTGACGGCCACATGCACGTCCCGCAAGCGCCCGGCCTCGGGGTCGACGTCGACGAAAGCGTTATTGCACGCTACCGCGTCGCCTGACGCCGCGCCTCAATCCGGCGTATTCTTCAGCGCATCGAGCCAGATCTTTTTGGATTGCGAGAGAGCCATGAGCGACGATCTGCACGAAGTTTACGCGATCCGCTACGGTCACCATGCCCGCCGCTCGCCGGCGAACTTCATCGATGGCGATCCCCACGACGCGTTGCAGCCCCTCGATTTTTTCGTATGGGCGATCGTCGGTCCGTCGGGCGCGATCATCGTCGACACCGGCTTCGACGAGGCGATGGCGCAGCGCCGCCAGCGCGAGATGATCAGGCCGGTGCGCGAAGGGCTGATTGCGCTCGGCATCGCACCGGCGGCGGTCAAAACCGTCATCGTCAGTCATCTGCACTACGACCATTGCGGCAACTACGACCTCTTTCCGCAGGCGCGCTACCATTTGCAAGATCGCGAGATGGCCTACGCGACCGGGCGCTGCATGTGCCATCACGCGCTTCGGCTGCCGTTCGAGGCCGACGATATCGTCGCCATGGTGCGCAAGGTATTCACCGGCCATGCCGTATTCCATGACGGCGAGGACGAAATCGTCCCCGGCGTGACCGTGCATCACATCGGCGGCCATTCGAAAGGTTTGCAGAGCGTGCGGGTCAAGACGCGGCGCGGCTATGTCGTGCTCGCTGCCGACGCCACCCACCTCTATGCGCATATCGACGGCGGGCGGGTTTTTCCGATCGTCTACAACGTCGCCGAAGTGCTTGAAGGCTACAAGACGTTAAAGAAACTCGCGACGTCGCCCCGCCATATCGTGCCCGGCCACGACCCGCTGGTACTCGAACGCTACCCGGCGGCCAAGCCTGGCCTGGAAGGGTGGGTCGCGCGGCTCGACGCTGAGCCTAAAGAGGGATGATCATCTGATCTCGTCAGCTGATCGGATCAGCGTGCGGGGCACCGCGCCCTCGCCTATTGCGGCTCGATTTTCGCAGCGCGAACGGCTTCTGCGTAACGCTGCGCCTCCGCGTGCATGAAGACGCCGAACTCCTCGGGCGACATATCGGTCGGCTCGTAGCCGACTTTCACGATGGACTGCCGGACAGACGGAATTTTCAGGATGGCGCGGACCGCAACGTTGAGCCGCGCAATGATGTCCGGCGGCGTTTTTGCCGGGGCGAGCAAGCCTTCCCAGGAGCCCTCGATCTCGTAGCCGGGCAGCGAGGCCTTGACCAGCGGCAGATTCGGCAATTCGGCGGGCGGCGCCTTTCCGGTAAAGCCGATGGCGCGCAATCCATCTTTTGACAGAGAGCTTGCGGCGGACGGCGAAGCGAAAACGAGATCGATGGTTCCGGCGAGAAGCGCCGTCATCACCGGTCCAGTACCGCGAAACGGCACATGTTCCATGTTGATGCCGGCCTTGGCGCCGAACAAAGCGGCCGCGAGATGGAGCGTGTTGCCGATACCGGGAGAGCCGTAAAGCAGGCGATGGGTCTTGCCGTAGTCGATAAGCTCGGCAATCGAGTTGACCGGCAGACCGGGACGCACGATCACGAGATAGCCGGCGCTGATACCGATATTCGCGACCGGCGCAAAATCACGGAAAATGTCGAATGGTAACGTCTTATAGACGCTGGGGTTGATGACAAAAGCCGGCGGCGTGTTCAGCAGCGTGTACCCGTCGGGCTCGGCGTTCGCGACGGACTGCATACCGACAATGCCGTTTGCCCCGGTGCGGTTCTCGACGATCACGGACTGGCCAAGCGGCTTTTCCAGCGCCGCCGCGACAATGCGTGCGACGATATCCGGCGCCCCGCCCGGCGCAAAGGTGACGATCAGCCGGATTGGACGCGAAGGAAACTGCTGCGCCACGGCGGCCAACGTTCCGCCCACCAGCGCGAGACCCAGGACAGCCAGCAAGCGCCCGATCGAAGACCGCGTCGTCACAGTGTCACATCCTCCACTTTGCCCGCCATAACCTCTTTGTCGGCCCGCCAACATTTGTTAGCAGGAATAGAGAAGCATTGGGAGGATCGCAATGAACGCACACGCCCTGTGGCCAAAAGGCGCGCTTGTTGCAGCGGCAATGATCGCCGCCGGTCTTACCGGCTCTGCCGCAGCGCAAACACCGCCCGCCACATTCGCCGGCAAGACCGTCAATATGATTATCGGCTTCGGTCCAGGCGGCGGCTATGACATCTGGGGAAGAGCGGTCGCCGGCCACATCGGCAAGCATTTACCAGGCAATCCAACGGTCATCGCGCAGAATCTCCCCGGCGGCGGCAGCTACCGCGCCGCCAACTTCATCTACACCATCGCGCCGAAGGACGGCACCGCGATGGCCTTGATTGCCCGTGATGCGGCGCTCGGACCACTGACGGGCGAGCCGGGCGCGCAATTCGATGCGACCAAGTTCTCCTGGCTTGGCACGCCGACGACCGAAACCAATGTCTGCATCGCCTACCATACGGCGCCGGTGAAGAATGTGCACGATCTCACCGAAAAGGAACTGATTGTCGGTGACACCGGGCCCGGCACCGGCACCCATTCTTATCCAAAAGCGCTCAACGCCATTCTCGGCATGAAATTCAAGCTCGTCGGCGGTTATCCGTCCTCGGCCGACGTGTTCCTTGCCATGGAGCGTGGCGAGGTACAGGGCATCTGCGAAAGTCTCGACAGCGTCATGGCGCGCAGGCCCGACTGGATTTCGTCCGGCACGGTCTCAGTACTGTTTCAGGGCGGCGCCAAGCCTAATCCCGAATTGAAGGGCGTGCCGTTCGTGGTTGATCTCGCCAGCAAACCGGAAGACAAACAGGCGATCGAATTCCTCTACATCGGCCAGGGCATCGGCCGTCCATTCATCGCCCCGCCCAACATGCCGCCGGATCGGCTGAAAATTCTGCGGTCGGCTTTCGATGCAACGATGAAAGACCCAGACTTCATCGCCGAGGCCAAGTTGCGAAAGTTCTCGCTCGATCCGGAGAACGGCGAACAGCTTGAGGCCTTGGTAAAGAAAGCGTATGC
Organism: uncultured Alphaproteobacteria bacterium; assembly: GCA_963836055.1. GTDB lineage: Bacteria > Pseudomonadota > Alphaproteobacteria > Rhizobiales > Xanthobacteraceae > BOG-931. The sequence goes on from CAWIID010000019.1 coordinate 138,607, forward strand.
GACCCCAAAGCCAATCATCGATCGGATTGCAACTTTAATCAAATAATTGGCGCCACGCTCCAATCAGCTGCGCACAATTAACAATAGCGCGCTGTGGAACCGTCCAGCTGCGCCATTGCGCGGTCGCGCACGTGCTGATTGATGAATCGCAGCACCCATTTGATTTGGACGAGTAAACTTAAATTTTTTCGATTTAGGTAAGTCTTTGTTGCCCAAAGAGCCGACGGTTCGGGTGGGAAATTAAGGCGCCTGAAACTTGAAATGGCTTAAGCTGGCTTGACTTAACGAGGATAGCTGGCCTGTGAATCTGCACATCGCGCATTTGCCCAAGCTGATCGCCCAACGGCGGAGCACGGCGATTCTGGGCACGATCATCATCGCGATGCTATGGATCGGCATGACGTTCAAATATTTCGAACGCGTCCACTCCGATCAGGTCGAAGCCGAACGAACCAATGAAAACTTCGCGATGGTATTCGAGGAGAACGTACTTCGTTCACTCAGCGAGGTCGATAAGGCTGTCCTCTATTTGCGCCACAGTGTCGAAACGCGCAAGGACACAACAGATTACAACACCATCATTCGGACCACCGATGTTCTCAGCGAGATTATCGTCCAAGTCGCCATAGTCGACGACAAGGGCATCATCCGCGCGTCAAGTGCAGGGCCGCAGCCAACGCCCCCAATCGACGTCAGCGATCGCGAGCACATTCGCGTTCATATGCACAGCACCGAGGACACGCTGTTCATCAGCAAACCGCTGGTGGGTCGAGCGAGCGGCCAGTGGTCTGTGCAACTGACACGCCGCTTCAATAATCGCGACGGCTCGTTCGGCGGCGTCATCGTCGCGTCCCTGAACCCACTGCATTTCACCGCCTTCTACAACAAGATCGATCTTGGCTCGGGGGCTTCGATCGCCATGATCGGCAGCGATGGCGTGGTTCGATCGAGCGGCGGTAGCGCCACAGGGCGCTTTGCACTCGGTCAGAACCTAACCAGCACATCGCTGTTCAAGCGCATACAGGAAGGTAAAGACACAGTCTTTGAGTATACCGATACGCCGAAGGGCGAGTCGCTCCTGATGGCGCTCCGCAAGGTGCGTGGCTATCCGATATGGGTGAGCGTCGGCGTACGCAAGCGCGACGTCCTGCAACCGTCCTGGGCCAGTCTGCAGTCGAACGTGCTGGTTGGAGTGATCCTCACCCTGATCATTCTCGCCGCCATGGAACAAATTCTGCGCAGCGAAGCCGGAGCGAAACAGAAAGCCGAGCAGCTCAAGCTCACTCTGGAGCACATGAACCAGGGTATCATGTTGGTGACCAAGGAGCGCGAAATTCCGATCATCAACAAGCGCTGCGGAGAGCTCCTTGGACTGCCGCAGGAGCTCATTGAGCATCCGCCCGACTATGATGAGCTGTCGCGTCATCAGATCAACGACGATGTAGATACTTCCCCGCGTTTGGATTTTGCGACAGTCGAGGACGGGTCGGACGCTGCTGGCGGCGACTCCGGGGTCTCAGAACGCGTCCGCGCGGATGGCGCCGTCATCGAGGTACACAGCACGCCGCTCCCGGACGGCAGCTTCGTCCAGACCTTTACGGATATCACCAAGCGGCGTCAGGCCGAGGCCCATATCGCCAGGCTGGCATCGGAAGACCCGTTGACCGGTCTGCCCAACCGTCGCGTTTTTCGCTCTGCAATCGACAGGCTGAGCGGTAACGAAAACGAGTCGAGTGAGGATAACCGCAGCGAGGACTTCGCCGTACTGTTTCTCGACCTCGATCGCTTCAAAGTCATCAACGATACGCTGGGTCATCGCATCGGCGACATGCTGCTGATTGAAGTTGCACAACGGCTGAAGCAATCGTTGCGCCCCGAAGATATTCTGGCACGGCTGGGCGGCGACGAGTTTGCCGTCATCCTGCCGTCCTACGAGTCGCGCGCCACCCTCGAGCGTGTGGCCGGCGGCATTGTCGACGCGATCGGCCACCCCTATGAGATTGACGGCCACCGCATTCGAAGCACCGTCAGCATCGGCATCGCAATCGGCCCGCGAGACGGCAAGAATGCCGACGACTTGCTGATGGCGGCCGATCTTGCGCTTTACGCCGTCAAGAGCAGCGGACGTGGCACTTATCGTTTCTACGAACACGCCATGAACGAGGAAGTCAAAGAGCGACGGCAGATCGAAATCGACCTCCGGGAGGCAATCGAACAGAACCTGCTGCATTTGGAATATCAGCCGGTCATCGATTTGCGCCGCAATACCGTTTCCGGCTTCGAGGCGCTGGCACGCTGGCAGCATCCGACCAGGGGGGCGATCTCGCCGGCAGTGTTCATCCCCATCGCCGAAGACGGCGGCCTCATCCTGCCGCTTGGCGAGTGGGCGCTGCGCGAAGCTTGCAGCCAGGCAGTGCGTTGGCCGAGCGATCTCAAGATTGCCGTGAACCTTTCTCCGGTTCAATTTTCAATGCCCAACCTTTCCGACATGATCGTGCACATCCTTGCCGAAACCGGCTTAACAGCAAGCCGCCTCGTGCTCGAAATCACGGAGCGGTTGTTTATCTCCGATATTGAAAAGACGCTTGCGACCTTGCACCGCCTCAAGGAGATCGGGGTCTGCATTGCGATGGATGATTTCGGGACCGGCTATTCGTCCCTGAGTTCGCTGCGCAGCTTCCCGTTCGACAAGATCAAGATCGATCGCACTTTCGTCTCGGACCTCGGCGAAAACGCCGAAAACAGCGTGATCGTGCAGGCGATCATCATAATTGCCGGCGCGCTCGGCATGACGACCGTCGCCGAAGGCGTTGAGACCGCCAGCCAGCAAAGATTGCTGACGGCGCTCGGCTGCGAAGAGGTTCAGGGCTTCCTCTACAGCCGTGCCGTTCCGATCGAGAAAGTACCCGAGTTGATTGCCGCGTGGTCGCCCGAAAGGGCCGCGAAGACCGGGAAAATCATGGCGGCTTAACCCGCCTCACCGCGTCTCACGGGCTGGAACAAGCGGGACAATGGCGACCGCTCGCTGCAGCTTCGCTTCGCGCCAAAGCAGAAACAGTCCGGACGCGACGACAACGGCCGATCCAATCAGCAGGCCGGTCGACGGTATATCGCCCCAGACGACGAATCCAATCACCAGCGCCCAGACCAACATCAAATAGTAGAATGGCGACACTGCAGTCGCGGGAGCAAGTCGTAACGCCTGCGTCCAGAAATATTGCCCGACCGCGTTGGCAAACCCGCTGGCGAACAACATTCCCGCATTCGCTGCACTCGGCCATTTCCAGCCGAACAGAAGCAAAAAGCTGTGAAAAAATGCGATTGTGGTGAGTTGCCAGATCAAGAGCGTGTTGGCCGACTCGGTCTTGGTCATGCCGCGGACGGCAACGGTCACGCTGCCGTACATGACGGCATTCCCCAGCGCGAAGAGCGCGCCAAGGGTCAACGAGTCCATGCCGGGATTTGTCACCACAAGTACACCGAAGAAGCCGATCAGCAGCGCGCTCCAACGCGCAGCGCCGGCTTTCTCCCGCAGCCACACGATGGACACCAGCGCTGCGAATAGCGGTGCGGAGAAATTGATGGCGACAGCGCCGGCGAGCGGCATCAGGCTGAAAGCAAGCACGGTCAGCGTCTGCGAGATCGATTGCGATAAGCCTCGCGCGATATGGGCCAACCGCCTTCGCGTTCCGAAAACGGAAAGGCCGGTGATCGGCAGCATCACGGAGGCACAGACGACCAGCGACGACAGTGACCGCAGGAACATCACCTCGCCGACGGGATAGATTGCGACTTGCCATTTCGCGAGCGCCGCAGCGGCGGAAAACAGCATCGTCGCTATGACCATGCAAAAGATGCCGCGCGGCACGTGTTCCGTGCGGCTCGGGTTGTCCTTGAGACTATTTTGCCCGGACGTATGCGCGCCGGCAGATGCCGCCGCCTGCTTGTGGTCGGTGATGTCGTCCATCCCGAAACCGCGTTACCGCAGATCCGCCATTTCGAGCACGCCGATCGACGCGTCGACAACGCCGCCGACCAGATTGCTATCAAACAGTTTCGGCGTGAGATCCCCGCTATTCCAGCCGACCGGCACGGTTCTGCCGGGTAGCGCATCGACATCGGCCATGAACTTGCGCCGTGCCGCCTCAGCAGCCTCGACCGTGACCGGCGCAAAGCGAATTTTCGATCCGGTCGGCATTCGTCCAAGAGCCGGCAGGTCCGCGGAGATCACGGTCGCGATTTTGGGATAACCGCCGACGGTTTGCCGATCGGCGAGGAGCACGATCGGCTGTCCATTGCCGGGTACCTGAATTGAGCCGGGCGCAATGCCGTCGGAGGTGAAGTTCAGGGGGCGGCAATGTTCAAGGCATGGCCCCTCGAGTTGCATACCCATGCGGTCGGCGCCGGCGCCGATCGTGTACGCGCTGCTAAAAAACATCTCCATGGTGGCATCGGAGAAGTAGTCGTTCTGCGGACCGACGATGACGCGGAACCGATCGGGCGGCGCAAGATCCAGATCAACGAACTGAAAATCGTCCCTGGCGCTTGCCGAATTGCGGCGCAGCGGCAGCCGATCGCCATCCGCCAGCGCCCTGCCCTGCCATCCGCCGATGCCACCGCGCAGATAGGTGGATACACTGCCGAGCACCGGTTCGATGTCGAAGCCGCCTTCAACACCGACATAAAGTACCGCCCCATCGGTCAACGAGCCGATGCGCACAACCTCGCCGCGATGCAGACGCACGCTGCGCATCATGCCGATCCTTCGGCCGATCGACGATGCTTCATCGGGAAAAACATCGATGGCAGCCTGGGCGCCGACGAATGAGAGCCGCACCTCATCAGCGCCGATCGCGAGCGCTGGTCCCACATAGGCGACTTCGAGGGCGCCGATGCCAGGCGCGTTACCAACAAGCGCGTTGGCTGCGCGCAGACTGAACGAATTGAGTGCCCCGCCGACCGGTATGCCAAGCGATTGGTATCTCGGCCGTCCCAAGTCTTGAACCGTAGTCAGGAGACCGGGTGCGAGAACATGAAGGTGGGCCGTCATGCCGCGACCCCGACGTTCTCTTTTTTTGTGATCTCTTCGATTGGCTCGACGTGCAAGGTCCCCAATGCGGCTTTGACAGAAAGCTCCTCGTATTCCCGCAGCGACACCGGGCTGAACGTCACCTTGTCGCCCGGGGTGAGCAATGTTCTGATCACGGGACGCCGCTCCCAGAATGGAACCGGCGAACGGCCGATGAGATGCCATCCGGCGGGCGTATCCAGCGGGTAGACGCAGGTCATCGTTGTAGCGATGGCGAGCGAACCAGATGGAACCTTCAACCGCGGCGAGGTACGGCGAGGTAGCCCAAGCTCCGCCGGGACATCGCCCAGATAGGCCATGCCTGGCAGAAAGCCGATCATATAGACGTGGTAGGTCGTGCCGCTATGCAACTCGACCACCTGCGCGGGCGAGTGATTCGTGCGTGCCGCCACGTCCGCGAGATCCGGCGCGATTTCGGGATCGTAACACGCCGGCAAGAGCCAGTGCCGCTCGACGCCTTCCGTCAGTTGCAGGCCGCGCATCAATTCAACGATGCGCGCCGTAAGGACAGACGCCGACACTGCCAGCGGGTCGTAATGGACGATCAACGATCGGTAAGTCGGGACGGTCTCGACGATGCCGTTGAGACGGGTCTCGTTAAGGCGCCGCGCCAGCGCCAAGACCCAAGTGCTAAGCTGCCGATCTATGTGTTCGCCGAATTCCACGACAAGGGCCGTGTCTCCAGCTGGTAGTACCTTATATTCCGGCATGCCACTTCATTACAAAAATTTACTATTTGTTAAGTAATCCGACGCCTCCGCTTCGTCAATTTGATTAACATTTCATCAACCATTTTCCCGCGGCAAAGGTTAACGGCTCGTCGGCAGCGCTGAATAGACAGGGATAAACGCACCCGCGTGCGGTAATTCATGGAACTTTGTGCTGCGATTGGGCGCAACTAAGAATGATTTCTTCATCGATCCTTACGCAATAGAACAAATCCCAAACGGGTTGCATAAGACTCTCAACACGGTCGCGATGAATGCAAACATGGAACATTCAGTGGCCGCGGGTGTTCAAAAGAGGAACAGCCGTAGCGGCTGCTCCCCTCGAGAGGAGTGTCATTCCCATGTGCGATTACAGTCTGCACCTTGTTGCGTCTCGGCCAGCAGAGGTCGGTGATAAACTGGTCGCGACGGATTTCGCGAGATCGATTACGCGCGGGTTTTCCGCCGTTGGGGACCCCGATACGGCCGTGTGTCTCCTACCGGGCACCGAACTCGCCTTCGAGGATGACGTCCAATTCGACCGCGCCTTTAGCCTGTTCGGTAAGGCGCGTGTGGAAGAGAGGGTCGCGCGGTTCCGGCAAGTCAACATGGATGATCCGCACGTCCATCATGACGCGCTCGAATTTCCGGGCGGCCAGATCGTGATGGTCACGCGCCTAACGCCCGGCCAACGGGCGACGGTGCTACAACTGCCGGCCACCAACCGCGCCGCTGATCATGGCCGCGATGCGGAGCAAACGCCGCGGCGTTCATCCGAGCCTATCGTCTGAAAGCACGCTGAGTTTCAAACATCGGCCAGCGGCGGAGTGCAAAACTCCGCCGCGATGAGACATTGGTGGCAAAACCGCTCAACGGCCTTTTTGGGCATTGCTTTCCCCCTTTGAATTCCTCGAGCATCAGATAAGCTTTTTGCGACGCAACGAGCCGCCAGCCCGCACCCGAAGCCGCTCTGTCACATTGTCTGCGGACGGCGCCTCCGGGAGGGAAACACGCCATGGCCGCGCATATTGAGGGGCCGCTTTATTACGAGCGGATGGGACGAACCGGGCCGGTCATGGCTTTCGTGCATCCCAACCCGATGGACCAGTCGTGCTGGATCTTCCAGATGGCGCACATGTCCACGTGGTACCGATGCATCGCCATCGATATTCCCGGTTACGGCCGATCGCCGAAGGCAAAGCCTGGCTTGACCATGGACGACATGGCGCAGGCGTGTTGGGAGGCCGTCGACGACGTTGCGCCGGGCGAGCGCGCTATCCTGGTGGGGTGTTCGGTCGGCTCTGCAATCCTGCCCTATATGCATCACCGGAGGCCGGAGCGGACTGCGGCCTTGGTGCTGTCCGGGACTGGCTACAACCCGGGCAAGGAGTTCGCAGCGCGGCGCATCGCTGCCTACACCGAACAAGGCATCGAGTACCGCTGGGGCTACACATTCGAGGACTTGAGTCCCGCCTTCCGCGCGACGCCGCTGGCACAATTTTTCGCCGACCTGTTTTCCGAACGCAATCAGTACGCTGACGTGCAGTCGATCATCTACCAGTTCGAGGCACTGGCGAAACCGGATGCCGACGATCACCATGCGCGAATCGCTTGCCCCACCGTGATTCTGACCGGCAGCGAAGATGGGTCTCATCCGCGCGCGGCGGCGTTAAAGGCCCGCATTCCGAATTGCGAGTTGAAAATTCTTTACGGCGCCGGCCACGCCTGCCAGATCGAGCAGCCGTGGCTTTTCGATCGCTACATGATCGAGTTTCTCAGACGACACGGCCTGTTCCCCGCAGCTGCGCTTGAGCGCGCCTGATTCCGAAAGCGTCCACCCCTGACCGAACATCCGAATCACAAAAAAGCTAGCAAATTCTGGACGACTGGCGTGACATTTGAATTTGCCACGTGAACGTCCAGAAGTCAGAATTTCAAATGCGCTGATGCGCGCGTGAGTTCGCTTGGCACGCCGACAATTGACGAAAACTCAGGAGACGAGTGGCCGAAGGCCTACTTGTGATGCTGCCGCAAGTACTCGTGCAGCGACTCACAGCCCGTTTCCTTGAGGAGATTCTTCAGCATCATGTCCTTACGGCGACCCTTGGCAAAGCTGTCGCCGTATTCTTTGCGCAACGCGGCGACTTTGGTGTTGCCATGCTTCTTTTCAATTCGTCCGGATTTGTCACGGTGACGCTTGTCGAGACCCCGCTTGGATTTGGCCATCCTTGCCTCCCACAATGACGTAATCAATTGCCCCGCCGCGAAATGCGGCTGACGCAGTGTTCCGCAACTTGCTGGACCACGCAATGCGTGCTGGTGCGGATGAGGAGGAGGTTGAGGAGCATTATGTCTCCGCCGTAGCCTCTGAGACCTGCGATGGTCAAAGAAATCAACAGTCTTACCGATCTGCCGGCCTACGCCGCTGAATTCCCGCCCTTGTTTTTGTTGCCTCAGTATGATAACCATGTGCCGTGACGGAGCCGCGTGATCCGACCCTCGATGTGCTTCTCGAATTCGACGGGCAGGTCCTTGTGGTGGACCCGGAGGGCGGCCACTGGGTCCGGTTCGTGGTGACACGTGTGCCGGTCTCACCGGATAAGCCGCACGGCATCGACTACTCGCTTACGCTGCACGGACCGGACGGCGAACGGCTGGTCGGCTTCGACAATGCCCATCCGGTCGCGCGCCGCAAGCGCGGCGAACCGCAGGACCATCGTCACCGACTGCGGAGCATTCGGCCGTACGAGTACCGAGACGCAGCGACCCTGCTGGCTGACTTCTGGGAGACCGTGGACGCGGTGCTGCGCGAGAGAGGAGTGATCCTATGACGACGCTGAAGGTAGGCATCGCGAGCTACGAGGAGATGAAGGCTCGCACCCTCGCCGTGGCGCGCGGCGAGCGGCGCGTCGCAGCCGACGAGCCGAAGGTCTGGTTCACCTCGACCGAGTCCTTCGCGAAGGTCCTCTCGGCCGGCAATCGTGAACTGCTGCGCGTGATCGCCCAGAAAGCGCCAAGTTCGCTCGACGAGTTGGCGCGGATCACTGGGAAGGCCAAGTCCAATCTGTCGCGCACGCTGCGGACGATGGAAGGCTATGGCCTCGTCCGACTCGAACGTGGCGAGCGCGGGCGGATCACGCCCAAGGTGATGCATGACCGGGTGGAACTCGATCTGCCGCTCACACTCTCGCGCAAGGCAAGCTGAGACATGACCGCTCGACCAGCCGGGACCGGCGACGTCCTCGCAAGCGATCGAGGTTCGAAAAGAGCGCAAGCGGCTCCCTTCATCACCGATTTGCCGGAAGGGAAAAGCGTGTCGTGGGATAGAAATTGGTCGTCCGACTAGAAACCAGGCGGCGCGATGCTGATGGAATGTCCTGGTTCGTCCGGCTCAAAATAGCTCATCATTGTTTATTAATGGAAATTACCACTCTGGATTAGGCAAAAATAACGCTGGGCACAAAATTGCGAATCGGATGGAGTAAACTTAAGTGACCTATTTTGAGCACAATCTGATGTCGCTCGCAGGGCTCCAGGGCAGTCCGGTGCTGTCGTCGGCCAGGGCTGAAATCTGAGCAAAGCTCGAAGGAGCGGTCGCCGCACTGCAATATCCGTTGGATACGGAGCACTCGACGAGGCCTGACATCGTGGTTGTTGCTTTATCGAGAGATGCAGCGTGACAAGCTCCAACATGAATCTCGGCGATCTGGTGATTCTCGTCGCCGATCCGAGTTCATATATGTCAATGCTCATCCACAGCATGCTTCGTGGATTCGGCTCCAATAAAATTCTGGAAGTTCGCAATTCCGGCGGTGTGCTTCAGGCTCTGACCGGGCAGAAGATCGACATTCTTATCTGCGACGTCCGGCTGCCTCCCCACGGCGGGCTTTCCCTCACCCGCGCGATTCGCGGCAAAACGGATAACGAACACCGGACCATACCGATTCTGATGATGACGAACGATGCGCGCGAGGCGACGATCAAACGCGCGAGAGACTCCGGGGCCAATATGGTGATTGCCAAGCCCATTTCTCCAGCAAGTCTCTACGACCGTTTGGCCTGGATCGCCTTCAACCCGCGCAAGTTCGTCGACACGGCGACCTACTTTGGGCCGGATCGGCGCTTCAAGATCGAAGGTTACCCGGGCGGCGTGGGCCGCCGCGAGGGTGACAAGGTCGTCGAGGTCGCCGCTGAGACCGGTCCGGCGCTTGCACAGGACGACATCGACAGTTTGTTCAGTGCAGTGCGGACGGGACAGGATTAATGTCAAAGAAACCGAGAGCGAAATTGAAAGCACGCATATTCGCAGTCGATACCCGTTTTCAACAAATGGCCAGGCGGCCGGGCGGCTTGCCTCGGGAACAGGCGATCGAACAGGCCGCAAGCAAAATTGACGACGCTAAACCCGGCTATGACGTGTGGCTTCGTACAGAGCTTCAGGAATTAGAGGGGCTGATCAAAAGCGCCCAGACCGATCAAGCCGACACCGACTGGATCGAGAATGCCGCTTTTCGGAGCCGTGAGCTGCGCGATAGCGCGACGACGCTTCAATTTGAACTTCTGGCCTTTATTGCAAATTCGCTGTGCGAGATTTTCGACTCCATGGAGGCCGGTACAGAATGCAATATGGAAGCCATCACCTGCCATGTCGATGCGCTCCTTCTCGCCAGGCAAATGTCCTACCGTCGCTTGAAACCTGAACAGGTGCCGGAACTGACGAAGGGTCTGCGCCGGGTCGTCAAGCATGTGACCGCTTAGCCGCTTCCCCTCGCCGATTCCGGGGCGCTTCCTCCTACAATCGATCGAAATCCTGAGACGTCACGACGAATTCGCGATTGGCGCTGCCCGGTTTTCGGTCATCTGAGGAACGGTCCTTTCGAACCGCATGACCGTCTCGCGCAACACCATCGCGGTCGCGACGGGGAATGTCGTGATTTCATGGATGTGCAGGCGACAAGCGTCATCCGCCTGACTCACCGTCATTACGACAGCTTGCCCATCACCTGCTCGATTTTTTGCCGCAGAATATCGGCGGTGAAGGGCTTGATGAGATAATTGTTCGCACCGGCCTGTGCCGCTTTGACGACGAGTTCACGGTCGCCGCGCCCGGTCAGCAGGATGAACGGTATCTTGCGCGCTGCCGGATGGCCGCGCACCGCTCGCAACAGAGCAAGCCCATCCATCTCGGGCATGTTGAAGTCGGAAATAATCAGGTCGAGCGGCTGAAGCGACGCCGTGCCCATGGCATCTCGGCCATTTTCGGCTTCATGAATTTGCCGAATCCCGATCTGCTCAAGGGTCATGCGGGTCATTTGCCGCACGCTGTTCTGATCGTCGACAACGAGCACCTTAAGGACTGCTGCGGCAGGCATTTGTCATCACTCCTACAAAACTGCCTCTCGCTCCGTGCTGAGAGGGCATCTACCTCATTGTGCCGCGGCGACTGCCTTCGGCTCCCCATTCGCGAACCGCCCGACGCCAACCTGAACGTTCTGGTTGCTCGCGATATCTGACAACTTTTCAACGTCGAGAATGAATGCAACGCGGCCGTTGCCGAGAATTGTCGCGCCGGCAATCCCCGGGACCGAGCCGTAGCTCTCTTCGATGCTTTTCACGACGACCTGCTGATGCCCGCAGAGTTCGTCAACGACGATCCCGAACCGGGCCCCCTCCCCAGCATCCGTAATAATGACAACTCGCTCGTCGGAGGCCGTCGGCGTCGAGCCGATATCGAGCAGTTCGCAAAGCTGAACAAGCGGCACGAGGTTTCCGCGCAACTTCAGCATGCCGGGCGTGCCGATCAGATCGTGAATGTCGGAGGCTGGCGGACGCAGACATTCGACAATCGCCGACATCGGCATGACGTAAGTTTCCTGGCCGACACGGATCACCATTCCATCCATCACCGCCAGCGTCAGCGGCAATGCCAGCTGGATCGTCATGCCGCGGCCGCGCTCCGACTTCAGCGAAATGCGGCCTCCGACGTCCTGAATGTTTCGGCGCACCACATCCATCCCGACGCCGCGGCCGGAAATATCGGAGACCTTTTCGGCGGTTGAAAATCCAGGCAGGAAAATCAGATTGTTGATCTCATCGTCGCTAAGGACCGCGTCGGCTCCGACCAATCCTCGATCACGCGCCTTCTTCAGGACACGCTCGGAATTGATGCCCGCGCCATCATCCCTGACCTCGATCACGATACGGCCGCCGCGGTGCTCCGCGGCAAGTCGAATCGTTCCCTCCTCGGGCTTGCCGGCAGCCGCGCGATCGGCCGGCAATTCGACGCCGTGGTCGATCGAATTGCGAATAATGTGTGTGAGCGGATCGCCGAGACGCTCGATGATTGAGCGATCCACCTCGGTATTCTCGCCGGACATTTCCAGGCGCACCTTTTTGGATGTTTTCCCCGCAAGCTCGCGCACCAGCCGCGGCATGCGTTGGAACACGGCGTTCACCGGCTGCGCGCGCATCGACATGACGCTGTCTTTAAGCTCGCGCGTATGATGAACGACCTCTTCGAGCACCTGCATCAGTTGTCCGCTTACGTCCTCAGGAAGATTGTGGACGACCTGTCCGAGCATCGCCTGGGCAATGACGAGTTCGCCAACCATGTTGACGACGCGATCGATCTTTTCCAATTCGACCCGCGTCGTCGTGGCGCCGTTCGCTGCCGGCTTCGACTTGCGCGGAGCGCGGCGCCGGGGCCCCTGCGTGTTCGGCAGGACCATTTGACCGAGGCGGCGGTGCAACGCTTTGCGCTACTGGCGCAGCCGCCGGAACGAGCGCCGGCGCCTCCATCGCTAAAGGCAAGGATTCGGCAGCATCGTGGACTGCAGCTTCGTGCGGCAAATCTGCCAGCGGCCCCGCTATCGGCTCGGGATCCGCTGATGTGATCTCAAGCTCGCAGTCGCCGACAACGAATTCGAAAACTTCGTCGATTTGCTCGCGCTTGGCGGCGGTTCGCAGGTTACCGGTCCAGCCGAGATAGGGCCGGTCGACTTCCAGTTCGGCCAGACCGGGCAGCCGGTCGGTCTCGACCTCAAGGTCGAGCGTGCCGAGTTTGCGCAGTTCGCGCAGGATATAAAGCGGCTCATTGGCCTTTTTCAGCAATTCCGGATGCGGCCGGAACACAATCCGATAATCGCGCTCCGACGGTTCATCATCCGATCCCATTTGCTCCATCGTCACCGGGACAAAATCGAGACCTTCGAAGTCCGCCAGCGCCGCCGATGAATCGTCCTCGGATTGCTCGCCGCTGGAATTCTTTTGCAGAATTTGCTCGAGCGCGGCGCGGCATTCGGAACCGTAATCAGCCGGAATGGCCTCTCCGGATCGCGACATCGCGATCAGATCGGAAAGAACGTCGTTGGCTTGCAACAGCGTATCGACGATATCGTGCGTGGCGATCAATTTTCCACTGCGCATCGAATCCAGAACAGTTTCAAAGACGTGGGCAAAACTGACGAGGCCCTCGAAGCCGAAAATACCCGCTCCGCCCTTGACCGAATGCACCGAGCGGAACACGGCATTGATCGTGTCCTCAGAGGCGGCACCCTCTTGGATATCAGGCAGGCCGAGTTCAATTTGTTGAAGCGCTTCGCTGCATTCGTCGAAGAAGGTCTGCTTCAACTGCTCCAAGCTTGACATGGTCATTGTTCCTCGGGAGTCACGCAGCGTTCGGGAGCACTTTGTTGATCGTCGCAATCAGCCGGTCCGGATCGAAAGGCTTCACCATCCATCCGGTCGCGCCAGCCACCCGCGCAAGATTTTCTTGTCGGCCTCGCTCTCGGTCGTAAGCACCAGAATCGGTGTGGCCTTGTGCGCCGCATTGCTGCGCATCTGCCGAATGACCTCGTAGCCGTCCATCCTCGGCATGTTGATGTCGGTAATGACGACGTCAACCTGCTCCCGGTCCAGGACATCAAGGCCGTCTTGCCCATCGACGGCCTGCACAACCTCAAATCCGGCGTCGGCCAAAGTCAGCATAAGCATGTCGCGGATCGTCTTTGAATCATCGATTGTCAGGATTCGCTTGGCCATGGTCTGATCATCCGCTTGCACAGGAGGGCATTCCGCGTCGTCAATCTCCGGGCTGTCAGCATCACCAATCGGCATTGGCTCGCTCATTTCTTCGTCAGGCTCGGCTGCGGGCGCGCGACACCACTCGGCACAGTTCAGACCAAGGTCCTCGAAGGCGCTCGCAAACGCCATCGACGGCTTTTCAATCGACATTCCTTCGTAGCTTTGCAGCGCAGCCATAATGACTTGCAGGCATGGCAGCGTCAGCGTCTCGACCTCCGACGCATCGACGCGCAATTTTGGCTGCGCCTCGAGTTGGTGGCGCATGATGTCAAGAAAGCCTTCCGCGGCACCCAGGTCGAGCGTCGCCGGCAATTTGAAGCGGGCATTGTCTTTGTCGTTGTTCATATCGATACCTGTTTCCGCTCAATGCTCCGGATGGACCCAATCAAGCCGCGCTGACGCCGTGGGTCGGTCGCGAACCGCCGTGCGATCCGTCGACCTCGGATGCGTCAAGTATCGCGTCCGCCATATGCCCCAGCGAATGTTGTTTCATGACCGCGCCACGCTCGAACGCCGCACGCGGCATTCCGTAGATCAGCGACAACTCCTCATCCTGTCCCAGCGTTATCGCGCCGGACTGACGCAACTCGAGGAGACCCTCAGCGCCATCCTTACCCATTCCGGTGAGAATGACGCCGATGGCTAATTTTCCGACCACATGGGCGGCCGACCGGAACAACACATCGACCGACGGCCGATGACCACTGACCGGGGGAGCATCTGACAACCGACAAACGAATTGGCTGCCGACGCGAGCGATCTCGAGGTGATGCGAACCGGGCGCGATATAAACGTGACCGGGCTCAATCACGTCACCGGCCGCCGCTTCGGACACCGTCATCGGACATTCCCGGTTCAGCCGTTCGGCGAATCCCGCGGTAAACCGTGGCGGCATATGCTGGGTGACAAGTGTCGGCGGGCAGTCCGCAGGCAAACCGACCAGCAATGCCTTGAGGGCTTCAACCCCGCCGGTGGATGCACCAATGAAGACGATCCGTCCGGTCGAACGGCGAGGCCGCTGCGGCCGCGATGAATTTGCTGCCGGCGCAACGCGGCGCACGCCTACGCGAACCGCGGCCGCAGCCTTGACCTTTCTTTGCAGCTCGGTTGCGAGTTCCGCCAAGCTGTTCGCGAGATCGGTCGTCGGCTTGGCGATGAAATCGACGGCACCGATTTCAAGAGCCTCCAGCGTCGTTTCAGCGCCACGCTGGGTCAACGTGGAAATCATCACCACCGGCGTTGGCCGGAGCGCCATGATCTTGCGCAGGAAGGTAATGCCGTCCATATGCGGCATCTCGACATCGAGCGTGACAACGTCGGGATTAAGCGCCTTGATGCGCTCACGCGCGATGTGCGGATCGGCGGCGGTGCCGACGACCTCGATGCCTGGATCGGCCGAAAGCAGGGTCGAGAGCAATTGCCGCATGACGACGGAATCGTCGACGATCAAAACCCGGACTGGCCCGCTCCTGTGTGTCATTCGTCATCCCCGAAAAGCTGGATCTCGCCCGCAGGCTGCTGCTTGAGCAGCCGACTTTTGTAGTCGCTCTCTTCGCGATCGACCGCGTATCTCTCGCTCACTCCCAGAAGCTTCCGCACCACCCGTCCGGTTGCTGGGTAGTATTGAATCCGCCGTGGTTGCGTTCCGCCGAGATCCTTTGCAGCGACACGCAATCCTTCCGCTTCGAGATAACGCAGAACAAACGCGGCGTTGTCGCTACCGACGGCGTTCGTCGTGTCGGTTACGTTACCGCCGCCGAATACCTTGATTTCCATCCGCTCACGGATGCAGCCAGCCTTGATGAGCTCGTTGATCAGCTTTTCCATCGCGAAATTGCCGAAGCGGGTCGATCGCAGGTCTTCGCCCCACGAGCCCGATTTATGCTGCGGAAGCATGAAGTGATTCATGCCGCCCACGCCTGCGATCGGATCGCGAATGCAAGCCGAGACACATGACCCGAGAACGGTTTGCAGCACTTCGTCGGATTTCTTCGTGACGTAGTATTCCCCCGGAAACACCTTCACCATCCAGACAGAGTTCGTCGCGTCGAAAAAACGACGGCCCGCCCCGGCATCGAAGTTTTTCGTGTTCCACGAACTTTGGGCTTGCTGAGCGACGGCGGCGCCGGTCATTGATCTCTCCGGTAGGTCGTACGACCGACGAGAGCGAGCCCGGGATGCAAACCGATCAGCAACTCGGAATGACCGATGTATAACCAGCCGCCGGGTTTCACTTGCTGGGTGAAGCGTTCGATGAGCGCCGCCTTGGTCGGGCCATCGAAGTAGATCATGACGTTGCGGCAGAAGATGGCGTCAAACAAGCCGTGGAACGGCCAGGACTCCATCAAGTTCAGGCGGCGGAAAGCAATGAGCGCCCTGGTGGCTTCGTCGAGAACAATCCGACCGCCGTCCTTGCCTCCTTTTGCGACCGGGAAAAGCTGCCGGTACGCATTCGGCACCTCATCCAGCGAAGCAAGCGGATATTCGCCGCGCGCCGCTTTGCCAAGAACCTCGGTGTCGATATCGGTCGCGAGAATGCGAACGTCGTAGCGCTGAATGTCGCGAATCTCACGCCTGAGGACGGCGGCAATCGTATAGGGCTCCTCGCCGGTCGAACATCCCGCCGACCATATCCTGAGCCGCCCGCCTGCACGGCGACCGGCGGCCTGGGCATACGGAACGGCGACGTGCGCTCGCAAATGTTCGAAGTGATGGGATTCGCGGAAGAACTTCGTGAGATTGGTCGAAATGGCGTTGATGAAGCTCACGATCTCCTGATTTCCCTCGCCGCCGGCGAGGTATTCGAGATATTCCCGAAAGGATGTCATTCCGAGAGCGCGTAAGCGCCGCGACAGTCTGCTGTAGACAAGATTGCGCTTGCTGTCGGACAGCGAGATACCAGCATGCTCATAGGCAAGCTGAACGAAACCGCGGAAGTCCGCTTCCGAAAATGGAAACTCCAGCTCGTGTTCGGGAATTGTCAGCTCGCTCGCGGCGGCTTCCCCACGTCGCAAGGCTAGCGCCATTTCTGAAACTTTCTAAAGTATTCGGAGCCCATCGAGGCGACACACCTGCTCGGAATAAATGGGGCTAATGAAATTTAATTTCAGTTAATTTTGCCCGCGATCATACTGAAAATACACGGCTATCGCGTGTTTCTGATGGCGACCGAATGAACAAAAAAGCGGCGACGGCCCAAGCCATCGCCACTTCCGCTGCGCCTTTTCCAGCGGGCGGCTTTCTAAAACTCCTTCCACTCGCTATCGGCCTGGATGGCGGTGGCAAGCGCCGTCTGCATACGACCAACTGGACCACGCCTTGCGGCGGAGACTGCACCGGTCCTCGTCCTTCCAGCAGAACTGCCGTTGCGCTTCGGCGCAGCAGCTCTTTGCACTGGAGCCGAGGCCGCGCGTTCGCCGGGCGCCTTGTCGGCGAGCCACTCGGCTGAACCATCGTCGACGCGGAAGAACGCGACGCGTTCGTCCATAACCTTCGCCTGCTGCTCTAACGTCTTGGCAGTTGCGGCATTCTCTTCGACCAGCGCCGAGTTCTGTTGCGTGACCTCGTCCATCTGGGTCAGCGCCCGGTTGATCTGCTCGATGCCGCTTGACTGCTCGATGCTGGCATTGGCGATGTCGGCCACGATCGCGGCCACCTTCTTGATCGATGCAACGATCTCACTGAGCGATTCGCCGGCCTTGTTCACCAGATCGACGCCGTCCTTGACCTGGCCGGAGCTGTTGGTGATCAGATCCTTGATGTCCTTCGCGGCCTGCGACGAACGCTGCGCCAGGCTGCGCACCTCGGACGCCACCACCGCAAAGCCGCGGCCGGCCTCACCGGCGCGCGCCGCCTCGACCGCGGCGTTGAGCGCCAACAGGTTGGTCTGCCGCGCGATCTCGTCGATCACCCCGATGATGTCGGAAATCTTGCGCGAGGAATCCTCGATGCGCGCCATGGCGTCGACTGCCCTGGCGACGACCTCGCCGCCGCGCTCGGCGACCGTGCGGGTCTCGGCTGAAAACTGATTGGCTTGCTGGGCATTCTCGGCATTTTTCTTGACCGTGGAGGTCAGTTCTTCCATCGACGCCGAGGTCTCTTCCAGGCTTGCCGCCTGCTCCTCGGTGCGCTGCGACAGGTCTGTCGTGCTGGTCGAAATCTCCGCGGAGGCGTTAGTGACCTCGCGTCCGGAGGCCTTGATCTCGGCAATGGTCGTTCTGACCCTGTCGGCCATCTGGCCGACCGCGCTGGCGATCTGCCCAACTTCGTCCTTGCGATCGACGCCCGGTACCTTGATCAGGAAATTGCCGCCCGCAATCTCATCCAACGGCCGCACCAGCGCCCGGAGCGGCTTGGCGATGGTCACGGTGCCGAAGAACGCCGAACCGATCAGGATGAGAATGACCGCGACGCCGATCGCAAGATCGACACGCTCCGAGGTGGCCATCTCCTCTTCTGCGTTCGCGTCTTCACGCGCGGACAACTCAGTCGCAATCTGCGTGATCTCACCGATCAGCGAGATCGCTTTGGCAACGTCTGGATCCAAATGCTCCTTTTGGATGTTGGACATTTTTTCTTCCAGCGCGGCAATACGCGCGCCGTCTTTGGCATCGACACCAAGAGCCTCGCTCTTCAACGGCACAATTTCCTTCAACGTGTTGCCAATATATTCCTTGATGTAGCCCTGAACTTTCGCGAGACGGTCGCGATTTGCCGGCACTCTCAATTTCGTCAACAAAGGTTCGATCAGCGAATCGATGCCTTTTTGACGAACCTCCAAATTATTAGCTGCCTGCAATTCAGCTGCATTTTCCGCGAGACGGATGTTGCGCATGGATAAGCGGACGCTGGTAAACGCCAATTCGATTTTTCCGAGGTCGCGCACGATGCTCTGCTGCAACTTGGCCGTGGCGTTTGATTGTTTGATGAGCGAATTGTTGTACATGGAGGTGGCAATCATACCGACCACCAGCAGCACGCCGAGGCCGGACATGATGGCGAGTTTGATGCCGATGCGGACGTTGGAAATTCGAAGCATGACCTTGGGATTTCCTTTGGATGCGATGGATTTCGGTTCGGGATCGAGGGTTGGTGCGTTTGCCCCCGGCCACGACTGCGGCCAGCCAAATCGAGCGGGGTCGTCGGGGTTTTGCGGTGCTTTCCTGATCAGGCTGCGGCCGTTACAAGCGCTCCATCCTCGATTTCCGCGGACAGGAGATTCGGCAGATCGATCAGCGCAATCATGGCGCCTTCGATCGTGATCAGGCCGGCGAGGAAGTTGACCCGCGAATCGCTGGCGATGCGCGGCACCGGCTGAACCTGGGAGGGCTCGAACGATACGATGTCGAGAACCCGATCGGCGAGCAAGCCGACCGGCTTGGTCGCGATCTGCACGATGATGGCGATATGAAGCGGCGTCGCCTCGGTGGCGCCCTGGCCGAAGCGGCAACGCAAGTCAATGATCGGCACGATCACGCCGCGCAGATTGAGCACGCCCCGCACATAATCGGGTTGCCTGGGAAGCGGCGTGATTTCCGACCAACCCTTGATCTCCCGCACCGCCATGATGTCGACGCCGTATTGCTCGTCGCCGATGGCGAAGCTGATGACCTGCTTTGGCAGCGTCGTTACGGTTTCAGATAATTCGCCTGGAATTGATTGACTGCCGCCCGAGATCGCCGCGTCGGCCGTCGAGTTTTCGATCTGCATGATTCTGCCCCGCTGAACATGGCGCACGCTGCCGTGGGACAGCACCCGCGATTCCAAACTTCGAGGCCCTCAGGCCTCCTTCAAGAGTTCGAACTCTCGAATCCCTTCACCTTCAATAGAATTAGGGTCAATGTGTTACCATCCGATTGCTTTGAGGGGCCACAACACGAGCAACACTATAATCTATATGAATACTGTGGATTAAAGCGCTGACGCCGACGCATATCGCAAGTATCGGACGTTCCAGCGCTGCCCGGCTCGCGGCGCATGAAAACCTTAGGTGACGCTCATCGTGCCTACCTCATTGCGAGGCAGGCACGTCTTTGCTCAATGGGTGGCCGCGTCGCCTGAATCCATCGACCCGGAAAGCAGGTTCTGCAGATCAATGAGCGCGATCATGGCGCCTTCGATCGTAACCAACCCGGATAGAAAGTTGATCCGGTTGGAATGAGCAATGCGCGGTACCGGTTGCACTTGAGATTCATCAAGCGACACGATGTCGAGAACGCGATCGGCGAGAAGACCGATCGGCTTCGAGCCGATGTGGACGATGATCACGATATGCAGCGGCGTCGCTTCGGTCATCCCCTGGCCGAAGCGGCAGCGCAGATCGATGATGGGAACGATGACGCCTCTAAGATTGAGCACACCGCGAACGTAGTCGGGCTGCTTGGGAAGGTGCGTGATATCGGTCCAGCCCTTGATCTCCCGCACCGCCATGATGTCAACGCCGTATTGATCGTTGCCGATGGCGAAGCTGATGACCTGATTGGGGATCGATGCGCCGCGGCGCACATCGCCGCCCTCCCAATTCGCCGGGCTGATTTGGGCTGCATCCGGCGATGACGACACAACTGATTCACTCATGGAGATCCACCGTAGCTCGCGCTGTTTGTGGGACTGCTTTGGTTGTCTTTGGCGTCCGCAACTTTTGCCACCTTGCGGTAAATGCCACTCCTAATTCCTAAAATTCCTTCCAGTCGTTATCGGCCTGGATGGCGGTCGCGAGCGCTGTGTGCATGCGGCCGACCGGGCCGCCACCGTTGAGAGCGCGCCTCGGTGCTGCGGCCGGCGCACGCTTCGGCACCGGCTTGGCGGCGGCAGGCGCCGGCTTCGCGGCCTTGGCGGCAACGAAAGCGGGCCGCGCGATCTCGGCGACGACGTCTTGCGCCGGGTAAGCCTCGCGCCCCGCATGCGCGCGCAGACGAAACGCGGCAACACGCTCGTCCATCGACTTCGCCTGCTGCTCCAAGGTCTTCGCCGTTGCCGCATTCTCCTCCACCAGTGCCGAGTTCTGCTGCGTCACCTCGTCCATCTGGGTCAGCGCCTTGTTGACCTGCTCGATGCCGCTCGACTGCTCCATGCTCGCATTGGCGATGTCGGCGACTATCGTCGCCACCTTC
Source organism: uncultured Alphaproteobacteria bacterium (assembly GCA_963836055.1). Taxonomy (GTDB): domain Bacteria; phylum Pseudomonadota; class Alphaproteobacteria; order Rhizobiales; family Xanthobacteraceae; genus BOG-931. Next base: position 159,597 of record CAWIID010000019.1, read on the forward strand.
TTGATCGACGCCACGATCTCGTTCAGCGACTCGCCCGCCTTGTTGACCAGGTCGACGCCGTCCTTGACCTGGCTGTTCGAGTTCGTGATCAGGTCCTTGATGTCCTTGGCGGCTTGCGACGAGCGCTGCGCCAGGCTGCGCACCTCGGACGCCACCACCGCAAAGCCCCGCCCCGCCTCGCCGGCTCGCGCCGCCTCGACTGCGGCGTTGAGCGCCAACAGGTTGGTCTGCCGCGCAATCTCATCGATCACCCCGATGATGTCGGAAATCTTGCGCGAGGACTCCTCGATGCGCGCCATCGCCGTCACCGCGTCGCCCACCACGGCGCCGCCGCGTTCGGCGACCTCGCTGGTCTCGGTGGCAAACTGATTGGCCTGCTGGGCATTCTCCGCGTTCTTCTTCACCGTCGCGGAAATCTCTTCCATCGACGCCGACGTCTCTTCCAGGCTCGCCGCCTGTTCCTCGGTGCGTTGCGACAGGTCCGTGGTGCTGGTCGAAATCTCCGCCGAGGCGCTCGTCACCTCGGTCGCCGCCACCTTGATGTTGCCGATCGTCGCTCCGACCTTGTCGACCACCGCCTCCGCCGCGGTCGCTATCAGCCCAACCTCGTCCTTGCGCCCAACTCCAGGCATCGTCACCGTGAAGTCGCCATCCGCCAACCTGCGCATTGCTTCGCTCAGCTTATGTAGCGGCTTGGCCACTCGCGACGATACGGTCCACATCATGGCGATGACCATGACGATGGCGACGGCTATCAGAGTCAGCTGGACAAAGAGATCGTGAAGCGCGCTGGCGCGTTGCTGCGCCGTATAATCCTTGGCGACGTCAAGCGCGGCGTTGGCGACACCCAGCAACGAAGCGAGCTTTGATACCGACATCGGCGACCACTGCTCGACCGCAATCCCCGGGGGCTGGCCGGCAATCAACGCCTTCAAGGCTTTTGTGCGCAATTGAATGTAGTCGGATTTGAAATAGTCTTGCTCGGCTTTATCGACCGCCTGAGTGAAGCGAGGCGGCAATTCCATGCCGCCTGCCATATCTTTGAGCGCCGCCCAGGCGGTATCGATCTTGCTGACGTTGGCGATGTATTGATCCATCGCATCGGGCGGCAGCGGACGGCCACCCAGCGTATTCGAAACTACGACCGAGGCGTCGCCGCCGGCGTTGCGTACGACCCAGGCGAGTTGTTTGATCTCCATCAGCTGGTCGACCAGCGCGTCCTGAAGCTTAATCGAGGTCGTCAGACGGGTTGATAACTTATCCAGGAAGCTAACGAGGCCGTCCAATTCCTTAAAGCTCTCGTCTGCGATTCCGGCGCGTCGCGCCGCCTTTGGCTGCATCAGCGCCGCGGCCGTTTCGTCGTGAAGCGCCGTCAAACGCTTGATGTGTTCGGCCAGTTCGGTGATCAGCGCCTGCCGATCGGGAAGCCCGACGCCTTGCAGTGAAATAAGCGCAGACTTCAGAGCCGGCATATCGTGCTCGCGGGCGTCGCGAAGCAACGGGTCCATCGTGGTGAGCTGCTTGTCAGCCAAAAGCAGACGATATGTGGACGCCCGATCGACCCGAAGATTATGCAGCGCGGTGAACAGGTAGGTCGAAGATTCGGTGACCGCAGCGGCTCGGCTCGCGGCGTTGACCCGGTTCCAGGAATCCCATGCACCCATCGAAAGCATGATGACGACGGCTGCGCCAAGCGTCGCGATGACGGTTTTCAGAAGCACGTTGATCGACACTCGATTAAGCATGGCGATTCCCTTGCCTGGTCTCGGCTGACATAACTGATTGCAACCGGAATTCCGATGTTACCTGTTTGTTTGGAGCCCCCGCGGAGAAGCGGGCTTTTTCGTGCAGTCTTGTTCGCTTGCGTCCTGCTCCGCCCCTATGCGGCTTCGCTGACGTCGAATGACAGGAGGTTCGGTAAGTCGATGAGCGCGATCATGGCGCTTTCGATGGTGACGAGGCCGGACAGGAAATCGAGCCGCGCAGCCTGAACAACTCGCGGCACGCGCTGGATCTGCGACGGATCGAGAGACACGATGTCGAGGACGCGATCGGCCAAGAGACCGACCGGCTTCGTTCCGATCTGGACGATGATGACGATATGGAGCGGCGTCGCTTTCGTCAGCCCCTGCCCGAAGCGGCAGCGCAAATCAATGATGGGGACGATGACTCCACGCAAGTTGAGCACGCCGCGCACATAGTCGGGTTGTTTGGGCAGATGCGTAATTTCGGTCCAGCCCTTGATCTCGCGCACCGCCATGATGTCGACGCCATACTGGTCGTCACCGATCGCGAAGCTGATAAGCTGCGTGGGAGCCACTGCGGCGTTGGATGCACCGGTTCGGCCCAACTCGACGGAGGCGGCTTGTTGAGCAGCGACGGGTACCGAAACAGCTAATTCGCTCATGACAATCGGAGGGGCTCGCCCGGTCCCGCAGCGCGTCTATTCCTTCATCGGACTGCAGAGCCGGACCGACAACGCACCAAAAACGCTGCCGAACCGTCGCACCGCATGACTTTCGAAGGTTTCCAAGGGAAGAAATACTTCGAATACCATTGCACAATGGTTAACCTGGAAGAATATCGTCAAACGCCCGCGATATTGGCTTCAAATGTTCTTGCAGATAAATAATCTATTTTAAGTCGCGTTTCTCTGGCGGCGCCGCGAGGACCGCTCGGAAGGTGCTGCGGCTGAGACAGTCTCCGGTTTCATACAACCTCGTGCGCAACCCCGGCGAAAGCTTCCAACTGTGATTTCAGGCCGCACAACATACCGGCATTGTCTATCGGCACGACGAACGCGCCGATATATTACATAGAACCTTCGGGGATTTACTTGCGACATCCGAACAATGGTTCGCAGAGCGGTTGCGGGTCATGTTTATTCCACAAGATTGTTGCGATTTTGCTTTGGACCGCCGCCGTGCTGCACTACTTTTAGTTGGCGATTCGCGGCTGGAGATTCGCTGCGCGAGGTAAAGACCAAGGCTGTTTCTGGTCGCAAGTGGTGCGCATAAGGCCAGCGGTTGGCGTTCGAACCGTAAGTCGACTGCTCGACAAAATCAGTGCCGGTGAAGGTGGGCGGCGATAGCCGTCGATGCCCGTCTTGTCGGAGTTGGCAGGCGGAACGCAGTCCTCTTCCGACAAGCCGGAAAATGAGGGAGTAAGGAATCCGACTTCATGAACGCTCGTCACGGGTCTACGCTGGCTGAAACTCGCGATCCCCAGCAGCTACCCAGTTATCCCGATTGCTCCGGATATGAGCTTAGTTTGTGTCAGGCCGTGACCGAGGCATGGTCGACGGTCAGTCCAACGCCGCTGAAGCAATCCTTCCATACCGCGCCTGCCCGCCGGATCATCTGCCGGGAGCAGGAATTGCAGGATGCAGTTCCCATTATCTGTGAAGGCTGGGCCGCCTCCGTCGTCATGTTGTCGGACAGCAGCCGGCAGATCTTGTCGTTTCTGTTGCCGGGCGACATGGTCTCCACGACATTATTGTTCGACGCGCAGCCACATTGTCTGGTCGAAACGATTACCGACGTCAGCTATCGCACCTTCATGCGTACTGAATTCAAGGCCATCATTTTCAAGAATCCCGATTTGCTTGATAAGCTTTCGAAAGCCTGGATTGAAGAAAAGGCCCGAGCCGACCAACTCATCGTCGACTTGGGGCGCCGCACCGCGGACGAGCGGATTGCGCGCCTGATCATGAACCTGGCCGACAGGCTTTCACAGCGCGGCATGATGCAGGCAGGGTCGATGGAGATGGATTTCCCGTTACGCCAGCATCACATCGCCGACGCGACCGGCCTCACTCCTGTGCATGTCAGCAAAGTCCTGTCGGAGTTTCGTCGCAGCGGCCTGATCAAGATCAGCGATCGTTCGCTTACAATTCTCGATCCGGTTGGATTCCGCCGCATTGCCGATATGCGATAGTTGCCGAAGGGCGACTCGCAGTGCCCCACCATGTGCACAACATCAGCGTGCCGCAGCAAAGCTCACCGCCTCCAAACGAGTGCGCTGCTCGGCGTCGAGATGGTTCTCAAGGCCGGCGAGGCCGACCTGAATGGACAATACGGCACGCCACAGGGAGTCGAGGCGAGCCTCGCCCAATTCCAGGCGCGCCAGCGGAGTCGGCGGTGCCGCCCGCGGGCAGTGCGTATCGAGGTCGCGTGCCGCCAAACCGAAGGCGACCTTAACGTCGCTCAGCTCGCTTCGCTGGGCATCCGTCGGCTGAATCGAATTTTTGATCTGGTCGATGGACCGGTCTACCGCCACCGGATTCAAACTGCATCGCGAGGCGCCGTCATTTGGGGCGCCATCGTCCGACCGGTTATTGCGGCCAGCATCAGGCAGCGTTGACGGCGTCGCCGCAAACCTCTTGAGTTGGTCGCCGTCTAAAGATTGTTGGAGATCCTGCAACGGCTGTCGAATGACGTCGAGCGCCATGGTCAGTTCTTCGATCTGCAACTCCGCAAGTTGCAGGCGCGCGATGGGCTGAGCAGGAATTTCATTCGGGCAGGCCTTCGCCAAATAACCGGAAGCGTTGCCAAGTGCGGCGCCCAGCTTCTTCAGAAGCGGCAATTGCGCTGGAGTGGGATTGATCTCCACCTGGACGCGTCCGATGACATCGGCCGAGTTGACCGGCATGCATGGGCGCCGATCACCCTCCGCCGGAGCTTTCGAAAATGCCGTCTGGAGGATGGCTTCATAGCTAAACGGCCACGGCGGCGAGGATGCCGGCCAGAAAATGCGCTCGTAGATGGAAGGCAAAGCCAGGATGGGAGAAAGCAAATCGTATTCGGGCTTTTCGGCCAGACCGTCGCGAACGGCATCGTCCTTTCTCAGAACGCTCGCAGCGTGCGGATTGATGGCACTGTAACGATCCGGGGCATGAAGAACGACCCGATGCCGGTGATGCCGTCCGAGGAAATATCCGGGCAGCGGGAGCCCAAGATGAAACGGTCCGATGCGCAAACCGAAAGCCGCGGCCGGTGAAACCGCGCAGAAAACAGCGGTGAACGCACCCAATGCAAAGCAAGCGCCGATCTTCCGCATGATCAGGCACTCCAAATATCAAGTATGTTTTAACGCGGCCAGGCCCGCTTTTGTTCCCGCCGCATCCGCCGGATGGCAGGCGGAGCCGCTTTCAAGGACGGCGATGTTGCGGCGGTCGCTTAAGAGAGGAGGTATCGCCTTCTCATCAATCGTCTTTTTTGTTGAAGTCTTTCAGGCGCAATCGCGTGCGATGATCCGGCCGCGCGGCGGGATCGGACCCCGGTACGACGCCTCGATAATACGTCTTCTGCCACTTCTCGGCTTCAGCGTCGGATCCGGGGCGCAGCAGTTCCTCATTGAAGCGCTTGCGGCTTTCGGTCCAGGCCTCGTACTGCGCTTTCAGTACAGGATTGCTCGCCAAGGAACGAATCTCAGGCGTCACCAGGTCGATATCGCTCCGCCGAATAGGAAGGATGTGGCAGTAAGGCTCTCCTTCTTCGAAACGGATGGGCGTCCCGGGCCGCGTGAACAACCAGTTCATGGTGAACGAATACGGCGACCAATCCGTTTCGATCACACCGCTCAGCGGAGCAACAGCGTCCTTCGGCCGATTAATCGGCCCCTGCACCATGAGATCGAATCCAGGTTCGGTGCGAAACAGGCAAGGCAGATGGAACGTCAACACGCCATGGCCGAAATGACTGACTGCCGGAGCCGGAGCTTCGGAATCGGAAACAATGGAAACGGCTGAGAGATCGTCATCACCGTTCCATACTGCAAGAAACCCCGAGGGACATAAGATCTCCCAGCCATAAGCATTTGCAATATCAAGCGGCAGACACCGGTAAGCAAAGCGCTGATTGGTTCGGTCCATCCAGTCGCGTTCGACCGGGGCAGGACGAATATCGATGGCATGGCCTTCGATCGTATAGGCGATCAGTTTCAACGGGCGATCTGAACCGGTTCGGCCCGTCGGTGAGGACGGCGATGCATCTGTCATCGATCTTCCCGGAGGTTGATCAAGGAATTATCGGCGGTGATCGCGGTGGTGGCGGCGGAGGCGGCGACACCGGCGGAGGTGAAGGCGGCGGCGACACCGGCGGCGACGACACCGGCGGGGGCGATAATGGCGGAGGCGATAACGGCGGCTGGCCTCGCCCGGTAGCGTGCTGCGTTGCCTGGATGATCAACTGGAACGCGTTCGAACTCGCCGGTACCATTAGGGACCGATGGCGTATTTGGGCCGATCGTGCCCTGCAACCCGCCAATGCCGAACCCGGTAATCGGCACGTTATTGAGGCCCGCTACGCCGCCGTTTTGTCCAGGACCGCTGGTCAGCATCCGCAAGTATTGCGCGATCTCGGCCTCGGTGACTCGCTGCGGTTCCTCGGGACATGTATTCCAATCCGGAATCCATACGGCAAACCCTGGGCGCCTGATAATGATCGTCCCACAACCATTGCGAATGGTGAGGATGCCGTAATGATTGATGACGCGCGTACCTTTCCGCCGATGATGGGAGACCGTTGCCGTTCCCCCGCGAATTCCTATCGCGGCTGCGGGTGTCGCGACCAAAGCCTCGCCCTGATGACTGAGCAGTCCGCCGACAAAGCGAAGGGCGCCTTCGGCAAGGTTCATGACCATGTGACCGGTATGCGCCTTGGGATCGAAGACGTATTCGTCGATCAGCATATTGGTATTCGGTCCGATGCTCAGCGTCGATTTGTCCAGAAAGAGCAGCTGCACGGTGCCGCTTGGTGTCGTCTGAATGCGCTCCTTGTGAACGATGCGCGCGCCAACCGTCAGCGCAACCAAATTGGCTCCTGGGAGCGTGCCTTGCGACAACGGGTTCACCGCCGTCGCGGTGCCGACGTCCTGCGCCCCAGCCGGCAGAGCTGTCAGGGCGGTGCCGGCCAGCAGAACAGCAATGCTCTTTCGCGGATCCATGCGGCGCCTTCTAGAACTTGAGCGTTGGCCCGACGCTGACCGCCAAGTCCTTCATCGAGAATACCGGCACATTCGACGACACCGCGCGATATTGCACGAGCACGCCGAGACCAAGCTGATTTCGGATCGGCACATCCAAGCCAAATCCGGCGCGCCATTCCAGGTCGCGCTGAGCGGTGTTGGGGTCGATCGTCGGGTCGGGAGCCTTATACAGCCAGCGGCTCACGCCGAAGTTCGGCGTGAACGTCCATATGCGGCTATCCCAAGGCGGCGAAAAATTCCACGGCAGCCAGATATCGGCCGAGTAGCGATTGTAGCTGTACGGTTCGAATACGTCGTTGGCATTCGCGTAGGCGAGACGGGCTTGCCATGTCAGACCGGCATAGATCGGCCCGGCCGCCTGCAGTGCATAAATCGATTGCGTGCCGTCCAACTGGCTGGCGAGCGGATAGAGGTCGGAATTGCGGTAGCCTTGTTGAACGACCTCCACAAATGGATCGAACGCCACATTAGCAAGATTGACATGCATCGTCGCGCCGCCGCCGATGCCGCCGGTGTACGGCAAGTCAGCGAGCAATGCGCCGGTAGCAACCACATAAGGCTTGAACGACACCCCGAACGGATTGTCTCCGTCGATGCCGAAACGAGGGCCCGCGCGCAGTTCGAGAAGGCCGACATCGAATTGATGCAAAACGAATTGCTGCGCATCGTAGCCGAGGACTGACGCTTCGAACGTATCGCCACGCTGATTTTCAAAATCATGGGTATAATTGACACCGACAGCTCCGAACCAATTCCAGTCCGGCCGGGCGAGAAAACGGCTGTCGAACGTCTGGCCTGATGCCAACAGAGCCTGCTGGCCAGGCCCGGCGCTTGCGTTGGTCTGATAGCGGAAGCCCGTTTGCGCAAAACCGGTGAACTGATCCGGCAGCAGCTTCTTGTTGATATCAGCGATGAATTCTTCGGCCCGTTGCTGCATCTCTGGGGTTATGTCGCGCATGGCCAGCGCCGATTGAAAATACCCGCGCGCCATCTCATACGAGCCGAGCCGATAATAGAGCAGACCGAGTTCGAACCGCGTGCGGGAGAGTTTCGGGTTATAGAAGACAAGCTGCTCATAAGTGCTGATCGCGGATTCGATATCTCCGCTTTGCGTCGCGCCGACGGCATATTTCATCGTATTGTCGAGGTCGGATGGCCGCTTGACGAGGCGTTGGAACAGCGGATCCACGTCGGTCGAAAATTCCGATATCGCCTGCGCCTGAATTGGACCGATGGATGCCGCGAGCCACAGTAAAGGCGCAACGACGCCCACAATCCGTTTTCGCGATGCAAGCAACAAGTGGACTTCAAACCAACCCCATCGCCCGATCGCTGCAATCGTGCAGAAATCGGACGGCCCCTTTTTTAACGGTAAGATAGTATGCGTTTGCCGCTCGTCTCGGACCGCATGGCAACGTAATGGCAGCGATTGGTCAAGAGGCAAAGCACGATTGACGGTGCGCGTCACAAGGCTTGATTGCGTCCATCGTACGCGCAGGAACAACCCGGAAGAGACGACGTCCGCGCTCGCAGCCGGAACGGCACCGGATAGTTCGGCTGCATGCTGACAGTCGCGGCCGGCATGACCGGCCGCGTACCGGCGATCGTGAGTTCGAATCTCTGCGCAATCATCGCCAATATCAGAATCGTCTCGGCGAGGCCGAATTGCGCGCCGACGCAGACGCGCGGACCGGCGCCGAACGGCATGAAGGCGAAGCGTGGCGGCGGCTCGGAACTCAGGAATCGCGTCGGGTCAAACGCGTCGGGGCGATCCCAACGGCGGACGTGACGATGCAGGACCCATGGTGAAATCATAATCAGTGCCCCCGCAGGAACCTCGGTCACGCCGCAGCGGTCCGCCGCGACGGCCTCACGCGCGATCATGAAGGCGGGCGGGTAAAGCCGCAGCGCCTCATTCACCACAGCCCGCGTGAACGGAAGCTTCTGCAGCAACTCGCCGGCAACTTCGGGGGCGAAATCGATGTCGCGCGCCTCTTCGGCAACTTGCGCCTGGACGTCAGGCACGGCGGCGAGGAGATAGAGGGACCAGAACAATGCCAGCGCCGTCGTTTCGTGGCCGGCGATCATTAATGTGGCGACCTGGTCGCGTAGCTGTACGCGAGAAAACGCGGCGCCGGTTTCGGGATCTCGCGCCGCCGCCAGCAGGTCGAATAGATCGCGCGGCGCGGCGGTCGGCGGCGCTTCGATGCGCTCGGCGATGATGGCGTCCATCAACTCGATCCAGCCGGTTCGAAATCTCATGCGCGCCAAGTCACGAAAAGTCGGGATCGTGCGGGGCAGAACAATGTCGAACATACTCAACTGCCCGAGACGCGGCCGGTACCGCGCAATGAGTGCCCGCATGGCCGGCCCATGGCCACCGATGTCGAGCGAGAACATCGAGCGAGCAGCGATCTCGAGTGCCAGGGCCTGCATCGCGGCCAGCAGGTCCACCGGCTGGCCTTCGCATGCGGCGAGTTGCTCCAAGGCGTCGCGTGCCGCGCTTGCGATATGCCGCGCCAGGACCGGAATGACACGATTTGTGAATGCCGGCGCGACGGTGCGCCGCTGGTTTTTCCATTCGTCGCCTTCACTGAGAAGCAAGCCGTCTCCGACGATCGGCCGCAGGAACTCGAATGGTCGGCGGGGGCCGGCGATAATTGTCGATATTCTCGACCAGCACCCGATGAATGGCGTCGGGAGCGTTGAACAGGAAGTGGCGGAGCCCGAACAAACGTCCGGTCAAGACCTCCTCCTCGTAAGCCGATCGCGGCCACAGGCGGAGCACATTGCCACGCAGGGCTAAGAAAGCCTGGACCCACGAGAGATCGTGGTCGGGAGGTGGCGGACGGGGCGGAACGAACAATGGCCGCACGGCTCTTGATCGGCCCCTTGTTGCGAGCGGTTCAGCGCCGGTGCTGTGGACGCTGTCAAAGTTTATAGGAACGATCGGGTGTCACCGACAAGTCCAATCTCGCCCGTTGTTGCGATTTCAGCGCGACAACGCCGCCACCATCTACTTCGGAAGCGGCAGCAGCATCCGCACGTTTCGCTGGTACTCCCGGTAGCGATCGCCAAACGTTCGCACCAGATCGCGCTCCTCCAGGACGGCGCCAAAAAGGACGTACGCGGTCGCTAGAGCCGAGAAAAGCAAATGGCCGGCGGTCATATCGGGTGTCGCCCAAAAAGCGATCAGGGTACCGGCATAGATCGGGTGTCTGACGAAACGATAGAGACCTGAGATCGTCAGAGTGAGCGGCTGCGTCGGTTGGCCTTCGACAGCATCAAGAGCCTGTTGGAATCCCAGCATCTCCCGCTGATTGGTGCGCATCGCCGCGATCGAGACCACAAGCCATCCCGTCCAAAATAATCCATGCAGAACGAGCCGCACGGCCGGCTGTTCGATGCGCCAGACGGGAGTTGGGATGGGCTGCCACAGCCAGAACAGCAGCGCCAATACGAGGCAAGTGAACAATACGTAAGTAAAGCGCTCGATCGCATTTGGAATCACGCGTGTCCACCAGCGCTTGAATCCCCGTCGCGCCATGACGCTGTGCTGAACAGCGAAAAGCACCATCAAGACGACGTTGACGAGCACAGCAGATGGCCATGGTCCGGCGGGGCCGCTATCGATCGACTTCGGCACCACGAGATTAGCGATGAACCCGATGGCGTAAAGTGACGTCATCGCGAACAGCAGCGATGTTGCGGCCCCGTAAAGCAATTCGGAAATTTTGGCCATGAAGGGTCTCCGCGCCGCCTATTGGCGCTGAAAATAGATCGACTGAACCTGATCACGGAAGCTCGGGCTTTTCTCCAGCGCTTGCCTGAAATCCGTCTTGCCGAGCGCGAAAGCCTCGACGTCCGTCGCAGCGACGCAGGTCGCGTTGCGCGGCTCATCGACGATAAGCGCACGCTCGCCGAAATACCGTCCAACGCCGAGAGTCTCAAGGAGCTTGTCCTCGCCGTCATCGCCGCGTCGAAAGACGTTGATCGAACCTTGACTGAGCAAGTAGAACTGATCGCCAGCTTCGCCCTCGCGGATAACGACTTCGTTCTTGGCAAAGTAGCGCCGCTTCATCTTTTCGCCGGTGTTCGTAATCTCTGCCGGCGTAAGGTGTTTGAAGAGGTCCACGCTGCGCAACAGTTCGCAGATGAAAACGGCATCATTCAAGACGACGTCCGATATGATTCTGCCGTCCACGACATTCACGATGCGGTCGGCAAGCTCGAGGATGCGATTGTCGTGCGTAACCATCATGATGGTACAGGCCTGCTCGATGGTAAGTTCTTTCAGCAGATTGACGACGGCAGTGCTTGCCTCCTTATCGAGGGCGGCGGTCGGTTCATCGGCCAGGATCAGCTTCGGCTGATTTACCAGGGCGCGCGCCACCGCCACTCTTTGCCGTTGGCCGCCCGAGAGTTCGCGCGGCTTGTAGTCGACGCGATGCGCCAGACCGAGACGATCGAGGATTGCAATGCCGCGCGCGCGCATATCGCGTGGCTGGCAGCTGCCCAGCTGCATCGCCATCTTCACATTTTCGTAAGCGGACAATGAGTCGAACAGATTGTGCGCCTGAAAAATAAACCCGATGTTCCGGCGCATCACCACGAGCTCAGCGTGCGGCAAGCCGGTCAGGTTGCGATCGAGCACATGGATTTCACCCTCTTGAACCGACCGCAAGGCGCCGATGAGACTGAGCAGAGTTGTTTTGCCGGAGCCCGACGGGCCCGTGATGACGACAAGCTGCCCGGCGCCAATATCAATGCAGTTCTCGAACAGAACCTGGTTTCTGACGTCACCCTCGCCGTAATAATGATTGACTCGATCGACACGGACGGTCGGTCGGGTACTGGTGGGTGTTGGGACAGCGGACATTAGAAGACCTCGGCCGGGTCGGTCGAAATGACGCGGCGGATGGCAATCAGCGCGGCGACGGCGCACATGGCGACCGTCAGAAGCAGCGTCGTCGCAGTCAGCCCCCAGCTCATATGAATGGGAACCGGCACGAATTTGGCAATGAGCGCGAACAGCATGGCGCACAAAATCCAGGCCGGGACATATCCGAAAAGCGCATAGAACATCGCCTGCTGCAGGACCAGTTTGATCAGATAAGCGCTGCGATAGCCCATCGCATTCAGCGTGGCATATTGTGGAAGCAGATCGGAAAGCTCGGAAAAGAGGATCTGATAGGTGATCATGATACCGACGGCGAAGCCAACCAGCGTGCCGGCTGCGAAGACTGGCCCGACCGGCGAAAGCTTCTTCTGCAATTCGGTTTCCTGTTCGAGCAATTGCCTTTTGGTCAGCACCTTCACGCTGGCCGGCATAGCCGCTCGCAACGCCTGTTGCACCTTTGATACCGCGAAACCGGGCTGAACCTTGACCACGCCAACTTCAACGTCGGGAAGGTCGCGCCGATCGGAGCCGCTGCCCCCCAGCAGCTTGAAGAAATTCCGGTCGCTCATGATGACGTTGCCGAAACTGAAGAAGTTGGGGCCGAGCCAGAACGTGCCAATCACCTTTACATGCTGACGCGAGAATTCGGTCTCGGTCCCCGCCTCGGCTTCACCAAGATCGCGGCGCGAATGGCTATCCATCATCAGAGTGTTCGGCTGGCGAAGCGCTGCAAGATTGGCCGCGACTTCGGGGATGAGGAATACGGGCTGATCGGGATCGAAGGCAAACGCCATCACCTCGAAGAGCTTATGGTTTTGCGGATTTTTCCAGATCGAGGCGGCCCGCTCCATGTAGAGCGGGCGGATTGTTGCTACACCCGGCACGCCCCGAGCCTCATAAAGCTGCCGCCGCGAAAAAGGGGCGTCTCTGTCAAACTCGTACTTCTGCGAACTTGTCAGCATGATATCGCCGTCGATTTTATCGATGGCGAGGAGCATGCTGTCGACATAGGCATCGCGAAAGCCGAGTTCCGACATCATCAGCAATACGGCAAAGGCAATGCCGGCGCTCGAGCGTGCGAGCCGAGCGCGGTCGGAGAGAAGATTTCGCCAGACAAGAGGTACCGACGTGAAGATCGTCACGCCGCCGATCGACCGGAACCTGCCTAATGTTTCGTGGAGCGCCATGGGCCGGGTCTCGATCAGGCTAAAAAAGGTCCGCTGGATCAGCACGGTGAACTTTACGCACGGCGATCAGAGCGGTGGCGGCCGACATAACGACCGTAATGACAAGGACGATAACGACGCGCGTGCCCGTCATCTCTATTGGCAGCCGGGCCATCATCCGGACCTTGTCGTACGCCATGATGGCCGCCCCCCAGGCCGGCAGGAATGGAATGCAGGCGGTCATCAGCGCGACCGCGACAACGATCTGCTGCAGATAGCCGTCGGTATATCCCATCGCCTTCAAGGTTGCGTATTGCGGCAACTGGCGCGTGACTTGGGTGGTGAGCGCCTGATAGAGGATGACCATGCCGACGACGATCGACACGATGACGCCGAATCCGAAGACCAGTCCTGTCGAGGTTCGCATCCTCCAAAAGGCCTGTTCATAGGCGTCGATTTCGGCTCGCGTGAAGACCTGGGTGTCGGCGGGCAAGAGAGCGCGCAAGTCCGCTGCAACCTTGTCGGGATCGCTTCCCGGCTTGAGCGTGAGCAGGCCGAGATTGACGTCATCCAGCGATTGGTCGGGAAAAATGCGAATGAAATTGAGATCGCTCGTGACGACGGCGCCGAGGCCGAGAAATCCGGTCCCTAGCGCGTATCGGCCGCCGATTTCGACAGTACGGTCGCCGATCTCAACACTGCGTCCCGGCTCCAGCGGGCCATAAATCGGCAAGGTCTGCGTATCGACCAAAACGGTATCTCGGCGCTGCAGAACGGGACGCTGGCGCTCGACGTCCCCTACCCTGAAACTGTCGTCGGCGAGCTTGTAACCCATCACGTAGACGTTGCGTCGCACGCCCATTTCCGGGTTCAGCCACTGCGTCTCGCCTTGATAGAACGGCGAAGCCGTCGCAACGCCGCCGATCGACAACGCCTGCTTGAGACGCTGCCGCGGAAAATCGTAGGACTGTTCCTGAAATACATAGTCGCTCGATGTCAGCAGAATATCGAATCGCAAATGCTCATAGACCAGCATGCCGGCCATCGGCACGGAATAATAGAATCCAAGCTGCAGGAAGATCATCACGATCGCGATAAAGATGCCACCCGTCGCCAGCGCGTTGCGGCCCTTGTCGAACATCAGAATCCGCCATGCCACAAGACTGGTCACACGTCGACCTCGTTTGCGCGCATCCCCGTTTGGCGCGGCCAGGAATGCGTCGTCAGCCACGATAGAAGTCCGCGGATGCGACGCGTGGGTTGGCTCAAATGTCGAGTGCCTCGATTCCGAAGTTCGCGACGCTTGCGGCAAACTCTCATCGAAACTTCGAAATCAAAGGAACACACCCGTCTGACGTCCGCGCGGCTTCGGATTTGGAGTTCCCAGGCGACCTTCTCCCGGATCCTAGGAATTTCAAATCCGCCGCATTAGCCTGCCGCCTCGAAGACCATGCTTTCGGCGGTCAGGCCTGGCCCGAACGCCATCGCACAGCCGACACCTTTCGATTTTCGCTCAAGCATCGCCTTCAACACAAACGATATGGTCGCCGAGGACATGTTTCCGAAACGCCGCAGGACCTCGCGCGAGTAGCTCAGGGCCTCTTCGTGCAAATGGACGGCATTACAAACCGCATCCAGGATCGAACGCCCGCCGGGATGCACGGCCCACAACGCGATTTCCTGGACCGATCGTCCGCCGATAAGCGAGCAGACCTTGCCGGGCAGCGCCCGCCCGAGCGTCTGCGCGACTTTTCCCGACAAAATCATGTCGAAGCCAGCGCGACCGATGCGCCACGCCATCTGGTCGGCGCTGCCTCCAATCATCGTCGAGTGAAAGCTGCGCAATTCCAAGCCCTCAGGTTCGGCGGAAACCAGGCTCGCCGAGCAGCCATCGCCCCAAATCAGAAAGCAAAGCATCTGCTCAAGATCGTCGATTTCCTGAAGATGGATCGTGCAAAGCTCGATATTCACGACCAGCACTTTCGCATGTGGTTCCGATCGGACGATGTGCTTGGCCAGCTTGAGCGCGCTGATGCCGGCGTAGCAGCCCATGAAGCCGATGAGCGTGCGCTCGACCTCCGCTTTCAGGCCAAAGCGGTTGACAATTTCAATGTCGAGGCCGGGCGCATAGAAGCCCGTGCAGCAGGCAACGACCAGATGGGTTATCTCGTCCTTGAAAGCGGAAATGCCGATGTCCGACAAAGCGAGCGACGCCAGCGTCGGCGCGTTCTGTTCGAAAAAGCGCATGCGGGCCGCCGTGTCGGGAAACTGCCCGCGCTGATAAAATCCGCCGACATCGAAACAGGAGGCGGGCGCCAGAAACGAATAGCGATGATCAATTTGCGCCCGCGTCGCCATCCTGTGAAAAAGCTGCCTTGCCGACTTGCGGCTTAGAAGCGAATTTGCGAATTCGGAAAATGTCTCATGAACGTCGAACGGCGGAACGGCAGTGCCGATGCGATTGATATAGGCAGCGGTCATTACGTGATCCGTGTCCGGGCTCGTAGCCGGCCACGCTAACATGCATGATCCGGGCCGACCAGCATATGCGCACCAGCAAAAAGTTGTGACGCGCTCGTATTAGTTGCCGCAACAATATGAAATCACGGGCATTTTCGCCGTACTGAAGTGTGGCTCATGCGTTGCCCTTTGGCGGCGGGCTACGCCCATCGCGACGCGATTGGGTGACATCGTGGTGGTGCAGCTTCGCGCGGGTAAGACTATCTTGGAGCCTGTGATGAAGGATGTCGCAACGATGAAGGCCGAAACAAAATTATGACATCTTCGAGGTTATTGCGCGGGGTATTTTTTCTCGGTCATCCAGTGCCGACCGTTATGACAGCAATTGCCAGCGCCGCGTTTTTTATGATGGCACGAAAGAATATGCAAGTCACCGCCGACACCGCGGTCATGTTTACATCGGTATTGCTGATTCAATATTCCATTGGCTGCATGAACGACTACGTTGACGAGCCGCTGGACAGGCTGGCGGAGCGCGACGAGAAGCCTCTGGTCTCGGGTGACGTACCCAAGACGCTCGCGCTTTATCTTTGGGTTTTCACTGCCCTATTGGGTTTTGCGGCCTCGGCTTATTTCAACCTGGCGGCGGCGGGCATGGCCGTCGTTCTGTGGCTGGCAGGTGTCACATACAATTTCTGGGCAAAGCGGACGGCGCTGAGCTGGCTTCCATTCGTGGTCTTTTTCCCATCACTCCCCGTATGGAGCTTCATTGCGGCCGGCCGGTTCACGCCCGCGTTGCTGCTTTCCTATCCGATCGGCGCGTTATTGTCGGTCGGGCTCAACGTCGCCAACACTCTTCCCGATCTCGATCGGGACCTCGAAGCCGGGCTCAAGGGCCTTACCCATCGGCTCGGCCGTAACCGCGCACTCGCCGTGTTGTGGCTATTGCTCGGCTCCGCGATCGTGTTCATGGCGCTGTCGCCGCGCGTCATCGATGTCCGCCGCACGATTTTGATGCCTGGCTTGGCCGCCGGCGCTTTGCTCCTGGCGCTGATGATTGCGGATTGGCTCGTTGTGCGGTCGCCGGCGAGCCTGCGGCGAACCTTCTATTTAAGCGCCGTGAGCTCGCTGATCCTGGGGTGCACGTGGATCGCGAGCTTACCTTGAAGCGCGCTCGGCGGAGCCTGCAACAGCCGCGCCGGGCTTCGCAGTATCGATGACAACGTCGACGGTGAGATTCGTCAATCGCTCCGTGGACGCTGCGTCGTCGAGATCGATCCAGACCTGAACAACGCGCGCGTCAGCCCGCGCGGCCGGATCGACGTTGAGTACATCATTCTTGAAGATCATGTCGCCGATGCGGGCGACCTTGCCGCTGATCGCCTTAGGCAGTGCCCGGCTACTGACCGCGGCCGTCTGGCCGACGCGCACGCGCGAGATGTCGGTCTCATAGACTTCCGCCACGGCGCGCATCCGGCTGGTGTCGCCCATCGCCAGAAGAGGGCCGGACCCGACGTCCTCGCCCGGCTTGACCAGGATGTTGAGAATGCGGCCGTCGATCGGAGCGTAAACCGTCATGCGTTTGGCCCGCGCTTCGGCGAGCGCAATCTGCCGCTCAAGGGAGGCGATCGGAATTTCGGCTTGATTGCGCTCCAGCGTTGCGCGTGCCGTCTGGATCTGCACGTCCGCATCGATCTTATCAACTTCGAACTGCCGCTTAAGCTCCGATAGGCGGGCGCGCGCCGACTGCACATTGGCCTGATCCTGCAGGACCAGACTGTTCTGGTCGTCGGTCTGCCGTCGGGTGCCGGTGCCATGCGCCAACAATTGCTGTTGTGAGTCGAGAACTTCCTGGTCATTGTTGGATTTGGCTTCAAGGCTTGCGATCGTCGCTTCCTGCGCCGCGATGCGCTGCGGCATCACCTCGAGAACCTGTTGCTGATGCACCTCGGCCGCCTTGATGCGGGCACGATCGAGTTCAACCTCGGCTTTGAGCCGTGACCGCGCCTCATCAAGCTGCGCGCTGATCATGTCGCGCTGCGCCTTTTGCTCCGCGTAGCCGCCGAGATAACCCAGCACCTCGTCTTTTTTCACGAGATCCCCGCGCTGAACAAAAAGAGATTGCAGCCGGTCCGGAGACGACCCCGCGCCGAGATTGATGATCTCGCTGTAGGGCTCGATCCGCCCGAGCGCCGCAACTTTGTCGCGCTGGGTCGACTGTTCCTCGGCTCGCGATTCGGCGGCTGCCGTCGAGCCGGACCGCAAATCGACAAGCGCCGCATAGGACGCAAAGCCGACGAGCAGCAACGCCGCCAGGAATGCCGTCAGGACAACCAGCCTTCGCGGATTCGAAAGCGGCAAAGCCCGGCCCTTCCTCGCCAATGATCTGTGGTGGTTTCGCACAAGCGCGAGCCCAAACGTTAGTCGATGCATCTGAGTATTGCAATTGGCCCGGCGCGACCCGTGCCGTCCGTCACAAAATATGCAATGATGTGTTTGCTAACCTCCAGCGCGTCCTGCACCGATGCGGCGAGGCGCCCGATGGTCCGTTGCGGCATCGGCTCGAAAGCGAGACATTAGGCTCCATGCGACGAAATCGCTCGACCTTCCTGCCATTGCTGCTGTGGTCTGCCGCTTTCTGGTTCGGCGGCCATGCTGAGGGGATGGCGCAGACCGGCGGAGCCGTCACGGCGCAAGGGCGCGTGGTGCGAACCGGAAATGTCATGCAGATAGGCACCGCCGCAAGCGGCGTTGTCGCCGAACTGCTGGTGCACGAGGGAATGAATATCGAGAAAGGTCAGCCGCTCGTTCGCATCGAATGTACGGACGTCGCAAAGGAGGTGGATGCCAGAAAATCGAACCTCGAAGCGCTCGGCGCAGCGTTGGCGCGCATTGAGCACGGCCCACGCGCCGAGGAAATAGCGATCGCCAATGCCAATCTCGCATTGGCGCAAGCCCGGGCCGATGAGGCATCAGCCGCGTTGCAAAGAATCGCATCGCCCGACGAGACGACGATCAGCAAAGCGCAAGTCGATAAGGCTCAACGGGACGCGAAGGTGGCAGCGGCGGAGCTCGAGGAAGCCGGTGCCAAGCTGACTTTGCTCAAAGCCGGATCAAGGCCGGAAGATATCTCCGAGGCGAAATTCCTCCGCGACGCAGCAAAAGCGCGCGTTGATGAAGCCACTGCCCGCCTCGACCGCTGCACCGTGCGGGCCCCGGCGAGTGGTGCCGTGCTCGACACGCATGTGACGCTCGGTCAGTTCGTCAGCGCGGCCGTCCCGCAAGCACTGCTGACGATGATCGACAGCGACAAACGCGGCATTCGCGCCGAAGTGGATGAGCGCGATGGAGGCAAGGTCTGCGTCGGCCAGCACGCTGTGGTGACGGCACCGAGTCTCCCCGGCCAGCAAAGAGACGCGGTCTCGGAAAGCATCAGCGACACGACGATCCCGCGGGAAAAATCGACTGGCGCTCAGGGTGGAAAAGACGAGGGCGAGGTCCGCACCGTCATGCTGACACTAACCGACGCCAAAACGAATTGGCCGATCGGACTTCGGGTATCGATCAAGTTCCAGCCCTGTTCGCCGGAACAGAACGGCGCGGTAAGATAACATGAACCGGCGCGGGCTCGCACCGAGACATCGAGTTTGCGTGGCGCGCGGGCGCCCTCGGAGAGATTCGCTCGGACGACAGTGATTTCAATATCCTCCTCCGCGCACCAGAAAACATGCAGGGAGGCGCCCGATCCCGCAGACCAAAGCTACAGTCGCGAAGACGCTCGAAATCTCGCCAAACTTCCCTCACGCTTCACCAGCGATCGACGTCCTCGCCCGCTTGCGTGTCTCGCTCACCAGCGGCCTTTCCGATGAGGAAGCCAAGCGCCGGCAGAAGGCGTTTGGGGCGAACACAATCATGTCGCGGCGCAAGGCCAGCGCGCTTGTCTTGTTGCTGCATCAATTCCAAAGCCCTGTCGTCTATCTGTTGAGCTTCGCGGCGGCGTTGGCGTTCTATTTTGGCGAGCTTGAGGAAGGCGGAGCGATCGCCGTGGTACTGGCTGTCAACGCGCTCATCGGTTTCCTGACCGAGCTCAAGGCGGCACGCTCTATTGAGGCTCTGCGCGCGCTGGGCACGCACTCCGTCCGCGTGCGGCGCGACGGGCACGTGCGTCTCGTTCCAGCTGAGGAGATGGTCCCTGGCGATATCGTCATACTGGAGGCGGGCGACTCAGTCTCCGCCGACCTCGAGACTCGTCGAAGCCTCCAACCTTGCCGCCGACGAGTCGACGCTGACCGGTGAATCCGTCGCCGTGGACAAAGAGACGCGCCCCATTGCAGCCGACGCGCGCCTCGCCGATCGCGCTTCGATGCTGTTCAAAGGGACCGCCGTCACTCGAGGCTCCGGTATCGGCGTGGTGGTAGCGACCGGGCTTTCGACCGAACTTGGCCGCGTATCGCAACTGGTCGAGGAGGCCGAGCCGGGAAGCTCCCCGCTGGAGAAAAAGCTGGCGCGGCTTTCCTCCCAATTGGTCTGGGCCACCCTGCTGCTCACCGCGCTGATTGCCGGCGTCGGCCTCACAACCGGCAAGGATGCTTTCCTCATGGTCGAGGCGGCGATCGCGCTCGCCGTGGCGGCGATCCCGGAAGGCCTGCCGATCGTCGCCACGCTGGCGCTCGCCCGCGGCATGTGGCGCATGGCCCGGCAAAATGCGCTGATCGAGCGTTTGTCCGCCGTCGAGACGCTGGGCGCGACCACCGTCATTCTTACCGACAAGACGGGCACGCTGACAGAAAACCGCATGACCGTGCGCCGGCTTTGGGTGCCTGGCGGCGAAATCGAGATCGAAGCCAATATCGGCGAAGGCGCCGGACGAGTGCCGCTCGGCGATAACGCCGAGCTTTCTCTCCTGCTGGAGATCTCGGTGCTCTGCAACGACGCTGCGCTCGAAAACGCAGACGAGGCGGGTAGCGGCGACCCGATGGAGCTTGCGCTGCTGCGGGCGGGCTTCCGCGCCGGATTCAAGCGCTCGACCTTGGTGCAGCGCAGCCCGATCGTCCGCAAGCATGCGTTTGATACCGCCACCAAGATGATGGCTACGGTGCACCAGCGCGGCGATCAATTTCTGTTCGCGATCAAGGGCGCGCCAGAAGCGGTTCTCGCGGCCGCCGAGTTCGTAATTTCCGACGGTGGCGAGAGCGCCATGAAATCACAAATGCGGGCGGAATGGCTCAGCCGCGTCGAATTTCTCGGCCAGGATGGCCTGCGCGTGCTGGCCTGCGCCCTGAAAACAGGCATGCAGCCTGACGCGCCTCCTTACGAAGGTTTGACGTTCATCGGTCTCGTCGGCCTGGAAGACCCTGCGCGCGCAAATGTTCCGCGCGCCATCGATGACTGCCGCCAGGCCGGCATTCGGGTCGTCATGGTCACCGGCGATCACCCGGTGACAGCGCGCAGTATCGGCCGCGCCGTCGGGCTCGGCGGCTCCGCTGCCAAAGTTGTCGAAGGACAACAGGTCGCACGGATCACCAACGACATGAACGGCGAACTGTTCGACGTCGGGATCTTCGCGCGCGTGAGCCCGGCAGAGAAACTCGCACTGGTACGCGCCTATCAAGCGGCCGGCGAGATCGTTGCCATGACCGGCGACGGCGTCAACGACGCACCGGCGTTGCGGCAAGCCGATATCGGCGTGGCCATGGGCCTGCGCGGAACGGACGTAGCCCGTGAGGCCGCCGCCATGATCCTGCTGGACGATGCCTTTCCCACCATCGTCAACGCAATCCGCGAAGGCCGCGTCATCTTCGGCAACATCCGACGCTTCGTGGCCTATCTTCTGTCCTGCAATTTGAGCGAGGTACTGGTGGTTGGGCTGGCCGTGCTCTCGACACTGCCCTTGCCAGTGCTGCCATTACAAATCCTCTATCTCAACCTGGTCACCGACGTATTCCCGGCCTTCGCTCTCGCCATGGGCGAAGGTGAGCCCGACATTCTCAAGCGCCCACCGCGCAATCCGAAGGAACCGATACTCGGCCGTTCGCAATGGTCAGCCATCACGCTGCACAGCCTGGCCCTGACCGCTGGCACTTTCGGCGCGCTCGCGGCGGCACGGCTATGGCTGAACCTTGACGGAGCGAAAGTCGTCACGGTCACGTTCCTCACGCTGGCGTTCGCGCAACTCTGGCACACATTCAATATGCGTCATCCGCAATCGGACCTGCTGCGCAACGAAGTGACCCGCAATCCCTGGTTATGGGGTGCGCTTTTGCTTTGTACGGCGCTGCTGGCCGTGCCGCCCTACCTGGCGCCGATGGCCGAATTGCTTCAGTTGTCGCCGCCCGCGCTGACAATGTGGGCCATAATTTTGGCACTGAGCGCCGCACCGTTGGTCGTGACGCAAGCCATCACGCTCGTCCTGGCCTCACTGCGATCCAGGTCCTTCTAAACAACGACGACGATCTGTATTTTGTTTGCCGAAGGAACTATAGAAATTTCACACCAATAAAGGGCTCTTTTCGCCATACCACGCGGCACGACCGACGCGATTGATCGAGATCGAAGACAAGATCGAAGACATTCTGCAACACCGGATCATGAACCTCTAATTTAGCCCCCTTCTCCGAAACATTGCGAACCGTGCACCTCACAGGGGCGCCGTTGCGCCAGATGATAGCCGCGCCCTTAAGCGACCTTACTCGCGGCGATGCTCGACGGTCCCTGCTCGACTTTCTGCGATCATCTATTGCGCCGTCGTTGGTGAGAGCGGCGCTTTCTGGCGTTTTCATCAATTGACCTCGAGGAGCGCTTGAGCGTCCGTACCGCAAAGCAACGCTTCAGTGATAATTTCTATCCGCAAGAGAACGGCGATTTAGGCGTACTTGGTTTGCTACATGTAAATACCTCGCCTAAAAATGACCGGTCACCTCGATCGAACAAGCCCACCAATAAGTCGCGCTGCAACCCGCAAAGACGGTTCCGCACATTCGGCTCAATACTCACGTCGCTCGCCTGATGCGTCGAGCGCACCCGCGTCGTGACCTCACGGAACCCTATACGGCGATTGAGCCCCCGCTGCGCAGCGCTTTGGCGTAATACCCATCATCGATGCAACAAATTCGGTCAGACAGGATCTGAGTTCCAGGAACTTATCAGATGTGACGCAAAGGGATTCGAATTCGAAATGGAACAAACAATACTGAACCATTCCCGATCGTCGTAGCCATCATGGTAGTGGGCCGCGCGGGATAGAGACAATTGTAAGTCACATGGTTTTATTTAACTAATAATCCTTTCGTACCGTCGCATCCGAGTGGCCAAGGTCTTGTTTTGCGCAAGTCAAGGAACTCTCATCGACCGAAGACCAGCTCTTAAGCCGCTCGATATCTGAAGGACGCGAGGTCTCCTGGCATGCCGCCAGCTTCATGCCCGCACGTGCCGAAAGTTGAGGGAGTCATGCCGGAGGGCGCGGCATTGTTTGACCTCATTCCCGATGCCCTCGTCACCGTCGACCATACGGGTGTCATCCGCCAGGTGAACGGCCCGCTGACTGCAATGTTCGGTTACGGCGCGACGGAGTTACTCGGTGAGCCGATCGAAATCCTTCTACCGAAACAGGCCCGGCAGCGTCATGTGCATCACCGAAGGGATTATTATCTCAAGCCAACCGTTCGTCCCATGGGCGGAGGGCTTGATCTTTATGGTCGCCGGAAGAACGGGAGCGAATTTCCGGTCGACATTATGCTCAATTCGCTATCAGCGGCGCCTAACGGGCTGATTCTTGCCGTCATTCGCGACATCAGCGCCAGCAAGAAGATGAGCGATGATCTAAGGCTGCTTGCTTATTCAGATCCGTTGACGAATCTGCCGAACCGAGCGGCGCTCTATCGCGATCTCGGGGAATTTCTTAAGCGCGAACCAACCACACCTTCCGAGCCGACATCCATCGCCCTATTCGATCTCGACGGCTTCAAAGAAGTCAACGACACATTGGGGCATTCCACCGGCGATCGGCTACTCAAAATGATCGCAGAACGTTGGACCGCGTTCGTTGGCGATGGAGCGCTCATCTATCGGCTCGGCGGCGACGAGTTCGTCGTTCTTATCGCAAAATGCGGCGACCCGTGCCAAGTCGCGAAAATCATCGATGGGCTGCTGCAGCAGCTCGAAACGCCGTTCGAGATCAACGGAAATGTGATTCACGTTAGTGCAAGCGCCGGGATTGCTATTGCCCCTGCCGACGGTTCCGACGTTGAAGAGTTGATTGCGAACGTCGACACGGCCCTTTACAGGGCTAAAACAAATGGTCCTGGCCACTACTTTCTCTTTCACAACTCGCTTCGTGCTGCTGCACAGGCCCGGCGGGATGCAGACCTTACGTTGCGGCGCGCCTACGCCGGCAAGGAATTTGAACTCTATTTCCAACCCCAGATACGGATCGAAGACTCCGTTTTGATCGGGGCAGAAGCTCTCCTGAGATGGCGGCGAGGAGACGGCCTTGTTGTAGCGCCCGGTGCATTTATCGAGGCGCTTTCAGCCAGTCCGATTGCTACCGAGGTAGGGACCTGGATTCTTGAGACTGCGTGCAAGACTGCGGCGACTTGGCGAAGCAGCGGTCTCCTGCCGGTCCGCGTTGCCGTAAATCTATTCCCGAGACAATTTCATGATCCGTCATTTGTTGACAAGGTGGCGCAAATTCTTGCCGACACAAAACTTCCCCCTGCTGCCCTGGAACTCGAGATCACCGAGAACATCACTCTCGGCTGCAACGCCGCGCCGCTCCAAAAATTGCACGAAATGGGCGTCCTGCTTGCGGTTGACGATTTCGGTACCGGCTACGGTTCTTTGAGTTCCCTTACCCAATTGCCTTTGACGCACATTAAAATCGATCAAGGTTTCATTCGTGGAATTCCTCATGACAGCAAAGCAGTTGCGATCGTTCGTTCATTGATTGTCATGGCCCACAACATCGGGCAGAAGGTCATCGCCGAGGGCGTCGAAACAGCCTCGCAAGCGATTTTCCTGCGATTGGAAGGTTGCGACGAGGCGCAGGGATTTCTCTTCGCAAAGCCGCTCTCATCATCGAGGTTCGAAGCGCTGCTGAGGTTGTTGACGAGACACGACGGATTGCGTCGCGGAGTTCCTATGGAGGTTTTAGCGAAGGCTTAGGCGATCCAGGTCCTCCTGAACAAGAACGACGACCTGCGTCGTGTCCCGGCCGGCTATTTCGCTGTAACCATCCTGTATGCCGCATCGATATTGGTCGGCATGCGATCCTGACTGGCCCAGCTGGCGTATTCGGGCATTTTCAGGTCTTTCTTGATCTCGTCGAGCGATTTACCCGCTTTCACCATCGCGCCAACCCGTTCGACGAGCAAAGCGTAGTATTGCTCACCGTCCTCGAAAATTTTCACAGTGCCAGGCTTGCCGTGCCCTGGAACCACGTGTTCGGGGTTCAACGCCTTCAACATTTTCCCGGCAGCCAAGATATCGGGAATGGTCACAAAGGGACGAAAGATATTGATCTGCTGGTTCACGAACGCCGACGCCGAAAACAGGACGCGCTCCTTCGGCAGCCAGATCGCAGTGTCCGCTTCGCTGTGAACGCCCTTCAGGTACATCAGATCGAAGGTACGCTCACCGACGTAGAGCGTCATCTTGTCGTGGTATTCGATTTGCGGCGTAATAAACCTGTAGCCCTCGAGTGCGGCTTTCATTTCAGGCGAGGAGGCCGCGAGCTTCTCGGTGCGGTCTGGAGCGACGCGGCGGGCTCCGCGCATCGAACTCGCCCGCCCCTTCCGCTGCGATGATGACGGCGGGCGGCGAGAAGACGAAATGTCCGGTCGTGTGGTCGGCATGCGGCTCGGTATCGATGAGGAAGCGCACCGGCATCGGGGTGAGCTTCTTGACCGCCTCCAAAACTGCGCGAGAGTCCGTCGGGTTGTGCCCGCTGTCGATCAGGACAACCCCGTCTTGGGTGAGAATAATACCGCAGTTGGAGTTGAAATTTTTGCCGACGTAGACGTAGACCCCATCAGTGAGCTTCTCGATCTGCGGTCCCAAATCCTGAGCGAACGCAGCCCCGGCCGTGACAAAGCCAGTCAATATTGCCAACAGAACTGCCAAATTTGATTCTCATATTGATTCTCATGGCTCGATCTCCTCCCATCGCAAAATTGACGATCCGGGCCGTCACTGACGGCCGGTCGACGGTCCCGAAGCCTATTATGTCAGCCGTCTTCCCGTGCGACGGAAGACGAGGAAGTGGCGAAACTGCCCGAATAGCCTTTAGCTGGCGCTTTTCTGGATTGCGGTCGGTAACGTGCTGGACTTGTTTTTCTTGCAATAGGCCGTGACTTTCGCGGAATTCTTTTGCAGGCGGTTGAAGTCCAAAACATCACTGTTTGCGGCCGCGTTGTAGTAGCCACTCATCCAATATTGCACAAATGTTTGGTCATCCGCATTGTATCCGAGGAAATCTTTGCAAGTGATCTTGTTCATATCCATTTTGATTTGAGCCGCGGCGGGCAGTGAGGCTGCGCCGAACAAAGCCAGGGCGACAATAAAAACGCTGTTTCTCATGGTCATTCTCCGTTGTCCTGGGGTCACTTTGTGCCCGTCGCTTCCTTCAAGCCAGACATGACTTTTTCATTCGGATATCTTTGGCACCAAGCTTTCACATTTGCGATGTTTTGCCGGTATGCCAATAAATCCACCCAGGGTGTCCTGGTCTGGTAACTAAACCAGCCGCTCATCCAGGCGGAAAACTTTGCCGAGTCTGACGGCGGCATGGCCAAATATTGGTCGCAACGAATGTTGGCCATTTGGACTGTTATTTGCGCATTCGCCGCAGCCGGAAGAATTAACATCGCGACTGTTAGACCTATCAATCTCGGTCTCATCATCCATCATCCTCTTGCTGCTGGGTTGAACGGGCTTGCGAGGTGACTCTAACACGAAGTCGCTACATGACGAGCGACCAGATTGCTGTGCCCTGGCGACAAAGCCCTAATCGATGCTGCTACGCAGCATGACGATCTCCTGATCGAACAATCGTGATGCTGTCATAGCTTGCTCGTTAATAGTTTGACTTGAATCAACCCGCGCGCCGCCCGCCGGCGTGGCGTCCCTGTTTTCCGGCCGTAGACAAAACACCACGGACGCCGATCCTCCACCTCTGGGGCGCCGGGCCAGTAAAACGGATTTTCCGACCATGTGCGATCGGGTCATGCAGAGCAGCGACCCGCTGCAAACTCGTCCGGTTGATATCCCTATTGAAATCATGGCGCGCTCGGAGAGATTCGAACTCCCGACCCTCAGATTCGAAGTCTGATGCTCTATCCAGCTGAGCTACGAGCGCGGCGGGCTCACAATAGACGCTTCGCTCGCCGGTTCAACCCGCCTTGAGAATGATCCCGAAAAGCACGCATCGGCCTCGCAAGGGATCATGCTCAAGGAATGGATTGAGACCGCATCCAATTCAATTGAATTCGCTCACGGCCCGGGAGCGCTACGCTACGGCGTCTATTACGGCAGATGAAACATGATGAGCTGATCGGTCGTGCCGCCGCCGCCCGGCGATAGCGAGCCGCCGACGAAGTACGCGTTATCGCCGATTGCGGCGCCGCCAAAACCGTGCCGTCCATGCGGCATCGGCGCGAGAGTGGTCCAACGGCCGGTCTTGGGATCGTAGCCCTCGTTGTCGGGGAACGTGTGATCAGGCGGCAACTCACCGCCCAGCACCAAAATCAAGCCGTGATAGTAAGCACTGGCAAGGCCGCTACGCGGCGTCGGCAGCGGCGCAGCCGACGTCCATTTGTCGGTCGCCGGATCGTAAACCTCGTGAAGCCCGGTGCGGTCGACCGGACCCTTGAAGCGTCCGCCGATAGCATGAATTTTTCCATCGACTGCGATAATGACCATGTGATCGCGCGCGGCCGGCAAGGGCGCCGCCTCGCTCCATTGACCGGACTTCGGGTCGTACACTTCGTGCGTCGCGACAACGACGCCGTCGAGACCGCGCCCGCCGATCACATGAATCTTGCCGTCAACAGTGGCCGCACCGACCGACGCCCGCGGTGCTTTCATCGGTGCCAGCACGCGCCATGCATCGGTTGCGGGATCGTATTCGAACGCGCCGGTACCGGCGCCCTTGTGCACCGAACCGACAAAACCACCGAACGCGTAGATTTTCCCGCCGGCGACAGCGACGCCGAGATGATCGCGCCCCTCGGGCAGCGGCGCTCGTGCACGCCATGTATTCGTCGCCGGATCGTATTCGTCATGATACGGCCCTGCCGTCCCATTGACCGCGCCGCCGATCGCATGGAGCTTGCCGTCGAGGGCGACCGCTGCGACTTCGGCACGTATCGCCGGCAGCGGCGCTTTCATCGTCCAGGTCCCGGGCGCAGTCTGCGCGCTGACCGCAACGACGGTTGTCAAGCCACATATCGAACCGGCCACGAGCGCCGCGGCAATCGAGCCGACCCGCGGCGATCCACCAAATAAATTCTTTATATTCACGTTACCCTTCCTCCCGGTTATGCGCCCTGCTCTCGCGGCAGTTCTTTCGCAACTGCAATCTATCACAATTGTGCAGCGCATGATGCGATCAAAAAATAAGACAGCAGCGAAGCAAGCCGCGCCAAGCGTTGCTACGTGTTTCCGACATGTCCGATGGACGGAGCGGATATTCCTTTGAGGCTGGGGAACTACCCGGCAGGCCTTTCGTTGTTGCCGACAACCGATGAATGGAGGCCTTTCCATGCCTGATTATCGGAACCCGAACTCTGATTACCGAAGCGCCCGCAGTCCCGTACGGCGAGAAATTCCGGCCGATCCGGACAAGCGAGCGGCCAACACGGCCTGGGGTTGGCTTGTGGCTGCCGTCCTCACGGTCGCCGTGCTCGCTGTCGCATTCGGCTTTGAACATCGCTCGGGACAGACCGACATCAACACCGCGTCCAATGAGGCGCCGCCACCGGTAACGATCCCGGCGTCTCCGGCCACACCGCCGGCCAATACCATGACGCCGCCACCGGCCAATCCGGCGGCGCCTCTTGCGGTGGCGCCCAATACGCCGGCGCAACGCGGCACGGCTCACCCTTAGCATTCGCGGCTGCGGCGGGCATTCGAACTCACGACGCACACGGCCTCGGCTCACGCCGGGGCCGTGTGAGTCAGGCGATGACGGATCCTATGCCGGACCGAGACGCGGCAGCAGAGCGCGAGCGTTGTCGCTTTCGATCTTGCGCAAATCGGCTTCACCGAAGATTTTCTTCAGACCTTCGACGTGGTCGGCCGAGGTCCGGAAGGGAAAATCCGTTCCAAAGACGATTTGCGATGTCGGCACGACCTTGGTCAGCGCCGCCATCGCCGCCGGATTGGCGGTCTGCGCGGTGTCGTAATAGAACTTGCGCAGCAGCGGCATGACGCCTTCGGGGACCTTGGCGGCCACCTCCTTGCTGGATTTCGGCAGGCGGACGAAGCGTTCGATCAAGAACGGCATGGTGCCGCCGGCGTGCGAGAAGATGAATTTAATGTCGGGGCAGCGCGACGCCGTGCCGGTAAACAGCAGACTTGCGATGGTGCGTGTCGTGTCGGTGCCGAACTCAACGACGGAGCGCGGCACCTCGGCAATCAGGTTGCGGCAACACGCCGGTTGGATCGGGTGCGTATAGACGACGGCCTTGCGCCGATTGAGCTCGTCCATCACCGGGCCGAACGCGCTGTCGCCGAGCCATTTGTCGCCGTAGCTTGTCATCAGGCCAACGCCATCGGCTTTCAAAGTGTCGAACGCATACGCAATTTCGCGCAGCGAACCTTCGACGCTGGGCAGCGGCAGCACGGCGAACAAACCGAAACGACCGCCGCCCTCGGCAACAAGCTTTGCGCCATATTCGTTGCAGGCGCGCGCCAAAGTGACCGCCGCGTCATCGTCGCCGAACCAGATGCCCGGTTCCGTGATCGACAACATGGCCGTCGCAACGCCGGCGCTATCCATGTCGGCGAGCGATTTTTCCGGCGTCCATTCCATCAGCTTGCGCTCATCGCTGCCGCGCTTTTTCAGATCGGCGATAAACGCCGGCGGCGCGAGATGATGATGGACGTCGACGATCGGTATCTTCGCCGAAGCCGGTGCTTGCGCCTTGGCGCGGGTCGCGGCAAAGGTGCCGAAAGCGAGACCGGCCGCTCCGCCAAGCACGTTGCGCCGGGTAAGATGCGCGCCGGCGAGCGTCAGCGTCTCGTCACAGCAAGCGCAACCGCGAAATGAAAATCTACGCGCGGTCGGTTCCGCCATCTGATCCTCCCTCATCGTTTTTTTGTAGCGCGCATGTTCGACGAAACCGCCTGTTGCAGCAAGCGCGCTCACGCCGTCCCGAATGCTGGCAAGCCTTCAGTCCGTCGGCTCGCGCGCGATGTCGAGCGGAGCACGCGTCACCGTAACGCCGGCGGCCTCGCTCAGCCGCACGACATTGATTGCACCGGAATATTCCGGCGAGCCCGAATAGTAGGCCGGCACTTTGCCGTTGCCGACGCGTATGGCGCGATTCCAATGGCCGAGCGCGACATAGTCGGCGCCGGTTGCGTCGATCTCCGTATCGCCAATCAGCCACGACGGCCGCGGCCCAATGCTGCGGTTGGGGGCGGGCTCATAATGACCATGTGCAACCGCGATCTGCCAACGCGTGCGGCGCGGGCGAACGATTTCGAACGGAATCATGTCGTCGTAATCGCGATGCGCGCGGCCCCAGATTTCGAGCGAGATATCGGGAAACAGCACGGCCTCGTCGTGGGTGACGCCGATGACATGCAAATTCCTCACGGCGGCGAGCGCACCGTGATGATAGACCGCGTCGCTGATGGCCGGATCGTGGTTGCCGGGAAGGATGACGACGGGCAGCCCGGCTGCGGCGATCACCGCCGCCGCCTGCTCGATGAGTTGTTGCGGGACGCGGTGAGAATCGAAGGTGTCGCCGGCCAGGATCGCCGCGTCCGCGGCCAGGTCGCGCGCCGCATTCAGAACGCAGGCGAGACCGGCCGTGCCGTCGCCGCCATGCAGCCGCGCCGTATAATCGTGATCGACGTGGATGTCGGAAGAGTGGACGATAATAATGTCGCGGGAGGCGGCGGGCGTTTGCGGCATTTGCGGGTAAAGCGTGGGCTCGGTTCAGCCCCCTGCTTTACTGCACCCGCGGCGCAGATGCCAATGTGCTACCGCCCCTCGGCAAGGCCGTTTCGGCCGACAAAGCCGATGAACTCGGCGCCGACTTCATAGCCGAGCCGCCACACCACGCGGTAAGCCCGATCCTTGGCGGAGACGTCGGCTTCGGACAGGAGCAACACGAATTCGTCGGGCGCATCGAAGCCCTCGACATGAAGCCGGACCCCGCTGTCGGAAATATCGGTGATCAGGCAATCACGCGGCAGCGTGTCGGCGCCGGTTCGGATCTTGGCGGCACGGTTGAGGAAATGGCGCCGCGCGCGGCGCCGCTCCTGAGGCTTGAGCATCAGCATGACATAGCCCTCCGGCACGGCCTTGGGTGACAGCCGCGCCGCGCGTTGGGAACTTACCCTTCGGAACAAATACGTAACGGAGGGGTATTGCCGGTTGTCTAAGTCACACACGCCGATTTTCCGAACATTTGCGGGAAATTGAGCCGTCGCCGGTGGTCGAGCGTGAAGGTTGATTGTGAAGGCGGAACCAGCCTGACGGGCCAAGGGTTTATGATGAGTGGACGAGGCGAATGCCCTATGCCTGATCAAGATCTCTCAAACCGACGGAAACCCGTCCTCAACGCCAGCGGCGACCGCGAGCCGGCAGCCGCCGACCGACCCGCCGCCAAAAAACACGCGGCGGACCCGATGCGTTTGGAAAGGCATCAGCCGGACCCGGCGCTGCAATTGAGCACAGGGTGGATGGGTGCGAGCGGCATCACACTTGTTGCACTTGCGGCGGCGATCATTCTCGGCATCGTGTTCTATGGCCTCAATCGCCGAGCCCACAATGGGACGGCGCCCTCCCCGGCCGCATCGAGCGCGCCGATACCCACCGCACCCACCTCACCGCAGCGCACTCATAATAACGGCTAAGCCTCCTTCAGTCCTCGAACGCCTTGTCGACCGGCACGCGATAGCCGTTGGCGAGCCGATTGGTCTCGTTGGCCATGCCGGTGACGGCCATCAGCTCGCCGAACATCGCCTCGGTCATGCCGGCCTTGCGCGCCGCCGCGCCATGACTGGCGATGCAGTAGGCGCAGCCGTTGGTCACGCTGACCGCGAGATAGATCATTTCCTTCGTCAGCACATCGAGCGCGCCCGGCGCCATGATCTCCTTGATGCTTTCCCAGGTGCGTTTGAGCGTCGCCGGATCGCGCGCGAGGTATTTCCAGAAATTGTTGACGTCCTCGACCTTGCGCGTCCGCTTGATGTCGTCGAACACGGCGCGGACTGCGGGCGAGGCATCGCGATATTCGATCGGTTCGCGCCCGGTCATGGTATTGCTCCTGTATGGCTGCGGTTCGCTCACGTTAGTGCGCCTCAGGCCGACGCGCCACCGGCACGCCAGTTCACCAAAAACACGCCGGCGACGCAGATCGCCATGCCGAGAAGCGCGGTCGGATTGAGCCGCTCGTCGAACATCGCCCAGGCCATCAGCGCCGTCACCGGCGGCGTGAGATAGAACAGGCTGCCGACACGCGTCATCGCGGCGCGGCGAATGAGAAAAAACAACAGCCACACGGCGCCGAACGACAGCACGAAAACCAGCCAGCAGAGCGCGAAGACGAATTCGGGCGTCCAGTGCACGACGCGGGTTTCAAACAAAGCCGCGCCGGCGGCAAAGAAAACGCCGGCCGCCGCATACTGGATGCACATCGCCGGACGCCAATCGATGCCGCCGCCGAACCGTTTCTGATAGAGCGTGCCCACCGTGATGCCGATCAGCGCGACCGTCGCCGAGGCCCACGCGAACGGCGCCGTGCCGCCGGCCGCAATATTTTGCCGCACGATCAGATAGACACCGAGAAGGCCGAGGACGAGGCCGACCCATTGCCGCGGCACGACACGCTCGCCGAGCCAGCGATTGGCGAGCGTCGATGTCAGCACCGGCTGCAGGCTCACGACAAGGGCCGCGAGCGACGCCGGAAGGCCGTTTTCAATCGCGACGAAGACGCCGCCGATATAAAGGCCGTGCACCATCAAGCCGGTGAGCATGCTGTGCACGACGCCGGCCCGGTCGGGCCATTTCGGGCGCGTGATGAGAATAATGAGACATAGCAGCAGCACCACGCCAAGCATGCGCAGCGTGAGGAATGTCATCGCCTCGGCGTATGGCAGCCCGAACTTGCCGCCGATAAAGCCGGACGCCCAGAGCACGACGAAAACGCCGGGTGCCGAGAAAATGGCGAAATCCTCGAGCGTGCGGGGCATGTCCTGGTCCGGCGGCTGGTGCGAGTAGGATGTCAGTGCGATCGGCCGATGCAGAAACGCGCCTGAAGGTGGCACCGCGAAGGCAACCCGCCAATCCGTCAGCCTTCGAATCCGTCAGCCCTGAATCCGTCAGCCTTGAATCCGTCTTAGCCTTGGCTTTACGTTCGCGATCTGTTCGAATCGGCAATTAAGTCGCGGGCTGGAGGCCGATGTGCGCGCAACGCGGGCGATGAGGAGTGATCGCGCATCGCGCGAAGGCGCGGTGCCTTGCCGGCAGCGCGCAAGGTCTCCGGCGAGGTTTGCGGCAAGGCTTCCGGCAAGGTTTCCGGCAAGGCTTCCGGAATGACGGCGTCCTATCTCGACAAGCTCAATCCGCAGCAGCGCCGCGCAGTCGAGCATGGCGGAACAGCGCTTCACGAGGCCGGTCCGTTGTTGATCATCGCCGGCGCCGGCTCCGGCAAGACCAACACGCTGGCGCATCGCGTCGCGCATCTCATCATCAACGGCGCCGATCCGCGCCGCATGCTGCTTTTGACCTTCTCGCGCCGCGCGGCAGCGGAAATGGGCCGCCGCGTCGAGCACATCACGGCAAGCGTCATGCGCGAGCGCGCCATCGCGATGACGGACGCGATCGCGTGGTCGGGCACCTTTCACGCGGTCGGCGCGCGCCTTCTGCGCGACTACGCCGAGCGCATCGGGCTCGATCGCTCGTTCACGATCCACGATCGCGAGGATTCGTCGGATCTGCTGAACCTCATCCGCCACGATCTCGGCTACTCCAAAACCGAGAAACGGTTCCCGGCGAAGAACACGTGTCTGGCCATCTATTCGCGCGCCGTGAACGCCGAAAGCGAGCTCGACGACGTGCTCGACAGCTATTTTCCGTGGTGCGCGGGCTGGGAAGCCGAGCTGCGCGCGCTGTTTGCGGCCTATGTGGAAGCGAAGCAGCGCCAGCACGTGCTCGATTACGACGATTTGCTGCTCTATTGGGCCCACATGATGGCCGAGCCCGCGATCGCCGCCGACGTTTCGGAGCGCTTCGATCACGTCCTCGTCGACGAGTATCAGGACACGAATCGTTTGCAGGCAGCAATTCTCCTGGCGCTGAAGCCGAACGGCAAAGGCATGACCGTGGTCGGCGACGACGCGCAGTCGATCTACTCGTTCCGCGCCGCGACCGTGCGCAACATCCTCGACTTCCCAGGCCAGTTTAACCCGCGCGCCGAAGTCGTTACCCTCGAACACAATTATCGCTCGACGCAGCCGATCCTGGCCGCCGCCAATGCGGTGATCGATCTGGCATCCGAGCGCTTCACCAAGAACCTGCGCTCCAATCGCGCGTCCGCCGAGCGCCCTCACCTTGTCAGCGTGCAGGACGAGGCCGGCCAGGCGCGCTACGTCGTCGAACACGTTCTGGAAAACCGCGAGAGCGGCATGGCGCTCAAAGCCCAGGCCGTGCTGTTTCGCGCCTCGCATCACAGCGGGCCGCTGGAAGTGGAATTGACGCGGCGCAACATTCCGTTCGTGAAATTCGGCGGCCTGAAATTTCTCGAAGCCGCCCATATCAAGGACGTGCTCGCCTTCCTGCGCTGGGCGGAAAATCCGCGCGATCGCGTCGCCGGTTTTCGCGTCATCCAGCTTCTGCCCGGCGCCGGACCCGCCACCGCGTCGCGCGCGCTCGATTGCGTCGCCGGCGCCGGCGATCCGCTGCAAAGCCTGGAGGCGTTCACGCCGTCCGCCGCGGCGCGGGAAGACTGGCCGGCTTTCGTCGAAGCGGTTCGTCTGGTGCGCGGCCGCGGCGCCGGCTGGCCGGCCGAGTTCGATCTCGTCTGCCGCTGGTACGAGCCGCATCTGGCGCGCCTCCACGAAGACGCCGCCATGCGCCAGGCCGACCTCGTGCAGCTTGCGCAGATCGCGCAGAGTTATCCGAGCCGCCAGCGCTTTCTGACCGAGCTGACGCTCGATCCGCCGGGCGCGACCAGCGACGAGGCCGGCACGCCGCTGCTCGACGAGGATTATCTGATCCTCTCGACCATCCATTCGGCCAAGGGCCAGGAATGGAAGGCCGTTTACCTGCTCAACAGCATCGACGGCTGCATTCCGGCCGACCTCGCCACCACCACGAAGGCGGAGATCGAGGAAGAGCGGCGGCTCCTTTACGTCGCCATGACGCGCGCCAAGGACCATCTGCACCTGATCGTGCCGCAGCGCTTCTACGTGCAGACGCAACGGACGAACGGCGACCGCCACATGTACGCGTCGCGCACGCGCTTCATCCCGTCGGACATTCTGCATCACTTCGATCGCCGCACCTGGCCGACGGCGGCCGCAACGCCAAGGACCGCGCCCTCGCCGCACGATCCGGTCGACATCGGCGCCCGCATGCGGCGGATGTGGAAGTGATTTCTTCGGCCGTTATTCGCCCCGAATTCCAGCGGCTTTGATGATCGGCCACCATTTCTCGATCTCGGCCTTCTGGAATGCCGCAAGCTCCACCGGCGTCTGCTGCTGGCGGCTTGCGACATCGAGCCCGAACTCGGCAAACTTTGCACGCAAAGCCTGATCGGCCAGCGCCTGCACCATCGCGTCATTGAGTTTGGCGATGACGTCTCTCGGTGTGCCCTTGGGCGCAAAGAGGCCGAACCATCCCGACATATAAAGCCCTGGCACGCCGGATTCGTCGGCGCTCGGAATGTTCGGCATCGAGCCGGAACGCTGCGGCGAGAGATTTACGATCGCCTTGATGGCGCCGGCGCGCACTTGCGGCAGGGTCACGGCGCCTTGCGCGACCAGAAGATCGACATGCCCCGCAATCAGATCGGTCATGGCGGGACCGGCGCCGCGATAAGGAATGAACAGCACTTGCGTTTCGGTGAGCTTTTCCAGCAAGAGACCGCTGATCTGTGCTGCCGCGTTCTGGTTGACGAACTTGGCCTCGCCGGGATGCGCCTTCATCCAGGCGACCAGCGATTTCAAGTCGTCCGCCGGAAGCGTCTTCTTGGCGACGAGGAGCTGCGGATTGATCGAAATCAGCCCGATCGGCGCGAAGTCGGTCTGCAAATCGTAATTGAGATTGTAGATGATGCTGCCGACATGGGTGTCCCACTGGCCGATGTCGATGGTATAGCCGTCGGGTGCGGCGCGCGCGAGACGTCCAACCGCGATGCTGCCGCCTGCACCGCCGATGTTCTCGATGATCACAGGTTGGCCGAGAACCGGCCCCATTCGGTCCGCCACCAGCCGCGCGGCGAGATCCGTCGACCCGCCCGGCGGAAACGGCACGATCAGCGTGATGGGACGCGAGGGGAAGGTCTGGGCGTGGGCAGAGGCGATGAATGCGAATAATCCGCACGCCATCGCGATGACGAAATTTCGCATGGTTCTCCCCCTCGACATTATGATCGATGCGCAGGTGCACGTTTGCTTCATGGTAGCCTTCTCTCCCACCTTGCGGGAGTGGGTATCGGGTCGGACCTTTCACGCCGCTTCGGCAAGAAACTCCTCGCCGAAGACCTCATAAGAGGACAGGACACAAAAGCTCGTTCCCGCGGCGCGATGCGTCCGAGTTATGCAGACGAGAGCATGATCCGCAAAAGCCTGCCCTCGGACTTGATCCGGGGGTGGAAGCCGGTTTTCCGAAAAGATCATGCTCCGTCAAAATCTTCGCCGCGCATGATCTTCGTCAGACTTTCCGGCGGTGGGGCCGGTTTGGTCACGATCAGCGCAGCGCACGGACGAAAGCGAACGAAAAGAAAAAAGGAAGCGGAACGCCGAAAGGCGCAGACTCCAACCGCCGCACCTTGCGGTGCGGCGCTGCTCCTG
The DNA here is from genome assembly GCA_963836055.1 of uncultured Alphaproteobacteria bacterium. Lineage (GTDB taxonomy): Bacteria > Pseudomonadota > Alphaproteobacteria > Rhizobiales > Xanthobacteraceae > BOG-931. Next base: position 196,353 of record CAWIID010000019.1, read on the forward strand.
CGGGAGCAGCACGCCTCTCGGCGTTCCACCGCGGTTCTCGCCCAAGGGACTGCTCATCCCGAAGGCTCAGCTCAGGCCAGGCTTCGTGGGCGGCGGCGCCACACGCGGCGGGTTGCCCCCGCCAGCGCCGCGCCCACTTCCAGCGATGCACCTCGCATGCCGGTCATAGTGCCGGCAGGCATGATGCCTGAGCCGCCCGAGTGCGCGGGTGACGAGCCCAACGCCCGCGGGCACCGCACTCGCTCCGCCAGACCGGCGTCACCGGCCGGCGTCCTTCACGAGAGCGAGATTGCAGGTCTTGTAACTGAAATAGTGACGAATGTCAATGAAAATGTGACAACCGCTTTCACCTCACCCTGAGGCGCTCGGCGCATGGCCGGTACAGCTGCGGGCATCTCTGCGCTGCGCCGAGCCTCGAAGGGCGAGGCCCCGGCATTCAGGCTGGGTCCTTCGAGGCTCGGCGCTTCGCGCCGAGCACCTCAGGATGAAGGGGTCTTCGTTTTCACTGTCGCGGCCAGCGCGCAAGGCGGGCCATGGCGCTCCGCATGGTCGCTCCATTTGTCATCGTCCGCGCAGGCGGACGATCCAGTAGTCCGAAGCATTTGTGCTCATGCTTGACCGGCAAAGATTACTGGATGCTCTGCTGGAGCCTGTCATCGGGCCGGCCACTTTCGGCCGGACCCGTTGGCGGAGCATGACAGTCGGAGGCACGGCTGCTGCAATTGGCCGATTACACGGGGCCGGGTCGAGCCAGGCAATGACGCGGTATTGGCGGCACGCCAATACGCGCTGGCCGTTTCCATTGCGCGGTCGCCGGCGGAATGATATCATTTCGATATCAATGGAACCCGATCATGGTGGACATCCTGGTGCGCAACGTCGATGACGAGATCGCCGCGGAACTGAAGAAGAAAGCAAAAGCGGCCGGCAAGTCCGTCAACGACATTGCCCGCGAGGCGCTGCGCGTGGCGGCGAAGCCGAGCAAGCAAGAGGTGTGGGCAAAAGCTGACCGCATCCGCGCGAAAATCCGCGCGAGAGTTGGCCACAATCTGCCCGACTCTACGGCCGGAATAAGAGAAGACCGCGATAACCGTTGAAATAATGACGATCGTCGTCGACGCCAGCGTTGCCGTCAAATGGGTTTTGCCCGAAGACCGCTCCGAACAGGCCGCTGCAATCCGGGGAGAGGACGATGACCTGATCGCCCCTTCCCTCGTCTGCGCCGAAATCGGTAGCGCAATCTGGCGCGCCGCCGTCCGCGGTGATGTACCCGCAGCAGAGGCGCGCAAACACTTGCAAGTCGCGATTGCCCACTATTCGCGCATTATTCCTCTCGAAGAGTTGGCGGACAGAGCGATCGAACTGGCGATTCGCTTGCGGCATCCGATCTACGACTGTCTTTACCTCGCGCTGGCCGAGCGCGAGCGTTGTACGTTGATCACCGCGGATGCTCGGCTCGTCGCAGCAGCGAAACATACCAAGGGCGTTCAGCTCCGTCCTTTGTAAGGCTGTGCCGGACGTGAGACTCTGGCGGCGACGCGCAAAAGCAAAGCTCAAGGTGCGGCAGATTTAGTTCGTAGGGCGCAATAGCGCAGCTTATTGCGCCGAATGCCAGAAGCGGCGGATTACGCTGCGCTAATCCGCCCTATGCGCTGCTAACGTTGTGCGGAAACGTACCGGTCGCGACCAGCGCGCAAGGCGGCATGGCGCTCCGCGTTTGTCGTTCCATTTGTCATCGTCCGCGCAGGCGGACGATCCAGTAGTCCGAGGCGTTTGTGCTCATGCTTGATCGGCGCAGATTACTGGATGCCCAGCTTTCGCAGAGCATGACAATCAAAGGTACGGCTGCTGCAATTGGCCGGTCACATGGCGGCGGCGCTTAGGGCAAAGCCCAAGGTCGGCGGATTTAGTTCGTAGGGCGCAATAGCGCAGCGCATTGCGCCGAATGCCAGAAGCGGCGGATTACGCTGCGCAAATCCGCCCTACGCGCTATTCCCGTTGTCATCGTCCGCGCAAGCGGACGATCCAGTAATCGCAGGCATCTGTGATCACGCCAACCGGCGCAGATTACTGGATGCTCCGCCGGAGCTTGTCATCGGGCCGGCCACTTTGGGCCGGACCCGTTGGCGGAGCATGACAGTCGGAGGTTATGGCTGCTGCAATTGGCCGGTCACATGGCGGCGGCGCGCAAGGCGACGATCAAGCTGCGGCGGATTTAGTTCGTCGGGCGCAATAGCGCAGCGTATTGCGCCGAATGCCAGAAGCGGCGGATTACGCTCGGCTAATCCGCCCTTGTAATAGCAAATGCGATTATCGTCGGCGTGTTCCGAGAGGAATGCTCTGCCGCGGACGGCCATCCGCGGCAGAGCGGCTGGCGATCGGATCGAATCCACCCTGAGCCATTTCTGGCTGCAGCGTAGCGTGATCGCGTCAGCGCCTTCATCGGACCCGGATGGTTGCCGGAACACGTGGTTCGCTCAACAAGGCGGGGTCGACGAAGATGACGCAGATTATCAGAACGGCGGGAATTGATACATCGAAAGCCAAGCTCGACGTTGCGGTTCACGGCGGGGTCGAGCACTGGAAGGTCGAGAATACGGCGCGTGGCTGGCAGCGGCTCGCTGTCGAGCTCTCCAGGATCGCGGTCAGGCGTATCGGCATCGAGGCGAGCGGCGGCTACGAACGCGGTGTGGTCGGCCATTTGCGGGACAAGGGCTTCGTCGTTCTGGTCCTGCAGCCAATACAGGTCAAAGCTTATGCGCGCGTGCATCTGCGCCGTGCCAAAAACGACAAGCTTGATGCGGTTCTCATCGCAGCCTGCGCGGCGACGATCGATCAGTCGCATATCGAGCCGGACCAACGCCTGGCGAAGTTGGCTCACCATCTGACCTTCGTCGAACAGATCGAAGAAGACATCGCCCGCTTCAAGGTCCGGCTCGAGCATGTCGATGATCCGCGGTTGCGTCGCATGGTCATGGCTGACATCGCGCGATTGAAGGCGAGACGCTCGGCCGAGTTGCTGCGGATCGTCACGGCGCTACGCACCTATGACGATCTTGCCCGCCGCCTCGATCTCGTGCTGAGCGTTCCCGGCCTCGGCCAGCGCACCGCAATCGCACTCATCATCCGCATGCCGGAACTCGGCCGCATCAACCGCGAGGAAGCCGCAGCGCTGGCCGGGCTCGCACCCTACGACGACGATAGCGGAAAGCATAAGGGACAACGACATATCGCCGGCGGCCGCGGACGTCTGCGCCGCTCGTTGTTCGCCGCAGCCCTGCCGGCCGCCTTCCGCTGGAATAAAGCCCTGATCAATCTCTACTCGCGCTTGACCGCGCGCGGAAAAGCTCACAACGCCGCTCTCATCGCCTGCGCCAGGAAACTTCTAATCTACGCAAACACCGTCGTTCATCGTGGAACACCATGGGCCGAAAGACCTGCTACTATCTAATGGTTGCTACGCGCGCTTCAACATTAGACAGTCCCTCATAAACCGTGCGGCGGCGCATGTGCGTCGATTGTAGTATAGGCGGTTGGAGGACCCTGGAAAATGGCGCGTTAGTGACGCTACCGAACAGGCTCTCGGGCATCGCATGATGCGCGTCTAGGTAATGTTGGCGACCGTACGATGCTATTTGTGCGCTAGCCCTGCGCAACAACCTCAGACGACCGCCGAAACCTCAAAGCGGGTTTTATCGATAAGTAAAAAAATTATTTGGTCAAAAAGCGGTCTAGCTTTTTTCGATGAGTGGAGCGCCCTGAGCGTTCTCACCAGCATGTGTAAAGCCCACCGCAGACATTTCCTTGCAAAAGGTCTCGCAAGCGGGCCTTGCCACCCCCGTCGCTTAATACATACTCGCAAAATGCTTTGTATCGCGCATGCAGCGCAGCTGTATTCCAGTCCCTTCCCATGACGTGCTTTATTCGTTCAAACATGGGATCGCGCCAAGCCTTGAACTCCTCATCCGTCATCCCTGCTAATCTTATCAAATTCTTCGTTATCACATCTATTTGTTCCGACTTGGTCTTGTACACCATGGCTTTCACCGCCTTGTCAGTATTGGCCGGTGAGAGCCGTCCCGAAGTTTTTGGCACCTGTGTCAACAAATCAGCGCCAAGCAACAGGTAGTACATCGAGCATTCTTGCAACTCCTTCGCAAACTGCATCGACGCTGTATTTTGTTGTGCCATCCCCGGCATGAGCGTCACGACTGCGCCCGAGACTTTCTCGATCCTAAGGAACGATTTGCAATTGTTCGGCACCATATCCATTGCCCGTTGGCGCTCTCGCGTTCGCTCTTCTGCAAATCTTTCGGCGATATACTTTTTTGAGGCACCTACAATCTCTTTGAACCGGTCCATTTCTATCCCCTCGGCTATTCGCGCGCTAAGATCACTCGACATTTCGCCCAGTTCGGAAATGTGATGTTTTACTTCCGGATCGTCCGCTTGCTTCGATATCATTTCAAAGATTAAGGCACATTGAAAAAGCCGACCAACCACTTTTTCACGCAAAACGGGCCCTTGTTTTTGGTGCCTAGTTATTGCGCGATTTATTTCTGCCGCAAGTGTGGTCGCGACGCGATTTTTCTCTAGTGCGCTCACTTGTGCAGTAGCGGGTTCCAGAACAGCTATGAATATGGCCGTTGATATGAGTGATAAGATCAAGCGGTCATGAAAAGCGGCGCACCAGTAACATGGCTCCCCAACAGCGTTGGCGTTCCAATTTGGTCTAAACAAAGGGATGCTAATAGTTATATTGAATGGCACACGACTACTCAACCACGAACCATTTTGGCTAAGACGCTGGAGGGCAAACTCCGCTTGCCGGGAACAACTTTCTAATCGCGCGGTCGGAATATTGTGTTCTTTAGACAGCCCTCAAACAGCTGCTGCGCGTTCACACCTGCACACCTTCCCGCCTTAAGAGCCCCACGAAATCTGCGACGCCACCAGGTAATTCGGGAGTTGTTCGCCCGCTATCTTACCGCCGCAATGCGGCTCGGTGGCCTACTTTCGTGGATATCACTATACCCTCTCCCGCAGGGGGAGAGGGAAGAACAGCGCCATCGCCTTCACGCCGGCAGATTGTCGCGCTTACCCGCCGGCAGTTCGACGGTCTTGCCGCGCAGCATCGCTGGCGCGTGGCTGTTATTTTGCCCGCCGTCCTCGCAGCATGGCGGCGATACTCAAATCCTCGTCGATCTTGGGCCAGTAAATCCCCATCGGCATGATCTCGTAATTCGTCCGCTCCGCCGCCGATGCCCGTAGCAAACGCGGATACCATTCGAGTGGCGTTGCAATCTTGCGACCATCAATGAGCGTGACAACGAGCTCGCTCGCCGTGAATTCCACCGCGCGCGGTTTCAGGTCGCCGACCTCAAGCTCCAAAGTGCTCATTCCACGAGCCTATCAGCAAAGTGCGATTTTGCCTTAGATGACGGATGATATCGGCGATTTCATGCGCCGGAAAGCCAGCGTTTACGGCAAGCGCCAGATCGTGGAGCCAGAACTTCGCTTCTTTCTCGCCTGCGCGCACATGCACGTGCGCCGGCTCATCGCCCTCGTTCGAATAGAAAAATGCACGATACGGCCCCCAGCGCAAAACCGTCGGCACAACAGCCCCCTCACCCGCCCTCGCTTCGCTCAGGCACCCTCTCCCGCAGGGGGAGAGGGAAGAACAGCGCCACCGCAATCACACCGGCAGATTGTCGTGCTTGCGCGCCGGCAATTCGACGGTCTTGCCGCGCAGCATGGCGAGCGCGCGGGCAAGCCGCGGCCGGGTGGCGTGCGGCATGATCACGTCGTCGATATAGCCGCGCTCGGCGGCGACAAAGGGCGAGAGAAACCGCTGCTCGTATTCGTGGGTGCGCGCGGCGATCTTTTCCGGATCCTTCATGTCGGCGCGGAAGATGATCTCGACCGCGCCCTTGGCGCCCATCACCGCGATCTGCGCCGTCGGCCAGGCGTAGTTGACGTCGCCGCCGATGTGCTTCGACGCCATCACGTCGTAGGCGCCGCCGAATGCCTTCCTGGTGATCACGGTGACGAGCGGCACGGTCGCCTGCGAATAGGCGAACAGAAGCTTGGCGCCGTGCTTGATCAGGCCGCCATATTCCTGCGCGGTGCCGGGCAGAAAGCCGGGCACATCGACGAAGGTGACGATCGGAATGCCGAAGGCGTCGCAGAAGCGCACGAAGCGCGCCGCCTTGCGGCTCGCGTCGCTGTCGAGCACGCCGGCCAGCACCATCGGCTGGTTGGCGACGAAGCCCACGGTCTTGCCGGCGATGCGGCCGAGCCCGATGACGATGTTGCGGGCGAACGCTTCCGAGAGCTCGAAGAAATCGGCCTCGTCGACGACTTTCAGGATCAGCTCCTTGATGTCGTAAGGCTTGTTGGGATTTTCCGGCACCAGCGTGTCGAGCGACGGCTCGACGCGATCGATGGTGTCGAACGACGGCCATTCCGGCGCGCCCGAGGTCGCGTTGGCCGGCAGGAAATCGAGCAGCCGCCGCATCTGCAACAGGCATTCGACGTCGTTGTCGTAGGCGCCGTCGGCGATCGAGGATTTGGTGGCGTGCACCGAGGCGCCGCCGAGTTCTTCGGCGGTGACGATCTCGTTGGTCACCGTCTTCACCACGTCGGGGCCGGTGACGAACATGTAGCTCGTGTCGCGCACCATGAAGATGAAGTCGGTCATGGCCGGCGAATAGACGTCGCCGCCGGCGCACGGACCCATGATCACGGAAATCTGCGGAATGACGCCCGAGGCGATGACATTTCGCTTGAAGACTTCGCCATAACCGCCAAGCGCCGCCACGCCTTCCTGGATGCGGGCGCCGCCGGCGTCGAACAGACCGATGATCGGCGCGCGCGCCTTCATCGCCATGTCCTGGATTTTCACGATCTTCTGCGCGTGGGTCTCCGACAGCGAGCCGCCGAACACCGTGAAATCCTTGGCGAAGGTGAACACGGTGCGGCCGTTCACGGTGCCCCAGCCGGTGACCACGCCGTCGCCGGCGATGCGCGAGCGTTCCATGCCGAACTCGTTGGAGCGGTGCTCGACGAACATGTCGAACTCCTCGAACGAGTTGCGGTCCATGAGCAGTTCGACGCGCTCCCGCGCCGTGAGCTTGCCGCGCTTGTGCTGCGCCTCGATCCGGGCCTGGCCGCCGCCGCCCCGCGCACTGGCGCGCCGTTCGTCGAGCTTGTCGAGAATGTCTTTCATGGTGTTGGCCCGCTCCGCGCGGCCCCCCGGCCGGCCGGATTTCCCTGCTGAGTCTCAATAGCAAGGCCCGCCCGCAGCGTCACGCGGGTGTTGCGCCGGCCGTTCAGGGAAAAGCGATCAAAGCCGCTGGCTCGGCTCGATCCCGAACAGCGCCTGGCCCGCGGCCTCGAAGTTGGAAAGGTGCGCCTGGCCCTGCGCGGTCACGGTGTGCATGTCGCGGAAGCGCCGCTCGAACGCGCTGCCGTTGAAGATCGCCGTGGTGCCGGCGGCGTGATAGGCGAAATCGACGACGCGGCGCGCCTGGTCCATGGCGCCGGTGATGGCGACGCGCAATTGCGCGCGCTGTTCGAGCGAAAAGCTGCCCACCGTCGCGGAGGTGTCCCAGATGTCGCGCAGCATCTGCAGCAGATAGGCGCGCGACGCATTGAGCCGCCCGGACGCTTTCGCGACCCTCGACTGGATCACGGCGTTGTCCTTCAGCACGCTCGCCGAACCGAGCCCGCCGCCCGGCTTCTTGGTGGCGGCGAGTTTCATGAACGCATCGAGGCTCGCGCGCGCGAGCCCGATCGCTACTCCGGAAAACGCGATGCCGTAAAGCGTCAGCATCTGGATGTTGTAGAGCGGGCCTGCTTCGCGGCGGTCGGCCGGCAGATCGCGCCACGTCGTGTAGGCTTCAGGAATAAAGAGCTCGCGCACCTCGTAGTCATTGCTGCGCGTGCCGCGCAGGCCGAGGACGTGCCAGATGTCGTGAATCGTCGCCTTCTCCTTGCGAAACAGCATGGTGCGGTTGACCGGCCGGCCCTGCTTGTCGCGGCGCGGCTCGCCGTCGCGCTCGAACACCGTCGAATGGCCGCCGAGCCAGGGGCAATGAACGTGACCGCTGGCGAACCGCCAGCGGCCGGTGACGACATAGCCGCCGTCGACGACGGCAGCCTTGGCGATGCCGGCCGGCGGCCCCCACGCAATGGCGCCATCGGGCGGACCGAAAACCTCACGCGCGATTTTGGGATCGAGAAAGCCCGCGGCGTGGGTCGAAACCGTCTGCTGCGCCAAGCACCACGCGGTGCTGGCGTCGGCCGCCGCAAGGGTCTCGATCACTTGATTCAGCGTGACGATGTCGGCGGCGCCGCCGCCGAGCGACGCCGGCAGCAGCATCCGGAACAGGCCCGCCTCATGCAGCGCGGCGATGACCTCGGGCGAAATGCGCCGCTCGGCTTCGTTGCGGTCGCCGGCCGCTTCCACCATCGGAATAAGCGACCGCGCGCGTGCGATCCAATCGGTCGAAAGATCCTGGCTGTCCCTGGCGAGCACCGGCGATCCTCCGCAAGCCTTTGTGTTCTTCACCTTCTCTCTACATCCGCGGCTGCGGCTTGTCAGCACGGACGCCGGGATCGCCGCCACCGCGCTAGCGAACCGTGCATGCCTCCATTAACATCCGCTGCCAACCGGCCGGAGCGCCGAGCGGGAGGACACCATGAGACGCATTGCTGTGGCGATGACTGCGCTGGCCGCATTGCTTGCCGTCACTGCGGCAAGCGTGGAAAGCCGCGCGCAGGACAATTATCCGTCCCGCGTCGTCAAGCTGATCGTGCCCTACCCGCCCGGCGGCGGCACCGATCTGCTGGCGCGGGTGCTGGCCGACCAGCTCGGCCGCAAATGGCATCAATCCGTGATCGTCGAGAACGTCGGCGGCGCCGGCGGCAATATCGGCGCCGAGCAGGTCGCGCGCGCCGATCCCGACGGCTACACGCTGCTGCTCGCCTCGCCCGGCCCGATCGCCACCAACGCCTATATGTATAAAGACATGCCCTACGATCCGGCGCAGTGGGTGCCGATCGCGGTGCTGGCGACATCGCCCTACGTGCTGGTGGTGAGCCCGCACTTCGACGTGACGAACCTTGCGCAGGTGATTGCGCAGGCGAAATCCAAGCCGGGGCAATTGACCTCGGCGACGCCCGGCGTCGGCTCGGTCGGGCAATTCGCCACCATCGAATTTGAAATGCTCGCCAACATCAAGTTGCTGCAGGTGCCCTACAAGGGATTGGGACCGGCGGTGAGCGACGTTCTCGGCGGCAACGTCAACATGATGTTCGACATGCTGGCGACCTCGCTGCCGCTGCAACGCGCGCAAAAGGAAAAGATCGTCGCCGTCGGCGGCACCGAACGCGTCAAGGCACTGCCCGACGTTCCCACCCTCGCCGAAGCCGGCGTGCCGGGCTATCGCGCCGTGACGTTCTTCGGCCTTGTCGCGCCGCCGCACACGCCGGATGCGCTCGCCGACAAGATCAATCGCGACGTCGTCGCGTGCCTGAAAGACCCGGAGCTTATCGAGAAGACCAAGGCGCTGGGCATGGATCTGGCGCCGGGCTCGCGTCAGGAGGCCGCAAAATTCTTTGCCGGCGAACGCGAGCTGTGGGGCAAGGTCATCCAGCAGGCCAACATCCCGAAGCAGTAAATCATCCACGGACACATTTGAAATGACTGAAGCTGCCAATGGCTCCGGCATCGGCCAGCCGGTGCGCCGGCGCGAAGACCTCCGGCTGGTGCGCGGCGCCGGCCGCTATACCGCCGACGAAAATCTGCCCGGCCAGGTCTATGCCGTCATGCTGCGCTCGCCGCACGCCCACGCCACGATCCGCTCGATCGCCAAGGACGATGCGCTTGCCGTCCCCGGCGTGCTCGCGGTGCTCACCGGCGCCGATTACATCGCCGATGGCCTCAAACCCATTCCGCACAAACAATGGTCGCAGCATCCCGCCGAAATTCAGCTGCAAAACAGCGACGGCTCCGCGCCGTTCGTCGCGCCGCACTATCCGCTGCCGACCGACAAGGTGCGCTTCGTCGGCGAAGCGGTGGCGATGGTCGTCGCCGAGACGATCAACGCGGCGAAAGACGGCGCCGAGCGTGTGGCGATCGACTATGACGCGCTGCCGGCGGTGACGGCGACCGTCGCAGCGGCGCGGCAGGATGCACCACGCGTGCACGATGCCGCACGGTCGAATGTTTGTTTCGATGCCGAGCTTGGCGACGCCGCAGCGACCGACGCCGCGTTTGCGCGCGCCGCCCACGTGACCCGGTTCGAGACCTGGGTGCAGCGCGTCACCGGCGTGCCGATGGAGCCGCGCGCAGCGCTTGCCGCGTTCGATCCGGAGACCGGCCGCTATACGCTTTATGCCGGCAACGGCGGCGCGGTGCGTTTAAAGCAGGACCTCGCCACCATGCTCGGCGTTCCCGCCGACAAGGTGCGCGTGCTGATGCAGGACGTCGGCGGCAATTTCGGCACGCGCGGCATGATCTACGCCGAATTCGCGCTGGCGGCATGGGCCGCGCGGAAACTCGGCCGGCCGGTCAAGTGGATCATCGAGCGCCACGAGTCGTTTCTCAGCGACTACCAGGCGCGTGACCTTGCGGTCGAAGCCGAGCTTGCGCTCGACGACAAAGGCAAGTTCCTGGCGATGCGCGGTTCCAATCTCGGCAATCTCGGCGGCCACACCACGAATTTTTCGATGGTGCAAAAGGGCGTCGAGATCATGTCGAGCATCTACCGCATGCCGGTCTCGCATTTCCGCGCCCGCGGCACGCTGAGCAATACCTCGCCGACGCGGCCGTATCGCAGCGCCGGGCGGCCCGAGGTGATCTTCGTCATGGAGCGGCTGATCGATCTCGCCGCGCGCGAATGCGGCCTCGACCGCGTCGCCATTCGCCGCCGCAATCTCGTGACCGAAAAGGAAATGCCCTACAAAAATCCGTTCGGCATGGAATACGACAGCGGCGATTATATCGGCGTGATGGATGCGGCGCTCAAGCTTGGCGACTGGGCGGGCTTCAAGCGCCGCCGCGCCGAAGCGAAAAGACGCGGCAAATATCGCGGCATCAGCGTCGGCAATTACGTCGATACGGCAACCGGCGTGCCGCGCGAGAAGGCCGAAATCACCATCATGCCGGACGGCGTCGTCGAGCTCGTCATCGGCGTCGTCTCGCAAGGCCAGGGGCACGAAACGGCCTTCGCGCAATTGATCACCGAATGGCTCGGCGTACCGATCGAATCCGTGCGCTTCGTTTCCGGCGACACCGACCGCGTCACCGTCGGCGGCGGCGCGCATTCCGGCCGCGGCATGCGGCTCGGCAGCATCGTCATCAAAAAATCGTCCGACGATATCATCGAGAAAGGCCTGCGCATCGCCGAGCATCTGCTCGAAACCGCCGCCGCCGACATCGAATTCAAGAACGGCCGCTTCGCGGTGAAAGGCACCAACCACGCCGTCGGCCTGTTCGAAGTGGCGCGTGCGGCGCTCGAACGCTCCGACCTGCCGGAAGATTTGCGCGGCCCGCTGGCGGCGGCCTGCGACGAGACCGTCGCGCAGGCGAGCTTTCCCTACGGCGCCCACGTCTGCGAAGTCGAAGTCGATCCCGACACCGGCGCGGTCCAGATCATCAAGTACGCCGCGGTCGACGATGTCGGCCGCGCGGTCAATCCGCTCATCATTCACGGCCAGGTCCACGGTGGCATCGCCCAAGGCGTCGGCCAGGCGCTGCGCGAGCATTGCCACTACGATCCGGAAACCGGTCAGCTCCTGTCAGCCTCGTTCATGGACTACGCCATGCCGCGGGCGTCGGATCTGCTATCCTACGACACCGAGTTGAGCGAAGTGCCCTCGACCACGCATCCGCTCGGCATCCGGCCGGCCGGCGAAGGCGGCACGGTGCCGGCGCTCGCCGTCATCATCAACGCCATCGTCGACGCGCTGTCGGATTTCGGCGTCCGTCACATCGAGATGCCGGCAACGCCCGAGCGGGTGTGGCGCGCGATCCGGGACGCGAAGCATTAGTCTAGGAGTTCAACCGCGTCATTTTTTCTGAAATTTACTTCGCTGAGAGGCGATTTCGCGAGCGATGAGGCATTGAGCACGGTGATTGCGGCGAGTTTCCAGGCCCCAAAAAGACCGAAATTAAGTTGGTAAAGCGGACGAAATTGCGCCGCACTTCTTAGCAAAATCTAGAAACTGAAACGGAACGCGCAGAGGAACTGTTCGCAACTGCTGAATTTCGTGAGAGTTGTGTTGAGTAGGGGGCCAGTCAGTGCAAAACGTTGTGCAGTTACGTCATCGTGACAAACCGACCTTTCGTGAACGGATCGCAGACGTTGAACGGCTGTTGGCCATCGATGATCCGAAACCCCTCATTATCAAGGTTTCGCGTACTGAACGAATCCTCATGGAATTGTTGCTTAAGCGGAACATGCTGACGCGCGAAGTGGCTTGGGGTATTCTTTATGGGCACAGGCCGGACGCCGACCAGCCACAGTACAGCGTTATTTCATCTACAATCCATCACCTGCGCAACCGCCTTTCGAGACACGGTGTGAAAATCACAACTGAGTTTGGCACCGGCTGGTATCTCACGGACCAAGACCGCAAGAAATTAGAGCAACTGCTCGCTCGCAAACCTTAAAAGAAGTCTCAAGACGCGTCGCCTATAACAAGTTCGGCAGCCTGGCTAAGTTCACGGCCATCCGCCGCGCTTTATTTCGCGTGGTGCTGTGCGCGACCGAGCGGCGCTAATCGTCGAAATAGAAATAGCCAAGCGTTTGGCCGGTGGCGTCATGAATGATGCAGGAGTCTTTGAGCTCCTCGACGGTCCAGGGCTCGGGGAAGCGGCGGGCCTCAGGTGTCCCTGAATTGTAGCGCGAGATGCGGATGGCGCCAACTTTCCGGTAACTACGCCGCACTACGATGAACGCCGCCTGATCAGTCGGGACAACAATCAAAACGTTGGAGCAAAGGGTCAGTCATTCGATGGCGAACGTAATCGCGTTCCCACACGCCACACTGGATCGCCAGCACGACCGATCCGGTGCGCGAGAAGCGGTGGCTGTGTTGTGCGCCGGCGACTACGACCTAGCCGATACTTTCCTGCAACGCCTGTGGTTCCTCGGCTATCGCGTCGAACCAATTGAGCCCTTCTATGACGACCGCCGCTCTTGAACGCACGTCTGAAGCAGCCGAGCAGAACGCGACCTTGCCCTTGTGGGTGATCTTCCCGCTCGCGCTCTTCCTTCGCACTGCGCAAGGTGCAACTCAATTCGATCAGCATACGCCAAGCGGGACCTACTTTCAGGGTCTGCTGCTTGAGGACGCATCGCGAGCTTGGGTTCGGGATTCCGTGGCTTACGTAGCAGGTGGACAGACCGGTACCGCCTGACGCCGGCAGCATCTAACGCCTCTCATTTGTTCGGTTTTCGCCGTTGGCGCGTCTTCGTCGATCGCTGCGGCCTTTCTGGACAAAGGCCAATGTCCCCGCCACTTCTCGTATCGCCTGCCACACGCGCGGCGGCGTGTACGGCATTTCTATATGCCGCACGCCGACCTCAGCCAACGCGTCATGCACCGCATTGGCAAGGCACGGCACCGAGCCAGTGGTTCCAGCTTCGCCGGCGCCCTTGGCGCCAAGCGGGTTGGCCGGCGACGGGACCGGGCGGTCGAGCAGTGTCAGCTTCGGGAGCACGTCGGCGCGCGGCATGTAGTAATCCATGAACGAGCCGCTCAGGAACTGTCCGCTGTCGGGGTCGTAGTAACAGTGCTCGCCCAGCACTTGGCCGATGCCCTGCATCAGCCCGCCGTGCAATTGGCCCTCGACGATTTCGTGGTTGTAGATGACGCCGCAGTCGTCGACAGCGGTGTAGCGTAAGATGTTGAGCTCGCCGGTGTCGGGGTCGACCTCGATCTCGGAGATGTGGGCGCCGCTCGGAAACGCCGCTGACACCTGCGCGGTGGTCTGGACATCGAGCGGGTGTGGGGCCGAGCCGGCGTGCTTCTTCATCAGTTCGATCAGGCCGATCTTGTGGTCGGTGCCCTTGACGACGAAGGCACCCTCCCTGAACTCGACATCGGCCGCCGACACCTCCAGCGCCAGCGCTGCGAGGTCAATGCCCTTCCTGATGACCTCGATCGCACCGTGATGCAGGGCGACGCCGTGGCTCAGAAGCGAACGCGAGCCAAAGGTTCCGGTACCTGTTAGCTTGGGACCCGACGGATCGCTGGCGTGCAGGATCACCGTTTCGGCATCGACCCCGAGCAACTTGGCAACAATCTCGGTGTGAACGGTTTCATGACTTCTGTCCGGTCGGGCCGGCGAGCGTATAAAGTGAAATCTCGCCACCACGCCCGAACCTAATCGCGATCTCCTCCTTGCCGACGCCGCCGGACGGCTCGATGAAGAGCGAAAGCCCGATGCCGCGCAGCCTGCCGCGCCGTTTGGCCTCGCGCCGCCGCGCCGGAAATTTGTCCCAGTCAGCGGCCTGCAGCGCAGTCGAGAGTAGTATCGCCGCGTCGGCGCAATCGTATGTGAAAGCGGTCGGCGTCTTGTACGGGAAGGCGCTCTTCGGAAGCATGTTCTTGCTGCGCAGCCTCACCCGGTCGATGCCGGTAACCCGCGCCGCCTCGTCGACGAGCCGTTCCCAGAGATAGGATACGTTGGGGCGGCCGGCGCCGCGATAGGCCGTGCCGGGCGCGCAGTTGGTCAGGATCAGCTTGTGCAGTCCGAACAGCGCAGGCACCTTGTAGAGATTGTTCGACATGCTGCGCGGCGACGCCATGGTGTTGATAAACGGGCCGTTCTTGGAGCAATACGCCCCCATATTGACCAGCCACTGAACACGCAGCGCGATGAACTTGCCGTCGCCATCGAGGCCGAGCGTCCCGGTCAACACCGCGCCGCGGCCCTGGTGATCGTTGGCGAGACTCTCCGATCGTGTGCCGACCCATTTGACCGGCCGCCCAACCGTCTTCGCCGCTAACAGTACGGCGATGTTTTCCGGGTAGACCTCATTGCGCACGCCGAAGCCACCGCCGACGTCACGGGTGTGGAGGCGAAACCGTTCGGCCGGCAGGCCGGTGATCTGGCCGAATGCGGCCTGAATGTCGGCCATACCCTGGTTCTGCATGTAAACATCGAAGCTGTCGGTTGCGTCATCGTATGCCGCCGTGGCGGCCTTGGGTTCCATCGGTGCGCCCGAAATGCGCTGAGCGTCGAGCGTCACTGCGACCTTATGAACCGCTGTCGCCAACGCCGCTTCCGTTGCGGCTTCGTCGCCGTAGCCGAACGTGAGCACCGTATTACCGGGTACCGACTCGTGGAGTTGCACCGCATCCGGCGCGATCGCCGCCGCTGGCGTCGTGACGACCGGCAAATCCTCGTACTCAACCTCGATCAGCTCGCAGGCATCCTGGGCGATCGCCTCGGATTCGGCGACCGCGATCGCAACAGCCTCGCCGGCGAAGCGGACGCGGCCCTGCGCCAGTCCGTGCCGCTCCGGCAAACGAAAGGGCGAGCCATGGTATCCCGGCCCGGGCGCGTTTGACGGCAGCGCCTTGTAGCCCGCCAGCTTGAGGTCGTCGCCGGTCAGCACTGCCAGCACACCCGTCAGCGCTCGCGCCGCGCTCGTGTCGATCGAGCGGATCCGCGCGTGGGCGCGATCGGACCGCAGGAACGCGGCATGGACCTCGCCGGCCAGACTCCAATCCGCGGTGAAGCAGCCGGTGCCGGTCAGCAAGCGCCGGTCTTCGCGCCGGCCTTTGAAGTTAGAGTCCATTCTCGATGCCTTCGTGCCTTCGACGTGACGGTTGGCTCGGCGGATTTTAAAGACTAACAGCTCCGTGCGACCGTTAGATCAGATAACCCACATTACCAATTTTTCTGTGGGAAGGAACTCTTCCAGCACGAGTTCGACCTTTATCGCTGACCCACTGCGCGCGTGTGCCTTGATGCCCAAGTTGACGTTGGCCGCCGCACGCTCGAACATGCGCGAGAGTGTGGGGTACACTGCCCATCATAAACGTAAGTCCCCTCGATGATACAACGTCGGCAAGAACTTGATGCGTCTGTATCTGCTCCAGACGCTTTAAGCGCGTAGGGCTTTCACAAACTTTGGGAAAAGATCTATGACCTCTGAGGCAGGCCTTGGCGGACTGAGAGCGGCTTCAGCTTCTTTCCGTTGCCAGATTATTCATGAGTTTAGCGGAGCATGTTGCTAATCGGCTTGACCGCGGAACACAGCATCGCTCGTTTGAACAGCCTATCAGTTCCCAAAATGATAAGCTAGTTCACGCGACCAACACGTAAATAGCGCGGAGCACCAATCCCGAACATCAGAAGCGATTTGTCGACGCGGCGGCGGAGAAACCGTCACCACGATGGCTCACCCGGGCGTCACGACCAATCCTCCTCTGCCTTGCGGCGTGCGGCCGGAGCGGCCGGTTTTTTTGACCTTCAGCCAGTGATCCGTCCGGCCGGAGCGGCAGGTCGATCCTCGTCGCGCCACATCTTACCAAGGAAATCCTCGAAGACCTGAATTGTTCAGCCGCTGTCCTGGAGACCATCGGCATCCAACGCCGATTGGTATTTTCTTCGGCTGCCTTGAGTTCAACCATCGCTATTCGAAGCAACTTCGGGTTCAATCTCGCGCGCTATCGCCACGTAGTTCCGAGCGACTGCCTCAAGCGCTGCCCTCAGCCCGGGCTCACTCGCCGAAGTGGCTTTCTTGCGATAGTCCTCTGCCTTGCCAAGATAATACGCTAAGTCTGTTTTTGGTTCGTCGCGCATGACACCTTCTTAACCTATCCTGTGTCGAGTGCGTGGCTTTATGATGAGGAAGACTTACTGAGTGTCCGAAAGGCTACTCGGTTTCGTCGCGCAGCAACTGTTTGGCGCTTGCAATGAGGTAGTCCGCAGCGGTTTCCGCATCATCTAGATTGTGACAGCAAAAACTGTCGAGTGACGATCTGGTGTTATGACAGTAGAGCTCAAGCCAAAATAGGCAGTCGCCGGTTGGACCACCTTGCAAAAACTCAACCAGTCGCACCTCATAGGCGCCGTAACGTCCGAGCGTAGAAATTCTCGAACGATCGCCACGTTCCGGCATGAGTGCCAGACTGACATAGGCTTTGCTAAGGCGCCCCGAAATTGGTCCATTGGTCTTGGTCATAGTCGTGACTGAGTGGTGCGCCATTACAATACGGCCTGATGCTTGAAGTTGAGCCGCGCTAAGCAGGCTCACTACGGTCAGGATCAAGAATGGTGGCACCCCAGTTGGCAGCTTTCCGCGTCACCGGGGGCCGAACGTTATAATTGCGAATGTTCCAGCGTTTCTTACTCTTGTCTGCCAAAAGCTGGAGGCTTGCGGACAACGGAAGCAGCTTGATAGACGCGACTTCCCGCCGGCGTCTTGTTATGATCGGCCAAGCTTTTGTCCGGACATGCCAGCCTCAGAAGGGACTGCTGGTTCATCGATCCCGGCTAAGGAGTAGAAGGGAAAGTCATGCGTGCTCCTGACGCCAAGCATTCTTGCACGTTGCCAAACGCCGCCGGCGCAATAGCGCGGCTGGCCTATGCAAAGTCAAAAGAGGCCGGGGTCGATTTGACATTGTCATTGAAGAAAGCCGGTCTGACACTTCATCAAATCGAAGATCCGGACGTACGCCTCAAGGTTAAAGATCAAATCAGTTTTCTTAATCTAGCTGCCGACACGCTTAATGACGATCTTCTCGGATTTCACCTCGCTCAATCGCCCGATCTTCGAGAACTTGGGTCACTTTATTATGTCTCGGCATCCTCCGAGATGCTAGGTATTGCCTTGCAGCGCACAGCACGATACAGCTCAATCATTAATGAAGGAGTATCCATCAGGTATACTGACGGCAAAGATGTCGTCGTAGGTTTTCAATACGTCGGTGTTAGCCGACACAAGGATCGGCACCAGATCGAGTTTTTTATAACGGCCTTGATCCGGTTGTGCCGGCAGCTGACTGGTCTTCGCGTGGTTCCCTTGCGGGTGAGCCTGACCCATCGGCGAAATGATTCCTGTTCAGAGTTTGCTGAATTCCTTGGCGGTGACGTTGAATTTAGCGAGGCCGCTGATGAAGTCGCATTCGCGGCATCTGTTAAGCAGATGCCAGTCGTTAGTGCGGATCCCTACCTCAATAAGCTCTTGATCAAGTATTTTGAGGAAGCGCTTACTCGTCGACCAACAAACCGTAGCTCATTTCAAACAACTGTGGAGAACGCGATTGTCCCGCTCCTCCCACATGGGAAGGTGCGAGTGAGCGAAATCGCACGGCGATTAGGTGTAAGCCAACGATCTTTAGCACGGCGGCTGTCGTCCGAGGGGCTGACTTTTTCCGATGTCTTGGATGGTCTGAGGACTGATCTCGCTGAGCGCTATTTGAGTGTGGAGGACCTATCGATTTCCCAAATCGCGTGGCTGCTCGGTTATCAGGAAGTTAGCGCCCTTACGCACGCATTCAAGCGTTGGACCGGCACCACACCTCGAGAGGCGCGTTCTCACGCGGTTTCTTGTAACTTATGCGATTGAGTTAGGTGCCTTGGTTTTGCGATCGACGTGCCGAACCGAGTTGGAATAGCCGACCTGACGCACCTCGGCAGCGGTGGCCGGCAAAACGGCAACCGGCGCGAGATTTGGGTCGGTACGGATTGGGCCATCCGCGAAAGCGGAGTCCCCGGTGCTGAGCGCTTTTTGCCATGCAGATTTTTTCGTCCCAAATTCGCAGCCTAGACTGGGTACACTCAAGGTCTCGCGCTCAAATTTTTTGCGCGAAATCGTTCGCCGACTTTCGCCGGATGGCAATGAGCTTTGATGCCGGCATCTCCGGGCCGCGCCCGGAGTCCATTTCCAGCGGCGGCCCCACCGGCACTCTCATCGCCTGGTCATGACAACCTCGAGATATTGGCCGGGAACGACCATGGTCTCGTCACCCGAGGTGTTGAAGCGGCCGACCAGATCGATGATGTCCCGCGCGAGCGCTTTGCCGCCGGCCTCCTCAAGCGTCTCAAATGCCTTGAGCATCGGTCCATAGTAGGCCCGGAAGATGTCGAGGAAGTGCTGCGCCGAGCGATAGCGGAAGATGAAGTCGCGCGGCTCCGCGGTGATAGCGGACGCCGCGGCGCCGAACGTCGCTTCCAGCCACTTTCGTGTACCCCAGACCGCCGGCGACTGAACACCTGCCGGCGGCGGCAGGTACTTTCCGATTGTCTTGAACATTTGACCGATGAAGCCCTCGGGCGTCCAGTTGGCGAGGCCGATCCGGCCGCCGTGCCTGCACACGCGCACCACTTCGGCAGCGGCGCGGCCCTGATCGGGGCTGAACATCACGCCGAAAGTCGAGACGACGGCGTCGAAGGACGCATCGGCGAACGGCAGATCTTCGGCGTCCGCGATCTGGAATTTGATCTGAAGCCCCTCCGCTTCGGCGCGCTTGCGGCCGAACTCGAGCAAAGACTCGACATAATCGGTCGACGTGACTTCGCACCAGCGCCTGGCGGCGGCCAGCGTGATGTTTCCGTTGCCGGCGGCGACGTCGAGCACTGTTTGGCCCGCACGAAAGTCCATGGCCTCCGCCAAGCGTTCGCCGACAATCTGCAAGGTCGCGCCGATGAGGGCGTAGTCGCCGGAAGACCATGCCACCTGCTGCCTGGCCTTGACGGCCTTCAAATCCGGAGCAGATGTTTTGGTGACAACCGGCGGGCGGCATTCGATGATCGTAGTCATGATGGTTCTCCTTGAAGTTCGCAATTGCGATGCATTGCCGAGGCCAATGCATCGAAGCGCACATCGCGTGCGACGTTGGCACGATCTTTACGTGGGTCACCGCCTGCGCTGAATGATCGCGCTGCCGGCTCTCTTGCTCGAACGTCCAGACCGGCTATCGTCCTTGCCCGACTGTCCCGAGCTCGCGCTTCCTGCCCAGAAAGTGTCGCCGAGAAGGCCATCATGTTGCGAAGGTTCCGCCGATGAGCACCGACGCGCTGTCGGACGTCCTCTCAGCCGTGCAGCTGTCAGGCTCGGTGTTTTTCGACGTCACCGCCAAATCGCCCTGGGTCGCCGAAGCGCCGCGCGCGGCACGGATTGCCGACGAGGTCATGCCCGGCGCACAGCACGTCATCGAGTATCACGTCGTCACCCGCGGCACCTGCTGGATATCGCTCGTCGGCGCCGCTGCATTCGAGCCGGTCAAGCTTGAAGAAGGCGACATCGCCGTGATTCCGCAGGGCGACCCCCACGTGGTCTCGAGTGCGCCGGGCATGCGCGCTGAGCCCAATTTGGAAATCCATCGCCGGCCGGAAGACGGCAACGCATTGCCGTTTGCGATCCAAACCGGCGGCGACGGCCCAGACGATACCCGCCTGATCTGCGGCTTCTTCAGTTGTGACGCGCGTCCATTCAATCCGCTGCTCGACGCGTTGCCGCGTTTCATGCGGTTCAGCCGCAATGCGTCGCCGGGTTCGCACAGTCTGCTCGACCAATTCATCCGCTTCGCCACCGCCGAGACTGGGAACAAGCGGGCCGGCAGCCAGAGCGTTCTCAACCGGCTTTCGGAACTGATGTTCGTCGAAGTCATTCGCCTGCACATGGATCAGCTCACGAACAACAACACCGGCTGGCTGGCTGGATTGCGCGATCCCTTGGTCGGCCGCGCGGTGACGCTCTTGCACGCCCGGCCGGCCTACGCCTGGACGCTAGAGGAGCTTGCCTCGGAAGCTGCCACCTCACGATCGGCGCTGGCCGATCGCTTTACCCAAATCGTGGGCTGTCCGCCGATCCAGTACCTGACCCAATGGCGTATGCAGATCGCCGCCAAGCGGCTCGCCGATCCCAATGTCAAGATTGCCACTGTCGCCCACGAAGTCGGTTACGAATCCGAAGCCGCGTTCAGCCGGGCGTTCAAAAAGTTCGTCGGCCAATCGCCAGGGCAATGGCGAACCGGCTCGAACTAACCAGATTTGGTGCAAATCAGCGCAGCCCCGCCTCCACTCCGTAAATCGATATCACGCCTATCGATCGGTGGAGGGCCGGCCTTTTCGGCATTTCGAGCAAGAAATCCGGTGCCTGCGTCATGGGCGGCGTCGGACATCCGCCTATATCAGTCGCGATGCCAGCGCTCGACGCACGAGCGCGATCGGTCCCGGTCGCAAGCCAGGGACCAACTGGACAATGGCGACGATCATGACAACGGCTGCGAGTACGAAGGCTTTAGCGCAATACCCGGCGCATCACGCATCAACACCCGCGATCGCCATGGCGCAAAGCGATTCTCTGCAGCGCTGCGAAAGCGCGCTCGACATGTTGCTGACGCAGCGTGGTGATGCCTTGGCCGAGGTCGAGCGCGTGCTCGCCAACGATCCCGGATCCGTGTTCGGTCACTGTCTGCGCGCTGCACTCATCGTACGCGCCGAAAGCGGCGCCCCGCGTTCAGCGCTCGCGGCGAGCATTGCCGCCATCGAGGCGGCATGCCCCGATACCAACGATCCCGCACGACGTCACGCCAGCGCTGCGCGCGCTTGGCTCGAGGGCGATTCGGTTCATGCGGTCGCGCTATATGGCGCCCTCCTGACCGACCGGCCGCACGACGTTCTGGCGCTGGCGGTCGCGCACGCGCTCGACTTCCACCTTGGCCGGCGGCGCAGCATGCGCGATCGGATCGCGAGGGCGCTGCCACACTGGACGGCTGAGCTGCCGGGATATGCGAGCGTCCTTGCGATGTACGCTTTTGCCCTCGAGGAGAATGGACAATATCGGCGCGCAGAAAGAATTGCACAGCAAGCGCTGATGCTCGATCCAGGGCATCCGGGCGCCATTCACGTCATCGCCCATGTCATGGAAATGCAGGGTCGCATTCATGACGGCCTTGCATTTCTCGCCGCGGCCGAATCGGCCTGGGGCGAGCGCACCGGACTATCCGTTCATCTCGCCTGGCATCGCGCGCTGTTCCATTTGGACGCGAACGATCCCGAGGGCGCTCTCGCCATCTACGACGCACGGATCGCCCCTGCGGGCAGCACCGACATGGCCGCGCTCGCCGATGGCTCGGCACTGCTCTGGCGCCTCCAGCTCCAAGACGTCGACGTCGGCGAACGCTGGCGGTTGTTGGCCGATCGATGGGCCACGCACAATCTGGCCGACGCGCGGCCCTTTTACGTTGTGCATGCGATCATGGCGTTCGTCGCCGCAGGGCGTCCCACAGCTGCGGTGGGCCTCGCCGCAGCACTGCCGGCGAGCAATGGCAACAAAGCGTCGTCACTGTCTCCGGAAGACGCCCTCGCGGCGCCGCTGTGCGAAGCCCTGCTGGCCTTCGCCCGCGGCGACTATAGCGCAAGCGTGGAGTGGCTTCAGCGCGTGCGGCACATCGCGCATCGCTGCGGCGGCAGCCTTGCCCAGTGTGACGTGATCCACCTGACGCTCACCGAAGCCGCGTTGCGAGCGCGACAAGCACGCCTTGCCCGCGCGTTGGTGGCGGAGCGCACCGCACGGAAGCCAGCGAGCCGGCTCAATCGATTGCTGCAGCAGCGTCTGGGCGCACAGTCGCGAGAGCACGAATGGCGGGCCGGCGCTACCGCTACGCTTCTTGCATAGTTGGCAGCCAACCGGCGATTTCGGGCAACGCTGCGGCCGATCCGCCGCGGGTCGCGCTGGGCTGTGACGCACAAGAACAGCCGCTCCGCAGATTTGGACCGATAAGCATGTGACACGGACGGACGATCATTCATCCTGACACCGCTCCTCATTAGATAGCGCATCAATGAGCCAGGTAACCAGCGAATCCAACTGGTCCTGGCATGCTTACGGATAGGAGCTTCGCAATGGACGACATGACGCGCGAAAAACTTCTCAAGGTTGCTCTCGTTGCAGTCGGCGCAATCTTCTTCACCATCTACCCGCTCGGCCTAATTTGGCCGTCGGGATGGCAATGGCACAGTGGTCATGGCCAATATTATTTGCAGATGATCTGCGGGCTCTACGCGGTTCTCGGCGTTTATCTGATTGCTGCGGCGCGTAATCCCTCCGAACATCGCAGTCTGATCTCATTCACGGTGTGGTCGAGCATCGTGCACGCCGGCATCATGGCAGTACAGGCAACGTATGATGGACACGAGACGGGTCACTTGGTTGGCGACGTGCCTGCGCTCCTGGTGGTCGCTGCCGTGCTCTGGTATCTCTCTCCGCAGCGGCAGCTGCGAATCGTCAGCACATAGCAGAGGCGTTGCGCTGCCCAACACATCCATCAGCTCGTTGGCGAGATACGCAAAGAGCCGCTGGTGTCATCCAGCGGCTCGTTTTCGCTACGATTTCACGTTGCATCATCGCATCGAATGTCGCCTTAGATTTGCGCGGCCCGCCGGCGCGCGATCCGGGACGCGAAGCCTATCGCGGACATCGCATTTCGGTAGAAGGCGACAGGCTATTTCAAGTCATGCGTGGTCATCCGCCACCTATCGACGCGACCTGCCGACCAGGCGGTGAGATGGATAGACGCCCGCGCTCGGCGGCGTCGCTGGGGAAACGCCGCGTCGGGCGGCTTCGGCTTTTAGGAACGTGATCAAGGCCTTTAGCGGTCCGCTCACCTGTCGATGACTTGGATGATAAAGAAAAAATCCCGATAGGCTCGGCGACCATTCCTCAAGCAACGGGACTAGACGGCCGGCTTTGAGATCAGCAGCAATATAATCGTACAACAGGTACGCAAGCCCCAGGCCATCACGGACCGCGCGGACGGAAAGCTCTATGTCGTTGACGATCAAACGGCCTTCGACCGCGCTTCGCCGCGTTCTGCCATTTCTTTCAAAATCCCATCCGAAGATGGCGCCATTCGGCAAACGATTGCGTATGCAATCATGGTGACGCAGATCGCGGGGGGTTCGGGGCCGAGGGTGAGCCTTCAGATATTCAGGTGAAGCGACCACAAGAAAGCGAGCTTCGCCCATCACTCTCATCGTGATCATGTCGTGGTCGATTTGTTCCCCGAGACGAATGCCGGCGTCAAAACCTTCCCTGACGATATCGGTCGGCATTTTGATAACGGCGATGTCCAATTGGATGTCGGGATACTCCCGCATAAATCGCGCGAGGATCGGTTCAATGAGCAAGGTCGCGACCGGTGGCTGCACGACAAGGCGCAGCAATCCAGCCGGATTCAGCCGATAATCGGCAAGCTCGTCGGCAGCAGCTTTCAGTTCGAAAAGCGATGGCCGAACGCGCGCCAGCAAGCGAGCGCCTGCCTCCGTCAGCGAGACGCTGCGGGTCGTCCAATTCAGCAGCCGAACGCCAAGTCTTTCCTCCAGCGCTCGAAGATTTTGGCTCAGCGTCGAACGGCCAATTCCCAGCTGGGTTGCCGCTCTGGCGAAGCTCCCTTGCTCGGCAATCGCTGCAAATGCGGACATCTCCGCAAATTCGGTTCCACGCATTGTTCGGCCTAGACGAACAGGTCGTTCCAATAATGGCAAATTATCACACAATGAGGCCACGAGTAAATTAGCCAAATCGCCGAATTTTAGCGGGAGCTTCAAATGCCTCGAATGTCACTGATCATCGCGATGATATGTGTGGCATCGCCACTCCTTTGGAGCCGCGCCGCTACGCCTCGGCCTGCGACGGATCAATTCAAAGGCACCTGGGCGCTCGTTTCCATCCGTTACGTGAGCCCGGATGGCTCAGTGATCGAACCGTTCGGGCCAAACGCTAAAGGCATGCTGGTTTTTGACGGCACGCGCTTCGCCACACAAGTCATTGCAGCCAATCTGCCGAAATTTGCCTCCCACAACCGAATGGTCGGCACGCCGCAAGAGTACGAGGCCACCTCTCACGGGGTTGTCGCGTATTTCGGTACCTACACTGTGAACGAGGCCAACCGCATTCTCACCCTTCACATCGAGCGCAGTTCGTTCCCGAACTGGGAAGGAACCGACCAACAGAGGAAGTTCGAGTTTGTGGGTGACGAGTTGCGATACACAGCAGCCAGCTCGACGGCTAACCCCGCAGAGGCTGCACAACTCGTGTGGAAAAGAGGCAGTTAGCTGGATGATGCGATGTCGGCTTGGCACTTGTGAGCGACAAGTCAACTTAAGCCTTACTCTGGCAACCCGGCGGCGCGGAGCGCATCGCCGAGAGACTTCGCAAGTTCTGGAGCGCACTTGACGCCCGCGAATTGGCGATTGTACCGAAACGTTGGATGCAGTTCGAGCACCCGTGCTGCCGCCGCCCTCGCTTCTTCCAGCCGTCCGAGTTTGGCAAGCGCGGCGGCCAACTGCACATAAGTGATGCTGTGCGCTGGATTGGCCTGAACAGACCTGTAAGCCGCGCGGCAGGCTTCGTCGTAACGGCCGCGAAGGAAATGACTCATCGCCTGCGCGTCGAATGCGGCGAAAGCCCAGGAGTCGAAAGGACTGAGCCGCATACCCCGCTCGCTCCACTCAATTGCGCGCTCCGCTTCTCCGCTCCAGCCGAGAATGACGCTGCCGAGAATGTAGGTCAGTGCCGATGACGGGCTGATGGCGAGCGCGGCTTCGAGCGCGGTGAAGGCAGCCGCGCGATCGTGCCCATCCATGCCGATCGAAAACCCCGCGAGCGTCAGTGCGGACGCGTCGTCTTGCCCATGGAGGATGGCGGACCGGGCGTGGCGGATTGAAGCGGCGCGATTGACCTCGTGCAGGCCGGCGCGCAGGAAGAGGCAATGGTGGCACATCGCGGCGTTGCCGTGCGCCAGCGCATAGGCGGGATCGAGTTCGACGGCTCGTTCGAGCAACACGAGCGCTCTCGTCACCTGCTCGGGCATGCCGGAATCGACGTCGAGCTGGGCCCGCAGCACGAGATCGTAGGCATCGAGGCTATCAGGGCGTTTGCGCTTCACCCGGTCGATTTCGGCGCGCCGCACACTCGGTGCAATCGCGCCGACAGCCGACAGCGCAATCTCATCCTGAAGCGCGAAAATATCGTCGGAGCTGCGGTCATAGCGCTCGGCCCAGACATGAGCGCCGGTCGATGCATCGATCATCTGGCTGGTCACGCGCACGCTGCCGCCGGCCTTTCGCACGCTGCCCTCGATCACATAGCGCACGCCAAGCTCGCGCCCGACCTGCTTCACGTCCACTGCGCGGCCCTTGTAGGTGAAGGTCGAGTTTCGCGCGATGACGAACAGCCAGTTGATGCGCGCCAGTCCGGTGATGATGTCGTCGACCATCCCGTCGGCGAAGTAATCCTGCTCCGGATCGCCGCTCAAATTCGAAAAAGGAAGAACGGCGACGGACGGCCTGTCGGGCAATGCCAGCGCCGCCGCGTCCGGCGCGCCGGTTGAGGGACTGGGATCATCCGCCGCGACCGCCGGCCCGACATAGCGGTAGCCCCGCCGCGGCAGCGTCTCGATCCAACCTGCGCCGCCTGCCAGGTCTTCGAACACGCGCCGCACGGCAGCAATCTGAACGGTCAGGTTGCTGTCCTCGATTGCCTGCGCGGGCCACGCCGCCTCGATCAGGGCTTCCTTCGACACCGGCGCGCCGGCCCGCTCGACGAGCAGGGCAAGAAGCGCCACCGCCCGCTGGCCGAGCGGGGTCGGTTCGTCGCCACGGAACAGGATCGCGGCATCGGCATCGAGCCGGAATGGACCAAACGCGAGGATCGTCGCCATCCCTGAAGAGGATACCGTTTGCAAGTTTTTCGCAATCATTTCGGGACGGCTTCACGACTTGCCGGCGCGACAGGCTCACCGTGTATGGGTGCCCGCTGGGAGATGCACCGAGTCATGGAGGATCACATGAGCGCTACGCCTGTCATTCGCATGCCCGACGAGAACAAGGGAGTCATGCTGCGCGGCCATCCGATGGTCTTCCTCGTGACCGGCGAGGATACGAAGCACACCAGCATGTTCGACTGGACGATCCCGGCCGGCTTCGCCACCGGCCTCCACGTTCACCGCGTGCAGGAAGAAACCTTCTACGTGCTGGAGGGCGAGTGCGAATGGCGGGTCGGCGAAAGGACGATCCACGCAACACCGGGGACCTATCTGTTCATCCCGCCGGGCGTGCCGCACAACATCACCAATGTCAGCGACAAGCCGGCGCGCGTGCTTATGACCGTCTCTCCGCCGGGGCACGAACACTATTTCGAAGAGCTTGCGAAGCTCGCCGCGCAGGGCTCCCCAGATCCGAAAGCGCTTGCCGACTTGCGCGATCGTTTCGACACCGATCAGCTCTCCACGCTGACTACAAGAGCATAACTCCATTTGTGCCGCGGGCTGCACACGGCGGCCGCTTGCGGCGCGCGCGCTAGACACCAAAGAGCCATCGCCTTGCAGCAGCGGGGCGCGCGAAAGTCTCCCCTGGTGGCGCCTTTAGCGGCCCGCGGCGACGAGCAGAGCGATCGATGAGGTCCGCGTTGGGTTAAGCTCGCTGATTTCCTCCACCCTGTGCTAGGTTGTGGTCCTCGGCCAAGGGAGGAAAAAATGCCAGAATCAACACACCATCAAGTTCTCGTTGTTGGTGGAGGCACTGCCGGCATTACCGTTACGGCAATCTTGAAGCGTCGCGCACCGGGGCTCGATATCGCGATCGTCGAGCCGTCGCCGGACCATTATTATCAGCCGGCCTTTACGCTGGTCGGCGCCGGCGTTTATCCGTTCGCACGCACCCGACGCGCGGAAGAAAGCCTGATCCCCGTCGGCGTTCGCTGGATTCGCGATGCCGCCCAGACCTTCGAGCCGGAGAAGAATTCGGTCGGTCTCAAGAACGGTGATCGTGTTACTTATGATTATCTCGTGGTCTGCACCGGCGTGACGCTCGACTGGGGCAAGGTCGCAGGGCTAACAGAAACCCTGGGCAAGAATGGTGTGTGCAGCAACTATTCTCCTGCGCACGTCACCTACACCTGGGACTGCCTGCAAAAGCTGAAGGCCGGCAGTCGCGCGGTGTTCACTCAGCCGCCACTGCCATTCAAGTGCCCGGGCGCACCGCAGAAGATCGTCTACCTCACCGCCGATCGTCTGCGGCGCCAGGGCATACTCAAAGATTGCAAGCTGGATTACTACGTTCACGCGCCGGTCATCTTCGGCGTTCCGTACTTCGCGCGCGAACTCGTCAAGATCGCGGCACGATACGGCATCAACGTCCATTACCAGCACAATCTGGTAGCGGTTGACGGTCCAGCGAAAACTGCAACCTTCGAGAAGGTCGGCGATCAAAACAAGGGCGAGCGCATCACAGTACCGTTCGACATGCTGCATGTTTCGCCGCCGCAGAGCCCACCCGCGGAGATCAGGTCAAGTCCGCTCGCAAATGCGGCGGGCTGGGTCGAGGTGAACCAGAACTCAATGCAGCACGTACGCTATCCTAATGTGTTCGCGCTTGGCGATGTCGCGTCGACGCCGAACTCGAAGACCGCAGCGGCTGTGCGCAAACAAACGCCCGTCGTCGCCGAAAACATTCTCCACATGATGGGGAAAACCGCGATCGAGGGCGGCTATGACGGCTATGCGTCCTGTCCGCTGACGACTGCAGTCGGTAAGGCCATCCTGGCGGAGTTCATCTATGGCGGAAAGGTAACGCCGACGCTGCCACTGAATCCCGCGAAGGAACATTGGGCCGGCTGGTGGATCAAAGTGACCGGCCTGCCGCTCATGTACTGGAACTACATGCTCAAGGGTCACGTGTGGTTCCCGAAACACAATACCGCTTTCAAGGAAGATGCCGCCTGACCGCTAACCCAGGGCCGGCCCCGAATGTGAGTGCAGCCACTTCTGGTTCCGGGTAACTGAACGGACGTGGTACTCGCACTGACGGACGTCCGTTACTGGGCGAACAACAGGTCACTATCGGGAGGAAAGCGGACATCCCGCAGACATCGTTAAACCGATGCGACTGCCAAAGCGGACGTCCTTGATCGCTCTGCTCGTCGCCACGGGCCGCTAAAGGCACCACCTGCGGAGACTTTCGCGCGCCCGCTGCTCCAAGACAGTGGCTCTTTGGTGTCTAGCCAACTCGATCGCGGTACGAAAAGGTGCTTCAACCTGCTGCCTCGGGCCCGGCATACGTGCCAAGAGCTCTCCGCGGAGCCTATGCAGCTCGGCGCTGTAGAATTGTTCACCCGTTGCTTCGGCTGTAGCGAACGCCTCATCGACGGTCGTGAGCCCTTCGGTGAGACGCTCCGCCTTGAGATACACATCTGCCAGCAAGCCAAGAAGATAGGGCAAGAAATGGCGGGACTGGATGGTTCGCATATCGGCAATTGCTTGCGTGGCGAGAGATAAACCATGCTCTAGTTGGCCGTTTACAGCAGTGCACCAACCGGCGACGCCCATGCTCCAGGCCCTTGGCTGCGCCAAGTCGTGCTCCGTCGCTATCTGCACGCTCAGTCTTGAATGCGTATCGGCAAAGGCTACATCGCCCAATATGTGCGCGGCTGCCGAGGTAAAAAAGAGCGTGAGTGCTAACGTAAACGGATCGTCGAGATTTTTGGCCGCTGCGATCAATTCTTCGATCATCGCGCGCGCGCCGTGTTGATCGCCAGCAAGCGCCAGCGACATGGCGCTGAAATTGCGCGCACAGCAGCCCGCGTCGTGGTTCCCGTAGCTTGACGCCATCGCTTGATGAAGCTTCGGATCGAAGAGCTTCAACGCCGCCAGGGCATGCGAGAGCGAATTGCCGAGTTCTCCGCAGACAAGGGAGGTCGACCACATCGCATGGTGGGCCTGAATCTTGAGAGCCGGATCATCGAATTTGTCCGCTAGTGCGAGCAGTCTTGTACAGAGACGCCGTGCCGCATCCGTCTCGCTGCGTCCCGTGCGGAACAACCATTGGCCCCAGATGGCTGGAAAGAGATCGGCGCGTTGGCCCAGTCGTTCGCAAAGGGCCTCGGCTCTCGTATAGGCGTCCAGCACCTCTGGCGCGCTGAAGCCATGAGCAGCAATGTAAGCGGCCCCAAGCGCGACGAGTAATTCGACTTCCACTCTTACGCGCTCGACCTCGTCATTGATGGCCCCTACCCCGTCAAGGGCTCGGTGCAGGTGCCGGATGGCTTCAGCGTTGGCACTGCGACGCAAGGCTTTGGCAGCCGCTCGTTGGTGGTGGGGGATCGCGCGGGCGGGCTGATTGGCGCGCTCAAAATGTTCGGCCAGTTCCGATGCGATCGCATCGAGCCTGCCCGCCCATGCGCTTTCGAGGCGACGACCGATACGACCGTGGCTGGTCGCACGCCGCGACGCCGGGATTCGGTCGTACAACAGCTCGCGGTAAAGATCGTGCCGAAAGGAATAGAGCTCCGTGCCGGTGCGGTCGGGCCAAACAATCGATCCAGATTTGACAGCGAAGACGCCTTGCCGCGCCAAGTGTGCGCTGGCGGCTTCGACAGCTTCGACGTCGCTCTCTAGAGCTGCCGCAACAGCCACTGTCGCGAATTCGCGACCGACAGTGCTCGCGGCCATCAGCACGTCGCGGTCGCTTGCGGACAGCTGGTCAATCTGTTGCTCAATAAAACGACGCACGTCGTGCGGAATCGACTGTATTATCTTTAGTGTCGGACGTGCGTCTTGCCTTTGTGTCAATTCGCCTACGATGCTCGCCATGAAAAGGGGATTGCCGCCCGTCCGCTCCAGCAACAGCGAAGCGATGTGGCGCGGCTGCAGTTCGCCCGCTGGGTGCTGCAACTGGCTGGCGAGGTAGGTTTCGATTTCCTGGAGCGTGAGCGGATTGAGCGCAACCTCGCAACACCAGCCATGAAGTGCGAGCTCGGCCACTAAACTATTAAGACCGACTTTGGCTCCCGCCGCGTCGCCCGGGCGGAACGTTGCCATCACCATAAGTCGAGTTACGTCAAGTCGGCGCGCCACGTGGGCTAGCCAGTCGAGGGTGGACGCGTCGCTCCAATGAATATCCTCGATCTTGATCAGGAGCGGTACATCCGCAGCGATCTCTTCTACGGCCTGTGTTAATTCGCGAACCATGCGGTCGCTTGTGGCTCGGCCGCGCCGCTGAAGCGAAGCGCGATCCGAATGGCCCCACAAGGCCGGCATCTGCGCCACCCAGCTGGGTGCTTGAGCTGAAAGGATAGCCTTGACCGGCGCGCCGTCCTTGGCGAGCGCCAGACGCGTCAATGCTTCGATCAACGGCAGGTACGGCTCGCCAACACCGTGGTGATCGAGGCACTGCCCATGCGCGATCTGGACAGCGTGAGTGGTCCGCAACTGCGCCAGAAATGCATCGGCGAGCGAGCTCTTCCCGATCCCCGGCTCGCCAGTCACGAACACCATTTGGCGCCGACCCCGCCGAGCCCGATCGAAGCGGCGCATGAGTTCTTGAAGCTCGGCAACGCGACCGACGAGTGGCGTCGGTTGCGGGCTGCCCGCTTGGGATGCGGGCGCGGCACCGGTTTGGCCTGCGACCGGACCGACCGGGATCATCAGGCGGAAGCCGCGCCGGTGGCGGGTCTCGATGTAGCGCGGGCGTCGGGCATCATCATCCAGCGCCCCCCGCAGCTCCCGAATGCAGGATGTCAGCGCGTCGTCGGTGACGGCCATGCCGCCCCATACGTGATCGAACAGTTCCTCTTTGGTAACGATCTCCTGAGCGCGCTCAACCAGACGCAGCAGCACGGCGGCTGCCCGCGGCGTCAGCTTCACCTCAGCGTCGTCGCGCCAGAGCTGTCCGGTTCGCGGGGCGAACCGAAACGAGCCAAACGCGATCTGCCGATCCTCGGCCATGCGTCAGCTCGCCTCCGAATTCCCGGAAATTTCCCGGAACTCTCCCGGTACTTTCCGGCCCGGTCGTGACGAGATTTGCATGCGGCCGTTCTGTCCGCAACTAGTGGAGGTGGCCGATGCATCCCCGTCGTCGCAATGCTTTGATCGCTCTCGCCCTGCTCGGCGGCGTCCAGCCAGCATTCGCTGACGTTGTCAGCTACTGGAACGACCAAGCCGTCAGTTTCACCGTCAATCACAAAATGCCGCCGCCCCCGGCCGAGCGCATCATCGCCATGACCCAAACCGCGATGTTCGATGCGATCAATTCCATTGATCGCAAATACCAGCCCTATCTGCTCCAACTTCCCGCGGATGCGGACACATCACGGGAGGCGGCGGCCGCCGCCGCTGCGGGCACTGTGCTCGGCGGTATCGACGCGCGGACGCAAGTCGAGATCAAAGCCATCCTCGAGACCTTTCTGAAATCCATCCCCGACGGCCCCGGTAAGACCGCTGGGATCAAACTCGGCGAGGCCATAGCGGCCAGGATCCTGGAAGCGCGCGCCAACGACGGCGCCAAGGCACCCGACACCTATCGGCCGCGCACCACGCCGGGCGTCTATATCCCGACGATGCCTACTGCGGTACCACAGTGGCCTGGCGTCAAGCCGTTCGCTTTGACGAGCGCATCGCAATTCCGGCCCGTGCCTCCGATCTCGCTCAAGAGCAAAGAATGGGCCGCCAACTACAATGAGATGGAGCAATTCGGAGGCCACGATAGCACGACGCGCACTGCGAGACAGACCGAGGACGCCCAATTCTGGCTGGCGGCCGACGGCAGGGTTTTCTATCCCATCCTCGGCCAATTGGCGGAGGCCAAGAATCTCAATGTGATTGACTGCGCCCGCCTCTACGCGCTGGTCGCTATTGCCCGCGCCAATTCGCTGATCGCCGTGTTCGACGCCAAATACCATTACGAGTTCTGGCGTCCCGTCACCGCCATCCGCAACGGCGACATCGACGACAATCCAGCCACCGAGCGTGATGCTACGTGGCAGCCGCTCGCTGCCACTCCGATGCATCCCGAATATCCCTGCGCACATTGCATCGAAAGCGCGAGCCTTGCCGGCGTCGTGCAGTCCGTGTTCGGCACTGCAGACATCCCGGAAGTGTCGATGACAAGCCCGACGGCGCCGGGCGTCGTTCACCGTTGGACGAACATCCGCGCCTTTGCCGATGAGGTCGCCGCCGCGCGTATCTGGGCCGGCTTTCACTGGCGCTTCTCGACGCAGGTTGGTCAAGACATGGGTTACAAGATCGCCGCCTACGTGGTGGAACACGTCATGCAGCCCGTCACCTTGGCGACGCGCTGATCGCGACAGCTGCGCGCCCGGCGGCGCGCTTCGTTTCCAACCTCGAAGGGGCCGAAGCCATGTTCGAACAAGCTGCACGCTTTGGCGCGTCCGCTTAACGTCGTAACGGTGGCCGTCACGACGCCGGCGTGGCTTTAGTGATCAAACACCACGACGCCGCGGATATTCTTGCCGGCTTCAAGGTCGGCATAACCGCGATTGATTTCGTCGAGCCGATAGGTTCGGGTCATCAATTCACGCAGCTTCAACGAGCCCTTGCGGTATAGGGCGAGAAGCTCGGGGATTTGCAGCCGCGGGCTGGCAAAGCCGTAAACCGCCCCCATGATCGCCTTCTGGGTCAGCAGGAGTTCGAGCGGCGGGATTTTGATTTCACGCACGGTGTCCGATGTGAGCGCAGTCACTACCACGTTGCCGCCCTTTGCCGTCGCGCGGAAGGCAGGCAGCAACGTGTCCGGCGGATCGATACAGACGAAAGCGTGATTGACTCCGACCCCGTCGGTGACATCCAGCACCGCGCGCGTAAGACTTTCGCCCCGCGCGTTGACGCCATGAGTAGCGCCAAACTCTCGTGCCCAATCAAGCTTGGCGTCCACAATATCGGCGGCAATGATCATCGAGGCGCCGCACAGAGCTGCGCCCTGCACCACATTCATGCCGTCACCGCCGCAACCCACCACCAGCACGCTCTCGCCCGGCTTCACCCGCGCCCGGTGGCGCGCCGCTCCCACACCTGCCGGTACGCCACAGGCAACGAGGCTGGCGAGATCGAGCGGGATGTCTTTGTCGATCACGACGACCGAAGCCTGATCAACCACGGTGCGTTCCGCAAAACCGCCGATCATGCAGAATGCGCCGACGGCAACTTCATCACGATCACGCCGGCGGTAAGTGCCGTCGAGTTGTGGCCCCTGGGTGATGCGAGGGCCTTCGGCGCAGAAATGATGCAAGCCTTGTCGGCACCACCGGCACATTCCGCAGCCGGGAATGAAGGTCAGGACGACGTGGTCGCCCGGCTTGATTCTGCTGACCGCGCTGCCGATGTCTTCGACGACGCCCGCAGCCTCGTGGCCGAGCGCCATCGGCCGCATCGCCACGCGCCGCTCGCCGCGCATCACATGATAGTCGGTGCGGCACAGACCCACGGCGGCAACACGTACCAAAACCTCCGTCGGCCCCGGCGCATCAAGCGTGATGCGCTCGATCGACAATGGCGCACCGACGTCGCGGAACAAGGCGGCAAGGGACTCCATGAATCCAAGGGTCTCCAATCATAGTGTGCCAAGTGGCCAAGGCGGGCAACGGCGTCGGCGCACGCGCCAACGAGGCAAAAGGACAAAATTTTCGCGGCTTCAATCCGTTAGGCCTCGGCCTTCACCGGAATGCGGAACAGCCGCGCGGCGGTCTCGCAGCAGATGCAGCGCTTTTCCTGCGGGGTAAATCCCGCCGCGTCGATCACCTTCAGCGGCTCCAGATCGCCGATCGGGAACGGACTATCGGTGCCGAGTACGACCTTGTCGACACCGGCGACATCGCACAGAAAGCGCAAGGCGCGCGCCTCGAACAGCACGGTATCGAAATAAAGCCGCCGGAAGCCCGCTTCCGGCTCGGCATATTTCGGATGCGCCGCATGGCTGCGCTTGAGGCGGCCGAGCGCATACGGCAACGCCGCACCGCCATGCGCGATGACGAGATTGACGCCCGGATAGCGCGTGAGGTGACCGGAATAGAGCAGACGCGAGACCGCGTGCGTCGTGTCGGTCAGCCGGCCCACCGCGTTGACGAGGTCGTAGTCGTTGAGCCGATCGTCGCCGCAGGCGAACATCGGATGCACGAACAACGTCGCCTTGCGCGCCGATGCGACCTCCCAAAACGGTTCAAGATCGGGATCGTCGAGTGCGCCGCCCTCGCCTTTCGGCTGGGTGCCGACCATGGCACCGTGGAAACCGGCATTGAGCGCCTCGTCGAGAACTTGCGCCGCAAGCTTGCCGCTCTGCAGCGGAACGGTGGCGAGCGGCGTGAAGGCCTCGAGCTGTTTGACGCCTTTGAGCATGTGCTCATTGAGAAAACCCGACCAATCAGCGCCCTCTTGCGCCGGCAGCTCATAGGCGAACATGTCGAGCCAGCCGCCGACCACCTGCTTGTCGATTTTCTGCTCGGCGAGCCACTTCTTGCGGTGGTCGACATCACTCAGCCGTCCCATCACCGGCCGCGTGAACTGGCCGCCGCAAAACGCCAGCGACAGTGCGCCCTTGTCCTCCTGGGTCTTCACCGAAGGAAACAGCCGCTTCTGCGCCTTGAGGTCGTCGAGCAGCGATTGCGGAACGTAATGAGCATGCACGTCGATGTTCACGGTGGTCTCACTTTCCTGATGCTTCGCCAGAGAATGTATCGGATGAGAGAACGTGCCGGATATGGCCGCGCACGGCCTCGCGTTCGGCTTCGCTCATGTCGGTGCGGAGCTTCGTTTCGTAGGCGATGCGCGCCGGCCGCTCGAATACCATGAGCCGCTCGCCGAGCTGCAAGGCCTCCTCGATCGAGTGGGTGATGAAAATCGAAGTGGCTCCGGTTTGCCGCAAGAGTTCGCGGAATTCCTCGCGCAACGCATTGCCGGTGTGTTCGTCGAGCGCACTGAACGGCTCGTCGCAGAGGAGAATATCAGGTTTGCCGGCGAACGCGCGCGCGATCGAGACGCGCTGGCGCATGCCGCCGGACAGCGCATGGGGATAGTCGTCCTCGCGGCCGGCCAGCCCAAGCCGCGCCAGCCATGATGCGGCGACATCGAGCCGCTGCGCCTGCGGCATCTTGTTGAGCTCGAGACCGAGCGCCACGTTCTCGATCGCGGTGCGCCACGGCATCAGCCGATCGTTCTGAAAGACGATGCCGATCTTGCCGCGGAACCAGTCGAAGTCGCCGTACGGATCGTGGCCCTGGACCACGACGCGGCCATGGGACGGCCGCAGCAGTCCGGAGATCAGGTTGAAGGTCGTCGACTTGCCGCAGCCGGTCTTGCCCAAAATGGCGACGAGTTCGCCCCGTCCGATCGTGAAGCTGAGATCGCGCACCGCCTCGAACGGCGCGTCGCCGTCGGCGCGGGGGAATGCCTTGCCGACATGCTCGAACACGATTTCGGCTGCTGCACTCACAACGCGTGCTCGGCGACGGCGCGATAACGTAGCGCCTGCGTCTCGATGAGCGTGATGGCGCCCTGCACCACAAGCACGAAAATGACCAGAACGAGCGTCCAAGCCACCGCACCGGCCATGTCGAAGATCTGCTGCTGCTCGAGAAGCTCGTAGCCCACCCCGCCGGTCGCGCCGACAAGCTCCGCGACGACAACGACGCGCGACGCGTTGCCGAGGTTGACCTTCCATGCCGTGAGGATGCCCGGAAGCACCGTCGGCCAGATCAGCGTCCGGAACAAATCGTAGCGGGTCGGACGAAACGACAGCGTCATTTCGAACAGGTCCTTCGACATGGCGCGATAGGCGTCGAGCACCTGAAGCGTGAATGCAGGCAGCGTCGTCATCACCATGATGAAGAAGATGCGGAACTCGATGCCGCGAAACCAGATGATGGCGATCACCACCCACGACAAAGCCGGAATGCCCTGATTGAAGTTCAAGAGCGGATAGGCATAACGCTCGAACGTCGCCGAGCGCGCCATCGGTATCGCCAGGATCGTGCCCAGCACAAAGGCGCCGCCGAGCCCGGCAAGAATCCGGGCGCTGGTCGCAAGCGCGTCCGAGATCGATTTCCACGACGTGAAGATCGCAAACAGCCGCTCGGCGATCTCGGGGACCGATGGAAACAGGAAATGCGGAACGAAGAATGACGCGATCTGCCAGACCACGGCAAGTCCGGCGAGCGCCACGATCGTCTCGTAGCGAAAGCCCGTTAAACCGAAACTCTTGGCGGAGCGCCGCTTAGCCCGCGGGCTCCGGCCCTCCGCAAGCGCCATTACTCCATCTCGCCGGTATAGATCGATGACGCCGGCGGCAGCTCCTTGTAGAGCCCGACCGCAAGGCCGGCTTTGTAGGACGCCTCGATGTCCTTGCTGATCTTCCCGGCCGGCCGGATATTGAGCGCAAGACGGGTATTGGCGCGGATCATCTCGGCGATCGCCTTCCGCTGGGCGTCGGTTTTCGTTGGCGCGATCATCGGCGCCGCGGCTTCGGGATTTGCCATCACCCAGGCGGCAGCCTGCTTATAGGCGCGATACAGACCCGGAATGAGATCGTGATGTTTGTCGATCCACTCCTGGTGCGCGGCAACGCCAAGATTGGGCGGATTGTCGCTGCCGGCAAAATCACGCCACACCTTCGCGATGTTCAGATCGATGGTCCTGATGTCGGGACGGTCGGCCGTCACCAGCGTATAGGCCGGCTCCCAGATTTGCACCGCGTCCGCTCGGTCGGCCAACGCATAGCCGACCAGGCCGGGCGTCGCAGTGTTGATGACCTGCAGCGATTGCGGATCGACGCCTTGCTGTTTGGCGAACCATTCGAACATCGTGTAGTTCGTCGTGCCGCGCGCCGCCGCAAGCTGCCTGCCTTTCAGATCGGCGATCGTCTTGATGTCCGGCCGGCTGGTGACGACCGTCCCCCAATAGTCAAAAATATTAAACAGATAGCTCGCTTTGATGCCGCGCGTAGTGCCGAGACCGACGATCAGCACCGACGCGCTGCCGCCAACCTGGAACTCGCCGGAATTGAACTGCGCCGCATAGGCATCCGGCGGCCGCTCGACAAACGTGATATCGATGCCGTTGGCGATATCGTATTTCTGCTGCTTGATGACGGAGGAAAAAATCGCACCGAGCGACGGCGGGGTGAACACCACGATGGTGATCGGCACTGGATCGGCCGCGAGCGCCGGCAGTCCGCTGAGCGCGGACGCCGCCATCGCGACGGCCGCAAACATGATGGCGACGATGAAACGTTTCATGCATCCTCCCCGCAAACCGTTTCGCATCCCTCTTGGGGGGAGCGTTGATTTACTTTGGCGCCGGCATGGTGCTAGATAAGCTTCTGTTGTTCAAGACGCAGGAAATGGACGGTGGCGAATTGTCTCGCCCGAGAGAAGCGGACTAGGCCGTGCAACCTGCAGACCTCCGCAGCCGCGATTTTCGAAAAATTCTGCTGATAAAGCTGTCGGCCGTTGGCGACGTCGTGCAGACGATTCCGGTCTTGAACAAGTTGCGCCGGCGCTATCCGTCGGCGCAACTGGACTGGCTGGTGACGCCGGCCATCGCCGAGTTGCTGGGGCACAATCCGGCGATTTCCAACGTCATCGAATTCGTGCGTGAGGAATGGTCGGCGCCCTGGCGCTTGACGCCGTTCACGAGCACGGCGCGGCTCGCCGGCAGGCTCAGGCGTGCCGGTTATGATCTGGTGCTTGATCTGCAAGGGCAATTGCGTTCGGCTTTTTTCGCGCGGGCAACCGGCGCTCCGGTCCGCATCGGTTTCGACCGGCCGCGTGCGGGCGCCTGGCAAGCCTCATCGCGGACGTTTCCCGAGAACGCGCGCAAGCACGCCTGGCAAGGCGCGCGCGAAGGAAGCTGGCTCGCCTACACGCACAGGATGCCGGTGCCCAATATCGACGTCCATGCCGTCGACCGTTATCTCGGCGTCGGCGCGATGCTCGGCTTCGACGGCGGCGCCGCCGACTTTTCGTTCCCGATTCCCCAAGAGGCGGCGGGCCGTATCGATGCGTTGCTGGATTATTATGACATCGCCAAATCCGATCTTGTTACCATCGCGCCCGGTACGATCTGGGAAACCAAGCAATGGGGAAGCGAGCGCTTCGCCGAGGTCGCCCGTCATTTCCTGCAAAAGCACTTTGCGGTGACGCTGATCGGGTCAGACCGCGAGCGCGCGATGTGCGAGGATGTCGCCAAACTCGCGCCGGGCGCGATCAATCTGGCCGGCGAAACAACGCTCACGGAGCTTGCCGCTCTGATCCGGCGTTCGGCGATTTGTCTGAGCAACGATTCCGGCCCGATGCATCTTGCCGTCGCGCTCGATCGTCCGGTCGTAAGCGTGTTCGGGCCGACCGATCCGGTATGGGCGGGCCCCTACCGGCGCGACGGGTCGGTCGTGCGGGTCGATCTCCCCTGCTCGCCTTGCTATTTGCGCCAGCTCAGCCGCTGCACGCATGATCATGCCTGCATGAGCGGCGTCGCTGCGGACGCGGTGATTGCACGCGCGGAGAGCGTGATCGGCAAGCGCACCAAAAGTTCGACCGCGCCGAGGGTGCAAGCCGGCCGCCGCTAGCCCGGCGCATTCATTGGCGCGGCCGCGCGGCGAGCCAAGCTTTCATGTAGCGGTAATAGCTGCCCTCGGCATTGGCGACCGCCAGCAGAAATCCTTCGGCGCCGTCGAGAAAGCCGAGGCGCAGTACGTAAGTGCGCAAGAACGCATAAAGTCCATGGCCGATTCCGGCGAGGAACGATACTTTTCGTCCGGACGCGACCAGCGCATCGGCGCTCGCCGTCGAATAGCGGTCCATGCGTGAGAGCGCATCTTCCAGCTTGAGCACGGGATGATGAATGAGCGGCTGGTCGAGCCGTTTCACCGTGCCGTTGCAGATCACGCGCTCGTGGACGAGAGCATCGTCGAAACGAGCTTTGCCGCGCCGAAACAGCCGCAGCACGTAATCGGGATACCAGCCCGAATGGTGCATCTCGCGGCCACAGAAACTCGAGCGGCGCGGCAGCTCGAATGCGTCCGCGCCCGGATCGTCGAGCGCTCGCTTGATCGCCGCAGCGAGCTCCGGGGTCGCGCGTTCATCGGCATCGATGGAGAGCACCCATACGCCCGTCGCCAGCGAGAGCGCATAATTCTTCTGGCGTCCAAACCCGGCCCATTCGTGAACTTCGACGCGAGCGCCCTTGCCCCGTGCGATCTCCACCGTGGCATCGCGGCTCCCGCAGTCGACGACAATTCGCTCGTCACAGAATGCAAGGCTATCGAGACAATCGCCGATATTCGCCGCTTCGTCGCGGGTGATCACGATGGCGGAGAGTTGCGGCATCGCTGGTGCCCCGATTCCGAAGTTCGCGATTGCTGGTGCGGCTTCAGTGCCAGTGCGGCGGATAGCCCGAGTTGCGTTCATCCGCCGCCAGAAGGCGCAGCATGGCGGGCCATTCCAGCACGCCGTAAGGACGCCTCGTGCCCGGCTGGTAGAGATGCGCCGTGTGCGCGAGCACGTTCTCACCCGGCATCGCGAGATCGGTCCGGGCCGCCATGGCGTCGACCTGGGAACGGCACGACAGTTCGAGCTGATACATCGTGTTGAAGGCCTGCTGGATCGTCGCGCCGCAGGTGAGAAGACCATGATTGCGCATGATCAAGGCATCATGGGGCCCGAGATCGCGGACGATGCGTTCACGTTCGGCGACATCGATCGCCGGCCCCTCATAATCGTGCTCGCCGATGTGGCCGACGAAGCGGATCGCGGTCTGCGACAGCGGTAGCAATCCGCATTTCATCGCCGACACCGCCATGCCGGCGCGCGTATGCGTATGCAGGACGCAGGCGACGTCGGGACGCGCTTTATGAATCGCGCCGTGGATCACGTAACCCGATACGTTGATCCCGTAATCGGTATCGGGTTTCCAGACGATATTGCCCTCGACATCGATTTTCACCAGGCTCGACGCTGTGATCTCCTTGTAGAGAAGGCCGTAGAGATTGATCAGCAAGTGCTCGGTGCCGGGAATGCGCGCCGTAATGTGATTGTAAATGAGATCAGTCATCTCATAGCGGTCGACCAGCCGATAGCAGGCGGCGAGATCAATTCTCGTCTGCCACTCTTGCGCCGACACGTCGTTGCGGATTGACTTGAAATCGGTCGAGTAATTCACGCTGTTTCCTCTCGCTCTCAGCATAACTCTCCGGGCCCGCGATGTCAGGCAATATGTCTATCAAGATTACCGATGTTCTCCGCAACGGCGTCAAGGACAAGCTGGCCCGCGGCGAAGTCGTCGCGTCGATAACGGTCCGGCTGGTTCGCGGCATCGAGATCGCGCGTATCGCCAAGACCGCGGGCTTCGACAGCCTATACGTCGACATGGAGCACTCGAGCTTCTCGCTCGATACCACAAGCCAAATTTGCATGGCCGCGCTTGAGACCGGCATCACGCCGTTCGTGCGCGTGCCAAGCGCCGCCGCGGTGTCGCGGGTGCTCGACGGCGGCGCGCTCGGCATCATCGCGCCTCACGTCCGTTCGGCCGAAGAGGCGCGCGCTTATGTGCGGGCGGCGAAATTCCCACCGCTCGGCGACCGCTCGGCGGCAGGCCCGCTGCCTCACCTGCAATACCGTTCGTTTCCCGTTGCACAGGCCAACGCCGCGCTCGATGCCGCGACGATGGTGATCGTGCAGTTC
Organism: uncultured Alphaproteobacteria bacterium; assembly: GCA_963836055.1. Lineage (GTDB taxonomy): Bacteria > Pseudomonadota > Alphaproteobacteria > Rhizobiales > Xanthobacteraceae > BOG-931. The sequence continues at coordinate 237,848 of CAWIID010000019.1, forward strand.
GAAAGCGACGAAGCGCTGATCCGTGCGGATGAGATCGCCGCCGTCGAAGGCGTCGATATGGTGTTGGTCGGCACCAACGACCTTCTGGCCGACTGGGGCATTCTCGGCGACTACGACAATCCGCGCGTGCGCGAGGCCTATGAAATTACCATCGCCGCCTGTCGCCGGCACGGCAAGCATGTCGGCGTCGGCGGGCTCGCCACGCGTCCCAAGCTTGCCGCCGAATTCGTCCGCATGGGCGCGCGCTACGTCTCAACCGGCACCGACTTGGGTTTTCTGCTCGCCGCCGCCACGGCCAAAGCCAAAGAGGTGCAGGACATTCGATCGCAGCAGGACATTCGATCGCACTAATCGCGCGATCTATAATGCGGATTTTCCAGCAGGACATGGTGCAGCCGAACCGCGAGCATCGGCGCGGGTCGGCTTGTTTCCGAAAGGCTACTGCGATCCCGCGAGGCCGGCGTGCTCGACCACTTTGGCCCAGCGCCCGATTTCTGATTTCACAAAAGCCTGCAGCGCGGGAATGGGCGGCGTGTCGATCGGGATGACGCCAAGCTCGACCAATTTTTTCTGAGTTTCCGGCGCAGCGACGATCGCTTTGAGATCGGCGTGCAGTTTGTCCGCCACGGCGCGCGGCACCGCGGCGGGCGCGACGAGCATGAGCCACGCGGCCGCGTCGAAACCGGGCACACCGTTCTCGGCAATTGGCGGCACATCAGGCAGCGCGGCCACGCGCGCCGTCGATGACACGCCGAGTGCCCGCACCGTACCCGCCTTGATCAGCGGCGCCGCCGGAGCAACATCGGACATCAGGATTGGCACGCGGCCGGCGACGACGTCGACGATGGCCTGGGACGTTCCCTTGTACGGGATGTGGGTCATCTGCGTGCCGGTCATCGTCTGCAACAATTCCATATAGAGATGCGGCGGACCGCCCACGCCGCTTGAGCCGAACGACAATTTTCCAGGCTGTTGCTTGGCGAGTTTGACCAGGTCGCCGGCCGTTTGCACCGGCAGCGACGGGTTCACGATAAGAACGAAAGGAACGGTCGCCACCAGCGCAATCGGCATAAAGTCAGTCGCGGGACTGTAGGGTAGCGCCTTGTGCAGCGTGACCTGAATGGCGAGCTGTGTGCTGCTGCCGGCTAATATGGTGTAGCCGTCCGCGGTCGCCTTGGCGACGTCGTTGGCAGCAATGACGCCTCCCGCGCCGAGCCGATTTTCCACGAAGAACGATTGACCGGTGCGTTCCGTGAGTTTCTGCGCCAGCACCCGCGCAATCAGGTCGAGACCACCGCCCGCCGCATAAGGGACGACAACGGTAACGGGACGACTGGGATAATTCGCGGCATCCTGTGCGTTTGCGGTGAGCGGCCAGACGGCAGCGCTGCCGGCCAATCTCATAAAGTCGCGTCGCTTCATGGTGTTTCCCCCGGACGTTCAGGTCTCGCATGTTACCAAGTCAAACCGGCACACAGTATACCACCCTCTGCTCTTTCCAATGCGCGAAACGGCAAAGCGGATTTGCGTGGCGGCGCTGGCAATGATCCCCGCCAGGCGGACGTCTACGGAAGCGCTCGCGAGGTGCAGAAGTGCTAATCCCCGTCGGCAGCTCCCCCTGTTCAATCTGGCGGCGCGCAAATATGCTGCTCCTAAGAAATTTCCAAAAGCCACACTTTCTTACGTTATGGGAGTACGGCAGCCCCCGAGGGGTCGGTTCAAGCCATGGAAGTGTCGCCCGAAAGATTTGAGTTTGCACTTAGACTGCTTCGCTCCAGCGACTGGGAACGTTTTGAGAGGCTCGCGTCCGCCTTCCTAGCGTCTGAGTGGAACGATATTCGAACCACGGCCGCCCCAGGAGGCGATGGCGGCCGCGATTCCGAATTATTTTCACCGAGAGGACTCACTAACGTCGTCATTCAATATTCGGTTCAAGTTGATTGGGCAGCCAAAATCCGACAGACATTCACGCGCTTAAAAGCCTCGTTTCCGACTGCGAATATTCTAGTCTTCGTTTCAAACCAACAAATTGGAGCTAAAGCAGATACGATAAAGAGAATGTTATCCGCTGACGGCACCTACTTGGACGTTCGCGACCGCTCGTGGTTTGTAGAACGGACAAATTTGGATAAGAATCGAAGCGAGGCCGCAGCTGTGTTGGCCCGTGCAATTGTTGATCCGCTATTGGAGTCGAAGAGCCTAGTGACGCAATCCGCTGCGGCTCTCACCGGGCAGGATGCAAAAACGGCCTTGTTATTTCTGGAACTGCAATGGCGAAACGAATCCGTTGCCAAGGGCCTCACCAAATCTGCGTTTGATGCACTTGTTCGTGGCGCGCTGCATGGGACAAACAGCTCTAATCGGATGTCGCGCCAAGCAGTGTACAAGCGAGTCTTCGAGTTCTTACCTAAGCATCCGCTTTCCCAGATGATTCCCTATATTGATGCTGCACTTAAACGACTTTCCAGATCAGCTGTGCGGCACTGGACAAAGGGCGACGAATTTAATCTGAGTTACGAAGAGATCGAACGTTTAAAGGACGAGGCGGCGGCAATAGAGCTTTTCAAAGCCGGCTTTGAAGATGACGTAGCTCAAATCGCGAATGATGCGGGCTGTTCATCGCAAGGCAAAGCCGACCTAATTGTGAGCTTAACTCACAAAATTATCGAAAGATATTTTTTCCAGCGCGGGGAAGAATTTGCTGCGTCACTTGCTCGTGACACGGACCCCCCTGTCGACGAAGCTGATCTGCGCTCAATCGTAATCCCCGAATCTCCCGCAGAACCGCTCATCCCGGGCAGAGAAAATGTCGCCTTCTTGCTTCAGACTGTTCGTACAGAGTTACTCGGTCCAAGCGATGCCGCAAGGGAATATTTGAGGCTACTTTCAGATAGCTATACGCTATTTGCATTCTTGGAGGAAGCGCCAGACGTTCAGAAAGTAACGAAAAAATTATTCAATCACGGCAAAATTTGGCTGGATACCAGCGTTTTGCTTCCAGTTTTCGCGGAACAAGCATTTCCTGAAAGCCTGCGACCTTTTACTGCGATGTTTGAGCAAGCTAAGCGCGCCGGAATGAAATTGGTTCTAACGTCGGGAATTGTGGAAGAGATTGAGAGACATCTGAACCGTAGCTTTGCGTATACTCAAGCCGCGCGCTGGGAGGGTCGCGTTCCCTACGTCTATGCACAGTACGCGCTGGCGGGCCGAGCGCCGAGTGCATTTGCGTCTTGGCTAGAGCAATTTCGAGGCCAGAATCAACCCTTGCAGGACATTGCAGATTACCTTTTGGATTTGTTCGAACTAGAAGTGGAAAAGCCTGTCGATACAGACGAGATTGATCCAGCTGTAGCGTTTGCTATCCGCGAGTATTGGCGAGAAATTCACGACAAACGGCGCCCGTCCGACGGATATTTTAACATTAGTGCAAACAGGCTTGCCGAACACGATTCAGAGTGCTGCATGTCGGTCCTTAATGAAAGGCAGATGCAAAGAGGTAAGTCGCCCCTCGGGTTTGAGAGTTGGTGGCTGACATTGGATAGTGCAGCACGCAAAATGCTGCAAAATTTAAATGAGCATGTTTCGAACAAGATACGGCACTCGCCGGTTATCTCCGTCGATTTTTTGTTGAAGTATTTGGCCTTCGGGCCCAGACGAGACCGCATCGACCACTCGGGGCGAGATCTTCCGTACGCCTTCGCGGCTCCCATACTAGAGACCCTGCCGTCGGACTTACTTGAAGTGGCTAAACGTGTGAGGTCTGAAAATCTGGATTTATCGGAGCGCATCATCCAGCGACGAATAAGGGATGCATTAGATCGTGAAAAAACGAAAGCTGGACCTGTCCAATTGGCGGGCTTGGACGCAGCGTCTGAAGCAATCGAGGGCACCTTTTAGCCACACGACGAACTTTCCAGTTCACGAGTAGAGTCGGGCGACCACTCGGGGGAAGTCTGCTTTAACTCCAAAATTGCAATCATGCGCTTCATAAATACGCGCCGTAGAACATCTGCCACCCATGGCTTTCGTCTGTGGTCGTGTATAAAGGGTGCAGCCTTAAGAGCCGGCATCGTCCGGCCTAGCATGACGACGATGACCAGCGCGCTGGCGTGGGAGGATCAGGAATGCCGAAGCTGCACACGATTATGGCCACCGCAATTGCGTTCCTGCTCGCGGCAGCAGCATTTGCGCTGCCGGCTCGCGCCGACGACTATCCGGCCCGCTCGATCCGGCTGATCATTCCGTTTCCTCCCGGCGGCAGCAACGATGTGGTCGGCCGCATCGTCGCCAATCAGCTTGGTCAGAAACTCGGTAAACAGGTCTTTGTCGACAACCGCAGCGGCGCCGGCGGCGTTGTCGGCTCGGACCTCGCCGCGAAAGCGACGCCCGACGGTTACACCCTGCTCGTCATCTCCATTGCCCACGCCGTCAATCCTTGGATCTACAAACTGCCCTACGATCCGATCAAGAGTTTCGTTCCCGTGAGCATCATCGCAACCGGAACGAACGTGCTCACGGTCAATCCGAAGCTGCCTGTGCATTCCGTCAAGGAGCTCATCGCCCTCGCCAAGGAAAAGCCTGGCGAATTGAATTATGCGTCGGCCGGTATCGGCAGCTTCCAGCACTTGAGCGGCGAATTGTTCAAGCTCATGGCGGGGGTCAAGATCGTGCACGTGCCCTACAAAGGCGGCGGCCCGTCGATGCTGGCCGTCATCGCCGGCGAGGGGCAAGTCATGTTCAGTTCGATCGTGCAGACCGTTCCCAATATCCAGTCGGGCCAGTTGCGGGCGCTGGCGACGGGCGGCGAGCAGCGCAGCCCCATCCTGCCCGACCTGCCGACCATCGCCGAGGCCGGCGTTCCCGGCTATGTGGCGACCAATTGGTGGGGCATCATCGCGCCGGCCGGAACGCCGCAGCCGATCGTCGACAAGCTGCATGATGCGATCGCAGACGTTTTGCAGTCGGCCGATACAAAAAAGTATCTCGACAACGAGGGCGCCGCGCCAGTGCGAATGGGCTCCGCTGAATTCGGCAAGTTCATCGAATCCGAAACCGCGAAATGGGGCCCGGTCGTCAAGCAAGCCGGCATGAGAGCAGAGTGACATAATTCTACCTCTCCCCATCGGGGAGAGGTCGGCGGGCTGCTCTTGCTGCGAGCCGGGTGAGGGGGAACGGACGCCCAAGTTTGCTCCCTCACCCGACTTCCTCGCTGCTCTCGGAAGTCGACCTCTCCCCACCGGGGAGAGGTGATAAAGAGGACCCATGATCAATCCATTCACGTTCAAATCCGACCCGGTCCGCATCGTCTTCGGGCCCGGCTCGATCTCCTCGCTGCGCGCGGAAGCCGAGTTCCACAAGATGTCGCGGCTGTTGGTGCTATCGTCAAAGTCGCGGGCCGATTTTGCGCGCCAAGTAACCAGCGGCGTCGCCGATCGTTGTGTCGGCTACTGCGACGCCTCCGTTCCGAACATGGCGCGCGAGGCGTTCGAGCGTATTGTCGATGACCTCAAGCGGCTCAACGCGGACGGTTTCATCGTCGTCGGCGGCGGCTCTCCGATCGGGCTTGCCAAGGCCGCGGCAGCGACGCTTAAAATTCCGTACATCGCCATCGTCACCACCTATTCGGGCTCGGAGATGGCGGCGCGCTGGTATGTCGGACTTGCCGACAAGCGGGTTTCGGGCGAAGGCGTCGCCGCCCTGCCCGCGACCGCGATCTATGATCCCGAACTGACGCTCGACCTTCCCGCACGCATGTCGGCGGCGAGCGGCATGAACGCCATGGCGCACGCGGTCGAGAGTCTCTACGGCATCGACACCAATCCGGTGGTCGAGACCATGGCTGAGGAAGCCATTCGCCGGCTCGGGTCGAGCCTGCCGCGTGTCGTGCAAAATCCGCGCGATATGGACGCGCGCACTGATGCACTTTACGGCGCCTGGCTGGCGGCGAATTTCCGCGCCGCGATCGGCCTTGAACACGCCGTCGCGCAGCGGGTGCGGCAATGGTTCAATCTCGACCATGCGCATACGCATGCCGTCGCCACACCTTACGCGATCGGCTTCAATGCGGCCGCAGCGCCGGAGGCGATGACGCGCATCAAACGCGCGCTCGGCGTCAACGATGCTGCGCGCGGCCTTTACGATCTCAACGTGCGCCTCGGCCTGCCGACCGGACTCAAGGGCCTCGGCCTGCGCGAGGAAGATATCGATAAGGCCGTCGATGTCGTGGCGGCGGTCAAGATCACTCATCCGAAACCGGTGACCAAGACCGATCTCGCCAACGTCATCCGCCAGGCCTATGCGGGCGAGCCGCCGCGATTCTAAAGAGCAACCATGCAAATCGCGGCGACGTCAGCGCGCGACAGAACCGGCAAAGCCTATTACCATCGCCCCCCAAATTAGGGAGGTGGGGATGGGCGAACTCGGGCTGTCGGGCCGGGCCATTATCGGCGCGCTCAAACAGGCGCGCATCGAATTCATCGTCGCGTTGCCCGACGCCACCATGAGCGACCACGTGCTGTGGCCATTGTCGCAGGACAAAGATTTCAAACTGGTGCGCGTCTGCAAGGAGGACGAAGGCGTCTCGATTTGCGCCGGCATGACGAGTTGCGGACGGCGCGCCGCGCTGCTCATGCAATATACCGGCCTGCTCGACTCCATCAACGCGATCCGGGTGATCGCCGTCGAACTGGGGCAGCCGATCTGCATGGTGGTAGGACTTCTCTCAAAGGAGCCCGGCGTTCCGGTGGTGCAATCGAAGATCTATTCGGTCCGCATCGTCGAGCCGATCCTGGGCGCACTCGGCATCGATCACTTCTGCATGGAAGGGCCGGACGACGTGGCCATGCTGCCGCCCGCGATCGATCGCGCCTACGCGCGCTCGCTGCCGCTCGTCTCTCTCGTCGGACACAGGGTGAACCCATGATGCGCCGCGACGAATGTCTGAAGATTCTCAACAAGCACCGCGGCGACAACGCCATTGCGGTGTGTGTCTACAACGCCGCGTTCGACTGGCGGCGGATTTCGCAAAGTCCGCTCAATTACTATTCGGTCGGCGCCATGGGGCAAGGCTCGTCGCATGCGCTCGGCATTGCGCTTGCCATGCCCGACTACAAGGTCATCGTGCTCGACGGCGACGGCAGCCTGCTGATGAACCTCGGCAGCCTCGTCACGGTGGCGGCCGCGGCGCCGCCCAACTACTATCACTTCGTCTGTGAAAACGGCGACTACGAAGCCAATGGCAGCCATCCCATTCCGGCGCGCGGCACGGTGAGCTTTGCCGGGCACGCGCGCGCCGCCGGCTATCCGCACGCTTTCGAATTCGACGCGCTGGAAAGATTCGAAGCGGAGATTCCCAAAATCATGGCCCTCAAAGGGCCGGTGTTCACCACGCTCAAAGTGGTGCCAGGCGAAAAATCGGCGCACGACTGGAACTTCCTCAATTCGCGCGAGACGCACCGGCAATTCACCGCTGCGCTGGCGGACGCCGTAGGCCGCAGCGGGCAAGCGCGACGATGAGGCCGCGCCACCGGCACGCACAGTGGTGGCTCGCCGCGGCGACGGTGTTTGTCGTCATCTCGACGACGGCCGGCGCCCAGGACTTTCCGGCCAATCCGATCAAGATCATCGTGCCGTTTGCTGCCGGCGGCAGCATCGATGTGCTGGCGCGCAGGTTGCAGCCGAAACTGGAAAGCGAACTCGGTAAGCCGATCATCGTCGAGAATCGTCCCGGGGCGTCGACCCAGCTGGGAACGGTCGACGTGGCGCGCGCGGCGCCGGACGGCTACACAATCCTCTTTGCCTCGGATTCGCACGTCATCAATCAAGTGTTCAACAAGAAGCCGCCTTACGACGCGGTGCGCGATTTTGCGCCGCTGTCGCTGCTGGTGCGTTTCCCGAGCGTGTTTTACGCCAATCCATCGGTCGACGCAGCGACGCTACGCGACGCCATCACGCTCATCAAACGGGAGCCGGGCAAGCTCAACTACGGCTCGATGGGGCCGGGCACTACCGGCTATCTCGTGATGGAGTATCTCAAACGCCGCGCCGGGCTCGATCTCGCGTTCGTGCCGTATCAAGGCGCCGCGCCGGTGATGCGGGCAGTGATCGCCGGCGAGGTGCAGTTGGCGATTTTGAACTTGTCCATCGCCCGCGCCGCCCTCGCGTCGAACAAAATCAAGGCGATTGCCGTTACCGGCCCGAAACGACTGCCAGAGTTGCCGGATGTGCCGACGGTCACCGAGCAGGGCCATCCAGACCTCGACGTCTACAGCTGGTTCGCCGCCTTTGCGCCGGCCGGAACGCCGCAGCCGGTTGTTCAACGGCTCAACGGCGCGCTTGCCGCCGCCATCGCCGATCCAAAGAATCGCGAACAATTCGCCGCACAGGGTTGGGAAGCCATCGGCTCGTCACCGCAGGAACTTGACCACTGGGTACGTGACGAAATCAATGTCTGGCAGACCTTCGTGCGCGAAAGCGGCCTCGAATTACCGTGATGAATGTGGCGTTGTCTTGCAGACGCCGCTATGGCTCTATCGACAGCGGAACGGGTGGAAGCAGGTTTAAAAGATGCAGAACAAGTTCAGGGGCGTCATGCAAAGCCCCGTCACGCCGCTCAAGGACGACTTCAGTCTTGACCTGCCGACGTTCGAGCGGCTTCTCGATTTTCACGTCCGCTCCGGCGCCCCGGCGATCTCCTGGCCGCACCATAAGGGCGAGTCGCTCAATCTGACGATTCCCGAGCGCAAGCTGTTCGCCGAAGCCGCCGTCAGGGTCGTCAACGGCCGCGTGCCGGTCACCATTCACGTCAGCGCGCTCGCGGTCGAAGATACGATGGCGTTGGCGCGCCATGCGCAGCAGATCGGCGCCGACGGCATTCTGGCGATTACGCCATACTTCTGGACGCCGACGCTCGAAGCGATCGAAGCTTACTTCGTGCGGCTTTGCACATCGATCGATCTGCCGGTGCTGTCCTATAACTCGCCGAGCTATCTGGCCGGCGTCGAGATTACCGGCGAATTGATGTCGCGGCTGATCGACCAGCTGCCGAACTTCGTTGGCGTGAAGGAAGCAAGCTTCAACAGCGAGAAGTTTCTGGAAATCTCGCGGGCGGCACTCGCGGCGCGGCCGAATTTCGCGATGCTCACCGGCGTCGAGTTTCTGCTGCCGTCGGTGCCGCTTGGCGGCGTCGGATCGTATTCCGCCGCGGGTTCGATTTGCCCGAACCTGTGTAACGACCTCTTCGACAGTTGCATGGGCGGCGAGTGGGATCGGGCGCGTGAGCTGCAATTCAAGATGACGCGGCTGTGGCATCTGTTCAAAGATCAATACCCGTCGTCGCTCAAGGGCGGCATGGTCATCATGGGACGACCCGTCGGCCCGACCCGCGCGCCGCTACCGACGGCGACACCCGAACGCCAAGCCTACATCCGCGCGCAGCTCGAGGACCTTGGCGTCCTCACGAGCGAGCCGCACGGCTGGTAGAATTATTCAAGAGATTGAACGCAATGCCCTTCGAGCCAGGTTTGGTGCATACGCCGCTGACGCCGTTTTCGAGCGACGGGCGGCTGGATTTCGAGCTTTACGGCACGATGATCGACTTTCATCTGCGCAACGGCGCGGACGCGCTTGCCGTGCCGATGCACGCCGGCGAATCCGTGAGCCTTCCCGACAACGAGCGGCGTGCGCTCATCGCCTTCGCCGTCGAACGCGCCGACAAGCGCGCGCCGATCATCGCTCATGTCAGCGACGCCGGAACCGGCATCGCCGCCGACCTCGCACGATATGCTCAAGAGGCCGGCGCGTCGGCGGTTATCGCCACCACGCCGTATTATTGGACCCCGCCGCCGGCCATGATCTTGGAACACTTCTTTCAGATCGGATCGGCCGTCGATATTCCCTTCTTCGTCTACAACGCGCCCGAGGATATGGCCGGCAGCAAGATCAATACCGATCTCGCGCTCAAGCTGGTCGGCAAGCTCGGCAACTTCGCCGGCGTGGTGGATTCCAGTCTCGATTGGCAATTCATGATCGAGCTGATGACCGAGGCGCCGCGCGCACGACCGCATTTTGCGCTTCTCTCGGGAACGGAGCTGATGGTATCGGCGGGCGCGATCGGTGCGAGCGGGATGTTTTCCGCACTTGCCGTTATTGCACCGCGGCTCGTGCGAGAGATGTTCAATCTGTGCCGCCAGAAACGATTCGACGCAGCCCGCCCATTGCAAGAGGAAGTCGCGGCGCTGCGCCAGATCGTCAAACCGGGCGGCGTCGCCGCACTGAAGGCAGCGAGCCGCGCCATGGGACGTGATTGCGGCTCCCCACGCGCTCCGCTCCTGCCGCTTCACGCCGCTGTAGAGAAAAAGCTCGCAGCCGAGATCGAGACTTTGTCAGCTCTCACCGCCGAGCCACGCGGCTGGTGAGCGAGGAGAACGCCATGACCCGGCACCGGCGCGCGCTGAGCACCATCACGGTCGCGGCCGCGGCCCTGATCGGTTCCGCAGCGTTGCAACAAGCGCAATCCAAGATCCTGGCGCAGTGGGTCCAACTCGGTCCGGATGGCGCCTCGACGGCGCGCGTGATCACCGACGATGCGTGCCCATCCGTCAGTTTCGATGGAACCGCCGTTCCCATGAGTGTCCGCTCCGAGCCGGCGCAGACGTTCGGCAACGCCCCGACAGCGCAATTCACTGTGCGCGGTTGCGAGGTGGCGGTTCCGGCCGGAGCGATCGCCGCCACGCTGGACGGCAAGCCGCTGCCGCTTGCCAGACCCAATCCGCAGCGCATTGTGATGTTCGGCGATAGCGGCTGCCGTCTCGTCACCGGCGGCGCGGTGCAGGCGTGCAACGACCCGAATTCCTGGCCATTCGCAAAAATTGCAGCGGAAGCGGCCGCCGCGCGCCCCGATCTCGTGATCCACGTCGGCGATTATGAATACCGCGAAGGACCCTGCCCGCCCGGCAATAACGGCTGCGCCGGCAGTCCGTGGGGCTACGGCTGGGACGCGTGGAACGCCGATTTCTTCGAGCCGGCGGCTCCGCTTTTTGCTGCTGCGCCCTGGATCATGGTGCGTGGCAACCATGAGGACTGCAATCGCGCCGGCGAAGGCTGGTTCCGCTTTCTCGACCGGCTGCCGATGGAGCCGGCGTGCCGCGATCTGACGGGCGACTTCGTGGTGCGGCTCGGCAATTTCGGCGTCGTCGTCGTGGATGGCGCCAAGGCCGCTGACCCGAAGGGCGATCCAAGTGAATTGGTTGCTCTCCTGCGCCGGCAGTTCGCCGAAATCCTCGACAAAATCCCCGACAATGCCTGGCTGACCACGCATCGACCGTTCAACGCGATGCTGGCGACGCCAGGTGGCGCACCGTCGAACATCATCTCAAACAAAGTGCTGCAACTCGCGCTCGGCCCCGACGTTCCGGCAAGCGTGCGCATGATCGTCTCCGGCCACATTCATTTCTTTCAGGCCGTCGATTTCGGCGGGGTGCGTCCGCCGCAGCTTGTGGTTGGCACCGGCGGCGACAAACTCGACCGGATGCCGCCGGTGAGCGTCGTTGGCGCCGACATCAATGGCCGCACGGTGGTCAATTCCGCCACCTATTCGGGCTTCGGCTATATGGTCTGGGATCGGCTCACCAACGATATCTGGGCCGGCACGCTATTCGACGTCGACGGCAAGCCGATCAACCATTGCCGGTTGGCGGATCGCCTGCTTAGCTGCGGTTCGTAGGAGTGCAGCGCGCCCAACGGGCGCGCGAGCGGCTCGTAGACCTGCAACCACCGGTCGGCATTCAGGCACGATCATGACGAAGCCAATGAGTGAATTTGCGTCGCCACCATTCGGCGTGACGCGCCGCAAGGCGCTGAGCCTGGTGGCCGTCGCGGCCATCATCCTCCCCGCCCGCGTCGCTGCAGCCGCGACAGTGCCAGCGGCATTTCCGCAACGGCCACTTACGCTTATCGTGCCCTTCAGCCCGGGTGGCCCGGTCGATATTCTGGGCCGCCTTTTGGCGCAGGAGTATCAAGCCCGCTCCGGCCAGGCGACCATCGTCGAGAACAAGACCGGCGGCGCCGGCAACATCGGCATCGAAGCGGTGCGAAAAGCCGCCGCTGACGGCACCACGCTGCTGCTCATTCCGGCGGGCAACCTCACCATCAACCCCACGCTCATGCCGAGCCTGCCGTTCAACGTCGAGCGCGATTTCGCACCCATCACGTTGCTCGCCAGCGCGCCGAACGTGATCGTGGTGTCGCCGAAACTCGGCGTGACCTCGATCAAGCAGCTCATCGAGAAGGCAAAAACCGCAAAGCTGAGCTACGGATCGCCGGGCGTGGGCAGCCAGCTGCATCTGCTGATGGAATTGCTCAAGGAGAAGACCGGCATCGACATTCAGCACGTGCCCTACCGCGGCTCCCCGCAAGCCTTGGACGACCTTCTGGGCGATCATATCGATGTGCTGTCGAGCAACCTTCCGGCGGTGCTTCCCGCGATCAAGGAAAAGCTGGTCGTAGCGCTTGCGATGACCACTGCTCAACGCAGTCCGCTGGTGCCCGATGTTCCGACGCTGGCCGAGTCCGGCGTCGCAGGCATCGATGTCACGTCGTGGTACGGCATGCTTGCGCCGCACGCGATCCCGACTGACACGCGCGATGCCATTTTCGCAGTCACACGGGACATCTTGAGCACGCCGGCCTTGCAGGAGAAGTTGCTGGCGCAGGGCCTGAGCGTCATGATTGAGGCGCCGGACGAATTTGCCGCGCGCATCCGGCGCGAGACGGCGTTGTGGGCCAACGTGATCAAAAGCCGCAACATCACCGTGCAATAGAAGGCGGTCAACGGAGGGCACGGTTTCTCATCTCATGTTCGGCGCGCCCCGTCATTGGCGACAGTCCAACGCCTCCCACGAGCTCAGTGCAGGTACGCGCAACAATAACCCTTGCGCCGCCGGCCGCGACCAGGTTTCGTTAGTTACCAATCGTCTCCGATCGCGGCTGTGACGCCGGTCACTTCGCCGGCTGGCCCGCCATGGCGTTCTTGATCAAGCCGACAATGAAGGTGACGATGGCGCCGGCGACGCCGCCGCCCACGGCCTGCCCAAGAATTGCGCCGATATCGACATTCCCGGCAGTTCCCGCAAGCATCGGCAGCAGAGCCGTCAGAATCTGCCCGCCGCCGACGCCGCCAAGCGCGCCGGCGATCGAGTTGCCGAGCTTTCCGAGATCATAGTCCTTGAGCGCGGCGCCGGCGGCATTGCCGCCGACTGCACCGGCGATGAGCTGAATGATCAGATTGGTAAGCGTAGCTGACATGACATTTTCTCCTTCTCCCGATGAGAGACGAATCTCCGTCAGTTTCTTGTTATTGCGGCAGCGCCGCACAGGCGGCGCTGCCGAGACCGCACTCACAAAAAAAGCTGTAATCTCAGCCGGCGTCAGTCGGCTTGCGCCGGATGAGAGAGCTGCTCCATGATCTGATCGAGATTGAAGCTCTGCGGTTTCTGCCGCGGCGGAAACTCCCTGAGCGTCGCCACAAATTCGGCGGCGATCGCTTGCGCGCCGTAAGCCAGATAGGCCTTGTGAATTGTCCAGGCGAAATACTCGTTCGACGTGATCTGCGCGCGCTCGTAGGGATCCATGCGCAGATTGAAAAATAACGGCAAACGTCTTGCCGTGAACGGCTCACCCCAGATATCGAGCGTGCCGGGGGTCTTTCGCTCAAGGCCTCCTCATGACGCACGACAAACCTCATTTGCCTTCATTCAACTGTCTCGCGTCCCTCGCCATTTCCAAACAACTGACGAGATCGGTGTAACTGGCCATTCCCGCCGTTTCCGATCCGATGCAATTCGATTTTTCCGCCGGCAGAAAGCTCGACCATTCACCGAGCAGCTTTTGTCGCATGGCCTGCTCGCTCTGCACGCACTGCGCAAACGCAAGATCCGGTCCGCCCTTTTCGGTTGGATTTGCCGCCTGCTGCGCGATCCCATGGCACACCGGATCGACGTTGAGAGCAGGGACATTCTGTGATCGCGCGGGCCAAACCGCGATCAGCAAAACGGCCGTCGAAATAAAGCTCGAGAGAAATACGCGCATGGCAACGGTTCCTCCATCGGCACCCGCGCCTATAATCGCCGATTAGCCGCAGCAGGCGCCCTCGACGGAGCGCCTGCCGCCTTAGCGTCGTCGCACTACTGTCCTTCGTGGTTCTTCATCATTTGCTCGATCTTTTCCTTGACCTGAGCAAGGTTGAAGGAGGCAGCCTGTTGCATCGGCGGAAAATCGATGAACGATTGCGCCGCCGCCCCCACGGTTTGTTGCACCTGCACGAAGCGCCAGAATTCGCGGGCCATGAAGTCGTTCATGTAGCCGCCACCCTGGTCGTTGAGCGTTTGGCCACGGATCGACGGCGTCCGCTCGAACGGGTCCTGGCGGAGATTGACGATCGTCGGCATGTCGGTCGTCACCTTTTCTCCCGGCCAGCCGAAAGGCTGCTGGTAGAACTGGAACTTGAAGTCGTCGATGCGGAGAGCGCCCAGCTGCGACTCGCCAAAGTAGAAGAGTTCATGGCGCGCCGACGGCCCTGTGCCCGTCAGGAGAGCCATCTGGTTATAGCCATCCAGGTGGTTCTTGTAGGTTTGGCCGTTGATCTGCAGGCCTTGCAGCAGCTGCTGGACGATGTTCGCATTGCCCGCTGCCGCGACCAGCGTCGGCAGCCAATCGAGCCCGGAGAAGATGCCGTTCTCCACCGAGCCCGGCTTGATCTTGCCCGGCCAACGGATAAGGCACGGCACTCGGAAGCCGCCCTCGAACACCGTGCCCTTGGTGGCGCGGAACGGCGTCATGCCGCCGTCCGGCCAGGTGAACACTTCGGCGCCGTTGTCGGTCGTGAAGATGACGATGGTGTTGTTAGCAACGCCGATGTCGTCGAGATGCTTGAGCAGGTCGCCGATGTCGTCGTCCATCTGCGCCATGCCGGCTTCTTCGAGGCCGAAATTACTCTCGTAATTCATCTTCGCCTGGTACTTCTGCTGAAGGTAGGTGAAGACGTGCATGCGCGTGGTGTTGTGCCAGATGAAGAACGGCTTGCCGGCCTGTTTGGCCCGGTCCATGAAGCCCTTGCTCTGCTCGACCAAAACTTCGTCGAACGTCTCCATGTCGTACTTGGCGTCGCGGCCCTTCTGCCACATCTGGTGGTCCTGGGTCATATCCTTGAATGGCTTCAGCGGGCCTTCATCGACGATGCGCTGCTTGCCGACCTTGCCCCAGCGCGGCATCACCGTCGCGTCGTCGACATCGGTCGCGTAGGAGTGGACCAGATTGCGCGGGCCATATTTGTCGATCCAGTCCTGCGGATAATCGAACCAGTATGGATCGGACATCGCATCGAGGTGATAGAGATAACCAAAGAACTCGTCGAAGCCGTGCAGCGTCGGCAGATATTTGTTCAAGTCGCCGAGATGGTTCTTGCCGAACTGCCCGGTCGCGTAGCCCATCGACTTCAAAATGAGCGCTGTCGTCACCGATTGGTCCGGCATGCCGACATCCGCGCCCGCTTGGCCGACTGTCGTCAGGCCGGTACGCAACGGGATCTGTCCCGTGATGAAGTTGGCGCGGCCGGCCGTACAGCTTGCTTCGGCGTAGTAATCGGTAAAGCGCATGCCCTCGGCGGCAAGCTTATCGAGGTTTGGCGTTTTGCCCGACATGATGCCCTGATGATAGGCGCCGATATTGAACCAGCCGACATCGTCGCCCATGATGACGAGGATGTTCGGCTTGCTGCCCGCCGGGGCGGCTTGCTGCGCCTGCGCGACGGCCTTTTCAACACTCACGGCCGAACTCAGCGCGGAAGCCGCGGCCAGCGTCGTGCTGGCGAGAAGAATATTGCGCCGGTTTACTTTTTTGTTAGGGCCGTCGGCCGAATCGCCGTCAGTCTTGATCGTTCGATCGTCGCCGTCTTTCGTCATGGGTTAACTCCCGGGGGTTGAAGTTCGACTGATGCATCGAAAGCCAAGGTGGCTTGTCGACGTATCCACCGCTTCCGCATGGCGCGCGGCCGGGCGGTAGCGGCGGCAGTAATTCGGCGCGCACAGGTGCGAGCCGCCCTTGATGACCTTCCGCGGAATCTTGATGTGTGGCTGGCAGGAATCGTAGCTACCCTCCTCCCGCCCGCCGCGCGGATCCTCCGGAACACAGCACGCCTTCGGCGCGTCGGCTTCGTGTTTTTTCGAGTACCAATCGGCGGTCCATTCCCAGACGTTGCCGATCATGTCGTAGATACCGTAGCCGTTGGGCGGAAACGCCGTCACCGGCGAAGTGCGCTCAAAGCCGTCGTCGCAACGGTTTTCGTGCGGAAAATTGCCCTGCCACGTGTTGGCGCGGTGCTGGCCGCCGGGCGTTAATTCATCACCCCAGGCGAACTCCGCGCCATCAAGGCCGCCGCGCGCGGCGAATTCCCATTCGGCCTCGGTCGGCAACTCCTTGCCGGCCCACTGGGCGTAGGCGAGCGCGTCGGAATATGCGATGTGCACGACAGGATGATTGTCGAGCGCGTTGATGTTGCTCTTCGGGCCGTAAGGATGGCGCCAGTTCGCGCCCTTCAGGAACCTCCACCACTCGCCCCAGTTTTTCAGGTCGACTGGATGCCGCGGCGGCGTGAACACCAGCGAGCCGGCAAAAAGCATGTGCGGCAGCGCACCCGGATAGTTCTTTGGATCGGGCGGGATTTCGGCAAAGGTGACGTGACCGGTGGCGCGGACGAAGTCCTTGAACTGCCGGTTTGTCACCGGCGTGCGATCGATCCAGAAGCCGCTCACGGTGACGCGATGCACCGGCGCCTCTTCGGGATAATGCTTATCCGATCCCATGCGGAAAGTGCCGCCGGCGATCCAGATCATATCCGGATGGGTTGACCCGTCCGAGTGTTGCGCAGGATCCGCAACGCTAACGTTCCCCATGGGCTCCTCGCAGGACACACGAGTTTTCGATCCACGGCCGTCGCGACAAGCGCGATCTGGAAACAGAGCGAACAGGCTATTGCAGTAGCGGCGAAAATTCTAGCGAACGCCGAATTTCATGATCTGCGAGCGCCGAAACGCCTCACATGGCAACAGCCAACGATGCCCTGTGCGCAGTTCGCCCCAAGCAGCAGATTGCGGGCAGGATATCAGCCGCATATCGCCTGGGCGATGACAAAGGCGTGATGGAACTTTTGTGCGGTGCACTCGACGCTTCAGCGCTGTTTATCCGGTTACCGTCGGCGATCGCTCGGACGGCAAACGCCCCACAGTGCAAGCGCACTTTTCGGTCGCTGTGATCAGCAAGTCACGCTCTCATTAAATCGCTCGGCGAGCCGAAACTTCCGCAGGTTTTCCAATAGCCCCATGAATCGGCGCCAGCTAAGGTTTCCTGCCAATGAATCCTTGCCCAAACCAAGGGCCGCAAGATCGGGGGGCGATCATGGGAAACGGCATCTGCGCGCAATCGAGAGGGCCGATAGCCAGCCTGAGAAGTCGCCAGAGTCTTCGCAACGCGCTCGCCACATGGACGTTGGCGCTCGGCGTTGCCGCTTCGATTTCAACCGCGTCGTTCGCCGACGAAAACGGCGTGAGTTTTTGGATACCGGGATTTTTCGGCAGCCTGGCTTCGACCCCGCAACAGCCGGGATGGTCGCTCACGTCGGTCTACTATCACACCGACGTATCGGCGAGCGGCAACGCCGCCCTGTCCCGCGAGATTACGATCGGCCAGTTCAATCCGAAGGTCGACGTCAGCGTGAACGCCAACGTCAACGCAAAAGTAGACCTCGGCGTCTTCGCGCCGAGCTACGTATTTGCGACGCCGTTCTTCGGCGGTCAGGCCAGCGTCGCTCTGCTCGGAATTTATGGCCGCAACGACACGTCGCTCAATGCGACCGCAGCCGCCGCGCTTGGCCCGTTCTCCGCCGAAAGATCCATTGCGCTAAGCGACACCACGACCGGATTCGGCGATTTGATCCCGCAGTTCGCCGTGCGCTGGAATTCCGGCGTCAATAATTTCATGACCTATCTGACCGGTGACATCCCGGTCGGCAAATACAACTCGTCCGATCTGGCAAACATAGGCATTGGCCACGGCGCCTTGGATGGCGGCGTCGGCTACACCTATTTCAACCCGCAGACCGGCCAGGAATTCTCGGCGACGTTCGGATTGACCGGCAACTTCAAGAACCAGTCGACGGGATATACCAACGGCATCGATTCCCATCTCGACCTCGGCCTCTCGCAATTCGTGACCAAACAATTGCAGATCGGCGCCGTCGGATATTTGTACGATCAACTCACCTCCGACAGCGGCTGCGCTCCGGTGCTGTGCCCGTTCAAATCGCGCGTCGCCGGCGTCGGCCCGCAGATCGGATACATATTTCCGGTCGGCACCATGCAAGGCTACGTGAACGTAAAGGGCTACAAGGAGTTCGACGGCCAGAACAGACCGGACGGCTGGAATGCGTGGGTCACATTGGTGCTGTCGCCAGCGCCTGCCGCCGCGGCGCCCTCCCCGCCGATCCTGAGGAAGTAATCGCCGCGCACGACGGTGCCGGAGCGTTTCTTCACACCGCCGTCAGTCCGCCGTCGAGCACGAGAACCTGGCCGGTCATCGACGCCGCGGCGGGGCTGACGAGATAGGCCACGCTGGCCGCGACCTCCTCCGCGGTCGCAAGGCGATGCAGCGGAATGCGTCGAAGCATTGCGTCCATGTAAGCCTGATCGGCGCCCTTCGCTGCGCGCGACGGCGACGGCGTATCCATCCGCCCCGGCGCGACGGCGTTGACGCGGATGCCGTAATCGGCCCATTCCACCGCAAGCATCCTCGTCATCTGGACAAGGGCGGCTTTGGAGATGCCATAGACGGAACGCTCGGCGGCGCCAATGAGCGCGTGGGTCGAGGCAATGTTGACGATGCATCCCGGCTGCCCGATGCCGATCAGCTGGCGGCCGACCAGCTGGGTCAGGAAAAAAGCGCCGCGGACGTTCGTCGTCATGACGGAATCCCATTCCTCGGGCGTAACGTCTACGACGCGCTTGCGCAGGTTGGCCCCCGCATTGTTGACCAGAACATCGAGCCCGCCGAGCGCTGCCGTGGTCTCCGCGGCCACCTGCGCGATGCTCGCCTCGCTGCACAGATCGAGCGCGACCGGCACGACGCGGGCGCCCGCCGCTACCAGCTTCCTCACGGTCTCCGCAAGGTTCTCCTTCTTCGTAGCCGTCACGGCAACGTCGTATCCGTTGCGCGCCAGCGCGAGCGCGGTCGCGGCGCCAACACCGTAGGACGCTCCGGTCACCAGCGCCCGCTTCTTCGCCATCACGTCCTCCGCTCACGGCTGCGACCATAACACGCCAGCATGCGCTTATCGGCTTATCGATTTCAGTGGCACGGCGCGGCAAACCTCGCTCTAATGTCGCCGCCGATAACAAAAGGGAGGATATGATGCCACGCAGAGGGGCCGCCTTTGGGCTGCTCGCCGTCGCACTCGTCTGCAGCTCGGGGGTCGCGGACGCCGCAACAAAAGTGCGCGTCGGCCAGCCGCAGGCCGGGACGTTCCAATTTGTGCCGCTGCAGGTCGGCATCGAAGCGGGAATTTTCAAACAGCACGGTATCGACGTCGAGGTCACCGATTTCGGCGGCGGGCCCCGGGTGCAACAAGCGCTGGCGGCAAACTCAATCGATATCGCCATCGGCTCCGGACCGGAGCTGGCGCTCGAGGTCAAGGGCGCGCCGGAAATCGCGGTCGCTGCGATGGCGGACGCGCCCTATTCCGTCCTGCTCGCCGTGCTCAAGGATTCACCCATCAAGACGGCCGAGGATTTGAAGGGCAAAACCGTCAGTGTTTCGAGCAAGGGCTCGCTCACCTACTGGCTGGCGCAAGAACTCTCCCGGCAGCTGGGCTGGGGCACCACCGGCTTCACCATCGCTCCGCTCGGCACCACGTCGGCGCAAACCGCTGCGCTCAAAACCCACCAGATCGACGGCATGATCGTCGAAGCCAACGCCGGATACCGCTTGGAGGAAGAAGGCAGCGGCCGCGTTCTCGTGCAGTTCGGCGACCGCATCAAGACGTTCCACATCTATGTCCTCTACGCGCGGCGCGCTTTTGCTGAAAGCAATCCTGAGGCGGTGCGCGCGTTTCTCGCCGGCTGGTTCGATACCATCACCTACATGCACGCCCACCGCGACCAGACGATCGACATCGTGCGCCGCACGTCGCAGGTCTCGCAAGGCATCGCCACGCGCGACTATGACGAGTTGATGGGACTATTTAATCGCACCGGGAAGTTCGATCCCAAGGCGCTCGCCGTGCTGGCGCGCTCGTTCGTCGAAATGGGAACGCTGCCGAGCGAGCCCGATATGAAGTCGCTCATTACCGAAAAATATCTGCCGGGCGCGCACTAGATGAGCGGGCTCCGGATATTAATGCGCGTTTGGCCGTCGGCTTTCGCGGGCGTCATCTTCATGACGGCGGTCGCGGCGCCCGCCGCCGCCGACAAGCTCGATGACATCAAGGCGCGTGGAAAACTCCTCGTCGGCGTGACCGAAAGCTCACCGCCCTTCAGCTTCCTCGAACCCGGCAAAGGCATTATCGGCTACGACGTCGACCTCGCCGCACAAGTCGCCGGCAAACTCGGCGTGACGACCGAGAAGATCCCGATCATCAACGCCGAACGCATCCCGTCGCTGCAGCATGACCGCGTCGATCTCGTCGCCGTGGGCATGACGCGCTCGAAAAATCGCGCCAAAGACGTCGATTTCAGCTTTGCCTATCTCAATTCGCCACACCAGGTGCTGGTGCGCAAGGACAGCGGCATCGCCCACATTACGCAGCTTGCCGGCCGCAAACTCGCGCTGGTGCGGTCTGCGAGCGTCGACGCCGAACTCAAGGCCGCCGTTCCGACCATGCAGATCGTCTTTTTCGACGACTACAACGCTGCCTTCTCCGCGCTGAAGGATGGCCGCGTCGACGGCTTTCTCGCCGACAAGATGCTGCTGTTATGGTTCGCAAAAAAGAGCGGCCACCTCGCGGATTTCGCGCTCATTGGCGACTACGAATTGCCCCGAACCGCCGGCTTTGCGCTGAAGAAGAACGAGCCGAGGTTCCTTGATTTTGTCAATGGCACGCTGCTCAAGCTCGAAGCTTCCGGCGAGGCGGCAAGGATTTTCGACGCATGGTTCGCGCCAGTGCCGCGCACATTTCGCATTCAGCCCGATTGACCAATACGTCAATTCCGATGTCCAGCCGCTGTCGAGCTAAGCCCACATAACTGACTTGCGATTTTGGGCGCGGTCGGATGAAGTCAGCCATCGGGCTTTCACCGGGCTTTAGCGAATTCACACATGGCCGCTACCGCCGGCTCTGGAATGAAGTGGGTCGGCCGTGCCATCAGGCGGCTCGAGGACCCGGCATTGGTCACCGGGCGCGGCCGGTTCACCGCCGATCTTCCAGCCGCGCACTACGTCCGCTTCGTGCGCAGCCCCGTCGCGTCCGGCCGCATCGTCGGCATCAGCGCGCCGAGCGGCGTAACGATCGTTTGCGCTGAGGACCTCGTCGGCGTGCGGCCGATCCGGCCGATGCTGCACAAATTCAATTATCAGGCGATCGAACAGCCGGTCCTGGCGAACACCGTCGTGCGCTTCGTCGGCGAGCCGATCGCGGCCGTCATCGCGACGTCGAGCGCCGAGGCGGAGGACATGGCAGACGCCGTCAGCGTCGAGATTGCCGAGTTGCCTGCCGTCGCCGACGCACGCGATGCGCTCGAGCCCGATGCTCCGCTCGTCCATGATCGATGCCCAACGAATGTCGTGGTCGAGGGCCGCTTCAAGACGGCGGATTTCGATACGACGATTGCGCAGGCGCATCGGCGCGTTCGCGTAGCGGTACGCTCACGCCGGCAAAATGCGACCCCACTTGAAGCGCGCGCAGCGCACGCGGCGTATGACCCGGCAACGGGCCGCACCACGCTGACCTGTGCCACGCAGATGCCGCATCTCATGCGCACCGCGATTGCCGACGTGCTCGGTTTTGCCGAGGCCGATCTGCGCGTCGTTGCGCCTGACGTCGGCGGCGGATTCGGTCAGAAGATGTCGTTGCCGGCCGAATACGCCGTTCTGGTCTGGCTGGCGCGGCATCTGCGCAGCGCCATCGCCTGGAGCGAGGACCGTCGCGAAAATCTGATTTCGTCGTTCCACAGCCGCGATCAGCACGTTCAGTTGGAAGGCGCGTTCGACGTGCAGGGCAAACTGATCGCGCTGTCGACCGACATTGTTGCCAACGTCGGCGCCTATTCGTGTTTTCCGACAACCTGCGGCGTCGAGCCGCTCATGGCGATGGCCGAACTGCCCGGGCCCTACGATGTGCGCGCCTATTCGTGCGTCTCGCGCGGCGTCATGACTCATACGTGCACGATGGCGCCCTACCGCGGCGTATCGCGGCCGGTCATCACCTTCGCCATCGAAAGACTGATGGACAAGGCCGCGGCCGCATTCGATCTCAGCCCAGTCGAGATCCGCAAGCGCAATCTGATCGACCGATTTCCGTACACCTCGGCGACGGGCTTGGTGTTCGATGAAGGCAGCTATCATCAAACTCTTGGAGAAAGCGGCTGCGATAGCGGACCTGCCGGCATTCCGCGCCCGCCAGCGCGAGGCGCGCAGTTCTGGCCGCTATTTCGGTATCGGGTTTGCGACTTTCTCCGAGCGCACCGGCTACGGCAGCCCAGCCTTTGCCGCGCGCGGCATGGAGATCACGCCGGGCTGGGAAACCGTCGAGATCGCCATGGACCCGACGGGCCGGGTCGAAGCACGGATCGGTGCGAGCCCGCATGGCCAAGGCCTGGGGACCACGCTTGCACAGATCATCGCCGACGAGGTCGGCATCTCGCCGCTCGATGTGCGCGTCGTGCACGGCGACACCGACCGCACCCCCTACGGCTGGGGCACGTTCGCCAGCCGCTCGCTGGTGATCTCCGGCGGCGCGTCGCTGTTGGCGGCCCGCAAGATTCGCGACAAACTTCTGATCATCGCGAGCCACGTTCTGGAGGCGGCGCGCGACGATATCGTTCTGGAAAACGGTAACGCCAAAGTCTTGGGGACCGACCGCGCCGTGCCGCTCGCCGATCTCGCGCGCGCCGCTTATCATCAGACGCACCGCTTCAAGGGCGAAATCACGCCGGGCCTGCGCGAAAGCGCGGACTACGATCCTTCCGGTACGTTCTCCAACGCCTGCCATGTGGCAATCGTCGAAGTCGACATTGCAACCGGACACGTCAGCGTTGTGAAATTTCTCGCCGTGGAGGATGCGGGCCGCATCATCAATCCGATGATTGCCGACGGCCAGGTTCATGGCGGCATCGCGCAAGGCATCGGCAACGCCCTGTTGGAGGAAATCGTCTACGACGACCTCGGCAACATTCAGACCGCATCTCTCGCCGACTATATGCCGCCGACCGCCCGCGAAATTCCGCCGATCGAACTGCATCATTTCGAAACGCCGACGGACGCTTCGCTCACGGGCGCCAAGGGCCTCGGCGAAGGCGGCGCCATTGGCGCGCCGGCCGCCATTCTCAACGCCATCAATGATGCGCTCGAGCCATTCGGCGTTTCGATTGACGAAATTCCCGCGACCCCGCAGCGCATCCGTGCAGCGTTGCGGGCAAAGCACGATGGGTTGGCCGCGTCCTCGTAAATCGAACGCAATGAGCTTCTTTTGATCAATGTCCGTTATGGCGACTATTTCGGACCGAAGTCGGACCGGCACGGCGTGCGGCGATGACGGCGTCTAAGCAAACTTGTTAGCCTTAATGAAATGTGAGCGTTGACTGCATGGCGATTTCGACCATGCCCGAAGTTCCCCATAACTTATATTTTAGTTTTTTTGTGTACTTGGTTCGCCGAGGTTCTACGCAAGATTGTGGACGCGCATTTCTCAGGGGCATCTGATGCGTGCCAACGAATTGTCCTGGAGTCCGACTGAAGCCTGGAAAGGCGATCAGACCGAGAGCAACAGCGCAAATCTCGTACTCTATTTCGGCGCTCGCCGTGCACTCGCGGAAAAAACCCGCTTTGATGAGCTGCGCAAGATTTTTCCGAAGGCGCATGTCCTCGGCTGCAGCACAGGCGGGCAGATTCATAACGGCGATGTCGTCGATGACAAGATCACCGCCCTTGCGATTTGCTTCGATAGCACAAAGCTCAAGCTCGTATGCGAGCCCGTTGCGGGCGCCGATGCTTCATATCACTGCGGGGCAGCAATCGGGCGGGCGCTTAAGGCGGATGATCTTGCAGGCATTTTTGTTCTGTCCGACGGCTTGAACGTTAACGGCAGCGAGCTTGTCGCCGGGATCACAAGCGTTGTAGGTCGCGAGATTTCGCTGACAGGCGGGCTGGCCGGCGATGGCGCGGAATTCAGCGAGACGCTCATTGGCGCTGATGATGCACCGCGGTCGCACCGCGTTGCGGCGGTCGGCTTCTATGGCCCCGCCATTCGCATTGGCCACGGCAGTGCGGGCGGTTGGGATGTGTTCGGCCCGCGCCGTCGCATCACAAAGTCGAGCGGCAACTTGCTGCTCGAGCTCGACAGCGAACCGGCTCTCGACCTCTATGAGCGCTACCTCGGCGAGGAAGACGCGAAAGCTCTTCCGGGCAGTGCCCTGCTTTTCCCGTTGCAAGTTTGCAACCCCGACCAGCCCGATAGTGACATCATGCGCACCGTGTTGGCGGTCGACCGCGAGAAACGCACGATGACCTTCGCCGGTGACGTGCCGGAAGGCTGGATTGCTCAGCTCATGCACGGCAATTTCGACAGGCTGTCCGCCGGGGCTGCGGACGCCGCGCGGCAGGCGCAACCCGGCATTGGAGACGGCGAAAGCGTTGCCATCCTCGTGAGCTGCATTGGACGCCGTCTGCTCATGGGCCAGCGCATATCCGACGAAATCGAGGCCGCCAACGCCGTACTCGGCAGCAAGACTCGTAAACTCGGGTTCTACTCATATGGGGAGATTTCTCCCCACGCCGCGTCCGGCACCTGCGAACTGCACAACCAGACCATGACCGTAACCACATTCCACGAGGCGGCCTGAGGTAGCGTGCACAAGCTTTTCGCCAAACTGCTCGCAAAGGCGACGAAGCCGTCTGGGCAGGTCGATTTGGACCTCCTTGGACAGCTCGTCAGCACTGCTTTTGAGGAAGCCGATCACGACCGCCGGCGCACCGACCGGTCGATCGCGTTGATGGTCGAAGAGCTCGATCGACTCAACCGCGGCCTTGAGAAGACGATCGACGAACGCTCGAACGAGCTCTTTAAGCGCGAAGCCGAATTAATTTCCCAAAATCAGCGTTTCGACGCCGCCATCAACAATATGTTGCAAGGCCTTTGCATGTTCGACGATGAAAATCGTCTTGTCGTGTGTAATGCACAATATGCAAAGATGTATGGCCTTACCGCCGAGCACATGAGGGTTGGCACCCCGCTCCGAACCATCTTGGAGCACCGGCTTGCCTCAGGCATGTGTCCAAAGGACGAAAAGGATTATGTCGAACGCGTCATCGAGCGAACATCCAGTAGAGCGCCTTACGTCCTGGTGAGCGAGCAGGCAGATGGTCGCATTATTTCCTACACGTATCAGCCGATAGCCGGGGGCAGCTGGGTTGGTGTCCACCAGGATATTACCGAGCAAAGACGCGCTGAGGAGAAAATCGCGCATATGGCTCATCACGACGCGCTGACGGGGTTACCGAACCGCGTGTTGTTGCGCGAACGGTTGAATTATCATCTCAGCAGCGTTCACCGCGGTGCGTCATTCGCCGTGTTGTGCTTGGACCTCGATTATTTCAAGCAAGTCAACGACACGCTGGGGCACCCGGTCGGCGATGCCTTGCTGTGTGCCGTCGCCAACAGGTTGCGTGAATGTGTTCGCGATACCGATGTCGTGACTCGCCTGGGCGGTGATGAGTTTGCGATCATTCAGATCGGGGTCGAACAACCGACCTCCGCCAGCACCTTGGCACAGCGGCTGGTAGATGCATTGGCGAGGCCCTTTGCTGTGGATGGCCACGAAATCGTCATCGGTACGAGCGTCGGCATCTCGGTGACGCCGAACGACGGCACGGATTCGGATGTCCTGTTGAAGAATGCCGATATGGCTCTTTATCGGGCCAAGGAAAACGGCCGGAACGGGTTCAGCTTTTTCGAGCCTGAGATGGACGCAAAAATGCACGAGCGCCGCACGCTCGAAATCAATCTTCGCAAGGCCATCGCCGTCGGGGAGTTCGAGCTTTTCTATCAGCCTCTCATGAACCTCGAAACGAGTACTTTAACCGGCTTTGAAGCGCTCTTGCGATGGAACCACCCAACGCGGGGGATGATCCCGCCCGCAACGTTCGTTCCATTGGCGGAGGATACCGGTCTGATCATCCCGATTGGCGAGTGGGTCCTGCGACAAGCTTGTAACGAGGCGGCGAAATGGCCGGATGACATCAAGGTCGCGGTCAATTTGTCGCCGGTTCAGTTCCGTAACAAGAATCTTGTTTCGATGGTCACGTCGGCGATAACAAATGCCGGCATTGCACCAACTCGACTGGAACTCGAAATTACTGAAACTGCAATGTTGCAAAATACCGAGCAGACACTTGCTGTCCTACACATGTTGCAGGGCATAGGCGTGCATGTTTCCATGGACGACTTCGGCACCGGCTACTCGTCCCTGAGCTATCTTCGCAGTTTCCCGTTCGATAAAATCAAGATTGATCAGTCCTTCGTGCGAGACCTCGACAAAGGCGACGAAGCCATCGCCATTATTCGAGCCATATCGGGGCTCGGAAGGACCCTTGGCATGATGACGACGGTCGAAGGTATCGAAACGAAGGAGCAGCTTGAGCAGATCCGGGCCGAAGGCTGTACCGAGGTGCAGGGATATCTATTCAGCAAACCGCAGCCGGCATCGGAAGTGCCTCGTCTTCTGTCGAGCTTTGGAAAAAAGAGCCAAGCCGCGGCCTAAGGCAGCACCAGGCTCACTGCTCGCCAAGCGAGCCAACCCGCCAAAACATATCCGGGAACGGTCGACTGTCGGCGCATCGATGCCCGCTTCGGTCAAACGCGGCTTTCGGGTATGGCGCGGCCGGAAGGGGTCAGGACACCATCTTGGACGCGGAACGGGCAATGACTGCCATTCCGGTCAGCTCAGCATAGTTCTCGATAGGCATGGGCCGACCCAGCAGATAACCCTGGACTTCGTCACAGCCTCTATCCAGAAGAATCGCGTGCTGGGCAGCAGTTTCGACGCCCTCGGCGAGCACAGGGATGTTCAAGCTGTGTCCCAGGTCGACGACCGCTCGCACGATCGCCATGGAATGCCGATTATGTTCGAGATCAAGGATGAACGTCCGGTCGATCTTGATCTTGTCGAAGGCAAAGGAATGTAGGTACGACAATGAGGAAAAGCCGGACCCAAAATCGTCCAGCGCGATCCGCACGCCAAGGGATTTAAGACGCGAAAGGATCGATATCGCCCGAGAAAAGTCGTCGATGAATACACTCTCGGTAATTTCGAGTTCCAGGCGTCTCGGGCTAAGGCCGGTATCGAGCAACACCGAATGAATGAACGCAGGCAGGTCGCCGTAGCGGAATTGCAGCGGAGAAATGTTCACCGCGACTGTTAGAGGAACTTGCCAGGTGGCGGCTTCGCGACACGCTTCGCGCACCGCCCATTCACCGATTGGGATGATCAGGCCGCTCTCTTCAGCAATTGGAATGAACATGGCTGGCGGCACGCGGCCGTACTGCGAATGTTGCCAACGAGCCAATGCTTCAAATCCGATCGTTTCGCCCGATATTGTTTTCTGCGGCTGATAGTGCAGATTTAACTGTTGGGATTCGACAGCGATTCGCAGGGCCTCTTGCAAACCGCGCCGCCGGCGTATTTCCTCGCCCATCTCGGCGTCGAAGAAGAGGACTGACCCGCGTCGTTTGGCCTTGGCGCGGTAGAGCGCAATGTCCGCGTTGCTGATGAGGGTTTTGCTGTCGGAGCCATGATTGGGAAATATCGCGGCGCCGATTGTGGCGCCCGTCATTATCCGTCGGCCTTCTATAAGGATTTCCTCTCCGAAGGCGCCCAATAATCTTTCCGCGAGCGGCAACGCTATCTGCATTCCGCCATCCGCTATGACTGCAAATTCGTCGCCGCCGATGCGCGCGACAAAGGCGCCGTCCGCGGCTTTCATTAAGCGACGTGATACTTCGCACAGCAGCGCATCCCCGATGAGATGACCATGGGTGTCGTTTGCTTCCTTGAAACCATCGAGGTCAACCGACAAAACGGTAAATTGATCGCCGTAGCCCGTCGTGCTCTTGATCGCTGTCTCCAGCGCATCGTTGAAAGTTCGCCGGTTGGCAAGGTCGGTCAGCTGATCGTAATGCGCCATCCGCGCGATACGCCGTTCCGCGCGCTCACGTTCGGTTACATCTTGCAGAAGGGTCACGAGATATTGAGGAGTGTTGGAATCGTCTCGCACGGCAACCGTCGTCGCCGTGCAGATCCTTATGCCGTTTTTGGCTGTGTGCACCTCATGATCAAACAGGGTGATCGGATCTTCCGACCGCAATGCATCGGCATTTTCCGCGATGATGAAGTCGGCGCGCTCTTTTGGGTAAAGCTCGGCCACGGTCTTGCCAACGATTTCGGTGCGCGACACGCCAAACAAGTCTTCAAATGCCCGATTGATGAGAGTGTAGCGAAACTGCGCTACATCTTTATGCGCTCCCGTGACCTCTTTGACCAATATCGGCGCGGGCGCGTGCTCAACAATGGCGTCCAGGAATTTTTGCGTGCGGCGAAGCTCGTTCTCCGCGCGCTTGGATTTGCTGATGTCATAGATAACGGTCAGGCGGGCGTTGCGGCCGGCGTAGATCAACGCCCTTGAATACACCGAGACGTCAATGATCTTGCCATCGGACGTCGTATGCTGCCCAACATTTTCAGAAAACTGAACGGGGTGCAACGACCGCAGGAACTCCGCAAATCGGTCCCTGTCCTCTTGGGGCCGAAGGTCAGGGACGGTCATCGCCATAAACTGGTCGCGGCTATACCCGTAGCACGCCAGCGCCGCGTCATTGACGGCCAAAAAACGCAGCGTTTCACGATCGCTGACCCACATTGGTACCGGACTGCCTTCGAACAGCAGCCGAAGTGATTCCTCGCGGCTTATCTGCTCGGTCACGTCCGCGTGGGTGGCGATCCAGCCGCCCCCTGCCATTGGCCTGTGTGTGACTGAAATAAGACGCCCGTCACCAAGTCGATTTATCAGTTGGTAGGGCTGCTTCGTGGACACATCGCCAAGTCGGCGTGCGATATACCTTTCGGGGTCATCCGCGACGCTAACGACAGTACTTTGACCTGCAAGAATTGATCTGAAAGGAGTGCCCGGTTTTGTTTGTTCCTTGTTCAATCCGTACAAATCGGCATACCGTTGATTACAAACGATCAGGCGTTTGTCGCCGTCGAACATACAGATGCCTTGAGGCATATTTTCAATGGCGGCGTTTAGCCTCATACTTTGTGCGGCCAAACCTCGTTGGAGAGCCGCCTCGACTTCGGCGAGACTGCGTACTCTTTCGGCCTCGATCAGGTCTGCGTGCGCCGAATTGAGCCGATCCTGCTGTTTCCACGATCGCGCCATGAGATAGGCAGCAATGATAATGAGTACGATGATGGCCGACGTCACCATCATCATCGTAAGGGCCGTCCTGCGCCATGGAGCAAACGCGACGTCCTCGTTTTGCGTGACGATGACGGTCAGAGGATAATTGGCAAGCCGATATGCAGCGGCGATGCGAGGTTGTTGGTCGACCGGGCTTACCGAACGAGACAGGCCAAACCTTGAATTGGCGATTTTCTTCAAGACAGAAGCCGGCACGATCTTTCCGATTGTCCCCGCCATCGGAAAACGGGCCAACAACGTGCCGTCCTGCCGCACCAATGTCGCCGCATAGCCGTCACCCAAAGAGGTGGAACGGAATAAATCCTCGAAATAGTTCAAGACCGTGGACGCAAACACCACGCCGAGAAGACGACCGTCATCCGTCAGTACGGGACGAGCAAGAATGACGACCCATTTTCCGCTGACTGCGCCTTCTACCGGCTGACTGATGAATGACTTTATTTTTGGATCCGCTCTGAGCGCCTCGAAATATTCTCGCGATGACAAATCGACATGCGGACTTGGCCAATCTCGCGAATTGTTCAGCCTTATACCCTCCGAATCCAAGAGCCCGAGCGCGTCGATTTGCGGAAGCTGTGACTTTTCTTCTTTCAAAAGCGAATGGAATTGTTGTGTTGTCAGTTGAAGGAGATCGCCGCCGGTAGACGCGCTCCTTCTTACCTTCTGCGCGACGTCGGCAAGCACCAAATCGGCTGATTGGAAGGTGTGGTCGACCAATTCCGAGAGCGTCAAGCTTTGGCGCAATAGCGCCTCCTGCACCTCGTGCAACGTATTTTCACGCGACTGCACGAGGACGAGCACGTTTGCCGCGGCAATAGTCGCGATGAGAAGCGCGGCTGCGACGATCAGCGCGCGGAGCCGGCGTGACGAGAACTTGAAGTCAGCATGAGCTGAAGCAGCGGCCACCACGAACTCTAATATTGATGAAGTAACTGACCAGGTGGCGCATATAACCAGACTTGTTTTGAGTTTCTGTAAATTAATGTCTCAATTAACCAAAAATTAGTCATGGCAGCCTCTACTGCGGGCAGGCACACCTGCTAAGCGGGTGTTTGCCGGTTTTGACGTGCCCGCGGGATGTCCAGTTAGCGGATGATCTCGGAAGCGCGAGCCACCTTGCTCTCCTTAAGATCGCGTCTATTCGGCGTTGGCCGGCTGTACGCTTGAAGGTCAGCTTCCGAGTCGATCAAAGCGTCAAGTAACTGCGCTGCAAGTCGGCGTTCGCCGCAAGCTCGGCCATCGTACCGCCCCAGCGAATCTGGCCTTTCTCCAGCATATAGGCGCGGTCGGAGACGATTTCGGCGAATTGGACATTCTGCTCGGAGAGCAGGATCGACAGACCCTGCTTTTTCAGTTCCACGATCGTATCGGCGATCTCTTCGACGATCAGCGGAGCGATGCCCTCCGACGGCTCGTCTAGCAAGACAATGCTGGGATTGCCCATCAGCGTGCGCGCGATGGTCAGCATCTGCTGCTCGCCGCCGCTCATCCGGCCGCCGAGGCGATGGCGCATCTCGGCAAGATTGGGAAACAGCCGAAACAATGCTTGCGGCGTCCATGTTGGCACGGTGGCGCCGTCGGCGAACGTGCGCGGCGGTTGACGTCCGATATCGAGATTTTCCCACACGGTGAGATCGGAGAAAATTCGGCGGTCTTCCGGCGTGAAGCCGACGCCGAGCCGCGCGATCTCGAACGGCTTGAGGGCTGAAATATCGCGACCATTGGCATGAACGGTGCCGTTTCGCCGCGCGACAAGCCCCATGATCGCCTTGATGGTGGTCGATTTTCCCGCGCCGTTGCGGCCCATCAGCGCGACCACTTCGCCGCGGCCTACCGTCAGCGTGACGTCGTAGAGAATTTGGGCCGCGCCGTACCACGCGCAGAGCCCTTCCACCGCGAGCGCAGGACCCGAACTCATGAAACCCGCTCCGCGCGCTCGAAGGTTTTGCCAGTGCCGAAATAAACCTGACGGACCAGCGGATCGTCGCGGATCGATTTGGCGTCGCCGTCGGCAATCAGCTTGCCGCGCGCCAAGACGATGATCCGATCGGCGAAGGCAAACACCACATCCATGGAATGCTCGGTGAAGAGGACGGAAATACCGCGCTCCACCACGAGCGTCTTGACCAAGGCGATCAAATCGTTGCGTTCGCGCGGCGCCATTCCCGCCGTCGGCTCGTCCATGAGGAGAAGCCGCGGTTCGGTGGCCAGTGCGATGGCGAATTCGACCCGCTTGACGTCGCCATAGGCGAGTTCGCGACACGGCCGGTCGGCGGCGTCCCGCATCCCGACCTGATCCAACAATTCGAGCGCGCGGGCGCGGTGAAACGACGTCGCCGGCCGCCACAGCCTGTAAGTCTCTCGGCTGTGCGCGATGAGCGCCATCTGAACGTTCTCGGCAACGGTCATGGAGCCGAAGGTCGCGGCGATCTGAAAGGTGCGGCCGATGCCGCGCCGGCAGATTTCGCGTGGCGGAAGTCGTGCGACGTCACGGCCGTCAAAGCGCACCTCCCCGGCATCGGGCGGCATTTGGCCGTTGATGATGTTGAAGCAGGTCGACTTGCCGGCGCCATTGGGGCCGATGAGCGCGAGAAATTCTCCACTGGCGACCGAAAAGGTCACGTCGTCAACGGCGCGCACCGCGCCGAAGCTCTTGGATAACTTGGTGACGGCAAGCTCCGTCATGACCGCCGCCAGCGCCCGGCGAGGCTGAGCGCCGCACCTGCAAGACCGGCCGGAAACGCCAGCACCAGAACGAGAATGATGCCGCCGAGGAGCGCGTGCCAATATTCGGTCTGCCGCATGATCGTGTCCTGCAATACGGCAAAGACCGATGCGCCGACGATCGGTCCGGAGAGCGTTTGAATGCCGCCGAGCAGCACCATGACGAGACCGTCGATCGAGCGGCCGATGCTGATCGTTTCCGGCGAAATCGAGCCTTTGGCGAAGGCGAAAAGACCACCGGCGACGCCACAGACAGTGCCGGCAATGGCGAAGCCTAGCCAGTGCACCTTTTTCACGTCGATCCCGATCGCTTCCGCGCGCAGCGGCGAGTTGCGTCCGGCGCGCATCGCGTAGCCGAAAGGCGCGAACAGCATGCGCCGCAACAGCAGGACGCCGGCAACGACGAGCGCGAGCGTCAGCAGATAATAGGCCGGCAGTTTATCGAACGGCGTGTCCGGCCAGATGCCGAGAACGCCGTTCGATCCGCCGGTGATCTCCTCCCACTGAAAGACGATCGACCAGACGATCTGCGCAAACGCGAGCGTCAGCATGGCGAGATAGACACCGGAAAGCCGCACCGAGAACCACCCGAACAGGAGCGCGCCGAGGGCCGCCGCCACCGGCGCTGCGGCAAGACCAAGCGACATCGGAGCAGCGAACCACTTGACGGCAAGCGCTGCGCCATAAGCGCCGAGCCCGAAATAGGCGGCATGACCGAAGGAGTGCATCCCGCCGGGTCCCATGATGAAATGAAGGCTCGCAGCAAACAACACTGCAATCAGTACGTCGATGCCGAGCACCAGCGTGTATGGCGACGAACGCGCCAGAAGCGGCAAGGCGATCAGCACCACTAAGAGGAGACCGCCAAAGACCTTGAGCGCGTTCGATGCCGGATAGATCGGCGATTCCGGTTCAGCCATGCTGCGCATCGCGATCTGCGGACGCCCGAGCAGGCCCTGCGGACGCGCTATCAACACGACCGCCATGACCAAGAATTCGGCGACCAAGGTGAGTTTCGAGAAGTTGAAGGAATAAGCGCCGAAGTGGACAAGTCCGATACCAATGCACAGCGCCTTGACCTCGGCAATCAGAACGGCGGCGACATAGGACCCCACGATGGAGCCCATGCCGCCGACTACGACGACCACGAAGGCGTCGCCGATCGCAGTCAAATCCATGCCGAGATTAGCTGGCTCGCGCGCCATCTGCAGCGCGCCGCCGAGTCCGGCGAGCGCAGCGCCCAAGGCGAAAACCGCGGTAAAGAGCATCGACTGATTGACGCCAAGCGCGCCGACCATTTCCCGATCCTCGGTCGCGGCGCGGACCAACCGGCCAAAACGCGTGCGCGTGAAAGCGACGTGAAGAGCGACCAGCACCGCCGGCGCGATCGCGATCAGGAAAACATCGTAGGTCGGCAGATGGCGGCCGAGAATTTCGACAGCGCCGCGCAGACCGGGCGCCCGCGGTCCGAACAAATCCTGCGGCCCCCACAGCCATAGCGTCGCGTCGTTGATGACCAGCACCAACGCGAACGTGGCGAGGAGTTGAAACAGTTCCGGCGCAACGTAGATGCGGCGCAGCAGAACGATCTCGATCAATGCGCCGATGACACCGACGATGAGCGCGCTCGCAACGACACCGCCCCAGAAACCGAGAGCGCCGCCGACCGCCGTCGCCAGTGTCACGGCGATATAAGTGCCCAGCATATACAGCGAGCCGTGCGCGATGTTGATCACGCGGGTGACGCCGAAGATGAGGGAAAGTCCGGCCGCGACGAAAAACAGACCGGACGCTGAGGCGAGACCGTTCAGGGCCTGAAAGGCGAGGCCTTCCACGTTCATGCGGAAACGATATCAAACACGCGCGGATGCCTCCCCACGCATTTTCGACTCCCGACCGCCACCCCCGAGCGTCCGCCTAGTCTGCAGACGCCGGCCGCAGTTTCTTCACCTCTTCGTCGGAGGGCAGAACCGAGGCACCATCGACGAATTTGTAATCGACCATGGCGCCAACACCGTTCTTGATGCCAATCTTGCCGACATAACCGCCGAGCGTCGACTGGTGATCAATGGCGCGGAACATGAACGGTCCGAACGGGCCGGTCATCTTCAGACCGCGAAAAGCTTCGACCAGCTTTTCAGTATCGGTCGATCCAGCCTTGGTGATGCCGGCCGCGATCGACTTCATGGTCAGATATCCAACGATCGCGCCTAATTTTGGCACATCGTGGTAGCGCTTCTGATAGGCCGCGACGAAGGCCTTGTTCTCCGGCGGGGTGTCGGCACTCGCGGGATAGCCGGTGACGACCCAGCCGACGGGCGCTTCGTCCTTGAGCGGCTCGAGGTATTCCGGTTCACCCGCCAAGAGCGCCGCCACGAAGCGGTCCTTGAAGACGCCACGCGTGTTGCCCTCACGCACAAACTGGGCAAGGTCCGCGCCGAACTCGGCGCTGAAGATCGCGTCAGGTTTGGCGTCATCGATCGCCTGAACCACGGCGCCGGCATCGATCTTGCCGAGCGGTGTCGCCTGCTCCGAGACGAATTCCACGTCGGGCTGTTTCGCCTTGATCAGCTCTTTGAAAGCGGCGGCGGCGGCCTGGCCAAACTCGAAGTTTGGATAGACCAATGCCCAGCGCTTCTTTTTGGCCGCCAGCGCATCCGGCAGCACCATGCCGACCTGCATATAGGTCGAAGCCCGCAGCCGGAACGTATAGTGGTTGCCGTTCTGCCAGACGATCTTGTCCGTCAGCGGTTCAGCGCCCAAGAAAAACACCTTCTTCTTGCCGGCGAACTCGGTGACTGCGAGGCCCACGTTCGACAGGAACGTGCCGCAGAGGATGTTCAGGCCCTCGCCCGTGACAAGCTCATCGGCTGCGCGGACCGCATCGCCCGGATTTGCGCCGTCGTCGCGCGACACGACTTCGAGTTTTTTGCCGAGCACGCCGCCCGCCGCGTTGATCTCGTCGATCGCCATTTCCCAGCCCCGCTTGTAAGGCTCAAGAAAGGCGGGCTGGCTCTTATAACTGTTGAGCTCACCGATCTTGATCGTGGCCTGCGCGAGAGCCGGCGCAGGCGCAGAGGCAAATGCCGCTGCGGCGAGCATCGCGACTGCGAGACTTCTTACGACAAAGATACCAGTAGCGGTCGTTCCGGCGGCGCCTGCGCGCATGATCGGTCTCCTGTGAACCTGTTTGCCGTTATCTCGCGCTTCGCGACGGCCCCTGGCAAGACCAAAAGATCGTCAGATTGACGCGCGATATGGCGTCCACAACGACGCAGTCCAGCCGGGAAAAGTCCTTCCGTCACGCGCAGTTGCCAGGAACGCTTGGCGGCGGCGGATCACTATTCATGCGTGTAGCCATAAGCCTTTTTCACCAGGTCCTGCGGCGTCGCCTGGAATTGGGCGATGAGCCTTTCGACTTCGGCGCCGGACTTCGGGTGAAGCACGATCTGCATCGGCTTTCCGGCCTCGATCGTGCGCGGGTCTTTCGCCGTTTCGAGAAGCGCGGTCCGCAATGCCGCGACGCGATCGGCCGGTGTGCCCGGCGGCGCCGCCAGCGGCCGCGTGATCGTCGACGGACCAAACACGAGCTGCGCGACCTTGCGCATCTCATCGGTCTTGATGACATCCATGATCGGCGTCGCCTCGCCGAACAAGGGCGATTTTTCGCCGAGCGCGATCTGCACGAAGATCGTCAGATCGCCGGATTTGACCTGCTGCATGTAGGAGCCTCGGACCGAAGACTCGAACAGCCCGCAGGTCCCGTCCATTTCGCCGCGCTCCATCGCCAGCATGATCTCCCTGGTGCCGGTGTAGCCGCTGATCACTTTCACCGGCGCCCCGAGCGCATTCTTGAAGAACAACGGATAAAGGCTTGGATCCGTCCCCGGCGCGCTCGAGCCAAACGTCACGGTCTTCTTTGCCGCGATCAGATCGGGCAAGGTTTTGATGCCGACCCCAGCCCCCTTCCAGACGCCGCACGAGATCACATCGGTATCCATGCTGCCGATCCAGGCGAATTTTTCCGGAGCAAACAGCGCCTGGCGGTCGCCGTACAACGGCTCAAGGGCGACATCGCCGGAGAAGACGCCAAGCGTGAGCCCGTCCTTCGCGACAGTGTTGTAGATTGCGTTCGCGACCTTGAGTCCGCCGCCGCCAGGCACATTCTGCACAATCACTGAGGGCTTTCCGGGAATGTGCTCGCCAAAATATTGAGCGAACAGACGTGCTGTCACGTCGTAGCCGCCGCCCGGACCATAACCGACCTGGATGGTGATGGTCTTGCCGGCGTAGAAATCGGCAACGCCGTCCGCGTAAGCCGGCGCCGCAAGCCACGCGAGAGCCACGGCCACGCACGCAAGCCGGCCAGTCGATTGGTTCATTGTCATGTCGACCTTTCACGCGCTGAAACGATGGCAAGCCACAGGTATATGCCGAGCAGCGTCATCTCGATGAACACAATGAAAATGCTGCCGCCATAAACCCTTGGAAAGAAAAGCTCGACCACCGCCATAGATACGACCGAGGTCAACCACACCACGGCGCCCCATGCCGCAGCGAGCCACAGCCCGACCGCTGCCACCAAATCGATGACCGCGAAGAACACTGTTGCCCCTTGCCAGGCCACGGTGTGTGTCTCGAAACCGGAATCTGACGGCGTCCCAACGCCGCAGACCTGCGACCAATGGAACAGACCCTTGACCAGCGACAGGCCGGCCATGATGCGCAGAAAGAGGACAAGATATTCCGTCCAAGTACCGACGGGCTTGACGCCTTTGCCGACCCGGACGGGCTCGAGCATGTCGCTCGGCCGCGTCGGCCGCTGCTGCGATTGATCACTCATCCCCGGTTCCGTCGGCGGCTCCGACCGCGGCTCCGCCGCCGGCCCACCCACCGATTAGAGACCGCCCGGTAACCCGTCAACGCTCCCAGTGTCGCTTGCTCCACTCGCTTGCAGAGGACGAAATCTGCAAGCGAACAAGCCGCAAATGCCCGTGGCGGGCCAAGGTTGGAACGAGTAAAAGGATGAGCCAGCCTGGAGGGCTCGCTCATGGCGATCAAATTCGGCCGACCGCTCGAACGCAGCCGCCTCACACCGATCGAGACTGCGGCACCGGCCGACCGCCTCGACTTGGCAATCCGTCCACGCCGCAACCGCCGCGCCGAATGGGCCCGGCGGATGGTGCGCGAGACCGTGCTGACCACGAACGACTTGATCTGGCCGCTCTTTGTCGTGGACGGGAGCAAGGTCCGCGCGCCGGTCGATTCCATGCCCGCCGTCGAACGACTTTCGGTTGACGAAGCGGTGCGGGCGGCCGAGCGGGCGGCCAAACTGACGATCCCGTGCCTGGCGCTGTTCCCCTATACCGACCCGGCAAGGCGAGACGAAGCCGGCTCGGAAGCGTTTAATCCGGAGAACCTCGTCTGCCGCGCGATCCGCGCGATCAAGAAGGAGGTCCCCGAAATCGGCGTGCTCTGCGACGTCGCCCTCGACCCTTACACCAGCCACGGCCATGATGGCCTTATCCGCGACGGCGTCATCCTCAACGACGAAACCGTGAGGGTTTTGGTCCGTCAGGCCCTTGTTGAGGCCGAGGCCGGCTGCGACATCATCGCGCCGTCCGACATGATGGATGGCCGGGTTGGCGCCATCCGCGTCGGCCTCGACGCCGCCGGCTTCGACGACGTCCAGATCATGGCCTACGCGGCCAAGTATGCCTCCGCCTTCTACGGCCCGTTCCGCGATGCCGTCGGCTCAAGCGCGACGCTGATCGGAGACAAGCGGACCTATCAGATGGATCCCGCTAATTCCGATGAGGCTTTGCGCGAGGTGGAGCTCGATATCGCCGAGGGCGCCGACATGATCATGGTCAAGCCGGGCATGCCCTATCTCGATATCCTGCATCGGGTCAAAGACGTCTTCGGCATGCCCACATTCGCCTACCAAGTCTCTGGCGAATATGCGATGATCATGGCTGCCGTGGGGAACGGCTGGCTCGACGGGGACAAGGCCATCATGGAGAGCCTTATCGCCTTCAAACGTGCTGGGGCGGATGGCGTACTGACCTATTTCGCCGAGGGGATTGCGCAGAAACTGCAGAAGGGCGGCGTGTAGCGGACCGTTCCCGCCTGGGATCCAACTGCGAGGCGGATGTCATGCGTGAAGTCGACGACAACGTTCAGCTCTATATTCCGGTGCTGCGCCGGATCATCATCCTTGTCGCTGTCATCATCGCCGTTCCGGTGGTGCTCTGGACGATCACGGCCTTCGTCCGCACCTATGTGGCACCGCCGAAAGTACCGACATTCCGTTCGCTCGCTGAGCACGCGATAACGGAAGCAGCACAGAAGGCAGCAGCACAATCCGGACCTATTCAGTCCCTTGCTCCGACGGTCCAACAAGCAAATTCCGAGGAGACCACGGCGACAATCGTCGAGGCGCGAGCGACCGCGACGGACGCCCGTGGTCCCGCTCTTGATGCAAGTGCTGATGCAGCGCGGGGAGCATTCCTTGGCGACCGAGCCCGCAACGGCGACGCCAGCACAGCCGCGGATTTTCCGAAAGTAGCGGCGACGGCGGCTGCAGCACCAATGGTCGCTCCGATAACACCTGCGGCGCCCGTTGCGCCCACAGGTCCGAAAATGGCTGCATTAACGCCCGCGCCGCCGGCCAAAGCCGCGTTGGCTGGGCTGTCGGCCCCGTCGGGGCAGTTTATGACGTCCACACCTGATGCTGCGCCAAACAAGGACGCTACCTTGGCAGATCAGCAGCAACCCGCGGCATGGCCATCGCCGCCGGCCGAGGCGTTACCCGCTGTCGAGCCGATCAGCGGGCCGGTCCCGCTGCCGCGTCGACGGCCGCATCTCCTCGCCATGGCTCCGATAAGCATGGCGCAGAGCGCAGCCATCCCGCTCCCGAGGAATCGGCCGACCTCCGCGCCGGAGGTAACGCCGGTCGAAACGGACGCGCCGTTCGCAAACCTGCGCGACTACAATCGCTAAAGCGAAATCGCCTCGGCATCCGGCCGTTTCACTCCAGCGCGGTGCCGCTTTCCAGACGCACCGGCTGATAGCCGTCACGAGTTCAACGTGCGGAAGATCTCTTCGGCGTGGGTGCTGTCGCGCGTTTCCATGGTGACGTCGAGCTTGGCTCCCTTCGCCGGAACGTCGAGAAACAGCCGGTGATGATCAACGCCCAGGATGTTGGCGCCGAGTTCGCCCAGTCGACTTGCAATCTGCCCCAGGATTCCAGGGCGGTCGGGGATCGTGAGGCGGAACGATACGATCCGCTCCGCTCGCTCCAATTCGCGCACCATGACGGACGCGAGAATGCGCGGATCGATATTGCC
Source organism: uncultured Alphaproteobacteria bacterium (assembly GCA_963836055.1). Taxonomy (GTDB): domain Bacteria; phylum Pseudomonadota; class Alphaproteobacteria; order Rhizobiales; family Xanthobacteraceae; genus BOG-931. Next base: position 277,654 of record CAWIID010000019.1, read on the forward strand.
GCCGCAGAGGATCAGCCCGACCTTGCGACCGGCAAAGCGCTCCGGCGACGCCAGCATGCCCGCGAGCCCGGCAGCGCCGGCGCCCTCCGCCATGGCCTTCTGGAGGGTGAGGAAGGCGTTGACGGCGCGCTCGATCAGCGGTTCATCGACCAGAATGATGTCGCTGACGAGTTCGCGCACGACGGGCAGCGTGAGCTTGCCGACATTTTTCACCGCAATACCCTCGGCCAGCGTCGCGCCGCCGCACGGCAGGTTGCCACGGTGAATGGCGTTCCACATCGAAGGGTATAGCGCACCCTCAACGCCGACGATCTCGATGGCAGGCTTCACGCCGTGCGCGGCGATCGCGTTACCGGCAATCAGACCGCCGCCGCCGATCGGGATGATCAGAACGTCGAGATCAGGTAACTCCTCCAGCATTTCCAGCGCGATGGTGCCTTGCCCGGCGATGATGTACGGGTCGTCATAGGGATGCACCCAAACAAGATTTTTCTCGGCCGCAATGGCTTCGGCGCGCTCTTGAGCTTCGACGAGGGTGTCGCCGCAGAGGACAACGGCGGCGCCGTATGCCTCCGTCGCCTTGACTTTCACGAACGGCGTCGACACCGGCATGACGATGGTCGCCGGAATTCCCAGACGCCGGGCGTGGTAGGCGACGGCCTGGGCGTGATTGCCGGCCGACATCGCGATCACGCCGCGGCGACGCTCAGCGGCACTGAGCGCCGCAAGCTTCACGCACGCGCCGCGTTCTTTGAACGAGTTGGTGACCTGCAAATTCTCGTATTTGACGAAAACCTCGGCGCCGGTGAGGGCCGACAGCGGCGGCGCCGGCAACACCGGCGTGCGCAGGACGTGACCGGCGATGGTGCGGCGGGCCGCGTCAATGTCGTCGAGCGTGACCATCACCAGCTCCCTGATCGGAGACGCCGCTGCCGGATCGCCCCGAGGCTTTGGCGCCTCTTGTATTGGGGAATGGCTTTCCCCATTTGGTTTGGCGCCACAAGGTGGGGTTCACCATGACCGACTATGGCCCTTCGCGCATCGGCGTCTCGTTTGATGTCAAGCCGCATGCCTACGACCCGGTCGCAAATCCGGAGCTGTTCGAGGGCGTGCTGACCCGACGCATGTTCGCCTTTATCATCGACTTTATCGTCATCGCCATCCCGCTCGTCATAGCCTCGATCTTCATTCTCTTGTTCGGGTTCGTCACTTTCGGCCTGGGCTGGGCCCTGTTCTGGCTGCTGTCGCCGGCGTCGGTGGTGTGGGCACTCGTCTATTACGGGTTCACTTTGGGCGGTTCGGCGTCAGCTACGCTGGGCATGCGCGTGATGGAATTGGAAATGCGCACCTGGTACGGCGCGCCGGCTTATTTCGTGCTCGGCGCTGCGCACGCCGTCGTCTACTGGGTCAGCGTCAGTATGCTCACGCCATTCATCCTCCTGGTCGGCTTGCTTAACGCGCGCCGGCGGCTTCTGCATGACATGCTGGTCGGTACCGTTCTGGTTAACAACCCGGCCCGGGCGGCTTGGCTGCAAACGCGTGCACTACGCTGGTAAACGATTTGGGCTTTGACGCGCAGACGCTCCCGGGCGATGCTGGCAGTCAGATTCCGCACTGTGAGCAACTCCAAGCCGCCCCGTGACCCAGCATTCGCGCGACACACCGCAATTCTACCTCACGGCTCCCTCCCCGTGCCCATATCTCGGCGGCAAGGAAGAACGGAAGGTGTTTACCCATCTGGTCGGCGAGCGCGCGGGCGAACTTAACAACATTTTGACCCACGGCGGCTTTCGCCGCAGCCAGTCCATCGCCTACCGGCCGGCCTGCGAGGGTTGCCGCTCCTGCGTCTCGGTGCGCGTTGTCGCCAACGACTTTCGGCCGACGCGGGGCATGCGCCGCATCGCCAAGCGCAACGCCGACATCGCCGGCGAGATGAGGATCGCTGTCCCCACCTCCGAACAATATTCGATCTTCCGCGCCTATCTGGATTCACGGCACCGCGACGGCGGCATGGCCGACATGACCGTGCTCGACTACGCCATGATGGTCGAGGACAGCCACATCGAAACGCGGATCGTGGAGTATCGCCGCCGCGAGCCAGGGAGCTTGATGGGCGCGCGCGGAGGCGACCTTCTCGCCGTCGCGCTGACCGACGTTCTCGGCGACGGCCTTTCCATGGTCTATTCGTTTTTCGAGCCGGATGAGGCTTCGCGCTCGCTCGGCACCTACATGGTGCTCGATCACATCGCCCGTGCGCGACGCATGGGTCTCGCTTACGTCTATCTCGGCTATTGGGTGCGCGGCTCGCGCAAGATGGATTACAAAAGCCGCTTCCTGCCGCAAGAACGCCTGATGCCGGAAGGCTGGGCAAGGGTGGGATAGCACCCTTCTTTCTTGCCAGCCTCTTTTGCCCCGAGCGTGCGGCGGATTGTCGATAACGCCGCATACGGGAACCTTGGCCCAGATTGACGATTAGACGATCGACACCGCTGCGCCCCGCGGGCGCCGCGCCTGAGCATTAGCGTGCCCCCTCGGCCTCCCGAGTAGGTTGCGATGATCAAACCTGTCGCCGGAGCGCCTACCGGGACACTCATGACATTTGTTGGCAGGGCCGCGTTCGCCCTGCTTGCGGCCTCAACTCTCGGCGGCTGCTCGGAAGGGGTGCTCGATCCGCAGGGACCCGTCGCATCCGCCGAGCGGATTATCCTCTTCAATTCACTCGGCATCATGCTCGCGATCGTAATTCCGACAATCCTTGCGACTCTTGGCGTGGCGTACTGGTTCCGCGCCTCAAACACCCGGGCCCGCTACCTGCCGGACTTCGAGTATTCCGGCCGGCTTGAAATGATTGTCTGGTCAATTCCGGCCATGACGGTGCTCCTGGTCGGCGGTATCGCATGGGTCGGCGCGCACGATCTCGATCCGCGCAAACCGCTCTCATCGCCGACGCGGCCGCTCCACGTTCAGGTCGTATCGCTCGACTGGAAATGGCTGTTTATCTATCCCGACCAAGACATCGCCAGCGTCAATCGACTGACCGTTCCTGCCGGGACTCCCATCAGCTTCGAGCTGACCTCGTCAGGGGTGATGAACAGCTTCTTCGTCCCTCAGCTGGGCAGCCAAATCTACACCATGGCGGGGATGACCACGCACCTGCAGCTCAGGGCGGATCGGCCGGGGCAATTTTCAGGGCTGTCGGCGCAATTCAGCGGCGATGGTTTCGCCGACATGAACTTCATCGTTGATGCGCTGCGGCCGGATCAATTCGCCCAATGGGTGGCGGCGACCCGGGGCACCGGCCCTAACCTTGACGCGCAGACGTATGCCGATCTGGCCAAGCCGAGCAAGGCGGTCTCGCCCTTCACGTATCGTGCAGTCGCGTCCGATCTGTTTGAGAGCATCGTCAGTCCGGAAAAGCCGCCGACCAATTCCGCGCACAGGGCTGCCGCCGACGGACGCACGGAGGAATGAGCACTTGAACCTGCTCGGCAAGCTGACCTGGAGCGCGGTCCCGCTCGACCAGCCGATCCCGCTGATTGCGTCGGCATTGATGATCCTCGCCGTCCTGTTTGTTCTCGCCTGGATCACGCTGAAGGGGCATTGGCCTTATCTCTGGTCCGAATGGCTGACGTCGGTCGATCACAAGCGAATCGGAGTGATGTATTGCGTATTGGCGCTGGTCATGCTGCTGCGCGGCTTCACCGACGCGATCATGATGCGCTCCCAGCAGGCGGTCGCTGTGGGAGCGTCGCGGGGATATCTGCCGCCGGAACATTTCGACCAGATCTTTTCGGCGCACGGCACCATCATGATCTTCTTCATGGCGATGCCGTTCATGATCGGACTGATGAATTTCGCCGTCCCGCTCCAACTCGGGATACGCGACGTCGCATTTCCCACATTGAACTCCGTGAGCTTCTGGCTGACCGCATCGGGCGTGCTTTTGACCAACATCTCGCTGGTTATCGGCGAGTTCGCAAAAACCGGCTGGGTCGCCTACCCGCCGCTCAGCGAGCTGCGGTTCTCTCCTGGAGTCGGCGTCGATTACTACTTGTGGTCGCTGCAGATCGCCGGGATCGGAACGTTGATGACGGGAATAAATTTCGTCACCACCATCCTGAAAATGCGCGCGCCCGGAATGGGCTATATGCGCATGCCGGTGTTCTGCTGGACCGCGCTCGCCACGAACCTGCTCATCGTCGCCGCCTTTCCGGTGTTGACCGCAACGTTCGCGATGCTGCTGCTCGATCGTTACCTCGGCTTTCACTTCTTTACCGTGGGCAGCCAAGGCAATCCGATGATGTACGTCAATCTGTTCTGGGTTTGGGGCCACCCGGAGGTCTACATCCTGGTTTTGCCGGCGTTCGGCGTCTATTCGGAAGTCATCCCGACCTTCTCCGGCAAGCCAATGTTCGGCTATCGCTCGATGGTCGCCGCCACAATGGCAATCTGCGTCCTCTCCTTCGTTGTTTGGCTGCATCATTTCTTCACGATGGGCGCCGGCGCCAACGTCAACGGCTTCTTCGGCGTCATGACCATGATTATCGCGGTTCCAACCGGCGTAAAAATCTTCAACTGGCTGTTCACGATGTATGGCGGACGCGTTCGCCTCACCGTGCCGATCCTATGGTCGCTCGGCTTCATGGTGACGTTCGTCATCGGCGGCATGACCGGCGTGCTGATGGCCGTTCCTCCAGCCGATTTTCAGCTGCACAACAGCCTGTTCCTGATCGCGCATTTCCACAACGTCCTGATCGGCGGCACGCTCTTTGGGGCGATGGCCGGGTACAATTATTGGTTTCCGAAGGCTTTCGGCTTCACGCTCGACGAACGCTGGGGCAAGGGCGCTTTCTGGTGCTGGCTGATCGGCTTCTATGTCGCCTTCATGCCGCTCTATGCGCTGGGCCTGATGGGGATGACGCGCCGCATGGAACATTACGACGATCCGGCTTGGCAGCCCTGGCTGCTGGTCGCGGCGGTCGGTGCGGTCATCATTCTCCTCGGCATCATCTGTCAGATCGTTCAACTCATCGTCTCGATCCGGACCCGCGACCAGCGCCGCGACACGACTGGCGATCCATGGAATGGCCGCACATTGGAATGGTCGACGCCGTCGCCGCCGCCAGCATGGAATTTTCCGTTCCTGCCGCACGTGGCCGGCACGGACGCCTTCTGGCACTTCAAGAAGACGGCGCAGCCCCGACGAGACCCGTGCACTCACGGGCCTGACTACAAGCCGGTCGAGATGCCGGTAAATAGTGCCACCGGCTTTGTCATCGCCTTCTTTGCAGTCGTCACGGGCTTTGCGCTGGTCTGGCACATCTGGTGGATGGCGGGATTGGGCATGCTCGGCGTAATCTTCACAATTCTTGTCTTCGCTTTCCGCGACGTGGAGGACATCGAGATACCCGCAGCGGAGATTGCACAGGTCGACCGCGCCTATCGTGCGGAGACGGCCCGATGAGCATCGCCGCCACCTTTGACGACCCGCACGACACGGTACCGGATTCTGAGGGCGGACCTGCCCCGAAGCGAATCGTCGTCGGCTACGGCTTCTGGATCTTCCTGCTCAGCGACATCATCATGTTCTCCGCGCTGTTTGCTACCTACGCGGTGCTCGTGCACGCGACTGCAGGCGGCCCCACCGGCGCCGAGTTGTTCAACCAGACCAGCGTTGCGATCGAAACGGCTTGCCTGCTGGCCTCGAGTTACACCTGCGGATTGATGTCGTTGGCGATCAATTCCAAAAATCGCCTCGCCACCTATTGGGGTGCGGCTGTCACCTTCGTCCTCGGTGCCGCCTTCCTCGCCCTTGAGATTCGCGAATTTGCCGGGATGATCGCTCGCGGGGCGACGCCTCAGCGTAGCGCCTTTCTCTCAGCGTTCTTTACGCTTGTCGGCTGTCACGGCCTGCACGTCACGATCGGCCTTTCGTGGCTGACCGTCATGATGGTGCAAGTGGCGGTCAAGGGTTTCAGAGCCAAGGTACAGCGCCGTCTGCTCTGCTTCAGCCTGTTCTGGCATGCGCTCGATATCATCTGGGTCGGGCTGTTCACGGTGGTCTATCTGATGGGAGTGCGGTGATGAGCTTGATAACGGACGATCGCGCACCTGGCGATGATACTGGGCCTTCCGATCGGCGCCCGGAGACGCTCTTCAGCGTGCTCGTCTATACGACTGGTTTGGGTCTCGCGGTGATCCTCACGGCGACATCGTTTTGGGCCGCCAATACAACGCTGTTGTGGGCACCCGGCATCCCCCTCGGCCTCGCCGTATTGGCGATCGCACAGATGGGAGTTCATCTCGTATTCTTCCTCCACATCACCACCGGGCCAGATAACACCAATAACGTTTTGGCACTCGCCTTCGGCTTGCTTATCGTGACGCTCGTGGTCGCCGGCTCGCTTTGGATCATGGCCAATCTCAACGCCAACATGATGCCGATGCCGGAGTTGATGAATTTGCAGATGCAGCGTTGAGCGCCGACTTCGACGTCCGCCGATCAGCAATACCGTCCAGTGGTCCGATTCTAACATTCGCATCCCGGTTCGGCAGGCTGGCTTGCGAATGTTAGAATCAGCGTGACGCAAGCGCTGGACGCTCTGGCCCCCGCAGTCCAAAATATTTCCCGTGCGGAGGAAGCGCGACAATGATCGGAATGAAATCCGAAATTCGCGACGGCATGCGGATCGATTGGGACGCACCGATCGAGATGGACGACGGCGTTGTCTTGCGCGCCGACGTGTTCCGTCCCGTCGGCGACGGCAATTTTCCGGTCGTTCTCAGTTACGGCCCCTACGCCAAGGGATTGGCGTTCCAGGAAGGCTACAAGGGCAATTGGGCGCGGCTGACCAAATCGGCGCCCGAGGTGCTGGCAGGTTCAAGCAACAAATACCAGAACTGGGAGCTCGTGGACCCGGAGAAATGGGTGCCGGACGGCTATGCGTGCGTTCGCGTCGACTCGCGCGGCGCCGGATGTTCGCCGGGGCTTCTCGATGTCTGGTCGCCGCGCGAGACGCAGGACCTGTACGAGTGTGTCGAATGGGCCGGCGTACAGCCTTGGAGCAACGGCAAGGTCGGCATCAACGGCATTTCGTACTACGCGATGAATCAATGGACCGTGGGCGCGCTGAAGCCCCCGCATCTTGCCGCGCTGTGCATCTGGGAAGGCTCGTCCGACTATTACCGAGAGCTTTGCCGGCACGGCGGCATTCTCAGCGATTTTCTCAACAGCTGGCATCCGCGCCAAGTGGCAAGCGTGCAATACGGGGTCGGTAGCCGTGGGGCGAAAAGCGTGGTGACCGGAGAACCGGTTGCCGGACCGGACACACTGCCTGAGGCGGACCTGGTCGAAAATCGCGCGGACACGCCGGGGGAAGCAAAGCGGCGCCGCTTCTGCGACGACTATCACACGTCCCGCACGGCGGACTTCTCGCAGATCGAGGCGCCGCTATTGTCCGCCGGCAATTGGGGCGGCATGGGACTGCACACACGCGGCAACTTCGAAGGCTACCTGCGCGCCGGGTCCAAGGAGAAATGGCTGGAGGTGCACGGCGACACCCATTTCACGCATTTTTACAGCCGCTACGGTGAAGCCCTGCAGAAACGCTTCTTCGGTCATTTCCTCAAAGGCGAGAACACCGGCTGGGACCGGCAGCCGCGCGTGTCGCTCAACATCCGCCATCCGCGCGAGAAGTTCGTGCTGCGCGGTGAAAATGAATGGCCGCTCGCACGCACCCAATGGACGAAATATTTTCTGCAGCCGGATGGACTGGCCTTGACGCCGCGGCCGCCGACCGAGGCCGCAGCGCTAACGTACGACACGACCGGCGACGGCTTGACCTTTCGCATGCCGCCGCTGGTGAAGAGCCTCGAGATCACCGGGCCTGTTGCGGCCAAACTGTGGGTGTCGTCGCGGACCACGAACGCCGACCTGTTTCTCGCCCTGCGCGTGTTTGATCCGGAAGGCAAGGAGGTGACTTTCGTCGGCTCCAACGATCCGCGCGTGCCGGTCGGGCTCGGCTGGCTGCGCGCCTCGCATCGCAAGCTCGATCCGGAGAAGTCGCTGCCCTATCGGCCATGGCACACGCACGACGAGGAATGGCCGCTAACGCCCGGCCAGCCGGTCGAGCTCGACATCGAGATCTGGCCGACATCGATCGTCGTGCCGCCGGGCTACCAGCTTGCGCTCACCGTGAGCGGCAAAGATTACGAAGTGGACGGCCGCGATATCGCTTTGCCGAATGCTCCCTATCCCATGAAGGGGGTCGGTCCGTTTCTCCACATCGATCCTGACGACCGGCCACCCTCGATTTTTGCGACCGAAAACACCCTGCATTTCGCCGCAGGCCGGCAGCCTTATCTGCTGTTGCCAATAATTCCGGACGTGTAAGCTTAAAGAAAAATGGACCACACAGGGAGGAAGGTATGATGCGGCGTCTTGCTGCCTTTGTGGCGGCTGTGCTCGGACTTCTTGTCGTCGCTGCGCCAGTTTCGGCGCAGCAGTACCCGAGCCGTCCCGTCACCATCATCGTGCCGTATCCGGCCGGCGGACCGACTGACGAAACGGCACGCGTCGTTGCGCAATCGGTGGCGACACAGCTCCATCAGAGCTTCATCGTCGAGAACGTCAGCGGCGGCGGCGCCAACATCGGCGCTGAAAAGGTCGCGCACGCGACGCCCGATGGCTACACGCTGTTGCTGCACAATTTGCAGATTTCCGCGAATGTCACCCTCTACAAAAGCCTGCCATACAGCGCCGTCAAAGACTTTGTTCCCGTGATGCTGATCAATCGCAATCCCCTGGTCCTCGTCGGCCGCAACACGCTCGCGCCGAACACGCTCGCGGAGCTGGTCGACCTGATGAAGAAAGAGCGGATGAAGGCGGCGATTGCGGGTTACGGCACCACCGGCCACCTTGCCACGTCGCTGTTTGCGCAGGAAGCCAAGGTCCAACTTGATCAAATTCCATATCGTGGCGCGGCGCCTGCCATGACGGATCTGCTGGGCGGCCAAGTCGATCTGTTCTTCGCCACGCCGCAATCCGTTGTTCAGTTGGTGGCGACGAAGAAAGTGAAAGCCTACGGGGTGACCGCGAAAGAAAAATTGCCGGAGTTTCCGACTGCGGAGAGTTTCCCCGCAGTGTTCGGTCCGAAACTCGACGTCGTCTACTGGCAGGCGCTGTTCGCCCCCGCTGGCACGCCGGAGGCAGTGGTCAAGACACTCAATGCCGCCCTACGGGAGGCTGTCGCCGATCCGTCGATCATCAAGACCTGGGCGACGCAGGACGTGACCGCCTTTCCGGCGGATCAACGCTCTCCGGCGGCGGCAAGTGCGTTCCTTCAGAGCGAGATTACACGTTGGGGCAATGTCATCCGCGACAATAACATTCACATCGATCAATAAGGCGTCCGTTCGAGCCGGATGAACTGATCCAGCCCATCGTAAGTCTCTTGTCCCTCGGCTTTGATCTTGCATGCACTGAGAGGATTTTGTGCAGGGCTACGGCGCAACGCGCCACGTCGGCGTCAGCCGAACCGCTTCGCCCCTGGGACGGCGCCGAGCCCGGCTTCTGCGACTTCGCGGTCCTGCTCGCCGGTGCCTGAACCTACACCGATGCCTCCGACCACATGGCCGTCGATGATGATCGGCAGGCCGCCTGGAAGATTGATACGCTTTCCCTGGGTGGCGATCGCCAGCTTGATGTCGATGCCTGGGCCGATGTTGCCGGTCGGCACTCCGTAGGACGCCGCCGTCATCGCCTTCATCAGCGACGATTCAAATGACAGCGCGAAGGCGCCATCCATCCGAGCGTAGGCCAGCAGGTTGCCGCCGGCGTCGACAATGGAAATGCACTCCGGCACGCCCATGTCCGCGGCCTTGATCATCGCGGCATGCAAAATCTTCATTGCGCCATCAATCGAGAGTTTGAGTGAAGGTAGAGTGTCTGTCATGACTTATGCGCGTTGTCCCTGATATCTGCCGACCTGATCGATATGATAGCCTGCGCGTTTCTCCAGGCGTTCGAAGCGGTAGCCGGCTACGACTCCGCCGTACCCTTCCCGTTCGCGACCGGGCGGGCTGCGGTGTTGTCGAACTTGTTGTTCTTCGGAAAGCCCTTCGGCGCCAGTCGGCCGGCATCGGCCCGGTTGCCGCGCCAATCGGCCAGTTCCTTGAACGACAGGGTGAAAACTCGCCCCGCCGAGTTGACCCACGTCAGACCATCGGCCGCCTTGAACGTCTTGACGTCGGAGAGGCCGCCGTCCTTGTGACGCTGCAAGCGCACGCCTCGGCCGCGCGTCATGTCCGGCACCTGGTCGAGCGGAAAGATCACCACTTTTCGATTATCGCCGATCGCCGCCACCATCTCACCGTCAATCGGCGCGATCACCCGCGCTTCATCCGGCGATGTGATGTTGAGAACTTGCTTGCCCTTGCGGGTGTTGGCGAGGCACTCGTCCTCGGCGACAACAAAGCCCCTGCCCTCTTTGCTCGCCACGATCAGCTTGCGGCCGCCCTGATAGCGGAACACCGCGACCACATCGGCTTCCTGTTCCAGTTCGATGAACAGCCGGATCGGTTCGCCATGCCCGCGGCCGCCGGGCAGCTTCGACGCGTCGATCGTATAGAAGCGTCCATTGGTGGCGAACAGAAGAAGCTTGGACGTCGTCTCGGCGTAGAACGCATATTTGAGGCTGTCGTCGGTCTTGAACGCCAGACTCGAGAGGTCGGCGACCTGGCCACGCAGCGCCCGTATCCAACCTTTCTCCGACACCACGACGGTGATCGGCTCGCGCTCGACCAAGGCCTCCTCGATCGCGGCCTCGTCATGGGCTGGAGCTTCGGCGAACGTCGTGCGGCGTTTGCCGAGCGGGGTCTTCGGCCCGAACTTTTCGCGAACTTCGCGGATCTGGCCGGCGATGGTCTTCCACTGCAGCTTCTCCGACCGCAGCAACTCCTCCAGTGAACGCTTCTCCGCGCGTAGCTTTTTATCCTCCTCGCGGATTTCCATCTCCTCGAGGCGGCGCAAGTTGCGCAATCGCATGTTGAGGATGGCGTCCGCCTGGACTTCCGTGAGCTTGAAGGTCCTCATCAGGACGGGTCGCGGCTCATCCTCCTGGCGGATGATCTTGATGACCTTGTCGAGATTGAGATAGGCGACAAGATAGCCGCCCAACACTTCGAGCCGGTGCTCGATCTGCGCCAGGCGATGGCGCGAGCGGCGCAGCAGCACCTCGCGGCGATGGGTCAGCCATTCCGTCAACGCTTCGGCGAGGCCGACGACTTTCGGAATGCGGCCGCGCACCAGGACGTTCATGTTGAGCGGAACGCGGGTTTCGAGCTCGGTGAGCTTGAACAGGCTCTCCATCAGCAGCGCCGGATCGACGCTGCGCGAGCGCGGCTCGAACACGACGCGCACGTCCTCCGCCGACTCGTCGCGCATGTCGGCCAGAAGCGGCAGCTTTTTGTCGTTGAGCAGCTCGGCGATCCGCTCGACCAGCCGCATTTTCTGCACCTGCCACGGAATCTCCGTGACGACGACCTGATAGGTGCCGCGACCGGTCTCTTCGACCTTCCAGCGCGCGCGCAGGCGGAACGAGCCGCGGCCCGTCGTGTAGGCTTCGGCGATCGTCTCGGGGGGATCGACAATCAGACCGCCGGTCGGGAAATCAGGGCCGGGCATGAATTTGAGCAGCGTGCGGCTGCGCGCATTCGGCTGCTCGATGAGATAAAGCGCGGCGTCACACAATTCGGCGGCATTGTGCGGCGGAATGGCTGTCGCCATGCCGACGGCGATGCCCTGTGAGCCGTTCGCCAGCAAATTCGGAAATGCCGCCGGCAGGACGACAGGTTCCTGCGACATGCCATCGTAGTTCGGCCGGAAATCGACGGCATCCTCATCGATGCCGTCGAGCAGAAGCTGCGCCACGTCCGTCAGCCGCGCCTCGGTGTAGCGATAGGCCGCGGCGTTATCACCGTCGATGTTGCCAAAGTTGCCTTGGCCGTCGACCAGCGGATAGCGCGAGGAAAAGTCCTGGGCGAGCCGCACCAGCGCGTCATAGATCGCTTGATCGCCGTGCGGATGGAAATTGCCCATCACGTCGCCGACGATCTTCGCCGATTTCTTGAACGTTGCGCCGGGATCAAGTCGGAGTAGCCGCATGCCGTAAAGGATGCGGCGATGGACCGGCTTCAAACCGTCGCGCGCATCGGGCAGCGCACGGTTCATGATGGTCGAGAGCGCGTAGGCGAGATAGCGCTCCTCGAGCGCGTCGCGAAGCGGAATCTCCTGTACGCCGCTCGGATCGGGGGGAATCAGTTTCGTGTTCATGGGATAGGACCGCTAGCGCGGATGGCGCTTCTGAACAAGGGATGAACGGGGCCGCCGCCCGCTGGAACTTTTTCTGTGCCGCGCCCGAACGGTGAGGTGAACCCCGGCTGGCGATCAGCTACCATTGTTGCAAGGGATTCGACGCGGGAGGCGGCCGGTTTGCGGGTGCGACCCGGCCATACCGGGTTCAAAATTGGGGCTGGCAATGGCATCGGCATTTCTGGTGATGAGGAAAAGCAGCATAGCGGTCGTGTCGCTCGCCGCACTCGCCGTAGCCGTCTCCGCGGCGCCCTTATCGGCGGCGCCCATCGCGACGGCTGCGCCACCAAACGCCACGCCCCTCACGCACCTTGCGCAAGGCAATTACTACGGCGGCTACACGTACGGTTGGGGCTGGGGTTACGGCTACAATTACAAACCGGCCTGCCCGTACAACTATCACTACGATTGCTGGTACGATCCTTACGGCTACAGACACTGCGGCTGCCTGCGCAATCTTTGGCCCTGGCCCGGGTAGCGATCAGGCCGCCTCCTCTGATCGTCATCAGGTCGGCGCAGCCGACATGGCGCGCGTGACCGCCGCAACGAAATGTGCGCGCGCATCGGGCAACGCGAGACCGCGCGGCGCGAACGCGTGGCGGTCGAGAAAAAATCCAGTCAGCGCAAACGCGTCGGCGAGATCGGCGCCGGTCGCTTGCTCGCCGTCGTTGTGCAGGAACACCGGCAGCCGCAACAGCTTGTCGCGATAGGGCTCACCGGCGTCGCGCGAGACGGCGCGTCCCGTTCGCGGCGACACGTAGATCAAGTTCGCCGTCACGCCGGTCGCAGCGCAGGTTTCCAGATCAAGTCCAAAGCCAAGCTCGGCGAGAAAGGCGAGTTCGAAGCGCGCGATCAGGGGCGCCGCCGCCCGCGGGTCGCCGATGTCGTCGAGGATTGCTTCGAGCGCCGCATAGATGCTGGCGTGCGGCTCACGCTCGGCAAGCAGGCGGCAAAGCGCGGCGAGATGGGTCACGCCGTGAACGGCGTGCGCCGCCGCCAGAAAACTCGCGGCGCGCAGGTTGATCCCTTCGACTGCATAATGGCCGAGGTGCTCGTCGAGCCGCGCCCGCCAAGTGGCGCGCAACGAATTGCCCGGCTGCAACACACCGCGCAGACGCGTGCCCGCGCCGCCGCGCACGAGGCCGAGATGGCGGCCGCGCTCCTGCGTCATCAGTTCGAGAATGACGCTCGTCTCGCCGTGGCGCTTGACGCCGAGCACAACGGCTTCATCGGTCCATTGCATAACGTCTATTTAGCGCGTGCGGCACCGCGATTGGCATCACTCCTTCGGGAATTCCAACCCCATCTCGCGATAGCGCTCGGGATCGTCGCCCCAGCCTTCCCTCACCTTGACGAAGAGGAACAGGTGAACCGGCTGATCGATGGCCTCGGCGATGTCGGCGCGCGCCGCAGCGCCGATCGCCTTGATGGTCTGACCCGCCTTGCCCAGCACGATCTTGCGCTGACTTTCGCGCTCGACATAAATCGTCTGCTCGATACGCACGGACCCGTCACGCAACTCCTTCCAGACTTCGGTTTCGACGGTGGAGTGATAAGGCAGTTCCTGGTGGAGCCGCAGATAGAGCTTCTCGCGGGTAATCTCGGCGGCGAGCTGACGCAGCGGTGCGTCGGAAATCTGATCCTCAGGGTAGAGCCACGGCCCCACCGGCACGTGCGCGGCAAACCAGCTTCTCAGATCGGCGACGCCATCCCCGGAAAGCGCCGATATCATGAACGTCCCGGCGAACGTCGCACGCTCGTTAAGCTTCTGCGTCAGCGTCAGCAGGTCGGGCTTGGCGACCAGATCGACTTTGTTGAGCACGAGCACTTTGGGCGCGCGCACGTCGCCGAGCGCCCGCAATACCGCCTCATCATCTTCCGCAACGCCTTTTCGCGCGTCGATCAGGAGCGCGACGAGGTCGGCGTCGTGCGTGCTGCCCCAGGCCGTGCCGACCATGGCGCGGTCGAGACGGCGACGCGGCGAGAAAATCCCGGGCGTATCGACGAAGATGAGCTGCGACGCGCCTTCGATGGCGATGCCGCGCACCAGCGTGCGCGTCGTCTGCACCTTGGGCGTGACGATCGACACCTTGGAGCCGACGAGCGCATTGATCAGGGTCGATTTGCCGACATTCGGCGCCCCGATCAATGCCACGAAACCGCATCGGGTCGTGAGTTCGTTCGGCTCAGCCATCACGGGTTTCGTGCTTCACGCGCTCGCGTTCCAGCATGGCGGCAGCAGCAGCCTGCTCGGCGGCGCGCTTGGAACGTCCGGAGCCTTCGGCGGGCGCAAAGCTCGGAAGCTGAACAGCGACCCGAAACTCCGGATCGTGATCGGGGCCGGACCGCGCCACTTCGCGGTAGGATGGGGTCGGCAGGCCACGCGCCTGCGCCCATTCCTGCAGCACGGTTTTGGGATCGCGCAGCGGCTGCGTCGTCGCCTGCATGCGCGCTTGCCACAGCCGTTCGACGACGCTGGAAGCCGCAACAAAGCCGCCGTCGAGATAAACCGCTCCGATCAAGGCCTCGCAAACATCAGCGAGGATCGCCGGACGCTTGCGGCCGCCCGCGTTCGCCTCCGAAGCGCCGAGTTTGATCGCCGTGCCAAGTTCGATCGTGCGTGCGATCTCGGCGCAGGTCTCTTTCCGCACCAGATCGGCGAGCCGCCGCGACAGCTCGCCCTCATCGGCTTTGGGAAAGCCGCGATACAAAATGTCGGAGATCACCAAGCCAAGAACGTGATCGCCAAGAAACTCGAGCCGTTGGTAGGAACCGGTGCGATTGCGTGCGCCCTTCAGCGCCGAAATGTGCGTCAAGGCGCATTCCAGCAAATTAGCGTCGGTAAAACGATAGCCGACCCGTTCCTCGAGCGCGGTTCCGCCGCCGCGGCGCCGGCGGCGCGGCTCTTTGTGCCCGTCAGAGGTTGGCTGGACGTCGGATGTTGGCGCGGCTGCAGGCTCTCCGCCAAGCGGATCACGAAGCGAAGCGGCGGCGGATTTGCCTTTGCCGCGGCCGTTCATCGCACTAGCGTGAACAACCGGTCCCAGCGCACTGCCCACGGCCAACGCCAGATCTCCCAAGCGTGCGTTCCATCCCTGATCGAGAAGAAGATGATCTGCGCCTTTCCGATGATGTTCTCGTAAGGGACGTAGCCGACTTGGCTGAGCACCCGGCTGTCGGTCGAGTTGTCGCGGTTGTCCCCCATCATGAAATAGTGACCCGGCGGTACGGTATAGACCGGGGTGTTGTCGTAGAAGCCGTTGTCGGTCAGATCGAGCGTCGTATGAACGACGCCGTTCGGCAAGGTCTCGCGATAGCGCTTGACGCGCTGCACCACGCCGTCATCGTCGGTGACGTAATCGTCAATCCGCTCGCGCTTGACGGGCACGCCGTTGATGTTGAGGACGCCGTCGATCATCTGGATGCGGTCGCCCGGTAGTCCGATGACGCGCTTGATGTAGTCGATGCTGTCGTCCTTCGGCAGGCGGAACACCACCACATCGCCGCGCTTGAGATCGGAACCAAAAATCCGTCCGGAGAAGATCGGCGGTGAAAACGGCAAAGAGTAATGGGTATAGCCGTACGAATATTTCGAGACGAACAGATAATCGCCGACGAGCAGCGTCGGTATCATCGAGCCCGAAGGGATATTGAAGGGCTGGAACAGAAACGTACGAATGACGAGAGCGATGATGAGAGCGTGAAAGACCACGCGTACCGTCTCGGCAAACCCGCCCTCTTTCCGCTTGGTTCCAGTTTGCACGCTCATCAGCCTATCGTCCCGGCTCAGCCGCCCCGCGCTTTGTAACCCTTGAGGCAGACACAAGCAATTGCGCGCGGGCTTTCGCCGCGGCGTCGACTTTGCCACTTTTACTCAATGATTTCATTGGCTTGACCTTGACCGACAGACACATGACAAATATTTCATCACCGCTTTCCGCGGTTCACATTCCTCCGCCGATTCGCACGCGAACAACGCGGAAGCGAGCAGGCGATCACGTCGGCTATTGGGCGACCGCAGAGATAATGACGAAGGCATGGGCCATCGGTCCCTCGTCGGTGATTGTGAGATCGATACGCGCCTCGTATCCGGCCGGCGTAATGGCCTGAAGGCGGCGATTAGCCCCGCCGGTGAGCGCGAAGGTCGGTCGCCCCGAAGGCAAGTTGACCACGCCCATGTCGCGCCACCACACGCCGGCGCGCAATCCGGTTCCCAATGCCTTGGCGCAGGCCTCTTTGGCCGCGAAACGCTTGGCGTAAGTTTCGATTCGATTTCTTCTCCGGTCGGCGAGCGCCCTTTCAATCGGAGTGAAAACGCGATCGAGGAACCGATCGCCGTGGCGTTCGATCACCTTGGCGATGCGGCGCACGTCCGCAATGTCGGAACCGATGCCGAGGATCATGGCCTGCTCTCGTGTTGCGCCCTGCCCCGATCCATCGCGGCGCGCATCCTGCGCACTGCGGTGCCGAGGCCGTCGAAAATTGCTTCGCCGATCAGGAAATGACCGATGTTGAGTTCGACGATCTCGGGCAACTGCGCAATTCGTTCCGCGGTGACAAAGTCGAGACCGTGACCGGCGTGAATCTCAAGGCCGGCACGCTTGGCGAGCGCGGCGCCGTGCAGGATGCGGTCGAATTCAGCGGCGCCTGTTGCAGCGTCGCCGGCCGCCAATGCGTCACACCAGGCGCCGGTATGAATTTCGATGACCGGCGCACCGATGGCAACGGCGGCTTCGATCTGCGCCGGTTCCGCCGCAATGAACAAAGAAACGCGGATGCCGGCCTCGGACAGCGCGCCGACCGCTCCCCGCAGCGCTTCGCGTTGACCGGCGGCGTCGAGTCCACCCTCGGTCGTGCGCTCCTGCCGTCGCTCGGGAACGATGCAGGCGGCGTGCGGCCGCAGCTTACGTGCAATCTCGACCATCTCCCCCGTCGCTGCCATTTCAAGGTTGAGTTTCGCGATCCGATCCTTGAGACGCGTGACATCGTCATCGACGATGTGGCGGCGATCCTCCCGCAAGTGCGCAGTGATGCCATCAGCTCCCGCCGCGATGGCAATCTCGGCTGCCTTCACCGGATCCGGGTGGCGCCCGCCCCGCGCATTACGAACAGTCGCGACATGATCGATGTTGACGCCGAGGCGGATGGGAGCGAGAGCCGGCATGCCGATGTCCGTCTGCGTGCTTATCCGTTCACGCGCTCGGCGTTGGCGACCACTTTTTTCGCCCGTAGCTGCGAGATGATCGATGTGAGGTGTTTGAGGTTGTAGACCTCGAGGTCGATCACCAGCTCGGTGAAATCCGGCGACTGCCGCGTCATCTTGATGTTGTCGATGTTGCCGTCGTGCTCGGCGATCACCTGGGCGATTTGCGCAAGCGTGCCCGGCTCGTTCACCGACTGCACGGCAAGCCGCGCCGGAAATCGCTGCGGCACTTTATCGTCGACGTCCCAGCGCACATCGAGCCAGCGTTCCGGCTCATCCTCGAATTGCTTCAGAACTTCCGAATGGATCGGATAAATGGTGATGCCCTCGCCCGGCGTCATGATGCCGACGATCCGGTCGCCCGGAACCGCTCCGCCGTTCGGCGCAAAACGTACCGGCAGATCGGTGTTGATACCGCGGATGGGAATCGCCGCGCGGTTCTCGCCGTCGCCTGGAAGCTTGAACTTGACCGCTTTGGCCTTCTTGAGCCCGAACCATCCGCTCTCCGCCTTCGGTGCGAGCGGCGTGACGCGCTCATCCTTGTAGTCGGGATACATGGCGCGCACGACGTCGGCGGCCTTCATCTCGCCGCGACCGACCGCCGACATCACGTCGTCGATCGAGGCCCGGGCGAGCCGCGGCAGCGCGCCTTCGAGCTGCTCGTCCGAATAGCCGATCTTGGCACGCTGGCAGAGCCGCTCGACGATGCGCCGGCCGAGGCCGGAATATTGGTTGCGCACGGCGGCGCGCGTGGCCCGGCGGATCGAGGCGCGCGCCTTGCCGGTGACGACAATCGACTCCCAGGCCGCCGGCGGCGCGGTCTGCGCCTTCGAGGTCAGAATCTGAACTTCGTCGCCATTCTGCAACGGCGAACTGAGCGGACCGATCTTGCCGTTGATCTTGGCGCCGATCGCCATGTTGCCGACATCGGTATGGACCGCGTAGGCGAAATCGATCGGCGTAGCGCCGCGCGGCAGCGCGATCAGCTTGCCCTTCGGGGTGAAGCAGAACACCTGATCATGGAACAGTTCGAGCTTGGTATGCTCCAAAAACTCCTCGGGATTGGAGCCTTCGGCAAGGAGCTCGATGGTGCGGCGCAGCCAGGCATAGGCGTTCGACTCTCGTGACAGCATTTCTGTCGGCGAGCCGACGTCGTCCTTGTAGAGCGCGTGCGCGGCGATGCCGTATTCGGCGATCTGCTGCATCTCGCGGGTGCGGATCTGCAGTTCGACGCGCTGCCGGCCGGGACCGATCACGGTGGTGTGGATCGAGCGGTAGTCGTTCTGCTTCGGCGTCGAAATGTAATCCTTGAACCGGCCAGGCACGACCGGCCAACTGACATGGACGATGCCGAGCGCCTGGTAGCATTCGGCGACGCTTCCCACCACAACGCGGAAGCCAAAAATGTCCGACAGCTGCTCGAAGCCGACAGACTTCCGCTCCATCTTGCGCCAGATCGAATAGGCGCGCTTGCGCCGGCCCGAAACCTCGGCGGCGATGCCGCGGTCGCCGAGCTTTTTGGCGAGCTGCTGCTCGATCTCGGTAATCCAGGTGCTGCTGCGCGCGGCCAATGCTTCGAGCCGCTCGGTGATGACCTTGTGCGCCTCGGGATTGAGCTCGCGAAACGACAGGTCCTCGAGCTCCTCGCGCATCTCCTGCATGCCCATCCGCCCAGCCAGGGGGGCATAGATCTCGAGCGTCTCTTCGGCCGTGCGGCGCCGCGCCTCGGGTGGCCGATGCGCGAGCGTGCGCATGTTGTGCAAGCGATCGGCGAGCTTGATCAAAAGGACACGCACGTCGTCGGCAATGGCGAGCAGAAGCTTGCGCAGGTTCTCAGCCTGCTTGGCCTCTTTGGAGACGAGATCGAGCCGCATCAGCTTGGTCAGGCCTTCCACCAGCCGGCCGATTTCGTGGCCAAACAATCGGTCGATTTCGGCGCGGGTTGCGTCGGTATCTTCGATCGTGTCGTGAAGAAGGGCCGCGGCGATGGTGGCATCGTCGAGCTTGAGGTCGGTCAGGATCGCGGCGACTTCAAGCGGGTGCGAAAAATAGGGATCGCCCGACTCGCGTCTCTGCTCGCCGTGGGCCCGCATCGCGTAGACATAGGCGCGGTTGAGCAGTTCCTCGTTGGCCGCCGGGTTGTACTGCTTGACGCGATCGATCAACTCGTATT
Organism: uncultured Alphaproteobacteria bacterium; assembly: GCA_963836055.1. Lineage (GTDB taxonomy): Bacteria > Pseudomonadota > Alphaproteobacteria > Rhizobiales > Xanthobacteraceae > BOG-931. Next base: position 297,400 of record CAWIID010000019.1, read on the forward strand.
GCCGCATCATCCGCGGCTTGCGAGGCTTCGGCGGTACTTGCTCGCCGGCCTGCGGGACCAGGTTCGGGCCGCGCGCCAGCGCTACCCGCGAGCGGGACTGGTTCTGCATCCGCGGCAGATCGATCGGCGAGCGCGCCATGACGTCCCTTTGGCGATCTTCGGCTTCGAGCACAGGTTCACCGGAGATTGACCACAAGGATATCATGCAGCGACGCCCACGCCACAAGACAGGCGTGGCCGCCGACGAAACGGCAATGGGGCGATCAATGTCGCCCGCTAAAGGTCAATGTTTCGTTAAGGAATGGCCCCAAATGGAGGGGCGAGCCGAGGAGCTTACTCCTCTTCGTCACCGACATCCGGCTCGGGCTGGCTTTCCGGAGGGGTAAGCCCTTCCAGACCCTTGAGCAGTTCCTCTTCCGTCATGCGGTCGGTGGTGACGTCGGTATCGTCGGCATCGACGCCGGTGCCCGGAGCGCCGATCAGGGGGACCGCTTCAGGCTCGGGCTCGTCAACCTCGACATATTTCTGCAGCGAGTGGACGAGCTCCTCCTTGAGGTCCTCGGGTGAAATCGCCTGCTCGGCGATCTCGCGCAACGCCACGACCGGGTTCTTGTCGTTGTCGCGCTCGACAGTGATCTGCGTGCCGGAGGAGATCATGCGGGCGCGATGGCTCGCCAGCAAAACGAGGTCGAACCGGTTCTCGACCTTATCAATGCAATCTTCGACTGTAACGCGGGCCATAATCGGGCTCCTGGAAAGGCTAGGACGGCCACAATGGGACCTCGTCCAAAATATTGAGGGTTACGTACCGTTACGCGCCCGCCAGCGCAAGAGGGTCTTTGAAGCTTCAATCGTCGATTGTCCAAGTCGTTCGCGCCAATGTCCAAGTCGTTCACGCCAAAGCATTTTCCAATCGTCGGATGTAATACTTGAGGGGCGATATTTAACTTGGCGATCGCCCGGGGCTCTGTTACCCCAAACTCGGGAACCGGGTCGCGGCATTCCGAATCATACTTTCGGACTCACCGTGACGGCGTGCCGCAGTAATTCGGCCGCAGTTAACTTGCCACTGTGCGCTGCAGGCGAGTACTTCGCACGTTGAATGTTCCCGACGGCGACACCTGATTTGAAAAACGCCGGAACTGTCGAACTGCATTGCGGCCGATCCGGTTTTAGCACGAGTGACACTGACGAGAGATCCAAATGTCGGCACAGAACGAAAAAATCGCGCTATTTATTGATGGAGCCAACCTCTACGCCACGGCGAAGTCGCTCGGCTTCGACATCGACTACAAACGTCTGCTTCGGGAGTTTCAGTCACGCGGCTATCTGGTGCGCGCGTTCTATTACACGGCGGTGATCGAGGATCAGGAATATTCTTCAATCCGGCCGTTGATCGATTGGCTCGATTACAACGGCTACACCGTCGTGACCAAAGCGACCAAAGAGTTCGTCGATCAGACCGGCCGCCGCAAGGTCAAAGGCAATATGGACATCGAACTCGCAGTCGATGCCATGGAACTCGCGCCGCACATCGATCAGATGGTTCTTTTCTCGGGAGACGGCGATTTCCGCTCGCTTGTCGAGGCCGTGCAACGACGCGGTGTCCGCGTCATCGTCGTGTCCACGATCTCGACGCAGCCGCCGATGGTGGCCGACGAACTGCGGCGCCAAGCCGATCAGTTCCTCGATATTATCGATCTGCAATCTAAAATCGGACGCGATCCGAACGAACGGTCGGCGCGTGAGCCGAGAGAAGCTCGCGAGCCGCGGCACACCCCGCAATTCCTGCAGCGCAGCGCCGCGCCGCAACGGGTCGAGGTCGAGGTCGACGAGGACTTCGACGACGATTAGAGACAATGCCGCGTTCGTGCGGCATCCCCGGCCGCAATTGTCCGCGTTGTCCTCGGCTCGCTGCGTTCCGCAAGACTTGGCGCGCGCGTGAGCCCGAGTGGTTCAACGCTCCGGTCGACTCATTCGGTTCGAGCGATGTGCGACTGTTGATCGTCGGCCTTGCGCCTGGGCTGCGCGGCGCCAACCGCACCGGGCGGCCGTTCACCGGCGACTACGCCGGCGATCTGCTTTATGCCACGCTGCGGGAATTCGGCTTTGCCGAGGGATCCTACCAGGCCAGTCCCGACGACGGCCTCAAACTCCGCGATTGCCGGATCACCAATGCTGTCCGCTGTGTGCCGCCGGAGAACAAGCCTACGCCTCAAGAGATCGCAACGTGTCGCGAATTCCTCGCCGCGACGATCAAAGAAATGACAAAGCTTCGCGCGGTCGTGGCACTTGGGCGCATTGCTCATGAAACGTTCATCACGGCCCAGAGTGCGCGCCGGTCCGCGCATCCATTCGCTCACGGCCGCTCGCATCCGATGGGCGCAATCACGCTGTTCGATAGCTACCACTGCTCGCGCTATAACACGAATACCGGCGTGCTGACGCCAGAGATGTTTCGGAATGTCTTCGCGCAGGTGCGGAGATTTCTTGATGAAGAAAAAGCATGAAATGCGCGGTCTCAGCACGCGACGCTGTGCGATTTACTTGTTTGCACGCAGCCAGCCGATCACCTCCTCGGCGTTCTTGTCCGGCGGGAACACCGGATAGAATACTTTCAGAACCACGCCGTCCTCGACGATGAGCGCCATCCGCTTGAGCAGCGTCATTCCGGCGACTGAAAAAGTGGGAAAGATTGGCGGCGCGCGCAAGTTTCCGTGCAGCATCGGACAGGAGCGGAAACGGCAGGTGCAGCCGCTCGGCGGCTTCGCGCTGGTAATCCGTATCTTGGGTCGAGATGCCGAATACTGAATCGACTCCAAGCGATTTCAGATCGGCAAAATGGTCGCGAAAGCCGCACGATTGCGGCGTGCATCCGCGGGCGCCGGGAATCTGATCCCAGCCCGATGGCGGATCCACCCCTGGCACACCGGTGCGCGGATAAACATAGACGACGGCGCGGCCCTTGAGCCGTGACAGATTGACGGGCGCGCCCATGGTTGCGGGCAATTCCACATCGGGCAGTCTCATGCCGGCGAGATGCCGCGCGGCGCCATCGTCTTGCGGTGCCGGAATATCCGAAGGAAGAAAGCTCGGATTGTGCGTGCCAGGAGCTTCACTCATTCAATTTCCTCCTGAATGTCTTGCGCTTGACCTCGTTTCGGAAGCGGCTCCCACTTTTTCGGGATCATGAAATCTCTTGCGCATGATCCTTTCCGAACACCGGCCTCCACTTTTTTCGGGATCATGCGTATGACATGAATTCCATCAGCGAGCCGTCAGGATCGCGGAAGTAAACGCTGGTCCCCTCGCCTTTCGCGCCAAAGCGGCGTATCGGGCCGCGTTCGACGGCGACGCCACAGCGTTCGAGATGGGCGATGGCATCGGCAATCGGCCCCATCCATTCGAAGCATAGATCGCTGTTGCCGGGCGCGACAGGAAGGCGAGCCACTTCGGCCGGCGTCACGCCTGGCCCGTGGACGTTGAGTTGCTTGTCGCCGAACCGATAGGCAAAGCCCGCCGGTCGCTTCACGAGTTCCGCGCCCAACACGGTTGTGTAAAATTGGTTCGACCGCTCCCAATCCGAGACGTGAATGACACAATGATCGAGCCTGGTCGGAAGCATTCCTAGCCCTTCTGCCGCAGCAATCGGCCTCGCTCGCGATCCCACGAGCGTTTCTTCTCGGTCTCGCGTTTGTCGTAGAGTTTCTTGCCGCGCGCCAGCGCCAGTTCGACTTTGGCGCGGCCCTTCTCGTTGAAATACAGCTTGAGAGGCACGAGCGTCATGCCCTCGCGCTCGACGGCGCCGACGAGCTTGTTGATCTGGCGGCGGTGCAGCAACAGCTTCCGCGGCCGCTTCGGCGCGTGATTGAACCGGTTCGCCTGCTTGTATTCCGGTATGTTGGAATTGATCAGCCAGATCTCTCCGCCGCGCGCATCGGCATAGGACTCGCCGATCGTGGCCTTGCCTTGCCGCAGCGATTTGACTTCAGTGCCAGTGAGCGCCACGCCGGCCTCGAATGTGTCGTCGATGAAATAATTGAATCGCGCCTTGCGATTGTCGGCGACGACACGGAGCTTTCTCTCATCCTTTGCCGCCATGCCGCCACGCTCAACGATTTTTCAACGCGTCGCGGATCTCGGTCAGCAATTGTACTTCCGGGGACGGCCCCGTCGGCGCTGGCGGCGCGGGCTTCTGCAGCTGATTGATACCCTTGATGGAGAAGAACAGTGCCCACGCGACAATCAAGAAGTTCAGGACAATCGTCAGAAAACTTCCGTAAGCAAGCACCGCACCTTGCCTTTTCGCTTCAGCGAGCGAGGTCGCTGTTACCTTCGACGACAGGGGGATGAAGTAGTTGGAGAAATCCAGTCCGCCGGTGATCGCGCCAATGATCGGCATGACGATGTCGTTGACCAGCGAATTCACGATGCCGCCGAAGGCCGCGCCGATAATCACGCCGACGGCGAGATCCACCACATTGCCGCGCATCGCGAATTTCTTGAATTCCTCGAGCATCCATCTCTCCCAGCTTTATCGACAAGCGGCTTCGTCATCGCGCTTGCTTCGTGGAAACTCGTCCCACGAACTGCGGCGCTTCAGTTGATCAGCCCCGCGTGAACCATGGCGTCGCGCACCGCGGCACGGGTTTTGTCGGCAACGGGCACCATCGGAAGGCGCGCGGTCTCAGCGCACTTGCCGAGCAGCGACAGCGCGTATTTCGCCGGCGCTGGATTTGTTTCGATGAAGAGCGCGGTGTGCAGCGGCATCAGCTTGTCCTGAATCCTGAGCGCACCGGCGTAGTCGCCTTTCAGGCAGCAGGCCTGAAACTCGGCGCATAACCGCGGCGCCACGTTGGACGTGACCGAGATGCAGCCATGGCCGCCGTGGGCCATGAAGCCGAGCGCGGTGGCATCTTCGCCCGAAAGCTGATTGAAGTCGGCGCCCATCGCCTCGCGCTGCTGTGACACGCGGACGACGTTGGCCGTCGCATCCTTGACACCCGCGATGTTCTTGAGCGCGAAGAGGCGCTTCATCGTATCGACGGACATGTCGACCACCGAACGTGCCGGAATATTGTAGATGATGATCGGAATCCCGATCGCGTCGTTGATCGCCTTGAAGTGCTGATAAAGGCCTTCCTGCGTCGGCTTGTTGTAATACGGCGTGACGATGAGCACCGCGTCGGCGCCGGCCTCTTCGGCGTGGCGCGCGAGGTCGATCGCTTCTTTGGTCGAATTGGATCCGGCGCCCGCCACGACCGGTACCCGCCCACGCGACTGATCGATGCACCATTCGACGACGTCGTGGTGCTCTTCGTGGGACAGCGTCGGGCTTTCGCCGGTGGTGCCGACCGGGACGAGACCGTTGGTTCCCTCGGCGATCTGCCAATCGACCAGGTTGCGGAACGCCTTCTCGTCGACAGAGCCATTGTTGAATGGCGTGACGAGTGCTGTGAAAGAGCCCCGGAAGTTCGTCTTGGCAGTCATGACATGATCCCTGACGGGGCGTCCTCGCCGCAGGCAGAACGCCCGCGGCATGAGGTCCCGGCCGCGAGGCATAAATATCGGGTCATGGTGGGGCTTTAAAGAGCCTTTAACGCTTTATGCCCTCGTTTCAACCGCTCGCGACGCTCTCCAGTACGGGCGTTTGCCGCCTTTAGAGCCGACCAAAAGGACTGGCGAATTGAAGATTCTCGTGTGATTTTGGCGTCGAACGGAGCGATCGGATTCGCGGGTTGGCCGACATCGAACCGAGACGTGCGCGGCCGATGCCCCGCTTTTGCCGCGAAACCTGCTTATGCCGCGGCGTTTGCCGGCTTTAGGATTTCGTCAATCTTACCAGCCGAAGAGGTACTCTGTATTCGCAACGATGAGTATGGCCGCCGGAGGGTCGGTGCTGATGACTGGTATTCGGCTCATCGTCCTTATCGCGGCCGCGAGCCTGCTGGCGAGCGGAACCTACGCCAAGCCGCTGAAGGGGCCCGTTCCCTTACCGCAGCCTCGGCCTTTGCTTAAGGGCGAAAAGTCCGCCAAATCTGCTGCCCGCAAGGCGACGCCGCCGACCACACTATCCGCGACGACCGCATCGGTTCCCGCCTCATCCTTCACTAATGGGCCGGCGCAAGCGCGCCCCTATGGGTCTGCGCCGTCTCCGTCAGCGCACACCAGCCCACCGGCTCGTTACGCGCCGGCGCTGGCGATGGCGACAAGCTCGTCCACATCGCCCTTGGATATCGCGGCCGTCAAACAGGCCATCGATCTGGTGCGCAAACGCCAGCAGGACGAGGCGACCGATATCGAACGCACGATATCCGATCCCCTCGCCCGCAAGCTTGTCGAGTGGATCATCCTGCGTAGCGACGAAGGCAACGCGGATTTCTCGCGCTACGCTGCGTTCATCGCCGCCAATCCGAGCTGGCCGAGCATCGTAACGCTGCGACGCCATGCCGAAGCTGCGCTGTGGCAGCAGCAAATCGACCCTCAAACCGTCACCGCCTTCTTCCGGACCGACCCGCCCCATACCGCCAAAGGCTTGTTCGCACTGGCGCGCGCGTTTCTTTCCCAAGGCGATTCCGCAAGCGCTCAACAAGCCATCCGCGAGGCCTGGCGCAACGATGGCTTCTCCGCAGACCTCGAAGCGCAGGCCCGCGCAGGCTTCGCGGGCCTTATCACTCCAGCGGACGATAAAGCGCGCATGGACGCGCGCTTCTATGTCGATGACGAAGACGCGGCGATGCGCGCGGCACATCATCTCGATGGCGTCGAATTCGCCATCGCCAAGGCGCGTGCCGCGGTCATCAACAAATCTTCGAATGCCAAGGCATTGCTCGAGGCCATACCGGCCGCGGCGCAGCATGATCCCGGCTACATGTTCAGCCGCATCCAATGGCTGCGCCGCTCCGACAAGATCGCCGAGGCCGCCCGGTGGATGATCGCTGCGCCCCGTGACCCGGCAAAGCTATCGGATCTCGACCAATGGTGGATCGAACGGCGGTTGGTGGCGCGCAAGCTGCTCGATCTCGGCGATTTCAAAATGGCTTACGAAGTCGCCAACGGTGCAGCGCCGCCGACCAACGAGAATTATCGGGCCGAGCAGCAATTCACCGCCGGCTGGATCGCGCTGCGTTTCTTGCGACAACCGGCGCTGGCGCTCCCGCACTTTGCCCGGATCGCCGATGGGGTTACCAATCCCATCACTCTTGCGCGCTCATTCTACTGGCAAGGCCGCGCCGCCGAGGCGCTCGGGCACGAACAAGACGCGCGAGCGCAATACGAAGTCGCGGCGCGTTATCCGACGGCTTATTACGGACAGTTGGCGCGGGCCCGCCTTGGCCTTCGCGAGGTGACGTTACGATCATTGCAGGAACCGCCGGCGGGTCTGCGTGATCTCGAGGTGGCGCGGGCATTCGAAATCCTCTACGCCGTCGACGCGCGTGATCTCGTGGCCACCATGGCCGCCGACCTCGCCGACAAGTCGACCGACGCCAACGCGCTCGCAACCCTCGCCCAGATCGCGATGCACCACAACGATGCGCGCACCACGCTGCTCATCGGCAAAACCGCACTCGGGCACGGCTTTCCGTTTGAGTACTATGCCTTTCCGACATTCGGTGTGCCCGAGTATCGGCAGATCGGCCCGCAGGTGGAGCCTTGCGTGGTCTATTCGATCGCGCGCCAGGAAAGCGCGTTCAACTGGCGCGCCGTGTCCAGCGCCAATGCGCTCGGCCTCATGCAGGTTACGCCCGATGCCGGCCGCACGATCGCCAAAAAGTTTGGCGTCTCGTTCGATCAGCGCCGCCTCATGGACGACGTGGTCTACAATGCGCAGATTGGAACGGCTGAGCTCGGCGATGTGATCAACGATTATCGCGGCTCCTATATTCTGGCTTTCGTCTCCTATAACGCCGGCAGACGCCGGGCGAAGGAATGGATCGAGCAATATGGCGATCCGCGCGATCCAAAGGTCGATCCGGTCGACTGGATCGAACGCATCCCATTCTCGGAAACGCGCAATTACGTCCAGCGCATCATTGAAAACATGCAGGTCTATCGTGCCCGCATCGACAACAATTCCCGCCTGATGATTGAGGCCGACCTGCGGCGCGGCGGTTAAGGGTGCTATTGGACTAACATCTGATATTCGGGGTCGCATGGCCGGACCGTATTCAATCAGCTACAGCTCCGGCAATCAGCCCGCCAAGATGCCCGACCGGCCGACCTACCGGGGCCTGTTCATCAATCTCGACCGCAGCCCCAACCGGCGAGAACAGATTGAAGCGCAACTGAACCAGTATCATCTGCAGCAGCGCTATTCCCGCTTCGCCGGCCTGGACGGCCGGCTGTTGACCGGGACACCCGGCAACATCACGACGGGGGAGTATGCCTGCTTTCAATCGCACTATCGCGCGCTTGAAAGCGCGCGGAACACTGACGGCACGATCCATATCCTGGAAGACGACGTGGTTCTGTCACCGCGCCTCGAACAGATCGTCAGCGGGTTCGATGCCGGGGGCATGTTCGACTACTTCGATCTGATCTTCACCGACACCGGCATCGCGCTCGATATCCTGCTGTTGCGCCAGTTCAAAAAGCTGTTCGATTCCTATCACCAGAGCCAAACGCCGAAGTTCAACGTGCTCGATTTCAGCACGGCCTATCAGAGCGGCTTTCAGTCGTATCTGGTGCCGCGAAAGTCGCTCGACAAAGTGCTGTCTGCACTGCGGCGCGGTCTCGACGCCGGACCGAACATGGCGGTCGACATATTCGCCCGCCAGGAAGCGCAAGAGGGCCGGCTGCGCCTGGGATGCATCTTTCCCTTCATCACGAGCATCCAGTTCAGCGAGGCCGGATGGAGCACGATCTCCGACCGCGCCAAGGATACAGAAATCACGCGAGAGATCATCGCTCTCTTGCGATACTCGTTTTTCATTGAGCGCGACCTCAAAGCCATCCCCGAACCGCTGCTGCGGCGGCTGTCCGCAGTTCAGGGCGACGACTACGACCGGCTGATCACGGCCGTCCTGGGGTTCGTGGTTTCCTCAAGCGAGTTCGTCGCTTTTTGAGCTAACTGGCAGCGAACGCCGCCAATTCGGCGCGCACGCGCGCGACAACTTCGGCCCAACCGCCGGGCACCGCACAGCGGAACAGCCGCGCGCTCGGATACCACAGACAATCCGCGCGCTCGCGCTGCCAGCGCCAATCTCCGCCGACCCCGAGCAGAATCCATAGTGGCTTGCCCATCGCGCCGGCGAGATGCGCAACCGCCGTATCGGTCGTGATAACAAGGTCGAGCGAGGCCAGCACTGCCGCCGTATCGGCAAAATCGCGAAATTCGCGGGCGATGTTAGTAACGCGTGGCATTCCCTGCAGTGTGGCCACGTCGCGCTCGCCGACGCCCGGATTGAGGCTGACATAGCTGACCCCTTCCACAGTCAGCAGCGGCGAAAATTGCGACAACGACATCGAGCGTCCATAGTCGCGGCTGAATTTTGGATTTCCGCACCAGACGACGCCGGCGCGCACGCCTGCCCCGGCTGGCAGCCGGTCTCGCCACAATGGCACACGCGCTGGCGGCGCCGAGATATAGGGGACGTGGCGCGGAATATTCGATGCGTCGGTCTTGAAGGCGAACGGCAGGCTCATCAACGGACAGTGACAATCGATCGCCGGCAGCGGGTCGCCGACCGCGGGAACAGCGCCGACGCCTTCTACCGAGGACAACAGCTCCCGAAGCGGAGGCTGCACGGCGAGAATAACTTTGGCTCCGGCCTGGGCGACCAGCGGCACAAAACGCACGGCCTGCAGCGTATCGCCGAGACCCTGCTCGCCGACCAGCAATATCGTTTTTCCCGCGATGGAGGTTTCGCCGCGCCACTCCGGGGTCCGCAAGTCGCGTGACGGCAGGGCGAAGTCGGCAAGCTTGGTACGCCACTCGTATTCAGCCCAGCCCTGACGGTAGTCGCCAGCCTGCAATTTGATAAGGGCGACATTGAAATGCGCTGGCGCATGGTTCGGATCGAGAGCCAGGACTTTCTCGTAGCAAACGAGCGCCTCGGCAGGGCGGCCGAGATCCTGCAGAACGGTGCCGCAATTGAGCAGCACGTCGATGCCCGACGGCTTTTGCACCAGCACCTGTTCGTAGCAGGCAAGGGCCTCGGCGGGCCGATTAAGCTCCTGCAACAGGCCGCCGCGATGCGCCAGCGCGTCGATGTGCCCTGGCACAATGGCGAGAAGGCGCGTGAAGCAGGCAAGCGCCTCCTCCTTGCGGTCGAGTTTGCTCAACGCACAGCCCCGATTGAACAGCCCGTCGATATCGTCGGGATTGCGCGGGAGAATTTGCTCGAAGGCGGCCAGCGCCTCGACGGGCCGATCAAGAGCAAGCAGCGCGAGACCGTGATCGAGAAGCGCGTCGCGACGGTGTGGCTCGATTGTCAGCGCCGACTTGGTCGCCTCAAGCGCCTCGGCGGGACGCTTGAGTGCATTGAGGATACGGCCGCGGGCGGCGAGCGCATCGGCGCGTCCCGGCGTGATCGCCAGTGCCCGATCGACACTGGCTAGAGCCTCGTCGGCCCTGCCAAGGGCATTAAGCGCGAGCCCGCGCAGGACCAGCGTCTCGGCCCGGCTCGGCGCCAGCACGAGAGCGCGATCGAAACTGACGATTGCCTCTTGTGGCCTGCCGAGAGCGCCCAGTGCGATTGCGCGCAGCGTCAGCGCATCGACATCATTCGGCGCAACGCCCAGCGCGCGATCGGCGGCGGCGAGTGCATCATCGTGGCGCCCGAGATCCGACAGCGCGATCGCGCGCCGCAGATGCGATGCCACGAAATCGGGTTTGCCGGCGATCGCCCGATCGAAGCTCGAAATGGCCTCTTCAGCGCCGACCAAGGGATTGAAGGGCAAGGCCGCGATTAAACCAGTCTTCGACAGAACCCGGCTGCAGGGCGAGCGCCCGATCATAGTTCGTGACGGCATCGGCGAAATGGCCCATGTCGCTGAGAATGTTGGCCCGAACGCCATGCGCCTGTGCGACCTCGGGCGCGAGCGCAATCGCTCGATCGAGGCTGTCGAGCGCTTCCCTCGGCCGACCCAGGGCGCTCAGGGCGCGACCCAACAGAAGGTGCGCGCGAGGGTCCTGCGGATCGGCCGCCAGCGCCTTTTGCACCAGGCCGACACCCTCGGCGAAACGGCCATGCTGGCAAGAAATCATCGCGAGGTAGTAATGAGCAGCAGCGTTGGCCGGCTCCTGCTTCAACACCTCGGCATAGCCCGCAGCAGCGTCGGCGACTGCGCCGCGCCGGTGGAGTGCCAACGCGTTTTCCAGCAAATCCGCGGTCTTGAGCGAGGTCATAATCGGCTCAGGCATTACCGGGGAGATAGCGACAAGCCAAATGAAGGATTGGTAGCAAGGCCATGAAATCGAACACGAATTTGCCGTCGGTCGGAGCGAAGCGCCAATTGCAGCGCCCGCCGGAGACAATTACATTGCGAATGCGCACGAACCTAGGCACTCGCGCGCCAGTGATCCATCGGAAAATGCGGTGAACAAGCCCTCTGCTCCTCTCCTGCTGGAAGCGATCGGCCTGCATGAGCGCGGCGCCATCGACGAAGCGGCAGCGCGCTATTCCGCCATCCTCGGACGCGAGCCCAAGAACATCGACGCGCTGTTCTTCTTAGGTGTGGCGTGTGGGCAGCAAGGCCGGTTCGACGACTCGATCAAGCTCTTGCGCAAAGTCACCAGGATGGCGCCGAAACATCCTCGCGCGCATATGTTTCTCGGCGCCGCCCAGGGACAATCCGGCGACTACGACAATGCGCTCAAGAATCTCGATCGCGCCATCTTGCAACAACCGTTGCTGGCCGACGCCTACCTGCATCGCGGCAACGTACTCGCGGCGCGCGACCGGCATGCCGAAGCGATTGAGAGCTTTGATCGCGCGCTTGCGCTCGACGCAACTCTCGTGGGCGGTTGGATCAATCGCGGTAATTCGCTGCGCGCCCTCGACCGATTCGAAGAGGCTTTGGCAAGCTATGAGCGCGCGCTTGCCATCGATCCCAATCTGGCCGAAGCCCATTATAGCGTCGGCCTCGCCTATGAGGATCTTTGCCGCCAGGATCTCGCCGTTGCGAGTTTCGATCGCGCCATAGCCTTGAACGTTTTTGGCGGCGACCCCCGCCGCATGGCGCAGGTCCGACTGCGGCGCGCCGCTGCCTATCACACGCTGGGCCGCTTCGCCGAAGGTCAGGCGGATGCCGACGCCGCCGTGCAGCTTTCCCCCGATGACGAGGTTCTCTACACGGTCTCGTTCATCGATCGCCTGCATGGGCGCTGGCTTGAGGCCTGGCCAAAGCACGAGCGGCGCCTGTCGTTTCGCCTCAGGACGCCGTCCGTCCTAGCAAAGCTGCCGATGTGGAACGGCGAAGCACCCTCCACCGAGACGCTTCTCATCAAGGGTGAGGAGGGATTGGGGGACCAGATCAACTTCAGCCGCTACGTCCCGCTCCTCGCCGAGCGGGGGCACCGGGTCGCAGTATGGCCGGATCCCAAGCTCGTCCCCTTGTTCAAATCGCTCTCCGGTGTGGCAAGCGTTGTTGCAAGCGAGGACGACGTCTCGCGCCTCGGCCCCGTGCGCTGGGTCAACATGCTCAGCCTCCCGCACGTCCTTCGCACGAGCGTCGAAACGATCCCGCCGACAACGCCCTATCTCACGGCCGATCCCGAGCGGCTCGAACGATGGAGACGACAACTCGGCAGCGGCTTCAAGATCGGCATTCATTGGCAAGGCAACCCGCGCATGACGCAGGACCGCATCCGATCGATTCCGCTTACGCACTTTGCGCCGCTGGCGAACATCGAAAATGTGCGGCTTATTTCGCTGCAGAAGGAGCCCGGCGCGCGCCAGATCGCGGATGTTTCTTTCCGTGACAAGATCGAGCAGCCGCTTGACAGTTCGGACATCGGCGCCGACGCAGTGCTGGAAACCGCGGCTCTATTGGAAGCGCTCGATTTGGTGGTCACCAGCGATTCGATGATCGCCCATCTTGCCGGTGCGCTGGAGCGGCCGGTCCTGCTCGCGCTCATGCTCGTGCCGGACTGGCGCTGGCGGCTCGAAGGCGAGGACTGTCCGTGGTATCCGACGATGCGGCTGTTCCGGCAGCGTGAGGCCGGCGATTGGCCGGATGTTTTTCAACGTATCGCAGCAGCCGTCAGGACTCTCGCGGAACGAGGCCAACATGGAAACGGCTGACAAGACAGGCGCGGACACTGACGCGGCGACGGCAGATAAGCCCGACGCCGGCGAGAGCATTTTCGTTACCGCACAGGACGGCCTGAGACTTCATGTGCGCGCGTTCGGCGAGAGCACGGCGCCGGGACTTGCCGTCGTATGTTTGCCTGGACTATCGCGGACTGTCGCCGACTTCGACCAGCTTGCGCCGATGCTGGTGCGCGATTCGCGACGAACGCGCCGAGTGATTGCGATCGACTCACGCGGCCGTGGCCAATCCGATTATGACCCCAACCCCGCAAACTATAATCTTTCGGTCGAACTCGCCGACGTCATTGCGGTGCTTACGGCGCTTGAGATCGGTCCGGCCGTATTCGTGGGCAGTTCAAGAGGCGGCCTCCTCACCATGAAGATGGGGGTGGCGCATCCGACGATGATTGCGGGTGCCGTTCTTCACGATATCGGTCCCGTCATCGAGCCCAAAGGGCTTGCGCGCCTTAAAAGCTACGTGGGCAGACTGCCCCAGCCACGTACCTACGAAGAAGGTTCCGAGATCTTACGCCGTTTGTTCGATGCGCAATTTCCCAAGCTTACGATGGAACAATGGCGCGCCGCCGCGCAGAAGACCTGGCAGGTGAAGCGCGGCGCGCTCGTGCCGACTTACGACGTTCGGCTCTCTCGCACGTTTTCAGACATTGATATCGAACGGCCGCTGGCGCCGCTTTGGAACGAATTTGATGCGCTGATCCGCGTCCCCGTCCTGGTCATTCGTGGAGCAAATTCGGACATTCTCTCGGCGGCAACGGTCACGGCCATGCACGCACGTCACCTCAAACTCAAGTCCATCGAGGTGCCCGATCAAGGCCACGTCCCCTTGCTCGAAGGGCGCGACCTTCTCCTCCACGTGAGCGAATTCGTGAACGCCTGCGAAAAGTCCTGAGCCACCCAGCCCAGACGCTCGTTTGGTAGTGCTCGTTCCGGGACAAGCGAAAGGTCTTCGGCCGGAACGCGCTATGCAGCGTTCCCCCAAGGACAGAAAAAAACCCCGGCAGACAGGCCGCCGGGGTCTCGCAATTTGGCAATGATCAGACGATCACGGCAGGAAGTTGTACTGCGCGCGAAGGGCCACCGTGTACACGTCGTAGTTCGAGATGTTGTACCAGGTGGAGTTCGGTGCCGTGAGTGAGCCGCCGGATGTCCCCGGACGGGCGCCCTGAGCCGACAGCGAAGCGAAGCCGGAGTTCGCCGTGTCCAGGTGGTTCCACATGAAGTCGACGCCGAGATCGAGGTTCGAGTTCGGGTTCCACTGCGTCCGCGTGCCCACCGACCAGTAGTCGTTGTTCGGATCGCACGAGGAGACGATGGCGCCGAGCGCACCGCTCGAGGTGCTCGCCGAACCGCGCGGGGCGCTCGACGAGTAGCCGCAGTACATCTGGGCCGCGGTGTCGTTATACGTGATCTTGACGTAGCCGCCATAGACCGACGTCTTCCAGTCCGGGGTCCAGTGATGCTCGTACATGCCACCGATCGTCCAGCCGGTGGTCAACTCGATCGACGAACCGGTGGTGAAGATGCCATCGGTGACGCTCGCCATGGCAACGCTGTTGCCGAAACCGCTGGCGCCGCCGCTGAAGCCTTCCAGCGCACCCAGGCCGTTCGTGAGGTAGCTTGATGCGCCCTCGGCGAAGTTGCCCTGGAGGCCGAAGGTATCACCCTTCATGCCGAAGACATCCTTCAGGATGAAGCCGGCGCCAACCGCCCACCCGGCCTCATCGCCCGGATGACCCAAGTTCTGGTTGAACGACGACGTGGAGCCGTAGTAGCCGGCGGATACCTTGTGGTAGGCGCCCATCACCTGAGCGCTACCCCAAGCCTGATCGACGCGCGCCGAAGCCACGATGTTCGGGATGTTGTAGCCCGCGTTGTCCCAGGTGATGGCGTTCACGCCCAAGCTGCCGGCGATGCCCGCATTGGCCACCAGGCATTGCCGCCCGGCGCCGGTGATCAAACCGGTATTGTTCTCAGCGCAGGAATCTTCCGCCGACACCGAGAACGACGCGCCATTGCCGAGCTGCCACGTGTAGGCGAACACGTTGATGCCGGTGGCGCCGGTGTTGCCCAGGTTCGGCCGAACGTTGGCGTAGCCGAACGGATCGAAGCTGATCAGATCGAAGAACGACACTGCGCGGCCACCGGTGAAACCGGCAAACTGCACGAAGCTGCGGTTGAAGAACACCGCCGAGTTGGCGTCGTTCGGCGTCGTCTGCTGGGCACCGATTGTGCCGTAGGCGCGGATCGTGCCGTAGGCTGACTGCTCGCGCACGTCGATCGAGAACAGCGTGCGGGTGCGGAACGAGGAGTTCGGACGTGTCAGTCCGATCCCACCGGCCCGAGGAGTTCATGTACGCCTGCGCATCGCCGGCGCCATGGATATCCCATTGCTCGCGGAAGTAACCGCCGAGCTTGAGGCACTTGTCGGTGCCTGGGATGTAAAAGAAGCCCGCCCCGTACAGGCTGCAGACCTTCACGTATTCGACCGGTTTGGCCTTGACGGGAAGATCGGCCGCCTGCCCCGCAGTCACCGCAACCAAGCCGGCTGCGGAGCCGAGGAGGAGGCTTTTCACCATCTTCATTGTGAACCTCCGTTTGTATGACTGGGAGGGTTCCGTCTCCGCCGAGGTGCGACGCACCCCTGGAAGGCCCCCTTTGGTCCCCAAACCAGCCGGTATTCCCACTTCCCGAAAATACCGAATGGGTCGACTTCGGGACTTCCCCCCTCCGTCGCACGATCACATTAACGCAGGAGTTCCGACGTGCAATGAAGAACTGCCCGGCCCACAGCCCGATTTGACTGTTTTCAGGAATGTGTTGCGCAAAAAACACGCAATCGACGATGCAACTCTATGCGGAAACCGGCGCCCTCGCCAATCGACCAAGCCCCGATTTCGTCAAAAGATCAATCATTTAGGTAGAACGATAAGCCGCAAATGGAATTCGTCGGAGGCAATTGCGTTCGCATGCGAGCGCGAACCCCATATACATCGCGTAGCGCTCCAAGCCGGAAGCGGACGCCACCGAATTGATTCTCTCGGCTGTCTTGCAGAGAATTCCAGCGCAATCCCCGCCCGCGACACCCTTATATAAAGGCGCATGTTCAGAAAGCGCGGCAGGTGGATAAGCGCGGGTTAAATTCCTCCGCTGCCCGCTCCACCACTCGTGACGGTCACGTGGAAAAGCTGGCGCTGCTTGCGACCGTTTTGGAGCGTGATTTCAATCTCGAAAGTGTCGGCACCGCTGAAATCGGCCGCGGAGTGATAGAAGGCAACAAATGCCGGTACGTCGATGCCCAGGCATTGTTTGAAGTTCGTCGCCTTGAGCGTGCCGCGCTTGACCGTCACCGTCCCATGGGCCGGCGCGGTGACGAGCCTAATACCTGGCAGCGGCCCGGATACGCAGTCTGGCCTTATATCCGTGTAGACGCCGACGCGGACGTCGCGCCCTGATGCCGCCGTAACCGTGCGTTCCAGCGCCTCCGCCTGTGCGCGGGCACTACTCGTTGGGGCGCACAAGAGGGCGGCCACCGCAAACCAGCATGGTCCGATAAGGCGCATTGCGCACGCCTGCTCCCTGTTTGAACGGCGCCGCCATTGGCGAACACGAATCAGGATGGCGGAGAGGAAGGGATTCGAACCCTTGATACGGCTTTAGACCGTATAACGGTTTAGCAAACCGCCGCCTTCAGCCACTCGGCCACCTCTCCTAATTGCCGATATGACTATGCGCTGTGACGCCGGCAAGCAAGGGTCCGCCTGCCCTCAACTCCACCTGTGATCGCAATGCGGCGGTCGAGGCGCGCGAAGGATCAGTAGCGGTGAGCCAGTCCCGCGCGGCGCGCTGAGCCGCGGCGATCTCGGCATCCGACATTTGATCGGCGATTTCGCGCCGCAGCCGGATCGCTTCGGCGTTCCCCCTAACGGCCGCGAGATTGAACCACTTGTGCGCCGAGATCAGATCGATCGGCACCTCGCGGCCGACCGAGTACATCATGCCGAGTTCGAAGAGCATGTCGCCTGCAGCGGGCCCTTCGCCGAGCGGCGCCGCGTTGCTGTCGAGAATTTCAAAACGAGCCATCGAGCACTCCCCTATTTGCGCCTCGTAAACTGTCCGCTTATTTCGCGGTCGTCAGTCTGCTCCCCGCAGCCGACATCCGGATAATCCCCAGAAGATTTGAATGGCTGTTTAAGCAATGCGATGAATTGAATCTGAACTTGACCGCCCACGATTGGCACGCGCTCGGCAACGGTGCGTTAAGCAACAAGACGACCACAACGGAATGCACAAGCCATTCAGCGGAACTTGCATGGGGTAACTTTGCAAGGCACGCGGCCTCGACTATGGTTTCCGCCTCGCCGACATTGAGGGACCGGGGTGCAATGAAAAAGCTTCGCACTACTGCGGCAGCTGCGTTTTTCCTTTCGACGGTCGCGCTGCAAACGATCGCGCCGGCGCGGGCCGCCGACCCAAATCCGTTAGGAACGTGGTTGACGGCTGACAAAGACAGCCAGGTGCGCATCACCAATTGCGGCGGAGCGCTCTGCGGCGCCCTGGCTTGGCTGAAGCAGCCGAACAATTCCGCAACCGGCAGGCCGTTGACCGACAAGAACAATGCCGATGCGACCAAGCGGAGCCGGCCGCTCCTCGGCGTGCAGATCATCCTTGCTATGAAACCGAGCGGAACCAACCAATGGAGCGGCAATCTCTACAATGCCGAGGACGGCAGAACCTACACCGGCGCCTTCACCCTGACCGGGCCCGGCACTGCTGAGCTCAAGGGCTGCGTCCTCGGTGGTCTGATCTGCAAGTCGCAGACCTGGACGCGCGTAAACTGATCGCATTACTGCGTCAGCACGGCGGCGTGACCCGGCCCCCAGCCTGGTCAGCCAAGTTTTCCGTGGCAATGTTTGTAGCGACGTCCAGACCCGCAATAACATAATTCGTTACGGCGAGGTTTGGGCTGCGGAGAGTGCGCGCCCAATCCGTGCGACGGGTTCGATGGCGCGTCCTGCCAAGCCGACCGCAGGTCAGTTCCACCATGGGCGGCGAGATGCTGCCCACGTAAAGCACGAGCGTCGACGCGGTATTGACCGGCTTTCCATTTCGCGCGGAACACGGTTTGTGCTTCCTTGAAAGCCTCGGACAGGTAGCCGCCATCGGACTTATGGGTCACGTACACGTTGACAGTGCCAAGCGTGAGCCCCGCCCGATGAGCTGCCAGGCAAAAATCCAGATCATAAAAGTGGAAAGCGAATTGCTCATCGAAGCGGAGGAAGCCAGCTTTCCTGAGATCGACGGCCAGGAACAAGCCATCCAGGACGACGCAACGCTTCGGAGTCGGACCGTAAACGTCCATCACGGCGGGCATACCTGCCAGCTGATGTTCGACGGCTCCTGAACGGGCCTCCGGCGGCGGCTGCAACCAGGATATGACCTCCAGATTTGGAGTGATCTTGAAATCCGACGTGCCTGCCAGGCCGGCGATCCCGTAGCCCAGTTCTTCAAACGCGTTGGCGAGCTTCTCGCGGACGAAAAGATCGCCAATGGTCACATCGTCGTGGACAAAGACGATGATCTCGTCACTTCCGAATTTCTCATCGAGCACCGAATTGTAACAACTCGGCAGACCATTGCGATTGTTTTCGAAGAAAACAAAGCGATCGGTTCCCAGCTTGCGTAATGAGCGGTAGAGGTCCGTGCTTTCTTTGCTGCCCCTGGTGCAGCAGACAAAAAATGGTTCGTTCACGCAAGCAAGCTTTCTCTGGTATCGAGGGCTCGACGCACTGTCCTTTGGACGACCTGCCTACCTCATGGACCGCCCCTCCGCCGCAGAAGCCTACCATTGATCTCAGCGTCGTGCGTCACAGCAAAATTGGCCCCTCGATTTCTGGACGCGGGTGAACCGACCGCAGTCCCGGCAACCGCGGCCCCGGCGCCGAACATCACGCGGAATTCACATCGAAGCTCCGTGGCTGGTCGCCATCCTGCTGAAGGCGCCACATCTGAACGTAGGCGCGCTCGATATTCCGCGTGAACCGCGCCGTATCAAACAGTGGAAAATGCGTGCGATTGCGCGCAAGCTTTTCCTTGAGCGAGGCGCAGAGCGCCGGATCGGTGGCGATTTTCAGCGCTAACGCCTCGTAGTCGGACAACGATTCGGTCACCAGTTCGGGAAGACCGACCGCGCGCAGGACGCTTGCCGCCACCCGGCCGGGGAACGTGGGGCCGAGGCACGTGAGGACCGGAACGCCAGCCCACAGCGCATGCGTTGTGGTCCCGTGACCATTGTAGGGTAGTGTGTCGAGAACGAGATCCGCCCGCCGATGCCGCGCCAGATGCTCGGCAAGCGGCAGCCGCGGCGCAAACACCAAGCGTTCCCGCGCGACGCCACGGCGCTCGGCCTCGAGGCACAGATTGCGGGAAACCGTCGCGTTGTCCGCAAAGAGCCACAGGACGCTGCCCGCCACCTGCCGCAACAGCCGCATCCAAATGTCGAACATTGCCGGCCTGATCTTGTAGGCATTGTTAAAGCAGCAAAAGACGAAGCCTGCGGCCGGCAATTCCAGCTCTTCGCGCGCTCGCGTAAGCGGTGCTATCTGAAGCTTGGCATCGTAGACCTGATAAGTATCGGGCAGTCGCACGATTTTCTCGGTATAGAAGGTCGAACTCTCGGGCGGAATGACTGTCTGGTCGGCGATAATGTAGTCGATGTAGCTCGCGCCCATGGTGCCGGGATAGCCAAGATAGCTCACCTGAACAGGGGCGACGCGCCGCGCCAGAACCGACGTGCGCGCAAAGCCGGTATGTCCGACCAGATCGACTGCAATGTCGATCTCAAGATCGCGCAAGACTTGCGCGACATCCTGATCGTTGCGCGAGCCAACGTCGAGGAAACGGTCGAACGCTCCGCGCAACCTTCTGCGCATCTCATCGTCGACGTCGGGGCCAAATGACACCGCCGTGGTCTCGAACCGCGACCGATCATGCGCCTCGAACATTCCGGCCGTGACATAGGCGACGACGTGATTGTGAAATTCGGCCGCCAGATAAGCGACCCGAATGCGTTCATGCCGATAGCACTCGCCACGCCACAACGGCTCCGGCGCGGGCGGATAAAGATGCGAGACATACTGCTCGGCGCAGGCCCTGTGATCGGCCGGCGACGACGACGCAACCAGCATCGTGAAAGGGGCCGATCGCAGCTCGCCTCGCCTGATCCCAGCGGTGAGTTGCTCACAATCGTCCTCGATGTTGTCCCACGCGCAAATTTGCATCTTTGCGAATAGACGTGCGCCTTCGGCATACGGCAGATCGGGCTTGAGGGCGAAAGCCCTTGCAAAGGCCGCGTATTGCTCCTCGCGACGCCCGAGATGGCCCAAAATCGAGCCGCGGCCATACCATGCGTCCGCAAAATCGGTATCGATAGCAAGCGCCTGGTCATAAGCGTCGACGGCCTCTTCGAAGCGCATCGACTGCTGCAAAACGTTCGCCCGGCCGAAATGGGCTTCCTTGTAAGCTGGCGCGATGGCGAGAGCCTTGTCGTAGGCTTCAAGAGCCTGGTCCGAGCGCATCATTTTGTGGAGGACATTGCCGCGACCCAGATGGGCGTTCGCCAGCCTGGGCTGCAGAGCAAGCGCACGGTCGTAGCATGCAAGAGCCTCGTCCAACTGATCGAGATCGAAAAGAATATTCCCGCGGTTGTTCCACGCGTCCGGATAGTCCCGCACCAAGTCGAGGGCCGTGTCGCAGTGACGCAGCGCCTCCTCGCACCGTTTTTGCCGGCGCAGCACGATGCTCAAATTGCTGTGCGCGAGAGCCGAACGAGGGTTCAGCGCGAGCGCCTTCTCATAAGTCGTGATGGCCCTGGCGTCGTCGCCGAGCTCGCTCTGCATCCGCGCAAGATTGATCAACGCGTCCGCCGAGTTTGGTTTAATGCGCAGCGCGTCGTTGAGGCGACGCAAGCCGGCGGCAAAATTGCCGCGCTGTCCTTCGATCACGCCAAGCATATGCAGGGCATCGAACTGTCTTTTGTCGGCCTGCAGGACAAGCTTGTAGAGAACCTCGGCCTGCGCGATGTTGCCGGTCTGATGCGCGGCAACGGCGCGCGCAAGTAGTTGTTGCGTACTGGTCATCGGCTGCAAGTCATTGGCTGCAGGTCATTGGCTGCATGGCGGCCGGACTTTACCGCAGCGGGCCGGCGAAAAGAACGATAGTCCGCGTCAACGGGCGCGCTGGCCGAACAGAATGGAACGCACCTTCGGATCGCGAGGGTCGACGGCCGACGCCGCCTCGACACGGATGGCAAAGGCGCGCTTGACTGCAGGGCGGGCGCGGATCGTTTCGAACCAGCGCTTGAGGTGCGGGAACAACGCAAGGTCTTGACCCTGACGCTCGGCCAGGCGCACCCAGCCGACGCACGCCATATCGGCGATGGAATAGCGGCCTGCCAGGAATTCCCGATCGGCGAGCCGCACGTTCATCACGCCGTAGAGGCGATTGACTTCGTCGGTATATCGCATCAGGGCGTAATCGATCGGCTCCGGTGCATAGCGGCGAAAGTGAATTGCCTGCCCCGCCATCGGGCCAAGCCCGCCCATTTGCCAAAACAGCCATTCGTCGACCGCGACGCGCGCACGTTCGTCGCGCGGGTAAAACTTTCCCGTCTTGCGGCCGAGATATTGCAGGATCGCACCAGACTCGAAGACCGAGATCGGCCGTCCACCCGGACCGTTCGGATCGACAATGGCGGGAATGCGATTGTTCGGTGAGATGGCCAGAAAATGCGCCGTGAATTGCTCTCCCTTGGAGATGTCGACGGGGAGCACGACATAAGGCAAGCCGCATTCCTCGAGCATGATAGATATTTTCCAGCCGTTCGGCGTCGGCCAGTAATAAAGCTCGATCGGCTTTCGCTGGGCCATCCTGCGCTTCGCCGGCTGTCGCTTCCGCGGTCCGGCCCGCTGAGGCGACGGCCTGGACGTGCCCTTTGGCGTCCGAGTCATGAACAATAAAAAAGCGCCACAGGATTGCTCCGCGACGCCATCAAAAAATAATCCGGCAGATACAGAAGTGAACGTACGGGATCGGACCGCCAATATACCGAGGGCGTCGGCGAGATGCCTGAGATTTGAGTCCACTGGCTATTCGCCAGGGTGAGATCCGGGTTACCCGTCTCTCATCTTCGTCATCTGCTTTGCGCTTGTCTGCCAAGCAAACGATTGTGAAGCTCACACCTCCGTCTCGCCGACGCCCTCCGTCAATCACCTGAGCCGGCCCGTCTTAGGCGATCATCGATCGACCCTCGACGATGGCCGGCCCGTGTGACGCGATCTCCGACGTGTGATGCCGAAGATCGATAGCGGCGTCGACTACTTCTTCTTGCGCTTCGTCGTCTTCTTTACTGCCTTCTTCGCCGCTGCTTTCGTCTTTCGCTTCTTCGCCATTGCTGCCCTCCTAGCCTGAGTGGATGGCGACATCGGTGCAGTGCAGTCGCGAATCGACTTGCACTGCCATCCGATTACTACAGCAGGAAAAAAATAACAGTGACTCCACTTAATTTTGTGTGTAAGTGCCGCCGCCCGCTTGTTCGCCGCACGCATGACGCAAGCATCGAACATGAATCGCTGCAGAGAAAATTTTTGCGTTGCGGCAGAACGCAAATAATCCGCGGCATGACAAAAATGCCGATGAAATATGGATTTCTGCAACGCCGTGTTGATCCGTTTGTTGATCTGTCGCGCCGTGACGATCGATTTTCGCACGCACTTTCGCAGCCTCGATGGCGCTCAAACGGGCGGATTCATCACGCCAAAAAATTTTTGCGCAAAACGCCTCTGCGGGGCCTGTCGACGGCCACATCGAGGCAAAAAACGCGCGAATCGGTGTCAACCAATTCGCTCCAGCGGCCTACGCAGCGACCTTGCTCACCGCCTCGCAGTCACTTCGCGAGCGTGACTCGCGCTTCATTTTGGATCGCGAGAGTGAGCACGCCGCTGCGCGCCGGCCGAGGCGACGGCACATGCGGCGGATTGAAGTTCGCGTTAGCCGATCTTCTTCTTTAAGAGATCGTTGACCACTTGGGGATTGGCTTTGCCGCCCGAAGCCTTCATCACTTGGCCGACAAACCAGCCGACGGCCTTCGGGTTCGCCTTCGCATCGGCGACCTTGTCGGGGTTCTTGGCGATGATCTCGTCGATCGTCTTCTCGATGGCGCCGATATCGGTCACCTGCTTCAAGCCGCGCCGTTCGACGATCGCGCGCGGATCGCCGCCTTCGCTCCAGACGATCTCGAACACGTCTTTGGCGATCTTGCCGGAGATGGTGCCTTCCGCGATCAGGTCGAGAATGGCGCCGAGTTGCGCCTCGGAAACCGGCGAGGCAGTAATGTCCTTGCCTTCCTTATTGAGCCGACCGCCCATTTCATTGATGATCCAATTGGCCGCGGTCTGGCCATTGCGCCCCTTCGCGACGGTTTCGAAGAACGACGCGTTCGTGGGTTCAGCCAATATCACCTCAGCATCGTTGGCCGAGAGCCCGAATTCCGAGATGAAGCGCGCTCTCTTTTCGTCCGGAAGCTCCGGCAGACTCTCTTGCAAATCGTCGACGAATGACGGCGAAAGCTCGAGCGGCAGCAGATCCGGATCGGGAAAGTAACGATAATCGTGCGCTTCTTCCTTGTTGCGCATGGAACGCGTCTCGCCTTTGACCGGATCGAACAGCCGCGTCTCCTGTTCGATCTTGCCCCCCTCTTCAATGACGCCGATCTGTCGCCACGCTTCGACATCCACGGCCTGACCGATGAAGCGGATCGAGTTGACGTTCTTGATCTCGCACCGCGTTCCAAGCGCCCCGCCCGGTTTGCGAACTGAGACGTTCACGTCGGCGCGGAGATTGCCTCTCTCCATATTGCCGTCGCAGGTACCGAGGTAACGCAATATGGAGCGCAATTTACGAATGAACGCCATGGCGTCCTCGGCCGAGCGCAGGTCCGGCTTGGTGACGATTTCCATCAGCGCCACACCGGAACGATTGAGATCGACGAGCGACATTGTGGCGTGCTGATCGTGCAGCGACTTGCCGGCGTCCTGCTCGAGATGCAGCCGCTCAATGCCGACACGTACGGTTTCGCCGTCCGGCATGTCGACGGCGACCTCGCCCTCACCCACGATCGGCGATTTGTACTGGCTGATCTGGTAGCCCTGTGGCAGGTCCGGATAGAAATAGTTCTTCCGGTCGAACACCGATTTAAGATTGATCTTGGCCTTCAGCCCGAGGCCGGTACGCACGGCTTGGCGCACACACTCCCTATTGATCACCGGCAGCATGCCCGGCATGGCGGCGTCGACCAGCGAGACGTGCGAATTCGGCGCGCCGCCGAATTCGGTCGAGGCGCCGGAGAATAATTTGGCCTGCGAGCTCACCTGGGCATGGACTTCCATGCCGATGACGACCTCCCAGTCGCCTGTCGCCCCCTTGATCAGCTTGGATTTGCGAACGGGTACATCCATCGCACACTCGACCGTTTTTTGCTGGAGGTCCCGTTACCCGCTTCAGTCGCCTGCGGCAAGCTCGGAACTCCGGCGCAAAGTACCACGACACAACGCAAAACGCGCCGGAACGTAAAGTTCCAGCGCGGCGATCAGGTCCCGTCTCGATCAGAGCTTACAAGTCTTTGCCCCGAGGGGCGAGAAGGCAGTCCACGAGACTGCCAAGCGGGCCAGGCAGTCGCCTAGCCGGCCCGCTTTCGGCGGGAATTGACGGCAACCGGAGTTCAGCCGTTCGCGCCTATCCCTAACCGCACTTGGCGGCGCAGAAGCTGCCGTAACAGCTGATGATCTTCGTCAATTGTCCGTTGACGCACATCTGCTGCGAGCACCAATTGTTGGCGGGATTGCAGTCGAACGAACAGATCGCGCCACTGTTGAGCGCACCCGTCTTGCTAACCGCGCACGCGCCGGGCGGCAGCTTCGTCATCTTGGCGGCAAAGGTGGCGCCCGGATAGCTCGACAGCAGCGCAGCAGCGCCCGCCAACAGTATGATCCTCGAAAGCGAGAACGCTCGCATGATAGTCCCCCGTCACTGACGATAGACGGACATCTTACCTTGCCACTTCGCTTGCGCAAGCGGTCGCGGATCGGAGATTGCACACATGTTCGAGACTGCCCGATACTTATCGTTGCTTTTCGTGCAGACTTGCCGGCGTACGATAGATAAGTGCGGCGGCCGAGCCAGCCCATAAAAACCGCGAAAGAAAACCATCAAGGGAGGACCTGATGAAACACGTTCTCGTCGCTTTGTTTATGCTTCTGAGCCTTCCCGCGCTTGCCCAGCAGTCGGCGCCGCAAATTCCCTACGAGTCGGTGCCGAACCTGCTCAAGCTACCGTTCGACCTGAACATGGGCGAAGCCGCCGGCGTGGCACTCAATTCCAAGGGCCACATTTTCGTCTTTCACCGCGGCGGCAGCAGTCAAGGACCAGCCTTCGCCAATACGGCCGCCCAATTGTGGGAATTCGGTCCGGACGGCCGGTTCGTCCGCGAAATCGGCAAGAACCTTTATGCGTGGTCGTTTGCCCATGCCGTGCGCATCGACAAGGACGACAATATCTGGGCCATCGACAAAGGCTCGGACATGATCATCAAGTTCAACCCGGAAGGCCGCGTCATCATGGTGATCGGACGCAAGCCCGAAGCCTCCGACGCCGACGCCAAGGCGCATGAACGGGTCAATCCGCCTCTGCCGCCGCAGAACGGGCGGTTCCGCCAGCCGACCGATGTCACCTGGGACCCGGCCGGCGACATCTTCATTACTGACGGCTACATCAACTCACGCGTCGCCAAGCTCAGCAAGAACGGCGACTGGATCAAATCCTGGGGCGAGCCCGGCAAGGGACCGGGCCAATTCAATCTCGTCCACAGCATCGCCTCCGATGCCGCCGGCAATATCTTCGTCGCCGATCGTAACAACCGCCGCATTCAGGTGTTCGACAGCGACGGCAAATTCTTGCGGATCATGACCATCGACATTCCGCCCGATCCGGACGCGCAGCCCGCGATCGGCGACAAACCAAATCTCACCAATTACCTTCAGAATGGAGGCACGATGACGCCCGGCGCTCCCTGGGCGCTCTGCATTACGCCAGCACCGAACCAGGTACTTTACGTCGCCGATGCCTTCCCGGGTCGCATTTACAAACTGACACTCGACGGCAAGGTGCTGGGCATGCTGGGCCGCGCCGGCAAGCAGCCCAAGCAGTTCGGCTGGGTTCATGAAATAGCCTGCCCGAGCGAGAACACCCTCTACGTCGCCGAAATTCTCAATTGGCGTGTGCAAAAACTGATCTTGCATCCGGATCAGCAGCACGCGGCGAACCCCTGAGACACTCACTGCGTCCACATGGGTGAAGTATTGCGCCAGCGCAACGGCGCCATCGAGCGGCTCGCGGCATGGGTTCTCTCGGTATCGGCCGAGGACTTTGCGCCGCGCGCCCTCGAGCAAGCGCAGCTTGTTCTTCTCGACACGCTAGGCTGCGGCTTTGCCGCACTCGACGACGAATGCGCGAGGGCCGTTGTAGCGACGCTCGGCGCGCTCGGCGGCGCGCCGCAATGTACGGTGCTCGGCTCGCCAAACCGCATGAGCGCACCGAGTGCCGTGCTGGCAAACGGCACGCTGGTGCGCGTGCTCGATCTCAACGACTACGTGGTCGGCGCGCATCCGCTCAGTGGCGCGCGCGGCGGCCACCCGAGCGACAACATCCCGGTCGCTCTTGCCGCCGCCGAACTCGCCCCCGCGCGCGGACGCGATCTCCTTGCCGCCGTTCTCCTCGGTTATGAGGTCTACGGCCGCGGCAAGGCGCTGATGGATGCGGACTCGGTTTGGGACGGAATCAGCGTCTCCGGCCTGGCGGCGCCGGCGATCGCCGGTCGCCTGATGGGGCTCGACGCGGAGAAGCTTGCACATGCGATCGCGCTGAGCGCAGCGCGAGCGCCGACACCGGTCGCAGTGCGCGAAGGCGGCATTTCGGCAGCCAAGTCCATTGCGAACGCCCTGATCGCACAGAATGGCATGCAATCCGCGTTACTCGCCGCGCAAGGCATTACCGGGCCGCTCGACTTGTTCGAAGCGGAGCGCGGCATCAAGGCGGTGTTCGCTCGCGGCCCGGCGGGAGACATCCTCGGCGCGCCGCTTCCCGAAGCAAGCTTCATCATGCGCACTGGGATCAAGGCCTATCCGTGCTTTGCAGGCGGGCAGAGTGCGGTTGCGGCCGGGATCGCCATGCATCGCTTGGTTGACGGCGATATCGGCCGGCTCGCGTCCATCCGTGTCGTATTGGCTGACTTGCCGATCGTGCGCCGCCAAATGGCGGATCCGGGCCGCGTCGCGCCCCGCTCGCGCGAGGCCGCCGACCACAGCTTGCAGTTCCTCATCGCGGTGGCGCTGATCGACGGCACATTCGGCCTGGCTCAATTTGCCGGCGAACGCTGGCATGATCCAAAGGTGAGCGCGCTGATGGCGCGGCTCGACATGACGACGGATCGCGATCTCGCACGACGGGCCGGCGAAGCCTACCCTTGTGCGCTCCAAGCAACCGGAGCCGACGGCCAGATTTACCAAGTCGAGATTCTTGCACCGCCCGGCTTCTCGGCCGACGGTCTCGATCGCAAGACAGTGCTGGAGAAATTCGACGGCGTAACATCGGAGCATCTCTCGCCGGCCGCGCGCACGCGCATCGTCGATGCGGTCATGGGATTGCAATCGGCGCGGTCCTGCAAAGACCTCATGGCGGCGATCGCGGCATGACTAGACTAGCCCCACGCGCCCGGCGCATGCGGGCTACGCAACAGGCGTGAGTGGCACGATCTTTTTTCTGCTAGGATCGCCCGGACAAAAAGCGCTGCATCGACGAGCGGCGCTTCGACAGGGAGAGAAACATTGTCCATCGGGCTGAAACTCGCTGCACTCACGGCCGCAATCGCGCTTCCGGTCGCCGGAGCTTGGGCGCAGGCGCCTGACGCTGCGGCCAAGACCTTTCCCGACCGTCCAATCCACATCATCGTGCCATTCCCCGCAGGCGGCCCGACCGATATCGACGCGCGCATCATCGCGCAGAAGATGAGCGAGGACTGGGGCGTCGGCGTCGTGATCGACAACCGGCCCGGCGGCAACACCACGATCGGCGCTCAGGCGGTCGCCAAGGCGGCGCCCGATGGCTATACGCTGCTCGCCGCCATGGACACCACGCTGGTGTTGAACCCGGCGACCGGCATCGAGGCGTCCTACGATCCGTTCAAGGATTTTGCCACCATCACGCTGATGGCAAAGAATACGTCGCTTCTGAGCGTGCGGGCGAGCGACGGGCCGAAAACCGTGAAGGAATTGATCGCGCGCGCCAAGGCCGCTCCCGGTAAACTGAATTACGGCGCCGGCATTATCACGACCCGCCTGTCGGGGTATCTGTTCGCCCAGGAGGCCGGCATCAATGTGGTGCTCATCCCCTACAAAGGCAGTGCCGACGTCGTCGAGGGACTGCTCAATCACAGTGTCGATTTCATTCTCGATGGCGTCGCCTCCCATCTATCCCTGATCAAGAGTGGACAGTTTCGCGCGCTGGCCAAGCTCAACAACCGTCCGCTGAGCCAACTGCCCGACGTTCCGACCCTGGCGCAGGCCGCCGATCTACCGCACCTCCAGGACATGGGAAGCTGGATCGGTCTTGTCGCGCCAGCGGGAACGCCGAGCGCAATCATCGACAAAATCCAGCAGGAGGTTGTGCACGCCTATGCCGATCCGGTGACCGCGGAAAGACTCGACAAGGCCGGGATCAACGGCGTCACCAGCACACCACAGGAATTCGATGCCTTCTTTCGCGCGGAGGCAAAACGCTGGACCAAGATTTTCAAGGAGAGCGGGATCAAGCTTTAGCAATGAGCCGTTCTGTTCTGCGGCATGGAGCGCGAGTTCGAATGTGGATCAGGCAATAGCGATGAACAAAAGAAGCTTAGTCCTTGCCTTGGTCGCTGCAGCCCTGGCAGCAGCACCGCTCACCGTGGCTTCGGCGCAGGACTGGCCGACGCGGCCGGTGAAAATCCTTGTTGGCTTCTCGCCGGGCGGCAGTGCCGATCAGTTCGGCCGGTTGATCGGACAGGAACTGTCGACGGCACTCGGCCAGCATTTCTATGTCGAGAATCGCCCCGGCAATAGCGGCAGCCTCGCAGCAGCCCTGACGGCTCACGCCGAACCAGACGGCTACACGCTGATGATCGGCGGTTCGGGGCCGCACATCACCATCCCTGCGGTCAATCCGAAGATCGGCTACGATCCGATCAAGGATTTCACCCATATCGCGATGATCGGCGCCGATACTTACGTGCTGGCGGCCAATCCGGCGCTGGGCGTGCGCGACATCGCGGGCCTCGTCAAATACGCCCATACGCACGACACGCCGCTCACATGTTCCTCGCCCGGACCGGGATCCCTCGGACAATTCCTGCTCGAGGACTTCAAGCGCAAAGCCGCAATCGCCGTCACCCATGTTCCGGCGCCCAACAGCGGCGTCGTGGATGTGCTCGGCAATCATATCAACATGACGCTCACTGCCTTTCTCACGATCGGCGAACAGATCAAGGCTGGGCAGGTGATCGGCCTTGCCGCTTCGTCGACCGAGCGCAATCCGGCCTACAAGGACGTCCCGACGTTTGCCGAGCAGGGCTATCCGGATATCACCGGCGCCACCTGGTTCTGGCTGACGGGTCCTAAAAACCTGCCGCCCGCTATCGTCGAAAAGCTCAACAGCGAAGTCCGCCGTATCTTGAAACTGCCGAAAATTCGCGAATATTTCGACCGCGAGGCCTTGTTGTCCATGGATACGGACGTCGCCGAAACCAACCGCTTCCTTGCCGCCGAAGTGGCGCGCTGGGGCAGCTTCGCCAAGACTGTCGGATTGACAGTAGAGTGAGGCATATCAACAGAGGAATGCCACCATGGACGCCATCGCCGACCGGCAGACCATCGCCCCTGCACTGACCGAAGCCCGCGCGCGTATCGGGCTCATTATACCGTCGGTCAATCGCATGACCGAGCCGCAGTTCAACCATTTCGCGCCGGAAGGACTCGGCATTCACGTGGCGCGGGGACGGGTCGCCGGGCAGCCCGGCAAAACCGTCGCCGAACTCACCGGCGAAATCACCCACGCCGCAAACACACTTGCCGACGCCAAGCCTGATCTGATCGTGTTCCACTGCACCGACACCTCGATGAAGGAGGGAACCGACGGCGAGAACCGGATCATCGATCTCATCCGCACGACGACCGGCATCGAGGCGCTGTCGACCAGCAGGCTGGTGAAAGATGCGCTAAAGGCGCTCGGCATCCACAAGCTCGTGGTGCTCAGCCCGTATCAGACCAACGACAACGTCATCCGCTATCTCACCGCGGCCGGTTTTACCGTCGTCAAAGATGTCGCGCTTCGCTGCGGCAGCGCTGCAGCGTTCGAGGCGGTGACACCGCAGCGCTGGCTCGAGCTCGCTCGGGAGAATGATACGCCGGAGGCCGACGGCATCTTCCTGAGCTGCACCAACACCACGCAGATCGAAGCTGTCGCAGCCATCGAGCAGGCACTGGGCAAACCGGTGGTCAATAGCAATCAGGCGGTGCTGTGGGGATGCCTCAAGCGGCTTAAGGAAAAACTTGGCGACAAGTCACCCGCTCCGCATCTCGGGCGGCTGATGGACCAACTTGATGCGTGATGTCCGCGTGGGTGGCGTGCTGATCCGCAGCACGGCAGCGATTTTCTGCTGCGCGATTGGGCTGGCGTCGGTCGGTATCGGACTCTTGGCGATTGCACCAGCACGCGCGCAGGGCATCGAGGCGGAGAATTATCCGAACCGGCCGATCCACATTGTCGTACCCTTCCCTGCCGGCGGTCCGACCGACCTGCTTTCGCGCATCATCGGCAAAGAGATGACGGCGTCGTGGGGCCAGCCCGTCGTAATCGAAAATCGCCCCGGCGCCGATACCACGATCGGTGCGCTTGCTGTCGCAAAGTCCGACCCCGACGGCTACACGCTGCTCGCCGCGATGGACTCCACGATGGTGCTCAATCCTTTGATCAGGAAGAACTTGCCCTACGATCCATTTCGGGATTTCGAGCCGATCTCGCTTGGAGCGAAGAATATCTCAGTGATGGAAGTGCGTTCGGACTCCGCGGCCCACACCATGCGGGACTTGATCGAAACACTGAAAGCGCGCCCCGGCCGCCTCAATTTCGGCACCGGTACGATCAACTCTCGGCTGGCCGCTCTGTTGTTCGCAAAGCTCACCGGCACGGCTTTCGTCATCATTCCCTATAAGGGCAGTACCGAGACCGTTGAGGGATTGCTGACGGGCAGCGTCGATTTCGGCATCGATGGCGTCGCCTCAAGTCTACCGCTCATCAAGTCCGGAAAATTCCGCGCGCTCGCCAAACTGAGCAATCGTCCGCTCAGCCAATTGCCCGAATTGCCGCCGCTCGCAGAAGCTGCGGGCGTGCCGGCGCTGGGCGACATATCGACCTGGATCGGCTTTTACGCGCCAGCCGGCACCTCGAAGGAGATCGTCGGGAAGCTGCAGCACTTCATCGCTACCATCTACACCGATCCGGCGGTCGCCAAACGGCTCAGTGACGCCGGCATCATCGCGGTCAGCAGCACGCCCGCTGAACTCAACGATTTTGTCCGCAGCGAAACCGAGCGCTGGGGCAAAGTCATCCACGAGAACGGCGGCTTCATTCTGGAATGAAGTCAAAGAAACTCCGAAGAGAAACACTCAGGGAAA
This sequence comes from uncultured Alphaproteobacteria bacterium, assembly GCA_963836055.1. GTDB lineage: Bacteria > Pseudomonadota > Alphaproteobacteria > Rhizobiales > Xanthobacteraceae > BOG-931. The sequence continues at coordinate 329,489 of CAWIID010000019.1, forward strand.
TCGTCATGAGGATTTATTTTCGACGCATCGCGGTTGTCGCCGTATGCCTATTCTCCGCACCAGCGGCCTTTGCGCAGACCTATCCATCGCGGCAAATTCGCCTGGTGGTTCCGTTCGCGGCAGGCGGACCGGCCGATCTGCTGGCCCGCGTTATCGCCGATGAGATGAGCAAGGACTTGGGTCAGCAAGTTTTCGTCGACAATCGCCCCGGAGCCAATACGATTATCGGCGCCGAACTGGTCGCAAAGGCCGATCCCGACGGCTACACCCTCTTGATGGCGATCGACGGCACGCTGGTCATGAATCCGTATCTCTACAGGAAGCTTTCGTATGACCCGTTCAAGGATTTCGCGCCGGTGTCTCTGGTCGCTGAAGTGCCCTCCGTCATTGAGGCGAACAACAGCGTGGCCGCCAACACAGTCCAGGAAATGATCGCCCAGGAGAAGGCCAAGCCCGGCAGCCTCCTCATGGGTTACAGCACGCCGACCTCGCAGGTGACCGCCGAGCTTCTCAATATGCGAGCCGGCATCAAACTGACGCTCGTGCCTTATCGCGGCGGCACCACGCAGGTCACAGGGCTTCTTGGCGGCGAGATTCAGTTGGGGCTCGAGAGCGTCAATGTCGCACTGCCGTTCGCGAAAGCAGGAAAGCTCAAGATCATCGCTCTGACCGGCAGCAAACGCATTTCTCTTGCGCCGGACATTCCGACCGTCGCCGAAACGCTGCCCGGCTTCGACCTTGGCATCTGGCAAAGCATCGTCGCGCCGGCCGGGACTCCGCCCGAAATCGTGAAAAAACTGCACGGCGAAATCGTCGCCGTCTTGAGCCGCGACAGCGTCCGCAACAAACTGACGACGGCAGGCGTGGAGCCGGAGACCAGCAAATCGCCGCAAGATTTCGCCGACTTCATCCGCTCGCAGGCCGAGACCCGCAGCAAGGTCATCAAAGCCGTCGGCATCAAGCTCGATTGAGGCGTCTGCGCCGTAAGTAGAAATAGAATGGGAGGTTGACATGCGCCGTTGGCGTTCCGCGGCCGCCGCGATCGGCGCGATCACCGTCCTCGTCACCGCTGTGACTGGCGTCTCAGCCACCGCTTGCCGCGCCCAGGACATATCGCGACCCGTCCGCATCGTGGTGCCGTTCGCGCCGACCGGATTTCCGGACCGGCTCGGTCGCGTGCTGGCGAAATATCTGTCGGAGAGCCTCAATCAGCGCGTCTACGTCGAGAACAAGCCAGGCGCCGGCGGGATACTCGGCTCGCTCGACGTGGCGCACTCCGAGCCTGATGGAACCTCGCTTCTGATCTCATCGCTGCCGAGCCAAGTCATTACGCCGCTCATCAATCCCAAGGTCGGTTTCAACACATTCAAGGACTTCACGCATATCGCCTATATCGGCGGGCCGCCGAACTGCTTCATCGCGGCCGCCGACGGCAAGCTCAAGACGTTCGACGATCTCGTCAAGGCAGCCCATGCGGCGCCTGTGAGCTATGGCACGGCCGGCGTCGGCACGCTTGGCCATATCTTCGCGGAATATGTGGCGCACAAGGCCGACCTGAAATTGATTCACGTCCCTTATAACGGGCCAATGATCGGCGATGTCATGTCAGGTGTGGTCGACTTCGGATCGCTCGTCATGTCGACTGTCGTCGGCAGCGTGCAAGGCGGAAAGGTGCGGGCGCTCGCGGTCGCGAGCGACAAGCGATTACCGGATTTTCCCGATGTGCCGACATTCCGCGAATTGGGTTTCGACATTTCCGCGGTCAATTGGCTGACGGTCTCCGGCCCGGCCGGCATGCCCGAACCGCTTGTTACGCGGATCAATCACGATGTGAATGAGGCGCTGGCGCGTCCCGAAGTTCGCGAAATTCTGCGCCGGGAACTCATCGAGCCGATTCCCATGAGCCCGGAAGAGGTGAGCAAACTGATGAAATCAGAGACGGAACGGTGGGCACCGATCGTTGCCGCGGCGGGCCTCGGGAAGTGACAGACGCCGACGCATTCGACGTCGTCGTACTCGGCTCCGGCATCGCTGGGTTGTCGGCGGCGCTCGCGGCGACCGCTGCAGGGCTGCGCGCCCTGGTTATTGAGAAATCAAGCTTTCTGGGTGGTGGCACAACACAATCCTACGGCCTCATCTGGGTAGGCCAGAATTATCTGCAACGCGCCGCGGGCATCGACGACAGCCGGGACGACGTGGTCCGATACATGCGCTTCCTCGGCGGCGGCGAGATCGACGAAGAGCGCATGCTCGCTTTCGTCGACCGCTCGCCGGCAATCCTGGAGTTTTTTCATAAGAGTGGCATCGGCTTTCGCCTTACCCGCGGTATCACCGATCACTATTACGGCAAGGCGCCTGGGGCACTGGCGGAAGGACGCACGTTCGAAGCAGAGCTCATTTCCGGATATGAGCTTGGCGAGTGGCGCGAACGCATCCACGTCCCCGATGATGTGCCTTGCTATGTCACCGCCGAAGAACAGGTCGCCTGGGGTGGACTCAACCGCTTTTCCGAGTGGGATCAAGCCACCGTCGCCGAGCGCAAGCGCCGCGATATGCGCGGCAAGGGCGTCGCCCTCATCTGCCACTTCGTGAAAGCTTTGACGGCGCGCGGCGTTCCGATCTGGACCGATCGCACCGTCGACTGCCTCGCTTACGACGGCGCGCGCGTTACCGGCGTGCGCCTTAGCGATGGAAAAGATGTAAGGACGCGAAAAGGCGTGGTGATCGCGACCGGCGGCTACGATTTCAATCTTGATCTCGCAAAAAGCCTCGAAGGTTTCCCCAGCATGGTCCCGATGAGCCCGGCCTCGCTCACCGGCGATGGCCTCGTGCTCGCAGCGGAACTTGGAGCGGTCATTCATCGTATTCCAAACAGCCTCTCGATCATGCTCGGCTACACGGTGCCTGCCGGCGAAGGCAAGCCGCCGACGAGCTGCCGGGCGGGAATCGTCGAACTCACCAGCCCGCACACCGCGCTCGTCAATCGAAGCGGGCGGCGTTTCGCCGACGAGTCGTTCTTCCAAGGCATCGTGCCGCATTTGCGAACCTTTGACGCATTGCGGCACGAGTGCCCGAATGTGCCTTGCTACCTGATTTTCGATCAGCAATATCCGGACCGATTTTCATTTGCCAACCGGCCAGCCGGCAGCCCAGTGCCGGACAGCGTTGCGCGCGCCGAAAGCATTCCAGCATTAGCGTCAAAGCTCGCCATCGATGCCAACGGCCTGACCGAAACGATCGAGCGCTTCAACGCCTTTGCCCGCGCCGGTGTCGACGAGGACTTTCATCGCGGCGAAGGCAAATGGCGTCTGGCATCCGGCCCAGCCGCAGCGCGCCGCAACCCCGGTCTTGGTCCGATTGAGAAGGCCCCGTTCTACGGAATTGCCTTGCATCCCAGCGTCGGTAATTCGGCGGGCCTCCTGACCAATCGGAACGCGCAAGTGATGCATCAGCGGCATCATCCGATCGGCGGCCTCTACGCGACCGGCGTCGCCGCCGCGCGGACGGAGATGGGCGCCGGCTATCAGGCCGGCCTCAACCTCGCTTCAGCCATGACGTTCAGTTATCTTGCGATCGAGCACATGGTTGCTCGGCCAACCTGATACCGGCAGACCAAGATCAACAGCGGCCTGTTATGATCGGGTCTACCAATCAACCCCCGCGCAAGCGGCACGGTTCGGCGAGAGGGATTGTCCGCGAGCAAGCTTCGGCCTGTGTTCCCGTCGGGAACGATTATCAACGTTCTAACGGATATTTCCGAGCCTGAGGGCCGCGGCGCGATCTGTGGTTAGGCTCACAGCCGAGAACGCAATGAGAACAAGAGGAGACGTAATCGGCAAAAGTTGACTCGGCACGAAATGCGATCAAATTCACAAGTAAGTAATTCACACGAGAGTAATGTGTTGTCGAGGAGTTTCCCGTGGCCCCCGCTCGTCCATACTGGAAAGGCTATCTCAAGCTGTCGCTGGTCTCCTGCCCGATCGCGCTCTACACGGCGACGTCGTCGAGCGAGCGCGTCTCGTTTCGGCAGATCAACAAAAAGACCGGCAACCGGTTGCGCCAACAGCTCGTCGATGAAGTCACACGCGAGCCCGTCGAGAGCGAGGATAAGGGACGCGGCTACGAATATGCCAAAGGCGCCTACATCCTGGTCGACGATGAGGAGCTTGACGCCGTCGCCATCGAAAGTACGCATACGATTGACATCAATGCGTTCGTTTCACGCGCCGATGTCGACGAGCGCTATCTCGATAGCCCCTATTACATCGTTCCCACCGACCAAGTCGGACAGGAGGCCTTCGCGGTCATCCGCGAGGCGATGCGGGGAAAGTCGATGGCGGCGCTTGCGCGCGTCGTCCTCGCCAAGCGCGAGCGCGTGATCATGCTGCAGCCTTGGGACAAAGGGTTGATGGGCACGACGCTGCGATACCCTTATGAAATCCGAGATGCGCGGGAGTATTTCGACGAGATTGCCGACCTGAAGGTTGCGCCGGACATGCTCAAGCTCGCCGAGCACATCGTGCAGACCAAAGAGGCCGAGTTCGATCCGTCGCAATTCGTCGACCACTACGAAGAAGCCGTCGTGGACATGCTCAAGAAGAAGCAGGCCGGCGTTCCCGCCCCCCGAGAACAAGCATCATCCCAGCCGCCAAATGTGATCAATCTGATGGATGCTTTGCGCCGCAGCATCGCCGACGAAAAGCCTGCCAAGGCCGCGGCGAAAAAGGGGCGCAAACGCATCGAGGGTCAACGCGAGATGCTGCTCCCCATCCCGGGAAAGAAAGGCAAGCAACCGGCAAAGCCGGAGGCTCGTCCGAGCGCACGGCAAAAGAAGGCGGGTTGAGCGGCAGGAAAGCGGCGGCGCGGCAGCGAGCATTGCTGCATCCCCGTCATTTTCTGTTTGCGCTGCCTGTCTTGTGCGTCGCGCAAGATGACGCGAAGGTCAATCGTTCGGTTCGACCATGACCGGCGTCGTCAGTGCGGTCTCGATCAGTTGTCGGCACACAATCAGCTCGCTCAGCGCCGAGCGCAGCTTGCGTTTGTCCTCCTCCGGGATGACCGGAGGCGAGGGTTGTGGGGCTGGCGCGGACATGGCGACGGACGGTTCTCGTCGCGCAGACGGACGCTCTTCGGCCGACTGGACACGTGACGAAGACGGATTGAACACCAAGAGATCGGGCTCGGTCTGCAGATCGGTCGTCGCCTCTTCGATGTCCTCGTCATCGGCATCATCATCAACGTCCGGCGGCGGCGGTTCGGCACCGGCGCGCCAGACATTTTGAACGAAGCTTGGCCCTTCGTCGCGGAGAATGCGCTGGACGCCGCGAATGGTGTAGCCCTCGCCGTAGAGCAGGTGGCGCACACCCCTCAGCAGATCGACATCGTCCGGACGATAGTAGCGCCGCCCGCCGCCGCGCTTCATCGGCCGGATCTGCGTGAAGCGGCTCTCCCAGAAACGCAGCACGTGCTGCGGAACTTCGATCTCTTCCGCAACCTCGCTAATCGTACGGAATGCGTCCGGCGCCTTTTCCAATGCCTTGCTCCAAGGCAGACGACGTCACTTGACGTCCGACACGGAATTGATTCGCTGCTTAAGGATAGCGGAAGGCTTGAACACCATCACCCGGCGCGGCGAAATCGGCACTTCCTTGCCGGTCTTGGGATTTCGCCCTACCCGCTGGCCCTTCTTGCGTACGACAAACGAACCGAATGAGGATAACTTCACCGTTTCGCCACGTTCGAGGCAGTCGGTGATTTCCTTGAGCACAAGTTCGACGAGTGTCGCCAACTCGGTGCGCGAGAGTCCGACTTTCTGATAGACCGCCTCACACAAATCAGCGCGCGTGACCGTCTTTCCCGCCATTGCCAGCCCCAAGCACCGCGACCGATCAAACATCGATCCACATATCGTGCTGAATTATCAACGATATTAGCTTCGAGGGACCCGGTCAACGGGGCTTCGCGCCCCCCGTCCCGATCACCAGCGGACCAGTGCGGCGCCCCAGGTGAAGCCGCCGCCCATGGCCTCGAGCAGTAGAAGGTCGCCACGCTTGATGCGCCGGTCGGCAACCGCGTCGGCCAGCGCCAGCGGAATTGAGGCCGCCGACGTATTGCCATGCCGATCGACGGTTATGACGATTTTTCCCGGTGGAATGCCGAGTTTGTGGGCCGAGCCGTCGATAATGCGCTTGTTGGCCTGGTGCGGAATGAACCAGTCGATATCGTCGGCCGTAGTGCCGGTTGCCTTGAACGCCTCTTCGACAACATCCGTGATCATCGCCACCGCATGGCGAAACACCTCACGCCCTTCCATGCGCAAGTGGCCGACGGTTCCCGTCGACGACGGACCGCCGTCGACATAGAGCTTCGATTTATGTCGCCCATCGGAGCGTAGTCGCACGGTCAGAATGCCGCGTCCCTCCGGGTTATCCGGCTGGTCTTGACCCTCGAGCACGACGGCACCCGCGCCGTCCCCGAACAGCACGCAGGTGCCGCGGTCGGTCCAATCGAGGATGCGTGAAAACGTCTCAGAGCCGATCACCAGCGCCCGGGAGAACGCGCGGGACTTGATGAGGGCGTCGGCTGTTGCCAACGCATAGATGAATCCGGAACACACCGCCTGCAAATCGAACGCTGCGCCGCCGGTGATACCGAGCTCGGCCTGCACCGAAACCGCGCTGGCCGGAAAGGTGTTATCAGGCGTCGAGGTCGCAAGGACGATGAGGTCGACCGATTGGGCGTCGACGTGGGCATGAGCAAGCGCCGCCCGCGCCGCGTGCGTCGCCATATGTGACGTAAATTCTCCGGGTGCGGCGATGCGGCGTTCGTGAATGCCGGTGCGCTGCACGATCCATTCGTCGGACGTATCGACCTTCAGCGCGAGTTCGCTATTGGTGAGAACCCGGTTGGGCAAGTAGCTGCCGCAGCCGAGAATAACCGACCGTCGAACCATCACGAGGCGGCTCCGCCGACAGCTTGGCGCAGCTGCTGGTGATGGCGTCCGAGCGCCGCCGTGATCTTGGCCAAAAGCTCGTCGCGCACAACGCCATGGCCGAGATCGATGGCTGCGGCAAAACCCTCGGCATCGGTCCCGCCGTGGCTCTTGATGACGATGCCGTTGAGGCCGAGAAACACGCCGCCATTGGCGCGGCGCGGATCCATGCGTTGCCTGAGCTGCCGGAACGCAGAGCGGGCGAACAAATATCCGATCCGCGCTCTGAGCGAATGGCTCATTGCTCCCTTCAGGTATTCGGCAATCTGCCGCGCAGTGCCTTCCGCGGTCTTGAGCGCGATGTTGCCGGCAAAGCCTTCGGTAACGACCACATCGACTTTGCCGCGGCCGATGTCGTCGCCTTCGACAAAGCCCTGATAATCGAGATCGGGCAATCTCTCTTCGCGCAGCATGCGCCCGGCTTCGCGAACCTCCTCGAGGCCTTTCGCCTCCTCCACTCCGATATTGAGAAGGCCAACCGTCGGACGATCGAGACCGAACAGGATGCGTGCGGTGGCGGCGCCCATCAAGGCGAGGTCGACGAGATGCTCAGCGTCAGCGCCGATCGAAGCGCCGACGTCGAGCACGATCAACTCGCCGCGCAGTGTCGGCCACAACGCAGCGATCGCGGGCCGCTCGATGCCCGGCAACGTTTTAAGATTGAACTTCGACATCGCCATCAGCGCGCCGGTGTTGCCGGCCGAAACGATCATATCCGCTTCGCCCTTTTTGACGGCGTCGATCGCCAGCCACATCGAGGATTTCCAGCGGCCATAGCGCAACGCCTGGCTCGGCTTGTCGTCCATGCGGACGGCGACGTCAGTGTGGACCACCCGCGAGGCAGATTTCAGCGCAGGCCGCGCATCAACGAGCGGCGCAATGAGCGACGCATTGCCATAGAATAAAAACTCGCTCTCAGGGTGGCGATCCAGCGCTACTTCGGCGCCGGCGACGACCACCGTGGGGCCGTTGTCACCCCCCATCGCATCGAGAGCAATGCGGACCTTCTCTGACATCGAATGACCTTGCGGTCACCAGAGTCCCAACTCCGAGGTTCGCAAGCGATCGCGGCCTACTTTCATGCGAACTTCGGAACCAAGAGGGACACTAGCAAGCTAATGTTTGTGGTGCGGCTTTTGGATTTGAAGTTCCTCTGCGATTGCCCGGATGGCTGTAGCAACTTCAAATCCACTGCACCGGGTCCGAAAGAGGGGCATGCGAGACCAGCCGCGAGAATAGCGGGTCGGCGCGAGGACACAACTGTGGTCAATTGTCATTTCGGCCCTTCGTCAGTCCCGCCAAAGCCGCGAACGGCCCGTCTTCGGGCTTAGCATCCTTCGGAGGCTCGAAAATTGCCCCGGGCTTACGCGGATACGGATTGATCCCGAGAAACAGGAATTCGGTCGCCAAGCCACCAAGATCCACAACTCCGTCGATGAGCGGCTCCGGATCGTCCCATCTGGGGCTGCGCGGTTCGTCTTCCGGCCCGGATTCGGCGGTCGGAGGCTCCGCTGCCGCCTGCGGGACAAAGAGGAGATCGACATCCTCTTCGATTTCGTTGGCCAGCGGCTCGAGCGTGACCACGCAGTTCTGCCCTACGGTCGCCGAAACGTGGCCGGTCACGCGAAGGCCGCCCGCGGCATGACGCTTGACGTCGAAACCGGCTTCGAGCCGCGGCAGATCCCGTAATCCGGCCAGCCGAGCCAGTGCGGCACGGATTTCGCTGTCGGCGATAAGGTCGAAATGGAGGCCGGTCTCGGGAACATCCGCTACCGCAACCGGAAAGCGCCAGGGATTTGGCACATATCTTTGTGGTCTATTCTCAGGCATGGGCAAAGGCCTCAGGCTTCGGAAAAACGATTTTGCCACCGAGCAGGTCTTTCTCCTGTTGTGTATCAAGCTCGCTCAGGGCCGCACGAGCGTAGCGCGCCAGCCGGGCTACTCCTTCGTCGACGTGGTGCGCCTGGAAGATATTGCGTGCCAGCGCGTTCTCAAAGTCCTGTCCTTCCGGAGCATCAAGGGCGGCGAGATAGGCGGCTTGCCGACCGTAAAAGGCCTCGCCAAAGCGCATCATCCGCTTGGGGACCGCGAGGTCCCCCACGCCCATTTCGCGCAGGTTGTCGTCGAGGTCGTGGCAGAATGTGTCGAACAGGTCTTGCCCAAACTTCTGCCCGGCGTCGCCTTCCCTGCGCAAGCGGGCGATCAACAGTACCAGATGCAGCACGATCAAATCGAACCGGCCATCGACGGTGTCCGGAACTCCGTAGTCGGCGTAAAAGGCTGGGGTTCGCGCTTGCGCCACGATGGCGCCATAGAGCACGCGGATGTTGCGGTTGTGGGCGCTGCGCAGAAATGACCGCAGGATCATAGGGATAGCCCGCCTCCCCGACGCCGGCCCGAGTCCGGCGGATTGCCATTCCGCCGAACGGCATTGAAATCATTAGATTTTTAGCCATTTCGTGCTTGTTACCCTCGGTCTTCCCCTAGGGCGGCCTCACGCGACCCGGTCCTTCCCGGCGCAGCCTTATAGCCGCCCCGCCAGGAAAATGCACGGGCACCCCCTTTCTAGGGCGGCGTGCGCGGTCTTTCGGGGGCCTAGGGGAACCAAGATCGGGAGAGCGACGTTGAGCCAATCTGGAATGCGTAGTGTGGCGTAGCGTAGGGAAGTGGGGGCTCTGGCTATGTCTACGAGTAAGTCAGGGCCCTCTTTGCAGGCGGGCCGACGACAGACCGCCGAGTGCGCCCCCGAACACTGCCAAGACTAGCCACGTTTCGAGGGGCGTCGACTTTCTAGCCTTTTAAGCGCAAGCCTACACCACAAATCGGCCACCCGTACCGCCAAGGGAGGCTTCGCATGGAAATGGAAGATTTCGTCGAGCGTCTAAACATCGATCATTACGTCCAGCAGCTCAAAACAGAAACAGACCCGATCAAACGAACGATGCTTAGTCGCCTGTTGGTCGAGGAAGAGGCCAAACAGGCGAGCCACTTAAAGGCGGAGAAGTAGAGGCCCCGGTCGCCTAAGGATATTTCCTGAGTTGAAAAAACGCCGGGGCCCAAATATCCCGGCAAAATGATTCCGTTTGTTTATCGATGCCCCGTAACGGGTCTGAACGTCCAAGGATTATTTGCCGACGACGTGTCGGCGGAGGAATCCGACACCTATGAGGCCGTTACCTGTCTGGCCTGTAAGCAGGGCATCTCGTAAACCGATCAACCGGCAAGATTTTAGGCGACGACGACCACCCGAGCTGAAGACGAACGTTGCGAAAGCCGTGCGGTGCTATCCTCGCCCCCATGCCCTACCAGCGCCGCTTCCCGCCACCGTGGACCGTCGAGGACAAGAACAACGCCTGCTTCACGTCCGCGACGGGCAACGGGCAGGCGCTCGCGCATCGCCGAATTTGAGCGGATAGAGCATCCTAAAGTCGTCTTTGTCCGGACGGTTTCGCCAATTGGGCGTAGTTCCGTCGGCTGTTATCTTCGGGACCACGACTTTCGGCTAGAACGGCTCCCACTGACACCTGGTCGCCATCCGATGAGGGCGGCTCTAGCCGAAACCGCTGCACATAAACCTGCTCACCCGCGACGAGGCGAGACGCATCGCGTCGAACTTCGCAAAGCTGCCGGAAGTTGCTGCGACGGGCCAGAGTAGGCGTTATCTAGGCTAATTTGCGGCAGGTGACCTTTCAAGCGTTCCGTCCAAGACGCGACCGCCAATATCAGCAGCCAGACATCCAGCAAATGCTTGATAAGAGCCTCCAGCGAGCGCCCTGGCTAAATATGCAGTTCTTTACCGTTGCATCGTCAATTTCAGAGATTATGCGCTTAACTCGGGTCGCCTTGCTTTTCTTCCTGCTTCGTAGACAGTTCTTAATCAGGAAATTTCTGGAGGCCTCCGGCAAGGCGGTAAGGATCGAGTTGACTGTTTTACAAAATACATACTGCTGTCATACTGCGGTAGTTCTCCTGCCAGTACGCAATTCGCTGACAAGGCGAGCGTCGCTATGCTGATAATCAGTTTCATTGCGCGTTCATTTCTACACATTGTCTTTACCGAGCATGCCTCCATCCGGCCGCCTCGGCGTTGGCCTCCGAGCAGAACCAGCGCTTGCCTTAGCGCACACATTATGATCGCAGTTCTTCATGACAACGCCGTCGTAGTCTCGGTCACCAGGCTCATGATAGATGCGTTCTCCCTTACTATTGACATTGCCTTTGATCAGACATCCTCGGTTTGCTGCGGCGGCGGGGGTGGTTGGGTGGTGCAGGCCCCGGGCCCTTCTTTGTTTTTCCCTCGTAGTATGTTGATATGCGGCGATCCAGTCGGTCGCAAAAGCTGCCTGTGCGGTGGCTATATCGATTTTCCCATCGCAGACCATATTACACATGAGCCGCTCGAGCCTATCTTTCGCCTCGGCATTCCATTCCTTTCTATGCTTCGTCGCGGTTGTGGCCAGAGATTGGCAGGGTCGTCCGAGCCGCCCAGACAAAGCGGAATAAGATGGTCGATTTCGTAGTCAGGGTGCGTTCCGGGGCTAATCCGTATCGTCTCAGAATTTCGTCCCGCCGCGCTGAAAACAGCGGACCGCGGTCTCTTTGGCGTGTCCACATGCGGCATCGCGGTTCCCCGTCCTTACTGAACCGCCGGTCAAATTCTTGTCTGGTCGAACCTCAAAGGCGGCAACGGGCGAGTCGCAAGAATGACGACCAACGTCGTTGCGATGGCCACCAACTGATTTGCCGGCCACGCGCGCTTTCGCCGATGCACTGGACCCTCGCAAGACCTAATAGCGGTGAACGCTTGTGTGCGTAAATCTGAAGGGGGAGATCGCTTAACCGACGTTGATTTATATCAATGAAACTGCAGAATGGGGACGTGTAAGTGATGACGTTCTTGTTGATCCTACTGTAGTCAAATCTTTCAACGTCGCACTACACTCAATGGATACCACAACAATAGCAATTATTAGCGTGATTGCCCCTTGTATCTTTGGTGGGATCGCGATCCTTGCGAACATTGTGTTAGTTTACAACAATTCTCGCAAGTACCAACAACAGAACAGGCTGACTTCGTCGGAGACGCCAACGACGCTGCGCTCTTCATTATCGGCGTGGAGAGGCGCCAATGATTGATCATACCTGAAATAATCCCATTGGCCGAAAGCCGTGGCTGTGGCCCCGGTCGCATCTACGTTTCGCACGCTCATCAGCAAAACGAAAAGATGCCCAGACTGCGGCAATCTGGTCAGCAAGAAAAGCACGCGAATGCCCGTCCTGCGGGCGGCCGCTCATGCCGCTGCGGCGACTAGGTTGGGGCTGATGATGTTTCGCAGGCTGACCGTAATGTTTTAGTTGGCTTCCTAATACTCAGTATCCTTTTTTCACGTCAGCGCATATTCAAATAAATCCACATTTGCCAAAAAGACGTTAGTGAAGTGTTGCCACGATCGTGAGGCGGTTTTTGGTAGGTGGTATAATGTTTAAATTGACAGGCGTCTAGCGATGCTCGGCGCTTAGCATCATTTTCTCCGCCCGAGGTGAGGATTCGCGACGCTTTGTCATCGCCACCCAACTAGGCTCTGTCCTTGGGTCCGAGGAGGCGTGCGGCCTCACCTACGATCAAGACGCCATCGCGCGTTTCATCAACGAACACGTCGAGACAAGCGACATGTTGTTCCCATCAGAGCTCCAGGCTATGACTGCGGGACTGGTTCAAATTGAAGACATGTCGAAAAGCTCTTTGACTGCCCATTGCACTCAGATACGTCGGATTGCGCAAAAATATGGTTTTTAAATAGGCGAACATCGCCAAGTTGTCGAGATCTGAAGAGGTCGGAACCGTCCTCAGTCGAGAAGGTCGAATTTCAAGGGCTGTTTGCACGCCGCCCGGCTGGCGTGCTGTAATTCTAGCGGGACCGCTAGTGCAGGGCGGTCCTTTCTTCCAGACGACTTGCCCGAGGCTCAGTCCGTGGCTTCGGGGCTTATGTAATCGGCTTAAGGGATTGGCTGCGGAGACCGGCTGGATCATAATGGAATCAAATAGCTGGAGGATGTGTGATGACGTTCCTCTGGGATTGGGCGCAATCAGACGCGTTTGTAATGGTCAGCGCCGTTGTGATGGTGCTCTTGCTGGCAGCGCTGATCGCTCGCGTTCGGCGCACACGGGAAGAATAGAACTCGCCGGCCGATACGTTTGACCCACAACGCCGGATTGCTTCTTCCGCATCGCGGATGACGCGAGCTTCGTGGACCTGCTTGCCGGGTGAGGCCGATGTCGGCGGTAGTTGGAGCCAAGTTTTCTTGAGGAACTTTGCTCGTATAGTCACCGTAGTGCCGCCGAAGCCTAAAAGTGCCCTTGAGCTGCGAAAATGACACACCATATAGCGATTCAGCCTGTTTAACGCTTTTGGAACGAGTTGATGCCAAAAGCGTTATCAACGTGCGCGTGAAGTCTCTTGACAGTTTTGCCCTGGGGCTTTTAATGCGCGCCGTAACCTAACTCATCATAACGCCGCACAAACGGAGCACCATTTCGGCGTTTGATCAATCATCCCCAGGGGCGTACACTAAACGGTGTACGCCCCTAAACCGATTTTAGGACCGGTTGAGCTGGTTAGGAGAGCCGCCATGGCGGATAAATTGATAATGAAATCAAGGGTGTATGTTTTTGTTGATTTTTGGAACTTCGGTCTCGAATTAAACCGGATTGAAGGTGGCCGTTTCGATGCGGATTTACAAGACCCTCGGCAAGGTTTTAGCTGAGGCTGCGATGGAAGTAGTGGACAAGGGTTCGGCCGCCGAGTTTTCGGGCCTCAATGTGTACATTTCGAGCGACATGAATAGCGCAGCGGAAGCAGGTCTTCGCCGCTGGGCAGCTTATGTCGATACCCTTCCTGGCGTGAACGTGAAACTCGTGCCGCGAAAAAAACAACGGGAAGGGCCGCAGTGTCCAAACGAAGGCTGCCGCAAGACTGTCGGGGCGTGTCCCCACTGTGGCGGAGATATGCGCGGTGCTAAAGAGAAGGGCGTTGACGTGCAGATTGCCACGGACATGATTACCTTGGCTTGGGAAGACACCTACGACATCGGAGTGTTAGTTTCTGCAAATTCGGATTTCGTGCCGCTTGCAGAATTTTTGAAGACCAAAGGAAAGAAAATCATTCACGGCCAATTTCCGCCAAAAGGGGCCAAACTAAGTCAAAAATGCTGGGGTCGTATTGATCTCACGGCGCTGCGTCAAAAATTCAAATTTCACAAGCAATAATGAATTGTCCTGCGGTTGTCCTAATTCGGCTTGTGTGCGCGAGGCGCTGAATTCGATCAGGCCTACGTCTATTTCAATGACGAGCCGACGCGGCGATGCTCTAGGGTGACGTTCGCGCCAAAGATCGTAGAGGCTTTTTAAAAAGTGCGCCGATTGCCAATCCCCCAGCGATTAGCCAACCGAGCATTGCCGCTATGCTGACGTATGTGAGTAGATTTCTCTCTGGTGATTTAGAACCGATTTTGGCCCCATGTCTCGCTGCTATCTCTCAGCGTGTTTGCCAGCATTGCCGTAGGCGGAGGAATCATATTTGAACGGCCGAAATATTCTCCAACTGTCCATCGCATTGCCTTTTGGCTGGTTGTGGGCGGCGTCATTATCGAAGCAATCTGTACCATTTTTTTGTTTGTTTTTGATGAAGGGATCAGCAGTACACAGCAATCCAAAATCATCGCGCTCGAAACGCGACTGGCTCCAAGACATCTTACAGCAGAGCAGAAAGCCGCTCTCACTGGACGGATGAAGCCATTTTCAGGCACAAAATTTGCCATGACAGCTGTCGGCTCCGAATCGGATAACTTTGCGATCGATATAGCGGACACCCTAACCGCAGCCGGCTGGCATTGGATCAATTGGCCTCTTGGGGGGATTGCGGTCCGGTTATCGGGGGGCCGTCCGGAAATCGGATTAGATATGTTAGAGGGCTCGAAACCCACATATTCGATCCCTCTCTACAACCGCTCGCGATAGAATTATTCAAAGGATTAGGCGCTGCGGGATTTAAAGACGAGTGGCTATTATTGCCTGCTCCAAAGCCCGAGGTTACCGATACAGTCATCATACTGATCGGCAGCAAAGAATAGCCGCACATTCGACGCCGAACTGTCACGAGGAACCCCATAGTGGGACTGAGTTTGCCACCTGCCGGATAATCGCCGATCGCGAGAGCAAAGGGGAAACCCTCCACCGGCGTCTCGGTGTTGTTTGTCATTCGCGCATCACCGCCGAGTGGACGCGCTTTTTGCCACAACCAACAGTCGGCGCGGCCCCCGGGAGACCCTCGCCGAGAGCCGCGCCGTAAAATCCCGTGCTGAAAGGATAAGGCACGGGGTCGACCCCGCCCCAAGGCAAGGCGGGAACTCAATCAGGCGACCGGCCGGTTCTCTTGGCGCTCACGTTTTGCGAGCTCGATGTTTGCCGGATCGCTGTAGGCCTTGGCAAAGGCCTGCGCCTGCGTCAGGCCCGGCTCGCGTGCGCGCAACGCCTCGGCCTTTGTCTTCAGCGTGTCGTAGGCAGTGCCCGACGTTGTCGGCGCGACGCCCGTCCAAGCCGCCTGCTTGCAGACGTCGAGCGCCTTGCGTAATGCGTAGCCGCTCTCGTCGCCGGCGCTGACAATGCGGGCGAACGCCGCCGCCGAACTCTCGTTCGGCCGGCGATTATTGTCGGCGTGCTTCTGGATCAGCGCCGTCAGCTCATGTTCAGAGAGTGCGTAGGCGTCTTGCTTGCCGACGATGCACTTCGCGATTTCGACAACGGGGAGGTCTTCGAGTTTGGTTGTGGGCATTGCTTTTTCCTTTTGCTGTTTGCTCGTGTGTTGTTTGTACATTTGGCAGAAAGCGCGGCCGTGCCGGGAGTTCAGCAACCACTTTAGGGCATCGGCACGATCGACCGCGCCTTTAGATGCTTCGGCGATCAGGTCGGCCAATTCGCTGATATGTCGGGTGCTGGCTCCGGTCGGTGTGGTGGTGCCGTCGTCGATGTCGGTGCCGGTCGCGCCGGCGATTTCGGCGCGGTCGAGATCCTTGAAGATCTTCCTAAAGGGGTTGCCGACGGGTTCGTATCCGAAAACACGGGAC
>CAWIID010000020.1:0-324499 GCA_963836055.1 uncultured Alphaproteobacteria bacterium
GGGATTCGAACCCCCGATACGGTTGCCCGTATGCCGCATTTCGAGTGCGGTGCTTTCAACCACTCAGCCACCTCTCCGTAGGAACGCAAGTGCTTGAGCGCCGAGGCGCAGTATTTAACGGCGGCCCGGACCGGAAACAAGTACGCCAATAAGGATGCGGACGCTCGGCCGCGGCGGCTACAACTCCCAGCCGAGCTTGCGATCGAGCGAATAGGGCCCACCGCCGCGCAACGCGATGGCGAAGAAGATCAATCCCCACAGGAATGGGTATTCCCAGCCGCCGCCTGGCCGCGTCCAGCCGTAGCCGTGGGGGAAGAATACCAGGAAGGTGATCACAGCCATTTCGATCGCGATCGAGGCGGCGAAAAAGCGCGTGAACAAGCCCAGCACGATGCAAGCCGCGCCGATCGTTTCATTGATGTAGACGATATAGGCGACAAGCATGGCCGGCTCGATGCCACGCTTTGCCATGCTTTGCTGGGCGAACGCGGCAATCGGCGGTCCCATCAATTTGACAATGCCGTGGTAGAGCATGGTTCCACCGACTGTCGCCCGGATGATGGGATAGGAAATCTCACGGGCAAAACCGTAGAACGGCGCCAGGGCCGGAATAATCAGCCGCGGCTCCGCCGCGCCGCCCTGTTCGGGTGTGGTCGTCGTCATCGATGGGTCCTTCGTGCTCTGTCATCCGTCGCACCGGATAAGCGCCCCCGGCGTGTCCGCATTCCGTTAAGAACACCGCGCCATTGCGGAAATTGCCCGACCGGAGGCGGAGCCTCAAGACCATCGTGGGGGCTTCGCGGCTGGGCGCGCCGGGTGAGGTTTATTAAGCTGCGGTCGAAATGGCCTGGAGGGAGCACAGTCAGTGACGGCAGAAATCGATCCGCAGCACGTCGTTGTCATCGAGCCGGTGCGCGACTCGGGCATCCCCGTGCAATTGATGTATGTCGAGATGATCGACGGCGTCTACGCGCCGATCGGATTGCGTACGCCGCCCGGCACCGGCCCATTTCCGCTCGTCCTCTTTGCCTCCGGCAACGGCGGCGGCGGGATGGCGGTGGTGCGGGATTTTACTCAGAACGTCAGCTGGACGCAGGAGCAATTCCTCAAAGAAGGCTACGCCATTGCTTGGCTGCGCTATCGCGCCGAGGTTGACTATGCGTACGACAAGATCGGCAAGCTGATCGAGGACAAGCGGCAGCGCCGCCAGCTCTTGAATCGCGGTCCGCTGGAATACGAGGACGTCATCTCGATCGTCGAGTCCATGAAGACATTGCCGTCGATCGCGGGCGACAGGATCGGCTACATGGGCATGAGTCACGGCGGCGAGATGGCATTCAAGATCGCGTCGGAATACCGCGGCGTGCGCGCCATGATCGCCAGCGAGCCCGCGGCGCACGAATTTCTGCGGCTTAAACCGGACGAAACCGCGCATATCAATCCGGCGACGGGACTGCTCGACGTCGAAAGCATGCTGATGCGCGAGACCGGCAAGGTCCGCGCCCGCATCACCGAAGAGGTGGCGCTCGCGCGTATGAGTCCGATCATGACGCCGATCTTCGTGCAGGGCCGCAATGGCGACGAACTGCAGGGCATTTTCCGCGTCTGCTACGACCTCTTGGTCGAACTCAAGAAAGACGCCAAGTGGGCGACTTATGACCATCCGGAGCACGGCTTCGTCTATGTGCGCCGAAACGAAAAGGGCGTTTACGCGCCCGATGCCGTGCAGATTCAGGCCGTGACCGATTTGCTTGCGTTCTTCGACGCGTATTTGAAGTGATCCTTCGGGCGCCGAGACCGCTAGAGTTCGCGGCCGAGCCAACGATCGAGCGAATAGGGCCCGCCGCCGCGCAGTGCGATGGCGAAGCACACCAGGCCCCACAGCAGCGTGTATTCGTAGCCGCGTCTGGTCCAGGCAAAGCCGGTCTTCCAATAGATGACGGTGATGACCAGCAATTCGATCGCCGCCGCGGCCGCGAAGAAGCGGGTGAATAGGCCGAGGATGAGTGAAATCCCACCGAGCGTTTCGATGAAAAGCCCGCCCCAGAACCAGAACTGCGGCGTGCTCAAACCAAGATCGGTGTAGGCCTTCAGAACGGCGTCTGTTGGTAGCCCGAGCCTGACCTTGCCCCAACCGTGAACGAACAGATTCCAGCCGACGGCGGCGCGAACGATCAGCCACGACAGCGGAATGACGGCATCGTAGAACGGCCGTAAAAACGGCAGCCAGAGCTTCGGCTCGGTCTGTGCTTCAGCCATATGTCCCTCCCATGTGTCCCTCCCTGTGTCCGTCCCTTGGCGTTTTGACGAAGCATAAGAGGGGTCGGCGCGGATGCATAGCCGTGTGCGCCAAGCGAATGGGAGGCTCTCTTGTTGCTCTCGGCCCCATCCCTATACTGGCGCCGCAGTATCGAAATCGCCGAATTGGCGGCGGGAGCACCCAGGGGCACTGAATGGCAGAGTGGTTCGTCGCCAAGGCATCCGACCTGTCCGACGGCGATCGGCGGATTGTCGTCGCGGGCAAGGACGAAGTCGGCGTGTTCAACAAGGGCGGCGCCTACTACGCCTACAGCAATTATTGCGTCCATTCCGGCGGTCCCGCCTGCGAAGGACTGATGATCAACAAGGTCGTCGACATCATCGCCGCGGACCGCACCTATCAGGGACAGACGTTTTCCGATGAGGTGCATTTCGTTTGCCCGTGGCACGGCTACGAATATGAGCTCGAGACCGGCCAATGCGTCGGTGACCGCAAACTGAAGCTGAAAAAATTCGAAGTGGTGCGCCGCGGCGAGGACATCTACGTCGTCGCCTGACGTGTGACCCGGAGCAGCGGGCGCCGGTCTTCCGAAAGACACCGCGCGCCTGCTCAAGGAGAGACTGATGGATACGATTCCCAGCGACGTTCGTAAGCTCAATTTCGATGATTACTCGACCAGCAAGCATCTTGAGCATGCGGCGCAGCAGGCGCACGCGCGCAACTACCAGGATTTTTTGATCGTCGACGTCGATGCCCACC
Organism: uncultured Alphaproteobacteria bacterium; assembly: GCA_963836055.1. Taxonomy (GTDB): domain Bacteria; phylum Pseudomonadota; class Alphaproteobacteria; order Rhizobiales; family Xanthobacteraceae; genus BOG-931. The sequence goes on from CAWIID010000020.1 coordinate 3,020, forward strand.
ATTACGAGAACGAATCCTACAAGGATGTTTTTCAGTACATCGAGAGCCCGGTGATCCGCCGCGACGCGATCAACTCCTCGCGGCGTCCCGGCCGTTCCGGCATCCTCAACAGCCAGGTTGGCAATCAGGGCATCGGCGGCCGTATCACCCGCCACAATTTGCGCGGCCTGCAGAAGGTGCCGCCGGGCGGCCAGCATCGCGACATCGTCATGACGCTCGAGTGGATGGATGCGATGGGCGTCGACTATGCCTGTCTGTTTCCGACCCCCATGCTGTTTCTCGGGCTGCATCCGCAGGTCGAGATCGAAGTCGCCATGTGCCGGGCCTACAATCGCTGGCTCTGCGAGCGCATTCTCGCCGCCGAGTCGCGGCTCGTCTCGATGCTTTACATTCCGTTCAACGATCCCGAGGCCGCCTACAAAACCGTGAAGGATTTCGGTGACAAGAAGGGCGTCGTCGGTTTCATGGTGACGTCACCGCGCTACAAGCCGGTGCACGACAATGCCTACATGAAGACCTACGCGCTGCTCGAAGAGATGGGCAAGCCGATCTCGTTTCATGCCGCGTATAATTGGAACGATCAGGCACTGTCGATGACCAACCGTTTCATCTCCGTGCACGCGCTCGGCTTCATGTGGTTCAACATGGTCCACATGACCAACTGGGTCATCAATGGTCTGCCCGAGCGCTTCCCGAAGCTGAAGGTGCTGTGGATCGAAAGCGGACTGACCTGGGCGTACTGTTTGATGCAGCGTCTCGATCATTCGTTCATGATGCGCACGTCGGATTGTCCGTCGCTCAAGCGAAAGCCGAGCGAGTACATGCGCGAGATGTATTATTCCTCGCAGCCGATGGAAAAGCCGGCCGACAAGTCGATCCTCGAAGCGACGTTCAAGATGATCAATGCCGAGACGCAGCTTCTATGGTCCTCCGACTATCCGCACTGGGATTTCGACCTGCCCGGCGTGATCTACGACTTGCCGTTCCTCAGCGAAAAGGCCAAGCGCAATATTCTTGGCGCCAACGCCGCCAAGGTGTTCGGGCTCGATACCAAAGTGGTAAAGCGCATTCCCTGAGGCTGTCTTTCGATCCGGGACGGCAGCGCATTACTCGGAATGGGCCAGGCCGGCTTGCTCGATCACCTTGCCCCAGCGCACGATTTCGCCGTTGATGTACTGCTTGAGCTCGGCCGGAGGCGGTGACGCCACGGCGATCGCGCCGCTGCGCGCCAGCGTTTCGGTTACCGTCGGATCCGTCGTGGCTTCGCGGATGGCGCCGTTGAGGGTCTCGATGACATTCTTCGGCACATTTGCGGTCGTGGCGACCGTGTGCCAGGCGGCGGAATCGAAACCGGGCATTCCGACCTCCGCAAGCGGTGGCACGTCCGGCAGCACTGGCACGCGCTGCGCCGTCGTGACGCCGAGAGCTCGCAGCTTGCCGGCCCGGATCAGCGACAGCGCCGCGGGAATTTCGCCGAACATGAACGTGATATTCCCGGAGGCAACGTCGGTCATTCCCGGCAATGTGCCCTTGTAGGGCACGTAGATGAAATCGAGCGCGAACATCGACTTGAACATTTCGGCGTCGAGACGGTGGAGCGTCGCGGGACCTGGTGCGCCGAAGGTGAGTTGCCCCGGCTTTTGTCGCGCGAGTGCGACGAGATCGCTGACCGAATGAATTGGAAGATCGGCGCCGACCACCAGCACGAACGGAATCCGCGCCGTCATGGCAATCGGAACGAGGTCGGTGCGCGGATCGTAAGGCATGCTTTTCAGCACCGTGACATTGAAGGCCATCATCGTGCTCGATGCCGCGATCAGCGAATAGCCATCCGGCGTGGCGCGAACAACGTCCATGGCGGCAGGAATGCCGCCGCCGCCAGGCCGATTTTCGATGACGAACGGTTTGCCGAAGTGCTGCTCAAGCTTGCGGCCGACGAGTCGCGCCACGAGGTCGTTGCCGCCACCCGGCGCAAACGGCACCACAAGCGTCACCGGCCTGCTCGGATAGCCGGACGTTTGTGAGAAGGCGGGTCCGACCAGGGCGAGAGCGAAACCGATAAGCAATAGGGTGCGAAGCTTCGTCATGGCTATTCCGATCCCGCAATTCCGGCCTGCTCGATCACCTTGCCCCAGCGGGCGATCTCGCTCGCGACGAAGCGCTTCAGTTCGGCCGGCGAAGGCGATTGCTGCGGAATGGCACCGTCGCGAATGAGCCCTTGCACGACCTTGGGATCGCTCATGATTTCCGCAATGGTGGCGTGCAGCTTATCGACAGTTTCGGCTGGGACATTCGCGGTCGTCGTTACGGTATGCCAGGACGCGGCGTCATAGCCGGGAATGCCGACCTCGGCGAGCGGCGGGATATCGGGCGCCGCCGGGACACGCTGTGCGGTGGTAACGCCAAGCGGCCGGAGCTTGCCGGCCTGAATGAGAGCCAGCGCCGGCGGAACGTCGCTGAACATCATCTGGATATGACCGCCGGCGAGATCGGTGAGCGCGGGCAGCGAGCCTTTGTATGGTACTTGGATCAGGTTAAGGCCGAAGGTACTTTTGAACATCTCGGCGTTGAGATGGTGAAACGTGCCGGGGCCGGGCGTGCCGTAGGCGATCTGGCCCGGCTTGTCCTTGGCGAGCTTGACCAGATCGGCGACCGAATGCACCGGCAAATCCGGATTGACCACGAGCACGAACGGCACGCGCGCGAGCAGCGAAACCGGCGTCAAATCCTTGCGCGGATCGTACGGCAGATTCTTGTGCACCGTGACGTTGAGCGCCAGCAACGTGCTGGACGCCATCATGATGGTGTAGCCGTCGGGCGCGGCATGGGCGACGTCGAGCGCTGCAGCAATTCCGCTCCCACCCGGTTTATTCACGACGATGAACGGTTTGCCGAGACGCTTTTCGAGGTTCTGCGCCAATAGGCGGGCGAAAAGGTCGGTCACGCCGCCCGGCGCAAACGGCACCAGAAACGTCACCGGCCGCGTCGGGTAGTCTTCTGCCGCCGCGCGAGCGGTAATGGCAACAACCATCAAAACTGCGACAACCAATCTGCGTCCCAGCATTTTCTATTCCCTATCTACGTTCATGTGCGCAGGCGAACATTGCCGCCGCCGAAACCCGGAATGCGGTTCGCCAGGATGACGACGGCGAACGTGATGGCGAGCATGATCAGTCCCAACACCGCAATCGCGCCCAGATCGCCGCTTTCGTTCAGATCGAAGATCAGCACAGACACAACCTTGGTCTGCGAGGTGAACAGCATGATCGCGGCCGACAATTCGCGGATCACGCCGACGAAGATGAAACACCAGGTCGCGATCACGCTGGTGCGCAGCAGCGGGGCGGTGATATCGACAAGCGCGCGCATGCGGGTGGCACCGAGGATGCGGCTTGCTTCCTCAAGGTCGGGATTGATCGCGCGAAATGCCGATTGCAGCTGCTGATAGGCCGCGGGCAGGGTGATGGTGACGAAGGCAATCAGCAAAATCCACAGCGTGCCGTAAAGCTGCGTCGATTGCGCGACGGTCTTGCAGGCGGCGAACTGCAGGCTCGCCGGCAGGGCGTCGCAGCCCGCCGACAATTGTGCGGGCAGCCGCGTGTAGCTCAGAAACAGGCCGACACCGAGCACGATGCCTGGGATGGCGACTGGCGCCGTGGCGAGAAAACCGAGCGCGCGCCAGCCGGCGACCGCGCGGCGCGCGGTAATGTAGCTGATGATCACGGCGAGGACGGTGCCGATGGTCGCCGCAAGCGTGCCGAGCAGGAATGTGTTCTTCAGTGCGTACTGTGTTTCCGACAGCTCGAAGAACACGAACTCGACGTTGTGCAGCGTGAAATTGCTCAACGAAACGAATTGCGATGCGATGCGCGAAAAGGCGGCGTTGAGGAGCGCACCGTAGGGCAGGAGGACTGCGCACAGAAGAACGAGGAGGCTTGCCGTCGCCGCCGCCCATTTCAGCGCGCCGAGCCTCACCAGGCGGGGCGCGCTTTGCCGGCCGCCGACGACCGCATAATTGCGGCGGCCGAGAATCATATGCTCGGCGCGCAGCAGCACAATGGTCAGAATGAGCAGCGGCAATGAAGCGGCGGCTGCCAATTGCGGTTTTGGCGGATATTCGAACAGACTCCAGATTTTCGTCGTCATGGTGTGGAAGCCGGCCGGCAGCGCCAGAATGGCCGGTGAGCCGAACAGCGTCATGGCCTGAAGGAATGCCACCAGGGCTCCCGCGACCAGTGCCGGAAGTGCAAGCGGAATCGTCACCCGGCGCGCCGTCACCCACATCCGGCCGCCGAGAATCGTCGAAGCATCCTCGAGATCGCCGGGAATACGATCGAGCGCATTTGCGACCAGCACGAAAACGTAAGGGAACGTGTAGCACGAGATGACGAAAATCAGGCCAGGCAGCGAATAGATGTTGAACAGGTGTTCGTCGGAGCCTGCGCCCGTGATCCCGCGAAAGATTTGGTTGAGAAGTCCGCTGTTGGGCGCCGCCAACAACTCCCAGGCAATCGCACCGAGGAACGGTGGTGTCACGAACGATGCGGTGACCAGTAATCGCACGGTCCGTCGCAGCGGCATGTCGGTGCGCGCGACGAGCCAGCCCATGGGTGCGGCGGCGACGCAGCAGATGATGCTCGACGAAGTCGCCAGGATGAGTGTCGTGAGGAGGGGATTGGCGAACTCCGGATCGCTGACCAGCTGGATGAAGTTGCCGAGCGTGAACGCTCCTGCCTTGTCGGTGACGCTGTAATAGGTGAGCCACGCGATCGGCAGCAGGATCAGAATACAAAGCAGCGCCGCAAAGGCGATGAGGGTCGGCCGGCTCAGGTCGACGGCACGTGATTTGCGCTCCCTTTGGGCCTCGATCGCGATGGTCACGGCTGCGGCCCGCGGTTACGGATTGTCATGTCGTGCGCCGGCGCCTTTGCGCGCGACCGCGCAACAGACGGATGGCCGGGCGAACCCGGCCATGAGTTTGGGTCGCGATCAATATCGTCCTCTCAGACGTGAAAGAGCTTCACGTAGTGCGCCTTGATCTGTTCGGCCTCTTTCTCGACACCGGCCGCATCTTCCTTCATCGTCTTGACGTCCTTGAACGGCTTGCGTCCCGGCTTATCCTTCGTCTGCGGATGCATCGAGCGAAGGCCGCCGATATCGACGATGAGCTGTTGCGCTTCCGCCGTGAAGCAGTAGCACTGGAACAGCCGCGCGGCGTTCGGATTAGGCGCAGCCTTGAACACGGCATTGGGACCGACGACCAGAGGCGTGCCCTCGGTCGCATAGATGATCTCGACCGGCTTACCGGATTCCTTGAACTGGAACATGTTGTATTCGTTGCCGTCGACCATCACGGCCCGCTCGCCGAGTTCGAGCTTCTTGGGCGGATCGGCGGACGACTGCACCTGCATCACGTCCTGCTTGGCCAGCTTTTCGAAATACGGCCAGCCGAGATCGCGGGCCATTTGAAAGGTCGCGGTCATGATCGTGCCGCTGTAGCCCGGATGCGCCTTGACCAGCTTGCCCTTCCATTTCGGATCAAGCAGGTCGGCGTAGCTCTTCGGCGCGTCCGCGGCCTTCACCAGATTGGTGTTGTATCCCATGACGCAGAGTCCGACGCGGAAGCTCGCGTACTGTCCGTCCGGATCCTTGTGCTCGGGCGGATAGAACTTTGCGACGTCTTCCGGCACAAACGGTTGGAGGATGCCTTCGCGTTTCCAGACGATGAGCTGCGATGCATCCGATGAATTGACCACGTCGACCGCATGAATGCCGCTTGAATATTCCTGTTCGAGACGCTGGAACAGGCGCTCAGCGCCGGTTCGTTCGACCCGCACCGAAATGCCGGAATATTTGGCCTCGAACGCTTTGGCGATTTTCTCCGCGAGCGGCAGATCGACGGAGGTGTACCAAACAATCTTGCCTTCCTTCGTCGCTGCAGCGACGAGATCCGGCGTGATCGCCGTCGGCGGCGGAGCCGCTGCGCGCGCCGGCGTCGCAAACACGCTCCCGGCCACGGTGCCGATCGCGGCAGTCGCCGCCGTGGCCTTCAAAATGTCGCGCCTCGTCAATCGTTGTCTAGCCATCACCTGTCCTCCCTTCGATTTCGTTCATTGTGAGTTCGACTGCTTTGGGGGCCGATCAGCTCAAGAGTGCACGGCATCGCTCCGGCGGCAGATGGATAAAGACCGCGCTGCCGCTGGCCAGGTTTTCGCCGGCCGGCGTAATCACGCGCAGCTGCGTGCCGCCGCTGACCTCGACCAGATAGTCTCGGCTCGATCCCAAAAAGACTTGTCGCATGACGGTGGCCGGCACGACGTTCTCCGTGTTGGCCGGCCGGTTCGCCATGATCGCAATGTCGTGCGGCCGGATCGAGACGGCGGTTTCGCCGCGGTCGGGCAGCTTGGTGTCATTCAGGCGCAGCGCTGTTCCGGCAAAAGCAATGTGGCTGTCGTCGCGATTGCTGCCTTTGAAAACATTGCTTGAGCCGATGAAGCGCGCCACGAACTCGGAACGCGGCCGATCGTAGATGTCTTCCGGCGAGCCGACTTGCTCGATGCGCCCGCCGTTCATGACCGCGATCAGGTCCGCCGCCGTCATCGCTTCCGCCTGATCGTGCGTGACATAGACGGTGGTGTAGCGATACTCGTCGTGCAGACGGCGAACCTCGAAGCGCATCTCCTCGCGCAGGTTGGCGTCGAGGTTGGACAGGGGTTCGTCGAGTAGCAATGTTTCCGGTTCGACGATCAGCGCGCGGGCCAGGGCTACCCGCTGTTGCTGACCGCCGGAGAGCTCCGCCGGATAGCGTTCGGCAAACGCGTCGAGCTTGGTCGTCGCCAGCATCGCCTTGACCTTTCTGGCGATCTCGCCGCGATCGATCTTGCGTAGCTTGAGTCCATAGGCGACGTTTTCGGCGACCGTCATGTGCGGCCAGAGCGCGTAGCTCTGAAAGATCATCGACATGTTGCGCTGCTCCGGCGGCAGCGTGCGCGAGGCTGACGAAAGAAGCCGGTTGCCGACGTAGATCTCGCCCGCCGACGGCTCGACGAAGCCGGCGATCAGGCGCAGCGTCGTGGTCTTGCCGCAGCCCGACGGCCCGAGCAGGCAGACAAGGCTGCCGTGCTCGATGCGCTGCGAAACGTTATCGACCACGGCGATCGGGCCATAACGCTTCGTCAGACCCCTGAGCTCGACTGACGCCACTTATTCTCCTCGCCCCAACTCGATTTTCTTATCAAACACCAGAACGCGCGCACGCGAGCCGCGACGTTTTGACCCCGGGGTCGCGTTCAGGTCCCGGTAAACATCGGCTTTCGCTTCTCCATGAAAGCGGCGCGGCCCTCATTGTAGTCGCGGCTGGCGAAGCATTGCTCCACCAGTTCGGTGGTCAACGCGACGTTGCGTTTGGATTCATCCTTGAGGATTTCGTTGACCGTGACCTTGACCGCCTTGATCGTGAGCGGAGCGTTGGCGCAGATCATGTCGGTCACGCTTTTCACGTACGTTTCGAGGTCCGCCGACGGAACGACGCGATTGACGAGCCCCATGGCAAGGGCCTCCTGCGTGTCGAATTGGCGCGCGGTGTAGAAAATTTCCTTCGCGAATGATGCGCCAACGATGTCGACCAGACGTTTAAGCCCGATATAGCCGTAACCCAATCCGAGCCTGGCGGCGGGCACCGCGAACCGCGAATTGTCCGAGCAGATCCGCAGGTCGCAACACGTCGCGAGCCCAAGCCCGCCGCCGATGCAATAACCGCGGATCATGGCAATGGTCGGCTTTGGGAAATCGTAGATGCTGCTGTAGGCAGCCTCGGATTTGGCGCCATAGGCGCGCTGCGCTTCGAGCGAGGCGCGCTCGCTCTCGAATTTCGATATGTCGGCGCCTGATACGAACGCTTTGCCGCCGGCGCCCGTCAGCACCACGACGCGGATGTCCTTATCGGCGGCGAAAGCATCGAGAATGTGCTTGGTCGCCTCCCACATCTCGAGCGACACGGCGTTGTGCCGCTCGGGATTGTTGAAGGTCACGATGCCGACGCCGCCTTCCTTGCGCGACAGCATCTTGTCGGTTTGAGTCATCAATTCAGTCCCTTTCTTCGATCACACGGCTTTCGCCTTATGCAGCGCGGCAATGTCGCGCGTGCTGAAGCCGAATTCCTTGAGTACCGCATTGGTATGCTCGCCGAGTTCCGGCGGCCGCGCGGCGAGGCGAGAGGGCGTGCGCGACAACGATACCGGCTGCGCGACGAGGCGCATCTTGCTCTTATCCTTCTTTGTCACGCTCTGCGCGATGCCGAGGTGTTGCACCTGAGGATCGGCAAACACCTCGTCGATTGCGTAGATCGGCCCACACGGTACGCCGGCCTTGTTGAAGCGTTCTACCCAGTCGGTGCTGGTACGGCCGGCGAGCAGTTCGTCGATCTCGGCGTTGAGAGCATCGCGATTTTTCGACCGGGCCACGGCGGTTTGATATTCCGGTTTTTCCATGAGCGCGTGCGCGTTGGCGGCCTCGCAAAAACGCTGCCAGATTTTCTGTCCGGTGGTGGCGATGTTGATATAGCCGTCCTTCGTCTTGAACACGCCGGTCGGAATGCTGGTCGGATGATTGTTTCCGGCCTGTTTTGCCACTTCGCCGCTGACGAGGTAGCGAGCGGCCTGGAAATCAAGCATGAAAATCTGCGCTTGCAACAGCGACGTTTCGATCTGCTGACCCTTATGGGATTTCTCGCGTTCCAGCAAAGCGACCAGGATACCAAGCGCGGCAAACAGGCCGGCGCAGAGATCGGCAATCGGGATGCCGACGCGGACAGGTCCCTGTCCGGGCAGTCCGGTAATCGACATCAGGCCGCCCATTCCCTGGGCGATCTGATCAAAGCCCGGTCGGCCGGCGTAAGGGCCGTCCTGGCCGAAGCCGGAGATGCTGGCATAGACGAGGCGCGGATTGATCTTGGCGAGCGATTTGTAGTCGATGCCGAGCCGCTTCTTCACGTCAGGGCGGAAATTCTCCACCACGACGTCGGCTTTCTTCACCATGCGCTTGAACGCGGCCAAGCCTTCCGGCGCCTTCAAATTCAGCGTCATGCTGCGCTTATTACGATGCAAATTCTGGAAATCGGGTCCCTCCCGCGGCCCTCCCATCGGCTCTTCAAGTCCGGGCGGTGTCTCGATCTTGATGACGTTGGCGCCCCAGTCGGCGAGTTGCCGCACGCATGTCGGTCCCGACCGGACGCGGGTCAGATCGAGCACCGTAAAGCGCGCAAGAGCTTTCGAAGCGCGGGGAAAGGGCATTGCGGGCGCCTCCAACGCCAGTGATTTGCAGCCATTTTCTTGCCAGCCGATCGGCCGGAAGGGGCAGAACTTCCCCGATCTGACCGCTATTGTCTACCGGTTACCGGCCGTCGCCCGGTGGGTCGTTGCGTTGCCGCCGATCCGATAGACTAGTGGTCCGATTCTAACATTCGCATCCCGTTTCGGCAGGCTGTCTTGCGAATGTTAGAATCAAAGGACCACTAGCAAATACGAATGCTAGTGGAGCTTTGGATTTGACATTCGCTTCGCCAATTCGCGGCTAGGGGGTAGCGAATGTCAAATCCGCTCCACTAGCGGGCAGGCGGCCATCTTTCCGGCACTTTCACGAGGCGATCATGAACGAAGATGTACTCAATGTGAGCGTGCGCAAATTCCTCAAAAAGGTCGGCATCACATCGCAGCGCGAGATCGAGCAGGCAGTGCGGGCAGCCATCGCCGGCGGCCGGCTCAAGGGAAACGAGGCGTTGCCAGCCAAGATGATGCTGACGATCGAAGGTCTGGGCCTCTCGCTTGAAATCGAGGGCGCCGTCGAACTCGAATGAATGATTTCGCACGCTCCGCAAATTTCGGGACATGGACATGATTGATCGTCGCCGCGCGGTTGCTGCCTTCATGGCTGCCGCCGTCGTGCTTATCGGTGTAAGCGCCGTCTCAGCCCAGGAGCATCCTGGCCGTTTCAATCGGCCCGAACAGGGAGAGGGCAGTTCGGGACGACAGGAGCCGAGCGGGCCAGGCGTGCTTTCCATGCTGCCGCACGATGCCGTCACTGAGCACAGCATCGAACTGCCCAGCGGCAAGCTCGCCTACACGGCGACCGCGGGAACATTCTCGCTTTTCGATCAATCGGGCGAGCGTTCGGCCGCGGTCTTCTACACGGCCTACGTGGCGAAGTCGGATAATCCGGCGGGACGGCCGCTGACCTTTGTGTTCAATGGCGGCCCGGGTGCGGCATCGGCGTTTCTGGCCCTCGGGGTTGTCGGGCCGCGTCTGGCCGAATTCGGCATGAACGGGCACGACGGCGCCAATGTCCACCTTGTCGATAATCCCGACACGTGGCTCGCCTTTACGGATCTGGTCGTGATCGATCCGGTCGGCACCGGTTGGAGCCGACCGGCCAAGCCTGACGGCGGCAAGGCGTTCTGGGGCGTCCGCCCCGACGCCGAATCGATGGCCAAGGTGATCGCGCTCTATGTTTCGAAGAATAATCGCCTCAGTGCGCCGAAGTTCATCCTGGGCGAGAGCTACGGCGGATTCCGTGCCGCCAAGGTGGCCCGCGCGCTGCAGAGCGAGCAGGGGATCATCATTTCCGGCATTGCCATGTTATCGCCGATGCTTGAGGGCGCGTTCCAGTTTGGTGGCGACCGCTTTGCACTCGGCGCGGCATTGCAGCTGCCGTCGCTCGCGGCGGCCGAACTCGAACGGAAGGGCACTTTCAGCAAGGAGGCTCTGGCACAGGCCGAGCATTTCGCTCTGACGGATTATCTGTCCACGCTTGCCGGGCCGCCGCCGCGTGGTGACGCGGCGAAGAACTTTTACGCCCGTGTCGCGCAAATGACCGGGCTGCCGGTCGATGTCGTCACCCGATCGCGCGGCTTCATCCGCGATGAGTACGTCAAGAACCTCGATTCGGGCGACCACAAGATCGTCAGCCACTACGACGTGACCTTTGCGTCGGACGATCCATATCCCGAGTCGCCTAGTGCCCGCGGTCCCGATCCGATCCTCGATGGCGTGGTGCGATCCTACGGCAGCGCGTTCGTGGCCTATGCCCGCGACGAGCTCGGGTTCAAGACGGACATGACTTACAATCTACTGGCCTCGGAGATCACAGGCCGGTGGGATTGGGGCAGCGGCCACAGCCAGCCGAGCGTGGCGGACGACCTGCGTGTCTTGCTTGCACTGTCGCCGTCGTTCCGGCTGATCATCGCGCACGGCTATAGCGACATGATCACGCCGTTTGCGGTGACGCGCTATGTCCTCGACCACCTGCCTCCCGTCGAAGGTGAGGAGCGGGCTCAGCTTCGCCTCTACCGCGGTGGCCATATGTTCTATCTCGATCCGGATTCCCGGAAAGCCTTCACCGCCGACGCCCGCACGATATATGCCCCACCGCAATAGAGGTCCGATGACCGATCGTCATGACTGGATGCGATGACGGATCGCCAGGCAAACCGCCATGAGGGGGGCTGATGATCATGCCGCGAAAGACGGACTTGATCAGTTCGTTCCGGTACGCAAAAGCGACATCATCGAGGGATTGATCAAGCACGGAGCGCTCGCCGGCGAGCCCGAATGCGAACAGGTTTCGTCAGCTCTGCAAATTGCTGGCGTCGATCTATCACTATGAGTACTTCGATCTGCTCGAGCGGTTACGCAACGATTACTATTATTTTAGTCCCGAGATTGCATCGCATAAGGCCCTGGATCGCCAAGTCCTTGATCGCTCCTATGACGACCTCGTGCAATCCCTCGACACGGTGCTCAAGGATGCCAACTTCGTCGAGTTGCCGCACGAAGAAATAGGCGACCTGCATCGGCGTCGCACGGTGCTGCGGGTCGAAGTCAAGGCGCCGCTGCATGACTTTCGCGAGGTGCGCTTCTATCGGCGGGGACGGCATGCCGAGCAATTCGAGGTGAGCGAATGGTTCGGCCTGCGGCGGCGCAAGGTCACTGCCGAGGTCTATGACGACGTTGTCATGATGGCGGCAATGAAGTCGCACGCCGAGATCGCTTCGCGACGAGAGTTGCGAACACTCGAGCGCCGCAAGATCGTGCCCGGTTCGGTACTGCTCAAATATTTCCGCAATATCGCGAGCGGTGACCTTTACGCACTCTTTCCCAACGTGCGTGTGGTCATGAGCAACTTCGACAAGCTGGCGCTCGGGGTCCCGGCTATTGCCGGCGGAATTCCGATTTTTTTCAATCTCTACGCCACCATCACGGTGCTGTTTCTGGTGATCGGATTCTATCTTGGACTTGGCGCGGCCGTGGAGGACAAGGATTTAAAAACGGCGCTGGCTGCCTTGACTGGGCTGGTCGCGCTGGGCGGCTTTATCACGCGGCAATGGCTGAAGTATCAGCGGCAGTCGCTCAAATATCAGATCGATCTCACCGACAACATCTATTACCGCAACATCAATAACAACACCGGGATATTCGACTATATCGTCGGTGCGGCAGAGGAACAGGAATGCAAGGAGGCATTTCTCGCCTATTATTTTCTATTTACGGCGCCATCGCCGCCCACGGCGGATGAACTTGAGGGCCATATCGAAACGTGGCTCCGCAAGACCTTTGGCCTCGATCTCGATTTCGAGATCGAGGATGCGCTGGCGAAGCTCGAGCGCCTGAGCCTCCTCAAGCGACAGGGAGAGCGGCTCTTTGTCTCACCGCTCAAGGATGCAATCGCCCAACTCCACGGCGTATGGGATAGTTTCTTTCCGCCCGAAAGGCAGACGGCGGCAAAATGACTGAGGAAATGCGCGCTCGGCCCTGCGCCAGCCCGCGGGTTAACTGTTTCAATTCCTTTCCGTTTATGTCTCTTGCGACGATGCTACTTTTGTTTGATTGAAGCTGGACCGCTATTGCCGGTAAATGGCGGCTCTTGATAAGTGATACAAAGACTGCCCCACGGGGGAGACATGGGAGGATACGATGTCCAAGCATCTTGTTGGCGGCCGCGTGCAGCGCCGTACGGTACTTAAAGGCGGTCTTGCGCTCGGCGCCCTGCAGGTTGCCAGCCCCTTCGTGGTCAAGTCGCTTGCGGATGAGCCGGTCAAGATCGGCCTCGACAACCCGCTGACTGGCACCTACGCAGCGCTAGGCAAGAACGAATTGACCGGTGCGCAACTCGCCCTCGATCAGATCAACGCCAAGAACGGCATCCTTGGCCGCAAGGTCGAGCTGTTGGTCGAGGACTCGACCAGCGCCGACGCCGCCACCGCGGTTCAGAAGGCCAATAAGCTGATCGAACGCGACAAAGTTAACTTCCTGCTTGGCAACATCAATTCGGGGCTGGCGCAGGCAATGGCCAATGTCAGCTTCGAGAAGAAGGTGTTTCACATCGTGCCCGGCGGCCATACCAACTCGGTCACAGGCTCGCAGTGCCATTGGAACGTGTTCCGCGTCTGCAACACGACGCGCATGGAAACCAATTCGGTCTCGAAGCTGCTTTTGGATAAGTACGGCAAGAAATGGTACTTCATCACGACTGACTATGCCTTCGGCCACTCACTGCAAGAAGGCTTCGAAGCCAGTCTGAAGGCAGCCGGAGGCACCGAAGTGGGCGCCGACGCGGTGCCTCTCCAGTCCACCGATTTCTCATCCTATCTGATCAAGGCCCAATCCACCAATCCGGACGCACTCATCCTGTTGCTCGCCGGCGACGACATGATCAACTGCCTGAAGCAGGCGGTGCAGTTCGGGCTCAACAAGAAGCTGCACATCGCCGGTGCACAGCAGGAGCTCGAGGTGAACGAGGGCTTGCCGCCCGACGCGCTGTTTGGCGATTGGGTGTTCGAGTGGTACTGGAAGCAGCCGGGTGTGCCGCATGTCGCGGAATTCGTCGCCGACATCCGCAAGCGGAGCGGCGGCAAGGTGCCGACCGCGCGTACGTGGTTCGGTTTTGCCTCGGTCCATACCTGCAAGCTCGCCGCCGAGAAGGCGAAATCGCTCGATCCGGTCAAGATGGCGAAAGCCATGCAGGGCCTCGTGCTGCCACCTGAGGTCGCTTTGATGCCGAACAGCCCGTATTACCGCGTCGGTGACAATCAGCTGATGCCCACCTTGTTCGTCGGCAAGTCGCAACCGGCGCCGAAGGGCGGCGATCCGCAAGACCTTTTCGACGTGACGCAGCTCGTCAAGGGTGATCAGGCCGCCCTGCCGGTCGATCAGACCGGATGCCACGTCACGTGGCCGGCGTAACGAGACAGCACACCGGGCGCTGCGCCATCGCGGCGCCCGGTTCGGTTTCTCCGCAAAGGAGTTCACGCGCCATGTCTCTATCGATTTTCATCAGGCCCGCCCGATCGCACGTGGCGGGCCGATTGTTGTTTTGGCTGACGCAGCCGTCAGCGGACTTGTGATCGCCGCATGACGCAGCTGCTGCTGTTCAATGTTTTCAACGGACTGATCATCGGCGCGTTTTATGCGCTGATGGCGCTTGGCCTATCACTGATCCTCAACCTTTCGGGCGTTATCAATTTCGCGCACGGCGGTTTCCTGGCGATCGGCGGCTACCTCGCCTATACGCTGATTCCCTATCTGGGATTTTGGGGTGCACTGGTCGTATCGCCGTTTCTTGTCGCCTTCATCGGAATCCTGGTCGAGCGCGTCCTGATCCGCCGGCTTTACGGGCGCGACCCGCTCTACAGCCTGCTGCTGACCTTCGGCCTGGCCTTCATGATCGAGGACGGCACGCGGTTCATTTGGGGTGCGCAGAGCCTGCCGTTCTCGATCCCGAGTTGGCTGTCGAGCCCGCTGAGCAGCGACTACTTCTTCCTCACCGGCTATCGCGTATTCATGGTGTTGCTGGTAACGGCGGCGGTGACCGCGCTTTTCGTGATCCTCAACTACACCCGATTGGGCATTCGCATTCGCGCCGGCACGCTCGACCTCGAGACCGTCTCAGTGCTCGGCGTCAACGTTCGGGTTCTGCGCAATTTGAACTTCGGTCTTGGAATCTACCTTGCGGGCTTGGCCGGCGTCTTGGCCTCCGGCATGCTGGGCCTGCAGCCGACTGTCGGCGACAACCTGATCATGCCGAGCTTCATCGCCATCATCGTCGGCGGTCTCGGCAGTCTGCCCGGAACGTTGGTGGGCGGGCTGCTGATCGGCGTCGCCTCGGGCGTCACCAGCGTATACTTCCCTTCGGCGAGTGAGGCGGTGATCTACGTGATGATGGCAGCGGTGCTGATTGTCCGGCCGCGTGGTCTCTTCGGCGAGGAGGGACGCTTCTAATGGAGAAGATTAACAACCGCGCCGCCGACGCCCTTGTCTGGGCGCTGCTGCTGACGGCCCCGTTCTGGCTCACGCATGTGGGCGGCTATATCGAGCTCGGCAGCCGCGTATTGATTTATGCGCTGGCGGCGATGGCGCTCAATTTTCTGCTTGGCTACACCGGCGTACTGTCCTTCGGCCACGCCGCCTATTTCGGCCTGGGCGCCTACGGCACCGCCTTGACCATCAAACTCCTCTACCCGAGCACACCTGTCGGCATGCTGGTCGGCATCGTCGTCGCGACCGTAGCCGCGGCGATCATCGGTCCTTTGATCGCGCGCCTCAGGGGCGTGTATTTCGCCATGTGCACGATCGCGTTCGGCCAAGTATTCTACTTCATCGCCTTTCGATGGTTCTCACTGACCCACGGCGATGATGGCGTGAGCGCCTGGCACCGCGAGCCGATCAATTTCGGCTTCGCAACATTGGACATCCTCAACAACAACAAGGCGTTCTACTACTTCGTGCTGGCGGTCTTCGCAGCGTCGGTGGGTGCGATGGCATTTCTGTTGCGCTCGCCGTTCGGTCGAACGTTGCTGGCCATTCGCGAGAATGAGCGCCGGGCGCGCTTTTTAGGGATCCCTGTGGACCGTCACATTTGGATGTCCTGGGTGATCTCCTGCTTCTTCGTCAGCATCGCGGGAACGCTTTACGCGCTGCTGAACGATTTCGTCGATCCGCGCGCCGTGCGCTGGGACCAGTCTGGTAATTTCGTCATCATGGCGGTGCTCGGCGGCATGCGCAGCTTCTGGGGACCGCTGATCGGCGCCGCGATCTTCATCGTGCTGCAGGATTATCTGTCGAGCCAAACCGAGAACTGGATGTCGTTCATCGGTCTCTTCTTCGTGCTCGTCGTGCTGTTCTTTCCGCGCGGCGTGCTCGGCATCATCCGGCGAAAGGCGGTATCGTGAGCCTGTTGCGAGTCGAGAACGTCTCGAAGCATTTCGGCAGCCTGGTGGCCGTCAGCGATGTGTCGATGACGGTCGAGCCGGGCGAACTGCGGGCCGTCATCGGTCCCAACGGCGCCGGCAAGACGACGTTCTTCAATTTGATCACCGGATTTTTCAGGCCGAGTTCAGGCAGAATTATTTTCGACGGTCAGGACGTCACCGGTCTGTTGCCGGCGCGTCGCGTCTGGCGGGGCATCGCGCGCACCTTTCAAATCACCGAGGTCTTCCCCGAGCTGTCCGTTCGGGAGAATTTACGCATACCGGTCGAGGTCGCCTCGGGTTTTCGATTGCGGCCCTGGCTTTCGCATGATGACGACAAGAAAGTCCTCGCTCGCGTCTCCGAACTGCTCGACATGGGAGGCCTCACATCCAAAGCGGGTCGCCTTGTCGGAGAACTCGCGCACGGCGATCAGCGCGCGACCGAAATCATGATGGCGCTCGCGCTGAGGCCCAGGCTGCTCCTGCTCGATGAGCCGACCGCAGGCATGGGCGATCAAGAGACCTACGACATCACCCAATTGATCCGGAAGCTGCACCGCGATCAGAAGCTATCCATCGTGCTCATCGAACACGACATGCGCGTGGTCTTTCATCTCGCAGACCGCATCATGGTGCTCGATCAGGGCAAATTTCTTGCCGAAGGCACGCCGCAGGAGATTGCCGCCAATAAGGCGGTTCAGACTGCATATCTGGGCCAGGCCGCATGAGCGCAGCGCTGATCGCCGAAGGGCTCCACACGTTTTATGGCAAGAGCCATATCCTACACGGCGTCAGCCTCGAGGCTGCCGAAGGACAAGTGACGGCGTTGCTCGGTCGAAACGGTGCGGGAAAATCCACTACGCTTCGCAGCTTGATGGGCCTGACGCCGCCGCGCGACGGTAACGTCACGATCTTCGGCACGCAGACGACGCGCTGGCCGCCGTTTCGTGTGGCCGCTTTGGGCGTCGGCTTCGTCCCGGAAGGCCGCCGGATCTTTCCTAACCTCACCGTCGATGAAAATCTAAAAGTGCCGTTGGAGCGGCCGGGACCGTGGACGATATCGAGCATCTATCGGCTGTTTCCGCGGCTGGAGGAACGCAAGAAAAACCGGGGCCGGCAGCTGTCCGGCGGCGAGCAGGAGATGCTTTCGATCGCTCGCGCACTTCTCATCAATCCCAAGCTCCTCATTCTCGACGAGCCCTCGCAAGGGCTTGCGCCGCTCATCGTGCGCGAGGTTTTCCGGATCGTGGCGCAGATGCGCAAGGAAGGGATTTCGGTTCTGCTGGTCGAGCAGAATGTGCGCATGAGCCTGGAAATCGCCGACCACGCCTACGTTCTTGACGACGGTCACGTGGTCTATTCGGGTCCAGCAAGCGAACTTGCCGCCGACGAGGGGCGCGTCCAATCGCTTGCCGGCGCCAGCGCCGAGGACTGGACGCCCCAGGCTTGAGAAATCCGTCTTCGTCCTCGCTTAAAGCGAATCCGGCGAGCCTCGTCGAAGCCCTGCCTTCTCGACAATACGCTCTGACAAGCTCGAGATCAGTGCGCGTCGCTCGGATTAAGGCCGTACTTGGCGCACATCTTGGTGACCAGCACGGCATCCTTTCCGCCGGCAATCAGGCCGACCACGGCTGACGACACGGTGCCGCCGGTTGCCCGGGCTTCGACGATGTAGTTCTGCCAGCCGCTATAGGCCGGATAGGGGCTCTTCGCGTTCACCATGGCGCAGTAGTTCACCGAGCCGTCACCCGGAACGACAAGCGGAAACTTCGCCCATTTGTACTTTGCCGATCCCGGGTCCCTGATCGACGTGCTCAGGGCATCGATAATCACTTTCTTTTCTTGAGGCGTCAGCTCGCGTTGCCCGATTCCGCCGGACACCGCGGCGCTGCTAGGTGCGGCGCCGTCCGGAGGCGATGGCGTTGTTGCGCAAGCCGAAAGCGCAAAGCTAACGGCCAATAGACCGGCCAATCTGAAACGAATGAGACTCAAGTTACGTCCGTCACTGAGCCGAAGGTTCGGATGCCGCGACTGACGCCCCCGTGCTGTTCGACACGCGAATCGGTCCGATGATCACTTTTGGCCCAGCCGGCTCTGCCGAAGGCAGCCGCTCGTCCCCCCGGTGCACCACGATAGTGTGGACCCCGCTATTGATCATCGCCCGTCCGTCACGTGTCGGACTTTGCATTTCCTTCATATTATCGCTGATGAGCTCGTCGGCCGCCTCGGGGTGGCCGGTGTTGATCTTGCGAAGGTTGTTTACATACACCCGCGGATAGATGAGCGACGATCCCGGAACCTTCAGGCCCATGAACTTCGCCACGTCGCCCGCGAAGGCATTGCAGTTATAGAGTTCGGCGCTCCACGTGTGGGAGGTCGCTTGCAAATGCCTGATATAGGCCACGACCCGATCGTACTGTTCCTTGCTCATCGTGACGCGATAACGCGCGGAGATGTACTTGTCTTGCAGATCGCCGTCGGTTGCACCGGTTTCGGCAGGCACCGGCACGTAATGGCCGATCACCCACGCCGTTGAGTCGTCGCCGACCGGAGAAAGACCGGCAACATTGGCGGGCGTGGGTCGCTCACCAACCCGGCCAAAGACCATGAAAGTGTGGCCGTAATCCCAGGCGTAGCGCGATCGGAATTCAATGTAGTAAGCGCCGCCGCCGCTTGAGGCGGCACGGGCCTTGGGCGCTGGGCGGCTTTCCGGGGCCATGATGTTCTGGGCCTGCACCGCTGACGGTCCAAGTCCAGTCACGCCAAGTCCAGTCACGCTAAGTCCGGTCACGGCGGCGAGCGCGCAAAGGCCCAAGGGCCAACGGCGGCGTTGATCGCCGCGGCGTTTTTGCTGCATTTTGACCTCTGAATGCCCGCTGACAGCCATGGAGAAATCCCGTTTGGCCGATTCGCGTCCCGCACGCGAAGGATCTCGCTATATGGAGCAGCGAGATGGTACCAATAATCGCCTTCGCCCGGTGGCAAATGTACGGCACGTTCTGTGGATTTTTCCGAGCGCGGCATATTTGCAACAGTTTTGGCATTCTCGACCGCAAAGGAGTCGCCGACGTCGAGAAACGCGGGAATCCGATGTGGTTTTCGACCAACCGGTGGGAATCGTCGGTAAGACTCCGCGGATTGACTGATCCGCAGGCGAGTTTGCTTGGAACTCGACGGCAGTTTCTCATGATTGCTGCTCGATCTGACGCAATCAGATCAAGACTGTGTCTTTTCAGCACTAGAGGACGGTCTAGCCCCCCTGTATGGTTAACTTGTCATGACGCATGGGGGAGTTCTCTTCATGAAGAAGATCGCTTTCGCTACAGCTGCGGTGCTTGCTCTCCTGAGCATCGCGGGCTGCGCTCAAACTGGCAAGGGCAAGGCCCCTCCGCCGGTTGTTACAAAGGGGTAAGCTGTACAGCTTATGTATGGGGGAAGGGCCGGCCTCGTGCCGGCCCCTTTCTTTTTGGGGCCCCCAACGAACTTGTACGTCCTTTAACAACCCCTTCTTGCCGGAACGACACGCGCCCAACGGCTCGTCAGCTTAGAGCATGCCCCAAAAAAGCCTGCCCCCGGACGCGATCCGGCGGTGGAAACCGGTTTTCCGAAAAGGTCATGCTCCACCGATGGTGCAGGGCGCGAATCAATTCAATCTGAAACGATTGCGCTCGCCATCGCTTATTTGACGTTCGGCAGGATCGCCTTGATCGTTTGGATCAAGTTGGGCGGCGTTGCATATAATTTCGTGACGAGCTGCTCCAGGTGTTCGGGCGGCGTATAGGCCATGTCCATGTGGATGCTCGCGGCTTCGGCGAGGAGCTGCGGGTCGTGGGCGGCATCGGCGATGGCTTTGCGCATGACCTCGACTCGATCCTTCGGCACGTCCGGCGGAAAGACGTAGGACCGTCCAAACTCCGTGCTCGAGAAGACAAATCTCATGAGCTGGCGCTGTTCGTCGGTCTTGGCGTAGTCGAAGATCGAAGGCACGTTCGGAAGTTCGGGAATTGCCGTCTCCTCGGCGCGCAGCAGAAAGAGCAGCTTGCCGTCACGGATGAGTTGCTCACTGGCACGGAACTGCGCGTACGATGCGCAGATACCCTGCAGTTCGCCGCGTTCGACGGCAAGGAGCGCGTCATTCGATCCCTGATAGCCCTCAACGATGCGGAACTTGGTGCCGAGCACGTGATTGAGCACGGTTGGCAGGATGGCGAGCGACGATCCTGCACCGGCCGCACCGACGATGAATTCCTTCGTGAACAGATCTGCCGGTGTCTTGACGGGTGATGTGAACCAGCGCGCGCAAACCCGCGATGGCAGCGACGTTGCGCCGAGCCAGATGAAACGTCTGGGGTCGGCCTCGAGATTTTGACCGGTCAGCGCCTCGTTCACGACATTACGTGAAAACGACCCGATGACAGTGCCGTCCCGCGGCCCCTGTGCGTAAAGATAATTCGCGGCGGCAACGCTCGCCGCCTGCGGCATGTTCTGGACGATGATATTTGGATGTCCCGGTATGTATTTGGGCAGATACTTGACGAGGAGCCGGGCACCGAGGTCGTAATCATTGCCAGCCGGGAATCCGACGATCAGGCGGAGCTGTTTACCTTTGTAGAAATCCTCGGCGCTTTGGCCGAAGGCAATCGTGGCGCCGAACCACACGGCCATGAAGGCCCAGAGCGCGGCCGCGGATCGGCCGGCGGACCGAGGTCGAAACGACGTCATTGAGCATCTCCCCGCAAGCGTTCGGCGCGGAGCAGCAGCGCCGATTGTTCTTTGCCTATTCGGCCGCGCGTTTGTGGGCGAGCGCTGCTGCCGCCTTGTCGTAGCTTTCCTCACGCGCCAACTGCTGCTTGAGCCCGACCAACTCATAGTAGTCTTCGAGCGTCAGGAGATGCTCCTGTGTCGGCGTAAGCGAATTCTCGCGTTTGAGAATACGCAAGACGTTGCGCACCGCGTGCGCAGCGGCAAAGAGCGCGATCGAGGGAAAACTCGCGGCCACGACGCCGGCCGCTTCGAGCTCGGCGAGGCTGCGCTGCTTGGGGCCGGCTGCTTGCGAGAGCGTCGCCATATGCGGCCCGCCGACTTCGCGCAACACGCGCTTGATATCTTCGATCGCGTCGACGCCTTGGGGTTTTGCCATATCGGCGCCGGCATCCCTGAAAAGCTGGCACCGGCCGATCGCCGCATTGATACCTTCGAGCGCCGCGATGTCGGTGCGGGCCGCGATGAAGAAGTCGCTATCGCGCCGAGCGTCGAGTGCTGCCTTGATCTTCGCCAGCATTTGCTCGACGGGAACGATCTGTTTGCCCGGCAGATAGCCGCATCGGTTCGGAAAAACCTGGTCGCTGAAAAACATGCCCGCGACGCCCGCGGCTTCGAATGCGCGCACCATCTGTCGCACGTTGTTGACGCCGCCGAAGCCGGTATCGGCATCGACAAAGACCGGTATCTGGACCGCATCGGAAATCCGCGCGTAATGGTCGGCGTAGTCGCGCATGTTGGATTGGCCGGTATCCGGCTGCGCCAGCATGCTGCCGATCGCGGCGTAGCCACCCGCTGCGATCGCCTCGAAACCTTCCGCTTCCATGATACGGGCCGACAATCCATCATAGGCCCCGGGCATGAGGACGAGACGTTTGCCCTCCATGATGGATCGGAATTTCTTTCGCGCATTCATGACATGTCCTCCCAATAGGATGCTCGGTCTCTTTCGACGCCCGCTTTCAAGACGGTCTGCCCAACCGTGCATCTCGCGTTTGCTGCAGCCATGGTTGCGCCGCTGCCGCGCGTGCTTCCCAGCCGGTGATTTCATCCATGTGCTTGAGCGTCAGGCCGATATCGTCGAGCCCTTCGAGCAGGCGCACGCGGTCGGCAGGCGCAATCTCAAAGGCAACGTCAGATCCCCCCGGTCCCGCGATTCGTTGCGTTGTGAGATCGACCGTGAATGGGGCGCTGCCATTTGCGGCAACGACGCGGGCGATGAAGCCTTCGCTGTCTTCGGCGCTCAGCACCACCGGCAACACGCCGTTTTGCAGGCAGTTCTCGCGATAGATGTCGGCAAAGCTTCGCGCCACGATGACGCGGATGTCGTTCGCAAGCATGGTCCACACCGCGGACTCACGCGACGAACCCGCGCCGAAATTGTGGCCGGTCACCAGGATGCCGGCGTTGCGAAACTGTGGCTTGTTGAGGACGAAGTCCGGATCCTCGCTGCCGTCCTCGCGCTGACGGGCCCGCATAAAGAGCATGGCCTTGTAATCATCCTTCAGGCCGCGCGAGTGAAGGATCGGAGCGATCTGGTCGGTGTTGACGTCGTCCTTCAGAAGCGGAGCGGCGACGGCGGTATGGCGGGTGAACGGCTGCATCATTGACCCCTAAACCAGTTGCCGCACATCGGCGATGCGTCCGGCGATCGCACTGGCTGCGGCGGTTGCCGGGCTTGCAAGGTGTGTCCTCACTCTCGGACCCTGCCGATTTTCGAAATTGCGATTGGTGGTCGAGACGCAACGCTCACCGGGTTCGCCCCGATCGCCATTGCCGCCGGCGCACATTGAGCAGCCGGACTCTCCCCAAAAAAAGCCGGCATCGCGAAACACCTGATCGAGCCCGGCCGCCTCGGCCTCGCGCTTTACCGTCGACGAGCCGGGCACGACCATCGCAAACACCCCTTCGGCGACGCGTCGTCCGCGCACCACCGCGGCGGCAACTTGCAGGTCGGGCAGGCGGCTGTTGGTACACGAGCCGATGAAGACTCTCTTGACCGGCAGGCCGGCAAGAGGCGTTCCCGGTTTGAGATCCATATAGGCGAACGCGCTCTCGGCGGCGGCGCGCCGACCGGGATCGACTGCTGAAACCTCTGGCACCCGTCCGGAAATATCGACGACCTGGCTCGGATCGGTGCCCCACGTGATCTGGGGCTCCAGCGCATTGCAATCGAGCTCGACCTCGCGGTCGAAGGCGGCGTCGTCATCCGTCGTCAGGGTGCGCCAATATTGCAGCGCACGATCCCACATTTCGCCCTGTGGCGCGTACGGCCGTTCATGAAGCCACGCGAACGTCGCGTCGTCTGGTGCGACGAAACCGGATCGTCCGCCCATCTCGATGTTGAGATTGCATAACGTCATGCGCTGTTCGATCGGCATCGCGCGAATCGCCGAGCCGGCATATTCGACGACGTAGCCGCGTGCGCCCGCGACCCCAAGCTCGGCAATGAGCCGCAGCGCCGCGTCTTTTGCACTGACATGGTCGCCGAGCTTGCCTTCGAGGCGGACACGCATGCGCTTCGGGCGCTTGAGTGCCATCACCTGGGTGGCAAGAATGTGCGTCAGTTCACTGGTCCCACAGCCGAACGCCAGCGCGCCGACGCCGCCCACCGTGCTGGCGTGGCTGTCGGGGACCGCATGAGTGGCGCCTGGCAGCACGATACCGAGTTCCGGTGCGACGACGTGTGAAATGCCCTGATCCGGATCATTGACGTCGAACAGTTTGATGCCGTTCTTCCGGGTTCCTTCGCGCATCGCCTTCAAAAAGGCCGTGCCTGACGGGTTCGTGTCGTCATTGCGGCCCGGCTTAGTAGCTACCGTGTGATCCTGCACCGCGAATGTGAGGTCCGGCCGATGGACCGAGCGCTGCTGCTTCTCCAACTGCGCGAAGGAATGGTGTGCGTGCAGCTCGTGAAGGACGTGTCGGTCGATGTAGAGGAGATCGCGGCCGTCAGAACGCTGTCCGACGAGATGAAACTCCCAGATTTTGTCGAACAAGGTCTGCGGCATCAGTTGCTCCCTCCCGCTCGATCGTCCGATGAGCGGCCGATTATTTGTGCTATCTTGGGCGGGTCAGTTGCTCAAGGCAAGCTGCGGGCGGCAAGTCGTGGTTCAAGTCGTGGTTGCGCGAACCGCCCAAGGCCGGGAACGAAGCTTGCCAGTACGCTTTGTTCGTACGGGCTCCTTGTGGAAGGGGCAGGCTCATGCCTCGTGTTGTCGGCATCGACCATCTCGTACTCAGCGTCGGCAATTTCGCGCGTTCGAAGGAGTTTTACGCAAAGCTCCTGCGTTTTCTCGGGTTCAAGCTCAAATACGACTACGCCGACATGGCCGGCTGGAGTAACGGCAAGACGCTGTTTTGGATCGGCGCCGCGGACGCGCAAGGAAGAAAGCACAAGTATCGCAAAGGCGACATCGGCTTCCATCACTACGCGTTTGAGCTTTCGAGCCGAAAGGATGTCGATGAACTTGGCGCCTTTCTCGAAGATCATGGAATGACGGTGCTCGATCCGCCGGGAGAGTATTACGACCGCAATTACTACGCTGTTTATTTCGCGGATCCCGATGGCATGAAGCTCGAGGGGATGATTTGGGCGCCGCCCACGCGAAAACCCCGGAAGGCTTCGCGCAAGCGCAAAGCCTGATCGCATCGCTCGACTGTCAAATCCGCTCCTCTGCTCTAGGCGACCAGCGGCGGGTGTTTTTCACGCGCGCCGTTCGCGACAACGCGATTGCGGCCGCGCCGTTTCGCGACGTAAAGCGCGCGGTCCGCCGCTTCGACCAAATGGGCGGCTCGCTGGTCCTGTTCCGGTACCAGGCAATCGACGCCGACGCTGACCGTGACATGGCCGCAAGGACTTTCCGCGTGCGCAATCAGGAGGTCTTCGATCGTCCTGCGCGCCTCTTCGGCGAGCGCAGTCGACTGCTCCATATCGAGACCCGGCAGCAGCAGCGCAAATTCCTCGCCACCATAACGGGCGACGAGCACCGCCCGATCAAGGGTCACCAGTGAGAGTGTTTCGCCGACCGAACGCAAACAGGTGTCACCTGCGACGTGGCCGTAGCGGTCGTTGTACAGCTTGAAGTGATCAATATCGATCATCATCAATGCGATCGGCGCGCGGTCTTCGCCGGCGCGCTGCCACTCGCGTTCGAGCTCGCGATCGAAGCCGCGTCGATTCGCCAATCCGGTGAGTCCGTCGAGACTTGCCAGTTCGTCGAGGTGCTCGTTGGCGATGCGCAACTCTTCCTCTCTGCCGGCGAGCTTGCGCGCCATGTCGTCGAGCGCGGCAGCGAGAGGTTCGAATTCGGCGATCCATGCTTCCTGCGTTGCCCGGGCGCGCAAATCGCCATGGCCGAATCGTGTGGCAGTACGCACCAGGGATCTTATCGGCCGCACGATCAGCTGTTCGCCGCCGAACCAGACGACGAGGAGGACAAAGATCCCGACCAGCACGAGCTGCAAATAAGCGATACCAATCTCGCGATCGATGTCGCTGTGCACCGTGTTCTCATCGAGTCCGACCGCCAACCGAGCGCTCGTCCATGGTACGCGGATATAAGCGAAGATTCGGCGAGCGCCGCCGAGGCCTGCCGTGACGATGGTGCCTTCGTCGCTGTCAAGCATCGTCTTGACCAGATCACGATCGGCGAATTGTTTTCCGACAAGATTTTCCTGATCGGCCGATGCGGCGATGAGCGTACCGCCGGCGTCGAATAGCAGCACCGAGGTGCCGGGACGCCGCGCGGTCGTTGCCATGAGATCGCCGATCCATTGCAGGTTGATCGAGGCGAGTATGACCCCGCTGACGGAACCGTCGTCCTTGATGACCGGATAACTGGCAATGAGGCTCGGCGCCTGGTGAGTTCGATTGATCATGTAATCGCTGAGGGCGAAATCGCGAGAACTCAGCGCGCTGAGAAAATGTGGCCGGTCCGCGACGTTCAAGCCGACAGCCAGCGGCTCAGTCGAACACTTGATTTGACCTTCGACGCTGGCAGCTGAGATGGCGTGAAACCAGGGAATGTTGCCTGTCAGGTCTGCCAGGTACTGACCGCAATCAGCCTGGGTCGCGGGCATCTTGGCATAGACCCGCGCCACGACCTGGAGGAGCGCCCGGACGGAATAGATAATCTCTCGCTGGCTCTCGGCGGCACGCCGCGCCATCTCCATGACCTCGCCGTGGGCGCGTTCCGTCAGGTCTGCCCGCGCCGCTTCGAGGCCGCGCATGCGCTGAAACATGAGCGGCGCAATAGCCAGCAAAGCAAGAACGATCAGTCGGGCACGGATGCTCAAAAAGCGCTTCTTACCTGGCGCCGTACTTGGAGACACCGCTGGAACGTCCGACATCGTGGAACTTCCCCCTCCCGCTTCCACAACGTAACGGAGATGCGTAAAAACGAGCTTCGTGGCGTCGGTAAAATTTGAGCCGTTCGTTGAAGTGTTCACCAAATGGAAAGCATGAATCGATCGGAGGGCATTGCAGCGGTGCGCGAAGACATCGCGCGGTCTTGCCGCGACGCTGGTCGCGATCCTGCGAGCGTCACGCTCGTCGCCGTATCGAAGACCTTTGGTCCCGACGTCATTGAACCCGTCATCGCAGCGGGCCAGCGCGTTTTCGGCGAGAACCGCGTGCAGGAGGCAAAGGCCAAATGGCCGCCTCTGATGGCGCGCCATAGCGGTATCGAACTTCACCTCGTCGGCTCTTTGCAGTCGAACAAAGCCCGAGAGGCGATCGCGCTATTCGACGCCATCCATTCGGTCGATCGCGAGAGCCTCGCCGAGGCGCTGGCCAAGGAAATATCCAGGCAAGGCCGGCGGCCGCTTCTTTTCATTGAAATCAATACCGGCGCCGAACCGCAAAAGGCCGGTGTGCTGCCGCAGGACGCCGATGCGTTCCTGGCCCTGTGCCGAGACCGTCACGGCCTCGCCATTTCGGGTCTGATGTGTATTCCGCCATTCGACGAGGCCCCGGCGCCGCATTTCGCGCTCACGGCCCAGATCGCCCGGCGCAACGGTCTGGAATTCCTGTCCATGGGGATGAGCGCCGATTTCCCAACGGCAATAGCCTTTGGGGCGACTCACGTTCGGGTCGGCACCGCAATCTTTGGGTCGAGAACTCCCGCTCATTAAGAGTGAATCAGAATTCGCGTCTTTGCTGAGAGCCTGCTCAGCAGCATGCGCAGGTCGCGTGGCTTCAGCGCTACGCATCCCGCAGTCGGTGCGAAACGCGGCCGGGCGATATGAATGAACACGGCGCTGCCGCGACCGGCGATGAGCGGCCGGGTGTTATGGTCGATTTCGACGATCATGTCGTAGAGGTTGTCGGTCCGGGAAAGTCGGTCGCCTGGTTCATTGGCCGAGCGTCGTACGGCACGATTGTACCGTCTGTCTGCTGGGTCTTCGCACCATGCATCCTCGCGGCCAATGCGGCGAACCGGCAACAATGTCCGCGGTCGAAGCATTCGATCGGCGCGCCACCACAAACGAACGGGGTGAAACCGGCCACGTGGGGTGCCGCCGTCGCCTTCCCGCTTGTCGGCCTTGATGCCGGCCCGGCCAAGCGCGACCGGTGCAGCCGATATGCCGGCGAACAGCCAACCCTTTGATCGCTGCCCAGGCCTGGAGGCGATGCGGATCGCGTTGAGCGACGACGTCCGCCGGATCGCGACCGCCCGAGGCCGAGCCCGGGTCCTCGAACTCGCGCTTGCTCTTTTGTCCATGAATGTTCTACTTCGCGGCCAATGGTGCGGCAAAGTCGTGGCAT
Source organism: uncultured Alphaproteobacteria bacterium (assembly GCA_963836055.1). Classification (GTDB taxonomy): domain Bacteria; phylum Pseudomonadota; class Alphaproteobacteria; order Rhizobiales; family Xanthobacteraceae; genus BOG-931. The sequence goes on from CAWIID010000020.1 coordinate 30,787, forward strand.
AAACGGAGAGGCCCCGTCACGAGGCTCTTCGCCGGCGGCACCCAGGGGTCGGAATTGATGCCGAATACGCGGAAGATTCTCATTGTCGACGACGATTCCGAGTTGCGCGAAGCGTTGACGGAACAACTGTCGCTCCACGAGGAGTTCGAGGCTATTGCGGCCGAAAACGGCACCAAGGGTGTGCAAGCCGCCAAGGCCGGACAGGTCGATCTGGTGATCATGGATGTTGGCCTGCCCGACATCGATGGCCGCGAAGCGGTCCGTATCCTGCGCAAGAATGGCTTCAAGGCGCCGATCATCATGTTGACCGGTCACGACACTGATTCGGACACCATTCTCGGTCTCGAATCAGGCGCCAACGATTACGTGACCAAGCCTTTCCGGTTCGCCGTGCTGCTCGCGCGCATTCGCGCCCAGCTTCGTCAGCACGAGGCGAGCGAGGACGCCGTATTCGCGATCGGCCCGTACACCTTTCGGCCGAGCTCGAAGCTCTTGCTCAATCCCAAGGGCAGCAAGGTTCGTTTGACGGAGAAGGAAACGTCGATCCTGCGCTACCTGTACCGCGCCGGCCAGAAACCGGTATCGCGCGAAACGCTTTTGCAGGAGGTCTGGGGTTATAATTCCGGCGTGACGACTCACACGCTCGAAACGCATATCTATCGGTTACGGCAGAAGATCGAAAAGGATGCCGCTGCCCCTGCCATCCTGGTCACTGAAGCCGGCGGCTACAAGCTCGTGCCGTGATCGTGGCGTATCATGACCATCGAGGACGACATCACGTTCCTTGAGCAGGTTCCGGTTCTCCGCCGTCTTGGCGCAGGGGCCTTGCGTATTCTTGCCATTGGCGCAGAGAACTTATCCGTCCGGGCCGGCCAAGTGTTGTTTACCGCCGGCGATACGGCCGACGGCGCCTTCGTCGTTCAGAGCGGCTCGTTCAGCCTCAAGCCGGAACGAGCCGGAGAACACGAACTCGTTGCTGAGGCCGGTACGCTGCTGGGCGAATCGGCGCTGCTCGCGGAAACACGGCGGCCAGCCACGGCCACGGCGCGCGAAAACTCCACCGTGTTGCGCATATCCCGCGTGATGTTCTTGAAAATGCTCGAGGGTTATCCGGAAGCCGCGCGCCGTCTGCGGGAGATGATGGCGACGCGCGCCGACCAATGGTCTCGCGAGATGGACAACGTCCGCGACTTGCTCACACGCGGCAAAGGTCCGAAATAGTTACATCGCGGCTGCAACGGCGCAATCAGCCGACCTTTGCGGTACGGCCTTCGATGTACGCGCGCACCAACTCGGCCGTGAGCGCCACCTTCGGATCGTATTCGGGCGCATCCTCGACCTGGACAAGATCATTGAGGCCGGAATTCTTGTAAATGCGATTGGTACAGGAAATAAGCCGGGCCGGCCGCGCCGGGTCGCCGTTGAAGTGCTGATGAATGGTGCAAGGCGGAATATAGATGACGTCGCCGGCTTCCCATTCGTAGCGCTTGATCTCGTCCTGCGGCTTCCACTCATAAGTGTCGGTGATTTCGACGTCGCAATCCTGGTGCAGGTCGTAGCCATAGCCTTCGACGACATAGAGGCATTCCTCCGCCAAATGGCGGTGCTTGCCCGAGCGGCTTCCCGGAGGAATCACCTGCATGTAGGCGTCGACCGTCTCCATGCGGGTGTTCATCTGCTCGTTGAGAAGGTGCTTGAGCAGCCCCTGCCGCGACATTTCCCACGGCATCTCGTCCGGGTGCACGATCTTCTTGCGCAGCGCGACGCGCGACGGCCGCGTCGTCGCGTCATCGAGCAGGTCCTGGTAGAGCATCTTGTTGGCGGCGCCGGCGAGCCAAGCTCGCGATTCGTCCCACGCCATAATTAAACTTCCTCTTCGATCTTGTCCGAGGGATGATTGAAATCCTCGTCGTAATCGCGTGGCACGAAATTGCCTTGGGTCGGCGACGGCGTCTTCGGTCGCTTGATGACCGTATGCTGGAACAGCATGTTCATGAACAGATACATCGGCTTGGTTTTGATGACCAAGGCGCGCGCCGGCTCGCGTGCACTGGCGTTGGTGTGCTGGTGGACGCAGTTGTTATGCACGATCGCGACATCGCCGGCCTTCCAGTCATAGCGCACGCCGTCGTGGATCTCGTAGCCGGCGCCATCCAGAATGTAGAAGGCCGCTTCGTTGACGTGGCCGTGCTTCTGCGTGGTGCCGCCGGGGGCGTATTCCTCAAGGTGAATGTGCAGCGTCTGGCACAGGCCGTCTTCCGGCTCGACGTAGTGGCGGCTGAAATGTTGCGGGCCGCCGTCGAGCTTGGTTTCCTTGCCCTTGATCACGCGCGGCATGGAGCGCAACCGCTTGAGTTCGTCGGTCAGGCTGTAAGCCCCGGTAATAGGCCGAACGAATACACGTTCTTTGTCAGGATCGTGTTGCCGCTTGCCCATTTGCGCTCCTATCGTTGTCGCGTGCCCCGCCAAGCCGTACCGGTCCGTGGAATCGACACGCCGGACCGGTGATTATTCTCCGTAGTATTTACTCCATTTTCGGCATTGATCCAGAGCCTGCCACGGATCGCAGGCTCTATCGCTTGCCGGGATTGAGGATTTCGGTGAGTCGGCGCACCACCTCGGGCGACGCCGTGGCGGCAGCCTTTACGAAGCTGTCGATTTCGCTTGCCGGCGTCGGATCGTCGAGGCCGATGCGCTTCGCATCGGCTTCGTATTCCGCGTCGTCTTTCAGCGCCATGAAGGCCTTGCGCAAAGTTTCGAGCCGGTCAGCCGGCACGCCGGGTCCCGCGAGAATCGGCCGTGCGATCTGTTTTAATCCGAAATAGAGCTCGGCGGCCTTGCGGTCAGTTTTGTCCTTGATGAAGTCCATGGCCAGCGGAACGTTCGGCAAATCGGGTGTCTTTCTCAGCGCGTTCTGCAGGATGAGATTGATCTTGCCGTCTTTGACGTAGTCCAAATGGCGCGTTTTGATCTCCGACCATGACCAGTCGGCCGATCCCTGAATCTCGCCGCGCTCCATGGCGAGCAAGACGTCGGCCTGCCCGGGATAGCCGCTCACGATCTTGAATTTCGCGCCGATGGTGGCGTTCAAGAGCCGCGCCGACAATTCGAGGTCGGATGTTGCGCCGGTGCCGCCGACAATCAATTCCTTGACGAGCAAATCCTGCACGGTCTTGACCGGCGCCGTATTCCACGCGACCACGAGTGACGTATCGGGCGAGACGCTGCCGATCCAATTGAACTTCGTGACATCAAACTGCACGTTGGATTGCTTGAGCAATTGCGCGAGCAGCACACCGCGCTGGACCAGACCGAGGACGGTGCCATCCTGTGGTTCGGTGCGGTAGATGCGGTTGCTCATCGTGATGCTGCCGCCGCCAGGAGTATTTTGCACGATGATGCTGGGATTGCCCGGAACGTGCTGGCCCAGATGGCGGGCGACGACGCGCGCAATCGCGTCGTAACCGCCTCCCGGACTCGAACCGACCATCAATATGATCTGTTTGCCCTGAAAGAAGTCGACGGCACTTTGAGCGCCTGCCGAGGCGGCCTGCAAGCTGCCGATCAAAACGCAACATGCCGCGTATCGTATTGCCGAAGATTGGAGAATACGCGTCATCGCTTCGTCTCATTTGTCCTTCGGCTGGCGGCGGTGCTCAAGCTCGAGACTAACCCAACGGCGCGCGGCGGCGGCTGTGCTAAACCTCCAGCGTCGCCGTTACCGGCACGTGGTCGGAGGGCCGCACCCACCCGCGTGAAGTCCTTTAGCACCGCGACGGCCGACAGCCGATCGGCCAGCGCGGGCGTGATCCAGATATGGTCAAGGCGGCGGCCCTTGTCGGCTGCCGCCCAATCGGGCGAACGGTAACTCCACCACGTGAAAATCTTCGTGGGCTCCGGCACGAAGTTGCGCACGGCATCGATCCAGCCGCCGGCCGTCTGCACGCCGGTGAGCTTCTCACACTCGATCGGCGTGTGGGAGACGACGCTGAGAAGCTGTTTGTGGCTCCACACGTCGCATTCGAGCGGCGCCACATTCAGATCGCCGACGATGATACTGCGTGCCGCACCCGTTGGCCGCAGCGCCTCATAGGCGTTCATCTCGTCGAGGAAAGCGAGCTTATGCGCGAACTTCGGATTGACGGCGGGATCGGGTATGTCGCCGCCGGCCGGCACATAGAAATTGTGCAGCGTGATCGGATCACGCAGGCCGGCCCGCTCGCCGAGCACGACCGACATGTGGCGGCTGTCGCTTTTGCCGCAGAATGCTCGAACCTCGGTCGTCTCGAACGGCAGCCGCGAGAGCACGACGACGCCGTGATAGCCCTTCTGCCCGTTGAGCGCGACATTCTCATAGCCCAGCCTTCTAAAACGCTTGAGCGGAAATCTGTCGTCCGGGCACTTCGTCTCCTGCAGGCAAAGGATGTCGGGACGAACCGCTTTGATGAACTTGGCCACAAGGTCGATGCGCAGCCGCACCGAGTTGATGTTCCAGGTGGTCAGTTTTATCTGCATCGGCGGCAGGGATCGGTCGTCAGCCTTCGGTCATCGGAACAAGATAAACCTGCGGCGCTCAAAGCGCATCCGATGTCTCGTCGCTGACCGCCGAAACCTGTTTATTGAATATTGCGCTGGTAATTGATGACGAACAAATTCGGGTCGGGCTTTTTGGCCGAGTCGAGATTATAGACCGCGACGGTCGTGTCGTAGCCTTGCGGATCGGTGACGGTCCATTGCTTGAGCTGCTGATCCTTGGCGTCGAACATGATCATCAGCCGGTTCGTGCCGACCACAATCTGCTTTTCTTCAATGGTCACGGTGTCGAACGTGTCGTCGGCCGAGACACTGACGACGTCGGTGTCGCGGAGCAGATCGATGTGATCGGCCAGCAGGTAGCGAAGCGGCGTCTGCGACAGCGGGTAGAGATCCTGCGTGGCGAGCTTGCGGTCGCGAACCACGACCGAAGAGCCGTCTGCGATCAGTTCGATCGGACTTGGCGGGTTGTACTCAAATCGCACCTTGCCGGGTTTCTGAATGTAGAAGGTACCCTCGGTGCGTCCGCCATCGGGGCCGATCTGCACAAAGTTCCCCACCATGGTCTGAACGCTGGAGAGATACGCACTGACTTTGTCGAGAATCGCGCGTTGCTTGGCGTCGAAGGTGGTCGCTTTTGCGGAGGGCGCGACCTTGTTCAGCAATGAGAACGGGAAGAAACCCTTGCGCGAGTCGCCGGACGATGCGTCGCTCGACGCGGCCGGCGCGGCCGTCGGCGCGCCGCCAGACTTGGGCTGCGGAGCCGGCGTCGGCAGCGGCACGCTTTCCGCAAAAACCGGTGCGCTCGCAAGCACGCCACAAACCATTGCCGCGAAGACAGCCGTTGCGCCCCAGCCCGACAAGCACCTTTCCGCCATGTCCCTCTTATCCTCTTGCGCTGGTGCGCCTGCGCGCACACTGATCATAGACCGCTAATCACACGGTATGGCGAATTCGCGGCTCGCATTCCCGGTTAAAGATCAGACGCTTGATCCTCAATACGGAGTCTCCTCCGCACTTTCGATGAGGATCTCGCGTTTGCCGGCATGATTGGCCTGCCCAACGATACCCTCTTGCTCCATCCGTTCCATCAGCGTGGCGGCACGATTGTATCCGATTTGCAGCCGGCGCTGGATGTAACTTGTTGACGCTTTGCGGTCGCGCTTCACGATCTGCACCGCTTGCTGGTAAAGGTCGCCGCCCTCGGCTCCGCCCATCGCCGTTGCGTCGAAAATGGGATTGCCGTCCTCGTCCTGCGGCTCTTCGGCGGTGACGGCTTCAAGATATTGCGGCACGCCTTGAGCCTTCAGGTGCCGCACCACCTTTTCGACCTCTTCGTCGGAGACGAAAGGTCCGTGCACGCGGCTGATGCGTCCGCCGCCGGCCATGTAGAGCATGTCGCCTTGGCCAAGGAGTTGCTCGGCGCCCTGCTCACCGAGGATGGTGCGGCTGTCGATCTTCGAGGTGACCTGGAACGAGATGCGAGTCGGGAAATTGGCCTTGATCGTGCCGGTGATGACGTCGACCGACGGCCGTTGGGTGGCGAGAATGACGTGCAGGCCGGCGGCGCGGGCCATTTGGGCGAGGCGTTGCACCGCACCTTCGATGTCCTTGCCGGCGACCATCATCAGGTCGGCCATCTCGTCGACGATGACGACGATGTAGGGCAACGGTTCGAGATCGAGTTCCTCTTTTTCGTAGATCGCTTCGCCGGTCTCGCGGTTGTAGCCGGTGTGCACGGTGCGGGCGAGCTTCTCGCCCTTGCCGTTCGCCTCGGCGACGCGCGCGTTATAGCCATCGATGTTGCGCACGCCGAGCTTGGACATCTTTTTGTAGCGCTCCTCCATCTCACGGACCGCCCATTTGAGCGCGACCACGGCCTTCTTGGGGTCGGTGACGACGGGCGTGAGCAGATGGGGGATGCCGTCGTAGACGGACAGTTCGAGCATTTTGGGATCGACCATGATCAGCCGGCACTGGTCGGGGTGAAGCCGATAGACCAGGCTGAGAATCATGGTGTTGATGGCGACCGACTTGCCCGAGCCGGTGGTGCCGGCGATGAGCAGGTGGGGCATGCGGGCGAGGTCGACGAGAACCAATTCGCCGCCGATCGATTTGCCGAGACACAGCGGCAGCTTGGCGCTTGCTTCCACATAATCGCGCGAGACAAGGAGTTCGCGCAGATAGACCTTCTCGCGGGTCGGGTTCGGCAGCTCGATGCCGATGGCGTTTCGTCCAGACACCACGGCCACGCGTGCGGAAAGCGCACTCATCGAGCGGGCGATGTCATCGGCGAGGCTGATGACGCGTGACGATTTGATGCCCGGTGCGGGTTCCAGCTCGTAAAGCGTGACGACCGGGCCGGGGCGGGTGTTGATGATCTCGCCGCGCACGCCGAAATCGCCAAGAACGCCTTCAAGAGCGGTCGCGTTTTGCGCCAAGGCCTCCGAGCTTATGGTCGAGCGGCCAGTTTTGCTCGGCTGTGACAAGAGTTCGAGCGGCGGAAGAGCAAAACGGCCGGAGCGGCGCGGCGCTTTCGGCGCGCGCGGCTTTCGTGCGGCGCGCGGAGCGGCTTCGGCGTCTTCCTCCTCGTCGTCCTCGTCATCCTCGTCGGCTTCACCCTCGTCCGAGTGCGTTGCCTGGCCGTCGAAGCGCGGCTCGATGCGGCGCTGCGACGCCGTGAAATCGCGGCGCGATACGGCCGGTGTGTGGGCGCGACGGGCGAAGAGACGCGCTACGCGCGCCCGGAAACTGAGGATGGCGTGCGCCAGGAAGCCGAGCGAGATCGCGGCGGCTTCATCGTCGTCCGTCTCGCTCGTTTCGTCTTCGGCGTCGTCCTCATCGTCTTCTTCATCTTCGTCGTCGAGCGATTCGGGCCAGGCGATGCCCGCGGCGCCCGCGAAGGCAATCAGCGCCGCGACGCCAAGGACGGCGGCTACCGCGATGCGGCTCGTTCCGGCCAGCGGCGAACCGAGAAACACCGACGGCAACCGCAACACGGCGTCGCCGATCACGCCGCCCAGCCCCGACGGCAGCGGCCAGTGCGCGCTGCGCGGCAGGCACGATGTGAATCCGGCGGTCAAGACCGCGCCGAACAGCCAGAGCAGGACGCGCAGCCGTTCCTTGGTGAGTTTGCGGTGGCCGAGCAGCCGATAGCCCCACACTGCGACCGGAAGCAGCAGCGCCAGAGAGCCGAGCCCCAGCAATTGCATCAGAAGATCGGACGTGACCGCGCCGGGCAAGCCGAGGAGGTTGTGGACCGGCGCGTTGGTCGCGTGGCTCAGCGACGGATCCTTCACGGACCACGTCGCGAGCGCCAGCGCGGTCATCATCGCGAGACTGATCAGCGCGATGCCGCCGGCCTCGCGCAATCGCCGCCGCAGAATGGCGCCGATGTGACCCGAGACGAAGGCCATCCCATCAATGCTGCGGTCGATGACCGACATCGCGCTTCTCTTTGCTCAGCCGAGTGCTGCGACCAGACGGTGCAGCGCCTCCGCGGTGATCTCGTTGTTCTGAACCATGGCGACGCGCACGTAATCGGCGCCGGGATTGCTGCCGTCCGACTGCTCGCGCGCGAGATAGCGGCCGGGCACCACGCGCAAGCCGGCGTTCCGCCACAGATGCAGCGTCGCGGCCTCGCTGCCGCCTTGCGCCGAAACGTCGAGCCAGAGAAAGAATCCGCCGGCCGGACGGTGGTAGCCGTAGCGGTCACCGACGATCTGGTCGGCGAGATCGAATTTCATCCGATAAAGACGCCGGTTCTCCTCGACGTGGGTCTCATCGCCATAGGCCGCGATAGCGACCCGCTGCGCCGGCATCGGCACCTGCGGGGCGGCAACGTTGCGCAGTTCCAGATAAGCCGCCAAGAACCGGCGATCACCGGCCGCGAAGCCGACCCGCAGGCCCGGCAGATTCGATCGCTTCGACAGCGAGTGGAACACGACCACATTGGCGAAATCCGGCCCGGCCGCTTCGAGCATCCCCGGCGGCGCGTGCTCGGTGTAGATTTCGCAGTAGCATTCGTCGGCCATGATGAGAAAACCGAAGCGCCGCGCCAGCGCGGTCAGGCGCGACAGGTAGGCGCGATCGGCGACGGCGCCCTGCGGATTCGACGGCGAAGCGATGTAGAACGCGACGGTGCGCGCGAGCAGATCCTCGCCCAGCGCGTCGAGATCGGGCAGGAAGCCGGTCGCCGCCGTCGTCGGCAAATACACCGGCTCACAGCCGGCCGCGATCGCACCGGCCGCATAGGCCGCGTAGAACGGATTGGGGATGAGCACCGCCGGCTGGCCGGTGCGCGGCGTCACCCAATTCTTGGCGGCAAGGGCCGCGAGAAATAGCCCCTCGCGCGTGCCGTTGAGCACCAGCACTTCGGATGCGGCATCGACCGGCCGTTCGAGGGTATAGCGGCGGCCGAGCCAGGCGGCGACCGCCTGGCCGAATTCGTCGATCCCTTTGTTCAGCGGATAGCGGCCGAACTCGGCGAGGTGCGCCGCGATGACGGGACCCACAAAGGATGGAATGGGGTGTTGCGGCTCGCCGACAGCGAGGCTGATCGCGGGCTTGCCGGGTTGGGTATCACCCAAAAGCTCACGGAGGCGCACAAACGGCGAACGCGAGTCGGACGCGCGGACGGGCGAAGAGGGCAATTGGCGGGTCATCCTGTACATCATGAACAGCGGGGCCGCCCGCCGGATTACCGACGGGATACCATAGGAGCGGCGAGGTTAAGACGCGATTAACCAATCGGAAGCGGTGTCCGTCCTTACATCCTGCCCCGCGCAGCAGGAAAGGGGGATCGCCGCAGCGATCGTCCGCTTCTTTCTCCCCTCTCCCGCCGGGGGCCGGGGGAGAGGGAAAACAAATCCGTTCTCGCGGCACGTGAGCGTCCGTGCTTTCCCTCCCCCCGCGCGCAACGCGCGTGGTGGGGAGGGATCAAGGGTGGGGGGCGCTTTATATTCCCCCCACCCCGGCTCATCGCTGGCGCGATTTCGCCGACCCTCCCCACCGCCAGGGCGGGGGGAGGGAGTAGAAGCATGCACGGACAAACAAACTCGTTCTCGCGGCGCGTGAGCGTCCGAGTCATGCGACAAGCTTCACGAAAGTCTCCCCAGAGCATGATCCCGAAAAGTGGTCACGGTTTTCGGATAAGATCATGCTCAAACAAACAGGGAGGCGGAGCGCCGACAGGCGCACCATCCGTTGTCCGCGCATCGCAGACAGGTTCACGCGGTCTGCGCAAACCATCTGCTTTTCGGCGCGGCTGCGCATCCAGCGGGATGCGCTCGCCTCTCGGCGCTCCACCGCGGCTCTCGTTTAGGCGACCGAACGCCACCACTCAGCCTCGGGCCGCGCTTCCTGGAAACACCGGGTGCAAACGGGCTTCCACCCTCCCCGGGCCAGTGCAGTGAGCTCCTCACAGACCGGTCATCGTGCCGGCCGGCATAGCAGTTTGCATTGGCGCAAACTGCGTACACTTGTTTGCGCTGCCCCAAGGCCGCCCGGGAGCGGTTTGCGAGACCGCCGCGGGCGCCGCACTCGCTCCACCGTCAGGATCGCATCCGGACTGTGCCCTGCGACGAGCGAGATGTCTGGGTCTGTAACTGAAAAAGTGACAAATGTCAATGAAAATGTGACTAACGCGGAGCCCGGTCCGAGGCCCGTTTCCTCTACCGACCCCCCAAAAAAGTGAGAGGCCCTGGCAGGGCCAGGGCCTCTCGACGGAGGGGCGGTGCCGGGTCTCCGCCCCAACCGTTGTTCTAGAATCTCAGTCGAAACATCTCTCGTCCGAGGACCGGTTCCCACCCCGGATCGAGTCCGGGGCAGGATTTTCGCGATCATGCACTACTGCACGGTCTCCCCATGCAGGGCGAGATCGAGACCATCGCGCTCGACTTCTTCGCTGACGCGCAGTCCGATCACCAGATCGACGACCTTCAGGATGATCAGCGTCACGACCACGTCGTAGATGAAGACGGTGCCGACGCCGATGCACTGGTTGAGCACTTGCCCCGGGTTGCCTTCGAGCAGGCCCGAGCGTGCCGCCGTATTCGCTGACCGCGAAAACGCCGGTGAGGATGGCGCCCGATGCTCCGCCGACGGCGTGGACACCGAACGCGTCAAGTGCGTCGTCGTAGCCGAACATGTGCTTGAGGCCGGTGCAGCCCCAGTAGCAGATGATGCCAGCTGCCACGCCGATGGCGAACGAACCCATCGGACCGACAAAGCCGGAGGCGGGCGTGATGGCGACGAGGCCGGCGACTGCGCCCGAGCAGATGCCGATCACGGTCGGCTTACCGCGCATGATCCACTCGACGATCATCCAGGTGAAGCCTGCCGTTGCCGTGGCCGTGTGAGTCACGAGCATCGCCATGCCGGCTTGCATTCCGGCGCTGACGGCCGAACCGGCGTTGAACCCGAACCAACCGACCCACAGCAGTGAGGCGCCGATCATGGTGTAGACCATGTTGTGGGCGGGGCCGGTATCTTTACGCTTGCCGAGCATCAGCGCGGCCATCAAGCCGGCGGTACCCGAATTCACGTGCACCACCGTTCCGCCGGCGAAGTCGAGCACCTTGACCCAGGCGGCGTCGTTGGTCGCGTTGAAGACGCCGTCCGGTCCCCACACCCAATGAGCCACCGGCGAGTAGACGAAGATTGCCCATAGGCCAATGAACCACAGCATCGCAGAGAACTTCATGCGCTCCGCGAACGAACCCGCGATCAGGGCCGCGGTGATGATCGCGAAGGTGAGCTGGAACATCGAGTAGACAGTCTCGGGGATCGTCGGCGCCAGCGGATTGGGATTGCCGATGCCCGTCGAGACGTCGCTCAGGATGCCTTGGAGAAAGGCACGGTCGAGACCTCCGATGAAAGGAGTCCCGGCACGGAATGCCAAGCTGTACGTGAAGAACAGCCACAGCACGCTGATCAGACACGTAATGGCGAAGCTCGTCATGATCGTGTCGCCGACGTTCTTCTTGCGCACCATGCCGCCGTAGAACAGGGCGAGGCCCGGGATGGTCATCATCAGCACGATGGCCATCGAGGTCATCATCCAAGCGGTGTCGCCGGAATTGGGCGTGCACTTCTCGAGTGTCTTGGCATCGCAAGCCGGTGGCGGGGGCGGTGCGGGCGCCGCAGCGGCGGGCGCCGGCGCGGCCGCCGGGGCCTGAGCGTAGGCTGCGTGGTAAGTCGGCACGCTCAGCACGATTCCAAGCAGAATCACGCTGGCGAGAGCGACCAGCCCCGCACGGGAGAATAGCTTCAACAACATGGGTTCACTCCTGTCCGTCGAGGTAGAGGTGCGGGTGGTGTCTAAAGGGCTGCGGCATCGGTCTCACCCGTGCGGATGCGAACCGCATGGTCGAGCCCGAACACGAAGATCTTGCCATCGCCGATCTGTCCGGTTTTCGCAGCGGACGTGATCGTATCGATGACCTTGTCCACCTGATCGGACGCGCAGGCGATTTCGAGTTTGATCTTCGGCAGAAAGCTCACGGCGTATTCGGCGCCGCGATAGATTTCCGTGTGGCCCTTTTGACGCCCGTAGCCCTTCACCTCTGTGACGGTCAGTCCCTGAACGCCAATTTTGGTGAGTGCGTCGCGGACCTCGTCGAGCTTGAACGGCTTGATGACGGCCATGACAATTTTCATTTGATCGATCTCCCGTCGCCCTCTCGTTACGCGCGGATCGGGCGGACACAGCTGAGCGGTGACCGCGCAGGAAACGTGCCCCCCTTTGCGGCATTACCGCGCATTGGGAATCAAACGCCGTGCCAGTTCCGGAAGAGGGGTGTTAACGCCCTGTTAATCAACGGGGATTCGGCAATCTGTACGATTTGGCGGCAATCGTGTTTGGCCGGGTGGGTAAGTTGTAGCCTAAATAGCGGACAGCGAGCCTAATAATTAGGCGGACGCCGGCGGGCCCATTTGGGCCGCTGAGAACGTTGCCATCCCCTTGGATCGCTTGGGCTAATTGACGCGGAGTGTCGGGAACAACGCTAGGCGCGTTTAAAGGGCGTCCGCATCTGTTTCGCCGGTGCGAATGCGTATGGCCTGTTCGATTGGCGTCGTGAACACTTTGCCGTCGCCGATTTGTCCAGTTTTCGCCGCAGTCTCGATGACTTCGACGACCTGATCGGCCTGTTCGTCAGCAACAGCAACTTCGATCCGGATTTTGGGCAGAAAGTTCACCGTGTATTCGGAGCCACGGTAGATCTCGGTGTGGCCTTTCTGGCGGCCATAACCGCGGACCTCCGTAATGGTCATCCCGTTAACGCCGATCGCCAGAAGGGCGTCGCGCACCAAATCGAGCTTGAACGGTTTGATGATGGCAATGACAAGCTTCATTGTGGAACCCGGTTGAAGAATGTTCGCGCCGCTCATGTTATCGGCATTGGCGCCAATTCCTAAGCCATTTATTGCGGGGCGTTCGCGGATCGCAACGCGCGGACAATATCACTGAGCTACGTCATCCCTGAGCTACGTCACGGGTTGCCGGCGCCGTTGCCGCAAAAGCCCTTCCTGGGCCACCGAAGCGACCAGTGTCCCATCGCTGGCGAAGATCAAACCGCGCGCGAAACCGCGCGAGCCGGCGAGGTTCGGGCTGTCCTGGGCGTAGAGCAGCCACTCATCGGCGCGGAACGGCCGATGGAACCACAGCGCGTGGTCGAGGCTCGCCGCCATGATGTCTTCGTGGAATACGGTGAGGCCGTGCGGAATCAGAGCGGCATCGAGCAGCGTCATGTCGGACGCATAAGCCAGCACGCATTGGTGGATGGCAGGTTCATCGGGCAAGCGGCCGTTGGAGCGGATCCACATGTGAAAGCGGCCATCCTCGACCTTTTCGCCGAGGTAGCGCCGGTACTCGACGGGCCGCAATTCGATCGGACGCTCGCGCTCGTAATAGCGGCGTACCGGATCGGGCATGAGCGGCAGCACGCGTTCCTTGATCTCGGCTTCGCTCGGCAGCGCATCGGGCTTCGGCACGTCGGGCATGACGAACTGATGCGTCAATCCTTGTTCGTGGAGCTGGAACGACACCGACATGGAGAAGATCGCGCGGCCATGTTGGATCGCAACCACGCGCCGCGTGGTGAAGCTCTTGCCGTCGCGGATGCGGTCGACCTCGTAGATGATCGGCACTTTGGGATCGCCGCCGAGCAGGAAATAAGCATGGAGCGAATGCGGCGGCCTGATCGCCACGTCCTCGACCGTACGGCATGCCGCAACCAGGGCCTGGCCGATGACCTGTCCGCCGAACACGCGTTGCCAGCGCGATTGCGGCGAGCGGCCGCGGAACAGGTTCAATTCAAGCGGTTCGAGATTGAGGATCTCGATGACGTCCTGGATGGCGGAGGCCATAAACTTTCTCCGTCGAAATCGTTTCCGATCCGGCGCTCGCTTCCTTGCATACGGGAACGGTTCCGGGGTCAAGCCCGCCGGCAAGCGTGATAGGATGATGGTGCATAGAGGTGCGGTTGGCGTGCAGCCGCTATTCGGGACCCGATCATGGCGCGCAACGATGTCGATGTACTGATCGCCGGCGGCAATTTCGCCGGCCTCTCGCTGGCGATCGCCTTGCGGCAGGCGCTCGGGCCGTCGTTCCTGGTGGTCGTCGCCGATCCGGCGCTCGGCGCGCGGCCATCCGGCGATGAGCGTGCCTCGGCGATCGTTGCCGCGGCACGGCGGCTGTTCGAGGCCCTCGGCGTCTGGGAGAGCGTCAAAGCGAACGCGCAGCCGATCATCGATATGGCCATCACCGACAGCCGGCTTGATGACGCGGTGCGGCCGGTCTTTCTGACCTTCGGCGGCGACATCGAACCCGGCGAGCCGTTCGCCCACATGATCGAGAACCGGGATCTGGTCGATGCGCTTGTTGCAAAAGCCAAGGACGTCGGCGTCGAGTTCCGGACATCGGCGGTGACGAAATTCTCTTCGTCCGGCGGCGCCCAACACCTTTCCGTCGAGCTGGCCGACGGCAGCGCGATTTCACCGCGGCTGCTTGTTGCCGCGGACGGTGCGCGGTCGACCATCCGCACGAAGGCGGGGATCGCGACTCACGGCTGGTCCTACGACCAGTCCGCGATCGTGATCAATGTCGGTCATGAGCGCGATCACGGCGGCCGCGCCGAGGAACATTTTCTGCCGGCCGGCCCGTTCGCGATCCTGCCGCTCAAAGGCCGCCGCTCGTCGATCGTGTGGACGGAGCGCACGCGAGAGGCGGAGCGGATCATGGCGCTGCCCGATGAGGCGTTCCACGCCGAGCTTGAGCAGCGCTTCAAGCTGCATCTCGGCGAGATCACGGTTGTGGGCGCGCGGCGCGTCCATCCGCTGGCGTTTTTCATCGCACGATCGTTCATCGCCGAGCGCATCGCGCTGGTCGGCGACGCGGCGCACCTCATCCATCCGATCGCCGGCCAGGGGCTCAATATGGGGCTGAAGGATGTTGCCGCGCTCGCCGAGGTTCTGGTCGATGCGGCACGGCTCGGACTCGATCCCGGTGCGGCGGACGTGCTCGAGCGTTATCAGCGCTGGCGGCGTTTCGATACGGTGGCGATGGGTGTCGCAACCGACGGCCTCAATCGGCTGTTCTCCAACAGGTCCGATGTGCTGAGATTTGCCCGCGACGTCGGGCTCGGCATGGTCGAGCGTTTGCCCAACCTCAAGCGGCTCTTCATCCGCGAAGCGGCGGGCCTCGTCGGCGAGGTCCCCAAACTGCTGCGCGGCGAACTGCTATAAGGCGCGATCCCCGAAAAAAGCGGGAGCCGGTTTTCGGAAAGGATCATGCCCGAACCAGAGCCTATTTCGTTCAACCACGTGGCGGTCATCGGCGCCGGCGCGTGGGGCACCGCGCTCGCGCTCACCTGCGCGCGCGGCGGACGAAAGGTGACGCTCTGGGAGCATGATGCCGCCAATGTCGCGCAGCTCATGAAAATGCGCGAAAGCCTCTTTCTGCCCGGCGTGCGGATCGACGATGCCGTCGTCATCGCCGAAGACCTCGCCGAAGCCGCGCACGCGCAAGCGATCCTGCTGGTGGTGCCCGCGCAGGTCGTGCGCGTGGTGGCGACCGCGCTCGCGCCTCTGATCGCGGCGCGCACGCCGATTATCGTCTGCGCCAAGGGCATCGAACGCGGCACAAGAAAATTCATGAGCGAGGTGATTGCCGAATGCGCGCCCAAAGCGGTGCCGGCAATTTTGTCCGGACCGAGCTTTGCCGTCGACGTGGCGCGCGGACTGCCGACCGCCGTGACGCTGGCGGCGCCCGAAGGCGCGCTGGCCGCCAAGCTCGCACAAGCGGTCAGCGCGCTGCACTTCCGGCCCTATCATTCCACCGACGTGCGCGGCGTCGAAATCGGCGGCGCTGCCAAGAACGTGCTCGCCATCGCCGCCGGTGCGGTCGCAGGCCGCGGCCTTGGCGCAAGCGCGGCGGCGGCGCTGATCACGCGCGGTTTCGCCGAGCTGGTGCGTTTCGGCAAAGCCTACGGCGCGAAGCCGGAAACCATGACGGGCCTGTCCGGCCTCGGCGATTTATTGCTGACCTGTTCCAGCCCGCAGTCGCGCAATTTCAGGTTCGGCGTCAATCTCGGCCGTGGTGAGAAGCCGCAGGCGATCCATGTTGCTACCGGTCTGGCCGAAGGCGTCTTCACTGCGCCGGTGCTTCTGGAAATGGCCCGCGAGCGCTCGGTCGACATGCCGATCGCGTCCGCCGTGGCGGCGGTGCTGGATGAGACCATGAGCGTCGATCAGGCGATCGAGTCCTTGTTGGCACGCCCGATCAAGGCGGAGGAATGAAACTGGAGGAACCGACATGGCGTATTGGCTCTTGAAGACCGAGCCGGAGGAATTCTCCTGGGACGATCAGGTCAAGCGCGGCGCCAAGGGCGAGCCCTGGAGCGGCGTGCGCAATTTCACCGCGCGCAAATATCTCAAGGAGATGAAGAAGAGCGACAGGTTTTTCTTCTATCACACCGGCGGCGAGAAACAGGTCGTCGGTATTGGCGAAGTCATCCGTGAGGCCTATCCGGATCCGAGCGCCAAGGAAGGCGAGCCGTGGGTCGCGGTGACGACCGGCGCGGTCGAGCCGCTGCCGAAGCCGGTGACGCTGGCGGCGATCAAGGCGGAACCGAAATTGAAGGATATGGCGCTGGTGAAATATTCTCGCCTCTCAGTTCAGCCGGTGACGGCCGATCAGTGGAAGCTCGTCTGTCGCATGGGTGGCGTGAAAGTTTGATTGTCGATCCTGGGGCGCATCAAAAAAGCCAAGGAGCAAGTTCATGAGGAAACGCCGCGCGCTTGCGATGACGCTTGCCGTGCTCTCTCTCGTCAGCGTTGGCGAGAACGCCATCGCGCAAAACACCCAACAGCCGGCGCCGCCGCCGGCGAATGCGGCGCCGATCCCCTATGCGTTGAGCATGGGCGACATGATGAACACCTTCGTGCAGCCGCGTCATGCCAAGCTCGGTTTGGCTGGCCATGCGGAGAACTGGCCGCTCGCGGCCTATGCGCTGATCGAAATTCGGCAAGTGTTCGCCGGCATCGTCAAGGCGCAGCCGCGCTTTCGCGGCCTGCCGGTGCCCGACCTTGTCGACGCGGCGCTGAGCGGGCCGGAGAACGACCTCCAGGCGGCCATCCAACAAAAGGATTCGGCGAAATTTGCCGCCGCGTACGATCGGCTGACGCAGGGCTGCAATGCCTGCCACGCCGCCGTCAATCATCCTTATGTCGTCATCAAGACACCTGATGCCTCGGCCTTCCCCAACCAGGATTTTGCTGCGCGGCCTTAGATCGGCTTGATGCAAATCAAGGCCGTTCCAACCGCTCCAAATCATTCTGACCGCAACAGCGGGTCATTGAGACTTTTGGCCCGCTTGTCGGTGCCGGTTGGGGCGTCAATAATGGGCTTTAAAGAGCGAGACTGCGCGCGCATCGGCGCGCCGCGTGGAGGATGACATGTCGGACAAGATCTACGAGATTCCCGCCGATTGGGCGAAACGCGCCTTCATCAACGACGCCGAATACAAGAAAATGTACGAGCGCTCGCTCAAAGATCCCGATGCCTTCTGGGCCGAGCAGGGCAAACGCATCCACTGGATGCGGCATTTCAGCAAGGTCAAGAACACCTCGTTCGACCGTCACAATGTCTCGATCAAATGGTTCGAGGACGGTGCGACCAATGCCGCCTACAATTGCATCGATCGTCATCTGCACGAACGCGGCGACAAAACCGCGATCATTTGGGAAGGCGACGATCCGAAAGACTCAAAGCACATCACCTACCGGCAGCTGCACGACCATGTCTGCCGTTTCGCCAATGTGCTGCGCAACCGCAACGTCAAGAAGGGCGACCGCGTCACCATCTATCTGCCGATGATTCCCGAAGCGGCCTACGCGATGCTGGCCTGCGCGCGCATCGGCGCGATCCATTCGGTGGTGTTCGGCGGTTTCTCGCCGGATTCGCTCGCCGGCCGCATCGAGGATTGCCAATCGAAAGTCGTGATCACCGCCGACGAAGGCTTGCGCGGCGGCCGCAAGGTGCCGCTCAAGGCCAATACCGATGCGGCGATCGCCAAGGCCGGCGGCGTCGACCACGTCATCGTGGTCAGGCGCACGCATGCGGCGGTCGACATGGATCCGGTGCGCGACGTCTATTACGACGAGGCCGCCGATATGGTCACGTCCGAATGCCCATGCGCGGAAATGAACGCGGAGGATCCGCTGTTCATCCTGTACACGTCGGGCTCGACCGGAAAGCCGAAGGGCGTGTTGCACACGACCGGCGGCTACCTCGTCTACGCCGCGATGACGCACCAGTACGTCTTCGACTATCACGATGGTGAGATTTATTGGTGCACCGCCGACGTCGGCTGGGTGACCGGACACAGCTACATCGTCTATGGGCCGCTGGCGAACGGCGCGACGACGCTGATGTTCGAAGGCGTGCCGAACTATCCGTCGATGTCGCGCTTCTGGGAGGTGATCGACAAGCACAAGGTCAACATCTTCTACACCGCACCGACGGCGATCCGCGCGCTGATGCAAGCCGGCGATGCGCCGGTGAAGAAAACCTCGCGCGCTTCGTTGCGGCTGCTCGGCTCGGTCGGCGAGCCGATCAATCCCGAAGCGTGGGAATGGTATCACCGGGTGGTCGGCGACGGCCGCTGCCCGATCGTCGATACCTGGTGGCAGACCGAAACCGGCGGCATTCTCATCACGCCGCTGCCCGGCGCGACGCGGCTGAAGCCGGGCTCGGCGACGCGTCCTTTCTTCGGCGTCATTCCGGAGATCATGGACGCCGAGGGCAAAGTCTTGAGCGGGGCGGCGACGGGCAATCTCTGCATCGCCGATTCCTGGCCCGGGCAGATGCGCACGGTGTACGGCGATCATCAGCGCTTCGTCGATACCTATTTCAGCGCCTATCCGGGCAAGTATTTTACCGGCGACGGCTGCCGCCGCGACGAGGACGGTTATTACTGGATTACCGGCCGGGTCGACGACGTCATCAACGTTGCCGGCCACCGCCTCGGCACCGCCGAAGTCGAATCGGCGCTGGTCGCGCATCCGAAAGTGTCGGAAGCGGCCGTCGTCGGCTACCCGCATAACATCAAAGGGCAGGGCATCTATGCCTATGTCACCTTGATGGCGGGGGAGAAGCCGACCGAGGAACTGCGCAAGGAACTGGTCAACTGGGTGCGCACGGAGATCGGGCCGATTGCTTCACCCGACCTCATTCAATTTGCCCCGAACCTGCCGAAGACGCGCTCCGGCAAGATCATGCGCCGCATCCTGCGCAAGATTGCCGAGGATGAATTCGGCAATCTCGGCGATACCTCGACACTCGCCGATCCCGCGGTGGTCGATGATCTCGTCGACAACCGGCAGAACAGGAGCAAGGAGAGCGCGTAGCGAGAGGTCGCCTGACGGTTCGGCTGCCGATGAAATCGCGCCGACACGCGGTCGGCGGCCGCGGCCATCCGGTGCGCGAAGATCACATTAGCGAAAAAATTGGTGAAAATTTTACCGTGTTGCTGGCGTGATACAGAGCGAGACCAGTGTTTCGACTATGATGGTTTTCGGCTGGTGACTCCGCCGTTGTGGGGTCAGTGGGGCGACTCTCTGTAGGGAATTCGACAATGCGCGTGAAAATTCTGTTTTTGGCCGCCCTTGCGGCCCTGATCGGTACGTTTGCGCTGCCGCCGCGGGCGGCGCAGGCGCACGGCGATATGGTGTCGACGCGCGACGGCTATATGCCTGGCACGATCGTCATCAAGACGCATGAGCGCGCCCTTTATCTCATCGTCGGTCCGGGCGCCGCGATCCGCTATCCGGTCGGCGTCGGCCGCCTTGGCATGCAATGGTCCGGCACCGCCTTCATCGACGGCAAATACATCCGGCCGGCATGGTCGCCGCCGGCATCGATCAGGAAGGACTACCGCTCGCTTCCGCCCGTGATCCCCGGCGGCTCGCCGCAAAATCCGATGGGCGTCGCGGCCATGACGCTTTCCGGTGGCGGTGAGTACGCCATCCACGGCACCAACAATGAGGGCTCGATCGGTCGTTTCGTCTCGCACGGCTGCATCCGCATGCACAACGCGGATATCACCGATCTCTACAATCGGGTCAGCGTCGGCACGCGCGTCGTGGTGCTCCAGTAGCCAGCAATCAATGATCGGTCATCAGACGCGGAGAGGTCTCGCCCCTTATCTGATGACCGACGTCTGATGACTGGTTCTTGTTACCCGCACCATGCGCCGCGCCGGCCGCCGTTATAGCTGCGCGCAAACCCGCCGCTGAGCAGCGCCGCCGAAACGTCGGCGGTGCCGCGCGTCGAAACCCGGGCATCGACACGGCCGCCGTACTTGTCCACCCCGACCTGCCAGACGGCGACGCCGCCGTCCGCCAAAATCGTTTCGAGCGCGGTCCGCGCCGCTTCCGCTTTGATTTTCTCGTCGCTACAGCGGGCGTGCAGTTCCGGCGCGTCGATCCCGCGCAGCCGAACCTTGGTGTCGACGTCAAGTCCGGGCCACACCCGCACGCGCGCCTCGAACGTGTCGCCGTCGATGACGCGAAGCACGTCAGCGGGATAGACGGGCTGCGGATCGAGCCTTTGGGCGGCGAACGGCTGTGGTCGACCTGGTGTGTCCGCAAGCGCGGGCGCAACCGGTGCCGCCATCTGCGGCGCTGCCGTCTGCCGCACGGTGGCTCCGGCGAGGACGCCCAGCGCAAACAGCGCGCCCGCAAGCACAAGCGCATTGCCGCGGTGCGGATGCGCGAGTCCGGCTATGGACGGGCGATGGCTCATGCCCAACTTGCTCGCAATGGTCGAATCTCAATATCAATGTAAGGATTATTTTCACTATTTAGGAAAAAGATCAAGATTGAGCGACTGGAAGGGCCACATGCCAAGAGCGAGCCTGCCAAGAGCGAGCCTGCCAAGAGCGAGCCGGGCGTCTGCAGCGTCGTTACGGAATGAAATTTGCGCCTGACGAAGGCTCCTGCGCTGATGAAAGAGACATTGGTGGTGCGGCGATGAGACAGCCGGAACGATCGCTTTAGGACGGGGACGGAGAATGACCCTCACCTTCGTTGTCGCTATTCTGGAACCGAGCGAATCGAGGAGTGCGCCATGGCTGAAATAATGGCCCGCGTGACCCCACAGGGGAAGGTGGAATTGATCCGCAAACAATCGGAACGGATCGAAGGAGTGAATTTAGCTCCGACGGACGCAGCGCATTTGGCTCGCGGCATTCTTGCGTGCGCCGCCGCCCTCTCCGGCGCCAATCCGCCGAAGGCCGGGACACTCGGTGGCGATGCGCATCTGCCGGTCATGCACTGGGGGGTTGGGACGTCAAATATCAATGGCGAACCGATTCTTATTCTGTCGGTTCCGTCGGGACTCGAGTTGACCTTCCAGTTGCCCCAGAAGACGGCGAGAGAATTGGGCACGGCACTGGTTGCTCGTGGTCGGGGATCAGCACCTGCTGGTGGCCAGCGCGGCACGGTCCATTGAAGACGGCTGCCTACGGCGAAATCTCTTAGCCAGCGCCTCGCCAGACAGGCGTTCCATTTGGGCGCCCGCAAACGTTTCGCAGACCATCAAAAATCCGGCGTCAATCCGTTGATTTCCCAGTCGCCATAGCGCGTCGGCTCAAGCCCGCCGCGGCCGTTGATTTCCTTTGGCCGGTCGGCGGCGTCGCGGTCACGTTCGGCGCGGCGCGCCGCCGCCTCGGCAAGCGCGCGTTCGGCCGCCGGCGTCAAAGGGCGGCTGTCGAGCAATTGCTTTTCGGCGGCGTCGCTGGCCGAAGGATTTGGCGGCTTGTCTTCACTCATCTGATTGCCCGACTCGTCGCGCCGGCGTTGCCGCTCTTGGTTCGCTCTTGGTTCGCTCTTGGCTCATGTCCATTTTGTCATATGGCGAAGGGGGCTGGGAACCTTGCGGCGGTTCGTTGGCCTCCCGACATTCTCCGCAACGGCCGGCTGTTTGACTTGGTTCTGTCTTGATTTGGCGGAGGATGGTCGCGGCCGCAAGGAGGGTTATCATGAATTTCGTGCGTACCGGCGTTCTGCTTGCAGGCCTGACCGGTCTGTTCATGGCAGTCGGGTATCTCATCGGTGGCGGCAGCGGCGCGATCATCGCCCTCGTCATTGCGGCCGGCACCAACCTGTTCAGTTACTGGAACGCCGACAAGCTCGTGCTGTCGATGCACGGCGCCCAGGAAGTCGATGCGCGCACCGCGCCCGAACTGGTTGCGATCGTGCGCGAACTCTCACAGCACGCCGGGATTCCGATGCCGCGCGTCTATCTGATGGACAGTCCGCAGCCCAACGCGTTCGCCACCGGGCGTAATCCGCAGCATGCCGCGGTCTGCGCGACGACGGGTCTGCTCAACACGTTGACGCGCGACGAGGTCGCCGGCGTCATCGGGCACGAATTGGCTCACGTGGTTCATCACGACACTTTGACGATGACGATCACCGCGACGATCGCCGGCGCCATCTCGATGCTCGCGCAATTCGGCATGTTCTTCGGCGGTTTCGGCGGCAATCGCGAAAACAACAATGGCCTCGGCATCGTCGGTTCGCTGCTGATGCTGGTCCTCGCGCCGCTCGCCGCCATGATCGTGCAGATGGCGATCAGCCGGACGCGCGAATACGCCGCCGACAATCTCGGCGCGCACATCAGCGGCCGGCCCGATGCGCTCGCGTCCGCATTGGCTAAAATCTCGCGCATCGCCGAGGCGGTGCCGAACGCGACGGCGGAAAGCCATCCGGCGACGGCGCCGCTGTTCATCATCAATCCGCTGTCCGGCCACGGCATGGATAATCTGTTCTCGACGCATCCGTCGACTGAGAACCGCATCGCGGCGCTTGTGGAATTGTCACGGCAGATGGGTCTGGGCGGCGGCTCGCCGATGCGTCCCGCTGCGGGTGGCGCTCCCGGCGCTGCGCGCCGTCCGGGAAGCGTTCCCTCGGTCGGCGGTTCGTCGGCGCGCGGTCCCTGGGGATAAGGTGCCAGTGTCCCCGAAGTTCGCATCACCATGCGGCTTACCGGCGAACTCGAAAAGACACTACCTACCAGATCGATGAGGGCCGCTAGACCTCCGACCGATGATCCCGCGCACATTGCCGGCGATCCCCATAAGGAACGCTCGATGAAGGCTGTGCGAAAGCCGACCGCTCGCCCCGTAAACTCTAGTGAAGCAGCAGTGCCCGGCCTCGCCGTCCGGCGCATCGCCGCCGACATCATCGATGGCGTGCTGCGGCGGCACCGCCCACTCGACGAACTGCTCGAAGGCAACGATCCGCGTTCCGCGACGGCGAGCCTTGCTGCGCTAGAAGAGCGCGACCGTGCGCTGACGCGCGCGCTGGTCGCAACCGTGCTGCGCCGGCTCGGCTCGCTGCGGCATCTCGTCGGACTGTTTCTCGACCGCGGTCTGCCGCCGCAAGCGCCGCGCGTCGAGACCGTGCTGCTGATCGGCGCGGCGCAGATTCTTTTTCTCGATGTGCCCGATCATGCGGCCGTCGACCTGGCGGTGCGCCTCGCGCGAGCAGATCGGCACGCGGCTCACTTCGCCGGTCTCGCCAATGCGGTGCTGCGCCGTATCGCGCGCGAAGGCGCGGCGCGGCTCGCCACCCTCGATACGGCGGTTCTGGACACGCCCGGCTGGCTCATGGCGCGTTGGATCAAGACCTACGGTGAAGCAACCGCGCGTGACATCGCCGCCGCCAATGGTCGCGAGCCGGCGCTCGATCTGACGGTGAAGAGCCGCGCCGAAGACGATGCCGCGGCGTGGGCCGCCAAGCTCGGCGGACGCGTGCTCCCGACCGGCACAGTGCGGGCGATCGCGCATGGCGCCGTAACGTCGCTGCCGGGCTTTGCCGAAGGCGCATGGTGGGTCCAGGACGCCGCCGCAGCGCTGCCAGCGCGGCTCTTTGGCGATGTCAAAGGCTCGCGCGTGGCCGATCTCTGCGCTGCGCCGGGCGGCAAGGCCGCGCAGCTTGCCGCCGCCGGCGCTGCGGTAACCGCGGTCGACCGGTCGATGGCGCGCCTGAACCGGCTTGGCGAAAATCTGGCCCGGCTGTCGCTCCAGGCCGAACTCGTCTGCGCCGACGCCGCGGAATGGCAGGCGGAACCATTTGACGCAGTCCTCCTCGACGCTCCCTGTTCTTCGACTGGAACCATCCGCCGTCATCCCGACGTACCGTGGCTCAAGCAGCCCGCCGATATCGTCCGGCTTGCGGCGCTGCAGCGCCGCTTGATCGATCGTGCGGCCGCGCTCACCAAGCCTGGTGGTATCCTGATATACTGCACGTGTTCCCTTGAGCCGGAGGAAGGCGAGGACATCGTCACCGAGCTGCTCGCCCGCGAGCCGACGCTGCGGCGCCTGCCGATCACGGCGGCTGAGGTCTTTGGCCGCGGTGAGTTCCTCAGCAATGAGGGCGACTTGCGAACGCTGCCCTGCCATTTTCCCGACGCCGATTCGCGGCTGGCGGGTCTCGACGGTTTCTATGCGGCTCGTCTTCAGAAACCATAAATTTCAAACATTTATACGTTTGTTAGCTGTTCGGGTAACGTATCGTTATGGTGCATATCAGCGGGACGCTCGGCACCCGCGCCCAAGGAGGGGCGAGCGCGTCGATGTCGCGCGGCTCATTTGCGGATAATGCAAGGCTGTCGTGGCTTCTGCTGCGTGGCGGACTACGGCAAGCTGCCGGACGGCTCAATGGGCATCCGCTGCTGCGCTGGCCGTTGCCGCAGCTCAAATCCGATCGCCTCCTGATCGCGCCGCAGGATTTGCGCACTGCTGACGCCATCCTTGCGACGGAAATCTATTCCGGCCGCTTTGCCTTTGCCGGCAAGGTCGTGATCTGCGACGGCCGCTCGATTTTCGAAATGGAGCCGCCGTCCGACGAGTGGGCGACGGCGCTGCTGGGGTTTGGTTGGCTGCGTCACCTGCGCGCCGCCGAATCCGCCATCACGCGCGCCAATGCGCGCGCTCTCGTCGACGAGTGGATCAGCTCGCAAGGCGCATGGGACCCGCTGGCCTGGCGGCCTGACATCCTGTCCCGGCGCATCATCTCATGGCTCAGCCAGGCGACGCTCGTCTTGCAGGACGCCGACATGCGTTTCTACCGCCGGTATCTGCGCAGCCTGGTCCGTCAGGTCCGCTATCTGCGCCACACCGCGGGCGATGCCCGCCGTGGCGCCGCGCGCATGCAATCCGTGATCGCGCTGTGCTACGCCGCGCTCTGCATTGAGGGGCAGGCGCGACATATCAAATCGACGACGGAGTGGCTGAAGAACGAAATCGAACGCCAGATCCTTCCCGACGGCGGCCATGCGTGCCGCAATCCGGGTGTGATCATCGAAATCCTTCTCGAACTGCTGCCGCTGCGCCAAGCCTTCGCATCGCGCAACATCGCGCCGCCGCAGGCTCTGCTCAACGCCATCGACCGCATGATGCCGATGCTGCGTTTCTTTCGCCATTCCGAAGGGACCTTTGCGCATTTCAACGGCATGGGCGTGACCCCGGTCGAGTCGCTGCTCACACTGCTGGCCTACGACGAGACCCGCGGCGCGCCACTCTCCAACGCGCCGCATTCGGCTTATCAGCGCATCGAAGCCGGCGGCGGCGTTCTCATCATGGATGTCGGTCGCGCGCCGCCCCTCGAAATGGGTCTCGAGGCTCACGCCAGTTGCCTCGCTTTCGAATTTTCTTCGCCGAAACAAAATCTCATCGTCGTGAATTGCGGCATGCCGGCCATTGCACGCGAAGAGTGGCGACCGCTGGCGCGAGCAACCGCAGCGCATTCGACGGTCACGTTCAACGAGACATCCTCGGCTCGCTTTGTCGAATCGGTCGCGTTCCGGCACGTTCTGGGAGGCTCGCCGATGCTGGGGGGCCCGAGTCAGGTCGCGGTCACCCGCCAGGACCATCGCAATTCGATCGCATTGCGGGCGACTCACGACGGCTATGCCGACCGCTACGGCATCCTGCATGAACGCACCGTGGTCCTGTCAGCGGACGGCACGCGGTTCGAAGGCGAGGACATGTTCCTTGCCGCTGACGGAAGCGAAGTGCGCGCCAATCACGATAGCTTTGCGGTCCGCTTTCACCTGCATCCGTCGATCAAGGCCACCCGGCTCACGGACGGCCACGGCGTCATGCTGATGGCGCCGAACAGGGAGGTGTGGACCTTCAGCGCCCACGAAGATCAGGTGCATCTGGAGGACAGCGTCTATCTCGCCGGAACCGAGGGTCCGCGCCGCACCGCGCAGATCGTCATCCGCGGCCATGCGCGCGAGGCCCCGCGTGTCTTCTGGAGTTTTCAGCAGACCAATACGGCGGCCTATGCGACCGCGGGCTCCGGACGCCGCACGCGCGAGGACGAGCCGCGCTTGCCGTTGTGAGTTTTCACCGGGTTTTATGCGCGGACCGGCTTGCGATGAAGGCCGCGGCGGCGTAGCCGGATCGCAGCGGGGGCATCCTTGCGCCTCTCGCCGCAACCTCCCGAAGGCCGGGAGGAATTAGAGACCCGCGATGACCGAACAATTGCGCCGCGCCTTGCGCGCTCTCATCTCCGTTTCCGACAAAACCGGGGTGGTCGATTTCGCCCGTGCGCTCGCCGGTTACGGTATCGAACTCGTGTCGACCGGCGGCACCAGCAAGGCACTCAGCGACGCCGGACTCAAAGTGCTCGACGTGAGCGATCTCACCGGTTTTCCCGAAATGATGGACGGCCGCGTCAAGACGCTGCATCCGGCGGTGCATGGCGGCCTGCTCGCTATCCGCGGCAATTCCGAGCATGTCGAGGCGATGCGCGCGCACCGCATTCGCCCGATCGACCTTTTGGTCGTCAATCTCTACCCGTTCGAACAGACCGTCGCGCGCGGCGCGGACTTCGAAACCTGCGTCGAGAACATCGACATCGGCGGCCCGGCCATGATCCGCGCCGCGGCGAAGAATCATGACGATGTCGCCGTGCTGGTCGATGTCAGCGACTACGGCGCGGTGCTCGACGAGTTCGCACTACACGGCGGCATGACGACGCTTGCGCTGCGCCGCCGCCTCGCCGCCAAGGCCTACGCGCGGACGGCCGCGTATGATGCGGCGATTTCCAACTGGTTCGCGGAAAAGCTTCAGGATACGGCGCCGCCGTACCGGGCCTTGGGCGGCCGGCTCATCGAGAAGCTGCGTTACGGCGAAAACCCGCACCAATCGGCGGCGTTTTACCGGACGCCCGATGCACGCTTCGGCGTTGCTACGGCGCGGCAGGCCCAGGGCAAACAGCTATCCTACAACAACATCAACGACACCGACGCTGCGTACGAATGCGTCGCCGAATTCGATCCGGCGCGCACGCCGGCGTGTGCCATCATCAAACACGCCAATCCATGCGGCGTTGCCGAAGCGGAAAGCCTCCTTGATGCTTATCGGAAGGCGCTCGCCTGCGATCCGGTATCGGCGTTCGGCGGCATCGTCGCGCTCAACCGCACGCTCGACGCGGAAGCCGCGCGCGCCATCACGGAGATTTTCACCGAGGTCATCATTGCGCCGGACGCGACCGAGGAAGCGATCGCCATTGTGGGCGCCAAGAAAAATCTACGGCTGCTGCTCGCCGGCGGCGTGCCCGATCCGCGCGCCGCGGGCCTGTTTGCCAAGACGGTTGCCGGCGGTCTGCTCGTCCAGTCGCGCGACAACGCGGTGGTCGACGACATGGAGCTGAAGCCGGTGACCAGGCGCGCGCCGACCAATGCCGAATTGCGCGATCTGCGTTTTGCGTTTCGCGTCGCCAAGCACGTCAAATCCAACACCATCGTGTACGCGAAGGATTTGGCGACCGTCGGCATCGGCGCCGGACAGATGAGCCGCGTCAACTCGGCGCGCATCGCCGCGCGCAAGGCCGAAGACGCGGCGAAAGCCGCCGGCCTCAAGGAGCCGGCGACCAAGGGTTCGGTGGTCGCGTCCGACGCGTTCTTTCCGTTCGCCGATGGGCTTCTCGTCGCCATCGAGGCCGGAGCGACCGCCGTGATTCAGCCGGGCGGTTCAGTGCGCGACGATGAGGTCATCAGGGCCGCGGACGAGCATGGCATCGCCATGGTCGTCACCGGCACGCGGCATTTCAGGCATTAGATTATAGGGAAGCCTGGACGTCTCACACCGATCCGGTGATCCACTGCTCGAGCTTTTGCTTGGGAGCTGCGCCGACCTGGCGGGAGGCCAATTGGCCGTCCTTGAACAGCATCAGCGTCGGGATCGACATGATCCCGTACTTCGCAGCCGTCCCCGGATTCTCGTCGACGTTGAGCTTGACGATCTTGACCTTGCCGTCGAGCGACTTGGAAATCTCTTCGAGAGCAGGCGAGATCATCCGGCACGGGCCGCACCATTCGGCCCAGAAATCAACGACCACGGGCCCGTTCGCCTTGAGCACGTCCTGATCGAACGTTGCGTCTGTCACCTTCTCGACCATGGAAAACCTCGCCTTTTCGGAAGAAGCCGGCTCGTTGGGACGAATCTGAAGCCCGCGAGCAAGAAACGTAGGAACCGTGTCCCGGGGCGTCAAGGGAGCTTCACCCTAGCGTGACCTCGCTAAGACCTCGCCAAGCGCCGCATCGAGAGACGCGGCGGGCAGTTCGATCAGGCGGGGCGCTTCGGTGAAGATGAGCGCCGCCCGCACCGTCTTTTCGGGATAGATGCGCGAGAGCACGGCGCGGTAGAGCGCGAGCTGGGCGATGTAGGGCTTCGGCACGTCGTCGAGCCGGCGCGGGGCGTTCCGGTCGGTCTTGAAGTCGGCGATCAGAATGGCCTCGCCGGTGATCGTCAGCCGGTCGACCTGCCCGGCGACCGCCAGCGCGGCTGCGTCGGGGCGGCTAATCCGCCCGACGATCGGCACCTCGGCGCGGCTCCCCGGCGCAAACACCTCGGCGAAGCCGGGTTCATCGAGGATGGCGAGAATTTGTTTGATGATGTCCGCCCGTTCGGCAGGGGAAATTTTCGTTGCGGCGCTGCCGACATAGCGCTCGGCGGCCTCCTTGCGGCGCTCCGGCGGGATATCGGGCAGCGATTGCATCAGCCGATGGACAAGGCGGCCGCGTTCCAGCGCTTTGACGCGATCGCCGGCGGAACCGCCCGGACGCGTCACGTGCGCAATCTCCTCCTCATACGCGGATGACGGAGAAACGTAGACCGCCGGCGGCACTTCGGCGGACGCCGCCTCGCGCAGCCAAGCCGGCAGCGCCGGCCGTTCGGGTTTTGCTTCCGGCTTCTCAGGGGAGAGCGGTGCTGCCGCTTCGCTTGCGGATTTGCGATAGCGCCAGACGGTCTCGCCGCCGTCCTGTTCCTCGACCAGCAATTCCGCAAGTGGCGCGCGCACGAGATCGTACCAGCAGCCTGGCGGCCGGCCGCGCACGCCTTCCGCGCCGCAGACAATCAAATGGTCGGCGGCGCGTGTCATCCCAACGTAAAGCAAACGCCGATATTCATCCTCCGCGTCGCGCTGGAAAAGCTGCCGCGCCTTCTGCACCGGCTCGATGTCGTCGGCCTTGCGTCCGACCCAGATCAGCGGACCGCCGGCAAGCGTGAGCAGGCGCGGCGGCCGAGGTCCCGCGGGCGGCGTCATCGTGTCGGCGAGGATCACAATGGGCGCTTCAAGGCCTTTGGCGCCGTGCACCGTCATGACACGCACTTCGTCGCGCGCGATTTCCATGTCGCGCTTTACCTCGGCGCGTGCGTCACGGAGCCAGGCAACGAAACCCTGCAACGACGGCGTCTCGCGCCGCTCGTAATCCAAGGCAAGATTGAGAAACTCGTCGAGCGCGTCGTTGGCCTCCAGGCCGAGCCGTGACAGGAAGCGATGCCGGGCGCCGCCGGCGCCAAGCAGGAGTGCATAGAACGCAAACGGCGTCTCGCGACGCGCGGCCTCGCCAAGTTGATCGAGACGCGCCGCAGCGTCGGCAAATTTTTGCTGTCCTTCTTGCTGTTCGCGAGCTTTGCGCGCAAGCGCGGCGCGCAGCGAGCTCCGGCCGCGATCCCACGCGATCGCAAACAGATCGTCGTCCGAAAATCCAAATAAGGGGCTGCGCAGGACGGTCGCGAGTGCAAGGTCATCGTCCGGCAGCGACAGCGCATCGGCGAGCGTCATGAGGTCCATGACGGCGATGTGTTCGGTGAGCACCAGCCGATCGGCGCCCGCCACTTCGACGCCTTCGGACTTGAGCGCGCGAATGATCGCTTCGAACAGCGAGCCGCGCTGGCGCACCAGCACCATGATATCGCCACAGCGCACCGGACGGCGGTCGAGGCCTACCGGTGCGCGGGCATCGATCAGCAGCCGCACCGTACGGGCGATGCGGCGCGCGAGCTTTACGCGCGGGCTGACCTCGCTGACCGTGTCGAACGGCGCATCCCAGCCTTCGATCGGCTCGCGTTTCTCCGGCTTGATGGTGTCCCAGATTTCGACCACGCCCGGCTGCGCGTCGGGAAGCGCGATATGGGGCGGAATGCCGCCCTGTGAATCCGACGTGACGCTGCACGCAATGTCCCTGAACACGATGTCGACCGCGCCGAGTACGCTGTCGCCGGACCGGAATGAATGTTCAAGCTGCCGGTACTCGAATATCAGGCCGCTGTCCTCGTGCTTCTTCCGGAAGTAATTGCGCATCTCCGCGAACTTTTGTGGCGCTGCGTTCTGGAACGAGAAGATGGATTGCTTTTCGTCGCCGACCGCAAAGATCGTGCGCGTTCCGGGCCGTGCGCCGGCGCCCGCGGTGAATTCCTCCACCAGCCGCTGCACGATTTCCCATTGTTTGGTGCTGGTATCCTGCGCCTCGTCGATCAACAGATGATCGATGCCGAGGTCGAGCTTGTAGTGAACCCAGGCGGCGTCGGTGCTGCGCAACAGATCGAGCGCCTTGTCGATCAGGTCATCGTAGTCGACCAGTCCGCGGCGCTGCTTCTCGTTGCGGTACCGCTCGAGCACCTCCGAAGCGACGGTGATGAGGGCTGCACTCCGGTCACGGCAGCGAATGGCGTTGCGGAGGTCGCGCAAAGGCAGCACGCGATTTTGCTCGTCCAGCAGTCTTTGCGCGAGGCCGGCCTGTTGTTTCGCAAATTTTTGGGTGAGCAGGTTGGAGCGCGGTTGGGATTTGGTGTCGATGAAGACTTTCAGATAGGTCTCGACCTGCTCGCGGTCGCTCAGGCGCGATGCGAGTATCAGCCGCTCGCCTTGTTCCTGGTCGCGCTGCGAACTGCCCTGACAGAGTGCCGCGACCGCCGCCCATTCCGACGGCGGCAGGATCGGGCCGTTGACGATCTCCCGCTCGACCTGCGCCAGCGTCATCGCTGGGTCGACGCCGAGGACATTCGACAGGGCAGCGAGCGATGCGTCCTTGCCGCCATGCTTCTCGATCCAGCGCCGGATCGTATCGCCTTTCGCGATCGCGCTGCGCACGACCTCGCGGAAGGTCTGGTCGGCGCCGGCGGTCATCGCCACGGAAAGCGCAAGGCCGAGTGGGCTTGTGGGTGCCTCTGCGCCCTGCAACAGCACCGCGAGCGTGAGCAATTCCAGCAACTGCGTCTGCTCGGCGTCATCGAGCACCGAGAAGCGTGCGGCGACATTGGCTTCGAACGGGAACTGATGCAGGAGTTGGGTGCAGAAGGCATGGATGGTCTGGACTTTCAGCCCGCCCGGCGTTTCCAGCGCGCGTGCGAACAGCCGCCGCGCCAGGGTGCGCATCGCCGCGCTGCTCGCGAGTCCAGAGCCCGTGATCGCCTTGTCCAGCCCGTTATCGTCGAGCTTGGTCCAGTCGCCGAGCGTGTCGAACACGCGCTTTGCCATGTTGGCGGCGCCGGCCTTGGTGAAGGTGATGCAGAGGATTTTTTCCGGCTCGACGCCCTTGAGCAGCAGGTTGATCACGCGCTGCGCCAGCACGTGGGTTTTGCCGGAGCCGGCATTGGCGGCGACCCACGCCGACACGTCCGGATCGGACACGTCGGTTTGCCGTTGCCGCACGACGGACGGAATATCGTTGGGCGTTCTCATTCGCCGCTTCCGTCGTCGTCTTCTTCGCCGGCGCTGGTCCATTCCAGTACCCGGGCGAGATGGTCGTAGTCGCCGTATTGGGTCGCCCACATCGGGTGCACGAGCGAGCGATAGGGCGTGCTCTCGTCGTCGAAGCGCCTGGCGAGCTCGGCGAGCTTCGTCAGCGCTCGGTCGGCGTGGCTATCCGGCGTGCCTTGCTTGAACGCGATCGGTTTGCATTCGCCGGGTGGCTCGCCGCCCTTCACCAGAACGTAGGCAATCTCGGCGACCGAGGATTGCGCGGGGATGCCTGGAAATCCGCCCTGGCGGAGGATCGCGGCCTCCAGCGTGAGCTGCGGCGCGAGGCCGGTGCGCACCTGCGGCTCGCTGCGTGCCGAGCCGGTCTTGTAATCGAAGATGGTGTAGCGGCCGTCGCTGCCCCGTTCGATGCGGTCGGCAATGCCGCGCAGCCGGAAGCTGCCTTTCTCCAGCGGGATGTCGTAAGTCCCCGTGATCTCCGCGTCGATCTTCGTGATGGCCCTGCGGCGTTCGATCTCCCAATTGGCGAACCAGCGGGCGATACGTTCAAAGCGCGGCCACCAGAACGCACGCGCCTCCGGATAATCCTCGATCTCGGAGAATCGTACGCGGCCGAGCGCGAGCAGATCGTCGACGATTTCGGCTACCGGTTTTGCGCTGAAGGTCTTGGCGAGCTCTGCGATGGCGGCGTGGATAAAAGTGCCGCGCTCCGCCGCGCCGGGTTCGGCATCCACTGGATCGAGCGGCCGCAGGTGCAGAATGTGCTTGGCGTAGATGGTGTAGGGGTCGCGCAGCCAGTGTTCGATCTCGGTGACCGAAAGTCCTTTCGGCCGCACCGCGAGCGGCGGTTTTGGCTCCGGTCGCGGTTCGGGCTTCACGACGTCCGGATGGTCAAGCGCGCGCGCCCATGCAAGATAAGCCTCGCCGCGCTTTATCGCATCTTGCCAGCGCCCGCCGGCGACAGCCGCGAGGCGCTGGACGAAGCGCGACGGAACGGTCGGCGCTCCAGCAATCTTTGCTGAAAGGGTGAGGATCACGTCGCGGGCGCCGAGCAACTGCGCGAAGTCGTGCGCAGTCAGGCCGATACGCCGCTCCGGCAAATCAAGCCCGAGATCGAGCCGCATCGGCCGGCTAAGCCATGCGTCAGTGTGGCTTTGCGGCGGCCAAGTGCCTTCGACCAGTCCGCCGAGCACGACGCGGTCGCTTTCCGTCAGGCGCGCTTCGAGCAGACCGAGGATGCGGACCCGCAGGCCCTGGCGCAGCGGTCGGCGGACGACGCGGCCGTTCAGCGCCGCGGTGAAAAGCTCGACATAGTCCGATGCCGCTACGGCAAGGCTCTTGGCCGAAGGACTTGTCGCAAGTTCGTCGAGGGCGTCAGCAAGCTTGGCGCCATCGGGGCCAATGAATGCGGTCTGTTCGCCGCCGTGCTGCGACAGTGCCGCCAGAACGTCGCGATGCCGCTCCGCAAGCTCACTCAACGTGAGGGCGCCCCGGCCAAGTCTTTCCAGCGGCTCTAAGGCTGCGGCGAGCTTCGTGACAAGGCCCTCCGCCTCGGCGATCTGGCCGTCGCTCAGGCGCTTGCGCGGATCGGATGGATGCAACGTGTCTCTGACGGTGCGCAGCGACTTCAAAGCGCGGGCAAGACCGCTCGTGCCACGGCTCGGACGAGGACCGCGCAACACCGCGCGCTCCAGAATATCCGTTGCGTATCGTTGGTCGCCGGCGCCAAGCCGCAGCAGCGGGTGTTTGAGCAGCGCCAGCAGCGTCACCGGTTCAAGACCGGCAACGGCGGCTTGCGCGGCAAGGCGAGCAAAAATGCCGGCGGGCGTTTCGGCAAGCGGATCGCCCCCGGTATCTTCCACCGCGATATTCCATCGCATCAACGCGGCGGCGACGCGGCGGCCGAGTGCGCGGTCCGGCGTCACCAGTGCGGCGGTTCTGTCGTCCTGCACGGCTTCGCGCAGTGCGACCGCAATCGCGAGCGCTTCTTCCTCGGCATTGGCGGCTTCGATCACCGTCATCGTCGAGACCGCGGCATCGGCCTGCGCTGCGAACACCAGGTCGTTGGCGCGCTCCCGCCAGACGTCGGTTTGCATGGCGGGCCGCATCGCTTCGGACAACAGCGTCTCGCGGCCGTTCGCTTTCGCCAGCGAACGCACCGTATTGCGCGCGATGCCGATGCGCGTCAGCAGCGCCTGCATGGCGAATTGCGGATGGCCCGGTGCCGCGGCGATATTCCTTTTCTTGTCGCCCGCGATCAGCCGCCATGTCTCTTCGTCGAGATCGGTGTCGAGGCCGGGCAGCACGACTGCGCCGTGCGGCAGGTGCGCAATCGTTGCAATCAGCTCCGCCGTCGCCGGAATCGAACCGGTCGAGCCGGCTGCGATCACCAGCCCGTCGGTCTTGCGGGTGAGGCGTGCGGCTTCCGCCTTGATCAGAGCATCGCGCCGCTCTGCGGCTTCGACGCGATTGTGCTCGCGCAGCATTGCCGGCCATGCGTCGCGTGCGATCTCGAGAAATTTCAGGGTTTGCTGCCAGTATCGGTCGAAATCGTCCGGCACCAGCTCGTCGAGCCGCTTCCACGGCACGCCACGCGTCGTCATGTCGTCGATCAGCCGCGCTAGATCGTCGGCCAGCGCGCAAGCCGCGGCTGGTGTCTGGGCTACGAGCGGCGTGCCGCTTTGGCCGTGCAGGGCGGGCGAGTTGGCCCAATTGATGATGAGCCGCGTCAACAGCAGACGGCGTTCGAGGCCGTCGAGGGCTTCGGGCAGCGTCAGTGCATGTTCGGCGATGGCGCCGGTTGCCGCGTCGGCAAACGCTATCTCATCCTCATCGATATCGCCGATTGCGACGATGCGGGGCAGAATGGCTGCGTCATTGTCGAGGATATCGAGAAAGCGGTCGCGCGCCAGCCGGCAGGCGCGCCGCGTCGGCAGGTAGAGGGTGGTCGACGCAAGAGCCAGCGGATCGCGGGCAAGCGAAAAGCCCAGCGTGCCGCCGGTCAATGCCTCGATCAGCGTCGGCAGAAACGGCGCCGACGCCGGAATGGTGAAGACGCGCGGGGCCATGCGATTGCGGCCATGTCGGTTTCGCGGAAAGGCCGCGAAGGTCTATCAGAATTCTCAAATGGGATTTCTAAACCGCGGCGGCGAGAGCATGCTCAGCAGCGGCGACTGCCTCGGGCGTACCGACGTGCATCCAGAGGCCCTCGAGGCGCAGGCCGAACAAGCGGCGGCGTTCGCCGGCCCGATCGAACAGCAGCGTCAGCGGAAACGCGCCTGAAGGCGCATCTTTAAACAGCGTGGGCGACAGGATTGCGGCGCCGGCATACACGAACGGCACCACCTCACGCTCGGTGCGGCGCTCCAGACGGCCGTCCGGCTGCATGGCGTAATCGCCGCGGCCGGCGTAGCCGATACTGCCGGTCGTCGGCGCCAGCAGCAGCAAGGCGTCCATCTCGCCGGCGTCGAACGCTTCGGCAAGCCGCGCGAAGTTTGGCTTCACGCCATCGAGCCACAGCGTATCGGAATTGACGAGGAAGAACGGCGTGTCGCCCAACAGCGGCAACGCGTTCGTGATCCCGCCGCCGGTGCCGAGCAAGGCTCCGCGCTCATCCGAGATAACGATGTGCGGCTTGTTGCGTGCCGTCAGATGTCGCTCCAGTACATCGGCAAGATAATGCACGTTGACGACGGCGCGCTCGACGCCGACTTCGGCCAGATGATCGAGTGCGTAATCGATCAAGGGTTTGCCGCCGATCGCGACCAGCGGCTTCGGAATATTACCGTTGTACGGCCGCATCCGCGTGCCGAGACCGGCCGCTAATACGATCGCCCGATTTGGTGTCATCGTGTCGCCCGCACCAGCCATCGATGTTGCACAATTCGCGGCATCATAACCCATCTTGAGGGGGAACATTGGCGGCGTACCAGCCCTTGAGCGAGGCCAGGGCGGGGTGCGCGAGGGAGCGCTGCAGATAGTTCAGTAAGCGGGGCATGTGACGCAGGTATTGCGGCTTGCCATCGCGCCGATCGAGCCGGGCGAAGATGCCGAGAATCTTGGTGGCGCGCTGCGACGCGAGGGTTGCGTAGAGCTGGACGAAGGCGGCAGCGTCGAACAGCACATCTTCCTTGCGGCGGGTACGGGCATATCGCCCAAGCAAGGCCAATTCCATCTCCTCCGGAACGTCGACGCGCGCATCCTGCAGCAGCGATGCAACGTCATAAGCGGCGGGGCCGAGCAGTGCGTCCTGAAAATCGACCACTCCGATCTGCGCGATGGCGTCGCGCTTGGGCAGCCACAGCAGATTGGGCGAATGATAATCACGCAGCACCCATGTGGGCAGCGCCTTGACCGCCGGATCGAGCGCTTCGCGCCACAGTTCAACAAAAGCTTCGCGCACGGCGTTGGTCGGTGGCGCGCCCAGGCTCGGCAGATACCAGTCGAGCAGGAGCTCGGCCTCGATCAGGAAAGCATCCATGTCATAGGAGGGCAGTTGATAGGTGAGGTGTGGCGCGACCGGCAGGGTCTTCGGTAACCCCTGGCCGTGCAGCCACGCCAAAAGATCGACGGCAACGCCGTAGCGCTCTTCGATTGGTGCTGGAGGATCGCCGGAAACGACGCGCTCGCTGCCGAGATCCTCCATGATCACCAGCCCGCGCTCGAGATCGGCGTGCAGGACTTCTGGCGCCGAGATTTGATGGTGCCGCAATGCTGCGGCGACGGCGACGTATGGAATCGTATCCTCGGCGAGGTGCGCGATGGCGCTGTAAGGCTTGCCGTCGCGCACCGGTGGACCATCCGGGTGCGGCGGCGCGTTCATGAGGATCGCTGTCTTGCCGTCCCGTGTCAGTCGTTCGAAAATGCGCGTCGAGGCGTCGCCCTGCATGCGCTGGCGGCGGGCTTTGGCGAAATCAGATTCGTCAAGAAACGCGCGGATGCGGGCGATGCGCTCGGCGCGCGGCGCGCAACTGCCATAGCCGATGACGCGAGCATTGCGGACGGCAGGGCCGATTTGCGGCGCCAGCGTGAACGTGATGTCGAAGCGGTCTGGCGGCAGAAATCCAGCGGCGCGGTCGGGCCACTCCAACAACACAACTGCGTCTTCCGGCAGATCATCGAATCCGAGCTCGGACAGTTCGGCGGCGCCCGACAACCGATAGAGATCGGCGTGGATGAGCGGGAAACGCGGCAGCTCATAGGTCTGGATCAAAGTGAAGGTCGGGCTCGGCACGTCGATCGTGTCGTCGCCGGCGAGATAGCGTATCAGCGCGCGGGCGAATGTCGTCTTGCCGGCGCCGAGATCGCCCGACAGCGTGACCAGATCGCCGGGTTCGAGCGCGACGGCGATGTCGATCATGAACGGGATCATCGCCTGCTCGTCGGGCAGGGTCACGGTGAAGCTGGCGCCAGTTGCGGCGGACAGAAGCATCGAGGACTCCGCTGAACTTCTAATCCAGCCAGTGCGGGGGATTTGCTGTTCCTACAATCCAGCGACCAGCCCGCATAGGAACTCCAAATCAAAAGCCGCACCGGAATTATAAGACTCTCTAGTGCTTCTCGACTCCGAAGTTCGCATGAGAGCGCGCGGCAAACACGTGCAAACTTGGGAACCGGGACACCACAGCGCGATCGGTTCAGATGAGCCAGATCGTGCTCTATGTCATTGATCAAGCATCATCTTTTCGGAAAACCGGCCTCCCCCTTTCCGGATCATGCTCTAGGCCGCCGTCCGCGCGGCGGCCGCACCGATCGGGAATGTGCAAGTCACCGTGGTGCCTTCCCCAACCACCGAAGCGATGGTGACCGTGCCGCCGTGCAATTCCATGAACGACCGCACGAGGGAGAGACCAATTCCTGGCCCGCGATGGTGCGACCCCAGCGAATGCGTCTCGAACCAGTCGAATACCCTTTCGAGGACGTCGGGGGGAATACCCGGACCGCGGTCGGTCACCGAGAAAACCACGGCGTCGTTACGCCGTTCTGCCAGAAGCGTCACCACCTCGCCGGCCGGCGAAAAGCTCATCGCGTTGGCCAGGAGGTTGAACAGAATCTGCCGCACGCGCCGCTCGTCGGCGACGAAGGCGCCGATGTCGGGCGCAGCCTGGATGTTGAGCGCAAGGCCTGCGCTCACCAGGCGATCCTGCACGCCTTCGGCCGCTGCCTCCATGGTGGCGCGGATATCGACGGTTCCGAGATTGAGTTGCATGCGTCCGGCATCGATGGTCGCAAGATCGAGGATGTTGTTGATGAGCGCGAGGAGCGTATTGGTCGAGATGGTGATGAAGTCGAGATATTCGCGCTGTTTCGGGGCGAGCGGTCCGGTCGAAGGATCGCCGAGCAGGTGAACGAAGCCGATGATGTTGGTGAGTGGCGAGCGCAACTCATAAGACACGTGATGCACGAAGTCGATCTTGATCTTATCGGCGTCTTCGAGTGCCTCGTTACGCTCACGGAGCGCGCGCTCCACATTGACGGAATCGGTCACGTCATGAAACGTCACCAGGGTGGCGCCGTCGGGCAACGGCACCGTCGTGCAGTCGACAACAACGCCGTCGCGGCGTTCCAGTTGCCCCGCGATCGCTTCACGGCTGTCGATCGCGGTGACGACGTTGCGGAGCGCCTGCCAGGTGGCAGCGTCACCATGCAACGGCCTGCATAAGGCCGTAATCGATTCGATGTGCGGACGGTCGGCGAGCGCTTGCGGCGACAGATTCCACATCCGGGCAAAGGCGGCGTTGTGCAGCCGAATACGGCCGTCGCTGGCAAAAACGACCACGCCTTCGGCAAGATTGTCGAGCGTTTCGCCCTGGACGCGGATCAGCTCTTCGAAGCGCCGCTCGAGATCGAGCCGCTCGGTGACGTCGTGGAACAGGTAGGTCACGCCGCCGCCCGGATCGGGCGTCGTGACCACCCGAAGCGTGCGGCCATCGGGTAGGTGCCAGGTGTGCTCTTTGGCTTCGATCGCG
This sequence comes from uncultured Alphaproteobacteria bacterium, assembly GCA_963836055.1. Taxonomy (GTDB): domain Bacteria; phylum Pseudomonadota; class Alphaproteobacteria; order Rhizobiales; family Xanthobacteraceae; genus BOG-931. Next base: position 69,855 of record CAWIID010000020.1, read on the forward strand.
CGATAGGCCTCGTGAAGCTGCGTCTTCCATTGCCGGAAATCCTGTTCCTCCGGCAGCTTGCGCGCGGCACGCAGTCGCTCGATTACCGTCGAATCGGTCGGGCGCTGATCGAGATAGGCGGTGTCGAGATCCCAAAGCGCGCGATAGGCCGCGTTATAGAAGTTGAGCCGGTGGTCGGAATCGAACATCGCGACTCCGGTCGAAAGTTGATCGAGCGTACGGCGATGCGCGTCGGCGAGGCGGGCGAGCGCGATGCGCATGGTTTCCGCCTCGGTGGCGTCGATGCCGATGCCCGCGCTGCCGCTTTCGGTGCCGAACTCGAGCACGTCGAAAGTGCGTCGCGCGCCGGCGACGATTGCGGGCAAGCGCCCGACATACGCTCCGCTTTTCACCCGTTCCCGCGAAATGTTTTGCCGCGCAGCACTGTCGAGCAGTTCTAGATGCCGCGTCACGGCGTCGCCGGCGTTTTTGGCTTCGACGGCTTGCGCATAGGCGGCGTTGACGAAGGTCAGTTGTCCGGTCGCGTCGCGGGTCCAAACGGGTGAGGGCAGCGCCTCGATCAAGCCGCGTAGCGAGGCGACCTCCGCCATAAGGGCATCGTGGCGTCCGGAGAGTTCTGCGAGCTCGCGCTTGACGCCATCCGCATCCTTGAGGCGCAGCACGGCACGGCCGCCGATCGCGCGGCCCTGCGCTTCGAGCGGGCGGCCAGCCAGCGTGGTGAGTGTCATCGAGAAGGCTTCACCCCGCGTTCGCAAGGCCTCGACGGCGTGATCCATGGCGCGTGCTTTGCCGGCATCAAGCCAGCTGCCGAACGCCAGAATGCGATGCGGTTCGGTAACGCCGACGATCGCAGGATCGCCGTCTATGTTCGGTTGGTCTGAGGCTGCCGGCCACTCCACCATGACCTGCGGTTCCGACAGCAAGAGCGCGTTGGCGCGGTCAAGATCATGCCGCAGCATCGCGATTTCGTCACGCGCCCAAGCCTCGAAACGCGCCGACCGCGCGCGGGTGCGGACCAGCAAGATCGCCGTGACGACGGCAAACAATACGACGCCGAGCACCAGCACCAGTACGGCGATTTCATGCTGATCGATGCTGCGGTGCGCGCTGACGACGAGTTCGTGCAGTGCCTGTGACGGGCGCGCATCGGCCAGGGCCGCGACTGGCATGGCAACGCCCACGGCTGCAAGCAGCCCGCGTTGCCACGGATGAGCATAGCCCCCGCTCGCCCGGGTCGTTTCCGGCATGCCCCAATTGCCTCTGCTGGCTGTCACCGCCATCCCGCCAGCGGATCAGTCGCGGGTGGCCCGCGAATCGCTCAACTTTACTCTCAAGGGGAATCGCGCCGAAAGAGTCCAGATCATGAACGTTATGATGGAACGCGGGCCGCTCAACCAGCCGTGGGAGATTCGCCGCCCGGCTTGGCCAGAGCTTCTGCGTTTCGCGCCATGTCTTCCACATTGATGCGGCCGAGTGCGATGCCGAATTCATGCTCCGCACTGGCCAGCACGGGAAGTACGATCCTGTTCAGGATATCGGAGCTTGCTTCCGTCTGCTCTTCGCTATCGTCGGCAGTTCCGGCGGCGCGCAAAATATCATTGGCCGACACCAGCCGACTCTCGCGGGCGAGTTCGTATCCGCCGCGGGGACCGCGAATGCCTTTCAGTATGCCGTCGCGGACGAGCGCCTGAAGCACCGGCTCGAGATGACGCGGCGGCAGACCGTGGCGCGCTGCAAGGGCTTTTGCGGAAATGGGGCGTCCGTGGGCACGCAACGCTACATCGATAACCGCAGCAATTGCGAGAACTCCTTTGCGGGGGAGGAGCGTCATGTACGGGGCAAGCAGTGGCTGGAGAATCATCGGGTTCACGGTAGGCGGTAATATTTTACACTTAAGTTCCACCGTTCCACCAGCAAAACTTTGTTTCGGATCACCGTCCCGTATCCGGCAGACCTCCGGTAGACCCAAACCCCCCTTCGCCGCGTTCGGTCGAGTCCAAACTCATCGTTTCAGCCAGGATAGCGCGCCTGACGGACGCGATAATGACTTGTGCGATCCGCATTCCCCGCTGAATGATGAAAATCTCCGATCCCAAATTCACGAGAATGACCTGCAATTCTCCACGGTAGTCGGCGTCGATCGTGCCGGGAGAATTGAGAACGGTGACGCCGTGGCGGATGGCCAAGCCTGAACGAGGCCGGACCTGAGCCTCGAATCCCGAAGGCAGGGCCATCGCTATCCCGGTCGGGACCAGCGCGCGACCGCCCGGCTTGAGTTCGACAGGGGCGTGCTCCGGGACTGCGGCGAGGAGATCAAATCCGGCTGCGAGCGCGGTCTGGTATTGCGGCAACGGCAGGCCGGCGCCATGCGGCAGCCGCATGATGCGCACTTCGACGGGCTCGCTATTGATCACCGCTTGGCTTCCTTGAGCGCAGCGACGATGCGCTCGATCAGCGTTCGCGCGACCTCGTCCTTCGATTGAGGCGGCCAGGCCTCCACGCCCGTCGATGAGATCAACTGGATCGTGTTGGTGTCGCCGCCCATGATGCCGGTCTCAGGCGAAACATCATTCGCCAGGATCCAATCGCAGCCTTTCTTGGCAAGCTTCGCCTTGGCGTTGGCGACGAGGTCATCAGTCTCGGCCGCAAAACCGATCACCAGTTTTGGACGGCCCGATGTGCGATGGGCAATCGTCGACAAGATGTCGGGATTTTCGATCAGCGCCAAAGTCGGGATGCGGCCCTGCTGTTTCTTGATCTTGCTCTCGCTCACCCGCTCCGGGCGCCAGTCGGCAACGGCCGCCGCGAATATCGCGACATCGACCGGCAACGCCTGTTCGACGGCGGCGAGCATTTGGCGCGCGGTCTCGACCTTGACCAAGGTGACTCCTGGCGGATCGGGCAGATTGACCGGTCCGCTGATCAGCACCACGTCGGCTCCAGCCGCAGCGGCGGCAAGCGCAATGGCATGGCCCTGCTTTCCGGAGGAACGGTTGGCGATGAAACGCACCGGGTCGATCGGCTCGCTGGTCGGCCCCGACGTGACGAGCACGCGTTTTCCGCTGAGCGATCCCGTGCTGTGAATGATCAACTCGACAGCGGTGACGATGTCCAGCGGCTCCGCCATGCGACCCGTGCCGGCTTCGCCGCGCTCCGCCATTTCGCCGCTGTCGGGACCGACCACGCGAATGCCATCGGCTGCGAGTTGCGCGAGGTTGCGTTGCGTTGCCTTGGCGGCCCACATTTTGGGATTCATCGCCGGCGCAATGAGGACCGGTCTGTCGGTGGCCAACAGAACGGCGGTGGCGAGATCGTCCGCGTGCCCTCCCGCCATCTTGGCGATAAGATCAGCTGTTGCAGGGGCGACGACGATGAGATCGGCGTCGCGTGCCAGCCGTATATGGCCGACGTCGAACTCGCTTTGCGGATCGAACAGATCGGTGTGGGCGCGCTCGCCGCAAAGTGCCCCGGCGGCAAGCGGCGTGACGAAGTGCTGCGCCGCAGCCGTGAGAATGCAGCGCACCTGCGCGCCGCGATCCTGCAAGCGCCGGATCAGATCGAGCGATTTGTAGGCTGCGATGCCGCCGCCGATGATGAGGAGGATGCGCAGGCGGCCGGTCTGCGCAGCGCTCGTTGGCTTTGCCGAGGCGTGCGCTGGCGGCGTGAATTGATCGAGGACGTCACGGCCGGTCTGCTCTGCGGCCTGGCGCAGGATCACACGGACCTCGTCTTCCATGGATCGGCCATGCCGCGCCGCGCGCAGGCGCAGCAGCTTCTTGAGCTTGTCATCCAGCTGTCGGACGGTGAGGCTCGCCATCGGGTGATTTCCTTGGCTGCCGACAGACTAAAGCAAGAATGATTGCATTGCAATCAGTGCAATCAACGCCTTAAGGCGATCCAAAGCAAAAGCGCCGCGATAACCCAAAGCGCTGCCACAGCCCAGCGGTTGCGGTGCGCACCGGATTTGTCGATTTCAACGATGGTCTGCGGCGACAGGGTGAGCCCGTCGCGGGTAATGTCATCGAGTTGATCGAGAACGCGGGCACCGCGGGTGAGCAGGCCGGGCATCTTGCCCAGGAAGCGGCCGACTTCGGCCGTGCCATCGGCCACGCTTTCGAGTTTGCCGGCGGGGCCGAGGTGTCGCGTCATCCACTCGCGCACGACCGGCTCGGCGGTCGACCACATGTCGAGCTTGGGATCGAGCGAGCGCGCGACGCCCTCGACCACCACCATGGTCTTTTGCAGCAGCAGCAATTCCGGCCGGGTGCGCATATCGAACAGCCCCGTCACTTCGAACAGCAGCGTCAGCAGCCGCGCCATGGAAATATCTTCGGCGGCGCGATTGTGAATGGGCTCGCCGATGGCGCGGATCGCCTGGGCGAAGTTCTCCACCGAGTGATGCGCCGGTACGTAGCCGGCTTCGAAGTGAACCTCGGCGGCGCGATAATAATCGCGCGTGATGAAGCCGTGCAGAATCTCGGCCAGGAACAACCGCTCCTTGGTTCCGAGCCGGCCCATGATGCCGAAGTCGACGGCGATCAGGCGTTGGTCATCGTCAACGAACAGATTCCCCGGATGCATGTCGGCATGAAAAAAGCCGTCGCGCAGCGCATGGCGGAGAAATGTCTGGATCACCGCGCGACCGATCCGCGGAAGATCGAAGCCCTTTGCTGTCAGGCGCGCGCGGTCCGTCAGCGGCGTCGCGTCGATCCACTCGAGCGTGAGGACTTCCTTGGTCGTGCGGTCCCAATCGACCGACGGCACGCGAAAATCCGGGTCGTCCTTGGTGTTCTCGGCCATCTCCGAAAGCGCCGCCGCTTCCAGGCGGAAGTCCATCTCGACCGCGACGGAACGGCGTAGGGTCTCCACCACTTCGATCAAGCGCAGCCGCCGCGCCTCGGCGGAAAGGCTTTCGGCGTGCTGCGCCGCGAAGGTGAAGGCGCGCAGGTCGGCGTGGAAGCGCCCCTCGACGCCGGGCCGCAACACCTTGACGGCGACGGCGCGCCGCCCGGTCGCCGTCATCACCTCGGCGCGATGCACTTGCGCGATCGAAGCGGCAGCCACCGGCGGACCGAAGCTTTCAAAGATCGACCGGATCGGCTTGCCGAACGAGGCGGCGACCGCCGCTTCCGCATCCTTTTGCGGAATGGCCGGCATCTGGTCCTGAAGCCGTTCGAGGTCGTGGGCGAACGCCGCGCCGACCACGTCCGGGCGGGTCGCGAGAAACTGGCCGAGCTTGACATAGCTCGGACCAAGGCGCGTCAGCGCGGCCGACAATCGCGCCTCGGCGCCGCCACGGCTGGGCCGCTCGATGAGGCGCGCGACGCGCAGGAGCGGTCGTGCCGCCGGCGGCACGGCGACAGGATCGATGGCGCCGAACACGCCTTCGCGCGCGAACACGAAGCCGGCGCGGCCGAGGCGGATGAGATGCGCGGGAGCGGAGATCACAAACGCCAGCCGGAATGCAACGCCACGATCCCGCCGGTCAGCGATTGAAACGACACGCGGGCAAAGCCCGCCTCACGCAGCATCGCGGCAAATGCCGGCGGGTTGGGGAAGCGCCGGATCGATTCCACCAGATAGCGATACGATTCGGCATCGCCGGCCACCATGCGGCCAAGCGCGGGGATGACATTGAAGGAATAGAAATCATAAAGCCTGTCGAAGCCGGGAACATCGACGGCGGAAAATTCCAAGCAAAGGAATTTGCCGCCAATCTTGAGGACGCGATACGCTTCGGCAAGCGCCCGATCGATACGCGGCACATTGCGGATGCCGAACGCGATGGTCACGGCATCGAACGTCCGGTCCGGGAACGGCAAGGCCTCGGCATTGGCCTCGGTGAAAGTGACGGCGTCGCCGAGCGAACGCGCGGCGGCGCGCTCGCGCCCGACTTCGAGCATGTCGAGATTGATGTCGCAGACGGTGACCCGTGTTGCATCGCCGCCGGCCGCGAGCACGCGAAATGCGATGTCGCCGGTACCGCCCGCAATATCGAGGACAGCGAATGAACGGCTTCGCGGCGGATCGAGCGCTGTGACCAGCGCGTCCTTCCAGGCGCGATGAAGCCCAAGCGACATCAGGTCGTTCATCAGGTCGTAGCGGCGCGCTACGCTGCGGAAAACGTCGTCCACCAGCGCCTGCTTCTCGCCGAGCGGAACGCGCTGGTAGCCGAAATCGGCCTGCTTTTGCTCAGGTTCGGTCATCTTGCATCCTGCCGGCTCGACGATAGCGCGACTGGCGGTGCGGCGCTACAAAGGCCGCTCAAGATGATTGACGCGGCCGCAGCGGAACCGGGAAGGACCGCCATGACAATTGAATTCCAACGGGTCGTTCCAATTTTCAGAATTTTCTCGCTGGAAAAGGCCCGCGAATTCTATCTCGATTTCCTCGGCTGTAAGGTCGATTGGGAGCATCGCTTCGAACCGGGCGCTCCGGTCTACATGCAAATCTCTCGGGACGAACTCGTGATCCACTTGAGCGAGCATCACGGCGATGGGACGCCGGGGAGTACCGCTTATGTTTACACAACCGGCATCGAAGCCTTGCATCGTGAACTTATCGATAAGAAATATCGCCACAACCGGCCAGGCCTCGAGCGCATGGAGTGGGGAATGATTCAGATGACCGTCATCGATCCTTTCAACAATCGCATCTGTTTCGGTGAGCCCGCCGAAAAGCCTTCGACCTGAGTTCGCCTTCCGCAAGCGATGCCGGAACTTCCTGAAGTCGAAACGGTGCGCCGCGGGCTTGAGCCGGCCATGGAGGGCGCGCGCTTTACCAAAGTCGACGTCCATCGCGGCGATTTGCGCTGGCCGCTGCAGAAGGACTTTGCCCAGCGCCTTGAAGGCAAGACCGTGACCGGCATGGGCCGGCGGGCAAAATATCTTCTGACTGATCTTTCATCCGGCGACGTTCTCGTCATGCATCTCGGCATGTCGGGCTCGTTCCATGTGTTTCGCGACGATGGCGATAAGACGGTCGGGCAGTACTATCACGAGCGCTCGAAGCATGTGGCCCACGACCATGTCGTCTTTCACATGTCATCGGGCGCAATCGTCACCTTCAACGATCCGCGCCGCTTTGGCTCGATGAAGATCATCGCTCGCGAAAATCTTGACGCGGAGCCGTTGCTGCGCGGACTTGGTCCCGAACCGCTCGGTAATGCCTTCGATGCCGCGATGCTGGCGCACGCATGCAAGGGCAAGAAGACAAGTCTGAAGGCGGCGTTGCTCGATCAGAGAATTGTCGCCGGCCTTGGCAATATCTACGTCTGCGAGGCGCTGCATCGTGCGCGGCTCTCGCCACGACGTCTGGCCGCCACGATCGCCACCCGAAGCGGCGCGCCGAACGAACGCGCCGAACGTCTGGTCGAGGGCATCAAGGCGGTGCTCCAGGATGCGATCAAGGCCGGCGGCTCGTCACTGCGCGATCACAAGCTGACCGACGGCGGGCTCGGCATGTTCCAGCATAACTTCCGCGTCTACGACCGCGAGGGTGAGGCGTGCCGTACGCCGGGGTGCCGCGGCACCGTCAAGCGCATCGTGCAGAACGGCCGTTCGACGTTCTATTGTCCGTCCTGCCAGAAATAAGGTTCGCGCCTCTCGCCGACAGGCCTGGGACAGTGAAGGCCGCTCGCACAGCTAATTTTTCGCCGGCAGCGCCTGATCGAGCCACTTCGCGATCACGGCGGCGATCTCCTTGTTGTTCTTCTCGTTCATCATGACGTGGCTGTTGCCGCGAATGCCGAGATCGACGAGCTTGATGTGGGTGGGTTTGATGCCGGCCTGCTTGAGATAATTCACGGTGCAATGATCGTAAGGCGCGTGATACGACGCCTCCGAGGTCAGCACCATGATGGGCATCTTTTGCAGGTTGGGCAGTTGCCGCGCCGGATCCTTCTGTTTCCAGCAACGGACGAGATCGGGACCCTCGGCCTTGTCTTCCTGAACAATGGCAAGCTCGGACGCATCCTTCACTGGCGGTGCATAGGTAAGCGGAACGGCGCTGAGGCCGTAAGGCAATGCGAGCTTGCCCTGCTTGAAGTAGTCCGGCGGCCCGATGAAATTGACCTCGTAGAACGGCGGGCCGTTGGGCTCGACGCCGATGATCGCCTTCACCAAATCAGGTCGCGCATCCGCCACCGGCCAGGCGAAGGCGCCGGCCTGGGAGTGCACCATCAGGATCGCGGGACCGATCTTGTCGAACAATGCGACCAGAGAATCGCGATTGAGAAATTGTTGTTTGGTGAAGTCTGCGATCTCCGGCAGATAGTTCGAAACCATTTGAATGGAGATCGGATCGTCCGGCGTGCCATTGCCGGGCCATTGCGTATGCAAATGGGCTTGCGGCCAAAGATTGAATTTCTCCTGCGCGAGATAACGTTTCAATCCGCCTTCCATGTCGGCGACGTGCGACGGACCGTAGGCTTCGGTCGAATAGCCCGAGCGGCCGCGTCCGGGCTGATCGACGACGTAGACCGCATAGCCTCGGCGGGCGAAATATTGCGCCCAACCCTCGCGGCCGTCGGGCGTGCCGGTAAACGTCGTGCCGGAGCGCGTCCCACCATGGACCATGACGATCGGATAGGGATGTGTCAGCTTTGCCGGAATACGGAACTCGACGTACATCTGGTCGATGACGTGGGTGTGGCCGTCTGCCGAACTCAATTTGCCACCGACGTAGAAAAATCCGTCGCGCGCCAGCGTATAGGGCGGGTCGTCATCGGCGCGCGCCGACGCGGAGAAGATTGTGAGTGCGACCATTGATGCTGCCAAAAGACCGAGGGCAATGCTCCAATGGGCAGCGATCTGGTTTTGCGTCACGGTGTCCTCCCTTTCGTCGCAGCATATCAGAGTGGCCGAGGCGGTGAATATCGGGTAGGCCACGGTCGTTTCCCGGATAACGCCAAGAGAGCGCTCATGAGCACCGAACACATCATCGTCGAAACGCGGGGGCGGGTCGGGCTGATCCGCCTCAACCGGCCGCAGGCTCTCAATGCGCTCAACAGCGCGCTCATGAGCGAACTCAGCCAGGCGGTCGATATGTTCGAGGCCGACGCCAATATTGGCTGTCGTGGTCATCACCGGCTCGGAGAAAGCATTTGCGGCGGGCGCCGACATCAAGGAGATGGCCGACAAGGATTTTGCCGATGTCTTCCTCGGCAATTTCGCCGCGACATGGGACCGTGTCGCGCAGGCCCGCAAGCCGGTCATTGCGGCGGTTGCGGGCTTTGCACTCGGCGGCGGCTGCGAGCTCGCGCTGCAGTGCGATCTCATTATTGCGGCGGACAACGCCAAGTTCGGGCAACCCGAAATCAAGCTTGGGATCATTCCGGGTATCGGTGGCACGCAGCGGCTCACGCGCGCCGTGGGCAAGGCAAAGGCGATGGACCTGATCCTCACCGGCCGCATGATGGACGCCGCGGAAGCTGAGCGTGCGGGTATTGTCGCCCGCATCGTGCCGGCCGCGAGCCTCGTCGAGGAAGCAATCAAAGTCGCCGAAACGATCGCTTCGATGTCGTTGCCGTCGCTGCTGGCCGCCAAGGAGGCGGTCAATCGTGCATTCGAAACGTCGCTCGCCGAAGGCGTGCGCTTCGAGCGGCGCATCTTCCACTCGCTGTTCGCGACTCTCGATCAAACGGAAGGCATGTATGCCTTCATCGAAAAACGGCCGCCCAGGTTCGAGAACAGGTAATCATTTGCGCACGCAGATCACGCGTACGATCGATTGGTCGATTGCGGCGTGACCCGCGGCAAGCGGTATGCCTTGCGCGGAGAGAAAGGCGCGAACGGCTTCGGCCGGGATCAGCGCGGCCTGCTGCGTGACCGCACCGGTGCCGGCGACGATCGGCGATTTTAGCTCCACGACACCTGAAAATCGGCCTTGTGCGTCAGTCGCGGCGGCGCCCGAGAAGCCCAGCTTCGGCGCCGGGTCGACACCTTGCGCCGTGACGTGCGCAGGCGCAGTCGTTACCGCGGCGCCACCACCGGCCTGGGCGAGCGGATCGGCAATACCGGCGAGCGTGAGTTGATCGCCTTGGCCGCCATCGCCGATGAGCGCGGCAGGCTCAAGATTTCGCCCGCCGTAAAGGCGGAGCAGCGCCAGATCGCTCGACTTGTCTTTCGCAGCGCGCTCGGCGTGACCAAGGCCCGGCACCGTGATGGCCTGGCACTCGTCGGTGGCGGGCCCGATGACCAGGAGGTCGCCTCCAGCACTCACCAGAATCCCCGTGCTGTATTCAACTCCACGTCTTCGCCCTGGCGGCGGCCCGGCATTGGGATCGGGGAATCCCTGAAAGGCGTTCGCCATCGCGTTGGCGATACGATCCATCGTGCCTTCGGTGGCCTGATCGTAAAGGATGGTGATGCCGCGGAGTTCGCTGCCGCTGGCCTGGACACGGACGACAAATTTTTTCAGGCCCTGCTCGCCGGACATGACGAAGGAATCCGGCTTGAGCGCGCTGTAGCCGATTTGGCGGCCGCGCGGCGACCTCTTCTCCTGTCGAACAGCGCCGATAAGGATGCCTCGCGCAACCGAAAGCTCTCGACCTGGATTTGTCCTTGCGCCGAAGTCCAGCGGCTGCCGGTGCGGGCGCTCCCACTCTTCGGCACGAGCTTGCCCGGCAAACCGAGGCGTGCTCCGGTGGCATGGTCGTCGATGACTCGCCAGCCGACGGCCTCCTGGCGCGTTTGCACCGCCGCCGCCAAAAGGGCGCGCTGCTCGTCGGTCAGTACGCCGGTTTCCTTGGCGCCGTTCCGCTTCTGAAACGCCTTGATGGCGTCGACCGTGCTCTCGTCGAAATCGCCGCCGGGGACCTCGTCGTCCCCGCCAAGCCAGGCAAGATCGGCCTGAATGCCGAGACGCTCGGCCTCGGGGATTTGGTTATCCGCGAGCGCGGGCGCGTGGTCGCCTTTTGCGCGGGAGGCAGCCTTGCGGTGAGCCGTGGCGCCCGTTGGGGCGGCGGCAGGTTCGGCCGCTTCGGTGGTCGCGACCGCTGTCTTCTTCGACGCAGGTTTATGAGCAGCGGGCTTCTTTGCCGCCGCGCTCGGCGCGTTGCTGCGCGCCGCGGCGACCGGCTTGGGAGGATTTGTCACCTGAGCAAGTGCAGGCGCGCTCGCTACCATCAACCCGACGACGAGGCCCGCTACCCTGATTTGCATAGCCGCACGCGTCCCATCCGGCGCCGCTCAAGCGTAACCAAACGGCGCGCCAAGGCAATGCTTCTGCCGATGCATCCGTCCGTCCTTCCCGCATCCGGTGACGACGCTTGACGCCGTCGATTGTCCGGCGTTCGGTGCGATCAAAATGGTGCTTGCATGTTGAGTTCCGACGAACTTGAACGCTACGCGCGCCATATCGTGCTGCGCGAGGTGGGTGGGCCGGGACAGGCCGCACTGGGCCGTGCGCGCGTCCTGGTGGTCGGCGCCGGCGGGCTCGGCGCGCCGGTCTTGCTCTACCTTGCCGCGGCCGGCGTCGGCATGCTCGGGGTCGTCGACGATGACGTGGTGACGCTGTCGAATCTGCAGCGACAGGTGATTCACGCCACGCCGGACATCGGGGTGCCGAAGGTCGACAGCGCCGCCGCAACGATCCACCGGCTCAACCCGCACGTCGCCGTCGAACAGCACCGGACCCGCCTGACCGCGCAGAACGCGCTTGAATTGATCGGCCGCTACGACATCGTCGCCGACGGCTCGGATAATTTCGCCACGCGCTATCTTGTGTCGGACGCCTGTTATTTCGCGCGCAAGCCGCTGGTCACTGCAGCGCTCGGCACCTTCGACGGCACGCTCACGACGATACGCGCGCATGAGCGCGGCGCCGACGGCAGGCCGAATCCCACCTACCGTTGTCTGTTTCCCGAGCCGCCGCCGCCAGGCTCCGTCCCTGCCTGTGCGGAAGCCGGAATACTTGGCGCACTCGCCGGGGTGATCGGCTCGATGACGGCCCTCGAAATCCTCCGCGAGATCGTCGGATTCGGTGAAGGGCTGGTCGGCCGTCTGATGATGCTCGACGCGCGCGCGATGCGGTTCGAGACACTGCGCTACGCCTGGGACCCGGAGAATCCGCTTTCCGGCGAGCATCCGAGCATTCACGATCTATCGGTGCACGCCTGAGTGGCGTGTGAGCACTGGAAAGCAATCAGGCCTGCGATCAGGCTCAGCCTGCTTTGTCGCTCCGCCGTTCGCGCACTTGCTCCGGGTCTCACTTGCTCCAGGTCTCACTTGCTCCACGTCGCGACGATGGTCGAGCCCTTGAGCACCGACCACTTGTTGTCGCCGGCGCTGGCCACCGTGAAGCAATTGGCCTTGGCGCCCACCCACGTGGTGCAGAATCCGTCCTTCGAGAGTTTCCACGTACCGTTGCCGGGCGTTCCGCCGGTGGTCGGCTCACGCTTCATCTTGCCATCGGCCGTGAAGGTCATTTTGTATTTGACGTTCGAGTTCGTCGCCGCGGTAAATGGCTGACCGTTGAAGAACGTCGTCTGGATATCATTCGGCGCAAGTTTCCCGGCCGGCGCTGCGACAATCGGCGTGGCGAAAAAAATGCCCAAGGCGGCACCCGTGACGACGCCGGCAAGATAGGCACGCATCGTGATCCCCCTAAGCTTGAGCTGCTAGCTTCAATGACAAGCAAACCGAACGACAATTCCGTTACACCGCCTGAGCTAAAAGCTCACCGGCTTTGGGCATGATACACGCTGTTGGGCCGCATGTCGGTAGCGGAAGCCACGCGGTTCGACATATTGAAGAACCCCGCCACGGCGGCGATATCCCAGATATCGCGATCGCTGAAACCGGCGCGGCGCAATTGGGCGCGATCCTCTTCTTCGATCTGCCACGGCTCAGCGGTGAGCTTGACTGCGAAATCGAGCATGGCACGCTCGCGCGGCGACAGCCGCGCCGCCCGATAGTTCATGGCCATCAATTCGCCGAGCACCGGGTCGGCAGAGAGATGGCGAACGGCTGCCCCGTGGGCGACGAGGCAATAATAGCAGCGATTGTGCGACGAGACCGCGACTGCGATCATCTCGCGTTCGAGCTTGCTCAGGCCCGACGGCGCCAGCATCAAGTCGTTGTACATGGCAACAAAAGCCGAAAGCTTCGCCATGTCGAAGGCGTAGGCCTTGAGAACGTTCGGCACGAAGCCGAGTTTTTCCTCACATTTGGCAAAATAGGCGGCCATATCGCCGTCGAGCCCCACCGGAGGTAATTTGAGGGCAGTGATTGTGGTGTCATCGCCGGCTGCCGCGCTCGCGCGAGGCTTTTCGGTGCGATTGGCCGGGACGGCTTTGCGGCTGGGTTTGGCCATGATGGTCTCGTCGGTCGTGCCGCTGTCGGCGGCAAAGGATACGACGACATTATAGGGCAGATGTTGCGGTAGCGAATGTGCTCGTTGCGTCAGTACTATTGCAAGGAATCGCGCTCAGAATCGGAAAATCATGACTGCCCAAGACGTTTCCGGCAAACAAAATGAATCCGGTGCGGTGCTCATTGCCGCCACAGCCGCGTTGCTGGCAAAGCGCCGTTCCGATATCCCGCCAGATTTTGTAGCGGCGCTGTTCGGTCTTGCGGTGCCCGAGGATCTGAACCGCTACGGCGTGTCGGAACTCGCCGCCATCGCCGAGCGGTCGTGGGCTTTTCTCGCCGAGCGTAGGATCGGTTCCCCCAAGGTGCGCTTCGAGCCGGCGGCCGAGATACGCGGCATTTCGGTGCTCGAAGTTCTCAACGACGATATGCCGTTCCTCTACGATTCGGTTGTCGGTGAGATCAACGAACGCGGACTCAATATTCGCCTGCTCGTCCATCCGGTCTTTTCCGTCTCTCGCGACGCGGGCGGTGCCCTTGTGGCGTTCGATGCTTCGGCCAAGGCCGACGGCCGGCACGAAAGCTTCATTCACATCCATATCGATGGCGTCGAGGACGCGGCTCGGCGGGCAGAACTCGTTCGCGTTCTCGAAGACATCCTCGCTGAGGTGCGGGTCTGCGTTGACGACTGGCGTCCGATGCTGGCCAGGGTCGGCGAAGTCATCGCCGAACTAAGGACGAATCCGCCGCCACTGCCTGCTCCGGAGATTGCCGAAGCTGTTCAATTTCTTGAGTGGCTGGCGGCGAATAATTTCACGCTGCTCGGCGCGCGCGATTACACCTTCACCGACACAGAAGACGCGCTCGCGCCGAAATTCGAGACCGGCCTCGGACTGCTGCGCTCGCACGACGTGCGTCTGCTGCGACGCGGCAGTCAAGCGATGACCTACACGCGAGAGATCATCGAATTCCTCAAAGAGCCTCGGCTTCTCATCGTCACGAAAGCTGCGGTGCGCTCGCGGGTGCATCGGCGCGTCTACCTGGATTACATCGGGGTCAAGCGCTTCGGGCAAGACGGCGAGCTGATCGGCGAACGCCGGTTTTGCGGGCTGTTCACCTCGACCGCGTACACGCGCTCGAGCCGCAGCATTCCGTATCTGCGGCGCAAGGTCGATAGCGTCATCCGCCGCGCCGAATTCGATCCCGAAGGCCATTCGGGCAAGGCGTTGGTCAACGTGCTCGAGACCTATCCGCGCGACGAGTTGTTTCAGATCGACGAAGACACGCTCTTTCAATTCGCCCTCGCCGTTCTTCAGCTCGAGGAGCGTCCACGCGTCCGCGTCCTGCCGCGACGCGATCGGTTCGATCGTTTTGTGGCGGTCCTCGTCTACGTTCCGCGCGACCGTTACGACAGCCGGATCAGGGCTAAGATCGGCGATTATCTCGCCGGCGCATTCAAGGGACGCGTCCGCGCCTATTATCCGTTCTTCCCCGAAGGGCCGCTGGTCCGCGTTTATTTCATCATCGGGCGCTATGAGGGCGAGCCGCCGAATCCCGACCGCGCCGCGCTCGATCGCGCGGTTGAGGACATCGTGCGGAGTTGGGTCGACGGCCTTCACGAGGCGCTTGTCGGCGATCCCGCGTCGGAGCGCGGCCGAGTTCTGTTTGAGCGCTACTGCGACGCTTTTCCGGTCGACTACCGCGAGGTTTACCCGCCGGCTGCAGCCGTCGCCGATATCGGCATCGTCGAGGCGCTGGTGCCGGAGCGTCCGCTGGGCGTCGAGCTTTATCGCGATCCCAAGGGCGAGCCGTCCAGCGCCGGGCTGAAAGTCTTCAGTCACACGCGGCCGATCCCGCTCTCGGAGCGCGTCCCGGTCCTGGAGAACATGGGCTTTCGCGTCGTTGACGAGCGCACCTATCACATCCGCCCGCGCGACGAGGCGGAGGTTTGGTTCCATGACATGGTGCTGGAAAGCGCCCTGGAGCAGCCGTTCGACCTCGCGGCGCTGAGGACCAGGCTGGAGGCTTGCTTCCTCGTCGTCATGGGCGGCAAAGCCGAAAGTGACGGCTACAATGCGCTGGTGCTTGCGGCCGGGATGATGTGGCGCGACGTTGCGCTCATCCGCACCCTGTCGCGTTTCCTGCGGCAGATCCGCGTGCCCTATTCGCAGGATTACATGTGGGCGACGTTGCGCAAGCATGCCGGCATCGCTGCGCGGATCGTTACGCTGTTTCATACGCGGTTCGACCCGCATCTCAGTGTTTCGGCTGACGAGCGCGCTTCGCGCGAGGCCGAAATCGTGTCCGCCATCGAAGCCGAGTTGCAGGCGGTGGGGAGTCTCGACGAAGACCGCATTCTTCGTCACTTCGTCAACACGGTCGAAGCCGCAATCCGCACCAATTTCTTCCAGCTCGATCGCAACGGCCGCGCCAAGGACATCATCGCCATCAAGTTTTCGAGCCGCAAGGTCGAAGACATGCCGTTGCCGCGGCCGCTCTACGAAATCTTCATCTATTCGCCGCGCGTCGAGGGCGTGCATCTGCGCTTCGGCAAAGTCGCGCGCGGCGGCATTCGTTGGTCGGACCGGCCACAGGATTTTCGCACTGAGATCCTCGGGTTGGTCAAGGCGCAGAACGTCAAGAACGCCGTCATCGTCCCGGTTGGAGCCAAGGGCGGCTTCGTCCCGAAGCGCATGCCGGCCGGCGGCACACGGGAAGCCATTCAGGCGGAGGGCGTCGCCACCTACAAGATGCTCATCTCGACGTTGCTCGACATCACCGACAACATCGGGGTCGGTACTGCCGGCGTGCTTCCACCGCCGGACGTGGTGCGTCATGAGGGCGATGACCCGTATCTTGTGGTCGCCGCCGACAAAGGCACCGCGACGTTCTCCGACATCGCCAACGAGTTGGCCATCGCCCACGATTTTTGGCTGGGCGACGCCTTCGCGTCGGGCGGATCGGCCGGATACGATCACAAGAAGATTGGTATTACGGCGCGCGGCGCCTGGGAGTCGGTCAAGCGTCATTTCCGCGAGATGGATGTGAACGTCGCCGCTGCGCCGTTCACCGTGGTCGGCGTCGGCGACATGTCGGGCGACGTGTTTGGCAACGGCATGCTGCGGGAAAAGACGATCAAGCTCGTCGCCGCTTTCGATCACCGCGATATCTTCATCGATCCCGATCCCGATCCGGAACGCAGCTTTGCCGAACGCAAGCGGTTGTTCGATTTGCCGCGTTCGAGCTGGCAGGATTTCGACAAGGCCGTGATCTCAAAGGGCGGCGGCGTTTATTCGCGTTCGTCGAAGGAGATCAGGCTTTCGGGCGCGGCGCGGAAACTCTTCGGCGTCGGCGAAAGGCTCACGCCGCAAGAGCTGATCCGCGCGATCCTCAAGGCGCAGGCCGACCTCATCTTCTTCGGCGGCATCGGCACATACGTCCGCGCCTCCGACGAGAGCGACGAGGCGGTCGGCGACCGCGCCAACGATTCCATTCGCGTCACCGGCAAGGAATTGCGCTGCAAGGTGATCGGCGAGGGCGCCAATCTCGGCATGACCCAGCGCGGCCGGATCGAGGCGGCCCTGCGCGGCATCAAGCTCAATACCGACGCCATCGATAATTCGGCTGGCGTGAATACGTCCGACATGGAAGTCAATATCAAGATCGCGTTGAGCATTCCCGTCCGCGATGGCCGTCTCGCGATGACCGCGCGCAACACGTTGCTTGCGGAGATGACCGACGAAGTCGCGGACCTCGTGCTTCGCAACAATTATCTGCAGCCGCTCGCGATATCGCTCGCCGAGCGGCGCGGCCTGGAGGATTTCGGATTCCTGCAGCGTCTCATTCAGACGCTGGAGGCGCGCGCCTTGCTTGACCGTGCCGTCGAGTTCTTGCCAGACGATATGCAGATCGCCGAACGCCGGCGCCGCTCGCAACCGTTCACGCGGCCGGAACTCTCCGTGCTTCTCGCCTACGCCAAGCTCTCGCTCTATGACGACTTGCTTAAGTCGACGGTGCCAGACGATCCTTATCTTGGCCGCGAACTCGGCCGGTATTTCCCGAAGGAGATCGCCGAGCGCTATCCGGATGCACTGGATCATCATCGTCTGCGCCGCGAAATCATCGCCACGCAGCTTGCCAATTCGATGATCAATCGCGGCGGACCGTCGCTCATCGTTCGCATCGCCGATCAAACCGGCGCAACACCCGCAGGAATAGCCTCGGCCTTTGCGGCGGTTCGTGACAGCTACGGCATGACCGCGCTGAACGCGGAGATCGACCGGCTCGACAACCGGATTGCCGGCAAGGTGCAGCTCGGTCTCTACGCGGCGGTGCAGGACCTTCTGCTCGACCGCCTTGTCTGGTTCCTGCGCAATATCGACCTGTCGAAAGGCCTTGCCGACGTTGTCGCGCACTATCGGGACGGCATCGCAGCCGTTGGCGCCACGCTCGACATTTCGCTGCCGGAGGAGGCTCTGGGCGTGCGCGCGTCCCGCAAGCGCGAACTCGCTGATGCGGGCGTGCCGGAGGACCTTGCCGGCCGTATCGCCAATCTTGGTGCTCTCGCCGCCGCCACCGACATCGTGCTTGTCGCCGATCGGACCGGGAAGACAATCGCGGATGTGGCTGCGACTTATTTTGCTGCCGGGACGTTCTTTCGTCTCGACCGCATTATCAGTGCCGCAAACAGCATCCCGATCGTCGATTATTTCGATCGGCTGGCGCTTGATCGTGCGCGGGATTCCATCGGCGACGCCGAGCGCCGATTAGCCGCCGCAATGGCCGCCGATGGCGCCGCAGGCGCGAGCGCGGTCGAAGCCTGGGTCACTCCGCGCAAGGCCGAGGTGGAGCGGATTCGCATGGCCATCCATGAGATCGCGAACTCCGGCCTGACCTTGTCGAAACTTTCCGTGGCCGCGAGCCTGCTTGGCGATCTCGTGAAAAATTAAAGGCCGCATGTGCCCTTTCGGCAACGATTTTGCCACAAAAAAGAACCCCAAGCAGTTTACGCGCTTGGGGTTCCTGAGTTGTTGCCTCAACTTAGGCTTATGAGCCCGGGCGGCGGGGTGTCGGGGGATGGGGAACCGCCCGGGCGGCCTAATGTAAATCAAATAGGTACAGGCTTTCCGGATACAATGTGGATCACGGGTTAGTGTGATTCGGTGCGGCAAAACGCGCACCGCGACACCCGTACAAACACAACGCAAAGCAAAGTGACCTTGCGGTCCAGACGACTTTAGCGTCGAAGGCCGACGCTCGGCTTGCGCCGATGCCACCCCGCAAATATTGCAACCCAGATATGACGATTTTTTCGTCCGTTCTCGGTGTGCGAGGCGGCTGAAGATCCGCGGCTATGCGATGTCCCGAGTGTTTGGCAAGGCCGATTCAGCGCCGGCATCGGGCAGGCCATAGCGATGCAGATCGGCGCCGTGAACGTCCAGCCAGGCTTTGGCGCGCTCATGGCCCGGACAAATGCGCTGCACCAGACGCCAGAACCTTGTCGAATGGTTCATCTCAACAAGATGGGCGACTTCATGCGCGGCGAGATAGTCGAGCACGTTGCTCGGCGCGAGTATGAGCCGCCAGGAATAGGACAAAACGCCCGTCGTCGAACATGAACCCCATCGGCTTGACTGATCCCGCACCGCGACCCGCCGCACGGTGACGCCAAGAGCGCTGGCAAAGCGCAGACTTGCAACTTCGAGATCGCGCTTGGCCTCGCGGCGCAGAAAATCGGCAATTCGCCGATCGATATGCGGTGCGTTGCCGGCCACGCAAAGGAGCGGCTCGCTGTCCATTTCGGTCCAAACGGTGCCGCGTTCACCGCGGCGATGAACAATCCGGTGCGGCACGCCGCGCAGCGGCACGACGACGCCGTGTGTGAACGGTGCCGCCTCCGGCAGCCGCCCGAGGCGGGCGGCGATCCACGCGCCGTGCTTTTGCGCGAACTCGCGCGCTTCCTTCATGGTGCCGCGCGGCGGGATGGTGAGAACGACCTCCCGCGTTGCGGCCTGAATGCGCAGCGTGTAGCGGCGCGCCTGCCGATGCCGCCGCACGCGCACGAGATAGATCGATCGATCGAAGACGACTTCGATCGCCTGAGGTTCACTCGGGCGGCGGTAAAGCAGTGCGCGCAGCGGCATGACGGAGCATCCGAACCCAACCCAGTCCGGATACTGCCATACCCAGCCGGGGGCGCAGCAACCTTTGATGACATTGCTTTGGCATACAAGGCTTTGGGGTTCGATGAGCCAGGTAACGCCATAACGTGTGAGTGATGCGATGAATCTAACTTCAGATTTCGCCTTTTTTGCCGCGTCCTAGATTGACCCTGAATGATTCCGAGATTCGGCCGAGTTTTCAAAAGCTTAGTGCCTCCGGGCGGCGTTGGAGGCGAATTGCTGAGTTAAAATAAGAAGATCGGCCTGGTTCCGATCTCTTGGCTCAGGTCGATGGGAACGGAAGGGCGACCGCCGCTGCTCGGCCGCGGCCGCGGCCATCAGGCCCGGCCTGCGGCTGCGCCATTGCTTGACCGCCGCTTGTCGGAAACGTGGCGGGGGCTGCGTCTGGAGTAACCCATCGACAGCACGAAATCGGCGATGCGCGGTGCGATCTCCGAACGGAACCGCGAACCATTGAAGACGCCGTAGTGGCCGACGGCCGGCTGCAGCCAGTGTGCTTGACGGTCGGGCGGTATGTTCACGCACAGGCGATGTGCCGCCTCCGTCTGACCGACGCCGGAAATATCGTCGTGCTCGCCTTCGATGGTGAGCAAGGCGACGTGTTTGATGCTGGCCAGATCGATCGGCCGGCCGCGATGTGTCATCTCGCCCTTCGGTAGTGCATGCCGCACGAACACCGTGTCGACGGTCTGCAAATAGAATTCCGCCGAGAGATCCATGACGGCCAGATACTCGTCGTAGAATTCCTTGTGCTTTTGCGCCAAATCGCCGTCGCCGCGCACGAGATTGAGAAACAATTGCTTGTGCGCCTCGATATGCCGGTCGAGATTCATGCTGACGAAGCCGTTGAGCTGCAAAAAGCCCGGATAAACGTCGCGCATGAAGCCCGGATTTGGAAACGGCACCTTGGTGATGACGTGGCTGCGGAACCAATCCATGCCGCGGCGCTGGGCAAGGTCATTCACTGCGGTCGGATTGACCCGCGTGTCGATCGGTCCGCCCATCAGCACCATGGACGCCGGCGCGTAGGGATCATTGTCCGCTTCCATGACGGCGACCGCAGCCAACACCGGCACCGACGGCTGGCACACAGCGACCACATGGGTTTCGTCTCCCAGCGCATGCAACATCGAGATGACGTAATCGATGTAGTCGTCGAGATCGAAACGTCCCTCGGATGTCGGCACCATCCGCGCGTCCACCCAATCGGTGATGTAGACGTCGTGGTTGGGCAAAAACGCTTCGACGGTGCCGCGCAGCAGCGTCGCGTAGTGGCCCGACATCGGTGCGACGATCAGCAGCCGCGGCTGCGGGCGTTGTGGAGGCCGCTCGAATGCGCGCTCGAAACGAAGGACGCGGCAAAATGGCCGCTCCCATACCGTTGATATGTGCACCGGCACGCGCTCGCCGCCGACCAATGTCGACGAAATGCCCCATTCGGGACGGCTGTAGCGACGCGTCGAACGTTCGAACAACTCGCATGCCGCGGCGATGGATTTTCCAAACGTCGTGAAGGACAGCGGATTGATCGGGTTTTTAAAGTACAGACGCGTTGCGTCGGCCCATGCGCGCGACGGATTGAGCGCCGCGTGACTGACCTCATAAAACCAATAGAGCGGTGTCGACAGCAGCAGGCCATTGTCGCCCGGTATCGCGGGCGCGCCGCCAAACTCCCCGATCGCCATCGATGGTCCTTGCCCGGATTGCTGCAGTGCAGCAGTGTGTCGGCTGTATGTCATACCTTCAATATAAACGCAATTTTCTCATGATCCGTTACATATGCAGACCAACGTTTCAGAGCCATTCGCGATACACATAAGACCCATTCTGGGCCTATTCCCCGGTCTGCATGAGCGAGCCGTGGCGGCGGGCGCTTTCCAAGAGCTTGAGAAAGGCAAAGACGCCGACGGCGAAAAACACGGCGTTGAGCGCCAGCGCATCGAGCATCAGGTCGGGGCGGAATACCTTGTCGATCAAAAGCGCGCGCATGCCCTCGAAGACGTAGGTCGGCGGCAGCGCCCAGGCCACCGGTTGCAGCCAGACCGGCAGCGTCGTGACCGGGTAGTAGACGCAAGTGAGGGGCATGAAGATGAACATGATCGACCAGGCGAGATTTTCCGCTCCCATGCCGTTGCGCAAGATCAGGCCTGATACGAGGATTCCGATCGCCCAGCTGGTCAGCATCAGATTGAAAAAGAACGCTACCAGCGCGAGGCCGAGCCCGTAGAGGTTGAAGCCGAAGAACGCAATGGCGAGAAACGTCACCGGCACGGCGCCGACCGCCAGCCGCACCACGCTCATCACCATCAGGGCCGTGATGAATTCCATCGGGCGCAACGGGCTCATCATCAGGTTGCCGATGTTGCGCGACCACATTTCCTCAAGGAATGAGATCGAGAAGCCGAGCTGTCCGCGGAACAAAATATCCCACAGCAGCACCGCACCGATGAAAGTGCCGCCGGCGCGCGCAAAGAAGCCCGCATTCGTCGCGACGTAGTATTGCAGGAATCCCCAGGTGATCATCTGCACCGTAGGCCAATAGACAAGATCAAGCAGCCGCGGCCACGACGAGCGCAGCAGATACCAGTAGCGCAGCATCATTGCCGATACGCGGCGCGGCGAGAACGACAGCGCAGTCTCGGACCGTGCGCTCATTGCGCCGCCTCGCGGATTTCTGCGTTGCCACGTGCGACGTCGAGAAAGACTTCCTCCAGAGTCCGCCTTCCATAACGTGCCAGCAGCTTGGCCGGCGTATCGTCGTCCTCGATGCGGCCTCGCTTCATGATGATGACGCGTTCGCACAGCCGTTCGACTTCGGCCATGTTGTGCGAGGCGAGCAGGACGGTGGCGTTGCGCTCTCGGCAGTAACGTTCAAGATGCCCGCGTACCCAATCCGCCGTGTCGGGATCGAGCGACGCGGTCGGTTCGTCGAGCAACAGCACATCCGGGTTGTTGATCAGCGCCTTGGCAAGTGAGACGCGCGTTTTTTGACCGGCCGAGAGCTTGCCCGTCGGCCGATTGAGCAGATCGGTGAGATCGAGCTCCCGGCCCAGCTGCGCAATACGGCCCGGCAAATCCTGTACGCCATAGAGCTTGCCGAACACGGTTAAATTCTGCCGCACGGTGAGCCGCATCGGCACTTCGACGTAAGGGCTTTCGAAGTTCATGCGGTGCAGGACGCGGTAGCGCTGTTGTGGCATATCCGCGCCCAGCACGGTGACGCGGCCGGAGGTCGGCGTGACCAGCCCCATGATGGTCGCAATCGTCGTGGTCTTGCCGGCGCCATTGCCGCCAAGAAGGCCCGTAATCGAGCCCGGGGCCAGCATGAACGAGATGCCGTCTACGGCCGGAACCGTCTTATAAATCTTGACGAGGCGGTCGACGGCAATGGCGGGTGAGGCAGGCATGACGCGCGCACATGTGGCGCGCTCGGCGGCCGGTGGCAAGGGGAGAAGCGCTGTGGGGGAGTATGGAACGGCGCCGCAGAAGATGGCACAACACCCTGAGGGAGAGGGCGCCATCGCATCTTCAGCCATGCATCTTCAGCTATGAGTATCGCCACATGAGTACCATTACGCTGGCACAAGCCGACCGCATCATCGACGCCATCATCGAACGGGGTGCGGCGCTCAATTGCCGGCCGCTGAGCGTGATCGTCGTCGAGCCGGGGTGCAAGGTGAAGGCGTTCAAGAAAGAGGACGGCTCCTCCATGATCCGTTTCGAGATGGCGTACGGCAAAGCCTATGCGGCGCTGTCGCTCGGGCGCAGCTCCAAGCTCGTGCACCAGCGTGCTGAGGAGCGGCCGATCTTCATGCGCTATCTGATTGCCGCAAGCGGCGAGCAGATGTTCCCCGAAGGCGGGGGCATGCTGATCCGCGCCCTCGATGGCGAGGTCGTGGGCGCGGTCGGCGTGACCGGCGATACCGAAGACCGCGACGAAGAACTTGCGGTCCATGGCATCCGCGCGGCCGGGCTCAAGACCGACCAGGATTGTGCGGGTATGGGCAGGCACGTAGGCCTGCCGAAAACCAGCTAATGATCCGATTCTAACATTCGCATCCCGGTTCGGCAGGCTGTCTTGCGAATGTTAGAATCAAAGGACCACTAGCCAATATAAGTGCTAGTGGAGAATCGCCAGCAATCAAAAAAATGAGGCAATATGAAAATCGGACTGTTTGATCACGTCGAGGATGGCGCCCGTCCGCTTGCAACTCTGTTCGACGAGCGCCTGAAATTCGTCGAAGCGGCTGATGAAGCCGGAATCTACTGCCTGCATATCGCCGAGCATCACGCGACGCCGCTCAACATGGTGCCGGTGCCCGGCGTTTACATGGGCGCGGTCGCGCGTGCGACCAAGCGGATGCGGTTCGGACCGCTGGTTTATCTCCTGCCGCTCTACTCGCCGCTGCGGCTGATCGAGGAAATCTCCATGCTCGATCATCTGAGCTACGGCCGGTTCGACATCGGCGTTGGCCGCGGCGTATCGCCGTATGAGCTGAAGTATCACAAGGTCGAGCATGAGGACTCGCGTGACCTCTTCATCGATGCCTTCAAGTGCCTTAGCGCCGGCTTGGTCACCGACACACTGACCTACAAGGGCGAGCATTATGTGTACGAGAACGTACCGATCGCGTTGCGGCCGCTGCAGCAGCCGCACCCGCCGTTCTGGTACGCCTCATCCAACGAGATCGGCTCGACCTGGGCTGGTGAGCATGGTCTTCACTTTGTGACGTTGGGGCCGACGCCCTTCGCGAAGGCCAATATCGACACATTCAAGAAGGCGCTGGCGAAGCGCGGCGGCCCGGTGCAACCGAAGGCGGAGTTTCCCGGCGGCGTGGTGATCGGCGCGCTGCGGCACATTTTTGTCGCCGACACCGATGCGGAAGCGCGCCGTTTCGGCAAGCCCGCCATGGAGGTCCATCTCGCGAACCTCAATTGGCTGCGCGCCAAGCACGGCGTGACTGGACTGACGTCGCGGCTCAACGTGCCGCGCGGCGCGACCTATGAAGACTGTATCGCCGATGGCTCGGTGATCGCCGGCTCACCGCAGACGGTACGTGCGGAGATCGAGCGGCAGGTGGCCGAGCTGGGCATCAATTACCTGCTGACGTATCTGTTCCTCGGCACGATGTCGCTTGCCGATGCGTTGCGCTCGTTGAGCCTGTTCAGCACCGAGGTGATGCCGCATTTGGCGAAGCTCTGAGGCGTCAGCCGTCACACTGAGGTGCTCGGCGCCATGGCAGGCGCAGCCTGCGTAGACTTGGCTGCGATGCGCCGAGCCTCAAACGTTCACTTTCCATCGCCGTTGAGCGGCCGCTGTTGGTCGGCTCGCAGCGCATCCGGATGCGGCATGGCGATGATGTTGTAGCCGGAATCGACAAAGTGGATCTCACCGGTGACACCGGTCGAGAGCTCGGAGAGCAAGTAGAGGCCGGCGCCGCCGAGCTCTTCGAGCGTTACGCCGCGGTGGAGCGGCGAGTGCCGCTGCTGGAACGCAAACATCGCGCGGGCGTCGCCAATTCCGGCGCCGGCCAGCGTGCGGATCGGTCCGGACGAGATGGCGTTGACGCGAATGGCATTCGCGCCGAAATCCACGGCGAGATAACGCACCGATGCTTCGAGCGCGGCTTTGGCGACCCCCATGGCATTGTAGTTCGGCATCGCGCGCGTACCGCCGTTGTAGGTCAGCGTCAGCATCGCGCCGCCGTTCGGCATCATGGCGGCGGCACGCTTTGCGGCTTCCGTGAACGAGAAGCAGGAGATCAGCATGGTGTGCAGGAAATTTTCGCGCGTCGTGTCGGCGTAGCGGCCGGTGAGCTGCGCCTTGTCGGAAAAGGCAATGGCGTGGACGAGGAAATCCAGCGTCCCCCAGGTGCGTCCGAGTTCGGCAAATACAGCATCGACCGAGGCGATGTTCTCGACATCGCAAGGCAGAACAAGATCGGTGCCGACCGACGCCGCTAACGGCTTTACGCGTTTGCCGAGCGCTTCGCCCTGATAGGTGAAGGCGAGATCGGCGTCATGCGCGGCAAGCGTCCTGGCAATGCCCCACGCGATGGAGTGGTCGTTCGCGACCCCCATGACCAGGCCGCGTTTGCCGTGCATCAGTCCCGGCATGCGTCAAGCATCCAGCCGTTTGAAGACCACAGAGGCGTTGGTGCCGCCGAAGCCGAATGAATTGGACAGGACGCAGCCGAGCGTCACGTCGTCGCGGCGCTCGCGCACAATCGGCATGTCGGCGAATGCCGGGTCGAGATTTTGGATGTTGGCGCTCTCGCAGATGAAACCCGAGCCCATCATCAGCAGCGAATAGATCGCCTCTTGGACGCCAGCGGCGCCAAGCGAATGACCGGTGAGCGATTTCGTCGCCGATATCGGCGGACATTTCGCGCCGAACACCTCACGAATCGCCTCGATCTCCTTGAGGTCGCCGATCGGCGTCGACGTGGCGTGCGGATTGATGTAATCGACCGGCGGTTTGACCGGGCCGAGCGCCATTTTCATGCAACGCACGGCGCCTTCCCCTGACGGCTGCACCATGTCGGCGCCGTCGGAGGTCGCGCCGTAACCGGCGACTTCGCCATAGATTTTTGCGCCGCGCGCCTTGGCGTGCTCAAGCTCCTCGAGCACCAGAACACCGGCGCCGCCCGCAATCACGAAGCCGTCGCGGTCGGCATCGTATGCCCGCGACGCCTTGTCGGGCGTCTGGTTGAAATTGGACGACATGGCGCCCATGGCGTCGAACAGAACCGACAGCGTCCAGTCGAGTTCTTCGCAGCCGCCGGCGAAGATGATGTCCTGCTTGCCGACCTGAATGATCTCGAAGGCATTGCCGATGCAATGGTTCGAGGTCGCACAGGCTGACGAGATCGAATAATTGACGCCCTTGATCTTGAACCACGTCGACAGCGTCGCGGATGCGGTCGACGACATGGCCTTGGGCACTGCGAATGGTCCGACGCGCTTGGGGCCCTTGCTGCGCGCGATGTCCGCGCTCTCGACAATGGTGCGGGTCGACGGCCCACCCGAGCCCATGATCAAGCCGGTGCGCTCGTTCGAAATCTCGTTGTCTTCGAGGCCGGAATCGCGGATCGCCTGCTCCATGGCAACGTGGTTCCAGGCGGCGCCGCCGCCGAGAAAGCGCATGGCGCGGCGGTCGACGGCTTCGCTCGGATCGAGCGTGGGCGCGCCGTGCACCTGACAGCGGAAGCCCAACTCGGCGTATTTGTCGGCACGCACGATGCCCGATTTTGCTTCGCGCAACGCAGCCAGAACTTCCTGCGTGCTGTTGCCGATGGACGAGACGATGCCCATCCCGGTGACCACCACACGCCTCATCTTTGCCTCGCCCGCTTAGATTTTTCTATGTGCATGATTTTCCGAAAACCGCTCCCGCGTTTCGGGATCGTGCTTTCTGCGGCCTGCTTTAGACTCCGCTCGGCTCCGCCGCGGGATTCTGGAACAGGCCGACCTTGAGATCGAGGGCACGATAGATCACCGACCCGTCTGCGGACAGCCAGCCGTCGGCTATGCCGAGCACGAGCTTCGACCGCATCACACGCTTGATATCGATGCCGTAGACGACCTTTTTCATGGTCGGAAGCACCTGGCCGGAAAATTTAATCTCGCCCATGCCGAGCGCGCGGCCTTTGCCGGGGGAGCCGAGCCAACCCAGGAAAAAGCCGAGCATTTGCCACAGCGCGTCAAGACCGAGACAGCCGGGCATCACTGGATCGCCCTTGAAGTGACAGGGGAAGAACCAGAGATCGGGCTTCAGCTCCAGCACTGCGCGCACCAGACCCTTGCCGTACTCGCCGCCCACCTCTGCGATTTCGGAAATCCGATCGAACATCAGCATGGGTGGCAGCGGCAGCTGCGGACCCTCACCGAAGAGCTCGCCGCGTCCGCAGGCGAGCAAATCCTCGTATTCGAAGTTCGAGCGTCGTTCCAACATCCGCATCCATCCCGCCGCGCGCGGCCGATCGGTTAATTTCCTAACATATTGGGGACAACGCGGCAAAGCAGCACCCCCGCGGCGGCGGTCGCGGTGGGTCATGGTGCTGCAGCCTCCTGTCGCCCCGGGAGTTGCAGCGGGCGCAGGGTGGCGTATAATGATTTCACTTGCAACAATCTTGTCTGGCCAGCAAGGCCAGGGATAACGCACATGACCCAGCCGCGGATACAGTCGCACACTTTAGCCTTCGGGCCCGCAGCGCCGAAAATCGAACCCAACCCGGCGATCAGCCGGACCGATCTGACGGGCTGCCCTTGGCACGACGTCAAAGAGAAACTTCGCGAGGTCGGACTGCGGCCAACGCGGCAACGTATGGCGCTCGGCTGGATTCTGTTCGCCAAAGGCGACCGGCATGTGACGGCGGAAATGCTCTACGAGGAAGCGACGCGGGCCAAGGTTCCGGTGTCGCTCGCGACCGTTTACAACACGCTGCACCAGTTCACCGAAGTCGGCCTGCTGCGCCAGATAGCCGTCGACGGCTCGAAAGCCTATTTCGACACCAACAATTCCCTGCATCATCACTTTTTCGTCGAGGATCAGAACGACCTCATGGACATTCCGTCGACGGACGTATTTGTCGGTAATGCGCCGACGCCGCCGGAGGGTTACGAGATCGCCCGTATCGACGTGGTGGTGCGGCTCCGTCGCAAGCAAGGCTAAGGCGACCGCGCGCGCTGGTCGCGCGAGAGACTTCATAACCACAAAATTGGACGATGACGCTGCGCGCGCTGACCGCGGGAGATCAGTCGATCTTCTCGTCCGGATAGACGCCCCAGAGGTCATGCTGTTCGACCCAGCCCTCGAAGCCATCACCGGCAATCAGGCACCATGTTCCGGTGCAGCGTTTGACGGCACCCAACACGCCGTATTGCAGCCGTGCTGTCACCGGGCTTTGGTCGTCGGGTTTGGCGTGCACCGGCGCGAGATCGGTCTTCGACTTCAACTGCACGGCTGCCATGCGCTTGCCCGACAGGAGCGAGTGGTACACCCATCCCTCCGATCCGTCGGAGTCGCGGATGCGCCGCCAGTTTTCGAACTCTGCAGTGATTTCAACCGGCCAGCCGACGCGGGTATAGATGAAGGAGACGTCGTGGTCTTTATCCGGTCCGCCACGCACATTCACCCGATCCGCCTTGAGGCTGACGAAACGCGGGACCGGAAGGCCGCTTGATGTTGGGTCGCCGGCCGCGCGTGCGGCTCCGGCAGCCAGCGGAAGTGCGAGAACGGCCGCGAAAGCCGTTCGCGTCCACACGATCATCAGCCTCCCGCGCCGCAACATCATCGCGACCTGCTCCGAGTCTCTCAATGACGCAATCACGCCGGGGGAAGCCCCGGCGCGCTTTGTAGGAGCGCAGCTATCTGGTAGAGAGAAATCGACAAACCGTCTCCCGGCGCCAGTGTCGGCGAGGCCGGTTAATGAGACCTGAATCGACGGATGCGGCAACCGATCACGGCAGGCTGCGGCACAGACCGGCTTGTTTCAGGGCGTCTCGCAGGCCGATTTTTCAGATGGCGTGCGCAAGAGGCAGCGAATGGCGACGAGCAAGCGACCGCTGGTCATCGTGACTCGCCGGCTGCCGGACAGCGTCGAAATGCGCATGCGCGAACTGTTCGACGCTCGCCTGAATCCCGACGATAAGCCGATGAGCCAGGCCGAGCTTGTTGCCGCAGCGAAGATCGCCGATGTCCTGGTGCCGACGGTGACGGACCAGATCGACCGGTCCGTGCTCAGCCAATCAGGCGAGAAACTCAAGCTGATCGCGAATTTCGGCAACGGCGTCGACAACATCGACGTGGCGACCGCCGTGCAACGCGGCATCACCGTGACCAACACGCCCGGCGTTCTGACCGAAGACACCGCCGACATGACCATGGCGCTGATCCTCGCCGTGCCGCGCCGGTTGGCCGAGGGTGCGCAAGTCCTCATCAATGACAAGGATTGGACCGGCTGGAGTCCGACCTGGATGCTCGGTCATCGCATTTGGGGCAAACGGCTGGGAATCGTCGGTATGGGCCGCATCGGCCAGGCCGTTGCCCGCCGCGCCCACGCGTTTGGTCTGAAAATTCATTATTACGATCGCCGACGTCTCGCGCCGCCAATCGAGGAAGAACTCCACGCCACGTACTGGGAAAGCCTCGACCAGATGCTCGCCCGCATGGATATCATCTCGGTCAATTGCCCGCATACGCCGGCGACTTATCATCTGCTTTCGGCGCGGCGCTTAAAGCTCATTCGCCCCGAGGCCTATGTGGTCAATACGGCGCGGGGCGAAGTGATCGATGAAAACGCGCTCGCGCGCCTCATCGAGGCGGAGGAGATCGCCGGCGCAGGTCTCGACGTGTTCGAGCACGAGCCGGCGGTCAATCCCAAGCTGGTCAAGCTGGCGCGCGCCGGTAAGGTCGTGCTGCTGCCGCATCTCGGATCGGCCACGATCGAAGGCCGCATCGACATGGGCGAGAAGGTCATCGTCAACATCAAGACTTTCATGGACGGCCACCGCCCGCCGGACCGTGTGCTGCCGTCGATGCTGTAAGGATCGGAACACTTGAATTTGCGTCGATTTTCGATCCTTCGCGTCGTACTGCTTCAGCTCGCGGGCGTCTTCCTGCTGTGCGTTGTCGCGTGGAGCGAAGAACGCCAACCGGACCTCGGGCTCGCGCGCCCGCAAGGCGTTACCGCCCAGCATGGCATGGTGGTGGCCCAGGAAGCCCAGGCTGCGCGCATCGGCGTCGACGTCCTGAAAAAGGGTGGCAATGCGGTCGATGCCGCGGTTGCGGTCGGGTTTGCGATGGCCGTGACCTACCCGCGCGCCGGCAATATCGGCGGCGGCGGCTTCATGGTCATTCATCGCGCCAACGGCGATGACGTCACGATCGACTATCGCGAAACCGCGCCGCAGGCGATCAACGAAAAATCGTTTCTTGATGACCAGGGCAACGCCGATCCGCATAAATCCCGCGATTCGGCGCTCGGCATCGGGGTTCCCGGAACCGTCGCGGGCCTCGCGCTCGCCGAAGAGAAATATGGCTCAGGGCGTTTCACTCTCGCCGACCTGATCGCGCCGGCGATCGCGCTGGCGCGTGACGGCATTGTGGTCACCGACGACACGGCGGATTCGCTGCCCAACGATCATGCGCGGCTGGCGCGCTGGCCGGCCTCGGCGAAAATTTTTCTGAGAGCTGATGGCGGAGCGCTTGGCGCCGGCGATCGCCTGGTGCAAAGCGACCTGGCAGATACGCTCGAAGCGATCGCGCAGGGCGGCCCGCGGGCGTTCTACCAAGGTCCCACAGCCTACAAGATTGCGGCTGCCGTGCAGGCTGCCGGCGGCGTCATGACGGTCGATGATCTGAACGATTATCACGCGATCGAACGCGCCCCGGTGCGCGGCACCTACCGCGGCTACGATATCGTCTCGATGCCGCCGCCGTCCTCCGGCGGCGTCGATCTTATCGAGATGCTCAACGTGCTCGAAGGCTATGACCTGGCCCACGAGGACGAGGCGCAGGAACTCCACTTGCTGGTCGAAACGATGAAGCGCGCCTACGCCGATCGCGCGCTATTTCTCGGCGATCCGGACACGGTGTCGGTGCCAGTGGCGCGGCTGACGTCGAAAAGTTATGCCGCGACGTGGCGCGCCACCATCGATCCTGCGCGCGCGACGCCGGCCGATGACATCCGCGCCGGCGGCACGGTTGCGCCCGAGGGTCATAACACCACGCATTTTTCCGTCGCCGACAGCTTCGGCAATGCCGTCTCGAATACCTATACGCTGAACTTCAGCTATGGGCTTGGTCTCGTCGCAGCGGGCAGCGGCGTCCTGCTCAACAATGAGCTCGACGATTTCGCCGCCAAAGCAGACGCGCCAAATGCTTATGGCCTGCTCGGTTTCGAGGCCAATGCGCCGGGGCCCGGCAAGCGGCCCCTGTCATCGATGACGCCCACGATCGTCCTCAAGGACGGCAAGCCGTTTCTGATCACGGGCTCGCCGGGCGGTAGCCGCATCATCACCGCCGTCCTGCAAATCGTCGTCGACGTGATCGATCGGGGCATGGACATCGCAAGCGCGGTGTCGGCGCCGCGCATCCACAATCAGTGGAAGCCCGATCAAGTGGTCGTCGAGCAAAGCCTCTCGCCGGATCTGATCGCCGCACTGGAGGCGCGCGGCGACAAGGTGGTCGTCAGCCGGCCGTTCACCTCGGCCAATTCGATCGAGCTTACGCCCGGCGGATTCGTCGGGGCGGCCGATCCGCGCACGCGGGGTTCGCTCGCCGCGGGATACTGACGTTTAGTTCGGGACCAGCTCGCCCTTTTTGGCGACATCGGCCCATTTCTTGATTTCGCTCTTGAGATGAGAGCCGAGCTCCTCGGGCGAGCCGCCGACCAGGCGGAAGCCGAGCGCGGTGGCGCGCGCCTTCATGTCTGCATCTTTCAGAACGCGCGCTGTGTCGGCGTTGATCTTGTCAATAATGGCCCGCGGCGTTCCGGCCGGCGCGAAAAAAGCGTACCAACTTGTGTCGTTGCCATAGGCGACGCCAAGTTCATCGAAGGTCGGGACGTCGGGCAGCTGTGCGGCGCGCGTGGGGCCGGACACTGCCAGCGCATGGAGCTTGCCACCCTGGATGTGGCCGATCGTGCCGCCCACCGTTGATATCCAAATAGAAATCCTTCCGGTGCTGACATCGGCAACGGCCTGGCTGAACGACGTGTACGGCACGTGTTGCAGCTTGACCCCGGTGACCTCACTGAACAAGGTTGTGGCGAGATGACCGCTCGATCCGACACCGAGCGACGCGTAGGTCAATTCGCCGGGATGAAGTTTGGCGTAATCGATGATGTCCTTGACGGTGTGGAACGGCGAATTCGGCGGCACCGTCAGCACGTCCTGCCCGGTGGCGACAAGAATGACAGGATCGAAGCTCTTCACCGGATCAAACCCCCGCGTCGGTGCGATCGTTACATTCGCCGCCAGAAACTGGCCGCCGAAGGCGATCGTATAGCCGTCGGACGCGGCCTGCGCCGCCGCGGACGAACCGATATTGCCGCCGGCGCCGGCGCGGTTCTCGACGACGACCGACTGTCCCCAGGCTTCGCCGAGCTTCTTCGTCACGATGCGTCCGAGCGTGTCGATGCTGCCGCCCGGCGGGAACGGGATGATCAGCCGGACCGAGTGATCAGGAAAGGTCTGCGCCCATGCGCTGGGCAGACCGAGAAGCGCCATTGCGATGAATGCCGCATGCAAAAATCCTTTTGGACTCACCAATTCCTCCCGATGACTTCGGCCGTTGAGTTCGGCTGCGGCAGCCAAGCTACAGCATGCGCCGTTGAAAGCGGAGGCGGTGGGGCATCGATCCGGCATGCCGGTTTTGCATGTCGCGGAGCTCTCATCGTGTCGCTGGCAACGGATGATTGGCGTGTTTGGCGGTCGATGCCAAACCGATGATGACGAATTCGCACAACGCAACGGGGGCAAGGGCGGCGATCGGCAAATGCGTCGCGTCCCACAGCCATCCGCCCAGCACCGAAACGACCATGGCCAGGCTGTAGCTGATCGTAAACATGCCGGCCGACGTGCGATGAACGTCGTCCGGTGCGCTGAGAACCGACGGCATCCCGAATGCCAAAATCAGCGTGATGGCATTGGCGAAGCCGAGCAGACCGGACCAGAACACGATCCAAGCCCCGTTCATCAGAATCATCCCGCCGAGGCTGAGCAGGCACAGCATCGCGGTGGTCACATAGGCCCACGGCTGCTTCACGAGCCGTCCTGCGAGCCCAAGCATCAGGAAAGACGCAGGCAACTGGCCGACATTGATGGCGGTGAGCGCGGCGCTGACCAGGTCCGGGCGGCCCGAAGCGATGACGTAGTCCGGCAGGAAGGCGTTCGTCACGAAGTAGGTGGTATTGACGCTGCCGAGGATGAGGCCGAGCCGCCAGATCAGCGGGTTGCTCCAGTCGGGCCACCACCGGCGGCCGGCGGCGATTGATGCGCTTTGTCCGCCGCGGACGGCCGGAGCCGCGACCGCGACGAACAGCGCGGTCGCCAATACCGGGACACTCCAGATCAGGAAACTCAGCCGCCAACTGTCGTGGACGAGCGGCAGGACGAACGGAATGGTGAGCCCGACGACGATGATTTCACCGACCAGAAGACCATTCGTGTAGACCGCCGTGGCGAAACCGATGCGATCGGGAAACCAGGCGCGCACCAGCGGCGGCAAGGCCGGCTGCATGATGGAGACGCCCGCCGCCATCACAATGGTCGACGCGAACAGAAAAGCCGTATCGGGGATCGCGCCGCGCGCGCTCGATCCGATCGCATTGAGCAACAAGCCGATCACCAATGCGGGTAATACTCCGAAACGGGCGATCAGAAGTGCGCCCGGAACCGCCACAATGGCAAACAGCATCGGCGGCAGGCTCGACAACCAGCCGACGCCGGTCTCGGACAGATGAAGGTCGGCGTGAAGCAGCGGGATCACGGGCGGTATCGCCAACACCGTGAGCCGCAGACACGCACCGGAGAGCCAGAGGATGACGAGTGAAATCAGTCGCTGATTGATGGTCGCTCTCTTGGCTCTCGGCACTTTTGGACCCTGTCTCGCGCAGGGCGCCGGGCTCCGAAATCCTACACCATCTTCGATCGGAAGCGCACCCCGACGCCGCCATGACGGGTGCGATCGCCGGATCGAACCGCGGGTTGATCGCTCGACGCTTTCGCGATTGCCGCGCCGGTTGCTTTCAGGATCACAAATCTTTTGGCTTATGTGGCAGACATTTCTCGCGAGCAACCGGTCATGGCCACAGCATCCGGGAGCCGTGTCGAGTCGGAAGCCAAATCTGTTTTTGGGTGGAAGAGGGGAGGTAGCAAGGTCCTCGGGGCGAAGACAGACTTTGACCCGTTCGAGATATGGCTAGGCATCGACCTCGCGACGGTTCAACTCACAACGCCACGAACGATGGTTACGGCTCAGCAAGCCAGGATCGGAAAAGCCGTGCCAAAAGCCAGATTGCGCCGGCAAGCAGCAAAGGAATGATTTGGATGATTGGTTCGCCGTTGTCAGCGCTGACGACATAGCTCCATAGAACCCAAAGCGCGATGAGAATGACAACGACGCTGGCTGTCCAGTAAAAAAGGTCTCCCAAGCGCGCCATTTTGATCTCGCACAGCGCTTATCGTTAGTCGCCAGCCGCTCGCCAGAACGATGTTCTGGGACTTATTCCCAAGCGGCCTTCCGCCCTCCGGCGCAGACGGTGGCGGAGGTGTCATTCCGGTCGTACGCCTTAGAAATTTGAGGAAACACAAAACCCTGAGTGTTGCCATGATCGGGGCAGCGGGCCCGAAATCCGATCGCCCGGATATATTCAATCAACGTACCTAAAAGGCATTCGCAGTACTGCGCGACGATATTACGCACAAGCTGCGTACTTATGAGGCGTTTATTCAAACAGAAGTTGGGTCCAATGATAGAAAAAATGGGAGGATGCCATGGCGACAAGAAGGTCGTTATTGCAGGCCGCCTTTGGCTCGCTGGCGGCTGTTGGTTTTGGTCCTCGCATGCAGGTCCGTGCCGATCCGGCCCTGCAGAAGGTCAAGGTCGTCATCCCGGCAAACAGTGTCTTCGTCCTGAATTGGATGGGCGGCAAGGACGCCGGTATTTTCTCCAAGCACGGTATCGACCTCGATGTCGACGCGCGGCCCTTTGCTGGCTTTCTCGCCGGCCTGCCGAGCAAACAGTGCATGGCGGTGACCTATTCGGGGATCGACGCCATCCAAAAGATCAACGAAGGTCTGGATTGGGTGATTATCGGCGGCGGATTGACGGTGGTGCAGGACGTTCTTGTCCTCAAGGACTCGCCGATTAAGACGCCCACGGAGTTGCGCGGGAAAAAATTCGGCACCTTCTCGACCGGCGCCGGCTCCTTCAAGTCCGTCAGGGCGGCGCTGATCGACGCCTTCAAGCTCGACGTCGTCAAGGACACCGATCTGCAGCAGGTGGCCGGACCGGCGTTGACCAAGCTGTTGGAACGCGGCGACATCGACGCGATGATGAACATCAGCTCGCTCAACCTCGCGGCTGAAGCGCAAACCGACAAGTTCCGCGTGCTGTTTTCACCCAACGACTATTGGAAAAAGAAAACCGGCTATCCGCTTGTTTGGGCGGCGCCGCTTGTCGCCTGGAAGAGTTGGGTCAACGAAGATCAGAACCGGGCAAAGAACTTCGCCACTGCTGCCATGGAATCCTTCAAGTGGCTGGAGCAGCCAGAAAATCTGGAAACCGCCGTGAAGAATCACGGGGCGCTCGCCGGGGTGACAAAGCCCGAGGATGTCGCTGAGTACAAGGACTGGCTTCAGCACAAGGACATGTTCATGACCGAGTGGGACAAGAAAGCGGTCGATGCGCAGTGGAAGTTTCTCGAAGTGGCGCAGCGAACGGGCATCATCGGCAAAGTGCCTCCGGAAAATGAATACGCACTGTTCGTGGCAAGCTGAATGCACGGAAAACTACCGCTGCATGAGACCAGCCGCTGGACGCTGCCGGATTCGGTAACCCGAATGCTGCCAGGCATGGCAACGCTGGCAGCCTGCATTGTCGTCTGGAAGATAATCTCGCTGTTCTTCTTCCCGGTCTTCTTTCCCGGGCCTGGCTTGCTGGTCAAGCGGATGATCGAGATCTACAGCGATCCGGCCTCCTATGCCGTGGTCGGGGCGACGCTGGCGCGGATCTTCGAAGGCTTCGTCATTTCGATGGTGACCGGGGTGGCGATCGGCCTGGTGATGGGGCTGAAGCGCAGCGTCGAGATATTCTTCGACAGCTGGATCATGGTGCTGTTGACGTTTCCAGCGGTGTGCTGGGCCTTTCTTTCGGTATTGTGGTTCGGGCTGTCGCAGACCGCGCCGATCTTCACGATCGTCCTGATCGTCTTCCCGTATGTCGTGATGAACGTATGGGCGGGCACCAAGGCCGTGGAAAAAGACCTGATCACCATGGGAAAGGTCTACAAGGCCGACCGTTCGCTCATGCTGCGCAAGGTCCTCGTACCGCAACTCATGCCCTATATCTTCTCGTCATTGCGGATAGCGCTTTCCTTGTCGTGGAAGATTGCGCTTGTCGCGGAAGCCTTCGGGGCGAGCAGCGGCGTTGGCCAGAAGCTGACCTACTGGTTCCAGGAGACGCGCGTCGACATGATGCTCGCTTGGGGCGTGAGCTTCATGATCGTGATGGTTTTGATCGACCTTCTGGTCTTTCGCACTTGGGCGCGGCGCACTTTTGCCTGGAGACCTCAAGTTGCGACCTGAGACACCAGTTCGAAATCGAAATCAGCATTTCGACCGCGCGCCTCGCGTTCTCCCTCGTTCGGGTAGCCTTTGGCCTGACGGCGGGCGGCTGATCAAGGGCGGCAACCGTTGGGCCTAGTCCATGTCTGTGGAGCACGCGCACAACCTTCAACGCGTCACGACGGCGCCTGTCATTCCGGGGGAGCTGATGAGGCGGGGTGCGATGGCCGGCACTGCGATCAGTATTGATAAGCTGACGAAGAAATTTCCGGCGCCTGGATCCGGAGATGAGTTCATCGTGCTGCGTAACATCAGCCTCGCGGTGGACGAGGGTAAGTTCATCAGCATTGTCGGTCCCTCGGGCTGCGGGAAATCGACGCTCCTTAATATCATCGCCGGTATCGAGTCCTATGACGGCGGCGTGGTCACCGTCCATCCAAAGGCCGGAACGGCCGCGTCGGAGCCGCATATCGGTTATGTCTTCCAGAGCCCGCGACTGCTCAACTGGCTGACCGTGGAGAACAACATTCACTTTGTGCTCGAGGCGCAGAACGTGCCGCGGCAAAGGTGGCGCGACCTGGTCGCAAAGAACCTGGAAATGGTCGGACTCGCCGGGCAGGAAAAAAATTATCCGCTGAACCTTTCGGGCGGGATGCAGCAACGCGTCGCCATTGCCCGCGCGCTCGCCATCGAACCTGACATTCTCCTGATGGATGAGCCGTTCAGCCATCTGGACGCCATCACGGCGAGGAAGATGCGGTCCGATCTCATGGAGATTTTGGCCAGAGCAAAACCGACGATCCTGTTCGTGACCCATGACCTTGCCGAGGCGGTTTTTTTGTCCGACCACATCTACATGATGAGCACGAAGCCGGCACGAATTTTCAAGCAAGTGGCGATCGATGTCCCGA
Organism: uncultured Alphaproteobacteria bacterium; assembly: GCA_963836055.1. Taxonomy (GTDB): domain Bacteria; phylum Pseudomonadota; class Alphaproteobacteria; order Rhizobiales; family Xanthobacteraceae; genus BOG-931. The sequence goes on from CAWIID010000020.1 coordinate 107,550, forward strand.
GACCGCGGCGGCCCGAAGACGCAATGATCATCGATCTGGAAAAGACCTTGGTGCGCGAATTTTTCAGCGTCGTGGAGGCGAAAGGGTAAATGTCGTCCCGCCTCAAGAGCATCGGCCTGCGGGCGGCCTCGATCGTGGTTCTGCTCCTGCTGTGGTGGGCTGCGTCGCGGCTGATGAACGACCCTGAAATCCTGCCGGGACCTTTGGCGATCGCTCGGACCATCGCCGCGGACTTCAAGACTCCGGGGCCCGAAGGGGAATCAGCCTATTTCGATATCGGCATCACATTGGCGCGCATCTTCGTTACATTTTCCGCGTCGATGGTGGCCGGCATCGGGATCGGCTTGGCGATGGGATTGAACCGGCTTTGCGAGCGCTCGCTGCTGGCCTTGATTCCCTTGATGTTGACGATGCCTACGATTCTCATGGTCTTTCTCGCCATCATGTGGTTCGGGTTCAGCGAGACAGGCGCCCTGATCGCGGTCATGGCGGTGGTGACGCCCTTTATTGCGGTGAATATTTTCGAGGGCACCAAGGCCATGGACAAGTCTTTGGCCGAAATGGGCGTGACCTTCAAGGCAAAGCAGTATTTGCTCTTGCGCAAGGTCTACCTTCCCCAGTTGATGCCGTATATTTTTTCCGCCTTTCGTTATGGCTTTGGCCAGACCTGGAAGATCGTGGCGCTGGCGGAGACTTTCGGCCTTAAATTCGGCATCGGCTATATGTTCTTCTTCTGGTTCCAGCAGTTCGAGATGACCCAAGTGCTGGCCTGGATCATCATGTTTGTCGGCTTGATGCTGCTCCTCGAACATTTCGTCTTTGCCCGGATCGAGAGTCGAGCGTTTGCCTGGCGGGCTCCGGTTGCTCAGTAGCCACTGTCTTACGTTCAAAGCATCGGATCGCATTCGGAAATTTCTTGACCGAACCCGAGCGAGCGGCCTGAGAAAACAGAGCGACATCACGCCGCTATTCACAGCATGGCGGATACGGTAGTTTTACTTTGAGCTGTCACCGGGACATGCCGGGCTCCCGTGAACTCAAAGGCAGCGTTTGTGCCTGCGGCGGGCAAGAATCACGACCATCAATCGAGTTGGATCGGAAAGCCTTCGGCACTTGCCGGAAGGCTTACGCACTCATGAGGGTTCGGGATGAAAATTCCCCGTAGAGAATTTCTGCACATCGGTGCGGCCGCCGCCGCGCTCTCGGTAAACCCCCGCATTGCCATGGCGGATACCTATCCGTCGCGGCCGGTGCATCTGATCGTTGGCTTCCCAGCCGGGTACGCGACAGACATCATCGCGCGCCTGGTTGCAGAATCACTTTCGGAGCGGCTGGGCCAACAAGTCGTCGTGGAAAACCGTCCGGGCGCGGCCACCAATATTGCTGCCGAGGATGTCGTCAACGCCGCCCCGGACGGTTACACGCTGCTCGCGGTGACTGTGACCAACGCGGTCAATGCGACGCTCTACAAAAACCTCAACTTCAACATCACCAGCGACATCGCGCCAATCGCGGCGACGTTCCGGTCGCCCAACGTTTTGGTGGTGACTCCGTCGCTTCCGGCGAGAACGCTTCCCGAGTTTATCGCCTATGCCAAGGCTAATCCCGGCAAGATCAACTATGCGTCAGCAGGTTATGGCAGTGCGCCAAACGTAAACGCCGAGCTGTTCAAGATGATGGCTGGCGTCGACTTGGTCCACGTTCCGTACTCCGGCAGTTTCATACCTGACCTGCTAAGCGGCCAAGTCCAGTGTGCTATTCCACCCATACCCTTGGCGATTGCGAACATACGAGCCGGCAAGCTGCGCGCTCTGGCAGTCACCAGCGCCAAGCGCTCGGATGCGCTGCCAAACATTCCGGCTGTGGCAGAATTTGTGCCGGGATTCGAGGCAAGTATTTGGCACGGCATCGGTGCGCCAAAGAACACGCCGGCAGCGATCGTCAACAAGCTCAACCATGAGATCAACGCGGTTCTCGGTGATCCGAAGGTGAAAGAGCGGTTTGCCGGCCTCGGCGGCGCTCCAATAGGTGGCTCACCCGAAGAGTTTCGAACGCTGATCACCGACGAAGTCGCCAAGTGGGGCAAAGTCATTCGGGTGGCCAACATCAATCCGGCGTGATTGCATCACCGCATCTTCATCAACATTTTGCATCGCCCGATCCTCTATTCGACGATGCCGCCGAAGAGACGCCGCCGCTCGGAGCAAAAGGGAGGAAGGATAATGAGTATTGGTAGACGCTCGTTGCTGAAGTCGGCGTTGGCCACTCCGTTTGTTTTGGCGTCAGCCATGACGGGTGTGCGCGCCGGGATTGATTACCCGAGCAAGCCAATTCGGCTCATTGTAGGATTTGGCCCCGGCGGTGGTACCGACATCCTTGCGCGCCTGGTCGGGGCTAGACTTGCGGAAATTCTCGGCCAATCGGTGGTGGTAGAGAACCGGCCAGGGGCCTCCGCTCGGCTTGCGGCCGAATACGTCGCCAATCAGCCAGGCGACGGCTACACGTTGTTGGCTAGCCCGGTCGGGCCGATGTCCATGGCCGCCGCTATCTTTCCCGATCTCAAATACAATCCGACCAAATCCTTCGTGCCACTCGCCATGATCGGGCAATTTCCGCCGATCCTGGTGGTACGGCCGGATACCCCAGTCAAAAGCGTCAAGGACTTGGTCCAGTTTGCAAAGCAACACCCCGACAAAGCCAATTATCCGAGCACTTCGCCGGCCTTCACCATTCCGATGGAAGAGTTGAAATTGGCATCCGGCATGCCGGGCGTGATGGTGCCATACAAGAGCAGCGGCGAAATGGTCCTCAGCGTCATCGAAGGCCAGTCCATGGTGGCGATCATTGATCCGCCGCCGACCTTGCCGCAGATCAGGGCCGGAAAGCTCAAGGCGCTTGCGGTGAGCGGAAATAAGCGCATGCCTGAACTCCCCGACGTGCCCAGCATGGCGGAGGCGGGCTTTCCCACGGTCGACACACATCTGTGGAGCGGTGCCTTCGCGCCGATCGCTACTCCGTCGGCTATCGTCGCCAAGCTGGAAAAGTCGCTTGCCGATGCCATCCACGATCCTGGCGTCGCGGCGAAGCTCAAAGCATTGGCCGTCGGCCCGGGAGTTGCCACACCTCAAGAGTTCAAGCACGTCATTGAAGCCGAGATCAGCAAATACAAGAGCGTCATCAAGGCCGCGGATCTGCACTTCACCTGATCGCAAGGTCGCTTGGCGGCCTCTTCTCATCGATCGGGAGCGCACCCCAGCGGCGCTACCGTGATGGGTGTGATCGCCGGGTGAACTGCGGTTTCGTCGGCAGATGCTTGCCGCGCCGGTTGCTTTCAGGATCGCGATTCCTTTTTTGCTGGACGCGTTTAGGGGAGGAACTGCGCAGGTGAATAGATCGCGGTGCCGCCCGTCGAAGCGACATTTGTCGTCAGCTTCGTGAGGCCTGTTCCCTTCGCCGGGCAGGCCCGGTAAGCTTGAATTATCATGTCCATAGTGAACCAATACGCGTCCAAGGAGACGCTCAAGCAAACTCGCGAGCCGCAGGGTTTTACCGGGGGCATCGCATCGCTTGCCGATGATGCGCTCTACGCGCTGCAAAATCCGTTCGCGCTCGATGGCCGAGTCAGCTCCTATCCGGCGAGCGCGCGGGGCTTTTCGGTGGCGAACAGTTACCTGCTGGCGCAGCCCGACGCCGCAATGCTGATCGACACCGGCTTCGGCAAGGATGAGCCGGTGATTCGGGCGCAGATCGAGGAACTGATCGCGCCCGGACTGCCGCTGTCGATGTTCCCGCTGCGGCTCAACGAATTCATGTCGATCAACAACGTCGAAAGCTTCGCCGGGCATTTCAACGTCGAGACTTGCTACACCAGCAACATCGATGCGGCGCTGTGGTTCGATTTCGGCGCCAGGGCCGAAGGCCGTGACATCCTCAAATCGATGAAGGTCACCGCGGTGACCCGAGCGGATACGATTGAGCTCGGCAAGGGCGGTCGCGCGATCGACGTCATGCAGGCGCCGATCCGCCTGATTGCCACGCGCTGGCTCTACGATCGCACGACGAGGACTCTGTTCTCTTCCGACATGTTCACCCACGTCTGGCGCGACACCGCGACCGGGCCCTGGATCGTCGACGAGACCGACAACGATGCTACGTCGCTGCGCGACGTTCGCTCGTTCATGTTGAACACACGCTATTGGTGGCTGGAAGGCGCACCGACCGACGCGATCCGCCGTGGCATCGGCAACGTGTTCGACACCTACGACATCGAGACCATCGCGCCAGGCTATGGCTGCATCCTGCGCGGCCGCAACGTCGTGGCGCGACACTACCGGATGCTGGATGAGTTTCTGAAAGGTTGCGACAAGAGCGTGGCGGTGTCGCGCTACGTCACGCGCGACGAGGAGCGCTAGTGTCCATGGTGCGAAATCCGATCAGATCGTCCCCGCTCACCTCAGCGGAGGCGCTCTCCGTCTGGAGTCCCGCTGTCGCAGGAATGAGCGGAATACTGTGCCGACTCGGCGCACCGAATCTGGAAGGCTGACACCATGGCCAACAAAATGCCCCGCGAGATCGCGCCCGGCGTATTCTGGATTGGCGACTGCTTGGCGCAGCGCCACAAAGGCAAGATCTATCACGGCTACAACGCCGCATTCCTGGTCGCCGGCGATGACGCGTCGATCCTGGTCGAGACTGGCCACCCCAAGGACTTCCCCGTCATCGAGCGGCACATGAACGAACTGTTCGCGCAGGGCGTGGCGCCGCTCAAATATCTGTTCGTCACCCACCAGGAGACGCCGCATTGCGGCGGGCTCGGCCGCATCCTCAAGACCTTTCCCGACGCGGTGCTGGTCGGCGACGTCAGCGACTATCACCTCGCCTTCCCGCAATACGAACACCGCATGCGGTGGATGAAGGAGGGCGACGAGATCAACCTCGGCGGGCGCTCGCTGATGGCGGTCGAGCCCGTGATCCGCGACCTGCGCACCACCTGGTGGGGCTTTGACACGCGCGAGCGCGTGCTGTTCCCGGGCGACGGCTTCGCCTACAGTCATTATCACGAAGACGGCCACTGCGGCCTCGTCGCCGAAGAAGCGGTCTCGCTCGACCTGCCGGACGTGTCGTCGACGTTCGCGGACCTCGCGCTGTTCTGGACCAAGTTCGCCGACATGAACGTCTATTGCGACCGGCTCGACGATCTCATCGCAAGGCTTAACGTCAAGACCATCGCGCCGACCCATGGCCTTCCGATCACCGACGTGAAGGTAACCGTGCCGAAGGTCCAGCAAGGCCTGAAGGCCGCTGCCCTGATGCCGGAGTCGGGCACGAACGAGAAAGTGGCGGTGGGGCTCGCTAAGTGATCTCCCCGTTTACGCGGCAGACCCGAGGGGCGGCGGGTAGCTCGAAGGCATAACCCGCCGCGTCTACGAGATAGCCGGGGGCGCTTCGCAATTCCGCCCTGCGGGCTGATCAGATTCGTCCAGGCGCCGCAGCTACTGAGCCGCAATGTGGTTGGCGTGGATCACGTCGCCCCAGAGCTTGATCTCGCGCTTGAGCAACGCACTCGCGGCCTCTGGCGTTTCCTCGCTGGCCGCGAATTCATCCATGCCGCCATCCGCAAAGGTCTTTTGCACCTTGGCATCGGCGAGCGCGGCGCGCAGCGCGGTGTTGAGCCTGTCGACGATCGGACGCGGCGTGCCGGCCGGCGCGAGCAGCATGTGCCAGAAATCGATATCGAGCTTGCTGTAGCCGAGTTCGCCCATGGTCTTAAGGTTCGGCAAGCCGGCGAATCGTTTTCGGCCGATGATGGCGTAGGCTTTGATCTTGCCGGCCTTGACCAGAGGCCCGGCGACCACAGCCGATTGCGATTCCAGATCGACCTGTCCCGCCAGCAGGTCGACGAGCGCCGGGCCCGCGCCCCGATAGGGAACCTGCGTGACCTTGACGCCGAGTTCCTGGGCGATCAGCACACCGGCCAGATGACCGTACGAGCCGACGCCGGGATGGCCGATCTTGACGTTATGTCCGGGCTCTTTCATCCAGCGCAGCAGTTCGTCGAAGTTATCCGGCGGCAGCGTCGGACGCCCCGCGAGGGTCGAGGCGGCGGTATTGATGAGGCCGATGGTGACGAAATCCTTCTCGGCGTCGAACGTGAGATTTTGATACATGGACATGCCTGCCGCGAGCGCCACCTGGTGGATCAGGATCGTGTAACCATCGGGATCGGCACGGGCGGCTTTGGCGGCGGCGATCATGCCGCCGGCGCCGCCGATGTTTTCAATCACCATCGGCTGGCCCAGCGATTTCTCCATGCTGTTTTGGATGATGCGCGCGATGGCGTCGGTCGCGCCGCCAGGCGGGAACGGCACCAGCATGGTGATCGGGCGATCGGGATAAGTCTGCGCCGAAGCGGCGCCGGCTGCCAAAAGACACGCGACAATCAACGCCGCCGCGAGCGAGCGCGTAAAACACATGATACCTCCCCGGAAGGCCGTCCATGATTTTTGTTCTGCGGCGGCCGCTCGGATATTCCCCCTTTCCTGACCGTGCCGCAAGGCAGATGCGAGCCCTCTACACATGCCGCCGAGCCTCGATTTCGAGGGATGGCTTTGACGTCCGCATCTTAGCGAAAAGCGGACCTGACGCGGACATCGCATTTCGGTAGATATTGACCTGTCTCGGACGTCGAGCGCCCTCACCGACAGCCAATAAGTCGCAAAGCTGTTTCCATACTCCGTGACTGCTCCGTGGCAATGCGATAGCCTGTGATGCGGTTTCGGACCCGAAGTTCTGCGACTTTGATTTTGCTCAATCTCAAACTCCTTCGTTCTGCTTCATTGGATGCACCATTCAGTTGGACGCATCATTCAAGGAGTCATTGAAAATGCGAATCGCTCTGGGAATTACTGCGCTGCTAATCAGTGCAGCATGTGCTGTGGCCCAGCCATTTCCCGGCCCTGGTCCCTACGGTCCCGGCTCCGGTCCGGGTCCCGGCTCAGGCCCAAGTCCCTACGGTCCCGGCTCCGGTCCGGGTCCCGGCTCAGGCCCAAGTCCCTACGGCCCCGGTCCCGGCTCCTGGTTCCGGCCCAAGTCCCGGCCCTGGTCCCGGCCCGACCTCCGGCCCCGGTTTCGGTCCGGGTCCCGGCCCAAGTGCCGGCCCAGCCTCCGGCCCAGGTTTCGGTCCAGGTCCCAGCAATGCCATCGCTTCGTGCATGAGCCGCTATCGCTCATACGATCCGCGTTCGATGACGTATTTGGGGTACGACGGTCTGCGGCATCACTGTCCCTGATCTTCGCACGCCAACCACATTTCAAAGAGAGGCGCTGTCTAAACTCGTCGGCGCTCGTTCAAGGCAATGCCAATAGATGCTGCGCTTTTAGTCGGCCTATTGCCAGCCCGACCGCAGCACTGGGGTTTTGCGGAAATTCCGATGGAAAAAGGAAAAAGACGCGTGGTTTTCACACGCGCCTTGAGACCCTGTCTCGCTTTTTAAGCGGCTGCCGCCGCTTCTCTACCTTGCGTTCCCGGCGACTTTTTTTGCAGCGGGCGGACTCCACGAGCCATTGATTATCGACGGCGACTTTTCGTCAGGCCAATACATGCGCAACATCAGAATGAACTTGCCTGCGGGAGCAGGAAGCCAATTACTCTCCTTGTCCGCGCCGGGCGACTGATTTTGAATATAAAGGTCAATCGAGCCATCCGGGTTGGGCTTCAGGTTCTGTCTCGCGCTTATCGAATAGCGATTGATTGGATTGGCGACGAAGAAATAATTCGCGTCATACATGGTCAGAGACCAAAATCCACGGGTGGGCGGAAGCTGCCCCTTAGGAAAGTGCATGACGTATTTGTTGGCTCCGTTGTAGTCCTTTCCTTCTGCATCCTTGAGGGACGTTGGATAGACTGCATCCTGTACGCGGTTAGCCCCAAGTCCAATCGCGGTGATAAAGGCGCGGTTCAGATAGTCGGTTCCGTAAATGCCCGTTTGGGTATCGAACATCCAACCGTTGACGTTCTTAACCGCCTTGCCGATCTTGAACTGAAGCATAATGCGGTCGAAAGCGACCTGGGGGATGCGTTTGGCAAAATCCGCATTGAGCTTGCTTGCGTCGAAGTCTTTGCCAGCGACAAGCCCGATCTTTTCAAACTTCGCCAATTCGGGAGCGTCGGCTGCTGCGGGCGGATTTGCCTTCATCAACTGAGAAAGCAACGTGAAATACGCAGCAGGGTCCATTCGATTGACCTGTTCACGTACTGCCGTCTTCATGTCGATGGAAGAATCGACTGAGCCTGCGGGGGGCGTATAGGGCTTGCCGTAGGAACTCAGCGGCACGAGCTTAAACTGATCCTGCAGTGCGTGGACTGCGGCGTAATCCTCGGGCGTTCCCGTGCAGTAGATGCGCCCAAGTATCCACACCATGCTGGTCGGCGACTTGTATTCCTTGACGCCAGCCGGAAGTGTACCCTTCCAACCGGGTCCCGTAATCGCATAGGTCTGTGCCTGAGTGCCCGTCGTGCGCTTGCCCGGGACTTGAAAGACGTTCGTCCAACCGTCGAGCATCGGCATCAGGAAGTAGCGATCCTTCATGTCCGGAATGCTGAGAACCCAGGGCTCGTTGCCAACATCAATCCATGCGATCGTGTAGAGAGTGTCGGCATTCGGAGCTGTAACGTCCTTGAATGAAGCATCGGGGTATTGGCGAAGCTTAATGAATTGGCCCATGGGGCCGCGCGTGCCTTCCACCGCCGGAACGTTTGTCATGACTCGACGCGTCATCTCCATCGTCACAAGTGGATAGCCATAGATGTAGGCATCGGTGGCGAGCCAAAAATCTTCGCCCCCTTCAACCGCGCCGAGCAGCGGTCCTTCTGCGCGCAGAGACGAAATGCTCAGGGCTGAAACGGCGGTGCCAAGACCAGCGGCCAAGGCATGACGACGGGTAACACTCACAGTCTGCTCCTAGGTTGGGGGCCTCTCAAGAAAACGACATCTAAATCCGCCCCCAAGTCTGCGCTTTGACCTAAATCATGGACGGGTCCAGGCAGCGAGGCGGGCCGTACGCGATTGAAGTGCTTGATTTAATTGGAGCGGGCGAAGGGATTCGAACCCTCGACCCCAACCTTGGCAAGGTTGTGCTCTACCCCTGAGCTACACCCGCATCCGAGAGGGTAACGCAGTCACCCCGTGGGGCGTGACCGCAGGCATTGCTATGCCAAAGAGCGGCCGGCTTTGCAACCGCCGCCGTCGGACCCCTCACCCACGTCGCTGCACTCGCTCGACCTCTCCTTCCGGAGACCGAAGAGCGATAGCCGCTCCAGCCTTTCTGACGACGCATGATCCTTTGGAGAACTGGTTTCCACCCCCGGATCAGTCCGGGGGCATGCTTTTTTCCGGATCATGCCTTAGAAACCGCCGATGCCTGCCGCGCCGGACGAGCTTTTCGCGTATTTGGACAGCCTCGGCGTCGCGCACAAGACCATCGCCCATCCGCCGCTGTTTACCGTCGAGGAATCGCGGGCGGGGCGCGGGGCGATCCCGGGCGCCCATACCAAGAACTTGTTTCTCCGCGACAAAAAGGGGACGCCTTACCTGGTGGTGGCGCTCGAAAGCGCCATCATCGAACTCAAGTCGCTGCATCGCCTCCTTGGCGCGTCCGGGACGGTTCTCGTTCGGCTCGGCCGAGCTGATGCGCGAGTTGCTCGGCGTCGAACCCGGCTCGGTGACGCCGTTCGCCGCGATCAACGACAAAGCCCTCCGTGTGACGGTGGTCCTCGACGCCGCCATGATGGCGCACGAGGTGCTGAACTTTCATCCCCTGGTGAATACCGGCACCACCACGATTTCCCGCGAGGGTTTGGTCCAATTCCTCAGGGCGACCGGGCATGAGCCGAGAATTGTCGCGGTTGCGGCGCCCGACTAGCGTGGTATTCGCTCAGTTATCCGACCGCGCATGATCTTTTCGGAGGAACCGGGTTCGACCCGCTGACCAAGTCCGCGGGCAGGCTTTTCCGGACCATGCTTGAACGCCGCGATTGCATTCGTCCGCCTTCTCACCATTTAATCAGGCGAAACAGGGGAACTCAGGCCCCGCCGGGGCCCAAGGGCAAGGAACGATGTTGCAGCAAGCTGGGACCGCAACCGCAGATACTTTCGTCAAGGACACGACGACCCAAACCTTCGTCAAGGATGTCATCGAGGAGTCGAAGCGCCAGCCGGTGCTGGTCGACTTCTGGGCGCCCTGGTGCGGACCGTGCAAGCAGTTGACGCCTGTTCTCGAAAAAGCCGTCAAGGCGGCCAAGGGCAAGGTGAAGCTCACCAAGATGAACATCGACGAGCATCCGGCCATCCCGGGCCAGATGGGGATACAGTCGATTCCGGCGGTGATTGCCTTCGTCAACGGCCAGCCCGCCGACGGATTCATGGGAGCGCTGCCGGAAAGCCAGGTGATGGCCTTCCTCGAACGTCTGACCAAAGACCGGCTCGGCGGCGAGGCGCAGGACCTTCTCAAGGCCGCGGACGCCGCCCTGATCGACGGCGATGCGGCCGGCGCGGCGGATCTTTATGGGCAGCTTCTCGCCGAGGATAATACCAACGTGCATGCGCTCGCGGGCCTTGCGCGTTGCTATGTCGAGACCGGCGCGCTCGACCAGGCCCGGCAAACGCTGGCGCTGGTGCCCGAAGCCAAACACGGCGAAGCATCGGTTGCTGCCGCCCGTGCCGCGCTTGAATTGGCCGAGCAGGCCAAGACCCTTGGACCGCTCGCCGAACTCGAGCAGAAGGTTGCGGCGAATCCGCTCGATCATCAGGCGCGGTTCGATCTCGCACTCGCGCTCAACAGCGGCGGCCGCCGGCTCGAGGCGCTCGAACAGCTGATTGCCATCGTCAAGCGCGACCGCAAATGGAATGACGACGGCGCCCGCAAGCAGCTCGTTCAATTTTTCGACGCATGGGGCCCGACCGACGAGGCGACGATCGAAGGCCGTCGGCGTCTTTCCTCGATTTTATTTGCGTAAGGTTGCCGGTGCCGCGGCGGCACGTTGCGGAATTGATCGACCTTTCGCTCAAACGATGTCTTTCGGGAAGCGGTTGAGTCGAAATTCGGGGCCGTCGCGGAGTGGAGTGCGACATGCCGATGAATGTCACCTACGAGGGCCCCAGTGCCCTTCCTCACGTGATCCCGGTCTTTCCGCTGCCGGGGGCGTTGCTCCTGCCGCGCGGTCAGATGCCGCTCAACATTTTCGAGCCGCGCTATCTGGCGATGATCGACGATGCCATGCGCTCCGAACATCGCTTGATCGGCATGATCCAGCCCGACCCTACCCATCCGGGTCCGGATCAGAACAAGCCTCATCTGTTTCAGGTCGGCTGCGTCGGACGAATTACGCAACTCGCCGAAAGCGGAGACGGCCGCTATCTCATCCAGTTGACCGGCATCGCGCGCTTCCGCGTCGAGGAGGAGCTTGCCGTGACCACGCTGTACCGGCAGTGCCGAGTGACGTTTGAGCCTTTCGCCGCCGACTTCATCGCACGCAAGGGCGAAGACGAGGTCGACCGCAAAGCGTTGCTGCGCGCGCTGACGTCCTTCCTCAAGGCCAACAACCTCAAGGCCGATTGGGAGGGCATCGAAAATGCGCCGAACGAGGCGCTGGTGAATGCGCTGGCGATGATGTCGCCCTACGATACCGCCGAGAAGCAGGCCATGCTGGAGGCGCCGGATCTGAAAACCCGCGCCGAAATCCTGGTCGCCGTGACCGAAATCGAGCTTGCCAAGAGCAAGACGTCCGGCGAGACGCCGCTGCAGTGAATTGCTCTTCCCTGCGGAGGCAAGAGATGCGCAGTATGAAGCCTGCCGGTTACAAATCGGAGCCGCCGATGTCCACGCCGTCCAGCGACCGCCCTGCCGATAGCGTCGATCCGAAGCTCTTGGAAATTCTGGTCTGTCCGCTGACCAAGTGCCCGCTCGAATACGACGCCGAGAAGCAGGAACTGATTTCGCGCGCCGCCAAGCTCGCCTATCCGATCCGCGACGGCATCCCGATCATGCTGCCCGAGGAAGCGCGCCGGCTCGATTGAATGGGCTGTCATCATCCGCGAAAGCGGACGATCCGGTAATCCCCAGGCATTGCATTCTACGTTGGAGGCGGCGTTTACTGGTTGCCCCGCCGTCGCGGGACATGACAGTGTGAGATGGTCGCGGGAGGAAGATCGTGATCAAAATCTGGGGCCGGAATACCTCGTCCAATGTGCAGAAGGTGATGTGGGCGGTCGACGAGATCGGCCTTCCGCATGAGCGCATCGATATTGCGGGACCCTTCGGCAAGAACCGCGAGCCGGCTTACCTGGCGATGAATCCAAACGGGTTGGTGCCGACGCTCGAGGAGGAGGACGGCTTCCTGCTCTGGGAATCGAACACCATCGTTCGTTACCTTGCCGCCAAGCACCACGCCGCCGTGCTCGAACCGGCGGATTTGCGCACGCGGGCGCTCGCCAGCAAATGGATGGATTGGCAGCTCTCCGTGGCCGGCCCCGCGATCTTCGAATGTTTCTGGGGCCTCATCCGCACGCCGCCGGAAAAGCGCAACCACGCGGCGATCAATGAGTCCAAAAAGAAAACGACCGCCGCTATGGCGATCCTCGACGAACAACTCGCGAAGACGGCTTATCTCGCCGGCGATCAATTCTCATACGGCGACATTCCCGCCGCCATCATCGCGTACCGCTTTCGCCAGCTCGTGCCCGAGCGGCCGCCACTGCGCAACTTCGAGCGCTGGTACGCTGCGCTTGCCGCGCGGCCGGCATTCAAGAATCAGATCGCATCCGTGCCGCTGTCGTGATTGCGCTACCGCTCGGTTTCCCGCATTCGCCGAAATGAGCGGGAAAGCAGAGTTCAATCCTGCATCGGGATGTGAGCATCCGCCACGACACGGGTGAACTTCGCCGTCTCCGCTTTGACGAACGCGGCGAATTCCTCGGGCGTGCTGCCGACTGGTTCGTACGCCATGGTCTTGAGGCTCGCCCGGACTTCGGGCAGTTCGAGGACCGCCGCGGTCTCGCGCTGAAGGCGGCCGATAATCGCAGCCGGCGTCTTGGCGGGCGCAAAAAATCCTTGCCAGCCGGAGGTTGCGAAGCCAGGGACGCCGGCTTCGGCGATCGTCGGGACATCGGGCAGCACGGCGGCGCGTTTCGCGCCCGTGACACCAAGCGCGGTGAGCCGCCCATCCTCGATGAGTTGCACCGCAGTGGCGAGCGGCACCACGGCCGCCTGGACGTCGCCTGCCATCAGCGCGGCGTTGATTTGGGCGTCGCTGCGGTAAGGCACTGCTTCAATATCGAACCCGGCTGCGCGCTTGAGCATTTCCATCGTCAGATGCAACGCATTGCCGACGCCGCTTGACCCGTAATTCATGCTGCCTGGCTTTGCCTTTGCCAGCGCAATGAATTCCATGAGCGTTTTGACCTGCAGCTTCGGACTCACCACGAAGACGACGTTCGAAATGACCAGTTGGGTCACCGGGCTGAAATCGTTGGCGGGGTCGAACGACAGATGGTGATAGAGCGCCGGCGTGATCGCCTGCCCGTTGGTGTTTTGCAGGATCGTGTAGCCGTCGGGCGGTGATTTGGCGACCACATCGGCGCCGATATTGCCGCCGGCGCCGGCGCGGCTTTCGATCACCACCGGCTGCCCCAGCCGTTCGCTGAGCCTGGCGCCGATGACGCGCGCCAGCACATCGACGGCGCCACCGGGTGCGAACGGGACGATCAGATGGATCGGTCGCGACGGGTAATCCTCGGCGGAGGCGATACGCGACACAGGCGCGAGGACAATGCCGCCCGCGAGCGCAAATGCGAGCATGGCGCTTACGGCGATGCGTCGTTGCCGCATCGGTTCCCCCCTGGACGTCTTGAACGCCGCCCCCGTTTTTCGCGGGCAGCAAGTCCTATTCGGCTGCTACTCGCGTGCCGCTCGCATGTGCCGACACGATGTAATCCATCGCCGCCTGCACGCCGCCCTTCTTGTGCGGGATGCCGGCCAGCGCGAGCGCCATTTCGGTCGCCGCCAATGCGCCGATCATCCAGCCGTCGTTGACGTCGCCGAGATGGCCGATGCGGAAATATTTTTTGGCATACGGTCCGAAGCTCGCGCCGTAGGCGATGTTGAATGTGTCGAGGGCGAGACTGCGGAAGGCGTCGGCATCATGCCCGTCCGGCAACAACACCGCGGTGATGGTGGGCGAATAATATTTCGGATCGCGGCAGAGAATTTCGAGGCCCCAGGCGCGCACGGCACGCCGGGTCGCTTCCGCAATCCGCGCGTGGCGCGCAAACACGTTGTCGAGGCCTTCCTCGTGCAGCATGTCGATTGCCACAGCCAGACCCTGAATCATGTTGGTGGCCGGCGTGTACGGGAAGAAGCCCTGTTTGTTCATGGTGAGCATGTCGTCCCACGACCAGAACGACTTCGGCAGCTTCGACGTCTTCGACGCCGCCAGCGCCTTGTCGCTCACGGCATTGAACGACATGCCGGGCGGCAGCATCAGGCCTTTCTGCGCGCCGCCGACGGTGACATCGACGCCCCATTCGTCGTGGCGGTAATCGGTCGAGGCGAGCGACGAGATGGTGTCGACCATCAGCAGCGCCGGGTGACCTGCGGCATTGATCGCCTTGCGCACCGGGTCAATCGGCGACAGACAGCCGGTAGCGGTTTCGTTGTGCAGCACGCAGACGGCTTTGATCTCGTGCGCCTTGTCTTTGCGCAGGTGATCCTCGATGACGGCAGCATCGACGCCGGTGCGCCAGTCACCCGGAATGAACTCGGGCTTGAGCCCAAGTTTTTGCGCCATGGTCTTCCATTGCGTCGCGAACTGGCCGGTCTCGACCATGAGCACGCGATCGCCGGGCGAGAGCGTGTTGACGAGGGCAGCTTCCCACGCACCGGTCCCGGTCGCCGTGTAGATGATGACCGGATTGGTGGTCTTGAAGATCGTCTTGATTCCATCAAGGCAGCGCTTGGTCAGCTTGGCGAATTCCGGTCCGCGATGGTCGATCAGCGGCGTATCCATCGCCCGCAGCACGCGGTCGGGCACCGGCGTCGGCCCTGGGATCTGTAGGAAATGACGCCCGGCGGCGCGCGAGGTATTCTGCGGCATTTTCGGCACTCCTTCGGATCGATTCATGAGCCCCGGCGGCGCATATCCGGGGGCGCTCGCGGCTTGTGGGGTTGAATAGCGAATGCGACATTCGGGTCAAGCCCTGAAACCACTTCCTGCCATGCGAAAGCTGGGCAATCGGTAAACTTGAGCCGCAAGTCGGAGGAATGTTTGCCAGCACGGCTGTTTCCAGGGCTCGAGCGGCGGCTCAAAGCGGAGCAAATCGGGGAGGTGCGTTTCGATGCCTTCACCCGTGGTCGCTATGCCACTGACGCGTCCCACTACCAGATGACGCCGCTCGGCGTTGTGACACCGCGCACGATAGACGAAGCCGAACGCACGATAGGAATTTGCCGAGCAGAAAAAGTGCCGGTGACGGCACGCGGCGGCGGAACGTCGCAGGCCGGGCAAACGGTCAATGAATCGGTCGTCATCGACTGCTCGCGGCATCTCGACCGAATCGTCGATCTCGATACCACCGGACGGCGCTGCGTCGTCGAACCCGGCATCGTGCTGGACGAGCTCAATCGCAGACTAAAGCCCACAGGTCTTTGGTTTCCGGTCGATATCTCGACGGCCTCCCGCGCCACTATCGGCGGCATGGTGGGCAATAACTCCTGCGGGGCGCGTTCGCTGCGCTACGGCAATACGCGGGAGAACGTTCTTTCGATCGACGCCATTCTGGCCGACGGTACGCGCGCCCATTTTGGGCGCATGGGCGAAGGCACCGTCGACGTTCCGCAGGCGCTGGTGCGCGATCTTCTCGCCATCGCGGCGCGCGAAGCGGCCGAGATCGAGCGGCGTTTTCCGAAAGTCCAGCGCCGCGTCGGCGGTTACAATCTCGACGCGCTCGTCCCCGGTCGGAACGATATCAATCTTGCGCATCTTCTTGTCGGCTCCGAAGGAACGCTCGCGTTCTCGACCAAGATCGAGCTGAAACTCTCGCCATTGCTTGGCCGCCGCGCGGTGGGCGCCTGCCACTTCGGCAGCTTCCATGAAGCGATGAAGGCCGCACAGCATATCGTGACGCTCGGTCCCATCGCGGTCGAATTGATCGATCGCACCATGCTGGGTCTTGCGCGCGATATCGCGATGTACCGCCCGACGATCGATGCCTTCCTGCGCGGCGATCCCGAGGCGATATTGTTTGTCGAGTTCGCCGAAGAGGATTGGGACGAAAATCTGCGCCGGCTCAAGCGGCTCGGTGAAATGCTCGGCGATCTCGGTCTTTCCTTCGGCAACACCGGCGCCAAATGGGGCGGCGTTGTCGAAGTGCTCGATCCGAAGCTGCAGGCGGCGATCACCGAGGTGCGCACCGCCGGTCTCAACATCATGATGTCGATGAAGGAAGAAGGAAAACCGATCTCCTTTGTCGAAGATTGCGCGGTGCCGCTCGAACATCTGGCCGATTACACGGCGCGCCTTTCTGATGTCTTCGAGAAAAACGGCACGCGCGGCACCTGGTACGCGCACGCCTCCGTCGGCTGCCTGCATGTGCGCCCGGTGCTCAACCTGCGGCTCGACAAGGACGTGCGCGCCATGCGCGCCATTGCCGAAGAAGCCTTCGCCATGGTGCGCGAATACAAGGGTTCGCATTCGGGGGAGCACGGCGACGGCATCGTGCGCTCGGAGTTCCATGAAAAGATGTTCGGCGCCGAGCTGGTGCACGCCTTCGAGGAGGTGAAGGACCGGTTCGATCCGGCGGGCCTGTACAATCCGGGAAAGATCGTGCGCGCGCCGAAATTCGACGACCGCACCAATTTTCGCTACGGCCCCGATTATCACGCCGACCGAAATGGCGACGGCGCTCGACTGGTCTGCTTATCCGGGAGCCGGCGGCGGTTTTCAGGGCGCCGTCGAGATGTGCAACAACAACGGCGCCTGCCGTGCGCTCGCCGGCGGCGTCATGTGCCCGAGCTATCGCGTGACCCGCGACGAGCGCGACGTCACGCGCGGCCGTGCCAACTCGCTGCGGCTCGCCATCACCGGCCAGCTCGGGCCTGATGCAGTCACGTCGGACGAAATGGCGGAGACGCTGAAACTCTGCGTCTCCTGCAAGGCCTGTCGCCGCGAATGTCCGACCGGTGTCGACATGGCGCGCATGAAGATCGAAGTTTTGCGCGCGCGGACTGACAAATTCGGGCTGTCGCTGCACGACCGGCTGATCGGATATCTGCCGCGCTATGCACCCTATGCGGCGCGGCTGCATTGGGCGCTTAATCTCCGTGATGTCGTCCCAGGGGCGGCGAAAATCTCGGAGGCAATCGCGGGATTTAGTGCGCGCAGGAGTTTGCCCAAGTGGCGGCCGGACGTCTTTGACGAGACCGGTTACGACGGCGGAGCGAACGGCGAGGTTGTTCTGTTCGCCGACACATTCAATCGGTACTTCGAAAGAGAAAATATCGATGCAGCGCTGGCTGTTCTCAATGCGGCCGGCTATCGGGTGCATTTCGCTGCCGCAACCGATGGCGGACGCCCGCTGTGTTGCGGCCGCACGTTTCTCGCCATTGGCAAGGTTGACGAGGCGCGCCGCGAAGCAGAGCGCACGCTTGCTGCGCTCGCCCCGTACGTCGACCGTGGTCTACCTGTGATCGGCTTGGAGCCAAGTTGCTTGTTCAGTTTCCGCGACGAAATTCCGTCGCTGGTCAAGAGCGATGCGGCGCGCCGGATCGCCGATCGCGCGCTCCTGCTCGAGGAATTCCTGACCCGCGAGGCGAACGCGGGAAAGCTCGATCTGGCGCTCGTGCCGACCGGAACGCGCGTGTTGCTGCACGGCCATTGTCATCAGAAGTCCTTTGACACGATGGCAGCCGTTGAAAACACGTTGAAGCTTGTTCCTGATCTTGAAGTCGAGATCATCGAATCGAGCTGCTGCGGCATGGCTGGTTCGTTCGGCTACCGCAAGGAGACGATCGACGTTTCATTGGCGATGGGTGAACTGTCGCTGTTGCCCGCCGTGCGTAAAGCCAGCGCTGACGCCATGATCGTCGCCGACGGCACTTCATGCCGCCAGCAGATTCGCGACGGCACCGGCCGCGAGGCGCTCCACGTCGCGCGCGTCTTGGCGATGAGCCTTCAGGCTCCGTAGAAAAAATGGACCAGCCCGAGCGAGATGAACGGCACGTAGGTGCATAGGACCAGCACCAGAAGCAGTGCCGCGATGAAGGGCAGATTGACCCGTGTCGTCTTCCAGATGTCGGCCTTGCCGATGGCGCAGGCGGTCATCAGGACGCTGGCGACCGGCGGCGTTTGTTGGCCGATGGCGAGGTTGAGCGTCACCACGAGTCCGAAATGGATGGGATCGATGCCGACCGCCGTCACCATCGGCATCACGATCGGGATGACCAGAATGATCGCTGCCGCCGAATGCAGGAACATGCCGAGAATCAGGAAGGCGACATTGAGCAGAAGCAGCACCAGATATTTGTTGCTGGTGAGGCCGGTAATGGCGTGGGCCAACGCCTGCGGCACTTGTGCCTCGGTGAGAAAGGTGCCGATCAGCGCCGAGGCTGCGACCAGCAGCATCACCACTGCGGTCTGAATGCCGCCATCGATACAGGCCTTGCGCAGTTCGCGCAGATCGAGATCGCGGTAGATTACGGCGCCGACGAACAAGGCGGCTACGACGGCCATGCCGGCGCCTTCGGTGGCGGTGACGATGCCGCCGAAGATGCTCCCCAGGATCGCAACCGGCAGGACGAAGGCCCAGATGGCCTCCTTGAACGTCTTCCAGACGCGGCTCGGCTGGAACCGCTCCTCAACGGGGAAATTGTGGCGCACGGCGAGAACGTAGGCGGCGACGACCATGCCGAGCGCGCCAATCAGGCCCGGAACAATGCCGGCGACGAACAGCTTCACCACCGAGGTCTGCGCCATCACGGCGTAGAGCACCATCGGGATCGACGGCGGGATGATGATGGCAAGGCTCCCGGACGAGGAGCAGACGGCGGCGGCGAACTCTTTCGAATAGCCGCGGCTCTTCATCGCCGGGATCAGGAGCGTGCCCAAGGCGGCCACATCGGCCACCGCGGAGCCGGAAATCTCAGCAAAGAAGACCGAGGCGCCGATCGACACCATGGCGAGGCCGCCGCGGACGAAGCCGATCAGGGCCGAGGAGAACGCAATCAACCGCCGCGAGATCGAAGAGGCGTTCATGAGCGCGCCGGCGAGGATGAACAGTGGGATCGCGAGCAACGGAAAGCTCGATGCGCCGTCGAACATTTCGAGCGCCACATTGGGCAGCATATCGGGGCCCTGGATCAAAAGAATCGCTGCCGTGGCGACGAGGGCGAGCGCAATGGCGATCGGCACGTTGAGGACGGCGAGCACCAGCATGCCGACCAGCATGAGCGTAATGGTCATGGCGCGGGTGCCGTCCCTTGCGGCGGATCGGCCGCGGCAGTCTGCTCCAGCGCTTCTTTGATCTCGATGTCGACAAAGCCCGCCCCACGTGCGGCCGCGATTACCTGCGGCAGCCGCAAAGCCTCGGCGATCAGGAACAGCACCGAGCCGATCGGGATCACCGATTGGGTCAGCCGCAGCGGCACCCACGGCAGGCTCACCATGCCGTCCTGGCCGAGTACGGCGAGCACCTGCGCACCGGTGACCGCAAGCAAGATAAAAAACAGGAATACGCAAGCTTCAGCGAACAAGCTCGCAACGAGGCGCGCCCGCGGCGGCAGCGCGTTGACCAATCCCGGCACGCCGATATGAGCGCCGCGCAACGCCGCCAGCGCCGAGCCGTAATATGTAAGCCAGACCAGCCCGATCGAGGCCAACTCATCGTACCAGGCCAGTGCGTGGCCGAGATATCGGAAAGCGGCGCCGACGATCACCAGAGCGGTGAGCGCGACGACCAGGACGACGACGATCGTCTCCAGCAGCCACGCGAACGCGCCATGAAACTCTTGCCGACTCATTCCGGCGTTCCGATTCCCAGAGCGTCAGATGCCGCCGTCAGCTCTCACGAACCGTTGCCGAGCGCCAGAGCCTTGTCGATCAATTCCTTGCCGCCCGGAACTTCCTTGGCGAATTCGTCGTAGATCGGTTTGCTGGCTTTGATGAAAGCATCCTTATTGGCCTCGTTGACCTGCATCCCGCCGGCCTTGAGTTTCGTCAGGAAGTCGTTGTCGAGATCAGCGGCAATCTTGTAGACGACGGGCTGCATTTCGACCGCGGTATCGGTGAGGATCTTCTGCACGTCGGCCGGAAGCCGGTTCCAGCTCGCGCCGACCGTGACGTAGGCCGGCGTATAGACGTGGCCGGTCATGGAAAGGTATTTCTGCACTTCATAGAATCGCGAGGGGTAAATCTGAGCCAGCGGATTCTCCTGCGCATCCATGGCGCCGGTTTGCAGTGCGACAAAGACCTCCGACAGCGGCATCGGGCTTGGATTGGCGCCGTAGGCCTGGAACATTTTCACCCGCCAGCCGCCCTGGGGCACGCGAAGCTTCAACCCCTTTAGGTCGTCCGGCACGTTGATGGGATGCTTGTTGTTGGTGATCTGGCGGAAGCCGTTCTCCCAGACGGCGATGATGCGGTAGCCTACCTTTTCGGCGGCGGGCGCCATTGTCGGCATCACGATCTGATCGCGGATGCGGGCCATCTGCTCGCGGTTTTTCACCAAATACGGCATCTCGAACAAGCCGAACAGCGGGACCTGCGATGACATCACGGTCGAGGGCAACGCCATGTCGACGGTGCCGAGCTTCAGCTTCTTCATCAGTTCCGCATCGCCGCCGAGCTGGCTCGAGCCGAACACCACGACCTTGGCCTTGTTGCCCAGATTTTGGTTGGCGCGTTTGGCGAATTCCTGCGCCGAAAGATCGAACAGCGAACCCGGCTCGCCGACGTGGCCGAACTTGATCTCCGTCTGTGCTAGTGCGGGTGTGGCCGAAAGCACCACCGCGGCGGCAAGCGCCATTATCGCTTTCGTGCGCATCATCGCTGTCCTCCCAATGGCGTTCGGCGAGCGCCGGCCGGCCGTTATCTCCGCCGGTTGCCTTGTTCGATGGCCATCATGCAGGAAGGACAAGTTCTGGCAAGCGGAGTGACTGTCGCAGCCGCTCGTTGCCGGCTCCGCCGTCGGCGCGTTCCGGCTCGATCCCAAAAAGAAAAATCCTGACGATGAATCAGGGCGCGTCTGGAGAAAATAAGTGATGATGGCCGTCACCCAATGTCCGTTAGGTCTGCATCGCAGACACAGCTCGGAACTTGTGCCAGTCCGGGAAGTGAGGGAGCGAAGTTGGCCTACAGGTGCAGTGTAAGTCATTTGCGCTGATTTCCACATACGCGCGCCATTCTGGCTTCCCCTCATCGCGACCAAATTGCGGACATTGCGGCAGAACTGAGCGGTCACCCGGCCGAAGCACCGCCGAACTCGCACCGCTTCAGCAGATCGAGTAACATCCGCTGCACAAGCCAAATTTGCGTCGCTGGGACATCAAGCAATGCCGCCGACGGGCGGCGAATTCGATCGTTAAGAGCAGCATCCGGTGAAGCTATGCAGCGCAAGGTGATGATCTCATGCGCGGTCACCGGCTCGGCAGACACGCCGGGCCGCAACCCGGCTGTGCCGGTGACACCCAAACAGATCGCCAATTCGGCGATCGATGCCGCCAAGGCTGGCGCCGCCATCGTGCACATTCATGTCCGTGATCCGAAAACCACCAAGCCGAGCATGGAGACCGCGCTTTACCGCGAGGTGGTCGAGCGGATCAGAGCCAGCGGCACCGATGTCCTCATCAACCTCACCACCGGCCCTGGTGCCCGCTTCGCGCACGACGACAGCGACCCCTCGAAAGCAGGCCCCGACAGCGTCCTCAAGTCACCCGATGACCGCGTGCGCCATGTAGTGGAACTCAAGCCTGACATTTGCAGCCTCGACATGGGCAGCCTCAACATGGGTGATCGTGTGTTCGTCAACACGCCCAAGCACCTGCAGGCAATGGCGGCGGCGATCAAGGATGCCGGCGTGATGCCCGAGCTTGAAGTGTTCGAGACCGGCCATCTGTTGCTCGCCAAGCGTTTCATCGAGAATGGCTACGTCAAGCCGCCTGGGATGTTTCAGATTTGCCTGGGCATTTCGTGGGGTCAGCCGGCGACCACCGAGGCCATGGCCTACATGCGAAACCTGCTGCCGACGGATTCCCCATGGTTCGCCTTCGGCATTTCGCTGCATCAATTTCCCATGGTGGCGCAGACCGTCCTGCTCGGGGGACATCCGCGCGTCGGACTCGAGGACAACATCTACCTGGAAAAGGGCAAGCTCGCGCCGAGCAACGCGGCCCTGGTCGAGAAGGCAGCAAAGATCATCGAGATTCTCGGCGATCACGTCGCGACGCCCACGGACGCTCGGCAGCTTCTTGGATTGGCGGGCCGTTAACGTTCCTGCTCTAGCGCGCTCTCATGCCAGCGGCGCAACGCGAGATAGTTGATGAGCGACAGCGCATAGAAGATGACGATGCCGGCGATCGAAAGCAGCAGCAGCGCCGCAAACATGCGCGGGATATTGAGACGGTAGCCCAACTCGGCGATCCGGTAGGCGAGGCCCGAGCCGGCGCCGGCCGAACCTGCGGCGATTTCGGCCACCACCGCGCCGATCAGGGAGAGCCCGCCGGCGATGCGCAGGCCGCCGAGCATGTAGGGCAGTGCCGCGGGGAGTTTCAGATTCCATAACACTTGGCCGCGCGAGGCGCCGTAGAGCGAAAACAGATCGGCGAGATTACGATCGATCGAATTCAGGCCGAGCGTCGTGTTCGCCAGCACCGGAAAGAACGCCACGATCCACGCGCAGACCAGCACCGCCAAAGGCTGCGGCAGGTAGATCAAGAGGAGCGGCGCGATGGCGACGATCGGCGTCACCTGCAAGATCACGGCATACGGATAGAGCGAATATTCGACGAGCCGCGATTGGTTGAAGAGTACGGCGAGCCCCACACCGCCGACGGCGGCCAGCAAAAAACCCTCGATCGTCGTTGCCAGCGTGACGAGAAGCGATTGAAACAGTAAATCCCGATCATCGAAGAGCGTTTGCAGGATGGCACCCGGCGCCGGCAGCACATAGGGCGGGATGCCCTTGATGCGCACGACCAACTCCCAGGCCGCAATGCCAAGCGCGAGCACGACGATCGGCAGCACGGCGCGCAGGATCCGATCGCGGCGCTCGCGCGCGAAGGCGGCGGGCTTCATTCCTCGCCTCCCGTCGCCATGGCGATGGCGAGCGCGTCAGAAGCATGGCGGCAGAACGCGGCATACTCGGCCGAGGTGCGAAAATTCTGGTTGCGCGGATACGGCGCGTCGATTGTGAGCTCGGTGGAAACCCGGCCCGGCCGCGCCGCCATCACTACGATGCGGCTGGACAGATACACCAACTCGAACACCGAATGGGTCACGAAGACGACCGTCGTGCGCAACGCCTGCCAGACCTCGAGGAGGTCGTTGTTCAGCTTGAAGCGTGTGATTTCGTCGAGCGCTGCAAACGGCTCGTCCATCAAAAGCAGCGCCGGCTCGGTCACGAGCGCGCGCGCGATCGAGACGCGCATGCGCATGCCGCCCGACAATTCACGCGGGTAGGCGTCGCTGAATTTCTCCAGCCCGACCCGTTCGAGTGCGGCCTCGACCCGATCGGCGGCCTCATCCGCGTCGACGCTTTTGAGCCTGAGCGGCAGCGACACGTTGCTGGACACCGAGGCCCACGGCATCAGCGTCGGATCCTGGAACACGAAGCCGATGCGGCTTTTGCCGGGAGCGACGTCAGTGGCCGGGTACCAGTCGACGACGCCCTGCGACGGCTCGCTCAGTCCGGCAATGATGCGCAGCGCCGTTGATTTGCCGCAGCCCGACGGACCAAGAAGCGAGAGGAACTCGCCGTCTCGCACCTCGATATTGAGTCCGGAGAGCGCGAGCGTGCCGGTCGAGAATGTCTTGCTGACGTCGCGGAGCGCGACAAGCGGAGTTCCCGAAGAGATTGCGGTCGCCGGCGGCATCGGGATGGCTCGGCCTGCTACTTTCCCATCTACTTTCCCATTCCCATCTCACCGGTGAATTGCTTCCAGCGCTTGACCTCGGCGGCGTGATAGGCGGCGAAGGTGTCGGCGTCCTGGCCGGTCGGCTCGAATCCGATCGCGCGAAATTTCTCCGCCATGGCGGGTTCTTTGACGATCTCGGCAACCATCTTGCCGAGCATCTGGCGCACGTCTTCGGGCATGTGCGGCGGCCCATAAAGGCCGAGCCAGCCGGTCAGCTCAACACCGCCGAACCCGGACTCCTTGAACGTCGGCACATCGGGCAATGTCGGCTGGCGGTAGGGACTGGTCACCGCAAGACCTTTGATCGTGTGCGCCTTGATCTGCTGCATGACCACGGGAAAGACTTCGACGATCACATCGATCGAACCGCCGATCAGGTCGTTCAGCGCGCCGGGCCCGCCCTTGTACGGCACATGCACCATGCTGATGCCGGTTTCCTTCATCAGCAGCTGGGCCGCCGTATAGTCGAGCGCGCCGACTCCCGTTGAACCGAAGCTCAGCTTGCCGGGACGCGCCTTGGCATAGTCGACAAACTCCTTCAGGGAATTCACCGGCATCTGATTGTTGACCACCAGCGCTGTGGCGTATTCGGCCGCATTGGCGATCGGCGCGAGATCATGGAGCGGGTCGAACGGCGGCTTCGGGTCCATCACGATGTTGATGACCACGGAGCCGACGGTCCCCATCATGAGCGTATAGCCGTCCGGCTCGGCCTTTATCAGTTCGTGATAGCCGAGCACGCCGTTGGCGCCGGCCTTGTTCTCCACGATCACCGGCTGATTCAATTTTTCTCGCAGCCGCTCGGCGATCAGGCGGCCCGAGAGATCCGCAATTCCCCCGGCGGGGAACGGGACGATCAGGCGTATCGGATGGGTCGGATAGCTTTCGGCAGCCGGTGCTTGCACCGGGCATAGGACGGCGAGCGAAAGGATCACCAACAACGAGCGGACGACAGACAGTTGCATCAAGCCTCTCTTTGGTCCGGTGTCACTGCTTCGGCCGCAGATTAAGCCCGACCTTTTTGTTGACGAATTGCAGCGTATAGGACTTGCGATAATCGAGCCCCGGCTTGGTGATACCGGCGCGCACCATTTTGTCAAAAAAATCCTTCATGCGGGCATCGGTCATCGCGCCGATGCCGAGCGTCAGACTGTCCCCGGAATCAACAATTCCGTATTCCTTCATTTTGGCGACAGAGTAGGCGAGGAGATCGTCGCTCATCTCCGGGTTCTGTTTTTTGATCAGTGCATTGGCCGCAGCGTTATCGCCATAGATGTAGTTGTACCAGCCGATGATCGAGGCATCGACGAAACGCTGCACGAGGTCGGGCTTTTTGTCGACGAGGTCGCGGCGCGTCTCGATCAGCGTCGAATAGGCATTGAAGCCTTCGTCGGCGAGCAGAAAGACTTTTGGCTTGAACTTCGCTTCCGTCTCGATGGCGAACGGTTCGGACGTCACGTAACCCTGCATCGCGCTCTTCTTGTTGGCAAGGAAGGGCTGCGGGTTGAATGTGTAGGGCTTCACCTGACTGTCCTTGAAGCCGTAGTCGGATTTCAGCCACTGAAAATAGGTGGTCATGCCGTCTTGTGAGACGAAGAGCGTCAGCGGCTTCAGGTCCTGCAATGTCTCGATGCCCTGGTCGGGATGCGCGATGAGCACCTGCGGGTCCTTCTGAAACATGGCGGCGACGTCGACCGTCGGCACGTTCTGGGCGACGGCGTCGAAGCCCTGCAGCGTGTTGGCACTGAGATAGAAGTCGATCTTGCCGACCGGCAGCAGGATGCGGTTGTTCACGCTGGGGCCGCCCTGGCGGATGGTCACATCGAGGCCGTACTTGCGGTATGTCCCGTCGGCAAGCGCCTGATAGAAGCCGCCATGCTCGGCCTCCGCGACCCAGTTGGTGCCGAAGGTCACCTTGTCGAGCGACTGCGCGCTCGCGGGGCTTCGCAGCGCAGCGGTCCAGGCGGCAAGACAAGCCAGGACGACCCCAAAAAATCTTGCCAGCGGCATCGGTTGCTCCTTTCCGTCGGCGACGCGACAATAGGGGAGGCTCGCTCGATTGGCGAGTGAAGCCAAGAATGGACGGTGACGATGCTGCCGAGACGCAACTGGATGGATATGACCTGGCAGGACGTTGCCGGTGCCGAGACGTCGCGCTGGATCGCCGTCTTGCCGCTCGCCGCAGTCGAGCAGCACGGGCCGCATCTGCCGCTTGGCGTCGATACCTACATCGGTCAGGCCTATCTGGCCCGGGTGCACAAAATCCTGCCTGAGGAACTCCCGGTCACGTTCCTTCCCACGCAACGCGTCGGCGTATCCGCCGAACATTTGTCGTTCCCCGGCACGCTGACATTCTCAGCCGCGACCGTAATCGCTGCTTGGACCGAACTTGGCGAGAGCTTGGCGCGGGCGGGGGTACGCAAGCTCGTCCTTGTCA
Organism: uncultured Alphaproteobacteria bacterium; assembly: GCA_963836055.1. Lineage (GTDB taxonomy): Bacteria > Pseudomonadota > Alphaproteobacteria > Rhizobiales > Xanthobacteraceae > BOG-931. Next base: position 134,164 of record CAWIID010000020.1, read on the forward strand.
CCAGTCACGGCGGCAATGTCGCCGCGATGGAAATCGTGGCGCGCGACCTGCGCACACGCCTCGGCATGCTTGCGGTCACGGTCGGCTGGCACCGCTTCGGTTATCCGGACGGCGTATTTACCGGTGAGGACAAGAAGCACGGCATTCACGGCGGCGATATCGAGACCTCGCTCATGCTCGCGGCAAATCCGGAGACCGTACGCATGGACAAAGCACCCAATGCGATCCCGGCGACGATCGCGATGGCGCGCGAGTTCAAATGGCTCGGCGCCTTTCGCCCGGCCGGCTTCGCCTGGATGACGCAGGACCTTAATCCGACCGGCGCGGTGGGCGACACCAGGCGCGCGACCGCCGAGAAGGGCGAAGCCGCGCTCGCGCATGGCGCCCAGGCGTTCGTCGAACTGCTGCGCGAAGTTGACCGTTTCGATCTCGCCCGGCTGCGCGAGGGCCCGTTGGCGGAACCGGAAGCGCTCTGATCAGCTGTCCTGCGTGGTGCGCGAAACGATCAACGCCGACCTTCTGGCGTTGATCAAAGGGACGAGGTGGATCGCCGCCTTAAGCCGCGATCTTCACGTACTCAAAATCGCCCGGCTTGTTGTCGATGCCGATGCGGGGCGGCGCGATCCAGCTCGCGAACTGGCCGGGTTCGACAACTTGCCGCATCAGGCTGGCGATGAAATCGCCGTCGTCCTTCGACGGCAGCCATTGGCCGCGGTCGCGATTCCAGGCTGCCTCGTCCATAAGCTTTCCGGCCGGCGACACTTTCGCGTCCTTGAACTCGCCGATCTCGCGGTGGAAGCCGACATGGGGGAGTTCGAGTTTGAAGGCCGTGCCGGTCTTGTCGATGATCTTGTTCCAGCGATCGAGGCCGCGCTGGCAATCGGCGGTGTAGTCATCGCGCAGCCGCATGTTGATCGCGGTCAGCGCCGGCTCGTCGACGCGCTTGATCTCGCCATCGACAAGTTTGAGCACCGGATAGGTGGCGTTTTCGAGCCGATGATCGTCGTCGATCTTGGTCTCCTGGAAACGGCCCTTGAGGCTCGCCGTGAAGGTGTTGGCGGCGTTGGTCGAGACTTCCGAGCCGAACAGATCGAGCGACAGCGAATAGTGCAGGTTGAGCTTTTTCTGGATGGTCGGCAGGTCGATCACGCCGAGGTCGCGAACCTTGTCGATCTCGGTCGGATCCTCGATCCCGGCCGCTTTCATCGCTTCGCATGTGCGCTGGATGGTGCGCCCGACGCCAGTCTCGCCGACGAACATATGGTGCGCCTCTTCGGTGAGCATGAAACGGCAGGTGCGTGACAGCGGATCGAATCCCGATTGCGCCAGGCTCTCCAATTGCATTTTGCCGTCACGATCGGTGAAGAAGGTGAACATGTGGAATGAGAGCCAGTCCGGCGTTTCCTGATTGAAGGCGCCGAGCATGCGCGGTTTGTCGGCGCTGCCGGAGCGGCGCTGCAACAGCTCGGCTGCTTCCTCGCGGCCGTCGCGGCCGAAATATTTCTGCAGAATGTAGACCATCGCCCAGAGGTGCCGGCCCTCTTCGACATTGACCTGAAAGACATTGCGCATGTCGTAGAGCGACGGCGCGGTCTTGCCGAGGTGGCGCTGCTGCTCGACGGAAGCCGGCTCGGTGTCGCCCTGGATGACGACGAGACGCCGCAGCATGGCGCGATACTCGCCCGGCACGTCCTGCCAAGCCGGCTCGCCGTAATGCATGCCGAATGGGATTTTGCGGCCTTCCTCCTTGGGCGCAAGCAGAATGCCCCAGCGATAGTCGGGCATCTTGACGTAGTCGAATTTGGCCCACCCCTTGGGGTCGACCGACACTGCAGTGCGCAGATAAACCAGCGACTCCTGAAAGCCCACCGGGCCCATGTCTTTCCACCAATCGATGTAGCCCGGATGCCAACTCTCCAGCGCCCGCAACACCTGCCGGTCTTCGGCAAGATTCACGTTGTTGGGGATCTTGGTCGAGTAGTCCACGTTATCGATGGTCATGGCTCACTCCTGCCGTCGCTTCGCGACTTCACACCCGTCTCGCGTCGAAGACCGGCTTCTGACCGGTGCCGTAGCGCTTGAGCGCGCCTTCCTCGCCGATCGCGTTGGGCCGCTGAAAGATCCAGTTCTGCCAAGCGGTCAGGCGGGCGAAAATTTTCAATTCCATCGTCTCCGGCCCGGCGAAGCGCAGATTGGCTTCGAGTCCGGTGAGGGCATCGGGTGAAAAGCTCGCGCGCTCTTCGAGAAATACGCGCACCTCATCGTCCCAGTCGATATCGTCGAGCGAGAAGGTGATGAGGCCGAGACGTTGCGCCGTCTCGGCGTCGAGTTTCCTGCCCCGTTCAGCTCGCGCCGCTTCGACGTCGGCCGGATTGGCGAGAAAGCGCGACGCCAGACGCGTCAGTCCGTTCGACATCGGATAGGCGCCGAAATTGACGTCGGACAGCGTGATCGTTGCGGGCGGCTGATTGTCGCCGTCACGGCTGCCGATCAGCATGTAGGAGCGGTCGGCGGCGAAGATGAGCTCCGCGAGCGTGCCGGCAAAGCACGCGCCGGGCTCGACCAGGGTGACGAGGGAGCGCGAGGTGAGATCGATGCGTTTGAGGACGCGCTTCCACAAATGGCGTATTTCGTGCGCGAGCCAATGATCCTTGTTGGCGTCCAGGAATTGCTCGTAGGCGATGACCTGCGCCGGATCGCCGGAGGATTTGAATACGACGGCCGCGGTCTCGAGTTCATTGAGCCGGATGTGCAGGATCGCGTCGTCGAGTTCACGTGCCAGTTGGAGCGGCCAGAAGCCCGCGCCAAGCGCCATCATGGCGTCCGGGGAACTCGGCGGCGCTTTATCGGGTCCGCGCAGCGTGATCGTTGCGGTTCTCTCCGCGCGCTGGAATTCGAGGGCGAGCATGCCGTACTGAACGCTGTCCGCCGTGAAGCTCCGCGTCAGCGGCGTGAGCGTGATGCCCTGACCCACCGCTTTGCGCGAGGATGCCGCGGCAAACGCCTTGGCGCGGGCCGCGATCGTCTCGTCGAACTTCGATCCCGGGACCACTTCGTCGACCAGCCGCCATTCGACGGCGCGCTTACCCTTCACGCCTTCCTCGGTGGTGCAAAAGACGTCGGCATGGTCGCGGCGGACCTTGCGCTTGTCGGAGACGCGGGTGAGGCCGCCGGTGCCGGGCAGCACCGCAAGCAGCGGCAATTCCGGTAGTGACACGGCCGCGGAGCCGTCGTCGACCAGCATGATGTAATCGGCCGCGAGCGCCAGTTCGTAGCCGCCGCCGGCCGCCGTGCCGTTGATGCCGCAGATGGTTTTGAGCCCGGAGTTCTCGCTCAGATCCTCGATGCCGTTGCGGGTCTCGTTGGTGAACTTGCAGAAGTTCACCTTGTGGGCATGGCTCGCGCCGGCCAGCATCCGAATATTGGCGCCGGCCGAGAACACGCGCGGCTTCGCCGAACGCAGAATGACGACGCGGATGTCCGGATGCTCGAATCGGAGCCGCTCGATTGCGTCCGCAAGCTCGATGTCGACGCCGAGATCGTAGGAATTGAGCTTGAGGTCGTAGCCTTCGAACAGGCCGCCTTTTTCGTCGATGTCCATCAGAAGCGTCGCGACGTCGCCGTCGATCTTGAGCTTCCAATGCCGATAGCGCTCGGGCGCGGTCTGAAAATCGATCCGCGTCTTGCCGTTCGCGAATGCGCGGGCAGAGGCGTTTTCCCCGTCGGCCATCTCAATGCCTTGTCTGCTTTGGAACTCGATCGGCGCGCTAAAGTGCGAGCCATCGAGGTTCCGCAGTATGCATTATAGTTCATGATGGTTCAACCCTCGAATGCGTGCCGTGTTCCGCCTCGTGGTGGTCGCGCAGCAGCCGATTGGTGAAGTCGGCAATGGTGTGGAGCGTCGCATCCGGCGCTTCTCGGTGCGGGATGTGGCGGATACCGGGAAGCACCGTCGCCTGGACCGGACAGAAGCATTCCCGCTGCGCCACTTCGATCTGCCGCAGCGTGCCATATTGATCGTTCTCGCCCTGAACGATGAGGATCGGCACGCGGATGTAGCCGAGTGCATCGGTGATATCCCAATAACGGAATTCCGGACTAAGCCATGGCTCGCTCCAGGTGCGGAATGCGCAATCGACGTCGGTATGCCAGTGCTTTAGCTTTTCGCGCAGTTTGCCGGCCAAATAGTTCTCGCGCGCGCGGGCGATCTCGGCCAATCCCATTTCCTCGGCAAAGAAATGCGGTGCGATCAGCACCAGCCCGCGGACGCGATGATCCTGAACGCTGCCGGCATAGATCGTCGCGATCGAGCCGCCGTCGCTGTGGCCGAGCAGAAGACCGCGCTGAAAGCCTATGGCGTCGAGCACGCGCGGCAGGACTTCGCAGGCTTCCTCATGCATGAACCGCACGCCGCGCGGTAACGGGCCGGGGCTTGATCGGCCGTAGCCTTGGCGCGAATAGGCGAAGACACCTGCTCCCGTCGCGGCCGCGATTTGCTCTGGAAATCCGCCCCACAGGTCGACGCAGCCGAGCCCTTCGTGCAGCAGCACGATCGTCGGCGCAGCATCGGGCCGCGGACCGATCATGCGGTATTCGAGCCGCATGGGGTCGAGGTCGAGATAACCTGCGTCAGGGAGGCTCCCTTTCGTCACGTCCGCTCCGTGGCAAGCCAAGGCGTAACGACGCGCAACAGCTTGGCAAAGCTCTGCTCCAACCCGTCGCCCGATGTATCGATCTCGGCCTCGGCGCGGGCATAGTCGGCGCGGCGCGCTTCGAGGATCGCGACAAGGTCAACCATCGCCTCGCGGTTTTGCGCCATCGGGCGAAAATCGCCCTGCGCGATCACGCGGCTCATATGAATCTCAGGTGCGGCCTTGATCCATATCGTATGGGTGCGGCGCAAAAGCAGCGCATAGGTCTCCTGGTTCGAGACGATGCCGCCGGCGGTGGCGATGACGGCCGCGGCGTGTTCGGCGATGACGCGCTCGAGTACCCGCCGCTCATGACGGCGGAACGTCGCCATGCCGGCCATCTCGATCAGGTCGGGAATGCTGGCGCCGTAATCTTCCTCGATGCGGCGATCGAGTTCGATCAGCGGCCAGTCAAGTTGCTGCGCCAGCATGCGTCCGAGCGTCGACTTGCCGGCGCCGCGCAGACCGACGAGCGCGATCCGCCGCCCTCGATCGGCCGCCGCGGGGAGAGATGCGCGTGCTTCGATAAGCTGAGCGAGCGACGGCAGTTCGCTCTCGGGCATGCGCGCCAGGAGATCGAGGATCGCGCTGAAGGCCGGAGCGGGGGTGTTCGCTTCGGGGAGCAGCGCGGAGGCTGGAAGATCGAACGCTTGCGCGATCGCGCGCAGGACGCTTGCCGAGGGATTGCCGGCTCCAGTCTCGATCTGCGCCAGGTATCGCTCGGACGTTTTCGATGCCTGAGCCAGTTGCCGGCGCGTCATTCCGCGTTTGGCGCGGTTGCGCCGTACCGCGCCGCCGATCGCGGCGAGGTATGCGGCAGCGGCCCCGTCGTCGCTCTCGGAAGCGGAGACCGAGCTTTCGCGCGGTTTCGACTTGGTTTTCGGTCCGGCCACAGGGTGATCACCTCTGATGCACTATAGTTCATCTATAATGCGGGCCGATCTGAAAGTCGATAAGAGCCCTACGGGATGAGGAGGTTCACCTCGAAGGGAGGTCGCGGGCTTACTCGAACATTTTCCGCCAGCCGGTGGCGGCTTCCGGCGCTGGTCCCGGTTCCTCGGCGGCGTCCGGTCCCGGATCGTCGGGAGCGTGGACCAGCGGGATGACCGCCTTGGGCTTCGGCTGCGGTTGGCTGCCGGGGCGCGGCGCCGTTGCCGGCGCGGCGGCGATGGTCTTTGGCGGAACCGCTTGCGGTGCATCGGCAGCCGCCGCCGGCGGCGGAGCAACGGTGACCGTTTGGGGCGGAGCGGCGGCGGCCTCGGCACTCTCGCGCGGCTTCTCGGGCGCCAGTTCGAGCGATGGGGTGATGGCCGGCTCAGGCTCGATCACGGGTTCGATGACTGGCGCGGTGCTGACCATTCCGGTCACCGGCACGCGCCATTCAAAAGCATCGAGCCGGCCGGTGACCGGCGACACCGGCAGCCAGCGGTCGGAAACATACCCATCCGCGGTCCAGGCCGGGTCGGGCGCGGCGTGGAGCGCGCGCGCCATCCATTCGCGGGCGCGGCCCTCGTCGTTGCGTTCCGCGCGCTCAAGCTCTGCCATCAGCAGTGCGACGCGCTTGGTCGGCGCCGCAAGATGAGAAGCGAGCGCGGCGCGTGCTTTGGCGAATTCCCGCGCGTCGAGTGCGGCGCGGGCTAGTGCCAGGGCGCCCTCGATATGGCCTAGCGCTTTTTTGGCCAGCGTCTCGACGCGCGTCAGCCGGTCCCGCGCGGCGTCGCCGAAACGAAGCTCGGCATAAGTCTGGGCGAGTTCCGGGTTTGGATTGGCGCTCCACGCTACGCCGATGATGCGTGACGCTCTGCGCAACTCGCCGCCCTCGGCGAGCAGGCGGCCGGCCAGCGCCGCCGCCGGAACCAGCGTCGGCGCCAGCTTCACCGCCTCGATCGCAAAGGCCTTGGCGTTGTCGCGGTCGCTCTCTTCAGCGGCCAGAGCGCGGGCGGTGAGCATCACGGCGCGTTGCCGTCGATAGATCGCCTTGTCGAGCGCCTTTTTGCTGCTCTCCAGCAGCGCCAGCGCACCAGCCCAATCACCGGTCGCGCAGCGGAATTCAAGCACCGCTTTGCCGGCCCAGCTGAGCGACGGCGAGGTGCGTGCGGCCTCTTCCGCGTAAGCGTGGGCGCTGACCCGGTCGTCGCGGCGTTGCGCCTCGATGAAGAGGCCATGCAGGCCGAGCGTCTTGGTTTCGGCACGGCTCGCCATGGTGCGGAAGGCGCGCTCGGCGCCCTCGCGATCGCCCGCGAGCTGCGCCGCCTGGGCGCTGAGCAAGAGTGCGAGCGGTTCACCGGGCGCGATGCGGTTGACCTCCGCGGTGAACTTGCGCGCCGCGCCGGCATCTCCGGAGCCGATGGCGATCAGTCCATTGGAGATGGCCGTGTAGGCGCGCTCGCCGCGGCGGCGATGCCGGAAGTTTTTCAGGATGACCGGCGAGCGCAGGATGGCGCTCAACGTGCTCCAGAGCAGCGCCAAAATCGCCATCGCGATCAGCACGGCCGCGCCGAGAACCATGAGCGATGTTTCAATGCGCCAGCCCTGCCAGGTGACGACGACGTCGCCGGGCCGGTCGGCGAGCCAGGCGACGCCGAGCGAGAGCGCCCCGACAATGATGAGAAAATAGACGACGCGGATCATTGCGAACCCGGTTTATTGAGTGCCGCGAACGCATCGGCGGCGATGCGCCGGCTCGCCGCAATGGCCGCGTTGCGCGATTCGGCCTTCTTGACCCAGGGAGCGGTGATGGATTTTGTCGCGTCCGGCAATTTGGCGATATCGGCCAGCGCGGCGGCAATATCGGCATGCGCTGCGTCGACATTGATGCGTGCGATCACCGATGCTGGATCGTCCCCCACCGGGGCATCAACCGGCGTGATGCGGACGAGCCGTTGTGCGTTGTTTTCCAGACGCCCAAGAAACGAGCCGCCGTCGCTCGCTGCGGGGCTTGAGGCTTTGAGGAGTGCCGGGGTCAGCGCGGAGAGTTGCTGTGCCAGTGTCGCGGCGCTCGGTATGCCCTCGGCGGCGAACGGTTCAAGCTGCGCCACCAAGCCTTGGTCGGCGCCAAACGATTTTGCGGCGCTGAGTTCGGATGGGAAGGAAGCGCCGCGCTCGACCGCAGCACGCAGCGCCTCGGTGACCACGATCAGGCGAGCCACGCGATCATCGGCGCTGGACGTGCGCCGCGTGACTTCGTCATTGAGTGACTTCACGCCGCGCTCAAGGGCCGCGATGCGATTTGTCAACGTGTCGAGGTCGCTGCGCTGAACGGCCGCCTGTACGGCATTCTTGGCGCCGTCGGCTGCGGCCGCCGCGGCCTTGGCTTGCGCCAGTGCGTTTTGCACCGCACCGGCGGTGTCATCGACGCGGCGATTGAGCGCGGCCACTGAATCGGCAAGCGATTTTGTTTGCGCCTCTACCGCAGCCAGCCGTTCGGCGGAAGGTTCGGGCCGTTGTGCTGTGATCGCGCTCTCGATTTTTTTGAGCTGCGCGGAGATTTCGTCGGTGACGGCCGGCTGCGACGTCGCGGTCGCGGGCGGCGGCGCTGTGCCCGCCTGGCGGGAAGGCACAAGCCCCGCCGCCCACAAGCCGGCAAAGATGGCGCCGACGAGGATCGCGCCGATGACCGCGCTCAACGCATGAGCGGCAAATCGGCCGCCCGAGCTTCCACGGGGCGTACTTTCGGACGCATGTCCCGCCTGGGTTCCGTCTTTTTCTGCATCAGCCACGCCGGCTTCCTGCGCCGAAGCCTGCTTCTCGGCTTCGACCTCTGTGGCGGTGAGTTCGATCGTGGGCGGCCGCCGGCGCGATGTGCTGTCAGGCTCGCTCGTCGTCATCCAATCTCCAACGAGAATTCATCGAATCACGCGCTTGCGGCACAATTGAGTGAGCTTCCCAAGCCGCGCCACGGCATAGTACGGAGCATAGGTGGCGGCAACAGATTGCATCGATCCCAGTTAAGACAAAGCCATCACGGCGGTTTTCCGTCCATGAGATCGATCAACGCAGCCGCGACCGGGCGCGCCGCAATCTTAATGGCCGCCGCGCCGGCCTGCGCGAGGGGCTCGGCCACGCGCGCGGAAAGACAATAATGAACGGGCTTTAGGGCGGATTTTAGCAGGCCCGCACGGCGTGACGCGTTGATGTAGGCTTCGGCAGTGCGTCGCGAAAAATGCAGCACGCCATCAATGCCGTCCGCCAACGCATCGGCTGCCTCCGGTGGAAGACTGTTTGCCGCGACGGCGCGATAGACCACGGCGATGTGCACCATCAGGCCTCTGGCGCGAAGATCGCCCGCGAGATCGCCGGAACGGTCCTCACCGGCGAGATAGAGGAGACGGTCGTCCGGCTTCACGCGTTCAGCCACGAGTCGTGCAAGATCGGCCACGTCGCCGTCGGCGGACACTACCTCGGTGAAGCCGGCCTTGCGCATGGCTTCTGCACTGCGCCGGCCGACAGCAAATACCGGCACGCCGCGCAATTCATCGTGCCGCCTATGCGATGCGATCGCGAGCGCTGCGTTGGCGCTCGTGACCAGAACTGCCGCCCATGGCCCGGCTGCAATCGCCACATCGGCAACCGGCTCGACGTGCAGAAGCGGCGCCACGATCACATCGTGACCTTTGGCGCGCAGCACGGTGGCGGTCCGTTGCGCATCGGGTTCGGGCCGCGTGAGCAGGAGCCGCACTGCTCAGGCCTGCGCGAAAAAGTCCGCGCCGGCGCGTTCTTTCAGTTCGCGCCCGGCATCGGCGCCAAGCGCGGCCGCGTCTTCGCGGCGGCCCTCGCGCGAGACTTCGAATGCCTCGCCGCCGTCCGGCCGCACGATCATCCCGCGAAAGCTGACGATGCCGGCAGTGACGCGGGCATGACCGCCGATCGGTGTACGGCAGGAGCCATCGAGCACGGCGAGAAACGCGCGTTCGGCGGCAAGCGCCGTCGCGGTGTCGGCATCGTTGATCTTGTCGACGAGTGTCTGCGTCGCCGTATCGTCGGCGCGGGTCTCGATACCGATTGCGCCTTGGCCGACGGCGGGAAGAAACGTGTCGATGTCCAGAAAGCCAGTCGCCGCCGCCAACAGGCCGAGCCGCTTGAGGCCGGCTACGGCGAGAAGCGTCGCATCCACTTCGCCGGCCTCGACTTTGCGCAAGCGCGTCTCGACATTGCCGCGCAGTGGCACGATCGCGAGGTCCGGACGCAGCCGCTTGACCATCGCCTGCCGCCGCAGCGATGCGGTGCCGACAACAGCGCCGGCCGGCAATTCGCCCAGCATCTTGGCCTTGCGGCTGATAAAGGCGTCGCGCGCATCCTCGCGGGGCAGGAATGCCGACAGCACGAGGCCTTCCGGCAGCACGGTTGGCATGTCCTTTGAGGAATGGACCGCGAGATCGATGGCGCCCGCCAGCAAGGCCTCTTCGATTTCCTTAGTAAACAGTCCCTTGCCGCCGGCGTCGCTGAGCGGTCGGTCCTGAATGGCGTCGCCGCTGGTACGGATGACCTTGACCGCAATCCGCTCTGCGTCCAGACCGGTCGCCGCAGCGATCCGGCTTCTCACCTCGCGTGACTGGGCCAGCGCCAGAGGAGAGCCGCGCGTGCCAATACGGAACGTAGCGGTTTCGCTGAAGGATTGTGCCATAGGCCCTTTAAATGCTTTGACGTGGCGGCGCTCCGCCGCGTTAGCGCGGCAACGGACCGGGAGCCCTATACTACATAGATGATCATCCTCGGCATCGAAACGACGTGCGACGAGACCGCCGCGGCCCTGGTCGAGCGGACCGAGGACGGCCAGGGGAAGATTCTGTCCAATATCGTGTTGTCGCAAGTCAGCGAGCACGCGGAGTTTGGCGGTGTCGTGCCCGAGATCGCCGCGCGCGCCCACGTCGAGGCGCTCGACCACATCATCGCCAAAGCCATGAAAGAGGGGCAGAAGTCCTTCGTGGCGCTCGATGGGGTTGCGGCCGCCGCCGGGCCAGGCCTGATCGGGGGCGTCATCGTCGGGCTGACCACCGCGAAGGCGATCGCGCTCACCCATCGCAAGCCCCTGATCGCCGTCAATCACCTGGAAGCGCACGCGCTGACGGCGCGGCTCACCGACGCCACGCCTTTTCCCTATTGCCTGTTTCTGGCTTCGGGCGGCCACACGCAAATCCTCGGCGTTCGCGGCGTCGGCGACTACCAGCGGTTTGGCGGCACCGTCGACGATGCCATCGGCGAGGCATTCGACAAGACCGCAAAGCTGCTCGGCCTGGGCTATCCGGGGGGCCCGCTGGTCGAAAAGGAAGCGGCGCGCGGCGACCCGCAGCGTTTTGCGTTGCCGCGGCCGATGTTCGGACGTCACGATGCGAACTTCTCGCTATCCGGCCTCAAGACGGCGCTGCGCATCGAAGCGGAAAAAATCGCGCCGCTGAGCGACCAGGATGTGGCCGATCTTTGCGCGTCGTTCCAGCAGGCCGTGGTCGATGTCGCCATGGATCGGCTGCGCACCGGGCTGCGCATGTTCCGCGACAGCATTGGCACGCCGAATGCGCTGGTGTGTGCCGGCGGCGTGGCGGCCAACCAGGCGATCCGCAAGGTCCTGCATCGTGTGGCGTTTGAGGTCGGCACCATCCTGGTGGCGCCACCGCCAGCGCTTTGTACGGATAATGGCGCGATGATCGCCTGGGCCGGCGCTGAACGATTGGCGCTCGGGCTCACCGATACGCTTGATGTCGCCCCGCGGGCGCGCTGGCCGCTCGATCAAGTGACCAAGCCGGCAGCGCCAAAGCCGGAGTTGGGGGCGGGACCGGTCGGGCTTATTGCTCGAACCGATCGATGAACCAGCGCAGCAGCCGCATCCAGATTTCATCCTTGCCGACCACATCCTCGATGCCGTGTTCGAGGTTGGGATTGTCGTTGACCTCCATGACGACGATGCCGCTGTCGGTCTGTTTGAGGTCGACGCCGTAGAAACCTTCGCCGATCGGCCGCGCCGCACGGACCGCGATGTCGATCACCTCGGGCGGCGCCTGATCGAGATCGAACGCGCGGAAGCCACCCTCTCGCGACGAGCCGTCGGGCCGGTATTTCACCACCTGCCAGTGCCCGCGCGCCATGCGGTATTGGCAGACGAACAGCGGCTCGCCGGCGAGCACACCGACCCGCCAGTCGAAGTCGGTCGGCAGGAATTTCTGCGCCAGCAGAAGATCGGTTTCCTCGAACAGCTCGTCGGAGATGCGTTCGAACTCGGCAGCCGAGTCAATCTTATGCACGCCGCGTGAAAACGATCCGTCGGGAATCTTCACCACCAGCGGCAGCCCGAGCTCGTCGATCGCCTTGGTCAGGTCGGTGTCCTCGGCGATGATCACGGTCGGCGGCGTCGGCACCTGGTTCTGCTGCAGGAGCTCCATCAGGAACACCTTGTTGGTGCAGCGGATCATCGAGATCGGATCGTCGATGACCGGCATGCCCTCCTGCCAGGCGCGCCGGGCGAAGCGGTAGGTGTGATTGTCGATCGACGTCGTCTCGCGGATGAGCAGGCCATCGAATTCGGCGAGTTCGGCAAGCTGGCGCTTGGTGATCGGCTCGACGTCGACCGACAATTTCTCGGCGATCCGTGCGAAGTGCTTGATCGAGGTCGGCGACGACGGCGCCATCTTCTCGTTCGGATCGTAGAGCACAGCGAGGTCGTACTTGGAGACGGTTCGCGCTTTGGGATCGCGCCATTCGCGTTTGGTGTGATTGTGCAGCGACTCGCGAAAGAACGCGGCTTCGCCGTTGGCGAGCCGGGTAATGTTGCGCGGTCGGATGCGGTCGATCGAGAGCCATGTGCCGGGATCGACGATGACTTCGAGGGCGGGGCAGCGGAACCAGTCGAACAGCAAACGCCCGAACGATTCGAAGCGGCTATCCTGCGCAATGCCGAAACAAACAAGGAGCTTCAGCTCGGAATCGGGCTGGAAATCTGCGCGCCGGGCGCAGCGATTGAGCTCATCCTCGAGCTCGGGAAGGGCATGCTCGTATAGCTTCTGCTCGCGCAGCTCGAGCATGGTCTCCACGGTCGGCACGACGCGATGGCCGCGCGCTTCGGCCAACAGCGAGGCGTAGTAGCCCTTGGACTGATAGGCGTAGGAGCGGGCAAGGTTGACGAGTTTGGGCCGTCCCATGTCGAACAGCCGGGGCCGCGCAAGGTACTCGCTCGTGGTGATGACCTTGTGCGGCGTCTCGGCGTTCGGCAGGTCGCGGGGCTGGTCGACGAGGATGACCCAGCCAGTCATGGACGGGTCCCTTTCCGGTCGGTGGCGGCGTGCAAATGAAAGACAATCATGCGTTCAAAATCAGGCGCGCGGCAGGACGGGTCATAGCCGGAAACGTAACGATTGGCGACTGCGCCGTCCGCGATGTCCACCATCAAAGCCGATTCGCGTGCCGGAGTCAGGCGTGTCCAATTGAACCGCCGAAACCCGGTGAGGTTCCTTGTCGAGGCGCTTTTCGAAGCGCAGCGCGTCGCCGTGGTTGTCATAATAGTCGTGGTGCCTGCCGAAAAGGCGGTAGCCAGACTTCTCATAGCGCGCGATCGCGCGGGTATTGTGCTCGTGAACTTCCAGTCGCATCGCCCGGCGACGTCGGCGCTTCGCCGCCTGCTCTGCCGCTTCAAGAAGAAGCGGTCCAACCCCGCGTCCGCCAACGTGTGGGGCAACCGCGATGGAATAAAGGCGAGCGTGCTTGGAGCGCGGCGGATAGAGCACGAGAACGTAGCCGGCGAGTTTGCCGGCTTCTTCCGCAACGAGGAGAGAGGCGTTTGGTGATGCAAGGAAGTGTCGAAAGCTCCGCCGCGACAGAAGATCGGTATCGAAGACGCTCCGTTCAAGCGTCAGCAAGCCATCAATATCGCTCATCCGGCCGCGCCGGAGTGTGACGGAGACATGACCTGTCGATCCCGTCACGATGCCCGCCCTTGCTCGATCTGCTCGATCATCGTCTCCAGCCGTTCCAGGCGGTCGGCTTCGCCAGGCGGCTTATCCCAGCGCAGCCGGTTGATACGGGGAAATCGCATCGCGATCCCAGACTTGTGCCGGGTCGATCGCTGCAGCCCCTCGAATGCGACTTCGAGCACAAGACCCTGATCGGCGTCATGCACGACTTCGCGCACCGGACCGAATCGGTCTGTCGTATTACGGCGGACGAACCGGTCGATCTGCAACAGCTCTTCGTCGGTGAAGCCGAAGTAGGCCTTTCCGACCGGCACCAGCTCGTCGCCACCGTCGCCACGGGTCCACACGCCGAACGTATAGTCGGAATAATACGATGAACGCTTGCCGTGGCCGCGTTGGGCATACATCAGCACCGCATCGATGATGAACGGATCGCGTTTCCACTTCCACCACGGGCCTTTGGGCCGGCCGGGCAGGTAGAGCGCATCGCGCCGTTTGAGCATGACACCCTCGACCGCGGCGGCATCGGATCCCGCGCCCGCCGCTGCCGGATCTTTACGGGCATCCGTGAGTTCCTCCCAAGTCGCGAACGGAACGAGCGGGGAGATGTCGACGCGCTCTTCGCCGAGTCTCGCCACGAAATTCTCCAGCCGCGCCCGGCGTTCGGCGAACGGGCGTTCACGCAAATCCTCGGCGCCTTCGGCAAGAAGATCATAAGCCCGCAGGTGGGCGGGAAATTCGGCGATCAGCTTCGGCGTGACGGTTTTGCGATTAAGCCGCTGCTGCAGGACGTTGAACGACTGGACGCGACGATCGCGCATGATCAAAAGCTCGCCGTCGATGGCGCCGGGCAAGCGCAGGGCATCAAGCAGATCGGGAAAGCTCTTCGAAATGTCCTCGCCGGTGCGCGAATAAAGCCGCGCCACCGTGCCATGCTCGTTAGGCGCGGCAACGGCCTGGACGCGGATGCCGTCCCACTTCCATTCGGCCATGAAGGCGGACGCCTCGAGGCCGGCAAGATCGGCGTCGTCGAGCGCGTGTGCGAGCATCGGCGGCCGGAACGGGACTGGGTCTTTGCTCGCTGGCTTGTCGGCGCGGCCTTCGAGCCAGGCGAACAATTCGACATAGGGTGGCGCGAGGCTCGGCCAAATGAGCTCGATGTCCTGGGTATCGACGGGCTGGCCATCCTTGTCGCCGAGGGCCGCCACCGCGGCCTTGGCGAGCCGCGCGGAGACGCCAATGCGCAAGCCTCCGGTCACAAGCTTGATCAGCGCCCAGCGGCCGGTCTCGTCGAGCGCGTCCAGCCAGCGGGCGAGTTGCTTCGGCAACGTCGCTTTGCCGAGGGTCGAGAGCGTTTCGATGACCGCGGTCAGGGTCAACGCCGCTCCTGAACCGGGCTCATCTCCCCCCGGTGGTGCGGGCGATGTTTTGGGCCACATCAGCGCGACGGTCTCGGACAGGTCACCGACGTAATCGTAGGACAGTTCGAACAGGACGGGATCGGTGCGCTC
The DNA here is from genome assembly GCA_963836055.1 of uncultured Alphaproteobacteria bacterium. GTDB lineage: Bacteria > Pseudomonadota > Alphaproteobacteria > Rhizobiales > Xanthobacteraceae > BOG-931. Next base: position 149,263 of record CAWIID010000020.1, read on the forward strand.
GGCGATCAGGCTGCGGATCAATCCGGCCTTGGCGTGTGGAAAGTTCAGCGCGCCGGTCAGCGCCGCGAGCGCCCAGCCGCGTTCGGGGTCGGCGGTCGATCGAAAATAATCGGTGATCAGCCGCAGCTTGTTGTTGCGCCCAGGCTCGTAGGTGAGGCGGTCGAGAAGCTCGGCAAAGCGGTTCATGGCTCTCCGCTGCCCGCTACCGGCCCGTCATTTCCGTCCTCGTCCTCCTCGCCGTATCCCACGATATCGAGCGGCCGCGCCTGGAAGCCTTGCGCCACGCACCAGTGGACCAGCGCGTCCTCCTGACCGTGCGTGACCCATATCTCGCCGGCTCCCGTCGCCGCAATCGTCGCGACGAGCCCATCCCAATCGGCGTGATCGGAAATGACCAGCGGCAGCGCGACGCCGTGCTGGCGCGCCCGCGCGCGCACCCGCATCCAACCCGACGCAAAAGCCGTGACCGGATCGGGAAACCGCCGCGCCCAGACCTCATTCAAGGCCGACGGTGGGCAGAGTGCGATTGTGCCGGCGAGCGCCGCCTTGCCGGCGCCGCGCACCGCGCGCAGTTCGCCGAGCGCCACACCGCGATCGACGTAGTATTGCGTGATCTTCTCCATCGCGCCGTGAAGATAAATCGGGGCTTCGTAGCCGGCCTTGCGGATCAGAGCGATGACGCGCTGCGCCTTGCCGAGTGAATAAGCGCCGACGAGGTGCGCGCGCTCCGGAAACAGTGCAACGGAGCGCAGAAGTTTTGCGATCTCGCCATCGGGATCGCCGTGGCGGAATACCGGCAGCGCGAACGTTGCTTCTGTAATGAAGACATCACATGGCACAAGTTCGAATGGCGCGCAGGTCGGATCGGCGACGTTCTTGTAATCGCCGGAGGCGACGACCCTCAGCCCATTCGCCTCGACCCCGATCTGCGCCGAGCCGAGCACGTGCCCAGCCGGGTGGAACGTCACGGTCGCCCCGTCGAGCTTCAGGCTCTGCCCGTACTCGATCGCCTGCGTCGCGCCGGCGAAATTCTCGCCATAGCGGAGCCGCATGAGATCGAGCGTCTCCTGCGTGGCCAGCACCGCGCCATGGCCGGCGCGTGCATGGTCGGAATGGCCGTGCGTGATCAGCGCCCGCTCGACCGGCCGCGTCGGATCAATATGAAAGCCGCCGAGCTTGCAGCAAAGGCCGGCGGGCGTCGGCACCAGAATGTCTTCAGGACGCATCGCGAATCATAAATAGGTATTGTTCTCCGGGACGCGAGCACACGATGACGGACACCGGCCCGCTCTTCGTTTCTTCCGGCGATCTGATCGCCGACCGGCGCTACAAGTGGGCGCTCGATCATGCCGCTCGCGGCGACTTTTCGGGCGCTGCGGATATTCTTGCCCAAACCGTCGAGCTTGTGCCCGAGTTTGCGACGGGGTGGTTCGCACTCGGCGCCATCCGTGACCGTCTCGGCGACCGGAGCGGAGCCATCGCCGCGTTCGCCCGTGCCCGTGACGCCGATCCCGAGGACTATCATGGTGCGCGGCTTCAACTCGCCAGGCTTGGGGCCGGCGACGCCGCCCCAGCCATGACTGAGACCTATGTGCGCCGGCTGTTCGACCAATATGCCGGGCGTTATGACGCCGCGCTGATCGAAAATCTGCACTACCGAGGCCCGGCGATCCTGCACGAGGCGGTCGAAACCGTGCGTCGGGCCGGCCGCCGGCCGATGCACTTTTCCGCGATGCTCGATCTCGGCTGCGGCACCGGTCTCGTAGGCGCAGTATTTCGGGAGGACGTCTCGCATCTGACCGGGGTCGATTTGTCGCCGGCCATGATCGAGCAGGCGAGGGCAAAAAGGCTCTATGACCGGCTCGAAATTGGCGATGCTTGCTCGTTTCTCGCGGCCGAGCCTGTGCACGATTTCGATCTCGTGGTGGCCGCTGATGTGTTCGTCTACGTCAACGATCTGGCGCCGATCTTTGCCGCAATATCGCGCGTGCTCGCGCCCGGCGGATTGCTGGCTTTCACCGTCGAGACCCACGCGGGCGTCGGCGTAAAACTGTTGGCGACTTTGCGCTATGCCCACGGCGAGACCTATCTGCGCGATGGGCTCGGCCGCGCCGGCTTTACGGTCTCGTACCTCGCCGAGGTCGCGGTGCGCAGCGAAAAGGGCGTGCCCGTCGATAGCCTGGTCGTGATCGCCCAGCCCTCGACCGCAACCGGTCGGCCCGCTACTTCTGCCGCGTGACCGTTCTCGAGCGCGCGACGATCCTGCCGGAACCGTTCGCGGGCTGGTTCGCCAGCCGCGGCTGGAGGCCGCGTGAGCACCAACTCGAACTGCTGGCAAAAGCGCATGCCGGGCGGTCGGTGTTGTTGATCGCCCCGACCGGGGGCGGCAAGACGCTCGCGGGCTTTTTGCCGAGCCTCGTTGAGTTGAGCGGTGCGTCTGCGCCTCGTTTTCCCATCCCCACCTCCAACGCGTCCCCGCAAAGCCAAAGTGAGAAGCGCCGACGCCTTTTCTCGACCGGCCGCGATGTTCGCCGCGAGGGCGGTCTGCATACGCTTTATATCTCACCGCTCAAGGCGCTTGCCGTCGATATCGCGCGCAATCTGGAACGGCCGCTGGTCGAGATGAAACTGCCGATCCGAATCGAGACGCGCACCGGCGACACACCGGCATCCAAGCGTCAGCGCCAGCGCCGCGATCCGCCTGAGATTTTGCTGACGACGCCCGAGCAGCTCGCGCTCCTGCTCGCCTCCGCCGACGCGCCGTATCTGTTCGGCTCGCTCAGGCGCGTCATCCTCGATGAGTTGCATGCGCTGGTCACGTCGAAGCGGGGCGACCTGCTTTCACTCGGTCTCGCGCGGCTGTTCCGGATTGCGCCGCAGCTTACGAGCATCGGGCTTTCGGCGACCGTGGCCGAGCCTGACGATCTCCGCCGTTTCATGGTGCCCCAGCACGATGGCGACGCGCGCGCCGATCTCATCATCGCAGATGGCGGCGCTGCGCCCGACGTCGCGATGCTCGATTCGAGCGAGCGACTACCTTGGGCGGGGCACTCCGCCCGCTACGCGCTCGGCGAAATGTATCAGCTCATCAAGGCGCATCGCACCACGCTGGTTTTCGTCAACACGCGCAGCCAAGCCGAAGGCATCTTCCAGGATCTCTGGCACATCAATGACGATAATCTCGCCATCGCGCTTCATCACGGCTCGCTCGACGTCGCACAGCGGCGCAAGGTCGAAACCGCCATGACGACCGGCCGGTTGCGCGCGGTGGTGTGCACCTCGTCGCTCGATCTCGGCGTTGATTGGGGCGACGTCGATCTCGTCATCAATGTCGGCGCCCCGAAAGGCGCCTCGCGCATGCTGCAGCGCATCGGCCGCGCCAATCACCGCATGGACGAGCCGTCAAAAGGCGTGCTGGTGCCAGCCAACCGCTTCGAAGTGCTGGAATGCCGCGCCGCGCTCGATGCCATCGCCGAGAATGCGCAGGACACGCCGGCGGCCAGAATCGGCGCGCTCGACGTGCTCGCCCAGCACGTGCTCGGCTGCGCTTGCGGCGAACCGTTCCTGAGCGATGAGCTCTACGCCGAGGTGACGACAGCAGCGCCCTACGCCGCGCTGACGCGCGCCGATTTCGATGCCGTGGTCGATTTTGTCTCGACCGGCGGCTATGCGCTCAAGGCCTACGAGCGCTTTGCCCGCATCCGGCAGGGCAAGGACGGGAAATGGCGTATCGCCAATCCCAACGTGGCGCAACGCTACCGGCTCAACGTCGGCACCATCGTCGAAGCCGACATGCTGAAGGTGCGCTTGGTGCGCTCACGCGCCTCGAAAATGATTCCACGCGGCGGCCGGCTTCTCGGCGAGGTCGAGGAATATTTTGTCGAGACCATGGTGCCCGGCGATACCTTCGTGTTTGCGGGAGAAATTCTCAAATACGAAGTCTTGGCCGAGGATGAGGTCTACGTGTCGCGCGCTGCCTCCGAAGACCCCAAGGTGCCGGCCTACGAAGGCGGCAAGTTTCCGCTGTCCACTTATCTGGCCGACCGGGTGCGCGGGATTATTTCCGATCCGCTCGAATGGGGCCAATTGCCTGAGCAAGTGCGCGAGTGGCTCGAAATCCAGAAGTGGCGATCGCGGATGCCGGGCCGCCGCGAGCTTCTCGTCGAGACGTTCCCGCGCGCCAACAAATACTACCTCGTCTGCTATCCGTTCGAGGGTAGGCTTGCGCATCAGACTCTCGGCATGTTGTTGACGCGGCGACTCGAGCGCGCGCGCCTCAGGCCGTTGGGTTTTGTCGCCAACGAATATGCGCTCGCGGTCTGGGGCCTCGGCGATATTGCGTCACGCATTGCGCGCGGCGAGTTCTCGCTCGCAGCGCTGTTCGACGAAGACATGCTGGGCGACGACCTCGAAGCCTGGCTCGCCGAGTCGGCGCTGATGAAACGCACGTTTCGCAATTGTGCGATCATTGCCGGCTTGATCGAGCGACGCTTCCCCGGTGAGGAAAAATCGCGACGGCAGGTGACGATCTCGACCGATCTCGTCTATGACGTGCTGCGCAGCCACCAGCCCGACCACATTCTGCTGCGCGCCGCGCGTGCCGATGCCGCCACCGGCCTGCTTGATGTTCGCCGTCTCGGCGAAATGCTCTCGCGCATCAAGGGCCGAATCGTCCATAAGGCTCTCGATCATGTTTCGCCGCTGGCCGTGCCGGTCATGCTGGAGATCGGTCGTGAGGCAGTCTACGGCGAAGCGGCCGATGCGCTTCTCGCCGAGGCGGAGGACGATTTGGTGAAAGAGGCGATGCAATGAGGGCTGGGGCTTCTCTTGCTCATTCCAACCCAAGCGGCAATCCGCCTGCCGGGACCCCGCGGCCGCGGGGACCGCAGGACAACAATATTGTCGTCGCCGGCGTCACATTGGTCGCTGATCCGGCGGGCGCGCTGATTTGGCCGGACGAAGCGATGCTCGTCGTCGCCGATTTGCACCTCGAAAAGGGTTCGGCCTTTGCGGCCCGCGGCGTGCTGCTGCCGCCCTATGACACGGCGGCGACCTTGGCGCGCCTCGCACGCCTTATCGAACGATATGCGCCGCGCATCGTGATCGCGCTCGGCGACAGCTTTCACGACGGCGGCGGTCCGTCGCGGATGAGCGACGTCAGCCGCGCTTCGCTCAAGGTACTGCAGCGGGGACGCGATTGGGTCTGGATTGCCGGCAATCACGATCCCGACCCGGCCGACGGCATCGGCGGCCGCTTCGCCGACATGTTGGCGCTCGGCGCCCTGACGTTTCGCCACGAGCCGTCGCCGAATTGCTGCGACGGCGAGATCGCCGGTCATCTGCATCCACTGGCGCGGATCGCAAAACGCGGGCGGGCGGTCAGCCGGCGCTGTTTTGCCAGCGACGGACTGCGCCTCGTCATGCCGGCCTTTGGCGCTTATGCGGGCGGCCTCAATGTCCGCGATCGGGCGATCACGTCGCTGTTCGGAGCGCTGTCGTTCACTGCCCATATGCTGGGTGAACGCCGGCTCTTTGCCGTTGCCGCCGCGCGCTGCTTGCCGGACTGAGGCGGGATTTTTTCTCGCGGATGTCGGCGTTGTTGCAGAAATCGACAAGGAGATCGGCGACGCGCCGCGCTGCCGGAGTGGCGTTGGGCGCCGCAATCAGCACGACCTCGGTATTGTCGACCGCCTCAAATCCCTCTTCGCGTCCAAGAATTCGAAGCTCAGGACGGATCGCCACGTCCGGGAGGATGCTGACGCCGAGGCCGGCGGAAACGGCAGCCTGAATACCGGCCATGTTGGAGCTCGAATAGGCGATGTGCCAGCCGCGGCCGGCTGCCTCAAGCGCGTGAATGGCGCGATTGCGATAGAGACAGCCTTGGCGGAATACCGCGAGCGGGACGGACTGGCGATTGAATGCGACCGGGTGCTGGCGGCTGGTGACCCATCGGAGGCGTTCCGGCCAAGCGGCGATGCAGGCTCCCTCTCCGGCGGTGCGTTTCAACAGCGCGAGATCGAGATCGCCACAATCAAGCGCGCGGCGAAGATCGACGCTGAGATCGCAATGGACGTCGAGCCGAAGATTCGGGCGGGAGCTCAGATGCTCGGACAACATTTGAGCGAGACGGTAGGCCGCGAAATCCTCCGGAATGCCAAGCCGGACCACCCCGTCGTTTGCCGGCCTGCAGACCACGTCGCGCGCTTCCGCGGCGAGAGCCAATAAGCGCCGCGCATAGGAAAGCAGACGCTCGCCTTCGTCCGTCAGTACGACACGCTTGCCGTTTCGTTGCAGCAACTCGCGACCGATCGTCTCCTCCAGCCGCTTGATCTGCTGGCTGACCGTTGACTGGGTTCGGTGAACGCGTTCTCCGGCGCGGGTGAAACCTCCCGCATCCACCACCGATACGAAGCTCCTCAACAGCTCCAAATCCAACATCGCGTATCATTCATAAATCAACTCAATCTCATTATATCATTTAATTTACAAATGAAAAGCCCACAGCCTATGTCTCCTTGCGCACAGGAGTTGGGCAAATGCGCGTTGCCTTATCGATCATCCAGAAGCGGTGGGCATTGCGTCTGCTTCCCCTGGAGGTCGCCGCGTTCTGTGTGCTGTGGAGCTCAGCCTTTTCGATCTCCAAGGTGGCGCTGGCGGACTGTCCGCCATTGCTGCTGCTGACCGCCCGCTTCCTGTTTGCAGCCGCGATCATGCTGGGCGGCGCACTGATCGTGCGAGCCGAGTGGTGTCTCAGCCGCCGCGATGTGATCGCACTCGTGTTGCTCGGCTTTGCCAACAACGCGCTGTATCTGGGGCTCAATTACGTTGGAATGCAGAGCGTATCGTCCGGCTTGACCGCACTCATTAGCAGCATGAATCCGGTACTGACCGCAGTCTTCGCCGCAGGCTTTCTCGGCGAGCCGATGACCTGGCGCAAGGCCGGTGGGCTTTTCCTTGGCGTCTGCGGCGTCGCGTTCATCGTCGAAAGCCGCGTGAGCCGTGGCGGCGAAAGCCTGTTCGGCGTCGGCCTTGTCGTAGCCGCTCTGCTGTCACTCGTCTGCGGAACGATTCTGTTCAAACGGTTACGACCCGGCGGCAGCTTGTGGATCGCAAACGGAGTGCAAAACCTCGCCGGTGGTCTTGCCATGGCACCGGCCGCATTCACGTTTGAGTCGATCGGCGATATTTCGCCGAGCTGGCGGTTGTTTGCTGCGCTTGCTTATCTCGCGATCATCTCCTCAGTGTTCGCCTATTTGCTTTGGTTCCATCTTCTGACGGTTTTCGGCGCGACGGCAGCAAGCGCGTATCACTTCCTCATGCCGCCGCTCGGTTTGCTGTTCGGATGGCTGCTTTTGGCGGAGCGTGTGGACCTTCGCGATTTCATCGGGATCATGCCCGTGGCATTGGGCATTTATCTGGTCACGCGTCCCGCGGCTCCCGCGCGAGCACCTGCCCCAATCTGCGCTGGTGAACCAGCAAAATGAGGACGCTTCATTCCCGCCGGAATACGATGCTGGCAATCCATCCGGCGACGAGGGCCATCAGGGCGGTCGCGAGCCCGTAAAGCAGGGCGTGATCGCGCGCCGCGTCGACGACAAACTGCTCGAAGCCGACCTTGACGATCTCGAACGCGGAATCGGTACGGGCAATCATGTCGCCGTCGGCGAACAATTTGACGTCGACGTCGTAACTGCCGATCGGCACTTGCGCCGGGAGCGGGATCGCGGCGCGGAACAGCGTTGGCGTCAGGAAGGTCGCCGCGTTCGGTTCCTCGGTATAAAGGCCACGTTCGCGCATCAGGCCGATCAGCGCGGCGCGGAACGGATCGTTGCTCACTTCGCCGATGTCGTTGTTGAACAATTCGGGAAACGGCGTGTTGGCGATGCCGATCTGCAGGCGGCGCAGGTTATCTGCCGTAGCGATCGCGTTGAGCGGATGGCTCGACAGCACAGCGAGGTAGGACGGCGGATCCACGAAGGTCCGTGACGACGTGTTGACCCAGACGCCGAGCACGCGGGTCTTGCGCCGTGTTCGCAGCGCCTGACGTGGCCCCGAGATCGTCGCGACGATGTCGTAGGCTCCGGCCCTTGGCGCCTGCACGGCTTCCCGCTCGACGGAGCCGAACAGCACCAATTCCTCGCCGGCATAGCTCGACGTGATCAGCACCCGATGGTTGCTCAGCGACACGACCAGCCGTTCGGCTTTCGCTCCGTCGGTGAGCCCACAAACGCTTGCCATTGTCAGCGCAGCGACGACCGGCAGACATGACACGAAGCGCCGCTTCATGGTCCGCCCTCGATGAGCCGGATCGAGTAGAGATCGTCGGGCGGCAGCGCGAGTTCCACGGCAAATCGCAGGCCGACCGAAAAGATCAGGAGGCCGAGCAGCATCCTCAGCCACTCGCCACGGATGTGCTGTCCGGTGTGCGCGCCGAACTGAGCGCCAATGACGCCGCCGACCATCAGGATAAGTGCCAGCACCGCGTCGACGAGGTGATTGGTCACCGCATGCAGCACGGTTGCCGTCAGCATGGTGAGAAAGGTCAGAACCATCGAGGTTCCGATCACGGTGGCGGTCGGTACCCGCACCAGATAGATCAGCATCGGCACGAGCAGGAAACCGCCGCCGATGCCCATGATCGCGCCGATGAAACCGATAATGAAGCCGATCACCAGGACCGGAATGGCGGAGACATAGACTTTCGAGCGTTTGAATCGCAGCTTGAAAGGCAGTCCATGGAACCAGATGTGACTGCCGGGCCGGCGCACCTCGGCCGGCAAGCCTTGGCGACTGCGGATGATCGCGCGAGCGCTCTCGCTGATCATCAACACGCCGACGATGCTCAACAAGGTGACGTAGGACAGCCCGATGACGAGATCGAGCTGATCGAGCGCGCGAAGAAAAGTGAAGAACGCAACACCGGACGCGGTCCCCACGATGCCGCCGGCCAGCAGCGTCACGGCGAGCGTGCTGTCGAGTGCCTTGCGCCTCCAGTACGCGATGGCGCCCGAGAACGATGAAGCTGCCACGTGGCTCGCAACGCTTGCGACAGCGACGGCGGGTTCCACGCCGATGAAGATCAAGAGCGGCGTCATCAGAAATCCGCCGCCCACTCCGAACATGCCGGAGATGAATCCGACCGCCATCCCCATCGCCAGCACGAGGAAGACATTGACGGGAAGATCGGCAATCGGGAGATAAATCTGCACGGGGACCGCCCGGCGGTTCGATTCAGATCTCCAGACCTTGTAGTGCGGCGGCGCAGCCGATGGAATCAAAACCGTCGACGAAGGTTATTTGCGGTGTTGGCCGAGGACCTGACTGACCTTCACCCGGCCAGCCGTCTCAGTCGAAGTGCATCAATAGATTTTGGGATCAGGTTTGGCGGCCGAGGTCCGCGATTTGGGTCGGGCGGCGTGGCCGCCACTGGGTGGGTCCCAACCGCCGGCCGGGGCCTTAACGGCGATCGCGTCCTCCGGCTGCGCCTGAGGCGCCCAGTTCTGCACGGCGAGGCGCACGGCGGCGAGCGATTGCTTGTCGAGCTTGGCCTCGATCTCGTCGCGTTTCTTGGCGGCTTCCTTGTCGCCCTGGTCGGCGGCCAGAACGAACCACTTGTAGGATTCCGCGAGGTTCTGCTCCACCCCGATGCCGCGGGCGTAAAGGATGCCAAGGTTATACTGGCTGTCCGTCACGCCCCGATCGGCCGCCATTCGGAACCAATGCCCGGCATTGCGATAGTCAGGCGGGCCATTGATGCCCTCGGCGTACAGCACGGCGAGATTGTGCATGGCCTTGCCGTTGCCCTTCTGCGCCGCGGCAAGATAGAGGTCGCGAGCGGCGGCAAGATCTTTCTTTACGCCGATGCCTTTTTCGTAGAGGCCGCCAAGGCGGAACTGCGCGGGCGCCAGGCCCTGTTTGGCGGCGCGGTCGAGCCAATGGGCGGCTTCCGTGGCGCTCTGCGCAACGCCGTGCCCTTCGCTGTAGCGCATCGCGATTTCGTACGCGGCAGCGGCGTCGCCGGACAATGCCGCGGCGCGCAGCGTCGGTCCGCCGATTGTGGCCGGCAGCTTCTCGCCCATCGGGTTGGCCATCGCCGGAACAGCCGGCGCTGCCGGCTGCCGGGCCGCCGGTCGGGGCAAGGAGCCGGTCACGTCCGTCGGTGACCACATCGGCATCGGCGGTGCGCTGATGGTCGGCTTTTCTTCAGTGGCGGGCATGGCGGCAATCGACAGCGGTTGACCGGGGCCGTCTTGCAACGCCGCCTTTCGGCCATCGCCCGCGTCAGGTGCTGCGCCGGATTTCGGACCCGCCGGGGCGGTCGGCGTAGCCGGCGGCGCGTTGTTGGCCGGTGCAGGCGCGGCTTCGGGCACCGGCGGGTTGGCCGGGGTCGCTTTGGGAAGAACGCTCGGCGGCGTAGCCTTCTCGGTCTGAACGTTGGGCGGCGGAGCCGACCCACCATCCTCGAAGAGCCGCGAGGCAATTCGCAGGCAGCCCACAACAATGAGCACGGCTGCGCCGGCGACGATCAGCTTGCGCAGACGCTCTAAGAGTTTCCCCTTCCCAGCCGCCCCTCCGGTCTCTTGCGGCGCCGGGCGATTGGACGGCGTTGAAGCAGCGGTCTGTGCGGCGCGTCGGGCAGCGGCGATGAAATTGGACTTGCCGGCCGGATCGGGAATGACCGGTGGCTTGGCCGAACCGAGGGCCGCTTCGGAGGCGGCGATGCGGTCGGCCGCCGAGGCCGGCGTCGGCGGTCGGCCGGCCGCGGAGCCGGGCTCCAGCGGGTGATCGGGCGGCAAATTCGGGTCGATCGGTGCTCGTGCGCTGCGCGGGGTTGCGGGCTCGGCGACCAGCCGCGTTGGCGCAACGGGAGGTCCTGAAGGAACGATAGGCGCCACGTTCGCCGAGGCAGGCAGCGCCGGTTCAGAGACCGCCGGCTGCGGCGGCGCCGCAGCAGGCGCGGGGGTGATCGGCGGCAGCGCCGGAGGAGGCGCGGGCCGAGAGATCGGTTCACGGCGCATGTCGGTTTCGATCACGGCCAGGCGATCGACGACCTGCTCGACGGTGCCTTGGACGGCTTCCAGCGTATCTTGCGTTCTGCGCTCGCTTTGCCTGATCTCTTCCACGGTGCGCTTGATCTCGTCGACGGCGGCGGGCGGAGCCGCCGCTGCGACGGCGGCGAAGCCTTCGCCTTTATCGCTCGCGCGCCGGATCTCTTCGATGTGCACGAGCAAGTCGGCCAAGCCCCGCTCAATGGCTTCGAGATGGCCGAGGCGTGCATCGGAAGCGTCGAACCGCTTCACCAGTTGCGCGATGCGATCCTCAAGATGCTCAAGGGCCGTATGATCGGTTTGGGTCAGTTGTACGCGCTCGAGCTTGTCGAGGAGCCCGGCGAGCAGCTTCTCCAGCTCGCGCGGTACGGCATGACCCGCATCCGTCGAGGCGTTGAGCGCCGTAGCGAGCGTATCGATCCGGTTTTCCAGCACCGACAGCGCGTATCCACTGGCAGTGCTATTCGCGAGACCGTCGACCTTTGCGGCCAGCGAACGCACGTCCTCCGCGACTTTGGTCAGGGTGTCGTTGGAGGCGACGTGCGAAACGATGCCGCGTAGTGCGCCTATCGCTGTTTCGAGCTGCTGCAGCGCCGCCGGATCTTCCTTGGCGGCGACGAGATCGACCTTCTGTGAGAGCGTTTTTACGGCCTCGTCGACACCCACCAGGCTCTCCGCGGTCGTCAGCCCCCGCAGGGCCTCGCGGATCTCAGCCAAGCCGCGCTCGAGGCCTGACAGCATGCTCGCGTCGACGCCGCATTGGCGAGAATGGTCGATGCGTTCAGCGAGCGCTTTGATCTCAATCTCAAGCGACTCCACGGCGCGCCGCGGCAGCGCTTCGGTCAACTGCCGGCCGATTTCAGTAAGGTCACCGCGGACGGCCTCGATTGCCTTTTCCAGATCATTGGTCGGCCGCAATGTTTCGATCTGCGCGGTGATGTTGCGGAGCTGTTCTTCCAGCCCGCTGAGATCGATTACCGGCGCGGTTGGGACCTGCACCGGGGGGAGCGCGGCTTCGACCGGAGGCGCTGCGACCTTTGGGCCATCGGCGGCCGCCGGGGGAGCGTCGACCGGCGGGTTCTCGAAGGATGTCTGATGGGCCGGCCCTTCGAGCCGAACCGGGGCCGTCTCCGCACTTTGAATTTCGGGCCGATGCGGCCGAGGGGCGACGACGACATCTGGAATCGGTGAAGCCGGTGGTTCGGGCGCTAATGGTGCGATGTTCGCCGGTGCGGCCGATTTTGCCGGAACTTCGGTCGCTTTTTCGTCGAGCGCCCGTTGCCGGGCCGCAATCTGGGCGACGGCTTCCTCGATTGAAGCATTCCGCCGGTCCGGCGAGGGACGATTGCGATCCGGCGGCCGTTCGATCGAGGCCGGTTCGCCTGCAAGCGTCTCCGGTGCGGCGCGGCGCGGCTGTTCCGGCGCGCCGCTCAGTGGCCCAGAAGACGCGTCGGGCGCCTGCGGCGCCGGGCGCGGCCCTACGGGGGGTCGACGTGGGGCAAAATCGCTGCGCGCCAGGCGCTCAAGCCGGTCCGAAAGCTTGTCAAGCCGGGCGTGAACTTCGCCAAGCTCCTCGCGGGTGCGAGCGGTTTCGCGAAGCTCCTTGTCGATGCGGGCGGTATAGCCTGTCTCTTCCCCGGAGCGCGCCGGCTCGCGGTCCACTCGGGCGCGAGCGGCTTCATGAATCCCGTCGCGGCTGCGGGCGGCCTCACGGAGTTCATCCTGGGCGCGAGCCGCGTTGCGCGCCGCCTCCTCACTGATGCGCGCGGCCTCGCGAAGCTCCTCTTGGGCGCGTGCGGCATCGCGCTCGGCCTCTTCACGGGCAAGCGCGGCTTCTTCCCGGGCGCGAGCCGCTTGCCGAGCTTCTTCGCGAATCCGAGCCTCTTCGCGCATGCGCACCGCCTCGCGGATTTCTTCGCGGGCGCGGGCGGCGCCGCGAAGCTCTTCCTCGGCGAGGGCGGCGTTGCGCATCGCCTCCTCGCGGGCATCTGCTGTTTCACGGTCGATATCGCCGCCACGTTTGAGGCGAACCCGATCGGCGTCGTCGCGGTCGTTCTCGTCGCGGTAGGGCGCGCCCCGCCCGCTGCGGTCAGCTCGGTCGCGATCCGGCCAATCCTTGTCGCGCGAAGGCTCGCGATCGGGTTGTCGGGAAGGGCGACGGGGCCCGAACTCGGAGTTGTCATCGTGATCGGCGGAGCGCGGCGAACGCTCGCCCTCATCGTCGCTGGGTCGTATCACGCTATTGAGCCACTCACCGACCGACATGCCGGATTGGCGCGCCGCTTCGCGCGCTGCTTCACGCGCCTCCGGACGAAGGCCTCTCAGATTCCACGGACCGCCAGATTTCATTCTCGCGCCCAAGCGACAACACCACTGAGGAATAGGATGTGCGCTGTCTCGAGCCGGCGCTCGTTAAAGACGATGCGGACGGCGCGGTCCTGTATCCCCAGGAAAGACTTTTCAGGATTAGGGTAAACAGGCGGTTAATGGACCGTGGTGGAGATTAACGGATCGCGTGAATCGGCTAAGCTGCGCGGCGGATGACGCCCATTTTGAGCGCAGCGCGGCACAGTGAGTATCATCATGCCGATCTACAAAGCGCCCGTCGACGACGTGATGTTCCTGTTGAGCGACGTGTTCCATCTCGAACGCTACAACAACCTTCCCGGTTTTGCCGAAGCTTCGCCCGATGTCGTCGAAGCGGTCCTGACGGAGGCGGCAAGATTTTGCGAACATGCTCTGACCCCGCTCAATCGCACCGGCGACAAGGAAGGCTGCCGCCGCAACGAGGACGGCAGCGTCACGACGCCGGCAGGCTTCAAGGAGGCCTACAGACAATTGGTCGCCGGCGGGTGGATCGGCGCTTCAGCGCCCGTCGAATTCGGCGGTCAAGGCTTGCCCACGGTGGTGGCGCAATCGATCAATGAATTTCTGTGCTCGGCCAACATGGCGTTCGCCATGTATCCGGGACTGGCCCAGGGCGCGATTGCCGCAATCTACGCTCACGGTTCACCCGAGCAGAAGGCGCTCTACCTGCCGAAACTGATCGGCGGCCAGTGGGTGGGTACGATGAACCTGACTGAGCCGCACTGTGGCACCGATCTCGGTCTGGTTCGCACGCGCGCCACGCCGCAGCCGGACGGCAGCTATAAGCTCAACGGCACGAAGATTTTCATTTCGGCCGGCGAGCATGATCTTGCCGAGAATATCGTTCATCTCGTGTTGGCCCGCATCGACGGGGCGCCGGACGGTACCAAAGGCCTTTCTTTGTTCATTGTTCCCAAATGCCTGCCGGGGGCGGACGGCGCACTCGGTGAACGCAACGCCGTGTCGTGTGGCTCGATCGAAGAAAAGATGGGCATCCACGGCAACGCGACCTGCGTGATGAACTACGACGGCGCCACCGGCTGGCTCGTAGGCGAGAAGAACCGCGGCCTGCCGGCGATGTTCACGATGATGAATGAAGCAAGGCTGGGTGTCGGCGTGCAGGGGCTCGCGCTCTCCGAGGTCGCCTATCAGAACGCCGCCGTCTACGCCAAGGAGCGGCTGGCCGGACGCGCACTGAACGGTGCGCTGTTTCCGGACAAGCCTGCCGATCCGATCATTGTGCATCCGGACGTGCGCCGCATGCTGATGACAATTCGTGCGTTCAATGAGGCGGCGCGCGCCCTCGTTATCTGGACGGCGCTCAAGAGCGACGTCGCCCGCCGCTCGGGCGATGCCAAGGAGCGGCAGGCGGCCGACGATCATATGGGGCTGATGACGCCGGTGATCAAAGGCGTGCTCACCGACCAGGGCTTTGCCAATACGGTGATGGCGCAGCAGGTCTTCGGCGGCCACGGTTACATTGCCGAGCATGGCATGGAACAGTTTGTTCGCGATGCGCGCATCCCGATGATCTACGAAGGCGCCAACGGCGTTCAGGCGCTCGACCTCGTCGGCCGCAAGCTGCCGAAAGATGGCGGCCGTGCGCTGCAAGCGTTTTTTGGCGAAGTGTCGGCATACATCAAAGAACGCGGCACAGACGCGGCGATGGCGCCCTATGTGGTGCCGCTCCGACAGGCACTCGGCGAACTGCAGCAGGCGACCATGTGGTTCGTGCAAAACGCGCTCGGCAATCCGGATCACGCCGGCGCCGGCGCGACCGATTACATGCATCTCTTTGGTCTCGTGGCCCTCGGCTATATGTGGTGCCTTATGGCAGATGCGGCGACGTTGAAAGCCGCATCGGACGCCGACAGTGCCTCGCGGATGAATGAAAAGCTCATTACCGGCCGTTTCTTCATGGAGCGCATGATGCCTGCTGCAACGGGGCATCTCGCTCGCATCAAAGCTGGCGCCGGCAGCACGATGGCGTTGCCGATCGAGGCATTCTAACTTCGGAACGCGACGAGTTTTGGCTATAGATTGACGCGTTGGCGGAATAACGAAGGACTTTAAGAGGACCGGATGCCCGATGCCTTCATCTACGATCACGTGCGCACGCCGCGCGGCCGCGGCAAAGTGGATGGCGCATTGCATGAAGTGACCGCGCTTAACCTCGCGAGCCAAGCGCTCGGCGCCATCAAGAGCCGCAACGAACTCGACACCGCTCAGGTCGACGATGTGGTCATGGGGGTCGTCGACCCGGTCGGCGAGGCCGGCGCCAACATCGCACGCACCGCGGCGCTGGTCGCGGGCTATGGCGATAGCGTCGCGGGCGTACAGATCAACCGCTTTTGCGCATCCGGTCTCGACGCCGTGAACTTTGCCGCGGCGCAGATCATGGCCGGGCAGCAGGACATGGCGATCGGCGGCGGCGTCGAGTTCGATGAGCCGTGTCGGCATCGGCGCGGCGGGCGGCGCCTGGGCGATCGATCCCTCGATCGCAGTCGCGCATTATTTTCTGCCTCAGGGGATTTCCGCCGACCTCATCGCGACCAAATACGGATTCTCGCGCGACGATGTCGATGCTTACGCAGTCGAGAGTCAAAAGCGCGCCGCGGCAGCGTGGGACGAGGGGCGTTTCAACCATTCGGTGATGACCGTCAAGGACGTCAACGGCCTGACGATTCTTGCCAAGGACGAGCACCTGCGTCCCGGCACGACGATGCAATCGTTGGCCGCTCTGCGGCCTTCATTCGTGCAGATGGGCGAATTGGGCGGCTTCGATGCGGTCGCCATTCAGGCGCATCCGGAAATCGAATACGTCAACCACGTTCATCACGCCGGCAACTCGTCGGGAATCGTCGACGGCGCTGCCGCGGTGCTGGTTGGCAATAAACGCGCCGGCACGCGCGCAGGTCTTACGCCGCGGGCGCGGGTGCGGGCATTCGCCAACATCGGCTCGGAGCCGGCCCTCATGCTGACCGGCCCGGTCGACGTCACCGAGAAGGTGCTGAAAAAATCCCGCATGAAGCTTAGCGACATTGATCTCATCGAGATCAACGAGGCATTTGCTTCTGTCGTGCTGCGCTATCTGCAGGCCTTCGATCTCGATCCCGCCAAGGTCAACGTCAATGGCGGCGCCATTGCGCTCGGCCATCCGCTCGGCGCCACCGGTGCGATGATTCTCGGTACCGCGCTTGACGAACTGGAGCGGCGCAATCTGTCAACCGCCCTCGTCACACTTTGTATCGGGGCCGGCATGGGAACCGCCACGATCATCGAACGCGTCTGACATAACGAGGCCGGACAAATGCCCAAAATCGATATTGCCAAAATTCCTGTCGATACCCGCACCGGTTATCCGGCGCCGTTCGATCGCGTCGTCGTCGGCCGCGAGCGTAAGCGGCTCGGCAACGCCGTGGGGCTCGATCAATTCGGTGTCAATCTCACAACACTCAAGCCTGGCGCGGCTTCGGCGTTGCGGCATTGGCACGAGAAGGAGGATGAACTGATCTACATCCTCGAAGGCGAGCTGGTACTGATCGAGGACGACGGTGAGACCGTGCTCAGACCTGGCGATGCGGCGGGTTTCAAGGCCAACAGCCAGGTGGGGCATCATTTGATCAACAAATCAGCGCGCGACGCGATCTATCTGGAAATCGGTACCCGTTCGAAGCAAGAGCGGGTCGATTATCCCGACGTCGATCTCATGGTCGTGCGCGACGATAGCGGCACGCGTTACACCCACAAGAACGGTGAACCGTACAAATGACCTTCACCAATTTCACTGTCGACATCGATCCGGATGGCATTGCGCTTGTGACCTGGGATGTGCCGGGGCGTTCGATGAACGTCATCGACATGACCATCCTCGCGGAGCTTTCGGCCGTCGTCGAGCAGATCGCGTCGGATGCGGCGATCAAGGGCGCGGTGATCACCTCGGGCAAGGACACGTTCTGTGCCGGCGCCGATCTTGTGATGCTGGAAGCGATGAAACGCAACTTTGCCGAGGTCGTGGCATCGCAAGGCGAGGGGGCGGCGAATACGTATGTGTTCGAAGAAAGCCGCAAGTTCTCGCTGCTTTGCCGCCGCATCGAGACCTGCGGCAAGCCCTGGGTCGCGGCGATCAACGGCACTGCGGTCGGCGGCGGTTTCGAACTCGCGCTCGCCTGTCACCACCGCGTCGCCGCAGCAAACGATAAAACACGGGTCGGTCTGCCGGAAATCAAAGTCGGCCTTTTCCCTGGGGGCGGCGGCACGCAGCGCATCGCGCGCATGATGAAGCCGGCCGACGCGCTGGAGTTTTTGTTGAAAGGCGATCATCTTCAGGTCAACCGCGCTAAGGCGATGAAGCTCATCGACGCCGTGGTCCCCGCTGGTGAACTCGTCAAAGCCGCCAAGGATTGGATTGCGACGAGCGGTACCGCCAAGGCGCCGTGGGATATCGACGGCTTCAAGCTGCCGGGCGGTGCCGTGCAATCGGCTGCCGGCATGGCGGTGTTTGCTCCGGCGAACGCCATCTATCGCCGGGAGACCTATGATAATTATCCCGCTGCTCGCGCCATCATGCAGGCCGTGTATGAGGGTCTGCAGTTGCCGATGGATCAGGCGCTGCGCGTCGAGTTGCGGTGGTTTGCGAAAATTCTGCGGTCGCCCGAAGCCGCAGCGATGATTCGGTCGCTGTTCGTCTCCCTGCAGGAGATCAACAAGGGCGCCCGGCGTCCGGCCAATGTTCCCGCGCGGATCCTCAAGAGAATTGGTGTGCTGGGCGCGGGCTTCATGGGCGCCGGTATCGCCTATGTCAGTGCGCTCGCCGGACTGAGTGTGGTGTTGATCGACCGCGATCCGGAGACGGCCGAGAAAGGCAAGGCGCATTCGCAGAAGCTGATGACCGATTTGATCAATCGCGGGCGCGCCACGTCGGCCGACCGCGATGCGCTGCTCGGACGCATCACACCGACCGCCGATTATACGGCGCTGAAGGATTGCGATCTTGTGATCGAGGCGGTGTTCGAGGACCGCAAAGTCAAGGAGGAGGTGATCGGCCGCGTGCAAAACGTCATCGGCGATCAAGTAATCCTCGCCTCCAATACCTCGACCCTGCCCATCACTTCGCTTGCAGCCGCCTTTAAGGACCGCGGGCGCTTCATCGGCATCCACTTTTTCTCGCCGGTCGAACGCATGATGCTGGTCGAGATCATTCTCGGCAAGGAGACCGGCGATGCGGCGCTCGCGCTGGCGCTCGACTACGTGCGCGCGATCGGCAAGACGCCGATCGTCGTCAATGATGCGCGCGGCTTCTACACGTCGCGGGTGGTCGGCACCTACATTCGTGAAGGCCACTTGATGCTGAGCGAAGGCGTGCCGCCGGCGATGATCGAGAATGTCGGCCGCATGGCCGGTATGCCGGTCGGGCCGCTCGCGCTCAACGACGAGGTTGCGGTGGATCTGGCTTGGAAGATTCTCAAGGCGACCGAGGCCGATCTCGGAGCGAAAGCGGTCGACGCGCGCGAAAAGGCGCTGCTTGAGGACATGGTGGAGAAGCGTGGACGTTATGGCCGCAAGAACGGCAAGGGTTTCTACGATTATCCCGCGAATGGACCTAAGCGCTTGTGGTCCGGTCTTGCCGATTTGCAACCCAAAAAGCTCGCGCCCGGTAAGATCGACATCGGCGAAATCAAACAACGGCTGCTGGTCATCCAGGCCCTCGAAGCCGCTCGCTGCGTCGAGGAGGGCGTGATCACCGATGTGCGAGAAGCCGACGTCGGCTCGATCCTCGGATTCGGCTATGCGCCGTTCACCGGGGGAGCCATCTCCTACATCGATGGCATGGGCGTTAAGGCCTTCGTCGCCTTATGCGGCAAACTCGCAAAAAAATACGGTAACCGCTTCATGCCACCCAAGCTCCTGTTACAAATGGCAAAAAACGGTGAAACGTTCTACGGTGGCTTTACAAGGGCCCAAGGCAAAGCGGCCGCATAACTCGCCCGCGCCACAAATGATCCCGTTCTCCGCCGTTTAATTTCCGCAACTCGCTCGTATTCTCGCCGGGCTGGCGGGTGTGAAAAGCGGAATAATACGCATGCAAGGGCCTTTGACCCGGAGGCGATTCGCGCTGGCGCTTGGCGCCGCGGTTCTCGTTCCTTCAGCAAGCCGTTCGGTAAACCTGACGACACTCGCCCATGGGACGGCGATGTCGCCGCCGAAGGCGCCGATTGCGCCCGTTGAGCCGGAGATGTTCGAAGCCTTCGGCCGCCGCCGCGTCGACAATTACAACTGGCTTCGCGACCGCCAAGACCCGAAGGTCGTCGCTTACCTGCAAGCGGAGAACGCCTATGCGGATGCGCGGCTTGAGACGATCAAGCCCGTGGTCGACGAGCTTGCGGCGGAGTTGAAAGCACGGACGGCGGCGCAGGACGCAAGCGTACCTGCGGCGTTGAACGGCTATCTTTATGAGCGCCGCTTCGAGAACGGCGCCACATACCCGTTGATTGTGCGCCGTAAGAAAGGTTCGCCCGGCGCAGCCGAAGAGGTCGTTCTCGATGTCGGCGCGTTAGCCGCCGGCCATTCGCAGTATCGTCTCGGCTATTGGACGATTAGCCCCGACAATACTCGGGTTGCCTTCGCGGTGGACTTCGCCGGCAACAATGAGTTCCGGATTTTTGTGCGAACGATTGCGACCGGCGAGATTGTCGATCAGGGCGTCGACGATGCGTCCTCGAACCTCGTATTCGCCTCCGACAGCCGCACGCTGTTTTACGTGCGCAATGAGCCGCAAACCGTGCGTACCTACCAGGTCTGGCGGCGGCAAATCGACGGCGATGCGGGCAGAGGCGTTCTGGTCTTCGAGGAGCGCGATCCGACCTTTAGCGTTTCACTCGATCTATCGAAATCTCGACGGTTTATTTTGCTCGACAGCGACGAGGAGCGCACCAGCGAATACCGTTATTTACCGGTCGATCAGCCCGAGGGCGAGTTCAAGATCATCGAGCCGCGCCGCTACGGCGTGCGCTACGAGGTTGATCACGTCGGCGACAGATTTTTCATCCATACCAATTTGGATGCGCCGGACTATCGGCTGATGAGCGCACCGGAAGCAACGCCGGACGCTGCGCACTGGAGCGAGTTGATTCCTGAGACGCCGAGGCATCATCTCGGCCATTTCGAGGTCTTCGAAACGTTCGTCGCTGTCGATGTTGAAGACGAGCGCGGAACCACGATCCACGTGTTCGATCTGCCAAGCCTCCGTGAGGTTACGCTGCCGCGCCCAGCCGAAGTGGGCGTGGCTTCAAGTTTCTTCGAGGTCGACAATGAAGCCAACGCTGATCCCTCAGCGACGGTCCTGCGCTTCCGTTTCTCCGGTCCGCTGCATCCGCAAGCCATCTATGACTTCGATACGACGACCGGTGGTCTAACGTTGCGTAAGCAGGAAGCGGCAAGCCGATGGTTCGATCCGGCGCGCTACGCGCTCGATCGCATTAACGCCACGGCGCCCGATGGTGAGCAGGTTCCCGTCACGATTGTGTATCGCAAAGACAAACGCCGCTTCGGCGGCAATCCCGCCCTGGTCGTCGGCTACGGCGCTTACGGTTTCAGTTTCAAGCCCACTTTCACGCCGCAGGCCTTCAGTCTCATCGATCGCGGTTTTGTCTATGCCATCGCGCATGTGCGCGGCGGGCAGGAGAAGGGCGAGCGCTGGTACGAAGAAGGCCGCATGCTGATGAAGCGCAACACCTTCACCGATTTCATCGCCGCGACCGAGGCGCTGATCGCCCAGGGTTACGCCGACCGGCATGTGGTTTTCGCACAGGGCGCCAGCGCCGGCGGTCTGCTCGTGGGCGCGGTTGCCAATCTTCGGCCCGATCTCTACGCCGGCATCGTCGCCGAGGTGCCCTTCGTCGACGTTATCACGACGATGTCGGACGCGGCGGTGCCGCTGACCACGCTGGAGTACCATGAGTGGGGCAACCCGGCGGTGAAGCAGGATTACGACTACATGCTGTCGTACTCGCCGTATGACAACGTGGCACGCCGGAGCTATCCGGCGATGTTCGTCACTGCCGGCTTTTATGACAGTCAGGTGAGCTACGCCGAGCCGGCCAAATGGGTCGCGCTCCTTCGCGCCAGCAAGACCGACAATCATGACCTGCTGTTCAAGACCGACATGGACGCCGGTCACGGCGGGCGGTCCGGCCGTTTCGGCTCGATCGGGGAAAGCGCCGAGATCATGGCGTGGCTCGTCGTCCATGCCCGAGATGGGCAGTTGCCATAGTGCAAACTGGCCGGTCTCGGCGCCGCATTGCCCTGTGACGCACGTCGCGTGTAATGTCGCGGCCCATTTTGGCCGGGACCCTGCATGGCGCGTGATCAAGTCGACCTGACGCCGATCGAGCGGCGCGATGAGCTTGTCGCGTGGCTCGCTGAAGGCGCCAAGCCTAAATCGCAGTTCCGCATCGGCACCGAGCACGAAAAATTCGTCTTCACCCTCGAGGGGCACCGCCCGGTGCCGTACGAGGGACAGCGCGGCATTCGCGCGCTGCTCGAAGGCATGCAGCACCTCTTAGGCTGGGAGCCGATCATGGAGGGGCCGAACGTGATCGGCCTGCTCGACGTTACCGGAGGAGGCGCGATTTCGCTTGAGCCGGGCGGTCAATTCGAGTTGTCCGGTGCGCAATTCAAAACCGTCCACCAGACATCGCGCGAGCTGATGGCGCATCTCGCCCAGGTGCGTGAAGTGGCGCTGCCATTGCGGATCGGTTTTCTCGGCATCGGCATGACCCCGAGCTGGACGCGCGCCGACATGCCGAAAATGCCGAAGGGGCGCTACCAGATCATGACCAACTACATGCCGAAGGTCGGTACGCTCGGCCTCGACATGATGTACCGAACCTGCACGGTGCAGACCAATCTCGACTTCTCGTCCGAAGCCGACATGGTCAAGAAGCTGCGCGTGTCGCTCTCGCTGCAGCCGGTGGCGACGGCTTTGTTCGCGAACTCGCCGTTTACCGAGGGCAAGCCCAACGGGTTTCTTTCTTTCCGCTCGGAAATTTGGCGCGACACCGACAACGCGCGTGCCGGCATGCTGCCGTGGGCCTTCGAGCCGGGCATGAGCTTCGAACGTTGGGTGGACTATGCCCTCGACGTGCCGATGTATTTCATCAAGCACGGCGACGAATATGTCGACGTCGCCGGCCGATCGTTCCGCGATTTGCTGACGGGCCGGCTGCCCGGCATGCCGGGTACGCGCGCCACCATTTCGGATTGGGCGAACCATCTGAGCACGATTTTTCCCGAGGTTCGGCTCAAGCGCTACCTGGAAATGCGCGGCGCCAATTCAGGGCCGCTGCCAAGCCTGCTCGCCCTGCCGGCTTTCTGGGTCGGGATTCTGTACGACGATGTTTGTCTCGACGCTGCATGGGATCTGGTCAAGGATTGGACCGCCGAAGAGCGTCAAAAGCTTCGCGACGACGTACCAAAACAAGGGCTCGCCGCGATGGTGCGCGGGCGCACGGTGTTCGCAATCGCGACCGACGTCCTCAAAATCGCGCGTGACGGCCTCGCGCGTCGCAAACATCTCGACGTCAGCGGACAAGACGAGACACGCTACCTCGAAGTGCTCGAGGACCGGCTTGCGCGCGGCACAACGCCGGCTCAGGAACTGTTGGAGAAGTTCCACGGACCGTGGGCCGGCTCGGTCGATCCCATTTACACGGACGAGGCCTATTGAGGCGTTAATCGACACCGTAGAGACGTTTCGCCTCGCGAAGCGCCTCCATGCACCCGTCGGCATTGCCAGCGGCATCGGCCATCTGTGCACGGTCGAGCGCGGCATCCGCGTCCGCGTTTGCCGTATGCTCGGCCTGCTGCACCGAGCCCGGAGTCGGCTGGCGGTGGAGCTGGGCGCCAACCGATTGCGGACCGGTCGGACCGCTTTCGGGCCCGGGCGAAGTGTGGCCGACTTGTTGTTCGAGCCGCGCGATTTGCTCCGTGCAAGGTCCGCTCTGTGCCGTACCCGCAGAGAACAGCACCGCGCCGGCCGCAAAAGCAAGAAGGCGGCCGCCATGGACTGATCTCGGACGATTGTCAGGACGTGAAAACGGCTTATCGAAACGCTCGCTTATTGTGCGAACAGGGTTGCTCATCTTGGCCTCCCCTGAGTGGAAAACCTGTCATTTAAGGATACACCGTCCGAGTTCGGTCATCCACTCGCTGCCAGCTGAATTTCGATGCAGAGTAACGCGTTGAGGGCGCAATCGGTTCAAATTAAAATCAATCCCGCTCTGAGCTGTTGCCAAAGAGCATGATCTGGATTTCCGAACCTCACTCACGGCCAACGTCACGACGGCGGGAAGAAACGCTTCTGATAAGAAAGGTTGTCCACCTTCTGTTGCAGGAACCACGCCACCAGCTCGCGGTGGGTGGGGAACCAGACATCGCTGAAGCTGCTGAAATAGCGGAGCAGTTTCTGGAATTGCGCAATGATCAGAGGGCGGCCGCCGAAGTGCGAGTGGATGGCGATGTTGATCAGGCCGCCCGGCTCATGATTGTGCAGATAGTCGAATGTATCGACATAGACATCGAGGTAGTCGCGTGGGCTGGCGCGAAGAACTCTGTTGTCGACGAAATCCGACCACGGTAGTGCGACGATCGGGCCGGCGGCCGTGCTTTCCTTTCGCGGCAAGCTGATATCGAGCGCGTCCGCATACCATTTGATTCCGGCCTCAACCAACAAAGCGAATGTGTGCTCGTCCCAGCCGTAGATCGGCGTCGCCCAACCCTCGGGCGCGCGGCCGGATGCCGCGGCGAGTAGATCGACGACCTTCCGAATCGTTGCTTTTTGCTGCTCGGGCGCAAGCTCCAGAAACGCCTGGTCCTGCACGTAGCCGTGGCCCTCCACGGAGTGGCCGGACTTCGTGAGCTGCTTGAAGACATCTGGATAGAGTTCGGCCGACCGGCCGCTGCAAAAGAACGACCCTCGCATGTGACACTGATCGAGCACGCGAATGAGCCGCCACGCCCCTTCCTTGCCGCCGTACTCCGCCCATTGAATGCCGCCGCGATCGATGGACCCCGGCTTGAGGGGGGTCGTGCGGGCGAAATAGCTCGGCGATTTCTTTTCCGACCAAGTCTCGAACAGGACGCTGATAATGACGGCCGTGCGGCGTCCGCCCGGCCAAACCGGTGTAGTCGTCTCCATGTCGTGCGTATCCTCCAAAGCCGAATGCCTCTCGAAAAGAGAGGAGGCGTGCGCACTTGTTTATCGCCTGCGATTTCTGCGGCAAATATTCAATTTCGTATTGGTGGGTTGCGAATGGACCCTGTTGCTCACCGAGATCGGTTCTCCCTGCTTCAACTTTACGCGGTGACGGATGCTATCGCGCACAAAATTGTCATTCGACTCCACTGGCGAGGGAAGCCATGATTGCTGTCAACCGCACACGATCCAAGTCGGGAGGACGACGTGCTCGAGCTCTATCACAACATCAATTCGGTTTGTGCGCAGAAGGTACGGGTCGCCCTGAAAGAGAAAGGCCTGGAGCCGAAGGAGCATATCCTCACGTTGCGCGGCGACCAGAACGATCCGGCTTATCTCAAGCTCAACCCGAATGGCGTGGTGCCCACCCTGGTCAACGATGGTCACGCGATCATCGAATCCTCGCTCATTCTGTACTATATCGACGATACTTTCCCCGATCCGCCGCTCATGCCGCAGGCGCCGCTTTTGCGGCACCGGGTGCGGCTCTACAACAAACTCATCGACGAGTACGTGCACAATTCGTGCACCATCCTGACCTTCGCGACGGCGTTTCGGCCGGCCTTTCTCAAAGTCCCGCGCGAGGTGTGGCTTGCGGAAATCAACAAGGCGCCGCTGAAGCGCCGCGCCGAGTATAAGCGCAGCGTCATCGAGCACGGGCTCAACTCCGAGTTCGTCAAGGACGCGCTGATCCAGCACCAGAAGCTGCTGTCATGGATGAACCAATCCCTGCAAGATGGCCCCTATCTCGCCGGCGACAGTTTCACCAATGCCGACTGTGCAGTCATTCCCTACATTCTGCGGCTCGAGCTTTTGAAGCTGCAGGGGCTATGGGAGAAGTATCCCTCCGTCGACGATTGGTGGGCGCGGCTACGGATGCGGCCTTCGGTCAAAGAGGCGATTTTCGATCGTATGTCCGAGGCCGACTGGGCGCCGTTCAGAAATCTTGCACCCGACCCGTGGCCCAAAGTTGAAGCCGTATTGAAGGCGGCGTGAACGGCCGCCGGCTGGCGATATCCCATTATGAAGTGATATTTGGTCCGAGAGGGTTCGGGGTTCGTTTCATATGGCGTCTGCCGTCAACGCCGCCTGCTGCGCGCTGGTGGCCACTGCGTTTTGGACGTCTCTGGGATACGCTCTCGGCCGTCATGTCCTGCCGCGTCCTGTAGCGGTCGGTGCAGCACCCGCCTTGGGCTGGGCGGTCCAGAGCGCTGCCGTCCTGCCGATCTTTTTTCTGATCGGATTTTCCCCGATGACCGTTGTCGGGGTCGGCGTGGTGTGTGCCATCATCGCCGCTGCCTCATTTCTTGCACGACCCATCCCTGGTCCTTCGACAGACTTACCGGCGATCCCCGCGTGGACCTATATCGCCGCGGCAATTTTGGCGCTGGCGCCGACCGTTGCGATCCTGCCGAAGTTCGGTCCTGATACCGTGTACCTCGCCGATCCGATCTTCGATCATTCGAAAATTGCAATCGTCGATGCGATGATGCGGCAGGGCCTGCCTCCGGTTAATCCGGTTTTCGGCGAATTCGGCGCGCCGGGCCGTCTCGCCTATTATTTTCTCTGGCATTTCAGCGCGGCCGAACTGGCGTTGCCGCTCCGCATCAGCGGCTGGGAAGCGGACATTGGGCTGACCTGGTTTACAGCATTCGCGTCGTTGACGTTGATGATGGGGCTCGCAGTCTGGCTTGCCAAGAAATCCGGCGCCGCAATCTTCGTGGTCCTGCTTGCGTCAACGGCGTCGTTGCGTGCGACCTTCAATTGGCTATTCGGCAGTTACGATCTTACGCCGTTCCTGTCCTCACCGACCGGCTTCGCCGGCTGGCTGTTTCAGTCCGCATGGGTGCCGCAGCATCTGATGTCTGCTGCGTGCGTGGTGCTGGCGATGTTGTTGCTCGCGCGCTTCGCCCGGCGGCAAAGTGCGACGCTGCTTTTGACTTTGGCTTTGATCGTGGCCGCCGCCTTCGAGAGTTCGACCTATGTGGGCGGCGTGACATTTGCGATTGCGGCTTTGGCGGCGGCGCCGCTCCTCCTTCTCGGCGTCGACCGCGCGCGGCGGCTTCATTTCGTGATCGGATTGATGATCGCCGCCGTGCTCGTGGCGGGCCTCATCAGCCCCCTCATTCTCGACCAGCTTGCGACGGTTGCGGTGCGCGGCGACCATGCGCCGATCGTCGTCCATCATTTCGAAGTTCTTGGCGACATGTTTCCGCAGCCGCTGCGCCGCCTGCTGGATTTGCCGGCGTATTGGCTCGTCCTGCTGCCGATCGAGCTTCCGGCAACGTACGCTGCGGGCGCGATTGCGCTGGTCGTGATGTTGCGCGGAGCCGTTCCGGGTCCGGAGAGACTCGCCGTCGCGGCTTTCGCATGTCTTGCTGCGGCGGGCCTCATCGCATCCTGGCTCCTGGTCAGCACGCTCGGCGACAACAATGATCTCGGCTTGCGCGCCGTCTTGCCGGCGGCAATGATTCTGATCGTCAGCGCCGTGGCGGGCATGATGCTTGCCGGCCGCCGGCCCTGGGTCATCGCGATCGCGCTGGGTGGCCTCACCCTCAGTCTGCCCGACACGGTCAATATGATAAGGTCCAATGTCGATGGCTCGCCGAAGGCGAGCGGCCAAACGTTCGCGAAGGCGCCCGAGCTCTGGGCGGCGGTACGCCGCTATGCCTCGCCGACTTCTCGCGTCGCCAACAATCCGCTCTTTCTGCAAGACCTGACGCCATGGCCGGTCAATATATCGTGGGCGTTGTTGGCCAATCGGAGCTCATGCTTTGCCGGGCGCGAATTGGCGCTTCCCTTTGCGCCGGTGCCGGCCGATCGGCGAGAAGCGATCAACGCACAGTTCGTCCGGGTGTTTGGTGGCGCCGGCACATCCGAAGACGTGCACGAAATGGCAACGAGGTTCGCATGCAATGTCGTCGTTGTCGTTCCGCAAGACGGAGCGTGGACCAACGATCCATTTGCCCACAGCCCCGACTATCGCTTGGCCGAAGGCCGTAACGGGCAATGGCGGATTTATGTATCGGTCTCGACGGCGCGGTAGCGTGAGCGGATGCCCGGATTGTTCGCCGGCGTCTTCCGGCCCGGTCGCCGCGAATGAGAGGTGGATCGCGCCTCAAATACCGGCGAACCAGTTGAAGCCTTGCTTGCTCCAAAACGTGTCGCGAAACTCATTGGTGACTTCAATGGCCTTGATCCACTTGGCGTTCTTGTAGCCGAGTTTGGTGGAGGTGCGCAGCCGCAGCGGATAGCCAAACGGATCGGCGAGGATGTCGTTGGCGTATTTGGTGGCGAGAATCGTCTGCGGATGCAGTGCGGTCGCCATGTCGATGCTTTCGGTATAATCGTCGTTGCAAATGAAATAGACATACTTCGCCGTCAGGTCGGCGCCGACGCGCTCGAAGAAACTGCGCAGATTCGGGCCGGACCACTGTCCGATGTAATCCCATCCTTCGACGCAGATATGCCGGATGATCAATTCCTGCTCCGGCAATTGATAGATCTGCTGTGCCGTCCAAGGCCGCTTGTCCTTGATGAGGCCGGTAAGTTCCAATTTCCAAGTCGCGCCATCGACCGGCTTCACGTCCTCGATATCGTAATAGGCGTTGAACCGTGCCGGCTTGACGACCTGCGAAGCGTTGAAGGTGGGTGCTAAATGTTTAGGACGAAAGATCGTCTCCTGGACTCGATCATTCCAGGCGGAGACAGCGCGGAGCATTTTTTGCACCGAGTCGTTCTCGGAAACGTCGCAGCCGGTCAAGAGCGTCAGTGCGCCAAGACTGAGTGTGCCGCGGAGAACGTTGCGGCGGTTGATATCTTTGACCAACGCCCGATGCT
The DNA here is from genome assembly GCA_963836055.1 of uncultured Alphaproteobacteria bacterium. Lineage (GTDB taxonomy): Bacteria > Pseudomonadota > Alphaproteobacteria > Rhizobiales > Xanthobacteraceae > BOG-931. The sequence continues at coordinate 177,772 of CAWIID010000020.1, forward strand.
CCCTCAGCACGCCTTGATCGATCGGTTTGTTGGGCCGAAATATGGATGGCGTGCGGGTTCGAAGCATGCTGGCTCTCCCTTTTAGTGAGTTGCTTCGACTTCGGCCGCTCTTGCGGCGGTTCGCGCCGCGTCATCGACCGCAACGGGGCCGCCTGTCAGCATGGCCAGCAAGCTTTGCGGCACCAGCAGCGCCAGCGTCACGTGAACGACCAGAAATGCCACGATCGCGGACATGCACAGGAAGTGCACGAGACGGATGGTTTGGAAATTACCGAAGAGAGCTGAGAGTTCCGAGAATTGCACGGGCTTCCACAAAGCCAGTCCGGAGATCACGATGAGAATGCCGACCAGCATGACGCCAAGGTAGAGAATTTTCTGCACGGCGTTGTAGTGCGTCAGGTCATCGTGGCCGAGGCGGAAACGTAATGCGTCGCCGACGGTCGCGAGGATTTCGCGAATCGAGATCGGAAAAAGCTTTCGTCGAAAGCGCCCGGTCACGAGCCCGTAAGTCAGATAGGCGAGCCCGTTGATGGCGAAAATCCACATTCCGAAGAAGTGCCACTGCAGGCCATATTGCGCCCACTTGCCGATCACCAGGGCGTCTGGAAAATGCAGCCAGCCGAAAATCACATCGTCGTCATAAATCTTCCATCCACTGCCGATCATGATGAAGATGGCGAGGGCGTTGATCCAGTGCATGATGCGCAAAGGGAGCGGGTGCAGACGATGCTCATGCCGTGCGGTTGATTTGACGTTTGACGTTGCCATCGAGAAGATTTCCTACGCGGTGATCCGAGGCGGTCAGTGCATCGTATCGGATATTCGTAGCAGTATCTGAAGCGTTGGTCGGCCAAGAGCGGGTTTTCTTCCTCAAATTCCCCGCACGGGCAGTTTGGACAGTACGGTTGTGAAATACCCCTCGCAACGCAAATCTGGTTCACAAAATCGCGTGGCGCTATTGATCAGGAGAATCGCAATGACGAAGCTGAAGGTCGCGGTCTCGGGTCTGGCGCTCGGTATGGCCATTGGCGCGACGGTACCGACGGTCGCGGCGACGCCGATTGCGGTGGCGAGTCCATTTTGGGTCATGGCTCAGGCCATGATCCCGCCCACCGGCATGAACGATGCGCAAAAGCCCATGCCAATGGACGAGCGCATGCAGCGGCGTTTTCCGCAACCCGTCCGCGTCGGCGACCTCATCGGTCTGCCCGTGCTCGACGACAACAATTCGACGCTCGGCTTTGTGAAGGAAGTCGTGCGCACGCCGCAAGGTCGGATTCAGCTCATCGTCTCATACAGCAAATGGTTCGGCTGGTTTGGGCGTCCCGTCGCGGTGCCAATCGAAGCCGTCGGCATCCTGGGCCGGCAGTTGGCGTCGCTCGACATGCCGCCCAGCGAATATGCGGCCGCGCCGACCTGGCAGGGAGCGGACGCAACTCCCCTGTCGAACAATTCAACCATCCGCGTGGCGCTCGCCCGGCGTTGAGAACATGATTGTAATCACGACTTGGTGAAGCGGATAACTTTTTGGTGTTTTCCGACTTGTAGGGGGTGAGGCGGAATTGATTGGCCCTTTGCGGGGCTCTTTGCGAGCATTTCTCAGTGCGTCGTTGGTCAATCGCATCGGAATTTTTAAGGGGGATTGGGATGGATCATGCGAATCAATTCGAAGGGAAACCTGTTTCAAACCGTGCTGAGTTCGAGCTTCCCTCCAACTCGCAGGATCTCATCCGTGGATCGCGGCTGCACACCTGCGGGATTGCCTTCATGGCAAAGGCCTCGGTCCCAGGACGCGCCAAAACCCGTCTCGTTCCGCCGATGACATTCGGCGAGGCCGCCAACCTCAACACGGCCTTTCTGCAGGACGTGGCGGATAACGTGCTGCTTGCCGCCCGTCATGCCGCGCCGAACGCCGGAATTGCCGGTTACGCGGCCTACGGCCCGCCGGGCTCGGAGGAGTTTTTCGGCCGGACTTTGCCGGCGTCGATCGGACTGATTGATGCGTGGCTGCCGAATTTCGGCGATTGCCTGCTGCGCACGGTCGAAGAGATCCTGGCGCGCGGACACGCATCCGCCGTCGTGCTCAATTCCGATAGTCCGACGTTGCCGACGGCGTTCTTGATCGAGACGGCCGAGATGCTGGCCAAGCCTGGCGACCGTGCTGTGCTCGGCCCGTCGAGCGATGGCGGCTATTATCTGCTTGGTCTCAAAGTCGCTCACCGCCGCATGTTCGAGGACATCGCCTGGAGCACCGAGCGCGTCGCCGAACAAACACTCGAACGGGCGCGCGAGATCAAACTCGAGGTTCACAGGCTGCCGGTCTGGTATGACGTCGATGATGTTGAGGACTTGCGCAGACTGCACGCCGAACTGGGCAGGTCTGATTTGCCCCGGCGCAGGAGCGATGCACGTCAGTCGCATCATGCCGGCCGGACGGCGGAATTGCTGAATGATCTGTGGCAAGATGCCGATTTCATCCGCCGCATCGAAGGTTTCGCCCAGGTTGAAGAATTGCGTGCCTGCGCCGCGCGTTGATTCGCTGAAAGCATTTCGAGGATTGGATAATGAGCATTGTGGTGTCGAAACGGGCGGTCGATCCGAAGCGCTATTTCGAAAGCGTTCAGGCCGACAGCGACGTGCCGGAGCACGAGCCGGTCTGTCTCTATCTGGAGACCACCAACCGCTGCAACCTCTTATGCACGACCTGCCCGCGGACCTACGAGGAACTCGAGCCGCCGGCCGACATGAGCTGGGATTTATTCAAGTCGATCGTCGATCAGATACCGCTCTTGCATCGCGCCGTATTGCATGGCGTCGGCGAACCGATGCTGGTGAAGCACCTGCCGCGCATGGTGCGCTATCTGAAGGACCGCGGCACCTACGTTTTGTTCAATACCAACGGCACCGTTCTTAACGAGCGAAACGGCCGTGCGCTCATTGCGGCCGAACTGGATGAGCTGCGCGTCTCGTTCGACGCCGCCAACGCCGAGTCCTATGTGGCCGTTCGCGGCAAGAACTACTTCAACCGTATCCTCAAGAATGTGCGCGCATTCCGCGAATTGCAGGAACGAGAGGGTCACGTGAAGCCGCGTGTTTCAGCGTGGCTGACAGGCTTGCGCGAGACGATCGAAGAGCTGCCTGAGTTCGTCCGCGTTGCGGCCGAGACCGGCGTCAAGGAAGTCCATCTGCAGCGTCTGGTGTTCTTCAAAGAGAATTCGATCGGCAAGGCGCGGCCGGACCAGGCGCTCTACGAGCAACTCTCGGGCGACGAGGCGATCCACATCGATCGTGCCGCCGCACTCGCCAAATCGCTCGGCGTCAGCTTCAGCGCTTCGGGCGCCGCCGCCGAGCCGGGCCTCAGTCTCAAGCGCGCTGACAGCGGATCGCCATGGTCGCTCTGCCGCCGGCCGTGGACCGTGATGTATTTCACGGCGAATGGTCGCGCGCTGCCGTGCTGTATCGCGCCGTTTTCCCAGCGCGGCTATGAAAACTACACGCTCGGCGATGCGACGCAGCAGACGCTGCGCGAAATCTGGGCCGGTCCGGCCTATAGTGATTTCCGCAAAGCGCTGCTGTCCGACAAGCCGCCGGAGGCATGCGCGAGTTGCGGATTGCGATGGAGCCTTTAGCACAGTCCGCGAATGCGGCCTCGCGGACCCCGCACGCGGCGGGCGCCGTGGCCGTCGCCGTCGTCATCCCGACGTTCAACGAAGCTGAATCGATCGCCACAGTCGTCGCCGAGATACCCCGCACTGTCGTCGACCGGGTCCTCGTCGTCGATGGCGGCAGCACCGATGGCACGCGAGACGAGGCAAGTCGCGCCGGTGCGGAGGTCGTCGCCGTTGGACGCGGTTATGGTCGCGCTTGCCTGGAAGGTGCGCGCGCCGCCGATGACGCTGACATCATCGTCTTCATGGACGGCGACGGTGCCGACGATCCGGCCGCCATTGCGGCCATGGTCGCGCCCATCCGGGCCGGCGACTACGACTTCGTCATTGCCTCGCGTGCGCGCGGCGAGCGCGAGCCGGGCAGCATGGCGTCGCACCAAATTCTCGCCGGTCTCATTGCGGGCTGGCTGACGGGCCTCCTCTACGGCGTGCGCTACACCGACATGTGCGCGTTTCGCGCAATTCGCCGTGACACTTTGCTGGCACTCGGCATGCGTGAACTCACCTATGGCTGGAACCTCGAAATGCAGATGAAGGTCGCGCGTGCCGGGTTGCGGGTCCTCGAAGTGCCGGTTGGTTATCGCCGCCGCTTGGGCGGAGAATCCAAAGTCGCCGGTTCGCTGCGAGGCTCGATCGAAGCCGGGCTGAAGATCATGACGACCTTTGCCCGCATCGCCCTCGAACCGGTGCGCGAACGCGCTTCTTGAAGACATCCGTTGCGTTCCTCGGATTTTCGATGGCCTCTCTCGTCGGTGCGCCTTCGCTGGCATACCGCTTGCTTCGCCAGCGGTGCGCTCTAAGGGCGCGGCCGGAACGCATATGTCGATCATGACAGCGTCCGTGTCTTGCCTATATGCTTGCCGCTCCGCAGCCGCGGGGATCATGTGAGGTGATGCCATGAGTCGGTATCGTGAACTCGTACCGTGAGCCGTCAGATGGGAACGCAGGCGCCGATCTCTCGTCGCCGCTTTCTAAAAAGCTCGGCGCTGGCCGCGGGCGCGCTCGCTGTGCCGGCTGCCGCGCCATTCCGGGCGCGCGCCGCGGGTTCTCTCAAACAAGTGACGATGACGCTCGACTGGATTTTCCAGGGTCCCAATGTCGGCTTCATGCTGGCGCAGGAGAAGGGCTTTTATCGCGAGGCCGGCCTCGACGTCGCCATCACCTCCGGCAAGGGCTCGGGCAGCACGGCGCAACTCGTTGCCAGCAAGGCGACGCAATTTGGCTTTGCCGACGGTTATGTGGTTGGCAACGGCGTCTCCAAGGGCATGGGCATCAAGAGCGTCGGCAGTATCTTCCGCCGCAATCCGGCCGCCGCCGTGGTGCTCGCCAATTCCGGTATCAACACGCCGAAGGATCTGGAGGGCAAGAGTATCGCGATGACTGCGGGCAGCGCGCAGTTCCAGCAATGGCCCGCCTTTGCCAAAGGTGCCGGCGTCGATACATCCAAGATTCAGGTCGTGAACATCGATCCGGCCGGCGTCGGTCCGGCGCTGATCAATGGCAAGGTTGCGGCGATCGGCGGTTTCGCGCAGGGCTACGTGCCGGCGATCGAAATTCGCGGCAAGAAACAGGTGCGGATCTTCTGGTTTGCCGATTACGGCGTGACCGTCGTGAGCAACGGCATCGTCGTTCACCAGGATCTGCTCAAGAGCGATCCCGAACTGGTCCGCGCGTTCGTGACGCCGACCATCAAGGGGTTTCTTTACGGGCGCAAGAATCCCGACGAGGCGGTGGCGACCGTCAAGAAATATCTGGAGACGATCGATCCGGTGATCAGCAAACGCGAGCTGGAACTGTCGTGGAAGACCTGGGTGACGCCGAACACCAAGCGCAAGCCGCTGGGCTGGGCTTCCGACGTCGATTGGGCCGCCACCGTCAACGTGCTTAAGCAATATGGCGGCGTAACAACGCCGCTCGACGCGAACGCGCTGTACACCAACGAGTTCGTGCCGACGGGCGCCGAATTCGTGCCGCCCCAAGAGGCCTGAGCGGCGTCTCAGGTCAGCATCGTCGTCGGCGACGATCGCGCGCAACTCCGCGTCTCCAAAATCTACGCCACGCGTGACGGCGAAGCGCGCGCCCGGCGATCGTTCTATCGCGCAACGCAGCCGCGAATTTTTTTGGACGCCCGCAACCGAATGACGAAATCGGAGGCGCGGGCCGGCGTAATGCCGCACTCCGAATTCCCTGGCACACGTCTTGCTTAAAAAAGAGCCGCGACATGACGCGGCACGACAGTTCCGGCGACAAGCTCGGCTGTCGCGATGCCGTCACACTGATACGCGGAGGTGAAGCCATGAGCCCTCATGCCGTTCGGGGCAAGCCGATATCCCGCCGACGTTTTCTCAAGACATCGACGTTGGCCGCGGGCGCGCTCGCCTTGCCGCTTGCGCCGTTCCGGGCTCGTGCCGCAGGTTCACTTAAGCCGGTGGCGATGACGCTCGATTGGATTTACCAGGGCCCCCATGTCGGTTTTCTGCTGGCCCAGGAGAAGGGCTTCTATCGCGATGCCGGGCTCGACGTCTCGATCACCGCAGGCAAAGGCTCAGGCAGCACCGCCCAATTGGTTGCCAGCAAGGCGACCCAAATCGGGTTCGCCGACGGCTACGTTGTAGGCAACGGCGTCTCCAAGGGCATGGGCATCAAGACGGTCGGCAGCGTCTTTCGGCGCAACCCGTGCGCCATCATGTTGTTCGCCAATTCACCCATCAAGACGCCGAAGGATCTCGAAGGCAAGGTCATCGCCATAAGCGCGGGCAGCGCAGTCACGCAGCAATGGCCGGCCTTCTGCAAAGGCGCCGGTATCGATGTGACGAAAGTCCAGGTCGTCAATGTCGATCCGGCCGGCATCGGGCCGGCATTGATCACCGGCAAGGTCGATGCGATTGGCGGCTACGTGTCGAGCTACGTGCCGACGCTCGAAATCCGTGGTAAGAAGGAGGTACGCATCTTCTGGTTCGCCGATGCCGGTGTCAGCGTGGTCAGCAACGGCATCATCGTGCATCAGGACCTGCTCAAGAGCGATCCCGATCTCGTCCGCGCGTTCGTTCCGCCGTCGATCAAGGGTTTCCTCTATGGGCGACAGCATGTGGACGAAGCGGTGGCCGCCGTGAAGAAGTTCCAGGAAACCGTCGATCCGGCGATCACGAAGCGCGAGTTCGAGATTTCGTGGAAGCTCTGGCTGACACCGAACACCAAGGGCAAGCCCTTGGGTTGGGGGTCAGATGCCGATTGGGCTTCCACCATCCAAGTGCTCAAGGAGTATGGCGGCGTGACCACTCCGATTGCGGCGAGCGAACTTTACACCAACGAATTCGTGCCGACCGGCCAGGAGTTCGTGCCGCCGCAAGAGGCCTAAGCGGTGGCGGCAGCGTGAACACAGTCACAAACGACCATGAGACCTATCTCCGGGTCGAGAATCTGTCCAAGGTCTACGCCACGCGCGACGGCGAAGTGCGTGCGCTCAACGATATTTCCTTTACGCAACGCCGTGGCGAATTCATCTCCCATGTCGGGCCGAGCGGCTGCGGCAAGAGCACGCTGTTGATGATCGCGGCCGGCCTGATTCCGCCGTCGAGCGGCGCAATCAGGGTCGGCAACCACGGCGTCGATCGGCCGCGCACCGACATCGGCATTGTGTTTCAGAGCCCGGTGCTGCTCGAGTGGCGGACAGCACTTGGCAACATCATGCTGCAGGCCGAAGCGCGCAAAATGGATCGTGAGGAAGCGCAAGAACGCGCCCGCGACCTCCTCGCCTCGGTCGGGCTCTCCGGATTTGAGGACAAATTTCCCCACGAACTGTCCGGTGGCATGCGGCAGCGGGTTTCGATCTGCCGGGCGCTTATTCACAATCCCGATCATCTTCTCATGGACGAGCCGTTCGGCGCGCTCGACGCGTTGACCCGGGATCAGCTCGTTATTGATCTTCAGGCGCTCGCGAGCGAGCGGAAGATGACGGTGTTGTTCATCACTCATAGCATCGCAGAAGCGGTTTTCCTGTCGGACCGCGTCATTGTCATGACGCCGCGGCCCGGCTGTATCGACCGCATCATCGACATCGATCTGCCGCGGCCGCGCACCTTGGCGATGCGCGAAACCCCGGAATTCGCCGATTACAGCCGGCAGATTTTGGACCTATTCTTGGCGCGCGGCGTGTTGCGGGAGCACTGAGCCGGCCCTGACGAGGAGCACGACAATGACGCAAATGGCGGATTCGTTCGTGATGCCGCGAAACGCGGTGAGCATCGAGGAGGTCGAAGCCGGCGTTGCGCAGCGCCGTATGGCACGGGCGCGGCGCGATCGGCTTGCCGCTCTCATCTATCCGATCGGCATGGTCGTGGTAACGATCGCCATTTGGCAAGCCGCAACGGTGCTGTTTTCGATTCCGCCTTATCTGTTTCCGGCGCCGAGCGCGATCGGCCAGGCCATGGATGCGAACGCCGCGGTGCTGATCAAGCAAAGCCTGGGGACGACGCTCGAGATTCTGCTCGGTTTTGCGCTGAGCGTAGCGGTCGGCGTGCCGCTGGCCCTCGCCATCTTCCTCTGGAAGCCGTTCGCCCGCACCATCTATCCGCTGCTGGTGTCCTCGCAGGCGGTGCCAAAAGTCGCGGTCGCGCCGCTGTTCCTGGTCTGGTTCGGTTTCGGATTGCTGCCGAAAGTGCTCATCGCGTTTCTCATCGCGTTTTTCCCCGTCGTCATCAACACCGCGATGGGACTGGCCGCTATCGAGCGCGAGAAAATCTATCTCGCCCAATCCATGGGGCTTGGGCCAGTGGCGACCTTCTTCAAGATCCAGCTGCCGAATGCGCTGCCGTCGATCTTCGCCGGTCTGAAGATTTCGATCACCCTTGCGGTCGTCGGCGCGGTTGTCGGCGAGTTCGTCGGCGGCCAGGGCGGTCTGGGTTATTTGCTCCTGATCGCCAACGGCAACATGGATACCGCGCTGCTGTTCGCCGGCATCGTGGCGCTGACCGTCCTGGGCGTGGTCTTCTTCGCACTCATCGGCGTCGTCGAGCGGCTGGTATTACCGCGTCATGCCGTTGAGCACGCGTCGTTCGAGCGCGCGTCGATGTAGGCATGATCCTTTGGGGTCATGCTCGCATGCGCCAGTGCTTACATCGCAACTTTGCGCAGGAAGCCGTCCACGTTGGCGCGCAACTGATCGGCGGCGCTCTCGACCGCCTGTGAGGCCGCCAGCACCGTATCGGCGGAGCTGCGCATGTCCGAAATGGTGCCCGATACGCTCTGCAGCACCGAGACCACGGACTTCGTGCCGGTCGCTGCGGCCGCGACATTGTTGGAAATCTCGCTGGTCGAGGCATGCTGCTGTTCGACTGCCGCCGCGATGGCCGAGGTGAATTGCTGAATATCCTGCATGCGGCCCGTAATGCTGCCGATGGCATGCACGGCGCTTTGCGTCGAGGACTGGACGCCGGCGATCTGAGCGGCGATGACCTCCGTGGCCTTCGCGGTTTGCACCGCCAGCGCTTTGACTTCGGAGGCGACAACGGCAAATCCCTTGCCGGCCGTTCCGGCGCGCGCCGCTTCGATCGTTGCATTCAGTGCCAGCAGGTTGGTTTGTCCGGCGACGCTTTGAATGAGTTTGATGACGTCGTTGATCTTCTGCGCGGCCTGGGCGAGGCCGGCGATGTCGTCATTCGTCGATTGCGCCTCGGTCGCAGCAGCCGTCACGACTTCCGAGGCGTGAACGAGCTGACGGCTGATCTCCGCAATGGACCGCGATAATTCTCCCGCCGCGGTCGCACAGATTGCAACGCTGCTGAAAGCTTCGTTGGATGTTTGCACCGCCCCGGCTGTGTGTGCGGTCGTCTTATTCGACGTTGCCGACAGCACGCTGGCGGTTGATTTCATGGCCGCGACGCTCTCGGCAACGGTTTTCAGGATGCTTTCGACGCTCCCGCGGAACCACGCAATAGCCTCGTCGACGACGGCACGGCGAGCTTCCTGCTCGCTCAGCAACGTGCTTTTTCTTTCCGCCTCGCGACGCGCAGTGATGTCGTGATGCGTTCCGAGCCAATAGGCGCCGCCGGGAATCGGGCGATTGACGACCGAGATAGAGCGGCCGTCGCGAAGCTCCGAAACGAAGCTGACAACTTTTCCGGCTGACATGATATCCATCAGGTCGGCACGGTACTGCGCCGGATCGCGATCAAGGCTGCCGATTTCGGCGCGATGCCGGACGATGTCGGCCAACGTGGCGCCGGGCTTGATGATGTCCGGAGATAGACCGTAGATCTCCAAATAACGCTTGTTGCTGACGACGAGGCGTCCCGCGGCATCGAACATCACCACGCCCTGCGTCATGTTGTCGAGGGCGAGCGAAAGCAGGCGGCCTTTGTCGCCGCCTCGCGCCAGGTTGAAGAGCGCCGTGGCGGCGGTGCCCGCCAGAAAGCTCGCCACTGCGACGGCGAGGATCACGCCCCAATCGTGCTGGCTCGTTAAACCGGTCCAGATCTGAAACATCATGCCCCGTGCGGGTTACCCAGTCACGATCCAGGCTGCCTGATTGGCTAGCCGACATCGTTTTAGGTTTCGTTAATCTTCAACTCTGAAGGAGCGCTCACCCGCCATGCAATTGGGCCGTCCGGCGGAAAAGATCGCCAGCGCAATGGCGCGTAAACCATAATGGCGTCAAATTGCGTCGAGCGCTCGTTCTGATCGCAGGCTGGGGCGGATTCGTCCGCGAAGGCGCAGCAGGTTCGCTGCGACATCAATGTGAATTGGCGTTCTGCCCCATGGCCGGCGCGGCCGACGGGACCTCGTCTGTGATCACCTTGAAGTTCGCGAGCGTGCAGGGGCCGAATGACGTGACGATCGCGACGTCGGTGGCGTCGCGCCCGCGCGCCATCAGAATGCGGCCGATGCGCGGCGTGTTGTGGCGCGCATCGAAGGTGTACCAGCGGCCGCCGAGATAGACGTCGAACCAGGCGCTGAAATCCATCGGCGAAGGGTCGGGCGGCACGCCGATGTCGCCCAGATAGCCGGTGCAGTAACGTGCCGGCACGTTCATGCAGCGGCAGAGCGTGATCGCGAGGTGCGCGAAGTCCCGGCACACGCCGCGCCGCTCGGCATGCGCATCCCAGGCAGTCTTGGTCGGGCTGGCGTGCTCGTAACCGAATTTGAGACGATCGTTGACGTAGTCGCAGATAGTTTGAACCAGCGTCCACCCCTTTTTGACAGTGCCGAACTTCCTCCAGGCAATATTGATGAAGCGGTCGGTCTCGCAATACCGGCTGCCGAGCAGATAAACCAAAGTCTCGACCGGAAGCTTTTCCAGTGAATGTTGTTCGGCATCCGGCGCGACATCGTCCGGCGCGCCGCTGTCGTTGATCAAAAAATCCGCCGAAACGGTGAGCCGTCCGGGCTGTGCGTGGATCACGTGGCACGTGTTGCCGAAACCATCCTGGTAGATGTTGGCGGCAATCGGAGGATCGATGCGCATCTGATCCGGCGTCAGCAAGTCTGGAATGCGCGATGAATGAACGCTCAGCGTCAAGATCATCGGAGTTGGCTGCGGACAGTCGTAGGAAATTTCGTAGCCGGCGCAAATCTTCATCAAATAACTCTTCGGCATGCATCAAAGGACGCTTGCCCGTCGTGTACTACCCATGAAACCGCATAAAAGTTCCGCCGCGTTGTCAGGTGGCTGCCGATCATGGTGCCGGCTCTTGTTCGTAAGCCGGATCAATCTGTCCCACGCCCATAACGCCTCAGGGGCCGGCGTTCGCCGCCACTTTGACTTTCACGGCGACATTCATCGCCCGATGATCGGACGCATTGCCGAACCAGGTGCCTTGCAGCGGGATCGCCTCGCGCGGATGCGGAACGACCGCGACGCGGACGTGACGCTGATTTCCGACAACGCCGCCGGACGGATCGAAATCGACCCAGCCCGGTCCGGGAACATAGACTTGGACCCAGGCATGGGTATTGCCGCCATTCAGCTCGTCATCGTCGTCGTCGTTATCTCCGGCCAAATGCAGATAGCCGGATACGAAGCGCGCCGCGAATCCGCGCGCGCGCAGCGCGCTGATCATCAGCACCGCGAGGTCGCGGCAGCAGCCGGTACCACGCTCGAGGGTTTGGACCGGAGTTCTGGATGCCCTTTTCGTGCCGGGCGACGTGTTTGAAGCTGCCCGCGATCGTCTGCGTGATGGCGACGAGGAGGTCGTGGGTGTCGGCCGATCCGTCCGGGCGAAGAAAACCTGCGCTCCAGCGATCGACCTCCGCATGGGGCGACAGCGGCCGGAGATAGCGCGCGAGGCCGGAAGGGCGGCCCCTGCGGTAAGCGAACGGATAGGTACGGGCAAAATCCGGAATATCGGTTGCGCTGAAGTCGCCTGGCGCATGGTCGAGATGGATATCGCTGACGAAGCGAAGCTCCGACGCCCGATCGTCGAATTCCGCCATGGCCACGTGATTGCCAAAACGGTCCCGCGTCCAGGCGATTTGCCGCGGGCGCGGCGTGATTTCGATTTCGGACCGGAGGACTTTCTGGTCGTGATCGTCGCGGGGCAGCAGCATCATGCGGTGTTCGCCAAAGGCGACCGGCTGATGATACTGATAGGTGGTCACGTGTTTGATGCTGAGAATCGGCATTGCCGTCCCATCATAATGAATGCGCCAGCGAGTTCCATCGCTCTGTCCGGCTATCGACAGTTCACGTCGCTTGGTCAAACATGCATTTTTTGGGCCAAATCCCGGACCGACGGTGTCCAGGCCGGCTCCCATGCGGCCTAGGGACTTCGCGGTCGTGAGCCAATGACCGAGGTGGCAAAAATCCTGCTGGCGGCCGATGAGCGTGCCCCCGTCACAGTCTCCCGGCTTGAGGGAGCATCGCCGTTTTTGCTGGTCGCCGACCACGCCGGCAACATCATGCCGCGTGCGCTCGGCCGGCTTGGCGTTGCCGAAGCGGACTGCCAACGGCACATCGCCTGGGACATCGGCATTGCCGCACTGGGCCGGCTGCTGGCGGACGCGCTCGATGCGACGCTGATCCAGCAGAACTATTCGCGCCTCGTCATCGATTGTAACCGTCCTCCGGGCGTGCCGTCGTCGATCGCCGAGATCAGCGAGCTCACCCCGATCCCGGGCAATGTCGGCTTGAGCAACGACGAAAAGGCTGCGCGCGTTCGCGAAATTTTCCGGCCCTATCACGATCGGATCGAAGCCGAACTCGACCACCGCAAGCAAGCCGGCCGCGCCGTGGCGCTGATCGCGCTGCACAGCTTCACGCCGGTCTTCAAGGGCGTGTCGCGGCCATGGCATGCGGCTGTGCTCTACAATCGCGATCCGCGCTTCGCCCATCGCCTGATGGCGCTGCTTAACGCCGAGAAGGAATTCGCTGTCGGCGACAACGCGCCGTATTCGGTCAGCGACGCGACCGACTACACCATCCCGGTCCATGCCGAGCGCCGCCATCTGCATCACGTGCTGATCGAGATCCGCCAGGATTTGATCGCCGCCGCCGATGGACAGCGCGCATGGTCCGCTCGCCTCGCCCGGTTGCTGCCGCAAGCGTACGCGGAGTTGCCGGCTGCGGAATCAGGTAACGAGCCTCAACGTTGAGTGCGAGTGGGAAGTTGTCTTTGTTTGAAGATTGAAGAGTGGTGCTCAGGGGCGGCGTCAGGTTAGTTTGAGCTTCTAATGACCTATCGTGTCCCGCCTTTGCCAAACGTCCTATTGAGTCTCAATGCGTATTTTTAAGATCGTCCCACCTAATTTGTGGTCTTTGGGCACGTCCGCTTATCCCCAAAAGCGGACTCACGCTCGCGATCCTGGATATGGTAAGACGGCCCCGCTCGGCGTTTCAGGCAAACATCCGGTCTCTATGTCGTTAGGCCGCGAAAGGCCTTCTCGGTAAAGTCGGCACAGCGGGCGTAGACCTTTTCCTTCCAGTCGTCGGTATCGATGTAGAGCGCGTCGCGCATCTTCTTCTTGATTTCCCGGGCAAGTGCCGAGTCCAGACTGAGGCCCAACTTGAGACCCCGCGCGTAGAGCCAGTTGTCGGCGCGGATCGACTCCAGCACCTCACGCAATTCGACGGTGCCGAATTCGAGACCGATCGACGTCGTCTCGGCGTCGGGCAGGCTTTCCGCTACGCTACCGATGAGCGGACCCGTGACAGTAGGCGACGTGGACGTGCCGTCGGCTAATGACGTCACCTCCCTGCCCCACCACGCCCTCGCACGCTCGAATCCCAGCGTGTCGGGCGCAAGAATGCAAATCGGCTCGCCATAGCCCGTCGGCCCCAGGCCGCTGTGGACATCGATCAAACCGACGCGCTTCGCGGCAACGCCATGTTTCGAAATGATCGCGCGGAAAGTCTTGTTCGACCACGTGGCGCTCTGCCCACCGAAGGACATGCCGTCCGGATACGTATACTGGCCACCGGCGACCACGGCCTGGTAGGCCGGCATGCCGCCATTGGCCTCACGCCAAGCCGTGAGCGCGGCGTCAGCTTTCGCGCGAGCGGGCCCGTCCCAATCGGACGGAACGAGCAGATCGTGAATTTCGGCGTAGCGTGGGTTCTCAGGCGGCGGTTTGGAGAAATCCCGGAAATTGCGGTTGAGATCGACATTGTCCTCGGTCGCCCGGCGGATATGAGAAAATCCATAAGGGTTTACGGCGTGCACGAGCAGCACCGCCACCGATTGCGGCCGGGCATTAATGATGCCCTCTTTGATCAAGCCAATCTGACAACCGGAGCCACACAAGCCCTCATTGCCGTGGGTGCCCGAGCAAATGACGAAAAGATTTTCCGCATCCCTGTCGCCGAAACGGGCCACATCGGTTGCAAGTTCCTCTCCACTCATCCCTCTCGCGTTAGGATTGACGTCGCCATCGATAATGGCGCCGCCAGCACGGGCGGCCTCAAGGAATTGTCGGCGTGCTTCTGCATAGGTCGCTGAAAAATATTGCGGGATCGTCATGGAATTAATTTCTTCTGTAACGGGCTGTCATTTTGTAAGCCTGATGATGACCACTCTGGGTCATTAGCTGACGTTGCTTAGGAAGCGCGTTATGTCGGTTTCAACCCACCGAAAGCAGACGAACGAAGCGCTACACAAGGCGGAAGTGATGGAGTGCGATTTCATTTTCTCAAAGTGGGACTTTGCGAGAAAAAAGCCGAGCAGAATCAAAATCGAATTTGCGAGTTGGTGCCCAGGGGCGGGATCGAACCACCGACACCTGCATTTTCAGTGCAGTGCTCTACCAACTGAGCTACCTGGGCACACTTTGGCCGCTCGCTTCGTGGAACCCGTCGCAGGGTTCCGCGAGAGCGCCGTGTTATAAAGGCTCGACTTTCGGCTGTCCAGAATTGCTCCGGATTAAAGCGCGGCAGCGCGCCTCAGGACTGTGCTGCGCCGCTATCGTCGCGCCGCTCATCATCCTGCTCGTCCTCAGTGACCGGCACCGCATAGACGCCGGAAAGCCAGCGGTTGAGATCGACGTCGGCGCAGCGGGGCGAGCAGAACGGCCGCAGCACCTCGTCGGCGGGCTTGCCGCAGATCGGGCACGCATGACGCTTTCGAGCATCGGGCATGGGCCGAATATGGGCGCGTGCGCCGGGCGGCGCCAGACTTTGATTGAATTTCAAACCGCGTTCAGCCAGCCGAAATGGATCGGGAAACCTTCGCCGCCAAGAAGCGCCATGGTCTCATAGAGCGGCAGGCCGACGATGCTGGAATAGGAGCCGACGATTTTGACGAGAAACGTTCCGGCGATGCCTTGCGCCGCGTACCCACCCGCCTTGCCGCGCCATTCGCCGGACGCGAGGTACGCTTCGATGTCTTCGTCGGACAGCCGCTTGAAACGAACCCGCGTCTCGACGTGGCGCTGGCGAAATGTCTCCTTCGGCGTCACCAGACACACCGCGGTATGAACGCGGTGATTGCGGCCGGAGAGAAGCCGCAGGCATTGCGCTGCCTCGTCGAGCAATTCCGCCTTCGGCAGAATGCGGCGGCCGACGGCGACGACGGTGTCGGCGGCAAGGATGTAGGCGCCTTTGAGCTCCTCGTCGATGCGCACCATCTCGAGTGCGGCTTCGGCCTTGCCGCGGGCAAGCCGCGTCGCGCAAGCGCGCGGCAGTTCGCCTCGCTTCGGCGTTTCATCGAGATCGGCCGGGCGCAACGCATCGGGCTCGATGCCGGCCTGGTTGACCAGCGCGAGCCGGCGCGGCGAGCCGGAGGCGAGTACAAATTTTGGTCGGCCAATCACAAGGGCGCGCTCTTAATCGTCTGACAATTCAGCCGGCGAGATCATTTGAAGCGATATGTGATGCGGCCTTTGGTGAGGTCATAGGGCGTCATTTCCACGAGCACCTTGTCGCCGGCGAGCACCCGGATGCGGTTCTTGCGCATGCGGCCGGCGGTGTGCGCGATGATTTCGTGCTCGTTCTCAAGCTTGACGCGGAAGGTGGCGTTCGGGAGCAGTTCCGTCACGACACCCGGAAATTCCAGCAGTTCTTCCTTCGCCATCCGATGCCCGGCTGATTGCCCGTCCGCCGCACGCGGCCAAAATTGGCGCGGAAACTAGCGGATGATGGGCCGTTCCACAACTGCCCGCAGACGCGGCGGATGAGACGATCGCACAGGCGCATCGATTCACTCGTTGCCGGCCTTGGGCCCGACGAAGCGCTCCCGGATATGCGCCAGAAGTTGATCCCGAACCTCACGGTAGGCATCGAGCCGTTGCTCACGGCTGCCCTCGACGGCTGCCGGGTCCGCCGTCGGCCAATACTCGACATCGACCGCGCTGGTGCGCGTGAGCTCAAGCGCGCGGTGGTGCGCTTCGGGCGCGAGCGTGACGATGAGATCGAAGTTGAGCCCTTCCCAGTCGTCGAGCTCTTCGAAGGTTACCGGCTTGTGCCGCGAGATGTCGACGCCGATCTCCGCCATGACGGCGACCGCAAACGGATCGAGTTCGCCTTTGCGCACGCCGGCCGAGCCGACATAGATCGAGCGGCCGAACATCTGAGACAACAAGCCCGCAGCGATCGGCGAGCGGATGGCGTTCAAGCCGCAGGCGAACAAGACCGCCAGGGGGCGCGTCGGTCGCGGTTCTGGCGGCATTGGGGCTCCTCAGCCCTTCCAGTGCAGCACCGTGATCAGCGTGAACAGCCGCCGCGCGGTATCGAAGTCGATGTCGACCTTGCGCTTGAGCCGCTCCATCACGATGCGTGAGCCTTCGTCGTGCAGGCCCCGGCGGCCCATATCGAGCGCTTCGATCCGATCCGGCGTCGCCGTGCGGATCGCCGCGTAATAGCTGTCGCAAACCGTGAAGTAGTCCTTCACGATGCGGCGGAACGGCGCGAGCGACAGCATGTGGGCGATGACCGGCGTGCCGTCGCTCAGGCGGATATCGAAAACGAGCCGGTTGCCGCTGATGCCGAGCTGTAGCTTGTAGGGTCCGCCCTCATGGCCGACGGGCCGAAAATTGTTCTCTTCGATGAGATCGTAAATCGCGACTGCGCGCTCGTGCTCGACTTCCTTGCTCGATCGTCCGATCGACGCCTCGTCGAGCGTCACCGCGGCGAGACGGCCGGGCTTTGCCTTGTCGCGGTCGGCGCGTGCCATCAGCGATTGAGCCGGATGGCGACCGAGCGGGCATGAGCCTCGAGGCCTTCCGCCGTACCAAGCGTCATGGCGGCGGCGCCCAGCGCGCGCAATTGCTCGGGGCCGCATTTGAGGATCGACGTCCGCTTCATGAAATCGAGCACGCCGAGTCCGGAGGAAAAGCGCGCCGATCGCGCCGTCGGCAACACGTGGTTTGAACCGGCAACGTAATCTCCGATCGCTTCCGGTGTGTACGGTCCGATAAAGATCGCGCCGGCATTGCGGATACGCCCGGCGAGTGCGTCGGCTTCGTCGGCCGCGATCTCAAGGTGCTCGGGTGCGATCGCATCAACGAGAGACACCGCTTCGTCGAGATTGCGCACGAGGATTGTGGCGCCAAAATCCCGCCAGGACGCCAAGGCGACCGCGGCGCGCGAAAGCTGTTTCAGTTCACCTTCGATCGCGCGCTCGACCGCGCCGGCCAGCTTTTCATCGTCGGTCATGAGGATGGCCTGCGCGCTTGCGTCGTGCTCGGCTTGGGCCATGAGATCGGCGGCGATCCAGTCGGGGTTGCCGGTTTTGTCGGCGATGATCAGCACCTCGGATGGGCCGGCAATCATGTCGATGCCGACTTTTCCGAACACGATGCGCTTGGCCGCGGCCACATAGGCGTTGCCCGGCCCGACGATCTTGGCAACCGGGGCGATGCTTTCGGTGCCGTAGGCAAGCGCCGCGATCGCCTGGGCGCCTCCAATGCGAAAAATCTCGTCGACGCCGGCAAGCCTGGCCGCGGCAAGCACGAGCGGATTAAGTTCGCCGCCGGGCGCCGGCACCACCATGACGACACGCGGCACGCCCGCGACTTTGGCCGGTACGGCGTTCATCAGCACCGACGAGGGATAGGCGGCAGTGCCGCCCGGCACATAAAGCCCGACGGCTTCGACGGCGGTCCAGCGCGAGCCGAGTTCGACGCCAAGGCTGTCGGTAAAGCGATCGTCCCGCGGCACTTGCCGTCGGTGAAAAACCTCGATGCGGTCGCGGGCCAGTTCGAGCGCGCCGAGAGCGGCTTTGCTGCATGCGCTAAGCGCCGCGGCGATTTCCTCATGGGTCACCCTGAGCCCGACCCGGTCGAGATGGAGCCGATCGAACTTCAGCGTATAATCCTTGACGGCGCGGTCGCCGCGCCCGGCGACATCGTTAATGATGGCGCGAACCGCTGCTTCAACGTCCGCCGACGCCTCGCGCTTGGTGTCGAGAAACGCGCGAAAACCTCGCGCGAAATCGGCGGAGCGGGTGTCGAGACGAATCGCCATGGCGGTGACCTGTACGGGCGCGAGAGACGCCTTGCGGGTCAATGGCCCGCCGGGGCCGTCGCGTCAACATCACCTTGGCGGATCGCCACAGAGCGCGACTGCCGGTGGCGGCTGCGATCTCTGCTGCGTAGTCCCTTCAATCTCTTGAACTTCCCTTGAGCTTCCTTCCTTGGCCCGGCGTATGGCTGACCCCTTGGCAGCCTATGAGTGGCCACCGTGACGGTCTCTGTAACTGCAGAATATTTTTCGCCTTTTGATTTATAACAATTCTAATTTTTCTCATTCAGATTGACTTTAGGAGCACAGTTGCCCAACTCCATAAGCGTACATCCGCTGCGGGATCAGCGTTGCCGGACATGAGCGACAGAGTGTGTAAAACCAGAGTGTGCGAGGCGGTCGGGCGATCCCTTCTTGCGTCGGCTTTGTTTGCATTCGCGCTGACGCAGGTCGTCGGCATCGCGCGCGCGGACGACACGGTGATGCTGTCGATCACGATCAAGGATCATCAATTCGAGCCCGCCGAATTGCATGCGCCGGCGGGTACGCCGATCGGCATCCGGGTCAAGAACCTCAACGATGTGGCGTCCGAGTTTGAAAGCAGCGAGCTGCATTTCGAAAAGATTGTCGCGGTCGGCAAGGAGGTGACGGTTTACGTGCGGCCGCAGCAGCCGGGCCGATACAATTTCTACGATGACTTCCACCAGGCGACCCAAGGTTTCCTGGTCGTGCCGTGAGGTAACTGACAGTGCTTGCCGCGCTCCTGATCGTTTTCCGTGAAGTGTTCGAGGCCGGTCTGATCGTCGGCATCGTGATGGCCGTAACGTCAGGGGTTGCCGGTCGCGGACGTTGGATCGCGGGCGGCGTTGCAGCGGGCGTGCTCGGCGCTTGCCTGGTCGCGGTCTTTACCGGCGGACTTTCCGACCTGTTCGGCGGCAGTGGTCAGGAGGTGTTCAACGCGGCCATTCTCGGCTTCGCCGTGCTCATGCTCACATGGCATAATGTGTGGATGTCGCGGCACGGCCGCGAGCTTGCGGCGGAACTGCGCGCTGCCGGCGAAGCGGTGGTCGCCGGATCGAAGTCGCTTGCGGCGCTCGCCGTCGTGGTCGCGATCGCGGTGTTGCGTGAGGGCTCGGAGGTCGTTCTGTTTCTTTACGGCGTCGCCGCTGCGCAAGGCGGCGCGAGCTTCTCGATGGTGGTCGGCGGATTCATCGGGCTCATTCTCGGCTCGCTGGTCTGCCTGATGACGTATCTCGGGCTCATCACCATTCCAACGCGCTATCTGTTCGGGGTGACCAGCGCCCTGATCGCATTGCTGGCGGCGGGAATGGCCGCGCAGGCGATCGCGTTTCTCGAGCAAGCCAATATTCTCACTACCCTCGACGAGACGGTGTGGGATACGTCTTGGATCCTGAGCAATTCAAGCTATCTCGGCCGGGCGTTGCATACGTTGGTCGGCTATGTGGACCAGCCGACCGCCATGCAGCTGATCGTCTATGCGGCGACGCTCGCCGTCATCGTCCTGCTGATGAAGGTCTTTGCCCATCCGTCAGGGCACCGGCCAAAAACGGCCTGACCGTTATGCCGTGGTTGATCCCACGGCGAAATGATCCGGGCAGATCGCGACGGTGGCCACTTCGCCCAGATCGGCAAGCTCGGCCTCCAGACATTCGACATCGAGGCGAATGACGCCTCCGCCGGAGAACGTCAGTGTTATGACGCCCGCCGGCGCGTCGCTCTCGGTGAATTCGACTGCGAGAAGGTTCAACCGCGCGTCCTTGTTCGACTGATCGAGATTGCGGCACTTGCAGGCGGTGACGCGCTCGAACCGCATCGCCGTGCGGCAGCGCCGGTAATCGGCTTTGGCGTCGGGCTTGGCGTCAACCGCGGTCATCCAATCGAAGCGATTGAGCGCCATCACGAAGCGGTGCTCGCGCGGCTGCCAAAAGATGTCGCCGACCTTGACTACGGCGTCCTGGACATGCGCCGACACCACTTCGATGTCGTCCTTGTCGAGGGCTACAAGCTTGAGTTCATCCGGACAAACACTCATCGGACCGCGTCCCTGCTCGGCGTTTCTTCTAGGGCGAAGTTAGGAAGGACGCCCGCTGGCCGCAAGTCCCTGGCGCGACAAGCCCCTGGCGCGACAAGTCCCTGGCGCGACAAGTTCCGGCGCGACGTGTCCGACGAGCGCGGTGCTAGTCAGCGACGCAGGCGCTGCGCACGATGACGCGAACCGCCTGCTGTCGGAAGGCGTGTTTGTAGGCCGTCACGATGGCGTCGAGGCGCGCTTCGTCTTTGCTGTCGCCGGGCAGCACGATTTCGACCTTCTTGCTCGGTTCGTGCACAATTCTGCCGCTGCTGCGATCGCGCCACTGGCCGATGGCGTCGATGATGGTCAGGCCGTTCGGAAAGCGCGGCGTCATTTCGCGCGCGACGAAGCGGTCCCAGGCGGATTCGCTGACGCCCAGGCGCTCGCCGATATCACGCCCGAACAGGAGTTCGGCAACTTCTCTGGGCTGTTGCGCGCCGTGGCAGACGAGCGCCGCAGGTTGCGCGCGGATGACAGGCGCGGCGGCGATCAGCAGAGTGGATGTGGTGATGAAAAGGGCAATGGTCCGCATGATGGCCGAGCGATACGCTCACGGCCCCTCAGGCGGCAAGAGCCCGCGCCGCATTAGCTCGTCTCGCATCGTGCGGGCTGAGAACGCCGCCCACAATCCCATTGCGCACGTAATGCCGAAAAAGCAGATCAGAATAACGGCCTGCATCAATCAAAATCCCCACGTCCGCCGGCAAAATAGAGCGCGGACCTTTCGCAATCGTTATTGCAAGAGGCGCTTGATTGGGGGGCTTGATCGGCCGCTTCGTGCGATCTGAACGGTTGGGAGGAACGCCGCCAGGCGCTACGAAACGTCAGCGGCGGTTCCTTCTTATGCGGACCGCAATACTATTTGCAGACCTCGCGGCCATTGACGTTGGCCAGAGTTTTGCCGGGCGGGCATGACGGCGGCTTGGCGGCAGTCGGCGCAGCGCCCGCAGGGTGTGGCGGCGTAGGTCCCGGCTTGACGGCCGTCGTGATCGGAGCGGTTGGGTGTGGCGGCGGCGATGGCGGTTTGATCGCCGCCGGCGACGGCCCGGATGGCGGTAGCGGCCCCGGCTTGATCGTTGTCGTGATTGGACCGGAAGGATGTGACGGCAGCGATGGCGGCTTGATCGCGGCCGGCGACGGGCCGGATGGCGGCAGCGGCCCCGGCTTGATCGCCGTCGTGATCGGACCGGAAGGATGCAACGGCGGCGATGGCGGTTTGATCGCGGCCGGCGACGGCCCGGATGGCGGCAGCGGCCCTGGCTTGATCGCCGTCGTGACTGGACCAGAAGGATGCGACGGCAGCGGCCCCGGCTTGATCGCCGTCGTGACCGCGCCAGAAGGATGGGGCGGCCGTCCCGGCTTGATCGAAGCCGGTGCCACACCGGACGGAGACGGTGGTGCCGTACCGGGTTTTACGAAGGCCGATGATGGCGGCGGCGCAGGTGGCGGAGCGCCGGGCAATCCGGGTCGCAGGTGCGGTTGTGGTGAGATCGGCGCCGCTGGGCCTGGCGCCGCCGGTGCTACTGGAGACACGTGCGATTGCACCGCGCCCGGGAGCGATACGTGAAATTCAGGCCGGCCGTGGGGCAACCCAGGCGGTATTGCCTGCGGTCGCAGCGTCACGCTGGGCGGCGGTCGTACGAATGCCGGAACGACAGCCGCGACCGGAGCTGGAAGAAAGAACCGATCGCGCGGTGGCGGCGGAGGCGCCAGGACAACGAACTCTCGCGGCCGCGGCGGCAAGAAAAACAGCGGTGGCGGCGGCGGCGGTGCGAAGCCCGGGCCCTCAAAGATTACGATCGGCCGATCGACAAACAACAACTCCGCAGGCGGGGGCGGCGGGACGCCGAAATCGACGTACTCGAAATCCAGCGGCGGCTCCATGGCCGCGGCGAGCCGCCTCAGCTGGCGATGCGCATCGGCGACATGGGGTCCGTGGGGATAGCGGCGCAGATACGACCAATAGGCGCGCGGTGTATTGGCTACGATACAGTGGCGCCAGATCATCTCCTCCCGCCGCACAGCGAGCATCGCTGCGACGCGCCGCGAAAATGGACTTTCCGGATAGGCGGCGAGGAATTGCTGGTAGCCTTCGATCGTGTCGATCTCCAGCGCGGCCGCATAAGCATCCTCGACCCGCGAAAACGCGCGCATCGGTTTGCCGCGAACGTCGGCAAGCGGCATCACGTTCGGCGGCGGCGGTGCGTCGGCGGCACGCTCAGTGAAAAAGAACGGAACAGCGATCTGAGAAGCATACCACGGGACTTCGACGCCCTGAGTGAGATCGCTGACGCGAAGACGAACGCGCGCAAAAATGTCGTCGAGGCCAAGGCCGCCCGCCGAAATCATTTCCGTGAGCGCGGTGGCATAAGCGCCATAAGGCCCGTGCTCATCAGGGCCGACTGTGCCGGGCGCCGCATTGAATGCCACAGCCATGTTCGGCATGGGATCGATAAGGGCCAATCCGCTTGCGAGCGGCTGGCCGCCTCGGGCGAAGGGATTTTGCCGCGCTGCATCAATAATGACGATCGCGCGGCCCGGCAGTGCAGCCAGCGCCTGGGTGAAATCCGAAATCCTGATGGCTTGCAATGGAATGTCGGAGTCTCGCGCCAGATCGGCGTCGACGGGGACGTAATAGTTCTCGCCTCCGAACTGCACGCCGTAGCCGGCGAGATAAACGAGGGCCACTGCGTCCGGCCCCGCGGCAGAAACCTGGCCAAGGAACTCGCGGAACGATTCACGCAAAGTCGGCTGATCGAGGTTCCTCGCGCCGGTGACGGTGAAACCTGCGGCCTGAAGCGCGTCGGCGACCAGCCCGGCATCGTTGGCCGGAGTCGCAAGCTTGCCGGTCTTATACTCGTCGTTGCCGATCACCAGAGCGAAGCGCATTTCCGCCGCGTGTCCGGAACGCTGACCGAGCAGCAAAGCCACGATGACAAGTGGCCACAACAGTGCGGCACGCGAAAGATTGTTCATCATGCAAGTCCCCAACAGCACGCCCGTCTGCTTGTGGTGCCAAGCCTACCGACCATTGGGTCTGAATGATGTCGGGCACATCAAAAAAATGCCCGATGAGTCTGCCTGGGCAGTGCAACCGGTTGTTACAATAGCGATCCCGTATCAGCGCAGTCGCGCCGGCTTTGTAGAGTCACGGTCTCAACGTGTGAATATCGAGGAGCAAACAAGTCGACGAGCTTCAAGTTCGTACCGCAAATCGGCTATCGTTTGTTCGGGTGAGCGAAAACTCTTTTTGATTGTTGATAGGTTCCTGCCTGGCACAATACGCGGGCCGGTGCCGTATAGCTGCGGCGGGTAAAGCGCGCAAGTTCTATTTGCTTCCGAGGGCGTGGCGCGCTAAGAAACAATCTAACAAACTCTTTCTTAACTCGCCTGCCATATCTGCGGCGAGTCCGTGTGGTCGGGGCTCGTCTGTCAACAAATGGCCTGAAATCCCGTCTTCGGACTTTTCATTCACTCCCGTAAGGGATACAAACTGCCTTTCTTGAAAGGGAGGTTTTATGGCTAAGAAATCAAAGAAGCGGCGCGCTTGGACTTCCACGGAGGTTCGCGAACTGAAATCGATGGCGCGCAAAAAAACTCCTGCGGGGCGGATTGCCAAGAAGCTGAAAAGATCCGAAGGGGCGACGCGGCAAAAGGCATTCAGCATCGGCCTCTCGCTCAATTCGCGTTCCTGATTTCACTAGCAGTTGAGACTTGCAAAGCGAATCGGGGCTGGCCTGGAAATGCAGGCCGGGCGAGCCTGTCACTCGTTTTTTGTTGAAGTTCTGACTTCCTCGCCGCAAATGCCGGTGTTTTATCCGACGCGTTGTCGACCGCGCCCCGATTTGCTTTGCGCTCATCCGGATTTGCCTTGATCTCACGATGAGGATGTTCGCCCTGGATGCGGTCCGGGACGAACGCGCTCGCATTCCCAACCAACCAGCGATTGTCTGCAGCAAATAACAAAACTGCAGCGTATCTTTGATTTCGCCAGACCAGAGCCAAGGAATGATCTCAGGGCGAGCAGGCGGCCCTCCGTCCTTTGGACACCCGCCGAAGCCGTTGCCTTGCAAAAAGCCGTGAACCTGCCGGGCCGGTTCATTAACTAACGCAATGGATCGCTAACCAATGGTATAATGATCGTGGCAATTTAGGCCGAAAGTGCCGCAATCCTGGCGGTTTATATATCTTTTGCTACTATTTCGCCGGCTGGGACGTGCTATTTCCCACGGGTAGGGTGGTGGACTTCCAATGACCCAGGCGCTTGGCCCGCTGCGGCAACCTCCGGCGAGTTCCGAACTCGCCGCCGCGCTTGGCGCTTGTCGGCGGGCTTTTCTCGCGATCGCCCTGTTCAGCGGCATGAGCAACCTGCTGATGCTCACGGGCGCGCTGTTCATGCTTGAAGTCTACGACCGCGTGTTACCGAGCCGCAGCGTGCCGACACTTGTCGCTCTCTTGCTGCTGGTCGCGGTCCTTTATGCCGCGCAGGGCGTGATCGACATGATCCGCAGCCGCATCCTGGTGCGTATCGGTAACAGCCTCGACGAGGCGATGAGTATGCGCGTCTATGACGCCATCGTCCGGCTTCCGCTGAAGGTCGGCGCAAAGGGCGAGGCTGCGCAACCGATTCGCGATCTCGATTCGGTGCGCACGTTTCTCTCCGGACTCGGCCCAGTGGCGTTGTTCGATCTGCCGTGGATGCCGGTCTATCTCGCGATCTGTTTTCTGTTCCACACTTACATCGGCCTGACTGCGCTGACCGGGGCGATCGTCCTCGTCACGCTTACAGTCATGACTGAGTTCATGAC
This sequence comes from uncultured Alphaproteobacteria bacterium, assembly GCA_963836055.1. Classification (GTDB taxonomy): domain Bacteria; phylum Pseudomonadota; class Alphaproteobacteria; order Rhizobiales; family Xanthobacteraceae; genus BOG-931. Next base: position 203,227 of record CAWIID010000020.1, read on the forward strand.
CCGGCGCCCAAGCCGCAGCGCCACCCATTTTGCCGTGGCCCGCAACGCGTTGCTGGAGGCAAGCCGTCGCAACGCCGAGGCGATCACCGCCATGGGTATGGTCGGCCGCATCGCGCAACGTTGGGGCGACCTCAATCGCAATTATGTTGCCAGCAGCCGGCGCGCGAGCGATGTCGCCGGCGGGCTCGGCGCGATGTCGAAGGTTCTGCGCCTCATGCTGCAATCGGCCATTCTCGCAGTCGGCGCCTGGCTCGTGATCAACCAGCAATCGACGCCCGGGATCATCATCGCCGGTTCGATATTGGGAGGCCGCGCGCTCGCGCCGGTCGATCTTGCGATCGCCAACTGGCGCGGCTTCATCGGCGCGAGACAAAGCTGGCAGCGGTTGTCCCGTTTGCTCGGACATCTGCCGCCGCAGACGCAGCCGATGCCGCTGAAGCCGCCGACGCGGACGCTGCTGGTGCAAAGCGCCGCCGTTGCGCCGCCCGGAGAGCAAAGAATTGTTTGTCAGGATGTGAACTTTTCCCTTTCCGGCGGCAAGGCACTCGGTGTGATCGGGCCGACGGCTTCGGGAAAGTCGTCGCTTGCGCGCATGCTGGTGGGCGTCTGGTCGCCGGTGCGCGGCACGGTGCGGCTGGACGGCGCCAACATCGATCAATGGTCGCCCGAGGCGCTCGGCCGCCACGTCGGCTATCTGCCTCAGGACGTCGAATTGTTCCCCGGCAACGTGGCGCAGAACATCGCGCGTTTCGAGGATCCGCCGGATGCCGGCGCCGTCCTGGCCGCCGCGCAGGCCGCCGGTGTGCATGACCTGATCGTCAATCTGCCGAACGGCTACGAGACCCATGTCGGCGAGAACGGCGGCGGATTGTCAGCGGGTCAGGCGCAGCGGATCGCACTGGCGCGTGCGCTCTATCGTGACCCTTTTCTGGTCGTGCTCGATGAACCGAACTCCAATCTCGATTCGGAAGGCGACGAGGCCTTGACGCAAGCCATTCTTGGCGTCCGCGCGCGGGGTGGAATCGTCGTGGTGGTCGCCCATCGCCCTAGCGCAATCGCGGGCGTCGACTACATTCTGGTGATGGCCAAAGGACGCCAGCAGCAGTTCGGGCCCAAAGAGGAAATCCTCAACCGGGTTATCCAGCCGCCACCGCAGCAGCGATCGCTAAAAGTGGTGCCGGATCAGGGCGGAGCAGGATGAGCGGCACAGCGCGCATGGATTCTCGTGCTTCGATCCGCAGGCATATCTTTGCGGGCGTCGCCCTCGTTGCTGTGCTGGGGTTTGGGCTCGGCGGCTGGGCGTCCACCGCCGAGATCGCAGGCGCACTGATCGCGCAGGGCACCCTTGTCGTCGATTCGAATGTGAAGAAAGTACAGCATCCGACCGGCGGAGTCGTCGGTGAGGTCCGCGTACACGACGGCGATCATGTGAAAGCCGGCGACATTCTCATCCGGCTCGATGAAACCGTGACTCGCGCCAATCTGGCGATCGTCACCAAAGGTCTTACCGAGCTTTATGCACGCCGGGCGCGGCTCGTCGCCGAGCGCGACGGTGCCGATACCGTGGCAGTGCCCAAGGAGCTCGCCGACCATATCAATGACCCTGATGTCATCGAAGCGCTCAACAGCGAACGCAAACTATTCGATCTGCGGCTTAAGTCGCGCATCGGCGAAAAGGATCAACTGCAGCAGCGCATCAAGCAATTGCAGGAGCAGATCACCGGGCTCACCGCCCAACAGGACGCCAAGGCCAAGGAGATGGCGCTCATCCAGCAGGAGCTCGCCGGCGTGCGCGATCTTTGGCAGAAGAACCTGGTTCAGCTCAACCGGCTGACGTCGCTCGAGCGCGAAGAAGCGCAACTCCAGGGCGAGCGCGGCCAACTCATTGCCTCCGCCGCGGAGACCAAGGGCAAGATCACCGAAACGCAATTGCAAATTATTCAGGTCGATCAGGATTTGAGCAGCGACGTCGCCAAGGAGCTGCGCGAAACCGACAGCAAGATCGGCGAATATGTCGAGCGTAAAGTGACGGCCGAGGATCAGCTCAAACGCACCGACATCCGCGCGCCGCAGGATGGCGTCGTTTTCCAGTCGACCGCGAACACGGTTGGCGGAGTCATCACGGCCGGCGATCCGATCATGCTCATCGTGCCCCAGAGCGACAACTTGATGGTCGAGGTCAAAATCGATCCCAAGGATATCGATCAGGTGGCGTTCGGCCAGCGTGTAGTTCTGCGCTTCTCGTCGTTCAATCAGCGGACAACTCCGGAGCTCAACGGCACCGTGTCCCGCATCGCGGCGGATACGACGAGCGACCAGCGTACCGGTCAGAGCTATTATCTGGTTCGCATCGCGATAACCGACAACGAGCTTCATCGTCTCGGCGACGTCAAACTCACGCCGGGCATGCCGGTCGAGGCCTTCATCCAAACCGACGAACGCACGATGGTGTCCTACCTGATCAAGCCGCTGCATGATCAGCTCATGCGCGCGTTCCGGGAGAAGTGAGATCGGTGCGCCGAGGCTGAGTGATGCGGACGGCCCCGGAAGTTTATCGGCGCGAGCGCGATTAACTGCTGCGATCTCAGAAATTTGGCCATCCGACGCTGCAATTCGGCCCTGGGGGAGCGTCGCCGGTGCCTAAAATGGCTCCCGAGAACCTGCTATAATATTACTGGCTAGCGACCGAATGAGGCCTCGTTCGTGAAGAGGGTCATGAAGATGCTCGCCCGCTGGGCTCGAAAGTTCGGTGTGGCGCGCGCGGTTTGCCTGGTGCTGTTGTTCGCACTGGTGCCGCTGCGCATCCTCGATCCGCGTCCGATCCAGGAAGTGCGTCTGCGAACGTTCGACTTCTTCCAGGTCCTGCGCCCCCGCGAACAGACGGCGCGGCCGGTTGTCATCGTTGACATCGACGATGCCAGCCTCAAGGAGATTGGTCAGTGGCCGTGGCCGCGGACGCTGGTGGCCGACTTGGTCACGCGGCTCACCCAGGCCGGGGCGGTTGCAATCGGCTTTGATGTGGTGTTTGCCGAACCCGATCGCATGTCGCCGAACGCATTGGCCTCTTCGCTGCGCGATCTGGACGATGCGACGCGCCAGAAATTGCTCAGCCTCCCCACCAACGACGAAGTCTTAGCCGACGCAATTCGCCATTCGCGCGTTGTTGTCGGCCAATCGGTCTCCAGCAAGCCCTCCGAACAGACGCAAAGCAATACGCCGGAGGCTGGCTACGGTGTCCTGACGACGCCTGGCGCACCAGACCCTCGCAGCTTTCTTCCTTCGTATCCAACGCTGCTCCACAACGTTCCCATCCTTGAACAAGCTGCCGCCGGCCGCGGGATTTTTACCGAGGCCGAGGAGCACGACGGCATCGTGCGCCGCGCCCCGGTCATCATGCTCGTTGGCGATACCTTCATTCCCTCACTGGCCATGGAGATGTTGCGCGTCGCCACCCATTCGAATTCGGCGCTGATCCGCGCCAACGAATATGGCATCCAAAGCGTGAATTTTACGCGCTTCAGTCTGCCGACCGACCGGCAGGGCCGCTTATGGATCCATTTCAATCATTACGATCCGCAGCGCTATGTCTCTGCCAGGGACGTCCTGGAAGGCCGCATGCCGGCCGACCGCGTCCGAGGCAAATTGGTGCTGATCGGCACCTCGGCAATCGGCCTTCTCGATGCCAAGACGACGCCGCTCAACTCGGTTTTGCCTGGTGTGGAACTGCATGCTCAAATCCTCGAAAGCATACTCACCAATTCGCTGCTTTCGGCGCCAAGCTGGACCACCAGCATGGAAGTCGCCATAGCGATCCTGGTCGGTCTCGCCATCATCATTGCTGCGCCAATGCTGTCGGCCGTCACCGTCATCGTGCTCGGCGCCGGGCTGATTGCCGGCCTGATCGCCCTGTCGTGGTATTTTTTCGTCGAGCACAGCCTGCTCATCGATTTCACCTATCCGCTGATGTCGTGCTGGCTGATCTATCTCGTGCTGACTTTTGTGAATTATGTGCGCGAGCAGAAACAGCGTCAGCAGATTCGCTCTGCTTTCGGCTATTACCTGTCGCCCCACATGGTCGAGCAACTGGCACGCTCGCCAGAAAAGCTGGTGCTCGGCGGTGAGGAGCGCCGCATGACGATTTTATTCAGCGACGTACGTGGCTTCACCACAATTTCCGAACACTACAAGGACGACCCCCAGGGCCTCACCAGGCTGATGAACCGCTTCCTCACGCCGCTGACCAACGCGATCATCGAGCGCAAGGGCACGATCGACAAATATATCGGCGACGCCATTATGGCGTTCTGGAACGCGCCGGTCGACGACGATGCGCAGGAAGCGAATGCGTGCGATGCTGCGCTCGAAATGCTCGCGCGCGCCGAGGCGCTTAACGTCGAGCTCAAGAGTGAAGCCGAGGCCAGCGGCGGCGCCTACATGCCGCTGCGGATCGGTATTGGACTCAATACCGGCCCATGCGTCGTGGGTAATATGGGGTCCGACTTTCGTTTCAACTATTCGGTGCTCGGCGACACGGTCAACGTCGCTTCCCGCCTGGAAGCGCGGACCAAGGATTATCGCCTGCCGATAGTGATCGGTTCGCGTACCGCGGAACGGGCCAAGCAAGACTTCGCCACAATGGAGATCGATCTCATTCAGGTGAAAGGCAAGACCCAGCCGGAAGCAGTGTTTACGGTGCTGGGGCGCGCCGAGGTCGAGCACGATCCGCGTTGCAAAGAGTTGCGCGAGCTCAACGCCGGTATGCTCGCCGCCTATCGCAAGCAACAATGGGATGAGGCGCTGACTGTGATCGACCGTTGCCGCAAGCACGCCAATGGCTTCGACGTCGCCGGGCTCTATGACATGTATGTCGAGCGCATCGAAAATCACCGCGCCGATCCGCCGCCTGCGGATTGGAACGGCGTTTATGAAGCGGAATCGAAGTAGTTCAGAACCGCAGCGACGCGGGCTCCGACGCGGTCCGCGCAACGGGCGGCATGTCGCGCCGGAACATCTTGACGCCGTCGCCGTCGAGTTCGAGCAGGGGGACGATCCGGACCATCTCGCGGTCTTCGACCATCCTCAGCCAGCGATTGTCGAGCACGATCCATTTGCCGTCGAGACGGGCGGTGACGACGGCGTGATCTTCACTGATCACGGGGTCCCGCACGATCACGAGCTTGACATCATCCGGTGCCAGGCCAGCCTCGGTGAGTGCGACGTATTTGGCGATCGCATAATCCTCGCAATCGCCAAGCCCGGTGGCCATCGTCACCAGCGGTGCCGACCAACGGTCTTCAACGCCCCACTGCTCCAGATCGCTCATGGGGCGTATCGCCATGTTGATCGCGCGATTGATGACGCCGATGCGGGCGCGGCCGATTTGTGCGCGGCCGGCGGCGACGATATCGAGAAAGCGCCGCGCCTCGAGCGGGCATGGCGCGGTCTTTTCGCGGCAGCGGACAAGAATATCCCTCTCGGCTCGGATGTCGGATTCGACGCCACGCCACTTCGCCAGGACATCGCCATAGGCGAGCGGCGAAACCGCCAAGCCGAATGGCTGCACCAACGGCAGCGCCGCGATCGGAGCCTGCGAAGGGCTCGGTAAAGAACCGGCGGGCATTTCCGGATCGAGCGATGCCATCTCCGTACGAGCAGAGTCGTCATGCGCCCGATTTGGATTTCGATCGTCCCCGGGCTCTTCGCTTCGAATGGTGCTTCTGTCGCCTGCCCGATCGAGCGTGGTCGCATTCACGTTCGCCGCATCCGGGCAGGCTCAAACCGGCGAAGGCGCGGGTCTCGCCGTTGGAAGAGGCCGGCGAGGCGACAAGGAATGCGGCAATGCAGCACGCCGTAACGCGACCGAACATTTGACGTCCCTGAACAGCCGGTCACGGCGCTTGAACGCTCTTCCGGCCATTTTGTTCATGGACGGCATAACCTTGCCGCCGCTGCGGCCCGGTTAAGACACAGGTGGTTCATTTGTCGGGCTTGAAACAGGGTTTGGGAACCGTTGCACCGACAAAAACAATTCTATCGAATCTGTTTGAAACGAATGTACAGCGCGACGTTTGTGCGATTTAATGCGCGAAATTTGGAGCAAATCTGCAAGTAGGATTTGAATAACCAAACACGATAACGGGGAGGTAAACATGGGTGTGTGGCGGGTTAGGGACCGCGGCCTTGCCGCGCTCGGGTGCGCTTTCGTTCTTGCGTTCGGACCTCATACCGCGTCGGCTCAGGACAAGACGTTCGAGCTGAAACTCTCGCATTGGGTGCCGCCGTCGCATCCACTTCAGAAATCGATGGAGGAATGGGGCGCGTCGATCGAGCGCGATTCCGGCGGAACGATCAAATACAAGGTCTATCCGGCGCAACAGCTCGGCAAGGCGTTCGATCACTACGACATGGCGCGCGACGGCATTGCCGACGTCACCTATGTGAGCCCCGGTTATCAGCCCGGGCGCTTCCCGATTTTCGACGCCACAAATCTGCCGTTCATGGTCGCGAACGCCAAGGCGGGCTCGGAGGCGGTCGACCAATGGTATCGCAAATACGCCGAGAAGGAGATGAAGGACGTCAAGTTCTGCTTCGCCTTCGTGCATGATCCAGGCACATTTCATTCGCGCACCAAAAAGATCGTGGTTCCGGCCGACATCAAGGGCATGAAGATCCGTCCGGCGCACGCCACGATGGCGTCGCTCGTGACCGAACTCGGCGGCACCAACGTGCAGGCGGCGGCACCGGAGGTGCGCGATATCTTGGAGAAGGGCGTGGCCGACGCGGTGACATTCCCATGGGGCTCGATTCCGCTGTTCGGCATCGACAAGGTGACGAAGTACCACATGGAAGCCGCGCTCTACACGACGGGCTTCGTTTGGCTGTTCAACAAAGCGACCTACGCGCAAATGTCACCGTCGCAGCAGAAAGTCATCGACGACCACTGCAACACCAAATGGGCGGGCATCGTCGCCGCGCCGTGGGCCGACTTCGAGCATGACGGCATCGCCAAGCTCAAGGCCGAGCCCGGTCATGAAGTCTATCCGTTGACGGACGCGCAACTTGACCAGTGGAAGGCGGCGGCCGGGCCGGTCGTGCAGACTTGGTCAAGCGCAGTCAAGAAGGCCGGCGCCGATCCCGATGCAGTGCTGAAGGACCTCAAGACCGAGCTCGCCAAGTACAATTCCGGCTACTGATCAGTTCAGCCTCTGCCAACTTGCTTGTCCTGGCGGGAGCTGGACCTGTGCAACAGGGCGAGCGGGAATCGATCCCGCTCGCGCGGCGATGAGCGGAGTTGAGCGTCTTGCCTGTCGGGATTTTGAATGGCTGAACCGCAAACGGACACGACGCCCGACCCGGCGCACCGACCGCGCAATGCCATGGACCGGTTCATCGATGGCATCGAACTGATCGCTGCGTTCTTTGTCGGTATCGTCGCCCTCGACATCTTCGTCTCGGTGTTGCTGCGCTACTTTTTCGCGGTGCAGATTCCGGACAGCTACGATTTCGGCCGGCTGCTGCTTGGCATCCTGATCTTCTGGGGCATTGCGGCGACGTCCTACCGCGGCACCCACATCACCGTCGACCTCGTCTATGCCAATGTGGGTGTGCGGATGAAGCGCGTCATCGACGTCTTCGCCACGTTGGTGCTGCTGTTCGTGGTGACGGTGCAGACCTACACCTTGTTCGACAAGGTCATGAGCACGCGCGCCGACAACGTGCTCACCTATGATCTGCGGCTTCCGGTCTGGCCGTTCTTTCTGGTCGCGTGGCTCGGCGATGTATCGGCCGTGCTGCTCATCGCGGTGCGCACCTACCGGCTCATATTTCACCCGGAACTGCTCGGCGGCCAATACCAGATAAAACCGGTCGAATGATGCGCAATCGAATGAGGCTCATTTGAGCACCGACGCGGTCGCCATCATCGGCTTTGTCTGTCTCTTCGTGCTGATGCTGCTGCGCGTGCCGGTGGGCATGGCGATGGGGCTCGTCGGCGTGAGCGGCTTCGCCTATCTGGTCGGTGGCACAGCCGCGCTCAAAAACGTCGGCCTCACCTCGATGCGGACGGTGACCGACTACACCTTCGGGGTCATCCCGATGTTCCTGCTGATGGGCGCCTTCGTGTCCAATTCCGGCATGAGCCGCGAGCTGTTTCGCGCCGCCAATGCGTTCGTCGGCCATTTCAAAGGCGGTCTGGGCATCGCCACCATCGCGGCCTGCGCCGGCTTTGCCGCGATTTCAGGCTCGTCCGTTGCCACGGCCGCCACGTTCGCGACCGTCGCCTATCCGGAAATGCGTCGCTACGACTATCCGCAATCCTTCGCCACCGGCGTGATCGCGGCCGGCGGCACGCTTGGCGCCATGCTGCCGCCGTCGACCGTGCTTGCGGTCTACGGCATCATCACCGAGCAGGACATCGGCAAGCTGTTCATCGCGGGAATCATTCCGGGGCTGCTTGCGGCGTCGATGGATATCGTCACGATCTTGATTATCGGTCGCCTGCGGCCGAACTTCCTGCCCTCGACTCCGCTTCATTCCTGGAAAGAGCGGCTCGCCGGGCTGCGGGATATTTGGGCGACACTGCTGCTCTTCATCTTCGCCATCGGCGGTCTCTATGGCGGCCTTTTCACACCGACCGAGGCGGGGGGCATGGGCGCCGCCGGTGCATTTCTGATCGGCGTCGCGCGCGGCAAGCTGACACGTCCGGAAATCCGCCGGTCGCTTCTTCAGGCGGTGCGCACGGCGGCCGCGGTGCTCACCGTGCTGATCGGCGCGCTCCTGTTCGGCTATTTTCTCACGGTGACGCAGACGCCGCAGAAGGTGACCGGATTCCTCACCGGGCTCGGCCTTGGCCGCTACGGCGTGCTGGCGCTGATCATGCTGATGTATCTCGTGCTCGGCTGCCTGATGGATGCGCTCGCCATGATCATCCTGACGATTCCGATCATTTTCCCGGTGATCACACAGCTCGGCTTCGATCCGATCTGGTTCGGCGTCATCATCGTGATGACCGTCGAACTGGGGCTCATACACCCGCCGGTCGGCATGAATGTGTTCGTGATCAAGAGCGTGGTTCAGGACGTGAGCTTCTCGACGATCTTTGCCGGCGTGCTGCCGTTCATCGTCACGGATCTCATCCGCCTCGTGATCTTGATCGCGTTTCCGATTCTCGCGCTGTGGCTGCCGTCGCACATGTGATCATGCCGCACAGTGCATCAGCACATCGAGCGCCAGCGCGCCTTTGGGATAGACGACGAGTGGATTGATCTCGATCTCGGCGATCGGGGGATTGCTGCGCATGATGGCGCCGAGCTGCATCACGCAATCGGCGACGGCGTCGAGATCGGCCGCCGGTGCGCCGCGGTGGCCGCGGAACAAGGCGGCGCCTTTGAGCTTCAACAATTCTTCGATGATGCCGTCACGGTCGAGGTCGGCGGCGAGGAGCCTGATGTCTCCGAGCGCCTCGATCCAGATGCCGCCGAGGCCGATGGTGACGACGGAGCCCCACGCTCCAGCCCGGCGCGCACCGACCACGAGTTCAAGCCCAGGCGCTGCCATCACTTCGACCAGCATGCCGTCGAGCACAATGTCTTGCCGCGTCTTGCGGATGTTGGCCGCAATGGCGTCCCACGCGGCTTTCAGCGCGGTCTCATCAGCGATCTTGAGGACAACGCCGCCGGCATCGGTCTTGTGTGTCAGCGATTTCGACTGCGCCTTGAGCACGACCGGGAAGCCGATACGCCGCGCGATATCGACCGCCTCGGCGGGATTGCGCGCCAAGTCGCCTTTCGGAACGGCAACGCCGAGCCCCGCCAAGAGCTTCTTGCCCTCGTATTCCGCGATGGTGTCCGTTTCCGGAATGGGAGAGATCTTCGGCGCATCGGCACGCGCGTGCCGTTGCGCCGCCGTCACGGCACGGCCGTACCACGCGGCCCGCGCCATGGCGCGGAGCGCGCGATCGGGTGAGCGAAAATACGCGAGGCCTCTCTGGCGCAGCGTCGTGGCGAATTCCGGCGGCAGCGGCGTCTCGTCACCCATGGTCGCGACGGCGATGGGCTTTTCCAGCGTGTCGATGCCCGCGACGATCGCATTCGCCTTGTCCATGGCGAAACGCGGAGCACCCGCAACGATCGAGACGACGAGACTGCCCATCGCCGGATCGGCGAGCAGATGCGCCGCGGTGCGGCCGAGAATCGAGGCGTCGCGGATGCTCTGCGCCGTGACGTCGACCGGATTTTCGATCGCGGCGAACGGCGGCAGCACCTCTTTGATGCCCGCGGCGCTCGCCAGCGAGAGCGCGGGCAGATCGAGGCCGATCGTTTCCGCGAAATCGAGCGCATAGCCTTTGAATGCGCCGGAATTCGTCATGACGGCGGCGCCTGCGGCCGGAGGGTTCGGAAAGCGCGCGAGAAGCTCCGCGGTGTCGATCAGTTCCTCAAGCGTTTCCACGAGAATGACGGCCTGGCGTGCGACCAGCGCTGCCATCACGGCGTGGTCGCCCGCCATGGCGCCGGTGTGGGTGCGCGCGGAGGCCTGAGCGCGCGTACTGCGGCCGGGATGCATGAGGACGATCGGCTTACCCTTTGAACGGGCACGCGCGGCAAGTGTGAGAAAAAGGCCGGGGTCGCGCACCTGCTCCATGAACAGGACGATGACCTGCGTTGCGTCGTCGTCGACCAGGAAGGCGAGGAAATCTTCCGTCGTCAGGGCCGCCTCGTTGCCGGTCGAAACGACGCAGGAGAGATTGAGCTCCTTGGCAAGGAGCGCCAGCCGCAACGTCGAGCACATCGCGCCGCTCTGGGTGACGACGCCGATGGCGCGGCCGGGGACTGTTACGGGAAGCGTCAGCGGCTCGAATGTCAACGCGATGCGGTCGGTCAGATTGACGAAGCCGATGCAGTTCGGCCCGCACAGCGCGAGGGAACCTTCGCGTGCGACGCGCGCCATCGTCTCTTGAGCGATGCGTCCGTACTCATCCATCTCGGCAAAACCGGAGGCAAAGACCAGCGCGGCGCCGATCTTGCGTCGCACGCAGGCCGTAACCGCCTCGACCGCGGCCTGACGCGGCAGCGCGAGCACGGCGACATCGACGCCTTCGGGCAATTCGTCGATCGCGCCAAAGCAGCGGCGGCCGTCGATCTCGCGGCTCGTCCGGCTCACGAGATGAACGTCGCCCGCAAAGCCGACGCGCAGCAGATTGGCGAGAACCGTCGCGCCGATCGAGCCCGGTTCGGCAGAAATGCCGACGATGGCGACTGACCGCGGGCGAACGAGCCGCGTCAGCGTAACAGCCTGTCTCTTTGCATCCACGGGCGCGATCAGCCGTCGCGGCGATAGGCGGACAGGCCCGGCCGGTACGACTTCTCGTCGAGGAATTGCGTCATGCCCTTCTCGCGGCCTTTTTCCGGGTCGAGGAAGCGCAACTGGTCGAGCTTGGCGAACAAATAATCCTCCGCGTCCTCCCACGACATGTCGTGAACGCGCCGCGCCGCGTGTTTGGCGATGCGCAACGCCATCGGATTTTTCTGGATCAGCGTTGCCGCGAGTTTGTGCGTGCGCTCGCGAAGCTCGACGCGCGGCACCGCTTCATTGACGAGCCCCATGGCGGCGGCCTTGCGTCCGTCGAACGTTTCGCCGGTCATGATGTAGTACATCGTGTCGCGCTGGCCGATGACGGAAGCGACCGCCTTGGTCACAGTGCCGGCCGGGATGATCCCCCAATTGATCTCGGAGAGTCCGAATGTTGCGTCCTCGGCCGCGATGGCAAGATCGCAAGCGATCATCGAGTTGAACGCGCCGCCGAAGCACCAGCCGTTGACCATGGCGATGGTCGGCTTGCCGTAGAACTGCAGCCGCTTCCATTGCGCCGTGGCGCTCTTGCGCATGATCTTCATGCGTTCGTCGTAATTGAGCTTGTCGGTCGCGCGAAAATATTCGCGCAGATCCATGCCGGACGAATAGGCCTCGCCGGCGCCGGTGAGCACCAGCGCGCCGCAGCGGTCGTCGCTTTCCAGCGACTCGAAGACCTCCAGCATCTCGAACGAGAGCGTAGGGTTTATGGCGTTGCGTTTTTCCGGGCGGTTCATGGTCACCCAGGCGACGCGATCGACGATGTCGACGAGGACGGTATTGCCGCCCGGAAGCGTCGCGGCGTCTGTGCTGGCGTTCATCGATCGATATCCCTCCCGGTGTTTGTCCGGGGATTGTTTAGCGGATCGGAGTGAACGGACAAGGCCCTGAAGCCGCAGGCCGGCGATGGACAAGGCTCGATAAAGGCGGCATGGCAGTGCCGATCAATCAAGGGGGAGGGGTTGAATATGGATTTGAAGCTTTCCGGCCGCACGGCGCTGATCACGGGCAGCTCGAAGGGCATCGGGCTTGCCGTCGCACAGTGGTTCGCGCGCGAAGGCGTTCATGTCTGCCTGGTAGCTCGGTCGGAAAAAGTCTTGCAGCAGGAAGCGGCCGAGATCGCCAAGACCACGGGAGTCACGGCGCGGACTCTTGCCGCGGACCTCGCCGATGCCGCGGCACGTGAACGCGTCGTCAAAACCTTTCCCGATATCGACATCCTGGTGAACAACGCAGGCGCCATTCCGGGAGGCACGATCCACGACGTCGACGAGGCGGCTTGGCGCGCCGGATGGGACCTCAAGGTCTTTGGCTATGTCGGGCTGACGCGGCTTTATCTCGCCAAGATGAAAGAACGCCGGCACGGCGTGATCATCAACATTATCGGTGCGGGCGGCGAGAAGCTGGACTTCGGCTACATCGCCGGTGCCGCAGGCAACGCCGGTCTCATGGCGTTCACCCGCGCGATCGGCGGCACCAGCCCCGAGTTCGGTGTAAGGGTTCTGGGCGTCAATCCGGGACCGGTTTTGACCGACCGCGTCGAAGTTTTGGGCCGCAAGCGTGCGGCAGCGACGTTTGGCGACGAAAGCCGGTGGCGGGAGAGCTTCGCCAAAATGCCGTTTGGCCGGCCGGCATCATGCGACGAGATCGCGGCGAGCGTCGTTTTTCTCGCTTCGGACCTGTCCTCCTACACGAGCGGTACGATCGTCACGATCGACGGCGGCCTCACCCATCGGGGGCAGCTGCCGTAGCGGCCTTAGAGCGCGATCGTTTCAGATCGAATCGATTCGCGCTCTACATCATTGGTGGAGCATGATCTTTTCGGAAAACCGGGCTTCCACCCCCGGATCAAGTCCGGGGGCAAGCTTTTCGGATCATGCTCTAGTTGCGGCCGCCAGCCAGCACAGCGCGCGTTGCCCGGTCGGGCCCGAAATCATCGACGCTGTCGATGGCAAGGAGGTCGGCAAGCCTGGTGCGCGCCCGGTTGACGCGGCTCTTGATGGTGCCGACCGCGCATCCGCAGATCGAGGCCGCGTCCTCATACGAAAAGCCCGACGCACCGACCAGGATCAACGCTTCGCGCTGATCCGATGGCAATTTCGCAAGCGCGGTGCGGAACTCCTCGAATTCGACCCGACCGGTCTGTTCCGGATGCGATTTAAGCGTCTCCGAATACCGGCCGTCGGCGTCCTCCACTTCGCGCCGCCGCTTGCGATACTCCGAGCGGAACAGGTTGCGCAGAATGGTGAACAGCCATGCCGGCATGTTGGTGCCGGGCTCGAACGAGTCGATATGAGAGAGCGCCCGCAGCAACGTCTCCTGCACCAGATCATCGGCGCGGTCGATATTGCCGCACAGCGAAATCGCGAACGCGCGCAGGCTCGGCACGGTAGCAAGCACTTGATCGCGTATCGCAGGATCCAACTTCATGCATAAGACCCCTGATTATTCGTTTTCCTGATCGCTGAGCCGGTGCACGAGATCAGCGATATGCTGCGGCACGCCTTCGTTGACGACATCGTCATACATCGCGCGCAACTGCTGGCCGATCCTGGCCTGAACTTCACGCCCTAGGCGAACATCCCGCCCCGGGCGGATGTCCGATTTGTGGTTGGCACCCGGCTTCGTCATGGAATTCTTCGGCCTCCGGCTTGGCCAATTCCGGCTCCAATGGCTCAAGGCTGGTCTTTCGGTTTTTCATGTCTTCATTATTCCCCCGTTCACCCATCGCCCGGCCTACCTGCTGGCAGTTCCCGTCGTTGACCGATAATGCGCTGCCTCCGGTATTGTTCCGGCCCAGTTCCGGCTCTGGGAACTTTTTTTGGGAACCTTTTTTGCCGGCTGGCGTTTTCCCGCGTTACCTTCGGGACCCTGGAAGGGGAGGGAAATTTCGTGTCCACCTCGCAAGCCGTACTACAGCACCTGCCGTTCCTGCGCCGATACGCCCGCGCCCTGACGGGCAGTCAGGCGTCTGGCGACGCTTATGTCGCCGCTACACTGGAATCCCTGATTGCCAGCCCGCATCTCCTGGCCGACAACGCTAATTCCCGGGTTGGGCTCTATCGGCTTTTTACGAAAATCTGGAATTCCGTTCCGGTGAACGGCAAGGTCGACGCTGGCGAGCCAATTATGCCGCCGGAACAACACCTTACCCAGATCACGCCGCGTCCCCGGCAGGCCTTTCTCCTGGTCGCGCTTGAAGGCTTTTCCGAAGACGATGCCGCGCAAATCCTTGACTGCGACCTTCCGACATTGCGCCATCTGGTCGAGGAATCCGGGCGTGAATTGGCGGCAGAAATTGCGACCGACGTGCTCATTATCGAGGACGAGACGTTTATCGCCATGGACATCGAGGCTCTGGTCGAAAGCCTTGGCCATCATGTCATCGGCATCGCGCGGACCCATGGCGAGGCTGTCGCGCTCGCCCGACAAAAGCGGCCCGGGCTGATTTTGGCCGATATCCAGCTCGCCGATGGCAGTTCTGGCCTTGATGCCGTCAACGAGCTTCTGGGCTCGTTCGAAGTGCCGGTCATTTTCATTACGGCCTACCCGGAGCGCTTCCTCACCGGCCAGCGGCCGGAGCCGGCGTTCCTTATCGCCAAACCGTTCCAGCTTGCCGTCGTGTCGGCGGTGATCAGTCAGGCCTTGTTCTTCGGCCGCAAGGCGCGCCAGCGCGACCGGCAGCCCGTCGAACGGCAGGCGACAATGTAATTCGCAGGCTCAGCCGCTTTATCGAAATTTCGGCCGCGCCCTTCGACGCGGCCGTTTTTTTGTGGCTGCCGCCCGACCCTTCGGCAAAGCCTCCGCCAAGCACGCAAAAAATTAGGGCGCAGCCGATCGGCATCTCGGCTGCGCCCAATCCGGCCGACCAAGCACGGGGGGAGGGGGAAAGGATGGCCGGCCGCCTTGACAAGCCGGGGCGTCCTTATTTGTTCCGAATTTTTGAGCGTGGTGTATCGAACCAGCGTTCAATCGGGCGTCACTCGCGCGTGACCAAAAAACACGGCGGCGTGAGCAACAAACGAATCGATGTAAAGCATCTAACAAAAATTCTAATCACGAGTTGGTGAGACTGAACTGAAATTTAGGAACCCGCGGCACTAATTTCATGTTACCGGGCTGGTGTGATGATGGGCTTGGGGCGCTGTTGCTGTGCCCGCATGCGATGATCGTCTTGACGATGATCGCGTCGGCACTTCGGAGGACGTCCGATGGCCAGGCATCACGTGTTTGTTCGCATGGCAAGTGCGGCAGGTCTTCTCACGCTGGCGCTTTTTCTATTAGGGCTTGACCCTTTCCTTGCGTTCGCGCCCGCGGCGCGCGCGGTGATCAACGGCACGCCACCGGAATTCACCATCAACAGAAGCCTGAAAGGCGACCGGCTCCCAATATTCAGCGATGAAACCTTCAAGGCGCCTGATTGGCAAAGCCAATTCAATGATGAGTTCAAGGCACTGCCGCCGTCGCAGCCCGCATCCGGGCCCCGCGCGCAAATACCGATTGGATGCGATCCGGCGTTCAGCCCAATTTCCTCTCCGCTGTTGGCGGGTGTCTATCGGCGCTGCGTGACCTGATCAGATGACCGGATTGACATAGCGGGATGGCACCGTAAAGCGCCATTTGGAGTTAAAGCGTCCAGGCCGTGCGCCGACGGCGTCTCGCGCTTCTTATTCATCTCGTGCTTCTTATGCAGTTGTCCGCGTCAGCTTTTGACTAACAAAAAGCAAACACCGTCGCGACCTTCACGCGAACGATTGATGCGCTCGATTTTTGCTATTTGAACCGCGCTTGGGAACGATCGTGCCGTGTCGACGATTGACGGCAAAGATCGGCAATCTACAGCACGGTGGAGCGTATCATGCGAGTGAAAGGGCGATCTCGATATCTTTGCAGCGTCGTATTCTTTGCATGCGTTATTGCAATTTCTTGGAGCATTCCGTGGGGCTCTGCCTTCGCGCAGTCGCTTTCTTCCATGCCGGTCGATCGCTACGGGACGGCTTTCCCGCAATATGCGCCGCAGACCGAGCAGCCCAGTGATGTCGCGCCGGACGCAGACGAACTCGCGCCGGCCTTGCGCCGTCAAGTGGTTGCTTACACGGGTAACGAACCGGCCGGCACCATCATCATCGATACCGCGCACACGTTTCTGTATCTGACGCTCGGCGGTGGCGAGGCTTTGCGTTACGGAATTGGAGTTGGACGCAAGGGCTTTACCTGGTCGGGCGTCGAGACCATTTCACGCAAGGCGGAATGGCCGGACTGGATTCCTCCGGCCGAGATGGTCGCGCGCCAGCCTTATCTGCCGCGCTGGGTCGGCGGCGGTCCCGGCAACCCGCTTGGTGCCCGCGCGCTCTATCTTGGTAATACCGACTACCGCATTCATGGCACCAACGACCCGACAACGATCGGCAAGCACGTGTCCAGCGGCTGCATTCGATTGCGCAACGCCGATGTGATCGATCTCTACAATCGCGTCGGGATCGGCGCCAAGGTGATTGTGCTGCCGAACGATCTGCGCAGCGTCTCCGTTGAAGGAGTGCGTACCGCCGGCGGCACGTCAGCGAGGCCTGTGGCGTATCGGCCGCAGCCGCTTCCCCCGCCAAGCATTGCAGATAGCCCCGGCATCTATTGACGCGGTTGCGTGGTTCGACGAAATGCATATTTCGCGTGTTGAATTCGCAACCGTGGGACACGATCCGATGAGCGGCTGCCGGCGTGTTTTATGACTCCAACGGCTAAGTCCCCGGACGTGAGGGAAGGTGGAAGTGTACAGGTATGGGCGCGTCGGACCGAGAGAAACCCGGTAAAGCAGAGCCGTTTGATCAAGCGGCGGCGGAGACTGCGACAAAGTTCTTTCCGAATTTTGCGACCGTGCGCGCTGCCCTCGAAGCCGGGCACATCGGCATTTGGTCTTGGGATGTCGCCACCGGCAAGGTGACGTGGTCGAGTAATCTCGAATCGATCCATGGTCTTCCGAAGGGCGTCTTTGACGGCACTTACGCTGGATTTGAACGCGACATTCATCACGACGATTGGCCCAAGGTCACTACTGCGCTGCAGGAAGCGTTGCGTACGCATGCCAATTATCGCACGCGCTACCGTACGCCCTCGCGTGAGGGCCGTGAGGATTGCTGGCTTGAGGCAAGTGGGACCGTCGCCGTCAAAGACGGGGTCGCCGAGGCCATGCTCGGCCTCTGTTATGACATTACCGAGCGGGTCAATCTCGAAAACGAATTGCGCAGCCGCATCAAGCAACAGGAGGCGCTTGCGCAGCTCGGCGAGCGAGCGCTTGCGGAACCTGACCTGGAACGGCTTCTCAATGATGCCGTCAGCACGGTCGCGGTGACGCTTTCGGTTGATTTCGTCAAAATACTCGAGCTGTTGCCCGGCGACAGTGAGCTCCTGTTGCGTGCCGGATTTGGGTGGAAGACGAACTTTGTCGGCTCCGTTCTGACTTCAACGGGGCCCAACAGCCTCGCCCGTTATACCCTGGATTCCCTCGCGCCCGTCGTTATCAGCGACTTCGCCAGCGAAGCGAGATTTACGATCGCGCCTTATTTGAAAGACCACAAGTGCGTCAGCGGTCTGAACGTCACGATTGCCGGCCGTGACGGACGCGCCTACGGCATTCTCGGCGTCTGCACGAGGAAGAAACGGCGCTTTACCGACCCGGAGATCGTATTCTTATCCGCCATCGCCAATCTGCTGGCCGGCGCCATTCAACGCCGTCAGCTCGAGCAGCGTCACGAATTGATGATCCGTGATATGCGGCATCGGTCGGGAAATCTTTTTTCGCAGCTTTTGGCGCTATTTTCGCAGACGGCCAAGAATTCAAAAAGCATCACCGATCTCGCCGGCAAGTATCAGGCCCGAGTGCTCACTCTGGCGAATGCGCATCGGTTGATTACCGAGGGCGGTTGGAAATCCATCCCTATCCTGGAACTGCTGTACGTTGTGCTGGGGCCGTATCTTGATCGGACGTCGTTCAGCGGTCCGAACGTCGACCTCGAGCCTGATCCGATTTTCAACTTAAGTGCGGCGTTGCACGAGCTGGCGGCCAACGCGATGAAGCATGGCAGTCTGTCGCAGCCCTCAGGCCGTCTCGAGCTCAGCTGGTCGGTCAGCCGCATGCAGCGCGGCATGACGTTGGCGCTTGATTGGGTTGAGACGAACGGCCCGCCGGCGCGCCGGCCGCGTCGCGTTGGCTTCGGCTCGCGGTTGATCGATCTGGTGATCGAGCGTCAATTGAACGGCGAAGTGCATCGCACCTTCGCGGGCAGCGGACTTGCCGTGAAATTGATCGTTCCGCTGACCCACGAACGCTGGCCGAGTCAGACGCCGCCGCAAAGCCAATCGGCGGCGAGCTGAGATGACTTCATTTAGGGGTGGACGTCCTCAGTGAACCAGTCGGTCGGCAGATCGTGCCCGGCGCCGTTCTCCTTGGCCTTGCGGTAGAGCAATGAACCGGCGGCGGCAAATTGATAGCCGAGGCCGAGATTGTTGATGAAGCAGGTCACTTCAGTGTCGGACTGGCGGCCCTCTGCCCGGCCCGTGATGAGATCCGGCAATGTCGGCAGCTTGGAAAAATCGATTGCGCCCGCCGAGGCCCAGCCGCGGCCATCTTGGATCTCGGGCATCACGAGGTCCTTGGTGGCGGCATGGATCGGCTTTGATTCATGAACGTGAATGGCGACACGGTTGGCGCGGCCTACGGCCTTGGGTTCGATCTCCGGTACCTTGATGGAGCTGAGATGCACGCCCGGTGCAACCCAGCGCTCAAAGAAGATATGGTCGAGGCTGTTGGTCGCGCACATGACGATGTCGGCGCCTTTGATAGCCTCCTCCGGCTGTCCGACCGGAACGACCTCGACGCCGAGGTCTTCGCTCATCTGCCGCGAGAACGCCTCGCGATTTTCGGCGCTTGGGCTGAAACATGCGATGCGCGTGATATCGCGCACGGCGCAAACCGCCATGAGCTGAGCTCCGGCCTGCCAGCCAGAGCCAAGAATCCCGACAGTCTTGGCATTTTTCCGCGCGAGATACTTGGCGCCAAGGCCATTGGCGGCGCCAACCCGCATGCGCTGCATGACGCCATCCGGGAATATCGCAAGCGGCTCGCCGTTCTCGACGGAGAACAACAGCACCAGGCCGACATAGCGATTGCCCGGCGCCGCGGGCACCTTTTCGCGCCGCAGATTGTTGCCCTTCTTCGGCCAGGTGACGATGTCGGAATTGATCCGCACGGCGCCGACGCCGAGCTTCGGAATGACGCCGTCCATGGACTTGAGGCTGTAGATCGCGTCGTCGCGCGCGGTGGGGGTGAAGCAGTCGGAGCGTGTTCGTGAGACGCCGCGACCTTCGGCAAGCTCCGTATAGGCCTCCTCGAGCACGTCGATGCACTCCGGCATCGTGATCAGCTTGTCGACATCGTCGTTGGACAGGATCAGAGTCATGTTTGCTGCACGCTCGCCAATAAGTGAAAACCGTCCGGCGCATCATAGTGGCGCCGCGCCGAATAGATAGTCGCCCTGCACCGCGGCGCACGCGGCGGTGGCTTGCTTCGGTGCGGTCGCTCGAACACTATCGGCCGCAGCGACGGGATGGAAAACGCGGAGCCGGCTTTGGGCAAGCCGATTATCGAAATCAAAGACCTCGCCAAGGAGTTCTCGGTCAATGGGCGCACGCTCACGGTCTTTGATGGCCTGTCCTGTCAGATCGAGAAGGGCAGCTTTCTCTCGATCGTGGGACCGTCCGGCTGCGGAAAATCGACACTGCTGAAGCTGGTCTCCGGCCTCGATACGCCAACCCATGGCGCGGTTGTGTTCAACGGCCGTCCGGTCAGGGGACCCGCCAAAGGCATGATCTATGTGTTTCAGCAGTACACCAAGTCGATCTTCCCCTGGCGTACCGTGATGCAGAACGTCGAATTTGGCCTCAACGCGGGGAAGACGCTCGGCCGCGGGAAAGCACGCGAAAAGTGCCTAGAATACATTCGGCTGGTCGGTCTTGACGGCTATGAGCATTATCACCCGTTTCAACTGTCGGGCGGTATGCAGCAGCGTGTGTGCATCGCGCGGGCTCTGATCTGCGAGCCCGATGTACTGCTGATGGATGAGCCGTTCAGCGCCGTGGACGCGATGACGCGCGCCATCCTGCAAGAGCTGATCTTGAAAATCTGGCAGACGATCCCGGTCACTATCCTGTTCGTCACCCACGACGTCGAGGAGGCCGTCTTTCTGTCGAACCGCGTCCTTTCGCTCAGCCGTGCGCCGGCGACAATCCGTGAAGACCTGCCGGTTGATCTCGCGTATCCGCGCGATCAGATCAAAACGCCGCAAGACGAGCGCTTCACCGCGCTTCGGCAGCGGTTGTTCTCCAGCATCTTCTTGCAAGAAAAAAGCGTTGCAATGCCGGCCGCGGAGTCCAGGTCGTGAAGAAGCGTTGGCCCGGCTTTTTGCTGCTCGTTATGATTCTGCTGGCATGGGAATTTGCTTCCGCCACCAATTGGGTCGATCAGGTATCCGTTCCGCGCGTCAGCGCGATTGTGCTGTCCTGGGTCGCCAGCGTCAAAAGCGGGCAATTGCTCGCCGCGCTCGCGCCGAGTCTCGGACGGATATTTGCCGGCTTTACGCTCGCGGCCGTCGTGGCGGTGCCGCTCGGCCTGCTCATGGGCAGTATCGCGCTCATCTACCGGCTGCTGGAGCCACTCACCGAGTTCATCCGGCCGATTCCTGCCGCCGCCTACATACCGGTGGCCATCCTGTTTCTCGGGATCGGCAACGAAATGAAGATCTTTGTCGTGTTTCTCGCCTGCCTGTTTCCCATCCTGCTCAACACCTATGGCGGTGTGCGCGGCGTCGATCCGGTGCTGATCGACACCGGCCGCACGTTCGGTGTTTCGCGTTTCAAGGCGCTGTGTCAGATCGTTTTTCCGGCTGCGCTGCCGAACATCCTGACCGGCATGCGTATCAGTCTCGGCATCGCGCTGATCGTGGTGGTGGTGGCCGAGATGATCGCCGGCAACAGCGGCATCGGCTATTACATCCTCGACATGCAGCGGACTTTTCGCGTCCCTGAAATGTTTGCCGGCATATTCACGCTCGGGCTGCTCGGTTTTATGATCAATTTTGCCTTCCTGAAGATCGAGCAGCATTTTCTGCGCTGGCGGGGCACCAGCGTTGAAACCTGAAGGTGTGGAGATCAATCCATGCGCCTTGGAATATGGACACCGCTGCCGCACACGATCAAACCCGAACCTGCCATCGAGGAGGGCATCCGCCAGGTCAAAACGCGCGGCGGCGGCGATCCCGACAAGTCGTTCCAGTTCGCCCTTGATGTGGTTTCGCGCGGTGAAGCGCTTGGGTTCGACATCACGCTGATTGCTGAGCGGTTGCTTGGCCCCGACCTCGAAGCCTGGATGCTGACCGCGGCGCTCGCCGCCCGCACCAAAACCATTCAAATCATGCCGGCGGTTTATCCCGGCATGTTGACGCCGCAACTCGTCGCCAAGATGGGCGCGACGCTCGACCGCATCACCGGCGGCCGCTTCGCCGTCAACGTCGTCAATGGCTGGAACCAGAAGGAATTCGAGCTGTTCAGCAACGGTGCTTGGATCGCCTCTTCGGACGCCCGTTACAACCGCATGGACGAGTTCGTTCGTGTCCTCAAAGGGCTGTGGAGCGAGGATCATTTCACATTCGACGGCGCCTATTATCGCGCCGCCGACGCGAGCTTGCCGATGAAGCCGGTCCGCGTTCCGCATCCACCGATCTACACGGCAAGCCGCGCCGATTCCGGCAAGGATGTCATCGCCGAGCACTGCGACCTGTGGTTCGTCAACTACACGGCAGATTATCGGCTGTACGACGAGAACTTTCGCACGGTGCGGCAGGACATTGCCGACCTTCGCGAAAGGGCCCGGCATTTTGGACGTCAGCTGTCATTCGGTATGAGCGCGCATATCATCTGCACCGACACCGTCGCCGAGGCCCATACGCATGCCGACGACCTTGTCGCTTACGGGCAGCGCGATCGCGTTTCCTCGACGGCGGCGCGCGGTCTCGGGGCAAGTCTCGTTGGGACGCCGGAATTGATCGCCCAACGCATGCGGCGGTACGAAGAGATCGGCGTCGATCTGTTTCTGATCAATTTTCATCCCATGCTGGCGGGCCTCGAAACATTCGCGAAACGCGTGATGCCGTTGCTGCCGCCGATCGGCGCCGCGCCGCGGCTTGCACAGCCGGCGTGATTGGCTGAATATCCCTGTCAAGCGCATAACATCCGGGGCTCAGGAGAGATCGTGTGACGAAACATGAACACGTGAAGAGTGCGTGTCGTCTTTTTGCTTCAGTCCTGGCTTTGGTTGCGCTTGCGGCCGCCGGGCCGAAGGCGCGTGCCGCGGAAACGATCACCATGGTGACGACCGGCAAGGGCTCGGCGCAGCAATGGCCGATCTTTATCGCCATGGCCAAAGGCTTCATGGCGGAGAACGGCGTTGCGCCCGATCTGGTCGCTGCCTCCTCGACCGCGGCTGCGATGCAGCAGCTCGCGGCCGGCTCGACCAATCTTGCTTCCGGCGGCATCAGCGATCCGATGCGCGCCATCGACAAGGGCGCAAAGATTTCGCTGCTGCGCGTCGAGACCCAGGTGCCGCCCTATTCCCTGTGGGCGAAGCCCGCGATCAAATCGATCGCAGGCCTGCGCGGTAAGCTGATCATGATCGGCGGTCCCAAGGACATCACGCGCATTTATCTCGAACGGACGTTGATCCCGAACGGCATCAAGCCCGGCGAATACGACATGATCTACGCCGGCACGACGCCGGCGCGCTTTGCCGCGCTGACGTCCGGCGCCATCGACGCCACGATGCTGGTGCCGCCGTTCAGCTTCAAGGCGAAAAGCAGCGGCATGTCGTACATCGCCGACGTTGCCGACTACGTCCGCGATCTGCCGTTCACCGGCTATGCCACGAACACCGAATGGGCGCACACCCACAAGCCGCAGTTGCTCGGCTTTCTCAATGGCGTCGCCAAGGGGGTCGACTGGTTCTACCAGGAGTCCAATCGGGACGAGGCGATCGATATTCTCCTCAAGCAGTCCGCTTCGAGCCGCGAGGACGTGGCGGCGACCTACGATTATTACCGTTCCTTGCACATCTTTGACCACAAGGGTCTGATCGAGACGAGCACCGTCGGCAATCTGATCAAAGCGATGCAGGCCATGGGGGACCTCGAAGGCTCGGTCGACGTTGCCCGTTTCATCGATCCCAATATCACGCCGCTCGCCGCGCAAGTGAAATAGCGAATGGGAGAAATGGCGAGCCTGGCGAACTGACAGATCAAGGCAGGTGCGCGTGCAGGATCCCGGCCCGTTTCCATTCTTTCCCTATCAGGCGATCGTCGACCGTCCGCGCATCGTATGGCCGAACGGCGCCCGCCTCGCCGTGTGGGTGATCCCCAATATCGAGCATTTCCACATCGAGATCGGCAATCAGACGCGCCGGATATCCGCAACCATTCGCGCCGCGACTACGGCAATCGCGTCGGCGTGTGGCGGATCATGGAGGTGCTTGCCAAGCACGGCATCCGCGGCACGGTGGCGCTCAACGCCGAGGTCGGCCGCTTTTATCCGCGCATCATGGAAGAGGCGGCGCGTCTGAAGTGGGAACTAATGGGCCACGGGCTGACAAATTCGGTGGTCCTCAGCGGCCTCGAAAAGGACAAGGAAGCCTCCGTCATCGCCGAAACGCGTGAAGTCATCGAGCAGTGGGGCCAAAAAATGCGCGGCTGGCTCGGGCCGGGCCTGACCGAGACGTGGCACACGCTTGATCTTCTTCGGCAGCATGGCGTCGAGTACGTCTGCGACTTCGTCAACGACGATCTACCCTACCGCATGAACAATGGCCTCTATTCGATCCCCTATTCGATCGAGCTCAACGACATGCCGCTGTTCAATATGCCGAGCATCGGCATCGACGACTTCTACCGGCGCATCTGCGATACGTTCGAGGTGCTCTATGGCGAAGGCGAGAAGAGCGGTAGGGTCATGGCGATCGCGCTGCATCCGTTCCTGATCGGCGTGCCGCACCGCATCGGCTACCTCGACCGGGCGCTTCGCCACATCGCCTCGCACGGCAAGGTGTGGTTCGCTACCGGTTCCGAAATCATCGAGGCCTATCGGGCACAGGACGGGGGACGATAATGAGGCTGCCGCCGTGGAAAATGCTGGTATCGCTCGCGGGCGCCGTGGCCATGGTCGCGCTATGTGCTCAGGCCGCTGACGCGCAGGGGACTAAGCTCACGCCGCTGAAGGTCGGCACGCTCAAGATTTCCGCTCTGACCGACGCATGGGTGGCGAAACAGGCCGGCATCTTTGAGCAGAATGGACTCGACGTCGAGCTTGTGCAGTTCCGCAGCGGCAACGAGGCCATTGCGGCTCAACGCGGCGGTCACGTCGACATCGTGCTGTCGATCCCCGGCACCGCAATGACTGCGAACGAGCGCGGCTTCGATCTGGTGCTCATTGCGCAGAACGAGACCGCCCAGAAGGACCCGCCGGACGCCAGCGCATTTGTTGTCCTGAAGGATTCGGGTCTCAACAGCGTCGCTGATCTGGCCGGAAAGAAATTCGCTCTGTCCAATCTGCACAGCCAGCTGCATGTCGCCGCCCAGGTCGTGCTGAAGAAACATGGTGTCGATCCGGCCAATGTGACCTTTCTCGAGTTGCCGTTCTCCAGCCATCCCGACGCGCTGAAGTCAAAGCAGATCGATGTTGCGGTCTCGCTTGATCCCTGGACGACGCAAATGCGGACCGCCGGCTATGCCAAGGTATTGTCGTGGGATTATGTCGAATCGCTTCCGCTGCAGCCGATCGGGGCCTGGTATGCGCGAGCGGATTTTGTCAAGAACAATGCCGACACGGTGACGCGCTTCGCCAAATCCATCCGTGACGCCATCAATTATATGAACGCCGATGTCCAGCGCGCGAGGACCGACGTCGCCACCTATACGGGCCTCAACCCTGCACTCCTCAAGGATATGCCGCTCAATCGCTGGAGCTACGAAATTGATCCCGCGGTGTGGCAGGCCGTCGCCGATATGATGCACGAGAGCGGCGAGTTGCAGAGGCCGCACAAAGTCGACGAATATCTATCCGATATCGTTAAGCCGTATGTCATAAAATAGCGAGGAATCGTCCACCATACATAGCCGGGGAGGGCCATCATCGAAAGCTGGAATGCGTGAGATGAACGACCAACATTCCACTGGGTCACAAGCCGAGCCGGGCCCGGCCAAGGCCGAACGAGCAGAACGCACCCCGTTCGAGCGGATTGCCCTGCTGTTGCAGGGCGGAGGCGCGCTCGGTTCGTATCAGGCCGGCGTCTATCAGGCATTAGCCGAGGCCGACCTGCATCCCGATTGGGTTGCGGGAATTTCGATTGGGGCGATCAATTCGGCGATCATTGCCGGCAATCCGCCCGAGAAGCGGGTCGCGCGCCTGCGCGAATTCTGGGAGACCGTCAGTACGTCGCCGCTGGGAATTCCCTACTTGAAATCCGTCGAGCTGCGGGACGAATTCAACCATCAGGTCGTCAATCAAGCCCGCGCCATGGGCATCCTTCTGTTTGGCGCTCCCAACTTCTTCGTTCCGCGTTTGCCGCCGGCGATGCTGTGGCCGGGCGGTAGAGCCGACAAGGCGAGCTACTACGACAACACTCCTTTGAAGGTGACACTTGCGCGCCTGGTGGATTTTGATCGGATCAATTCAGGGGATATGCGCTTCAGCGTCGGTGCGGTTGACGTTTGCACCGGCAATTTCACGTATTTCGATACGACAACCCACCGCATTGGCGTCGAACACGTCATGGCCAGCGGATCGTTGCCTCCCGGCTTCCCGGCGACGCCGATTGATGGCCAATACTTTTGGGATGGCGGGCTGATTTCCAACACGCCGTTGCAATGGGTGCTCGACAGCCGCCCCCGGCGCGACACACTGGCATTTCAAATCGATCTCTGGAATGCACGCGGCATGCTGCCGAAAGACCTGATCGAGGTTGAAGTCCGGCACAAGGAAATCGTCTATTCAAGCCGCAACCGCGCGGCGACGGATCAATACAAGACCATGCAAAAGCTCCGGATAGCGGTGGCCAATATCCTCGGCAAGCTTCCGGCGGATCTGCGCGACAGTGATGATGCAAAAATCCTGGCGCAGGAGGCCGACGACAAAGTCTGCAATATCGTCCATCTCATCTATCGCTCCAAGAAATACGAAGGCATCGCCAAGGATTTCGAGTTCTCCCGGCGCACGATGGAAGAGCACTGGACGACCGGTTATCGCAATGCCCGGCACACGCTGGCCAATCCCGAAGTCTTGCAGCTTCCGGATCGGCTCGAAGGCGTGCGCACGTTCGATCTCGGCGAAGCCGATAATTAGACTTGGTCGGACAGTCATCCCCAAAGGAGCCCCCCATGAAGGAAAGCGAAGTGCGGCAGCGAGCTTTTGCGATGCCGCTGACCAGTCCGGCCTATCCGATGGGGCCATATCGCTTCGTCAACCGGGAATTTCTCATCGTTACCTACCGCACCGACCCGCAGAAGCTGCGCGAGCTTGTGCCCGAACCGCTCCAGGTCGAAGAACCGATCGTCAAGTTCGAGTTCATCCGCATGCCCAACTCGACCGGGTTCGGCGACTACACCGAAAGCGGACAGGTGATCCCGGTTTCATTTCAAGGCCGCAAGGGCGGCTACTCGCATTGCATGTTCCTCGACGACCATCCGCCGATCGCCGGCGGCCGGGAGCTCTGGGGATTTCCGAAGAAGCTGGCGAAGCCGACCCTGCATCCGGAAATCGATACGCTCGTCGGCACGCTCGATTACGGCCCGGTTCGGATCGCGACCGGCACCATGGGCTACAAGCACAAAGTGGCTGATCATAATGCGATCAAGGCATCGCTCCTGGCGCCGAACTTTCTCCTGAAAATCATGCCGCACGTCGACGGTACGGCGCGCATCTGCGAGCTGGTCGAATATTATTTGACGGATGTCGACCTGAAGGGGGCCTGGACCGGTCCGGCGGCTCTCACATTAGTTTCGCACGCGCTGGCGCCGCTCGCCGAGTTGCCGGTGCTGGAAATCGTGTCCGGCACCCACATCATCGCCGACCTGACCCTCGGTCTTGGCAAGGTCGTACACGACTATCTGGCTTAGAGCGGTTGCCGCTTTGTCGGCACTCATTTGTTCCGGCGCGCCGCATCGACGCGGTCGATCAGTTCGGCGATGATAGGGCTGCTGCGTAAAGGCAGCATGCTGACGGGTGCGCAGAACGTGATCGTGTCGCCGAACAGCGTGGGCCGCCGCACCGAGAGGGTGACCTGCGGCGGGCTCATGTAAGGCGAATAATTGACGTTCTTGATGTCGGACAGCGCGATGTGGTCTTCCTGCCCGCCGCTGCGCACGACCAGCGTATCGCCCGCATCGAGAACCTCATCGGCAAGGTTAAATACGAGTTTTTTCATGATGTGATAGCCGAAGACGGCCATCAGCACCGGTACGATCAGAAATGGCACGTTCGACGCCATGCCGCCGCGCGAAGCGGAGACCAGTCCGAATGCCATGAGCAGCAGCAGGACTCCGAACCAGATGAATGGGAAGACACGCTTGTAGAAGAACGTCATCCTGGAGGAGATGAGGCGCATGGTCGGGGCTGTTGGATCGAGGCCCGATGGGTCATCCATCCCGCGGATCGCGGGCCTTGCGGATGCGCTCGCTGTAGCGTTCGACAGTGAGACCGAGCAAATCCCATCGCGTCAGATAGGCGAGCAGGAACGGATGGCAGCCCTCTTCGAACAGCCAGGCGACATCGCCGGCAAGCAGCGCCTTGCGCTCGTCGTCGCTGAGGTCGCGCGGCGCGATGGCGCCGGCCGGATCGCGCTTGAGCGCCTCGCGAAAGGCGGGATCGTGCAGGGTGTCGCGGCAAAGCTTGTTGACGGCGTAAACGCTCATCGTTCGAGACCTATTTGACCAATCTGTCGTTTAATCCCATCGCCACGCGCCGTAGGAGTGCCCGTGGTCGATCTGCGGTTCGATGAAACGCGGTTTGCGCTCGCCGATGACGCCGAGCATGGCGATCCAGTTCAGCAGTTCGCCGCCGATATTGCCGGCGCGCAGCATGCGCGTGGCGGTCGCTTCTTCGAGCAGGTCGTTGACCTGGGCGTGCTGCAGATGGTGCTGCACCCGTTTGGTCCATTCCTGATCCGGCGTTCCGGCGCGCTCGCCGTGGGGAACCTTCGGACCGCCGATCTCCAGTGAGAAGCTGCCGCTGGCGAGAACCGCAACTCGCATGTTCTGCGGCCAGCTTTTGACCGCGGCGCGCACCATTTCGCCGAGCGCGTAGCAGCGTTTGGCGCCCGGCAGCGGCGGCACCAGGCCGTTGATGAAGATCGGCACGATCGGGATGTTCATCTGCGGGGTGAGGAAATGCAGCGGCACCATGATCGAATGGTCGACGGCAAAATCCTGGGACAGCGACAGGTCGAAGCCCTGCGTCATGCCGCTTGCGTGCAGGTGAGTGGCGAACGGTGCGTGGCCGCCCACCCGGTATTGCGGCATCGGGGTATGGTCGTTCGGGCCGGAAATCGAATCGGTGATGCCGACCAGGAATGTCGGCAGGTTGTCGAAGAAGAAGGTATTGAAGTGATCGCTGTCGAACACGACCAGGACGTCCGCCGACACCGCGGCGACGTGCTTGGCGACCTCGGCATAAAGCCGAGCCACCTCACAATCCGGGCCTTCGCGCTTGACGAGCGCCGGAAAGTTGGGGGTGTGCGGCACGCCGAAGGCGGCGACGATCTCGGCCATGTCTTTAAGTCCTGTGCGCAAAACGACGATTCGAAACTAGTGTGGCGGTTCAGAAGTCCGCAACATTCTCGCGGCGACCCCGTCATGCGGACTTCTGAACCAAAGCCACACTAGATCAATAAGTTGCCAGTGTCCTTCAATTCCGAAGTTCGCAAACGAGGATGCCGCGCAATGATGCGAACTTCGGAATCGGGACACTGGGCCCGATCTTACACCCGCGCGGCGTGCGTGACAGCGGCATCCCCTTTCATCGCGCGGGTAAATCGTTAGAGTGCCGGCCGCCAAAGCCGCACGGGGAGAGCAGCCATGAAAGAAGACATCGTCAGTTTCCAATCGGCGGGCCTGCGCCTGCATGGCGTGCTCGGCACGCCGGATGGGCTGCAGCCGTCGGAGCGGCGGGCGGCGTTCCTGGTGTTGCACGGCTTCGGGTCCAATTCCGAGGGGTCGAACGTCCTTGCGCCAACCAAGGTGCTCAGCAGTTTCGGCTACGTCACGCTGCGTTTCGACATGCGCGGCTGCGGCAAGAGCGAGGGCGAATTCGGCCGCGTCATCTGTCTCGAGCAGGTCGAGGATCTCGGCAACGCGCTCGATTTTCTCTCGAAACACCCCGCGGTCGATCCGAACCGCATCGGCGTGATCGGTTCGAGCTTCGGCGGCGCGGTCGCCGTCTATGCGGGCGGCACCAATCCGCGCGTTGCCGCCGTCATTTCGAACGGCGGCTGGGGCCACGGCGAGCGCAAATTCCGCGGTCAGCACAAGACCCCGGAAGCGTGGGCGAAATTCACCAAGATGCTGGAGGAGGGGCGCGAGCACCGTGCCCGCACCGGCAAATCACTCATGGTGCCGCGCTACGACATCGTCCCGATCCCCGCTCATGTGAAGGAGAACCTCGAAAAGCAGAAGGTCGGAATGCTCGCTCCCGGCTCCGTCGAGATGTTTCCGGCCGAGACCGCGCAGAGCATGTTCGACTTCCGCGCCGAGGAGGTCGTGGGCAAGATCGCGCCGCGTCCGCTCTTGCTCATTCACGCGGCAAACGATTCGGTGACGCCGACCGAGCAATCGATCGAAATGTTCAAGCGCGCCGGTCAGCCCGCGGAGCTGCACCTGTTCAGCGGCCTTGATCATTTCCTGTTCGCTGAGAATTCGGCGCGTGTCTGGAACTTGATGCGCAACTGGCTCGATATCTATTTCCCGGCGGCGAAGTGAGCGGGCTTTCAAGATCGCTGACCATGCCTGTCATCGTCCGCGGAGGCGGACGATCCAGTAATCACGGACAGAAGGTTGCCGCCGCCTGGGTGTCAAACGCAGCGTTATCATGATGACTGGATTCTCCGCTTTCGCGGGGATGACAAATTGATGGGATGAGTTAAAGAGCCGTGACGCCTAATAAAATCATCGTCGGAGACAAGGAGCTCGGGCGCTTCATCCGCGACGTGCTGGTCGCCCATGGCGCGAACGCGGCGGACGCCGCGATCGTCGCCGAGGGACTGGTCTGGGCCAACTTGCGCGGCGTCGACGGTCACGGCGTATCGCGCCTGCCGCGCTATCTGAAAATCATCGAGCGCGGCGAGATCGATCCGCAGGCCCGGCCTCGCCTCGTCCACGATCGCGCCGCGACGTTCGTGCTCGACTGCGGGCACTGTTTTGGACCGGTGGCGGCGATGCAGGCGGCGGCGATCGCCGTCGAACGCGCCAAGGCGGCCGGCGTCTGTTTCGGCCTCATTCGCGAGACCACCCATACGGGCGCGATCGGACGCTACGCCCAATGGATGGCGGAGCGCGGCTGCGCCGCCATCATCATGGGGGCCGGGCCGGCGCTGATGGCCTATCACGGCGCGCGGGTCGCCAGCATGGCGACGAGCCCGATCGCCATCGGCGTGCCAAGCGGCAACGGACCGATCGTGCTCGACATGGCGACCAGTACGATCTCGAACGGCAAGATTTTGCAGGCCCGCGCGACCGGCGAGCCGTTGCCGCGAAGGCACGGTGCTGACCGCCGAAGGCGAGGCCACGACCGATCCGCGCAAGGCCGAAATTCTGCTGCCGCTCGGCGGTCCGAAAGGATCGGGTCTCGGCCTGATGTTCGAGATGCTGGCGAGCGTGCTCGCGGCGGCGCCCATCCAGGCGCGTGCGCTCGGCCCGGAGAAGCGTACCCGGCACACCCAGAACACCGCGATCATCGCCATCGATATCGCGACGTTTCGGCCGCTCGCCGAGTTCACCCACGACGCCGATACGCTCGCGGCGATCATCAAGGCGCTGCCCCGGCAATCCGGCTTTGACGAGATCACGCTGCCGGGCGAGCGCTCGGGACGCACCGAGGCGGCGCGCCGAAAAACCGGGATTCCCATTCCGGCCAAGCTGTGGGACGAGCTTGAAACAATCGCCAAGGCCGACGCGATCAAGATGCCGGCTGTGTTGTCTGCCGTTTAACTCGGAGCGGACTCCACAAGTTGCCGCCGCGCAAAGTATTGAGATAACGAGCGGTCACGAAATCGCAGCTTCGGGCTTTGCGAGCATCCTTCGCCTGCGCCACTTTACCCGCCTGGGAGACGCGGCCGATCTCTCTTCTGGTCGTGCCGACCTTGACCTGCTTCCGGCTCTTTTTTGGGCGAATTTTTTGGGGTTCGGCCCCGGTGAGGATGTTTAGAACGGCACCTCAATCGTCACAGTGGCATCCGGCGCTGCTGGCGAAATGGAGCGAAGGGCAAAACCGCTTGGGGTGCCGTCTGCCCAGCGGAGCTTCGCGTGCTCAGGATTTGGGTCGTCGGACTCAAGATTGTAGCCAGTTGCGGGATTCGCGCCGTCCCAAAGCGCCTGGGTGTCGTCAATTCCTGGACCGAAGACCGGGCGGATCATCTGGATCCCGCGGCGGCCCCAGTCATTTGTGGCGACCGTCGCCCAGTCGGCCGCGCTCACACCCGGCGGTGGCGCGATGGTTCCGTAAACCATCGGATTTTCCATAATGTGCCACACACCCAGCCCACCGCCGGTCTGCGGCATCGCCATGTCGTAGGAGGTCCCCGGCCAGCGGTTCTCAACGATGAAGTACTCGTCCAGTGTTCGCCTTGGGTCCATCAGGATAAAAACGTCATGTCGAGTTTCGATGTCGGCCAGCGTGTAGGTGCCCGACTTGAGGATCACTTTCGGCCGCAGCCAGCCGAACTTCAGTTTCTCGAACGGGTCCAGGTTAGTCCCCTGATACGTGCCGTCCATGAGCGAGTAGGCGCCAGCCGCAAATGGCATTGGGAACTGATCGAAATACAAGTCCGGCCCGTGCAAGAACAGATGGCACAACTCGTGGGCGCAAACTCCAAGATCCACTGGCGCGCCGATGTACACCTCGGCAATCGTTCCGAACCGAACGCCGTCGACGACAAGCGGCTGAGGCTGCGGATACTCGCGCCCGACAACGCCGCGGTTCGAGCCGAATGGGCTGTTCTGCGGGATCACCATCAGGATGCCTAGTTCACTCGGATCCAGTGAGCCGTCAGTCGGGTTATCGTCGAAAGGCTGGAAGTTGAAATCCGGGCCGGCTTTGCGGATAGCTTCGGCCCATTTCTCCACATGCGGATGGACCCAACCGTCACCGTCGGAGTCATTAGTGTCGACAGGCCCCCAGTAGTATGACGCCGGCTTGTCGGCATCATACCAGCCTAGCACGGCCGCTTTCTCGATCGTGTAGTAGCCGTTGCTATTCTGGAGATAGTAATCGCGCACGCTATTGGTGGCGGCAAACAGTATGTTTTCGACGGCGGCCAAGGTGGGCGCCGGATCGGTCGCGCGATGCGGATCCCACAGGATTACAGCCAGCTTGCGCCTGACGCCCCGGGTGCGTTTCAATTCCTGGAACGGTCCTCCTACGACATCGGTGATATGTCGCGATTCCTCGTCGCCGTAGTAGACCAACAGGGAGCCGTCAGTGCCTGCGGCTGCTAGATGCTCAATTGTCAGCCGCCGGTCGGGAGTCACCCAAGCCTCAGGGTCGGACGCGATCAGATGGCGTGGGCCGACGGCATCCGACCAATTGATTGCCTGCCAGTCCCGCGACGGCTTCCACCAGTGCAGGACCAGCGCCCCGTCGGGCGCGCGCGCGCCGATGATCTCAACGTTCTCCGCTCCGTCGGGGAGTTGGTACACTGTGACGTCGCCGGCGATTTTCTGACCCGTGACATCCGAGGCACTCACCACCTGCCAATTGGTGGACGGCGTCCAATAAAATACGAGGAGCGAGCCATCCGGACTCCTGGCGCCGACGTGTTCCACGAGATGTCCGGCGCTGGGAGTAATCCAACTTGTCGGGGAGCCCGCAATTTTGCGTCCCGTCATGGCGGAAACGTCAATCGTCTGCCAGTCGTGGGCGGGCGACCACCAGAAGACATAGAGCGATCCATCCGCGGCGTGAGCTGCCAAATGTTCGACCAACATCGGACCATCAGGAACGACCCAGCTCGTCAGATCGGAGGCGACCCGCTTTCCCGTCTTCTGCGAAACATTCACGGCCTGCCAGTCGTGCTGCGGCGACCAGTAGAAAACCAGCAGATCGCCATTGGGCGAACGGCCAGCGAGGTGTTCGACGTTGTAAGGTCCGTTCGGCGTTTGCCAGCTCGTCACGGAACCGGCGATCCGGTGCCCAGTCTTTTGCGAGACATTCACGACCTGCCAGTCGTGCTGCGGCGACCAATAGAAGACCAGCAGGTCACCATTGGGTGCCCGGCCGGCCAGGTGCTCGACGTTGTACGGACCGTTCCGTGTCTGCCAACTGGTCAACCTGCCGGCAATGTGTTGCCCGGTCTTCTGGGTTACGTTGACGACCTGCCAGTCGTGCTGCGGCGACCAAAAGAACACGAGGCACTCGCCCTGTGGGCTGGCGCCGGCGAGATGTTCGACGTTGTAAGGTCCGTTGGGTGTCTGCCACGATGTCAGACTGCCATGGATCTTCCGCCCTGTGATGGATGAGACATCGATGACTTTGGGAAGCACGAGTTCTCTCCATTGTTGAAGAGAGACAAGACCAACGCGCGTACAACGTTCGCTGCAAATATGGCTTCTGTGCGATCGCAACCTCTCTCCTCGTTGGATTGGGATTGAAATACTGGTGCGCAACAAGCGTTTGCCGACGTGGAGTTTTTGTGTTGGCCACCAGTCGGTTATGACCCGGTATGGAAGCGGACAGAATATGAATTGCGTAAGTTTGAGTTAGCCGCGTTTGAATGGGCTTAACACAACATCGGTAAAGTGCGGTTCACTCTTGCAGAACCGCTAGGATGGGACCTGCAATGATGGCCATGCCGTTTCGATTTCCGAGCACACGCTTTAGGGGGGAGGAAGAACTGCCATTACGCCTCCGCCAGCCGCAGTCCGATGAGGCGGTCGAGCGTCGCGTGATCGGCGAGCAATGCGTCCGAGGCGCCGCTGTGGACGATGCGGCCGCGCTCGATCACAAGGGCTGTTTGCGTCAGCGCCAGCGCGATTTCGACGTGCTGCTCGACGAGGATGAAGGCGTTGGAGCCTTCGCTGGTCATCTTACGGATCGCCGCGGCGAGTTCTTCGACCACGATGGGCGCCAAGCCTTCGAGCGGCTCGTCGAGCAGGAGCAGCGCCGGATTCGTCATCAGGGCGCGTGCGATCGCCAGCATCTGTTGTTCGCCGCCGGACAATTGATTGCCGAGATTGCGCCGGCGCTCGGCGAGGCGCGGAAAGAGATCATAGACCGCCGGCAGGTCCCAACGGCCGTCGTGCGCCGCGACCGTGAGATTTTCCTCGACGGTGAGCGTTGCAAATATCTCGCGCTCCTGTGCCACCCAGCCGATACCGGCGCGAGCGCGGCGATGCGGAGCCTGCCGCGTGATGTCTTTGCCGCGCCACGTAATGCGGCCGCGGCTGATCTGTGTGTAGCCCATGATGGTGAGAAGCAGCGTCGATTTGCCGACGCCATTGCGGCCCAGCACGGCGAGGCTGCCGCGCTCGGTCAAATCGAACGAGATGCCGTCGAGCACCACCGCCGAGCCGTAACCGGCGCGGACGTCGGCAAGCGAAAGCAGCGCCTCAGACATGACGGGTCTTCCCGAGATAGACCGCGCGCACCTGCGGATCGGAAGCGATCTCCTGCGGCGTGCCTTCGAGGAGAACGCGGCCGCCGACCAGCACGATCACGCGCGAGGCGAAGCGAAACACGAGCTCCATGTCGTGCTCGATGAAAAGTACCGTGATATCGCGCGACAGGCCGGCGATGGCCGCGAGCAATCCCTGGCTTTCGTCGCGCGGCACGCCGGCCGCCGGCTCGTCGAGCAACAACACTTTCGGCCGGGTCGCCAGCGCCAGCGCGATTTCGAGGAGACGCTGCTGGCCGTAGGCGAGCTCGCGCGTCAACCGATGGCAGACCGGACCAAGCGTCAACGACGACAGGATCTCATAGGCTTCATCGATCTCATAACGATAGGCGGTGAGCCGCCGCCACCAGGTTGGAGCGACATTGCGCCGTTCGCAGACTGCAAGCGTCACCGATTCGAGCGCGGTGAGATGAGGAAACAGCGAATTGATCTGAAAGGTGCGGACGAGGCCGCGCCGCACGCGCTGCTCCGGTGCGAGCGCGGTAATATCGTCGTCGCCAAGAACGATGCGGCCGGCATCGGGACTCAGCATGCCGGTGATAAGATTGATCAGCGTGGTCTTGCCGGCGCCGTTCGGCCCGATCAGCGCGTAACGCACGCCGGCCGGCAAGGTCAGTGCGATGTCGGAGGCGACGACCAGCGAACCGAAGCTTTTGTTCAGTCCGCGTGTGGCCAGCGCATTCTGGCTCACGGCTCGACCTTCGCGCGCCGCACCAGCAGCGAGAGGCCGCCCAGAAGTCCGTTCGGCATGATCATGACGACGGCAATCAGCAGAAGACCGATCCAAAAATACCAGTATTGCGGATTGAGACCGGAAAACTGGTCGCGCGCGACCATGTAGACGACGGCGCCGACAAGGCCGCCGTAGAGCCGGCCGGTGCCGCCGAGGATGAGCATGACCAAGACGTCGGCCGAGCGCTGAAAGCCCAGCGTTTCGAGGGAGACCGTCTCGGTCGTTTGCGCCAATAGGGCGCCGGCAATGCCGGCAATGATGGCGGCGATGGTGTAGATGGTCCGGATGTGCGAGTGCGTCGGCGCGCCGATGGCGGTCATCCGCTGGCCGTTTTCGCGAATGCCGCGCAACGCCAAACCAAACGGCGAATGAATGAGACGCCGTGCCACCAGAAAAATCAGAAACAGCACCGCGAGCGAATAGCTGTAGGCGGTATAGCCATAAAGGTCGAAATGAAAGGCGCCGAAGATCGGCCACATATGGATGCCCTGCAGACCGTCGAAACCGCCGGTGAGCCAGCTCGCGCTGTTTGCCGCCTCGGCCAGCACCAAGCCGATGCCGAGCGTGATCATGATCAGCGCCAGGTGACGAAATCGCGCGATAACGAAGCTTGTCAGATAGCCGAAGATTCCGGCGACGATCGCGGCGGCCAGCAAACCCGTCAGCGGCTCGCCCCAGCCCCATTTGGAGACAAGCCCCGCCGTGTACGAGCCGACGCCGAAATAAGCGGCGTGGCCGAGCGATATGATGCCGGAAAAGCCGAGGATGAGGTCGAGCGACAGCGCGAACAACGCGGCAATCGCGATCTGGCTCGCCAGCACGAGGTAGTCAGGCGTAAGGACGAACGGCAGCAGCGTGGCGAGCCAGAAGGCGATCTCGCCCCAACGCCAGCGGATTTGATCGCGCAGGTAGTCGTGCGGACCGGCAATCGTCTCGACCGTCACGCCTAGCGCCTCCCGAACAGGCCGGTCGGCCGCCACATCAACAGCACGATCATGACGAGATAGATCAGGAATGCGCCGATGGCCGGTACGTAATATTTACCGGCAATGTCGCTGACGCCGAGCAGCACGGCGGCGGCGAACGAGCCGGCGATCGAGCCGAGACCGCCGACCGATACGACGATCAGCACGTAGATCAGGTAGGTCAACGCGAACGAGGGATCGAGGCCGACCATCTGGATGGCAAGCGCGCCGCCGAGCCCGGCCAGTCCGCTGCCCAGCGCGAAGGTGATGGCGAACAGGCCGTCGACGTTGATGCCGAGGCCGCGCGCCATGCGCTGGTTGTTCACCGCCGCACGGACCTGCGCGCCGAAGCGCGTCGCCTCCAGTCCGACGACGAGCGCGACGGTGATGAGCAATGCGATGGCGATGAGGAACAGCCGATAGACGGCGAAGTTCAGCCCAGCGTAATTGATCGAGCCGCTCAAATACGCAGGCAAACGCACCGGCTGCTGATCCGTGCCGTAGATGTAAGCCGCCCCCGCGATCGATACGAAAACGATGCCGATCGTCAAAAGGCACTGCTCAAGGTCGCTGGCGTGATAAAATCGACGGAAGAACACGCGCTCCAGAATGACGCTGGCGGCCGCCGCGGCGACGAACGCAACCGGCAGCGTTGCAAAGAACGGCCAGCCAAATGCGTTCATCAGCGTGACGGCGACGTAGCCGCCCAGCATGGCGAAGCTGCAATGCGCCAGGTTGACGAAATTCATCATCCCGAGCGTCACCGACAGCCCGACCGACAATAGAAACAACAGCATCCCGTAAGCGAGGCCGTCGAACAGCACGCCGAAAACAGGGGGCATGGCCGGCAGCCTCAGGGATTCTATTGCCGCATCACTTCTTCATGTGTTCCGGGTCTTTGACGTTCGCCACCTTGTCGAACTCGACATTGCGCAACTCGTTGCCGACCTTCTCGACGCGGCGAATATAGACGGTTTGCACGACGTCTCGCGTTTCCGGATCGATGCTCATCGGTCCGCGCGGGCTTTCCCAGCTCATCCCCTTGGCGGCCGCGATCAGCGAGTCGCCGTCGGCCTTGCCGCCGGTTTTCTTGAGTGCCGAATAAATGAGATGCATGCCGTCGTAGCCGCCGACCGAGAAGAAGTCGGGATTACGATGGAAGTCTTCGTTGTAGGCTTTCACGAACGCCTTGTTCATCGCCGGAATCATGATTGAAGTCGTAGTTCGCAACAGTGATGATGCCGAGTGCCCCGTCGCCCATGCTCTTGAGCGCGCTCTCCGAAGCGAGAGCATCCTGTCCCAGAATTTTCGTCTTCGACGTATCGATCCCGCGCTCGGCCAGCGCCTTGCCGACCGCGGCCGGCTGCGCGCCGCCCGGTACCCAAATGTAGATGGCATCCGGGTTCAGGTCCTTGGCGCGCTGGACGAAGGCGGAGAAATCCGGATTCGCTACCGGGAAGCGGACCGAGCCGACGATTTCGCCGCCGCCGTCCTTGAAGCCTTTCTGGAACCAGGTCTCGGCGTCGATGCCGGGGCCGTAATCCGAGACCATCGTGTACACCTTTTTGATCCCGTTCTTGGCCGCCCATGTGCCGAGCGTGTAGTTCAATTGCGGCGTCGTCGATGATGTGCGCGCGATGTAGGGCGACTTGGTCGTGATGACCGACGTCGCCGCATTCATGACCACCATGAACTTTTTTGCTTCCGCCGAAACATCGGCGGCCGACAGCGCGTTCGGCGTCAGTATGAAGCCGCCGAGAACGTCGGCGTGGTCGCGTACGATCAGCTCTTGTGAGAGGCGCTTGGCGACATCCGGCGCAATGCCGCCGGTGTCCTTGCGGATCAGCTCGATCTTCTTGCCGGCAACGCTGTCGCCATTCTGCTTTACATAGAGCTTGATAGCGTTGTCCATCTGCGTGGCGGTGTCGGCGAATTGGCCGGAATACGGCATGACGAGACCGATCTTGAGCGAATTTTGCGCGCTGGCCGGACCTACTCCGAGCAGCGCCAGGGCGAGGCCGGCAAGCCCCGCGACGCCACCTGACAATTTTTGCATTGCTTCCTCCCAGTTTCCCGTAATGCATACGTTCTTTTCAGGGCATATCCTGGTTCAGGTTGGTCCCAAGTGCAACGCGTGCTTAATGTCGCGGGAGAGTGGGCCGCAGCCCCCAAGTCGTACGGTGGGCCGGGGAGGAAAGCTTTGAACCTGCGCGAACCGCAAAGTTCGTTAAGTACGGCTCTGGCCAAGGTCGGGGCGCTGCTCAATCCACGCAATGTCGTGATCGTCGGTGCGAGCGATGCGCCGACAAGCTGGGCCATGAGGTCATTCCAGAATCTTCAGCGCCATCGCTTTCCCGGCGCAATCTACCCGATCAACCCGCGGCGCGATCGCGTGTGGGACATGCGCTGCTATCACGCGTTCGACGAACTGCCCGAACCGCCGGACCACGTCGTGGTAGTTATCCCGGCGCCGCACGTGCCGGAGACGCTGCGCGCCGCAGCCAAAGCCGGTGCGCGCAGCGCGACGGTCTTTTCATCGGGCTTCGGCGAAACCGAGGACCCCGCGGCCAAGGCGCTGGCGCAAACGTTGAGCAAGGTCATCGCGGAGACCGGGCTCGCCGTTTCGGGGCCGAACTGCATGGGCAACATTCACGCGCCGGCGCAGTTTATGACGCTGACCGACGAGCGGCCGCATCGAGTAGCTGCTGGGCCGGTCGCCATCGTCGCGCAATCCGGCGGTCTCGCCATGGCGATCAAGCGCACACTCGAAGAGCGCGGCATTCTCACATCCTCGATGGTGACCTCCGGCAACGAGGCCGGACTGACCACGGCCGACTACATCGCCTATTACGCGACCCTGCCAAATGTCCGCGTCATCGTCTCGTATCTCGAGGCTGTGAAGGACATGGAGCAGATACGCGCCGCCTGCACGATGGCGCGCCGCGCCGGCAAGCCGGTGATCGTACTCAAGCTCGGTGCTTCGGCCGAGGGACGCGCCGCCGCACTGTTGCATACCGGCGGCATCGCCGGTCCGATGGAGGCATTCGATGCGCTCGCCGCCGAAGCCGGCATCATTCGCGTGCGAACGCTCGACGACATCGTCGAGGCTGTCGAGTATTTGACCCACGTGCCGCTGCCGAGCGGCGCCAATCTTGGCGGCATCACCTTTTCGGGCGCGCTGCGCGGCTTGTTGCTCGACGGCGCCGCGGCGAATGGCCTGACTTTCCCCGCGCTTGCACCAGCAACGCGCAAGCGGCTTGAAGCCGTGCTTGGTGTCGGCACCATCATCGGCAATCCGCTCGATTCCGGTTTTGCCGGGCTTGGCAGCAAGGAGGTCTATATCGAATGCGTCGAAGCGATGCTCGACGATCCTTCGATCGACATTCTGCTCCTGCAGGAAGAGTTGCCACGGGGACCGGGCTCGGAACGCAAGGAAGCCAATCTCCACGCCGTCAACGCGCTCGCGCCGCAAACTAAAAAACCGATCGTGCATGTGACGATGATCTCGCACGGTCTTACCGATTACAGCCGGGCGCTGCGCGAGCAACTGCCGCATATCGGTTTCATGCAGGAGGTTGACAAGACGCTGCGCGCGGTGCGCGCTATCGCCACTTACGCCGAGCGCGCTCGGGCCGCCGTAACCTGAAGAGCTATGCGCCGCTGATCTTGTTTCGCGCCGCCATCACCTGTTCAATAAACCCGCCAAACACACAAAGGGAGAAGACCAATGGCCGCCGCCAAGACATACGAAGCCATCGCCGTCGAAAAGGACCACGGCATCACCTGGCTGATGATCAACCGGCCTGACAAGCGCAATGCCATGAGTCCACAGGTCCACCTCGAGATGGACGAAACGCTCGACGAGCTTGCGGTCGATCCGGAGACACAAGTTCTGGTGCTCACCGGGGCGGGCAATCAGGCGTTCTCCGCCGGCCAGGACATCAAGCTTTATTTCCGCGCCAATGCGGGCGACGCTGCGGCGCGCCACAAGCTGCGCCGCGCTTCGAACAACTGGCGCTGGCAAAAGCTCTCGACCTTTCCGAAACCCACGATCGCGATGGTCAACGGCTACTGCTTCGGTGGCGCGTTCACCCAGGTCTCGGCCTGTGACATCGCGCTCGCCGCCGATGATGCCATGTTCGGCCTCTCGGAGGTCAATTGGGGCATCCTGCCCGGCGGCATCGTGTCATGGAACGTGGCGCAGACGATGAATTATCGTGATGCGCTTTATTACGCGATGACCGGCAACTCGTTCGACGGCAAGCAGGCCAAGCAGATGGGTTTCGTCAACTTCTCCTATCCCAAGGAAAAGCTGCGCGAGGAGACGATCAAACTCGCCAAGAAGCTGATGGAAAAGAGCCCGGCGGCGCTGCGCTATACGAAGGAGGCGGTTCGTGCCGTGCGCTTCATGAATGAACCGCAGGCGCAGGATTATCTCAATGCCAAGAGCGATGCGCTGCGCTACAACGACAAGGAAAATAGCCGCGAGGAAGGCATGAAACAGTTCCTCGACGAAAAGAGCTATCGTCCCGGCTACGGCCATTTCAAGCGCAAGCGGGCAAGCGCATAAGTTCTTCTTCCCCTCCCC
Organism: uncultured Alphaproteobacteria bacterium; assembly: GCA_963836055.1. GTDB lineage: Bacteria > Pseudomonadota > Alphaproteobacteria > Rhizobiales > Xanthobacteraceae > BOG-931. The sequence continues at coordinate 244,827 of CAWIID010000020.1, forward strand.
AGTGGGGAGGGGAACCGATAGGGGTGCGACAGATTAGTGGTGCATATGGATCGGCGGCAGACATCCGGCACGATTGACGAGGACGAGGTCGCGCGGTTCTCGCGGTTGTCGCACCAGTGGTGGGATGCGCGCGGGCCGATGGCGGCGCTGCATAAGTTCAATCCGGTGCGTCTGGCCTATATCCGCGATCGTGTTGCCGAACATTTCGGCCGCGATCGGAAGCGGCTCGACAGTCTCGCCGGACTGCGCATCCTCGATATCGGCTGCGGCGGCGGGATTTTGTCCGAACCGCTGGCGCGGCTCGGCGCGGCTGTGGTTGGGGCCGACCCGTCCGAAACCAACATCGCGGTGGCGAAGGAACACGCCGCGCAATCGGGTCTCGCGATCGATTATCGCAGCACCACCGCGGAGGTGCTCTCCGAAGCAGGCGAAGCCTTCGATGTCGTGCTTGCCATGGAAGTGGTCGAGCATGTCAGCGATGTCGGGCTGTTCGTCGGCCTTGCCGCCGCGCTGGTGAAGCCCGGCGGCATCATGATTATCGCAACGCTCAATCGCACCATGAAGAGCTTCGCGCTGGCGATCGTCGGCGCCGAATACGTTTTGCGTTGGCTGCCGCGCGGCACCCATCAGTGGGAGAAATTCATCACGCCCAACGAACTCGAGATCGCGATCGAGCAAAGAGGGATGGAAATCACTGATGAAGCCGGGGTGATTTACAATCTGTTCGCCGATCGCTGGCAGCTCTCCAGCGACATGGATGTGAACTACATGGTCGTTGCGGAAAAGGCGGCCTAATGATCTTTGGCTCCCTCTGGGCCGTTTTCACCGTCATCGCCGCTTTTGCCCAGACCGTCCGCAACGCCATGCAGCGTGAGCTGACCGGCAGCCTCGGCACCGTTGGCGCAACCCATGTGCGTTTTTTGTTCGGCTTTCCGTTCGCACTGTTGTTTCTCGGCGTGTTGTCGTGGTGGACCGGCGCGCCGTTGCCGTGGCCTGGGCCGAAATTCTGGCTGTGGGTCATCGATGGCGCCTTTGCGCAAGTCGCCGCCACGGCCTTGATGCTCGCTGCAATGAACGAGCGCTCGTTCGTCGTCACCATCGCGTACATCAAGACAGAGCCAATCCAGGTCGCGATCTTCGGCCTGATTTTTCTTGGCGATGCGGTGACGTGGCCGATGATGACGGCGATCCTGATCGCCACCGCTGGCGTCATCGTCATGTCGATGAAGCCGGGGGCCAAGGCCGGCGGCATCAAGCCGACACTGCTGGGTCTCGCGGCCGGCGGCATGTTCGCGCTCTCGGCGATCGGCTTCCGCGGTGCGATCCTCGATCTCGCGCTGCCGAATTTTGTCATGGCCGCCACCTACACGCTCGTGGCCGGAGTAGCGATGCAGGCCGTGGTGCTGTCGCTTTATCTGTGGCTGAGGAACCGTGCCGTGCTGATCGCGATCGTGCACGCCTGGAAGCCGTCGCTGTTCGCAGGCTTCATGGGGGCGGTGGCTTCACAATTCTGGTTTCTTGCCTTTGCGCTTGCAACGGCCGCAAGCGTGCGCACGCTCGCGCTGGTCGAAGTTCTGTTTGCGCAGCTTATCGCGCGCTTTGCTTTTCACCAGAAGACCAGTGCGCGCGAAGCGCTCGGGATGGTGCTGGTCGTTTGCGGCGTCGTGCTGCTGATCTTGGTGCACTGACTTTTTGTCTCCCGCTCGCGGGGAGGCAGGGGCGCTCAGTTCATTTCGTCCGGCAGAATCGGCAGCGGATGAAATTCGATCCCTTCCTCGTGCAGCGCCTTAGCCTCATCTGGTGAGGCTTCGCCATAAATCGAGCGATGCTCGGTTTCGCCGTAGTGAATTTTTCGCGCCTCTTCGGGAAAGCGGGCGCCGACGTAATTCGCGTTCTTGGTAACGTGATCGCGCAGTTCTTTGAGTTTCTGGCGCAGCTCGCGCTCCTGCGACGACATGATCGCGATAGGGGCCTTCGTGGCCGGTACGGGCGCCGGCGCCGCCGGCGCCGCTGGCGGTGATGCCGTGGGAGTTGGAGGCTCCGGCGCGTCGGCGCGTGCGAGCCGCGGCGCCATCATCGCCTTCTCCACCTTGGCCGAGCCGCAAATCGGGCAGGTGACGAGTCCACGCTTCGCCTGCTTGTCGTAGGCGGCAGAATTCTGAAACCAGCTTTCGAACGTGTGGCCTTGCTCGCAGTTGAGGGCGTAACGGATCATTCCGGGCCTCGCACTGCGTGCAGGTAGGTCGGCTCCGCGAGCGGTTCGACCAATTCGAAGCGGCGGCCGTGATGGAGTGACGGCACCCGCCCGCGCGCGGTCGCGACTTCCGCCGGATCGATCTCGGCAATGATCACGCCCGGCTCCGTGCCGCCTTCAGCGATGATCCGGCCCCACGGATCGATGACCAGTGAATGGCCGAACGTATCGCGGCCGTTCTCGTGCCTGCCGCCCTGCGCGGCAGCAAACACGAAACAGCCGTTCTCGATCGCGCGCGCGCGCAGCAGCACATGCCAATGCGCCTCGCCGGTCTGTTTGGTGAAGGCGGACGGCACGGCAAGAAAAGAAGCACCGGCCTCGGCAAGCGCGCGATAGAGCGCCGGAAAGCGGAGATCGTAGCAGATGGTCATACCAAGCCGGCCCCACGGCAGGTCGGCGACGACGGCGAGTTCGCCGGCGCGGTAATTGTTGGATTCGCGGTAGCTCTCACCGCCCGCGAGATCGACGTCGAACATGTGAATCTTGTCGTAGCGCGCGACGATTTCACCCTTGCGGTCGATCAAAAACGAGCGGTTCACCGCCTTTTCGGGCGATGCCTTGATGGCGAGCGAGCCGATATGGACGTAGATCGAATGCTGGCGCGCGACCTCGCGCAAGGCGGCCAGCGTCGCGTCGTCTTCTTCTGCGACAATTTTTGCGAACAGACGGTCGCGTTTGATCTCCAGAATGTTAGTCATTTCTGGCGTCAGCACGTAGTCGGCGCCGGCGCGTCTGGCCTCGGCGATCGCCGGCAGCGCCGCCTGCAAATTGGCTTGCGGCTCCAGGCCGGAGCGCATCTGAATGAGGCCAACCTTGAAGGTCGAGGTATTTGTTGCGCTCATGCCCGGCTACCCGTGCGCTTCGGCGAGGAGCGGATCGAGCTTGCCCGCCTGATCGAGCGCATAGAGGTCATCACAACCGCCGACATGGGTCTTGCCGATAAAAATCTGCGGAAACGTGGAACGTCCGTTTGCGCGCTCGATCATCTGTTGTCGAATCGCATGATTCCCCGAAGCGTCGATCTCACGGAACGTCACCCCTTTCTGGGACAGCAACTCCTTGGCGTCCTGGCAGTAGGGGCAATATCGAATGGTGTAGATATCGACGGTAGCCATGATGATGCGTAAATTTTATCAAATGCTTATATGGACGTTCGGGCCGGGTCGGCAACCCTGGCGAAGATCAGGACGTCGACGTTCGCGGCACCCGCGCGCAGGAGTGCCCGCGCGCAACCCTCGACCGTAGCGCCGGAGGTCAACACGTCATCAACGAGGACGAGCCGCCGGCCCGCAACCTCAACCTTGCCCTCCGCCGGCACCCGAAACGCGCCCTGCACGTTGGCGGCTCGCTGGGGGCGCGATAATCCAACCTGCTGTGCCGTATGCTTAACGCGTTTGAGGGCGGTCGAAGCCACCGGCACGCCGCTTTCGGCCGATATGGCCGCCGCCAGGATGGCCGACTGGTTGAAGCGCCGGGCCCACCGCCGGCGCCAATGCAGCGGCACTGGCACCAGGGCATCAGCGTCGCCCAGGAGATCCCGCCCGGCGTTGGTGAGCCAGCGCCCCATCAGCGGCGCAAGCTCGAGCCGGTCGTTATATTTAAGACCGTGCACCAGGGAGCGTGAAATCTCGTCGAAGCGGACCGCAGCGCGGGCGCGGTGATAGGCCGGCGGATCGGCAATCGCTTCCATGGACAGGATGCCCGCACCCGGGTCATAGACGAATGGAATGCCGAGCCGCTCGCAATAGGGGCGGGTAATGAATGAGAGTTTCGACCAGCAAGCGGGGCACAGACCGTTGCCCTCGACCGGTTCACGGCAAGCGGCGCACAGCGGTGGCAGCGCGAGATCGAGCGCCGTGCGCCAAACCGCGCGTGCCCCGTTCGCGGCACGTTGCAAGTGCGATGGACGTAGAATGCTCGCCGACAACCCCATGACCGCACGCTACCGCCCCGTAAGCGGCTTGTCATCGCCGCAGACGTGAGACGACAGTGATGGCCGACGGCGCAACATCATCGAGCGTCATACCGAACGCGATGCTGTTTGACCGCGCGTTGCTACGCCGCCGCCGGCGGCGCGCGGTGATGTCAGGGGCCGCGACCTTCCTCCTCGATCGGGTTGCCGAAGATCTTGCCGAGCAACTCGCCGTGGTGCTCCGCCGCTTTGACCTTGCGATCGATCTCGGCACGCCCGGAGAAGCGCTGCGCAGCGCACTCACCCGCCTCGGATCAGTCGGAACGATCGTGGCCACCGGCACCGCGCCACGCACCCAGAAATTCGTCGTCGCCGATGAGGAGGCGCTGCCGTTCCGCGAGTCTTCGCTCGATCTGGTGGTGTCGGCGCTGGCCTTGCAGTTCGTCAACGATCTGCCCGGGACGCTCGTGCAAATTCGCCGGGCGCTCAAGCCCGATGGCTTGTTTCTCGCGGCGCTGCTCGGTGGCGACACGCTGACCGAGTTGCGTCAATCTTTTGCCACGGCCGAAAGCGAGATCGAGGGCGGCGTCTCGCCGCGTGTTGCGCCATTCGCCGACCTGCGCGATCTCGGCGCACTGTTGCAGCGGGCGGGATTTGCGTTACCGGTCGTCGATGCCGATCGTCTCACCGTCCGTTACAACTCGGCGTTCGACCTGATGCACGATCTGCGGCGCATGGGAGCCACGAATGCACTCCTCGCGCGCCGCCGCACGCCGCTCAAGCGCGCCACACTCATGCGAATGGTTGAGGATTACGCGGAGCGATTTGCGGACGATGATGGGCGGGTACGCGCGACGTTCGAGATTGTTTTTCTGTCGGGCTGGGCGCCGCACCCCGATCAGCAGCAACCGCTCAAGCCGGGCTCGGCCAAGGCGCGGCTCGCCGATGCGCTCGGCACCCGGGAGGTGTCGACAGGAGAGAAGGCTGGTCGTCGCGCAACATAACCGATCGTAATTATTTGAACGCCGAAGAAACGCTGGTGAACATGCCGTTGACGGTCGAGCCCAGGCTCATCACGGTGGCGGCGATGGCGATGGCAATGCCCGACGCGATCATCGCATATTCGATTGCGGTGGCGGCGCGGTCGTCGCGTAGGAAACACGACAGGATCGTGATCATCATCGAGAGCTTGAACATGGTCTTCCGCCTTCTGGCTTTACGATCATCATAAGAGCGTCGTGAGGTGTGAAATCAGCGGCTCGTCGGCGGGCGGCATCGGATAGTTCCGCAATTCGTTCGGTCGCACCCACTTGAGCCGTTGGCCTTCCTTCGCTTCAACAATTCCTTCCCAGCGCCGGCAGACATAGAGAGGCATGAGAAGATGGAAGTCGGTATAATTGTGGCTCGCAAAGGTGAGTGGCGCGAGGCAGTCTTCCTTGACGACGATACCGAGTTCCTCCTTCAATTCGCGGATCAGGCTCTGTTCCGGTCGTTCGCCCGAACTCGACCTTGCCGCCAGGAAACTCCCATAGCCCCGCCATCGATTTTCCTGCCGGGCGCTCCGCAATGAGCACGCGGCCGTCGGTATCGATGATGGCGCAGGCGGCAACGAGAACAAGTTTGACGCTCACGACCGCCTCAATCTAAGCAACGGTTGGTAAAGGCAGGTTCAATGCGATTCTTCACATCGCTGGAATCGGCGCAATGGTTAGCGGCTGACTAATGACACCACGCAAACTCGCCGATGCTTCACGGCTGAAACACACTCTTCAGTGCGATGTTCATCTGTCAGCTGCCGTTAACTGCGATAGTCGCCGTTGATCGCGACATACTCTTTGGTCAGATCGCAGGTCAGCACACGGTCACGGCCTTTGCCAAGTCCGAGCGAAACCTTCAGCGTGATCTCGGGCTTCTTCATCACGGCGGAAACGGTCGCTTCATCGTAGTCAGGGTCGCGCGCCCCTTTGTGCGCGACGCGGATACCGCCGAACCAGATCGCCAAACGGTCGCGGTCGGCGGGCTCGCCGGCCTTGCCCACCGCCATGACCACCCGGCCCCAATTGGCGTCCTCGCCGGCAATCGCCGTCTTGACCAGCGGCGAGTTGGCGATCGACAGCGCGATGCGGCGCGCCGATTGTTTCGAGGCGGCGCCCTCGACCACGATTTCCAGAAGCTTCCGCGCGCCCTCGCCATCGCGCGCCACCTGCTCGGCGAGGTTCGCAAGGACGCGGTTGAATGCTTTGCGGAACGGCACGAGGCGCGGGTCATTGGCGCGGGCGATGCGAGGCGCCTTTGCGGCTCCGGTCGCAAAGGCGAGAAGCGTGTCCGAGGTCGAGGTGTCGCCATCGACCGTGACGGCATTGAATGTGTCGACCACGCCCTCCCGCAGCAGCGCTTGCAAAGCCGGCGCCGCGATCGGCGCATCGGTAAATACGAAAGCGAGCATCGTCGCCATGTCGGGTGCGATCATGCCCGCGCCCTTGGCGAAGCCATTGATCGTGACCTTGGTTCCGGCAAGGCGCGCGGTCGCTGTTGCAAGCTTTGGGAACGTGTCGGTGGTCATGATCGCTTGGGCGGCTTCGCCGTAGGCGCCCGCTGTCGCGGCGTCGACAAGCTTCGCCATGACGCCGTCAAAGGCTTGGGCCGGGAGCGGTTCACCGATCACGCCGGTCGAGGCGAGGAATACCTCCGAAGTTTTGCAGCCGACGGCGCCAGCCGCGAGTTTCGCCGTAAAGGCGCAGGCCTCGCGCCCGCTTTTGCCGGTGAAGGCGTTGGCATTACCGGAATTGACTACGAGTGCGCGAGCGCGGGCCCCCTTGAGCCGCGCCCGGCACCATTCGACCGGCGCCGAGGGACACTTCGAGCGCGTGAAGACGCCGGCGACGCTTGTCCCTGCGTCGAACACTGCCAGCATCACATCGGTGCGGCCTTCGTAGCGGATCCCGGCGGCAGCGGTCGCAAGCCGCACGCCGGCGACCGCCGGCATGTCGGGAACGGATGTGGGGGCGAGGGGTGAGACGGTGGTCGACATTTTGGAAAAGCCCCACGCCGTCTGGCGCGGGCTTTGACCCGCGCTTCCATGCGGCGATTGAGCGTTCCGTTAGGTGCGATGGATTGCCGGGTCAAGTGTTTGGCCCGGCAACGTTGATCGGTGAGGAAGCGCCTGACGCTACTTCTTCGCCGGGGCGGCCGGATTGAGTACGGAAGGATCCGTCACTGGATTTTTGTCGAGGCGTTCGATGTTGGCCGCGGCGCGCAATTTGTCGACCAATTCCGCCTGCGCGCGGTGTGCCACATAATTCGCGAGCTGGGGTTTGACTTCTTCGAATGTCGGGGTCGGCTTGGTGCGCTTATCCTCGACCAGTATCACGTGCCAGCCGAATTGCGTATGCACCGGGTCGGAAATCTGGCCCTTGTCGAGCTTGAATGCGACTTCGGAGAATTCAGGCACCATCTGGTCCTTGGTGAAAAAACCGAGATCGCCGCCTTCGGCGGCACCGGGATCTTTCGATTTCTGCTTGGCGAGGGTTGCGAAATCCGCGCCCTTCTTCAGCTCGGCGATGATTTCCTTGGCCTCCGCTTCGGTGGCAACCAGGATGTGGCGCGCGTGAACTTCCTGTTCCGGCGCTGCCTGCTTGACGGCCTCGTCGTAGACCTTGTGCATGGCCTCATCGGACACGGCCGCCTTGCCGGTGTCCTGCAGCAGCGCTTCCATCAGCACTCTGTTGTGATCAAATTCGAGCCGGCGTTTGACGTCGTCGCGGTCGGCCAGCTTCTGCTGTTGGGCAGCCTGGGCCAGCACGATCACATCGGCCAGATAGGTGATGAGGTAATCGCGCTTCTGGTCCGGCGACATGGCCGGCATGTTGCTTCCGATCTCTTCCTCGGCGAATGCCAGGTCGTTGACGTGGATTTCGACGCCATTGGCGCGAGCCACGACCGGATTGGAATCCTCGGCCCAGGCTCCGACCGGTGCGCAGAGCAACGCAGCAAGGGTGAGCGCGCCGAGCGCGCGGGTGACGGGCAAGCGGGGGGAGGCCATGAAAGCGTTCCTTTTGGATCGTGAGGTTGCCGGACCAACTGGTTGCCGGACGTACCGCCGGACTCGGGGTTACACCGGTGGTCTGGTCGCCCTTTGGTTGGCCGCGCCTTCTTGTCAGGCGCGAAATCTGGCGCGGACACTCGCCGAATCGGCAGCGATTGGCAATGACAGAATCGCATCGCCGCTTAACGAGCCCGTGAAGCCGCAGGTCACATTGACAAGAAATCCACCCCCTCCTATCTCTCGACCGTGTCCGGGCACTGATGTTGCCTTGCTGAAGCCTGAATAACGCCGCATTTTCCGCTGGTTGGACTTGGCGCCGATCGCAAGGAACCAGAGCATGATCCCGAAAAGTGGGCACCGGTTTTCGGGAGAGATCATGCCAAACCGAACAGCGCTGTGGCCAAGCCCTCCGGTGGAAGGATGATGCGATGATCGGTGCCGTTGCCCGTAAGCTTTTCGGCTCTTCCAACGATCGGCGCATCCGCGCCTACCGGCCGCGCGTCGACGCGATCAACGCTCTGGAACAGGAATTGGCGCAGCTCTCCGACGAGGCGCTGCGCGCACGCACTGACGAATTCAGGAAGCAACTGGCCGACGGCAAGTCGCTGGACGATATCCTGGAACCGGCTTTCGCCACCGTGCGCGAGGCCGGCAAGCGTACGCTCGGCCAGCGCCATTTCGACGTTCAGATGATCGGCGGCATGGTTCTGCACGAAGGCAAGATCGCCGAGATGAAGACCGGTGAAGGCAAGACGCTGGTCGCGACGCTGCCCGTCTACCTTAACGCCCTCACCGGACGCGGTGTCCACGTCGTCACCGTCAACGATTATCTGGCCAAGCGCGACGCTGAGTGGATGGGGCAGATCTACAAATTCCTCGGCCTCACCGTCGGCATCATCGTGCACGGCCTCGACGATAGCGAGCGCAAGAAACAGTACGACTGTGACGTCACCTACGGCACCAACAACGAGCTCGGCTTCGATTACCTGCGCGACAACATGAAGTACCGGCTCGAGGACATGGTGCAGCGCGGGCACATCTACGCCATCGTCGACGAAGTCAATTCGATCCTGATCGACGAGGCGCGCACGCCGCTCATCATTTCGGGTCCGCTGGACGACCGTTCCGAATTTTACAACACGATCGACGCCTATATTCCGAAGCTCGTCAAGGACGACTACGAGCTCGACGAGAAGCAGCGCACCGTCAACCTCACCGAAATCGGCATGGAACGGATGGAGCAATGGCTGCGCGACGCCGGCCAGCTCAAGTCCAATTCGCTCTACGACGTCGAGAACGTCTCCGTCGTTCATCACGTCAATCAGGCGCTGCGCGCCCACAAGCTGTTTCAGCGCGACAAGGACTACATCGTGCGCAACGGCGAGGTCGTCATCATCGACGAGTTCACCGGCCGCATGATGCCGGGCCGGCGCTATTCCGAGGGCTTGCATCAGGCGCTCGAGGCCAAGGAACACCAACCGATCCAGCCGGAAAATCAGACGCTCGCTTCGATCACGTTCCAGAACTACTTCCGGATGTACGAAAAGCTGTCCGGCATGACCGGCACGGCATTGACCGAGGCCGACGAATTCCAGGACATCTACAATCTCGAGGTTCTGGAAATCCCGACCAACATGCCAATGGTCCGCATCGACGATGACGATGAGGTCTATCGCACTGCGGCCGAGAAGTTCCGCGCCATCATTGGATTGATCGAAGATTGCAAGAAGCGCGGCCAGCCGATGCTGGTCGGCACCACCTCGATCGAGAAATCCGAACAGCTCGCGGAACTGATGCGCAAGGAAGGCTGGGAGCAGCACGACTTCTCCGATCCTAACGCGTTCGCAGCGCTATATTCCGGAGACGAGGGCGCTTCCAAGGCCAAAGTGTTCGCCATCCTCAATGCCCGCTATCACGAGCAGGAGGCCTATATCGTCTCCCAGGCCGGCGTGCCCGGCGCCATTACGATCGCCACCAACATGGCGGGCCGCGGCACCGACATTCAGCTCGGCGGCAACGCCGACATGCGGATCCGCCAGGAAATGGCCGATATCGAGGATCCGCGCGAGCGCGATAAAAGTCCGCGCGCCGTTGAAATTCGCGCGCAGATAGCGCGGCTGAAGGAACAGGCGCTGGCCGCCGGCGGGCTTTACGTGCTCGGCACCGAACGGCACGAAAGCCGCCGCATCGACAACCAGCTGCGCGGCCGTTCCGGACGCCAGGGCGATCCCGGCCATTCCAAGTTCTTTCTGTCGCTCGAAGACGACCTGATGCGCATCTTCGGCACCGATAAGCTCGACGGTATGCTGACGAAGCTCGGGCTGAAGGAGAACGAGGCCATCATCCATCCTTGGATCAACAAGGCCTTGGAGAAGGCGCAGCAGAAGGTCGAGGCGCGCAACTTCGACATCCGCAAGAACATTCTGAAGTTCGACAACGTGATGAACGATCAGCGCAAGGTCATTTTTGATCAGCGCGTCGAGTGGATGCAAGATCAGGCGGTGGCGGATGTCGTCACCGACATGCGGCACAACGTGATCGACGATCTGGTGGCCAAGCACGTCCCGGAAAACGCCTATCCGGAGCAATGGGACACCGCGGGCCTCAAGGAAGAGGTCAAGCGCGTGCTGGCGCTCGATCTGCCGGTCGACGAGTGGGCCAAGGAAGAAGGCATCGCCGACGAGGAGATTTTCTCACGCGTCGAGCGTCGCGCCGACGAGCATATGGCGGCGAAGGTCGCGCAATGGGGTTCGGACGTTCTCCGCTACGTCGAGAAACAGGTCCTGCTGCAGACGCTCGACCATCTCTGGCGCGAGCACCTCGTCATGCTCGATCATCTGCGCCAGGTGATCGGCTTGCGCGGCTACGGCCAGCGCGATCCGCTCAACGAGTACAAGGCGGAAGCGTTCAGTCTGTTCGAAGCGATGAGTCAGAGTCTGCGTGAGGCGGTGACGGCGCAGCTCATGCGCGTCGAAATCATGGCGGCTCCGCCGCCCGACCAGCAGCCGGCGCCGCTCCCCACCATGGAGGCGCATAAGATCGATCCCACGACCGGCGAGGACGAAATGGCGCTGGCCATGGCCGGCGCAGAGACGCTCGCCCGTCACGGTATCGGTGCTGGCGCTGCACTCGGCGCAGGTGCGGCGGTCGGCGCTGGTGTCGCCAGTCAGGCGTCCGCCGCGGCGCGCGCCCCGCAGGCTGCGCCGCGCAATCCGCAGGACCCGACCAGTTGGGGCAAGGTCGGCCGCAACGAAACTTGCCCTTGCGGTTCAGGCAAGAAATTCAAGCACTGTCACGGCCGTTACGCATAACGGCGAACGGCGATCGACCATCAGATGTCAGGCGGCGGTTGGCGATTGCCGTCTGATGACTGAAAACTGATTTCCGATTCTTGGAATTATTGGACGCCGGCCCAACGGCCGTCGAAACTGCCGGATGGCACGACCGGCTGCGCACCTTTGAGCAAACCAGCCTGAGGGGCAGATGCGCTCGCCTCCTGCTGAGGCTGGGCCTTGGCCCCATCGGCTTCCTGATGCTCGCCCTTGTGCTCTGATTTGGCGATTTCGGTCTTATTTGTCTCGGTTTTTGGCCTTGGCCGCAGGCCCGCCGCGGCCGCATTGTGCGTCGATTTAGCTTTCTCGGACGCTACTTCCGATCCGCGCAGGCCGGACGCATTCGCGGAATCGGCCGTGTCCTTCTTCGAGGCGAACAGGCGACTGAAGAAGTTGCTGTGACCTTCCGGCTCCGCCGATGCGACACGGGTCGTATCGCCAGACTTTGAGCCAAACAATTTGGCGAAGAAGCCGCTGGATTTCGAAGAAGCGACCGAAGATGTCGTTTCAGGCTCGACGTCGTGGTTTCCTGCGCTCAGAGTCGGCGGCGGCATCCCGGGATGCACCGGCGGCGCATGCAGATGCCCATCGGAATCATATGCGGCGGACGGCTGCTCAAGCTTGGCGGCAAACACGCGGTTCATGCCGCCGTCTGTGCCCATGACGATGGGAGCGACCGGCGCATTTATCTTGGTCAGTTGGGCGATCTGATAATCGTCGTTCTTTTCCTTATCCAGCGCCGGCCCGGCGATGTCCTCACGCACCTCGAACGCGGGGCAGCGGCCGGTCGGATTGAAGACGAGCGGCTTGGTCGAGCCCGCCGGTGCCTGCGCATCAAACACGTAGTGACGGTCGCACACATCGACCTTCGGCTCGAGATGCGACACCATGAAATGGTCGTTGCCTTCCTTGAGCATCTTCCAGAAGGCCATGTTCGGATTGGTGCGATGACGCGCCAAGTTCGCCGGCGTCATCCGGAACGGGTAGGCCTGGACTTGAAATTCCTTTTGACCGCCCAGGAAGGATTCGCGCGCCAGCGAATAGATTTCTCCGATCTGCTCGTCGGTCATCGCGTAACAGCCGCGCGAGGAGCAATCGCCGTGGATCATGAGGAACGCGCCGGTGCGGCCGTTCGCCTTGTCGTAGACGTTCGGGAATCCGGTGTTGATCGCGAGATAATAATTGGAGTTGGGATTCATCAGCCCGGGCGTGATCGGATAGAAACCCTCTGGAGCCTGACGGTCACCCTCCCTGACTTTTGGTCCAAGCTCGCCCGACCAGCGGCAGATCGGATAGACTTTCAGCAAATCGAAACGGCCGCCGGTGTTCTGCTTCCAGACTTCGAGTTCCAACTCTTCCTTGAAAATGCGCACCAGGATCGGCGAATCCTTTGGCATGCCCTTCTGGTCGAGCAGCGCCAGCATCTCCGGCGATAATTCCTTCATCGCGCGGGTAGGCAGCTGATAGACGTCGTCTGTGTTGCAGCCGGCAAGCGCCATCGCGCCGGCGAGGAACGCCGACACCAAAAGCGCGCGGGGGGTGAGCGCGCGTACAAGGGAGGCGCGGATCAATTCAATACTCCCCGACTGATGGATAATCCCCGTGCCATCACTTGCTCAATCGTTATCCTTAAGAGGTGGCTTTCGCAAGGCAGATTGGCTGGCCCTACAGGTTGACCACGGGCGCCATAAATGAATGGTAAATTTTCTCCAAATTTGCCGCAAAATTTAAATGCAGAGGGCGTTTCCGCGCCTTTTGCGCGCTTTCCGGGCCGTCATCTCGATCCGGCACGGCCGCCCCTGCAAGGCCGATCGGGGCGACATTATGGCAAAATCATGTCCATCGCCGGCTCCGCGCGAGCCAGCGACGCCATCATCCAATTGTACGTCCGATGGCCGAGAATTTCTCGCGGCGCATCCGCAGCACGGTTGCTCGGTCGAGGCCGTGCATTTGGGACAGGGCCGAACCGATCGCTTCGCCGGTTGCCGCAATCGACGCCTCGGGGTCGCGATGGGCGCCACCCGTCGGCTCGGGCACGATAGCGTCGACGATCCCGAAGCGCTCCAGATCTTGCGCGGTGATCTTCATGTTGGAGGCCGCGTCCTGCGCCTTCGCGGTGTCGCGCCAGAGAATCGAGGCGGCTCCTTCGGGCGAAATGACACTGTAGATCGAGTGCTCCAGCATGATGACGCGGTTGGCAGTCGCAATCGCGATAGCGCCGCCGGAGCCGCCCTCGCCAATGATGACCGCCACATTCGGCACGCCGAGCGCGAGGCACGCTTCAGTCGATCGCGCGATCGCCTCAGCCTGCCCGCGCTCCTCCGCGCCGATGCCCGGATAGGCGCCGGCGGTGTCGATCAAAGCGATCACCGGCACGCCGAAGTGGTCGGCCATGCCCATGAGGCGGGCCGCCTTGCGGTAGCCTTCCGGCCGCGCCATGCCGAAATTGTGCTTCAGCCGGCTCTCGGTATCGGACCCCTTTTCATGGCCGAGGACGCAGACGCTCTCGCCGCGAAAGCGGCCGAAGCCGCCGATAATGGCCGCGTCCTCGCCATGCTTGCGATCGCCGGCCAGTGGGACGAAGTCGGTGATGAGCGCCGCGATGTAATCGACGCAATGGGGCCGCTGCGGATGCCGGGCGACTTGGGTTTTCTGCCACGGCGTCAAGTCGCCATAGAGCTCCTTGAGCGTTTGCCCGGCCTTGATCTCGAGACGGTTGATTTCCTCGACAATTCCAACCGCCTCGCCGTCGGATTGCAGCGCGCGCAATTCCTCGATCTTGGCCTCGATCTCGGCCACCGGTTTTTCGAAGTCGAGATAGCTGCGCATCACGCGAATGACTTGCACCAAAGGGATTGACGGCAAGGGCCGCAAGCGGCGCTAACTCGCCCGCGAAGCGTGCTCAAGTCAAGGAAGTGCCGCGTAGCACAAGAGTTCCCAATCAATCCTGCGCCAGCGGATGCAAATCGCGCACGAGGCTTTTCAGCCGCTCTTCCAGAACATGGGTGTAAATCTGCGTTGTCGAAATATCGGCGTGGCCAAGCAACGTCTGCACCACGCGCAGGTCCGCACCGTTATGCAAAAGGTGACTGGCGAAGGCATGTCGCAGCACATGCGGACTCACCTGTGCGGCGCGCAGCCCGGCAGCCGCGGCCAGACCCTTGAGTTCACGCGCCAAGTGCTGGCGGGTGACGTGACCGCTTTCACCGAAAGACGGGAACAGCCATTTCGATTTGGACTCGTGGTCCGATTGGGCGAGCAGCGCGAGGTAATCCGCTGTGGCGCGCTTGGCCGCGCCATTAAGCGGCACGAGCCGGTCCTTGTTGCCCTTGCCGCGCACGACGATGACGCGGGCGTCATGACGTGCGGCGGATGCGGGCAGCGCGACAAGCTCGGAGACGCGCAGTCCCGTCGCGTAGAGCATCTCGACGAAGCAGGCCAGCCGCGCCGCGCGCAGCCGCGCCCCCATAGGCGCCGTTGGATCGATGGCCGCCGCGGCGCGCAACAAGCGATCGACCTCGGCAATCGTCAGCGTTTTGGGGAGTGGGCGGCCGCGCTTCGGGCCCTCGAGCACGGCGGCGGGATCGTCCTTGCGTTGCCCTTCCGCGTAGAGAAACCGGTAAAGCTGCCGGATCGCGGAGAGGCGCCGCGCCACCGTCGCGGCACTCATGCCGCGGCGCGCCAACGCGCTCAGGTAGGCCCGAAGATCGTCGGTCGTCGCCGCCGCGACTGAGCGTCCAGCTTCCGCCAAACAGGCCGTGAAATCCGCAAGGTCGCGGCCATAGGCGGCAAGCGTGTTCGGTCCGGCGCCGCGTTCCGCGGCCAGCATGTCGAGGTAAAGCGCCACCAGGCGCTCGTCCGATTGCTGCGACGTTCGCGCCGCCCGAGGGGGTCGTTTGCGCACCATTGCACGTGCCATCCGCGCAGCATGGCACGGCATCCTTAGCGGTTTTTGAAGAACTTATCGGGCGGGATCGACACCGTGATTTCGCGCGGTTTCGGTTGCACGAAATGCGCCAGCGAATATAGACCGCCGTAGACGATCCCGACGAGAAGAGCGATGACAGCGAGTAATCGGATCAGGCTCGGCATCGTCTAGTGTCCCGATTCCGAAATTCGCAGGTATTTGCGGCACACTCTCATGCGGACTTCGGAATCGGGACACTAGCAAAATCACGATGCTGGTGCGGTTTTGGGTTTGAAGGTCCTATGCGAGGCGGCCCATGGATTGTAGGAACTTCAAATCCAACGCGCCAGTGTGGCGGTTCAGAAGTCCGCATCATTCTCGCCGCGACCCCGTCATGCGGACTTCTGAACCAAAGCCACACGAGATCAATAAGTTGCTAGTGTCCTTCGTTTCCGAAGTTCGCAAACGAGGATGTCGCGCAATGAAGCGAACTTCGGAAGCGGGACACTAGTGGAGCCTTGGATTTGACATTCGCTTCGCCAATTCGCGCTCGTCCCATTGGTGCCGGTGAACAGGACCGAGTACGATGATGTTCGGCCCAGGCTGGCAAGATACCCCGGCGGGAAGGCAGGTGCGGCCGCCGGAGCTTCGGCGCGCAAGATCGCCGTCGGGTAGAAGGTCGATGACTGATATTGCGCTGCAAACTGACGCTCTCGCAGCCGCTTCGGCGGCCGAGGTGGTGGCTTTGCTGGGGCGGCGCTCCATCGTGCTCACGGGCATGATGGGTGTCGGCAAATCGTCGATCGGCCGCCGGCTTGCCGCTCGCCTCGGGGTTCCGTTCGTCGACGCCGACACTGAGATCGAGAAGGCGGCCGGGATGAGTATCGCGGACATTTTCGCCCGCCACGGCGAGGCCGATTTCCGCAGTGGCGAGGCGCGCGTGATCGCCCGCTTGCTCGAGGGCGGCCCGCAAGTTTTGGCGACCGGCGGCGGCGCCGTAATGAATCCGGACACGCGGGCCGCCATCAAGGCCAAGGGCATATCGATCTGGCTTTGCGCCGAGTTGGATGTCCTGATGCGGCGGATCAACAAGCGCAAGAATGAGCGGCCGCTGCTGCAGACCGCCGATCCCGCCGCCACGCTGCAGGCTCTCCTGACGGCGCGTGAGCCGATCTACGCGCAGGCCGATCTCACAGTGCAGTCGCGCGAAGTACCGCATGATGCGATCGTTACGGAAATCATCACGACGCTCGCCGCGTTCCTGAACGCGCCCGCCGCGAGCGAAGGGAGGGACAGCGCATGACGGCGCCGGTTCGCATCGATCCCACCACCGTCGAGGTTTCGCTCGGCGACCGAAGCTACGACATCGTCATCGGGCGGGGCGTGCTGGCGTCGCTCGGGACCCGCGTCGCCGCGCTGCGACCGGGCGCCAAGACCGTGATCATCACCGACGAAAACGTCGCGCGCTACCATCTGACTGCCACCGAAACAGCGCTGGGGCGCGCCGGAGTGGCGACGAGCCGCGTCGTCGTTCCAGCCGGCGAGGCGTCGAAAAGCTTTCGCGTCTTCGAGCAGGTTTGCGAAGCCATCATCGCGTCGCGGATTGAGCGCGGCGATCTTGCGATCGCTCTCGGAGGCGGTGTGATCGGTGACCTTGCCGGCTTCGCCGCCTCGGTGGTGCGGCGCGGACTCGATTACGTGCAGGTTCCGACCACGTTGCTCGCGCAGGTCGACTCTTCGGTCGGCGGCAAGACGGCGATCAATTCCGCTTACGGCAAGAATCTGATCGGCGCCTTCCATCAGCCTATTCTGGTCGTCGCCGATACCGCGGTGCTCGATACGCTGCCGGAGCGCGAATTCCGCGCCGGCTATGCCGAGGTCGCCAAGTACGGGCTGTTGGGTGACGCCGCTTTTTTCGCCTGGCTCGAAGCGAACTGGCGCGAGGTCTTCGCGGGGGGCAATTCTTCCAGAAACTTTGCGCGCGAGCACGCCATCGCCATGAGCTGTCGCGCCAAGGCCGCGATCGTCGCGCGCGACGAGCGCGAGACAGGCGAGCGGGCGCTGCTCAATCTCGGCCACACGTTCGGCCACGCGCTGGAGGCCGCTTGTGGATTTTCGGATCGGCTGCTGCACGGCGAGGCGGTTGCGGCCGGGATGGCGCTGGCGTTCGGCTTTTCGGCCCGGCAAGGACTTTTGCCCAACGCCGAGGCTGAACGCGCCGTTCGCCATTTGGCGCAGGTCGGTCTGCCGACGCAGCTTAAGGATATTGCGGGCACGCTGCCCGCCGTCGATGGTTTGATGGACCTGATCGCGCAGGACAAGAAAGTGAAGCGCGGAGCGCTCACGTTTATTCTGGTCCGCGGCATCGGCGCCGCGTTCATCGAGACCGGCGTCGATCCAGGCGCAGTGCGCGCATTTCTTGACGAGAAGCTTGCGGAGCGATGAGCAGTCTCGATTGGTGGATCGTCGCGGCAGTCGTGATCTGCCTCCTGGTGTCGGCGTTCTTCTCCGCGAGCGAGACGGCGCTGACGGCGTCGTCGCGTGCCGCCATGATGCGGCTGGAAAAGCAAGGCAATCGCGACGCGATGATCGTCAATCGCCTGATGGCCACCCGGGAGCGGCTTCTCGGCGCGATTCTGTTCGTCAACAACCTGACCAATATCGCCGCCTCGACTTTGGCGACGGGCTTGCTGCTTAAAATCTTCGGCCAAGCCGGCGTGCTCTATGCGACGATCGTCATGACCGTGCTGATCTTCGTGATCGCCGAAGTTTTGCCGAAGACCGCCGCGTTCAACGCGCCTGACCGCATCGCGCTCGTAGTGGCGCGGCCAGTCGAGCGGAGCGTCCGCTGGTTCTCGCCGATCCTCCGCGTCGTCGAATGGCTGGTGCGGCTGATCCTGCGCGGCGTCGGCATGCCGGTCGGCAGCATTCATTCGATCCTGTCGCCGCGCGAGGAGCTGCGCGGCGCCGTCGATCTCATGCATCGCGCCGGCGTCGTGGAAAAGCTCGACCGCGACATGATGGGAGGGCTGCTCGACCTGCGGGAGCTCACGGTCTCGGACGTCATGGTCCATCGCACCAAGATGGTGATGCTCGATGCCGACCAGCCGCCGCAGGACATCGTCGATGCGGTGCTTGCCGCGTCGGTGACCCGGCTGCCGCTGTGGCGCGGTTCTCCCGACAACATTCTCGGCGTGTTGCACGCCAAGGATCTGCTCCGCGCGCTGCACGCGGCGGGCGGCGACGCGTCGAAGATCGACATCACGTCGATGGCGACGCCGCCGTGGTTCGTACCCGACACCACGCCGCTTTACGAACAACTGAAAGCGTTTCGTCATCGCAAGACGCCGTTTGCTCTTGTGGTCGACGAATACGGCGAACTGGAAGGCTTGGTCACGCTCAAGGACATCGTCGAGGAAATCGTCGGCGATATCGGCGACGAATATGACATTGCGGTTCCCGGCGTGCGGGCGTTGCCGGACGGTTCAGTCAACGTCGATGGCGCCGTGCCGGTGCGCGATCTCAATCGGGCGATGGATTGGAATATTCCCGACGACGAGGCAACGACCATCGCCGGCGTCGTCATCCATGAAGCGCGCTCGATCCCCGAACCCGGGCAGAGCTTCACGTTCCACGGCTTTCGTTTTCACGTCTTGCGCAAGACGCGCAACCGCATCACTGCATTGCGCATCACCCCTCTGGCGCGCAAAGTAACCGCCAAGGCAAGCTAGCGGTTCGGTTTCAGACAACTTTCCAGCCGCATTCACGCATCCTCACAACTCATACGTCAGGGCAATAGGGAGACGAAATCCATGGCGAACGGTACCTACGAAACGGTCAAGATCGAACGCGACAGCGGTCCCAACGCGGGTCTGACTTGGGTCATCCTCAACCGGCCCGAGAAGCGCAACGCGATGAGCCCGCAGTTGCACTTCGACATGGTCGACGTCCTCAACGAACTCGAAAGCGACGCGCAGACCAAGGTGGTGGTGCTGACCGGCGCGGGCGAGGCCTGGTGTGCCGGGCAGGACCTGAAGCTTTACTTCCGCGAACTCGACAACAAGCCGGCCGAGCGCGCGCGGGCCTCGTGGGCGAGCCACTATTGGCGCTGGCAGAAATTGTTCACGTATCCGAAGCCGACCATCGCCATGGTCAACGGCTACTGCTTCGGCGGCGGCTTTACCCAGCTCATCGCTTGCGACTTCGCGATTGCGGCCGAGGACGCCAAGTTCGGTCTCTCCGAGGTCAATTGGGGAATCCTGCCGGGCGGCTTTGTCAGCAAAGCGCTGACCGATGCGCTCGGCCTGCGCGACGCGGTCTGGCTGGCGATGACCGGCGAGACATTCGACGGCAAAATGGCGGAGAAGATCCGGCTCATCAACAAGGCCGTGCCGCGCGAGAAATTGCGCGAGGAGACGGTTGCGCTTGCCCAGCGGCTGCTGAAGCTCAATCCCGAAGTGCTCAAGGCAACCAAAATCGCAGTGAAGAACGTGCGTGCGGTACCGCACGAGCAGGCCGGTGATTATCTACAGGCCAAGAGCCAGGAGATGCGCTTCCAGGATAAAGAGGGCGGTCGCGCCAAGGGCATGAGCCAATTCCTCGACGACAAGAGCTATCGCCCGGGTCTTGGCCCCTACGCACGGGCCGAGCAGAAAGCGTAAGCTGCATGATGCGGAAAAACGGACGCCGGTTTTCGGAAGACATCGCGCCCGGTCGATAGGCTCTCGATGCTTTGAAACGGGAGATGCACAATGGCCATGCAAACAAAAATTGCCCCGGAGGATGAGGCGTTCGCTGCGCCGATTCATCCGGGTGTTCGCATCGGCCATGTGCATCTCAAGGTCGCCGATATTGACCGGGCGCTGGCGTTCTATTGCGGCGTGCTCGGCTTCGAGCTGACGCAAAGGATCGGGTCGCAGGCGGCTTTCATTTCCGCTGGCGGCTACCATCATCACATCGGACTCAATACGTGGGAGAGCCGCGGCGGGCCGCCGCCGCCCGAGGGAACGACTGGTCTCTATCATCTCGCGATTCTCTATCCGACGCGGGCGGCGCTCGCCGACGCACTGCGCCGGCTGATCGCGGCAAACATCCCGCTCGACGGCGCGTCCGATCACGGCGTCAGCGAAGCGCTCTATCTGCGCGACCCTGACGAGAACGGCGTCGAGCTTTATTGGGATCGGCCGCAAGACATGTGGCCGCGAACGGCGGACGGCGGTCTCGCCATGTTCACGCGACGCCTCGATCTGATGGGCTTGCTGCGCGAGACCGAGCAAGCACCGCAAATGTAAGGCGCGGGAGCCGCACCCGATCGCTGATCGATCGTTCGACCTTCTAGCGGAGAGTGAGTCGTTTCAGATTGAATCCCTTAAGCGACCCGCCCCGGATTCCGGTCTTAGATCACTATGACGCGGTGCTAACCCTCTCCGGGCGCGGCGGCGTGAATGGCCAGCGCGTGCACGCCGCCTTTGAGTTCGCCCGCGAGCGCTGCGTTGATCATGCGATGGCGCTCAAGCCGGCTCTTCCCGCGAAACGCTTCCGACACAATATACAATCGGAAATGGGTTTCGCCGCCGGGGCGGTGTCCGGCGTGACCTTCGTGGCGATGTGATTCGTCCTCAACATGCAGACTCTTCGGCGCGAAAGCCGCCTGCAGCTTGGTCGTAATGATGTCGTGCATTGCCATGGCCGGGAGCCTCGAAGCATTTCTCTGGAGAGATAATGCTCGATTAAGAGCAACGTTGCGGCGTCGAGGTCAACGGCGGCGATTTAGCGCGAAGATTTGCCGATTTGGAGTTTGTCAAGTCTTGAAGGTGTTAACGAGGTACCCCCATAATTGCCGTGATGAAAACGAACTCGCCGCTCTTTGACCGAATCCGGGTCAAGCCCGATCAGGATCGCAGGCTGCGCGCCGAATTGCCCGGCTGCCAATGGCCCAAATGCGACGCGCCGGCCACCCATCGGGCCCCGAAGGGCCGGCTGCGCGCCAGCGAGTATTGGCAGTTCTGCCTCGAGCACGTGCGCGAATACAACAATTCCTACAATTTCTTCGCCGGCATGAGCGAGGATGCGGTCGCGAAGTATCAGAAGGACGCGCTGACCGGCCACCGACCAACCTGGAAAATGGGCTCGGTTGGCGGCCAGCGTGCCGCCCGGCGCGGGCGAAGCGAGTTCGCGACCGACGGCATGGCCACGGACGATCCCTTTTCGCTGTTCGGCGAGGCCGGCCCTCGCGCCAGCCATGGGCGAACCGCTCCGGAGCGGCGCACTGTCCTTAATGCGCAGCGCCGGGCGCTCGATGTTCTCGGGCTTGAAGGCGACGCCCAGCGCGCCGATATAAAGGCGAGGTTCAAGGTGTTGGTTAAGCGCCATCATCCCGATGCGAATGGCGGCGATCGCGGTTCCGAAGATCGGCTGCGAGAGATTATCCAGGCCTACAACTACCTGAAGTCTGCCGGATTCTGCTGACTGCCCACAGTTGGCTTTCGCGGTCTCCGGGTGGCTTTCGCGGGCTTATGTCTTTCTGCTAAATTCAGTCCGACATCCGATCGCCGGGTAAAGCCGTTCGCGCCGCTAGTGCAGTGGATTTGAACTTCCTATGATTCAGCCGCAAACTCGTATAGGACGTTCAAATCCAAAAACTGCACTAGAATCATCAGTTTGCCCGTGGCCCTCTGATATCGAAGTTCGCACAACAGCGCGCCGGAAGCGCATGCGAACTTTGATATCCGGCCACTGATCGGTTCCGGGCACGGAGGAGCAATGACTGTCGCAACACAAACACAGACAAAAACAGCAGAATCCGGCTTGCCGGACATGAAGGTGTCGATCCGCCAATTATTCGGGATCGACAGTGACATGGAGGTTCCGGCCTACTCTGAGCCTGACGAGTACGTACCCGATGCCGATCCGGACTATCGGTTCGACAAGGCGACTACGCTCGCGATTCTCGCCGGCTTTGCCAGGAATCGCCGGGTCATCGTCACCGGCTATCACGGCACCGGGAAGTCGACCCATATCGAGCAGGTAGCGTCGCGGCTCAACTGGCCGTGCGTGCGGGTCAATCTCGACAGCCACATCAGCCGCGTCGATCTCATCGGCAAGGATGCCATCGTGATCCGCGAGGGCATGCAGGTGACCGAGTTCCGCGACGGCATTCTGCCGTGGGCGCTCCAGAACAACATCGCGCTTTGCTTCGACGAATACGACGCCGGCCGTCCCGACGTGATGTTCGTGATTCAGCGCGTTTTGGAATCGTCCGGCCGGCTGACGCTGCTCGATCAGAACAAAGTGATCAAGCCGCATCCGGCTTTCCGCCTGTTCGCCACCGCCAACACCGTGGGCCTCGGCGATACGTCCGGCCTCTATCATGGCACTCAGCAGATCAACCAGGGCCAGATGGACCGCTGGTCGATCGTCACCACGCTGAACTATTTGCCGCATGACAATGAAGTCGACATCGTGCTCGCCAAAGCCAAGCACTATCGCACTGCCGAAGGCCGCGACATCGTCAGCAAAATGGTGCGTGTCGCCGACCTGACGCGGAACGCGTTCATGAACGGCGACCTCTCGACGGTGATGAGCCCGCGCACGGTGATCACCTGGGCGGAGAACGCGGACATCTTCAGCAATGACATCGGCTTCGCCTTCCGGCTGACCTTCGTCAACAAGTGCGATGAGCTGGAACGCCCGCTGGTCGCCGAATTTTATCAGCGCTGCTTTGGGCAGGAGTTGCCCGAATCGGCAGTCAACGTCGCACTGAGCTGAATATTCTTTCCCTCTCCCCTTGTGGGAGAGGGGGGCCGAGCCCTCACCCGGCTCGCCTTCGCTACGCTCAGGCGATCCACCCTCTCCCACAAGGGGAGAGGGAAGATTAGAGCGGTGATCCTGGAATTATGACGTCCAACATCAAGCCTAAACCTCCGGCAAAGGACGCGCCGACCGAACCGTTCAAGCGAGCGGTCGGCGTCTGCTTGCGCGCGATTGCCGGCAAGGGCGATCTCGAAGTCGGTTTCGCGGCAGAGCGCCCCGGGCTTTCCGGCGGCAAGGCGCGGCTGCCGGAGCCGCCGCGGCGGCTCAATGCGCGGGAAGCCGCAATCGTACGCGGCCACGCCGATTCGATCGCGTTGCGGCTCGCCTGTCATGACCCGGCGGTGCATCGCAAGCTAGCGCCGGGCGGCCAGCAGGCTCGGGCCGTGTTTGAAGCGGTCGAGCAGGCGCGCGTGGAAGCGATCGGCGCACGCCGCATGGGTGGCGTTGCCAAGAACCTCACCGCGATGCTCGACGACCGATTCCATCGCGGCAAGTTCGACGAGATTACTGATCGCGCCGACGCGCCGATCGAGGACGCGCTGGCCATGCTGGTGCGCGAGCGGCTTACCGGCGAAACGCCGCCGGCGGCCGCGCGCAAGCTCGTCGACCTGTGGCGGCCGCTGATCGAGGAACGGGCCGGCCGCGATCTCGACCGTCTCGAACGCGTGGTCGACGACCAGCGCCGGTTCGGCGACGTAGTCCACGACCTCCTCGATTGCCTCGACATGGGCGAGGACCGTTCCAGCGAGTCCGACGAGGATGAGGGCGAAGAAGGCGACGAGGAGAATCGCAAGGACGAGCAGGGTCAGGATGGCGACGCATCCGACTCCGCCGAGAGCGACAAAATGAGCACGGAGGCCGAGGCCTCCGCCGACGAAATGCCCGACAGTTCGTCCGAGGCGGTCGACGCGCCGGCTGCCGAGATGGCGGACGACGCGGAGATGGGCGATTCGGAAACCGCCGCCGAACCGTGGCGGCCGCGCCATCAGCGTAACGAGCCGCGCGGGCCGGATTATCGGCCGTACACCAGCAAGTTCGACGAGATCGTAGGCGCCGAAGACCTGTGCGAGGCCGAAGAGCTTGAACGGCTGCGCGGCTATCTCGACAAGCAGCTTTCGCACCTGCAGGGCGTCGTGGCGCGGCTCGCCAACCGGCTGCAGCGTCTGCTGCTTGCGCAACAGAACAGAGCCTGGGAATTCGATCTCGAAGAAGGGTTGCTCGATCCGGCGCGGCTGCCGCGCGTCATCGTCGATCCGATGCACCCGCTGTCATTCAAGCGCGAGAAGGACACCGATTTCCGCGATACGGTCGTGACCTTGCTGCTCGACAATTCGGGTTCGATGCGCGGCCGGCCGATCACGGTCGCGGCCACCTGCGCTGATATCCTCGCGCGCACGCTGGAGCGCTGCGGCGTGAAGGTTGAGATTTTGGGTTTTACGACACGGGCCTGGAAGGGCGGTCAGTCGCGCGAATCCTGGCTCGGCCAGGGCAAATCGGCCAATCCGGGGCGGCTCAACGATCTACGCCATATCATCTACAAGGCCGCCGATGCGCCGTGGCGGCGTGCCCGCAAGAACCTTGGCCTGATGATGCGCGAGGGGCTTCTCAAGGAGAACATCGACGGCGAGGCGCTCGACTGGGCGCATAAGCGCCTGCTCGCCCGTCCGGAGACGCGCAAAATCCTGATGATGATTTCCGATGGTGCGCCCGTCGACAATTCAACGCTGTCCGTCAATGCCGGCAACTATCTGGAGCGCCACCTGCGCTGGGTGATTGAGGATATCGAGACCCGTTCGCCGGTCGAGTTGATCGCCATCGGCATTGGCCACGACGTCACCCGCTACTATCGCCGCGCGGTCACCATCGTCGACGCCGAGGAACTCGGCGGCGTCATGACCGAGAAACTCGCGGAGTTGTTTGCGGAGCCGCCCGCCGAGGGACGGGCCTATCCGGCGCGGCCGCGGCGGCGTCTAAACGCTTAGCGCGGTCATCTAAGCGATGAGATCGGCCGTGCGCGCGTGCGATGCGAGCAGCGCCGGCAGACGCGAAGGATCGCCGCGCGCCATGCCGCATTCGGTGCCCACGCCGTCGACGCGCGCGTGGCGGCGCGCTGCGGCAAGCCGCTTGGCATCACCCTCGGCGTCGTTGTGGTGGATCAGGCCGAGATAAAGTTCGGTGCCGGGCTTGAGCTTGAGCTTCTCCAGCGGCGCGAAATAGGCATCGTCGACGCGTCCCTTCGGCACCGGCAGATGGAAAAACTGGATAGGCCGTTTCACGCCGGCCGAGACGGCATTGACGATCTCGACCATGATGCCGGTGTCCTTCGGCTGCACCATGTGCTCGTCGGCCGGGCTGCCGTAGCAGAGGTGATAGCCGAGTTCGATGGTGCTCGGCACCGCATCGCCGATCTGGCGGAGCACGGCGATCGTCTCGGTGCGGACATCGACCGGTCCGGGCTCGTAATAGCCCTCCCAGGCCAGCACCTCCTGGCAGACGTCCCATTGGATGGCGACGCGGTCGTTCGGCAGCGCCGTCGCGATTTTCTGCACCTCGCCGATGAAGTGCTGCGTCAGCGCCGGCAAGAGCTTCGCGCGGTCGCCCGGCACCATGTTGTTGTAGGTCGGAGCGATCGGCGTCGGGATGCTGATCTGGAATTTGACGCCCGGCGGAATGATGCTCGCCTTCTGCAGACGATCGAATATGGCGAATGACTCGATCGCCATGTCGGCGTAGCCGGTCGTGAAGTTCTTAGTCTCGGGAATCATGCCGGGCTTGACGCGAAGCCGCGGAATCTCGCGGACCACTTTGCCGTCCCACTGCACGAATTTGAACGGCGGAACATCGGCCGCAAGTTCGATCGCCGGGTTTTCCACCAACACGTCTTGCAGGAAGCGGATCCAGGTCTTGCGAATGCCGGTTTCGCCATCCGGCAGGCGCACGGCCCGGCTTCCGACCGCGCCCGCCAGCGTGCGGAACACGGTCTCGGTGTCCGGCAACGGAATGCTGCCGACGAAATGCACGACCATGGACTTGCCGGCTTTTCCCGATTCGGCGCTGGTGTCTGCGCTCATGGTTGGCCTCCCTGATGGCTTTTGTCTCAATCTATCGACTTGTTGATGGCATCGGTCGAGTCCCATAATGGGCGCGGGCAGCGGTCCGGGGGCGTGTGCAATGCCGACAAGCTTTCGCCAGATCATCAACAAGGCCGTCAAAGACAAGCGCTTCCTTGTCGTTCCGGGCGCGCATGACGCGCTCAGCGCGCGGCTCATCCAGACGATCGGCTTCGAGACCTATTTCATCGGCGGCTTTCCGGTCGTCGGCGCGCGCTATGGCGTACCCGACGTCGGCCTGAAAGGCTTCGGCGAAATCTCGGTGGCCGTGCGCGACATCATGGGGGCGTGCGACCTGCCGGTGTTTGTCGACGCCGACGACGGCTATGGCGACGTCAAGAACGTCGTGCACACGGTGCAGACCTATGAGCGCATGGGCGTCAGTGCGATCCTGATCGAGGACCAGCAATGGCCGAAACGTTGCGGTCACATGGTCGGCAAGAAAGTGGTCCCGACCGAACTCGCCGAAGCAAAAATCAGGGCTGCGTGCGCGGAGCGCATCAATCCGGAAACCTGGATCCTGGCCCGGACCGATGCGCGCGCGGTCTACGACATCGACGAGGCGATGCGGCGGGCGGAGCGCTACATTCTCGCCGGCGCCGATGGCATCTTCATCGAGGCGCCGCGTTCGATCGAAGAGCTTAAGCGCATCGGCCATGCGTTCGACGTGCCGCAGATTTGTAACCCGCTGATGGGCGGTCACACGCCGATCCTGTCGATGGAGGAACTCGGCGAGCTGGGCTTCAACTGTGCCGTGCTCGGTCTCGACACCGTCATGCACGCCGCCAAGGCGATCGAGACCGTGCTCGTCGACATGAAGACGGGAAAATTTGCCCACCGCAACGACGGCATGGACTTCGAGGCCTACAAGAAGCTCGTCGGCTATGACAGATGGGAAGCGATTGACGACGAGTTTGCACCGAAATAGCGGGCCGCAATCTCTGAAATCCTCATCCTGAGGCGCGAGCTTAAGCGAGCCTCGAAGGATGCGGTTGAGGTCCTTTCGAGGCTCGGCGTTTTGGCGCCGAGCACCTCAGCGTGAGGGCGTGAGGGCGTAGTGGTTAGACCAGCGCCGGCTCGCGCTGCGCCGGTTGCGCCTTCGGCGCAGGGTCCTTGAGCCCGAGAATCCGCCGCGCGTTGTCGTAGAACAGTTTCTGCTTGTCGGCGGCTGAAAGGTCGATCTCGTCGATCAGCTTCAGGCACGGCGCCGGGTCCCAGCATGGATAGTCGGTGCCGTACATGACGTGATCGATGCCGTAATAGTCGATGGCGAACTTGATGCCGGCAGTGTGCGGCGACACCGTGTCGGTGTACATGCGCTTCATGTAGTCCGTCACTGGCCGCGGCAGTTTCGCCGCGTTGGAATTCTTATCCATGCGGCCGGCCTGATACGGCAGCGAGCCGCCGGTGTGCGACATCACGATTTTCAGATTGGGATGGCGCTCCATCAGGCCCGACAGGATGAGCCGCATCGCCGCGACGCTGACCTCGATGACGCGTCCGAGGCTCAGGTGCAACGCGCCGTCGTAGCCGTCGAGCATGTCCTGGAAGATCACGTCGGTCGGATGCAGGAAGAGCGGCAGGCCGAGCTTCTCGCAATGGGCGTAGAACGGCTCCAGCCGCTCGGAGTCGATGCGCGCATCGGCGCCGACGCTGCCGGGAAGATTCACGCCCATCAGGCCAAGGCGATTGACCGCATCGTCGACCACCTCGATCGCGGCGCGCGTGTCTTGCAGCGGTACCGCTGCGCTCGCCCACAGCCGGCCGGGATATTTCTTCTGCGCGCCCGCCATCTCCTCGTTCCACATCAGCGCGTAGTCGCGCCCTTCTGACAGCGACATGTCCGAAAAGGCGACCGAGAACGGGCCGATCGAGCAGACCACGTCGACCTGGTGGCCGAGCGAGGCCATGTATTCAAACTGCTTGTCGAGATCGAACCACTCGGCCCAGGAATTGAGATGGCAACCACTGTCTTGGCGGCGGCGATAGTTGTAGCCGCCCTTGTTGTTGACGCTCGCGCGCGGGTACGCGGTACGCTTGCACAGCTTCTCGAAAACCGACCTGGGCCACCAATGAAAGTGCGAGTCGATGATGTGCACGGAGCGCTCCTGCCAATCGGCTTGATATTGCGATGAATTTACTGGCGGGGGCGGTCCGGGTCAACGCGGCGCTCCATCCTGCCGCATGGCAAAGGACGCCGATTTCTGCGATGGTTTAGGCGGCGTTGACCGCAAAAACCAACAACAAAAACTGACAATGATCTGGGAGGAGGCGATGAGGCGATTATTCGCTGTCTTGATGCCGTGTGCCATGACGTGTGCCATGACGTGTGCCACCGTGTTGCTGGCTTCGTCCCTCATTGCCCCCGCGGTCGCGGCCGAAAGCCTGCGTGTTGCCAAGGTCGTGCCGTTTGCCTGGACCTTTACGCCGCTCGATATTGGCATCCAGACGGGAATTTTTGCCAAGCACGGCCTCGATATCGAGGAATCGGCCTCGGCCGGCGATGCCAAGCTTCAGCAGCTCCTCACCGCCGGCAGCGTCGACATTGGCATCGGCAGCGGACCCGGCATGGCCTTCAGCGTCAAGGGCGTGCCGGCAAAAGCGGTCGCCGCCATGTACGGGCTGCCGCGCAATATCGCGGTGATGGTCGGCTATGACTCGACCGTCAAAACGGTCGATGATCTCAAGGGCAAGAAGCTCGGCGTCACCACCGTCGGCTCGCTGACCGCCTGGGTTGGCAATCGCATCAACGCCAAAAAAGGCTGGGGCACGAACGGCATTGACGTCGTCCCGATCGGCGGCATGCCGCCGGCGCGCGCCGCCATCAAGACCCATCAGATCGACGGTTATATCGGCGCACTCGAAGTCGGCTACTCGCTCGAGGATGCCAAGGAATGGCGCGTCATCACGACGGCGACGCCATTTGTCGATCATTTCATCACGCACGTTATTTTCGCGCGCGACGAACTCATCGAGAAACGCCCGGAGGCGGTAAGCGCCTTTCTCAAAGGCTGGTTCGAAACCCTGGCCTTCATGAAGGCCAACAAGCAGAAGTCGGTCGAGATTTCGGCCAAGGTGATCAACGTCAGCTCGGCGGTCGCGGCCCGCGCCTATGACGAACAGATGCCTTACTTCAGCGTGGACGGTACGTTCGATCCGCAGGCCGTAGCGACGCTGAAGACGTCTTTCATCGAGATGGGTCTCTTGAAAGACAGTCCTGACGACAGCGCCCTGTTCACAACCCGCTTTGTGCCCGTGAAGGTCGGTAAAATGTAAGCGCCGGAACGGCGCCTATCGGGCTAAGCCGCGACCGCAGCGCGCTTCTTGGTCACTTGGCGCTTGAGTTCGAGCGCCCGCGGCGACAGCTCGGCGTCCTTTGCCGCTATCAGGAAGGCGTCGAGACCGCCGCGATGGTCGACGGTCTTGAGCGCATTGGCTGAAATCCTTAACCGCACCGAACGGCCGAGCGATTCGGACATCAGCGTGACGTTGAGCAGATTGGGCAGGAACCGCCGCTTGGTCTTGCGGTTCGAATGGCTCACCCGGTGCCCGATCTGACGGGTCTTCCCGGTGAGTTCGCAACGCCATGGCATGGCTGAAATTCCTCGTTCAAATCCTGATCATTCTCCGCGCCTCCAGCGCCGCCTGCCGGACGATGTGGGGAGATTTGCCGCGGACCTATAGTCAGCGGCTCTGTCGAGCGTCAAGTTTATGTAACCGATCACGGATTTGGGATTTTAGTGCTGGCAACGTGCGGGTGCGACAAAACCACACAAAGGACGCATTCTCCGACAAACAGTGAAATTGGTTCTGCGTTCGGGAATGCGTCAGACAAGCGTAGTAACCCCTTTGGCAACTCCCATCGCGCGAGCGTCCCGCCCGCCTGGCGGCATTTGAGAAAGACCCTAGCCCGTGCTGCCGAAACGGCTTTTTCGCCTAGCAGGATCTGTCGCGGTAACCGCAGCATTTTGCGTGACGGCTGCGGTCGCGGCCGACGCGACAACGCATGTCGCCGAGGCGCAGGGCCGTCTGGAGGCTGAGTACACCGCAAGCGTCGCGGGAATCCCGATCGGCCGCGGCAGTTGGGTGATCGACATTCATGAGGACCAGTACACGGCCGCCGCGAACGGCTCGACCACTGGCATTCTGAAGTTCTTCACCGGCGCGCGTGGCACCAGCGCGGCGCGTGGCACCATCACTGCGGGCCAGCCCGTGCCGACGAGCTATGCGGCCACCATCAACTATGACCGCAAGGTCGACGATGTGCGCATAGCGCTCACCGGCGGCAATGTGAAGGATTATTCGGTTGAGCCGCCGCTTCCACCGTTGCCGGATCGCATCCCGGTGAGCGATGCCGACCGCCGCGGCGTCACCGATCCGCTGACCTCCACGATCAACCGCGTGCCCGGCAACGGCGATCCGCTTTCTCCGGAAGCGTGCAATCGCAAAGTCGCAGTATTCGACGGCCGCGTTCGCTACGATCTGCGAAGCGAATTCAAGCGCATGGAAAGCGTCAAGGCGGAGAAGGGCTACCAAGGACCCGCTGTCGTCTGCGCGGTCTACTTCACGCCGATCGCGGGCTATGTGCCGGGCCGTCCGGCGATCAAATACCTCGTCGAGTTACGCGACGCCGAGGTCTGGCTCGCCCCGATCTCCGGAACCCGCGTGCTGGTGCCGTACCGATTCTCGATGCCGACGCCGATCGGCTTGGGGCTTTTGCAGGCGACGCGATTCATTTCTGTCGCACAGCCGCCGCACGTCAGTGCCAACATGAAAACGCAGTGATCGCGCGCCCATTGCGAGCCCCATGTGGCGCTCCCAAATCACACGCATCAGATCGTAGCGAATAATCCGGCCGAGGCCGTTTTGAGCATGGCGACGTCCGCCGCGCAGACTCAAGTCTCCCCGTTATCCACAGGAGCGATGCTCTTGACTCGCCGCGGAATCGTGTTCGGGAAACGTGTTAATGGCTTTGGCGTCAAAGCGACCGCCGGAATAGCGTTATTCCACTCGATCTGGTATTCGACGCGGCGGCGCCTGCCACATGTCGCAGTGAACGAATTCGAACAGGGCGCGAGTCGCCGATTCGGCCGCGATTCGTTCCAGAACTCGTTCCACACCTTAAGCACAGGCCTTTCCAACGTCACATTGTGATACAGAAGCCGTCGTGCTTGCTGCGCCAGCCCGGGATTCCAATGCCGATTTCCTTCTCGCCGCCCACCGATCGTGATCACCGCGCCCGCGGCGCCGGCGTCACCGCCGTGCTCGGTCCTACAAACACCGGTAAGACGCATCTCGCGATCGAGCGCATGCTGGCGCATTCGTCCGGTCTAATCGGTTTGCCGCTGCGGTTGCTGGCACGCGAAGTCTACAACCGCGCGATAGAACGCGTCGGCGCCGATGAAGTGGCGCTGGTCACCGGCGAGGAAAAGATCAAGCCGCCCAATCCGCGCTTTTGGGTGGCAACCGTCGAAGCGATGCCGCGCGATCTCGACGTCGCCTTCTTGGCCATCGATGAAATTCAGCTCGCGACCGACTTCGAGCGCGGTCATGTCTTCACCGATCGCATGCTGCACCGCCGCGGCCGCGAGGAAACGCTCGTGCTGGGCGCGGCCACCATGCGGCCGATCGTCGAGCGGCTCCTTCCCGGCGCCAGTATCGTGAGCCGTCCGCGGCTGTCGCAACTGACGTTTGCCGGCGAAAAAAAGCTGACGCGATTGCCGCGCCGCTCCGCCGTCGTCGCATTCTCGGCGGAAGAAGTTTACGCCATTGCTGAACTGGTCCGCCGCCAGCGTGGCGGTGCTGCCGTCGTGCTCGGCGCGCTGTCGCCACGCACTCGCAATGCGCAGGTTGCGCTCTATCAGTCGGGCGAGGTCGATTACCTCGTGGCGACCGACGCCATCGGCATGGGTCTCAATCTCGACGTCGATCACATTGCGTTCGCCTCCGACCGCAAGTTCGACGGCTACCAATTCCGCAAGCTGAGCCCCTCGGAATTGGCGCAGATTGCCGGCCGCGCCGGCCGCGCAACGCGCGACGGCACGTTCGGCACCACCGGCCGCTGTCCTCCGTTCGAGACCGAACTCGTTCAGGCGCTCGAATCGCACACTTTCGAGCCCGTAAGGCTCGTGCAGTGGCGCAACACCGATCTCGACTTCTCGTCAGTCGGCGCGCTCCAGGCGGCGCTTGCGGCGGCGCCGGCGGAGAATGCACTGGCCCGCGCCCCCGTGGGCGAGGACATCCTCGTGCTCGAACACGCCGCCCGCGATGACGCCGTGCGCGGCTTGACCGGGACCAGCAGCGATGTCGAGCGGCTGTGGGAGGTCTGTCAGGTTCCCGACTATCGCAAGATCGCGCCGGCGAACCATGCCGAACTCGTGGTCACGCTCTATGGCTACCTGCAGCGCGACGGAAAAATCGATACCGATTGGTTTGCCCGCCAGATCGGGCAGGCGGACCGGACCGACGGCGACATCGATACGCTGTCGACGCGCATCGCCCACATCAGGACCTGGACCTTCGTCTCCAACCGGCCGGATTGGCTGGGCGACCCCGAACATTGGCAAGGTGTCACGCGCGGCGTGGAGGACAAGCTCTCGGACGCTTTGCACGAGCGGTTGACCGAGCGTTTCGTCGATCGCCGCACCAGCGTGTTGATGCGGCGGCTGCGCGAGAATGCGACGCTCGAACCGGAAATCAACAAAGCCGGCGATGTCGTCGTCGAGGGTCACGTCATCGGCCGGCTCGACGGGTTCGCCTTCGTGGCGGATGCCTCCTCGGGCGGATCCGAGGCGAAGGCGTTGCAGAACGCCGCGCAGAAGGCCCTGGCGGCGGAGATCGCCGCGCGCGCCATGCGGCTTGGCGAGGCACCGGATGAGCAATTCGTACTTGCCGGCGACGGCACGATCCGCTGGACCGGCGCGCCGGTCGGCAAACTGATCGCGGGCGAGGAAATTTTGCGTCCGCGCGTGCGCGTCATCGCCGACGAGCATCTTACCGGCGCGCCGCGTGACGCGGTGGAAGCGCGGCTTGATCTTTGGGTCAAATCCCACCTCGAAAAATTGCTCGGCCCCTTGTTCGTGCTGGCTGCGGCCGCCGATGTGACCGGCATCGCGCGCGGCATTGCCTTTCAGTTGGTGGAGGCGCTCGGCGTGCTCGATCGTCAGCGGGTCGCCGAAGATGTGAAGGGCTTGGAGCAGCCCGCCCGCGCCACGTTGCGCAAATACGGTGTGCGCTTCGGCGCCTATCACATCTACGTTCCGGCGCTCCTGAAGCCGGCGCCGCGTGCGCTCGCGGCACAGCTCTGGGCGCTTCGTCACGACGGGCCGCAAACCAAAGGTCTCGACGATCTGCTGCATCTTGCCGGCAGCGGCCGCACCTCCATTCCGGTCAATCGCGACATCGATCCGGTGCTTTATCGGGCGGCCGGCTATCGGGTGTGCGGCGAACGCGCCGTGCGTGTCGACATTCTGGAGCGGCTCGCTGATCTGATCCGTCCGGCGCTGGCGTGGCGCGAAGGCGCGTCTGGTCCAAAGCCTGCGGCCGCATTTGCCGGCGGCGGCTTCACCATCGTCAACACCATGACCTCCCTGATCGGCGCCTCGGGCGAAGACTTTGCGTCCGTCTTGCGCTCGCTCGGCTACCGTATGGAGCGGCGGCCGAAGCCCGCAGAGCCACCGCCTTCGACCGATGCGGCGTCTGCGGAGACGCCGACAGTCAGTTCCGACGAGGCGCCAGCCGTTGAGGGCACCGCCACGGAAGTCGCCACGGCTGACATCGTCTCAGCGGCAGCCGTCGCGCCCGAAATCGAGCCGGTTGCGGTCGAAGCTGCGCCCGAAGAGCCAGAAGTCGAGCCGGTCGCAATCGAAGCCGTGACCGAAACGCTCGAAACGTCTCCTTCTGCCGATCTGCAGGCACTATCGACGTCAGCTAGCGGTGACGCGGGTGACGAGCATGGCAAAGTCGACGAGCAGGCTGCCGAGCCTGGCGCACAGAGTTCTCCCGTCCTGGCGGAAGAAGCATCCGCGGCAGCGCCGCAAGACGTCGCCGTCGCAGCAGAACCCGTGCTGATCGAGGTCTGGCGGCCGGGCCGCTTGGAAGGCAGGCGTCGTCCCCGTGGCCGGCATCGCGAAGCCGGTCAGGAGGCCGGACGCCGTTCGCCCCACGCTTCGCGTCGCCCGGAGGCGGAGGTTACCGCACCGGTCGCCGCGACCGGCGAGGGGTCTTCCGCGCCTTCCGCGGAGCGGACCGAGTCCGGCGCGCCGGAAAAACATGAACGCCATTCTCGCCATCGTCGCCGGCACGGGCCGGACAATCGTTTCGATCGGCCGCAGCGCGTAAACACGAGCGCGCGCCGTCTAATCCACAGCGCTTTGAACGGCGCGAGAAGGCGCCCGATCCGAATTCGCCCTTCGCCAAGCTTGCGGCTTTGAAGGCGCAACTCGAAGCCGACGCCAAGGAGCGCCACTGAGTGCCGGGCGAGCTTGACCGGCAGCGGGTCGACAGGTGGCTGTGGCATGCCCGCGTGGTCCGCACGCGCGGAGCTGCGGCGGCATTGGCCGGCTCCGGTTACGTCCGTGTCAACGGCACGCGTATCGATGCGGCAAGCCGTGTCGTGCGAACCGGCGATGTGATCACGGTCGCGCTCGATCGCAGCGTGCGTGTCCTGAAAGTGCGCGGCTTTGTCGAACGCCGGGGTCCTGCCGGCACGGGCGAAACGCTGTATGACGACTTGGCTGAGGCATTGGCAGAGGCAGTGGATCGCGGAACGGCCGTTCGCGCCTTGCGTGCCGATCACCCATGCGATAGGAGCAAGGCTCCCAAAAAGCCGGTTTAGCGTGTGCAGATGACCTACATCGTCAACGACAATTGCATAAAATGTAAGTACATGGACTGCGTTGAGGTCTGCCCCGTGGATTGCTTCTACGAGGGCGAGAACATGCTGGTCATTCATCCAGACGAATGCATTGACTGCGGGGTTTGCGAACCGGAATGCCCGGTGGAGGCCATTAAGCCGGATACCGAGCCCGGCGCGGAAAAGTGGCTCAGCATTAACGCCGAATACGCCAAGCTGTGGCCGAACATCACCGCCAAGAAGGAACCGCCGGCCGACGCCAAGGATTGGGATGGCGTGCCCGACAAGTTCGAGGAACATTTCTCGCCTAAACCCGGCACCGGCGACTGATAACAGCTAAAGGTTGTTATCGTTAACCATTGTTAAGAGGATTTGGCGTGCGGCTTTTGCGCGCCGCCATAAGGCTTTGATTTTGGCCGAAAATGTGATATAAGATCATTTCACAATGAAGAACGCCTCCGATATGCGGCTCCCCACATCCGGGAGCTTATTTTTTCGGAGGATTTTCGAGGAATCGTCAGAAGAGGCGTGAGATCCACGCGAGAGCAGTGGCAGAGAAAACTCGTCATCGGTCTAAGAAGAGTGCGGCCGGCATGAGCCGGAAGACCAGAAAATCTTCCTCAGGCGCGAGCCGGAGGACAACTCAAACCACGCGGAACGTCCCCCGAAGTGGGGTCCGCGCGGCGAAGCCCGCTCATCGGCGCAAGCCGGAGCCGGAAGGAGCAATTTCGGGAATGAACGCGAAGAAGACGACACAACGACAAGGCTTCAAGACCAGCGAATTTATCGTCTATCCAGCTCATGGGGTGGGCCAGATCGTCGCGATCGAGGAGCAGGAGGTCGCTGGGGCGCGGCTCGAGCTTTTCGTCATTAACTTCGTCAAGGACAAGATGACGCTCCGGGTGCCGACGTCCAAGGTCGCATCCGTCGGCATGCGCAAGCTTGCCGAAACGCCGATGGTCAAGCGGGCGCTTGAGACTCTCAAGGGCCGTGCCCGCATCAAGCGCACCATGTGGTCGCGCCGGGCGCAGGAATACGAGGCCAAGATCAACTCCGGCGACATCGTCGCGATCTCGGAGGTCGTTCGCGATCTCTTCCGGTCAGACACGCAGCCGGAGCAATCCTATTCGGAGCGGCAGCTCTATGAGGCCGCGCTCGATCGGCTGTCGCGCGAGGTTGCCGCCGTCCAGCGCATCACCGAGACCGAGGCGGTCAAGGAGATCGAGGCCGCGCTCGCCAAGGGGCCGCGTCGTGGTCCCAAGCCTGAGGCCGAAGACGAGACGGTTGTCGAGGAAGAGGCGGCGTAATCGAGGTTTAGGCGAACATAACAGTCAAGGGCCCGGCGGCAACGCCGGGCCCTTTTGTTTTGCGGCTGTCCCCTCCCGCACGCAGGTGCGCCAGGTTGCCAGCAAAATTCCCATGGTTAGCCATAAATTAAGCTTCATTTGAAAGGACATGATAACGTTGCCTTAGGGGATGTAGCGGGGGCGCCGAACATGCGGTGGAAGCGGGGCTTCAAGCGCGGCCGGGTTGTTGCCGTTCTGGTCGCTGCTGCGATGGGTTACGCCGTTGGCGGCTGGCACACCACCGCAGTGCAAACCGCCACACCCGAGACCCACGACATTTCGGCTGCGCAGACCGTGTCGCTGCGTTTTCCCGATAACTGGGACGGGCCGTCGGTTGCGGAATCTGACGCCGTTTCGACGAGTCCCGCAGTGATGGGCAATGCCCAGTTCGCTCTCCTAAGCCCCGAACCCATGGTTCAGAGCGGCAATCGGGACACCGTCCAGGACGCTGCCGCGCCGGCTGCGGATGCGGGCGATGACGGTGGTGTCGCTGCCCAAACGCCGCTCCCGTCGCCCACCGCCGATCCTTCAGCGTCTTTATCCAACAGCGCAACAGCGCCGCGCCCCGCGGCCGCCGTAGCGCAGCCCGCAGCAGCGCATGTTGCGGCGGCATCGCGGTCGGGCGAGGCCAAGCCGAACGCAGCTGCGATTGCTGCCGACCGCCGCAAAGCGGAGCGGCCGGGTTTTGTGCTCAATGACGCGCAGATCGCAAGCATCAAGCAACGTCTTCATCTGACGGAGGATCAGGAGCGCATGTGGCCGGCGGTCGAAGCGGCGCTTCGCAACATCGCCTACACGCGCGCGCGAGAAGCGCATCGCCGCGATGCGCCCGTCAGCGCGGCGCAACTTGCGTCCGCCGATCCCAATAGCGTGGAAGTGCAAGGCCTCAAATCCGCGGCGATCCCGCTGATCATGAGCTTCAATTCGGAACAGCGCGACGAGGTGCGCAACCTCGCGCACGTCATGGGATTGGATCAACTCGCATCCCAATTCTGATTTTTCTGATTTGAGCCCAAATACGATACGAAAAATCAGAGCGCCTTCCGCTTCCGGATCAAGGCCTGCCGTATCGGGCCCTCGCCGACGGAACCTTGGGGGCCGGCCGCATCAATTCGCGTGTGCATTTGATCGCAATTGAAGCGAGCACGGCGAAGCAAACAAGGTCGCCATACTCGAGACGGCCGGTGACGTAGAAACTGTAGACGGGGTCTTGCAGATAATAGTCGGCACAGACCAAGGCTGCGGCCGCGCACAACATGGCGAGCCGGCCATTATAGAGTATCGCCACAAGAACCACTGGCAGCAGATAAAAGAAGACGAGGTGATGCGACCCGGCCGCCGCCAATTTGAAGTAAAAGAGAATCGCACTCACGGCAGCCAGAATCGCAGCCGACACAACGACCGGAAACGCCCCCTTCACAATCCACATGATCCGTTCCCCCATAGGCATGATCTTGGACCCGCTTTCGGAAAAGACCACGCTTGAGCACAAACCCATCGGTTTTGTTTAAAACCCATGGGCTCCAGGCCTTTTTCGACCTTGGTTGGGAGCATCATAGCGAACCCGGCGCGAATGGAACAGCACGAAAATTTTGCCCGGTGGGCAGCCTCGCTGGCTATTCCACGACGATTTTGGCCTCGGTGCCCGGTTTTAACTTGTCGCCGGGATCAAGCCCATTGAGCACCCGAAAGCGCTCCACCGCCCGGTCGGCTACGGCCATGCGGCTCGCCAGCTTTTCGACCGTGTCGCCCGGCGCCACCGTTACAATTTTGAGGTGTAACGGTTTTGCATCCTCTATTTCAGCGAGACTCATGCGGCGGAAGGTGCCGACCAACTCGCGGAACTGGCGATCGGTCTCGGCCGTGCGGTGCTTGGTGGCGAAGATGAAACGGTAAACGTCGCTGCCAAAACGTATGGCGTAGAGCCTGAAGTCCCATTGGTCGCCTTTGGCGGCTGCGGTCGCGCCGGGAAAGCCGTTAACGGTGACATCTTCCACCGTTGCCGGGTCGATGTTCTCGATCCAGCCCGACGTGAGATAGGCGGCGAGGGTCTGCTCGGCGGGGACACGCACGACGTCGAGCCGCAGTGCCTGGCCGCCGCCATGCTTGACCCCAAGGACCGCCTGCGCCGTATTGTCGAGAGTGAAGCCATCGGGCGCGGTGAAGGTAAAGCCAAGCTTTGGATGCAGAAAGCGGCGGCCGCGAACAAAGCCCTCACTTGGATCTTCGCCGAAGACGATACCGTCGATGTCGCTGAGATAAGCGGGTTTGGTCTGCGCCTCGTATTGTCCGCTTCCTGTAGCCGGCGGCTGGTATTTGTATTGCCGCGCGTTGGCGATTGCATTGGTGATGCGTTCGGGCGTCGCCGGATGCGACGAGAGGAAATCAGGCGACGCCGGATTGATATTGCCGCTCGGCAACGGCTTGAGTTCGGTATTGTGCTCCATCGAGGTCAAGAATCTGACCGCGCCATACGGGTCGTAGCCGGCACGAGAGGCGATGCCGATACCGATGGCGTCGGCTTCGAACTCCTGCGCGCGCGAGAAGCTCGCCAGCGCGAGTTTCGATTTGGCCAGCGCAAGCGCGCCCATTTCTGGATCGGTGACCACGTCGCTGACGACGCGGCTGACGAGGTCGGCTTGGCGGGCCTGCTCGGCGCGAATCTCCGCATGGTGCGCGATCACATGGCCCATTTCGTGCGCCAGCACGGATGCGAGCTCCAACTCGTCGTTGGCGAGCGCGATGAGGCCGCGCGTCACGTAGAGTTGCCCGGTCGGCAACGCGAAGGCGTTGATCGACTGTGAATTGAGCATCGTGACCTTGTAATGCAGGTCGGGCCGCTCGGACGCGGCGACCAAACGGCCGACGGTCGTCTCGATCATCGTTTGAAGCCGCGGATCGTTGTAGACGCCGCCATAGGCGGCGAGGATGCGTTGGTGTTCGCGCAGGACGGCGGGTGGAAGCTCGGACTCCGCCGTTTTGGCCGGCGCCGGCGTTGCGGCTTGCGGAGTGATCGTGGGCGGCGTCGACGTGCAGGCGGCGAGCGCGAGAGCGGCAAAGACCATCGCCGCGACAGCGACGCCGGCGCCGCCAAGTCGACGGCTCACGATGGCTGATAGTCCTCGTTTCGTCACCACGTCACCCGCGCATCAATTGCGGTCTTCAAGCTCGATCTGCTCTGGATGGGTCGCCTCGATCCAAGGGCTACCCGCTGCGCCGCCACGTTGCTCGATCCAACCGCGAACCCGGACGCGCCGACCTGCGAGCTGTTGCAAATCCAAGCCTGCAGCCGCGAACTTACGCTCGTTCCGCTTCAAGATCGTAACGGTAAAGTCCTCAGACCACCGCCGCCCGAAGTTCACGTAGATCGTTGCACCGCTTGTACGCACGGACACCACCTTGCCCTCGACCAGCGCAAATCGGCCTCGCTGCGCCAGCACTTCGGCAGGAGTCTCGGCGTTGGCGATCTCATAGTACGAATTGGCCCAAAGACCAAGTTTGGCGCGCCGTGCATCGTTTTCCCGCTTGAGAAGTTCCATGGCGCAGTCTCGACTGCCGACGTCATCACCGACCCGGGCATAACCTGACGAAATCATCTCTCCTTGCGTGAACAGCTCATCTCCGTCACGCACCGCGTACGCGTAGGCGACCAGGCGTTGATACCGATCAGAAGCAATCTCCGCCCGGCGCAGCAGCACGTCGTCCCCTCCGGCGAGCGCGTCGAGCGCGTCCTTGGCGTCGGCGCCGCCGGGCGCCATGCCTCGCTGCTGCGGCAACGGCGGCACTTCAATCCCGGCGAGGCGCACTTCGCGGCCGTCGTCGAGCACGAAGGTACGGCCGTCGATGATACGGGTCACCGTGCCGCGCGCGACAGTCTCGCCGCCGCATGGTACTGCGCGACCTTGATGCTCCTGCGCGCAGGCGCAGCCGCATCCGAGTGCCAACATCGCAGCCAGGACCCCATCCCGCCAGCCCATCATGGCATCAAGCCAAGGGCCGGAATGCGGCGGTACTGCGGCCGTTGGAACACATGGACGAAGGCATTTTCGCGCGTATCGCGCGGCTTCACATGACCCTTGGCGGACGTCTGGCCCCGGCGCGGAGGTTGCGGCTTTGATCGGCGGCATCTACACCAACGTCTCACCGTCGGCCGCCATGAAGACGAGGGATTCCTGCCGGGGAATGAGCAGCTTTCGTATCTGACAAGGAGATCGCATCAGCGTGTCTGAGATAGCTTCCACGACGGCTGCACGCATCGCCGACGAACTGGCGTCGTGCGGCGTGAAGCTCATAGCGAGCC
Source organism: uncultured Alphaproteobacteria bacterium (assembly GCA_963836055.1). Taxonomy (GTDB): domain Bacteria; phylum Pseudomonadota; class Alphaproteobacteria; order Rhizobiales; family Xanthobacteraceae; genus BOG-931. The sequence goes on from CAWIID010000020.1 coordinate 285,699, forward strand.
TGCCCGACAACTGGGTGATGGACGTCATCAAGACCATCGAACGCGACGATCGCTTCGTTCATGTCCCGGTCAATCGCGAGGAATCGGCGATCGGGCTGTGCTCGGGCGCCTATATGGGGGCGATGGGATCGGCCGCGCTCATGGGCGCGTCGGGTTTCATGACGGTCGTCTACGCGCTGACCAAGATCAATTACACCTACGAGATCCCGCTATTCCTGATGGCGACCTTGCGCGGTCAAGCCGGCGATCAGCACAAGCATCATATTTCGAACGGACTCTACCTGCTGCCGGTGCTGAACGCGATCGATATGCCGTACCAGATCATCGACAAGCCGGAAGACATCGCGCTGATTTCACGGAGCTACCGGCACACGCGGACCTACGCGCGGCCCATGGCAGTTTTGTTCACGCGCGACCTGTTGCGGGGAAGCCAGGCGGGAGCGCATTGATGAAATACGTCGAATGCTTTCGCGCCCTGGCGCGTCACCGCACCAACGAGATCGTTGTCGCATCCGCCGGCAATTCCTGCCAGGCGTGGTGGCTGGTGACGCGCAACTCGGTTGCGAGCTTCTATCTCGATGCGTCGATGAGCTTGTCGAGCATGTTCGCGTCCGGTCTTGCTTTGGCGCAGCCGGACCTCACCATCTGGGCTTTCATGGGCGACGGTGCGTTCTGCATGAATCCGGGCACGCTGATGGTCGAGCGGCAAATGAATTTGCCGAACCTCACCCACTTCCTGGTGTCCAATCGCGCCTATGGCGGAACGTCCAATGCGGGTCTGCCGAATTATCAGGATAACGATTACGCTGCGATCGCCCGCGGCATGGGGCTGGAGCGCGTGTTCGAATTCCGCAGCGTCGAGGCGCTGGATCGCGAATTCCCGGCGCTGAAAGCCGCGAACGCGCCGGGCCACACCTTCATCGTGCTCGAGGTCGAGCCGTTTTCCGACGAAGACCAGAAGATGGAGCAGCCGCCGTTTGACGGTCCGGAACTGAAATTCCGTTTTGGCCGTCACCTCGAGAGCCTCACCGGCAGCAGCATCTTCGGCTACCGCATCTGATGCGGGGTCATGGCCGCGCTTGTTCCAACCATCGACGTCCAGTGATTGCCGCAGCACGCCTGACTCAAAGGACAGTGGGGATCACTGCGACAAGGTGATTGTACTCATCATTCGACCGGTCCATCGTAGCACGTCGATTGCCCCGGGGAACCGAATGAACGTACCGCCAGTCAATTATTTCGACGCCGGATTTCCTGGCGCCACGCAGACCGTTCGGATAGCGACTCTTTACGATGCCAAGGTGTTCGCGCGCCGATGGGTGATCAGAGACAAGGATCCAGCCCTCAAGGCACTGCTGAAGCATATGGAGAGGGCCGATAGTTCTGCGACGGCGGACATCGCGATCAGGCAATTGAAACAGACGCTCGAGCGGCGCGGCCTGTTGGTCACCGCAAGTCCCTTAGTCACGGGCTGATCATGCGCCGGCTGCAAGCAACGGGCGCAGCTCGCGAAAACTGATCAGCCGTCGTGCCGCCTCATCCCAAAGAACCAGGCGCACGCACGAAAGACTTTGGACCAGCGTAAGTCTGCCCATCTTCGCGAGATTAGGGTGCTGGCGAAGCGCGAGCGGCAATCGATAGAAAGGGATTCGGCTGCAGAGATGATGGACGTGATGCACGCCGATATTCGCGGTAAACCATCGCAAGATGATTGGAAGATCGTAGTGCGAGCTGCCGCGTAGCGCGGCCTCGTATACGGTCCAGGCCGTATTGCGCGTCCAGAAAGTATCCTCGAACTGGTGCTGGATATAAAACAGCCAGACCCCCGCCGAGGCGCCGATCAGCATGATCGGCAGATGCACGAGCAAAAATGCACCCAGACCCACGGCCCAGATCGTGATGCCCGCCACCAGCACAATGGCTAGGTTCGTTGCCATGGTGCTCAGCCAAGGTTGCCAGCCATCGCGCATCAGGCCAACCGGCAAGCGCTGCCGTAAGAGAAAAAGATAGGCGGGGCCGAGCCCGAACATCACCAGCGGGTGCCGGTAGAGGCGGTATCGAAGCCGGCCCCAACGCGACAGCGCGAGATATTCGTTGACCGTCAACGTATCGATGTCGCCGATACCCCGCCGATCGAGATTGCCCGATGTGGCATGGTGGGTGGCATGGGTTCGCCGCCAGAGGTCATATGGCGTCAAAGTCAATACGCCGATGACACGGCCAACCCAATCATTGGCGAGCCGGTGGCGGAAAAAGGCGCCGTGCCCGCAATCATGCTGGATCATGAACAGCCGCACCAGCAATCCCGCCGCAGGAACGGCCAGCAGCAGATAAAGGCCATAGCCGACATCGAGGGCGATCCACATCAGCACCCAAAGCAGAATCAGCGGCACTATCGTAATCAGAATTTCAAGGATGCTCCGCCCATGGTTCGGCTCGCGGAAGCGTGCGAGAGCCTGAATCAACCTGCGCGGATCGGTGTCGCCGAGCGCAGTGCCGGCGTCGCCTTTTGCATTGTCAGTCAAACTATCATCTCCGGAGTGACGCGCTGCCGATGAGAAATAGCCGGCGAGCGCACTTTTGGCACCAGCAAGATTTGCCACGAGCTACATTTGCCGCAGACGATGTTTGCCACTCACCAAATGGGTATCCTTGGAGCGTGGGCTCAGGTGTCTCTGGAAAAGTGAGACGCGAGCGCTTGCGCGGCTTGCTGAACATTGTGACAGGGCCAGCGGGTGTCTTGATCTAGTCCTTAAAACCACTGACGGCCATGTCACGGCTAATAGATACTCTATAGGAACCGGGGTCGCGAGTCACATTACAAAAATCGCTCATATTCATGACTGAAGGGCCTCCTTTCGGGTCCTAAAATATATCCCCCGGATACGATGGTATTGTTCAGATCTATGCATATATCTCTTTAGTTGTTTGAATGACGGGCGTTCAGATGGCGTTTTAAAAGTCGTTATTTGGAGATAGCTGGATGACAGACGACCCATCTCGTATTGCTGCGAAAAGCGCTTTGGTGGAACACCGTCAAGCCCGGCCGTCGGCCGAATTTGATTACGACGCCGAGGCAGAACTATTTCCGATGCGAAAGCGGGTCCCAAGGCGTCAGCCGCTCGGATACCGGCGGTTCGCACACGCCGCTCACGCCATCCAGTTCGCTATCGAAGGTCTTCCGCCGGAACTTCTCGTTGGTGCCTATCTGGAGGTCGACGAGCAGCGGTACAACAGCGATGAAATTCGCCGACTGTACGACAGGGCTGATTATCCTTTGACCCGGGCCGGCGTGTCGTCGTGACGGATGATACGATCGACTTCCGATCGGCATCGTGGGGTGGCGGCCCAGCGCGACGAGCACCACCCGGCGGGGTGGAAGCCGATATGCCGTGATGCCGGGAAATCAGCCGTCGTACTAAGAGAAAGGTCACGAATGGCGTGCCATATAACGTGGCCGAGCGACCGAGCAAACCCCGGCCGCCGTTCTCCGTGGCGAATTCTCGATTTGCGCTCAGCAAGGTGGCGGCGAAGTGCGGCTCATCGACTGCGTCAAAAGCCCAGTATCTCCGCGTTATCCGCAGAGGGACATCATTGTGAGAAAGATTTTGCCGGACACGATGTTCTCCGACCCCGAACGAAGCCGTCTTACCATGCTTCGAACCTGGGTGCTCGACCATGGTGTCACCGAGATCGAGATGAGTGAGCGGCAATTCTGGAACTTTGCGCACCTTCAACCGATCGCCGAGAAGCCCTGGGCGACATTTATGGGACGTGCTATCCGCGTGCCGGATATGCCCGTTGAGGCACAAAAAAATATCGGCATTTTCGATAAGCTCAGTCCCGGAGCCATATGAGCGATCGTATATCGAGCCGCCGCGGTCCTCAGAAATCCGTCACCGCGAGCTCGTAGGATCCTTTGCGCTGCCGGTTATAAGCCTTCACGGCCGCGGCATGGATCGATGAACGATGAGCATCGAAGGCACGAAGCAAATCCGCCTCATCGCGCTGTAGATCCGGCTGCAGTCTCTTGAGCGCATCTTCGGTAATGGAAAACGACCATTCCATCGCGCTGTCATGTCCCCAGAAGCGAATCGCGCGCCGGCTCGGATCGAAAAATCGGCTTTGGTTTGGGAAATTAAGCATGCTCGGTGAACGTCTTCAGTCGGCGTTGGTGATCCAGCATTTTCGAAGGCCTTCGGAATCCCGTGCCCACCAATAACTCTCCTCCGCGTTATGTCCGGAAACACCGAATGTTTTCAGGTGCTTCCTAAGCCCAGCCAAGGCCTCCTCACGTGTGGAATACCCGTGCCCCACCTCTATCGCTTGTGCGGCTGCCGTGCTCTTGCGTTCGATGATTTTGAACATTGTCGGCTTCCCCAACGAGGTGCTCTCAATCGACGTCGAATTTCACTTTTGTCGTCAGGATAAGATCGCTTTCCGAAACCACCCGCTCGTGAGCCTCGCTCTTACTTTTGATTCTATAGTGCGTGCTTCCGCCCTCTACCGGTCGGAGACTGACAATTTCGTAAGTCCCTTTTGCCGCGGACCGAAAAGTCGACGGGATCAGATCGACGGTTTGCCCAACCTTGAATTTGTGAGTGCGGTCCTTCATTGCCAATGCTCCTGCTCGCTAGGCTTATGCCCGTTCGCCGCCAATCACGACGCTCTCAAATGCTGTCGGCAGTCTTTTTGCTCATGCGCCACAACTGATAGCCGCAACCGTTGATGGCCGTTTCGATCACCTCGCGGGAGAGATTGAACGGAGGCTCACGGTCCGGCGCGATTGATCCGACGGCGCGCCATGGGCGGAACTGGCTTGGCAGCCTCGCGCCGGCCAGGTCGCCGCCGAATGCCCGCAGTTCGGGACTCATCTCGGACTTGAAAATGAAAATTCGCATCGCTTCGCCTCTCTGTGTCCCGACATTGTCGCCGGTCGCGGTGTGTCCTCGGCTATCGCGGTCGTGCCCCGCGCGAGAGTCGTTGGAACAAAAAAGCCTTCCACCACGAGCAGAGGCGTGATGGCGTCGTTATGTCCCAAGCCACGAGTGGAGGCCAAAGAGATGGCTTTCTTCATGCCCGCTCGGACAGCCTTTGCGCGATGCGCAGGGCCAGCCTTGCGGGTGAGGCGGGGACACCCCGCGCGATCTGGCTGCCGATGTGCCACAAAACAGCGAGCTAGAAGCCGTTCAACGGAACTTCGTACACGTGGCTCGCTGAGCCAATATGGCTCAGATACATCATACTTATAGATACTTATAGGCCACGGACCTGTTCGTTGCAAGGCGCGCCGTACGAGCGGCATCTTGCCGTTTCTAAAAGAGTCCTACCAATCGGCCCTGAGGGCATGCAAAGCGCCGCAATGTCGAATCAGGCTCCGCTGCATTCTGTTGAGATCGTTTTCTATTCAGCGGCGTCGCTCCTCGCCGTCGTCGGATTGACGTGGTTCTTTGTCAGACAATGACGGCTGTTTCATACTGGGATTTTAGATAAGCATCGGGGGTTGACGAGAGACTGCCGACCCGAAAACCGCACCGGCAGCAGCATTTTCGGCTATCGGATTTGAACTTGGGGCTCGTCCATACGGCGCTGTCGTCCGATAACCTCATCCGAAATATTTTTTGCTGCCCCCTTTTCTCGCGTCGCGCAGCGTGAGCATCATGTCTCAAATAAACGTGCGCCAATCAAACGGCTGGCGGTCGCCTGCGACCGAAGAGGAAACCTCATGAGCACCACCAATCGTCGCCGCTTCCTGACGCTCGCGACCACCGCGCTTGTCGCGCCGGCGCTCTCGCGCCGGGCCGCCGCCGACGCCTGGCCAAAGGACAAGATCATTCGCGCGGTGGTGCCTTTTGCCGCCGGCAGCACCATCGATATCATCGGCCGCGTCGTGCTCGATCCGCTCGCTCAGCAGCTCGGCCAGACCATCGTGGTCGAAAACCGCGGGGGCGCCGGCGGCACCATCGGCTCGGCCGCCGTCGCCAAAGCGGACCCTGATGGTTACACCTTACTGGTCAACGCTTCGGCGCATTCCGCCGCGCCCGCCGCCTATCGAGACCTTACCTACGATCCGTCCAAGGACTTCGCCGGGGTCGCCGTTTTTGGCGTCGTGCCCAATGTGCTGCTGGTGGCGCCGTCGAAAGGCATCAAGACGGCCAAAGAACTCGTCGAACGTGGCGCCGACGGACGCCTGACCTTCGCGTCTGCCGGCGTCGGCAGCGCCACTCACTGGGCGGCCGAGCGCTTTCTGCTGTCCGCTGGCATGAAGGCGACGCATGTTCCGTTCGCCGGGGGGCCGGCGGCGCTCACCGAGGTGATGACTGGCCGTGTCGATTTCTGTTTCATCGGCATTTCTTCCGCGATGCCGTTCATCAAGGACGGCCGGTTGCTGCCGCTCGCCGTCAGCTCGACGCGGCGTTCGCCGGCATTGCCAAACATACCGACGACGATCGAGGTCGGCTTTCCGGATTCCGACTACACGTTCTGGAACGGCATGCTGGCGCCGGCGAAGACCCCGCGGCCGATCATCGACCGGTTGCACGCGGAGGTCCAAAAGGCGCTGGCACTGCCCGCTGTGAAGGACAAACTGGCGACGCAGGGGGTCGAGCCGATGCCGCTCAGCCCTCAGGAATTCGATGCCATGATCGCCAAGGAGATCGTCTCGAATATCAAACTCGCCAAGGCGGCCGGGTTGAAGTTCAATTAACACCGTGGGCGTAGAGGAGTCTGACCTCCGCCCCGCCGGCACTGCCTTATTGCTACTTCGGCATCGATCCGCTTCGTTGCGCGCGCGGCGCCGACATAGCGGCGCATGCGGCGGAAGCGGTCGTGGCCTGGCTATGGTATTGAACGAAGCGAGAAGCGCCACGCTTCGAGTCCGAACTATAGAACTGAGATCCGCCAATGCTGCTGGAAGCGATCCCCGTGGGCAAAAATCCACCGTATGAGGTCAATGTCATCATTGAGGTACCGATCGGCGGCGAACCCATCAAGTACGAGTTGGACAAGGCGTCCGGCATTCTCGTCGTCGATCGCTTTCTTTATACGTCCATGCGCTATCCGGGAAACTACGGCTTTATTCCCCACACGCTCTCGGCGGACGGCGATCCTTGCGATGTTCTCGTGGTCAACACGCGGACCATCACGCCCGGCGCCATGATCGGTGTCCGTCCCATCGGCGTGTTGTTCATGGAGGACGAGGCGGGAGTCGATGAAAAGATCATCGCTGTTCCCGTTTCCAGGCTTACGCGCCGTTACGATGCCGTAAAGTCCTACCAGGACCTTCCTGAAATCACGCTCCGGCAGGTCCAGCACTTCTTTGAACATTACAAGGATTTGGAAGATCAAAAATGGACGAAGGTTACGCGTTGGGGCGGCGTCGAAGACGCCCACCGCCTCATCCGCGAAGGATGCCAAAGAGCCTCAGACGCCTGACACGTCGAAGACTGCGCTTTGAACAGATTTGATCGCGACCGTCCTATCGTGCAGGCATCGCTTTGCCGGCTGCTTCCAGATCGATCAGTTGATTGCGCGCCTGCTGCGCCAGATAGCGGCGCATGCGGATCACGCCGGCGTCGTGCTGGTACAGCATCTCGAATTTTTCCAAGCCGGGGCGAACACCGGAGAGAATCTCGCGGTCCTGTTCGAGCACCGTCCAATGCCGTGGCTCCAGATTGATCCGATAGAGGAAGCGCCAGACGTCGCGCTGCCAACCGCTCACCTTGCGGGTGCGCCAGAAGAAGACGCACATCGTGTTCTCGTCGATCGGAGTGCCAAAGCCGACGATGCCGAAGTTGCCGCCCGGACCGCCCGACGGCGGGTAGGGGATTTCCAGCCGAACATAGAGCGCGCCATTGTCGACGAGTTCGCTCCAGTCGAAATTCACGTCGCGCTGGCCCGCCTTCTCGAAGATGAAGCCGTGCGGCGTGTCGCGCGTGACGAAATGGGCTTGAGTGTCGCCCTGGTACATGGTGTGCGAGTTCGCATGCAGGAACGTGCCGTGCATGGGATCCATGAGATTGTCGAAGGCGTAGCGCCACGCCATTTCCCAGTCGGCGTAGCAAAGAAAGTGCGAGTATTCGGGCGAGACGATCTGCTCCGGCGGATCGAAGGCGGGCGCTTCCTCATGCAGTGCATCGCCGAACCAGACAAAAATCGCGCCGGCGACTTCGCAAGACGGATAGGTCTTCACCGCTTTCTTGCCTTCGAGCGGGCAGCCGGGCTGGCCCGGAACGCTCAGCACCTTGCCGTCGGGGCCGACTTCGACGCCGTGATAGTTGCAGCGCAGCCGGTCGCCCTCGTTGATGCCGCGCGACAGCGGCACCGCGCGATGCGGGCAGCGGTCGGTCTGGACGTGAATGCCGCCTTTGGAGTCGCGCCATAGCACCAGCGGCTCGCCGAGCCGGGTGATGCCAAGCGGTTTGCCGCCGGTTTCGACAAAATGCGACGGCAGGATCGGCCACCATCGATTGCGCAGCCCGGTGCGCAAGTAAGCCTGCACCTGCTGATCGGTGGGGCCGGCGGCAGCCGTTCGGGGGCGTTCGAGCGTAACGGTCGTCATGGCTCAAGCTCCAAATTGCCAGGCGTCAAGTTTTTTAGGCGCCAACTTTCTCAGGCGCCAAGTTGCTTAGGCACCAAGTTTGCGCATCACGGTGGTGAAGTTTTCAGCGGTCCAGTCGCCGCCGTTCGGCGGCCGCACGCGCGAGGCATTAAGCCCCTCGATGACTTCGTCGAGTTCGCGCGCGCCTTTGGCGAACACGCCTTCAATGGCGTTGGCGAGCTCCTGCTCCCATGCGGTCGGCTCGCGAGTCCGCGTCTGGTTGGGACTGAGATATGGATATTGGTAGGCCATCGGATCCTCCGGATCACCGCGCCGTGATGCGGTGCGCGGTTTGGAGATTTGCATCGGGGGATTTGAAAGGATTGTCCATCTTGCATCCTCAAATGTCGAGCACCAGCCGCGAACCGCGAGCGCGCGAGACGCACACCATCATCGACTGGTTCGCTGCGCGCTCCGCCTGTGACTGGATGCTGTCGCGGTGGTCGACCTCGCCGGCGATCACGCGCACCTCGCAAGTGCCGCAAATGCCCTGCTCGCAGGAGCAGGGCACCGCAATGCCGGCGTCGTTGAGCGTGGCGAGCACCGTCTTGTCCGCCGGTACGGTCAGCGTTACCCCGGAGGCTTCGCAGACGACTTCGAAGCTGCCGGAAGTCTCGTCAGCCGGCCGGCTTCGCGGCGCGAACCATTCGAAACGCACGGTGCCTTCAGGCCAGGCCGTGGTCGCTTCCTCGACAGCAAGCATGAGGCGTTCCGGACCGCAGCAATAAACGAGCGTGTCGTCCTGGACAGCGGCAAGTCGCTGCGCCACGTCGAGACGCGTGCCGGTAGCACTGCTGTGCAGCGAGACGTCGCCGCCAAGGGCGCGGATTTCGTCGAGGAAAGGCGCCTCGTCGTCATGCCGGTTGCAGTAAAGCAGCGTCCACGGCTTTCGCCTTGCGGACGCGGCCCGCATCATCGGCAGGAGCGGCGTAATGCCGATGCCGCCGGCTATAAAGAGGTATCGGCCCGCATCGGCCAGCGGAAAATTGTTGCGCGGCAAGCTGATCGTCAGCAATTCTCCCGGCCGCAGCTTGCGATGCACGAATTGCGACGACAGTCCGCCGCTGACGGCGCGGATCGCGACGCGATAGTGCGAAAGATCGGCCGGGTCGCCGCACAACGAGTATTGCCGCATCGTGCCGCTGGGCAGATGCAGGTCGATGTGACATCCCGGTTCGAACGGCGGCAGCAAGCTGCCATCCGCTGCCGTCAATTCAAGCGAGAGCACGCCGGGCGCTTCCCAACTCATCGAGCGCAGCCGCACCTGCAGCGTCGCGGGACCTTCCGCCGCGCGCGGCAACGGCCTTGATGTGGCGGGCGCAATTTCCTCGAGTGTCTCTGCAAGCGTCATGGCGCCTGCCCCGCAGCGCCGGCCGGCGGCCCGGCAAAGCTCTGACCGAAGGGACCGATGGCGACCATGTCGATCTCAATCATGCGCGGGCCCGGTTCCGCGAGAGCGCGATCGAGCGCCGCATCGAAGTCCGCGATCTTGCCGACGCGTTCGTGCGGCAACCCCACCGACCGGCATACCAGCGAGAAATCCGGCGTCAGAATATCGGCATAAATCCTGCGGCCGTCATATTGCGCGTCCTGGATATTGCGAATGACGCCGTAGCCGCGGTCGTTCATCAGCACGTAGACGACGTTGGCTGCGGCTTCGACCGCGGTGGCAAATTCGCCGATCATCAGTTGCGTTCCGCCGTCGCCGAGAAGCGTGATGGCTTTTGCCGGAACGCCCGCCATGGCGGCGCCGATCCCCATCGCGATGCCCTGACCGATGCCGCCGCCGAGCGCGTGCACGCCGAGGCGCGGCTCGGCGAGCCTGACGTAGCGATTGCCGAACGTGCTGTTCGACACGGTGACGTCGCGCACCCAGGGATGACCATCACGCTTGACGCGGCGGCTGAGCGCATCGGCAAGCGGCGTGTAGGGACCGAGTGTCTTCCGCAACGCCGCCTCGGCGCGAATGCGTGCCGCGCCGATCTCCGACAGAAAGACCGAATCGGTGTCAAGCTTATCCGGCAGCCGCGCCAGCAAACCTTCGATGGCGAGACGCGCATCGCCTGAGATGAACAACTCGACCGGATAGTTGCGGCCCGCCTGCATCGGGTCGGCATCGATCTGCGCAAGACGCGGCAGACGCATTTTGTTGTTCTGGGTTTCGTTACCGCGCAGCCGCGATCCGATCACGATCATCAGATCGGACTTGCGATAAATCTCCTCGGCCTCGCGCGTCATATTGAATGCGCCGAGGCTGTAAGCGTGACCTTCCGGCACGACGGCGCGGCCGTTGGTGCTGGTCACCAGGCCGAACCCGCGTTCCGCGAGCGCGGTCGCCGCTGCCGCGGCGCCGCGCGCGCCGCCGCCGAGCCACAGCATCGGACGTTTCGCTTGTCGGACCATGGCGGCAAGCGCGTCGAGACCGGAAGCACTCGGCGTGCGCAAGGGAATAGAGAGTGTGCCTGACTTTTGTTGTTGCGCGATTTTCGCGCGCTGAACATCGATCGGGATTTCGAGCGTCACCGGCCCGGTCGGGGCGGTGAGCGCCGCAGTGGCAGCTTCACGAAGCGCATCGACTGCTCCGACCGGCTCCCAAATGCGCAGGTAATGCTTGCTGACCGCCTTGAGCATGTCGGGTTGACGCGGCACGTCGTGGATTGCGGCGCGATCGCGATCCACGAACTCGCGATCCACCTGCGTGGTGATGTGGAGAACGGGTGAGCCGGCGGTCAGCGCTTCGACCTGCGAGCCGGCGGCGTTACCGGCCGCCGTCCCGGTGCTGGTGATGACGACGCCGAGCGAGCGCGACACGCGCGCAAAAGCGTCCGCCATGTTCATGGCGCCGGCTTCGCCGCGGGCCGGTACGAACCGAATCCTGCCCTGCCGCCAGATGGCGTCGAGGATCGGCATATTGTGAATCGAGATCACACCGAACGCCGTGGTGACGCCGATATCGGCGAGCGCCCGGGCGATCGCATCGCCGACGGGCTCGTCGCTGCGCGTCGCGTCGGCGGTATCCATTCGCGGCCGGATCAGGACGTCTTGTTGCATGTTCCGAAAATCCCGTTGATCAGATGGAGCGTGATACGCCGCCCGAAATTTCGAGGCTTGCGCCGGTGATGTAGCTCGCAGCGCGCGAGCCGAGGAAACACGATGGCGCGCGCCGGCTCTTCAGGATTGCCGAGCCGTCCGAGTGGAATCCCCTTGTCGTCGGCGAGTGCGGCGACCCAATCCGAGCGCGTCTGCGACTTGTCGGCGCGTTGCTCGAAGCGCCGCTGCCATTGGCCGGAGTCGACGAGGCCAAGCAGGACTGAATTGACGCGAATGCGCGGCGCAAATTCTGCGGCGAGCGATTTCAGGAGGTTCTGGACGCCGGCGCGCGCCGCCGACGTGCAGACCATGTGCGGCTCCGGTTGCATCGCGAGCAGCGAATTGACCGCGACGATTGCGGGCCCTTCGCTTTTCTCCAGGAACGGCAAGAAGGCGCGGATCGGCAAAATCTGGCTGAAAAATTTCAGCTCCAATTCTTCGCGCCATTGCGTGTCGCTGGTGTTCGCGAATGTCGAGACGCGGCCTTGGCCGGCATTGTTGACGAGGAGATCGACCCGGCCGCCGCTCCATGCGCCGACTTTTTGCGCAAAGGCGTTGACGGCCTTGGCGTCGAGCACATCGCAGCGTTCCGCCAGCAGCGCGTCGTCATGCGGCGCGGCCAATTGCGCCGCAGCCCTGGCGAGACGCTCGGTATCGCGTCCGCAGATCGCGACGCGCGCGCCATCGGCGAGAAGGAGCTTGGCCGTGGCAAGGCCAATGCCCGACGTTCCGCCGGTGACGACCGCGACGGTATTTGACAGGCCTAGGTCCACGATCGTTCCCGTGCATTCGTGTCAATGTCGGAGGCGGCCGGTGCGGGCGGCGCACGCCTGTCGTCTTTGTCCGACGCATTGGTTTTGAGCGACTCGCACCAGCCCAAGCGCAGCGAGATGTCGCGCGCTGCATTCTTGACTGCCGTGCCGATCTGGGCGCGGCGCTCGGCGCCTTCGAATTGCGCCGTCTGGCCGGTCACATTGAGCGCCGCGACCGGCGTATTGGTCGCATCGAACACCGCCGCCGCGACCGAACTGACGCCAGCCTCGTAGTAGCCGTCGCTCCAGGCGAGGCCCAACGCGCGGTCGGTGTCGAGCTGGGCATGAAGCTGCAACGGCGTGACCGCAGTGTGCGCCGTCACCGGTCGCAAATCGGCGCCGGCATACAAGCGATCGACACGCTCCGGGGGCAGATTGGCGAGGATGATCCGGCCCATATTGGCCGCGTGTGCAGGCAGGCGGCTGCCGATCCTGATATTGCTCGCGAAGGCATGGTTCGGGACGCGGCGCACCAGATAGACGATCTCGCGGCCGTCGAGTACGCCGAGATGCGCCGACAGGCTCAGTGTCTCCGCAAGCTGTGTCAGCACCGGAACGGCGACCTGCACGAGGTCTTCGGAAAAAAACGCCTGTGCGGTCAGCGTGATGAGTCCGACGCCGATCCGCCAGCCATTGCCTTCGCTGCGCGGCTCGATGAAGCGCTCGGCTTCGAGCGCATGCAGAAGCCGAAGCAGCGTCGTCCGGTTGATGCCGAGCTCACGGGCGGTCCGCGACATGTTGGTCACGGCATCGCCCTCCGCGATATGGCGGAGCAGCCGCGCCACCCGCTGCACCGGCGGGGAGGCGTAGGTCTCGTCGGCTTGCTCGTTGGTTTCTGCTTCAGACATGAGCCATGCTCTCGACCAAATGCGCAAGGACAAGCGCGAGCGATTCCGGCTGCTCCTGCGGCAACGCGTGACCCGCATTCGGGATTTCGTAAAAGCCCGCGGCATTGGCCAGCGCGTCGTGCGCGGTTCGAGCGTTGGCGGGCGGAGTGATCTGGTCCTGTGCGCCGACGGCGACGATCGCGGGCGCGGCGATCAGCGCCGCGTCAGTGAGGAGCCGACCCGCGCCCAAAGCGCGGACGGCCTGGATGTAACCTGCCGGATGGACCGCGCCCATCGCCTCTTCGACAGCGGCGACTATATCGGGACGAGACGCGGGATCGCCGACCAGACGCGCCGCTCGCTTGGCGGCGAATGCCGCCGGGCCAAGGTCGACGATTTCATCGATGCGCGATTGCACGCTCGGAGGAAGCGGTGCGCCATCCGCGACGCCATAGCCCAACGCCGGCGATACCAGCGCCAGCGCTGTGACGCGATCCGAATGACGCGCGGCAAAACTCGCGGCGAACAACGCGCCGAGCGAGTGGCCGACCAATGCGACACGCTTTAACCTCAGCGTATCGAGAAATTTTGCCAACGCGTTCGCGTAGTCGCGCGGAGCCGGTGCGTCCGCGGCAAGCGGAACGGACTCTGCATAGCCGGGCGCATCCCAGGCGATTGCGTCGAGCATCGGCGGCAACGCCTTCATCAGCGCGGCGAAGCTTTTCGCATTGCTGCCGACGCCATGCAGCAGCACCAGCGTGTGCGCCGCGCCGTCACGGGGCCGGCGGAGGAAGCTTATTCCCTCCGCGCAGTCGCGCTGCAATCCTGCGATCTCGCCCTTCATGGTCATGGCCGCGGCGCAGCTCCCGGCATGTCGTGGGCGCGTGGCAGATAATGCAGCACGCGCGCCTCGATCGTGGTGACGGCCCAATACATGACGATGCCGATCACCGTCAGAAGGATGATGGCGTCGAACACCATCGGCGTGTTGGCCTGCCCCTGCCCGAAGCTGATGAGATAGCCCAGCCCGATTTCGCCGCCGACAAGTTCGCCGACCGTAATGCCGATCACGGCAAGCGTGGCGCCGATGCGTAATCCAGCCATCAGGTTGGGCATCGAGTAGGGCACCATGATTTTCCAGAAAATCTTCGCTTTGCTCATGTTGTAGGCGCGCGCCAGGTTAACGAGATCGCGGTCGAGTACGCGCATCGCCTGCAGCACGTTGACGAGGATGGGAAAGAAGACGACCAGGATGGTGGTGATCAGCTTCGGCAAGGCGTTGTAGCCGAACCACAGGATGAATAGCGGTGCGAAGGCGACCTTCGGCGCGATCTGCAGCGCCAGAATATAGGGCGACAGCACCTTCTCCCACGTCGGCAACAGGCCGAGCGCGTAGCCGAATACGGCGCCGAGCAATCCGCCGAGAATAAAGCCAAGGATCGACATCGACGCCGTGGACATGAAATGCCGGAGCAGGTTTTCCTGATTCCACATCCGCACGCCTTCGAGCCAAAGGTCGCTGACGCGCGGAATGATGTATTTCGGGACGCCGAAGAGCGGTGGCAGGTATTGCCAGGCGACGAGCACGACCACGGCGAGCGCAATACTGGCGATCGGCGCCGCATTGTTGCGGCTCCAGAAATTGCGTCGCGGCAACGCTGGTGTCGCAGCGACGCTGTCGCGGGGCAGGGGGGCCGTGGCTTCGTGCGTCATCGGAAGCTCCGATCGTGTCTACGCTGACCGCTAGCTGACAAATTCATTGGTGTAGAGATCGTCGATCGGCACTGCGGACTGGATGATCTGATTATCGAGATAGAACTTCTGCACCGTCCGCAGCCGCTCGGGGTCGAAACGCCCGAGCGCCGACGGCGGATCGGTGTAATACACGTTGGTGACGTAGCGGCGCAGAATGCGCTCGATCTCGACTTCCTTGCCGGCGTGCTGCGGCACGGCAGCGACATAATCCTTCGAGGCTGCTGCGGGATCGGCGATACAGTCGCGCACCGCCTGCAACACCGCCTTGACGCAGCCACGCACGACGGCAGGCTTCTCTTTGATGATCTTGTCCGACGCCAGGATGGCCTGAGCCATCGCCGGGAAAATCTTGTCGATCGGAAAATAGTCGAGTGGAACGCCGGCGGTCTCGATCGCATCGGCCCACTCGGGCACCGCCATGATGCCGTCGAGCGATTGCGCGATCATCAGTTGCGTGACGCCGGCCGGTCCGACCGCCTGGATCTCAAGATCGGTACGCTTGAGGCCGCTTGCCGCGAGCACGGCGAGCAGCGCGTAATAACCGGTGTCCTGATAGCCGATGACGCCGAGCTTCTTGCCGTGCAGGTCCGCGATCTTTGCCACTTTGGCGGCCTTGCGCGTGACCAGCTGAAAGAGCGGCTTCTGGCCGAGCAACGCCACGGCCCGCACCGGTAGATCGTTCGGCCGCACGATCATCGATGTTTCACCGACGCCACCGCCGAGGCTGGCATTGCCGACCCCGACCTGCTTGGCGACATCGGCGCCGCCACGTCCGGTCTCGAACGTCACCGCGAGATTGTTGGCGCCGAAGTAGTTGCGCTTCTGCGCGAGCTGAAACGGAATGAATGCCGGCAGGAAGGCCGGGGCTGGAAACAGATACGTCATCGGCTCGGCCGCCGCGAACGCGGGCCGCAGCGCCGCTGTCGCCATTAAACCGCCGATCGCCGTTCGTCGTGAAATGAGCATGTCGATCTCCTCAGCCGTTCGGCGCGAACGCAATCAAGCGTCGAGCCGGTTGTCGATGTGAAGGGCGTGAAACAAGTGGGCAACGATCTCGCTGGCGCGTTGCGTCGCCATCCGCTCGATTGGATTGTCGCGGTGCGGCAAGCCGACGTCGATCTCTTCGACGATGCGGCCGGGTCCATCGCTCATGACCAAGATGCGATCGGACATCGCCACCGCTTCGGAAAGGTCGTGAGTGATCAGGAGGGTCGTCAGTCCCGAGCCGGCAATGGTTTCGGCGAAGCTCTTCTGCAGCACCAGCTTGGTTTGCGCATCAAGCGCAGAAAACGGCTCGTCGAGCAGCACCACGTCGGGATCGATGGCGAGCGTGCGAGCCAGCGCAGCGCGCTGCCGCTGTCCGCCGGAGATTTGATAGGGATAGCGGTCGGAGAATTCCATCAGCCGGCAGCGCTTGAGCTCGCGGAGCGCGCACTCGCGCCGCTGCGCTTTGCTCAGAGCGCGGGCCTCCAGGCCGAATTCCACATTCTGCAGCACGGTACGCCACGGCAGCAGCATGTCCTTCTGCAGCATGAAGCCGACGTTGGAATTCGGGCCTGAAACTTCGATGCCGTGAAGGGAGACCGTGCCCTCGCTGGGCCGATCCAATCCCGCGATCAAGTTGAGCAGCGTGCTCTTGCCGCAGCCGGACGGACCGACAATCGAGACGAACTCCTGCTGCGTCACGTGGAAACTGAGGTCGCGGACAGCGGTGAACAGTGGCGCACCCGCGGTCCGGTTGGGAAAGCGTCGGGCGACATTTTTCAGTCTCAGAACGTCGGACGCCACTGCCATAACGACTCGCTCCCGATAAGTTCGTATTTGAACGCTATGTTCTTATAATAGACAATTAACACAACCTTCATACGGGAGTCAATCCCTGTGCATGCTCATTTGAGTGATCCGTCGGGGCAAAAGCGCGCTCCTTGGCCGGTTTTGCACTCGGACTACGCCCCAGCCGATAAAACACTTGCCAAGTTTGGTTTTGCATAGTATACGATGTTTAGCATATAAAACTTAACGGCGCTCAAAAGGGAGTTGTCTGATGCCTGCCGACGACAGCGACAGCAAAATTCCAGAGCCGGAATTGCACGCTGCAAGCGAGGCGGGCGATGAGCGCTATCTCGTGCCGGCGCTGATCCGCGGCATGAAAATTCTGTCGATCCTGTCGGACGAGAGCAGCCGGCTGACTTTGTCGGAGGTCGCGGCCGCGCTTGGCGTTACCCGGTCGTCGGCCTATCGGCTGCTCTATACGCTCGGCCATTTGGGCTATGTCGAGTACGACGCCAGGACCAAAAACTACGCGCTGGGGCCGCAGGTTCTGGCGCTCGGCTATGGTTATCTGGCGTCACGCGACATCATCGACGTAGCGACGCCGCATCTCGTGCGGCTTCGCGACCGCACCGGATGGTCGGCGCATCTCGGCGAGCTGCATGGCCGCGAAATCGTCTATCTGGCGCGCGTCGCCACGCGTCGCCCGATCGCCAGCACGGTCCACGTCGGCACCCGGCTTCCCGCGCACGTCACCACGATGGGCCGGATCCTGCTTTCGTCACTCACCGATCGCGACATCCGCGATCTCTATCACGACGACATTACCAAGCCTTTCAGTCTCAAGCCTTACGCGGGGATCGAAGAGTTGTTGGAGCGGATTGCTGTCGATCGTGCGAATGGGTTCGTGATTCAGAACGCGGGTTATGAGCCCGGCATTGCCAGCGTTGCGGCGCCGGTCCGTGATGTGACCGATCGGATCGTCGCTGCCATCAACGTCTCGGCAATCGCATTGTACGCAAGCGAAGCCGAGCTCAACGGACCGTTGAAAACCGAGGTGCTCGCGGCCGCCGCGGCGATTTCGCGAGACCTCGGTCGCCGCGCGCCGGCCCATCCGGCGGCAATGCACGACGCGCGGATATCAGCGCAACCATGAAATGCCGAAGATCAATGAACGCACAACAGGAGAGCGAACATGGATGACGTGACGAGAAAACAGCCGAAGCGGTCCTGGGATCGCCCCGAGGGCGCCAGCTACGAAGCCTGGATGAACAGCCGCGTGGCGCGCGTCGCTGATCGGCCCTATGACTGGAATGCGCTCAAATTCCAGGCCGACTACGACCCGAAGTATCGGCGCGCACAGAAGCGATTCATCGGCACCGGCGGCACCGGCGTCGCCTCGGATTCCTCCGTGATCCCGGCCGAGCATTTCACGCTGTCGAACATGATCCTGCCGCCGGGCGCGGAAGGACCGATGCACCTGCACGTCGACGCCGAGGAAGTCTTTTTCGTTCTGCGCGGCAAGATCAAGGTCATGACCGAGAAGGATGGCGAGCGCTGGGAGGCGGTGCTCGGCGAACGCGATTGTGTGTCGGTGCCGCCCGGCGTCTATCGCGGCGAGATGAATATCGGCGACGAAGAAGCGATCATGATGGTGATGATCGGTTCGCCGAAGCCGGTGACGCCGACCTATCCGGCGGATCATCCGCTGGCCAAGGTCAAGCGCTGACAGCAGCGGCGTGCCGCGTTCGGCCGCGGCACGCGTTGGCACCACGCGACGCAAATCGGGTCGGTCGCGACAAGCCGGTCAACGATTTTGTTCTGATGGAGGCGCGCATGGCGCTGATGGGTATCGATGCGGTCGTGTTTGGCGTGGCCGATATGGCCGAAGCCAAGCGCTTCCTGGACGATTGGGGCGTGTCGCAAGTCT
The DNA here is from genome assembly GCA_963836055.1 of uncultured Alphaproteobacteria bacterium. Lineage (GTDB taxonomy): Bacteria > Pseudomonadota > Alphaproteobacteria > Rhizobiales > Xanthobacteraceae > BOG-931. The sequence continues at coordinate 304,482 of CAWIID010000020.1, forward strand.
CGGCCAGCGCGGACAAGCTGGTCTATCGCACACGCGACGGCGCCGAGGTCATCGTCAGGCCGCACGACGCGCCTGATCTGCCGGCGCCGATCGAGAGCGGCAATACGGTGCGCGAAGTGATCTGGGGCGCGGCCAACGAGCAGGAGTTACAAAAGACCCTCGCGCCGCTGCGTGCGCTCGAGAGCTTTCATACCGGCGCGGACGGCCTTTCGCGCGTCACCGATCCCAATGGCATGAGCGTCGCGTTTCGCGTCAGCCGGCGCACGCCGATTGTCGTCAAGCCGACGCAGCCGAACGCGCCCGGCTCGCATCAGCGTGTCAACCAGCGCTCGCCGGTTCATGATCGCGCCCATCCGATCAATATCGGCCATGTCGTTTTGTTCGCTGCCGACTTCGCCGCGATGCGCGCGTTCTATACCGACAAGCTCGGCTTCGTGATCAGCGACGAATATCCCGGCCACGGCGTTTTCACGCGCTGCCAGGCCGTCGGCGATCACCACAATCTCTTCATGCTCAATCGGCCCGGCAAGCCCGGCATCAATCACGTCGCCTTCACCGTCACCGACATTCATGAAGTCATCGGCGGCGGCATTGCCATGAGCAAAAAAGGCTGGAAGACCGAGATCGGGCCGGGCCGTCATCCGATCTCGTCGGCATACTTCTGGTATTTCGAAAATCCGCTGGCGGCGCCGCTCGAATATTACGCCGACGAGGATTTCTGCACCGAGGCGTGGAAGCCCGGCACGCACGAGCGCAAGCCGGAACTGTTCGCCGAATGGGCCATTGCCGGCGGCATCGACGGCAAGACGCGGCGTCAGGTGGCGACGCAAGACCAAAGCGGCCGCGGCCATGCGTGACGGCCGTATTTCCAACGCTGGATCGTGACCATGCAAAGCGAGATCCGGCGCATCATCGTGGTCGAGGCGCACCGGCTGCGATCGGGCCGTTGCCCGGTCCTGGTTCATTCGCTGGGCACCGGAGAGACGTTCGACATCCGGCCGACGGCCGACGGTTTTGTCGACGTGGCGTCCGGCCTGACGGTGCGAACCTCGCCCGGACACATTCTTCTGACGGATACGCAAGGCACGATCGATCTGCATCTGACCGGCGATATCGCGTTCGACGGCTACGACCACGTCAGCAACGAAGCGTTTTCCGGGCGCGCCGGCGGCGGTGCATCCGTCACGCTCTATGACCGAAATCGCGCCGACTTCTTCCAATATGCCGTAGCCACGCCGAGTGACCGCTTCTGACAATGGGAAAACGGGGCCGTTATGAGCCGAAGGTTTGAGGGCAAACGCATCGTCATCACCGGCGCCGGACGCGGCCTCGGCCTGGCTTATGCCGAACGGCTCGGCCGCGAAGGCGCGAGCGTGGTGATTGCCGAAATCGATCCGGCGCTCGGCACCGCCGCCGTACAAAGTCTGGCCGTGCAGGGCATCGAAGCGCGCTTCATCGAAACCGATATTTCATCCGAAGCGTCGCTGCAAAAGATGGCGCAGCTTGCCGCCGAGGGAAGCGGCGGCATCTATGGGCTCGTCACCAATGCGGGCTGGGCCAACAACGTCGGCGGCAAGACCTACGATGAAATTCCGCTCGAGGCGTGGGATCGGATGATGGCGATCAACGTGCGCGGTACCTGGCTTTCGGTGCGCGCAATCGGCCCGCTGATGCGCGACGGCGGCTCGATCGTGACGGTCTCCTCGGACTGCATCTATTGGGGCGCGCCGCGGCTCTTGCATTACGCCACCAGCAAGTCGGCGATTGTCGGCATGACCCGCTCGCTCGCGCGCGAGCTTGGCGAACGCATGATCCGCGTGAATTGTCTGCTGCCGGGCCTGACGGTCGTCGAAGCCACCAAGGACATTCCCGAGCAACGCTGGAACGACTACGCCGAAAAGCAAATGCTCAAGCGCAAGCAAATGCCCGACGATCTGGACGGGGTCGTCGCATTTCTCCTGTCCGACGATGCCAAATTCATCACCGGGCAGACCTTGGCGGTTGATGGCGGTTTCTCGCTGCATTGAGACCTTCGCGTGACCACCAGACGCGTGACCACCAGACATCATGCGGATCGAACCATGACCGGACTAACGATCGGGATCAGCGGCGGCGGCGTTGGCGGTCTGGCCGCGGCCATTGCGCTGCGGCAGGCAGGGCACGACGTCGAGGTTTTCGAGCAGTCGTCGTCATTCCAGCGCGTCGGCGCCGACGTGAATCTGACGCCGAATGTCGTCCGTGCCCTGAGCGGCCTCGGCGCCGTGCCGGCCATGCTTGAGACCGCGGCGCGGCCGACCTATCGGATCAGCCGCATGTGGGACACCGGCGAGGAAACATCGCGTCTGGAAATGGCCGATGCGGCCGAGGAGCGATACGGCGCGCCGCAGTTGACGATCCATCGCGCCGATTTGCTCAACGCGTTGCGCGGCCAATTGCCCGACGAGGTGATCAGGCTCGGCCACCGGATCGCCGCCATCGAGCGCCGTGACGACGAGATCACGCTGCAATTCGCCAATGGCGGCGCGCGCACGGTGGACGTGCTGATCGGCGCCGACGGCATCCATTCGCTGACGCGCACGGCGTTGTTCGGTCCGGAGCATCCGCAATTCACCGGGCTGGTGTCGTATCGCAGCGTCGTCGACAGCTCACGGCTTTCGATCCCGAACATGGACGCCTTCACCAAATGGTGGGGACCCACACCGGATTTGCAGATCGTGACGTTTCCGCTCAATCGCGGCCGCGAGACATTCGTATTCGCCACCACCGCGCAGCCCGACTGGCTGCACGAATCCTGGACCATGCCGGGCGACATCGACGAACTGCGGCAAGCTTACGCGGCGTTTCACCCGGAGGCGCGCGCCTTGCTCGACGCCTGTACGGAGGTCATGAAGTCGGCGCTCTATATCCGCGATCCGCTGCCGGCATGGTCGAGCGGCGCGACGACGCTTCTCGGCGACGCCTGCCACCCGATGGTGCCGTTCATGGCGCAAGGCGCCGGCATGGCGATCGAAGACGCCGTGGTGCTTGGCCGCGCGCTTGCGGGAGCCAGGATCGGCGACGTCGGCGAGGCGCTGCGCAGTTACGAGCGCACGCGTCAGGACCGTACCGCGCGCGTGCAGATCGGATCGCGCGGTAACGAGTGGCTCAAGGACGGCGGCAACGCCGATTGGGTCTACGGCTATGACGCCTGGTCGGAGCCATTGAGGGTGACCGAGACACTATAGAGGGTGATCGAGACACTATAGCCGGCCGTGCGGGCGCTCCCACACTTGTGCTATAGGGGCGACGTATCCGATGTATCCGCCCTGCATGGTCCCGTAGCTCAGCCGGATAGAGCAGCGGTTTCCTAAACCGAAGGTCGCAAGTTCGAGTCTTGCCGGGACCGCCAGCAATTCAAGTCTTCATTAACCACCGCGGGCTCAACCGCGCTTGTCGTAAACTTGCACCTTTTTGTTTCACCTATCCGTAAGCTTACGTACCTAGGGTGCGCGCGGGCAAAAGCAGCCAACAGGAGTGTGGATTATGAGTGAGTGCATTCGACGATTCTTCCGTGACGAAAGCGCCGCCACCGCGATTGAGTATGGTCTCATTGCGGCCGGCATCTCGGTGGCCATTATCGCTGCCGTGACGACCCTCGGGTCGAACCTGAACGCAACCTTCAGCAGCGTGTCCTCTGCGCTTAAATAATTAGCCGCGACCGGTTGGCTGCGCCTTCCGGAACGGACTCCGCTTGGGGTTATGTCTGAGTTTGCATTGGGAGCGCTGCGGCGCTCCCTTTTTTATGCCTTGCCCTCGCATTTTGCTTGCTGTCCGCTACTCCAAACCGCCGTGGTCGGGCGCGGCGTTGACGAGAGAAAGCCGGGGGAGCGACCCCCGGCTTCTCCGCCTAACAATGGACGGGTGGCTTGACCGCACATCTGGGGAGCGACCCCGTGCATCAAGGATTGTCCGCGTCCCAAGGTTAGACCTACCCGACGATGACGTGGGCGCCACAAACATATCATCGGTCCGGCGGGTCACTCCAGACAGAATGCATCCTGCGCCCGCTGGCTGAGCGAGAGCTTGTCGCCTGTTCGGTGGGCCGCGCCGAGTCATCGGCGCAGGGCTCTGTTTGGCAAATTATTTTTCTGACAAATAAAAAGTCTGGTGACGCCGGATGCGTGAACGCGCGCGACGCGCCTCCAAACATTGCAGTTTCACCAGTCAGTCCAAGCCCCGCTCGCGCCTTAATTCGGCCTTCCGGCATGGCAAATCCGCATAGCTCGGCCTCACGACAATAAAATCCCCTGCCAACGCCGCAGAAGTTCCGCCGGGCCGTGAAGTCGTCACATTTCCATGTCGCCATTGACGCTGGTGGTGCCGCCTGGGACAGGCGGATCAATGGACGGGGGAGCTTCATGAACTTTGCCAAGCCGCTTGAGTCCGCCGAGATCGACAGATCAGCAGACGTGGAAGTCGAAGGAAATATCCGCGAATTGGTGCGGCGGGACAGCACGTCCATTCGCCAAACCGAAAGTGACGGCGAAGTAGCGGCCAACAATCTCAACGGCTTGTTGCGCCGGGTGTCGGCCAATTCGACGCGCGAAATCGATAACCTCATCAACGAACTCCGAACGCTGCGCGAAAAGCTGCAATCCGACGGCAATCGCGTTCAGCGCGACATCACGGAATACGCGGCCCTCAGCCAGTCGGTGATTCAACTGACGAAGATCATCTCCGACGGCGTGACGCATGTGAAAAAGCTTCCCGAAGCGACGAATATCGGCGGATAGGCCCGCGGCGGCCGGAGCGTGATCTGAAAAGCCTGCCCCGGACTCGATCCGAAGTGGGCTCTGGATTTTGCTCAACCTGATAGATCACTCGACTTTCAGCCCCACTTCCTTGGCCAGTGAACCCCAGAGGTTCACTTCTCCGGCGAGGAACTTGTTGAGGTCCGGAACGTCGAGGTCCATCGTCGATAAGCCGGTGGCCGCGAACTGCGCCTTGACCTTCTGCAGTTCGAGGATGTGCCGGACTTCGCGATTGAGCTTTTGCACGATGTCGGGCGGGATATTTTTCGGGCCGGTCAGCCAGAACCAGGCGACACCGTGGATTTGCGGATAGCCCAGTTCGCTGAATGTCGGCACGTCGCCGAAGATCGCTTTGCGTTCGAGCGACGTCACCGCGAGGCCAAACGCGTTGCCCGCCTTCACTTGCTCGCCGACTGAGATCGCAGGCTGCAGCGCAAGCGAAACGTGATTGCCGACGAGGTCGGTCATATTCTCGGCGGCGCCGCGATAGGGCACCGGTTGAAGCTTGATCCCGGCGGCGCGATTGATCAGCTCCATGATCAAATGTCCCTGCGACCCCGAACCCGGGGTTCCGCAGCTCACCGGCCGCTCGCGCGCGACCTTCACCAGTTCGGCAAATGTCTTGACGCCGAGCTCACGGCTGCCCGCAAGCATGAAGCTGTCGCCCGCAATCATCGCGATATGGGTGAAGTCGCGCATCGTCACGTAGCCGATGTTCGGGTTGATGGCCGGTCCGGTCAGATGCGGACCGGCGCCACCAATCAGCAACGTGTAGCCGTCGGGTTCGGCACGCGCCACTTGGGCCGATCCAACGGAGCCGCTGTTGCCCGGCTTGTTCTCAACGTAGAATTGCTGGTTGAACGCCACGGAAAGCTCCGCCGCCATCATGCGCCCTAGAACATCGGCCGTTCCGCCCGGACCGAATGCGACCACGATCTTGACTGGTTTAGTCGGCCACGCATCCTGCGCCCAGCCGGCGGAACTCGCCATTGCCGCAACAAACAGAACTGCGACCCAAATCGCTCTTGTCATCGTCCTCCCCGTCAGTCTGACTGAATTGAGGTCATGATACCCATGTCGCTCGCAGATACCTACGACGTTGTGGTTCTCGGGTCTGGCATTGCCGGTCTTGCGGCGGCGCTCGCCGCGCATGAGAACGGCCTCAAGCCGGTGCTCCTCGAGAAGGCGGAAAAGCTCGGCGGCACGACCAGCGACTCCTACGGCCTGATTTGGATCGGCAACAATCATCTGATGCGTGCCGAAGGCGAGACGGATCGCCGCGAGGAAATTATCGAGTACATGACATTCCTCGGTGGTGGGGAGATCGATGAAGCTCGGATGCTGGCTCTCATCGATCGCTCGCCTGAAGTTTTGCTGTTCTTCGAGCACTGCGGCATACCGTTTCGGCTCACTCACGGCATCGTCGATCACTATTTCGGCGTGGCGCGCGGCGCAAGGCGCGCCGGACGTACTGTCGAAGCCGGCTTGATCTCGGGGTTGACGCTGGGCGCGTGGCGCGACTTGGTACGCACGCCCAAGGACGCGCCTTATTTCCTCACGGCCGAAGAACAAACGGCGTGGGGTGGGATCAATCGGTTCTCAAGCTGGGACAAAGAGGAAGTTGCAAACCGCCGCGCCAAGGATATGCGTGGTAAGGGCGTTGGCCTTGTTTCGCATTTCGTCAAGGCGCTGGTCGACCGGAATGTCCCCATCTTGTTTGGCCAGAACGTGCACGGCCTTTTGGTGCGCGACGGCCAGGTGCGCGGTGTGACGCTTTCGGACGGCGAAGCAATCGCCGGCTGCCGCGGTGTGGTGATTGCGACCGGCGGCTATGAATGGAACGCCGAGCTGATGCGCGATTTCGATCCTATTCCGAGGCTTGCGCCGTTGTCGCCCGAAACGATGACTGGTGACGGTTTGATCATGGGCGCGGAAATCGGCGCGGCGATCCGCCGAATTCAAAACAATCTCAATCTGATGCTGGGATTTTGGCTCCAGCCGGACGCGCCGCATACCGAACCGATCAAATGTATGGCCGGCATCAGCGAGATGTGCAGTCCGCATACGATCGTGGTCAACAGAAAGGGCGAGCGATTTGCCGATGAGAGTTATTTCCAGAGCGTGACGCCGGCGTTACGGCGCTTCGATACGCTGAGCCACAGCTATCCTAATCTGCCATGCTATCTGGTCTTCGATGCCGATTACGCCGCCAACTACGCGTTTGCTCACTTGCCGATCGGCGCCGCGGTCCCGCAATCGGTCGCGCGCGCGCCCGACGTCGCCACGCTGGCGCAGCGGCTCGGAATCGATGCCGAAGGTCTCGTACGCACCGTCGAGCGGTTCAATGGCTTTGCCGCGCGTGGCACCGACGATGACTTTCATCGCGGTCAGTTGCAATGGCGGCTTGCCGGCGGTGCGAAGCGATCGAACAGCCTCGGCGCTATTGAGAAGCCGCCTTTCTACGGCCTCGAACTGCACCCGAGCCTTGGCACTTCCTCGGCGGGATTATTGACCAATGAACATGCCCAGGTCATCCATCAGCGTCGGCGCCCTATTCCCGGCCTTTACGCGACCGGGGTGGTGGCGGCACGCACGGAGCTTGGTGCAGGCTATCAGGCGGGTCTCAATCTCGCCTCGGCAATGACCTTCAGCTATCTCGCAATCCAGCATATGGTGAAGGCGGGACCCTCCAGGCACACGTGATTCAGATGACCGACCAGAGTACCGATCAGGCCGCCGAGCGCAACGCCGCCGCGGCGAGCGCTTTCATGAATCTTCATGAGCTCGTCGCCAAGGCGCGGGCGAATCTCAATCAAAACGATTGGGACTACATTGTCGGCGGTGTCGAAACCGAGACGACGCTGCGCCGAAACCGCATGGCGCTCGATACGATCGCGTTCCGGCCGCGTGTTCTGCGCGACGTTAGCAAGATCGATACCTCGGCCGAACTCCTCGGTCGCAAGCTGCGGCTCCCCATCGTGCTCTGTCCGGTCGGTTCGCTGGAGAGCTTTCACCCCGCCGGCGCCGCGTCGGTCGTCAAAGCGGCGGAGGAATTCGGCGTCGCCCACATGCTGAGTTCGGTCTGCGATCCCGGCCTCGAAGAGGTTGCGCAGGCGGCGCCTGACGCGTTGCGGCTGTTTCAACTTTATGTCCGCGGCGACGAGGCTTGGGTCGACGCTCATGTCGAACGCGCCATCGCCAAGAACTACGCCGCGTTCTGTCTCACCGTCGACACTGCGCATTACAGCCGGCGTGAGCGCGACATCGCCAAGCGCCACACGACAGCGGGCCGGCGCCGCGCAACCGGGCGAGACTTCCAGGCCGGTCTCGATTGGCGCACGGTCGAGCGCATCAAAAAGAAGTTCAAGGTTCCGCTTGCGATCAAAGGCATTGCCACCGCGGAGGATGCCAAGATCGCGCTCGAACACGGTGTCGACCTCATCTACATCTCCAATCACGGCGGCCGTCAGCTCGACCATGGCCGCGGCACGATGGATGTTCTGCCGGAAGTCGCCGAGGCCGTCGCCGGCCGCGCCACGATCGTGATCGATGGCGGGTTTTATCGCGGCAGCGACGTCGTCAAGGCGATCGCGATGGGCGCCAATCTGGTCGGCCTCGGCCGGATGCAGTGCTACGCGCTCGCGGCGGCCGGGCAGGCTGGCATCGTGCGCATGCTCGAGCTGATGGAGGACGAAGTCATGCGCTCGCTCGGCCTTCTCGGCGTGACGGGACTAGGCAAACTCAATCAATCTTATCTGCACGCCGCGGCGCCGGCCAATGCGCCGCACGTCTTGAGCGCTTTCCCGCTGTTGGATGTGGCGCCGTATCGCTATTAGGCGCGAACGCGTGCGCGCGATTGGGCGAGGACTTATCGCGCCGCTGCGACCGGCTCCATGCCGGCATTCTGCCATGCGTGCTGCGCCGCTGGAGCGGCTAGGCTCTTGATGAAGGACGCTGCGGGATCCGGTGTCGCATTGGCGTTCGGTATTGCGGCTGTGAACACGATATAATTCTGCAATTCGGCAGGCAGCGGCCCGACCAGCGTCACACCCTTGATCGGCAGAATCTCGCTGATGTTGAACAAGCCGACCGCGGCCTTGCCGTTGGCGACGAGGTCGACGCCGCCGGCAATAGCGGCCATGAGCGTAAGCTTCGGCTTGACCGTTTCCGTCAGTCCCATCTCATTGATCATGCGCGCGATGGCGCGTCCTGTGAAACCACCTCCCGAGCGCGGGTCCGGATAAACGATCGAGGGAGCCTCGATGAGGAGCTTTCGGATGGCTTCCACATTCGCGATGTCCGGCCGCTTCATGCCGGTTCGGACAACCACGCCGATGCCGACGCGGGCGAGATCGACGACACTGTCGGGGCGAAAGAAGCTGGACTCGTTGATCTTGGCGACGACGCGGGAGGGCAGGATGACGACGTCCGGGTGTTCACCTGCCCCGAGCCGTTTCTGGATGACCGCCGGTTGAGCAACCGTGAAGCTCAGTCTGTGTCCGGTTTCAGCGGAAAATTCTTCGGCAATTGTCTTGGCGGCGACCGACGGCGCGCCGGTCGAATACACCCTGATCTCTGCTGCGCCGGCGAGGTGCGCGGTGACCATGACGGTGAGCATCGTTACCGCGCCGATATGTCCAGCAACGCTCATCCGCGCCCCCCCTCTTCAGCCCCGACGATCGCATGAGGGCAAACATGGTACGACTGCTGCGTGCGGCATGCTAGTGGTCCGATTCCAACATTCGCATCCCGGATCGGCAGGCTGTCTTGCGAATGTCAAATCCGCTCCACTAGGGTGAGAACTCATTAATTTTGGTGTCGAAGCGGGACAATCCTGATTTCCATACGATCCTGAATTCGTTTTGGGAAGGGGATCGGGGTCATGCGGAGGAATTTGTTTTGGCTGAACGACGAGCAGTGGGCACGGATCGAGCCGCATTTGCCGACCGATGTTCGGGGCGTTGAGCGGGTCGATGACCGCCGGATCATCAGCGGGATTGTGCATGTTCTCAAGAGCGGCTGCCGCTGGTGCGATTGCCCGCCCGAATACGGTCCTGCGACAACGATCTATAACCGCTTCGTGCGCTGGGCGCGGCGCGGGCTTTGGGAGAATCTGTTCCGGGAACTGGCGGGGTGTGGGCGCTCGGCCGACACCCAGATGATCGAACTCTACGCACGTCAAAGCGCACCGCTCGGCAGCGGGCGGAAAAGGGGGAGAAAAAGCAGGCTGTGGGCCGTTCGCGCGGAGGGCGCAACACGAAGATACACGCATGGAATGAAAGGACCACTAGCCAATATAAGTGCTAGTGGGGCTTGGGTTCGACCAAGACGGAGCACCGGCTGCGGCAGCGGGCGCGGATTGTACTGTTGGCCGCGGACGGCGTTGCCAGCCGGTCGATTGGACGAACAGTTGGATGTACAACCGGCACGGCCTCGAAGTGGCGGGTTCGCTACGCCCGGAAGCGGCTTGCGGGTCTTGACGAAAAGGGCGCGCGGGGCGCGAAGCCGAAGTACAGCACAGAGACGAACAAGCGCATCCTGGCGCTGTTGGAACAGCCGCCGCCCGACGGCTATGCCCGCTGGACGGGGCCGTTGCTGGCGGCCACGCTCGGCGATGTCGATGTCCAGTATGTCTGGCGCTTGCTGCGCGCACAGAAGCTCGACCTTGCCGGGCGCAAATCCTGGTGTGAGAGCAACGATCCCGAGTTCGTAGCCAAAGCCGCCGACGTGGTTGGGCTCTATATGGCGCCGCCCGAGAACGCGATCGTCATCTGTGTCGACGAGAAGCCCTCGATCCAGGCGCTGGAGCGAGCGCAGGGCTACCTCAAGCTCCCGAACGGCCGGGCCTTGACCGGCCATAGCCACGATTACAAGCGCAACGGCACCACCACCTTGTTCGCCGCTTTCGAGGTGGCGAATGGCAAGATCACCGCCGCGCACAAGACGCGCCGGCGGCGCATCGAGTTCCTCGATTTCATGAACGATATCATTGCCGCTCACGCGGACACCGCCATCCACGTCGTGCTCGACAATCTCAACACCCACAAGCCCAGGAACGATCGCTGGCTCAGGCGCCACCCGAACGTTCATTTCCATTTCACGCCGACGCGGGCCTCCTGGCTCAACCAGGTGGAAATCTGGTTCTCGATCCTGCAAGGAAAGTCTCTGCACGGTGCGTCCTTCACCTCGGTCAAACAACTCAGGGAGCACATCGATGCCTTCATCAAGGCCTACAACATCAATGCCACCCCGTTCGCCTGGACCAAGTCCGAGGTCCATCAAAAGCGCCTCAGACATCGTTTCGCGCATCAATGATTCCGTACTAGCCATGCATTGTTACGCCGCACAACTCCGCAGAATGGCCGGCAGGGGAGGTATGGTTGCGACCCCGATCATCATGTATTGGGATGAGGCAAAAATGGCAGAACCAATCTGCGACTACCCATCGCGAAACGCCCAACCCAAGAGCAAACGTTCATGAACCTACAATTGAGTATCGGGATTACCAATAACCCGCGGACCTGGCCGATCATCGACGGCACGGTGAAAGCCGAAGGCATCGATCTTATCCCGACAGTTCTGCATCCCTCCGAGTTGTTCTGGCGGCAGCTTCATTTCTCGGAATTCGCTGTCTCGGAAATGTCCTGCTCCTCCTTCATGATTGCGACGGGGCGCGGCGACACGCGCTTTCTCGGACTGCCGCTTTTTACGACCCGGCGTTTTTTCCACACCAGCATTCTGGTGGCGCGCAAGGCCGGCATCGAAACGCCCGCCGATCTCAAAGGCAAGCGGATCGGCGTACCGGAATATCAGCAGACTGCGGCGCTGTGGGCGCGCGGCGTGCTGCAGCACGAATTTGGTGTTGCGCCGAAGGACATGGAATTCTGGATGGAACGCACGCCGGAGAAAAGCCATGGCGGCGCTACCGGGTTCAAGCCGCCGCCCGGCGTCACCGTGCACCAAATTCCTGCCGACAAAAGCATCGGCGCGATGATGCTTGCCGGTGAGCTCGACGCGGTGCTGCATTATCTCGTCGACCGCAATCTGGTTGACCGCAGCCGTGCCGATCTCGCCAGCCATCCCGATTTCAAGTTTTTATTTCCTGATCCGATCGCGGAGGGCATCCGCTATTACCGCAAGACCGGCCTCGTGCCGATCAATCACCAGGCGGTCGTCAGGCGCGATGTCTGGGAGAAGGAGCCTTGGGTGGTGCTCAATCTGATCAAGGCCTTCAATCGTGCCAACGAGATTGCCAATGCACAGCGCGTCGCCCATGTCGAGGATCATCTGGCCACCGGTCTGCTCTCCGGCGACGCCAGGACGCCGGTCATCCATCACGGCGTCAAAGCCAATCGCAAAGTGATCGAGACCATCGCGCAATATTCGCTGGAGCAGGATCTTACACCCCGGCTCATCAAGGTCGACGAACTCTATGCGCCGAACGCCTTGGATACGTGAGCGTCCGCGACGGTAACCTCACAACGAAGACGGCCGGTCCCCTGCGGGGCCGGCCGTTTTTCGATGGAGATGCGTGGAAAGACCTTCTGTCCGCGATCTATGGCGTCGACGGCCGTTCCATTCCGCATGCCGGTTAGCGTCCGCCGATGGGGCCTTTGGCGTGATCGTAGACCCAATCGAGCGAGTCGCCGCCTGTCGAATATTGGGTCTGTTCCTGCTGATAGGCCGCGGCGCGGTTCGTCATCGGCTGGGCAAAAGCCGGGGCCGAGGTGACTGCAGTGACGGCGGCAAGAGCGATAATCGTCATGAGCTTCTTCACGATATTCTCCTGATGTGCGTGATCTGCACCTGTTGAGGTGCACAGCAGCTTGGCTGCAGGCCTGAAATAATCCGCCGGATCGGCCGCACCATTAAATTGGCGTTCAGAAAACTAAATTCGAATTCACTGGACCGGCCCTGCACGATTGATGCTCTGCATTGTGCGGAAATTCGCAGTGATCTTGCTGCTCACTGCAGGCCACGGCCGAATAATTGATTCTAACAACCAATTTAGCGTCCCTAACAGTCAATTTAGTGGTGTCGCTGCCGCCGCGTATCTATTTCGTAAACAAACAAGGGTGCGATTGCTTAGCGAACGTGGAGACAATCATCATGGTCAGCGCCGCAATTTCTTCTACTCTCACCGATAGTGCGGGCGTGGCCCGGTATCTGGAAGAGATCAGGCGGTTCCCGATGCTGGAACCGCAGGAAGAATTCATGCTGGCGAAGCGCTGGCGCGAGCACGAAGATCGCGGCGCCGCGCACAAGCTGGTGACCAGCCATCTGCGGCTCGTGGCCAAGATCGCCATGGGCTATCGCGGCTATGGGCTGCCGATCTCGGAAGTCATCTCCGAAGGCAATGTCGGGCTGATGCAGGCGGTCAAGCGCTTCGAGCCCGACAAGGGCTTCCGGCTGGCGACCTATGCGATGTGGTGGATCAAGGCGGCGATCCAGGAATACATCCTGCGCTCGTGGTCGCTGGTGAAGATGGGCACCACGGCGAACCAGAAGAAGCTGTTCTTCAACCTGCGCAAGGCCAAGAGCCGGATTTCGGCGCTGGACGAGGGCGACATGCGGCCCGATCAGGTCAAGCTGATCGCCAAGCGGCTTGGCGTCACCGAGCAGGACGTGATCGACATGAACCGGCGGCTGGGCGGCGACGCCTCGCTGAATGCGCCGATCCGCGAGGACGGCGATTCCGGGGAGTGGCAGGACTGGCTGGTCGACGACAGCGCCAGCCAGGAGAGCCGTCTGGCGGAGTCCGAGCAGTCGGAGAACCGGCACAAGGCGCTGGGCGAAGCCTTGACGGTGCTCAACGATCGCGAACGCCGCATCTTCGAGGCGCGGCGGCTGGCCGACGATCCGATCACGCTGGAGGAACTGGCCGACGAGTTCGGCGTCTCCCGCGAGCGCGTCCGCCAGATCGAAGTCCGCGCCTTCGAAAAGGTCCAGAAGGCGGTCCTGCGTCGAGCTGCCAAAATAGAAGGCCCAGACGTCTTGGCGCCCTTGGGCGCAAAGCCGAGAGCGCCCGCAGTTTTCATCGACGACTTCAGCGAACAGTTTGGTCAACGGATACCGCGCGCCATGCCGTCGTCCGTCCTCCGCGCGCGGCGGTCGTCGGCCTTTCCGTCGTCCTCATCTGATGACACATCACGGGTGGAATCTCATGTGGCCGCTGCATGACAAATGGGAGCATAATTCCGGCGCGATGCCTCACGTCGTAGTGCGTAAGCCGTTCGACGATGAGGCTGCGTTGCGCGGGACTGAGCCCAAGAATGAGGCCAGGCATGAGCCCAGGAATGATTTAATGCCGAGATTGCTCCTGATCGAGGACGACAAGGAGACGGCGACCGAGCTCACGGCCGAACTTCGCGATTGCGATTTCGACGTCGATTGGGCCGATAATGGCATCGAAGGGCTGGACAAAGCGCGATCGGGCGGTGCTGAAGTCATCGTGGTCGATCGCATGTTGCCGGGGATGGACGGTCTCACCATCATCGAAGCATTGCGGCACGACGGCGTCCGCACGCCCGTTCTGGTTTTGAGCGCTCTCAGCGCAGTCGACGATCGGATCCGCGGATTGCGCGCCGGCGGCGATGATTATCTCACCAAGCCGTTCGCGACGGCCGAGCTGATTGCCCGGATCGAGGCGCTGTTGCGCCGCCCCGTCGAAAGCCGCGATACGGTGCTGCGTGTCGGGCCGCTCGAACTCGATCTTATCGAGCGCACCGCCAAGCGCGGCGATCGCAAGATCGACCTCTTGCCGCGCGAATTCCGGTTGCTCGAATACATGATGCGCCGGAAGGATCAGACGCTGACGCGCGCCATGCTGTTGGAAGAGGTTTGGAACTACAAGTTCGTCCCGCAGACGAATCTCGTCGACGTTCACATGGGGCGTCTGCGCCGCAAGGTTGACGGGCCGGACGAGCCGACAATGATTCACAATGTGCGTGGCATGGGATTCATCCTCCGTGCGCCTGCCTGATTTCATCCGCACGACCACGTTTCGCTGGACGCTCGTCGTCGCCGGGGCGTTCGTCCTGTGTACCTTGCTCTTGTTCGGCTTCGTCTATTGGCAGGCGTCGGCCTACATGACGCGCAACTTCGACGATTTGATTACTGGTGAGCTGCACATCATCGCATCGGAATCCCGCGCGCGGCAGCTCGAGCATATCGGCAATCGGCTGCGGGACGATCCGCACCGCGTCAGGATCGCCGCTTTGTTCGGGGCCGACGGCCATCGTATTGCGGGCAATATCGAGAGTGTGCCAAGCGGGCTCACGCCCGACGTTCCCGGCAACGCTTCGGTTATGCGGACCGACAATGGCCGCCGCGAGACCGAAAAGGTGCGGCTCGTCACCGAGCCGTTGCCGAACGGCGACGTTCTTGCGATCGGCCGGAACAACGACGAGATCGGCGAGCTCGCGGAGATTGTCCGGCGTGCGCTGGCGCTCGGTTTGCTGCCGGCGTTCGCGTTGGCGGTCGTGATCGGCTGGGCGCTGAGTTCGCGGGCGCAAACTCGGCTTTCGGAGGTTAACCGGAGAATCCAACGCATTGTTGCAGGAGATTTGCGCGAGCGGCTGCCGACCCGCGGCGCCGACGACCCGTTCGATCAGCTGGCAGTCAGTGTCAATCGCATGCTGGGCGAGATCGAGACCTCTCATTCACGAGATTGCCGGTATCGGCGACAACATCGCCCACGACTTGCGTACGCCGCTCACCCGCGTGCGGGTGCGCCTCGAACGCGGACGCCAGCGTGCCGCGACGCTCGGGGAGCTTCAGACGGTGGCCGACCAGGCCATCGCCGGTGTCGATCAATCGTTGACCATCATCACCGGACTGTTGCGCATTGCCGAGATCGAACATGGCCGCCGCCTCGAGGGGTTCGGTCAGGTCCAGCTTGCGCCGCTGGCCCGCGAAGTGGGTGAGCTTTACGATCCGATTGCCGAGGACAAGGGCGTCGCGCTTCGGGTCGAGGTCGCCGATGAGGTGGCGGTCAACGGCGATCGCGACCTTCTCTTCGAAGCCGTCACCAATCTGGTCGACAATGCGGTGAAATTCACCCCCAAGGGCGGCCGCGTGGACATTGCCGTGCTTCGGCGCGGCAGCGACGGCATCGTCCGCGTCAGCGATACCGGTCCCGGCATCGCGGACCTCGAGCGCGACGCGGTCACGAAACGTTTCTATCGCTCGGACAAAAGCCGCTGCACCGAGGGGCTTGGTCTCGGCTTGAGCCTGGTTGCGGCGATCGTCAAATTGCACGGCTTTCGTTTTTCGATCGGGGAGGGGCCCGGCTGCACGGTGGAGATCGCTTGCCCGCGAGCAGGTTAATACACGTTCGCCCGATTCATTCAGATTAGGGGCTTCGGTCGACCGTCTGATCACTGACATTCCAGTCAGCTCGAATCGTATCGAATACCTTCATTCGTTGTTAGCCATTTCAGGCATTTCGCATTTCTTTTGTGTGGGTTCAAACCTCAATGCAACCTGAACGAACGACAATCCAACGTTCCAGTCTGGGGCGCGAGCACTCGGCGTGAGAACTCATTGTTCCGAATCATGGACGAGTGTTGGCTGAGCTCAACTTTATGAGATCGCATCCCGAGCGAAAGTGGGTAAGAGCGGCGTTGCAGCCGGCGCCCGTGCTTTGCATATTAATGATCGTCGCCTTGTGGACGGTCCTCACATTCGTGCTGCTGACCGAACACCAGAGAACTTTGGAAACTGCGATCCAGCAGGGCAATAATCTCATCCGGCTATTCCAACATGATACCGACTCCATGCTCAAGAGCGTGGACCGGACTCTTTTGCTCCTGCGGGGAAAATACGAAGAAGATCCCAGCCATTTCGATTTTAGAACTCTGGTGAAGCAATCGGTCACGGTCGATAATTTGACCACCCAATTCGCTGTTGCGGATCAATATGGCAACGCGACTGCGCTGATTGCGTCGGATGATATTGTGAAGACGGCGTACTTCGGCGATCGGGAGTATTTCCAGCGATTACGCGACGCCAACAATGACGACCTCTTCATCAGTGGCCCAATCGTAGGCCGATTTTCGAATGGGAAATCCATCATCATCGTGTCGCGGAGACTTCGCAATCCCGACGGTAGTTTTGCCGGAGTCATCGGGGCCGCGGTCGATCCCGATTTCATCGGAAACTTTTACAAGACCATCGATATTGGCCCGCGCGCCAACGTGGTCCTGCGGAACCTGAACGGTTTGATCCTGGCATCCGCCGGCACCGTCGTGCGCACTGTCGGCAAGCAGGTTATGCAGCCAGTGCTCCACCAGGCTTTGGCGAAATCGCCCAACGGATTTCTGTGGGGCGCCGGTGCGGTCGACGGCGTGAAGCGGCTCGTGTTTTTCCGCAGGTCCGAGGAGCTTCCTGTCGTCATGACGGTGGGACTTGCCAAGAACGAAGTCTTTGCAAGCTATAACCACCTTCGGCTGATCTCCATGTGGGCTGCCGTTGTCCTCACATTGCTGCTTGTGTTCGGGGCCATTTCCAGCATTCGCTACCAGTTGAGGCTCAATCGAAGCCTGGACGCGCGGCTGGCTGTCGAAAAGAATCTCGAACATGCCAGGACGTTCTTGGATACGGTCATTGAAAACCTGCCACTGCCCGTCGTCGTCAAAGATCCTAGTTCGATGCAATTCGAGTTCGTCAATCGCGCGTTCGAAGCATTCGTCGGATGGACTCGTGAGCAACTCATCGGCAAAACTGTCTTCGATTTTCTTCCACGCGAGAGTGCGGAGCGCGTCGCCAACAACGACCGGGAGATATTGAATTCCGATCAAGGGCCGCTGACCTCGGAATTTGCGCTGCCGACGCTGACAAACGGCGTACGAACCGTCACAACCACCCGGCTGGTCGTGCGCGACAAAAAGGGTAATCCCAGTCATCTGATCGCGGTGTTCGAAGACGTCACGGATCGCCGCGAGTTGGACAGCCGGCTCCTCTATCTGGCGCATCACGACGCGCTGACAGGCCTCGCCAACCGCGCGGCCGTGGCGCAAAAGATCGAAGACGCAGCAGCCCGTCAACGCCGATGGGGGCACACGTTCACTGTGCTCATGCTGGATCTCGATCAATTCAAGTATATCAACGACACGCTCGGTCATTCCGGCGGCGACGCGCTATTGCAGGACGTGGCAAACCGCCTCAAGTCGGCGTTGCGGGAAACGGATGTTTTGGCGCGGCTCGGCGGCGACGAATTCGTGATCATTCAAGGCGATGAGACCGACCAGCGTGAAGCGGCGAGCGCCCTTGCGGAACGCATCATTGAGATTATTGCCGAGCCGTTCTTCATCGAAGGCAACGAGGTTCATATCGGCACGACGATCGGGATTTCGTTGGCCCCCGAGCACGCGACTGATCCCGAGAACCTCTTGAAAATGGCCGACATGGCGCTCTATTGCGCGAAAGCCTCCGGCGGCGGCGGCTACCGCTTTTTCAGCACGGAAATGACGCAAGCGGCCGGCGTCCGCCGCGAGGTCGAAACTGAATTGCGCCGCGCCATCCAGAACGATGAACTGGAGCTTCACTACCAGCCCATCATCGACGCCAGGACGGGAAGAATTTGCGCCGCGGAGGCGTTGGTCCGCTGGCGGCATCCAACAAAGGGCCTCATCGCTCCCGATCAGTTCATCCCGTTGGCGGAAGAAACCGGTTTGATCGCACCGATCGGAGCGTGGGTGCTCGATACCGCCTGTGCTGAAGCTGCGAAGTGGCCGGCGGAGGTCAAGCTGGCGGTCAATCTGTCTCCCGTGCAATTCAGAAAGTGTGACTTGGGCGATATCGTCATGTCCGCGCTCACCCGGTCGGGCCTGCCGCCCGAACGCATGGAGCTTGAAATTACCGAGACGGCGCTCATCAAGAACTCGACGGAATGTCTGCCGGTGCTGCGACAATTCAAGAGCGCCGGCATTCGAATCGCGCTTGATGATTTCGGCACCGGTTATTCATCGCTTAGCCAATTGACCATGTTTCCGTTCGACAAAATCAAGATTGACAAATCGTTCATACGAAACATGACAAAGCGTGGCGATTGCGCGGCAATCATCTCCGCGGTCATGAATCTTGCGCAGAACATCGATATTGCGACAACAGCAGAAGGTGTTGAAACCGCCGAGCAGTACAAGATTTTGCGATTGGCTGGTGTGACATCGATGCAGGGCTTTCTGTTCGAGCGTCCGGGGCCCGCGTCTCAGATCGATTTTGAGCGCGTCTATGGCATTCCCGGACACAGAGACGCCGCGTAATGCCAAAATTGCGGCGAATCGGCGGCTGAAGCTTTCCCGTTCCCCTGGGAACCTTCTTTGCTTATCCTCGTTGCCCGCGAGCCAAGCCGATAAAAATCAGATATGATCTGCGCATGTTTGATCCGGGCTACTCGCTGTCGGGTTTCGCGGTTGGACTGCTGGTCGGCATGACCGGTGTCGGTGGCGGATCCCTCATGACGCCGTTGTTGATTTTATTGTTCGGCGTTCACCCGGAGACCGCCGTCGGCACCGATCTGCTCTACGCAGCCGCCACCAAGTCGGTCGGCAGTGTGGTGCATGGCCTCGCGCGCAGCATCGAATGGTCCGTCGTGCGCAAGCTGGCGACCGGCAGCGTGCCGGCAACGGCTTTCACGCTCGTCTTCCTGTCGCTCATGAGCCCGGAGAGCCAGGCGGCGCGGCATTTGATCACTTTGGTGTTGTCCGGTGCGCTGCTGCTCACCGCGGCCGTGCTGATCTTTCGCAATACGATCGTGCAATTCTACCGGGAGCGTTTTCCGCCGCTTGATCATCACAAGACGGAGATCGTGACGGTGATCGTCGGCGCCGCGCTCGGCGTGCTGGTCACGATTTCGTCGGTCGGCGCCGGCGCCGTCGGTGTCACCGCCCTCATCATCCTTTATCCGCGGCTGCCGATGGCCAGGATTGTCGGATCGGATATCGCTCACGCCGTGCCGCTGACGCTTGTCGCCGGAATTGGCCACTGGATGGTTGGAACGGTCGATTGGCACATCATCGGATCGCTCCTTGCCGGTTCCCTGCCCGGCATCATTTTGGGCAGCTATTTTGCCGTGCGGGTGCCCGAGCCGGTGCTGCGGCTGTTGTTGGCCGCGACCCTTATCGTTGTCGCCGGCCGGCTCGTGTATGATCAAGTTGAAAGCAACTCATCCATCCTCACGGCGTTCACGCGCCGCGCGCCGCATTAATATCCCGAGCTTTGCGCGGT
>CAWIID010000021.1:0-58224 GCA_963836055.1 uncultured Alphaproteobacteria bacterium
CCGGCGTGTCGGATGGATCGTTGATCCGCTAAGTACGTCGGCCAATTAGCGAATGTTTTACCGGCTTGGGCCGATAGGGCCTCAGTTCTTCCAGGTGCAGACGCAGGTGGTGGAGCACATGACGTCTTTTTTCCTCGCCGCGAAGCGTAGAGTAGCCGCCATCCCCCGGCATGAGGGACGGCTCTGCACGCCCAATGCGCGCATAGATGCTTGCCCATCTCTTCTTCAGGGCATGAATGGTTACGCCAAGGGTCTTGGCAATCTGCAAATCTGTTTCATTTAGCAATGCGCGCTCGAGCAGGTGACGTTCGGCTCGTGAGAAGCCAAGGCGTGGCGTCCGCGGATAAAAGAGCTGCGATAATGGATTTATGATGCCCGACGGGACATCCTGGCGTCTCAGCCCGAGGAGATAGGGACGGTTGGCAGGCTTCGTGGATACGAAACCCGATGGCAGCTCTTTTCCAAAGTCCCGCAACAAATGAAAACCGTCCGACTGCATTATTTTTGCGGCTTGATCACCGTAGACCTCGGTGATCAAGGCTTTCACCCGAAAGCCGGTGTGGAAAAACAAGAACGCGGCGCTACCGGTCATCAGCGCCTCGACGGTGCGTGGGTTGGACAGATCGTGGTTTCGCAAACCGAAATGCAGCACCGCGACGCTGATGCCCTCGGCAGCGTTTGCCGCGGCCAATTCCTGGTCGCTGAGTACGATTTCTTCGCCGCTTTGCGCCCGCCTGTAAAAAGATAATGGAAAATAGGGGCGCGGGGCAGCGACGGATTCCTCGGCAAATGCATCGGTTACGAAAACACTTAGGCCGAAGGCTTCGATACGATCTGGCTCGGGACGTGAAAGGTCCTCGACGATCGCGAAGGCCTTCGCCTCGACGCCGAGCAGCCAAGTCCAAGCCTGCAGCAAATCCTTTCTGAGAACCTGATCAAGCGGCAATCCCGCCGGTAGCAGGTCGAGGCAATGCGGTAGATCGCTCTGAGCCGCAATACGATAGCGAAAAGTGGCCGTGCCCATTGACCCCGCCCCCGGGAGCAATCGCAACCTCTACTTCAAATAAGGATATCACAGTGACCCTACCCTTTTTGGGGACTTTTCGACGCATCAGGATAGATGAAGAATTGATCTCTGCAGGTCGCGCGCCCGACGTCGGACAGGTGGAGACGACAAATGAGTACTACGTTCATCGCAACCGCCGCAGCGGAAACATTTGATAGCCCTTCGGTAGAATTCACTTTTCAGTTTGACGATATAACTAACCAGCTCGAATTTCTGAGCTCAAGTATCCTGACGGATCAAAATGATCCTTTGATACTGTCAAATTACGAAGAAATGCTTGGCGACGCAGATTTAGTCTTGCCGACAAGAGGTACAGTATTTGATTTTACCGTGGTGTTGCCCGACACCTCGGTTGACTACCACCTCTCGCCGAGCGCCGTGTCCGTTGATCTCACCGCGCCAACCCAACATGGAGGATTTGCCGAAGGCGACCACTTGGAAAGCATCTCCGAAGTGATTGGGTCGGCGTCTAACGATGTGATCCGGGGGTCAAGCCTTTCCGGCGACATTCCAACTCCCGAGCCTATCATCGTCATCAATCCAATCACGCACGACGGTCATGCAACACAGAAGGAATTCAGCTTCACCATCGACAATTCTGGCGAGAACGTTCTGGTTGGCGGCGGTGGCGATGATGTCCTCGAGGGCCGCGGCGGCGCAGATGTTCTGATCGGGGGATCGTCTACGGCCGATTTTGGTTTTGATACCGCGAGCTATGAATCGTCTTTCCAGGCAGTTACCGTCAGACTCGCCGGCGTAGGTTCCGATACGACGCCTGCCATAGCGACCGGCGGTGATGCCCAGGGCGACATCCTAATCGGTATCGAGGGTCTTGTCGGTTCGAAGTTTGATGACCATCTGACAGGCAATTCGTTGAATAACGTTTTGGCCGGCGGGCTTGGCAGCGACGTCCTCGATGGAAAGGACGGCATCGATACAGTCGACTATTCGCGCGATCATTTTTTCGATATTGGCGATACGCCCGACAAGGTTGTCGTGAATCTCGGGCTCAACGGCAACGGTACCGGCGCCGAGTTTCTGTTCAGCGGATTTGGCAGCGGCCCGCCTAATTCCATAAACATTGTCTACCAGCAGGTATCGACCGACACCCTCATCAGCATTGAAAGCGTTATCGGTACCTCGGGCCCCGATGAAATCACCGGGAACGATCAAGCTAACGTTCTTGATGGGCGTGACGGCAACGACCTCTTGGACGGCGGCCGTGGCAACGACACGATTATTGGTGGCGATGGAATTGATACGGTCAGCTATCAAAGCCACAACGGCTTGGGTGAATTCGGAACGATCTCGCTCGGCCTTCATGGTGCCGACGGTTCGGCCCAATACTCTGTCAGCAGGCCGCATATAGCCGTTGTTGAAACCGACGTATTGCGCGGCATTGAAAACATCACCGGCTCCGATCTCAACGAGACGCTCAATGGCAATGAGCAGAACAACATTCTCGACGGTGGTCTGGGCAATGACACGATCAGCGGCGGCGACGGAATTGATACGGTGAGCTACATCAGCCATGACGGAGTGCCCAGTCTGTTTGCCGAGGCCGATGCGATCTCGCTCGGCCTTAACGGTGCCGACGGCAGCTACACGCGTGGTGGCTTCGTTAGCAATCTTGGGCGCTTCACTTTTCAAGTTGCCGAAACGGATGTGTTGCGCAACATCGAGAATGTCACCGGCTCAAATCATTCCGAGATTATCAACGGCAATGAACACGATAACGTCCTTGCCGGCCGCGGCGGCAACGACACCATCAATGGCGGCGCCGGCAATGACACTTACGATTTCAGGGGGACGGGACTGGGCAGCGACAGCTTCTTCGATAGCTCGGGGAAGGACACAATTCTGATCGACAGCTTCGGCGACATTGCCGGTGCCAAGCGAGTAGGCAATGACCTTGTCGTCACAGAAAAGGACAAAGATTCTTTTACTATCGTCAATCACTTCGCCGGGGATGCGATCGAACTTGTGCAGGACGCGACCGGCACCAAGGTCATGGCCACGAGCCTGATCGGCGGCGATTTGCCCGGCATCATTGCCGGAAGCGACAGCGGCGAGACCATGAACGGCAACGGTGGTGACGATATCCTGTATGGCAATGGCGGGAATGACACACTCTTGGGAGGCGCTGACAACGATGTACTGGACGGCGGCAAGGGTAACGACATTCTGGATGGTGGCTCAGGAGAGGACACTCTCACCGGCGGCAAGGGTCACGACACGTTCGTGTTTGCGCCGCTAGGTTCGGATGGCTTGCCGGGCGGCAACGACGTGATCACCGACTTCACTCACGGCCAGGACCGCATCGATCTTACGGCCTTCCACACCAGCATCGGCGAGCTGTTTGGCGGACACGGCAATGATTTCAATTATGAGGGCTTTCGGAATTTTGGACACGAGGGCGACCAGAACGATCGTTCCGACCACCACCAGGGGGCTGGTCCAATCACCATACAACAGGACGGCCATGACACCGTACTGTCGTACGATGGCGGCTCGATCCGCGTGGTCGGCGACGCGCATCTGCAGGCTAGCGACTTTATCTTTTAGCCCGGGCGCCGCATTAATATCCCGAGCTTTGCGCGGTCGCTTTCGCGCCGGTGGGGTCGTCGTGTTCCCGGCTTTCCTTTTGCAGATAGGCAACGATGTCGCGGCGAGATAGAGCGTCAAGGACGCGTATCGGCATCCGTGCGCCGGGGATGAATTTCCGAGGATTAGCCAGCCAGTGATCGAGGTTGTCGGTGGACCAGACGAGGCCGGCGCTCTTCAACGCCGCTGAATAAGCGTAGCCGGGAGCAGAGCCGGCCGCGCGCCCGACCACGCCGCCGAGCATCGGACCCGTCTTGTTGCTGTCGAGCGCGTGACACGCCGTGCATCGCTCTTTGAAAAGCTCCTGGCCGTGCGCGGCGTCCGGCGCCGCGTTTGCCAGAAACCGCGACAGATCTTTGGCCTTTTGGGGATTAGCCGAACGGAAAAAAGTATAGCCGAGCGTGATCGAGTCGACGCCGCCCATTTCCGGATCTTTTCCGAACGCCGGGTCGACAAAGAAGACGACCGGCATGTCGACCTTCTGATGCGCGTCGAGACGCTCCTCGTCAAAACAAAAGCATTGGATTTTGTTGAAATAGATGCCGCTCGTCTGTGGCGTAACGTTGAACGTCGCATGTCCGACGATCGATTCGTCGCTGAGATTTTCGGCCCTGAAGTACACGAGCTTCTGCTCGCCGAGATGCACCGTGACGGCACGCTGCTCAGGTTCGAATCGCCACGGCAGACCCGGCGCAACGTTGCTGTCGAACGCAACCCGCACGGTTTGCTGAGAAATCGCGTTCGGATCGGAATACGCCCTTTGCGTCGTGCCGCCGAGGCCGGTCGCCCCGCAGAACATCCGGTAAAGCGTCGGCGAATAGGCGACCAGGCCGAGCATGATGCCGATCACGATGATGCACGGCGCGACGACTTTCAGATTTTGACCGTGCCGAGGCCGCATGCTCGTTCCCTAGACGCTGGGCGCCCCCGCCGTCGATCAGATGTAACCGCTTCGGGTGTTGTCGGTCCATGGTGACGAGAAGATGGTCAAGGTCTGCGTCTATTTGTCCGGTCGGAAAACATACTGTTGGGCAAGGCCTGCCGCCTTGACGGCATCGGCATAGATGGTCTGCGCACCGCGGATGATGCCCGCAAGTACATCCGCGGTTGCGGAACGTCGGCACGCTCCGCCGGCACCTCTTCAATCAAACTACACCAATTCCTCCGGGCTCACGAAGGGGGTGCTGCTGGATTTGCACGTGCCGACATGCAAACGTCGGCGGCGGACCACGAGAATGATCGCGCCGCAAGGCGGCGAGGGAGGACCATCAGCGTGCAGCACATCGACTCGTTTTGTCATTTTTTTCCACAAGGCATTTTTGCGAAATTGTCGGAGACGACAGGCGGCACCAGGGATATCGGCAAGCGCATTCAGGGCGTGCGCACCATTTACGATCTCGCCGCGCGCTTTCGCACCATGGACGGCTTCGAGAATTATTCGCAGGTGCTGTCGCTCGGCCTGCCGGCGATCGACGCCATGGTCGGCCCGGACAAGTCGCCGGAATTCGCCCGCGTGGCCAATGACGGTCTCGCCGAACTCGTCGCCAAATATCCGGACCGTTTTTGCGGCTATGTCGGCGGCTTGCCGATGAATGCGCCGGACGAAGCGGCCAAGGAGGCCGAACGCATTCTCGTTCACGGCAATGCCAACGGCCTGCAGCTGCATACCAATGTCGACGGCCTATGCCTCGACGAGCCGCGCTTCTTTCCGATTTTCGAAATCGCGGCAAAAGCCGGAAAGCCCATTCTGCTGCACCCGGCCCGCACCGCGAATTTTCCCGACTTCGCCGCCGAGAAGCGTTCGCGTTACGAGATCTGGACCATCTTCGGCTGGCCCTATGAGACCAGCGCGACCATGGCGCGGCTGATCTTTTCCGGCGTCATGACGCGTCTGCCGACACTGAAAGTGCTCGCGCACCATCTCGGCGCAATGATTCCGTTTTTCGATTTGCGCATGGAGACCGGCTGGGCGACGCTTGGCAGCCGGACGTCGGACGAGGATTACAGCGGCGTGCTCAAAAGTCTCGGCAAGCCGTTACTCGACTGCTTCAAGGATTTCTACGGCGACACCGCGCTATGCGGCGGCCGCGCCGGACTTGCCTGCGGCCTGGAGTTCTACGGTAGCGATCATGTGCTGTTTGCGTCCGACGCGCCATTCGGACCCGAGGGCGGGCGCGCCTATATCCGTGACTGCATCGCGGCGATCCACTCGCTCGACATCGCCGAAGCCGACAAGGAGAAGATCTGCTACCGCAACGCGAAGTCGCTGTTTGGGCTGCATTGACGCAACGGCTCGATAAGCCTTCACTTCCAACAACGACAGAATAGGAAGAAACGCAGGTGCTTTGCGCAGCGATATGTTGTTTGCGCAAAAGGCGGCCGGCTCGCTTGGACCCTATAAGCGACCCCGGCGAATAGGTGAGCACCGGCGGCCGGCGCTAAATTATTCTTCTCCGGTCCAGTTCGGGATTTCCTGGATTGGGTGAATAAAAAAGTCGAGGCTGGGTCAATCCGGTTCGGCCACGAGGAGAAGGTAGGGAGGGTGATATGACCGCACGCGTGAGCGGCGTCGCACGGCCGGTAGGGCGGTTTAGCGAGCTTCCTTTGGATGAGGACCACGCGCCGCGCACCATTCGCGAGTTCGATCAGGTAAACACTTTCGTCGGCATAGGCGCTCCTCCGCGCGCCGCTGTTCCGACCTATGCGCGTGAAACGCATTCGATGCGCCCGTCAAACTTGTCGACATGCATGGCAGACGCCGGTGCTGCAGACGATCCTGCGCGGCCTGCAAGCGTTTGATTGGCTGCGAAGCGCCAGTACCACGTCCGGACCGAACGCTACTCGGGTTTTAGTAGCGTTTGGTATTTTTCGAGAAACGCCTTTTGCTCTGTGTAGAGGGTTCTGGCTTCGTCTGGTGATCCAAGATCGAGCGGAAAAGCAGCCGCCTTCGACCAGGCGGCAAGGCCTGGACTGTGTAGCGCGGCCTGAACCACGCTAATCAGCTTTTTCTCCACGTCTGGCGGCAAGCCGGGCGGAGCGGCGAACATCCGGAAGAGGCCGAGATTGGCGAGTTCCGGGTGGCCGAGATCGTCGGCGGTGGGCACGCCGACCGGAGTATCGCGGGCGCCGCGTTTCTGAAACCACGCCAACTGCTTGAGGTCGCCCGACTTCAGGTATTTGGCGATCGTCACATCCATGCCAAGGCCGGCATCGGATTCGCCGCGAATGATCGCGAGTTGCGCGTCCGGGCCACCGCTATAGCCCGTGAGGTATTTCACCTTGAGCTGCAGCGCCGCGGCAACGATTTTGGCGATCGCCAGGTCGTTGCTGCCGGTCGTTGAAATAAACGGTATCCGCCCCTCCGGATGCCGCAGCAAGTCGATGGTCTGGAAACGCGAATCCTTGCCGACGACGAGCGAATAGACGCCAACGTTAACGAGGCCAAGCCAGGTCACCTTGTCGAGGTCGTAGGCCGGATGCTCACCGACGATAACCGGCTGCACCGCTCCCGGCAGATCGATGATTCCCATCGTGTAGCCGTCAGACGGCGCCCGATACATCGTGGTGATGCCTTTGACGCTGCCGGCGCCCGGGATATTACGCGGGACGATACTGATGCCTTTGGGAAGCTGCGCCTCCATCTCCTTGGCGACGGCGCGGGCGTAGAGGTCGAAGCCGCCGCCCGGCCCATAAGGGATGATGAGATCGATGTTATGGTCGGGATAGGCGGCCTGCGCAGAATGCGTCACGGCATGAATGATCGCCGCCGCAATGGCGCAGGCGCGTACCGCTCCGAATGTTGCCATCTCCTCCCCCGACTGTGTTTGGCACGGCTTTGGCAGCGTACCTTCGCTTTTAAAGTGGAACTGCGATCAGCTCGAACACGTCGTCGCAGTTGATCAGGTCGATGCGCTTGAGAACGATACTGTAGCCAGTGCCGGTGCGGCGCAGTCGATGGGTGACATGGCCTGAAAATACCCGCTGCTCGCGCAGGCGGAAGTCGGTCATGATCATGTTGGACGATACCGTCACCTCACCGCGCGCCGTATCGACATCCTCGATGACGACGTTGCCGACGATGTGGCAGGTGCGGTGCGGCGGCGTTTGCGCATGGATGTTTGGATGGCGCAGCCGCTCGAACCGCGTCGCCATGATCGCTCTGTCGTCATAGAACAGCGAGCTTTCGCCGATGGGATCTTCCTGACCAGGCTTGAGCGGCACCCAGTAATGGCCGTCGTCGGCGAACAGATCGCGCCACTCCTCGAAGCGGCGCTTGTCGAGCAAGCTCACCTCGTGGATCAGGAAATCCTCGATTTCGCCGCGGTCGCCGAGATGCTGTGCGGATGGTTCGGATGTCTGCAATTGCATGGCGTCACCCTTCCGCGCTCATCAGCCGCAACCAAGCGGCGTATTGGGCGCGCTGCTGAATTTCGACGGTGCCGTTATTGACGTAATCGCCGTGTTCGTCCTCCTTGTCAGTATCGACGCCGCGCGCGAACCAGACCCAATCGGAGCTTTGCGCTGCGAGGCCGTTCTGGCAGCGCCGGAAGCATTCGAGGTCGTCGGTCTGAATCAGCGACGCCGCGGAATGCGTCAGGTTGAGGTGACGAACAAAACTATCATTCATCTCGTCGGGCGCTCCTTTGAACCTGATCGGATAGACGTGCACCTCGGTGCGGTCCACCGATACCGGAACGATGACGCGGACGTGCTGGTTGAGCGCCTGCAGCGTCATGTTGGGATAGAACGCGGTGTTGTGCCGCTTGGGCTTGAGGATTTCCAGGGCGCGCTCGCGGCCATTGCGCTGTTCCAGCGCGGCGAAATAGGCCTTGAACGACGGCGTATCCGGCAATTCCTCGGCGACAGGCTGGTGCCCCGCATAGGCGTGACCGTTCGACCGAGAGCCCCATGCGACCCGCTGCTCCCAGCGCTGCGCAGCACTGCCACGATCGCTGATCGCCGAGCCCGCGCTCTGCCCGGCGCCGCGGCTGAACTGCTTGCCGCTGCGGCTGACGCTCGATTCGTGCGAGAACGGCACGTGGTACATGTCTACTGTGTTCTCGAGCTGAAGCTTCCAGTTGCCGCGGAACATGTAGCGGTGAACGCCGGCGCTGAGATCGATCGCGCCGTCTGGCGCGCGATCCACGAGTTCGTCGATGCTGTTCTTGGCGGTGCCGAGGTGCTCCTCCAGGCTCGACGCCTTCTCGGCGAGGCAAGCGAAGATAAAACCGCGATAATTCGCGACGTGCCGAACGCGTCCCATGCCGAGCGCCGGGTTGGAGGCATCGAAGCTCGGGCCGTAGCCGCGCCGCATGGCGATGGCGTCGAGGTCGCCGTTGGTCTTGAAGGTCCAGCCGTGATAGCAGCAGCGGAACAGCGAGGCGTTGCCCTTGTCCTCATTGCAGACGATCGCGCCGCGATGGCCGCAGCTGTTGTAAATCACATAGACCTGACCGTCGGTGTGGCGTGACATCACCAACGGCTGCTTACCAACGCGAAGCGTGATGTAGTCGCCCGGATTGGGGATCAGGCTGTCGTGGCCGACATAGACCCAAGAGCGGCCGAAGATCCGGTCCATCTCCAGATCGAAGACCTCAGGATCGAGGTACAGCGACCGGTGCACATGGTCGCGGTGGACGAGCGATCGGATGAGCTCCGGGTCATATTGCATGGACGTTCTCCCACAGCGGCTGTTGCGGAATTGAAACATAGGTGGCCCAGTGCCACAAATAGAATAATCAAACCGATTGATCAGGATTTTTATCAATGGCCGATCTACCGGTGCGGCGCATCATGACGCTGGTGAGCCTTGCTGAAACCGCCAGCTTTCGCCGTACTGCTGACAAGCTCAAGCTCTCGCAGCCGGCGGTGAGCGCGCACATTCGCGATCTCGAGGCCTATTTTGGTGTACCGCTGGTGCACCGGACCACGCGGCGCGTGTCGCTGACCGCCGAAGGTATGGCGCTCGCGGCGCGGGCGCGGCGCGCTTTCGAGGAGCTGGAAATGGCGAGCCAGGACCTGCGCGATCTCGCCGCCGTTCATCGCGGCCGCGTCGTGCTCGCCTGCATACCGCCGATGATGACGAGCATCGTCCCGAACGCGGTGCAGAGGCTGGCCGCGGATTATCCCGCGATCGAGATCGAGATCCATGACGTGCTGTCGGCGCAAGTTGAGCAGCTGGTGGAGCGCGGCGACGCCGATATCGGCATCGGCCCGCAACCGCGGTCGCAAGGGCTGTCATTCACCCGATTGTTGCGCGACCCGTTTGTCGCCGCCGTGCCGGCCAATCATACCCTCGCCCACCGCAAAACGGTCGAACTGGAGGACCTGGTCAAGCATCCGCTCGTGATGACGACGCCTGATGCCAACGCCCGGCTGATCGTTGAAGAGACGCTGCGGCGGTCACGGCGGCCGGTGAAGCCGCGCTTCGAGCTCGTGCATAACTTCTCGGTCGGCCGGCTGGTTGCGGTCGGGCTCGGGGTGACGATTCTGCCGCGCATGGCGATACCGAGCCTCGGCGCCGAGGGAATCAGGATCGTCGAAATCAGATCGCCGCGCATCTTCCGCGACATCGGCATTATGGCGCGGCCTAAATACCGGCCCTCGCCCTCAGCGCGCGCGCTGATGTCCGTTCTCGATAGGGTCGTCGCCGCAATGCGGGAGCAGCAAACTCGGCGTTGATCAGAAGTCCACGGTCTATCGCGCGCGCTGGACGAGAATCCCGCCGTGGTAAGTTTCTATGCGAATGTCGGAATCAAAGGGCCGCCGCAAAATAATAGCCCATCCTACGCTTTGCAAAACGCCGGCAGCACCTCGCGGGCGAACAGACCGCATCGAGCGCTGCGCCTCGGCGATATCGAGCGTGCCGAAATTGATCTGCAGCGAAGCATGCTCGATCTTTCCGATCGTGTCTTCGAAGCGACGGATGATCGCCTTCACCTCATCGGGCGTGCCGACCCAGGCGCCGCCGGCCTCGATCTGGGTCTCCAGGGTGAAATTCTTCATCCGGCTGATCGAAACATCGTAGCCCTTGTAGTCCTTCGACGACGTGCCTTTCGTCCATTCGCCGGCGGACTCGAACAAAGCGGCGAAATAGTCCTCGAATTGCCGCCGCGGGATTTCGCGGGCGAGGCGAGCGTCCTCATGACAAAACATGTGCACGGCGATCATGACTTCGCCGTCGCCCGGATGCCCGGCCTCGCGCCAAGCCTTGCGGTAAATCGCCAGCAAATCCTTGAGCGGGCCGATCGGGATCGACATCAGCGAATAGCCGTTGCGCCCGGCGAACTCGAACGAATCCGGCGTGCGCGTCGAGGCGATGTAAAATTTGGGCCGCGGCTTTTGCGTCGGCCGGGGCAGCGACGTGACGTTGTCGAAGGAATGAAATTGCCCGTGATGGGTGACGTTCTCCTGCGTCAGCAGAAGCTCGACCTGTTCCAGTCCTTCACGAAAGCGCGCCACCGACTCGTCCGGCGAAATACGGAAGCGGCGGAATTCGTGCGGCAGAAAGGCGCGGGCAAAGCCGACATCGAAGCGCCCGCCCGAGATCGCGTCGAGCATCGCAATCTCGCCGGCGAGCTTGAGCGGATTGTTGAAGATCGGCACGACAGCGCCGGTGACCAGCCGCATCTTTTTCGTGCGCGCCGCGACCGCGGAAAGAAACACGATCGGGTTCGGGCTGTAGCCGCCATAGCGTTCGAAATAATGCTCGACCGAGCGCGCATGCGTAAAGCCGAGCCCGTCGGCCTCCTCGGCGATGGCGAGACATTCGGCAAAATACTCCTCGGCGCTCTTGTCCTTCGGCGCGAAGTTGGGAAAAAATTGCACTCCGAATTGCATGATTTATTGCCTGTTCTCGTCATCCTGAGGTGCGAGCGGAGCGAGCCTCGAAGGATGCGGCCGAAGCGGTCGGCTTGCGGCCGATGTAGCGCGCGAGGTTCGCCAAATTTTTGCGCAGTGTTGCGACGTCGACCGCATGAGGATCGAAATCCGGCGCGTCGAAGTCGAGCATATCCGCGTGGTTGATGCTCGTCGGGTCCGCGATCGTGCGTAGATAAGTCTCGTAGCCGACCGGGCCGCCGATGTCGGCCGGCGGACAGCGGCCCTCGGCGCTGACCAGGCTCGGATAGCGCGCGCCGGGCTCGGCGGGGCCGCGCGCAAGAACGCTGACCGTGTGCTGCCAGTCCTCGCCGAACACATAGTCGTACGTAAAGGTGTCGCCGCGTGCGAGAACATCGGCGAGGGTCGCCTGTCCGGCGGGCGCAATCGTCTCCTCGGCATCGCGATCCGGCAAGCCCCACGCGCTGTCGCCGATGCGAAACTCGAACGGATGGCCGTTCTGCCAGCCGATGGCGATCTGCAGCACGAAATGCAGATCGTCGAGCCGAATATCGATCGGAACCTCGACGACACGCGCGACCCGAGGCATGACGTCAGCGATCTCGACGGCAAGACGCGCGATCTCGCCCGTCGCCGGCGATAACGATGCTGGCGACGGCGCAGCCGTCATTCGGCGGCCTGCTGAAACACCAGCATGTCGTCGCGCGGACCGAGGTCGACGATCTTGCCGTCCTTGATGATCCAGGCGAGATTCCGGGTGTCCTGCAGGACGGTGATGTCGGCGATCGGGTCCTTGTCGAGCACGATGACGTCGGCGAGCTTGCCGGCCGCCACTTCGCCGACCTGACCGTCGAGGCCGACCGCGAGGGCATTGTCGCGCGTCGCGGCGACGATCGCCTCCATCGGCGTGTAGCCGCCGTGCTTGACGAAAATCTCCAGCTCCTTGGCGTGGAGTTCGCCATGCCGCGTGAACGAATTGTTGCCGGTGTCGGTGCCGACCAGAAGCTTGATGCCGAGCTTGCGCGCCTTGTGCATCAGTTCGCCGAGCAGTTCGTAATGCCGCCCCATGCGGTTGAAATCGAGCTGCACCTGCTCGGCGCCGACTTTTTGCTGCTTGCCGAGTTCGACCACGACGGCAAGGAAGGTCGCGGTCGGCAGGATCGGCATGCCGGCCTTGGCGACCGCATCGAGATCGCGGTCGGTGGCGAGATCGGCGTGGACGATCCAGTCGACGCCGGCCTCGGCCGCCGCGCGCGTCGAACCGGCGCCGCGCGAATGAATGGCGACGCGCAGATTGCGCCGGTGCGCCTCGCCGACCACGGCTGAGATCTCCTCCTTGGCCAGCATCTGCGACTCGCCGGAGCGGCTGTCCGCCATCTTGATGAAGTTGACGCCGTGCTTGCCTTGCCGGCGCACCTCGGTGACCATTTCGTCGGCGGTGTTGCAAAGCTTGCCGATCGAATGGTCGGGCGTGCCTTCCCAGGACGGCTCGTCGTCCTCGATGCAGCCGTAAGTCACGATCATGCGGCCGGCGACGTACATGCGCGGGCCTTCCATGAGGCCGAGCCGGATCGCATCGCGGACACCCACATCGGTGAACCATGTGCCGCCCGGAACCGAAATGCTGGTGACGCCGGCACGCAGGACCTTTTGCGCGCTGCGGGCGGACTTGAGCGTGGAGAATTCCGGGCGCGTCGTGCCCTTGCCTTTGCCTTCGCCCTTGATCAGCGGATAGCCGTACGACATGTGGCAGTGCGCATCGATCAGGCCGGGCATGATCCACTTGCCGGCGGCGTCGACCACGTCGACGGCCTTGCGGTCCTCGATCTGAATATCGGGCGGCAGCGCGCCGACGCTCTTGATGCGATTGCCTTCGATCACGATGGCGTCGTTGCGCGCCGACGGCTTGCCCGATCCGTCGATCAGCGTGCCGTTGCGGATCACCAGCGTCTTCTTGGGGGTGCTCATCAGTTTCTCCCTTCCGGCCGCGATGCCGGTCCAGGCGATCTTGTTGTTGGGCGAATTATACAGCAGCGCCGCAAAGTGTCATGCCCGAACCGGGTCACAAATGCGCTCAAGGCCGCGCGCCGTGACGATCTGGCCGACCTGATCGCTGCGCGTGCCGTGGGCATGCAGCACCGAATGGATGTCGCGATGGCGTTCTGCGGCCGTGCGCTGCTCTTTCGGCTTGATCTGCGCGCTCAGATATTCGCCCTCTTCGCGGCCGAGCGCGACCATGGCGCGGCCGAACGGCAGTTGCGCCCGCTGATAGCGCGCCAGCCCGACATGGAGGTCGCCGCCCAGAGAGTCGGCGAGGCTGGCCGCATCGATGGCCGCCTTGGTGGCGCCGGCGCCGACATGGGGGCGCGCGACGAACGCCGCGTCGCCGGCCAGCGCCACGCGGCCGAACACGATTTGGGACGATTCGAGATCGTAGATCGGCTGGAAGAACGGCTCGGTGCGGGCGAAGATCTCGGCAATCTGCGGCGCGAGAACCGCCCTGGCGTCGGCCTTCACGCGCGCGATCACGTCCGGCCGGATCAGCGGCGGCGGAATGCCGGCGGCGTGATGCTGCCCCTCCGCGTCGGTCAAAAGATCGGCGAGATCGTGCGGAGTGACCGGCCGATACCAGACGATATTGTAGCCGCGGCGGCCGACCGCGGTGTCGTTGTCGCGCCCCGGCACCGGATAAGCGAGCAATTGCTCGCCCGGCGGCAGACAAAACGTGTAGAGCTCGAAAATCTCCTGCCAGATGTCGCGCGGCACCCGCTGCTCGTCGAGCACCGCGCGCCAGGCCACATAGCCGGCGTAAACAGGCTGCGCGAGCGGCCAATATTGGGCACGCACCGTCGAGCGGATGCCGTCGGCGCCGACCAGGACGTCGCCGCGCTCGCGCGTGCCGTCGGCGAAGATCGCGGTGACGCCGTCCGCGTCCTGCTTGACGCGGCGCAGCGCTTTTCCGAGCTGATAGTCCGGCGCCGGGAGCGCGTCATGCAAGGCGCGATAAAGCCGCGACCAGCCGCTCATGGTACGCACCGTCGGCTGTTCGACGATGATCTTGCCGGCGCGATCGAGACAGATGACCTTGGGCACCCGGATGCCCATGGTCTCGTCGAACGCGATGCCGGCGCGTTTGAGGATGGCGATGAGCTGCGGGTGCGTGCCGAGGCCGACGCCGCGGCTCGCCAGCTCCTGCTCGTTGCGCTCGAACACGGTCGCGTCCCAACCATCCGCGCGCAACAGATGCGCGACGATCAGTCCGCCAAGCGAGCCGCCGATCACCAGCGCGCGGCGCTTGCTCATGCGTTGTCCTTCACGGTGCTATCCCCTTCGCCTGATGGGAAGGGAGTCATGGCAGGAGCATTCACCACATCGCCCAGGATATGCTGTCGTGTCCCGGTTTGTAGTCCATGTTGGTCTGCGCCGGATTGCGATTGATCAGGGGCCGGCCGTACATCGGATTGGTCTGGCTGCGCGTCTCGTGCTCGACGGTGAACAGCACTTCGCGGGTATCGAGATCGATCACGTCCTTGAAGCGGTACTCGTATTCGTTGGACTCCATCGTGATCAGCCCGAGATCGAGCAGCCGCCGATACGGACCGGAGAAATCCGCGATGTAGATTTGGACGTGGTGACGGTCGTAGGGCTTTTCCGGCCTGTCGGTTTCGCGGAAATAAAAATATTGCTTCTCGCCGACCGTGACGCGGGCTTCGCGGCCGTGACCGTTTGCGGTCACCTCGGCCGGCGCGCCGATCACCTCGCGATAGAACCGCGCGATGCCGTCCGCGGTGCCGGGGCGCACGTCGAAGCGGATATAGGGCATGCCCAGCACCACGCGGCCGAAGCGGCTTTGGTCCGGCGTGTGCACGTCGATCCGGTTGCCCCACGGGCAGGTGGTCTCGACGCCGTCATTGCTTTCGCGGAAATCGAATTTGGTGCCCTCGAGCGCCTTGCGCACCCGCGTCAGCCGCTCGAGCAACTGCCCGCGGTCCGGCACGACCAGCCCGATCACGCCGCGCAGGTTGTCCGGCGGTCCCATCGGCAAGTGAAACTGGCTCATGCCGACGTTGATCCACATGTTGCCGGCGCCGGTGTTGAGGAACGGGTCGCGGGTATAGCCAAGCCCGGTCACGTAATAATGGGTCGCCAGGTGCTGATCGCTGATGCAGACGTTGACGTGCCCGATGCCGACGATGTTGCCCATATCCTGGGCGGCGCGGTCGTAGTGTTTTTGTTGCATGGCGGGTTCCCTTCCTCGGTCTCCATACTAGCGCAAATCCGGGCGCGATGCATTTGCCGCGAACGATTCGCCACGGCAGCGATGTCCCACGACCATGATTCCCTGCTCCCGCCCCCTTGCGGGGATAGGCGGGAAGGGCGGTAATGAGTGCGCGGCAAAGTAATCCATCGAAACATCCGGGTGGAGAACGCGGCATGCCATTGAGAAACTTCAGCCTGACCGGGTTCGAGCGCCGCGGGCAGCCGCTCTTGCCGCGACGGAAGTTCGCCGTCCGCATGACCATCGCGATCGGGTTGTGGCTGGTCCTGACGGTGGTCGGTCTGGCCATCGGCATTGCCGGCTATGCCGGCTTCGAGCACATGTCGTTCACCGACGCCTATGTGAACGCGGCGATGATCCTGGCCGGCATGGGTCCGCTGGGCGAACTGAAAACCACCGCCGGAAAAATCTTCGCCGGTTCCTACGCGATCTTCTCCGGTCTCATCATCGTCATCGCCTCGGGCTTCGTGCTGGCGCCGATCTTCCATCGCGTCCTGCACCGCTTTCACGTCGAGACGAAGAAGGAGTGAATCGTCGTGTCGGGTACGATTGCGCGGAGTGAAGGTCCGCTGGACTGTTGCCCATGTATCGGGGGCCTAATTTCGGTCAAGCGCTCGACTCATTCTATGCGCTCGGACTCAACTCCGTCTCAAATCGCTCTTGCGCACTTGCGGAGATTTTAAAAGTCTTTCCAATCCTGCGACGGGCCGATTGAAGCGAATCGATGTAATCGTCGGCAGCTAAACTCAGGCTTTCTGGAGCCAAGGCCTTGCTGATCGCTTCAGAATTCCATTCCTGGTTTGCTTGCTTCGCTAAGGCGAACACAACTGCTCGTCCCACCCGAAGGATGGTGGTTTCCTCTGCGACCTGCTGTGCCAACGTTCTCAATTGGTCCAGATCAGCGGCACTAGCATACTCCCGCTCAAGTTGTTCCTTCATCTTATAGACAGAAGGATACAGCATATTCACAAACAACTGGCCGTTATCGTAGTAGCGGGCTGCTTTTTCCTTAATCTGTTTCTCTTCAATTTCAGCTTCTGTACGAAGTGGAATTATGATTGGAGCTCTTTCTCGATTGCGCCAAATGTCAGCGCGTTGGGCGCCTGTTGGTACGACGCTCAAATCCACATGCACCTCATGAGGTTCTTTCTGCCGAATCGTACCCTGATTCCCACGAGCCATCTGAGTGGATGGTCCTTCCCGAGGAGCAACTGCGGCAATGCCATTTATCGCGACGCGAGGCATTTCCCGCCGTACCCTTAGCTCGTCGAGCAGCTTCTGCAATTCCCTGCGAATCTCGTCGTGAGACGTGGCATCTGGCGCAAAGGACTTGATCAAATCAATTAGCCACTGAGGTCGATACTTTGCTACGAGCAACGCAAAGTCCGTTCCGTAAACCTGCTGTTGCTCGCCGGTCGTATAGCGAAGGAACTGCCGATATCCCTCCGGGCGCGCAGCGTAAGTGTCAGGTAACTCGATATGTATTGAGATGTGCCGCGCACCGAACGGAATCCCGAATAACGGTGCGTCAAGCGTCCAATTGCGGCCGCGGCGAACGTCATACATCTCGTTCTTGTGAACGACAGCGCATGTGCTTAATGCCGATTGTATCGATCCGCTTATGGAACGATTATGGCTGGGCATTTTCGAATACGGCCCATCGTATATGTAGTGAATTCTGCTACCGTCGGGCGTTTCGACGGTTTCTGCCCGATCAAATGCGCCCGCGATGACCCGCTCTGGTATTGGAAGAAACTGCCGCACGCTATCTCCCAGTTTGTGCGTTCCGGGGAAGAGAAGCACTTTGACGCGATCCGGTAGCCGATAGAAGCGATGGTATAAATACGTAGCTAGCCATTGTGCATCAGATTCGGGATTTCCATCGTACGGATCACGCGCCGTGTTTTGTTCAGGGCGATTTCCGAGCAGCGTAACCTCCGTCCACTCGAACGAGACGTCTGAACCTTCCGACTTCACAAGTTCAGTTACGTCAATGACCTCGTGATAAACCCCTGCATCGTCTCGACGGCGCAATCGTCCGTATTTACCGTCGCGTTCACATAGGATCAGTTCATGGACAAGTCCATTTTTGCAGGATCGATACCGAAGCCCAAATTTGTTCGAAGGGAGCGAGGCGACCTTTGCTCCCATTCCAAAATTGCCATCAAGGCTCTTTGATTTGCGAATTGATGAAGCTAGATCGCACATCTCGTGCAACTCTTGGCCATCCATTCCCGGTCCGGTATTCCAGATCGCAAGCTTTGGTACGCCCTTCAACTCGGCCAAACGAAACTCAACACGTCGGCGAT
Source organism: uncultured Alphaproteobacteria bacterium (assembly GCA_963836055.1). Lineage (GTDB taxonomy): Bacteria > Pseudomonadota > Alphaproteobacteria > Rhizobiales > Xanthobacteraceae > BOG-931. The sequence continues at coordinate 18,098 of CAWIID010000021.1, forward strand.
TTTCGGGTGCGAACGCCGCTGCTTCGAGCGCGTTCATTGTTAGCTCCCGCAGCATCATTATCTTCGGACAGCGCTCAATTGTGCTGGCGATCAAGAATTCCTTATCGTTGATTTGAAGTGGCGTTATTTCAGAAGACATTGATTCCCCTAGCCCTTCCTGGCCGCCGGCTCCCGCTCTTCTCCGCTCATCATAGAGCACGCACAAGTTGCCGAGCAATCGAATGAGGAATTTCCTGTTCTTAGAACGTTCTCATTCAGGGCCTGCTGCCAACGGGAGCGCGATGAGCAAATACGAAAGGCTGCACTGCTGTCTCTATATCGGGGACATTTCTTGACAATCGTCTCTGATTCAGTTACAAGCCCTGACATCTCGCTCGTCGCAGGGCACAGTCCGGATGCGATCCTGACGGTGGAGCGAGTGCGGCGCCCGCGCGCGGTCTCGCAAACCGCTCCCGGGCGGCCTCGGGACCCCGCCCGGCCGGCACGATGACCGGTCTGTGAGGAGCTCACTGCACTGGCCCGGGGAGGGGTGACACCCGTTTGCACCCGGTGATTCCAGGAAGCGCGGCCCGAGGCTGAGTGGTGGCGTTCGGTCGCCTAAGCGAGAGCCGCGGTGGAGCGCCGAGAGGCGAGCGCATCCCGCTGGATGCGCAGCCGCGCCCGAAGCGCATTCAGGTGGCAACATCTGCGTGCGCGGCGCGGACAACGGATGGTGCGCCTGTCGGCGCTCCGCCTCCCTCGTTTGTTGAGGGGAAGGATCAAACAAAGCTCGGGCGCAAAACGCGTCGCGAGAACGGATTTGATTGTCCACGTGCAGCCTGTTCCCTCCCCCGGCAAAGCAGGGCTATCGCATGTGGAGCGGTCATAATCCCACCTCCCCCAAAAAGGGGGAGGTCGACGACCGCAGGTCGTCGGGTGGGGGTCTCGTTGCAAACGCGTTTGCAAAGGTTGACCCCTCCCCGGCGCGCCAACAGCGCGCCGACCCTCCCCTTTCAGGGGAGGGGGAAGCACATGCGCGCGCTGCGCGCGGGGGAGGGGAAAGGCGCCGCTGGGACGGCGAAAAAATCACGCCGACTGCCGCTGGTTTTTCTCGGGCACGATGAGGATCACGTCGCCGTCGCTGACGCGCACCTCGATCGGGCGCAACCGCAGCTGCGGGTTGCCCTGATGGCGGCCCGTGGCGATGTCGAACTCATAACCGTGCCACGGGCACACGATGTTGGTCTGCGTCTTGGAGAAATTCATGCCGTGGCTTTGACGGTCGGCGCCGACTTTCTCTTCGACGCGCGGCAGGATTTTTCCCTGACACACCGGGCCGCCGTGGTGCGGGCAGAGGTTCAGATAAGCGGTGAACTGGCCTTTGATGTGAAACACGCCAACCTCGACGCCGTCGACATCGACGACCCTGCGGCCTGGATCGGCAAATTCCGCAACGGGGCCAAGAACAACTTCACGCATCATTGCCTCTCGGGCTTCAGATTATTGCATCTGGCAAATCTGGTCTTCGATCGGAAAGGATAAGGACGATGTGGCTCATCCGGAGGCCATCATGCCCGCGCCGCCAGCACATCGGCCGGCGCCGGCCGCGTGCGCTTGACGTTAAGATTGAACACGCGCGCCGCATTGAGACCGAGAATGTTGCGCTTGGCCTCGTCGTCGAGGAACGGCAGCGTTGCGATCGAACTCGGCGGATCGAAATCCCAGTGCGGCCAGTCCGACGCAAACAAAAGCTGGGTCGGCGCGTTCATCGCCTTCATGGTTGCCGCGAGCAGGTCGAGATTGGCGCGCTCGAGCGGCTGCGACGTGTAGAACATTTCGCGCATGTAGTCGCTCGGCGGCCGCTTGAGCATCGGCGCTTCGCTCGATCGCATCATGAATTCATGATCGAGGCGCTGCATCAGATACGGGATCCAGGCGAGGCCGGCTTCGACCCAGACGACCTTGAGCTTCGGAAAACGCTCCGGCAGTCCGTTGATGATCCAGTTGGTGAGATGAATTTGATTGTAGTGCGGAAAGCTCAACGCATGCATCGACAGGAAGCGGTTCAACTGCGCAAACGATGGATCGCTCCAGTTGAAGCCGGTGTGGAAGGCGAGCGGCTTGCCGCTGTCCTCGATCATCGCATAGAGCCGCATGTAGGAATTGTGGTGCACCGGCTTGTTGCGCGTCGAGCAGATGGTGTAGCCGATGATCTCCGGACGCGAGGCGTATTGCGCAACGAGCTTCTCGCACGCTTCGGGCGTATTGAACGGCAGGTACAGCAAGCCCTTGATGCGCTGGTCCTGCGGCAGGATTTCCTCGACCATCCATTTGTTGAACGCGCCGCCAAGCCCGACCTCGACGTCGTCCTGCGGGTGCATGCCGAGTGTCAGCATCGGCGTCGGAAACAGCACCTGATAGTCGAGTCCCATGGCGTCCATGGAGCGCCGCACCAGTTCGACGCAAGGGTGGCAGTCCTTTCCCGAAACGGCTTCGAGCCGCGCCTGTTCGTGGGGAATGCGCCCATAGACGCTCTGGTACGACATGCCGGGCACGTTGTTGAGAAGCGACAGCGCGCGCGACACCGGCCGGTCGAGACCAGCCTGTCCCATGTGGCGGATCACTTCGTTGTCGATGCGCGCGAGAATTTCCGGCCAGAACTGCGTCTCGGTGACGTGGGCATCGATATCGACGAGGAAATAATCGTCGAAGCGCTCCGATTGTTTGGTCGCGTGCGAGAGGATGTCGCGTGTGTCGGTGGAGGTGCCGATCTCCGGCAGTTCGCGAATGGGCTTTTCGACTTTTTGCAGCATGTGCGTTCTCGGATGTCGATGTCTAGCGTTCGCCGGCTCCGCTCATTGCGGCTCGATCCCGGCGGTGTGAATGACCTTTCCCCATTTCGCGCTCTCGGATTTGATGAAGGCGCGAAACTCGTCCGGCGTGTTCCATCGCGGGATGACGCCGAACGCCTTGAACCGCTGCGCCGTTTCCGGCTTCTTGAGATCGGCGACCAGAGCCTTGTTGATCTGGTCGATGATCGGTTTCGGCGTGCCCGATTTCGCGAACAACCCCTGCCAGCCGACCGCCTCGTAGCCCTTGACGGTTTCGGCGACGGTCGGCACGTCGGGCATATCCTTGTTGCGCTCGAGCGACGTGACTGCGAGCAGTTTCAGCTTGCCGTCCTTGACCAGCGAAATCGCCGGGCCGATGTCGGTGAACATCATCGATACGGCGCCGCTCATGACGTCGACCAGACCGGGCGCCGTGCCCTTGTACGGAATTTGGCGGATGTCGACGCCCGCCAAGCTCTTGAACAGTTCGGCGAAAAGCTGCTGGGTCGTGCCGATGCCGGCCGACGCATAGGTCAGCGTACCCGGCTTTGCCTTGGCGAGGTCGATCACGTCCTGCACCGACTTCACGTTGAGCGACGGCGACACCACCAGCGCAAATTCCGTGAGACCGACCTGAACGATCGGATCGAAATCCGCCACCGGATCGTACGGAACGGACTTCATCAGATAGGGCAGGAGGCCGAATGCGGTCGGCGCGTGCAGCAGCGTATAGCCGTCCGGATTGGCTTTCGCCACATAGCCGATGCCGATGACGCCGCCGGCGCCGGAGCGGTTCTCGACGACGAAACTCTGGTGCAGATCGCGCTGCAAGACTTCGGCGTCATAGCGGCCGAGCAGATCGGTCGATCCTCCCGGCGTGAACGGCACCACGATGGTGACCGGCCGGCTCGGATAATCCTCCGCCGCGATGGCCTGGAGCGAGAGCAGGCCGAAGAGCGTGCAGGCGAGGACGGCGAAGAGGAGGATCGTGGTGCGGGCGGGTATCCGGCCTGTTGTTCTGCGTGTTTTTGGGCCAGCCGTTGTCATTGGGTTCGTCTCCCTGAAGTCTTGTCGAACGTCTTGTCGTTGCGATTTTGGGTTACCTTACAACATCGACGATGCCGGCGAACAGGGTGCCGGCTCGTGCAAACGGTGATAAGAGACGATTCAACTTTCACACGAATGTTGTCGCGATCGCGGTGTCGAATTTTCTGGCGAGAATAATGCTGGCCTCGCGCACCGGGCTCGACGCCCGCGGCCGGACGAACGATATCGACTACCGGCTGCTTGTGCCGCTGCTGCTCAACTCGGCCATCATCCAGGCCGCCTTCGCGCTGGTCCGCGTGACGACGTCCTACCGGGCGATCGAGCTCCATCTTCCGGTGATCTGGCTCGGCGTCATCTCGGCTGCGTTCGCGATCCTGCCGATCTTCCTCGCCGTCTGGGTCGGCCGCTTCCTGGATCGGGGTCACGACGCCCAGGCGGCGTGGATCGGTTGCAGCCTGCTCGTTCTCGCCTCCGCCGGTTTCTGGCTTTCGGCCCGTTCGCCGACGACGCTGCTGCTGCTCACCGTCCTGCTCGGCATCTCGCATTTGTTCCTGATGGCGAGCCAGCAGATGCTCTGCATCCGCTGCGCCGGACCGCGCGGCCGTGATTCGGCGTTCGGCAATTATCTGGTCGCCAGCGCCATTGGGCAGGGCATCGGTCCGTATCTGATCGCCTGGACGGGCGGCTCGGCTACGGTTCCGCCGACCGGCCACCTCTTCGCCATGGGCCTCGTCATCGCTCTGGCGTCGCTCGCGACCGCGAGTGCCATTCGTCCGGCGCCCAAACATCCGACGCATGCCAAGAGCAAAGAGGTGGTGCCGCTGCGGACGCTGATCCGCCAGCGCGGGCTGATGGTGGTGCTCGTCGCCAGCGTGATCACGATCACCTCGCAGGACCTGCTCACGATCTATCTGCCGCTGTTGGGCGCCGACAGGCATATCGACGTGAGCGTCATCGGCAGCCTTCTGACCGTGCGCGCCGTCGCTTCGCTGTTTTCCCGCATGGGCTACGTGCGCGTGATCCGCGCCGTCGGCCGCAAACCACTGACGCTTGCCAGCATGCTCGGTTCGGGAATCGGCTTTGCATGCCTGGCTTTGCCGATCCCGCTCTCGGCGATGTATGCGGCGATGACCTTGATGGGCTTTTCACTTGGCATCGCCACGACGCTGAGCCTTACCAATGTGGTCGATCTCGCGTCCGCGGCGGCGATGGGCACCGTCATGTCGCTGCGCATCACCGGCAATCGCATCGGCCAGGTCGCGCTGCCGTTCGTCGCCAGCCTGATTGCCACCGCGACCGGCGTCGGCGGCATTTTCATTATCATCGCGCTCAGCCTTGCCGTCTCGGGCGCGACAGTCCATTTCAATCGTGCGGAGACGTGACGATGCGCATGAGCGCCATCCTTCGCCGGATCACTACCGCCCTGACTGTCGCGGCGTTTGCGGCCGGCCCCGCTGCCGCGCAGGACGAAGACTTCTACAAAGGCAGAACGGTCACGATCGTGGTCGGCTATTCGCCGGGCGGCGGCTACGACCAGTACGCGCGCACGTTTGCGCGATATTTCGGCCGGCACCTTCCGGGCAGCCCGACCGTGCTGGTTCAGAACATGCCGGGCGCCGCAAGCCTGACGGCAGTGCGCTATCTCGACGCCACCGCGCCGAAGGACGGCACGGTCATCACCATGTTCGATCCCGGGCTGATCACGGAATCCTTTGCCGCGCCGGAGACCTTCAAGATCAAATTCTCGGACTATCAGTGGATCGGCTCGATGCTGCGCGACATTCGCATCTGCTACGCCTGGGCAGCGACCGGCGTCAGAAACTGGGATGATCTGATGGCGCGCAAGGAGTTTCTGATCGGCGCGACCGCGAAAGGCGCGAACGCCTACGTCAACGGCGCTATCCTGCGCAAGATTTTTCATGCGCCGGTGCGGCAAATTCCCGGCTATCCCGGCAGCAACGAGCAGCGGCTGGCGGTCGAGCGCGGCGAATTGGAAGGCGCTTGCGCGTCGTGGAGTTCGATTCCGCAGGATTGGATCGCCGGACACAAGATCAATCCGCTGGTCCGGTTTTCGGCGAAGCGGCCGGCCGACATGCCGGAAAACGTGCCCTATGTGGCCGACCTTGCCGCCACCAAGGAGCAAAAGGACTTGCTCGCCGTCCTCAGTGCATCGGGGGAATTAGGCCGGCCGCTGATTGTTGCGCGGGCCGTTCCCGCCGAGCGCGCGCAGCTTTTGCGCGCTGCCTTCGAGGCGACACTGCGCGACGAAGCGTTTCTTGCCGATGCGGAACGGCAATCCCTGCCGATCGATCCAGTGAGCGGCGACGAGGCGGAAAAGGTCGTTAATGCGATCTACGCGGCACCGCCCGATCTGGCGAAGCAGGTCGAAGATGTGCTCAAATAGATGTCCGTGCTCCGCGTTGAAGAAAACGCCGGAGAACTGAACGGGGAAGACAGATGGCCGATTTCCGCAGCTTTTTGCGCACCAAGCGCGTCCCGGCAACAGCGATGGAGCCGGTGGTCGATCCGGCAGGCTGGACGCCGGAAAATTTGGGCAGCGTCGACGATCTCAGCTACGTCCTCACCGATCGCGACGCTGACGAGCTCGCCGCTGGCGTCACTGCATTTCGCCGCCACGGCGTTCCGATCGAAGACGTCAATCGCGACAGTTTTCCGTTGCACGATTTTGCCGGCGTCTTGGCGGACGTCCGGCGTGAACTGATCGACGGCCGCGGTCTCGTCATGCTGCGGAATTTTCCGATCGACCGGTTCGACCGCGAAGGGCAGGCGATCGCCTATCTCGGGCTCGGCGCCTATCTGGGCAAGACGCATGTCGCAGAACAAGCACGGCCACATCCTCGGCCACGTCAAGGATCTCGGCGGCGACTATTCCAATTCCAATACGCGCGGCTATATGACTCGCGCCGAAATGCGCTTTCATTCCGACGCGTGCGACTATGTCGGGTTGCTTTGCCTCCAGGCGGCGAAGAGCGGCGGCGCCAGCCGCGTGGCGAGCTCCGTCACGGTCTACAACAAGATGCTGGCGGAGCGGCCGGACCTCGCCAACGAACTCTGTCAGGACATCTATCGTTCGCGCAGCGGCGAGATGAATCCGGGCGAGCAGCCGTGGATCAAGCATCCGATCTTCTGCTTCGCCGACGGCTATTTCAGCGCGATCGGACTCGGCGCAGCGGTCGATAAGGCGCAGAGCTTACCGGGCGTGCCGCCATTCTCGACCGCGCTGAAGGAGGCGATCGCGCTCTACCGCAGCACGGTCGAAGCCTGCGCGGCCGACATGGATTTCCGGCCGGGCGACATTCAGTTCCTCAACAATTTCGTCACGCTGCATACGCGGCGCGAATATCAGGATTGGCCCGAGGCGGAGCGCAAGCGTCACCTGTTGCGGCTATGGCTGAGTGATCCGTCGAGCCGGCCGCTGCCGAAAGAAATTCGCGAGGGACGCTCAGGCCGCGGCGTTTATCTGAAGGGCGTCAAACTGATCGCACCGCTCGACGTGGATCAAGCGGCGGCGGCTTAGAGCGTGATCCGCTCTACCAGCGACGGTCGTATCCGCCGCGGTAGTAACCCCGGTAAGGGCCATAATAGGGTCCGGGACCGTAATAGGGCGGCCCAACATAGACCGGCGGTTCGCCATAACCGGGCGGCGGTGCGCCTGGCGCCACGGGAATGGGAACGTCGGGACCGGGCGATGGCGGACCTCCACCCATATCGAAGCTGGTGGCGACCGCGTAGCCGCTCTGTCCGCCGAATGCGACCGCGCACCAGGCGCCGTTGCAGCCTCCGACGTTGACGTTGCTGCCGCCCGGAATGGTGAGGATGATCGGATAATTCGTTCCAGGCCCTTGCCGCATGTTGACGTTGTTGATGGCGAGAGCCGGCGCCGCTGAGGCGGCTTGAGCCGACAGCGCCACAATGGCGCAAAGCGTCGCCAAGTACGCCGTAAAGCGCGCGAATTTCATCGTTAACCCGTTGGCTTCCAAGACCAGATACCCCTCTCAGAAAGTGCCGAGAATAACTCGATGTTCAACTTAATTCGCGGCAGGAATTTGATCTTCGTACCGCACACGCGCTCTCGATGGGTGGCGCCGCGGTCGCCAAAATCGCCGCTGCCGTGGCTAACGCGGCAGCTTTTCGAGTTCGGGAAATGGCGCGTAGGTCGCGTTGTCACACAACTCGCGCGACTCGCGCGACTGCTCGACGAAGTGGTCAAACCGGCCGGCAAGAAAGACCGCCGCCACCTGTTTGACGCCGGCATATTCGGTGGCGTTCCGTTTGCCGTTGAAACGCAGGCAGGCCACGTAACGCATGGTCCTCTCGACCGGCTTGAGGACCGGCTCGGAGAGGCCGGTATCACGAATTCCCGTCGGATCGTTGAGATAGGCGTGCATGGCGGCAATGATGTCGGCTTTGTAGTTTGCCGGGAAGGTATTGATGTCGCTGTCGTCGCGTTTATGACCGCAAGCGCCGACCAGGAACGCAACGGCGAACAGCAACAGGCCGGCAAAGAGCCGTGGCGCGGCATTGCCCTTCATCGCTGCGTACAGCCCCTTATTTGCCGCCCCGCATAGCCGTAAACCAGAATCACGGCGAGCGCCATTGCCGCAACGGAGCCGCTGCGCTTTTGCGGATGTCGCGGCAACCGGAAATCTCATATAAGGCCCGCGCCGGATTCGCGTGAATGCCTGCGGCCGAAAAGTCCAACACAGAGGAGACCCCCATGCCCCGCATCGTTCACATCGCGCTCAAGGTGCCCAACCTCGAAGAAGCGACCAAGTTTTACGAAACCGTCTTCGGCTTTCAACAGACCAAGACCAGTTACGATCGCGGACACGTGTCGCGGCATATGACCGACGGCAATATCGATCTCGCGCTCATGGTCTACGACAGCGAGGATGTCGAGGAAGCAAAACTTTCGGGTGCGGGCCCGTGCATCCATCATTGGGGCATCGAGGTCGATGACCGCGATGCCATTGCGGCGCAGATCGAGGCCGGCGGTGGCACCATAATCTCGCGCGAGGAGGGCAACGCGTGGAAATTCCGCGCCCCGGACGGCACGGTCGCCGAGATCGTCAAAGCCGGCCGCTACGACAAGAAGCCAAAGCAGGCGCGAGCCTAAGGAGCATTCCGCATCCTCAGATCGGCACCGCCATCGCCTCGAAGGCGCCGTCGCAATTGATCAGATCGACGCGCTTCTGCACGATGCGGAAGCCGTCGCCGTGGCGGCGCAGGCGATGCTGCTGGCGGCCGGCGAAGACGCGCTGCTGGTCGTCGCGGTACTCGACCATGATCAGCGTCGAGCCGACGATGAATTCGCCCTTGCCGGTATCGGCTTCCTCGATGACGATGTTGCCGACGAGGTGTGCGGTCCGCGACGGCGGCGTCTGCACGTGGATGCGCGGATGTTCGAGCCGCTCGACCCGCGTCTTCATCAGATCGCGGTCGTCATAGAACAGCGACGCCTGATCAAATGGACTGGTCTGGTTCGGCACGGCCGGCACCCAATAGGTGCCGTCGTCGGTGAACAGCGCCATCCAGTCGCGAAAGCGCCGCGCGTCGAGCAGACGCGCCTCATGGACAATAAAATCCTCGATCGGCGTCCGATCGATACCGGCAGTCGGCGCCACGCTGCGTTTGACCGCTTCCATCACGCCGCCTCGTGCATGTAACCGAGCCAGGCCTTGTACTGGGCGCGCACCACCATTTCGTGGGTGGCAAGGCCGCGCGTGGCGTTGATCTCGCGGTCCGGCTCTTCGGCGCCAAGGCCGCGCGAGATGTCGACCCAATCGGTCATGTGGCTTTGCAGGCCTTTCTGGGCACGGACGAACGATTCCAGATCGTCGGTCTGTACGAACGACGCCGCCGAATGAGTGACATTGAGGAGGCGTATATTGCCGAAGTTCATCGCTGCCGGCGCGCCGACGAGGCGGATCGGATAGATCGTGACTTCGGTGCGATCCACCGCGATCGGTTTGATCACCCGTACGTGGATGTTCAATCCCATGATCGACATGTTCGGATAGATCAGCGAGTTGTGCAGCCGCGGCGTGAGAATTTGCTGGCGCGCGTTCGGCGCCGACCTTCTCGGCCAGCACCTTCGTGTATTCGTCGAAGGCCGGGCTCGAGCGTTTGCCGTCGTCAAGCGAGGTGTTGCTGGTCCAGCCATGGCCGTTGCCGGCGATGAAGCTCTTGCGGTCCTTCCACGAGGCCGCGGTCTGTTTCTTTTCGGTCTCGACGACAGTTGCGCCCTTTTGGTCGCCCTCGCGGCGCGCGAACTGCACGCCGTCCTTGTTGACCGTCGAGGCATGGCCGAACGGTACGTGATAGGAGTTCGAGCACATTCTCGACCTGAAGCTTCCAGTTGCCGTTGTAGACGTAGCGATGCATGCCGGCGTCGAGCGCAAGCGTGCCGTCGGGGGCGCGGTCGACCAGATCGTCGATATTGCCCTTCACCGGGCCGATGTGGTCCTCGAAGCTCGTGCCCTTGTTCGCAAGGCTGGCGTACACGAAGCCGCGATAGGTGCCGACCCGCGGCGCGCGGGCGAGGCCGAAGGCCGCCTTGTCGAAACCTTCGCCGCAACCTTCCGGCACTGGCACCGTCATCAGCTTGCCGTCGGTGTCGAACGTCCAGCCGTGGTAGCAGCAAGTCAGGCGCTGGGCGTGGCCGCGCCGTTCGTTGACCACCTTGGCGCCGCGATGGGTGCAGCGGTTGAGCAGAACCTGAACCGAACCGTCGCGGTGACGCACCATGATGACCGGCTGGCGGCCGAGTTCGGTAGTGATGAAATCACCCGGATTGGGCACCTGGCTTTCGTGGCCGACGAACAGCCAGGCCCGGCCGAAGATGCGCTCCATTTCGAGTTCGAACACATCCGGATCGGTGTAGACGCGCCGATGCACGCGGCCGGGCTCGATCAGCTTTGCGACCTCGTCGGCATGTCCATTGCCCGCATATCCGTTGCCGTTACGCATTGGTGGCACCTCGATTATGTTCCGTCGTCCCCGCAAAAGCGGGGACCCATAATCACCGCGCCGCGGATTGGCACCGAAGGCGAGCTTCCGCAACGACGGCGGTTATGGGCTCCCGCATTCGCGGGAACGACGCCAGTAAGCGACTACTCCGCCGCCTGGTGCGCGTAATTCTGCACCTGGGCGTTGATGAGCTGCAACGGCGAAGCGGTTTCTTCGAGCATGCCCCAGCTCTTGAGCCAGTCGTAGGTGCGCTGCAGCTCGTCGGCCGGGATCGGCGCCGGATCGCAGACGACGAGGCGGCTGTCGCGCAGATCTTCGACCTTCAGTGCCGCAATCTCGGGATCCTTCTTGGCGTAATAGTCGATGAAGTAGTGCATGTAGCTGTGCTTGTTGGCGTTGATGCGGCGCACCGCTTCGCGCACGGCGCGATTGAACGCCGCATAGGTGTCGGCATCGACCCGGTTGGAGGCCACCTCGGTGCCGTGAAAGAAGGCCGAGCAGATGATGCGGCAGCCGTTCTTCTCCGCCAGCGTGACGTGCGGCTCGGTCAGCGTCGTGGCCTCAACCTCGCCCTTCATCATCGCGTCGTAGCGATAGCGCGAGCCATTCGGCGCCCGGCACAGCTTGATCATTTCGCGCGGCACGAACCCTTCCAGCATGTGCAGCGCGATGTAATGGGTGCCGAAATAGAACGGCACGCCGATCAGACGATTGGCGAGCTGCTGCGGGGTGTAGACCGGAGAGTCCGGGCGAACGACCAGCGCCGAATAGGCGACGATGGCGCGGCGGCCGACCTGGCGGCTGGCCTGGTTGGTGTCCTGGACGCGGCAGTAATTGCCCCATTCGCAGGCGTTGTACATGTCGGCCTTGCCCTGCTCCAGGAGCTTGCCGTGGCTGGCGAACGGGTTGACCCCCTTGGGGTCCGTGACGTGGGTCTCGACCTTCTTCTCGACGCCGACCTCACGATCGGCCCACTCGATCTCAAGCCCTTCCTTGGCGAACAGGCCTTCGTCGTAGGCCACGAGTTCCGGCAGCCCCTGAAACGGCGCCGTCGTCTCCAGAACGAGCTTTTTCATCGGTCTTGCTCCATCGAACCTTTGCGGATGAACCTGTTGCGGATGCCCTTGTCGAACGCCCGGCACTGAACTACGACTGCGCCCAGCGGTCAAGGGCGAATGAGCCGACTGCATGATTATTCGACTGTAGGATTGTTGAACAATGGCCTATGACCCCTCGCCGATCCGGCGCGACAGCGTCATCACCCAGGCGGCCCAGGAAATCTGCCGGCTGATGGAAGCGGAGCAGCTTGCTCCCGGCGATGCGCTGCCGACCGAAACGCGCCTGGCACAGCTTCTCGGCGTCAGCCGCAATTCGGTCCGTGAGGCGGTGCGGGTTCTTCACGGCCTCGGCTATGTCGAAAAGGCTGCCGGCCGCCGCGTCATCGTCACGGCGTCGGCGCACGGCGGCAAAGGCGTGTTCGACGAGAGCGTGATTGTCGAAGCCGCTCCGATCGCCAATGACGTGCGGTCTCACATCGCCCAGAAATGCGCCGAACTCGCCGCCGCGCGGTTGTCAACCGCGGAACTCGCCGAAATGGAGGGTGCACTGGCGGCGCTAGAGAGCGCCATCGCGCGCAAGGACGCGGCCGCGACCAAGAGTGCGCACGATACCTTTCACGGGATTTTCCTCGCCGGCGCCCGCAATCCGCTGCTGGTCGCGATGTTCAACCAGGCGCAGGGCGCACGGCTGTCGAACGTCTCGCCGAAACACAACAGCTTTTACGACCCGCGCCACCTCGACCAGCACCGCGCGCTGCTGCGGGCGTTGCGCAAGCGCGATGGGCGCGCTGCGCGCGCCGTCGTGCGCAAGCATTTCCAGAGTCTGGGCCTCATGCTTGAAGTGGCAGCGCGGACGAGCCGCAAGCCGCCGGTCTCGATCGTGCCGTTCTCTGCGCAATCAACTCATTCCCGCGCCAAGCGGGAATCCAGAGGCTGAACACTGATCCGCGCCTTGGCGCGGGACGAGCGTAGAAGTCCCTCTTAGGCGCGTGGCCGCAGCCGCTGCATTTGTAGTTGCGCGAGGAACGGAACGAGCGGATGCGCGCCCATCTTCACGATTGACGGCATATCGAGCTTGATCAGCGCCTCGCGTTGATCGGGCGGCAGGTGAAACCGGTCAGCGAATGCGCCGGCATCCGCCATATATTGCGCCCGCATGTCGGCATCGTGGGCGAGGCCGTGCAGCGCGGATGTAAGCTCGACCAGCTCCGGCTTGATCGAGGGATAGTGCGCGGTGCGCGACTGCTCAGCGTCGCCGCCGATCCAGGCCAGCGACGCGTAATTGTGATGCCAGCTCGGGTCCATCGAGACGACATCGGGTTTGCGTTCGCCCAAGGCACCTGCAGCACAGGCCCAGCAGCGCAATTCGATATTGCCGGTGTCGTCGAGTTCGGTCTCGTCGAAACCGATCAGCGATTTCAAATTTCCGGCGGCAAGCTTTTCAAGCACGCGCTTGTCCCAGGCCAACTCCGGATTGGAATAGCGGTCGGTGCCCGGAAAATGCGACATGCCGCCGCTCGACAGGATGACGGTCTTGAGCCCCAGCGCCGTCACCGTGCGGGCGACGGCCTGACCGAACTGGTAGCAGCGCTCCATGGTCGGCTGCGGCGGCAGATAGGCGTTGACGTAGATCGGCAACACCGGTCCGGTATGTCCGAGGTGGGTGAGCGGAATGCCGATGGCGTAATCGATCTTGGCGGTCGAGGAGAACGCCGGATCGAAATTCTGCCGGTAAAGCTGACGCACCAGTTCGAAGCCGATCTCGCTCGGGACCTTCCAGTGAAACTTCCGCCCGGCGAATTCGCCCGTCGCCTCGCCGCCGACGTGGACGGTGAACGGCGGAGCAGCGTTATGAAAGAACTGCTCGGCGTGATCGTTCGAAAAAATGATCCAGAGATCGGGCTCGAGCGCGCGCAGCCGCTTGCCGATATCGGCGGCGACATCGCGCACGTGGGCGACCAGCGTCTTGTCTTCGGTATCCGGCATGGTGAAAAACTGGGGCGCATGCGGCAACATGGCGCCGCCGATCACGGTCGACATCATCGTCGGTCTCCTTTGTCGGAAAAATATCGCGCGCAGCGAAGAACAACAAGCCGCGACGGCGGAGCCGCCATGCGTGCCTGCGCTTCACAGGTCGAACGGAAGCCGTTAGCTTCGCAGGCAGTCAGGTTTGTCGGTATTTGTCCCGGTGACGCTGCGTGATCGAAAGCGCACGGAGAGGAGGCTTGATGGTCGAAGTCCCGATAACGATCGCCTGCGGCAATTACGACCGTACGCGCGCCATCAGGGACGGGACCGTGAAAGTGGAAGGCTGCGCCGTCACCTACCTGCCGCTGTATCCTGAGGAAATCTTCTTTCGCGCCTTCCGCTATCAGGAATTCGACGTCTCGGAGATTTCGTTTTCCAGCTACATCCGCACCGTCGCCGCCGGTCAATCGCCCTATATCGGGATTCCCGCTTTCGTCTCGCGGATCTTCCGCCATTCCGGCATCTACATCCGCAAAGACGCGGGTATTCAAAAGCCTGAGGACTTGCGCGGCAAGCGCATCGGGTTGCCGGAATATCAGATCACCGCCGTGGTCTGGATGCGCGGTCTGATGCAGCACGAATACGGCGTGTCCCCTTCGGAAATTCATTGGCGCAGCGGCGGTCAGGAACAGCCGGGCCGGCACGAACGCACGCCGCTGAAACCAATCAAGGGCATCGATCTGCAACCGATCGGCGACGACCAGACGCTGGTGGGCATGCTCAAGGACGGCGAGCTCGACGCCTTGTTCACGGCGCGGGCGCCGTCATCGTTCCTCAATGGCGAGCCTCACATCGCGCGACTTTTTCCGAAGACGCGCGAGGCGGAGCAGGCCTATTATAAGAAGACCAAGCTGTTCCCGATCATGCATCTTGTCGGCATCCGGCGAACGCTTGCAGAAAAATATCCATGGCTGGCGACGAGTGTGTACAAGGCCTTTTGCGAGGCCAAGGCGCTGGCGATGATCGATCTACGGGATGTCAACGCGCTCATGGTGACCCTGCCATGGCTTGAAGCCGAGACGCATGAAACGAGCGCGATCATGGGTGAGGATTTCTGGAAATACGGCATTGCGGAAAATATGCCGGAGATCGAGGCGTTGACGCAGTACGCCTACGAGCAGGGTCTGGTCGACCGCAAGGTTAAGGCCGAAGAGTTGTTCCACCCCTCGACATTCGAGATCTCGAAGATATGAGCTTGACGATGGCACAGAATGAAGACCGCGTGATCGTATCCGGCTGCGGACCGGTGGGCGCCGTGATGACGCTGGCGCTTGTCAAAAAAGGCATTCCGGTCACGCTGATCGAGCAATTGGCGGACGCCGCCGAAGACCAGCGCGCCGCGACGGTGCATCCACCGACCGTCGAAATGCTGATCGATCTCGGCCTCGAAAAGGAGATGTTTTCCGAAGAACCTTCCGGCGGCATGCAGGCGCCGCTGTTCCATTTCCGCGACCGCGCCACGGGCGAATTGATCGCCGTGTTCGACATCAGCCTGCTGAAGGGCGAAGTGCCTTATCCGTATGTGCTGCAATGGGAGCAGTACAAGCTGGTGCACGCAACGCTGCCACACATCAAGGCGAGCGGGCTCGGCGAGGTCCGCTTCTCCACCAAGCTCACCGGATTGGCTCAGACCGGTGATGCCGTCGAGGCCACCGTCATCAACGCCGACGGCGAAACCGAAACGCTCCGCGCCAAATATCTGATCGGCACCGACGGCGGCAGCAGCACGGTGCGCCGCCTCGCCGACATCGCCTTCGAGGGTTTCACCTGGGAAGAGCGATTCATCAAGATCGGTACCAGCTTCGATTTCGGCACCACGGGGCAAGGCTATTGCACCCGCAACTATTTTTCCGATCCCGATGAGTGGATCAATCTGTTCAAGGTCAAAGGCTATGGCCCGCCCGGAATCTGGCGCGGTGTGTTTCCGGTGCCGGCCTCGGAAACCAACGAGCAGGCGCTGAGCATGGCAGGCATCCAGCGGCGCCTGCAGGGGATTCATCAAAAGAGCGGCGATTACGAGATCCCCTATTACGCCCTCTACGCCGTTCATCAGCGGGTCGCAGCAACCTTCAACAAGGGTCGCGTGCTGCTCGCCGGCGACTGCGCCCACGTCAACAATCCGATCGGCGGCATGGGCATGAACGGCGGCATTCATGATGCCGTCAACCTCGCCGAAAAGCTCTCCGACGTCTGGTTCGGCCGCTCGGACGAAAGTGTGCTCGATCGTTACACGCGGCAGCGCCGCAAGGCGCAGGTCGATTACGTGCAGGCGCAGACCATCCAGAACAAGAAGTCGCTGGAAGAAAAGGATCAGACCATCCGCCGTAAGCATCTCGACGAGCTCCGGCGTACCTCCGAGGATGTCGCTCTGCACAAGAAATTTCTCTACCGCTCGTCGCTGTTCGACAGCCTGAGCTCGGCGAACGCGGTGGAGTGAATAAAAAGGGGGCGTTCGCGCGCGCCTCTGCCGCGGACGATCCGTCAAGCCGCAGCGTGGACGGACAACGATACCGTCCGGCCCAGCGCCCTGAAAGCCGCTTCGATCTGCTCGAGCCGGGACGCATGATCGAGTCGAAATATGCCGGTGGACCGACTTGCGTTTCCATCCAAGCCGGCGGGCCAATTCGGACGCGTGTGACAGCCGGCTTCGATCGCAGTTGCCGGTGAAGTTGCGAGAACTTTCAAGATCGTAAGGTCGGCCGAAAGGCTGACGCTAGGCTCGTTTCGGCAATCGTCTGATTTCCGTGCCTGCTGCCTTTTCCGCGACGCGAATGTCGTAGGCGCTCTGGAGATTGAGCCAAAATTGCGCACTCGTGCCGAACCAATGTCCGAGCCGGAGTGCCGTATCGCCAGTAATCGCCCGCTTGCCGTGCAATATCTGCGTGATGCGGTTCGCCGGCACGCGCAATTGCCGCGCAAGCTCGCTCGGCGTGACTGCAATCTCTGCAAGTTCCTCAGCGAGGATTTCGCCCGGATGAATGGCGGGTCTGGCCATGATTTCCTCAATGGTAATCGACGATTTCGACGTCCGAAGGGCCACTTGCGCCGCGCGGCCATACGAAGCAAATCCGCCACTGCGCGTTGATCCGTATGCTGAATTGGCCGGCGCGATCGGCCTTCAAGGATTCGAGACGATTGCTGCGCAGCGAGCGCAATTCGTCCAAACTCATCGCGGCGTCAAGGATTTCGAGGCGGCGATACGCTTGCCGAGCAAAACCTTGAAATTCGCGAACGAAACGGCCGTCAGCGAACGCCTGAGTACGTCCATCCCTGTAGCTCAGAATCATTGCCGGATTAGATCAATATATTACGTGTTACGTCAAGCGTACAAGCGTATTTCGAAATGATGAGGGCCGTAATCCGATGATTTTGATGAAACACCCCGCTAGGCTTTTGCGTCGCGGGGCAGAATAAGCTTGCTTTCCCACTTCTCTTCGATTTCCCGCGCCTCGTCGGCCGACAGCGCCGATGGCGGCGGAAACTTGTCGATCCAGGAAAACGGCCGGCAGGCGTCGATGATCGCCTTCGAGTGGGAGGTGACGCCGCGGTCTTTCTGGTCGGGCGGAATGCGCGGATCGAGCGCCGAGCTCCAGGCATTGCGGACGATATCGATGCCTTCCGCCGGTTCGCAGCGCGTGGTGATGGCCCACATCACGTCGGCAAGGTTGGATGGATCGACGTCGTCGTCGACCACGACGACGATGCGCGCCATGTAGCTGTGCGCCGCCGCAATCAGACCGGCGCGCTTGGCGTGGCCGTCGTAGCGTTGCCGCAGTGCGACGACCGTCATGAGCTGCGAGACATGCTGCCAGGCGCCGACCACGTCGGTGATGCCGGCGGCTTCGAGATTGCTCCAGATCGTCGCCGCGCGGAACGGCAATCCGAAATGAAAACGCGGCGGCTTCATCGGCGGCGAGCCGAGCAGAATCGGATCGTTGCGGTGATGGATCGCGGTTACCTCCATCACCGGTCCGGGCCGCGCTGCCGCAGCGTAATAGCCGGTGAATTCGCCGAACGGCCCTTCCGGCAGCGTGGTCTTGCTCATCGGCAACAGCGTGCCTTCGAACACAATCTCCGCGCGGGCCGGAAGCGGCAGCCCGGTCTGCGGTCCGGCGTACACTTCGATCGGCGCGTCCTTGATCGAGCCGGCGAACTCATATTCGGAGCGGCCGTCCGGCAGATATTCGAACCCAGCAATGAACAGCGCCGGATCGATGCCGTGAACGATGGCGAGCGGACAGCTCTGGCCGCGATCCCAATGTTTCTTGGCGATGATCGCGCCGTGCCGTCCGCCATGATCGAATTGAACCGTTACCTTGTTCGGTCCATGGACCTGGATGCGGTAGATCGAGGCATTGATCCAGCCGCTGTCGGGGTCGCGCATGATGACAAGCGAGCCGGCGCCGATGAACGGACCGCCGTCCTGTCGATGCCAGACCGGTGCCGGAAATCGGCCGACGTTGACGTCGGAGCCGATCAGGGAGTTCTCCAGGAAGGCGGCGGCGTTCACGGCGACTGGCGGATGCGGCCGTAACGTCTTGCGTTTCTCCATCCAGGCCTTGAGCGCCTCGAGTGGCCGCAGCGATGGATCGAGCCCAAGCGCCAAGGCTGCGCGTTGTACATTGGTCGTGGCGTTGGTGAAAATGCGAAAGCCGCGCGCGTGGCCTTTGATGCCGTCGAACAATAGTGCCGGGCATTCCGCACGGCCGGCGGCAACCTCGGTGATGCCGCCGATCTCGAAGCGAGGGATCGGCGCCTTCGATCCGCCGCAACGCTCCGAGCTTGTCGACCAGTCCGATGAATTCGCGCAAATCCGTATACATGTGTTTTGTTCATTCACGCGTTGAAGCCGATGCGCGTTTAAGTTGCCGATCCAGCGGGTAACGCAGTAACGACGCCATCAGCCGGCATGCATGCATAAGCCGTTTCGGTGGGTATCGCAGTTATAATGTCAAGGAGTTCGCATTTAGCCCCAAATAAGTATAAGTGATCGATGTATTGATCCAAAGTTCCCCATGCCGTCCATTTCACATCTCATTCATGCCTACGGCTTGATCGTCGTCGCGGCCGTCGTCGGCTCGGAAAGTCTCGGCATTCCGGTGCCCGGCGAGACAGCGCTCATCGTTGCGTCGGTGATCGCGGGAACCAAGCACGAACTCAACATCCTCTCGGTCATTCTGACCGCCGCAACTGCAGCGATCGGCGGTCGCATGATCGGCTATCTGATCGGCCGTCAGTTCGGCTACTGGCTATTACTGCGCTACGGCGGCTATGTCGGAATCACCGAAAAGCGGATCAAGCTTGGGCAGTATCTGTTCATGCGGCACGGCGGCAAGATCATCATCATCGCGCAGTTCATCCCGATCTTGCGCACGCTCGCGGGCATTCTTGCGGGAGCCAATCGCATGCCCTGGCGGCATTTCGTTGCCGCCAGTGTCGCCAGCGCGCTGCTCTGGGCGACGTTTTTTGGATTGGCGGCCTATTCGCTCGGGCGTGAGGTGGAGCAGCTAGCCGGCTCGATGGTCATCATTTTGGGCATCGCCACTGTGATCGCGCTGATCATTGCAGCTGGATTCATACGGCGGCACGAATCGGAGCTTGTGGCGCGGGCCGAGCTTGCCTTGCCGGGGCCGCTGCAGTTGCCATAGCGGCCCCGCGTCGCCGATAATAATTTTTACCCGTCAGAGATCCGCGGGAGGAAAACAACGTGACTGCGTCCGGTGCGACAATCGATTGCGATGTGCACGTCAACGTGCCGGGCATGAAAGCCTTGCTGCCCCACCTCGATGAGTATTGGCGCGACAGCGTGATTGACCGCGGCCTCAATTCGCTGGATTCGATCAGCTATCCGCCGAACGCGCCGCTCACGTCGCGGCCGGACTGGCGCGGCGAGGCCGGCGAGCCGCCGAACACGCTCGACATGCTGCGCACGCATGCGCTCGACCGCTGGAATATCGACGTCGCGATTTGCAATTGTCTTTACGGCGTCCAGCTCCTGTTCAGTGAGGACATGGCCGCGGCGTTCGCCAAGGCGGTCAACGACTGGGTCGCCAAGGAATGGCTCGATCGCGATCCGCGGCTGCGCGCCTCAATCGTTGTGCCGATGCAGAATACCGAACTCGCGGTTGACGAGATTGAGCGCTGCGCCAAGGATCCGCGCTTTGTCCAAGTGCTTGTTCTCGCCATGGGCGAAGCCCCACTTGGACGCCGTCAATACTGGCCGGTCTATGCGGCGGCCGAGCGCCACGGTTTGCCGCTCGGAATTCATGCCGGGTCGAGCTATCGGCATCCGGTAACGTCGCTCGGATGGCCCTCCTACTACGTCGAGGATTATTGCGCTCAGTCGCAAGGCTTTCAGGCGCAAGTTGGAAGCTTGGTCTGTGAGGGCGTTTTTGCCAAATTCCCCAAGCTCAAAGTGGTGCTTCTGGAATCCGGCGTCACCTGGCTTCCGGCGTTCCTGTGGCGGCTGTCGAAATTCTGGCGTGGCGTGCGGCTTGAAGTGCCGTGGGTGGATCGGTCGCCAGTCGAGATCGTGCGCGAGCATGTACGGCTGACCATTCAGCCGTTCGATGGTCCCGATGATCCGTCCGCCGTGGCACGCCTCATCGATCATATGCAGTCTGACGAGATGCTGCTGTTCTCTTCGGATTATCCGCACTGGCAGTTCGACGGCGACGACATCATACCGGCGGGTATTCCCGAAAAGCTGCATGGCCGGATCCGGCGCGACAACGCGCTGGCGACGTATGGCCGCCTCGCCAAGGCCGCTGCGTAGGCTGCACGCATGGCGAAACATGTCATTGCTCCGCTGCGTGAGTTTCCGGCCGGCACGCGCAAACTCGTTGACATCAAGGGCCGTAAGATCGTCGTCTTCAACATCAAGGGCGAATTCTTCGCGCTCGCCAATCGCTGCCCGCACCAGGGCGGCGGTCTTTGCGAGGGCACACTGACCGGATTGGTCGAGGCGAGTGAACCCGGCGAATACCGCTACACACGCCGCGGCGAGATTATTCGTTGTCCGTGGCACGGCTGGGAGTTCGACGTCCGCACCGGCAAGTCGTGGTGCGATCCGACACGGGTGCGGGCGCGCCAATTCGCCGTCGCGGTCGCGCCGGGCTCGGCGCTGGTCGAGGGTCCCTATGTGGCGGAGACGTTTCCTGTCAGTGTCGAAGACGAATACGTCGTGCTCGACGCATAGCCGAGGTTTTGTATGGCGGGGACCAGTCAGCCAAAGACCGTGATTGTGACCGGCGCTGCGAGCGGCATCGGCTTTGCCTGCGTGAAAGGGCTTTTGGCTGACGGCCACAACGTCTGCGGTGTGGATCTGCAGCCGATCCCCATGGAGGAGCTTCGCCAGGATTCCTCGCGATTTATCGCCGTGCGAGCCGATGTCGCCAACGCCGAGGATTGCAGCAGCGCCGTGACGCAAACCGTGGAACGGTTTGGTGCGCTCACCAGCCTGATCCATATGGCGGCGGCGCATTCGACGGCGCCGTGGCGCGAATTGGACGCCGCGCACTTCAACCGGATCCTGACCGTCAACGTGACCGGCTCATTCCTCATGGCCCAGGCGGCCGCTGAACGCATGGCCAACGGTGGCGCGATCGTTCTGACCAGCTCTAACGTGATTGTCGTCGGTGGCGTCGGCGGTCACGGACGTGGCGGGCCTGCTTATGCGGCGTCGAAGGCAGCGATCATCGGCTTGACGCGGGCACTGGCCCGCTCGTTCGCCCCGCTCGGCATTCGCGTGAATGCCGTATCGCCCGGCGCGACCGACACCGCGATGACGGCGCACTACGATGAGGATGCGCGCCGCCGCGTTGGCGAGCGCACGCTCGCCGGCCGCATCGGCCGTCCGGAGGAAATTGCGGCGGTGGCACAATTCCTGATTTCCGACGCGGCGAGCTATATGACGGGCGATATCGCGCACGTAAATGGCGGCGGTAGTTTCAGTTGAAGGTCGACCTGTTCTCATACCCGCCCAATTCCTTCATCCGAGCAGCAGATGGCACGACGCTTAAATAATGGGGCCGCCGACAAAGCCAGTGGCAGGCTGAGACTCGCGGCGGACATCGGCGGGACCTTCACCGACATCGCGGTGTTCGATGAAAAAACCGGCCAGCTCAGCTTCGGCAAGGCGCTGTCGACGCCCGCCCATCTCGTCGAGGGCATCAGTGCCGGCGTGGCCAAGGCCGGCAGCGATTATCGTTCCGCGGCGCTGTTCCTGCACGGCTCGACCATCGCCATCAATACGATTCTGGAACGAACCGGCGCCAAGGCGGCGCTGGTGATCACCGAAGGCTTTCGCGACATCTATGAAATCGGCCGCATCAATCGGCCGGACGCCTACAATCTGTTTTTCCAGAAACACGTACCGCTGATTGAGCGGGCGCTGCGCTTCGAGGTGAATGAGCGCATGCTGGCCGACGGCGAAATCGACAAGCCGCTCGACGACAACGAGATCGCGGCGCTCGGCGAACGTCTTGAACAGCTCGGCGTCGAGGCGGCCGCAATCCTGTTTCTGAACTGTTACGCCAACGCCGATCATGAAAGGCGCGCGAAAGCGATTCTGGAGAGAAATCATCCGGAATTGTTCGTCACCGCCTCGCATGAATTATCCCAGGAATATCGCGAGTTCGAACGCTGTTCGACGGCCGCGGCCAACGCCTATGTGGGCCCGAAGGTTCGGCGCTACATCGGCGAGATCGATGCTCACATGCGCGCCGCGGGATTTTCAGGTTCGTTTCTGGTCGTGCAATCGACCGGCGGCCTGTACGAAGCCGAGCAGGCGCAAAGCCAATGCGTGCGCATGCTGGAGTCCGGCCCCGCCGCCGGCGTCATCGGTACACAGGCGCTGTGCCACGCGCTCAAGATCGACAACGCGATCGCCTTCGACATGGGCGGCACCACGGCCAAAGCCGGCGTCATTCATCACGGTGAGGCCCTGACGACCGGCGCGGCGCTGATCGGCGGCTACGAGAAAGCGCTGCCGGTGCAAATTGCGATGATGGACATTTTCGAAGTCGGCACCGGCGGCGGTTCCATCGCCCGCGTGGTCGATGGCGCGCTGCGGCTTGGTCCGCAGAGCGCCGGCGCTTCGCCTGGTCCTGCGTGCTATGGGCTCGGCGGGACGGAGCCGACTGTGACGGATGCCAATCTGGTGCTCGGCAGGCTTGGCGCCGAGCGGTTCTTGGGCGGCGAGATGACGCTTGATGTCGCGGCTGCCGAACACGCGCTGACGGCCAATATCGGCGAGCCGCTCGGCATGAGTGCCGTCGAGGCCGCCGACGGCATTTTGCGCATTGCCGCCACCGCGATGTCGTATGCGGTCAAGGGCGTCACCACCGAGCGCGGGTTCGACGCCGGCGACTTCGTGCTG
This sequence comes from uncultured Alphaproteobacteria bacterium, assembly GCA_963836055.1. Taxonomy (GTDB): domain Bacteria; phylum Pseudomonadota; class Alphaproteobacteria; order Rhizobiales; family Xanthobacteraceae; genus BOG-931. The sequence continues at coordinate 41,410 of CAWIID010000021.1, forward strand.
TTCGCTTACGGCGGAGCAGGTCCGTTACACGCGGTCGAGATCGCCCGCGAGATCGGCATGCGCAAGGTCGTCATTCCGTTCGCGCCGGGCGTCTTTTCGGCGTTCGGCATGTTGTTCTCCGACTTGCGTTATGACTACGTGCGCACGTGGTTCACGCCGCTCGACGACGCACCATTCGACGAGATCGAGAAAGCCTATCGGGCCCTGGAGGATGAAGGGCGGGCGGCGATTGCCGGTTCATCGGTCGCGCCGCAGCGCGTCGTCGTGAAGCGCGCCGCCGATATGCGCTATGTCGGGCAGGAGCACGCCGTGACAGTCGATCTGCCGCTCGGCGTCTTCGGCCGCGGCGACCGCAAGGCGATCAAACGGCATTTCGATGCCATGCATGCGCAGCGCTATGGAACGTCGGCGCCGGAAGAACGCGCCGAAATCGTCAGCCTGCGTTCGACCGTCACCGGCCTGATGCGCAAGCCGCCGCAACGCAAGATCGCGCGCGGGCAGAAGGCGGCGCCGGCGGCGGCGCTAAGCGGCAAGAGGCAAGTTTATTTCGGCGGACGCTTTCGGGCGACGCCAACCTATCGGCGCACCGCGCTCCTCGCGGGTAACCGCATCAAAGGCCCGGCGCTGATCGAAGAATACGCGTCCACGACGGTTCTGATGCCCGGCGACACATTGGATGTCGACGCGTTCGGCAATCTCGTAATCGCGGTGGGAGGGGAGCGCTGACGATGGCCAAGAGGGCGAAGCCTGCGCGCAAGCAGAAAACAAAAACCGATCCTGTTGTGACCGAGATCGTGCGCAACGGCGTCATTGCGGTGACCGAGGAGATGAAAACCAACCTCATGCGCACCGCCTACAACATCATCATCTACGAAGCGCTCGATTTCACCACCGGTCTGTTCACCACCGAAGGCGAGACGATCTCCATCGGTATTGGACTGCCGATGTTCATCCGCGGCATGGCTGAAACGGTAAAAGCGAAGATCAAACATTTCGGCCGCAAGAACATCCGCCCAGGGGACATTTACGTCACCAATGATTCGTATCTGACCGGGAGCCACCTCAATCACGTCACGCTGACACTGCCGATTTTTCACAAAGGCGTGCTGGTCGGCTTTTCCTGCTGCATGGCGCATTGGCTCGACATCGGCGGCACACTCGGCGGTATGACCACCGACATTTTTTCCGAAGGCCTGCAAATTCCGATCCTGAAACTGCACGACCGCGGCAAGATCAATGAAACGCTGGTCGACGTGATCAAGCAGAACATGCGGCTGCCGAGCCGCGCCATGGGCGATCTTCGGGCGCAGATCACGGCCGTGAAGACGGGCGAGCGGCGTTTCCTCGAACTGGTCGAACGCTACGGGCGCGACGCCGTGTTGGGCGCCATCAAGGCGATCATGGATCACAGTGAGGCGATGGCGCGCGCCCGCACGCGCGCGATCCCGGACGGCGTCTACGAGGCCGAGTCCTATATGGACGACGACGGGATCGATATCGGCAAGAAAGTGCCGATTCGCGTCCGCGTCGTGGTGAAGGGCGATGAAGTGACGATCGACCTTTCTGAAGTCTCGCGGCAGGTCCGCGGCTTCTACAATTCCGGCATTACCACGGGCTACGCCTGCGCGCAGGTCGCCTACAAGTGCCTGACCTCGCCGACCGATTATCCGATAAACGATGGCTCGTTCCGCAGCCTCAAGACGATCGTGCCGCCCGGCCGCATCATCAGCGCCGTTCGGCCGGCGCCAATGCGCTGGTGGATGACTTATCCGATGACCATCGTCGATACGGTCTTCAAGGCGCTCGCTCCGGTGATCCCCGACAAAGTCATTGCCGGCCATCACGCCGATCTGTTGATCGCGGCACTGCACGGCATCAACACGAAGACATCGGAATTTTTCCTCGCGAATTTCGGGCCGCTCGGCGGCGGCTGGGGCGCCAAGCGCAACGAAGATGGCATCTCCGCAACCGTCTGCATCAACGACGGCGATACGCATAACGGTCCGAGCGAACAGTCCGAGGTGAAATTTCCCATTGTGGTCGAGCGCTACGCGTTGCTTCCGGATTCCGGAGGGGCCGGACGCCGCCGCGGCGGGCTTGGTGTCGAACGCGTCGTCCGTGCGCGCGTTCCGATGACGTTCAACACCCAGGTCGAGCGTGCGCATTGCAAGCCGTGGGGACTTGAAGGCGGCCATGAAGCGACCGGCAACGACGTTTCATTGCGGATCGACGGCCGCTGGAAGACCGACTTCCCCAACGCCAAAGTTCTGGTGGCGATGCTCAAGCCAGGCGACGCGTTTCGCCTGCGCTCAGGCGGTGGTGGCGGCTATGGTTCGCCGCTCGATCGGCCGGCCACAGAGGTCGCCGCCGACGCCAGGCAGGGCTACATCTCGCTTGCGGCGGCGAAGGACCTTTACGGTGTCGTCCTCGATGAGGCGACATTTGAGGTCGATCTGGCGGCGACCGAGCGATTGCGTGTATCGCTGCGCAATGCGCCTTTTGCGAGCGCTCAGGCTCGGGGCTGATCCGGCGCCGGCGAATTCTATTGGCCATATGTCGGCCAAATCATTGGACTGGCACGGTTCTTGAACCGCCGGTCTTGCCTCGCCATATTACCGGAGGTCGCCGCAGATGAGAGTCTGCCCGACTTCGGGGTGCCGCAAGGGCCCCGCAAAGTCGCTTAACGAGGACTTTGAAACCATGTCCAGGGTTTCGTCGCTTTCGAGTCCCTTCCTGCTTGGCTTCGACGAGATCGAGCGTGTGCTCGATCGGGTCGGGAAGGCTGCCGACGGTTACCCTCCCTACAACATCGAGCGCATTGCCCGTGACGGGAACAGTCCTGATCGGCTGCGCATTACTCTTGCGGTGGCGGGTTTCACCCGTGACCAACTCGATGTCAGCGTAGAGGAGAGTCAACTCGTTATTAGAGGTCGCCAGCAGGACGACAAAAGCCGACAATACATCCATCGCGGCATCGCCGCGCGCCAGTTCCAGCGCACGTTCGTGCTGGCGGATGGAATGGAGGTGTTGGGAGCGGACTTGAAAAACGGATTGCTGTCGATCGATCTGGTGCGTCCCCAGCCGGAACGCATCGTGAAATCGATTGTCATCCACGAGTGCGATTGACGAAACCAAGAAGGACTCGACGAGGTCAAACAAGAGGAGTCGAGGACCATGTCACCCGAAATGAACCGTACAGATAAAACGACAGACATCTCGCTCGAAGCGCTCGCCGATCTTGGCGAAGGACGTATCGCTTACGTGAAAACGATCCGCTCCGAGGATGTCCCGGTGCTGTTCCCGCAATTGAAGGTGCCCGAGATGGCGCCTGGCCTGACGCTTTTCGCGCTGCATGCGGCCGACGGCACGCCGATCATGCTCACCGATAGCCGCGAAGCGGCCGTCGCCAACGCCTGGAGCCAGGAGCTCGAAACAGTAAGCGTCCACTGATCAGGAGTCAGGGGACAGAAATCAGTGATCAGAGGCGAAACGGCCGAGCCGCCACGCGGTCTTTCTCTGATGACTGAAGACTGATGACTGACTCCTGTTCACGCCGCGGACGCCGACGGCAGTGCCAGTACGGCATAAAGCGACTCGGCGTCATGCGAAGCGCGAAGCTTGTGCGCTATAGCGGGATCGCGCAGCAGACGCGCCACCTGCGCCAAGGCCTTCAGATGATCGGCGCCGGCGCCCTCCGGTGCGAGCAGCAAGAAAATCAGATCGACCGGCTGGCCGTCGAGCGCTTCGAAATCGACCGGCCGGTCGAGCCGTGCGAACAATCCAAACAGCCGGGTGAGATTGGCCATCTTGCCGTGGGGAATGGCGATGCCGTTGCCGACGGCGGTCGAGCCGAGCTTCTCGCGCTGCATCAGGATGTCGAAAATCTCACGCTCATTCTGACCGCTGAGCACCGCGGCGCGTGCCGCCAGCTCGTGCAGAGCCTGCTTCTTGCTGTTGACCTTGAGCGCCGGGAGGATCGCGTTCGGTGCAACGAGATCGGTAAGCGGCATGGAGACTGACCTGAGAGGAGCGGGGCCGTAGCCTCACGCTGGGCCTTATCGGCTGCGATGGAAGTCTGAATCGGAACTGGGTTCTGGCTTTTGTTCGAGCATGATCCTTTACCAAAATTGATAACCTTGCGGGGATCATACTGCGAGGCGGCGGACCATAGGGAGCGTGCGCACCGTCGTCAATGGGCATCGGCGGGGCCGACAACGCTGGGATCGATCCAGCCGAAATGTCCATCGGCGCGGCGATAAACCACATTAATGCCGCCGTGTGCGGCGTGCTTGAACACCAGAACGGGAGTTCCCGTCATATCGAGTTCCGTCACGGCGTCGCTGACCGATAGCTGTTTCAGCTTGGTGGTGGACTCGGCGATGATCACCGGGGTGAACGCGTCGACCTCCAGTTCATTCTCGTGCTCGGGTGCGGCAATGACGTAGCTTGCCGCGTCGGACGACTGACGATCGCGCTCGGGTCGGTGATCCTTGAGACGCCTGTGGTAACGGCGCAATCGCTTCTCGATTCGCAATGCTGCCTGATCGGCGCTGGCATAGGCGTCGGGTGCCATGCCTTCGGCTTGCAAAGTGATCTTCGAATCAAGATGGATGGCGCATTCCGTGCGGAATCCGAAACCGTCGCGCGCCAGCGTCACGTGTCCGGAATAACCTCCGTCGAAATACTTATCCATGGCTTCGGCGATCCGTTCGCTGATGCGTTCGCGCAGCGCATCGCCGATGTCGAGATTTTGTCCTGAAATACGAAATGACATGGCAACCTCCGAAAAAGCCATTCATTCGACGACATACTCGAGCTAGGTATTGCTGAGCGCCAAGTCAACGCAGCGCTCTGCTGCGGATCGCAGACACTGACCGCCGGTCTGAAAATCAGGTTGCGGCCGCGGCCTGTTTCTCCCGCCGCCGCTGGACCGAGGAGGGGATGCGCATGGCCTCCCGGTATTTCGCAACCGTCCGCCGCGCGATGTCGATGCCGGCCTCGCGCAGCTTTTCGACAATGGTGTCATCGGACAGCACGTCGGCGGCGGGCTCGGCATCGATGAGTTGTTTGATGCGGTGGCGCACTGCCTCGGCTGAGTGCGCCTCGCCGCCGTGCGACGCCGCAATGGCCGACGTGAAAAAGTATTTGAGTTCGAAAATGCCGCGGCTCGTCGCCATGTATTTGTTTGCCGTGACACGGGACACGGTCGATTCGTGCATGCCGATAGCCTCGGCAACGGTTTTGAGATTAAGCGGGCGCAGATGCTCGACGCCGCGGGCGAAGAATCCGTCCTGCTGGCGGACAATCTCGTTGGCGACCTTGAGGATGGTGCGAGCGCGCTGGTCGAGTGCGCGCACGAGCCAGGTCGCGCTCTGCAGGCGCTCGGCGAGGTACGATTTATCGGTATCGCGCCGCGCCGTCGCCGAGACTTCCGCATAATAGCTCTGATTGACCAGAACCTTCGGCAGCGTGTCGGAATTGAGCTCGACGATCCAGCCGCCGTCAGGGCCTTGCCGCACGAAAACATCCGGGACGATGGGCTGCACCATCGCCGAGCCAAACGCCAGACCGGGCTTGGGATTGAGGCGGCGGATTTCCGCGATCATGTCGGCGAGATCTTCGTCGCCGACGCCGCAGATTTTTTTCAGAGCCGCGAAATCGCGGCGAGCGAGAAGATCGAGCCGCGTAACCAAGGCCTGCATCGCCGGATCGTAACGATCGTGCTCTCGGAGCTGGATGGCGAGGCATTCGGCGAGATCGCGCGCGCACACGCCCGGCGGATCGAAGCCTTGGAGGATGCCGAGCACGGCTTCGATTTCGGCGTTGCTGGTGCCGAGCCTCTCCGCGGCGGCAGCCAGGTCGCCGCTGACGTAGCCGGCCTCATCGACGAGATCGATGAGATATTGGCCGATCATGCGCCGGACCGGGTCGACGATGGCAAGCGTGAGTTGCTCCCGCAGCCAATCGGCGAGCGTCGTCTCCGCGGAGACAAACGCCTCGAGATTGTAGTCCCCGTCATCGCGGCCACCTGAGCCAACTCCGGACCATTCCGAATAGCCGCCGGGCAATTCGGATGCGCGCGGGCGCGTCGGCTCGCCGTCATCCGGAAAGGCGTCGTCGAGGCGGTTGTCCGGCCGATCGTCGCCGGCCTCGCGGTTGGCCTCATTCTCGCTGCCGGTCCAGGCCTCGCCGTCCTCTCTGGGCTTGTCCTGCGGTTGCGCGCCGTTGGGGTCGCCCGGCGGGGCGTCGCCGTCTTCCACGCTGTGGTCGAGCAGGGGATTACGCTCGAGTTCGGCTTCGACGTAGGCGACCAGATCGAGATTGGAGAGCTGCAGCAGCTTGATCGCCTGCATCAACTGCGGCGTCATGACGAGGGCTTGGCTCTGCCGGATCTGAAGTCTTTGTGTAAGCGCCATGGAGGAATTGGGCCGAATTGGTCCGTTTCTTGCTTGTCCAGGCCTTACTAGTGCAGTTCCGGAGCCCTGTCGTCAATCGAATTGAGTCAAACTCTTCGAGTCAGGCTTAAAGCCGGAACTGGCTTAAAGCCGCCACTGGCTTAAAGTCGGAATTCCTCCCCGAGATAGAGCCGGCGGACGTCGGGATTGTTGACGATGTCGTCGGCGCGGCCCTCCATCAAGACTTCGCCGGAATAGATGATGTAGGCCCGATCGGTGAGGCCGAGCGTCTCGCGCACGTTGTGATCGGTGATGAGGACGCCGATGCCGCGGTTGGTCAGGTGCCGCACCAGTGACTGGATGTCGCCAACCGCGATCGGGTCGATGCCCGCAAAGGGTTCGTCGAGCAGCATGTAATTGGGGCGTGTGGCGAGCGCGCGGGCGATCTCGACGCGGCGGCGTTCGCCGCCCGAAAGCGCGATCGACGGCGTTTTGCGCAGCCGCGCGATATTGAATTCCTCAAGCAGGGCATCGAGATCGTGTTCGCGCCGTTTGGCGTTCGGCTCGACCACTTCGAGCACGGCCCTGATGTTCTGTTCGACACTGAGGCCGCGGAAAATCGAGGCTTCCTGGGGCAAATAGCCGATGCCGAGGCGGGCGCGCTGGTACATCGGCAACGACGTGACGTCGAAACCGTCCAGTTCGATGCGTCCTTTATCGGCCTTGATGAGGCCGGTGATCATGTAGAAGACCGTCGTCTTACCGGCGCCGTTCGGGCCCAGCAGACCGACCGCCTCGCCTTTGCGGACGTGAAGGCTGACGCCCTTGACCACCTTGCGGCCGACGAAGGTCTTCTCCACGCCTTGAACCGAGAGGAGACCCTTGCGGTCGGGCGGCACCGCGCCATTGCCATCCGGGCGTCGGCGCGGCCGCGCCGTCGTCGGAACGCCATTTTGCATGGTGGGCGGACGCTCAGGCTGACGGTCGGCAGGGCGGTCCGGCGGCGGTCGGTCGGGGGGCCGATCCGGCTGGCGGTCAGGGGCTCGCTCCGGTTGGCGGTCAACCGGCCGTTCCGGCTGGCGGTCAACGGGCCGTTCCGGCTGGCGGTCGGTAGGGCGTTCAGGAGGCCGTTTCGGCCGTGGTGGGCGCTTGCCGCGGGCTTTCTCGACCGAGGGCGGAAGGCTCGCGATATCGAGATAGGTGCCGTTGATTTCACCACCCATCGTGGCGAGATCGATGAGGTCTTGCTCGGGGACCGGCTCCCGGCGTGCCGGAACTCGGCGGCGGCGAAAATATGAAAAAACATCCAACACGCCGGTCTCGAAGATTTCGCCTATGGATCGCGGATGATTGACGGCACAGGAAGGTGATTCTAGCCGATTTCCCACGCCAATGCGCGGCGGCAGTCGTCAGTTCGTTCGGCCCGGGCCGATCGTCATGAAGTTGCCGGAGCCGCCATTCTGCCCCTTATTAGGCTGAATCAGCGCCCGGACGCGACCTGTATTTGGTCCGCTGCCGGATTCGACGCGTGCGTTGCCGGTCACCATATCGACCACGACGCGCTCGCCGTGCATGACGTTCTGGCCCTGTGTGACCGTGACATTGCCGCTCAAAGTGATGGTCTTGGTCTTGAGGTCGTAAACGCCGATATCGCCGCTCGCGTTCTGGTCCTTGGTGACGACAGTGACGCCGCCGCGCGCTTCGATTCGGCGAATGTTCTGTGCGCCCTGGGGCATGCCCGGCGTCGACTTTGCAGGACTTGGGCCCGGGGTGCTGTTGGCTATTCCCATCTCCTGACCATAGAACACGACCAGCGATTGACACTTCATCGTCGTATCGCCTTGCGTGACCTGCACGTTGCCGGAGAAGGTCGCCATTTTGCTTTTGTCGCGGACTTCCAGGGTCGTCGCTTCGATCTGGACCGGTTGATCCTGATCCTTGCCCTGGGTGAAACCTGAAAGTGGACCGGGGGCCGGCGGGCGTGGCCCCTGTGCGAGGGCAAATCCCGGTACGGCCAATGTGGCAATGGCGGCGCGAAGCCAAAACCGGCGCATCATGGCTCGTCCGCCTTCGGCGTGTCCTTGGCCGCGTCCTTATCCGGGTGCAAGGTCATCGACACCCCCCCGTCAAAGCGAAGGACCGCGCCCTTGTCGGCGACTTCCAGCCGATTGGCGTTGAGGAAGCCGTTGAGCATCTTCACCGACACCGGCTTATCCGAAACCACGCTGCCTTGACGCATATCGACCACTGCCTCGCTCAGCCGACCCTCGTAGCCGGTCGATGAGACGAGGACGATATGGTCATTCAGAAACAACTTTTCCGCCTTCATGTTGTAGGTCCCCGAGGCGGCCGTCATTTCCACGGTGCTCTTGTCTTCCATCTCCATCTTGGCGTGAAGCTGTTGAAGCTCCACTAAATCGGGCTTGGTGATGTCCTGCGCCGCGGCATTTGCGGTGAACTCATAGGCGCGGGAATCGTTGGTATAGCCGGTGAGCCGCGGCTGCTGCATCGTGATCTTGGTGCCTTTGATCACCAGCTTGCCGAGGTCGCCTGGCAGCCGAATGCCGCCAATCGGCGGCATATAATCGGCGGCCACCACCATGAGCAGGACCGCAGCGATCCCGGCCGGCACGCCCACCCGCAGCCAACGCACGAGCCGGCTGTGCCGGAGCGCTGCCCGGTACGTTCGTTCGGTTTCGCCGCGAGAACTTGCCGAGAACCCGGCTGCTTTCGCGGCATCGGCGGGGTAGGCCGTGGTCACGCTTGGATCCCCCTCAGACCGTTGCCCCGATTCGCCTCGCAGAGCACCTTAATGTCGGCGGTTCTGCGGCGCGATAGTTGCTCGCGAATGTGGCCCGGACGCGGCCACCGGGGTCCGGTGATCCGAGTTCGGCTGAGAATAGTCCGATTTTGCCTCAGGAATGGGCGAATATATCCTCGGCGGCGAAGCCCGCGATGTCGAGCCGCACCCGGTCCGGGAGAAAGCCAAAGCACGCCTCGGCCAATTTTTCGCGGCCTTCACGCGCCAGCATGGCATCAAGTCTTTCCTTGAGCGCGTGCAGATAGAACACGTCGGACGCCGCATAGGAAATCTGCGCGTCACTGAGTTGCCCGGCGCCCCAATCGGAGAGTTGTTGCTGCTTCGAAAGATCGTGGCCGAGGACTTCGCGCACGAGGTCCTTGAGGCCGTGTTTGTCCGTATAGGTGCGGCAAAGCCGCGACGCGATCTTGGTGCAATAAACCGGCCCCGGCATGACGCCAAAAGTCTTGCAGAGCATGCCGAGGTCAAACCGCGCGAAATGAAAAATCTTGAGCACGCCTGGATCGGCAAGGAGTTGTTTCAGATTGGGTGCATCGGCGGCCGGTGAGGCAACCTGCACGACGTCGGCGGAGCCGTCGCCGGGCGAAAGTTGCACGAGGCATAGCCGGTCGCGGGTCAGACTGAGCCCCATGGTCTCGGTGTCGATCGCCACCGCGCCCTTATAGCGCGAGAGGTCTGGCAGATCGCCGCGATGCAGGCGGATGGTCATGCGATGTGGTCCACTGCGTTTGGGCTCGGCATGGTGCCCAGGAGAGGGGTTACGCTTGAGCGTACCGACCTCCTGAATATGAAAAACAGCCGCCGATTCATCAAGTGTCTGCACCAACAGCATGTCGCGGGGCTTCACGGCCCAGATGCCGGCGCAGCAAAACGCCGGGCCCGTCGAGCGGCCGCGTGCCCATTATCTTCAGCGCATGCCATAGGCTGACTTGGTTTGTCGTCAACACAGGCTTTCCTAAGTTCTGCTCCAGCGCATCGACGATGCTGAATGTGCTCCAATTGCCGCAAGCCAGCATGACCGCATCGGCTTCCGGCCTGTCCACGCGGCGCCCAATATCGAAGGCGGTTTGCGGATCGAGGAGTCCGATCTCGAGATTGCGGACGAGGCCCAGCGCCTCCTGCGCGAGGACCTTGACTCCGTTGGCTTCAAGAAACGCCGCGACGCTCTGGTTGACCGCAGCACTCCACGGCGCGCCGAGGACGATCTGTTTGACCGAAAGCGCACGCAATGCCTCGAGCAGCGCGGTCGAGGCGGTGGTGGCCGGCTTGCCGCTCGCCGCGCTGATTCGCCTGATCAGCTCCTGGTCGTAGCCGGGGCCCATGCGCGACGAAGGGGCGGTCGCTGGAAATATGATCACATCAACGTCGACATCAGCCAGTTTTTGACTCTCGGCTTCGATTTCCTGGACGATCCGCAGCGTCGAGTCCGCATCCACGTTGTTCAACCGCATCCGCGCCACGTGCAGCGTGATATCGTCCGGCAGCGCCCTGCCGATATCCCATTCTTGCGCCGAGCTTGAGGATGGCAGCAGCAAACCGATCCGCCGAAAGTCCTTTCGCTCCGCCATGGGAAGCTCCCTATGAGCAATGCACGCGCTCAGCCGTGCGGGGCCGCCCGCGTGTCGATCTTGTTCTGCGTCCTCGTTTCGAAATCGCTGGCGTCATGGCGCTCGTGCAACTGTTGTTCAGGCGGCCCGCTGGTCCGGTTGACCATTCGTCCGCGCTTGACGGCCGGACGCTCACCGATTTCTTTCGTCCAGCGCGTCAGGTTTTTATATTCGTGCGTCTGCAGGAATTTGCGCGGGTCGTTGTAGGAGGCGCCGTTCAACATGCCGTTGCCGTACCACGGCCAGATCGCCATATCGGCGATCGAATATTCATCGCCGGCAACGAATCGATTGCCCGCAAGTTGCCGGTCGAGCACGTCGAGCTGACGTTTCACCTCCATCGTAAAACGGTCGATGGCGTATTTGATCTTCACCGGAGCATAGGCATAGAAATGCCCGAAGCCGCCGCCCAGATAGGGCGTTGAACCCATCTGCCAGAACAGCCAGTTCAGCGCCTCAGTGCGCTTGCCGCGGTCCTTTGGCAGAAACGCGCCGAATTTATCGGCCAGGTAGAGCAGAATCGCACCGGATTCGAACACGCGTCGCGGCCTCTGCTCGCTGTAGTCCATGAGCGCCGGGATTTTGGAGTTCGGGTTCACCCCGACAAATCCGCTGCCAAACTGGTCGCCCTCACCGATCCGGATCAGCCAGGCGTCGTATTCCGCTCCGCTATGGCCGGCGGCCAGCAATTCCTCCAGCATGATTGTAACCTTGACGCCATTTGGCGTAGCCAAGGAATAAAGCTGAAGCGGATGCTTGCCGCGCGGCAGTTCCTTCTCATGCGTCGCGCCCGCGACAGGGCGATTGGTATGGCTGTAGCGCCAATTGGGGCTGTCGCTCTTGTCCCAGACCCAGACTTCCGGCGGCGCATATTCAAGTGTGTCAGTCATGTTCGGCTCGCGTTTGTCGCCCGACAGGTTCGCCGCATGAATAATGTGGCGATCGGGGCCTGTCCAACCATGGTTGTGGGCATCGTCATGTTATGCGGCAGCTACCCACCCCTCTCGCGATCGGGTCAGCAAGATCATAGGGCGGCTTTCGCCGATGTCCGCTCCTATGGCTGCCCTGCGCACGCTCACCGATCCGACGCAGACGCGCGATGCCGGTCATACCGCGGACGCCGACATCGGTTCCGGTCGGCGGCGCAGGACTTTGCGATCGGTTTCGGCCCGTTCATGATTCCAGAAAGGACATGATGCCGATCGCGCGTTGCCGCGGCGCGCAAGATCGATGTCCTCTCCATTCGTCGTTGCCGGGCTTGACCCGGCAATCCATGCTGCGGTCTCGATTTGCGGGCAGTCAGCATGGATGCGCGGGTCAAGCCCGCGCATGACGAAGGACAGAGCATTTCAACCTGAGCGAAATTCGTTCTAACAAAGCCAATTTGTCAGAAATGCTCACATATTGCCATGCCCGCGCTTGATGGTCTGGCGGATCACCGGCGCCGTGACCTGATCGGAAATCTGGATGTTCCAGATTTCGCTGTCGCCCTGCGCGGCGAAATCGGCGAACAGTTTTGGGATGACCGACACATCGCGGATCTCGTGGCCGCGAAGCCCGAAACCGCGGGCGATGTTTTCGAGCGCGGGCCGGCCGAACACAGCGAGGCTGTCGTCGAGGCCGTCTGCGCGCAGCTTGTGAAACTCCGAGCCGTAGCCGCCGTCGTTCATCGCGCAGATCAGGATGCGATATCCGCAACGCTTGAGCGTCTCGAGTTCCTGGATATGGAACAGGAGCCCGCCGTCGCCTTCGAACAGCACGATCTTGCCGTCGCGGCCCTGCCGGCGCGCCGCCGCAACCCCAAGCGCATATGACAGGCCGTTGCCGACCGCGCCGAATTCGCGGACGGTCGTGTAGCGCTCCGCCGGCCTGCCGCGCATCTGGGTGTTGAAATAGGCCTGATGGCCGCCGCCGACGACGCAGTCCCAATCCTTTGGCACGACTGCGTCGATGGCTCGGATCACCTCGCGTGGATCCAGTACCCCGGGCGCGATGTCGAATGGCATCGAGTTCGGCCGGCTCGGTCGCGATGCGATGCGCGAGTTCTTTCGAGCGTATGGAAGCCGCCGTCGGTTTGCCGGCGCCCAGCGTCTTGTCGAGGCCGGCAAGGATAGCCTCGACGCCGGCCAGCGCATCCGATCTGACGTAGAGGTCGGCGGCCTTCTGGCCGTCGCGCAGGCCGCGCGGCGCATCGTCCAACTGAATCTTGCAGGCCTTTCCCCAATAGTGCCCGCCGCCGACGTAGTAGGACAGGCTAGTGCCGACCGCGAGCACCACGTCCGCGGACTCGTACATTTCTCTGCCCAGCGACGTGAAGTAGCTGCCGGTCGTGCCGAGCCCGAACGGGTGGTCGTGGAAAAGACCGCGCGCCGGCAGCGTGTTGGAGAGTAACGCGCCGCAGCGATCGGCGAGCTTGATCACCGCATCGCGCGCGCCGGACCACAGCACGCCGCGGCCGCCGAGAATGATCGGCCGCTTCGCTGCCGCAAGCCGCTCGACGGCCTCGGCCACGACCTCGGGATCGGGCTGCATGCGCCCGACCTTGGGCTGGTACATCGCCGAGGTCTCGTAGGGCTGGTTGGCCATGTATTCGACCTTCTGCAGGTCGTAGGGAATGCCCAGCACCACCGGCCGCCGCTCGTACTTGGCGATGTGGAAGGCCTCGCGCACGTAGTCCATCATCCGCGGCACGCTATGCGCGGCGATGTAATGCGCCCCGGTCGCCGTCACCAGCGGCGCCTGGTCGATGTACTGGTTGTAGAACTTGGCGTTGATCGGCGACTCGCCGGCGAACACCACCATCGGCAGGCGAGCGCGAACCGCGGCCGGCAACGCCGTCATCACCTGGGTCACGCCGGGGCCGCAGGTGACCGAGGCAACGGCGACCTTGCCGGTGGCCACGTTGTAGGCTGTCGCCGCCGCTACGGTGACGTGCTCGTGCCTGACGTGGATGGTATGCACGCCCGGCAGTTTGGCAAAGGCGGTGGACCAGTGCATGTTGCCGTCGCCCATCAGGACGAACTGCGTGTCGACTCCCTCTGCAAGGAACGCTTCCGCGAGGGCTTCGTAGAGCTTGGGCATGGGCGCGGTACTACGTGGATTGTCGGGTGATCTGGTACGCACCAAGCATGCCCGGCGATGCCCAGTCAATTCTATCGAAGCGACCACACAAAACCGCACGGCAACAGCTGACGAAGCGAGATTGCCGTCCCAGCAGATCGGTTCGATTCCGACTTGTTAGGTCAGACTCTTTCAGAAAAAAACACTGCAAAATCAAAAACGTATTTTTGTGCTGGTGCCCAGGAGAGGGGCGAAACAGACGACGCTTGTCAATAGCTTATCGTGTCCCACGTTTGCCAACAGTCCCATTAAGTCTCAATGGGTATTTTGGAGATTGTCCCACCTCATGCTAGGCGATCGGTCCGCTTCTCGCTTTTACACGGACATCAACGTTGGTTATTGCCATGTCCCGTCTCGTCCATTTGCGTCCAATCGCGTCAACTCCGTCTTGTCGACGCAAAGTTGGCTCGCAGCGAGATCGATGGCCTAAGTAACCTCTCCAATCAGCGAATAGCTGGTACTGCGCCCGCCACCTTCCTGTTTCAGAATGCCACGCTCAACGAGTTCTTTGATCTCGCGGTTGGCGGTGTCTTGAGAGGTTTTCCCGAGCTTCGCCCATTTTGAAGAGGTAAGCTTGCCCTCGAAACCGTCCAGAAGGCGGTTGATGATGTTACGCTGTCGTTCGTTGAACAACCCATCGCCATGGATTTCCCAAAATCCGCCTTGCTCAGAACGGCCCTGCAAATATCTCTCGGCGCCATGGAAAGCCTAGTCAGGCAACTAAGAAACCATTGCAGCCATGCAGTAATGTCGAGGTCGTCTTTCTGAGTTTCTCCAGGATGTCATAGTAGGCGTTCCGCTCCGGCCGGATCTGCGCGGACATGCTGTAGAAGCGATGCGCGTTCGCTTCGGAGCGAGCCAAGCGCCATGTCTGCGATGGCGCGAGCGATGCGGCCGTTGCCATCGTCGAACGGATGGATCGTAACGAACCACAGGTGCGCGATGGCGGCCTTGACACCGGATCCATGTCTTCGTGGCCGTTGAACCAATCGAGGAAGGCTTTCATTTCATCTTCGAGCGAGGCGCGGCCGGCGCTTCATAATGGACGTTCTCATGGCCGATCGGGCCGGAGACCACCTGCATCGGTCCTGGCTTTTCGGTGCGCCAGGCGCCGACCGTGATTTTGCGCATGCCGCTGCGGCCGGTTGGGAACAGCGCGGCGTGCCAGCCAAACAGGCGCTCCTTCGGTGAGCGGCGCCGGATAATTCTGGGTGGCGTCGAGCATCATTTCGACGACGCCTTCGACATGTCGATCGGCGGCGGCAGCGCCGCCATATCCATGCCCAAGCGACGGCGACGAGGAGCGAACTTGGTCGCGGTCGAGGATTTCGCCTTCGATTTCGCTGGATTTGAGGACCTCCTCGGTCAGGGTGCTGAGGACGGCTTCCTTCCGGAGGGAAAACCCAAGGCTTCCATATGGCCCGCAAGGAGGCCCTGACGATGCCGAGCATCGCTCAGGTCCTTGGCTATGGCGTCTTCCGACCAGCGGAAACGCGGCCAAGTCAGTAGCTCGTGGATATAAGCGGCCATTTCCCTATTTCTTTGCGGAGATCATGGGCGTATTCTCCGCAAATTCAATATTCTCCGCAAAATATGCGGCGATAAGGGGGGCTAATCTCCGCAACTCCTCGAAAAACCATACACTTGCTATAGGATTACCTATGTCATATATTTCGTATGATGCCAGACCAAAATAGTCAACTCTCCCTCACCCCGGCTCAATCTCGGGCTGCTCGCGCCCTTTTAGGGTGGTCCCACAGGACCTCGCCCGGCGGGCCTCCGTGGCCGTATCGACCGTCGCCGACTTTGAACGGGGGCAACGCTCCCGGTCACCAATACCCTTGAGGCCTTGAAGGCAGCCCTCGAAAAGGAAAAAATCAGCTTTCCGCCTGGGGGTGCGGTTGTCGACACCCCTCCAGATTTCGGTCTCGGAGCCGCGTAACGCAAGACCGCGTCACTCCCATCCGGTGGATCACCAAAGCGATCTAAATCGGTGGGGCGCTAGCCGCATCGGGCAAGAGAAATTCCCCGAACTCATTCGCCGGCTCGTGCTCGCAGAAGCGGGCTATCACGCCGAACTGCGGTTTCCATCCGGCGACAGCGTCGCCATGCGCGGCTGGGATGGGCAGAGTAACATGGAAGCCGCCTCCCCTGTTATTCCCTTAGGCCCGGCCGGTTGGGAGTTGGGAACCGACCAAAACCCAAAGGTCAAAGCCGACAAGGATTACGCGCACCGGAAAAAAGACCCGCTGCACTTCACTGCATCAAAAACAACGTCGTGTTCGCCACACCGCGTCGCTGGGCCAAAAAAGCGGAGTGGCAAAAAGAAAAGCAAGCGGAAGGTTTCTGGAAAAACGTTGCGCCCTCGATGCGGTCGATCTGGTCCAATGGCTAGAGCGTTTCCCGGCAGTCGCTCTTTGGTTCGCCCACCTAATCGGTAAAATCCCGGAAGATGTCGAAACTCTTGATCAGATATGGCGCGAATGGTCATTATCGACGGCGCCTCCGCTAAGTGTCTCCCTCGTTTTGGCGGACAGGGACGATAGCGCTACCCGTACATGGCGATGGTTACTCGATGAGCCAAGCGTTTTTGCGCTTCAAGCGGATGCCCCCATTGAAGCCAAGGCGTTTCTCTATGGCGCAATCGACCAATATCCTCCGGATTACCGCGACTTTTTTCATTCAAGAGCGATCGTCGCGAAAAATACGGAAGCTGCGCGCGCCCTCGCCGATGTTGGTACGCCGCTTTTCATCGTTCTGGAAGATGCCGAGCCCGGCTTCACGAATTCATTAGTCCAAAAAGGGCACCACGTTTTCGCGGCGCTCACCGAAAATGACGGAACGCAGGGGACGGCATTACCGCGCCCTATTC